>CAVTNE010000001.1:0-239209 GCA_963735965.1 uncultured Solirubrobacterales bacterium
CGAGCTCCCGTTCGCCCTCAGCCACCGCTGCCAACTGCATGTCTTCGCGGGCGAGCTGCGATTGGCGGCGTCTCCACGACGCCGTCCAGGAGGCAACGGAGCTGACCGGAAGCCCCCTAGCTCCCTACCACGGGCGGGACTGGTCGCAATGCCAGCGGCGAGGCCGACGCCGACGCTCCATCGACACGGCTCGCGCCGAGATGACCGAGCGCGGAGAGGGCGCGGGGCTGTCGTTCATGGATGGGCGGAGTCCGTGCTCTACAACGGGCTCGGACGTTACCCGGAGGCGCTGGCGGCGGCGCGCCGGGTGGTCGGTCACACGAGCTGGTCCCCGTGGGCTGGACGATGCCCGAGCTGATCGAGGCAGCCGTACGAGCCGGGGCGCCAGAACTCGCCGCGGGGACCGATGGCGTCTGACCGATCGGAGCCGGGCGAGCGGAACGGATCGGGCGCTGGGGATCGCCGCTCGCTCGCACGCGCTGCTGGTCGATGACGGCGCGCCGATGACCTCTACGCCGAGGCGATCGAGCGACTGGGCGACGCGCGTCGCGATCGATCTGGCCCGTGCGCACCTCGTTTACGGCGAGTGGCTCGACGCCAGCGTCGTCGCCTGGACGCTCGCAAGGAGCTGAGGATCGTGACGAGATGTTCACCCACTTCGGAATGGAGGCGTTTGCCGAGCGCGCGCGGTCGAGCTGCAGGCGACCGTCAAGCGCGCTCGAAGCGGAACGTGGAGACGCTGGACCGGCTCACCCGCAGGAGTCACAGGTCTCGCGGCTCGCGGCGCAGGGAGCACCAACAGGGAGATCGCAGCTCAGCTCTTCATCAGCCCGAGCACGGTCGGGTACCACCTACGCAAGGCGTTCCGCAAGCTCGACGTCAAGTCACGCACGCAGCTCGCCAACCGCCTGCGATAGCTGAACCGAGGGACGGCCTCTCGGGATCGGGGTGACGGTCGAAGGAGATTGCAGCCAACGCGAGGCGGGGTCTCGCTCGGCTATGGCGCTTGCCGCGAGCTTCTAGGCCGGCGTCCGAGCAGCGCCCAACCTGAAGCGGCAACACAGAACCCGACGAGGATCGCAAAGCCGAGGACCGTGTCGGGTGCGGTTTCGCCCGGTCGAGCGCGACTCCGGCTCCGATCACGGGAATCGAGAGCCCACAAACAGAGCGATCAGCAAGGCCGATGTCATCGCGAGGCGATTTTCGGGTCCGGCTGCCTCGAGCACGATCCCGGTAGTCCCCTTAAAGACAGCACCTCCGCCGCGCCGATCAAGGCACCGCCGACCAGAAACAGCGTGAGGCTTGGTGTCGAAAGCCGCACAGCGGTAACGAGTAGCGCGAGTCCCATCAGCATGGAGATCGTGCCGAGAGCGAGTACGCGCGACGCTTGCAGTCTGCCGTTGCCAACTGAGACATCACCCCTGCGGAATACACCACGAACAGCGACGCGCCAGCCAGGGCGTGTGAGGGATGGTGGAGCGTGGTAGCGAGGAACAGCCCGGACAGACCGGCGAACAGTCCGCCCGCGGCGAAGGCTGCGGCGGTCGCCGCCGCCGCGGGAATTGGGATCCGGGCCGACGCTGGCGAACCAGCCGCCTGACGCTCCATCGTTGTCCGAGGACCCGGCGCGCCTGTTTCGGGCGTGTTCGCCAGGCCGATCAGAGCGATCGCTCCAAGCGCGACGAAGACAAGGTACGGCAAGGTCAACGGTAACCCAGCCCACTGCGCCAGACAGCCGGCAACCAGGGGGCCGACGCCAAGTGCGCCGACGTTCACTGACGTCCCGATGTTCCGGGCACGGGCCGGCGACGCGTTCGGATCCCTGCGGACACGCAGCTCGATCAGGTACGTGATCGCGGTGCCCGCAGCCAGCCCGACCGCCACCCCCGTGAGCAGCCGTCCGACGAGCAGCACCGGCAGGGTCTTCCAGGCCGCGAGCAACGCCGCCCCCGTCATCATCGTCGCCACCGCACCGAGCATCACGCCCCGGCGCCCGACGCGCGCGGCGATCGACTGTACCCGCAGCAACGCGGCGATCGTCCCTGCTGCGAAGATCGCGTACACCACGGTCACCGTGAAAGCCGACAGGTGATCTCGCGCGCGATACAGCCCGTAAAGCGGACTTGGCAGCGTCGCAAACGCCATCACGATCAGGAAGGCGAACGCCACGGCCCAAAAGCCGGAGCCGTGCCGGCGCGCCAGAGCCGCCGGTACTGCAAGCCCGCTTTCGCTGCGCATCGAGCTTACGCCCGGTCGCTGTGGAGCAAACGAACTCATCACCAGACCTTGTGTCTTCTTTCTGTGCTCGGGTTGGGCGCTCGGCTGCTGGTGAGGGCCACCGTTCGCATGGGCCGTCATCTTCAGCGCGGCAGCCTTCCGATCGAATCCCAGAAACCCGTAGTCCGTGACCCAGTTGGCATGCCGCCGAGCACCATCGCCGTCACGCCGAGGAGTGATCGCGTATTACGCAGGACGGGGGGTAATCGCGCGATCAAGCGGGACGCCGTCTCACCCTCTGTGACGATCGCCGAGACTCCGGGCGCGACTAAGGACTTCAGGGATTCGATCGTCGGCCAGCGGCGCCACGATCGTTGGCGCATCA
The DNA here is from genome assembly GCA_963735965.1 of uncultured Solirubrobacterales bacterium. GTDB lineage: Bacteria > Actinomycetota > Thermoleophilia > Solirubrobacterales > Solirubrobacteraceae > Palsa-465. Next base: position 2,603 of record CAVTNE010000001.1, read on the forward strand.
ACAGACTCGCATCGCGCGGTGCCGGGAGGTTGTCCGAGTTCTCGTAGAAATTTGAGTGGCGGTCCTCCTGTCCCGTCCGCTCCGGTTGGGAGCGTTCGGGGCGTCTAAACCTAGGTCCGAGAGGACAGGAGGATCCGCCATGAAGAAGGTATCCGGCCCGCAGGTCGTCACGCCCGCGGAGGCGCTGGAGAGGCCGCTCCCAGCGGGGATTCAGGAGGCGCTCGGCGAGCTGGTGGGCGTCGCGCGGGAGGGGCTGTTGGCGCTGAGCGTTGGGCTCGGGCTGTGCGTGGTGCATGAGCTGATGGAAGCCGAGGTCTGCGAGGTCGTCGGCCCGAAGGGCAGGCACAACCCGGATCGGACGGCCAAGCGCCACGGTCATGAGCGCGGGTCGATGACGTTGGGCGGCCGGCGGGTCGAGGTCAGCCGGCCGAGGATCCGCACGGCGGATGATGAGCGCGAGCTGCCCGTGGGGACGTATGAGTACTTCGCCGACCGGGATCCACTGACCGTCGTGGTGATGGACCGGATGCTGGCGGGCGTGTCCACGCGCAGGTACGCGGGCGTCGGCGAGCCGGTCGGGGAGGAGGTCGAGCGGGAGTCACGCTCGACGGGCAAGAGCACGGTGTCGGAGCTGTTCATCGAGCGGACCCGGACTGCTCTGGAGGCGCTGATGGGCCGCCGGCTGGACGACGTGCGCCTCGCGGTGATGATGATCGACGGGATCGAGATCGCCGACCGCACGCACGTCGTGGCACTCGGGATCAGCACCGACGGCGTCAAGATCCCGCTGGGGCTCTGGGAGGGCTCGACCGAGAACGCCACCCTGGCTCGCTCGCTGCTGGCGGATCTGGTCGACCGGGGCCTCGATCCCGAGCAGGCGATCCTGTTCGTCATTGACGGCGGGAAAGCCCTGCGCCGGGCGATCAAGGACGTGTTCGGCGAGCACGCGCTGGTGCATCGGTGTCACCGCCATAAGGAGAGAAATGTCACTGACCTGCTCCCCGAGCGCGACCGCCCGCAGGTCCTGGCCAAGATCCGCGGGGCGTGGGCGCTCACGGACGCCGACCTCGCCCAGGAGCGGCTCGAGCGACTCGCCTCCGAGCTCGACCGTACCTGGCCCGATGCCGCCGGCTCGCTGCGGGAGGGCCTCTCGGAGACGCTGACGCTGATGCGGCTCGGGATCACCGGGCAGCTCGCCAAGACGCTGTGTTCGACCAACCCGTGCGAGTCGATGATCGAGATCGTCCGCCACACCCAGCGCAACGTCAAGCGCTGGCAGAACGGCGACATGCGAAAGCGCTGGACCGCCGCCGGCATGCTCGTCGCCGAGGAGCAGTTCCGGCGGATCATCGGCTACCGCGACCTAGCCACACTCGTGATCGCGATCGAGCGTCACGCCGCCCGGACCAGCCCAGCCGACCCTCGACCACCGTCACTCACACTCAGGTGACAGAAGCCGTTACTGTCTGACTGTCAATCACACGTGGAGACCGCCGCCAAAGTTCCACGACGATCCGGACATCCTCCGGTGCCGGCTCTCGCCCCCCAACCAGAGTGGGCGCAGAAGCGGATCGCATACCACCAACCAGGAGGCACTCGAGCCATGAAAGTCGCACTCACCGGCGCAACCGGATTCATCGGATCGCACGTACTAACCGAACTGCAAGCACATGGCCATGACGTGACGGCAGTTGTCCGCAGCGAAGAGCAAGCCGACAGCGTCGAGGCCATCGGGGCCATCCCGGCCGTGATCGACCTCTACGACCGCGCGGCCGTCGTGGGCCTGCTAAGGGAGGCTGACGGGGCGATCCACACCGCCAGTCCGGGTGACGAGACCAGCGCAAACCTGGACACCGCGGTGGTCGACGCGGTGATCGAGGGATTCGCCGGCACCGGCAAGCCCTACATCCAGATCGGCGGCCTCTGGGTTTACGGCGACAACACCTCGATCAGCGAGGAGTCGCCATACAACGCGCCGGCGATGGTGGCATGGAAGGAGCCGATCGAACGCCGGATCCTCGACGCCCCAGAAATGCGCGGAGTCGTGATCATCTCCAGCACCGCCTACGGCGACGGCGGCGGAGGAATCCCCGGCCTCGTTCTCAACTCACCCCGAGACGACGACGGCAACCTGATCATGCTCGGCACCGGAGAGCAGCACTGGTCGACAATCCACGTCGCGGACCTGGCGAGGTTCTTCCGGCAGGCGCTCGAGTCCGACTCGGCTCGCGGCCGCTACGTGATCGGCAACGGATCGAACCCCACGGTCGCCGAGCTGACCGAGGCGGCCGCCGTCGCGGTCGGCGCTCCCGGAGCGGTCCCCGGTTCCGACAACGAGGCCAGGGCACGTTTGGGCGACTACTTCGCCGAAGTCCTGCTGCTCGACCAGGGCACGTTGGCGGTCAAGGCGCGGGACCAGCTCGGCTGGTCTCCGACCCAACCAGGCCTGGTCGACGAGTTCCGCCACGGCAGTTACGCACCCGGGGTGAGGGTCAGCTGACCGCCAGCAGCCGCAGGTAGCCAATACCCGCGGGCACGCCTACAGATGACGAAGCATCGCCTTCAACGAAGAGTTCCTGAAGGAGCTAGCACCAGCTTGATCGCCGACCGGACGACCGCCTCGGTTGTCGAGGCAAGCGACGAGGCCGTCGTTTCGGGGGCACGATCGCCGGACAAATCGGCTGTGGCCGGTGGGCGCGCGGCCGGCACCAACCCGTGGCTGGTGGTTGTGATCGTCTGCGTGGCCCAGTTCATGGTCGTGCTCGACGCGACGATCGTCAACGTGGCGCTGCCGTCGATCCAGCGTGGTCTGCGCTTTAGCCCGTCGAGCCTGCAATGGGTGATCAACATGTACACGCTGATCTTCGGCGGGTTCCTGCTGTTAGGTGGGCGCGCCGGTGATCTGATCGGGCGCAAGCGGGTGTTCGGCGCCGGGATCGTGCTGTTCACGGGAGCGTCGCTGCTCAACGGCCTCGCCCAGTCATCCGGGATGCTCATAGCCGGCCGGGGCTTGCAAGGCTTAGGGGGCGCGCTGCTCGCGCCGGCCGTCCTATCGATCATCACGACGACCTTCGGCGACGCGAGCGATCGCGCGAAGGCGCTGGCGATCTGGAGCGCGATCGCCGCCGGCGGCGGGGCCGTGGGGCTGCTGCTCGGCGGTGTGCTGACCGATCTCGCGTCGTGGCGATGGATCTTCTTCGTCAACGTGCCCGTCGGCGTGGCCCTCGCGGTCGCGACCGCGAGGTTTGTCCCCGAGTCCCGCGCCGAGCAAGCGCCTCGGACGTTCGATCTCCCAGGGGCGGTGTCCGTCACCGCCGGACTCGTGCTGCTCGTGTTCGCGATCGTCAAATCCCAGAGCTACGGATGGGGATCACCCCGGACGATCGCCCTGCTGGCCGCGGGCGTCGTGCTGCTCGCTGGATTCCTAGCGATCGAGCATCGCAGCCCCGCGCCGCTCATGCGGCTCAGCATCTTCCGCCTGCCGAGCCTCGCGGCCGCCGACCTCACGCTGTTGCTGACCTCGGCCGCGGTGTTCGCGACCTTTTTCTTCGTCTCGCTCTACCTCCAGCAGATCCTCGGATACAGCCCGTTGCGCGCGGGCGTTTCGTTCCTACCCTTGTCCGCAGGAATCGCGACGGGCGCGACAGTCGCGCGCAAGCTCGTCCCCCGGCTCGGCGTTCGCATCGTCCCCCTGATCGGACTCGCGCTCGCGACCGCCGGAATGATCGTCCTCACCCAACTCCCCGTCGATGGACGCTACGTATCCAACCTACTGCCCGGCATCCTCCCGATCGGCCTAGGACTAGGACTGACATTCGTCCCGATCACGTTGGCCGGCACGAGTGGAGTGAACCGTGAAGACGCCGGGCTCGCATCGGGTCTGCTCAACACCGCCCAGCAGGTCGGAGGGTCAATCGGGTTGGCCATCCTCTCGACCCTCGCCGCGAGCCGGACGACGAGCCTCCTCCACGGGCCGGTAACTCCCGGCTCGGTTCCCGCGGCCCGAGTATCCGGCTTCCACGTCGCGTTTATCGCCGCCGCCGTACTCCTGGCCGCGGCCTGGACCGTCGCGGCACTCCAGCTGCGAACCCGCCACGTCAGCGAGCCCAAACGCGTGGACGTGCCACCCGACCTCGCCGCTCGAGCGGTGGGATGCGCGCAGTGCGCCCCCGTGGCCGTCGGCAGCACAAGCGAACGGGGGCTCAGCACCTAAGCGAATGACCCCACCGCAGCACCTCATCCGTGATGAGAACCAACCGCGGTTGACACCGGCTGCCGTGGTCACCAAAGGGCCACCAGAGGACGAGGCATCGCCGTATGAGAGCACGCACGAAGAAGGCCGACGCGTAATCGGCGAGCGGCGCGGCGCGTCCCGTGTCGCGGATCCCGAGCCGCTCTCGAGCGATGTCTCGCCTCGCCGACTGAGACGCGGACTTGTGAGGCTCGGTGGGTTAGTCGCGATCGCGGTGGTGGTCGTGACTCTCGCGCCCGGCCTGGGGGAGGTGCGCAGCCGATTTGCCCATGCGCAACCGGTCTGGATCGTGATCGCGTGCGGGTTCGAGGTGCTGTCGGTGCTGGCCTACGTTCCGGCCTTCCGGGCCGTGTTCTGCACGCGGATGAGCTGGGCCACGAGCCACAAGATCGCGGTCGCCGGGGAGGGCGCCGGCTCCCTCTTCCCGCTCGGGGGCGCCGGCAGCCTGGCGCTGGGGGTCTGGGCGCTCCGCCGCGGCGGGATGCCCAGGGACGAGATCGCACGCAAGACGGTCGCGTTCTTCTTGCTGACGAGCGCGGCGCCCGTCGCGATGCTGTTCCTGCTGGGCGCCGGCCTGGCGACGGGCATCCTCCCCGGCGGCGGCGCCCTGCTCACCGTGCTCCCCGCGGTCATCGCCGCGGGAGCGATCGCGGCGACGCTCGCCGCGCGCCGGCTGGCACGCGAGGCCGAGGCACGGCTAAGGCGGCAGGGTACGGGGTCGCGACAGGTCCGGATCGCGCCGGCGCTGTCAGCCACGGCCGACGGCATCGACGAGGCGCTACACCAACTCAGGCAAGCTAACCCGCTCCTGCTCGTCGGACTCGTCGGCTTCTTGGTCTTCGACATGCTCACTTTCTGGGCGAGCTTCCGGGCGGTCGGAGCCTCGCCAGAGCTGGCCCTGATCTGGATGGCCTACCTGATCGGCCAGCTCGGTAACTGGCTCCCGGTACCCGGCGGGATCGGCGGCGTCGAACTCGGACTCGTCGGAGTGCTCCTCCTCTACGGGTTGCCCGCCCTCACCGCGACTGCAGCGGTCCTGCTCTATCGCGTGATCGAACTATGGATTCCCGCTGTCCTCGGCATCGCCGCGTTCGTGCAGCTACGCCTGCTGCTAAAGCGAGAGAGCGAGGCAATCAAACTGTGCCAGCCGGGGGACACCATCGAGATCGTCGGCCTCGGCGCCGCAACCATCAACCGGTCGGGGGCTGAAATCGACCGTGAGCGCTATGTGCGCACCTGACGCTCTTGGCGGATGCGACCGCGGGCGTGCGCCCGATCAGAGCGTCTGAGAATGTCTCAACCGACGAGCACCAGCGGTGGCGATCGCCGCTGTCGAAATCCGGCGTTGCGGCAGCCTCCCGGTTATGTCTGCGACGTCCTCGCAGGCCAGCTGTCGTGCCTCTTCCTAATCAGGCAATTGGGCCCCGGTTTGATGCCGCGACGCGCATCTCGGCGTTCGTGTCGTCGGCCCTGCTCAGCGCGGAACTCGAGACTGTCAGCGTTCCGATACCGGCCGGGAGGCTGCGACCGGCGGCGGTAGCGACGCCCTTCCCGTCGCGCAATCCGGGGCCTGATCGGTTCGATGGAGACGCTTGCGGGCGAGCGGATGCAAGGCCGGCTGGCGTTGCTGAATCCGGCCAGGAGGGAATCTTCCGCCCTCGGTTCGGAGCGACCGAGAGTTCTGCGTGTTCGTGGAACCGGTCATCTATCGTCGCGCGTGCCGGCGGCTCCGTCTTTGTAGGTGGGCACAACTCGGTGCCTCCACCCGGAGTCTGGTCGCCGGGCCGAGAGCCGTTCTCGGATGGTTGCGAGTGCGGAGGATCGGAGCTCCTCCTGGCTGTCGCAACTGCCTTGCTCGTGGCACGTTCACCTGACGTAAACCCGTGGGTTGAGACGCGAATCAACCCACGGTTCAACCCCTGAGCCGACGACGGGAGCAACTGATCGGAAGATCATGCTGCCCATGACATTCACCGATTACCTCATCAACGCAGTGTTCGTCCTGATCGTCGCCCGTCAGGCTCGTGAGCGGGAGCTCGATCGCCGCAGCATCGTCGTCCCGCTGGCGATCCTGTTCTTCGTTGCTCAGATGTACCTCCACTCGATCCCGACTTCCGGGAACGATCTGGTGTTGATCGTCGCGCTCTCCGCGGTCGGCCTCGCGCTCGGTACCGCCTCCGGATTCGCGACCCACGTCCGCGCCGGCGAGAACGGTCTGCCGGTCGCTCGCGTCGGTTGGCTCGCAGGCGCGCTGCTGCTCGCCGGGATCTGCTCGCGGATGGTGTTCGTGTTCGCGGTCAACAACGGACTGCGCCCCGACGTCGCCAGCTTCAGCGCCGCCGCTCACGTCAGCGCCGCCGCTTGGCCGGCCGCGCTGGTCCTGATGGCGATCCTCGAAGTCACGACCCGGATCGCGATCGTCCAGCTCCGTGGTCGTCAGGCGCAGAGCCAGGCGGGGCCGGCGATGGTCGCCGCCGCCGCGTGAGCATCGGAACCTCAAAGCAAGCAGCTGACCCGGCCCGCCACACGCGGGCCGGTCGGCGTTCTATCGCTGCGGGCGCGGCGATCGCGACAGACGAAAGCAGCCGCCCAGCAGCCGCGTGTCGCCGTCGTGGGCGACGGCCGCTTTGCGCATCGAGCAGCCAAGCCGCGAGGCCGACACCGACGCTGATCGCGCGTCTGGTTTGTCGCCCGCCCGGCCACTCCGGCGCGGCTTCCGTCGCGGCCTCGTCGACCCGAAGAGGAAGTCATGTCTCCGCCGGGTCGACCGGCAAAGCGACCCGTGCTTCGCGAAACTGGTCATCAAGCGTTGCGGCGTCGTGGCCGCGGGTCTTGGACTCGTGAACAAGCCGGCGGCGGACCGGTCGGCCAGGACGCCGACCACTCGGTGACCAACGGGGGCACTACTCAGGCGGATCTGACGTTCTTCGCCGCGAACGTTCAGGGTCGCGTTGTTGGCGAGGAGCAGGACGGGCGAGCAGCTCACGTATGAGTCCTGCTCTTGTGTGGGCTCGGGCATGCTGGGATCGCGTGGCAGCCGTCCCTATGCCACCGCGTTTTCCGAGCCGGTCACGGGGCTGGTACGGTCTGCAGCGTTGCTGATCTACTCGATGGGCGTTTCGGTGGACGGCTTCATCGCTGACCGCGAGGGCGCGTTCGGGTGGACTGTCCCTGACGAGGAGCTGTTTGGCTTCCATCTGGCGCGGGTGCGCGAGCTTGGCTGCCATCTGTGCGGCCGCAAGCTCTACGAGACGATGCTGGTGTGGGAGACCGATCCGTCGCTGCGCGACACCGAGCTGCATGCCGCGTTCGCCGATGTCTGGTGCGCGCTTCCGAAGGTCGTCTTCAGTCGCACGCTCGACAGCGTCCAGGGCAATGCTCGGCTCGCCGAGGGGTCGGTGGAGGAGGAGGTCGCCGCCGCACTCGCCGCGACTGACAAGGACATCGAGATCGGCGGCGCTGGCCTCGCCGCGAGGGCGATCGAGATCGGGCTAGTCGATGAGCTGCGCATGTTCCGCCATCCGATCATCGTCGGTGGCGGCACGCCGTTCCTCCCGCCGCTCACCGAGGACGTCCCGCTCGAGCTGATCGAGACCAGGACGTTCGGCTCGCGGGTGATCTACGAGCGCTACAGGCGCATCCGTGGGGACATGTACTGACACTTCTAACGGCTCGCTCACCCGATCTGCAGCGTGTCCCGCAAGCGGTTCATCGACCAGCCACCTGCTTCCGCTGCACGCGCGACTCTTGATCGTCAGGCGGCGGCTCCTCCTTCGCGCGGAATCCACGACTGCGACCCGCACCGTGTGGGGACGCCGGCTTCGTCATCCCCACCGCTGAAACCCAACTGGCCAGGAGTGCGCCGTCGGCGTAGCGTCAGGGCTGTGACACACGGTCGCGCGGATGGCGTTGGTCAGGGTTCCTTTTCTGGTGTTGCGGTGGGTTCGGCTGCCGATGCTTGACCAACCTGATCGGCGATGATCGGGATCGAGGCGGCCCGCTTCCATGCAGCTCGCTGGGAGCGCATCAGCGTGGCCAACGCGCCTACGGCCACCACTCCGCCCGCGGTGAGCGCAGCCGCCAGTGAGTGATCAGACGCGACTGCGGCGAGCAGCCCGACGGCCGAGCCGGCAACTACGGCCGTGATCACCGCGACCATGCCCGCGACGGTTCGATATCCCTGCCAGCGTCCGCCCCACAACCCCTGGACTTCGAGCCGGCTCGCTTCCGGAACGCTAAGCAGATACGGGGTCAGCTCCGCCGCCTCATCGAAGTAGTAGCCGCGCAGGAGAGCGATCCTGCGGGCGTATCCGCGGTCCTCGATTCCGGACTGCAGGACTCGCTCATATGTGACCAGTCCGATGAACGCGAGGGTCGGAAGCAGCACGAGCCCAAAGGCGTAGAAGGCGGTCCCGACCCGGCTCGCGGTTGCGATTAGCCCCAGAGCGACCAAGCCACCGGAGACAGCGCCAAGGAACATCGTCGCCCTACCGGTTGACTCCGAGATGGTGGCCGCGCGAGCGCCCTGGAGGGTGAAGTGCTCGGTCGTCGCGAACGTCACCGCCGCCGGCCGCGGGCTCTCGGCGGGCTGATCGACGCGCCCGCCCGACAGTCGGCTGCCCACGTCCGGGCTCTTAGAGTCCTCCGCCATGCGCCACCCTCCGTCTGTTCCGGGACTTAGATGGAGCGAGGCGCTTGCTACTAACCATGCGTCTGATCAGGTGGTCTTGATTAGGCCGCCGTCGATGACGTAGTTGACCCCAGTTACGTTGGCGGTTCGATCAGACGCGAGGATCGTGACCAGCGCTGCCACCTCGTCCGGCGTCGAGAAGCGACCGGTAGCGATCGCCGCGGCGGCCGTCTCGCGGATCGTGTCGGCATCGACGCCGGTGGCCTTTCCTATGGTTTCGGCCACGCCGTGCTCCCCCAGCCAGAGGTCGGTGCCTACCTGGCCCGGCGAGACGCAGTTGACGCGGATGCCCTTCGGTCCGAATTCCTGAGAAAGCGATTTGCTCAGGTTGACGACGGCCGCCTTGGCGACGCCGTAGTCGATCGTCGCGGCGTCGGGCTGGAAGAACGAGTTGACAGAGGCGATGTTGACGATCGAGCCGGAGCGCTGCTCGAGCATTGGTCCGAGGGCTGCCCGGGTCGCACGCAGCCCGATGAAGAAGTTCATCTGGAGTGCCCACTCGAACTCGTCGTCGCTCGTGGCGAGGAAGCCGTCGACGCGGATCCGCACCGCTCCGACGTTGTTGACGAGCACGTCGAGATGGCCGTACTCGTCGATCGCCCTCTGGACGAGCAGGGCCGGCCCGTCCGCGGCCAGCAGGTTCACCGGAACCGCGGTCACCCGCTCCAAGCCGTCGAGGTTCTCCGTGGACAGCGACCCGGCGACGACATTGGCGCCCTCGGCGACTAGCGCCTTGGTGATAGCAAGGCCGATTCCTTTGTTCGCGCCGGTGACGACTGCGACCTTGTCGGTCAGGTGGAGATCCATCGTCTCTTCCTTTACGAGGCTTGTTGACTGGCCGCGGCCGGGGCATCCAGGACGCCGTCCAGCCAGCTGTCAATACCGGCTGCGACCTCCTGCCAGTCGGGGGCGACCATGTGCAGGTGGGGCCGGCCCTCGAACTCGAGGTAGTCGGTCTTCGCGGGCGAACGCTCGTAACGCTTGTACTGCGCCTTCGCCAGCGATGCCGGAACCGTGTGGTCCTCAGTCGCCCCAACGATCAGCAGCGGCGCGCGATCCTCGTTCTTGAAGTGCACCTCGGTCGGCGGGTGCAGATGGAAATTGGCGAAACCGGCCTCGTAGAAGATCTGCCCGGTCTCCGGGACCGCGTAGCGCTCGTAGGCGGCCGCCGCCTCCTCCTCGGAGAAGGTGTTCACGAACGCGTAGGTGAACTCTTCGGGCGTCAGCGTCACAACGCCGTGCCACTTCGACGGATGCGCCAGCGCCGGTGCCCCCGCCTTCAGCGTCGACAACGGCAGCGCGAGGATGCCCTTCGGCGGCGCGGGACTCATGGCCACACCGGCCCGTCCAAGGCCGCGGTCAAGCAGCAGCTCGACGAACAGCCCGCCGTAGGAGTGACCGATCAGGACCGGGGGATGATCGAGCTCGCGGATCAGCGCCTCGTAGTGGTCGACGATCTCCTGGACTCCGAGGCCGGCTGACGCTTCGGCGGTGTCGCGGATCTCCTCGACATCGCCCTGCTTGCGCGGCCACTCCGGCGCCGATACCGCAAACCCGCGCTTAGCGAAGTAGTCGGCGTAGTTCTCCCAACTTCCCGCCGAGAGCCACGCTCCGTGGATCAGCATCAGCGGGATCTGGCCGTTCTGGGTCTGGCTGGCTTCCATCCGGTCCCTCCTCGTTCGAATTGCCGACCCGAGACTACGTCGAGCCGAGTCACGGACAAAGTCCGATCGGCGCCGGATCGAGACCAATCGCGACTCAATCGTCAGGCAGCTCACTGCGCGGCGGGCGCTGGGTCAACCAGCCTTCGGTGTCGCGAACGCGCTGCGCGACGCGAACCACCGCTTGCACGGCCTCGGTCGGCGGCCATCGCGAGGCCAGGTCAGTCGGAAAGTTCAGCGGCGGGTCGAACGGCACCGCCACGACGTGCGGCATCGATTCCACCCAATCGGCGACCACCACGGCCACCGCCTCACCGCTCCCCACATGGCCCATGCGCCGATCCCAGGGAGCACCCGGTTGGAACAGCGGGCTCTACGCGTTCATGCGCCGCGTGATCAGAAGCCCCGAGGGCGGAGCGATCTACCGCAAACGCCAAGGCCAGATCGAACCGGTCTACGGCGATATCAAGTTCAACCGCAAGATCGACCGCTTCCAACGAAGAGGCAGAGCCGCCGGCCAGTCCGAGTGGCGGCTAATAGCCTCGACCCACAACCTCCTCAAGCTCCACAACCACTGGATAACCACCTAGGACGCGACCAAGGATCACCAGCAGCCGCTCGAACCCATCGGCACACCAACGATCCGTCGCCATAGCCAAACGTTTCCGCTCTGCGACACCCACCGCCGCGAACTTTCCCCGACAGCCTCCGCGGACTGCAGGGAAGCCGGCGCCTCCCGGTCTGAACTGAGCTGAGCCCTTGTCGCGACGCGTTGCGCTCCTCCTTTCAGCGCAGCGACTTGAACGCCGCGCGCATCTCCTTGCTGAAGAGCTCGGGCTCCTCCCAGGCGGCGAAGTGGCCCCCCTTATCGACCTCGTTGAAGTAGACGACGTTCGGGTACGACGCCTCGACCCAGCTGCGCGGCGTCCGCCAGATCTCGCCCGGGAACGTCGTGAAGCCGAACGGGACCGACGACGCCGGCAGAGGCTTCTGGCCGGCAGCAGGCGCGTCGGGCCCGTAGGCCTCCCAGTACGACCGCGCCGCCGAAGTGCCGGTGCCGGTCAGCCAGTAGGTCGTGACGTTGTCGAGGATATGGTCGCGGGTGAGGTTGCCCGACGGCTTGTCGTCGGTGAAGGCGCGCGCGATCTTGTAGTAGGCGTCCGTGTCGTGATCCACCATCCACGCCGCGAGTGCGACGGGGGAGTCCAGCAGCGCGTAGCCGATGGTCTGGGGCCTGGTGGACTGCTCCACGAAGTAACCGTTGCCGCTCGTCTGGAACGTCTTGATCGAGGCGAGCGCCGCCTTTTCCTGCTCGGTGTCCGCCGGCAGGGCCGCGGGGTTGTTCAGCGCAGGCACCAGCAGGTTCGTGTGGACGCCGATCAGGCCCTCGGGCGCCAGGCGGCTCATCGCGTCGGTGACGCCGGCGCCCACGTCGCCGCCCTGGGCCACATAGCTGCGATAGCCGAGACGGCGCATCAGCTCGGCCCACGCCCGGGCGGTCCGGATCAGGTCCCAGCCGACCTCGGCCGGCTCAACCGAGAAACCGTAACCGGGCACGGACGGCAGCACGAGGTCGAACGCGTCCTCCGCACGCCCGCCATGCTCGGTCGGGTCGGTCAGCGGGCCGACGGTGTCGAGCATCTCGATCACCGAGCCGGGCCAGCCGTGAGTCATGATCAGCGGCAACGCCCCCTCGTGCCGCGACTTCACGTGGATGAAGTGGACGTCCACCCCGTCGATCTCGGTCTTGAACTGCGGCAGCGCGTTCAGCCGCGCCTCGCACCGGCGCCAGTCGTAATCGTTCACCCAGTACTCCGCGAGCGCCCGAATCGTCGCCAGTTGCACCCCCTGCGAGCGATCCCCGACGAGCTCCTTAGTCGGCCAGCGAACCGCTGCGATGCGGCGGCGCAGGTCCTCCAACGCGTCTTTCGGGAATTCAACGTGGAACGAGCGAATCGCCGTGGCGCCCGACTGTTCGGTTGTGGCAGACATGTGGATCTCCTCGGGTTGGTGGCGCAGCCCAGCCTGACCGTCTGACCCATGTGTCGCGCCCGTCAATGCCCTGGTCTGCACCCGGGTCCGCCTCGCTCGCGCCGCACGTTCGCTTCGCCCTGGGGGCGTTTTCAACGCCGTAGTGAGGGACCATCGGCGAGCAGCCGGACCTCCTTTCGCGTGTGCCCGCGCTAACGGGCGCGCATAAATCTGGGGTCTCCGCCTTGCGGATACGCGGCCGCTCGCGCGCCTCTCATCCGAGCTTCACTCGCGAGACGCGAGTTGCGAGACCGGCGACGCCCTCGCGGTCGAGACCTGCAATCGTCGGTTCGGGGTACCGCATCGCATCAATGGTGCGTGGCTGCCGATCTCACCAGCGCGCCGCTGGCGGTGCGGCATCAACGTCGTGGCTACCTTGAGTTCGGGACGAGCCGCTGGTGACAATGCCCACGGCATGCCGCAGATCCGTGGGAGCCGCGGGGCTCAGAGCGGGTCTGGACATATGCTCGACCGCGCGATCCCGCGTGCGCCCGTGGCGATCCAGGCCGGGACGCCGGGCCGGCGCGTGGCTGCAGGCCAGGGGTGGATGCCGGGGGCCGAGACACGTGTTGACACTGGGGACCTCGCGGGCGCGACGGCGCTCTGGGAGGGCGAAGCTTCCGCCGTCATCAACTTGGGAGGATCAGCGTGAACGTCAGAGACGAGGTGTGCGTCGTGACCGGCGGCGCGAGCGGTATCGGGCTCGGGCTGTGCACGTGGTTCGCTCAGGAGGGGGTGCATCTTGTGTTGTCGGACCTCGACCAGGACGCCTGCGAGGAGCACGCCGCGCCGATTGGCGTGTTCCCGGTGGCAGCGGATGTTGGTCGCGAGGAGGACATCGAGCACCTCGTCGCGGCCACGGTCGAGAAGTTCGGGCGGATCGACCTGTTCGTCTCGAACGCCGGTATCGCCATCGACGGCGGCATCGACACGCCGGCCGACAAGTGGCAGAAGATCATCGCCGTCAACCTGATGTCGGAGGTCTTCGCGGCGAAGTATGCGGGTCCAGCACATGCTCGAGCAGGGCAGCGGTTACCTGCTCAACGTCGCCTCGGCCGCAGGCCTGCTCGTGGCGACCGCCTGACTGCAAGCGCTTCGCGGACACAGACGCGCGCGGTTCTTGGGCCGCGACACCTACCCCTTAGCGATCCGGAGGAGAGACCACGATGGCAACGCCGACCGTAGAGCCGCAGATCAAGCTTCCGCAGTTGCCGACCCGAGACCTCGGCTTGAAGAACGCGCCGGCCTTCCCCATCGACGTGGCGGGCATGCTGGACACGCTGTTCCGGCTCAACATCCGCTTTAAGCAACGCGAGCAGGCCCTCCAGGGCCTGTCGAACACCTACACGATCGGCGGGAAGACCGCCCGCGCGTATGACTTCCTGATCGGCCATGAATCGCTGGAGGCCAAGCAGGAGGCGCAGGTCAAGGCCCTGCGCGAACAGCTGGGCCACAACACGCTCGAGATCCTCCAGACGATCGTCGAGACCATCGCCTCCCAGACCGAGAGCGCGGCGACGTCCGGCGGAGAGCTCACTCGGCTTCCGCTCGACGATCCGCGGCAGTGGTCGATCTCCTGGACGACGTTCCCCGATGTCCAGTCCTTGGGCGCGCCGCACGTGGACGAGTGGGCGGCGACAGTGGACGTGACGCAGCCCGAGAAGGCTACCGAGGCGTTCTGGCCCATGATCGCCACCTACGGCCGGTCTTACAACCTGCTTCTGCCCCAGAAGGTGAGCGACGCCGGCGAATGGCGGGAGCTCTTCGGCGGCGCGTGGACGTCGGCGCTGGACGCCGCGGCGGACGCCGGCACGCTGTACGTGATCGACCTACGGATCTACGAGCCGCTAACGCCTCACGTCATCGCCGGCGCCCCCCGCTTCACGCCGAGCGCCGTCGTCGTGATGGTGCAGGACCGCACGACCAAGGCGATGACACCCGAGGTGATCCGCGTCGCCGGCGGGGACAACGAGCCCACGATCTTCAGCCGCCAGAGCTCGACGACGTCCGCCTCCGCGTGGGTCTACGCGCTGCAGGCTGCCAAGGTCGCGGTGACCGTCTTTGGCATCTGGCTCGGCCACGTCTACCAGTGGCACCTCGTCACCGCGGCGATGCTGATGACGATGTTCGAGAACCTCTCGCCGAAGAACCCCGTGTACAGGCTGCTCGAGCCGCAGTCGAGCTACGTCATCCCGTTCGACGACCTGCTGGTGTTGGGCTGGGACGCCTTCCCCGGCATCCCGCCGACGTCGATCGCGACCTCCCGGCAGTTCCTGGAGCTCGTTGACCGTTATGCCGACGGGCGCGAGTTCTTCGACGACGATCCGACGAGCACCCTGGAGCGGTTCGGCGTCACCGAGGCCGACTTCAGCGTTGACGCGCCGTGGGACCAGTTCCCGATCGCTCGCGACCTGTTGGAGATCTGGGAGGCCACCGGCCGCTACGTGGACACATACATCGAGCACGCCTACGCGACCGACGAGGACGTGGCGAACGACCAGGAAGTCGAGCGGTGGATCGCGGCGTCCGGTCCGGAGGGCGACGGCAACGTGCGCGGCCTAACGGCCATGGACTCTAAGGACGCGCTCAAGCGAGTCCTGCACAGCATCGTCTACCGCATCATCGCGCACGGCGGCTCTCGCCTGTACCGCAGCGCCAACCCGGCGCTCACGTTCGTCGCGAACTTCCCACCCGTCCTGCAGGACGCGACGATCCCGCAGCCGGACACCACCTTCGACAACGCAACCCTTCTGCGGTACCTGCCCAACACGGGCAGCATCGGCGCGATGGTCTACTTCTACTTCACATTCTGGGCTTCGCCGCCCTACGTGCCGTTCGTGCCGCTCGCCAGCGAGGAGGCCGATCTCTTCTTCGACGACGACACAAGTAACGGGGCCCTGATCGAGCTGCGGCGCTTCATCGCCGGCTTCATCGAGCGCGTCGAGCCGGACTCGCCGCAGATCTGGCAGTGGGAGCGTCACATCGAACTCTGATCAGCACTACCGATCCCATCCGGTCTCGTGCGCTGCCGGTCGGACGCACGTAACAACAAAGGAGAAGGGCCACATGGCAACCGAAGTACACGAACAACACCAGACCGCCGAAGAGCAGATCGCCCATCTACGCGAGCTGTTCGCCGACGCGCCGGAGGTGGGCAGGAAGGCTTTCGAGAACGTGTTCAGCAATTTGGCGGCGCAGGCCTCGAAAGAGCCGCCGCCGCCGGTGGTGAGCGCTGGTCGCGCCGGCAGCCGTCTGGGAAAGGTCTCGGAGCTCACGATCATCATCCCGCTTGCACCGGGCGGCGCCGAGCGGACGCGCGCGTTTTTGCGCTTGCTGAATGGCAATCTCGCCGGCGCGGATGACGTGGGCAGCGTCCACGACATGCGCTTCGTGTTCCTGGACAACGACACGAAGATGCTCTTCGCGACCGCCTACGACGGCGACTGGGATACCTACATCGACGATTTCGTCACGAAAATTCCCGATTACCTTGACATCATCGACTCGGCGTGGGAAGGCTGGCCCGGGATCCGCAGCCCGCACGCGAAGGACTACCTCGCCGAGCATCAGGTAACTGCAGAAGGTTGGTACGTCGCGAATGACCTGACGGTGGCGGAGACGCGACGGTTGAAGCGCATCGGCGAGGCCGTCGACGAGTTCCTCGACAAGGTCGGCGACTAGTTCGGCCGGGGAGGCGCCATGACAGTCATTGACCGCGTCGGCGGCAGTCTTCCCCGCGGGACGGGTCACCGTCGATCTCGACGACATTCAGGCGACGGTGCTGCGCTATCGCCCTGAGCCGTACTACGGCACGCACGTCATGCTCCGCGTGGGTGACGTGCGTGCCGGCCGTGAGTTCCTGCGCAATCTGACTCCGCACGTCGACTCCGCCGCGGATTGGTGGCAGACCGACGAACCTTGGATCGCGGTGGCGATCACGTACTCCGGGCTGGTGGCGCTCGGCGTGCCTGAAGAATCACTCCAGAGCTTCCCGGAGGCGTTTCGGGTCGGGATGGCGGCGCGCGCGGACCAGCTCCTCGACTGTGGCGTCAACGACCCCGAACAGTGGGAGCCGGAATTCGGGAGCGGGGCCATCCACATCGGCGTCAGCGTCTTCAGCGATTCGGAGGAGACGTGGCGTCGCACGATGGACACTGCGCGGCGGCACTACGAAGGGACGCCCTGGCCTGACGGTGCTCGTGTCCGCAAGGACTTCGGCGCCCAGCCGGGCGATCTGAACCCGCTCGGGTACAGAGATTCGATCGGTCAGCCCGCCATCGAGGGCAGCGGGCGTCGAGCCGCTGCCCGGCCAGGGACGGCGATCAAAGCGGGCGAGTTCATCCTGGGCTACCCGGGGGAGGCCGGCGTGCCGCTTCCCGCCCCACAGCCGGACGTGCTAGGACGGAATGGCACCTACGTCGGGCTGCGCAAGTTCCAGTCGCGGGTCGGGGCGTTCAACCGCTTCCTGCAAGCGAACGCTCGGACCGACGACGAGCGGGAGCTGCTCGCGGCGAAGCTGGTGGGGCGCTGGCGCAGCGGCGCCCCATTGACGCTCGCGCCGGACCGAGACGACCCGGCGCTCGGCGCCGACCCGCTGCGAAACAACGACTTCACGTATGCCGCCGATCCGGACGGCCGGCAGGTGCCGCTCGGCGCACACATGCGGCGAATGAACCCGCGCGACACCAAGATGGCGCTCCTCGCAGACGTGAACATCCATCGCATCATCCGGCGCAGCACGACCTACGGCGCGCCCTACGACCCGAACGCGCTCTCGCAGCAGGACGACGAGACCCCCCACGGTCTCCACTTCATCTTCATCAGCGCCAAGGCCATGGCGACGATGGAGTTCCTGCAGCAGGAGTGGATCAACAACGGCAACTTCATGAGCCTCGGCGAGGAGCGCGACCCGAACGTCGGCCTGCAGGAGGAAGGCGCGACCTTCACGATTCCCAAGGAGCCGGTCAGGCGCCACATCCACGGCATCGAGACGTTCAACGTTCTGCGCGGCGGCGAATACTTCTTCATGCCCTCCCTCACGGCGTTGCGATGGCTCGGAAAGGAGCGCTGACACATGTCATCCGATTTCGTCCGCTATTCGCCGGAGATCGAAACCATCGACCCGAACATCGAGGAGCTCACGGCCCAGATCATCAACTTCTGGGAGAAGATGGTCCGGGAATCGCCGACAAGGGAGGGAGCCGGACGCGCTGTACGCGGCGCTCACGCGAAGACACTGGGCGTGGTGAAGGCGGAAGTCGAGATCCACGGCGACGTACCTGCGCCCTATGCCCAAGGCATCTACGCCAAGCCGGGTCGCCACGGCGCGCTGATTCGATTCTCGAGCGCCAACAACCATCTCGGCCCGGACGCGCAACTCGGACCCGTTCTCGGCTTCGCGATCAAGATCTTCGACATCGACGGAACCAAGCTCGTTGACGACGAGCCGGACTCAAACCCGTTCGATCTCGTGCTGAAGAACAACCCGACCTTCGTCGCCAATACGGCCAGGCACTATTTGGTCCTCCAGGAGGTCGGCAACGACTCCGGCAAGTACCTCGCGCGCGGCAAGACGGGGTTCCGCGAGCTCTTGACTGATCTCCTCACCGGCAAGAACATGTTCGAGCAGTTCGGACTGGGCATGGGAGGAGATGTTCGCGTTCGTCAAAGCGGCACAGACGCCGATCCGGAATCCACTGCTGAGCACGTACTGGACGATGGCCGCGGTACGTCATGGCGACTATGTCGCTAAGGTTCGCGTCACTCCCGCGCGCCGAGAGCGGCGCGCACGTGATCCACGCGAACTCGACCTCAGCAGCGGACCGGACGTGTTCGGCCCAGATGCTCGTGGACGAACTGCAGGCGCGAGCATTCGATTTCGATCTTCAGGTCCAACTGTGCATGGACCTCGACGCGATGCCAGTCAACGACGCGACGGTCGAATGGCCCGAAAAGCTGTCGCCCTTCGTAACCGTCGGACGGGTACATCTCCCCCGCCAGGACATCTCCGAGCCCGACGAATCCCGACAAAGAGTGACGCGCTGGCGTTCAACCAGTGGCGCGTCACGCCAGACCACAGGCCACTCGGCGAGATCATGCAGGTGCGACGCATCTACAGCGCGTCGGCCAAGGTTCGGCGGACGCTCAACCACCAGCCGCAAACCGAGCCCACCAGCGCAGATGAGGTGCTGCCCTCACCGAAGCTCGAACTCAAAAGCGAACCCGCAGTCCGCGGGCATGTCTAACGCGGTGGCGCCGACCTCGTCATCGCGGGCGGCCAGCCGATCGACCCGCTCAACGCGTTCGACGCCGTGGCCGATGTCGCCGTCACCGGGGCCGGATCGCGGGGATCAGACCCGCCCTGGACCGGAAGGAGCGGTTCGGTGCCGAGGGCCTAATCGTTGCGCCCGGCTTCATCGACCTCTACAGTCATGTGCACTCGATCGCTGGGCATCGGCTGCAGGCGCACGACGGGGCGACGACGGCGCTAGAGCTTGACGCCGGCCGGGCGGTTCGCGTCCCGGCGGCTGGCTGCTGCTTCCGGATTCTCGGGCGCGAGCAGCGTAGTCCTCACCGCAGGCCTTGCTGCTGGTGCTCGTCCGGCCGGCAGGAGGTCGGCGTCGACGAGGGTGGCTGCTCGCCCACGCGAGCGGGAACGAGGTGCGCTTGCAGGTCGTTGCGGATCAGGTCGGCAGCAAGCGCACCGGCGACTCCCGCAATCGCGCCAAAGGGAGGTGCTCGGACCGGTCGCGCGCGGCGTCTGGCGGTCGGCGAAGTCGCTGGCCTCGGACGTGGCCGGAGAGCAGGTTCGTGAGCGCGTACCGGTCGAGACCCGCATCGGTCCTGCCGGAGAGATGTGATCCGGCTCGCTTCGTGACCCCCGTGCTTCCGACACCCAGTGGTCTCCCACGAGCTTCGCCGTCGGCCGCGCCGCCGGTTCCTCGCGGATGGCAATGCGCCGTTTGGGGAGTGCGACTTCTTCACGCGATTCGCACGGGGCTGCGATGGGGCCTCGGCGACGCTTCCGCCGAACGCCGAGCCGATGATTACCACGTCATAGTTGAAGCTCGCCATCAGCTCTCTCCTTCTTGTTTGTTCCAGCGTGGCTGTGCACGGTCGCGGTATAGGCGATATGTCGCGCCAGTCAGCGCCCTAGTCCGTTCGCGGGTCGACGCCGGCTGGTGACCCTCGCGCGCTCGTTCGTCTCCGATTTGCCTTTTCCGCTCATGTGCTTGACGGTTGTCTAGAGCGCGTCGGGCCCCCGTTCGTCGATCGCTGGTCTTCCCGGCGGCGGCTCGGATCCTCTGGCACACCCGCGTACCGACTGGGGTCTGCACGGGGGCGACCCGCGAGGCGGGATGTCACCGTGTCGTGCGTCCCAACCCCGGCGACACATAGGAGTCGAGATCATGAGAACGATTCACCTACGGCGTGCCGCGCTGGCCAGCCTATGCGCGGCGCTAACAGCGCTGACGCTTACCGCGGGCGCGGCCAGGGCTGTCGACAACGGTTTCGCCACTGCGCCCCTGAGCGCGCCTTCCGCCCCGATCGTCCGGATCGTGGGCGGCGCCGTTCGCGGTGCGGTCGTTCCCGGGGCGTACGAGTTCCTCGGGCTACCGTATGCCGCCCCACCGACCGGGAACTTGCGCTGGCGTCCCCCGCAGAGTCCGCGCGAGTGGCACGGCGTCCGCGATGCCACACAGTTCGCGCCGAGCTGCCCGCAGGCGGCGAGCCCGTTCGCGCCGCCTGCCCCGTTCTCGGAGGACTGCCTATATCTCAACGTGTACACCCCGAGCCTAGGCCACCACGGTGACCGGCCGGTGCTCGTCTGGATTCATGGTGGCGGGTTCACCGAGGATGGGGCCCGCAACTACGACGGCGCCAAGCTCGCCGCGGACGGCGTGGTCGTCGTGACGATCAACTATCGGCTCGGCGCACTCGGATTCCTTGCCCACCCTGCACTCGCCTCGCGACCGGGTGGCCCGGCCGGCAACTACGGCCTGATGGACCAGATCGCGGCGCTGCGCTGGGTCAAGCGCAACATCGCACAGCTCGGCGGGGACCCGCACAACGTCACGATCGCTGGGCAGTCCGCCGGAGGCGTGTCGGTGCTCGACCTGCTGGTCTCGCATGCCTCGCGTGGACTGTTCCAGCGGGCGATCGTCGAGAGCGGCGCGTTCGCGCTGACCCAGCAGCCGCGCGCCGACGCAGAGGCCGCCGGCGAGGCGTTCGCCGCCCAGGCCGGCTGCCCGGACCAGACCGCGCGCTGCCTCCGACACCTGCCGGTCGACGCCCTGGTCAACAACTTCCCGGGTGCCGCGATCCCAGGCGTCATCGACGGCAAGATCCTCACCGAATCGATCGGCACGGCGCTGGCCGCCGGGCGGTTCGCTCACGTACCCATCCTCAACGGCAACAACCACGACGAGGAGTTCATCTTCGTGCTCGGCCTGCACGTGACCGTCAGCGGCGGAACCTTCGTACCAATCCCCGAAGAACCGATCAACGCCGACAGCTACCAGCCCGACATCGCCGGCGTCTTGGGTGTGTCGACCGACCGCGCCGCCGCGATCGCGGCGGAGTACCCGCTCGACGCGTACCCGTCGCCCGACGTGGCCTTGAGCACGCTGGTCTCCGACGCGAACTTCGCGTGCCCTGCGCTTCAGGTAGATCGTTGGACGTCTACGCACGTGCCGACCTTCGCCTACCAGTTCGACGACGACCGCGCGCCCGAGCGGTTTGCGCCGCTGCCACCGGCGGCGACGCACTCCTCCGAAATCCAATACATCTTCGACCAGCCGAATGCGCCGATCCCAGGCACGCTGAACGCCGACCAGCAGGTGCTCGCAGCCAGTATGCGTGCAGCGTGGGCCAGCTTCGCAGCCAACGGCGACCCGTCGACACCATCGCTGGCCTGGCCGTCGTTCAACCAAGGTGAACAGGTCATGTCCCTCGTACCGCCCGAGCCGCAGGTCTGGCCAGGCTTCTCGGATGCACACCACTGCTCCTTCTGGGCCGCCGGATAGACCGCTCCTCGTTGTCCCCCGGCTCCCGCCGACGGCCTCGACCGAGCCGCAACGTGAACTAGGGACTCCCTGATGCGAAGAGGGAGCATGCTGCATAACACTCCATGCACCAAAATGACGCACCACAGGCATAGGGGCTCGACCGGCGCGGGGGCCGCCCCGCATGCCGAGGGGCCTCACTTCGGTCGAGACATCGGCATGAAGCTTGACGTCCCCGAGTACGCCGTCCAGGACGAGGTGCGCGTTGACCCCGCGAAGACTGCGCTGGTCGTGATCGACATGCAGAATGACTTCGTCAAGCAGGGGGGCAGCCTGCTCGTGCCCGACGCGGAGGCGACGATCCCGGCGATATGTCGTCTACTGGACCTGGCGCGGGCCAGCCGAATGCGTGTCGTCTACAGCCAGGACACACACTGCGCGGGCGATCCTGAATGGGAGATATGGCCCGAGCACTGTCGCGAGGGCAGCTGGGGGTGGGAGATCGTCGCTGAGCTGACGCCTAGCGGCGACGACACCGTCCTTCGGAAGATCCGCTACGACGCGTTCTATGGCACGCCGCTTAATCACCTGCTGCGGCTCTGGGGCGTCGACACGCTGGTCATCTGCGGCACCGTCGCGAACATCAGCGTGCAGTACACGGCAGCGAGCGCCGCACTGCGTCCGTACGCCGTCGTGATTCCGCGGGACGCGATATCGGCGCTCGAACCGTTCGATCTCCAGGCGTCGTTGCGCCATACCGCATTTGTGCTTGCCGGCCGGGTCACGACTGCGGCCGGCGTCCGTACGTAGGCCACCGGTGCGCTACCCGCAGCCCGGACGGCAGGGCGGTGGCATCCGTTTCTCTCAATCCGGGGCAGAAAGACGTTAGGCTGAGATGTATGGGGGTGCTGGCGTTGGTCGGGACACGGAAGGGGCTCTTCCTGCTCACGGCGGACGCCGGGCGCACGAGCTGGCGGGCCGAGGGCCCCCTGCTCGACGGCTGGGGCGTGTATCACGCGATCCTCGACCAGCGCGACTCCACGATCTACACCGCCGCGAATCATCTTGTCTACGGCCCGACGGTGCAGCGCTCAACGGACGGTGGCAGGACGTGGAGGCGGTCAAAGCAGATCGGCTTGCCAGAGGAATCGGGGTTGACGGTGAACGCCACATGGCATGTCGAGCCGGGGCGGCCCGAGGAGCCCGGGACTCTGTATCTGGGTGGAGACCCGGCCTTCCTCTCCCGCTCGGACGACGGGGGCGAGACTTGGGAGGCGAACCGGGGCATTCTCGAGCACCCGACGCGGGACCAGTGGCCGCCGTCCCGGGGCGGTCTGATTTTGCATTGCGTCGAGCTCGATCCCAGCGACTACCAACGGATGTACGTCGCCATCTCGGGAGGGGGCACCTTCCGAACCGATGACGGCGGTGCTACATGGGCACCCAAGAACAAAGACGTCGAGTTCGACCTGGTTCCCGACCCGTACCCGGAGGCCGGCCAGTGCGTCCACAAGCTGCTGCTCCACCCGGCGCGGCCCGAGCGGCTCTGGCAGCAAAACCACTGTGGCGTGTATCGCTCCGACGATCGCGGCGACACCTGGGAGCGGCTCGATCGAAACGGGCTTCCCGGCCCCTTCGGCTTCACGATCATGCTGGATCCGGCCGACCCGGACGTAGCCGTCGTGATCCCGGAGAAGGCCTACGAGTACCACTACACCGTCAATGGACTAGGTGTCTATCGAACGCGGGACGCCGGGCAGACGTGGGAGCGAATGGAGGACGGCCTACCACAACAGGCCTGGGCGGCCGTGCTCCGCGAGGCCTCCGCGTTCGATTCAGAGTCGATGTACTTCGGGACCCAGAGCGGCTCGTTCTTCGCGCTCACGAATGGTGATAGATGGGTCGAGGGGGTACGGCACCTGCCGCCGATCCTGTCGGTCGAGGTCGCGGCATGGTCCGAGTAGTGGTTCCGAGCCTCCTCGCCGCCCAAGCAGAGGGGCGACAGCGTTTCGTGGTCGAGGCCGAGACTGTCGGGGAGGCGCTGCGCGCGCTCCCGGTGGCGGATCTCGTGATCGACGAACGGGGCGAGTTGCGCCGGTACCTCAACGTTTACGTTGACGCGAAGGACGCCCGCGACCGAGGCGGTCTCGCGTGCTCGCTCACGGGCGCGCAGGAGGTGCGGGTCGTCGCGATGCTGTCAGGCGGTTAGGCACCAAGCCTGCGCCCCGGAGTTATGCTGGGGCGGGATGGGACCTACCACCCCATTTCGGCACGCGAGGGCCGTGCTGGCCGGCCGCGGGACCGAGTGCGTGAGGGTCGATCAGGTGCTCGCAGACGCGCGCCGTGGGCAGAGCGGGATCTTGGTGGTGCGCGGGGACCCCGGAATCGGCAAGTCGGCGTTGCTGGAATACGCCGTCGAGCGCGCCGAGGGCTGGCGGATCCTTCGCGCTGCTGGGGTGGAGTGGGAGATGGAGCTCCCCTTCGCCGGCCTTCACCAGCTGTGCGCGGAGCTGGTGGACGCGCGCGAACGATTGCCGACGCCACAGAGCGACGCCCTCGGGACGGCATTTGGGCTGACCCCAGGGCCGCAGCCCGATCGGTTTCTCATCGGGCTTGCCGTCCTGAGCTTGCTTTCCGACGCGGCGGAAGAGCAACCGGTGGTCTGCTTGGTCGATGACGTTCAGTGGCTTGACCGCTCTTCGGCGCAGGTGCTCGCCTTTGTGGCTCGCCGACTGGGGGCGGAGTCCGTCGTTCTCCTGTTCGCAGAGCGCGAGCCGAGGGGGCTTGAGGAGCTGGCGGGACTACCCGAGCTTCGGCTCGGCGGATTGCCGGAAGCCTCGGCGCGTGAACTGCTCGCGTCGGTCATTAACGCTCCGCTGGACGGGCGCGTGCGCGACCGGATAGTCGCCGAGACGCGAGGCAACCCGCTCGCCCTGCTTGAGCTGCCACGCGGGTCGTCGCCAGCGGTGCTGGCGGGGGGGTTTGAGCTCCCTGGCGATGGATCGCTGCCTGGACGGCTTGAAGCGAGTTTCCAGGGGCGCGTGCAGCAGTTGCCCAATGCAGCACGGCGGCTGCTGCTCGTGGCTGCGGCCGACCCCACGGGTGAGCCTGCGCTGCTCGCCCGAGCGGCGGCGGAGCTCGAAATCCCGATCGAGGAGTTAGCTCCCGCGGAGGCGGATGGGCTGGTTGAGCTGGGCCTGCAAGTCGCTTTTCGGCACTCGCTCCTGCGTTCGGTTATCTATCGCGCCGCGCCGACCGAGGAGCGGCGGGCCGCGCATCGGGCGCTCGCGGTGGCGACCGATGCACAGCTCGATCCTGATCGCCGTGCCTGGCATCGCGCTCACGCCACCGTCGGACCCGATGAGGATGTTGCTGGTGAGCTGGAGCGGTCCGCCGAGCGTGCGCGAGCCCGAGGCGGGCTCGCGGCCGCTGCTGCCTTTCTTGAGCGCGCTGCCGCGCTCACGGCCGATCCCGCACGTGGGGCGCGGCGGGGGCTCGAGGCCGCCGCCGCCAAGCAGCTGGCTGGAGACCCACAGTCCGCGCTGACCCTGCTCGCAACGGCGGGCGCGGGGCCGCTGGACGAGTTCGACCGCTCGCTGCTCCGGCGACTCCATGGCCAGATCCTTCTGGATCTGAGACGCGCGGCCGAGGCGCTGCCGCAACTTGTCGATGCAGCCCAGCGGCTTGGACCGATCGATCCAGGCCTTGGCCGGGACACGCACATGGAGGCGGTCCGCGCCGCAAGCGTCGCCGGTCGGCTCGGCCCGGGCATGCTCGACGCGGCAACAGCGGCTCGCTCTGCACCGCCGCTACCGGGGAAGCAACGCCCGGTGGACCTGCTCCTTGACGGGCTGGCTGTGCGGTTCACAGATGGCTACGCCGCGAGTGCGCCGGCTCTCAAGCGTGCGCTGTCCGCTCTTCGGGACGAGGGCGAGCGCGAGGGGCAGAGCGTCCGCTGGCCTTGGCTGGCACGACGCGTGGCGCCGGATCTGTTTGCCGACGACACCTGGCATCACCTTGCCACTGGCGGTGTTCAGCTGGCACGCAAGCGTGGCGCACTCGCGGTGCTCCCGCTCGCTCTCAACAACCTCGCATCCCTGCGCTGCGTAGAGGGCGATTTGGACGGCGCGGCGGCGCTGCTCGACGAGGCTGACGCCATCGCGGCCGCGATCGGGATCGAACCAGTGGTCATCGGGAGATTGTCGCTGGCTGGCTTTCGCGGGATCGAGGCGGAGGCGCTGGCGTTGTTCGGTGCGACCGAGCCGGCTGCGACGGCGCGAGGCGAGGGAGTGGTGCTCACGTTCTCCGAGCACGCGCGGGCGGTCCTCTACAACGGCCTTGGCCGGTATGCGGCAGCGCTAAGCCCTGCCCAAAGCGCGGGCGAACGGGACGAACTGCTGGTCTCGGTGTGGTCCCTGCCGGAGCTCATCGAGGCCGCGATGCGCTCGGGCCGGCCCGATGTGGCGAACGCCGCGTTCGACCGCTTGTCCGAGCGGACACGCGCGGCCGGCACTGAGTTGGCACTCGGCATCGAGGCACGATCAAAAGCACTGCTCAGCGAGGGGGCGCTGGCCGAAGGGCTCCATCGTGAGGCGATCGATCGCTTGGGGCGCACTCGTCTTGCATTCGAGCTTGCGCGCGCTCAGCTTGTCTATGGCGAATGGCTGCGGCGCGACAAACGCCGAATCGAGGCTCGTGCTCGGTTGCGCCGCGCGCAGGACATGTTCATCGCAATGGGCGCGGACGCCTTTGCGGCGCGCGCCGGACGTGAGCTGCTCGCCACCGGTGAAACGGCTCGAAAGCGAACGGCCGAGACCCGGGACGAGCTCACCGCCCAGGAGATGCAGATCGCGCAGCTCGCCCGGGACGGCCTCTCAAATCCTGAGATCGGCGCCCGTCTGTTCATCAGCCCCCGCACCGTCGAGTACCACCTGCGCAAGGTGTTCACCAAGCTGGGGATCACCACCCGCGGGCATCTGGACCGCGTCCTACCAGGCGAGTGAGTCTCGCAACCGCCCGGGCGGCTCCCGCAGCGCCTCGCGGGCGAGAACTAGTGCTTCCCTGATTCGACACCAGCGCCAGTCGTCGACACTTCGAGCAGCTTCCGGCCTGCAGACCGAGAGCCATGTCAGAGGCGCATCCGGCGGCCAGCCGGCGGACGTTCTAGGGACTCGGAGGAGCGATGAGTGCGAGCGAAACCGTCACAAAGTCGACGGACAGCAGCCATGGGCGATGCGGCTCGGTGCCGGATGGTCCGGCTGAACGCCGCGACTTCCCGCTGCGCCACTCCCGCCCCGGGAGGGCCCAGAGACCGCTCGTCGGCAGGAGCGATGAATGCCGCCTTCTCGATCACCTGCTTGAGGCGGTCCGCGCGAATGAGAGCCGCACGCTGGTGATCGTGGGGGAGCCCGGGGTTGGCAAGACAACGTTGGTCGAGTACGCGCTCGGGGCGGCGCCGGACTTCCGGATGGCGCGTGCAGTGGGTGCCGAGGCCGAAAGCGAACTGGCGTTCGCTGCGCTGCAACAGGTGTGTGCGCCGATGCTCGACCGGCTTGATCGGCTCCCGGACCCACAGCGCGAGGCGCTGGCAACCGCCCTGGGGCTTAGCGCTGGTTCACCTCCGGATCGTTTTCTAGTCGGGTTGGCCGTGCTGGGGTTAATGTCTGAAGCAGCGGCCAATCGGCCACTCTTGTGCATTATCGACGATGCCCAATGGGTGGATCTGGCTTCGGTGCAAACGCTGGCTTTTGTCGCCCGGCGGGTGTCTGCCGACTCGGTCGGGATCCTGTTTGCGACGCGCCATCCGAGCCAGGAGCTGGAGCGGCTCCCGAGCTTGTGCCTCGATGGTCTTGACAAGCTGGCTGCACGCAAGCTGCTGCAGTCCGCCCTGAGCAGCCCGCTGGATGAACGTTTGCGCGAGCGGATCATCGCCGAGACACGCGGGAATCCGCTGGCGTTGCTGGAGTTGCCACGCGACTTGACGCCAGTGCAACTTGCGGGTGGGTTCGGGATTCTGGGACCACAGGCTCTGACAGGACGGATCGAAGAAAGCTTTGTGCGACGACTCGACACGCTTTCTGACGCTACTCGGCGTCTTCTACTGGTTGCCGCGGCCGAACCGATCGGCGATCCGCTGCTGCTGCTACGTGCATGTGGACGGCTGGGGATCTCGGTCGCGGGAGCCAACGGGGAATCGGAGGAGCTGCTCGAGCTCGGAGAGCGCGTGACCTTCCGTCATCCGCTGGTGCGCGCGGGCGTGTACCGATCAGCGGCAGTAACGGAACGCCGAGCGGTCCATCAGGCCTTGGCCGAGATGACGGATCGGGATGTCGACCCGGATCGTCGTGCGTGGCATCTGGCGGCGGCGGCGGCGGGACCCGACGAGAACGTCGCGTTGGAGCTCGAGTGCTCGGCGGGCCGGGCGCAGGCGCGCGGTGGCGTCGCGGCTTCCGCGGCGTTCCTTCAGCGCGCGGTCGAACTGACTTTAGATCCCGCGCGGCAAGTGGAGCGGGCGCTGGCTGCTGCGGAGGCGAGCTTCGAGGCCGGCAACTTCGACGCCACGCAGCGGCTCCTGGCGACGGCGGACAGCGGCCCGCTCGACGACTTCCAGCGGGCGCGAGCCACCCTCCTACGGGGGCACACCGCCCTCGCGTCCCGCTATGGCAATGACGCGGCCCCGTTGCTTCTTGACGCTGCGAAACAGCTCGAGCAGTTCGACGTCAGCCTCGCTCGCCGGGCCTACTTAACGGCATGGCATGCCGCCGTCAATGCGGGCCATCTCGGCGGACAGAGCATTCTTCTCGAGGTCTGTCGCGCCGTACGCGCTCTCCCACCGCTGCCCCCGGATCCGCATCCGCTCGACCTGACGATCGAAGGTTTTGCCCTGTTGGTCGCCGATGGACCCGCGGCCGCCATGCCGATTCTCCGGCGTGCGGCGAAGGAAGTCCTGCAACTGCCGGTGGAGGACGTCGTGCGGTGGGGTGTGCACGTTGGCGGCGTGAGGTTAGCGATGTGGGACGATGAATCGGTCGCGGTATTCGAGCGACAGGCCCGGATCGTCCGGGAGGCGGGCGCGCTCGGAGAGTTACCGATCCACCTCCAAGCGGTGGCGTTGGACCGCTCGTGGCGGGGCGACTTGGCGGGCGCGCGACGGCTGATCGCCGAGGCCGAGAGCATCGCGACATCCACCGGGAATCAGGTTCCGCCGTTCGCGCTCCTTAGGATCCGCGCCTTGGAGGGACGAGAAGGCGAGGCCTCCCCTTTGATCCAGGCTGTCATCCAAGAGGGCACGACACAAGGACAGGGACACGCGGTGATGGTTGCGTACTGGGCCGCCGCGGTGCTGTACAACGGCCTCGGACGCTACGAGGATGCCGCGACTGCGTCCCGCGAAGTCGCCACCAACGGCATCTATCCCTTGCTAGCGATGTGGGCCCTGTTCGAACTGATCGAGGCTTCCGCGCGCGTCGGTGACACGACGGTTGCGTGGGACGCGCTGGACGAGCTCGCGGCGACCACACAGCCCGCCGGTAGCAGCTTCGCGCTCGGCATCGAGGCGCGCTGTCGGGCGCTTCTCACCGATGGCGATGATGCCGAAACTGCGTATCGCGAGGCGATCAAGCAGCTAGATCGAGCCGGGATCCGAACCGAGCAGGCCCGCGCGCATCTGGTCTTCGGCGAGTGGCTTCGACGGATGAACCGCCGGGCTGACGCACGGACCCAGCTCCGCACGGCGCACGAGCATTTCACGTCGATGGGCATGGAGGCGTTCGCCGAACGGGCTCGCCGTGAGTTGTTGGCCACGGGCGAGACAGCTCGCAGGCGGACGGTCGAGACGCGCGACGATCTGACCTCGCAGGAGCGTCAGGTCGCCGAGCTCGCCCGTGATGGCCTCTCGAACCCCGAGATCGGCGCCCGCCTCTTCGTCAGCCGGCGCACCGTAGAGTGGCACCTGCGCCACGTGTTCGCCAAGCTCGAGATCCAATCCCGTCGCGAGTTGACTAGTGCGCTGGGCAGACTCGGTCTCCGGAACGGCTTCGACGTACGTCGAGCTAACTCAGCGTGACTCCGGATAAACCGCCCAGGTACTCAACATTTCGCTTACCGGCGCCATGCGCTTCGCATAGATCTTCGCTGCGGCGTCTTCGCGATGGAGCGCGCGATAAGCGGCGTGGGCTGTGACTGTGTCCTCGGGACACGCGCGCGAGCACCGGTCGTGTGCCTTCCAAGACCGCCTTGCATTGCTCCCGCCCCGCAACGTATACATCGATCGTGTCGTCCACGATCCCCTCGCCGCCTCAGCGAAGACATGTCCTGAGTCACACATCACCCGCCCACGCGGACGCAGTAGACGAGGCCGCGTCGAATCATCCGCCGGCCGGGCGAGTCGGTGTTACCGCGGCCACTGCTAAGCCGAGGGCCCGGCTTCGATCTCTACCCTGATGCGCGAGCCCGATTTCCGGTAGGCGACTGGCCCGGCTCATTACGCGGGCGGAGGGCCTCGCCGCGTACTCCTCACGATCACAGGCCCCGTTATATGCGGCGAATGCAGGGAGCTTCTCCACCGCGCTCGCACTGGGCCCAGCGGAGATGGGCGTGCCTGACCGCACCACATTCGTCTCGCCATTTCCTGTAGGCGGCGACGGTGGTGTCCACGAGCTTGCGCTCCGGCTCGTAGCTCCTATTCATGTTCAAGTGCCGAAATCCCATTCGAATCTCCGCTGTGTGTCGAGAGCGAAGACTCCCCGAGAACCTCGGTGATCGCGCCCGGCAGTTCACTAGTCGCCATCCTGGCAGGCCAGAGAATCCCGCTTGGGTGCTGAAAACCTAAGGCCAGTCCCGCGATAGCCACGCTTGTCCGTCCACCAGGCTTGGCCACGTCGGCTGGGTCGCGGGCCCGTGTAGGCATTCAGGCCCAGCCCTAGTCGCCGCTGACTTCGAGATGCAAAAGCTGGCCGGAGGTTACAGGTAGTTGCGCATGGGGTGGATTCCCGCCACGCGACCCGCGTACCGACTGGGGTCCACACGGGGGCGACCAGGGAAGTGAAATGTCACTCTCACACCCGACGACCGAATCTAGAGGAGACCCTAAACATGCCAACAACAACGATCCCTCAGGTCCGCTTCCGTA
This sequence comes from uncultured Solirubrobacterales bacterium, assembly GCA_963735965.1. Classification (GTDB taxonomy): domain Bacteria; phylum Actinomycetota; class Thermoleophilia; order Solirubrobacterales; family Solirubrobacteraceae; genus Palsa-465. The sequence continues at coordinate 33,372 of CAVTNE010000001.1, forward strand.
CCGTCGATGGACTGCGGATCCGGTATGCCGACAGCGGTGCCTCGCGCGAGCCGACGCTGCTGCTCACCAGTCCGTGGCCGGAGAGCGTCTATGCGTTCGCGCCGATGTGGGCCACCCTTTCAGAGCACGCCCGCCTGTTCGCGATCGACCTGCCGGGTTTCGGCGCGTCCGAACGCCGCGACGACCTTCTCTCGCCACGAGCGATGGGCGGGTTCCTGGCCCAGCTCATCGTCGAGGCAGATCTTGGCCGGCCGCACCTCGTCGCGCCCGACGTCGGAACGTCCGCCGCCCTGTTTGCGGCGGGGGCTCACCCGGAGCGGATCAAAAGCGTGATCGTGGGCACCGGCGGGGCCGCGGTCCCGATCCAGCTTGGCGAGCCGCTGAGGTCGTGGGTGCTCGACCCGGATCTGGACAAGTACCGCAAGATGGATCCGCGCGCGATCGTCAACGTGGCCATGGACACGATCGCCGGCGGGGTCTCCGACGACATCCGCGCCGACTACCTCGCCTGCTACGACGGCGACCGCTTCGTCGAGTCGATGCGCTATGCCCGCAGGTACCCCGAGGAGCTCCCCGAGCTGGCCGAGTTGCTGCCGCAGATCGCCGCCCCGGTCACGATTATCAACGGCCGTCACGACCGGGTCGTTCCGGTCGCTAACGCCGAGTTCCTGGACGAGCGGCTGCCCAATAGCCGCGTCGTGTTGATCGACGCTGTCGACTTCGTCTGGGAGGAGGCGCCGACGGAGTACGCCTCCTCGATCATCCTCGACTCAATCGACGGTAGCTGAGAGGGAACACGCATGTCGACCATCCACTTCAAGGAGACGACCACGGCGACGCCGGAGGAATTCCTCGCGGCGCTCGGTGACTTTGGGCCCGGCCGCTCGAAAGTGTTTAGCAACAGCGCCGATGAGCTGCCGGATACGTCGGGCTGTCAATACCGGTCGTCGGCATCGGTCTCGCTCTGCAGCATCTACGCACCCGCGTCACACTGCTGATCTTCGGCTTGATCGCCGGTTCCGTGATTGTCGCAGCCGCACCCGTCCTACTCCGCCCCGCGCCAGCAGCGCCGGAGGCTCCCGAACCCGACGGCGACCCGACGACGAATATGAGTCTCTGCTTCGGTGCCGCCATCGGTCGTGCCGGCCGCGAAGCCGCGTGCGCTCCCATCGGCGGCAAATCGACGGAGCTACCGGGCAAGCCTCGACAGGGAGACACGTCCCGCGGGCAGGCGCACGTGACGCGAACCTTGGCGAGCCGCAGAAGGCCCGCCGACGACCACGTACGGAGGACACCATGAGTAGCAACGACGTAATAACGGAGGCGCCCACAGAGGTCGGGGGTGACACATACCACAGCGGAGACGCGGCGGATCGATGCGGGCGTTAGCTTCGCCTATCGGCGCTTCGGCGCTGCGCGCGCGACGCCATTGGTGATGCTCCAGCGCTTCCGCGGAAACCTGGACAACTGGGACCCCGCACTGACCGATGCGCTGGCCAACGAGCGAGAAGTGATCCTTGTCGACTACCCCGGCGCCGGGTCCTCCAACGGCGAGTTCGGACCCACGATCGCTGACACCGCGCGACGGATGATCGGCCTCATCGCAGCGCTCGACATCTCCGAAGTCGACCTGCTCGGCTTCTCGATTGGGGGGTTCGTCGCGCAAGAGATCGCCCTGATTCGGCCGGCGCTCGTCCGGCGGCTGATCCTCGCCGCCACCGGCCCCAAGGGCGCGCCAGGGATGTACGGCTGGCGGGAGGACATCGCCACCGCTGCGCGTGCCGAGAGCAGCCCCAAGAACCTCCTCTACATCATGTTCGCGCACACCGATACGAGCCAGGCGAAGGGACGCGAGTTCCTCACCCGATTCATGGCGCGCTCCGAGGATCGCGACTCTCCGACGAGCCTGAGCCTCAGGGACGCGCAGTACGACGCGATCGTTGAGTGGGGCATTCCTGACCACGCGGCACTCCAACTGACCGGAATCATCTCCCCGACGCTGATCATCGAGGGCGACAACGACCTGATGATCCCGACCAAGCTCAGTCACCTCATGGCTGGCCTGATTCCAGACACCTGGATAAGGATCTTTCCCGACGCTGCGCACGGCTCCTTGTTCCAGGACCCAGCCGATGCCGCGGCCGAAGTGAACACATTTCTCGCGTGATGACGGGCGAGGACGAACGAAAACAACGACGAGGACCAAAACATGCCAGTCGCAAACCAATCGTTTCCCGTGGCTTTCGAGACGCTGGCCATCCGCCGGGACGGACGCGTTCTATTCGTAGACATCGCGGCTCCGCCGATGAACCTCGTGGGACCCGAGCTGGTCCGCGATTTGGTCTCGCTCATACCGCACGCCGAGGCCGACGACGGTGTCCAGGTGCTCGTGTTCAGGAGCTCCGACCCGGAGTACTTCATCTCCCACGTCGACGTGACGCGAATCGCCGAGTACCGCGCGGAGGCGGCGAAGTTGACCGGCGAGGCATCGATCGCACTCCTGTTTCGCTATCTCAGCGCCAGCCGGCTTGTCACGATCGCGCAGATCGAGGGCCGGGTGCGCGCAGCGGGCAGCGACTTTGTCCTCGGCTGCGATATGCGCTTCGCGGCGCGCGAGTCGGCGGTCTTCTGTCAATTCGAGCCCGCGTTCGGTCAAATCCCCGGCGGCGGCGCCGCCCAGCACCTCACGCGCCTGATGGGCCGTGCGCGAGCGCTCGAGGTGATGCTGAGCGCAGAGGATTACGACGCCGAACTGGCCGAGCGATACGGTTGGGTCAACCGCGCAATGCCCGCCGACGCCCTCGGCGGCTTCGTCGCCGCTCTGGCGCACCGGATCGCCGGTTTCCCAAGCGCGGGCCACCTATTAGTCAAAGACCGCGTCAACGCGATCGCGCTTGCGCCCGTTGAGGACTTCCGTCGCGATTCAGATCTGTTCGGCGAATGAGCGCGTAGCCCGGAGTTCCAGAGCCGCACCGACGCCGCGCTGAAGCGCGGCTTCCAGACGCGAGATGCGGAGCTTGATCTCGGTCGCCTGCTGGGCGACCTGTCTGAGCCTTGATCGGCAAGCGGCATCATCGTGCTTCGGAACCTAGACGCTCCTTTTCCCCGCGGATGGCGGGGTTGTGCTCTCCGATCGGCGGTTCGTACGGCGGGACGACCCTGCCGAGCTGGCGCCCATCAAAAAGGCCCACGGGTGGGCTGGCAACCTGGCTCCGACTCCGTACGCATGCCTGTTCGAACTCGAACGGCTCGTGCTCCTGAAGGCCAGCCGCTTGGGCGACTAGTCGCGGAGACATGCCTTCGAGCGTCGCCATGTCGTCGCTCGAGGCGCACCTGTGAGCGCCCGCACCCGCACTAGCGCGTCCATACGCGAACCAGCCACGTGCATTGGCTCGTAGCCTGTGGGCGGCCTCGACGCGACGGGCGCCGGCGGCCCTGCTGGATAAACGAGACTCAGCTCGTGGCGAGCGATCTAGGTACCTCGACGCCGAGGACGTTCAACAGCTTGGCGAGCTTACGATCGAGCTGGATTCCCACCTCGGCAACGGCGGGGATCCTGAAGCTCGAGAATTGGGTGCTCGGTTGGTCGACGGTGAACCACGCGTTGCCGTCAGAGTCTTCCCAGATCACCGTGTGGAGCGGCGCGTAAAGCATCGCGCGGGGCTCGTGGCGGAACATGCGCTCGGCGAAGATGTGGTTCCCCATGAGGTATGCGATGCAGTCCGCCCGATCGCCAGCAGCCTGCATGACTGGATGTACGTCGTTGCGGAAGTAGATGAGAAAGCCGTTTTGGGGCGCGGGCGTCGATCAACTTGACCATGTCCGACCATGGCGCGCCGTTTCTCACGAGCCTATGTACTTCCTCGAACGGCACGTTGGGCACGGCTTGTTCGTATGCCACCTGGAACTCCCGGACGCCCGGCGGTACGGGGACCGTCAGCCGGCGCACGGTGTATGTCGTCTCGTCGGTGGTAGGTGCCGTCGCGCCCATCGGAGTGCTCCTGTGTTCGATTCGCAGTGACCGTAGCTTGCAGTCGGGACTCGTGGCTCGCGCCAGTGAGGTCCCTAGTCATCGCTCCCGCACTCGAGGTTTAGCCGGGTGCCGTCACCGGCTAAGACTTTGTGCTGGCAGGGGGTCCACTAGCAGGCGCCCGGCGTGGACGGTCTCGATGAGCTTCCTGGAGTCGATGCCGTGAGCGTATGTCCTGATGACGCCAAGATGGTCATGCCCGAGCTGGCTGGAGGACGGTACCCGCACGTCTTCACGGACCCGCTCGACCGCGTGCGTACGACGGAGCTGATGGTGCGGTGCGAACTATCGGCGGACGACGACTAGCTCGGGGGTGGGGAACGATCGGCACTACCAAGCCGCCGGAAAGTCCAGGCTCGCAATGCCTGGACTCAGACTAGGGAGGGCACGGGCGCGAAGCGCGTCGTGGCGTGGGACCCTCCGTCAACAGACCAGCATCGACCCGAGCCATGGGAGTGTGTAATGACGGATTCGATCCTCGCTCAGACCACCTGTAGCCACGCCATCGACGTGCCGATCGATGAGGTCGATATCGCGGACTGGCTGACGCATCTTGGGAACGCGGAGTTCCAGCGCTGCTGCCCGCCCGACCACATCGCATGCGGGTTCACCCACACAAACGGCGGTCAAGCGATGTCGATCAACGTCGAGACTGTCGGCCCGTCGCTTCTCATCCAACAATACGTCGCGGAGGTATTCGAGCCGCATCAGTGCCGGATGGTCTCGGTTTCAGACGTGTTCCCGTTTACTGGCGGGCGAACCCAGACCGTGGTGACCTGGACCCTTGCCGTCGAGCCCACCAGCGCAGTGAGCTGCCGGTACGTCAATTCCGTGACCGCGAACGCCACTGACGCTTTCTTGGACTTCATCAAGCAGCACGGTCAAACGTTCGAGCAGGCCGCCGCGGCCCGACAATCAGCGTCCGCGGATCACAACCGCCGCGAGACACCGGGGTACGCCGCGAGCATCGGGCGCGCCGCCAACGCCCACCAAACGGCGGCTAGCTGAGCTGAGTCTGTCGGACCCTCCGCGGACCCGCTGGCCCGTCGGGTTACCAGCGCGCACCATCTGCTTTGTCCGCTGCGATCCGACGCGCAGTCCACTGGTGAGAATCCCACTTCGACCTTATCCGCGCATCACCAACGGCGGCCACTCGCCGCTCGAAAGAGCCGGGACATCGTCACTCGCCGCTCGAAAGAGCCGGGACATCGTCACCACCGAGAGTCACGGCATGTTGAGTGCGCGCATTCAGGCGGACCTGCTTTGATCTTGGCACGAGCCTCCTCGCCGAGTTCGAGCCGGCTCCGGTTTGCGCGGAATCCGCGTCAGTCGAAGACGTTAGCTATGGGCCTGTCGACTGGCTAGCACCCGCCGACAGCTGACGATCGCTCTGCTCGCCTGAGACCGTCGAGGCCCGCTTGCGCTTCGCCACGCACTCAGCCGTCGTGCCGCGGGCGGGCGGACGACTGCATTGCCCGGATGATGCGCAAGCCGACCGGCGCGAGGCGGGACGTCAGACGCCGTGCTGCTGCTCTCGTAAGTCGTCGCGCTGCTGGTTCGCGACGAACGCGATCATCAGGCCGGGCGCGAGGCAGTGCAGGCTTCCACTTCGATGAGTTCGTTAGCCGAGGCTCGGCTAGCATCGCCGATCGTGGACTGCTGCTTCGCCGGGGTCGTGGGCGTCTGGAACGTCGCCGGCGGGAGGGTCCTGCGCGTGCCCAGCAGCGACGAGCGGCCTTCCGCACCTCCACGACGTCGAGCTCGCCACCGATCAGCCTTGGCCCAGCGCAGTACCCACCGCTGCTCGTCGTTCACGAGCCCGACCGTGGTCTGCCGGCCGACTGCGCGACGGCGCGCCCCTGGAACGGCATCGCCGGTTGCTCCCGCGGTCAGCTCCTCCAAGGCTCTGGGTCGTGGCCGACGGCGCCCGGGTGAACGGAGGCGGGTGGTTCGAACGGACCAAGCCTGGATTGCTCGAACCCCCTAGAAAGGTTCGATCGAACCATTTACAGCCCCGCCCGGACCGGGTGTATGCTCACAAACCACGGGTCGCTTGCTTGGGGGCAAGGCGCGCCCATCCTCCAGAGAATCGAGTGCGAGATGGCACCGGGAATGTTTGAGCAGCAGACGTCGCCGCGTCGGGTCGCGCGCGGGGTGATGCTCGCGGCTTCGGGACTCGCTACGGTCCGTCAGCAAAAGGGGGTCGCCGCGGGCGATGCCCAAGACCGGTCGAGGGCGCCTCGCGATCACCTGACCGCGGTCATCGCTCGGCGGGACCCGATCCGAGTGGGGACTGCTCGGGAAGTACGCGCACGAGGACGCTGGGTGAACGGCGAGGTCCTCGCGATGCCCGGCAGATTGTCTTGCGAATCGGCCGCTCCCCGACCGGCAGCGGGCTGAACGCGGCCGCGGCGACAGTGCGATCGTCAGATCAGGGCAAGGCGGTGGTGAGGAGAATCGTTCGAATCGCTAGGACGTTCGCCGTGATAGCTGCTCTTGGGCTGGCGATCGGCGTGTGTTCGGCGTCAGCGGCAGCCGTCGTCAAAACGATCAAGGTCGGCAGCCACCCCATGGGCGCGTCGTCGGATGGCACCCACGTCTGGGTCACGAACTACGACGACGGTACGGTCAGTGAGATCGACGCGTCGACCGGCACGGTCGTCAACACGATCAACGTCGGCAGCAGGCCCCCAGGGGTGTCGTCGGATGGCACCCACGTCTGGGTCACGAACGCCGGCGGCGGCTTGAGCGGCGGTACGGTCAGTGAGATCGACGCGTCGACCGCCACGGTTGTCAACACGATCCCGGTCGGCAGCGCACCCGATGGGGTGTCGTCGGATGGCACCCACGTCTGGGTCACGAACGCCGGCGGCGGTACGGTCAGTGAGATCGACGCGTCGACCGGCACGGTCGTCAACACGATCCCGGTCGGCTACGCCCCCCAGGGGGTGTCGTCGGATGGCACCCACGTCTGGGTTGTGAACGCCAGCGGCGGTACGGTCAGTGAGATCGACGCGTCGACCGGCACGGTCGTCAACACGATCAAGGTCGGCAGCAGGCCCGGGCCCTCAGGGGTGTCGTCGGATGGCACTCACGTCTGGGTCACGAATTATAACTGTTCCGGCTGCGTTGCCACGGTCAGTGAGATCAAAGCGTCGACCGGCAGGGTCGTCAAAACGATCAAGGTCGGCCGCGACGTTGGGAGCGTGTCGTCGGATGGTACCCACGTGTGGGTCACGAATTTCAAGGGCGGCACGGTCAGTGAGATCGATGCGTCGACCGGCACGGTCGTCAACACGATCCCGGTCGGCCGCGGCCCCGACGGCGTGTCGTCGGATGGCACCCACGTGTGGGTCACGAACAACAACGCGACGGTCAGTGAGATACAGATCAGCAAGGCCGCTCCCGTCGCGCGGCCGTGCGCGTCCCGACAGCTCCTGATCTCGGTGGGGCCGGAGAGTGCCGCGAGCGGGCACTTGGCGATACCGATTCGTTTCCACGACAGAGGGGGGACGTGCAGTCTGCGCGGCTATCCCCGCGTCGATGGCCTATCGGCAAGCGGCCGAGTCGTCGTCCGCGCCAAGCCCGCTCTCACTGGGTTTTTCGGCTCCTGGAGCATCGCGACGATTACCCTCAAGAACGGGCAGACTGCTTCAGCATTGCTGCAAGGGGTCGACGCGGCCTTTTTCGCCCATCCGCCTCCCTCCTCCCGCAGGCTTCGCGTCACGCCGCCAAATGCCTCACAGAGCGTCCGGCTGCGCGCGCCCTACCCGTTTGCCGACCTAACCATTCATCCCGTTGTCACAGGACGGAACGGCGGTGGCAGATACACCGCCGGCGCCGCCGCCGCGCATCAGATCTCGGCCTACCCCGAGATTCCCTTCCCGCTCTCCGGAGTCGGGAATGTTTGGCACGGGAATCCTCAGGTCAAGCCGTCGACCTGGCTGATGTTCGCCGACGGCTCCTGGGCGCTCGAGAAGCTGAAGTGGACCGGCTGGGGTACGAAGGTCGCCCATGCCACCGGCATCAGCAGCGCCAGCAACGGCATTCCCAACCAGGCGCAGGGTAAGCGCATCAAGAAAAAGGCGAAGGTGACCCTATGGAATCCCGGAAAGGTCCTGGGGCACAGGGTCTACCGCTGCTTTGCGCTCACCCTACCGAAGCAGGCGTACAGCATGACCGACTGCCTGAAGAACCGCCACGGCTGGAATTACTTGCCCACCAACGCCAAGCCATCCGGCACGACGCGGGGCACGTCAACCACCACTGCCTCGCCAGCCTCACGATGGACCATCCAGGCGAGTTCCGGCCCCAGCGGAATTCCGGATCCGGGCCTTAGCGCGGTGTCGTGCGTGTCCGCGAGCTTCTGTTCAGCGGCCGGTTCGAACGCGAACTACTACGCGCAGTCGGCGACGTTCACCGCGTTCAGCGATACGTGGGGCGGCGCTTCCTGGTCCGCCGGGACAATCGCCACCGGCCAGGCCCTCAACGCTCTCTTCTGCGCCTCCGAGACGTTCTGTGTCGTCGTGGGTAGTACGACGTCCGGCACCACGACGCATTTCGCCGTCGCCTCGACGTGGGACGGGACCGCATGGACACAGTCCAACCTGCCCAAGCTGTCGGGCAACAGCGTTCTGAACGGCGTGGCGTGCGTCTCCACCAACTTCTGCATTGCCGTGGGCGAGCACGGCAAGAGCACGTATCCGCAGGCTGCCTGGACGCAGCCGCTGACGGAGGTGTGGAACGGGAGTGCCTGGAGCATTGTCAAGACGCCGTCGCTCGGCGGCCGCGGCGGCCAGTTGGCGGCCGTCACCTGCTTCACGGCCAGCTGGTGCATGGTCCTCGGTGAGTACTACAAGGGACACTTGGGGCCGTACCCGGACATACCGAGAGACCAGTGGGTGGCCGAGATCTGGAACGGAAGGAGATGGACCGTCCAGCACCCGGCGGCGATCAACAACCAGCCGAGGCTGGGGCCTGACCCGTGGAACTTTGTCACCGGCGTGGAGTGCACCTCGCGGAGATCGTGCATCGGGATCGGGTACATACCGATCACGCAGGGCGACGCGTCGCCGACTCCTTTTGCCGTTCGCTGGAACGGGCACAGCTGGTCGCCGTCCCGCAACGGCCTTCCGCGCTTCGCGCGGCTCAATGGCGTGTCGTGCGTGGACGCCCGCAGCTGCTTCGCTGCAGGACAGCTCTACAGCAACGTCAGCGGCTCGCAGTCGCGCACCGCGCCGCTGATCATCCGCTGGAACGGATCTCGCTGGACGCGCGCGTCGATCCCGCGCACGCCCGAACAGAGCAATGCCCCGCTGCAGCACGGTGCGCTGAACGCCATTGCGTGCGTCCCGCACGGGGCCTGCGTGGCGGTGGGCTCGCAGCCACACGGTCAGGCTACGACGACGCTCATCGAGAGCAACCACTCGTAGTCTCGATCATCGCGGCACTGTGGACCGGGGATCGGAGCCTCGCTATCCGGGGGCGCGGCCGAGTCCTGGCGGCGAGCGGCGCGCGACGACGAAAACAGGTCTCGACCGGGAGGGCGTCGCCGGTCTGCAAATCGCCACAGGCGCGCACGCTGCGTATCGGCCACGGGCCAGTCCGACAGGCTCGAGGCGCTTGCTCGAGTTTCTGAACTTGCAAGCGCCGAAGCAGTCACGGTGCTGCCAGACCGGCGCTGCCGGTCCAGGCGTAACGGGGCCGTGCGTTCTCGCTGTCGCGCGTGGCTGCTTTATCGCCGCACCGATAGCGACACCTGGCGCGGTGACCGGCATCGGTGATCGGATCAATACTCACGTTCGTATAAGTCGGCGGTAACCACGCTGGCCGGCGATCGGCTGGACGCCGCTGGTGCTGTGGAATACGCAGAAGCGCTTGAACGGTCCTCTGCACAGACGGCGATGGATGCCCATGCGTTCAGGCGCCGCCGAAGGCGTCGGCGACGGCCGCCGCCCAGCTCCCGTACAGATCGATCACGGTGGACGGCGCGGGCCATTCTCCGCTCTGTAGTCGTTTGAGCGCTTCGCCGCCGCGCCTGCGGGCGTGGGTGCGCGACCAGTCGTAGGAGGACGGCGCGGCGCCGTAGCGCGCTCGCCAGGCGCGCATCGCCTCACGGCTCCGCTCGCGGGTCCATTGCCGCTCGGTCGCCCCGGGACGGCAGCGCTTGCAATAGGCGTACGCGTCGCCCTTGCCGTTGCGCGCGCTGGTCGGCGCGCCGCAGCCCCGGCAGACGCCCCGATAGCGCGCCTTGACCTGGCGCGCCTTTTCGCCGATCGGATCGTAGAGGTAGGCCTTCACGGTGCCCTCTGCGCGCCCCAGCCGGCGAGCGATCTCGGCGATCGTTAGGCCCTCCTGGTCGCGGTAGTGGCGCGCGAGTTGCGCGGCGCGGCGTCGCTCACTAACGCGGTCTGTCATGAGCATCTGGGTCTTTTGTTACGCTCAGACGGGTCGTAGAGGTAGGCCTTGACCGTGGCTTCAGCGCGTCCGAGCCGGCGGGCGATCTCGGCGATCGAGAGGCCCTCCTCGTCGCGGTAGTGGCGGGCGAGTGCGACCGCCCTACGGCGCTCCTGGACGCGGTCCAAAGCCACCATGCTCCGGACCATACGGCCCACCGCCGACGCCAGAAGGACCTACCGTTGCCGCTCAGCGAAGTTGGCCATGTGAAACGAAGTTGGACCCCTACATCGTTTCTTACGGGCCTCGGGCTTACGGAGTAGAGCCGAGCCAGTCGCGGATCTCCACGGCGTTGCGACACGCCCCTGGGAGGAGCTTCGGTCAGGACTGGCCGCAATTCCATCAGAGCGACGCTTGGCTCGGCGTCTCGTGTTCCGCGGTGGCCGTCGCGCAAAGCCGCGGGGATCGGTGCGGGGACGCGGCACCGTCCGAGGGTTGGTGCCGGGTGGCGCGGGTTGGGCGTTGTGACGGTCGCGGGGGCCTTTTCAGGCCCTCACGGTGGCTGTTTGGTTGCGGTGGAGCTTGGTGAGGTTGTGACTCATCATGATTAATCGCCACTCGGTCCGCACCGCTAGTCGGCCTCTTCGGTGAAAGCTGGTGAATTTGCGGTTGTGCTTGGTGTGACCGAACACGGGCTCGATCGATTTCTGGCGTTTTCGGTAGGTCTCGCGGCCGTGGTCGGTCGCGAGTACCCGGCGCATGAATGAGTAACGTCCGCCGGTCCAGCCGGGCCGTTCTCCTTTGCGTTTGCCGGAGTCCGGCGGGATCAACACTTCGATCCCGTGGCCGGCGGTGACGTCGTGCCATGTGCTGCTCGTTCCAGTACTGCGCATCCGCGACCGCTACCTCGGGCGTGTCGTCGATCCCGGCGTTCTCAAGCTCCCGAAGCGCCGCGGTGATCATCGGGCGTAGGTGCGAGAAGTCGCCGGCGTCGGCGGTGATCTCGGCCGCGAGCACGATCTGCTGCTCGTTGACGACCGCTTGGGCGTTGTAGCCCTGGATGTAGCGGCGGTTGCCCATCATCCGCCGCGAGTCCGGATCTGTGACGTTCACCTCGCCCTGCGGGATCTCCGGTGGCGAGTACGGCTTCGGGGTCCCGCCCAGCCGCTGCGGGTCGTGCAGGCGCCGATGCTCCCGAAACGCCTCATAGGCCGCGTTTCCGCGCTCCTCGGCGGCGAGATCGTCCTCCAACCACAGCGCCGCGAGACGCAGACGCTCAGCCCGCGAGCGTGGGATCGGCCCGGCGGTCTGCCACCGCTTCCGATCCTGCTGGCGGCGTGCCTCGCGCAGCCATCCCACCCGGCCCTGTGTCCGGGCGAGGATCCGCTCAACGTCAAACCCGTCCATCGGCTCGCCCGCGGACTGCTCCTCTGCGCCGCTCTCCTCGGGCGTCTCGTGACGTTCGCGCGTGAGCTCGCGCGCGAGCCACTCACGCCGGCCAGCCTCGGTCTGAAGCTCCAGCGGCAGCTCGTCACCGCGCGCGTCGCCGTGCTGCTCGTCCTCAGCCTCGTCGGTCGCGATCGCCTCGGCGATGATCTCCCGCGCGATCCGGTCATAGTCCACGTTGGAATCACTGGCCGCGCTCGCCGATAGCTTCGTGCCATCGATCGCGACCACCCCGGACGCGACCAGTCCAGCCTTCGCGCATAGCTTCAGGACCGAACCGAACAACTCGCCCAACGGCTGCTGGTGACGCGCGATGAACCGTGCGACGGTCGCGTGATCGGGCACGCGGTTACCCGTGATCACTCGATACGCGATGTCCTGGCGGCAATGAGCTCGATCCCACGCGAGGACCGCTCATTCGTGGAATACGCGAACATCAACAAACTCACCACATCATCGACGGGTCATACGCCGCGCGACCGTGACCGTCCGACCGATAAGACGCGTAGAACACAGCCAGATCGAGCTGCTCGACCGTCTCGATCACGAAACACGCCAGATGATCTGCCGGCAGCCAATCCCGCAGCGACGGCGGCATCAAAAACGCCTGCTCACGGTCGCAATCAATGAAGTTCTGGGGCATCCCCGAATTCCATAAAACGGCTCGGACGGAACCACCTTTGTGCGACACCCACCGCGCAACTCAGGTCCGCGGTTCGGAGGGCCGCCATTACCGCGGCCGAACGAAACGAGGTCTCTTGGCGTAGCCAGCTTCCGCATCGTCCCGAGGCGGCAGAAGCCGACCTTCGGGGTCACCGCGCTATCGCGTCTCGTCCACAGCGGCAGCCGAGCGGGCGGTGCGGTCGACCGGAGGGTGTCCCGGTAAGTGTGTAGGCGACTTACCTGTTGTTAACTCTAAACCTTGGGTTGAGGGTTGTCTAGTGGTGGCTGTCAGATTGCACTGTCGGGGAGCCGGTCGCCGAACTGGATCTTGAACGCGAGTAGCGCCTTGGTCCAGGCTCGGGTGCGGGTCCATTGTGGGACGGCGTTGTGGATCGCGAGGTAGATCAGCTTGCGGGCGGAGTCCTCGGTCGGGAAGTGCCCCTTGGTCTTGATTGCCTTGCGTAGCTGCCGGTTGAGCGCCTCTATGGCGTTTGTCGTGTAGATCACGCGGCGGACCTCGGGCTCGAAGGCCATGAACGGGGTGACGTGCTCCCAGGCGTCCTGCCAGGCCTGCACGATTGGCGGGAATCGCTTGCCCCACTTCTCGTCGAAGGTCTCGAGCGCCTGCCAGGCGGCGTCCGCGTCGATCGCGGTGTAGATCGGCTTGAGGTCCTTGGCGACTTGGTCGTACTCGCGACGCGGGACGTAGCGCAGGCTCCGTCGGATGAGGTGAACGATGCAGGTTTGGACGGTCGTCTTTGGGAAGATCGCCTCGATCGCTTCGGGGAAGCCGGTCAGGCCGTCCACGCAGCAGATCAGGATGTCCTGGACGCCGCGCTGCTTGAGCTCGCCGAGTACCTGCATCCAGAACTTGGCGCCCTCGGTCTGCTGGAACCACATGCCGAGCACGTCGCGCTCGCCGTTGATCCGCACCCCGAGCGCGAGGTAGCAAGCCTTGCGCTGCACCGAACCGCCCTCCTTGACCTTCAGCACGAACGCGTCGAGGAACACGACCGGGTAGACATCATCAAGCGGCCGCTGTTGCCAAGCGCGGGCGTCGTCCATCACCGCGTCGGTCACCCGTGAGATCAACTCGCGGCCGACGTTGACGCCGTAGAGCTCGCGCAAGTAGCGCTCGATATCGCGGGTTGAGAGGCCGCGGCTGTAGAGCGCCAGGATCTTCTCGTCGAACCCCTCGAACCGTCGCTGGCGCTTGCGCACGAGCTGCGGCTCAAAGCTCCCGTCGCGGTCGCGAGGCGCCCTAATCGGAACGGGCCCATGCTCGGTGATCAGCGTCTTGGGCTTGCCCTTGCCGTTACGCGTGTCACCCGCCCCGCCCGGCGGCTCCTGATGCGGCTCGTACCCAAGATGGTCGGTCAGCTCGACCTCGAGAGCCCGCTCGACCAGCCGCTTCGTCAGCTGCCCGAACACCCCGCCCGGACCGAAGATCTCCTCCTCGGTCCTCGCGCCGGCCAGCAGCTCGTCGACGACCTCGTCCGGAAGCTGGCGGCGGATCTCATCCGTCACGCCATCAAGGATCCCAGGCGGGGGCGCCGGCGGCTCGCCTAGCGGCTCGCCGCCGGCGCCACCCCGTGCTGAGACAGTCGCTGAAACAGGAACTACATCTTTGGTTGAAGGCATGACGCTGTCTTTCGTTCATGCCTACACACTTCCTGGGACAGACCCCGCTCGATCGACGGCATTGCGGAGGTCTGCTGCTTGCCGGAGGTCGAGGCGCCGAGCCGATCAGCAAGCGCTCGCTCGCTGGTGTTTATGTGATGGAAGCGAGACGCTGGCCGACGGTGGCGCCGAGACCGCCGGTCGTCGTGGAACTCGGGAGCGCGGTCGGAGCTGTCGACGACTGCTGCGTTCCCGCGTCAACCGAGAGCGTGACGAGCGCAGGAGTGTCGCCTCGTGCGGTTTGGTTGTGGGATTGCTGCGATCCTGGACTTTGACCAGGTCAAGTGGTCCCGGCGCCGTGGGCGAAGCTGCCTGTTGCGGAGCTGAAGATGCCGTCTGGGTCGTAGCGCCGGCGGATGTCGAGCAGTCGCTTGGCGTTGGGTCCGTACGCGTGCTGGACGCGTTGGGGTTCGTCGGGCGCGAGGAGGTTGGGGTAGCCACCGGGGAGGGCAGCGTCGGCGAGATCATCTGAGAGGGCGTCTGCCCAACGCCGGTGGGTCCCCGCGCCGGCGCTCGGTTGGGGTTCCCAGGCGGCGAGGATCTCGACGAGCAGGTGGTCGTCGCGCTGCGCGAATGCGGTCGCGGTGGTGGGGACGCGTGTTGCGGCGCCGTGGAAGTGGTGGATCGCGATCGCTGAGTGGGGCGAGGTAGCGCTGCTGGCTGCTGCGATCAGGGTCGCTGCGGTGTGTTGATCGAGCTGAGCGAGCCAGCGTGTGCGCATTGCGTAGTGGCGGCCGTTGACGACGTGTTGGTCGAACAGGCCGAGCGCGGTGGTGTAGGGCATCGCAGCGATCTGCGCCACGGCGGGCGTTCCGAGCTGCTCGAGTCGCGCGATGGCGCGCTTCCCCAGCTCCGGCTCGCCGCTCCAGGTCGGGGACAGGAACAGGAGTGGTTGGCCGTCGGGGCCGGCGAGGAAGCCGGCCATCACGGTCAGCTCGTCGGGTGCCTCGGCGATCAGTTCGCGGTAGCCCTGCAGGACCGTCGCGGCCTGTGCGATGGGGAACAGCATCAGCCCGGCGAGAACGGACTCGAGCCGATGGAGGCGGTAACGCATGGCGGTCGTGACGCCGAGGCTGCCGCCGCCGCCACGTAGCGCCCAGTACAGGTCGGAGTCCTCGGTGTCGCTCGCGACGACGGTTCGGCCGTCTGCGAGGACGACGGTCGCGCCGAGGAGATTGTCCAACGCCAGGCCGTGCTTGCCGTTCAGCGGGCCGTATCCGCCCGCGAGCGTGAGACCGGCCATCCCGACCGCCTTGACGGTGCCGGTCACGGGCGTCAGCCCGTACCGTCCGGCGGACGCGACGACATCGCCCGCGGTCGCGCCACCCTGAGCGACCGCGACGCCCGCGTCCGGGTCGACGGCAACGCCGCGCATCGCGCTCAGGTCGAGCACCAGTCCGCCGTCGTTGAGGGCGCGGCCGGCCCAGTCGTGACCTCCGCCCCGCACCGACAGCGCCAGATCGTGCTCGCGCGCCGCGGCCACAGCCCGCATGACGTCGTCGTCTCCGGCGCACCGCGCGATCACCGCGGGCCGCCGGTCCACGGCGCCGTTCCAGATCTGCCGCGCCTCGTCGTATGACGCGTCGCCATCTATCAGCACGGTGCCGCGCATCGACGACCGCAGCCGGCGGGCGAGGGCGTGGGCGGGCGAGAAAGTCGAGGCTGTCATCGGTTGCTCCTCAGTCGATTCGTGGTGGATCTCGTGGAACTGACCACGCCCGGAGACCAGGCGAGACAGCTCTGGAGTGCCTCGCTATTCGTCAGAGTCTGACTCTAGTCGTCTTAGGTTTACTCTGTCAAGTGATATGCTCTCGACACATGGCCGAACTCGCTCGAAGGACCTCGCGCCGTGAGGAGTACGCCCAGGCGACCAGGCAAGCGATCCTCGACGCCGCGCGGAAGCTATTCGCCGAGCGCGGCTACTTCGCGACCAAAGTCGATGACATCGCCGCACAAGCTCGGGTTGCGCCCGCAACCGTGTATGCCGTCACCGGGGGCAAGCGCGGGCTACTGGGCGAGCTGATCCGGATCTGGACGACGGACCCGATCGTCGAGGCGACGATCAGCCGCGTGCGCCTCTCGAGCGATCCCGTCGCAATGATTCGCGAGGTCGCCTCAGCTGCCCGCCGGATGCGCGAGCAGTTCGCCGACGTGATTCGCGTGATCCTCGCGACCGCTCCGCACGACGAAGACGTCGCCGAGCAACTGAAAGACGCAACCAGCGTGTACAGGTCGGCCTTCCTCCCGCTCGCCGAGCAACTCGCAACGCTGGGCGCTTTGCGCCCCGGGCTAGACATCGCCGACGCTGTTGACCTGCTCTGGTTCTACTTCGGGTACGCGTCCTACTTCACCCTGCACGACGACAACGGCTGGAGCTACGAACGCGCCGAGCACTGGCTAGCCGACCAGGCCTGCCGCGAACTGCTCTCCAACCCAACCCCGCGCGATCGTCGACCACGACCACAACGGCGCTAGACGAACAACGCTCGCTTCGCCACCTCGAGCCGACAGCCTCTCCAGAACTCCCAATCCCCGACGAGGCCTAGCACGCTCGGCCGACGCGCAGCGCTCGTAGTAGCCCATCGCCGTTGCGGGAGTCGCCGACGCGCTTGCTGCCTGCCTGATTCGCCGACAGCCGGATTTCTCGGGTTGTCCCGTCGCTCGCCCGCCTGGCGTCGCCAGGCCTCGCGGCACGAACGCGGTGGCCCGGTGGGTGGGAGAATCGGCTCATGGATGCGGGGCTGCTTGAAGTTCGCAACGCGACCTACCGGACGTTTGTCGAACTGGGTCGCGCGCCGTCGGCTGAGGAGGTGGCGGGTGCGGCGGACCGGACGAGCGCCGAGGTCGAGGCTGTCTGGCGCGAGCTTCATCGCGCGCATGCGCTTGTGCTCAACCCAGCCACGAACGAAATTCGGATGGCCAACCCGTTCTCAGCGGTGCCGACCGCGTACCGCGTTCAGGCCGCCGGACGGTGGTGGTACGGCAACTGCGCGTGGGACGCGCTCGGCATTTGCGCAGCATTGCGCACGGATGGCCGCGTCGAGACCTCCTGCCCGGATTGTGGTGAGGCGATCGCGTTCGACGTACGCGGCCAGCGGCCCGATGACGAGCGCCTCCTGTTCCATTGCCTGGTCCCCGC
This sequence comes from uncultured Solirubrobacterales bacterium, assembly GCA_963735965.1. Taxonomy (GTDB): domain Bacteria; phylum Actinomycetota; class Thermoleophilia; order Solirubrobacterales; family Solirubrobacteraceae; genus Palsa-465. The sequence goes on from CAVTNE010000001.1 coordinate 50,726, forward strand.
CGCGCACTGGTGGGACGACATCATCTTCACCTGAAGCACGATGAACCTCTTCCGGTCGGAAGAGCACATCGGGCGCTGGCTCGGCCGGCGCGATCCGGGAACCACGATCACGGTCGCGAAGCTGAGCGAACTTGCGCACGCATGGTGGAGCGATCGACTCGCAGCCGACTGGCAGCCTCACGCCCGCGAGCAGAACCAGGCGATCCTCGACGAGCTTGGCCTGGCCGGCGACTTCTGGCGCCTTCCCTAAGTACGTCAAAGCGCCGCCGGCGGCGATCACCAGTTCGAGGCCAGGTGAGCGGAACCCGGAGTCCGCGCAACTCAGGTGCCGTCGCCGGCGCGGCAATGAGGCGCGCCGCATCGCGGAAGCAGGTCTGCGCCCCTTGTCCGGGGCCAGCGACTCGCTCGCGAGAGCTCTTCTGCATCCATATGGCGAAGGAGCCGCAACGCATCCCTTCGTCTGGATGGACAAACTTGTCCAAAGCTGAATAACATCTCGGCAACAACCGGAGGAAGGAGATGGACTTGGCGTGGGAGACGAAGCCGGGCGCAGGTAGTCGCGCGCGGCAGCACCACGGGGAACCCGAGCCGCCGGCCGTGGAGGACGAGCGGTTCCTCGATCACCACATCGAGGAGGTACTCGGCACGCTCAGCCACGCGGCCTGGACGCACGAAAGCGGTCTAGACGCCGAGACGCAACCGCTCGACCAGCGACACGGCACCTCAAACTAGCTCCCCACAGGGCTAGTTTTGGTGGGACCCGGGTCCCCGCTCAGGCTGCGGACGCCTCGTCCGCCTCTGTCCTTGCCAGGGCAGCGTCGAGTACTGCGTATTCTGCCTCCTCGATTGCGGCGTAGGCGAACTCAACCGCGAACGCCGCGTCGTCCTCTTTCTTCTCGGCGTGCTTCTGGGCCCGATCCGCGTCGTGCTCAGCGCGCTTGGTATCGACGTCGTCGCGAATCTTCGCGATGTGGTCGTTCCATGTGCGCTGCAAGTCAGTCCACCAGACCGAGAGCTTGTTTTTATTCGCGTCGGCCGACTCGCGCAGCTTCTTCGCCTGGGCCTGAGCAGACGCTCGCGCGGTCTTGACGTCCGCTTGAAGGTCGGCCTTGGTCTTGCCCCGCGCCGCTGCCGCGTGCTCCTCCGCCTGCTTGGCGCGAGCGCTCAGCTCGGTCAATTGGTCCGACGAAGCCATCTCAACCTCCTTCGAGGAATGTTGTCCCAACGTATTGTGACCCTGTCTAAGGGTGACTAGAACCCGAGAAGCGTTGTCTTTCGCGCTCAAGGGCGCTATACGAACACCTCGAATACGGGACGCGACCCAAATCCTGAGCGTGCCCCTGATGTTCGCCAAACTCGCGTCTGGCGGCGAAGCTCGGCCGGGAGTTACGCGAGCGCCCTCGTATCCGCGCCAAGCAGGTGCGTCACCGCGCGGGCCGCTACACCTCTCGGCGACCGAAACCGGGTCTTCGTCAGGCTGCCGCTTTTAGACCCCCTGTGTCATCCATGAAGGGCCGGGTGATGTCAAGGGGTGGGGTGAGAGTTTTTGACGTTGGCATCGTGGTTGGTGGGTGGGAAGGTGATGAGGTCCGTGATTGCTGGGGTCCCGGGGCTTCGCCCCGGGTTGGTTGCGTGGTTGCCAGGCGAGCGCGGCTGGGTCAAGCGCCGCGTGTTGCGGGCGTGGGTGATTGACGCCGGCTGTGGGCGCTTGACGCGGGCGGGTGAGTCTGGCAGGGGGAGGGTGGGGCTGGTCATGGGGCTCTGGGGGTTGGGCGCCGGTTCGCTTTCGGCGTTCCGGCTTGGGAGGAGGCTCCAGTCATCCATCCGGTCGCGCGGGGCGGACCAGAGTGTCGTGCGGTGCTCGGGGGCTCAATCAATCCCACGGCCGGTCCTTATCGATGTCGAGAAGGAGGCCAGACACAGGAGCGAGCTCGCCCGAGCATGCACCTCGCGCCCTCGTGCGCGCGAGTCTGGTGTGAGCTGGCGTTGGTCATGCGGCCTCGGCCAGCTCCTGGTTGTCACGGTTTTCGATGCCAGGCTGGTTGAGGCAGCGGATCTCGCCGTCGCGCAGGCCGTAGTAGCAGAGGGTGAGGATCTGGCGGGCGACGGCGACCTTGGCGATGTTGCGCCCGCGGCGTTTGGCGATCCGCTCGAAGGCGGCACGCAATGGCCCGTCGCCGGTGGGGATCTTCTGGGCGGCCTCGGTCAGCGCCCAGCGCAGCGCGGGCGATCCTTGGCGGGAGATGTGCCCCAGCCGGGCCTTGCCGTCGGAGCTGCGGACGGTCGGCGCCAGCCCCGCCCACGCACACAAGTGCCGGGCGGTAGGGAAACGCTTGACGTCGCCGACCTCGGCGATGATCAGCATCGCGGTGTAGCGCCCCACACCGCGGATCTGACACAGCGTCTTGACGCGCTCGTCGGCTTTCGCGCGCGCGTCGATCTCGCGGGTGGTGGCGGTGATCTCACGGTCGAAGTCACCGATCAGCGCCATCAGACTGTCAAGCCGCCGGCGGGATCCTTCGGGCAGCTCCAGGCTGGCGAGGAACTCGCGTCCGGCCTTGCCGAACAGGTCGGTGTGCTCGGGCCGGATGCCCTGGCGGGCGAGCAGTGCGTGCACGCGGTTCTTGACCGCGGTGCGCATCCTGGTCAGCACGGCGCGGTGGCGCAGCAGCTCGCGCAGGTCGCGCAGCTCGGGTGGCGCGATGTACGCCTCGGGCAACAGCCCGGTGCGGAGCAGGTGCGCGAGCGTCTTGGCGTCGACCGCGTCGGTCTTCACCCGCGCGGCGGCGATCGCTTGCGTCCTGAGCGGGTGGGCGAGGTGCACGTCGTAGCCGGCCTCCTCGAGCAGCTCCGCGAGCCATTCCCACCCGTAGGTCGCCTCGATCGCCACGTGCGTGCCGTCGGGGTCGCCGAGCAGGTCTTTGAACGTGCCGCGGTCGTTGACGATCCGGCGAGAGAGCGCAAGCTCTCCGTGCTCGTCGATGATCGCGATCTGCGAGCGGCGGCGGTGCAGGTCGACGCCGACCCACCGCGTACCGTTGGTCATGGTCGGTCCTCCTCTCGAATTGTCCGGCCGCGCGGCCATCATCCGCGCGGTCTCGAAGCTTGCAGTTCGCGGGGCAGGGCCGACTTCCTGCCGCCCGGCGGTGGAAAACCGCCCGGGCCGCCGGAGCGCGCCCGGCCCTTCATGACATCAACCCGGGGGGGTGGAGTAGCGTCGGTCGGTTTGCCGTCAAGCGCTGCGCGCTCTGCCCTGCGGGCAGCCTGCGGTGACGGCGGTGCCGAGCCGTCGGTGGGTGACAGTTAGGGTCGGTCCGGGAGGACCGACGTTGTCAGGCCGTCGCGGCGATGAGTCGCTGCAGGGCGGTGTGCTGCTGCGGGTCGTAGGTGTCGTGGTCGTGCCAGAGGCGCCAGATGATCTGGCACCACGCACGGCCGAGGATGCGGGTCGCGTGGGTATGACTGGCGCCACGGGCGCGAGCGCGGTCATAGATGTCTGCCGCCCACGGGTTGTGGCGGCGGCTTGAGTCAGCGAGGGTGCAGACCGCCTGGCGCAGCCGGTGGTCACACGCCCAGCGGAACTGGGCGTGTTTGGACTTGCCCGATTCCACAGCGACCGGGGCCTGACCAGCGTCGGCAGCGAGCGCCCGGTAGGTGGGGTAGCGCTCGCGGCAGTCGCCGATCTCGGCGATCATCGTGGCGGCGCACAGCCACGAGTCCGGAGCGATGAACAGCGAGCGGAACGTTGGCCCATCGGGGTGCTCGTCGAGCGCGTGGCGGATCTCGATCGTCAGCTCGCTGATCCGCTGAACGATCGGCTCGAGCGAGGAGACGATCGGGAGGACTATCTCGCGGTGAGCGTGTATCTCGAGCTCGCCGGCGCGTCCCTCCGCGCCACCTCGCAGTCGGGTCAGCAGCTCCCGGGCGGGCTTGCGACCCGTATAGCCGTGCCGCTTGAGAAACGCCTGGAGTCGCTGCTCGCCAAGACCGCGGGCATCGACCGGTGTGGGGTACTTGCGCAGGAACGCGAGCGCGATCTGCGAGTCCACCGACCAGAACACCTTGCTCGCTCCCGGCCAGAAGCAGGCGAGCTGATCGCGCAGCTGATTGGCCAACCCGACCCGCGTGCGCACGAGCCCGTCCCGCGCCCGGGTCATCGCCCGCAGCGCCTTGGTCCGGTCGCTGTCGGGCACCAGCACCCGGAAGCGGTGGCTGTCGGTCCGCGCGAGCTCGGCCAGCACAAAACTGTCAAAGCTGTCTGACTTGCCGCCCGCGACGCTGAACCGCGGCCGCATCGCCTTCACCTGGTTGGGGTGCACCGCGACCACCGCCAACCCCGCGTCCAGCAGCCGCTCGATCAGAAGCCCGTCGGGCCGCTCGAGCGCGACCAGCGCCACCCGCAGACGCACCAGTCGCGCGCACAACGCCCGGATCCCCGGCTCATTGTGCCCGTACCGCCGACCCTCGAGGATCCGTCCCCGCTCGTCGACCACGCACACCGCGTGCTCCTCGCTCGCCCAATCCACCCCAGCGAACCGCCCCTCGGTCATCACCCTCAACTCCCTTCATCCGACCTGGTTGACACGGGTCGGCGCGAGGTACCCTGGCGGTTGCTTACTGACGGCGCTCTAAGGGCGCGACCTCCTGTTGCCGCTCAACGGGCACCTCGACGGAACGTCGGGAAGACGCTGGTCTAAAAGCGGCCCTCTGCACGGGCAAGCCCAAAGCGGCGTTCTTCCCGACATCCGCCGACCAGCCAATCATCTCCAGTAAGCCCGAAGCAGCACCAGCGTGCCATCAACTCCCACGATGCTGCGGTCGTTGGATAGGGTCGCTCAAAACCCTTCACTAGGAGAAGGCCCATGGCGACGATCATGCTGATGCATTGGCGCGAAGCCACGCCGGACCAGTACGACCAAGCTCGCGAGAAAGTCGGTTGGGATCGCGACGTCCCCGCCGGGGCCAAGCTTCACGTTTCCGGCTTTGGCGATGACGGCTTGCACGTGCTCGATGTCTGGGAGTCCGAAGAAGCATTCGGGACGTTCATGGAGCAGCGCCTCCAGCCCGCGATCCAGGAGATAGGCATTCAAGGCCAGCCGGATGTCAAGTTCCTCCCACTGCACGGCGTGTTCGCGCCCGCGCTGGGCAAGAACGAGCAGACGTCGGATCTCTGAAGGCGGTCCGGTACCGCGCCATCGGCTTCGGGGCGACAAATCGCCTCTGGGTTGATCGACGAGGAGAAGCCTCAGTCGGCCCTCTCGGGGATCGGATCTATCCGATCGCTTCTCCCAAGTGCTCGAGAATGCGCGTGGAGTACCACTGCGGCCATGCGAGGTCCGGGCTCGCCTCGGTGTATTGCTTGTCGAGGGTTACCAGTAGCCAGACGAGCTCGCTGCGAACCGGCTTGGTGTCGAGGATTTGCGGAAGCTCGGATAGGTTGAGCAGCCAGTCGGCGTACCAAGAGGCCCAGTCGGGATCGTCGCCGTCCACGATGCGATACACGAGGTGGTGGGTCTCGCCGGCCTCGTGGAGGAGCGCGGCGATGCGGCTGAGCTGATCGGTCATGTTCATCAGTCTGGCGAAATCGCGCTTGTCCCGCTCGAACCCGTCGTGGGCCTGGAAAAGACTGCTGAGTTGCGAAAACCGGCAGTCTGCGGCTTGCTACCGGATCGGCGACGAAGCGGAAGCGCAGGTCGGTGCCTTCGTCGCCGATGACGGCGGTGCATATGCCATGCACGGCTTAGGCAGCCGCGGTACCGAGCTGGATGCCTGTGGATCTCGCCGAGACCCGCGGCGTCTGGATCGTCGGCGGCTAATCCGGCCACGGCTTCAGGCACGGCCCGGCGATGGCCGACCGCGCGTTCGCGGCGATCACCGGCGAGATGCCGCTCCTGGCGCAGTCGGCGAGCGCGCGCCGTCGCGCGCATACGCACGGCCGGCTCGGGAACGACGTAGACCCGGATCTCGCCCAGGGAGTTCACGGGTGCGAGCAAGGGGCGACGCGTGGCACGATCATGGCGGACGAACGATCGGAGGAGCAATGCCCACTGAAGCCACCTCGGCCATCACCGCACGCGAGCCAGCGCTGCTCGGCCAGACCGTAGTCGTGCTCGGCGGCAGCGCCGGGATCGGCCTCGAGACCGCCCGCCGCGCCCGCCGCGAGGGCGCCGACGTCGTCCTCACTGGTCGCAACCCCGAACGGCTCGCGCAGGCGGCTGGCGACGTCGGGGCGGCCTGGAGCGCCGCGTTCGACGCCAACGACGCGGCCGCGGTGAAGCGGTTCTTCGACGATCTGACGGGGCCGATCGACCACGTCTTGGTCGCGGCCTACACGAGCAACTTCTACGGACCCATGCTCGAGCAGCCCTCCGAACACGTCGGCCGAGCGGTCAGCGAGCGCGTGGTACAGGTGCTCGAGATCGCGCGCAACGCCGCGCCGAGGATGCGCGCGGGCGGAACGCTGCTGCTCACGGGCGGCAGCTCCCGGAAGTTCGATCGGTCCATCGGCATCTCCCCCGCGGTCTTCTCGCTGCTGCGGGCGTTCACCGCGGCGCTCGCGCTCGAGCTCGCTCCGGTCCGCGTCAACCTGATTGAGGCCGGCTTCGTCGACACCGCGCTGGCGGCGTCGTTCTTTAGCGGCGACGACGCGGCACTCGAGGCCAGGCGCGAGGAGCTGCGCGCCACGCTGCCCGTCCGCCGGGTGATTGCGCCGGCCGACATCGCCGCGATGGCCGTCCAGGTCATGACGAACACCGCCGTAACCGGCGCGACGTTCGATGTCGACGGCGGCCAGCGGCTCATCGACTGACCGCCACTCCAGCGGCGCCGACTCCGGCTGATCACTGACCGCTCACGTGAGCCGAACGTCGAGCCGTGCCTGCTCGTCGTCCGAGCAGGTCGTGGGTTCGTCAGACGTGAAGTCGCGGTCATCGCGCGCCACGCACTCCAGCGCGAGCTCGCCGGAGCCGCGCTCCAGGGCGTAGACGCCGACGGACCCCGCGCCGCCGTCCGCGCGTCGATGAAGGCGACCGCGCCGCCGGAGGGTCTCGACCGCCTCGGCGCTGATCACACCCGCACTCACGAACCACGAGCAGGGCCCCCCGCGTTCGATCGTCGACACGAGGCTGCCGCTTCCGGTCCGCGAGCGCCAGAACCAGTAGTCGCGATCACGTGACTCGGACGGCGACGAAGCAGAAGCGGCGCGAGCCAGGAGGACCAGGTCGCGGTGGGCGGATTCACGCGAGTGGGCAAACCGCCTCGACGACATCGACCTGCATAGACAGCTCCGAATCCGGGGCAAACCCGGGCCGGGGATCGGCGGTATTCTGCCCGCGCTTTTGGGTGCTCTCCGAGGCGTTGGGGGGATGGTCGGGCCGTCGTCGAAGCCGGTGTCGTCGTCGCCAGGCTCGCTCGCGGTAAGCGGCCGTTCATGGTGGGGTGAACTGTCCTGGAGGCGGCGCCGAGGCGTGGGACACTCTGTAAGAGATGATCGCGCAGGATTCGGGGCATTTGCGGAGATGAGGTCGTCGCGGGTGACCGCTGCGGTGCCTGGCGAGGCTGGCGGCTTGCTCGAGCGCGACGAGAGCTTGTCTGTTCTGGATGAGCTGCTGACTGCTGTGCGGTCGAGCTCGCAAGGGCGCTTGGTGTTCGTCTCCGGCGAGGCGGGCGTTGGCAAGACGGCGCTTTTGCGCAGGTTCTGCGGGATGCAGGACGATCGGGTTCGGATTCTTTGGGGGGAGTGCGAGCCGTTGCGAACTCCGCGTCCGTTGGGTCCTTTGATCGACGTCGGCGAGCTGACCGCTGGCGAGCTCCGGCAGCTTGTAGCGAGCGATGCGAGGCCTCACGAGATCGCAGCCGCGTTGTTGTGGGAACTTCAGCGCCCGCTCACAGTGCTGGTGATCGAGGATGTGCACTGGGCTGATGAGGCGACGCTCGATGTGCTCACGTTGCTGGGGCGCCGGGTCAGTCGCGTCCCTGCGTTGGCGCTCGCGAGCTTCAGAGAGGATGAGCTCGACCACGCGAGCCGGCTTGGACTCGTCCTCGGCGAGCTGGCGGGCCGGCCCGGCCGGCTGAAGCTGGCGCCGCTCTCAGAGCAGGCGGTCCGCGAGCTCGCGGAACCCCAGGGCGTGGACGCGAAAGAGTTGTACCTGAAGACAGGTGGCAACCCGTTTTTTCTGACGGAGACGCTCGCGGCGGGCGGTCAAGGGATCCCTGACACGGTCCGGGACGCGGTTCTCGCCCGCGCGGCTCGGTGCTCGGCGGACGGAAGGAGGTTGCTTGAGGCTGTGGCGATCGTCCCCGGTCGGGTCGAGCTGTGGCTGCTGGAAGCAATCGCTGGAGGGACGATCGCAGGCCTGGAGGAGTGCGCGGCCTCGGGCATGGTCAGACCAGCGGACGGGGGCGTCGCGTTCCGGCACGAGTTGGCGCGGGAGGCAGTGGAGGGGTCGGTGACGCCGGATCGCTGGCTGGCGTTGCATCGTGCCGCGTTGGCGGCGCTGGCCGCGCCACCGAGCGGCGAGCCGGATCCGGCACGGCTGGCGCATCACGCCGAAGCGATCGGCGACGGCGAGCAGGTCTTGCGGTGGGCACCACAGGCAGGTGCGCGGGCTGCTTCGGCAGGCGCGCACCGCGAGGCCGTGGCGCAGTACACGCGAGCGCTCGGGTTCGCTGATCCGCTCCCTGCCCACGAGCGAGCTGAACTGCTGGAGCGGTGCGCCCATGAGTGCTTCTTGACGAACCGGTTTAGCGAGGCGATCGACGCGCTCGAACGAGCGATTTCGTCGCGCCGCGAGGTCGGCGACCAGCTTCGCGTGGGGGAAGCGATGTGCTCGCTGGCGTGGGTACTGCACAAGTCCGGTCGCACCCCAGAGGCGGATATGGTCGCCGACGAGGCGGTGGCGTTGCTCGAGCCGCTTGGTGACAGTCGGCAGCTCGCGCGCGCGTATGCCGCCCGCGCGCAGGTGTGCTTGGTGCTCAGCGATCTCGACGGGACCGTCGAGTGGGGCGAGCGGGCGATCGAGCTCGCCGAACGTTTCGCGGACACCGAGACCGTGGTGCGCGCGCTCAACAGCATCGGCACCGGGATGCTCGACCATGGTCTTATGGAGGGCGGCGAGAGACTCCAGCGCAGTTTGACGCTAGCGGAGCAAGCGGGGCTCGAAGCGGAGGTCGGCCGAGCGTTCAATAACCTTGTGAGCGGAGCCCTCACGTCCCGCGTCTACGGCTTGGCGGAGCGCTACATCCACGACGGGATCGAGTACTGCGGGGAGCGCGGCCTGGATCTATGGCGGCAGTATCTGCTTGCCAACAGCTTGAAGCTGGACCTCGATCGGGGGCGTTGGGCGCAGGCTGCGGACACCGCCAGCCATCTGCTCAGCGAGCCGACCTGCTCGCCGGCCGCGCGCCTTGAGGCGCTCGTGACGCTCGCGCGTGTCCGCGCGCGACACGGCGACCCCGGAGTTTGCGAGCCGCTTGAGGACGCTCTTGAGCTGGCGCGTCCGACCGGTGAACTTCAGGCTCTCGAGGGCGTCGCCGTTGCGCGGGCAGAGGCCGCGTGGCTGGACGGCCGACCGGCTGAAGTGGCACAGGCGACCGACGACACGTTCACGCTCGCACTGGAACGCGATGTCCGCTGGGTCGCCGGCGAGCTGGCGTGCTGGCGCTGGCGTGCCGGCATCGAGGATCACATCCCCGGAGGTTCGATCGCGGACGCGTACGCCCTGTCGATCGTCGGGGAATGGGCAACCGCGGCCCGACGATGGCGTGAGCTCGGCTGCCCCTACGAAGCGGCGCTCGCACTCGCCGACGCCGACGACGAGCCCGCGCTGCGCCAAGCGCTCGAGCAGCTACAAGCGCTGGGGGCGCGACCGGCCGCGGCGATCGTCGCTCGCAAGCTGCGCGAACGCGGGGCGCGGGGCCTGCCCCGCGGCCCACGCCCCCGCACGCTAGAGAACCCGGCTGGCCTCACCGCACGGGAGCTCGACGTGCTCCCACTACTCGCCGAAGGCCTCCGCAATGCGCAGATCGCCGCGCGGCTCGTCGTCTCAGAAAAGACCGTCGATCACCATGTCTCCGCGATTCTGCGCAAGCTCGCTGTTCGCACGCGCGGCGAGGCCAGCGCCGAGGCGTCCCGACTCGGGCTGCTCGGTCCGAGATAAGTTCTGCGCCGACTCCAGCGTCGCTAGCGGACGGAACGATGTAGACGGCTCAAGCGGGGCTGCCCCCCGCAGCCAGGCCAAAGCGGATGTCTCGCCGCGGCTCGGTCGCCACCTCCAAATCGCCAAAGCGGGAGTGGCTCCAGTTGACCAAAAGGGCGTCCTCTTCGCCACCCGCTTTCACGCAGTGTGAGCTGTGTCGCCAGTCACGAACCGCGGCGATCTGAGTTCCGCTTCGGCCTGTCGGACAGCAAGAGCGGCAGTACCGTGACCAGACCCGCGTCGGCGACGGAGCAGAAGCCAGGACTGAGCGCCGCAGAGTTCTGCTTCGGGCTAATCGTTAGCGGGCGACCTGCCAGCAAAGGGGGGACCGACGCGTGCTCGGTTTCCGCGCGTTGGAGGCGCATGGCGGGCGACGCCGAGATGCACGTCGCGCCATCGAAGCGGTTCCGGAGCGCCTTGGGGTCTGGGGTTCCGACCGATGTCAACCGCGGTACCGCGCGGTTCGGCCCGGGTGTGTGGATGGCGTCGGGAGCGGAACGAGCGGAACGCATAGAACACCGTTCCGATCGTCCGACTAGACGCAGAGTGACGAGGCCTCCGAAGACCGCGGCGAGAGCATTCTCGCCCGGCCGGTCGACGCGGCGATGGTCGCCGCGCGTGGGCGGGAGCGCGAAGGGCTCCGCGGTCGCGAACGTGACCGCGGCAGTACGCGGGTCAGGCCCGTTCCTCCTCCTGTTCCCGTTCGACACTGATCCCGGCACCGGGCGGTGCAGGCGGGAAGCTTTGCGTCAAGTTCGCGCGGCTAACGAGCGAAGTCGTCCAGCATCTTCAACGCCGTCGCCACGCCCTGATCGAGAAGCCGATCGGAGAGGTCGCGGTCGGTCAGTGCCCTGGCGAGCTGCAGGGTGCCGACCATCAGCCCGAAGACCGTGAGCGCGTCCGTCCGGGCGGCCTCGAGGTCGGTCGGGTTCAGGCGCGAGGCGATGTCGTCGATCTCGTCCATCAGTTCATCGGTGAAGACTTGTCTAGTGGCGGCGGGGCGGCGGGCGATCTCGTCAAGCAGCGCGGCCGACGGGCAGCCGTCGGCGCACTGGTCGCGGTGTTGGGGGGAGAGGTAGGAGCGGATGAACGCTTCGAGTCCCGCCCGGTCTGAGGGCTGGGCGTCGAGGCTGTGGCGTTGGGCGCGCAGCTGGTCGGCGAGGACGTTCGCGACAAGATCCTCCTTGGAGGCGAAGTGCGCGTAGAAGGCGCCATTGGTCAGGCCGGCGTCGGACATAACGGCCGCCACACCGGCGCCATCGATGCCGTCCTGCTTGAAGCGGCGCCCGGCGGCTTGCAGGATGCGTTGTCTGGTGGCCTGCTTCTGGTCCTTGCCGTATCGCATCGCGAACCTCTCTCGTCGAACTGGTCTCGATCATGCCGTGGGCCCCGCCACCGGGGGTCTTATCCGTCGGCCGTCAACCCGTGGGCTCGTACACAACCCCGCCATTGCATTATAGCCGTACTATGATATTATGAGCGTAATTCAACCACGGCAAGGAGCGGACCATGGCAGCCAAGACAGACCGAGTAGCGCTGGTGACGGGAGCATCGTCCGGGATCGGGGAGGCCGCCGCACGCGCCCTCGTCGGCGCTGGGTTCACGGTGTACGGGACGAGCCGCAGAGCGACCCCGGGCGAGAAGCGTGGGGAAGTGGTGTTCCTGCCACTCGACGTCACCGACGATGAGTCGGTGGCCGACGCGGTACGCGAGGTGCTCGACCGCTCCGGCCGCATCGACGTGCTGGTCAACAACGCCGGTCTCGGTGTCGCCGGCGCTGCCGAGGAGAGCTCCGTAGAGCAGGCCCGCGCGCTGTTTGAGACCAACCTCTTCGGCTCGATCCGCATGACCCGCGCCGTACTGCCGCACATGCGAGAGCAGCGCAGCGGAAGGATCATCAACGTCAGCTCGATTGTCGGTCTCATTCCCGTCCCCTACATGGCGTTGTACGCGTCGAGCAAGCACGCTCTCGAGGGCTACTCCGAGTCGGTCGACCACGAGGTGCGCGAGCACGGAGTCCGCGTCCTGCTGGTCGAGCCCGGGTTCACCAAGACCTCGTTCGACGCGAATCTCGCGGCCGCCGACACACCGCTTCCGGTCTACGCCCAACAACGCAAGATCGTCGACGCCGGGCTTGCCGACGCCCTGAAGGCAGGCGACGAGCCATCCATCGTCGCCCACGCCATCGTCGCCGCGGGCACCGACGAACGCCCCAAGCTCAGATACCCGGCCGGTAAGACCGCCCGCCGCGTCAGCAACGCGCGCCGCTACGCGCCCACCACCGTCTTCGACAAGCAGATCCGCAAGCTCAACCAACTGCCCGCCTGACCGGGATCAGGCCTGCGCGAAAGTCCTCCCGGACGTCGGGATAGGCATAGTCGCTGACCGCCGCGGCGGCGGCCAGCGACCGCGCGAGCTGGGCGACGATGTCGCTGAGCTCACGGGCCAGGAGCGTGCCGGTCAGGCCGCGATCACCTACGCGGCCCCTACGGAAGCCGAGACGCCGACGTCGTGCTCGAGCGGCCGACCGCGAGCTCGTTTGTGTCCCTCCAGCCCGCGTGTCCGGAGCTGGCGGTCCTCACCAAGCCGCAGTGCCCAGATGTCCCGCTCCCCCTTCAACGGGGTGACGCCGCCGACCTCACCCCAGCCAACCCCCGGTGGGGAGATTCGATGGCCACGAGCAGGGGAGATTTGATGGTCACCATGGGGAGACGATGGCTACCAGTGGGGAATTTCGTGGCCGCCAGTAGCGAGAAACCCATAGCGATTGACAGCTCGTCCGATGCCGCTCGCGGGGCAACCGCCCAGTCATCACGAGAGCGAGCGCGGTGATGGTCGCGTGTGACTGGTGCTCCGACGGGTACGGTCGATCCAGACGTCTCAGCCGATGACTGCCGCGCTACCGGATCCACGAACCACCAGGCACGTCATCGGCCTCAAACGCGTGGTTCGCGGCTTCCCCTTCGGGCGACCCGGGCGGCGGAGGAGCGGTCAGACCAGCAGAGCTCCCTCGGCGACAAACGAGAAGCCCGGCAGGCTCATGCTCTCAACCAGGGCCGAGTCGTGTTCGTGCTCGACGTCGCCGGGGGCTCGGCTGACACGGGCTGTGACGAGGGTCGTTTACCCCTGTGTCGGCTGGGGCGGTGGGCGCTGCCCTGGGCACGCCTTGCCCACCCCGATCCGCACCCGCCTTCGCTGCCGATGCGCGGCGACGATCAGCGACGCGCAGAACGGGTCCCGGACGTAGTAGCCGCCGGCGTAGACGAGCCACTTCGCGCCCGGAGGTCCCGTACAGGCATCGACCACGATCGTGGTGCCACGATGGCCCTCGCCGGCGTTGCCCCAGCCGATCGAGAACCGACTCCGAAGCCCGTCTGGGACGATCAGGCGAAGCCGAGCACGTGCGCGGATGACCAGCCCCGACTTGGCAAACAGCCGCGCCGCCCGATCGTGCATGTTTGACCGCGCCGTCTCCAGCGCAAGCGGCAAGTGCGGACTTGTCGGCAGCGCGACGACTCCCAGGACCACGCGCATGTTGTGCGCGGGTGGTTGCGTAGCGATGAACTCGCGGCACGGCAGGCCTCGCACCCCCGAGGCGGGAATGCCTCCCGGGTGACCGGACGTATGACCGCTAGTAGCGGACGGGACGGGACGGCCGCCCGTCAGCGTCGCGGTTTCTGTCGACTGGCGAGCCGTGCTGTTCGACGTCGGCTTGGGCGACCCGCCGCAAGCCGCCATTGCCGCCGTCATCGCGACGACAACGAGCAACGCGATCACACCGCGCAGCGAGCTCGAAGTGCCCGATGCCATCTCCTCCAAAACTCTAGATCCAAGCGAGCCATACAACACAAGAGCTCAGCCCCGAAGCTCCGCGCCAACGGGATCCTCAGCCCAAAGGTCACGTTCCTGCGCACAAAAACGCGACCCCGCGGGGCAGCTACAGGCCTCCGCGCACGCGCCGAAAGTACAGACCACAAGCACCCAGGCTCGGCTGGTGCATTTCGAACCACCGGCACCGCCGCGGCTCTCATCTCAGTGAAGCGACGGCTTCCGCTTCGTTGCAGGCAGCCCCCGGAGCAGGAGTCACGCCGACGCAGCTGCCGAGGCGACATTGCAGCAGTGGAGCCGATCGGTCGGGGGAGTCCGGATTGGCCATTCGAGCTCGCTGGCGCGGCGGCGACGCGAATTGCGAGTACCGCCCTTTGCGGGAGGCCGCCCGCGGACGCTTGACTTCAGCTACCGTTAGTAGTTCAATACCGTCGGTATGAGTCCTCGCCTGACCAGGGTCGAGCAGAGTGTGCGAAACCGTGGGCTGGTCCTGGCGGCCGCGCGCCGCGTGTTCCTGGAGCGCGGTTACCACGGCGCGTCGTTGGAGCAGATCGCCGATGAGGCCGGGTTCTCGAAGGGAGTGGTGTACTCGCAGTTCGAGAGCAAGGCGGATCTGTTCCTGGTGCTGCTGGAGAGGCGGATCGAGGAGCGCAATGTCGAGAACGTCAGGTTCGTCGACGGTCTGGTTGCGAGCGATGATTTGAGTCTTGCTCAGGGGCTCGGGGCGCTCGTCGGGCATGCGAGCGAGCGCGATCGCGTGGACGCCGAGTGGGGGCTGCTGGTGATCGAGTTCAGGGTTCACGCCGCCCGTAACCCCGATCTGAACCGTCGCTACGGGGAGATGCACGAACACACGGTGGCCGGGGTCGCCGACATCGTGGCCAGGATCTACGACTGCGCCGGTGAGCCCCTGCCGCTGCCGGCGCCCGAGCTCGCGCGGGTCCTGCTGACGGTGGGTGCCGGGGCGAGGCTCGAGCAGGCGACGAACCCGGAGGTGCTCCCGAGCACCGTGGTTGCGGAGCTGCTGGCCCGCGTCCCGAGCTCATTCATCGCGGCGTCCGGCGACGAGACGTCAAAGCGAAGGAAGGTGGCATGACCACGATCAATGACACCGGCGTTGAGGCGCTGAGGGCACGCGTCGGCTCGACGCTGGCGGGCCGGCTGGGTGCGCACATCGAGCGTCTGGACTGGGACGCTGGGAAACTCGAGCGGTTCCAGCGCGATGAGCTGCGCAGGCTGCTGGCCCACGCCGTCGAGCGCTCCCCCTTCCACGCCCGGCGTCTGCTCGGGATCGATCCTGAGCGGTTCGAGCTCGAGCAGTTGGCCCTGCTGCCGGTGATGAGTAAGGAGCAGATGATGTCGAGCTTCGACGAGCTGCTCACCGACCGGCGGCTGACCAGGGCGCGAGTGGAGGAGCACCTCGCCGCGCTGGGAACGCAGCCCAGTCTGGTCGACGACGACTACCTGTGTCTCGCCTCGGGCGGAAGCTCCGGGTTGCGCGGCGTGTTCGTCCAGAGGCTCGAGGAGTGGCTCGAGTTCGTGGCTTGCATCGTCCGGCGCGGGATGGCCGCGGTGATCGCTGCGGGTGGGCCGCCGCCAGGCGGCCACCCCATCGGGATCGTCGCGGCCGCCGCGCCGGTTCACTCAAGCGGCTTCGGTGCCGCGGTATCCACCGGTTACCCCGTCCGGATGATCCCCGCGCCCGCCACACTCCCGGTGGCCGAAGTCGTGCGGCGCTTGAACAAAGCGCGGCCGCCGGCGCTACTCGCTCACACCTCCAAGCTGGTCACCCTCGCCGCCGAGCAGCGCGCCGGTCGCCTGCGGATCGAGCCGCGGTCGATCACGGCGATTGGCGAGACGGTCACCGCGGAGGATCGCCGCACGATCGAGGCCTCGTTCGGGATCCCGCTCGTCACCCAGTTCACGTCCACCGAAGGACTTGTCGGGCAGAGCGACCCCGGTAGCGAGGTGGTCAGCTTCGCCGGCGATGCGTGCATCGTCGAACTCGTCGACGCAAACAACCAGCCGGTCCCCGAGGGCGTCGCGTCGGCCAAGGCACTCGTTACCAATCTCCACAACCACACCCAGCCTCTGATCCGATACGAGCTGACCGACCGCTTCATCCGCCACCCGTCCGCGCGCACCGGCGCGGTGCGCGCCACCGTCGTGGGACGCACCGATGACGTGTTCCACTACGGAGACGTCGCTGTCGACCCGCTCGTGATCCGAACCGTGATGGTCAGAACCCCGGCCGCGCTCGAGTACCAGGTACGCCAGACCGCCCACGGGATCGACATAGCGATCGTTGCCGAGGGCGAACTGAACCCGGCCGCGCTGAGGGTGGCGCTGGGGCAGTCCCTGCTGGACGCCGGGCTCCCGAACCCGCGGGTACGTGTCCGGGAGGTCACCGACATCGAACGCCACCCCGAGACGGGCAAGGCCCGCCGGTTCATCCCAGTGTGACCTGGACATCGCTGAGTCGTGTCATGGGCTCGCCGGCGTCTTCACGAGGCTTCTTCTCCAGGTCGTGAGCGGGAGTCCGCGGCCGGGTTCCCGGGCGGCGACGAACGAGGAGCGACGTTGGCGCCGGGAGCGCTGGTGCGATGGAAAGCCGGCCTTTGTCGAGTTCTATGGCGGCTGGCTCCGGGCCTTTCCCGACGCGCACATCGACGGGTCCGACGTTTACTTCGTCGATGACATCGCGGTCGAGGAAGGCACGTTTTCAGGGACCTACGATGGCGTTCTGCACACGCCGAGCGAGGACGTGCCGCCGACCGGGCGCGCTATCAGCGTGCCCTACATCAACGTGCTGCGCTACCGCGACGGCTTGCACGTCGCTTTCAACCTGGTGTTCGACCGGCTATTGATGCTCGAGCAGCTCGGCCTCGTGCCTGCCCCCGCGGCGGTGCAGTGACGCGCGCACAGAAAGGGGGTCTCATGCCAACACTCGGCCAGCACACGCTTGGAACCTGGAACCGCCGCGTTACGTGCTCGAGCGCGGAGATCGAGTTCCTCTCACCGACCGTGTTGGCAGAGAGGTCAACGGAGCGCAACCACCTTGACAGCCTTGCAGCCGGCGCCAGCATTACGGAGACGAGTTCTGGCTCAAAGAGGCGAGAGGAGTAGGTATGCCGCCTTATAAATTGATGTACAGGGTTCGGAATCGCTCCTTGGGAGTGGCGCGACATTGCCGGGACCTGGCAGCCGATCCTCGAGGGGCGAAACGCCCTGAAACCTGGTCGCGCGCTCGATGTCGGCTGCGGTACCGGGCGGGACGCGGTATACCTGACCAAGCACGGATGGCGGGTGACCGGGCTCGACTTCGCCGGGGACGCGCTGGCGAAGGCTAAGCAGCGCGCAGCCGATGAGGAGGTGCAAGTCGAGTGGATCCAGGGGGATGTTGGCCGACTGGACCAGCTCGGACTGGAGCCGGGCTACACGCTTCTGTACGACTTCGGCTGCATCCAGGGTCTTCCGGACGCCGCGAGGCAGGGCGCCGCTAATGGCCTCACGCGTCTCGCCGCGCCAGGGGCTTCCCTGTTGATGTTCGCGTTCAAAGCGGGTCGGCACATACTTCTCCCTCGCGGGATGGATCAACGGGATGTCGTCGAACTTCTCGGTAGCGGGTGGGACCTCGCGCACACGCTCTCCGTCAGGGACGAACGAATGCCAGGGTTCGTGGGCCGCGCCGGGCCGACGGTGTACCGCCTGACTCGGCGTGGCGACGGCGGATTGCCCACGCAGGGCTGAAAATGCGGGAGCGCGATACTCACAGGACGCTCGCTCGCGATGAGGCCATCCCAGTCGGACCCAAAGGGCTGCCTGAGCGTGCGGGCTGAACACCCACCGAAACCCGAAACCAGGACCTTCGGTCGGAGCGGTCAAACCCACCTCCTCCTCGCCAGATGCGCGGCTCTCATTCGCGTTCGCTTGACGTTTGCGTTTGCGACGGCGCGGTCGTGGCGTCGTGCGCCTATCACGGATGGCGGGAGCGTCCGATGTTTGGCGGGGCGCTGTCAGGGGGTTGTCACCGCCGTGGCCGGGCGGTGACGCGGACTCGTTCCGTTCGTCGGGGCATTGCGGGCGAGAAGCCAGGCGTGAAGCGCGGCTCTGCGTTGCGCGAGCTGTTCGTAGGCCCGAAGGGCGAGCAGCATGCGGTCGACCGCGCGGCCGGTCGCTTGCCGTCCCGCGCGGTTCTCAAGTCGGACTCGCCACCGCGCGTGGGCGTGGATCGACGGTCGATTCGTGTAGCCGGCATCTCCTGTCTGTACCTCCACCGCCATGCTTGACGCGCAGGCTACACAGGGCGTCGGCGAGCTTTCGGTCCAGGGTGAGAACCGCCGGGTACTCGACGGCGCAACCCGGCCGCCCCTCCGGGTAAACGGCGTGCGACGATCTCGTTAGATGCGTTCACGAGCAGCGAAAGGAAGATGATGGCCGCAGGTCACAGCGAGCACGCAGAGCGTCTCATGCCACCACGTCGGCCGGTGCGTGGCGCCGCCCAGGTGCGCAAGCGACTTCGGCGTGAGTTACGACGAGTCGGCGCTGACGGCGTGAGCCTCTACATCGATGGGCCGCGCGGCATCGCCCGTCTGCGTTTCCCACGCCAGGACAGTGTGCTTGAGCTGGCGCCAGGCGAGGCTCTAGACCTCCTTCGGTCCCTTCCCAACGGCGCCGGCGCGCAGGCAACGATCGACGCGCTGGCGCGAGGTAGCTGACGCGCGGACCGCCCAAGGCCGCGACCTCGCGCCCGCGTTCCTGGCCGTGGAGCAGGCTCGCACTGTGCCATTACGATCGCGCAGCCCTAGCAGTACGCCTGGAGCGATCTAGGACATGACCCACAGAGATGTCCCCGTCGGCGAGCGACCCTCGAGCCGACCGTCCCGGCTCATTTGGAGCCCTCAGGCTCCCGTTGGTTTGTCGCTGAGCCTTCGTTCGTGAGACGCCCGCTGACGTCCGTGAGGCGACCGTGTCTGAGAAGCCGGTTCGAAGAACTGACCCCCTCCGACGGCAAGCGGCAGTCTCGACTCCATGGCTGCCTTGGCGACCAAGCGGGTGCCGACAAGATAGGTTCCTCATATGGCGATGCGAGTCGAGCGCGGCACGCTGGCCGACATGCTGCGAAGCCACGGTGAAGATGATCTCGCCGCGCGGGCGTCGTCGATAACGGACGACGAGCTGACGCGGATTGGGACGCTCGGTGCTTACTACGCCTGGTCTCAAGACGCGCTGCACTCGGCGGCGGCATGGGCGGCGCCCGCGCGCTCTCGCTGGCCACGATCGACGTGCTCGAGTGCACCGGACGCGATCTACGGCGTCACCACACCGACTCTGACATTGCGTTCGGATGGTCAGAGGAGCCTGACGCGAGCGAGCGTGCCCGAGATCGTGAGCTTCGACTTCATGCCGCGGAGAAACAGCTGCCCGATTCGGGTAGCTGAACGGCGACGGATCAGAGGCGCCGGGGCCGTGTTGTGTGGGCGTTCAAGGACGCCCAGGGGCCGCGAGCATTCGGCTATAGATTGCTGAGGTGTCTCTCGCCATTTGCTCAGACCTTTCGCCGGCCGGCTGGATCGTGACGAGCGACGTTCCGTAGATTCGCCTGGCGACTTTCGGACCGGCCGGATTCGCGGCCTACGCGCGTGTGCCATTCATTCCCGACCCCACTCACCAGGGTCAGAGGGAGACCGAAGCCGATTCCAGCGGGTCGCCCAGTGAAATTGAGCAGTGGCGGGCTCTGCTGCAGCTACTTGCCACGGAGACGTCTGATCCTTCGGACTGCTATTTCGGTCTTTCGGAAGGGTGGGGGTTTCCGGAGTCGGCTCGCCGGTGGCCCACCTTCGGCGTTCCCCGCGGCGATTACATCGCAGCCCGCGCCTTTTTTCTGTTTCGTAGGGCGCTCTCGGAGGCTGAGATCTGGGGTACGCCCGCGGAGGCTGGGATCTGGGGCCGGCCGGAATTCTCCCGGGGCGGCACGCCCGCGTTCGTGTGGCCGTCAGACCACACGTGGTGCGTCGCAGCAGACGTCGACCCACACTGGGCCGGGGTAGGAGCGACCGTGCCGACGATCGAACGGCTCGTCGCTGATCGACGCCTCGACGCAGTCGCCGCTGACCCCGACAGCGAGCAGCCGGCCTACCGGTAGTGGCCCCGTCGCCATGGTCGCGACCTGCAACGGCTCAAAGTCGCGATCACCTGCCGAGCTCGGCTTCCGCTTCCACGAACGACCAGGTCCGTCGAGCTTCATCGGGCGCACGATCTGACTTCCGCTTCGGCCTGGCGGACAGCGAGAGCGGAAGCGCCGCGACCAGACCTGTGTCGGCGACGAAGCAGAAGCCAGGACCGAGCGCCGGAGAGTTGCGCTTCGACGATCGCTGGGATCTCTGCAAGCACGCCGGTCGACGCGCTCTCCCTATCCGCGTGTTGTGGGGCTGTTGGCAGCCTCCAGTCCGGCGCTCGTTGCGGCGGAACAGCGGGCGACCGGCGGCGAGAGACGCGTGACGCGATGCGAGTCGTAAGCCGCTGGTGGGTAGGAGTGCTCAGGCGGCGGCACCGGCGGGTGTGCCGGTGCGCTTGCGCATCGCGTGTTGCAGGCGCCGGGCGATGGGGGGCGTTGTCTGGAGGGGGGGGAATCCGCGTGGGTGCACGACGAGCAGGCGCAGGTCGGTGGCGGCCGTCACCGAGGCTCGGCGTCGCGCGATCCCAAGGGGCGCCCCCTCGCCGAAGAAGTCCCCGGGGCCTAGATCGGCGAGGTGGGTGTCGTTTTGGGTCATCGTGGCGGTCCCGCTCTTGATCAGAAAGAACTCGCGGGGGTGGGCGCCCTGGGTGAAGAGTCGCGTGCCGGCGGCGACGTGGACGGTGCGGGCGTGGATGACGAGGCCGATCCGCTGGCGCCAGGACAGCCCCGCGAGCAGCGGAAAGGTCTTCGCGTCGGCGGGGCGTATGGTCAGGGCGCGGAGCTCGAGGATCGGGACGGACGCGAACACCAGGCCGGCGCCGAGCATTTGGACGGGTCCGAAACGCTCGCCGAAGGCGGCGAACGCGAAGGCCGCGGTCAGCGCGGGTTCGATGCTTGAGGCGATGCTCGCCCGCGATGGTCCCAGCCGCTTCACGCCCGCGAGGAACGCGCTGATGCCGAGCACGGTCGACACCAGCGCCACGGCGATGACCAGCAGCACGCCGCCCAACCCGACACCCGGGGTGAGCTCGCCGTGGGCGAGCGCGTCGGAGCCGAGCGTGATCGCGGCACCGCTGCAGAGAAGCGTTGCCAGAGCGAGCGGATCGATCCCGTTCAGGAGCGCCGAAGAGGCAAGCACGTATGCTGCGTAGCCGAGCGCCGCTCCGAGCGCCAGGGCCACGCCGAGCGGATCGACGGTCCCGCCCCCGGCCAGCGCGACACCAATCCCGGCGCTCGTTGCTACCAACGCGGCGGCGCGGCGGCGACTCCAGCGCTCACGGCGCCACGCTGTCGCGCCGACCGCCACGAGCGCCGGGTACGCGAAGTAGAGCAGGTCCGCGAGCCCAGCCCCCAGGTGCTTGAGCGACGCGGCAAACAAGAGCGCTTGCACGCTGTAGCCGCCGCCGAGCGCCACCCCGACGAGCACGCCGCGGCGCGACGGCAGCGGGCGGCGCAACGCCACGACGAGCAGCCACAGCACGGCGGCCGAGACCAGGTAGCGACCCCCAAGCAGGCCGAGCACGGGAACGCCGGCGCGGTAGGCCAACTGGGTCAGGACACCGAGTGCGCCGAAGCACCCGGCCGAGCCGAGTACCAGCGCTAGGCCCCGGCGCTCCCGTGACCGCGCGGTGCTCGGAAAGTGTCGCCGGAGCACGCTCTCACGCCTCAACCGCGCCCCGGGCAGCGGCGCGTTGGCTCGGCGTCGGCTGCCCCGGGTGCGCCGCACGCGGCGCGTGGGCGGTTTCGCGCCGACCCGATGCCCGAACCGGGGCGGGGTGGGCGAGCGGGGCATGACTCAGCTCGAACTTGCCGGGTTTCCGGATCTGTGCGCCAGCGCCGGCGAGGCCTCGATCCGAAGTAGCGATGCTCCACACGAGCAAACCGACTACACCGGCGAACACGGCGGTAGAGAGAACGATGTTGAGGACCAGGGCGACGGTCATCGGATTTCCTTTTTGGTCGTGGTGACTGTTGATTGATTGATTGATTGATCGTTCGAGACGCAGAGGTGACGCCTGGGGCGCGCTGGCTAGATCGCAACGGCGCCGAACCGAAACTGGCGATCGCCCGTGCATCGACCCGCGCCCACGGAGAGTGGTCGCGGGCGCTGTCCCGGAGACGTCCGCTCCAGCGTCGAGACCGGGCGGATACTCGTTGTCGATGCGTCCAAGCTAGGCATAAGCCGGCCCGCTGCCATTGGGCAACTGCCTGATCTTGGGTCTTAGCCGGGGTCGATGACCGCTTACGTTCGGCGCGGTTCGGCGTTCGTAGGGTGCCGAAGGTCCGGCGAGTGCCCTCTTACAAATCCAAGCGGCTGGGCGGCCGAGGGCCGAGCGCTCCCCATCACGCGGGTTAGAGCGTCCGGCGCCTACGCCTTGGGTTGCCCGGGGTTCGACGCCTGCTTTACGTTCCCGGGTTTGCCTGCGGGCCGACTTCGGTTAGCGCGCTTCGTGCGGCCGAAGAGATATTGGCCGCGTGACCGCCTTGTCCTTGTGTTACTTGGTGCTGACGCTTGCCGCGGCAGCATGAACGCGGCGTACCTCGTGCCGCCCAGGGCGACGATCAGCGTCGCGATCGGAATCGCGAGTGCGGGCTGGAAGCAGTGGACGGGCGTACTCGTACTTGTTCTCGTGTGGTAGATGCACGGGCTGACGCGTCGTTTGGTGTTCCACGGCGATGTCAGTTTGTGGGTCGCGCGTCGCCCCCGGGCTCCTAGGTGAGCAGCGCAGGTGATCACCGTTCGAGCGCGGGTTCAAGCGCCGCGAGTGCATCGGCCGCGGCAGCCCTGAGGTTCTGACTCGCGCCGCCGAAGTACAGCGGGCTCCCGCCGTCGACCAAGAGCACGCGCACGTGCGCCAATCCGCGAGCCGCGACGATCCCGGGTTCAAGGAGCCGCTCGATCAGCCTCTCCAGCTGATCGGCGGCCACGAGCACGTCTGCTCGGAGGGTGGCGACCCGCCCGCGCGCTGGCCGTGACCCGTGGCGTGCGTCATCCAGTAAGCGCCGCAGGCTCCGGGCGAGCGCTGTCCGCATCCGCGTTTCGCCCAGCGTCTGCGCCCGGAGGGCGAGCGCAGCGCGCGCCTCAGGCTGCACGCCTCGGGCGAGTTCGACGTCCAACCGGGTCGTGCCCAACCGCGCGGCCAAACGTTCGCGGAACCGCGCCGGGCGCGCGAGGAGCACCAAGTTCGCGCTCTTCTCGGGTCTAACGATCACCAGCCGCGTCATCGCGGCACCATCTGTCTACTCATCTCGTCTTCCTCATTGCTGTGTCGCGCCGCCAACAATCCCGCCGCGTCTGTCAGCAGTGCCGCCCGTCACTAGATCCAGCAACGGCCGACCCT
Organism: uncultured Solirubrobacterales bacterium; assembly: GCA_963735965.1. Lineage (GTDB taxonomy): Bacteria > Actinomycetota > Thermoleophilia > Solirubrobacterales > Solirubrobacteraceae > Palsa-465. The sequence continues at coordinate 74,269 of CAVTNE010000001.1, forward strand.
ATAGCCCCGGCGACTTTCGGCATCCTGCGGCAACGGCATCGTGGCCCAGCTCCCCCCGCCGCCAAACCGCGGCCGAAGCGGCCGTGGGCTAGACGCCAGAGAAGCCACAGGGCTCAGAGCAGCATTGGCGTCATCCCAATCGCGTCGACGCTGACGATGCCCTTGGCATCGACTGCGATGCTGACGCCCTCGAACTCTCGCTCCGCCCGCACAGCTGCGCGCTGAGCTTGGCCGACAAAGCGGTCCAACCTGGCGATGTGGTGCCCATGCACCGTGAACCGCGTCACCCACGGCTCTTGTCTATGTTGCAGCACTCGAGCTACTCGCCTCCTAGCTGTGGGTGGCGGCATTGCTGTCCTCCTGGTTTGTTTTTGTAACGAGTTATCGCTCGCGGCACGCGGGCGAGGACGGTTGCCGGTTGGTCGGCGCGGACGAGCAACTCAGTAGGGTGCGAACTGGGGACGGCTGGGTAGGACGCGGCTCGGGCGGGCGTTGACCAATACGCCGCGGATTCGAGGATGGTCCGATGCGTCTCACGGGCGTGTAGGCGCAGGCCGCGCGGTCAGATGGGCGAGGTGCACGCTGAGGTGGGTGATCGGATTGGGGTCGCGCAATATGCGCCGCCCTGCGTCCACCTCGCTTGCGAGTCGCGCTTGTTCGCCGGCGTGTTGTAGCTCGACGCGACGCTGCCGGGCAAGTGTGTGGTCGAGTTGGCCGTGCATCTAGCCTCCTGGATAGCCGTCGGGTCGAGGCGTCCAAGCTAGGCGTAAGCGTGCCTGCTGCCATCGGGCAGGTGCCTGATCTTGAGCCTTAGCCTGCGCCGGGGACCGCTTACTTTCGGCGCTCGGAGATGGCGGATACTTGTCCGCAGAGCTGCATAGGTAAGCGCACGCGGCTGCTCGCTCCGCCAGGAGGTCGTTCCCGCTTTTCTTTTGTGCGAGAAAACGAGCGTCGACGGGCCAGGAAGCTCACTTCTCGTTTCACGAAGGCTCAGTTGTCCGGACGCCACCGGCGTCGCGGCCTGCGACTTCTGCTTCGGCTCGACGCGCCGACGGAGCGGCAGCCGCCTACGTCGTGGCCGGTGCTGCGACAGGAGAAGCGAGCGATGGCGGTGGGGCCGAAGGATTAGGCCCCCCGCGAACCCGCGTCGGCCGGCGTCTGGCCGCTGGTTGACGTCTGTTGTGGTCAGGCCGGCGACGGCTTCGCACCTCGGACGACGGGGGATCGACGGCCGGCACGCGATCGCAAACGGGGCGAAGCAGTCGACCCGCAGAGCGCAAAAAGATCTGGCGTGTGACTTCACGTGCGGTTACCCTGAACGTGATGTCGCCGATCTCGCGTGGTTTTTTCGGCCGCAGGCAATCGGTCGTCGATCCGTCGCGCGTTCCCCCTGGCCAGTACGTCACGCGGGACTTCCCGGTGCTCTCGGCGGGGCCTACCCCGCACACGCCGCTGGACGAGTGGAGCTTCACGATCGGCGGGCAGGTGCAGGAGCCGGTTTCGTGGACGTGGAAGGAGTTTCTGGCGCTTCCGTCGGAGGCCCCCAGGGTCGACATTCACTGCGTGACGAAGTGGACGAAGCTCGACACGACATGGAAGGGCGTCTCGGTCGACACGCTGCTCGAGGCCGCCAGCACTCAGGCCCCGTATTTGACCGCCTGGTCGGATGGCGGGTACACGACCAACCTCGGGCTGGAGGACGTGACGGGCGGGAAGGCGTGGGTGGCGTACGAGTTTGGCGGCGAGCCGCTTGAGTCCGAGCACGGCGGGCCGGCCCGGCTGCTGGTCCCGCATCTGTACTTCTGGAAGAGCGCGAAGTGGGTACGCGGACTGACCCTGACCGCGGACGACGAACCAGGGTTCTGGGAGGGCTACGGCTATCACAACCACGGCGACCCTTGGCTGGAACAGCGTTACCAGGGCGATTGAGCTGGCAGCTCGGGCGCGTGGTCGAGCTGGTCGACGAGACCGCACGGACGAAGAACGTCGTTCTCGATGTTCCCGGCTGGCAAGGTCACCGCGCGGGGCAGCACGTCGACGTTCGCCTGACTGCTGAGGATGGCTATCAGGTCGAGCGGAGCTACTCGATCGCGTCGGCTCCGGAGGATGCCCACCTCGTATTGACGGTCGAGCGTCTTGACGACGGCGAGGTCTCGCCGTATCTGACCGATGTGCTCATGCCGGGCGACGAGCTCGAGTTGCGCGGCCCGATCGGCGGCTATTTCGTCTGGGAGGAGTCGCTGGGCGGGCCGCTACTGCTGATCGCCGGCGGCTCGGGGGTCGCCCCGTTTCGCGCGATGTTGCGGCACTGGTCGGCCGCCCATAGCTCGGTGCCGACGCGTCTTCTCTACTCGTCTCGGTCGCTCGAAGACCTCATCTACAGAGGGGAGCTACTGGACGGCGCTTACGACGGGGTCGACGTGCGGATCGCGCTGACGCGCCAGTGGCCGGACGACTGGCAGGGACATCGAGGGAGGATCGACGGCGAGTTTCTGCAGCAGGTCGCATGGGTGCCGAGCGAGCGTCCGCTCGTGTACATCTGCGGTCCCACAGGGTTTGTCGAGGCCGCCGCCCAATCGCTCGTGGGGGAAGGACACGATCCCCGGCGCATCAGAACCGAGCGCTTTGGCCCGAGTGGCACGTGAACCGAGGAGGGGAGAAGACCCATGGACGCACTCGACGGGAACGCGATCGCCGGAGCCCTATTCGAACACTTCGGCCACGAGATGACGATGGCCGAGGTGCGGTGTTCGCACTGCAAGAGCACCTCGCTGATGGCCGAGCTCCGCGTGTACATGAAGGCGCCGGGCGCCGTCTCTCGCTGCCCGGTCTGCAACGACGTTGTCATGGTGATCGCCCACATTCGCGGCGGCGAGCGCTTCGACATGTCAAACATGCAGATGGTGACCCCCGGGGCCACGTAGGCGGCGGGCCCGGGGCGCTCTTCGACTGCTGCTCCGAGGCTGCGGCCGACTGGACCGGCAGCGGCGGCCTCGTGGCCGGTACGGCGACAAAGCAGGACCCACGCCGGGCGCGCTCGGCGACAATCCCCGCGCTCGGATCTGGGCGGATCCGATCCTGTGCCGCGCGCAGATCGGCGCGATCGGCTGGTCGCCAACGCGATATTCGCACCTGAGCGTGCGCTCCGACTGCCTTACGGCCTTCACCACCGCCATTCAGGAAGGCGATCGGGCGGGCGCGATGCAGGCGCTTGCCGCGTCCTCGGCGGCGCTTCTGCGCGAAGCGCGGCAGCTCTCCGCGGATGCGAGCGCCGTCATGAGTGAGGTCTTGATCACGGTCGATGGCGTGGCCGGTTCAGCAGCGGAGCTCTTCGCGACCCTGCTCCACGAAGCCGTCCATGCGGTCGCATTCGAGCGCGGGATCAAGGACACCAGCCGGCAGGGGCGATACCACAACGCGCGGTTTCGAGCCGTCGCCGAGGAGCTCGGCCTCGAGATAGGCCGCGACTCACCCTTCGGGTGGTCATCGACGGCGCTGGCGCCCGGGACGACCGCGCTGTATCGCGAGACGCTTTGTGCGCTCACCGAGGCTCTTGGCGATCATCGCGACCATTCAACGGCTCTCGGCGACGCACGAACTCGCCAGTGCGAGGTGACCCTCGTGTGCGACTGCGGCCAACGCGTCCGGCCTGCTCATCGTCAAAGCATCCGCGAGGCGATCTGCACCCGTTGCAGCCACCGCGATGCCCGCCATGGCATCTGAGGGACTAGGCGTGGACTCTCGCGAGCGGCGCGGCCGCTTGCGCCAACGACCGCTCGCGGCGATGATCGACTACGAGGACGTCCAGCGCGCGAGCGCCGACAGCTTCCCGTCCGCACTCGTCGCCATCGCCAGCATCTACGCCGAACCGCTCCACTAGGCCGACCACAGCGCCGGCGCTGGGGCGGAACACAGCCGCCCCGTCCTAGAAAACCGGAGTCTCGCGCGTACCAAACGCGTACATCAGCTGAGCCGCGAGGGCTCTTCTGTATCACGCCGGTTTCAGGTATGACCTGCATATGACGCACTTCCGGGAACGGACGGGAACCCTCAATCTCCCTCTCACGGCGGAAACCCGGGTTCGAATCCCGTCGCGATAGCGGGGCTTCTTAGGCGCGCCGGAGAGATTCGAACTCCGCCACGTTCGGGTCCGCAGTCCGATGTTCCACCGTCAGGCCCAAGTCTCACTCCCGGGGCTCTGCAAGATCTTGACCCTGGACTTGACCCGAGCCTCCCGCGCCGGGGCCTCGCCTGTTCCGTTGCACAAGAAAACCCCGCCTGAGCGGGGCTTTTTGAGGAGCGGCTGAAGGGACTCGAACCCTCGACCTTCTGCATGGCAAGCAGACGCTCTAGCCAACTGAGCTACAGCCGCGCGACCGCCGATTATAAGGGCGGCAGTTCGCCCCAGGAGTTCGGGACGCTGGCCGTGCCGGCCGGGTCAGCCGGCGGCGGTAGTCGACCCGCCGTCAGAGGCGAGCGCTAATCCGAACGGGCTTCCCTCCGAGTCCTTGCAGATCGCCCACCGCGACCCCGGATGAACGACGGTCCCGCCGAGCGACTTGACGCGGTCGATCGCGCCGGCGAGGTCGTCGACCTCGAAGTACGGCAGCGAGAACGAGTCGCCAGGGCCGCGCCCACGCGCGTGAACCCCGATTGCGGGCGCCTCGTCCGGCGTTTGCCAGCCGTCGCCCTGACCTTCGACCCGAACCTCGAGCGACGAGCCGAGGAGCCCGGACCAGAAGCGCCGGGCTCGCTCCGGGTCGTCAGCGGGAAACTCGAGCAGAGACAGCATCGCGCGCATCGTAAGGCGACGACCGGAATCGAACCGGTGTAGACGGCTTTGCAGGCCGCTGCGTAGCCACTCCGCCACGTCGCCGCGAGTGCATAGGGTACCGACGCGGCGTGGAGGGCCGGCCGCTGGATAGCGGGGGCCCGATCACCGGAAGTTCACGTCCGACTCACAACTTGGCCACAGGGCGCGCCGCCGGGCCGCCATACGGTGCCAGCGCCACCACAAACAGGGAGCGAGAGATGCCGCGCTGGATGAGCTGGTGCCGTTTGACCTCGTGCAGCGTCGCCGCCGCCGCGACGTTGCTGCTGATCGCGACCGCGCCGGCGTCGGCGCACGGCGGCCCGGGACGGGACCGGAACCACCGCGGTGACGACGGCCGCGTCGTGAGGGCCGCGCTCCCGCCCAGGGCGGTCGGGCACATCTTCGTCGTCGAGCTCGAGAACGAGAGCGCGTCCACGACGTTCGGCCCCGGATCGCCGGCGACCTACCTCAACGGCACGCTGCTCAAGCAGGGCGAGCTCATCCAGAACTACTACGCCACCGGTCACGCCAGCCTCGACAACTACATCTCGCAGATCTCGGGACAGGCGCCGACCGAGGAGACGAGCGGCGACTGCCTGGGCCCGGGCACGAATCTGAACACGCTAATCGGCAGCTATGACGACCTGCTCCCCGGCAACCTCGACCCGAACCAGCAGCTCTACCCCGGACAGGTGGACGGGCACGGCTGCATCTATCCGTCGTTCGTGCAGACGATCGCGAACCAGCTCGACCAGCTGTATAGGCCGAATCCGTCCACGCACGTGGCGGCCTGGCGGGACTACGACGAGGACATGGGTAATCAGCCGACCGGGCGTGAGCTCGGTGCTCCGGATCCGCTCGGTGGGCTCGACTGCGGGCACCCGCCGCTGAACGGCGCGGACAACACCAACGCGGCTTCGCCGGCGACCGCGACCGAGCCGGCCGACCAGTACGCCACGCGGCACAACGGGTTCGTCTACTTCCACTCGATCATCGACAACGCCGCCGAGTGCGACGCCAACGTCGTCCCGCTCGGAAAGGTCGCTGTCGGCATCCCCAGCAGGTTCGATGGCGCCACGCTGCCGGACACGTTCTCCGGTCACCTGGCCGACGATCTCCGGCGGATCCGCACGACCCCGAAGTTCGGCTGGATCACGCCGAACCTGTGCGACGACGGCCACGACAGCACGTGCGCGGGCCCGAATACGATTTCGCAGATCGGTGCGGGCGCCGGCGGTCTGCACGGGGCCGACGAGTTCCTGGCCCATTGGGTGCCGCTGCTCGAGGTCTCGCCCGCCTACCGCTCGGGCCAGATGCTGATCGTGGTCACGTTCGACGAGGGCAGCGGCGCTGACGGGACCTCCTGCTGCGGTGAAACCCCGGGGCCGGACAATCCGACGCCTGGCTTCTCGCAGCTTCTGGCGCCGATCTACCAGCAGCTCGGGCTTGCCGATTCCGAACCCCGCCACCGGCGGAGGCCGCGTCGGAGCCGTCCTGCTCGACCCGCGCTACATCAACCCCGGCACCGTCGACAGCACCGGCCAGTACAACCACTACTCGGCACTACGCAGCTACGAGGACCTGCTGGGAATCACGCGCGGTGGCACCGACGGGCTCGGCCATCTCGGCTTCGCCGGCGCGAAGGCGCTCCGGCCGTTCGGGCGCGACGTGTTCAACCGCCCGTTCGATCCGTTCTTCTGGGGCTAGCCGCGGTCCGTCTTCTCAGAACCACGCCGTTACCGAAGGGGTCGCGCACGAGCACGCCGTCGTGCTGCCGGGTGCTCGGAATGGAAGCGGCGTCGAGGCGTGCGAGAACGGCCTCGAGCGCCGGTTCGTCGGGCAGCTCGATTTCGAACGAGCGGAGACCAACCGAGCCTTCCGGCGCCGGAGCGGCGCCCGCGCTGTGCCAGGTGTTGAGTCCGATGTGGTGGTGGTAGCCGCCGGCGGATACGAACAACGCGCCGGGGTAGCCCCGGACGATCACGTCGAACCCGAGCACGCCGTTGTAGAAACCTTCGGCCTCGCTCAGGTCGGAAACCTGGAGGTGTACGTGCCCGATCTTGGTACCCGAGGGGACACTGGCCTGGAGCTCGGTCGCCGCGCGGAGCTCGCCGATCACGTCGTCGAGGTCGAGCGGCAACGTCGACATCTGAAGCTGGTCGCCGGCGCGCGGCCAGTCGGCGCGCGGACGATCGCGGTAGATCTCGATCCCGTTGCCGTCCGGATCTGAGAGGTAAAGCGCCTCGCTGACCAGATGGTCGGATGCTCCATCGAGCGGGTATCTCGCCTCGGCGAGCCGGGCGAGTGCGAACGCCAGGTCCAGCCGGGTCGGCACGAGAATCGCGAGGTGATACAAGCCCGGCGCTCGGCGGCTCAGATGGGGCGCCGCGCTGTCGCCGCGCAGCTCGATCAGCGGCGGCTCGCCGGCCGCGCCGAGCGCGAGCGTGCCGTCGTCGAGCTCGATCGGTCGGAGGCCGATCACCTGCTCGTAGAACACCCGCGAGCGATCGAGATCGGTCACGGTCAACCGGACCGTCCCGACCGACGTATCCGGGTCGATCCGCGACGCGGCCGCGCTTTCGGAATGAGCAGACGTGGTCGCCATGCTACGCCGCCTTCACCGGCTCCTTGGCGGACTGATCGACGTGAGCGACCAGGCCCTTCAGCACCTCCGACAGGCGCTCGCGGGTCTCCGGATCGGTCAGCTCACCGTTGGGGCCGAACCGGTCTGGGGCTTTCGGGACGGCGAGCTCGAGATCGAGCACGCGCGCACCCGCGAGGCCAAGCGACTTGCGCAGGTGGTCCTGCGCCCAGACAGCGCCGTAATCGGTCACGCTCGCACCGATCACCGCGACCGGCTTGCCCCACAGCGAGGAACCCTTCCCGAACGGGCGAGAGGCCCAGTCGATCGCGTTCTTCAGATGCCCCGGCATGCTTCCGTTGTACTCCGGGGTCGAGATCAGGACGACGTCGGCCGCGGCGACCTGCTCGCGCAGCCGGTGCACCTCGTCGTGAGGATCGTCGGTGTCGTGGTCCTCGTTGTAGTGGGGAAGGCGATCGAGGCCCTCGAACATCTGGACCTCGACCCCCTCCGGCGCGAGCTCCGCGGCCGCACGCAACAGCGCGGTGTTGTGCGACGCCGCGCGCAGGCTTCCGGAGATCGTAAGTAGGCGCATCGGTTACGCGGCCTTGACCGCCGAGACGCTCAGCAGCAGCTTGACCTCGTTCGACACGAGCAGGTTGCCGTTGGGAAGCGTCTGATTCCACTTGAGGTCGAACTCGCGGCGGTCGATCACGCCCTCGAGCTCGAGGCCGATGCGCTCGTTGCCCCACGGGTCGGCCCCGCCCTCGGCGACGACGCCGGTCAGCTCAAGCGGCTTGGTGATGCCCTTGATCGTGATCTCGCCGTTCAGCCGGATCTTGTCGCCATCGGTCGCCTCGGCGGCGGTGGAGTGGAACGTGATCTCCGCATGATTCTCGGCGTCAAAGAACTCCGCCGAGACGAGATGCCCATCGCGGTTCGCCTCGCCCGTGTCAATGCTCGACACGTCGACGGAGCCCCGCAGTACGGGCGCCTCGCCGGTGGCGTCGATGCTGCCTTCGAACTTGCGGAACGCGCCGCGGACGGTGGCGATTCCCATGTGGCGAACCTCGAATCCGACGCTCGAGTGGGCGGGGTCGACGTTGTAGGTGCCGGTGGGAATGCTCTGAAGGTTGGTTACGGACACGTGGTCTCCGTTTCGGTAGGTTGGTTGAGCCAACAACTACTCTAGCACGCTTGATTGCGACGTCAACCATCGAGTTGAGCCGTCTCGATGAAGAAGGAGCGTGGCTACCCCGCGGGGTGCCTATTCGACGGTGCAGGAACCGCCGTGCTGTGCGCCCGGGAGCCGCCCGAGGAGCGTGGCGAGCCGGCCGATCTCGTCGGCGTCGAAGTGCTCGAGGAACAGGCGGCGAATGCTGCCGACGTGGGTGCATCCCGCATCGCGGAGCTTCGCGAAGCCGTGGTCGGTCAGGTGTGCGTAGGACACGCGGGCGTCGTTCGAGCACGAAACGCGCTCGATGAATCCACCGGACACGAGGCCGTCGACGAGGCGGGTGATCCCCGAGCGTGTGAGCATCGTGCTCTCGGCGAGGGCGGACATCGGGAGCCTGCGCCCGGGCGCCTGAGCGAGATAGAGCAGGACCTCGTAATCACGCGTGGTGATTCCGTGCTCGGAGATGAGCTCAGCGTCGAGCAGGCGGACGATCGTCGCATGGCTCTGGAGGTAGCTGCGCCAGGCGTCGAGGGCGTCGCCGTCGAGGCTCGAGGCGCCGTCGTCGCGCGCCGGAGCGCACGCCCCCGCGGGCACGTCGGGCAGCGCGGCCGCGATGCTGTCGGCCTCGGTGTCCTCGGCGACGGGTCGAACGCCTTCAGGGCTGGCTGTACCCAATTCCACCCCTTGATTGTAGTTGACCGGTCAACGGCAACCGGGGAGGGGCCCGCTGTCCGCCCCCGCGGTACGACGCGGCAATGTCCTCAGAATTGATGTGCGCGGCTACGCTAGCGGCCGATGGTCGAGATCGCTCCCGGACTGTGGCACTGGACCGCGCCGCGCGAGTCGATCGGAGCGGACGTCAGCTCGTACTACCTCGAGGGCGAGCGCGTCCAGATCGACCCGATGATCCCGGCCGAGGGGCTCGAATGGTTCGAGCAGCACGGGGCGCCGGAGCACGCGATCCTGACCAACCGCCACCACGACCGGGACTCCTGGCGCCTGCGCGAAGCGTTCGGTACCTCCATCCACTGCATCCGGAACGGTGTGTACGAGCTCGAGGGCCGCGGCCCCGTGGAGGCGTTCGACTTCGGAGACGAGCTCCCGGGCGAGATCTCCGTGCACGAGATCGGCGCGATCTGTCCCGACGAGACCGCGCTTCACATCCCGCGCCACCGCGCGCTCGCCTGTGCCGACGGGGTCGTCCGCCGGGGCGGCCGCGGCGAGCTCGAGTTCGTCCCCGATTTCCTGCTGGACGAACCGAAGCAGACCAAGGAACGGCTGCGCGACGCGTATCGGGGTCTGCTCGAGCTCGACTTCGATCTGCTCCTGCTCGCCCACGGCGATCCGGTCGTGGGGGACGCGCACGACGCGCTCCGGGCGTTCGTCGACGACGCGGGCTGACGCCGGCGCCGCCGCGCCGACGCGACGAGACCGCGATTCAACGCCGATTACGCCCAGACCGTGAGCGACGAGATCGGCGTCGTCCAACTCACGCCTCCTGGCTCGGCCTGCTCGATCGCGCTCGGGAAGGGTCTCACGCGAAGTCGAGCGACGGCGGGATCGGCGCGTAGTCGCCCGACAGCGCGAGCTCGGCCGCGCCGCCGCCACCGGCCGCGAACCCGAACACCTCATCCCCGACCGCGACGTCAGTGACCCCGTCGCCGAGCTTGTCGACGACGCCCGCGACCTCGCGGCCGGTCGTCTGCGGAAGATCGCCTCCTCGTGTCCCGCTGCGCATCTTCCAGTCGATCGGGTTCACGCCCGCGGCCCGGACGGCGATCCGTATCTGACCAGGCCCGGGATGGGGGTCGGGAAGCTCAGCAAGCTCCATCACCTCGGGACTGCCGAAGCGGCTGTACTGGATCGCCTTCAAGCAATCCTCGCTAATCGGACGGCACGGCGGCCCGCTCGCGCTCGACCAGCACGCGTCGGAGGATCTTGCCGGACGGTGCCTTCGGAATCTCCTCGACCAGTTCGACCGCGCGCAGCTTCTTGTACGGCGCCACGCGCTCGGCGACGAACGCGAGCACCTCGTCGACCGAGATCGGGCCGTCGGCGACGATGAACGCCTTCGGAATCTCGCCGGCCTCCTCGTCCCGGATCGGGATCACCGCCGCGTCGGTGATCGAAGTGTGGGTCAGGAGCAGCGCCTCGAGCTCGGCCGGCGCGATCTGGTAGCCCTTGTACTTGATCAGCTCCTTGATCCGGTCGACGATCCACAGCGAGCCGTCCTCGTCGAGTCGCGCCACGTCGCCGGTGTGGAACCAGCCGTCGGCGTCGACTGCGCGCGCGGTCGCCTGGGGGTTGTTGAGGTAGCCCTTCATCACCTGGGGGCCGCGGATCCAGAGCTCGCCCGTCTCGCCGGTGGGGACGTCCCGTTCGGTCGCGACGTCGACGATCCGGCACTCGGTGTTCGGGGCCGCCGGTCCGATCGAGCCGGGCATCGTCCCCGCGAGCTTGTCCGTGACGAAATGGGTGACCGGACTCGTCTCGGTGAGCCCGTACCCCTGCTGCATGCGGCAGCCGAGCCGCTCGCCGCACGCCACCTCGAGCTCCGCCGACAGCGGCGCGGCACCCGAGTTCATGTACTCGAGGCTCGACATGTCGTACTGGTCGACGAGCGGATGCTTGGCCAGCGCGAGCACGATCGGCGGGACGACCCAGGCGCGCGTGATGCGATCGTCCTGGATCGCCCGGAGGAACCCGTCGAGCTCGAACCTCGGCATCGTCACCACGGTCGCCCCCCGGAACAGCGGGATGTTCATGAGGACGACGAGCCCGTAGATGTGGAAGAGCGGGGCACGGCGATCGCTCGCTCGGCCGCCAACTCGTCGTCGGTCTTGTCCGTGGCCTCGGGGTGCGTGCACTGCGCGATGTTCGCGACGAGGTTCCGGTGCGTGAGCATCACGCCCTTCTGGATCCCGGTGGTGCCGCTCGAGTACGGCAGCGCGATCAGATCCTCCGCCGGGTTGATCTCGACGTGCGGCGGGTCGCCGTCCGCGCGCAGCAGCGAAGCGAATGGCGTGGCGCCTTCGGCCTCGCCGTACACGAAGATCTCCTCGACGCCCGAGCGTTCCGCCGCGACCGTCGCCTTCTCGAGTAGCTCGGGCACGGTTACGAGCAGTCGCGCGCCCGAGTCCACCAGTTGCTTGGCAAGCTCGTCCTCGGTCAGCAGCGGGTTCGCGGTCGTGTTCACGCCACCGGCCGACGCCACACCGTGGAAGGCGATCGCGTATTCGGGGAGGTTCGGCGCGCAGTGGGCGAACACGTCGCCGTTGCCGAAGCCGCGCGCGGCCAGTCCCGCAGCCAACCGGCGGACCTCGTCGACCAGCTGGCCGTAGGTGATAGTCCGGCCGCTCGGGCCGTCGATCAGCGCCGCCTTGTCAGGGTGCTCGCCGGCGCGGGCGAGGATGAAGTCGGTGAAAGGAACATCCGGAATCTCGACGTCCGGATAAGGGCTGCGGATCACTCCATGACGCTCCTCGCTCGGTGTCTGGCCGAGTCTACGTCTGCTCGCGCCAGCGCCGGATTCGGCCGACGCGGTAGCCGCGGATTCGGCCAGAGCGTTAGCCGGATTCGGCTGCCCGATTTGCGTTCGTGCCATGTGGGTATCAGTCGGATCGCCCGCCTCTCTGTTAGCGCTCACATCCGTGGCGAGAAGGGGGGCGGGCGATCACCAGTGGACAGGGAACCTCACCGTCGACCTCGGTCGCGTCCGCACGCTCGACGGCTTCGGCCTGACGCTAGGAAGCACCGCGACGACGGCGCTCGTGAACCTCAGCTACGGCACCACCGCCGGCTCGTTGACAGCGGTCCCGAACGCCCAGCAACAGTCGGTGCCGGCCGGAGAGCCGGTGTACTGGTCCGCCGGCCGCGGTCCCATCAAGGCGCGGTACGTGAAGATCGGCGTAACCGACAACGACGGGACACCGCCGTGCATCGGCGAGTTGCGGCTATTCGCGGCGGCGCCACTGAATGCGATTCCCGACCGGGGCGCCGACCTCTCGTTCGAGCCGCAGGAGGAGGCCGCGGGTGCCCACTTCACCGACAACTGTGTGCCCGGCTCGGTGCTCTCGATCCTGAACGACCACGGGCTCAACTACGTCCGGCTCCGCCTGTGGGTAAACCCGCCGCCCGGCTACAGCGATCTGGCCAGCGACCTGCGCATGGCGCGTCGGATCAGGACTGCAGGCGACAAGCTGTACCTCGACATCCATTACTCGGACTTCTGGGCCGACCCCAGGCACCAGAACATCCCCGCGGCCTGGCACGGACAGGACCGGAGGCAGCTGGCCAACACCGTTCAGAACTACACCTCGCAGGTGATCGGAGCATTCGCGGCGCAGGGGACCCCGGTCGACATGGTCTCGATCGGTAACGAGATCCGCAACGGCATCCTGTGGCCGGTAGGAGAGGTTGACTGGAGCAGCAACACCGGCTGGGACAACCTGGCCACGTTGTTGAAGGCCGGGGTGACGGGAGCGCGCGCGGCCAACCCGCGCGGTCACAAGCTGCTCGTGATGCTCCACTTCGACGAGGGCGGCAACGACGCCGACAGCGAGCGGTTCTACGACAACATCGTCCGTGAGGCCGTCCCGTTCGACGTGATCGGGCTGTCTTACTACCCGTTCTTCCACGGTCCCCTCGCGGACATGCGGACGAACGTGGACGCCCTCGCCACGCGGTACGGGAAGCCGATTGTCATCGCCGAGTCCCAGTACCCGTGGACGCTCGCGAACGGGGACAGCACCGGCAACTTCGTGTGGGAGTCGAGCCAGGTGTCGGACGGCTATCCGGCGACCCCCGGCGGCCACCCGGTCGCGGTGTGCGCCCGTTACGACCCGTCGGCGCAGCCGTGCGAGGTGCCCGACGGGGCGACCACGGCGATGAGCTGGTAGTACCTCTCGGGTGACCGAGACCGCGCGCGAGTTCCACACGATGAGGCTGCCTGCGCACGCAGACGCCGTGGCGCCCGACGGCTCGGCCGTGCGCGTGCTGTTGAGCGTCTCCGGCGGCGGCCTCGCCCACTTCGAGCTCGGAGCGGGGGAGACCTCGATCGCGGTCGAGCACCGGACGGTCGAAGAGGTGTGGTATTTCCTGCGCGGGCGGGGTGAGATGTGGCGAGGTTCAGGTGAGCGGGAGGAGGTGGTCGGCGTGTCGCGCGACGTGTGCGTCACGATCCCGCTCGGCACCCGGTTCCAGTTCCGGGCATTCGGCGACGAGCCGCTCGCCGCGATCGGCGCGACGATCCCGCCGTGGCCCGGCGAGGACGAGGCCACGCCGGTCATGGGTCCGTGGGAGCCGACGGTGAGCGCGCCACATCGCTGACGCCAGCGGCTTCTTCCCGGTACTTGCGCGACGTTCGTCGGAGTGGGTCTTGTCGCCGGGGCGGCGAGACCGTAGGTTGCATGCGGGCGCGAGTGCCCGACGAAAGCGAAGAGCAGACGTCAGGAGCCTGGTCTGCCGCGCGGCTTGTGTCCTTACTCGAGTGACTTAAACCTACGCGCGCTCCACTGTCACGCTCGCGCCCCGTTTCTTTCTGGAGTGGGTGCGGGGACGGCCACGCGGCCAGCGTCTTCTTAACCCGTTCCGGATGATGACGGGTCGGCGGGCGCCCGCCAGAGTGGTTTGCGGTGTTAGGCAGCCTCCGATCCAAGCAGGCCACGTGGCTGGCGTGAATGTCGACAGGAGTATGCGACCGTCGAGGCCTGGGAGGAGGTGGAAGCATCCTGAGCGTGACGGCGCTCGACGATTCCTAAGGTCGATGAGGCGGTCGATCGCGGCGGGCGCGGCGGTCGTGCTGGTCGTTCTAACCGGTTGTGGCTCGAGCAAGCCGGCGTACTGCACAGCTCGCAGCAACCTCTCGAACTCGATCAAGGGGCTGACGAGCCTCTCCGTGAGCTCAGGAGTGAGCGGCTTGCAGGCGCAGGTTCAGAAGATCCAGACTGCCGCGACGTCGGTAGTGAACTCGGCCAAGGGCGATTTCCCGAACGAGACGAGCGCCATCAAATCATCGGTCGATGCGCTCGCGACCGCCGTCAAGGCGCTCCCCTCGAGTCCGTCGGCCGGCCAGATCGCGGCGATTGTGCCGTCGGCGGCCAATGTGGTGAGCTCGGTCACGAGCTTCACGAGCGCTACGAGTTCGAAGTGCAGCTGACGTGCACATGCCTGTCGTAGATGCAGGGACACACCAGACGTTGTCGGGTCGTCCGCTCCTCCGCGCGGCCGCTGTCGGTGGCGGCGCGTACGCGTTCGGCAAGCACAAGCAGCGCCAGCAGGAGGAGGCCGAGCAGCAGGCGTACTACGAGGGTCGGGAGCCCGCAAGGCAGAAGGCCAGCATCCTCGGGATCTAGCTGGATGGTCAACGTACGCCAACAGAGGGCAGCGGAGTTCATTGAGCCCTTCCGGGTCAGGCCCGGATCGAAGGTCACCCTCAGTCGTGACTTCGACCCGTCGTTCAAGGCCGGGGTAAAGAAGAAGACCGAAGGGGTCGCGTTGCTCCACGAGGGAGTGCAGTTACTCACGGAGTACCAGACGCGGCTGGCCGCTCAAGACACCTGGGGCGTGCTGGTCGTGCTCCAGGCGTTGGATGCGGCGGGCAAGGACGGGACGATCCGCCATGTCATGAGCGGCGTGAACCCCCAGGGCGTGGCGGTGCACAGCTTCAAGCAGCCCTCGGCCGAGGAGCTCGATCACGACTTCCTGTGGCGCTACGCCAAGCGGCTGCCCCGGCGTGGCGACATCGCGATCTTCAACCGCTCCCACTACGAGGAGGTGCTCGTGGTGAGAGTGCACCCTGAGGTTCTCGCTCGGGAGAAGCTCCCGCCGGCG
This sequence comes from uncultured Solirubrobacterales bacterium, assembly GCA_963735965.1. Taxonomy (GTDB): domain Bacteria; phylum Actinomycetota; class Thermoleophilia; order Solirubrobacterales; family Solirubrobacteraceae; genus Palsa-465. Next base: position 89,671 of record CAVTNE010000001.1, read on the forward strand.
GCCAAGCGCAAGCGAGACGTGTGGCACCGCCGCTATCGCCAGATCAACGACTGGGAGCGTTATCTGATCGAGAACGGAATCCGAATCGTCAAGCTGTTCCTCAACCTCTCGGAGGAGGAGCAGCGGGTTCGGTTCCTGCGGCGGGTCGACCTGCCCGATCACAACTGGAAGTTCTCGGCCGCCGACGTCCAGGAGCGTGAGCGGTGGGACGACTACCAGAAGGCCTTCTCGGAGATGCTGACGCACACCAGCACCGAGTGGGCACCGTGGTATGTGATCCCGGCGGATCGGAAATGGTTCGCGAGGATCGGCGCGGGAGCGGTGCTGGTGCACACGCTGATGGAAATCGATCCGCGGTTCCCGAAGGTCAGCAAGGAACAGCGCGAGGCGCTTCAGGCGACCAAGCACGCTCTCGAGGCCCAGGCGCCGAAGGGAATCGCGCCGGATCCGTTCGAACAAGCGGAGCAGAAGGCCGGGGCCGCGACGGACGACGGGCGGAACGGACGGGAGACGGAGACGCCGCTCGCCGGTCCATCTGATCGATCACCACCCGGTTAGGCGGAAGTCACCGATGGCGACGGCAACGCACACTGCGACCGACCAACCCGGCACCGCCAATGGGTGGTACAGCATCACCCCGGAGGAAGTGACAGCGCGGCTCGGCGTAAACGTGTCGGCCGGGCTATCGAGTCAGCAGGCCGCCGAACTGCTCGAGCGGCACGGTCCGAACGCGCTGCCGGTCGAGCAGACGGTCCCGGGCTGGCGGCGGTTCCTCGAGCAGTACCGCAGTTACATGCAGATCATCCTGGTGGCCGCGGCGATCGTGTCCCTCGCGATCAAGGAGTGGAGCACCGGGGTTCTGCTGATCCTGATCACTGTGCTCAACGCGGTGGTCGGCCTCCGCCAGGAAGGCAAGGCGGAGAGCGCGATGAACGCGCTCAAGGCGATGGTCAAGGCGACCGCGCGGGTCCGCCGCGACGGAACCGAGGCCGAGATTCCCGCCGAAGACGTGGTCGTCGGCGACGTCGTCGTGCTCGAGGCCGGCGACGACGTCCCAGCGGACGGGCGGATCGTGCAGGCAACGTCCTTGCAGATCGACGAGGCCGCCTTGACCGGCGAGAGCGTGCCGGCCTCGAAGGGCGTGGACGTGCCCGAGGGCGAGGATCTCGCGCCCGGCGATCAGACGGATATGGCGTTCATGCACACGCCGGTCACGCACGGCAGCGGAGTCATGGTCGTAACCGCGACGGGCGCTGACACCCAGGTCGGGAGGATCGCCGGAATGCTGGCGACGACGGCCCGCGAGCAGACGCCGCTGACCAAGCAGCTGAACAGCCTGACGCTGTGGATCGCCGGAGCGGCCGGCGTGACCATGGTGATCATGTTCGCGCTCGGCGCGCAGCGCGGTCTGTCATCGACGGTTGTGTTCACGAGTGCCGTCGCGCTCGCGATCGCGGCGATTCCGGAGGCCATGCCGACCGTGCTCCAGGTGGTCATGTCCGTCGGCGCCGCCGACCTCGCCCGGCACGGCGCGGTGCTGACCGATCTCGCCTCGGTAGAGACCCTCGGGTCGACGTCCGCGATCAACTCGGACAAGACCGGGACGCTGACGATGAACCAGATGACGGCCGTCGAGGTGATCGACCCCACCGACAGGTACACGATCTCCGGCTCGGGCTACGAGCTCGAGGGCCGGGTCCAGCACGCCGCGGGCTCGTCCGACACGATCGACGACGCGATCCTGCCCTACGTCGTCGCCAGCGACGCGCAACTCGTCGATGGCAAGGTGGTGGGCGACCCGACCGAGGGCGCCCTGCTCGTGCTCGCGCACAAGGCCGGGCTCGACATCGACGCCACGCGGGAACGGCATCCGCGGCTCGCGACACTGCCGTTCGACCCGACCTACAAGCTGATGGCGGCGTTCACCAAGACGACCGACGACTCGGGTAACGATGTCGTGCGCTGCTATGTGAAAGGTGCCGCCCCGGCGGTCATGAGCCACGCCTCGAGCGCGCTGTCCGCGGGTCACAGCGTCGCGTGGGATGAGGACCTGCGAGCGCGGGCGGAGGCAAATGTGCGCAGGATGGGGGAGGGCGGCCTGCGGGTCATGGCAGCGGCGTACCGCGACCTCGATCCGGTGTCGTTCGACGTGGACGGTGACCTGCTCGCGTACGTCGAGGGCCTCGAGATGACCAGCCTCGTCGGCATGGTCGACCCCCCGCGCGCTGAGTCAAGGCAGGCGGTGCAAGACGCACAGACCGCTCACATCCGCGTCAGGATGGTCACCGGCGACGACGTGATCACCGGTGCGGCGATCGCCGAGCAACTCGGAATCGAAGGCGAGGCGATCCTCGGCGCGGAGTTCGCGGCGCTCGACGAGTCGCAGCGACTCGAGCGGATCGACCGGATCGGCGTTGTCGGCCGCGTCGCGCCCGAGCACAAGGTGCTGCTGGTCGAGACGCTCAAGAAGCAGGGCCACCTGGTGGCGATGACCGGCGACGGGGTGAACGACGCGCCGTCAATCAAGGCGGCTCACATCGGCGTGGCGATGGGCAGCGGCACCGAGGTGGCCAAGAACGCGGGGCGGATGATCCTCACCGACGACAACTTTGCGACGATCGTGCGAGCGATCTCGCAGGGCCGGAAGCTGTACGACAACCTGAGCAAGTACGTCCGGTTCGTGCTGATCTCGCTTGTGGCGTTCGTCCTGACGTTCCTCGGCGCGACGGTCCTCAACATCGCCGAGGGCCAGCCGTTCTCGCCGGCGCAGGTTCTGTACATCCACTTCTTCGTCAGCGCCCCGTTCGGTGTCGCCCTCGGCCTCGACCAGGCGACGGCGGGTCTGATGGAGCGCCGGCCGCGGCCCAGCACCGAATCGATCGTGAACCGCGGCGTGCAGCTGACCTCGGGGCTCGTCGGCCTGTACATGGCGATCGTCATGGACCTGCTGATCTACTTCGGCAAGCAGCACTACCACAGCACGGCCCTAGGATCGTCGATCGGGCTGAGCGCGTTCGCGCTGATGCTGATCGTGTCGGCGTATGAGTGCCGGAGCGTGTCCGGCTCCGTCCTCGCCAGCGCGACGTTCGACAACGCGAAGATGAACTGGACGGCGGCCGCAGAGCTCGCGCTCGCGGTGATGATCACGCAGATGGACCTGTTCAACCGTCTGCTCAAGACGACGCCGCTCACCGCTCCCCAGTTCGGGCTCGCCGTCGGTGCGGCGGTCTTGCTGCTCGTGCTGTGGGAGGTCGGCAAGCTGATCGCCCGGCGTCGCTGACAACGCGTGATCGCGCGCACGCTCCCCGGGATCCGCGCGCTCGCCAACTACAGGCTGTCGTGGTTGCGCAGCGACGTCGTCGCGGGCATTGTGCTCACGACCCTTCTTGTGCCGCAGGGCATGGCGTACGCCGAGCTCGCCGGGTTGCCAGCGATCACTGGTCTCTACACGTCGATCCTGTGCCTGATCGGCTACGCCCTGTTCGGGCCTTCGCGGATTCTGGTGCTCGGTCCCGACTCGTCGCTCGGGCCGATGATCGCGGCGACGATCCTGCCGATCATCGGCTCGGGCGGCAACCCCGAGCACGCGATCGCGCTGGCTTCGATGATGGCCCTGATCGTCGGGGCGCTCATGATCCTCGCCGGAATCGCGAAGCTCGGCTTCATCGCCGACCTGCTCTCCAAGCCGACCCAGATCGGTTACATGAACGGGCTGGCACTCACGATCCTGGTCGGGCAGCTGCCCAAGCTGTTCGGCTTCTCGACCGACGCCAACGGTCTGATCAACGAGGCGCACGCGTTCCTCCACGGGCTCGCCCACGGCGAGGCCATCGGCGCGGCGGTGGCGATCGGGCTCGTCAGCCTCGCGCTCATGCTCGTGCTCGGCCGCTTGCTGCCGCGGGTGCCGGGCGTGCTCGTGGCGGTCGTCGTCGCCATCGTGGCGGCGTCAGCCTTCGACCTGGCCAGCCATGGCGTGTCGCTGGTGGGCGAGCTTCCCAAGGGGTTTCCGCCGCTCACTTTCCCGAGCCCCGTGTCCGATCTCCCGCTGCTCGTCGCCGGAGCGCTCGGGATCGTGCTGGTGGCGCTCGCCGACACGATCTCGACCGCGTCGGCGTTCGCCGCACGCACCGGCCAGGAGGTCGACGGCAACGGCGAGATGATCGGGATCGGCGCCGCCAACGTCGCCGCCGGCTTCTTCCAGGGGTTCCCGGTCAGCACGAGCGGCTCACGCACCGCGGTCGCGGAGCAGTCCGGGGCCAAGACCCAGGTCACCGGCGTGGTCGGGGCGGCGCTGATCGTGCTGATGCTCGTGCTCGTGCCCGGCTTGCTCAAGAACCTTCCGAATCCGACGCTGGCCGCTGTCGTGATCGCCGCTTCTCTGTCCCTCGCCGACATACCCGGCGTCGTACGCCTCTACAAGCAGCGCCGGGTCGAATGTCTGCTGTCGATCGCCGCATTCCTGGGCGTCGCGCTGCTCGGCGTGCTCGAGGGCATCGCGGTGGCGGTCGGGCTGTCGATCCTCAATGTGTTCCGCCGCGCCTGGCGGCCGTACGAGACCACGCTCGGACGGGTGCCCGGCCTCCCCGGGCAGCACGACCGCGAACTGCACCCGGACGCCGAGCAGCTGCCCGATCTCGTGATCTTCCGGTTCGACGCGCCGCTGTTCTTCGCCAACGCCCGGACGTTCCGCGACCGGATCCGCGCCATCGCCGGCGCCAAGCCGCGACCAAAGTGGATCGTGATCGCGGCCGAGCCGATCACCGACGTCGACACGACCGCCGCCGACATGCTCGCCGAGCTTGACGAGGAGCTCAACGCCAAGGGCACCTCGCTGGTGTTCGCCGAGCTCAAGGACCCGGTGCGAGCCAAGCTCGAGCGTTACGAGCTCATCGGCCCGCTCGATCCCGATCACTTCTTCCCCACGCTCGACGCCGCCGTCGAGGCATTCGGCGAGACGACCGGCGACAACTGGCCCAGCCCAGAGAGGGCCCGGCCCGACCCGGCAAAGCCCCCGCAACCGGATTAGTGGGCGATGCTGGGCTCGAACCAGCGACCTCCGCCTTGTCGAGACGGCGCTCTCCCAGCTGAGCTAATCGCCCGGGAATCCGTAAATGTACCTGGGCGGCTGAACGGTCAGCTTCACGTCGGCGGAGAACACCGGGATCCTCGGCGACACGGGCGACTCGTACCGGGTCACCGCGAGCGGCACGGCGCGCGGGGGATGCCAGGACACCATCTCCGTGGTGGCGCCGCCGGCGCACGCCGGCGCCACCGTCCGCGTGAAGGAGGCGCCGAAGGCCCATGGCCGCTGGTGCACGGGAACGTTCCATGGCCAGGTGTGGAACCAGGTGTTCCCGCCGTGCCCCGCCGGCAACGCGTGCCCGGCGACCGCGTTCCCGCCCCGGATGGTCGGCAAGTTCAGCTTCCGCGTGACGCGGCTCCTAGAGCTCGCCCGCCACTAGCATCCGTCGCACATGGAACTGGAGCTTCCCGACGGCAAGAAACTGACCGTTCCCGACGGCGCCACCGGGGCCGACGCGGCCGCCGCGATCGGACCCGGGCTGGCCCGGGCGGCGCTCGCGGTCAAGGTCGACGGCGAGCTCCGGGACCTGTCCCGTCCGCTCCCCGAGAATCACCGAAACGGGCCTGCGAAGCTCGAGATCATCACCGACCGGAGCGGCGAGGAGGCGCTGGCGCTGATCCGCCACGACGCCGCGCACGTGCTGGCGGCGGCGATGATCGACCTGTACCCGGGGGTGAAGATCTCGATCGGCCCCGCGATCGAGAATGGCTTTTACTACGACTTCGACTTCCCCGAGGGCGTGTCGCTGTCAGAGGCGGACTTCGAGCAGATCGAGGCCAAGATGCGCGAGCACATCGAGGCCGACGAGCCGTTCGTGCGCGAGGACGTGCCGGCCAGCCAGGCGCTCGACCGCTTTCTGCGCGAAGCCCAGGACTACAAGGTCGAGCTGATCGAGGACCTGATCGAAAACGACGGCGTCCCGACGGTCTCGCTCTACACCAACGGGCCATTTACCGACCTGTGCCGCGGCCCGCACGCCCCCTCGACCAAGCGGATCAAGGCGTTCAAGCTCCAGTCGGTCGCCGGCGCGTACTGGCGCGGGGATTCGAACCGGCCGATGCTCACCCGGGTCTACGGGACCGCGTTCTTCTCCCAGAAGGATCTCGACGAATACCTCGAGCGGCTCGAGCAGGCCCGCGCGCGTGACCATCGCAAGCTCGGCCCGCAGCTCGGCCTGTTCAACTTCTCCGACGTGGCCCCCGGGATGGCGTTCTGGTTCCCGCCCGGGACCCAGGTGTTCAACTCGCTGGTCGCGCTCAGCCGTGAGATGGGCGGACCGCGCGGCTACACCGAGGTCAAGACGCCGCAGCTGTACGACAGCTCGCTGTGGAAGACATCGGGGCACTGGGACAAGTACCGGGAGCACATGTTCCTGACCGACTCGGCCGACACGCCGATGGGGCTCAAGCCGATGAACTGTCCCGGCCACTGCCAGCTCTACTCGATGCAGCCGCACTCCTACCGCGACCTGCCGATCCGCTACTCCGAGCCGGGGCTGCTCCACCGCAACGAGCTCAGCGGGGCGCTCCACGGGCTGCTGCGCACGCGGAACTTCGCGCAGGACGACGGACACGTCTTCTGCGCCGAGGAGCAGGTCCAGGACGAGATCGAGGCCTGCCTCGACTTCGCCTTCGCCACCTACAAGGTCTTCGGCTTCGATGTCCGGCTCGAGCTGTCCACCCGCCCCGACGAGCGGCTGGGCTCCGACGAGACGTGGGACCGCGCCGAGGGGCACCTGATCCAGGTGCTCGATCGCAAGGGCCTCGCCTACGACATCAACCCCGGCGACGGGTCGTTCTACGGCCCGAAGATCGACCTCCACATGACTGACTCGATCGGACGGTCCTGGCAAATCGGCACGGTCCAGCTCGACTACAACATGCCGGCGCGGTTCGGGCTGAGCTACACCGGCACCGACAACGCCGAGCATCAGCCGGTGATGATCCACAGGGCCCTGATGGGGTCCTACGAGCGGTTCATCGCGATTCTGATCGAGCACTACGGCGGCGAGCTTCCGGTCTGGCTCACGCCGGTGCAGGCGATCGTCCTCCCGATCTCGGACCGGCACCTCGACTACGCCTTCGACGTCCGCGAACAGCTCGCCGAGGCCGGCGTGAGGGCCGAGCTCGACGACCGCACCGAGTCGGTGGGGCGGAAGATCCGCGACGCCGAGCTTCGCAAGATTCCATTCATGCTCGTCGTCGGCGACCGCGAGCAGGAGACCCAGCAGGTCGCGGTTCGCGAGCACCGACGCGGGGACGAGGGCTCGGTCCCCGTGGACGAGTTCGTCGCCCGGATAGCGCATCTGGTCGAAAGTCGCTCGAACCTGTAGGAACCCCCCGCTATACTGGACCTCGTTGACCCAAGCGTCTCGTCACATAGGGCCCGTCACAGCTTGACGGTCCCCGCCCATCGCAGCTAGTGCCGGTCCCTCGAAAGTTCGACCGGCGCCCGCCCGAGCGGGACCAGACCCGGATCAACGACCGCATTCGCGTGCCCGAGGTGCGCCTGATCGGCGAGGACGGCAACCAGATCGGGATCGTCAAGACGCCCGAGGCGCTCTCGTATGCCCAGGATCGCGATCTCGACCTGGTCGAGGTCGCCCCCGAGGCGCGCCCGCCTGTGTGCCGCGTGCTCGACTACTCCAAATACAAGTACGAGCAGGCCCAGAAGCAGAAGGCGGCGCGCCGGCACCAGCAGCAGATCACGGTCCGCGAGATCAAGTTCCGCCCGAAGATCGCCCAGAACGACTACGACACGAAGAAGGGTCACGTGTCGCGCTTCCTCAAGCACAAGGACAAGGTCAAGATCACGATCATGTTCCGCGGGCGCGAGGTCACCCATCCCGAGCGCGGCACCGCGCTGTTGGATCGGCTCGCCGAGGAGCTGTCGGAGATCGGAGTCGTCGAGCAGTCGCCCGTCCAGGACGGCCGCAACATGACGATGCTGCTCGCGCCGTCCAAGGCGGTGCTCGCGGGGGAGAAGGACAAGGCCGCCGACGGCAAGCACGAGAAGGAGTCCGACGGCGACGAGCCGACGGCCGCCGAGCCGCAGCCGAACGAGCCGACGGCCGCCGAGCCGCAGCCGAACGAGCCGACGGCCGCCGAGCCGCAGCCGAACGAGCCGACGGCCGCCGAGCCGCAGCCGAACGAGCCGACGGCCGCCGAGCCGCAGCCGAACGAGCCGGACGCCGCCGAGCCCCAGCCGAACGGCGCCGCCGGCACCGAGCGCGCGCCCGAGCCGGTCCAGGCCGAGAGCTCCACCGCCGCCTGAGGCCCCGCCCGCCGTCACGCCGGCGCTCTGCTTTACTAGGCGGCACTTCAGATGCCGAAGATGAAGACTCATTCGGGCGCCAAGAAGCGCTTCAAGGTGACCGCCACCGGCAAGGTGCGCGGCCGCCGCGCGTTCTCGACCCACATCCTCGAGAAGAAGTCGCCCAAGCGCAAGCGCCGCCAGGCGAAGCCGTCGTGGATCAGCCCGCACGATGAGCCGCGGGTGAAGAAGCTTCTCGGAGTCGAGCGGAGGGAGCGCGGATGACGCGGGTCAAGCGCTCAGTTCACGCGCGCAAGAAGCGCCGGTCCACGCTCGCGCTAACCAAGGGCTTCCGGGGCGACGCCAGCCGCCACTACCGGGTCGCCAAGGAGGCGCTGCTCAAGGCCGACCAGTACCGCTACCGCGACCGGCGCAACCGCAAGCGTGACTTCCGACGGCTGTGGATCACGCGCATCAATGCCGCCGCCCGCCAGCACGACATGTCCTATTCGCAGTTCATGCACGGCCTCCAGCTCGCCGGCGTGGAGCTTGACCGAAAGATCCTTGCGGACATCGCCGTCCGCGACGCCGAGACCTTCCGACGCTTTGCCGACCGCGCCCGCGAGGCGCTGGCGGCCGGCTGACGAAACGCCGACCACACCAGCACCGCCAACCGGGCGCCGCTCCACCAGGAGGGCGCCTTTTTTGATGATCACGAGCCCCCACAACGCCAAGCTCAAAGAGATCCGCAAGCTCCGCCAGCGGCGCCGCTCGCGCGAACGGTCCGGGTTGTTCGTGGCCGAGGGTGAGGATTTGTTGTCAGTGGCCGATGGGCAAGGGTGGATCGCCATCGAGCGGTATGCCGCGACGGGCAGCGGTCTACCCGGGGTCGAGGTCGCGCCGGATCTGCTGGCGTCCGCGTCGGGACTCGGCTCGGGCACGCGGACGCTCGCGGTGTACGAGGAGCGGTGGGCGCCGGCGCCGGCCGGGCCGCTGTGCGTGTACCTGCACGGCGTCCACGACCCGGGGAATGTCGGTGCCGTGCTGCGAAGCGCCCAGGCGTTCGGGGCGTCTTGCGTCGCGCTCGGACCCGGAACCGCAGACCCGTACAGCCCGAAGGCCGTGCGCGCAAGCATGGGCGCGGTGTTCGCGGTCCCACTCGCGCGGGCGACCCCCGGCCAGCTCCCGGGCACCAGAATCGCTCTCGCCCCCGGCGCGGGCCGCCCCTTGGAGGTTCTTTGGCGCTCAGACTACGTATTTGGTAGTCCCAGCGCCATCGGCGCGACGATCCTGGTCGGCTCCGAGCGGGACGGGCTGCCCGACGAGGTCGTGGCGCAAGCCGACCACGTCGCGCACATCCCGATCGCCACCGACTCGCTCAATGCGGCGATGGCCGCGACCGTCGCTCTGTACGAATTGAGCCGTAGCATGGCGCCGAAATGAACGACCGCATCGTGGAGATCCGGGTGGAAGCCGAGCAAGCTATTACGGCGGCGACCGACACGCAGGGGCTCGACGACGTCCGGATCCGCTATCTCGGGCGCAAGGCCGAGCTGCCGAACCTGCTGCGGAACGTCGCCGAGCTGCCGCCCGAGGAGCGCGCCGCGACCGGTAAGGCCGCCAACGAGGCGCGCAAGGCACTCGAGGCTGCGATCGACGCCCGCGCGCAAGAGCTCGCCGCGCAAGAGCTCGAGCAGCGACTCGAGCGAGACCGCGTCGACATCACGCTCGATGGCGACCCCGCTCCGCTGACCGGACACCGACATCTCATCACCCAAACCCGGCGCGAGATCGAGGACGTGTTCATCGGGCTTGGCTTCAACGTCGCGGATGGCCCCGAGGTCGAGACCGTCTACTACAACTTCGACGCGCTCAACTTCGATTCGACGCACCCGTCGCGGCTGATGTCGGACACGTTCTACATCGAGCCGACCCCGGATATCTTCGATCCGCAGGCGCGACTCCTGCGAGTGCACACCTCGCCGGTACAGATCAGGGCGATGGAGCAGCACCCGCCACCGCTGTACATCGTGATCCCGGGGCGAACGTACCGGCCCGACAACGACGCCACTCACACGCCCCAGTTCCACCAGGTCGAGGGGCTCGCGGTCGACACCGACATCACGCTCGGCGACCTGCGGGGCACGCTGCTCGCGTTCGCGCGCGCGATCTTCGGCGACGGGCGCCAGGTCCGGCTGCGCCCGCACTTCTTCCCGTTCACCGAGCCGAGCGTCGAGGTCGACGTGTCGTGCTTCAACTGCCGGCAGGGATACATGCCCGACGGGAGCCGCTGCCCGGTGTGCCGGGGCGAGAGCTGGATCGAGATCCTCGGCGCGGGGATGGTCGACCCGAACGTATTCGAGTACGTCCGGGACCACGGCTACGACCCTGAACGCATCCAGGGGTTCGCCTTCGGAATGGGGATCGAGCGGATTGCCATGCTCAAGCACGACGTCCCCGACCTGCGGCTGCTGTACGACAACGACGTCCGCTTCCTGGAGCAGTTCGGCTGATGCGCGTTCCGCTCCAGTGGCTCCGCGAGTACGTCGACCCGCCGCTCGACACGCACGCGCTCGCCGACCGCCTCACGATGACCGGGACCAAGGTCGAGGCGATCCACCACCATGGCGTGTCCGCGCTCGATCACTTCGTCGTCGGCCGCGTGCTCGAGGCCGACCAGCATCCGAACGCCGACCGCCTCCGCGTGTGCCTGGTCGACATCGGCGGCGGCGCGCCCCAGCGGATCGTGTGCGGCGCTCCCAACGTCGCCGCCGGCCAGACGGTGGCGGTCGCGACGCCCGGCGCGGTGATGCCCGACGGGACGAGGCTCGGCAAGGCGAAGCTCCGCGGCATCGAGTCACACGGGATGATCCTCGCCGAGGACGAGGTTGCGATCGGCACCGAGCACGCCGGGATCATGGTCCTCGATCGCGACGGCCTCGTCCCCGGGACACCGCTCGAACGGGTCCTGCCGATCGCCACCGACGTGCTCGAGCTCGAGATCACCCCCAACCGTCCGGACTGCCTCGCCGTCTACGGCGTCGCCCGCGAGGCTCACGCCGCCACCGGCGCGTCGCTCGCGCCGCCGCCCTGGCGGGAGGACCCGGGGGCCCCGGGCGAGCTCACCGCGGCGACCGTGGATGTCCAGTCTCCCGACCTGTGCCCGCGCTTCACCGCGCGCGTGTTCGAGGACGTGAAGATCGGCCCGAGCCCGCTGTGGCTGAAGGCGCGACTGACGGCGTCCGGCCAGCGCCCGATCTCGAACGTGGTCGACATCACCAACTATGTGATGCTGCTCACCGGCCAACCGCTCCACGCATTCGACCTCGACCGCGTCGAGGGCGCGACGCTCACCGTCCGCCGAGCGCGCGACGGCGAACAGATCGAGACGCTCGACGGCCAGACGCGCACGCTCGACTCCGACATGGTCCTGATCGAGGACGCCTCCGGCCCGACATCGATCGCGGGCGTGATGGGCGGCGCACGCTCGGAGGTCGGCGACGGGACGACGCGCGTACTGATGGAGGCGGCGAACTGGATCGGCGCGAACATCCACCGCACGTCGCTGAAGCTCGGGCTCCGCAGCGAAGCCTCGAGCCGGTTCGAAAAACAGCTCCAGCCCGAGCAGGCAATGGAGGCGCAGGCGGTCGCGACGCGGCTGATGCTCGATTTGACCGGCGCCCGCCTCGTGCCCGGCACGATCGACATCGGCGGGGATGGTCCGCCGCCAAAGACGATCGCGCTCCGCGACGCACGCGTCACCGGTCTGCTCGGGGTCGAGATCCCGCGCGAGCGCAGCGCCGAGATCCTGGGCGCGCTCGAATTCAAGACCGCGTGGGCTCACGACGGCCTCGAGGTGACCGTCCCTCCCTTCCGCCGCGATGACGTCACGCGCGAGGCCGACCTGATCGAGGAGGTCGCGCGGATCAACGGCCTCGACAAGCTGCCGTCGACGCTGCCCTCGCGCCACGGGGCACCCGCCCAACTGACGCCGCGCCAGAAGATGCGCCGGCACGCCGCCGACGCGCTCACCGCCCAGGGGCTCGACGAGATCGTGGGGTGGAGCCTCGGCGGCCCCGGGCTGGCCGACCGGCTGCGGCTGGACCCCGATCACCCGCTTCGCCGCACGCTCGAGCTCGCGAACCCACTGTCCGGCGACCTGTCGGTGCTACGCACCACGCTGCTCGGCTCGCTGCTCGACACCGCGCGCCACAACCGCGCCCGCGGCGCGGGGACGATCCGGCTGTTCGAGGCCGGGGCGGTCTACCTGCCCGACGGCGACGGGCAGTTACCGCGCGAGCGCTATCACGTCGGCGCGGTGCTGATCGGACCGGCGCGGCGGCCCACCTGGCGCGACGGCCACCCGCCGGCCGTCGACTTCTTCGCGGTCAAGGGTGTCCTCGCCGGGCTGCTCGACGCGCTCCGAGTGCCATGGACCGTCGTGCCCGCCGGCGCGTCATTCCTGCACCCGGGCCGGGCGGCGAACATCCTCGCCGACGGCGAAGCCGCCGGTTGGATCGGCGAGATCCATCCGCTCGTGGCCGCCGAATGGGACCTGGACGAGACCGTGGCGGCGTTCGAGCTCGACCTCGACGCGGTGGCGGTCCGGCCGACGGCGCTGTACCGGCCGGTGAGCGGGTTCCCGGACGTGCGCGAGGATCTGGCCGTGGTCGTGTCCGAGAAGGTGAGCGCCGCCGAGCTCGTCGATGCCGTGCGCGGGCCCGGCAGCCCACTGCTGGCCGACGTCGAGGTGTTCGACGTCTACCGCGACCCGGAGAGGCTCGGCGAGGGCAACGTTTCGATGGCGCTCCGCCTGACCTTCCGCGCCACCGACCGGACACTGACCGACGAGGAGGTCGCCGAACGCCGGCGGGCGATCGCCGCGGCAATCGAGCGAGAGCTGGGCGGGAGGATCCGTGCCGCATAGCGTTTCGGTATTCGGAAGCGCCGGATTCACAGGCGCACTCGCCGCTCGCCTGGTGCTGCGCCATCCGTCGCTGGAGCTGCGGGCGGTCACCGCGCGCAGCGACGTCGGACGGAGGCTCGACGATCTCTACCCGCATCACCGCGTCCCGCTCGAGCTCGAGGAGCTCGATCTCGATCGCCACGCCGACGTGGATGCCGCGGTCGTCGCCTACCCGCACGGCGCCGCCGCGCCGCTGGTGGCGCAACTGCGCGAGCGCGGCGTGCGCGTGGTCGACCTCAGCGCCGACTTCCGTCTGCACGATCCGGATGTGTACGGACAGTGGTACCGCGAGCACGAGGCCGTGGAGCTCCTCGACGAGGCGGTGTACGGCCTGCCGGAGCTGTACCGCGAGCAGATCCGCGGCGCCGGGCTGGTCGCGAACCCGGGCTGCTATCCGACTGCGTCGCTGCTGGCGCTCGCGCCGCTCGCGCGCGCCGGTCTGATCGAGGACGCGATCATCGACGCCAAGTCTGGCGTGTCGGGGGCGGGACGGGCGGCGACGGACAAGACCCACTTCGTCACCGTCGACGAGAATCTGAACGCATACGGCGTGCCGCGCCACCGCCACATTCCCGAGATCGAGCAGGAGCTCGCGCTCCTCGGGGCGGACGTGCGGATCACATTCATCCCGCACCTCGTGCCGCTCGACCAGGGCGAGCTCGTCAGCTGTTACGTGACCGTGGCCGGCGGGGTCGGTGAGTTGGACCTCGAGGGTTTGTATTCCGACGCCTACGACGGCGAGCCGTTCGTCGAGCTGTCGTCGAGGCCTCCTGGCGTGCGCGACGTCCGCGAGACGAACATCTGCCGCATCTCGGTGCACACCGACGAGCGCGCCGGACGCGTGATCGTGTTCGCCGCGATCGACAACCTGTGGAAGGGGGCCGCCTCCCAGGCGGTGCAGAACCTCAACTTGATGCTCGGGCTGCCCGAGGACGAGGGGATCGGCGTGATCGCCACTCCCGCCCGCGAGGCCGTGCCGTGACGACCATGCACTCGTTCTTCCGCTCGCGCTGGGTCGAGGGTCCGGGAAATGTGACCGAGTTGCCCGGCGGCCTTCCGCGCGGATTCCAGGCGGCGGGTGTGGCCTGCGGAATCAAGCCGAGCGGCGGCCTCGACCTCGGCCTGCTCGTCTCGAGCGCGCCGGCCACGACGAGCGCGGCGCGGTTCACTCGCTCCGGGACGCAGTCCGCACCCGTGCTCCTGTGCCGCGAGCGGGTCACGCTCGGCGGCATCCGTGTTGTGCTCGTCAATTCCGGCAACGCGAACGCCGCCACCGGGCGCCCTGGGTACGAGAACGCCGCCAAGGCGCAGGGCGCGGCGGCGATCGCAACCGGGGTCGGCACGCCCGGTGCGGTCGCCGTAGCGTCGACGGGGGTCATCGGCGTGCCGCTCCCGGTCAGCTCGGTGATGACCGGGATCGTCCGTGCGACCCACGCGCTCCGCCCCGAAGGCGAGGTCGACTTCGCGCACGCGATCCGCACCACTGACGCGCTCGACAAGCACGCCTGCATCGACGTCGCGCTCGATGCCGGCACCGTCCGCCTGACCGCCCAGGCCAAGGGCGCCGGGATGATCTCGCCGAACTTCGCAACGCTCCTGTGCTTCGTGCAGACCGACGCCGCGATGTCGGTCGAGACATGTGACCTGCTGCTGGGCGTGACGGTGCGGCGCTCATTCGAGCGCATCAGCGTCGACGGCCAGCTGTCGACCAGCGACACGGTGATCCTTCAGGCGAGCGGTGCGTCCGGGGTCGCGATCGAGCCCGAGACCGAGGACGAGGTCCGGTTCGGAGAGGCGATGGATGCGGTGCTGCGGCAGCTGGCGCTGAATATCGTGCGCGACGGCGAGGGCGCGCGACGGGTCGGCCGCGTGATCGTGCGCGGCGGAGGAGACGAGATCGTGCACCGCGTGGCGCGCGCGGTGGCGGATTCGCCACTGGTCAAGACCGCGCTGTACGGAGGTGACCCGAACTGGGGGCGGATCGTCCAGGCCGTCGGGATGGCGATGCCCGGGACCGCGCCGCTCGCGGTCGGGGTGACCATCGAGGGCGTGCCGGTGTGCACCCGGGGCCAGTACACGCCGCACGACGAGGACGCCCTGAAGGCCGCGGTGCAGCGCGACGAGATCGAATACGAGATCGACCTTCCCGGTGAAGGCGCCGAGACCGAGTTGTATTTCTCCGACTTGGGTCATGAATACGTGACACTCAATGCCGAGTACACCACCTAGCCACGCTGTCACCACGTATCCCGAGCGCCCGCTGCGTGATGTAGCGACGCTGCTCGAGGCGCTGCCGTACATCCGCGAGTTCCACGGCAAGACTGTCGTGATCAAGTACGGCGGCGCGGCGATGATCGACGCGTCGCTCAAGGAGGAGTTCGCGCGCGACGTGGTGTTGCTCAAGTACGTCGGCATGAACCCGGTGATCGTGCACGGCGGTGGCCCCGAGATCACCACCTACATGCAGCGTCTCGACCTGCCGGTGCGATTCGTCGACGGCCTGCGGGTGTCGGACGCTGCGACGGTCGAGGTCGCGAAGATGGTACTCGTCGGCAAGGTCAATAAGGACATCGTGCTGCTGATCAACCGCCACGGCCAGCCGGCGATCGGCCTGTGCGGAGACGACGGGCTGCTGTTCCGCGCCAAGCGTCGGACCGCGCCGAGCGGCCAGGACATCGGGTTCGTGGGCGCGATCGAGCGCGTCGACGTCGACGTGCTCAACCACGTCGCCCAGGACTACATCCCGGTGGTCGCGAGCGTCGGCGCCGATCGCGACGGCAACTCCTACAACATCAACGCCGACGAGGCCGCCGGCGCCGTCGCCCGCGCGCTCCGCGCGTACAAGCTGATGTTTCTCACCGATGTCCCCGGCTGGCTCCGCGAGCCGTCGGATCCGGAGAGCGTCGTATCCGAGGCCGGGGTGGATGCGGTGGAGGGGGCGCTAGCCAGCATCGGCGGCGGTATGGGCCCGAAGCTCCAGGCGTGCGTCGACGCGATTCAGGGCGGCGTCTCGTTCGCGCACATCGTCGACGGACGCGTACCCCACTCGCTGCTGCTCGAGCTGTTCACCGACGCCGGTCAGGGCACGAAGATCAGGCCGGCGGTGTGAACGTGAGGGCCGCGTTGTGAGCGTTGCCGAGCTCAAGACCCTCGAGCGCGACTACGCGGTGCCGACGTACGTCCGCAACCCGGTGCAGTTCGTCCGCGGCTCGGGTGCACGTCTGTGGGACGCCGACGGGAACGAGTACCTCGACTTCCTCGCCGGAATCTCGGTGCTGAACGTCGGGCACTGTCACCCGCGGGTGGTCGAGGCCGTGCGCGAACAGGTCGGCCGGCTTTTGCACGTGAGCAACCTCTACTACACCGAGCCGGCGATGAAGCTGTCGGCGGCGCTGTCTGAGAGCTCGCTCGGCGGCAAGGTATTCCTGTGCAACTCGGGCGCGGAAGCGAACGAGGCCGCGATCAAGCTCGCGCGGCGGGCGTGCCCGGGAGGCAACATCGTTGTTCTCGAAGGCGCCTTCCACGGACGCACCTACGGGGCGCTGTCGGCCACTCCGCAGGAGACCAAGCAGGCACCATTCGCGCCGCTCGTGCCGGGGTTCGTCGTCGTCCCCAAGGATCCGGGCGCGCTGATTGATGCGGTCGAACCCGGGACCGCGGCGGTGCTGCTCGAGCCGATCCAGGGCGAGACCGGGATCCACGTCCTGTCCGACGAGTTGTTGGTGGCGGCGCGCGAGGCGTGCGATCGGACGGGAGCGGCGCTGATCTTCGACGAGATTCAGACCGGGATGGGTCGCACCGGGACGCTGTGGGCGTACGAGCAGACCGAGGTCGTTCCGGATGCGATCACGAGCGCCAAGGCGCTCGGGGGCGGCTTGCCGATTGGCGCGCTGATCACAGGCCAGCGGCTGGCGGACGCGCTGCACCCCGGCGACCACGGCTCGACGTTCGCCGGCGGGCCTGTGGTCGCATCCGCCGCGCTGGTCGCGCTCGAGCTGTGCTCTGAGGACGAGCTGCTGGCCCGGGTGCGCGTCGCCGGCGCGCGACTCGCGGCGGGACTCGCTTCGCTGCCGTACGTCGCGGCGGTTCGGGGGCGGGGGCTGATGCTGGCGATCGATGTCGACCAGGATCCCGCCCACCCACTCGACGCCGTCGAACTGGCGCGACGCGCGCTCCTCGAGCAGCGGCTCGTGGTCAACGCCACCGGGCCGGCGACAATCCGGTTCGAGCCCCCGCTGATCGTCTCGGACGACGAGCTTGACGAGGCGGTGGCGCGGTTGGCAGCTCTCGCGCCGTGAACGTGTCCGACCTTCTGTTACCCGACCAGATGACGTTGCGGGGCGCCGAGGAGGCACTCGCCGGCGCGCTGGCGATCGAGAACGGCGCGCAGGGTGAGCACCTGCGCAACTACTACGACACGTTCGATGGGCTGCTGCACGCCGCCGGGCTGTCGCTCGTCCACGAGGACGGCATGCTGTCGCTGGTCGAGCGGGAGACCGGGCTCGTGCGAACGTCGCTGGCGACGCCGCCGCCGTCGATGCCGGTGCTCGCGGTGGACCTGGAGGCGGGGCCGCTGCGGGACGCGCTCCGGGAACTGACGGATCTCCGAGCGCTGCTCCCGCTCGTCCAGGTCCAAGCGCGCGAGCGGCGCATGTCGGTGCTCGACGGCGAGCGGAAGACCGTGGTCCGTCTCGCGCTCGAGGCGACGACGCTGGCCGCGGCGGCCGGAGCCGCCTCGCCGCTCCGACCCCGGCTCAGGGTCACGCCGGTCCGCGGCTACGACGAGGAGCGGCGCAGCGTCCAGTCCACGCTCGAGCAAGACCTCGGGTTCAAGCCCGCAGACGAGCCGCTGGTGGACGAGGCGGTCAGGGTGTCGGGCGGACTGCCCGGCGGCTTCCCCGCCAAGATCGCGGTTCCGCTTCGCCCCGACCAGCGCGCGGACAGCGGCGCGGCGGCGGTCCTGCGGGCGCTCCTCGGGGTGATCGAGGCCACCCTCGAAGGGACGATCGAAGACCTCGACAGCGAGTTCCTCCACGACCTCAGAGTCTCGGTTCGGCGTTCACGGGCGGTGCAGCGCGAGCTCCGGCGAGTGTTCCCGCCGGCCGAGCTCGAGAAGTTCCGCACCGAGTTCCGCTGGCTGCAACAGGCCACTGGCGACGCCCGGGACCTCGACGTCCACGTGCTCGACTTCGAAGACATGCGCGCGCTCGTCCCCGAGGTGATGCGGAACGACCTTGAGCCGCTGCTCGGCGTGCTGCGCGCGCGGAAGACGCACGCTCACCTCCGGCTGGTCGGCGATCTGCGCTCGGAGCGCGCGACCCGGCTGTTTTCCGGGTGGCGCGCCTTCCTGGACGGGCTGCAGGATGACGACGAGCGCGAGCGACCGGACGCCGCGCGGCCGATCGCCGAGGTCGCAGGAGAGCGAATCCGCAAGGTGTACCGGCAGATGGTCCGGATGGGCGATGCGATCGACGACGCCAGTCCGGCCGAGGATTACCATGAGCTGCGCAAGAAGGGCAAGGAGCTCCGATACCTGCTCGAGCTGTTCGGTGCGTCGCTGTTCGACGCCGAGGTGGTCAAGCCGATGATCCGGACGCTCAAGGGGCTGCAAGACGTGCTCGGTCGCCATCAGGATCGCGAGGTCCAGGTGGCGCTGCTGCGCTCACTCGCGCCGGAGGTCGCTAAGGCGGACCGCGGCGAGGAGGCGCTCATGTCCCTGGGGGCGCTGATCGCGCGGCTGGCCGAGGATGAGCAGGCGGCGCGGGACGAATTCGCCGGCAGCTTCGCCGAGTTTGCTTGCAAAGAACAGCGACACCTAGTCAAGGAGACTTTCGCTTGAGCGCGCCCGACTTCGGTCATCTGCCCACCACCACCTACGAGGCCGACCCGTCCCACGTCCACCGCGTGCTGCTGCTCTACAGCGGCGGCCTCGACACGAGCGTGATGCTCAAGTGGATCCAGGAGCAGTACGACGCCGAGGTGGTGGCGCTGACCGTGAACCTCGGCCAGCCGGGCGAGGACTACGAGGTGATACGCGGCAAGGCCCTGCGCCTCGGCGCGCTCGACTGTCACGTCGTCGACGCGCGTCAGGAGTTCGCGCGCGAGTACATCGTCCCCGCGATCAAGGCCAACGGCATCTACGGGCTCGGCTATCCGCTGTTCACAGCGCTCGGGCGGCCGCTGATCGCCAAGCTCGCGGTGAAGTACGCACGCATGAGCGGGTGCGACACGATCGCGCACGGGTGCACCGGCAAGGGCAACGATCAGGTCCGGATCGACGCCACCGTGGCCACGCTCGGCCCCGAGCTTCGCGTGATCGCGCCCGTGCGCGGGTGGCGAATGGGCCGGGAGGAGGAGATGGCGTACGCGCGCGAGCATGGCATCGTGATTAAGTCCCACCCAACCCAGGGCACCGAGGTCGCTCCGTATTCGATCGACGACAACCTGTGGGGGCGCTCGAGCGAGGGCCGGTGGATCGAACACCTCGACCAGGCGCCCGAGGACGACGTGTTCCAGCTCGTCACCCGGCCCGAGGAGGCTCCGGATGAGGCCGAGATCGTCACCGTCGAGTTCGAAGGGGGGGTCCCGGTGGCGCTGAACGGCTCGCGGTTGCCGTTGGTGGAGCTGCTCGAGCGGGCGGGGGAGATGGGCGCGCGCCACGGCGTCGGGATCGTCGATCACATCGAGGACCGGATCGTCGGTCTGAAGGTTCGCGACATCTACGAGGTGCCGGCGGCGGCGATCCTGCTCCTCGCCCACCAGGAACTCGAGAAGCTCGTGGGCACGATCCACCAGAACCAGCTCAAGCCGATGCTCGACCAGCGGTGGGCGTATCTCGTGTACGCCGGATTGTGGTGGGACCCGCTGCGCTCCGATCTCGATGCCTACATGGACGCCGCCAACGCGTTCGTGACCGGGACGATCGGGATCAAGCTGTACAAGGGATCGGCCCGGGCGGTCACGCGCTCCTCGCCGCACGCCGTATACGACGAGCAGCTGGCGTCGTTCGCCCAGTCAGGCGGGCTGTTTGCCCAGGCGGCGTCGCCGGGGTTCATCGAGCTGTGGTCACTGCAGTCGCGGATGGCGTGGCGGTTGCGCCACGGCGGGGAGGACGGGGCGGAGGGCTCGCCGGAGGATTGAGCCCCTTAGCCGAGGATTGAACCGCCGAGGTGTGGGGAAGCCTCTCCCCGATGGGTTACAAGCTTCTTGGATACATGGTCTGGCAGGGCGCCAAGTGGTATATGCGCCGGCGTGTGCCCTCGGCGCCCTCGAAGGCCCCGCTGGTGGCCGGGGTCGCCGGCGTGGTGCTCGCGGGTGGCGCGCTCGTCGCCGTCCAGCGCCGGTCCGCCTCTCACTGAACCGGTCCGCGCGACCTACATAACACGGCAGTCGGCGCGGCGCGGGCGGACCGTGCCGCGTAGCCCGCGATATACGTGCAGGAGACGACACGGTCCCGGCTGGCGTGCTCGTTTGTCGCGTTATGCAGGTGGCTCGCTGACGTCCGCGTGCGGCCGTACCGTGACGGCCGATGAGCGACCTGCCGTCCGCCCTGGGTATCGAGGCGGTCGAGCTCGTGTCCGAAGGCGGACGCAGCGTCACCGTGCGCGTGACCGGACGGTGGCGGCGCCGGCGCCCTGAGATGCGAGGCCAAGCGATGCTGGTGGTCGAGACCGAGACGGGCCGCCAGCGTTTCCCGGCGATGCCCGAGCCGCCGTCGCTGATCGGAGCCGCGCCTGGCACCTGGCGGATGAGCTTCACCGTCCCCGCCGAGCTCGCGCCACAGCTCGCAGGCGGGACGTTCCTGCAGCTCGGGGGGGTGATGGTGCGTCTCCCGGTCGGCGAGGTGCCGTCGACGGCCGAGGAGGGGGCGGAGGGTCCGCCGGACCTGCTCGAGGCCCGTCAGCTGCGCACCTCCGAGCTCGCCGCCGAGAGCGCCCGCCGGCGCGCCGCCGCGGCCGAGGCGACGGTGGCGCGGCTCCGGGTCCGCATCGGCGAGATCGAGGACGAGCTCGCCGGCGCCCGCGCGGAGTCTGAGCGGCTGCACGGCGTGATCTCGGAGCGGGAGCGTGATCTACGGGGCGCGGAGCAGCACATCCACGCCGAACGCGCACTCCGGGTCGAGGTCGAGCAGACGCTCGGCGAGAACACCCGAGCGATGGCGCACGACCTCTGGGTCCTCCACGAGCACGTGGCCGACCTCGAGCGCGATCTGACCCGCATGCGACGGGCGGTGGACGAGGCCGAGCATCTGGCCGCCGCCGCCGAGGCCGCGCGCACGGAGGCCGAGCGGCGGCTGGCCGAGCGGCCCCCGCCGGCGGCGCCCGAGGTGGTGGCGCCGACGTTCGCGCCGCCCGAGGGGGTGGCGCCGACGCCCGCGCCGCCCGAGGGGGTGGCGCCGACGCCCGCGTCGCCGGCGCCAGAGCCCGTCGAGCCCGCGCCGGAAATCGACCGGGTCCGCACGCGCCTGATCGCGACCGAGTTCGACCGCGCCCGGGCGACGCCGGCGACCCCGTCGGCGGTGGCGCCGGTGCGAGGCCCGGCGCGGCCCGGCGACCAGGCGGCGCTGCGGATGGAAGAAGCGATGGCCGAGCGCCGGTCCGGCGGCCTCGAGCGCGAGCTCGCAGGCGCCCGGCGCGAGCTCGCGGATGCCCGGCGGGACCTCGAAGAGATACGCCGGGAGCTCGAGGAGCAACGGCGCCGGAACGTCCGCGCCTACGAGGCGATCGAGTACGTCCGGCGGGAGCTCGAGCAGATCCGCGCCACCCCGGTCCCGGCGCCCGCCCAGGCAGCGCCCGCCATCCCGGCCGAGGCCGCTCCGGCCACCCCCAGCCCTTCTCCGCCGACCCTGACGCCCGGACCGATCCAGGCCGACCAGCTGAGCGCTGCCCTCAGTCGGCTTCGCCAGACCACCCCGCCGGCGCCGGAGGAGCCCGTCACCGGGGGCCCCGCCAGCCTCGAGCCCGAGGCGCCCGAGGCGCCCCAGGCGCCCGAGGCGCCCGAGGCGCCCGAACCACCCGAGCGGCCCGCCAAGCCCTGGCTCGGCAAGGCGTTCCGGACGCTCGCCGCGCGCGATCCCTCTCAGGGCGGCCGGCTGCTGCTGGCGCTGTTGCCGGCGCAGCGGGTCGCCGACCCGCAGCCGGTGGCGTACGACCTCGTGCTCGGCGACCTTGCCTGCGCGCGCGTGACCGTGTCGAGCACCGGGGCCCAGATCGATCTGGGCGACGCGCCGCGGCCGCCGGCGGAGGTCGACTTCCAGCTCGTGGGCGACCTGGCGAGCATCGCCCGTCTGCTGGCCGCTGGTCCGGTGGCGCGCCGGATCGGCCGCCTCCTGTTCCGCCATCGCCTGGCGCGCGTCCGGGGAGACCGCGACCGCCTCGGGGCCCTCGAGAGTCTGATCGACGCCCCGCTGACCTTGGGCCGGCTGCACGCCGCCGGCGTCAGGCTCGATCCGTTGCTGGCGATGTCGGTCGCGGCGCTGATGATCGAGCCAGCCTGGACCGCCGGCGAGCGGTTCACGATCGCGCACCGCGAGCCGGGTGCGCCGACGCCGGCCGCCTATCTCCACATCCGGGACGGTCGGGCTCCGCTGGCCGCCGAAGAGCGGCCTCACGGGCCGGTGGCGACGACGATCGAGTGCCGGCCGGACGATCTGATCGTCGTCCTCGCCGGCGAACACGTGGCATCCGTTGCGATCTCCGGCGACGACCGCCCGGTCGCTCTGATCCGGCAGTGGCTGGATCGCGCACAGTGCGGCTGACAGCGCGAAGCGAACTTCGCCGAGGGCGAAAATCGTCCGGCCCGATGCCTATGCTCAGAGAGCGGGCTGATCCCGCGTTCCCGAGCCCCGTATGACAGCTTCCTGCGCCCACCTGCACGTCCACTCTGAGTACTCGCTACTCGACGGGGCGTGCAAGATCGAAGCCCTGGTCGAGCGGGCGGCCTCGTTCGATCAGCCGGCAGTCGCGCTCACCGACCACGGCGTGATGAACGGCGCGGTCGAGCTGTTCACCGCCGCCCGCAAGCACAACATCAAGCCGATTCTGGGCTGTGAGGCTTACGTCGTCGACGACCACGAGCGACGCGCCCCCGGCCGCCTCGACCGCTTCCACCTGACGCTGCTGGCGGCGACGCCGACCGGATACCGCAATCTGGTCAAGCTGTGCTCGGCCGGATTCCTCGAGGGCTACCAGCGCGGCAAGCCGTCGGTCGACATGACGCAGATCGCCGGCCACGCCGAGGGCGTGATCGTCCTCACGGGTTGCCTGCAGTCGCGCTTCTGCCAGCTCCTGCTCGAAGGCCGGCCCGAGCAGGCGCGGGCGCACGCCGACGAGCTGATCCAGACGTTCGGCGCCGACAACGTGTACTTCGAGGTGCAGAAGAACGGCGTCGCCGCTCAGGACCAGGCCAACGAGGGCATCGTCAAGATCGCGCGCGACCTCAGGCGGCCGCTGGTGGGGACGGGCGACGTTCACTACCTGCGCCGTGAGGACTACAGCCACCACGCAGCGCTCCTGTGCGTGCAGACCAAGTCGACGCTCGATCAGCCGAAGATCAGCTTCGACGCCAACGAGTTCTACCTGCGCTCGAACGACGAGATGGCGCAGGCCTTCGCGGAGTGGCCCGAAGCGATCGCCACCACGCTCGAGATCGCCGAACGCTGCGACGTCGAGCTCGAGCTCGGGCGGCAGCTGATCCCGCGCTACCCGACGCCGGACGGCGAGAGCGAGGCCGCCTACCTGCGCGAGCTGGTCCAGCATGGGCTGCGAGAGCGCTACGGCGACCCCGCGCCGGCGGAGGCGCTCGAGCGCGCCGACTACGAGCTCGAGGTGATCGAGCGGATGGGCTTCAGCGGCTACTTCCTGATCGTGTGGGACTTCGTCAAGTACGCCAAGGACTCCGGGATCGCGGTCGGGCCGGGCCGCGGGTCGGCCGCCGGGTCGCTCGTGGCCTACTCGCTGCAGATCACCGACGTCGATCCGCTCCGCTACGGCCTGCTGTTCGAGCGGTTCCTCAACCCCGAGCGCGTGTCGATGCCGGACATCGACATCGACTTCTCGGTCCGGGGCCGCGATCGCGTGATCCGGTACGTGACCGACAAGTACGGCAAGGAGTCGGTGGCGCAGATCGTGACGTTCGGCAAGATGTTCCCGCGGGCGGCCACGCGCGACGCGGCGCGCGTGCTCGGGCACGACTACGGCGCCGGCGACCGCCTGGCCAAGCTGATCCCCGATCCGATCATGGGCCGCCCGCCGAGCTTCGAGGACTGCTTGGCACCGGGGCAGCCGCTCCGCGCCGAGGTCGACCGCGACCCGACGGCCAAGCAGATCGTCGACGTGGCGCGCGGCCTCGAGGGGATCGTCCGCAACTCCTCGATCCACGCCGCTGCGGTCGTGATCGCCGACCGTCCGCTGACCGACATCGTCCCGCTTCAGATCGCCGACGCCGGCGCCGACGAGAACGGCGAGCGCGTGTTCCGCACCGTGACCCAGTTCTCGATGAAGCCGGTCGAGCAGCTCGGGCTGCTCAAGATGGACTTCCTGGGGCTGCGCAACCTCGACGTGATCGAGGACGCGCTCGACATCATCAAGCGCTCGACGGGCGAGCGGCCCGACATGGCCACGCTGCCGTTGGACCACCCGCCGACGTACGAGATGATGGCCCGCGGCGACTCGGTCGGCGTGTTCCAGTTCGAGTCCGAGGGCATGCGCGAGGCGCTCAAGAAGGTCAAGCCAGACGAGTTCGACGACCTCGTGGCGCTCAACGCGCTGTACCGGCCCGGCGCGATGGACCAGATCCCGACGTACGCCCGCGGCAAGCACCGCCCGGAGTCGATCACGTATCCCGACGACCGCCTGCGCCCGATCCTCGAGGCGACCAAGGGCGTGATCCTCTACCAGGAGCAGGCGATGCAGATCGCCAAGGACATCGCCGGGTTCAGCGGCGCCAAGGCGGACGACCTCCGCAAGGCGATCGGCAAGAAGAACCGCGAGGCGATGGCCAAGCTCAAGCCCGAGTTCGTCGCCGGTTGCCGGACCTCGGGCACGAGCGAGCAGGTGATCGAGTGGCTGTGGACGACCAACGAGCGGTCGGCCGACTACAGCTTCAACCGTTCGCACGCCGCGTGCTACGCGCTGATCGCCTACCGGACCGCATGGCTCAAGGCCAACTACCCGGCTGAGTACATGGCGGCGCTGATCTCGTCGGTGATGGACACCAAGGACAAGGTCCCATTCTTCGTCTCCCAGGCCGAGCAGATGGGGATCTCGATCCTCCCGCCGGACGTCAACCTGTCAGACCATGAGTTCGTCGTCGTCGATGGCAACATCCGCTTCGGCCTCGACGCGGTCAAGGGCGTCGGCTATGCCGCGGTCGAGGCGATCAAGCGCGCCCGGGGCGGTTACGACCGAAGCGACCGAGACCCCGCCCACCCCGCCAAGCCGTTTCTCAACCTGTTCGATTTCTGCTCTCGGGTCGACAGCCGGGCGGTCAACAAGAAGGCGATCGAGGCACTCATCAAGTGCGGCGCGTTCGGGTCGACCGGCGCGAGCCGCAAGGGCATGCTGATGATGCTCGAGCAGGCTCAAGGCGCGGGCCAGAAGGCCCAGCAGGACGCACAGATCGGCCAGGGCTCGATCTTTGATCTCGACCCCGCCGGCCAACCCGACGCCGCCCCCGGCGGGTTCGTCGCCCCCAGCCACGCCCCGATCCCGGCGATCGAGTTCGACCGGGCGGAGCTGCTCGCGGCCGAGAAGGAATCGATTGGGCTGTTCATCTCCGCCCACCCGCTGAAGGAGGTCAGGGCCGCGCTGCACGCTCGCGTCGACTGCCGGCTGGCTGATCTGGCGGACAAGCGCGACGGCGACTGGGTGCTTGTCGGCGGCATGATCACCGAGACCAAGAAGATCAGGACCAAGAAGGGCGACCCGATGATGTTCGCGACGCTCGACGACCTCGACGCGTCGGTCGAGCTGCTGGTGTTCGGCAACGCGCTCGCGTCCTCCGGCGAAGTGTTGGCGCCGGACTCGATCGTGCTGGTCCGAGGGCGCGTCGACCACAAGGATGGCGAGAAGACGTGCATCGTCGCCCAGCAGATCGAACCCTTTCGTCCGTCCGCCGAGGAGGTGAGCGAGGCCGAGGAGCAGGAGGCCAGGCTGGCCGCCGCCACTCCGAGCGCGCTGCGCCTCCGGCTCGACGCGACCGCGTTGGCGGCATCTGTGCTCGGAGAGCTCAAGGGCGTTCTGGCTGACTTCCCGGGCGAATGCGAGGTGGTGATCGAGCTCAGCACCTCGATCGGCGACCGGCGGCTGAAGCTCGGCCCCGAGTACCGGGTCGCCCACAGCGCCAGTCTGCACGCAGAGCTCGACGCGCTGCTCGGACACGCGATCCTCTCCGGCGGCGACGTCGATGCCGAGAACGTGAGCGAGGAGAGCGAGCGCCGGCGGGCCGCCGCGGCCGCTGTGTCCTAGGCGCAAATACCCGACCGCGACTTGCCTTTGCCGCGTGGCGTGAGGCAAGCTTCCCGTCGTGCTCGGCCTGCCGGACGGGATCACAGTCTGCCTGTTCGACCTTGACGGCGTCCTGACTCCGACCGCCAAGGTCCACGCGCAGGCGTGGAAGCAGATGTTCGACGAGTTCCTGCGCGGCTGGTACGCGCGCCAGGGCGAGCCCTTCCGCGAGTTCGCGCTGCCGAACGACTACGACACCTACGTCGACGGGAAGCCCCGCCGCGACGGAGTGCAGTCGTTCCTCGAGTCGCGAGGAATCGAGCTGCCGATGGGCTCGCCCCAGGATTCGCCGGACGACGAGACGATCTACGGACTCGGCCTGCGCAAGAACGACATCGTGGTCAAGCTGATCCACGACGAAGGCGTCGAGCCGTACGAGGGGTCGGTCCGGTATGTCGAAGCGGCGCGCGACGCGGGGTTGCACCGCGCGGTCGTGTCCTCGAGCACGAACTGCGAGGACGTCCTGGTCGCCGCCGGAATCGAGGACCTGTTCGAGGTGCAGATCGACGGCATCGTCGCCGAGCGCGAGCACCTGAAGGGCAAGCCGGCGCCGGACACGTTCCTCGCCGGCGCCAAGGCATTTGGGGCAGAGCCGGCGCAGGCGGTCGTGTTCGAGGACGCGCTGGCCGGCGTCGAGGCCGGTCGGGCGGGGCACTTCGGGTTCGTAGTAGGGGTCGATCGCGTCGGTCACGCCAGCGCGCTGCGCGAGCACGGGGCGGACGTCGTGGTCCAGGATCTCTCTGAGCTGCTCGAGGAGAAGTCGTGATCGACCAAAGCGTGTTCGAGGTCGAGCCGTGGACGATCACCGAGCGCGAGCTCCATCTCGAAGCGCTGCCGCAGACCGAGTCGATATTCGCGCTGTCCAACGGCCACATCGGGCTCCGGGGCAACCTCGACGAGGGCGAGCCAACGGGGGCGCCGGGCACGTACCTGAACAGCTTCTACGAGGTCCAGCCGCTGCCGTACGCGGAGCTGTCCTACGGCAACCCCGAGGATGGCCAGGTGATGATCAACGTCACCAACGGGAAGGTGTTCCGGCTGCTGGTCGACGACGAGCCGTTCGACGTCCGGTACGGCAGGCTCGAGCGACACCAGCGGGCGCTCGACCTGCGTGACGGCGTGCTGCGCAGAGAGGTCGAGTGGATCTCGCCCGCCGGCCAGCGAATCGTGGTGCGCTCGACGCGACTCGTCTCCTTCGCCCAGCGGTCGATCGCGGCGATCCTGTACGAGGTGGAGCCGGTCGGGACCTCGGCGCGGATCGGCGTTCAGTCCGAGCTCGTCGCCAACGAGCCCGTGCCGGCCGAGGACGGGGACCCGCGGGCCGCCGCGGCGCTGCGCGCGCCGCTCGTGCCCGAACAGCACTCATCCAACGGGCTGAGGGTCAGTCTCATCCACCGGACGAAGAGGAGCGGGCTCCGCATGGCCGCGGGGATGGACCACATCGTCGAAGGCCCGGAGGGAACCGTGACGGTGGCCGAGAGCGCACCCGACCTCGGACGGTTGACCGTGAGCACCGAGCTCAAGCCGGGAGAGACGCTGCGGATCGTCAAGTTCCTCTCCTACGGGTGGTCGAGTCAGCGAACGCTGCCGGCGCTGCGGGACCAGGTCGACCTCGCGCTCGCCTCGGCCAAGCGAACGGGGTGGAAGGGGTTGGTTGACTCCCAGCGCGAGTACCTCGACGATATGTGGGAGCGGGCCGACATCGAGCTCGAGGGAGGCCCGGCGCTTCAGCAGGCCGTGCGCTTTGCGCTGTTCCACGTGGTGCAGGCGGCCGCGCGGGCGGAGCTCCGCGCGATTCCGGCAAAGGGCCTGACAGGAAGCGGTTACAACGGCCATACGTTCTGGGACATGGAGACGTACACGCTGCCGGTGCTGACATACGTGGCACCGGACGCAGCCCGCGACGCCCTGTGCTGGCGCCACTCCACGATGGATCTCGCCGCCGCCCGGGCCAAGCTGCTCGGGCTGGACGGCGTGACGTTCCCGTGGCGGACGATCCGTGGCCAGGAGTGCTCCGGGTACTGGCCGGCCGGCACCGCGGCGTTCCACATCAACGCCGACATTGCCGATGCCGTGCGCCGCTACGTCGCCGCCACCGGCGACACCGGGTTCGAACAGTCAGAAGGCGTCGAGCTACTCGTCGAAACCGCGCGGATGTGGCGGTCGCTCGGCCACCATGACGCGTCCGGCGGCTTCCGGATCGACCGCGTCACCGGACCGGACGAGTACACGGCACTCGCGGACAACAACGTCTACACCAATCTGATGGCCGCTCGTAACCTGGAGTACGCCGCCGATCTGGCCGTTCGGTACCCCCAACGGGCCGGCGAGCTCTCGATCGGGGAGGAGGAGATCGCGAGCTGGCGGGACGCTGCCGCCGCAATGGTGATTCCGTCGCCAGAGGGAGGCGTCACGCCCGCGTGCGAACGCTTCACCAGCCTGCGCAGGTGGGACCTCAGCACGATCCCGCCGGACCACTATCCGCTGCTGTTGCACTACCACAACTACATGCTGTACTCGAGCCAGGTCGTCAAGCAGGCCGACCTCGTGCTCGCGCTCTATCTGTGCGGCGACCACTTCGATGCCGACCAGAAGGCCCGCGACTTCGACTACTACGAAGCGATCACCGTCCGCGACTCGTCGCTGTCGGCGTCGATGCAGTCGATCGTCGCGGCCGAGTGCGGACATCTCCAACTCGCGCTCGGATACCTCTCCGAGACCGCGTTCATGGATCTGCGCGACCTCGCTTCCAACACGCACGACGGGGTGCATCTGGCGGCTCTGGCGGGGGCCTGGCAAGCTGTCGTGGCCGGCTTGGGGGGCATGCGCGACTACGGTGAGACGCTGGCGTTCGCGCCATGGCTGCCGCCACGTCTGACACGTCTCAGCTTCGGGCTCCTGTACCGAGGGCGCAAGCTTCGCGTCGAGGTCTCTGCCGACGAGGCTACGTACAGCCTGCTGGACGGAGAGCCGCTCGAGCTGATCCACCACGGCGACAGCATCACGGTGACGCAGGAGTCCCCGGTCACTCGGCCGCTGCCGCCCGTACCCCACCGACCTGAGCCACGACAGCCGCCCGGGCGTGAGCCGGCCGTCGAGCTCGGCGACTTCCACCCCATCCCGCAGGCGACTCACGGAGGCTGAGGCGGATCCGCTGGACCCGGCTGCAAACGTGTGCATAATCCGTTGGCGATGGCGACGAACAAGGTCAGCCTCGCAGGGCCGACCACGCTCCGGGACGTGGCGCGCGTCGCCGGGGTGCATCCGGGGACGGTCTCCCGCGCGCTCAACCCGGAGACCCGCGGGCTCGTCAACGAGCGCACGGCTGAGCGCGTGCTCGACGCCGCCAAGGAGCTCGGCTACCGGCCCAACCCGATCGCCCGGGGGCTTCGGACAAATCGCTCCCACACGATCGGGGTGCTGGTCCCGGACCTGATGAATCCGCTGTTCGCCGCGGTCGTGCGGGGTATCGAGGACGGCCTTCGCGACGGCGGCTACACCCCGCTGATCGCCAACACCGATAACGACACCGACCGCGAACGGGTCGCGTTCGAGGCGATGAGTGCGCGGCAGGTCGACGGATTCATCGCGGCTACCGCCACCCGCGACCACTGGCTGCTTGCCGACGCCGTGCCGCTCGGCGCCAAGGTCGTGCTCGTCAACCGCCGCGTCGACAGCGACGCCCTTCCGGCCGTCACGGGCGACGACCACGAGGGCGTCCGCCTGGCGGTCGAGCACCTGACGGCGCTCGGTCACCGGAGGATCGCCCACCTCGCCGGATCCCAGGCGCTCTACACGGGCTGGTCGCGACACCAGGGATTCGTCGACGCCATGCTCGCGGCCCGTCTCGAGCCCGACCGGAGTCTGATCGTGTTCAGCGAGGTGTTCACCGAGCGCGAGGGCGCGCGCTGCTGCGGTGAGCTCCTCGATCGCCACAGCGAGTTCACGGCGATCGTCGCCGGCAACGACCTGCTCGCGCTCGGCTGCTACGACGCACTCGAGGAACGCGGCCTCCGGTGCCCGGCCGACGTGTCCGTCGTCGGCTACAACGACATGCCGTTCGTCGACCGCTTCCGGCCGCCGCTGACGACGGTGCGGGTCCCGCACTACGAGCTAGGCGCCACCGCCGCCCAGCTGATGCTCGAGCAGCTCCACGGGGTCGACGCGCCGCCCCGCCAGCTGCTGCTGGCGCCCGAGCTAGTGGTTCGGGGCTCGACTGCGGAGGCTGCCGGAACTGCGAGCGCGGCGGCTGCGGGAGCAGCCGGCGAGGAGGTCGCCGGAGCAGCGGGTGCCGCGGCCCCGTCCCACCGCCGTAAAGCAGATCACAACACGCCCTCCCTTGACACCTCACAGTCGCGTCGATAACGTCGCACACGATTGCAGCAAACGTTTGCAGTCGGGTGATGGAACACGTGAAGATCAACTCGTCTTCGCGTGAGTTCGGTGTCCGCAAGTCGACGTAATCACCGCTGGGAGGAGAAGGGCAAGATGACAAGGTCGAGGCGACAGGCTTTGATCGTTATGGCCGTGGCCGCCATCGCCGCGTTTGTCGCGGCGTGTGGAGGATCGAGCAGCAGTTCCTCGAGCGCGAGCAGCTCGAGCGGGAGCGCTGGCTCGAGCAGCAGCAGCTCGAGCAACCAGTCGCCGATCACGATCGGCGCGTCGCTGTCGCTGTCGGGCGACTTCGCGGCCGACGGCCAGAACTTCCAGAAGGGCTACACGCTGTGGGCCGCCGACCAGAACAAGGCGGGCGGCCTGATGGGACACCCCGTGAAGCTCGACATCGTCTCCGACGCCTCGAGCCCGGCGCAGGTCGTGACCAACTACCAGAAGCTGATCTCATCCGACCACGATCAGCTCGTGTTCGGTCCGTTCTCGACGCTCCTGACGGTGCCGGCCTCGAAGGTCGTCAACCGCTTCGGCTATGCGTTCGTCGAGGGCGCCGGCGGGGCGCCGGCGGCGTTCGGCAACGGCCTCAAGAACATCTTCGACGTCAGCCTGCCGGTCATCGACAACCTCGTCCCGTACGCAAAGTGGATCGCGTCGCTGCCCGCCTCGGAGCGGCCGAAGACTGCCGCGTACGCGACGAGCGACGATCCGTTCACGCAACCGCAGATCCCGCTCGCCCAGAAGATCATGCAGGCGGCCGGGATCAAGACCGTGTACAACAAGGTGTTCCCCGCCGAGGTCACCGACTACACGCCGATCGCCACCGCGGTGGCGAGCAGCAAAGCCGAGGCGGTCGTGCTCGGGTCGGTCGACGTCCCGACGGTGTCCGCGTTCGTCCACGCGTTCATCCAGCAGCACTACAACCCCAAGTCGTTCATCGCGACCGCGGGGCCGGACCAGGGGGCCCCGTTCGTCAAGGCAGTCGGTGGCAACGCCAACGCCGAGGCGATCATGTATCCGAACGGCTGGTATCCCGGCTACGCCAACGCGCAGAGCCAGAATATGGTCAATGAGTACGTTGCGAAGTACGGCGGGACTGCCGCGGATGTCGGCGCCGACGTGGCCGAGGCGTACTCGGTCGGCCAGGCGGTCGCGCAGGCGGTCGCCGCCACGCACAGCCTCGACAACTCGAAGATCATCGCCTACCTGCACAGCGGCGTGACCCTTAACACCGTCCAGGGACCGGTGAAGTTCAACTCGTTAGGTGAGAACGGCGCGGCGGCTGCGTTCGTGTTCCAGTGGCAGAAGGGCAATCAGGTTCAGGTGCTGCCGGTCGGGGCCTCGGGGTCCAAGGCGCCCACGTATCCGAAGCCCAACTGGGGATCGTGAACGCCTCCTCGCTCGCCAAGGCGGTCATCGACGGGATCCTGACCGGAGGCGTCTATGCCTTGATGGCGGCGGGACTCACGCTGATCTTCGGCGTGATGGACATCATCAACATCGCCCAGGGCGCGCTGATCGTGCTCGGCGCGTACATGAGCTACGTGCTCTCCGTGCATCTCGGGATCGACCTGTTCGCCGGCTTGCTCATCACGATCCCGGCGTTCTTCGTGCTCGGCGTGTTCATCGAGTGGGCGTTCATGCGCCGGTTGCGAGACCAGGAACGGACCGCGATGTCGATTCTCGTGACCTACGCGGTGGCGATCATCATCGAGGGGATCCTGAGTGTCATCTTCGGAGTGGATTTCGTCCAGCTCCAGGCCTCGTATATCAACTCGAGCTTCCACCTGCTGGGGTTCTACCTGCCTTACATCTACGTGTTCGGCTTCCTGCTCGCGCTGGTCCTCCTCGGCATGCTCTATTACATCCTGTACCGCACCCATTTCGGGCGGGGCGTGCGCGGGTCACTACAGAACCGCAGCGCGGCCGAGCTCATCGGGGTGAACGTGAACCGCGTGCGCGCCCTGTCGGTCGGGATCGGGGTGTCGGTGACGGCGGCCGGCGGGATGGTGTTCGGCGCGACCAACTCGTTCAACCCGAGCAGCGGATATGACCTGATCTCCCGGCTGCTGTCGATCGTGATCCTGGGAGGGCTCGGCAGCATCGGCGGCGCGCTCCTCGCGGCGGTGCTCATGGTCACGCTCGAGGACGTTGTCGCGGTCGTGTGGTCGCCGGTGTGGGCGACGCTGGTGTACTACGCCTCGCTGATCGTCGTGCTCTCGTTCATGCCGAACGGCCTGTTCGGAAGAGCGGCCGTTCGGGCTCAATGAAGCCATGAAGCCTGCGGCTAGGGTCGCGTGAAGGCACGCCTTCCGGTCCGAGCGCTGCTGGTCGGGGTCTCGATCGTGATCCTCGGCGTGTTTCCGCTCGTGTTCTCGAACCCGACGACGACCTCGATTGCGGTGTTCACGCTGATCTTCATGGTCGCCGCGTCCTCCTGGAACATGTTCAGCGGCTACTCCGGATACATCGCCCTGGGCCACGCGGTCTATTTCGGGGTCGGTGCGTACGCGCTGACGCTGCTGGCCAACCACCTCGGGTTCGCCGCGGGGTGGGGCGTCTTCGCACTCGTCCCGGTTGCCGGCATCATCGCCGGCCTCGTCGCGATCCCGACGGGGGTGATCGCGCTGCGGGCGCGCCGCCACACGTTCGTGGTGATCACGATCGCGTTCATGTTCATCTTCCAGCTGGCCGCATCCAACTTCGCCTTCACCGGCGGCTCGTCTGGCCTGCAGCCGCCGACCCCGCTGTGGTCGGCCACGAGCTACAACGACCACTTCTATTACGTGGCCGCGGTGATCCTGGTCGCGACGGTCTTGCTGTCGTGGCTCGTGCGCCGGTCGCGCTTCGGGCTTCAGCTGTTCG
Organism: uncultured Solirubrobacterales bacterium; assembly: GCA_963735965.1. GTDB lineage: Bacteria > Actinomycetota > Thermoleophilia > Solirubrobacterales > Solirubrobacteraceae > Palsa-465. The sequence goes on from CAVTNE010000001.1 coordinate 123,731, forward strand.
CGATTCGCGACGACGAGGAGCGTGCCCGCGGGCTCGGCGTCCGCGTCGGGCGCGTCAAGCTCTCGGCGTTCGTGCTGTCGGCGATTCCGATCGGGATGGTCGGCGGGGTGTACGCCTACTTCCTGGGCCAGATCTTTCCCCAGTTCGCGTTCGACCCGCTGTTTGACCTGTCGATTGCGCTGATGGCGTTCATCGGTGGCCTCGGGACGGTGTGGGGGCCACTTCTCGGAGCGCTCGTGCTCGAGTCGCTGCAGCAGTACTTCACCGTGCAGTCGGGCGCGAGCCAGGTGTATCTGATCATCTACGGCGGGCTGTTCCTCGCGGTCATCCTGCTGCTCCCGCGTGGTCTGATCCCCAGCGTCGAGGATCTGATCCGGCGGTGGCGGACTCGCGGTGGGGCCCAGGACCGGGCTACCGAGGATGGCGGGGGAGACCGGACGGCCGACGTCGTCAAGGCGGCGGGAGCACGATGAGCACGCTGATCGAGGCCGACGGTGTCTGCAAGTCGTTCGGCGGTCTGCAGGCGCTGAGCGAGTGCTCGCTGTCGGTGCCGAAGGGGTCGATCTCCGGGCTGATCGGGCCGAACGGTTCGGGCAAGACCACGCTGTTCAACGTGATGACCGGGTATGAGCGCCCGACCGCGGGCGAGATCCGGTTCGACGGCACGCCGATCACTGGCGCGACACCCGAGAAGGTGTTCGGGCTGGGAGTCGGCCGGACATTCCAGATCACCCGGCTGTTCTTCCGCCTGACCGTGCTCGAGAACATCCTGGTGGCGACGCAACGGCACGAGGGCTGGCTGCGCAGTGTGGCCCGGCGGGCGGGCTCGGCGGCCGAACACGACCGCGCGCTCGAGATGCTCGAGTTCGTCGGGCTCGGGCGGCTCGCGAACAGCCCGGCCGGCAACCTCTCCTACGGGCAGCGGAAGCTTCTGGAACTCGCGTCGCTGCTGGTCGCCGATCCGGCGGTGCTGCTGCTCGACGAGCCGACGGCGGGCGTCAACCCGGTCCTGATCGAGCAGCTGTCCGAGCGCATCCGCGAACTCAACCGCGCCGGCAAGACGTTCCTCGTCGTCGAGCACAACATGGAGTTCGTGATGGGGCTGTGCCACGAGGTCACGGTGCTCCACCAGGGACGGACGCTCGTCAACGGAACGCCGGAGGAGGTCCGAGCCAATCCCGCGGTGCTCGACGCCTATCTCGGTGGAGGCGACGACGACGATGACTTCTAACGGGGCCTCGCCCCGCGGCAACGTGATCCTCGCGCTCGACGGCGTCACCGCCGGCTACGGCGGCGGCGACATCCTCAAGGAGGTCTCGTTCACCGTCTCCGAGCGGGAGATCATGTGCATCGTCGGGCCAAACGGCGCCGGCAAATCGACGCTGCTGGCGACGATCAGCGGAGTTCTCAGGCCCCGTCGCGGCGCGATCGCGTTCCAGGGCGACTCCTTGGTGGGGCTCGCGCCGCGCCAGGTGCTGGCCAAGGGGATCGTGCTGGTCCCGCAGGCGCACAGCCTGTTCGGAGAGATGACCGTGCGCGAGAACGTCGAGATGGGGGCCTACACCGTGCGCGACTCGGCGGTCGTCAGGCGCCGCTATGGCGAGGTCGAGGAACTGTTCCCGCTCGTCCGCGAGCGCGCGCACGACAAGGCCGGAAGCCTGTCGGGAGGGCAGCAGCGGCTCGTGGAGCTTGCCCGCAGCCTGATGCTCGATCCCGCGCTCATCGTCCTCGACGAGCCGTCGATCGGACTCGACCCGCCGACTCGCAAGATCGTCTTTCGGATGATCCGGCTGATGAACGAGCAGGGGCGGACGATCCTGCTCGTCGAGCAGAACGCGCGCGCCGGGCTCAGACTGAGCACCCACGGGCTGGTGCTCGAGAACGGCAAGGTCCGGCTCACCGGTACCGGCCGCGAGATCCTCGAGCACCCGGAGATCGGGGCGCTGTACCTCGGCGGCGCGGTGTCCGGCAGCGCGCCGGCGTCATGACCGCGGCCGACCCGCGGGTACGGGCCGCCGTCGATCACTGGGCGCCCCGCTTCATCGCGATGGGGGTCGACTACAACGACTTCGTCCGGACCACCGGGCGGATCGAGCGCTGGGAGGACTGGCTCGAGGCCTGGGTCGCGGTCGCCGACGAGCACCTCGAGCTCGCCGAGGACGCCGAGAGCGCGGGCCGAGGCAGGAGCGCCGGGGAGGCCTACCTGCATGCAGCGATTTGCCTGCACTTCGCCAAGTTCGTGTGGGTCCTCGACGCCGCCGCCCACCGCGGGGCGACCGAGCGCGCGATCGCGGCAATGGCCAAGGCCCACTCGTTTCTGGACCCGACCGCCGAGCGAATCGAGGCGACTCTGGGCGAGGGAACGCTCGCGGCCAACCTCCGCCGGCCGAGCGCCGAGCGCCCGCCGCTCGTCGTCTTGATCCCTGGCCTCGACTCCACCAAGGAGGAGTTCTTCCACTGGGAGAACGCGTTCCTCGAGCGCGGAATGGCGACGCTGTCGATGGACGGCCCTGGGCAGGGCGAGGCCGGCTTCACCCTGCCGATCCGCCCCGACTACGAGGTCGCTGTCGCCGCGATGCTCGATGTCCTCGGCCGCCGCGCGGACGGCGGCCTCGACGGGGCGGACGCCGGCCTCGACCTCGAGCGCATCGGCGCCGCGGGGGTCAGCCTCGGCGGGTACTACGCGCCGCGCGCCGCCGCGTTCGAGCCCCGCATCCGCGCGGTCGCCGGGGTCAGCGGTTCGTACAACTTCGGCGAGGTGTGGGACCAGCTGCCGCCGCTCACCCGCGAGGCGTTCACGGTGAAGTCGGGCGCGCACGACGAGGACGAAGCCCGTGCCAACGCGGAGGCTCTCAACCTGGCCGGCGTGCTCGGCGGGCTGACGCAGCCGGCCCTGTACGTCACCGGCGGACTCGACCGCATCATTCCCTGGCGACAGACGGAGCGGGCAGCGCGCGAGACGCCGAATGGGACGTTCGTGCTGTACGAGGAAGGCACGCACGTGTGCAGCAACATCCCGTACCGGTACCGGCCGCTGGTGGCCGACTGGATGGCTGAGCAACTCGCGTCGGTTCGATGATCGGCGAGCCGCTCCGCCGGCGCGAGGATCTCCCGCTCGTGCGTGGCGCCGGCCGCTACGTCGACGATCTCGCGCCGCGGGGGCTGGCTCACGTGGCGTTTGTGCGCAGCGATCACGCGCGGGCGCGGATCGTCGACCTGCGTACACCGTCGAGCGCCCCCGGCCTCTTGCGCGTGTTCACCGCAGCGGACCTCGCGGGCCGGACGCGGCCACTGCCGGTGATCGCGCCCGAGGGCGCGGAGGTCGCCGATGCGCCGCATCCGATCCTGGCCGCGGACGAGGTTCGCTACGCCGGTCAGCCCGTCGCGGCGGTGGTGGCCGAGTCCCGGGCGCAGGCCGTGGATGCCGCCGAGCGGGTCGAGGTCGTGTATGAGCCGTCGGACGCGGTGGTCGATCCGCGCGATGCGCCGGAGACGCTGATGCGCTGGGAGCGCAGCGCCGGCGACGTGGAGGCGGCGCTGGCCGCCGCGGCGCATCGGACCCAAGCCCGCTACCGGATCCCGCGGCTGGTGGCGGCGCCAATCGAGCCGCGCGGCGTAGTGGCCGCCTACGACAACCCCCGTGACCTGCTCACGGTCTGGGTCTCGGCCCAGGATCCGCACCGGCCGCTGTCCCAGCTCGCCCACGCCCTGGATCGCCCGCCGGGGCGAATCCGAGTGGTCGTTCCCGATGTGGGCGGCGCTTTCGGCAGCAAGGGCGCGATCGCGGTTGAAGCGGTGACGGTCGCGCTCGCCGCGATGGAGCTTGGGCGGCCGCTCAAGTGGGTCGAGGACCGGGTGGAGAACTTCCTGGGCGCCTACCAGGGGCGGGGAGTCGAGGCGTCGGTCGAGCTCGCGCTCGATACCGGGGGGCGGATCCTGGCGGTGCGCGCCTCGATTCTGGCCGACCTGGGGGCGTACCTCCTGCCGACCACCGCGATCCCGCCGCACACCACCGCGATGCTGATGACCGGCTGCTACGACATTCCCGTCGCGGCCATCTCGGTGCGCGGAGCGCGCACCGACAAGGTGCCGACCGGCCCGTACCGCGGCGCCGGCCGGCCCGAGGCCGCGTACCTGCTCGAGCTGACCGTCGACCGGGCGGCGCGCGAGCTGGGGCTGGAGCCGGCCGAGGTTCGCCGGCGCAACCTGATCCGCTTCCTCCCGTACCGGACCGCCCTGGGCTGGACATACGACTCGGGCGACTACGGTCGCTGCCTTGACCGGGCGCTCGAGCTCGTTCAGCCCGAGCGCGGACCGCTGTTGGGAACCGGGGTGGCTATGTATGTGGAACGTGCGGGCGGCAACTGGGAGGGCGCGCGTGTGTCCGTAGGCAGCGATGGCCGCGTCGTCGCCCAAAGCGGATCGTGCCCACACGGTCAAGGACACGAGACCACGTTTGCGCAGATCGTGGCGGATCGTCTGGGAATCGATCTCGGCGATGTCGAGCTTCGGTTCGGCGAGATCCCGGGCGTCGGGACATTCGCCAGCCGCTCGGTCGCCATGGGCGGCTCGGCGTTGGCGGAGGCGAGCGCGCGGATTCTGGAGTCCGCCACATACGTGGCCGCGCGACTGCTGGACTGCCGGGTCGAGGAGGTCAGCCGCGTAGGACGGGAGTGGGTCGCGCCGGATGGTCGCGCGGTCTCGTGGGTCAAGGCCGCCGCGGGCCTCGAGGCGGAGGCGCGGTTCGAGTCCGACCTCGTGTTCGGCTCCGGCGCCTACGCGGCGGTGGTCGAGATCGAGCGCGAGACCGGCGCGCTGACGGTCCGGCGGCTCGCCGCGGTCGACGACGCCGGCACGATCGTCAACCCGCTTCTGGCCGAGGGCCAGGTCCACGGCGGCATCGTCCAGGGCCTCGGCGCGGTTCTGATGGAGGAGGCCGTGCACGACGTCGATGGTCAGCCGCGAAACGCATCGTTCATCGAGTACAGCCTGCCCAGCGCCGTCGAGGTGCCCCCGATCGCCTCGGACTTCGTGCAGACGCCCACTCCGTTGAATCCGCTCGGGGCCAAGGGGATCGGCGAGGGCGGCGCGATCGGTACGCCGGCGGCGATCGCGAACGCGGTCGCGGACGCTCTCGGGCGCCCGGCACCGGACCCGCCGTTCACGGCCGAGAAGCTGTGGCGCGCCGTACGGGGGCTCGCGTAAGGCCCGCTAGCTCACGCGCTGAGGCCCGCCAGGATCCCCGCGCTCGACGGGGTCGGGGACAAGTTGCAAGCGGGGGCGCGCGTGGCCGATGTCGGATGCGGACACGGCGCGTCGACGATCCTGATGGCGCAGGCGTTCCCGCGCTCGGAGTTCGTCGGCTTCGACTACCACGACGCGTCGATCGGGCACGCCCGCGCCGCCGCCGCGGGAGCGGGTCTAGACGATGACCGCGTCAGGTTCGAGGTGGCGGCCGCCAAGGAGTACCCCGGGGACGGGTACGACCTCGTGTGCATGTTCGACTGTTTGCACGACATGGGCGACCCCGTCGGCGCCGCCGCCCACGTTCTGGGGAGCCTCGCGCCGGACGGGACGTGGCTGATCGTCGAGCCCTACGCCGGGGACCGGCTCGAGGACAACCTCAACCCGGTTGGGCGCGTGTTCTACGGCGCCTCGACGCTCGTGTGCACGCCGGCTTCCCGCGACCAGGAGGTCGGTCTCGCGCTCGGCGCCCAGGCCGGCGAGGCGCGGTTGCGCGAGGTCGTGACCGCCGGCGGCTTCACCCGCTTCCGGCGCGCGACCGAGACGCCGTTCAACCTGGTCTTGGAGGCGCGGCGCTAACCGAGCTCTCAGAGGCGCGGCGCTAACCGAGCGCGAGCGAAGCCCCACCGTCGGCGGCTGGGATCGCTTCCTGGGTCTCGTGATTGAGGACCGTGTTGCGCTCGGAGGTCACCTCGCGCTCGAGCGGCAGCGACCCGCCGACGGTGTAGTACGGCTTGCCGGCGATCACGAGATCCTCGGCCGGGAAGCGCGTGATCACCTCGCAGCCGTCCGCGGTCACCACGAGCTGCTCTTCGATCCGCGCCGCCGACCAGCCGTCGCTCGCCGGCCAGAACGTCTCGAGCGCGAACACCATGCCCTCGCGAATCTCCTCGGGATGGTCTAGCGACACGAGCCGGCTGAAGATCGGCTTCTCCCAGATCGACAGCCCGACGCCGTGGCCGAACTGGAGCGCGAACGCGGCCTCCTCGTCGGGAAAGCCGAACTCCTGCGCGCGCGGGAACACGCTCACCACCTCGCCCGTGCTGGCGCCGGGGCGGATAAGGTCGATCGCGGCGTCGAGGTAGTAGCGGCAGCGTTTGTAGGCGTCGACCAGCGCGCGCGAGGCGCTCGCCACCGCGAACGTGCGGTAGTAGCACGTGCGGTAGCCCATGAAGCTGTGGAGGATGTCGAAGTAGGCCGGGTCGCCCGGGCGGAGCGCGCGGTCGGTGTACACGTGCGGATGGGGATTGCAGCGCTCGCCCGAGATCGCGTTGACGCCCTCGACGAACTCCGATCCTGCGTCGTAGAGGACCTTGTTGACGAGACCGACGCACTCGTTCTCGCGCATCCCGGGTTTCATCGCGCGGTACAGCTCCTCGTAGGCGGCGTCGACCATCGCGCAGGCGTGAGTGAGCAGGGAGACCTCGTCGACGGTCTTGAGCACGCGCGCCTGTTGCATCAGCTGCTGGCCATCGACGATCTCGATGCCGCGCGCCTGGAGCGCGAACAGAACGGGTAGCTCGACCGCGTCGACCCCGATCGGCTCGCCCAGCAGCCCCCGCTGCTCGAGCTCGACCGCGATCTTGTCGGCGACGTCCTCGGCGCGGCCGGACTCGGGCGACATCGCGCCGCGCAGGGTCGAGATGCCGGCGCGCGAGCGGCCATCGGCGAGCCACGGGTTGTAGAGCTGGTGGTGGCGAGCAGCCGAACCGAAGTCCCACATGATCGGCTCGTCGTTCTGGGGCAGCAGGCAGAAGCGGTTCAGCTTGTCCTGGGCCCACGTGCCGATGTGCGTCGCCGTGATGTAGCGGATGTTCGTCATGTCGAAGCACAAAAGTGCCCCGAGCGAGGACTCCGCCAGCAGCCGGCCGATCCGCGCGAGGCGCTCCTCGCGCAGACGATCGAAGCGAACGCGCTCCTCCCAGTCGACGGCCATTGTCCCGTAGGTATGCGTTCCCATCCGAACCCGGATCTTACAATCGTTTGCAGGGTGGCGGGTGCGGATGCGACTGCTTGACGCCACAAGCACGGGTGCGTTAGTCTGCAATCGTTTGCATGCGACGACCGGGAACGGGTAGGAGCTGACTCTATGCCGGATGGAAAGACTCCAGACAAGCGACTTGGCTGGGTGGGAGCCGGGCGCATGGGCGTGGCCCTCGCAACCCGCCTGCTCGAGGCGGGCTGTGACGTCGCGGTCTACAACCGCACGCGCGCGAAGTGCGAGCCGCTGGCCGCCCTCGGCGCGACGATCGTCGACCGGCCCGCCGACCTCGGCGATCGGGACATCGTGTTCACCACCCTCGCCGGTCCGTCCGACTTCAAGCAGGTCCTGATCGGAGACGAGGGTCTACTGGCTGGGTCGGGACCGGCGCCGGCGGTCGTCGTCGATTCGACCACGATCTCCGCGGAGGCTTCGGAGGCGGTCCGAGCCGAGGCCGACAAGCGAGGGACCGCGCTCCTCGCGGCCCCGGTCAGCGGGAACCCGAAGGTGGTCAAGGCCGGGCGGCTGACGATGGTCACCTCGGGTCCCGAGGAGGCGCATCGCTCGGTGCTTCCCTATCTCGAGATCATGGCCGGCGGTGGGGTCACCTACGTCGGCGAAGGGGACAACGCCCGCCTGGTGAAGGTGTGCCACAACCTGCTGCTCGGGATCATCGCCCAGTCGCTCGCCGAGATTCTCGTGCTGGCCGAGAAGGGTGGCGTGTCGCGAGCGGACCTGATGGACTTCCTGAACAACAGCGTGCTGGGCTCGACCTTCACCCGCTACAAGACGCCCGCCTACGTCAACCTGGACTTCACGCCGACGTTCACCCCGGAGCTGCTTCTGAAGGACTTCGATCTCGGCCACGAGGCGGCGCGCGAACTCGGCGTGGCGATGCCGGTCGCGTCGGCCGCGCAGCAGGTCGTGCAGGCGCTGGTCGGCAACGGCTACACCGACGTCGACTTCGCCGCGCTGATCGACCTCGAGGCGAAGGCGTCGGGGCTCGAGCTCCGGTCCGAGGCGGCGCCCGTGTCCGACGGGCTGGAGCGCGCCGCGTGACGGTCAGCGCGCGGACGCCGCGATGACGGTCGACGCCGCGCTCAGCACCGAGTCGCCGGCGGCGTACCTCGACCGCTACGCCTCGATGCTGCTGATCAGGTTGTTCGAGACCGAGATGCAGCGACTGTTCCTGGCGGGCGAGGTCCACGGCACCACCCATCTGTCGGCCGGTCAGGAGGCGGTGCCGGTGGGTGTGTGTTCGGCGCTCGAACCGGGTGACTATCTCGCCGGCACGTACCGCGGCCACGGCCATGCGCTGGCCAAGGGCACCGACCCCGGCGCGTTGCTCGCGGAGATGCTCGGCCGCGCCACCGGCGTGTGCGGCGGACGGGCCGGTTCGATGAACGTGATCGACGTCGAGCACGGCCTCGTCGGTTGCTTCGGCATCGTCGGCGGGAGCATCGCGGCCGCCACCGGGGCGGCGCTCTCCGCCAAGGGTCAGGGTCGTGTCGCGGCCGCGATGTTCGGCGACGGCGCGACGAACCAGGGCTACTTCCACGAGTGCCTGAACTTCGCGAAGGTGTTCTCGCTGCCCGCGGTGTTCGTATGCGAGAACAACTTCTACGGAGAGTTCACGCCGATGCTCAAGGTAACCGCCGGTCAGGACATCGCCGCCCGCGCGGGCGTGTTCGGGATCCCATCGGTGGTCGTCGACGGCAACGATCTCTGGGCTGTGCGCGAGGCGGCGCTCGAGGCCGTCCAACGCGCGCGCTCGGGTGGCGGGCCGACGATGCTCGAGTGTCAGACCTACCGCCACCACGGACATTCGAAGTCCGACCCGGCGAAGTACCGCCCGCCGGAGGAGGTCGAGCGCTGGCTGGCGCGCGACCCGCTCACGATCGCCCGGGCGCGGCTGGGCGACCTGGGAGTGGCCGAGGCCGAAATCTCCGAGGTCGAGGACGCGACCCGCGCCCGCATGGACCGCGCCGTGCAGGAGGCGCTGGCGGCGCCGTACCCCGATCCCGGGGCGGAGCGTGCGACCGAGTTCGCGCCATGAGCGAGTTGGTCGAGTTCCGGGCCGCGATCCGCGAGGCGATCATCGAGGAGATGGAGCGCGACGAGTCCGTCGTGTTCTTCGGCGAGGACGTCGCGGCCGAGCAGGGCGGCGTGTTCGCGGTCACCCCGAGGATCCAGGAGCGCTTCGGCGAGGCGCGCATGTTCGACACGCCGATCTCCGAGCTCGCGCTGGCGGGCGCGGCGTTCGGTGCCGCGGTCACCGGACTGCGCCCGATCATCGAGATCATGTTCGGCGACTTCATGGGTCTGGCGATGGATTCGCTGGTCAACCAGTCCGCGAAGTACTGGTACATCTCGCACGAGCAGCGCGCGGTGCCGCTCGTCGTCCGCTCGGCGGTCGGTGGCGGTGGTCGGTTCGGCGCCATGCATTCGCAGACCCACGGCACCTGGTTCCAGGGGGTCCCGGGGCTGAAGATCGCGTTTCCGTCGTCGCCGGCCGAGGCCAAGGGGCTGTTGAAGGCCGCGATCCGCGACGACAACCCGGTCATCTTCCTCGAGCACAAGCGGCTCTACTCAATGAAGGGTCCCGCCCACCCGGCGCCCGGCGCCGGCGAGGTGATCCCGCTCGGTCGCGCCCGAGTCGCGCGGTCCGGGAAGGATGTGACGATCGTGTCCGCCGGCAAGGGCGTGCCCGACGCGCTCGAGGCGGCGGAACACCTGGCGAGCGACGGCGTCCAGGCCGAGGTGATCGACCTGCGGACGCTCCGTCCGATCGACGTCGACACCGTGCTCGAGTCCGTGGCCCGGACGAATCGCCTGCTCGCCGTCGAGGAGGGGCCGCGCACGGGCGGCTGGGCGTCGGGCCTGCTCGGGCAGGTCGCCGAGCGCGGGCTCCACGACATCGACGACGCCTGGGTGCTCGCCACCGACGAGCTGCCGATTCCCTACAGCCCGACGCTCGAGGACGCGTTCATCCCCGGCGCCGAGGCGATCGCCGCCGCCGTCCGCGAGCGGGCGGGAATCGCGGTGAGCTGACATGGGAACCGTCGTGATGCCACGGCTGTCGGACTCGATGGAGGAGGGGACGATCGTCCGCTGGCTGAAACGCGACGGTGAGGTGGTGTCGAAGGGCGAGCCGATCGCGGAGGTCGAGACCGACAAGGCGACGGTCGAATTCGACGCCGACGCAGACGGGATGCTGCGGATCCTCGTGCGCGAGGGGGAGACGGTGGCGCTCGGAGCCTTGATCGCGACCATCGGCGAGCCGTCCGAACCGCGGCCGGGAACGCTTTCGAGAACCGGGGCCACTTCCGAAGCGCGGTCCGTGCCTCCGGTGCCCGCTCGCCCCGGTTCCGCCCAGCCGGCGCCCGTCGCCGCGGGCAAGACACGCGAAACCGGCAACGGATCGGACCGGGTGAAGGCGTCGCCGCTGGCCCGGCGCCTCGCGCGCCAGTCGCAGATCGACCTGCGGGGCATCACCGGGTCGGGCCCGGGCGGACGGATCGTCAAGGCCGATCTCGAGACGGCGCCCGCGCCGGCGCCGGCTCCTCGCGGCGCCAAGGGCATCGTCACGACCGTGGAGCCCTCCCGCATCCAGGTCCAGATCGCCCAGCGGATGGCGGAGTCGAAGGCGACGATCCCCGACTTCACCCTGCACGCCGAGGTCGACATGGAGCAGGCCGTCGGCTTCCGGGCCCAGCTCCGCAAGGCCGGGCGCGCTGGCGAGGCGGTCCCGTCCTACAACGACATGGTGATCAAGGCGTGCGCGCTCGCGCTGCGCGAACATCCGCGCGCCAACGCGGCGTATCGCGACGGCGCTTTCGAGCTGTATGAGCGCGTCAACGTGGGGATCGCCGTGGCCGCCGACGACAGCCTGATCGTGCCCACGGTGTTCGACGCCGATCGCAAGCCGCTGCTCGACATCGCCCGCGAGGCGCGCACGCTCGCCGAGCGTGTCCGCTCGCGGCAGATCACACCGGCCGAGCTGTCGGGCGGGACGTTCACGGTGTCCAACCTCGGGATGTACGGCGTGACCGACTTCGCCGCGATCATCAACCCGCCACAGGCGGCGATCCTCGCGGTCGGCGAGCTCCGCGAGGTCCCGGTCGTCCGAGACGGACAGCTCGTCCCGGGTTCGCGCATGAGCGTCGTGCTCACGTGTGACCACCGGATCCTGTACGGCGCTCCCGCGGCGGAGTTCCTCGCTCGCGTTCGCCAGCTGCTCGAGCAGCCGCTCAATCTGCTGCTCTAGTCCGGGGGCAGCCAGGGACCGTGCCAGCCGCCGCAGGTGGCGACCAGCTTGTCGGCCTGCTCGGGGCCCCATGAGCCCTGGGCGTAGGGCAGAACCGCCGGAGGCGCGTCGAGCAGCGGCTGGACGATCCGCCAGCTGGCCTCGACGCTGTCCTGGCGGGTGAAGTGCGTGCTGTCGCCGACGATCGCGGCGCACAGTAGAACCTCGTACGGCGTCGGGCCCTCGCCGCCCTCTTCTGCGAACTCCACGTCGAATTCGATCTCGCCCGCACCGGGCTGGTCGGCGCGCTGGGCGTCGAGGGCCATCCTGATCCCGGTCGACGGATCGATCTTGAACACGATCTGGTTGGGCTCGGGCAGGCGGCGGCCGCTGGTGACGAACTGAAGCCGCGGGGGACGGCGGAACAGCAGTCGGAGCTCGGTCTGGCGGACCGCCAGGTGCTTGCCCGTCCGGATGAAGAACGGGACCCCTTGCCAGCGCCAGTTCTCGACCTCGAGCCGGAGCGCGGTGTACGTCTCGGTGGTCGAGTCGGGCGCGACGCCCGGGGTGTCACGGTACCCGTCGTACTGCCCGCGCACGTAGTGCGACGGGTCGGCGTTTTGGGTCGCCTTGAGCACCGCGACCTTGGCTTCCTTGAGCGTGTCCGGGTCGCGACCCCAAGGCGGTTCCATCGCGGCGGTCGCGAGCAGCTGCAGCAGATGGTTGACGACCACGTCCCGCAGGGCGCCGACGGGGTCGTAGAAGCGGCCGCGATCCTCGACCCCGAAGTTCTCGGCCATCGTGATCTGCACGCAGGCGAGGTAGTTTCGGTTCCAGATCGGCTCGAGCATGACGTTCGCGAACCGCAGGTAGAGGATTTCCTCGAGTCCCATCTTCCCGAGGAAGTGGTCGATCCGGTAGATCTGCGACTCGTGGAGGTAGCGGTGGAGCTCGGCGGCGAGCTCGCGAGCGGACTGGAGGTCGTGGCCGAACGGTTTCTCGACGGCCACCCGCTGTCCGCTCGAGACGAGACCGGCCTTGCCCAGTCCCGCGACCACGGTGGCGAACAGGGACGGCGGGATCTCCAGATAGAACACCGGATTGCGGAGGTCTCCGAGCGCGTCCTTCAGCCGCGTGTACAGCTGGTCGTCGCCGAAGTCGCCCTGGACGTACCTGAGCCGCTTCGCAAAGCGAGCAAAGACCTCCGGGTCGATCGTCTCGCCCGTCTGCTCGATCGCCACGCGCGCCTCGTCGCGTAGTTGGTCGTCGGTCATGTCGGTGGACGCAATCCCGATCACGGGGATTTGGAGCAGCCCACGCCGCTCGAGCCGGTAAAGCGAGCGACACGTCTGCTTCTTCGCGAGGTCGCCGGTTATTCCGAATATGACCAGGGCGTCGGCTTCACGTTCGCTCATCGCTTCGCCTTCCTCCGATTCGATCTGCCGCGCGTGCGCAGCTTCTTTGCGAGCGCGACGTCCTCGGCGGCGGGGGACCCGTGGTCCCGCCCGGTCTCGAGCACGCCTGGCAGCTGGTCGAACCGAGGTTCGGATATGAACACCGCGCAACCCTTCTCGCCGAGGTCGCCTTCGCCCATGATCGCGTGGCGGTCGCGGTTCGAACCGAGCGGGACGGCCGAGTCGTTGACGTGCAGGGCGCCGAGCCGATCGCAGCCGACCGTCCGGTCGAAGTCGTCGATGACCTCGGCCAGCGAGTCGCGCGTCCGCACGTCGTATCCCGAGGCAAACAGGTGGCAGGAGTCGAGGCAGATGCCGAGCCGCTTGCCGCCGCCGCCGGCGTCGATCAGCTCCGCGAGCTCTCCGAACGAGCGCCCGAGCGTGCCGCCGGCACCTGCCGTGTCCTCGAGCAGAAGCGGGCAGTCTTCGGTCTCGGCGAGTGCCTCTTTGATCACCTTCCCGGCGCGCTTGATCGCCTTGGGGACGTCGCCCTGCTTCGCCGAGCCGGGGTGCAGAACCACGCCGACCGCGCCTATCCCGGCGCCGACGCGCAACGACTGGAGCAGCGAGGTGAGCGACTTCTTGCGCATCTCGCGATCTTCGGTGGCGCAGTTGATGAGGTAGACCGCGTGAATCATCACCGCCTTGATCGGGCTCGCCTTCATCGCGTCGCGGAACTCCGCGAAGTCGTCTTCGCTGTACGCGGTCGGCCTCCACATACGCGGCGACTGGTTGAAGATCTGGATCGTCTCACAGCCTCGCTCCGTGCCGCGCTCGACGGCGCGTGGCAGACCGCCAGCGTTCGATACGTGTGCGCCGATTAGCATGCGAGTCTGTAGCCCATGCGCGTTCGCTTCGCTCCATCCCCGACCGGGGCACTACACATCGGTGGTGCCCGGACGGCCCTGTACAACTGGTTGCTCGCCCGCGGCCAGGCGTACGGCCCCGCCGGCGAGCCCGGGACGCTCGTGCTGCGCATCGAAGATACCGATCGCGAGCGATCGACACCGGAGAACGTGGAGCAGATCCTCGACGCTCTGCGGTGGCTGAACCTCGACTGGGACGAGGGGCCGGTGTTCCAGTCCGAACGCGCCGAGCGCCACCGGGAGGTGCTCGCGCGGCTGCTCGAGTCGGGGCACGCGTACCACTCGACGGCGACCGCCGACGACGTCCAGACCTACAAGGCGCGCCACGGCTTCGAGCGCGGGTTCCGGGGCGTGCCCGAGGAGGCGGGCGCGATCAGGCTGCGCGTTCCCGATGACGGGGAGACGATCTTCGACGACGTGATTCGCGGCCAGATCCGGTTCGCGAACTCGAGCATGGACGACTTCGTGATCGCCCGCGCCGACGGCTCGGTGCTGTACGTGTTCGCGAACCTGGTCGACGATCTCGACGCCGGCATCACCGACGTCGTGCGCGGCGAGGACCACATCTCGAACACGCCGAAGCAGCTTCTGGTGCTGGACGCGCTCGGCGTCGACCCGCCTCGCTACGCGCATCTCCCGCTCCTGCACGGGCCCGATGGACGCAAGCTGTCAAAGCGCCACGGCGCGGCTTCGGTGCAGGAGCTGCGCGCGGCCGGCTACTTGCCCGAGGCGGTCGACAACTACATCGCGCTCCTCGGCGCGGGCTTCGCCGCCGACGAAGAGTTCTTCTCTTTGGACGAGCTCGCTGAGCGGTTCCGTCTCGACCGCGTCTCGAAGAACCCGGCGGTGTTCGACGAGCGCAAGCTGCGCCACCTGAACGGCCGCTGGATCCGGGAGCTTGGGGTGGACGAGCTGACGACGCGGCTCGAGGACTACACCGGGCGGAGCGGCCTACGCGGCGCCGTCGAGATATCCGAGGAGAAGATTCAGACGCTCGCGGACTTCTGGCCGCTGGTCGGCTTCCTGTTCGATGGCCCCACGGACGATCCCAAGGCGTTCCAGAAGGTGATCGCCTCGAACGGCGGTCTCGAGTCGCTGAGAGCGGCACGCAAGGCGCTGGCGCGCGCCGAGCCGTTCACCGTACAGAACATCGAGCGCGCGCTCCGCGAGGTTGTCGAGGACTACGGCGTCAAGCCGGCCAAGGTATTCCAGCCGGTGCGTGTCGCGATCGCCGGGACGACGGTGTCGCCGGGGATCTTCGAGAGCGTCGCGCTGCTCGGCAAAGATGAGACGCTGGCCCGGATCGATCGGGCTCTGGAGCATGCGGAATGAAGAGTCGACTAAACGAACGTTGTACCCCTGCCGATAACGCTGGCTGAGGCGGCCATGACAACCGTGGAACCGCCGCTCCCCCCTGAGCCCCCTAAAAGGACGGATCCGAGCATCGTGGCCACGCTAGCCGCAGTCAAGAACACAGCCGACCCGTACGCCTCGCGCGAGCGGCATCACAACGAGGGTCACGGGCGCCGGCTCACGGCCGCGTTCGAGGCGCTGGAGGCGTTCCCGATGCTGGCCGAGTCGCGCAACCGGGTGCTGCGCCTGTTCGAGGCGGGCGAGCCGTCGACCGCCGACGTC
Source organism: uncultured Solirubrobacterales bacterium (assembly GCA_963735965.1). Lineage (GTDB taxonomy): Bacteria > Actinomycetota > Thermoleophilia > Solirubrobacterales > Solirubrobacteraceae > Palsa-465. The sequence continues at coordinate 139,157 of CAVTNE010000001.1, forward strand.
GTCGCCGCCGTCGAGGCGGACGTGGCGCTCGCGGTCACCGTGCTGCGCCTCGCCAACCGCGTCGACGGCAAGATGCGCGGCCGGGTCGAGAGCGCCGTCAAGGGCGTCGAGGTCCTGTCTCCCCGCAACGTCCACTCGATCGCCTCGAAGGCGCGGACGTTCGACTTCTTCGAGCGGACCGCGGTCTGGCAGGGCGTGCCCGAGCGCTTCCGGCTCCACGCCGTCGCCACCCAGCGCGCCGCCGACCGGATCGCCCGCGAGCTCGGCTACGAGGCTCGCGACCGGTTGATGGTCACATCGCTGCTGCACGACATCGGCAAGCTCGTGCTGGTCCACGCCTATCCCGGCTACCCGCGCCAGATTCACGCCGAGGCCCGCACCCCCGAGGAGCGGATCCAGACCGAGCGGCGCGAACTCGGCGTCGACCACGCGCTCGTCGGCGGCGTCCTCGCCCGCCGGTGGGGCCTGCCGAAGTCGGTCGCCAGCGTGATCGAGCGCCACCACGCCGAGGATGTCGACGGCGAGGCCGCCGTCGTGCGCCTGGCCGACATGCTCGCCCACTACACGCTCGGCGCTTCCGTGTCGCCGTCGGAGCTCCTGAACGTCTCCCGCCAGGTCGGGATCGCCCCGACCGAGCTCCGCACGGTCATGTACGACCTGCCGCTGCCGAGCGCCGGCGGGCGCCGCCGTCAGATCGATCCGTGCCCGATGTCCACGCGCGAGGTCGAGGTCCTACGCCGGCTGGCCCGCGGGATGGTCTACAAGCAGATCGCCTCCGAGCTCGGCCTGTCGACCAGCACCGTCCGTACGCACCTGCACAACGTGTACGGGAAGCTCGGCGCGATGGATCGCGCCCAGGCGGTTCTGATCGCCACCGAGCGCGGCTGGATCTAGTCGTAATTCCGACCTGAGGCGGAATTCCCCAGACCTCCTCATTCCTGCGATGATCGCCGTGGCCGATGATCTCGATCACGACGAAGTCGCCGTATGCGCTGAGCGCGCTCGTGGAGCTCCGCCATCAGGGCGACCGGGGCCCGGTCCCGATCGCTGAGCTCGCGCGGCGCCGGCAGATCCCGGTCCAATTCCTCGAGCAACTGTTCGCCACACTCAGGCGATCCGGGGTTCTGCGCTCACAGCGCGGCGTCAAGGGCGGGTACTCGTTCGCGCGCCCGGCGGGAGAGATCACCGTGCTCGAGCTGGTCGAGTTGCTCGACGGACCGGTCGGGAGCGGCGCCACGGGCGTGTTCGCCGAAGCCGCCGAGGCGGCGCGCGCCGTGCTGGCGCAGTCGACCGTCGCGGACGTAGCCGACGCCGAGTCGCGGGCCGCCGGCGCGGCCATGTACCACATCTAGATCGCCTCAGTACCGGTGAAAGGCTCGGGGGTCCACCGCTGGCGCATGTTCGCCGTCCTGCAACGTTCCTCTCATTCTCAGCTGATGAGGCCGGTCTCCGGGCTGACGGGTAGATTCTCGGTGCCCGGGCCGCTGGAGACGTCCTGAAACGTGGGGAAAGGACGCCCCTCTGCGCCGCGGCACGCCCCCATTTGCCGCTGGCGCACCAGCGCCCCGCCGACCCATCCGTGCGGTTGGCGGGGCGCCCCAGACTACGCATCTCTGGAGAGACGCGCACGCACTAACGACGGCGAAACCCCGCCAAGGTTAGGTTCAACTCTTTGTGCGATGGGCCGGCGACGCTGTAAGCAAGGCAATACACGTACCGCGCACGCAACGCGTGCCGACGGGCGTTAAGTCAGCATGAGCGAGGCGGTACGACGGTGATCGAGACGGCCGTCGGGATTCTGACCGTCCCTGAGCTGGAGGCGGTGGTCGCGCTGGACCTAGACCTCGCGGAGAGATACCAGGCGATCGCCGATGACCCCGACCTCGAGCCGGAGGCGCGACAAATCGCTGGCGCGCTCGCCGCGTGGCGCCGCGCGCGGGCCCGCTACTTCCGCGAGGAGTGCGCCGAGACAGAACAATTCGAGGCCACGCACGCACTCGAAACCCGCATTGCGTAACCGAGCTTCGTCGCTTTCTCCGGCCGTTGTGCGGGCGAGAGGACCGTCTCAGGGGCACTCACGTCGCTCGTTCACCGCGCCCGGCGGTCGCTCGAGGCGACGTCCGGTTCAGCGACGCGAACGTGTTTGACGCGTTGTGAAGCCCCGGCAGCGCGCGCAGCCTGACTCTCGTAGGGTTAGGCCGGCCAATGCCCCGAATCCCGACCAACATTGCGGCCCACGTCGGGCGTACGCCGATGGTGGAGCTGACGCGGATGCTGCCGGACGCCCATGCGCGCCTGTTCGCCAAGCTCGAGGCGTTCAACCCGGGCGGGAGCGTCAAGGACCGGATCGGGGTGTCGATGATCGAGGCCGCCGAGCGGGACGGACTGATCGAGCCGGGGCGGACGACGGTCGTCGAGGCGACGAGTGGCAACACGGGGATCGCGCTCGCGTTCGTGTGCGCCGCCAAGGGCTACGAGCTCGTGCTGACGATGCCTCAGGGGATGAGCCGCGAGCGCGAGGGGCTGCTGCGCCTGTACGGCGCGCAGGTGGAGATCACCGAGTCGCTGGGAGGGATGAACGAGGCGGTCGACGCGGCCCGAGCGATGGCCTCGCGCGGCAACGTGTTCCTGCCCGACCAGTTCTCCAACCCGGCGAACCCCGAGATCCACCGGCGCACGACCGGGCCGGAGATCTGGGAGGCGATGGCGGGCGAGGTGGACGCGTTCGTCGTCGGCGTGGGCACGGGGGGCACGATCACCGGGGCCGGCGAGGTGCTCAAGGCACGCAACTCCCGGTGTCGCGTGATTGCGGTGGAGCCAAGCGCATCGGCGGTGCTGTCGGGCGGACGCCCCGGGCCGCACAAGATTCAGGGCATCGGCGCCGGATTCGTCCCCGCTGTCTTGAATCGCGACGTCGTTGACGAGGTCATCGGGGTCGACGACGAGGACGCGATCGAGACCGCGCGCGAGCTTGCCCGGCGCGAGGGGGTGCTCGCCGGAATCTCTGGGGGCGCGGCGGTGTGGGCGGCGATCGAGGTGGCGCGCCGTCGCGAGTTGCACGGGGCGCGGATCGTCACGATCCTCCCGGACTCGGGCGAGCGGTACGTCTCGACCCCGTTTTTCGCTCCCTGAGGCCGTGCGGACGGTCCACTACGCTTTCTGTATGCGGTTGCACCGCATCGTCACCGAGGTGCGGCGCGACATCGCTGCCGCCCGCAGCCGCGATCCGGCCGCCCGCGACGTGGGCCCGCTCGAGATTCTGGTGGCCTGGCCCGGGGTGCACGCGCTTCTCGCCCACCGGGCCGCTCACGCCCTCCACAACGCCGGCGTGCCCCTCCTGCCGCGGGTGATTGCGTACGTGTCGCGGTCGATCACGGGAATCGAGATCCATCCCGCGGCCAGGATCGGCGCCGGGTTCTTCATCGACCACGGGATGGGCGTGGTGATCGGCGAGACCGCCGAGCTCGGCGACGACATCACGCTGTACCAGGGTGTGACCCTCGGCGGCACCGGCTTCGCGACCGGGAAGCGACATCCGACCGTCCAAGACAATGTCACGATCGGCTCCGGCGCGAAGCTGCTCGGGCCGATCACGGTCGGCCACGGCTCGAAGATCGGCGCGAACAGCGTCGTGATCCACGACGTGCCGCCGAACTCCACGGTGGTTGGCAATCCCGGTCACCCGGTCCGCGTCGAAGGGCGCCGCCCCGAGGGTCCGGACGCGGACTGGGTCCACCTCCCCGACCCGATCGCCGATGCGATCAAGACCCTCGCCAGCCGGATCTCCGCGCTCGAGCAGGCCGACGGCAACGGCGACGGCGGCCGGGGTGCGGGCGAGAACGGGGGGGAGCCCGGCGAGCGGGTCAACCCGCGGGTCGGCCCGAACCCCGCCGGGGGCTAGCGCGTCGAGATCGTCTTGACGCTGGTCGAACCTGGTGTGACACCAGGCCCGTTGGCTACAACGAGGTGCGGCGAGGCTCGGTCGGGGCGTGCTGCGTCGGCGTGGTCGCCTCCTCGTCCGGAATGTTCACGCGCGAGCTGACGAGGTACAGCGGCCGCCCCTTGACCTCGTCGTAGATCCGGCCCACGTACTCGCCGATGATCCCGATCGCGATCAGCTGGATCCCGCCGAGGAGCAGCACCGCGATCGTAAGCGAGCTGAACCCCGGCAGGTAGGAGCCGAGGATGCGCAGGACGACGACGACCGGGATCGCGATGAACGCCAGCGTGGAGATCAGGAATCCGAGCAGCGTCGCGAGCTGCAGGGGACGATGCGAGAAGGACGAGATCGCGTCGAGCGAGAAGCGGAGCATCTTGGGGAGCGTGTACTTCGTCTTGCCGGCGTAGCGACGGTCGCGGCTGTACGGGACGGCAGCCTGCCGATAGCCAACCCAGACGGTCATGCCCCGCAGGAAGCGGTTGCGCTCGCGCATCGACAGAAGCGCATCGAGCGCTCGCCGGTCCAGCAGACGGAAGTCACCCGAGTTGTGCTGAAGCTCGACCTGCGCCAGCCGATCGAAAAGCGAGTAGAACCACCGCGCGGTCGCGAGCTTGAAGCGCGATTCGCCTTCACGCTGCTCCCGGACGGCGTACACCACGTCACAGCCGGCGCGCCAGTGGTCGAGCATGCGCGGGATCAGCTCTGGCGGGTCCTGGAGGTCGGCGTCGAGCATCACGACGGCGTCGCCTCGCGCGTGGTCGAGACCGGCCGTCAGCGCCGTCTGGTGGCCGAAGTTGCGCGACAGCTGCACCAAACGCACGCGCGGATCATTCGACGCGAGCTTGCGGAGCTCGGCCTCGGAGCGATCCGTCGAGCCGTCGTCGACGAGCACGAGCTCGAACTGGACCCCGTCGAGCGCGCTGCACACGCGCGCGTAAAACTCCTCGATCGTGGCTTCTTCGTTGTACACGGGCGCCACGACGCTGAGCAGCTTGAGCGACCTGCCCTCGTCGACGGGCGCGGCGGGCTCGGTTTCGTGGGGATGATGGAGCGAGGTCATGGCGGCTCACAATCCGGGGAGCGAGCTTCCGTGCGGGATGTAGGCAAGCAGCTGGAAGATCGCGATGATGATCGTTAGCACGATCGAGGCCTGCCACAGACGGCGGTCTCGCCCGAGCGCGGCCAGCGGCATAAGCCACGCGATGTACCAGGGCAATAGCGACGCGGCTGTGACCAGCAACGCCAGGGCGGCCCAGCCGGCCGCGGCGATCCAGTCCAGCTCGCCACGCCACACGCGCCACACCAGCCAGATCGTTGCGGCGGCGAACAGCCCGCCGAGAATCAACGCCGTCGGCTGCCCGACACCGCTGAACCCGAGGCGCGCCCCGAGGAAGCCAGGGATGCTCTGCCAGTTGCCCCTGCCCTGGACGTTCTCGATCGTCGCCGGGAGGTGGAGCGGACCGGCCCCGAACAGCACGAACGCGAACGCGGTCAGGAGCGCGGCGGTCACGCCCGCCCCGATCAGGATGTCGCGCCGGCGTGGGCTGGACATGCGCCCACGGGCGTCGGCGAGCGCGAACGGCAACATCAGACCGCCGGTCACCTTGACGGCTGCGCCGAGCACCATCGAGCCGGCGCCGAGCCGCCCTCGGTGCTGGAGCAGCAGCACGATCCCGGCGACCATCGGCACGAGCATCAGCAGGTCGTTGTGCCCCCCGCCGACGCCGTAGACGACGATCAGCGGATTGAGCCCGACGAGCGCCGCGGCCCGGGTTGGGTCGACCCCGCGGAGCCGTGCCCCGTCCCACACGAGCGCAACGATCGCCAGGCTCGAGAGGGCCGCGATCGCCTTGTAGGCGAACACGCTGGCGGGGATGGAGAGCGGCGCCAGCAGGTAGCTCAGCGCGGTGAATACCGGACCGTAGACCGTGGGGATAGCGGTCCACTTAGACCCGATGTAGGGGTAGAGCGGGTCGAGTGCGAGCGCGTGCGGGCCGGCCAGATACGGGTTGCCGCCGTACAGCTCGCCGATCCGGCCGTAGAACTGGTAGCTGAAGACGTCAGTTGAGAACAGCGGGGGGGCGAGCAGGATCAGCGCGTGGAGCGCCGCGATCGAGCCGAGGACCAGCAGCGGGGACAGCCGGCGCGCCGCCCCGACTGTGACCACGTAGGACGCGAACATCACCGCTACCGTGACCGTTAGGCCGATGCTCCCGAGGTTGATGCCGGTGGTGCCGAACGACCCGGCGAGGCCGATCGGCCCGAGCCCGGTCTGCGTCGTCTGCGGCAGCAGCTTGTCGGTGCTCGCCGCTGAGATCGACACCAGCACCCCTGTCGCCAGCATCCCCGCGAGCCCGAGCAGCCCGACCCAGGAAACCGGCGCGCGCGTCCGTGTCCGGCCGGCCTCCAGCGGCGCCGTACGCAGGCCGAACGCGCCGCTCCGCGTGGCGCCAAGCGACGGACTGTTCACACTCATCGCGTGTAGCTTGCCCGACGAACAGTCGCGCGGCGTGTGGTCATTGTTGACATTACGTTAGGGAACTTGCGCTCACAATGTTCAGGTACCGAGCATTCCGCTACCCGCCGCGGGGCACCTGATCACGCCCGCGGACTACCGATTCCTCGTTCTGGCCGGCCGTCGCGCCGGCGCAAGAAAGGCACGGCCCACATGGCCTCGAACGCGATCCGTGCCGACATCTTGCTTGAGCCGACGCTGCGGTCCTTGAAAACGATAGGGATTTCGGCGACCCGGAACCCAGCCAGCAGTGCGCGGTAGGTGACCTCGATCTGGAAAACGTACCCCTCGGCCCGGATCGTCTCGAGATCGATCGCCTCGAGCACGCGGCGGTGGATGCACTTGAACCCGCCGGTGAGGTCGTGGATCGGCACCCGGAGGATCGTCCGGGCGTATAGGCCGCCGCCGCGGCTGATGAGTCGTCGCGCGAGCCCCCAATCCTCGACACCGCCCCCCTTGACGTAGCGGGACCCCAGCACCAGGTCGGCGGTCTTGGCGGCGTCGAGCATCGGCCCCAGGTAGCGAGGGTCGTGTGAGAAGTCTGCGTCCATCTCGATGACGAGCTCAGCGCCCGAGTCCAGCGCGCGCGCGAAGCCGGCCAGGTAGGCGTGTCCCAGCCCGGTCTTCTTGGGGCGGTGGAGGACCTCGACCTGCAGCTCGGCGGCCGCCAGCCGGTCGGCGATCTCGCCGGTTCCATCGGGCGAGTTGTCGTCGACGATCAGGATCCGGTGTGCGTCCGGGGCCAAGCGCTCGAGTTCGGCCGCGGTGGCGCGCACGATGCCCTCGATGTTCGCTGCCTCGTTGTAAGTGGGGATAACGACCCAGACCGGTGGGTGCATCGTTCGGGAGCGTAATGGGACTTGCGGCACGCCGAGGTAACGGGTGGCGTGGACTGCGACCCTGCGCACGCAGCGTGCGGAGGTGTGAGCGCCCGCGGACACCGCGCGCGGCGTGCGGAGGTGCGAGCGCCCGCCAACGAGATCGTGCACGCGTGCACGCGGACGGCCGACCCGGCATGATGAGGGGCGGGGCATCCCTTCATGGAACGCAGTGCCGACCTAGGCAACCCGCCGGGCGATCCCGGAATCCTCGACCGCGCTCGACCTGTGCGCCGGATGAGCATGGCGCCACACCACCGCCGCAGGCGCGCCGTCGCGTTGCTGTCGCTAGTCGGGATCGCGGTTGCGGTCGTCGCGCTGGTGACGATTCTGCTCGTCAGCGGAGGTACCATCACGCAGCACGCAGCGGCGCAGCCCCGAGGCGGGTTTTTCGCCGCCATCCGGAAGCTCGCCGGCAACGGCGGCGGGTCGATGGCTGCCCGCGAGGCGATTGACGAGAACGCCGCGATCAACCGGACACTCGCGTACACGCCATGGGTTCGGATCGCGGGTGCGCAGCATCGCGAGATCGCCCTGACGTTCGACGATGGCCCCGGGCCGTACACGCCCCAGGTCCTGGCGATCCTTCAGCGCGAGCACGTACCCGCCACGTTCTTCGAGGTCGGGATCCTCGAGCGCTACTTCAACGCGTCGACCACGGCGATCGCCGCCGACGGCGACGTGATCGGAGATCACACCGAGGTGCATGCACCGATGTCGAGGCTGTCGAAGAAGACGCAACAGCAGCAGCTGCTCGAGCAGGCCAGCGCGATCGAGCGCTACGGCGCGAAGTTCCCGCGCCTGTTCCGGCCCCCGTACGGGCTGTGGAACGCGAACACGCTTGCCTTACTGCACAAGTACCGGATGCTGATGGTGCTGTGGACCGTCGATACCAGTGACTACCGCCGGCCGGGCGTCTCGGCGATCGTCGACTCTGCCGTCGACGGGGCCCGGCCCGGAGCGATCATCCTCCTGCACGACGCCGGCGGGGATCGCTCGGAGACCGTGGCGGCGCTCCCTCGCATCATCGCGGCGGTCCGTAAGCGTCATTACAACCTGGTGACCGTCCCTCGGCTCCTGCTCGACAACCCGGCGCCGCGGGTGCAGAACATTGCGGCCGTGATCGGCTCCGGGGGGTAGCGCCGGCGTTGTACAAGGGGCCGGCCGGGGGGTGCGCTGCACCGTTGCCGGGCGGGTGCGCGACGCCGTCAGCGCCGCACGTACGCGACGCGGTTCCAGCTCGGCTCGGGCGCGAGCTGGATCGGCTCGCCGCCGCGGTCGGGCTGGATGTAGATGAACGAGTGGGCGTCGGAGTCGAACCTGATGTCGAGCTCGCCCTCCTTGACGCGCTGATCGAGCCACGCGCCCCGGAAGATCAGACGGCGCAGCCAGTGGACAAGCGAGCGATCGGACGGCCCGACGAGGTCGGGCCAGCAGTCGTTGACGTGCTCGCCGAGCGCCGAGGCGGGTTCGGCGACCTCGCCGTTCACGACGAGGTTGATCAGATCCTCGCCCTCGTCGTCGTCGACCGAGCCCCCGATGAATCCGAGCTTGCGGGCAGCCTGCTCGCAGCGCTCGCGAAAGTCGCGCTCGTTGAACGTGAATCGGAGCTCGCCGTACTCGAGAACGAAGTCCTCCCCAGAGCTGTAGTTCCCGCGCTGGTACATGGGCCGTCGGCATCATATGGTGGATTCCTCCGTGCCTGCAGCGTGTGAATGGGACGTTGCAGAATGTGCCTCGGCCGACCGCGCAGACGTTGGCGAAAGCGATGCAACGCTTGTGTCACGGGGTACGCGCCCGCTGCGCCACCGAGGCCCGGGCGATACCCTTGCGCGTGATGATGCCGGGGTCGCGATGACCGATAGTGGCCCGGTGTCCGGCGCCGACGCTGGGCCGGCGCGGGGGACAGAGGGCGAAGACGAGACCGCAGCCACGGGGACCACCCGCGGCGGTCGGTGGCCGTTCTGGCTGCCGGTCGGGGTGCTGTTCGTCGGGCTGGTCCTTACCGGCGTGCTCGTCTCGATCTCGGCTTCGGCGTACTCGAGCAACGAGAAACGGTTGCTCGATCTCCGCGTGCGCGAAGCCGGTGCGGACTTCCAGGGGGCGTTCGCGGCTATCCAGACACCGCTCGCGTCGGCCGCCGCGCTCGCGGATGCGACGGACGGCAACACCACGAAATTCATGGAGTTCATCGCTCCGTACACGACGGGCAAGTCCCCGCCGTTCGGGTCGGTGACGCTCTGGCGGGTGGGCGCCAACCAGACCGGGCCGCTGGCGGCGGTGGGGATGCCGTCCGAGCTGAGCGCTACCCCGTCACGGGCGGAGACGTTCTTCGCCAGTACCGCCGCGAGCCGTTCGCACCTGGGTGTGATCGGACTGCTTTCGCAGCCGCAGCGCCGCCTCGGGTATGCGTTCACGTCGCCCGGCCTGACGGGCCGGTATGTCGTCTACGCCGAGAGCCGGCCACTCCCCGCCAACCGTAGGTCGAAGTTCCAGAAGTCGTCGACGTTCTCGGACCTCAACTACGCGCTCTATCTGGGCTCGTCGCAGCGCCCCGAGGATCTCCTGGTCACGGACTTGAACAAGGTGCCGCTGACGGGTCAGACCGCGTCGCTTTCGATCCCGTTCGGTGACAACAGCTTCACGTTCGTCGTCAACGCCCGGCACCCGCTCGTCGGCTCGTTCCCGCAACGCCTGCCGTGGCTGATCGGGATCGTCGGTTTGCTGCTCAGCATCGGTGCCGCGCTGCTGACGCTGCGCCTGATCCAGCGCCGCAACCACGCAGAGCAGCTGGCCACATCGCTCGAACAGATCGCGGACGAGAACCGCAGGCTGTATTCCGAGCAGCGCACGATCGCCCAGACGCTGCAGCACGCGCTCCTGCCGGAGGCGCTGCCGAAGATCCAGGGGGTCGAGACCGGCGCGCGCTACGAAGCCGGGGTGGAGGGCGTCGACATCGGTGGCGACTGGTACGACCTGATCGCACTCGACGACCATCGGCTGTTGCTCGTGGTCGGGGACGTGTCGGGCCGCGGTCTGCGGGCGGCGGCGACGATGGCGTCGCTCCGCTTCGCGATTCATGCCTACGCCGCGCAGGACGACCCGCCCGACACGATCCTGACCAAGCTGTCGAAGCTGGTCAGCGTCGGCTCGACCGGCCAGCTGGCGACGATCCTGTGCGCCCTGGTCGACGTCGAAGCCCACACGCTGACGGTCACGAGCGCGGGCCATCTCCCGCCGCTGCTGATCAGCGACGGCGCCGGAACCTTCATCAACGGCGCGGTGGGCGTGCCGATCGGCGTGAATCCCGGCGCCACCTACACCTCGACCGCGGTGTCGACCCCGCCGGCGGCAACTCTGCTTGCATTCACGGACGGTTTGGTGGAACGACGAGGCGAGAGCATCGACACGGGACTCGAGCGTCTCCAGCACGCCGCCACCGCCAATCACTCTGACCTCGACGGTCTGCTCAGCCAACTCCTCGTGGAGCTCCGGCACGACAGCGACGACGACACCGCGATCGCAGGGCTCAGATGGCTGGACTAGACGCCAACAACACCGCTGAGGTGAACTTTGACCTCGCCCAGGCTGACGGTGATGGTTTGAAGGTCCGCATCACGGGTGAACTCGACATTACGAACGTCGATGCGCTCGAGTCCGCGGTCGGGTCCGCGCTCGAGCGTCACCCGGGGAAACTGATCCTCGATTTGAGCGGGTTACGCTTTGCAGACAGCTCCGCCATCGCCCTGTGGGTGCGCTGGTCGACGGCTGTGCACGAGATCGAGCTGCGAGACGTCTCGCCAATCCTCCGGCGGGTCATCGATTCAATGGGATTGGCCGACACCCTGAACGTGAAGCCGTGAAGCAAGAGAGAACATTTCCCCACGAGCCTGAATCCGTCCCGGCCGCGCGGCGCTTCGCCACGAGTGTGCTGCGCGGCGTCTCGGCGGACACCCTCGAGGCGGTCGAGTTGATGGTCTCCGAGCTCGCCACCAACTGCATCCGCCACACCGACAGCGGATTCGAGCTGTCGGTCAGCCGCGTCGGCGGGGACATCCGCGTCGAGGCGACCGACGGGGCGGGGGGCAGGCCCGAGATGCGGTCGCCCAAGCCGACCGATCCCAGCGGGCGCGGGTTGAAGATCATCGACATGCTCTCCTCGGACTGGGGCGTGGACCACCATCCCGCCACCGGCAAGACCGTGTGGTTCACGGTGGCGGACACGGCGGCGGCTTCCGCGCCACAGGCGTCGCGGGCGTAGGCGGCGGCCGTTTCCGTGCCATAGGCGTCGTGGGCGTAGGCGGCGGCGGCTTCCGTGCCATGGGCGTCGTGGGCGTAGGCGGCCGCCCCGGGACGCCTCGGTCCAAACCCAACACTCGACGACCCGCCGGCGGCGAGTGCGTCCTTCTGGCCGCTATACGCACCCGAATATGCATTCGGCTGGGCGAGGGGGTCGAGTGTTGGGTTTGGCCCCATTCGGCGCCTGCGCGGGCGCCGAGGTTGTTCGCCTGCACCGATCCCGAGGGCGCGCGGACGGAAATTCTTTGGTTTGGGGAGGGTGAATTCGGGGGTCCTCGAGGCTCTTGGGGGCATGGACCATCACGCCGCCACCATCCTCGTCGTCGAAGACCATCGGGCCACGCGCATGTTCCTCGCCGACAATCTGACCGCAGACGGGTTCGACGTGCTCGAGGCCGAATGCGCGTCCGACGCTCGCCGACTGCTCGAGCGCTCCTTCCCCGACCTCGCGATCGTCGATCTCGGCCTGCCCGACGACGACGGTCTCGAGCTCCTGGCCCACGTCCGCGAGGCCGACCGCGTCGCCGGTCGCCTCGATCCGGACCTCCCATTGCTCGTGCTGTCCGGGCGTGCGAGCGAGCTCGACCGGCTGCGCGGGTTCAGCCGAGGTTGCGACGACTACGTTGTAAAGGTTTTGTTCTCAGATCCGCGCAGGCCCAGCGGCACCCGGCGGATCGCCCACGCCTCCCGGTCGAGCGCCTCCGGCTGCACGTGTGGGATCAGCAGGTAGCCACCGACTCCGATCGAGCGATCCTGCGGCGAGATGATCCCCTCAGCGCCGCCGACCCCGAAGCTCTTGGCGGGGACGAGCTCGAAGCTGGTGAACAGCCGTCTGGAGCGCTGTACGAAGTGCCGTGGCGCCCGCGTGTTCTGCGTTCTCTGGCCTGCTCCAGGATCTCTGCCCTGATGGCCGACAGCTCGATCAGGAGCGTTCCTTCGGCGTCGATGCCCTCGACCTCAGCGAGCAGCCGGTCGTGTCGGGCGCTCAGGGTGCCAACGTTGGCAGTCGCCGCCTCGTGCTCTGCGCTCAGCCGCTCGTTGAGCGTTCGATAGCGATCGGCGGGCAGGTCGCCGTACAGGTAGTCCGATTCGATCTTCGCGCGGGCCTGCTCCACCTTCACCACGTCTCGCTCAGCCTGGGCTCTCAACGTCCCGATCTCGGCGATCTGCCCGCTGGCCTGTTCGGTGATCGCACGCTTCGTCGCCTCAAGATCGAGCGCCGTCTCAGTCACGAACCGCCAGATGGCCTCGTCGATCGGCTGGCGCTTGACCGGCGGCTGGTCGCAGGCATCGAGTCCTTCGCGCTGGCGTCGAGCGCACGAGTAGGCCTCCCACGTGACGCCGTTCCCGCGCTGCGGTCGGGTCTGCGCATACATGGCGGCCCCACAGCGGCCACACCTGAGCGTGCCCCCTGCCAGCAGGTGGTTCGCGCTCGGCGTCCGACCTCGGCGGGTGCGGGTGTTCGCCTCGCGCAGCTGCTCCGCCTTGCTCCAAAGGTCGATGTCGATGATCGGCTCGTGGGTGCCCGGGAACAGCTCGTCGTGGAACCTCAGCTTGCCTGCGTACACCGGCGAGCGGAGTAGCTTCGACACGGTGCCCTGGGTCCAGGTGCCGCGTTGGGCCGGAATGCCGTCGCGATTCAATCGGCGGGCGATCTCTCGCTGGCTTCGGCCCTCCTCCGCACACTCCCGGAACATCCGGCGGACAACCGCGGCCTCTGCCGGGACGACGACCAGCTTGCCGTCCTCAGAGCGGTAGCCGTAGGGCGCTTGGCCGTGGTGACGGCCGCAACGGACCCGCGCAGCCGCCGCCTGCTTGACCCGCTCACCGGTCCTCCGCTTCTCGAACTTGCCCACCGCGGCCATGACGTTCGCCATGAACTCCCCGGATGCGGACTCGAGGTCGATCGGCCCCGTGAACGTCTCGACGCGAACGCCGGACGCTCGGAGCGCTGTGGACACCATCGCCCAGATCCCGATGTCCGGCTGATCCGATCCTGCGAGCGCATGATCACAACGTCGACGTCGTCCAGGACGTCGAGCAGAGCAGCCAGTCCCGGTCGATCGGGGTCGTCGCCTTGCCGAGCTGCATCGTCGAAGATCGGCTCCACCAGCTCCCAGCCCTCCTCACGCTCACAGCGTTCGCGTATCAGCTCACGGTCGCGATTGAGGTTCCAGCCGCGGTCGGCCTGCTCCTGCGTGCTGACCCTGACGTAGCCGGCGACGCGAGTTGCGCAGGTATCACTCATCGTCGGCCAGCTCGCCCTCGAAGTCGTCGTCATGCTGCAACGGTGCAGCAACGGGCTCGGGCTCGGCCGGTGCCAGGCCGCTACCGCCTGTCCCCGACTCGGGCTGGGCAGGTTCATCTTCACCGTGCACAGGCCCGCGGTGGCGATCAGGTACATGCTGGAGCTTGCCCTGCACGTAGCCGAGCGCCCAAGCGAGCCGGCTCTCCAGCTCCCAGTCGGGGTCGAACTGAACGTCCGCCATCCGCTCGACCTGCTGGACGAACCCCAACGCCAGGTCCTCCCTGACCTCGATCATCGCTCCTCCTCCTCCTCCTCCAGTTGTAGTTGCGCGGTCTCGGCCGCGACCTTGTCGGCGAACACGGCCTGTACCGACGCCGCGTACGGATTCTCGATCGGGGCCTCATTCGCCAGGGCGGCGCCCTCAGCGAAGAACTGGGTCAGCCGCGGCCCATCGCACGACCTCTCTGCGTGTGGCGGTCAACGAACTCGAGCGGTATCTCTCGCCGGCGCTCGGGACGCTTGGCCTCGGCGAACACGACGGTGGTCGCGTCGTCCACCACTCGGCTCTAGGGCGCCCGTACGACCAGCATCACCGCCATCACAAGATTGGCTCGGCGGTTCATGCGCTGTTCCGGCTTCCGGCCGAGCAGCTTGGTGATCTCGTACAGCGCCAGGAGCCGCGCTGGCAGGCCGGGGTCGGCCAGACCCACGTCCTCGACCGCGATGACGAAAATCCTCCTCCAGACGTAGTCGGGGAAGTTGGCCTCGAGCTGGCCGGCGGCGTACAACGCGTCGTTTTCGAGCCCTCGCCGGCAAGCTTTCTGGAGCCACGAACTGGATTTGTCCAGCGGGTGCTGGTGCGGGCTGAGCGGGAGTTGGTAGCTAGGGTTCGAGCCACTCATCGGGTTCCCTCCGATGGGTCGTGGCCTCGGACGGCGGCAACCGTCGCGGGGCCGTATCACGGGTAGATGTGAAATGGGCGCGGGTCATCCCTCACCACGGGGCAGGGCGCGTAGTAGCTGTGTCCGCTCGGCCTGCTCGGTCTCGGCGTGCTCGATGACCTTGTCCAGATCGAACACATCCGCCAGCGCGTCTCGCACGATCGTGGCCAAGTCGTCTGGCGTCAGCGCCTCGCACTGCACGGTGCCACCGCCGGTGAGCTGGGCATCGGCCGTCTTGAGCCATTTCACGGCGCGTGCGTCGGCATAGCCCTTCCCGTCCTTGCCCGCTTCGGCGGCGCTGTGGGCAACTGGTACTTGACGACCTGGGCGCCGGTCAGCGCTACGCGCACCGGCACGATCCGCTGGGTGGCGAGGACGCGATCTTTCTCGACGAACGCTGACGCGTCCTCGGTCATCGCCGTGAAGATGCTGCTGCCCGACGGATCGAGGTCGCCCACGTGCACGATCACCGTCGGCACGCTACGACCGAGCGCGTGGTCGACCATCGACCGGACCGAGGGCAGAGACACGAAGCCGCTGTTGGAGTAGACGGGGACCGAGAACTCGTCGGCCACGGCCCGAAGCTGCGGCATCATCCCAGCCGCCTCGCACCACAGTTCGACGTACTGGCGCTGGCCCTGCTGGCGGTCGATCCGGTAGTTCCTAGCCCGGCGTGCAGTCTCGTCCCAGAAGTCCTCGACGCTGCCGTAGAACTGCGACCCCGTGACGCTGATGCCGTCGTCGCGGAGCGCCTGAAACGGGATCATCTTGGCCCGCCGCGCTCGGTTCAGGTACTCGCACAGTCGGCTGTACGCCCGCTCGTCTTTCGGATAGCCGTACGCGCCCACCAGCCGGTAGAAAACCTGGCGGACCGTCAGCGGCAAATGGTCCTCGTACTCGTTGAGGATGCTGACGACCTGGTCGAGAACGACCCGCGTCTTCTTCTGCGGTTTCCACGGCGCATAGCCGCGTGGCCGCGTATGTGATCGCGTTTTCACGGCTAGACGTGAAATGGGCGCCGCGCCCTTGTCGATGCCCAAGAAGACCTCGAAGAGGTCGAGGTCGAGGTCGACGAAGTCGTCGGGCTCTGGCTCCGTCATCGACCCTCCCGCTTCTGAAGCCACCGATACAAGTTGACGTGCGTCGTATCGGTCACATCTGCGATCGCCCGCAGGCTTA
This sequence comes from uncultured Solirubrobacterales bacterium, assembly GCA_963735965.1. Taxonomy (GTDB): domain Bacteria; phylum Actinomycetota; class Thermoleophilia; order Solirubrobacterales; family Solirubrobacteraceae; genus Palsa-465. The sequence continues at coordinate 155,157 of CAVTNE010000001.1, forward strand.
GGCCTGCCGAACGCGCCGCAGCGGCCGCTTCGAGGAACCGCTCGTGAGAGTCGATCTCGCGGTCCCGCCACCGCCTCACTTCCGCTAGAAGACTGTCCTTGTCCATGTATGTAAGTGTAACAGGGTGACGCTGTCATAACCGCCGGATTTACAGCGATTTAGACAACGTACGCCCGCTGTACAGTTAGTGACACTCGCACCGTCGGAGAAGTTGCCCAGAAGTCCGATTGCCGCGAAGGCTTGTGTGGTGGGTGATTTGAAGTTGCCCAGAATATGTGTGTGCGTTTAGGCCAGGTTTCACTTCGGCCTCGGAGACCGAACGGATTCGCGCCCGCTCTCTCTTTCGTAGCTGTCACCACTTCGATCCCTTCGATCTTCACTCTTACCTCTGTTCGGCCAGTTCGATCTATAACCGAGCAGCCTGATGGAAGCCCTATGCCGCTTTGCAAGGTCGAAAGCCTCTAGGAGTAGACGCCGCTCTTTCGAGCTGAAGAGGCCACTGCACGTTCCGCAACCATTGCCAGCGGTACACGCTCCCTCGGCGCTAAAGCCCCAGGTGGCTTTGCATCGGTAGCCACCTGCCAGTGGTAGGGAGCAACGAGGCCCTGCAAGCGACATAACCGTCGAGATTCACATCGTCGGGGTCGAACAGGTCTACAGACACGCTCTAACCCGACAGGGATTCGTCCCCTGCCTCCGCACGATCAAAGATCAGCGGCCGGGCAAGAGCTGGCTCGACGAGGCTTAGCCCGCCTCGAGGTTCCCTGGGAGGCGCCCCTTACGAAGCCGGGGCCGGGCTCTTGATCTCGTAATAGCTGTGGCGTGCTCGCTTTCGTGTGACGTCTGGCGGTCGTAGTAGCTCCCTGCCGAAAACGAAAGCGCGTGCATCGGACGGAACAACAAAGGTATGAGAAGCGAGACGCCGCCCGAGGTGGGAGCCAGGGCGGCGTCTCAGAAGTCCAAATGCCAGACGAGACCAAGGACGCCACACATCATAGGCGCCCACCAGACAGAAGCGCCGGCCAGCGAGCTAGAGCCATCCCGCGCTTCCGAGTGAGCGAGAACGCTCAACGGGGCGTTCTGCGCCCTCACGCCGAGGTTGCTGGACGCGGCATGATCGACGTCGTGCTCTACGCCCTACTCGCTTGCCTCGGCGTCTTCGTCGTCATCGGCGAGAACCTCTTCGCGTTCCGGCACCGCCGGCACTGAGCCGCCGTTCACCTCGCGGCTGAACGAGAACCAGTCGAGCAGCGATTCGGCGGCGTCGAACTCGTCGTCTAACGAATTCTGGACAGGTTGTGCGTCGCCCTCGTCAACGACCTTCAGACTGGGCTTAGACCCAGTTGGCGCCATCCCACCTCTTGCCGATCCGCGACGGATCAGGCGCTCGGTGGATGGAGTTCGTCAGACCCAACTCCCGGCGGCGTCTGACCAGTGTCCGCTCCGAAACGCCCAACCGCCGTGCCGCTTCTACGACTCGCAGGTGCGACGTTCGGTGGACGTCCTCGCTGCTGACGTCGAGCTTGTGTCGTCCCATCGGCCCATCGAACCACAGCCACCCGACGGCAGCCATTTGTTTAGCCGTTTTTTTGAAGGACTAGTGGTTGAGTGGATGGTGAAACACACCGGCTACTTGGCCGAGGCGGGGGTTCAGCCGCAGCAGGTTCGATCGACTCGTTCGCGGTCGGTTCGTCGTCTTCAATCGACCTCCTCTTCAACGTCGTACGAGATCGACTTTCAGACTGAGCAAGTCCTACGTGTTCGTGGTCGAGGACCTGCTGCGTCTGCCGTCCTGCGTTCTTGTACGACCTCGTCAGACCCTCTGCTTACCCTCGACCTCGATGACTGCGACTACCTATCGACAGTGTCCGACCTGCCGTCGCGTCGTTCGATCAGACCTGCTGCAACAACATCGGATCGACGTTCACGGTCTACGTTGTGGATCACCGCCTGGTTGGCGTCGGCTACGTGAGCAGGTTCTTGATCGAGACGATCATCGGTGCACGTTCCGTGATGACGCCGGCTTTACGTGCAGATCGACGCTGCATCTCGAGGTCCATCACATCGACTTCGATCCCAAGAACAACGCGCTGTCCAACCTCGCTGTGCGCTGTCGTCGGCATAACCCTCGCGGACCGGACCTCAAGCTGCTGTGAGCCACGCACTCGTCATCGAACACGCCGACTACGTCGAGACGCTGGTCGGCAGTGGCCAGATCTTCGCCATCCGTCTAGACGACTGCTCTGCGAACGATCGCGCTGATCTGATCGACCACCACACGGCGGTCATGGCTGAGCTACGGCGTCGCGGCCACAACGTCAGAGCCGGCATCGTCCGAGACCCAGTCCACGGGTTCGAGTGTCTCCGGCTGCGAATCGACGACGGCAAACCAGCGTCGGTCGAGTCGATGCACGGTCTCTAGGCCGCAAGCCGTGCGTGGTCTGCGTGGCTGCATCTGATCACGGGCTAGGCGGTCTGGTCGGAATTACGGGTCATCCCGTCCTCCTAGGCCGTGGAACGCGCTTAGACGGCCTCTAAGCCGCCTGATCCAAACGAGCTGACCGCGGCTTCTTGCCCTCACGGTCGAACTCGGTCCGCCCGTACATCGAGCGCTTGCAGTCTCGGCACTGATAGATCGTCGACGGCCGCACACCCCTGCCTACAACCGTCGATCGGCAACCCGTCCTTGTCGACGGCGATCAACGTCTCGCAACGTGGCGTTGAGCACTGAACGATTGGCATCGGTCACAGACTAAGGAGCCGGCCGGCCTGCATCTGGCGGGCAAGGAGACAAGCCCCAGACCGACCGGCTCACTTGACTCGAGGTTCTGGCCTCGAAGCTCTACTACGACGCGAGGTTGACCAGGGCGAACGCACCGCTGTTCCAGATGGCGAGACCCGCCCGCATCTCACCGAGCAGCGTTAGGTGGTTCTTAACGAAGTCGTCCTGATCGCTGTCGCTGATCCGCAGGACCACGCCCTCGCGAACGAAGATGGTCGTCTGGGTGAAGTCCGCGACCAGCGCTGTACCGGCGGCGATCGCCGTCGAGCTGATCATCGGCAACCCCCAGATGTCGGTCGCCGGCGTGGCGAACGCGCCACCGGAGTCGAGCCGGACTCCGCTCGTGCTGGCGAGCGCCTTCAGCGCTGTGGCCTTGTCCGACGGGTTGACCACCACAGCGTTCGGCTCTGACTCGAGCAGCTCGACTGCGGTCGAACCGTCCAGGATCAGGTCCGTGAGCGGCACCCCGGAGGCGTACGCGATGTCTCCGACGCCCGACGTGTGCAGGATGCCCGTCAGGTTCTCGCCGGTCCCGTCGCCCCCGACGATCTGGTTCTCGAGTCGGCGCATGACCATGTAGAACAGCCGGCCCTGTAGGACCCCTTGCAGCGTCGGAATGTCTGCGATCTGCTGGCGCGGCGTCTTGAACCACGCGGCGATGGTCGCTGCCTTCACCTCGTCATCGACAAGCGTGATGGCAGCCGGAGGCTTGGCGGACAGCTCTGCGACCTCGTACGGGCCGGTCGACAGATCTTCGGCGGGGTCGAACGTGCCTTCCTCGCGGGTGTAGTCGAACCGGTTGCCGACGCCGGGGAACGGGAGCGTCGGGATCAGATCCAGAATCCTCAACCGGCGCCGCGTCTGCGGGACGATCCCATGCCACGGACCGAGCCGTGCAGCGTCGTCACCGAGGTCGAGGACGCCAGCAGCGGAGTCCGTCGCCTGGAGCGTGTTGTCCCAACGACCGGTACGGATGCGCTGGATGACTTCGTTGGCCTCGATCGCCGTGCCGAGCACCACGTTGCCGACCGGTGCGCTGCTGGTCACGGTGTGCTGGATCAGCCGCTGGACGCTCGGGTCGTCGTACAGGGTCTCGCGGCCCATGCCGGCGCCGCTGATGCCGTCCGCGAGACCGCTGACCAGCTCGCGCTGGGCAGACTCGATGTCGGCAAGCTGGCCGTCGATCCGCTCGACCTCGTTGACGGCCACAGCCAGGTCGGTCGCTGAAGCCTTGCCCTCGGCAAGCTGTGTCCGGACGGTCGCCAGTCGTTCGCGAGCCTGGTTGCGCTCGAGGCGCAGCTCGCGGGCCTGGTCCGCAAACTCCTTGGTCTGCTGGCGGGCGTTGACCTGCTGGCGCCCGTTCATGTTCAACACGCTCATCTCTTCACCCTCCTTGGGGCGCTGCTGGGGCGCTTCGCAGCGGCCCGCGTTTTTGGCTTGATCTGGACCACCCCTGCCTCGGAGTCGGTCTTGGGCTCGGACTTGGACTTGGCGTCGGGCACTACCTCGACCACCTGGCGCCGAACCTCAACGCCAGCGACCTTCACGGTGCGGTACGTCTTCTTGATGCGATCGGTCATCAGACGCCTCCCTCGGCATCTCGTTCAAGCTCGGACAGGCCGACTTCGTAGCCCCCGACGATCGGCTCGATATGGACACGGCAGGAGAGCGTCAGATCGGCCAGCTCGCCCACCAGCCAGTCGATCCAGCGCAGCCCGAGATGGAAGCCTTGCCCCCTCGTGTCCGGGATCGTCGCCACCGGCAGAACCCGGCCCTCGCGACGTGCGAGCAGGAGCTGACCGGCGATCCGCGTGACGATCTCCCGGCCCTGCGCCTGGATGATCCTGCGGACTTGCTCGTGGCTGACGCCAGTGTTCTCGCCGATCTCGCGAAGCGGAACGCCGGCCAGGTGGTCCGCTAGCTCCGGTGACTCCTGCAATGTGTGCACGGCGGGGCTCCTTTCCGGGGTGACGGCGTCAAGTCTAGACTGTCGTCCGGCATACGCACATCTGTACACATTGCGTACAAGCTGTTCAACGGAGCGCAGCCCACAAGCTCCGGATAGGCTCGCCGCAATGGCGGCGGCGGACCTGAGCGGGGTGGACGCCAAGATCGGGTGGGCTAAGTGCCACCTCGCCGCGCTCAAGGAGGCCATCGACGACACCCTCGATGCGCACCCGTGCCAATTGGTGGGTCAGATGGATCGCGAGACGGGCGCGTACGTGTTCACCGTGCACAACCTGCCGGCCATGGACCCAACCTGGGGGCTCCGAGTCGGCGATGTCGTCCACAACCTCCGCTGCGCGCTGGACCACCTCGCCTGGCAGCTGGTGATCCTCGAGAACAAGAAGCCCAACCGGAACACGCAGTTCCCCATCCGACGCTACCCGAGGGTCAACGAGAAGGCCGAGCAGCTACAGGTCAAGCTCGAACCAGCCGTCAGCAATTCCGCGATCCTGGACGCGCTCGAATCGGTCCAGCCGTACGCCGATCCCTGGAAAGCCGGCGAACATCCCCTTTGGCGGTTGAATCGTCTGGACATCATCGACAAGCACCACGTTCTGCTCGTCGTTCGAGCAGCGCTGAACGTGGGCGGTATGTCCTGGGGATGGTGGGGCGAGCACCCACCGCCGGGCGTGATCGTCAACGTCTCCCCGCTCGAAGAGGGCGACTGGGTCGCCCGGTTTGACGTCAAAGGCCGCGAACCGCCCCCGGGCTGGCGTCCACACGCGGACATTTCGATTGTCCTCAACGAGGGAGAGATGATCGACCTGGCATCCGCTCCGATCGTTCGGGTTCTGGACATGTTGGTGAGGTGGGTCGAGGAGGAGGTCGTGAACTGGGAGATTCCGGCCGCTCTTCCCGGCGGCGGCTCAATCAGGTTGACCGGCTCGTAGGGAGCCTTCCGCCGGTCAGGACCCGACGGTGCCCAGTAGGAGCTAGTCACGGGAGACGGGCAAGGTCGACGGCTCGACCTCGGCTCCGAGATGCCGGTGCCGGCGACCCTCCGCGAGGCCTGCACCACCGCCCCGACGGTTCGTGGTATGACTGCGGTGTGACGGACGAGTTCATGACGGTGGCCGACGTCGCCGCGCTCCTGAAGCTGAACCAGCAGACCGTCCGGAACTGGATTGACGCGGGGACGATGCCGGCGGTCCGCATAGGCCGACGGGTGCGGATCAAGCGCTCGGACTTCGATGCTGTCGTGGAGGCGAACTACAGCGGCCCGACCACAGCGCCAGCCGCTGGCATTTGGGAGGGGGAGGTCCCAGCGCCCGAGAGCATGCCCTAGCCGGGCCATTTCGGCGGGAGGTGCCAGGGATCGAGGAACGCCCTATCGCGCGCTTGCGCCCGACGGGCCGACGGGTGATGATCCACTGAGGCTCGGGGGTTGTGGTCTATTCGGACAAGGAGGGACGGAGATGTTGAAGAGGACGCTGTTCGCCACAGTGGTGGCGGTCGTGCTGCTCGGCGGGTCCGCATACGCGGGATCGCGCTGGGTCATCAGCAGCACACAACAGATAAAGCCAAGCGTGCTCAAGCAGTTGCGCGGGCACGCCGGTCCGCAGGGCGCAACCGGGACACCAGGGGCTTCCGGAGCCGCAGGACCCGCGGGACCAGCCGGGATCGCAACGATTCAGGATGTCGACGCATCCACGTCCTACTGCGCGTTCGGCAATTCATGCGACGTCGAGAGCGTTACCGCCACGTGCCCGGGCTCGGCCATCGCTGTTGGTGGAGCGGCTAACGCCAACACGATCGACGCGGACGTCTCGACCTTCGTAGGGGGAGGCATATACATCGCGCAGGTGGATAACGAGAGCAACTTCTCGGGCACGCTCAGCGTCACAGCCGTCTGCGCTAGCGGCTCTGGGGTCCAATTCGCGCTGCGCCGTCCAAACGAACGAAGCAGTAGCGCCGCCGCAAGCGCCGCTGCTCAGGAGCTCGCGGCCCTTAGAAATCAACAGCATTCGCAGAATCGCTAGCTACCGATGCCCGACGACTTCTTGACAGTGGCAGAGGTCGCTGCGCTCCTCGAGCTGAACCAACGGACCGTCCGGAACTGGATCGATGTTGGGACGCCTGGACCCGCGCCGACTAGCCGGCCCACGCCGGGGATAGCCGTCGTTTCACGCGCGGCTCGTCTGAGGGCGGGGTTGCGCCTCGATTCAGAGCCTGCGTGGCCGAGGTACGCCGTCAGGCGACCTTGGCCTTTCGACGAGCTGCCCGTTTCGGCCGGGCAACATGGTCGGCCTCCGTGACCTTGCCTTCTCGGTCCAAGACGACGACGTCTCCGCCTCCCAGTTTGCGCAGAATCGCGCGTGCCCGCCGCACCGCCTCGCGTTGCGTGGTGTCGTGGACGCTCGCTCGGCGGTCCCCCTCGCGCATCACGTCCCAGCTCCCCTCGGCATTCTGTTTCACGAACCGCATATCGGCCATTGGGATCCCCTCTCGTTCGGAATTCCGGGCCGAGACTATTACGGATGGTCCGGATGCCTAGGTCGTCGGACCGGACGAAAGGCTCGGGCTACCCAACGGATGTGTCCTCGAATCGAAGAAGAGCAGTGTTTTCGGCTCTAAGCGTTCGTAGACCTCGTTTTTGACTCGGGCCACCTCGCGCTTGGTTCTGGCGTGGACCGAGACCGCGATCGGACGTTTTCGGTTCTCGTTGATTGCATCGACCAGATGCCGGTCTTGTTCCCCAAGACTGCTTCCAAAGATCACAAGCCCAGAGTCCTGCTCGCGGAGCCGGTCGAGCGCAAATCTCAGGTAGTCGTTGGCGTCAATAGCGCGGAGTTTGTCGCGGTATGTGCCCTCCGTCACTAGCAGGCGTCGGGCGAGGGGGTCGTCGGGAATCAGTCGATCGATTTGTTCCAGCAGCGTGTCGTTGCCCCGTGTGAGTTTCCGTGTCTCGCCATCGCTCCCGACCACAAGGTGGAGCGCACCGTGTAGGAAGCAAACCGCGGTCCGTCCCGCCGATTTGCGTGTCCACGCACCCCTGGTGTCGAACTCGTACCGGCTTCCCCTTTGCATGAACAGGTCCGTGAATGGCCTGAAGCCACCAGGTCCAGCGCCCATCGCCCAGTAGACGAGGAGGTCGTATGAGGTCGTGAAGACCCAGCCATACTTGAGGAGGTGTTCTCGGATCGCGACGAGCGCCGTGCGAGGAATGTCCGCGTGCTCCGGGTGCACCGCCGGAGCCTGTCAAGCTTGATGAGACGCTTCGCGGTTGAATTTAGTGAGCGACCTCCTTCGTCTCGGGCTTGTTGATCCAGGCGGCGGTCGGTAGGTCCGGGGGCACTGGCAGCTGGCGAACGAACCGCTCGGGGTTGCGCGCGTACGCCGCCTCGAGCACACGCGTACGCGCGGCGTGCAGCTCGGTCGCACGGCCGAAGTGGACAGCGGCCGGGGACATCAGCCCGATCCCGGAGTGCCGGTGATCATGGTTGTACCAACGGAAGAACTGGCGGCAGTGGGCGCGGGCATGCTCGATGTGGTCGAACCGCTCGGGGAACTCTGGCCGGTACTTCAGGGTCTTGAAGTTCGACTCCGAGTAGGGGTTGTCGCTGGAGGTGTACGGGCGACTGTGCGTCTTCGTGACGCCGAGATCGGCGAGGAGGAACGCCAGTGGCTTGGAGCGCATCGGGCTGCCGCGGTCGGCGTGCAGCGTCAACACCTTGGGGGTGATCTGCTGCTGCTCGGTCGCCTGCTCGATCAGCGCCTTGGCGAGCTGCGCGTTCTCGCGGTACTGCACGGTCCAGCCGACGACGTAGCGGCTGAACACGTCGAGGATCACGTACAGGTAGAACCACGTCCACTTCGCCGGGCCCTTCAACTTCGACACATCCCACGACCACAGCTCGTTCGCTCGCTCGGCCAGCAGTTCGGGCTTCGTGTACGGCGGGTGGGTGAGCTGATCGCGCCGCTCCCGCACGCCGCCGTGGTGCGCCTCGAGGATCCGGTACATCGTCCGCGGCGAGCACAGGTAGGTGCCCTCGTCCAGCAACGTCGCGTAGGTCTCCTCCGGCGAGACGTCGACGAACCGCTCGCAGTGCAGCACGTCGAGTACCTGCTGACGCTCGGGTCCTGTAAGCGCCCTGGCCGGAGTCGGGCGCGACCGCGGCGGCCTGGGCTCGGGCGGACGGCGGCGGCGGTAGATCGTCGCCGGCGAGGCGCCCAGTGCCCGGCACGCCGGCCGGGTGCCGATCAGCGGTGTCAGCTCCTCGACCGTGGCCTCGATCATCGCTCGATGCTCCCGCTCGCGCTGTCGGACCCGAGCATCTCTTCCAGCAGCGCTGAGACGTTTCCCTGAATCTCCACAACTCGCTTCATCTTCGCCAGCTCGGCCTCGGAGCGCTCGAGCTTGTGCTTCAGCTGCGCGATCTCCTGGTCACGGCGGTCGACCGGCTTGCGCCCCCGCGACTTGCCGAGCTCCTTCAACGCGCCATCGCGGACCTGCTTGCGCCAGTACGTCAGATGCGATGTGTACAAGCCCTCACGTCGAAGCAGCTCGCCGACCTCACCCGGCCTGGTGCACGCGTCGGCCTCGGCGAGGATCCTCGCCTTGTACTCCGCGGTGAACGACCGGCGCTTGGCCTGCCCGACCAGCTCCGGGTCCGGGACCCCCGCGGTGGCGCGCCCGCCAGCCCCGAATCCCAGCTCGTCTACGCCTCGCTGGTCTTCGCGGCCGGCGGCAGCAGCCTCAACCGCCGCCTCAGCTCCATTCGTCGTCGTCTCCAACATGTCCGGCGTTCTCCGTTCTCGCCCTCAAGGTCATTGATTCCTCGATGGTGAGCGTCTCGCCGGACGTTGACAGAGAGGGCGCGCGAATGGCTTGGATGAGGGCATCCTGGATGCGACGGAAGCTCCGTTCCATGGCGTCGATTGCCGGGGTCTTGACGCCATCACATACTGCTGCGATCCAGATCGCCGTGATGATGTCCGCCAGTACGACCTCAAAGTTGGGCGTGTCTTCGCCTTGGAATAGAAGTTCCTCTGTCCAGGCCAGGCGTGCATGCTCGACTAGGGTGCGATATCCGAAGTTCGGCCAGAGATTGATGCTTAGGCCGTTGCCGAGGAACAGTGTGCGCCAGTCGTACTCCTCGGCAATGGCGTCCCACCGATGTAGTGGTTCGTCTAGCGACCCGGATTCCACATTGCGTGAATACGACGTCCCGCTGGTCGCCCCTCCCTGCCGAGATCAGATTGCGCCGCCGCGGCTGATCGAGGAGGAGTCGTCTCGGTCCTGGGAGAAACTGATGGCCCAATGGCTTCGTATCCACGCTGGCGCTTTTTCCCTGCCTTTCGGGCGCCGCCGGCGTGGGTCCGTGACCTCGCGGCGATCTTTGCGAATCACCGCGGTGAGATCGACTCGATGGTGGATCACGCGAAACGAATGGAGAGCAACGATGTGCTGCGGGTGCTGGCCGATGAGCTCGAAAGCAAGATGGGCTTCACCGTCGAGCGTGGCAAGAAGCGACTCGGGAAGCTCCCGCGTCCGGTGTTCTTTGGGGACGAGGGGTCATACCTACGGACGTACGAGATCGACGCCTTCGAGCCGAACAACGGCATCGCGCTCGAAGTCGAAGCCGGTCGAGCGACGATGGGAAACGCGATCTATCGAGATCTCATTCAGGGCTCCCTGATGGTTGATGCTCGATTCCTGGCGTTGGCGACGCCGGTGGAGTACCGCTACGGCGACCGGCCGACTCGGGAGCCGAGCTACGCGAAGGCGTACTCGGTTGTCGAGGCGATTTACGGCAGCCAGCGGCTGTCCCTGCCGTTCGATGGTCTTCTGCTCATCGGTTACTGAACTGACATGCCGATTGACGAGCTACTTGAGCCCGAACGGCTATGGAGCCGAGAAGAGGTCATCGCGACAAGGCCATCACCGGTCCCAAAGACCGGTGGCGTCTACGCCTGGTACTTCCGCCAGATCCCGGGCGCTATCGACACCAGCCGCTGCCATATGCATGACGGCATGACATTGCTTTACGTCGGAATCGCGCCCAAAAAACCCTATGCAGATGGTCGGCGCAGCAAGACCACCCTTCATCAGCGCGTGGGATACCACTACACCGGCAACGCCGAGGGTTCGACGCTACGGCTCACCCTTGGTTGCTTGCTCGGTACGGGGCTGGGAATCGAGCTGAGACGGGTCGGCAGCGGCAAGCGACGGACCTTCGCGACCGGCGAGCAGCTCCTTTCAAGCTGGATGGCCGCCAATGCCTTCGTCTGCTGGGCGGTCCACTCGGAGCCGTGGGAGCTGGAGGAGGAGCTGATCGCTCGTTACGACCTGCCTCTCAACCTCGACCAGAACAGGCGCAACGCATTCCACCCCGAACTATCGGCGGCACGCCGAGCAGCTAAGGAGCGGGCTGCGCAGTTGCCGATTCTCCCCCGATAACGACTCGCAGTCGGGATCGATAGGCACGGCTCGCGGGGGCAGCCCGGATCTTCGTACACCAGGAGAACCGAAACGCGGAGGTCGAGGACGGCGTCGGGTTCTTCGATTGAGCGCGGGAGCGATGGTCCAGCGCCGCGATGGACGATCGAGCTGGACCCGTGGCAGCTCAGCCCGGGCCGGTGAGCCTTGGGGGAGGCGACCGACCCCGGACGTAAGCTTCGGTCGGTGGCCGGCGACGATGTCCTGACGGATCGAGGCGACCCGTTCCGGGATCTGTTGCCGCCGGATGACCCGGCCGCGCGGTTCGTCGTCTCGATGTCGATGGCGAGAAACGACATCGAACGCGCGCTTCGCGACGTAGTGGAGGCGGGCGAAGCCGATCGGCCCGACTTCGGTTATCGCGTGCGGCTAAGCATCGGTCATTTCGTAGAAGCTTTGGACGCGCTAAACACCTATCGTCAGCAGTTCAGCGAAGTCCGCGCCCTGATCGCGCGCATTCCCGGCCCAGCTAAGGAGCACCTGAGACTCGCGAGGGGCAGCCTACAAAAGGCCGGTAAGGGCGTACTCGAGCACGCGCGCAATCACACCTTCCACTATCCCTCCCCGGACTCGCATTACGACCCAACCTCCGACGAGGAATTGAGGCAGGCGCTGTTTGCCTTGGTGGACCGTGCCGGCGAGGTCCATTACAACGGCGTCACGGGCCAGATCACCTTGACGTTCGCGGAAGACGTCGCACTCGCGATGGCCATGAGCAAGCTTGCTGGTCCTCCGGAGGAGGTGATGCGACGCGCACAGATAGCGCGCGATGGGGCAATCAACTTCGTGCTCTGGGTTAGCGCGCTCGTCGCGACCTACATGGACATCAATGGCCACTATTTCGGCGAACCCCAGGTGAAGCAGAAGACAGATCTCTCGAGCACCTCTATGGGATGCAGTAGAGGACGCTGACAACGTGACCGCCGTCCTTGCGTTGCGGCAGACTCGTTCCATCTCGTAGGCGAGGGACGCCGGGACGCTGCAATGTCTGACTCGGAGGCACCCGGCACTTCGAGTGATCCTGGAGGCCCGCTTCTCCCGTGGCATGAGGTTCGGCACGAGGCGATACGAGCGACACGACGGACGTGGCCGGCGCTCCTAGGTGTTCCCCTTGGGCTCGCGTTAGTCGCTGGCGTAGTTCAATGGATCATTGACGGGGCGAACGAGCACGCGTGGGACGGCGTCACCGGAAGCGCATTCGCCGCTTCACTGATCACCTTCGCCGTGGCGATTCTCGCCGTAGTCCTCGTGCAAGTTGCTCTAGCTCCGGTTCTGGTGGCACGTCGGAAGTTGCAGCTCCGCGACGACCAGATCCGCCAACTTCAGAAGCAGGTGGCGAGAGACGCGCTGCCGCCGACTCCTCTCGAGGACTGGCTTCGCGAACGGATCGACGAAGCAAACGCTCTGGCTCGCCAGCGTCCGGTTCGCGGAGACGCCTGGTACTTAGATGCCATGTCGGCATGGGACACAGCGAATATTCAGCAGATGGCCCTGGACGAACCAGCCGTGGCTCCTGACCTGTTCGACGCCTACCGGCGTCATGAGCGCACCGGTCTAGTAGACGGAATCCCGCCTCCGCATGGGCCGTCCGACTACGAGGACTACTACGCCCGCCGTCTCGGATGGCTAGAGGAAACGCTTGAGCAGTTCGCGACTGGCGAGGTGGAGCCCGAGCCCGAGATCTCCGAGGAACACCGCAACGAACTACAGGAGGTCGCGGCCGGCGTATTGGCTTCCATCTCAATGGAGCGAAAGGCGAGCTACCACCCACCAGATCGAAACGGGTCGGTTGAGCTGGCGCAGTCGTTCAGGGAGCACTTCCCTTGCCTTGCACGGGCTTTGGACGAATGGGACGCGCTTCATGATGAGCTGTGGGACGTGCGTCGAGCGCTCTGGGATTGGGAAGCTCGCGAATGGCATGGCAGAGCGCAGCCCGGGATGCCCGGTCTCGTTATCTCGGGGGTCGTGGAGTCCGGAGGGCATAGCCTGCCTTGGGACGACGCTTCCGACTACTTGATGCTCCCGGGTGTCGGGATGCTCGAGCTCAAAGAGGGCGTAGATGTCGAGGCATTCAAGCGCCCTTACGACGAATTCCTCGCCGAGGCATTGAAATCCGAGGAAGCCGCCGACCTGAGAAGGCTGGTCCTAGAGGTCGGTGATGCGAAATCGTCGCTCCAGCAAGCCCTACGGCTTATTGGGGCGAAGCATGTGATCCGGGGCCGCTGTTATCTCTGTACCTAGCGAGGGTCCTGCTGCCGCGAGGCGCTGGCGGCGGGCTTGACATCGGCGAGCGTTCGAGCAGAACCGTTTCAGCGGGTGACGATCGATCGGGCTTCTGCAGACTTCGCACTCCTGCGGTCTGGGGGAACTGGAATCGGGGCGAACAGGCCGTTGAGAGGATGAGATTCCAAAGGGAAGCCCTTCTCCTACTTTGAGCTGAGCGCGCGGATACGGGCGTTGCTGCGCCGGACGAGGCGCCGGCCGTCCTCCGGTCGGATGCGGATCGGCTCGCTGGAGCTCGACCCGTTAAGCCGCCAGGTGTGGCTGAGCGGCGAGCCCGTCACCCTGTCCAAGAAGGAGTACGCCCTGCTCCGGGCCCTCGCCGGCGACCCGACCCGTGTATTCACGCGCGAGGAACTACTGCGGGGCGTGTGGGGCTTCCGAGCGATGGGCACCACGCGCACGCTCGACTCGCACGCGTTCCGGCTGCGACAGAAGCTCAACCGGGCGGGCGGCCGGTTCGTCGTGAACGTGTGGGGTGTCGGCTACAGGCTGGTCGACGGGAGCGTTGACGAATGATCGCGGTCGAGCTCGGCGGGTGGCTGGCGGCGAGCGCCGCCGGATTCGCGGCGGCCCGGGTGTGGAGAGCGGCCGCGTGGCGAATGGAAACCATCGCCCGGGCGTGCCACGAGCTGCGCGGCCCGCTCACCGCCGCCAGGCTCGGTCTCGACTACGGCGCCGGCAACGGGCAGCTCACGCCCGCCCGTCTGCGCGCGATCGACCTCGAGCTCGGCCGAGCGGCGCTCGCGCTCGACGATCTCGAGGGGATTCGCGCTCCACGAACGTCGTGGCGCGCGCCCGAGCCCATCGACCTCGCGCAGCTCGTGTCCGACTCGGTCGAGGCCTGGCGGCCGAGTGCGGCCGTCCACGGGGTCGAGCTCCGGACGTCGTGGTCGGGGCAGTCGCCGACCGTGTGGGGAGATCGCCTGCGGCTCGCGCAGGTCACGGGCAACCTGATCGCCAATGCCATCGAGCACGGTGGCGGGATTGTCGATGTGCGCGGCTCGCTCGTCGAGGCGCACGGGTCGGTCGGCGGCGTTCACGGGGCGGTCGGCGGCATTCACGGGGCGCTGGGCGAGGTGCACCGCGGCGGGCGTCGAACTCGCGCCCGCGTCGAGGTGACCGACACCGGCCCCGGTCTCCCGGCGCCGGTCCCCGAGCTCACGCGCCGTGCCCAGCGCGGGCGGGGGAGGCGGGGTCGCGGTCTCGCGATTGCAGCCGCGATCGCCGCCGAGCACGGTGGGCGGCTGGCGGCGGCGCCGTCGGTACAGGGTGCGCGCCTCGTGCTCGAGTTGCCGGCCAGCGCACCGCCCGTGCCGTCCGGTGGGGGTGGCGGTGGCCTTGGCGGTGGCGCTGGCGGTGGCGGTGGCGCCGACCGTGATAGTGGCACCCGCGCGGACGCGCCGGCGTAGCGATTACCGCCGGCGCTCTCCGGCCGCCCCCTCAACGACGCCACCTGTATTTCGCAGCAAACCTCCTCGGCGGAAGCGCGCCGGGCGCAGATAAGCGTCCCCAGCATGCTCATTGGTGCGCCCGGTCGGGGCCGGGGGCGGGGGTTTGGCGACTATTTCATGGTGGTCGCCCCCGCCTCGCGGCCGTAGTTCCACGGCTTGCCGGCACCGCCTCGCGCCCGTAGTTCCACGGCTTGCCGGCACCGCCTCGCGCCCGTAGTTCCACGGCTTGCCGGCGCCCCCTCTCGCCGACCCCTCGCCGCAGCCACCACGGCGCTCAAATCGTGGACGCCCCGCGCGACCGTCGCACACGCGCCGGACGGAATCGGAGCGAAATTGCAATGCCTCGCCCAGAACCGCCGGATGCAACGTCGGTTGCGAGTCCGCGCGCCAGATCCACACCGCGGTTCCCCATATCTGACGGGCGTTTGCGCCGAAATGGACCTCCGGGGAGGTCAAGTGGGTTGAGGAGTGGGATCTGAGTTGCATTGTGGGAGATAGTGGGATAGAGTGGCGCACGCATGGTCATGCATCGCGGAACCCGGGTGGCAGGGCTCCTCCCACCCAGCCACCCGGGTTCAGATTTCGCTCGGACGCATGAGAACCCTTGATCTTCCGCGGGACCTTCGAACACGCGCTAGACGCGAAGCATCGGCTGACGGTGCCGGCGAAGTTCCGCGCGGCGCTGGCCGCTGGTGTGGTGTTGGCGGCTTCGCCGGAGACGACGTCGTCGGCGCCGAGGTCGATCGCGATCTGGACACCGGACACGTACGAGACGTACACCTCGGCCGCGCTCGCGGGGTGGAGCCCGATCTCACCCGAGGCGCGCGACCTCAAGCGCTTCTTCTTCAACTACTCCCATGACACCGAACTCGACTCAGCCAACCGCGTGATGATCCCCCCGATGCTCATGGAGTACGCCGGGCTGGGCAAGGACGTCGTCGTCACCGGCTCGGGTGAGTGCCTCGAGGTGTTCGACCGCGCGAAGTACGGCGGCTACAGCGAGGACGTTCTGATCCGCGTTCCCGACATTGCAGCAAGGCTTGGCCACACTCCTTGACATGACCCAGACGCACATCCCGGTCCTCGCCGGGGAGTTGATCGATCTGCTCGATCCACACCCCGGGGAGACGGCCGTGGACTGCACCTTCGGTGGCGGCGGCCACGCGAGGCTGATCGCCGATCGCCTCGGGCCGACGGGCACGCTGATCGGTATCGACCGCGATCCGGTCGCCGAGGAGCGCTTCAGCGAGATGGCGGCCGAGCTCCCATGCCGCACCCGGTTCATCCGAGCCGACTTCGTGAGTGCGCTCGCGCGGCTCAACGAAGAGGGCTTGCAGGCGGACCTCGCGTACCTCGACCTCGGCATGTCCTCGATGCAGGTCGACACGTGGGAGCGCGGCTTCTCCTACGCCTACGACGCCCCGCTCGACATGCGCATGGGACCCGAACAGGATCTGACCGCAAGCGAGATCGTCAACACGTGGGACGAGCGCCGGCTGGCGAGGCTGATCCGCGAGTACGGGGAGGAGCGATATGCCAACCGCATCGCCCGCGGGATCGTTCGCGCTCGCGCACGCGCGAGAGCTTGTCACCACGCAGCAGCTCGTCGATGTGATCAAGGCGGCGGTGCCCGTGCCGGCGCAATTCGCCGGCGGTCACCCCGCCCGGCGGACCTTCCAGGCGCTGCGGATAGCCGTCAACGACGAGTTGCTCCAGCTCGACACGGCCTTGCCTGAGGTGTGGAAGGTACTCCGGCCCGGTGGTCGGTTCGCCGCGATCTCGTTCCACTCGCTCGAGGATCGCCGCGTCAAGCGCTTCCTGGCCGAGCGCGCCCGAGGCTGCGTCTGTCCCCCGGAGTTTCCGGTGTGCGTGTGCGGACACAACCCCGAGGCCGAGCTTCTGACCCGGCGGGCGGTAGCTCCCTCACACGGCGAGATCGAGTCGAATCCGAGGTCGAAGTCGGCGCATCTTCGCGCCGCCCGCAAGCTGGGAGGTGAGGAGTCGTGAAGCCTGGGGCCCTAACGCCGGCGGCCCGGAGCGCCGCAGCCAAGCAGCAGGCCGCCGGCGCGCGGAGCGCCGATCGCAGGCGGGTGCCGCGGAGCGCTTCAGAGATGCCCGGTGAGCGCCGAGCGGCCAGGGCGTCGCGTCCGCCGCGGCGGGTGTCGGGGCCGGCAGGGGGGAAGGCCACCATTCGCGCGAGCCGCGCCGCAACCGGATCGCGTGCCAAGGGCGTCCCGACGGCATCGCGCGGCAACGGCGCCGCGACCGCAGCCGTCCCAACGCGCGGAACCACCACCGCGCGCGCCAGGCGCGCCCCGACTGCGCCCCGTGCGAGCCGGATGCCGCGCGCTATGGTCGCCGGCGCCGGCGGAGCGCTCGCCGCCGCGGTTGCCCTCCCGCTTCCGGTTCCCCGCAGGCTTCGGCCGGTTCCCCGTAGGGAGCGCGCGCCGAAGACCGGGACTGGGTTCTTCCCCCGGATCGGCGCGTTCGTCGTCGCGCTCCCCGATCACCCCTGGCTCGACAAGGTAGTCCGCGGCCGGGTGTGGATTCCGGTCCTGGGCGTGCTGCTGGCGGGGATCGTCGCGGCGCAGGTGGAGATCCTCAAGCTGGGGGCGACCATGGGTCGCTCGCTCGAGCAGACGACGACGCTGACGACGCAGAACGAGGAGCTGCGCTACAGCGTCGCGTCGCTCTCGGACGACCAGCGGATCGAGCGACTCGCCACGAGCATGGGCATGGTGCTGCCGCCGCCGGGTGCGGTGGGCTATCTCGGCGCCAACCAGCGCGCCGACGTCAGCCGTGCGCTCGGGAACATCCACGCGCCGGATGCGACGGCATTCATGGCGCTCTCTCCCACCAACGGTGCGCTCGTCACCGGTCCCGGGACCTCGATGCTGCCGGCGCCCCCCGGCGTCCTGGCGCAGGCCGGCACCCCGGGGAGCGCCACTCCGACGAACACGCCGAGTCCCACGTCGACCGTCCCGTCCGCGGGCGGGGCGACGAGCGGCGGCACCGCCACAACCACGGGCAGCATGAGCGCCGGCAGCACGACCGCCACCACGACCGGCGCCACGTCAGGCGCCGCGGCCGGAACCCCGACGGACACGACATCCACTTCAGCGGCGACGACCGCACAGCAGACCCCGACGTACTCGCAGAGCTCGACCACCGCCACCCAGAGTCCGACGACGACCTCGCAGGCCGCGACGACCGGCACCGAGAGCGGCTCACAGGCGCCGGCGACCGGTGCCGCGGCGATCCAGCCCGCAGGCGGCACACAGCAGAGCAGCGGGGGTTAACGCCTGATGGCCGTCATGGACCGGCGGATCGGGATTCTGTTCATCGTCTTCGTAGCGCTCCTCGGGCTCGCGCTCGCCCGCGCGGCATATCTGGGCTCGGTCAAGGCGGGATCGCTCGAGCGCGCCGCGGCCACGCAGCAGGTGAGCAACATCGTCGTCCCGGCGCCGCGCGGCCAGATCACCGACCGCGACGGAGCCGAGCTCGCGATCAGCGAATCCGCCGACGACGTCGTCGCCGATCCCTACCTGATCAAGAACCCGGTTTCGGCCTCGGCTGAGCTCTCGTCGCTCCTAGGAATGCCGCAGCTCAACGTGCTCAAGCTGCTGACGAAGGCCCACACCGGGTTCGTGTACCTCACGCACCTGCTCCCGGCCGCGCAGGCCAACGCGATCTCGAATCTCCGTATCGCCGGAATCACATTGGTGCCACAGACTCGCCGCGTGTACCCCCGTGGCGACGAGGCCGCGCAGGTGGTCGGGAACGTTCATCTCGACGGCGGTGGCGCCAGCGGCATCGAGTTCCAGTACGACCACGCGTTGCAGGGCACCAACGGGGTGCGCCGCATCGTCAGCGACGCGAGGGGCCAACCGATCTCGATCGACGACCTGCGCCCCACCGTGCCCGGCAAGACGGTCGCGCTCACGATCGACTCGGGGCTCCAGCAGGAGGTCGAGCGCGTCCTCGCCGAGGTCGGCGCCGAATACTCGCCGCACGGCGCGACCGCCATCGCGATCGACCCGAGCACCGGCGCGATCCTGGCGCTCGCCAACTGGCCAGCGTCCGCGAACGGCAGTCCCGCGGCCGCCGAAGACCAGGCGATCGGCTTGAACTACGAGCCGGGTTCGACGTTCAAGGCGATCACCGTCGCCGGCGCGCTCCAGGACGGTCTGGTCACGCCGAACACCCAGTTCGACATCCCGCCCGTCCTTCAGTTTGCCGACCGCCAGATCCACGACGCCGAGTACCACGGCTACGAGACGCTGAACGTGGCCAACATCCTCAAGGTGTCGAGCAACATCGGAGCCGACCTGATCGGGATGAGGCTCGGGGCGAAGCGCTTCGACTACTGGGTCCACCGGTTCGGTTTCGGGCAGCCCACCCGCGTTGACCTTCCGGGCGAGCAGAGCGGCATCGTCCTGCACTGGTGGCAGTACTCCGGCTCGTCGATGGCCAACCTCCCCTTTGGCCAGGGCGAATCGGTCACGCCGATGCAGATGGTGGCGGCCTACTCGGCGATCGCGAACGGTGGCATCCTGCGCTCGCCTCATGTCGTGCGGTCGGTCGGAGGGAAGCCGACGCCGCTCCCTGCGGGTCGGCAGATCATCTCGGCCACGACGGCCTCGGAGCTCCGCGACATGCTGCGTGGCGTGTTCGCCGACGGCGGGACGGCGTCAGGCGCCCAGATCGACGGCTACGACATGGCCGGTAAGACCGGCACCGCGAATATCGCGGTCGACGGCCACTACTCCGACAGCGCCTACGTGGCGTCGTTCATCGGGATGGTTCCCACGGATCACCCGCGGCTCGTTCTCGCGGTGGTGGTCAACCAGCCGCACGGATCGATCTTCGGCGGCTCGGTCGCGGCGCCCGCGTTCCAGCAGATCGCGGGCTGGGCTGTGCCGTACCTCGGAATCCCGCCGCGCTAGCGGGATCGGTTGGGGGGCGCGGGTGCCGTGCCGAGTTGGCTTCTCAGTACCTCATGCCTGATCGTCGCGCAGCTCGTCCACCTGGAATCCGACCACCCGGACAAGGACATCCACCTTTACATCAATTCGCCGGGCGGCCCGATTTACGCCGGCATGGCGATCTACGACACGATGCAGTTCATCCGTCCCGCCGAGTAGACGATCTGCGACGGGATCGCGATGTTGATGGGGTCGATGCCCCTGGCGGGCGGCGCGCCGGGTAAGCGCCTCGCGCTGCCCAACAGCCGCATCTTGATCCACCAGCCCTCGGGCGGCTATCGGGGGCAGTCGAGCAACATCGAGATCCACGCCCGCGAGGTCCTGGCGCTGCGCGCCCGGGTCGACGAGATCTACGCCAAGCACACCGGTCGGGAGCTCGAGCGCGTCCACGCCGATATCGAGCGCGACCGCTACTTCACGAGGGCCGAAGCCGTGGCGTACGGGGTCGTCGACCGGCGGGTTTGACCGCCGCGACCCTTGTGCGCGGAGCCAAGGGGTTCGGCCAGGGCTGGTCGACCCCGCGGGCACCGAGCAGCGCCCGGACGGTTCATCTCATCAGGAGCGGAACGTGAACTTGGCCGGGGCGCAGTCACGGCCGTCGCCGGGTCATGACGGCCGGCCCGAGCGATGCGGTTTGGACGCAGAAACACAGTCGCCATCGCCGGCGATCCACCGCTTGTCCCGAATACGGGTCCGTGTGGTCTCGTGGGAACTCGACTCTCGACCAGTCGGGGGTCGCGCCCCGGAAACGACCGTCCGCCTGAAAATCGCGAAATACATAGTGAGTGTATGGAAACAACGGGCGTAGCAAAGTTTTGTGAGCAATCAGCTCGTACGAAGTGTCAAGAGACACCGATGCGCGTGTGAGGTCTCGCCAGCGAGATCGTTGACGTCAGCACCTCAGACGATCTCCCGTACGCGTCATGCACCCAAGACAGGCAAGGGCGACTGAAGTTTGTCACCTAACGTGAGGATTAGCCGCAACCGACGGAGCGCGCCCTTTGTGACCACCCGGGCGCTTGCCCGCAGCATCGTAGGGTAAGGCTGCACATTGTCGCAATCTCCCCCTCCGTGGATCTACACGGTCGGAAGGGCGCTATATGATTCCGTCCGCTAGACCTCTGGCGCGGGGCCACGCTACCGGAGCTAGTCGTGGGGGTGCCGCTTGCTATTGGGCGCAAGTGGCTCCCGAGACAAGGTTGTCGGGCTGGAATCGCGGAAGTCGCGTGTTCTCGCCGGCAGATATAGGTGTGACTCCAGGAAGCTGGTCGTCTCTCGTGATCTCTGGACTTGCGTCCAAGGCGCTCGTTGCCGTCACTGATCCTTCTTAGTGGGCGGCGAGAGAGCGGGCGAGCCGGCGAACCCAAAGATGACACATGACCAGATGTTCGCAAAGGATTCGAATGCTCGGCCAGACCAACGGCTCGACCGTCCGCGCACATCCCGCGGGTCGATCGGGAGCATGCACAGCGCCGCGCGAGTAGGTGACTGCGGATGCGTGTGATGACCGAAGCTGCCGGTGGTCGAAGGGCGTCTGCGCTCACGCGGGTCGATACCGTGGCAGCTCAACTTCTCCTGGTCGGTCTGGACTCTAGGGAATCGACAAGGTGTCCTTGATCGGTCACACATCGCACGTGGGAGTGGCCGAATTGTTATCAGCATGGACAACCGCGGCTGGCCCTGCGTATGGGGAGACGGTTGGGCGTTGCGGAAGCGATGCGGGACTTTCGGCAACTCGGTGGCTTTCACCCGGTTGGTCACACCGCATTCCAGTCGGTCACATAATGCACCTAACGGGCCTGCGACCCTTTGCAGATGTCAGCCTCGCCGATAGTCACAGGCACCAGCCTGCTCCAATACCCCGGGCATCGGTCTTGGGTACGTATCACCGCGCTAGGCCGTCTGGCTGGCCCGGCGCGTGCCGGGACGAGGAGCTTCGGTCCGTGTTGGTCCCAAGCTCACCCTTCACCTCCTGGGTTGACCTATTGCGCTCTGGCGCATGCGGCGTGCAGCAAGATAGTGTCACGTCACTGACCCACCAGGTGGAGGCTGCTTGATGCAGACGGCGTGGCGTAAGCGCCAGCGTATCGAGCCGCGGTTTGATCGGAGGGTGACGGCGCTCACGTCCGACGCCCCGGCGTCTTACAGGGATATCGTCCCCGCGTGGGAGCTGCTGTTCGATGGACAGGCTGAGATCGGTCCTCCGGCGTCGGTGTTCCACCGCGACTCACAGCTGCGCCGCGGACTGGCGGCCGTCGATGTCATGGCGGCCTTTGTCTCCCTCAGTCTCCTCGTGGCGCTGGTCGATCCCGGCACCGTGCGTCTGCATGTCGGCACGCTTCTCCTCGTCCCGCTGGTGCTGCTGACGGGCAAGCTCGTCGGCCTTTATGACCGCGACCAGCACGTCCTGCGCAAGACAACCATCGACGAGGCGCCGGCGATCCTCTATCTATCGGTGCTCTACGCACTCGCGGCCTGGCTGTGCGAGGCGGTCTTCTTCCGCGGAGAGTTGGTCCGCGCCCAGGTGTTCGGACTGCTGCTGCTGATGTTCGTACTCACCACCGTCGGCCGGCTGATCGTTCGGCGGGTGGCGCTCGCTCTTTCGACTCCGGAACGCTGCATCGTCGTCGGGACCCCTGCCGATGCGGAGCGCATCGCGGCTAAGCTTGCGGCGTCGGCCTCGGTCAACGCAACAGTGATTGGACGCGTGGCCCTGCAGAGCACGGAGGCGAACGTCGAGACCAGCCCGATCCCGATCCTCGGCGGGTACGACGCTCTCAGCGGGGTTGTGTCCGGTAACGAGGTGGAGCGGGTCATCATCGCGCCCCACGACGACGGACAGGATCAGGTTCTGGACGCTATCCGACTCGTCATGGCGTTGGGGGTCAAAGTCAGCGTACTCCCGCGACTCCTGGAGGTCGTTGGCTCGGCGTCGACGTTCGACGACATCCAGGGCATGTGGCTTCTCGGGGTCCGGCAGTACGGCCTGGCGCGGTCGTCGGAGCTAATCAAACGCGCGAGCGATGTCGTCCTCGCCGCCGCTTTGCTCGTCGCTCTAAGCCCGCTGTTCCTGATCCTGACCGCGGTAATTAAAGCTGACAGCCCGGGTCCGGTCTTTTTCCGGCAGCGGCGCATCGGCCGTCGCGGCGCGCGCTTCTCGATGTTGAAGTTCCGTTCCATGGTCGTCGACGCCGAGGCCCGTAAGGCCGAGGTCACGGCGCTCAACGAAGTCCGGGGGGGCATGTTCAAGATCAGCGACGATCCGCGCATCACCCACAGCGGGCGGTTCCTGCGGCACACCTCGCTGGACGAGTTGCCACAGCTGCTGAACGTGCTGCGTGGTGAGATGAGCCTCGTCGGCCCGCGCCCGCTCATTCCCGACGAGGACATGCTGATCACGGGATGGCAGCGCCGCCGCCTCGCGGTGAAGCCCGGGATGACCGGGCTGTGGCAGATCTTCGGGTCGTCGCGGATACCTCTCAATGAAATGGTGAAGATCGACTACGTCTACGCGGCTAACTGGACGTTGTGGCTTGACCTCAGGATCCTCCTGAGGACCGTTCCCTACATGCTCAGCGGGAGAGGTCTGTGATGGCACAGGTGATACAAGGCCAAGGGCGTGTCAGCGCCAGGAGCGGCGGCCACGAGCGCGTTGGTGCCGCCGCTCCGCGCAGCGACGGATCCGAACCGTTACGGGTGAAACCATCCAGCGCGCGGCCAGCTCAGATCACGTTGATGGGTTTGCCGATCGACGGATTCACGCTCCGGGGTCTTGTGGCGCACCTCGTCGTCGAGTCACATGAGCGCCCTGGCGGCTATCTCATGACACCCAATCTCGACAACATGCGGACCCTCAGTCACGACTCGGCGGTGCTCGCGAGGGCGATGGCGGCCGACATCCGGGTCGCCGATGGGATGCCACTCGTCTGGGCCAGCCGTCTACAGGGGACTCCTCTGCCCGAGCGCGTGGCGGGCTCCGACGTCATCTGGGAACTGGCCGGCGAGCTCGCCCGGACCGGGAAGAGGCTGTTCCTGCTGGGAGGCGAACCCGGCACCGCCGAACGCGCGGCGGAGGCTCTCACCACGCGCATCCCCGGGCTGATCGTCGCGGGCACGTACTGCCCCCCGGTCGGCTTCCAGGACGATCCGACCGAAATGGCTCGGATGGGCGCTGCCCTCCGTGGGGCCGGCCCGGACTTCGTGTACATCGGACTGCCCTTCCCAAAGGCGAGTGCGCTGGCTCTCCAGATGCGGGACGTGATGCCGGCGACTTGGTTCGTGGGCCTCGGGATCAGCTTCAGCTTCGTCTGCGGAGACGTTCGACGCGCCCCCGTCTGGATGCAGAGGACCGGACTGGAATGGATCCATCGACTGGCTCAGGAGCCGCGGCGTCTGGCGCGCCGGTACCTCCTGGAAGGACTGCCGTTCGCCGCCCGGATGCTGGCGTCCGCACTCATGCAGCGTCGGAACCCAG
Organism: uncultured Solirubrobacterales bacterium; assembly: GCA_963735965.1. Classification (GTDB taxonomy): domain Bacteria; phylum Actinomycetota; class Thermoleophilia; order Solirubrobacterales; family Solirubrobacteraceae; genus Palsa-465. The sequence continues at coordinate 179,578 of CAVTNE010000001.1, forward strand.
CGGAACCGGCGGACCCGCATCTGCGCGTGGTGGCGCGATGAATGCGCCATTGACGATCACGCGTGAACGTGCCCATCGCGCGTCCTGCGTCGAGCCACTGTTCCGAGCCCGGGCACCCTTGCGGGTCTCGTTCGCCGGCGGCGGCACCGACGTGGCGTCGTTCTTCGAGCGAGAGGGCGGCCTGGTCCTCAGCGCCACGATCAACCGCTATGCCCACGGGACGCTCCGACCGCGGGACGATCATCGGATTTCGATCGAGTCGCTCGATCTCGACACCGCTCTCGAGTACCACAGTGAGGAGCCGGTCCAATACGACGGCCGCCTCGACCTCGTCAAGGGCGCGATCCGGCGGATCGCCCAACTCGATGAGGCGCGTGGCGTCGACATCTCGCTGCGCACCGCCGCACCTCCCGGATCGGGTCTGGGAGCCTCGTCGGCACTGATGGTCAGCCTGATCGGCCTGTTGCGCGACTTCCACCGGCTCAGCCTCAGCGACTACGACGTCGCTCATCTGGCTTGGGAGGTCGAGCGGGTGGATTTGGGTCTGAGCGGCGGCCTGCAGGATCAGTACGCGGCCTCGTTCGGCGGCTTCAACTTCATCGAGTTCGAGCCGGGGCAACGGGTGACCGTCAACCCGCTGCGAATTCCGCAGACGACGATGCACGAGTTGGAGTCCAACCTGTTGCTGTGCTTCACGGGCGCGACGCGTGCCGGCGACCGCATCATCGACGACCAAACGCGGCGCTACGAACTGGGCAACGAGGATGCGCTGGCGGGACTCCGCATGCAGAAGGAACTGGCGGTCCAGATGAAGAACGCGCTGCTGCACGGCCGGCTCACCGAGTTCGGGGAGCTACTCGGCCACGCCTGGGACTACAAGAAGCGGCTCTCGCCCCGGATCAGCACGCCCGTTATCGACGAGGCCTACGCCGAGGCGATCGCGCGCGGAGCGATCGGCGGCAAGGTGACTGGTGCTGGTGGTGGGGGCTTCATGCTCTTCTACTGCCGGCCCGGGTGCCGACATCGTGTCGCCCGGCGGCTGGCGGAGCTTGGACTATTGGAAACGGAATTCGCCTTCACGACAGAAGGCCTGACCACCTGGTCGTATGTCGAGCGCTGACACGTTGAGAGGCGCGGACCGACTGCGGAGAGCCGAGACTCTACGGGCCCGGATCGACGAATCGATCTCGATTCGGCAGGCCCTGCTGGAGGATTTCGACCTGGCGTCGGTGGTCGATGCCGTCGTGGGCGCCATCGTCGGCTCGATCCTCGAAGGCGGCAAGGTGATGCTCTGCGGCAACGGCGGGAGCGCCGCCGATGCCCAGCACCTTGCCGCCGAGCTTGTCGGCCGATTCTGCCTCGAGCGGGAGCCGTTCCCGGCGATCGCTCTCGCCGACAATGTCGCTGCCCTGACCGCGATCAGCAACGACTACGACTATGAGCAGGCCTACGCGCGAGCGGTACGGGCGTTCGGGCGTCCCGGAGACGTCCTCATCGGGCTTTCCACCTCCGGCGAATCCGTCAACGTCGTCGAGGCCCTCAAGGCGGCTTCCGGGCGCGGCGTGATTACCGTCGTGTTCGCCGGTGCTCCGGGATCCGCGATGGAAGCGGCCGCCGAGTATGCACTCCTGGTTCCCGCCCGAAGCACCGCAAGCATCCAGGAGGTCCACAAGCTCCTCGGCCACGTGATCTTCGAATTAGTGGAGCGCGAACTGTGCGCACCCTAGGTCCACGTCACGCGGTCTTCCTCGATCGCGACGGCACGATCAACGCGAAGGCGCCGGAGGGCGACTACATCACCAAGCCAGAACGACTGACGTTACTCCCGGGCGCAGCCCACGCCATTCGCCGGCTCAACGACGTGGGGGCGCTCGTCATCGTCGTCACGAACCAGCGAGGAATTGCTCTGGGTCGGATGACCGAGGCCGATCTCGAGGATGTCCACGCTCAGCTCCGATCGATCCTTGATCAGGAAGCCGGCGCCCGCCTTGACGCGATCTTCCATTGCCCCCACGACGCCGGCGCTTGCCAATGTCGCAAACCGGCCCCGGGCCTGATCAATCAGACCCGTACCTGGCGCCCCGAGATTGACCTTGCGCGGTCGATCATCATCGGGGACTCCCCCACAGACTCAGCTGCTGGTCGGCGCGCCGGCATGAGCACGGTTCTGTTGGGACGGGACGCCGCTGACCTTGCGGCTGCGGTCGACGGCTTCCTGTCACGAGCCGCCTCGCCGTTCAGACGAAGCTTCCCCCGACAGAGAGGACTGCACCGTGTCATGCCGTGATGCTCACGTGACCCCGCCTCACGCACTCAGGGGTGCGTGTTGCGTTTTGGCGGCGTGCGTCGTAGTGACGTTCGCGCTCATGGTGTCGGCATCCGGCGCCTGGGGCGCACAGACGTGCACCCCCGAGGCCGCGATCGCCACAAGCAGCCCTTTCTACTACGTCGAGAACAGCGACTCGCCGGGCGGCTCCACCTGTCTGACTGCCAGCCCAAACGGCGTCAGCTTCCGCGTTGACTCGACCTCCTACGACACGAGCGACGGCGTCCCCGCGGATCAGCAGTTCATCGGCTACATGGCGGCCTTCACCGGGTGCAAGCACGGGGGCTGCTTCGAGGCCAACTACCCCGCCCTGGCATCCCGGATCCAATCCGAGGCGAGTAGCTGGTCCTTCAATTTCTCGTCCACAGGCCGCTACGACGCCGTGTACGACGCGTACTTCAACACGACTCCCACCGAACAGAACGTCCCTACCGGGGCCGAGCTGATGATCTGGCTAAACGAGCAGAACGTCGCCCTGATGGGCCCGCAACTCCCAGACGTGACGATCGACGGAACTCAGTGGCACGTGTTCGACGTCTATAAGCAGACCGCGGTTGGCAGCTGGAACCGGATCGCGTTCGAACGCGTCGCACCCGTCACCAGCGTGTCGAACCTCGACGTGGCGCCCTTCGTCCAGGCCGCCATTTCCGACGGCGCGATCGCTCCCGACTGGTATCAGCAGGATCTCGAGTCGGGCTTCGAGATCTGGTCCGGCGGCGTTGGCCTGACGACCTATTCATTCTCGGCGAATCCGCCCACGCTCACCCCGCTGTCAGGGACCGGCGGCGGAGGCACCGGCGGGCCGGGCCCGGGTGGCGCGGCCGGCAACGGGGGTCCGCCCGGCACCACCGGGTCGACGACACTCGCGAGAAGCAAGCCAACCATCAGCCTCGCCCTACCGGAGTGTTCGACGACGATCTCCAAGAAGGCGTGTGCGGCCCTGCGTCGAACCGCGGGCGCCTGGCGCCACGTGGTCGGCATGGCCGCCGACGACGCGGCAGTCAAGCGAGTGATGGTGACCGCCGTGCGCGCCGGGACGAAAAACGCAAAGCGCGTGAAGGTGACGGTGCGAGCCAGGTTCATCAGCCGCACCTCCTGGAAGGCCACCATCCCGGGTCTGACCAAAGGCAGATGGCGGTTCACGGCCACCGCCACGGATACCACCGGCTTCACCCGAACGACCAAGCCGATCACCGTGTCCATCAACGTCGGGCTTCCCGCGTCCTGAATGTCGGTGACCAGTGAAACCATGGCGCGTCGGCGCGGGGCAGAATCGGCGTACGGTCGGCGTCGTCCCGTTGAGACCGAGGCCCGCAAGGCCGTGTATCGCGCATTGAGGCTGGCGGGGAGCCGGTACCAGCGGGCGTTCCCTGAGTACCTCGAGTTCATCCCCGAGGTGCGGTCGGCTGAGGAGTTCGCCGATCTGTCCGCGCGGGCAACGTGCTACCTGGGGGACGCTGGGCTGCCCCTCTACCTCCCCGGAGCTCGGTTCACGCTCGACGCGGCGCTCGTCCCGCACATGGACCCGGACCTCGTCCGCGATCCGGGATGGGTTTGGCACCGCCCAGCGGGCGAGGGCCAGCTCGTCGTCCACAGGGTGACCGCGGCGACCGTCAGCCGCGTCGCGACCAGCCGGACCCCGGCGTGGATCGTGGACCCGCGCCTATTCAGTCGCGCGGAGGAGCGGTACTTCGACCTGCGCAATGCGACGACCTGGCCGTCCTACGAGCCCGTCCGGGACGCTCTCGCTCGCTTACGAGCCCGCGCTCAGGGCGCGCGCACCGCGTTTGTGCTTGCCACCGGTCCGTCGGCGTCGCTCGTCGAACCCAACACGATCACGGCGGACGTTCGCATCACATGCAACTCCGCGGTGCGTAACACCGAGCTGATGCGAGAGCTACGACCTGACATCATCTGCTTCACCGACCCGGTCTTCCATTTCGGTCCCAGCCGTTACGCGGCAGAGTTCCGTCATGACGCCGTCCGCGTCGCCGCCGACGTCGATGCGCTCGTCGTCTGCGGTCACCGCTTCGCCGGTCCACTCCTCGGGTTGGAGCCGTCGCTGCGCGATCGCCTCGTCGTCCTACCGCATCAGGACGGCGGCCCCTGGCGGTGGCCGACAGATCGTAACCCGACGGTTCGGCAGGCGGGCAACGTCATGACCACCCTGATGCTCCCGCTCGCGCTCATGCTCGCCGACGAGGTGACCGTCGCCGGCGCCGACGGCCGCGAGCCGACCCAGAGTTACTTCTGGTCACACAACCCGCGACTCCAGTACTCCGACGAGATGATGCGCACCGTCTTCACGGCCCACCCGTCGTTCTTCCGCTACATCGATTACAGGGACTACTACGACGACTTCTGCCGGTCACTGGAGGAGCTGATCGGCGTGGGCGAGCGGGCGGGAAAGACCGTTACCGCACTTACCCCCAGCTGGATTCCCGCATTCACAAAACGAGGAGCACCCGACCTTGCCGTCGCCCATGACTAACGGCCGTACCGGCACGCCCCTGGCAAAGGATCGCCACGAGGACATTCGATCCGCCGGGCCTGCTTCCCCAGGAGCCGAGCCCGAAGCGTTCCGGTCGACGCCGGAACGAGTCTCGACCCTTCGGTTCTACCTTTCGGTGTTTGGGCGACGCCGCCTCCCGATGCTCATCGCCTTCCTCGTCCCCGTCGTCGTCGCCGTAGCTCTCACCATCACGGCGAAGAAGGAATACCAGGGCAGCGCGCTCGTCGTCATCAACCGACAGTCACTGTCGGACCAGCTGACCGGAACCCCGGATCCGACGGCGTCCTCGAGCGAGTTTGTGAACATCATCACGACCGACGCCGACGCGGCCAGGTCCATTCAGGTTGCCAACCGCGTCGCCCAGGCGGTACCGGAGGCCCATCTCAGCGGTCCGGCGATCCTCGCTCAGGCAACGATCACCCCCAAGCAGGACGCGGACGTCGTCGAGTTTGCCGTGCGCGACGCCGACCCGAGTCTGGCCCAGCGGCTCTCGACCGAATTCGCCCGGGAGTTCGTCGCCTACGAGCAGACTCGGGAGACGGGTTCGATCACCGCCATCCTCGCGAACGTCGACGCTCGTCTCGCCCGCGCGCGACACGAGGGCGATCGGTCACTGGTGAGCGCTCTCACGGGTCGCGACGAGCAACTGCGGACTCTCCTCTCGCTCGAAACGCCCGACAACTATGTCGTCACCGCAACAACCAGCGCCTCGCTCGTCAGTCCCCGAAAGGGACTCAACCTCGGACTCGGAGTCATCGCAGGTCTCGCTCTGACTGTGCTCGTGGCTGCAGCGCTCGAAGCGCTCGATACGCGGGTGCGTTCCCGCGACGAGGTGGAGTCGCTTCTCGAAGCGCCCGTGCTCGGCCGGCTCGGAACGCCGCGGACCCGGAACACGCGCCGGGTTCTCTCGCTTGTCGATCCAGGCGACCCCGCCGCGGAGCCATTCCGCATCCTCAGAACCAACCTCCAGCTACAGACCCTCTTGCATCCGGCACGAGTGATGATGGTGTCCGGAGCCACCGAGGGGGAGGGCAAGTCCCTGACCGTCGCCAACCTCGCGGTCGCCGAGGCGCGAGCTGGGCGAAACGTAGTCTTGGTTGACCTCGATCTCCGTCGCCCGGCTCAGGATACGCTGTTCGACACCGGTGGCCGGTCGCCCGGCGTCACCGATGTTCTGCTCGGACACATCTCCTTGGATGAGGCGATGGTCGAGATCCCGGTCGCTTCCAACCACGACGGGGGCCGGGTCGAGGGGTCTCTGCGCCTCCTGCGATCCGGTCCGTTGCCCCCCGACCCTGGCGAGCTCGTCGCCTCCGATCACGCCGAGCATTTGATCCAGAGTCTGCGGGACAAGGCCGAAGTCGTGTACGTCGACTGTCCACCGATGCTCATCGCCGGCGACGCGCTCGCGATCAGTCGTTACTGCGATGCCATCATCGTCGTCACGCGGCTGTCGCAGGCCAGACGGTCATCGTTGAACGACCTTTCAGGGGCGCTATCGGGAACCCCCGCGCGGGTCGCCGGCCTCGTCATCACGGGTGACAAGCTACCCGCCGGGAAGGTGTATGCCTAGCCTCGCGCTAATCGTCCGTTGCTTCAACGAGGAGAACCACATCGGTCGGCTGCTTACCGGAGTGCTCCGGCAGACCCGGCCCCCGGACGAGATCATCGTCGTTGACAGCGGCTCCACAGATCAGACGGTGACCGTTGCCTCCGCCTTCGACGTGACCCTGGTCAAGATCTCGCCCGCGGAGTTCTCCTTCGGCCGAGCGCTGAACCGTGGCGTGGCCGCCGCGGACGGCCACGACCTATGCGTGTTCGCCAGCGCGCACGTCTACCCGGTGTACGACACCTGGCTCGAGAACCTGGTCGAGGCAGTCCGCGCGCCCGACGTCGCGCTCGCCTACGGACGCCAACAGGCACCCCCCAGTGGGCGCTTCTCTGAGGCGCGGCTGCTGAACCACTGGTTCCCTGCGGAGTCCGCTCCATGGCAGAACCATCCGTTCTGTAACAACGCCAACGCCGCTATCCGGCGGGCGGTGTGGGAGCAGCTGCCGTACAACGAGGAGCTCACCGGACTGGAAGATCTCGACTGGGCCAAGCGCGCCATGGGCCGTGGTCTTGCGATCAGCTACGTGGCCGAGGCTCCGGTGGTCCACGTGCACGACGAGTCGGTCGCCACGATCGCCAATCGATATCGGCGGGAGGCGATCGCTCACAAACAGATCTATTCCGAGCAGGGCATGACGGTCGTCGAAGCGATCCGGCTGGCCGCGTTCAACATATGGGGCGATCTGCGGGCAGCCACCGCGGCGGGCAGCCTCCCGACTCACATGATCGACATCGTGCGGTTCCGCGCGGCGCAGTTCTATGGGACGCAGCGCGGGTTCAGCCAGGCGGGTCCGGTTCCCGACGTACTTCGCCGCCGGTTCTACTACCCCGCTGCCGACCGCCGGGCGCCGACCGCCCCGGTCGCCGGTCGGATCATCGAGTACGACGTGTCAGGGATGCGTTGAAGCCGATCGATATCTCGATGCTGCTGACCGCCGACCTTCCGACTTGGCCGCCGAGCCCGCGGTTGACGATCCGTCGGCTCGCATCAATACAGGGTGGCGACGAGGCCAATGTCAGCGAAATCTCGATGGATGTGCACACCGGAACGCACGTCGATGGCCCCGGCACTTTCTCGTCGGCGGCTGCGAGCTCGAGGAGATGGAGTTGACGCCGTTCGTCGGCACTGCCGAGGTCGTCGACGTCAGCCACGCGGAGGTGATCGACGCGGACGTGCTGGGGTCTCTCGTCCCCGACACGGCCGAACGCATCTTGCTGCGGACCCGGAACTCTCGGATCGAGGGTTTCCGCAGCGGTGGCTTTCGTTCCGACTATGCCGCGCTGACCCCCGATGGCGCTGCCTGGCTCGCGGGTCGGGGAACCCTGCTCGTCGGCATCGACTATCTGTCGGTTCAGCTGTACGACGACCCGCCGGATGCGCACACAGCGCTGCTCGGCGCCGGCGTGTGCCTTCTGGAGGGAGTGGTACTCAACCACGTCCCCGCGGGTCGCTACCTGCTGGCATGCCTGCCTCTGCGACTCGACGGAGTCGAGGCGGCTCCCGCCCGGGCGATCCTGCTGCCGCAATGAGCCATCGGATCGTCGCCCTAGTTCCGATGCGCCACACGAGCGAGCGCGTTCCCGGCAAGAACTACCGTGAGCTCGACGGTCGTCCGCTGTTCCACTACATCATCGAGACGCTGCGGGCGGTTCCCTCGATCGCGGAGATCGTCATCGATACTGATTCGCCCTGGATTACCGCCGATGCGCGCGAAGCGTTCCCGGAAGTGACCGTGCTCGCCCGTCCCGCCGCGCTGCTGGGCGGTGACGTGCCGATGAACGCGATCCTCGCGCACGACGTTCAGCAGGTTCACGGAGATCTCTATGTGCAGACGCACTCGACCAACCCGCTGCTCACGGCGGCCACCGTTCAGCGTGCCTTGGGGACGTTCTTGGATGCCCGACCGTCTCACGATTCGCTGTTCTCGGTCACCGCGCTGCAGGCTCGGCTGTGGACCTCCGACGGCCGCGCACTGAATCACGACCCCGGAGTCTTGATGCGCACGCAAGACCTGGCGCCGGTTTACGAGGAGAACAGCTGCCTGTATCTGTTCGACGCTGACACGCTGCTTCGGACCGGCAACCGCATCGGCGAGCGTCCGCTGCTGTTCCCGATCAATCCCCACGAGGCCCTGGACATCGACGATGAGTATGACTGGGGAATCGTCGCCGCCATAGTCGCGCGCGACGCGGTGGCCCGGTGACACGCGCGCTCATTGCTTGCCCCCAGATGCAGGAGTGCTTCGAAGCCTACCGGCCGCGCTTCGACGAGCTGTCAATCGATTGCGTGCTGCCGACCGTGGTGCAACAGATGACCGAGGCGGACCTGCTCCCGGTGATTGGTGAGTTCGATGGGATGATCGCCGGAGATGACCACCTGACCGGCCTTGTGCTGGAGCGCGCCGAGCGGATGCGGATCATCTCCAAGTGGGGGATCGGAACGGACGGGATCGATCTGGGTGCCGCGGCACGGCTGGGCATCCAGGTGACGAACACCCCCGGGGTGTTCGGCGATGACGTGGCCGACGTGGCCGCCGGGTACCTCGTCATGCTCGCACGCCAGCTCCATATCATCGACCGGTCGGTCCGGCACGGCACATGGCGCAAGCACCGCGGCGTGGCTCTGTCGGCCAGTACGCTCGGGATCTTTGGCCTTGGGAGCATCGGGCGGGCCGTAGCTCAACGCGGCCGAGGGTTCGGCATGAGGGTGACCGGGTTCGACCTCGCCCCGGCATCGGCGGGGCTGGCCGCCGAGCAGGTGGAGCTGATGGCTCACCCCGAGGCGTTATTCCGGGCCGCGGACTTCCTCGTCCTGTGCGCTCCAGCAACCCCCGAGACCCGCCACATCATCGACGATGTCGCCCTCGGGCTCATGCCCGCCGGGTCTCATGTCATCAACGTCTCCCGCGGCGCGCTCGTCGACGAGGACGCGCTCGCGGACGCGTTGGACGCCGGACGTCTGGCGGGAGCGGCGCTGGATGTCTTCGAACAGGAGCCGCTGCCACCCGACAGCCGACTGCGCGGTATCGGCGGGTGCATCTTCGGCTCCCACAACGCGTCGAACACCGACCAGGGGGTCAGGCGTGCCAGCGAACGCGCGGTCGACAACCTCATCCGGGGCCTTACCCACCGCCGTTGATGTCTGGCATCGAGGCGCCCGAGGTGCAGGCGGCCGAACCGCCGGAGGCGGACGCGATCGTGACGGCCGGGCTCGGCGGAGCCGACCGGACCCCCGTCTCGGGCCCCCTTGTGCAGCGGGTCGGCCGCTCGCTGAAGAGCGCCTGCGTGTTTGGTATCGGAACTGCGTTGCAGCGTGGGATCGCCTTCCTCTTGCTTCCGCTGTACGTACGGGCGCTAACGCCCGCGGAGTACGGGACCCTCTCGGTGCTCCTCGCCGTCACCGCAGCGGCGAGCATTCTCTTCGGCTTGGGGCTCGACATGGGCCTGTTCCGATCGTTCTTCCTCTATGCCAACGACTCCCGTCGCAAGCGGGATTTCCTGGGCTCTATCTGGCGGTTTCTCATCGTCGCTCCGGTCGGCGCTTCGGTCGTCTGCACGGCGATCGCGGTCCCGTTCCTGGGGGAGGCCGCGCGCGTCACGCCGCTTGAGGTGCTCCTTGCCTTACTCGCTGGGTCCTTCTACGTCGCCGCCTCGGCGGTCCCACTCGTCATCATGCGCGTCGAGCAACGGCTCGGCGACTTCATGGCGCTGGCGATTGTCGACGCGGTCGCCACCACGACGCTCACCGTCGCGCTCGTTGTCTGGCAGCGCGACGGGATCCTTGGATGGTTGGTCGCCGCGGCAGCCTCCAACGCAGTTCTGCTGCTCGCCGCAACCTGGATCGTGCCGTGGGACCGGGGCGCCCGGTACAGCGGTGAGCTGGTGCGGAGCGCCGTCCGGTTCGGCGCGACCCTGATCCCGCACGCGTTCGCTCTCTGGGCGCTGCTCCTGATCGATCGCGCCGTCCTTGCCGGACTCGTGCCGGCGCGGGAACTCGGGATCTATAGCCTCGCCGCGACCGTGGCCGTTCCGGTGGCGATCGCCATCCAAGCGCTCAACCAGGCCATGATGCCCGCCTACGCGAGTGCGGGCATCAACCCTGGCCAACGCGACCACCTCGCCGACCTAGTCGTGGTTCAGACCACGAGCGTCCTCGCCATCTGCCTGGCCGGGGCCCTGCTCGGTGGTCCGCTCCTGCAGCTCATGGCTCCCGCCGCGTACGACTCGGCAGCGCCGCTCGTGGCATGGATCGTCCTCGGCTACGCCTTCCTCGGCCTCTATTTCATCCCCATGAACGGGATCACCCTCGGCGCCGGACGCAGCAGCTTCGTCTGGATCGTCAGCGCGGCAGGCGCTGCGAGCAACGTCGCGCTGCTCGTGATCTTCGTGCCCGACGGCGGGATCACAGCGGCGGCGATCGCGTCGGCGGCCGCCTACGTCGTCCTGCTCGTCGGCATCGTCGTCTACGCTCGGCGACCCGAGAACCCGGTCCGCTACCGGTGGTCACAGCTCGCGTCGGCCGGCGCGGTCGCCGGTGCAGTCTATCTCGCCGCGCGGCTGACGACGCTGGAGACGGGAGCGACCTCGCTGGTTGTCCGGGGGGCCTGGATCGCCGTGTTCCTCCTGACCTGCGCGGCCGGATACCGGCTCCGGTCCGGGCGTACTTCGCCCCCAGGCGTTTCACGTGCCTGAACTGCGCTCGCCGTTCGGGGCGGCCGCTATCAGGATCGTCCGGCCTGCCGCCTCCCGCTTCGCCTCTCCTGCCTATGCACGCTATTGGCAGGCCCGCCGCTCGCGGCGGCCACGGGTGCTCGTCTATGCGGACTCCCGGGCAACGAACGTGACCGGGCCGCTCGGTAAATCCGTGTTCGGCACCTATGTCTCGAGGCTTATGCGGTCGTACTGCGTCCAGCCCGTGGTGTTGCCGTTCAGCCATACGACCCTCTTGGACTTCGTCAACTTCTGGCGCAGCGACACGCGCACGTACGCCGCCGTCGTCCTGCACTGCGGGATCGTCGACTTCTCTCCACGTCCGGTCAGCACGCTCTCGCGGATAGCCGCGGCCAAGTCCAGTGAGCCCGGATTCCGCGAGCTGTTTGCCCGCCACGCCGCCTACCACCGCGCGGCCGGAGGACCCGAGTATCACGGCGAGCCGACGACGACTCTCTACTCGCCGGAATATCTGGAGGACACCCTGCTCCCAGTGCTCGCGTCGATACCGAACCTGCTCTGGATGACGACCAACGACTTCGTGCCCGGCTGGGACGGCAACTACAGTCGAGGTCGACCTGTCGACATCGCGGCCCGCATTGCCGAGTTCGAGAGCCGGATGCGACCGGTCCTATCGAACGTAGTCGATCTCCACACCTGGCACGCGGCTGATATCCGTCGGTTCACCGTCGACAACGTTCACCTCTCACGGCGCGGCTTCGACGAGGTGACGCGGGTCCTCGACGCGGCATTGCGCGGCGTCACCGCCGATCCACGGGCATGAACTCAGGGGCCGGGTGCGTCGGTTCTCGCGTCCCGCTGTGATGAGATATGACCCGTGCTGGCACTCCGGCGACGAACGTGCCGCTTGGGGCACCACCGGTAACCACCGCGCCGGCCCCGACGATCACGTTGTCACCGATGACACACGGCCCGATCACAATCGCTCCGGCTCCGAGAAAGCATCCACGCCCGATCTCGATATCCCGGCCGTCGGTTGGGACCTCGTCAAACGGGGGCGGATCGTGCAGGCCGGCACGAAAGCCAGCGTGGAAGCGATGGACGCCGGTGAGGACCTGACAGTCATTTGAGAACACGGTGTCCGCGCCGACGGTGATCCGGCCTGACGCCACGTTGAACACCGTGTTGACCGTCGAGCACCTCGGGCCAATTTCAAGCCGCGAGCGTGGACCGTTCACGAGTGCGTAGTCGATGTTGCGAAAGCCGCACAAGAGTCCGAACCTGATAAACGGCAGCAGAAGGACCCGCAGAGCCCGCGGTTGCGACGGGTGGGCTCGACGCCAGGGATTGTGGACGTGGCTGTAGGGAAGGAACCGATCGAGGATGCGCCGGCGGGCGGACGACGCCATCACGTAGGTCGCCCGAATGCCCGCGTCGGCCCGCCCGGCACCCACACCGCGAGCGCCGCGGCTGCTCCGCTGATGAGGAACGTCATGAGCAGGACCTCTTCGGCGTAGTAGGACGGGGATACCTCGGTGGCCCCCGACAGGACGATCACGAGGAGCATCGCGATCAGTGCCGCAGCCGGGGAGCCGGGCTCACGCCTGACGTGGCGGCCGAGCAGCACGAAGGTACGCCAGACTACGGCGACGAGGATCGCCAGTCCGATGTAGCCCTCGTCGAGGATCGTCTGCAGCACGACATCGTGGGTGAAGACGGTGTACGCGAGCGGTTGGCCGGCGAACACGAACGCGTAGTGGAGCGATGCCCCGCTCGGGATCTGGCCGGCGGCACCCCAGCCGATGAGGTGCTGGAGCTCGAAGTGCCGGAGCACTTCCCAGGTGCCCTTCCAGATGTAGACGCGGCCGGTCCCACTGGCCACGGAGCCGAAGTCGCCTCCGCGTCCGAGGACGTCGGCAACTCCAGTGTTGGCCAGGATGTCGAGGGCGCCGATGACTATGAGCGGGAAGAATGGGATGAGCGCCGCAACTCCGGAAGCACCAGCGAACCGGGGACGGAGAAGGAACAGAGCGATGACGGCCAACGTCACGGCGAACGTCGCGCGGGAATCCCCCGCGAGAATCTCGAAGAGACAGACAGCGATCGCGGGCCAGACGATGGCGCGTGGGAGCCGCTCCGGCGATCGGAGCCGCATCACGACCAGCCCCGCGACGGACGCCGAGGCGACGATGCTGTAGAGGTTGATGCTCGTCGTGAGCGGAAAGACCTCCCGCCCTGCGGCGACTCCGACAAGGCTGAGGAGCTGGTCGTGACCGCCGGCGGCTGCGCCTGCCGGTACAGGGTTCTGCATGCCGGCTAGGCTGAGGATCAGGTTGACGACGGCGTAGACCGCACCTGCCATCACCACGGCGGTCAGACGTTCATCGCGTTCCGATCGGTCCCGGGCGCTCGCCACCGCGACCATGGCGAGGGTCAGCGTCGCGAGGTACAGGACGATCTTGCCGATCGCTGAGGTCAGGTTGGAATATGCGCCGTCCTGCGCACCGCGCACGAGCGCCAGACAGACGTCGGCGCAGTAGATAAACGCCAGAACGGCACTCCCGGTGATCAGAACGTTCCGCGCCTGGCGAGGCGCCGCCCATAGGATCGCGGCGAGAAAGACGAGTGTCACGATCGGGATCGTGACCGTCTTATGAGGCAGCGTGCTGGCGAGCCGGGTCAGAGTGATACTGCACGCGACGATCCCGGTGACGAGCCGTGATGCGATGACACGTCGGTCGTCACGTGTCGCCCCGACCGAACCGTGACTAGGAAACCGTGACGACGTCGCGACCGTACCGCTTGGACTGTATGAAGCAGCCGCTCGCAACCGGGGTTAACCGTATCAGGGGAGGTGCCGCCGCCCACCGGTGGAAACCAAATCCGTTACCGGTTTTGCGCAGCTATGAAGAGGGATGGCAATAGGGCGCTTTTCGGGTGTAACGCATGTGCAAGTTACTTTGATCGTCCGATGAACTACGACATTCGCACCGTCGTCGTGACCGGAGCGTCCGGAGGTGTCGGTGGCGCGGTCTGCGACTATCTCCAGGCTGCCGGATGGAACGTCGTGGCGACGGATCGCCTGGCGTCGGATCGCGCCGGCGCGATCCAGCTCGACATTTCGGACAGTGGTGCGATCGAACAGGTTCTGGGGGCGCTGCCCCGGGTGGACGCCCTCGTCAACAACGCGGCGCTCCAGCTCTACCGGCCGCTGGTGGAGACCGGCATCGACGAATGGGAGGACGTGCACCGGGTCAACCTGCGCGGCCCGTGGCTCTGCGTGAAGGCGCTCCATCGTCAGCTTGCTGCCCGCCGAGGCTCTGTCGTCAATATCGCGTCGGTCCACGCCCTGGCGACGTCACACTCGATCGGCGCGTACGCGACGATGAAGGGCGGCCTAGCCGCGTTCACCCGGGCGGCGGCCCTGGAGTTCGCCGGCGCTGGCGTGCGGGTCAACACGATCCTGCCGGGGGCGATCGACACCCCGGCGCTCCGCGCGGGATTCGGGCGCCGCGCCGATGCCGAATCACACCTCATCGCTCAAACTCCTCTGGGCCGCATCGGCACGACCCAGGACATCGCCTCGCTCGTGGCCTTCCTTGTCGACGGCGGGCTCTCGGGCTTCATCACCGGCGCCGCCATCCCGGTCGACGGAGGTGTCCTGGCGCGGCTCAGCTCGGAATGAGCGCCACCGCCGCTCAGGGCGGCCACGCGCTCGCGCCGCGGCCTCCCGGTAAGCCTCGTCGTATGCGGCGGCGATCACCGCCGGGCTCCGCGTCGAACGGCAGAAGGACTGCCCGGAATTCCCGAGGCGCTCGGCCAGGCGCGGATCCTCCAGCACCCGTATGAGGGCGTCGGCGAGCCCGTCGTGGTTCCCGACCGGGACCAGGATGCCCCCGCGTTCCGCCAGCCTCGCGTTCGCGCCGACAGGAGTGGCCACGAACGGCCGCGCCGCGGCCATCGCCTCGAGGAGGAACATCGGCATGCCCTCGGCGCGGGAAGGCAGGACGGCGACGCGCGCCTCCTGAAGCAACTGACCGATCGCGGCGGGGCTCCGTGCGGGGAGGATCGTGAGGCCCTCGTGCGGACGGGGCGTCAGGTCTCCGTAAGGCCCGACGACGAGACAGCGCGCGGACGGAATCCTGCGATGTACGAGAGACCAAGCGCTCTCCAGGACATCGACCCCCTTCCGCGTACCGATCTCCCCGGCGAACAGCACGATGCGATCAGTCTTCGACGCGGGGTGGGTGCCCGCCTGGATCGGGATGGGGTTCGGGACCAGCCGTGTCACCGAGTCGGGCGCCAGGGCACGCGCCGCCGCCTCGGCGTCCTCGGAAAGCGCGGTGACGACGCGGGCGTGACGGAGAACCCGCCGGACGAACTCCGGGTTACGGCCGGCGAATTCCGCGAAGTCCGCGCCGTGTAGCGACGCGACCGTGGGCAATCCGCGTCGTGAGGCGTCGAGCACGATGGCGCCCTCGCGGATCAGGCTCCCGCGCGTCGAGAGATGCACGTGGACGACGTCTCCGGCGCCGAGACACTGCACCGCCCCAAGCGCTGTCAGGGTGAGCCGGATCGTCCGGCGTCGATCTTTCGGGATCCAGGTCGGATGCACCGTCACTGAGTCGGCTCCGATCTGTAGCTCCGCCAACAACGCCAGGACGGTGGCCATTCCGCCGACATGGCCGGGATGAGGACCGAAATGGTGGGCGTGCATCCCCGGCTATCTCTGATGATTGCGGAGCTCGAAGTGGAGACCCACGACGAGCGTTCGATCGGCTCCCTGGATCAGCTCGAGCCGCGCACTCAGCCGACGATAGATCGCCACAAGCTCGCGTCCAACGCGGTTGAGCGAGATCGAGAACTGCCGGGTCCGGCCGCAGGCGACGACGACCCGGAGTGTCCCGATCGTGACGACACGTTGTGCGGTGCGCGCTCGACCTGCGATTACCCCGACAACCTGTCCGCCTGACAGCCTCTCCGTCACGGTCAGGATCAGCCTGTCGGAGCAGCGCTGGTGAGCAGTACCGCGGCAGGCGACGGTGAGCACGACCTGGAAGCCTCTGACGTGCACCCGTAGAAGCGCGCTCGTCACCGCCGACGGCTTGCCTGACGTTGGAGGCGGGGTCGGGGATGTCGTGGGCGTCGGAGAGACGTTCGGTGCAGCGGGTCCGGTGAGCGTCGGGGCGGGCGGATCGGAGACGGTCGTCTCGGCCATCTGTGCACCACACGGCGATGCGGCCGGGGGATTGCTCGCGTCGCCTCCATAGTGTGCGTACCACCAGTAGTCACCTGAGGACCCCGGGGTGAACGAGCCGGCCGGGAAGTAGGTGTCTCCCGATTCGACCATGGCGGTGCCCACGACGGCGCCACCCGCTTCGCAAGACCTTGGTGGTGAGCTCTGCGGGCCGAACACCGAGACGGTGATCGTTCCGCCGGCCTGGGCAGAGACGCCGGTCAGCGCCGCCGCCAACGCCGAGCCGGGAATCGCGGTCCCGGTGGTGCCGACCGAGGGTGTGCTCAGAGACAGGGCGGGTGCCGCGACCACGGTGTCGGGCATCGCGGCGCCGCATGCCGAGCTCGCCGGGCCGTCGCTCAGATCGCCTCCGTAACTGGCGTACCACCAGTAGGTGCCCGGACCGGCAGGGGTGAAGTCGGCGCTCGAGGTATAGGTTCCATCGCCGACGACCGGCACTGTGTCGACGGTTGTGCCGCCTGCGGCGCACGAGCCCGGCGGACTGGGCTGCGGCCCGAACACGATCAACGACACGGTTCCCGTCTCGGTGCTCCCACCCGTCACGGTGGTCGACAGGTCGGCGCGGGGGATGACAGCGCCCAGCTCGACCTGGGACGGGGGAACGCTCATCGTGACGGTCGGCGTCGCCGGCGATGTCGGGGTGCCGTTGACGTCGGCAGCGAGTGAATTCCCGGCCACGTCGGTGTACCCGATGGCCGCGGCGCAGTCGCCACTGGTCACGCAGGCCACCGTCTCGCCATCGGCGAACGGAGACTGTCCGCCGAACGGCAGAGCGGCCTCGACCCCTTGGGACCACGAGCCGCCGGATTGCGACAGAAGAAGCGGATGGGCGACGAACGAGTCGTCGAGATAGTTGCCGACGGCGACGCAATCGCCGGCGTCGGCGCATGAGACGGAAAGCAGCTGGACGAAGACACTCGCGCCGGCGTCGGCGGGTATGGTCGGGGCCACGCCTGAGGCCCAGCTTCCCGAGGACTCAGTCACCATCAGCCCCTGCAGATCGCCCGCGGTGTCGTTGTAGTACCCGACGGCGTCGCAATTGCCCGCCGACGGGCAGGTGACAGAAGTCAGGGAGACGGCGGGGCTGCTCGCGGCGTCCGCGGGGAGCGTCGCGGTGAGACCAGGCATCCACGTGCCGGCGCTCTCGCTGAGGAGGAGACCGAGCGTGTGGTTGGACGTGTCGTTGTAGTTACCGACCGCGGCGCATTCTCCCGCCGAGATGCAGGACACCGAAGAAAGGGAGACGGCGGGATCGGCTGCGGCACCAGCCGGGAGGAGGGCGGCGAGCCCCGTGCCCCAAGTCGTGTTGGTCTCGGGGATCTCCAGGCCTTGTTGATGCCCAGAGGAGTCGGTGTAGTTGCCGACGGCGACGCAGTCTGCGATCGCCCCGCATGAGACCGAGGTCAGGCTCACAGCCGGCTCGGCCGCGGCATCGTCCGGGAGTGTCGCCTCCGCGTCACGCGCGGGACTTGTGCCCCAGGCGCCGTTGATCTGGGTCAGCAGCATCCCCTCGGGATGGCCGTTGTTGTCGACGTAGGTGCCGACGACCGAGCAGCTGCCCGCAGTCGCGCAGGAAACCGCGGTCAGGGAGATTCGAGGATCAGCGGCGACGTTCACGAACGCGGGGTGGATGAGCTCGATTCCGCGCGCCCATGTGCCGCTCGTCTCGGTCAAACCCAAGCCCTGGGTGTGGCCTGTGCTGTCGATGTAGCTCCCGATGGCGGTGCAGTTGCCCGCGGATCCGCATGACACCCCTGCTAGCTTCACGGCCGGATCACGGCCTGCGTTCGTCGGCAGGATCGCCTCCGTCGCGGTTCCCCAGACGCCGGCTGACTGGATCGCCAGAAGGCCCTGCTGGCCGCCGGAACCATCCATGTAGCTCCCGACCATCGTGCAGTTCCCCGCAGACGCACAGCTGATCGCGATGACCGTCACCATCGGGTCCGAGGCGGCGTTCGCGGGGGGCGCAGCCACAGCTCCGGGAGCCCACATCACCATGGCGTTCGCTTGCGATGCAGCCCAAAGACCTGCGCCCGCGAGTGCCAAGCCGACAGTGACGATGGACCGGATGATCCGACGAGCTCGCGATCGCTGTAGTCGGCGCTCGATGCCCGCTCGCACCCACCCGGAATCCCTTCCTGTGACCATCAATGTGCGCGTAAGGTAAGGACATCGAACGGCCACAATTCCGGTCTGGAGCCTTTGCAGCGATTAGCGGTCGCCAGGTGAATCATTTGAACCGCGCGAACGATCGTCCATATTCTTCACGGCCCGGGCAGATACGGTTCGCCCGACCTTGCTGAGCGCAATACGTGATCCGGTCCATTCCGACCTGAGCAGGTCGTTCCGAGCGCGCCGTTGGGCGCTCCTCGCGGAGAGATATCCGGATCTACATCACATGAGCGTGCTCGATCTGGGTGGAACCGAAGAGTCCTGGGACCTGGCACCCGCGAAGCCTGCGCGACTGCTCATCGTCAACCATCCCGAAGCAGTCGCGGGGCACAAACGCAACACGTACCTCGGTGACGCCTGCGACCCCGAGCTCCTGGCGGGCAAGCGGTTCGACCTCGTTTACTCGAACAGTGTTATCGAGCACGTGGGGGGCCACTACCGGCGCCAGAAGTTCGCTGACACCGTGATGCGACTCGGTGAACATCACTGGATTCAGACGCCATACCGCTATTTTCCGATCGAACCTCACTATCTGTTCCCGGGGCTACAGTTCTTACCGGTGTCGGCGAGGGCCCACGTCACCCGGTGGTGGCCGATGGGCAACCTGACGAACGTCAGGACGGCGAACGAGACGGCGGAATGGGCCCTGGCGATCGAGTTGTTGTCGCGGACCTCAATGGCGCACTACTTCCCTGACTCCGAAATTGTCTCCGAGAAGCTAGGCGGGATGACGAAATCGTTGATCGCCATCGGCTGAGCATGCCCGCCCGTGCAGCGGGTAGAACGGCAAGAACGCGGAAATGTTCGGGCGCTTCCGGAGTGCTGCTGCGTTCGCCGTCAACGGCCGCGATCTCGCTACCGACGCCGGCGTTTCAGCAGATGATTGGGTGGGCGGTGCCGTCTTTGGGGATTGCGCCGCGCTAGCGGGGTTGGTCGGGAGGCGGGGATGCCGTTCCGAGTTGGCTTTTCAGTACGGCTAGTCGGTGGTCCCACTCGGCGCCGACTTCGGTCATCCAGCCGACCGCTTCGGACAGGGGCGCGGGTGTGAACTGGTAGCGAACCTCACGGCCGGTGCGGGTGCGGTCGAGCAGGCCAGCGTCGGTCAGCGCGTTTAGGTGCTTGAGCACGGCCTGGCGGGAGATCGGCAGCTCGGCGGCGAGCTGGGTGGCGGTCGTCTCGGGATGTCCCGCGATCGTCGCGAGCAGTGCGCGGCGGGTGGGATCGGACAGGGCGCCGAAGACCGCGCCAGCACGGTTGTCGGCTTCGTGGCGCCGGGCGGCGTCGTCCACGTTCACGCCGCCACGAGGGCAGGTCCGTAGGTCGCTCCGCCGGCGCGGGGCAGCGGCACGCTGACGAGGTCGAGCACCTCGAGCGGACGCGTCTCGACGACGTGCAGCCGGGAACCCGCGTCCCGCTCCTCGATCTTGAGCTCGACGCGGCTAGCCGGCTCGTCGCCCGTCGCCCACCAGAAGGCGAGCCGCTCTGGTGCGACGACATCCTCGACCCAGCCGCTCCGGACGCGGTCACCCGACTCGAACTGAGCGTCTCCACCGGGTCGCAGGTCGAGGCGAACGTGGTCGGCCAGCCAGCCGTCGCTCGTGACCGCCTCCCACACCGCGTCGGGCGGGGCCGGGAGCCAAAGCTCACGCTCGATCCGGTCGGTCATCGCCTGCCTCCTGGCTTATTCGGGTATGACGCGCAACCGTTAGGTTGCGAGTCTGCTAATTTGTCTGCAACCAACTGGTTGCACCTTACCAGACCGTCAGGAGGTTCCTAATGCCACTAGTTCCAATGGTCGTCGAACAGACCGCTCGCGGCGAGCGATCGTTCGACATCTACTCCCGCCTGCTCAACGACCGCGTCGTGTTCCTCGGCGGCCAGGTCGACGAGGACTCGGCCAACCTGATCGTCGCGCAACTCGTCCACCTGGAATCGGACGACCCCGACAAGGACATCCACCTGTACATCAACTCCCCCGGCGGTTCGATCTACGCCGGCATGGCGATCTACGACACGATGCAGTTCATCCGCCCCGACGTGCAGACGATCTGCTACGGGATCGCGATGTCGATGGGCTCGCTGCTGCTGGCGGGGGGAGCCCCCGGCAAGCGCCTGACGCTGCCGAACAGCCGGATCCTGATCCACCAGCCGTCCGGCGGGTTCGAGGGACCCTCGAGCGATATCGAGATCCACGCCCGCGAGGTGCTGGCGCTGCGGGCGCGCGTCGACGAGATCTACGCCAAGCACACCGGGCAGGAGCTCGAGCGCGTCCACGTCGACATGGAGCGCGACCGGTACTTCACCGGCGCGGAGGCGGTGGGCTACGGACTCGTGGACAAGGTGATCGAGCGCCGCGACCTGGTTCGGGGAGCCCGCGGGTTTGGGCAGGGGTAGTCTCGCCCCTCGAGGTTGGAGATCGCAGTCTTAGTGGGGCTCAGCGTCCGCGACCCGTGAGCACGTGCGGAATCGTGCGCAGCAGCAGCTTGAGGTCGTTCCAGAGAGACCAATTGGCCACGTAAAGGTAATCGATCGCGACCATCTCGTCCATCGGCAGCCGGCTCGAGCCGAGGACCTGCCAGTGCCCGGTAATTCCCGGCGTCAGCTCCAGGCGGCGTCTGTGCCAGCCCACCACACGCTTGTCCTCCTGGGGGATCAACGGACGCGGTCCGACCAGGCTCATTTCGCCCCGTAACACGTTCACGAGCTGAGGCAGCTCGTCGAGGTTCGTCCGGCGTAGCACGCGCCCGAGTGGAGTGATCCGGGGGTCGTCGGCGATCTTGAAGAAGCCGTCGGCTGCCTGGTTGCGCTGCGCGAGTTCGGCCTTCCGGGCCTCGGCGTCGGCGACCATCGAACGGAACTTGAGTAGCTTGAAGAGACGTCCGTCACGTCCCACTCGCTCCTGCCGGAATAAGACCGGTCCAGACGAGCCGAGCTTGACCGACAGCGCGATGATCGCCATCAGCGGCGAGAAGATAGCCAGCAGCATCGCTGCGCCGAGCAGGTCGAAGGTCCGTTTGATGAGGCGCGATGACCGCGGCAGGCTGAAGGCGCGGACTCCGAGCATTGCTATCCCATGCACGTCATCGAACTCGACTGCCGAGCCCACGACTTGCAGCAACGCAGGGATCACGCTGACGCGCACCCCAATTGCTCCGAAGGTACGCATGAGGTCTAATGTGTCCGCTCCTCCAGGACTCTGCGGCGCGATGATGACCCGCTGGATCTTCAGCCGCCCTAGGAACGCGCGGGCATCTGCGATCACGTGCTCAGAAACTGGCGATGAAGCCCACGGAGACACATCGTCCAGGTCGATCTGCGCCGCAACCGTGGCGTTCGTGCCATGGTCGAATTCGAGTTTGGACCGGAACCGGATTGCGTCGTCGGCCGGTCCGACGAATAAGCAACGCTCGGCCGGCGTGAGGTAGGTCGCGAGCCGCCTGGCGCCGGCCCGAAAAATCGTCAGGCTCGCGACTAGGATCGCCACGAAGGTCGCAAGGCCATGCGGAGTATGGAGGCCACCCATCGCGCGTGGGGTCACGATCCACGCCAGAAACACCAGTACACCGCCGAATTGCAACAGGTTTGGCAGTTCGTCGAGTGTCGATTTGCGCAGGCGGGCTTGGTCTCGGTCATAGAGGCCGAGAATCTTCGCCACCGCAGGTGCGAGTACGACCACCGATGCGCTCTCCAGGCTGATGTGGTCTGGCGTGCCGGTCAGCGCCGCCGCCAATACCGCTACGGCCGACGCGAGTACATCGGCGCCCACCAGCAGATGGCGGGTCCGGGCTTCAGCGTAGAGAGCGTCCGATCTTGCTTCCGATGGCGCCGGCGGCTCGAGCTCCCACACTCTGAACGCGGTTGCCGTCGGGACATCGACTTTCGTGGATCGATCCTTTGGCGCGTGCTGATGAAACTGAGTCAACCTCATGGATCAGCGGGCGTTCACTATTGAACGTGACCGTTGAGGCATCCCGATCAGCGCGCTCTGGCGGTATGGAAAGGGGCGCACTCTCCCCAGCCGTGGAGAGTCGCACACTTCCCCCTGCGGTCGTCGCCTACTCGAGACGTTCCGCTGGTAAATACACCGAGCCTGTTGCGACCTGTAGCGGTCACACGAAGTTTACAAGTCGCAGCCGGCACGCGGACGCACGGCATGGATCCCGGTTCGTGGCTGAGTAAGCTCACTCTCATGAAAAGAAGTCCGGTTTCAGCTAGCTGAACGTCGCCAGCTCTTCCTCGCATCACGCTGGCGCTCACGACAGGCCCTCGTTCCACCTAGTTACGGGGTGACTACCGCTCGTATCCACGCCCAACGTGATTCCAAGGGTTGCGTCCCTCACTTGCGGCCAAGCGCGTCCCCTTGATCCGTCGCTTGCTTACACCATGATCCTTCTCGAGACACTGCCTCCGTTACGACCTATGTCAATGCGCAACGCACGCCAACAAAGCTTCCAACGATTCAACAGGCACAGCGTCGCTGCTGCATTGGCCATACGTCCCGAATCTTGACCCTCCCCTTGAAGCTCCTGTATAGCAACTGCAGCGGCGCGTCGTTGTGCTGTTCTCGTGAACCCGGATCTGTCCGATGCGACTGATAGCAGAAAAACGGATGAGGGAGCTTGGCCGTCCAACCCAATCTTTTCTTCACGCTTTCTGCCAATCCTGCTCGAATCTGTGCGCAGTTATTATTCGCAATGTGAGTATCCTTCTGGAGCTCTTGTGAGGATTCGAACAAGCTTGAGCCGCGCGGCGGCCCCCAACGAGGCCTCCGGGCTCGACGGGACTAAGACGCGCCGTGTCAGCAAGCTGACCGCCGGTAGTGAACTTGAGCCCGTCCTCGCTAAGACCTGGCATCGCAGCGAGCGGCGCAAGTCTCCTGCAGCCTGCCTGGAGCACCCAGCGCACGCCTCGACGTAGTCGGCATTGACTCCTCTAGCCTGCAGCACCAGCGGTGGAAGCATATGGTTCGGGAGTGCTCTGGGGTCGGGGGTGGGACGGTTGCAAGATCGGAGCCTCGCTGCTTCGATTGGAACCTCCAGGAAGAACCGTATACAAGGGCCTGTTCGGTTCTGCTGGCCGATAAGGCGGTCACCTTTAGGGTACTCCTACACCTAACTTGGGCCTTGAGAGCGTCCGGCGCCGTATCGCGTACACTGCGTCGGGTATCGGTAGCTTTTGCTGCAAGCGAAGCCGCATAACCAGCCATCGAAAATGCCGGTTGGTGGATTAAGCTCTCGTGCAGCCCGCCCATGTCAACACCGCCGATTGAGCCTCGATTCACCCTAGCTGACGCCCCCGGACTAGAAGGGTCTCCGAGCGCGTCTCCGCTTGACGTGCTCAAGAAGAGCTGGTGGTTCGTGGTCGCCGTGGCGGTGCTCGTTGGTGTCGGCGCCTATGAGGTCGCCAAGCACGGCCAGAAGACATACGGCGCGTCTGCAGAGATGTTGCTTAGCGCGCCGCCGCAGGGAGCGCCGGCAGCCGAGTTCGCGGCAGGGGTTCCGTCATCGCCCGAGTGATCTTGCGGCCGTGGCCACCGCGTACTCGTCGCTACAAGCAGCCCGGCGCGCGCTCGCGCCGAAGCTGGGGGCGCAAAAGGCCGCGGAGGCGGTGGCAACGGTAAGGCCTCGGCGGCCCCTCAGTCGGCGATGGTGACCATCTCGGCCACCGGCCATGATCCGATAACTCCAGCTCTCGTCGTCAATGAGGTGGCCAAACAAGATCTCGCTGCTCGTCGATCCGCGAGTCGCGCCGCAGCTCAACGCGGCGCTTCGAGCAGCCCAATCCCAATTGCGTGAGGAGAGTCGTGCTAGCAACGCGGCGCAGCCGTCCGGCACCGGATCGCCTTTGTCCGGCAGGGATCCAGTCGTCTGGGAACGCGTCTCAGCTGTCCGCTCCTGACATGTCGGTGCTATCGGCCATTCGCTCTCGCATCGTGGACTTGCAAGAGGCGAGGCCAGGCGCTCAACCAGCAAGGAGAGATCGTTACGCCCGCGTTCCCGGCAACGTCAGCGACCTCGCCCAGGCCGAAGCAGGATGCCCTCATCGGAGCCTTCGCGGGGGTCCTACTCGGCTTGGCGCTCGTGTTCGCCAGGGCACAACTGGATCGTAAGCTTCGGCGCCCAGAGGACTTCGAGACCCTGCTCGGCCATCCAGTTCTTGCGAGCGTGCCGCCGAGCCGCGCGCTGGCAAGACAGCGCAAGCGCCCACTTGCGCCTTTGCCTCCTGCCGAGGCGCAGGTGTTCCAACGTCTGAGGATAAATCTTGGCTATGGCTACGGTGACCGTGCCGGATATCCGCGGTCTGTGGCCATCACCTCGAGCGGCTCCGCAGAGGGAAAGACCACGGTGGCACAAAACTTGGCCACGGCGTCCGCGGCGACGGGGTGGAGAGTGCTCCTGATAGAGGCGCACGCGAGAGGCAGCAAGGGGCAGAGAGCGCTCGGCGAACCCAGCCGGTTGGCTTGGACTCGTTCCTGCAGGACCACGAGCTTAGCGCTCGACGACGTAACGCAGACGGTCGCTCTCTCCGACGGTAAGGGGAGCAACGGCAAGGGGAGCAACGGGCACGGTCGTTCGCACCAAATCGACGTGCTGCCGGCGGGATCGATGAACGGACACGCGCCCTGGAACTGCTCGAATCTTCCCGACTGGAGGCCCTTCTGACCGAAGCGGAGAGCCGGTACGATCTAGTGGTGATCGACACGCCACCGGCTGGCCTGTTGGCGGACGTCGTTCCCATCCTCAGGCGCGCCGAGGCCACGCTCGTGGTGGGCCGCATCGGCTTGCTCACCCGGAGAGACGCTCAGAAGCTTCGTGACCACCTGGAGCTGGCGAACACTCCAGTGGACGGTCTGATCGCCAACTTTGACAGGACGCGTCGCCCCAAGGCATACGGCAGTTACGTCAGATAGCGCTGATCTTGCCGAGCGCTCAAGCTTTCGACTCGGCGGCGATAGTCCGCAGCGGTGGGAAGACCAGGAACGGCGGGATGAGGGGATTCTTACGATCACGTTGGTGGCTCATGCCGCTGGCACATTCGGAGGCATGGAGCGACAGCTAGGGGAGCTAATCATCGGTCTGCTCACGGCGGGGCACCAGGTGACCCTGGTGAGCCGCGACTGCGGAATCGCGCCGCACCCGCGCTTTAGCTTCGTCCGGGTTCCGGGTCCGAGGCGGCCGTTCTCTATCGCATACCCGCTTCTTCTTCCTGCTCGGGTCGGTCGCGGTGCTTCGTCACCGACGAGGGCTACTCCATACAACCGGGGCCGTGGTGTTCAACCGCGCTGACCTTTCGACCGTCCACTTCTGTCACCGGGCATTTCATGCCTCTGCGCGGGTGTCGAGAACTGACCGGCGCGACCTGCTCCACCGTCTGAACGCGCGCCTGGCCCCGCTCGAGTCGAGGCTCGCCGAGTTCGTGTGCTACCGGCCATCGATGACCCGGCGCTTGGTGGGCGTGTCCCACGGGGTCACGCGCGAACTCAAGCGTTACTTCCCGGACATGGCAGACAGGGTTGCGATGGTGCCCAACGCCGTAGATCACGAGTCGTTTGCACCGAACGCTGCGACACGCGCGCCGGGTCCGGAACGACCGCGGGGTTGAATCCGGCGAGCTCGTCGCGCTGTTCGTTGGGGGCGAGTGGGAGCGTAAAGGTCTCGAGCCAGCGATCCAGGCCTGGCCGCGGCGCCTGATGTGGAGGCTATGGGTGATCGGTGCCGGTGACGAGGATCGGTTTCGTGCCATTGCACGGAGGAGCGGTTTGGCCGGCCGTGTCGAGTTCATCGGGGCTCAGCTTGACCCCGCGCCCTACTACGCGGCCGCCGATGCCTTCGTGCTCCCAACCGCATATGAGACATTCTCGCTTGCGAGCTACGAGGCGGCCGCCGCGGGGCTACCGCTGCTCGTCACGCGCGTGAATGGTGTGGAGGATTTGTTGGTCGACGGGGAAACCGGCTGGTTCATCCGCGCGTGATGCGCACGTGATCGCTGAGCGTCTGCAAACGCTGCGAGCGGCAGCCGACAGCTGCGCGACCGCATGGGCCGCCGCGCTCGCGAGAGGAGCCTGCCTTACACAGTGGTCGGCGGTTGTCCACGCCTACATCAGCGTGTACCGGCAACTTGATCGAGGGGTGAGGCGATAGTCGTCGCGGTGCAGGAACTCTGGCGAAGGCAAGCATGGTCTGGTTTGCTCGCGGATGCGCGCCGCGACCGCGCTCGCGGTTACTGTCGGCGGACTCGCCCTGATCGCGGTGATCGTCAAGGAGCCGCGGCTATACCGTCCCGTTCTGGCTGGAGCGCTCGTGTTCAACCTCGTGATCGTCGCGCGGCGGTGGCCTCGCGCGGCGATCGCCACGACCCTCATGCTGCTTCCGTTTCTGGCCCTCCTACGCCGGCTGCTGATCTCTCGCGCTGGCTGGAGCGGAAACGACCCGCTCCTGCTCGTTGCCCCGCTGCTCGCGATCTATCTAATCGGGTCAGTCTACGTAGTGGCGAAGCGGCCAGTGCCCAGGGATCTGGCTGACCAAGCTAGTCATCGGGCTCGCGATCTTCTCAGGTTTCGAAGCCTTCAATCCGACCAGCCATTCAGGCTTACTGGCCGGGGTCGCCGGTCTGCTGTTTCTGGCGGTCCCGTTGCTATGGTTCCTTCTCGGGCAGCACTTCGGCACACGCCGCCTGATCCAGTTGCTACTCGCCGGCGCACTGGTCCTTGCCGTGATTGTCGCGGGTTACGGGCTCTGGCAAACCCGGATTCGGACCTCTGTCCCTTCGTGGGATCGCTCATGGATCCAGGTCACCGGGTATGAGGCCCTGTATGTCGGCGGCCAGAACGTAGCGACCGAGGTGCGGCCATTCAGCACCTTCTCGAGCAACGCCGAATACGCGGCCTATCTCAGCTCCGGGATCATTATCGCGCTCGGGTTCGCGCTGCGCCGCCGAGTGCTTGGGTTGGTCGCGGTCCCGCTGCTCGCATACGCCCTGTTCTATGCCGGCGGTCGTTCGGTGATCGTGCTGACACTGGTCGGTATCGTCACGCTCTTCGCTCTGACCGCGCGCAGGCTTCAGCGTGGCGTCGTGGTATTCATAGCCGGAATCGCAATAGCCATAGGCGCCGGTAGTGTGTTCGGCTCGTCCCTTGACCGAGCCGCCTCAACGAGCGGAGATGCGATAACGCAGCGCAACGTAACCGGGATCCTGAACCCGTTCAATTCAACGTCGTCGACACTGCCGTACCACTTCACCAACTTGGTAAATGGCATTGCGAGCGGAGTCGACCCATCCGCTCGGGGAAGGCGACGCGGCAACCAATCTCGCAAGCTCCCGGCTCTCTGGCACTGGCACGCTGGTTACGGACAATGACGTTTCAGACGTGTTTGTCAGTCTGGGCGTCCTCGGTGGAGTGGCCTACCTCGCGGTGATCGTCCTGGTCTTCCGCCGTGTGTTTTCCGCCTACGCGCGGAGCAAGGACATGTTGCTGCTCGTCATCGGCGGGCTCCTGGTGGTGAACTTAGAGCACTGGCTGCAAGGTGGTTACTACGCGATCGCTCCGCTGTTCTGGTTCGTCGTTGGCTGGGCGTGCCGAGGGACGCCGGTCAAGGCTAATCGCCAGCTCGGCGAGTCGTTCCGCGGTTCGCCCGGGAGCGCTCCTGCCCCGCGCCCGGGGTCGGAGGCGGCCGGCGGGGGGCCACACGCGTACTGGCAACGAGAAAGGCGTACGAGCAGTCTCGAGTCGCCTGCCGAGTATCGCTCGCTCAGTCCACCCTCGCCCGCGGGAGCGTACGAGAAGGGCTTCCAGGCAGCTAAGGCAAAGGCCCGTCAAGCGCGCGCCGCGGCTCTTGCAGTTGCCCACCGTTATGAGCGCGGCTCCCGAGCGGCGCTCAAGGCTAGACGGGCGAGCGATCCGTTTGTTCCGCTGTGAGAACGTCACTGAGCAGGCCGACCAGCAGGTGACCTTGAGATGGGGGAGTAGTCAACCGTGCCGAAGGATATGAACCAGACGGAGCCGTCGCTGAATACGGCGCACCACAGTCCAGAGGCCTCACATTCTTTCTCGGTCCCTCTCGAGGCCAGGAATATGCAACCGTTCGAGCGGCCGCGCTTGATCGCCTTCTATCTTCCCCAGTTTCATCCGATTCCCGAGAACGATCGGTGGTGGGGAACTGGATTCACGGAGTGGAGGAACGTGGCGAGGGCTCGTCCTCAGTTCCCGCGGCACTATCAGCCTCATATACCACGAGACCTTGGTTTTTACGATCTGCGCTTGCATGACTCGCGGATCGCACAAGCCGAACTAGCGCGTTCCTATGGAGTGAGTGGATTCTGCTATTACCACTACTGGTTCGAGGGGCGCAAGCTGCTGAACCGCCCGATCGACGAAATGATGTCATCGGGAGAGCCGGAGTTCCCGTTTTGCCTATGCTGGGCCAACGAGGGCTGGAATCGGTCGTGGGATGGGAGAGCGGGTGACTATCTGATTAGGCAGTCCTACTCGCTCGCCGACGATCGCGCACACATACAGGATTTGCTGCCAAAGCTGGGAGATCCACGGTACATCCGCGTCAACGGTAAGCCGTTGCTCCTCGTGTATCGAGTTGGGAGCTTACCTTCGCCAAGTCGTACGGCTGAGGTTTGGCGTGAGACCTGCCAGCGGGCCGGTGTCGGCGAGCCGTATCTATGCGCCGTGAACTCGCACCTGCCGGCCACGCCACCTCCAGATGGGTTCGACGCATGCGTTGAGTTCCAACCAGATTGGGGGCGCCTCCCGCCTCTACTTGGCGGCAGGTGGGGTAGTCGGTTGATCGCTCGGTCGCTGCGGTATCCGGATCGCGACGGCGCGCTACGTGTTTACAGCTATCAGGAGCACGCGCGACGTGCGATGTCCCTTCGCAGGAGTGCGTACAAGCAGATTCTTTGCGTGATGCCGTCGTGGGACAACACCGCGAGGCGGGGCCGCACGGCGGTGGTCTTCCATGGAGCCACCCCGACGGCATACGCCAAATGGCTACGGTGGACGCTTGAACGTACCAGAGGTGAGTCCGGCGACGAAGATGTCGTTTTCGTAAACGCGTGGAACGAATGGGGAGAGGGATGTCATCTTGAGCCGTGCTTGCGCTGGGAGCGCTCCTACCTCGAGGCGACTCGTGCGGCGCTGGAGACTTGGGATACGTTGTCTGCACATGGTGATCGCGTAGGAAGTGGCCTGTCGGCAGCTAGCTATCGGCGGGATGCTCAAGTCCGTGCGTAGCCCAATCGGTCGGCTTTTCGGCAGCGAGTGGGTCGCGCCGCAGTCGCGGAACGGCAAAACCAGCGCACAAATTCTATGAGTCCGACAGCCCCTCCCGACGTGACGGCGGTGAAGGCATCAGCCCAAGCCGAGCCCGCCTCTGTTCACGCTAAGTCGGACGTAACCCGAAGAGCGACGTCGGGCGCGTTGGTCCTCGTCCTCCGGGGTTTGGCCACGCGCGGGGTTGGCTTTGTGAGTAACGCCGTCTTAGCGCGACTGCTGCTCCCTCGTGATTTCGGCGTAATTGCCTTCGGCTTGACGATCATGACGTTCGGTAGCTTTCTCGTCGACTCGGGCATAGGAGCAGCCCTAATTCGCGGCGACAATGAGCCGGATACCGAAACATTGAGCACGGTTCTGGGTTTCGAATTGTTCGTCACGGTCACGCTGGCCTGTGCTTTTCTCGCCCTCGGCGTCTTGTTCGGCAGAGTCGTGACAATTGGTGCTGTGATGACATGCGGGCTGTCTGTCACGGCGCTGAGGGTTCCCGCAACCGTGCTCCTCGAACGGCGGCTGGAATACGGGCTTCTGGCGCTCGCTGATGTCTCCGACACGATGTCATTCAGCTTGATCTCGATCAGCCTGGTTGTCGCCGGCTTCGGAGTCTGGGGCATCGCCATCGCAACTGCCACCCAGGGTCTCGTGGGAACGTCACTTCTTCTTTTACGAGGGCCGTGGCGCCTGCGAGCGCCGACACTCAGGTTCGCTCGCATTCGTCGTTTGCTAGCCTTCGGGATCCAATATCAGGCCGTGGGACTGCTCGGGTTGATCCGCGACGAGGGCACAAACATCGGCGTGGTCATCGTTAGCAGTTTTGGGACACTGGGAATCCTGACCCTTGCAGAGCGGCTGGTGTTACCCCTTACGCTGTTGTTCGATTCATTGTGGCGGGTATCGTATCCAGCGATGGCTGAACTGCGGCGCCTTGGTAGCGATCAAGGGGCGCCGTTGGACAAGATGGGACGGTACAGCGGGGTGGGTGCCGCGGTCATCGTTGTCGGCGCGGCCAGTGTCGTACCGACATTACTGCCAGCGGTCTTCGGAGCGAAGTGGCGCGACGTACTCGTCGTACTTCCGGGGATGCTGGCGGGCCTCCTCGTCGTCGGACCCGTCTCGATTCCTTGCGGGGGTTATCTATATTCTGAGGGTCGGGCCGGCACAGTGCTAAGAAGTGCTGTCGCACACACCAGTCTTGCATGGGCCGCCCTACCATTGCTTCCGATCTTTGGGCTTCCAGTGATCTCGTACGCGTCATTTGCTGTGTGTGCCGTTGAAGCTGGCATCTTGGGTCGCGCGACATTCCAGCTGAGCGGCTGGAACGCGGGCCGAGCCTTGGCGCGGATTTGGCTCGCGGGAGGGATCGCGGGCATCTCCGGCTGGGCGGCTGCTTCGACCGTTGGGCATAGCGTGCTCGCGGACGTCGCGATTTTTGGCTTGGCCGAAATGATGGTGCTCGCGGCGCTCGTCGTGCTCGAGCGGCCGACCGTATTCGGTTTCGCATCGTTGCTTCGGACTCGACTCCGGCAATTCACCGCCCAGCGCGGGCAGGTTGCGGCTATCTCGTGACCGGAGCATGTAAGCAAGACGGCCGCTGACCGATCCGGAAACGACCAGCAGCGTCCGACTGAGATAACTTGCGCCGCCCGCGTTAGACCTGTGTCGTTAGCCGTGGTACACGGAAGGAGTGTTGGATCACCGTGTGCAGGGGAAACACCTGAGCCGCTTCGGAGAGTGAATGACCGCCGTCGTCGGATGGAACGTCCGTGCGTGTCCGTCGTTCTCGCCAAGTCGCCGCGAATCGCGATAGACGAGGGCAAACACGACCAATCGAATCTCGAGGATGGAGACGAGCTGGTAGACTTTCGGCGGCATGTTGCGCAGCGCCAGTGACCGTTTCCGCCGTCGGCCGCGGGCAAATGACCCGGCCGATTTTGTCCGAGGGTACGGATACGGTCAAAACTTCGCTGATCAGCATCCACCAGCCGGCCACCACGACCGCAATGAGCTAGAGCAGTTTTTTGACGCCCACCGCGAAGGTCCTGGTGTGTGGAAGTGGCGGCATTACTTTCCTATCTATGAGCGCCACTTTCGGAAGTTCGCGCATAGCCATGTTGACGTCGTCGAGGTTGGTGTATTCAGCGGAGGCAGTTTCCTGATGTGGGGTCAATATTTCGGCGAACAGGCGCGCTTTACCGGCATCGACATTGAGCCAGCCTGTCGCGCTTACG
Organism: uncultured Solirubrobacterales bacterium; assembly: GCA_963735965.1. GTDB lineage: Bacteria > Actinomycetota > Thermoleophilia > Solirubrobacterales > Solirubrobacteraceae > Palsa-465. The sequence continues at coordinate 211,636 of CAVTNE010000001.1, forward strand.
AGAGTGACCGCGTCAAAATCGCGATTGGCGATCAAGCCGACCCAGCCTTCTGGCACGAGTTCCTAAGTGCGGTCCCTGAGTTCGACGTCATTATCGACGACGGAGGACATGAGGCTGACCAGCAGATCGAGACACTCGAAGCCGTCTTGCCACACCTACGGCCGGGAGGCGTCTACCTATGCGAGGACGTTGAGGGCCCAGATCATCGTTATCACGACTATATCAACGGTCTTTCTCGTCAACTCCATGCAGAGAGTCCCAGGCGACCGCCTATGACTCATACTGCGCTACCGTTTCAACGGTCGATCGATTCAATCCACCTCTATCCATTCGTAACCGTAATCGAGAAGAGGTCAGTTCCGCTAGACACTCTTGAGGCGCCCAAGCACGGAACGGAATGGCAGCCGTTCTATGACGACGACGTAGAGGAGCCTTCTGTTGCTTGCGCTAAGTAGTTGCTTGCTCTCAGGGCGCGGATGGATTGGATGCGAGAGTCGGCAGCCGCAGCCATAGCCCGGGTTGCGTCTACGGGCGGCACAACCGGCGAAAGGATCGTCGGCTGATCCGATGCGCGGATCCGGCGTGAGCTTCTCGCGCGACGCGAGAATCGACAGCGAAAAGCGCACCGCCCAGGACCTCGGGATCAAAGTGCTTCCTCAACCTCTCACGTGCTGCCTCGCCCAGCATCGCCGCGCGGCTGCGGTCGGCAGTCCAGTCCGCCAGGACCCGGCTCATCGCGTGGCAATCGGCAAAGTCGACGAGCTCCCCAGTCTCGCCCGGGACGACGAACTCATCGGCTCCGCCAGAGCCCCTAAAAGCGACGACCGGCAAGCCGGCTCCCGCTGCCTCTTGCATCACCAGCGGGAATGGATCCTCACGGGACGTGAGCGCAAACGCATTGAGGCTGGCATACCAACCGGCGGCCACCGGATCATCGAGCGACCCGATGAAGTTCACCCAGCGCTCGAGTCCCATGTGATTCAGGTCGTGCCTGACTTGAGCCATCGCTTCGGAGTTCGGGTCGCCGCCGACCCAGACGAATGCGACGTCATGACGCTGCTGTCGAACGACAAGGTCGAGTGCCACCTGAATGAAGAGGTCGGGGCCCTTTCGCCAGTCGATCGTGCCGCAGCCGCCTACCAGGAACACCCCGGCTCCACCGCCATCTTTGTACGCATCTTGCTGTAGCCACCACCAGGAACAGGCCGGGTAGGAATCAACTCCGAAATGACCGTGATCCTGTCCGGGTCGATTCGCAATGTTCCGGATAGATACCGCTTCGAAGCCTCGGAGACGCAGACGAAGGCATTGGAGGACTGCATTGCCTGCTCGACATGATCGGCTGGCACCCGGTTCTCAATCCAGTGGGAGAGCTCGTGGACGTGTGTCACTACGGGCTTCCCAGCCGCGGCAAAATGCCGCGTGATCAGGCCGCACGTGATCGTGTTCGCGTGCACAATCTCGATCTGCGGGAACCTCCAGCGAATCCAACCGCCGAACACTAGCCTCTCTAAGAGCGGCCGCGCAGCCCCGAGACGGCGTCCCGTCAGCCGTCTCACCCACGGAGGAACATACGTCAGCGGCCCCACTTCGGCGAAATTCCGGTCGAGGTCACCTTTGCCAAGGGCTAGCGTGCAGACGTCATGACCGTGCGCGGACAGCCAGCGGGCGTAAGCGAGCATCACGAGCGGAGCCCCAGTGCGTTGGAGATCGTGAGTGATGATCAGCAGTCGTAGGTGGCCAGTGCGCACGGGCAAGTGACGAAGAGACCTCCCGGGCCGGAACTTGAACTGAGCTGGCCAAGACGAGACGCGACGAAAACGATGAGGTGTCACTTTGAACGCCATGCCCAAATGTTCAGCTGCAGATCCATGCCGTTATAGGACCACCGGTCGACGAGCGGTCGGATGGGCGCGAGCTCATGACGCACGCAAATGCGAAACCCCTGCTCTTCCAATGTAGCGAGGAGGACTCCGAGCCGCTGCGGCCGTTCCTCGAAGGAGTGGTATTCGAACGCTAATCTCCGTACGAGGCTCAAGCGATCCGCGCAGTCGAGCAAGACATCGACTTCCGCTCCTTCGATATCGAGCTTGAGGAGCGCGACTTCGTCATCCGCGGCAGCGAGTTGGTCGCGCAGGCGAACTGTTGGGACGGTGATCGACCCCTCCGGCGCAAGGCGTCCACCGTCGGCTCCGTCAGGCCGAAAAGTAGCGCTCCCGGTGAAGGTCGCGACAGCGGCGTGAACAACCGTAACGTCGCTTAGCTGCGCGCTTCGAACATTCCGGCGCGCCAGAGACGCAAGTGCCGGATCGGCCTCGAAAGCCAGGATGCGTGCAGTTGGAGCGATCCCTTTGACAGCTAATATCGACAAGCCGACGTTAGCTCCGACGTCAACAACCAATGGGGCCCCGGTCGAGGAGAAGTCGTAGAGCTGCTGGTCGAACAGCTGGCGGTATTGAGCAAGGAACGAGGCGGCATCGGGGAACTCAAGCCGCGGTCCGAGAAGATCGGTGGCACCTTTCTGGTACCGCGGGATTCGCTCGAGACGCCTGATTTCAAGATTCCGGCGGATGGTCGAGAAAGCTCGCCTGCTCGCAATTCGTCGGAGGGAGGCCGCAGCCTGAGGGCGTGGACGTGCGATGTCTAGGCCAAACATTGCATGTCTTCAGCTCGGCGCGACGGTAAGGCCGCCTATGCAAAGCCACTGGTCGCCAGGCGAGCAGCTCTGCCGCGGGTTATTCGCTAGGCCTGGCCTGGCATGAGGGCGTCGAGGCGTCACTGCGGACATCCGCTCAGAACGGTACGCCGAGCTGGCCGGACAAGGAACGGACGACAAGGAACGGCATAGGTGAGGTGCGATCGGCCATCGCACCGATTATGGTAGTAGAACGTGTCACCGCCAACTCGCAGGGCAATTCCGATAGGACTCTGGGCGAGATGTCAGCGAGCGTCGGGTCGCGAAGACCGGTCCTTTCTCTCGGTCAGCCACGCCCAGGATCGGTGCATACGGGTTCGGGGCCAAGGTAGCGGTCGGGTCGGACGTGCCAATCGGGAAGGGGGGCAACGGCTTTCGCGTCACTCCCGCCCTGGTGCGCTCGGCGCGGGCGCGGGCAGCGTGCTGAGCGCGTTCCGGTGGTCGTCACGCAGACGATGGTGGGTGCGGCGATAGCGCCACGCGGCGGATCGGTGGAGATCTCTCACAGGCTTGTGCGCAACGCGGCATCCTCCCCAGCCAGCTTGGCCTCGTAGCGCTGCGTGGAGCGGTGCTACCCCGTCGGCACGCTCAGCGCTCGCGACGCCTAGGCGGTCACGGAGGGTCGCGAGCGCCTGGGCCGGCGGGCTGGGCCTACCAGTTCGCTTCCCAGATCTCCTTGAATGCGGTTCTCTAGCGCCTGATCGGCCACCATCGCCTTCAACAGCGCGTCCCCCGCGATCCAGCTGATCCCGCATACTGGTTGCGACACCGGTGATACGTCTGCGCGCTGAATCCCGGCTCCCTCGCAGCCGCCGGGGTCGTCTTCCCCTAACCGAGCATCGGCTCGGCCTCCCACATGCGGATGATCCGTTTTTGCGTGTGACGGCGTCGCTTTGTACGAGTCCTCCTCTGACTCTCATACGGGTCAACCGGAACCGGGGGGCAGCCGAGCTCCACTCGCGTTGGCGTTCGCAACGGGCGTTCGTCGCGCGGGTCGATCGTTCGTGTAATCATCCCCGGATGCCCACAACAACGTTAGATCTCCATAAGCCGTCGGCGCGAGAGCGAGGCGCGCGAACTCGGCAGCGCGTAGTCCGCGCCATCACGATCCCACTCCGGCGAGCTTATTACGTTGATCGACCCACTTGGGCGAGAGTTCTCACCAAGGTCCCTGGACGCCTCCGCTCTAAGGTCGGGCTTGACGATACCGCCGCGGTTGAAAGCCGAAGGATCGAGATTGGCGGTGGTCCGTACCCGCTCCCAGGTTATGTGCATGTCGACGCTGACTGGCGTGCCAACCACCTTGAAGCACTGGCGACCGCGAGCAGACTGCCGTTTCCCGACAACTTCGCAAAGGAAATCGTCGCGATTCACCTGCTGGAGCACGTGCATCCAACCTCACTAGCTATTACGCTAGCTGAGTGGCGACGCGTACTCGAGCCCGGTGGTGTGCTCCAGGTCCATGTTCCAGATTTTGAGGCGCTAGCCCAGAAATTTCTTGAAGCCAGCGGGTCGGAGAAGTGGAAGTTCATGAGCGCAATCCTCGGCATGTACTCTGCTGCAGACGCGGCGGGTCCGATGGAGATTAAGTCACAGCCAGATCACAAGCTGCTGTTGAACTGGCCGACCCTGGAGATGATCCTTTCCGACGCCGGGTTCTCACCAATCGAGAATGTGAGCACCAGTATTCGCGATCGGCACACCGAGGGATGGGCTCCGGTTATGGACCAAATCTCGCTAATCGCCCGCGCGGTCAGCCCGGGCTAGCGAGCGAGCCCTGCAATCAGACCTAACGTTGTCAGGAGTTGGCGGGCGGGCTGCCAGGGGTGTGACAAGTGCGTGGTTAGCGGGGTGTTCTCCGGCCAGTGGCGGACCGCTGGTTGCGAGCTGGTCGTGGTCGTGCTTGGTCTGCGCTTGCGAGGTTGCCGAGCTGGTGTATCCAAGCACGCCCAGACGGCTTGTTCAAGTCGCCGTGCACGCTCACCGGTCGAGGATCCGCCGCAGACGCGTTCTGATCGCGAGTCGGGCCCGCAAGCGGTCGAGAGTTGGTCGGCGTGGAGTATTGAACCCCTGGAGCCACCAGCCTTCGCCGTAGGGATCGATCTCTGGTGCATCTGTTCGGGCGAAGAAGGCGGTGTTCTCGACAACTTCGAGCTCGCGCCACATGGCGTCTGCCGAAAGAAAACGGTAGAGGTTCGTGATGCTCGGGATGTGAACATCGTCGACAACGAGCATGCCGCCCGACCGAATTTGCGGATATACGACCCAATATTCGAGGTCGGGAAATGGGTAGGCGTGCGGTCCATCGATGAGCGCCAGATCGATCGGCATTGCGAAATGGTAAGCAGGCAGCGTTCGCTGTGTAGAACCCAGGATGAATCGGACGTTCTCCCGCCGTAACAGAGGCGACGACATTACGCTGGAGTAGCTGTTGCCGTCGCCTGTGTCGTCCTTCGTGAACACGACATGAGAATCGCTCAGATGAGAGAGCAACAGGGTCGTGCGGCCGGTCCCGGTCTCGAGCGATGACCTGATCGGTCCAACGGCTTGCGCGTGGCGGGCGAGCGCTCTAAGCACGTCCTCTTGGATGGAACCTTGGCCGTGCCAGTCACCGGGCAGCGCGCCAATCTGGCGAACAAGGTTATCTAACGCCGACAACGTGAGCGTCCCCTAATCCTGGACAACTTAGCAAATTTGTGCGTACCGCCGCCTGTAACATCGTGCGCTCCTGGAAAACCTCCCGGCTCCCCGGCCAGCACCGTTCCTATCTCCTCGACGCGCACACACTCAAGCCTTGACCCTCGTACCTATTTTCCGTCACGATTACACCGCCAGGCTTTGGGCGGATTTTGCACGCGCTTCGCATTCACTGCGACAAGCGTTCGCTGAGGCGTCAAGGGCTTATTCACCATGATGCAGACGGGGCATGCGCCAAAGCCGTCTTTGTTGGCATCGCAAAAGCAGCCACGTAGGCTACACATAACGAAGGGGCGTGCCCGAAGCGTAGCGCTCCCCGGGTTTCCTCTTGATGAGACTTTGCGAGGTCGGGTCGACCTCGGCCCGGAACTTAGCGAACGCCTCGGCGATGTGCTGCCGAAGCCGGTTGGCGGAGGTGACCGAGCACACCGAGGCCGGCGCGCGGGGGCTAATCCTGCCCGCCTCCACACAGCTGCGCAATCCCGCGAGAACACGCTGATGCCCGAGACCGTGGCCGCGCACGAATGGCTCGGGGTCGCCCCCGGGAGGTCGCACTCGATGGCGGGTTCATGCGCACCCCGACCAACAGCGCGCTCGCGGGCCTGGCACGCAAGCAAGTGTTTATGCGTGCTCAGGATGCGTCGGATTCCTACCGCTGAAGCACCTGCGCTGCGGGCTGGATGACCAGGCGAGATGATAGGATTTCGGATTCTACGGTTGGTTTCCTGGGGGCCTCGTGATCGATGTAATGTGCGGGGTCGAGCAGATTATCGTCTCGAACCTAGCTGTCTAACAGACCATTGGCCTTGGGATACGAACTGCAAGCCGGCGGGACTTGCGCCCGACTCGGCCGTGGTTCCTCCAGGCCGCTCCACACCCTCATCTGCCGACAGCGACGTGCCCGCGTCGCTGGCTGGTCGTTGGTGATGCGACGGGGCAGTACGTGCATGAACGTTCTCCGCGAAAGCTTTGCGGATCGCACGTTCCAGACCTGCCAGTCTGAGTGGTCGTCGCCTAGCAATGTCAATCTCGAAACGAGGGACCGGGACACAAGTGGCTGAATCGATAGATGTCGACAACCAGCGGCGCGAGCGCCCCGCTGGAATTGGCAGCCCGGATGAGCTCGGTGTGGTGGTCTTGACGTACGGGGCTCGCAGCCCTGTCGCTCGTGTGTTTGGCTCTCTTGCGCAAGCAGGAGTACCGGCTTCACGGGTGCTTGTGGTTCACAACCCCGACGGATCGTTGGACGGCTCCCGCGCACCGGTCGCAGACTGGCAGCAGATAGTGATGCTCCGCAACTTGGGATATGCCGGCGCAATGAAGTACGGGCGTGCGGCGGTGGCTGGCGGAGGACGTGAAATGGATCCTCCTTTGACGCACGAAGTGGTCATTCGCCCTGGAGCGCTGCAGTGCATGTTGCATGCCGCAGTCTCGGACGAGCGGCTGGGTATCGTCGGTCCTGTGCTGCGGGACAGTGACGAGGATTTGGTCTTCTCGTACGGTGGAATCCAGCATCCAGATGGAACCGTCAACCATATCACTGATCTCCCGCCCGCCGGGTCAGGGGGCGTCGCACGATGCGCCTGGGTCGACGGTTCGGTGGTTTTGGTCCGTGCCGCGGCATTCTCGAATGTTGGCATGCTCGAGGAGCGTTTCTTCATGTACTTTGAGGAGACGGATCTCTGTCTAAGGATGCGTCGCGCGGGCTGGGAGGTAGGCGTGGCTCTGAACGCAGTTGCTGAGACGTCTACCGGAAGTCACGACGACCTCTCGCGTTCACATATCTGATGGCACGCAATGGATTGGCATACGCCGTACGATCCCGAGGTGTGGTCGCCGGTATGTTGCTGGCGTGGCGACAACTACGCTGGTGTTGGAAGCTCATGCCTAAGCCCGGCGGCCAAAGGTGGGGGGATCGGGATCGCCGGCTGAATGACTGGTCCTACGTCCGGTCGACTTTCGCAGGCACTCGCGATTTCGTGCTTGGTCGCTGGGGTCCTCCGCCATCGCAAATCCGACAAGGGAGAAGACATATTCGCCACGGATATAGGGCTTCACAACTGAGTTGAGCTGCGTTTCATCGGGCTCATCCGATCGCGCCTACCGCAGCTTGGCGTTACCACCCCCTTCCGTCTCGAGCGCGCTCGACATAGCGTACGGAACACGTTCTCCGCCGGCGCCAGCGCGCGCTCCCAGCGGTAGTCCTGGGCGAGCTCGCGACCGCTTGCGGCGAGCCGGGCCGACCGCGCGTCGTCGGCGCACAGCTCGGCAGCAGCCTGCGCCAACGCCACCGGGTCGTCCGCCACTAGGCCGTGCACGCCGTCTTCAAAGCCGATGCCAGACACCCCGAAACTTGTACCCACAATTGGCCGTGCCGCCGCGAGGCCTTCAAGGACCTTGATGCGTGTGCCCCCTCCGCGCCAGATCGGTACAAGGATGACACGCGCCTGGGCGAGCGTGGCGACGATATCGTCAACGAGGCCGAGGATCTGAATCCGCGGATCGGCAAGCGTCGCCCAACAGTGTCGCGGCTGCGCTCGCCGGCGATGAGTAAGCGGCCGTTTGGCCGCAGCCGGGCGAAATGGGGCCAGCCTTCGGAAATGAAGCGCGTGATGCCCTCAAAATTCGGCTCGTATTGCATCTGCCCGAAGAACAGGATGTCCTCGTTGGGAGGAAGCGTGTCGTCGATCGAGAAGAACGCGTCATCGACGCCGTTCGGCGCGAGGATCACGTTGTGCGCGAGCCGGCGAAAGATGGCGGCGTCTTCTGGAGAGACGCAGAAGATCGCGTCGGCGGCGGCACTTGCGCGTCGCTCGTGCCCGCTCCCAGCGGTAAGCGTGGTACTCGGCGCGTAGCCGCGCAATCGACGGCGAAGGAATGCTCATGGCGAGCGAGCGCGCCATGGCAGCGTCCGCGTTATGGGTGCTGAGGATCTTCGGTACGCCGTCGTGTGCAGAGCAAGTAGTTGCTGTCGGGATTGCCCTCGACTTGGAGGAAAGCCGTTGGGCCGGAGGAGCACGTTGTGCGAATTGCCGCTGCGAGGCGGTGTGAATGGCGCGCTGTCAGACGATGGACGTGCTGGTAAAGGCGATCGCTGGTGCGGTCGAGTTCGTCCACGATCACTTGTGGATGCCAGCCACGCGCCGCGAGTTCCGACACCGCTTCTGGATCGGCGCGGCTGATATGTCAGGAAATGTACCTCCGCGCCGGCTCGCTCGATCGCCTCCAGAATTCTCAGGGTCCGCTTGACACCGCCTGAGGTAGGCGGATACGGAAAGTGCGGACCGACCACGACTGCTCTCGGGCGTTCACGGCTGTCGAACATCACGTCAGGCTATCATCGCGCCGCGTAGTCATGTCATGTTGCGTCGGGGGCACTTGAGCCCGAGTTGTCGCGCGGGCGTACCTGCCTGGCAGCCTCTGCGCACCGCAAAAGCGCGAATGTCTCCGCGATCACCATCCGTTCTTCGCAGTCAGGAGTGGGGCCGCGCGCGTCGTCTCGCCGCCACGCGTTCCGTCATTCACCGCTTGCCGCAACTCGTCCATCCATCGCCCAGCGATCACCGGCCAACTGAAATGTTGCTCGTACAGCTCGTGGCCTCTCCTGGCCATCACGTCGCGCCGCTCCGAGTCAAGCGCCAGCTTGAGGGCAGCGGCCGCGAACAGCTCGGCGTCTCCGGCTGGCACGAGCTCGATGGCCTCCGGGGGGAACTGACGCATGTCGGTGTTGGGTCCGCTCGTCGAGACAATGGGAAGACCGGCGGCGAGGGCGCTCATCAAGCTGCCCCGGCGAGTTGATGCTCCGTCGGTGAGTGGAAGGAGGTACAGGTCGGCGACGCCAAGCGCCATCTCAACATCGTGGGCGCTGAGAAAGCCGAGCGAATGTGCATGAGGATGCTCGACGCGGCATTCCCCGACGAGCAGCAGTCTTGCGTCGATCCCGTTAGTCGAGCATGAGGTCCAGCGCTCGCGTGAGCGCGCCGAGTTCCTTGCTTGGATGCGCCAGGCCGAGGAACAGCAGGTAAAGCGATGCGTCCGGAATCGAATGCTCGCGCAGCCACGCCATCTTCTCGCTGAGATTGCGCGGCGTGTGAGCGTCAAAGTTGCTCCCGATCGGGATCATCGAGAACTTCGATTCCCAAAAAGGAAACGCGTGCTGCATGCGCGTCAGGCGGTCAGCGAGCGTGACGACAACGCGCGTGCTCGCGGCGAACAGCGGAACCAGCAGCAGGCGCTGCGCGATCCCGTATGGCTGATACTTCAAGCCTTCATGCCGACCGTAGTAGAGCTCGTGGGCTGAAATGACCACCGAAATGCCCCGAGCCCGCAGGCTCGTCACGAGGCGCACGGCCGACTGGGCCAGCCCATGGGGCCCATAGAGGTGCGGCTCGTATTGCACGATGGCGACATCCGGATTCTGCTCATGGATCACACGCGCCACTGAGCTCATCCGTCGGCCGGTCCAGTCGCCGTCGCAATACAAAACAGAATGCCCGGTGGTCTGCTCTGACCTCCCCGCAGCGCGAGTCACGACCGTTAGATCCAGACCTTCTTCGCCTCGGACGCCGTCGTGTTCGGAGAGCGCGCGCGCCAGCTTGCTCGTGTGATCGCTCACGCCCCCCGGCGTCGGGGGATAGGCCGGGGATACCAGAACAACCCTCATGTCCGTTGAGCAAGCAGCAGCTAATAGTTCGCGGCTCGGGCGACGGCATGCGCTGATCGCCCGGCGAAAGCGATCTCTGCTCCAACGGACCGCGTGACTGCGGATCGCCGCCGGGTCGTAGGCGGTAGGGTCAAAGCGACGCACCGCCTCGAGTACCGCTTCTGCCGTCTGTTCTGTGATGAACTCGCCGGTGACGCCCGCGCCGCACGGTCTCGAGTGCGCCGCCTCCGGCATACGCGATCACGGGCCGGCCGCAGGCGGCGACCTCTACCGGGATCAAACCAAAGTCGTCCTGACTGGGGAAGATCGTGGCCAGACACCCCTGCATTGCCTCCACGAGCTCGGCGTCCCTGAGCAGCCCAACGAACTCGACGTTCGGCGTAGCGATCGAGCGCAATCGCGACAGCTCAGGGCCATCCCCGGCGACTACGAGTCGATGCGGCAGGTGGCGGAATGCCTCAACCACAGCGGTTGGCCGTTTGTAAGGCTCGATCAGCCTGCCGCAGAACAGGTAGTAGTCTTGTGCGCCGCTCTCGGAGGGCCGAAACAGCGTTGTGTCGACCGGCGGAGGAATGATCTCTGCATCACGCTTGTAGCACTCGCGTACTTGTCTGGCCGCGTACGCCGACAGTGTGACGTGGTGGGTGACGCGTCGGGAGGCGCGAAGGTCGCTCCTTCGCATCGCATAGGCAAACAGCTCGAACGCGTAGCCTGCGAGCCGGTTGGGCGCCCAGGTGGAGCGGTAATCGTCCTTCATCGACCATGCGAAGCGCAGCGGGTTGTAGCAGTAGCAAACCTGTGGCGCGAAGTTGGCGGTGCGCATACGCTGTGCGAAGGCATAACTGGATGTAAGGAGGACATCGGCCTCCGGCAAGCGGAAGCGGTCCACGATTGCCGGCATCAACGGCGCCAAGAGCCGATAGTTTCTCAGCAAGGCCGGGTGCGGCGGTAGCAGGCTGATAAACCGGTCGGCGACTCCCATGCGTTGGGCGACTTCGGGACGGCCCGTAATCGCGATCACTGGAGCGTCGGGGAACACCTGAGCCATCTCGGCCACGATCCGCTCGGCTCCGCCATAGGTCTCCATAAAGTCATGTCCAATAACCACACGGACTCCGCTGCTGCGCGCATCGCGCGATTGCGCTCGCTGCGTTCTGGACTGTGGATTGCAGAAGTTGGTCGGCCATAGGCGACAGCGCAAACGCGCGCTGACAATGCATCGCGTCCCACCACGAGCCGGACCGCGTCCCGCCTCATGCGCGATTGGGCCGTTAGTCTACTACAGCGCACCGGCAGCTCTTCCGCTGCAGAGGTCGAAGTTACATGGGCTTCACACTCGCTTTCGCAATGGTCGTTGCAGCAGCTCGACTGCCGTGCGATCACTAGCCCGAGCAGCTATCGAGTTCAAAGTGCGATCGACCTCCCAACTGTGTCCATCCAGCTCACTAATCATGCTGAAAACTTACTCATCTATGGCGAATACTGATCATGACAAGTGACCGGGCGGCGGCCGCTCACGCGTGCAGGCTTTTGGCGGGCGGGCGTGGATCGGCCGCGCGTGATCACGTTGCTGAGACAAATGTGTTCTGCGCGATGAGCCGTTGCTCGACCATCCGTAGTCGTGCGGTCGTGCGGGTAGCCTTTAACGCCACCGGGTTGGCTTCCCCGCGCAGCTGGCTTGGCCGTGTATCAGGATCAGCTCCTGCACGCATTCTCGACGCTTCCCGACAGCCCTGAGTTCGTGTTGTACGACCGGGACGGCCCTCGTTCGTTCGCCCTGAACGGCAGAGAACTGACCGTCAGTCCCAGTGGGCGTCTGGCGTGACCGAATCTTACGGCGCGGCATGGCGAGGCTGGAGTGGTTTCTGCCCGGCTTCGACATCGTCCACTTCCCCGACGTGCAGGTTCTCTCACCGCGGCGCCCAGTATCGTCACCGTGCATGACCTGGGACCATTTGGGCTTCCCGAGATGTTCCCCGAGATCTATGCCGATCCGTCCATGCACCCCAGCCTGTACAGTCGGGCAATCGAGCGCGCCGTCAAACACTGTGACTACTTCCTGTGCGTGAGCGATGCCACCCGCGGCGAGTTGCTCGAGCGATTTCCGCTGTCGCCCGAGAGGGTCGTCGCAGTCCGGTCGGGCGTCAGGAGCCGCCCAATGGCTTTGCTCGTCGACCCGCCACGAACCCGTCGACCGTCCTGATGATCGGACGCGTGGAGCATCGAAAGAACCTACCGATCGCGGTTGAGGCCGTCCGGCTGCTTCGTACGCAAGGCGTCGAGGTCGAACTTCACTTCGCAGGAGCGGTACCGAACGCGGACGGAGCCTCGATCAGGCGTCACTGCGACCAAATCGCCGAGGGCGAGTTGGCTGCGGTGGCACGGGCAGGTCGATGACGCCCGCCTGTGGCAGCTTCTTGAGGAGACCTCGGCACTTCTGTTTCCAAGCTTCTACGAGGGCTTTGGCTTTCCCGCGCTCGAAGCCGTGAGGGCCGCGGTTCCGGCACTGGCGTCCGACATCGCCGTGCATCGCGAGACTTTGGGAGGCATCATTCCGTTGCTTCCGACGGATTCGGCCGATGCTTGGGCTGAGGGCATAGCTGCGATCATCGATGGTCGCACCCAGATACCGTTGGATGCGGCGACGCAACTGGAGCGTCGAGGGATCAGTTGGCAGCAATGCGCGGAGCGGACTGCGCAGCTTTATGCGCGGGTTGCGTCGGATCATGACATTCGCTAGGGATTGGTCGCCATTCATTTCAAGCGCCGGCGACCGCAACAGTTCTCGATTCGGCAAGCTTGGCGGCCATGAGCGCTGGCGCTGAGCGACCTGAAAGCGCCGTTTGGAGGAGAGCGCCCTGTGGCTGGGCGCCGCTCGGATCGGGCGAAGGTACTGTACCTGTCGCTGGTGCGCGACTACAGCGGTGCGGAGAGGGGCCAGAGCGAGGTCGTGGTCGACGACGCTGACGCGCTCGTGGCGTGTCCGCCGGATACGCGGATGGACACAGTACGCGGAGTCGCTCGGCGCTGCGACGGCATCCCGTTACGTTCCGGTCGCTGCGCCACAGCGGCGGAATCGCCGAGGCGGTGTTCTCCGTCTTTCGCGGTCTCGCGACCGTGCGCGAAGTGCGCGGCCACCTCAGACGCAACCCGGATCGTGTCATCGTCTACTGCCTTCAAATTCGGCCGGGACTGGTCGCGAGCTTGGCCGCGATCGGTCTGTCGCGCGCCGTGGTGTGGCACATCACCGACTTCCTTCCGCCGCCACCGCTCAAGCAGGGGATACGGCTGGTGGCGCGCCTCGGGGCTGATGTCTGATCGCGCATTCTGAGGTGATCGCCGACGACTTCGCCGGATGCTCAGGGGGCGCTGCGCGACCGCACCAGGGTGATCCATCCGGGAGTCGACGTGTCGCGCGCAGGCGACGACGTTCGACCTCCGGCGGCCGCGAGCGCGGCGATCGTCGGTCACATCTCTCCGACAAAGCACACCGGCTTGGCGCTCGAGATCGCCGAGCGGGTGATCGCCGAGCGACCGGACTTCGAACTGTTCGTCGTCGGCCGCGCGCAGTATCGTGATGAGGATTTCGCCTACGAGCGGATGCTGCACGAACGGGTTGCCGCAGACCCATCGCTCTCGCGTCGCGTTCGCTTCGTCGGTTACTCAGAGAACGTCATGCGGATGCTGTCAGACGTCACGATACTGTTGCACTGCCGGCCCGGACGAGCCGCACGGCAACGTCGTGCTCGAAGCGATGGCGGCCGCCCGGCCGGTCGTCGGTCCCTCGGCCGGGGGCTGCTGGAGACCGGTAGTCGACGGCGTGACGGGCCTGCTGTATCGAAGCGGTGACATCGAGCAGGCAGCGCGTCATGTGCTGGCGTTGATCGCCGATCCCGCCCTTGCGCTGCAGATGGGAGCCGCTGGACAGCGCCGTGCGCAGGAGCACTTTCTCCAAGCAGCGCAGCTGCGGGCCACCGATCGACTGCTGGCCGACATTGCGTCGCATGCCAAGCGCCGCAATGGCGGCACGCGTACGCGATGAGCGGCGCTCGACGAGAAGCCGCGCGGGCCGTCGGTCTAGACGGCAGCCCCGGCTGCTGATGCTCGGCAACGGGTGGTTTCCCGCCGTTCCCGGCGGCTTGAACAGATACTTCCGCGACCTGTACGAAGCCAGCGCGGCCGCCGACCTGCATCCTCGCGCGGTGCTGCTCGGCCCGGCCCGGAGTCAGCGGCAGGCGTCAGGATCGCGACGGCGATGGGGACGACGCTGCCGCTTCGCCTCCTGCGGTATGGGTGGGCGGTACGAGCCGCCAAGGCAGAGGCCGAGATTATCGACACACACTTTGCGCTGTACGCCGCGCTGCCGCTCATCGCCGGGGTAATGCGCAACCGCGTGCACATTGTCCACTTCCACGGCCCTTGGGCGGCGGAGAGCGACGCTCAGGGTGGCGAGCTGCGCCCTAAGCTGCGCGCCAAGTTCGTGCTGGAACGATATGTCTACGAGCGTGCTGCAGCGGTGATCGTGCTCTCCGATGCCTTCTCGGAGGCTGCTCATCGCGGACTACGGGATACCGTCTGAACGCGTACATGTGATTCCCCCGGGAGTGGACCTTCGGACGTTCACGCCCGGAGAGCAATGGAGCGCGCGGGAAAGGCTCGGCGTGCCGCGCGACGGCTGGATCGCCGCATGTGTCAGACGTCTCGTGCCGCGCATGGGCATCGACGTGCTGCTTGAGGCGTGGCGGTTAGTTGCCGCTCAACCGCAGCGCCGGCCGTCGCTTCTCTTGATCGCCTCAGACGGAGATCTGGGCGAAGCCCTGCGCGCCCGAGCAGCGCAGCTCGGCTTGGGCGAGAGCGTTCGCTTTCTCGGGCGCATTTCGGACGCCGACCTCGTGACCCTATATCAGGCGGCCGATGTCTCGCTCGTGCCTTCGCTTGTGCTCGAGGGCTTCGGGCTCGTCGTGATTGAGGCGCTCGCCTGTGGCACGCCGGTGATCGTGAGCGATGTGGGCGGGCTCCCCGAGGCGGTGGATCAGCTTGATCGAAGCCTAATCGTGGCCGCCGGCGATCCTCAGGCGCTTGCGCGCCGACTGCTAGCAGCGCGCGACGGCCGGCTGCCCCTGCCGTCGCGCGAGAACTGTCGTTCCCATGCGGAGCGCTTCAGCTGGGATGAAGCCGTGGCGGCTCATCAGAGGCTCTTTCGGGAGCTGATCGGGTCTTTGCCAGCTCGACTGATTCACGACGGGCAAGCCCGTCGAAACTGACGTCAGTCCTTTTAGCGTCTCCATTGTGATCGTTCGGTTGGTGTCCACCCACCGCATAATGCGTAGCACACGCGAATCATTCAACTCCGGCGCCGTCGCGACCTCGAGTGCCATCGCGTAACGGCTCTGGCTGCGGCGCGGGAGAGTATCGGATGCCGCCTCAGCTGCCGGACCGCCGCCGGTTCGGTGACCGTAGCAATGTCTCGGCTCGCGTCAGGTCGGCTCGTCCTTCACCAATCTGACCGAGGCGAATCCGGCGGATTCAACTGGTCGTCGCAACGCTCGATGGAGGAGGGTTGCGATGGGCAGGCCGAAGGGTTGGGGGTCAGCATCAGACGGGGCGGCCGGTGATGCGTTCGCCGGGGCGCCCGCCGGTGGGGCGCAGGGAGCATCGGCAGCGGTTCTGGGTGGCGATCGCGCGGGGCGTGGGCAGCGAGGCGGCTGGCGTCGAGGCGGGTGTGTCGCCGGCGGTTGGCGTCCGGTGGTTTCGGGAGGGTGGCGGCATGCCGTCTGTCACTCTGGCGCCGTTGTCGGGGCGGTATTTGTCGTTCGCGGAGCGGGAGGAGATCGCGCTGTTGCGCGCCACGGGTTGCGGGGTGCGGGAGATCGCCCGGCGGCTCGGGCGTTCGCCGTCGACGATCTCGCGTGAGCTGCGCCGCAACGCCGCGACCCGTGGCGGCAGGCTGGAGTATCGGGCGTCGACCGCGCAGTGGCATGCCGACCGCGCGCGCGGCGCCCGAAGCCGGCGAAGCTGGCCGTCGAACGCGCGAGCTGCGCGGCTATGTGCAGGACCGCCTGTCTGGGATGGTGCAGCGGCCAGACGGGAGCGCGGTCGCGGGTCCGGAGGTGCGGTGGGTCGGGTCGTCGTCATGGCCGTCGCCAGGACCGGCGCTGGGGCAAGGCGTGGAGTCCTGAGCAGATCTCTGCCCGGCTGCGCCTCGACTTCCCCGATGATGAGTCGATGCGTGTCTCTCACGAGGCGATCTATCAGTCGCTGTATGTTCAGGGGCGCGGCGCGCTGCGCCGCGAGCTGAGCGCGTGTCTGCGGACCGGACGGGCGCTGCGGGTCCCCCGCGCTCGCGCGGGCAGCCGCGGCAAGGGGTTCATCACCCAGGAGGTGATGATCAGCCAGCGGCCCGCCGAGGCCGACGACCGGGCGGTGCCGGGGCACTGGGAGGGCGACCTGATCCTCGGGCTGGGCAGCTCGGCGATCGGCACGCTGGTCGAGCGCTCAAGCCGGTTCACGATGCTGCTGCATCTCCCGCCGATGAGCCGACCAGGGCCCGAGAGTGCACAACGGTCCCGCTCTGGCCGGGCACGGCGCCGAGGCGGTCCGCGACGCGATCGCCCCAGCGATCGTCACGCTGCCCGAGCAGCTGCGCCGCTCGCTGACCTGGGACCAGGGCGCCGAGATGGCCCAGCACGCCCAGCTGCGTATTCAGACCGGGCTGCCGGTCTACTTCTGCGACCCGCAGAGCCCGTGGCAGCGTGGCAGCAACGAGAACACCAACGGGCTGCTGCGCCAGTACTTCCCTCAAGGCACCGACCTCGCTCGCCACGGCCCCGAGGACCTCGCTGCGGTCGCCAGCCGCGCTCAACGGCCGGCCTCGCAAGACGCTGGGCTGGAGAACCCCGGCCGAAGCGCTCAACGAGTACCTGTCAACGATGAACTGACACTCGTCGCACACCCCGCCAAACAGTGACAACGCGGCTGGGGCCAGCAGCGCGGCCAGACAGACGGGCAAGGGTCGGCGCCCGGGCACGCACGCGGCTATCGCCGCTCCGGCCCGCCCTCGGGCGAGCCTTCGCGACGACAGCCGCGTTGCCATCCCTCGGCCAGATTGCTGACCCGTGATCGCCCCACCAACGCCGTCCTCCGGACGACCTACAGTTCCGCGCACAACACGCGTTGCGAGGACCGGTTGAGCCTAAGTCCTTTTCGCCGCGCGGTTCAAGATCGCGTCCGCAAGCTTGGATCGGCGTAGCGTCTCCGCCCGGGGATCCGAGAAGCTGATGTCCTCCCAGGCCGAAACCAGCTCGGTGCGAAGGTCTCCGAGCGTGACCAGGCCCCACCATGCTCTCGATAGATGGAGATGGGCTCATCGAGGCAGGACGCGCCCTCTCTGTCAACGTCCGGCGAGACGCTCACCATCGAGGAATCTATGAACCTTGAGGGCGAGAACGGAGAACGCCAGGATGTTGAGCATGACCGGGAATGGAGCTGGAGCGGCGGATGGGGATGCCGCCCGCCGCGAAGACCAGCGAGCCGTAGGCGAGCTGGGTTTCGGGGCGGGCGGGCGCGCTGCCGAGGCGGGGGTGCCCGATCCGGAGCTGGCCGAGCAGGCCAAGCGCCGCAAGTTCACCGCGCAGTACAAGCTCGAGATCCTCGCGAAGGCTGACGCGTGCACGAAGCCGGGCGAGGTCGGTGAGCTGCTGCGTCGTGAGGGCCTGTACACGTCGCATCTGACGTATTGGCGCAAGCAGCGGCGGAACGGCGCGCTGCGAGAGCTCGGCCGACCGCGTGGGCGCAAGCCGGCCGACCGGCGCGACGTGGAGATCGGTGAGCTGCGCCGTCGCGCGGAGCGAGCGGAGGCGGAGTTGGCGAAGGCGAAGAAGGTCATCGAGATCCAGGGAAACGTCTCAGCGCTCTTGGAGCAGATGCTCGGTACCGAGGGCGAGAGCGGGAGCACCGAGCGATGATCTGCGACACGGTCCAGGAGCTGGCGCCGATCATCGGCACCAGGCCGGCGTGCCGCGCGCTGGGCGCGTCCGTGGCGACGGTGTACCGCCGTCGCCGCCCGCCCGAGCCCAGGCCGGCCCGGCCGCGGCCGACGCCCGCCCGGGCGCTGTCCGAGGCTGAGCGCGAGCGGGTGCTCGAGGTGCTCCACTCCGAGCGGTTCGTCGACGTCTCGCCAGAAGAGACCTACGCGACGCTGCTGGATGAGGGCACCTACCTGTGCTCTGCGCGCACGATGTACCGGATCCTCGCCGCGCGCCACGGCGGGGTCCGCGAGCGCCGCGACCAGCTCACCCACCCCGCCTATGCCAAGCCCGAGTTGCTCGCGCAGCGGCCGAACGAGTTGTGGTCGTGGGACATCAGCAAGCTGCTCGGCCCGGCGAAGTGGACGTACTTCTACCTGTATGTGATCCTCGACGTGTTCAGCCGTTACGTGGTCGGCTGGACGGTGCAGTACCGGGAGACCGGTCCGATCGCCGAGGCGCTGATCGCCCAGTCGGTCCAACACCAGCAGATCACGCGCGAGCAGCTCACGATCCACGCCGATCGCGGCGGCCCGATGCGCTCCAAGCCGGTCGCGTTCCTGCTCGCCGACCTCGGGGTTGGTTCACACTGCACCTCCTCGGTCAGTCGTTGATCAATAGGTCCAACGGCGCGGCGGGAACCTTGATTCTTAGGCCTTTTCGTTGGCCGTTGGTGACTTGGATCGCGTCAAGCTCGCCGCGTTGGACCTTGTGCAGCACGGTCTGGCGGGCGCAGGCGAGGCGGCGGGCGGCCTCATCGAGCGGCACGTACCCGTCGGGGACGTCGGGCACGAACCGGGCGCGGATCTCGTCGGTGAGCCGGATCCGCCAGGTCGCGCCCGCGGTGGTCTGCTCGGCGGGCAGCAGCCCGGTGTTGATCCAGCGGCGGATGGTGTGCACAGACACGCCGAGTTCGCTCGCGGCGCGCTCGATGCTGAGCAGTTCGCTGTTGGGGTCCGGTGGTGGGGCGGCTGGGATGCCAGCGTGTCTGCGGACCCCGCGGACGCGTCCCTCGGTGAACGGCAGGCCGGTGCCGGTCAGTCGGCCTTGACGGTTGAGGATCCCGGCGATCTCCCGGTCGCAGTGATGCTCTGAGAGACGGCGGATCAGCTCCAGCGTGTCCCCGGCGACGCGACCCTGCTCCAGCGGCCCGGCCACCTTGAGCGGGAAGCTCAGCTCGGTCCGCGCGCCGCCCTGCCACTGCACCTCGACGGCGGCGCGACGCTTGTCGTGGTCTGCGGTGACGATCACCTCGCCGATCAGTGTGCGCAGCAGCTCCTTGCGGTCACGATCGGTTGTCGTCTCAGCGGTCCACAGCCTCGGCAGCTCCCGCGCGAGCTGCACGAGCGCTTCGCGCTCTTGATCGGTCAGCGGTATCGGACGGGCGCGCTCGAGCTGGGCGAGCTTCCCGCGCTCCCGCTCGAGGTCAACAAGCGCTGCTTCGAGGGCTCGCTCAAGCGTGCGAGCGACGAGCCTGTTCTCCGGCTCGCACGCGTCGTACTTCCGTTGCGCGCGGTCGGCTTCGTATTGCGCGCGCTCGACCGCGAGTCGCTGCCCCACGAGCCGCTGCTCATGCTGCTCTTCGAGCTCGCGGATCGCGCCGGCGGTCGCCGTGATCCCGGCGGGTGCGGCCGCTTCCAGGAACGCGCCGGTGACCGTCTTGTCCAACCTCGCGCCGCCGACGGTCTGGCACGCCTTGCCGGTCGCGTGCCAATCGCGGCCGCGGGAGCATGCGTACCGTCGGACCTTGCCGCCAGTGCCGGAGTACGCGACCTGCATCTTGCGACCGCACCGTCCGCACCGCACCAGCCCTTGCAGCAGCGCGCCACCCTCGCGCGCGGCGCCGCTGCCCTCCCCGCGTCGTGTCACGTTGGACGCCAGGCGCTTGCGGGTGGCGAGGTACTCATCCCAGCTGACATAGCCGGGATGGTGATCGGGGAGGCAGACAGACCATTCCTCGATCGGGACATCAACCCGGCCGACGCGCACCTGGCCGTGCTCGTCGACGCGCTTGACCTGCCGCTGGCGGCCGTACACGAACGCGCCCGCATATCCAGGGTTGGTCAGGAAGTCGTGAACGGCGCTATAGCTCGCGCGTGCCCACCGGATCCGTCGCTGCCCGATCGTGCGGCGAGGGAGCGCTTGTCCCTCGCTGTTCAGCTCGATCACCACTTGCCGGGCAGAGCCGAGCTGACGCCACAGGCAGAACACCCGCTCGATCGCGTGACGGATCTGCTCATCCTCGGACAACACGATCCCGTCGTCGTCGTCGCGATCCAGCCCGACCGGCAACAGCAACCGCAGCTCGCCACGCTTGGCCTTGTTGCGCAGCCCGCCGACCAGTCGCGCACGGATGAAGTGCAACTCCGCCTCGCTCATCGTGCCCTTCAGACCGAGCAGCAGCCGGTCGTTGAAGTCCGCGGGCGAGTACACGCCGTCGCTGTCAGCGATCAACGTCCCTGTCAGCGCGCACAGATCCAGCAGCCGATGCCAATCCGCCGAGCACCGTGCCAGCCTCGACGTCTCCAACGCGAGGATCAACCCAACATGACCAAGGCCGACCTCGGCGACCAGCTCCTTGAACCCCAGCCGCCCGTCGCTGCTCGCACCCGAGCGGCCGGTGTCCTCATCGACCACCGCGACCGCGCCCGCCGGCCACCCCAGCTCGACCGCCCGCTCCCGCAACCCGTACTGCCGCGCCGCGGACTCGACATTGCGCTCCACCTGCCCGACCGACGACTGCCGCACATACACCACCGCCCGCCGCCGACGATGCTCCTCCGTGACCTTCCCAAGCTCACTCATCACGCGCTGCCTCCACCAGCCGCGCGACCAGCCTCGCGAGCGCGACCGCGATCGCCTGCTGACTCGCCGGCGGCAGCGTCTCCCACACCGCCGCCGGCACGACCGTCTCGCTCATCCCCAGCGCCAACTGACCGGACATTGCCACCTCCGTTTTCACGGCAGGCTCGACCGCGGCCCGGACAACGCTCCAACAACCCCGCCAGCCGCTCGCCCCACAACCGCCACGCCTCCGGCGTCGCGACCGTCCCCAACCGCGGCTCAACCACGCCCCGCGACGGCAGATCCGTCCACCGCGCCGGAATCGTCCCCGAACTCCCATCCACCAGCCGGCAGATCAGCGCCGTCTCGCCATCCTCCGTCCGCCACCCCAGCACCACAAGCTCGACATCCCGCAGCGCTCCCGGCGCGGCCACCAGCCGGACCCGCTCCGGCAGAAACTCCACAACGTGAGTAGTGCGACCGGACGTCGCTCGGCGTCACCAAGACCCACAGCCGACCGTACACCTCGACCGACAACCCCTACTCCGAGGCGCACTTCAAGACGCTCAAGTACCGGCCCGAGTTTCCGAACCGGTTCGACTCGATCGAGCAGGCGCGCGAGTTCTGCCGGGGCTTCTTCCACTGGTACAACCACGAGCACCGCCACTCGGGGATCGGGCTGATGACCCCGGCCGCCGTGCACTACGGACGCGCGCCCGAACTCCACGCCGCCCGCGGACGCGTGCTCGACACTGCTTACTCGCATCACCCCGAACGGTTCGTCCGCCGGCCGCCGGCCCCGCCCGACCTGCCCACCGCCGCCTGGATCAACAAACCCGCCACGAAGGAGGTCGCTCACTAATTTCAACCCCGAAGCGTCTCATCGGACTTGACAGGCTCCGGCGGGCCAGTCCACGTGCACCACTCGCGCAAACAGGACCGAAGTTGGGAGGGACCGGTCGGATCTGCTGGCATACCTCGCGTCTGAACACGGACGCCGAGAAAGGGACGAGAACCATGCGCATAAAGTCGTATTCCCAGGACTCGTCGCGCCAGCCGCCAGATCGCAATTGGGGACGCGCCGCCGTCGGCAGTCGTCGAGGCAGAGGTCCCGACACTAGCCCAGGTCCGGCATACGCTCGAACACTTCGAGGTAGCGCTGCAGGAAGTCCGGCAGGGCGGTCGTCGTCATTTATCGGGACGATATTCTTCCCATAGGCACGATCGAACAGGGCGTAAATTTGCCGGCCGCGCCTCTGCGGGGGCGGTCGCAAACGTAGATCATGGGGGCGTCGGCGACCGACTCCGCGATTTCCTGCCCTCGTATCGTCATTACCAATAAGTACTCTATGTTCCGCACGTTTAACTGGCTCCGCTTTCTACCGCGGCTCGTAATAGTCAGTTCGTTCGCATGTCGGGACCAGGATTGAGACAAGTACGGGACCGCTTGGCTCGGAGTAATCACCGCTCTGCGTGCTTTATGGTTGATCGCGCCGATGTGGAGCCAATCATGATGGATCGTCTAGTACGAGTAGCCGGGGAGAATCGGTGAGTCCAAGCGCAACTGTTACGGCGTGACTGGAGCGAGAGGTGACGCGGACAGAAACTCTGTCGCCGGCCAGTGGATCGATTGCGCTTGCCGTAAGATGCTTTGTCGAACCGAGGCCGCTGATCGTTAGCGCAAAACGCTCAGGAGGCAAATCGTAGCGAGTGACCCCTGGAACCTTCGCACGATAGACCTCGCTGAGGTTACGCGTCATAACGTATGTCGGGATGACGAATCGGTGGGGGTTGACCTCGAAGGGAAAGAAGCCAATCACGTCGCGGTCATACAGTGGCGGGAACGCCGGTGTCCCGTTACCTTTAAACTGGGCGTGGCCGGAGTAGTCCGCGATTTGCAGGAGGCTCAGGTGCCGCGTTCTGGCGAGCGGCTGTGCACCCGCAAACGCGCCGACCAGTCGGCTCATCGCCCGCATCGTCGGCCCCGCGCGGCGGTGCCCGGGTAGGCGCCATGGCGCGCATCAACTGCGGCGAAGAACGACTGCTCACTAGGGCCAGCGGAGCCATCTTAGCGGCGTAGAAATCCACCGCCGCGACTCCCTTGTTGACCCACGAGACCAGGAAACGCAAAACCGCCTTCGCTTGCATGTGAGCGATCGCGGCTTGCGACATGCCGGTTCCGGTCGGATCCATGTTGAATTCTGTCACCCACATCGTGGGCGGCCGACCGCCTGGCGGATGCGTGTACCGGCCGTGTGGCACGCCGTAGATGAGGGTTGTGTAGGGGGACAGGTCCCGAATCTCGGTCTCGGTCTGGATACCGGTGAGCCAGTACTCAGGGAAGAAAGCCGTATACGTCGGCACAAAGTCGTCTGTCCACGGCTGAGTCGCAGGATTGCTGGGCGGGCTTCCCGCCACGCGGCCGAACGTATCGAGCGGCGGCATGCCGGGCGCGTCGGTCGCGGCGGCGGCGGGAAAGCGTCGCAGCGGTGCGTACGGATGCTTGTCAATCGCGGTCACACCGGCTGGCACGCGAAGCACCGCTGCCCGACGGCCGCTCGTTCTCAAAGCCGTCGCCGATCCCGACGCCGGATACACCGTTCGCGGGATTACGTAGCCATGCGGTGGTCTGCGCGATGATCGCTGCTTCAACGTCTCCGCTCCCAGCCGGCGGAGGCTGATAATACGTGGCCTGATCGAGGAAGTCAGAACCGAAGGTCAGCTCGTTCCAGACCTCGACGTCGAAGTTGTCGCTCCCTATCACCCGCTTGACCAGGTGCGTAACAACCTTGACGTATTGCAGCCATCCGGCCATCGTGCTGGCGAATTCGGGATTGTCGCTGCCATCCGGCAGCTTTGGTGGGCCGAATGGGGCATATTTCAAGGTGGCCGCCTGGTATTGACCTGGAGCGAGAGGACGCGGCAGCGGCTCGGCTAGAGTGACTGTGTCTCCGGTGACTGACGTAAACAACGTGGCCGCCGCCTTGTAACCGCCGGTCAGCGAATTGAGGCCGGTCAGGCCGGGGTGTACCTGCGCGGCGGTCGCAGGTGAGACCGTTAGAGTGCGTGCACCGGCAGCAGCGGGCTGCGTGACGCTTGCTGTGAAGAACCGCGTGGGCGTGGGGATCCCCTGGTTGGCGTTGAGCAGAATCAGCGGTCGGATGCCATTGTGGTGAAGTGCAGTCAGGACCGCTCGCACCTGTCCCTCGTTCACGAGCCGAGCGGGATCGCTGTAGTCGACATCGCCCCAGCCGATTTCGTAGCGTGCGCGAGTGAATCCGCTGGCATGGAGGAGCCTGGCAAGGGCAGGGACCTCGAACGGCTGGACAGTGTTGTCGATATTCATGCCGATCGCGTTGAGCAGCCTCGTTGCCGGCACCGTATCGAGGTACGCCCGCCAAGGCTGCAGCCAGTGTGACCGCGTGCCAAACGGCAAGAGCAATTGTTGGGACGGGCTCACGGGATGCTTGAGGACGCCGACGGGAGCGGAGCGGCTCACGCTGACATCGGCGCTCGTATCGGTGGTTCCGCTTGTCGCGACAACGTAGCCGGCCAGCGCTGTTGCGGCGACGAGGGCCAGCGAGAAGCGCAATCGAGCTGGGCCTGTCTGGGCGATCCACCATGAGAGCAAGGACGCTTCACCTCATCTCAGGCTGCCGATAGGGACGATGCGAGCGCGGCCCATCGTAACCAAGCCCGAACTTCGCCCGGGACCGGCGTGAGCCGCGCGCGCGGATCGGAGGCTAGCAAGCGGGCAGGCGAATGAGCGGTTGGGGGCATTGATGAGAAGATGTGAAACGCTGTGAGCAGCGCTAGCGGATACGTCCGGGGGGCGCGGGCCATGCGGCTCCGCGCGGTTTGGGATGGGCGCCTCCTCGTCGCCGGGTAAAGAGCCGAACGGCGCGGGCGGGCCCTTATCCGCTTGTGAGGCCAGCGCGAGCAGCCGATCAGCGGTCGAGCCGTCGACCGGCATCGTCCGGCGAATCGCGGTGGCTGGACTTCGCGAAGCGCCTTTGCCGCGGGATGTCAGGCGCCGCGCGGCATTTTTCCGTCCGGCGTGGTCCCAAATTCGGCGCACTGCAAGGTTTCTCGGGAAACGGGGTGATGCGGCGACGGTCCGCCGACCACCCTGAGCGCCTTCGGCCGAACGACGTGTCGGGAGACGAGGAAAAGCCCTACCGCGGACCTGGCGGCTTGGATGTGTTTCCGTCGCGGCAAGCGTTCGTGTCCCCCCGCTGTGGAGTGCTCTACGCAGACCCACCGAGGACGGCGGGCATCGGTCCCGATTAGCAGGGGTGGTTAGGCTTGTCGAAGGTCTTGAATCCGAGCCCCTCGGAGGTCGTGTCGTCGGGTGAGGCGGAAGGCTGTTTCACGGCAGAGGCAACGGCCGGGAGAAAGCACGTGCCGAACGGTGCTCTGTCGATTGGACCTCGTGAGGGGCCCTATCGCAACCTGTCCGGCTCTTAGCGCAAACATTAGGCAGGCTGGAGGTCGAAGCGCCCTCAGGGCCGTCTAGACTTCCCGGGCAGCGCGCTGGCGACCGATGGCGCCCCGACAAAGCGGCGGGCGTGCCCCTCACTCTCGTCCCAAGCGACGAGGCGACCCCTCCTCCGTTGTATGATGGCGCGGACACGCGCTGTTCAACGTCACCGGCGCCCGTCCACATCAGCAGGTCCCGATCAGTCATTCGCGCGCTCGCACCCAGGACAGGACGGGTCCTTTACTGAGCTAGCGCGACGACCTGGATCTGCCGATGCAAAACCCGTTCAGCTTCCCAGCACAAGCCGATCACCGCACCGCGTTTGCCAAGTTTTCGGCCCCACACAGCGGGACGTCAGCCGGCATCGGGGAGAGCTTCGGATAGTTAGGTGTGAGTGAACCAGCGCGTGCGATCCTGAGTCCACCGGCGTCCTGGTATTCAAACCGTTCCCGCGCCAACGGCCCAAGGAGTCTATCGAGGGGAGGTTCGGAACCGACACGACGAGCTGTTCGCGAAGTTCGACCCACCTGCGCCAGCGCGCCAACTCACGCCAGGGATCGAATGAAGCTAAGTGCTCCAGCACGTCCGCAGCGATGATGGTCGACAGATTCGGCCCCGAAGATCAAGCGCTTCCACAGCGTCCGGCCCGAAGATCAAGCGCTTCCACAGCCCTCTTGCAGAGCGTCGTCGTAGTGCGCTTCGGCCTGGTCCGCCGCAGCCATTGAAATCTCGACCCCGATCAGTCGGATCCCACGCTTGGCACGGAGTTTCGGTGCCATGCGCCCGCTCCGCAGCCGATATCGAGCACTGACTCACCGCCACGGGATAGCCGCAGAAGCCCGCTGTTCACAACGCCGCCGTACACGGCGGTCCAGCGAGAACTTGCTCGCGCTGGATCTCGGCGAATCAGATCCTATCGCCGGATCCACGTTTGCTCGACGAGGGCGGATGAGTCTCGCCAATAGGCCCTGTCGCCGCAGGCTCCTGTGCGCAACCTCGGCGAATCAATCGTCGAGGACGAGGACGCGTGGGTAGTCAGAGGCCCGTAGCGTGATGTCAACGCTGTCCGGGCCGGTCGGCGTCACTGTGACAGAAAGGATGTGTTGGTCATCGGATCGTATTCGGAAGCACGTATCGTGGCGGCATTCAGGCCGCTCAGCGAGATGCGGAACACTTCGTCAGGCAGGTCGGAGCGCGTTATGTCCGACGAGGGGGCGTCCGGTCGGTAGAGGTGGGCCAGGTTGCGCGTCATCACGTAGACCGGGATTGCGAACGACGTGTTTGACGTCTGAAACGGGAACACCGCGAGGACGTCGCGGTCGTAGAGCGGAGGATGTGCCGCCGTGCCATCGCCGGCCCACTGCTGATAGTTGTGCTGATCGGCGATGGCTGTCAGACTCAGCGATCGGGGAGTGGAGATCGGCTGTGGCTGACCGAACGCCGACAGGAAACGATGAAGATCGTCCAGTGTCTCGCCGCCGGGATCGGGCCCTGTGGACGTACCCGCGTCGACGGCGGTGAAGAAGCTGTCGGGGATCAGGCCAAGCGGGTCGCCTTTCGCAGCGTAGAAGTCCATGGCGGTGACACCCTTGTTCACCCAGGCGGCAAGGTAACGAAGGATTGCCTTGGCATGCAGGTGACGATCGTCGGCAGCGGAGAGGTGCGCCAGAACTGCGCCGTCGGGCAGGTTGCCGGCGCGTGGATCGGCCCCGGTCGGGTCGAGATTAACTTCCGTCACCCATGTCTGAGTGGTGGTCCCGGCCCGCCGGCGTAACGCCCGTGCGGCGCGCCGTAGATTGTCGTGGTGATCGGTGCAAGATCGCGGATCGCCGTCTCCGTCTGCGTGGCGCTCAGGAAGTATTCGGGGAAGAACGAGGTGAAGGTCGGCATGAACGCGTCCAACCACCACGCCCCCGTTCCGGGCCCCGTGGTCAGCGCGCCTTCCGGCTGTTCGAGTGCGTTGAGCGGCTGGCTGTTAGGAAGCGCGCCCGTCTCCGGGCCGAAGTAGTCGACGTCCGATACGGATGCTTGTCGAGTGCGGTCAGGCCGGCTGGCACGTACGCGGGTGAGGTGAACGGAGTTTGGTTGGCGAAGCCGTCCCCGATGCCGACGTCGGCCATGCCATTGGCGGGGTTGCGGATCCACGCTACGGTCGCGCTGAGCAACTGATCGTCGACGCTTCCGGTTCCTGAGAGCCGTGCGGGTACCGGGGAGTAGTAGTTGCTTGCACT
>CAVTNE010000002.1:0-954595 GCA_963735965.1 uncultured Solirubrobacterales bacterium
CCGTGCGCTCACCGTTCGCGTGTCGCCGGTCAGAGCGAGCCTGCCGGGCTCGTCTTCGGTGACCCGCCGTAGCGTGAGCTCGACCCGCTCGTCAGACTGCACGAGCCCTTCGGCCGCCCACCCGCGCTCGACCGTCACCCCGGCGGGGGTGCATGCATGCTCGTCGATCGCCCGCTCGAGCTCCGGCTGGAAGAACATGTAGTCGGACTCCCACCCGGACGGCGCCGGCGCTGCGGGCTCGAACCGCAACAGCAGCTCACCGTCGGCGCCGAACCAGCGGTAGTCGTCGACCGGAACCATCTCGTCGGCCAGCACCTCGGAGAGCCCGAGCGACTGCAGCAGCCGCATGATCTCGTGATCGAGGTGCACCGCGCGCGGGAGACGGTAGATCTCGGCGAAGCGCTCAAACGCCGCCACCCGATGCCCGGCACGGCCGAGCATCGCCGCGAGCGCCTGCCCGACCGGACCGTAGCCAACGATCGCGACATCGAAATCCGGCGCCTCAGATTCGTGGAAAGTCATATCAATCTCCATAGCCGTTAGCCTACATCATTTCTGATGAAATTGTCAAATCTGATGTTCATGTCATCCCAAATCTGATGTTCATGTCATCCCAGCGAGAGACGCGCCGGCGTCCTCGGGCACCACGAGCAGCGGGCAAACTGGCTCGTCGGCCAATCTCTGTACCGTCCCGCCTCCGAGCAGGCGCCCGACCGGACCGCGTGTGTGCGAGCCGAGCACCAGCAGGTCCACTGAGGCTCCGTAGCGGCCGAGTTCCTGGACCGGGTCGCCGTACTCAGCGTGGGCCTCGACGCCACCGAGCCGCTCGATCCGCTCACGCGCGTGCGCCGCCTCATCGTCGATGCTCTCCTCGAACTGCCCCGGGTCGCGCAGGTGCAGACCGGTTACGGCATGGAAGGCCGACAGCCTGGCGTGGGCGTCGGCCGCGAGCCCCCTCGCCACGGCAAGCGCGTGGTCGCTGTCCGGCGCGCGGTCATAGGCGACGCCGATCGTGCTCAACGGGGCTCGGTGAGCGCAATACCCGGCCGGCGCCACGGCCACCGCACACGGCGGGTCATTCAGCAACTCGCGCGCCTCATCACCGACGAGGTCTCGGTAGATCTCGTCCGCGCGGCTGGCACCGATCACGAGCAGGTCCGCGTCCCGGGCGCGCGCCAGGTCATGGAGCCCCTGTCGCACGTCGCGCGACTCGGCGTATGCCAGCTCGGCATCGAGTTGCGATTCGTCGCGCAGCGCCGCGAGGCGCTCGAGCGCGTACCGGCGCTTCGCGGCCGACCCTGCCGCCCCCGAGTCGGGCGCGGGCTTGGCGGCCACCACTCGCACGCAAGCAAGCGTCAGAATGCGATTGGCTGAGGTGAGGAGGCGTGCGAGGCGGATCGCGTCCCGGCCGGCTTCCAGCTCCTTCACGCCTACGATGGCGTTGCTGAACATGACCGCAGGGTGGCGGTCACGCGGGTGATCCGCCGTCACGCAGTTTGGGTGATTTACAGGGATTGGCCGCCAATCAGGCACAAACGCTCGAGCGCCTATCCCGTTTGAGGCGTCGCGCCGGCGGCACCGGGCGGCTGGGCTTTCGGAACGGATGAACCGGCCGTACGCCGCAGGCGCAGGTATGCGACGGCTCCCGGGACGGTTGGAAGCCAGTAGGAAATCGTCCGATAGCCGAGGACCGCGAGCGTGGCCAGCGAGGCCTTGACCCGGAAGCCCACGAACGCGCCGATCATCCCGGCCTCGACCCCGCCGACACCGCCGGGGATCGGCAGCACATTCGCGGCCGTGCCGACGAAGTAGCCGATCACGAGCACCGCCCCCGGGGGAGAGTGGCCAAAGGCCCGGTAGGAGGCCCACAGCGCACCGATGTCAAAGCCCCAGTAGGCCAGTGCGCCGAGCAGCGACGGATCCCGTCGTTTGATCATGGCCAGGGCGGCCAGCATCCCGGCGTGGACCGAGCGCGGCACGGTGACGGCGCGCCGCCACCATTTGCTTGCCCGCCCCCTCGAGCGCTCGGCCCGTCGCTCGAGAAACTGGGTGATCGGCCCGTCCGCGAAGAGCATCGCGAAAGCGATGATGATCACGGCGGTGGCGACGATCGCGGGCACCAGCGTGAGACCAATGGGGGCTCGACCGCTGAACACCCCGAACCAGAGGCCGAAGCCGGTAATCGCGGCGGCGGCGACGTAAACCCCGTACGTGAGGACCCCGAAGCACACCATGCCATCCGCCACCTCGACCCCGGACAGGCCGTAGGCGCGAAGTCCCCACACCGTCACCGCAACCCCTCCGGCCCCGGCCGCCGCTACGAGCTTTGTGGCCGCCGCGCCCGCCAGGGTGATCTCGGTGCTGCTTCTCCAGCCGATGCGATTGCCCGGCCTGGCGAATACGCCGCGGAACAGTGCTACCTCACCGATCAGCGAACACACCTCCAGCGCTACGCCGACGCCCAGCCATGCGATGTGGCCCTGCCGCAGACGCTTGAGCGTTGGACCGAGCGCCACGATGTGGGGCAGGACGTAGTGCGCGAACGCAGCGAGAACAAGCGCACCCACCACGACGGTTATCGCGCGCCGGTGGCGGCGCCAGCCGGACCGCGGCGTGGCCGGCATTGCGGTCTACCTGATCTCGATCCGATTGGTGACTTCGGTCACGCCGGGGAGGCTCGCGACGTCCTCTCCCGCGGCGACGCTCTCCGAATGACCCCGGACGTAGCCCGTCAGCGTCAGGTGGCCATGCGAAACCTTGACGCGGATGTGCGTCGATCGGATCCTGGGGTCAGAGGTCAGCCGCTGGACCGCCGCCGCGCGTACCTCGTCGTCGGCGCGGCGAGGTCCGATGGGCGGGTGGACCTTCAGGTCATCGACGATCACGTCGAAGACGCCCTCGACGCTTCTTGCGGCGTGCGCCGCAGCGAGCCGCTCCGGGAGCGTCGCGACAGCCCCGCGCAGGACGACCGTGCCGATCTCGTCCACCGACACGGCGATCAACTCGGGATGTTTGATGCGGGAATCGCGCTGCAGCGCGTCTCGGACAGCATCGTCTAGACGATCGTCGTTGAACAAGGGGGTGCCTGGTGGAGTCGGTGTGAGGGAGATGACCGAAAGTCTCGACCACGCGCGGGTGACCGGGCATCACTCGCTTTGCGTGATTCAGGCGACCAGCGATCGAATCACGCAAAGCGTGTGACGACGCGTCACCGCACCAGGCCGCATGCTTTTACCACTGTGTCCAGTAGCAACTCACGTCCTGAGGAGGACCTAATGTCCATCGGACTCAGCTTGTTCACGATCATGCTCGGCGCGATCTTGAAGTTCGCCGTCACGGCGCAGGTGGCAGGCATCAGCCTCGCGACCGTTGGCGTGATCCTGATGGTGGTCGGCGCGATCGGCCTGATCGTCAGCGTGTCGATGATCATGTCCGGTCGCGCCGCGCCCGAGGGCTGATCGCGAGGGCCGGCGCGCTGATCAGCGCGTCGGCCCTTCGTCAGCGGTCACCGTCGGCGCCTTATAGGCCCTTTGCGGTCCACCAGTCGCGGAGGATGATCTGGATCGCCGCCGCGCTGGGGATCGCCAGCAGGACGCCGAGAATCCCGAGCAGCTGTGCGCCGACGAGCAGGCTGACGATCGTCACGAGCGGATTCACGTGGACCGATCGGCCGTACACAAGCGGTTGCACGACGTAGTCCTCGAACCGCTGCCAAACGATGATGAACGCGATCCACACGATCGTGGCGGTCGGGAAGCTCACCGGGACGGTGGCCAGCGCCACGACAATCGCTCCGAGCGTCGCGCCGACTAGCGGGACGAAGTCGAAGAAGCCCACGACCAGCCCGAGCGCCAGCGCGTAGGGGACGCCGAGGATGGAGAGGACGATCCACGTCGCGAGGGTGGCCAGGACGCTGATCATGATGTTGCCCAGCGTGTAGCCGGCCACCGCGTCTTTGATTTCGATGATGACCTGCCGGTAGCGCTCCTGGCGCTCTCCAGTCAATGACAGCCCCAACTCGGCGTACTCGCGGCCGTGCAAGACGAGCAAGAACGTGACCGCCAGGACCGTGATCAGCTGCGTCGCGAAGCTGGCCGCTCCGACGGTGACGTCCTTCAGCGGCCCGGCGGCCTTGGCCAGCAGCTCGGGCAGGCGGTGGGTGTCGCGCAGGAGCTTCGCGGTGATGTGGTAACGATCGTCGTAGTGGCGGAAGGTCGAGTTATGGCGCAGCTGCGCCGCGTAATGCGGGGCATCGTGGGAGAGCGTGTGCACCTCCCTGACGACGCTGGGGACGACCACGTACCCGATCAACCCGACCAGGAGCGCCAACGCCATGTACACGACGAGGATCACGATGGCGCGAGGCGCCCGGGTTTTGACCGCCAGGGCATCGACCACCGGAAACAGCGCGAAGGCGAAGAACAGGCTGATGACGAGGAGCTGGATGACGCTCCGGATCCTCCACACGAGGTACAGCGCGAGCACCGTCGCCACGACGAGAAGCACGATCCGCAGCACTCCACTCAAGGGTGGCGCCGCCAGCCGTACTCGGACAGGGTCCGTACCGTTGTCGGACCTCTTGCGTGTCGGGCGCGGGGATGTTCGGGCGGGAGTCATGGCACACCGACACAGAGAGGCCGGGAACCCCAGTCGCGCTGGGATTCCGGCCTCTCAGGAGCCGATCACGACCGCGAGTGACGGCCCGTGTGTCGACCCAGTTCGCGGATCTGGAAGGCACGAACGATGTCGATGATGCCGGTGGTCATGGCCCAGACCCCGGCGAAGATCAACAGCGTGTACGCGCGAACGACGAAGAACTGCCCGCTGACCCAGAAGGCCATCACGGTCATCAGGATGCCGCTGATCAGGGTCAGCCACCAGAGGTCGTTGACCGGCCGCTCGGTGAAGGCCTGCACCATCCACATCACGCCGATGAGCAGGAACACGAAGCCGAGGATGTCGGCGAATCCGGCAAACGTGGCAGTGGGGTGGATCAGCGCGACGATGCCTGACGCTGCCAGGAGCACCGAGAAGATCACCCAGAGCCACCGGCGGGGCCGGTCAACCGCAGCGAGGACGGACTCCTGGGCGGCGAACAGCAGGAACATGAGCCCGGTGAGGATTCCAACCGTGGTGACCGACGCCTGGTTGAACTTCAGCACCACAACCGCGATCACGACCCAGAAGATGCCCGCGAGGAGCTCAACCCACCAATACGAGGCGACCTTCTCGGCCACCGGCCCGAGTCCGAAGTCGGGCCCACCCGGCATCTCGCCGTTTGGCGGCCCGCCGCATCTCCGGGGCTGCCTGCTCCTGCTGGTCGCCGTGGGCAAACCGCTCTCGAGCCTTATCACGCAGGGACCGTGACGAGGTCTTGTTCTGTGTGTACGACATTGCCTTGCCTTTCTGTTTGATTGTGTACGCCTGATCCGGCGTGGAGCGGCGCCCACTCCTCCGGTGACAGGTGGAGGCTCGACAGCGTCCTGCTCACTGCGGTGAGTCGTCGTCACGCAATTCGGGTGATTGCGAGCGACGGGAAAACCGGGTCGGCTAAACGCGCGGGCTCCGCATTCCCCGTCGCTCGCGCCGGCGCGCGTGCGTTCGCGACAGTCGTAGGACGTCGGCCAGCTGCGGATAGCGCCGGCGACCGCGTCCTCGGGGTCATCGTCGGCGTAGACGGTGACGCCGCGCACGAGCGGCTGCAAGCGCCCGCGGAAAAAGGTACGGGAAGCTGGTCAGCTCCCATGGGGCTTGCTCGACGAGCCGCCCCCAGTGTCCCAGCAGCGTCGCCGTGTTCGCGCCGTCGAACACCAACTGCCTCCAAAGTGTCGTGATGCCGCGACCGATGCTCGGGGCGACATGTGTGAGCTGTCGTCATACGTATTGCGTGATCGATGGCGGCTCCGGCGCCACGAGGCCGCGGAACCTGTGCGGTGCGGCTCACCCGTAGCGGGTGATGCCCTCGCGTCGCATTCGGTCGAGACTCGCGCTGGTCTACGGTGCGCCGGGCGTTGCGAGAGCTGGTCGGGCTGTACTGGGAGTCCGGCGTCAGCGCCGACATCCCGGCTCTCGCCTGGTACCTGCTCTCATCCCTGGTCCCGCTCGCGCTGGGCCTGACCGCGCTGGCTGCCGTCGTGCTAGGCGACTACGCGGAGGCTCAGACGCTGGCAGCGCGCGTGTCCCGCGTCCTCCCACACGACGTACATGACCAGATCGTCGCCCTCGTCTTGAGGACCAAGCGAGACTCACCGCTCCTGATCGCCGGCGCCATCGTGGGGATGCTGTGGACGAGCTCGGGGTCCGTGGGAGTCATCGATCGCTGTCTAAGCCGGATGCTCTCGATCAAAGGCCCGAATCCCGTGTTGGGCAAGCTGCGGAACATGGGCGTGGCCTTCGCGGTGGCCGGGCTGGTGGTGGTTATGGTGTTGCTGGCGACCGCCGGGACCGGGCTGGTGGATCGCCTTCACTTCAACGCCACGCTGGTGCGCGTGGCCTTGCCGCTCCTCCTGCTCGCCGTGATCGTCCTGATCTGCGCGAGCGTGTTCCGCGTGCTGGGCGGCGAAAGGGTCAGCTGGCATGCCGCGTTGGAGGGAGGTGGTGTGAGCGGGGTGATCCTGCTGATCACGCCAACCGTCGCCGGCTACTACACCCGCTGGGTTGCCAACAGCACCCCCGTGAAGGTGTTCCTGGTGCTCGCCGGCGTGCTGATCACCTGCTACATCGTCGCTTTCGGTCTGCTGCTCGGAGCCGGAGTGGTGGCGCGGGTGCAGGTCGGGCACAGGCTGCGAGCGCCTGGATCCCAGACGGTCCAGCGCGACGACGCACCTCCAGGTCATCCGACCGAACCGGTATGAAGAGCAGATGAGCGCGGCAGAACCCGCCTCCGGGGCCGGGGGCACCGGTCGTCGCAAGCTCGAGGTCTCGATCTCGGTCCAGACGATCCTGCTGGTCGCGGGCGTCGTCGCCCTCGCGGCGGCTCTGGCATCGATCGCGAAGGTCCTTCTCATGATCTTTGTCTCTGTCTTCAGCGTCGCGGTTCTGTTGCCAGTGGTGTCTTTCATGGAGAGGCGGTTTCACTGGAGCCGGGGACTGTCCTCCACGATGCTCGTGGTGGGGACCTTTGTTGTCATCGGTGCCGTCCTGCTGGTGCTCGTGCAGGCGATCAGCGGCGCCGTGCGCGGGCTCAGCCACGACCTGCCACACATCGTGGACAAGGTCAGGCACAGCGATGTGGGCAACTTCATCAACGGCGGGAGCGACTCGCTCGACACGTTGAGGAAGCACGCGAGCGACATCACCATGGGGGTGGGCAAGGCGTCGGGCGGAATCGCCCACGTCGGGGCCTCGGCTTTCGGGGTGGTCACCCTCGCTCTCTCGGTTATCTTCCTGACGCTTTTCGGGCTGATCGAGGAACCGCGCGTGCGGGACTGGACCGGCAGTCTGCTCTATCGGGACAAGCGGGACCGCTACCTGCGGGTCACGGACCGGATCATCCAGACAACATCGCGCTACATGCTCGGCAACCTGGCGATCTCCGTAGTTTGCGGGACCGTCTACGGGATCACGGCGGTGATCCTCGGCCTCCCATACCCGCTGGCTCTGGCGGTGATCGCCGGGATCCTCGACCTGATCCCCAATATCGGCGCTACGACCGCCGGCATCATCATCGGGATCGTCGCGCTGTCGGTCAGCGTCCAAGCCTTGATCGTCTTCCTGATCGTCATCGTGGTCTACCAGCAGATCGAGAACTACATCCTGCAGCCGACGATCATCGGAAAGGCGGCCGAGGTCTCCGGCTTCACCGTGCTCATCAGCGTCCTGGCGTTCGGAGCGCTGTTCGGGTTGATCGGGGCGATCATCGCCGTGCCGATCGCGGCCGGGATCCAGATCGTCGTGGAGGAGCTCACCGCCGCCAGAAGAGACCGCATCGCCGGCGCGGACGCGGCTGAGCAGCAGGAGGCCTGACGGCGCAGCTCATACGCGGTGCGACGACTGGCGATATAGCCGGCTCGAGCAAGCACGAACTCCATCCGGAGATAAGCCTCAGTCCCGGCCGGCTGGTCGGCCTGCTGCGCATCGCCCGCTCGCGATCTGGAAGGTCCTCGAGCACCACGGCCTCTCGCGCTGGCCGAAGACGCCGCGCTCGGAGACCGTCAGCCACGAGTGGTCGGGGTCGGGCGCCCAACTCGCGCAACTCGGCATTGGCGCACGCGCCGCGCTCGACAGCATCGGCAAGCAGGACCGCGACCGGGCCGAGGTGCCGATCCTCGCGGCCGCGATCCACCTCGCCGAGGGCAGCCCGGAGCGGGCGATCGAGCTGCTCGCGCCGCTCACGATCATTCCGGTCGAGGCCTCGTAGAGCGCTATCTGCGGCATCGGACCGCCCACGCCACGTTCCTGTCAACAATCCTCGACCTGCGAGGAACACGATCAGGACACACCGCGCCACATCTACGCCAAGCTCGGCGTCCACAGCCGAGGCGGTCGCCCGCGCCCGAGAGCTCGGGCTCCTCGCACCGGCGCGTCATTGGGTGACGCACCGGTGGCTCCTCCAATCACGCAAAGTGAGTGACGACAGCTCACACGCCGCGGTCTCATCCTAGAGCACAGCTGACATGGCGCCGGCCGAATCTCCACGGTCCGGATGCCACCACAACCTAAGGAGGCTAGATGGAGCTGCTTGCGACATACACCTTTGGCCAGGCGCTACTCACGGTCCTAGAGTTTGCGCTGCTCGTCCTCTGGATCTGGATTGCCGTAACCGTCGTCGTCGACGTCTTCCGCAGCCACGATCTATCAGGCTGGGCGAAAGCCGGCTGGCTCGTGCTTATCGTTCTGCTCCCGCTGTTGGGCGTGCTCATCTACGTCATCGCCCGCGGCGACAAGATGAAGGCCCACGAAGTCAGCGGCGAGCGCCTGCAAGCACGAGCGTTCAACGCCGATGTCGAGGACCTAAGGGATCGCGGGATACTCACCGACGCGCAGGTCCAGCGCGCCAGGAGCGAGAGCCAGCCGATCACCGGCGCGCGCCCGTCACCAGACGACGACGTAGCCGAGCTCGAGGTCCTAAGGGATCGCGGGATACTTAGCGACGACGAGTTCCAGCGCGCCAAGAAAAAGGCACTGTCGGCGTAGTGGCCGAGCTGTCCGCCTCGCGCAGATCGCAACGCGTCCCGCCAACCTGCGCCTGCATGATCTGCTCGAGGACGGTCAGCGAAACAGCCGCCCCTATGTGTGCCCAGCGTCTGCGGCGGGATTCCGCTGGCCGCGTTCTTCTCGACTGCACGCCACCGGCGGTGCATTGCTTGCCGTGATGCGAGCTGTGCTCGACGGGCCGGCCCCGACGGACGCCGACATCCACCACGCCGAAGGTGTGCTCCGCCTCCTCGGTCTTCCCGTCGATGAAGCGGCCGAGGTCGCGCGGCGCCCGCTCCCGACGATGCCCTGACCGTCGGAAGGGAATCGTCCACGGCGAGATCGTCCATGAGGATGAAGCGCGAGAAAGATCGACGAGCGGCCGGGCAAGAGGCCCCGATGGTGATCACTCCCGAGATGGTCGCCGAGTTGATCCGTCAGATCATCACGAGTCTCCGCAGGGTCGCGAAGAAGCCCAGGCGGCGCTGACGGCATGGCAAGCCGCCCGCGCCACTCTGACCTGACGGGTGACTGCTCCTGCAATTCGCGGGGCCCGATCAAGCAGTCAGGCGGCCGGTGGCCTACTGCGATGAGGTCGCGAGCCTCCTGCACGCAGCGCCGACGAAGGCTTCAGCGATTGCGTCACCGATCCCGGCGGCACGGATGTACCAAGGCACTCGGAGCTTCGCGTCGAGTTCAAGCGCGACGCATGTGCTCGCGGCCGGCCGCAGCGTCCAGGTGGCGTTGAACTCCTGGTTGGTCGGATGGTCCGTCACCCTGGTCAGCCTGACGCTTCCGGGCGCCTCGACGACGATCGCGAGAAACAGTTTGAACTCTCTGACAAGGCCCGCCCGGGCGATGTGCATCGTCATCCGCACGCGGCTCGGCTGACCGTCGACGCCGCGTTCAAGGACCTCGACTTCTCGGATGACCTCAGCGCACCAGTCGGGGTAGCGATCGACCGCCGCCACCAGGGCCAGACAGACCTCTCGCGGTGCCGCTGCGACCTCGGCCGCTTCGCCGTGGAACTCCCTGGTAGGCCTCATGAGGCAATCCCGTACATGATCCCCAAGAGCGCCGCGGTCATGGGTTATTGGCCGCCGGCCGTGGCTCCTCGATCCGACAACGACCCGCCGGTCCCGCGCTTTTGCGGGCGCCGCGCCGTCACATTGCCAGCGCGACCGCAGACGCCCACCCGTTGGCCACCGGTCCGAGCGAACTCATCCTCCGCCGAGATTCCACACCCCCGGCCCAAGGAGGATCAATGGCTGATAACTCGGTGCTCTACACCGCGGTCTACACCAATCTCGAGGACGCCAAGTTCGATCTCGAGGCGTTCGAGCAGTTGCACAAGGACCACTTGATCGGCAAGTTCGACGCGGCGGTCATCGACCAGGAGGATGGCAAGCCCCACATCGTCAAACGCGTGGATCATCCGTACTACCGCGTGATCCCGGAGTGGCTCGGATCCGGCACCTTGCCGCGCAAGGAGCTCCATGAGGCGGCTCAGGCTCTCGACGCAGGCCAAGCCACGCTGGTCGTGGTCGGCGAACCGACTATCGCGCAGGGGGTCGAAAGGGCGCTCATCCGATCCGCCAAGACCTTCAAGCACGATCTAAACGTCGCCACCGACGAGCTGACCACAGAGGTGACCGACGCGCTGAAGCGGACGGAAACTGCCGCCAAGAGCTAGCCGGTACCCAAGAGGACGAGCGGTCGAGCGCGCTGAGCTCTCTCAGCGCGCTCCGTCCGCACAACAAGACGAAGGGAGCATATGTGCTCGCCAATCCGCCACTTCAGGAGGCGGTGATCGCAAGCCTGCGGCGCGATTCCCGCATCCCACAACCCCTAACCATTGCCGTGTCCGCCCAGGGAAACGTTGTCACCCTGCGCGGCACGGTCGGGACCTTTCGCCAGCGCCATGCAGCGATCGACGATACGCGTCAGATCGAGGGCGTCCGAGAGATCGACGACCAGCTCCACGTCGAGTTAGGGCCCATGGACCGTCGCGAGGACGACGAGATGCGCGCTGCAGACGCTGATTCGCGACCCGGAGGTTCCGGCCGACTCAATTGAGGTGGCCGTGCGGGACGGGTGGGTCACCTTGACCGGCTACGTGGAGTACGAGCCCCAACTCATCGCAGCCTACGACGATATGGCGACCCTCGACGGAGTCACCGGCATCAGCAACGAGATCACGACGCTCGGTTATTGACAGCCGACTGAGGGGTTGGTGGCGGATACGCTCATTGGCGTGGCCCTCGGTGCAAGGAGCCCTGGTCGTGCGTGATGACACTCGGGGCGCGCGAGCAGGAAGCGTGGCGAGCTTCGGCGTGTTCGGCGCGCCGAGCCCCGCGATCGGAGTCGTCAAGTGACGTCCTCCGGCCGGTCAATTGACCCGGCCGGAGAGCACGCGCTGCGCGACACCCTCCGAGGCCGTGCGGCTGACGAGTGCGCGGCGGTCGAGTTGAAGCCCAGCTCCTGCTCTGCTGCCAGAGCGCAGCGACCTCCGTCGCGCTTAACGAGAATGCTGAGACGCACGACCAGCACGAGCTGCAAACGAGCCAACGGCGAGCCGAGTTGCTGCCGAATACGTCGATCGGGGCGTCGAAACCTCTCGCGTGGCGAGCAACCGGGCGCGATCCGAGCGCTCGAACCGCCTGCTCGGTGACGAGAGCGACAGCGCCCGGACCGCTCGCCAGCCGAGCGAGTCGGGATCGGCAAGCGCCTTCTCCGCCATCCCGCGATTAGTTGCTCGGCATTGCTTGAAGGCATGCGGCGGATGCGCCTGATCGCTCCTCATTGGTCTCGGGGACGGTCTCGGCAACGAGGTGGGGCGCGCCCTACCAAAGGTCTCCTGTACTCCTCCGGTCGGAGGCTGGCGGAGGGGTATAGCGCGGGTCGCCGTCGCGGGGGATAGTGCGTCGGTCACTGCAACTCCACCACGAGGAGCAATGGGACACACACAGTACGCCCAGTTCATCCCCCCACACTGGCATGAGCGCGCGATTCCGTACCGAGGAGCGGTGCGAGCGCCCACCGTCACAGCGGGCCGCGTGCGCCGTAACAGCATCGATCTGGGAATGGAACGCGCAGGTTGCGCAGGGGCATTGATGAACGATCGAATCCGACCTAGCGCTAACAGCGGACCACACGCCACCGCCACTACGTCGGGTCATGACGAATCACGTGAAAGCCTCGCGAGCATTGCGGTAAGCCAACATCGGTCGGTCATCGATGCGCCTGCCCTCCATCGGTTCCAGCGTGACCAGACGAGCGAAAACGGACGGACGATCCCCTTTCTGTGCGTCGCTCCCATAGAACACGTATCGGCTAGCCAATCACATCGGAGCGATCGTACGCCGCGACCGATCGTTGGCTCAGGACCCTTGCGTCACGAAAGGAAACGCCATGCACGCGGTCGTCATCAAGGCCACGATCACCGACCGAGACGCCCTGCCAACTACGCTCACCGAGCTCGTGCCGGTTGTCTATGGCGCGCCAGGCTTCGTCGCCGGCTACTGGATCCTTCTGGGACACGACCAAGGCATCTCGATCCTCGTGTTCGACACGGAGGACTCAGCCTCGCTCCAAGCCCTTGCAACCCAAGTCGCCGGCAGCGACGCAGCGACAATCGACAGCGTCGAAATCGGCGAAGTCTCCGCGCAGGCATAGGACCGCCATTGCGAGGCCGTCCGGGGCGTGGTCTCGACGCACGAGGACTCATACGTGAAAAGCAGCCGCTCGAGCGCGCGCCGGTTGGTCTCCGGGGCTAGCGCCATGCAGCAACTACAGCGGTCTCGCGGCGGTGCTGACGAGCGGCGTGCTCGACGTCCCGGTCGACGCCGCCATCGCGGAGAACGAGCGACCGCTCGCAGAGCTCCAGCGCCAGTATCCGACCATCGACACGGTCACGGTCGGCGACTAGCCGACCGTGAGGCTGTTCCTCGACGCCCACGTCTCCGCGCGCCGGATCGCGACAGCGCTACGCGAGCGACACGACGTCCCGCGCCGCCGACGAGGAACGCGAACTCGGCGGCTGGGACGACGAGCGCCTGCTCGTGCTCGCCACCGGAGAGCGCCCGATCATGGTCACCTTCAACGTCGCCGACTTTGCCCGCATCGCGACCGAATGGGCAGCCGCGAGCAGATCGCACGCCGGCTGCCTGCTCATCGTCGGCATCGACCATTCCGAGTTCGGCCTCATCCTGCCCGAATCAACCACGCTCTCTCAAGCCGTTCCGACCAAGCCGCCTGGGTCGACTACACCGCCTGGGGGACCAGATCAGCGCCCCTGAACGCGGACACAACGACCCTGCCCACACGCTGAACCGATGCGCCCAGGCGGTCCGCAGGAAGGGGTCGCACACCGATCGCCCTCACCTAGGAAGGGGTCGACCAGCATCGATCCCCAATCCAGAAAGGCACAGCACCGCTCTTCCCTCGGCCGCGGACGCGAAATGGACGCGCCGCGTCCGCCACGAGCTTACACACTAGAAACTAATAAATTCCCCTGAGCAGGCAAAAACGAGAGCCCTCTGTCGGACTCGAACCGACGACCCCTTCCTTACCATGGAAGGGTACGGGTTTTACGGGCGTTCACGGACGCTCTCGGACGGGCACTAAATCCCTGCAAACAGCCTCAATATGGTAACCGTTCAGTACTCGGGGCCTCAGGCGAGCGCCGGGAATGGGTCGCCACGGCTGTGGGCGGCGATCAGGTCACTGAGGTAGATGAACAGCGAGCGGTGTTGCTTTCGGCAGGTCGCGGCTGCCGAGAGGGCTCGCTCGGCGAATCGCTCGCCTTCTTTGCTTTGGGTGCCGAGCGAGACTTTGCGGTGGATGACCGGTGAGCGGAGCGCGCGTTCGGCGGGGTTGTTGGTGGGCTCGATGCCGTCGATCAGGGTGAAGGTCCAGAGGGCGGGCCAGATCTTGAGCAGGTTGTTGGCGAACTGCCGGTGCCATCGGTTGCGCGCCTTCTTTGGCGAGGCGGCCTCGAGCAGCGCCCGGAGTTCGGTCTGGACCTGGGCGATCTCGGCCTGGAGTCGCTGCCGGTCGTGGTGCTCGTGCTGGTAGGCGCGCCAGGCGGCGAACAACTGCTTGGTGAGCTGGACGCCCTGCTCGCCGAAGCTCTTCTGCTCGCCCAGCCCGTCGGCGTGGCGACGGAAGTCACGTCGGAGATGTGACCAGCACACTTGGCGGCGGGTCGGGTCGAGATGGCTGTAGCCGTTCCAGCGATCAGAGACCACGATCCCGGAATACTCGGTGCCGATCAGCGCGTTGAACTGCTCGCGGTTGCAATGCTCGGCGATCTGCAAGAACACGGCGTCGGGCGTGGTCGCGGTCCACAGGGCGCGGCCCTCACCCCGGGTGCGCCAGCCGGTCTCATCGACATGCACCGCCGGCGCCTGAAGCACCTGGTCCCCGAGATGTAGGTGCGGGCCGGCCAGTGCTTCTGAGGCGCGCTGGCAGATCGCGTCCGCGCTGCCGCTCGAGAGCGTCACGCCGAACAGATCGCGCGCGAGCTCAACGATCCCGCGGCGCGACACACGGTGCCGGGCGGTCAACGTCACAAACGCCGCTTGCAGCCTCGGCCCGAACGCCGATTCCGCTGCCTCGTGCGGCAACCGGGCGCTGGTCCGTGCGCGGCAGTGGCGGCAGCGCAACTGGTGGGTGCGATGCTCGATCAGGAGCACGCTGATCGCTGGCAAC
Source organism: uncultured Solirubrobacterales bacterium (assembly GCA_963735965.1). Lineage (GTDB taxonomy): Bacteria > Actinomycetota > Thermoleophilia > Solirubrobacterales > Solirubrobacteraceae > Palsa-465. Next base: position 14,848 of record CAVTNE010000002.1, read on the forward strand.
TCGGCGACCTGGTGGCGACCGAACCGTCCAGCCGGCCGATGCTGCTCCTCGCCGAACCCACGGCCGCAGCCACCGCACGCATCCGGGTAGTGATCGACGATCTCATCCACCTGATCGGAAGGCTTCAGGCCGCGACCGGCACCGCGATGGCCGGCCTGCCCACCCGCCTTGCGCTGCTCACCCTCCCGGCGCATCAACTCCTTCGCCTTCGCGCGCGCTTCCGCGCGCCGCTGAGCCCGCGTTTTCGGTGGATCCTGCGACGGCGGCTTAGAACTCGTGCGCGAGTCCTGACGCGCCTGGGCCTCCAATCGCGCCAGCCGCTCCCCGTGCTGCTCAACCTCTCCAGCTAGCCCAAGGATGAACTCGACACACGCCTCGCGGCCCGAGTCATAAATCGCCTCCGCCTCCGAGCGCTCCATACACGCAAGATTCGCTGCACATTGCAGGAATTCCTCCCACTGGCCCCGACGACTGAACGCTTACTCAATATGGAGTGTACGGCTGTGGCGGCCGATTTACGGTCGTTGTGGATCTAGTGGACGCGGAGTGGACGCGCTGCACTCAGCTACCTGTCTTCCGAATCTCCAGGGCTGACACGGGTCCCCGCCCGGCCGGCGGGGGCTGGCCTTCGGGTCCGCCCGAATACGAACGGCCGGCGGACGTGGCCGGGTCAGCCGAGCCGATCGACGAGCTGGCCGGCGTGATGACCTGGAACGAGAGCTGCTTTTGGGTCGACCGCGACCAAGTCGACATCACCGGTGACGATCGCGTCGGCGCCGCTGGCTGTCGCGGTCCGCTCGCGGTGGCCCGCTGCCGACGCCCCAATCTGGCCAGCCCGAGCCGACCGGCGGGGCTGCTCCTCGACGCCTCAAGCAGCAGTCCGGGCGGTGCCGCCGAGGCTGCTGCTCGTGTGCTTGCTACTCAGCATTTCACGGCTAACGGCGGAGGCCGGCGCCCGGTCGGCGCCGCCAAAACGCTGCATCGCCTGGGCGGACGGGCACGCGTCGCCGTGGACCGGTCGGCTGGCGTTCCAGCTCGCAACTCTCGAGGCCCCGTCGTCAGACTTCCGAGCTCCCCGGTCGATGCGGCGGTCTCGCGCCGCCAGCGCGACGGCTCGTCCTCGATAACGAGGCGCAGCCTCGGCATTCCGCCATCGCCCTCCGCCGAGATGCCTGCTGCGCGTCCATTTCGCAGCTCTTACTCAAGCCACGCGACGTGGCCGCGTTTCTGGCCGATGCACAGGTCGGTAGAGCTACGCCGACCCGTCGCGCGCTGTCGCAATGCCGGGGCGGGCGAGTGTCCGGTCAACCGATCCGCGGAATCAAACGCGTGCCGCCGGCCGACGCGGGAGCCGGTGATGCTCCCGCGTGGCGTTCCGCTCCGACCGGACGGCGAGGATGGACTCGGGCTACCACGGAGCGAGAAGGTAGAAGCGCCACTCGTCGTTTTCGATTGGCAGCACCTCGCAGCGGACGAAGCCAGCGTCGGTCGCGTAGTGGCGGAGTGTGTTCGGTCGCATCACGGTGCCGGTGCCGGCCGCGTTCTCGCCGACCATCCCGACCGGCAGGCAGTGCAGCACGCTGAACCCGTAATACAGGCGCTCGTTGTCCCCGGCGTTTAGTGAGAAGCGCTCAGCGGTTCGCTCGTCGGCGATGAGCATGCAACCGCCATCGACCAGCATTCCGCGGGCGGCGCGCAGCACCTGCACCGGATAGGACATGTCGTGGAGGGCCTCGAACATCGTCACCAAGTCGTATTGGTGTGAAAGCTCTGGCGCGGCGGCGTCAAGGCAGTGAAAAGCTACCCGGTCCTCGACGCCGCTCCCGGGCACCAACTCGCGAGCATCAGCGATTGACGCTTCGTCGAGGTCGATGCCGTCAACGAGAACGCTCGGGTAGCCGCGCGCGATCGCAAGGCTCGAGCGCCCCGAACCGCACGCGAGGTCAGCGACGCGGGCTGGCGGATCCGCCCGGAGGCGCTCGTGAATCGTGGGACACGAAGGCAGCCAGTCGCTAGCCAGCAGGTTGTCGAACAGGATCCTGCTAGAGCGCGCCTGGCCCTCACGCATATCGGCGCCGTAAGCGGCGAAGGGAACACCGGTGCCGCTGCGGAAAGCGTCGAGTACCGCCTCGAGCGGGCGCGTGCAGCCGACCAGCAATTGCGCCATCGGGGTCGTGAAACTCAGACTCGACTCCTCCAGCAGCACCTCATCGTGCCCCGCCGGAAGCACGTAGCGACGCTCCCGGTCATCAGCCTCAGGGCCGTCGACGTGCAGGATGCCACTCATGGCCTGCTGCTCAAGCCATTCCCGTGCGTATCGCTCGCTGACGGCGGCCGCCGCGGCCAACTGCTCTGAGGTCAACGCGCGATTGTCAGCCAAGGCACGATAAAGGCCGAGGCGGTCACCGAGATAGACACAGAGCAGATCCATCGTCCCCAACGCGGCGGCCGACAACTGCGCGACAAGCTCGTCGCGGCGTGCGTCGGCCATGCTCGCACCCGTCATGCCACCTCCATTCAATTGACCACGGCCGACCGATCCTAAGCCAAACGCTCGCTTGTCCCGCCACACTGGCGCAACCTTCTGATCGGCGGAGCCAGACTGTCGGTCGCGCCCGGCAGTGCGGCAGTCGACCAGGCCCGGGACGAGGCTGCCGGTGCGGAACGCCAGGAGCCACACTGACCAACACGGCCGCGACTGCCGGTCCGGTCGGCGATGAGCACTCTCGCGGTCGCCGACGGCCTGATCGCGGCGCCAGCCCAGATCCCGATGCCAGCAAGCACAAAGCAGCAGCTTCGCCGGCACCACCCGGACGCCTGGGTTCGGACATACGCGGTAGCGCGAGGCGGCGCCGCTAGCTGCTGCTCTCCATCCGGAGCAGTCACCGGCGCGGTCCAAGCAGCAACCTCTCGCCTGCCGCTTACGGACAACCGCAGCCATGCGGGAGGCCTTGGCCGGCGTCGCCGCTCCCACGCCCATGAGCCATGCCCGGAGAGCGGGCGAGATGGGCGAGCGGATGTTCGCGGGCGAGGCGGGGCCGGTGATGACGACCGAGATCGGCGGCGCCTCCAACGCGAAGGCCAAGCGCGAGCTCGGATGGCAGCCGAACCATCCGAGCTCGCGCTATGGGTTCGTGACGTGAGCTCGCCCAAGCCGCTGCTCGAAGCTGGACTAGACTCGCCAGCCGTGCGCGGTGGACAAACGCGGCGAAAGGGATCTGTATGGATGGTTACGCGGTGGCACACGTCGAGGAGATCGGGGAGCTGGACGATGGCCGTGCGCCGATGCGCGCGGTGCGCCACCACTTCGGCATCACGGCTTTCGGTGTTAATGCTTGGATAGCCCGTGAGGCGGGAGCTCGGATCATCAACGAGCACGACGAGTCCGAGCCGGATTCCAACGAGGAGCTGTATCTCGTGCTACGCGGGCACGCATCCTTCGAGGTAGACGGTGAGCAGTTCGACGCGCCCGCGGGGACGTTCGTCTTTGTGCGCCCCGGCGTCAAGCGCACGGCGTTCGGAGAGGAGCCCGACACGACGATCATCGCGGTGGGCGGTGTTCCCGGAAAGCCGTACGAGCCTGGAGGCTGGGAGCTGTTTGCGCCACTGCGGCCACTCTACGAGGCGGGCGATTACGCTGAGGCGGCGGCTCGGGGACGCGAGGTGCTGGCGAGCGACCCACCGTACTCCCTCCTGTTCTACAACGTCGCCTGTTGCGAAAGCCTCGCCGGCCAGAAGGACCAGGCCATCGCCCATCTCGGGCGCGCGATCGAACTCTCCGAGCGGACCCGCCCGTTCCTTGAAGGCGATTCCGACCTCGATCCGATCCGCCAGGACCCCGCCTTCAAGGAACTGCTCGCAGGGTAACTTCGTCTCCGCGCGCAGCGGGTCCTCCCGACGGAATGCGGCACGATGCTCGTCCTTGGCGGGGCTGCCGGTCCTGGCATCTCGAGCACCGGGGACGCCGGCCACCCGGCCCTCCTTCTGTTTCCCGGCATGCATCTCGCAGTCCGAGTCGCCTGCCCCCGCGCGCGGAAAGCGGTAACGAGCGCTCGCCGGCGGCGTTTTCGCTGGGCTCCTGCTTCCGGACAATCTCAGTCAGCCCAGGCGGCGGGCCTAGGTCGAGACGAGGTCGAGCGCGCCGTCGTTATCGGTCTACGCCTATTGCGGCCGCGGCAGTCGCGCTCCGCTTTTGCTCGGCGACCAGCACTCGCCGATCCATCGGTCTGGTTTCTCAGGGATCTCTTGCACTCGTGCTAAGGGAGAGGGCGCGCGTAACTGGGCGCAGGTTATGACCGACGCACCGACGAGCTAGAAGGAACAGCGCGGCGAGCGTCGTCCAGGGGACCCACACCAACAGCCACCACCGCATTGTTATCGCCGTCATCCCCGCTTGCGTGAGAGATGTGGACCCACCGGCCGCGCCGGTTAACCACTCCCCAGTCGCCGCAGCCTCGAACCACGAGCGGGCCCCGATAGGAAAAGTTCCATCCGATTACCTTGGCGTCGTCGTCGTCGTCGGCGACGCGGTTTAGGTGACGTGTCTGGGCCTCGCTCAGGACGGTTTGCTCATCGCGAAGCCGCCACACAGAAGGAGGGCGCGAGATCTCAGTATCCACCGCCACGGACACGAACCTCAAACCGCGCAGCGTCACCGGAAGTTGCGCCGGGTGTGCCTGAATCCGGCGGCCCATCACGCAATTGCGCGAGGCAGGCTCACGGTTGCTGCCGGTTTGGTCCAACCCCGGTACGGGAGCCGGCGGCACGAATTCGACTCCGAGACTGCTGCTCTCGCAACGATGGTTCACGTCGGCTCGGCGAGCGGCGTCGACCGCCACCCGCTGCCGATCGACGACCAGCAGTCTGGGCGCAGGGCGGCCGGTCACCGCTCAGAAGGAGCTGTCGCGATGCGGCGGCGATGGATCCCAGTGAGGAGAATCCTCATCCTCGGGCCTGACCTCCGAATCGACGTCGAGGGGCGGCTCGTCGGGAAACACGAGCTCGCCATCGACGATTTCCACGCGAGGGCCGAACGGCGCGCCGCCCGGCGTGTAGCCGATCGCGAGAAACAACTCACCGCCGGACTCGAATACGTCCTCGAGCGGATCACGCGGTTCGGGCAATCCCCGTGCCGCTCGCCCACGAGAACCACCACGGCCCGACCGGCGTCGCTTGCGAGCTCGACTCACGGCGGGCAAATCTAGTGTCAGCTATCGGATCGATCGCGATCCAGCACTCTGCCTGGCGGCGCCGTGGAGATGCCGGTGCGTCTGTTGGGAAAGTGCCGCTCCTCGATCGACGGGGCAGCCGGTGAGCAAGGCTCGCGACGAGCGCCTTCGTCCCGGAGCCGTACTCTGGCCTGGCTTCGTCGGGCTGCGTGAGATCCGCTCTGCGGTGGAAGGAGAAGCCGAGCGCCCACCGCGCTCCTTCGTTTCGTTCTGCGCTCGGGAGGTCCTGGATTGAACGGCTAAGCGTGCGGGTGCTCGCGCGAGGCGGAGTGCTCAGCCTGCGCATCCACGCCTGGCGTCGCCCGGCACGTCTTGACATCTGCGGAAAAGGGAGGAGAGTTGAGCTTTGCCTATGGGAGTGCCCCGGGTCGGATCGGCTCGGGGGACGACCAGGAAGGGAGGCTGTCATGTCCGCCTCCGGAGCTGTTCTGTCGTCGGTGGGTGTAGGGCGCTCGCGGGCGGACCTCGTCGTCGGGAGCGGCGGTGCGGCTTGGACCGCGCCCGTGCCGTCACGGGTGTCGTTTCCGCATATGTTCGAGCTGCGGTGCGCTGAGTTACATCCGGTGCGCTGCGATGTTCGACTGAGCGCACCAAACCTGGAGGGCTTGGTGATCGTCGCGCGTGAGCATGGCGCATCCGCTCACGGCTTTACGCCTGCCTGGTACAGCTCGGGGAGGCTCGCGGCGATGGCGGAAGTCGTGACTCAGTGCTGTGGTTGAACGCGGCTGGAGCGGCGAGCGCAGAACCAACTCGCGCGCCGGTTGGCCCGGGAATGCGGCGAGCTACCGGTGCGATGGGGTAGTTGCAGCCGACGTCGGGCTCCAGATCGGGCGGTAGCCTGCGGTGGCCGAGCGCGACGCGCTAGCCGCGCGGGACGGCATTGTCGGCTTGAGAGGCGGAGGAGCACGTGACACCCGAAAGCTCAATTCAAGACGGGCAACTCGCCCTCAAGATCTCGAACGCTGTGGTTCGGGCGCTGTCCCGGACGACCGGTCGTGGGCCGACGAAGGCGAAGACCACGCTCGGGGCTAATGGCGTGTTCGTGGTGCTGCAGGACACTCTCACACGCGGCGAGCAGACGCTCGCTGATGCCGGCCAGGGGGAGGCCGTGCTCGATCTGCGCCACCGCTGGCAAATGGTCATGAAGCAGGACGTCAGCCGCGAGATTGAGCAGCTGACGGGCCGCAAGGTGATCGGCTTCATGAGCGATAACCACATCGACCCAGACCTCGCGGTCGAGGTGTTCGTGCTGGAACCGCTGCGTCCGCTGCCGAGCGCGGACGCTGACTGACCATTCAGGCTCCACCTCGGGCCCCGCAGGAGCAGTATCGGCCCAGTCTGTTGATCGCGGTCACCGTGTGTCGGGTGGCTTCTCCTCGCTGTGAGAGCGAGGCTCGCAGACCTCCTTGGTGCTATCAGCGTGTGCGGATTGTGCGCTTCTTCTGCTCAGGGCTGCTGAGCACCGCTGCGAGCATCACACGCTGACGTTCGGTCAGCGAGCCAAGCGTCGCTGTCTCGGACACCGAGACTGAACGAAGCAGCTTCGAGCATCGCCTCGGTCCCCAACCACGCTGGCTTAGAAGTAGGTCGGCGACGGTCATTGTGTCGGTATCGCGGGAGCAGCGCAGGATCGCCTCAGCCGCTGCGAGTTCACCTGCACGCAGTCGTCGTTTGAGCGCCGCGCGGGCCGCCCGAACGTGATTGGCGCGGACGAGGGCAAGTTGGCGCTGCCGCGGAGACGCCCCTTCAGGGCCCGCGTTCATAGAACCCTTATCGATTGGGCAATCGCCTCCCAAAGAGTTCGCAGGCGGCATCGGCGAAGCGGTGCGCCGGCAGACTGCATTCGCTTGTCCCACTCGGCAGTCGGAGGGCCGCCTGCGATGCCGTCCACGCCAGCGGGAACGCAACCCCAGCTCCCCTTAGAGCGGCGTTTTCCTCGACCCAGCCAGTCAGCGTGTCACGAGCCGCCTAGGCGCGCGGCCCCCAGCGTCGGCTGGTAGACCGGCAAGCCACGTTCGTCGTATGCATGTGGGTGTACGGGTGGACGACGACCGCGCCCGCGGCCCAGACCCCACTTCCGCAGGCGCAACTCGTTCCTCACGACAGTCGTGCTCACTCGGCGCTTAACATCGATGTCTTCCCGCTATTTCGCTTGCATCATCGACCCGCTTGACCGCCACCGGCGAAAGCAGCCACCATAAGCCGAGCATCCTCACGCTGCTGCACGTGGTCGCGCAGCGACCACGCGAGGAGCCACAGGGCGGCCTTGTGCAATTCTGCTAACGGAGCGGTGTCGATCGCGTCCTCTACGTGCGCGAACGCCGTTCCCCGCTCCATCATGCCCTCGATCTGCTGCTGGCTTTGGTCGAAGCTAAGTGGCGCGCTAGGACTCATCGACGCGCCTCCTTTCTTGGGTCCTGCGGTTGCCCTAGGTGTGCAGCCCGCAGTCCCGCTCGCTGAACGACCGGCCTATCACAGATCAGGCCGTCCCGCCAGCTCGGACCGAGCAATTTGCGAAAAAAAGCGCCCCACTGAGGACTGGGCGGACCGGAAGAGCCAGTGAGCCACAGCCCCTGCCGCGACGATCGCCACCCTGTGTTTCAGGTACGCGTATACCGGTCGAGGCCAGACCAAGGCGAAGACCACAATCACCCAGAACATGGTTGACCATCCTGCTCGCGGACACGCTCACGAAGTCGAGCACACGCACGTCGAAACGACCGCGCGGACCAGGGTCATCTGACTCCGCCACGACTACCAGCTTGTCACGGATGACGAGCTCGTAAGAATCGTGCAACGAGAGCCCGATCGACAAGGTGATCGCCTTCATGAGCGACAACTCCTCAACCGGCGTGGGAGGTCCACTCGCTATGACAATCTTCACCCGTCCGCAGTGGTGCATTGAACCGTTGAGGCCGCAGCCTATTGGGGTCGCGTCGCCCGCGCGACCCCTTTGGTCGCCGACCGGTCGTGCTGCTGGACCGAGCGCCGCTGACGCGCGCCAGCCGGCGAGGCCGCTTCCGCATCGCCAGGATCCGACAGTCCCGGCCCGCGCTGCCCCATGTCGCCCCTTGAATCACGCTCGACTCGCCCATCCGTGAGGCGCGAGTTCCTGACTGAGCACAAGCCGAGGGCGCTTTCCCGGGGCCGACCCCCCGGCGGGTCGAGTTAGCGGCCGGACGCACTCATTCGGGCTCTGGCGTGCCGCTCCCCGGCCACCCCGCGTCACTTGCCCCTAGAGCGTGAGGAAGCCCCGGCCGATCGAGTCGGCCGGGGCTTCCTTGTTCGAACGGCGGGAGTCCTAGTTCACCGGCGGGATCGTGTTGAACACTCCCCACGGGGTGCGATCATCCGCTCCATAGATGCCCTGTGTCCCCACATGGGTCCCGGTGCCCCCGGTATAGGCGTCGTCGTTGAACAGGTACAGGGGCCGCCCGTGGTAGGTGACCTGCTGGCTGCCGTCGGGCCTCACGATGACCCCGATGGCATCCTGGTCAACCCCCGGCCCGGCTTCAGGCCACCCCGAGGTGAGGACCGGCGGCCAGAAAACGGCGCACTCCCCCTGACAGGCGCTCTCGCGGACCCTGTCGTGGTGCTTCCACCGTCCTCCGGCGTCGTCCCACCAGCGGCCATGGTCTCCCCCCAAGGTGTAGACGGGGAATGGCGCGTTTGGGAACGGAGTGTAATCGTTGTTCATCCGTGAGGCCAGTACGGTCTCTTCGGGCCCGGTGCCCATGAGGGGAGCGGTCTCGAGCTCCAATTCGGCCGGACCAGTTGCAGGAATGGCGTCACGCGGATTGAGCAGGTACCAGATGCCCTTGGGACTGGTGTTTGGATCGTTCAGGTTGGCGCCTGCTGTGTCCCCCGGGTTTGTGTCCCGGAAGAACCGGTACAACGGCCAACCGGCGAAGGTCACCTCCTGCACCGCCGGCAATCCAGGCAGGTCGGTGCGGGTCACCGTCCCGAGAAGCCTGGGGTCGACCCCGGGCCCTGCGATCGGAGGACCGTCGGTGAGGAGTGCGGGCCACAGGACCGTGTCGCATGGCCCTTTGGCGTTCCCGGCGACGCTACACGCGTATGGCGTGCTCGGGTTCAACGCATGGAGCTGGTCTGATGTCAGCAGGTACAAGGAGCAACCGCTGTAGGCCCCCGAACCGATGACGAGCACCCTGCCAAAGTCCGGCGTCGAGGCAGACGACACCGTCACAGGACCGGTCGGGAGATTCGTCAAGGAGTCGGGATCGGAACAAGGACTGGTTGCCGCGCTCGCAGGGGAGCTGAACAGAAGGGCCGCGGCAACGAGGCCGAGCGTGACCGCGCCCAGTGGCAGGCCGACCGGCAGCCCCATCTTGATTGGGTGTTTGACTGGGCGCATAAGAGAACCTCCTCTTGGTTGAGAACGGTCAATGGACTACGGCTGACTCGACGAAGTGGCTGGCCGTCAGCCGCGTGCCGTTGATGAAGCCGCCGAAGACGTAGACGACCTCGCCGCGGACGGCATCGCCGGTCAGGCCGCCGGGCGCTCGGCTGGACCAGTCGCGTTAGTCGCTGCCACTTGTTCGTGGACGGCGTGTACAGCTCCACGTCGGCGAGCGGCAAAATGGGTTGGGGTTCCGCCTCCGGCGGCGATGATCTGACCGTCGGCGAGCGTGGCGACCGCGGGGTAGGAGCGGGGGATCGGGAGAGGCGCCCGTCAGTGTCAGGAACAGGGCGGACACGGCGGTGGCGACAAGGATCGCGATCGTCGTGACGCCGATGCTCACTGCGGCACGGAGCTTGGTCCTTCTCTCGCGAGCGCGTGCGCTGGTCGACACGAGGTGATCCTTGCCGCCGTCCGTTTGCGCTGGCGGTCAGCTGGTTTGGGCGGCGCCGTGGGTCCGGCGAGCACGCCGTTGTGAGGTCGCGAGCGCTCCTCCTAGGCCGATGATCGAGAGCGCGAAGGCGCCTCCGGCGCCGATGCCGGCGTCGCCCCAGTCAAAGCCGCCGTTGCTCGCGCTGACGTGCACGATCGTGGGCGGGGTGGCCGGGCCGGTTGCCTGTCCGGTCACGGCGGGGCTCCCTGCGGGGACTTCTGAGCCGTTCGGGGTGAGGTCGGTGGGATAGGCCAGAGCGGGAGCGGCGCTCATGGCGAACCCGAGCGAGACAAAGACGGCCGTGGTGATGCGGCGGCGAGTGGTCATGTGCGAGCCTCCTCTTGGTTTTTGAACCGCGGGCTGCGGTTCGATCGGGGAGGACTGTGCTCGTTGCGGGTCGAGAGGCGGTCGATGGTGGTCAACGGCTGGTAAACGTCCCTGCAACTACGGCGTCTCGGCACCGGGAGCGCGCGGTGGTAGCGTTCTGCCGGGGCCGCAGCGGTGATCGAGTTTCGAGTTCTCGGGTCGCTTGAGGTCGTCGACGACGATCGGCAGGTGGCGCTCGGCAGCCCCCAGCAGCGGGCGTTATTGGCGGCGTTGCTGGTGCACCGCCGTCGTCCGGTCTCCTCGGATCGTCTGATCGATGAGCTTTGGGGAGAGCGCGCGCCGCCGACCGCGCGCAAGATCGTGCAGGGTTATGTGTCCGGTCTGCGCAGGGTGCTCGGCGATGGGGTTCTGGTCAGCCGCGGGCGTGGGTATCTGCTCCAGGTCGATCCCGGGCAGACGGATGTCGATCGCTTTGAGTCGCTGGTGGCCGAAGGGCACCGCGCGCTCGCGGAGCGCGATCCGTACACCGCGGCGGAAAGGCTGCGGGAGGCGTTGAGCCTGTGGCGCGGGCCGGCGCTGGCGGACTTCGCGTACGACTCCTTTGCGCAGTCCGAGATCGCGCGGCTGGAGGAGGCACGGCTGGCCGCGCTTGAAGAGCGGATCGAGGCCGAGCTGGGACTGGGCGAGCACGCGCGGCTTGTGGGCGAGCTCGAGGCGATGGTCCGTGAGCACCCGCCGCGCGAGCGGTTGGTGGCTGAGCTGATGCTGGCGCTGTACCGATCGGGGCGCCAGGCCGATGCCTTGGCCGCCTTCCGGGAGGCCAGGGCTAGGCTCGTGGATCAGCTGGGCCTCGACCCCGGCCCCGAGCTCCAGGAGCTCGAGCGGGCGATCCTGGCCCAGGACCCGGCGCTGCAGGCGCCGCCCGGCGGACGCAAGGCCTCGGCGCCGCCGGCGGCTTTGCGAAGTCGGCGGCGGGGCGGGGCGCTGATCGCGGTAGGCGGAGCGGTGTTGCTCGCGCTTATCGTGGTGGTCGCCTTGAAGCTGTCGGGCTCCGGCGCCAGCACGGTGACGGTGGGGCCCAATTCGCTGGCCGCGATCGACCCGGCCACCGATCGCGTGGTCGGAGCGGTTCCGGTGGGGGACCGTCCGGGCGCCGTCGCGTTCGCCGACGGGTCGGTGTGGACGGCGAACCTCGACGATCAGACGATCTCGCGTGTCGACCCGCGCACGATGAGCGTGCTGCGCGCGATCCCGCTTCCCGGTCCGCCCACAGGAATTGCCGGGACGCCCGATGGCCTGTGGGTGGTTCAGGCGAATGTGAACCTGTACTCCAACGCCGCGAGCACTATCGCCGTGGCGCGGATCGATCCCGAGTTCGATTCGCTGGGCTCTATCGTTCGGATCGGCAACGTGATCCCGGACGGTCCCGGGGCGATCGCGGCGTGGGGAAACTCGATTTGGGTGGCACCGTCCACCGGGCTGTTGACGCGCCTGGACGCCGTGACCGGCGCGGTGATCCAGCCCCGGATCGATCCCAACGCCAGCCCGGGCGGGGTCGCGATCACCGACGACGGAGCGGTATGGCTGACCGACTCCGAAGCCGACGAGGTCGTGCGGGTCGATCCCACGGGGTTGTTGACGCAGATCCCCGTCGGCAACACACCGACCGCGATCGCCGCCGGCGCCGGCGCTGTCTGGGTCGTCGATTCGCAAGATGACGCGGTGCTGCGAATCGATCCGGGCAGTCGCTCGGTCACCGACACGGTTTCGGTGGGCGACTCGCCGGTCGGCATTGCCGTCGGGGACGGATCGGTGTGGGTCGCGAATGCCGCCGACGGCACGGTGACGAGGCTCGATGCGACAACCGGCCGCGTTCAGGCGACGATCCATGTGGGAGGCAGTCCTGCCGCGCTCACGGTGGCTGACGGACGAGTCTGGGTCGCGGTCGATGCGCAGTCGATCCTGCCGAGCCGCGGCGGCTCGGGCGGCGGAACGCTCCGGATCGTCTCCGGTGACGACGTCGACTACATGGATCCCGCGCTCGCCGGCTCGGGGCTGTCGGTGGAGCTGCTGCACGCGACGTGCGCCCAGCTCCTTAACTATCCTGATCGGGCGGGAGCAGCCGGTGCGCAGCTCGTCCCGGAGGTCGCGCAGGCACTCCCCACCCGCTCCCCCGATGGGAAGACCTACACGTTCACGATCCGGCCCGGGTTTCGGTTCTCTCCGCCCTCCGACCAGCCGGTCACCGCGCAGACGTTCAAGTACACGATCGAGCGCACGCTCAACCCGAAAACCACGAGCCCGTATGCCCAGTTCCTCGGCGACGTCGTCGGCGCCGCCGCCTACATGGCCGGCAAGGCCACCGGCATCTCGGGGGTGATCGCGCACGGGAACAAGCTCATCATCCGTCTGCGCGCGCCAGCGCCGGACTTTCTCTCCCGGATCGCCCTGCCCGGATTCTGCCCGGTTCCGACCGACACCCCGATCAACCCGGGCGGCGAGCCCACGGTCCCGTCGGCCGGACCGTACTACGTCGCCTCGCACACGCCGGGGCAAGGCGTGGTCCTGGTGCGCAATCCCAATTACCGTGGCCGCCGTGCGCGTGGCGTCGCCCGGATCGAGCTCGCGGTCGGGGTTTCGGCACAACGCGCGGTCAGCGAAATCGAAGCCGGGACGGCCGACTACGCCCCGCTCGACGCGGACTCGTACAACGTAACCCCGGGGATCGCCGCCCTCGCCTCGCGCCTCGCGGCTCGCTTCGGGCCTGGCAGCCCGGCGGCTGCGCACGGCCGGCAGCAGTATTTCGTAAACCCGGACCTCCAGGTCGACTTCTTCTTCCTGAACACGCATCGGCCGCTGTTCAGCGACGTCAGGGTCCGCCAGGCGGTCAACTACGTGATCGACCGGCGCGCCCTGACCGCCCTCGGAAGCGGCTTCCAGGCTCTGCCGGAGCGGCCCACCGACCATTACCTCCCGCCGGGGATGCCGGGCTACCGCTCCGCCCGCGTCTATCCGCTGGCCCCCGACCTGACCAAGGCACGCCAGCTCATCAAGGCGGCCCACGCGGCCGGGCGCCCTGCGGTCCTCGACACCTTCGACATCTTCCCAGCTCCGGAGCAGGCCCAGATCGTGAAAAACGACCTGGCGAGGATCGGCCTCCACGTCGAAATCCAGACGTTCCCCAGCACAACCTACTTCGCGCGTCTGTACACACCGGGCGAACCATTCGACCTGGCATACGACGGATGGGTCGCCGACTACCCTGATCCGGACGACTTTCTGAACGGTCTGCTCGATGACAGCGCGAACGGACCCGCGTTCGACGATCCGAACGCCCAGCAGAAACTCGCCGCCGCCGCACGCCTTGCCGGCCCAGAGCGATACCTGACCTACGGCGCACTGGATCTCGACCTCGCGCGCAACGCCGCCCCGCTGGCCGCGTTCGGCAACATCTCCAGCCACGACTTCTTCTCGGCCCGGATCGGGTGTCAGACCTTCGGGATCTACGGGATGGACCTGGCCGCGCTGTGCACCCGAGCGGGCGCCCGCTGAGTAGCACCGACACCGGACTCCAGCGCGCTGCCGACAGGCACAGGCTCGCTGGGGCGATTCAGCGAGTTCTGGATCCGTAGCGAGAGTAACCGGCCGGCCAGAGCGGACCAGCGCACTGCTGCTCGCGTGTGATGGCACCGGGGAGCCCGGGCCGGCGGCAGCACTGCTCTGGAGCCAAAGGGGTCATCCGGCTGGCTCATGGCCCAGGGTTGAGATGACCGCCCCCGGACAAGGGCAGCTGCGAGATGGTCAGCGCGCGAGAAGGCAAGGCCTCGAGTGGACGAGAACGGCACAAGTCGGACTCCGCCGGCGTTGGGGTTTCGAAGCGGTCCTGTCATCTCTGCCGACAGCTGCTGTCGCAATGGTGACGGCCTCGTGTCGCTGCACTCCCCGGCGAGGGCATCCGCTGACCGAACGCTTGCGCCATACTCAGGGCATGGCCTCCCAACCTTCATCCTCAGACCGTTTCTCGGTGGCCGAGTTGACCGTTCACAGCGCACAGAGCGATCTGCTCGAGGTCGAACCGCTCGATCTCGGCCCGGACGCGCCGGCGACGGCGGCACTCAACGTTGAACGCGGCCCACAGCCTCGCGACATGCGTCAGCGTGGCGAGTAGCACGCCGGTCGCATACCTGGACTCCTCGGCCCTCGTCAAGCTGATCGCGATCGAAGCAGAAACGGCCGCACTCCGCCAGGAGCTACGCCGTTGGCCTGACCGCGCCTCAAGCCTGCTCGCCACGGTCGAGGTCACCCGAACCGCACGGCGCCTTGGCGGTCACGCTCCCGCGGTCGCCGTCGGCGTACTTGCTGGTTTGCGGTTGCTTGCGATCGAGCCGATAGCGCCGGCTGCCGCGCAGATCGGTGCGACGACACTGCGGTCGCTCGACGCGATCCATCTCGCCACGGCCGCAAGCATCTCGCGTCAACTCGGCGCGCTGATCACCTACGACCAGCGCATGATCACCGAAGCCCAGACCCTCGGCCTGCCAGTTCTGTCGCCAGCCTGACATCGTTTCGCCCGCGGCGAACGCCACCCTCGCGAGATCGCGCACGCGGCTTACGACGCTCAGCCTCGCCCGCCGGGCTCGGCGCGGCTGCCGGGAGCCGCGCTCGTACCCATGTGGGCCGGGCCGCCGATAGACCCACATCGCCTTCGATTGGTGGGCGAGGTCGGCGGCATGACGGCCGAGCCGCTGCTCGCCCTTCCGCGTCCGGCTCAGAGCGGCCGAGTCTCTAGCCCACGACCCGCCCGCCTCAACCGCGATCGCGCGCGCACGCCAGGATTGGCGCGCACCAAGCGGGCACGAGCGTACAGCCGGCAGGAAGTGGTCAACCACCCGCGCCATCCCGCAGATACGGGCAATTCGCGTTTGACGGCCCCTTCCCAAGTGGACGCATTTGGACGCCAAGTGGACGCGCACACCCGCGATCGGCCATCACCGCGGGGCCAAAAAACCCACAAATTGCAGGAAAAGCCCTCTGTCGGACTCGAACCGACGACCCCTTCCTTACCATGGAAGGTTCAGGGCTTCACGAGCGTTCACGGATGCTCACTGGCGGGCACGAATTGCCTGCAAATCGCCAGAAGTATGAGTGAACGGCCGCGGCGGCCGGAATACGGTCGAGGTGAAACTGGTGGACGGAATGTGGACGGAAAACCAGCTGCGCTGCATCGTCGCATTTCCAGGGCTAACCTTGGTCTGACCCGACTGATCGCCGGCGGACCGCTGGGTCCGCCCGATGCCATTGAGCAGAGCAGCATCACATGGTTGGCATGGCGTTCTGCTCTCCGAGGGGGTCGCGGTGAGCGATCGCGCTCTTTGGCTCGATGAGTGGTGCCCGACCTGTCGGGCGGGCCGGCTGCGCGATGCCGGCTCCCGTGCGGCGGTCGAACGACCGCCAAGCCGTCCGCACTCCACATCGCGCGCGCGGGTGGCGAGCGCGACGGTGTCCGAAATGCGCGGCGGTCCCGGACGAGTCCTGTCGCACGCCCTCCGGCCGCGAGGCATCGCGAATTCACGAGGCGCGTCTCGGGTCGGGTCGATACGAGATCCTCGCGCGCGACGACGTGTGAGCCGAGCTCGAGCGGCGTGGCGCTACGATCGCAACCGTGCCGTTCAGCGGCCGCGCCGGCCGCCGCGGTAGGGCCGAGGGGATCGTCCTTAGTCAAGTCCAGAGCGACGAGCTGGTCGACGTCGAGCGGTGGACCGGCGGCGGCGAAGCGTTGGCGTCGTGGGCGTTCCCGTTGCGCCGCGAAGTTCGAATACAGCCAGCACTCGGCGAGTGGCGGACTACGACGCGTGGCGCCGCGTCTATGACCGGGTTTCCGACATTCAACGCGAACTTGGGGTGACGAGTCGGGCCGGCTACAGGGCCGAAGGTGACCCGAACAACCTGCTCGTGATGCAAGAGTTCCGCAGCTCAAGAGAGGCGCACTCGTTCTTTTTAACCCACGCAACCGCGAAATGCTCCAGTATGCGGGCGTGGACGTAGGCTCGCTGCGGCTCGAGTTCTACGATCCGGCCTGAACCGAGCTCAGGCGACGGAGAGGCCGGCATGAGCACGAAGCTCGTCGGCCGCCGCGGCGTCTCCGCGAGCGTCGGCGAGCTCGGCGAGGCCGAGCAGGGCGATCGCGGCCGGACTGCCAGCGAGCACGACGTTCAGGCTCTCACGAGCTTGACGGGGCCGCGGCGTGCGCGACCACTCGAGGACATTCTGGTACAGCCTCTCGGCGGTCTCGGCATCGCCGGCCGCGGCTAGAACGCGGCCGAGGTTGGCACGTGCGTGGGCTGCGACCCAAGGCGTGCGTGCGGCCTCGGCGGTGGCTAGCGACCGCCTGAACAGCTCTTCGGCATGGCGCAGGTCTTTAGTGACCAGAGCATTGGCGCCGAGGCCGGCCAGGGCCAACGCCGCGTGGTCACCGAACCCGGCCTCGGTCGCGAGCTCCAGAGCGCGTCCGTACGCTTCCCCCGAAGCCTCGGCGTCGCCCATCCGGTCGGCAACCCACGCTTGGAGCAGCCGTGCCGGGGCCTGAAACGCGATGAAGCCAATTGCGTCCGAACGATCGTAGACCTGCGCCGCCATGGCCGCGACCGTCGAGAGATCCCCGACCCGTGCGGCCCCCATAGCTCGGAGGAGACTGGCGAGGGCGATATCCCAGTCGGTTCCGCCTGCGTGGGCGGCCGCGCATGCCTCCTCGGCCAGCACGGCCGCGCGTGCCTGATCATCCGCGTAGGCCAGGGCGAGCGACAGCGTCGCCTGCGCGAGGATCGATTCCGAGGACGCGGGCGCGCCGCGCGCGAGCGCAACGCCTCTTTCACCGGCGTGGATTGCCGCGTCCAGATCGAGCTCTTCGGTCGCAAGGAAGCAGAGGCTCCCAAGCAGCTCGGTTCGGAGGGTGACCGGCGCGTCCTCCGACGCGGCCGCAAACGCAAGTTCGAGGAAGCGCCGTCCCTCCGAGACACGTTCCGCCACCGCGAAGTACCAGCCCAACGCCGCCCCCAGCCGGATCGCGATCGGTGGGTCGGGCGCCTCCCGAGCGTACGTCAGAGCAGCCCAGAGGTTGTCGTTCTCCAGCACGAGCTGCCTGAGCCCGGCCTGCCAGTCAGACGCGCGCAGCTCGCGCCGCGCAGCGTCGGCCAACGTCGCGAAGTACTCGGCGTGTGCCCGCTGTGTGGCGGCGAGGCTCCCCGTCGCGGTGAGCTGCTCGAGCACGTAGTCCCGGACCGAGTCGAGCAGGTCGTAGCGCGCATGCCCCCCGGGGAACGAGACCGACACGATCGACTTGTCAACGAGGATGCCGAGCAGGTAGGTGACCGTGGTCTCGTCCAGGCCGTGGCCTGCCCCAAGACAGATGAGTGACGGCAATGAGGCGCCGCCGCGGTGTACGGCAAGCTGGTGCAGCAGCATCTTCTCGTCGGCATGCACGAGGCCATAGCTCCACTCGACCAACGTCCTCAGACCGGCGCGGGCGCCGTCGGATGCGCGAGGATCGCGCACCCGCCCAAGCCGGCGCGCGACCAGCGACAGGAGCTCGGTGAGCCCGAGGTGGTTGACGCGCGCGGCGGCGAGCTCGATCGCGAGCGGTAGCCCATCTATCTGACGGCTGATCTCGGCAACGATCGGGGCGGCCTCGGCGGTCAGCTCGAATCCCGGCCGTGCCGCTCTCGCCCGCGCGGCGAACAGCTGCACGGCAGCTGATTGGTCGCGGTCCGCCGACTCCGGATCCGGCACCGCGAGCGGTGCAACGCGGAGCCGGGTCTCGCCGACGAGGTGGAGAGCCTCGCGGCTGGTTGCGAGTACCCGCACGCCCGGGCACTCTCTCAACAGCGCCGAGGCAACCCGCCCCGCTTCCTCGATGACGTGCTCGCACGAATCCAAAATCAGGATCGCGTCGGCGTCACGCAGGCGCCCTATAGCGCGCGCGAGCGCGTCACCGCCCCGGGCGTCAAGGGCTTGCGCGACCACGCGCACGACATCCGTCGCGCCACCGGCGCGCGCCAGATCGACCAGCCAGCCGCCGTCGCGCACTTCGCTCTCAAACGACCGCACCGCCTCGAGCGCGAGCCGACTCTTGCCCACCCCCGGCGGGCCCGTGAGTGTCACCAGACGGTGTTCGCGAAGAAGATCGACGATTTGGCCAAGCTCTCTCTCGCGGTCGACGAACGATGTCGACGCCGCGGGCAGGTTGCCTCGCCGCGAAGGAGCCGGCACCGCCCCGATCGACGGATCGTGCTCAAGAATGGCCTCCTGCAGCCGCCGCAGCTCCGGCACGGGCTCAAGACCGAGCTGCTCGGCGAGCACTCGGCGCGCCTCCTGGAAGGTCTCAAGCGCGTCGGCTTGGCGGCCGCTGCGATAGAGCGCCAGCATCAGCTGCCCCCACAGCCGCTCCCGGAATGGATCCTGTTCGAGCGCTGCTCGAAGCTCGGAAATGATCTCGCGATGCTGCCCGAGCGCGAGCGCTGCCTCGAACTGCTCCTCGAGCGCGTCCACACGGAGCGCCTCGAGCCGCCGGGCCTCGGCGCTCAACCATTCGGTATCGGTGAGACCGTGCAACGCCGGTCCACGCCACAGTTCCAGCCCCAGTGCAACCGCGTCCGCGCCGGCGCGCGCATCGCCCTCGCGCAAGCGGGCGCGTGACTCCGCGAGCAATTCCTCGAACTGCAGCGCGTCGACCGAAGCGTCCTTCAGTCCGTAGCCGTCCGGTGAGGCGAGGATCGATCCCGGCCCCAGCGCGGCGCGAAGCCGCGCCACGTGGTGCTGCACCGCGTTGCGCGGCGCGGCGGGCAGATGCTCGCCCCACAGGGCATCGATCAGCGCATCCACGCTCATCACGCGACCGCGGCGCAGCGCAAGCAGCGCCAGCAAGGCCTCGCGCTTACTGCCCGCCACATTCACCGGACGTCCGCCAACCAAGACCTCGATCGGGCCGAGAAGCCGGATCTGCAGAGGGTCGGTCATGTGCGCAACGGCTCCACGGCCGATTCTCGCACCTCCTCGGACGCACGTGTGATCGCCATCTCCGGGCCGTCGCCGGCTCCGTAAGCTTGCAACGATTGCGGCGGGGCCGGCGCATAGGCGGTGGCAGCAGCCACCCATTCACATGGCAGCGGCTTGGCAGCGACGCTTGCGAGCCTCCAGTTCGAGTCCGGATACACGAAGGAGCGCGAGATGCGAGCCCCGCCGAGAATGAACGAGGAGACCGGCAGTCGGATCGGCCAATTGCACATGAGCGGACAGGGCGCCACGCCCGAGGCGGCGGCCGACTTCGCCGAGGACGGGCCGGCTTTCGTCACCGCCGTCGAAGCCGAGCTGCACCTGTGGGACGCGTACCTCGAGCGCCTGCAGGTGAAGGCCGCGACGGCTGGAGGCGCACGAGCGCAGGCGGAGGCAGCGATCACCGAGCTCAGGCATCACCGCAACTCCCTCACCGAGCGCCTTCGCGCCCTGCGGTCGGCGTCCGCAGGAGCTTGGAGCGAAGGTCGGGCGTCCGTACAGGCGGCGCGCGCCGAACTCGGGCGAAGGGCGGCAGAGGTCGCGGCTGTACTCGAGCGAAGAGGAGAGCCGTGAGGGTCAGCGCTCCCGCCCATTCGGATGTGTCTTTAGCGACCTATTGGAGTTGCCCATGTGTACCTATCACACCACCCACTTTTGCGGCGCGTGTGGCGCTTGCCAGCGCGCGCGGCTCGCACGCTGGCACGAGCAGCTCGTCGCTGCGACCACGTTCGCGCGCACGAAGAAGAACACACGAGCCTCCACGCCAACATCTGACACCTATCCCAGAACGACACCTCCCAGCGCGCGGTAGCGCTCAACGACGACGACACATCAACCTCGGCGATCGGTGTGGCCGGTGCCATTACCGCGCGAGCCATCCCTCGCTCACGCTCGCGACCCTCCCGGGGACCCTCGGGCACGGTGGGTTCGACTCCCACGATCGCCTCTCCCATTACTTCCTCTCCAACCTCTAGCGGCTGCTGTCACCTGCTCTTGTGGGTCGTGCTGGCGGCGAACCTCGTCGCGATATTGATCAAGCTCGCGCTCCTCGCGCCGCGGACGTCGAGCGGGGAAATTGCAAACGCCGCTGCCGCGATCTGAGAGGATCGTCGTGTGGTGGGATCGGGTGATGCGGGCCTGGATCGAAGGGCGGCGGATCTCGCGGCCCGGTTGCCGGAGGCGCTCGCTCCGCTCGCGCGGATTGCCTACAACTACCGGTGGGCGTGGTATCCCCGGGGCAAGGAGGTGTTTCGCTCGATCGACGCGGATCGCTGGCGGGTTTGCGGCGAGAATCCTGTGCGCCTGCTCCAGGAGGCGTCTTATGAGGCGCTTGCCTCGGCGGCCGGTGATGCTGACTTGCTCGCTCGGGCCGCGGCGCTTGAAGAGGCCTTCGCAGCAGATCTCGGCCGCCCCGCCGTGGGGCCGATCCGGCCGGAGCGGCCGGTGGCGTTCTTTTGTGCTGAGTACGGGGTGCATCACTCACTGCCGGTGTATTCGGGCGGGCTGGGTGCGTTGGCCGGCGATCTCGTCAAGGAGGCCTCAGACCAGGCTGTCCCGCTCGTCGCGGTCGGCCTGCTCTACCGCCAGGGCTACTTCCGGCAGCGACTGGATGCGTCTGGCTGGCAGCAGGAGTACTGGGTCGATGTTGATCCGGAGCGGCTTCCGATGGCGCTCGTGCGCAGACCGGACGGCCGGACGCTCACGGTCACGGTTCCCATCGGCGGGGCGGAGGTATGTGCGCAGGTGTGGCGGGTGGCGGTTGGTCGGATCCCGCTCTTCCTCCTTGACGCCGAGCGGCCCGAGAACGGCCTCTTGGAGCGGTGGATCACCTCGCAGCTCTACGTCGCCGATCCGGTCACCCGCCTCTCGCAGTACGTGCTGCTTGGCGTGGGCGGGTTGCGTGCTCTGACGGCGATGGGGATCGACCCGGCGCTGGTGCATCTGAACGAGGGCCATGCGGCCTTTGCGGTGCTCGAGCTGGCGCGCGCTGAGGCGGCGCACGGGCGCTCTGTCGACGCGGCGCTGCAGGCCGCGCGGCAGCGCACGGTGTTCACGACGCACACGCCGGTGGCGGCGGGCAATGAGACGTACGCGCGCGATGTCGTAATCGAGACGCTCGGCGGTGTCGCCGCCGAGGTGGGCGTCGATCCGGACGCGATCGTGCGCCTGGGCCGCCAGGATCCCCGGGACAGCGCGGAGCCGTTCGGGGTCACGCAGTTCAGCCTGCGGATGTGCCGCACGGCGAATGCGGTCAGCCGCCGGCACGAGGGAGTGGCGCGGGAGATGTGGCGTGGTCTGTGGCCCGAGCGGGCCTTGGAGGCGGTGCCGATCACACACGTGACGAACGGCGTGCACTTTGCGAGTTGGGTGGGGCCGGCGATGCACCGCCTGCTCGACCGCTATCTCGGTGAGGAGTGGTGGCGGCGGGCGAGCGACGTCGCGCTGTGGGAGCGACTCGATGAGGTGTCCGACGGCGAGCTTTGGGAGGCCCGGTGCGAGCAGCGCGCGGATTTGGTCGCGTTCGTGAAGGAACGGAGCGGGATCGACCGGCTGGCCGAGCGGCAGCCGCGGGCGTTGATCGAGGCGGCCGCACGTGCGTTTGATGCGGACGCGCTGACGATCGGGTTCGCCCGGCGCAATGCAACCTATAAGCGGATCGGGCTTCTCGTTCACGATCCCGGGCGGGCGATCGCCATGCTGTCAGGGCCCGCTCCGGTTCAATTCGTCTTGGCCGGCAAGGCCCATCCGGCCGATGAGGAGGCCAAGCGCGTTCTACAGGATCTGATCCGGATCAAGGATGTGCCCCAGGTCTCAGAACACGCGGTGTATCTACACGACTACGACCTGGCGTTGGCCAAGCTGCTGGTGCGGGGCTGCGACGTCTGGCTCAACCTGCCCAGGCCGCCGCTCGAGGCGAGCGGCACGAGCGGCATGAAGGCCGTCATCAACGGCGGCCTGAACCTGAGCGTGCTGGACGGCTGGTGGGCGGAGGCGTACGACGGGACGAACGGCTGGGCGCTCCCGGGCGAGGTTCAGCCCGACGCCGGAATGCAGGACGCGCGCGACGCCGCCACGCTGTACCGGCTGCTCCAGGACGAGGTCGTGCCGACCTTCTATGACCGCGACGCGGAAGGGCTGCCGCGGGCCTGGCTCGCGCGGATCCGTGCGTCGCTGCGGACGCTGGCCCCGGCATTCGGCGCCGGACGGATGCTCGACGACTATCTCGAACGGATATACGCTCCGAAGAAGCCGGTGACTTGAGAGACAGCTGTCGTGTCGCGGCCGCGGAGCACGGAGAATGAGCGCGATCCCGCTCGGGGCGCAGGTCAACGGGAGCGCGACCAGCTTCGCCGTGTTCAGCAGCGTGGCGGACGCCGTTGATCTCTGCCTGTTCGACGAACTCGGCGCCGAGCAGCGCCTGCCGCTGGAAGCGGACGAGGGGTTCGTGTGGCGCGGGACCGCCGACGGAGTCGGACACGGCGCCCGCTACGGGTTTCGCGTGCACGGCCCGTGGGACCCCGCGGCAGGGCTGCGGTGTAATCCGGCCAAGCTGTTAGTTGACCCGTACGCGCGCGCGATCTCCGGCAGCGTGGTGTCGAACTCGGCGCTGCGCGGCGAGGCTCCGGCTGATTCGGCTCCGTTCATGCCGCGCTCGGTCGTGTACAGCGCGGAGTTTGACTGGCGCGGCGACCGGCCGCCCGACACGGCGCTTGAGGACTCGATCATCTACGAGCTCCACGTCAAGGGCTTCACCAAGCTTCATCCTGGGGTGCCCGAGGAGTTGCGCGGGACCTACCGGGGCCTCGCGCAGCCGGGCGTTATTGATCATCTCAGGCGCCTTGCCGTGACGGCGGTCGAGCTGCTTCCCGTGCACCAGTTCGTGCACGACACGGAGCTGCTCACGCGCGGGCTGCGCAACTACTGGGGATATCAATCGATCGGCTTCTTCGCCCCCCACAACCAGTACGCCTCGAGCGGGGATCGCGGCGGCCAGGTCGATGACTTCAAGTCGATGGTGCGCGGCCTGCATGCGGCGGGGCTGGAGGTGATTCTCGACGTCGTCTTCAACCACACCGGAGAGGGCGACGAGGACGGACCGACGCTTTGCTTTCGCGGACTTGACAACGCCGCGTACTACCGCCTGGCCGACGATCGAAGCCACTATGTCGACATGACTGGCACCGGCAACACGTTCGGCTCGCACCAGCCGCAGGCCCTGCGGCTGATCATGGACTCGCTGCGCTACTGGGTACAGGAGATGCACGTCGACGGCTTCCGCTTCGACCTGGCCGCAACACTCGGCCGCGGTAGGGCCGACTTCGACCCACACGCGGCGTTCCTGCAGGCGATTGGCCAGGACCCCGTGTTGGCCCGGGTCAAGCTGATCGCCGAGCCCTGGGACGTTGGCTCCGGCGGCTATGGGCTAGGTGATTTCCCCCCGGGCTGGAGCGAGTGGAACGGCCGCTACCGCGACGTCGTGCGCGACTTCTGGCGCGGCATGGACGGGACGCTGCCCGAGTTCGCCACCCGGGTCACCGGCTCCTCAGATCTGTACCGGCGCGGCCGCCGGCCAGTCGCCTCGATCAACCTGGTCACGGTTCACGACGGGTTCACCCTGGCCGATCTGGTCAGCTACAACGTCAAGCACAACGAGGCCAACCACGAAGGAAGTCGCGACGGTACCGACGACAACCGCAGCTGGAACTGTGGTGTCGAAGGCCCGTCCGATCATCCGGGCGTTCGAGCGCTCCGGCTCCAACAGCGGCGCAACTTCCTGGCCACCCTGCTGCTGTCGGAGGGCGTGCCGCTGCTGCTCGGCGGCGACGAGCTCGGCCGCACCCAGCGCGGCAACAACAACGCCTACTGTCAAGACAACGAGATCAGCTGGGTCGACTGGTCGCTCGCCCGGCGCCCGGCAGACCTGAGCGAATTCGTCGCCGCGCTCTGCCGGTTGCGGCTCGCCACGCCCGTGCTGCGTCGCACGCGGTTCTTCCGCGAAGACGAGATCGTGTGGCTGAGACCGGATGCTCAGCCGATGACCGCCGCCGACTGGAACGCGCCATCCGCTCGCGCGATAACCATCGCTGGACCCCAGGGCGAGCACGTCCTGCTAATCAACGGGTGCGCGGAGCCCGTGACCTTTCGGCTCCCGGATGCAGTCCGGAACGCGCGCATGGCCGTGCTTGTGGACACGTCGGTCGCGCATGTGCCGGGATCCGAGGTACGGGGAGATGTCCCGCTCGCCGGGCGGTCGCTGATGATGCTCGAGCGAGGCTAGTCGACCATGCCGCATGTCGCATTATGAGCAGAACTCGCCGTCCCACGTACTCATCTTCCGGCTAAACCCGCCAGCACCGCCCGGGCCTGGGGCACGCCGAACGTCTCGTAGCAGAGCTCAAGCGGGCCGCGCCGCGCCAAGCGTTCTCCGGATTGGATCGTCATCTGGAGGCTGGTCAGACTCGTGCGCCCACCGCAACCCTCGGCTCGTAGCCGAACGGATGCTCGAACGCGAGCTTCGCATCCGCCGGCGGAATGCCGGTGAGCGCGTGCCCCGGCTCGGCGCCCGTGAAATCGTCGACCGCGACGATCAGCGCATGGTCGCCGTCGTCCCAGTACAGCGTGATGCGCAGGTTGCCGCTTGTCCGTTCGTCAAGTTCCCGAAGCATCGTTACTCCTTACTGATCCCGATCCGAGTTGCATGAACGGAGGGTTTCAGCAGCCGCTGCCATCCGGCTGCCACGGAAGTGCCCGTTCCTCGCGTCGCGACCGGGTAGCAGCGACGCGTGACATGGTGCGGGAGCGGCCGCCGCCCGCCTCGACGCCAGCTGCGCACCCGCGCACTGACCGACATCACGCGATGACCATCCCCGCGGTCGGCCCGAACAGGCCGTCATGGTTTCGCACAAGAACGCAAACCCATGCAGACCTCATCCGGTCGCGCCACACCGCACCTGACCTCGCGTGCTCTCCGTGCACGTCCCGCGTCGGCCCCGGCCACAACCCACAAAGGACCGAAACTGCACCCCCGGTTTCTCGGTGGCCGAGCTGACCGTGCACAACGCCCAGAGCGACGTGCTTGAGGTCTCGATTCGACCTCGGCCCGGACGCGCCAGCGACGGCGGCGCTCGAGGTTGAGCGCGGCCCGGGCCCTCACGAGGTGCGTCAGCGCGTCGGGCGTCCGTGGACGAGCACCTCGAACGGGCCGAGAAGCCGGATCTCGAGTGGGTCGATCATGCGAAGCAGGGTGGCATTCCGATGTCGCACGGGTTGCGGCGAGCGCCCGCGCTGGCAGGACCCGTGCCGCGGCAACGGCGAGAGCTGGCAGCGGCCGACCCTGACATGGCAGCGACATGGCAGCGACTCCCGCCAGAGTCCCACCCGACCCCAAAAGAACCGACGAAGCGTAAAGACGCCGCAGCGCAGTGGAAGCCGGTGAGCCAGGCAGCGCAGAGCCACCTCCTGATCGCGCAAAGAAGGGAGCCGAAATGAGCATCCAAAGCATCGGCCAGGACGACTACTTCAAGATCGACCCGGAGTTCCATCTGGTCGGCGACATGCAGCCCTACGCCCACTTCCCGGGCGTGCAGATGTGGTGGAAGGCAATCGACAACATCCGCCGTCCGCTGTTAACCGGCCTCCCCGAGGAGCTGTTCACGCAGCTCCAGCCGGGAGACCTCTCCCCGACGAGCGACCCTGACGCGCTGCTTGGGTTCATGGACCGCTACGGCGTGGACGTCGCGTGCTTGCTTCCGGAGTCGATGATGGACACGACGGGGTTCTCGAGCCGCTGGGTCTCCAACGGCGACATGGCGCAAATAGTGGACCAGCACCCCGACCGGTTCCTGTATCAGCCCAACCTCTCGCCGATCAAGCAACGCGGCGTCGGCAACGCCATCTGGGAGCTTGAGTACTGGGTGAACGAGAAGGGGGCGCGCATCTTCAAGTTTTACCCGCCGGAAGATACGTACGTAAACGACCCCGAGCTGTGGCCGTTCTACGAGAAAGCCGAGGCACTTGGAATCGTGCTCGACATCCACACCGGGTTCAGCTGGGTTCCGCCCGGCAAGAGCAAGTACGCCCTACCGATCCTGCTCGACGATGTCGCGCGGGATTTCCCCCAGTTGAAGATCGTCGCATTTCACATGGGCTATCCGTATTGCGACGACCTCAACATGGTCGCGATGGGGCATCCCAACGTCTACCTGTGTCTTTCGCTGCTCGTCCCATGGGCACTCGCTGCTCCGTGGAAGTTCGCGCGGATCCTCGGCGAGGCGCTTCGCTTCGTGGGGTCCGACCGGATTATCTGGGGAACGGACTCGGCCGGGTTCGGAGTCCAGGTGGCCGCTGCCGTGATCGGGTTCCGCGACTTCCAGATCCCGGAGGAACTCCAGGAGCGGTACGGCTATCCGGCAATCACCGAGGAGGATCGAGCCCGGATCTTCGGTGGCAACCTCGCCGGCCTGCTCGGTATCGAGCGGAAGCGGCGCGTGGGTAACGCGGCACTTTCAGCGTGACCCCGTGAACGGAGACCGGGATGAGCCGCAACATGCACATGCAGTTCCAGGGCCACCGGAGTCCTGACGTGACGACTGTAAGGAGTTACCAATGTACACATTAGCCGATCTGCCACGACGGGGCGCAGGGCTGCACGGCCCGCGTACCGCGGTTGTCTTCGAGGACACGAGGCTCACCTACGAGCAGCTCAATCGCCGTGTAAACCAGGCCGCGCACACCCTGGCCGGTCTGGGGCTCGGGTCCGGTGAGCGGCTCACCATACTGTCCGACAACAGTGCGCGCTACCTCGAGACCTACCTCGCCGCCGCCAAACTCGGCGTCAGCGTGACGCCGCTGAACACCCGCCTCAGTGAGGCGGAGCTCGATTACATCGTCACCGACAGCGAGGCCGTCGCGATCGTCGTCGGCGACCCTTTCGAAGAGGAGGCGGCGAGCCTGCTGGCTACCGTGCCGGGGCTGCGCTTCGGCGTCTCCCTTGACAACGATCTGGAGGGTTTTACGGGCTACGAGGCGGCGCTGGCCCACGCATCGGCCGCCGAGCCTCATCCGGCACGCGCACCGTCCGAGGATGACCTTGCCGTGCTGATGTACACCGGTGGCACCACCGGTGCCCCCAAGGGCGTGATTCTCAGCCACCGCAACGTGATGACCGCGACGATCGCCGACGCCATCACACTCGGGTTCACCAAGGAGGATTCGACCTGCTTCGTGCTGCCGATCTTCCATGTCTCATGGTGGCCGCTCCTCAGCCTGCTGCTCGTCGGCGGGAAGGTCGTGATCAACCGCAGGCCCGACCTCAACGAGATCCTTCGGCTGATCCAGGACGAGCAGTGCACCCACATGAACTCAGTGCCGACTCTCTACGGCTGGCTCATTGACATGGCACCGGTCGATTCCTACGACCTGCGCAGCCTACGCTCCCTCACTTACGCCGGTAGCCCGATCGCCGTCGAGGTGCTCAAACGCGCGATCACGACTTTCGGGCCGATCTTCGCCCAGGCCTACGGTGCGACCGAGACTGCAGGCGGACCGATCACCTTTTTCGAGGCCGAAGATCACCACCTCGAAGGTGAGGACAGCCGCCTGCTGGCCAGCGCGGGCAAGGCCGCGATCTGCTCCGAGATCAAGGTCATCGGCGTCGACGACGAGACGCTCGAACCCGGTGCCATCGGTGAGGTCTGCGTCCGCGGCAAGCACATCATGATGGGCTACTGGAAGAAACCCGAGTTGACAGCGGCCGCGCTCCGCGACGGCTGGTACCACACCGGCGACCTGGGTTATCTCGACGAAAGCGGCTACTTGTTCCTGACCGACCGCAAGTCAGACATGATCATCAGCGGAGGCGAGAACGTGTACCCCAACGAGGTGGAGAACGTCCTCTATACGCATCCCGCCGTCCTCGAGTGCTCAGTGGTCGCGGCGTCTGACGAGCGGTGGGGCGAGATCGTCCACGCCGTCATCGTCGCTCGCCACGGAGTCGAGATCACCGGCGAGGAGATCATCGAGCACTGTCGCCAAACACTCGCCGGCTACAAGTGTCCGAAGAGGGTGACCTTTGTCGACAGCCTACCCAAGACGGCGATCGGCAAGGTCAGCCGCAAGCAAGTCAAGGAGGTGGTCTCATGACCGCTAAATCGTTGGATAGCAAGATCGCCCTCGTCACCGGCGGGTGTCAAGGGATCGGCAGGGCGATCGTGGAGACGCTCGCTGCTGCGGGCGCGAAGGTCGCAACTCTGGACGTAAACCCCGCGATCGCGGACGTCGCGGCCGAGATCGCGCGGGCTACGCCGGGGGCCACGGTTACCGCCGTGCAGGCCGACGTCACCTCGAGCGAGGAGGTCGCCGCCGCGGTGGCGGAGGTCAATCAGCGTCTGGGGCGCATCGACATTCTCGTCAACAACGCGGGGATCGTCGGTACGCAGCGGGCCTGGTCCTGGGCCGGCGACGAGGATCTGTGGCAGAAGACCCTCAACATCAACCTCGTCGGCACCTACCGCGTCACCAGGGCCGTCGTTCCGCAGATGGTCGAGGCGCGGGCGGGGCGCGTCATCAACATCGCCTCAATCTCGGGTAAACAGGGCAGTCCGGGCAACTCGGCCTATAGCGCATCGAAGCACGGGGTCATCGGCCTCACCCGAACGCTGGCGTGGGAGTTCTCCATGGCAGGGCTCCCCGAGCTGACCGCCAACGCGGTCTGCCCCGGCGTGGTCGACACGCCGCTCGTGCAGGGCGAGGGCGGGGTCCTGGACGGGCTCGTGGCGCTCACCGGGGAGAGCCGCGAGGCCGCGATGGACAAGTACATCCTCCCGATGTCGTTCCAGCACCGGCTGCTCGACCCACAGGAAATCGCGGACATGGTGCTCTACCTCGCGTCCGACAAGGCGCGCGGGATCACCGGACAGGCCATCAACGTCGACGCAGGATCGGTGTTCTACTAATGACTACACAAATCAACAAGATCGTCGACGCTCATGTGCACTGGTTGGAGCCCGAGACAAATCCCTGGTACGAGTTCCTCCGGCAAGTTGACGAGACGGAGGGTACGAATTTCCACCGGAGCTACCTCCCACCCGACTACCGGCGGACCATTGGCGACGCCCCCGTGGACAAGATCGTTCACGTCTCCGCCGTCGTGGGGACCCAGCACTATGTCGACGAGCTGCGCTGGATCGACCGCGTCGCCGAGGGCAGCGGCTTCCAGGTCGGCTGCGTCGGCTCCGTCGACCCAACCCTCGACTCGACGGAGCTCCGCGCCCACCTCGACGCGCAGCTCGAACCCGGCCGGCTCCGCGGCATCCGCGTCCTCGGCGGCCTCGAACCGGACAGCGACGCGTCTCGCACGCTCGCCGATTGGCTGATCGAACACGAGCTGGTCTTCGACCTCGTGTCCCATCCGGACACGCTGGGGCGATGGACGCGGTTCGTTGCCGAGCGTCCCAAGCTCAGCGTCATCCTCGAGCACACGGGGTGGCCACTCGGAGTCGACGATGCGGCCTACCAGGCGTGGGAACGGGCTATGACCGACTTCGCCCGCGACACCGATGCCGCAGTGAAGATCTCCGGGCTGGCGATGGTCACACGGGAGATCAGCACAGAGGTCATGAGACCGTGGATCGAGTGCTGCATCGAGCGATTCGGATGGGACCGCATCGTGTTCGCAAGCAACTTCCCGATCGACAGCGTGGGCGGGTCCTACGCGGACCTGCTGCACGTGTTCGACGAGGTGACGAACGGAGCTTCAGATGAGCAGCTGCAGAAGCTGTTCGCCGGTAACGCCGAACGGATCTACCGGCTGTAGACGTGCGGCGTGAAGTGCATTGAAGAAGTACCCACGGAAACCAGAACGAATTGTTGTTGAGAGGAGTAACGATGCGAACCAGATCGAAGGTCCTACTTACTATCGGGGTGGCGCTCGCTGTGCTTGCCGGGCTCTGGGCGTTGATCGCTCCGGGGCTGCTGGTCAAGTATCCGAACCACGTCGACAAGACGGCCGTGGCCACCGGAACGTTCTCGCTGGCGGTCAACCCCTCTACCGGCGCGCCGCTGGCCAAGCCGGAGGTGCTGCCGCTAACGATCCGCCGGCACGTGCACGTGGTGAGCTCGAGCGGCTCACATGTGGTGGTCAAGGAGGACGCGCTCGAGAAGATCGGACCGCTCCCCCAGCAGGACGTCCAGCAGCAGTATGTCCTCGACCGGAGCTCGGTGAAGAACCTGCCGAGCCAGCAGTCCTATGCTTACGCGCCGACGCAGATAGTCAACCGGGCGCCGGCATACTCCATCAACTTCCCGTTCCACACGGGCGCCGGTCCGTACCAGGTGTGGAAGAACGAGGTCGGACGCTCGTACACGTTCCGACAGCAGGGCGCGAAGGTCAACCGCGATGGGCTCACGTTGGTCCCGTTCGTCGGCCAGCTGACGGATGTGCCAGCGCAGCCGTACTACCTCGCCCAGCTGAGCGCGCTCGGCCACCTGCCCACGCACACGACGGTCGCGCAGTTGACGCCGCAGCTCAAAGCACTCGGCATCGATCCGGCCCGGCTCAGCACGGTGCTGCTGCAGCTGTCAACGCAAGACCGCGCTGCAGTCACGTCGGCGCTTGCCCGGCCGATCCCGCTGCGCTACGTCGACTCGGTGAAGACCCGCCTCCTGGTAGAACCGACGACGGGCGCGGTCGTCTCGCTTGACCGCATCAATGAGGCGCTCGGCGTCCAGGCGCAGCTCGGCGGGCTGAACGTCGTCGGGGCCGTGCTCGGCAAAACCGCGTACCGGACCAATCCAGCAATCATCGCCGCGCGGGACACGCTGGCGAAGCTGCCCCAGAGGCCGCCAACGAGCCCAGTGTTCTCGTATACCTACGGACAGACACCGGCATCGGTCGCTGACATTGCCTCCTACGCGAAGAGCGGGGCACAGATGATCACCGCGGCCGAGACGACGATTCCACTTGCCGTGCTCCTCCTCGGCGTGCTGTCGGCCACGGTTGGCCTGGGCCTGTGGCGGCGTGATCGCCGACGCGAAGGCTTGGGTACCCGCCGCGTAGCTTCCGCGCGCAAGCCGGCCGCGCCAGGTGCCACGCCGACGCCGCCGGTCACCAGCGCAACGGCGCCGGCCAATGGAATCGATGATGGACGGCCAGCGGCGATCGCCCCAACGCGGGAGCCGGAAACGGTTGGCCGATGATTGAGAGTGGGCGGAGCTAGAGCAGATCGCGAATGCGACACCGAAACCGACGACGGTCGGCGGCCGCGCGGAGTTCGCGCGGCCGTCCGGCCGTTGTCGGTGATGACGCGGTCCCTGGGATCACGTTAACGATGAAAGTCTGGTGCGCGATCCGCCAAACGGCCCCTGATGGTCAGGCCGCCGTCAACGATGAGGGTCTGACCCGTGATCCAGCTCGCATCGTCCGAAAGGAGGAACGCGGCGGCACCGGCGACGTCGTCCGAAGTGCCGAGTCGGTGCAGGGGGTACGTTCGCGCGACCTCGCGCTCGTTGGCACCGATGAGCGGAGCGGCGAAGTGTGTCTTGATCACGGCCGGGGCGATCGCATTGACCCGGATGTCGGGAGCGAGCTCGAGCGCTAGCTCCTGCGTCATATGTAGCAGGCCCGCCTTGCTCGATCCGTATGCTGCCCCGCCCGGGTGCGCCTGGAGGCCGGCCGTCGACGCCATGTTCAGGATCACGCCGCCGTGCTGTCCCATCCAAGCGTCTCGAGCGGCCCGGCTCCATGACACCGGTGCCAGAAGGTTGACTGCAACGATCTTCGTCAAGACAGTCGGATCGGCGTCCAGAATCGGCCCGTAGACCGGGTTGATCCCCGCGTTGTTCACCAGCATGTCCACCCGGTCGAACGCCTCGATCGTCCGCGCCACCGCCTCCTGCTGGTGGTCAACGTCATCCGCACTGCCCGCCACTCCGATGGCGTGACCATCGCCGCCGAGCTCGCGCACAGCCTCCTGGAGCGGCTCACGAGCGCGGCCGGTTAGACATACCCGCGCCCCTTCGTCCACGAGCCGTCGCGCTATGGCAAGTCCGATACCGCGACTGGACCCGGTGATGATCGCGACCCGATCGGAGAAACGCCCGCGATGCGCATCAGATTCCAAGTCCAGTGCCCCTCGGCGCAGTAAGACACGCACAGGTGCCAGCGAACTACACCGTACGGCCGTACAGCCTAACCCGGTCCAGACGGTCTGTCAAGGCTGCTCGGGCGCCTGTCCACGTGTCGAAAGGATCTTGGCGCGTGTGGACAACGCACTGCTAGACTGAACGCCGGTACGGTTATGGAGACAGAGCCTTCGTTTCCGGGCCGCGGCATTCTCGACCGAGTCGAGCGGATGGTGGGCATCCCTTTGGCCGCGGTGACGAACTCGCCACAATTCTCCGTCACGTTGGTGCTCATGCAGCGAGCGGACCGCGCGATTCGACGGCGGTTCGGCAGCTTGACTGCGCGCGGACTTCACCTTGTGAACGCCCCCTCGTATGAAGACGTTCGCGGCCTGAAGCGTGAACTGGCGCAAATCCACCGGGACCTCGCGTCGCTCAGGCGAGATCTCAGGGCGCGAGGCGGTCCGGAGTGATGATGCCGGGGCTGCCCGGCAGCGAAGCCGTCGCGTCGGTCCGCGCCGAGATCGAGCGCACTCGAATGCGCGCCAGGAATGGGATTCGTGTCGTCACCGGCGTCTATTCCCCGCGGGTCGACTCAACCCCTCGCGACCGCGTGTGGACGCTCGACAAGGTGTCGGTCTGGCGATATCGGAGCGACCGGCGTCGCTACTCCCCGCCGGTCGTGCTCTTCTTGGGCCTTGTGTCCCGATCGTACGTGTTCGACCTGCGTCCTGGGAGCTCATACGTCGCACGCCTCCGAGATGCGGGCTTCGACGTCTATCTCATCGACTGGGGTGTTCCCAACGAAGCCGACGCGACGCTCACAATCGATGATTACATCGATGAGTACTTGGTGGGTGCCCTGGAGGCGATCCGCGCCGATTCCGGCCACTCACAAGTGACCGCAGTGGCCTATTGCATGGGTGCCACGATGGCGCTCCTGCTGCTCGGAAGCGGCAGGGAGGTACACGTGCAGAATTTGGTTCTCATCACCCCACCGGTCGACTTCCGCTATGTCCCGTCCATATCGCAGCCGGTCGCCGATGGCCGGATCGAACCTGACGATCTCATAGACCCCGACACGGGCCTGGTCCCGCCGGAGCTCATTACCGCCTTTACGCGGATGCGCCAACCTACCGGCGAGCTCCGGCAGTACATCAACTTGTGGGACAACCTCTGGCGCGATGAGGAGCAAGTCGAGGGGATGCTGGCGATATCGCGGTGGGCCGAAGACAATGTCCCGGTTTCAGGTGAGGTGGTCCGCCAAGGCGTCACGGACTATTTGCGCGGCAACGCCCTATACGAGAACCGTGCCCGCATCGCCGGTCGACCGGTCCGCCTCAGTGCGATCACGATTCCGGTGCTCATCGTGACCGCCGAACAAGACGTCGTTGTCCCTCCCGGTTGCTCGCGTCCGCTTGCAGGAATGCTCGGATCATCGGACGTCGAGGAGCTCCGCGTGCCGGGCGGGCACGTCGGCCTGATCCTGGGCCGCCGTGGGAGCCAGGCCACACTCCCGAAGATCATCGACTGGCTCGAGCGCCACTCCGAGGAGCAGGTCCCATGACAGAGATCGAAGTACGGCCGCTCCGACCGAGCGATGAACCGGGCCTGGCGCGGTTCCGGGATGCGATCCCCGAGGGAGAACGGCGATTCTTCAAGCAGGATCCTGGATCGCTCGATCAGCTACCGCTGTCACGAGGTCGGTGGCTTGTCGCGATCGATGGTGCCGAAGTCGTGGGCTTCGCCGCCACCTTGCCGGGCAGCGGCTGGTCATCTCATGTCTGCGAGGTTGCCATCGTCGTTGCACCGTCGCACCGCGGCCGTGGATTGGGACGGGAACTGGCCCGCCGTGCGCTCAGGGAAGCCTTCGAACTTGGCTGCACGCATGCCTACGTTGAAGTCGTGGCGGCCCAGGAGGCGCTCGTCGCGATGTTCCAGGACCTCGGGTTCGCGCCGGAAGCGCTACTTGCTGACTTCGTGCGCGATGCAGACGGCGTCCAGCACGACCTGATGGTGCTGACCCACCGTGTCAGCGACTCGTGGGCGAGGATGGACCTCCTTGGCGTGGAGCGGGCGGTGTCGTGAGTCAGGTCCGCGATGACTGGCGGGGCGAAATCCGCGTGAGGGGTCAGGCGCTTCACGTCTCGATCACCGGCACCGGCCCACCAGTCCTGGTGATCAACGGGCTCGGCGGCAGCCTCGGGATGCTGTCAGACCTGCGCGATGAACTCAGCGGGCACCAAGTGATCAAGTTCGATGCTCCGGGAACCGGGAAGTCCCCTGCTCCATGGCACATCTACGGCATCAACTGGGTGGCTGATCTGGCACTGGATCTCCTATCGGAGGTGGGGTGCGATCAGGCTGACGTCGTCGGCTACTCGCTCGGTGGCACGGTGGCGCAGCAGATTGCTCGGGTGGCCCCCGAACGAGTCAGACGGCTCGTCCTGGTCGCGACCGGCTGCGGCTGGGGCATGGTGCCGGGATCGATTTCCAGTGCTCTGGTCGCCCTCATCCCCCTACGCTATTACTCCCGAACCGCCTACAAGCTGAGCGCGCGTCTGGTGGCCGGCGGAGGTGAGGCGACGGCGGGATTCCTCGAGCGGGCGATTGCGGACCGTTTCTCGTCGCGCCCGTCGATGCGCGGTTTCGCATTGCAACTCGCCGCGGCGTGGCTGTGGACAAGCCTGCCTTGGCTTCACCAGCTCACGGTGCCAACCCTCGTAGTAGCCGGAGCCGACGATACCCTCGTCCCGCCAGCCAACGGCGAGATACTCGCCTCGCGGATTCCCAATGCTCGGCTCGTCCTTGTCGACGGCTGGGGTCACCTCCTCCTCTGGGATGGCACATCGGGAGCGGGCACACTGATCGCAGAGTTCCTGGGCGCCGCGGCGCTCGACGCGAGCGACACGTGGACCAAAGCCCGCGTGGTGACCCACGAGGAAGCAACCGCGGCATGCGCGCGTCTCCGACGCGTCGAGCCGGCATCGGCAATCCTCAAGGCCTACAGAAACCTCCATTCGCCGCCGGCGCTCGAATAGTGAGACAACCTGATGCCGTCGAGGCAGCGGGGTAGCGCGCGGGACGACATCCTGAGGGTGTTCGCCGAAATGGTGGCGCGAAACGGGTATGCGGAGACCAGCATCGGCGATGTCGCAGCGGTCCTCGGCCTCAGCAAGGGGACCGTCGTGTACCACTTCAACTCCAAGTTGGAGTTGCTCGAGGAGGTCCATCTGGCCTACATCATGCGCGGGCTCGCGCAGGCCCATTACGTGCTCGCCAGCTTGCCCACGCCATCGGCCCAGCTTGCCGGGATCGTCTACGCGCTCTTGAAGGCGCACCGTGACGACCGGCCGGCGACGATCGCGTTCCTGCGGGAGATAGTGCGCTTCACGGACGGGGCCCCGAACAAGGCGGTAGCCGCGCCGCGCGATGCCTATACCCTGTTGGTGCGGGGAATCTTGAGTCGAGGGATGCAGTCCGGGGAGTTCCGGGTGGACGATCCCGAGCTCGTCACCTTCCAGGTTTTTGCAATGTGCAACTACACCTGGACGTGGTATCGACCTGACGGTCCCCGGTCGATTGAGGAGATCGCGAGGACCTACATCCGAACGCTGCTGATCGGCCTCGCCAGCCCGTCTGGTATCGATCCGGACGCGGTCGATGCCGTAATCGACAGCGCGATGGCCGCCGTGCACTCCGCTCCGAGCGACTTCGCGTAGGCGGGCTTCCGTTCCCGCGCCGCCGCGAGTGGCCACCTGACCGGAGGCATTGTCAGGACCAAGATTTCGGCAGGCCCTGAAACTGCATGAGCATGTTACGGCTCATCTCGTTGGAGATGGGCGAGAACTGGAGCTGGTAAGAGTCGCGCGCGAACATCGATACCTGGTATTCCTCGCAGATGCCGTAGCCGCCGAAGATCTCCGGTCCGTACGTCGCCGCGTGGCGCGCGCCCTCGGCGGCGACCAGCTTGGCCATCGTGGCCTCGAGGTGGTACGGCCGCCCGGTGTCGCACAGCCAAGCCGCCTTGTACGTCAGGTTGCGGGCGTTTTCGAGATTGATGTACATGTCCGCGAGGTAATGCTGCAGCGCCTGGAAGCGTCCGATCGGGCCCCCGAACGCCTGCCGCTCCTGGACGTACTGCATGCACCGCTCGTAGATCGCAGCGATAATCCCGACTCCCATCATCGCGACGGCGATGCGCTCCGGGTTGAGCACGGTCATGATCTCGCGGTATGCCTCCCCGCGGCTTCCAACGAGATTCTCCTTTGGGACGACGACGTCGGTGAAGCTGATCTCGACGCTGTCGCAGTGATGGCAGCTGATCTTCTGCACCGGGTGCATGGTCATGCCCTCGCTCGGCCGCGGAACCATGATCGTCGACCACGACTGGCTCCGGCGGGCGTCGCGCTCGGTTCGGCACACGGTGAAGATCAGGTCGGCCACGTGGGCACCCGTGATGAAGATCTTGTTGCCGTTGATGACCCAGGAGTCGCCGGCGTCCTCAGCGAACGTGCACACCGAGCCGAGGATGTCGGTGCCGCCGCCCGGCTCCGTGAGGGCCATCGCGGTTCTCAGCCGGCCTTCCGCCAGGCGGGGCAGGTACTCCGCCTTCTGCTCGTCGGTGCCGAGCTCGGCCACGAACCGCGTGCCGAAGCCAAACGTGGCTCCAAGCGCCAGGGCCACCGACATCGAGCGCTTGCACACCTGCTCGTAGATGACCATCTCATCCGTCACGCCCAGGCCGAGTCCGCCGTAGTCGGTCGGGACCGTCACCCCGAACAGCCCCAGCGCGGCGAACTTGTCCCACAGCTCCTCGGGCGGGAAGTCGAGGTTGGCGTCCATCCAGCGCACGTAGGGGTCGCTCAGCTCCTTCGCGCAGAACTCGCCGAAGGTGTTGGCCATCGCACGCTGCTCGTCGGTGAGCGAGAAGTCCATCCTCACGCCTCTTGGCCGGTGACGCCGGCACGCTGCCTGTCGACCAGCGCGCGTGGATCCTCGGCCAGCGCGGCAAACGCCGCCTGGACCTCGGGAGCGTGGTTGAGCCACTGTATGGCGGCCCGCTCGAGCGCCAGGGCGGCGTCGAGGCTTGGCGTCTCCTGGGACCGGGTCAGGACCTCCTTCGCCATGCGCAACGCGATCGGCTTCTTGGCCGCGATGCCCGCGACTGTCTCGGCGAACCGCTCCTCGAACGCATCGCTGGCGAAGACGCGGGTCAGGAGGCCCATCTCGTAGACCTCCCGGGCCGAATAGTCCCGGCGACCGCTGTAGATCACCTCGCGCGCTCGGTGCACGGGCATGGCGCGAGCGATCCGCACGGTTCCGCCCCACCCGGGGAGGATGCCCATGTTGATCTCGGGCGCGCCGAACCTGGCCTCCTCAGCGGCATACACGAGGTCGCACATCAACGCGAGCTCGAGGCCCCCGGCAAGGCAGTGACCGTGGACCTTGGCGATGACGACCTTCTCACACAGCTCCATCGCCTTGCCGATCTCGTAACCGTCGTGGGCCAACCAGTCCAGCGCCGCGGCGTGATCGGCCGCCAGCGAGGGAAAGATGCTGAGGTCGCCACCGACGCAGAACGCAGGTCCAGCGCCCGTGAGCACCACCACCCCCACGCCGTCCTCATCACGCACCCGCCGGAACGCGGCGAGCAGCTCCCGCGCCATCGTGCGGTCGATCGCGTTGTACTTGTCGGGGCGGTTCAGGGTGACAGTCGCGACCGGGCCCTCGACCCGGTAGACGACCGCGGAGTACTCACTCATCGCGGCCTGCGTGGGGCGCGGGCCGGAAGTAGGGCAGGCGAAAATCGCCGCGCTCGGCGAAGACGACTTCGACCTCCATGCCGATCGTGATCTCGGTCGGATCGCAGTCGACGATACGGGTCATCATACGAACGCCCTCCGCCAGGTCGACGAACGCGATCGTGTACGGCAGCTCGTCCATGAACCGGGGCTCGACCATCTGATACGCGGTCGAGAAAGTGAACACCGTGCCTGTGCCCGCAGACTCGATCCATCCGAGATCTGACGACCAGCACTCCGGGCACAGCTTGCGCGGCAGGAAGATCCTCGCCTGGCACTGATTGCAGACCTGGACGAGGAGCTTGCCTTCGCGAGCCCCGTCCCAGAAGGGCTGTGTCCAGGGCTGCACCTCGGGCAGCGGCTTGCTCATGTCGGGCTCCACGTCAGCCTGCGCTCGCCCAGATCGTGGCGATGTTGTTGTAACCAGATCCGCCCGCAGAGTTCTGGTAGGCGAAGCGACAGTCCGGGACCTGTCGCTCGCCAGCGCGGCCCATCAGTTGACGTGCGGTCTCGACCAGACAGGCCGCGCCCACACCGGAGCCGGTGTGACCGCGACCGGGAGCGTCACCGATCGTCGACCAAGCGATGTCTCCGCCGAACGACATGCGCCCGTCCGCGAAGTAGCGAGCACCCTGTCCCGGGGGTGCCACTCCGAGGCACTCGGCCATGAGCGGGTGCGCGAGCGGATAGGCGATATAGACGTTCCAAAGATCAATGTCCTCGCGTGACAGGCCCGAGCGGGCGATCGCCTCCTCCCCGGTGACCCGTAGGCCATCGTTGAACTGGTGGAAATCGCGACCGACGCAAGTTCCGCTGAAGTAGCGGGCTGACTCGCCGAGCTTGAAGGCCGCCGGGACACCGAGCTCCCTCGCCCTCTGCGCGGAAACCACAACGAGTGCGGCGCCACCATCGGCGAGAACATTGCTCTCGCGCTTGTGCAGCGGCGTGTTGATCATGTCAGAGGCCAGAACCTCCTCGACGGAGGGCGCCGGCCGGCCGTAGAACAACGAGTGCGGGTCGTGCTCGGCCCAGCTTCGAAGTGCTGTTACGACTGAGGCCATCTCCTCTGCGGTCGCACCCGTTTCGTACATGTAGCGGGCGGCGATGAGGCCCATGATGATGTTGTACGTCGGACCGAAGGGATACTCCCACTGCATGTCCACGCCGGCCCGGGCGAAGGCGTTGATCTGCTCGGCGACAGGGATCGTCGAGTGGACCGTGACGTGGTGGATCAAGACGGACTCGGCGACGCCGGAGGCGATCCACTGTTCGGCGAGGCGCACCGCGTTCGACGACGACGCACCGCCGGCGTTGACCATCGCGCAGTCGCGGACGCCCTTCAGGCCCAGGCGCTCCGGCAGGAGGCCGAATGCGAGTTCGTTGGCGAGCGTCGGCTGCGCGACCGGCACGAGCGAGACGACGCCGTGGATCTCGTCCTTGCCGAGCCCGGAGTCCCGGATCGCCTCGACGCAGGTGTCATAGATGATGTCCCACCGCGTTCGCTCCGGCAGACGAGCGGTCGGCACCTCGCCGATCCCGATGATTGCGATGTCACTCACAGGTGTTTGAAGCGAAGATGTTTCTACACTCTAAAACGTGCTCGCTTCGTTCTCTAGTTGAGAGTATCCACCTCGGCCGTGGCTGTCAAGCGTGCGCGTAGTCACGGCTCCGGTGGGGTCTGGTGGGTCTGATAAGACACGCGTCAGCGAATGCGCGGAAACGTTCGACATCTGAAGATGGCCGAGCTCTGCGCGCGCTCAGGTGTCTCTGCCTCAACGATCCGGTACTACCTGCGACTGGGGCTCCTCCCTGAGCCGCTGAGAACGGCGAAGACGATGGCCTACTACGGCCCTGCGCACCTGGAACGGCTGGCACACATCATGCGTCGCCTCGAAGCAGGCGCCAGCCTACGACAGGTGCAGATCGAGCTCGCCGACGGCGCGGCGCCAACCTCCCCGAGTTCGAACGACGAGATCGTTCGCTCGAGCCAACGCGCGCGGCTCGTGGATGCAGGCGCCGCGCTCCTGCTGCGCTCGGGCTTCGACGCGACCAGCATCGACGACGTCGTCGCGCGTGCCGGCACGGGCAAGGCTGCCTTCTACCGGCAGTTCGCAAATAAGCGCGATCTGCTCGTGGCGTGTATCGAGCGCGAGCTTGACTGGTATGAGCGAGCAACGTCGACAAGCCCGCCGTCACAGGAGCGTCTGCTGGCCAATGCGGAGCTTTTGAACCATCGTCGTACGCGCTCCCTGATCGACCTGCTTTCCCTTCTCCGGCAAACCGCCGCCACGCGCGCGATCAATGATGACGAGCGCCTCGAGGGTCTGTGCGCGCGCCTGCGGGCGCCTCTTGAAGCGGACCTGCGGACCGTCCACGGCGGCGCATGGAAGGGCGAGGAGCGATATCGCGCCGAGATGTTGCTCTCGATCGCCGAGTACCTTCTGGCTTACGCCGCGCAAGACGGTTCCGTCGAGATAGCCGACCTCGTCCGCCGCGGTTGGACTGCAGTTCTGTCGGCGGGTCGCCGTGGCTAAGCCCGGCTCCGGCGTGCCCGCGGGGTACGCCCAGTTGGCCGTCTCCGCCCTCGCTGAACGCTCGGGTCTTCCCACCTCCACGATCCGCTATTACCTGCGCGAGGGGCTGCTGCCGCCGGGGCGGCGGCTCTCGCGCACTCGCACCATCTATGACAGCCGACATCTCGAGGCTCTCGAGCGGATCAAGAACCAGCGTCAGAGTGGCCTCTCTATCAGCGAGCTCCGCTCCCAGGTCGAGCAGGTCACCGACACCCCAAGCGATGCGGCCCTGGCCGAGGCGCGACGCGACGACATCCTCACCGCGGCGACGGCGTGCTTTCTACGCAGTGGCTTCGCCGGCACGAGCCTTGCAGCGATCGCTCAGGAGGCAGCGATGAGCACGGCAACGCTCTACGGCTACTTCTCCTCCAAGGAGGCAATCTTCATGGCCTGCGCCGAGCGAATCTTCCATCAGCTCTACGCCGACGTCTGGCCAGCCATCAGCCGAGCCAAGGCGCCCGAGGAGCGCCTGCGCGCTCGCTGGAACGCATTCGTGAAATCCTTCACCGTGTGGGCGTCGATGATGGACCTCGTCCGAGGGCTCGCCGTCGGAGATCCGGCGTTCCGCACAGAGTACCTGCGGCTTGTCGATCTGATCGTCGCGCCGATAGCTCGTGAGCTGGCGGCATTCACCGCCGCTAGCCGCGACGAGGACGCCGCGCTCCTAGCTTACGTGGCGATGGGCATATCCGAGGCCGGCAGTCGCGCGATCAATGAGGGACGGGTGAACGCAGGAGCGGCCTGGAACGATCTGGAGTCCATCCTCAAGACCTGGGCCACCGATCGACGTCCGCCCACAGAGGCCAAAAAGCGCGGCAAGCGCTAGGGCGCAGCGCCCCAGACGAGACCCCTGCTCCGCAATCGCGCCA
This sequence comes from uncultured Solirubrobacterales bacterium, assembly GCA_963735965.1. Taxonomy (GTDB): domain Bacteria; phylum Actinomycetota; class Thermoleophilia; order Solirubrobacterales; family Solirubrobacteraceae; genus Palsa-465. Next base: position 56,669 of record CAVTNE010000002.1, read on the forward strand.
ACGCCGGCTCAGGCGCGTGCGCTTGTGGCTTACTCAGGGAGGCCTGGCCCACGCTAGTCGGCGAGGGCGACCGGGAACGAAAGCGCGAATTTGATGCGCGCGACTGTGTTCAACCGAGATCTCTTCGTCGAACATCACCCACTTGCCGGCCCTTCGCGCACCGCGCCCTGGCGGCGAGCGCCGCAGGACGCACTCGGGCGTTATCAGCAGCTCGGTCGCCCAGATGCCGACCGCTTCGCAGACAGCTGCGGCAATTGCCGGCGCTTGCGGATTGCCCGCCCTTTCTCCGACGCCCCTTGGCGCCGAGCGCCCCTCGTCCCGAAGGATTCTCGATCACGATCGTGTCGAGCCTCGCGAAGGACGGCCGCCAGCACGCGATCGACCTCCTCGACAGCTTCAACGGCGCCCGCGTCCACGCGGTGGACGTGAGGTGGACGCGCAAGAAGGGGTCACGCCCGACACTCGTGCACAAGAATCGCCTCTAAGCAGGTACTTCGTCAGAGCCCTGTGGCACCGCCGGTGATCGCCGACCTGTGCTCGTCCCACAGCCGGCGGCTCTCGACAGGCGACCCAGAGCTCGTCGGGCCCTTCCCCACCGCACGACATGGGACACGCTGCTGTCCGGCCATGGGGCCGCCCGCCGCTTCCGGGCCGAGCCGTCGGAGCAGTCTGCGGTCGGCCTCATCGAGCTGTCTGACGATAATTACGGCGTAATTGCCGTGATAGTCTTGACGTATGCCCAAGGCAGCGCCGTTCAGCATGCGCCTGTCGGATGTCACCGATCGGCTCGTGAGCGAGGAGGCGAGGCGCACGCGGCGGACGAAAGGCGCCGTCGTCGAAGGACTTGCCGAGGAGGCGCTCCGCACTCGCCGGTTTCCCGGGATCGCGTTCCGCGGCAGCGACTGGAACCGCCGTCCGTGGGTGATCGGCACCGCGCTCGACGTCTGGGAGATCGTCGCGGCGGCACGCGCGTACGAAACCGCGGGTGAGATGGCGGTGGCGACCGATCTGACTGAACCGCAGATCCGGGTGGCGCTCGCCTACTACGGCGAATTCGCTGAGGAGATTGACGCCGCGATCGCCGAGAACGAACGATCGCTCGCGGCGCTCCAGCGCCAGTACCCGACGGTCGACACGATCGCCGCCGGCGATTAGCAAGCCGTGAGGCTGTTCCTCGACGCGCACGTGTCCGGGCGCCGCATCGCGACGGCCCTGCGCGAGCAACACGATGTCCGCGCCGCTGACGAGGAACGCGAACTCGACGGCTGGGTGGACGAACGCCTGCTCGCTCTTGCCACCGAGCAGGGACGCGTCATGGTCACCTTCAACGTCAAGGACTTCGCCCGGATTACCACCGAATGGGCAGCGGCCGGAAAATCGCACGCCGGCTGCCTACTCATCGTCGGGATCGCTCACGCCGAGTTCGGGCTCATCCTGCGGGTGATCGATCACGCCCTCTCAACCCGGGCGCAACAAGCCGCCTGGATCGACTACACCGCCTGGGGCGTCCGATCAGCCACGACATGAGGGGACCGGTCTGGGCGACCGGCCCGCCTCTGTTCAGAAGGGGTCGCAGATCTGGTGGACGGAAACCGGAAGGGATCAACCAGCACACAGACCCCGTCTACTGCAGGCAACCGCGCCCAAACCAAGCCGCCCTCTGCGCCCGTGGACGAGATATGGACGGAGCAAAGCCGTCACGAACGTCAACTCCAGAAACCAATAAATGGCTCTGAGCAGCCGAAAACGCAAAGCCCTCTGTCGGACTCGAACCGACGACCCCTTCCTTACCATGGAAGTGCTCTACCAGCTGAGCTAAGAGGGCGGAAACGCCAGGGTACCGCCTAAGCGCACGCGGAAGCTAGCCTCCGTAGGCCGCTTGCAGGAGCGAGAGCATGGTGCCGGCGGTCTGGGATCCGATCGGGGAGCCGCTCGCGTCGGCGAAGCCGATCTCGAGGTGGGGCCCGGTCGAAATCCCGACGTCGCCGGGTCCGATCGAGCTCATCACCTGGCCGGCGCCGACGTGGGTGCCGATCGGCAATTGGTAGAGCGGCCCGGCGTGGCCGTAGTAGACGTAGCTGTAGCCGTCGATCGAGCCGTCGCAGTGGATCACCGGCGCCCACGGTCCGAAGCCGCCGATTCCGTGTAGGACGATGGTGCCCGAGCACACGGCGTACTCGGGGGTGTTGCCAGGCGCCGAGATGTCGACGCCCTGATCGGGCGACCACGCGCCCGGCGGCGCCGCCGCGCTCTTGGGCAGCGGGAACGTGAAGCCGCCGGAGGACACCGGCCCCGCGCCGGCCGCCGGCGCCGGCGCCGAGCCGGACGAGCCCGATGAGCCGGACGAGCCCGATGAGCCGGACGAGCCCGATGAGCCGGACGAGCTCGACGACTGCTGCGCAGCCTCTCGCCTGGCCAGCGCGGCTTGCGCTGCCTCGAGCTGTGAGAGCTGGTGCTGGAGGTGACCGACCTCGGCGCGTGCGCCGGCAAGCTCGCTCGCTTTAGCGTTGCGGAACCGCGCCACGGCCTGGCGCTGCTGCTGGAGGCTCGCGTTCGTCCTCGCGAGTGCGTTTCGCTGTGCCAGAACGGCGGCGACCAGGGCCTGCTGGCGGACCTCGAGCTTCCCGAGCGCGGTGGCCTCGGCGGCCACGGCGCGCCGGGCCGCGCGAACCTGGCCGACGACGTTCCGGTCCTGCTTGCTCACCCGCTGCATGAACGACAGCTTGTTCAGCAGGTCCTGGAATCCGGTGGCGCTGAGGACCACGGTGACGAGGTTCGGCCGATTGGATTCGTAGGTGGCGACGAGCTGCTTGGACAGCACCTGTTCGGCGTACGTCTCGTACGCCACCAGCTTGGCGAGACGGATCCGCGCCGCCGACAGCTCGCCGCGGATCTTCGCCAGCTCGGCGCGCTTGGCGACCAGGTCGGCCTGGATGCGATTGAGCCTGCGCGCGAGCGCGGCGATGTTCGCGTCGAGCTGCCCGATGCGCTGTGACGCGGCACCCACGGTGCCCGACAGAGACGAGATCCGGCCCCTGCCGGCGGAGATCTTGTGCTGGAGCTGGCCGACGCTCGCGGCCCTGGCGGCCGGCGAGCTCGAGCTCAGCGCGACGGCCGCGGCACATACCACGACCAGCACCGCCAGCATGGCGCAGGTGGCGTCGGTGAATGGCCTACGTCTGAGCATCATCGTTGGCGCGGGCTCGTCTCCACGCAGCGGCCGCGCTGTGGGTCTCCGCCCTGCGTTATCGGGCGGCGGCACGCTAACAGCCCAGCCAGCTTCGCGGCTGTGTCGGACGTCTCGTGCAAGAAAACGTGCAACGAGCAGGAGTTGCGGGAGGAACGGCGCGCGCCAGATGCAAATCGCCAGCCACGGACACCGCCGCGGGCCGCGTTCCGGGCGCGCGACCCGGGTTCTAGGCGCGCGACACGCGGACCACGCGCAGATCGGACGGCGCGCCGTCGGCACGGAGGCGCTTGGCCTTCCCCGTGCGCAAGCCGTCGCCTTCGATCTGCGCCAGCAGCGCTTCCGACACCAGCACCTGCTCGGCCTTGGCGGCCGCGGCAACTCGCGCGGCGACGTTCACATCCACCCCGAGATAATCGCCGCCGAGCTTGCGAGGTCGGCCCCAATGGATGCCCGCACGCATTCGCGGCGAGTACCCGTCGACCTCGATGCCGTTGACGGCGTCGTGGGCGTCGAGCGCGGCCGTCACGGCCGCTTCGCCGCTGAGGAACGTGGCCATCACGCCGTCTCCAAGCCGCTTGACGATGCGCCCCTCATGCGAGGTGATCGCGTCCTCGACGGCGGTTCCAACCTCGCGCAAGAGTTCGAGCACAGCCGCGTCGCCGACGCGCAGTGCCCATGACGAGAACCCGACGAGATCGGTGAACAGCAGCGCCATGTCGAGATCCCCCCGACCCCGGCCCGTTGCCTCCGACAGCGACTGCCAGACCTGAAGGGCGGACAGGCCTAGCTCCTTCGTGACGCTTTCGCGACCAGGCTGGAGGGCCGAGACGCCGCGCGCGATCACCTCGACCGGCGCCCGGCCCGCGGTCGACAGCGGATCGCCGAACTTCTCATCCCCGGGCAGCCGCTGGCGAAACCGCCGCGCGGCCGAGATCAGAGACGGTTCGCTGTCGATCCGCGTGACGGCGCCGCGCAACCGAGCGAGCCGGTCCTCAGGCTGCTCGGCGTCGTGCGCGCGATCCTGGATCACATCGCGCGAGTCCATAGCCCGGTTGAGGATAGTGACCGGTCCTGACTCTCAGATCAGTACCCGCCGGCTACGTCGGCTGCGCGGATCCTCCGATCATCCGCCGGAGACGGGCAGCACCGGTGTGCACGCCGGATGCTGTGGATGCGTGGGATCGAGGGCGCGGAGCACGTCGGCGTCGGCGATGTGGTCGTACGGCATCGAGAGGTGCTCGCCCTGATCGAGCGAGCATTGGTCCTGGAGCACGATGTTGGTGACGTTCGCGGCGGTCGCCACGAAGGCCGACGTGTAAGGCTTGACGACCTCGTCGTTCTTGGACTCGATCACCGTGTAGTTGACACCCTGGACCGTCTCGCCGCCGTCGTTCAGATTCGTGATGAAGCTCGATCCCGCCTCCTGCTCCGCGCAGGCCGGACAGTCGGCCCCGACGAGTGCGCTGCTCCCCGGGAAGTAGCCCGCGAGCGTGAATAGCCCGTTCAGCGTCGTCCCGTGGTTCGAGGGCGCCAGCCCGACCAGCGTGTGCACCTTGGAGGCGCCACCCAGGTACTTGATGTAGTAGCGCGGCATCATCCCGCCCTGCGAGTGGCCAACGATGTCGACCTTGCTCGCGTGCGTTGCCGCCAGCACATCGTTCACGAACGTCGAGAGCTGCGCCGCGGAGTCCTCGATCTTGCCTGTCGCGTACACGCCGATCGACCCGCTGCCGTTGTACGAGCCGTAGTTGAGCGCGAACACGCAGTACCCCTTGTCATACAGCAGCGGCGACAGCGCCTGCCAGCTGTCGGACATGTCGGCGAACGTGCCGTGTACCAGGACCACCGGCACCGGGTGTGCCGCCGACGGCTTGCACGACCAGTTGTTCGCGCCCGGAGGACTCGCAGTCGGGCTCGCGTGCGCATACCCGAGGACGCCGTTGTAGATCACCGGCAGCTGCGCAGCAGCCGCGGTCGAGGCCGTGAAGGCGAACGCAAGCGCGGCGACGACAGCCGCGAGGGCACGATGACGCATGACTGACTTCCTCCCGCGAGTTGGAACGTCGGTCCGCGAACTTATACCTACGCGCGTGTCGCTTCGCGCCAGTTCAGGCGCGCTGAGAGCCTGGGCTCATCCCGGCGACACGGATGGCACCGGCGCACAACACAGGGCCGATGGCGGGACCAGGATTCGAACCTGGGAAGGCGTAGCCGCGTGATTTACAGTCACGTCCCTTTGACCGCTCGGGAATCCCGCCGGGGGCTCTGAGTCTAACGTCGGGCTGATTACGAAGCAGCATCCGGGGGTGGTGCCCGCGCGGGTAGTGGTTCCCCGCGTTCGACCTCGTATTCGGCGTACTTCGGGCCTCCAAGAATGACGTCGGAACCTGCGCCGAGCGCTGAGGCCGGTATGTACCAGCGGCGGCCATCTCCGACGTGTACGAACAGGCGGTCGCATCGACTCGCGTCCAGACGCTTCACGAGCCCGCTCCAGCTCCGATTGCCGCCGCGCGTTGCAAGGGTCACCTGCCAACGGTCATCGCGCCAGCAACTCGACGTCTTCACCTGCACTCGCACCAGGCGATCGCCGAAGTCCGCGACCAGGTCATAGTCAGGGCTTTCGAACAACGGCTTGCAAACGATCGCGCCGGCAGCCACCAACCAGCTCATCGCCGACAGCTCGCCGGCATCCCCTTGCCGCTTTGGTGTCCACACAAACTGCATGACCGGATCCTACGACATCACTCGGACAGAAAAGCCCTGGAAATTGCTACAAAACTGGAACAATTGATCGCGCCAGCACGGCGAGGTTGAATCGCGAACGGAGTTGAGTCGCGCAAGTGCCAGCCCGCGCGAGCGCTCGTGGACGGCTACGGCCGACGCAGACCGCGAACGCCGGCGAACCTAGGAAGCGTCACGCAGGCGCTGCGCCTCGGGCAGCGCCTCGAGCTTCTTCAGCGTGTGGTTCTCGATCTGGCGGATCCGCTCGCGCGTGACGTTGAACGCCCGCCCGACCTCCTCGAGCGTGTACGGACGCTCGCCGGTCAGACCGAACCGCATCTCGATCACCTCGCGCTCGCGCTCGGGCAAAGCAGCGAGCGCCCGCCGCAGGTTCTCGCGCCGCAAACGCTCAGACGCGAGCTCGAATGGCGATTCCGCGGTCTGATCCTCGACGAAGTCGCCGAGCTCGGACTCCTCCTCCTCGCCGATCGGCTTCTCGAGGGACACCGGCTGTTGAGCCATCCGGAGCACGTCGCGTACCTCGCGCACGTTGGTCTCGAGCTCGGCGGCGATCTCCTCGGAGGTGGGCTCGCGCCCGAGCTGCTGGACTAGCTGGCGCTCGACGTGAACGACCTTGTTGAGCTTCTCGACCATATGGACCGGGATGCGGATCGTGCGGCCCTTGTCGGCGATCGCGCGCGTGACGGCCTGGCGGATCCACCACGTGGCGTACGTCGAGAACTTGTATCCGCGCCGGTAGTCGAACTTCTCGACCGCGCGGATCAGACCCATCGACCCCTCCTGGATCAGGTCCAGGAACGTCAGGCCACGGCCCAGATACGACTTCGCGATCGAGACCACCAGCCGCAGGTTCGCCTCGATCATCCGCTGCTTGGCGTCCATGTCGCCGCGCTCGATGCGGCGGGCGAGGGTGACCTCCTGCTCGGCGGTCAGCAGCTGGACGCGACCGATCGAGCGTAGGTACAGACGCAGCGAGTCGAGGCTCGGCTCCACGGTGAGGTCGATTTCGACCTTCTTCGACGACTGCTCGGGCCGGGGCTCGGCTGCCGCCGCGGCGCTGGCCTCCATGCTCGAGCCCTCAGACTTCGCGGGACGGCCGTCGCCGTCAACGACCTCGATGCCCTGGTCGTCCAGGTACGCGTGGAGCTCCTGGACCTGCTCCTTGCTGACCTCGGACTCCTCGAGCCAGTTCTGGATCTCATCGATCGTCAGGAAACCGCGCTCGTGACCTTCCGCGATCAGCGGACGCACTTCCTCAAGCTCCGCTATCGGAGCGTCATCGCTTAAAAGGATCGTCGACTTCTCGCTCACTCGCCCCTGAGCTCCTCCCTAACCACGCCTCGAGAACACCCCCGGCCACGGGGCTTCTGTCAGCCCTCTCTCTCGATATCTCCCAAATGCGCCGGGTTGGAGTGATACCACAATCCCCGCCGATGTCCAGGGAATCAGCGCGGCGGAACCCCGGCGGCCAGGGAATCCAGGCCGACCAGCTAGGTCACCGGGGCCTAAGCCGGCGGGGTGCGACCGGACGACGTAGACCGGGCCGGCGGGGTGCGACCGGACGACGTAGACCGGGCCGGCGGGGTGCGACCGGACGACGTAGACCGGGCCGGTGGGGTGCGACCGGACGAGGTAGACCACGCCGGTGGATTGCGACCGGACGAGGTGGACCCGGCCGGCGGAGGTGAAGTTGGCTCGCCGGCGAGCATCGCGAATCCGACTCGACCGGCCGACCGGCCGCGCTCTCTACCCTGTAGGTAACGCGATGGCCGCCCATACCTCACCGAGCGTCTCCATAAGCGACGTGCAGTCCCGCCGCCCGGCGGTTCAGCTCAGCCTCTCGCGAGTCGGCGTCACCGGCGTCGAGAAGGTGATCCGTATTCAGCAGAACGGCACCGAGCAGCTGTTCTCGGCCCGGTTCGAGTGCGTGGTCGAGCTCGGTTCCGACCAGAAGGGCGCGCACATGTCGCGGTTCGAGGAGGTCGTGAACGAGGCGATCGGCGAGGTCGTCCTCGGCGAGTCGACGTTCAAGGCCGAGACGCTGGCCGAACACATCGCGCAACTCGTGCGCGCGCGGCAGAACGCGCGTCGGGCGGAGGTGAGCATCGAGGCGCGGTTCCCGGAGCACAAGCCCGCTCCGATCTCGGGGATAAACACCCAGGAGCTGTACACGCTCCACGGCTCGGCGGCGTGCACCGAGTTCGGCACCCGCCGGCTGATCGGCGTCACCGCTCAGGGCATCACCGCCTGTCCGTGCGCCCAGGAGCTCGTGGCGGGCAACGCGCGCGCACGACTCGAAACCCAGGGATTCGACGACGAAGACATCGAGAAGATCCTCGACGCGGTCCCGGTGGCGACCCACAACCAGCGCGGGCTCGGGACCCTGCACATCGGTTGCACCGAGCTGTGCGCCGACGAGATCGACGCCGGCACCCTGCTCGCGATTGTCGAGCACGCGATGTCGTCCGAGATCTACGAGCTGATGAAGCGGTCGGATGAAGCCCACGTCGTCGAAAAGGCACACCGCCGCCCCCGCTTCGTGGAGGACGTCGTGCGCGAGATGATCCGCGGCGTGGTCGACGCCTTCCCGCACCTCAACGATCCCGCATTCGTCGAGGCCCGGCAGGTGAACCTCGAAACGATCCACCAGCACAACGTGGTCGCGGAACGCTATGGCACGCTCGGCGAGATTCGCCGTGAACTGAACGAGGGCATCGTGCCGACCCGACACACCAATCGCCGGGCCTGGCTCGACGCCGTCCCGTAACCGAGCTGAGCCCGGGACCGAATGCGCGCCGTAGTCCTCGAACGCCAGGGCGAGCCGCTCAAGCCGACGACCCTCCCCGACCCGGACCCACAGCCCGGTCAGCTGCTCCTCAAGATCGGCGCCTGCGCGGTGTGCCGCACTGACCTGCACCTGCGCGACCACGAGATCGAGGCCACCAAGCTTCCGGTCGTCCTCGGCCACCAGATCGTGGGCCGCACCGAGGACGGCCGACGAGTGGGCGTCCCGTGGCTCGGCTGGACCGACGGGACCTGCAAGTTCTGTACGACCGACCGCGAGAACCTCTGCCTGAACGCGCGCTTCACCGGCCGCGACATCGACGGCGGTTACGCGGAGCTCACCGTCGCCGACGAGCGCTACTGCCTGCCGCTCCCGGACGAGCTCACCGACGAGCAGGCCGCACCACTCTTGTGTGGCGGGCTGATCGGGTACCGCTCGCTCACGATGACCGGCGACGCCCACCGGCTCGGCCTCTACGGGTTCGGATCGGCCGCCCACATGATCTGCCAGGCGGCCGTGTACCAGGGTCGCGAGGTGTACGCCTTCACCCGGCCAAACGACGAACGCACCCAGCAGTTCGCGATCGAGCAGGGCGCCATCTGGGCGGGCGGCAGCGAAGAGACGCCGCCCGAGCTGCTCGACGCGGCGATCATCTTCGCGTCCGCCGGCGAGCTCGTGCCCCAGGCGCTGAGGGTCCTCGACCGCGACGGCAGCGTGGTGTGTGCCGGCATCCACATGACCGACATCCCCTCTTTCTCCTACGACGACCTGTACTACGAAAAAAAGATCCGCTCGGTTGCCAATCTGACGCGACAAGACGGCCACGAGTGGCTGGCTCTCGCCCGCGAGGCCCAGATCCGGACGAGCATCACCAAGTACCCGCTCGAGGACGCCGAGCATGCGCTGGACGACCTGCGCGCCGGCCGCTTCGAGGGCACCGCGGTGCTCGTGATTTGAAACCAACTACGCTGCAGGCATGCCCCTGATTCCGATGGTGATTGAACGGACCGCGCGCGGCGAGCGCGAGTTCGACATCTACAGCCGCCTGCTCAACGAACGCATCGTGTTCCTCGGCACGCCGATCGACGACACGATCGCGAACCTGATCGTCGCCCAGCTCCTCCATCTCGAGTCCCAGGACCCCGACAAGGACATCTCGATCTACATCAACTGTCCCGGCGGCTCGATCTACTCCGGTCTGGCGATCTACGACACGATGCAGTTCATCAAGCCCGACATCCAGACGATCTGCGTCGGGATCGCGATGTCGATGGGCTCATTGCTCCTGACTGGCGGCGCCAAGGGAAAGCGCTTCTCGCTGCCCAACAGCCGCCTCCTGATCCACCAGCCGTCCGCCGGGTTCGAGGGCCAGTCGACCGACATCGAGATCCACGCCCGCGAGATCCTCAACATCCGGGCCCGCATCGACGAGATCTACGCGCACCACACCGGTCAGTCGGTGGAGCAGGTGAACTCGGACATGGAGCGCGACCGGTTCTTCAAGCCCGACGAGGCCGTCAAGTACGGCCTGATCGACCGCGTGATCGACCACCACTAGGAGGCACTAGACATGCCCATGGCTGAGCGAACGGCGACGACCGGCTGGGACGGCGACCTCGCCCACGGCAACGGTGTCGTGAACGGCGCGAGCGGCGCGCTGAACCAACTGCAAGTCACCTGGGCGTCACGCACCCAACGTTCCGAGGGCAAGACAAGCCCCGAGGAATTGATTGCCGCCGCGCACTCGAGTTGCTTCTCGATGGCACTCGTGCACGGACTCACCGAAGCGGGTCACCAACCCGAGCACCTCGACGTCACGGCGAAGGTGACACTCGACGAGCGCGACGGTGCACCGACGGTTACCACGTCGGAGCTGACGGTGAAAGGCCGGGTTCCCGGAATCGATCAGGCGGCGTTCGAGCAGGCTGCCGCCGACGCTGCCAAGAACTGCCCGATCTCGCGCGCCCTCGCCGGCGTGGAGATCAGCGTGAACGCGACGCTCGGGTAACGCGTCGACGTCGGCGGCGCGGCGCGCTACGTCGCCGGCGCGCGCCGGATCCGCCCTGACCCCTGGCCGCGAGTCTCGGACGGCTCGGGCATGACGGGTCGCGACAGTGCCCAGAAGATCATCAGGCATCCGAATACGAGCATCCCGAGACCAGTCCACAGATCGATATTGATCCCGGCCGCCTTGTTCTTGACGGTGTGCGAGCCGAAGATCCCGAGCGCGATCAGGATCAGGGCGTAGAGGCAGAACAGCCCGCCGATCAGGCGGCGGATGTCGAACCTGTTCGCCGCGCGCGCCGCCTCGGCCTCCTCCTCGTCGCTGGCGCCGGTCGGAGGGAGCGGCTCCTCCCGACTGCTCGACCAACTGATGCGCTTCTCGGGTGGGGACACGCGCAGGCTCCTAGATGAAGATGATGTTGAGGATCACGACCAGCGCGATCGCGACTCCGCCGAGCAGCGCCGGCGAGCGCCACCACAGCCTGTCCCGCGGATCGGCGTTGACCTCGCGCTCCTCCTTGCGGGTGAGTCCCCAGACAAGCCCCTCCAACTCCTCGACCGGTTTGGGTTTGGTCACCAACGACACCAGCACGAGCACGACGGCGCCGGCCACGAACGCCCAGATCGCCTGGTAGAAGCTCGCGCTCAACGCCGAGCCGAAGTGGAAGATCGTGTGATACGCAGCCAACCGGTTGACCGCGTACGCGGTCGCCGTCCCGGCCACCAGGCTCCAGAAACCGCCCCACGCGGTCGCCCGCTTCCAGAACATCGCCACTATGAACGTCGCGAACAGCGGCGCGTTGAAGATCGAGAACAGCGTCTGGATGTAGTTCATGATGTTCGAGTAACCCTTGGCGATGAACGCCGTGGCAATCGAGACGAGGATCCCGCCGACCGTCACCAGACGCCCCCAGCGCAGGTAGAACGCCGGGTCGCGGTCCTTCCAGACGTAGGACTGGATCAGGTCGTAGGTCACCACCGTGTTGAACGCGGTGACGTTGGCCGCCACGCCGGCCATGAACGCGGCAAGCAGGCCGACGATCGCGATCCCCAGCATCCCGTCCGGGAAGAACTGGCCGATCAGGTGCGGAATCGCGGTGTTGTACTGGAGACTGAGGCTCTTGCCGACGCCGAGGCCGTGGACTGTCACCACCGCGATCAGTCCGGGCAGGATGATGATGAACGGCAGGAAGATCTTCGGGTACGCGCCGATGAGCGGCGTCCGCTTCGACGCCGACAGGTTCCTGGCGGACAGTGCCCGCTGGACCTCGGCGAAGTTGGTCGTCCAGTAGCCGAAGCTGAGCACGAACCCGAGACCGAACACCAGCCCGATCCAGCTCGACATCAACGGGTTCGTCGGATGGTGGATGCTCAGCCCGTGCCACGCGTGCAGGCCGGGGTTCCCGAGTTTGGTGAAGTGCTTGATGCGGTTCTCGAGCCCCGACCAACCGCCCACCGAGTGAAGGCCGACGAGCGTCAGCGGGATCAGAGCGGCGCAGATGATGAAGAACTGGAGCACCTCGTTGTAGATCGCCGAGGTCAGCCCGCCGAGCGTGATGTAGATGAGCACGATCGCGGCCGCGATCAGGATCGAACCGCCCACGGGCCAGCCGAGCAGCAGGTGGATGATCAGGGCCAGCGCGAAAAGATTCACGCCGCTGATCAGCACGGTCGCGATCGCGAACGTGACGGCGTTGAACGCGTGCGCGGGCTCGTTGAAGCGAAGCCGCACGTATTCCGGGACCGACCGGACTTTTGCCCCGTAGTAGAACGGCATCATCACCAGCCCGAGGAACACCATCGCCGGGACAGCGCCGATCCAGTAGTAGTGCACCGCCGGCACGCCGTACTGCGCGCCGTTGGCCGACTGGCCGAGGATCTCGAGCGCCCCCAGGTTCGCCGCGATGAATGCGAGACCAGTGATCCACGCGGGCAGCGACCGCCCAGACAGGAAAAAGTCGAGATCGGTCTTGATCGACAGCCGGGCGACGAACCCGATACCCAGGACGACCGCGAAGTAGATCGCGATGATCACATAGTCAACTGTGCTGGGATGCAATCGCAGCATGGTCTCTCCTCGGCCATACCGCTACCCAGCGCGAGGGCTGATAACTCACCCTCCTGAATTTTTTTCACCGTCAGACGGTGGCGCCCGCCTCAACCTTGTTCGGCGCCGCAACGTGTGTAACCGGCAACCCCAGCCCACGCGCCTTGCTTACGATGTCGAGCTTCAGCCATCGCGAGATCCCCAACGGCAGCGTCGAGATGATGATCTCGTCGTAGCCGCCGAGGTTGACCGCGTCTTGGATCGCCATCAACGGCTCGGCGTCGCCGATGCTGCCGGTCACTTCCTGGCCGGCGGCCTCCGACAGCTTCGGCAAGGCGACGGCGAGCACTTCGGTGGCCTCATCGGCGCTCGCGTCCTGAGGGTCGACGAGCTTGTGCATCCCGTGCGCCTGGCGCGGGACGACTAGATGGAACCTGGCCGGACTGCGGTGCGCCCGTTCTCGGACCGCATCGAGCAGTCCGGGGGTCGCCGCGGTCTGATGCGCGACGACGAGGACGTTGGCCGGTTCGGACATGAGTCACCTCCAGAGAGATGGACCGGTCGTCCGAGTATTCCACCGGGGCGCGACACGGACAAGGGCCGGCTAATCCAGCTGGTACTCGCCCCGCCCCACGACCACAGCCGACCCGCCCACGAACACGCGCTCGACGCCTGCGGACTCGCTCCCCTCGGCCCGAGCGCGCAGCACCGACCGGCGCAGGATCTCGACGCCCTGCACGATCTCGATCTCGGTCCCGAACGGCACGCGACCGTACCGCACCAGATGCACCGCGAGCGGCCCGGCCGCCGAGCCCGTGGCCGGATCCTCGGCAACCCCGAGCGCCGGGCCGAACATCCGCGTCTTCCACCGCGCGCCCGAGCCCGCGAAGCAGTTGATCCCGTACTCGCCGAGCCGCTCGATCGCGCCGATGTCCGGCCGCAGAGACGCCACCGCGTCCTCGCTCGGGAACTCGACGTACACGTGCACCGGGCCGTTGGGATAGCCCTCGATCGGGAGTCCCTCGTACTCGTCGACCCCGAGCGCGGCGAGTAGCTCGTCCACCGCCTCGAACGGCACGACCTCGGGTACGAACTGCTCCATCTCGCCGTACACGGGAGCGCCACCGTCGGTCCGCTCGAGCTTCACCGCCACGACGCCGAGGCCCGTCTCGAGCCGGACCACGTTCGATCCCATCGCCCGGCCGACGACGAACGCGGTGCCGAGGATCGGATGGCCCGCGAACGGCAGCTCCGTGGTCGGAGTGAAGATCCGCACTCGCAGATGCGCGTTCGGGTCCGCTGATCTGAACACGAACACGGTCTCGGACAGGTTCAGCTCACGCGCGCCGCGTTGCATGGTCTCGGCGCTCAGGCCGGTGGCGTCGGTGAACACCGCCACCTGGTTCCCCTGGAGCGGAACGTCGGTGAACACGTCGGCGATCGTGTACCTGCGCATGGTCATGACTCGCGCGCCATGTCGAGCAGCGTGGTGACCGTCGTCCAGTTGCGCGCGGTGGCGCGGACGCCTAACCCCGAGCCGGCCAGCTTCGTCCACATCTTCGACCGCCCCACACCGTCCGGGTGCCAGGCGTACAGCTCGCGGCCGACCGCGACGAGCTTCTCCGACGGGGCGGCCGCAGCGGCGACCTTTTCGATCGCCTCGGGATCGGGCTCGCCGTCGCAGAAGCTGACCTGATAGCGCTTGGGGTTCTCGGCCACGTCCGCCAGCGGATTCAGGCGCACAACCTCGGCGAGCTCGTCGGCGGTCCGCGCGATCACGTCGACGTCGAACCCGAACCGCTCGGCGATCAGCTTCTCGGCCCGCGCCGCGACCTTGTCGGGCGAGGCCTGCGAGATCAGCACGACGTTGCCGCTCTGCACGTACGTGCGCACGTTCTCGAACCCGGCATCGGTGAGCAACTCCCGCAGCTCAGGCATCGCGACTCGCTTGTTCGCACCGAGGTTGATGCCACGTAAGAGGAGGATTTGCGAGCGTTTGCGGGCCACGTTGCGGGTTACTACGGACCGGGGTTGCGGGCGGGCGCGGATGTATACAGACGCGCTTTGGCCGATGTCATTCCCGCAAGCCGGAACTTGAGCCCGGCCCCCAATTTCCCTCGAGAATACGGAGTCCTGTAGATGCGGAAGGCGAAGGACAAGAGCGGCCGGATGTCGGCGCAGGAGACGCTCGAACTGTGGCAGGAGTACAAGCGGACCGGCGATGGCCGTATCCGCGACCGTCTGGTCCTGACGTTCGCGCCGATGGTCAAGTACATCGTGTACAAGAAGGCGCGCGAGATCCCGGCCCGGTGCGAGGTGGAGGACTTCATCTCGTGCGGCCTGGAGGCGCTGATCCGGTCGATCGACCGGTATGACCCCAACAAGGGCGCCACGCTCGAGCAGTTCGCGTGGACCCGGATCCACGGCGCCGTGCTCGACGAGCTCCGCCGCAACGACTGGGCGCCTCGCTCGCTGCGCCGCTGGGATCGCGACATCAACAAGGCCAACGAGCAGTTCGTCGGGCTGTACGGCCGCAAGCCCACCCGTCAGGAGCTGAGCGAATCCCTCGGGATCTCGACCCAGGACCTGGTCACCCGGCAGGACGACATCGCGCGCTCCCACGTCGGATCGCTGAACACGGTGGTCCTCGCCGAGGACGACACCACGATCGAGCGGATCGACACGCTGCACTCCGACGATCCCGAGTGCGATCCCGAGCACGCGGCGATGCGCGATGAGGCCAAGGCGCGCTTCCGCGAGGCGTTCGAGCGGCTGCCCGAGCGCGAGCGCAAGGTCGCCGTCCTCCTGTACGTCTACAACCTCACGCTCCGCGAGATCGGCGAGATCCTCGGCGTCACCGAGAGCCGCGTCTGCCAGATCCACGGGCAGATCACGAAGAAGCTGCGCACCGAGCTCGAGGTCGACGAGGCGCTGTTCAGCGAGGTGGCGTAGCACAGGGGCCCAGCCGGATGCTGGGCCTCGGTGACCGCCGCCGCGCGCGGGGCGGTCTCCCGGACTCTTGAAGCGGAGCGCGCGGCGGCCCGGAGCCGGATGCGGTTACCTACTTCGGCCAGTCAGGAAGCTCGGACGCCGCCGCCGCCTCGGCGGCGGCCTGGTTCTCGCGCTTGACCTCGAGCCAGATCTCCTCGCGGTACACCGGCACCGCGCGCGGCGCATCGATCCCGATCCGGACAGTCTGACCCCGCACCTCGAGGACCTCGATGATCGTGTCGTCGCCGAGCATGATCCGCTCGCCGGCGCGTCGGCTGATTCTCAGCATGCCGGGTCGGCGTCCGGCGCACTCGCCCCATTGGGGGCGGCGAACAGCGGCGCGCGGAGTTCACAGCCGGGCGCCTGGTTGATCACCTGGTAGGCCGTGCCGGCCCGCACCAGGATGGGCGCCTTGAGGTTGGCCGTGAAGTCTTCCAGCACCGGCGCGGCGCGCACAGTCACGTACACGTCCATCGCGCTCGACTGATCGAAGCCGAGGCGCTCGGCGTCCTCGTCGATCACCTCGACGGCGTACTCCGCGAAGAACCGGTGCGGGTTGGTCACCGGCAGCGCCAGCGACGGGTCGTCGAGGGACTGAAGCCAGAGGAACGGCGTGTCGGGATCGTTCGCGAGCAGCGCGTAGCGAGAGCCCCCGAGCCCGATCAGGCCCTCGGGGAACTCGAGTACCGCCTGCGGGTCGATATCCACGCGCCCGAAGCGCGAGCTTTCGATCGTAAGCGACAACGCCGCGCTTACTCTAGCCGCTGAGGAAATTCATCAGCGACTCCTGCACGATGTGCGCGCCGGCCTGTAGGGCCGCGGTCAGGGCCGCTTGCTGGGTCGAGAAGTTGGTCTCGGTGGACGCCATGTCGGCGTCTTGGGTGTTCGAGAGGACCTGCGTGTCGCTCGTCTGCAGCGTCTGGATCCGTGAGGAGGCCATCTGGAGACGGTCCTGCGTCGCGCCGACGTTGGCCGACAACCCCGTGAGCGAGTTCAGGTTGGTGGTGAGGGACGAGAGGTTGGCATTCAGCCCCGAGCTGTTACCGGACTGCATATTGCCGGCGATGGTGCGCAGCGTGTCGAGCAGCTGGCCGTCGCCCGAGGACTGGCCGTTCCCGAGCACCCCTTCCAGGTTCGCGCTGACGGTCAGCGTGGTGTTCGGACCGATCGTCCGGGTGACCGTACCGCTGTTGCCGCCGTAGGTGTCGGTCGATCCCGACTGGTACGGGGCGGTCGAGGTCGCCGAGCCCGAGAACACGTACTGGCCGTTGTACTGAGTGTTGGCATCCTGCTTGATCTCGTCGATCAGCTGGTTGACCTCCTGGGCGGAGGCCTGCATGTCGGCCGTGGTCTGGGTGCCGTTGGCCGCCTCGGTGGTGAGCTCCTGGATCCGCTGGGCCGCGTTCGTTATGTCGGTCAACGCGGAGCTTTGTGCCTGGGCCCACCCGGTGCCGTCGGTGACCTGGTTCGAGTAGTTGGTCAGGTTCGCCAGCTGGGTGTTCAGATTCAGCGTCAGCGCGGTCCCGGAGGGATCGTCGGACGGCTGGTTGATCCGCTTGCCGGTGGACAGCTCCTGCTGCGTGGTGTCGAGCCGGTCGAGCGCGGTCTCGATCCCGGCCAGCGTCGTCTGCGCGGCCATCTGGTTGGTGATGCGCCCGATCATTTAGATCACCCCGCCGAGACCATGTTGAGAAGCGTGCCGATCGTCGTGTCGATCGTGCTCATCACGCGGGCCGAGGCCTGGTAAGCCTGCTGGTACTGGATCAGGTTCGTCATCTCCTCGTCGAGGGAGACGCCCGACACGCTCTGGCGCTGGTTGCCGATCGCGGTCAGAAGCGACTGCGCGGTCTGCTGCGAGTTCTGGGCCGACTTCACGTCGCTGCCGACCTGGGTGACAAACGCGTTGTAGGTCTGCTGCGCGGTGCCGTTGGTCAGGCCGGCGACGGCGTTCGCCTCCGCAGAGGTGTACGGCGGGGTCGTCGAGCTCGCGGTCAGGCTCGGGTTGACGGCGATCGTGGCCGCGGTCGTGCCCGTCGTGGTGAAGAACGGAGTCGCGCTCGGACCGCTCGCGTCGGCGCCCGAGATCGCGCCGTTGACGGTGGTCACAAGCTGGTTGGCGACCTTATTGAGCGTCGTCATGTAGTTGTCGATCTGGCCCGTGCCGGTGGTCGCGTCGTGGAGCCCGAGAAGCGCCCCGAGCGTCCCTCCCCCGCCGCTCAGGTTCGCGTCGGTCAGGTTGTCGGTCAGGTCGACGCTCCCGCCGTTCACCAGCGGCGTCGAGTCGGCGGTCCCGTTCTGCGCCGCAACCGCGGCGTTTCCGAGGCTGACGTTCACCATCCCGTTCGACTGCGTGGTGACGTTGACGTTCGAGTACTGGGACAGGTCGTCGATGACGTTGTCGCGCTGGTCCTCCAGCGCGTTGGCGTCGATCCCCGCGGACTGCGCTTGGGCGATCTGCGTGTTCAGCTGGGCGATCTGGTTCGCGTCGTTCGCAACCGCGCCGTTGGTCGGGTCGGTCAGCGTGTTGTACTGGTCGGTGACCTGCGATTGGAGCGTGGTCAGCTGTCCCGAGAGAGTGTTGAACTGGTCGGCGACGTTGGCCCCGTCGCCCATCACCGCCTGCTGGGCGCCGGCGTTTCCGGGTGACGCCCCGAGCGTGCTCCAGTCGGTGAAGAACTGATCGAGCGCATGCGACAAGCCAGTCGTACTGCTCGCCTCGGCCAGACCCGCCTGGACCTGCCCGAGGATCGTCGAGGAGGTGCTGTCGCCGTTCTCGGTGGTGTTCTGCGCGCGGTACTGGCTGTCGAGGAAGGTGTCGCGGATGCGGGTGATCGAGGTGATGTCCGCGCCGGTGCCGAACTGCGAGCCGTCGCCGGTGTAGCTCGACAGCGCAGGGATCGTCAGCTGGCTTCGCTCGGTCAGGTTCACCCTCTGGCGCGAATACCCCGGGGTGCTCGCGTTCGCGATGTTCTGGCCAGTGGTGTCGATCGCCGCCTGCGCAGCCTCGAGGCCGCTCAGCGCCGTGTTCAGCCCCATGTATGTCGGGATCGTCATGGTTCAACACTCCAGGTCGAACACGCGGTGCCCGGTGGTCTGGGCCGGCGTGCTCGACAACATGTCGCCGCCGGCGGTGTAGCTCTCATCGCCGGCGACGCCGGCGAGCTTCAGCAAGTGATCGAGGAACGCGAGCTCCTGGCCCATCAGCGCGCGATTGACGTGATGCTCGCGCTGGACGGTCTCGAGCAGTCCGCGGAGCTCGGCGCTCCGGGCACCAGCGACGAGCGCCGATTCGGGATCCATCAGCGTCTCGAGCAGCGCCACCGTGACAGAAGCGCCAGGGACGCCCAGCCTCGCGCCGGCGCGCTCGAGGAGCCCGATGCGCTCGGTCTCGAGCTGCTGGCGGCGGTGGAGTTCGGCCTGGAGCACGCCGGTCAACTGCACCACGCCACGGACGTCGCGATTGCGAATCGCGACGCCCTGCTCCAGCACCACCTGAAGCAGCCGCCGCGCGGCGACCAGCTGCGCCTCGA
Organism: uncultured Solirubrobacterales bacterium; assembly: GCA_963735965.1. Lineage (GTDB taxonomy): Bacteria > Actinomycetota > Thermoleophilia > Solirubrobacterales > Solirubrobacteraceae > Palsa-465. The sequence goes on from CAVTNE010000002.1 coordinate 75,958, forward strand.
GGTGAGCGATCACCTCGGTGGTCAGGGCGGCGTCGGCCCGTGCCATGAGCTCGGCCGTCGCCATCACTGCGCCCCCACAGTCTTGTTGTCGGTGCTCGACGTCTCACCCTGCGGCGTACCGATCGCGGGATCGATCCCCTGCGCGAGCTGCTGCGCGATGCCCACGCCTCCGCTCGACATGATGCTCTGGGTGAGCGCGGTCGGGATCAGGCTGGCGAAGGCGCTCGTGCTCGGGTCCGAGCCGAGGATCCCGCCGGAGGAATCGCTGGAGCTGTCCGAGCTGCCCGAGCTGCCCGAGCCATCGGAGCCGTCGGTCGGGCCGTTCACGGTCGAGGCGAGCTCCTGGGTGAGCTGCTGGACGAGAATGTCCTCGAACCCGAGCGCCTCCTGGTAGGCCTTCTGGGCGGCCGAGTTCCCGTTGCGGATGTCCGCGGGCTCGTTGGCCGCGTCGACCACCGGGACGTTCGTCGACGTAAGCGACGAGTCGTACGACGTGAGGCCCGATGCCGACAGGACGCTCATGGCTTGATCTGGTTAGCGATCGAGATCATCTGCGCCTCGTAATTGATGGCGTTGCTGCCCATCGAGTACTGCTGCTGGGCGGCCATCATCTTGCTCATCTCGGCGCCCATGTCGACGTTCGAGCCCTCGAGCGCGCCCTGCTGGACGGAGGCGCCCTTCGCGGCCCTGATCCCGCCGCTGGCGGCGGTCGCGGAGAAGACGCTGTCGCCGTCGGCCACGAGGCCGTCGGGGGCGGGAACGTCAACGAGCGAGAGCTTCCCGAGCGTCTGCTTGCCGACCGACACGGTTCCGTTCGACGCGATCGACACCTGGCTCGGGTCGACGCCCGCCGGAATCGTGATCGGCGGCTGGGTGAGCATCCCGGTCTGGGTGGTGAGCTGGCGCTTGTTGTTGAGCTGGAGCGAGCCGTTGCGGGTCAGGCCGATCGTGCCGTCGGGCCGGCGGACCTCAATGAAGCCCTGGCCCTCAACCGCGACGTCGAGCGGCTGGCCGGTCTGCTGGATCGCGCCCTGAGTCTGGTCGCGGCCCATCTGCTCGGCCTCGGCGCCGGCGCCCGTCGGGACGTTCGAGCCGTAATTGCCGTTGCTGTAGAGCAGATCATGGAAGCCGATGATCGTCGACTGGTAGCCGGGCGTATCGACGTTCGCGATGTCGTTCGAGACGGCGTCGAACTGCGCCTGCTGCGCCTCCATGCCGGAGGCCGCGGAGTAAAGACCTTCGAGCATCTATCAGCCTCCTAGCGAGCCCACCGACGACGCGCTCTCTTGCATGGTCGAGTCGATCGTCTGGATCGCGTTCTCGCCGGCCTGGTAGGTCTGGGTTGCGGTGATCATGTGGACCATCGTGTTGACGGCATCGACCGCCGAGTCCTCGAGCTCGCCCTGCTTGACGACCCCGGCACCGCGGCCGGCAGCGGCGCCGGTGTAGTAGTTGTCGCCCTGCTTGGTGGGGTTATTGACGTTGAACACGCCGAGCGAGGACGCCGGGACGGTCCCTTGGGCGCTGACGGCGATCGGGGCGCCGTTCTGGGAGAGCACGTCGTTGCCCTGTCCGTCGACGAGCAGGCCCTGGGCGCTCGCGGCGAACTGGCCGTCGCGGGTGTAGCGGACTCCCTGGGAGGTGCGCACGGCGAAGAAGCCGGTCCCCGCGATCCCGTAGTCGAGTGGTTGGCCAGTCGAATGCAGCGACTGTGGGGTCATGTTCGTGACCGGGGTGCCGAGCTGTACTCCGGTGTTGATCTGACCGATCGGCTGGCCGGTCGCCGTGTTGGCCAGCAGCATCGACCCGAAGTCCGACTGGACCGAAGCGTCGGTCTTGTAGCCGGGCGTGGAGGCGTTTGAGAGATCGTTTGCCAGCTGATCTTCCCTGACCTGCTGGGCGAGCATCCCGGACGCTGCAATGTAGAGGCCGGTATCCATCGCCCCGGATAGTCGCCCGTCCTTCATCATCCTTGAGGCATGGACCCGATCAACGTGGACATTCGTCTGATCAAGGCCGTGCTCGGCGGCGAACTCCGGATCGCGCCCGGGCGAGCCCTGATGGCGCGCGTGGTTACGGCCGACGGCCTCGGGCGTGGCTCGCTCAACATCGCCGGCGCGGTGATCGACGCGGCGCTACCCAACGACATCCAGGCCGGGCAGGAGCTCCGTCTGACCGTCCGCCACGTGAGCGCGGAGCGAGTCGAGCTGAGCCTGTCCGGCCAGGGTTTGCCGACGGCGGCGGCCGGAGACGCCGTCCCGCTCCCGGGAGGCGGCACGTTGCGGGTCACCGAGCGTGACACCAGCGACGGCGGCGGCGGTTCTGGGTCGGGCGACGGCGCGGACCGACACTCGCTGGCCCTCCTCTACGACGCGCCCATGCTCGGCGCGGTCGATCTTCGATTCGATCTCGATTCGGGGTCGCTCCGGCTCTCCGCGACGCTGCGCGCCGGCGAGCCGTACCAGGGCGCCGTCCACGGCGCCGGCGAGCTTCGTGACGCGCTCACCGAGGCGCTCGGGCGGCCGGTCACGGTCGACATCTCCCCGCGCCGCGAGCCGCTCGACGTCTATGCCTGAGCCGCCCCCCCGGCGGCGCGCCACCGCGCTCCACTACGAGCACGGGGCGCACGCCCCCCGCATCACCGCCACCGGCGTCGGGCTCGTGGCCGACCGGATCATCGCGGCCGCGCGCGAGGCCGGCGTCCCGGTGCGCCACGACCCCGCGCTGGCCGAGGCCCTCGGCAAGCTCGAGCTCGGCGGTGACGTGCCCGAGGCGATGTGGAAGGCGGTGGCGGAGACCCTCGCGTGGGCGTACCGGCTCGACGCCAGGGCGGCGGAGCGCCGGCGGGCGTAGGCGACCGGCCGAACCGAACACTCGGCGCCGCCCTGGCGCCGAATGCATATTCGGGTGCGTATAGCGGCCCTTCGAGCGCACTGGGCGCGGGAGGGGGGTCGAGCGTGCAGTTGAGCCCCACGCCGCCCCGGTTGTCGCGCCGGGCGCCGGAGGGGGTCGAGCGTGCAGTTAAGCCCCACGCCGCCCCGGTTGTCGCGCCGCGCGCGTCGAGCCCTCGCGCCGAGCACGCGCGCGAAGCCGGCGCGCCACCCCCCACGCGCCGCCGCCCCGCGCCACCGCCACACGCCACCCCCACACACCACCGCCACCGCCGGCTCAACCTTTCGGCCAGCCTGCCGATGAACCCGAAAGCCTGCCCTCCCTCGGAAAGGCGGTTCCCTCGTATGGCACTCCGCCTCACTGGCATATCCACGCCTGCTGACGGCGCCGGCGCCCCCGCCGGCGCCGGACTCCCGATCGCCGTCGCGCCCGCGCAGGGCGCCGGCTTCGGCAACCAACTCGCGAACCAGGCCCGCGCCCACCTCGCGACCAACGCCCTGGAGACCTACCGGTCGCTGTTCGAAAAAGCCGCCGAGCACGACGACCCCCACGCGCGCTACCACGCCCGCGTGCGTCTGATCGAGGAGGGGCTGACCGCAGCCGGCCAGGCGGCGTCCTCCACCCGGGCCACCCAGCGCTTTGCCGCCGTCGCCGCTGGGGCTATCGACGCGCTCGAGGCCGAGCCGCGCGAGCCGGTCCTGCTCAACTATGCCGGGGTCGCCCTGTACGAGCTGTGGAGCCTCGACGCCGCCCATGCGATCTTCAAGGCCGCCCACGACCTCGACCCGGCGCTCCCCCACCTCAAGCGCAACCTCAATGAGCTCGGCCGCCGCCGGCGCGAGGCCAGCCAGAGCGGTCGCTCGCTGAAGCCGCTCCACGCCTCCGTCCCGGGCCTCGCTGCCCGCGCGAAGGTCATCGCCAAGCAGGCTCGCCCCGCCGCCAACCTGAAGCTCAGCCTGTGCATGATCGTCAAGGACGAGGAGGAGATGCTCCCCCGGTGCCTGGCCGCGGTGGCGCGGGCGGTCGACGAGATCGTGATCGTGGACACGGGATCGACCGACCGCACGATCGAGATCGCCCGCGCCCACAACGCCACTGTCATCGAAAAGCCATGGACGGGCTCGTTCTCCGAGGCCCGCAACGCCTCCTTTGACGCAGCCACCGGCGACTGGATCATCTACCTCGACGCCGACGAGGTCCTCGTCGCCGATGACGTCCAACGCCTCAAGGCCCTCACCGGCCGCACGTGGCGCGAGGCCTTCTACGTCGTCGAGACCAGCTACACCGGCGAGCTCGGCGACGGCGCCGCGATGACCAACAACGCGCTCCGCGTGTTCCGGAACCGCCCGAACTACCGGTTCGAGGGCCGGCTCCACGAGCAGATCGCGCACAACCTGCCGCTGTACGCCGCCGGGCGGGTCGAGCAGAGCTCGGTGCGAGTCGAGCACTACGGCTACCTCGGCGCCGTCCGCGACGCCAAGGAGAAGTCGCAGCGCAACCTCGAGCTGCTGAAGGCCCAGCAGGCCGAAAGCCCCTCCGACGCCTTCCTGCACTTCAATCTCGGCACCGAGTACGCGGTGATCGGCGACTACGCCTCGGCGCTGACCGAGCTCGACAGCGCCTGGAGCCTCGTTCGGAGTCAGGGCCAGGAGGACCGCGACTACGTCCCGGTGCTGCTCCATCGGCTCGTGACCGCTCTGCGGCGATGCAACCGTCCCCAGGAGGCGATCGCCCGGGCCGAGGACGCTCTCAACCGGTTCCCCGGCTTCACCGACGTGGTGTTCGACCTGGCACTGGCGTCGCTCGCGCTCAAGCGCGAGGACGACGCGATCGGCTACTGGGAACGCTGCATCGAGATGGGCGATGCCCCGCCGCGGTTCGGCGGGTCGCTCGGCGTCGGCACCTATCTCCCCCGGATCTCCCTGGCCGACCTGCACGCCCGTCGCGGCGAGCTCGAGCAGGCCAGAGCCCTCCTTGATTGGTGCATCACAGAGCACCCGAACGTGGTCGGTGTGGTCGCGCCGTACGCCGCCACCCTGCTCCGCAGCGGCACCCCAGCCACAGAAGTGGCGGAGAAGATCGAAAACAGCGTCCCCGAGTTGACGCCGGCCGCACGCCACGTGCTCGCGACGACGTTCTTCAGCCACGGCGCGATGGCCGCGGCCGAGAACCAGTTCCGGGCGGTCCTCGACGCCCGCCCGGCCAGCTCTGAGGTCCGCGTCCAGCTCGCCGAGACCTTGTTGAACGAGCGTGACTACGTCAACGCGGCGGACGAGGCCCAGCAGATCGCCGACGACGACCCGTTCGCGGGCCTGGCCTGCCGGATCGAGCTTTGGAGCCTGATCGCATCCGGGAACATCGACGAGGCGCAAGCCGCCGCCGCCCGCGCCGCCCGCGCCGGCGTCCCGGCCGCCGAGCTCGAGGTGTTCACCGGCTGGGCCGAGATCGCCACCGGCACACCCGAGCAGCCCCGCAAGCTCCCGGCCGCGGGCGTACCGCTGCTGGGCGTGATCCTCGAGACGCTGCTGAGCGCCCACGACTTCGACACCTTTGAGAAGCTCACAAAGCTGCTCGCGAACTCGGCGACGCCCGAGCGGGAGCAGCGCGAGCTGCTCGGCTCGATGTACCTGAAGAACGGCTTCCTCAAGTCGGCCGCGATCGAGTGGATGGCGGTTTGCGAGACCACCCCGGACGTACGCGCGCTCTTGGGTCTGGCGCGCGTCGCCCGGGCGAACGGACAGCTAGACGACGCCGCGGTGTTCGCCGGCGAGGTCCTCAAGGCCGATCCGACCAGCGCCGGCGCGCGGGAGATCCTCGCGGCGGCCGCCTGACCCGGACAAATCGACAGGCATCGCATGACCCGGACAACTCGACAGGCGACCGCCTGACCGGACAACTCGACAGAAAGCTAAGGAGGCGCTCAAGTTCTCGGCGGTGCGCTCGATTACCCCACCTGAGCGGGAAAGGATCCCCGCCACATAGGTAGGAACCGACGCATCCAAGGAGGAATGCAATGAGCTTCGACATCGGGTCGGTGGGCCGGACGCCCGCCGCAACGCCGGCAACCGGCAGTTCGCGCCCGCCCGCCGTGACCTCGTCGTCCGCTAGCGAGGCCGACACGGTGACCGTGGACACGATCCCCGCCAGCCCTCCCGACGAGGTGCACGACGCGATCGGCGTCGCCAATCAGGCGTACCACAACCTGCAGGCGAGCGGTAGCGAAATGCGCTTCAAGGTCAACGAGGCGACCGGCAAGCTGTCCGTCGAGGTCCACGACGTTCACGGGAACCTGCTGTTCACGGTCCCGGCGAGCACCGCGCTCGACGTCGCCTCTGGCGGCCCGCTCCCCTCCATGTAAGCCAGAGAAAAACAGCGCCAGAGAGGTTCAGAGGCCATGTCAACTCAATCCGTCGGCTCGGGCACGAGCCCTACGACCAGCTCCAGTTCGTACAAGACAGGCGACCAGCTTCAGTCGCTCGGCGGAAGCACTCCGCTGCAGGTCACCGGGCTGGCCTCCGGCCTGGACACGAACGCAATCGTGACCGCGCTCATGGCCACCCAGCAGCAGCAGGTCACGAACCTCACCAACCAGCAGACGGGTCTCACGGCGATGAACACCCAGCTGAAGAGCATCCAGGCGGCCCTGACGAAGGTGGCCGACGATGCCCAGGCGCTCGGGAGCCCCTCGCTGTTCGCGTTCACCCAGACGATCACATCGACCAACCCGACGCTCATCGGCGCCACCGCAACGTCGAACAACGGCGCGGTCGTGGGCGGTTATCAGGTCTCGGTCACGCAGCTGGCGAGCGCCTCGCAGCGGACGTTCCAGTTCACGAGCCCGACCTCGGCGGACACGGTCACGATCGACGGCCAGCAGATCTCGCTCGCGGCCGGCGCGAGCGCGCAGGACCTGGTCAACGCGATCAACTCCAACAGCAACGCCAGCGTTTGGGCGACCGTGACGTCGTCGCCGAACAACGGCCCGGCCACCGTGGTCCTGTCCGACCGCGCGACCGGCGCACCCGCCACCGCCGGCAGCTTCATCGCGGCCACCGACACCGCCGGCGCGCTCACCGAGGAGACGCAGTACGCACAAGCCGGCGTCGACGCCCAGTACACGATCAACGGCGGCGCGACCCAGTACTCGTCCTCGAACACGATCAGCGGCGCGCCCGTGAGCGGCACTCCCAACTCGACCACGAACCCGGGAGCGACGCAGACGATCCCGGGCGTCTCGCTCAGCCTCAACGGCATCACCGGCTCGACGCCGGTGACCGTGACCGTCGGGAGCCCGGCGCCCAGCACGCAGAACATCACGACCGCCATCCAGCAGTTCGTCACCGACTACAACGCGGCGGTCACCCAGATCCAGACCCAGCTTGCGCAGACGCCGTCGAGCAGCGACCCCACGCAGGGGACGCTATTCGGCGATCAGGACCTCCAGTCGCTGCTGTCGAACATGCGCGATGAGATGGACGCGACCCTCGGCGGACTTACCGGCAGCATCACGAGCATGCTCGACATCGGCGTCAGCACCGGCGCTGCGTCGGGGACCGGCGCCCCGTCGCAGAGCTCGATCAGCGGCCAGCTGACGCTCAACACCACCGCGCTCACCGCGGCGCTCACGAGCAACGGCAGCGCCGTGAAGTCGATGCTCCAGAGCTGGTCGATCAACTTCTCGTTCATGGTCAACAACGAGGCCTCCCCCGGCGGAACGATCGACTCCCGGATTCAGGGCGACGACACCCAGATCAGCTACCTGACCAATCAGATCGACAACTTGAACTTGGCCAACACGCAGAAGCAGAACGACCTGGTCCAGGAGTTCGCCCAGATGGAGGCGGCGCTGTCCTCGAGCCAGTCGACGAGTAGCTGGCTGACGAGCCAGATCAGCGCTCTGCCGGTCGCGTAGCTCAAATTCTGGCCGCCGCCGCCGATGTTCGGCCCATGACGAACTCTTCGACGGTCTCAGGCAAGGTCGTGTCCATCGGCGTCCGCGGCAAGCTCATCGGCCTCGTCCTCGCGCTCGCCGCGGTCTCGGCGATCTGCATCGGGGTCGCGGTCAACGGCCTGTTCACCGGCCGCTCGAAGTCCAAGCAGTCCGAGTCCACGTTCACGCTCTTCAGCAACGAGCGCACCGCCTACGAGGGGTGGCTGACCGACGATGACCAGTCGAACATGTACGCCGCGCTGGTCGCGCTCAAGGATCCGCGCCAGCGCAACCTCGAGAACGTCACCTGGCAGCAGGCGCTCCAGGGCTACCACCAGGCCAGCTCCGGCCTGACGTGGCTGGCGGGCCATGCGCCGAGCGCTCAGGTTCGCGCGATGGTGGCCACGCTGCGGTCCGATCTGGAGACCTACAACGGCTTTACCCGGCGGGTCGGCTTCTATGGCCACAGCGGCGACGTGGTGCGCGCCGTCAAGGCCGTGACCGTCGACAACGCGAGCATCTCGAACCAGACCCAGGCCGACTTCGACAAGCTGAGCGCGGCTGTGACCAAGCAGGCCGCGGCGATCAACGCCTCGGTGTCGAGCAGCGCCAGCTCTGCGATCAGCCTGCTCAGCGTGATCGGCGTCGTCGGCCTGATCATCGCGATCCTGATCACGGTGTGGATCGTCGGCTCGATCACCCGGCCGCTGGCCGAGATGACCGAGGCCGCCGAGCGGATCGCCGAGGGAGACGTCGACGTCGAGGTGCAGGCCACCTCAGGCGACGAGATCGGTCGTCTCGCCCACGCCTTCGGCGGCTCGGTCGACTACCTCCGCCAGATGGTGGATGCGGCCGGCGAGATCGCCGCCGGAAACCTGGCGGTGGAGATCGAGCCGAGGTCCGAACGCGACGCCCTCGGCCACGCCTTCACCGAGATGCGTGCCAAGGTCGCCGGGATGATCCGCGAGATCTCCAACGGCTCCGACACGGTCGGCACCGCCTCGAAGGAGATGGCGCAGAGCGGCCGGCAGGCCGGCCTCGCCGTCGGCGAGATCGCCAACGCCGTGGGCTCGGTGGCACAGGGCGCGGAGACGCAGGTTCGCTCGCTCGAGCAGGTGCGCGCGGTCACCGCCGAGGTGTCCGCGGCCTCGCAGGCCTCGGCCGCCGACGCGGAGGAGACCGCCAGCGCCGCCCGGGCAGCCCGCGAGGTCGCCGCCCAGGGCGCCGCGGCCGTCACCCGCGCGACCGACGCGATCCGCGCCGTGCAGCAGTCGACCGCCGAGATCACCGCCACGATTCGCGAGCTCGGCGCGATGAGCGACCAGATCGGCGGCATCGTCGACACGATCACCGAGATCGCCGAGCAGACCAACCTGCTGGCGCTCAACGCCGCGATCGAGGCCGCTCGCGCCGGCGAGCAGGGACGCGGCTTCGCCGTGGTTGCCGAGGAGGTCCGCAAGCTCGCCGAGGAGTCGCAGACCGCAGCAGCCTCGATCGGCACGCTGATCGGACAGATCCAGGCCGGCACAGGCAAGGCGGTCGAGGTTGTCGCCGACGGCTCGCGCCAGACCGACGAGAGCGTCGAGACCGTCGACCAGGCCCGCGAGGCCTTCGTGCGGATCGACTCGAGCGTCGAGGACATGAGCGAGCGCGTCGACCGGATCGCGATCGCGCTCCAGTCGTTCGTGACCTCGAGCGCGGACATGCAGAAGAGCCTCGAGCAGGCTCTCGCGGTCGCGGAGCAGTCCTCGGCCTCGGCCGAGGAGGTCTCGGCGACGACCGAGCAGACCAGCGCCTCGACTCAGCAGATCGCCGCGTCCGCTCAAGAGCTCGCGACTACTGCCGAGCATCTTCAGGGACTGGTCGCTCAGTTCAACCTCGCTTAGGAGACCCCTACGATGACCCCCCCAGCCGCCGCCTCGCCCAACGCCTACCGCGAAAGCGCCGTGCTGAGCGCCCCACCGGAGATGCTCGTCGTGATGCTCTACGACGGCGCCCGCCGGTTCCTGTTCCAGGCGGGCGTCGCGATGCAGAACCAGCAGATCGAGCTCTCGCATCGCAAGCTCCGTCGCGCCGAGGACATCATCCAGCACCTGCGCGACACCCTCGACATGGAGCAGGGCGAGCTCCCGCAGCGGCTGGAAGCCGATCTACCTGTTCTGCCTCCGTCACCTCCAGCAGGCCCGGTTCGACCGCGACGCCAAGAAGCTCGAGCAGGTGAGCACGCTGCTCGGCGAGCTTCGCGACGCCTGGGCCGCGATCAGCGGCCAGCATGAGCTCGGCTGAGCACAGCCGCCGCGAGCACCAGACAGCGCCGTACGAGGCGCTCGCCCGGCTGATCGAGCGCGAGCTCGAGCTGATCTGCAGCCGGGACTACGCCGCGCTCGAGACACTGAAGTCCGAGCGCGAGGCGCTGATCGCGAACCTTCCCGCGACGCCGCCCGCCTCGGCCCGCCCCGCGCTTCAGCGCGCCGCGCTCATGAACAAGCGCCTCGAGATCGAGATCCTGCGCCTCCGCGAGGCGCTGCTGCTCGACGCCGCCAACGTCGAGCGCGTCGGCCGCACGGCCCGGGGTTATTCGCCCCCGCGCGAGCCGCGCCGGCACGTGCAGGCGACCGCCTAGCGCAGTTGCATTAAAGGTTCGAAATTTGCTGCCGATTTGCGGGGCATGAGGCTCGTAGCCACTGCCAACCTTCAAGAGGAGACGACGCTCGCCCGCGACATTCTCACCGGGCGCGACGCCGCTCCGCTGCTCCGGGCCGGCGCGAAGCTCAACGCTCGCTACATCGAGCACCTCCGCCGCGCCGGGATCCTGGGCGTCTACGTCGAGGACCAGTTCAGCCAGGGAATCGATCCTCAGCCGGTGATCGGCGCCCAGACGCGCGGCAAGGCCACACGCGCGATCGCCGACCTGCACGACGAGGCCAGGCAGGCGGTCGCCGCCGGCCGGCCGCTCGACGAGGAGGCCACCGACCAGCTCTCGGACGTCGTCGATGAAATCCTGCTCGAGATCGAGGAGTCAGACGGAAAGGCCGTCGTGCTCGACGACCTGTGCGCAGCCGACGCCTACCAGTTTCAGCATCCGATCGACGTCACCGCGCTCGGGCTCCTGATCGGGCGCCGCCTGATCATCGAGCAGGGTTGGCTTGACTACAAGGGCGAGCGTCAGGACGACCGCCACGAGGAGCGCCTGTTCCGGCTCGGGATGGGGCTGCTCCTGTCCGATATCGGCAAGCTCGCGATCCCCGAATCGATCCTGAACAAGCCCGGCAAGCTCTCCGAGGAAGAGTGGGCGATCGTCCAGACTCACCCCAAGGCAGGCGTCAAGCTCGTCCGCGACACCGGCGCCTGGTGCCCGCTGGTCCAGGCCTGCGTGCTCCGCCACCACGAGCGCTGGGACGGCAGCGGCTATCCCGAGGGCAAGAACGGCGGGGAGATCCACGAGATGGCGCGGATCGCGGCGGTGGCCGACGTGTACGACGCGATCACCTCCGAGCGCGTGTTCGCGCCCGCCAAGCCCGCCCACGTCGCCTTCCAGGCCATACTCGCCGGCGCCGGCACGCAGTTCGACCCGACGATCATCGACGTGTTCTCACGCCGGGTCGCCCCGTTCCCCCCGGGCGTCGAGGTCGAGCTCGCGGACGGCCGCCGGGCGGTCGTTGTCAGCGTTTCCGAGCTGGCCCCCGACCGCCCCGTGGTGCGCGTGATCAGCGGTCCAGGCGCTCCCGTGGACATCTCCTTGACCGCTGATCCCAGCGTTCAGATCGCCGGCTGGAACGCCACTCCGGCCGCCGGCACCGCCCAGGCCGCGTAACCGCCCTTCGGCCCGCCGAACGGCGGTGGTGTTCGGCTCAAGCTTTCCAAGGTGGCGGTCGATTCAACTGACCGTTCCACCCCTCGAAAGGACTCAGCCCTCCGTGTCATTCCTGACCTTATCCGTCCGCCGCCAGCTGATCGCCGCCTTCATGGCCGTCTCACTCGTGTTCATGGTCGCGATCGCGCTTGCCTGGACAGGCAGCTCGAAGACGCTCATGCTCGTGGTCGCGCTGGCCGCCGTGCTGTTCGCCGCCGTGATCAGCCTCACGATCTCGCGTGACTTCAGCCGCCGGATCGAGAAGCTCCTCGGCGGGATCCAGAGCCTCGACGCCGGGGCCCTCGCCGAGCTCGAGCACGGTCTCGACGCGATCGCCCACGGCGACCTCACCCGCGAGGTCCGGCCGGAGCTCGAGGAGATCGACGCCGACCGCGAAGACGAGATCGGCGAGCTGACGCGCACCTTCAACGGGATGGTCGCGAAGACGAAGGCGAGCGTCACGGCCTACAACGCCACGCGCACAAAGGTGGCCGGGATGCTGCGCGAGATCTCGACGACCAGCGAGCAGCTCTCCCTGTCCTCGCAGCAGATGGCGAACACCTCCGAGGAGGCCGGTCGCGCGGTCGGCGAGATCGCGCAGGCGGTCGTCTCGGTGGCCGCCGGAGCCGAGGATCAGGTCCGCTCGATCAACGAGGCGAAGATCCTCAGCGACGAGGTGGCGGCGGCTTCCCAAGCGTCGGCCGAAGGCGCGCAGCAGACCGCCGAGGCGGCTGCTGCGGCCCGCTCGATCGCTGAGGAGGGCGCGCAGGCCGTGTCTCAGGCCACCCACGCGATGCAGGCGATCCGCGACTCGAGCGCCGAGGCGTCAGGCGCGATCCGCTCGCTCGACGCCAAGAGCGAGCAGATCGGCGAGATCGTCGACACGATCACCGGCATCGCCGAGCAGACCAACCTGCTCGCGCTCAACGCCGCGATCGAGGCGGCCCGCGTCGGCGAGCCGGGCCGCGGCTTCGCGGTCGTCGCCGAGGAGGTCCGCAAACTCGCCGAAGAGTCTCAGGCCGCTGCCTCCTCGATCTCGACCCTGATCGGAGAGATACAGCAGGAGACCCGCCACGTGGTCGAGGTCGTCGAAGACGGCGCCAGGCAGACCGAGGACAGCGCTGCCACGGTCGAGCAGGCCCGCGAGGCGTTCGCGCGCATCTCGGGCGCCGTTCGGGACGTCGGCAGCCGAGTAGAGATCATTGCCGGCTCGATCCAGGAGATCGCTGCCGCCGGCAGTCGGGTGCAGGACAGCATGACCTCGGTGGCGGCCGTCGCCGAGGAATCGAGCGCCTCCTCGGAGCAGGTGAGCGCCTCGACGCAGCAGACGAGTGCCTCGACGGAGGAGATCGCTGCGTCCGCCACCGAGCTCGCCCGCACCGCGGAAGAGCTCGAGCGGCTCGTCGGGCAGTTCACCCTCGCCTAATCGGACTTCCGATCCAGGCATCACGCGCCGGGTGCGGACCCCAGGGTCCGTGCCCGGCGCGACTCGCTTAATGGGCCGCCTTCGGCGGCGTCCTTGGGGCCGTTCCGCCGGGCGTCCGTGCCCGGCGGGCCTGGTCGCGGCCCCCCGGCCGGGCATGGATGCCGGCCGCCCGGCCCCACGGACGCCGAGCGTGCGGAATCCGGCGCATACTGGGCTGGGCGGCGATTCCGAGGGTGCCGGATTCCGTGCGAGGCCCACTAAAGGATCGAGACCACGCGCCGATTCATGGGTGGACTCGATGGATCGAGTCGTGACCGAGCCCAAGGAGGGCGCGTTTTTCAGAGACCTGTTTATGTCCCTCCTTGACACCACGCAGCAAGCCCTCGAGTCCGCGATGAGCGGCTCGATGCTCCGTCAGACGCTGCTGACCAACAATCTCGCGAACGTCGACACGCCCGGCTACCAGCCCGAGGACGTCAACTTCCAGTCGACGCTCTCCTCAGCGCTCTCGTCCGGGCAGTCGCCAACCTCGGTCACCTTTCAGCCCTACTCGGTGCAGCAGGCCACAAGCGCCGACGGAAACGGCGTCAGCCCCGAGCAGCAGCAGGCCGCGCTCTCCTCCAACGGCCTCCTGTACGAGACGCTCACCCAGGTCGCGGCGCAGCGCGAGTCGATCCTCGAGAACGCGATGGGGATGGGCCAGACCTGATGAGCTTCTTCGACGCGATCAGCATCGCCGCCAGCGGGCTCACGGCCGAGCGCACGCGCATGGACGTGACCTCCGAGAACCTGGCCAACGCCGACACCACTAAAGCGCCGAACGGACAGCCGTATCAGCGCCAGGAGGTTGTCCTCCAGCAGGTCGGGGGCGGGTTCGGCGACGCGCTCGCCGGCGCGATGGGATCCAGCCCGACCGGCAGCGCTCAGGTCAACGGCAGCGCAGCCGGCGGCGTGCAGGTGGCGGGCATCGTCAGCGATCCCACGCCCGACCAGGAGGTCTACGACCCCGGTAACCCGGCGGCCAACTCCCAGGGCTACGTGAAGATGCCGAACGTCAACCCGGTGAACGAGATGGTCGACATGATCGACGAGTCTCGGTCGTATGAGTCCGATGTGACCGCGATGACCACCGCGAAGACGATGTACGAGAAGACCCTGGATCTCCTGAAATGATCCCGGCGATCTCAGGAGCAGTCGGGCCGCTCGGCCCGAGCGAGTGGAGCGTGGGCGGAGTCGGCGGCGTCGGCCAGAGCCCGGCGGCCGGCTCGAACGCCACCGGCAGCACCGATGGCAGCTTCGGGAGCGCGCTCACGGGCGCGATCAACTCGCTCGAGACGACGCAGGCCAACGCCACCACGGCGTCGCAGCAGCTCGCCACCGGCCAGCTGACCGACCCGACGCAGGCGATCACCTCGGTCGAGAACGCGTCGTTGGCGATGGACCTCGCCTCGCAGGTCCGCACCAAGCTCGCCGACGCCGTCAACACCGTCTTCCAGACCCAGATGTAGTCCCCACCATCGCCGTAAATGGACATTCGTCAATTCATCGGAAAGCTCACGCCCAAGGGTTGGGCCATGGTCGGCGGGTCGATCGCCGCCGCGGTCGTGTTCCTCGTCGTGATCATGCAGTTCGCGTCCGCGCCGAGCTACTCGACGCTGCTCACCGGCCTCGACCCGGCGCAGACGGGCAAGATCGAGAGCACGCTGTCCTCGAAGGGCATCGGGTACCAGATCCAGAACGGCGGCACCGCGCTCGCGGTCGACTCGAGCCAGACGGGCCAGGCGCGAATCGCACTGGCGTCGGCCGGCCTGCTCGGAGTCGGCAGCACGCAGCCCGGCTTCGAGCTGCTCAACAGCTCGCAGCTCGGCGCCTCGAACTTCCAGCAGCAGGTCACCTACCAGCGCGCGCTCGAGGGTCAGCTCGACCAGACGATCGAGCAGATCCAGGGCATCGACTCCGCCACCGTCAACCTGGTGCTCCCCAACCAGCAGGACCAGCTGTTCGGCGACAACAGCCAGAGCTCGAGCGCCTCGGTGCTGCTGTCCGACTCCGGCTCGCTCGACCAGAACTCGGTCAGGGGCATCGCCGAGCTCGTCGCCTCGAGCGTCCAGGGGCTGTCCGACCAGAAGGTCACGATCACGGACTCGACCGGAGCGCTGCTGTGGCCCGCGTCGGGCGCCGGCGGCACGGGCGGCGGCGGCACCTCGCAGCAGACGGCCGACCAGCAGTACGACTCGACCACGGCGGCCGCGGCCACGGCCCTGCTCACGCAGACGCTCGGCCCGGGCAAGGCCCAGGTCGTGGTCAACGCCAACGTGAACGCCAACCAGGCGACGTCGGACACGCTCACCTACGGCAAGAAGGGCGTGCCGCTGACCGCGCAGACGCAGACCGAGACGCTCAAGGGCGGGAGCCCGACTGCCGCGGGCACCACCGGCACCATCCCGGCCTACGCCGCGACGACCGGCAGCAGCAATTCGAACTACTCGAACAAGACCGCCAACACAACCTACGGCGTCGACAAGACCGTCACCCATGCGGTCATCGCGCCGGGCGCGGTCACCAACCAGACCGTGTCAGTGCTGGTCGACAAGTCGGTGCCGGCCGCAGCGATCCCGGCGATCAAGAACGCGGTGGCCGGTGCCGTCGGCCTGAACGCCAAGCGCGGCGACACCCTGTCGGTGTCCCAGATCGCGTTCGCGAAGCCCGCCGCCGCTCCGGCCCCGGCCTCGACGACGAAGATGATCGGCTACGCCAAGTACGCGATCATCGGTCTCGGCGCGCTGCTGTTCCTGTTCTTCATGCGGCGCAACCTGCGCCGGCGCGAGAAGGAGACATTCGCCGGCCAGCCCACGTGGCTGCGGGAGCTCGACGCGCCGCGCCCGCTCACGGCGCTCGTCTCAGGCGACGAGCCGCCGACCGAGGTCAAGCGCCTGCGGTCCCCGGTCAACGTCCCCAAGCGCCAGGTCGAAGAGCTGGTCGAGCGCGACCCCGATCGCGTCGCCCAGCAGGTGCGGGCCTGGATGAGTGAGGACTAGTCGGTCACTCCGATGGCCGCCGAACTGGAAAAGGCACCCGCGAGCGCCCCGGCCGCCCCCACACCCGCGGCCAAGCGCAAGCTCGAGATCAAGGGCCGCAGGAAGGCGGCCGTGCTGCTCGTGGCGCTCGGTCCCGATCGCGCCGCCGAGGTGTTCAAGCACCTGCGCGACGAGGAGATCGAAACGCTGTCGCTGGAGATGGCGGGGCTTCACCGGGTCGACCACAGAGTCACCGAGGCCGTGTTCGAGGAGCTCGCGCTCACGGTCGAGGCCTACGATTCGCTCCTGTCGGGCGGCGTCGACTACGCGCGCGAGGTGCTCGAGCGCGCGCTCGGCCCCGAGCGGGCGCTCGAGATCATCGGGCGGCTGTCGAGCGTGATCGAGATGCGGCCGTTCGAGTTCCTGCGACGGACGCCGGCCGAGCAGCTCGTGACGTTCCTGCGCAACGAGTCGCCGCAGACGGTGGCGCTCGTAGTCGCCAACCTCCACACCACGCTCGCCTCCCAGGTGCTCGCGAACCTGCCGGGGACCGAGCAGGCCGAAATCGCCGTCCGGATCGCGCGCATGAGCGAGACCAGCCCGGACGTCGTCAAGCAGGTCGAGAGCGTGATGAAGAAGAAGCTCGACAGCGTCGTTCAGCAGGAATACGTTCGCGCCGCAGGCGGGATCAAGTCGCTTGCCGAGATCCTCAACCACACCGACCGCTCGACCGAGCGCAACGTGCTCGACTCGCTCACCGAGGCCGACGAGGAGCTCGCGGCCGAGGTGCGTCGCCTGCTGTTCGTGTTCGAGGACATCGTCAAGCTCGACGACCGCTCGATCCAGCTCGTCCTTCGCGAGGCCGACCAGAAGGACCTGGCGCTCGCGCTCCGTGGCGTCAACGACGACGTCAAGGAGCGGATCCTGTCGAACATGTCGGAGCGCGGCGCGACGATGCTGGTCGAGGAGATGGCGTACCAGCCGCCGCAGCGCAAGCGCGTCGTCGAGGAGGCGCAGGGACGGATCGTGGCGATCGTGCGCAAGCTCGAGGAGGCCGGCGCCCTGGTGCTCTCTCGCGGCGAGGAAGATGCAGTCGTCTAGCGAGCACGCGGGGGTGGGCGGGGATCCCATTCAGAGCTACGCTTTCCGGCAGCTCGATGCCCCGCCCCCGGGCACCTCGAACGGGATCGCGGACGTGCTGTCGGCGGTCCGCGCCGAGGCCGAGCAGATCCGCGCCCAGGCGTGGGCCGCCGGCGAGGCCGAGGGTCGCGCCGCCGGGCTGGCCGCGGCCCGGAGCGAGGCCGCGCCCGCGGTCGCGGCGATCGCGGCCGCGGCCGACGCGATCTCCGAGCTGCGGGCGCAGGTCAGGGCCGAGCTCGAGCAGGACGCGGTCGAGATGGCGATGCAGCTTGCCGAGCAGATCCTCGCCGGCGCGATCTCGGTCGAGCCCGAGCGCGTGATCGACGTGGGACGGAACGCGCTTCGCCACCTCTCCGAACGTCGCCGGGTGACGCTGGTCGTGAACCCGGACGATCTGGAGATCGTGAGCGAGTGCGTCGAACAGCTTCAGGCCGAGCTCGGCGGGATCGAGCACCTCGGCGTCCAGTCCGACCGCCGGATCGGGCGTGGAGGAGCGATCGCGCGGACCGACTCGGGCGAGATCGACTCCGGCTTCGACGCGCAGCTTGGGCGGGCCCGCGAGATCGTCGCCGCCGCCCTGGCGCGCGAGCCCGCCGCCGATGTCTAGCCTGGCCGTCGCCGCCCGGGCGCTCCAGGGCGCCGATCTGTCTCGTCGCGTCGGTCGGGTCAGCGACCTCATCGGGCTGATCATCGAGGCCACCGGCGTCCAGGTCGAGATCGGCGAGGTCTGCATGGTCGGCGACGGCCGCGACCAGGGTGGGCGGGATCAGGTTCCGTGCGAGGTCGTGGGCTTCCGCGGCGGACGCACGCTGCTGATGCCGCTCGGCGAGCTCCATGGGATCGGCCCGGGTACGAGCGTGCATCCGACCGGCCGGCCGTTCCGGGTGGCCGTCGGCGAGCCGCTGCTCGGCCGCGTGATCGACGGCCTGGGTGTTCCTTTGGATGGGATCGAGCCGGTTTCGGGCGTTCCGTGGCGGGATACGAACGGCGCCCCGCCCGATCCGTTGACACGCCCGCGTATCGCCGACCGGGTTTCCCTGGGCGTGCGCGCGCTGGACACCCTGGTCCCGTGCGGTCGGGGGCAGCGCCTCGGCATTTTCGCCGGGTCGGGCGTCGGCAAGTCGTCTTTGATGGGGATGATCGCCCGGTCTACCTCCGCCGACGTGAACGTGATCGCCCTGGTCGGCGAGCGAGGCCGCGAGGTCCGCGAGTTCATCGAGCGCGACCTGGGTGATGCTCTCAGTCATTCGGTAGTTGTCGTCGCGACCTCGGATCAGCCGGCGCTGGTGCGGATCCGGGCGGCGTTCACCGCCACCGCGATCGCCGAGCACTTCCGGGACGCGGGACGCGACGTGATGCTGATGATGGATTCGGTCACCCGGTTCGCCATGGCCCAGCGCGAGGTCGGGCTCGCGATCGGCGAGCCGCCGGCCACGAGGGGCTACACGCCCTCGGTGTTCGCCCTGCTGCCGCGGCTGCTCGAGCGCGCCGGGACGAGCGCCATCGGATCGATCACCGGTCTCTACACGGTGCTCGTCGACGGCGACGACATGAACGAGCCGATCGCCGACGCCGTCCGGTCCATCTTGGACGGGCACGTGGTTCTGACGCGGTCGCTGGCGCACTCCGGGCACTACCCGGCGATCGACGTGCTGCAGAGCGTGTCGCGTTTGATCGGCGAGATCGTCACGCCGGAGGTGCGGGAGGCGGGCACGCGTCTACGCGCGGCGTTGGCGGCCTACCGCGAGAAGGAGGACCTGATCTCGATCGGCGCCTACCAGGCGGGCACGGACCCGGTGCTCGACGCCGCCATCGGCCTGCGCCCGGCGATCGACGCCTTCCTGAAACAGCGCGTCGACGAACCGAGCATCGTCGACGAGGCCGACGCCCAGCTACTCGGGCTGGCGGCCGAGCTCATTCGGCGGATGCCGGGCGCCGGCGAGGTGCTCGACGGCCCGCCCGCGCCGGCGCCGGCCGGCATGCCGGGTCGTGCGGTCCCAGCCGGCGGCGTCGCCGGCGCCCCGGTCGCGATCCCGGCGTTACAGCTTCACGCCTGACCGTTTGCGGTGCGCCACCCCGCGCGCGCCACCACGCGCTTGGCGCTCGGGAGGAAACGGTGAACTATTCAGGGTTTCTTCCCAAAGACCCCGGGCACGTAGGCGAATCGGACAAGCGTCCACTTGCGCTCAGGGGCGGCCGGGGGCGGCCGAGTACAGAGGCATGAACGGACAGTCGTTCCGCTTCCGCCTCGAACGCGTTCGCGCCCTGCGCGAGCGTCGCGAAGACGCCGCCAAGCAGGAGCTTGCCGGCGCGATGATGCGTCATCGCCGCTGCGAGGACGAGGTCGAAGCTGCCGCCACCCGGCTCGCCGGCGCGCGCGCGGCCCAGGTCGACGCCACGCGCATGACCAGCAACGCGACCGACATGCTCGCGCGCCAGGCGTACCTCGAGCGCGCCGAGCGTGCCCACCAGGTCACCCGGCAGGACCTCCAGCGCCAGGAGCTCGAGCTCGCCCAGCGCCGTGACGCGCTCGTGGACGCCGCTCGGGACCGTCAGGCGCTCGAACGTCTGAAGGAGCACCGGCGCGCGGACCACGAGCGCGAGGTCGCTCGCCGCGAGGGCCTGGCGCTCGACGAGATTGCAATCAACAGTTTCCGGAGGAGAGCCGCATGACCCCAGCCGTCACCGCGACGCTCCCGCCGCCGAGTACGGACTCGTCGGCGCCGAGCGGAGGGCCACCGGAAAAATCATCCGGACCGCCCTTCACCAGCGTCCTCGACAACCACGTGGCCCGGACCGCCGTAGCGGAAGGCCAGACCAAGAGCGCCGGAGGAGCCGGCTCTCAAAGCGACCAGCCGACGACGGCTGCGACCGATGCCGCGAGCATCGCCGCCGCCGCCGCGCAGGTCGAGAGCGCCACTCAGCCCCAGCCGACCGCTTCCCAGCCCCCGCAGCCCTCGGCGGCCGATCAGCTGACCGCAGCCGTGGCGGCAGTCGCGGCGCCCGCTCCACAAACGACGGCCCCGGCCGCCCAGGCGACCGCAACACCTGCGACTCCGGCCGGGACCCCAGCGCCGGCTACGGCCACGGCTGCGTCCGCGCCCGCCGACACGCCGGCAGCACCGACCCCGGCCGCGCCCCCCGCCGCCACCACAGTCACGACCGAGCCGACGACCACGACCACGGCGACCACCGCGACCGAGGTGCCCGCCACGCCGGCGCCGGCCGAGCCACAGGCTGCCCAGCAGCCGACCCCCGCCGGCAAGCCGTCGCCCTCACAGTCGACGACGCAACCCGCGACTCAGACGGCGGCCCCGAGCACGACCACCGCGCCGGCGACCCCCACCCAGCCGCAGGCACAAGACCAGCAGCAGACGCCCAGCGACGCCCAGGCGCAGCAGCAGACGCAAGGCCAGACCCAACCCGCGATCCACACCACTCCGACCGCCTCACAGCCCGCCCCGAGCACGCCCGCCCCGACGGTGTCGCCGGCGACTCCCCAGCCGGCCCCGTCCGCCGCGACCACGACCGCTGCGCCGGCCACGGAGATCCCCACGCGTTACGGCGTCACGCTCGACCACGCGATCGAGACCGTGAAGGCGACCGTCGAGATGGCGTCGCGCCAGGGCGCCACCACCGCGCGCATCGAACTCTCGCCCCCGTCGCTCGGCACGATCCGGATCCAGCTCCAGCACACCGATGACGGGGTCACGGCGCGGGTGCTCACCGACCACGCCGCCACCGCCGACACGCTGTCGCAGGGCGGCGACGATCTCCGCCGGGCGTTCCAGTCTGCGGGCGTCAACCTGCTGAGCCTCAACATCGAGGCCCGCGCCGACGGCGGCTCCCAGACGTCCGATCCCGGCCAGACCTCCGGATCCAACTCCTCCGCCAATGGCGGGGCCACCGGCAGCGACGAGGACGCCGACGCCGGCAACCCCGTACAGCCAACCACTTCGGCGCCAGCGGGCAGCGCGCTCGTGAACGTGCTCGCCTGAAAGCACCCAGATCAGACAAGGACGACACCGATGAGCTTCACCGACCCCACGACCAGCAGCACCGGAACGACCGCCACCACCGGGACGACCGCGACGAACTCGAACTCGAGCACGCTCCCGATCACCCAGAACCAGTTCCTCGAGATGCTGATGGCCGAGCTCAAGAACCAGAACCCGATGAACCCGAACAGCAGCGACCCGATGCAGTTCGTCACCGAGCTCGCGCAGTTCACTCAGGTCGAGCAGGAGACCAACACCGCCCAGTCGACCTCGACGATCGCTTCGGGGCAGAACACCGCCACCGCGATCGCGCTGCTCGGTCACAACGTGACTTACACCGACCCGACCACTGGCAATGCCGACACCGGCATCGTCCAGAGCGTCGAGTTCAACTCCACTGGCCCCACCCTGACGATCAACGGAACGTCCGGGATCGACGCCTCGGCTGTCAGCGAGGTTCAGTGAGCTCGATCCTCCCCAATCCCGCGATCGTCGCGCCGGGCCCTGTCGCTCCGGTCGCAACGCCGGCCACGCCGGCGTCGCAGACCGCTGGCGGCCAGGCGGCCGGCGGCCCGTCGTTCGCGGAGTTGCTGTCGAAGCAGACGAGCGCGCCGCAATTCTCGCGGCACGCGCTCGAGCGCCTCCAGCAGCGCGGGGTCAACCTTGACCAGCCGACTCTCGGCCGGCTCACGGACGGAGTCCAGCGGGCAGCGGGAAAGGGCTCGCGCGACTCCGTCGTGTTCGTCGACAACACCGCTTATGTGGTGTCGGTGACGAACAACACCGTCATCACGGCGGTGCCATCCGAGCACATGCGCCAGCACGTGTTCACCAACATCGACAGTGCCGTGATCGCATGAGTGACACGGTCGAAAAACAACAGTGGCTGGACCTCTTCGAGGAGGCCGCGAAAGGCAGGGATGTCCCGATGATGTCAGGAATGTATGCCGCGATCAGCGGCCTCGACGCGCACCAGACGATGCTCGACGTGACCGCCAACAACCTGGCCAACGTCGACACGATCGGATACAAGGCACAGAGCGCCCAGTTCTCCGACGAGCTGTCGCAGCTGATCGCCGCGGGCTCCGCGGCCAACGGCTTCAGCGCCGGCACCAACCCGCTGCAGGTCGGTCTCGGGGCGCAGGTCGGATCGATCGACAACGTGATGACCGCCGGCGGCGTCGCGTCGACCGGGCAACGCGACCGACGTCGCCATTCAGGGCAACGGCTGGCTGCGCGTCGCCAACGGCAATGTCGCCGCCAGCCCGCCGACGTTCGACACCACCCAGTACACGCGGGCGGGTGACCTGACGTTCAACGCGTCGGGCTACCTCTGCACGCAGACCGGGCAGTACGTCCAGGGCTACGCCGCGCAGTCCAACGGCTCGGGCGGCTATCAGCCCAACGTCGCCGGTGGCGCGAACAATGCGATCGTGGTCCCGCCGGGATCGACGAACGTGACGATCGGCCCGGACGGGAGCGTCAACTACCAGAACGCGGCCGGTACGGCGGTAACCGCCGGCTACATCTCGCTGGCGACGTTCCCCAACCAGGCCGGCCTCCAGCGCGACGGCGGGTCCCTGTGGAGCGCGAACGCCGCCTCGGGTGTCGAGACCGCGGGTCAGCCGGGCACCGCCAGCTTCGGGAAGACCATCAGCGGCGAGCTCGAGCAGTCGAACGTCGACATGGGCACCGAGTTCACCAACATGATCGAGGCCGAGCGTGGCTATCAGGCCAACGCCAGCACGATCACGACGGCCGACCAGATGATGCAGACGGCCGTCCAGATGAAGCAGTAATTACCAGGCAAAGGCTGGGCGGAGGGGCGGCAATCGAGGGATGCCGCTCCTCCGATCAGGGTGGGTGGGTCGGGTGGGCGGGCCCCAGTCAAAACCTCACCAGAGACCGGAGAACCGAACAATGATCACGCTGCATCGCCTCGGGCACAAGCTCGAGCTATTTCATTTGAATCCCGATTTGATCGTCACCGTCGAGGGTCACCCCGACACGGTGATCACGCTCGCCACGGGCGGAAAGATCGTCGTAGCCGAGACGCCTCAGCGCGTCTGCCAGGCGGTGCGTGCGTACCGCGTCGAGGTCCTCGCCGGAGCGATGAAGCGGCGCCAGGAGGAGCGCGAGACGACCGGTGGGACGGTGTCACAACTCCGACCGGCTGCCCCGATCGACCACTCCGAACTGGCGTGATCCTGAAGGTTTCCATATACCGGCCGATGACCGGGTCATGAAGGCCGCAACCGGCATAGGAATCGCTGTCGCGATCGTCGGCATTCTGTTGGGTGCGATGATGGACGGGACCAGCCCGGCCGCGTTCATGAACCCGACCGCGCTCATCCTGATCATCGCCGGCACCGCCGGCGCGACGATGGCGAGCGTCGGCATGGACGGAATGAAGAAGATCCCGGCGCTGTACAAGCGCGTGATCAGCGCCGAGCCGCAGGATGTCCAGGGCCGAGTCAGCCTGCTGGTGTCACTCGCGGAGCAGGCACGACGAGAGGGCCTGCTGGCGCTCGACGCCCAGATCGCCGAGATCGACGACGCCTTCACCAAGAAGGGCCTCCAGCTGGTCGTCGACGGCACCGACCCCGATCTCGTGCGCGACATCCTCGACGCCGAGATCGACGCGATGGGCGCCCGTCACCATGCCGGCGTCGCGCCGTTCGAGAAGGCCGGCGGGTTCGCGCCGACGATCGGGATCATCGGCACGGTCATGGGGCTCGTCCACGTGCTCCAGAACCTGTCCGCGCCGGCGACGCTCGGCCCGTCGATCTCCTCTGCGTTCATCGCCACGCTGATGGGCGTCGGCTCCGCCAACGTGATCTACCTCCCGGTGGCCAACCGCCTGAAGGCGCTGTCGGCCGAGGAGATCGAGCTCCGGACGCTGACCGTCGAGGGCATTCTGTCGGTGCAGGCGGGCGACAACCCGCGCGTGGTGGCCGACAAGCTCACCTCGTTCGTGCCCCCGGCCGAACGTGACGGCGCCGGCGAGGCGGACAACGTCACGCCGATGCCCGAGCGCGAAGCGGAAGCGGCGTAGCCATGGCCGCCCACGGCAAGCGCGGGCGTCGCGGAGGAGCGGTCGAGCACGAGAACGAGGAGCGCTGGCTCCTGACCTACGCCGACATGCTCACCCTGCTGTTCGCACTGTTCATGGTGTTGTTCTCGATCTCGTCGGTGAACATCTCCAAGTACCAGGTCCTCCAGCAGTCACTGAAGGCGGCCTTCTCGGGTTCAATCCTGCCCGGGGGACGGGCGATCCTCTCCGCAGGCTCGGAGTCGACGAGCGCCCACACGCCGGCGACCGCCGAGGTGCCCTCGATCGTGCCGCTGGTGCCGACGCCGACCTCGCGGTCGAGCAGCAGCACGGGCTCGGCCAACAACGCCGCCGCCAAGCCGATGACGAGCGCGCAGCTCCAGGCGGCGCTCAACAGCATGAGCGCCTCGATCGCAGAGCAACAGAACTTCGCCCAGCTCAAGGCGAAGCTCGACGCCTACGCCAAGGCCCACGGTTTCGGCAACAAGGTCCAGTCCGTGATCGAGCGTCGCGGCCTCGTCGTCCGCGTGCTCACCGACAACCTCCTGTTCGACTCGGGCTCGGCCACCCTTCAGCGCGGCGCCGACCAGCTGCTGGCCGAGGTGGCCCAGCTGCTCAACCTTGACCCGACTCATCCGATCACCGTGGAAGGACACACTGACAATCAGCCGATCGCGACAGCACAGTTCCCGAGTAACTGGGAGCTGTCGACGGCGAGGGCCACGAATGTCGTGCGCTTCCTGATAGGCCGGGGCGTCAATCGCTACCGGCTTGGAGCTGTCGGTTATGCCGACCTGCACCCGATCGCAAGCAACTGGGCGGCCGCCGGACGCGCGCAGAACCGCCGTGTCGAGATCGTGCTGATGCGCCTGAACCCCGTCCCCCCATCCTGATCCCGCCCCCGATCCCGAACCCGAGCCCATGAAAAAGAAGATCCTGATCATTCTCCCGATCATCCTGCTCGGCGGCGGCTACGTCGCCAAGGGCAAGCTCATGCCGCCCAAGGTCGTCAAGCCGAAGATCGCCGGCGAGATCTACATCCTCCCCAAGCAGTTCACGCTCAACCTCAAGGACGGGCACTACGCCACGCTTACCGTGGCGCTCGAGCTGGCGCCGGGCCAAAGCGACGGCGCCACCGCTGACAACACCCCGGCCGCCGGGGCCACGGTCGGCACGCTGCCTGAGGAGGCCGTGATCCGGTCGATCATCACCAACGAGGTCACCAACCAGGGCTCGAGCGCGCTGGTCGACCAGACGGGGCGAAACGGCCTGGAGCAGCAGATCCTGACCGACATCAAGACCGAGACCGACGTCAAGGTCGACCAGGTCTTCTTCACCGACGTGGCAGTCCAGTAGGAGCAGCGATGAGCTACGAACTCGAACAGCTTCCGTCGGGCGCCGGCGAGCCGGCTCCGGCAAGCCTCAACGGCGTCGCGGACCTGCGCCGCCTGAGCGCCGTGCCGGTCGACCTCAGCGTCGAGATGGGGCGCACCCGGATGACCGTCGGCGAGACGCTCGAGCTCCGCCAGGGCTCGATCATCACGCTCAACCGGATGGCCGGCGAGCCCGTCGATCTGCTCGTCAACGGCACGGCGATCGCCCGGGGCGAAGTGGTCGTGATCGACGAGCAGTTCGGGCTCCGTGTGACCGAGGTGATTGGCCAGGCGCCGGTTGGCGCGCCCGCGCCGGCGGGCGACCCCGCCGCGGCCGCCGACGCATAGCCGCATCGCCACCTCGGAAGCTAAAGCTACTCCGGGCAAGTGACGAGTACCCGGTTACCGAACCCACTGATGGGAACGGTTTCGCCACCCCGGCTCGTCTGAACGTGCAAGGAGCAAGAAGCAATGCCAGACGCAAACAATCCACGCCAGCTCGTCGTGTTCACCCTCGGGCCCGAGCACTATGCGCTTCCGATTCAGCAAGTCCACGAGATCATCCGCTACACCGAGCCCCGTTCCGTCGCCTCGCGCGCCGACTGGGTTCGTGGGGTGATCAGCCTGCGCGGCCGGATCGTTCCCGTCTATGACCTCGCGGCGAGGCTCGGCGTCCCGTCCGAGCTCACCGAGCACAGCAAGATCGTGATCGTAGAAGCGGGATCGGAGACCGCCGGCGTGATCGTCGCCGGCGTCGAAGAGGTCCTGACGGTCCAGGACGAGCAGTTGCAGGACGCGCCGGGTGCGGATACGACCCTGATCGACTCGATCGCCAAGATCGACAACCGCCTCGTGGTCTTGCTCAAGCCGAGCGCGATCTTCACCGCGCCGGACCTCGCGCTCGCCGCCTGAGGCATTCCCACACACCGAGAAAGCTGAGGCATGACCACCACCACCCCGGCGCGGGTCGTCGTCGTCGACGACAGCGCGTTGATGCGCAACATCGTCACGCGCTCGCTGACACGCGCTGGGATCGAGGTGGTGGGGAGCGCGGGCGACGGCGACGAAGCGCTCGCCCTGTGCGCTCGTGAGCGTCCTGACGCGATGACGCTCGACCTGACGATGCCGGGCCTCGACGGCCTCGGCGTCCTCAGAGCTCTGCGGGAACGTTCGGACAGCAACATCCCCGTGGTCGTGGTCTCGGCGTTCTCAGCCGCCCACGGGGCGCGCGCGGTCGACGCGCTCGCCGAAGGCGCCTTTGACCTCGTGTCGAAGCCGACCGCGACCGAGAGCCTCGAGGCGTTCATCGAGAATCTCGGCGCCAAGGTCAAGCTCGCCGCCGCCTCGCGCCGCACGCGCCGCTCCGCCCACAACGGTGGGGCGCAGATGCCGAGCCGGCCAGCGGCGCTCGCGCACGACGGTGCCCGGGTCACCCCGACGCGGCGACCCACGGTCGCTCAGAGCGCAAAGCTCGTCATGATCGCCACCTCGACCGGCGGCCCTCGCGCGCTCGCGTCGCTCGTGCCCGAGCTCCCGGCCCCGCTGGGCGCCGGCACCCTGATCGTCCAGCACATGCCCGCCGGCTTCACGGGCTCGCTCGCCGCCCGCCTCGACGCGAGCAGCGCCCTGCGCGTGCGCGAGGCCACGGGCGGAGAGGCGCTCGACGCCGGCACTGCCCTGCTGGCTCCCGGTGGCCGCCATCTGCGGCTGGCTCCTGACGGGCGCACGACCTTGACCGACGAGCCCGCGGTCGGTGGCTTGCGCCCACGCGCCGATCTCTTGATCGAGGACGCCGCGCGCGTCTACGGCGAGCGGATGGTGCTGGTCGTGCTGACCGGCATGGGCAGCGACGGGCTGTCGGGCGCGCGCGAGGTGCACCGTCGTGGCGGGCGGATCCTCGTCGAGTCCGAGGAGAGCTGCACCGTGTTCGGGATGCCGCGGGCGATCGTCGACGCCGGTCTCGCCGACGACGTTCTCGACCTCGGCAGCCTGGCCGAGGCGATCGCGAACGAGGCCGGGGCATGACCGAGCGCCAGATCAGCACCTTTCACCGTGGCGCGATCGTCCGCCACCGCGGCCACGACGCCGCGCTCGAGGGTCCGAAGAGCGACCTCGCCGCCGCCGACGACTACGTCGCCTTCTGCGAGGGCCTGCGCCTCCTGTGCGGCATCGATCTGTCGCAGTACAAGCGCCCGCAGATGGAGCGGCGCCTGCGCTCGTTCTTCGCGCGCCAGGGATACGCCCGGCTGACCGACTCGCTGGCGCGGTTGCGCACCGACCAGCAGCAGCTCGATGAACTGCTCGATCGCGTCACGATCAACGTCTCGCAGTTGTGGCGTCATCCCGACCAGTGGGCGCGCCTCGAGGCCGGCCTGCTCGAGGAGCTGGCGGTGCACGGACGGCTCCGGGCGTGGAGTGCCGGATGCTCGTACGGCGCCGAGGCCTACACCCTCGCGGCGGTCTGCCGCCAGGCGATCCCCGGCGCCACGGTCCGGATCCTCGGGACCGATATCGATCAGCGCATGGTTGCGCGCGCCAAGGTAGGCGCGTTCAGCCCCGAGGACGCCCGCACGGCGCCTCCCTCGGCGATGGAGCGCTGGTTCGAGCCGACCGGCACGGGCTGGCAGGCCAAACACGAACTGCGGGTCATGACCCGCTTCGAGGTGGGCGACCTACTCAAGCTCCAGCCCCCGGCGTCGAGCTATGAACTGATCATGTGTCGCAACACCGTCATCTACTTCGCAGATCGGATCCGAGACGAGCTCCACGCAAGGCTCGCCCACGCCCTGCAACCCGGGGGCGTGCTGGTAATCGGAGGAACCGAGCGGATCTCGGATGCCGCCGGGCTCGGTCTGTCGACGATCCACCCGTTCATCTACCGAAAGTCGTGATGGATACATCCGAGTACTTGCCGATGTTCGTGGCCGAGTCGCGCGAGCACCTCGAACAACTGAATCTCGCGATTGTCCGGCTGGAGGAAAACCCCAAGGATCGTCCGACCGTGGAGGAGATCTTCCGGATCGCCCACTCGCTCAAGGGCATGAGCGCGACGATGGGTTTCAGCCGGATCGCGGAGCTCACGCACGAGATGGAGGACGTGTTCGAGCTTCTGCGCCAGCGGACCAACGGGCTGCCGGCCGAAGCCATCGACACCGTGTTCGCGTGCCTGGACGCCCTGTCCGCTGCGGTCGAGGCGATCGAGGTCGACGGGCAGGAGTCGCTCGATCCGGCGCCGGTGGTCGCGCGGCTACGCTCGCTCGTCCGGCCGCGTACACCTGAGCAGGAGATGGCTCGCGTCGGGATCGCGGACCCGCTCGACCATGCCGCCGTGATCGCCGCGCAGGAGGCGGGCGCGCGCGTGCTCCGCGTGCGTGTCGCGCTGAGCCCGGACGTTCTGATGCCGGCCGTCCGCGCACACATGGTGTTGGTAGCGCTCGCCGACCACGGCGAGATTCTCGCGAGCTCGCCTCCGCCTGACGGCGTCGAGCAGTTCCAGGGAAGTCAGATCGACGCGTGGATAGCGAGCGATCACGAGGACGAGACGATCGCCGCGACCGTCGGCGCCGTGTCGGAGGTCCTCACTGTCGAGGTGACCGCCGTCCCGGCGGGTGGGGGCCAAGCCGCGGCCACATCCGAGGGACCGCCCGCGCCGCACGCCGTCGAGCCCGCCAAGCGCGCGCCCGCCCCGGCTGAGGCGACGGTCAAGACGACCCAGACCCGGACCGTGCGCGTCGACGCCGAGCGCCTCGACGCGCTCATGCATTCGATGGGCGAACTCGTCATCCACCGCACCGCGGTCGAGGCTCTGACCGCGAACCTCGAGGTCGAGGGGCTCCAGCAGGCGGTACAGGAGCTGACCCGGAGCTCCCAATCGCTCCAGGCGATGGTCATGCAGGTCCGCATGATCCCCGTCGATGTCGTGTTCCTGCGCTTCCCGCGGCTGATCCGCGACCTGTCGACCAAGCTCCAGAAGGAGGTCAGGCTCGAGCTCGTCGGGAGCGAGACCGAGCTCGACCGGACAGTGGTCGACGCCCTCGGCGATCCGCTCGTCCACCTCGTCCGCAACGCCGTCGACCACGGACTGGAGGGGCCTGAGGACAGACTCGCCGCCGGCAAGCCTCGCCAGGGCACGATCCAGATCGCCGCCCGCCACGCGGGAGGCAGCGTCGTGATTGAGGTCCGCGACGACGGCAACGGGATCGACCCGCACGCGATCGCCCGCAAGGCCCTATCGCTCGGGATGATCGACGGGGACGCGGCCGCGGCGATCGACATGCGCGGCGCCGTCGAGCTGCTGTTCACCTCGGGTTTCTCGACCGCCGAGGCGACGAGCGACATCTCCGGCCGCGGGGTCGGGATGGACGCCGTGCGGGAGAAGGTCCGCCAGCTCGGCGGAGAGGTCGTGATCGACTCGACTCCCGGCGCCGGCACGCTCGCCCAGATCCGCCTTCCCCTCACGCTGGCGATCGTCTCCGCTCTCCAGGTCGACGTCTCGGGCGCGCCGTTCGCGATCCCGATCGATCGCATCGAGCGCACGCTGCGGCTGTCCGATCAGACGGTTCGGTCGGTCGCCGGCAAGCCGATGCTCGTGCTCGAGGACGGCGTGCTGCCGCTCCTCGACGGCGCCGACGTGTTCGGCCACGAAACCGTCGCCGACCACGAGTTCGTCGTGATCATCCGTACTCAGGACCGCCGCCTCGCGCTCGCGGTCGACGACCTGGTCGGCCAGCGCGAACTGGTCACACGGCCGCTGCCGGAGATCGTTTCCGACGGCGAGCCCGTGTCCGGAGGCGCCGCGCTCGCCGACGGCCGGATCGCGCTGATCGTCGACTGCGATGCCCTCGCCGCCGAGAACAGCGTGGCGGCCACGATCAGCCTCGCCGCATAGAACACCGAACACGAACACAGGAGACCGGACCATTGACCCCTCGCTACACCGAATTGCAGCTAGATGCTTTGCGGGAGCTGGCGAACATCGCCTCGGGCAACGCCGCGACCGCGCTTTCGCAGATGCTGGGGCGAGCGGTTGGGCTGACCGTGCCGCGCGTGCTCGCGCTGTCGCTGGTCGATGCTGTGGACGCCTGCGGTAGCCCCGGCGAGTCGATCACGGGCGTCGTGATTCCGCTCGAGGGCGACATCGACGGCCTCGTCCTGCTCCTGATCTCGGCCGAGGGCGCCGACGCGCTCTGCCGGCTGCTCGGCGTCGAGGCCGGCAGTGAGATCGGCGACTCGGCGCTGCGCGAGATCGGCAACATCCTCGGGACTTCGTGCCTGAACGCGCTGGCGTCGATGACCGGGCTGAATCTCTGCCCATGCCCCCCGCATCTGACGACCGACATGCTCGGCGCGATCTTCTCATCGCTCGCGCTGACCCAGACCGAGTCCGCCGATCTCGTGCTGGTCCTCGATTCCGAGCTTGACGTCGCCGACGAGCCGTGCTCGATTTCCTTCGTCCTGCTGCCGAGCGACGGTGGCGTCTCAGATCTGCTGACGCCGCTGGGTCTCGCCGCGTAGCGATGGGTTCCGTACGAATGGGTGAGATCGTGGTCTCCAAGCGCGCCGGTGACGAGCTAGTGGCTCGCGGGCTCGGCTCGTGCATCGGTCTGGCGGTGGTCGACCGGTCCGCGGGCGTCGCCGGCCTCGCTCATATCGTGCTGCCCGAATCGACCGAGACCGATCGCCAGCCCGGCAAGTTCGCCGACCTGGCGGTTCCCGAGCTGATCGACCGCGTCTGCCGCGCCGGAGCCAGCCGCCACCGCCTGGAGGCCGCGCTCGCCGGGGGCGCCCGGATGTTCGAACTCGGAGAGCTCGACATCGGCGCCCGCAACGCCGATGCGGTCCGGAAGGGCCTCGCCACGTCGGGCCTGGCAGTCCACGCCGCCGAGACCGGCGGCAGTCGCGGACGGACGATGCGGGTCACTGTCGGCGACGGCACGATCACCGTAAAGGCCGGCGGCGAGCTCACCATCCTGCTCGGCGGCTCGGCCGGAAGCGCGCGCCTCCCGCGCGCCTCCGCCACTCTGGAAGGAGCGCAGCGATGAGCGAGATCCTCGATCACGACAAAGTGGCCGCACTCGTCGAGGCGGCCAAGCGGGGCGAGCTCCCCGACCAGCCGACCACCGCGCCGCACCGCCGGGGCCAGCGGCTGCGCACAGTCGACTTCTCGACCCCGACCAAGTTCACCTCAGACCATCAGCGCCGTATCGCACGCGCGATCGACACCTTCTGCCAGACGTCGGTGACGAGGCTCTCGACCGAGCTGCGCAGCCCGGTCGAGCTCGAGGCGATCAACAGCACGCAGGCGACGTGGTCGGGCGCGCAGTCGCAGCTGCCCGCCGGATCCTTGTTCGTCACGCTCGACGTCCAGCCGCTCGGCACCAGGATGCTGTTCACGGTCGAGCAGTCGTTCGTGCTGATGTGCCTCGACCTCCTGCTCGGCGGCTCGCCCGACAAGCCCCCCCGGGAGCGACGCTTCAGCGAGATCGACACCGTGCTCACGCAGCGGCTGCTCGAATCGATGGTCCACCAGTTGTCGCTGGTGTGGCAGGACCTGGCCGGGATCAGCCTGTCGGTGATCGAGATCGAGACGCACAACGACACGAGCCAGATCGCCGCGGTCTCGGAGCCCACGTTCGTGGTCGTGATCGAGAGCCGCGTCAACAAGCACTCCGCCTCGATGGCGCTGCTGATCCCGTGGCTTGCGATCGACGCCGTCGGCGAACGTCTGTCCGGCAAGGAGACTCGTGAGCCGGAGGCCGAGTCGGCCGGCGCCGCCGAGATCGGCCGGGCCGTGGCCGCGGTCCCGGTGACGCTCCGAGCGGAGGTCGCCGCGATCGACCTCCCGATCGACGAGATCCTCTCGCTCGGCCCCGGCAGTGTGATCCGCCTCGGGACCCAGGCCGAGGAGGGCGTAACTCTGTTCGCCGAGAACGTCAAGCTCGCCCGTGCCCAGCCGGGAAGTAACGGTCCGCGGCGCGCCATCCAGGTGTCCGGCACCGAGAGGAGGTTGGGATGACGCAGCAG
The DNA here is from genome assembly GCA_963735965.1 of uncultured Solirubrobacterales bacterium. Lineage (GTDB taxonomy): Bacteria > Actinomycetota > Thermoleophilia > Solirubrobacterales > Solirubrobacteraceae > Palsa-465. Next base: position 108,662 of record CAVTNE010000002.1, read on the forward strand.
GAGATCACTCCGCGCGAGGCGCTGATTCGCCTCGGAGCTTCCACCGGCGAGGCGATCGCCAAGGTGCTCGAGATGTTCGTCCCGGGGACCGTCGAGCGCGGAGAGGTCACCGTGCTCGCCGCCGGCGTCTCCCCGTTCGCCAACGTCGCCCGCGGCTCGATCGCCACGAGCGTCTCCTACGTCGACGGCGTGACGGGCGCCAACGTGTTCGTGATGACGCCGGCCGGGGCGCGCGCTCTGGCCGCCGCGATGGGCGCGCCGGCGGAAGAAGTGGCCGAGGGCGCGAACCCGTCACCGCTGTCCGAGCTCGAGCTGTCCGCCCTCTCCGAGGCGGCCAACCAGACGATGGCCGCAGCCGCGGCCGCGATCGGCGTCGTGCTCGGACAGGAGATCGAGATCTCGACGCCCGACACGCGCGTCCTCGACGACCCGGCCGGCGCCGCCGACATCTACGGCACCGCGCCGCATGCCACCTCGACCACGTTCATGATCGCCGGCGAGTCCTGCCGCCTGATCCAGCTCGTCCCCAGGGCGTTCGTTGTCCGCATGGTGCGCGCGATCGACGAGGAGAGCGCAGAGCGGACCGATTCAACCGTGGGCACCGGCTCGGCGGCGGGCGCGGCCCGTTCGGCCGTCGACTCGAGCCCGCACAGCCTCGCGCTCGAGGAGGCGCTCGGCGGAATCAGCCTCCGAGTCTGGGCTGAGCTCGGGCGCACCCGCATGCCTCTGGGGTCGGCCCTGGGACTCCCCGTCGGCGCGGTCGTGGACCTCGATCGGACCGCAGATGCGCCCGTCGACCTGTATGTCAACGGGATGCGCTTTGCCCGCGGCCAGTTGCTGGTCACCGACGACGGCGAATGGGCCGTGTCACTCGACGGGCTCGACAGCCAGGGCCTGAGCATGCTCGACCTGGCCCGCTCGGCGCAGGCCCAACCTCGCGAACTCGTCGAGCCTGCCCCCCAAGTCGTCGAGCCCGCCGCGGAATCGTCCGATATCGAGTCCGAAGACAGGATCGAGGACCGGGACCCAACATCCACAGCTGAACCAGAAACTCCAGAAGTGACGCAATCCGAAGTGGAAGGAGCCGTGACGTGATGGCCCGTGTACTCGTTGTCGACGACGCCGCGTTCATGCGCAAGGTGGTGAGCGACGCGCTCGCTTCCGGCGGCCACGAGGTGGTTGGAGAGGCGGGCAACGGCGTTGAGGCTGTCAAGCAGTTCCAGGTGCTCGCCCCCGAGCTGACCACGCTTGACATCACCATGCCGGAGAAGGACGGTCTCGAGGCACTCGCCGAGATCATTGCGCTCGACCCCCGTGCCCGTGTGCTGATGTGCTCGGCGCTCGGCCAGGAGAGCAAGGTGATCGAGTCGATTCAGAAGGGCGCGAAGGACTTCGTCGTGAAGCCGTTCCAGCCCGCGCAACTGCTCGAGGCTGTCGGCAAGGCGCTCGCTGCTTAGCGGCCGCCGCTTAGCGCGTCGAACGAATCAGAACGACTGGAAGCGCCGGGTCATCTCGGCGTCGGGACCATCGTCATCATCGGTGGCCTCGGACTCGGACTCGTCCGCGTCCGGGGCCTCTTCTTCTTCCTCTGACTCCTCGGGCGCGTGATCGGCGTTGGCCTGAGCGACCACGGACTCGAGGTGGAAGCGGAGCTTCTCCTCGCTCCCGGGCTCGACGGCGCTGACCCGGACGCTGTCCCGCTTGAGCTGAATCTCACCCCAGTCGCCGTGGCCGAGGAGAACCACGGTTGCCTCGAAACTCCTTTTCCAGCCCTTGGGAATGTCGCCCTCGAGCGGGACCGAGAGCTTCGAGCTCTTGACCTCGGCGGCCGACCAGTTGAGTTCGACTCCAGGCATTACCGGGCTCCTACCCCATTCCTCTCGCCGCGACTCAGGGGCCCCATTCAAGGCCCCTGGGGTACCGGCCGATTACCGGGACGACTCTCCCTCGGAGTCCTTTCCCTCGATGAAGTTGCTCACGTTCATTCGTGGCGCCTCCCTTGCCGGCGCCCTGACGATCACGCATGCCGCGGTTGCGTTCGGCGCAGCCTCGCATGCCACGACGACGTCTACGACGTCGACGGTGGAGAGCGCCAAGACTCTTGCCCAGTCCACGGGCGAGAACACGCCGCTGCACCTGAGCGGCAGCACGGTAGCGAGCCACGCCGCCACGAGTAGCAGTGGTGGGGGGAGCATCGTCCGCACGATCGTGGGTCTGTTCATTGTCATCGCCGTGATCTACGGAATCGCGTGGATCATGAAGCAGGCCAAAAAGAGCAAGACGCGCCCGACGGGCACCGGCCTGACCCAGGTCGCGAGCCTGCCGCTGGGCAGCGGCCGTTCGGTCGCGGTCGTGCGCGCCGGCCGTGAGGTGCTGGTGGTCGGAGTCGCCGAGAACGGCGTCACCCCCATCCGCAGCTACTCCGAGGCAGAGGCGATCGCGCTCGGTATCGAGGTTCCGCCGGAGAAGCCCGAAGTGGCCGACCGGGCGGAGAAGCCCTCGGACCGTGTGCTCGACGTCCTGCGGCGGATCACGGCTCGCTCGTGAAGGTCGACTCGAGCAACGCCCTCCAGATCCTGCTCCTCATGGGCGGGCTCTCGATCCTGCCCGCGATCCTGTTCACGGTCACCGGGTTCACACGGATCCTGATCGTTCTCAGCTTCGTCCGCAGCGCGCTCGGGACTCAGAACACGCCGCCCAACCAGGTGCTGGTCGGGATCGCGCTGTTCCTGACTCTGTTCGTCATGTCGCCGACGATCAGCGCGATCAAGAAGGACGCCTGGGACCCGTACTCCAAGCACGAGGTCTCGACCTCTCAGGCGATCTCGCGCGCGGAGGAGCCCCTGCGCCAGTTCATGTTCAAGCAGACGCGCACCCAGGACCTGACGCTGTTTGTGAACCTCGCGCATCTGAAGACGCAGCCGGAGACGCGCGCCCAGATCCCGACCTATGTCCTGATCCCGGCGTTCATCATGAGCGAGCTGAAGACGGCCTTCGAGATCGGGTTCCTGATCTTCCTGCCGTTCCTCCTGATCGACCTGATCGTCTCCTCGACGCTGATGTCCATGGGGATGATCATGTTGCCTCCTTCATTCATATCCCTGCCGTTCAAGATCCTGCTGTTCGTCCTGGTCGATGGCTGGGACCTGATCACGCACTCGCTGGTGGCGAGCTTCCACTGACATGAATGAAGACACCGTCGTCAGTCTCGCCACTCAGGCGATGACGCTCGCACTCGAGATCGCCGGCCCGATCCTGCTGCTCGGACTGATCATCGGGCTGCTGGTCAGCATCTTCCAAGCGGTCACGTCGATCCAGGAGCAGAGCCTCTCGTTCATCCCCAAGATCGTGGGCGTGGCCGTGCTGATCGTCGTGCTCGGGCCGTGGATGCTCGACCAGCTCGTCAGCTACGCCCAGAACCTCTACATGTCGATCCCGTCGCTGATCGGATGAACCAGCTGACTCTCCACAACTTCCTGCAGGCGCTGGGGGGTGGCCAGTCGATCACCGCCTTCTTCCTGGTGCTTGGACGGGTCACCCCGCTGTTTATGCTCGCGCCGCTGTTCTCGGCCAAGCAGATTCCGGCCCAGGTCAAGGGCATCATCGCGGTCGCGATCTCGATCGGGTTGACCGGTCTGGCCATGCACGGCGAGACGATCCCGACCCAACCGCTTCAGGTCGCGGGCCTGCTCATGGTCCAGGTGCTCGTCGGCATCCTGTTCGCGTTCGCGATCGCGGCCCTGCTGGCCGCGGTGCAGACCGCCGGCGGGCTCGCCGACATCGTCTCCGGGTTCTCGTTCGGCGCCACCGTCGACCCGATCAACGGTAACCCGGGGGGCGCGTTCGCCGAGCTGTACTCGCTGATCGGCGTGATGCTGTTCATCGCGATCGGCGGCGACGCCTGGATGCTGCGCGGACTCGCGCGCACGTTCGCGCTGGTCCCCCTCACCAAGGCGCCGCAGTTCAGCTCGCTCGCCAATGCCGCCGAGCTGTCGTTTGCCTCGATCTTCACGTCCGCGCTCGAGGTCGCCGCTCCAGTCGTGCTGACGCTGCTGATCACCGACGTCGCGTTCGGCATGGTCTCGCGCGTCGTCCCGCAGATGAACGTGTTCTCGGTCGCGTTCCCGCTCAAGGTCGGCGTCTCGCTGCTGGCGGTCATGGCGACGCTGCCGTTCCTGGGCGGCTGGATGTCGAACCAGATCTACACCTCGGTCGCCACCGCGCTGGGCGCCCTCTAGATCCGCAACGCAGCCATGGCCGATCACGACAAGACAGAAAAACCGACACCCAAGCGCAAGAGCGAGGCTCGTAAGAAGGGCCAGGTCGCCAAGAGCACCGACCTCAACGGCGCCGCCGTGCTCGTCGCCGGGCTGATCGGGATCATCGCCGTCGGCCCCGCGGTCGTTTCCGGCGTCTCCGGCTCGATGCGCTCGACCTTCGCCCAGATCGCGCATCCGGGCGACGCCACCACCGCCGCGGGCCTCCACGGGCTGTTCCAGGCGTTCCTGCACACGATCCTCGGCACCGTCGCGCCGATCGCCGCGCTGTGCCTGGCCGCGGGCATCCTCGTGAACGTCGCCCAGGTCTCCTTCAAGCCGACCAAGCAAGCGATCAAGCCCGACTTCAAGAAGATCAACCCGATCATGGGCTTCAAGAACCTGTTCGGGATCCGCATCGCCACCGAAGGGATCAAGTCGATCTCCAAGGTGGCCGCGGTCGGCGTCGTGGTCGCGATGGCGCTGGTGCCGCAGCTTACGAACATCGGCGCGAGCATCGACACCCCGCCGGCCGCGCTCGGGATGCTGATCAACTCGAGCATCATGGGCATCGCCGAGCGCGCCACGATCGCCTACCTGTTGATCGGGATCCTCGACTTCCTCTACCAGCGCTACCGCCACGGCAAGCAGCTGAAGATGTCCAAGCACGAGGTCAAGGAGGAGTCCCGCTCGGCAAATGCCCCGCCGGAGGTCCGCTCGGCGATCCGCAGGCGTCAGCTGCAGGCCGCCCGTGCCCGAATGATGGCCGCGATCCCCCAGGCCGACGTCGTCGTCACCAACCCGACGCACTTTGCGGTCGTGCTCAGCTACGACGGCAGCCACCCGGCGCCGATCGTGGTCGCCAAGGGCCAGGACCTCGTGGCCAAGCAGATCCGGCGGATCGCCGAGGAATCAGGCGTCCCGATCGTGCCCGATCCGCCCCTCGCGCGCTCGCTTCACAAGAGCGTCGAGATCGGCCAGATGATCCCGGCCGAGTTGTACGCCGCCGTGGCCCAGGTGCTCGCGTTCGTCTATCGGATGGCCGGGCGTAGGAAGGCCGCGGCATGAACGAGAACACGATCCGGAAGCTCCTGAAGCACACCGATCTGGTCGCAGCCGTGGCCGTCGTGGTGGTCGTGACGATGCTGATCGTCCCCCTCCCGTCGATGCTGCTCGACCTGTTCATCACGATCAACATCTCGGCGGCGCTGGCGGTCGTGGTGGCGACGATGTACCTGCAGAAGCCGCTCGAGTTCTCGGCCTTCCCGAGCCTCCTGCTACTGACCACGATGTTCCGGCTCGCGATCAACGTGTCGGTCACCCGCCTGATCCTGACCAAGGGCAGCGCCGGCAGTGTCGTCCACGACTTCGGCCAGTTCGTCGTCGGCGGGGACGTCGTGATCGGCCTCGTGATCTTCCTGATCCTGGTCGTGATCCAGTTCGTGGTCGTCACCAACGGCGCCGGCCGCGTCGCCGAGGTCGCCGCCCGCTTCACCCTCGACGCCATGCCCGGCAAGCAGATGGCGATCGACGCCGACCTGAACGCCGGGCTCATCACCGACCAGGAGGCGCGCCACCGCCGCAGCGAGATCGCGCGCGAGGCCGACTTCTACGGAGCAATGGACGGCGCCTCGAAGTTCGTCAAGGGCGACGCGATGGCGGCGTTGATCATCACCGGGATCAACCTCATCGGCGGCATCGTCGTCGGCGTGGTCCAGCACCACATCGCGTTCGGCGACGCGACGCACACCTACTCGCTGCTGACCGTCGGCGACGGTCTCGCCGCCCAGATTCCGGCGCTGCTGATCTCGGTCGCGACCGGCATCCTCGTCACCCGGTCGGCGTCCGAGAAGGACCTCGGCTCCGACCTCGCCAACCAGATCCTGCGCCAGAAGAAGGCGCCGCTGGTCGCCGGCTGCGTCGTCTGCGCATTCGCGCTGATCCCGGGACTACCGAAACTGCCCTTCCTGTTCATCGGCGGGATCATGGCCGCGATTGGCTGGTCGGTCCGCAACGGCATGCCCGATGAGCTCGCCGCCGCCGCGGCCGTCGCCGCCCTGCCGGCCGAGACGCAGGCCGACAAGCCCGCCGCCCCGCGCGAGGAGGTTCTCAAGGAGCTCCCGATCGACCCGCTCGAGCTCGGCATCGGCTTCGGCCTCGTGCCGCTCGTCGACCGCCGGACCGGCGGATCACTCGTTCGCCGCGTCTCGATGATCCGCCGCCAGATCGCGAGCGAGCTCGGGATGGTGATCCCGCCGGTCAGGATCCACGACGAGGTCGACCTCGATTCACACGAGTACGTGGTCAAGGTCCGCGGCACGGTCGTGGCCCGCGGTCAGGTCATGGCCGGCCATCACCTGGCGATGGACCCCGGCGACGCGGTCGGGACCCTGCCGGGAATTCCGACCACCGAACCGGCCTTCGGGCTGCCGGCGATCTGGATTCCGGAGGGTCAGCACGCCGAAGCCGAAGCCCTCGGATACACCGTCGTCGACGGCGAATCGGTGATCGTCACCCATCTGACCGAGACGATCCGCAAGCACGCCGCTCAGCTGCTCACGCGGCAAGACGTACGCCAGCTTCTCGATCAGCTAAAGGAAATCAACGAAGCTGTCGTTACGGAGGTTGTGCCCGATGTTCTCTCGCTTGGCGAGATCCAGCGTGTTTTGCAGTCGCTCCTCTCCGAGGGCGTTTCGATCCGCGACCTTGGCGCAATCGTCGAATCGGTCGGCGACAAGGCCCGGATCACGCGCGACCCGAGCCTCCTGGCCGAGTACGCGCGTCAGGCGCTGGGCCGCGCCATCACCGCGCCGCATCTCGACCCGATGCAGACGCTGCGCGTGATCACGCTCGACCCGACGGTCGAGCAGGAGCTGGCGACGTCGATCACCCAAACCAGCGACGGCGAGTACCTGGCGATGGAGCCGACCCGGGCCCAGGCCGTGCTCACCGCCGTCAAGAGCCAGTCCGACCAGGCTTCCGCGCGTGGCGGAATGCGACCGGTGCTGCTCTGCTCGGCGCGCGTGCGCCGCCACGTCCGACGCCTCATGGAGTCGTCCGTGCCCCACCTCCCCGTCTGTTCTTACAACGAAGTCGCCCCAGGCATCAGCGTCGAAACCATAGGAGTAGTTAGCGCATGAGCACCCTGACCGAGCCCCACACCAACGGCCACGAGCGTGAGCTGAGTGGCGTGCGCACCTACCGCGGCCGCAAGCTCGAGGACCTGATCCCGCAGATCCGCACCGAGCTTGGCCCCGACGCGATCATCCTTCGCCAGCGCGAGGGCCTGATGGGCGGCGTCGGCGGCTTCTTCGCCCAGAAGTGCGTCGAGGTCGACGCCCAGGCAGCGCCCCGGCCCGAGGCCCCGCGCGTCGACATCTACGACGAGGATGAGCCGGTCAACGGCTGGGAGCTGACCGACGAGGAGGCCAACTCGTTCCGCACGGAGCCGATCGCTCCGCTTCCCGACGACTTCCCCGCTCTTCCGGCCGCCGAGCACCCACTCGCGCCGCCGCCGGTGGCCGCCGACCCGGTGGTGTCTCCGACGCCCGAGCCCGAGGCGTACGCCGCCCCCGCTCCCGAGGCGTTCGCCCCGCCCGCTCCCGAGGCACCCCCCATGGAGGGCGCCGCAGAATCGTTCGTCACCCGACTCGAGCAGGCGGCGGCCCACGTCGACATCGACGAGCTGGTCAAGCTTGTGACCGCCGGTGGGCTGCCGGCGCCGACCGAGGCCCCCGACGCTCCGGTTGTCGCCGAGCCGATCGTCGCCGAGCCGATCGTCCCCCAGCCCGTCGCCCCCGAGCCGGTCGTTCCCGAGCCCGTCGCTCTGGAGCCGATCGTCGCCGAGGCGCCCGTGTTCGAGACGCCCGCGCCTGTCTTTGAGGCCCCGGCCCCCGCGCCGGCTCCCGTCCCGCCGGCCGCCACCCCCTGGGTCGCCAAGCAAGCCGGAGCGGTCCAGCCCGACGAGGCCGCGGCCGTCGCCCAGGAGCTCACGTCCCAGGGCATCAGCGAGGCCTGGGCGCAGCAGCTGATCGTCGCCGCGGCGGCGCACCGCTCGCCGCTCGCTCAGGGCAGCCTGCGTGACGCCGTCCGGGCCACGCTCGCGGCAACCATCCCCGCTCCCGCTCCCCTGCCCGCCACCGGAGCCGCGGTCGCGTTCGTCGGCGCCGGCGGCGCCGGCAAGACCCGCTGCTCCGCGGCGCTCGCCTCGGCATACGCCAAGGGCTCGACGCTCGCCGCGAGCGTCGTGTCGCTCGGCAGCGACGACTGGGGTGGCGATCTGAAGGAGCTGCTCAAGGGCCAGAACGTCTGGGTCATGGGCGCCGCCGTCGGCCCCGAGGCCGCGCCGGCCGTCCAGCACGGCCGCGACGGCGGCCTGGTCGTGATCGACACCGCCGGCGTGACCCCGCGCGATCCGGCCGGCGTGGAGGCGCTCGGCGGCGAGCTCCGCTCCCTGTCGCTCGACGCCGTGTACATCGCCGTCCCGGCGACGTTCAGCGTCCACGCGGCCCGCAAGCTCATCGAAGGCTTCGCCGCGCTCGGCGCGGACGGGATCGCGGTCACGCACGCCGACGAGGCCGATCAGCTCGGCATCGCGGCCGAGCTGGCCCACATCAGTGGGATGCCGGTCGCCTACATCCACGAGGGTCTAGAGCTCGACGGCGCGCTATCTGCCGCAGATCCCTCCTCGCTGGCGGCCCGCCTGCTTCCCTGAGACCCCGGTCCGAGGCGCCCCGCACCCATGACCTCACAGCCTGAGCCGACCGACAATGTCGTCCGCCTCAACGTGGGCGGGAAGCAGGGCAAGCTGACGACGCCCGTCGGGGGCCACATCCCCGTGCGCGTGTACGAGCGGAGCGGCGACTATCTGATGCTCGTGCTGATGCTCGACGCGGGCGATGAGCTCTCGCACGACGTGGTCGAGCCGCTGCTGCTCGAGTACGTGTCTCCTCGCGGCCTCGTCCGGTTCCACGGGCAGGCCGTCCTGCAGGAGCGCGACCTCGTGCGTTTCGACGTGTCGGCCGCGCCCGAGGTCACCCAGCGCCGCGAGTTCGTCCGCGTGCCCGCCGTCCAGAAGGTCGAGGTGGCCAAGGCCCACGGCGGCGGAGTGGGCGGGGACCAAACCAACGGGGACGCCTTCGACGCACACGCCATCGACGTCAGCGGCGGCGGCATGCTCGTGAGCGGAGCCGAGCCGCTCCCGCTCGGCGCACACGTCCGCTTCACCCTCAACCTCGGCCCCGGGGTCCCCCCGATCGAGGGCAACGCCCAGGTGGTCCGCGCCGCCGACGAGGGCAAGCGCGCGCTCGTGTTCGACCAGATCTCTCGCACTGACCGCCAGCGGCTGATCCACTTCGTGTTCGAGCGTCAGCGCGAGGCGCTCGCCAAGGTCGGCCGCGTGATCGATCACAGGAGCGCCGGATGAGCAAGAAGGCCGACAAGTCTCCCGAGACGGGCGAGGGTAAGAAGAGCAAGAAGAAGAAGGGCAAGGACGGCGCCTCCGCCGCCCCAGGCGCCCACAACGGTCCCAGCGTCGCCAACCACCCGCGCGCCCGCTACCAGGTCCGCCGGGCCAAGGGCTGGAGTGGGATCGCCGGTTTCGCCATCGCCGGCTACCTCTCCTACAAGGCCGGCGTCCCGACCTTCGATGTCGGGGTGCGCGCGCTCGTGGCCGGCATCGTCGGCTACATGCTCGCGTGGATGTGCGCGGTCACGGTGTGGCGCCACCTCGTCCAGGCCGAGCTGCGGGCGGCGCTCGAGCTCGGCCAGGCCCCGGACCCCGACGTGATTCCGGCGCGCAGGCCGGCGGCGTCCAACGACGCCGGAGCGGCACAGCCGGCCGGCACAGCGGGTACGTAGCCCCGACTGATCCAGCGCCATGGATCCGCTCCATCCGATCGTTCCGGTCGCGCAGAACATCCCGCCGGTCACCCCGGCGCCGATGGCCGGGCGTGTCGACCGCGACGGCGGCCGGAACGCTCAGGATCCCGGGCGGCGCCAGCGCAAGCGCGAGCCCGCGGCCCACGCTTCGGTCGAGGGGAGCGATTACTACGTCGATGACGTCGACGAAGACGAAGGCGATTCCGGGCTTCACATCAGCGTGACTGCCTGACCGCGAGCGGGAGTGTCCAGACCATTCTGGACGCCCCTCAAGTGCGGGCCGCCGGGGGCGATAACCGGGAAGACCGGCAGCAAGGAGCAGCCGGGGGACAACCCCAAAACGACCACACCATGGAGGTGTAAATATGTCCCTTTCGATTCTCACCAACACGTCTGCGATGCAGACGCAGATCAGCCTCGGCAAGTCGAGCATGGCTGTGTCGACCGCGATGCAGCGCCTGTCCTCGGGCCTGCGCATCAACTCCGCGGCGGATGACGCCGCCGGTTATGCGATCAGCCAGGGCCTGACTTCTCAGGTCAACGGCCTTCAGCAGGCCAGCCGGAACGTCAGCGACGCGACCTCGATGGTCCAGACCGCCGATAGCGCGCTGAACAACGTCCAGAGCATGCTCCAGCGCGTCAGCGAGCTGGCCGTGCAGTACGGCAACGGCGACCTTTCCTCGACGGACAAGACGGACATCCAGGACGAGGTCAACCAGCTCACGCAGGAGATCGACCGCCAGAAGGGCTCGGTCCAGTTCAACGGCATCAACCTGCTCGACGGCTCGGCCGGCAGCGGCGGCTCGGTCACCTTCCAGGTCGGCCCCGCCTCCAACGACCAGCTCACGGTGTCCTTCCAGAACATCGAGAGCAGCTCGAACCTGGGCGTCACCGGCTTCACCTGGTCCAACGCTTCGGGCGGGGGCACGGTGTTCGACCTGAGCCAGAGCGGCGCCGTCAGCGCCATCAGCAGCGCGATCAACAACATCTCGTCGCTCGCGGCGACCCTGGGTGCGGTCCAGAACCGTCTCCAGTACACCGCGACGGCGATCTCGACGACGCAGGAGAACATGTCCTCGTCGCTGAGCAGCATCCAGGACGTCAACATGGCGTCCGAGATGACGACGTTGACCCAGCAGCAGGTGCTGCAGCAGGCCGGCACGGCGATGCTCGCGCAGGCCAACTCGCAGCCTCAGCTGGTGCTGAAGCTGATCACGGGCTAATCCCCTTTCGCAGGGCCGGGCGGCGCATGACGCGTCGCCCGCGCCCGGCGAACCAAGTTTTCGCAGGGCCGGCGACGCGCACGTGTCGCCCGCGCCCCGCGACCCAAGCTCGGCGCTGCCGAGGGCACAATCCGCCCGCGCCTCTCCTCATACCGCGCGGGCCACATAACCACGTCCGATTCATCGAGGGAACCGGAAAGCGGAGGCGGGCTGCCTTGGTGGCCCGCCTCCGTGTGGATTAAGGAATCGCCCCGCCGGCCGATCACCCGGGGAGAATGTCCTCGAAGGTCTCGATCATCGTGCCGTTGGCCGGCGGGCCCGCGCAGGCCTTGCGCTGCTTCGAGGGCATCGCCGCGCAGCCCGAGGACCCGGCGCACGAGATCATCGTCGTCGACGACGCGTCCGTCGGCCTCGAATCGCTCCTCTCCCAGCTTGCCGGCGACGTCGAGGTGCTCCGCAACGACCGGCGCCTCGGGTTCGCCGCCTCGGCTCGACGCGGCGCTGAGCACGCCCGCGGAGAGATCATCGTCTTCGTCCGCGACGCGGCCGTGCCCGCGCCCGGATGGCTCGCTCCGCTCGCCGCTGCCCTTGCCGATCCGGCGGTCGGGCTCGCGGCCAGCGCCACGGCCGGCTTCGGCGCCTCGCAGAGCCCCGTCGCCGCCTGGTCGGCCGCGATCCGGGCCGCGGACCTGCGCGGCGCGGAGCTGCCAGACCTTCCCGGCCATCTTGTGTTCGGCGCGCTCGGACTCGCGACCGCCGAGCGAGGCGGGCGAGTCATCACCGTGCCCGGCAGCATCATCGCCGCGCCGGGCGGCCGCACCGGCGGCGCGCGCCGCCCCGCCGGCGAGGACCTCGAGCTGACGATCGTCATCCCAACTCTGGACGCCGCCTCCGAGCGTGTCCGCGCGTGCATCGCCGCCGTTCAGGCGACGACCGACGTCGCCCACGAGATCGTGATCGTCGACAACGGGGCCCCTCCGCAGGGCTTCGCCGCGCCGGTCAACGCCGGTCTGCGGGCCGCGCGCACCCCCTACGCGGTCGTGATGAACGACGATGTCGAGCCGTTGTCCGGCTGGTGGCCGCCGCTCCGCGACGCCCTCGACGCCGGCGCCGCCGTGTCGTTCCCGCTCACGATCGGCGGCCCGATGAGGTTCGACTTCGCCGCGTGGTGCTTTGCCGTGACGCGCGAGGCCATCGACGAGTTCTCCCATGCCCCCGGCGAGTTCTTCGATCCCTCGCTCGTGCTCTGGTACCAGGACACCGACCTGCTCCACCGCCTCCGCCAGGCCCGTCGGCCGCCGGTCCATGTCGAGGCGTCTCGCATTCGCCACGGCCTCTCGGAGACCGTCGGCAGCGAGGACCCCGAGCTCAACGCCTGGATCCGCGTTCAGGTCGCCGCCGACCGCGAGCGCTTCCTCCGCAAGCACCCAGGCGTGGCGATGAACGGACACGCCCTTGCCAGCTGATTCGACATCCCTCGATGTGCTGGTCGTCGGCGCCGGCTTCGCCGGCTCGGTGTGCGCACGCCGCATGGCCGAGGACTTCGGTCTGCGCGTGCTCGTCATCGACCGACGCCCGCACGTCGCCGGCAACGCCCACGACGCGCTCGACGAGCACGGCGTCCTCATCCACACCTACGGGCCCCACATCTTCCACACGAACGCGCCGAAGGTGGCCGACTTCCTGTCCCGGTTCACGCAGTGGCGGCCGTACGAGCACCGGGTGTGGGCCGAGGTCGACGGGCAGATCATCCCGCTGCCGATCAACCGCACCACGGTCGAGGCCCTCCACCGGGTGGAGCTCTACGGCGAGGACGAGACCGCGGCCTATCTGGCCTCGCTCGCCGAGCCTCGCGCCGAGCTGAAGACGTCTGAGGACGCGGTCGTGGCCAAGGTCGGACGCGACCTCTACGAGCGCCTGTTCCGCGGCTACACCCGCAAGCAGTGGTCGCTCGACCCGAGCGACCTCCACGCGTCGGTGTGCGGCCGCCTGCCGGTGCGCACCAATCGCGACGACCGCTACTTCGGAGATTCGTTCCAGAAGATGCCCGCCGCCGGCTTCACCGCGATGTTCGAACGGATGCTCGACCACCCCAACATCGAGCTCGGCCTCGGAACCGAGTACGAGGACATCCGGAACGAAGTGAACCCGCGCCACATCGTGTGGACGGGCCCGATCGACGAGTTCTTCGGCTACCGGCTCGGGAAGCTCCCCTACCGGAGCCTCCAGTTCGAGCGCGAGACCCGCTCCACCCCGTTCGGCCGGCTCGTCCAGCCCGTCGCGGTCATCAACTATCCCAACGAGCGGATCCCCTTCACCCGCGTGACCGAGTTCCGCCACCTCACCGGGCAGGTGTCGGACTTCAGCACTCTCACCTACGAGTACCCGACCGCCGAGGGCGATCCCTACTACCCCATCCCCCGCCCGGAGAACCGCGAGCTCTATCACCGCTACGAGGCGCTCTCCGCGAGCGAGCGACCGGACGTGCTGTTCGTCGGCCGCCTCGCCCGCTACCAGTACCTGAACATGGATCAGGTCACCGCCGCGGCGTTCGTCGCCGTCGAGCGGTGGGCCGCCGAGCGCGACCTCGCACCCACGGCTCTCCCGGAGGCCGCGTGACCATGAGCGCCCCCGACGTCATCGTCGGCTGGCTCCAGAACGACTACGGCAAGCTCGGACGCGCCGGCGAGGCGATCGCGCACTCGCTCGTGAGCTCGACGGCCGCCGGCCGGGTCGCGTACGTCGAGCCGTTCGTCCCCGCCCCGGGCGGCGCTCAGCTCGGCGCCCACAACGACCGCGGCCTGCTCGTGTTCTCCGGTAGCGGCGCCCCGCCGACCGGTCAGCACGAGGTCGCGCGCGGCGTGGTCCAGGTGGCCGAGCTCAACAACCCGGTCTTCTTGAACTTCGGCGTCTCCGAAGTCAACTGGTGGCTTCACTACGAGTTCGCGCCGGTGTGCTCGCGAACCGTGCTCGTCGCCTACGACAAGCTCGCCGAGTGGGACGTGCTGGCGGCGCGCAAGCCGGTGCTCGAGCAGGTCCGCGCGCAGCTCCTCGCATCGAGCGACACGGTCGTCGGGCTGTCCGAGGGATCGATCGACGACGTCCCCGACGCCTTCTACGTCGGCCACGGCGTCGACCGCCACTGGCACGACCCGGCGATCGATTCGTTGCCCGAGCCCGCCGATCTCGCTGCCGTTCCCAGGCCACGCGCGGTCTACGTGGGGGCCCTGTCGATGCGCTTCGACGTCGACGCCGTCCGCGACCTCGCCGATGCCCGGATCGACGTCGTGCTCGTCGGCATGGCGCCGCAGCCCGCGCTCGTCGAGCTAGCCGCGCGACATCCCCGCATTCACCTGCTCGGCGAGCGTCCCCCGGAGCAAACCGCGGCCTACCTGCTCCACTCGGACGTCGGCATCGTGCCCCACACCGACGAGCCGTTCACCTACTCGATGGAGCCACACAAGGCCTACAACTACGCCGCGGCCGGACTCCCGACGGTCACCCTCAATACCGCTCACGCGCCGGCGCTCGGTCCTTTCCTCAACGCGACGCGGGACCGCGAGGCGTTCGTCGAGGGCGTGCGCGCCGCGATCGCGAGCGGGAGGCTGTCGGCCAATCAGGTCGCGCAGGCCCGCTCGCTGAGCTGGGGCCGAGTCGCCGAATCCATCCTTCGCGCCGCGGCGAACGACCCCGCCTGAGGCATGGCCAGGTCAACACCCCTCGTCTCCGCGGTCATGGCGGCGTACAACTACGAGCGCTACGTCGCCGAGGCGCTCGAAAGCGCGCTGGACCAGGACTACCCTGCGGACCGTCTCGAGCTGATCGTCGTCGACGACGGGTCGACCGACGGCACCTCGCAGATCGCACGGCGCTACGCCGACGAATCCGGCGGCCGAATCCGCTACATCCGCCAGGACAACGCGGGGCTCGCTGCAGCGACCACACGCGGCCTGCTCGAGGCTCGCGGCGAGTTGATCACCCTGCTCGACGCCGACGATACCTGGGTCACCTCACGCACGCGACTGCTCGTCGACGCGCTGGCCCGTAACCCGAAGGCCGGGCTCGTCTACGGCGACACCGAGGTGGTCGACGAACACGGTCGCACGCTTGCGAAGTCGTGGCTCCATGACGCCGCACAGGTGCCGTTCCGCGGGCAGGTGGCCGCACAGCTCCTGCGGTCGAACTTCGTGATGGCCCCCTCACTAATGGCGAGGGCCGAACTGTTGCACCGCTTCTGCCCGATTCCGGCGTGGTTTCCGGCCCAGGATTGGTACATCGCCGCACGAGTCGCAGAAGTGGCAGAGATCGACTTCGTGCCTGCGGTGGTCGCTCGCTATCGCCGCCACGGGGCCAACATGAGCCATGGCAAGGACAGTCCCCGCGACGTAGCCGCGCTCCTTCACCGGGATGTAGGCATGCGCCGTTGGATGCTCGCCAACCTCCGCGCTCCGCATCTCACCGTGGAGGAGCTGAACGAGGCCTACACGTACTTCTCGCAGACCCTCCTGTACGTGGCACGTGTCGAGGGCACCTCAGCGGAGGCCTTGATCGACGTCTCGGAGGAGGACCGGGCCAGCGCAGACCGCGAGATCCACGCCGGTCGCTCGGCACTCGCTGCCGGAGACTTCCTCGGCGCCGCCGGTCACTTCGTCGCCGGACTCGCGGCCGATCCATTGGATCGCAACGCCCGCGACGGCCTCGACCACGCCGTGCGCCGGCTGGTCATACCGTTGCCGCGATCGATCGAAGCCAACGACGCGGAGCCCAGCCTGCCCGGGTACGGCATCGCTGACGGCTACACCAAACGCAGCCGCCCCGACTACTTCGTCGACCTGTCGACGGATGGCGACGCTATTCCTGGCGCGCCCGACGCCTACGCGCAGGCGTCGGCAGTGGCCGATCGTCTTGGCGCGGTCCGGATTGTCGATCTCGGCTGCGGCGCGGGTGGTCGACTCCGTTCCCTGTATCCCAGGTTCGCGGTCCTCGGACTCGATTACGGCCCGAACCTGGAGCTTGCACGAAGAAGCTTTCCCGACGGCATCTGGCGCGAGCACGACTTCGACCATCCCGGATCGCTTCCGGTGGAAGCGGACGAGCTGGACGCGTCCGTCATCGTCTGCGCCAATGTGATCGAGCAGCTGGGCCGTCCCGAGTTCTTGCTCGAGAACCTGCATGAGCTCCTGCCCCGGGTCGAGGCGATTGTCATCTCCACGGCCGAACGCGGCTGCACCGGCCCTGAGGCGGCGGGGCCTCCTTCACAACCCTGGCGCGTCCGCGAGTGGAACACCGAGGAGTTCGCCGCCCTGCTCGAAGCCTTCGGGTTCGAACACGGCGATCTCGGTGTCACCCGGGCCGATGACGGCGGGACGGAGAGCACCATCTGCGCGACTCTCTACCCCGACGCGCGCCGGGCCGGGCGCGTCGCCGCGGCGCGTTTCGTCGCGGCGTGCTGACGGGTTCCGAGGGCCGTTCAGATGCGTCAGGTCAAGCCGATTACGAACACATGAGTCACCTCAAGGACAAGCTTGCACGGGGCGAGGAGGCATTCGCCAACGGCGATCTCACGACGGCTCGCCGGCTGCTGCTGGAGTGCGCCGAGGACCCGGCGGCGATGTCGGTCGACCTCGCAGAGGCATTGAACGACCTCGGCGTCATTGCCACGCAGCAGCAGCAACTCAACGAGTCCGAAGCCTTCCTGCTGGAAGCCCTGGCACACGTCCCCGACTACATACCCGCACTCGAGAACCTCGGGGGCTCGTGCGCATTGCAGGGCGATCTCGTCCAGGCCACGCACTGGTACCGTCGAGTGACCGAACTGACGCCCGACGATCCTGACGCATGGCGCCGCCTCTCCGGTGTTTTGCAGCAGCGCCGTCGTTCTGCAGAAGCGTCAGAGGCACTGGCGCGTGCCGAGCGGGGTGAAGACGAAACCGGCTCGCCTACGACGAACTCGACGGTGACCCGGCCGGCCCCAGCGGCGGACGGCGACTCGCATCCGGCGGTCCACACGGTCGAGCGGGTGCTCATCGTCACCGATTGGTTCTACCCCTCCGTCGGCGGCACCGAGCGACTCGCCGAAGCCGTGGGCGTGGCTCTGCAGGACGAAGGCATGACGGTCGATGTGTGCGCGCGGCCGATGGCCGAGCGCACCAACAAGCACCATCGGGGCATGGCGATCCACGAGCTGCAGGGCATCTACCTCGAGGCTCTGACCGCGCTCGTTCGCGACGAAGCCTACGACGCGATCGTGGCTTTCTCGAACACGGTGGTGTGGCCGGTCGTGTGCACCCTGCAGCTGCCCGAACCGCGACCTCGCATAATGGTCGTGCCCTGCGTGAACGCGGTCGACACGGCTCGTTTGCATGCCAACCCGAAAGCCACGCACGTGTACAAGCAGATGGTGGCAGGTGCCGATGTGCTCGGGTACAGCTCTCGGACCGGCTACGACGTGCGCCTGTGGGACGAGCTCGGGCTGAGCGGTGTCTACCTTCCCAACGCAATCGAGCGGGTATCCGCGGGCGCGCCTCCCACCAGTGTGGCCGCCACGAACGCTCCCCTCCTCCTCGTGGTGGCGAACTTCTGGCCGGAGAAGAACCACATTGGCCTCCTCCGCAGCCTGCGCAACCATCCTGGCGACTTCCAGCTTGCGCTGATCGGCGCGGCTTCTCCCGAGCATCCTGACCTGGCGGAGGCGGTCGCCCAGCTCGCAAGCGAGGATCCGCGCGTCCACCTGCTTGGACCTTGCACCTCGGAGGCTGTCGCCGCCGCGATGGACGAGGCTGACGTATTCCTGCTCCCGTCACTGGCCGAGGCAACGCCGCTCGTCCTCCTCGAGGCGATGAGCCGACGTCTGCCGTGGATCGCCACTCCCACATGCGGGGCAGCCCACGACCATGCCGGCGGCATGATCCTGCCACTCGAGCTGTTCGGTCAGGGCATCGACTTCCTACTCGATCACCCCCAGGCGGCGCGCACGCTCGGCGCCGCCGGCGCCGAGCACTGGCGAGCGTGTTACACGTGGGATGTGATCGGTCCGCGCTACGCGCGTGTCCTACGCGGGCAGCCGGTCCCCGATCTTCAGGCGCCGTCGGGAGCGCTCGACGACACCGAGGGGGTGCGCACCCAGTTCTACGACGGGCGCGTCGGCCGAACAGTCATCAACCTGACCGCGGCTGCGTAGTCCTCGCGCCAGGCCGAGCTCGGCGCCAGAACCATGTCGGGGCATCGATCCGGATCGACACCCACGGCCACACAGCAGCGCCTCAGCTCAGCGGCCGTGGATTCGAGGTTGTGCTCGTCGGAAAAGATCATCAGTCGGGCCGGCTCCGACCCTTCGATCGACTCGCAGTAAGCCGCGATCAACTCGGGTGCGGCGATCAGCTCATGTGCCCAGGTAACGGTGAGCCTCGTGCGGGCTTCGCGCTCTCGGCACGACTCCAGGGCGAGCTGCTCCATGGCCGCTCGGAGCGCAGCATTGTGGAAATCCAGCAACGATGCGACGGCGTGCGCACGAAGACGCGCGTCTAGGTCGTCGGCCGCGCTCGTGAGCTCATCGTGTGCGCGCACGCGCTCGACCTCGGTCACCGTCACCATGTCAACCAAAGGCGTTCGCACGAACTCGGAAAGCTCGAACGACCTACGCGCCAGCTCGTGCGCGGCGTGTACGAGGGAGTCCACGGAGAGCGCGTGCGACACGTCGCTCGTGAGGATCAGCCGGCGAATCGCGAGCTCCCGTTTGCACTCCCTGACGCGCGCGTCGCCTTGCGCACCGAAGTTCATGTTCGAGGAGTGCAGCCGGTAGCTTGACAGCGGCCGCTCGATCACCTCCACTTCACCTGCGGCGGCAGCATGTGTAACTAGCCAGTAGTCCGCATAGGGGCTACAGGCTGGAACCGGCGTCACATGGGCGGCACGCAGCATCAGCGTCGAGTTCGTCGTGAAGTTGACCGAAAGGAGTTCTTCAAGCACGCGGCCTCTTCGCGGCGTGACGTTTTGACCGGCGAAGAAGGACGGCGCAAGGACCCGCCCGAACTCGTCGATCACCTGCATGTCGCCGTAGACCAGACTCACCTCCGGCCGCTCTAGGAACACTTCCACCTGGGATCGCACCTTGCCGGGCAACCACTGGTCGTCGGCGTCGCAGATCGCGATGAGCTCTCCGCGCGCGTTTTTCAGAGCGGTGGTCGTCGCTGCAGCCAATCCGGCATTCGGTTGCTGGACGAGTCGTACGCGCGCGTCCGCCTCAGCCGCGACATCGCGTACCAGCGCGGCCGTACCGTCGGTCGATCCATCGTCGACGACCACGACGTCCAGTTTCTGCGGAGGATAGTCCTGCCCGAGAACGCTGTTGAGCGCCCCGACGATGTAGCGCTCGTAATTGAACGCGGTCATCACGCACGTCACGTGGGGCAACCCGCGTGCGCGAACCGTCCGCGCGGCAAGAGCGTCGGCGGACATCTGGCGGGTTACTCCCCGTCCTCTAACGCCCGGATGATCCGAGCCGGATTACCGCCTGCAATCACCCCGGCGGGCAGGGAGCGCAGCACCACCGACCCAGCTCCCACCACGGTGTCGTCGCCGATCGTGACACCCTTCAACACATGCGTATTGGCACCGAGGAACACGTTGTTGCCGATCGTAACGTGGCTCGTCGCCGGGGTGCCGGTCCGGCGCCGCGCGGGGCGCAGGTCATGAAAGTCGCTGTCCAAGACATTGACCGACCAGCCGAACAGGCAGTCCCGGCCGATGCAGATCCCGGGCCCCTCGGCCCGCAGGGTCACGCCGTTATTGAAGATCGTCTCGTCGCCGACCTCAATCTGCGTCTGTTCGTGAGTTGCCTCCACGTAGGCTGCCTGGTCGTAGAAGCCCGGCGAGGCCGGCCAGCCAAAGCTCACTGACTCCCCAAAGCCGATCCGGCCGGCGCCGATCAGGAGCACGGGCTGGCGTAGCACCGGTGTCCCGCTCACGCGCTCGCACGTCGAGAGCCGAGCGAACTGCTCGATGCGCGCCGTCTGCAGTTCGTCCGACAGCTGGTCGCCCGGCTTTTCGCAGTCGCCGGCGTGCTCGGGTCCATCGGCGAAATGGTCGAGCACCTCGCAGGCCGGGCCGTGGTTCGGTAGGTACGCGAGCGCCTCGCCCGCAAGCTCGACTGCTTCGTCGCGGTTGCCGCTCTGACCGGCGATCACCGCGAGATCGGTCAGCACCTGAGCGTGCAGGTGCACCACATGGTGCGTGAGAGGACGGAGCTGCTCGAGCTGGTCCCGCGCCTGCGCCGTCAGTCCGACGCCGAACAGCTCCTCGGCGCCGGCCAGCCTATCGATCAGCTTGATCAGGAGCGCGTCAGCTTCGTCGACATGCATCATCGAGGTCCTCTTCCGGGTATTCGGAAGAGGCCCTCGATTCTTTAGACCGCTAGTCCGCGTCGGCGACGATCGAGCCCACCCGCTCCCCGAGCTCCGGGTCGCGCAGGTACATGATCGCGCCGTACGCCAGCGCCACCACGACCACCCCGAGCGCGATCCACACGTACGAGTCGAACGGTGCCGGCTGCCCCGGCTTGATCAGCTCATACAGCGGATATCCGATCGCCACCGCCCCGAGAAGCGGGAGTATCAGGTGAGTCACGGGCGAGAACCGATCGGCATGGAACCGCCGCCAATAGACCGGCAGCGCGAGGTTCGCGAACAGGTAGGTCAGCGCGACCAGGATCGTCCCGAGCGTGGCGATCTCGCCGAAGAACACGACCACCCCGTCCGGATTGCTGCTTCGGCAGAACACGTAGACGAGGCCGAGCGCGAGGCCGAGGAACACCACGAAAGCGACCCACGGCGTGTGGGTCTTTGCGGTCACGCGGCCCGTGACGGACGGGAGCAGCCCCTCGCGCCCGGAGTTGAAGATGATCCGGGCCTGCGAGTTCGCCGCCGAGATCAGGCTCGAGCAGATCGACGTGAACCCGGCGATGTAGGCGAGGAACGCCAGGAAGCTGGCGACGCCCTGCGCGGCGTCGACCATCGGCACGCTCGCCGCCGTGAGCGCACCGGCGTTGTTGTTGAAGCCGACGACGGTGGAATAGGACAGAAATATGTACAGCGCCGCGATCAGCGCAATGCTCGTGAACACGGCCTTGGGCACGGCCGTTCGGGGATCCCGCGTCTCCTCGGCCATCGCCGCTGAGTTCTCCCAGCCGATGAACAGGTACACCGCCAGCGGGAACCCGAGCGACAGCCCCGAGAAGCCGCGGTGCAGGTTCGACGGATCGAACGGCTTGAGGTTGATGCTCCCGGAGTGCTGGATCAGCAGCGCGATCGAGACCGCGATCAGCAGCACCGCCTCGAATCCGAAGAAGACCGCGGCCACGTTGGTCGACGGCTTCGCGCCCCCGATGATCAGGAACAGCGCGCCGCCCGTGAGCAGCGCGGTGAATATCTGCCAGGGGATCGTGATGCTCAAGTAGTGCTTGATGATCGTCTCGGTCCAGCCGCCCGAGATCGCCACCACCGACGCCACCGCGAGGATGTAGCCGGCGCACAGCACGACCGCCGCCACCACGGCCGAGTAGCCGCCGAACGCGCGTCCGATGAATGTGACGAACGATCCGGTGGACGGCTGCGAGCGCGAGAACTGGCTGAGCGTGTTGCCGAGCAGCGCGATCGCGATCGCCGCCGCGACCACGGTGAGCGGAGCCGCGATCCCGGCGGTCGAGACGATCAGCGCGAACCCGAAGAAGAAGCTCATCGCCGGCGCGATGTTCGCCAGCGTCGCCGCCGAGATATCGAAGTTCGTGAGCACGCCGCGCGCCAGGCGCGCCGGGGCCGGCCGCTGGGGCGCCCCCACCGGTGTCGTACCTACTGTCGCCACGATCCCCTCCTCGCGTAGTTGGAGGCCCGTCAAGCTACCCATCAAGCGGAACGTTCAAGCGAGCCCACCCGTGGTCGATCACTCGGGTAATCGATGAGCTACACCGATGCCGTAAGCCGGGTCTCGCAGATCCAGGCACAGATCGCTTCCCTTCAGACCGCATTCGACCCCTCGGCCGCGAGCACGTCCACCACGTCCGCCACGGGCGGGACCGGGACCTCGTCCACGGGCACCGGGTCGTCGTCCTCGAGCAGCTTCGCCAACGTCCTGGCGCAGGCCCAGGACACTGCCTCGACCTCGACGATCCTCGGCACCGGCGGTGCGTCGCTCCCGACGAGCGCGCAGACGATGCTGACCTCGAACCAGCAGCAGTTCGCCTCCCGCCTGGCCGCCGATACCGGCCTCGACCCGGGCGTCATCTCGGCCTGGCTCCTCGCCGAGGAATCGGGCGGGGCGGCCCAGTCGCGCGATAGCCAGAACAACAACGACTGGCTCAACATCGGCTACACCGACAGCGCCACCTACGGCTCGAGCGACTCGATCTGGAGCAACCCGACCACCGCCGCCGACGCCACCGCCGGCTGGCTCAAGGGCCAGAACACGATCCCGGGCTACGGTACCGCCAGCTCGGGGATCCAGGCCATCCTCGGCACCGTCGGCCAACCCGCCTCGACGCAGATCTCCGCCTTGCAGAACTCCGGCTGGGCCTCGAGCGGCTATCCCGACCTGCCGTCGCTTTACCAGCAGGTCGCCGCCTAGCGGCTTCCCAGGTCGCCGCCTAGCGGCTTACCGGGTCGCCGCCTAGCGGCTTCCCGCCACCGCCAAAGAGATCACCTGCGCGGTCGACTGACCTGGCCCGAGGTACCGGGTGCACTCGTTCGCGACCACCGGGCGTCCCATGTGGAACCCCTGGGCGTAGTCGCACCCGAGCTCGGCGAGGACCTCCTTGACGTTCTCGGTCTCGACCCCCTCGGCGGTGACCCGCAGACCGAGGTTCCGGCCCAGGTCGATGATCGAATGGACGAGCACCGCGTCCTGGCGGTCGGTTTCCATCCGGGTGACGAACGAGCGGTCGATCTTGATCTCGTCGACCGGTAGCTGCTGGAGCTGCGACAGCGACGAGTAGCCGGTTCCGAAGTCGTCGATCGCGATCATCACGCCCATCGCCCGCAGCTCTTCGAGCGCGGCGCGCGCGCGCGGCAGGTCGGCCACGATACGGCTCTCGGTGATCTCGAGCTGGAGCGCCGAAGCCTCCAGATCGAGCCGAGCCAGCAGCGTCTCGATGATCGTCAGCAGATCGTGGTCGAGCAGACTCCGCGTCGACACGTTGACCGAGACGGTCACCTCCAGGCCTTCCTGCCGCCAGCGCTTGCATTGCTCGAGGGCGGCCTCCAGCACCTTTTCGGTGAGGGGCTTGATGATGCCGGTCTGCTCGGCCAGCGGGATGAACCCGTCTGGACCGATGCACCCGAGCTGCGGGTGGTTCCAGCGCACCAGCGCCTCCAGCGCCAGCGTCGCGCCGCCCTGGAGCGGCACCTTCGGCTGATAGTGGACCGCCAGCTCGCCGCGCTCGATCCCGCGGCGGAGCTGCGCCGCCAGTGCAAGCCGGTCGATGCTGTACTCGTCGTCCTCCTCGGCGTAGGTGTGAAACACGGCGTCGGAGTCCTTCGCGCAGTACATGGCGACGTCGGCGTGGCGGATCAGCTCAGGCGCGGTGCGCCCATGCTGTGGGAAGCAGGCGATGCCCACGCTTGCGCAGATGTGCAGGGCCACCGAGTCCACCTCGAGCGGATCGTCGAGGCCCGCGAGCAGCCGCTTGGCGAGCGCCTCGGCGTCCTCTTGGCGGCCTTCGACCAGCACCGCGAACTCGTCGCCGCCGATCCGCGCGAGCACGGTCGACTCGCCGACCGCCTGACACAGCCGCCGAGCGACCCGCTGCAGCGTCAGGTCCCCACGCTCGTGGCCGAGCGTGTCGTTGATCGACTTGAAGTCGTCGAGGTCGAGCAGCATCACCGCCAGCGGACGGTGCTCGCGGTCGGCGGCGTCCAGCGCCTCCTGGAGCGTCTCTGACATCGACGAGCGGTTCGGAAGGCCCGTCAGCGCGTCGTGGTGCGCCCGGTGACTCGAGAGCGCGGCCTCGCGCCCGCCGAAGTAGACGGCGAGCATCGGCACGAAGCACACCGGCACGAGCGCGACGCTC
Organism: uncultured Solirubrobacterales bacterium; assembly: GCA_963735965.1. Lineage (GTDB taxonomy): Bacteria > Actinomycetota > Thermoleophilia > Solirubrobacterales > Solirubrobacteraceae > Palsa-465. The sequence goes on from CAVTNE010000002.1 coordinate 133,078, forward strand.
GCGTCCGCGGAAGCCAGCAGCGCCGGCGCAAATGCGAGCACGCAGCCGCCGGTCCACGCCTGGAACGCGAGATCGTCTCGCAGATAGCCGCTGATCGGGACGCGCGCCAGCAGTGCGCCGGCCACACACGCCAGCACGTGGTTGGTGACGAAGAATGCAGCCGCCGCGACGAGCACGATCGGCAGCTCGGAGCCCGTGATCGCCCCGATCGGAAGCGAGTTGGCCAGCGTCAGCACCCCGGCCGCGGCGACGATCGCCAGCAGATACTGCGCCGCGTTGAAGAGGATCTTGAGCGGGGACACGCGCGCGATGGCGTCGGCGATCACCGAGCTCGCGACGTACACCAGCGCCGCCACGCCGGGACCGAACCGCAGCAGGATCGCGAACGCGAACGCGGCCGAGATCGTGACCCGCGCCAGCCCGCGCCGGCGCGGCACCGGGACCGGCAGCAGCTCACCCGCGAGCACGAATGCCGACAGGACCACGAGCAGCACTAGATCGTTGACCCGCCACTCCGTGACCCACGGCAACACCAACACCGCCGCCACCGCAAGGGCGGCGACTAACACGACGTAGACAGCGAACTCGCTTACCTGTAACCGGCGCGCTATTCCTCCCATGCCGGCACTCAAGCGATCTTGTGGCCGGCCGCGCGCGCGATCACCGCCGGCCCGAGCTTCAGGGTCGGCGAGTGCGAAGGCGCGGCACCCCGGGCCTGGACGTGCACCCACGACCACGCTTGGACGGCGGTCGACTTCGCCAGCGCGCTCGACGCCGACGCCAGCACGACCGCCAGCCCGAAAGCAAGCGTCGCCCCCAGTACCAGGAGAACCGAGCCGGTCCGCCGCCTCCCAGAACGCCGCCTCCCAGAACGGTAGATGTTCCCACGCATTCCTCTACCTCGCTTCGTCTCGGGGTGCGCCCTGGCGAACTTCGCCCCCAAGCGACTCCCCTCGCAATCGTTTGCTCTGCTATCGGCAGACCTGTATACAGGCCCAATAGAACATCCGTCCACGTACGCAGGGAACGCTCAAGCTCCTCCGACGGAAGCTGCCGAAACCCTCCCCGGGGCGCTGCCGAAACCCTCCCCAGGGCGCGCCGAAACCCTCCCCGGGGCGCGCCGAAACCCTCCCCGGGGCGCGCCGAAACCCTCCGCGGGGCCTCAGAAGAGGGCTTCTTGACCCGGCAGCTCGGCGCCGTCACGCAGACGCCCGGCGCCCCGCCCGAGCGCGCCGGCGACGTCGCGCGCGATCGCTCCCTCGGACCGCGATGCCACGATCGGCTCCTCGATCCCCTCGATGTACACCAGCGTTCGCCGCCCGTCGCCCCGGTCCGGGCCCTCGAGCGGGACGAGCGCGTACACGCGGTCGGCGCGCACGAACTTGCCGTATCCGAGCGGGATCAGCATCGGGGGTTGCCTGGCCATGGTGCTGCGCAGGATCGTACGCCTGCGGGATGCCGGTAAGCTCGGACTCGATGCCCGGAGAGGACACCTTTCTGCTCGGCGGGGACCTCGAGGTCCGGCGCCTCGGCTTCGGGGCTATGCGAATCACGGGCGACGGCATCTGGGGCGAGCCGGCCGATCCGGCCGCTTGCCGGGAGTTGCTCCGTCACCTCGTCGAGCGCGATGTCAACCTGATCGACACCGCCGACTCCTACGGCCCGGAGGTGTCCGAGAACCTGATCGCCGAGGCGCTGGCGCCGTATCCGGAAAACCTGGTGATCGCCACCAAAGGCGGGCTTGTGCGTCCCGGCCCCAACCGCTGGGAGGCCAGCGGCCGCCCCGACCATCTCAGGCGCGCCTGCGAGGGCTCGCTCCGGCGCTTGCAGCTGGAACGGATCGACCTTTATCAGCTGCACAGGGTCGACCCCAAGGTACCGGTGGAGGACTCGATCGGCGCGCTGGTGGAGCTGCAGGAGGAGGGAAAGATCCGCCACATCGGCGTGTCCAACGTCGGGCGCGAAGATCTTGAGCGGGCGCAGCAGATCGCCACGATCGTCTCGGTCCAGAATCGCTACAACGTCATCGACCGCCAGTCGGAGGAAGTCCTCGAGGAGTGCGAGCGCCAGCAGCTCGCGTTCTTCCCGTGGGCGCCGATTGCCAGCGGGCGCGACGTCGCGGCCCACGGCCCGGCACTGAACGAGATCGCCCGCGCCCACGACGCGACGCCTCGCCAGGTCGCGCTGGCGTGGCTACTCGCTCACTCGCCGGTGATCATCCCGATCCCGGGCACGAGCTCGATCGCCCACTTCGACGAGAACCTCGACGCCGTCGGACTGGAGCTCGAGCCCGAAGAGCTCGAGACGCTCGACGAGTTCGGGTCGGGCTGACAGCCCCGGACTCGGCCTAGTCGCCCAGGATCTGCGCGAGGCGCAGCTCCAGCGCCTCGCTCAGCCTCTCGCGCACCGGGCCCTGCTCGAACCGCTCGACCAGCGCCGAGAGGAATCCTTCGATCACGAGCCGCTTGGCCACCTCGAGCGGTAGCCCGCGTGAGCGCAGGTAGAACAGCTGCTCAGGGTCGACCTGCGCCACCGCCGCCGCGTGCGTGCACCGCACGTCGTTGGCCTGGATCTCAAGCCCAGGAATCGCGTCCGCATGAGCCCGCTTGGACAGCAGCAGGTTGCGCGACTCCTGGAACGCGTCGGTCTTCTGCGCGCCGGGGTCGACGATGATGTTGCCCTTCCAGACCGCCGTCGAGCGCCCCGTCAGCACCCCGCGGAAGGCGAGGTCCGACGTCGTGTTCGGCGCCGCGTGCTCCTGCGTGGTGTCGAAGTCGATGTGTTGGCGGCCATGGCTCGCGTACGCGCCGGTGACGCGCGCCTCAGCCCCCTCGCCGACGAGCCGCGTCTCCATACGAACGTGGCCGCGGGCCGAGCCGAAACCCAGCGCCACCCAGTCGAGCGCGGCGTCCCGGCCTACCTCCGCGCGCTGCGCCCCAAAGATCCAGCTCTTCTCTGAGAGCCCCTGGCCGCACACGTAGCGAAGCCGCGCGCCCTGGCCTACCACCAGCTCGGTGACCGTATTGAACACGCCGTCGACCTCACCCGAGCCGGACAGAAACTGCTCCCACACCTCGGCCTGTGCGCCTTCCTCGAGGACCACCAGCGTCCGCTGATTGAGCAGCGTCCCGGTGCGGGCCTGGACGCTCGTCAGTGAGATCGGCTCCTCCAGAACCACGTTCCGCGGGACGTACACGAACGCGCCGGCGCGCACGCCGGCGTCGTTGAGCGCCACGAACACGTCGTCGTCCGTGACCAGCGACCCCAGATGACGCTGGACCAACTCCTGATGCCCGGCGTCGTCGAGCGTTCCAACGATCACCCCCTCGGGCAGCCCGCCATCGCCGGCTAGCTCCCACAGCGGCTCTACGCCCGCGACCCGGTCCGCGCCGGCAGCCCCGTCGGATTCCGCGCCGGCAGCCCCGTCGGGTGCCGCAGCCACCTCAGCGCCAACGCGCTCGTACGCCGCCAGGTCGAGCCCTGTGATGTCCGTGAACTCCCAGCCCGGCCGGCCCTTGAATGTGGGCAGCTCCACGGCCGGAGCGGACGCGCTAGCCAATCGAGCCCTCCATCTGCAGCTCGATCAGGCGGTTCATCTCGACGGCGTACTCCATCGGGAGCTCCTTAGTGATCGGCTCGATGAAGCCGTTCACGATCAGCTTCGAGGCCTCGTCCTCCGGGATGCCATGCGACATCAGATAGAACAGCTGGTCGTCGCCGACCTTCGAGACGGTCGCCTCGTGGCCGACGTTGACGTCGTCTTCGCCGATCCGGATCGTCGGGTACGTGTCGGACCGCGACTCCTCGTCGAGCAGCAACGCGTCGCAGACCACCTTGGAGCGCGCGCCGTGCGCGCCCTTGGCGATCTCGAGCAGGCCCCGGTACGAGCCGCGCCCGCCGTCCTTGGAGATCGACTTGGCGAAGATGTTCGAGGTCGTGTTCGGCGCGGCGTGGATGATCTTCCCGCCGGCGTCCTGATGCTGGCCCTTGCCGGCGAACGCGATCGACAGGATCTCGCCGTGGGCCCGCTCGCCGAGCAGGTACACGCTCGGGTACTTCATGGTCAGACGGGACCCTAGGTTGCAGTCGACCCACTCGACGGTTGCGTCCTCGTGCGCCACCGCGCGCTTGGTGACCAGGTTGAACACGTTCGTCGACCAGTTCTGCACCGTCGTGTACCGGATCCGCGCGCCCGGCCTGGCGATCAGCTCGACCACCGCCGAGTGCAGCGAGTTGGACGAGTACGTCGGCGCGGTGCAGCCCTCCACGTAGTGGACGTACGAGCCGGGCTCGGCGATGATCAGCGTCCGCTCGAACTGACCCATGTTCTCGGTGTTGATCCGGAAGTAGGCCTGGAGCGGCATCTCGACGTGCACGCCCTCGGGCACGTACACGAACGACCCGCCCGACCAGACAGCGCTGTTGAGCGCTGCGAGCTTGTTGTCGTTCGGCGGGATCACGGTGGCGAAGTGCTCGCGGACGATGTCCTCGTGCTCGCGCAGCGCCGTGTCCATGTCCATGAAGATCACGCCCTGCTGCTCGAGGTCCTCGCGGACCTGGTGGTAGACGACCTCGGACTCGTACTGGGCGCCGACGCCGGAAAGGAACTTGCGCTCGGCCTCGGGGATCCCGAGCCGGTCGAACGTGCGCTTGACGTCCTCGGGCACATCGTCCCAGCTACGGCCCGGCTTCTCGGAGGCGCGCACGAAGTAGTGGATGTCGTCGTAGTCGACCTCGGCCAGCATCGGCGAGCCCCACGTCGGCTGCGGCCGCGAGAGGAAGTGCTCGAGCGCCTTCAGCCGGAAGTCGCGCATCCACTGCGGCTCGTTCTTGAACTCCGAGATCTTCTCGACGATCTCGCGATTCAGGCCCTTCGGAGCCTTGTAGAGGTAGTTCTCCGCATCGTGGAACCCGTAGCGTTCCTCGTAATCGGCGTTGATCGCCGCCAGCTGCTGGTTCTCCGTGAGCTCTACGGCCACTATTCCACCTCCAGCTTGATCGTCTCGTCTTCGATGATCACGGGGTACGTATCCACCGGGACGTACGCGGGCAAAGTCATTGGCTTACCAGTCTTCAGATCGAACAGCGATCCGTGCCGCGGGCATTCGACCGTGCAAGTCTCGGGATCGAACTCGCCCTCCGCGAGCGGCCCGTCGTCGTGCGAGCAGCGGTCCTCTATCGCGTAGAGCGCGCCGCCGCAGTTGAACACGCCGATCTCCAGGTCCTCCCACTCGACCAGGCGTCGCTCGCCCGGGCCGAGCTCATTCACAGGGCAAACTTCGATTACTTGCGACACGGCTTTAAATCGCTAGCGCGAAGATAGGATTTGCCGGGCGCCGCGGCGGCATGACAGCCCGACGGCCCGACGGCCCGCGTGACTATGCCGCCGACTCCCAATCGGCCGCGTGGCCGAGGGAGGCGCCCTTCAGCACCTTTAGAGACAGCAGCGCACACTTCATCCGCGTCGCCGAGATATCGATCCCGAGAAGATCGAGCACGAACGATCTGTCCAGCGCCAGCAGGTCCTGCACCTGCATCCCCTTGACCTCGTCCGAGGCCATAGACGCCGCCGCCTGCGAGATCGCGCACCCATGGCCCGAGAACCGCACGTCGTCAATCCGCCCCTCGGCATCCACCGCCAGCTGCACCGTCAGCTCATCTCCACACAGCGGATTGAGATCGTGGAACTCCAAATCCGGACTGGCGATCTCCTCCCCGGGAGGGCTCCAGTTGTGCGGGTGCTTGTAGTGATCGAGGATGTTTTCGCGATACAGCTCGTCCATATCATCAAGCGTAGCGAGCCAAACCTCACCCCCCGGCAAGGGCCTTCGCCGTCAACACCTCCACTGCCAGCCCGTAGTCCAGCCGATCTCCCGCGGACAGCGGACGGCATGTCCGCGCATCTACGGCAATACCCCGCGCCCGGTGCTGCTCGTCCAGCCCCGGACCCCGGGTCCGACCGCAATCGGGCGACGGCGCCACCACCCGTCCGTCCGGCCGCCGGAACCGCACCGACCCCCGCCCCAACGACTCCACCTGGAAGCCGCCCTCGTGCACCAGTCGGTGGTGGTACGAGCACAGCTGAACGAGGTTGTCGAGCGTCGTAGGTCCTCCTCGCGCCCAGTGCTTTATGTGGTGCGCGTGCATGAACCGCCCGTGAGTGCACCCCGGGAAGCGGCATCCATCGTCCCGACTACGCAACGCCCGCCTCAGCGCCGGTGGGATCGTCCGTGTCCGGCGGCCCACGGTCAATGGCCGGCCATCCCGCTCAATGATCCGGACCATCCCCGCGTCACAGCCGAGCCGCCTCACAGTCTCGGGCGAGAGCGTTGGCCCGTCCACCAGATGGCTGCGCTCCTTGACCTCGTCGGCGGCCAGCGTCTCCACGTCCACATGCACCATGAGCTCGTGCCGAGCCGCGCCCCCGGACCCCGCTCCCGCGGCCATGGACAACTTCGCCACCTCCACCAGCGCATCCGCCCGCCGCGCACCCGCCGGCGATGCCAGCATCGGCTCCTCGGGCATCTCGCCGTCTGGCCGCCCCGCCTCCGCCGCCAGCAACGCGTTCAGCACCACCGCACCGTCATCGGCCGGAAGCCGGACCTCGAGTCGCAGCGAGCCGTCGTCCTCCCAGCTCCACCGCAGGTATCGCTCCTCGATCGCCCGCTGTGCCGCCCCAAGGGACGCCGACAGCGCGCCCGCGTAGCCGCGAATGAGCTTCTCGAGCTGCGCGCCCGTGGCATGGCGAGCGATCTCGAGCAAACCCGCCTCGGTCGCTGGCGTTGCCGCCCGCGTCAACGCGCGCACCTTGCAGTAGGACAGCTCCCCGCGCGAAAACGCCTCCCGTATGAGCGACAGCTCCTGAAGGCGATGCGCCACGCGCATGTGTTCTCGGGCCGCTCGAAGTCCCAACGAACATCGCCACGACAGCCAGTGCGCGCACGATCGGATGCCCCATTCCGCCCAGCCTCGCCGATCGTCGAATTCCGCCAACAACTCCAGCCAGCGACATGTCGCGGCGGCGATGTGCCCAGCGAGCTCGCAGATCTCGCGCTCAAGATCCTCGAGCGACGCGGCGCCTGGCTTCGACTGGAGGTCGGGCGATTGATACGAACACATGTTCGATAGACTACGCCGCGCCCCGGACGGAAGCTAGGTCTCGCACCGACGTCATGTGCAACTTGACGGATGGGTTATCCATTTAGGTCGGGTTGTTGCGTCTGGCGCCACGGGCGATGGGCGGCGGAGACCGAGGCGACTCGGCCGGGGCGCGCGGGAGGCGTGGGCCGGCGACCGGTCGGACGCGGGTTGACAACGAGGCTGCGGTAGGTGATCGGGTCGGTCAGGATCGCCTGTTGGAGAAGCCGGTAGAACAGCAGTCCGCGACGGCGCGAGCTCCGTCGGTTGAAGCGGAAGGTGAACTCGTTGAGGTAGGCGTCGAGGTGCTCAGGGCTGACCCTGCCTTGGTGGGTTCCGAGCAGCCAGCGCTCAAGCAGGCTCGCGACGCGGTGCACGCCCGGCATCAGTACATGCGCGGGATCCTTGTGCTGGCTGAGAACGGTCCGATCGTGCTCGTAGCCGTGCTCGGGCACGGTCCAGTAGGCCTGGTTCCCGTCGCTGTGGATGGTGGCTCTTGGCTCGACCGCGGCGCAGAGGAACGGGATCAAGTACTCCCTGCGGATTGCCTCCACGCGCTGCATCCGAACCCGCCCAAACCCCTTGGGATGCTTGATCTCGACCGCGATCGCCACCAGCGACTTCGTCGCGCTGTCCCGGCCATGGGTCCCTTTCTCGACCCCGCCGATCCACGTCTCATCAACCTCGACCCGGCCGCTCAGACGCTCGCGTCCGGGCGCACCATCGCGCTCCGGTAGCGGTGCAGCATCGCCCACGCCGTCTGGTAGGAGCCAAGCCCCAGCGCGCGCTGCACCCCGAGCGCTGACACCCCGTGCTTCTGGCTGGTCATCATCCACGCCGCGGCGAACCACATCCGCAGCGGCGTCCGCGTGCGATCGAACATCGTCCCCGCCGTCACCGAGCTCTGCTGGCCGCATACCGAGCACTCCCACCGACCGCTGCTCAGCCGCCACCCCGACCGACTCACGCACCGCCGGCAGCGGAACCCATCCGACCAGCGCAGCCACTCCAGGTAGTCCACGCACGCCTCCTCGCCCCCGAACCACGCCAGCAGCTCCGCGTAGGAGCCCGGATAGTCGCGGCCGGCCACAGGCACCCAGCCAGGCTACCTGACTCAAATGGATAACCCATCTTTACCGTTGCAGGTGTTCCGCGGAACCGCTGGTCGCCCGCGAGCGTGGTCCGGGGGTCATGGAACATGAGGGTGTGTTCCGCGGAACCGCGCGCTTTGGTTCCGCTGGGAATGAGCCAGAATCGAAAGATGACCAGACGCAAGCCGTCAGGCGCCCAATGGGAGAGTTGGATCGATCGCCAGATCCGCGAGGCGGAGCAGCGCGGCGAGTTCGACGATCTGCCCGGCGCCGGGAAGCCGCTCCCCGGGTTGGACAAGCCGTTCGATGAGATGTGGTGGGTCAAGGACAAGCTTCGTCGCGAGGGCCTGTCCTACATGCCGCCGTCGGTGGCGCTTCGCAAGGAGGCTGGTGATGCCCTGGCAGCGGCTTCCCGCGCCCGCTCTGAAGATGCGGTGCGGCAGATCATCTCGGCGATCAACGACAAGATCCGCGAGGCCAACCGGAACACCATCGCGGGGCCGTCTCTCATGCTCCTGCCCTACGACGTTGAACGCGTCGTCCGCGAGTGGCGCGAGCAGCACCGAGGCGGGGTGCGGCCGGGGTAGCGGACCGACCGGCCCCGGGGGTTCCCGGACTGAGCCCGCTATCGGACGGTTCCGCGGAACACCCTCGCCAGCCGGCAGTTTCGCCGAACACCTCGCCACCCGACAAGTTCCGCGGAACACTCACGCCGGCGGCGGAGGAGGAGGCCGGCGCCAGCCGTCAGCCGAGCTCGGATGCGAACGCTTCGAGCGCCAGCTCGATGTCCGCACGCGACACATCGAGATGTGTGACCGCCCGCAGCCGGTGCTCGTCGAACGCCTGTAGTTCGACGCGGTCCACGAGGCGTTGCACCAGCCCCGGCGCGTCATCGACCCGGAAGATCACGATGTTCGTCTCGACGTCAGCCGGATCGAGCCTTACCCCCGGCAGCGCAGCCAACCCGCGAGCCAGCAGTTGCGCGTGAACGTGGTCCTCGGCCAAACGGTCCACGTTGTGATCGAGCGCGTACAGACAACCTGCAGCGACGATCCCTGATTGCCGGAACGCGCCACCGAGCATCTGCTTCCACCGCCACGCCTCGTCGATCAGCTCCCGCGAGCCGGCGAGGACCGCGCCCACGGGCGCCCCCAACCCCTTGGTGAAGTCGATCCAGGCGGTATCGAACCCGGATGCATACGAAGATGCCGGCACCCCCGAGGCGACGACCGCGTTCATCAGCCGCGCTCCATCCAGGTGCGCGCGCAACCCGTGCCGCCGGGCGACGTCCAGCACGGAACTCACAACGGACATTGGCCACACCCGGCCCCCACCGAGATTGCTCGTCTGCTCGACCGAGACCACGCGTGAACGCGGCATGTACCGATTCCCCGCCGGACGGATGGCCGCCTCCAGCTGATCGGCCGTGAACACGCCACCGGCGCCATCGAGAACCCGCACCATCAGCCCCGAGACCACAGCCGGACCGCCGGCCTCGGAATTGACCGGGTGGGCGGTGCGATCAAGCAGCAGCTCATCGCCGCCGGGCCGGGCATGCAGACGGAGCGCGATCTCGTTGCACATCGTGCCGCTGGGGAGGAAAACGGCCGCCGGAAACCCGAGTAGCTCCGCCACCCGCTCCTCCAGGGCACTCGTCGTCGGATCCAGCCCTCGCTGCTCGTCGCCGACCACAGCCCGAGCGATCGCCTCTCGCATGCCCTCTGAAGGACGGGTCTGGGTGTCGCTGTACAGGTTGATCGGCGGCAACTCGCGGGGCAGCCTATCGACCCCGGCGCGCCACGCTCAGCGCTGACAGCTCAGTCCAGCTGCAAAGTCCGACGAACGACCCCGAGCCCGTCGATCAGCCGCGAGAGGTCGTCGCTCGTGTTGTGCGCCGCGAACGACGCCCTGGTCGTCGCGTGCACGCCCAGGCACCGCATAAGCGGCTGCGCGCAGTGGTGGCCAGCACGGACGCACACGCCGAGCCCGCCGAGGATGTCGGCGACGTCATGCGGGTGCGCGCCGTCCATGGTGAACGACACCAACGCACCGCGATCAGCAGCCGAGAGCGGACCCTGAACCGTCACTCCGGGGACCCCAGAGAGCCGATCCAACGCCTCTGCCACCATGGCCTGCTCGTGGTCGCGAATCGCTTCTATCCCGACCGCCTGGATCCAGTCGACGGCGGCGCCCAGGCCGATCGCCTCGGCGATCTGGGACGTCCCGGCCTCGAACTTCCAGGGCAGGTCGGTCCAGGTCGACTCGTTGGCCGCCACCGTCCGGATCATGTGGCCCCCGCCGATGAACGGCGGCATCTCCTCGAGCAGCGTCCGCCGCCCGTGCAAGACGCCGATCCCGGTCGGACCGTAGGCCTTGTGGCCGGTCCACGCGTAGAAGTCCACATCCAGGTCGGGCAACCATACGGGCATCTGCGGCACAGCCTGCGTCCCGTCGACCAGGACCACCGCCCCAGCCGAATGCGCCCGGCGCGCAATGTCCGCAACCGGATTCACGGTCCCCAAAACATTCGACACGTGCACGAAAGCCACCAATCGCGGCCCTCGCGCCAGCAGGGCATCCAGCGCGTCCAGGTCCAAGTACCCCTCACCGGTAACCGGGACGTACGCGAGCTCGGCCTCGCGGTCCTGACACAGCAGCTGCCATGGGACGATGTTCGAGTGGTGCTCCATCTCGGTCAGCACCACGAGGTCACCCCGGTTGACGTTCTGACGGCCCCAGGTGTACGCGACCATGTTGATCGCGGCCGTAGCGTTGGCGGCGAACACGGTCTCCTCGGGAGTCGAACCCAGCCACGACGCGATCCGGCCGCGCGCGCCCTCGTACAGGTCCGTGGCCTCGGCCGCAAGCGGATACACACCTCGGTGGATCGACGCCCGCGACTGGGTGTAGTACGACGTCATGGCGTCGATCACCGAGTCCGGCGTCTGCGAAGTCGCCGCGGAATCCAAATACGCGACGGGTCGCCCGTCGAACCGCCGGTTGCGCAGCGTCGGGAACTGCGACGCCACGTCGGAGATCGACAGACCAGAAGCGCGACCCGAGACAGTGGTCATCAGGCTGCCGCCTCGATCTCATCGGTGATCCACCCGTAGCCCTTGGCCTCGAGTGTGTCGACCAGCTCCGGCCCGCCCTCGCGGACGATCCGCCCCTGGTACATGACGTGCACGTGCGAAGGTTGGACCAGGTGCAGGATGCGCTGGTAATGAGTGATGATCAGCACGCCCATGTCCGGGCCCGCGACCGCGTTCACACCGTTGGCGACGACTCGCAAAGCATCAATATCCAATCCCGAGTCCGTCTCGTCCAAGATCGCCATCAAAGGCTTCTGCAGCGCCAGCTGGAGGATCTCCATCCGCTTCTTCTCACCGCCCGAGAATCCCTCGTTGAGATACCGGGTGGAGAAGTCGCGCGGAACGTTCGTCAGCTTCATCGCCGCCTCGACCGTCTGCCGGAACTCCTTCAGCGGAATCGGCTCCTCACCATGCGCCTCGCGGTGTGCATTCAGAACGGTACGCAGGTATTTGGTGACAGTGACACCCGGCACCGCGACCGGATACTGGAACGCCATGAACAGGCCCATCCGGGCGCGCTCATCGGGCGCGGCCTCGGTTACGTCCTCACCGCGGAACACAATTTGTCCCTCGGTCACCTCGAGCCCAGGGTGACCCATGACGGCGTTGGCGAGTGTCGACTTGCCCGAGCCGTTCGGGCCCATCAGCGCGTGGATCTCACCCTTGTCGACGGCCAGATCCACACCTCGCAGAATCTGCTTGTCACCGGCGCGGACGTGAAGGTTTCGAATTTCTAGATCGGCCATTTCCAACTTTCTGTCGTAAGTCTCAGGCGTGCGCGGGTTCGCGCTCGGTGCGACGCGAGAACTCCACGAGCTCGGCCAGCGTGGTCGTCTGCAGCGAGCGGATGATCCCGCCCTGCACGCGCGTCCAGAGCAGCTTGGTCGCGCATCCGCGCCCGGCGTCGGGCTCGTGCGAGCACAGCACGCGCTCGGTGTGGTCGTGGACGAAGCACTCCATCGGGGCAATCGCGCCCTCGAGCGCCTGCACGACATCCACCATCGCGATCTCGTCCGCCGGCCGCGACAGCCAGTAGCCGCCGTGCGCGCCGCGAGCGCTCATCACGAGCCCCGCTTTCCGCAGCTTCGCGACCACCTGCTCCAAATAAGCCAGAGGCAACCCCTCCGCATCGGCGATCGCCTTCAAGGAGGTGGGCTGCTCGGGCGACTGACGCCCGAGCTCGACCATCAGGCGCACGCCGTACTCGGCCTTCGAGGAGAAGATCATCGGGGTCATATCCTACCAGGGGGGTCGGCTTTTATGGGCCTCGCTTCGCGAGTCATCCGTGGGACCGGTTCCGCCGGGCATCCGTGCCCGGCGGGCGCACCCCGCTAGGCTCCGCAACTCATGCGCACGCAGGCCCGCCGCGAAACCATCGGCCCCCTCGCCACCTCTGAAGACATCGCGGCAGCGGCCAGTGCGGCGCGCGCCCACGGACGCATCGGGATCGACACCGAGTTCATGTCCGAGGGCCGCTACCGAGCGCTGCTGTGCCTGGTGCAGATCGCGGTCGACGACGACACGCGCCCGGCGGGCGAGCCGCGCATCGAACTGATCGACCCGCTCGAGTCCGGCGTCGACGTCACCCCGGTGGCGGAGCTGCTCGGCGACCAGGCGATCGAGGTCGTGCTCCACGCCGGCCGACAGGACGTCGCGATCCTCCGCCGCGTGTGGTCCACGGAGATCAACAACATCTTCGACACGCAGCTGGCGGCCGGATTCGCGGGGGCGAGCGCGCAGACCGGTTACGGGAACCTGCTCGGCAGCATGCTCGGGCGCCGGGTCGGCAAGACCGCAAGCTACACGCGCTGGGACGCCCGGCCGCTGACCGCCGAGCAGCTGAGCTACGCCGCCGAGGACGTCGCGCACCTGCTCGAGCTCGCCGACGAGGTACAGCGCCGACTCGAACAGTCCGGCCGCCTATCGTGGGCTCGCGAGGAGTGCCGGCGCCTCGAGTCGGCCACCGACGAGCGCGACCCCTACACCGCGTGGGAGCGGCTCCCGCGCGTCGGGCAGCTCGACCCGCGGGCGCGCGCGGTGGCGCGCGAGCTGGCCGCCTGGCGCGAGCGAACCGCGTCCGAGGAGGATCGGCCGGTCGGGTCCGTGCTCGGCGACCCGGCGCTCGTCGAGCTCGCCAAGCGCCACCCCTCGAACGTCGGTGCGCTCGAGCAGATTCGCGGGATCCACCCGTCGGGCATCCGCCGCCGCGGCGCGCAGATACTCGAGGCGATCGCCGCCGGCATGAAGGCCGAGCCGATTCCACGCGAGGAGCCGCGTGGCCGCTCCGAACCCGATGACGTGCCGCTGATCGTCCTCGCCGAGGCGCTGCTGCGCGCGCGCTCGCTCGAGGCGGCCCTCGCCTACGAGCTGATCGCGTCGCGCAACGAGCTCGAGCTGATCGTCGCCGCGTCGCGCCGGCGCGAGGCCGAACCGGACGTGCGGACGCTCGAGGGCTGGCGTTCGGAGCTCGTCGGCGCCGATCTCCGCGACCTGCTGGCGGGGAGGAAAGCCGTCTCCGTCGGGCCGGACCGCCGCCTCGTCCTCGGCGACGCCTGACCGCAGCGGCTCAGGTCGATCCGACCTCGAGCATCATCGACATCGCCGCCGCCCGATCGAACATCGAGTTCGACAGGGCGTAGGTGATCGGCCACGCCCGGTTGATGACGCCGAGGTCGATCTGCTGGAGGTCATCGGCGGCGCTCGAATACGTCAACCGCAGCTTGTGTCCCGGGGAGTTCGCCGCCGTCTCCGTGCCGGTGTCACCGCCGGCCAGGGTCCAACCCGAGTTGCGCAGGACATGACTTTCGTCGTGCGCCAGGATGTCCGACGACCGATAGCGGGGGTCGCGCACGACGAGCTCGATCGAGCAGTACGCATTCGACCCCTGGTCGCACTTGCGTACCTGCGTCGTGATCTGAGCACCCGGGACGAGCGGCACGGCGCTGGCGGTAGGGGTGCGGCTGGCCTGGCTGGAGCCGCATCCGGCCAACGCCGCGGCCAGTGCAAGCCCGCCGGCGACGCCTAGTCTTCGGGCGGTCATGGGAAGCAGCGCTAGCGTAGCCGAGCTCCCCGCTTGGGCCCGGGCGCTGCTCGACGGCTCGCCGGTGGCTCGGTTGGGGATCGCCGACGACGACGGCAACCCTCGCGTGCTACCGGTGACGTTTGCGGTCCACGAGAACTCGATCGTGACCGCAGTCGACCACAAGCGCAAACGCATGCCCGCCGACCGGCTTGCCCGCGTACGTTGGCTACAAGCCCGGCCGCGCGCCGCGCTGACCGTCGACCACTACGAGGACGACTGGTCGCGTCTCAAATGGGTCCAGGCGATCGGCCCGGTCACGATCGTCGACGCCGCCGACGTGCCAGATGCGGTCGCCGCGCTGACCGCGCGCTACCCGGAGTACCGCGACCACCCCCCGAGCGGCCCGGTGCTATCCCTCGAACCCGACCGGATCCTGTGGTGGCGAGCGTGAACACCAGCGTCGCCCGCTACGCGCTTGGCGCGGCGACCCTGATCGTCGTGATCGGCGGGCTCGCGGTCGCGGCGGTCGCCGTCCGCCGCCGCACCCTGCCCGACTGGACCGGGGCGCCGGCGCGGCTGGCGGAGGGCGTGATCGGACTCGCGGTGCTGATCGCGATCCTCGAAGTGCTCGGGACCGTGGGCCTGTTCGAGCTCGGTCCGATCGTGATCGCCTGCGCGCTCGTAGGCCTCGCCGGGATCCGCGAGCTCACCGGCACGCAGGTGGCCCGCCGCCACAGCGCGGAGCGGCGCGGCTCGACGGTGGCGACGGCGACGACCGCGGTGGCGCTGGTCGCCGGCGCCGTCGTGCTCGCGGAGTGGGGCGCGCTGACGATCCAGTCCTACGACGTCGGCATTCGCGGGTTCGACTCGCTCTGGTACCACCTCCCGTGGGCGGCGAGCTTCGCGCAGACCGGCAATGTCACCGGCCTCCGCTTCACCGACGTCGAGTACCTGACGCCGTTCTATCCCGCCACCGCCGAGATGGTGCACGGCCTCGGGATCGTGCTGCTCGGGCGCGACACGCTGTCGCCCGGGGTCAACCTGGTCTGGCTCGGGCTCACGCTGCTCGCGGCCTATTGCATCGGCCGCCCGCGCGGAGTGGGCGCCGCCACCACGATCGGCGCCGCGCTAGCGATGGCCACGACGATGATGGACTACTCGCAGGCGGGCTCGGCCGCGAACGACGTGGTCGCGGTGTTCTTCCTGCTCGCGGGGGTAGCGCTGCTCGTGACTGAGCCCGAGCGCCCGGCGGCGCGGGTGCTCGCGGCGATCGCGGCGGGCCTCGCGGTCGGCACCAAGCTGACCGTGCTCGCGCCCGTGCTCGCCCTGACCGTCGGGGTCATCGCGATTGCTCCACGCGGCAGACGAACAGCCACCGCCGGCCTGTGGCTCGGACCGCTGATCGTCGCGGGCGGCTTCTGGTACGCCCGCAACCTGATCGCGGTCGGCAACCCACTGCCGTGGACGAGCTTCGGCGGGGTCCTGCCCACGCCGGCTGCGCCGCTCCAGCAGCACACCGGGTACAGCGTCGCCCACTACCTGACGAGCGCGCACTTCTGGAGCGCGTTCGCACAGCCGGCGCTCGCCGCCGGGCTCGGGCGGTGGTGGTGGGCCGTGCTGGGGATCGCAATCATCGGTCCGCTCCTCTGTCTCCTGCCCGGGCGCCCGGGAAGAAACGATGACTATTTCACCGTTTCTTCCCAAGCGGCGGTCCGGATGCTCGGCGCCGTGGCGCTGTTGTCCCTCGCGGCCTACCTGATCACGCCCGAGACCGCGGCTGGACCGAACGGCGACCCGACCGGCTTCGCCTTCAACCTGCGCTACCTCGCGCCCGCGCTGACCCTGTCGCTGGCGGTGGCGCCATTGGCGCCGGCGCTCGGAGGCCCACGAGCGCGGACGGGAACGGTGGCCGTGCTCGCGGTCGTGCTGGCGGGGACGGTGGCCGAGCCTCGCCTGTGGCCCTCCTCCCACACCGGGGGCGCGATCCTGATCGGGGTCGCGGCGGTTGCGGTGCTCGGCGTGCTCGCCGTGGCGCAAAGGTCGCGCGCACGGCCGACGATCGCGATCGCAACCACCGCGGCGCTCGTGGTCGCCGGCGCAGCCGCCGGCTACCCCCTCCAGCGCCACTACCTGCGCGGGCGCTACGCCTACCAGCCGAACGTCTCGTACCTCGCGCGCGCGTGGGCGCTGTTCCGGACGGTCCACAACTCGCGGGTGGGCGTGGTCGGCACGTTCGGGGGGTTCTTCTCGTATCCGTTCTATGGCCTCGACATCTCGAACCGTGTCCAGTACGTCGCGGAGCGTGGCCCGCATGGGTCGTTCACGCCCATCAGCACCTGCGCTCGATGGCGAGCACAGGTGAACTCCGACCACTTGAAATATCTAATAACCACACCCGCACGGGACCCTTGGCACCCCACCGTGCTCACATCCTCACCCGAGACCCGGTGGACCGCGACCGACCCCGCGGCCGTCCCCGTGTTCACGGAGCAGGCGCTGGGCCAGCCGATCGTCGTCTTTCGTTTACGCGGCCCGCTCGACCCGGCCAGGTGCTCACAAAGCTGAAGGTAAGCTCCATACACATGACTACAGCTGCTGATCCGCTCACCGACCAGGAACTCCTCGACACCGAATGGGACCTCGGCCCCCTCGTCGACGGCGAAGGTCGCGCCGGCGCCGAACGCCAGCTCGAAGAGGGCAAGGACCGGGCGTCGAAATTCCAGTCGCGATACGCCGGCAAGGTGGCTGAGCTCGACGCCGCCGCGCTGCAGACTGCGATGCGCGAGCTCGAGGAGATCAACGAGCTGATCGGGCGCGCCGGCTCGTACGCCAGCCTCGAGTTCGCCACCGACACCGCCGATCCGGCCCGCGGGGCGCTGCTCCAGCTGGTGCAGGAGCGCGCCACCGAAATCGAGACGCTGCTCCTGTTCTTCGACCTCGAGTGGGCCGAGGTCGACGACGAGAAGGCCGAAGAGCTGCTCGCCTCCGACGAGCTCGACCGCTACCGCCATCACCTCCAGAGCGTGCGGCGCTACCGCCCCCACCTGCTCTCAGAGAGCGAGGAGAAGATCCTCGCCGAGAAGTCGATCTCGAGCCAGGCGGCGTGGGGCCGGCTGTTCGGCGAGCTCGACGGCCGCGCTCCGCGTCGACCTCGACGAAACCGAGCTGACGCTGGAGGTCGCGCTCAGCCGTCTCCAGTCCCCCGACCGGGAGGTCCGGCGGAGCGCTGCGGACGCAGTCTCGGCCGCGCTCGAGCCGGGCCTGCGCACGCGCGGGTTCATCTACAACACGCTCGTGTTCGACAAGTCGGTCGAGGACCGGCTGCGGCACTACCCGAACTGGCTGGCGAGTCGCAACCTTTCCAACGAGGCGTCCGACGAGTCGGTGATGGCCTTGATCAAGGCCGTGCGAGGCCGCTACGACATCCCCCAGCGCTGGTACCGGCTGAAGGCCAAGCTGCTCGGCCTCGACCGTCTGGCCGACTACGACCGCTCGGCGCCGGTGCTGGCCGAGGACATCGTGTACTCGTGGGGCGACGCACGCGACCTCGTGCTCGACACCTACCAGTCGTTTTCGCCCGTCGCCGGCGAGGTCACGCGGCAGTTCTTCGACGATCACTGGATCGACGCGCCGGTCACGGCCGCACAAGCGCGGCGGCGCCTTCTGCGCCTACACCGTGCCGAGCGTGCACCCGTACGTGATGCTCAACTTCACCGCCACCCGCCGCGACGTCCTGACGATGGCGCACGAGCTCGGCCACGGCCTGCACGCCACCCTCGCCCGGCCCCAGGGCGTGTTCCACCAGTCGACTCCCCTGACTCTGGCCGAGACCGCGTCGGTCTTCGGCGAGGAGCTGGTGTTCGGGCGGATGCTCGCCGAGGCCAGCGACGACGAGCAGCGGCTCGGCCTGCTTGCCGAGCGTGTCGACGGCGCGATCGCGACCGTGTTCCGACAGATGGCGATGAACCGGTTCGAGCACCTCGTGCACACGCGCCGGCGCAGCGAGGGTGAGCTGTCGACCGACCGGATCAACGAGACGTGGGTCGAGACGCAGGCCGAGCTGTTCGGGGACTCGGTCGAGATCACCGGCGGCTACCGCATGTGGTGGTCCTACGTCCCCCACTTCATGAACACGCCCGGCTACGTGTATGCCTACGCGTACGGCCTGTTGCTGGCGCTGTCGGTGTACAGCCGCTATCTGGAGCAGGGGGATCCGTTCGTGCCGCAGTACATCGAGCTACTGTCGGCCGGCGGCTCGCGCAGTCCTGAGGAGCTCGCGACGATCGTCGGGATCGATCTGACCGACCCGGGCTTCTGGGATTCTGGGCTGGCGCTGGTCGAGCACCAGCTCGCCGAGGCCGAGGCGCTGGCGAAGTAGGCGCTCGCGCCGGGCGCGGCACGCGGCAACTCCGCGCCGCGCCGCGCCCGGCGAAGTGCTCAGAGGGCTAGTGGCGCGGGCCTCCGTGATGATGACCGTGGTGGCCACCGGAGCCGCGACCATGCTCACCCGTCCTGCCGGGGGCCCAGACGACACCCTTGATGCCG
Organism: uncultured Solirubrobacterales bacterium; assembly: GCA_963735965.1. GTDB lineage: Bacteria > Actinomycetota > Thermoleophilia > Solirubrobacterales > Solirubrobacteraceae > Palsa-465. The sequence continues at coordinate 151,965 of CAVTNE010000002.1, forward strand.
GTGAACCCGGTCACCAGCGGCGACAGGGCTCCGGTCTGGAGGTCGATGGTGTCGAGCTCGGTGGTCGCAGAAGCACTTCCGACCGTGTCGAGCGCCGCGAACGCCTCGCCGGCGCTGAACGGCCCGGTCAGTGAGTAGACGGTGTTGGTGCTGTTGTCGACGATGTAGAGCGTGCCGCCGGACCGGTCGGCCCAGCGGATGTCGTCCACGCCGGCGGACGTGCCCCCATGCGTGAGCGCGAGGCGCTCAAGCCCTGATGCATGGCGCCCGAGCCCATCGGCGAAGATGAGCTGTTGGTCGGCCTGGCTGTCGAGCACGAAATCGCCGCCGAAGCGCGGGCTCGACTGCGGGACGACGGCGTTCGAGTCCGGGTCGGTCAGCGCCAGCGTGACCGGCTGGCCGGTGACGGCGTCGGTCGCGGGGGCGTTGTCGGCGAAGGTCGGGATCAACCGGGCGACTCCGCGATGCCGATCCAGCCGCACCCTGAAGGCGGCGGTCGCGTTCGCGGGGGTCGGGTTCGACGCGCTCAGGATGATCTGACCGCGGTAGACACTGACAGCGTCGGTGCCACCGCCGGTGAAGACGCCACCCGAGGTGGCCGAGTCGGGCGCGGGCGAGTAGGTGTAGTGGGTCACCCGGCCGCCGGAGCGGTCGAAGGCGTATCCGTGAGAGTGGCCGTGAGAGTGACGCGAGGGCCTGACCGTGTAGAGGCTCGAGTTGCCGTCCTCGTTGACGGTGGCGACGACCTGGTCGTCACCGGAGTCGGCCCCGAGCCCGTCGATCTTGCCGGCCAGCTGCCAGCTCTCGACAGCGTTGCCCGAGCCGTCGTACTCGACCAGCGTGGAAGCGGTCTGGCCGCCCGGACCCGGTTCGCCCTTGGTGCCGATTCCGTTCTGCCACCCGACGAACACGTGGCCGTCGAGGTAGGTGATGTCGTCGGGACCGGTCGAGCCGCTAGGCGCGGTCGCGAACGTCTGCAGGGTATAGCCGGTTGGTGCGGTGGGAGCTGCCGACGCCACGGCCGGAAAGGCCACAAGGCCGGCGACAGCCGCCATCGACGCGATGCTTGCGAGTTTGTTCATGGTCGATAGCAACCCGCCGCAGCGGGCGGCGATGTGAACAACCGGTGATCCTTGTCTAATGGTGCGCTTTTCTTAGCCGGGAGCGCTCTTCCTGGCGCTCGACGACGTTGACGATCAGCTTCATCACCTGATCAATCCCGGTTGCCTTGGCGTCGCCCTTCTCGAACGCCTCGCGCCAGTCGCGGATGTGGCCCTTGGTGGCGAGCTCGTTGAAATGCGACCGCGACACCGAGATGTTCACCTTGGAATCGGCCGCGAAGCCCTTGGTCACCCTAGGCCCGGGCAGCTCGACGCGATACATCTGCGGCTCGCCCCGCGCGCGGAGCTCGAGCCCGGCGACCAGCTTGAGGTTCGCCAGCGCCGGCACATCGTCGAGGAACCGGTTGACCGCGGTTTCGATCAGCGATTTGGTGTCGGCGGCCATCAGATCTTGTGGCGCTGGAGCAGCTTGCGCCCGATCACCATGCGCTGGATCTCGCTGGTCCCCTCGCCGATCAACAGCAGCGGGGCGTCGCGATAGATGCGCTCGATCTCGTACTCCTTCGAATAGCCGTAGCCGCCGTGGATTCGGAGGCACTCCTCGGCGCAGAAGCGGCCGGCCTCGGAGGCGAACAGCTTGGCCATGCCGGCCTCGATGTCGGAGCGCTGGCCGGCGTCCTTCATCCGCGCCGCCCGGTGTGTGAGCAGCCGCGCGGCCTCGACCTGGGTCGCCATGTCGGCGAGCTTGAACTGGATCGCCTGGTGCTCGGCGATCGGCTTGCCGAACGTCCGGCGCTCTTGCGAGTACTTGAGCGCCAGCTCCAAGGCTCTTTGCGCGAGCCCCACGCCGCGGGCCGCCACGTTGACCCGGCCGAGCTCGAGCGCGTCCATCATCTGCGGGAAGCCCTTGTTGAGACCGGCCTCTTCGCCGCCGAGGATGTTCTCGGCCGGGCAGCGGTAGCCGTCGAACACGAGCTCGGTCGACTCGACGCCCTTATAGCCCATCTTCTTGATCTTCGGGGGAACGTTGAATCCGGCGTAGTCGCCCGTGTTCTCGCTCACGCCCGGCTCCTTTTCGGCGATGAAACAGGTCAGCCCGCGGTGCTTGGGGTCGGCGTTCGGGTCGGTCCTTACCAGCACGAACACGAGCGACGACAGCAGCCCGTTGGTGACCCACATCTTCGTACCGTTGATCTCGTAGACCGCCCGGTCGCCGGTGCTGTCCGGAAGCTTCTTGGCGCTGGTCTTGATCGCGGCGACATCCGACCCCAGCTCGGGCTCGCTCAACGAGAACGCGGCGCGCATCTCGCCGCTGGCCATCTTCCGCAGGTACTTCTGCTTCTGCTCGTCGGTCCCGAATTTCATCAGCAGATACGACCCGATGAAGTGGGTGTTGACGATCCCACTGATGCTGATCCACCCCCGCGAGAGCTCCTCGACGATCATCGCGTAGGTCGTCAGGTCGAGCCCCATCCCGTCGAAGTCCTCGGGGATCGTCACCCCAAACAGCCCGAGCTCCTTCATCTGCTCGACGATCGGCTCGGGGAACTCGTCCTCGTGGTCGTAGTGCTCGGCGTTGGGGATGATCTGCTCGTCGGCGAACTGCCGCACCATCTCGCAGATCGCGCGCTGTTCGTCGGTCTTGTCTGTGGTTGCGATAGCCATGCGGCCGAGAATACCCGGCCGCGGCAGGGCGAGATCAGCTACGGGCGGGGGCCGCCTCGGACTTGACCCCGTGCTTCCAGGTCGTCTCGGGCCGCCCTTCGACCTCGCCGTCGATCTCGACGTCGACGCGCTCGTTGAAGAAGCAGAGCCGTCCGGCGATCCGATCGACCGCTCGGAGCGGCTCGTCGTAGTACCAGATCAGGTCCTTGACGGTCTCGCCGTCAGAGCGCTTGACCCCGTAGTAATTCGCCGTTCCCTTGTACGGACAGCGCGTGACCGTCTCGGTGGGCACGAGCTCGGCGGACACGTCCTCGAGCGGGAGGTACCAGCGGGTCGGCAGGTTGGACTCGAACAGCGCCATCGCGTGATCGGTCTCGGCCAGGACCTCGCCGTCGAGTGAGATCTTGATGTGGCGGCTCGTGGGGATCACGTCGACCCGGTGGTACGGGTCGCGCGGGTGGACAACGATCTCCTCGTCCTCCTCGTACCAGTGGTCCATCCGGTCGAAGTAGAACGCGATCATGTCTTTCAGCGGCTCCGCGCCCTCGAGCGGCTCCGGGTAATACCACGCCCCGTTCTCGACGACTTTGTCGCCGGCGCGGATCGTGTAGAAGGAAGCCTCGCCCTTCTTCGGGCAGCGCGTGTGGCGGTCGGAGGGCTCGAGCACGTCGGGACGAACATCCTCGGGCGGGAAGTAGTACACCGGCTGATGGCCCGACTCGGACAGTAGGAGCGCGCGACGCGTGTCGGCGATCGTCTCGCCGCCAACGATTACGCGGATCCACTTCTCGCACGGCTCCATGTACAACGCGCGACCCGGAGGCGGCGGCTCGTGGTTGAACGTCCCCGCGGGGCTACGCCCCATCGGCCCGGTTCCCGTCATCAGCCCCATGTGGGGGCGAGCTTACCACCGGGTCCGCGCCGCAATTCGGAACGGCGCCTTAAAAAAACTGCCGCCGGCCGCAACCAAACCGATCGCCAGCTCCGCTGACGAGCTCCAAATGGAGCCGAACCCGCATGTTGTCGGTCTAGGCCCCCTTGCGCCGGCGGCCGGCCTCGGATTCTCGCGCAAACTTCATCAAAATTCCCAAAAGTGGACAAATGTTTGACTAAGGAGATTCTTATCCGGCCACGACGATCCCGAGCCGTTCCAGAACGTCACGGCACCCGATCCTGGCAGACTGGCCGCCGGGATGAACTTCGCCCGCGATGTCGTCGAGGCCGCCCCGCGCGACCGCTTGGCCCTGCTCGAGCTGGCCCGGGACGGGCGCCGTCGCGAGTGGTCGTTCGGCGAGGTGGCGGACCGCAGCGCCCGACTGGCCGGGGCGCTCGGCACCCACGGCGTGGGCCGCGGCGACGTGGTGATGACGCTGATCGGGAACCGTCCCGAATGGGTGCTGACGATGGTCGCGTGCTTTCGGATCGGCGCGGTCGCGCTCGCCTGCAACGAGCAGCTCCGCGCCCACGACCTGGCTCAGCGGATCACGGCCGCCTCGCCCAAGCTGATCGTGGCCGACGAGCGGAACCTGAGCGAGCTGTCGGCGGCCCGCCCGACGTGCGACGTCCTGACGATCGCAGACCTGAGGCTGGACGACGAAACCACCGACCCGGCGCCGGCCGCTGAGCTCGAGCCAACCGACCCCTGCCTGATCACCTTCACCAGCGGAACCACGGGAGAGCCGACCGGCGTCGTCCACGGGCAGCGCTACCTGCCTGGGCAGCAGCTCCAGGCCGAGCACTGGCTGGACGCGCGGGACGGCGATCTGGTGTGGTGCACCGCCGCCACCGGGTGGTCGAAGTCCGCGCGGAACGTGTTCATCGCCCCATGGCTCCGCGGCGCCGCATCGCTCCTGCACGACGAGCGTTTCGATCCCGCGCAGCGCCTCGAGGTGCTCGTCTCCGAGAAGGTCAACGTGCTCTGCATGGCCCCGACCGAGTACCGCGTGATCGCCAAGCGCGTTCAGCTCAAGCCGCTGCCGGCGCTGCGGTCGCTCGTGGCTGCCGGCGAGGCGCTCAATCCCGAGGTGATCCGGGCCTTCACCGACGAGATCGGCCTGGCGATCCGCGATGGCTACGGCCAGACCGAGACCGGCCAGCTGACCGGCAATCCCATCGGCGAGCCCGTCCGTCCGGGATCGATGGGGCGCCCCCTGCCGGGAGTGGACGTGCGCGTCGCGGATGGCGAGCTCGTGCTCGCGGACCCGGCGACCGATCCGACGTTCTTCGTCGGCCACCTCGACGGTACGCCCGCGCCGGCCGACCGCCCGTGGCGGACCGGCGACCGGGTCAGCGCCGACGACGACGGCTATCTGTATTTCGAGGGCCGCGCCGACGACCTGATCATCTCGGCGGGCTACCGCATCGGCCCGTTCGAGGTCGAGTCGGCGCTGGTCTCGCATCAGGCGGTCGCCGAGGCGGCCGTCGTCGCCGCCCCCGACGAGGAGCGGGGCGCGATCGTCCGCGCTGTCGTCGTGCTACGCGACGGATTCGCCCCCGGTCACGACCTGGCCACGGAGCTCCAGGAGCACGTCAAGCACCAGACCGCCCCCTACAAGTACCCGCGGATCGTCGATTTCGCCGACGAGCTGCCGAAGACGGCGTCGGGAAAGATCCAGCGGGCTAGGCTGAGAAGGCGATGATTCAAGCGCGCCCCGTCATCGGCATCTGCACCGCGCTCGTCCGAGCGAGCTGGGGCGCGTGGACGGAGCGGGAGGCCGCCCTGCTGGCGTTCTCGTATATCGAGGCGATTCAGCGGGCCGGCGGAATGGCGGTGATGATCCCCCCAGACCCGATGTTTGAAGACGACCCGGATGAGATCATCGACTTGCTCGACGGGCTGATCTTCGCCGGCGGGAACGACATCGACCCGGCCCGCTACGGCGCCGACCCCCACCCCGAGACCCACCACCTCGTTCCCGAGCGCGACCGCGCGGAGCTTGCGCTCGCCACCCGCGCGATCCAGCGCGACCTCCCCGTGCTCGGCATCTGCCGTGGCATGCAGCTGATCAACGTCGCCCTCGGCGGCACGCTGCGCCAGCACCTTCCCGACGAGCTCGGTCACGAGGAGCACCGCCGCACGCTCGGGAGCTTTGACAACTCCGACCACGATGTCCGCCTGGCCCCGGGCTCACTCGCCGCGCGTGCCGCCGGCGCGGAGGTGCACGCCACAAAGTCCCATCACCATCAGGGGATCGCGGCCGTCGGCCGCGGCCTCGAGGTCACCGGGCATTCGACGCTCGACGGCCTCCCGGAAGCGATCGAGGCGCCGGATCGGCAATTCGTGCTCGGCGTCCAGTGGCACCCCGAGGCCGACGAGCAGAGTCGCGTGGTCACGGCGCTCGTCGAGGAGGCGCTCGACTACCGGAGCGCGCGGGGCTCGTCGTACCCGGCAGCGCGCACGGCCTCGGTCACACGCTCGGCGTGGGACTGACCGCGCGTCTCGAGCACGAGCTGCACCGCGGTCTCGCGCACATGCAGATCGAAGCCCTCGCGGATGTGCTCGACGTCGACCAGGTTGGCGCGAAGCTCGCCGACGAGCGCGAGTAGCCGGGCCAGCGACCCGGGCCGATCGGGCAGCGACGCGAGCAGCACGAGACGGCGACCGGCCTGGCTCTCGTGCCGGCGCGCGACCTCACCCAGGAGACCGGCGTCGACGTTCCCGCCTGACAGGACCACGACGGTCGTCCCGGGCATCGGCGTCGATATCCGCCCGGCGAGCAGCGCAGCGACGCTGACGGCGCCCGCACCCTCGACCACGAGCTTGGTCCGCTCGAGCAGGAACACCATCGCCTCGGCGACCTCGTCCTCTTCGACGGCGACGACGTCGTCGACCCAGCGGTCGATCAGCGACAGCGTGAGCTCGCCGGGACGCTTGACCGCGATGCCGTCGGCGATCGTCAGCGCCGACCGGACCGGGACCGGCTTACCGGCCGCGAGCGATCCCCGCACCGGCGCGCAGCTCGCCACCTGGACGCCCACGACCTCGATCGACGGGCGCGCCGACTTGACCGTCATCGCCACGCCGCTGATCAGGCCGCCGCCCCCGATCGGCACGATCACGCGAGCCAGATCGGGCACCTGCTCGAGCAGCTCGAGCCCCAGCGTGCCCTGGCCGGCGATCACGTCGGGATCCTCGAACGGGTGCACGAATGCGATCCGGTCGTCCTCGACCGCGAGCTCGTACGCGGCCTCGAGCGATTCGTCGACGGTCTGGCCGACCATCCGCACGTTCGCGCCGAGGGACCGGGCGGCCTCGACCTTGGCGATCGGCGCGCCCTCGGGCATGAACACGAAGCACGGCACGCCTCGCGCCCGGGCGGCGTACGCGACCGCCTGGGCGTGGTTGCCGGCGCTGCCGGTCACCACCCCGGCGGCGGACCTGTCGCCGAGCGCCGCGAGCTTCGAGAGCGCGCCCCGAAGCTTGAACGAGCCGGTCCGCTGGAGGTTCTCGGCCTTGAGCCCGACGGTCCAGCCGACGCGCTCGCTCAGCGTGCGCGAGCTGACCACTGGTGTTTCGCGGGCGACGCCGGCGATGAGGAGGGCGGCGCGGCGGACGTCGTCAACGGAGACCGGCTCGCCGTGGGCGCTCTGGCCCGGAGCGCTCTTGCCGAGAGCGCCGGTACCGGGAGGTCGAGCCGTGTCAGTCAGGGAGCGCCACCACCGCGTCGATCTCGACCAGTGCGCCACGCGGCAGGCCCGCGACGGCGATCGCGACTCGCGCCGGCGGATCGGACTCGAAGAACGACTCGTACACCTCGTTGACCGACGCGAACGACGACATGTCGGTCAGGTACACGGTGAGGCGCACGGCGTCTCCGAGCGTGGCGCCCGCCGCGTCGCAGACGGCGGCCAGGTTCTCGAGACACCGTCCTGCCTGGTCGGCGGCGGTCGCGCCGACGAGGTCGCCGGTCTTCGGGTCAAGCGGGATCTGGCCAGAGCAGAACAACAGGTCGCCGTTGGTGCGGACGGCGTGCACGTAGGGACCTACTGCCTCGGGAGCGCCTGGCGCCCGAATCGACTCGCGGTGTGCTGGCAACGAATCTCCTCCTCGGTGGACCGGTGGACACAGCGTATTGCTCTCCTGTTGGCCGGGGTAGCCTGAGGGTCGTGCCCAATCGCCTCGGGGGCGAGAGCTCGCCGTATCTGCTGCAGCACAAGGACAACCCCGTGGACTGGGAGCCGTGGGGCGACGAGGCGCTGGGGCGTGCCCGCTCCGAGGACCGTCCGCTGCTCGTTTCGATCGGCTACTCGGCCTGCCATTGGTGCCACGTGATGGCACACGAGTCGTTCGAGGATGAGCAGATCGCCACGCTCATGAACGAGCGGTTCGTGTGCGTGAAGGTCGACCGCGAGGAGCGTCCGGACATCGACGCGATCTGCATGGAGGCCTGCCAGGCGATGACCGGACACGGCGGCTGGCCGCTGAACGCGTTCCTCACCCCCGAGGGCGTCCCGTTCTACTGCGGCACGTATTTCCCGCCCGAGTCGCGCCACGGGCTGCCGAGCTGGCGGATGGTTCTCGATGGCGTCGCCGAGGCGTGGTCGACGCGCCGCGATCAGATCCGCGGCCAGGGCGGCCGCATGGTCGAGGCGCTGAGCGCGACCGCCCGGCTCGAGCCGTCGGTCGAGCCGATCACCCAGGAGCGCGTGCGCGAGGCGCTGGTATCGCTGTGGGGGACCTACGACCGGGCAGGCGGCGGCTTCGGGCGCGCGCCGAAGTTCCCGCAGGCGTCGGTGATCGAGCTGTTGCTGGCTCGCGGCGAGCGCGAGATGTCGCTCGAGACGCTCGAGGCGATGGCGCGCGGCGGCATCTACGACCAGGTCGGCGGCGGGTTCGCGCGCTACTCGGTCGACGCCACCTGGACTGTCCCGCACTTCGAGAAGATGCTGTACGACAACGCGCTGCTCGCCCGGGCCTACCTGCACGGATGGCAGGTGTCAGGCCGAGAGCGGTTTCGGCGGGTGTGCGTCGAGACGCTCGACTGGGCGCTACGCGAGATGCGCGGCCCCGAAGGCGGCTTCTGTTCGGCACTCGACGCTGACTCCGAGGGCGTCGAGGGGAAGTTCTACGTGTGGTCGCCGGATGAGCTCCGCGAGGCGCTAGGCGAGCTTTACGAGACCGCGGTCGAGTACTTCCAGCCGAAGCGGTTCGAGCACGGACTCATCCTCGAGGCCCACGGCCCCGAGCCGGCCGACCTATCTGAGATCAAGCGCCGGCTGCTCGAGGTGCGTTCGCAGCGCGTCCGGCCGGGACTCGACGACAAGCGTCTGACGTCGTGGAATGCGCTGATGATCTCGGCGCTGGCCGAGGCGGGCGCGGTAGTTGGACGCGAGGACTACGTTTCGGCGGCGGTCGACTGCGCCTCGTTCCTGCTGGGCCAGGTGCGTGACGGAGACGGTCGGCTGCTCAGAACCTGGAAGGACGGCCGCGCGCGGATCGACGCCTACCTCGAGGACCACGCCTTCCTGCTCGAGGCATTGATCGGGGTTTACGAGGCGACCGGAGACCCCCGCTGGTACGGCGAGGCGACGGCGCTCGCCGGCGTGATGATCGAGCGCTTCGAGGACCCCGAGCGCGGCGGCTTCTTCACCACCGCGGGCGATCAGGAACGGCTGGCGGCGAGGCGCAAGGACCTCGAGGACTCGCCGATTCCGTCCGGCAACTCCGCGGCCGCGTTCGGACTGCTCCGCCTCGCGCTGTTGTCGGGCGAGGGCCGCTACGAGCGCCACGGACTCGGCGTGCTGCGGCTCCTGTTCCCGCTGGCCACCCGCCATCCCCTGGCGTTCGGTCATCTCTTGCAGGCGGCCGACTTCTACCTGGCGCCCGTGAAGGAGGTCGCGATCGTCGGTCCGCCGCCCGAGGCGGGCGAGCTGTTGCGGGTCGTCCGCGGTTCCTACCGCCCGCACATCGTGCTCGCCACCGGAGCTGCGGACGGGGTGCCGCTGCTCGAGGGCCGCGAGCCGGTCGAGGGCCGCGCGGCCGCGTACGTGTGCGAGCGGTTCATCTGCAAGGCGCCGGTGACGAGCCCCGACGAGCTCGCGGCCGCGCTTGGCGAGTAGCACGGTGGCGGTGCCGGGCGAGTAGCAAGGTGGCGGTGCTGGGCGAGTAGCACGGTCGGCGTTCCGGGTAGCCCTGGGATATGCCCTCAGCAGCTACCGCCGAACGGGAGGCCAGGAACGTCGGGCAAGAAGCGCTTTCGGCCCAGCGCTCACGGCCGTTCCGCGTGCTCGTGCGCACCGGATTCGTCGCCCGCGCGGTCACCTACGGGATCATCGGCGGCATCGCGCTCGCGCTCGCGTTGGGCGTCGGCGCTGCCCCGGCCCGTCCCAATCAGCAGGGAGCGCTCGCGCTGATCGCTGGCGCGCCGCTCGGTCGCGTCGCTCTCGCCGTGGTGTGCGTCGGGCTGCTCGGCTACGCGCTCTGGAAGCTCGGGCAGGCGGTATTCGGCCGCGGTCCCGAGGGGGCGGGCAGCCCGGAGCTCAAGGACCGCATCGCGAACGCGGCCGGCGCCGTCGCGTACATCGGGTTCTTCGCGGTCGCGGTCCGCATCCTGGTCGGGGGCTCAGCTGGCGGCTCGAGCAGCCCATCGAGCAACCCCTCGCATACCACCGCCGGCGTGCTCGGCTGGCCCGGCGGACCGGCGATCGTTGCAGTCGCCGGCGGCGTCTTCATCGCGATCTGTCTGTACCAGGTCTACGACGCCCTCCGCGGCGGATTCGCCGACGACGTGAAGCTCGGCGAGATGAGCACGCAGCAGCGCCGCACGTTCATGGCGGTGGGCCGCATCGGACTGATCGCACGATCGGTCGTATTCGGGATCGTCGGATATTTGTTGCTGCGGGCCGCGATCTCCTACGACCCGCACGACGCGGTCGGGGTGGACGGAGTGCTCGCCCGGGTCCACCACGAGCCGCTCGGCACCGTCCTGCTGGCGTTGGTCGCGGCCGGGCTGCTGGTCTTCGCCTGCTACTCGCTGTTCGAGGCGCGCTACCGGCGGCTTTAGCGCCCGGCCGGGGACGGCAATACCGCGGGCTCACCGCCCCCGCGACTACTCACAGCACCGGCAAGTAGCGCTCGAGCTCCCACGGGGTGACCTGGATCCGGTAGTCCTCCCACTCCTGCCGCTTGATCTCGATGTAGCGATTGAACGTGTGCTCGCCGAGCGCGCGCAGGACGAGCTCGGACTGGGCCGTGAGCTCGATCGCCTCGCCGAGCGTGGCCGGCAGCTGCTCGATACCAAGCCGCCGGCGCTCCTCCGAAGACAGGTGGTAGAGGTTCGTCTCCATCGGGTCGGGGAGCTCGTAGCGGTGCTCGATCCCCTCGAGGCCCGCCTGAAGCAGCACCGCGAACGTGAGGTAGGGGTTGCAGGCCGGGTCCGGGCAGCGCAGCTCCATCCGCGTGGTGCGCTCGATGCCCGGGTGGTACATCGGCACGCGCACGAGCGCCGAGCGGTTGCGCCGCGACCACGCGACGTACACGGGCGCCTCGTAGCCGGGGACCAGGCGCTTGTAGGAGTTGACCCACTGGGCGAAGACCGAGCAGATCTCGCGCGCGTGGCGAAGCTGGCCGGCGATGAACGCCTTGCCGACGTCCGAGAGGTAGTACGGATCGTCGGGGTCGAAGAACGCGTTCTGCTCGCCCCGGAACAGCGACTGGTGGGTATGCATGCCCGAGCCGTTCTTGCCGAACAGCGGCTTCGGCATGAACGTCGCGTGCAGGCCGTACTTCATCGCGTATTCCTTGACCGTGATCCGGTACGTCATGCAGTCGTCGGCCATCTTCAGCGCGTCCGCGTACCGCATGTCGATCTCGTGCTGGCTCGGCCCGACCTCGTGATGGGCGTACTCGGTGTGGATCCCGAGCTGCTCGAGCGCGAGCACGGTCTCGCGGCGCAGGTCCGATCCCGCGTCGAGCGTCGTCAGATCGAAGTAGCCGCCCTCGTCGAGCACTTCGGTCGAGGTTGAGCTCTTGAAGTAGAAGTACTCGAGCTCCGGGCCGACGTAGTAGTGGTCGAAGCCCATCGCCTTGGCCCGCTCGACCGCGCGCCGGAGCACATGCCGGGGATCCCCCTCGTACGGCGTCCGCTCGGGGGTGACGATGTCGCAGAACATCCGCGCCACGCCCTGCTCCTCGGGACGCCACGGGAGGACCCTGAATGTCGTCGGGTCGGGCATCGCGATCATGTCCGACTCCTCGATCGGGTTGAACCCGGTTATCGACGAGCCGTCGAACCCCATTCCTCCCTCGAAGGCATCGGTCAGCTCGGTGGCGTTGATCGAAAAGGCCTTGAGCTGCCCGAGGATGTCCGTGAACCACAGCCGGATGAAGCGGATGTCGCGCTCCTGCACGAGCGCGCGGACGTCGTCTGCGGTCAGAGGAGAAGCGGTGGTCGCCATCGGGCGGCGAACGTTACTTGCTTGCCTGGCGTTTTCGCCCGCCATATCCTCGGGGAGGTGAGGCTCCGTCCGATGCTTGTGGCGATGGTCGCCTTCCTCGCGGCGTGTGGGAGCTCGTCGGCCCACACGAGCACGACGACGCCGGCGCATCCTGGCGCGCCCTCCACCGCATGCGGTCCGGCCACGGCAAAGACGGTCGCGGCGAGCGCCCGAGCACGCGTCTATCAGGTGGGCAGCGAGGTGTACGGCTGCGCCACGTCGGGCCGCGGAAGCTTCCGACTCGGGAACGCGACTCACACGATCAAGGAATTGCGGGCGGGTCCGGTGGCGGTCGCGGGCGACCTCGCGGCATACGGCCTGACGTTATTCGGGGTCGACACCGTCCACGCCCAGGTCGTGGTGCGCCGGCTTACCGACGGCATCCGACTCCAGGCGTTCCCCGCGACCAAGGCAGTGGGGGCGGAGTCGTTCGAGTCGGTGGGATCCGTGGTCGTCAAGACCGACGGGGCGGTGGCGTGGATAGCCCACGAGAGCTCGATCGGCGGCCGGGGACAAACCACTGAGGTGCAGAGTGCTCGCGCCGGCGGGTCGAACGTCGTCGTCGCTTCCGGTTCTGGGATCGACCCGAGCTCCCTACGGCTCCGCGGATCTACGTTGAGCTGGCGGGACGCCGGGGTTACGCGGCGGGCGACCCTGCGCTGACGCCGTTCAGAGGAGGGCTGGGGCCCGCGTTCGGTCAACGGGCGCTGAGAACACGCGCTCAGTCAGAGGCGGGCGGAGAACTCGCGTTCGCCGAGCCAGCGGTTGGCCCAGCGCTCGATCTCCGACAACGCCGGCTCGAGGTCCCGCCCCATCTGGGACAGCGAGTACTCGACCTTCAGCGGCGGCCCCGAGATGACCCTGCGCTCGACTATGCCGCGCCGTTCGAGCTCCTTCATCCTCTCGGACAGCAGGCGGTCGGACAGCTCTGGCACGGCTTGGGCGATCTCGGAGAAACGCAGCGCGCCCTCCATCAGCACGGCAAGGATCGCGCCGGTCCAGCGGCGTCCGACCAGCTCGACCGCCTCGTGATAAAGCGGACAACAACCTGTCGGGCGCATTTCGCCGCGATCAGACTCGGCCGTGTCCTCGGGCGCTCCCATCTTGGCTATCGGAGCTTAGTGCTTACGCTGCCTGCAACGCGCGCGACGCCTCACTCGATCCGTCAACCGGCACCTCGCCGGCGACGTTGACCATCGCGGTGAATCCCTCTAGGGAGACCGTCGCGATCGCCTCCAGGATCTGCTCATCGTCCCAGCCGGCCTCGCGGGCCTCCTCGTGGAGGTGCATCGGGGCACGGCCGCGCTCCTCGAGCAGGGCGTGCAGATAGCGCAACAGCGCCGCTTCTCGCTGATCCTTTGAGTTGAATTGACGTGCCAGGGCGACCTCGTCGAGCGCCAGGCCGGCCGCCCGCGCGGTGCGCGAATGCATCGCGATCCCCGGCTCGGACTGGTAGTACTCGGCGACCGCCAGAGCGATCCGCTCCAGCGTCGGCAGCGTCAGCTTGCCGTGGCGCAGTTCCGAGCGGAAACGTGCGTACGCCCGCAGCGCGGCGGGCGAACCCGCCAGCACGCCGAGGAAGTTCGGTAGCTGACCACCCGTTGCGAGAGCGCCTCGCAGCACCGGGACCGAGCCCTCAGGCGCGGTTAGGTCGTCGTGGATCTGAAATCGGCTCATTGAAGTTTTCATGGTTGACCACCGGTAGGTCCAGGGGGCTGGAGAGGGCCTTAAACAAGCCCTTCACTTTCGAGACCTGCTTACGCTAAATAAGTCTAGTTGGGCCCGGCGGGGCGCACAAGTGGGGGACGCACTACTTTTTGAGCCACTTAGCTTCCGCCCGGCGAGGGCGGAGGCTTCGACCGGCAAGCACACGCCACCGTGGCCGCAGAGCCGTTCCCCGTTATATACGTCGCCCCATAAAGACTGGATCAGCCGCGGTTGCGAGATCCGTAATGGGCTTGTGAATTAGTGCCGCTGAGCGTTCAGTGAGGCAGCGCCGCGGCGTGAGCGCTCGCGGCGGCAACCAAGATCAGCAGCAGCCCGAGCACTACCGCCCACATCGCGGCGCGGTCGGGCTGGAAGCCGGCCCGCTCGTGGCGGCGGAGGGTGGGGCTACCGGCCGGCAGGTTGCGCTCTGCCCGGCGAGTGACGGACAGCAGGTTCCGTTCGGCGCCGCGGCCGGTGATCTGCACCGTCCTGCGGCCGTTCGCGCCCCGCGGGGCCCAGGTCACCGGGCGCTCCCGCCCGAGCTCTGATTCAGGCTCAACCGAGGACGGGGCGACCGGCGGAGCGGGCTCGGCGATCGTGCCTGCCCGAAATTCGCGGAACAGCTCGCTATCGAGCTCTTCCCACCAGGGAACAACGTCCTCGCGCTGTGAGCGCACAGGAGCGCCAGCTTGGGCCATCTGACCGTCCTCTTTCTCGTACTTACGGGGTTAGCTGACGGGCTCGCACCGAAAGAGCGGCGCTACGCAACGAGGCGATTCGCCCCAACAACTTGGGTCCCCCGCTCCCTCCGCTCACACATTCGAGCGGCGCGGGATTCAGTTTGCGGGCGCGATCTTAACATCGAGGACGGACGGAACGCGGTCTCATCGCTGACCATATCCACGCAAGTTGCGGGCTGGCCGTTCAACCTGCCGGTTCGTGGGTCCCGGGTGGGGGTACGGACCCGCGCCGCCCGCGCCACCCGCGCCACCCGCGCCACCCGCGCCACCCGCGGGGCGCGCGCCAGCCGCCCGCGCCACCCGCGCCAGCCACGCCAGCCGTGCCACCCGCGGGGCGCGCGCCAGCGGCCCGCGCCGCCCCGCCACCCGCGCCGCCCGCGCCGGCGCGCTACTCGTTCCCCGCGACCTTGCTCACGAACTTCGCCACGTCGGTGGCGTCGACGCCCTGCACCACGTCGGCGGGCATCGTCCCCTCTCCTAGGCACGCCTCCTGGCTGCCGGACGGCGGGTTCTGGAGACAGCCGTACATGATCGTGTGGAGCACGAGCTGCTCGGTCGGCTGAATCGTGTCGAGATTCGGACCGACCTTGCCGACCGCGTTGGCGGCGGCGAGCGTGTGGCAGAGCGCGCAGCGCTCGCCGAAGATATCGCGCCCGCGCTTCTCGGCCGCGGTCAGCTTGATCCCGCCCACCTGGCCGTTGGCGTTGTTGCGGTTCCCGATCAGGAACACCGTGGGAAGCACAATCCCGAACGCGATGTAGGTCACCGCCATCACCCAGCCGAGCGTCCGGCGCCCGCGCCACCCGGGCTCGCGTCCACTGGCGCTCGGCCCGCGGCGGGCGCCGAGGAGGAATACCCCGACACCAAGCACGACCCAGAAGGCGGCGAACAACAGGACGGCTAGCACGGAGCGGCACCTTACTAGTAGACGCGGCCCATCGCCGCCGTCCGCGGTCTACCGCCGCCCCAGCGGTCTACCGCCGCCGTCCCGAGGCGAAGCTCATCACGGGCGGAGCGACCGCTCGGAAGTCATCAGCATCAGCGTCCCGCGCGGCCCGCTCCTGCTCGCGCGCCCGCCGCACCTGCTCGTCGAGCATCGAGAAGTCCTTGACCTCGGCCGCCAGATGGTCAGGAGCGTCGATCGCGCGAACCCGATCGACGAGGACGTTGATCGCCCCATCCGCCGCCGGATGACGCTCGAGCTTGCCCTCGGCGATGATCAGCGGCTCGGTCCTCACCGTCAGCCGGTGGCGCTCGTAGATCTGGGCGGGGACGATCAGGTTGATCGTCCCGTACTCGTCCTCCAGCAGCACGAACACGATTCCGTTGGCGGTGCCGGGACGTTGGCGCGCCACCACGAGCCCTCCCACCGAGACTCGGGTGCCATGGGGCAGCGTCTTCAGCGCCGGGCTCGCGACCATTCCCTCGGGCAGCCGGTCCCGGAGCAGCGCGAGCGGATGCGCATCCGCCGTCAGCCCGATCGTGCCGTAGTCGGCGAGCATCGTCTCCCACGGCGTGAGCGCCCGTAGCTCCGGTGGCGCCGGCAGGTCCAGGGGGAGCGCCAGCTGGACACCACCCGGCACCCTTCTACCCGGCGTCGCCACCCCCAGCTGCCACAGCGCGATCCGCCGCGCGGACCCTGACGCCGACACATTGCCCGGAACCGAGTCGGACACGAGCGAGTCGCACGCCCCGGACCAGGCGAGCATCTCCAGCGAGGCCGCGCTCGAACTCCCCCTCGACGCCAGGTCCGAGAGGGTCCGAAACCGCCCACCTTCCTCCCGGACGGAGACCAGCTCTCTCACCTCCTGCTCGGCGACGCCCCGCACGTAGCCGAGGCCGATGCGGACCTGGCCGTTACTCATCTCACATTCGGCGGCGCTCTCGTTGATGTCCGGGGACAGCACCTCGATTCCCCGTCGCTGGGCCTCGTGCACGAGCGCGTCGGGCGGATAGAAGCCCATCGGCTGCTCGTTCAGCAGCGAGCACAAGAACTCGGGCCCGTAATGGACTCGCAGCCAGGTCGATTGGTAGGCGAGCAGGCCGAAGGCGGCGCCATGCGCCTTCGGAAAGCCGAATCCCGAGAAGCCCCGCACCATCGCGAAAACTCGCTCGGCCATATCCTCGTCCACCCCGTGCTTGCGCTGCGCGCCGGCGACGAAGCACCGGTGGTAGGCCTCGATTGCGGCGTCCGAGCGCTTGCGGCTCATCGCTCGCCGCAACCCCTCGGCCTCGCCGGGCGAGAACCCGGCGAAGGCGATCGCCACCTCGATCACCTGGTCCTGGAAGATGATCGAGCCGAGCGTCTCGCGCAGCGCCGGCTCGAGCGACGGATGCTCGTAGGGGACCTTGTAGTCGGGATCGACGCGCAGCCGCTGGCGCCGCTCGATGTACGGGTTGACCGCGCCTCCCTGGATCGGCCCGGGCCGGACGATCGCGACCTGAATCGTGATGTCTTTGAGGTTTTCCGGCCGGGTGCGGTACAGCGACTGCATCTGCGCTCGGCTCTCTATCTGGAAGACCCCGGTCGTCTCGGCGCTCTGGATGCACTCATAGGTCGCCGGATCGTCGTACGGGATCCGGCTCAGGTCGACCTCCTCGCCCCGGGTGCGCGAGATCAGCTCGACCGAGCGTTCGACCGCCGACAGCATCCCCAGCCCCAGCAGGTCGATCTTCAAGAACCCCGCATCCGAGCAGGAGTCCTTGTCCCACTGCGCGATCTGGCGGCCCTCCATCGCCGCGGGCACGATCGGGCAGCAGTCGATCAGCGGACGGGTGGCGACGATCATCCCGCCTGAGTGCTGACTGAGGTGACGCGGCAAGCCGTGCGCCTCGGCCGCCAGTCGCGCGAGCCACGCCCACCGACCCGCAGCCCCCCGGCGCCCGTTGAACACGTTCTCGATGTCGCCGCCAACCTCGCGCGCGTCCCATCCCTCGCTGCCCCTGGCCACGCGCTCGATCTCCCCCGACGGCAGCCCCAGAGCCTTGCCCAGCTCGCGGATGGCTCCCCGGGCGCGGTAGGTCGGAAAAGCCGCCACCAGCGCCGAGCGGTCATGCCCGTAGCGCTCGTGTACCCGCGGGATCAGCTTCTCCCTGATGTCGCGCGGGAAGTCGAGGTCGATGTCGGGCAGCGCGGTCAGCTCCTCGTTCAGGAACCGCCCGATCAGCAGGTCGTTGGCGATCGGATCGACATGCGAGAGGCCGGTCAGGAAACAGACGATCGATGACACACTCGAGCCCCGGCCTCGCCCGGGCGGCAGCAGACCGCGGACGCTGCCGGGTCCGCGCACCTCGAGCGCCACCTCTCGAGCCAGCTCGAGCATGTCGTGATGGAGCAGGAAGAACCCGGGCAGCCCGAGCCGCTCGATGATCCGCAGCTCCTGCTCCAGCCGGGCCTGCGCCTCCGCGCGCGTCGCGTGTGGGTGGCTGTAGCGGTTCTCCAACCGCGACTGGCACAGCTCCGAGAGCTTGCGCATCGCCTCCTCGTCCTCGGCACCCGGATAGCGGTACCCGAGGTCGCTGCTCAGATCGAACCGCAAGCGCTCCGCCAGCGCCGCCGTCTCCGCCACCGCCTCCGGATGATCGGCAAAGCGACTCGCCATCGCCGCCGGCGACGCGAGCACGTGGCTGAAGTTGCCCCGCCGCTCCGGCTCCGAGGCATCGAGCGTGGTGTGCAGGCGCACGGCCACCAGCGCGTCCTGAAGCGAGGCTCGGGCGCGCGCGTGCGCATGCACATTTCCGGTGGCCACGCACGGCACGCCGAGCCGCGCCGCCACACGCGCCAGTCGCCGGTTTCGGGCGCGATCGTCGCGCAGGAACGGCCGCTGTAACTCGACCCGGAGGCGATCGGGCCCGAACGCATCGAGCAGGCGTCTGAGCGTGAACTCGTCGTGCACCCCGCGCAGTGCGCAACCGCTCAGGCAGGTCAGCCCCCCAGCATGGTCCAGCACATCGACCAGCTCGACAAATGCCTGCGACGGAGGCCCTGGTTTCTCACGCGTGTGCGCGTGTGCGCGAGTCAGGATGCGGCACAGGTTCGACCAGCCGCCAGCGTCCTGCACGAGTAGCGTCAGGTGACGGCCGTCGGCCAGATCCACCTCGGCGCCGTGGATCGGCCGCAACCCAAGCGCCCGAGCGGAGACCGCGAACTCCATCGACCCCGAGACCGTGTTGTGATCGGTGAGCGCCAGCGCCTCGTACCCCAGCTCGAGCGCGGCAGGGACGATCTCGTCAGGGAGCGAAGCACCGTCGAGGAACGAGAAGGCAGAGTGGGCGTGCAGTTCGACGTACACAACGAACATATGTTCGCATCCGGACCGGACGCATCCCTAGCCCGCCGCCAGCAGCGCCCCCAGATTGATCGCGCCCGCCATCGCCCGGTAACCGGCGGCGTTCGGGTGCAGATGGTCGCCGCTGTCGTACGCCGGGTTCAGCCGATCCGCGACGGCTGACGTTCGGTTAGTTCCCTGCTCACCAACCGATGGGTACCCGGCTGGACGTAGTGCCAGCGTAAAGCCCCTGGGGATGTTCGCGCGGCGCCCCCACGACTTGCCCCGGACGCCCACCCGCCCGGCGACCGGGAACCTGGGTCGCCTCGCTGCGCGGCGACCCGGCCCACGACATGCATAGCACGACAGACGACGCCGGCGAGCCGGACCTTGCCGGCTCGTGCATGTATCTCGCGCGCTACACGGCAGGGTCGTCGCGATGCGCGCCAATTGTCGTGTTATGCAGGTGGATTCTGGCGATTGGGCGATTCGCCCCGCACCCGGTAAACCCTTGCCGCGCACCCCCGGAAACCCCTGCGAGCACCAGGCAGGCGTCAGCTCTTGACAACTTATTAGTCGCTGCTAAGCTTGTCGCCTAGTTAGCACTCACTAAGAAGGGACGGAGGGCCGCCAAGTGTCTCAGCCGATCAGCCAGAACCGCAGGATCTGGACGCTCGTCATCGTCTCGCTCGGGTTGTTCATGACGGTGCTCGACAACCTCGTCGTCAACGTCGCTCTGCCGAGCATCCACCGCGACCTCGGCGCGTCGATCCAGACGCTCGAGTGGACCGTCAATGCCTACATCCTCGCGTACGCGGTGCTCCTGCTGACGGGCTCGGCCCTCGGCGACCGGCTGGGACGCAAGCGGATGTTCATGATCGGTATCGGCGTGTTCACCGCCGGCTCGGCAGCCGCAGCGCTGTCTCCCTCGATCGGCTTCCTGATCGCCGCTCGGGCCTTCCAGGGCGTCGGTGCCGCGATCGTCACCCCGCTGACCCTGACGCTGCTGGCCGAGGCCTACCCGCCGGAGCGGCGCGGCCTGGCGCTCGGCGTGTGGTCGGCGATCAGCGGCATCGGCGTCGCCGCCGGTCCGCTCGTCGGTGGCGCGCTCACGCAGCTCTCCTCCTGGCACCTGATCTTCTGGGTCAACGTGCCGATCGGCCTGGCCCTGATCCCGCTCGCCGGCGCCCGCCTGACCGAGAGCCGCGGCGCCACCAAGAGCCTCGACCTTCCCGGCCTCGTGCTCGCGTCGACCGGCCTGTTCGGCCTCGTCTTCGGCCTGGTCCGCTCGCAGTCACTGGGCTGGGGTAGCACCGAGGTCGTGATCTCCCTGGCCGCCGGCGTCGCTCTCATGCTCGCCTTCATCCTCCAGGAGCTGCGGACCGACGAGCCGATGCTGCCGATGGAGTTCTTCGCCAACCGGGGCTTCGCGGTCACGAACGCCGTGTCGCTGGCGATGTACTTCGGGATGTTCGGCTCGATCTTCTTCCTCAGCCAGTTCCTCCAGAACGTCCTGCACAACACCCCGCTCGAGGCGGGCGTGAAGCTCCTGGTCTGGACCGGCGCGGTGATGGTCGTGGCGCCGGTGGCGGGTTTCCTGTCCGAGCGCTGGGGCAGCCGCGGGTTCATGATCGCCGGGCTCGGACTACAGGCGATAGCGCTCGGCTGGATGGCGTCGACGGCGAGCGTCGATGTGTCATACATCAGCTGGGCGATCCCGTTCGCGCTGGCCGGTAGCGGCATGGCGCTGGTGTTCGCGCCCTCGGCCAACGCCGTGCTGGCCTCGGTCAAGACCTCCCAGACCGGACAGGCCTCGGGCGCCGCCAACGCGATCCGCGAGCTCGGTGGCGTGCTGGGCATCGCGGTGCTGGCCACGGTGTTCACGAGCCACGGGAGCTACCTGTCCCCTGAGGCCTACGTCAACGGTCTCGTGCCGGCGCTGTGGGTGGGCGCGGTCGTGCTCGCCGCCGGCGCGCTGATCGCGGCCGTGCTCCCGTTCAGCACTCGCGAGTCGGCCTCGGCGCACGCGCTGGAGGAAGCGGCGGTTGCTTCGGCGCAGGCAGCGTAGGAGCATCCCTGCTCGACGCAGGAGCGTCGTCCCCTAGGATCGAGGAACTGAACGTGGTAACTACAGACACAACGAACCAGACAACCGAACACAAGTCACCTCGTCAGCGCATCCCGGCGGCCGAACGCCGGGATGCGCTGATCGATGCCGCCGTGCACGAGTTCGCGCACGGCGGGCTGCACGGCACTCCGGTCGATCGCATCGCGCGGCGGGTCGGGGTCGCGCAACCGTACGTCTTCAGCCTGTTCGCCAACAAGCGTGAGCTGTTCCTGGCCGCGGTCGAGCGGTGCTTCGACCGGGTCGGGGACCTGTTCTCCCGGGCGGTGGCGGAGTTCGACCCGGCCACCGCCCCACCGGACGTCGACCTGTTCATGGTGATGGGCAACGCGTACGTCGCGATGCTCGACACCGATCGTGCCTACTTGATGCTCCAGCACCAGGCCTACGCGGCCTGCGACGACGAGGTGATCCGGGCGCGCGTCCGGTCGTGCTACGCCAAGCTCGTATCGCGTGTCGAGCAGCTGACGCAGGCCGAGCCGGAGCGGCTCGACGAGTTCTTCCGCTATGGCATGTGGCTGAACGTGGCCGCCGCGATGGGCGTGGAGGACCTGTCGGTCGGTTGTGATTGGGTCCGCGCCGAGCAGGAACCCGCGTCCGCCCACCAGCAGCCCGAGGCGACCAAGCAGCCCTAGTCGGGGACGCGGCGCTCGGGGTAACGCGGCAGCCCGTCGTCGGGGATCGGCTCCCACGGCGCGGCGTAGGCGACGAACTGGTGCGCAGCAGGCCGGACGCCGGGATCCTCATCGAACGCGCCAAGCCGGACGCCGACGCGCGTGGCATCGTCGCGGTCGCGACTGAAGAGCGCGGATCCGCAGTCGCCGCAGAACCACTTCTCGGCTCCGTCCTCGGGCTTCCACGCCCGGAGCCGGTCCTCGCCCGCGACGATCTCGAACGAACCGGGCTCGATCCGGGCGTTGGCCGAGGCGCCGGTCCCGGTGCGTCGCTGACACCGGGTGCAGTGGCAGTACTGGGCCGACACCGGCGGAGCGGTGATCTCGAAGCGGACCGCGCCGCAGCCACATCCGCCCGTCAGCCGGAAGTTCGTCGCCATGTACGTGAGACTAGAAGCTGGAGCGTCAGAGTGGCGCCGCCACTTTGACGAGCTGGCGGTCCGGGGCGATCCCCCACCGCTCGGCGACTTCCGTGAGGTGATCGTCGAGGTCCCAGCGGTCGGGCCGTTCCTCGCCGGAGTGCTCGGGGCTCGCGCCCTTGAGCGCCATGCAGCCCGTGTTGTCGCCGATCGACCGGATGGCGTCGACGTCGTCGGGAGTGAGCCGCAGGTCGGCAGGGAGCGCCGCGAGCTCTGCGCGCTTGCCCTCGACCGGCCGGGCGCCCGTGCCCACCTCCTGGATCAGAGTCGGCACGACGCAGGCCACCGGGCCGTGCGCCAGGTTCCACTGGCACGCGAGCTGGATCATCGAGAGGTCGGCGCGCTCGGCCACCGGTCGCATCCGCTCCATCCGCTCCCGGCCCTGTTCGATCCACCCATCCGGCCGGAAGCTACGGTGGTCCTGGCGCGCCAGTTCCTGGCCGGGCACGAGATCGTCGAAGAACAGGCCGCCGTAGTCGACGACGCGGGTGATCACCTGCACCTGCGCGGCCGCCGCAGCGTCGAGACACAGCTCTCCGGGCCAGGGCTCGAGCGGGTTGAGGATGATCATGGCCCAGTCGAGCAGCGCGCCGAACCGCTCGAGGCAGTCGATCACGTCGAGCGTGAAGCCATTGGCGGGACCGGGCGCGACCCCAATCCGCCGGGTGAGCCCAGCGTCGCGGAGCGCGGCCATCCCCTCCCAGACGGTCTCGCTCGTGTAGCCGGTGCGGTCTGGGTTGTGCAGGAGCAGCAGGTCGAAGCAGTCGATCCCGCAGCGCTCCAGGCTGCGCTCGGTGGCCATCCGTAGATAGCCCGCGTATCCCGGCTCGTCCCGCAGCCTGGGGTCGGTGAAGCGCGGGAACCCCTTGGCCCCGTCGCGCTCACCCGTATAGAAGTCGTGGCCGATGGCTCCGACCACGCACATTCCGCCGCGCGGCCGGCCTTCGATCGCGCGTCCGAGCATTCGGTCCGCTTCGCCGACGCCGTACACGTCCGCGGTCATCACCGTCCGGATCGACTCGTCAGGTGTAATCAGCGCCAGAAACCGTTCGTCGTCGAGCGGCTCGCCGAAGTGCATGAACCGCCCGCCGCTCCACGTGCCCACGGCGGTCGGCCCAGGTTCGAGAGGGCCAGCGAGCCCAGGGTCGGACGGGATGGGAGATGGCTCGGCCACGGAGGTCGCAGTTTAGGAGGACGGGTCAGCGCTGCCTCCACCACCTCCCCTTCTCGAGGTCGTGGAACACGATGTCATTGCGCCCGCACGTCGTGACCACCTCCCAATAGCGCCGGCGCAGCGGGCGGTCGGTCCACCACCGGTCTTCCACCAGCCACGATTCGCGCACTGAGTCGACGGTTCGGCCGTCGACCGTCAGCGGACAGCCCTCCTGGCCCGCGGTGACCGCGACCCGGGTCGGAACGGACAGACGGCGCGGTCCGGTCATCGCAGATAACGCATGGCTCTCAGCCCTCGAACGGCGTCAGCATCGCGCGGCGCTCGGGGAAGCGCGATTGCGGGTCGACTTCGAGCACGCGAAGGGCGGCGTCCGGGCCGGCGGCGGCTCGCGCCTGGCGGATCGCCTCGCGCAGCCGGGCGGTGCGGGCGGCGACGGGGTCGTCCAACAGGCCCCCCTGGTCGCTGGCGTGCGGCCCGAACCGCTCCACCGCGAGACGCAGCTGCAGCGCTGGCGCCGGCATCAGCGCGAGCCGCGGGGCGAGCGCGAGCCGCATCCTCACCGGGTCGGCCAGGGCCTCTCGGAACACGACCTGCTCACGCCACGTCCCCCCGTGCTCGACGAGCACCGCGGACAGCACGACCGCTCGCAACGTCCGGCCGCGTCGCTCACGCCGCGCGAGCAGGCGATCGATCAGGAGCCCGAGCGCCCGCTCCAGCTGGATTCCCGACGCGGCCTCGGGCAGCTCGAGCGCCTCGCGTATGAACTCGCTCGCCGGCCGCGGTCGTAGCGCGCCGTCACCGCCGCTCGCGAGCTCGTGGGCATGGAGTCCTGCCGTGCCGAAGCGGTCGGCCAGCGTCGCCGGCGCCAGCGCCGCCAGCTCGCCGAGAGAGCTGATCCCGAGACGTTCGAGCGCCTCGGGCAGATCGGCCAGGGCCGGGCGGGCGCGCAGCAACGCCACCGGCAGCGGCCCCAGGAACTCGCCCGCCTGCTTGCGACCGCCGGAGACGATCACCGGCCGGCGAACCCGGGCGCGAGTCGCCGCCGCCACCGCCGCGAACCGCGACGGCGCGACTCCGTAGCGAGCCGGCGTGCGCAGGCTTCTCCGCGCCGCGGTCAGCACGCCTTCGAGGCCACCGTGCAACCGCAGGAGCCCGCGCACGTCGAAGCAGACGAGCCCCGGCCGCTCGGGCTCGACCGCCGCCCCCATCGATTCCAGGCGTACCAGCAGCCGCTCCCAGGCGTCGGCGACGCCGGCGGGATCGGGAGCGATCAGCTCGAGCCGAGGGCAACGCGCCAGCGCCTCCCCCAGGCGCATCCCCGGATGGACGCCGAACGCCTCGACCGACAGCGAGACCTCGCCGATCTGCTGCTTTCCGCCGGGCTCGGGGGCGAGCGCCGTGGGCGACTGCAACAGCTCAGCCCTGCCCTCGGAGGCGACGGTCAGCTGGAAGCGGGGCATGAGGACGCAGGCGATCATGGTCGAACGCATGTTCGCATACGGCTCGGATGGATGACCGGTCGGATAGGGTCCCGGCGCCTCGCAAGGCAGGGACCAGTTAGCCGCGGACTAAGTGCTCTCTTTCGCAAATACGACGGAGACCACTAGAGGGAGGACCACATGCGAACTCGTGTACTGGGCAGCGTCGGACTGCTCGCCACCACCCTTCTGCTCCTCTTCGGAGCCGCGCCGGCGGCGGCCGCCACCGGGCCGTATGTCTCGCTAGGGGATTCCTACACCGCGGCGCCGCTCGTGCCCTCCCCGACGGGGAACCCGATCCTGTGCGGACGCTCGACGAACAACTATCCGTCCGACGTCGCCCGCGCGATCGCGCCCTTGAGCTTCACCGACGTGAGCTGCTCGAGCGCGACCACGGTCGACATGACCCAGGCGCAGAACCTGTACGGAGTTCAGTCGAACCCGCCCCAGTTCAACGCTCTCAGCACCGCCGATGCGCTCGTCACCATCGGCATCGGCGGAAACGACGCCGGCCTGATCAGCGTGGCCGAGGAGTGCGCCAAGCTCGACGCCACCACGCCAACTGGCACGCCGTGCAAGAACCACTACACGGCGAGCGGGAGCGACCCCAACGTGGCGGCGATCAACGCGACCGGGCCGAAGGTGGCAAATGTCATCCAGGGCGTTCACACCCGCGCTCCGAGCGCCAAGGTCCTGATTGTGGGCTACCCGGACGGCCTCCCCACCAACGGCACCGCGTGCTGGCCATTCGTCCCGGTCACCGCCGGCGACATCAAGTACTTCAACGGACTCGAGCAGCAGCTGAACCAGGTCGAGGCCAGCGAGGCAGCCGCCAACAACGCCACCTTCGTCGATACCTGGAATTCGAGCATCGGGCACGACGCGTGCAAGCTGCCGGGTGTCGCCTGGGTCAACGGCATCGTTCCGACGTCTGCCGCGTTCCCGCTGCACCCCAACGAGCTTGGCGAGGCGAATATGGCCCGGCAGGTGATCGCCGCGCTCGGGTGACTCGACCCTCGTGTGATCGCTCGGTGAGCGCGACCCTCGCGTGATGCTCGGTGAGCTCGACCACCTGTCTGACCCCCGGCGAACCGCGCGATGGTACGGTCACATCTCGCCAATGCCCCCCAATCCGCTAGACATCGCCGCCGACGGAATCCGGACGCTGAGGGCGTTCGGGCAGCGCATCCCCGGAGCGGGCGACGTGCTCGCGCGCTCGCTCGAGGACGCGGTCAGCGGACGGACCGTGATGATCACGGGCGCGTCGTCGGGGATCGGCAAGGCGGCCGCGCTCGAGATCGGAGAGGCCGGCGGCACGATGCTCCTCGTCGCCCGCCGCAAGGATCAGCTCCAGGAGGTGGCGGACGAGATCGACGAGCTCGGGGGGGTCGCTTACGTACACCCGTGCGACCTGACCGACACCGACGACATCGACCGCATGTGCGCCGAGGTGCTCGAGCAGCACCAGGCCGTGGACGTGCTCGTCAACAACGCCGGGAAGTCGATCCGCCGTTCGGTCGACCGCGCTTATGACCGCTTCCACGATTACCAGCGGACGATGCAGCTCAACTATTTCGCCGCGGTGAAGCTGATCCTCGACCTGCTGCCGACGATGCGCGAACGGGGTTCGGGCCACATCGTGAACATCTCGACGATCGGGCTGCAGATGAACACCCCCCGGTTCAGCGCGTACGTCGCGTCAAAGGCCGCGCTCGACGCGTTCAGCCGCTCGATCGCGCCCGAGGTCATCAACGACGGCGTGCACATCACGACCGTCTACATGCCGCTCGTACGCACCCCGATGATCGCGCCGACCAAGATCTACGATCGGTTCCCCACGCTCAGCCCCAAGGAGGCTGGCCACATCATCGCCGAGGCGATCCGCAAGCGGCCCAAGCGGATCGCAACGACGCTGGGGACGCTCGGACAGCTCACGTACGCGGTCGCGCCGGGCGCCCAGGACCTGGTCGTCAATCGCGCCTACCACCTGATCCCCGAGGGAGACCAGAAGCAGCCGGATCACGAGCCGACGCCCGAGGAGCGCGCGTTCGTGAGGGCCACCCGCGGCGTCCACTGGTAGCCGTAACCGGTCCGCTCGCGACTGACTATCGAGCCCCGAGCGCTAAACCGGCTAGACCGACGAGCCGGCGTCGCGAATGAGCTGAGCGACCGGGACCGCTCGAAGGTGGAACGTCACCAGCCCGCGGTCGAGCTTGCCGAGCAGCATCGTCAGCTGCGATGCCTTCGTCACCGACAGCTCGACGACCTCGCCGGCGCGCAGATGGCCGATCCGATCGTCCTTGTCGTTGAGCCGGATGGCGCCGGCCACGAGCCGGCCTCCGGCCCCATGGGCCATCCACCATTGACCCACGCTGGGCCCGCTCGAGGCGTACAGGAAGTGGTGGCCGTACCCGAGCATCCCCATCAGGTCATGCAGCTGGTCACGGGCGCCGAGCCAGCGCACGAGGCCGCCGTTGGGTAGGCGCGGCACCGCCTGATCGCCGTAGGCCACGACGAGCGGCTCCTGCGGATAGGCGGCCTGTTCCATCGTGAACGACGCGCGGATGCCTCGATTCGCCAGGTCGTTCGCGATCGTTGGGATCTCACTCGCCGGCGCGTCGATTAGCACGCCCACCTCGGGACGGGTCGTCGACACGTCGGTCACCGGGCGCATATGCACGAAGTGCGAGACGAGGCTGTAGGACGCGCCCGTGGTGAGCGTCCAGCTCGCGATCGCGACCGCGGCCGCGCCCGTCAACGCCCACCGCGCGGTGCGCACGCGCCACGCGGGGAGCGGCACCGAACGGCGCTCGTCGCTCAGGATCAACGACGCGGTCGACGGACGCCGCGCGAACGAGCCGTTCGGTTCGGGTCGATGCTCGAGCGCACGATCGAGCGCCGGTCCGATGTCGGAGACCTTGGGCGCCACCTGCGCCAGGCCGAAGCGCACAAGCGCCTCGTTGCTCACGCGGACGTGGCCGTACCCGAAGCCGTAGGAGATGACCGGGCAGCCCCGGATGATCGCCTCGAGCACGGTCAGGCCGGCGCTCGAGTGCACGAGCGCGTCACTCGCCGCGAGCACGTCGCCCATCCGGTCGGTGAAGCCCATCACGCGCAGGCGGGGCTCGCCGGCCAGCTCGCGCGACACGCGCGCCCGCAGCTTGTCGTTACGCCCGCACAGGCACAGCACGACCGCGTCCGGAACCTGCAACCCGGCCCGGGTGGCGCCGAGCAGGTCGCCGACGCCCCATCCCCCGCCAGACACCGCGATCACCTTGGTCCCGTCCCCAGGCAGCCCCAGCGCCCGGCGCGCATCGGCGCGGGACCGCGCCGCCAGGAATGCGGGCGAGGTCGGCGGCTTAGCCCACCGGACGCTGCCCGTGCCGGCGATGCTCTCGACCTCCTCGATCGTCTCCGGATGGGTGACGAAATGCAGATCGACGCCCGGATGCGCCCAGAAGTGCATGCCCGCGAGATCGGTGATCGACGAGTAGACCGGCACCTTCAAGCGCCCGGTTCGCCGCAGCTCGCCCAATACAGCCGTCACGCCTGGGTACGTGGACACGATCACGTCCGGGTTGTGCGACCGGATCAGCCGCATCAGCCCGCGGCGACCGAGCCCCGTGAGCAGTCTCAGCGCCAACCAGCGGGTCGGCGCGAAGCTCATGAACAGGCGGTACTGGAAGTCGAACCACCAAGGCACCCAGCGGAACATGAAGGCCGAGTTCTCGCGCAGGAGACGGGTCAGGAACCACCCCATCGCGGGCAGGCCGTTGACGATTGCGACGAGCGCGTCGGGATCCTCGTCGTGGAACTCCCGCGCCACCGCGCGCGCCGGCAGGTCGTGGCCCTCGCCGATGTCGGCCGAGATGATCAGCACCTTGCGCGGGCCGGACTCGGTGTCGGGCTCGCCCGCGGGGATCGTCGCCGCGGCCTCGCGCTCGGCGGCCCTCGCGGCATGCTCCTGGCGCCACTCGACGTATCGCTTGACGCCCTCGGAGAACGGCGTCCGCGCGGTCCAGCCGAGTTCGCGCTCCGCGCGAACCGACATCACGACCTTGCCGTTGAAGTCGCCCGGCCGCGCCGGCGCGTAAACGATCTCGACATCGCCGAGCAGCTCCTGCACCCGAACCGCGATCTGCTTGATCGTCACGTTCTCGTCGCTCGCCAGGTTGTAGACCCGGTTTCGAGCAACATCGCTGAGCCCGAGCGCGACCCCGTCGGCAAGGTCCTCGACGTACACGAACCGCCGCGACTGACCGCCGTCGCCGGCGAGCGTGAGCGGCTCGCCACGCAGCGCCTTGCCGACGAACGCCGGGATGACCGCGGCCTCGCGCGCGCGTGGACCGTAAGGAATGCCGAAACGCAGGATCGTGAAATCGATCCCGTACAGCTCCTGATAGGCCTTGCAGTAGAGCTCGCCGGCCAGCTTGGTGCTCGTGTAGAGGTGCGAGGGCGCCGGCAGCAGCGTGTCCTCGTCGACGACCTCGTTCTCGCAATCCGAGTACACCCAGATGGTCGAGGCGTAGACGATCCGCTTGACGCCCGCCCGGCGGGCCGCCTCCAAAACAGTCACAGTCCCCCGGGCGTTGACCCGCTCGGCGTCCTCGGGCTCGGCGTGCACGTCGTTGACGTCCGCTACCGCGGCCAGGTGCGCCACCGCGTCGCACGAATGCAAAGCCCGTTCGAGCGCCTCGCGATCGGTGATCGAACCGAGCACGGTGTCGACGCTACCGGCCTCGTGCCAGGGCGACGGCCGCAGGTCGTAGATCACCGGCTCGTGGCCCTGCGCGCGGAGCTTGTCGACCACGTGCGAGCCGATGAAGCCCGACCCGCCTGTAACCAAGACTCTCATTCGCTCTCCGGCCGGTAATACAGCGGAACGCACGAATGGTTGCGCGCGACCCAGTCGGTATTCGGCAGCTTGACGTCGTGCCCCATGATCCGGTGGCACGGCTCGTCGTACACGCGGCCGGTCGAGCGCTCGAGCCACTCGAACACGATGTACTTGTAGAGGCCCGAAACCATTCCGCGGGGAAGCTCGAGCCGGCTCGGATTGACCGGGTCGAGGTGCTGCTTGGCGACGGCGTTCTTCCACGCGACGATCTCGGGCAGTCGCTCGATCTGGGCGAGACCGATAGCGGCCGTGAACTCGTTCATCCGGAGGTTGAGGCCTGGGACCGCGTAGGTCGGCTTGCCGTAGTTCCGGAAGGCCCGCGCATACTCGATGACCTCGGGACGGCTCGAGACCAGCACTCCTCCCTCTCCGGTGGTGATCGTCTTGGTCGCGTACAGCGAGTAGACGCCGGCGTCACCATAGGTTCCCGCTCGACGGCCGTTCCATTCAGCTCCGTGGGCGTGGGCGCAGTCCTCGATCAGGAAGATCCCATTTTCGGAGCAGTAGTGCGCGATCTCCTCGACCTCGAAGGCGAGGTGGCCGCCGATATGGACGAGGAAGGCCGCGCGCGGCTTGTGCTTTTTCGCTTTCGCCTCGAAGTCCTTGAACGACATGCACAGGTCCTCGCGATTGCAGTCCACGAACTCGACGCTCGCGCCGGCATTGACTGCCGCGAGCGGCGTCGCCATGAACGTATTCGAGGGGCACAGGACAGTCTCCCCCTTGACCCCGGCGAAGTTCAGCGCCGCGAGCGCCCCGCCGGACCAGCTCGACATCGCCACGGAGGGGACGTTGTTGTAGAGCTCCCAAGCGTCCTCGAAGCGCGCTGTCATGTCGCCTTCGGACCAGCGGCCGGAGTCGAGGACGTCGTCGATCAGGGCGTGTAGGCGCGCGCGGTCGCGCGGATCGAACCCGATCGCGAACCGCGAGAAATCGGGGACGGTGTCGACCCGCGACTGGCCGGGTCCGCTGTCATGCGAGAAAACGGTTGTCATCGTCGTGGTCGCGCGCACCGAACAGGCATGAATCGCGCGCTGCTCCGCCGGCCGGACGCAACGATCCCTGCGCTGCTGCCATCCTCTCAGGTGCTCGTGCGCTCGGGCAAGCCTGTCAGACGGGGAGGACGGTACCGATTTTCTGACGTTTGAGTTCTCTCACGATCACACGGAGCGCCGCCACGGTGCGCTCGTGAGAGCCTCGAGATGAGTAGAAATCCGCATCGTGCAGGAGGATTACATCGCCGGGGCGTACGTTTGCGCTCGCCCGGGTCGCGATCCGTTCAGGGCTCGTGAACCGCCGCCAGTCTTTGCCCCAACGGGACCACAGCAGCGGATTGAGCCTGTTCGCGCGGATCGCAGCCAGGCCGGCGGGGCTGTAGAGGCCGTACGGGGGCCGGTGCCAGGCCACCTCAGCTCCGGTCGCCGCCCGTACGACGGCCGCGCCACGCTCCAGATCTTGCTGCACCGCTTTCTGGGTCATCGCTGGCTGGGGCCGGTGGCGATACCCGTGCAGCGCTACCAGATGGCCCTGGGCCGCGATCTCGGCCGCGAGCGCCGGCCGGCGCTCGACCTGCTCACCCACAAGGAAGAACGCGGCCTTGATATCGGCTGCGGCCAGGACCTCGAGGACCGCCGGCGTCCCCTCGGGGTGGGGCCCGTCGTCGAACGTGATCGCCACACCCGCCGCTCCCGGGAGCGTCCTCGGGACGCCCAGGCCGGCGGCAGCGCGGGGGACGTGCGGGGCGAGAAGGTGGCGGATCACGGTGAAGATGATGATGGGGTTTCAGTGGTCGTAGGCCGGCGTGATCGCCATCGAGCGAACCTGCTTGGGAAGTTTCGTCCGAATGTTGGACGTTTCTTCCCAAGCGCCGCGGGAACGGTCAGCGGCGCCATGGCGTCTTCCCTCGTAACGTGTTGACGCAGCGCATGCTCGACCTCGATCAGTGGCTCCCGAAGCCGTCGATGCGGGTCGCCTACCGCCGAGAGAGCGACACCACGCCCGATCGGCTGTGGGAGGCCAGCCGCCAGGTCCGCCTCAACGACGCGCGGCGTCTCGGGCGGCTCGTGCGGTGGCGCATCCCCGGGCTCGCGCCGGACCTCACGTTCGACGAGATGTTCCGCGCCCCGCCGTTCATCGTCCTCGACGAGGCCGAGGACGAGGGCCGCGCGTTGGTGTCGGGCCTCGTCGGGCGGATCTGGACGCTCCGGCGGGACTACCCGCGCCTGACCGATCCCGAGGAGTTCCGGACCTGGTCGACCTCCGGCACCGCCCGCGTGCTGTTCGCGAACTGGATCGAAGATGACGGGAACGGGCGCGCCGCGCTGGCGTCCGAGGTGCGGGTGGAGGCGATCGGCGCGCAGGGCCGGATCGGGGTGGCGGCCGTACGCCCGCTGGTCAGCGCGTTCGGGAACCTGGTCGGGAGCGACGGGATCGCGGCCGCGGTGAGACTCGCCGAGCAACGGTAGGCTCGCCCGCGTGGCGACCGAACACGCAGCGGACACCGCCCTCAACGGCCTGACCCGGTTCCTTGTCGTCCCCCACACCCACTGGGACCGCGAGTGGTACGTACCGTTCGAGGAGTTCCAGCTGAGGCTCGCGGTGGTCGTCGACGAGGTGATCGATGTGCTCGAGTCCGACCCGAGCTTCACACATTTCACGCTCGATGGCCAGGCGATCGTGATCGAGGATTACCTCGACGTCCGGCCCGAGAACGAGGGCCGCCTCCGGGCATTGATCGAAGCCGGCCGGCTCGAGGTCGGACCGAGCTACATCCTGCCCGACGAACTGCTCGTCGGGGCGGAGCCGCTCGTTCGCAACCTGTTGCACGGCCGCGCCGTGTGCCGGCGGTACGGCGCCGAGCCGACGCCCGTGGGCTACATGCCGGACAGCTTCGGCCATCCGCTCCAGCTCCCCCAGATCCTCGCCGGCTTCGGGATCGACACGTTCATCTTCTCGCGCGGGATGGGCGACGAGCTCGACGAGGTCGGGGTCGTGTTCCGGTGGCGCTCGCCGGACGGCAGCGAGGTCCGCGCGTTCCAGCAGCTGCCGTCGTACAGCAACTTCAACGTTGCCGATAGTGGCGCGGAGACGCGGGTCGAGCAGATCGCCGACCGCTTCGGGGACGCGCTGACCCGAGCGGGCGTCGACACCGTCCTTCTCTGCGACGGCGACGACCACCGCCGCATCCGCCGCGACCTGCCGACCCTGTGCGCCGACCTCGAGCGCGACCTGCCCGGCACGAGCTTCGAGATCGCCCGCTACGCCGACTACGTGGCCGCCGTCGACCCGGAGAACCTGCCGGCACACACGGGCGAGCTGCTGGGCAGCCGGATCCAGAACGTGTTGCGCGGGGTCAACTCCGCGCGCCTGTATCTGAAGCGGGCCAACGAGCGCGCCGAACGCCGGCTGCTCGAGGTCGAGACGCTCGGCGCGCTGCGCACGCTTCACACCGGCCACCACTTCCCGGCCTCGGATTTCAGGCTCGCTTGGCGCCAGCTCTTGAAATGCCATCCCCACGACTCGATCTGCGGCTGCTCGTGCGACGAGGTCCACCGCGACATGCTCGTGCGCTACGAGCAGCTCGAGCGGACGGTGGCGCAGCTCGAGCGGCGCGCGCTCGGCGCGTTCGCCGTGGATACGCCAGGGGCGGTGGGCGTCGTCAATCTCCTGCCCTACCGGCGGCGTGGGCTCGTCGAGGTTCCCGATCGCGAGCCGGCGGTGGTCGAGCTCGCTGGATTCAGCGGCCGCCCCGTCGAGCTGGGGCCCGCGGGCGGCGTGCGGCGACACGACGGCGATGGCACGGCGATCGAGAACGATCGCTTCCGCGTCGAGGCGGCCCCGGGCGGGACCCTGACGATGCTCGACAAGACGACAGGGCGCCGCTTCGATCATCTGCATGGGCTTGAAGACGAACCCGACATCGGCGACCTCTACAACTTCTGCCCGGCCGGCGGCGCCGAGACGTGGCGTCCCTCGTCCGCGACGGCCAGCGTTCTGCGGGACGGCCCGGTGATCCATGAGCTCGAGATTCGAGTCCAGACCGAACCGCTGACCATTGCCACGGTCGTGCGGCTGATCGACGGAATCGACCGCGTCGAGTTCCGCACCACGATCGACAACGCCGCCACCGATCACAGGCTCCGAGTTGTGTTCCCGGCCGGACCGGAGGCGGAGCCCGCAACAACGGTCCGCGCCGAGGGGCAGTTCGCGGTCGTCCACCGCCCGCTTGCGCCACCGCCCCCGAAGACGGAGTGGCTCGAGCCACCCGACTCGACCCAGCACACGCTCGGAGCGGTCGCGCTTGGACGTCTCGCCCTGCTGACCAAAGGCCTCCCGGAATACGAAGCGCGCGGAGACGAGCTCTGCCTGACCCTGCTCAGATGCGTCGGCGTGATCTCGCGGCCGACCGGAGCGATCAGCACCCGCCCGCTCGGCGCCGGCCCGGGCACCGAGACGCCCGACGGCCAGTGCCTCGGCCGCCATGAGCTCGAGTACGCGCTCTTGCCGGGCGCGGACGAGCTCGACGACGCCGAGCTGCTCCGCGCCGCGCACGACTACCGCTACGGCTTCCTCGTGACTCCCGAGCCGGTGGAAATCCACCCGCCCATCAGCATCGAAGGCGACGTCGTGTTCTCGTGCCTCAAGGGCGCCGATGATGGCGAGGGCCTGATCCTGCGTTGCTTCAACCCGAAGGCCGCGCCGGCGAGCATCGAGCTCGCCGGCGCGTTCACTCTCTCCGCAGTCCGCCTCGACGAGACAGGGATCGAGGCAGAGCGGCAGAGAGCCGACCTCCTCCCCAACGAGATCGGGACCTTCCGGGTGCGACCACAAGGGTGAGCTGCCAACCGGGGGCAGGGGCGGCTCCCCGCCCCCGGCGGCTGGGCGGAGCTGGGGTGCTTAGGGGCCTCCTATTTGTGGGCTTTCCCACTCGTCAACGCCGGGGACGCCCCAACGTCAGTCCCTACTTTCTTGGCGGCACCAAGTCCTTTGCTCGAATTCGTGCTGACGGTTGTGTACTGCTCGGTCACCGCGGCGGTCTTCTTGACCTGACCCGGTGCCGTCTGCTTCCCGACGCCGTGCGCGCTGGACGCGGCCTTCACATCGCGCCCGCCGTTCGACGCCGCTGAATTGCCCTGCGTCGACGCCGACTTGCCGGGCGACGACGACTCCGAGTGACCAGGCGACGACGCCGACTTGCCGGGCGACGACGATCCCGAGTGACCGGGGGACCACGCCGCCGACTGGCCGTGCGACGACGACCCCGACTTACCGTGCGCAAACGACCTCGGCCGGCCGTGCGAAGATGCCGACCGGCCACGGGACCATGTCCACCGCCCGCGGCCTCGCGTGGAGGTCGTCAGAGTCGGGAGCTTCCCGACCAGCGCGGCGGACGTCCCGGAAGCGGTGCCAAGAGCGGCGCGTACGGAGGCCGCCGCCGGCGGCCGAAACCCGGTGGACAGCCGCGCGCCCCACCGCCGCGTGCCGGCTGCCCGGGTCGACTGCCGGGCGACCGTCGTGCGAGAGCCGGACCACCGTTGCGACGCCGCCGACGCTCACCGCCGCGGTTGCGAGCAGCGATGCGGCCGCGAATCCCTTGCCGCCGATCGCGATGCCGACAGTCTTGCCCGCAGTCCCGGCCACGGCGGCGCCACCGCCACCCGCGCCACCGCCGGCAATTCCGCCACCGACCGCGCTGCCATGCATGACACGAGCGAGCACGGCCGCAGACGCGGCCGCCGGAAGCACCGGGACGAGCGCACGCAGCTCCGCCTCGCGCCTCACGATCGCCGACGCGAACGCCGCGCACGACGCGCAGTCGCGTATGTGCGCGCGCACGCGGCGACCCCGGAGAACGCGACGGTCGCCGTCGGAGATCGCTCGACAGACCTCAGCGCAGAGCATCGCGCGTCCCTCGGCGCACTCGTGCAGCCCGCGCCGGGCTTCGAAGATCGCCTGCTTCGCGGCACCCTCCGAGATGTCGAGGGCGATCGGTATGTCCTCGTGGGAGAGGCCGCTGAGCTCCCTCATCACCAGCGCGTTCCGCGCTCGATCCGGCAATGCCGCCAGGTCGTCCATCAACATCGCCAGCCGAGCCTGTTCGCCGGCCTGATCCGCGGCCGACGGGGCGGACAGGAGCGGTGCCGCGTCCGACGGATCCGAAACGCCGCCTCGGCGCCGCCGGAGCACCGAGATCGACTCGTTGTGCGCGATTCGTAAACCGCCGCGAGGGCGCGCGTACTCCCCCGGGCGGCAAACCAGGCCAGTCGTTCGTCGCCGAGCCGCAGCAGCCGGACCGGCGACGGCGTGGTCGTCTCGGCTGTCCATTCGTTATGAGTGACGCTCGCGGACACCAGAAGTCAGGACCCTAGTCGGTCATCGGGCCTCCGCGCCGCCCCCTAGATACCCATCTCGTGACACCTATGCAACAAACGAACGCGTTCCGCCAGAGCCCCGTCTAATGTCAGGCTCGTGACCGCGTTCGAGTCCGAGATGACCGTTCGGCGCACCCGTTTCTCCAGCGCCGAGACCGGGTGGGCTGTGGTCGAGGCCGTCGACGACGACGGGACGCCGATCGTCCTCGTCGGCTCGTTGATCCACCTTGAGCCCCGCGAGCGCGCGCACGTGATCGGGACGTGGGTGACCGACAGCAAGTACGGACCGCAGGTCAAGGTGACGGAGGCCAGGCCTCTCCCTCCGACCGACGTCCCGACCCTGGTCGCGTACCTGTGCCGGGTCAAGCACGTCGGTACCAAGCGCGCCAAGTGGCTGATCGAGCGCTACGGAACGACCACGGTGTTCGACGCGATCGACGACGACCCTAACGTGGCGTTCTCCGCCGCCGGGATCCGTCGTGGCGCGGTCGCGGAGGCGTCGCGGTCGTGGGAACAGCTGCGGGTCACGCGCCGGCTGCACCTGCTGCTCGCCCCACACGGCCTCACGTATCTCGCGAGCCGGATCCGCGAGACCTACGGCGATCAGGCGCATCGCATCGTGTCCGAGCGGCCCTACGAGCTCACGAATGTGTTCGGCGTTGGCTTCCGGACCGCCGACCAGATCGCGCGGCGGCTCGGCGTGAGCCTCGACAGTCCCGACCGCAGGCGCGCCGCCGTCCTGCACGTGCTGTCGGAGGCCGAGCGCGGCGGCAGCACATGCATGCCGATCGACCTCCTGGTGCCCGCGGCGGGAGAGCTGCTCGGCCCGACGGAGTTCGGTGAGCCCGCCGTCGGCGAGTCGCCGGTCGACGAGCTTGTCGACGCCGGCGATCTCGTCCGCGAAGAGCAGTGGATCTACCGCACCGAGACTGCTGAGCTCGAGGCCGAATTGGCTGTCCGCGTCGAGGAGCTGCTGGCCGGCCCCGCGGGCGACCGCCTGACCGACCCGGCCGCCGCCGACGCATGGGGCGATCCGGGCACCGCCGACAACGACAGCGACGACGAAAGCCCCGAAGCCACCCTCACCGCCGAGCAGCTGACCGGCGTCCGCAACGCGTTCACCCACCGCCTGTCGCTGATCACCGGAGGTCCGGGGACGGGCAAGACCGCGTCGATCAAGACGATCGCGGCCGTGGCCAACGGTCAGGGTGCCCGCGTGCTGCTGGTCGCCCCGACCGGGCGGGCCGCGATCCGTATGCACGAGGCCAGCGGGATGCGCGCCACCACGGTCCACTCCGCGCTCGGTTGGATTCCCGGCGAGGGCCCGACCCACGACCAACACGATCCCCTGAACTGCGACCTCTTGATCGTGGATGAGACCTCGATGGCGAATCTCGAGCTGCTCGTCACGCTCCTGCGCGCGGTCGGCCCGAAGGCCCACGTCGTGCTCGTCGGCGACGCCGATCAGCTCGCCCCCGTCGGTGCCGGCAAGCCCTTCGCCGAGCTGGTCTCCTCGGACTCGGTGCCGACGGTGCGCCTGACCCACATCTTCCGCCAGGCCGCCGGAAGCATGATCGTCCAGGGGGCGCACGCGATCCGCCGCGGACACGCGCCCAGCTTCGCCCCCGATGACGGCATGCGCCGCGACCTGTTCCTGATCGAGCGCCGCGACGCCGGCGCCGCGCTCGAGGAGATCGTCACGCTCGTCGGCGAACGTCTCGGACCGCACTACGGCGTCGACCCGGTGCGCGACATCCAGGTATTCGCGCCGGTGTATCGCGGCGACCTCGGGATCGACGCGCTCAACAGCGCGCTCCGAGACAAGCTCAACCCCGGCGGCCGCCCGGTCCGCGGCGGGCGCCTGCGGATCGGAGACAAGCTGATGATGACCGGGCGGAACCTGCACGACCTCGGGCTCATGAACGGAACCCTGCTCCGCTTGCTCGACGAGACGGGCGGCCCGAGCAGCGACGAACAAGAGGGCGCCAAAGACGACGCCGCCCTCATCCTGGCCGCCGACGTCGGCACGATCTTCCGCCTCCCGCCCGAGCAGGCCGACCGCCTCCAGCTGGCCTACGCCTGCTCGGTCCACCGCGGTCAGGGAATCGAGCTGCCGGTGGCGGTGATCGTGGCTCATCCGGCCGCCGGCGCGTTCTTCCTGCGCCGCGAGATGCTCTACACCGCGATCACTCGGGCGAAGCTGGCCACCGTGATCGTGGGCACCCGGGACACCATCGCCCGCGCCGCGCGCACGCCCGACACGGGCCGGCGCCACACCCGCCTCGGGGACAGACTGCTCCGCGCCGCCGTCTCGAGCGCCTAACCTAAGCCGACGTTGGCCGCGTCCGCTCCAACTTCGCCGTCCCCGCGCAAACGGCACGCGCTCGAGCTGTTCGCCAGCCTCCCGCGGGCGTACGACTGGATGGGCGCCGTGCTCAGCTTCGGGCAGGACCCACGCTGGCGCGGCACGCTCGTCGATCAGGTCAATCCGCTCCCCGGTCAGCGCGTGCTCGACGTCGCCTCCGGCACCGGTCTCGTGGCCTTCGCGCTCGCCCGGCGCGGCGCCGTGGTCGTCGGTCTCGACCAGAGCGACCGCATGCTCGCGACCGCGAAAGGCCACCTCAGCGAGCAACCGGAGCTGCGCGACCGGGTCACGTTCATCCATGGCGAAGCCGAACACCTGCCGTTCGACGACAACGAATTCGACGCGCTCACGTTCACCTATCTCCTGCGCTACGTCGATGACCCTGCCGCGACGATGCGCGAGCTCGCCCGAGTCCTGAAGCCCGGGGGACGTATCGGGATGGTCGAGTTCGGCGTCCCGCAATCGGCCCTGCTCCGCGCCGCCTGGCGCGTGTACACAAGAGCGGGGCTGCCGGTCATCGGCCGGGCAGTGTCGCCGGCGTGGTTCGAGGTCGGGCGCTTCCTCGGCCCCAACATCGAGGAATTCCACGCGCAGGAGCCCGACCTCCCATCCCTGTGGGGAGCAGCAGGGATCGACGAAATAACAGAGACGCGGCTCAGCTTCGGCGCGGGGCTGGTGATGTCTGGAGTGAGACGGTCGTGACGCGGGGAGTCAGGAACGGTCGTGGCGAGCGCGCCGCGTGAGCTCGACCGCGCGGCGTTCTACGCGCTGCGGTCAGGCGGCTGGCGCGATCTGGTCACGCTGCTTCATCCGCCGTACACCCTCTGGCACCTGAGCTACGTCGCCATCGGGGCGGCGGCCGCACCCCACATCTACGCGAATCGCCTCGCCGCCACGCTCGCCGCCTTCTTCCTCGCGGTCGGAATCAGTGCCCACGCGCTCGACGAGCTCCACGGCCGGCCGCTCGGAACCAAGCTGAGCCGCCCCACGCTCATCGTGCTCGCCACCGCCTCCTTCATCGGCGCGATCGCGATTGGCGTGGCCGGAGCGATAACCATCTCTCCCCTGCTCGTGCCGCTCATCCTCGTGGGCGGGCTGCTCGTGCCCGCCTACAACCTCGAACTCGCCGGCGGCCGCTTCCACAACGACACCTGGTTCGCGCTCGCGTGGGGCGGGTTCCCGGCCTTCACCGGGTATTTCGTCAATGCGCTGACGGTCCGTCCCGCCGGCGTGCTGGTCGCCGCGGCGTGCTGCCTGCTGAGCGCGGCCCAGCGGCAGCTGAGCACGCCCGTCCGGCAGCTCCGCAGAAACACGACCGACGTGACCGGCCGCCAGACCCTCCGAGACGGCCGAATCATCGAACTCACCAGAGCAAGCCTGTCCGCCCCGTACGAGAATGCGCTGAAGGCGCTCTGGATCGCGCTCGTGCTGCTCGCGGCGGGCTTGGTCGCTGTGCACCCGTAGTAGTTAAATACCGCCAGTAGCCACAACGAGAATTGGGGGTCGGGCGACGTGCCAGGGCGGGCGCGGCGAACGCGGATCGGAGACCCGGAAGGCGCCGTGTCGGGGTGTCGAGGACGACACCAGGGTGATTCCAGGACGGCTGCGCCGAGGATCAGAATCGCGCCATGTGGGTGGCCAATCACGAGATGACCCTCGAAGTTATCGGGACCGGGGTTGCACCGACGAGCGCGCGTCGCAGCCCGAGCATCGGTGCGGGCAAGGCACTCTCCTGGGTTCGCGAACGGCTGGCGACCACGCCCGGGCGCCTCGTCCTGATCTCGATCTCAGTCATCATCGGCGCTGTCGTGTTCGGCGCGGTCGCCACCGGAGCCGAGCAGTCGCGAGAGCGCGCAGCGCGTTCGGCCGGCACCCAGACCGAGCCGCTCCTCGCTCACGCCGCTCGGTTGTACACGGCGTTGTCGGACGCCAATGCGACGGAGGGCACGGCGCTGTTGTCCGGCGGGGTGCAATCGCCGGTGGCGCGGCTGCGGTACAAGTCTGACCTGCGGACGGCTAGCGACTCGCTGTCCGCGCTGACGCAAAAGGCAGGAACGTCCGCCGAGGTGACGGGCGCGCTCAACACGATCGCCAATCAACTGCCGATCTACAGCGGGCTGGTCGAGACAGCGCGGGCGAACAACCGGCAGGGCTTCCCGATCGGCGCCGCCTACCTGCGCCAGGCCGTGGCGCTGTCGACAGGCAGCATGCTTCCCGCCGCCGACCTCGTCTACAGAGCCGAGGCGAAGCGGCTGGCACAGGACTACAGCACGGGAACCTCGACGGCGACGCTCGTGACGTTTATCGCCGCAAGCGCCGTCGCCCTCCTCCTGCTTCTGCTGGCCCAGCGCTACGTGGCGCGCGTCAGCCGGCGCATCCTCAACATCGGGATGCTCGTGGCGACCGTGGCGGTGGCGGCCGTGTCGGTGTGGGGAGTCGTCGGACTGTTGAACGAGCAGAACTCGCTCGCGACCGCGAGGCAAAACGGCTCGGACTCGGTGGAGGTTCTGTCCGCGGCCACGGTCATGCAGTCACGCGCCCAAAGCGACCTCAGCCTGTCGGTCGTCAATCGGGGCGCCGACGCGATCGATTCGGCCGATTTCAACTCGGTCCAGCCTGTGCTTCGCGGGCTCGTCGCCGAGATCTCGGTACTCGCGCGCCGGACGGGAACGACCGCGGAAGCGGACCGGTTCAACTCCGACTACGCCTCCTATCAGGCGAACGCCAAGCGGATCACCAACGACGAGCGCACTGGCCGGCTCACCGGCGCCGCCGGCGAGCTCGCGCTCGAGCCCACCGCCGCGGCGATCTCCGACCAGCTCAGCAGCGATCTCAATGAGCAGATCGGAGCCGCCCAAGGGCGCTTCGCGCAGGCGGCGTCGGACGCCAACTCCGCGCTCGACGGACTATCGATCGCGATCCCGGTGATCACCGTGCTCGCGGCCGTCGCCGCACTCCTGGGACTCCGCCAGAGGATCAACGAGTACCGATGAGATTGCGACTGCGCCACCTCGCCGTACTCGCGCTGCTGACCACGATGGTCGCCGGGTGCGGCGCCGCTTCCGACCAGGCCTCGAGAATGGCCCTGGCGGCGCTGGAGACACCCATCCCGCACACTAAGCCGTCGCCGGCCAGCTCGACGGCGCTATGCACCGCAAGCCTACGCCCGCCGGCGACCCTGCCCGCGGCCGGCAAGATGCCCGCCGGAAGCTTCATGGCCCGGATCCAGAAGCGTGGCTACCTGGTCGCCGGCGTCAACACCGGGGCACTCGATTTCGGCTACCTGAACCCGGTCAGCGGAAAGATAGAGGGGTTCGAGATCGATGTCGTCCGGGAGATAGCGCGAGCGATCTTCGGAAACCCCAATGACGTCCAGTTCGTAGCGCTGACCGTCTCGCAGCGCGAGCCGTTCGTCGAGGAGAACAAGGTCGACATCGTCGTCGACGCCGTGACGATGACGTGCTCGCGAAGCACGAAGGTCGACTTCTCGACGGAATACTACGACGCCAAGCAGCGGGTGCTCGTGCCCTCTAACTCCAAAGCGACGAGCATCGGCGACCTCGCCGGCAAGCGGGTCTGCGCCAGCCGCAAATCCACTCCGATCGCTGTGATGCAACAACTGCCGTATCACTTGGGCATCGTTCCCGCGCCCCAGGCGATCGACTGCCTCGTGTACCTCCAGCAGGGCCGGATCGACGCCATCTCGACCGACTCGTCGATCCTGCTCGGATTCCAGGCGCAGGACCCCAACACCAAGCTCGTGGGCTCCAGCCTCGCCGACGTGCCCTACGGGATGGAGATCGACAAGGCCCACCCGGAGTTCGTCCGGTTCGTCAACGGCGTTCTTGCCGAACTCCGCGCCAATGGCACCTGGAGCCGGCTCTACTCCCGTTGGCTCCACCAGTTCGGTGCGACGCCGGCTCCTCCCCCACCCCGCTACGACGGTTGAGATGACGCCCGAAGATCCCGCCCACAAGCTGAGTCGCCTCCAGGAGGCGAGCGACCGCGCCGCCGCCAACCTGCTCGAGCTCGAGATCGACTCGAGTCGCCAGTTGCTGGAAGTGAGCGCGCTGGCCGGACGATCGGCCGACCGGTGGTCGCACGCGAGCGGCGCGCTGACCGACCTGTGGCGGTGGCAGGGCCTTCTCAAGCAGGTGCTCGAGCGTGCACAGAAGCTACGAGGTCCGTGGCGCACGAACGATCTGAGGGCCCTCCTCGAAGAAGAGTCGATCGAGCTCACCAGATCCGAGATCCCGCTCGCCGAGCG
Organism: uncultured Solirubrobacterales bacterium; assembly: GCA_963735965.1. Classification (GTDB taxonomy): domain Bacteria; phylum Actinomycetota; class Thermoleophilia; order Solirubrobacterales; family Solirubrobacteraceae; genus Palsa-465. The sequence goes on from CAVTNE010000002.1 coordinate 194,611, forward strand.
CGACCTCCTCGGGAGCTCAGAGCGAACGGTCCGGTGCACTCCGGATCAGCTGCTCGAGCGTATGTCCCGCGCGTTCGACGAAGTGAAGACAGTCGTGGCGGGGTTCGGCGAGGCGTGGGATGCCCTCGCTCCGCGTGTGAAGGCCGCGCAGACCTCCCTCGAGCAGGCGCGGGCGCTCGCGGACGGACTCGGCGAGCGCGAACGCGTCAACGAGGCCGCGCGCGCCGTCGCCCGCCTGGCGGCCTCCGCGAGCGCCGACCCCCTCTCGACCCGGCCGCAGGACGTAGACCGCGTCATCGACACAATCCGCGACATCCGGAGCGACCTCGAGGCCACCGCCGCGCTCCGGCGTGACTTCGACGCGATGGTGGCAGGCGCCCGCCGCCTGCTGTCCGACCTGGAGACGACGGTGCGGGAGGGACTGGCGGTGCACGAGCGGCTGCAAGCGAAGATCTCGGTCCCGACGCCACCCGCGCCGCTCGCGCCACCGAACGACCTCAGCGCAGCCCTCGACGCGATCGCGGGGCTCGCGCGGTCGGAGTCCTGGCGAGAGGCGAGGCACAGGCTCGACGGGTGGACGTCGCGCACGCGCGCACTCCTCGACGACGCCCAGCAGGCGCTGCGCGCCAACCAGGCCCCGATCGACGCACGCGACCAGCTCAGGGCGTTGCTCGAGGCCTACCAAGTCAAGGCGGAACGCCTGGGACTCATCGAGGATCCCGAGCTCGAGCGGATCTTCACGCGCGCCCACGAGGAGCTTTACACCGCCCCGACCGACCTCGCGCTGGTGTCGCAGCTGGTCCGCCGCTATCAGGAACGACTTGCAGCCGCCCGACCGGAGCAGGAGACGGTGCGATGAACTGCGCGCGGTCAGGTTGTAGCGGGACGATCGTCGACGGCTACTGCGACGTGTGCGGGATGGCGCCCGCGCGCTCCGCGGACGCGCCCGCGGCAACCGCGGCGCCGCCGGCCCCCGCGCCTCCGCCCGCGCCCGCACCTCCGCCGCCGGGAGCACTGACCGCGTCGACGCTGGGCTCGGCGCGCCGCACTACGACCGGCCGCACGCGCACGAGCGGCCGCGCTCACCTGGGCGCCGGGCTCATCGAGATTCCGGCGGTGCCGTTCCGCGACCCGGCCGACGCCGTCCTCGGCCCTGCCGCGATGGTGCCCGAGAGCCGGCGCTTCTGCGCGCGGTGCGACGAGCCGGTCGGGCGCGGACGCGACGGCGCGCCCGGGCGCACAACGGGGTTCTGCCGCAAGTGCGGAACGCCGTTCTCGTTCGAGCCCAAGCTCGCCGCCGGGACGATCGTCGCCGGCCAGTACGAGGTCGTGGGCTGCATCGCCCACGGCGGCATGGGATGGGTGTATCTCGCCCGCGATCGGAACGTGTCCGATCGCTGGGTCGTGCTCAAGGGGCTCCTCAACGCGAGCGACGACGACGCGATGGCCGCCGCGCTCGCCGAGCGCCGCTTCCTCGCCGAGGTCGAGCACCCGAACATCGTGAAGATCTTCAACTTCGTCCAGCACGACAGCTCGGGCTACATCGTCATGGAGTACGTCGGCGGACGCAGCCTCAAGCAGATCCTCACCGACCGCCGCGAGGCGAACGGCGGGGAGCCGGACCCGCTCCCGCCTGCCCAGGCGATCGCCTACATGCTCGAGATCCTGCCGGCGCTCGGCTACCTGCACCAACTCGGGCTCCTGTTCTGCGATTTCAAGATCGACAACGTCATCCAGACCCAGCACTCGCTGAAGCTGATCGACCTCGGTGGCGTCTACCGAATGGACGATCCCTCGACGGCCGTGTTCGGGACCGTCGGCTACCAGGCGCCGGAGATCGCGTCCCGGGGCCCGTCGGTCGCCTCGGACCTGTTCACGGTCGCCCGGACCTTGGCCGTGCTCTGCTTCGACTTCCGCGGATATCAGAGCAACTTCCGTTTCACTCTTCCGTCGCAGGAATCGGTCCCGATTCTCGAGCGCTACGACTCGCTGTACCAGCTTCTGCAGACCGGCACCGCATCCGACCCGGACGATCGATTCCAATCGGCCGAGGAGATGGCCGACCAGCTCTATGGCGTCCTCCGCGAGGTCGTCAGCAACGAGGAAGGGCGCACCGTTCCGGCCGCGAGCAAGCTGTTCACAGGTCCGGTCCGCGGCGGCAACGACGAGCCCGACTGGCACGCGCTGCCGCGCCCATTGCTCGACAGCGACGATCCCGCCGCCGGCTACCTGGCGACGATCACGGCGACCGACCCGGAGCAGATGATCGCCGATCTCCAGGCCGCACCGGAGCGGACCGTCGAGGTCGCGCTCCGGTTGGCGGCGGAGCAGATCGAGGTCGGCGACTGGCCGGCGGTCGAGGACGCGCTGCACGAGGTCGAGGCGGTCGACCGGTGGGATTGGCGCGTCGCCTGGTATCGAGGCGTGATGGATCTGGCCAGGGGGCGGTTCGGCGACTGCCGGTCGAGCTTCGGGACCGTCTACCGCTCGCTGCCCGGCGAGCTCGCGCCCAAGCTCGCGCTGGCGATCGCGTGCGAGTCAGGTGGCGGGACGATCTCCGAAGCGGCCGGCTGGTACGAGATCGTGTCGCGCACCGACCCCGGGTTCACCGCGGCCGCGTTCGGCCTCGGGCGCTGCCGCCTTGGGACCGGCGACCACCCCGGCGCGCTCGCCGCTTACGACCGGATTCCCGACTCCTCGAGCGCGTACATCGAAGCCCAGACCGCCCGGATCAGATGCCTGGCCGCGGTAAACGGAGGTGGAGGGAGCACCGCCGACAACCTGCTGACGGCCGGCTCGATCCTCGAGTCGCTCGCGGTCAGAGGAGAGCAGCGCGCCCGCCTGAGAGCCGAGGTGCTGGAGGCCGCGCTGGCGCTTACGACTCGCGGGGGCGCGTTCGACGACGGCCGCGCCAGCCTCCTTGGCTACCGGTTCTCCGAGCGCGACCTCCGGTTTGGCGTGGAGAGCTCATACCGGGAGCTCGCCCGCTGGGCACCCAGCAGTTCTGAGCGCATCGAGCTGGTCGATCGCGCCAATCGAGTTCGACCTAGGACGTGGACATGACCATCGAGGAGCTGATGTGACCGACCTGGACGTGACAACTGGAACCGTCCTTTCCTGCCCGTCGTGCGGCGCCCCCCTCCAGCCCGGGGACCTGTTCTGTGAGCACTGCGGGGCGCGACTCGAAGAGCCCCAGCCCGCCGAAGGCGACCTCCGCGTCGAGCTCGATCTCGGGACCGCGGCCGCCGTCAGCGATCAAGGCCTCGTGCACCGCCGCAACGAGGACTCGTTCCACCTCGACGTGGCGGATTCAGGAAACGTCGTCGCCGTCATCTGCGACGGGATCTCGTCCGCGAGCGCCGGAAATGTCGCCGCCCGCGACGCGGCCAAGGCCGCCGGTACCGTGCTCTCCCGGGCGATCGCCGATCCCGACAAGGATCCGCGCGACGCGATCGTCGAAGCGATCAAGGCCGCCGTGGAAGCGGTGACCCAGGTCGAGTGGACGACCCGGGTCAAACGCGTCGACCCGTCGTGCACGCTCGTGTCCGCACTGTGCCGCGACGGCAACATCACAGTCGGGTGGGTCGGCGACAGCCGCGCGTACTGGTTCGACGCCGACGACGCGAGCCAGCTCACGGTCGACGACTCGTTCGCCGAGGAGGGCATCGCCAAGGGCCTGCTGACGCCCGAGCAGGCGGCCAAGAGCCCGTTCCTGCACTCGATCACCCACTGGGTCGGACCCGACGCGCCCGAGCGGCCGCCCCGGCTGGTCGAGCTCCGCCCCGAGCGTCCCGGACGTCTCGTGCTTTGCACGGACGGCCTCTGGAACTACGCACCCGGCGCGCGCGAGCTGGGCGGTCTGATCGACGCGCTGCCCCCGGGAGCGGCGCCGGCCGCCGTCGCACGCTCGCTCGCGGACATGGCAAACGACCGCGGGGGCCACGACAACATCACGGTCGCGGTCATCGATATCGATCCGTCAGCCGCCTAGTGGCCTCTGAGGAGCATCCATGAGCGCTTTCACCACCGAGTGCTACCAGAACGAGTACCTCCCGCTCGGCGCCTCAGAGGTCAACGCGATCGTGACCGTCACCTCCGACGGCGCCGCGGGCCAGGCTGACCGACCTGAGGCGGCGGAGATCGTCATCGTCGACACCTCCGGGTCGATGGGCGCGCCTCGCCGGAAGATCACATCCGCTGCTCAGGCCACCTCGGTCGCGATCGACTGCATCCGGGACGGTGTCGCCTTCGGAGTCATCGCCGGCACCGAGGTCGCGCGGGCCGTGTATCCGACCGACTGGACGCTCGCGATCGCCTCGCCGCAGACACGAGCCAAGGCCAAGCGAGCGGTCGACCGCATCGAGGCCCAGGGCGGCACCGCGATCGGCTCCTGGCTGACCCTCGCCGGCCGCCTGTTCGCGACCGCACCCGGCCGCAGCTGCCACGCCATCCTGCTCACCGACGGTGAGAATCAGCACGAGACCGAGGACGAGCTCGACCGGGTGCTCGCCGAGCTCGAGGGCCGGTTCCAGTGCGATTGCCGCGGCGTCGGGACCGACTGGCGGGTGAGCGAGCTCCGGCGGATCGCGTCGGCGCTGCTCGGCAGCGTCGACATCATCGCCGAGCCCGAGGCAGTGGCCGACGACTTCCAGGCGCTCATGCAGACCGCGATGGGCAAGGCCACCGGCAACGTCTCGCTCCGTCTGTGGACGCCGCAGGGCGCCAGCGTCGCGTTCGTGCGGCAGGTCGCCCCGACGATCGAGGACCTCACCGGCCGTGGCTTGCCGGTGAACCCTCTCACCGCCGACTATCCGACCGCGACGTGGGGCCAGGAGTCGCGGGACTACCACGTCTGCATCAACGTCCCGCCGCGGGAGATCGGCGACGAGATGCTCGCGGCCCGCGTCAGCCTGGTCGAGGGAGAAGAGCCGCGCGCGCAGGCTCTGATCAAGGCGATCTGGACCGAGGACCAGCAGCTTTCGACGCGGATCAACCGCGAGGTCGCTCACTACACGGGCCAGGCCGAGCTCGCGGAATGCATCCAGGAGGGACTCGAGGCTCGCAAGGAGGGCGATCTCGGAACGGCGACGTTCAAGCTCGGACGCGCCGTCCAACTCGCCGCCGAGAGCGGCAACGACGGCACGATGAAGCTGCTCCAGGCCGTCGTCGAGGTCGACGACCCGGCCACCGGGACGGTTCGCCTCAAGCACGAGGTGAAACCTTTGGATGAGATGTCGCTCGACACGCGCTCGACGGCGACGGTACGGGTGGGGCCTGCGGCGACATGACCGTCGCGTGCCCACGTGGTCACGAGTCCCAGGCGACCGACTACTGCGATCAGTGCGGGGCGCCCATCGGCGCGCCGCCACCCACCGCCGGCACCACTCACGTGTTCCCCACGGTCGACGAGGTCGATACCTCGCCCGCGGCGAGGCGCGAGCCGTGCCCGGTTTGCGGGGCGCCGCGCTCGGGCGACGATCGGTACTGCGAGGGCTGCGGGTTCGACTTCCACCGGCCGCCACCGGCCGCCGGAGCCTGGGAGGCCGTGGTCACCGCCGACCGCGCGCAGTTTGAACGTCTCGCGGTCGCGGGCATCTCGTTTCCGGCCGACTACACGGAACGGCGGTTCGTGCTCGCCGACGGCGAGAACCGGATCGGCCGCAGCCGCGGAAACCCGGACGAAGCGGTTCCCGAGATAGACCTGGCGGGCGCCCCGGCGGACCCCGGGGTCTCCCGCCTGCACGCGATGCTCGAGCGGCGAAGCGACGGGGTCGTCTTACGCGACCTTGGGTCGACGAACGGCACGATGGTCAACGACGATCCGGTCCCGATCACCCCGGAGACCTCGCTCCCGCTCAGCGACGGCGATCGCGTCCGCGTCGGCGCCTGGACGACGATCACCGTCCGCAAGCGTTTGCCAGACGCTTGATCCCACGGCGGGTGTCGCGGCCAATGGCCTAACGGCGGGCAGCTGAAGGAGGGTGGGGTTTGATGCGGGTCGCACCTTCAGGAGAACCTGCATAGCACGTCAATCGCCGCGTTCGCAACCGACGGTGCCGTGATACGCGCGATTATCGTGCACAGCTCGGCAAGGTCCGGCAGGGGCGCGTCGATTGTCGCGTCATGCATGCCGCCGGTACCGCGAACCCGCCGGCCAGCGCGACGCATGCCGCCGGTACCGCGAACCCGCCAGGCAGCGCGACGCATGCCGCCGGTACCGCGAACCCGCCAGGCAGCACGACACCCACCCTCGGGTGCCCGCCTTTCTCCGTTGCTGACCGAAAACCGACCGGCGCGTCAGAAATCGTGCCGGGCGAGCAGGCCCGAGCCGAGCACGATCGCGACCAGCTGGTGGCGCTTCTCGTTCTGAGGCAGCTCGCCGAGGTTGAAGCGATCGAACAGGTGGCGCATGTGCGCCTTGACGGCGTCGACGCTGAGGTGCACCTCGGCCGCGATCTGCGGATTGGTCGCCGGGGTCGACGAGGTCGACTCGACGATCGGGCGGGCCAGCGCGATCAGCAGCTTGCGCTGCGTCTCGGTCAGCGGGATAACGCCGGCGGCTCCGGGCGGCCGCGCGGTCGACACGCTGTCCTCGGCCGTGGCCGGCTCGCGAAACACCACGTGGGTGTTGCCGAAGCACATGCGATCGCGGTCGTGGAGCCGCTGACGACCGTGGATCCGGCTGCCGTTGACGAACGAGCCGTTCCGGGAGAGGCCGTCGTCGACGAGCGTCCACTCCTCGCCGACCGGCTCGAGCAGGGCGTGAGCGCGCGAGACTTCGAGGTCCCAGCTGAGCGGAACGTCTGACTGCTCGCGCCGGCCGATCGTCACCCGCGGCCGGTCGCCGGGCAGCATCAGCACGTGTTGCTCGCCCTGATCGTCGAGCCAGTACAGGAACGAAACGCCCGTCCGCTCGGCCTCGATCACCGCCTTCAGGTGACGAGGAGAGACGAGCCGCGTGGCGTGCTGGTCGGTCACTGCCGGGCTCAGCATCTCACGCCGGCGGCCCGGATGCCATCGCATCCGGGCCGTCCGGCCGGGACTGCGCCCACGGGCGTGCCAGTCAGCGGGAGTCGATGAACCGCACCGGACCCGAGTCGCACTGGTCGACCTGTCCGGTCTGCGAGATGTAGGTCTGCTGGACGCGCCACGTCCCGGTCAGCTCCGTCCGCTGCCGATTGAGTGTGGCGTTGAGCGAGTCCGTACCGCCCACAGTCCCACCTCCGGATGCCGGCGTCGGCGCCTGAGCGAAGTCCGCGTGCAGCTTGCCGCTACGAGCGACCGGGACCCGCAGATCCCGATCGGTGAACACGAACTCGTCACCGGATGCGCACGTCATACCCAGCGCGATCGCGCCGAGCCTCAGCGTCCGTCCGTTACTGGAGACCACGAAGAACGACGGGAATCCCTGTGTGGTCAGACCCGCCAGCGTCGTCGGGCCCACGGGCGCTGCGTCCGCCGGCATGCTTTGGAACGCGAGCGCCCCACCCGTCAGTAGGCCCATCATGGCGAGTCGGAGCCACCACCTGCGCCTACATGCCCTCATGTCGACCCTCCTGTTCGTTGACCCCGGCAATCTCTCGCGCGCGCGCTACCGCGCCCAGCCCCCCATGGGGTCGTTGCCGCCTCCCTCGGTGTCGCAAACGACACCGAGGTGGCAGGGCTACGCCAGCCGGTCCGGGGTCCGCACTAGGCCAGGCGATCCGGGGTCCGGGTCTCCACGAACGCCGCCTCGAGCTCGGAGGGGAGCCGCTTGATGTCCGCCCCTGCGGCCAGCCACCGCGACAGCCGGCGCCGCATGGCCTCGGCGGTGGCCTCGTCGCTGGAGAGCAGGTGCGACAGCTCGCGCGTGCGGAAGCGCCCGCGCGGGGCACACCGTCGCCACACCGACTCGTAGCGCTCGCCGAGCACCCGCCGCCACAGGTCCTCGCCGGCGCGGCGTAGGTCAGCGGTGAGGAGCGCCGCCCACCGGTCGGCCGACAGCTTGAGCAGACGCGGTCCGAGCCAGCCGACGACCTGCTCGTCGAGCGGCGCGCACGCACACGCTACGAGCAGCCGGGCGCGCGAGCGCTCTCCGTCGTTCCACGTCGGCGGCGTCGTCTCGAGCGCGAACCAGTCCCATAGCCGCGCGCCCGCCGACTCGACCGAGCGCTCGGTCTGGCTGACCGCGACCTCGACCAGCTCCTCGTACTCCGGGATCTCCTCGAACAGCCACTCGAGCTCGGTCACTTCGGGCGGCTCGCCCGCGCGCTCTCCCCGCCGCTCGGCGACGGCGCGGGCGGCGGCGGCGAAGGCCACGTCGAGCGTGGCCGGAGACCTCGACGCCTGATAGCGGTCGAGCGCGGCGCGAAGCGCCGGCACGGGTTGGATCTCGCCAGCGCCGCTCACCATGGAAAGGTCTAATCGGGACGGTCAGATCGCAACTCGAAGGGTCTCGGCCGGGTTACGACGAATAATCTGGCCCAGCTCTTGCGGGGAGGATTGCCGCTGCGTCGCTCACCAATTCTGCTCGTCACGGTCCTAGCTGTCGCCCTGGCCGGGGGCGCGGTGGCGCTCGCGCCGAGATCGAGTGGTCAGTCACCGGGGGCGAACGCTCCTACCTGCAAGCCCGCGAACAATCAGCGCGCTCCGCTTGCCAAGGGCGTGACGATCTACGCCGCGCCGAACCCGCTGACGGCCACCAGACAGCTCACGGTGTTCGGGCGGCTCGTCGGGGTCCGCAACGGCGTCCACCGGTGCGGCATCTCGGTCGTTCTATGGCGCAAGTTTCCGCAGCAGAAGGGGTTCAGCCCGGTGGCGCGGACGTCCACGAATGCCGCGGGCACCTACAGCTTCGCGATGGCCTCCGGGACGGTGGCGACGAATCGAGACTGGCGCGTTACCGTCAAGGGCCTGCGAGAGCCGGACCGTCGTGCAGCAGGTGCGTCCGCTGATCACGCTGGCGAGCACCGCGACGTTCGCGGTCGCCGGCGACGCCGAGGCGTTCAACGGCCAGCTCGAACCGGGCAGTGCCGGGCAGATGGTGACGCTCCAGCGCCGCGTCGGCCCGCGCTGGGTGACCACGGCCAGGGCCAAGCTGAAGCGGGGCGGGACGTTCTCGATCGGCCACACCTTCAACACCGGCCGCACCGAGCAGTGGCGCGCGATCGTGCCGACCAGCGTTCATAACCTCGGGGCGGAGTCGCCCACCGTGAAGATCAAGATCGCGCCGCTGACCGGGATCCACAAGATCCGCCACGTCGTGATCATCATGCAGGAGAACCGGTCGTTCGACAGCTACTTCGGCACGTACCCGGGCGCGGAGGGAATCCCGGCCGGGGTGTGCGTGCCGGACCCGGCGAACGGCGGATGCGTGGCCCCGTTCCACGACTCCTCGGACGTCAACTACGGCGGCCCGCATTCGGTAGGCAACGCCGTGGCCGACATCGACAACGGCCGGATGGATGGCTTTGTCGCCCAGGCCGAGTCGGGCATGAGCTGCAGCTCCCAGGACCCGAACTGCAGCGCGTGCACCGAGACCAGCCACACGACCTCCAGCTTTCCGTCGTGCGTCGACGTGATGGGCTATCACGACGCCCGCGAGATCCCCAACTACTGGACCTACGCCGAGAACTACGTGCTCCAGGACCACATGTTCGAGCCGAACGACTCCTGGAGCCTCCCGGCTCACCTGTACATGGTCTCGGAGTGGTCGGCCTTCTGTACGAACCCGTTAGACCCGTCGTCCTGTCGCGGCGACGTCCAGAGCCCCAATCCCGACTCGACACTGAACGCACTCGGTTCCACGCCGAACAACGGCCAGCTGCTCTACGCCTGGACGGACATCACCTACCTGCTCCACGGGCAGAACGTCCCCTGGGCCTACTACGTGTTCAAGGGCACCGAGCCCGACTGCGAGAACGACGCCGCGATGAGCTGTGCCCCCGTTCAGCAGGGCCCGCAGACGCCCGGGATCTGGAACCCGCTGCCGTCGTTCACCGACGTCACCCAGGACGGCCAGCTCGGCGACATCGAGTCGCTGTCGAACTTCTTCACGGCGGCCAAGAACGGCACCCTCCCGGCGGTCTCGTGGATCGACCCGAACGGCACCGTCTCGGAGCACCCGCCGGCCACCGTCAGCGCCGGCCAGACGTACGTCACCGGGCTGATCAACGCGATCATGCAGAGCCCCGACTGGGCCAGCACCGCGATCTTCCTCTCCTGGGACGACTGGGGCGGCTTCTACGACCACGTCGTGCCGCCGGTCGTCGACCGCAACGGCTTCGGCCTCCGCGTCCCCGGAATCGTGATCAGCCCCTACGCCAAGCAGGGCTACATCGACCACCAGATCCTGAGCCACGACGCCTACGTCAAGTTCATCGAGGACGATTTCCTCAACAGCTCCCGTCTCGATCCCGCCACCGACGGCCGCCCCGACCCCCGGCCGGACGTCCGCGAGGACAACCCGATCCTCGGCAACCTCACGGCCGACTTCAACTTCAGCCAGACGCCGCGCGCGCCGACGATCCTCCCGGTGCATCCCGCACCGGGGCCGGCGTCCACGCCGCCCGGTGGCTGATTTGGGGGCCGGCTACGCCGGCGTCCGTGGGGCCGTTACGCCGGGCGTCCCTGCCCGGCGGCCGGCGAGGCTTCGCGCCTACTACATGGCGAGGCGGGTCTACGCCGACATGTCCTGGCCACCGTTGACGTCGAACACGGCGCCGGTGATGAAGGAGCTGTAGTCCGAGGCCAGGAAGTGGACGACGCGGGCGACGTCGTCGGGGCGGCCGAACCGGCCGACGGGGATCTGGGACTTGACGCGTTCCTGCGCCTTCTCGGGCATCGCCTGGAGCATCTCGGTGGCGATGAACCCGGGCGCCACCGCGTTCACGGTCAGCCCGATCGAGTCGTCTGAGAGCTTGTCCGCCCGCGCGAGCTGGAAACAGGCCTCCCGGGCCAGCGACTTGGTCAGGCCGAACATGCCCGACTTCGACGCGGCGTAGTTCGCCTGACCGATGTTGCCCGTCGATCCGATGATCGAGGAGATGTTGATGATGCGGCCGGTCCCGCGCTCGAGCATGTGCGGCATCACCGCCTGGCTCATGAAGAACGCGCCCGACAGGTTGACCGCCAGCACCTTGTACCAGTCCTCGTCGGTCATCTTGAGCGCGGTCTTGTCGATCGTGATGCCGGCGTTGTTGACCAGCACGTCGAGACGACCATGCTGCTCGAGCACCTCGTTGATCGTCCGCCGGCAATCCTCGGCCGAGCCGACGTTGCCCTGGTGGATGCTGGCGGTCACGTCGTTCTCCTCGAGCTGCTTCAGCAGCCCCTCGGCCTGCTCGCGATCGCGGCCGTAGCCGGCCGCCACCACGGCGCCCTGCTCGGCGAAGCTGCGACTGATCGCCGCCCCGATCCCGCGCGTGCCGCCGGTCACAAACACGACCCGGCCGGTCATCCGCGCGCGGCGCACGCCTGCCGGGAACGACTCGTCGGTCGGAACGACTCCGGCCCGCTCCTGGGTTCCAGTTTCTGTGGTCATGAAATTCCTCGCCTTCCGTTTCTGGTTGTCAGCCGTCCGAGCGCTGTGCGAGCCACTCCGCGATGCCCGGCCAGAGCTCCTTGCGCGCCGCCGAGCCGGCCACCAGGCCGATGTGCCCGCCGGGACGGTCGAAGTGCTCGACGTCTTCGCTCGAGATCAGATCGAAGAACGGCATCGTTCCCGGGCGCGGCGCGATGTGGTCGGCCCCGGCCGTGATGACGAGCACGTTCTGATCGATCCGGCCCAGGTCCACCAGCCGGTCCCGCAGCCGTACGCGACCGGTCAGCAGCGACGCGTCTCGATACATGAGGCGAATCCACTGCGCCCATGCCCGGCCGGGAAACGGCGGGTTGTCGGCCACCCACTTGGCCATCGTTTGATACGACTCCCGGCGCGTGGTCCCGTCCTGGACGCCGTCCCACAGTCGGCGGTAGGTCGTCCAGAAGTTCGTGACCGGCTTCATCATCTTGTTGGCGAAGTCGATCGCCCCTCCGGGGACCGAACCCCACAGCTCGCTCACGCCGTCGACGTCGAAGTCTTCGTCCGCGACCCAGTTGGCGTATGTCCCGCCGCGCCCGTCGATCGGCATCGTCAGCAGGACCAGGTTCTTAACGGCCGGCCGTTCGCCACCTCGATCGAGGCCGCAGTACATCGCGCACAGCGTCGCCCCGATGCACCATCCCATCAGCGACAGCTCCTCGGCGCCGCTCGCGCGCAGCGTCTCGCGCACCGCCCAGTCGAGCTCGTCGCACACGTACTCGTCGAGCCCCATATCGGCGTCCTCCTCGTCGGGGTAGCCCCAGTCGACCAGGAACACGTCGAACCCCTCGTCCACGAGGAACTCCACCAGCGATCGGCCCGGGTGCAGATCGAAGATCTCGGGCCGATTGATCAACGCGAACACGAGCAGCAGCGGGACTCCGTGGCGGCGTTTCGAGGAGCGGTAACGGTAGAGCGTCGTCTCCCTGTGGGTCCACACCACGTCGCGCGGCGTCGCGCCCACCACCGCGTCGTCGGTGGTCAGCAGGATGTTCGTGTACTCGAGCGCGTTCACCGGGAACCGGATCGCCCGCTCAACCGCCCCCACGAAGGGGTCGACGACGCTCACGAGCTCGATCCCGCCGTGTCCCGATCGCGCGTCAACTCGTCGCGCATGCTCTCAACCTCCTGGAGCACACGCTCGAGCTTGTCCTCCGTCCGGTGCAGCTGCTTGGACAGGCGAACGATGTCGGCCCGGCCGGCCAGACGGAGGTTGCGCCACAACAGATCCACGCCGTCGAAGCCCATCCGCGTCAACGCCGCGGTGTTCTCCGCGCTCAACGCCAGCAGCCGGCCGAAGCTCGGCTTGTTGACCAGCGCCTCGAACGCCTTGGCCGTGTTCGACTCGGCCTCCTCGTACAGCGCCCGGACCTGCTCCTCGGGCGACTGTGCGCCGTTTCGCCGGTCTGCCATCGCCTTCCTCCTTCGGTGGTCCGTATGTAATTCGAGCCTACCCCATTGCGTGGAGTGCTCAAAAGCCCGTTCGGAATAGTCACCCCCTTGGTGGGGGGGTGATCGGTTCCGATCGTGCAAGACTGCGCGTGATGCCCCGTGAGCACTGAGGCCGATGTCGGGGTGGTCGGGGCCGGGATCGTCGGCCTCTCGACGGCGTTCGCGCTGACCGAGCAGGGCGCCAACGTGACGGTGTACGAACGCGGAGTCCCCGGCAACGGGCAATCCGGTGGGGAGTCGCGGATCTTCCGCCACGCTCACGACGACCGCCGGCTGGTCGACTTCGCCGTCAAGGCCCGCCGCGTGTGGCGCGAGTGGGAGGAGCGGTTCGGTCAGGAGCTGCTCTCGCGCGACGGGGTCGTGGCGCTGGGCGCGACGGGAATGCGACACCTCGAGACGATGCTCGTCGCCGGCGTGCGCGCGCACCGGATCGATGGCGCCCCGCGCCGGCGGTAGGACCGCCGAGCACGACCGTGTTGTCGTGTGCGCCGGCCGGGGGACCGCGGCGCTCGCGCGGGGGGCCGGCTTGCCGCTGCCGCTCCGGCAAGCGGCTCACGTCCGTCTCACCTACGCCGTGCGAGACGAGCCTCCGGAGCGGGTGGCGTGCCTGCTCGATTCGAGCGACGCGTTCGGCGACGACGTCGACGACGGCGGTTACGGCGATCCGCTCCCCGGCAACGCCGCGTTCGCCGTCGGGCTGGCCGACACGCCGCTCCACGACGACGGGAGCCTGATCGACGCCGGCGGCCTCCCCACGATCGCCGAGCGCACGAACGCGTATGTCGCCCGCGCGTTACCCGGCCTGCACCCGGAGCCGATCGACGTCCGGCACTGCTGGGTCACCGAGCTGCCCTGGAGCCCCGACGGCTTCGCCGTGTGGGAGGTCGGCGAGCTGCTGATCTTCGCCGGCAACCACCTGTTCAAGCACGCGCCGGCGCTCGGGCGCGCGCTGGCTCGCGCGGGGCTCGGCGAAGGCGTCGCGCCCAGCCTGCACCCCGAGGCGAGGCTGGGCGCGGAGCTGTTCGAGACCAGCAGTCCCTAGGACCGCGAATGGTCTCGGCCGCGACGGCTGGGTTTGCGCGGCGACCGGTGACGGCGTGGGCATCGGCTGTGACGCGGCGACCGGCGACGGCGTCGCGGGACGATGCTGCGCGGAGGCTGCCGGCGTCGCCGGCGCGAGCGCGCCCGGGGCGGGCGCCGGCTGAGCGGCCGGGGCCGGCTGAGCGGCCGGAGCCGGCTTCGTCGCGGGCTGGACTGCGCTCGTCGCTACGGTCGCGGACTGCTTGCCGGCGTCCTCGGGAAACCGGTCGGTGGCGTCCTCGGCGAGCGAGAACAGCGAGGTGGCGACATTGCGGACGTCCTCGATCAGTCGCATCCGCTCGGCCCACACCGCGTCGGTCTCGGAGTCGAGCTGGCGCAGCTTCCGCTTGGCATCCTCGGTCATCGACACCGCGTTGGCTGCGGCGTCGGACACGCAGCGTTCCGCCTCGACCCGGGCGCGGCGGGTGATCTCCGCCGCCTGCTCGTGGGCGACGCGCAGGATCGCGCTCGTCTCCTCGCCCACGCGGTCGATCTCGGCTTGCACGGCCGACGTCGGCGACCGCTGAGCCGACAGTTGCGCGGCCATTTGCCCGATCTCATGCTCGAGGCCGTCGATGTAGTCATCGACGGCGTCACGGTCGTAGCCGTGCAGGGACGTCGAGAACCGCCGCCGGGAGGGCTCCTCCGGGGTCAGCGTGTCCACCGCGGCGGTCGGCTGGTCCATCTCCTCATAGCGATCCCAGTCGGCATCGTCCGGTTGGGGTCGGTCGAAGCCGTTGAAGCCTCGAGCGAGCTTGTCGCCAAGGTCGGCGAAGAACGTGCCGGGCGAACGGCGCTTCATCGGCTCGTCGTAGGTCACACCGGCCCTATCGCCGGATCTCTCGAAGTCGCTCATCCATAACTCCTCTGCGCGTCTCACGGGGTATGGGCGTGGTTCGGCATACCCGGGATGAATCCCCCGTCGGGCGCAGCCTTGCAACAGAGCTCCCAGGAACCTCGGCTAGCTCGCAGGCCCGCCGCGCGGCCACAGCTGGGGACCGATCCCCATCATCTCGACCATCCGGCGCACCGGCGGGCTGACGTCGGGGTCGACCTCGAGCTCGCAACCGCTGTTCCTCGCGTGCTTCATGCCGAGCACGAGCGTCTGCACTCCCGAGCTGTCGATGAAATCGAGCCGGGAGAGGTCGAGCCGTACCGTGCGGCCGTCCTCGCGGTGCTGGCGGAGGCGCTGGTCGACCGCGTCGGCCACGGCGATATCGAGCTCGCCGATCAGCGCGACGCGCACAGCGCCGTCGGTCTCGACTCTCTCTCGTATTTCAAACGATGGGCCGGCGAGCGCCACGAGTGCAGACAAACCCCGTTTTCGAGCGGCAGTGCGCGCGAGCGCGCAATCCTAACCGAACCTCTGGGAAGGAATCTTCGGTGATGGCGTCCTTACTGCCACAGGCGCGAAGCCCCCCTCGTGCCCGGCATCGGCGGCGGCTTCTCACAGCCGCCGCCGGCATGCCGGCCTCACTTCATGGGGTGGCGCCGATCACGTGGCGACCGGCTCGGGGTCCGGCCGCACGAGCACGGTGTCGGCGACCTGCATGATCTCGCTCACCGGCAGATCCGCTTTGTCGGCGTGACGCCGAATCGCCTCGGGGCTCGTCGCCTGGTAGATGCAGACCGTCCCGACGGCGCCCGCCGGCTCCTCGAGCACGTAGCTGCGGATCCAACGAACCTCGTCGGGCATCTCCTCGCCGGCGGCGGTCGAGCGCTCGGCGGCAAGCCTGAGATCGTCGCCTGTCTGCCAACCGTCGCGGCGCAGGATGACGTAGGTGTTCACGGCTTCCTCCTTTGGTAATGGGTCTGGCTGTCGCTAAGACGACGGCTCGCAGATGTGTGCCGGCGCGCTCTCTCGTTGCGGGCGGGCGCGGAGCCGGGACGCGCGGGACACGACGACCCGCCATCATCGCGAATCGGGCTTGGCACGCTCCGGTCGCGAGGACCGGACGGCGCCCGCGGCGCGGTGCAGATCCTCGATCTGGGCTTCGACGACGAGCTTGGCGAGATGGGGGTGTAGGACCATGCTGCCAACCTACGCGCGCGCCGGAGATCCCACATCGGCAGCGCCCGCCCATCTTGGGCGCGGCCCATGCCTATCTTGTGGGCAGCCCGAGCTTGCGCGCCTCCGCCGCGGCTTGGCGCCGCGAGCGCACGCCGAGCTTGCCGAGAATCGCTGAGACGTGATGCGCGACGGTCTTCGGCGTGATGTAGAGCCGTGCCGCGATCTCCGCGTTGGTGAGGCCGGCGGCGAGCAGCTCGAGGATCTCGATCTGACGCGCAGTGAGCTGCGCCGGGTTGTTCATCGTCGAGCGGCGTGGTCCCCGGGCGATGCCATGGACCCCGGCGGTGCGTAGAAGGCTGGTCACGGCCCGCGTTGCCGGCATGGCGCCGAGATGCTGAAAAGTGGCCAGCGCCTGGCGGAGCGCGGACTCGTCGCCGCTTTCGGTCCGAGCAAGCGCGGCCTCGTACGGGCAGCCGAGCTCGTCCCAGGAGTGGCCGGCCGCCTCCCAGTCGCCGGCTAGCTCGAGCGCGAACGGCGCCGCCACCGAGTCGCGATCGACAGCGTCCTCGATACCGGCGCGGCGGCGCCAGGCGCACAGCTCGCCGATCGCCCAGGGATCGCGGACGCGCAGCGCGAGCGTGAGCGTGTCTTCGGTCTCGGCGGCGATCGACTCGGCGCTCCCTTCGGCCAGCGAGCCTCAGCGCGGGCAGTAGCGACGGGGGCCAGCCGCTGGAGCTCATCGCTCTGGCGGGCGAGCTCGAGCGCCTCGTCGAGCAGGTCCCACGGGTGCGGATCGCCCCGGCGGGCGCGCAACCGCCCGAGAACCGTCAGCGGCGTGATCCGGCTCGCCGCGGGGAGAATCGGCTCGCGCAGTACCGCCGTCGCGATCTCGGCGGCCTCGTTCCACCGGCCTTGCTCGAAGCGCATCCGAGCCGCCCAGCCCATCATGTACGAGCGCCAGGGATCGAGGTCGTGCTCATCGCAATAGCCGATTCCGCTGGTCAGGCGCTCGATCAGCTGAGGCGTACTGGTGCGCCCAGACCTCGCCTGACGCCAGGTTCGTGTATGCGCGTGCCGCATGCTCCTCGTAGCCGTACTCGAGCGCGAGCGCGAGGCTCCGCTCGAGCTCGGCGGTGGCGCCAGGCACCCCGCCACTGACCCCGGCGGCGCCGACGTTGTTCAGCGCGTGCACGAGGATCTCGGTCTCGCTGAGGCGCTCCGCGAGCTCGAGCGCCAGCTCGCCGCACTCGAGCGCCTCGCGCAGGTCGCCGGCGAGCATGGCCAGCTGCGAGGCGTTGCTGTAAGCCATCGCGAGCTCGCGCCCTGGCGGCTCGGCCTCGAGCAGCTCGACCGCACGGTGGCCTTCTCGCACGGCGGTGACGCGGTCGGCGGCGAACCAGGCCAGACGCGACAGCCACCGGCGGCAATCCCCCTCGCGCACCCGGTCGCCGTGCTGCTGATGCAACGACAGCGCCTCCAGGCGCGCCTCGACGGCCTCGTCGATCTGCCCGGTCAGATAGCACTCGTAGGATCGCCATTCCCACAGCTCGACTTGGCGCTCGGGGGGCAGCAGCGCGGCGTGTCTGAGTGCGAGGGCGAACTGAGCGGCGGCTTCCCGGTGGACGCACAGCCCAGCGGCCCGCCGGCCGGCCGCGGGCGCATGCCGGAGCACCGCCTCCACGTCCCCGGCTGCATCGGCGTGGTGCGACAGACGGGCCGGGTCGACCGGCCCGTGCACGGACTTCGACAACGCGGCCAGAACCGCGCGATGCAGCGCAATCCGCCGGTCGGGCGCGATCGCCTCCTCGACCGCTAGCCGGGCGAGCTCGTGCCGGAACGTAATCGAGCCGTGTTCGTGCTCGAGCATCCCGGAGCCGAGGCACTCCTCGAGGTGCATGTAGTCCGCGCCGGCGACGGCCTCGAGCAGCCACAGCTCGGTCCGCGCGGGGACGACTGCGGCGGCGTCGAGCAGCCGGCGCGGCGCCGGAGCGAGTTGCGCAGCGCGAGCGAGCACGGCGTCTCGGACGGTGTCGGGAAGGTCGGCGTCGGTCGCGGCCAGTGCCTCGGTCACGAAGAACGGGTTTCCGCCGGTCTTCTCGAACAGCTCCTCGCCGTCGACCGCGAACGGCTCGGCGAGCGCGCGGACGGCCTCGAGCGACAGCGTGGGGACGTGCCGGCGCTCGGCGGCGCGCGTGGCCGCGAGTTCGCCGAGCACGATCTGCAGAGGACCGGCCGGCGTCAGCTGATCGTCGCGGAAGGACACGAGCGCGAGCACCGGCAGCGCGTCGATCCGCCGCGCCAGCAGCTTGACGACGTCGAGCGTCCCCTCATCGGCCCAGTGGATGTCTTCGACCACGAGCACGGTCGGGGTCTCGCGACGCAGCTCTGCCACGAGGACGCTGACGAGCTCGTGCGGCACGCGTCCATGCGGAGAGAAGGCGCCGAGCTCGACGCCGGCGCCGTCGGCGATGTCGAGGAACGGCCCCAGCGCGCGCGGGGTGAACAGCCGCTCGCAGGCTCCCCACAGGACTCGCGCCGAAACGGTGGCGGCGCCGAACTCACGCAGGAGCGCGGTTTTCCCCGCACCCGCCTCGCCCCCGAGCAAGATCATCCGTCCGCGCCCGGCAGCGGCCTCGTCGAGCGCGGCGCCGAGCGCGTCGAGCAGCTCCGAGCGCTCGAGCAGGTCGAGGCGGCGCTCGTCCGGTACGGGTTGTCGGCTCTGCGTGCTCATCGCTACCACCCGCCGCTCCGCGGGCGCGCCGGAACCTCGGGCCCGCGCGGGCGCGCCGGACCGGTAGGCCCCGGCTGAACAGATTACCGATGCCGGGGCTTCGCCAAGTTACGCTGCCGTGGCTACGTCGGGGTCCGACTCGGCGACCTCGAACGGCTCGCCGGCGAACTCGGCGTAGAAGGCCTCGACGACCTTCGGATCAAACTGCGAGCTCGCGCCGCGTTTGAGCTGCGCGAGTGCGTCCGCCGGATCGAGCGCCGCGTGGTGCGGGCGGTCCGAGGTCATGTCGTGGAAGGCGCTGCAGACGAACACGATGCGCGCCCCGAGCGGGATCGCGTTACCCGCGAGGCCGTCGGGATACCCCGATCCGTCCCAACGCTCGTGGCTGTTGCGCACGAGTCGCGCGACCGCGTCCATCCCGAGCGGACCGGCAAGGAGCCGCTCGCCCACGAGCGTGTGCAGGAGAATGAACTGCCACTCGGGCCCGTTGATCTTGCCCGGGTAGCCGAGCACGGCTCCCGGCACGGCGACGTTGCCGACGTCGCATAGGTGGATCGCCCGCTCGATCGTCTCGATGTCGGCCTCGGGAACGTCGAGCCTGCGCGCGATCCCCGTGGCGAGCGCGGCCACATCCCGGCGCGAGCGAACCAGGCGGAGGGCCTCGATCGCGTCGCCCGGCGCCCGCCGACCCGACTTGACGTGGCGCTCCGAGCCGTGCTGGCTGGCGCGGCGAGCGGCAAGCTCGAGCGCCGCACGCGGCGACGGAGCCTCGGCGGGGAGGGCCGCCTGGCCGACGTCGCAGTAGATCTGGAAGCCGTCTCCGTTCTCGCTGAGTGCGCTCGCCGCCGAAGCGCACAGCGCGCTCGTGAACCGCTCGGACCCGACGGCGAGCAGCGCGAAGCTCCCGCCGCGCATCCGGTAGGCGTTGCCGTACGAGCCGACGGCGTCGCGGAGCTTGCGAGCCAGCCATCCCAGCAAGGCGTCGCCGCACGCGTCACCGTAGGCGCTGTTGTAGTCCTTGAAGCCGTCGAGCGAGAACAGGTACAGCGTCAGGACACGATCGTCGCCGGCGTCGAGCGCCTCCTGGAGGTCCGCGACCAGCCTCTCGTGGGTCGGGAGCCCGGTGACCCGGTCGACCTGGGCCTCAGTCACTGGCTCGCCGGCAGCGGTCCGCGCCTCGTTGGAGTGACCGACGACGGTCAGCGTCGCGACGACGCCCAGGATCGCGCCGACCACCATGCCCAGCAGCCAGGCGCCGCCGCCGACGATCGCCACCGCCCCGATCACCGCGACCTCGGCGATCGCCACAGCGACGATCGACGTTCTACGTGCCGGGGCCGGAGAGCTGGACATGGAGTTGTATTTGGCCGTGAGCCGGGCTCGGGTGACGCCTTAGCCGTGGAGGACCGGACGAACGGCCTCGGCGATGCGACGACCGAGCTCGAGCACCTGCTCGTCGGACCAGTGAGCCAGGTTGACGCCGGCCTGCTGGAACTCGCGGCGGATGTTCACGGTGGCCTGCGCGGTGTCGACCGCCCGGGCCAGCTTGGCCAGCGCGGAGCTCACCACCGGGGTGTCGGTGGCGGCCGTGCCGTTCAGCTCGGTCTCGAGCAGCCAGGCACGGAGCGCCTGGGCTTCAATCAGGTCAAGGTCGAGGACGAGCCGGGGCTCGTTGTTGTTCCCGTCAACGCGGGAATCGTTCAGCTGGTCGGTGGCGCTCATCTTTTGCGGGCCCTCCAGGGCGGCGGTGATTGGGTAGCGCAGGCCGCGCCCGCGCGAAGTTGAATTGGCCCCTCTATCGGCCGGCGCGTCGGTCCACTTGAGCCGGGCAACGCCCAGGTCCAACTACGGGCCAGGCCCGGGTGGCATTACTCTGCACCCGTGGCCTTCCGCGCGCTCACTCCAGCCGAGTTCGAGTGGACCGAGCGCCCCCATGAGCCGGGTGAGCCGCCGCGCCATGTCGCCAGGCTCTCAGAGCGGATGGAGCTCGCCTTTACCCGGGCGAACGTCTGGCGGTACGAGCCGGGCGCCAAGGGCGTGCGCCACCGGGCGCGCGGCGAGATTCTCGAGTCGGCGATCTGAAGGGATCTGGGATGGCCAAGAGTCGCGTCGTAACCGCGGAGTTCACGCCGGAGCAGGCACAGGCCGTGCTGAGTTGTATTCGCGAGTACTTCGCGATGCTGCTCGAGCGCGGCGGCCTGGGCGATCCAAACCTGTCGGCGGCCGCCTCGCATCTGTACGCGGCGATGCTCGACGCCGGGGTTTCGCCCGACAAACTGGAGTAGCGCCGGCCGTTCAGCGGACGCGCATCTCGCCGGTCAGTGGCGGGCGCGCAACTCGCCGGTCAGTGACGGGCGCGCATCTCGTCCAGGAGATCGGGATCGAACTCGTCCGAGCGCACCCACCTGAGCAACGCCTGCTCGGTCTCGATCACCCGGTCGGCGGCTGCCGGGAGCTCGGCGGCGATCTCGGGAGGAATCTTCAACACGCCGTGCTGATCGGCATGAAGTAGGTCGCCGGGCGCCACCTCGAGCCCGCCGATCTCGACCGGGTCGCCCACGGTCTCCACGCGCACATATGCGTGTGACACCGAGGGCCCGGCCGCGAAGAAGTGAAAGCCCATCGCGCGGGCCTCGTCGAGATCGCGCACCGAGCCGTCGGTGACGCACCCGACGCAGCCGAGCGCGCCGAATATCGTCGCGTGGACCTCGCCCCACAGCGACCCGTGCGCCGGCGGGTTGTCGAGGTCCTTGACCACCACTACGCGCGGAGCCGGGATCGTGCGCACGTACGCGTACAGCCCGGTGTTGCCAACGCCCGCCCAATCCGGACCCGGCGCCCCACGCGCGACGATCGTGGCCGTAGCGGCGTACCCGACCATCCGCCCGAGCTCGGGGAACATGCACCTGACGCCGCTGTCGGCAAAGCCGACGTCCCGGGGCTGGATGTCGAACGTCTCGATCGCGTTGGCCAGCGTTGGCGAGTCGTACCGGGCCAGCGCCGTGAGGAGGTCCTCGCTCAAGCAGTGACCTTCCCCGGGTTGAAGATGCCGTGAGGATCGAGCGCACGCTTGATCGCGCGCATCATCTCCACGCCCGCCGCCCCGTGCTCGGCCGTCAGGAAGCGGGACTTGCCGTAGCCGACGCCGTGCTCGCCGGTGCAGGTGCCGTCGTGCGCCAGCGCGCGCTCCACCAGCCGGGCGTGGAACGCCTCGGCGCGCGCGACCTCGTCGGGATCGTTCGGGTCGACGAGCACCGCGGTGTGGAAGTTGCCGTCGCCAACATGCCCGACGATCGGCGCGATCAGACCCGAAGCGGCGATGTCCTCCTGCGCCGCGGCGATGCAGTCCGCAAGCGCGGAGACCGGGACGCACACGTCGGTGGTCATCCCCTTCGCCCCCGGACGGAGCGCGCGGGCTGCGTCGTAGGCGCGGTGGCGCACGTGCCACAGCCGCCGGCGCTCCTGCTCGTCCGATGCCCAGGCGAAGTCGCTGCCGCCATGCTCGGCGGCGATCTCGCCGGCCTCGCGCGCCTGGCAGGCGACGTCGTCCTCGGAGGCGCCGTGGAACTCGAGCAGCAGCGTCGGCGCCACGGCGAACGTCGTGCCGTCGTGGCGGTTGATGGCCTCGATCTGGAGCTCGTCGGCGAGCTCGATCCGCGCGACCGGAATCGCGTACTGCGCGACCTGTGTGACGCATTCGACGGCATCGCGCACCGTCGGGAACGTGCACGAAGCGGCCGCCGTCGCCGGCGGGATCGGGTGGAGTCTCAGCGTGGCCTCGCAGATCAGCCCGAGCGTGCCTTCGGAGCCGATCAGCAGCCGCGTGAGGTCGTAGCCCGCAGAGGACTTCCGCGCTCGCGAGTGGGTGCGAACCACCTCGCCGCGGCCGTTGACGATCGTCAGCGCGAGGACGTTCTCGCGCATCGCGCCGTAGCGCACGGTCATCGTGCCCGAAGCGCCGGTGGCGACCATCCCGCCGATCGTCGCGTCGGCGCCCGGATCGACGGCGAAGAACACTCCCTCGGGACGGAGCCGGGCGTCGAGCGCACGGCGGGTAGCGCCCGCCTCCACGGTGACGTCGAGGTCCTCGATCGAGGGCTTGCCGATCCTGTCCATCTCGCGCATGTCGATGCTGATGCCGCCGGCGAGCGCCGCGACGTGGCCCTCGAGCGAGGTGCCGGCGCCGAACGGCACGAGCGGGAGGTGGTGCCCGGCGGCGACCCGCACGATCCCGGCCGCCTCGTCGATGCTTCGCGGCCACACGACCACGTCCGGCGGAGCCTCGGGATGGAACGACTCGTCGCGCCCGTGCTGAGCGAGGACGTCGGCGCCGGTGCTCACGCGATCGGCCCCCAGAAGGTCGATGAGCGCGTCCCGGCCCGCCGCGATGCTCGCCGCGGGGGGGCGTGTCGGCGTGGGCACGTCCACGACTGCCATCGGGCAGAGGTTGCCAGACTACGCCGAGGATCGACCGAGGAAAGGTGGCCATGGCCCGACTGGAGGACAAGGTCGCCCTCATCACCGGGGGCGAGAGCGGAATCGGACTGGCGACGGCGAGGCTGTTCGTCTCAGAAGGCGCGAAGGTTCACCTCGTCGGCCTCGACGAGGGGAAGCTGACGGCCGCCGTCCAGGAGCTTGGCGGCGACGTCGTCTCCTCGTCGGTGGCGGACGTGACCGACGAGGACGCGGTCGCCGGGGCCGTGGCTTCCGGCGTGGACCGCTACGGACGATTCGATGTCGTCGTCAGCAACGCCGGGATCAGCGGCGCGGTCTCAGAAATCGTCGACTATCCGTCCGAGGTGTTCTCGCGCACGCTGGCCGTGCACATACTCGGGGGCTTCCACGTCCTCAAGCACACGATTCCCCACATCAGCGACGGCGGGAGCATCATCATCACCTCAAGCGTCACGGGGCTGATCGGACCCCCCGGCGTCTCAGCGTACGTCGCCGCCAAGCACGGCCAGGTCGGCCTGATGCGCACGGCGGCCAAGGAGCTCGCGTCCCGGCGCATCCGGGTGAACACGATCCACCCGGGCCCGACGTCCACTCCGTTCCAGGACGACATCGAGATGCGCGCGACTCACCTCCCACAGGAAGAAGCGGCCAACGCGTTCGACGCGATGATCCCGCTTGGCCGCCACACGACCGTCGACGAGATTGCGAACGGCATGCTCTATCTGGCGAGCGACGAGAGCGCGATGATGACGTCACACACGTTCGCGATCGACGGCGGCATGAGCGGCTGATCGTCGTCTCGCCGGCCGGGGGTGGATTCGCCGGACGTCCAGAGGATCCCCGTTGCTTAATGATCAGCGAGCACGATGCCGATCGGGGCGGGGTGGGAACATCCGTACCGCCCCCCGGATTTGACGGACCGCCGCAACCCCAGCCGGCGGCGTCGCCGGTTGGACAGTCGCCGTCGGGGTCACCGTCGCCGTCGCTTTCGGCCTCCGGGTCGCCCGGCAACCGGTCGAAGCTGATCGCGGGCGCGGGGATCGCGCTCGTGGCTGTGGTCGCCGGCCTGGCGTTCCTGCTTTTCGGGTCGGGCGGCACCGGCGTCGGCAGCCCGATCGCACAGGCGGCCACGCTGTCCTCGAGCACGCCGGGGTTCCGGATGCAGATGTCGCTCGAGATGACGTCCTCGGCACTGAACGGCCCGATCTCGGCCACGGGCAGCGGCGTCGTCGATCTCCGTGACCACGCGACCGCTATGTCGATGTCGATGAACCTCGGGGCCGAGCCCGACGTCACCCAGCAGCTCGGAGGCTCGACCATGCGGGTGGACATGATCCTTGTCGGCGCCACCGCGTACGTGAAGCTCCCCTCGGCGCTGATGAGCCAGCTCCCGGGTGGCGCCGGGAAATGGATGCAGGTCGATCTCGCCAAGCTGTCCGGAGTTCCCGGGCTGTCCTCGCTCGAGAACGGTCCGACTACGGCAGATCCCAGCCAGACCCTCGAGTCACTCCGGTCGGTGTCCGGCAGTGTCCTCGACCTCGGCCAGGCACGGGTGGACGGCTTCGCGACGACCCACTATCGAGCCTTCCTCAGCGCCTCGCGGTTGCTTGGCAGCCTTCCCGCGTCGGAGCAGAGCCTGGCGAAGCCGGCCCTCGCGCTCCTTCAGCAGGCTCTACCGGGCGGCGAGTTCCCCGAGGACGTTTGGATCGACGCTCACCACCTCGTTCGCAGAGTGCAGACGACGCTCGACATGGACCTCGGCGGTCAGAACATCCAGGAGACTGTCACCGTCGATCTCAGCGACTACGGGCCGCAAGTGCCCCCGGCGGCGCCGCCGGCGAGCGAGGTCCTCAATCTCTCAAGCCTCGCAGGTCTGACCGGCTGACCATCCGTCACGGCCGGCTGACACCGGTCACGGACGGGTCGTCGCCATCTCCCCCCATGCTCGCCATCCGCCTGGTCAGGAACGCGACCTCGGCGGCGTTGTCGGTGCGGTCGATTGCAGCCTGATACGCGGTCGCGGCTTCGTCGGTGCGCCCCAGGCGTCGGAGAAAGTCCGCGCGAATCGCGTGGTACACGTGGTATCGGTCCAGCGGGAGTCCACCGACCAGTTCGAGGGCAGCCCGCGGCCCGCTGACCTCCGCCACCGCGACCGCCCGGTTGAGCGCCACGATCGCGGTCGGGGTGAACGTCATGAGCTGGTCGTAGAGCGCGAGGATCTGGTCCCAGTCGGTGGCGGAGGCGGTCGGGGCGTCGCTGTGGACCGCGTTGATCGCGGCCTGGATCTGATACGGGCCAGGCTGGTTTCCTCGCAGACATCGCCTGACGAGCGTCTGTCCCTCGTCGATCAGGCTGCGGTCCCAACTGGCGCGGTCCTGGTCGGGGAGCGGCACTAGCTCGCCGGTGGGGGCGGCGCGGGCGGCGTTGCGCGACTGCACGAGCAACATCAGCGCCAGCAACCCGGTCACTTCGGGCTCGTCCGGCATCAGGTCGCGGAGGAGACGGCCGAGACGGATGGCCTCGGCCGCCAGCTCCCCGCGGATCAGGCTCTCGCCCGAGCTCGCCGCGTAGCCCTCGTTGAAGATCAGGTAGACGACGGCCAGTACCGAGGCAAGCCGCTCGGGTAGGTCAGCCTCGTTCGGCACCCGGTAGGGAATGCGGGCGTCGCGGATCTTGCCCTTGGCGCGGACGATCCGCTGCGCCATCGTCGTCTCCGGGACGAGGAAGGCCCGCGCGATCTCCGGCGTGGTCAGTCCACCCAAAAGCCGCAGCGTCAGCGCCACCTGTGCGCCTCTGTTCAACGACGGGTGGCAGCAGGTGAAGATCAGCCGCAGGCGATCGTCCTGCACCGGGCTCTCCTCCGCGGGTTCGTCCTGGGCGCGCAGCAGCACTGCCTGGGCGTGCCGGTCGGCACGCGAGGACTCGCGGCGCAGGCGATCGATGGCGCGGTTGCGAGCCGTTGTGATGATCCATCCGGCCGGGGCCGGCGGCACGTCGTCCTCGCGCCAGCGGGCGACCGCCGTGGCGAACGCGTCCTGGACCGCGTCCTCGGCGATGTCGATGTCACCGAAGACGCGGGCAAGGACCGCCACCGCCCGCCCATACTGCTCCCGAAAGACACGCTCGATCTCGGGACGCGTGACGGTCGGCACGCGTGCGTCAGTCCTCGGCCTCGCCGTGGAACGGACGCACCTCGACCGGCAGCGTCGTCGCGAGCGCGACCTTGCGCCCCCATGCGAGCGCCTCGTCGAGGCTGTCGACCGCGATGATCACGAGTCCGCCGAGGTGCTCCTTGCCCTCCACGTACGGGCCGTCGAGCATCGGCAGGTCGTCGCCGCGGGGATCGAGGACGGTCGCCGTCTCGGCGGCGTGCAGCCCGCCCGCGAACACCCAGACGCCGGCGGCGCGCATCTCATCGTCCACGGCGCGCACCGCGCGCGCGATTTCCTCGAGTACCTCCGCTGGTGGCGGGTCGCCGTCCGGCTGGTAGATGCTGAGCAGATACTGCTTCATCGCACGATCCTTTCTTGATCCCGCACGCGCTCGTACGTGGCCATGACCACGCCCGTGCCCGACGTGACGCACTCGACGAGCCGAAGCGACGCATGCGTGCCGCTGCCAAACATCCGCCGTCCGTCCCCCAGGACCAGCGGAGCGATCATCACCAGGTACTGGTCGATCACATCGGCGGCCATCAGCGACCCGATCAGGACACTGCTGCCGAGGATCACCAGGTTCGCGGTCGTGCGCCGCTTGAGATCCGCGACGGCCGCTGGGACGTCTCCGGTGAGCAGCTCGGAATTCGGCCACTCGAGGCGCGCCCCCGGGTTGTGCGACGCGACGTACTTGGGAGCGTCGAGGAAGGCGTCCCTGAACGGGCCGCCTCGCGCGTTCCACGTCGCCAGCAGATCCTCATAGGTGCGCCGCCCGAACAGCCAGGCGCGGTCCTGGCCCATCCGCTCGCCGATCTTGGCCACCACGGCCTCGTCGCCGTACGGGACCGCCCAGCCACCGTGCTGGAAGCCGTCTCGGGTGTCCTCATCCGGCCGGCCCGGTGCCTGCATCACGCCGTCGAGCGAGACGTTGTTGATCACGATCACCTTGCCCATCCGCCTGTCCTTTCGCTTTGCGGGCCGGCGGTGTCGCCGGCCTCTCACCCCCTACACGAATGGTCCAGGCCGAAATCGACACCTCTTTCCATTTCCAACGTGACTACGGGTTGACTTTGACGTCACTAGGTCACGGCCTGCGTCACGAGCGCGGTAATCCTGGCCTCGACGTCGGCGGTCAACTCGTCGATCGCGAATTCGGTCGGCCACATGGCGCCATCGTCGAGGTTCGCCTTGTCGCTGAAGCCGAGCGTGGCGTACCTCACCTTGAACTTCGCCGCGGGCTTGAAGAAAAAGATCACGTCGCCGTCTTTGGCGTAGGCGGGCATCCCGTACCAGGTCCTCGGCGCAAGTGCGGGCGCGCTGGCTTTGACGATCGCGTGGATCCGCTGGCCGATCGCTCGATCCGATCCACGCATCTCGGCGATCTTCGCGAGCACGTCCTTCTCCCCGGCTTCCTTGCTCGCCTCTGCCTTCAGCTCCCGGGCGCGCTCCCTCATCGCCGCCTTTTCCTCGGCGGTGAATCCGTTCGACGCATTGCGCGTCGCGCTCTTGGCGGACCGCTGGGCGTTTCTCTTCGTGGCGTGCTTCTCGGCCATTGACTCGCTCTCCTGAACTAGTTGACGTGATCACCCTAGTGCTGCGCGGCGCCTGCCGCTTCTCGATTACTGATCAGTTACGGCCGGCGCGGTAAGGGCTCAAACGGGCGACATCGCTCCTAATGCCCGATGTGAGGCATCGGGCTTAGCTCCATGATCCCTCCCACCCCCAAAGAGGAGGCCCGCGTGGAACTAGTCGAATCCGCCGACGGCACCAGGATCGCGTTCGATCGCTCCGGCAGCGGGCCGGCAGTCGTACTCGTCCTCGGCGCATCCTGCGACCGCTCGACGAGCAAGCCGCTGGCCGGGCTGCTGGCCTCGAGCTACACCGTCTACGAGTACGACCGCCGCGGACGCGGCGACAGCGGTGACGGCCTGCCGCTCTCGATCGATGGCGAGGTGCAGGATCTGGCGGCGGTCGCCGCCGGCCGGCGGCGAGGCTCCGTTCGTCTATGGCCACTCGTCCGGTGGCGCGCTGGCGCTCGAGGCGGCGGCGCGCGGAGTCGAGATGCGACGTCTGGCCGTCTATGAGCCGCCGTATACCGGCGACTATGACCCCGGCCCCGAGTTCGGCCGGCACCTCGACGAACTCGTGGCGGCGGGACGGCGGGACGCGGCGGCCGAGCAATGGCTCGCGGCGACGGGCACCCCACCCGCGATCATCGAGTCGATCAAGAGCAGCCCCGGCTGGGCGCAGCGCCAAGCACTCGCCCACACGCTCTCGCAGGACCTCAGGCTTGTCAACAACGGACGCGTGCCGGTCGAGCGGCTGACGCGGATCGAGATTCACGTGCTCGCGCTCGCAGGCGGAGACAGCCCGCCTTGGGCGCCGTCGACGACCGCGACGCTCGCGGGTTCGCTCCCGCACGCGACCGAGCGCGTTGTCGATGGCCAACAGCACATCCCCGCCGACCCCGTGATCGCCGCAATCCTCGAGAGCTTCTTCTTCTAGTCCGAGTTCGGGTTCAGGGCCTGGTAGAGCGCGTGGTCGTGCCAGAAAACGCCACCCGCATGATGTCACCCACGGCCGCGGTCGCTAAGCCACGGCCGTTGTCGGCCTGGTTGACCCAGTACCCGAGGTTGCACGACTGGAACGGTCCGCGAACGATATTGCTCAGTGTGATTCGGCCCACGATGCGGTCACCGTCAAGAATTAGGCGTGGCGCTCTGGCCCCGTCGGCGTAGCTGTCGAGTGCCTCCTCGATCAGGCAGGACACGACAGAGCGTGACGCTCGTCGGGCCGGAGCGGGCCGCAGGCCACGCACGTCGCCGTCCATCCCACCGGCAGCACCTGCACGACGAGCTTCCGCCCGCAACGCGCACAGAATCTCGGCGGATCGGTCATTGCCCGCCGCTGACGACACCGCTCGTGACCCAGGTCGGACCTTGGCCGGCCGCAGCCGTCGCAATACGGGGCTGGGGCGCCCTCGCTCAGAGCGTCTCCGACAGGGCCCTGACCGGCATCGCGAGCTCCGACAGAAGGTCGAGGTCATGCTCGGGCGAGCGGCCGAGCGTCGTCAGGTAGTTGCCGACGATCATCGCGTTGATCCCGCCGAGCATGCCGTCCCGGGTGCCGAGATCGCCCAGGGTGAGCTCGCGGCCACCGGCGAAACGGAGCACGGTTCGCGGCAGTGCGAGACGGAAGGCCGCGATCGTGCGCAGCGCGTCTTGGGCGGCGAGGACCGGCAGATCCGAGAACGGCGTGCCGGGACGGGGGTCGAGAAAGTTCAGCGGCACCTCGTCGGGAGCGATCTCCGCAAGCTGGCCGGCAAACTCGGCCCGCTGCGGCACCGTCTCGCCCATCCCGATGATGCCGCCGCAGCACACCTCCATGCCGAGCTCGCGCACCAACTCGAGGGTCTCCATCCGCTCGTCCCAGGTGTGGGTGGTGACGACCTCCGGGAAGTACGACCGGGCCGTCTCGAGGTTGTGGTTGTAGCGGTGCACGCCGAGCGCCGCCAGCTCCTCGGCCTGCGCACGGGTCAGGATCCCCAGCGAGCACGCGATGTTGATCTCGACCTCGGCCTTGATCGCCGCCACCGCCTCGCGCACCTGCACCATCAGGCGCTCGTCCGGGCCGCGGACGGCGGCCACCAGACAGAACTCGGTCGCGCCGGTGGCGGCCGTCTGATGGGCAGCCCGCACCAGCGCCGGGATGTCGAGCCGCACCGCCCGCACCGGAGTGTGGAACCGCCCGGACTGCGAGCAGAAGTGGCAGTCCTCCGGGCAGCCGCCGGTCTTGATCGAGACGATCCCCTCGACCTCTACCTCCGGGCCGCACCACCGCATCCGCACCTCGTGGGCGAGCGCGAGCGCGTCCGGCACCCGGTCGTCCGGCAGCTCGAGCACGGCCAGCGCCTGCGACTCATCGAGCGGCACCCCCTCGTCCAGGACCTGTCCACGCGCCACGCTGAGAATGTCGTTCATCTGATGGCTCCGATCATGACGGGGCATTCTCGCCGACGGCCGGAGCGGACGCATCCCACACGCGGGCGGATAACCTGGCGGCGTGCGCCTGGGCATCGCGGACCATCTCGGCTGGGCGATTGCGGTGACGGCATCGAGGGACCACGAGGTGGTCGACCGCCGGCGGATCGAGCTGATCGAACCCTGCGTTTCCGCGGCGCCGATCCACTACGAGAGCCGCCGTCTCGACGTCGCCGGCACGGCCGCGCTGGTCACCCGCGCGCGAGCGTCGATCGCTCGGGCGACGTCGGCCGCGTTCGACGAGCTCGCAGCCGCGGTGCCGGCGCCGGTCCGGTCGGTCTCGCTCCGCTTCTGGCCGCTCGACTTCCCCGAGGACATCGCCGTCCAACGTCGCGTGCCGTATGAGGCCCGGGCCGACGCGATCATGTACCGCCAGGAGATCGCCGAGCTGGCCCACGCCCGCGGCTGGTACGTCCACGTCTATGACGCGAAGGCGGTCGTCGATCAGGCGACCAAGCTCCTCGCCGACCGGGCCGACGAGGTCCTGAACGGACCGCGGGAGACTCTGGGTCCACCCTGGACGAAGGACCACCGGGTCGCACTCGCCGCGGCCATCGTGGCCGGCTAACTCATCGGTGTCACGCCCGCGCGCCGAGCGCTGTCTTCATGTCAAACACCTAAACGGACATGGAGGACACCATGGCACTGCGCGTTCCGAAAGCGGAGCTCGACACGAGCCTGACCGAAGGCATGATCGACCAGTTCGGCGCCGTTCCCGAACCCGTCGAGGTGACGTGGCACAACCCGAAGGTCGCCGCGGCGGCGATCGAATTCGGGGGCAAGGTTGGCGAATGGGATGGGGTCGACGAGAGCCTCAAGTCGTTCGCGCACATGGCCGTCGCGTCGCAGGTCGGCTGCAGCTGGTGCCTCGACATCGGCTACTTCCAGGCGCAGAAACAGAACCTGGACATGGCCAAGGCGAGCCAGGTGCCACGCTGGCGGGAGTCGGACGTGTTCACGCCGCTCGAGCGGGATGTGCTCGAGTACGCAGAGGCGATGACGAACACGCCGCTGGCGGTCACCGACGACCTGTCCACGCGTCTCCTCGACCGGCTCGGGCCGGCCGGGATGATCGAGCTCACCGTGTTCATCGCCTTCTCGAACCTCTCGACCAGGGGCAACGTGGCGCTGGGGATCGAATCACAGGGCTTCTCCGCCGCCTGCGAGATCCCGCTGGCCGCCCGTCCCGGAAAGGTCGCGGCCTAGGTTCATCTAGCATCGGACGCGATGCGGCTGATCGGCGGGTTCAGGATCTCGCTTGCTGCACTCCTCAGCGCCGCGGTGCTCACGGGCACGGTCGGCACCGGAGTGCCCGTGGGAGCGGTCGCGATTGCGTCCGGTGCGGCGGCGCCCCACTTCGGCAACCCCGCGGGTCACGTGGATGTGCCGCCCGCAGGCCGCGCCGTGAACACCAGCCACCCCAACCACGTCGTTGGGAACGGCCGAGCGGCGAGTTGCACGTCGGCCGCCGTCGTGCGCGACGTTGCCGCCGGCGGCATCACCACGTTCGACTGCGGACCCAAGCCGGTCACGATCGTGATGACCGCCACCACGAGCGTGATCAAGACCCGGCACCTGGTCGTGTTGGACGGCGGCGGCCTTGTCACCCTGAGCGGAGGCGGTAAGCGCCGAATCCTCTACTCGGACACCTGCGCGGGCACCTGGTCAACCGATGACTGCGTCAACCAGCCGTATCCGCGGATCGTGGTCCAGAACATCACCTTCGAGGACGGTTACAACGGCGCGCATCAGGCGACCTGTACGGCCAACGTTCCGAAGTGCTGGTACGGCGGGGTCGATGGCGGGGGAGCCGTCTATGTCGAGGGCGGCCAGTTTAAGGCGGTCAATTCGCAGTTCGTCGACAACCGCTGCTACGCCTTCGGCCCCGATCTCGGCGGCGGAGCGATCCGCGCCCTGGCCCAGTACCAGAACCGCCCCGTGTACATCACCGGCGACACCTTCCGCGGCGGACGCTGCTCCAACGGCGGCGCGCTGAGCAGCATCAGCGTTCAGTGGGACGTCCTGAACAGCGAGTTCACCGACAACAGGGCCATCGGCTGGGGAGCGAACCCGGCGTCACGCGGTACGCCCGGCGGCGGCAGCGGCGGCGCGATCTACCTCGACGGCCGGGACGACGACGTGCGGATCGCCGGCACCGTGATGGACGGCAACCGTGCTCGAGAAGGCGGCGGTGCCATCTTCGACGTCGTCGACAGCGGCTGGGGCGCGCTGACGTTCAACGAGTCGCAACTGCACAACAACATCAGCGGACAATTCCAGACGTTCCCCGGCGTCTACTACGACCTCGACGGGCACGACCGGGCGCCGGTGATGATCAACTCGACCGCGAACTGACCTCAGGCCGCTTGCGGGACGTGAAGCCCGGCGGCGTCGAGCGGCGCTCCGGCAAGCTGCCCGCCGGAGCACTGACTTGCCCGGACGACACGGCGGGGGTTGCGGATCCCGGCGGCGCCGATGAGGCCGCCGATGATGACGAGCCCGCTCGCGACGCTGACGCCGACGCGGAAGGCCTCGAGCGACGACTGGCCCGTCGCCACCGTGATCGCCGCCGCTTCGCCCGGTGGGAGGCCGGCGACGGACGGCCGACCGAGGGTCAGGGCTTTGGCCTGCGCCACGGCGGCGTGCCCGCGGGGAGTAAGGGGTCTGCCGGCCAGCTTGTTGTCCAGCGATGAGCTGAACTGCGCGGCCACGAGCGCACCGATCGCAACCGTCGCGATCAGGCCGGCGACGCGGGCGACCGCGTTGTTGACGGCCGAGCCGATTCCCGCCTCGCTCTCCTCGATGCCGGCGAGAATCGCTGCGGTGAGCGGCGCGACCGTGATCGACAGGCCCAGCGAGAACACGAGGATCCCGGGAAGCACCTCGGTCAGGTAGTGGACCCGCACGCCGAAGCCGAGGAGCAGGAGCATGCCGGCACCTGCGACCAGCGGGCCGCCGCCCATGAACAGGCGTGGGCCGAAACGGTCGGCGAGCGCGCCAAAGCGTGAGGAGAGCGCGAACATGACGAGGCTCTCGGGCAGCAACGCCAGACCGGATTCGAGCGGGGTGTAGCCGGCGACCTGCTGGAGGTAGAGGACGAGGAAGAAGAACAGCGCCGACAGTCCGCCGTACAGCGCGAGCGTCTCGACGTTCCCGACCGCGAAGTTCCGGCTCTTGAACAGATCAAGGCGGAGCATCGGATCGCTCGCGCGGGACTCGTAGACGAGGAACGCCGAGAACAACAGCACGCCCCCGATCAGAGACCCGGCCACCGCCGGATTCGACCACCCCAGACGCGGCTGCTCGATCAGCGCGAACACCGCACCGCCGAGCCCCAGTACGCACAGCACGGCACCGACCACGTCGACCCGCCGCCGGGTCTTGGTGGGATTCGCGGCCGGAACCGCTTTCAGGATCAGCCACAGGCACGCGGCCGCCAGCGGCAGGTTGATCACGAAGATCCACCGCCACGACGCCACGTTCAGAATGACCCCGGCGACGAGCGGCCCGAGCGCCCCCGCGATCGTCCCCCATGCCGTCCACGTCCCGATCGCCGGGCCGCGTTCCCGCTGCGGGAAGGTCGCCACGATCACGGCCAGCGAGCTCGGCGTCAGCAACGCGCCGGCGACGCCCTGGAGCGCGCGGAACGCCACGAGCAACCCGATCGTCGGCGCGACCGCGCACAACAGGGAACACACGCCGAACCCGGCCACTCCGAGCGCAAACACCCGCCGCTCGCCGAAGATGTCACCGAGCGACCCGCCGAGCAGGATCAACGAACCCAGCGTCAGCAGATACGCGTTACTGACCCACTGCTGACCGGCGAGCCCGCCGCCGAGGCTCCGCTGGATCGACGGCAGCGCGACGCTCACGACGCTTCCGTCGAGGATCGCGATGCTGGATCCCAGGATCGTCGCCACCAGCGTCAAGCGCTTCCTCGACGGCGAAAGGACCTGTCGCTGTTGCGCCGGACTGCGTTCGCTTATGAGATCGCGCTCCTTCCTCGCCGCCGCGAACGAGCCTACACCGGGGTCGCCGGCACGCTCAACCCCGTCGCAGGCGGTCCGAACCACCTATTGAGCGCGTCATCGAGCCCCTCCCGGATGCCTTCTGCGACCCAGGCGACGTGTCCGTCGGGCCGGATCAACACGGCGGTGGGGGCCGTGACCGTCCCGAGTACCGGTAGCTCCCACCTACCGGCGTATCCGGCGTCGATCAACTGAACCCGTTCCGGCCGCGGGGTACCGTCCAAACCGCCGGGATCGGCGAGGTTCAGCAGCACCGGCCGGGCAGCATGCAAGAGGGTGAATGCCCGCCGCGGGCCGTCGGCGGTGACGAGGTCGAGATCGGGCATCCGGCGCCCGAGGAGGGGGTGTCCCTCACCGAGGTCGTAATGAATGTCCAGGCCGGTGAACATGCCGGCGAGCCGCTTTCGCGGCTCGTCCATGCTCACCACCTCCGAGACGATCTCGCGCAACGCGTCGATTCGCGGCTCGGACCGGCTGAGCGCCGTCAGCGCCATCGTGTCCCGCTGCACCCGCGCGCCCACGGGGTGCCGCTCGGCCTGGTAGGTATCAAGCAGGCCGTCCGGCGAAGTCCCGTTGACCACCTGAGCCAGCTTCCACCCCAGGTTCACCGCATCCTGCACACCGGTATTGGCGCCTTGGCCACCCATCGGCGTGTGCACGTGGGCGGCGTCGCCGGCGAGCAGCACGCGTCCCTGTCGGTACGACACCGCCTGCCGCGTCATGTCAGTGAACCGGGAGATCCATGTCGGGTTGTGCACCCCGTAATCCGTCCCCCGTGCCGCGGTGAGCTCCTGGCTGAGGTCACCCAGGGTCGGTTCACCGGTTTGCCCGACATTGCGCTCCCTCACCACGATCGCAACCCGTTTCCCATCCTCGTGCGGGCCGATGGCATGGACACCCTTCTCATCGCGGCGGATGCCGAACTCCGGCTGCTCGCTCGTCTCCGCCTCGGCGATCAGGTAGCTGGTCGACGCGTCCCATCCCGCGAACTCGATTCCGGCCGACTTGCGGATCAGGCTCCGACCTCCGTCACACCCCACGAGGTAAGCCGCGCGCAACGATTCACCATTCGACATATGGACGTCGACACCGGTTTCGTCCTGCGCGAATCCTGTCACCTCACATCCGCGATAGATGCGCACCGGTAGCTCGTCTACCCATCCACCCAGGATCTCCTCGAACCGGTTCTGCAGGAGCGCGAGCCCGTAGTTGTGGCGAGTCGGAAAGTCGCTGATGTCCAACGTTGTCATGGCGAAGGTGGCGATCTGGACTGCCTGCCCCTCCGAAAGGAAGCGCTCGGCGATTCCACGCTGATCTAGAACCTCGATCGTGCGCGAATGCAGACCGCGTGCCCGCGAGCTCTCGAGCTCGCGCCCGGCGCGCCGCTCGACAATCGCGACGTCCACCCCCGCCAGTGCCAACTCCCCCGCCAACATCAGCCCGGTCGGACCTCCGCCGGCGATCACCACCGCGTGCTCTCCCGTAGTCACACCGCCTCCCGATAAGTCCACGCCAGCACCCACATTTCGTACCTTCCGCATCTCCAATGTCCATGACTTCCGTCTTAGGGTTGGCGATTATGCGGCACGACCGGGGGCTTCATGAAGCCCCCCTCCGTGGTATAAGTTGGATGTGGAGAGGGGAGCTCAGTCGCCGGAGCTCACCGCGTGGAACTCGATCCGGTAGACGAGCGTGTCCTCGTCGATCGGCCCGGCGTGCGCGGCGCGCCGGCGCATCGTCTCGCGGTCGGGCTCGCCGGCGAGGACGTCGTTGCGCAACTCACGGCTGAATTCCATGACCAGGCCGGCCGGGCTCTCAGCGTGCCTGGTCTTCGAGCGCGCGGATGCGATCGAGAAGCTCGCAGGCGAGCACGGCTCCGGCGTAGTTCAGGCCAAGATCGCGCCGTAGCCGCTCGGCCTTTGCCAGACGGCTCGCCGCGCTCGGCGCGAACAGCGGCGGCTGGCTCGTTCTGGACGCCGGCTCGAGCAGCCCGAATTCGACGTAGCGACGCACCAGCGTGACGCGTACTCCCGCGTGCCGCGCGATCACGGCGAGTTCAACGAGCTCCTCCTTGGTGCCGTCGGCGGCCTCGGGATGCGTGGTTCGGGATGGCGTTCGCCGGGGGCTCATGCTCGATTGTGTCTGGGGTCGAATTCGGACACCTCGGCGAGTTTCTCGAACAGATCTCGCTCCTCCTCAGAAAGATGCTTCGGGACCGTGATCTTCACGATCGCATGGAGATCGCCGTGCCCGCCGCCCTGCTTCGGCAGGCCGCGGCCCCGTAGTCGCAACCGCCGGCCGCTCGATGATCCTTCAGGCACCTTCACCCGGGCGTTGCCCGTCAGCGTGGGCACCGGCACCGTCGCGCCGAGCGCCGCCTCCCACGGGGCGACGGGCAGATCGACATCGAGGTCGTCGCCCCGAAGGCGAAATGTGCGGTGGGGCTTCAGCCGTACTCGCAGATAGAGATCGCCGGCCGGGCCGCCGTCACGTCCGGGCGCGCCCTGGCCGGCGAGACGGATGAGCTGGCCTTCCCTGACGCCGGCTGGAAAGTTGACGTCGACGCTGCGTCCGTCATCGACCGACAGCCGTCGCCTGCCGCCGGCGACCGCATCCTCCAGCGACAGTTCGAGCAAGGCCTCACGATCCAGCCCGCGTAACGGCCCGGACGTCCGCACGCCGGCGCCGTCGCCGAACAACCGGTCGAAGAACTCCGAAAAGCCTCCGTCGCCGAACTCGAACCGCACGTCACCCCCGTAACCCTCTCGATCGAAGAAGTCCTCGAAGTTGCCCCCGCCCCCGCCCGGGGCTCGCTCCTGTGCCTGCCACTGAGCGCCCAGCCGGTCATACCGCTCACGCTTGTTCGGGTCGGAGAGCACCTCGTAGGCCTCCCCCAGCTCCTTGAACCGCTCCTCGGCATCGTTCTCCCGATTCAGGTCGGGGTGATATTCCCGCGCCAGCTTCCGGTATGCCCGGCGTATGTCGTCCTGGCTCGCGCCCCGCGGGACTCCCAGAACCTCGTAGTAGTCCTTGAACTCGACCGCCATCAGCGCGCGTTCAGCACCGGTTCAAGCCGCTGCTCGAGCGCGGCGCGCGGCAGCGCGCCGACGATCCGATCGACTTCGTGCCCATCACGGATCACGACCAACAGCGGGATCGAGCGCGCGCCGAACCGTGTCGCCAGCCCGGGATTTGCGTCGACGTCGACCTTGACCACCTTGAGGTGGCCTGCATGGCTCTGGGCGAGCTGCTCGAGCACGGGCGAGACCATCCGACACGGACCACACCAGGCTGCCCAGAAGTCGACCACGACCG
This sequence comes from uncultured Solirubrobacterales bacterium, assembly GCA_963735965.1. GTDB lineage: Bacteria > Actinomycetota > Thermoleophilia > Solirubrobacterales > Solirubrobacteraceae > Palsa-465. The sequence continues at coordinate 232,438 of CAVTNE010000002.1, forward strand.
GTACCGAGGCAGTCGTCTCCGCCTCGAACGTGTCGCCGTCGGCGTCGACAAGCCATGCCAGCTCAGACTTGCATTTCGGACAGCGTGGGACCCCTTGGTCGATTGGGCCGACCCGGTTGCGCGCACCACACGTCTCACACCTGATGACCGTCATGTTTCGAGAGTAGAACGTCCGTGGGCGCGGACGCCCGAATTTCGCTCGCGCTGTCGTCCTCGGGCACCTCGATGATCATCCGATCCCATAGCCTTCAACGGGTGACCTGGACAGTCGACGTGGCCGCGTCCCCGCCGGCGTTGCCGCCGCTACCGGGGGTGCTCGCCGCAGCGGTGAGCGAAGCGGTGGCGCGACCGGCAGCACAGCAGCCACCGTGGCCGGACCCCGACGAGGTCGAGCGCGTCCGCTGGGTGTTGGAGAACGTCCCGCCGATCGCGGTGCCTGCGGAGGTCGACCGGCTGCAGGAGCGGCTCGGGATGGTCGCCCGTGGCGAGGCGTTCTTGCTCCAGGGCGGAGACTGCGCGGAGACCTTCGTCGACAACACCGAGTCGCATCTCCGCGGGTCGATCCGAACATTGCTGCAGATGGCCGTGGTCTTGACCTACGGGATCTCGATGCCTGTCGTCAAGGTCGGCCGGATCGCCGGTCAATACGCCAAGCCACGGACGTCCGATCTCGACGCGGCCGGGCTGCCGTCCTACCGCGGCGACATGGTCAACGGGTTGGAGGCGACGCCGGAGGCGCGGCGCCCCGACCCCGGCCGCCTGATCCGGGCCTACGCGAATGCGGCGGCGGCGATGAACTTGGCGCGCGCGATCACCGGGGCCGGCCTCGCGGATCTCCACCACCTGCACGAATGGAACATGGACTTCGTGCGCCGCTCGAGCGCCGGGAAGCGCTACGAGCGGGTCGCGACCGAGATCGACCGCAGCCTCCGGTTCATGTCGGCATGCGGCGTCGATGACAGCTCGCTGCGGACGGTCCAGCTCTACGGAAGTCACGAAATGCTCGTGCTCGATTACGAGCGCGCGATGCTCCGATCCGGGGACGATCGCCTCTACCTGCTCTCGGCCCATCTGCCCTGGATCGGAGAGCGCACGCGCCAGCTGGACGGCGCCCATGTCGCGCTCGGCGCCATCATCGCCAACCCGATCGAGGTCAAGCTCGGGCCGACGGCCACGCCGGCCGACGCGGTTGAGCTGGCCGAGCGGCTCGATCCGCAGCGAGTCGACGGCCGGGTGACGTTCGTGTCACGGATGGGCAACAACGCCGTCCGCGAGCTGTTACCGCCGATCATCGAGGCCGTCGCTCGTTCGGGACATCGCGTCGTCTGGCAATGCGACCCGATGCACGGCAACACCGAAGAGTCGCCGAGCGGGCGCAAGACGCGGCACTTCGATCGCATCATGGACGAGGTCGAAGGCTTCTTCGAGGTCCACCAGCGGCTCGGCACCCATCCCGGCGGCATCCACGTCGAGCACACCGGCGAGGACGTGACCGAATGCCTCGGGGGGGCCCAGATGATCTCCCACAGCGAGCTCTCGTCTCGCTACGAGACCGCGTGCGACCCGCGGCTCAACACCCAGCAGGCACTCGAGCTGGCCTTCTTGGTCGTGGAGATGCTCCGGCGAACCACCTGACGAGGGTCGGCGCGGGCGCCCACGCCTGGCCGTTCCTGGCGGCGGCGTTGGGGTGCCGGGAGGCGACCCCTGACCGGACGGGGCCGCCAGGTCCCAGGGATGCCGCGAAGCGGCCCATCAGCCTGTGAGGGTCCTCGGCGCTGGCGTTCCCCGCTGGCTCAACCCACAGTTCCCAGAGTTCCGCCAGCCATGACCGCCCGCGGCGCGCGCGGGCGACTCTGCTCATTGCGAGGTCCAGTGCAATGAGCTCAGCATCTGGGCCAACGCCGGCAGGCTCGCTGTGTACGTCGTGGCCGAGGCGGTGTGAGAGGTGTCGCCTTACGCCCCCAGAGGTGTCGCGGTGTGGGTCGGGCGAAACGACCCGGAGCTACAGGCGCGTTGCCGCGGCTAAGTCACCGGTCTTGCGTGCGCGCGTACTGCACGAGGCTACGCAGAAGCCAGAGGTCGACGGCTAGAAACGGAAGGAAGACGAGTCCCCACCAGTAGCCCGTCACACATAGGAACACGGTGACGAACAGAATCCACGGCGCCAGCAGGGCGCGCACGACGATCATCTGTTTGTAGTGCTTACGCGCCCACAGGCCGCCCGGTCCGACGCCGTGATCGTTTGCCGTCATTTCGGAGAACGATCGTACGCGTGTGGCAAGCGAATCAGCCGACCGCGTACTTGATGTGTGTGACGCCGGGCGCGTCGACGGCCCTGATCTGCCTGAGCTCGAGCGTCCCCCGATCGACTCCTTCGAACAGGCGCGCGCCGGCGCCGAGAACCAAGGGCGCGATCGAGACGTCGATCTCGTCGACGAGCCGTGCGGCCAGGTACTGGTTGACCACCGACGCGCCGCCGGCCAGCCAGATGTCGCATCCCCGGGCGGCGTCCTTGGCCCGCGCTAACGCCGACTCGATCCCGTCGCTGACGAAGTGGAAGGTGGTGCCGCCCTCCATCTCGAGCGGCTCGCGGTGGTGGTGGGTGAGCACGAATACGGGATGGTGGTAGGGCGGATTCTCGCCCCACCAGCCTCGCCAGGACTCATCTGGCCACGGGCCGCGGACCGGGCCGAACATGTTGCGGCCCATGATCGTGGCCCCGATGTTTGCCCGCGTTTCCTCGACCACGGGAGAGCTGGCGTTGGTCTCGCCTCCCTCCTGGCCGTGCATCTCCCAAAATGCTCTGAGCGGGAAGAACCACTCGTGCAGCTCGATCCCGCCGACGCCGAGCGGGTTCTCTTCGCTCTGGTCCCGACCCGCGACGTAGCCGTCGAGTGACATGGTGATGCTGAGTCTTAGCCTGCTCATTTGGTGACTCGAAATCGCGGGTTCACCACCTGACCGGATGCCGAGGCGTCGAGCGTCTCGGGCGAGGCGGGGACCTCCGGTACAGAGGATAGGCGAACCGCCGTATGGACCAAGACGCTCCCATCATGACCTCCGTGATCTGGACGGTGACGGCGGCGGTTGAGCAGATGAAGCTCGGCGGGTTCTACGCGTCCTATCTCGCTCTGGTCAGCACCCGCCGCACACGGTCACGCCGCAGTCGCGAGAGTCAAGATGTGCTCGTTGCCGGTCGCCCATTGGAGGGTGAACGTGATCCCGGCGATCCGCCAGCCGTCTGCGGTGCGTTTCAGCTGATAGTCGTGGCGGCCGGCGACGACCCACTGGGAGCCGCCGGAGGCGTTGGCGAGCACGTGCGTGCCCTGCATGTTGGCCGCGCTGGTTGCCTCGTCTCCGTTGAGGTTGATCACCTGGCAGCTGATCAGGTGGTGGGTGGTGTCGAGCTTGCCGAGCACGTATTGCAGGCCGGCAACGAGCTCAGCCGGAGTGTTGGTCTGTGGCTCGCCTCCGAAGAGTGATGTGCGGTCGCTGTAGACCGGATCGGCGAACAGTTGCTCGAGCGCGTTCCAATCGCGCGCGTCAACCAGCAGCCCGAGGCGTGCGATCAGGTCAAGGATCGCGAGGCGGTCCTCGGTCGCGGTTGTGGTGGGATACGGGGTGGTCGTGCTCATGCATGCTCCCTTTGCGTTGCTGGGCTGAGCTGAGGTTGTCTTCGCGGAGCGAGGGGATCGTCTCCGATATTGCGAATCGCTTGACTTCCAATCCGAGGGTTCGGTTTGTCGACAAGCTTGCGCCCAGCCTGCCGAACGATCCGGTGACCGGGCATCACTGGATCCGAGTGATTCGGCCCAGCGGCCATATGCGTAGCGATCCTTCTAACCGCCCGCGCGAAAGCGAATGCTTGTCTTCGCCCGGGGTCCTCAGCTGGGACCAGACATTTGAGAGGATCGGGCGATGACCGACGCCAGCATCAGCTTCCCTCGCCAGCAGGCCCGTACCGTCGGGTTCTCCCTGGGCGTCCCGCACGCGTTCGCGATCGCCCCGGACGGCACCCGCGTCGCGTTCCTACGGTCGCGGTCGGGCACCGACCGGAGCACCGCCCTTTGGGTGCGTGACACCGCCACGGGCGCGGAGCGACTCGTCGCCGACCCGGAGGACCTGCTCTCGGGTCGGGAGGAGACCCTCCCGCCAGTAGAGCGAGCGCGCCGGGAGCGCATACGGCAGGCCGCGGCCGGCGTGGTGTCCTTCGCCGCCGACGAGGAGGTGCGGATCGCGGCGTTCGCGCTATCCGGACGGCTGTTCGTGGTCGATCTGGCCGACCCGGACGGCACCCCTCCGCGCGAGCTGGTGGTGCCGGGGCCAGTGCTCGACCCGCGTCCAGACCCGACCGGAGCGCACATCGGATATGTGGCGGACGGGGCGCTTCGGGTCGTCGTCGCCGACGGCGCAGGCGATCGGACGGTGGCCGTGCCCGAAGCCGAGAACGTGACCTACGGCCTGGCCGAGTTCGTCGCCGCGGAGGAGATGTACCGGACCCGCGGTTTCTGGTGGTCACCTGACGGACGGCAGCTACTGGTGGCCCGAGTCGACACCACACCGGTGGCCCGCTGGCACCTGTCGGATCCGGCCCGCCCGGAGCGCCCGGCGGTGGAGGTCGCCTACCCGAGGGCGGGCACCGCGAACGCCGACGTCAGCGTGGTGCTCGCTGGTCTCGACGGAAACCTGACGCAGGTGGGGTGGGACCCCTCGGACATGCCTTACCTGACCTCGGCGCACTGGTCGCGCGGCGGGCCCGCGCTGTTGCGGGTGGCCTCGCGTGACCAGCGGACGATGCGGGTGCTCGCCGTGGCCACGGACGGCACGGTGGAGCCGATCTGCGAGGACACCGACCCCGATTGGGTCGACGTGGTCGTCGGAACTCCGGCCTGGACGCCGGGCGGCGAGCTGGTCCGGGTGGTGGCCAGAGACGGCGCGTACCGGCTGATGATCGGGGAGGATCCGGTCACGCCGGTGGGCCTGAACGTCGCCGAGGTCCTCGACGTCGATGAGGACGTGCTGTTCACCGCCACCGGCGAGGACCCGGCCGAGCGGCACGTCTACACCGTCGGTCCGAATGGCACAGTCCGGCTGACGCCCGAACCAGGCGTGCACCAGGCGGCCCGGCGCGGGGACCTCGTGGTCACGTCATCCCGGTCGCTCGGATGGTTCGGCGCTCGGGTGCACGCCTGGCGGGGCGGCGAGCGGACAGGCGAGATTGCGTCGCTCGCGGAGACCCCGGTGCTCACCCCGGAGGTGACGTTCCTAACTGTCGGCGGGCATGAGCTGCGCTGCGCGCTGCTGCTGCCGCGCGGGCATCAACCCGGCTCGGTCCGGCTGCCGGTGCTGTGCGACCCCTACGGCGGCCCGGCCGCCCAGCGCGTAGTCTGCGCGCGTAACGCATACCTGACCCCGCAGTGGTTCGCCGACCAAGGCTTCGCTGTGCTGATCGCCGACGGCCGGGGCACGCCCGGCCGCGGGCCCGACTGGGACCGCCTAATCCACTACGACGAGGCCACACCCAACCTGGAGGACCAGGTGGAGGCACTTCACGCGGCCGCCGCGGCGCACCCCGACCTGGACCTAACCCGGGTCGGCATCCGCGGCTGGTCGCACGGCGGCTACCTGGCCGCGCTGGCCGTCCTGCGGCGGCCCGACGTCTTTCACACGGCCGTGGCCGGTGCGCCGGTCACCGACCAGCGGCTGTATGACACTTTTTACACAGAGCGTTACCTTGGTCACCCGGATCGCCACCCTGACGCCTACGCCCACAACTCGCTGATTGATGATGCGCCGAAGTTGGAGCGCCCGCTCATGCTCATTCACGGGCTGGCCGACGACAACGTGGTGGTCGCGCACACGCTGCGGCTGTCGTCAGCGCTGCTGGCGGCCGGGCGGCCGCACACCGTACTTCCGCTGTCCGGTGTCACCCACATGGCCCGGCAAGAAGAGGTCGCGGAGAATCTCATGCTGCTCCAGGTGGAGTTCCTCAAGCGCACGCTCGGCATCAGCCCCGCCTGAGTCGATCCGGCCCCGCCGAACACGAGCAGGCAACGAGTCTGCTTCGTCGCCCACGGTGGAAGCGCAGCAAGGTTATGGCTGAGGCGTGCGCGAAGCCGAAAGCAGGTGCTGGGCTCGGTCTCGTGTCGGCGGTGCTAGCTGATTCCCCGCCACACGCTTGTCGTGCCGTTGAATCCTCCGGCGGCGAGGGTCCGCCCGTCGGGACTGAAGGCAACGCTGAAGACCGGGCCGGTGCCGCTGCTCAGCGTCGCAAGCAGCTTGTCGCTTGGTAGACGCCACAGCTGGACCGTCCCAGTTTCGCTCCCGGCGGCGAGAAGCCGCGTGTGGGCAGCGAACGCGACGCTGTTGACGGGGCCCGTGTTACCGATGCGCAGTGTCTGGCTCAAGTGGTGGCGCCGCACGTCCCAGAGGCCGATGGTTCCGCGGTCGCCGTTTCCGGCCGCGAGCGTCAGACCGTCGGGACTGTAGGCAACGCTGTTGACGAGGTGATGCGTCTGCAGCGGGTCTCCGATCGGCTGGCGGGTTTGCACGTCCCAGAGCACAACGGTTCCGCGGATGTCAGCGGCCGCGAGGCTGCGACCATCGGGACTGAACGCGACGCTGGTGATCGCACCAGCGTGATTGTTGAGCTGCCCAGACAGGGTGTGTCGCGGCACGTCCCACAATCGGACCGTCCCATCCGCATTCGCAGCCGCGATGATGCGCCCGTCGGGACTGAACGAGACGCCGTACACCGAGCCGGCGTGCGCTCTTAGCGCCGCGCCGAGTTGTTTGCGACTTGGCGCGTCCCATAACTGCACTACGCCTCCTCGGCTTCCCGCGGCGACGGTGCCCCCGTTGGGGCTAAACGCCACACCGTCGACGATGCGGGCGAGTCCCCTGAGCGTCCCGACGAGGCGACCGCGGCGCGAGTCCCACAGTTGGACCGTCCCGTTCTCGGTCGCGGTCGCCAGGGTCCGCCCGTTCGGACTGAATGCGACGCTGCTGACCGGGCCAGCGTGACCGACCAGAGGGGTCCCACGCCCGACCGGCACCGCGCGTGCGGACGTTCGACCGCTGGCCGCAAGGGCACTGCTGGCGGTAAGGAACCCCGCCGCCGCTCCGACAACAAGTGTTCGTTTGAAGTCAATCACCACTTGCCTAGGCTGACGGCCGCCCGTGAAGGATGCCGGGCCGGGCGATAGCCCGGCTTCCTCATGATCGCAGACCACCGGGCGCTGCTACGCCCGCGACTACGCCTCGGCGGCTCCGGCTCTTCTCCGCCTCTTCCTCCGCGTCGTACTCCGGCTGTTCGTCCACCTCGTCTTGCGGGTCCCCCTCGTCGTCGTCTGGCTCTTCTTCGTCATCCTCCGGGTCCCGGTCTTCGCCTTCGCGGTCGTCCTCGTAATTGCCTTCGGAGATCTGCTTGAGTGCGAACCAGGCGACTACGGCTCGGACGAGCTCTCCATCTCCGTCCTCTGCAACCTCGTCGACGATCTCCAGCGCATCGTTGATGCTGTCGACTATCTCACTCCGACGTCGTTTACTGGCACGAGGCATGTTCTTCCTCCCTGGTTGGTGTGTGTAACCGACTGTCTCCCTTACGTAACGGTGCAGTCCTGTTCGACAGCGCCGTCTTTACCGAGCCGGTACACGGAAACACTTGCCTTCATCTTTTCGAGCAATCAGCAACAGTCCAATGTGTAGTGCCACCTCGTTGCTGTCGAGCCTCCGGGCATGCGTCCGGGTCTGTCCCCGCGGCGCCGGCGCTCCTCGTCGAGTCGTCTCTTACCGTCTCACCGTTGCCGTAGATCCGGTTGAGGGCCTCCCTCGTGGTAGCCACCCAATGTTTCTCCGCCATTTCCCAAACCATGAACGCTCAAACTCGGGCGGCAGCCACCCGCCGAGGGCCCGGGACGGTTTTGCGTCTGCCCCATATCGCGGCAAGCTGCTAGCGCTGAGGTCGAACTTGGAGGGATGCCTTCTTCGCCCCGATGCGACGGCCGCGGCCCGGATCGAGCCTGCTTGCGACGACCCAGCCGTTCCCAAGTGCATGCTCGCCCTGGGTCAGCGGTACGTCAGGACATCGGCCGGCCCGGAGCGCGTCAGTCCGGCTGCGTCAGCGGACGGCGGTGATGCGCAGCCGGCGCACGCTCTTGGGCGTGTGGACCTCGACGAGCTCACCGACGCCGCGCCCGTTCAATGCCGCGCCGATGGGCGACTCGATCGACAGTTCCCCGGCCGACGGATTGGCGTCATGCGAGGCGACCAGCCGGAAGCTCTGGCTCTTACCGCTTCGCTCGTCCTCGAACGTGACCGTGGCACCGAAGCGGGCCGTGCCGTCGCCTGAGGCTCCCGCCTCGACGACCTCCGCGGTCAGCAGCTTCTCCCGAAGGCGCAGTATGCGGGTCTCGAGGTGCGACTGGGCGTCCTTGGCGGCGTGGTACTCGGAGTTCTCCTTGAGGTCCCCCCACTCCCGTGCGGTCTTGATCTGCTCGATCACCCGAGCGCGCTCCTCGGTCTCCAGGCGGCGCAGCTCATCGCGGAGCTCCTCCACGCCCTCAGCGGTCATCAGTGTGCTCTCGCCCATACCGCTCCTCTTTTCGTCTAAAAGTCGGCGGCGGTTCCCAGACGCTGCTCCTGCCAGAACCCGCCGGGCGGAGGGCCCGCTTCCCGGCGCCGGTCCGGCGCGCGAGCGCTCCGCCTCGCCCACTGAGCATAGCCCAGCGCACATCCGAAACGGCACCGAGGAGTCACCACCACGCACTCGACAGGACTGCCGCAACCTGAGCCTCTATCGAGTCGCCGGCGGCCGGGTTGCCGAAATCCGCCAGGCGTTGATCGGTCCACCGCCCGATTGACAGCGAGACTTGGCCTACGCCGAGGCTGTCGATCGCCGTTGACCATCCAGTTGTCGGGCGATCGCTTCGATGCCGGCCCTACTCGTTCGCTTTGACGCTCGTGCCAATGAAGGCGACGGTCGGCGCCGAGTGGTACGGCTAAGCGCATTGCGCCGCCGACAGACAGCGGGCCGCGTTCAGGCCCGGCGGGCGCCGAAGCCGAGGCGACCTCGGCGATGAGGCGCCGCACTTCCGGCTTGCTCGGCCCGCGGCGAGCGACGTTCATCCGAGCCCGCTCCGCGTCGACTGGCGCCGCTTGCTGCCTTCATGTCGGCGAGGATCGCGCCTTCGGAGCGCGAGGCCACGATCGGCACGGCGAGCCCCGTGACATGGACGTGTGTTCGTCGTCCGGGGGCCCGCCCTTCCTCGATCGGCAGCACAGCCACGATGTCGTCCGCTCGCACGAACCGCCCGTAGCCGAGCGGCACCATTCCGATGTCGGTAGCCCGCGTAACGTCTTCTTCGCGCATGTACACATTGTAGCGAACGTGCGTTCGCTTTCAGGGCTAGCGACGGCCGGCCGGCTACCCGGACGGCCGCCAGCAGTCTGCGAGCCAACACGGGCCAGGCCGCGGCTGACGCGTGATGCGCGAGCAGTCGGCTACGTAGGATCGCCGCGGGCTGCGGGTGCTCGGGCGCGAGACGGTAGTCGACCGCGACCCGCCCCGTTTCGGCGCGACGCGCGAGGTCTGACGCGAGTCCGACGGACGATGCGGCGGTTCCGATCGCGTATGCGCCGCCGTGGAGATAGAAGATGATCCGCTCCGGATCGGCGCTCGCCCGGTCAAGCGCGTCGCGCTGTCGCTGGCTCACAGTTGTTAGCTTCGGTCCCCGGTCAGGGCTTCGGCTCGTCGAGCAGAAGTTCGGTCCGGTACTTCGGGGCGAGTGCGGTCGCCTTGGCGATAAACGCGGCGGTCGCGGCGTCGTCGAGCGCGGGTGGAGCCTCGGTTCGGTGCGCCAGCGGCACGCCGACCTCCTTGAAGAACTCCTCCTGGCCGGCGGGCGCGCAGAGACACAGCAGCCGCGCGGGCCGCTCAGAAACGTTCCGGAAGACGTGAGGGGCGTTAGCGGGCACGTTGATCGTGTCCCCCGCCGTCGCGACCGCGCTGACACCGCGGAACGTGAGCGCGATCTCGCCGTCAAGCACGGTGAACATCTCCTCGAAGTCGTGGCGGTGAGGCGGCGGCCCGCCGCCCGGCGGGACGTACATGTCAATCAGCGTGTAGCGCCCAGCGGTGTCGGTGCCGGACACAAGGATCGTGTACGTGTCGCCGACCACCCCGAGGTGCGGCAGCGACTCATCCGTGTCAGGGCTCACGTGCGTGAGAACTCGCCCGGGGTCATCGGCCGGAATGGGCTCTTCAGGCTGAGTCTCGGCGGAGATTGTGTCGTTCATCGGGGCTCCTCTGTCGTAGACTAAGCGGAAGAAATCGTCCGCTTATGACTGGAGCCTAGCGAACGCGAGCGTCCGTCTCGCTGGTGGCACGATGATCCCGGGGATGTCCGAAGCATCGCCAGACGCACGAAGCGCCACGCGGCGACCGCGAAGCGACGGCGCAGCCAATGGCGAACGCATACTCGCCGCCGCGACGATCGCCGTCAGGCGCGACGGCGATCGAGTCCCTATGGCGACGATCGCCGAAGAGGCAGGCGTCGGGATCGGAACCCTCTATCGCCACTACCCTGCGCGCCCCGCCCTCCTAGCGGCTCTGACGAGGCGCTCATTCCACCTCGTCCTGCAGCACGCGCGGGCCGCCGCGCTGAGCGACGAGCCGGCCCCCGCGGTACTCGCGCATTTCTTCGAACAAACGATCGCGGCCCGCGACCAGTTTGTCCTCCCGCTCCACGGCGGCCCCGTCATCCACGACGAAAAGATCGCCGCGCTTCAAACCGAGATCAGAAGCCTCCTCGAACAGGTCCTCGCCCGCGGACGCCGCGACGGGACCATCCGACCCGACGCCACCTCCACCGACGTCATCATCACCGGAGCCATGCTCGCCCAACCACTCCCGCACGCCCCCGACTGGGACCAACTCGCCCGCCGGCAAGCCAGACTCTTCATCGCAGGCCTCGCGGCCACCGACCCGCCACCCTCCGGGTCGCGACGCACTCGAACCTGACTCTCCAAGCCGAATCCGTACCCGGCACACACGGACCTTGACGACACGACGAGCCTAACGGCTCGGATGGCTACGGTCCCCCAATGCGTGGACAGCAAATCCGCGGTATGCCCAAGACGTCGCCGGCCACCGACGGTCGCCCGCAGAAGCCGGGTCGGGGGCGTAATGTGTTCTGCGACGTCCAAGCGAGGAGGCACCGATGTCTGATGCAAACATCGATCCGGCTGCGACATCGGCGGGCGCCGCGACGGCGCTGGCCGCGGGGAACTGGACTCTGGACCCGGACAACAGCCGCGCCGAGTTCGCGGTCAAGCACTTCTGGGGGCTGATCACGGTTCGCGGGCATTTCAACGAGATCGCGGGCGAGCTTTCGATCGATCCGGCCGGGGCGGTCGCGGGCGAGCTGAGAATCGATGCCGCCAGCGTCGATACCGGGAACAAGCAGCGCGATAAGCATCTGCGCTCGGCCGACTTCTTCGGGGCCGAGAAGCACCCGCAGGTCGTTTTCAAGCCCTCTGCCGTGCGGCGGGTCGACGGTTCGGGGCTCGAGATGGCCGGGCGCCTCACGATCGCCGGGCACGAGGAGCCCCTCACTCTTAACCTCGACGCCAGCCACTCTGCTGCGGTCCTGACCCTGCGCGCGACGACGGTCGTCGACCGGCGCGTGTTCGGCATGAACTGGCGCCCACTGGGAATCGCCCACAACGATGCGACCCTGACGGTCGAGGCGCAGCTGACGCAGACCGCCGGTTAGGCGCCGCACCGCCTGCAGTAAGGCGCGCACACGCGCGGGCACGTCATCTCGCGGTCATGAAGACCGCGATTATCACCATCTCGACGCCGTCTCAATGAAACGGCTTCGCGGCCCTCAACAGGACGCGCTGGGCGTGGGGTGACGCCGACCGCCTCGGCCAGCTTGCGCTGGTTGGAGGCGCGTCTTCAGCGGACCAAAGCCATTGATATCAAAGACTTTGGCATCAAAGACTTTTACGTCTATGCTTCTGCCAAGCAAGGTTAAGACCTAGACCGCGGGAGCCGCGATGAACCATCAGCAGACAGAGATCGACGCGATTCAGGAGCTGGAGACCGCCTGGTCCCAGGCCGAGATGGGGGCCGACACGGGCACGCTCGACGCGATCTCCACCTCGGACTTCATGCTCGTCGGACCCCTCGGATTCGTGCTCGGCAAGGGGCAGTGGCTCGAGCGTTATCGGTCCGGCGACCTCGTGACCGGCTCGCTGGCGCTCGAGGATCCCGCGACGCGGGTCTACGGCGAGGCGGCGGTGACGATCGCGCGCCACATCCAGCGCGGGTCATACCAGGGCCAGCCCGTGGACGGCCAGTTCCGCACCACTCATATCGCCGTGCGTGTCGACCGTCGCTGGCTGCTCGCCGGCATCCAGCTCAGCCCGATCGGCGGGCCCCGGCCGTTCGCAGCGCCAGCCGAGCGGCGAGCCGGCGAACAGACACCGCCGAGTGGAGCAAGTGGACGGTGAGCGCCCGGGCCGACGACGGGACCGGCGATCAGCCTCGCTACCCCGACCTGGCCGGCAAGGTCGCCGTCGTTACCGGCGGGTCGCGCGGCATCGGCGCCGCCACTGCCCGCGCGCTGGCGGCCAACGGCGTCAACGTGGCTGTCGTCGGCCGGGACGAGGCGGCGCTGCGCGCGGTCACCGACAGCATCCGCCTGGCCGAGGCACGGGTGATTGCGATGCGCGCCGACTGTACCCAAGAGGATCAGATGCGCCGACTGGCCGACACGGTCAACGATCGGCTCGGCGCCGTGGATATCCTCGCGGCGTTCGCCGGTGGCAACGGCATGCCGGTCCCGACGATCGAGGAGACACCAGGCCACTGGCGCGAGGTCATCGACACCGATCTAACGTCGACATTTCTCACCGTCAGCGCCTTCCTCCGGCCGATGGTCGAGCGCCGGCGCGGCTCGATCGTCACGATGTCCTCGGCCGCCGGGCGTCAGCCCGCCCGCTCCAACGCGGCCTACGCGGCCGCCAAGGCAGGCGTGGTCGCCTTCACACGCCATCTCGCCAGCGAGGTCGCTGCAAATGGCGTCCGTGTGAACTGCCTCGCGCCCTCCTCGATCGAGACCGAACGCCTGCGCAACTGGACCACGCCGGAGGTGCGCCAGCAACTCGCCGAGTCCTTCCCGCTGAGACGGATCGGTCAGCCCGACGACGTCGCCACCGCGACCCTGTTCCTCGCCTCGGACGCGTCCTCCTGGGTCACCGGGATCACGCTCGACATCGCCGGCGGCAAGATCATGATCTGATCGCGGGTGGCGACAGAGCAGCAGTCAGGTGGCGCTTCACGCGGATTCCCGAACCGGCGCCACGATCGTGGCGTTAGGGTCAAGCGTGTGTGCTTTTCGCCGCAGGCTGACTTCGTCGCTGGCGCGGTCGTCGCTGGCGTCGGTGTCGAGACGCTGCGCTGCGTGCGCGCGCGGCGCGAATTGATCGTCGGCGCGCTACCGCTGCTGTTTGGCATCCATCAGCTCGTCGAGGGCTTTGTCTGGCTCGGGCTCCGGGGTGAAGTCTCGCGTGGGCTGGGCGACGCTGCGAAGGAGGCGTACATTCTCTACGCGCACGCCGTCCTACCGGCGATCGTGCCGCTCGGATTCATGCTGCTCGAGCCAGACCGGAGGCGATCGCGGGTCATGATGGCGATGGCATGTGTCGGGGTGCTGTTGGGTGTGTACCTGCTGTGGCAGGTCACCGCGTATCCGGTCGGAGCACACGAGCAGGCCCGTTGTATCGATTACACGACACATACCCCAAACGACGCGCTCATCGGGCTGCTGTACGTCGCCGTGACATGCGGGCCGGCGCTGATCTCGAGCCGTCGCTACTTGCGATGGTTCGGCCTGGTCAGTCTCGTCGGGGTGATCGTGACGGCGGTGCTTCGAGTCGACGAGCTGACTTCGCTGTGGTGTGTATACGTTGCGATCGTCAGCCTTCTGATCCTCGAGCATTTCCGACGGCAGCGCGCGTCCGAGGTCTACGCAATCTCAGGCCCGTTCCGGTTGCCACCCGGCGCCTTGAGTTAGCGCCCGCTCGGCCTGGAGCGGCGGTGCCCTGTGTTTTGCGGACAGCAGGTCACTCGGACTCCCGTGGTGCGTCGGTCGGTTATGCCGGTACGATCGCTTGCTCTGGCGATGAAACCAGGGGTACGCCGAATCGTCAGGTCAGCGCTTTTATTGCTGGGGATTTGTGGCATGGATCTCGGACTGGACAACAGGGTTTACCTCGTGACCGGGGGCAGCCGGGGCCTCGGGTTGGCCGCGGCGGAGGCTCTCATCGCTGAAGGGGCTCGGGTCGTGCTCAGCTCCCCGCGGGAGACCACCGCGTCCACGGCTGCGAATCGTCTTGCGCAGAACGCCGCGGCTGGTGGCGACGTGACCTGGGTCGCCGCGGACAACGCAGATCCCGCCACCCCCGGTCGGCTGATTGAGGCCGCTCAAGAGTGCTTTTCCCGCCTCGACGGCGCGCTGATCAGTGCGGGCGGAACACCACCGGGCACGATTTCAAGCACTACCGATGAGCAATGGCGCTCGGCGTTCGAGAGCGTCTTCCTCGGTGCGGTCCGGCTGGCTCGGGTTCTCGCGGCGCATCTTGCGAGCCAAGGTAAGGACGACGCTGGGCCCGGCCCCACGACGGGGACGGCCGGTTCGATCGTCCTCGTGCTCGCGGCGTCGGTTCGCGTGCCACTCGCTGGGCTCCCGATTTCCAACGGTCTTTTTCCAGGCCTCGCTGGCGTGATCAAGACGCTCGCCGACGATTTCGGCCCATCCGGAGTCCGGATAAACGGTCTGTTACCAGTCAGGATCGCCACCGACCGCGTCCGCGAGTTCGACGCGCTGACCGGCGACCCCGACGAGGTGCGTGCCCGCCAGTCCCAGCTCATCCCACTCCGAAGGTATGGAGAGCCCGAAGAGTTTGCGCGTGCCGCGGCGTTTCTGCTCTCTCCTGCCGCTTCCTACATCACCGGGGCAATGATCCCGATCGACGGTGGTGCGATCCGCTCGATTTGAACGGCGGCCGGGCTTGTGCGCGACCGACGCCAGCAAACGACACCCACGATGGTCGCCGGGCACGGCGCTTGCAATCCGGAGGTCGCTCGGCAAGTCGCGCTGCTCGTGGGCTCTCGCTTCGCGATGCGGGACCCGCCTGCTGTCGATCTCGGCGGGCACGCGTCCGTCGTCTGCACGAGCGCGGGCCGCCTCTCAACCCACTGTGTCAGATTCCCGACACCTCAGATGAAGTCGGCGGGCTCCAACCGCCGGACGCGCTGTGCCGATCAGAGCTCGTGCTCGTAGACGACGAACGAGGTCAGGTGCCCGACCGTGTCGTAAAGCGACCGCGCCGCACCGTTGTACTGCTGCGTCAGCCAGTAGACCCGTGTCGCCCCGTGCTCGCGCGCCGTCTCATAGAGCACCTCGAACAGCCGACCGGCCACACCGGCGCCCCGACCAGCTCGGTCGACGAACAGATCCTCGAGATAGCAATACGGCCCCTCGGCCCACGTGCTGGGATGAAAGACCAAATGCGCGAGACCGAGTGCGTAGCCAGCCCTGTCGACCGCCAGCAGTCCAACTAATCCCCTACCGCCTTCGCACAACCTGGCAAACGTGCTATCCGACGTTGAGGCCGGAAGGTCCGCTCGGTAGAAACGCAGGTACTGCTCCCAGAGTCGCTGCCACCCTTCACGATCAGTCGCGCGCAGATGGCGCACCGTGATCTCCGGCTTCACATCGTCCTGTGGCTCGGGCTCGTCGACCATCACGCTCACGCTACTCGCGCTCTCGATTGTCCCAATCGCGACCGCCGTGCGCTTGCCCGAGACCCCAAGCAGGAGTCGCACGATCCCCTCGTCGGGTTCGTCCGATAGGAGCAGGGCGTGGTGGCTGGATCCGCTTCACACGGACGCCGCTACTGGAGTTCGAGTTACACTCGCGGACTGATTTCCGCCGGTCCGGTCTGACGCACGTTCTCTACGGTCGGGTGTCCGCTCTTATCGGGCGTCCCACTGAAACCAGCGGATGCCGATCCCGGCGAATACGACGATGTAGCCCAGGCACGCCAGCAGCGCCAGCGTGTCGCGGCTGTACCAGGCGTGCAGGTTGAGCACGCCCGCGAACAGCGTCATCACCACTCCGACTGGCGTCCAGCGCGCGACCGAGCTCCAAAAGGAGCCGAGCGCCCCGCTCTGGCCGAGAAGCCCGAGCAGGATCAGGACGGCGAACAGCACCCGCGCGATCGCCTGGACGCTATCGGCTGACTTCACCAGACCAACCATCGCCTGGGCGATGCTGAGGAACACCGCCCCCGCCAGGATCGAGACCAGCAGCACCAGTGCGTACTGCCCAGCGGAGGGCGAGATGTGATGGATCAGGCTGCCGATGATCACGACGGCGACCGCGATGATCAGGTTCGCGACCGCTTGCATCGCCAGCCGACTGGTCATGATCGTCCAGGTCGGGGCCGGGGTGACGCGCAGTCGCTGGAAGACACCCTTCTCGCGGTCTCGCGCGACCGTCAGCCCGTAGCCGATCAGCGACGTCGAGAGCAGCCCATAGGCGATCGCTAACCCGATTACGAACTCCGCCCCGCCGAATTTATCGGTGGCCTTGGTCCCGCTCGTGCTGATCAGAACGAAGACGGGCAACACCAAGCTGATGATCAGCGCCCGGCGGTGCTGGAGAAACACGAGGAAGTCCGCGCGCAGCAGTGAGCCGAACACGAGGCGCAGTGGTGGTTCGGCCGTGGCCCTCGAGCTAGTCACGGATCTCGCTCCCGGTGAGCCCGATGAACACATCCTCCAGCGTCACCTCGCCGTGCGCGATCTCACGGACCCGGGGGTCGTTCTTGTGCTTCTCGATCAGGTCATGCGGCGTCTCGGTCGTCAGTAGCGCGCCGTTATCGATGATCGCGACCCGATCGCAGACCGCCTGGGCCTCCTCCATCGAGTGCGTGGTCAAAAGGATGCTTCCCCCCTCCTGGCGGATGTGCTCGATCCGGCTCCACAGCTGGCGGCGGGATTGCGGGTCGAGGCCGGCGGTGGGCTCGTCGAGCAGCAGTAACGCGGGGTCGTGGACGACCGCGATGTAAAGGGAGAGGCGTTGCTGCTGTCCGCCGGAGAGCTGCTTGAACGGCTTGTGTGCCTCGCCCTCGAGCCCGATCACGCGCAGGCCATCGAGTATCTGCTGACCGGAGAGCTCGACGCCGTAGAGCCCGGCGTACAGCCGCACGATCTCGCTGATCTTCAGCTCGGACTGAAAGCTGGTCGCCTGAAGCTGCACGCCCATGCGGGCCCTGGCCTGGTTGGGATGGCGCCTGCTGTCGATGTCGTCGAGCAGGATCGTCCCGGACTGGGGCTTGACCAGCCCTTCGATGGCGCTCAGCGTGCTCGTCTTGCCCGCTCCGTTCGGTCCGAGAAGACCGAAGATCTCTCCCCGGCGGATCTCGAAGCTGACCGCGTCGACCGCCCTCTTAGGGCCGTAAGTCACCGTCAGGTCGCGCACCTGGAGGATCCCGGCGACCTCAGGAACGGGGACGGCCGCGGCTCGGCCGTCTTCGGCGGGCACCGTCTGCTGGGCGCTGGGGACCGGCTCGGGCGCCAGCAGCAGCGATCCGTCCTCGTGCTCCGCGGCGATGATGTACGCACGTGCCTGGCCACCCCTCAGCACCTGCACGCTCTCCGTCACAGGTGCCCAGACTACCGCCTCTGCCAGCACCATCTACCTGCTCTAGTCAGCAGCCGGACGATCTCCAATCGGGCTCGGCCACCTCACTGTCGTGTTGGATCTAGAAGCGGAAACCTGCAGACAGTTCGTAAGAGCCGACGCCCGGACTCGAACCGGGGACCCCTTCATTACGAGGCATGCGGAGGCGTCGGTCGGCGTTGGTCGAATGTCGCGATTTGCAGGCAATCCGGGCGATCATGAGCGAACGCGATAGCCGCCGAAGCACCGATTTAGCTGCAAGAGGCTTCCACCAGGCTTCCACGCCGTATTACGCAGCGCGTACCCACACACATGAAGTCGGCGATCGCCCAGTCGCGATGAGGAGCGCGCCGCTCGTCGTGGGCGCCCTCGTCTCTCGGCTGCCGAGCCCTGACCGTCGCCGGGCGCCGTCCGAGACCCAATCCTCAAATCAGGTTGTTGATCAAGCGAGCCCCCTCCGCCCGCCGGTCATCTGGCCGCGCTTTGTGCCGGCAAGGATGCCGGGGCAAAGCGCGGGCGCTGGCGTCGCGCCGATCACCATCGAGGTCACAACACCAACTGTGCGCCACGGTCCTGACCGGACGAGGGCTCGGCCGCGCTCCGGACCCAACCTTTCTCATGCCGATCGCCCCGGAAGAAGCCGCACGGGTCGTACTGCCTCCCATCGCCAGCGGCGGCCGGACCGCCCAAGAACGTGTGCTTGCTCATCGGCCGTTCGCACCGTGTCGTCGCGGAGTTGCGCTCGATCGCCGAAGCGGTCGCTGGCTCGTGGCCGGGCACGCGACAAAAGCGAGCGTGGGCACCGAGACGGCGGGCCGGGCGCATAGCTTAGGGGAGCGATCTGGCGGCGAGCAAGATAACGAGCGACGCGGTGCCCCTGTGCCCTCGCTCTCGGACATCCGGTTGGAACGCCTTAAGGCGACTTGTGTTCGCACGCGATTCCGCCCAATACACGCGGTATGGATGCCGGGCTTGACTTCCCCGAGAATACGCTGGTACGGTGGCTCATTCGCGGTGTCGGTTACGACCGAGCTGGGGTGGCCCCAACGTAGCCGTGTTCACGTCTGAGGGGTGACTCTAATGAGACGAGCTTTGTGTGGCGTTACGCTTGTCATTGCAGTAGCCGGACTGGCCTTCTCGACGGCCACCGCCGCGGCGCGGGCACAGCGCGCCGCCGTTGCGTCACCGGGTGATCTCGCGAGCTGCTCCGGCATCGGGCACGAGCCCGGCTCGCGCGCCCATCACGTCCGCGGCCTGTGGCAGCGCTGCACCGCGCTGTGGCCGGCGAGCATCACCCATCAGATCGCAGTTACGACGCCACTCAACCTCATTCCCAACCCGACGCTCGCTGCCGGGCTCCGGCAGCGACCGGTGCGCTGGTCACACGAGGCCTGGGGATCGAACCGCGCGCGGTTCTCCTACCCCCACTCGGGCCACGGCGCCGGCCGCAGCGTCGCGGTAACGATCGGTTCGTATCGGACCGGCGATGCCAAGTGGTACTTTGCGCCTGTGTCCGCCATCGGCGGAATGAGTTACGGCTTCAGCGACTACTACCAGTCCGATGCGCGAACCGAGCTCATTGCGCAGGTCGCCGACGCCGCGGGACATGTGCAGTGGCAGCGCCTTGCGGATCTACCCGCCGCTCGCAGCTGGCGGCGGGTCCGGGCGACATTCACCACCCCGAGCGGCACCAGCGCCCTCACGGTGCTGCATCTGCTCGCCTCTAAGGGGTCGTTGCAAACGAGTGACTTCCAGTTGCTCGAAGCCGGTGGAAGCGGGTCACCCGGCGCAACCGCCCCGACTGGAACCTCGCCCCAGCAACCCGGCGGCACCAACCCGGGGTCCGGCACAACGGCGCCCGGCGCGCCCAACGGTCCGCCGCTTCCGACGGTGCCCGGACCGAACCTCGTCGCCAACCCTGGGTTCGAAGACAGCAGCGGTAGCAACGCGCCCGGCTGGAACTTCAACTTCTACAACATCAGCGCGACCGGCAGCATCCTTTCGACAGGGCACTCCGGCTCGCACAGCGCGCAGGCGACCGTGACGGCAGCCCCGCCCTCGGGCGTGATCGGCGCGGCCGATTGGTCCTTCGCGCCCCCACCCGTGACCGGCGGCTTCAGCTACAAGTTCACGGACTTCTACCAGTCACCAGTCGCGACCGAGGTCGACGTTGCCTACACGATCGCCGGGGCCACACGCTACGCGTTCCTTGCGGCGGTCCCCCCCACCACGGGGACGGCGTGGGGTCAGGCGACCGTCCAGTTCAGGATGCCTGCCGGCGCGACGTCGGCGGTCGTCTACCACCTGATCGACGTAGTCGGCACCCTGACGACCGACGACTACACGTTCCAGGCCGTACCTGGCTAACCGGAAGGCCCTCGGAGAGGCAATCGGAGGCCGACCAAGACAGACGGCTCCGCGCGAACCGTGCCGATCCCGAGAGAGCTGGCGCTGGTACTCGCGCGGCACAAGCTCGCTTCACGCGACGTGAGGGCTGAGGCGTTTGTGTTCGCTACCTGTACGGGCCGTCCCCTGTCCCAGCGGAACGTGGCCCGCGCGCTGCGTAAAGCACAAGAGCGCGCGAGGGACCAGCACGCCCAACCGACCTTCCCGCTCCTCCATCAGAGCGGCGAGGTTCCCGCCGGGGTCGTGCCCTCGATGCACTCGTTCCGCCACACGGTCGCCTCCCGCGCCCTGCTCGCCGGCGAGAGCGTCGATGAAGTCGCCCTCCTGCTCGGACACCGCAACGCCGCCGTCACCCGCGTGGTCTACATCCATGAGATCGCCGATGCGCGCCGCCGGAACATGCGGCGCTCGCGGATGACGGCCGAGTACGCCGGCGCTCTGCGTGTCGCCCTCGAGAGCGAGGCAGATGACCGATCGACGTAGTGGCGCGCCTCAGACGGTCAGAAGGTCGACCAGCGCCTCCGCTCCCTTCAGGGGCGGGGGCGCTTTTCTATGAGGCTTCCAAATGGCTTCCGTGAGCCGGACGATGGACAGGAAGCCAAGCTCACATCGGACTGAAATCGCCCGAATAGCAGGCATTTCGTGAAGGCCGACGCCCGGACTCGAACCGGGGACCCCTTCATTACGAGATTTGGCCCGAGGGGTTCCGGCACGTTCCGGACGTGTCAGAAGCCCCGCGTAGACGCAGTTTCTGGTTCCGGCACGTTCCGACAGGTTGAGGTGAAGTGTTGACCCCGACGTTGACCCGCGCGTTGACCCGCCCATGGGGATCCGTCGGACGCTCGCCTCTGCTCACGAGCAAGGACTGTGCGGCGTTGGAGACCGCGATCACGGGGCTGGCAATCGCTGCGCAGTCGCTTGATTCGGCTTGAGGCACAGCCAGCTCGGGTCGCTGGTCGGCGGGGGCCCGTAAATACGGAGACTCCTTTGTCCGTTTTGCCGCTAACGTCGGTTGGGCAAGATGAGTAGAAAAGGCCCGAATTCGCGAGAATCCGAGCGTGGGGAACGGATGCCCCGCCGCCGCGGCGACTAGCCCTACCACCGCCGCGGCAGCCAGCAGGCGCCCCGCCTACCCCCTGGCGGGGCGCCGCTCTATCTCTGGGACGCCGGGCCTCCAGCCCTAAGAAATTCGACGCTGGCGCAAAAGGTAGACATAACGCCCGTCAGGTTGTCGCAATTGGTGAGAAAAATCCCCATCCGGTGAACGGCTCGTTCGTTTGGGCTCGGTGCTCGGGATCTGGGGTGAGGGCCCCATTGATTTGCCCCCTAAAACCACGCCCCATTCGGGGGCCCTCACCCTGCTGTCTGTTACCCGGGTCGCCCTAGCCGGGTACGGACTGCCTTGGCAAAGTCGGCGCATTTTGCGGGAAACATGCTGATCCTTGCTGGTTCTGGTTCAGTTTGGAGTCGGCCGAATCCAGCGAAAACATAGGCTCATGGGCACGACGCGCACGCTCGACTCGCACGCCTTCCGCCTTCGTCAGAAGCTCAACCGCGCGGGCGACCGGTTCGTGGTGAACGTGTGGGGCATCAGTCTTCCCAAAGTGGCAAAGCACAGCGGGGAGGCTGTCGGCTAGCAGCGCGCAGAGTCCGCGTCACCGCTTCCGGTCAGCCTCCTCCTCGGCGACCTTTAGCGCCTTCTCGGCCAGCGCGTACCCCTGATCGCCGATCGCCCGGAGTTGCGCGGCGAGCGCGCGCATCGGGTACGGGTCGTCGTCGCTGGCCATCGTTGCGCGCATCAGCGCGGCTTCGCGGACGAACTGCGAGACGCTCGAGCCTTGGCGTCTGGCGGCTTCCTGGATCAGCTTCATTCCCTCGCGGGTGAAGCTGATCGTGGTGCGGGTCATTGGCATGGCTAAGAATTAGGGAAGAGATCCTCAACGTATCGGCCGCTAGCGCCGATGCTAGCACTAGCGACAGCGCGGATGCTATCGGTAACGCCGCCAAGAAGTCCCGAAGAAACGGACTCGGTGTGATAGCGCTACTGCTAGCATGATCGCCAGCACGGATGCTAGCAGTACCGGGATGGACCGCCGAAGGTCCAGCCATAGAACGTCTGGGCGCAGTTCCCTGCCGCGCCCGAAGCGAGGGCGCGGCCTAATTGGGGGGTGCCGGGAAACAACGACCCGGCACCGCCCCTCCACAAACTCCTTCCCCAAACCCGGGGTTAGAGCTAAACGACAGAAAGGGAGTTCACGCTTATGCGTAAGCTCATTCTCGCCGCGACCACCATCGCGGCACTCGCAGTCCCCGCAGTAACCGCGGTTCCGGCCATGGCCAAGGTCGCAACCACAACCGACGCCAACGGCAACGTGACCAATGTCAAAACCGGCGACGTGACCTGCTACGGCGACCTGACTTCGCCGGTCGCTGGTGACCTTAACGTCCCCGCAGGCGCGTCCTGCAAGGTCATGTGGACCGAGGTCAACGGCGACACGACCGTGGAGGGTGCTCTCTCAGCGAGCGCAGGCACGTTCGACGGCAAGGTGAAGGTCGACGGCGGATCGTTCGCCAGCTTCAACTACGGTGCCACGATTCACGGCAGCCTGAAGATCACGGGCTCATCTGCCCAGAACGGCTTCTGGAGCGACTACGGCCCGACCGTGATCGACGGCCAGTTC
Source organism: uncultured Solirubrobacterales bacterium (assembly GCA_963735965.1). GTDB lineage: Bacteria > Actinomycetota > Thermoleophilia > Solirubrobacterales > Solirubrobacteraceae > Palsa-465. Next base: position 255,281 of record CAVTNE010000002.1, read on the forward strand.
AAGTACCTCAACAACAGCGGTCCTCTCTACATGGAGGGCTCCAACACCGTGTTCGGCAAGTTCACGTACAGCGGCAACAGCCACCTGTACAGCGGCACCTTGGTCACGCACGGGCACAGCAACATCTCGTAACAGCACGCGGGGCAGGCTCCCGCCAACCCAGCAGTCCACTGAGGCCCGCCACCGTGCGGGCCTTAGTCGCTCTCGGGGGCGCTCCCGTTCCCGTTCGACGCCACTAGCGGCGGTGGTGTTGACCCAAACGTTGACCCCGGCGCCCTCGAAGGCTCGAATCCCTAGAGCCGACGCCCGGACTCGAACCGGGGACCCCTTCATTACGAGTGAAGTGCTCTACCAGCTGAGCTACGTCGGCGCGGTCGGGTCAGTGTATCCCGGGCTCGGCGCCCAGGTCCCGTCCGCCGGCCGGTCGCGCTGCTCGCGGAGGTTGTCCGCTAGGCCGCCCAGCAACGGCGTGAACGTGAGCTCGTCGTCGTCGATCATGCGCCGGACGAGCTCGACCGTTGCCGCGCAATCCGATCGATGGGTGGCCTGGATCGCTTCTACGTAGCTGTCGTGCATCAGGACCACCGCCACCTCGCCGGGCGCCGCGATGATCTGCGCTTTCAGGTCGCCATACAGCTCGGCGCCGGCGTGACCAGCCCAGTCGCGGGTGTCGATGGTCCAACCCGCGAGCTCGAGCTCGCGTTGCTTCGCAATGCGGCTCGTGTCGGTCCCGCGGAGCCGCCCCCACGGTGGCCGCCACAGGCGCGGGGTCGGAACGCCGAGCTCGGCCAACAGCGCGAGGACGCGATCGATGTCCGCCCTGATCTCGACCGCATCGAGATCCCAGTGGGCTACGTGCTGCCAGCAGTGCGGCTGAACGGAGTGACCCGCTCGGATTGCCTCGGTGACAACGTCACTGTGCTGCTGTGCCTGTTCGCCCCAGATGAAGAACGTCGCATTCACCGCGGGGTTCTCACTGAGGACATCGAGTATCTCTCGCGTCCATCTGGGGTGTGGACCGTCGTCGAAGGTGAGCGCGACCTGTCGCATGGAATGAGTAACACTTCGGTGACGCGGACGCGTGGGACGCGTGGGACGCGTGGGACGCCTGGCGGGCTGCGCGGTCAGGGAAGTGAACTCCCCGGCTCAGCGTTCGCTCGGGTGCCCGAGCTGTGAGTTCCGCTCGCGCCAGTCCTCGGCCAGGATCGCCCAGCGCTCGTGGTCGCGCCAGCGTCCGCCGATCTTGAGGTACCGCGGGGAGAATCCCTCACGGGTGAAGCCGGCGCCGCGGGCCAGCGCGATCGACGCCTGGTTGCCGGGTTGAATGTTGGCCTCGATGCGGTGCAACCGGAGCGTCTCGAACGCGACTCGGACGACGAGGTCGAGTCCCTCGCGCATATACCCTTGATTTGCGAACTTGCTGCCCACGGCGTATCCGAGGTAGGCGCTCTGGAGCGAACCGCGCGTGATGTGGGACAGATTGAAGAAACCGAGGATCGCCCCATCCGCGCGCCTGCAGACAAGCATCGCCTCGAAGTCCGGCCGACGTGAGTCGACTAGATATTGGTCGAAGGCCTCGTCGTCGGTCGGCGCCGTCGCCCACGGGCGGTGGAAGGCGCGACTGGCGCGCATCAGGCCGATGAACTCGGCCCGATCCGCGTGCGCCGGCGAGCGCAGGTACACACGTCCTGTGCGCCGGCCGTCCCCTCGCACGTCGGACTCGGCCGTTCGCGGGGTCGGCGCTTCCTCCCGCGGTGTCATGCCGCGAGCAGCCGCTCCAAGCGATACGCGAGCGATTCGCATGCAAGCTCCTCGGATACGTTTAGCTGAAAGCGCAACCGCGTGTCCTCGACGGCCTCGATCGCTGCCCGCAGGCGCTGCGGATCGACCCCCGAGTCGGACTCGAGTTCGTCGATGCGGTCGACGTTCCTCACCAGGTCGGGCGCGTCCCAGGCAATCGACGCGAGGTCGGCGTACCAGAGCGCGACCACCTGGAGGGCCAGATCGAGGGCCGCGGTCTCGACCCGCCGCCGGGCCCGCCTGATCCGCTCCGTCCACTCGGTCTCGACCCGCTTGCGCTCCTTGCGGGGGTAGAGCTCGATCTCCTCCCGCTTTCGGGCGTCGAGCCGCGCGTGGGTCTCCTCGCCCTGGGCGCGCACCGCAGCGAGCATCTGGACCCACGGCTCGCTGCGCGCCATCTCCCCCGAGATCGCCGCGCGCGCGAACCGCTCCGCCGTTGTGCGGAGCGCCTTCCCCTCCGCTCCGGTCAGCTCACGGGCCCGTTCGCCGTCGCCGAGCGCGAGCTGGGCACACGCCACGGCGGCCTTGCCGTCCTCGCCGAGGGCCACGAGGTTGGCGGCCGTCTCCTGCACCGTCGGGGCGTCGAACCGGACGAGCTGACAGCGCGAGCGGATTGTGGGAAGCACCTCGGCCAGCCGGTCCGACAGCAGGATCAGGTGCACAAACGAGGGCGGCTCCTCGAGCGTCTTCAGCATCCGGTTCGCGGCCTCGTCTCCGAGCTCGTCGACGCGCTCGATCACGAACACGCGGCAAGCCGCCTCGAACGGCGTCTTGCTCACGGCCGAGACGACCGGGCCGTCGATGTCGCTGACCAGGATCTCGTGAGCGCCGCTCGGCGCGACCCAGGTCAGGTCGGGGTGGGCGCCGGACTCCACCCTCGCACGCGCGCTCGCGGGGTCCGGTGAGCCGGCAGCCAGGAGCTCGGCCGCCATCGCCCGCGCGGCCGACCGCTTGCCAGCACCGCCGGGGCCGTAGAACAAATACGCGTGTGAGGCCCGGCCGCCGGTCTCGAGCGCCGGGGCGAGGACGGCCCGCGCATGGGGATGACGGTCGAGCTCTGCGAGCATGCCTCGATCGTAGTGCCCGGTAGGGTCGCGGGCCACGGATATGAACCGCGGGCGGCTGATCACGATCGAAGGCATCGACGGTGCGGGCAAGACGACGCTCGCCACCGAGCTGATTGTCGCTCTTGGCGACCGCGGTATCGAGGTGGTCGCGCTACGCGAGCCGGGCGGCGTGCCCGCCGCCGAGCGGATCCGCAATCTGGTGATCGACCCCGGGCTGCACGTGACCGCCCGTACCGAGGCGCTCCTCTACGCGGCGGCCCGAGCGCAGCTCGTCGAGGAGGCGCTCGAGCCGCTCCTTCGCGCCGGACGCTGGGTGTTGCTCGATCGGTTCATCGACTCCTCGTTGGCATATCAGGGAGGCGGCCGGGAGCTCGGGATCGACTCGGTCCGCGCGATCAACGAGTTCGCGATCCGGACGACCTGGCCCGATCGCACGCTCCTGCTGACGATCGACCCGGAGCTCGGCCGGACCCGTTCGGGCACGCGAGCGGGGGAGCCCGATCGTCTCGAGCGAGAACGGAACGACTTCTTCGACCGGACGGTGGCGGCCTATCTCGAGCTCGCGGCCGAGGACCCCGGCCGGATCAGGCTGATCGACGCCTCGCGCCCCCCGGACGAGGTGCTCTCGGCGGCGCTCGCCGAGCTCGCCGATCTAATCTGAGTAGCCGTTCGGGTGGGCTTGCGCGAACGCCCAGGCGTCGCCGACCATCTCATCGATCGTCGGCTTGCCTGGCTCCCAGCCGAGCTCTGATCGGATCAGGTCGCTGGCGGCGACGAGCTCTGGCGGGTCCCCGGGCCGCCTGGGCGCTTCGCTGGTGCGGATCTCCCGCCCGGTGACCATCTCGGCGGCCGCGATGACCTCCCGGACCGAAAACCCGCTGCCGTTGCCCAGGTTGAACACGCGATGCTCGGACGAGCGCGCGCCGTCGAGCGCCAGCAGATGGGCGTCGGCGAGGTCCTCCACGTGGATGTAGTCGCGGATGGCGGTCCCGTCGGGCGTCGAATAGTCGGTCCCGTAGACGTTGACCGCCGGAGCGGAGCCGAGCGCGACGCGGAGAATGTTCGGTATCAGGTGCGTCTCGGGGTCGTGATCCTCGCCGAGGCCGCCGCTCGCGCCGGCGACGTTGAAGTACCGCAGGCTGACCGCCCCCAGCCCCGTGGCCGTGCAGAAGTCGCGGATCATCAGATCGACGGCCAGCTTCGAAGCGCCGTATGCGTTCACCGGCATGGCGACGGTCGTCTCGGCGATCGGAACAACCTCCGGTTGCCCGTACACCGCGCACGTCGAGGAGAACACCAGGCGGGGCACGCCGGCGGCCGTCATCGCTTCGAGCAGGTTCAGCGTCCCGCCCACGTTCGTGCGGTAGTAGCGCTCGGGGTGGCTGACCGACTCGGCGACGAGCGCCAGCGCGGCGAAGTGCATCGCGCCGTCGAATCCGCCCTCTCGCAGGGTCGCCTCGACCGCGTCGCGATCGAGCAGGTCCGCGACGACCAGCTGAGCCCCCTCCGGTACCGCCTGGCGATGCCCGCGCTCGAGGTTGTCGAGCACGGTCACCTCGTGCCCGCCCTCCAGCAGCCGGCGGGCGACGATCGAGCCGATGTAGCCGGCGCCGCCGGTGACGAGGAGCTTCACCGCCGCGATCTAATCAAAGCCCTCCTCCGAGCGTCATTTACCGCTTCAAGCCGCCGGAATCTCGACCTCGACCTAGTAAAATCGGACTTCCGGAGATCCACCCGCTCTAAGGTTTTTCCGTCCGGGGCCTCCGCTTTCATTCACTGCCCGCTCGGCTGACGGAAAGCCGCTCGAGAGCAGGGGAAATCGCGGAACCACGAGAGGAGCAGTACGCCATGGAACAGACCCCGCAGACCCAACTCGCGCCCGAGGTACGCACGGGCGAAGGGCTGGCGGTCAGGCGCTTCTTCACGACGCCCGGCGAGCATCCGTTCGACTCGGTCGAGTGGGAGCTGCGCGAGGCGCGCATCGGCCATGGCGACAAGATTTCGTTCGAGCAGAGCGACGTCGAGTTCCCCAAGTCCTGGTCCCAGAACGCGACGAACATCGTCGCCCAGAAGTACTTCCGCGGCCAGCTCGGCTCCCCCGCCCGTGAGCACTCCGTCCAGCAGATGATCGGACGGGTCGCGGGCACGATCGCCGACTGGGGACGCGACGGCGGCTATTTCGCCAGCGACGAAGACGCCGACACCTTCGAGGCCGAGCTGACCCACATCCTGCTCCACCAGATGGCGGCGTTCAACTCGCCGGTGTGGTTCAACGTCGGCTTCGAGGAGACGCCGCAGTGCTCGGCGTGCCTGCCCTATCACGCGCTCGTCTCGACTCCGGACGGGATGGTTCCCATCGGCGAGATCGTCGAAGGCGACCAGGTCGGTCGCGAGGTCTACGACTCGAGCGGAACGACTCGGGTCGTCGCGGTCAAGGCCAACGGACGCAAGGAGGTCCGGCGAGTCCGCTTGCGCAACGGAAGCTTCATCGAGGCGACTCCTGACCACGTCGTAAGAGCCGTCCATGAGCGGCGGGGGAAGCCGAGATGGCTCCGAGTCGACCAGCTCACGCCCGGGATGCGGCTGCATCTGCATCCCCATCGCGCAAAGGTCGCTGCGCCGGCAGTCGTGCCGGTAGGTGCAGCGAGCGCGCTTGCGGACGAGCCGATGCTCATCGGCGCCGACAGTGTCGCCGTGTCCGAAGCAGCGCTGGCCGGATGGCTTCAGGCAGACGGCTTCGTCGGACAGTACGACCAGGGCACCAACCGCTCCTTGACGGTCGAGTTCCAGGTCGCGAGCGACGACGAGTACGAGTGGGTGAGCGGCCATCTCGACGTCGTCTTCCCCGGGCTGCATCGAAAGGTCCGGGAAGCCGACACCCAGGACGTCCGGGTGCGTCGAATCCGCCTCTACGGTGAGCCGTTGCGCGACTTCGTGGAGCGGTGGGAGCTGCTCGCACGCGGCGTCGACATGAGGGTCCCGAAGTGCCTGTGGACCGCGTCACACGACGAGATCAGCGCCTACCTCCAGAGCGTCTTCCAGGCCGACGGCTACGTCTCGATCCGACGTGAGAACGGCTGCGAGAACGCCCGCGTCGCCGTCGCGGTGATCGGGGAGCGTTGGACCGAAGACCTGCAGCTACTGCTCATGGCTCTCGGGATCTACTCCCGGCGCGTGCACAAGCGCGATCCGCGTCCCGACCGGCACGATCTGCACGAGCTCGCGATCAACATCGGCTCCGAGCGTGGCCGCTTCGCCGAGCTGGTGGGCTTCCCCAGCCGGGAGAAGTCCGACAAGCTCCTGCAGTCGCTGACGCTGGGCAATTGGAAGCAGTGCCCGGATGTCCGTGAGGAGGAGATCGTCGCGATCGAGTCCCAGGGCGCCCGGGACGTCTACGACATCCAGACCGACTCCGGAGAGTTCCTCACCAACAACGTCACCGTCCACAACTGCTTCATCTTGAGCGTCGACGACACGATGGAGTCGATCCTCGAGTGGAACACCAAGGAGGGGATGATCTTCCGGGGCGGCTCGGGCTCGGGCATCAACCTGTCGCGGATTCGCGGCTCGATGGAGCAGCTGGCCAAGGGCGGCACGGCCTCTGGCCCGGTGAGCTTCATGCGGGGAGCCGACGCCTGGGCGGGGACGATCAAGTCCGGCGGCAAGACGCGCCGCGCGGCCAAGATGGTCGTGCTCGACATCGATCACCCGGACATCCGCGAGTTCATCTGGTGCAAGGCCAAGGAGGAGGACAAGGCCGCGGCCCTGCGCGACGCCGGCTTCGACATGTCGATCGACGGCGAGGGCTTCTTCTCGATCCAGTACCAGAACGCCAATAACTCGGTCCGGGTGACCGAGCGGTTCATGCGGGCGGTCGAGAACGACGACGAGTGGCAGCTGATCGGTCGCGTGACCGGGACGCCGATCGGCGAGCCGATCCCCGCCCGGGAGCTGATGCGCGAGATCGCCGAGGCGGCCTGGCGCTGCGCGGACCCGGGCATCCAGTACGACACAACAATCAACCAGTGGCACACGTGCCCGAACTCGGGCCGGATCAACGCGTCGAACCCGTGCAGCGAGTACATGCACGTCGACGATTCGGCCTGCAACCTCGCGTCGCTGAACCTGATGAAGTTCCGTCGAACGGATGGGACGTTCGACGTCGCGTCGTTCGAGCACGCAGTCGACGTGATGTTCCTCGCCCAGGAGATCATCGTCTCGCCGTCGAGCTATCCGACCGAGCAGATCGGTGCCAACGCGCGCGCGTTCCGCCAGCTCGGGATGGGCTACGCGAACCTCGGGGCTTATCTGATGGCCAACGGTGTGCCGTACGACTCCGACGCCGGCCGGGGAGCGGCCGCGGCGATCACGGCGCTGATGACCGGTCGCGCCTATCTCGGCTCGGCTCGGACGGCGGCGGTGATGGGTCCGTACGAGCGCTATGCCGAGAACCGCGATCCGCACAACGCCGTGATGCGTATGCACCGCGACGCCTCCTACGCGATCCCCGATTCGGCCTGCTTGGATGCCGACCTGCTGTCGGCCGCGCGCCGGAGCTGGGAGGAAGCCGTCGAGCTCGGTGAGCGCGTCGGCTACCGCAACGCGCAGGCGACCGTGCTGGCGCCCACGGGCACGATCTCATTCCTGATGGATTGCGACACCACCGGCATCGAGCCCGACTTCTCGCTGGTCAAGTTCAAGGAGCTCGTGGGCGGCGGCCAGATGACGATCGTCAACCGGACGGTGCCGTCTGCGCTGCAGACCCTCGGTTACAACGACGAGCAGATCGAGCAGATCGTCGCGTATGTCAACGAGCACGGGACGATCGTGGGCGCGCCCGGCCTGGCCGACGAGCACCTGCCGGTGTTCGACGTCGCGGTCGGCGAGCGGGCGATCTCGCACATGGGCCACCTGAAGATGATGGGTGCCACCCAGCCGTTCCTGAGCGGCGCGATCTCCAAGACCGTCAACATGCCCGAGTCCGCGACCGTCGAGGACATCGCCGACGCCTATATCGCGGGGTGGCGCCTCGGCATCAAGGCGCTCGCGATCTACCGCGACGGATCGAAGACCGCCCAGGCGCTTCGGACTGACGCCCAGAAGGACACCGCGGCGTCGAAGGAGGCCGAGATCCAGAAGGCGGTTGCCGAGGCGCTGGCCAAGGCCCCGCAGCGCCGCCGCATGCCGCGCGAGCGCCGCTCGATCACGCACAAGTTCTCGATCGGCGGCCACGAGGGCTACATCACCGCAGGGATGTACGACGACGGAACGGTTGGCGAGATCTTCCTCACCGACATCGGCAAGGAAGGCTCGACCCTGCGCGGGATGATGAACTCGTTCGCGACGGCGATCTCGATCGCGCTGCAGACCGGCGTCCCGCTCGAGACCCTCGTGCGCAAGTTCAGCTACATGCGGTTCGAGCCCGAGGGCATGACCTCGAACCCGGAGATCCCGTTCGCGAAGTCGATGCCGGACTACATCATGCGCTGGCTGGCCTCGCGGTTCCTCGACGTCGACCTCCAGGAGGAGCTCGGGATCCTGACGCCGGCGGTCCGCGCGCGCCAGGCGGCGCAGGAGGCGGCGAGCTCCCATCTCGGCGACGTCGCCGTGCCACCCGCGACCCAGGACAAGCCGGGCAACGGCAAGGGTGGCAACGGTGGCAATTCGCCTACGACGGCGCTGCCGGCCACATCGGCGCTGACCGATTCACCACCGGTGATCCCCGCGATGCGCAAGGGCCTCGACCTCGGTCCGGCTTGCCAGCAGTGCGGCGGGATGATGCAGCGCACGGGCAGTTGCTACACGTGCTCGAGCTGCGGGTTCAACACCGGCTGCGGCTAGCAGTACCGCCGCGAGCAACCGAGCTCTAGACACACCGCGAGTGAGACGACCACCGTGCCCTCACCCGCGGGTGTCAATGGCCGGATGGGCGCGTAAGTTCGTCTAGTCGTTCGGTCATCTGACCTTGCGAGCCAGCACTCCGACTTCACTCTGCTGACGCATCCGATTTCTCGCGGACGGGTGACCGAATGCGGGGCGTAGGGGCCCCGGACGGCCTCAGAGGTTCGTCTGCTGGAGTGTCGGGCTCGCGTGAACGCTGACCACGCGGAGCGTCTCGTCGCCCGGATTCTTGAAGCCGTGCGGCGTCTCAGCGGGGACGATCACGATATGCCCGCCGGCAACGGTCAGCTCCTCCTCGCCGGCGGTGAACACCGCGGTGCCCGTCTCGACCACGAACACCTCGGGGTAGGGATGCAGGTGCAGGGCAGGTCCCTGGCCGCGCTGGTACTGGGTCACGAAGATCGAGATCGGCGAATGCTCGCGCCCCTCGAACAGCGCGGACGTCGGGCTGCGCCGCAGATCCTCGATCGGAATCACGGTTGCCATGCGTTGCAGCCTACGCGCTCGATAAGCACGTCAGGCTCGCGCGCCCCCGGCCACGAGACGCAGCCCGCGAGTTCCTCTCGCAACCTTACCGTGGGGTTATCCATTTGGGTCGGGTTGTTGCGTCTGGCGCCACGGGCGATGGGCGGCGGAGACCGAGGCGACTCGGCCGGGGCGCGCGGGAGGCGTGGGCCGGCGACCGGTCGGACGCGGGTTGACAACGAGGCTGCGGTAGGTGATCGGGTCGGTCAGGATCGCCTGTTGGAGAAGCCGGTAGAACAGCAGTCCGCGACGGCGCGAGCTCCGTCGGTTGAAGCGGAAGGTGAACTCGTTGAGGTAGGCGTCGAGGTGCTCAGGGCTGACCCTGCCTTGGTGGGTTCCGAGCAGCCAGCGCTCCAGCAGGCTCGCGACGCGGTGCACGCCCGGCATCAGTACATGCGCGGGATCCTTGTGCTGGCTGAGAACGGTCCGATCGTGCTCGTAGCCGTGCTCGGGCACGGTCCAGTAGGCCTGGTTCCCGTCGCTGTGGATGGTGGCTCTTGGCTCGACCGCGGCGCAGAGGAACGGGATCAAGTACTCCCTGCGGATTGCCTCCACGCGCTGCATCCGAACCCGCCCAAACCCCTTGGGATGCTTGATCTCGACCGCGATCGCCACCAGCGACTTCGTCGCGCTGTCCCGGCCATGGGTCCCTTTCTCGACCCCGCCGATCCACGTCTCATCAACCTCGACCCGGCCGCTCAGACGCTCGCGTCCGGGCGCACCATCGCGCTCCGGTAGCGGTGCAGCATCGCCCACGCCGTCTGGTAGGAGCCAAGCCCCAGCGCGCGCTGCACCCCGAGCGCTGACACCCCGTGCTTCTGGCTGGTCATCATCCACGCCGCGGCGAACCACATCCGCAGCGGCGTCCGCGTGCGATCGAACATCGTCCCCGCCGTCACCGAGCTCTGCTGGCCGCATACCGAGCACTCCCACCGACCGCTGCTCAGCCGCCACCCCGACCGACTCACGCACCGCCGGCAGCGGAACCCATCCGACCAGCGCAGCCACTCCAGGTAGTCCACGCACGCCTCCTCGCCCCCGAACCACGCCAGCAGCTCCGCGTAGGAGCCCGGATAGTCGCGGCCGGCCACAGGCACCCAGCCAGGCTACCTGACCCAAATGGATAACCCATCTTTACCGTTGCAGGTGTTCCGCGGAACACCTCGCGGGGGCCGGCGGTTCCGCTGAACACCTCGCGGGGCCCAGCGGTCCGCGGAACCCGACCTCGTGGGGGCGGGGGTCCCGCGGAACCCTCGGCGCGAGCGGAGCTAAGCGATGCCCTGGGCCGTCATGCGGCCCGTGGGCGTCTGCGTGTAGCTGACGTGCACGTCGCTGCCGAACTCGAGGCCCTGGACGACGCTCGCCCTGCCGCCCGTCTGGAAGGTGAGGATGCGCTCGAACGTGGTCTCCTGACGGAGGACCGGCATGAGCAGGTGGTAGGGCTTGTAGACGTGGCTCGTGGCGTCAGGCGCGCCGTCGTCAAGCCAGCCCGCGCCACCGGCCGGATCTCCACCGCCACCGCCGTCGGAGGTGCCAAAGAAGTGCCCGTCGATGTCCATGAAGATGTGGACACCAGGATCGTCGTACAGCGTCACCTCGGTGGCGCCGTGTCCCCTCCCGCGTGCGATCAGGTGCTCGCTCAGCAGCTGGGCGATGATGCCGGCGTCGTTGGGAACCCCGCTGGTCGGCTCCCACACGCCGGCACCCGAGAGCACCGCCGCGACTGACCCCGAGCAGTCGAAGCCGATCCGCCGCCCGTTGTAACCCGGGCCTTTGATCCCGATGCTCGCAATCCCGGCCTCCGCGTGGCCTCCGCCGTACACGTAAGGGAAGTCGCCGGCCGTGACGATGTTCGCCGCGCTCGTGAGCGCGTTCACGACCGGCATCCGTCCCGCGGCGGCTTCGATCGCGAACGCGCCGCGGGCGATGCCGATCACGGTGCCGAACGCCCGGCCCTGGACGGTCTGGGTCGGTGTCTGAGTCGTGGCCGGCTGGGTCGCGACCGCGCCGGCGGGAAGGGCCAGCGCGCCAAACAGCGCGCAGGCAACAGCCGCAAGTCGTTTCATAGAAAGGCTTCATCGGCGGAGGCAGCCGAAAAGCTTGAGGTCCGCACTCAGACAGCCGGACGCCGCGGTGGAGCGCCGGCCGCCGTGGTGCCGGGACCGCCGTGGCGCGCGAGCCGCGGTGACGCCCGAACCGCCGTGCCGCTCGAACCGCCGTGGCGCGCGACCCGCCGTGCCGCTCGAATCGCCGTGGCGCGCGACCCGCCGTGACGCCCAAACCGCCGTGACCCCCGGACCGCCGAGGCGCGGAGGCGCGCAGGCCAACGAGAGGCAGTTGCCGGCTCTAAAGACCCGGCGGATGCCGGACCACGAACCCGGCGAACTCGCCACCGCCGCGCGACCAGCGCGTCCCACCCTCGGCCAGCGCGACGGTGTCAAACCGCCAGCCGGCGACCTCCATCCACACGTGGCCGGCGTTGGCGTAGATCGTGATCCAACGCCCCGGCCCAGGGTCGCCCCACGACTCGAACGCGCCTGAGACCATCGGCGAGCTCACGAGGCCGGCTGCCGCAAGCGCGTAGCTGACCGAGCCCGAGCAGTCGTAGCCGTCGGCGTGGAACGACGCGTGGCCGCCGCCATAGATGTAAGGCAGGGTGGCGATCGCGTTGCCGGCGGCGATCACCTGCGCCACCGCAGCCGGTGCTCCCGCCGGCGCCTGCACCATCCCGCCGGTGTCGACGGCGACCCCCCCGACGTTCACGTTGCGGGTGGCAGCGGCCCGCGCGGCCACGGCGGCGGCCTTCGCTTCGAGCGAGACGAGCCGCGCGTTCAACGCGTGCAGCCTGGTGGCGTCTCGGCCACGCGCATGGAGCTCGCTGATCTGCTGGCGGAGCAGGGCCGATTGGAGCGCGGCGACGCTGTTGCGCTGTGTCAGGACCTGCGCGGTCAACGTCTGGTCGCGGTGCTCGAGCGTCGCGAGGAGGCGGGCCTCGCGAGCGACGGCGGCGCGGGTCGCACGCGTCCAGGACACGATGTGCGCGTTCTGCTCGGCGATCCGGTGCATGAAGTTGACCTGTTCGACGAGCTGGGTGAAGCCGTGGGCATCGAGGATCACGCTGACGAGATTCGGCTGGCCGTGCTCGTAGTCGGCGACGAGGTTGGCGGCCAAAGCGCGCGTCGCGCGCTCGAGCTGGTTCTCGAGATCGACCAGGCGGTTCCGCGCCGCCAAGAGACGGTTCTGTACGTCGCGGAGCTGTGCTTCGCGCGCGCTGAGCTGCTGCTGGAGCTCGCTCAGCCGCCGGTTGGCGTCGGCCAGACCGTGCGTGGTCTGCCGGATCTGGGCGCTGTCGGCCGCGATCTGCGATTTGAGCGACGTCGCCGCCGACCTGCCGGCCGCGATCTGGCTCTGAAGGTCTCCGGCGCTGCTGCTCGTCAGGCTGCTGCCGAGCACTACGACCGCCGCCATGAACGCGACGATCCCGGCGGCTCGGGCACGTACATGGAGTCGGAGCATGCGGACGGGTGTGGGCACGGCAAAGCGGACGCGCCGCCCGACGGGTCAGGCACCGCGATCTCGGTAAAGGCCCCCTGGATGGAAGCCGGCAGCAACCTAGCAAGCGGCCCCGCCACCGCGTCACCAGATCCTGCCTTTGCAACGAATCCTGCAGCGGCGATCGGTGGCGCTGAAGGTCGGTGATGGTCGGGGGGTCGGTGGCGAGGGCGGTGGCGGGCATGCCCCGCGAGGAGGTCATTCCGCACACTCGACGTCCGCCGGACGGCGAGTGCACGCCAGGGTGCGTATAGCGGCCATTTCTCGCATCTCGGCGACTCGGACTCGTCGAGTGTGGAGTTGTGGCCCCTCCCGCGCCTCCGGCGAGATCCGCGGGGCGTTCCGGCACCCGCGCCTCCGGCAAGATCCGCGGGGCGTTCTCGCACCCGCGCCTCCGGCGAGATCCGCGGGGCGTTCTCGCACCCGCGCCTCCGGCAAGATCCGCGGGGCGTTCCGGGGCGGCGCCCCCGGGGCTCGGCGTCTCGGGGGCCCGCGTGTCCGGGAAGCCTGTGGCACGCGCTCGCCACCGTCCGACCAACCGCGCAGACTTTTCCGAGCGGAGCTCCCGTTTCTACCCATAGATAGCCATGATGTGCGATCACTCCGGAACACATAGCGGGGCGTCGCGGTATCTCCGCGAAGCAGGCGTATTGCGCCTGGTGCTGTTGTGCGACCGGTGCGGGGCAGAATGCCAGGAGCTCGGGCGGGTCGAGTATCGACCTGACGTGAAGGTCCCCGGGCTCGAGCGAGCACGGCTCGCTGCTGGCGCGGGAGCGCTCGGACTAACGAGCCCTGCGGCTCTTCACTGAAGTCAACACGCCAGACGCCGTTCAAATCCTCGGCTTGCGAGGATCTGTCGCCCATGCCCTCAGAAGGCGACCCGTCGCCCATGCCCTCAGACGGCGACCCGTCGCCCATGCCCTCAGACGGCGACCCGTCGCCCATGCCCTCAGACGGCGACCCGTCGCCCATGCCCTCACCCGGCGACGCGGCGAAGATCAGGCAGATGTGCGAGGCCACCCTTCGCCAGAACTGGCGCGAGGGGGTGCGCGCCACCGACCGCGTCCCGTTCGCCTACACCTGCCCGAGCCCCGGCCACTACCCCTGGCAGTGGTACTGGGACTCGTGCTTTACCGCGATCGCTTGGCGCCACTTCGACCGCGCCCGATCAGAGCGGGAGCTCCGGTCGCTGCTCGCCGCGCAACGCGAGGACGGGTTCATCGGCCACACGATCTTCTGGAACACACCGCTCACGGGCCGGCGGCGCTTCACCTACAACGTGACCTCGCCGAACGCCACGATGACGGCCAGCATCCAGCCGCCGGTGCTCGCGTGGGCATGGCGGATCGCCCTAGGCGACCCGGCAGGCGAGCCCGCGATCGCCCGCCATTACGACTGGCTGAGCGCCCATCGCGACCTCGACGGGGACGGCCTGATCTGGATCGTCCAGCCCGACGAGTCCGGCCTCGACGCCTCGCCCCAGTTCGACGCGATCTGGGGATGGCGCGCCCACGATCGGCCCGGATTCATCACGCTCGTATGGCGCAATCGCAAGCTCGGATACGACCTCCAGAGGATCGCGACCGCCGGCGGGCCGGTGTGCTGCGAGGTCGCGACCAACGTCCTGTACTGCCTGTCGCTGATGGCCCTCGACCGGCCCTCGCTGACCCCGACAATCGTCGAACGGATGTACAACCACGCCACGGGGCTGTTCGAGCCGCTGGCGCGCCCCGAGCCCACGCGCAAGCCGGCCCGCACCTGGGCCGCGCTCGCCCCGCTGGCGCTTCCGGACCTGCCCGAGGACATCGGCCGGCGACTCGTCGAGGAGCACCTTCTCGACGAGAAACAGTTCTGGCTGCCGGTGGCGCCGCCGTCGGTGCCGCCGACCGAGCCGAGCTTCTCCACGCGCGACGATGGCTTTCTTTGGATTCGGCGCTACTGGCGCGGTCCAACGTGGGTCAACGCCGCCTGGCTCGTCTGGCTCGGCCTGACCCGCCTCGGCTACGACGAGCACGCGGACGCGCTCGCCGGCCGGATCGCGGCGGCGGTCATAGCCAACGGCCTACGCGAGTACTACCACCCGTACACCGGGCGCGGAATGGGCGCGCTCGACTTCGGATGGTCGTCGCTCGTGATGGAGATGCTTGCCGCCGACCGACGGGCCGCCGCGAACAGCTACCTCAGGCCGCCCGACGGAACTGATTGATCGCCGACATGTAGCGACCGAAGCCGTTCTCGACCGCATCAAACCCGTCCTGCGGCAGCCAGAACACCACGCGGTCGACGCCGATGCCGGCGAGGGCTTCGATCGCGGCCGCGTCCGGCTCCGCGCCCACCACCGTCACCGGGATCCGGTCGCGCCCCACCTCCGAAGCCCGGACACCCAACTCCGCGATTCGCGTCCCCAGGTCCGCAACAGACGTCCGGTTGGGCATCCACTCGTCGCCGAACGCGAGCACCCGATCGAGCACTCGCGGGCCGTTCCCGCCGACCATCACCGGGGGATGCGGCTTCTGCGCCGGCTTCGGCCAGCACCAGATCCGCTCGAAGTTGACGTACCGGCCCGAGTAGCTCGCCTCCTCCTCGGTCCAGATCGCCTTCATCGCCTCGATGCGCTCGCGCATCACGCCGAACCGCCGGGACGGGTCGGTGCCGTGGTTGCGCATCTCCTCGGCGTTCCAGCCGGCGCCGACCCCGAACAGGAACCGGCCGCCTGACAGCACGTCGACCGACGCCACCTCCTTGGCGGTGATGATCGGGTCGCGCTCGATCACCAGGCAGATCCCCGTCCCGATCAGCAGCCGCTCGGTCGCGTCCGCAGCGGCAACACACGCGACGAACGGGTCGTACGTCCGGGCGTAGTACCCCGGAAGCTCGGCGCCGCCCGGCCACGCGCTCTCCCGCGAGGCCGGAATGTGGGTGTGCTCGGGGAACAGAAGACACTCGAACCCGCGCTCCTCGGCCATCCGAGCGATCTCGCCTGGCGGCTGAACGTCACGAGTCGGGAAGATCGCCACGCCGAATTTCATCTCCCGTTCACGGTACCGGAGCACGCCCCCGCGCTACCGTTGGACCCATGGCTACCGAACGTGAAACAGACACCGCCCGCGACGTCCAGCTGTCCGAGGACGAATGGCGCGAGCGCCTCTCCCGTGACCAGTACCACATCCTCCGCCAGCACGGAACCGAACGTCCGTTCACCGGCAAGTACGTCCACGTCAAGGACGATGGCACCTACCGGTGCGCCGGCTGCGGCGCCGAGCTGTTCAACTCCGGCACCAAGTTCGACTCCGGCACCGGGTGGCCGAGCTTCTACGAGCCGGCGGTCGCCGAGAACGTCGAGCTGCGCGAGGACCGGAGCCTGTTCATGCGGCGCACCGAGGTCCTGTGCAAGGCATGCGGCGGACACCTCGGCCACGTCTTCGACGACGGACCCGCGCCGACCGGCCTGCGCTACTGCATCAACTCCTGCGCGCTCGACCTCGACACGAACAAGGCCTGACCCGCCCTAGTCGGACCGCCCCGCCGCGCGACGCTCGCGCCGCTTGACGACCACATAGATCACCAGCGGCAGCACGAGGAGCAGGACGAGGCCGACGAGGCCCGCTTGCGCGAGCACGTGTGCGGCCGCGTGGCCGCCGAAGTAGCCGACGAGCCCGTAGGTCACCCCCCAGGTGATCCCGCCGAGCGCGTTCCAGAAGAAGAACTGCTTGAACTCCATCCGGTTGATCCCGGCCAGCCACGCGGTGGCGAACCGGACCAGGGCGATCCATCGCCCGATGAACACCGCCTTGGGACCGTGGCGGTCGAAGAACTTGTCGCCGGCCCGGATCGCGTGGACCCGGCGATTCATGAACGGCCCGGGCGCGGTGAACACGTTGCGGCCGAACTTGCGCCCGCACAGATAGCCGATGTTGTCGCCGACGATCGCGGAGGTCACGCCGATCAGGATCACGAGCCAGATCTCGAGCTTGCCCTGGCTGGCGAGGACCGCCGCGGCGACGAGCGCCGTCTCCCCCGGCGACGGAATTCCCATCGACTCGAGCCCGATGATCGCCGGCAGCAGGTAGCCCAGGCTGTTGGACACGCCGAGGATCGCGGCAAGTGAGCCGGCGACAATCGCCGCGAGACCCCCCATCACGCCATCCCGTCCGTCAGGCGACCTCGCCTGGATTCTCGAACACGGCCAGCAGCGACAGCCCGGCGGGCATCGTCCGGCCGCGGGCCAGCCAGCGCGCCTCGAGGCGCAGCGGCTGCTCGAGCAGCGAGTTGAGCCACTCGGGTCCGAGCGTTAGTTCAGGCTTGTACTCCGGATCCGGGTCGCGCAAGCGCCGGCGCTCGGCGAGCCGTACCGCCGCGGCGGGGGCCAGGAGCAGTCCGTTGAACGACGTCATCCGCACGGTCCTCCAGCCGGCGTCGCCCGCGGCCGCCCGTAACCGGCCCCGCGAGTAGCGCCGGTAGTGGTGGTTGGCGACGTCGTGCATCGACCACAGGCCCTGGTAGGCCGGGACGGTCACGAGCAGGAAGCCTCCGGGCGTCGACACGCGCCGGAGCTCGCGCAGCGTCACCCGGTCGTCGGGCGTGTGCTCGATCACGTCGAGGCACGTGATCAGGTCGAACGACCCGTTCTCCCACGGCAGCTCCTCGAGCCTGCCGACAACCACATCGCCCCGCCCCCGGCCACGGGCCATCTCGGCCGCGCCGGGATCGAGCTCGACCCCGGACACCGCCCCGTACGGGCTCAGCTCCTCGAGCGTCCGTCCCGAGCCGCACCCCGCGTCGAGCACGCGCGCGCCAGACCGCAACGGCAGGCGGTCGAGCTCGGCGCGGATGATGCGCCGCCGACCGCGGTACCACCAGTGGCGGTCGTCGAGCTCCAGCATCGCGTTCATCAAGCGTTCGTCCATCGTCTCAATCCTGTCAGGCCACCGGGTGAAGACCGGCGACAACTCTGGGGCCTCGCTGCGCTCGGCGTCCGTGGGGCCATGCGGCCCCATCCGGACGGGGCCTCAGGGCCCCAGGGACGCCGCCGCAGGCGGCCCCAACTACACCACGGCCAGCGGTTCTTCCTCTTGCGCCTGGGCCACCGGCAGACGCAACGTGAACTTAGCGCCCGGAACGTCCGAGCGCTCGAGCACGAGCTCGCCGCCCATCCGGGCCGCCAGCTCGCGCCCGATCGCCAGGCCGAGCCCGAACCCGGCGACGCCGCTCGCCGCTCGCCCGCGCTGGAAGCGCTGGAAGATCAGCTCGTGCTCCTCCGGAGCGACGCCTGGCCCCTCGTCACGGACGGACAGCGACGCATGGTGGCCGTTGCGCAGCTCGACCGTGACCTCGCCCCCCTGCGGGCTGACCCGCACCGCGTTGTCGAGCAGGATCCGGACGATCCGGGCGATCCCGCCGGGGTCGCCTTTCGCCCACACCTGACCGGCGGAGTCGTCGAGCGTCGAGACGATCCCCCGCGCTTCGGTCCCGAGCTCAAACTCCGCCATCACCGCCCGGCTGAGCTCGCCGAGCTCGACGGGCTCCGAGCGCAGCTGCACCTGGGCGTCGAGCCGGCTGAGGTCGAGCAGATCGGCCGCCAGCCGCGACAGCCGGCGCGATTGGCTCCGGGCTCGCTCGAGCAGCGAGCGAGCGTCGTCGAGGTCTGGGTGGCCGCTCCCGAGGTCGTCGTCGAGCAGCTCGAGCATCCCGTCGAGTGACGCCAGCGGCGTCCGCAGCTCGTGCGAGGCCGTCGACACGAACGCGCGGCGGGCCTCCTCCTGCTGCTGAAGCTGGTGCTGCATCTGCGCGAACGCCCGGGCCAGGTCCCCGACCTCGTCCCGCCGGCGGTCGGCGGGGACGTCGACCGGCGGCCCGTCGGCGGCGAGCTGGAGCGCAGCATGTCGCAGGCGGCGAAGGCGCCGGACGACCGTCGCCGAGAGCGGGAACCCAAGCAGCAGCGTGATCGCAAGTCCGGCAAGTGCCGCGTACAGGAACGCGCGGCGCACGGTGGACACGGCGTCGCTCAACGTGTCAAGCGGCTTACGCACGGCGAGTACCCAGTGCTCGGGATGTCCCGGGTTCACGCCGGCGGTCGTGAACGGGATCGCCTCCCGGACCACCTCGGTCCCGCCGATCGAGCCGACCGTGTAGACCCGATGGCGAGTGCGAAAGGCGGTCACGACGTCGTCGCGCGGGTCCTGTCTGGCGATGTCAAGGTTGGGCGCGACAACGACGGGTCTCGAGTCCCGCCCCGTGACGTCCGGCGAGCCGAACACCGCGACCTCCGCCGCACCGGTGGAGGACTGGAGGCTCTGAACCGCCTTGAGCAGGCGGGACTTCACTCGCACGCCCTCCCGGTAGAGACTCTCCTCCTCGCGCGCCGCTGTCGCGGAGTTGGGCCTGATCGACGCGCCTCCGGTGCCCTGCGAGTGCGCCGTGGGCGAGGGCGGCGTGACATAGGCGAAGCTCACCTCTCCCGGATCGAGACCCCCAGTCTGGAACACCGCGGTCCCCCGGTTCCCGGCGAACTCCTGCTTCAACGTCGTTTTCTCGGCGTTGCGGAGCGACGCCTCGAGCGGACCGAGCAGCGCCAGCGCCGCCACGATCAGCGTGGACACCGAGGCGATCAGGACCGCCCCCACGATCCGTCCCCGTAGACCGAGAGCGCCGAGGAAACGCGCCGGCATCCCCCTAAGGCCCCCGAAGTCGGTACCCGGCGCCCCGCACGGTGAGGATGTAGCGCGGCTTGTCGGCCTCGGGCTCGAGCTTCTCACGCAGGTGACGGATGTGGACGTCGATCGCCCGGGGGTCGCGGTAGGCACTGTCGCCCCAGATCGCGCGCAGCAGCTCCTGGCGGTTGAGCAGCCGTCCCGGATCGGCCATCAGCGCGTCGAGCAGCTCGAACTCCGAGAAGGTCAGCCGCACGGGACGCCCGTCCATCACCACCTCGCGCTGGGCTCGGTCGAGCACGATCGGCCCGACGACCAGCACCTCGTCGCCCATGGCGCGCGTGCCGGCGCGCCGGAGCACGGCGCGGATGCGGCTGCGCAGCTCGGCCAGGCCGAACGGCTTGGTCACGTAATCGTCGGCGCCGGCCTCAAGCCCGAGCACGGCGTCCGCCTCGGAATCGAGCGCGGTCAGCATGATGATCGGCACCACGTTCCGCCGGGCTCGCAACGTCCGGCACACCTCGTAGCCATCCGGTCCCGGACCGAGCGCCACGTCGAGCAGGATGATGTCGAAGTGATCGGTGCTCGCCCGGTCGATCGCCGAGCGTCCGTCGCCGACCGCCATCACTCGATGGCCCTCGCGCGAGAACGAGCGCGTGAGCATCTCGCGCAGGTCGGACTCGTCGTCGACGACGAGGATGATCAGCGAGGCGTCAGCGGTACGCCCGCCGGAGGTGTGGGACTGCGTGGTGCTCCGTTGCGCGGACATCTAAATCCGATGCGATCGTAGCGCCGAGCAGGATCTATTCGATATGGCCGACTAGCTCCAGCTCCCGCGCGCCGGTGGTCGCGTCGCCTGCCGGGACCTCGACGGCTCTCGGCGCCAGCCGTCCGGCTGCGGCCACCACCCACAGCAACGTAAGCCATGTGACCGTCGCCAGGGACACGTGGACCCAGACCATCTCGCTCGGCAGCTTCAGCTCGTACTGGACGCTTCCCACGAGCCCCTGGGCGGCCAACAGCACGCCGAGCACGGTCAGCGGCTCGAGGTCCTGGCTCGAGGCACCGCGGTGTCGCTGGAGGAACCACGCCCCGATCACCGCCACGCCAAAGATCGCGGCGATCGTCGCGTGCTGGTGGATCGTCCAGTCCAGCGTGTCGGCGCCCTTGAAGTGCAGGCGATGGACCACCTGACCGGTGAAGCCGCCCGAGTGCGGCCCCGCGGCGGTGGCCGCCGTGCCGGCGAAGATCGTCAACGCGCCCAGCGGAAGCAGTCCGCGCACCGACCACACGGCGGTTCGGTCGGTTGCCGCCGGTCGGCTGCCCGGTTCGTACGTGGCGCGCCACGCCAACGCAAACGCGGCGATCAGGATCAGCAGCGACAGGCTGAAGTGCGCCATCACGAATCCGGGCGCCAGATGGTGGAGAACCGTGAACCCGCCGAGCACCGCCTGCGCCACCACGCCGAGCGGCAGCAGCAGCGCCAAGATCGCCAGATCTCTTCGGTACGGCCGCCGCGTGAACGCCAGGATCGCAGCCACCACCGTGATGAATCCCACCACGCCCGACACCGCCCGGTTGCCGAACTCGATCAGCGCGTGCGAGCTGAGCGGCGGCAGCGGCGTCCCGCCGCATTTCGGCCAGTTCTCGCAGCCCAGACCCGAGTCCGTCAGCCGTACCGCCGCGCCCGTCATCACGATCAGCGTCAGCGCTGCGAGCGTGGCGTAGGCGACGCGGCGGTACTGGATCGGGGTGACGGCGAGACGCTCGCGCACTCAGCGCAATGGTATTGGTCAGGCGCCGGCTGACGGCAGCGGGCAGGCGCCGGCGATTACGATGACCGATGTCGCCGGGGCCGGTTGCCCACCCAGCCGCGCGAGTGGCTCCGGTGCTGCTCCATGAATCACATCCTCAGCGCGCCACCGCCACGGACTCCCGACTTCGCGAGCTTCGGCCCGCGAAGCCAGATCGAGGAGCCCCACCGCGTGACGTGCCCTGAGCGGATTGAGATCGGCGCGGACGTTCAGATCGGGGCGGGCAGCTGGCTGTCGGTCGTCGACGAGCATCTGGGCCGCCGTTACAGCCCGCGACTGGTGATCGGAGACGGGGTCAGCCTGGGGCCGGGTATCGTGATCGCCTGCATGGGCAGCGTCGAGATCGGCGACCGCGTCCTGACGGCATCGCGGGTGTTCATCGGGGACACCTACCACGAATATCGCGGTCCAAATACGGCGGTGATCGACCAACCGATGGCGGAGCCCGACCCCGTGCAGATCGGCGCTGGGGCTTTTCTCGGGATCGCCTCGATCATCCTGCCAGGGGTCACCGTCGGGGAGCGGGCGTACGTCGCCGCGGGGGCCGTGGTGACCGCGGATGTCCCGTCGTGCACGCTCGTCGCGGGTAATCCGGCTCGAATCATCAAGCGATGGGACGCGGGCAGGCAGAGCTGGATCGGCGTCTCGGCTTCTGAGCGAGACCCGGCAATCATCGGTCCCGGAGATGTCGGAACCGGCGCCGGCGCCGGAGTCCGCACGGGCCACGAGGCCCAGACGGACGAGGGGATAGCCGCGCTCGAGCACCGCGCCGCCGTCGCAGAAGCCGAGCTTGCGGCGTGCGAGGCCGAGGTCAAGGCCCTGCAGCTTCAGCGCGACACGTTGCTCGCGCTCGTCGCCGAGGCCGAGAAGCGGCACGCGGCCTCGGAGTTCTGGCTCGACGAGCACCGTCGCTCGCTGTCGTGGCGCGTGACCGGGCCCGCTCGAGACGCAAAGCGACGGTGGCTCGAGATTTCGCGGCGGGCTCCCCGGTGACTCTCGGCCAGCGGTTCAGGGATCGATCCGAGCCCGAGCCGACCATCTCGGCTGGACTCCAGGAGGAACTGGACCGCGGTAACTGGATGTACGACTGGCAGCTGACGCCGACCGTGTCGACGCCCGTGATCAGCGGCGACCTCGCCCCCGTCCACGTGACCCGCGCCGAGATGATCGAGCCGGTCGCACGAGCCGCGCTCGCCGCAGCCGGGCCGGGCGCGTCGGCGCTCGACCTGGCATGTCATGAGGGCTGGTTCTCTCATCGCCTGCTCGAGTGGGGCGCCGAACGCGTCGTAGGCATCGATGTCCGCGAGCAGAACGTTCGGCGCGCCGACCTCATCCGCGACCACTTCGGAATCTCCTCGAGCCGGCTCATGTTCCGGCAAGGGGACGTGCTGGAGTCCGACCCCGACGAGATCGGACGGTTCGACGTGGTGCTTGTGCTCGGCCTGATCTACCACCTCGAGCGGCCGCTCGACGCGATCCGATTCGCGCGGCGGACGACCGGCCGGGTGTGCATCATCGAGAGTCAGCTCACGCGGCAGGACCGTCCGATCGTGCGCGGCGACGGCAAGCCGAACATCTACCACCAGTCGCCGGCGAGCTTTGCGGCATGGGTCGAAAACGAGGCAGAGAGCACGCTTGCATCGCTCGTCGGAGTGATGAGCCTCGTTCCGAACCGCGCAGCGCTCGGACTGATGCCACGGTGGGCAGGGTTCGACCAGGTGGATTTCCTGAACGCTCAGCCGCATCACGATCCGCAGTACATCGTCGGGGACCGAGCGATCGTCGCCGCCGGGTTTACAGGGGCGGGCTAGGAATGGTCTCCGCCGAACCCAGCAGCCTCCGATAGGCGCCAGGCCAGCCGGTCCGCGGCGGCATCGATCGAGAACAGCGCCACCCGATCGGGGTCGTGGGGCACGCGTACCGCGGGCGCGCGGCGCAGCGGGCCCCCGCGCAGCCCGCCGCGAGGGCGAACCAATCGCCCGGATCGAACAGCGTCGCGTCCTGCCCGACCACCTCCGGGATCGCGCCGCTTCGCGCCGCGAGGATGGAGGTGCCGCTCGCGAGCGCCTCGGCGAGCACCATCCCGAACTGCTCCTCCCAGCCGCGGCGCGGCAGGCTGGCGAGCACCATTGCCGAAGCCTGCCTGTACAGCGCCGGCATCTCGTCGTACGGAACGGACCGCCGGAACTCGATGTCACCGTCGCCGCCGAGCTCGCGCGCGTGTCGCCGGAGCCGTTTCTCATCGGGGCCGGACCCGGCAATTAGCAAACGCACGGGTGGCGACGGGCCGAGCAGTCCGCGGTTCAGCGCGACGACGGCCCGAATCACGTCCTGATGTCCCTTCTCCCACACCAGACGACCCGGCGAAAGCACCAGGTGCTCGGATCGGGCGGGACCTCATCGGCGCGCGCGGCGAATCGGCGCGTGTCGATGCCGGGATAGCAGAGCTCGACCCGGTGCTCCTCGACGCCCTCGAGCAGCAGCGCCCGCCGTGCTCGCTCGGTCGTCGGCAGCAGCAGATCGGCGGAGTCGAGCACGCGCCGGCGGTACCTGCGCTCGCGCGGCCATCGATATGCGTTCAACGCCGGGATCGTCTCCCACACGGTCGAGTGCCAGCTTGAACCCCAGCTGCACGCGGAGCTCCGCTGCCTGAGCGCTGAACCACGTGTGGAGCTCGGCTGCGTGGACGATGTCGGCCCCTCGCAACGCGGGCTCGAGGTCCCGATAGCCGTCGCCCGCACCATACGCGAGCGCGCGCCCGACGCGACCCGGTGGCAGGCGGTCGCGCAGCGAGCCGACGCGCTCGAGGCGCACCGAGATCGAGTTCGTCTCGAACTCGTTGCTGGCGGTTATGAGGGCGCTGACATCGAAGCGATCCCGAGCAACGCCCACGGGCGCAGATCCCAAGGGTTCACGTGGTGGCCGCGCAACAGCACCACCCTCGGCCGCGGACGGGCGTCCCGCGGTTGCGGGGAGTCGTTCATGCGACGTGATTATCGCCGGATTGCGAACGTTCTATGCTCCGCCCGCGGATGCCGCGCACGGCACAAGACCCGGCTCCGCGACCGAGCGCGCGGCCTGCACCCAGCTCGAGAACCATGCAAGCCCAACGCTTCCTGGCAAGCATTCAGATCCCACCGACTCTTCGCCGACGCCTGGAGCCGCTTCCGTTTCCGGTGCGGTTCAGTGACGATCGTGTTCGCCTCTCGACGGTGCGGCTGGCACTCCTGCGGCGCTTGTGGATGAAGCTGGGGGCGCGCGAGTCACAACAGGCACTGAGCGCTTACCACGGCGGAGACGTGCTCGACATCGGAGCTTTCCACGGCTGGTACAGCGTCCTGCTCGCGCCGGCGGCCAGTGCCGGCGATCGATTCCTCTCATTCGAGCCCGATGTGGCTGCCTTGACTGACCTGCGAGCCACGCTTGACGATCTCGGCAAGCAGTTTCCACGCGTCGAGCTTTCGGTGCTGACCGACGCGGTCGGCGATGGTGCGCCGGTGGCCGCCAGTCATCCCGGTGGTACCGGAGAAGGGGGGCACCCGAGGTTCGCGAGCGCCTCCGATGGAGCGACGCAGCCGAGTCTCGTCGTCGACGACGTAGTTGCAGCGAAGGGCCTGCGCCCTCGGTTGGTCAAGATCGACGTCGAGGGTGCCGAGATGCTCGTGCTTCGAGGGATGCGTGACACCCTCCTTTCCCATCGTCCTGCGGTCATGCTCGAGATCCATCCCGAGTGGCAGCCCGATGGAATCGACGCCGCCGACGTCGAGGCACTCATCCGCGACGCCGGCTATCAAGGCCAAACCTTGGAGGAACTCCCGATGACTCGACGACAGATCTGGCTTCCCCTCGCGGCGCCACCAACTCCGGCGATCACGCGGTGACGATAGCTCCTCGCCTTGAGCGACTGACCGGTCTTGCGAAGCTCGCGGGGCAGGCGGCCATGCCCATCGGCGCGCTTCGCGCACTCGAGGCGCGTCGTCTTTTCCATGCGCGTGGCTACACGACCGTGACCTTCAAATCCGCGCTCGAGGCCTGGATGGCGCGCGTCCACCTGCTGCCGGCGGACCTCGACCTCCGGAGTGCCGTCGTCGTCGACATCGGGGCCAACGAAGGGGCGTTCACGGCCGGCGTGCTAGCCGTCGCGCCACGCGGCTGAGATCATCGCCGCCGAGCCTGGGCCCGGCTCCCCGGGCTCGGATGCAGGCGCGGTTGGGGACGCTGCCGAACGTCAAAATCCTCGACGTCGCGGTCGCTGCCGTCTCGGGCACCGCGACACTCCATGTCGGCACCCACGACCACAACTCCTCGCTCCTCGCGCCGCGGCCCCAGATGATGACCACGATCGATCCCGGGTGGGCAGCTTGCCGGCGAGATGCCGGTCCGCACGGTCACGCTCGACGAGATGGTCGGTGAGCGCCGCGTCGACGTTCTCAAGATCGATGTGCAGGGCTCCGAGATGAGCGTGCTCGAGGGAGGTCCCGCGACCCTCGCCAACGCCAGAGCGGTGATGCTCGAGATGAATTTCTTCTCACAGTACGAAGGCGACGCAACCTTCAACACGCTGCATGCTGAGATGGACCGCAGGGGCTTCTCCCTGGTCAACGTCTCACCAACGCTGACGACTCCGGACGGCACCGCGATCTTCATCGACGGGTGCTACGCGCGCCGCGCATGACCAAGCGAGCGGTGGCGCTCGTAGCCTCTAGCCTCGGTCTGGGCGGTACGGAGAAGGGTCTTGTCACCCATGCGCTCCACATCGATCGCGAGCGCTTCGATCTCCGGGTCGTTACGTGGAATGCCGAGGGCGAGCGGCGGCTTGCTCTCGAGGCAAACGGTGTCCCCGTAATGTGCGCTTACGGTGACTTCGACCGGCTCAGCTCACTCCTCCACGGCGTCGACCTGGCCCACCTGTTTCGGCACGGGGGAGCCGAGCCGATGCCCGTCCAGGCGTGCAAGCGTGCAGGTGTCTCGGTCTTGATCGACGAGAACAATCTCGGTGCGGTCGATCACTCTGCGGACGAACCGCTGTTCGCTTGTCACCTGTTTATACTCGCAGATGTGCCTGCTCCGTTATAGGAGACTGGTTGGCAACTCCCCGGGCTCTTTACAGACCGACATCGCGTTTCGTCCCTCCCCGTCGACGCCGCCACGGCTCCGATCGCTTGCCCGCGGACCGTCGAGCGGCCAAGAAAGTGGCGCTGGGGTTCGATCCCGACCGGCCGGTCGTCGGACGGCTCGGGCGACCGGTCGCGGACTTGAAGTGGCGCGACATGCTGGTCGACATCGTAACCCATCTATCCGAGCTCGTCCCCGACGTCCAGCTGCTCTACGTGGGCATGACGGCTCGCCAAGCAGCGACGTGCCGGACGCCTCGGGCTGCTCGAGCGCGTCCGCGCCTACCCTGCCACCGCCGACGAGGAACGGCTCGCGCTCTTCTACAGCGCCTGCGACGTCGTCGTGAACGCGTCGACAATCGGAGAATCCCAAGGCGTCGCGCTCGCGGAGGCGATGGCGCTCGGGGTGCGGGTGGTGACGTGCTCGACGCCATGGACTGACAATGCGCAAGTAGAGGTCGTCGACCATGGGGTCAACGGGTGGATCGCGAACCACCCGCGCCCGTTCGCCGAGGCGGTTGCCGACCTCCTGCTCGACGACAGCATCAGTGCTGGCCTTCGGCGACGCCGGCGGCAGCGAAGGTTGCGCGACTGTTCGATCCCCCACCGTCTCACTTGCCAGCTGGAGCGCCTGTATTTACATCACCTCGGCTCCAACTCCGTCCCACTGGAGTGGGTTCCTGGGGTGACGACGCCGTCGCCCGCTTCGGACCAATTACGCCGCGCGGGAGTCCGCAGGCAAGTTCACGGGAGCTTCACCCAGCCAGCGGGTGGAGGCAGCGATGGGGCGGGAGCCGGGGAAGGTGCGCAACGCCTGCACAGCGGTGCCCCAGATGCTGATCGCATGAGCGGTGGTCGCGAGCCACCGGAATCCGTTCGCCGGACAGCAACCACCACCGGGGCGCCTCCCGTAGCCTCCGCTCCATTGGTGCCTCGTCCGGGATCACACCCGCCCTTCAGCCTCCGGCCTCCGCCGGCGAGGTGAGCGTGGAGGTCCCCGCGTGCCTCGTCGTCCGTAACAAGAAGACGTCGACCGGCCGGTGATTAGCGTCATTGCAAGGCATCGCCGACGAGATCATCCTGGTTGAGAACGACGGGCCATGCGAGGACTCGACGGTCGATATCGCAAACGAGTTCGGCTGCCGGGTATTGGTCGGCCCTCGTCGGCAACCCCGAGCATCACACGGTGTTTGCCTACGAACAGGCCCGAGGCGAATGGCTCCTGAGCCTCGACGCCGACGAATTCCTCTCCACCGAGATGGCCGCCGTCATCCCCAAACTGGTTCGACGGGACGACTCCGCCGCCTGTGGTCGTTTCTGTGGGCTGATGTGGGACGGCAGGCGGTACATCACCGCCACCTGCCCTCGCAGAGCCGAGCCTCTTCCCGCGATAAGACCTCATTGGTAGGCCACCTGCAGCGGGCCGAGGAAGTCGACGGTCGCGTTGGCGATTCGTGACGAGGTGCTTCACCACCAACCGCCGTACAACAACTTCTACCTTCAAGTCGGTGAGCGGTAAGTACCGCCGATGGTGTCAGCGTGCAGGCGCGCGAGCTCGTCAATCCTTTCTCCGAGATACCGAAATTCAATTACTCGGGTCCGGATCGCTGGCCCTGGCAGCGACACCTGATGAATCTCCTCTCCCCTGTGCTCGCCGTTCCGAACGGGGTCATCCACTTCCTCCTCACGATGCGTCGGTCGATCCGTGACGGCACCGAGCTGGATCTGCGCCTCGCTTTCTACCAGGGGGTCTATGCCACGTTGCTCCAGCTCTACGTGGCGCGGTACATGTACGTTGACGGAGGCGTTCGGCGGATGACGCGTGTTGACGATGGCAGACGGTGATTCGTCGCTGCGCAAGCCTTGCGCGTATTACGGGACGCTGCGCACCGACATGGTCCCGGAGCTGCCCGACCCTCTCGGACGCGTACTCGATGTCGGCTGCGCGTCCGGGCTCACGGGGACCCTTTTGCGACCCCGAGGTCCCTCGCGACTGACCGGAATCGAGATCAACGCGGACGCCGCCGACGCGGCACGGGCTATCTACGACGATGTGCTGGTCGGACCAGCCGAGACGGTCCTCGCAGGGCTAGCGGACGAGTTCGACACGATCCTCTGTTATGACGTCCTCGAGCACCTGCTCGATCCCTGGGCCGTGCTCGGTCATCTGGCCAGGCTGAGCGCGGACGGCGCCCGCCTCCACGTCTCGGTTCCGAACGCACGCCATCTGTCGCTGATGGTCGACGTCATGCTGCGGGGAACCTTCAACTACCAACCGCACGGGCACCGCGACGATACGCACCTCCGTTGGTTCACCCCACGCGACATCGAAACGGCGATCGAGCAGGCGGGGTTTGAGATCCGTTCTCGGTCGCACCCGCCGATATCTCTGCCGCGGCGTGCGCTCGCGTCGCTCACGGGTGGCAAATCGACCGAATTCCTGGTGGCGCAATGGCAGGTGCTCGCCGTGCGACGCACGTGAATGGCGATAATCCGGTGGTCGGTCCGCAGCCGCACGCAGAGTCTATGTTGGAATCTGTGTCGATCGGCTCCGACGATCCGCGGGCGCTCGATTCGAGCGAGGCAGGCGCCCGCCTGATCCGGGGCAGCCTGGTTCGCGTCACCACGTACGGCCTGAGCTTGCTCGCGAGCTTGATCTCGGCGCCGCTCGTTATCCGCCACCTGGGTCCTTCCGACTATGGCTACTTCGCGACGGTCACGGCGATCGTATTCATCATCGGCGGTTTCACCGAAGCCGGCCTGAATACCCTCGGCATCCGCGAGTTCGCCACCGGACGACCAGATCGCGCCAAACTGCTGCGAAACCTGATCGGTCTCCGAATAACCGGGACAGCTGCCGGAATCCTCCTCACCGCCGGCGTGGCAGCACTCATCGGTGCTCATGAAGTCATCGTGTACGGCATCCTCGTGGCCGGCCTCGGCCTGGTCGTGACCATCGCCGGCGAGAACTACGGCATCCCCCTGAGCGCGGACCTTCGGGTCACCGCGGTCTCGATGCTCGGCCTCGCTCAGCAGTTGACGCTGACCCTTTCGTATGTCCTGCTCGTCCTTGCCGGTGTCGGAGTCCTACCGTTGCTTGCGTCGACGATCGCCTCTGGAGCCGTGCTGTTTGCGGGGACGGCCGTGCTTGTGCGGGGCCGGGTGCCGATCGTCCCGGCGTTCGATCGGCGGATTTGGCGCCAATTGCTCAAGGAGACGTTGCCCTACGCAATGGCCACCGCCGTCGGGATCATCTACTTCCGTGAAGCGCTCGTCTTGATGTCAGCGCTGTCGTCAGAGCACGAGGTCAGCTACTACTCGGCCGCCTTTCGGATCGTCGAAGTTCTGGCAGTGATCCCGTACGTGCTCGTCGCGTCCAGCTTTCCGATCTTGACTCGTGCCGCGATCAAGGATGACAGGCCGCGCCTCGCATATGCGATCCAGCGCCTCTTCGACACTGGCCTGATCGGGGGGATATGGATGGCGGCGTCGATCGTGGTCGGAGCATCGTTTGGTATCCGCGTCGTCGCCGGTCCCGGGTTTGAGCCCTCGATTCCTGTCCTTCAGATACAGGGGCTGGCGATCGCGATGAGCTTCATGGTCGCGCTGTTCGGGGCCGTACTCCTGTCGTTGCGCCTGTACCGCTCGCTCCTTCGTGCCAACGCGCTCGCGGTTTTGGCTGCGACGGTCCTCTCGGTGACCCTGATTCCGTCGTTGGGGGCTCGGGGCGCGGCGATCGCCGCCACCTCCGCCGAGGGCTTGCTTGCGCTCGCCTATGCCATCGGCGTCTACAGGTTCTCGCCGGCGCTGCGCGTGTCGCTTTCGCTGGTCCCCCGTATCGCGGCCGGGACGGCGTTCGCGCTCGCAGTCACCTATGCGCTCCAGTTGTCGAGTGCGGTGTCCCTGTTCGTCTTCGGGATTCTCTACTTCGGGGCGCTGGCCGCCCTGCGAGCAATCCCGTTCGAGGTGATCAACGCTGTTCTGAGGCGAACCCCGCCGCCGCCCGGGCCGTAGCCGAACACACGACGGTCGCGAATCGGGCGTCTACCATGCCGACGCGGTGACCGCGCTCCAACGGAACCTTCCCGACCGCATGAGCCGGCTTCGCTCGCGTTCCCGGCTGTTGCATCTGGCGCGCAAGGGCTACCTCCTGGTGCGCGCGTGCCCTGGCTCGCGTGGGGTTCCAGCTCGTGTACTCCAGCTACGACTCGCCGATCCCCGACGTCACCGCGATCGCGCCCGGTTTCTTCGATGAGGCGAGACCGATGCGCGGGCTCGCGTTCGATGTCGATCGCCAGATCGCGTTCCTCGAACGTGAGCTGGCCGCAGCACTGCGGCGAGTTTGAGCCCCCGCTGTCGGCCGCCGACGCCGGGCCCGGTCGCTTCTATCTGCGCAACGGGACTTACGAGAGCGTCGACGCCGAGTTGCTGTACGCGTTCGTCCGACGCTTCCGTCCCCCGCACGTGGTCGAGCTGGGCTCTGGTTATTCGACGCTTGATCGTCCGCGAAGCCCTCGAGCGCGATGGTGCCGACGTCGTCGGAAGTCCTCCGCACGTACGACCCGTATCGCTCGAGCCTCCTACCGCCGGAGGCCCGCGTCATGCCGATCCGTGCGCAGGACGTGCCCGGACGAGACGTTTCGGATGCTCGGGCGCCGACGACGTGCTGTTCGTGGACACCTCTCACGTGGTCAAGGTCGGCGGCGACGTGACGCGGATCGTGCTCGAGGTGCTGCCGCTCCTCCGGCCCGGCGTGATCGTCCACTTCCACGACATCTTCCTGCCGTACCCGTACTCGCGAGGGCATCTCGAGGACGCCCATTTCTGGTCGGAGCAATACCTTTTGCAGGCGTTTCTGCTCGGTAACGGAGGCACTGGGAAGTGTTGATCGGAGCCCAGGCGGTCGCGCGGGCCCACCCACGCCGGCTCGCGGCCGCGATCCCGTCCTTCGGCCCCGGAGTCAACCCCGGATCGTTCTGGATGCGCCGTCGCTGATAGCTCGGACCGCCTCCGAAACCGCTACCTTTCGGCCGATGGGGGTCTCTCGGATTGCGCAACTTTGCCGGTCCACTGACGTTCGTGCACATATCGACAAACGTCCTGCGTTGAGCCGCTATCTCGCAATCGTCCCCGCCCATAACGAAGCCGGAGCGATCTCCGCGACCGTCGACGAGATCCATCAGTGCGCGCCCGGACTTCGACGTCGTGGTCGTCGACGACGGCTCGACCGACAGCACGGCGGCGCGCGCCGCGCGGCGCCGGCGCTGCGGTTCTCCGGCTTCCGTTCAACCTCGGGAATCGGCGGAGCGATGCAGGCCGGCTACGTCTACGCGCAGGAGCACTGCGTACGACATCGCGGTTCAGGTCGACGGCGACGGGCAGCACGATGCCCGCACATATCCACGAGCTCCTGCGCCACCTGCGGGCGAATCCCGGCGTCGACATGGTCGTCGGCTCGCGCTTCCTCGAGCCGGAGAACGGCGGGTACCGCTCCTCGGCCTCGCGCCGCGCCGGGATCGGGATCTTCGCCCGGCTCGTGTCGCTCATCACGCGGCAGCAGGTGACGGACCCGACGTCGGGGTTCCGGATGACCAACGCGCTCGGCATCCAGCTGTTCGCGCGCGACTACCCGCACGATTACCCCGAGGTCGAGGCGATCCTGCTCATGCACGCGCACCGGCTGAAGAGCTGCGAGATCCCGGTCCGGATGCGCCCGCGCACGAGCGGCGTGTCCGCAATCTCCTCGACCAAGCCCGTGTACTACATGGTCAAGGTGCTGCTCGCGGTGTTCATCGGCTTGTTCCGCTCGCATCCGACCGTCGAGCCGGGCGACACGCCGGTCAGAACCGAGCCGGCGATCTGATGACCGATTCGACCCAGCGCGTCCATCGCGATCGTCGTCACCGGCTCGTTGCTGCTGCTGATCCTCGAGCTCGTGCGCCGCAAGCGGCTGATGGAGCGCTACGCGCTGCTGTGGCTGTTCGCGACCACGGTCCTGCTGATCCTGGCGGTCTGGCAGGGCCTGCTGACCACGATCTCGTACGCGGTCGGGATCCACTATCCGCCCTCGGCGCTGTTCGCGGTCGCGTTCGGCTTCGAGCTGCTGCTGCTTCTCCACTTCTCGCTCGCGGTCTCGCGCCTGAGCGATCAGAACAAGGTCCTCGCGCAGCGGATCGGCCTGCTCCAGCGGCGCCTCGAGGAGCACGAGGAGCGGCTGGCGCGAGCTGAGTCGCGCCGCTGGACGGCATCCGCCGCCGCTCGAGTCGACGCTCGCGCCGCACAGAGCCGCGTCAGCAGGCGCGAGCGCGAGCTTTCCCGACCTCGCTGAGTCAGCTCGACCCGTCCCGACGCGCTGGCCGTCGTGGTCGTGACCCACGACTCCGTCGGCGCACCTCTCCGGAGCTGCTCGAGCGCGCTGCTCGAGCAGCTCGGCCCGGACGACGAGCTCGTGGTCGTCGACAACGCCTCGACCGACGGGTCGGCCGCATGCCGGACGCCGAGCTCGGGCGCTCGCGCTCGCGTGATCGAGACGGGCGCCAATCTCGGGTTCGCAGGCGGCTGCCAGGTCGGTGCCCGCCGTGACCGACGCGGGGCTGCTGCTGTTCCTGAACCCCGACTGCCGACTCGAGCCCGGTTGCCTCGAGCGCGACTGCGCGCCGCAGCGTCCGAGCACCCGTCGTGGGGAGCCTGGCAGGCAGCCGTGCTGCTCCCCGACGGCCGGATCAACACCGACGGCGGCGTCGTTCACTACCTCGGAATCGGCTGGGCCGGCGACTGCGGGAAGCCGCTCGAGGCCATGCCGTCCGGGGCCGCGCGAGGTCGGCGTTTCCCTCCGGCGCCGCGCTTGGTCGTCCGGCGCTCGGCGTGGGAGCATCGTCGGCGGCCTCGATCCGTCGTACTTCCTGTACTCGGAGGATCTCGACCTGGGCCTGCGCCTGTGGCTGGCCGGCTACAGCACGTCGGGATCGTCCCGGACGCGCGCGTGGTCCACAGCTACGAGTTCGAGAAGGGCGCTCGCAAGTGGTTCTGGCTCGAGCGCAACCGCTGGCGGACCGTGCTGTCGGTGTATCCCCTGCCGCTGCTGCTGGCGCTGGCGCCGGCGCTGGCCGGCGCCGAGCTCGTCACTGCTCGTCGGTCGCCGCGCTCGACGGTTGGCTGCCCGTCGAAGCTGCGCGCCCAGGGCGCGGTCCTCGCCGGGCTTCCGCGTGACGCTGCGGCGAAGGCGAGCGGTCCAGGCCACGCAGGCGACGTGAGCGCGCGGGAGTTCGCCACGCACCTGACGGCCTCGCTCGACAGCCCCTACCTGCGCATCGGTGCGAAGCGGGCTGGATCTTCTGCGGCCCAGTCGATCTACTGGCAAGTGCGGTACAAGCGCCTGCTCGCCGCGACCGCGCGCTGATGCGCCTCGGGCTGAACCTCCTGTTCCTGATCCCCGGGCGCCACGGGTGGACGGGAGACGTACGCGCGTGAGCTCATCGCCGCGATGTTCGAGCTCGAGCCTGCGCCTGTACGCTACCGCGTTCGTGAACCGGGATGGCGGCGCACTCCTTCGTTCGCGAGCTCGGCTTCGAGCATGCGCGTGGTCCGGCTGCCCGTGTCGGCCCGCCGACCTGAGCAGTGGGCCGCGGGCGAGCTGCTCCTCCTGCCGGCGAGCGGCGGCGCGGGCGCGCGGTCGAGATTCGTGCACTCGATGGCGAACTTCGGGCCCAGCGGTCAGGGCCGTTCCGGCGGGTCCTCACGGTTCACGATCTCCAGTATCAGAGCGGTGCCCGAGCTGCTGTCGCGCGCCCGGCTCGCGGGCACGGCGGCGCCTCCTCGAGCCTCGCCGCCCGGCGCGCCGCACCGGATCATCACGGTGTCGCAGTTCTCGCGTCGACCAGCTGATCGACGAGCTCGGCATCCGCCCCGAGCTGGTCGACGTGATTCCCAAACGGAGATCGGCACCCCCGGATCGCGAGACGCCGGTCCTCGGCGAGGCCGAGCTGCGCGAGCGCCATCGGCTCGGCGCGAGGCGGATCGTGTTGTCGGTCGCCAGCGATCTGCCGCACAAGAATCTCGACGTGCTGCTCGACGCGCTCGCAGCGCATCGCGACGCGACCGGCGGCCGGTGCTCGTTTTCGTCGGACCGGAGCACCGACGGTCCGAGGCTCCGGGCCGGCGACGCGATCGGCGCGGCGCTCGAGCGCGACGTGCGGCTGCTCGGCTTTCGTAGCGCCGGAGGAGCTCGAGGGGCTCTACCGCATGGCGAGCGTGCGTCGTCTTATCGTCTCGTGTACGAAGGCTTCGGGCTGCCCGGTGCTCGAGGCGATGTGCCCGCGGCAGTCGCCGTCGCCTGCTCGGACATACCCTGCCCTGCGCGAGGTGGCCGGGGACGCGGCGCTGCGTGTTCTCGCCACGCGACGCCCGACGCCGATCGCGGCCGCGATCGAACGGCTCGCTCGAGGACCGAGCGTCATCGCCCGGAACGACTCCGTGCCGCCGGACGTAGCGACAGGCGGCAGGCGCTTCAGCTGGGCGCGAGCGGCGCAGGCGAACGCTCGGCCTGCTACCGGCGGGCTGCTCGCCGGAGCGCCGGACCGCGTCCATTGCTGATCCGGGCGCGGCCCCGAGGGTTCCGGTCGCGGGCATCGGCGGAAGCCCTCGCGGACCGCCGCCAGCGCCGCACGGCAGATCGGCCCGCGTCGAGCGCGTGAACGCTGAACGTCGCCAGGACGCAGCCGCGGCGGAGGGCGTTTCCGAGCGCGAGCCCGAGCGGCCGGTGCCGCTCGAGCAACGATGATCGTGTTGCGGACTCCGTAGTACAGCGGTGTGGGTGGACGCGGCCGCTCCTCCGGTCGATGCGGACACGCTGATGCCAGGCCCGCGCCGTCGGGCGCGAACACGACCTCGAGACCCGGCCTCGCGGACCCGCAGCGCGAAGATCCACGTCCTCTGACGTAGGCGAACAGATCTTCGTCGAGCAGGCCCACCGCGCTCGATCGCCTCTGCGCGAAATCGCCCATCAATGCGCCCACTGCGCGACCGCGTCGCGAACCACACTGCTGGTATCGCGGCCCGTCCGGACGGCCCGTAGCCGCGCGGCCGGCCTGAGTAGCCGAGGACTGTGCTGACGCGCTGTCCGGCGAACCAGAGCATTGTCGGACGGTCGGCGAAGAAGACCTTACCGGCGAGGATTCCTGCGCTGGGACGCTCACGCGATCGCGCGCTCGAACCCATCGATCACGTCCTTCGCGACGGTGGCGTCGTTGTTCACAAGCACGATCCACGACGCGCCATGGTCGCAGTGCGTATCGCAACCCCAGGTTGTTCCCGCCCGCAGAAACCCGAGGTTCGTGCCGGCGACTCGATCAACGTCGACGTGCGGGAATCGTTCGCGGACTGCGTCGACCGACCCGTCGGTGGAGCCGTTGTCCACGCAGATGATCCCGACGTCCGGTGCGGTCGATGCGGGTCAGCGAGTCCAGGCACCGTGAGCGTGTCATCGCGGCCGATTCCAGCTCAGGACGACCACCTGCCAGGCAGGCCCGGATCCGGTGCCGTCTCCCGGATCACCTGACGCCATCGTCCTCAACCGCGATCCACGACCACGAACACTCGATTTGACCAGGGTGACGGATCGTCGGCCACGGTGACTCTCGGGCGGTAGGGCAGGCGGAACCGAGCATAGCCGAGCACATCGGAGAGGCCGTGCCTGTAGCGGGCGAGCACAATCCGCTTGAACTGCTCATTTACCTCGCGAAAGTCGCCGTGGAACAGGAATCGGACCTGGTCGGAATAAGGGTCAACGATTTCGCGAATTTCGTTGAGGGTTGGGAGGCCATTCTGCAGATGCTCGGCCAGCCACGGGTGTTCTTCGCCGGTCACCGATCGGTACCAAGCTTGTATCTCGTGCTCGGCGGCGACGTGCTCCGGTGAACCGAGCGGACAGCACAGCACGGCGCGGTGTTGGGCGACACGCACCAGTTCGGTGACAAACGCTCGCCTTTCGTCTGAAACCACGTGCTCGAGCACGTCCAAGCACGCCGCTGACTCGAAGGCCCCGTCGTCGAACGGTAAGCCACCGGAGGGTACGATCAAGTCCGCCGGCTCGCTCACGTTCACTGCGGTCACGTTCGTGTAAGGCAGGAAGCTTCGCAGCTGCCCCCGCAGCCCGCCAACGTCGACGAGGCTGGCGGGCGAGCCCACCAACTGAGCCACGATCAGGTGCCGCTCCCAAGTATCGGGAGCGGTGAGGACGCGGTCGGCGATCAGCGCGCGTAGCCGCAGCGCATGGGGATGACGCACGTGACGGTAACGTAGGTCAACGGACATATCGGGATGATCCAGCTTAGCCCCAACGGATTCTCGATCCCTCGCTCGTGTACCTCGGACGGTCCACCCTTGGCGCCGACCCCGTCTCGGAGCGGTTCTGTAATCTAGCGAGGCGCCCGGTGACCGCTGCGACTCGATTGATCTGATCCACCTAAGCGAGAAGTCGATGTCCGCATCGTCGCGAGGCGACAGCGACGGTTCACCCTTAAAGCTTGCATTCGTCGGACAGGGCGTCTATTTCCGGCAGTGTTCGCTCGGCCTGCCTTGCGGAGGACTCGAGCCCTCGTTCTTCGACTTCCGAGCGGCGGCCCGGCCCGGCCCGCTCGTCGCCGCACTGAAGACGCTCGATCCCGACGTCGTTCTCGTCTTCCGCCCAGAGGTCATCCCGCCGGGCTTGTTCGCCTCCCTGAGTGCAGTGACGATCGGCTACCTGACCGAGCCGCTTCCCCGCGGGCGCTCCGCGCAGCACCCAGACCTGCGCGATCGGATGACCTGGCTTGAGCAGGTCGACTCGGGCAACTTCGATCGCATCGTCTCCTTCGATCCGTTGATCGTCGAGACCGCCCAGAGCGTGTTGCGAGTCTGGCGCGCGCTACCTCTGCCGGTGCAGGACAGCCTGTTCACAGAGGTCCGGGAAGCGTGCCCGTCCCCCCGGACTGTTGTTCGTCGGACGCTCCACGGAGCATCGCGAGCGGGTGCTGGCACCGATCAAACGCGGTTACCCGATCGTCCACGTAGGCCACGGCCTTTACGGCCGCCAACTCGAACGGTTCTTCAAACGCGCCGACGTCCAGCTGAACATCCACAACAATCCTTATCCGACATTCGAGAACCGCGTCAGCATCGCGTTGGCTGCTGGCCATCTGGTGATCTCGGAGCCGCTCAGCCCGGACCACGGTCTCCGACCGGGAGAGGAGTATCTCGAGGCCGAGGGCCCCGATGCCTTCAAGGCGCTGGTCGACGAGTTGGTCGAGGATCCTTCGGCATACCTCGAGGTCCAGCGCGCCGGCCGCGAGCAGGCGGAGCGCTTTCGCGCCTCCCACGTGTATCCGCGCCTCGTCCGGGAGGCGGTCGCGGATGTCGCCGAGAACGGCAGCGCCAGACCGCATGACAGGCTGCCGGTCGCGCCGAGGATCACCGCATGACGACTAAGACAGCCACCCCCGCGGACGCTGCCGTGCAGCTGCGCGCGCTCGGCCGCGAGCTGCGGCAGATCACGATCGAACGCCGGCGCGCCCGGGCGAACCCGCCCGAGCAGGGGCTCGTGGTCGACGTCGGCGCCGGGCAGGCCCCTCATCCGAGCGCCGATGTCGTCGTCGACAAGTACCCCGTCGACAGCTTCGAGCGCCCCGGCGAGGCCGCCATGGCGTTCGACGTGCCGTTGGTCGTCGCCGACGGCGAGCATCTGCCCTTCGCCGACGGGACCTTCGTATACGCAATCGCCGAGCACGTGCTCGAGCACGCCCAGCACCCCGACGCCTTCGCCCGTGAGCTGGCGCGGGTCGCGAACGCGGGGTTTGTGCAGGTCCCAAGCCGCGAGAGCGAGCTCGTCTACGGCTGGCCGTACCACCCGTGGCTAATCGACCTCATCGACGGAGAGCTCGTCTTCGAGCCACGCCGCGATCAGCGCGCCGCGGCCGGCGCCTTCATGCATCATGAGTTCGAGGACTCGATCCTTCATCGGGCCGCATGGATGGCGCGTCGATCGCGCTGGCAGCACTCGGTCCGGTGGCGGGAGAACCTACCGGTCCGGGTCGCGGGTGAGAGCAGAGCTCCGCAGACAGCGACCTTCAACCCGGAGGGCGTCGCCGCCGCGCTTCGGGCCACGGCGGTCCCTCCGCTGCCCGCACCGGTCGCGGCCGCGCTGCGGTGCCCGGCGTGCCGCTCGGCGCTCTCCGCACGCGAGCTGTCGCTGCACTGCACCGGCTGCGGCCGACGTTACCCCGTGGCTGGGAACGTGCCGCTCCTGCTCGAGGAGGCGGCAGACCGCGACGTAACCGGAGCGCACGCCGAGCATGCCGACGGCGTCTAAGCGGGGCCTCGCGGGCATCTTCACGACAGCGGCCGGCGGCTCGGAGCCGAACGCCGCGACGTCCGCGAGCAGGTCGTGCAGCACGCGGGCGAACAGCCGTGAGGCGCGGTACTGCTCGGCCTTCAGCCGCCCGCGCACTCGGATCGCGCTGGTGCATCTCCGGAAAGCGCGCGAGCCGGTCGAGCACCCACACGACTCCGTCGGGCGAGTCGACCTGCAGGTAGTCGATGTTGCGCTCGAGCCCGTGCGCTGGCGCGAGGGGCTCGGCGAGCAGCAGGTGGCCGGCGGCGAGGTGCATGCCGACCTGCGGCCCAAACCCGCCGCCCGGCTCGCGCGGCACGTAGACCCGACGTCGTATTCGCGCAGCAGCTCGCGCAGCGCCTCGCCGCTCACGCCGTGGATCACCTGCAGCAGGTCGTGGTGGTGCTTGGCGGGCGTCAGCATCGCCTCGCGGTGGGCGTGGAGCGCCCGATCGTCATCGCACGCGGCGCGCGATGCAGCGGGCGAACGTCGTCGAAGAGCGCGTCGTTGACGGGCGGCGGGATCGCCCGCCAGACTTCGCCCCGCCCGACGCGGTGCCGGTGAGCGCCGGGGCGAACGAGACGAGCCTGTCGAGCGCGTCCCGCCCGGCGTTCGCAGCGCCCGTCGGCGGAGCGCCGACGAGCACGCCGAGCGTGACGCCGGGAAGCGCGCCCAGCGCCTCCGGCCGGCAGCGCTGCGGGATCGAAGAACGACGGTGACGTGCGGCCGGAACGCGCGGCCGTTCGGCGACTGGCGCGTCGACGCTCGCGGCGCTCGGCTCGACGCGAAGCGCCCGGCGAAGCCGTCGGCGGGCGCGGTGGGGCAGCAGCCGTCGAGCACAGCCGGCGAGCCCACGAACGCGACACGCACGGCTCGCCGGTCCGCCGCAGCGCGAGCCGGAGCGGCGCTGCGGCGCGGCTGAGCTGCTCATCGGCACCGGTACGATAGCGACGCCCCTGGCGGCGTCCACTGCGCATGTCCGACTGGCAAGAGCGAATCACCCGCGAGACGGCGCCGGCGATCCGGGCCGAGCACGAGCTGCGCTACCGCCTGGCGGCGCCGCTGATCCTGCGCAGCGCGGTGCTGGGCGGACCTCGGCTGCGGCAACGGCCTCGCGGCGGCCGCCGCGCTGGCGGGACGCGCGGCCGCGCGCGCCGTGCTCGTCGACGTCGACGGCGGGCCGTGGCGGGCGCCGCGCAGGAGCTCGGGCTGCCCGACGCCGCTAGTCGCGGGCGACCTCACCGACCCCGCGTCTGCGAGCGGATCGCGGCGGCGCTGCTGGCGTTCGGCGGCGAGCCGGTCGTCACCTGCTTCGAGGTGGTCGAGCACCTGAGCAGCTTCGTCCCGCTGCTCGAGTGGTCGGGCGCAGCTCGCGCGCGACGCGCGCGGCGACGTTCGTGATGAGCGTGCCCAACGACGCCTTCTGGTCGATCCAGAACCCCCACCACCAGACCTCCTGGGGCGAGGGCGCCTTCGAGGAGCTGCGCCGGCTGCTGCCGCCGGAGCAGACGCTGCTGCGCCAGGTCGCCCTCGCGGGCTCGGCGCTGCATCGGCTGGGAGGCGACGCCCGCGCGGCACGAGCTCGCCGTCGAGGTCGGCGGCGAGGCACGCGTCGCGACGCACTTCATCGCCGCGTTCGGGCCCCGCCACGCGCGAGCTGCTGGCGCGGCGCGCTCGCGACCCAGACCGACATGCTCGCGCAGCGGCGCTGGGAGCGCCAGCGGGAGAACGACGTCGCGCTGAGCGCAGAAGATCGCCG
Source organism: uncultured Solirubrobacterales bacterium (assembly GCA_963735965.1). Classification (GTDB taxonomy): domain Bacteria; phylum Actinomycetota; class Thermoleophilia; order Solirubrobacterales; family Solirubrobacteraceae; genus Palsa-465. The sequence continues at coordinate 295,827 of CAVTNE010000002.1, forward strand.
ACGAGCACGGCGAGCGGAGCTCGCAAGCAGACGATCGCGCGCAGCGCGTGGAGCTGCGGAGCAGCACGGTCTGGTTCGAGGAGTGGCGCACCTACATCCACGAGCTCGAGCGCGAACTCGGCCGCCGCTTCGGGCGCTCGCCGCGAGCGCCGCGGACCGGCAGCCCCGTGCCGGAAGCCCGGCCGCGACGACCGCCGACGCCCGCCGGCATGAGGGTCGCCTTCCTCGTCAACGACCTGCAGCTCTCCGGCGGCGTGGGGGTCGTGATCCAGCACGCCCGCCGGCTGAGCGCGATCGACGGCTGGGACGTGACGCTCGTGCTGGTGCGCGAGCAGGAGGGGCCGAGCTGGCACGGCTACGAGCAGCTCCCGCATCTGCACGTGCGTACCGCGAGCGAGGCGCTGGAGGAGCGCTACGACGTCGCGGTGGCGACCTGGTGGGAGACGGCCTTCACGCTCTTCGAGCTCTCGGCCGAGCGCTACGCCTACTTCGTGCAGAGCCTCGAGGACCGCTTCTACCGCCACGACGAGGCCGAGCGCCTGGGCGCGGCGCTCACGCTCGACCTGCCGGTCGCGTTCATCACCGAGGCGCGCTGGATCGCCGACACGCTCGCCGGCGCTGCGGCCCGACGCGCCGTGCTACCTCGTGCGCAACGGGATCGACAAGGAGGTCTTCGCCCCGCTCGAGCGAGCGCGCCCGCCGACGCCGAGGCCCGCTGCGGGTCCTCATCGAGGGCTCGCCGAGCGCCTGGTTCAAGGGCGTGCCACGAGGCGATCGTCGCTGCCGCCGCGATGCGCGAGCCCCACCACGTCACGGTCGTGACCGGCGACCGCGAGGCGCTCGGCGACGTGCCGCCGACGAGGTCGTCGGCCCGCTCAGCCACCGCGAGATGGCCGAGCCGCTACGGCGCACCGACGTGGTGCTGAAGCTCTCGAGCGTCGAGGGCATGTTCGGGCCGCCGCTCGAGGGCTTCCACCGCGGCGCCACGTGCGTGGTGACGCCCGTCACGGGCCACGAGGAGTACGTCGAGCACGGCTGGAACGGGCTGCTCACGGACTGGGACGACCTCGCGGGACGGCGCGCCAGCTCGATCTCCTCGCGCGCGACCGGGAGCTGCTGCACTTCCTGCGGATGAACGCGCTCGAGACGGCGCGCGCGTGGCCCTCGTGGGAGCAGGCGAGCCAGTTCATGGCCGCGGCGCTGATCGCGATCCGGCGCGAGCCGCCGCCCGCCGGCGCGAGCCGCCGGCGCCGCCTGCTCGCCGACCTCCGGGCGGGCTCGAGGTACACGGCCACCTGCGCGAGCGCGCGGACTTCGCGCGGCGGGCGCTGCGCTTCGAGCGCCGGATCGGCGCGTGCGCCTGCGCGCCCGTCCGCGCTGTTCTCGCGCTGCGCCGCAACCGCGCCGTTCAAAGTCGTTGCGCGCCCGCTGCGCCCGTCACCCGCCGCGCGCGCCGGCTGCTCTCGTGAGGCTCGCGGCGCACGCAGGCGGTCATGCGCGCCGGCTGCGCGCGGACGCCCTCGACGGCGCCGGCCGGCGCCCCGGCGCGCGCTTCCCGCTGCGCTCGCTGGAGCTCGCTCCGGGCCCGCCGCCGCTCGTGCCCGTGCGCGCCGGCCGGACGGGCCGATGCGCGTCGCCGCCGTCATCCCCTCCTTCCGGCGCGGCAGCGGCGGCCACGCGACGATCGTGCAACCTCTCCTGAGCTGCGCCGCCGCGGGCACGAGTGTCGGTCTGGCTGGAGGACTGCGAGGGGCGCCACTCCCCGAGCCGGCCGCCGACACCACGCGCCGCTTCCCCGACTTCTTCGGGCCGACGGCCTCGCTCCGCAACCGACTTCAGCGCCTGGCACGGGCGCCGACGTGGTGCTCGCGACGGGCTGGCAGACGGTCCCCCGGCGCTGCTCTCCCGGGCGCGGGCGCCCGCGCCTACCTCGTGCAGGACCACGAGCCCGACTTCTATGGCGCCTCGGCGAGTCGCTGTGGGCGCGGAGACCTACCGCCAGGGGCTGCACTGCATCGCCGCGAGCCCCTGGCTGGCCGAGCTCCTGCGGGAGCGCTACGGGGCCAGCGCGACGCCACTTCGACCTTGCGGTCGACCACGCCCTGTACCGGCCGACGCGCGCGGCTCGCGCGCGCCGACCCGTCGTCTTCTACGCCCGCGCCGTCACGGCCCGGCGGGCGGTGCCGCTCGGCCTGCTCGCGCTCGAGGAGCTCGCGGCGCCGGCGCCCGGGTCGAGATCGTGCTTTACGGCGAAGACCGCCGCCTCGAGGCTCCCTTCGCGCACCGCAACTGGGCGTGCTCGACCCGCGCCGGCTCGCCGCGCTCTACGCGGAGGCGACGGTCGGGATGGTCCTCTCGCTGACCAACCCGTCGCTCGTCGCCTCGAGATGATGGCTGCGGGCTGCCCTGCGTCGAGCTCGCGAGCGAATCGATGCTGGCACGCTTCGGTCGCGACGGTCCGCTGACGCTCGCCGACCGGACCCGCTCGCGCCTGCGCGGCGATCGAGCGCTCCTCGACGACCGCGCCCCGCGCGAGCGCCTCGCGCGGCCGGAATCGAGCTCGATGGCGAGCGAACATGGGAGCGAGCGGCCGAGCAGGTCGAGGACGGACTGCGCGCTCGCGACGCCGCCGAGCTGAGTTCACGACGCGGTGCCCGGCGACATGCGGCGCCCGATGCTCGCGCGTGTTCCGCCGTTCTCATCCCCGCACGCGCTGGCGACGAGCGGCGCGCGGTCTCCGGGTCCCGCGGCCGCTCGCGCTGATCCTGATGTCGCCGCGCTCGAGTCGCTCGCCTGGGACATTGCGCTGCCCGCGTTCCAGGGACCTGACGAAGCGCGCCATTTCGCGTATGTCCAGCACCTCGCGGAGACGGGGCCACCTCCGAGCCCGCCACGGCGGGCCCCCCGACTCGACGGGGGCGCAGGATGCCCTGGACTGGTTGAACCTCACTCGCTCGTCGGGGACCTCGGCGCCGGCCCGCCTGGACAGCGGCCGATCTCTCCCTGTGGCATCGGATCGAACGCGAGATGCCCGCCGGCTCGCGCGCAAACGGGTCCGGTCCCAACGCGGAGGCGGAAGAATCCCGCCGCTGTATTACGCGCTGATGGCGATCCCCTATCGCGTGTTCGTCTGGCTGCCGCTGCTGAAGCGGCTGTTCGTCCTGCGCCTGATCAAGCTCTTTTCTACCTGGCACGATCGTCCTCGCGTGGCTGTCGCGGGCGAGTTTTCGGGCGGTGCGCTGGAAACAGACGCTCGCCGCCGGGGTCGTGGCGCTTCAGCCGAAGCTCGTGTTCATGAGCGCGTGATCAACGCGGACAGCCTGCTGATAGCGCTGACCACCGCATCGCTGTTGATCGCGCTGAGGCTGGTCACCCGTGGACCCACCCGGGCGGTGTCCTGGCCGCCAGCGGCTGGGCGCCGCCGCCGCCCTCACCCACGGCCGCGGCCTGGTGACGGTCCCGGCGCTGTGGTGGCGGCGCTCGCCTCGTGGTCCCGATACCGCCCGGCCCTGCGCGAGGCAGCTGGGCAAAGCCGCGTCGGCGGCGACGCCGCCGGTATCGCGTTCCTCGCTGTACCTCGCGTTTGTCAGCGCTGCGGGTGCCGGCGCGGTCTATGCCGGCGAGGTGACCCCGCTCAACTCCGGCGCCTTCAATCTCCGCCAGTTCCTGTCCTCGGTCTATCAGTTCTACTTCCCAGGCTGCCCACGCTGACCCGCCGCTCGGCCCCGAGTATGGCTATCGCCAGGTCTTCATCAACACGTTCTATGGGACGTTCGGCTGCCTCGAGGTCACGTTACAAGCAAGGGTGTACGACATGCTCCAGGTCGCCTCCGCGCTCGGAGTGGTCGGCTTCTACACGGCATGCGTGGCCCGCTGGCGGCGCTCAGACGTCCTGGCCCGCGGTCACCGTCACTGCTGTCGCTGCTCGTCACCAACTCCTGTCCTGCACTACGTCTCCTATCGGGCGCTCCTCTCAAACGGCGGCAGCGACCCGGTGATCGTCGGGCGCTACCTGCTGCCGATGGTCTCGCTGTTCGGGCTGGCGATCGCTTTCACCGCAGGGTCGCTGCCGAAGCGCGCCGGACCCTTTCTCGGTGCGGTGATTCTCTCGATCGGGACGCTGTTGGCGGTTGGCGGAATCGGAATCACAGCGGCACGCTTCTATGGATAGCCTGTACGCCCGCCTACGCTCGCTCAGTGTCGCCACGTGGTGCCTCGTGCTGATGGTGCTGCTGATCATTGCCGGCGCGCTGATCTGGTATCGGCCGTTCCTGACTCAGAGAGAGCAACCGATCGCCGAGGTTCCCGCGCCGTCTGCCTTGTTCAGCCTCACCGAATTTCCGCTCGCCGCGAACGGGCGAACTTGCATGAAATCGGTAACCGTGACGCCCGACAGTCACCTGGCTACCTTCTCACTTCGCCCAGCCAAGGCGAGCCCCGGTGGCGGGCCGCCCGTTGAGCTGGTACTGATAGGACCCGGCTACCGCGCCTCGACGGCGGTGCCGGGCGGCTATGCCGGGGGGTCGGCCACGGTTCCGCTGGCGCCGCCCAAACGCTCGTTGATAGCAACTGCTTGCTTCGTGAACCTCGGGCGAACCAGCGTGCTGCTCGACGGCACCAACGAGCCGCGCACGGTTTCGCGCCCGAGTGTCGAGATCGCCGGCCGGCAGGTGGCCGGCGACATCGCGCTCTCATTCGAGGAGGACGTGCCGCAGTCCCTGGTGGATCGGCTGGGCACGGTGTTCGGTCACGCCTCGCACCTGACCGACGGCTTGATCCCTGTCTGGCTGATCTGGCTGATCGCGCCGCTCGTCGCCTTCGGCGTGCCGATCGCGTTGATCCTCGCGTTCTACAGCGCGATGCTGGAGGACTTCGGCGGCACGCGCTGAGCGGCGGCGACTGCGCGCGCGCCGGGCCCTTTCAGAGGTTCTCGGCCACGTACGGCGCCGTGCGGTTGAACACGTAGAACCCGAGCGCGAACGCCCCGACGACGATGGCCAGCGGCTCGAGCAGCGGCACCGCCGCCGAGCACCTCCCCGGCGCTCGGCGTCGCGTGGGTGACCATCGCGTGGCGGAACTGCTGGAAGACGACGGCGAGCGGGTTGAGCATGTAGAGGTGCACCAGGCCGTGCCGAAATGCTGCTCGATGGTCGATCGGGATGATCACCGGCGAGGCGTAGAACATGATCTGCGGGACCACGTCCCAGATCGGCTGGATGTCGCGGAAGTAGACGAACATCGCCGACAGGAGCATGGCCAGGCCGGTCGCGTAGACGGCGAGCATGCCCAGGATCAGCGGCAGCTCGAGCCAGCTGAGCATCGGCCGCACGCCCTCGATCGAGGGCGAACACGAGGACGACGATGAGGTTGAGGCCGAGGTTGAACGCGGCGAGCAACGACCGACAGTGGGATGACCATCCGCGGGAACTGGATCTTGCGCACGAGGTGCTCGCGGTCCACGACACTGCGCACCGCGCCGGCCGTCGCCTCGGCGAAGAAGGTGAAGAGGACGATCGAGCCGAGCAGCTGGGCACCGTAGAGTATTGCTCGCTCGGCAGGCCCGGTCCTTGTCCACGTGCGACACCGTGAAGAACACGTACAGCACCCCGAACAGCAGCAGCGGGCGCATCGAGCTGCCAGGCGTAGCCGAGCGCCGACCCGAAGAAGCGCAGCTTCCATTCGCTGCGCGCGATGTTGAACGTGAGGTGCCAGAAGCGGCGCCAGTCGTCGGTGAGGGCGCGCGGGCCGCGGATCGGCCGGCCGAGCGTGGCCGTCGTGGACCTGCTCGCGCTCGAGCTCGAGCGCTCATGCGATCGCCTCGGGCGCGGCGCGTCGGTCGCGGCGGCCACGATCGTCACGTCCACTGGAACGTCCACCAGGCCCCCGATGCGCCGGACCCGTGACGACGAACGAGAAGTTGCCCTCGAAGCGGGCCATCAGGTCCAGCCCGGTGCCCCGGTGGGCGACGTTGAACACCGGGCTGTAGCGGCCCGGGGCGAGGATGTTCTCGAACGTGAACGAGAAGACGACCTCGTCGCCGGCCCGGAAGCGACCGCTGCGCTCCTGCTGACGAGTGCTCCGGCGACGACGACCGCGACTGATCCTCGTTGAGCACGTACAGGCTGCCCACCGGATCCTCGACGTCGACGCAGGAACCGCACCCGCGCGCGCAGCGTGATCCGCTGGCCCTGCGCGACCGCCGTCTCCTGCTCGCCGCGCTCGTCCTCGACCCACGCGGCCACGATCCGCGCCTCGCCGTCGCCTACGGCGCCGTTCGTCTCCGCGTCCGCGCTCCGGCTCGCGTCCGAAGTTGATCTCCAGGTACCGGTCGCCGATGTCCTGCGGTTCGCCGAGGTGGAGCATCACGCCCCGCTCGAGCAGCATGGCCCGATGACAGAACTGATTGAGCGGGGCCATGCCGTGGGTCACGAACACGATCGTCTTGCCCGCGTCGCGCATCTCGTGGAACACGTCGAAGCACTTCTGCTTGAAGCCGGCGTCGCCGACGGCGAGCACCTCGTCGATCAGCAGGATGTCCGCGTCGACCTGGATGGCGACCGAGAAGGCGAGCCGCACGTGCATTCCCGATGAGTAGTTCTTGAGCTTGAGCTCCTCGAACTCGCGCAGCTCGGCGAAGTCGATCACGCGGTCGTAGCGCGCTTGCGGCTTCGCGCGGCGAGAGGCCCATCATGATCCCGTTCAGGACGACGTTCTCCCTGCGCCGCAAGGTCCGCGTTGAAGCCCACGCCAAGCTCGATGAACGTCGACAGCCGCCCGTTGACACCAGATTCGCCCTGTCGCACGCCGTAGATCCCGGCCAGGCACTTCAGCAGGGTGCTCTTGCCGCTCCCGTTGCGCCCGGCGACGCCGAAGAACTCCCCGCGCCGCACGTCGAAGGAGATGTCGCGCAGGGCGCGGAAGGCTCGTGGCGGGTGCGCCGCCTCGGGTGCAGGGCCCGCTCCTTGAGCGTGTGCACCTGTTGCTCCGGGATGCGGAACGTCTTGCTTACGCCACGCGTGGCAAACGCGGGCAGGCGTCCGTCTGGGGACGATGGCATCCGCCAGGGTACCCAGCTCAATTTTAGCCTGGCCAGGATCGTCCGCAACCCATCGGGAAGCGCCACCGTCGCCTCCCACCCCAACTACGCCTTGGCCCGACGCACGTCGAAGCAGCTCCGCAGTACCTCGCCCGGTCGCTCGGGCTCGAAGCGGCTCGGGCATCGGACCCCGTCGCACACCTCGTCGAGCGCCTCCAGCAAATCGAGTACGGATGTCTCGCGGCCCTGCGCGATGTTGACCGGCCCGTCACCTCCGACGCGGCGGCCATCAGGTTCGCGCGCACGACGTCGCTCACGTCAACCCAGTCGCGCGTCTGACGCCCATCGCCGAACACCGTCGGCGCCCGCCCCTCGACCAGGGCCCGCAGAAGATCGCCACCACCCCGGCCTCGCCGTGGACGTCCTGACGCGGCCCGTACACGTTGCCGTAGCGCAGCGACACGGTCGACAGCCCATGCAGCCGCTCATACAGCTCGCAGTAGCCCTCCGCGGCATACTTGCCCTGCCCGTAGGGCGCCAGCGACCTGATCGGATGGTCCTCGGGCGTCGGCAGCACGTCTGCGTTGCCGTACAGCCCTCCGCCGGTCGAGGCGAACACTAACCGCCGCGCGCCTACCTGTCGCGCCGCCTCGAGCAGCGTGAGCGTGCCGAGCACGTTGACGGTCGCGTCACCGACGGGTGACTCCACGGAGTAGCGCACATCGATCTGGGCGGCATGATGAAAGACGATCTCTGGCCGTACGGCTCCGAAGATGTCCGCGATCTCCACGCCGTCCGACACGTCGGCGACTTTCAGTTCTGCCCCGCTGGCGAGCGCCGCCTCGAGGTTTGAGCGCTTGCCAGTCGAGAGGTTGTCGATCACGGTCACCCGATCGCCGCGCGCCACCAGGGCGTCGACCAGGTTCGACCCGATGAAGCCCGCCCCACCTGTGACCAAGCAGTCCATTACCCCGTGCGGAGCTTAATCGAGCCGATCCGATCGCTGCTCCGTGTCCGGCGCAGGACCGACGGCCGCGAGGCCGCGGCCGCCAGGGCGATCGCCAATGCCCCGAGGACCGCGACGAAGAGCCAGGTTCTCCAGCCCAGGGGCGGGGTCCATGGCGCTGGGCCCGCGAGCAACCCGGACGGGGCGTAGTGGTGCGCGTTGATCCACCAAGCGGCGAGCTGGAACGCCGCAAAGGCGATTACGCACAGACGCCACAGACTCCCACGACGGACCTCCGTAAGACGGCTCCCAGCGCCCTCGATCACGTCGCCGGCGAGCATCGGAGCGAGGGAGAGGATCGGAAGGATGTACCGGCCTTGCACGCCGAAACCGCTGAGCCGATAGGAAAACGCAAAGAAGACGACCGGGAACGCCAGTCCCAGCACCGATGCGAGCGCGAGCGCGACCCGCTCTCGCTGCGTCCCCTGCCATATCCCGACCGCGGCCAGCACGATCACCGCCAACCACCAGCCCTTGATCATCAGCCCCGGCAGCGGCACGTTCAGCGCGCCGAAGTTGCCCACTGCGCCGTTCAACGCCGGACCGAGCTGGCGCAGGCCGCCGCGCATGGCGGTGATCGGCGAAGCGAACGTCACGGTCGAGTGCAGGACGCCAGCGGCCCCGCCCCAGGCGACAAACACCGCGAGTACGGCGACTAGCACACCCGCCGCGGCGAAAGCCGCACCAGCATGGGTCGAATACAGCGCACGAAGCCCGCCCGTCCCCATCAAAGCCGCCCATACGACCAATTCGGCGGCGAGGAACACCGGCCCGAGCTGCCAGGCCAGGATCGTCACGGCGCCGCTTGCGATTAGGCTGATCCACCCCCAGCCGGGGAAGGCCGCCTGGTCCCGGCGAAGCCTCAGCAAAGCAGCGACAAAGGCAAGGTTTGCCGCGATTTCGAGACCGTTCGGGTTCACCATCGAACCGATGAACAGCACCATCGGAGTCGTCGCCGCCAAGAGTCCAACCAACCGCCAGCCGGGTCGCGGCCCCGTCAGAATCACCGCGAGCGTTAGAAAGACCAGTAGCTGCAAGAACGAACCCGCCCGCGACAGGAGCAACGCCGTCTCCCACGTCTGTGCTCTGGACATGCCAACCGCCGGAATCAGGTAGGCGAGCGGGTAGTAATCCCCCGTGTAGCTGACTTCGGTGCAGCGACCGCCGCTGAGAGCCCCGAAACACGGCTCGCTTGGCGGCGAAAGCGACGCGGGGACGATTACGCCGCGGCGGTCGTGGTCATTCCAGACCTGTTGGGCGGCCCGCCAGCCTCCGGCCCGCAGATTGGCGACATCCGATGCAGCAAGCGGCTCCTTCGGCCCGAGCAGCTGTCCTTCGCTGATCCCAAGCGCCCGGAGGTACTGCGCGGGCTCGTCGGGCGCCCACCCAGGCGGCGTCGAGAACATCCACGCCGCGCCCAGAAGTACGAACCCGACCAGCAGGAGGAGCAAGCCCCGTTGAGGCACGCCGCAACGATATGAGAGTCCGCCAATAAAGGATGGCGGGCCCGCACCGCGGAGGCGGTACGGGCCCGACCGAAGGACGACCCTGGTAGGGCTGGGGGCCGTCCGAAGACCCGCGAGAAAGGGGGCGATGCTCGCGGGCCCGTGTGACCTCCGTGTCGATGCCTAGCATAGCGCTGCAAATACGGAACTCGTCAAGGATCCTGGACATAAGTTGGACACCTCGTAGTGTCCGGCCCGCCCGACTCAGCCGATCATTCGACCGGGTGCGAGCGAAAACACGCAACCTGGGCTCCTTGATCTCGTTTTCGCTCTGACGAGTCGAACAGTTTTCGTTTCCAGCTGAACGGCTATGCACAGAAAAACGATGCGCCCTGACACCCCGGTCCAGCCCAAGCCTAACCCGATTCCGGAGCCCGCGAGCGACGACGTTCTCGGCGTGCGCGTCGCGTTGATCGACTACGAACGCACGCTCGATTGGATCGATGCGATGGCCGCCGAGGACGAGCACGGCTACGTCTGCGTCTGCAACGTGCACACGGTGATGGCGTCGCATGAGGACTCTGAACTCCGGGATGCGCTGGTGGGCTCGTCGCTCAATGTGCCCGACGGCCAGCCGCTGGTGTGGGCGCTGAACGCGCTCGGCCACTCGCTCACCGACCGCGTATACGGGCCCGAGTTGATGGCGCGCGCCTGCGCGCGTGCCGCGGCGAGCGGCCAGCGCTTCTACCTCTATGGCGGCCGCAATCAGGGGGCGCTCGTACAGCTGGCGCTCAACCTCCGCCGGCGATACCCCGGGATCCAGATCGTCGGCGGCTATTCGCCCCCGCACCGGCCGCTGACCGACGAGGAGCGAGCCGCGGTCGTCGCCGAGATCAACGACGCCAAGCCCGATGTCGTGTGGGCGGGAATCGGGGTGCCCAAGCAGGAGAAGTGGATGGCGACGCTCCGCCCACTGCTCGACGCCCCCGTGCTGATCGGCGTCGGGGCGGCCTTTGACTTCCACGCCGGGCTCGTCCCTCAGGCGCCACCGTGGATGCAGCGCGCCGGCCTTGAGTGGGCCTACCGGCTCGCCCAAGAGCCGCGTCGGTTGTGGCGGCGCTACCTGCGCTACAACCCCCGCTTCGTCGGCGCGTTCGCGCGCCAGCTGCTCGCTCGCCGGGGAGGGGTCCGCGCCGCCCCCGGCCGGGAGCGGACCCGCGGCGCCCCCGGCCGCGACGCCAGCCGCGATTCCGGGTAGTGCTCGCGACGCAGCCGCCCCAGATGGCACCGGTACCCGAGCCCGACGATTTCTTGTCGGGCAACGCCGGCATGGTCATCGGGATCCGGGCGACCAGCAACGCGGTGCTCGGAGATGCCGTGGCCGACGGCCTGGCATTCGCCACCGGCCGCGACCGGCGTGTGCGACGAGCCGCGCGGTCGTCGCGGACCCGCAGCGTGCTCGCCCTCGGGATCGAGCGCGTCGACGAGCCGAATCTGCTCGACAGCGCCCGCCGCGAGCTGCTGAGCTCCCGCCACCAGGTCCGGTTCGAGTCGGGTCCCGCCGCCGATCGGGGCAGGTTCGAGAACCTCAACGCGCTGCTCGCGGCCAACCCGCCGGCGAACCACGATTGGCTGCTCGTCGTCGATGACGATGTCGCGCTTCCCCGCCACTTTCTCGACCGATTCATTTTCCTGGCCGAGCGCTTCGAGCTGCGCCTCGCCCAGCCCGCCCACCGCCTGCGCTCTCACGCGGCGTGGGAGGTCACGCGCCGCCGCGCCACCGCGGTCGTGCGCGAGACCGCGTTCGTCGAGGTCGGGCCGGTCGTCGCCTTCCACAGGGTCACGTTCGACACGCTCCTGCCGTTCCCCGAGCTCCGCGCCGGCTGGGGGCTGGATCTGCACTGGTCGGCCGTCGCCCGCGAGCACGGCTGGAAGCTAGGCGTGGTCGACGCCATTCCGATTCGCCACGGCCTGCGCCCGATCGCGGGCTCCTACGACCGGACGGACGCGGTCGCGGAGGCTCGGCGGTTCCTGTCCGGCCGCCCGTATACCCGCGCGGCCGAGGCGCAGCGCACGCTCGTCACTCACCGGAGGTGGACGTAGATGGGGTGCCCGCGCGACCTGCGTGATACGACGCTCGCGGGCGGCCGGCGGGACCATGGCGTAGTACGCACGCCCCACGTGCCTGAAACGCCACGGCCGCGGGAAACGCGCTCGATTCGCATGTCATCGCGGTCGCGACGCCGACGCGAGCGCCTGAACGAGCCGACCGGCCGAATGGGCGCCCATGATCGCACCCTGGGGGCAGCGATAGCGGCCGATGTGCCACACGCACCCCGCCAGCACGCGCCCCTCGTACAACAGCCCCGGCGCCGTCCCCCGGCGCTGATCGCTGACTCGCGCCGCCCGACCGCGGTCGTACGCGGCCCGCGCGAGCGCCCGCAACCGTGCGTCGTCGCCAGCGCGGCGATGGTCTACGCCCGCGCCGGCGAGGTAGAAGATCCGCCCGCCACCGGCCCGAAGCGCCTGCAGCCAGTCCTCCTCGTCGCCGTGACCCGCCACCGCCTCGTCGAACGGTCCGATCCGGTCGAACGCGTCCCGCCTGATCGCCATGTTCGCGCCCCACACCATCCCCGACTCCACGTCCGAAGGGCCGAGGTCGAGAGTGGTGATCGGTGGGTCCTCGCGCCCGCACGCCCGCGGGGCAGGTCCCTCCAGCCGCGCCCGGATCGGACCGCCAAACGCGTCCGCCTCAACGTGTCGGTCAGCCCCCTCCGCCAGCGCCCGCACCCACCCTGGGGGCACGAAAACATCGTCGTCGAGGAACGCGATCAGCGGTGCGGCTCCCGTCCGGACGCCGGTGTTCCGGGCGGCATTGAGACCCCGGGCGGGATCCTGCACTACGCGCCGAACTCCCGCGTCACGAACGACCGAAGCGGTCCCGTCAGACGATCCGTCGTCCACCACGAGCACCTCGTACGGCCGGTCGAACTCCTGGCGCGCGAGCGACGCCAACGCGACCGCCAGATAGTCAGCGCGGTTGCGCGTCGGAATCACGACAGAGACGGCCGGGACGCTCGCTTCCATTTCGCCGGCGAGCTTAGATGGCAACATGCGCGCACGCTCGTGAGGCTTCCAGGCCGCGACATGACGGAGCTCATCGGCGATGCGCTCCCCACGGACAACAGTCGCCAGGTGCTCGCCGATGACTACATCGAGCGCGAGATCGGCCGACCCGCCCCCGGAGGGGCACGGTGGCGCGTGCTCGACCTCGGCTGCGGCATCGGCGACTCGGTCGACTACTTCCGCGCCCGCGATCCGGATGTCGATTGGATCGGCATCGACGTTCCCGGGTCGCCCGAGGCGCGCGACCGAACCCGCACCGACGCCCGCTTCGAGACCTTCGACGGCAGCACGCTCCCGTTCGCCGACGGCAGCTTCGAGCTCGTTTACTGCAAGCAGGTGCTCGAGCACGTGCGTCACCCCGAACCGTTGCTAAGGGAGGTGCAGCGGGTGCTCACGCCGGGCGGCCACCTGGCCGGATCGACGTCGCAGCTCGAGCCCTACCACTCACTCAGCGTCTGGAACTACACGCCGGTCGGTCTCGCCGAACTCATGAAGACCGCGGGCCTGACGCCGACCGAGTTCAGACCGGGGATCGACTCCATCACCCTCATCGCCTGGCGCATGACGGGCCGCCCGAGGCTGTTCTATCGCTGGTGGGCTCGCGAATCGCCGCTCAACCGGGCGATCGACGCCTACGGGCGCGCCGCCCGCGTGGACTCGAGACTGCGAAACGCCACCAAGCTCCTGTTCTGCGGCCAGTTCGCGTTTCTGGCGCGCAAGGACCCGGCGCCGAGATGATCACGGCGCGCCGAACGCCCCGAACGCCCGCGAACGCCCGCGAACGCCCGGAACGCTCGGCACCCTACGAGCCGGACAACCTGCTCGACGCGTTCACCCGCTACTCGACGCTCGACTTCCAGTACCGCCACGCGATGCGGCGCGAGGAGCAGGTAATGGCACATCGGCTGCGAATCCGCAGCGGTGACGTGCTGTCGGTCGGTTGCGGATGGCACCCGGGACGCCACCTGTTCCCCGCTCCGGCGTTCCGGATCGTGGCCGTCGACGCCGATCCCGAGCGCGTCGCCGGAGTGGCCGCGGGCGGCGCAGCGGACGAGGCCCACGTCGGCTACGCAGGCCGGCTCCCGTACGCGGACGCCACCTTCGACGTCGTCCTTTACCGCCTCGTGATGCACCACCTCGCCTACCAGGGCCCGCTCGAGCCTTATTTCGCCGAGGCGGCCAGGCTGCTCCGCCCCGGCGGCGCGCTCGTGGCCATCGAGCCCGGGCTGTGGCATCCGGTGGGGCTCGGACTGGCGTTCGCCAACCGCACCGGCGCGGCGACGGCGATCCACGGCACGCCCGACGACATCCCCCTCTCACCCCGGCGCCTGACAGCGCTCGCCACCAACGCCAAGCTGAGTCCGGAGCTCCACGCGATCACCTACACGTGGCGGCGGATGCCGGGACCGGTACAGCGAGCCCTCCAGCCGGTCGACGAGCTCGGTTCACGGCCTCGAGCGGCCCCCTTTGGCCATACATTGCTTCTAATCGCCCGCAAAAGCGCTGCCGGGGCAATGGTTAGGACTCGTTAATGCCGCCCCGTCCGCCATCGCCCCCCCGCCCGGTGCATTGCTACTCTCGCCCCGTGTCGACTCTCGCTCCGGCGCAGACACGCGCCACGCACGAGCCGGCCGGAGCGGCGTCCAGGAGCGGCGCTCGCCGCGTGGGACTGCTAGCCGATGTGGTTCTCGGCGTCGCTCTCGCAGCCGGCTTCGGCCTGATCGTCTTCACCGCCACCGGCGGCACCGACCTGGCCCCGAACACCTGGGTCGAGATTGCGCTCGCCGCAGTCGGCGCTGCCTCCGCAATCGCGCTGATCCTGCTGGGCGCGCGCGGACCCGCGTGGGGCGCGCTGACCTTGATCCTGTTCGCGGCACTGGCTGCGCTCACATACCTCTCGATCTCGTGGTCGGTGCAGCCCGCGAACTCCTGGGTCGAGGCCAACCGCACGCTCGCTTACCTGGCGGCGTTCGGTGCAGCGGTCGTCCTGGCACGGATCGCGCCGGCACGCTGGCCGGCGCTCGTCTGGGCGGTCGGGACCCTCGCCGTCGTGGTCTCGGGCTATGCGCTGCTGGCCAAGGTGTTCCCGGGTTCGCTGAACGCCGGCGACCAGTTGGGGCGCCTGCGCGTCCCGTTCTCATACTGGAACGCGACCGGGTTGATGGCCGGGCTCGGCTTGCCCGCCTGCCTGTGGGCCGGCGCTAGACCCGGCGCGAGCCGCGCAGTTAGGGCGCTGGCCGTGCCGGCGATCGCGGTGCTGCTCACGGTGCTGATCCTGTCCTACTCTCGCGGCGCTCTGATCGCCGTCGTGATCGGTCTCGGAATCTGGTTCGTACTCGTTCCCTACAGGCTACGTGCGACGCTGCTGCTCGCGCTCGGGGGGATCGGCAGCGCGGTCGCCACCGGTTGGGCGCTGTCGCACCACGCGATCACCCATGACGGCGCCACCCTCGCCGCGCGGACGAGCGCCGGGCACGAGTACGGCGTGGTGCTACTGGCGACGCTGGCGGGAAGTGCCCTCATCGGCCTCACCGCGGCCTATGCCACCGACCGGCTCGAGCTTCCCGAGCCCGTGCGCCGGCGGATCGGCACCGCCCTGGTGGTGCTCGTGGCGCTGGTCCCCGTTGCGGCCGTCGCCGGCATGGCGGCTTCCTCGCGCGGGCTGACCGGCGAGATCTCGCACGTGTGGCACTCGCTGACCAGCGCGAACGCCACACAGCCGGGCAACAACCCAGGTCGGATCGCCGCGCTCGGCAACAGCCGCCCGCTGTACTGGAGCGAGGGGCTCAAGGTCGGCGAGCACGCCCTCCTCGCCGGCGCCGGCGCCGGCGGGTTCGACACCGCCCACACCCGTTACAGCAGCAACACGCTGGCCGTCGCCCACGCCCACAGCTTCCTGATCGAGACGTTCGCTGACTTCGGGCTGATCGGGCTCGCGGTCAGCCTGGCGCTGTTCGTGGCGTGGGTACGAGCGGTGATGCGCACCCTGGGGCTTCGCGCCCGCTGGCCTGCCGGCGCCGGCCGCCGGGCCCTCGCAGCCGCCCGCCCCCCGCAGCCACCCCGGCCCTCGGCCAAGCAAACGCCGAAGTAAACGCCGAAGCAAACGGCGAAGCAAACGGCCACGTCGAACCGGCCCCGGCGCCCGATCACCACGCGGCCCCGGCGCCCGATCCCCACGCGGCCCCGACGCGCGATCCCCACGCGGCCCCGGCCCCCGATCCCCACGCGGCCGAGCGCGCCGGCCTGTTCACGCTCCTAGCCGTCGTCGTCACGTTCGGCGTCTCCTCGCTGATCGACTGGACCTGGTTCGTCCCCGGCCTCGCCGTCCCAGCGCTCGCCTGCGCCGGCTGGCTCGCCGGCCGCGGACCGCTAAACCAGCCGGTCGGACGAGCGGCCGAGCGCCGGCGCCTCAGCACCTCGCCGGGCGCCGCGGCCGCGGGTCTCGGCATCGTGGCGGCGACGATCGTCGCGGCCTGGTTCGTGTGGCAGCCGCTCCACTCGGAGAACGACTTCAACGGGGCGATCACGGCGATGGCCACTGGCAACTCGACGGCCGCGCTCGCCGACGCCCAGAGCGCTGTCGCGGCCGATCCGGTCTCTGTGGAGCCGTTGTGGGAGCTGTCTGAGATCTACTCCGCGCGCCGCGATCCGAACGCCGCGCGCCAGGAGCTGGTGAAGGCCACGAACGTCCAGCCGTCGAATCCCGAGAGCTGGGAGCAGCTCGGCGAGTTCGACCTCGCCCAGCAGCAGCCGATCGTCGCGGTAACCGAGTTCCAGACCGCGGAGTTCCTCGATCACAGCTCGGTCGCGCTGCCTCAGCAGGTGGCCGCCGCGGCGAGCGCGCTCGCGAAGGCCGGCCTCAGCGCACCGCCCTCGCCACCAGCATCGTCTTGAGTAACGGCGGGCCGTCGACCGCCCGCACAGTCACCGAGCCGAAGCCGAACTCGCCGAGCAGCGTCCGCAGCGAGCGCTTGGTGTAGAGGTGCAGGTGATCCCCGAGCGGCTCCGAGAACCGCTCGACCCCGCCCACCGCGACCCGCACCCGCCCGTGCGAGGGCGTCGTCAGCAGCAGCCGGCCGTCGGGCACGAGCACGCGCCTGACCTCTGACAGCCACCGCGCGGTGTCGGCGACGTGCTCGATCACCTCGGAAGACCAGACCAGGTCAAACGACCCGTCCTCGAATGGCAGCGGCCCGTCGAACGGCACGAGCCGGAACTCGACCTCCGGGTGCCGCGATCGCGCTCGCTCGAGTGCCGCCTCGGCCACGTCCACTCCGATCGCGTCCGCTCCGGCGCGCGCCAGGGCCGCCGTGAAATCGCCCGCTCCGCACCCGAGGTCGAGTACCCGGTCCCCGGGAGAAACTTCGCTCAGCAAGAACTCCAGCCGGCGCTCGAACAACGGCGGCTCCAGATCGGCCGGAAGGCCCTCCCACAACTCTTCGTAGTAGTCCCTTATCGCCCGACCGTACCGCGCCCTGGCGACCCCACGTACCGCGCCCTGCCGACCCGACCGTACCGCGCCCTGGCGACCCACCGTATCGCGCGCGGATTCGGGATATCCGGATACGTCGCCTGCGGGATTCGACACGGCCGGTCGTTCCCGGTTAGAGTCCGCTGACCGGACTATCGTTCGTCATCCGGACGACCCAATGAAAGTCGCCTTCGACAGCCGCCCCACTAAGTGCACCCATGGTGTTGGCCGCTACTCGCGGTGCCTGCTCGAAGCGCTCCGCGACGGCGGCGACTGCGAGGTCGTCGAGACCCACGACCCGCGACGGTGCGAGGTGTACCACTCGCCGTGGCTCGACGGCGCCCTGCTCCGCTGCCCCGTCCCGCAGGTCGTGACTCTGCACGACCTGGCACCGCTCAAGCGCAGTGGCCAGTACCTCCGCTCGATGTTGCGCTTCAAGCTTCGCTATCTCGCCCTCCAGCGTGCCATGCGGGTAATCGTCCCGACCTATGCCGTCGCCGAAGAGGCCGAGACCGTGCTCGACATCTCGCGCGAGCGGCTCGCCGTGATCCCCGAGGCGGCGGCGGCGGCACTGCACGCCCGCACCGAGGAGGAGGTCGCGGCGGTTCGGCGCCGGTTCTCGCTTCCGGACCGCTATCTCGTCTGGGTCGGCGCGATGCAGACTCCCGACCCCCGCAAGCGGGTCGCAGCCCTCACCCGCGCCACCCGCTCGATGCCGCTCGTCCTCGTCGGACCGACCGCGCCGTGGGCGCACGAGCTCCCCGGCGTCGCGCTGACCGGCGCCGTCAGCGACGACGAGCTCGCGGCGATCTATACCGGCGCCCACGCGCTCGTATTCCCGAGCGACGACGAGGGGTTCGGCCTCCCGCCGGTCGAGGCGCTCGCGTGTGGGACCCCGGTCGCGGCCTCCGATGTCCCCGCCCTGCGCGAGGTCCTCTCGGGCCGCGCGATCCTCACGGCCGTCAATGACCTCGACGGTTTGATCGCGGCCGCGGAGTCGGCCGAGCGCCCCGCGCCACCGCCGCCGGCCTGGACCTGGGTCGATGCCGCCGACGCCACCGTTCAGGTCTACCGCGAGGCCGCGGAAGAGAAGGACAGCTTGCAGAGCGTGCGGCCGAAACATCGGGCCGCCGCGCTGGTTAAAGACGCCTAGTGACGTATGTCTGCCGTCGCATCGTGCGCGCAGGGGCCGCGCCGCTCTTAGTCGCGCTCGCACTGGCATTTCCCGCCGGCGCGCAAGCCGCCCGCGTACTCGTCATGGGACCCGACGGCCACGTGACGGCGCGCCAAGATTCGTTTGTCCCGTCCGTCGTAGCAACGCCCGCACCAAACAACGTCCAGGCGACTGCGGCAGCTGCGAAACCCACCAAGGCGAAGAAGAAACCGCCCCAGAAGACGGTCGCCAGCG
This sequence comes from uncultured Solirubrobacterales bacterium, assembly GCA_963735965.1. Lineage (GTDB taxonomy): Bacteria > Actinomycetota > Thermoleophilia > Solirubrobacterales > Solirubrobacteraceae > Palsa-465. The sequence goes on from CAVTNE010000002.1 coordinate 314,319, forward strand.
AGCTCAAGCGGCTCCTCACATCCGGCGCGATCAGCTCCTCGCAGTACGGCACCTACAACTCGAGCTTCAACGCCGCGCTCACCGCCGAGCGCCACCTTCGGGGCACGCGGGCCACCGAGCTCGAGGCGGTGATCACGAACCTTCACGACATCGCCGCCGCCGGCAAGCTCACGCCGGGCCGTCTGCCCGTGCTGTTTCAGACGCTCGACCGCAACCGCGAGTGGTGGACGACGGGGCCGCTGCTCACCCCCGGGCAGTACGTCGAGTTCTCTGACTCAGAGCTCCTGTGGGAGTACTACGCCGGCCAGGGAATCGAGCTCCAGGTGCTCGGCTCGTTCGGCAAGGCCGACGGGCTGTACACGGCGGGACCGGCCGACTACCCGCAGATGGAGACGCTGCTCTCGCAGATCATCCCGCTGGCCGTGAACCGGGCCGGCGGCCTGGTCTGGGAGTACTACTTCCAGTTCGGGGGCGGAAAGCCGCCGTGGACGAGCGCGATGTCGCAGGGAACGGGGATCGAGGCGCTGACCCGCGCCTACCTCGCCTCACACCAGGCCTCCTATCTCCAGCTCGCGCACGAGGCGCTACCCGTGTTCACCGCGCCGCCGCCGGTCGGAGTGCGGGTGGCGACGCCGGTCGGTGCGCGGTACGTGCAGTACACGTTCACCCCGGGCACCTCGATCATCAACGCCTTCCTCCAGTCGCTGATCGGCCTCTACGACTATGCCCAGGTCAGCCACGACCCGCTGGCGCAGCAGCTCTTCAACGCCGGCAACGCCGAAGCCGAGGCGGAGGTGCCGCAGTTCGACACCGGCGCCTGGTCGCTGTATCAGCCCGGGATCGAGGACACGCTCAGCTATCACGAGCTCGTGACCGGCTTCCTCCAGCAGCTGTGCACGCGGACGAAGGCGCCCGTCTACTGCACCACCGCCCAGCACTTCACGGCATACCTGACGACGCCGCCGGTGCTCCAGCTCATCACCCAGCACGTCCGCAAGGGCAAGACCACGACGGTCTCGTTCCAGCTGTCCAAGGTCTCCCGCGTCGGGATCGTCGTAGTCGGCCCGGGCGGCAACACGCTGTTCTCGACGAGCGCGAGCTTCCCCTACGGCACCCGCTCGTTCACGGTGCCGGCGCTCAAGCACAAGGGCACGTACACGATCCACCTCTCCGCGACCGACCTCGCCGGCAACTTCAATCGGATCGTGGGAACAATCCAGGTCCCGTGAGCCACCCACGTGATGCTATTATGCATGTATGCGTCGCACCACGATTTCTCTTTCGGACGACCTCGCCGACGCGCTCGACCGTGAAGCGCGACGTCGGTCGCTGCCGGCATCGGCGATCGCGCGAGACGCGCTAAGCCACTACCTCGGTGTAGGGCAGCCGGGCGAGCAACGCGAGCTGCCGTTTGCGGCTGTTGGCCACAGCGGCCACAACACCACCGCGCGCGATATGGAGGATCTGCTCGAGCGGGAGTGGGCTCCGAATGCTCGCGGTCGTTGACGCGGGTCCGCTTTACGCGACGGCGGACTCCGACGACGAAGACCACGAGCGGTCCCGCGAGATCCTCTCGCGAGCCGACTTCCGTTTGGTCATTCCGGCTCTTGTCGTCGCCGAAGCGACCTATTTCGTTGGACGGCGCCTCGGGGCACAGGCCGAGGCGGCTTTCCTGCGCGGCCTGGGTCAGTTCGACGTCGAAGGTCCTACAGCCGAGGACTTCGACCGCATAGGCGAGCTCGTCGAGACCTACGCCGACTTCCCACTCGGCGGCACGGATGCAAGCGTCGTCGCCCTCGCGGAGCGAATCGAAGCCGACATCGTGATCACGCTCGACCGCCGGCATTTCGCCGCCGTCAAGCCACGCCATCGCGCAGCCTTCGAGCTCCTCCCTTAGCGGTCTGGGCTCTCGAGCATCAGCGTGACCGGCCCGTCGTTAACGAGCTCGACGGCCATCATTGCCCCGAACACCCCCTGCGCCGCCCCGAGCCGCTCACAGAACCGCTCGTACAGCGGTTCGGCGATCTCCGGGGGCGCGGCGGCCACGTAGCTCGGGCGGTTGCCGCGCCGGGCGTCGCCGTAGAGCGTGAACTGGCTCACGCACAGCACCTCCCGGTCTCCGAGCGGCTCGTTCATCCTGCCGTCAGCGTCGGGGAAGATCCGCAGCGCCCGCACCTTGTCGGCCAGCCAATCCACCTCGCGCTCCCCGTCCTGGATCCCCACACCCAGCAGCACCAGCAGGCCCGGGCCAATCGACGACACGACACTGCCGTCGACTGACACCGAGGCGCGGCTGACGCGCTGGACAAGCGCCCTCACCCGCGCAGCTCGGAGGCGACCTGCTCGGGCGGGACGATGTTCAGATGCACGCCGGCCCCCAGTTCCAGCCCGGCCAGGTGCACCAGACGCGGCATGATGTCGATCCGCCAGCAGAAGTGCTCGGCGCCACGCGGCGCCGTCCTCACCCATAGGTTGAGCGGTGGACTCGCGCCCAACCGCCGCGCGAGCCGGGTCAGCGCGTCGTGCACCATTCGCGCCCCGGTCGGTCCGTCGTCCTCGAACCGCTCCCGCGGGGTCCGCGGCGCGATCATCAGCTGGAACGGAACCTGTGCCCCGTATGGCGCCATCAGCACCACCTCGTCGTCGATGGCCACGATCCGCTCGCGCCGGCGGACCTCCTCCTGGACGAGATCGGCAAGCAGGTTGCCGCCCATCGTCCGCGTCGTGTAGGCGCCGAATCGCTCGCGCTCGCGGGCGACCTGAGCCGGCACGAAGTCGAGCGCGTACAGCTGGGCGTGGGTGTGTGGAAGCGAGGCGCCGGCCTCGCGCCGCTCGTTGACGATCAGATGAACGCAGGCCGCCCCGCTGTGGCTCCCCATCCGCTCGCGCCACACGTCCACCGCCGCCACCACCTGCTCGGGGGTCAGGTCCGACAGCGACGTCACCGGATCGGGGGCGTTGATGATGACTTCGTGAGCCCCACGCGCCGGGCCCGCCCAGAACAGGTCGGGCTTGGCGTCTGGCTCGGGCGTCGGGGAGTCGTCGCTCAGTGCCGGGTAGAGGTTGGGGACGACCCGCACGGTCCACCCGGGGGTATCCGGTGCCCCGCCGCCCGGGCGGACGGCGTAAAGCTCCGGCGGGGTACGGTCCTCATGCCCTTCGGCGAACGGGTCGCTCTCGCGATCGAGCGGCGCCGGCGGGGTCGCGCTCAGCCCGCCGCCCGGCCGGTGGGCCCGGCTCCCGGCCACGATCGCCCGGAACCCCGTTAGCGGGTCGATCCGGACTTCAGGCATGGACGGCGCCCCCGGCGCCCTCAATCAAGCAGCTTCTCCATCGCCACGTGCTCGATCCCGGCCTCCCAGAACAGGCGCCCGCGGGCCCGGTAGCCCGCGTTGTCGTAGAGATCGCGAGCGTACGTCTGGGCGTGGAGCACCATCCGGCGCGCGCCGCCGGCGCGCGCCTCGGCGTCGGCCGCCTCGAGCAGCGCGGTCGCAATCCCCTGCCTCCGGGCTGAGGACCGCACCGCGAGCCGGCTGAACTGGGCGGTGCTGCCGACGAGCACGATCCGGCACGTGCCGAGCAGCTCGCCGTCGCGCACGGCCACGAGATGGATCCCCTCATGATCACGACCGTCGAGCTCGTCCCGCTCGGGTACACCCTGTTCGACGCAGAACACCGCGTGACGAAGCTCGAGTGCCGCCGCCAGCTCCTCGCGGCTGCGGGCCCGCCGGACCTCGTACACGGCTGTGCCGGTCATCCGACCCACAGCTTGCCACACCCCGGCCTTGGTGGGGCCTCGCTCCGCTCGGCATCCCTGGGGCCAGTTCCGCCGGACATCCATGCCCGGCGGGCAGGGACGCGACCCCCAGTTGAGCCCCGGACTACCATGCCCCGGCGGCCGGTGGGTGGGCGTTCAGCCATAACCTGCTTTAATGGTGGGCGGAGACGCTACTCCTCCTAGCCGGGTGCGGCGAGGGGGCCAATCCGCTTCTGAGGGTAAGTCCTCGCCGTGTCTGGTCTCTTTGCGAGACCGCCTGAGTCGCTTCGCAGTACCTCCGCGGCTCGCATTTCCGAACGCAACCTTTCGATTTGTATGGGTGATTCCACCCCGTTTCCTGAACCTGCCGACATTGCGCGGGCTGAGCTGTTCACCCGCGAACGCTTCGTCTACGAGGGCGAGTCTCTCGAGGACGCGCTGGCGCCTGGCTCCGCGCGCCGGCAGGCCCTCGACGCCGCGCTGGTCGAGCTCGATGCCGGGGCGGACAAGCCCTCGATCGAGTGGCGCCGGCACTACTCGCTGCTGCTCGGGCTCGAGCGACTGCTGTCCGAGGAGGAGCCGCACCTTGCCGACGGCACCGTGCTCTCGGCGCACCAGGTCGACGCCCTGTCGGGAACGCTGACCGCGCTCCTGGCCGAGGAGCAGCGAAATGGCAACGGCAGCAGCAACGGTGCCGCGCCGGCCGGGTCCGCGCCGGAGCCCGCTGGGCTCGCCTCGCCGACGATCCCGGGCGAGGAGGACTCCGACGACGACCTCGATGACGGCTCCGATGACGACCTCGATGACGGCGAGGTCGAGGACGAGGAGCCCGTGGACTGGCAGGACGAGGGCGAGCTCGACGAGGACGTCCAGCTCGATGAGGCCCCCGACGACCCCAACGCCGACCGGCGGTTCTGGTTCGAGCACGCGACCGGCGCCGGCAAGACCGTCGCCGCGCTCGGGTTCGTCGAGGCCTCGCGCACCGGCGGCGTGCTGATCCTCACCCACCGACGGAACCTCGTCGACCAGTTCAACGGCGAACTGCGCGACCGCGGCTACCGCGACCGGATCACCGGGCCTCTGCTGAAGGGCAAGGACAACGGCAACGGCCCGGTGACCGTCGAGACCTACCAGTGGTTCGTGCGCAACGCGGGCAAGATCTCGGACGCCTACACGATCGTGATCTGCGACGAGGCCCACACCGCCCTGGGCGAGAAGACCTCGGCCGCGATCCGGGCGTGGTCGGGCCCGATCTTCATCGGCATGACCGCCACCGGCGCGCTGATCGCCCGTCACGTCACCGACCTGTTCCCGACCCAGACCTCGCGCTTCGATCTCGCCCAGGCCGCCCGGCGTGGCGTGATCGCGCCGCTGCGCTGCATCCGGATCCCGCCGGGCCCCGGCGTCCGCACGATCGCCAAGGTGCCGCTGCGGCGCGGCGAGGTCGACACCGAGTTCGACCAGGAGATGCTGGCCGAGCTGCTCGACCAGACGCCGTTCAACATGGCGATCGCCGACCTGTACAAGACCCGCTTCAACAACGTGCCCGGCGTCGTCTACGCCGCCGGTGTGCGCCACGCCTACAACGTCGCCAAGGCCTTCCAGGACATGGGGATGAAGGCCAAGGGCGTGTCCGGCGAGACGCCCAAGCGCCAGCTGGCGCGGATCCTCGCCGACTACGAGTCGGGCAAGATCGACGTGCTCGTCAACGCGCAGCTGCTGGCCGAGGGCTGGAACAGCCCGCGGGCGACGATCTGCATGCACCTGGCACCGACCGCGTCCAAGCGCATCTACCAGCAGCGGGTAGGCCGGGTGACGCGCCGGCATCCGGGCAAGGAGGCCGGCATCGTCGTCGACTTCGTCCACCCGGCGACCAAGCACGACGACCCGGTCGTGACCCTGCACTCGCTGCTCGATCGCGACGTCTACCGAGGTGGCGCGATCGTCGTCGGCCCGGTCCGGCGCGGCCGCGGCCGACGGGTCCGGGTCGAGCGCCGAGTCCTCCCGGTTACGCCGGATCCCGAACGGCGCGCGCAGGTATTCGAGCGCGAGCTGTGGAGGATCGCGGTCGAGCACCTCGACTACGGCGAGCAGCACGTATGGGCGGCGCTCGCCGGCGCCCGTGTCGCGCCCAACGGCTGGCGCCGGGCCAAGGCCATGCTCCACTTCGACCGGGGCGGCGAGCTCAAGCGCAGGTTCTTGCTGACCGCCGTCCAACGCAACCGCAACCCCCAGCTCAGGCTCCGCGCTCTCCAGGAGATCGCCTCCAGCCGCGACGCCGAGGCGTTCGACACCGCGATCGACATCATGGCCGGCTGGCCCCGCGACGAGCGCCGGGAGGGCGTGAAGATCATGCTCCAGGCGCTCGCCGAGCGCCGCATCGGCCGCCGTGACCAGGCCAACGCCTGGATCTGGAGGATGGCCGAGTACACGCGCGAGGTGCACGAGGAGTACGCCGTGCAGCGCTGGCCGGAGACCAAGCGACTGCTCGGGCTGCTGGTGAACTCGAGCGGCGCGGCGCACGCCCGGAACGCGCGCCGGCTCGTCCACGCGGCCCGCAAGGAAGACCGCCGGCTGTCGGCGGCGCTTCTGGCCGCCGCCCTGGCCCACACCCCCGAGGCCGAGGAGGCGCTCCGCGGGGCGCGGACGCGGATGGCGCGCAAACCCGCCGCCCTTGCGCGCGAGCTGCTCCGCAACTTCCCCAAGGGCCGGCGCGGCAAGAGCCGGCGCAAGCGCAAGTCGAGCTCCGCCGCCGGTGCCAATGGCGCTCGCGAAGAGGCCGTGGTCGCGACCGCGGCGCAGAACGGCGACGAGCAGTCGGCGCCCACGGACGACGACGTCGTCGAGATCGAGGTCGAGGTCCCGGACGACGACGACGAGGACGACGACTTCGACACCGACGCCGGTCGCGATGATGACGACGACGACGACGATGACGACGACGACCGCGATGTGGATGATGATGACGACGACGACGTCGATGCCGCCGGGGACGAGGACGACGAGCCCCACGACGCCGAGGCCGCGGCGTAGCGGGGTGCACGACGCCGAGGCCGCGGCGTAGCGGGGTGCACGACGCCGAGACCGCGGCGTAGCGGGGTGCACGACGCCGAGACCGCGGCGTAGCGGGGTGCACAACTCGCCAAAGCCCCCCGCTGCCACCGGCCTTGGCGACATAAGCGCCTCACAGGCGCTTATGGGCGCTCAGAGGCTGGAATAGGGCCGATTTGTTGCGTTTTGCACCCCTCAGGCGTCGCCGAGGTGCACCTCGCCGGCATCCAGCCGCACCTCTCCGTCCTCCGTCCTGACCACGAGCCGGCCGTCGTCGTCGACGCCGGCGCCGACCCCAGTGCGCCCTCCCCAGCGCACTGGCCGCCCGAGTACCGCGTCGCGCCCCCGGACGGCCTCGAGCACCGCGTCTGAGTCCGCGGCGAGCCACCGCGCGAGCGCCCGCATAAGCGCGTCCAAAGTCGGTTCGATCGCATCCGGCTCGAGCCCGAGCGTGCCGGCGCGGTCGCGGAGCTCCATCGGGAAGTCCGCTTCGCGTAGCGCGACGTTGAGCCCGATGCCGACGACCGCCCATCGCTCCTGCAACCGGGCCTCGACGAGGATGCCGGCGACCTTGCGGCCCCCAAGCAGCACGTCGTTCGGCCACTTGATCTCAGCGTCCGGTCCGACGGCCACCGCCACCGCCACCCCGGCCGCGAGCGGAAGCAGCCGGGGCGGGTCCCGGATGAGAACTGAACACAACAGCCCGCGCCCCACCGGCGCCGTCCAGGTCCGCCCCTGACGACCCCGGCCGGCCGACTGCTCGGCCGCGGTCACGACGGTGCCGTGCGGGGCACCACGGCCCGCGAGCTCCCGCGCCCGAGCGTTGGTCGAGTCGGTCAGGCGGAAATGAACACGGGGAGTGCCGATCCGATCGATGCCGGCTGCCGTGGTCACGCGAGTGTTGCCGCCTGGCGGTCGCGCTCGGCACACGCCAGATGGTCGACCCGCTCATTGAGCTCAACGCCGGCGTGGCCGGCGACCTTCACCCACTCGATCGAGTGGCGCGAGACCTCCTCAAGCAGCTCCTGCCACAGCTCCCGGTTCTTGACCGGTTCCTTGCCGGACGTCATCCAGCCGTTGCGCTGCCAGCGGACGAGCCAGCCGTTCGTGAACGCGTTCTTCACATAGCTCGAGTCCAGGTGGACCCGTACGCGGCACGGCCGCTTCAGCGCCCTGAGCCCCTCCACCACGCTCTTGAGCTCCATGCGATTGTTCGTCGTGAGCAGCTCGCCGCCCGACACGACGCGTTCGCGCCCTCCGGCGCGCAGCAGGGCAGCCCAGCCTCCCGGGCCGGGGTTGCCCGAGCAGGCGCCGTCAGTCCACAGCTCCACCTCGGGCCTGGTCGCGCTCACGCCGGCCGGATCCGCAGCTCGTCGCCGACCGCGACCCCGAGCCGGGCCGCGGCATCACCCTGGTTTACCGCGACCGCAAGCCGCCGCGACGAGTCCTCGTACAGGAACAGCTCGCCGGCGTCGGCGTCGGCAAAGGTTCGGAGATAACGCACACGCTCACCGGCCACCTCGAACACGCCGCCGGGCGCGAATGCCGGTTCCTCCACGTCGAGCGGGACGTTGCCGAAGCGGTCCACGTAGACCACATGTGCGACCAGGACCCCGTCGAGCACCTGCGCCCGCGACAGCTCGACCGACGCCAGGGCACCGGGATCGACGGGCGCGCCGGCGTCGGCAAGCGCCGCCCCAGCCGCCAAATGCGCCGCCACCGGGGCAAAGATGTCGCGCCCGTGAAAGGTCGCTGACACCGGCTTGAGCGCGAAGGGCGATGCCCCGATGTCGACGGCCTCGGCCACCCCGCCGCCGGCCTCCGCCGCGAGCGACAGCAGCCCGTTGTCGGGCCCCACGAGCAGCCGCCCGTCCGCCAGCCGCAGCGCGACTCCCCGCCGGTCGCTTCCGACGCCCGGGTCGACAACCGCCACGTGCACCCCGCGTGGCACGTACCGAAGCCCGTTGCGCAGGATCAGCGCACCCGCGCGCACGTCCCCCCGCGCGATCCCATGGGTCAGATCGATCACGGTCGCCTCCGGACAGATCCCCGCGATCACACCGTGGCAGACCCCCACGAAGTCGTCCTCGAGCCCGTAGTCCGAGAGGAACGTGATGAACGGACCGCTCACGTTCGTGCGCGGGCGTCCGCGACAAGCGCTTCGACGAGCCCGTCGATGTCGTGGCGGGTCGCCTCGACGTCGGGCTCGAGGCCGTGTTCGCGGAGCGTGGCGCTCGTCACCGGGCCGATACTCACCAGCCGCCCGGACGGCCGCCAGCCGGTGCCGCCCGCCGACCCCAACAAGTACCGCACGGTCGAGGAGGAGGTGAACGTCACGTAGTCGGCCTCGCTGACGGCGGACAACTGGTCCTCGGACAGCGGAGACGCGACGGTCTCGTACAGCGCGACGACGTCGACCTCGGCGCCGCGCTCGCGGAGCGCTTCGGGAAGTACGTCCCGGGCCTCGGCCGCGCGCGCCACCAGCGCGCGCTCCACCGCGACACCGGCGAGCGCCTCGATCAGCCCCTCGGCCACGAATCGCTCCGGAGGGACGACGTCGGCGATCACGCCGTGCGAACGCAACGCCGAGGCCGTCCCGGGGCCGATCGCGGCGATCCGGGCGCCGGCGAGCGCGCGGGCATCGAGGCCGGCGGCTTGTAACCGCGAGAACAGGAGCCGCACACCGTTCGGGCTGGTCAGGCACACCAGGTCGTAGCCGCGAAGGTCCGGCATCGGGCCATCGAGCGGGACGATCTCGATCGCCGGCGCCTCGATCACCGCCGCACCGAGGCCCACAAGACGTGTCGCGAGGCCGCTCGCCTGCGCCCGCGCCCTCGTGACCGCGACGCTCAGCCCCGCCAGCGGCCGGGACTCGAACCACTTGAGCGCGTCGCGCATCCCCGCGACCCGCCCGACCACCACGACCGCCGGCGCGCGAACCTCGGCGTCGGCCGCGACCTCGGCGATCCGCCGCAACGTCGAGCTGACCACCTGCTGGTCGGGGAGTGTTCCGCGGGACACCGCGGCCGCCGGCTCGTTCGGGTCACGTCCGGCACCGATCAATTCCGACGCGATCGCCGGCAGCTGGCGCACGCCCATGTAGAACACGAGGGTCCCGGGGAACGCGGCCAGCGCGCCCCAGTCCAACGCCGAGGAAGGCTTCGAAGGGTCTTCATGACCGGTGACGAACGCGACCGCGCTGGCCGCGTCGCGATGAGTCACCGGTATCCCCGCGTAAGCCGGACCGGCGACGCCGGCCGTCACCCCCGGAACGACCTCGAAATCGACCCCGGCGGCGCGCAGCTCCTCGGCCTCTTCGCCGCCGCGCCCGAACACGAACGGATCGCCTCCCTTCAGTCGCACGACCGCGGCGCCGGACCTCCCATGAGACACCAGCAGCCGGGAGATCTCGTCCTGGGGCATCGACGGTCCGCCGCCCTCCTTGCCCGCGTAGATCAGCGTCGCGTCCGCCCGCGCTCCGTCGAGCGCCGAGCGAGGGATCAGCCGGTCGTACAAGATCACATCGGCCGCGGCAATCAGCTCCAGCGCCCGCGCCGTGAGCAACCCCGGATCGCCAGGCCCCGCGCCCACGAGGTACACGGTCACGACAGTAGCTCCGCCGCGCCCACCGCCAGCAGCCTGTCCGCGACGGCACCGCCCACGTCCGCGGCAGGCCCGCGGAGCACGTCCCGCACCCACTCCGAGCCGTCGGCGCGCCCCACCCATGCGGTGAGCTCGAGCTCGCCGTCCTCGAGCACCCGGGCGTTCGCGCCGACGGGCGTGTTGCAGGACGCCCCGAGCGCGCGGGTCAGCGCTCGTTCCGCGGTCACGCACGCCGTGGCGTCCGCGTCGACGAGCCCGGAGACGTCCACGCCCCCCGGGCGCGCCTCCACCGCCAGCGCACCCTGCCCGGCGGCCGGGACGAAACCGTCGAGGATGCCGCCGGCAACGTCCAGCCGCCCCAGACGCGCGAGTCCCGCGACCGCGAGCACCAAGGCGTCGCACTCGCCGGCGGCGAGCTTTCGCAGCCGGGTGTCGACGTTTCCGCGCACCTCGACCACCGAAAGGTCCTCGCGCGACGCGCGGACCTGGGCGGCACGCCGCAGGCTGCTCGTTCCCACCCGCGCGCCCGATCCCAGCGCCGACAACGACGGCGCACCGCAGATCGCGTCACGCGGGTCCTCGCGAACCGGGATCGCAATCAATTCAAGCCCGTCGGCCAGCTCTGCGGGCACGTCCTTGGCCGAGTGCACCGCCATGTCGATCTCGCCGTCGAGCAGAGCGCGTTCGAGGCCCGACACCCACCGTGACTTGTCGTCCACGGGTCCGGCCGCGTCGATCTTCACGATCTCGTATTCGGCCGCCAGCCGCGAGCCGACCCATTCCGCCTGCGCGAGCGCGAGCGCGCTCCCGCGCGTCCCGAGTCTGATCAACGGCCTCGCCGGCGGAGCTTGCGCTGCTCGTCGAGGTCCCGGACCCCGGCGTGCGACGCCGGCGCGGCGCTCTCCACTTCAAGTCCGAACAGGTCGCGGATCATCGCCATCCGAGCGTGGACACGGTCGTCCTGTAGCTCCTTCAGGCGCGCCGTCGGCGCGTGGAGCAGCCGGTTCACGATCGCCTGCGCCATCGCGTCGACTCGCTCTCGGTCGCGCTCCGACAGTTCGTCCCACTTGCCGGCGTTCTCGGCGATGACCTGCTCGGCGATCCCGCTGGCGTGGGTGCGGAGCGCCGCCAGCGTCGGCAGCACCTCGAGCGATCCGAGCCAGGCGGCGAAATGCTGGATCTCCTCCTCGATGATCCCCTCGGCTTTGCGCGCCTCGGCCTGGCGGACCTTGCGGTTGCGGGCGATCACCGCCTGGAGGTCGTCGATGTCGTACAGCGAAACGCCCTCGAGCTCGCCGCAGGCGGCGTCGATGTCGCGCGGCACCGCGAGGTCGATCAGGAGCAGCGGACGGCCGCCGCGCATGGCCATGACCTCGGACAGCTCGGCCGCCTCGAGCAGCAGATGCGGCGAGGCGGTCGCCGCCACCAGGATGTCCGCGCGCTCAAGCGCCGGGGAAGCTCGTCGAAGCTCATGCTCTCGCCGCCGTACCGCCGGGCGAGCGAGATCGCCCGGTCGCGGCGGCGGCTCGCGACGAACACCGGCCGGCCGCCGCTGTCGGACAGCGCCCTGGCGGTCAGCTCTCCGGTCTCGCCGGTGCCGACGATCACGACCATCCGCCCGACGAGATCGCCGAGCTGCTCGCGGGCGAGGGCGACCGCCACCGACGGCAGGCTCAGCTGGCGCTCGCCGATCGCGGTCTCGCTGCGCACCCGCTTGCCGGTCGCGAGTGCCGCCTTGAACAGGTGGTTGGTGAGCGGGCCAGCGGTCTCGCCGGCGATCGCGGCCTCGTACGCGCGCTTGATCTGGCCCTGGACCTCGGCCTCGCCGACGATCATGGAGTCGAGCCCCGAGGTCACGCGGTACAGGTGGCGGGCGGCGTCGCAGTTGCGGAGCGAGTAGATCGCCGGCGCCAGCTCGGTCGGTCGGATGCCGGCCTGGCTCGCCAGCATCGCGAGCGCCCGGCTCTCGGCCTCGACCGGGTTGCCGACTACGACGTACAGCTCGGTGCGGTTGCAGGTCGAGATCGCGACCGCCTCCTGCACCTCGCCGGTTCCCCGGAGGTCACGCACGAACTCCGCGCCGCGGGCGTCCGGCAGCGCGACTCGCTCGCGCACCTCGACCGGTGCGGTCTTGTGCGAGACGCCGATCGCGAGCAGCTCGCTCACGCCACCGGCTCCCCGGCGCGGTCGGGATCGCGCGCTTGCTCGTCGCGCCGGCGGCGCTCGACATCGCGCCGCAGTTCGGCGATCTCGCGCTCGGTCCGGGCCAGACGCGTGGCCATGATCGCCACGTAGATGAGCACCATCGCCAGGAACACGATGTAAGCGCCGGCGACGTACTTGCCCGCCGTGTGCAGGGGGAGCGCGGGCGCTACCGCGAACAGGCTGCTCATGACGGCGCCGCGCTCCGCTTCAGTGGTGCCACCGAGTCTTCGCCGAGCAGCGCCCGGCGAAGCGCGCGAACCTGCATTCGCGTGCTCTTGGCCGCCATCTCGTACTTCCACAGAGTCGTGTACAGGAGCGCGATGCCGACGAGCGACACCAGGAACGTGAGCCGCATCGATCCCGGCAGGTTCCCGCCCGTGAGCGTCAGCACCCGCGGATGGACGTACTGCTGGGCCGCCCGGACGGCGATGAAGTTGAGCGGCACGAACGCCCCGGCGACGACCGCGAACACGCTCGCGTAGCGGGACTGCCGCTCGGGATCCTCGATCGAGAACCGGAGCGGCTGATAGGTCGCGAACAGCAACATCACGATCAGGAACGATGTGAGCGTCGGATCACTCCACACCCACCAATGGCCCCATGAGGCCTTGGCCCAGATCGTGCCGGTGAGGAGCGTTCCCACGCCGAAGATCAGCGCCATGTGGATCGCGACGTAGGACCGGATGTCCCACTTGCGGTCGCCCGTGCGAAGGTACACCGCGCCGAGCACCCCGCCGAACACAAACCCGCACAGCGCGGTGATCGCCAGCGGCACATGGATATAGAAGATCTTCTGGATGAACCCCTGGTCGGTGTCCAGGGGCGCATAGAAGAACACCAGCGCGAGCGCCACTGTGATCGTGGCGGCGGCGGCGAGGGAAAGGCCGCGGAGCCCGCGGCCGTAAGTCGTCAAAGCCTTAGTCCTCCAGGAGAAAGTCGAAGACAGCGTAGGACAGGAGGGCGAACACCACATCATAAAGAGCGAGGATCGCTACCCACCTGCCCGGAGGCGAGCTCGAGCCATGTGCCGTAAGCAGCGGACCGGCTCCTCGCGCCATGCCGATCAGCGCCGGGAGCAGCAGCGGCAACCCGATGATCGGGCCGATCAGGTCCCGCGCCCTGGTCTGGACCGCGATCGCAGATACGAGCGTCCCGATCACCGCCAGCGCGACGTCGCCGAGCGCGAGCACCGCGATCAGGCCCGGCAGCGCGTGTCCGAGCGGCGGACCGAGCAGCAGCAGGCCGAATGCCGGGACGGCGATCACCTCGAGCACGACCAGGAACAGGAACAGCGCGGTCGCCTTGGCCACGAGCAGCGCCGACCGGTCGACCGGGGCCAGGAGAAAGGCATCGAAGCCGCCCTGCTCGCGTTCGGCGACGAACAGCCGGTTGATTCCGAGCATCGCGGCGAACAGCAGCGTGACCGTGAGGACGCCCGCAGCAAGCTGGCCGTCGATCGTGTCCCGGTTCAAACCGAAGTGAAAGATCACGAACGTGACGATCGCGAACAGGATCATCGCGGGGAGCGTCTCGAAGCCTCGGAGCTCGAGCAGGAGGTCCTTGCGCAGGACCGTCATCACCGTCCTCATCTCACGCCCCTCATGCGTACAGGCGCTTCACTGCGGCCGCGTCGACCTTGTCCGGCGTCGTCACGAACCCCGTCCGCCCGTCTTCGAGCCCCAACACGACGTCGGCCTCGGCCAGCGCGGCCTGCGGGTCGTGGCTGGTCAAGACCCGCGTCGCCCCGGAACCGCGCCCGATCAGCGGCCCGACGAGCTCCGTCGCCGCCGGGTCGAGGTTGGCCAGGGGCTCGTCGAGGAGCAGCAGCGACGGCGCGTGGAGGACCGTCCGGCAGACCGCCAGGCGCTGCACGAGCCCGCGGGAGAGCAGACGGACCGGCTCGTCGGCTCGTTCCCGCATCCCGACCGCGTCGAGCAGCTCCTCGATTCGATCGGGGCTAACGCCGTGCAACCTCGCGTGGTAGCTGAGGTTCTCGCGACCGCTCAGATCCCGGTACAGCAGCGGGTCGTGGGCCAGCAATCCGAGCCGGCCCCGCACCGCGAACCCGCGCCGCGGCAACGCCTCGCCGAACACGAGCACCTCGCCCGCGTGCGGTCTGAGCAGCGTCGCGAGGATCCGCAGGAGCGTCGATTTGCCGGCGCCGTTGCGCCCGAGCACGGCCAGCGTCGACCCCGCGGGCACCTGCAGCGAGACATTCCGAAGCACCGTCCGCTCACCGAAGTGGCGGTAAAGGCCCCGTAGCTCAATGGCCGGGGGTTCAGACTTGGTCCGCGCCCTTTCAACGCCCATCTAGCAGTGTCCGCGCTGGTTGGCTGACACGACTGCTGGATCGCGGTGTGCGAGCCACCTCCACCTTGCATCTCCTGGCTCCGTTCCGTCCGGCGAGTTCGCGAACATGTGTTCGTGTGGGTATTTCAGGCTTACCGGTTCGCGTTGGCTCCGACACCGAGGCAGGAGCGTAGGCTCGCCTCGCATGCGGGCGCCGCCAGGTTCGCTTACAACTTCGGGCTCGCTCTGGTCAAGGAGCGGCTGGATGTTCGCGCCGCGGGTGGGGAGGTGGAGGTGCCGTGGACGCTGCCGGCGCTTAGACGCGAGTGGAACCGGAGCAACGAGCACCTGGCCCCGTGGTGGGCAGAGAATTCCAAGGAGGCGGCGTCGTCGGGGCTGGCCGACCTGGCCTATGGGTTGAAGGCGTTCTGGGAGTCCAAGCAGGGACGCCGAGCTGGCGCGCAAGTAGGGTTCCCGCGGTTCAAACGCCGCCGCCGCGCACGAGAGAGTTTTCGGTACACGACCGGCGGATTCGGGGTGTCGGACCGCACGCGCCTGCGACTGCCGCGGATCGGGCATGTCCGCACGCACGAGCCGACAACGAAGCTGCTCGAGAAAATCAATGCGGGCCGGGCGCGGATCCTGTCGATGACCGTATCCCGGGAGAGCGGACGCTGGTATTGCTCGCTGTCTTGCGAAGTCGAACGGAACGATCGGCCTGCCGATCGATCCGGGAGGTCGGTCGGAGTTGATGTTGGTGTGCGCCATTTGGCGGTGCTGTCCACGGGTGAGAGGATCGCGAACCCTCGCGCGCTCGAGCAGACACAACGGCGGCTGCGCCGCCAACAGCGCAGGCTTGACCGCCAGCGCCGACACAACAATCCGGGCTGCTTCGACGAGCGCGGTCGGGCGGTACGTGGAGCGCGGTGCGTCAACTACTCGCGGCGGATGGAAGAAACGCAAAGGCGAGTGCGCCAGTTGCACGCGCGAGCCTCCAACATCCGTCGCAACGCGATCCACAAGCTCACCAGTCGGCTCGCCGGCGAGTTTCCGCTCATCGTGGTCGAGCGTCTGAACGCCCGCGGCCTTTGCCGCTCGGGAAACGTTGGTCTCAGACGCGCCCTGCATGACGCGGCTCTCGCCCAGATCCGTCGCCAGCTTGCCTACAAAATGGCCTGGCGCGGCGGAATCCTGATCCAAGCGCCCACCTTCTACCCGTCTTCGAAGATCTGTTCGGCGTGCGGGACGGCGAAAGCCAAGCTGCCCCTGTCCGACCGGACCTTCCGTTGCGAGCGCTGCGGGCTCATTCTGGATCGCGACGAGAACGCCGCCCGCAATCTCGAAGCACTCGAACAGCATGTCGCCGCGAGTGGCGCGGAGACAGAAAACGCGCGGTCGCCAACCCAGGTAAGACCCGACTCTGCTGGGCGCAGGGTTGATCGCGAAGCCGGCAGCGCCCCTGCAGCGCACAAGACCGGCGCCGCCTGCGAGCAACCGCAGGCTGCGCGGAATACACGCTGATGTATCGCGCGCAACGGTCGGTCCACCCTCGTGCTCGCAGCTCATCAAGCTGCGCGTCACGCACCTAGTGCCCGGGCGTCGGTCCACCCTCGTGCTGCAGCGTCGTCACGACGTGCCCGAGCGTAGGGCCGATGACCGGGAAGAGCTCGCCGATCGCCTTGGGGTTGCCGGGGAAGTTGACGATGAGCGTGCGGCCCGCGATCCCCGATACGCCGCGCGACAGGATCCCCATCGGGGTGTGCTTGAGTGCCTCGGCGCGCATCGCCTCGGCGAACCCCGGGGCCTCGCGCTCGATCACCGCCCTCGTCGCCTCGGGCGTCACATCGTCGTGGGTGAAGCCAGTGCCGCCGGTCGTGAAGATCAGCGCAGTCCCATCGCGCGTGTGCCGCCGCAGGACCTTCTCGATCGCCTTGCGATCGTCGGCCACGACCTCGCGCGCGACGATCTCGGCGCCGGCGGCCTCGGCCAGCTTCGCCAGCGCCTGGCCTGAGCGGTCCTCGGCTTTCCCGGCGGCGACTGAAGTCGAGACGGTGATGATCGCGGTCTTCATTCGCGACAAGGGTAGGGCCAGCGCGAACCGCGTGCTAACCCAATCGCAACAGCCCCGACGGTACGGTCGCGCGCGGTCTATCGCTCTGGCCGGGAGCAGAAAGGGTGTGTGCGATGAAGAGGATCTTCACCGCTTTGGTCGTTGTCGTCAGCCTGGCGCTGTGCTCGGTCGCGGCCGCAGCCGCCAGCTCCAGCCTGAACGGCACCTACAAGACGACCGTCAACTCGACCGTTTTGGGCGGCGCGCTCAACGGTACGTGGACGGTCAAGCTGAAGAACGGCGCCTACCACGTCGCCGACAATGGCCACCCGGTCGTTCACGGCAAGTACACGATCAAGGGCAACAAGATCAGCCTCAAGGACACCGGCGGCACGGGCAGGTGCCCGGGGACCGGCGTCTACAAGTTCAAGGTCAGCGGGAAGTCGGTCACCATGACGAAGGTGCACGATGCCGCCGCCTGCATCGGCCGGAAGACGGTGCTGACCTCCGGCCCGTTGACGAAGGTCAGCTGATTCACCCCTAGCGGGCGCGACCCCCCATTCGGAGGGTCTATTTCCGGCGGCGGGTAAGTCGTGTGAAGGCGACGTTATCCTGCCGCCGGTGCGCCTGCTGGTAGCGAAAGCTCAGGCTCCGCTGGTGGGGGAGCTGGCGATCCCACCCTCGAAGTACCACGCCCACCGCGCCCTGATGCTCGCGGCGCTGGCCCCCGGGCAGAGCCGGATCGTCCAGCGCACCGCGGCCCGCCACGTGACGTTCACGGTCCAGGCGCTGCGTGCGCTCGGGACGAAGATCGAGAACGACGGCGACGGTTGGCTGGTCACCGGCGGCGGCTTCTCGCCCCTGAGCGACGAGGTCTCGGTCGGCAGCTCCGGCACCACTCTGTATTTCCTCCTCGGGCTGGCCACGCTCGGCGACCGTCCGGTCCGGTTCGTCGGCCAGCGCTACTTCCGCCGGCGCCCGATCGGCCCGCTGCTCCGAGCGCTGAAGCGCATGGGCGTGCGGCTCGAGTACGAGGGCCAGCACCTGCCGGTGACCGTGTACCCCGGTCCCCCGCGCGGCGGCCGGATCCGGATCGACGGCACGCTGTCGCAGTGGATCTCGGGTCTGCTGATGCTGGCGCCGTATGCGCTCGAGCCGACGGTCATCGAGATCCGCGGCGAGCTCAACGAGCGGCCATACATCGAGCTGACCATCGACATGATGCGCCAGTTCGGACTCGAGGTCACCGCCCGCGAAGACTGGCGCGAGTTCTACGTCGCCCCGGGCCAGCGGCCGAAGCCGACCGACGTGGTGCTGCCGCCCGACCTCGGCTCGGCCGTCTTCGGGCTCGCGGCCTGCACGCTCAACCCGTCGAAGGTGACGTTCCACAGCTCGACGCCGATCGCCGGACACCCCGAGGCGTCCGTGTTCGATTCGCTGATGGCGGCGGGCGTGCCTTTCCGCTTCGCGCCGGACGGTCTTTCGATCTCGATGGACCACGACGGGACCCCGCCCGAGGGCGGCCCGCTCGACTGCCGCGATATCCCGGACATGGTCCCGATCCTGTCGGTGCTCGCCAGCCGGGCCAGCGGCAAGAGCGCGCTCGGCCACGTGGCGCACGTGCGCCTGAAGGAGTCAGACCGCGTCACCTCGATGCTCCAGCTCCGCAAGATGGGCGCGCGGATCGAGTTCGACGGCAACGACATGACGTTCGAGGGCGTGGAGCGTCTGCACGGGGCGAACCTGTCGTCATTCAACGACCACCGGGTTCTGATGTCGCTGACCGTGGCCGGTTCGATCGCCACCGGCGTAACCGAGCTGTCCTACCCCCACGCCTACCGGATCTCATATCCCGAGTTCCTCGATCACATGAACGCCCTGGGCATACCGGCGGCGGTGGCCGGCGCCGTGCCGGCGGTGCGACCGGCGTGATGATCCTCGACGATCTCGACCGGCACGCCCGCGAGCGTCCGGCCGAGCGGGCGGTGGTTGAGATCGGCGCCGACGGTGACGCGCGCGAGCTGACCTGGGCCAGGCTGGCGAGCGAGACCGACCAGGTCGCGGGCGCGTTGGCCGCCCTCGGTGTGGGCCATGGCGACACCGTCGCCTTCCAGCTGCCAAACCAAATCAATTTCCTGACGATCGCGCTGGCCACGTTGCGCCTGGGTGCCGTGTGCGAGCCGCTGATGCCGATCTTCCGCGAGCGCGAGCTGTCCTTCATGCTCCGGGAGAGCGGCGCTCGAGTGCTGTTCGTTCCGCGCGTGTTCCGCGGGCGCGATTACGCGGCGATGGCGGCCGGTCTGCGGTCGGAGCTGCCGGCGCTCGAGCATCTGATCGTGCTGGACGGCGACCCGCCAACCGGCGGGCTCGCGCGGGACGTGCGCGGGCCGAGGCCCGATCAGATTGCCCAGCTGCTGTTCACCTCGGGAACCTCGGGCGAGCCCAAGGGCGCGCTCCATCGCCACGACGCGCTCATGCGGGCCGCCGACTATCACATCGACCATTTCGGGCTGAGCGGCGACGACGTGATCTACGTGCCCTCCCCGCTCGCCCACCAGACCGGTTTCCTCTACGGGATGTGGATCGCGATCCGGCTCGGCGCGCCCCAGGTTCTCCAGGGGGTCTGGGATGCCGAAGTCGGGCTCGACGCCATGCGCCGGTTCGGCGTCACGTTCGTCCAGGCAGCGACCCCGTTCCTGGCCGATCTGACCCGGGCCGCGGAGGATCTGGGCCAGACACCCGAGCGGCTCCGCACGTTTGTCGCCACCGGCGCGGCGATCCCGCGCGAGCTCGCCCGCCGGGCTCGTGAGGTCCTCGACGCCGACGTCGGGGGCGCGTGGGGCACGACCGAGAGCTGCCTCGGTTGCGCGTTCGCGCCCGGGGATGCGGCCGAGCGGGCCTGGGGCACCGATGGGCGCGCTCTCTCCGGAGTCCAGTTGCGCGTCGTCGACGATTCCGGCGCCGCGCTCGCTCCCGGTGAGGAGGGGAACTTCGAGGTCCACACCGACTGCCTGTTCGTGGGCTATCTGAACCGGCCGGCCCTGACCGCCGAGGCGGTCACCGAAGACGGCTGGTATCGGACCGGCGATCTGGCGAAGATCGACGCCCACGGCTACGTCCGCATCACCGGTCGGGTCAAGGACGTGATCAATCGCGGCGGCGAGAAAGTGCCCGTCGCCGAGATCGAGCAACTCCTGCATGCCCATCCGGTGGTGCGCGACGTCGCGATCGTGGCCATGCCCGATGAGCGCCTCGGCGAGCGGGCGTGCGCTTTCGTCGTGTCTGGCGACGGCCCTGAGCTGGACTTCGAGTCGATGCTCGAGTACCTAGACTCCCACCGCGTCTCAAAGACGTACTGGCCCGAGCGTCTGGAGCTGGTCGAGTCCCTCCCCCGCACCCCCTCGGGCAAGATCCAGAAATACGTGCTGCGGGCGCAGGCCCGCGACCTCGTGACCACATGACAACCGCCTCGACCACAGATTTCGAAGCGCTCCGCGTCGATGTGCGCAGGTACGTCGAGGACGAGGGAGAGCGCTGGTCGGAGGTGATCGAGCGCGAGCACAAGGTTCCGCCATCGCTCTGGGACGAGTTGCGGGATCGCGGCTACCTTCGCCTCGCCGCCCCGGTCGAGTACGGGGGCGCCGGGATCCAGTTCACGCGCTACCTCGAGCTGCTCGAGCTGTTCTCGATGTCGCACGCCTCGCTGCGGATGATCGTGCACGTCGCCAACGGCATCTGGCGGCCGATGGACTCGCACGCCAACGACGATCAGCGCGAGCGTTTCATCAAGCCCGCGGTCGCCGGCGAGATCAAGGTCGCGTTCACGCTGACCGAGCCCGGCGCCGGCAGCGGGGCCGACATCCGGTGCAGCGTCGTCCGCGAAGGCGACACCTACTACCTGAGCGGCGAGAAGCATCTGATCACGTTCGGGACCATCGCCGACTACCTGATGACGTTCGCCCGCGTCGAGGGCACCCGCGGCACCGACGGAACCGTGGCCCTCATGGTTCCGACCCGCGGCGAGGGCGTCGACGCGCGCGAGATGGCGGAGACCATGGGAGTCCGCGGCACCGACCACGGCCACATCGTGTTCGACCGCGCACCCGTGCCGGTCGCCGACCGCTTCGGCGAGGAGGGCCAGGGCGTGGACATCGCTCTGAGCGGTTTCCTCGGGCCGAGCCGGATCTCGCTGGCGACGACGTGCGTCGGCCTCGCCCAGCGCGCGCTCGATCTCGCGCTCGACTACGCCCGGCGGCGCGAGACGTTCGGCAAGAAAATCGCCGAGCGCCAGGCGATCGCGTTCAAGCTCGCCGAGATGGCCACGGATCTGGAGGCCGCGCGGCGGCTCGTCCGCCACGCGGCCGCGACCTGGGAGGAGACGGGGCACGCGCCGATGGAGGCCGCGATGGCGAAGCTGTTCGCGAGCGAGATGCTCCAGCGCGTGACCGACGCCGCGCTCCAGGTGCACGGCGGGATCGGGTACTGGTCGACGAGCCCGATCGAGCGCGTGTATCGCGACGCCCGTGCGCAGCGGTTCGAGGAGGGCACGGCCGAGATCCAGAAGACTACGATCGCCCGGGACCTGCTCCGGAAATGACCGCGTTCGGAGACCACGATCGCCCGGGACCTGCTCCGGAAATGACCGCGTCCGGAGACAACCTCATCCCAGACCCCCGCCGCGGTTTCGAGGGCAAGGTCGCGCTGATCACCGGATCCTCGCGCGGGATCGGCCGGGCGCTGGCACTCCGGCTGTCGGCGCGCGGCGCGATCCCGGTCATCAACTACCGGCGCAATCAGGAGGCGGCCGCGGACACCCTCGCCGAGATCCAGCGGCTCGGCTCGGATGGAATGGCGATCCGCGCCGACCTCGAGAGCCTCGAGGAGATCGAGGCGATGTTCGACCAGGTGCAGGAGCGCTACGGACGCCTCGACTTCTTCGTCTCGAACGCCTCGGCCAGCAACTTCCACCACTTCATGGACCTGAAGCCCCACCACCTCGAGCGCACGTTCAACCTGAACGTCCGCGCGTTCGTGGTCGGGACCCAGCGCGCCGTGCGGTTGATGCCCTCCGAGGGCGGCCGGGTCGTCGTACTCTCGAGCTATGGGAGTATCCGGTCGTTCCCGACGTACGCCAACCTCGGGTCGGCCAAGGCGGCGGTCGAGACCTGGGCGCGCTACATGGCGGTCGAGCTCGCGCCGCTTGGCGTCAACGTCAACGCGGTGAACGGCGGGATCATCGAGACCGACTCCTCGAGCTACTTCTACTCGACCGGTCGGGTCCCCTCGCTCGAGACGGTGCTGCCGAAGATCCCCAAGAAGCGGATGGGCACGGCCGCTGAGGTCGCCGAGTGCGCGCTGTTCCTGTTGTCGCCCGGGGCGGAGTACGTAACCGGGACGACGCTGATCGTCGACGGCGGGCTGACTGCGATCGCGCCGCCGTTCCACTCGGACATGGCAGGCGCCGCGGGCGCCGCCGCGCTCGACGCGCTGTCCGAGGCGATTCGCTAGCCCGCTAGCTGGCCCGCGTCCAGTGGCCGGAGCGGCCGCCGGACTTCTCGAGCAGGACGACCTGGCCGATCTCGGCGCCCCGCTCGATCCCCTTGACCATGTCGTACACGGTCAGCGCCGCCACGGAGGCGGCGGTCATCGCCTCCATCTCGACGCCGGTCTGACCCGTCGTCCTCGCCTCGGCGATCAGCGTGATCGCACCGGCGTCGGCGTCGATCTCGGCTTCGACGCCCACGAAGCTGAGCGGCAGCGGATGGCAGAGCGGGATCAGCTCGGCGGTTCGCTTGGCCGCCTGGATCCCGGCGATCCGCGCGACGCCGAGCACGTCGCCCTTGGGCGCGTCGCCGGCGAGGACGGATTTTGCGGTCGAAGGCGAGACGCGCACGACGGCTTGCGCCACCGCTCGCCGCTCGGACACGGGCTTCTCGCCCACGTCGACCATGCGGGCACGGCCAGAGGAATCGAGGTGAGTGAGCCCGCTCACCGCGCCGCGGGCGCGGTCAAGCGCTGGGCGTCCGCGATCATCGCCCGGACGCCATCGATGTCCCCGGCGCGCAGCATCTCGACCGGGTCGGGGTCGCCGTTGACGATCGACTCGAAGAACACCTTGCGGTCCTGATAGGTCGGGAGCGTCGCCTTCGCCCAGCCGCGGGCGTCGTTGAGCAGGATCGCCAGCAGCGCGTACGGCTCGCCGAACAAATCTGAGATCTCGCGCTTCATCCGCTTGGCCAGCGCCGGCGAGGCGCCGGCGGTCGAGATCGCCACCGCCAGCGGACCGGTGCGGACGATCGCCGGCAGGATGAAGTTGCACAGCGGCGGCACGTCGACGACGTTGACCAGCATCGCGCGCGCCTCGGCGTCCTCGAACACGCGGATGTTGAGGTCGGTGTCGTCGGTGGCGGCGATCGCGATCAGCGCGCCGTCGAGATCCGCAGAGCCGGCGTACTCACGCTGCTCCCACCGGATCGAGCCCTCGAGCGCGAGCTGGGTCAGCTCCGGATGGGCCTCGGGCGCCACCAGGGTCACGTCGGCGTCGCAGGCGAGCAGGCCCTCGACCTTCTCGAGCCCGACGTCACCGCCGCCGACGACCACGCACCGCCGGCCGGTCAGCCGCAGACACGCGATGTAGAACGGCGTCTCGAGCATGCCCTGGACGCAGGACTGATCGCAGATCCCCTTGCGGAGCTGGCAGACGCACTCCTTGCCGGCGTAAGCGTTGGCGGGCACTGCCTACGAGGGTATCGCGGCGATTACCGCTTGATTGCGTCGCGGGCGAGACGAGCGCCCAAGCGCGTCAGCGGCACAGCACCCTCCCGCAGCGCGCGTCCGCGCGCGGCGGCCGATCCGTACAGCAGCTCGGCGGTCGCACGGAACGCCTTGCCGAGCGTCTCGTCGTAAGGATGCCACCACGGATCGCGCACCGCCGAGCCCTCCCAGGTGCGGAGCTTGACGTTGACGCACTCGTACAGGCCGAACTTCGAATGGGTGCGGCCGAGGCCGGAATCCTTGACGCCACCCCACGAGCACTGGCAGGCGCCGTGGCTGAACATGTGGTCGTTGATCCACACCATCCCGGATTGCAGCTCCGCCGCGATCCGCTCGCCCCGGGCGCGGTCCGAGGTCCAGACGGACGCGCCCAGACCGAACTGAGAGTCGTTCGCCAAAGCCACCGCCTCGGCCTCCGAGTCGACGACGATGATCGGAAGCACCGGCCCGAAGATCTCCTCGCGCATGATCCGCATCTCGTGCGTGACCCCGGTCAGCACCGCCGGTGCGTAGAACGCACCGTGGAGCCCGGCCGGCGCATTGATCGGCCCCCCGCAGCGGAGGGTCGCGCCGTGGGCGACCGCATCGTCGACCAGGTCGCGCACGATCTCGAGCTGATCGCCGGACACCATCGGCCCGATCTCGGTGTCCCAGCTCATCGGGTCGCCCACCCGGAGCCGCTGGGCCCCGGCCACCACACCCTCGATGAAGCGGTCCGCCACCGAGCGCATGACATACACGCGCTCGATCCCCGAGCACGTCTGGCCGGCGTTGGCGAACCCGCCCCAGGCTGCGCCTGCGATCGCGTGATCGAGGTGCGCGTCGCCGAGGACGATCATCGGGTCCTTGCCGCCGAGTTCGAGCACCGAGCCCTTAAGGCGGCGCGCGCACGCCTCGCCCACCGACCGGCCGGTCTCGACCGAGCCCGTGAAGAACACCTTGCCGACGCTCGACTCGGCGAGCGCCGCCCCGGTACCCGGGCCGTGCACTACCCGGATCAGCCCCTCCGGCACGCCGGCGCGATAGAACACCTCCGCGATCCGCTCGCCGAGCAGGGGCGTCAGCGACGCCGGCTTCAGTACCACTCCGTTGCCCGCCATCAGCGCGAGCGCGACCTCGCCGAACGGGATGCTCCACGGGTAGTTCCAGGGCGAGATGACCCCGATCACGCCCAGCGGCTCGTACATGAAGGCCGATTGCTTGGTCTTCAGGAAGAGCTGGGGCATCGGGATCTTCTCCTCGGCGAGGATCTCGGCGCCGGCCTTGGCGATCCAGCCCAGCGCGTCGACCGTCGGCAGCAGCTCCATCGAGAACGCCTCGTTCCGCGGCTTGCCCTGCTCGCGGACGATCAGGTCGCGGATGTCATCCACTTCGTCGAGAAGCACCTCGGCGGCGCGCTCGAGATAGCGCCCGCGGGCCTCGAGCGTCAGCTGGCCCCAGGCCGGCTGGACCCGGGCGACGGCGTCGACGACCGACTGAACGTGCTCGGGCGGGGTGGTCGGGACGGACCCGATGGCGGTTCCGGTGGCCGGGTTGAACGATTCGAGGTGAGCGATGGCGGTAGCTGTGTCCATGCGGTCGAGACTACCGTCCGCGCTTCGTCCGCACCTCCGGTCAGGCCCGCCCGCGGGCCCGCCGGATCTCCTCGAACTGCTTCCGCAACGCCGCCTCGGCGTCGTCGGGCTCGTAGAACCGCTGCCCGATCGCGGAGTCGGGCATCAGCTCCTGCGGCGAGAAATGCCCCGGCCGCCGGTGGGGATTGTCGTAGCCACCGTCGCTCCGGGTTGACGAGCGCAACCACGGCGGCGGCGCCTCGGCACCGCGCTCGCGGATGTACTCCCGCGAGGCGATCACCGCGCGCTTGGCCGCATCGGACTTCGGCGCCAGCGACAGGTAGATCGCCGCCTGCGCCAGCGCGAACTGCGCCTCGGGCATGCCCACGTGCTCGACCGCGGCGGCGGCCGCGGTCGCCACCGACAATGCCTGCGGGTCGGCGTTGCCGATGTCCTCCGAGGCGAGCACGACCATCCGGCGGACAATGAAACGCGGGTCCTCTCCCCCCTCGAGCATCACCGCGAGGTAGTACAGCGAGGCGTCCGGGTCCGAACCCCGGGTGGCCTTGATCCAGGCCGAGATGGTGTCGTAGTGGCGGTCGGCCTGGCGGTCGTAGAGGAGTGCCCGCCGCTGCAGCGCGTCCTCCGCATGCTGGAGCGCGACCGTCGCACCCGCCCCGGCCGTCTGGCAGGCGAGCTCGAGCGCGTTCAGGGCAGTCCGGGCATCGCCCCCGGATCGTTCGGCGAGGAAGTCGAGCGCGTCCGGCGCGACGCTGTTGGCGGGGGCACACTCCCCGCGCGCCACCGCCCGGTCGAGCAGCACGCGCACGTCCGCCGCCGACAGTGGCTGGAGCTCGTAGATGCGCGCCCGCGACAGCAATGCCGAGTTGACTTCGAAGTACGGGTTCTCGGTGGTCGCGCCGATCAGGGTGATGAGGCCGTCCTCGACCGCGGGCAGCAGGGCGTCCTGCTGGGCCTTGTTGAAGCGATGGATCTCGTCGAGGAAGAAGATCGTCTGCCGGCCGGTGGAGCCGAGGCGCTGGCGCGCGCGCTCGATCACGCCGCGGACCTCGGCACGACCCGCCTGCACCGCGCTCTCCTCCTCGAACGCGGCGTCCGACGCGTCCGCGATCAGGCGCGCCAGCGTGGTCTTGCCACTCCCGGGTGGACCGTGCAGGATCATCGAGTGGGGATGGCCATCCTCGATCGCCCGCCGCAGCGACGAGCCCGCCGCCAGCAACCGATCCTGGCCGACGAACTCGTCGAGCGTGCGGGGCCGCAGGCGAGTCGCCAGCGGCGCCGCGGGGAGCGGCGGCGACGTGGCCGGCGCCGGGGTCTCGTCTTCTCCGAACAAGCGCTCCATGTCACAAGTATGCGACGGCGGTCGTTCTATGCTCGCGCCATGCCGCTGCAGAACCGCGTAACGCCGTTGGGCGAGGTGATAGCGACACCCGAGCGCGGGCTCGTCTACGCCAATCGCGGGTGCCTGCGCGACGCGCACGGCCGCGTCCGGGAGCGCCGGAATCCCACCAGGCGCTGGATCGCTTGCCGGCTCGAGTGGGGCGGGCGCCGCCGGACGCCCCTCATGGCCCCGGGCAAGTTCACCGAGCTGTTCTTCCTCGACGAGGCGACGGCGCTCGCCGCCGGCCACCGCCCCTGTGGGGAGTGCCGGTACGGGGACTACGAGCACCTGAAGGGGATGTGGGCGTATCTCCACCCCGGCCAGGTCGGGGCCGACGCGATCGACGAGCAGCTCGACGCCGAGCGGCGCGACCCGCGCACCGGAGCGCGCCGATTCCACGAGACTGACTTCGACGACCTCCCGGACGGTGCGTTCGTGATGCTCGAAAGCGAGCCCCACCTCGTGCTCGGCCGGGATCTGCTCCGCTGGTCCCCGGCGGGCTACACGGCGCGCACGCCCCGCCCCGCCGGCGCCCGCGGTGGCGCCCCCAGTGGCGCTCGCGTTGGCGCCGCGACTGTGATCACGCCACCGTCGCTCGTCGCGCTGCTCGCCACCGACCGCACCCCGCTCGTCCCGCTCGTCCACCCTTCGGCGCTAGTCTGACGGGCAATGGGTGACGACTGGCGACTCGAGATCGGGCTGTTCGAGCACGGCAGGGCCCACGCCCTGACCGAGCGTCTCGACGCCGGCAAGTTAGGCGACGACCTCGAGGAGGAGTTCGGACAGCGGCTGGTCGTATCCGCCGACCCCCCGAACGTGTTCGTGTATGCCGGCGCCCGCGCGCAGGCCGAGGCCGCAGAGAGCAAGATCCGTGAGGTCGCAACCGAGCACGGTTGGGACATCGAGATCGAGCTCAAGCGCTGGCATCCCACGGCGGAGGAATGGGAGGACCCGGACAAGCCGCTCCCGACGACGGACGCCGAACGCCTCGCCGAGCATCAGGAGCTCCTGGCCCAGGAGCGCGAGGACTCCGACATCCGGGGCTACCCGGAGTACGAGGTCCGGATCGAGTGCCCGTCACACCACGACACGGTCAAGCTCGACAAGCGCCTCCATGACGAGGGGTTCCCGACCGTCCGCCGGTGGAAGTATCTGCTGGTCGGCGCCGACGACGAGGACAGTGCCAACGCCCTCGCCGAACGTCTCCGCGCCGAAGCGCCAAAGGGCAGCACGGTGACCGCCGAGGCGAGCTTGCGCCAGACCTACGACGACGAGCCGACCCGGGGATCATTCGCGATCTTCGGCGGTCTCGGCGGCTGAGTCTTCGGCTCGGGCCGACCCCGACTCGTCCGCCGCCCGCGCCACGCCTCGCCCAACTCCCGCGTCCTGGCTCTGACCCCCCTGCTGCGACGCGGCGGCGGTGGCGACGTCCTCCGCGTAAGTGAAACGCGCCCGCGCCAGGAACAGTCCCGCGGCGAACAGCGTCACCAGCAGTATCAGGAAGCTGAGCTCGAGTCCCCGGGCCTCGCTCGCCGACACCCCACCGGCGTGGGTGCCGATCGGCGCCTGCGCCGGCACGATGCCGGCGATCAACTGGGAGAGCCCGCCGAACACGAGCGGCGCAAGCGCCTGAGCGAGCGAGCGCAGGAACGTCCGGACGCTCTCGGCACGCCCCCACAACCCCGCCGGCATGATGTCGAGCCGGGCGGCATCGAGGGGCGGGTTCGCCGCCGACAGGAGCGAGGCGCCGGCGACGTCGAACCACACCGCGGGTGTCAGGTGGCTTCCGAGCACGCCCGGTACGAGCAGTACCGCGGCGGCGAGATAGCAGAGCGCCGGAACCCAGACCCGGGCCTCGACGAACCCCCGGCGGACCATCGTGTCCGTGATCTTGCCGCTGAGCAGCGTCCCCGCCATCGCTCCTCCCACGAGCGCTGCCAGCACGACCTCGGCCGTCGCCTGGTTGACGTGATAGTGACCGCGGACGAACAGGAGCGCGAACGTGGACAGCCCCGAGAAGTAGAAGTAGCCAAGCGACGAGCTGATGATCAGGTGGACGTTGGTCGGGACCGAGAGGATGTACCTGACCGCGCGGGCCAGCGGCATCTCGCGCGGATCCTCGGTCAGCACCCGCTCGGGGTTGGGCTTGACGCCTCGTTCTTCGGCTGCCCGGCGAGCCAGGTCGTCCTCGGGCGTAGGAGCGCCCGCGCCCGACTGCTCCCACTCCCATTCCTGGTTGGACGCGGCGTGCGCGGCCGCCTCGTGGAGATCGACGACCCCCGGCTCTAGGCGACTCTGGCCACCCCGCAGAGGCTCGGGGACGGTCCTCCACAGCTCCCGGGCGAGAAAGAAGCCCGGAATGGCCAGCAGCACGAACGCCGCACGCCAGTCGATTAGGCTGGCCACGCTGCTCGAGACGATGAAGCCCACGGCCGTTCCGGCGATCTCGCCGCCGAGGATGTAGGCGTAGATCTGTCCGCGCTCCCGCGCCGGGAAATAGTCGCCCGTGAGCGACGCAATCGCCGGGCCGGCGGTGGCGGCGACCGCGCCTAGCAGCAGCCGCGTCAGCAAGAGAGTCTCGTAGCTGCCGGCGAACGCGCTCAGCAGCGAAGCGACGCTCCAGAGGACGATGCTGGCGCACAGCATCGGCATCCGCTTGAACCGGTCCACGAGAAGCCCCACCGGGATCGTGAACACCGCCCCGACGAGCAGCGACACCGACACCAGCAGACCGATCTTCGTGTTGCCGATGTGCAGGGCGCTCTCGAGCTGCGGGGCGACCGCGCCCACGGTGGCCGTGTCCGCGCCGTTCAGCGCCAGCACCGCGCCGAACAGGACTATCACCCGCGCGCGCGCCGGTCCGCCTACCCGCTTGACCACCTCGCCTTGCGCCCGCCGGCCGGCCCACCGCGCCGCCCGCGCCGAGCCCGTGCCGACGCCCGCGTCGCGCGGCCGAGAACGCCGCGCTTCTCCCCGCCAGACGCCACCGCTCAGTCCTCGCTCAGGCCTTCGCGGATCGTCTCGTCCGCGAGCCGCCAGCCGCGGACCGTCGACCGCAGCGAGACATAGCCACCGACTCCCGGCAGCGTGGGCAGCCAGAAGGAGATCGCGCGGTACGCGAGCACGGCGACCACCGCGCGTCCGGCGGGCTCGCCGAAGGCCGCGAACGCCCCGATCATCCCGCCCTCGACGCCGCCAATTCCACCGGGGAGTGGCAGCAGGCTGCCGAGCGTGCCGAGGAAGTAGCCCATCACCAGGACGGCGACCGGGACGGCCACGCCGAACGCGCGGAAGGACAGGCCCAGACACGCGATGTCGAAGCCCCAATAGGCCACGGCTCCGAGGAGACCCCAGTGGCGCTCCCGGATGAGCATGAGCGCCGTGCGGACGCCCGCGCCAAGGGTCGCTGGCAGCGTGGCGAAACGGGTCGCCAGCCGACCGATGCGCCCGGAACGATGCGACATGCGCTCGAGCCGGCGCTCGAAGTCACCCGGCACCAGTCCCATTGCCGCTCCGATGATCAGCGCCGCGGCGCTCAGAATCGCCGGAATCAGCGTCAGGGCCGTCGGTCCTCCGCCCGGGAAGGCGCCGCTCCACAGCCCGAAACCGCACACCACCAACGCGAGCAGGTAGAGCGAGTACTGGATCGAGTAGTTGGCGGCAATCCGGCAGGCGATTACGCGCGGGGACATGCCGGCCCGCCTGAGCGCCCAGACCGTGACCGCGACCCCCCCGGCTCCGGCTGCGGCCAGCAACCTGATCGCAGCGATCCCGGCGAGCGGGATCTCGATCGTGGCGCGCCACCCCAGACGGGTCACGCCGCGCGCAAACACGGTTCTGAACAGCACCGCGTACCCGAGCACCGACAGGATCTCGACCCCTGCGGCGAGCGCCAGCCACAGCGGGTTGCCGCGCTTCAGCTGGCCCCAGGTCTGGTTCAGCCCGGCGAGCTTCGGGACCAGGAAGTACAACCCCACGAGCGCCGCGATGATGAACAGCGCCGCGAACACCACGTTCCGCATCGTGACGGGTCCCGCGCCGCCGAGCGACGGCAGCTCGGAGGTGTCGACGTCGACGCCCCCGGCATCGGTCTCGGCGTCGAAATCCACGGGCGGCTCCGGAGCCACCGTGGGCTCATCGCGGTCGCGCGCCGGATGTAGTTCGCCGCCCAATAGAACACTCTCCACTAGGCAAGTTACCCACCCGCTTTACGCACCAGCGATTCATGGCGTGCCAGGCCCCGGCGACGGCCGTCCTAATCTCTGAGCCGAAGATGCCCGAGCTTGCCCTCTGCTCGATTCCCCTCGCCGACACCCGCGAGCTCCGCCGCGACGTTCTTCGCCCCTACATGACGGTCGACGAGCTCGCCGCTCATGAGCCGAGCGGATCGGTCGCTTTCGGCGCGTTCGAGGACGATCGCCTGATCGCGGTCGGGCTCGTCGGACCCGACGGCGACCCCGGCGACTGGAGGATTCGCGGCATGGCGACCAAGCCCGAGGCCCGCGGCCGAGGCGCGGGGAGCAAGGTCTTGCAAGCGCTCGTGCAGCACGCGGTCGACCATGGCGCGACCCGCGTGTGGTGCAACGCCCGCACGCCGGCGCTCTCGCTGTACGAGCGCGCCGGCTTCAGGGCCACCTCGGAGGAGTTCGAGACTCCACGTATCGGACCCCACTACCGGATGGAGCTGCAGACGGACTCAGCCGGCGACGGCTAGCCTTCCCGCTCGTGCCGGCAACGACGAGAGTGGAGGGAGTGCGCACGTCCGACGGTGAGATGGGCGCGTACGTCGCGTTGCCCGAATCGGGTTCAGGCCCGGGCATGGTGGTGCTCCAGGAGATCTTCGGCGTCGGCGGCTACATCAAGGAGGCGACCGAGCGCCTCGCCGGCATCGGTTACGTCGCCCTCGCCCCCGACCTGTACTGGCGGATCGAGCCCGGCATCGCCCTCGAGCACACCGAAGCGGGCATGGGCGAGGCCTTCCAGACCGCCCAGCAGCTCGACCACCCGCTCGCGGTCAGAGACTCGATTGCGGCGCTGAAAGCTCTGCGCCAGCTGCCCGAGGTGACCGGCGGTAAGGCCGGCGTGCTCGGTTTCTGCCTCGGCGGGACGTTGGCTTTCGAGGTGGCGGTGCAGAGCGATCCCGACACGGCCGTCTGCTACTACGGGTCCGGGATCCCCGGGATGCTCGATCGCGCTGCGGAGATCCGCTGCACGGTCCTGTTCCACTTCGGCGGTCAGGATCCGTACATCCCCCGGGAGCAGGCCGAGCGCGTGTGCGCGTTCGCGAGGAATCAGTCGAACATGGAATGCCACATCCACCTCGACGCCGGGCACGCATTCGACAACCACGAGGCTCCGATGTTTCACCAGCCGGAGCCCGCCGGCCGCGCCTGGGTGCAGACCATCGACTTCCTGGCCCGCACCCTGCCGGCCTGAGGAACCTCCGAAGCTTCAGCGCCCTACGAGCGCCAGCGCCTGCTCGTGCAACAGGCCGTTGGTCGCGAGCGCGTCGCCGCCGCCGGCGGTCCGCACGCCGGCGAGGTCGGTGAACGCCCCGCCGGCCTCCTCGACGATCACCTGGGGCGCGGCGAGATCCCACAGCGACACCACCGGCTCGCAGCCGATCTCGGCCACCCCCTCGGCGATCAGCATGTAGGTCCAGAAGTCGCCGAAGCCGCGAGTCCGCCAGCACTGCCGGGCAAGTGAAAGCAGCCCTTCGAGCCGGCCGTGCTCCTCCCACCCGTCGAAGCCGGATATGCACAGCTGCGCGTCGGCCAGCGCGCTGACCGCGGACACCCGCAGACGGCGCGGCTCCTCGGACAGCAGGTCGAGCGCGAACGCGCCCACCCCCCGAGCCGCCCACCACCGCCGTCCGAGCGCCGGCGCGGATACCACGCCGGCAACGGTTTGGCCGCCCTCCTGCAGCGCCAGCAACGTCGCCCACACCGGAATCCCGCGCACGTAGTTCTTGGTTCCGTCGATCGGGTCGATGATCCAGCGGCGCCCGTCCTCAGAAGCGCCCTCGGACACGCCGTACTCTTCGCCCACGATCGCGTCGTCCGCGCGCGCCGCCCCGAGCGAGTCCCGCAGCGCGCGCTCCACGGCCTTGTCGGCCTCGGTGACGGGAGTCAGGTCGGGCTTGGTCTCGACCACGAGATCGGAGGCTCGGAAGCGCGCACGCGTGATCGAGTCGGCGACGTCGGCGAGGTCGAGCGCGAGGGCCAGGTCATCGGAGTTCGCGGCCATGCGCGCCGGATCCTACGCGGCCGGGCGATAGCCTCCCGCGTTCCATGGCCTCGGACGACCTACAAAACGAGACGACCGATCTCCTCCGCGAGCTCGTCCGCTTCAACACCGTCAATCCCCCCGGAAATGAGCGGCCCGCGATCGAGTTCCTGGCCGGCTACCTGAAGGACGCCGGCTTCGAGACCGAGCTGCTCGCCGACGACGAGGACCGCCCGAACCTGGTCGCCGACCTCGGAGACGGCGCCCCCACGCTCTGCTATCTCGGCCACGTCGACACCGTGCTCGCCGACCCGTCGGAGTGGACCCACGACCCATGGTCGGGCGACGTGGCCGACGGGTTCCTCTGGGGCCGCGGCGCGCTCGACATGAAGTCCCAGGTCGCGGCGGAGGCGGTCGCCGGCGCGACCCTCGCCCGGGGCGGCTGGCGACCCCGTAACGGAGCCCTCAAGCTCGTGTTCGTCTCCGACGAGGAGACCGGCGGTGACGTCGGCGCCCACTGGCTGACAAGTCAGCATCCCGAGCGCACCCGCTGCGACATGCTCCTCAACGAGGGCGCCGGCGACGTGTTCGAGTGGGACGGCAACCGCCGCTACGGAGTGTGCTGCGCCGAGAAGGGGATCTTCCGCTTCAAGCTGACCGCGAGGGGCGTCGCCGGGCACGCCTCGCTCCCACGGACCGGCGAGAACGCCCTCCTCAAGTTGGCGCCGGCGCTGCAACAGATCGCCGACGCCAAGCCGACCTTCGAGCTGACAGAGGCGCCGGCGGCGCTGCTGACGGCGATCGGCGCGGATCCAGACGACCCGGCAGCGGCGCTCGAACGGATCGCGGCCGTCGAACCCGAGCTGCTGACGCTGATCGAGCCGATGCTGGGCGTGACCCTCACGCCGACGATGGCGCACGCCTCCGACAAGATCAACGTGATCCCGTCGCGGGCCTACCTGAAGGTCGACTGCCGCGTGCCACCGGGCCTTGGCGAGGAGGCGGCGCGGAAGCGCATCGCGGACGTGCTGGGCGACGAGGCGGACAAGCTCGAGATCGAGTTCACCGAGAGGGTCACCGGCAACGCCTCGCCGATCGAGAGCCCGCTGATGGACGCGATCGACGACTGGGTGAGAACCAACGACGAGGGCGCCGGCACCGTCCCTGTGATCCTCCCCGGCTTCTCGGACTCGCGCTGGTTCCGCGAGGCGTTCCCCGACTGCGTCGCCTACGGGTTCTTCCCCCAGCGACATATGACGCTGCTCGAGACCGCGCCGCTGGTTCACAGCGCGAACGAGCGGATCGACGTCCGCGATCTGGGTTTCGCCGCGTCCTGCTACGCCGACCTCGCCCGCGACCTCCTCGGCTGATCCGGTAAGCGACTGGGGGTCACCGGTGGCGGGTGTACCCCCGATCCTGACGGCCGCCACCACCGATCGGCTGGAAGAACAGGTAGTTCCCGATCCAGTCCGTGTATTGCTTGGCGTCCGGCGAGGCGACCGGATGGAAGCTCGTCGCCACATTCGGGTTTGCGCCGTTGCCGTTGTACTTCGGTATGTCCGGATACGGATACACCGGCCGGGTCACGGTCGAGCCGGAGATCATGTCGGTCGCGTCGATCTCGCCCGGCGCGGTGTTCTGCTCGACCCATTGCACCATCGGGTACACCAGGTCGAAGCTGCTCTTGGCGTAGCCACCGCCGCAGTGCGCCACGGTCGGGAACAGGAACATGCGCGCGAATCCCTCTGTGGAGCTCAGGCCGCCCATCCGCTGGGTGAGCGTGTCGTAGTAGTCAACGGTTCCGAACGGCGGGATCGCCTGGTCGGCCCAGCCCTGCCAGATGATCAGCTTGCCGCCGTGCCGGCGGAACGCGGTCAGGTTCGTATCCATCGCGTCGAACGTGTTGGCCGCCGGGAACATCGAGCGGAACCCCGCGTCGTTGAACTGCCACTGGCTCGGGTCGGGCCCGAGCTGTCCGGGCCGGAGTAGCTGGTAGCGAAGGTAGGGCTGCGAAAGGCCCGAGTACACGAGCGCGTTCGTGTTGGGCCCGGGCGCGACCGGAACCACGAAGAAGGACCACGAGAGCTCGGACCCGTACGGCAGACCACCCGGATAGAGGCGGCGCCCCTGGGGGTCGGTCGGGCCGGCGTAGATCTTCTCGGCCACGGCGATCTGCGCCGGAGTGAGGCAGTTCGGTGGCGGCATCGTGCCGCACTGCACCTTTGTCAGGTCCGGATGACAGCTCCGCGGGTCGGTGATGATCCCGTCGCCGGCAACGCCGTCGTCGCCCTGGCACTGATCAATCACCGTCTGGTGCACGGTCGGCAGTTGCGCGGCGGTCAGGATCGCATTGCCGTCCGCATCGGTGTTGACGCGGTATTGCCAGGTCTGGAACTCCGCGTTCAGCGGTCCGGCGATGATCTCCGGTGCGCCGGCGATGATCCCGTTGAAGTCGTCGGGGTAGCGCTCGGCCATCTCCATCGCCTCGCGCCCGCCGTCGGAGCACCCGTCGTAGTACGAGTAGTTGGGAGAGACGCCGTAGTAGTCCTTGATGATCTCCCTCGCCACGACATACAGCGCCTGCTCCGATTCGTAGCCGTACTCATTTCGGAGCTTCTGGTCGTTGAACGCGAACAGCCCGGCGCCGCCGAGACCGCCGGCCGTGGTGTGGCCCTCGTCGTCGGTGGCCATCGCGAAGTCGCCCCCGAGCATCGCATCACAGGACGGGAACGACTGGGCGCTCACGCTGCCGCAGTAGCCGCCGCAACCGTTCTGGAGGTAGCGACCCTGCCATGTGTGGACCGGCAGCTCGAGCTCGAAGTGTGTCTGCGGGGCGATCATCCCCTTGACGTCGCAGTACTCGGGGTTGCCGGATGCCGCCGGCACGTCAGTCGACGAGGCGATCGCTGTGGGGTACTGCGGATTCGCCGCCAGATCGGTCAAACCTGTGATCACCGAACAGCTGGGGTTCGGCGGCGTGATGATCGTGCTGTCCTGGGCGAGCTTCGCCGAGTCCGCGACAACCTGCTGGCGCTGGGCGCCGGCCGCACCTCCGGCTGAGCCCAAGATTGCGATCAGGGCACCACCCACGGCGAGCGCGAGCACGCACACGGCCCACGCATGACGAGCACGGATTGGCTCGAGCATTTGAGTCCTCCCTCCGTTGACCGCCGCGAATCGTCCGCCCAGGCCACACCGAGCGCAAGCAGTTGTGCACCGAGAGGCAAGTGTCCGGGCACGCGCTGGCGAGTCATAGACTTCCCCCATGGCGACGCAGATCTCGACGCGGCTCGACCCGTCGATCTTCCGGCTCCCGGTCGACCGGATCAGACACGGCTACTACTCGGACCAGTACTTCGTCTACACCAAGGAGCTGCTGGAGGCCGAGGACCATCATCCGCGCGTCCTGATGCAGGTCTTCCAGAAGAAGGAGTCGGTCCTGGGCGGCATCGACGAGGCGATCGCGATCCTCAAGCTGTGCTCCGGACGCGAGACCAACGGCGGCACCTGGATCCCCGGCTGGGATGACCTCGAGGTCCACGCGCTGCGGGAGGGCGACCAGATCGCCCCCCAAGAGACCGTGATGACGATCGAGGGGGACTACAGCGTGTTCGCCCACCTCGAGACCGTCTACCTCGGGTCGCTGGCGCGCCGCTCCCTGATCATGCGGAACGTCCTCCAGGTCGTCGAGGCCGCCCGTGGAAAGCAGATCTTCTACTTCCCGGCGCGCCACGACCACTGGCTCGTGCAGACCGGCGACGGCTGGAGCGCGCACGTCGCCGGCGCGATCGGCGTGTCCACCGACGCTCAGGCGTCCTGGTGGGGCGGCCGCGGGATCGGCACCGTCCCGCACGGGCTGATCGCGGCGTACGGCGGCGACACGGTCAAGGCGGCCACGGTGTTCGCGAACCGCTACCACGCCGGGATGAACATCACGGTGCTCGTGGACTTCGAAAACGACTCCGTACGCACGGCCATCGAAGTCGCCGAGGCGCTCGGCCCGAAGCTGTGGGGCGTCCGCCTCGACACGAGCGAGGACCTCGTGGACCGCTCGCTGTTCGACGAGATGGGCGGATTCAAGCCGACCGGGGTGAACCCGCGGCTCGTCGAGAACGTCCGCAACGCCCTGGACGGCGCCGGCTACCCGGACGTGCACATCGTGGCCAGCGGCGGGTTCACCGCCGAGCGCATCCGCGAGTTCGAGGCCGCCGGCGTCCCGGTCGATGCCTACGGGGTCGGCTCATCGTTGATCCGCGGCGACAACGACTTCACCGCGGACATCGTGTGCGTCGATGGGCGCCCTCGCGCGAAGGTGGGGAGACGCTATACGCCGAATCCCCGCCTGGAGAAAGTTGAGTGATCCGGAAAACGTGCCGATGACCTTGCTGCTCCCATGATCCAGGCTTCGAGCATGATCGACGGTGCGCCAAGCGCCCATAACGCCGCCCACGCCACCACCCAGCACTTGATCGTGCCGATCATCCACGCGCCCAGCACGTTCCTCGGCTACCAGGACCTGACCTCGTTCCTCCAGGCCTGGCTCCCGATCATCTTCATGGGCGTGCTGGTCGTGGCGGTGCTCGCGCTGATCCGGTTCATGCCGCGCACGCGCCCGGCGGAGATCAAGCCCGATTCGGCCCCGCCGATCGCCTGGGCGGACATCGCCGGTGCCGAGGAGGCCAAGGAGGAGCTCCGAGAGGTGGTCGACTACCTCCGCGACCCGGCGCGCTTTCGCGACCTCGGCGCCAAGGTTCCCAAGGGCATCCTCCTGCACGGACCGCCCGGCACCGGCAAGACGTTGCTCGCCAAGGCGGTCGCGCACGAATCGGGCGCGACCTTCTTCGCCCAGTCGGCGGCCTCGTTCGTCGAGACGTTCGTGGGCGTCGGCGCCGCCCGCATCCGGCACCTGTTCAAGGCCGCGCGCAAGAAGGCGCCGGCGATCGTGTTCATCGACGAGCTCGACGCCGTCGGTGGCCACCGCGGCTTCGACGTCTCCGGCGAGCGCGACCAGACGCTCAACCAGCTGCTGGTCGAAATGGACGGCTTCAGCGCGCGCAAGGACGTCGTGGTGATCGCCGCGTCCAACCTGCTCGAGAAGCTCGATCCGGCCTTGCTGCGCCCGGGCCGGTTCGACCGCCAGATCTTCGTCTCGCCCCCCGACGTGGTCGGGCGCGAGCGCATCTTCCACGTCCACTCGCGCAACAAGCCGCTCGCCGACGGCGTCGACCTGAAGCTGCTCGCGCGCCAGACCTCGGGTCTGACCGGCGCCGACATCGCCAACATCTGCAACGAGGCCGCGATCTTCGCCGGGCGCCGCAACGCCGACACGGTCGGGATGAAGGACTTCGACGCCGCGCTCGAGCGGGTGATCGCCGGCATGCAGTCGCGCCGCGCCCTCACCGACCACGAGAAGCGCGTGGTCGCCTACCACGAGGCCGGCCATGCGCTGTGCGGCGAGCTCCTCCCGAGCGTCGACCGCGTCCACCGTATCTCCATCGTCCCGCGCGGCCGCGCCCTCGGCTACACGCTGAACCTCCCCGAGGAGGACCGGTACCTGAAGACCCGCGAGGAGCTGCTCGATTTCATGACGATGCTCCTGGGCGGCCGGGCCGCCGAGCAGCTCGTGTTCGACTCGATCACCACCGGCGCGTCCGACGACCTCAAGCGCGTTGCCGGCATCGCCCGCGCGATGGTCGCCGAGTACGCGATGGGCACGGGCTCGAGCGCGCTCCGCGCGATCGACGAGGGCGCTGCCGAGGCCACCCGCCGCGTCCAGGACGCGGAGATCCGCGAGCTCGCCGACCAGGCCTACCGCGCCGCCCAGTCGATCGTCGACACCCACCGGGTCCACCTCGACGCGCTCGCCGCCACATTGCTCACGAACGAGGTCCTCGAGCGCGCCGACATCGACCGGATCATGGGCGACGTCCCGCGCGCCGCGCCGCCCCGAATCGGCGAGCTGTCGATCGCCGCCGCCACCGCGGTGAACCCGGCCACGCACCCCGCCCGGCGGGGCCCCCTGAGCGACGCCTGACTATCCTCCGGCGTCGATGCTGTCCGCCGTCGACCACGTCGGCGTGGCCGTCGAGGACATCGACGCCGCGCTGGCCATCTACCGTGACGCCCTCGGGATGCCGCTCGTCCACCGCGAGACGGTCGAGGAGCAGGGCGTCGACGCCGCGCTGCTCGACGTCGGCGACAGCCATGTCGAGCTGCTCCAGCCGCTCGGTCCGGACACCGCCGTCGGCAAGTTCCTGGCCCGCCGAGGCCCCGGCCTGCACCACGTCGCCTACCGGGTGGCCTCGGTTGAAGAGACGCTTCAGGCGATGAGCGCGGCTGGCATAAGACTGATCGACGAGCGGCCGCGCGCCGGCATCCGCGGCTCCCTTGTAGCCTTTCTTCATCCAGCGTCAACCGGCGGCGTTCTCACCGAGATCGTCCAGCCGCAGCACTGACATGGCAGACGACGACAAGCCTCAAAAGATCAGCATCGGATTCGACGGCGGCCAGACTCTGGGCGCGCGCGTCAACCCGGACGAGCTCGCGAAGCTCCGGAAGGCCCTCGGGTCGATGGGCTGGCACGAGCTCGAGGCCGAGGACGGCACGGTGGCGCTCGACCTGAGCCGCGTGCTGTACGTCCTCGTCGACCACGAGGACCACCGGGTCGGCTTCGGCCAGCGCTAGAGACCGCTGGGCACGATCGCGATGTGCCCCTCGGCGTGAGCGATCGCCGGCCCATCGGCGACGCGTAGCACCGCGCACCCGTCACCGCCGCAGTGCACAGCCACCGTCCTGGCGCCCCCTTCGGTGGCGTCGAGCAGGTCGCCCGGCCGCGCCCCAGCCGCAGACAGGGCCGCCGAGCTCACCCGCTCAAGGACGTTGTCGCCCGGGTGCGGGTTCCGCGGCGTCAGGCGGTCTGCGAGCAGTGCGTAGAACCTGCCAGTAGGGACGAACGCCTCGCTTTCGACGCCGGCGTCCTGGCCGTGGGGCAGGCCCGAGCCCGCCACCAGGAGGTCGCGGCCGCCCGGCGTGACCGCCCAGATACCGCCACCCAACTCGTCCGAGGCGATCAGATCGCCGGCGAACCGCCCGAAGGTCATCGGCGCCACCGCGATCCCGCCCTCGACTCGATGGGCGCTCCGGGTGATCGGGGTCACCGCCCCGTGGCAGTCGACCGCATCGACGCTCGTACGCTTGCCGGCCGTGGTCGCCACCAGCAGCCGGTGGCCGAAGCTGCCGGTCTCGTCGAAGGCGATCCCGTCGATCAATCCCGGGGCGCCGATCGCGGCGAACGACCGGACGCGCCCCCGGGCGTCGATCGCGACCACCCCCCGCGGCGACCCGAAGCTGATCGCGTAGACGGTGTCCGCGCCGAAGCTGCACCCCGGATGGTCCGCCCGTGCCATCGCGATGTAGGCCTCGAGGCCCGGGTTCGAGTGGTACGTGGGCGCGAACGCGCGCAGGGCGCCTGCGCGTGACAGCAGCCACAGGCGACCGTTGGCCGCTACCACCATCGCGCCGTCGCGCCGTGGCCCGACCACGTCGATGGGAGTCGCCACGTGCACATACGGCGTCCACCGCGCGACCGCCGCCGCGTGCACGGTCGTCGAGGTCCGCCCGACCGTCGAAGTCCGCGCGGCGGCGCCACCGCAACCGACGGCCACAATGCCCACCACCAGAAACGCGAACAACCGCTTGGCAACCAACGACAAGGAGTATGCACCTTGAGCTTCGAGACCCTGCTGTACGACACGGACGGCCAGGTCGCGACGATCACGCTGAACCGGCCCGACCGGCTCAACACGATCGTGCCGCCGATGCCCGATGAGTTCGAGGCCGCAGTGCGGGACGCGACCCTAGATCCCGAGGTCAAGGTGATCGTCCTCCGCGGCGCCGGGCGGTCGTTCTGCGCCGGCTATGACTTCGCCGGCGGCTTTCATCACTGGGACGAGATGCTCACGACCGACGGCCGCTGGGACCCGGGCAAGGACTTCGCCTGGGCGGCGTCGCCGTACGGCCCGACCCAGAAGTTCATGAGCATCTGGCGCACGCACAAGCCGGTGATCGCGCAGGTTCACGGCTGGTGCGTTGGCGGCGGCAGCGACATGGCGCTATGCGCCGATCTGATCATCGCCTCCGAGGACGCCCAGATCGGGACGCCGTACTCGCGGATCTGGGGTTGCTACCTGTCGGGGATGTGGCTGTACCGCCTCGGGCTGACCAAGGCTAAGGAGCACGCGCTCACCGGCACCCCGTTGTCCGGACGCGAAGCCGCGGACGTCGAGCTGATCAACGCCGCGGTGCCGTTCGGGGACCTCGAGGCCGCGGTCGCCGAGCAGGCGGCCCAGCTCGCGAGCATTCCGTCCTCGCAGCTCGCCGCGATGAAGCTGGTCGTCAACCAGGCCTACGAGAATATGGGCCTCCGCGCAACCCAGACCCTCGGCCCGATCCTCGACGGCCTGATGCGGAACACCCCCGACGCCGAGGCGTTCATCGACAAGGCGACGAACGACGGCGTCAGGGCCGCCACTGAGCAGCGCGACGGCCTCTTTGGCGACTACAGCGTGGCCGGGGCGGAGCGCCGGCCCGATCCTAACCACGTGATCACCCCCAGATCCGCCTGAATCCGCAGGTCACCGGGGTCAGCGCACTTTTTGAGAAGAACCGATGCTTCTTCCGTGTCAAGTACAAACTCCCCGTCGTGTGCCGATAGGTAGTTCCGGGGTCTCTATTCTATATAGTCGCGGGACCATGGCTCGGGAGGCACCTGGCTCTCTGGAATCGCTCCGGGCACGCAACCGCGCGAGGGCGTTGGCCGTGCTGGCGCGGCGGGGAGCGGCGAGTCAGGCGGACATCGTCCGGGAGACGGGACTGTCGCGCACTACGGTGTCGAGCCTGGTGGCGGAGCTACTCGACCAGGGGCTGGTGATCGAGCGGGCCGATTCGGCGCGACCGGCGCCGTCGCCTTCCGGCGGCCGCCCCGCGACGCTGTTGAGCCTCGAGCCCTCCTCGGGCGGCTTTGTCGGAGTTGATTTCGGCCGCGAGATCGTCCGCGTCGCGGTCGCAAATCGAGCGGGCGAGCTGCTGGTTGACCATCGCAGCGAGCGGCTCGAGGTCGCGCACGAGGCACAGGAAGCGCTGGCCGTGGCCGAGGCGATGGTGTCGCGGACGATGGGAGAGGCCGAACTTGACACGGACCGGCTAATCAGCGCAGGCGTGGCGGTGTCAGCGCCGGTGCATTCGGACTCTCCGGGGTTCGCGTCCGGCGTGATCTTTCCGAGTTGGGCTCAGATCGACGTAGCCAAATTCTTCAATCAACGTCTCGGCGTGCCGGTCCACGTCGGCAACGACGCGAACCTGGGCGCACTCGCGGAGGCGACCTTCGGCGCTGGCCGGATGCACCGAAACGTGTTCTACGTGGGGCTATCCGAGGGCATCGGTGGCGGGGTCATCATCGACGGGCAGATCTATCTCGGGCAGACGGGCGCGGCCGGCGAGCTCGGTCACATCGTCGTCAACCCCGACGGACAGGTCTGCCGGTGCGGTAACCGGGGCTGCCTCGCCACGGTCGCCGGGGGGGCCGCACTGACCGCGGCGCTGCGGCAGATGCGCGGGCCACTTATGACGGTGGACGAGCTCGTGACCCTTTCCGAGGACGGGGATCCGGGCGCCACGAGGCTCATCGCGGACGCCGGCCAGGCCGTCGGCCGCGTCCTGGCAAGCGTATGCAGCCTGCTCGATCCCGAGCTCGTGATCATCGGCGGCGAGCTCGCACCGGCCGGGCAGCCGCTACTGGACAACATCCAGACGTCGCTCGAGCGTTGGATTTCACCTGCCTCCGGACACTATCCAGTGGTGCTCGGCGAACTCGGCGGCCAAGCCGAGGTCCTGGGGGCGATCGCACTGGCCATGAGCAACGTCGCCGACGAGGAACTCGCCCCCTCGGCGTGAGGGCGAACGTCTCCGCGACTACACCTAGAGCCGAGCAAGGCACTCGACGCACGCGATCTCGCTCGAGCTCGCGCCGTTCTAAGGGCTGAGGACCATCCCGGCGGACATGCCGGCGTCGGGAAGCCCGATCGCCGGTACCGCGCCGAGCTCATCGCCGCTGGCCACCTCGAGCGATTTCCTGGTCGGCTCGAACTGCCGG
Source organism: uncultured Solirubrobacterales bacterium (assembly GCA_963735965.1). Taxonomy (GTDB): domain Bacteria; phylum Actinomycetota; class Thermoleophilia; order Solirubrobacterales; family Solirubrobacteraceae; genus Palsa-465. The sequence goes on from CAVTNE010000002.1 coordinate 357,378, forward strand.
CCCCACATCGCGAGCGGAATAAGCGCCACCGAGATCCCGGCCACGACTATCAACGTGGTTCGAAACCCCACCCATACCAGCATGTGCGGAATGAACAGCACGTTGACCCCGATGCTGACCCGTTGCAGCCCGCTCCCGAGCCCCTGTGCGCGCCCGCGGACTTCGGTCGGCGCCAGCTCGGACGGCAGCGGCCAGCACGCCGATGCACCCCACCACGTGACTACTCCAAGCAGGCAATAGAGCGGCACCAACCATGCAGTCCCGAACGCCACCGTCGCCCACACCACATAGACGACCACGAAGCCGATGAGCACGGCCATGATCGACCAGATCCGCCCGAGCCTGTCAAGCGTCAGCCACGCCAGGAACGAACCAGCCAGAGCGCCGATCCAAATCACCGAGCCGCCCAGTAGCGAACCGACCGCGCTGAAGTTGCCAATCTCATGCAGGACGTACGGACCGAGCACGCTTTGTCCGATCCCGTTCAATGGGATCAGGCCGATCATCAAGATCGCGAACACCACCGCACTCCGTCGCGAACCGGAAAACAACCTCGCGTATGGCGCAAGCCAGCCGTGAACACGCGCCCGAGTCCCGCCCACTGGCACCGACCGCACAGCTGAACTCACCAGCCGCGAGCGATCGCGCACACGGACCCCGAACTCCTCAAACACCGCGATCGCCTCGTCGACCCGCCCCTGCGCCAGCAACCACGGGGCGAATCCGGCAATCCGCGCCGCAACGACAGAACCGCGACCGCCGGGAGCGCGCCGACCGCGAACATCACCCGCCACGACTCCGTGCCCAACCACTCATAGAGCCCGGCAGCGATCAACACCGCAGACACCAGCGCCAGACCCACGAACGCGATCAGGTTGAGCACGAACACCCGCCGCCGGCCGATCCGGTCAACGAGGTCACCGAAGAACGCCGCCCCGACCGCCGATCCGAAGAACGCCGCCGCGCTCAACCAGCCGAGCTCACCCGCGCCGAGGTGAAAATGCGGCTTGAGCGCGATCAAAGCCCCGCTGATCACGATCAGGTCATAGGCGTCGACGAACTCTCCCAACCCGGTCGCGACCAAGGCACGGCGGCGCGGGCGCGTCATCCGCACCTCGTCGTCGAACGCGCCCAACCACGACCCGGACCCGTCCCCCAACGTCAACTCCCGGTCCATCAGGAGGCGAGTCTAGATCGCGCAGCGCCGGCGATCAATGGAGCAGCGCGTCGACCTCGGCCGCCGTCGGCAGCGACGGCTGCGCGCCGGGACGGGACGCCGCAAGCGCGCCGGCGGCGCAAGCCCGCTCGAGCGCGGCACCGCGTTCCCGGCCCTCAAGCAGCGACACCACGAGCGCAGCGCAGAATGCATCGCCGGCAGCAGTCCCGTCGACCGCCTCGACCGCCGGCGGCTGAGCGCGCGCCACTTCCTCGCCTCGCTCGAGCAGCACCGCCCCCTCGGCCCCGAGCGTGAGCGCGACCAGCGCGTGGCCGGCCTCCGCATGCTCGAACTCGTAGCGGTTGACCACCAGCAGGTCGGGCTCGAGCTCGCTCCAGGGCAGGTCGCGAGCGGGGGCGGCGTTCAGGCAGAACCACGGCGCCTGCGCGCGTGCGGCCCGCACGGCCTCGAGCGGGATCTCGAGCTGCGAGATCACCGCATCCGTATCTCCGATCCGCACCTCGTCGGCCGCCAAGCGCCGGTTGGCCCCGGGCGCGACCACGATCACGTTCTCGCCCGCGGCGTCCACGAGGATCAGCGCCACCCCGGTCTCGCCGTCGTCACGGACGACCGCACTGGTGTCGACGCCTTCGTGGTCGAGCGAGCGCAGGACCAGGTCGTCGCTCCCGATCCGGCCGACGAACGTGACCTCAGCGCCGAGCCGGGCCGCCGCCACCGCCTGATTGGCGCCCTTGCCCCCGGGGACGCGCTCGAACTCGGCGTCGGTGACCGTCTCGCCGGGGCGCGGCAGGCGCTCGCAGCGAGCCACGTGGTCGATGTTGGCCGAGCCGACGACGGTGACCTGAGGAGGCACGTTCGGGACACTAACCACGATGAGCGCGAGATCCCAGTTTCCGTACGGCGGCGCCGGCGACGCCCAGGTGGGCGAGATGCGGCTCGCCGTCCGCTTTCGCCGGCACGCCGACGCCCTCGTCCGCTCGGGCCGCTCGCCGCTGTACATCCGCCTGATGCGGGCGGTCGCCGACGACATCGACGCGGGCGGCGTCGTGGCGCGGCTGTTCGCCGGGATCTCGACTCCCCCCGGCTCGGTGCCTCAGCTCCGCCTCGTGGGCGCTCTTCACTACCTGGTCCTCGCCGGGCGGGCACCGGCACTGGCCGCGTTCTATCCGAGCGCCGGCGGCGATCGGCCGGTCGACGGCGTGTGGCCGGTCGCCGAGACGGTCATGGAGGAGCACTTCGATCAGGTCCGCGAACGGCTCCACCGCACCGTCCAGACCAACGAGCCAGGACGCTCCGCCGTCCTGTTCGCGGGCCTGTTGTGGCTGACCGACCGCCACCGCCGTCCGATCCGGCTGCTCGAGGTCGGGGCGAGCGCCGGCCTGAACCTCCTCGCCGATCGCTACTCGTACGGCGTCGGCGGCCGCGAGCTCGGCGATCCGGATTCGCCGTTGCGGTTCGTCGATCCGTGGATGCCCCCGCCGCCGATCGACCTGGACAGCGCTGCGTCGGCGCTGCGCATCGTTGCCCGGGCCGGCTGCGATCTGTCCCCGCTCGACCCGACCCACGCCGACGACCAGCTCACCCTCCTCTCCTACATCTGGCCCGACGAGCTCCACCGGATCGACCGCATGCGCGCCGCCCTCGCGGTCGCCGAGCAGGATCCCGTCCCGATAGCCGCGCGCAAAGGCTCGGAGTGGCTCCGCGACGCCCTCGCGGCCGGCCCGGGCGGCGAGCTGACCGTCGTGTGGCACTCGGTCATGCGGCAGTACGTCGAGCCCGAGGAATGGGCCGCGATCGAACGAGCCCTCGACGGGCAGCCCGATGTCGTGCGGTTGAGCATGGAGCCGACCCGCAGCCGGGAGGCGCGGATGCAGTTGACGGTCCACGATCCCGCCGCCGGGCCTGAGATCACGCTGGCTGGGTGCGACGACCACGGGCTGCCGATTCGCTGGGCAACGTAGAGTCCGCCGCCGTGAAGCTGATCGAGATGGATCGGGCAGGGATGGTGTTCGCGCGCACGCACGGCCACAGCCCCGGGCTTGACCGGCTCGCCACGGCGTACTCGCGGGCGGGCGAGCACGCGGCCTGCTGGCTCGCGCTCGGGCTGGTCGGCGCGGCCGTTTCCCCGCGACCCGAGCCGCGGTTACGCTGGCTGCGCGGGGCGCAGATCGTCGGCGCGTCCTACGGCATCAACCAGGCGATCAAGTTCGTCGTCCGCCGGCGCCGCCCGAACCTCGACGGCCTGCCGCCCCTGACGCCGGTCGTAACCCAGCTGTCGTTCCCGAGCGCGCACGCCACCACCTCGTTCGCCGCCGCGCGGGCCTACCGGCATCTCGCGCCGGCGTGGGCGCTGTACCTCGCCGCCGGCGCGTTCGCGGTCAGCCGGCCTTACCTCGGCGTGCACTACCCGAGCGACGTGCTTGCCGGCGCCGCGCTCGGTACCGCGGTGGCCGACCTATGGCCATGAAGGTCGGGATCGTCGGCATGCCCAATGCGGGCAAGTCGTCGCTCTTCAGCGCGCTCACCGGCGTCGCCGCCGAGGCGGCGAACTACCCGTTCACGACGATCGAGCCCAACATCGCCGTGGTTCCCGTCAACGACGAGCGCCTCGATGCGGTGGCCGACACCGTCAAGGCCTCGAAGATCGTTCCGGACACGATCGCGTTCCACGACATCGCCGGCCTTGTCGCCGGGGCCCACCGCGGCGAGGGCCTCGGGAACCAGTTCCTGGCCAACATCCGCGAGACCGACGCGATCGTCCACGTCGTCCGCGTCCACAACGACCCGAACGTGGTCCACCCCGAGGGCCGGGTCGACCCGCTAAAAGACATCGAGACGATCGAGACCGAGTTGATCTTTGCCGACCTCGAACAGGCCGAGCGCCGGCTCGAGCGCGTCTCGCGAACGGCCAAGAGCGGCGACCGGCACGCCGTCGCGGAGGCGGACTGGCTGCGCCGAGTGATCGAGGTGCTGCAATCCGGACGGCCGGCGCGGACGGTGTCGCCGCCCGCCGACGCCGCGGACGCTCTCACCCTGCTCTCGCCGCTCACCGCCAAGCCCGTGCTGTTCGTCGCCAACGTCGACGAGGGTTCAAACGAGGTGCCGCCCGCGATCCTCGAGCATGCCCGTGCCGAGGGCGCCGAGGCGGTAGCGATCTCCGCGCGCCTCGACGCCGAGCTCGCCGAACTCGACCCTGAAGAGGCCGCGGCGATGCGCGAGGAGCTGGGCGTCGCGCACTCGGGACTCGAGACCGTGATCCGCGGCGCGTTCTCGCTGCTCGATCTGATCGCGTTCTTCACCGCCGGCGAGGACAAGCCGGCTCAGTCCTGGCACCTCCGCAAGGGGCTGTCGGTGTGGCACGCGGCGGGCATGATCCACTCGGACATCCAGCGCGGCTTCGTCCGCGCTGAGGTCGTCAGCTGGGACCAGCTCGTCGGCGCCGGTGGGTACGCCGGCGCCCGCGACCGGGGCACGCTCCGGCTCGAAGGCCGCGACTACGTGGTCCAGGACGGCGATGTGATCACGGTCCGCTTTACTCCGTAATGTGGTCATGAGCAGCGCATCGGACTCTGAGGCCCGCGAGTTCGCGAGCGCATTTCGGTCCTTTCTCGAGTGGGTGCACTCGGAGGAGGCCCTAGGGCGTGTCAACGAGGTAGTCGCGCTCGTCGGGGACTACCTCGGCGAGGATGCCGGCGGCCACTCGGTGGTGACACGTTCGCTGCCGCCGTTCGAGCACGCGAATCTCCAGACCGCCCTGAACGCCTGGTCGGGCGAGCCGGGGCGCGAGGTTACGGTCCACGGCTTCACGATCCCGCCGCATCACCCGCCGGTGACGCTTCAGCAGCTCCTCACCGGTCAGGGGATGCCGTGGCTGCAGCTGTCCGCGCCGGCCTTGGCCGACCTGCCGAACGGGCCGGGGTCGACCCTCGCCTGTCTCGAGCGCGCGCTGCTCCTGATCAGCGACGCCGAGGGCCGGTACGTGGTCATGGTGAACGCCACGGCCGACCATGGTCCGCCGTCGCTCGACGTCGAGATCGCAGGCCTGCCGGTCGAGAACGCGCAGGCTATACATGCCCGCCTCGGCGAACTCCGCCACCAGCTCAACGTGTATCGCGGGCACGTGATCGACGTCAGCCTCAACCCCATGGGCGGAGTCTCCCTGGACTTCGGCGAGGTCCCGCAGCTCGCGCGCGATGACGTTGTGCTGCCGGAGGCCGTGATCGGCCGGGTGGAGCGGCATGCACTCGGAATCGCCGCGCATCGCGAGGCCCTGCTCCGGGCGGGCCAGCACCTCAAGCGCGGGTTGCTGCTGTACGGGCCACCCGGCACCGGCAAGACCCATACCACTCGCTATCTGATCGGGCAGATGACCGGCTACACGCGATTCGTCCTCACCGGACGCGCGCTGCAGGCGATTGGATCGGTGTCCGAGTTCGCACGCGACCTCCAACCCGCTGTGATGGTCCTCGAGGACGTCGATCTCGTCGCCGAGCATCGCGGCTTCGGTCCGGGCTCGAGCCCGGTCCTGTTCGACCTGCTCGACGCGATGGACGGGGCCGCCGCCGACGCCGACCTGCTCTTCGTCCTCACCACCAATCGCGCCGACCTGCTCGAGCCGGCGCTGGCGGCCCGCCCCGGCCGCGTCGACGTCGCGATCGAGATCGACCTGCCCGACGAGGCGGGCCGCCACAGATTGCTCACGCTGTACAGCCGCTCGCTGCCGCTGCAACTGTCCGAGCGCGAGACCCGCGATGTCGTCGAACGCACCGAGGGCGTCACCGCGTCGTTCGTCAAGGAGTTGCTCCGGCGCGCGATGCTCGAGTCCCTCCACGACAACCCGTCCCAGCCGGTCGTCACCGCCGCGCACACCGCGCGCGCCCTCGACGATCTCTTGGATGCGGACCAGAAGCTGACCCGCAGCCTGCTCGGCGTCGGCACCGATCCCGAGACGCTGGCGGCCGGCGGCGGCGCAGGCGCGCTGCCGCCAACCGATCCGCGGACGAGCGGGTTGATCTACGGGCGCCGCCGTACCTACCCGGGGTGACGCCGGCGGGCGCCGGCGGCGACCTCGCGGCAACCTGCCTGCGCCGCCGGAGCGGGGGACTAGAGATCCGCCAAGCTGCCGGCGTCCTCAAGCCGCTGCGCCAGCCGCCCCAGCCCCAACTCGCGCGCCGCGGCCGCGCCGCCGTCGAGGTCCGTCTCGCGATCGGCCGGCCGGTTCACGGAAACCGTCTGCAACGTTGCGATGTCGCGGAACGCCCGCAACTCGGAAGCCGACTCCGTCAGAGCCGCCGCCACCTTCGGCCGCTGCTCATCGGCGGCGGCGATCGCGCCGTCCAGCGACCCGTATTTCTCGAGAAGCGTGGCAGCGGTCTTCGGACCGATCCCGGGGGCGCCCGGCAATCCGTCCGACGGATCGCCCCGCAAGGCGATGAAGTCGGGCACGAGCCCGGGCGGCACGCCATAGCGCCGCTCAACCTCGGCCGGATCGACCTCGTCGAAGCCGCTGATCCCGGACTTGAGGAACAGGACCGAGACCTCGCCGGAGACGCACTGGTACATGTCGCGGTCGCCGGTCACGATCAGCGCTCGTCCGCCGGCGTCAACCTCGACTGACGAGAGCGACCCGAGCAGGTCATCGGCCTCGAAGTCCTTCGAGGACTCGACCTCCCAGCCGAATGAGGAGAACAACTCGGGGGCGTGCGAGAACTGCCACGCGAGCGCGTCGGGAACCGGCGGGCGGTCGGCGTGGTAGGACGGGAACAGCTCGGTCCGGTACGAAGCGGCCTCGGCGCCGAAGCACATCACGATCGCGCGCGGCCGGTAGTCGGCGGCGGCTCGCAGAAGAAGGTTGACCGCGCCGAGAAGCGCGTTCACCGGCTTTCCCTCGCGCCCCAGGATCGAATCCGGAAGCGCGAAGAACGAGCGGTACAGGACGTACGGAGCGTCGACGGCGATCAGCGGACCGGGCATCTGCCGCCCGAGCCTAGTGGACCTGTCGGCAAGCGACCTGATCCGCGCTACTGGACGATGATCGTGGGGCCGTCGAGGCCGCGGCAGTCGACACGGTAGATCCCGGCGCGAGCCACACGCGCAGCGTAAGTCCCGTCCGGGCCAATCCGAACCACACCGGCGCGCCGCCAGCGCTTGCCGGCGCGGACCTCGATCGTCACCCGCGCGCCGTTGACCGCGGGGAGGATCTTGCCGTGGAGCGTTTGCGACGCGTTCGCCATCTGCCCGAACAGGCGCTTCAACTGGGTCAGGAGCGCGAGGTCGCTGCTCGCGTCGCCCGCCGCCGCCGTCGGCGTCGGATAGGCCGACGACGAGATCGTCGTGAATTGGGCCCACGTGCTCAGCAGCCCGAACCAGCCCTCGAGCTGGCTGCCGGTGACGGTCGTCGTGCCGCGGGTCCCGATCACGTGGGCGGACATGATCCGCGGCGAGGCGCCGTGCTGGGTGACGTTGATCGCGATCAGGTTGCCCTTGACGAACCGCCCGAGCTGCTTGGTGGCCGCGGACAGGCTGAGCTGGCGCGTCCAGTGGTGGTACGGGTCGCCGCCGGCGCCGTCGTACGGATCGGGCACACCCCGCAACCATGGGTCAGCGGTGGCGCCCGGCCAGGCGTCCTCGACGTTCTCGGTGTATCCGCCCGAGCTCGCGAAGAAGTATGTGACCGCCGGCGCGCCGTTGTAGGTGACGATCTGACCGGAGGTCGCGGCCACCGCGGCATCGGTCGCCGCGGTCTCGGCGGCGAGCCCGCGATACATCTGCGAGCGGGTGTCGGGGTAGAGGTTGTAGAAGCCGCCGGCGACGTCGGTGGTGATCGCGTACGTCCGCGCGGCCACTGCCTGGGCCTTCAAGGCGTCAGCCGACCAGGTAGAGGGCATCTCGGCCGCGATCACGCCCTGGACGTAGTCGTCGAGTCCCACGACGTTGACGGTGTAGATGCCGCCCGAGCCGTTCGGCCGGAACTCGAGCGAGCCGCGATACGTGCCGAGTCCGGCCAGGCTCAGCGGCGCAGGACCGGTTGCGGTCAGCGGCGCCGGGAACGTCCCGACCGCCTTGTGAGTGGTCTGGTTCACGAGCTTCAGGGATCCGTTCGCGAGCGGGACGATGTCGTAGGTGAGGCTCGGGTTGAGCGTCTTGTTCCCGGCGTGCGTGGCGCCGGCGAACGCCGCCGAGTCGCTCCCCAACAGGACCCGAACCGTCTGCGCCGGGTTGGTCGTCCCGAGCGCCGTCCCCATGTAGTAGTGGCCGAGGATCTGCTGGTAGGTCCAGCCGTGGAGCGCGTAGCCGTAGGCGCCGTACTGACTCATCCCGATCCCGTGGCCGTAGCCGCCGCCGGTGATGTACAGAGTGGTCGCGGGACCACCCTGAGAGTGGGGTTTCGCCTTGGTGTTCGCGGCCAGTGCCGGCCCGGCAAGGGCCAGCGTGGCAAGCATCGACAGGCCCACTGCCATAGCGCGCATCCTCTGGGCAAGACACATAACACGGCGCCGGGTTGCGGCGTGATCAGATCTTGTTTCGGTTATGTAGGGTCTTGATATGAGTGAGCGCAAAGCTTCTGAAGTCTTCGTGGAGTGCCTGGAGGCTGAGGGGGTTCGGTACGTGTTCGGCATCCCTGGGGAAGAAACGCTCGACCTCAACGAGTCTTTGGCCGACTCCTCGGTCGAGTTCATCCCCGTCCGCCACGAGCAGGGCGGGGCATATATGGCCGACGCCTACGGCCGGCTGACCGGCCGAGCGGGCGTCTGTCTGGGGACCCTTGGCCCAGGAGCGACGAACCTGGTCACAGCCGTGGCCGACGCTTTCCTGGATCGCGCTCCTCTCGTCGCTCTGACGGGACAGTCCGACATCGAGCGCATGCACAAGGAATCGCACCAGTACATAGATCTCATCGGCATCATGCGCCCGATCGTTAAGTGGAACGCTCGCGTCTCGAGCCCGGAGATCATCCCGGAGGTCGTGCGCAAGGCGTTCGCGGTGGCCGAATCGGAGAAGCCCGGCGCGACCCATCTCGAGCTTCCCGAGGACGTGATGCAGCGCCCGCTCGATGCCTCGCCGCTCCCCCGCCATGCTCCGGTTCAGCCCGAGCCCGGCGGCCGAGAGCTCCAGCGCGCGGCCGAGATGATCGACAACGCCCGCAACCCGCTGGCGCTCGCCGGCAACGGCGCGATCCGTGGCCACGCGGCCCGCGCGCTCCGCTCGTTCGTCCACAACACCGGGATACCGGTGGCCGAGACGTTCATGGCCAAGGGCCTCGTCGACTACGAGGACCAGAAGGCGCTCGGAACGGTCGGCCTCCAGGCGCACGACTACGAGATGGCCGGGTTCGAAGACGCCGATCTCGTGATCGCGATCGGCTACGACCTCGTCGAACACTCGCCCAAGCACTGGAACCCGAACCGCGACAAGCAGATCATCGTGATCGACTCGATCGCCGCCGAGGTCGACCAGAACTTCGTCCCCGACGTCGAGCTGATCGGGGACGTCGCGCACGTGTTGGCGCGGCTCGCGGCCGATTGCTCACGCAGCCAGACGACCGCCGGCACCAGCCGCCTGCACGAGGTCGTGATGGCCGCGCTCAACGAGGCCCGCGATGACGACCATTTCCCGGTGCGGCCGCCCCGCGCGCTCTGGGATCTCCGCCAGGCGCTTGGGCGCAGCGACATCCTGGTCTCGGACGTCGGGCTGCACAAGCTGTGGATCGGGCGGATGTTCCCCGCCCATGAGCCGGGCACGGTGCTTATCGCCAACGGCCTCGCGGGGATGGGCTTCGCGCTGCCGACCGCGATCGGGGCCAAGCTCGTGCACCCCGATCGCAAGGTGGTCGCGGTCAGCGGCGACGGCGGGTTCCTCATGAACTGCCAGGAGCTCGAGACCGCCCGCCGCCTCGGCACCGCCGTCGTCAACGTCATCTGGGAGAACGCCCAGTTCGGCTCGATCGTCTGGAAGCAGGACAAGAAGTTCGGCCGGCACTTCGGCGTCGATTTCGGCAACCCTGACTTCGTCAAGCTCGCCGAGGCGTTCGGGCTGCCGGCGTGGCGGTGCGCGAGCGCCGACGACTTCCCGCGCCTGCTCGCGGACGCCCTGACGAAGGAGGTCCCCTCGGTGATCGTCGTCCCGATCGACTACTCGATCGACGTCGCGATCTCCGAGACGCTCGGCGCCGAGACCGTCGCCACCTGAGCCCTCGTCGGCAACCCGACGCTCGCGATCGCCCCGAGGAGCGACAGCACCGCCGCCACACCGATCGCCGACGTGAAACCGTCTGAGAACGCCTGCGCTGAGCCATAGCTGCCGGCGCCAGTGAACACCGCCACGAGCGTGGCGATCCCGAACACCCCGCCGAGCTGGCGCATCATGTTGAACGCGCCCGAGGCCTTGCCGAGACTCGCCGGCCCCACCGAGCCCATGACCGCGTTCTGGATCGCGGGCATCGCCATCGACACCCCGCAGCCCGCGATCGCGAGCGGCGCCACCAGCCGCCAGTAGGCCACATCGGGTCCGGCGATCAACGCGATCCACCCCATCCCGGCCGCCTGGAGCAGCATTCCGGCAACCGTGAACGGGCGCTCGCCGACCCGAGAGATCCGCGAGCCGGTGAGCGGCGCGACTACGAACAGCGTCGCCGTCCACGGGAGCAGCCGAACGCCGGCGCCGAGCGGGCCGTAGTGCTGCACCGTCTGGAGGAACTGCGCCATGAAGAACACCGCGCCGTAGAGGGCGGAGCTGAGGAAGAAGATCGCGGCGTTGCCCGACGAGAACGGCCGCGAGGCGAACAGTCCCATCGGCAGCATCGGTTCAGCCGCGCGCCGCTCCCACAGCACGAACGCCACCGCCAGCAACGCGCCCACGCCGAGAGCCGCGATCACCTCGGCGCTCCCCCACCCGGCCGAGTTGCCGCGCACGAGGCCCCACACGATCCCGAGCGCCGCGCCGGTAACGAGCGCGAGGCCGGCGATGTCTGGGGCCGTGCGGGGGCCATGGCTCTCGTCGACCCGGCGGAACACCAGCGGGATCGTCGCCAGGCCGATCGGGACGTTGATCCAGAAGATCCACTGCCACGCGATTCCCTGCGTGATCGCCCCGCCGATGACGGGACCGGCGAGCACCGCGAGTCCGGTTATGCCGCTGAAGATGCCGAGCGCGCGCGCCCGCCGCTCCGGCGGGTAGGCGGCGCTCAGCAGCGTGAGCCCGAGCGGCATCACCAGCGCCGCACCCGCGCCCTGCACAGCACGCGCCGCGATCAGCAGGCCGACGTTCGGAGCGAGCGCGCACGCCGCCGACGCTCCCGAGAAGATCGCCAGCCCGGCCGCGAACATCCGCCGGCGCCCGAGCCGGTCCCCGAGCGCCGCCCCTCCAGTGAGCAGCACCGCGAAGCTCAGCGTGTACGCGTTCACGGTCCACTCGAGTTGCTCGATCGAGGCGCCGAGGTGCACCCGGATCGTCGGGAGCGCGGTCGTGACCACGAGCGCGTCGAGGGCCACCATCAGCGACGCGATCGACGCCACCGCCAGCACCCAGCCTGGTCTCTTGCGCATGTTGTCCTCCACGGGGTCGGTTCTTGGTCTCGCTGGTTGAGACCCGACCGCGCGCGCAAATTGACCGATGAATTTCCGGGCCCGGCGGTGTCTCGATTCCCGATGCCCCGTGACACGATTTCGCCATGACGACGAGCACGCTGACCCGGGCCCGCGCCGGCGACGAGCAGGCCTTCCGCGACCTGACCGAGTCCTACCGGCGCGAGCTACAGGTTCACTGCTACCGGATCCTGGGCTCGGTCCAGGACGCCGAGGACGCGCTCCAGGAGACCCTCTTATCAGCGTGGCGCGGGCTCGACGGCTATGAGGAGCGGGCCTCGATGCGGGCGTGGCTGTACAAGATCGCGACCAACCGCTGCCTGAACGTGTTGAGGGACTCGTCGCGTCGCCCCCAGGAAACTCGGCCGCTGCCGTTCGAGCCGCCGACGCCCACCCGGTATGGCGAGGCCCCGTGGCTCGAGCCGTACCCGGACGCCCTGCTCGAGGGGATGCCGGACGCCGCCCCGGGGCCCGAGGCCCGCTACGAGTCGCGCGAGGCGCTCGCGCTCGCGTTCGTCACCTCGCTCCAGCGCCTCCCGCCGCGTCAGCGTGCGGTGCTCGTCCTGCGCGACGTGCTCGGCTACCGCGCGGCCGAGGTCGCGACGATGCTCGACACGAGCGAGGTGTCGGTCAACAGCGCGCTCCAGCGCGCCCGGGCCACGCTCGAGGGGCCCGCCCCGCTCGGCCGCGAGCGTGCGCCACTACCCCGCGGCGCGCGCGAGCGCGAGCTCGTGACCCACTTCGCCGACGCCTTCGAGGCCGGCGACCTCGACCGCGTGCTCGCACTGCTGACCGACGACGCCTGGGTGACGATGCCGCCCGAACCGTTCGAGTATCAGGGGCGCGACGCGATCGCCGCGTTCCTGGGCCACGCGTTCGCGGCGCGCTGGCAGTATCGGCACCGCCTCGTCCCCACGCGCGCCAACGGGCAGCCGGCGTTCGGCCACTACATCCCCGACCCTCAGACCGGAGTCGTCCGCGCGGTCGGGATGCTAGTGCTGACGCTCGAGGGCGACCGGATCGCGCAGCTCACCCGCTTCGGTGGCGCGGCGCTGCTCGCCCGGTTCGGGCTGCCACGCGTCCTGCCGCAGTGACCGAAGGGTCCTCGACTGAAGTCGGGGGCCCTACAGATTGCCCTGCGCCATCTTGCGCAGGTCCATCGCCTTGTCGTAGGTGTCCTCGTCGACACCCTTCTCGAGCGCGACCTCGCGGAGCGCGCGACCCGATTCCGCCGCCTCCTTGACGATCTCGGCCCCCTTGTCGTAGCCGATGTAGGGGTTGAGCGCGGTCGCGGCCGCGAGCGTCATCTCGGAGGACTGGCGCAGGCCGTCCGCGTTCGGCCGGATGCCGTCGATGCACTTCTCGGCGAAGATCCGCGAGGTGCTCGACAGCAGCTTGATCGAGTCGAGCAGGTTACGGGCGATCAGCGGGACGCGGACATTCAGCTCGAAGTTGCCCTGGGTACCGGCGATCGTGATCGCCGAGTCGTTGCCGATCACCTGAGCCGAGACCTGGAGCACGACCTCGGGGATGACCGGGTTGACCTTCCCGGGCATGATCGAGGAACCCTTTTGGAGCTCGGGCAGGAAGATCTCGCCGATCCCGGCGCGCGGCCCGGAGCCGAGCCAGGCCAGGTCGTTGGCGATCTTGGTGAGCGACACGGCCAGTACCTTGAGCGCGCCCGACAGCTCCACCAGCGCGTCGCGGTTGCCCTGGGCCTCGAACGGATCCTCGGGCGGTCGGATCTCGAGGCCGGTCGCCTCGATCAGCCGCGCGCGGACGCGGGCGGCGAACTCCTTGTGCGTGTTCAGCCCGGTCCCGGTCGCGGTCCCGCCGAGAGGGATCTGGGCGACCTGGGGAAGCGCGTTCTCGATGCGCTTGCGGCCGAGGCGGATCTGGGCGGCGTAACCGGAGAACTCCTGGCCGAGGGTGACCGGCACGGCGTCCATCAAGTGGGTGCGGCCCGACTTGACGAGATCCTTGAACTCGTCTCCCTTCTTCTGGAGCGAGCTCTCGAGCTCGGCGAGCGCCGGCAGCAGGCCGTTGGTCACGGTGTCGAGCGCGGCCAGATGAACGGCCGACGGGAACACATCGTTCGACGACTGGCCCATGTTGACGTCATCGTTGGGGTGGACGCCGTCGCCGGCAAGGTTCGCGATCACCTCGTTGGCGTTCATGTTCGACGACGTTCCCGAGCCGGTCTGGAACACGTCGATCGGGAACTGGTCGTCGAACTCACCCTCGGCGATCCGGTCGCCGGCGGCCGCGATCCGCGAGGCCTTGTCGTCGTCGAGCAGGCCGAGCTCGGCGTTGACGCGCGCCGCGGCGCCCTTGATCCGCCCGAGCCAGCGAACCACGGGCACCGGGATCCGCTCGCCCGAGACCGGAAAGTTCGCCACCGCCTTCGTGGTCTCCCCGCCCCACAGCTGCTCGTGTTCCTGCACGCCCATGTCAGTCCTTTCCCAGTTTCAAGGTCGTGGACTGAGGCTACCGCGCTCCTCGTGAGGCCAGCAGCTCGCGGGCGGCCTCGATGTCGAGACCGAAGCGGCGGTCCTCGAGACCGGCGGGCAGGACCTCGGCCGCGGCGTCGAACAGCGCGCCTACGCCCGCGCCTGCGGGCTCGCGACCAGCGCCCCGGAGCGCCCGAACGGTGACCACGAGCTCGGTGGCGACAAGCACGTTCATGGCGTGGAGCAACTCCGCGGTACGCGTCGCGGCGGTCGCGGCGAGACTCGCGTGCGACTCCACGCCGAGCGAGGCCCACACGCTCTGGGCGGCCATCGGCGCCGCCAGCGAGCGCGCCTCGGCCGCGGCGCCGTGCGCGGTGTACTCGAGCATCATGTGGCCCGAGTCCGGGCCCGGGTCGGCCGCGAGAAACGGCTCGAGGCCGCTCATCCGCGGATCCAGGATCGCGCTCACGCGCCCGGCTATCAGCGACGCCGAGTGGGCGAATGCGGCGCGGAGCCCGTCCAGTGCCGCCCCGAGCTCGGCGGCGTGGAAGTTGCCGGTCGGATACGCCCGGCCGTTGTCGATCAGCGCGTTCTCGGGCCGCGCGTTGAGCTCGCGTGCGAGCACCTGCTCGAGCGCGTGGAGCGCGTCGTTGGCCACGCCGTCGACCTGAGGCAACACTCGGAATGGGTACGGATCCTGGACGAGCCGGTCGGGTGCGTGCGGATCGAACGGGGCGCCAGCCAGCAGCTCGCGCATCCGCTCGGCCACCGCGGCCTGCCCGCGGGCGCCGCGCGCGGCCTGCACGTGCGGGTCGAGCACGACAGGGTCGGCGTGGAGCGCCTCGAACGACAACGCCGCGACCTCGAGCCACCGCTCGTGCAGCGCCCGGGCATCGACGCTGAGCAGCGCTGCCTGCCCCGCGGTCATCGCGTTGGAGCTCATGAACCCGAGCGCGTCGCGGAGATCGAGTGTGACCGGTTTTTGCGGGGGCGGCGCGTCGACGAGCTCGCCGTCCCGCCAGACCTTGCCTTCGCCGAGCAGCGCGAGCGCGATCTCGGACAGCCCGGGCAGGTCGCCCGTGCCGAGCGACCCGAACTCGCGCGTGAGTGGCGTGATCCCGGCGTTCAGCGCCGCGACCAGGGCTTCGAGCAGCGCCGGCGCGGTGCCTGCGCCCCCGGCGCCGAGCTGGTTGGCGCGGACGACCATGCCCGCCCTGACCTGCTCGGCGCTCAGCGGGCGGCCGGCGCTGACCGCATGGCTGCGGAGCAGATTCCACTGGAAGCGCTCGCGATCGGCGTCGCCGATGGTGCGGTCGCGCAGCGCGCCGACGCCGGTGGTGGCCCCGTACAGAGCCTGCCCTCGCGCCAGCATCTGCGCGATCGCGCCGCGCGCGGCCTCGTTGCGTTCGCGCGCCTCGGGGGCAAGCTCGACAGCCTGCCCGTGGCGCGCTACCGCCGCCACCGCCGTCGGCGTGAGCGTCGCGCCATCGAGCACGATCGCCGGCACGGTTAGCATCGACCTCCGTGGCCGCGACCGACACAACGGCGATTCCTCCGCAACCGGGTCTGCTCACGCGGGCGCCGTCGCCCGCGCTTGTGATCGGGGCGATCGCGTCGGTTCAGTTCGGGTCGGCGATCGCGACCACGCTGTTCGCGCGGATCGGGCCGGGCGGCGCCGTGTGGCTTCGGCTTCTGTTCGGGACGGCCATCCTGCTCGCGCTCTGGCGACCTCATCTCCGGCTGCGCGAATACACCCGCCACCAGTTGCTCCTGGCCTGCCTGTTCGGCCTCGTGCTCGGGTTCATGAACCTGAGCTTCTACAGCGCGCTCCACCGGATCCCGCTCGGGATCGCGGTCACGCTCGAGTTCGTCGGGCCTTTGACCGTCGCCGTCGCCGGGTCGCGGCGCCGGATCGACCTGCTGTGGGTCGCGATCGCCGCGGCCGGAATCATCGCGCTGACCCAGGGCGACACCAGCCACCTGAACGCGGTCGGCGTCGGCTTGGCGCTCCTCGCGGGGGCGCTGTGGGGCACGTACATCATCGTCAACGCACGGGTCGGGCAGGCGTTCTCCGGCGGGACCGGGCTCGCGCTGGCGATGTGCGTCGCGTCGCTCGCGATCCTCCCGTTCGGGATCGCCCAGGGCGGCTCCCAGCTGCTCGAGCCGCGGTCGCTCGCGCTCGGGGCGGTCATCGGGCTGCTGTCCTCGGCGATTCCCTACTCGTTCGAAGTCGAGGCGCTCAGGCGCATCCGGCCCTCGGTGTTCGGCGTGCTGATGAGCATCGAGCCGGCAATGGCGGCGCTCGCGGGCTTCATCGTGATCGGTCAGGGACTGAGCGCCCGGACGCTGCTGGGAATGGCGCTGGTGGTGATCGCTTCGGTGGGAGCGGCGCGCCGAGCGTCCGAGGCGCCGATTGCCGTCTAGTGACAAGGTGTTTCATTCTACGGTAGAGTCCACCTCGATGCCGGAAACCGGGACCCGCACCGTCGAGCGGGCGCTGACGTTGCTGGCGGCGGTTGCCGAGGAGGGCGGCACGCTCAGTCAGCTCGCCCGAACGGCGGCGCTGTCGCCGAGTACGGCCTCGCGTCTGCTGGGGACCCTCGCCGGCCAGGAGCTCGTGCGCCGCGACGAGCATGGGCGCTACGGTGCCGGCGCGCGGCTCCGGCAGCTCGCGGCGGCCGCGTTGCGGTCGGATCCGGTCTACGAGCTCGCCGGCCCGCACCTGGTGGCGCTCGCGGGCGAGACCGGCGAGACCGCCAACCTCGCCGTCGCCGCCGACGGTCAGCGGGTCGTGTATCTGCGCCAGGTCGCGAGCCCGAAGCTGGTCCAGACAGCGAGCTGGGCCGGGCGCACGATCCCGCGACGCGGGACCGCTCTCGGCGCGGCGCTCCGGGGCGCGGTCGGAGACGACGGATACGTGGCTCGCGCCGGCGCGGTCGAACCGGACGTGACCTCGATCGCCGCACCGGTGTATGGCGCGGACGGCGAGATCAGGGCGGCGCTCAGCGTGCTCGCGCCCAACTACCGGACGTCGTCGGGGCGGATCGATTTCTGTGGGCGGGCGGTCGCTCGCCATGCCCGTGAGCTTTCGCGGAGCCTGGGTGCCCCGCGCGCGGCGGTGGCTGCATGAGCTCGTCCAGTTCGCCTGCCACAGGAATGCGCTGCAAGGGGTGGCAGCAGGAAGCCGCCCTGCGGATGCTCGAAAACAATCTGCACCCGGACGTCGCCGAGAACCCGGCCGAGCTCGTCGTCTACGGCGGGATCGGCAAGGCGGCGCGCAACTGGCCGAGCTACCACGCGATCGTGCGCGAGCTTCGGCGACTCGGCGACGACGAGACGCTGCTCGTTCAGTCGGGCAAGCCCGTGGCCGTGTTCCAGACTTTTGAACACGCGCCCCGCGTCCTCTTGGCCAACTCGAACCTGGTGCCCGACTGGGCCAACTGGGACGAGTTCCGGAGGCTCGACGCCGCCGGCCTGATCATGTACGGCCAGATGACCGCGGGCTCGTGGATCTACATCGGGAGTCAGGGGATTCTCCAGGGGACCTACGAGACGTTCGCGGCGGCGGCACGCAAGCGGTTCGACGGGACCTTGGCCGGCCGGCTGGTGGTCACGGCGGGCCTCGGGGGCATGGGCGGCGCCCAGCCGCTGGCGATCACGATGCTCGACGGCGCGGCGTTGTGCGTGGAGGTGGACCTGCAACGGATCGAGCGCCGCATCCGGGGCGGCTACCTCGATGAGCGCGCGGCCGATCTGGATGACGCGCTGTCGCGGTTGGACGCGGCCCGGCGCGAGCGACGCGCGCTGTCGATCGGGCTCGCCGGGAACGCCGCCGAGGTGCTACCCGAGCTCGTTCGTCGCGGCGTCGAGGTCGACATCGTCACCGACCAGACCTCCGCCCACGACCCACTCAACGGCTACATCCCCGCGGGTCTCACGTTGGAACAGGCCGCGGCGCTCCGTCAGTCCAATCCTGACGAGTATCTCAGACGGGTCGGCGAAAGCGCGGTGGCGCACGTGGGCGCGATCCGGGCGTTGGGCGCCGCGGGCGCCGAGGCGTTCGACTACGGCAACGCGCTGCGCGGGCTGGCGTACGAGCACGGCGACCTCGACGCGTTTTCCTATCCCGGGTTCGTACCGGCGTACGTACGGCCACTGTTCTGCGAGGGCAAGGGGCCGTTCCGGTGGGTGGCGCTGTCGGGAGATCCAGCCGACATCCACGCCACCGATGCCGCCATTCTCGACCTGTTCGGCGACCAGGAGCACATCGCGCGGTGGATCAAGCTCGCCTCCGAGCGCGTGCACTTCCAGGGCCTGCCGGCGCGGATCTGCTGGCTCGGGTACGGCGAGCGGCACCTCGCCGGGCTGCGCTTCAACGAGATGGTGGCCTCCGGCGAGGTGAAGGCACCGATCGTGATCGGGCGCGATCACCTCGACGCCGGCTCGGTCGCCTCGCCCCAGCGCGAGACCGAAGCGATGGCCGACGGCTCGGACGCGATCGCCGACTGGCCGCTGCTGAACGCGCTGATCAACACCGCCTGCGGCGCGAGCTGGGTGTCGATCCACCATGGCGGCGGCGTCGGCATGGGCAAGTCGATCCACGCCGGCCAGGTGTGCGTCGCCGACGGCACCGACCTGGCCGCCGCGCGGATCGAGCGCGTCCTCAAGGCCGACCCGGGCCTCGGGATCGTCCGCCACGTCGACGCCGGCTACGACCTGGCGGTGGCGGCGGCCCGCGATCACGGTCTGCGGATCCCGATGCTCGACGCGGAGTGACCCGCGAGGGGCCGAGACCGTGCAAAACACGCCAAAGCCCCCCGCCCTGACCTCGCCCCGGCAACATAAGCGCCTCAGAGGCGCTTATGCGCACAACGGGGAGGCGGGCCGCCCGGGTTTGGCGAGTTTTGCACCCCCTGAGACCGCACCCGCGCGCTGGTGACGACGTCATTCGACAACGCGGCGCAGGTACTGACGCTCCCAGAGCCGGACCTGACCTATCTCCGCACCAACCGCGCCGGCGAGATCAGCCTCGAACCGGGCGGGATCACGGTCGAGCACGGCCGGATCTCGGCACTGGAGCCCACAAGCGACGCGAACATCCACATCGACGCCACCGGATGCGCGCTCCTCCCCGGCCTCGTCGACTGCCACACCCACCTTCCGTTCGCCGGCTGGCGCGCCGGCGAGTACGAGCAGAAGGTCACCGGCGTCCCGTACGAGGAGATCGCGCGCGCCGGCGGCGGGATCAGATCATCCGCTCGCGCCCTGCGCGAGACGCCTGACGAAACCGTGCTTGCCCAGGACCAGGAGATCGCCGGCGAGATGCTCCGCTCGGGGACGACCACGTTCGAGTGCAAGTCCGGCTACGGCCTGTCGACGGCCGGCGAGCTGCGCTCGCTGCAGCTGGCAACCGAGCTCGCCCAGATCGTCTCCCAGGTCACGACCCGCACGGGGCTGCTCGCGCACGCCGTCCCCGATGGCTACACGACGACGAGGTGGATGGACGAAGTCGAGAAGATGCTCCCCGAGGCGCTCGAGCACGTCAGCGCGCTCGACATCTTCGTCGAGTCGATCGCGTTCGGTCTCGACGACCTCGACAGGATGGGCGAGCTCGCGAGCGCCAACGGCGTCCTCCTCCGCGCGCACGTCGAGCAGTTCACGACGATGCGGAGCGTCCCGGTGGCGCTCCGCCACAGCGCCCGCTCGCTCGACCACCTATCCACCATCCACCCCGACGACATCGGACCCCTGGGAGCCTCGGACACAGCGGCGGTGCTCCTTCCCGGCGCCGAGTTCATGGGCGCCGAGGCGACCGCGCCGGCGCGGGCTCTGATCGGCGCCGGCGCGATCGTGGTCCTCGCCACCGACGGCAATCCCGGCACCTCGCCGATCTTCTCGCTGCCGCTGATCGTCGGGCTCGGCGTTCGCCGCTACGGCCTGAGCACGCGCGAGGCGCTGCTCGCGGTCACCCTGAACGCGGCGTACGTCCTAGACCTGCACCGCGACCTCGGCTCGATCGAGCTCGACAAGCGCGCCGATCTCGTGTTGCTCGACTGCCCGGCCGAACACATCGCCTACCGGCTCGGCCGCAATCCGGTGGCGGCGACGTTTGTCGGCGGCGAGCCGGCGTACGTACGCCCGGACGCGGCCTGGCGCATCGCTGAGAAGTGACGGACCAGCCCGACTCCGACAAGCCGGGATTCCCGATCGGCGCGGGCGTCACCCTCTACCAACTCGAATACGACCCGCATCCGGTGCTGGCCGAGCTCCGCGAGCACGAACCCGTGTCCTGGATCCCAGCGCTCGGGGGCTGGCTCGTCACGCGTTACGACCTGGCGGTCCACGTGATGCGTGACGCGGACACGTTCACCGTCGACGATCCCCGCTTCTCGACGGCGCAGGTCGTCGGTCCGAGCATGCTGAGCCTCGACGGCGACGCCCACTCGCGCCACCGCGCGCCGTTCGTCGCGCCGTTCCGGCCCCGCGCCGTCCGCGAGCGGTTCGCGGAGGCGGCCGAGATCGATGCTGAGGAGCTGATCGACTCGTTCGAGCCCGCCGGCACGGCCGAGCTCCGCCGCCAGTTCGCCGGACCGCTGGCCGCGTCGATCATGGCGCGCGCGCTCGGGCTCGACCAGGGCGAGGTGGGCGCGATGCTCGGCTGGTACGACGCGATCGTCGCCGCGGTCACGGAGGTGACTGCGGGTCAAGAGTTGCCGGAGCGGGGCGGCGAGGCGTTTGACGCCCTGCGTCAGCGCCTCGAGGAGGTGATCGCCGCCGGCCCGGAGGCGTCGCTGCTGGGCGCCGCGGCCGCGCAGGAGGATCTGACCACCGAGCAGATCGTGTCGAACGCGGCCGTGCTGCTGTTCGGCGGGATCGAGACCACCGAGGGAATGATCGCCAACGCGCTGGTCCACCTGCTCGAACGCCCCGACCTGCTGGTGTGGATCGGGCACGAACGGACCCGCCTCGAGGCGGTGCTCGAGGAGTCGCTCCGGCTCGAGCCGGCCGCGGCGGTCGTCGATCGTTACGCCGCCGTCGACACCGAGCTTCGGAACGTGCAGATAAGCCACGGGGAGCTCGTCCGCGTCTCGGTCAGCGCCGCCAATCGCGACCCCGCTGTATTTCCGCACCCGGATCGACTCGATCCCGCCCGCTCAGGCGCACGCGGACATCTCGCCTTCGCTCAGGGGCCGCACGTCTGCGTAGGGGTCCATCTGGCCCGCCTCGAGGCCCGCACCGCGATCGCCACGCTGATCCGGCGCCTGCCGAACCTCGGCTTGGATCCGCGGCGGCCATCGATGATCCAGGGCCTCGTCTTCCGTAAGCCGCCGACGCTGCATGCGGTGTGGACAGCCGGGTGAGCGGCACAGGTCGCCGCCCCCGGTGACATAGTTCCCGGCCGGGTGCGCGTCTTTCGTAGAGCCCTCTTGGTCGTGGTCACAAGCGGGGCGTTCGTGCCGCCCGCTCACGCGACCGCCGCGGCGCCACCGCCGAACCCCACCCGCGTCACCGTGCGCATTAGCGAATCCCGCGTCACAGGCCCGATGCCGTCCGGATTCCTCGGCTTCTCGTTCGAGTTCCAGGCGGTCCGCGAATACACCGGATCAGACCCCCACGCGATCAACCCGGTGCTCGTGCAGCTGATCCGCGACGTCGCACCCGGGCAGGCGCCGATCCTCCGCATCGGCGGGAACAGCACCGACCAGTCGTGGTGGCCTAGCCCGGACGTAACTGCGTCCCCTGGGGTCGTCTACTCGCTGGATAAGAGCTGGCTTGCCACCACGCGCGCGCTCGCCGTCGCGACCGGCGCGAAGTTGATCCTCGGCGTGAACCTCAAGCTCGACAGCCCGGCCGAGGCGGCCGCCGAGGCTCACGCCTACCGCACGGGTATCGGCACGCGCTACATCGAGGCGCTCGAGATCGGCAACGAGCCCGAGCTGTACAAGGTGTTCCCGTACTACGAGGAGAGCGGCGCACCGGTCTTCGCGCGACCGCCGACCTACGACTTCGCGATCTACGCGCAGGACGAGGCGCAGATCGCCAGGCGGATCCCCGGCTTCCCGCTCGCGGGCCCAGCGACCGGGACTCCGCAGTGGCTGGCTCGCGTCCCGCAGCTGCTCGCCGCCGAGCCGCACCTCAAAGTCGTCACCTATCACCGTTATCCGCTGCTCGCCTGCTTCTCGCAGCCGGGCGACCCGCGCTATCCCTCGATCCCGAACCTGCTGAGCTCGGACTCGGCCCGTGATCTGCTGAGCGGCATCGGCAACGCGATCTCGATCGCCCACCGCCACGGCGCCGCCGTACGGATCGATGAGCTCAACTCGGTCGCCTGCGCCGGCGAGCCCGGCGTCAGCGACACGTTCGCGTCGGCGCTGTGGATGCTCGACTCGCTGTTCGCGCTGGAGCGGGCCGGCGTAGACGGCGTCAACATCCACACGCTCCCGGGAGCCTCCTACGAGCCGTTCGTGTTCCGCCGGATCCGCGGGCGGTGGCTCGCGACCGTCAGCCCGGACTACTACAGCCTGCTGATGTTCGAGCAGGCCGCGCCGCCCGGCGCACGAATGCTCGCGCTCAGGCAGGCGAGCAGTACCGATGTCCGCTCGCGCGCGACGGTCACACGCGACGGTCTGGTCCACGTCGTGTTGATCAACGACAGCCTCACGTCCGGTCACATCGCGCTCGTGAAGCCGCCGATGCGTGCTCGCGAGGCGGTGCTCGAGCGCCTGCGGGCCCCAAGCGCGGCCGCCACCGACGACGTCACTCTCGCGGGGCAGACGTTCGGGAACGAGACCGGTACCGGCACGCTGAAGGGCAAGCTCACGAGGGTGCGGGTCGCCCCGGATCGCCGCGGCCGCTACCTGATCAGGCTGCCCGCCTCGAGCGCGGCGATGCTCACGTTCGTCCCAGCCGCAACTTCACCCCCGCCAGGTCCTCGTACAGGCGGATCGCGCTGATCTCGCCGGCGTCGTCGCCGTACAGCGCCCGTGCCCGCCGCTGGATCTGCTCGACGAGCGCGGTCAGCTCGACCGGCACGCCCACATCGCGCGCGAGATCGACGGCCAGCCCGAGGTCCTTGGTCACGAGCCGCATCGGGAACGCCTCGTCGTAGTCGCCGTCGTCGAGCACCATTCGAACGTCGCGCTCGAGGAACACCGAGTTCGCCGGCGAGCCGACCAGCGCCCCGTGGAGCCGGTCGAGCGAGACCCCGGCGCGGACTCCGACCGACAGCACCTCACCGACGGCGACCGACTGGATGAACCACAGCAGGTTGAGCAGCAGTTTGACCGTGTAGCCGGCCCCGTGAGGGCCGAGGTGGAAGATCCGCTCGGGATCGCCTATGGCCTCGAACAGCGGCCGCGCCCGCTCGAACGCCTCGTCCGGGCCGCCTACATAGATCGCGAGCGTGCCCGCCTTCGCACCGATCGACTGGCCGGCCACCGGCGCGTCGAGCACCTCGACTCGGCGCTCCCGCGCCGCCGCCAGTACCCGCGCGCCGATGGCGGTCGAGCTCGTGCTCATGTCGATCGAGACCGCGCCCGGCTCCAATGCGGAGATCCCTCCGCCCTCGCCGAGCAGCACCGCCTCGACCTGCGGTGGCGCCGGGAGCATCGTGATCAGGACGTCCGCCCCCCGCGCGCAGTCGGCCACCGACGCTCCTGCCCGAGCGCCGACCTCGACCAGTCGCCCCAGTGCCTCGGAGTTGAGATCGAACGCGGTCACGTCAAAGCCGGCCGCGACGAGGCGGCCGCACATCGGACCGCCCATATTTCCGAGCCCGACAAAGCCGACGCGCATCACAGCGCCACCCAGGTCGTCTTCAGATGCGTGTAGGCGTCGAGCGCGTGCAGCGAGCGGTCGCGCCCGTGACCGGAGTCCTTGACGCCGCCGGCCGGGACGAGCCGCCCGTCGATGAACGCGTCGCGTCTCAGATCCGTACCGCTTCCCGCTCGGAAGCGTGGAACGACACCGCCTCCTCGTCGAGCTGGACGCCCAGCCCGGGCGTGTCGGGGACGCGGACGAGACCGTCCGGACCAACAGTCACCGGCTCGGCGAGCATGAAGTCACGCCGCGCCGGCGTCCATCCCGGCGGGTCATACGGGAACTCGAGGAACGGGCCACCGCCCACCCCCGCACACACGTGGAGGTTGGCGAGCAGGCCGATCCCGTTTGTCCAGGTGTGCGGCGTGAACCAGCGGTTCCGCCGCAGCGCGAGATCGGCCAGCGTTCGCGCCCCCGACACACCCAGGGCCAGCACGACATCGGGCTGGAACACGTCGAGCGCGTCCTCGTCCAGAGCGAGGCGGAGCTCCTCGAAGGTGCGCGCCATCTCACCCCCGCCGATCCGCACGCCGGTCTGCTCACGGAGTGAACGCATCCCGCGCAGGTCCTCACCCGGCAACGGCTCCTCGACCCACAACACCCCGTACGAACGCAACCGCTCGACGATCCGCCGCGCGCCGGCGGGACCGAGCCGTCGACCGATGTCGCCTGCCATCCGCCACCACTGGTTGAGGTCGACCATGATCTCGAGCCGGTCGCCGACGGCGTCGCGGACGGCCGCGACCACGCCGATCCCCTCGTCGGCCCGCTCGGGCGCGATCCGGATCTTCACGGCCCGGAAGCCCTCCTCGATCAACGCAAGGGCATCCTGCGCCCGCTGTCCGGGATCTCGGAGCGAACCCCACGAGGCGTAAGCCGGCACCGAATCAAGCGCGCCACCGAGCAGCGTGGCCACCGGCTGGCCGCACGCCTGGCCGAACAGATCCCATAGCGCGGCTTCCAGCGGCCAGTAGCGACCGGCGTGAAACGAGACCGTCTCGAGCGTCCGTGCATGTCGCTCGATGGCGAGCGCGTCCCGGCCCACGAACAGTGAAACAAAATCATCAAAGCCGTCCATCGTGTCGCCGCTCCCCACCCCCACGAGTCCCGCATCGGTCTCGACGCGCACGATCGTCGCCTCGAACGAGCGCCGCGGCTCCGGGTCCCAGGCGGCGTAGAACGGCGGATCAAGAGGTAGGCGCAGCCGCTGACAGCGGATCGCCGTGATTCGCAACCTACGACCCCCCGTAGAAGGGGCTCGTCACGTCGTCGCGACGAGAAACAAGATCCCGCGCCGCGTCCGGGTCACGGCCCTCGACAGCCACCCCGACGGCGCGCCGCACCGCCACCCGTGCAGCCGCCCGGACCGCGGTCTCATCGGACGCACCCGGGTCGATCCAGATGCATACGAATACGACAAGATCACCGGTGGGCTCCAGCAAGCCGTCCGCGACCGCGTCGAGCACGCCCTGCGCGATCCCCAACTGGCCAGCGCCCCAGGTGATCGTCTGGTGGCGCTCCTCAACCGCGGTTGCCTTGTTGATCATGATCGTCGGCGGCCACACGACCTCATAACGATCCTGGGCTTCGCCGACGACGACCAGAATTGGCGTGTGTCCCGGACCCGGCGTCGTGAACGTGCCGAGCAGCGCGGCCGCCGTCGGCGTTCCGCGGACGCCGAGCACGACGTTCACGTGGCAGCCGTTGGGTCCCGGGTCGCCGCCCCACCCCTCGCCGATCCGCCCGTCGAGATCGTGCAGCGACGGCGTCACGCCGCCACTCCCGCCAGTCCCTCGTCGATCACGATCACCGACCGCGCGCCCTGTCCGCGGCGCAGCCGCTCGAGCGCCGCCTCGACGTCGTCGAGCGCGATCAGGTACGAGACGACGTCGCCGAGGTCGATCCGGCCGTCGTCCACGAGCTGCACGAGCTGGCCGAGCGCGGAGTGGACGTCCGATGATCCGTAGTACGTGCCGGTGATCGTCTTCTCGGACAGAAAGTCGATCGCGGGCAGTGAGACCTCGACCCCGACGGGCGCGAGGCCGACCACGGTCGCCGTCCCGCCCGGTCGCAGCACGTCCCAGGCCTGCCGGATCGTCGCGGCGCGCCCCACGACTTCGAAAGCGTGCTCAACGCCGCCCCCGGACAGCGCCCTCACCTCCTCGACGACATGGCGTACGCCATCTGCCGCAAGCGTGTGCGTGGCGCCACGGCGAGCAGCGAGCTCGAGCTTGTCCTCGTCGGTGTCGACCGCGATAACCATCCCGGCGCCGGCGAGGTGCGCGCCCGCGATCACCTGGAGACCGACACCGCCGCACCCGATCACGCATACGCTCGCGCCGACCCGCAGATGGGCCCGGTTGACCGCGCCGATCCCGGTGACGACGCCGCAGCCGAGCAGCGCGGCCTGCCACAGCGGGATCGAAGGCGGCAGCGGCACGGCGCCGCCCGCCGGCACGACCGCGAACTGCGCGAAGCACGCGACCATCAGGCCGTGCTGAAGGACGCCCCCGTCAAGCCCGCGCAGCCGCGAGCTGCCGTCCATCATCATGCCGGCGACGCCGTTGCGCGCCGCCGTCTCGCACAACGTCCGACGCCCGGCCCGGCAGGCCGCGCACGCCCCGCACGACGGCACGAAGCAGAACGCGACATGGTCGCCGACGGCGACGTCGACCACGTCCTCGCCGACCGCGGCCACGACGCCCGCGCCCTCGTGCCCGAGCACCATCGGCCATCGTCCCGGGCCGAGCGCGCCATCGGCCAAATGCACATCCGAATGACAGACGCCAGCGGCCACGACGCGCACCAGGACCTCGCCGCGGCGGGGCGGCGCCAGCAACACGGTCTCGGTCGACACCGGCCGACCCGGCTCGCGCAGGACGGCGGCGCGCATCTCGATGATGCCTGAGCCCTCGACGTCTGACGCCGCGACCCCGAGCTCAGTTGTCTGCGCCGGCAACCGTGGCCTCCTTGCCCTGCAGGCGCCGAAGCTCGTCGAGCGGGATGTGGCAGCGGATCGCGTGACCGGGCTCGGACTCGGCCAGCGGCGGCTCGGTGTTCACGCAGATGTCCCCGAGGAAGCGCGGGCACCGGGTGTGGAACACGCAACCGGTGGGCGGGTCGGCGGGACTGGGGATCTCGCCCTCGAGCCGGATGCGATCGACCTCGCCGTCGCCGTTCTCGAGGGTCGGCACCGCAGACAGCAGCGCCTCGGTGTACGGATGCTGCGGCGGATTGAACACCTGATCAGCGGGCCCGATCTCCATGATCCGGCCGAGGTACAGCACCGCGATGCGGTCCGCCAGGTAGCGCACGACCCCGAGGTCGTGGCTGATGAACAGATAGGAGACGTCCTCGCTGCGCTGGAGGTCGTTGAGCAGGTTCAGGATCGCGGCCTGGACAGACACGTCGAGCGCCGAGGTCGGCTCGTCGCAGACCACGATCCGCGGATCGCCGGCGAACGCCCGCGCGATCGCGACCCGCTGCTTGAGCCCGCCCGAGAGCTGCGCCGGGCGCATCGACAGGTGGCGCTCAGACAGCCGTACCTCCGAGATCAGCTTCTTCAGCCGCGCCATCAGGGCCTCGCCGTGATAACCGCCCAGCCGAGACAGTGCCCGCGAGATCAAACGCTGCACGGAGTGCCGGCGGTTCAGCGCGGAGTCCGGGTTCTGGAACACGATCTGGAGCGCCTTCTCCTGCTCGCGCGTGCGGCCCGAGGTGGTCTCGGACAGCGCCTCGCCGTCAAGCGTGATCGCTGATCCCTTGTCCGGGGCGGTCAGGCCGAGCAGCGCGCGAGCCAGCGTGGTCTTGCCGCTACCCGACTCGCCGACGAGCCCGAGCGTCTCCCCGGCGCGGAGCTCGACGGACACGTCGACGAGGCCGTAGATCGTCTCGCCCTCCATGTGGAACGTCTTGGACACGTCCGCGGCGTTGATGACGACCGCGCCCCGGTCCGAGCGCTCGCCGGGGACGTCCTCCCGTTCTGGCGGGATCACTCGTGGAAGCGTCTGCGCGCGCTCGTGGAAATGACACCGCGAACGCCGCTCCGCGCCGGACTCATAGAGCGGGGGCGCCTCGGTGCGGCACTTCTCCTCGACCAGCCCGCACCTGTCTGCGAAGATGCAGCCGTGCGGTACGTCTCCCGGCGGCGGCAACGAACCCGGGATCGTGTCGAGCGCCCGGTTCGCCTTCAGCACGTCCCGGCGCGGTATGCAGCGGAGCAGGCCGACGGTGTACGGGTGCCGGGGGTTCGCGAACACCTCGCGCGCGGGACCTTCCTCGACCATCTCGCCGGCGTAGAGCACGCCGACGCGGTCGCACATCTTCGCGATCACTCCGAGGTTGTGGCTGATGAACAGGAACGACGTGCCGAACTCGGGCCGGAGCGCCGAGATCAGGTCGAGCACCTCGGCTTCGACGGTCGCGTCGAGCGCGGTCGTCGGCTCGTCGAGGATCAGCAGCGCCGGCTGAGACGCGAGCGCCATCGCGATCACGACGCGTTGGAGCATTCCGCCCGAGAGCTGATGCGGGTACCGGTTCATCACGCCGGCCGGGTTCGAGATCCGCACCTTCTCGAGCATCTCCTGCGAGCGGTCGAGCGACTCCGCCTTAGAGGCGCCGGCGAGCTCGAAAACCTCGGCGACCTGGCGCCCGACCCTGATCGTCGGGTTCAGCGCGCGGCCGGGCTCCTGGTAGACCATCGAGACCGTGTGCTGGCGGAGCTTGCGCAGGTCGCTCGCGTTCAACGCCAGGACGTCGCGGCCGTCGATCTCGACCTTGCCGCCGGTCACCCTGCCGTTTCGCGCGAGGTAGCGGACGATCCCGAGGGCAATCGTCGACTTGCCGCAGCCCGACTCGCCGACAAGCCCGAACGACTCGCCGCGTCCGACCCGGAAGGAGACGTCGCGTACGACACGCAGCCCGCGTCCGCGGACGCGATAGGTGATCTCGAGGTTCTCGACGTCGAGCGCGTCGGCCTGGGGCAGGTTGTCGTCCCGTCTCACCGTGTCAGTTGTAGTGGTCATCCCTCAAGGGCTCCCTGGACCGAATCGGATATCAGTGAGATTGACACCACCAGCGTCGCGATCGCGAGCGCGTCGAACAGCACCTCCCACCAGTAACCCGCGGGCACCACGCCGTAGTTGGCCGAGATGTCAAGCGCCCAGTCGGGTGACGGTGGCTGGACGCCCAGACCGAGGAAGGTGAGCGTCAGGATCGCGTAGACCGCGTACGCAAGCCGTACGGTGAACTCGACCATGATCGGGGCGAACACGTTCGGGAGGATCTCCACGAACATGATGTAAGGAGCACGCTCGCCGCGCAGGCGGGCGGCGGCGACGTAGTCGAGCTCGCGCTCGAGCAGCACCGCTGCGCGCACCGTCCGCGCGATCAGCGGTGAGAACACCAGGCCGATCACGATGATCAGGACCAGGTTCGAGCGCCCGAGCGTCGGCAACGCCACCACACCAAGGACCACGACCGGAATCGCCAGAAAGGCCTCGACGAACCGGCCGAGCACGTCGTCAACGACTCCTCGGAAGTAGCCCATCAGCAGGCCGACCGCGGTACCGAGCACCGTCCCGAGCAGCGTCGCCAGCGGCGCGATGATCATCACGTCGCGCACGCCGACGATCACGCGCGAGAACATGTCGCGCCCGAGCTGGTCGGTTCCGAACCAATGTGCGCTCGACGGCGCCTTGTTGATCCCCTCGAGGTTCTGCGCATACGGGCTGTGGGGCGCGATCGCCGGGCCGAAGATCGCACAGATGATCCAGAAGAGGAGAATCACGGCGCCGATGAGGAACGTCGGCGAGCGGAGCAACTCGCGAAAGACCTCGCGGCGGACTCCGCTCCGACCGGCCTGGAGCGCGCCCGCATCCTCGACGGGTATGTCGACGATGCTCATTCGGCTGCCTTCAGCCGGATTCGAGGATTCAGCAGCGAGTACCCGATGTCGGCCACCAGCGTCACAACCATGTAGACCGCGCCGATTGTTAGGACGCACGCCTCGAGCATCGGGATGTCCTTCTGGAGCGCCGCGTTGACGGTCAGCTGGCCGATGCCGTTGTAACGGAAAAGCGTCTCGACGATGACGAGGCCGCCGATCAGGTAGCCGGTCTGCGTCGCGATCACCGTGATCGTCGGCAGCAGGGAGTTGCGAAGCACGTGCCTGCGAACCATTACCCCGCGCGGCAGGCCCTTGAGCGTGGCGGTGCGCGCGTAGTCGGAGTCGAGCGCCTCGATCGTCCCGACCCGAGCCATGCGCGCGATATACCCGAACAGGATCATCACGAGCGGGATCACCGGCAGGATCAGGTACTTGAGCTGAGTCAAGACGCTCGAGCCGGGCGGGGCCGTCGCCGTGACCGGCAGCCAGCCCAGCTCGACCGCGAACACGACGATCAGCACGATTCCCGACACGAACTCAGGCACCGTCAGCATCGATTGCCCGACGACGGTGATCGTGCGGTCGATCGGCTTTCCGGCGTTCAGCGCCGACACCACTCCGCCGATGATCCCGAGGGGGACGAGAATGACGAGCGCAAAAATCCCGAGCTTCAGCGACCGGCCGAGGGCGCTGGTCAGGATCGGCCCGATCGGTTCCTGGTACTGCTGCGACGTTCCCGGGAAGTTCGTGATCCAGTGCCAGTACTGGGTGAGAACCGGCTTGTCCACGCCCAGCTGGTGGTCCAGCGCGCGGACGGCGCTTGGCTCCGCCAGCGGTCCGAGGATCGATCGTCCCGGATCGCTTGGCAGCACCTGACAGAGCAGGAACACGATCACGCTCAGTATCCACAGCGCTATCAGCGCTAGACCGAGTCGCTTGAGGATGAACCTGACCATGGTCAGCGGGATTCACGCGGACTTGGACGCCGTGTTCAGGTAGAGCTGCGCGATCGAGGTCGGGTTCAGTCCGCTGACGGTGGGCGTCGACGCGGTCAGGCCGTCGATCCAGTACGGATAAACGATCGGCGTCTCCTGAAGGAGCAGGTTTTGGATCTTGCCAGCGACCTGCTTCTGCGACGAGAGGTCGAGCGCGGCCACGTACTGCTTGACCAGGCCGTCGTACTCCTTGTTGTGGAAGCGCGCCGCGTTCCACGTGCCCGCGCTCGTCAGCGGGGCCGTCAGGTACACGTTCGGCACGCCGCGGTCACCGTAATCGACGAGGCTCATCGTCCCGTCGAGCCAGTTGGAGTTGCCGAACGTGCTCTTGCCGTAGTAGAGCGTCTGGTTGGTGATGTTGAGTTTGATGTTGATACCCGCCTTGGCGGCGTCCTGCTGGATCACCTGTGCGAGCTGCGGGATCTCCTGGTAGATCTCGGAGTCGAGCGTCGTCGAGAAACCGTTGGGGTGACCGGCCGCGGCGAGCAGCTGCTTGGCCATCGAGATGTTCTGGGTGCGCTGCGGAACCGACGTGTCGGTCGATGGGAACCTCGGCCCGAATGGGTAATCGTTCGCGACGGTGCCTTTGCCACTCAAGAGCGCCGCCACAGCGCCGGGGCGGTCGAGCGTATACGCCACCGCCTGACGCACGCGCGGGTCCGTGAACGGCGCCTGGTCGTTGCGCATCGACAGCTCGCGATGGTTGGCCGACGGGAGCGTGATGATCTTGTACGAGGGGCTGTTGAGGATCGCGGCAGCGCCGGACGGAGTGAACTGCGCGATCACGTCGACGTCGTTGCCCTGCAGCGCCAGGATCATCGGCGCCTGGCTCGCGTAGAACTTGAAGCTCGTCATCGACAGGTTCGGCTTGGCGCCCCAGTAGTTGGGATTCGGCACGAACGTGGCGCCGACGCTGGTCGTGTAGCTCTGCAGCTTGAACGCGCCGGTGCCGACGAACGTGCTCTGCCATTTGCCGAAGTCGGTCCCGGCGGGGACGATGATCGCGTTGTAGTTGTCCGAGGAGACGAGGTAGGGGAAGTTGCCGTTCGGCGCCTCGAGGTGGAACGCCACCGTCGTCGAGTCGACCATCTTCACGCCGGCCGGCGTGAGTACACCCGCGAATGCCGACAGCGCGTTCGAGGCGTTCTTGGGATCCGAGAGCTGCTGGAACGTGTAGACGACGTCGGCGGCGGTCATAGCCGCGCCGGTGCTGAATTTGACGCCCGGGCGGAGCTTGAACGTCCAGATGCTGCCGTCGGCGTTGGGGCTCCAGCTCAGCGCGAGCATCGGCTGGAGCTGGAGTTTCAGGTTCGAGTCGAAGATCAGGAACTCGCCGGTCTGGTTGAGCATCAGCAGTCCGCCGGCATCCGAGACAGTGAGCGGGTTGACCGCGGCCGCGGGCGCCACCGCGCCGATCCGCAACGTGCCGCCCTTCGTCACCGGCCCGCTCGACGTGGTCGAGCCTCCCGCAGCCGAGGTCGACTTCGACGACGAGCCGCACGCGGCCAGGATCGCTCCCAGCAGCGGCGTCGACATGCCGATCATGCTGCCCCGGCGAAGGAAGTCCCGGCGGTTCAGGTTGCCGGAAGCGAGCTCGTCGATGTAGTGGTTCTCGAGCTCGGTGCGCCCCTCACGGAGCCGATCCAGCTCACTGTTGCCGCGACTCATTGAGCCACCTTTCTGTTGGAGTTGAGTCGGCGCCGTCCTCTGGTTGGGTCGACGCACCAATCGTTGCTAACTTACTTGATTGATTTGATCGGGTATACGCGGGCGACGGGAATCTGCCATTGCCCGGGGGCGGGGTAGTCGCCGGCGACGGCTGATCGCCATTGCCGGGGCGCGGCGCGAGGTCCTGCGCGGCGCGGAGCAGGTCGGGCAGCATCTCGCGCTTGCGGGCCGCGCTCATCCGGCCGGTCGGGACGCACAGCGTGATGGCCGCCAGCACCCGGCCGGGCATGCCAACGGGAGCGGCGAGGCAGTGCAACCCGAGCGCAGTGTCGTCCAGATTCTCGGCGTACCCCCGCCGGCGGGCCGCGCTCAGGATCCGAAGGAGCTCGTCGAGCCCGTCGAGGCGGCGACCGGTCGGGGTGACGAGCTCGCAGTCGGCGTACAGTGCCGCGACGTCCTCCTCGGACCGGTCAGCGAGCATCACCCGGCCCGACGCCGCGGCGAACGCCGGAAGCCGGCTCCCGACGGTCGTGACCAGGCGGACCGGGTGGGTGGTCTCCTCCTTGGCGATGAACACAGTCTCCCGGCCGTCGAGGACGGTCAGGCACGTGGTCTCGTTGTGGCGGGCGACAAGCGCCCGGCCGACCTCCTGGAATGCGGTGGTCAGCGGCGAGACCGGCGCGGCCTGCGCCAGCCACGCCACCCGTGGGCCGAGCTCGAGGTAGCCGCTCCGTGGGTCGCGGGCCACCCAGCCGCGGTCGAACATCATCGAGCACACCCGGTGCAGTGTGCTCTTGGCGATCCCGGTTTCCCGGGCGAGCTGCGCGAGCGTGGCCGGGCCATGGCGGTCGAGCATCTCGAGCACGTCGAGGACGGCGGCGATCCCCGGAGATGCGGCGCCCCGGCGGCGGCCCGGCTGATACCCGATAGCGGCTTCCATCGCTCCTCGGTCCGCCGGTAGAACGGCGTTCAGCCGATGGACCAGCACGTTTCTTTCACAACCGGCCTCGCGGTGTCAAGTTTAACGGAGCTTTAGGGTGTACGGTGAGTTCGAGATGCTCCTGTCGAACGCCCGGGTGATCGACGGCACAGGACGCGCCCCGCTCGAGCGCGCGTCCGTGCTCGTGGAGGACGGCCGCATCGTGGAGGTGTCGGAGGCGGGCGGACCGGTGTCCGAGGGGGACGGACCGGTGTCCGAGGCGGGCGGACCGGCCTCGGATGGCGCGCTCGACCTCGAAGGGCGCACGCTCATGCCCGGGCTGATCGACGCCCACGCCCACCTGTCGAGCGATATCAGCCGTTCCCCGGGGTTTGGGCCACCGCCGGCGTTGCACGGCGAGCTTCCGCGGCCGCGCGAGCTCGGCTACTTCGTGCTCGCGAAGACCGCGCGGGTGTTGTTGGGCGCCGGCGTGACAAGCGTCCGTGACGTCGGGAGCTACGACGACGAGGCGATCGCCCTGCGCGAGGCGGTCCGGCTCGGGATCATCGAGGGCCCGAGGATCCTGTCGTGCGGGCGGATCATCTCCGCCACCGCGCCCGGCGGCGCGATCTTCACGACGATGTATCGCGAGGCGAACGGCGCTGACGACATGCGGCGGGCGGTACGCGAGCAGCTCCGGCGAGGAGCGGACTTCGTCAAGCTGATGGCGACGGGCGCGCGCTCGGTGGTGGCCGAGGATCCCGAGCCGGCCCAGATGACGCGTGTCGAGCTGGCCGCGATCGTGGACGAGGCCCACCGGCTTGGCGTGCGCGTCGCGGCTCACGTCGAGGGGTTGGCTGGCGCCCGGCTGGCCGTGGCCGAACAGGTCGACACGATCGAGCACGGCCTGTCGCTCCACCGCGAGCCGGCGCTGCTCGAGGAGATGGCCGAGCGCGGCATCGTGCTCGTGCCCACGCTCAGCACGTTCCACGACCTGGCCGAGCGCTTCACCGACGACTTCGCGCCGGCGCTGGTCGAGCAGGCCAAGCGCCAGCTCGAGGAGGCCTACGCCACTTTGGCGGCGGCGCGGTCGATTGGCGTGACCCTGGCGATGGGACACGACAGCGGTCCGCCGGGCGACAATGCGATCGAGCTGGTCCGGATGGTCGACGGCGGGCTGTCAGCGGTCGAGGGTCTACGCGCTGCCACTCTCGGGTCCGCGACCGCGCTCGGCCTGTCCTCCGAGGTCGGCACTGTGACCCCCGGCGCGGTGGCTGACCTGGTGGTGGTCGATGGCGATCCGCTCTCCGACGTCCGGATGTTGCGCGATCCCGATCGGATCTGGATGGTCGTGCAGGGCGGCAAGGTCGTGCGGGGCGGCAAGGTCGTGCACGGCGGCAAGGTCGTGCAGGGCGGCAAGGTCGTGCATGGTGGAAACGTCGTCGCCGGCGCTGGACG
Source organism: uncultured Solirubrobacterales bacterium (assembly GCA_963735965.1). GTDB lineage: Bacteria > Actinomycetota > Thermoleophilia > Solirubrobacterales > Solirubrobacteraceae > Palsa-465. Next base: position 392,334 of record CAVTNE010000002.1, read on the forward strand.
GGCCTCGACCTTGTCTCCGGCGTGACCACCCTGACCCCGGCGCCCGAGTTCTCGCTGCCCTCGGTGGCCGGCGACCCTGTCCGCCTAGCCGATCTGCACGAGCGAGGGTCGGCAGTGCTGCTATTCGTCTCCGAGGAGTGCCCGACGTGCGTGCTGACCTTGCGTCGTCTGGCTCCTTTGCTGTCCGATCTGACTGAGGCCGGAGTGCGCGTTGCCGCCGTGTTCGAGGATCCGGTGGAGGTCGCGGCGCGCGTGGCCCGGCGGACGGGGTTCGACGGCGCGGTCCTGTCCGAGCCGGCGCCGTACGAGGTGTCGCGCGCGTACTCGCTTCAGAGCCTCCCGACCGCGGTGCTGGTCGATCGCGATGGACATGAGGTCGACCGTGTCGTGGGTTGGGATGCCGCCGGCCTGCGCACGCTGCTGTCCGTGCCCGTCACGGACGAGGCGCCGGTCCGCAAGCCCGGGTGCGCGGCCAAGAACACGTACGACGCCGAGTCGTTGCGCGCGCTCGACGGCGCCGGCGGCTTCGACGAGCTCGAGGAGATGTTCGAGCGCGGGTGGACCGACGGGTTGCCGGTGATCCCGCCGACACCTGCGCGCGTTGAGGCCATGCTGGGCGGCCGCGATCCGTCTGAGCTGCTCGGCGAGATGGCGCCGGCAATGGCACAGGTGACGCTGGAGCGGGTCGCGGCTTGCGCCGTGCTCGCGGGGTGTCGGCCCGACTACTTCCCGGTCGTTTTGGCGGCGGTCCGTGCGATTTTGGAACCGCCGTTCAACGTCGGCGGCCAGGCGGTGACGACGCAGCCTTGTGGGCAAGTGATCGTCGTGAACGGTCCGGTGCGCGACACCGTAGGGTTGAACGGGTCTGTTGGCGCGCTCGGTCCGGGGTGGCGCGCGAACATGACGATCGGGCGTGCCCTGCGGCTCGTCGTCAGCCTGACCGGTGGCGGCTTTCCCGGACGCCTGGACCGCTCGACGCTCGGCAACCCGGGCAAGACCTCGATGTGCTTCGCCGAGGACGAGGACATGAGCCCATGGGAGCCATTGCATGTCGAGCGGGGGTTTGACGAGTCGGCGTCGGTGGTGACGGTGCTGGGCGCGGATGCGCCGCTGTCGATCTCCGACCATCGGAGCATGGGGCCGGAGGAGCTGGCGCGCGTGCTGGGCGAGGCGGCCGGCGCCACCTGGAGCCCAAACTGGTGGCCACTCGGTGGGGTATCGCTGTTCGTGATCTGTCCCGAGCACGCCCGCTCGTTCGCGGAGTGGGGCTGGAGCAAGGAGCGCCTGCGCGAGGCGATGTTCGACGCGGTCGTGCGTTCCGCCGGAGAATTGCGCTGGGGCGAGACGACGCCGGCTGTCAACTCGGCTCGCGACGATCAGGTGGTCCGAAAGTGGGAGAGCCCGGACGACATCATGATCGTGGTCGCCGGCGGCGAGGCCGGCCGCTACTCCGCCGTATTCGGTCCGTGCCTCGGGATGAACACCGAGCCGATCTCAAAGGAGGTTCAGTGGACTACGTGAGCCCATTCGACGAGCGCCGGCGGTTGGCCGAGCCGCTCGCTCCCCGGCCGGCGGATTTGACCGGAGCGCGGGTCGCGCTGCTTGACATCACCAAGCGCCGCGGCGATGAATTCCTGGATCGTGTGGAGGAACTGCTGCAATCGCGGGGAGCCGTGACCTTCCGAGTCGTGAAGGAGATCTTCTCCAAGCCGGCCAGTCCCGAGATCGTGCGCCGAATCGCCGACCGCGGCGACCTCGCGGTCGAGGGCCTCGCCGATTGAGGTTCTTGCACGTCGTGCAGTGTGCGCGACATGGTCGAGCTCGAGCGGCGCGGCATCGCCACGGCGGCCGTGGCGACCGAGCCGTTCGTCGACGAGGCGCTCGAGCAGGCCAGCCTGCTCGGGATGCCCGACTACCGGATGGTCTTCATTCCGCATCCGGTGCAGCTGTTAAGCGCCCAGGAGTTACGCGCCTATGCGGATCGCGCGTTCGAGGAGATCGTGCTGCGCCTCACGCAGCCAGCGACCCGTGCGTTGCCGCCAGAGACTCACGTTGTGCAGCCAGAGACCCCTCCAGGGGACGGAGCTCGTCGGCGTAGCTGACCGACGCGCGGCGCATCACGCCTTCGTCATCGATCGAATATTGCCCGAGCCGCCACAGCGGCGGCGAGTAGGCGTGGATCGACACCGCCAGCTCGTCCTCGCCGGCGAGGCGATGGATGTGCTCGGGACCGAACGAGAACGACCCGCCCTCGGTGACGATGCGGACGGCCGGATCGCCTCCGATCCGCGGATTCGATTCGCGTACAGCACCCCGCACGACCCTGACCGCGCCCGAAGAGATGTCGTGGTCGTGCCAGCCGGTGTCGTCGCCCGGCACCCAGCACAGCAGCCACACGTCCACGTACTCGTCCCGGTGGAGCGAGACATAGTGGCGCCGCGCGCCCTCGAACGCGATGTGCTCGCGCCACCGATCCGGCTCGTTCGCGAGCCCGTCGACGAGCGTCTGTAGCTCGCCGCGGTCGAGATTACGCGGGGGAAGCGATTGCCAGATCATCGAACACCTCCTTGGGGTAGAGCAGACGCATTGCGTTGGCGCTGCGAATCGCGTGCAGCGCCGCCGGCCCGAGCTCGAGCGACGTGGGCTCGCCGTATGGCCGGTCAGATCCGTTGACGAGCGCGTCGATACCGACGACCCGGACGGTCGCGTCGACCGCTCGGGTGCCGTACGAGGACACGTCCAGGAACACGCCGGGGTCGACGACTCCGCGATCCTCGGCTACGCCGGCGCGGGCCGCGAACCGCTCGCCGTGCAGCGGCGCCAGGCCGGCAAGAAGCGCGAAGCAGACGCGAAGACGGGGGTGGCGCGGCCGGCCGTGGACACGGAAGGCGAACCAAGCCGCGTGCATCTGCTGGACGTACGAGACGATCGCGGGCCACCAGGCCGGTTGGCCGCCGGCGGCTCCCCGCGCCACCGGGCCCCTTTCCGCCCCCGCGACATCTCCCGCCCGCGGACCACCCACCGGCACCGGGCCGCCTCCCCCGACCGGGCCCGGGTGGACCATCAGCGGCAGCCGCGCGTCCTCCAGCACCTCGAGCAGCGGCCCGGCGCGCTCATAGCCCGCGCGGTCGAGCAGCGCCGTCGCCGGCAACTGAAGCCCCACGAACCCGCGCTCGAGCTCGCGCGACAGCGCGCCAGCGTCCACGGCGGTCAGGCACGCCGCCGCCCACGCGCCGAACGGCTCGGGCAGCGCCAGCGCCCCATCGTGGTAGGCGCCGATCAGATCGCCCGCCTCCGCAGGCGCCAGCGACTCGATTCCAAGCGGGCTCGAGAGCGAGACGAGCGCCAGATCGAGTCCGTCGGACCGCGCCAACTCGGCCCGGTCGTCAGCGTCGTGCGTGCCTGGATCGACGGCGTACTCGCCCTCGCCGGCGAGCTCGAGCGTCCACCCGCGCAGGCGCGGCGGCGTGCTCCGAGCCCGCAGCGCGTCGATCAGCGACTCGGGCCACAGGTGCTGGTGGATATCGACGACGGGCGCCTCGTCTCGCCTTAACCGGTTCATGAACCGGTTAAGTGAAGCGGTTAACAGCTCGGTTGTCAATAATCTCGGTGGAGTATCTGCGCGGACCGTGCAAATCCGCTGGCGGGGCGAGGGTTCCAGCCGTCTACGCTTGCGGCGTGAGCCCTCCCGCCAAACGGGTGACGATCCGGGAGGTTGCAGACGCCGCGGGAGTCTCACCGGCGGCGGTTTCCTACGCACTGCGCGGTATCCAGGTGTCCGAGGAGACCCAGGAACGCGTCCGCAAGGTCGCCGACGAGCTGGGTTATGAAGCCAATCCGATCGCGCGGGCGCTGGCCAGCGGGCGCACCGGGATGGTCGGGATTCTCGGCCCGTCTCTCGAGGATCTGTGGCAGCAGCGCCTGGTGGCCGAGGCCGGCCGCTGCCTGCTCGATCACGACCGTTACGCCCTGATCCTCGACGCCGGCGGCGACCCGCTGCGCCAGCGTGCGCTGGCCACACAGCTCCGCGACCAGCAGGTCGATGGGCTGATCCTCTCGCCGGTTGACCCGTCGGACGAGTTCTGGTCAGAGATCGCCGAATCCCTGGCGGTCGTGTCGATCGGCGACGCGCTTCCCGGCCGCGGCGCCGCCGGCGAGGTGCTGTTCGACAACCGGTCCGGGGTCCGCTCCGCGCTCCAGCACCTGCACGCGCTCGGACACCGCCGGATCGCCGTTCTGCGACCTCCCGGCTCCCCCACCAACGACCGCCCGGCCGAGGTGTACGTCGGCTCCGAGGCCGACCGTCTCGGGCTCGACGTCAGCGTGGTGAGCGCGCCCTACGAGCTGCAGGAGGCGACCGGCGTCGCCCGCACCGTGCTCACCGCCGACCCCCGCCCAAGCGCCGTGTTCTGCTTCTCGGACTCGATCGCCTACGGCGTGTACGCCGCCGCACGCGAGCTCGAGCTGAGGATTCCGGCCGAGCTGTCGGTCATCGGCTACGACGACCACCCGGTGTCGATGCTGCTCGCGCCACCGTTGACCAGTTTCTCCTGGGACGCCGAGCGCCTGGTCGAGGTCGCGGTGGGGATGGTGCTCGCGGCGATCGACGGGCAACCCCGCCGGCGCCGACGGGTCGTGATCGAGCCCGTCCTGCGCGAGCGCGCGTCCACGGCGCGCCGCCGCCACTAGCCCCGCCCGCACCGACCCTGTAGAACGCAGCAACCCGCCCGCACCGGCCCTGTAGAACGCAGCAAAGTTCGCTCCCCTCCGTCCCACCGGCCAGATAAGCATTGGGAGCATGCTCATGTGGCATCCGACGGCGCCAAGGGGCCGACTTGCTGCGTTTTACGTGGTGGCGCGGCCCCGGACCCGGTCCAGGCACCACGTGGTGGCGCGGCCCCGGACCCGGTCCACGCACCGCCACTGACGACTCCGCCACGGGCGCCGGCGGACTCGTCACCGATCCGGGGTGCAAAACGCGACAAACCGCCCGGTCCCCAGCCGCCCTGCTCGCATAAGCGCCGCATAGGCGCTCATGTCACCAAGGTGGTCGCGAGTCGCCAGGTTTGGCGACTTCTGCACCCCACCCTGTAAAACGCCCGAAAGCTCCGGCCCACACGCTTGCCTCTGAGCAATAAGCATCCCCCACATGCTCACGTCCCCGGTCCGGCACGATCCGGGGAGGTTCAGGCATTAACCAGGTTGCGCCGCCAGCCAGAGGCTCACCCAAAGAACGAGATCAGCTCCCGCGCCACCCCCACCGGGTCGTCGTAGGCCATCAGGAAACCGGTCCCCGGCAGGGTGCGGAGCTGGCAGTTGGGCAGGAGGTCGAGCGCCTCGTAGGCGCCGATCAGCGGGTGCGCCGGGTCCTCGTCCGCCCACAACAGCAGCACGGGGCTGTCGATGCGGGGATAGGCATCGAGGAGCTGCCGCTGGGGGTCGGAGGGCCAGCGCCGCGCGAACTTCGCCCACGACCGGGCGCGGTTGCCGTTGCCGGCGACGTCGGCGAAGGCGTGGCGGACGAGGTCGCGAGCAGCGGGATTGCGCTGCACCGATAAGCGCTCACCGATCGAAGGCCGGAACACCAGGGTCGCCCCGCGCGCGAGCGCGCGGTCGAAGCCGGGCAGCGCCGCGGCGCGGCAGACGGCACGCCACGCCGCCCGTTTCCCGGCGAACTCGTCGCGACGGTGCAGGCGGTTGGGCATAAGCGCGAGGCGGGCCGGCTGCACCCGGCCGGACACGACCGCCCGCAGGGCGATCTCGGCGCCGATGTCGTGGCCGGCGATCAGCGGCCGGGTGCCGCCGACCTCGCGGCAGAAGCCGGCGATGACCTCGGCGAGCCAGTCCGCGGTGTACGGGTGGCGGGGACGATCCTCGGAATCTCCATGCAGCGGGAGGTCGGGCAGCAGTACCCGGAAGCGGGAGGACAGCTCGCCGACGACGGGCTCCCACTCCCGGTGGGACAGCCCCAGCGAATGAAGTAGCGCAAGGGCTGGACCGGTGCCCGTTTCGCGGTACGCTACTCGCGCGCCGTCGTGATGGTGATAGAGCCTGAGTCGCAATGTGGCTGGCAGGGCCACATCGTCGCATCAGCAAGATCCCTCGCGGAAGGGACAGTTGCCCTCCCGCTTCTGAGCGAAGGTTGTGCAATTGCTGCACAACCTGCGGCATTCCTCGTAAATGTCTCTGAAATGCAGGTATGGACCAAATGAGGAACAGTCCGCTCGGTTTGTCCACGTCGCAAGCCGCCAATGCGCTCGGGGTTTCCCTCGGCACGATCCGCAGGTGGGCCGATATGGGCTACCTCGAGTCGTACAGGACGCCCGGAGGGCAGCGCCGGTTCAGCGTCGAGCAGATCGAGCAGTTCCTGGAGACGCTCCAGCAGCGTCGCGCCGGCCAGAGCCAGCACCCGGAACGTCTAGTCAGCTAACCGCCCGAGCGCCGCATCGCCGTCCGGCCGGGCTGCACCGGCGCGGGCGGTGGTACTGTGCCCCGGTCGGGGAGCCCCAGTACACCGCGCAGGCCAACATCGCGCGGGCGAACACGAGCAACATCTCGACGGCCCAACGAGGCCGCGCTAGCCGGCGCGCGCCTCCTTGATGCGCCGCTCCATGTCGAGCTCGGAGTCGAAGCTCGCGGCGTCGGCGTGGCGATACTCGACTCCCTCGCCGCTCAGGAGCCCCGCCAGCACCTCGACATAGTCGGCGTCGAGCTGGGTCCCGGCGACGCGACGCAACTCCCGCAGGGCCTCGAACGAGCTCATCCGCGTCCTATACGTGTCCGCGGCGGTCAGCGTGTCGTAGACCTCCGCGACCGCGATGATCTTGGCGATCTGCGGGATCTCCTCGCCGGTGAGCCCGCGCGGGTATCCCCGTCCGTCGATCCGCTCGTGGTGCGTCAGGATGATCTCGCCGATCGGCCCGTACATCCCGAGGTCGCGGAGCATGTCCGCGCCGAGCTCCGGATGCTGCTGGATCGCCATCCAGTCCTCGTCTGTGAGGGTCCGGCCGCGCTCGGCAACCCGGTCTGAGAGCGCGAAGTTCCCGATGTCGTGCAGCAGCCCGGCGGTGTGCGCGAGCTCCTGATTCTGCGCGCTCATCCCGACTTGCTCGGTCATGTCCCGCGCGAACCGGGCCACCGCAGCAGCGTGGCGTGCGGCCCGTGGGTCGCGGACGTCCAGTGCACGCAGCAGGCCGGCGAGGACGCCCCAGGACAGCGACACATACTGCTCGGCGCGCTGGCGGGACTGGTCGAGTAGGTGGGCCATGTACGAGAACGTGAACACGGCCGACAGCGCAAACGCGATCCCGGCATTGCCTAGCTTGACGGTGATGCCGGCGCCAGCCACCACAAGCAGCACGTTCAGCGCGATACTCGGAAGCGCCTCCAGGAATGCCCGTGGACCAATCTGGCTCCATGACGGGTAGTAGACCCGGCGGAGTGTGGCCATGATCGCGAAGCTGAGCGTGTTTGCCACGACCGCGGCCGCGAGCACGGCGAGATAGAAGCTGGCCGAATCGTCGCGATGAGACGTGATCGCGTGAGCGATCAGCGCCGCCGCGATCGCGGGTAGGACCGCGGCGGGAAGGTTGACCAGGACCGCCGAGCGAAAGCGCGTCTTCAACCGGACCGAGGCCGTGATCTCCGACAACACGGCGGCCGCAGCAGCAGAACGAGCGCCCAGGAAAACCGCTGCGAGGGCGAACACGATGAACGACGCGGAGATCGAAAGCCCGTCTCGCTCCCCGACGACCATCACCCCGGCTGCGATCGCCGCAACGCCAAGGATCAGGCTGAGGCTGTTGACGTGGTCGGGCGGCGCAGCCACGAGAGCTGCGACCACGACGGCCACCCAACCGACGGTTACCAGAGACGGAGTGAGAGCGCCCAGCGCCCAGTCGCGCGCACGACGTCGGGCCAGGGGACCGGCCATGCCGAGCAAGTTAGCGCGAAACCCTCGCTACCGCGAGGTTTTACAGCAGAGTTCAGCCAATGCGCCAGGACATTGTTTGCCTCTCTCTCTGGGGACGTTGGGGGCGATACGTCCGTGTACCTCCAAAAATTGGAGGTTTAGGGGGCACTTTGGACGAAAACTTGTGCAATTCTATGTCGGGGTATTCAGAAGAACAATGGAGTGGTCGAAATAGCAACATCTACGTCTCTTTAACTGCGCATGCGCTATCTCAAGACGAGCGAGGCGGCTGCGCTCCTGAACGTGAGCCCGAATACCTTGCGGGCCTGGGAGCGACGGTTTGGGTTCCCCAAACCGCAGCGATCGCCTGGTAAACACCGACTTTTCACGCACGGCGAGGTCGCCGCGCTGAAGGACGCTCTTCAAGAGGGTCTCTCGATCTCCTCTGCGATCTCGCGCGCTCGCGAAGGCCTGGCCGCGGACGCGAACTCGCTCGTCGGCGCCCTCGCCTCCTACGACCGCGAGCGGGCCGATTCGGCAATCGAGGCGGCGCTGGCGCTCCGTTCCGTGGAACGTTCCGTCGAGGAGGTGCTGCTTCCCACGCTCGACGAGATCTCCCGTCGGTACTCGGTCGAGTCCGCCGCGTGGGCGTTCGCGGCCCACTGGGCGACCGACTGGCTCCGTCGCGCCATCCGGCTGACGCCGCCCCCGGTGCGCCAGGTGTCGATCGTGGTCGGCGACGCCTCGCGCGACGAGCTCGACCGCGACGCGCCGTACATCCGCGCGCTCGAGCTGTTCTGCGTGCGCGCCGGCATCAAGGTTCTCAGCCTGTCCGCGCGCGGCGTGGCGGGTATCGGCGACGCCGCCAACGTTCACCGGCCGAACCTGGTGGTCGTGGCCGGTGGCCATCTCGACGACGATACCGTCGCCCGCTGGGCGTACGCGATCCGGCTTGCCGTCGGCGCGATGCCGCTCGCGATCTACCGGCGCGGTGCCGAGCGCCCACGGACCCGCGTCACCGGGACCGCTGTCCTGCCTTCCGGCGCGGGCGATGCCCAGCGCGCTCTCCTCGACCTCCTCGAGTCCGACCATGTCGCGACTACTCCCTCCGCTTCGGCCGCGGCCGCTGGGGCACGCGTGCAGTTACGGAGCGCCTCCCGAAGCTCGCGTTAGCCATTCTGCCCGATTTCGATGCTTAGTAGATCCTCGCCGAACAGACCGGCACTTCGACTGATCTCCCCGGCCGAGCTCGAGCCGGTAGTTCCGAGCGTCGCGTTCTGCAGCCACTGCGGAACCCGACCATTGACGGCAGGCAAGCACATAACCCCGGCCTCGCGCGTGTGCGGCGAGTGCGGCCTCGGTCTGATCCTCGAGGCTGGCGAGGACATCGCCCCGCACGCGGGCGACGCCTTCCTCGTGCTCGATCGCGTGCTGGCGGTGTGCGCGGTCTCCTGCGGCGCCGAGCGCCTGCTGGCCACGAGCGAGCCCGACGCCGTCAATCGTCACGTCAGCGAGCTATTGATGCCCGCCGGCGCCGAGGAGAAGCGCGGCGAGAGCCTGTCGGTCGCGGTCGCCTGGGCTGCGCGCGGCGACGGCGGCACCCGTACCACGGTCGTCCGTCCGGCCAGCACCTTCGGCATTCGTCTCACCGCTCGCATCGCCGGCTGCGGCCCTCCGCAGGCGGCCCTGCTCGTGCTCGAATGATCGGGCCGGGCGCGACCGCGACCACCGCTCAAGGTGATCGCGATCGCGGCCCGGCGTTATGCAAACTCCCCGCGTATCGTCAGTTTTTGTGCAAGTTTGCACGTCCCGTTGCGGCACTTGCGCCATCCGCCGCGTACCTCGATAACTCAGCGTGATGAACGGAATTCGCACGAACGCCGCGGCGGTCATGCTCGGCGTCAGCCCAAACACCCTGCGGAGCTGGGAGCGCCGTTACGGCTTCCCCCGTCCCCGCCGCACGCCCGGCGGTCACCGCCAGTACGCCTTGGGCGAGATCGAGTCGCTCCGCGCCACGCTGGCGGAAACTCACAACGTGTCGAGCGCGATCGCGCTCGCTCGTCAACGCGGTGAAGGGCCGTCGTCCGGCTCGCGCCTGGCCACCGCGTTCGCCGCGTTCGACGAGGACAAGGCGAATACGCTCCTCGAGGAGAGTCTCGCGCTCCGCTCGGTCGAGCGAACCGTCGAGGAAGTCCTGCTAGAGGCGGTGTCGGCCCATGCCGACGAGTCCACCGCCAACACGCCCGAGTACGAGTTCGCGTGGCGCTACTCGACCGGCTGGCTGTCCGCACTCAAGCGGCTCGCCCCGCCGGCCACGCGCAACACGGGCGTACTCGTGCTCGACGCCTCGGCGCCGCTCGAGCTCGACGGCCTGTACGCGCAGTCGCTCGAGCTGATGCTGAGGCGCGCCGGCGTGCGGACGCTGTCGCTCTCGACCGCGATCACGCCAACCCGTCTGGCCCGCGCCCTCCCCGCGCTCGACCCGCGAGCGGTCGTGCTCGCGGGACGGAGCATCACGCTCGACGCGCTCGGACGGCTCGTGTACTCGGTCCGCTCGGTCACCAACCGCGCCACGATCTTCGACTTCCGCGGCGCGGTGCCCGATACCGGAGCTAGCACGGTCGGGCGGCTCGGGACGACGCCGCTGGCCGCGCGTGACGTGCTTCTCGGCCGCCTCGAAGAGGTCAGGATCAGCCGCGCGACGACCTCGGCGCACGCGCTCCCGGCACTAACCGCCCGCTAGCTCGTCGGCGACCCCGGCGATTCCCGCGTCGACTCGAGCTTCCTAGAATCGGGCGCGATGCCCGAGCCTCATCGTCCCGTCGATCCTCGAGTCTCGTTCCCCGAGCTCGAGGAGCGCGTGCTCGAGCGCTGGCGCGAGCGCCAGGTGTTCGCGGAATCGGTAAGACGCCGGCAGGACGCGCCCCGCTGGGGCTTTTACGAAGGGCCACCCACTGCCAACGGGCCGCCGGGAATCCACCACGTGCTCTCGCGCGTGTTCAAGGACATCTTCCCCCGCTACCGGACGATGTGCGGGTACTTTGTCGAGCGCAAGGGCGGCTGGGACTGCCACGGCCTTCCGGTGGAGCTCGCGCTCGAGGCAGAGCTGGGCTTCACCTCCAAGGCCGACATCGAGAGGTTCGGGATCGCCGAGTTCAACGCCCGGTGCCGCGAGATGGTTCTCAGCCACGTCGAGGACTGGAACGCGATGACGGAGCGCATCGGATTCTGGATCGACCTCGGCGACGCCTACCGGACGCTCGACCCGAAGTACATCGAGTCGGTCTGGTGGGCGCTCAAGACGATCCACGACAAGGGTCTGCTCTACGAGAAGCTCAAGGTCGTCCCCTACTGCCCTCGCGACCAGGTCACGCTCTCGAGCCACGAGCTCGGGCAGCCCGGCGTCTATCAGGACGTCGTCGACCCGTCGGTATACGTCCGCCTCCCGGTGACGACCGGTAGTGGGGCCGTAGAACCTGGGGATCAGCTCCTGGTCTGGACCACGACTCCGTGGACGCTCGTGTCGAACGCCGCGGTCGCCGTCGACCCGGAACTGACTTACGTTCGCGTGAAATATCGAGACGAGATCTACGTGGTCGCCGAGGCGCTGATCGAACGCGTGATCGGGGAAGGCGAGCGCGCGCACGTCCTGGACCGCTTCCCGGGCGCCCAGCTCGAGGGCGTCGCCTACGACCCGCCGTTCACCTTCATCCCGGCATCCGAGTACGGCCCCCGCGGCCACACCGTCCTGCTCGCCGACTTCGTCACCGCCACCGACGGCACGGGCCTCGTCCATACCGCGATCGCCTTCGGCGAGGACGACTTCCGCCTCGGCGAACAGTACGGGCTCAACGTGATCAACCCGGTCCGGCTCGACGGCACCTACGACGACCGCATCGGCCCTTACGCCGGCCGGAACGTCAAGGATGCCGATCCCGACCTGATCGAGGACCTCCGCTCGCGCGGTCGCATCTTCCGGGCCGAGACGCTCGAGCACTCCTATCCCCACTGCTGGCGCTGCAACACGCCCCTGTTGTATTACGCCAAGCCGTCGTGGTACATCGCGACGAGCGAGGTCAAGGACCGCCTGCTCGCCGCCAACGAGACCGTCAACTGGGCGCCCGAGCACGTCAAGCACGGCCGCTTTGGTAACTGGCTCGAGCACAACGTCGACTGGGCGCTGTCGCGCGAGCGCTACTGGGGCACGCCGCTGCCGGTGTGGCGCTGCGACAACGCCCACGCCCAGGCCATCGGATCCCTGCAAGAGTTGAACGAACTCGCCGGTACCGACCTGACCGATCCGCACCGCCCGTATGTCGACGACGCGACCTTCCGCTGCGCCGAGTGCGGCGAGCCGATGCGCCGCGTGCCCGAGGTGATCGATGTCTGGTTCGACTCGGGCTCGATGCCGTTCGCCCAGTACCACGCCCCTCACGAGGGCATCACGCAGTTCGAGGACCACTTCCCGGCCGACTTCATCTGCGAGGCGCTCGACCAGACCCGTGGCTGGTTCTACTCCCTGATCGCGGTCTCGACGCTGCTCTTCGACCGCTCGCCGTACCGCAACGTCGTCTGCCTCGGCCTGATCCTCGACGAGCAGGGCCGCAAGATGTCGAAGTCGCTCGGCAACACGATCGCGCCGCGCGAGGTGATCGACCGGTTCGGCGCCGACGCGCTTCGGTGGTACTTCTTCACCTCCAAGCAGCCGTGGGACGGCTACCGCTTCTCGCTCGAGACGATCGGCGAGGCGGTCAGGCAGTTCCTGCTCCAGCTGTGGAACACGTACAGCTTCTACGTGCTGTACGCCAACGCCAACGGGATCGATCGCGACCCGGCGTTCACCCACGACAACCCGCCGACTGAGCTCGACCGGTGGGCGCTGTCGCGCCTGCAGCACACGATCGAGGTTGTCCGCGACCGCCTCGAGCAGTTCGACGCCACCTTCGCCGGCCGCGCGATCCAGGAGTTCGTCGACGAGATCTCAAACTGGTACGTGCGCCGCTCACGCCGCCGTTTCTGGGACGGCGACCCGGCCGCGTTCGCGACACTCCGCACCTGCCTGCTGGAGACGGCCAAGCTGCTCGCGCCGTTCTGCCCGTTCGTCGCCGACGAGATCTACGACAACCTCGACGGGTCGGAGCCGAGCGTTCACCTGTGCGATTTCCCGGCGCCGGACGCCGCCGCTCGCGACGCCGAGCTGGAGACCGCGATGGCCATCGCCCGCGAGACCGTCCGCCTCGGGCTCGCCGCCCGTGGCCAGGCCAAGCTCGCGGTGCGCCGCCCTCTCCGCGCCGCCGTCGTGGTCGCGACCGGATCCGAGCGGGAGGCGATCGAGCGCCTGGCGAGCATCGTCCGCGAGGAGCTGAACGTCCGCGAGCTCCGCTTCGTTTCCGAGGCCGACGAGCTCGGCGAGGTCGAGCTCAAGCCGAATTACCGCACCCTCGGCCCACGGTTCGGCAAGAACATGCCGCTGATGGCGGCGGCCGTCGCCGGCCTCGACGCCGCCCACGCCGCGGCCACGGTCCGCGCGGGCGGGCTCGTCGTGGTGTCGATCAACGGCCAGGACCACGAGCTGTCGGCCGACGACCTCCAGGTGTCGATGAAGCCGCTCGAGGGCTACCAGGTCGAGCGCGAGGGCTCGCACGCGGTCGCGCTCGAGCTCGAGATCGACGAGGATCTGCGGGTGGAGGGTTGGGCGCGCGAGATCGTCCGCGTCGTGCAACGCGCCCGCCAGGACGCCGGCCTCGACGTAACCGACCGGATCCTGTTGGCGATCGACGGCGATGACGCGCTCATGGCCGCCGCGCGCTCGCACGAGAGTTACATCGCCGGCGAAACGCTGGCCGTAAAGGTCAGCTACGAGTCACTGGACGGCTCAGCCGCGCCCATCGACATCGACGGACGCGAGCTTCGCGTGCTTGTGGCGCTGGCGCCTTAGGCGGAAGCGGTGAGTGCCGGCTCGAGCTCGGCTACGAGCTTCTTCTTGGGGTAGGCGCCGATCACGGTCTTCGCCGGCTGCCCGTTGCGGAACAAGATCAGCGTCGGGATCGACATTACGTTGAACTGGATCGCCGTTTCCTGGTTCTCGTCGATGTTCAGCTTGACGACCTTGAGGTCCTCGGAGCGCTCCTGCGCGATCTCCTCGACCACCGGGGCGACCATCCGGCACGGCCCGCACCACGGCGCCCAGAAGTCGACGAGCACGGGGACATCGGACTCGATGACCTCGGCCTGGAAGTTGTTGTCGGTGACTTCGGCGACGGTGCCTGCCATGTGGGCTCCTTGAAGGGTGCTGTGCGGGGTTACTTCAAAAAGTATAGCGGGTAATGGGCCTCGCTGCGCTCGGCGTCCGTGGGGCCGATAATCCGAGTGAGCGCGGCCCGCTAGGTTACGTACCTAAGATGTCGGATCCGACGAACACCGAGATCGCGGCCGCCCTCGACGAGCTGGGCGATCTGACCGAGCTCGACGGCGCCGCCATCTACCGCACGAACGCCTACCGAAACGCGGCCAAGGCCGTGCGCGAGTCGTCGGTCTCGGTCCTCGCGCTGGCCCGCCAGGGCCGCGCCACGGAGCTGCCCGGCATCGGCGCGACCATCCAGGAGAAGATCATCGCGCTGGCCGACGAGGGTGCGATCCCGGCCGCGGTGAAGCTGCGGGCCAAGTTCCCGCCGGGTCTGATCGCGATGACGCACCTCCCGGGGCTCGGGCCCAAGCGCGCCCGCCGGCTGTACGACGAGCTCGGGATCGACTCGCTCGAGGCCCTGCGCGAGGCCGCGGAGAACCACCAGATCCGCACGCTGAAGGGGTTCGGCCCGAAGGCCGAAGAGGCGATCCTCGCCGCGGTCCGATTAGACGGCGCCGGCGAGCGGCCGGCGCGCGTCGTGCTCAGCCGCGCGCTCGCGATCGGCGAACCGCTGGTGGCGGCGCTTCGTGCCCATCGCGCGTCGGGCGAGGTTGAGCTTGCGGGCTCGGCCCGGCGCATGACCGACACCGTGAAGGACCTCGACGTGATCGCCACCGCGTCCGATCCGCTCGCGCTGGCTCGGGCCGCTGCCGAACTCGACCTCGTCGAGGACGCGGGCACGCCGGCGACAGCCGGCGTGCGGCTGCGAACCCACACGGGCATCGCGGTCGACCTGCGGATCGTCGAGCACGACCAGTTCGGCAACCTCCTCCAGCATCTGACCGGCTCGAAGCAGCACAACATGGCGCTGCGCGAGGCCGCCGTGCGCAAGGGCCTGCACGCGTCCGAGTACGGGGTCCTCGACGACGCCACCGGCGAGACCCATCGCTGCGCCACCGAGCACGAGGTGTACGCGCTGCTCGGACTCGAGTACATCGAGCCAGAGCTCCGCGAGAACCGCGGCGAGCTCGCGGCCGCCGCGGCCGGCACTCTCCCGAAGCTGATCGAACGGAGCGATCTGCGCGGCGATCTGCACTCGCACACCACCGCCTCAGACGGCACGGCCTCGATCGAGGAGATGGCGCTGGCGGCACGAGACTTCGGTTACGAATACCTGGCGATCACCGACCACTCGGCGAGCTTCGGGTTCGGCGACGAGGTCTCGCCCGAGCGCCTGCGCGAGCAGATCGCCCGCATCCGCGCCACCGACATCGATGGAATCGAGCTGCTCGCGGGCTCGGAGGTCAACATCCTCCCCGACGGGTCGCTCGACTACCCCGATGAGCTGCTGGCCGAGCTCGACTGGGTGATCGCGTCCGTCCACTCGTCGTTCCGAATGTCATCGCGGGAGATGACCGACCGAGTCGTCCGCGCGATCGAACATCCGATGGTTGACGTCATCGGCCATCTGACGGGGCGTAAGCTCGAGCGCCGCGCCCCCTATGCCCTCGACGTCGAGCGCGTGATCGATGCCGCGGCACGCACGGGCACGATGCTCGAGATCAACTCCAACCCCGACCGCCGGGACCTCAACGACATCCACGCGCGCGCCGCCGCGGCCGCCGGCGTGCCGATCGTGATCAACTCGGACTCCCACCGCGTGGCCGGATTCGAGGTCGCGCGCTACGGGATCGCCACCGCGCGCCGCGCCTGGCTGACCGCCGAGCAGGTGGTCAACACCGGGCCGTGGCGCGCGATCGAGGCGATCCGGCCACGTCACCGCGCTGTTGGTTCAGGGGTCGGCGCCGCGCCGGCGGCCGCCCGAGCGCGACGTCGGTCGCGCGCCTGATGAGGACTTCTTACCGTATGTCGGCGCCGGCGGCTTGCGATACGGAGCGGTCGGCCTCCTGCGCGTGAGAACGCGCGCGTCGGTGCGGGGCCCATCCAGAGGCAGCGGGTCGTACTTACCGCGCCGCTGGATCCACACGAACCACGCGAAGCCGGCCAGGCACACCAAGGTCGCGATCCAGAAGTTCAGCCGCATCCCGAGGATGTGCACGGAGTAGTCGATCCGGATCGTCTCCTCGAAGATCCGATAGCCCGCGTAGCCGGCGACGTACAGCGCCATCAGCCCGGGTGGCTTGATCTTGCGGTGGTTGCCGAGCCAGATCAAAAAGCCGGCCAGCGACAGGTTCCAGATGATCTCGTACAGGAACGAGGGCTGGAACGTGGCGAACTGTGCGTATTGAGCCGGGCGGTGAGCGGGAGAGATCTTGAGCGCCCACGGCAGCGTCGACGGCTTGCCGAAAAGCTCCTGGTTGAAGTAGTTGCCGATCCGGCCGATCGACTGCGCCACCAGCAGCCCGGGCGCGGCGGCGTCCATGAACCGCAACAGGTCGCCGCGAGTCAGGCGCTTGCGCAAGATCCAGGCGCCGGCCGCGACGCCACACGCGATCCCGCCCCAGATCCCGAGGCCGCCCTTCCAGATCGCGAAGATGCCCCAGAAGTTGTGAGGCTCGATCTGGCTCGGCGTCGTGATCACGAAGTACAGCCGACCCCCGATCAGCCCGGCCGGGAAGCCCCAGGCGGCCGCCTCGTAGGCGATATCGGGATCGCCGCCGACCTTCCGCCACCGCCACCGGGTGACGAAGATCGCCCCCGCCACCGCAAACACGTACGCGAGCCCGTAGGCATGCACGAACAGCGGCCCGAGGTAGAAGCCGTTTTGCGGCGGGCTGGGGATAAAGGACGGGACGATCACGCGTGGGGTCGGGCGCGCCGTGAGTGACCAGACGCCCCGTTCAACTCGAACAGGTTAGAACGGAAGCCAGGCGTGCGGATCAAACGGATCGGCTTGAGCGGCGATGTGCGCTCGACGTAGAAGCGGGCGCCGTCGCGCTCCTCGATCGCCGTAACCGCCGAGGCCTGCCGGCGCCAGGCCAGCGCCCAGATGATCCCGAACCCGGTCGCGACGGCCGGCACCTGCGGGGCGAGGAACGCCAGCGCGCCCGCGCCGACGGTCATGAACAGCAGCGGCCACAGGCGGTTGAGCACGGTGCGGGCCGGGTTGACCTCGGGCAGCGACGCCTGCGTGCGCGCGCTCGCGAGCAGCGAGGCGATCT
The DNA here is from genome assembly GCA_963735965.1 of uncultured Solirubrobacterales bacterium. Classification (GTDB taxonomy): domain Bacteria; phylum Actinomycetota; class Thermoleophilia; order Solirubrobacterales; family Solirubrobacteraceae; genus Palsa-465. The sequence continues at coordinate 409,714 of CAVTNE010000002.1, forward strand.
GCGTGGTCGTCCCGGCCCGGCGTCCCATCCAGATGCCGATCAGGCCCGCGAGCACCCACCAGCCGGCCGCGAACGGCACGAGCAGATCGTCGTTGGTGCCGGCGCCTGCCGCCACGGTGACCGCCGCCAGCGCGCTCGCGGCCGCTGCGCTGATCAGGACCGTGGTCCGCAGGAAGTCCGAGAATCGCACGCCGTCGCCGTCCTGGCCTCAGTCGGCGGCCAGGACCGTGAGGAGCTCGACGACGCCCTCGGTACCGTCGACCACGATGTCGGCTTCTTCGGCGATCTCGGCCGGTCCCTCCTCCGAGCGGACTCCCACCCGGATCGCCTTCGAGATGCGCCCCTCGTCGGCGAGCGACACCAGGGCATGGAAGGCGTCAAGGTCCGTGGCGTCGTCGCCGACGTACATCGCCACGTTGACATCGGTGTCGGCGAGAAACGACGTGATGCCGGCGCCCTTATCGATCCGCACGGGCGGCCGCACCTCGAGGACCTTCCGCCCCCAGTGCGTGCGCAGCCCGGCGGCCTCGGCCTTGGCCGCGATCGAGTCGATCGCCGCGCGCGCCGCCTCCTCGTCTGGGGCACCGCGCCAGTGAAAGGCGACGATCGGCCCCTTGTCCTCGAGACGGACCCGCAGCCGGCGCAGCTCCGCGGTTTCGGAGTCCCGCGCGAACGCGTGGATGCGCTCGGTCCAATCCAGGATCGCGGGATCCACCACCGGCTCGGTCCACCCGGCGCGCAGCACCTCGGCGCCGTGCGAGCCCAGGTATGAGATCGCGCCGATCGCGACCATCGCCCGCGCCTCCGAGGCCCTGCGCCCGCTGACGCACGCAACCACGCCGTACCGGCGGGCGATCTGCGCGAGCAGCGAGCGCGTGCTCGCGGGCACGCGGGCATCCGCGGCGTGCTCGACGATCGGGGCGAGCGTGCCGTCGATGTCGAACATGATCGCCGCGCGGGCCGGATCGGCACGGAGCGGCGCGACGGCGTCGGACAGAAGCGCTGACGTCACCGCTCTAGTATGCCCGCTCGGAGGTGTCCGCCGTGTCCAACGATCCCGTTCTGCTGCTGCACGGACAACCCGGTGCGGCGGCGGACTGGGACCACGTCCGAGCGTTGATTCCAGATGCGGCGCGGACGATCGCCATCGACCGTCCCGGCTGGGGTGGCAAGTCTCCGGTGCGCGACCTCGCCGGTAACGCGAGCGCGGCGCGGAACGAGCTGGATCGGGCCGGCGCCGCCCGGGCAACGGTGGTCGGACACAGCCTGGGAGCGGCCGTGGCGGCGTGGCTCGCGTGGTCGAGCCCTGAGCGCGTGGGCCGGCTGGTGCTGGTCGCGCCGGCAGCCAACGTCGACTCGCTGAACGCGATCGACTACCTCCTGGCCGCCCCCGTCGTGGGCTGGCTCGCCGGCGTGGGCGCAATGAGCGTAGGCGGTCTCGTGCTCGGCGCCGGGCCGGTTAGGCGCTGGGTCGCGGAGGCGACGGCGCTCGATGACCGCTACCTGAGAGCGGCCGGCCGCATGCTCCTCACCGCGTCCGCATGGCGGTCGTTCGTGCGCGAGCAACGGTGCCTGGTCCGTGACCTGCCTGCGCTCGAGGGACGTCTCGGGGAGATCTCCACCCCGACGACGATCGTCGCCGGCAGCGCCGACCGCGTGGTGCCGATCGCGGCGGCCCGGCGGCTCGCCGGCCAGATTCCGCGAGCCGAGCTGGTCGAGATCGAGCACGCCGGCCATCTGATCCACCGGCACCACGCGAGCGAGCTCGCGCGGGTGATCGCCGGCACGCCCGGTTAGGACTCGCGGGGCTGGGGAGCGGGGGCTCGATAGGGCTCGGGGCCCGGCTGGGGCGACCGCTCGGGCTCGGGCGCCTCGTCCGGGCCGGGGTTCGGCGCGATCGGCGATGACGGTTCGTCGGGGCCGGGCACCGTAGCCGGCTCCTCGGGCGCGGCGGGCGTCCCGGGGTCCGGCACGGCGGGCGTGACAGGCGCGTCAGGGACGGCCGGCGTGACGGGCTCGGTGGGCTGGGGAACCTCGAGGCTCATATCTAACGCGCTACCCGATCCGAGCCGCCGGGAACCCGGGGCGGCCCCGACCCGAACTATCTCCTGGGCGCTGGGTGTGCGGTGTAGGCTCGGTCCCATGCCCAATCTGAGACTCGCGTCCAGAGTCGCAACGAGGCGGGCGAAGCAGCCCACCCGGCTCGAGCGGTTCCGGAGCTCACTATCGATCTGGCAGGTCGCCCTCGCCATCCTTGGCGCGGGAATCGCGCTCGCACTGGCGGGCGTTGTCACACACCGGCTGAAGGGCCGCGCCCACGGGGCGGACGACGCCGATAACGAAGGCCGCGGAGCCGGTCCCTCGTCGGCCAGCGCTGACACCGACAGCGACAGCGCTACCGGCGGCGACAGCGACACGGTCCCGGCAAACGAGAGCCCGCTCGCTGAACGGGTCCAGGACGAGATGTTTCACCGCAGCGATGCGGTTCGTCCTGACGCGTGACGCGACCGAGTTCGCGGCGCGCACCGAGCGCTTGCTGGCGGCGCATATCGAGTGCAATGTGCTCGCGACCGTCTTGATGAACGTGCTCGACGGGGCCTACCGCGACACCGGCACCGTGTTCTCCTACGGCGTCGCGGAGGATGACGAGGTGCGATTCGCGGCCATGCGTACGCCGCCCCATCCGCTGCTGGCAAGTCGGCTCGACGCCGACGCCGCCGACTTCGTGGAGTTGTGGCTGCGGGCAGACCCCGACGTGGACCGCGTCACCAGCGTCCCCGAGACGTCCCGCGCGATCGCGGCGGCGTGGGCGGCGCAGACCGGAGGCACTGCGCACTGCGCGATCCGAGAGGCGATGCACACACTCGAGGAGGTGCGCGATCCGGCGAGGCCGGCGCCCGGGGCGCTCCGCCTTGCCGACGCGGGCGACCGTTCTCTGCTGATCGCCTGGATGGAAGAGTTCGTCAGCGAGGCGGGCGTCGCGGGGTCGTCGCAGGCGGCGGCGATGATCGACAGCCGGATGCGCCGTGAGGGCATGCTGGTGTGGGACGACGGACAGCCCGTAGCGATGGTCGGCGTCACACCCGAGGTCGCCGGCGTCGTCCGGATCGGCCCGGTCTACACCCCGCCGCCGCTGCGCCGCCGGGGCTACGCCGGCAGCGCCGTGGCTGCGGCCAGCCGGCGCGCACTCACCCGAGGGGCGCGGCAGTGCATGCTCTACACCGATCTCGACAACCCCACTTCGAACAAGATCTACTCCGAGGTCGGCTACCGCCGGATCGGGGACTGGGAAGAGATCGCGCTCGAGCCCGCGGACGGATGACCGTCAGGTGCCCGGCGGGGGCGCGCTGTCGAAGATGGCGAGCGCGTCCGCGACCTCCTCGGCGACCTCCCCGGGGCGCTCGGCGCCCGCCAGGCGGAGGGAGTCGTAGACCGGGGAGACCGGAGGGATCACCAGGATCAGCGCCTGACCGCGCGCTTGCAGGCTCGCGCGCATGCCGTAGATCACGTAGATGCCGGCGCTGTCCAGGTAATCGACGCCGGACAGGTCGAGCACCACGCCCTGCGCCTCGGTCGGGGTGGCCTTGATGACCGTCGCTCCGACGTCTTCGGCGTTCGACATGTCGACCTCACCGGTGACGTGGGCAATGAGCGCGTTGGGGACTAGCGTGATCTGAACGTCGGCGAGACTCATTTCCGGGTGATGTGCCGCCGCATGACGACCTCCGTCCCGTCCGCAGTCCGATCGATTTGCACGTCGTCCATGGCCGCGACGATGATCGACAGGCCGCGCCCGCGATTGTGGCCTCGGGGCGGGCGCCAGTGACCGTCGTCCTGCACGGTAACCGTGATGTCTCCGTTGTTCGACCACCCGTGGAGCTCGAACGTGGCCGGGGAGGGAGCGTAGGCGTGCTCGATCGCATTAGCGCACGCCTCGCTCACCGCGATGGTTATCTCGGCGATGTCGCCCTCGTCGGCGCCGCGCTCGTTCAGCCACCGGCGGAGCACGCGCCGCACGTGGGACAGGGTCTTCGGTTCGGCGGGGAGCGTCAGGTGCAGCTCGTTCGGGACGATCGCGCTCTGGAGTGACACGATCGCCACGTCGTCGTTCAGACCGACCACCGGAACGAGGTCCGCTATCGCGGACGCGCAGGCTTCCTCGGGCGTCGTCGCGTCCCGCACAGCCGTGGCCAGCGCCTCGATCCCGGTGCTCAGCGGGACACCACGGCGCTCTACGAGCCCGTCGGTGTAGAGCAGCAGAATCTCCCCGCTTTCCAGCGACAGCTCGTGCTCGGGGCAGCGGCCGTACGGGAACGCTCCGAGCGGAGGCGCCGGGGTGACCTCGAGCACCCGCGTTTCCCCGCCCGAGATCACGACCGGCGGAAGGTGCCCGGCCGTGGCGTAACGGAGCGCGGACGTATACGTGTCGAACACGGCGTAGGCGGCGGTCGCCATCGCCGACTCGCTGAGCGACTGCACGAAACGATCGACGAGCTCGAGTGTGCGCCCCGGGCCGTGACCTTCGATCGCATAGGAGTGCAGCGCGGTCCGAAGCCGGCCCATCAGCGCGGCGGCCGAGATTCCGTGACCGACCACGTCCCCGATCACGACGCCGACCTGGCCGCGCGGAAGCTCGAACACGTCGTACCAGTCGCCGCCCACCTCCTCGCGGGCGGGGAGGTAGCGCGTGGCGACCTTCACTCCGACCATGTCGGCAAGTCGCTTGGGGAGGAGGCTGCGCTGGAGCAGCATCGACACGTCATGCTCGTGCTGGAGGGCCGCGGACAGCCGCGCGTGCTCGATCGCCGGGGCCGCACGCGCGGCCGCCATCTGGAGCACGGCGAGATCGGTCTGCCCGAACTCCCGGGCCCGCAGCGAGCCCACGTGGAGCACCCCGATCAGCTCGCCCTCGACGATCAACGGCACGCCGAGCATCGACACGATGCCCTTCTCGCGCAGGATCGGATTGAGCACATCGGCGTGGTCGACGTCGGCGATGAAGATTGGGACGCGTTCAGCCGCGATCCGGCCGGCGAACCCGCGTCCGAGCGGGATCCGGACCCCGCGCTCGACCTCCTCCTCGAGTCCCTTGGCGGCGCGGGCGACGAGTTGCTTCGATTCGGTGTCCTGCAGCAGGATCGCGACCGTGTCGACCTCGAGCGCCTCCTGGATACGGTTCAGCAGCTCTTCCAGCAGCGCGTCGATCGGCAGCTCCGAAAGCCTAGGGTCGGTGAAGCGGTAGGAGCTCGGGCGGTCCTCGGTCGGCTCGGCGATGGGCTCGGCCGGGAGCAACACGACCTGCCCGGTGCCCAGGTTGCGGGGACGCTGCGTCTCGGCGCGCGTGTCAGCCACGCGACAAGTGTGCCTGACCTTTGCGACACAGGGCGCACGCCGGGTGTCGCGGCGAGTTCTGACCGCGAAATCAGAGCTGGACGGGATCGCCCGAAGGCACGATCAGCACCGAACCCCTCGAGCCGTTCAGCATGCTCCGGCTCGACCCGCTCAGCGCGATTCGCCGGGAGGGATTCGGCGAGGACCCCACCACGATCAGGCCGATGTCGGCCCCGCCGAGGTCGACGATCGACGCCCCGAGCTTGCCCGCGAGCACGTCCGCAGTCTGCTGGGCAGCGGCGTCGCCGTCGGCTCCGAAGACCGCGATCGACTTGATCTCGTCGTCGGTCTCGGTCCTCAGTCCGGCCGCCGCGACCGCGATCGCGACCGACCCGCCCTCGAGCAGCCTTTGCGCACTCGTGCCGGGCTCGGCCCGGCCGGGCGGCGTGCGGTAGTCAGATCCGAACACGATCACCGATGCGTGCTCGGCCTCGGCCAGCTGCTCGAGGCCTTCTCCGGTCGAGCCGCTAAACACAACGTGCTTGGCGATCTGCGAGTCCCCGAGCCACGCGACGCCCTGGTCGAGCCGGCGCTCGGCGTCATGCTGCGCGAGTTCCTCTCGGCGCGGGTCGAACTCGCGCGAATGGCGGATGTACGCGAGCGCCAGCCGCGCTCCGCTCTTGGCCAGCAGCTTGCCCAGAGCCAGCGCGTCGTCGTCGTTGGGCGTTCCGTCGTAGGAAACGATCAGGTCCGTGCTCACGGGGTCGACATCCTGCGGTAACGCGACAGCCCCCGCATTGGCCTTCGGGACAAGGATCCGCGCCCGCGGGTGTCCAAATGCCTGGTCGCCATCCCCGGTCTTGGCGGCGCGGGCCCGGGCGCCGGCTCTGCCCGGACCCTCGGACGGGGCGGGGGGTCTAGCGGCGGCGGAGCCGCGAGAGCCCCGGGCGCCGGCGATAAGTGACGGACGCCGGTCCGGTGGTGGTGGCCGGGCCTGTGGCCGCACCGTCACCTGCCGCTCCGGGCTCGCCGGCCGGGGCCGCGGGCTCGGTGGCTGGCGCTGCGGGCTCGGTGGCGGGCGCTGCGGGCTCGGTGGCGGCCGCTGCGGGCTCGGTGGCGGGCGCTGCGGGCTCGGTGGCGGGAGCGACGGGCTCGTCTGCACGGGACACCGGCTCGTTCGCGGGCGCGCCCGGCGAGATGATGCGCCTCGCCGACTCGTCGGCCGACGGCATCGGCTCCTCGCGCGTGGCGGCCGCGAGCGGCTCGTCACGTGTCGCGGCCGTCTCCTCACGAGCGGCGACGGGCTCCTCGCGAGTTGCGACCGTCTCGTCACGGGCTCCGAAGCCACGGGCCTCGTGGGCCGCCACCGCCCCCCCGGCGGCGGTCGCCGCAACCGGGGCGTCGGGCTCAGCGACGCGTTCCTCGTGCTCCGCGACCGCCTCATCGCCCGCGATCGCGGCCTCCTCAACCACCCGCGGACGAGAGATGTACCGCCCCATCGCGAATGCCGACAGCGCGGCGATCAGGACCCCGAGCCCCGAGAAGTAGCCGAGCCACTCGATCGCCTGACGGGTGTGATTCCCCATCGGCGCGCCGATCGGGTTTCCGGCCGAATGCCACAGCAGGCTGATAGCGGGGCCGATCGCAAACCACGCCCCCGCCGCGATGCCGAGCCAGCCGCCGATCAGGCCGCTCGAGCGGCGCGAGCCGCGCAGCAGCAAGAGCCCGCCGATCACCGCCACCGCACCCGGCACGATGCAGAGCCAGAGCCTCTCAGAGGTGTAGTGCCAGGCCTTGTAGCTCCCGAAGGCGTAGTGGAAGTAGGGCCCGACGAACGGGATCAGGCCGCCCCAGATGCCGAGCAGGATCACGAGCAAACCGCTCAGCGCCCCGGTCGTGCGGGGGAGCCGCCTGGTCTGGATATGACGCGTGGATGTGGTGCCGGTGGCAGTTGTCATGGCTTTCAGCTACCCAAACGCCCCGCGCGCGAACCCCCGCACGCGCGCACGCGTACGGGGCCGGACGCGCGCACGCGCGCGCCGGCGCGGCCGGGCGCACCCCGTATGATCGGGCCCATGCCCGATCGCCTGTACTTCACTGACTCCGACGCGGCCAACGAGCTCATTGCCTCCCACCCAATGGCGCTTCTCATCGGCTTCGCCCTCGACCAGCAGGTGTCCGTCCAGAAAGCATTCTCCGGCCCGCTGGCGATCCGCGAACGGGTCGGCACGCTCGACGCGGGCGCGCTCGCCGGCGCCGACCTCGAGCCGGTCTTTCGCGAGCGGCCGGCCATCCACCGCTTCCCCGGGTCGATGGCACGGCGCGTCCACGACCTGGCGGTCCATATCCGCGACCACTACGACGGCGACGCCGGCCGCGTGTGGACCGACGCCGCCGACTCCGCGACGCTCCGGGCGAACCTGGCGGCGCTGCCCGGATTCGGCGAGATGAAGATCAAGGCGCTCGGCGCGGTCCTGGCCAAGCGCTTCCATGTCAAGGCGGCGAACGGCCTGGTGCCGCCCCACCCGACGCTCGGCGACGTGGACTCGAGCCAGGCGCTGCTCGAGTACCAGACGGCCAAGCGCACGCACAAGGCTGAGTGGGCGAAGATGAAGGCCGGCACGGTCTCGGAGGTCGGGGTCTAGCCCGGCACGGCCGGCGGCATGGCGCGCCTCGTCGGCATCAACCACGTCGCGCTGGAGGTCGGGGACGTCGACGACGCGCTCGCCTGGTACGGCCGGTTCTTCGAGTTTGAGCTACGCGGACGCGCCGGTCGGCGCATGGCGTTCATCGACATGGGCGACCAGTTCATCGCGGTGGCGGCGGGGCGGATCCAGCCGGCCGACGACGACCGCCACTTCGGGCTGGTCGTCGACGATAAGGAGGCGGTGCGCAAGGCCCTCGAGGACGGCGGCGTCGCGGTGCAGCGCTCCGGCCCGCTGGACTTCGACGACCCGTGGGGCAACCATGTGCAGGTCGTCGACTACCGCGATATCCAGTTCACGAAGACGCCCGAGGTGCTGCGGGCGATGCACCTAGACGGGCTTGGGAAATCCGAGGCCGCCCGGCGAGAGATCCGCGACCGCGGCCTCGACGGGTAGACCTCGCCGGCGTCAGCCCTGCCAGGCGACTGCCAGCTCGTCGCGCCGACCGAACCGCTCGAGGTGCGAGGCGATCACTCGCTCCATCCGCTCGTGGCTGTCGGCGTCGGCGGCGCTGACGTCGAGCGTCAGCGTTCCGTTATTCGCATGGAGCTCGCAGCGGCCGAAGTCGAACTGGATGTAACCGGCGTCATCGCCGAACGACGCGTCGACTTTGTGCCCGAAGTGCTTGCACAGCTGGCGCATGTACGCCACCGGCTTCTCGGTTGCCACTTCTGCTCGTGATGTGATCTCAGTCATAAGGCGTTCCAGGTTACTCAGCGGGCGGGGCGGATCGGCGATCGACGAACGGGGCCCCCCTTCATGGCCGCCTCAACCCGTTGGTAGGTTGGCGCGCCATACCGTCGTAAGCGCCTTCACTGCTCCTCGTCGGCGTCGTCGACCTGCTGGTCGTCGTGGGCCACGTCCCCGGCCGTCACGTCGCGCGTCTCGGAGCTCCCGGGATTGTGCAGACGTTCCTCGCTCTCTTCGGTCCGCGTGTCGGCATCGGGCGTCTCTAGCTCGTCGGGATCTTCGACGCGCTGGGCCGCGCCGCCGTTCTCGGGTACGCGCGCGGCGTAGGACTTGTTGTCGCTGCGCATCTCCTGATCGCCTGTATCGATGCCGTAGAAGTCGCGAAGCTGGCGGTCGCACTCGGCGGAGATGCTTTCGTCTGCGTCGACCTCAGGGGACTCGATGATGCGCTGCTTGCTATAGGGAACCCGCAGCTCGCCGTTCTCGTCCTTCAGCCGGGCCAGCGGAACGAGCACCGTGCGCCCGGAGCCCATACCTGGGGACGCGTCGACGCCGACCCACATCGGGTAGCCGTCGTCGGTGGCGTAGATCTTCGTGACCTTGCCGATCGGATTGGCCACCTGATCGGTGAGCTTCTTCCCCGGCAGCGTGCTGACGTCCTCGACCGGCGCAGTCATGTCTCTCCTCCCTCGTCGTTTCAGCGAGTGCCCTACCCCGAGCGACGGGGAGGCATTCGTTGGCCGTTCAACATGCCTACCAGCGCACGACGGCCTGACCAAAGCGTGGCTAGACCGGGCCGACTTGGATCTTGATCGGCTCGGACTCCGCGCCGTGATAGGCGCTCGCCGCTTCCTCGGCCGAGGCGTAACGGCGATCCTCCACACGGCGCGCCGAGACCTCGAGTTCCAAGCTCGGCTCAGATAACGGATACGGATCCAGCGACACCACGCCCGGCGACGGGATCCGCAGCGTCACCTCGATATACGGTCCGCCCGGCGCCACGGGGACAGCCGGGATCACACGCGCACCTTGCGGCTGCTCTACTCGGGCCAGCGTCGACGGCACGGGAAGGGGATCGTCGACCGCCGGCGCGGCCGGATCGAGCAGCCCCAGCGCGAGCGACATCAGGTCGAGCGCCTGGAGCAGCTCGTACGCGTACCACGTCCCGTGCTCGAACTCGCTACGCAGCCCATGCCCGCCCCAGGCCTCGCGGAGCGCGGCAGCCCGGCGGTGGTCTTGCTCGGCGACGACTTCGACCGCGAGCGGGTGCGTAACCGGCTCGCCGCCGTGCAGGCCGAAACGCGTGTGATAGAGGCCTGCCCAGTGCATGCTCACGAGCGCGCCGGCGTGGCGGTCTCGTGCGTACACGCTGTCGACGCCGCGGCCGTACGGACCCACGGTGACCTCCAGCGGAAGTTCGAGGAAATGGGCGGGCCGCGCCTGCTTCGCATTGAACGACGGGCGGCCGTCGAGCTCATACCAGCCGTCGTCGTGATGGGTTGCCGCGATTACCAACGCGTCGTGCTGCGCCGGCGTCTGGAACAGATCGTTACCCCAGCGACTGCAAAGTTCGCCGGCAACGCGCCCGTGCTCGGGATGGGTGATCAACCACAGCTCTCCTTGGCGACGGGTGACCAGCATCGTGGAGCGCGTCCGCCTATGGCTTCGCCGGAAGACTCCGGGCGTACGCGACACCCACGCCGACCCATCGCCGGAGATCGTCGTCGGTCTCGACGCCTTCGGCCTCTACCCGCAGCCAGCCGCTCATCGCACGGCCGCGCATCACGAACCGGTCGGCGTGGGGATCCTGGACGAGCTCCTCGGTCTCGTCGGGATCGCACCGCAGCAGCATGCCGCCCTGTCCGCTCGCGCTTACCGACATGTTCCCGCCGATCAGGAACGCGAGCCCCCCGAACATCTTCTTCTCGACGACGTCATGATCCGTCGCGAGGAGTGCGCGGATGCGATCGGCGAGTTCCTCGTCGTAGGCCACGACCGGATTATTGCGACCTGTTCTGGGACGCTCCAGATCGCGAAACGATCAGCATCGCCGCCGGGACGCTTGACGGCCCGACCGGCCTCAACGTGACCGCGCACTGGTACGCGCCTGACCGCTGTACTCCGCGTTCGGGAGCATGTTGGTCGCCATCGCCATCCGGTTGGTGAGGTTGTACATCGCGCTGATCTCGGCCACGTCCCACGCTTCCTCGAGCGTCAGCCCGACGTCGAGCAGGGTCTGAAGATCGTCGCGAGTGACCTCGCGCGGTCGAAGCGTGAGCTTCTCGGCGTAGGCGCAGATCGCGCTCCGGCGCGGATCGAGATCGGCGCGGCGCCAGTCGTACGAGATCCGCTCGCCGAGGACCGGATCGCCGAGTTCCTGCCGTAGCGCTGCACCGTGCGCGACCAGACAGTAGAGGCAGCCGTTGGCGGAGCTCACCACCACCGCGATCATCTCGCGGTCGGCCGCGCTCAAGTGCTCGCTGGGCTCGTGGAGCTGTCGGAAGTGAGCGAACCAGGCGCTCAGACGCTCAGGCCGGAACGCGTAGACGCGGAACACGTTGGGGACGAACCCAAGTCGTTCCTGCGCCTTGGCGAACAGTCCCCGCAGACCTGGCGGCAGCTCAGTCTCATCCGGAACCGGGAACCACGAGCCGGTATCGGTTTGCGGGGCGGTCTCGATTTGCGGGGCGGGGTCGGTCTGTGGGGCGGTATCGGTCATCGGAGACTCGGGCCATTGTCTCGCAAGCTCGGGCTTGCTCACGTGTGGAGGACCGGACGCTCGTAGATGTCGATCTGGAATCGCACACGCATACCCGCACGCTCGTAGACCCGCAGTGCGTCGCGGTTGTCGGAGTCAACTCCGAGCTGGGCTTCTCGCAACCCGGCGACCGCGAACGCCGCGAACGCGCGCGTTAGCAGGGCCGTGCCGAGACCGCGTCCCTGGTATCGCGGCTCGACCCCGAGGAGGTCGACATAGCCGACCTCTTCCTCCTCCCAGCCGCGAGCGAGCAGGAAGCCGACAATCGACCCGCCCTCGTGCGCGACCGCGCTGAACCTGGGCTCGAAGTCGTGGGCCTCGAGGTGCTCCTCGCGAAACTCGGCGGCCGTCTCGGGGACGTAATCGGGGCGAGAGGCGAACGCGGCGGCGTCGACGGCGTGCAACGAGTCGGCGTCGCGGTCGACGTCGACCGCGCGCAGCACGAAGCCCGGCGGGACGCGGGCCGGCGCGCGCCCGGCGATCTCCTCGAGCGGGCACACCATCCGCCAGTACGTCCGCGTTACCGCGTACCCCGCCCCGGTGAGCAGCGTCCGCGCCCCGGCGTTGGCGGCCCCCACCCACTGGCGGTGGAGTTCGCGGCCGTGCTCATGCGCGCGACGCTCCACCCACCGCCGCAGGTGGGTGCCGACGCCGCGGCCCTCGTGCGCGGGGTGGACGACCGCCCGGGCTCCCATCCGCCGCACGATGGCGTAGCCGACGATCGCACCGTCGGCGTCGAGCGCGACGCGGACGTCGGCTGCGAGGTGGACGTCGCCTGCGCGCCACTCGTCGAGCAGATCCCCGATCGTCTCGTCGGGCACGCCCAGATCGGCGACATCGCGCGCCAGGAGCACGCCGAGCACGGCCGGCGCATCATCGAGTACGGGTGGACGCAACCGCATCGTGCGGCGGGTCTACCACACTCGCGACCGCCGGACGACCGTCGCCCGCACGGGCGTTAGATCAACCGCCTAGCAGGTGCAGCCCGGCGAGGAGCTTCGAGCGTCCCTTCTTGTCGGTGTTCACGGCGGCGGTCACCTGGGCCTTCGGCACCGGACCGCCGTGCACCGCCAGGACGTCCGTACGCAGCGTGCTGTAGGCCTTCGCAATAAGCCCCAGGCCCTTGACGATGTCGGACTTTCCTTTCGCGCCGGCGGACGACGAAGCCGACTCGTGTGCGAGCTTCGACTTCAGGGAGTGCAGGTCTCCGACCTCGTGAGCCAGTGCCTTGGTCAGCGGCTTGGACTTGCCGTGCGGGTACTGGTTCAACCCGTTGCGTACCGCGTTCTCGTCCTTGACGATCTTCGGGGCGTAGGTGTTGAGCGTGGAGCGGATCGTGTTGTCGCTCGCCTGAGCGCCAGCGATCGGGCCAACGAGAATCGCACACAGTGCTACCCCCGACAGCAGCGAGAAACGACGGACTGAACGTGGCACGAGACTCCTCCTGGATGTGGCGCTTGTCCTTGCGATGACAGCAAACACCTGGGCCGTCCTGGTCGTAACCAGTCATACCAAGCTAAGTTGCGGTGCGCCCGCTAACACCGCTCTCACAGGGCGTTCACAAGCTGGCTGGTTACAGGGCTAACGGTGTTGGGTGTGGGGCCGGCCTGCGCCGGCCCCACACGCCCTCTCGCCTGACGGAAAGCGGCCGAGCCTCTACTCGCCTGACGGAAACCGCGGCGGAGCGGCGCGGTAGGTCGGCGGCGTGGCGGACAGCTGGATCGGGTTGCGTACCAGGTCGATCGTCGTGCCGTCCTCGCGTTCGATCGTGACCACCGGCGACAGCCCGAGGCCGCGCGCGAGCTCGAACGCCGCCGCGATGTCGTTGACCACTCCCGCCGGCACGGCGGCGGCGGTGAGGGCTTCCGCCCATTCCTGGGCCGGGCGTGCGGCGAGCTTCTCCTCGAGCGCCGCCCGCAGCGCGTCGCGATTCTCGACGCGCGCGTGGTTACCGGTGAACCGCGGATCGCGGGCGAGCTCGGGCGCACCCACGACGTCGCACAGCGCTCCGAACTGCCGGTCGTTCCCGACCGCCACGACAAGCTCGCGGTCGGCGCACCGGAGCGGCTCGTACGGCGTGATGCTCGGATGCGCGTTGCCCATCCGCTCCGGGACCACGCCGGCGACCGTGTACGCCGACGCCTGGTTCACGAGCCCGGCGAGCAGCGACGAGAGGAGGTCGACCTCGACGCGCTGCCCTTCTCCCGATCGTGAGCGATATTCGAGCGCGGCCAAGATTCCCACCGTCGCGAACAGGCCGGCGAGCACGTCCACCAGGGCGACGCCGACCTTCTGGGGTTCGCCGTTCGGAGCCCCGGTGATGCTCATCAGCCCGCCGAGCGCCTGCACCAGCAGGTCATACCCCGGGAGCGATGCGCCCCGTCCCGCTCCGAAGCCGGTGATCGAGCAGTAGATCAGACGCGGGTTGCGCTCGCGGAGCGTTTCGTAATCGAGCCCAAAGCGTGCCGTCACCCCGGGGCGGAAGTTCTCCACGACCACATCCGCCTCCCCGGCCAAACGCGCAGCCCGGGCCAGATCGTCCGCATCGGTGAGATCGAGGACGAGGGTGGCCTTGTTGCGGTTGACCGACTGGAAGTAGGTGGCGTCGCCAGCCTCGTCGTAGGGCGGTCCCCATTGCCGCGTGTCGTCGCCGGCTGGCGCTTCGACCTTGGTCACCTCCGCGCCCAGATCACCCAGCACCATCGTCGCGAGCGGCCCGGCGAGGACCCGCGAGAAGTCGAGGACCCTGAGTTCTCCGAGAGCCGACGCCATCAGCCGCCACCGGCATTCACGGCCTCGAGGCCGGCGATCAGGACATCTAGACCGAATTCGAAGCGCTCGTCGCCGTCCGGACCGGTGATGTCGTCGACGGCCGAAGCGAGCACCGGAAAGCGATCGGCGGGCAGTCGCATGTAGAAGGCATGGACGTCCTCGTAGTAGCGCTGTACGTCCTCCGGGTTCCGGCCGTACTCCATCAGGCCCGTCTCGAAAGCCTCCGCTGCGACAAACAGCGTGAGCTGATCGAGGCCGAGCGCGATCACACGATCGGACAGGCCTCCTACGCGCAATGTTGCGGCAAGCCGCTCGGCTGCAACCAGCGCCTTCGGAGTCGTGGGGATCCGCCCAAGACCCGCCAGCGCCGCATCGCGGTGGGACACCAGCGCGGAGCGGAGGTCTCGGAGCATCTGGCGCACCTGCTCGCGCCAGATCGTCGGGTCGGGCTCCGGCAGGGGCACCTGCCCGACGAGCTCGTCGAACACAAGCTCGAGCAGCTCGTCCTTGCCGGACACGTGCGCGTACAGCGACGCAGCCCCGGTCCCCAACTGATCCGCGACGCGGCGCATCGACAGGCCGACGACGCCGGCCTCGTCGAGAACTTCGATCGCCGCGGCCACGATCGCCTCGACGGTCAGCGCGGTCCGGCGCGTCGGGCGCTTGCTCGCCCTCGGGAACCTCGGGGGCGGCGGGAGCGCGGCGCTCGCAGCACCGGCCGCCTCCGTCGGCGATGGACCGGCCGGCTTGGCGACGGGCGAACGGGATTCCGCGCCGCCGGCGGACGAACCCGACCCCGCCCCGCCGGCGGACGAACCCGATTTCGCACTGCCTCTTGACGCGCTCATCGACATAGCGTATAACACCGTTCGTTGAACGAACATCGTTCCAAACACTGTTTCGAACCGGGTACGCGGAAGAGAGGAACCGGATGGCAACCGACGCCGCGCTCTTGATCCCCTAGGGGTTCGGAATCATTCGTGACGCGTTTGCGCCCTCTGAGCAGGGAACGGCGTTCGCGATCTTCGGCCCGGTGATCGGACTGTCGGCGGTGCTTGGCCCGATCGTCGGCGGCGCGCTCGTCGACGCCAACCTGCTGGGAAGCGGCTGGAGGCTGATCTTCTTCGTGAATCTGCCGCTCGGCGTGATCGCAGCCATCGGCGCGGCGCGGCTGATTCCTGACGTGCGGGCCACGAGTGCGCCGCGCCTGGACCTCGTCGGCACCGCGTTGGCCGCGCTCGGCATGGCTCTGCTCGTGTACCCGCTGATTCAGGGCCGCGAGGCGGGCTGGCTGGCGTGGACGTATCTGATGGTTGCGGCGAGCGCGGTCTCGTTCGCCGCGCTGGTGGCGTGGACGAAGCGGCTGCGTCGGCGCGGCGGCGACCTCTGGTCGAGGCGAGCATCTTCAGCCATCGCTCGTACACCGCGGGCCTGTCGATGATCGTCGTGTTCTTCGCGGGGATGATCGGCACGATGCTGGTGCTCACGCTGTTCATGCAGTTCGGGATGCACTTCTCCGCGATCCACGCGGGTCTGACGCTCGCGCCATTCGCCGCCGGCACGGCGATCGGCGCGACGCTCGGCGGTGGCCTGCTCGTTCCGCGGATCGGACGCGTCACGCTGCAGATCGCGACCGTGATCGGAGCTGCCGGCGTTCTGGTGGCTACGGCAGGTGATCCTGGCTCACGGCCTCGACACGACCTCGTTCGCGATCGTCGCGCCCGAGCTCGTCGTCGGGATCGGCGTCGGCATGATCGTCTCCCCGCTGTTCAACTTCGTGCTCGCGTCGGTCCGCGACAACGAGGTCGGATCCGCGTCGGGCGTCCTCAACGCGATGCAGCAGCTCGCAGGAGCGCTCGGGGTGGCTGGACTCGGCACGATCTTCTTCAGCACGCTCGGCCACGATGGGTTCGTGACCGCGATCAGCCACTGCCTGCTCGTCGAGCTCGCGACGATGCCGGTGCTCCTGCTGCTCAGCTTCGCGCTGCCGGCCCAGCCTCGGGAGGACGAGGCCTTTGGGGCCGACCGAGGGGCCGACCAACGCCGGGTCATGCCGGCCGAGCGGGTCGGAGCCATCGAGATGCTTTAACCCTCGACGCCAGCGGATAGCCTCCGCGCAGCCATGAGGGGGCGCGCCGGGGTCGGGGCGCCGCCGAGATCATCAGCGCGGGCTCCGGGCCGCCGCTGCGGTCATCCGTGGCCCGGCGGCGCCTTCGCCAGATAACTTTGGCCGGCGTGCAGCACGACCGTCTTGTGGCGGACGAAGTCGGTAACGCTGACGCGGTCAGTGATGTCTTGGGTGAGCGTTCCATCGCACCGGTCCGCAACCGTCCAGATCGTGCCGAGAACCGTCGCGGCGCTGTAGCGCCCGCGGGTCCGGAACTTGCCGTGCGCGCTCGCCCGCAGCAGTTGCAGCACGTGGGTGCTAACCGCCGCGGCCGAGGCGTCCGCGGCCTTGCCCTTGTGGGTGCACACGCCGTACGTCGGCGCACCCTGGAACGCGCTCTCGACAAGTGACAGCGTCGCGAGTCCTTTGCTCGCTCCGCGCGCGGCCTGGCTCAGCATGAAGATCGCGCCGCGGAATGTGCCGCTCTGAGTCTGGCCCGTCTTGCCGGTGGCGGTGACGAGCTTCAGCGAGCCGCGCAGCGAATTGATCTCCGAGCCGATCGGAATCTGGGTAGCCGCGGTCAGTCGCACAAATCCGTTACCTGCAGCCGCACCACCATCTATCGCCTTGCCACCCGGCGGCTTGACGAGCACGACGCCCGACACCGGCGTCGCGTTCGCGGTTTTCCCGATGACAGGCGCCGCCAGTGGCTGGGGGGCCGGCGTGGCGGCGCCGTAAACGAATGCGTTACCGCCGCCGTCCACCGCCACGCAGAACGATGACGACGCGCACGACACCCCGGGACGCAGGCTGGCGCCGGTCTCGAGCCTCTGAGGAGCGCTCCACGAGCTGCCGTTGAACAGCAGCACGTCCTCGAAGCCGTCGACGGCGGCGCAGAACGACGACGAGGGACACGACACCGCGTAGAACGCGCCTCCGCCGAACTGGGCGTTGGCGGTGTTGATCGGGTTCGCCGGGCTCCACGCGCTGCCGTTGAAGGTGTAGGCGTTGCCGCCGTTGTCGACCGCGACGCAGAACGACGTCGACGGGCATGACACCGCCTGCAGGTTGACGGACGACGAGATGTTTTGGGGCGTGCTCCAGCTCGCGCCGGCGTTGGTCGACGTCTCGACTGTCCCGTTCTCCCCCACGGCTCCCCACCTTCCCCGACGTTCCCCACGGCGCGCCGGCCTCACCGGCCGTGGACTGTCTGTCCGACCGTACTCCGTCCCTCACCCCAAAGTCAACAATCCCTCGGCATTGCTCGTGGCGTCGCGAGCGCCCAGCTCTGATGTAACGAATCGAGTCCTTCCCCGTCCCTGGGCCATACACAACCCGAGAGGACGGTGAGAGGATGGAATGGTCATGGAGGTGAACGCGCCACCGCGCGAGCGCGCAACGGGCGTTCACGTCGTCGATCCGGACGCCGACCTCGTCGCTGCCGCCCGCGCGCAACCGAGCGAGTTCCTTGCGCTGTACGACCGGTACTTCGCGCGCGTCCTCGGCTATGTCCGCGTGAGGATTCGGGACGGCACCACGTCCGAGGACGTCACGAGTCACGTCTTCACCACAGCGCTCGCCGAGATCGGACGCTTCCGCGGCCAGGGCCCTTTCGCCGGGTGGTTGTTTCAGATCGCGCGGAATGCGGTGTACGACGCTCAGCGTCAACGCGCCGCCGAGCCACGAGTCATCGGCCGCGTCGCGTCCGACCCCACTCCCGAAGAACGATTCCTCGCGCGGGAGCGAGCCGAAGAGCTCCGTTCGCTGATCCGGCTGCTCCGGCCCGAGCAGCAGGACCTGCTCGCGCTCCGGTACGGGGCCGGGCTTTCCTACGAGGAAATCGGCGCCGTCGTCGACGCCGCCCCGGCCACGGTGCGGGTCCGAATGCACCGCATTCTCGAAGAGCTACGACGGAGGTACCCCCATGACGCTTCATGACGATTCTGATCTGGAACTGCTCGAACGCGAGCTGACCGCGCTGGCGGAGCCGCGGGACGGGGATGAGCGCCTGCACAATGCGCTGCGTGCGCAGCTCGCCGCCGGGTTGCGCGCAGACCCTCACCCGCGCCCGCACCCACGCCGCCCGCATCCACGCCCACTCCCCCGCGCAGGTGGGAGGCGGCGGCGACCAATGCGGGTCGCGCTTGGCATGACCGCAGTGACCGCCGCGGCCGCCGCGATCGCGCTCGTGGTGCTGGGCGGCACGGCCGGGTCGGGCGGACCGGCGACCGCTGACGCGGCGATCGTTCACCACGCGCTCGCGGCGGTCACCCCGCCGGCGAACGAGATCCTCCACGAGAAGGTCGTCGGCGTGCAGAACGGCGTGCAGGTCGAGGCCGAGTGGTGGCAGGAGACCAGCCCACCGTACGCCAACCGGGTCATCAAGGGAACGGCGGGACACGAAGGCGAGGTAAGCGATAACGGCACCACCACGTTCGAATATGGCCCCGGAAACAACACGATGACCGAGCGGCGCGACACGTCTCCTCCGACGCCGATCGATCCCGTCACGCAAATCCGCCAGGAGCTTGCCAGCGGTCAGGCCCAAGTAGCCGGCACGCTCGTGATCGGCGGCAGCTCGCTGTACAAGATCGACCTGGCGGGCGGGTTGATCGCGTATGTCGACCCGAGCACCTATCGGCCGCTCTACCTCGATGATCCGCAGCGCGACGGCAGCGTCGTCCGGCTGCGTGTCGCCGCGCTTGACTACCTACCGATGACCCCGTCGAACCGGGCGTTGCTCAGCGCGACCGCGGAGCACCCGACGGTTCACGTCGACACCAACCCGAGCGACGCGCCCAGCAAGTAACGGAACGGACGTCACTCATTCGGCACTTCGACCTCGGCCGGCCGTGCCCGCGCGTACGGGTCCTTAGGGGCACGGTCGTCCGAGAGCGATTGCCGAGAGGCGGTGACGAGTTGCTCGATCGCGTCCGCGAGATGCACGGGCGCGATGTTGTAGTCGCCCCGCTCGACGCGAATCCGGTGGGCGGCGAGCAGGACGTCGGCGTGCGTATGGCCTGCCGGCGGCTCGAACCGGTAGGAGGCCAACTCGATCAGCAGCCCCATCGGGTCGGTGAAGTAGATCGAGTCCATGAACCCGCGGTCCTTGACCCCGCTGTGCGTGATCCCGCGCTCATCCAGCCGCTCGACCGTCTGGGCGAACGTCGCCTGCGATAGGGCGAACGCGAGATGGTGGACGCAGCCGGGGTCCGTCGGGGTGCGTCGCGGGTCGGGCACACGCTCCTCGTTGGTGAAGACCGTGATCAGGCGGCCGTCGCCCGGGTCGAAGTACAGGTGGCTCTCGCCGGCGTTGTCGAGATTGGGCTGCTCGAACACGAACGGCATCCCGAGCACCCCCTCCCAGAACTCGATCGAGGTCTTCCGGTCGGCGCCCACGAGCGTGATGTGATGGACGCCCTGGCTTTGGATCTTGCGCACTGAGTCACCGTCCTGTTCGGTTTTGGAGGTCGAGATTAGGCCCGGGGCCTGGGTTCACGGCCGTTGACCGCCGCGATCCACCGGGTTTGCGGCGCCATCGGGGCTGGGGCCGCCGCAAGTAGTTGTGGCCGCAAGCATATCACCCAGGTTGTTGTATCTACAACCATTGATGACCCGATCGCGGCTTATCGAACGACGCCGTAGCACAAGACCAGTTGCAGACGCAATCAATTGGTGGTATAGTTGAGCGCACAATCTACTTGGGCCACCGAATCCGGCGGCCAACCTCCGAGATAAGGACCACACCAATGAGCACCACTACCGTCACCGCCCTCCCCACCGGCACCTGGACCGTCGACCCCGCCCACTCAAAGGTCGGCTTTGCCGTCAAGCACATGGGCATCGCCACCGTCCGCGGTGAGTTCACCGAGTTCGAGGGCACGCTGGAGATCGCCGACGATCTCTCGAGCGCGAAGGCCTACGGCACCGTCAATGCTCAGTCAGTCGACACCAACGAGCCCCAGCGCGACGACCACCTCCGCTCGCCCGACTTCTTCGACGTCGCCGAGTTCCCCGAGCTCCGCTTCGAGTCGACCAGCATCGAGGCGCTTGATGACGAGGAGTTCCGGATCACCGGCAAGCTCACGATCCACGGCGTGACCAACGACATCGTCCTGCACGCCGACCTTCAGGGCACCGACATCGATCCATGGGGCAACGAGCGCGTCGGCCTCGAGGTCACAGGCCAGCTCTCGCGCGGCGACTACGGCATGAAGTTCAACCAGGCGCTCGGCAGCGGCAACATGCTCGTTGCCGACAAGGTCAAGCTCGCACTCGACATCTCCGCCGTCAAGCAGTCCGCCTAGCCACTCCGTACCTTGCGGCCGGCGCCTCGCGGGCGCCGGCCCGAGGTGATCTGTACCACGCAATGACCGCCACCCACTCGCAAGACCCACCGCTCACAGACCACGAGCTCGCCGCCTGGCGCGGCATGCTCGAGGTCCATGCCCGCGTGACTCAGGAGCTCGACGCGCAGATGCGTGCCGAGCACGGCCTCTCGGCCTCGGCCTACGAGGTCCTCATGTTCCTCGACGATGCGCCCGAGCACCGTATGCGGATGTCCGACATCGCCGACCGCGTCCTCCTCAGTCGCAGCGGCTGCACCCGGCTCGTCGACCGGCTCGTCGACCAGGGCTACGTCACTCGCTGTGCCGCGACCTGCGACCGCCGCGGTCTCTACGCCCAGCTCACCGACGCGGGCTTCGAGAAGATCACCGCCGCCCGCGTCACCCACTGGGAGGGCATCCGGCGGTTCTTTCTGGACCACCTCACCGCCACCGACCTGATCGCCCTCGGCGACATCTGGACCCGTTTCAGAGCCCACCGCGACGACCAGCGGCAGCCCTAAGTGTTCCGCGGAACCGCGACAATGAGCGCGTGAAGCGCCCGTCCACCGCACTACTTGCCGCAACCGGGCTCATCGGGGGCTTCGCCGTCGCGGTGATCTCTGGATCGCGCGCGCTCGGCGGCGTCGTGCTCGTCATCTTCGGCCTCGCCTGCATCGCGATCTGGCTTCGACGCGACGGGCGCCACACCGCGATCGTGCTCACGCTCGCCGCGCTGGTCGCCTTCGCGCTCTCGCACGTTCTTGGGCTCGTCATCGGGGCATGGCCGGCCGTGTTGGTGACGGCGGCGGGCACCGCGGCACTGTGCTGGCGCGCGTCCGACTCGCGAGCGTGAGCGAGCGCGCCGGCAGCCGCATCTCCGTCACCGGCGAGGTCGGCGACCTCTCGCTCCGGGAGGACATCGGCTCTCTCGCCCGCCGGATCGGGCTGCTCGGCTGGGTTCGCCTCGAGCCAGACGGCGGCCTGTGCGTGCACGCCGAGGGTGAACGGGTCGCGATCGACGAGCTGGTCGCGAATCTGCGCTCGCTCCCGGGCGTCGAATCGGTCTCGGAGCGAAAGGCCAAGATCGAGGGGCACGAGCAGTTCGCGATCCGCGGCGTCCCAGCCGGCGTCTTCGTGGTCCAGGAGCACCAGGCGACCGCGCACCATTTCGATGTTCGCCTCGAGGTCGACGGGGTGATGCGGTCATGGGCCGTGCCAAAGGGTCCCTCGCTCGACCCGACCGTCAAACGGTTCGCCGTCCAGGTTGAGGACCACACGTTGGCCCACAACGGCTTCGAAGGGCGAACCGGCAGGGGCGGCGTGATCATCTGGGACCGCGGTGAGTACGAGCAGGGCGGCCGCGTGCCGTGGCCCGAGGCGCTCGAGCGCGGGCACGCCGTGTTCGTGCTCCACGGCGAGAAGCTCCACGGCGGCTTCGCGCTTCAGCGGACACGCGACGGAGAGAAGCCGCAGTGGCTTCTGATCAAACGGCGCGATGAGTACGCCGCGTCCGGGTCGGACATCGCCGCCGAGAGGCCGGAATCAGTCGAGAGCGGCGTGACGCTGGCCGAGCTCCTCGACACCTAATCAGCGCCGATGAGAACCGTTCCGGCGGCAGACCGGGTCGGACGGTTAAATGAGCACCTTGATGGATCGAGACCGTTTCAGGCAAGACCATCGGTGGGCACCCGGGCGGATGTCGGAGTACCTCGATGGTCAGCTCGCTCCGGCGCGGCGCGCACGGATGGAGCGCCATCTCGGCGAGTGCGCCGATTGCCGGCGGCTCCTCGCCGGTCTGCGCCGGACCGTCGATGCACTCCATCGCCTCACGGCGCCTGGCGAAGGTGTCTACGCGCTCGCGATCGCAGCGTCGGTGCGCGGCCGCCTGGGTGACCCTGACTGAATCGTTTCCGGGATCGCGCGGGTCAAAAGGGCATGAACAATCAGACCAACACCCAGAACCAGAACGACCGCCCTAGGGTCGAGAAGACCGACAGCGCGTGGCGCGAGCAGTTGACGCCGACGCAGTACGAGGTGCTCCGCGGCCACGGGACCGAGCGCGCCTTCACCGGCAAGTACTTCGACGAGAAGAGCTCGGGAACGTATCGGTGCGCGGGCTGCGGCGCCGACCTGTTCACCTCTGAGACCAAGTTCGACTCGGGCACCGGTTGGCCCAGCTTCACCGAGCCGGCAGACCGGGCGAACGTCGAACTGGTCGACGATTTCAGCTACGGCATGCACCGGATCGAGGTCAACTGCGCCGCCTGTGGCGGCCACCTCGGTCACGTCTTCCCCGACGGCCCGGGCAAGACGGGCGAGCGCTACTGCATCAACTCCTGCTCGCTCGAGCTCAACCAGCATTAATCCCGATCCCCTGCGGCGGGCGCCACGTTCGCGTGTCGCCCGCCGGCCAGGCGGTATAACCGCGCGGTGACCGCCGGCGCGAGCTCCGAGCATGAGCTGATCCGGAACGCGCGCGCCGGCGATCAGGATGCATTCGCGGAGCTCGTGATGATGCACGCCGATCGCGTCTACGCCGCGCTTCGGCGCTTCGGACTGGACGCGGACGAGGCCGATGAAGTCGCGCAGGAGGTGTTCGTGCGTGCTTGGCGCGGTCTCGCGAGGTTCGAGGAGCGCTCCCAGTTCTCGACGTGGCTCTACCGGATCGCGTTCAACGAGGCCCAGCGCCGGCTGTCACGCCGCCCGGCGTCGCGCGCCGAGCGAGATCCAGAGCGCGACGACGACCCGGTTCTGTCGTTGCCGGAGTCGCCGGAGCTTGGTCCCGACGCGCAGACGCTCGACCGTGAGCTCGAGCGAACCCTCGAACGCGCGCTCGACGAACTGCCCGCCGACTGGCGAGCAGCCGTCGTGCTCCGAGACGTCGAGGGGTTGTCAACCCACGACGCCGCCGAGATCGTCGGCATCCGCGAAGCGGCGTTCAAGAGCCGTCTACACCGCGGGCGGATGCAGCTACGTGCCCTCCTCGAGCCCTACCTGGAGCTCGAGGAGGGTTGACGCGTTAGCGGACCGTGGTCGCGCAGACCGCGCCGCCGTGCTTCTCGTGATACCGCTGGTGGTACTCCTCGGCGTAGTAGAACGGCGACGCCGGAACGATCTCGGTCGCGAGCGGCTTGGACCGATTGCCCTGCAGCTTGTCCCGGGACGCGATCGCCTGCTTTTGCTGATCTGCGTCGTGGAAGAAGATCGCCGAGCGGTACTGGCTGCCGAAGTCCCACCCCTGCCGGTTGCGCTGGGTGGGATCGTGAACCGACCAGAACGTGTCAAGCAGCTCGTCGTAGGTCACGACATCGGGGTCAAACCACACCTGCACGGCCTCGGCGTGGCCGGTCTTGTCTGAGCAGACCTCCTCGTAGGTCGGATCGGGCCTGCTGCCGCCGGTGTAGCCGACGCGCGTGGCCGCGACCCCCTCGATCTCTCGGAACGCCGCCTCGATTCCCCAGAAGCAACCGGCCGCGAACGTCGCGCGCTGGGTCCCCTCGAGATCCGGGCTCAGGGTCTCCGACTGCCCGTCTCTGAAAATCATCTCGTTGTCCTTTCCGTCTCTGTTCACGCCCGATTAGACCCGGGGTGAACGGCAAACGGTTCATACGGTGCGGACGGTGCCAGGGGGTGGGGCCGGGGTTGTCACGCGGTCGAGTTACGTGCACCGGTCGCATATGAAAGAAGTGTTGCGCGTTTTCACGATCCATGAGAAGATCTGAAACATATCTTTCATATCTGATGGCACGGAGGAGCGACGCTCCCGGATCAGCGACCCACGGGCCTTACGGGCCCTGGCCCATCCGCTGCGTCTCGCCTTGCTCGAACGCCTGATGGCATTCGGCGAGCAGACGGCGGCCCAGTGTTCCGAGGCGATCGGCTCGACCGCGTCGAACTGCAGCTATCACCTGCGGGCGCTGGCTCGCTTTGGCCTGGTTGAGCCCGGCGAATCGACGGACGGACGCGAGCGACCCTGGCGGAGCACATCGACCGGCCTCGAGTTTGGTCCCAGCGACGCCGAGCCGTCGAGCGCGTCCGCCGCCGCGGCCCGGGCCGTGGACGAGTTGACGCTGGCACGCGAGGAGGAACTCACGCGAGAAGCCCTGATCCGCCACCACGACCAACCCGCCGAATGGCGGACGGCCGAGGCGAATCACACCTACGCGCTGAGGGTCACCGCGTCGGAGCTCGAGCAGCTCGTCGGCGAGATCGACCGGCTGGTGCGCCCCTACATCGGCCTGACGCGCGGCG
The DNA here is from genome assembly GCA_963735965.1 of uncultured Solirubrobacterales bacterium. Lineage (GTDB taxonomy): Bacteria > Actinomycetota > Thermoleophilia > Solirubrobacterales > Solirubrobacteraceae > Palsa-465. The sequence goes on from CAVTNE010000002.1 coordinate 434,656, forward strand.
CGCCGCCCGACGAAGCCGCGGTCGCGTACATGCGCGTGATCGCCTTCCGCCATCCGCAGTCTCCGTGACTCTCTGGCGCATCCCTTCCTACCGCCGGCTCTGGTCGGCGACAGCAATCTCAGAGACCGGCGACTGGCTGCTGTTCATCGCGCTGCCCGTGTACGTCTTCCAGGTCTCGGGCTCGGCCCTGAGCACCTCGACGGTGTTTCTGGCCGAGCTCGCGCCCGGGGTTGTCGTAGGCACGCTATGCGGTGCGGCGATCGATCGCCGCAATCCGGCGCGACTGCTCACGGCGCTGACGGCCATCCAGGCTGTTGCCCTCCTGCCCCTGCTCTGGCTCGGCCCCGGCCTGCTGTGGATGGTGTACGCGGTCGCCGGCGTCCAGGCCGCGATCATGGGGATCACCACGCCCGGCCTGCAAGCCGTGATCCCGCTCGTCGTCCCAGCAGATCGACTGACCGGGGCGAACGGGGCGGCGCAGATCGCGAGCAACACGGCCCGTCTCCTCGGAGCACCGCTCGGCGGGTTCTTGCTGCCCGTGGCTGGGCTCCATGGTCTCGTGCTCGGCGACATCGGCAGCTTCGTGGCCAGCGCCGCTCTGCTGGCCGGATGTCAGACCGCCTCCCTTGCGCACGAACCGAAAGCCGGCGGTCGGCTGGCCGCCGTCGCCGAGGGTTGGCGCGCCGCCCGCCGCAAGTCGACGCTCACCTCGGCGCTGCTGATCTCGTTTCTGAGTGCGGTCGCACAGGGGATGTTTCTCGTGCTGTTCGTCCTGTTCGTGCTCCGCTCGCTGGGCACCGGCGACCAGGCCGTCGGCCTGCTCCGCGGCGTCCAAGCGATCGGCGGTGTTGTCGGCGGGTTCGCCGTCGCCGCGGCGGCCAAGCGGATCGGCGACCGCTGGCTCACGATCGGCGGCCTTGCCAGCTTCGGCCTCATCTCGCTCTTGACGTGGAACAGCCCGGCGATCACCGATCGGACGTGGTGGTACGCGGCGCTGTTCATCGCGGTTGGCGTGCCGGCGACCGCGACGGCGACCGGCCTGATCACCGGGACCCAGCGGGCGGCCCCTCCCCGCGTTCGCGGCCGCGTCCTCAGCCTCATCCAGGTCACCGAAGCGCTCGGCCAGGGGACCGGGATCGTCCTCGCGGGTCTACTCAGCTCCTCCATCCCGCTGACGTTGATGCTCGACTCCCAGGCAAGCCTCTACCTGGCGTCCGCCATCGTCGCCGCGGCGAGCTTCGGCGCCGCCCCGCGGCGCGTTCGACAGGTCGACATCCCAGGCGCGTCGATCACGCGATCGGGCACCGCTCCGCCACCTGGCGCTTCGGCCGACGGACTAGGATCGGCGAATGTCTACCGAGGAGCGGAGGGCCGACGCCGGAGTGCCGACCGTGACCGTCGTTGGGACGGCCGCGCTCCGGACCGAGCCCGATGAAGCCTTCGTCTCGATCACGTTGTCGACCGTTGACGAATCACCCGGGCCGGCGCTCGAGGATGTGGCGAAGCGCAGCGAGGCACTCGCGGCGGTCCTGGACGACCTGGGCATCGCGCGCGAGCTTCGATCGACGACGGGAGTCACGGTTGACGAAGAGGTCGAGCACACAACGCGCGGCCGGCGGTCCCTCGGGCATCGAGCGAGCGCGACCCTCTCCGTCCGGCTCGCGGACACGGCCGTGATCGGGCGCGTCCTGATGCGGGCAACCTCTGAGCTTGACGCCCGCATCGCCGGGCCGAACTGGCGCGTGTCGCCGGGGCATCCCGTTCGGCTCGAGGCCGCCACCAGGGCATCGGCGAACGCCAGGGCAAAGGCCGCAGCCTACGCCGCGGGAGTGGACGCGAGGTTGGGCCGGCTGATGGCACTCGCCGAGCCGGAGCACCGATTCGGCCGGGGAATGGCAATTCGGTCTTCGGCCGTCGCAGCAGCCGCACGACCAGATATCGATATCGAGGCCGGCGAGCACGAAGTGGCCGCATCGATCGAGGCCACATTCGCGCTCGAACCTGACTGAGACTCAAGCTCGGGGCACCGCACGCTGCCTATGGCAGGCTGCCCCAGAAGCCGGCGATGTTCCGCTGCCTCTCCTTCACTGCCGCGTACTGCTTTGCCGCGTCGCCGCTTTCTAGTTCCACGACGCGGCGTAGGAATCGAACCTACCAACCGTGGGGCTACCACGGCCTGCCAGTTTTGAAGACTGGATGGGCCACCAGGCCCGTGCCGCGCCGTCGCCGATCCTAATGAGCCTCTGACCGCGCGGCCGCCTCGACCCCGAGGCCGTGCTCGAACGCTCCCTTGACCCCGGCGTCGACGGCGTTCAGACGGTGCAGGGTGAGGGCCTCGACGGAGCCGAACCGGCCCCCCGGCGCCGCCGCTGCTCCGTGGTGGCAGAGCACGCAGTGGAGCAGCGCGAGCCGGCGCTCATCGTCGAGGGCGCCCGCCCGGGCGGAGATCATCTGCGAGCCGATGACGAGGTGACCGAGCAGCCGTCCCTCGTCGGTCAGCCCGATCTCCGCGCCGTAGGTGAACTCGCGCGTCCGCCCGAGATCGTGCACCAGCGCCGCCGTCAGCAGCAGGTCCTGGTTCAGGCGGGGATGAAGCTGGCAGACCTCGTAGGCGAGCGTGGCCACCGCGACCGTGTGCTCGAGCAGTCCGCCGAGATAGGCGTGGTGCCCAGCCCGCGTGCACGGAGCGCGACGCAGCTCCGCCCGCAACCCACGGTCCGACAGCAAGCCCTCCAGCAACGCCCGAAAAGGCCGGTCGTGCACCTCGCCGGCGAGGTGCTCCAGGAACCCGTCGAGCTCGTCGAGGTCCCGGTAGGCCGTCGGCAGGAATCGCGCCGGATCCTCGTCCGAACCGGGACCGTCCGCGCCTGGCTGCAGGCGCGCGATGTCCACAACCTCGAGCACCGGCTGGTCCCGGAACCGCTCCACCCGCCCCGACACCCGCACGAGCTCGCCGCGCTCGAACCGTCCGGCCAGGGCGTCCGCATCCTGAAACGCCCGCGCGGCGATCGTCCCGCTCCGATCGCGCAGCTCCAGCGCGAGGTACGGCGACCCGGACCGCGTGAACAGACGGTCCTTGCGCGAGCAGGCAAACACGCCCTCGATCTGCTGCCCGGGGCGCAGGGCGCTGATCAGGACCGCGGTCGGTTCAACCGAATTCATGTCCCCATGATCTACGCTGAGTCGGATGCAGCCGCTGCAATGGGAATATCGCCCCGACGGATTGCGGGCCCCGGCGCTGATCTGCGCGTTCAAAGGCTGGAACGACGCGGCCGACGCGGCGTCGAGTGCGATCACGTTCGTCGCCGGCGCGCTCGGCGGGCGACGGTTCGCGTCGATCGACCCCGAGGAGTTCTACGACTTCCAGAGCACCCGGCCCCAGGTCAAGCTGGCCGACGGGCACGCTCGCAAGATCGTATGGCCGGAGGTCGAGCTGTACGAGGCGCGGGTACCGCGGGCGACGCGCGACCTCGTCCTAATGGTCGGACACGAGCCGTCGCTGAGATGGCGCACCTTCAGCAATGTGATCGTCGAGCTCGCCGAGGCGCTCGGCACGCAGCTCGTGGTCACCCTCGGCGCGCTGCTCGCCGACGTCCCCCACACGCGCCCGATCTCAGTCACCGGGATGGCCACCGACACCGACCTGGTCCAGCGACTGGGCCTCACCCGCTCGTCGTATGAGGGACCAACCGGCATCGTCGGCGTCCTCCACGCCGCGTGCCAGGAGAGCGGCCTCCCCTCGGCGAGCCTGTGGGCCGCGGTGCCCCATTACATCGCGGCGGCACCCAATCCGAAGGCGGCACTGGCACTCGTGCGCAAACTCGAGGGACTCGTTCAGGTCGCGGTCGACGCCAGCGACCTCGAATCCGCCACCGCCGACTACGACCGCCAGGTCAACCTCGCCGTGCAGAGCGACCCCGACGTGCAGGCGTTCGTCGAGCGGCTCGAGCAGGCGGCGGCCGACGAATCGAGCGACGACGCCGGTCCGCTGCCCTCGGGCGACACGATCGCCCGGGAGCTCCAGCGGTTCCTCCGCCAGCGCGGGGACGACGAACCCGGCACCGCGCAGGGCTGACGCCCCCCGGGCGCGCCAACGGCCCCCACGGCCCAGCCCGTCTACCCCTCGGCCGCCGGGCACACCAGCCGGTAGTCGCACACCGAGCACGCCGCGAACGAAGGCGTGGGCTCGAACCCCTGCGACAGGATGCCGTCGGCGACCTCCATCGTGACCTCCTCGATCCACGCGAACCGGTCATGGCGGTCGTCCGGCACCGCGACCTTCTGGTCATCGAGCACGTAGTAGTAGGCCTGCTGCGACGCCTCGAGGCTCCACGCCTCGCGGGCCCCGACTGCGTACAGCGACAGCTGTACGTCGTCCACCAGCTGCACGGGGCTCTTGGGTCGCCCGGTCTTGTAATCGATCAGCTCGTACTCGCCGCCGGGCAGGCGATCGACCCGGTCCACCCTCCCGCGCAGCAGGTGCGGACCGAGCTTGAACGAGAACGCCCGCTCGAACCACATCGGCTCCGATTCTGAGGACTGAAAACGTGTGTGGTACTGCGTCAGCGCCGACGCCGCCTTGCCGCGCAGCTGTCGCTCCTCCTCGGACTCGCCGAACCCGCCCCGGCGCCAGCTGGCGTCTAGCAACCCGAGCAGCTCGGGGAGCGACCCGGAAACGCCGGAAATGCCGTCCCCGGAGCGTGCGTGGAACCGCTCGAGCACCTGGTGCACGACGATCCCGAAGCGCTGGTGGATCGTCGGCTCCTGCGGGATCCGGAACACCCGGGCGAACTTGTACTTCAAAGGGCACGTCCGGTACGTGTCGATGTCGGACGCCGACAGCATGACCCCGTCGCCGCGAACCGGCAGGAACGACTCGACCGACGGATCGTCCCGAGCTGTGACCGCCGCCGCCCGTCGGCGAGCGTCGCGCTCGGCGTCCAGCAGATAGTCGTCCAGAGCTGAGGAGGTGTAGATCTCGCGCTGCTCGGCGGTCACCGCCTGGAGGATCCGCGAGTTCACGTCGCGGACGGCCTCGGCCAGCGACTGTCCCTCGGGCCGCTCGATCAGGGCGGCCAGCTTCAACAGTTCGAGGTAGCGCACGACCGCGTGCGACACGTCGAGGTCGGTGTCGAGCCGGAGCTCACCGAGCCGCCCGCCGGCGCGCATCGTGCCCTCGAGCACCTCGTCGCGCAGCAAACGGTAGGTCGAGTGGAGCGTCTCGGCCGGTCCGAACATCTCCTCCTCGCGATCCTCCCACGCGCCCGCCACCGCGCGCCTCATGATCTCGACGACCGGCGTCGGCGCGAGCGCGGCGCTCCGGTCGTTCGCGCACGGATACGCCATCACCACGCGCCGGCGCGCGCGCGTCACCGCCTGATAGAGCACCTGCCGCATCACCGACGTGCGTCCGTCGTCGTCTTCGCGCAGAGCCTCGATGCCCCCCGAGCCCGCGGCAACCGACGGCACCGGATCCAGCGCCGGCGTGGAGAGCCCGGCGTGGAGCCCGAGCACATACACGTGATCTGCCTCGAGCGCCCCGGCGCTGTCCAGCGTGACGATCTGGACCACCTGCGGCCCGAGCAGGTCGGGTTCCTCGTGCTCGCGCAGGCCGAAGTCGGCGACCCCGGCGATGTGGCGGGCGAACTCGCGCGGCGTGGCCTGCGGAGCGCGACGGACGTAGGCGCCCGCGAGCTCGCCGAACCGCGCGAGCGCGCGCAGCCGCTGCACCACGTCGGCCTGCGCTGCGAACAGCTGTTGGCGGCGCAGTCCGAGCCGGTCGATCAGACGGTGGACGTACAAATCGGGACGGGTCGAGTCGATCGTCGCCATGCCGGAGCGATACAGCTTCAGGAACCCGCGAATCCGCTCCCGCGCCTCGGGCGGCACCTGCGGCGATTCGATCGCGGCCACGAGCGCCGCCACCATGTCGAGCTTGCGCCGGCGCGCGATCTGCGTGCAGCGCGCGATGTCGACCGAGCGCAGCTCGACCGGCGGACGGGCCAACGCGCGCACGACCGCGGCCGCGTCGGTGGGATCGGCCAGCAGCCGCAGCCACGCCAGCACGTCACGGACCTCGGCGCGGCGGAAGAACGCCGTCTCGCCCACCACCCGATGGGCGACCGCGCGCTCCTCGAGCGCCACCGCCACCGCCTGCCCCTCGCGCGAGATCGCCGGCACGAGCACCGCGATCTGCCCCGCCGGCACCCCCTCGGTCGCGATCAGGCGCTCGATGTCGGCGGCGATCGACTGCGCCTGGGCACGCTCGTTGGCGCAACGCCAGAACGTGACCTCCCCCTCGGCCGACGAGGGCTCGCAAGTCACCGAGACTGCCGCCGACGCCGCCCGGAGCACGCGGCGCGGCACCCGCAGGCTCTGCTCCAACACGATCACATCGCGGAATCCGTCGGGCTGGACGCTCGCGCCCGCCCGCGCCGGATCGGCCGCGGCGGTCAACCGCGACTGGGCCACCGCCCGGGTCAGGGTCGCCGCCGCCAGATCGAGGTCGTGGGCGTCGTCCACCAGCACGTGCTCGAACCGGCCCACCGCCGCCGGCCGGTCGCGGACGAGCCGTAGCGCGTCGCGGATCAGCTCGCCGGCGTCGCGTGCCCCGGCATCGGCCAGCATCTGCTCGTGGACGCGGTAGACCTCTGCGAACTCGCGCTCGACGTCGGCCTCGGACTCCACTAGCCGCGCCGCCCAGCGCGCGTAGTCCTCCGCCCCGACCAGGTTCGCCTTGAGGCGGTCGATCCGGCGGATGAACCCCGCGAGCAGGGCATTCGCGCTGCCCCCGAAGTCGTGCCGCTCGATCGACAGCCGGTCGATCCGCTCGAGCAGCATGGCGAAGCGCTCGGCGGAACCGAGCACCGGCTCGAGCGGATCCACCTTCGAGCCGGCCGCGCTCAGGATCAGCGCCGCGAGCTCGACCGGCGAGATCACGAACAGCTCGTCGTACGCACCCGGGAGCCCGCCCTCGAGCCGCGCCCGCGTGGCATCGGCGCGCGCCGCCGAGGGCGTCACCAGGAGCACCCTTTCGGGACGGCAGCCCTGCTCGACGAACCACTGAAACCGGCCTTCGAGCGTGCGCGTCTTGCCCGTTCCGGCCGCGCCGAGGACGAGCAGCGGCTCGCGATCGGAAGTGACGGCGTCGCGCTGAACGGGAAGCAAGGGGTCTAGGGTGAGCCCCACGTCTGACAGCATAGGGTCGGAGATGACCTCCATTCGCTCGGCTCTCGACGCAGATTGGCTTGGTGTCTGCCGCCGCGCGGTGGCCGGCCTGGAGCGCATGCTCGCCGAGGTGCCGACCACTGCGGAACGGGCGCTCGAGACCGGCACCCGCGGGAGCGGCGGCGACCGCACGCTCGAGATCGACAAGGGCGCCGAGGAACTCGTGCTCGACCAGCTCGACGGCCTCCGCGAGGACGGATACCGGTTCATGGCCGTCTCCGAGGAGCGCGGCGAGATCGACTACGGCGACGACGGCGTCCGGGTGATCATCGACCCGATCGACGGCTCGTTGAACGCCAAGCGCGGCGTGCCGAGCTACGCCCTGTCGATCGCGGTTGCGGACGGGGAGACGATGGCCGACGTGGCCTTCGGGTTCGTACACGACTTCGGCCCTTCCGAGCAGTGGTCGGCGTGGCGGGCCCGAGGCGCCTGGCTCGGCGGTGCGCCGCTCGACCCGAAGCTGCCCGAGCGCCGCGGGCGCGACGGCCGCCTCGAGGTGCTCGGGATCGAATCGGCGGACCCGCGTTGGATCTCCGCCTCGATCGATGCGCTCGTCGAGAGCGCCTACCGTCTGCGGGCGATGGGAACGATCGCCGCCTCGCTCTGCCAGGTCGCGGCCGCCCGGTTCGACGGGATGGTGTCGCTCCGCCGCTCCCGCGGCGTCGACTCGGCGGCCGGCCAGCTGATCGTGCGCGAGGCCGGCGGTCTCGTCAGCTTCCCGTGGTGCGATGAGCCCCTGGGCGCGCCGCTCACGCCCGATCCGGCCTCGCCCGTGATCGCGGCCCGGTCGGCCGAAACGCTCAGGCTGCTCGAGAGGATCCCAGCGTGATCGACTGGATCATCGCCCAGCGGATCGCCACGTTCGTCGCCGGCACCGGCGACGCGGAGCCGCCGATCGCGGACCTGGCCGCGCTGGCGGCCGAGTCCGAGGCGCGGGTCGTCGCCTACACCGGGCTCGTACCGGCCCGCCCGCTACCGCCGCCCGAGGGCATCAGCCGCCGCGAGTGGGTGTCGAGCAACATCCAATCGATGCGGCTCCTGCTCGACCCGGTGCTGCAGCGCGCCACCGACAACCTCGGGACACTCAAGCCCGCGGTCGAGATCGGGATGGGGATCGTGCTGAGCACCGAGGTCGGCGTCGTGCTCGGGTACCTAGCCCAGCGGGTGCTCGGCCAGTACGAGCTCGTGCTGCTCGACGAGGCGGTCGAGGACCGGCCGCCGCGGCTGCTGTTCGTGCTCCCCAACCTCGGCCAGGCGGTACAGACGTTCGCCGCCGAGGAGGACGAGTTCATGACCTGGGTGGCGCTCCACGAGGTCACCCACGCCGTGCAGTTCGCCGGGGTCCCGTGGCTGCACAGCCACGTCGCCGGGCTCGTCCGGGAGCTCCTGAAGAGCGCCGAGGTGCGCCTGGACGCGCCGCGCAAGCTCCAGTTCCCGAGCGCCGACGAGGTCAAACGGGTGATGGGCCACCTCCGACAGGGCGACCTGATCTCGATCGTCACCAACACCCCCGAGCGCGAGATGCTCGACCGCGTCCAGGCGGTGATGGCCGTGATCGAGGGCCACGCCGAGCACGTGATGGATGCCGTCGCCCCGGACCTGCTGCCCTCGCTCCCGAAGCTGCGCGCGGCGCTCGACCGCCGGCGCAAGTCGCAATCGGGGCTCTCGCGGCTGGTCGCCCGGCTGCTCGGACTCGAGCTGAAGCTTCGCCAGTACGAGCAGGGCAAGTACTTCTGCGACACGATCGTGCGCGAGCGCGGCCCGGCCGCCCTGCACCACCTGTGGACGAGTCCGCAGGCGCTGCCCACGCTGGCCGAGATTCAGGACCCGGCGGCGTGGCTCGCCCGCGAGATTCCGCGCCAGATCGAGGAACCCCACCAGACGGGATCCTCGGACGCTGCGGCCTAGCGGTCGCGCCCGGCGCCTAGAACAACTCGTTCACGAACTTTTCATGCCCATGGCTGTAACGAGGGCTACGCTATGGTTTACAAACACATGTTCGATATTTCGGTAGGGAATCAGCTGAGCGCCGATCCCCACTTCAGACCTAGTTAGTGGAGAGACAGACACCGATGGCAACCAGCACACCGGGCACGCAAGGGCCCACCACCACGACCAAGCGGACCACCCGACGTAAGCCCGCCACGGCGAGCGCGCGGACGTCCCGGACCACCACGAACGCGCGCCGCTCGACCCGTACGACCACGTCTTCGACGCAGCCCAAGACTCGGGTTGCTCAGGCGCAGGTGCTCGCCGAGCGCGCGGTGCTCGTCCCCGTTGGGGCCAGCCTGCTCGCACGCGACAACGTGGTCTCGACCGTGAAGGGCCTCGCGTCCAGGTACCGCACCCGCAACACCTTCGAGCGCGAGATCAGGCGCTACGAGCGCCGCGGCGTCACCGCCCGCAACCGCCTCGAGCGTCAGGTTCGCCGGGCGCGTACGCGGGTAGAGCGCGAAGTGCGGCAGCGTCGTAGCCTGGTGGAGCGCACCATGCGCCAGAACCGGCGTCGACTGAACCGTGAGCTAACCTCTGTGCGGAGGGACTTCGAGAAGCAGTCGGGCGCGGTCACCGCCCGGGTCGAGCGACTCGTTGCCAACGCACAGGGCCTCATCGGCTCATAGACACAGACTTCCCCCGCGGAGCGCCCAGGAGAACGCTCGTCGCGGGATAGGTTCGCCGGCCTCATAACTCGCCGGCGAATGCAGCACCCTCTCCTCCCTCAACCGCCGGGGCGTCACGCAAGTGGCGCCCCGTCGGTCCTTAAACAGACCGAGACGCGCATGCGTGACGGGTCTCACACAGAGTGGCCGCGGCGACTCGCTGCCTACAATCAGTCGCATGCCTACTAGAGACCAAGTGATCGACTCCCTCCGCTCCGTGATCGACCCCGAGCTGCGCCGCGACATCGTCGAGCTCGAGATGGTTCGCTCGGTCGACATCCACGAGAACGGCGTGATCGACGTGATGGTCTCGCTGACCACGCCCGGCTGCCCGATTCGCTCGCATTTCCAGACGGGCGTCACCGAGGCCGTCCGCAAGCTCGACGGCGTCACCGGCGTGAACATCACCTTCGACGTCCTGTCCGACAACGAAAAGCAGGCGCTCGGCCGCAAGCTCGGCCGCGGCACGCTCCCCGAGGGCGCGCTGGCCCAGGTCAAGAACGTGATCTGCGTGGGCTCCGGCAAGGGCGGCGTCGGCAAGTCGAGCGTGACCGCCAACCTGGCCGCGGCGCTCGTCGCCGAGGGCAAGCGGGTGGGCGTCCTCGACGCAGACGTGTGGGGCTACTCACAGCCGCGCATGCTCGGTCTTGGCGCTGAGCGACCACACGTGAACGCGGAGCGCAAGATCATCCCGCTCCAGGCGCTCGACGGCATCAGCGTGATGTCGATCGGGTTCTTCGTCGAGCAGGACTCCGCGGTTGTGTGGCGCGGGCCGATGCTCCACAAGGCGCTTCAGCAGTTCCTCGAGGACGTCGACTGGGGCGAGCTCGACTACCTGCTGATCGACCTGCCCCCCGGCACCGGCGACGTCTCGATGACGCTCGCCCAGCTGCTGCCGCAGGCCAAGTTCGTGATCGTCACCACCCCGCAGCCCGTGGCTCAGAAGGTGGCGCGCCGCTCGGCCGAGATGGCGACCAAGCTGAAGCTCGAGATTGCCGGCGTGATCGAGAACATGTCGGGCTTCGTGACTCCGACCGGCGAGCGCTACCAGCTGTTCGGCGAGGGCGGCGGTCAGCTGCTGGCCGAGGAGCTCGAGGTGCCCCTGCTCGGAAAGGTGCCGCTGACGATCGGCCTGCGCGAGCAGTCCGACGCCGGCCTGCCGATCGTCGCCTCAGACCCCGACGACCCCGCCGCTCAGGCGCTCGCCCACGCGGCGCGCGGCCTGATCGCGCTGTCGCCCGTCGAGCTGCCGGTCATGCAGGCGCCGGCGCCGGCAGCCGCGCCCAAGCCGGTCGGCATGTCGCTCCCGATGGCTTAGTTTTTGGGCCTCGCTTCGCTCGGCGTCCGTGGGGCCGTGACGCCGGGCGTCCATGCCCGGCGGGCGCAGGCGACCACTGACCGGACGGGGAACCCGGCGGTCGCGGCGACGGCCCCACTCGGCATCCGTGCCTCGCAGACGGGGCCTGCCGCGCCACATCCGACGGACGCCGCCGAAGGCGGCCCCTAAGCCTCAGCCCTTATTCGCGTAATAGTCCGCGTTCAGCTTCGCGTAGTGCTGCCACTCCTCGGGCAGCTGATCCTCGGCGAAGCAGGCATCCACCGGGCAGGCCTCGACGCATGCATCGCAGTCGATGCACTCCTCCGGGTCGATGTACAGCATCGGAACGTCGTCGTAGTCCGGTTCGTCCGGCGTCGGGTGGATGCAGTCGACCGGGCAGACCTCAACGCACGAGTTGTCCTTCGTGCCGATGCAGGGCTCGGCGATCACATAGGCCATGGAATTATCGGTTCCTCTGGGGATTCGGGATCAATCGAAGGCTGATTCTACGAGTAAGCTCGTCAAGCTCGTCACAAGGCAGCAGGCGCTACAGATTCGGGGCGCGGTCGGCCCAGGGGAGCGCGAGCTCGAGCTGCCGGGCCAGGCCGAGCAGCACCTCCTCGTGCGCCGGCCGGCCCACCAGCTGCACTCCAGTAGGCAGGCCGTCGTCACCCTGATACATCGGAAGCGAAATCGCCGGCTGCCCGGTCACGTTGAACACCGCGGTGAACGGCGTGAAATAGCCCGACTTGCGGAACTTGACCATCGGGTCGGACCCGAGGCCGTTCATCTCACCGACCGGCACCGGGCGTTGCGCGAGCACAGGCGTGAGCACGACGTCGAACTCGGCCAGATCCTGCACGATCGAGCGCGCGGCCGTCTCGAGCCGGTACTGAGCGGTGAGGTACTTGATCGTGTCCTGACTGGAGGCGCGCTTCCACAAGCTCCAGGTGAGCGGCTCGACGTCCTCGGCCGTCGGCTCGCGTCCGCTCACCTGGCCGCCTAGCCACACCGTGAAGGAGACCGCCGGCGCGAACGCGCGGACGAAGTCCGGCAGGAGGTTGCGTCCCACCCACGGTGGCGTGATCTCCTGGACGTTGTGGCCGAGCGACTCGAGCAGCGCCGCGGCGTCTCGTGTAGCCCGCGCGGACATCGGGTCGACGGTCGCGTCTTCCAGCGCCGGCGTGACCGTGTAGCCGATCCGCAACAGGCCGGGGTCGACCTCCGTCAGCGCCGCGTACCCCGCAGCCGGCGCCGGCGGGGCCCACGAGCTGTCGCCCAGCTCCGGACCCGCCAGGACGTCGAGAACTCGCGCCGTGTCCTCCACCGACCGCGTCAGCACGCCGTCGCAGACGAGGAAGCTTTCGCCCCCGTCGGGACCGACCGACACCCGCCCGCGGGCCGGCTTCAGCCCGACCAGCCCGCAGCAGGCGGCCGGAATTCGGATCGAGCCGCCGCCGTCGTTGCCGTGCGCGACCGGAACCATGCCGGCGGCCACGGCCGCGGCCGCACCGCCGCTCGACCCTCCCGGCGTTCGGTCGGTGTCCCAGGGGTTCCGGGTTGGCCCGAACCGGCGAGGCTCGGTCGTGGGAAGGATCCCCATCTCCGGCATCGAGGTCTTTCCCACGATCACGAAGCCGGCCTCGCGCAGCCGGCGGACGAGGTACGCATCGTGCCCCGGGACGAAGTCGCCGAACAGATCGCTGCTCATCGTCAGCGGCATCCCGGTGACGGCGCGGTTGTCCTTGATCGCGATCGGCACCCCGGCGAACGGCCTCGAATCTCCGGGCTCGATCGCGTCCGCCGCCGCGAGCGCGGACTCGTGCGCGACGTGGGTGAAGGCGTTGATCGTCGGCTGGAGCTCGTCGATCCGGCGGAGCGACGCCTCGGTCAGCTCACGCGGGCTGAGGTCACCAGAACGGACAAGGGCTGCAAGCTCGGTCGCGGAGCGCAGCAACAGGTCGGGCATGGGGCGAGAAGGCTATCCGGCTACGCTTCCGTGGCACTCGCGCCCTCGCGCTGATCCAGGAGAAAATCGACAATGACCGCCACCGCCGAAGTCCAGTCCGGCCTCGAGGGCGTCGTCGCCTTCGCCACCGAGATCGCCGAGCCCGACCGCGCCGGCGGCGCCCTGCGCTATCGCGGCGTCGACATCGAGGAATTAGTGGGAAACGTGCCCTTTGAGCAGGTCTGGGGGCTCTTGGTCGATGGATCGCTGCTGCCCGGACTGCCGCCGGCTGCGCCTTTCCCGCTGGGCGTGCGCTCGGGCGACCCCCGCGTCGACGTTCAGTCAGCGCTGGCGATGCTCGCGCCGCAGTGGGGATTCGGACAGCTGATCGACATCTCCGACGAGGAGGCCCGCGACAACCTCGCGCGCGCGTCGGTGATGGCGCTCTCGTTCGTCGCCCAGTCCGCCCGCGGGATCGGCAAGCCGCCGGTGTCCCAGACCGAGGTCGACAAGGCGCAGTCGATCCCCGAGCGCTTCCTGATCCGCTGGCGCGGTGAGGCCGATCCGCGCCACGTGCAGGCGATCGACGCGTACTGGATCTCGGCCGCCGAGCACGGGATGAACGCCTCGACGTTCACCGCGCGGGTGGTCGCCTCGACGGGCGCGGACGTCGCGGCGGCGCTGTCGGCCGCCGTCGGTGCGCTGTCGGGCCCGCTGCACGGCGGCGCTCCGCTGCGCGTGCTCAAGATGCTCGACGACGTGGCCGCGATGGGCGACGCCGAGCGCTATGTCAAGGACCTGCTCGACCGCGGCGAACGGCTGATGGGGTTCGGGCACCGCGTCTACCGCGCCGAGGATCCGCGGGCCCGGGTACTCCGCCGCACCGCCAAGCAGATCGACGCCCCCCGCGTGGAGGTCGCCGAGGCGCTCGAGGAGGCCGCGCTCGCCGAACTCCAGGCGCGGCGGCCCGACCGGGTGCTCGCGACCAACGTCGAATTCTGGTCGGCGGTCGTGCTCGACTTCGCCGAGGTGCCCCCCGAGCTGTTCACGCCGATGTTCACGTGCGCGCGGACCGCCGGCTGGTCCGCCCACATCCTCGAGCAGAAGCGCGAGGGACGGCTCGTCCGCCCGACGGCCAAGTACGTCGGCCCCGGGCCGCGGCCGCTGTCTGCCCTCAAGACGCCCTAACACTCCCCGACGCTCGGTCTCCGTATTCTGGGGCCGCGGCGTATGAACGTCGAACGTCAGCTCGATCCCGAGGCGCTGGGCGATCACATCGATCGCCTGTACCGCGCGGCGTGGAGCTTGTGCGGCTCACGCGAGGAGGCCGAGGACCTCGTGCAGGAGACGTTCGAGCGCGTCCTGCGCCGGCCGCGGTTCCTGCGCTCCGAGGACGACCTCGGATACCTGCTGCGCGTGCTGCGGAACACGTTCTTCAGCCAGCGCCGCGCGGCCGGCCGGCGCCCCCAGACGACCGCGCTGCCCGACGACATCGATCTGATCGAGGACCGGAACGCGCCGGCTGCCGACTCGCGCGTCGAGTCGGCCGAGCTGTATGCCGCGATCTCGCGACTCCCCGACGACTTCCGGGACGCGCTCGTCGCGATCGATGTGATCGGGCTGTCCTACCGTGAGGCCGCGCGGGCTTTGAAGGTTCGGGAGGCGACTATCACGACCCGGCTGCACCGGGCCCGCCAGAGGGTGGCCGCCGATCTCGTCAGCGGCAGCCCGCCTAGTCAGAGTCCGCCGGGACCTTCCACGCCGCCAGCTTCTGCAGCTCCTCGGCCTTGACCCCGCTGCCCGAGAGCACGCAGGTATCGCCGGCGCGCCGCCAGGTCACGACCGTCCGCCCGTTGATCGCGAGCGTGCGCAGGTGGGTCCCGTCCCAGTTGGAGGCCGGCGCTGACGACGGCTCGGTGAGCGGCGGTGAATGCACGATCGTGTACGCGATCGTCGCGCCCTCCCACCGGTAGAAGACGGTCACGGCGGTCCGCCCGCCGAGCTCGTCGGTTCGGGCCCCGACCGCCCGCCATCCGAAGTTCGAGGTCCAGTTGGGGAAGTAGACCTCGCCGACGCTCTGGTTCAAGCGGGCTGCGGGCATGCTCGGATCGGGCATGGGCGCCGCGTGGGCCGGACCGCGAGCGGCAAGTGCGGCCGCCTCTGATACCGACGGCGCGCCGGGCGTACCCGATGGGAGCGCCAGGACGAGGGCCAGCGCGATGGCGGCGAAAGCGGCGACCGCGGCGCCGGCGTAGGCAAACCGCCGGCGAGCCACGGTGGCCCGGCTCGGACGTGACGCCTCGATCCTCGCGCGCAGCCGTTCGGGGGCGCGCTCGGTCGCGCGGGCATGGTGCAGCGCGTCGACCACCCGTCGCTCGCGCTCGTACAGCGCGGTCAGCTCGGAGGACGCGGAGATGCGCCCCTCGACGTCCGCGAGGCGAGCGGGATCGAGCGTGCCGTCGGCAAGCGCCGACAGCTCAGCCAGCTCAGCGGCTGTCGGCTTGGTGTGGTCGGCGCGGGAAGCCATGGTCCACTGCAGTCGGTTTGAGGAACAACATTCAGCTTAACGACGCCGAATAGGCCCTATACCTTCCCGCGCGGCCTTCCCCGTGCGGGTCAGGACCCCCGGTACGGGCCGGAGAGGTACTCCGACAGCATCCTCGTTGCGCTGAAGCGCGGCGCGAGTGTCTTCAGCGAAGCCCGCATCCGGGCAATCCAGGCCGCCGGCAAACCGTCCTCGTCGCGGTCGTAGAACATCGGAAGGACCTCTTCATCGAGCAGGCGGTGTAGCTCGGCGACGTCGCGGGCGTCCTGCGCCCGATGGTCGTCGTCGACCTCGCCCGGGATCCCCCAGCCGTTGTCGCCGTCGTAGCCCTCGGCCCACCAGCCGTCGAGGACGCTCAGCTGCAGACCGCCGTTGACGACCGACTTCATGCCGCTCGTGCCACTCGCCTCGAGCGGCGGGCGGGGCACGTTCAGCCATACGTCGCAGCCGCGGACCAGCGACGCCGCCGTGGCCAGGTCGTAGTCGTCGAGGAACACCACGCGCTGGCCGATGATCTTGGCCCGCTTCATCCCGAACAGCCGCTTGAGCACGCGCTTCGCGTCCTCGTCGCGCGGGTGGGCCTTGCCGGCGAGCACGACCTGCACCGGCTGCCTGCCGCCGAGGAGCTTCAGCGTCCAACGCGGATCTCGGGTGAGCAGGTCCAAGCGCTTGTACGTGGCGACG
This sequence comes from uncultured Solirubrobacterales bacterium, assembly GCA_963735965.1. Classification (GTDB taxonomy): domain Bacteria; phylum Actinomycetota; class Thermoleophilia; order Solirubrobacterales; family Solirubrobacteraceae; genus Palsa-465. The sequence continues at coordinate 451,038 of CAVTNE010000002.1, forward strand.
CGCCGGGCGAACCCAATCGTGAGCGTGTGCGGATTGAACGCGATCGCCGCCGCGTCGACGTAGTCGCGGGCGTCGCCGCGGAGCAGGCGCTCGGTGGCGCTGCGCGTGCGGATCTGTTCGACCAGGTCGGTGCGCTGGCGCTCGCGGGCGGCCCACAGGTCGGCATCGGCAATCTGGTCGACGCCGGCCCAGGTCTCGGGCTCGGCGGCGCGCGCCATCCAGCCTTCGCCGAGGTGACGGTCGAGCAACTCACGGATCGCCGGACCGATCCACGTCGGGATGTGCACGCCGTTGGTGACATAGCCGACCGGTACGTCGTCGACGGCGAGATCGGGCCACAGGGACTGCCACATCTCGCGCGCCACCTCGCCGTGGCGGCGGCTCACGCCATTGGCGGCGCGGCTCATCCGCAGTGCAGCCTGGGTGACCCCGAAGTCCTCGTCGGTGTCTTCGGGATGGGTGCGACCGAGCGCGATCACCTCGTCGGTGGGGCATCCGAGCTGGCCGAGCAACCGCCCGATCGCGTTCTCGACCTGCTCCGCGGGGTAGGTGTCGTTGCCGGCGGGCACGGGGGTGTGGGTCGTGAACACCGTGCGCTCGCGCGCGGCGGCGAGCCCGACCGAGAGCGGCTCACCGGAGTGGAGCTCTTGGCAGGCGAGCTGGACGGGCGCGAGCATCGCGTGGCCCTCGTTCAGGTGAATCACGCCGGGCTCCAGGCCGAGGGCGGTCAGAGCGCGCACGCCACCGGCGCCGAGCAGCACGTACTGGGCGAGTCGGATGTGCTCGTCGGACTCGTACAGCCGGGCGGTGATCCAGCGCTCGACGGGCCCGTTCTGGGGGAGATCGGTGTCGAGTAGGAACAGCGGGACCCGGCCGACGTCGACTCGCCAGATCTGCGCCGTCACGTCGGCGCCGTAGATCGGGACCTCGATCGTCAGCGGCTGCTCACCGGCGCCGGTCGTCACGAGCGCCGCGGGCAGGCGCTGCGGGTCGGTGTCGATCCAGTACTCGTGCTGCCATCCTCCGGCGTCGATCCGCTGCCGGAAATAGCCCTTGCGGTACATGAGGCCGACGGCGACGAACGGGACCGCGCAGTCGGAGGCCTCCTTGAGCAGATCGCCGGCGAGCGCGCCGAGGCCGCCCGAGTAGACGGGCATCGACACGTGGACCCCATACTCGGCACACAGGAAGGCCACCGGCCTGGCGGGATCGATCGACGGGTACGGCGGGCGTTCGAGGTCGGCCTTCACCTGCGCCTCGATCGCCGCCATCCGCTCGAGCAGCCGGTCGTCGGCGGCGGCGCGTCGCAGGGTGCTGGCGGTCGCCTCCTGGAGGAGCCGGACGGGGTTCTGGTTCGTGAGCGCGAAACGGTCGGGATCGATCGAGGCGAACAGCTCCGGTCCCCCCGGCAGCCACGACCACCGGTAGTTGTAGGCGATCCGCGCCAGGGGCGCGAGGGGATCGGGCAACCGCTCGGCTAGCTCCGCCGCGGCGCGCCTGATGTCCTCGCGGCCGTCGTTCATCGTCACCCGGCCGTAGCTCACGGCCGACGATTATCCGGCAACCGCTACTCTCGCGCTTCTTGACCGGGGGTACCGCCAGCGCCTCGAGCAATTGCCGCCTGGGCGTTCTCGCGTTCGGCGACTCGATCACCAACGGCGGCGGGGAGTTGCAGTGGGGCGTTGCACTGCAGTCGTGGGCGCTGTGGGTGGCGCGTGGACTGGCGCTGCCGTTCACGTCGTACGCTTTCGACGGGGCGCGGGTGGACGATGTGGTCGAGGGTCAGATCCCGGCGTTCGAACGGCTGACCGCGGCCACGGCGCCGGCCGGCGCCGGGTATCAGCTCGGATGCCTGTACATCGGTGTGAACGATGTGCGTTCTCCGGACTGGGATGCGGCGATGTTTGAGGTGGGCTACCGCCGCGCTCTCCGGTTCCTGGTTGCTCGCTGCGACCGGGTCCTGACCGTGACGGCGCCGCTGGATCTGGGGCGTCCCCTCGCCGCCGGCACGGTGGCGGAGCTGGACGCGGTGATCGAGCGCGTCGCCGGCGAGGTCGGGGCGCTCGTGCTCGATCTGCGCGCGTGGGGGGCCCGCAACCTCGTGATGACCGACCACGTCCACCCGACTGCGTTCGGCCAGGTCGACATCGCCGAGCGGGCGCTGGCGGTGCTCGAGCGCGACGGCTTCGAGGTGCTCGCCCATCCGTCCCGGATGATCTTCTACTCGCCGAGCCGGCGAGCGCGGCTGAAGGACGACGTCACGTACGCCTACCGGCATGCGAAGGTCAGCGCTCGGTCGGGATTGCTCCGGGCGAGGGTGGCGTTTCGCGGCGGGGGTTAGGCCCCGGCGGCTGCCAGGGCCCGGCGGGTGTTAGAGCCCGGCCGGGTGGAGCACGTCGGCAGGTGTAAGGGCCCGGCCGGGTGGAACATGTCGGCGGGTGTTAGAGCCCGGCCCGGTGGAGCATGTCGGCGGGTGTTAGAGCCCGGCCCGGTGGAACATGTCGGCGGGTGTTAGAGCCCGGCCCGGTGGAGCATGTCGGCGGGTGTTAGAGCCCGGCCGGGTGGAGCATGTTCGGGAACTGCGATAGGTACTGCGCGGACGGCGTGCCGATCTTCTCGACGCCGCCACCGCCGCCCCACGCGCCGTGCGAGCCGCCGGACTCGTAGAACTGCCCGTTGATCTCGATGATAACGTGGCCGCTCTGACCCGGAAGCGCCCGGTCATAAACGGTGACGTACTGCCCGGGCCCGGACTCCATGCCCGGCTGATTCGGGAGGGCGGTGGTGTCGACCGGCTGGCTCAGGTAGCCGCCGGCGTGGAGGACCGCGGAGACGAACCCGGAGCAGTCGTAGCCCGCCTGCGGGCCCCAGCCACTGTGCCCGCCGCCGTACACGTACGGCTTGCCGACCAGGGAGTTGGCCGTGTTCGTCATCGCCTGGACCTGCGCCGCCGCGGTGCCGCTGGTTCCGGTCGCAGCCGAGGCCCCCAAGGTGGATCCGGTGCTCAGGCCGAGCGAGCTCGTGGCCGGAAGGAGCGAGGCGAGGTCCGATGTCAGAGTCGAGCTGGTGTCCGGGGCCCCGGTCGTGGTGTCCGTCCCGCCGATCGCCGAGGCCATCAGCGACGCCGGCGACAGCGCCGAGTTGACCGCGGTCGTCGAGTCCGTCCCGAGCGCGCTCGTCGAACCGGTCGAGCCCGTCCCGAGCGCGGACGACAGCGCGTTGCTGAAGCTCGTCGACCCGGTGCCCGTGGCGGCGCCTGGCGATGCATCCGGCGCGGAGGTTCCCGCGGTCGCTGCGGAGGAGGAGGAGGAGGAGGAGGAGGAGGAGGCGCTGGGGGTGGCGCTGCTGGGGTCTGCGATCTGTTGCTGCATCGCCAGGATCTGGGAGATGCGGCTCGTCACAGCGTCGATACTCATCTCCTGTGGGATCGGCGGTGGCGCCGGCAACTTGAGCCGTCGCCAGGCCGCCACCGTCGGCCTAACCGCTCACTCGGCGCCCCGTCCGGGCCGAATGCATATTCGGGTGCGTAGGGCGGCCCTAACCAAACGCTCGAGCTGCGGGAGGCGTCGAGTGTGCGGTTAGGTTACTTCCCCCGGACAAACTCCAACCGTGCATCGGAAATGGGAGTGCGGGCGTTGGCAACCTCAATGTTTACAGTCCCACCGATATGCGGTAAATCGTCGATGCGAGTGTAATTCCGCCTTTTTCCGGGGGAAGTAGGTTAGGCCGACCGCGGAAGGCCGCACTTGCCGCGGGAGCCGTCGAGTGTGCGGTCAGGCCGAACCCGGAAGGCCGCGGAGAGCCGCGGGAGGCGTCGAGTGTGCGTTTAGGCCGAGCGCGGAAGGCCGCGCGAGCCGCTAGCTGCCGACCCCAGGCGCACTGTCAGCCCCCGCCGACCAGCCGCCCCGCCTCCTCCGTCGCCTCGCGCAACCGCCGCGCCAGCCCCGGCGTCAAAGCACCGGCCTCCATCCGCCACCGCCAGCTGCCACCCGCTCGAGCCGGGTCGTTCATCCGCGCCTCCGATCCCAGCCCCAGCACGTCCTGGGCCTGCACCATCGCCACCCGCGCCCGGGACTGCAGCGCCAGGCGGATCAGGCTCCACCACGGCTCGCGCTCGACCACCCCGTACCGCGCAAAGGACGCGTCGACGAACGATCGCACGTCAGCGGACAACCCCGAGTACCACCCCCGCGCGGTGTCGTGATCGTGCGTTCCCGTGTACACGACCCGATCCTCCTCGTGATTCTCGAAACGATGCACGCTCCTGGGCGCGCGAGGGTCGAAGCCGAACTGGAGCACGACCATCCCCGGAAACCCGAGCGATTCGCGCAGCGCCGTGACCGCCGGCGTGATCACGCCGAGGTCCTCGGCCACGACCGCCACCGGCCCTAGCTCCCGCAGCACGGCATCGAAAAGGGCCCGCCCGGGGCCCCGCCTCCATCGCCCAACAGACGCCACCCGCGCCCCCGCCGGAACCGCCCAGTACGACACAAAGCCGCGGAAGTGATCGATCCGCGCCAGATCGAACAACGACAGCGTCCGCCGCAGCCGCTCGACCCACCACCGGTATTGACGCCTCCGCAGCGCCGGCCAGTCGTACACCGGGTTCCCCCACAGCTGACCCGTGTCCGAGAACGCATCCGGCGGAGCGCCCGCCACAAGACCATCCAGGAACATCCAAGGGTGGGCGCGGTGATCGGCACTCCCCGGCGCCACATAGATCGCTACGTCTCCGTACAACCGGACGCCCCGTTCCACCCCATACGAACGCAGAGCGTCCCATTCGCGCGCGAACCGCACCTGGTCCGCCAAAGCACCACGGGCGGAGAACCGTTCCCAGTCGACCGCCCAGAACGCCTCCCGCTCGCGAAACTCCGATATCTCGGCCGCCGAGACCGGCGCGCGCCCAGAAGCCAGCAGTCCCGGCCAGGCCGCGAACGCCGACCGCGCCTTGTATGGAGATCTGTATCGATCCGGCGGTCCGAGCGGCAGCACCTGCCACCACGTCTGGCCGGCCGCAGCGAGCCAGTCGATGAAGCGATAGGCCTCGGGCCCCAGCCTCCCACCCGGCAGCGAAGTTATATGAAGCTGAACACCGCTTGAGCGCGGTAGCTCGATCATGTAAGAGCCAGCCTCAGGCCCAACCGCCGGATCCGTCCCGATCTCCGAATAAGACGCAACCGCCGGATCCGTCCCGATCTCCGAATCAGGCCCAACCGCCGGATCCGTCCCGATCTCCGAATAAGACCCAACCGCCCAACCAGACCTACTCTCCGAATCAGAGCCACCCTCCGAAACACGGATCATTGTTTACCCATCGCGCAAGCGGATATTTTCGACGTGACGGCCGCTCCCCCTGGGGACAGGTCGATTTCTGCCGCGCACCCCTCCGACCGTCCGTCCACCGGGACCGCCAATGACCACAACCCCCACAGAAGCCAAGCCGAGCGGCGCTCCGCGTAGCGCTGCTCCCAAGTCACAGGACCCGCCGCCGCGAATCGTCATCCAGTACCCGACGCCGGCGGTCGACGGCGGTCGCTACGCCACCAAGCGCTGTGTCGGCGACCACGTCACCGTCGAGGCCGACGTCTTCCGCGACGGCCACGATCTGCTCCGCGCGGTCATCCGCTACACGCACGCCGAGGACGAGCACTACCAAGAGACCGAGATGCGCCGGATCGACGCCCACCTCGGTGGCGTGCGCTGGGCCGGAAGCTTCGATGTCGACCGGCAGGGCCGCTGGGAGTACACGGTGGAGGCCTGGACCGACGTGTTCGGCACCTGGCGCGACGAGCTCGGGCGCAAGGTGGCCGCCGGCCAGCATGACCTCGCCGGCGAGCTGTCCGAGGGCGTTCTCCTCCTGGAAACCGCCGCGAAAAACGCGACCGAGAAGGCCGACAAGGCGCTCATCCAGCACGCCGTCGCGACCCTCTCCGACGACGACGTCCCCGAGGCCGCCAAGCACGACGTCGCGCTCGGGCCTGAGCTGTTCGCGACGATCGAGCGGATCGAACCGCGCCACGGCGCCGTCACCCTCCCGGTGGCGGTCCCCCTCGAAGTGGACCGCATCAAGGCCAGGTTCAGCAGCTGGTACGAGCTGTTCCCCCGCTCATGGGGCGGCCTGAAAGGGGTCGAGCGTCAGCTCCCGCACATCGCGAAGCTCGGGTTCGACATCCTCTACCTCCCGCCCATCCACCCGATCGGCCTGACCAACCGCAAGGGTCGCAACAACTCCCTGACCGCGGGACCGACCGACCCCGGCTCACCGTGGGCGATCGGCGACAAGACCGGTGGCCACGACGCGGTCCACGAGGACCTCGGGACGATCGAGGACCTGAAGCAACTCACCGAGGCGGCCAAGCGACACGAAATCGACATCGCGCTCGACTTCGCGATCCAGGCCTCGGCCGACCACCCGTGGCTGCGCGAGCATCCCGAGTGGTTCCACCGCCGGCCCGACGGCACGCTCAAGTACGCCGAGAACCCGCCTAAGCGCTACCAGGACATCTACAACCTCAACTGGGAGTCCTCGGACTGGCGCGGCCTGTGGGACGCGCTGCTCAAAGTGGTGATCCAGTGGGTCGACTGCGGCGTGACCGTCTTCCGCGTCGACAACCCGCACACCAAGCCGTTCGCGTTCTGGGAATGGCTCATCAAGAAGGTTCACGACCACAACCGCGACGTGATCTTTCTCGCCGAGGCGTTCACGAGACGGTCCGTGATGCGCCAGCTCGCAAAGATCGGCTTCACCCAGTCCTACACGTACTTCACCTGGAAGAACTCGCGCTGGGAGCTGACCGAGTACGTCTCCGAGCTCGCCCTCACCGACGAGAGCGACTACTTCCGCCCGAACTTCTTCGCCAACACGCCGGACATCCTCCACGAGTACCTCCAGCACGGTGGCCGCCCGGCCTTCGAGGCGCGGCTGATCCTTGCCGCCACGCTCAGTCCGACATACGGCATCTACTCGGGCTACGAGCACTACGAGAACGTCCCCGCACGCCAGGGCTCCGAGGAGTACCTGAACTCCGAGAAGTACGAGATCAAGCACCGGGCGCTCGATGGGCCGATGCTGCCGCTGATTCAGCGCGTCAATCAGATCCGCAAAGACAACGTCGCGCTCCAGGAGCTTCCTAACATCACGTTCCTGGACACGGCGAATGACGCTCTGATCGCCTACGCGAAACACTCGCGTGGCAACACGATCATCACCGCCGTGAGCATCGACCCGCACCAAACCCAGGAAGGCCTCGCAATCGTGCCCGCCAATCTCGGTCTGCCTCCTAGTTTCACCGCACACGACCTCCTCACCGACGAGCGCTATCCGTGGCGCATCGGTCCGAATTACGTCCGCTTCGAGCCCGGCGTCCGCCAGGCGCACATCATGCGCGTGGAGATCTGATGCCCGCCCCGGTGAATACGACATGAGCGTCGGCCCGTCCACCCTCACTCACCTGATCGCGCGCGAGCGGCGCACCATGGCGACGGCCACGGCGCCGGTCCACGACCCCACGCCCGACGCCCAGGCGCAGGCCCGGCAGTGGTTCGAGGCCGAGCCCCTGTGGTTCAAGCGCGCGGTGTTCTACGAGATCCACATCCGCGGGTTCTTCGACGCCAACGGCGACGGCTCCGGCGACTTCCGAGGCCTGACCGAGAAGCTCGACTACCTCCAGTGGCTCGGCATCGACTGCATCTGGCTGCTCCCCTTCTACCGCTCGCCGCTACGAGACGGCGGGTACGACATCGCCGACTTCACCTCGGTCCATCCGGACTACGGGAACGTCGACGACGTGCACGAGCTGATCGACGCTGCCCACGCGCGCCGCATTCGCGTGATCGCCGACCTGGTCATGAACCACACCTCGATCGACCATCCCTGGTTCCAGGAGTCGCGCTCGAGCCCGGACTCGCCCAAGCGCGACTGGTACGTGTGGTCGGACACCGTGCATCGCTACGAGGAGGCACGGATCATCTTCACCGACACCGAGACCTCCAATTGGACGTGGGACGACACCGCCGGCGCCTACTACTGGCACCGCTTCTTCTCACACCAGCCCGACCTCAACTACGACAACCCCGAGGTCCAGGAAGCGATGCTCGACGTGCTCCGCTTCTGGCTGAACCTCGGCCTCGACGGTTTCCGCCTCGACGCGGTCCCCTATCTGTTCGAGCGCGACGGCACCAACGGCGAGAACCTCCCCGAGACCCACGCCTATCTGAAGCGCGTCCGTAAGGAGGTCGACGAGAACTACCCCGACCGCGTTCTGTTGGCCGAGGCCAACCAGTGGCCGGCCGACGTCGTCCAGTACTTCGGCGACGGCGATGAGTGCCAGATGGCCTTCCATTTCCCGGTCATGCCCCGGATGTTCATGGCGATCCGGCGCGAGGAGGCGGTGCCGATCTACGAGATCCTCGAGCAGACGCCGCACATCCCTCAAAGCTGCCAGTGGGGCCTGTTCCTCCGTAACCACGACGAGCTGACGCTCGAGATGGTCACCGACGAGGAGCGGGACTACATGTACACCGAGTACGCCAAGGACCCGCGGATGAAGATCAATGTCGGGATCCGCCGCCGGCTGGCGCCGCTACTCGACAATGGCCGCGACGAGATCGAGTTGATGCACGCGATCATGTTCTCGCTCCCGGGGTCGCCCGTCCTGTACTACGGCGACGAGATCGCGATGGGAGACAACGTGTTCCTCGGCGACCGAGACGGGGTAAGGACGCCTATGCAGTGGACCGGCGACCGCAATGGCGGCTTCAGCCGCGCGGACTTCGCCCAGCTGTACGCGCCGCCGCTGATGGACCCCGTGTACGGATTCCAGGCGGTCAACGTCGAGGCGCAGCTCCGCACCGCCACGTCGCAGCTGCGCTGGCTCCACCGCTTCATCTCGCTGCGCAAGGAGCACCCGGTGTTCGGCTTCGGGACGTACGAGCCGATCGAGCCTTCAAACCCCCGGATCTTCGCCCATCTGCGCCGCTTCGAGGATGATCTGGTTCTGTGCGTTCATAATGTCGCCCGGTCCGCACAGGCGGTCGAGCTCGACCTCAGTGCCTACGAAGGGCGTTATCCGGTTGAGCTGTTCGGCCGATCGAGGTTCCCGCGGATCGGCCAGCTGCCGTACTTGCTGACCCTTGGACCGCGCGGGTTTTTCTGGTTCCAGCTGGTCGAGGAGGAGCAAGACGAGGATGAGTGAGCGCGTCGAGATCACCCCGGATGAGATCGCCCGCGCGCTCGGCGAGGAGCAGCTGCGCGAGTGGGTCGAGCAGCAGCGCTGGTACGCCTCCAAGTCTCGCCACGTCACCGGCATCGACATCGTCGAGACGATCACGCTCCGCGACGACCCCCTCCTCCTGCTCGCGCTCGTCCAGACTCGATTCGCGACCGGCACCCACGAGCTGTACCAACTGCCGCTTGCTCTCCGCACCCCGGACGGCCCCGACACCCCAGACGGCCGAGACGCCACAGACGCCACCGAGGGCTCGCGCGGCGAGGCGATCGCACGCACGGACGAGTGGACGGTGTACGACGCCCTCGCCGAACCGGCGGAGGCGATCGAGCTGCTGCGGCGGATCGAGAGCACTGAGGAGATCACGACGATCGGCGACGGCCATTTCAGCTTCCACCAGTTCGAGGGCGCCGTGCCGCACCTGTCCGGCCCGAGCGACGTCCGGCTGATGGGGGTCGAGCAGTCGAACTCCTCGGTCGTGTTCGACGACAAGATCGTCCTCAAGGTGTTCCGCAAGCTCGAGCCCGGCGTCAATCCCGAGCTCGAGGTACTCCGGTTCCTCACCTGGCGGGGGTTCCCGAACATCGCGCCCCTGCACGGCTGGTACGACTACGAGGGCCAGGCGCTTGCCTGCACCCTCGGCGTGGCGCAGGAATTTTTGCCCGACGCGGTCGGTGGCTGGGAGCTCGCGCTCGACGAGATCTGGTCCGCCCCCGAGATGTTCCTCGAGCGGCTCGGCAGCCTCGGCACCGTCACCGCCCAGCTCCACACCTGCCTGGCGTCGGACGCGGCCGATCCGGCGTTCTCGCCCGACGAACCGAGTCAGGAGGCCATGTCCCTCCTCACCGCGACGATCGACGAGGACATCGAGCGGATCTTCCTGCGCCTCCCCGACAATGACGAGCGGCTCGCTCCGATCGCCGGCCGCGGTCAGGACGTGCGCGAGCGGCTAGCCGCCCGCGCCCAGGTCGGCGTCAGCGGCCGCGTGATCCGAACCCACGGCGATTACCACCTCGGCCAGACACTGCACACGCCGCGCGGCTGGGTGATCATCGACTTCGAGGGCGAGCCGGCGCGGCCCCTGCCCGAGCGCCGGCAGAAGCGCTCGCCGCTCCGTGACGTGGCAAGCATGCTCCGATCGTTCGCGTACGTGACCTCAGCGGTGGAGCTGCTCAACCGCAGGCGCGCCCCAGCCGACTTCGAGCAGCGGGCGCGCGAGCGATTCCTCGAGCACTACTTCGGCGCGGTCGACCCGACGCTGATACCCGGCGGCGAGGCCGTCATCCACAACCTGCTGTCGATCTACGAGCTCGAGAAGGCCATCTACGAGCTTCGATACGAACTCAACAACCGACCCGACTGGATCTCGATCCCGGTCGCGGGCATCGCGCGGATCTTGGAGGGCACATGACCACCGTCGCCAACAGCGAGCTCGAGTCGATCGTCCGCCGCGAGCACGTGAATCCCCACTCCGTCCTCGGAGCGCATCCGCAAAACGGAGGAGTGGTCATCCGCACCCTTCGCCCGGGCGCGAGCTCGGTGACCGTCCTCACCGACGGCAAGCCCGCCGTCGAGCTCAAGCAGATCCACCCGGGCGGAGTGTTCGAGGGCGAGATCAAGGGCGCCGCGCTGCCGCTCCGCTACCAGCTCGAGATCGACTACGCCAACGGCGGCAAGTTCACGATCGACGACCCGTACTCCTTCTTGCCGACGATCGGCGAGCTCGACCAGCACCTGATCGCGGAGGGGCGCCACGAGGAGCTATACGACAAGCTCGGCGCGCACGTGCGCAAGCACCAGGGCGTGACCGGGACGGCGTTCGCGGTGTGGGCGCCGGCGGCTCGCGCGGTCAGCGTCGTCGGCGACTTCAACTCGTGGGACGGCCGGCTGGACGCGATGCGCTCGCTCGGCTCGACCGGGATCTGGGAGCTGTTCCTGCCCGGGGTCGTGCAGGGGGCTCGCTACAAGTACGAGATCCTGACCCAGGATCATCAGATCCTGCTCAAGGCCGACCCGTACGCGTTCGCCACCGAGGTGCCGCCGAACACCGCGTCGGTGGTGTTCGAGCCCGATCACGAGTGGAGCGATGAGGACGCGGAGTGGCTCCGCCACCGTGCCGAGGAGTCGCCGGCGCTCGTGCGCCCGATCTCGATCTACGAGGTCCACCTCGGCTCCTGGCGTCTGAACACGCTCGAGGGCAACCGGTCGCTGTCCTACCTCGAGCTCGCCGACGAGCTGTCCGCGTACGTCAAGGACATGGGGTTCACGCACGTCGAGTTGCTGCCGGTGATGGCCCACCCGTTCAAGGGTTCGTGGGGCTATCAGGTAACCGGTTATTTCGCGCCCACGCCGTTCTACGGCTCGCCCGACGACTTCCGCGAGTTCGTCGACCGCCTGCACCAGAACGGCGTCGGGGTCCTTCTCGACTGGGTGCCGGCGCACTTCCCCCGCGACGAGTTCGGGCTCGCCCGGTTCGACGGCACGGCGCTCTACGAGCACGCCGATCCGCGCCGCGGCGAGCATCCCGACTGGGGCACGCTCGTGTTCAACTACGGACGCCACGAGGTCCGCAACTTCCTGATCGCGAACTCCCTGTTCTGGATGCGCGAGTACCACGTCGACGGCATCCGCGTCGATGCCGTGGCGTCGATGCTGTATCTCGACTACTCGCGAAACCCGGGCGAGTGGGTGCCCAACCAGTTCGGCGGGCGCGAGGACCTCGACGCCGTGTCGTTCCTCAAGGAGTTCAACGAGGTCGTTTACGGTCGCGAGCCCGGGGCGATCACCGCCGCCGAGGAGTCGACGGCGTGGCCGGGCGTATCGCGCCCGACCTACCTCGGCGGCCTCGGCTTCGGCTTCAAGTGGAACATGGGCTGGATGCACGACACGCTCGGCTACTTCGAGCAGGACCCGATCTACCGCCGCTACCACCACCACGAGCTGACGTTCAGCCTGATGTACGCGTTCAGCGAGAACTTCATCCTGCCGCTGTCGCACGACGAGGTGGTCCACGGCAAGGGCTCGCTGTACCGGAAGATGGCCGGCATCGACAAGTGGCAGAAGCTCGCCAACCTGCGCGCGCTGTACGCCTACATGTGGGCGCACCCCGGCAAGAAGCTGCTGTTCATGGGTTCCGAGCTGGCCCAGGAAAGCGAGTGGAGCTACGAGCGCTCGCTCGACTGGCACCTTCTCGAGCAGCCCGGCCACGCCGGCATCCAGGCGCTCGTGCGCGACCTCAACCGCCTGTACAAGGACGAGCCCGCGCTGTGGGAGCTCGACTCCGACCCGGCCGGGTTCTGGTGGCTCGAGCCCAACGACGCCGACAGCAACGTGCTCGCGTTCGCGCGGGCATCGAAGGACGGTGAGCGCGTGGTCGTGTTCGTCGCCAACCTGTCGCCGGTGCCGCGCGAGGGCTACCGCCTTGGGCTTCCGCGGGCCACCCGCTGGAAGGAAGCGCTCAACACGGACTCGAGGTATTACGGCGGAAGCGACACGGGGAACCTCGGGGCTATTGAGGTCGAGCCGATCCCGTGGCACAACCAGCCCGTCTCAGCGCTCGTTACCCTGCCGCCCTTGGCTGCAGTTTGGCTCGTGCCCGAATCCCAGTGAGCTCGACAATCGCCGCGGTGACAGGGGACGGCGCCGCCGAGTATCCGTGGGAGCGCCCCCTCGGGGCACGCCTGCGCCCCGACGGCCGCGTCGAATTCCGGGTATGGGCACCGCGAGCGCAGGCGATCTCGCTGCGCCTGAAAGGACACAACCTGCAGTTGGACGACGCCGGCTATGGGATCTACGAGACCGTCGCGGAGGCACGGGCCGGCGACGATTACGCGTTCGTGCTCGACGGCCGCGAGCTGCCCGACCCCTGCTCGCGGTGGCAACCGGACGGGATTCGCGGACCATCGCGCATCCTCGACCTCGCCGAGACGACCCGCAGCGGCCGGGCGGCCCACCCAACGTCGCCCCTCCCAACGCCGCCGATGCGCGATCTCGTGATCTACGAATTACATATTGGAACATTCAGTGACCAAGGGACCTTCGATGCCGCCATCGAGCATCTGCCCGCGTTAGCGCAGCTCGGCATCACCGCGATCGAAATCATGCCCGTCGCGGAGTTCCCCGGCCACCACGGCTGGGGCTACGACGGGGTGTACATCTCGGCCGCGCAGTCGTCGTACGGCGGACCGCATGAGCTGGCCCGATTAGTCGCCGCGGCCCACGACGCCGGCCTCGCCGTGATCCTCGACGTCGTCTACAACCACGTCGGCGCCTCGGGAACGCCGGCGCTCGAGGCCTTCGGTCCCTATTTCACCGACAAGTACTCGACGCCCTGGGGGAGCGCGATCAACTACGACGACGCCGAGTGCGATCCGGTCCGCGAATGGGTGCTCCAGAGCGCGACCGGATGGATCCGCGACTTCGGCATCGACGGTCTGCGCCTCGACGCTATCCACGCGATCTTCGATCAGAGCGCGGAGCACATCGTGGCCGCGGTGGCGCGTCGCGTCCACGCCGTTCGCAACGATGCGCTGGTGATCGCGGAGAGCGGCCTGAACGATCCGCGGGTCATTCGGGACAGCGAAGTCGGCGGGTGGGGCTGCGACGGCGCGTGGGCCGACGACTTTCACCACGCGCTGCGAACGCTCGTTACGGGCGAGCGCGACGGCTACTACGCGGACTTCGGATCGGTCGCGGACCTCGCCAAGGCCTGGCACCGGCCGTTCGTGCACGACGGGACGTACTCGCCGTTCCGCCGCCGGCGCTTCGGCGCCCCCGCCGACGACGTGCCGCCCGATCGGTTCGTGGTCTTCGACCAGGACCACGACCAGGTCGGCAACCGCGCAATCGGCGACCGCCTGCCCGAGCCGTCGCGGCCGCTGGCGGCGTTCTGCACGCTCCTCTCGCCGTACGTCCCGATGCTGTTCATGGGCGAGGAGTACGGGGAGAACGCCCCCTTCCAGTTCTTCTCCGACCACATCGACCCGGGTATCGCGGAGGCCACCCGCGAGGGGCGGCGCGCGGAGTTCGCCTCGTTCGCGGCGTTCTCCAAAGAGGAGATCCCCGACCCTGAGGACCGCGCCACGTTCGAGCGCTCGAAGCTGACGCGGCGGCGCGATCCGGAGCTCGCCGCGCTCTACGAGGAGCTGCTGGCGACACGGCGCCGTCTCCCCCCGGGCGACGTCGATGCGATCGAGTTCGACGAGGGCGCGCGGTGGCTACGGGTCCGGCGGGGGGCGTTCGAGCTTGCCATGAACTTCGCCGCCGAGCCGCGGCGAGTGCCGTGCTCCGGCACTGACGCGGTGCTCACCACCGCCGGGGCGGCGGAAATCGGCCACGGGCATGTCCAACTCGACCCGATGTCGGGAGCGCTGATCGCTTGACCGACATATGGCCTGGCCGCCCGTTCCCGCTGGGCGCGATCTGGGACGGGGGCGGCACGAACTTCTCGCTGTTCTCGGAGAACGCCACCGGCGTCGAGGTGTGCCTGTTCGACGAGGAGGACAACGAGGTCCGGGTCGAGATGACCCAGCGCACCGCGCACAACTGGCACTGTTACCTCCCGAGCGTCGAGCCCGGGATGCGGTACGGCTTCCGCGTTTACGGCTCCTACGCACCGCTCGAGGGCCAGCGCTTCAACCCGGCGAAACTCCTGATCGACCCCTACGCGAAGGCGATCGACGGCGTCGTCGATTGGGCCCACGACGCCAACGTGCTCCCGTACGTGCCCACCGGCGACGAGGACGCCGACCTCGAGCCCGACGACGAGGACGACGCCGCCGCGATGCCGAAGTCGGTCGTGATCGACGACGCGTTCATCTGGGAGGGCGACCGCCCGCCTAGGGTCCCTTTCGCCGACACGGTGATCTATGAGACCCACGTCAAGGGCTTCACGATGCTCCACCCCGACATCCGCGAGGACTTGCGGGGTACGTACGCGGGGCTCGCCTCCGAGCCGGCGATCGAGTACCTGCACCACCTAGGCGTGACGGCCGTCGAGCTGCTGCCGGTGCACCACATCTCCGACGAGTCGTTCCTGGCCGAGAGGGGCCTCCGCAATTACTGGGGCTATAGCACGATCGGCTACCTCGCGCCCCACTCCGAGTACGCCGCCACCGGTCGCCGTGGCGAGCAGGTCCGCGAGTTCAAGGGGATGGTCAAGGCGCTCCACCGCGCGGGCATCGAGGTGATCCTCGACGTGGTCTACAACCACACCGCCGAGGGCAATCACCTCGGGCCGATGCTGTCGTTCAAGGGCGTCGACAACCGCTCGTACTACCGGCTCGTCCCCGACGACCCGCGCCATTACATGGACTTCACCGGGACGGGCAACTCGCTCAACCCGGTTCACCCGAGCGTGTTGCGGCTGATCATGGACTCGCTCCGGTACTGGGTGATCGAGTGCCACGTCGACGGGTTCCGGTTCGATCTCGCTTCGGCGCTGGCGCGCGAGTTCTTCGACGTCGACCGCCTGTCGGCGTTCTTCGACGTGATTCATCAGGACCCGGTGCTGTCCCAGGTCAAGCTCATCGCCGAGCCGTGGGACGTCGGTCCCGGCGGGTACCAGGTCGGCAACTTCCCGGTGCTGTGGTCGGAGTGGAACGGCGTGTACCGCGACACGATGCGCGACTACTGGCGCGGTTTCGCGAACTGCGGCGAGTTCGCGGAGCGCTTGTCCGGGTCGGCCGACCTGTACGAGGCCGACGGGCGCGACCCGTTCGCGTCGATCAACTTCATCACCGCCCACGACGGCTTCACCATGCGCGACCTCGTGTCCTACGACCACAAGCACAACGAGGCCAACCTCGAGGACAACCAGGACGGCACGGACGACAACCGCTCCTGGAACCACGGGGTCGAGGGCGAGACCGACGATCCCGAGATCAACGCGATCCGCGCGCGGCAGGAGCGGAACTACCTCACGACGCTGTTCCTATCGCAGGGGACGCCGATGTTGCTCGGCGGCGACGAGATGCTCCGGACCCAGGGCGGCAACAACAACGGCTGGTGCCAGGACAACGAGATCTCCTGGTACGACTGGACCGAGACGCCCGAAAAGTCCGAGATGCGTGAGTTCACGCGCCGGCTGATCCGGCTCCGTCGCGAGCACCAGGTGTTCCGACGCAAGCGCTTCCTGCGCGGCAAGGAGTCGAAGGGCTCGGGCCTCCCGGACGTCTGGTGGTTCCGCGCCGACGGAAACAAGATGACCCGGCGCGACTGGCAGGGGGGCGAGCATGTGCTCGGGATGTTCCTCAACGGCCGCGAGATCACGACTCCCGGCCCCAAGGGGGAGGACGTCGAGGACGACTCGTTCGTGCTGCTGGTCAACGCGGAGGCCGAGGATCGCGTGATGACGCTCCCGCGCCGGCGCTTCGGCGCGCAATGGGTCCTCGAGCTGACGACCGCCGACCCGTCGGTCGAGCCCGGCAGTCAGCGCTACGGCGCTCGCACCGAGGTGAAGGTGATCGCGCGCTCGGTCGTAGTCCTGAAGCGGGCTACCTGAGATGAGCTCGGACCGGCGGGTCGAGCTGCGGGCGACGTACCGCCTCCAGCTGTCATCCGACTTCGGGTTCGCCGACGCGCGCGCGCTCGTGCCCTATCTACGCGACCTCGGCATCTCGCACCTGTACCTGTCGCCTTCGCTGCAGGCCCGCCGCGGCTCCACCCACGGCTACGACGTGGTCGATCCGCGTCACCTCTCAAAGGATCTGGGCGGCCCCGAGGAGCTACGAGCCCTGTCGGCGACCGCGCGAGACGCAGGCATGGGGATCATCCTCGACGTCGTGCCCAACCACATGGCGGCCGACGATCAAAACCGCTATTGGGCCGACCCCAAGCTCCGCCAGAAGTTCTTCGACATCGACCCCGAGACCGGTGTCTACCGTCGCTTCTTCGATATCGGCGAGCTCGCGGGCGTCCGCCAGGAGGACCCGGCGGTGTTCGATGAGACACACGAGCTGGTGATCGGGATGGTCCACGCCGGGGTCATAGACGGCCTCCGCGTCGACCACCCGGACGGACTCGCCGACCCCGCCGGCTACCTCGCCCGCCTCCGCGACCGCGGCGTCGAGCGGGTGTGGGTCGAGAAGATCCTGGACCCCGGCGAGCGGCTCCGCGATTGGCCGGTGTGCGGCACGGTCGGTTATGGTTTCCTGAACGACGCGTGCGCGCTGTTTGTCGAGCCAGCCGCGAAACCCGCGCTGACCAAGCTGTGGGAGCAGGTGTCGGGTGACCCGCGTACGTTCCCGGCCTACGCGGACGAGGCGAAGCTCGAGCAGGTGCGCGGGCCGTTCGCCCAGGACGTCGACCGCCTGCTCCACGAGCTGCCGCCCGAGCTGCGTCCGGAGCGCGCGGACCTCGAGCAGGCGTTGACCTCGCTCCCGGTTTACCGGACCTACGTCGATCCGATCGCCGGAACCGTCGATCCCGAGGACCGCCGCTGGATCGAGGCGTCCGGGATGGGCCCCGAGATCGCCGCGATGCTGCTGCTCGAGCGCGAGGCGCCGGCGGGATTCGTGACCCGCTTCCAGCAGACGACGCCCGCGATCATGGCCAAGGGCGTCGAGGACACGGCGTTCTACCGCTACTGCCGGCTGATCTCTTTGAATGACGTGGGAGGAGACCCCTCCCGGTTCGGAATCGGCGTGTCCCGATTCCACGCGGCTTGCCTCGAGCGCGCCGAGCGCTTCCCGCTGAACCTGCTCACCACCCAGACGCACGATGCCAAGCGCTCGGCGGATGTCCGCGCGCGGATCGACGCGCTGTCGTCGATGCCGGACGAGTGGTCCGAGCACGTCGAGCGGTGGCTCGAGATCACCGAACGCCACCGCGACTACGGCGCCCCCGACGATGTCGAGCGCTACTTCCTGTTCCAGACGCTCGTCGGGGCGTGGCCGATCGCGGAGGACCGGATCGAGGCGTACATGGAGAAGGCGCTTCGCGAGGCCAAGCGCAACACGAACTGGATCCGACCGAACGCCGAGTGGGAGGACGCGGTCATGCGCTTCTGCCGCTCGCTCTACGCGGACGAGAAGTTCCTGGCCGACTTCGAGCCGTTCGCGGCACGGGCGGCGAGGGTGGGCGAGCGCGCCTCGCTCGGCCAGCTCGTGCTCAAGCTCACCGCCCCCGGGATCCCCGACATGTACGAGGGCGACGAGCTCGCGTTCCGGGCGCTCGTCGATCCCGACAACCGCCGGCCGGTCGACTTCGACTGGCGCCAGGCGATGCTGCGCCGGCTGATGGGCGGCGCGCCGCCGGTCGCCGAGACGCGCAAGCTGTTCGTGACGCTGCGGTTGCTCGGGCTCCGCGCGCGGCGTCCCGAGCCGTTTGCCGGGTCGTACGAGCCGGTCGACGCCGGTCCCTCGGCGTGCGCCTTCCTGCGCGGCGGCGACGTGCTGGCGGTGGTGGCCGTGCGCGCCGGCGTGGTTCCCGGCACGATCACGGGGCCGGGCGGAAAGTGGCGCGACGTCCTCCGCAGCGAGGAGCGCTCGTTCGATTCCCGGACCCCGGTGCAGGACATCGTCGGCGAGCTCGGGATCGCCGTGTTCGAGCGGCTCTAGTCGAGCTCTTTCAGCAGGTCGTCGAGGTCGAGGTCGGGTCCGAACTCGACGGCGATGTGTCCTTCAGCGTCGCGCGGCCACTGCTCGGGCGGCCGGTCCCACATGAGCTCGAGCGTGTTGCCATCGGGGTCGATCACGTAGATCGCCTCGTGGGTGCCGTGGTCGGTGTGCTGCCGGATCGGCCAGCCGACGGCTTTCAGTCTCCGATACGCGTCGGCCAGCGCCTTTCGCGTCGGGTACGCGATGGCCACGTGGTGCAGGCCCGCGACCCCGTCGGGCGTCGGAGGACCGCCCTTCGATTTCCACGTGTTGAAGCCGAGATGGTGGTGATAGCCGCCCGCCGAGAGGAACAGGATGTCGCCGGTCGTTCCCCAGCCGGGCACGTCGCGCGCCTCGGAGATCACGTCGAATCCGAGCACGTCGACGTAGAAGTGCCGGATCCGGTCGATGTCGGTCGTGCGCAGGTGCGTGTGCCCGATCCGAACGCCGGGATCGATCGGCTCCGACGCCCGCGCGACCGGGGTGATACTGCCCTGCGGGCCGTTCATGACACGCAATGGTGTCATGAACCGCGCCCACCCGGTAGGGTCCCGCGGCGTCGCATGCGCGTCCTGCTCGTCTCCTGGGAGTATCCGCCCGTGATCGAGGGCGGCCTCGGCCGCCACGTCCGCAAGCTGTCCGAGCAACTCGTGCGCGACGGCCTCGAGGTCCACGTGCTCACGCGCGGCGGCGGCCGCCTGCCCGCCGAGGCCGACCAGCACGGCGTGATCGTCCACCGCGTCCGCGAGCCGCCGTTCCCGAAGGATCCGAGCGCGTTCGTCCGCTGGGTCGACACGATGAACCGCCATATGCACGCGCTCGCCGCCGCGCTGTGCGACCGGTTCGAGTTCGACCTCGTCCACTCCCACGACTGGCTCGTCGCCGGCGCGGCGGAGCGCGCGTCTCGCGAGATCGACCGGCCGTGGCTCGTCACGGTCCACGCCACCGAGTACGGCCGCCACCAGGGCTGGGTGCAGAACCATCCGCAGTCGCACATCCACGCCGCCGAGCGCGCGATGGTCCGCCGCGCCGATCACGTGATCACCTGCTCGCGCTACATGCGCGTGCACGTCGCCAACGTCTTCGGCGTCCGGCCGTCGAAGATCACGGCGATTCCCAACGGGATCGACCCGCGCGACCTCGAGCCGGTCGAGCCGGATTTGCCGGCGCTGCGCTCGAGGTATGCGGATCCCGGCGAGCTGCTCGTGCTGCTCGTCGGCCGCCTCGTCTACGAGAAGGGCTTTCACCTCGCGCTCGACGCGCTCGCCCCGCTGGTGCGGCGCATCGGCGGGGTCCGGTTTGTGGTCGCCGGCACGGGCGCGGCCGAGGCCGAGCTCAAGCACCAGGCCTCCAAGCTCGGGCTTGCGGGCCACGGCGCGTTCCTCGGCTGGATCGGCGACGACATGCTCCACTCGCTGTACCGCGTATCGGACCTGTGCATCGTGCCCTCGATCTACGAGCCGTTCGGGTTGGTGGCACTCGAGGCCATGGCGTCCGGCTGCCTATGCGTCGTGGCCGACACCGGCGGCCTGCGCGAGGTCGTGCCCGTGGAGGGCACCGTCGGCCTGCGCTTCCCCTCGCGCGACGCCGGCGCTTTGCGGGGCGTGCTCGAGCGGGTGCTCACGGACGACGCCGAGCGGGCGCAGCTTGTCGCCGAGGGGCGCGAGCACGTGCTCCGGTTCGACTGGGCCGAGGTGGCCCGCCGCACGGCGGAGGTATACGAGGCGCTCGCCGAAGCGGGGGCGGGGACCGGGACCACGACCCGGGCGGGATGACCCCCGGGCGGATCGCCTGCCGCGCGGTGTTTCTCGACGCCGGCGGGGTGATCGTCCTCCCGGATCGCCAACTGCTCGCCGGCGCGCTCGCGGGCGTCGACATCCACATCGACCCGGGTGCGGTGCCGTCGGCCCATTACCGAGCCGTCCGCGCCCTCGACCGCCCGGCACCGGGACCAAAGGATTACGCGCGGGCCCTATTCCCCCAGTTTGGGATTGTCCCCGGACGGACGGCGGAAGCGCTCGCCGTCTGGGAACGGCTGAGCGACCGGGCCCGGTCGGGCGCGGTCCTATGGAGCGAGCTCACGCCCGGCGCCCTCGAAACGATCGCATCGCTCAAGCGCGCCGGGCTCGCCGTCGTCATCGTGACGAACTCCGACGGCCATGCGGCCGAGAACCTGGCGGCGTGCGGCGTACGCGATGTGCCGGTGGTCGACTCGGTGGTCGTCGACGCCGAGAAGCCCGACGTCCGCATCTACGAAGCCGCCCTAGCCGTCGCCGGCGACCGCATCGCACCCGTTGACGTCGTCCACGTCGGCGACACGCTGACGGCCGACGTCGCCGGCGCCCGCGCCGCCGGCATCACCCCTGTCCACTTCGACCCGCTCCGGGCCTGCCGGGCTCGCGACCACCGCCACGTCAGGTCGCTATCCGGTCTCTGGCATCACCTTGCACCTCCCTGATCGACTGGACCGGCACGCGGTGGCGCGGGTGCGGCGGTGCGGCGGGTGCGGCGGGTGCGGCCGATGCGGCGGGTGCGGCCGATGCGGCGGGTGCGGCGGATGCGGCGGATGCGGCCGATGCGGCGGATGCGGCGGATGCGGCGGATGCGGCCGATGCGGCGGATGCGGCCGATGCGGCGGATGCGGCGGATGCGGCGGATGCGGCGGGTGCGGCGGATGCGGCGTTGACCTGCCGGCGCCCCGCGGAGCGCGGCCTAAGTCCACACTCGACGACACGCCGAGCTCGAGTGCGCTCGCAGGGCCGCTATACGCACCCGAATATGCATTCGGCCCCCAGAGCTCGTCGAGTGCGGGCTTATGGCCCCTAAATTCCGGTGCATCGCAGGCTTGTGAAGCGACCAGCCGCCCAGCCGCGAACTGACTCGCCGCCGCGAGAACCGCGGGCGATCGCGCCGCGCCCCGCGCGGCCTTTGGGATGAAACGCTGACTATTTCAGGGTTTCTTCCCAAACGACCGAGGGCCCGGCGTGAGCCGGGCCCTCGAAAGCGTCTGCTTTGTCGTCGCGGACTACATCATCCCCGACATGTCGGGCATACCGCCGCCGCCGCCACCGGACTCCTTCTCCGGGACCTCGGCGACGATTGCCTCCGTCGTCAGGATGTTCTTCGCGATCGACGCCGCGTTCTGCAGAGCAGAGCGCGTGACCATCGCCGGGTCGATGATGCCCTCCTTGACCAGGTCGACGATCTCGCCATTCGCGGCGTTCAGGCCCTCGCCCTTCTTCGCCTTGCGGACGTCGTTGACCACGACCGAGCCCTCGAGCCCGGCGTTCTCGGCGATCTGACGCATCGGCTCCTCGAGCGCGCGGCGCACGATCCGCGCGCCGGTCCGCTCGTCACCGTCGTCGTACCCGTCGAGGTTGATCGCGTCCTGCGAGCTCAGGAGCGCGACACCGCCTCCGGGGACGATGCCCTCCTCGAGCGCGGCCCGCGTCGCCTGCAGCGCGTCCTCGACGCGATGCTTCTTCTCCTTCATCTCGGTCTCGGTGGCAGCGCCGACCTTGACCACCGCGACGCCGCCCGACAGCTTCGCGAGACGCTCCTGGAGCTTCTCCTTGTCGAAGTCCGAATCGGTGTTCTCGATCTCGGTCTTGATCTGGTTGATCCGGCCCTTGATCGCGTCGCTCTCGCCGGCACCGTCGACGATCGTCGTGGTGTCCTTCGCCACGACTACGCGACGAGCGCGGCCGAGCTGCGAGATCTGCGTGTTCTCGAGCTTGAGGCCCATCTCCTCGGTAATCACCTCACCGCCCGTGAGGATCGCGATGTCCTCGAGCATGCGCTTACGGCGATCGCCGAAGCCCGGAGCCTTGACCGCGACGCCGGTGAACGTGCCACGGAGCTTGTTGACCACGAGCGTCGCGAGCGACTCGCCCTCGACGTCCTCGGCGATGATCAGCAGGGGCTTGCCCGACTGGATCGTCTGCTCGAGTACCGGGAGCAGATCGCGCACGGACCCGATCTTCTGGTTGGCGATGAGGATGTAGGGATCCTCGAGGGTGGCCTCCATCCGCTCCTGGTCGGTGACCATGTACGGCGAGATGTAGCCCTTGTCGAACTGCATGCCCTCGGTGAACTCGAGGTCCATGCCGAACGTCTGGCCCTCCTCGACGTTGACCACGCCGTCCTTGCCGACCTTCTCGATCGCGTCGGCGATCACGTCGCCGATCTCGTCATCGCCGGCCGAGATCGTCGCCACGCGAGCGATCTGATCCTTGCCGGAGATCTCGGTCGACTGCGACTCGATGTTCTTGACGACTTCGTCGACCGCCTTCTCGATGCCGCGCTTGAGACCAAGCGGGTTCGCGCCGGCGGCGACGTTCTTGAGGCCCTCGCGGACGATCGACTGCGCCAGAACGGTCGCGGTCGTCGTGCCGTCGCCGGCCACGTCATTGGTGGCCGTGGCCACCTCGCGCACGAGCTGTGCGCCCTGATTCTGGAAGACGTCCTCGACCTCGATCTCGCGCGCGATCGTCACACCGTCGTTGGTGATCGTGGGCGCGCCGAACTTCTTGTCGAGGACCACGTAGCGGCCCTTCGGGCCGAGCGTGACCTTGACCGCGTTAGCGACCGCGTCCACGCCCTGCTCGAGAGCCTTGCGGGCCTCCGAGTTGTACTTCAGTTCCTTATGTGCCATATCTGTTTCGGTTCTCCTGGGGGGCTGTTACGACTGGACCTTGGCCAGCACGTCGGACTCGCGGAGGACGAGGAGCTCCTCGCCGTCCACCTTGATCTCGGTACCGCCGTACTTGCTGTAGAGGACCTCGTCGCCTTCTGCGACGTCGAGCGGAGTGCGCTTGCCGGTGTCCTCGTTGACCTTGCCGTCGCCGACCGCGAGAACCTTGCCCTTCTGGGGCTTCTCCTTGGCCGTGTCAGGCAGAACGATGCCACTGGCGGTCGTCTCCTCTTCCTCGATCGCCCGCACGATCAACCGATCGCCGAGGGGCTTGAGCTTCATGTGATGCAACCTCCGGTTGGAAGGGAATGTTTGGCACTCCTGCCACGAGAGTGCCAACGCGGAATATAGCCACTTCCACTGGCGATTCAAGGGTTTTTTGGCACTCGGCCCCCCAGAGTGCCAATAATGGGCCGCTTACGCGGCATCCGGTGGACGAGTCGAGGCCGGCCCGGTCAGGCGACGCCGGATGCGGAGCGGGCCGAGCCGAGACGGCCGTTCCGCCGGACATCCATGTCCGGCGGCGCAGAGCTGCTAGGGGATCGCGCCGCGACAGCTGGTTCGCATACGTCCGCCGGCGCCGGACGAAGTTGCCTCCGACGACGTGTCGGTCGCGTCGCGCTGGCGATAGCTGCGTGTTTCACGCAGTCAGGGGCGGCCTCGTGCTCCGACCGGCCGAGGTCCGCCCCTGCCGCTTTAAGGCGTGTCAGTTCCGCGCGGCACCCAACCCGTGCATCCGCTCGCGGATCTCGGGCGGGTTCTCGATGATCTGAGAGAAGCGCACGACCGTCACCGTGTCGTCCATCGACACCTTGCGGCCGTAGATCTGCTCGAGGAAGTGGACCATCTCGTCGACGCGGCGGAACTCGGGGTTGTCGTGCTCGATGTCGCGAGGCGACAGATCACGAACCCTTTTGACCTCGACCTGGTCGATTACGGCGTTGAAGATCTTCTCGCGCGGCGAGTGTTGGTACCCGATGGTCACGAGCACGCAGTCGTTCTTGCGGTACTTGTGTGACTTGTCGCCGAGACGGATGGTGGCGGTCTTGCGACCACGGCGCAGCTGGTCGGCAAAGACCGACGAATAGAAGTTGAGGACGCGCACGGCCGCAGCCTACCGATCTGGGGAGACACGCGACAACGCGCGCCGGGCGATTTCCCGTTCGCCGGGGTAAGTGAGCGCGTGGACGGCCTGCTCGAGCGGCATCCAGCGCGCATCCTCGATCTCCTGATCGTGGTCTTCGAGGCTCCCCGACAGGTATGTGAACAGGTAGAAGGCGACCCGCTTTTGTCGCCGCCGCCCGCGTCGTTCGTAGCTGTACTCGACATCGCCGAGCTTGTCGATCAGGTCCGCGGTGACGCCGGTCTCCTCGGCCACCTCGCGGTGGGCGGCCTGCTCGGGCGTTTCACTTCCGTCCAGGTGGCCCTTGGGCAGCGCAAGCACGCGGCGGCGACTGGCGTCGCGCTTGACGGGGACGATCACGATCACGTCGTGATCGCGTACGACCGCTCCACCCGCCGACAGTTCGACTTCAGCTTCCGGGTTAGTAGACGTATCCCCCGAGCGCCTCTGGGTCATGAACGGTGAGCTTTCCCCGTCCCTGACTAATTATTCCTGCGCGCTCGAGGACGGCCAGGAATCGGCTGGCCGATTCGCGGGAGGAACCGGCTATTTGAGCGAGCTCTGCCTGGGTTGCGGTGATCATCACATCACCCTCGTCACTGCCTTCTAAACGCGCCTCCTGAACCAGCTCGGCGAGCACGGCAGCCACCCGGCTCTGCACGGTCTGGAACGACTGGCGCGCGAGTCGCTCGTTGGTCTCGCGCAGACGGCGGCCGAGCGCGGCGATCAGCTTCACCGAGATGTCGGGATACTCACGGAGCAGCCGGTGCATGTCGGCGCTGAGGATCGCGATCGCGTCACTGTCCTCGACGGACTCCACCGTCGCCGAACGGCGCTCGCCGTCGAGCATCGCCATCTCCCCGAAGATGTCACCCGGCCCGAAGTGAGCCAGTGTGATCGTGCGACCGTCGACATGCGCGCGCACCGCTCGCATCCGTCCCGACCGCACGACGTAGCACGTGCTGCCCTCGTCGCCTTCCTTGAACACGACTTCGCCTGCGCCGAAGCGACGGGGAACGACCACCTGCGCCACGCGCTCGAGCTCCTCGGGCGAGAGCGCCGAGAACACTGGGACGCGGTGCAGGAGCTGAGTCGTGTCCTCGCTGCTCGAAGACATCGAGTCATGGATACCACACCGCTCGCCTGCGCCCGGAGTTTGCGTTCCCCACACTCGCCCGCGCCGGGCGTTTGCCGTCAGGCCGAGTCGAGGGCCTGCTCGCGCCGCCGGCGCTTCAATGCTGCCCCGGCCCACCACAGCAGGGCGATAACCAGCGCCAGCGGCGTGATCGCAGCAAGCGCGATCAGCGCCACTCCGGCCGCCACCGTCAGGACGCGGCCCGCGTCGTGCGCGGCCTTGCCGACGGTGAAGCCACCGCCACCATGCGAGACGGGCGCCGGAGCCGTCCTGGCCTGAACCGTGACGTCCACTTCGCTGTAGTTGACCTTCTGGTTGAGCCGGTTCACCGTGGCCTGATCGCTGGAGATCGACGCCTCTGCGTCGTTGATCTGTGCCTTGAGGCTGTCGACCTGCTCGGTGGTCGTGGCCGCCGCGAGTTGCTTCAGAAGCGAGGTCCGCAGTGCCCGCGCGTCGGCCAGCGCCCGGGTCGCCGCTCCGTACTGGTCGGTGATGTCCTGGCTCGAGTCGGTGCGAGAGATCACCTGGGCGTAGCTCAACGACGACAGCTGGGTCATCGTCTGTCCGAGCGACCCGCTCGGCACGCTGAGCTGGAAGTTGGCGTATCCCCCAGGACCACCCTGGGTCACGCTCGAGTTCTCGACGATGCCGTTCGCCTGACCGATGACGTTGTAGACCTCCTGCGCCACGTCGTCGATGCGGTCCGAGGCCGCGGACAGGTTGAGCTGCGCACCCTGGACGACCTTGCGCCCTGTGGTCGGCGGCTGTAGAGGCTGACCGGCGTTTGACGCCGACGTTTGCGTTGGCGCAAACACCCCCCCGTTCGTGGCCGCAGCGGACTGTTTCTCATTTGGCTGCCCCGGCGTAGGGGCCTTGTTCGCATGAGACCCCGACGGACTCGACGCGGCGCTGCCGGCGGTCGAAGTGCCGTTGCCGGCGGCCGAGGACGACGCGGCCGAGGAAGCAGCCGAGGACGACGACTCGGAGGACGCGCCGCCGCCGCCCGCCACCAGGGCGATCGCCACGATCGCTGCCACCCCCGCGCCGAGCGCCCCCGCGGCGCCCCAGAACCCCGCCCAGCTCCGGCGCCGCTTCGGCCGCTCTTCGGAGGTACCGAGCGTGGCGAAACGGCGGTCCACCTTCTGATCGAGTGAGTGCGCGAACGCCGGCGGCACCTCCGGCCGATCGCCCGCCAGCAGCAGCGCGATCTCGGCGATGTCGGCGTACCGAGCGTCGACCGGCTCGCCGGCCAGCGTCGCGTCGATCGCGTCGAGCGTCGCGGCGACCTCGGGATCGATCGGATCGTGATCAAGCTGTGGCATTACAGGCCTTCCGGAGCTTTTCCATCGTGCGATACAGAAGCGTGCCCGCGTTCGACTCGCTGACGCCGAGCACACGGGCGAGCTCGGCGTTCGACATCCCGGCATGGAACTTCAGGGCGACGATTTCGCGCTCGCGTGCGGGCAGCCTGGCGAGCGCGTTCTGGACCGCGGTTCGGCGGAGCGCCACCTCCGCCCCATCGCCCTCCGAAACCTCAACCACGTCCTCGGGGTCGGTCACGAGCGTGGCGACCCGTCGGCGCCGGCGAAGCTCGTCGAGCGCCGCGTTGCGAGCGATTCCAAAGAGCCACGCCCGCTCTTCTCCACGGCGACGATCGAACGTCCGCCGGCGCCGGT
Organism: uncultured Solirubrobacterales bacterium; assembly: GCA_963735965.1. GTDB lineage: Bacteria > Actinomycetota > Thermoleophilia > Solirubrobacterales > Solirubrobacteraceae > Palsa-465. The sequence continues at coordinate 478,491 of CAVTNE010000002.1, forward strand.
AGGCGCGCTCAAATGCGAGCGCGGTCACGTCCTCCGCGGCGGCCGGGTCGCGGAGCAGCGTCGACACGTAGGCGTACACGTCGTCGCGGCTGGAGCGATACAACGACTCGAACCGCTCCCACGATGCGTCCCTGCCCCTCGACTCCGACGCCGTCAGGATCTCACTCACGCCCTCACTACGCACAAGGGCATGATCCATCACATTGCGAGCTCCGCAAATAGGCGTGGGTCGTTTGTGATCACGCCGGTCACCCCGAGGCCGTCGAGCTCGCGCAGGCGCGGAAGCTCGTCGACGGTCCATACGTACACCTCTCCGCCGGCGCTCCTCACGTGGCGGACCAGCCGCGGCGTCACCAAGCGCCAGTGCACCATCAGCGCATCGCAGCGCCGGGTCCGGATCGCCCGCGCGGCACGCCATGGGAGCATCAGCCTGAACAGCTGCAATAGGACGAACGCCGGCAGCCGGGTCGCGCGCGAGCGAAACGGGTCGCGCGTCAGCTTCGGTACCGACCATCCGAGCCGTACACCAGGCTCGGCCGCCCGCAGGAGCTCGAGACTCGACATGTGCTGGCTCGAGATCAGCGCGCGGTCGAGCAGCCCGGCGTCGCGGAGCGCATCGAGGACGCGCAGCTCGTAGCCCGGCAGCTTGAGGTCGACGTCGAGCTCGACGTCCCCGAACGCGTCCGACCCCAAATGCGCGAGTCCCTCTTCGAGTGTGTGGGGCGAACGGCCCGCGGCGTCCGCGTAGTCGTGCGCCAGGATCAGCCGCTCGCCGTTCTCCTCCCGCAGAACATCGAACTCGATCATGTCGACGCCGGCCTCGAGCGCGGCGTCGAAGCTTGCGTAGGTGTTGCCGGGCGCGATCAGGTCCGCGCCCTTGTGCCCCACGCGTCGGAGTCGAGACCTTAGCTCTGACATCCCGGACACCAGTATGTCGTCCGGTTCGCGTCGCCTTGCCCGCGCGCGACAATCGGCGTGCCGCACCGTGGGCACGGCCGCCCCGCGAGGCCGTACACCTGCGGCTGGATCGCCCGGTGCCCGACCGTGGCCGAGCGCGTCATCCGCGGCCGGGTCGCCTCGACGACCGCGACGAGCTCGTCATCGGCCACCGACCCGAGAGGCCGCCACGGATCGACCCCGGCCTGCCAGCACCCCTCGGCCTTCCAGATGTTCCCGATACCAGCGACGTTGCGCTGGTCGAGCAGGGCATCGCCGAGCGAGCGGGTCGGATCGTCCGACCTCATCCGTGCCAAGAAGCCCGCGAAGTCGAACTCATCCGCCAGGACGTCCGGTCCGAGCGCCGCCAGGCGTTGATCGAACCGCGTCCGCCCCTCGGTCATGAGCTCGAGCAGCGGCCCGTCGAACTCGACCACTTCGTGATCACCGGCGCGGAACACGATCCACGCTCGCCGTCGCGACCGGCTCCAGCGACGACCCGGACCGTACACGCCCCACACCCCGACCATGCCGAGATGCGAATGCAGCACGAGGTCCCCCTCGAACCGGATGAACAAGTGCTTGCCGTGGGTATCGACAGCGAGAACCGCCCGCCCGGCCAACCGCGACGGCCATCGGTCGAGGGCATGCCTTGGCTGCGGCGTCAGGATCTCATCGGGCACGTGCCCCTCGAGCACCGGCCGGATCCGTACCGCCGCGTAGGCAATCGTGTCGCCCTCGGGCATTACGCACTGAGGGTCAGCCGCCGCGGTCCCTGCTGGAATCCGAGCGCGACCAGCAGCGGGCCGAGCGGCGAGTCAATCGCGCTCTCGCCATCGACCTTCTCGAGCGCGATCCGCTTGACGCGACCCGCTCGGACCTGCTCGACGAGAGCGACCAGCGCCGGCTCGATCCGCGGATCGTCCGCGCCCACGAGCGTCTGCAGCCCGCGACCACCGCGCTCGACATACAGCACGGGCTCTCCCCCGGACAGAACCACGTAGGCGCCCGGCGTACGCATCGGCCGCCGGGAATCCCCCGCTGGGGCGTCCGGGCGCACCGGCCACGCCAGCGCGGCACCGTATGGCTGCGCCGGATCGACCGCGGCCAGAACGAACGGTGCCTCGTCATCGCCGGCCCCGCCGCGCAGCCGCTCGACCGCTCCCGGGAGCGCGAACTGAGCTCCCCCGAGCCCCTCGACGAAGTAGCCGCGGCGCGCGATGCCGAGCGTCTCGAGCTGGGAGAGCTCGGGATAGATCGCGGAGAACCCGCCGGGCACGCCCTCGGCCCGGACCTGCTCGCGAGTCAGGATCCCGTATCGCTCGAGCATCAGCTCGGCGACCGCGCGCCGCCGCGCGGCGGGATCGACCGCGCCACGGAACAGCGGCTCGGTCAGGGACCACCGTCCTTGCACCTGCGCGGAGGCGCCCGCGCCCCGTCGGCGTGCCGCGAATCGCCCCGGACGAGCCGCGCTCCTCACGCGCTCGCGCTGGGCCCGAGCCAGCGTCAGCCGCGGCGCCCGCAGCGGCGCGAATGCGTCGTTGGTGGCCTCGCCGGCCCAGGCGAGATCCCACAACGCCTCCTGAAGCTCTTCCGGCGCCAACTCCACGTCCACGAGCAGGTCGGTGAAGAAGCACGCCCCGGCCGCGAGCCGCTCCCGCACGGCCTCGTGCGCCGGCGAGTCCAAAGTAACCGCTCCCCGCGCCGGCGGTGGCCCGAGCACCGGCAGGTCCTCACGGTAGTACAGCGCCACCCGCCCCGACGATCGGCCGAGCGCCCCGGCGCCGATCCACACGAGCTCGCCACTCGCGCACAGCTGATCGATCCACGCCGGCGAATACGCGCCGGCCCGGCGGGGCAGGACGTCACGCTCCCACACGTCGGCGGGAAGAGCGAGCCCCTGGAGCGGCACCAGCACCTCGCGCAGCCGGTCCACGCCGGCGCCCGCCGCCGGGTGACGGTCGACTCCCTGCCACGCGGGTAGGAAGCGGGCCAGCGCGCGCGGGTCGACCGGCTCGACCTCCTTGCGCAGGACCGCGAGCGACGCACGGCGCAGACGCCGGAGGACCTCCGGGTCGCACCACTCACGATCCGTGCCGCCGGGCCTCAGCTCCCCCCGGACAAGGTCGCCGGCGCGCTCGAGCGAACTCAGCACCGCGGTGCAGTCGACGCCATAGCGGGATCGCAGATCGTCGGCCGTAATCGGGCCGTGGGTCGCGGCGTAACGGCGGACGAGGCGGGTGAGCGCGTCGGGCACGTCCTCGAGGAACGCCGCCGGCAGCCCGCCCGGCGGCGCCGCCCCAAGCGCGTCGCGATACAGGCCGGCGTCGGCGGCATCGATCCACCGCTCCTCGCCTGAGAGTCGGACGACCACCCCGCGCCGCTCGCGTCGGAGCTCCTCGAGCATCGAAACCGCGTCGAGACCGTCGACGACGCGGAGCCGCGCCTCAGCGACTGTCAGGTCCCCGACGCCGCGCAGCACATCGTGCAGTCCGTCGCGCGAGGTCGCGCGCCGCATGTCCGACAGGAACTGGAGGTCGCTCTCGACCTGGTCCAGCGCTCCCGGGTCGATCAGGTCGCGCAGCTCCTCCTGCCCGAGCAACTCGCGCAGGAGCTCGCGGTCGAGCGACAGCGCTGCGGCCCGGCGCTCGGCGTTCGGCGTGTCGCCCTCGTACATGTACGTCGCCACGTAGTCGAACAGCAGCGAGGACGCGAACGGCGACGCGGTCGGCGTCTCGACCTCGACCAGCGTCAGCTCGCGGCGGTGCAGCGCGGTCAACAGCTCGACCAGGCCCGGGACGTCGAGGACGTCGCGCAGGCACTCGCGGTAAGTCTCGAGAATGATCGGGAACTCCCCGTACTTCTTCGCGACCTCGAGCAGCGACTGCGACTTCAGCCGCTGCTGCCAGAGCGGCGTGCGCCTGCCTGGGCGCGCACGAGGGATCAGCAGGGCGCGGGCGGCGTTCTCGCGGAAGCGAGCCCCGAACAGCGCCGAAGCCGACAGCTCAGCGACGACGGCGTCCTCGACCTCGTCGGGTTCGAGCATCACCAGGTCGGCGCCCGGCGGCTCCTCGGCGTCGGGGAGGTGGACGATGATCCCGTCGTCTGACCAGATCGCGTCGGACTCCAGGCCGAGCTGGTCGCGGATGCGCGCGCTCAGCGCCAGGCCCCAGGCAGCGTGGACGCGACCGCCGAACGGACTCAAAACACAAAGGCGCCAGTCTCCGATTTCGTCCCGGAACCGCTCCACCACCACAGCACGGTCGGAGGGCACGACGCGCGTGGCCGACTGTTGCTCGCGTAGGAAATCGAGCAGGTTGGTCGCGGCGCGCGGCTCGAGGTCATACGTCCGCTCGAGCACCTCGGCCGGCTGCTCCACGGCCCACCGCGAGAACGCACCGATGGCCTCGCCGAGCTCCTTGGGCCGGCCGATGCCGTCGCCCTTCCAGAACGGGACCGCGCCGGGCAGCCCCGGCGCCGGCGTGACGATCACGCGGTCGCGCCCGATCTCCTCGATCCGCCACGTGCTCGCCCCAAGCAGGAATGTCTGGCCGGGGCGGGCCTCGTAGACCATCTCCTCGTCGAGCTCGCCCACGCGGCGACCGTCAGGCAATGTGACGGAGTAGAGGCCGCGGTCGGGGATCGTGCCCGCGTTGGTGACCGCGAGCTGCCGGGCCCCCGGGCGCGGCCGGATCGAGCCGTGAACCCTGTCCCAGATGATCCGCGGGCGCAGCTCGGAAAACTCGGAGCTCGGGTAGCGGCCGTCGAGCATGTCGAGCACGTTCTCGAGCTGGGTACGGCTGAGCTCGGCGTACGAGTACGTGCGGGTCACGAGCGCATGCAGCTCGTCCACGCCGACCGGACGATCCCCGGAAGCCGCGGCTATGGCCACGATCTGCTGCGCGAGCACGTCCAGCGCGTTCCGCGGGACGACGGTCGTCTCGATCTCTCCGGACCGCATCCGCTGCGCGACGACCGCGCACTCGAGCAGGTCCGCCCGGAACTTGGGGAAGATGCGGCCACGGCTGACGTCGCCGACCGAGTGCCCCGCCCGCCCGATTCGCTGCAGGCCCCGCGCCACCGATTTCGGCGACTCGACCTGGATCACGAGATCGACCGCGCCCATGTCGATCCCGAGCTCCAGGGACGACGTCGCCACCAGGCACGGAAGCTCGCCGGCCTTCAGCATCTCCTCGACCACGAGTCGCTCCTCGCGCGCGAGGGATCCGTGGTGGGCGCGCGCGATCTCGTGCTCGGCGAGCTCGTTCAGCCGTAGCGCCAGCCGTTCCGCGGCGCGGCGGTTGTTGACGAATAGGATCGTCGACCGGTGCGCCTGAACGAGCTCTAGCAGCTCGGGGTAGATCGCCGGCCAGATCGACCGACGCGTGGCCTCGGAACCGCCGACGAGCGGGTCGAGGTCGGGCGCGGGCGTCGCGTCCGGCTCGACCATCGAGTCGACCGGGACCTTGATCTCGAGGTCGAGCTCCTTGCGGATACCGGTGTCGACGATTCGACACTCGCGGGTCGGCCCGACCATGAAGCGCGCGATCTCCTCGAGCGGCTTCTGCGTCGCCGACAGTCCGATCCGCTGGACCTCCCGTCCGGCCGCCGCCGTCAGGCGCTCGAGCGTCAACGCCAGATGGGCGCCCCGCTTGGTCGCCGCCACCGCATGGATCTCGTCGACGATGCACGACTCGGCGCCGGCGAACAGCTCCTGCGCTCGACCGGTGAGCATCAGATACAGCGATTCGGGCGTGGTGATGAGGATGTCCGGCGGTTCGCGCAGCATCGCCTGGCGCTCGCGTTGCGGTGTGTCCCCGGTCCGCACCGCGACACGCAGATCCGCCCCGATGCCACGCAGGGGCACCCGAAGGTTGCGGTCGATGTCGTAGGAGAGCGCCTTCAGCGGCGAGACGTAGACCAGCCCGATGCGCCGAACACCCTCTTCTCCTGAAGCTGGTTGGCCGGCCAACCGGTCGATCGCCCACAGAAACGCAGCCAGCGTCTTCCCCGACCCCGTCGGGGCCGAGATCAGGACGTGCTCGCCCGACGCGATCGCCGGCCACGCCTGGGCCTGTGCCGGCGTCGGCTCGGTGAACGCGCCGGCGAACCACGTGCGCGTGCGTGGAGAGAACTGCTCGAGAGCCACCAGCCGAGCGTAGCGACCCAGGACGCCGGTTTTCCGCGATTTAGGACCGTTCCTGACCGCGGACGCCGAGCTCCTTCGCCCGTTCGAACACCGCATCGATCATCGGCTCGGTGAGCTTCCCGGTGAACGTGTTCTGCTGGCTCGGGTGGTAGCAGCCGAGCACCGTAAAGGGTCCGACCTCGACCGAGACCCCATGTCCGAACTTGGGCCGCGGGCGGACGCGTGGCTCGCCGAGCGCCGCGAGCGTCCGCAGCGCCGCGTCCCACCCGAACGACCCGAGCGTCACGATCACCCGGACCGACTCGAGCAGCCCCAACTCCCGCACCAGGTACGGCAGGCAGTTGTCGCGCTCGGCGGGCGTCGGGCGGTTGGCCGGCGGCGCGCACCGCACCGCCGCCGTAACCCACGCGCCGGTCAATCGCAAGCCGTCGTCGCGCGAGACGGATGTCGGCTGGTTGGCAAAACCGGTCCGCCACATCGATCCGAACAGCCAGTCGCCCGAGCGGTCGCCGGTGAAGATGCGCCCGGTGCGGTTGCCGCCGTGCGCGGCCGGCGCGAGCCCGAGCACGAGCACGCTCGCCTCGGGGTCCCCGAATCCGGGCAGCGGCCGCCCCCAGTACTCCTCCGAGGCGAACGCCGCCCTTCGAACGCGCGCGACCTCTTCCCGCCACGCCACCAGCCGCGGGCAGCGCCGGCAGGTGGTGACCTCGCGCTCGAGCTCGCCGAGGCTCGCCGTGTCGGTCAAGCCTTCAGGGCGCGCCCGTAGTGGCGCTCGAAATACTCGCGGTAGGCGCCACTTCGGATCGGCGCCCACCACCACTCGTTGTCGCGATACCAGTCAACCGTGCGCGCCAGCCCCTCCTCAAAGCGAACCTGCGCGCTCCATCCCAGCCCGCGCAGCTTCTCGCAGGCCAGCGAGTACCGGCGATCGTGGCCGGGCCGGTCGGTGACGAACTCGATCAGCGATTCGTCCCGACCCGTCAGCTCCAGAATCCGCCGGACGACGGTGAGGTTGTCGCACTCGTCCGGACCGCCGCAGTTGTAGACCTCACCCGGCGCGCCGTGTGCGAGCGCATGCCCGATCCCGCGCGCGAAGTCCTCCACGAACAACCAATTCCGCACGTTTCCACCATCCCCGTACACCGGCAGCCGATCACCCGCCAACGCGTTCAGCACCATCAACGGGATCAACTTCTCCGGGTACTGCCGCGGGCCGTAGTTGTTCGAACCCCGGCAGATCAGCGTCTCGAGCCCATAGGTGTGGAAGTAACTCGACACGAGCAGATCGGCCCCCGTCTTCGTCGCGCTGTACGGACTCGACGGCTGTAGCGGTGACTCCTCGGTGAACGAGCCGGTCTCGATCGACCCGTACACCTCATCGGTCGACACCTGCAGATACCGCAACCCCCGCTCGCGAGCCGCCTCGAGCAGCACGTGGGTGCCCTGCATGTTGGTCACGATGAACCCCTCGGGATCGGCGATCGACCGGTCCACATGCGTCTCGGCCGCGAAGTTCACGACCGCCTCGCAATCGGCGACCGCCTCGGCCACCGCCGCCGGATCCTCGATCGCCCCCCGCAAGAAGCGGATGTCCGACTCGACCTCCTGCAGGTTCTCCATCCGCCCGGCGTATGTCAGCTTGTCGAGCACCGTCACGTCATCGCCGTGCTCATGCACCCGCTCGCGCACGAATGCCGAGCCGATGAATCCGGCCCCACCGCACACAAGCAGCCTCATCCCGGACTCACCACCCGGGTCAATGCCGCGTACTCCGCCAGGCCATGCTTCCAGTCCGGAAGGACCGGAGCGTCGCGTTCGCTGCGAAGCACGCTGTAAGCCGGTCGCTTCGCGGCTCTGGGCATCTGGGCCGTGCTGCAGGGTCGCACTTCACAGCTAACGCCGGCACGAGCGACGATCTCGCGCGCGAACTCGTACCACGAGCAGTCGCCGCCGCCGGCAACGTGGACGATTCCGACCGGCCGCGCCGGCCGGGCGGCCAAATCCACCATGGCCGCCGCCAGATGGCCGGTGAACGTCGGGCAGCCCACCTGGTCGTCGACGACCATGAGCTCGTCGCGCTCGCCGGCGAGCCGGAGGATGGTCGCCGGAAAGCATGGACCGAAGGCGCCGAACAGCCACGACGAGCGCACGATCGTGTGGCTGCCGGGCGCCTCCACAGCCACCTCGCGCTCCCCGGCGAGCTTCGAACGGCCGTACGACGACATCGGCCCGACAACATCGGACTCGACGTATGGCGAACGCTTGGTCCCGTCGAATACGTAGTCGCTCGAGACGTGAATCGTCCACGCGCCGGCCGCGGCGGCAGCCCGCGCGACATTGCCGGCGCCCTCGCCGTTGATCGCAAGCGCGTCGTCTGGCGAGCTCTCGGCACCGTCGACGTTGGTCCACGCCGCGCAGTTGACGACCACGTCCGCGCCGGCGGCGCCGATCGCATCGTCGACCGCGGCGCGATCGGCGATGTCGAGCTCCGCCCGCGGCAGCGCCAGCACCTCGTGCCCCGCGCTCCGCGCCGCGGCCACGAGATCCTGCCCGAGCATCCCGGCCGCGCCGGTGATCGCGAATCGCATCGCGTGCAAGGGTAAACCGCGGGGATGCGCGATGATCCCGCCGTGTCCCAGGCTTCCTCAGGCCCCGAACAACCGCCACGCCCGGTGCGGATCATCGCCGCCGGGGGCACGATCGCGATGCGCGGCGAACGCGCCGTACCCGCGCTCGGCGCGTCCGAGCTCGTCGAGCAGCTTCCTCAGGTGGCCGGATTCCACCTCGAGGCCGAGAGCGTGCTGTCGCTCCCGAGCGCGTACTTGAGCCTGTCCGACGCGCTGGACCTCGCGCGCCGCGCCGGTGCCGCGGCGGCGTCGGGCGAAGGCGTCGTGCTGACCACCGGCACCGACACGATGGAGGAGGTCGCGGTCCTGTGTGGACTGACGTACGGCGGCGACGCGCCGATCGTGGTTACGGGCGCCAACCGGCCAGGCAGCGCCCCCGGCGCCGACGGTCCGGCCAACCTGCTCGACGCGATCATCCTGGCCCGATCCCCGGCCGCGGCTGGGCTCGGCGTGGTCGTGGCGTTCGGCGGCGAGGTCCACGCCTCGATGACGGTCCGCAAGGTCGACAGCACCGGCCCGGTCGCGTTCGGCTCGCCCACGGCCGGCCCGGTCGGGCGGATCGTCGAGGGCCGCGTGTGGCTGCACGCCACGCCGCGCCGCCCGACACCCCTGCCGGTCGAACGGCTCGACCACCGTGTCACCACCGTCGCGACCTGGCTCGGCGACGACGGCGCATTGCTCCGCCACGCGACCGAGATCAGCGACGGCGTCGTGCTCGTCGCCCTCGGCGCCGGCCATCTGCCGCCCGCCGTCCTGGACATCCTTCGCGAGGCCGCGCAGCGCGTGCCCGTGGTCATCACCTGCCGCCCGGACCGTTCGTCGATGCTGTTCGCGACCTACGGCTTCGAGGGCGCCGAGCGGGATCTGCGCGCCAGCGGCTCGGTGTGCGCCCCCTTCCTGTCGGCGCCGGCGGCGCGCATGGCCCTGCTGGCCTGCCTCGGCGCCGGCCTCGACCGCGCGGGCATCGCGACCGCGCTCGCGCCCTACGACGCCCGTTAGCAGTTTCCTCACAACATCCGCGCGCCCGTCTCGGTAGGGTCGGGAGCCATGGCCGAAAGAACCTCATACTCCCCGGGCACCTTCTCCTGGACCGATCTCGCGACCACTGACCAGGACGGCGCCAAGCAGTTCTACAGCGAGCTGTTCGGCTGGGTTGCCGACGACCAGCCGGTCGGCGACGGCATGACCTATTCGATGATGAACATCCGCGGCAAGCCGGCCGCCGCAATCGCCACCCAGCCCAAGGCGCAGCGCGACGCGGGCGTCCCGCCGGCGTGGCAGTCGTACGTCACCGTCGAGAGCGCGGACGCCGCCGCCGACAAGGCCACGGCGCTGGGCGCGGCCGTGCACGCGCCGCCCTTCGACGTCATGGAGGCCGGACGCATGGCCGTCATCCAGGACCCGCAGGGCGGGTTCTTCATGGTCTGGGAGCCCAAGCTCCACATCGGCGCCGGGATCGTGAACGCTCAGGGCGCCCTCTCCTGGAACGAGCTCGCCACCCCCGATCTCGAAGGGTCGGCCGCGTTCTACCGCGAGATGTTCGATTGGAAGGTCGAGCCGATGGAGGGCATGGAGATGCCCTACATGGTCATCACGACCGCAGCCGGGACCAGCAACGGCGGCATGCGCGACGCGGCCGAGACCGAGCCGACTTACTGGCTGGTGTACCTCGGCGCGGACGACATCGACTCGACGATGGACAAGGCAACCGAGCTCGGCGGAAACGGGCTTCTCGGCCCAATGGACATCGGGGTCGGCAAGATCGGCGTCGTCCAGGATCCCCAGGGCGCTGTGTTCGGCGTGTACGCCGGCAACTTCGACAGCTGAGCCGCTCGGCACGAGGCCTAGCCGCGGCCGTGGATCGGCATTGGCGCGGGCCTCACGCCCGGCCGTAGACCGGCACCACGGCCCCGTTCACCGGCAGCATGTCGTCGGTGAGCAGGTTGGCGATCACGCCGGCGATCTCGGCCGGCTTGACCCACTTCGAGAAGTCGGCCTTGGGCATCGACGCCCGGTTCCCCGGCGTGTCGATCACGCTCGGCAGGATCACGTTGCAGCGGATTCCGTCGTTCTTGTACTCGGCCGCGACCGCCTGGGCAAGCGCGATCACCGCGGCCTTCGAGGCGATGTAGCCGGCGGCGCCGCTGAACGGCTGCACCGCAGCGCGCGTGCCGACGCACACGATCGACCCCCCGCCACTCTCGAGCAGAGTGGGCAGCGCGGCCTGCGTGACCAGGTACGTGGGCCGCAGGTTGAGCCTGAACTGCTTCTCGAATTCGTCGATCGGGGTCTCGTGCACACGGCTGCCGGCGGCGAACCCGCCCACGAGGTTGACCACGCCGCGCAGCGATGCGCCGGCGAGCGCGACCACGCTCTCGACCGCCCGGACTTCGAACAGGTCCGCCTGCACGAGCTCAAGCCCCTCGCGCTCTCCAAGCCGCTCGAGCTCCTGCTCGACGATCCACGGCACGACCACCCGCCAGCCGTCGTCGAGCAACCGCTCGACCACGGCCGAGCCGAGTCCTCCCGTTCCTCCAGTGACGATCGCTGAGTCCGCCATTTGGTTGCCGTCCGCGCGCCACTTTATCTTCGGCCGCGATGAGAGTTCGGGAATTTGCGGAAGGTTCCGACATTTCGCAGGCGCTCTTGGTCCGCGAGATTGAACGCCATCCCGACCACCTGAAGCTCGTTCTCGGTGATCGGAGCGGGAGCGTGCCCGCCGTCGTCGGGCACGCCGCCGGCGAGCTCTGCCGCAGAGGCGAGGTGGTGTTCGTGATCGGGAGGTTCACGGGCGCGGAGCTCGCAGTGGACAGCCTCCGCCAGGCCCACGACGGCGAATACGCCAGCGAGGACCTGCGCGATGGTCCCGCGCATGACCTCGACCAGATGGAGCGCGACCTTCGCGAGCTGCTGGCCACGATCCAGAATCCTCACCTGAGACAGCTCCTCGGCGCGGTGTTCGCCGACATCTGGGCCGGCTACCGGGACGCGCCGGCCGGCAAGCGCTACCACCACGCCTACCGCCACGGCCTGCTCGAGCATTCGCTCACGGTCGCCCAATCGGTCAGCGCGATCTCGGCCATGTTCGGAGGTATCGACCGGGACGTCGCGGTAGCCGGGGCGCTCCTTCATGACATCGGAAAGCTCGACGCGTACGAGCTGCAAGGCGGGGTGATCTCGATGTCCGACCAGGGTCGCCTCCACGGGGAGATACCGCTCGGCTACTACCGCGTACGCAGCGCGATCGAGCGCGTCGACGAGTTCCCGCCTGACCTCGCCCAGGCGCTGCTCCACATCATCCTCAGCCACCACGGGTCGCTCGAGCACGGCAGCCCGGTCGTCCCGTGCACCCGCGAGGCGACGCTCGTGCACATGATCGACAACCTCGGGGGCCGCCTCGGGAGCTTCGACCGGCTCGAACGCCAGCTGCGCGCCGGCGAGCAGTGGTCAGGATGGGACAAGGCGCTCGGTGGCGGGGCGTACTTCGCGCCGCGAGCTGATTTCGAGCGCGAGGCCGCCTAGAACTGGGCCTCGCTCCGCGGCCCCGTCACAGCTTCCCTCCGCCGGGTCACGCCTTGGCTGCGAAACACCGCAAATAGCGCTCCGACAACAGGACCCGGGGACGCCTCCCGCCCCACCCAACTACAGTTGAGGCGGGCATGGCTAAGGACACCGAAAAGCTGATCCGTCAGCTCTCGCTCATCTCGTACCTGATGGCAGAACGGCGTCCGGTGACCGCCCAGGAGATTCGCCGGGACGTCGAGGGCTACAGCGCGATGAACGAGGATGCGTTCGCGCGGCGCTTCTACGCCGACCGCTCCGAGCTCGAGGCGCTCCGGATCTACCTGTCAGTCGAGAAGCCCGTCGACGGTCTCGTCGAGCAGGAGACCTACTCGCTCGCGCCCGAGAATTTTCACCTGCCGGCAATCGAGTTCACCGACCGTGAGCTCGCCGGCCTGAACACCGCCCTGCACCTGCTCGACGGCGAGTTCGCCTACGCCGAGCCGCTCCGGCTCGCGCTCCAGCAGATTTCGTGGGGGCGCCCGAGCCCGCTCTCATCCCCTGAGCAGCACACGGTGGCGCTCGGGATCACCGGCTCCGCGGGGGGACACGAGCTGAGCCAGCGACTGGCCAAGGTCGAGACCGCAATCTTCCGCCGAAAGACGATCGTGTTCGACTACTACACGATGGAGCGAGGCGAGGTCGGGACGCGCAAGGTCGACCCCTACCAGCTGCTATTCCAGGGCAACCAGTTCTACCTCGTCGGCTACGCCCACGAGCGCAAGGCGATTCGCGTGTTCCGACTGTCCCGGATTCGCGGCAAGGTCGGCTACGCCACCAAGGCCGAGCACGACTTCCAGCGCCCTGCGGACTTCGATCCGCGCGGTTACGCCAACCGGATCGACTGGCAGTTCGGCGACCCGGTGGGGACCGCCGAGGTGTGGATCGGGCGGCGGATCGCCTGGCAGATCGAGCGTCACTTCGGCCCGTACGGGGAAATGCGTCCCGCCGGGGAAGGGGGTGACCGGGTGTTCGTCACGCCCTACGCCAACGCCCGGCAGCTGATCGCCTGGGTCCTCGGGCTGGGCGAGCACGCGCGCATCATCGGCCCGCCCGACCTCGTCGATGAGCTCCGCGAGCGGGTGGACGTGCTGATCGAGCGACACACCGGTGAGCCGCAGATCGCGCCAGCGGTCGCCGCGAGCGACGAGGCAGCGCCGGCCCCGGACGACGGGAACGGCCATCACTCCGACGGGGCGATCCGCCCCGAGCGGTTCGCGCGCCTGGTGACGCTCGCGAGCATCCTGATCGAAGCCGGCCGCGCCGGCCGCCGCGTGGATGCCGAGGAGCTGGGCACCAAGCTCAAGATCTCCGAGCAGGAGCTCCGCGAGGACATCTCCGTGCTGAACCTCGTCAACTTCGGCGCGGGCACCTACGTGCTGTACGCCGAGCTCCTCCCCGACGGGATGATCGAGGTAGATCCCGAGCCGTACGGCGATTCGTTCGCTCGTCCGGCGCGCCTGCTGCCGGTCGAAGCCAAGGCGCTCGTGGCCGCGATCGACCTGATCGGCGAGCACATCCCCGAGGGATCGCTGACCTCGGTGCGCGACAAGGTGGTCGCAGCGCTCGGCGAGGACCCGGTTCACGAGGGCCTCCAGATCGCCACCCCGGGCGGCGGCGATGCTGAGATCGCGGCGGTCGTCTCGCGCGCCATCGCCCAGCGCCGGCTGCTCTCGTTCGAGTACTACAAGGAGAACGAGGACGAGTTCTCAACCCGGACCGTCGAGCCGTACGCGCTGATCAACGGCCGCGAGGGCTGGTACGTCGCCACCTTCGACCCCTCGCGCGACGACGTCCGGCACTTCCGCCTGGACCGGTTCAAGTCTGCCGGCGTGACCGACGAGGAGTTCGAGCCGCGCCCCGACGTCGACCCTGCGGCCGACGTCGACGGCTGGCCTCGGACCGGCGAGGTTCCCACCGCTCAGCACGCCCGCGTCTGGATCTCGCCTACCCGCGCGCGGTGGGCCCGGGAGGAGCGCCGGATCACCGACGAACTCGACGACGGCGCGGTGGTGGTCGAGCGCGGGTTCGCGAGCATGCGCTACCTCGTCCGGGACGTGCTGAAGGAGGCCGGCGACGCGGTCGTGCTCGAGCCCGACGACGCGCGCGTCGCCGTCCGCGAAGCGGCCGAGACGATCCGGTCGGCGGCCGCCCCTGTCGCAGCGCGCTGACCTGCCCGCGAGCGGGCCGCGAGCGGGCCGCGAGCGGGCCGCGAGCCGCTAGGCTGCCCGGCGATGCCGACGCTCAAAGGACTGATCCTGTCGGGTGGAAAGGGCACCCGCCTGCGACCGATCACCCACACGAGCGCCAAGCAGCTCGTGCCGGTCGCCAACAAGCCCGTGCTGTTCTACGGGATCGAGGCGATGGCCGAGGCGGGGATAAAGGAGGTCGGGATCATCATCGCGCCCGAGACCGGCGACGAGATCCGCGCTACCGCTGGCGACGGCTCGCGGTTCGGCATCCGCCTCACCTACATCCCCCAGGACGCGCCGCTCGGGTTGGCGCACGCGGTCCTCACCGCCGAGCCTTTCCTTGGCGACTCGCCATTCGTCATGTACCTCGGCGACAACCTCCTCCAGGGCGGTATCGGGGATCTGGTGGCTGCCTTCCAGTCCGACCAGCCCGATGCGCTCATCCTGCTCACCCAGGTTCCCGACCCCGAAAACTACGGTGTCGCTGAGCTCAGCGGCGGCAAGGTGGTGCGGCTCGTCGAGAAGCCGCCCGAGCCGCGCACCGACCTGGCGCTCGTGGGCGTGTACATGTTCACCTCGGCGGTTCATGCTGCGGCGCGGGCGATACAGCCCTCGGGACGCGGCGAGCTCGAGATCACCGACGCGATCCAGCGCCTCGTCGACGACGGCCTGCGGGTCGAGCCGCACGTCGTCAGGGGCTGGTGGAAGGACACCGGCCGCCTCGACGACATGCTCGCTGCCAACCGGCTGGTGCTCGACACGATCCAAACGCGGGTCGAGGGAGAGCTGATCGACTCGCGCGTGGACGGACGCGTCGTGGTCGAGCGCGGTGCCCGGCTCGAGCGATCGTCCGTGCGCGGCCCGGCGATCATCGGCGCCGGCGCGGTTCTGACCGACTGCTACGTCGGGCCTTACACGGCCATCGGCGAGGCGTGCGAGATCCGCAACGCCGAGGTCGAGCACTCGATCCTGCTCTCCGGCTCGGTTGTTCAGGACCTCGACGGCCGGATGGAGTCGTCGCTGCTCGGGCGGAACGTCAAGATCGGCCGCGATCACCGCCAGCCGCGTGCCTACCGCTTCCTGGTCGGCGACAACTCCGAGCTGTCGATTCTCTAGCGGTTCACAGTCAGCTCCTGGAGCTGCGGGAGCGCCTTCGCGCTGGATGCGGTGACCTTGATCCGCACGAAGCGCGCCTTGACGCGCTTGAGGTGGATCGTGTCGAGCACCCGGCCGGTATGGCCGGTGACGAACGCCACGCGATGCCACGCGCGACCGTTGTTCGACACCAGCACCGAGTAGCTCGCCGGCCGGAGCACGGTCACCGGTCCGGGCGGCGGCGGCACGTTCGGCGCCGGCGGCCCCGGCCACTGGCGGCCCCACCGCAGCGTGATCGTGCGGACGGTAGCGGCGAGGCCCTGAACGCGAGCGGTCAGGCTGGCCTTCACCGCGGCCGGCTCCCAGTCGGTGGCGGGGCTGCCATCGATCGCGGCGAGCGCCGGGGCCCCGGGCTGCGAGCTGCTCGCGACCACTCGCCCGCAGCGGACGAGGTCGCTCGAGGCGGTCAGGTCGGGTCGGCGCGTGGCGATCGTGAGCGCGTGTCCGCTGGTCAGCCGACGCGTGCCGTTCGGCGTCTTGACCGGCATCGGCGCGCCGCTGGTGAGGCGGACGGCCGTGTGCTGCTGGCCGATTGTGACCGTGAACGTCCGTCCCCGCCACTGCAGGTTGTGGAGGACGATCCCGCTGATCTCGCTGTTCAGGCTGGGGTTGAGCGCCACGTCGTTGGTGTCCCAGCGCATCCCGGAGTAGCCGTACAGGAACTCCTGGAGGAACCCGCCGATGCCTGTCATGAACGTGAACGCGCCACCGGTCCGGGTCTCGGAGAACTGGTGGAACACGTCGCGGATGAACGGCTGGTAGCTCCGCTCGGTGTAGACGTAACTCGCGCACCCGGGGTTGTTGAGTGCGGAATTGTCGATCAGGTTGATCGCGTCGTCCATTGACGGGCCGCCCGGGTCGGTCCGCGGGCCGTAGAAGTTGATGTCGCCGAGCCCGAGCTTCGACGGCATCGTGTAGTTCCACGGATACTGGAGCATGGTCACGTCGGCCTGCTTGACCAGCTGGTTCTGGTACCCCGAGAACTCTGGGTGCATATTTAGGGCCGTGTTCACCGGTACGACGAGGTTGGCCGCGATCTGCGACCAACTCGCCGGCGCCGCGATCCCGAGGGCGTTGGCGGCCTGGACCGCGTCCTGGAGCGTGCGCATCGCGCCCACGTTGGTGTAGACCTCGTCGTTGACGTTCGGGTTCTCCTCGTCGGGACCGGTGACGCCGTTGATGTGGTACTTGCCGTCACTGCCGAGCGTCGCTCGGGACGCCCAGAAATCGGCTGCCCCCGAGAGCACCGGCCAGCCCTGCTGCTGGAGCCAGGTCTTATCGCCGGTAACGAGGTAGTACTGCCATTGCGCGAGCGCGATGTCAGCGGTGATGTGCTGCTCGTATAGCCCCTCGCTGTTGACCGAGGTCGGGGGCGGAATCTGCTCGGTGCCGTCGAGCGCGCTCTCCCACGGGAAGCGGGCGCCCTTGTAGCCGGTGGCGGTCGCGTGCTGCTCGGCCTCGGTGAGCCGCTGGAAGCGGTAGGCGTTCATCCCGGCAGCGAGATCCGGGTGCTGGGCCAGGAGCGTGGGGTACATCCACGTCTCGGCGTCCCAGAAGATGTGGCCGTCGTAGCCGTTCGACGAGAGGCCCGCGGGCGAGACGCTCCAGTCGACTCCGTCGCGCGTGCTCGACCACAGGTAGAACTCGCTGGCGTTGACGTCGGTGGCGAGCGTGCGGTTGCCGAGCACGTCGATCGACCCATGCCAGAGCTGGGCCCACGAGGCCTCGTTGGCCCCGAGCAGCGAATCCCAACCGGTGGCGGCCGCGGCGGCGGCCTGCGCCTGAGCCGCGGCCAGGCTGTTCGCGTTTGTCTGCGAGCTCTCCACGCCGACGTACTTGGCGATCGTGTAGGTCTGGCCGGACTGCACCGGGAACCCGAGCTCTTGGCCGACGCTCTGATCGGTCGTCTGGTCGTTTTGGGTGGTCGTCGCGAGCACGTTCGGGCTCACCTGGAGCTGACTGGCGAGTGTCGCCTGGATTCCCGTGCCCTGGGTCGCGATCGTCACCCAGTCTTGACGCGCGGCTACGTTCCAGCCCTTGGCCACCTGAGTGGTCAGCTCGGGCGTGGCGGTGGTGTCGGCGGTGCCGTCGATTGCGTCGGTGACCGTCGCCGTCCCCGACCAGTGTGGAGTGAACTGGAGGCGGACCAGGCCGACATTCGGGTTCGCGCGGTCGGTCAGGACCTCATAGCTCAGGTCGGTGACGTGCCCGTCGGGCGCGGTCCAGCTCGCGGTCGTGGTGACGATCCCGGTGTGGAGGTCGATCGACTGACGCCAGCCCGACACGCCGGCGCCTGGGACCGTGAAGGTGTTGCCGTTCTCGCCGAACGTGAGTGTCGACCAGGTAGGGATGTTCGCCCGTTGCTGAACGTCGTTGGCGGGCTTCGGGTCGTTCGAGACCTGGCCGTAGAAGCCGGCGAGCTCCGACTGCGCGGGAACTGTTCCGCCGGCGTAGCCCTGCCCGGATGGCGGCACGCGCACGCCGAGCATCCCGTTTCCGGTGAACGTCGGTGCGTACGTCCCTCCGGGGCTGTTGGCGGTGAGCAGGAACGAGCCCGCCCCCGCCGACGCCGCCCCCTGTGCGACCTGCGCCGCGGACGCGAACAAGGAAAGGGCGCCGGCGGCGGCCAGCAGCCGGATGACACTTCGCATACCTACCTCCTCGGAAGACTGTCCTAGTGCATATCCCGAGGAAGTGGGGCTGAAACGTTACGGTCCGCTCGCGAGCGTAATCGTCCAGGTTGAGGTGTAGGTACCGGTCCTGGCGTTGCCGGGAACGTTCAGCGATGCGCTCAGCGCAACGTTGACCGGTCCGGCCCCGGTCCCCTGGCCGGCGTCGAAGATCTTGACCGCCGACGGAGCGGTAGCCGCGGCGGGAACCGTCAACGGATACGAGATCTGATTGCTCGGGAGCGAACAGTTCCCGGTGCCCGCAGTGGCCGATGCGGCGGTGATCATCGCCGCCGTCGTCGGGAGCGTGTGTGTACCCGAGCTGAACGTCGTCGAGGTCGCGCTCAGGTTCCAGCCGGCATCCGAGCCGGTCTCGTCATCGGGTGACAGATTCAGCCCGGTGGAGATCGATTGGTCGCGCCCCGTCAGCGCCGTACTCGGCCAGGAGAAGCTGGTCGGTGGCGTGAAGTTCAGCCCTCCCGAGCTGTTGCAACCCATCGAGTAGCCCACGATGGTGCCCGAGACGCCAACGGCCGTGCCCGAGGTCTCGTTGCTGATGTCGACGCTGTACAGCGTGTTGCTGGTTGGAGAGTTCTGCCAGCTCCAGCCCGTGCCGTTCGAGCTCCACGCGACCCGGCCCGATGCGCCGACTGTGACGCAGTCGGTGGCATCCCAGCACGACACGTCGTACAGGCTCAGCTGGCTGCCGTCGGACTGATAGGACCAGTTGGCACCGCCGTTGGTCGTCGCGACGATCTCGCCCGTCCCGCTGACAGCGTTCCCGACCGCGAAGCACACGGTCGTGCTCGTGCACGTGACCGCGTTCAGCGCCACGTTGTCGGTCGACGGCACCGTTTGGGCGGTCCAGGTAGTGCCGCCGTTGGTGGTCGCGATGACCGTGGCGGCGCTGCCGGTCCCGCCGACGGCGTAGCAGACCGTCGTGCTCGGACAGTTGACGTCGTTGAGCGGGGTGTTCGTCGCGGGCGCGGTCTGCGCGGTCCAGGTGGAGCCGCCGTTGGCCGTGGCGATGATCACCGGGGAGCTTCCCACGTCGTTCCCCACGGCGACGCAATGCGTGCTGCTCGCGCAAGTTACACCCTGAAGCGCCACGGTCGCCGGCGACGGCGCGGTCTGCTTGGACCAAGTGGTCCCGCCATTGGCCGTCGCTGCGATAACGGGACCGCCGCTGGCAGTGCTTCCCACCACGATGCAGTCGTCGTCGTCCGCACAGCTGATCGCGTTGTACTGCCCGGTGGCGTTGCTCGGCGGCGTCTGCGAACTCCACGTGGGGCCGGCCGCCCCGGCGTTCGCGGTGTGGATGATCTTGCCGGCGGACGTGGTGCCGCCGACCGCGAAGCAGTGGCTGGCATCCGGACACGACACCCCGTAGAGATTGTTCGTCGTCGGCGATGTCTCCGGGCCCACCCAGGTCATGGCCAGCGCGACCGGCGCGGTGAGGAGCGCACACGCGCTGATCGCCACCGCCAGCAGGACCTTGCTTCGTATCGTTGGGCGTCGCGTCGCCACGCGGCGAATCGTTCTCAAGCCGAGGACGGGCCTCGCCGCCGGCGACCGAACAGGGTGCCGACGACGATCCCACCAAACCCGACGAGCGCGATCGGCCACCACGGAATCGTGCTGCCGCCGCCGGACGCGTGGGTGAGGCTCGCCGGACCCGTGCTGTTCACGAGCTTCGCGCCCAGCGAGGCGGTGCCATGCAGGACCTGCCGTGGACCGCAACCGGTCGCCGTGATGTTCGCGGTGTAACTGCCGGCTGAGAGCGAATGGGGCCACACGAACGGGTACGGAATCGAACTGCCCGGAAGGACGGTGTCGAGTCGCCGAGTCGCGTGCTGCTCTCCGCCCGGTCCGGTGAGCGCGACGGCCAGCGCCGGCTTGCACAGGTTTGTGCCGGTATTGGCGAGGTTGACGACGACAGACGGGTACGTCGTGCCCTGGATCGGCGCGATCGAGAAGCTTTTGAGATGCAGGCGCATCTGACTCGGACCGGGCACCGTCATTTCGATGCCGACGACCGTGCGGAGCACCTCGGTCACCGAGAATCGGCCCGTTGACTTACCCGCGCGTGCATCCTCGAGCGCCAGCCCGGCGAGATGCTGGCCCACGCCGGCGCCGTGCGGAACGTGCACGGTGAATCCGACGGTGAGCTGCGAGTTAGCCGGAACGGTCACCGTCGAGGTGTCCGGAGTGACCCACAGTCCAGCGCCGTGAAGCTTGTCCTGGCGATTGCCGTAGACGACGCCGGACGTGGCGCCTGTGAGGCCATCGACTGGATACACCCGCAGCGTTATCGCCCGGTTTCCGGCGTTGGTGACGATGATTGAGTCGGCGAACACACCCCCGCGCGGGACGCTGCGAATGAAGTAAGCGCGAGTCGCGGGATGTTCGGGATTGAAATGCGCAGGCCGGGCGCCGAAGCCACCGATCGTGGCGGCTCCGGCGGCCGATGCAAACACGCCGCTGGCCACCGCACAGGCGGTGACCAGCAGCGAGAGTGTCTTTAGCCTCACGATGTCTTACGGTCCGCTGACGAGCGAAAGGGTCCAGGTGGACGTGTAACTACCCGCGTATGCATTGCCGGGAATCGCAAGCGTCCAGGTCGGCGACACCGTCTGATCGCCCATGCCGGTGTTCGCCGGAGCGTTGTACAGCTTAGTGGCGAGCGGGGCAGTCGCCGCCGCCGGCAGCGTATACGGGAAGGCCACCGTCGTATTGCCACCCACAGTGCACGTCACGTTCGTGTCGCACGTCGGGGCGGCCGGCGCCGAGCCGACCGTGGTCGCGCCCGCCGGCAAGGTGTTGCCGCCGGTGGTCTTGAACTGGGTTGAGGTGGCCGTGATGTTCCAACCCGCACCCGAGCCGGTGGCGTCGGCGATGTCGAGCGGCTGCCGGAAGTTGACGGCCTTGTCCTGGCCGTTCAGTGCCGTGGCCGGGAAGGTAACGGTCCCCGGAGTCGTGGCAAACCCAAGCGAGCCCGCGGTCAGCGTCTCCGACGCAGTCGTTGCGCCGGCCGGAGCGGCCACCAGCAACAGGCTCGTAATCGCTGCGGCCCCAACGGGCAGCATCGTGCGAAGCTTCATCCATGTCCCTTTCAGCCCCGGACTTCAGGGTCTTTGTAGACCCTGAACTTCAAGGTCTATTTTGTGCCCCAACGCGAACTCACGTCAGGTTCATCGAGGTTCCCACCGGTTGTCGGCACTCTGACCGGCGACTTGAGGGAACCGGTTCGATAGCCCTGCGCGAGCGGTTCGTGGCGCCGGCCGGGTCACCGGAGCCGTAGCCGGCCCGGAGCCTTTAGTTCGCGGCCGGCATAGTGAGCTGGTCGCGCAGCTCGTCGAGTTCCTCGCGGAGCGTGGCGACCTCGGCCTCGAGGGCGGCGACGCGGTCGGCGAGCCTCCCGTTCAGGTCCGATGGCACGTCCACCGGGGACTGTGCCGGCGGGGTCCCGGCCGGCGGGGTCCCGGCCGGCGGGGTCCCGGCCGGCGGTGTCCCGGCCGGCGGTGTCCCGGCCGGGGGGGTCCCGGCCGGCGGGGTCCCGGCCTGCGCCGGGAATGACCCACGTTCCGCCGCCGCTGGCCCGGGCTGTCCCGGCGGCGGCCCGGGGTGTGCGGCAGAGGGCATCGTTGACGCAGGTCCCAGCGGGGCCGGCGCGTGTCCGCTTGCGTCGGATCCTTCCCACGGCCCCAGCAGGTGTTCGAACCGGTCCTCCTTCTGTCCCGGCCGGCGCCCGATCCGTCGCGCGTAGTCACGCTCGCCGAGCGTCGTCAAGATGCGCTCCACGTCGGCGAGCGATGCCAGCGGCGCCATCCGCTCGGTGCGGGCCTTGAGCTCACCGGGCGTCTGCGGGCCGCGCAGGAGCAGCACGGCCAGCACCGCCAGCTCTTCGCGATCGAGGCGCAGAGCCTCCTCGGCCAGGTGCCGGTACTTGGTCGCCCGGCTTCCATGGCCGCTCGCCAGGCGCGCCAGCCCGTACAGGCACAGCCGCTGGGCAGCGTCCCTGACCGTGGCCTCGTCATAAGCCGTCACCGGGTCGCGGTTCGTCGACTGGTTGCACGCCAGCCGCAGCCCGTTGAGCGAGAGCGGGTACTGGTCCGGCGTCGTCCAGCGCTTCTCGATCAGACACCCCAACACCCTCTGCTCGGGCGGCGTAAGCTCGGCGAGGTGCATTGGGGCGAGCATAACGGCGACCCGAACGTCTGAGCGAGCCGCCCACAGTGGATCAGGCCGCCGCCCGCCGCATCGCCCTCTCGCTCCCTGAGGCGGTCGAGCAGGACCACCACGGCCGCCCCTCGTTCCGCGTCGCCGGCAAGATCTTCGCCACCCTCTGGGACGAGGAGCACATGAACGTGATGCTCGACGAGCCGGGGATCCTCACCGCCGCGGAGGCGCACCCAGCGATCTGCGCCGAAGTCTGGTGGGGCAAGCGCCTGGCCGCCATGCGGGTGGATCTGGGCGCCGCCGACGAGCCGCTGCTGGCCGACCTGCTCGCGGACGCGTGGGAACGGCGGGCGCCGGCGCGGCTGGCGCGCCGGGCGCAGCGGGCGCAGCGGGCGCAGCGGGCGCAGCGGGCGCAGGGTTAGCTTCACGCTTCTGGGTCCCCGGTCCGGCGCGCTTCGGTGTCCGGCGACCCCGGTGTCCGGCGACCCCGGTGTCCGGCGACCCCGGTGTCCGGCGACCCCGGTGTCCGAGCGACCCCGGTTCGCCGCCCCGGGACTTGCGCTCGACCTGCGTAACACGACACCGGACACGGACATCCGTGACCGTGCCGTGTAACGCGCGATATACCTGCGTACCACGTCACAGTCCGCCCGACGCGCCTCGATTGTCGTGTTACGCAGGTCAGTCCAAGAGCCCGGGGACCCGCGGCACCGCACCCCCCTGCCCCACCCGCTTGACAGATACCTCCTCCAGATATATCGTGCCGTTATATGCCGGGCCGATATATTCCACGGCTCAATGCCACCGTCACCTCTCACACCAACCGGTCGGGTGATCCTCGGGATGATCGCTCTCGGTAGGCAGACCGGCTACGACATCAAGCAGTTCGTCGACAAGTCGACACGCCACTTCTGGGCCGCGAGCTACGGCCAGATCTACCCCGAGCTAAGGCGACTCGAGGAGCAGGGCCTGATCGTGGGTCAGTCCGAGCCGACCGGCGGTCGGGCACGCACCGTCTACGAGCTGACCGACGCCGGCCGGGTTGCATTCGAGCAGTGGCTCGCCCCCGACCCCGATCCGGCATTCGAGGTCCGTGACGAGAGCATGCTGAAGCTGTTCTTCTCCGACGTGGGCACCCCCGAGCAGCGCATCCGCAACATCCGCGCGATGCGCGAGTCGCACGAGCGCACCCTTGCCCAGCTGTGCGCCCACGAGGAGGAGGCGAGCCACATGCCCGAGGGCCCGCGGCTGACGCTGGAGCTCGGCATCAGGCTTCACCGCGGGATCGTGGAGTGGTGCGAGTCGACGGAGCTCAGACTCAGACAGGAGACAGCCGATGCTGACTAGGCTCGCGGGCTTCATCTATCCCCACCGCCGCGTGGTCCTGTACGTCACGGTCGTCGGCGCGGTGATCGCCGGCGTGTTCGGGAGCTCGGTGGCGAACCATCTGAGCCCGTACGGGGCCAGTGACCCGGCGACCCAGAGCGTCCAGGCGACCAACCGCTTCCAGAACGCCACCAACCGCGAAATCGACCCGGGCGTGGTGGCGCTCGTCACCGTCGGAAACGTGCATACAGCGACGGCACAGAACCGCGTCGACCAAGTGACAGCCGAGTTGCAGCACGGCCCGGACGTCGCGAGCGCCGCCAGCTACTACGACACCCACGACCCGGCGATGGTGTCCCGCGACGGCCGCCAGACATACGTGGTCGCCTACTTCCGGCCGAAGTCCGACACCCAGCTGAAGGATGACGCCCAGCAGATCGAGAATGGCTTCGCCGGCCAGCGTGACGTCGAGCTCGGGGGCGGACTCGTGGCGAACGCGCAGGTGAACACCCAGGTGAGCCATGACCTCGAGCACGCCGAATTGCTCGCGTTCCCGTTCGTATTCCTGCTGTCGCTCCTGTTCTTCCGCTCGCTCGTGGCCGCACTGCTCCCACCACTGCTCGGCGGCCTGGCGATCGTCGCGACGTTCTTCGCGCTCCGGATCATCGCCGGCTTCGTCGATCTGTCCGTGTTCGCGCTCAACCTCACGACCGGTCTGGGGCTCGGGCTCGCGATCGATTACAGCCTGTTCATGGTGTCCCGCTACCGCGAGGAGTCGGTCAAGTCCGGGTTCGGCGTCGAGGCATTGAGACGCACGCTCCAGACCTCCGGCCGGACGATCGTGTTCAGCTCGCTCACGATCGCGGCGGCGCTTGCGTCGCTCATGATCTTCCCGCAGCGGTTCCTGTATTCGATGGGAGTCGCGGGCGCGCTCGTGGCGTTGCTCGCCGCGACGCTGGCGATCGTCGTCTTGCCGGCCCTCCTCAGCGTGCTCGGACCGCGGGTCAACGCGCTGTCGCCCACGTGGCTGGCCCGCGCCGCGAACCGCGACGCGAGACCCGCGAACGCCGGCGCGTGGTACCGCCTGTCACAGATCGTGATGCGACGCCCCGCGCTGATCGCGATCACCAGCGCCTCGTTCCTGATCGCGCTCGGGATCCCGTTCTTCACACAGGTCAAGTTCACAACGGTCGACGCGAACGTGCTTCCGGCAGGCGCCACCGCTCGCCAGGTCAACGACACGCTGAACACGCGGTTCCCGCCGAACCGCGCCGCCCCGCTCGACCTGGTCATCGGCGCCCCCGCCACCTCGCAGGCCGTCACCGCCCTCGAGGCGCGGATTGCGACCATGCCCGATGTCTCCGCGGTTGAGCCGGCCCGCGCCGCCGGACCGAACATGTCGCTCGTCTCGGTCGCCCCCGTTCACGCGCCCCTGTCAGACGCCACCGAGAACCTCGTCCGCGACGTGCGTGCCCTCCGCGTTCCCTTCTACCTCGGCGTGGCCGGCGAGACCGCGGCCTACCTCGATCTCGAGCACAGCCTCGCGGTCCACCTGCCTGCGGTGCTCGGGATCGTCGTCGCCACGACCCTGATCATCCTGTTCCTCATGACTGGCTCGGTTGTACTGCCGATCAAGGCCGTGATCATGAACGGGCTGGGGCTGTGCGCGATGTTCGGCATCCTCGTGCTCGTCTTCCAGGACGGCAACCTCGAGAGCTTGCTCTCCTACCGGAGCCTCGGCGCGCTCGACGCCACCCAGCCGGTCCTGCTATTCGCGGTCGGGTTCGGCTTGGCTACGGACTACGGCGTGTTCCTGCTCTCGCGGATCAAGGAAGCGCGCGACGCGGGCGCGGCCGACCGCGACGCGGTGGCGATCGGACTCGAGCGCACCGGGCGCGTCGTCACCGCGGCGGCGCTGCTCTTCGCGGTGGCGCTGGGCGCCTTCTCGACCTCGGAGATCGTGTTCGTCAAGGAACTTGGGCTGGGCGCGGTTGTGGCCGTCCTGATCGACGCCTCGATCATCCGCGCGCTGCTCGTCCCGTCGCTGATGGTGCTGCTCGGCCCGCTCAACTGGTGGGCGCCAAGGCCGCTCCGTCGGTTGTACGACCGAATCGGCCTGCGCGAAAGCGGGCCCACACCGCCGATCTCCCAGCCGGCCGCCAGCCACGGCTAGTCGGCCACAGCTAGTCAGCCACAGCTGATGCTTCACTGGGCCTGATGAAGGCCCCGGACGGCACCGGGCGGTCGCGCGCGGTCGTGTTCGACCTCGGCGGCGTCCTGCTCGACTGGAACCCCCGCTACCTGTACCGCAAGCTGTTCGGCGGCGACGACGCGGCGATGGAGAACTTCTTGGCCGAGGTTTGCACGATGGAGTGGCATCACGCCCACGACCTCGGGGTGCCGCCCGAACAGACATGCCCGCCGCTCGTGGAGGCACACCCCGACCAGGCCGAGCTCATCTGGGCGTGGTCGCGACGAAGCGAGGAGATGATCGCCGGACCGATCGAAGGTACCGTTGAACTTCTTGGGGCCCTGAAGGCGGCCGGTATCCCGTGCTACGGGCTCACGAACATGGAGCGGGAGACGTACCCGCTTCGGGAACAACGATTTCCGTTCCTGAACTGGCTCGACGGCACCGTCGTGTCCGGCTTCGAAGGCGTGGCCAAGCCCGATGTGGCGATCTTCGAGCTCCTGCTCCGCCGGTTCGACCTCGATCCGTCCGAGACCCTGTTCATCGACGACTCGGCGGCCAATGTCGAGGCCGCCCGGAGCGTCGGCATGAGGGGCATCGAGTTCGAGTCCCCCGAGCGGTTGCGTCGCTCGCTCGAGGACGCAGGCCTGCTCGACGGGGTCAGTCCTCCTCTTCCCAGTTCCTAGCGCGCGGGTCCTTGCCCTCCACGAGGTCGAGGAACCGTCGCCAGCGACTCGGCTTGACGCCCGGCTCAACTTCCCGCCATGCCGGCGCTCCATGCTGCGGCGGCTCGAGTTCGGCCACCGCGGCGGCGTCGATCCGCAGATCCGCGCCGCGCTCGTGCAGCAAGGCGACCTGATCGGCTGGGACGAACCGCTGGTCGCCCCCGACGCGGATCACGAGACCGTGGAAGATGTCCTCCTCGGGGGCCGCGACGACGTGGTCGACCGTCCCGACCTGCTCGCCCGACGACGCGTAGACGGGCACGCCGGACTCGAGCACCTCGTAGGCGACGGGAAGGCCTTCGTCCATAAGGGATCACACTACCGTGCATGACGCGGATTGGAGTAGTCGGTCACGTTGAATGGGTGGAGTTCCTGCCGGTGCCGCACCTCCCGGTCCAGGGAAAGATCCTTCAGGCTCGGGATTCGTTCTTCCGCGCCGGCGGAGGTGGCGCGGTCGCGGCGGGCATGCTTGCCGAGCTCGGTGCGGAGGTCGACTTCTTCTGCGCGCTTGGCCAGGACGCGGACGGGCGCGCCGCGGTGGCGCAGCTCGAGGACCGCGGGGTGCGCGTGCATGTCGCGTGGCGCGATCGGCCGACCCGCCGGGCGGTGACGTTTCTCGACTCAGACCACGAACGGACGATCGTCACGGTGGGCGAGCGCCTCGAGCCGCGCGGAGCCGATCACCTCGAATGGGACCGCCTCAAAGACGCGGGCGGCGTGTATTTCACCGCCGGCGACGACGACGCGCTCCGACGGGCGCACGCCTCGCCGTACGTCGTCGCCTCGCCGCGAGCCCGAAACGTGCTCCGGGCCGAGGGGGCATGGCTCTACGCACTGGTGTTCAGCGAGGGCGACGAGGACGAGAGCGCTTGGGCCACACGGGTCGCATCGCGCGCGCGTCTGCTGGTGGCGACCGAGGGCGCACGAGGCGGGCGCTGGTGGGGCGAGTCGGAGGGCCGCTGGGAGCCGGCGCCGCTCCCCGGCCCGCCACGCGACACCTACGGCTGTGGGGATTCGTTCGCGGCCGCCTTCACGTTCGGGCTGGGACGCGGCGACGGCATCGCCGACGCCGCGAAGCTCGGAGCGGAGGCCGGCGCCCTCGCGCTCACCCGCGTGGGCGTGCCCTGACACATCACTCCCCCACCTCGCGAAACTCAACTTCCCGTTCGACCGGAGACGACATCGTCCACTCCCCGTGACGCCACGCGATCCGCGTCCCATCGGCCAACCGCGCCGCGGTTCGGCCGAGCCGCGGCACGCCCCACAGAGTCGCGACCAAAGGCCTCGAGGACTCCGGGACGTCGCCCAGCCCCCGCTCGACGTGTGAGGCCGGATACGTGACCACGATCGACCCGGCGCGGACCCAGACCGGGATGCGCTCGAGCGGCGCCTCGACCACCGTCTCGCTCCCACCACGGACCAACCGGCCCGACCAGGTCTCGATCCAGTCGCCCCGTGGCAGCGGCACCTCGCGCTCGCGCGCATCATCATCGAGCACCGGCGCCACCCACAGCGCCGGCCCATAGCCGTACGCGTCGCCGATCTCCCAGCCGCGCGGATCAGCCGGGTCGATCAGGCACAGCGGCCGGATGATCGGGAGACCCGTCCGCGAAGCGGTGGCTGCGGCCGAGCGAACGTAGGGCACGAGCTGCTCGTGCAGCCGGACGTACGCGCGGTACAACTCGAGCACGCGCGACGAGTAGTTCCAAGGCTCCTGCGGCATTCGGCCGTGGGCGTGCATCAGCGGCGTGAAGCAGCCGAGCTGCACCCAGCGTACGAGCAGCTCGGGCGGGCAGCGCTCGACCAGGCGATGGCCGAGATAGCCGCCCACGTCGTGCGACCAGTTCGAAAAGCCGCTGCAGGCAGCGGACAGGGTGGCGATCACGAGTACGCGCAGCGACCAGAAGTCGGACGCCTGATCCCCGGCCCAGGTGTGGCCGATCGCGTGCTGACCCGTCCACCCGCTGCGCGCGAACAGCACGCCTCGGCCGGGATGGACTTCATCGAGCGCGCGCTGAAGGGTCGACCGGTGAAGGCCGCCGAGTGCCCACGCGGCCTCCGCCCCCGTCCGCCCGTCGGCGAGCCGCACGTCCTCGGGGAGGTAGTAGCCCTCCCCGTCGTCGGCCTTGATCCCCTCCACCCCGAGCGCGAGCACGCGCTTGGCCTGCTCGCGCCACCACTCCTCGCCGGCCCGACCCGTGAAGTCGACGGGCGACCCCGTCCCCATCCACCACTGGGTCGCAAATGGCTCGTCGGCGCCCGAGCCCGATCCGGCGCGCACGAACGCTCCCGCCGCCACTCCGGGGGCGTAGTTCGGCGCGGGTTCGCGGTGCAGACGCTCAGACTCGCGCTGGGGTGGGATCTGACCGTCGCGCGAGTCGGTGTTCACCCAGGGCGTCACCCACACCACGGTCCGGACGCCGTCGTCGCGCATCCGCCGGATCAGGCCGGGAGCGTCCGGGAACTGGTAGGGGTTGAACTCCCACGTGTTGTATTGGGTCGCCCACGGCGAATCGATCACGATCGCGTCCAGGGGTATGTCGTTCCGGCGCATTCCCTCGTAGTCGTCGACGACGTCGTCCTGGTGGCCATAGACGTCTCGGCTCTTCCAGAACCCGTAGCCCCACTCCGGCAGGACCGCCGGGAAGCCCGTGATCCCGCAGAACCTCCGCAACCGCGCCGCGGGCGTCGGATCGCAGACGAAGTCCAACCGTAGTGGTCCACCGCTGAGGCGCGTCGACGCCGACACGCGCTCGCCGGAGAGGTCGAACCGGATCCCGTTCGCCTCAGATCGGACCCACGCTCCGTAGCCGCGACTCGAGAGGAGCCACGGCACCGGAGCGCAGTCGCCCTGGGGGATGCCCCCGCCGGCAAGCAGCTCGGCCGGACAGTCGGGGCCGGTGTAGCGACGGTCGGCGCCGAGCTGAACCACGCGTCCCGCCTGGTCGAACTGAGTGCAATGACGCGCGCCGAGCCCAACGAACCGCTCGTCGGCGCGCCGGCGCCAGTCGAACGCGACCCGCAGCGCCTCGCCCTGTGGCTCGAGCGAAAGCGAGACGCGCTCGTCGGGGTGTAGCCGCACCTCGAGTCGCGCCGTCCTCCCGCCGCTCAGCTCGAGCCGGAAGATCGCCCGGTCGAGCGAGCGGCGCCGCACCACCGCCGTTCGCGCGCGCTCCACCGGCGAGAGGTCCTCGTGGGCCACGACACCCTCGGTGAAATGGATGAACTGGTCGTGGATCGTGCCCTCGGCCACCCACGCCCCAAGCGACCTGACCAGCCGCCGGCCCCGCCGGATCGTCAGCTCGAACGGTTGCAGCGCGATCTCGACCCGCACGCCACCACGCTCCAGCGCCACAATTTCGGGATCAAGCATCGGGTTCGGACCCGCTACGGGCATTGGGGCCAAGGTTCTCGCACACCCCTGCAATCCCATGCCGGTGTTAACAGAAAGGTCACAGGACGTGACCTCGTTCTTCACTGACCCCCTCGTTTGCAGGGCGATCCTGAATGACATGAACGAGACAAGTCGCGCTGACCTGCACGTCCATTCCACGGCCTCGCAGATTTCCAAGCTGGGCGTCCAGCGATCGCTCCAGATTCCCGAGTGCGCCACGCCGCCGCTCGAGGTCTACGAGCTCGCCAAGCGCCGCGGAATGGACTTCGTAACGATCACCGATCACGACACGATCGACGGAGCCGTCTCGATCGATCACCTGCCCGACACCTTCATCTCCGAGGAACTGACTGCATCGTTCAAGGGCGAACGCCAGGCCGTGCACGTGCTCTGCTATGGGATCACTCCCGACGATCACGACTGGCTCCAAGCCAACAGCGGTGACGTCGAGGCGTGCGCAGCGTACCTGCACGACCGCGACATCACGGCGGCGCTCGCCCACCCCTTCTACGCCGTCGCGGCGCCGCTCACCGCGCGCCACCGGCGTCGCTTGGCCGAGCTGTTCCCGATCTGGGAGACGCGCAACGGCTCGCGGGCGAAGGAACTGAATCTGCCGGCGTTTGTGTACATCGAGACCCACGGGGGGACCGCCATCGGCGGGTCCGATGACCACGCCGGAATCGATATCGGCCGGACGTTCACCGAGACTCCGCGCGCCCAGACGCCGCAGGAGTTCCTCGCGAACATCCGCGCCGGACGCGCGTCGGCGCACGGCCAGCAGGGCAGCGGCCCCAAGTGGGCGCACGCCGCGATGGCCCTCGCGATCCGCTCGCTCGGCGACGGCGACACACCCGCCCGCCCCGATCCAGCGAGCGTCTTGAAGATCGTCGAGCGGGTCATGTGCGAGGGTGATGCCCGCCACGGCAGCGGCGCCGCGGACCTCCAGGCCAGCGACGCGCTCGCACTGCTCCGCGCCTGGCTGCTCGCGATGGACCTGGACGTCGACGAGCACAAGCTGCTCTACCAGCTCCAGGAGGGCGAGCTCGGCCACGCTGACCTGGACCGCCGGGCCCGGCGCGTGCACGAGCGCAAGCTCGCGGCGGTCGTGCACGACACCGTCGCCGGTCTCGAGGCAGGCCGGCTCGACGGCGCCCGCAGCGCCCTCGCCCTGTTCGACGCCTGTATCCCCGCGATCCCGTACGCCGCGGCATCGGCCTTTCTCGGCCGCGAGAAGGCGAAGCTCGCGCGGTCCGACGGCGATCGGCCGCGCGTGGCGCTCGTTGCCGACGGCATCGGGTCGATGCACGGCGTCACCCATACGCTCCAGCAGATCCGCGCCCACGGCGTGCGCGGCTTCGACGTAGAGGTGATCGGCACCGACGCCGACGTCGACCGCCGGCTCAGCGCAGTCGCCGAAATCGACGTGCCGTTCTACCCCGGGATGGAGATCGGCGTGCCGACGGTCCCGGCCCTTGTCGACGCGCTCGCAGAGGGCCGCTACGACATCGTCCATGTGTGCTCGCCCGGACCGGCCGGGATCGGCGCCTGGCTGCTCGCGCGGGTGCTCGAGCTTCCGTGCGTCGGCAGCTACCACACCGAGCTGGCCGCCTATGCCGCGCTGCGCACCGGACAGGCCCAGTTCGAGGTGATCGCCAACATGGGCCTCGGGATGTTCTACGGGGCCTGCGACGTCGTGCTCTCGCCGAGCCGCGCCAGCGACGAGCGGTTGAATGAGCTCGGCATCCCCGACGAGCGAATCCGGCGATGGGATCGAGGCGTCGACCTGAAGCGCTTCGATCCGGCCCATCGTGACGACGACCTGCTCCCGGGCGAGATCAACGTGATGTACGCGGGACGCCTGAGTAAGGAGAAGGGAGTCGACCTGCTGGCCGACGCGTTCCTCGCCGCCCGCCGGCGCGATCCGCGCCTGCATCTGGTGCTGGCCGGAGGTGGCCCCGAGGAGGACCTGCTGCGCGCGCGCCTCGGCGAGCAGGCCACATTCCTTGGATGGCTGACCGGGAACGACCTTGCCCGCGCCTACGCCAGCGCCGACGTGTTCCTGTTTGCGAGCTCTACGGAGACCTTCGGTCAGGTGGTGCTCGAATCGCAGGCGAGCGGGCTGCCGGTGGTCGCAGTCGACCGCGGCGGGCCCGCATGCCTGATTGAACATGGTGAGACGGGGCTGCTCGTGCCCCCGGAGGTCAATGCCCTCGCAGACGCCGTGGTTGCAGTGACCAATACGCCACTTCTAGCTGAGCGCATTGGTCGCGGCGCGCTCGCGGCGGTGCGGGGGCGCAGCTGGGAAGCCGCGCTTGACCGGCTCGCCGCCGCTTATCGCATCGCGCTTTCTGCGCGCAGCGATCAAAGGCTCGCGCGCGGCGTCGCATAACGGTTCCTCATCGGATCAGAAGCTGCCGTAGCCATATCCGTAGCCGCCGCCATAGCCGCCGTAGCCGTAGCCGCCGTAGCCGCCGCCATAGCCGTAGCCGCCACCGCCGCCGGCGCCGTAGCCGTAGCTGCCGTCACCGCCCGGATAGCCGCCGTAGCCGTAACCGCCGCCGCCGTAGCCGCCGTCGCCATAGCCACCGGTGGATCCGCTGGTAGGTGACGACGTGGAGGTGGAGCCGGCACCGTTCTGGCTCCAGGCCACCGAGAACGACGAGCCGTCGGAGGACAGCGACGAGGGCGTCGCGCCGGCCGTGTTCTGGCTCGAGCCGTAGCCGACGTCATACGACCCGTTCGAGCCGAGGGCCACTGCCTGCGCGGTCCAGTTCGAGTCCGAGATCGTGCCGGTGTGCCCGTTCGCGGTCGCCGTTGCATTCGAGAAATCCACCGTGCCGAAGTCCGACAGCGGAAGCGGCGTGCAGTTGCCCGACCCGTCGCATTGCGATGGCGCCTCGGCGATCCACTCCGCGCTCGAGGTGTCGGGGTTGTTTTCCTGAAGTGTCTTGTTGAACGACTGCCCGGTGGTGTGGTCCGTGATCGACACGGTCACGTTCGACCCGTTCACGGCGACGCTTCCCGACATGTGGTCGCCGGGGTGAATCGTCATGCTGATCTGGACCGGCGCCGCGGGCACCATCTCGTACCACGCGTAGTAGGTGGTCCCGTTGCCCGTGCAGTCTCCCTGCGTCCCGATCTGCTCGAGCGAAGTGGAGCCCGAGTCGCCAAGTGACGACGACTGGCCCGAACCGCTGGACGAGGACGACTGGCCTGAGCCGCCGATGCCGACCCAGAACGCGGCGTAGTCCTGTCCACCCGAGCATTGCGACGTCGGCTGGACCCAGCTACCGGAGACGTTCGAGAACTGCGTACTCGAATTCGAGCCTCCGACAACGTATCCAGCCCAGTTCTGGCTCACTGACTCCGACGCGGCGCTCGTCGCGGCGCCAGCGGAGCCGGCCGATGCGCCGACGATGGCGGCGGCCGTGGTGAGGCTTGCTAAGAGGGTGCGAGTTTTCATGGCTCTCACTCTCGACACCGGAACGAAGAGCGGCCGACGAGCTCATGAAGAGCCTCATATGGACTTGAGAAGAGCTCGATATGAGCGATGGACGCGCGATCTAGCCTGCTGAGACGCGCGTGCCCATCTCTAGATCGTCGTCGTCTTCATCCACCAGTGCCGGCAGGGGCTCGAGCTGCGGCGGCGCGACCGACGTGCACCCGCCGCCGGCGTCCTTGGCCGCGTAGAGGGCGAGGTCCGAGCGGCGCAGCAGCTCGGCCAGCTCCTCGCGGCGGTCCCACACGGCGACGCCCGCCGAGAAGCTCTCGCTGGCCGGCGTCGACTCTCGCAACCGGTCGATCGCGGCCAGCGATCCGGTCAGCGTCGAGTTGGTCAGGAGCGCCACGAACTCATCGCCACCGAGTCGCGCGACGACGTCGCCGGCGCGCAGGGTCGCCCGGATACGCTCGGCGGTGTCGCGCAGGGCGCGGTCACCCTGCTCGTGACCGAGCTCATCGTTGAGCTCCTTGAAGTTGTCGAGATCGAGGGTCACGAGCGTGATCGGGTTGCCGCTGCGTGCCGCTCGCGCCAGCTCGCGGGGGGCGTTGTACCTCCAGCCGCGGCGGTTGAGCAGCCCTGTCAGGTCGTCGACCACGGCCTCATGCGCGAACCGCTGCGCGACCATCGCGAGCTCGCGGGTCACCGCGCGCAGCGATCCCGCGACCGCGATCCCGATGAGCGTCAACAGCGAGGCGTGACCCCAGCTGCGCGGATACGCCGGGGCACCGACCAGGACCATCGGCAGCGCGCAGCACGCGGCGAGCACGAGCATGCCCGCCACCAGCTCGACGTCGGTCGCCTCGAGCCCGAACCACACCATCGGGATGATCACCAGCACGGAGTAGCCGGACGCCGCACCGCCGGTGTAAGCCTGCATCAGCGTGAGCGCCGGGATCAATCCGAACGCGGCGCCCCAGAACGCGAGCCGACGCCGGCGCGGCACCAGCGCGACGATCAGCGACGCAACGCACGCCGCGGTCGCGCCGGCGAAGAACACCGGCCGGTGTCCGTGGCTGTCGGTCGCAGCGGCGATCGTCACCGGCAGGACATTGCCGATGAGGGCGAACACGACGAGGCGGAGCCTGCCGTGCGGACGCAGTGATCGTGATCCCATTCAGTAGTCGCATCGGCCTGCCGCCGCGAAACTTGAGTAGCTATCGGTAGGTTTGCGGCGCTCGGTGCGAGGGTTTTCCTCTACTTTGCGGGCTGACAGGAGCGGGTCGCTCGGCGGCGAACCTGTCGGCGTGACCACGGGCCGGCTCGAGGCGTTCTCGGACGGGGTGATCGCGGTGGCGATCACGCTGCTCGTGCTGAACATTCAGGTCCCAGCCCCGCCGCTGCCGCCCGGTCACACGCTCGCCCACGAGCTGGCCCGGAACTGGCCCGTGTACGCGGCCTACATCACGTCTTTCCTGACGATCGGGATCATCTGGATCAACCACCACGTGATGATCCGACGGCTGCGCGAACCCGATCACATGATCCTGTTCCTCAACCTGCTGCTCCTGATGAGCATCGCGCTGCTGCCGTTCGCCACCGATCTGATGGCGGCTTACCTCAAGCAGAGCAGTGGCCAGCACCTCGCCGCCGCGATCTACAGCGGAGCATTCCTGGTGATGGCGCTCTTCTTCGCGACGCTGAACCGACATTTGCTGCTGGTCAAGCCGCAGCGGCTCCGCGAACAAATCCCGCTCGAGCGCCGGCGGCAGATCCTCTACCGCAGTGTCACCGGCGTGATCCCTTATGCAATCGCAACCGCGCTTGCGATCGTCTCGTCGTACGTGACGCTCGCGATCT
This sequence comes from uncultured Solirubrobacterales bacterium, assembly GCA_963735965.1. Lineage (GTDB taxonomy): Bacteria > Actinomycetota > Thermoleophilia > Solirubrobacterales > Solirubrobacteraceae > Palsa-465. Next base: position 513,894 of record CAVTNE010000002.1, read on the forward strand.
GCGCCGCGCTCGCGGTCTTCTACGCGCTCCCGATCAGCAGCGGGAGCGGATCGACCGCCGAGTAGCCCGCACCAGGCGCGCCCGCCCGAGCCCCGGCCTAACGCGACACTCGGCGCCACGACCGGCCTAACCGAACACTCAGCGCCGCGACCGGCCTAACCGAACACTCAGCGCCGCGACCGGCCTAACCGAACACTCGACGCCGCCCGGGAGCCGAATGCATATTCGGGTGCGTATAGCGGCCGTTCGAGCGCACTGGAGCCACAAGCAGAGCCGAGTGTGCACTTATGGACCCAGTTCGGCGACCGGACCCGACGCTCAGTCCCGCCACCAGCGACCGGACCCGACGCTCAGTCCCGCCACCAGCGACCGGACCCGACGCTCAGTCCCGCCACCAGCGACCGGACCTGACGCTCAGTCCCGCCACCACGCGCCGAGCACCCGCCGCCAGTTGTCCCAGGCGATCGAGCGGAGCTCGGACTCGTCGAACCCGGCCTCGGCGAGCGCGTCGAGCAACCGAGGCGTGCCGGCGACATCTCCGAGCGGCGCCGGCATCGTCGCGCCGTCGTAGTCGGATCCGAGCGCCACGTGGGCCGCGCCGATCCGGTCCGCGACGTAGCGGGCGTGCTGGGCGATGAGCGAGATCGGAGTGTCGGGATCGTCGGCGAAATCGGCCCGCAGGAACGCCACCGCGAACACGATCCCGACCAGACCTCCTGAGGCGCCGACCGCATCGATCTGGGCATCAGTCAGGTTGCGGGACGTCGGACACAGCGTGTGGACGGCCGAATGGGAGGCGACGATCGGCCCGAGGTCCATCCGTGCCAGATCCCAGAAGCCGGCCTCGTTCAGGTGGCTGACGTCGATCACAATCCCGAGCTCGGCGCACCGCCGCGCGAGCGCCCGGCCGGCCTCGGTGAGCCCCGGGCCGGTGTCCGGCGAGCTCGGCGAGATGAACGGGACGCCGTGGGCGAACGCGTTCGAGCGGCTCCACACCGGGCCGATCGAGCGCAGGCCCGCGTCGTACCAGAGGTCGAGGGCCTCGAGCCCGGGGTCGATCGCCTCGGCCCCCTCGAGGTGCAGCACCGCCACCGGGGGCCCATCGCCGTCGGCCAGCACGCGGTCGAGGTCGGCGCCACTCCGGGCGACGCGCAGGTGACCGGCGCGCTCGAGCGCCAGCAACCGGCCGGCGACCGCGCTCGCGTCCGCCGCCGCCACTGCGTGGTCGACCGGCGGGGCGGGCTCGAACTCGATGACCCCGTCGTCGCGGGGCACCTGAACCTCTCGTGCGCCTCCGTCCGACCGCGTGAATACCGCGAAGATCGCCCCGCGAACGCCGCCGGCGCGCATCCGCGGAAGATCTAGGTGGCCGCCGGACCGGCCCTCGACCAACCGGTCGTGGTCGTCCCGCGTCAGGGCATCGTTGTGCCCGTCGAACACGGCGAGCACGGCGCTACTCGGGCACCCGCACGGGTAGGTCGACCGCGGGCAGATCGTCGATGCTGCGGGAGTTCTTCTCGCGCTGGTATTCGAGCAGCGCCTCGGGTCCGCCTACGCGAAGCTTCTTCGCGGCCCACAGGTCCGAATGCGGGCGGCGGCCCTCGTGGCTCATAAGCGGAACCCCGTAGCCGCAGGAGTCGGCAATCCGATCCACCTCGACCTCGACCACCGCGCGCCGCGCCTCGGGCGCCTCCGGCTCGGCGAACCGGCACAGCCCGATCAGCTCGTCGAACCGCTCGTCGCCGGCGAGAACGACCTCACCGCGGCCGTGGAGCCGCAGGATCCGGGGCGGCCCGGAGAAGGCGCACAGCATGACCACGATGCGGCCGTTCTCACGGAGGTGGGCGATCGTCTCAGCCCCGCTGCCGACGAAGTCCAGATACGCCAGCCTTGTCGGCCCCGTCACCCGCAGGCTGTCGATCGGCCCCTTCGGCGACACGTTCACGTGGCCGTCGGCGTCAAGCGGCGCGGTCCCGACGAAGAACATCGCCTGCTTGCCGATCCAGCGTTCGAGATGCTCGTCGATCGTGTCGTACACCTGGCCCATCGCCCAGACAGCTTACGGGTCCGATTAGGATCAGTCCCGTGGCCACGGTCGCATCAAGCACGCTCGAGCGGGAGCTGACCGCCCTCCTCGGCCCCAGCGCCGTCCTCCCGGGGACCACGCGCGAGTACCTGAGCGACGCCACCGAGAGCCGCAACCTTCGCGGGCGCGCCGATGCGATCGCGCTACCCGCGGACGCAAGCCAGGTAGCCCAGACGGTGGCCTGGTGCTACGAGCACGACGTCGCGATCATCCCGCGCGGCGGCGGCACCGGGTTCACCGGCGGAGCCGTTCCGCTCGATGGCGGCGTGGTTCTGAGCCTTGAGAACCTGAAAAAAATCAGACATCTTGATCCCGGCCTGTGGCGCGGCGCGGTCGAGGCGGGCACGATCACCGCCGACCTTCGCCGCCGGGCCCGCGAGAACGGCCTGTTCTACCCGCCCGATCCTGGCTCCGCCGAGCAATCGCAGCTCGGCGGCAACATCGCCACGAACGCCGGCGGCCCACACGCGTTCAAGTACGGGGTGACGGGCGCGTGGGTCACCGGGCTCGAGGTCGTGCTCGCGCCCGGCGAGCTCGTGAAACTCGGAGGGCCGATCCGCAAGGACGTCGCCGGCTACGACATCAAGTCGCTGATGATCGGGTCCGAAGGCACGCTCGGCGTCGTCACGGCCGCCTGGGTGAAGATGATCCCCGCGCCCGAAGCTGCGCTCCCGCTGGCTGCGCTCTATCCGGACAGCGAGACCGGCTGCGCCGCGATCGAGACGATCCTCGCCAGCGGCATCGTCGCCGCCGCGATCGAGTACCTGGACGAGGGCGCGGTCAGGGCGACCCGCGGCGCGTTCCCGGTCGAGATCCCGAACGACGCCGGATTCATGGTGATCGCCGACGCCGACGGGACGGAGACCGAAGCGAAAAGCATCCACGAGGAGCTCACCGAAGTACTGAGCGAGAACGCACAGCTGGTCCACGCCCCGACCGCAACCAAGGACATCAACGCCCTGTGGCGGTGGCGCGACGGCGCCTCCCTCGCCGTCACCGCGCAGCGTGGCGGCAAGGTCTCGGAGGACATCGTGGTCCCAGCCGACCGCTTACGCGAAGCGATCGACGGGACGGTCGAGATCGGGCGCCGTCACGACCTCGAGACGTGCAGCTGGGGACATGCCGGCGACGGCAACCTCCATTCCACGTTCATGATCGATCTCGACGATCCGTCCGAGCTGGAGCGAGCCGAGCAGGCCGCGGAGGATCTGTTCGCGCTCGCCGTAAAGCTCGGGGGGTCGGTGTCGGGCGAGCACGGCATCGGGCTGGTCAAGAACGGTCAGATCGCACGGCAGTGGGAGCCGGCGGCGGTCGCGATGCACGAGGCGATCAAGCGCACCTTCGACCCCAAGGGGCTGCTGAACCCCGGCAAGAAGCTCGCCCGGGTCTAGTCCCGGGCCGCCTTGCTCTCACAACCGGCAGTGCGGGTCGACGTAGAAGTCGTAGAGCTGGAAGTCGCTGGTCTTGCCGCCGGCGACGAACGTGAACCGAACGGGCTGCCAACCGGTCCCGCCGGCGGGCTGGACGTTCACCGGGTTTGCCAACGTCCAGGCCGTCTGGTTGCCGTGCATCTGGCCGGTGTTCTTAGGAGCCTGCCAGGTCCTGGTCCCGTCGTAGGAGACGTAGAAGAACACGCCCTCTGACCCGGCGACATCCCGCACCTCCGCGCGAGCGCGGGGGTAGGCCGACGTCACGCACATCACCGGGCTCTCCGCGGTCGCGCCGCTGGGGAGGTTCAGGACGCTGCCGATCGACCCATCGGCCAGCGTCGTGGTCGTGATGCTCGCGCCGCCGCCCAGAACCCAGCCGGTCCCACCGAAGCTGTCGGCGTTCTCGCCAGGCGCGAGCGTGTACCAGTTGCTGTCATGCGTGGACACGAACGGCTGCGACAGCAGCGGATCGGAACACGACGACGTATCGACGACGGTCAGGTGAGATAGCTCGGCCGCACCACCACGGAAGGTGTGTGTATGAGGAGTCTTGTTCGTGCCGGCCGTGCTGTCGGCTTGAGCCTCGGCATGGTGGCGGCCGTTGGCGTGCTCGACCGCTGCGGTCTGGTCGATCGCGCCACCGCATGGGTTCGCGCTCGCGCCGGCGCTGATCTGCCTGATCGTGCTCGCGATAGCCGCCACGATTCCATTCGACACGCCGCTCGGCTTCACCGTCCCGACTCAGCTGGCATTCGTCCCGCTGCTGTTCGCGCTGCCGGTGGCGCTCGTCCCGATCGCGGTGACGGTTTCGTTTCTACTCGCGCAGCTGCCAGACGTGATCCGTGGCCGCGTGCGACCGAGCAGGCTGATGATCCAGGCCACCAACGCCTGGTTTGCGATCGGGCCGGTCGCGGTGTTCGCGATCGCCCACGTGGAGCCGCGGCACGCCGGACCCGCGTTGCTACTCGTCGCCCTCGCAGGCCAGTTTGTCGTCGACTGGACCGTTTCGTCGGTGATGCTCGCCGAGTTCCGCTCCTCGCGCTGCTCGCGGTTTTCGCCCACGAACGCCGGCGACGGCTCGAGAGCATGTTCGAGCTCTCGAGCGCGTACCGCGGCACCGCCCTCGTTCTCGGCGACGTCATCGAGGCCGACGACGGCTACACCGCGGAGCACTGCAAGAGCGTCGTCGCGCTTGCCGTGGATGTCGCCGAAAGACTCGGCCTCGGCCCCGAAGCCCGCCGCAACCTCACGAGTGGACGGTCATCAAGACCCACACCCTTGAGGGCCAGAAGATGCTCGATCGGGTCGGCGGGTTCATGCGCGAGGTCGGCAAGATCGTGCGCTCGCATCACGAGCGGTGGGACGGCGCCGGCTATCCCGACGGTCTCGCCGGCGAGCAGATCCCGCTCGAGGCCCGCATCATCACCTGCTGCGACACCTGGAACGCGATGCGCACCGACCGCCCCTACCGCAGCGCCCTCGTCCACGACGTCGCCGTCGCGGAGCTCATCGCCAACGCAGGAACCCAGCTCGATCCGCGCATCGTCGCCACACTGATCGAGATCGTGGCGTCCGAGGCCCCCGCGTCGGAGGCCACGGCCCCCCAGACGGTTACTCCAGGTGCAGCCGGTGCGCCACAGCCGCGGCTTGAGTACGGCTACGCACGCCAAGCTTGCTGAGTATCCGCGAGACGTGCACGCTCGCGGTCTTCTCGGCCATGAACAGGGCGGCGCCGATCTGGCGGTTGGTCGCGCCCTCGGCGACGAGTGCCAGCACCTGCCGCTCGCGCGCGGTCAAGCCAAAAGGGTCCTCGCCGCTGTCGCCGTTTGAGTCGGGCCGGCTCAGCTCGCCCGCTGTCTCGCCCAGCTCGAGTCGCGCCCGCTGCGCGAGCGCGACCAGCTCGTCCTCGAGCCACCGCGCTCCGAGGCGCCGGGCGTCCTCGAGCCCTCCCCTGGCGGATGCGCAGGCCGCCTCACGGTCTCCGGCCTCGATGTAGGCCTCGGTCGCGCGCCACAGGCAATACGCGTGCAGATACGGCCTCGTCATCGCCTCCCACTCGCGGGCGGCCTTGGCCCACACGGCCGGGTCGCTCTTGCCGCGGGCCCGGGCAAGCTCCGCGTTCCCGACCGCCTTCCACGCGGTCTCGACGGGGCCACCCTCCTCGGCGGCCGCACGCAGTCGCTGCATGTGGATCCGCGCCCGCGCCACGGCGTCGCGCTCGTCCCCGCGCTCGCGGAGGTCACGGGCCCGTTCGGCGATGTCGGCTTCGATCCGCATCCCCGCGGCGCTGACGCGGGCGATCCGCATGACGTCGTCGGTGCACAGCTCCATCCGGTCGAGAGCTTCGGTCACGGCCGCCCGGGCTCCGGCGAGGTCGCGCTGCCGCCGGCGGAGCTCTGCGAGCAGCGCGCCGTAGGCTCCGATCCACTGCGGCTCGAACGACCTCGCCACCAGCGCCTCGAGCTCCTCGAGGCATCGCGCGGCCGTGTCGTCGTCGCCGACCCCGAGGGCGAACTCGGCCTGGCGGATGTGACGGAAGATGAGCTGCCTGCCGACCAGCTGCTTGGCCGGCGCGGCCGCGTCCAGGTTGGTCCGCGCGGTTTCCCAGTCCCCCACCTCGAACGACAGGTCGGACACGGTCAGCGCCATCCAGTCCTGAGGGCGCGGGACTCGGCCGGATACCGCGATCTGGCCTTCCTTCGCCGTGTCGAGCGCCTGGAGGGTACGCCCAGCGAGGTTGAGCGTGTCGGCCAGGTTCGAGTACGCGGTTCCGGCGCCGTCGACGTCATCGTCCTCGCGCGCGATCTCGATGGCGCGCCGCAGCCGCGCGACGCCTTCGTCGACACTACCGAGCACGATCTGGGCCATCCCGAGCGTGTTCAAGATCTCGCTCTCGGAGCGGCGATCCCCGGCCGCCACGGCTGTCGCGAGCGCCACCTCTCCTTCCTTCAGCGCGTGGCGGTGGCGCCCGCGCAAGTAGCGCGTGCGCGCCGCCCATGCGAGGAGCGAAGCCCGCTCGTGGCTGACCTCGTCCGGCGGAAGCATCGACAGGGCCCGCTCGGCCGTCTCGACCGCCTCAGACCCCCGGTTCAGCGACCACTGGACCCTCGACAGCCGCGCGAGGAGCTCGGAGTAGCGCCGCTCCTCAGCCTCGGGGTCGAGCTCCTTCAGCGCGTGTCCGAGCAGCACCTCGGCGCGCGAGCGGTCGCCGGCGACTCCGTGCGCGTCGGCGGCGATCGTCAACAGCTTGACGTGGTCGAGCGGGATCGTCTTGTCCGCGTCCGGGACGCGCGGCCACAGCTCGAGCGCGCGTTCGGCGAGATCCGCGGCATCCCCGTAGGCATGGACATCACGCGCGGCGAGCGCGGCCTGGACGGTGGCGCGCAGCGCGGCAGGCTGATCGCCCGCGGTCGCGTAGTGCCGGGCGATCGCCGACGCCAGCTCGACGCCCCGATCGTTTTCGTAGTCGGCGCGATCCTCGAATGCGCGGGCCAGCGCGAGGTGCAGCTCGCTCCGCTCGCCCGGCAGCAGGTCGTCGTACATTGCCTCGCGAAGCAGCGCGTGGCGGAAGCACAGGCGGCTCGGCTCATCCGTCACCAGTACCTGCTCGGCGACGGCTTCACGCAGCGCCGCGTGCAGGGCACCCGGCTCGATCCCGCTCACCTCGGCGATCATCGGCTCATCGAGCGACCGGCCCGCGGAGATCACCCGAGCCGCCGCCTGCGCGTCAGCCGACAGCCGCTCGATCCGCAGCATGAATGCGTCGCGCAGGCTCTGGGGAGCGGCGCCCCGGCCGTCGAGGCCCGCGGCCAGCAGCTCCTCGCTGTAGAGCGGGTTGCCCTCGCTGCGCTCGTGCAGCCGCCGGACGAGCTTGTCGCTCGGAGGCTCCCCGAGGATGTCCGCGAGCGCCTCGGCCAGCTCGTCGAGGTCAAACGGATCGAGCTCGACCCGGCGCGCTCGATCGATGCGGTCGAGCTCTGAAAGGAGCGTCCGCAACGGATGGCGGCGGTGAAGCTCGTCCGTCCGGTAGGTGAGCACGAGCGCCACGCGCTCACGCCGGAGACTGCGGGCGAGGAAATCGACGAACGTCCGTGTCGAGCGATCCGCCCAGTGGAGATCCTCCAGGACCAGCACCACGGGCGAATCCTCGCCGAGACATTCGAGGAGCTCCAGCAGGGCTTCGAACAGGCGGACCTGCGCGGACGGATCGTTGCCGTCCGATGCCGCGGCCTCCTCGTCGAGCCCGGGGAGCAGGGCGGCCAGCTGGGCGCGACTGCCGCGGCCGAGCGTCTCGAGCGCGGGGTGCCGGGCCCTGACCAGGGGACGGAGAGCTCCGATCAGCGGCGCGTAGGGCAGTTCGCCGTCAGCCTCCTCGACGGCTTCCCCGCGGAGCACGACCGCGCCGAAACCGTCGACGTCAGAAGCGCGGCGCTCGAACTCCCTCACCAGCCGAGTCTTGCCGACGCCGGACTCGCCGCCGAGCAGGACCACGACCGGTGAGGAGCCGGCGGCCTCACGTAAGGCGAGCTCCAGCTCCTGGAGCTCCGCCATGCGTCCGACGAAGTGACTTGAGGTGACCCTCGCGCGTATGCGGGAAGTATCGCGAGAAGCCTCGACGGGCTGCCCGGCGGGACTCGATGACGCTGTGCGCGACCTGCTGTTCGCGGGCGGCCCGCTGGGCGTCCTCGATCCTCTGGGTGACAACTGCCTGGGAGATGGTGGGGTGCATTGCTCGTCCCTCTCGATCGAATCCTGGTTTTCCACTGCGATCAGGATGAGCTAAGACCCGTTCGCCGACATCGGGCGAACGCAGCGCATATAGGCACTCCACCCCTTACCTGGCGGGCGACACCACTTAGCTGAATTGACGCCGGCCTGAGCCGGGACGATGGCCCCAGCCAAGGCGTGGGATACCGTCGTCGATATCCGGGGTCGAGCGAGACGGGGCGAGGCGCACTCCCGGGACGAACGGGTGGGGGCTGATCACACCGAGCTCGGTCAACCGGGAGCGCAGCGGCTCGTTGTCGGCGCGCGGGTCCCCGTCCGGTGACGCGATCAGCACCTGCCCGGCACGGGTGCGAGCGAGCTCGTCGTCGCTGCGATCGGCCGCCGTCCGGAACACCGCCGGGTCGGGCGGGACGTACCAGAGCTCCGCGGCCTCGTACACGCCGAGTAGCGCCCGTGCGAGGGGATACTGCCGGGGGCGATAGAGCACGAGCACGCGCGGCTCCCCGGGGAAGCGCAGCCGTCTGGCCTGCATCGCGCTTACCGCCTCGCGCATCGATGCCGGCCCGCGCCCGCGCGGCGGCTCGAGCGCCACCACCCGCGGGATCGCGAGGAGGTCACGAGCGTGCGCGGCGAATTCGAAGTCCTCGAGCCGCCGGGGTAGCAGCAGAACCGCGAGCGGCTCCTGGGTCTCAGTCACTCCGTCGACCCGGCCGCCGGCGGCGCCTCGTCGGTCCGGACTTCGTCCGCGGACCCGGCAGGCCATCCGTCAGCCGGCGGCGGCTCGGCGGACCGGACATCGGAAGCGGACCCATCGGACTCCCCCGCACTCAACGGGCTCATTTCCGACCGGGTGGCGCCGGCGATCTCCGCGGCCGTGACGTTCTGCGGGTGGTGACAGGCCGCGAAATGCCCATCGGCGTATCGCATCAGCGGCGGCTCGACCGCCCGGCACACGTCGGTTGCGTGCGTGCACCGCGGATGGAATCGGCAGCCGGTCGGCGGATCGATCGCGCTCGGTGGCTCGCCCTCGAGTGGGGTGCGAACGCGCCGACGGTTCAGCTCGGGATCGGGGATCGGGATCGCCCCGAGCAGCGCGCTCGTGTACGGGTGGATCGGCTTCGCGTACAGCGCCTCGGCCGGCGCCAGCTCCATGACCTTCCCGAGGTACATGACCGCGATCGAGTCCGAGATGTGCCGCACGACGCCCAGGTCGTGGGCGACGAACAGGTACGTGAGCCCGAGATCGTCCTGGAGGTCGTCGAGGAGATTGACGATCTGCGCCTGGATCGAGACGTCGAGGGCGGATACGGGCTCGTCGAGGACGATCAGGCGCGGGTTCAGCGCGAGGGCACGGGCGATGCCGACGCGCTGGCGCTGCCCGCCCGAGAACTCGTGCGGGAAGCGGTTGACGTGCTCGGGGGACAGCCCGACGCGCGCCAGTAGCTCGCGTACCCGCTTGGGGATCTCGTCCTTGGGGGTGCCGTGGAGAGCCATCGGCGTGCCGATGATCTGACCGACGCGCTTGCGCGGGTTCAGCGATGCGTACGGGTCCTGGAAGACGATCTGCATCTCGCTGCGCAACGGGCGCATTTCGCGGGTGCTGGCGTGCGTGATGTCCCGCCCCTCGAACTTGATCGAGCCGTCGGTCGGGTCCAGCAGCCGCACCAGACAGCGCGCGAGCGTCGTCTTGCCGCAGCCCGACTCGCCCACCAGGCCGAGCGTCTGTCCGGTCCGCAGCCGCAGCGTGACGTCGTCGACCGCGTGCACCCGCGCGATCTCGTGGCGGAACACGACGCCCGCCCGGACCGGGAAGTAGAGCTTGAGGTGTTCGACCGTGAGCAGCGTTCCGTTCGACCCGCCGTTCGCGGTCGCGCCCGACTCACCAGCGCCCGTGCCGACCTCGGGCGCCGCGCCGGCGCTCGGCGGCTCGCCCGTACTCATGCCGGCGCCTCCTGCGGCCGCGCCAGCCCGATCTGGCCGTCCCCGACCTCGCGGCGCGAGCGCTTCTCCTCCGTCGACAGCCAGCAGCGATCGAGGTGGCCGGGCGCCTCCCCGATGTGCGCTTCGAGCGGCGGCACCTCCTGGCAGCGGTCGAACTCGTGCGGGCAGCGCGGCCGGAAGTGGCAGCCCTTCGGCGGGTCGAGCAGCGACGGCGGCGCGCCGGGAATCGACGGCAGTCGCCGCGGCCGCTCACGATCGAGGCGCGTGATCGACCCGAGCAGCCCCCACGTGTAAGGGTGCTGAGGGTCGTAGAAGATCTCGTCGACCGTTCCCTGCTCGACGATCCGGCCGGCGTACATGACGACGATGCGATCGGCGACGTCGGCCACCACTCCGAGGTCGTGGGTCACGATGATGACCGCGGTGTCGGTGGTGTCGCGGAGCTGCTTGATGCGCTCGAGGATCTGTGCCTGGATCGTCACGTCGAGCGCTGTGGTCGGCTCGTCGGCGATCAGGATGCTCGGGTCGCAGGACAGCGCCATCGCGATCATCACGCGCTGGCGCATGCCGCCCGAGAGCTCGTGCGGGTAGGAGTCGACCCGCTCCCGCGCCCGAGGGATCCCGACCTCGTCGAGGAGGCCGATCGTCCGGTCGCGCGCCACGGCCTTGGAGACGTTTTCATGCGCGCGGATCTGCTCGATGATCTGGTCGCCGATCTTGTAGACCGGATCGAGCGAGGTCATCGGATCCTGGAAGATCATCGCGATGTCGTTGCCGCGGATTCGCTGCAGCTCCTCCTCGCTGGCGGTCAGCAGATCCGTGCTGCCGAACACCGCGGATCCGCCGAAGCGCGCGTTGACGCCGCGCGTCAGGCCCATCAATGTCATCACGGTCACGGACTTGCCCGACCCCGACTCGCCCACGATCGCGAGGATCTCCCTCGGCGCGAGCGTGTACGAGACCTCGTCCACGGCCTTGACGATCCCGTCCTCGGTCGCGAATGAGACCGCCAGGTCCTTGACCGACAGGAGTGGTCTGGTGCTGCTCATGAGAGCCGGATCCGCGGGTCGAGCCAGGCGTACATGATGTCGACGATCGTGTTGAACAGCACGACGAAGAAGGCGATGAAGATCGTGAGCGCCATCACCGGCGGCACGTCTAGCGACTGGATCGAGTTCGCCGCGTACTGACCGACGCCGCCAAGGTTGAACACAGACTCGGTGACGATCGCGCCGCCGCCGATGATCGCCCCGAAGTCGAGTCCCCATAGCGAGATCACCGGGATCAGGGAGTTGCGGAGCACGTGTTTGAGCAGCACCTGCCGCTGTCCGAGGCCCTTCGACCGGGCAGTGCGCACGAAGTCCTCATTGATGGTGTCGAGGATGCTCGAGCGCACGAGGCGCGAGTACACCCCGATGAACAGGATCGACAGCGCCGCCCACGGCAGGATCAGGTGCCAAGCCCACTGGATCGGATCAGACGTGAGCTTTGTGTAACCGCCGTTCGGGAATATCCCGGCCTTGAAGCCCAGGTAGTAGCTCAGCAGCGCGCCGACCCAGAAGACAGGCATCGAGATCCCCGTGAGTGCGAGCACGGTCAGGAAGCGGTCGGAGATCTTGCCCGCCTTCAGCGCCGAGTACATACCGAGGCAGATCGCGAAGAACATCCACAACAGGGCGGCACCGACCGCCAGCGAGATCGTCGGCCAGATGTCGTGCCTGATCTCCGTGTCGACGTTGGTCTGCGTCGAGTACGAGATCAGGGTGCCGCTGAAGATCTTCTCCATCGTCTTCTCGTACTGGACATAGACCGGCTTGTCGAACCCCCACTCGTGCCGGATCGTCGCGATCGTTGCGGGGGTGGCGCTGTGGCCGGCCAGCCTGAACGCGGGATCTCCGTTCGGGATCACGTTGAAGATCGCGAACGTGATCACCGAGATCGCGAACAGGACCGCGATCATCCCGATCACCCGCCTGATGATGAACCGGAGCATCTAGTTGTCGGAGATCCGGACCTTCGACCGGGGGTCGAGCGCGTCGCGCACGCCCTCGCCGAAGATGTTCAGCGAGAGCACTGTCAGCACGAGCATCAGCCCCGGCACAATCGTCAGATGCGGCGCGGTGGTGATCCGGTCGATGCCCTCGCTGATCATCTCGCCCCAGGACGGGGTTGGCGGCTGCACCCCGGCCCCGAGAAACGACAGGTAGGCCTCGAGCAGGATCGCGTTCGCGATCGCGAGAGGAAAAAAGACCACGATCGTCGACGCCAGGTTGGGCAGGATCTCCGTGAACATGATCCGGAACGAGCCCATGCCCTGAGCGCGCGCCGCCTCGATGAACTCCTTCTCGCGCATCGACAGGACCTGCCCCCGCAGCGGACGCGCCATATACACCACGTACACGAAGCCGATGATCAGGATCGGGATCGCGATCGACCCGCTCTGAAGCGTGACCGGCCCGACCTTCAAGCCGCCGATCGACAGGGCGGTCCCGAGGGCGACGCCGAGGATGACCACCGGGAACGCCCAGATGATGTCCATCAGCCGCGATAGAACGGTGTCGGTTATGCCGCGCAGGTAGCCGGCGAACAGCGCCACGATCACCGCCAGGACCGTCGTGATGAGCGCCGCGGTGATCCCGATCTCGAGCGAGGTGCGTGCGCCGTACAGGAGCCGCACCATGACGTCGCGGCCATTGTCGTCGGAGCCCAGGAAGAACTTGCCGCCGGCGGCGAACCACTGCGGGCCGACAGGTACCCCCTGCAACGAGACCACGTAGACCTGTTTCTTGCCCTCCTGAAGGACCTCGGTGAGGTGGTTCGCGGACGAGCTGGTGTGGGCGACGTCGTTAGCCCAGACCGGCGCGCCGACCGCCAGCGCGACGAGCAGCAGGAACAGCACGCCGAACGCCAGCGCGACCTTGTTCCGACGCAGCCGACGTCCCGCCAGCCGCCAGGGACCAACTCCGACCGCGTGCTCGCGCTCCGCGACCGCCTCGAACCCGGTCCCCCCCTCGACGGACGAGAGCTCGGAAGCCGGCTCAATGGCCATAGCGGGCGATTATATGGGCGATTCGGGAGTGCATGGGTCGATCGGGAGGGCGCCCCAGCGCCCTCCCGTTGACCATTCCGGAACTACTTCGTGCAGAGCAGCAACCAGTCGACGCGTTCCGCCAGGTCTGGGTAACCCGAGCACTGCGCGACGTTCATGCGGCTCGAGTAGAACGCGGTGTCCTCCTCGTTCCCGTACGGCGCGATGTACGCATGCGCCGTGTTATTGACGTACGTGTCGAGCGCCGCCCACCCGGATGCCACCTTTTCCGGCGGCTGGGCGTCGAGCGCGTTGACCTGCGAGTCGACGTGCGGATCGCTGACGAACCCGTTGTTGAACGACGGGATCGACTTCGCCGCCGCCGTCGTCAGCAGGTTGCCCATGAAGTCCCCAGGATGGGGGAAGTCCTGGAACCAGTCGTCGAATCCGATCTGGGCCTTGCTCTTCGGATCTCCGATCGTCGAGAAGTAGACCGTCTGATTCAGGGTCTTGATCGACGCCTTGAACCCGATCTGGTTGAGCACCGACGCCAGGTAGGCGCCGATCGCCGGCCGCGGGTCCTTGCTGTTCGTCCACACCGTGACCGGGCTCCCGGACAGGCCGGCGGACTTCACGAGCGCCTGAGCCTTGGCGAGCTGAGGCGTCCCGTTAGGCCGCCACGGACACGGTGAGATGGCCTGGTAGCCGACCATGCCCGGAGGCAGCAGGTTGCACGTCGGATGCAGTCGCCCGCCGAAGATCCGCTGCAGCGCGGCGGGATCGATCGCGTAGTTGACGGCCTGCCGCGCGGCTAGCTTGTTGAACGGCGGGACCGTCGAGTTCAAGAAGAAGTAGTACGTGTTCGGGTAGCCCGGACCGATTAGGAACCGGTCCTTGTACTGCGACTCAACCTGCGGGAGCAGGTCACCGACCGGGTCCTCCGTCATGTAGTCGTAGGTCCCGTTGATCACGTTCTCCGTCATCGTGTTGACGTTGGTCGAGACCATGCCGTCGATCTGATCGAGATAGCCCTTCGCCACCGTCGGGATGTCGAACTTCGGGTTCTTCGTGAGGATGTACTCGCCGTTGGTCGGCGACGGGTTCACGAGCTTGAGCGTGTACGGACCATCGCCCGGGAACGGGTTGCCGGTCATGTTCTTGAACAGCGCCTTGCTCGCCGGGCCGACGCCTGCATTCGCGATCGCGAACGCGTAGAGGATGCGAGTGTCCGGTGTAACCAGGTTGATCGTCAGCTTGCCGGTTGCGTCGTCCGCGATCATGCCTGGCAGCGGCGCGTTCTGCTTCTTCGCGCTCGTGTAGGCGTTCGCGCCCACGATGTCGTCGTAGAACGACGAGAACGGACCGCCCAGGAACAGGTTGCGCTTGACCATGTTGACGACGTCGCTCGCCTTCACCGGCTCGCCGTCGGAGTAATGCAGGTTCGGCCGGATCTGGAAGACGTAGGTCTTCCCACCGTTGGTCGGCGCCGGGATGCTCTCGGCCATCGCCGGGATCAGCTCGGTGCTGGCCTGTCCGGTGGCGTCCTTGAAGCCAAGCAGACCCGAGTAGACGAGATGCAGCGCCGAGACGGCCTGGACCGTCTGGAACTCCTGCGGGTCATACGAGTCGGGCCCCACGGTCCCGATCTTGATCGTGCCGCCCGATTTGGGGGCGCCGCCCGACGCGCTCGAGCTCGACGTCGAGCTCGACCCAGACGCAGCGGCCGACGATGACGAGTTTGATGACCCGCCGCACGCGGCCAGGGCGAGCGCCGCAGCCACGGCGACGACCGCCGCGACCGGTCCTCTGTACTTCCTCATGCAGTCCTCCTCCTAGAGGTTGTCCGCGCGAAATCTAACTGGCTCGGGGGCGCGAGAGGGAAGAGGGCGGCCGTCCCTAATGAACTGGCAACACGAAAATGGGGTCAGCGATCACCGCGCTGGAGCCACGCCAACCAGGCCAGGCCCCGGCCCTCGACGCGCTCGAGGTCGACCCCGGTGACCTCGGATATCCGAGCGATCCGATCGCGCAGCGTATTGCGGTGGACGGGAAGCCCGGCGGCCGCGCGGGCCTTCTCGAAGTTGTTTTTGATTAAGGCATCCAGGGTGCGGATGAGCTCGGGGTGATCGCCATCGAGCGGGCTGTAGACGCGGGCCTGGATCTGGTTCGCGAGCCGGGGTGAGCGCCTCAGCAGCAGCTCGGGAAGGAAGTCGGCGGTCTCGATCTCCCCGCAGCGCCCGCGCGCCGCCGCGATCTGGACCACCTCGCGCAGCTCGTCGAGCGCCGCGCCGCGCGCTCGCCGCCGATCGCCGGCTGACCCTGGGCGATCACGGTCCCGGTGTC
The DNA here is from genome assembly GCA_963735965.1 of uncultured Solirubrobacterales bacterium. Taxonomy (GTDB): domain Bacteria; phylum Actinomycetota; class Thermoleophilia; order Solirubrobacterales; family Solirubrobacteraceae; genus Palsa-465. The sequence goes on from CAVTNE010000002.1 coordinate 529,450, forward strand.
GATCGTTTCGACCCCGGCCCAGGGTTCCCTGTGATGTGAAAGCCCGACCACGCGGCCGCCCTCAGCCGCCGCCAGCGCGCCCCGGCGCCGCAGCCGGTCCGCCAACTCGCAGTGGTGCTGCGCCGACCGTCCCGGGAGGGCGATCACGAACGGCCTCGCCGCCCGCTCGATCCGAAAGCCGATCCGCTCGGCCAGGCGCTGATCCTCGGCCAGGGGCGGCTCTTCGGCGGCAATCCTCCTGAGCAGGTTGCGAGCCGCGATCTCCCCCGCGCTCGGCCCGGTCGACCTCGCCGCTGACTCGTAGACCTCGGAATACACGCGCGAGACGCGGTCGACGTACTCGAACAGGAGGTCGGCGCTCTCCACCAGCGCCGGCCGCTCAGCCTCGGTGGCGGCAGCGAGCATCGCCCGCCAGGCGAACCGGGCGCCCCGCCTGAAGTTGGCCGGGATCATGTCGGCGGGGAACCCCTCGGCGGCCCGCTGTCGGGCGTGCTCGCGGAACTCGGCGATCTCGGTTTCGCTGGGGGGCGCCCCGTCGATCAGCCATCGGATCACGAGGTCTAGGTTCCACCGGACCCAGGCCCGAACATCGTCCCGGGCGGGGTGGAGCTGCTGGAACGCGGGCTGCTCCCAGAAGCTGTCGAGGACCCTATCGGTGAACAACTCCAGGTCGGCTCGCTCGATGATCCTACGGAGCACCTCGCCGCGCGTGAGCGCCTCCATCGGCGCAGTATGTGCAATTGCACAGTCGGCCGCGCCAGCAGCGTGCAGGGCGACGGATTGGCCCGCGGAGGCCCCGGGAACGATTGCGGTGCGATGGCAGGGAGACGTTTCACGGCAGGCGTGGTCGCGATGCTCGCCGCAGGCTTCGCCTACGTCGCGCACATCACGCCGGCGGCCGCGAATCCGCCGACGACGTTCAACCCGGTGGTCGAGGCGAAGAACTTCTCGATCACCCAGCAGCGCCAGACGATCTACGACACCCCGCAGTACCAGGCCCAGCTCGCCGCCGACAGCGCGGCCAGCACGGCTCAGGCGCTGGCCACCGAGGCCGCCGATCCCGGCCGCTTCTTCACCGACGACCTGTGCTGGAACCTCTCGAACGGGTGCGCCGGCGACATCCGCTTGAACAACTGGGCGAAGAACGGCTACGGCGTCGTCCGCCCGGTCCTGTTCACCGCGCGCGACGGAGCCACGATCTCCGGCCACGTTTGGGCGACGGTAGCCGGGCCGGCGAAGCGACCGGGGATCGTGATCACGAACGGGTCGGTCCAGGCCGACGAGAACATGTACTGGTACGCCGCCCAGGCGCTGGCCAAGGCGGGCTACGTGGTGCTGACCTTCGATCCTCAGGGGCAGGGGCAGTCGGACACCTTCGGGCAGTCCCCCGACCAGAACGAGGGCGTCCCGGCGCAGACCACGGGGACGCCGTTCTACGACGGCACCGAGGACGCGATCGACTTCTTCGTGTCGACCCCTTCGCATCCGTACGCGCCGGTCCCGAGTTGCAGCACGGGGACGAGCCACGCGGCCAAGCAGAACTCACGCGTCGCGGCGGGGCTCGACGCGGGGTTTGACCCGCTCTGGCGGCTGCTCGATCCGTCCGAGATCGGCCTCGCCGGCCACTCCTACGGCGCGGGCGGCGTGTCCTACGTCGGCCAGTGGGATCCACGCGTCAAGGCGATCGTGGCCTGGGACGACCTCGGCGGCCCCGGCCCGGACGATTCGCCCGTGCCGGGCGCGGCGCCGGGCGCTCCCGCTCAGACAATCGGCGAATCCGGCTGTCCGGCGGATCCGGCCGACCGTACGACGGTCCCGATCACCAAGCCGGCGCTCGGGATGTCCGCGGACTACGGCCTCCCGCCGGCGCCCAACACCTCGCTGCCCGACCCGAACGCGAAGTCGACGTGGTCCTTGAACTACTCGAAGGCAGGCGTGGACACCGGCGAGATCATCATCCGCGGGGGCTCGCACCTGGACTTCAGCTTCATCCCCAACCAGGCGTTCGGCGCCTCGCTGCGCGGGCCCGACCTGATCGACTGGTGCACGACCGCGTGGTTCGACAAGTACCTGAAGCACGACCTGGCGGCTGACGCCCGGTTGCTGACCGAGCGGTGGCGCGTTGACCCGATCGAGGCCGGGATCGACCCCAACCACGATGGCAACGCGTTCTCGTTCTACTACTGGTCGCGCCTCGACATCCATCGCGCGAACGGTCAGGCGTGGGACTGCGAGGACCTCCGCGATGGATGTCCTGGGATGGTCCCCGAGAGCGGCGACGGCTTCCCGGGCACGTACTCGTATGTCGCCATCGACACCAGCCCCGATCGGGGCTAATCGACCCTGAGCACCGCCTTGCCGTTGACCCGCCGGTCGAGCAGCGCCTCGATCGCCTGGCCGGCGTCCTTCCAGGAGCTCGTGAAGTCGATCTGCGGGTCGAGCTTGCCGGCGGCGATCAGGTCGGCCAGCCGCCGCAGGTCCGAGCTGCCTGTCTGGGTGTGCCGGAGCTCAGCGAAGATGTACAGGCCGTAGATCCGCGCCCCGGGAGCGCGGGCGAACAGCTCGCGGGCCGGATACGAGACGGGGTCGGACACGGTCGACGCGAAACTCACGACGGTCCCGCCCGGCGCGACTCTCTGGATCGCCGCGCTCAGGACCCCGCCACCAACGCCGTCCACGATCAGGTCGTAGGTGGGCCCGTCGAGATCGATCTCGGTTATGACCTCATCCGCCCCGATCTCGCGCAGTCCCTCAGTCCGGCGCGCGAGCCCGGTCACGTTGGCGCCCGCAAGCCTCGCGAGCTGGATCGCAAACCGCCCGACGCCGCCGCTCGCGCCCGTGACCAGCACGCGCTTCTCGACGAGGAAGCCGCCCAGCTCGAGCGCCCTCAGCGCGGTCAATCCCGCCACCGGCAGCGCGGCCGCCTGCTCGAACGAGACCGCGGCGGGCAGCTCAGCGAGCCAGTCGGTCTCGACTGCCGCGAGCTCCGCCCACGCGCCGGCGGGAACCATCCCGACCACGCGGGAGCCGGCCGACGGACCGCTCCCGTCAGCCGCCGCCTGCTTGACGACCCCGGCGAGGTCCCAGCCCGTGACGGTGCCGGGCTCGAGCGATTCGAGCCGCCGCGTCTCGCCCCGGTTGAGGCTGAACGCTCGGACCTCGACGAGCGCCTGATCATGGACCGGCTGTGGGTCCTGGACCTCGGCCAGCTCCACATACGGCGCGCACTGCTTGGCGACGAGCGCTCGCATCGGCGGACAGCCTACTTGTATGTTGCGCACGTGACCCGCGTGACGGCGTTCGCCGTTCTAGCCGGGTTCGGCGCGACCCTCGGGCTCGCGGGACCCGCGCTCGCCGTCGCCGCTCGCGCCCGGGTGCCTACGGAGATCACCGACGTGCGGCTGTACTCGCTCCCACAGGAGCTCTCGGGCGAGGTACGCGAACAGCTCACATTCGTTGGCTGTGGAGGGCCAGGCAGGTTTCTCGTCCGCGTCAACGGCGGTCTCGAAATGTCCCGCCCGCAGGCGCGCCGCTGCCGCAAGCGGACGATGATCTGGGAAGCCCCGCCAAGCGCCGCCAGCGCATACCAGGTGTCAGTCCAGATCAAGATCGGCAAGCGGCCGTGGAGCCTGGTCGCGTCTGCGGCGGTGGGCGCACCGGCCGCCGATTCGGACGGGGTGGGCATGTGGGTCACGAGCCCGGACCTGACCGAGGCGCTCTCGCCGATGCCGATGGTCTCATTCGGAGCCGTCAATCCCGCCCTGCCGACGATCGACGTCTCCGACAGCACCCACTATCAGCAGATCGCCGGGTTCGGCGCGGCCATGACCGACACGTCCGCGTAGCTCATCCACGACGAGTTGCCGGCGATTCAGCGAGCCGCCGTCATGAATGCCCTGTTCGGGCCCAGCGGGATCGGTCTCAACTATGTCCGCGTGCCGATCGGTGCGTCCGACTTCACGACCACCGGCGTCCCCTACACCTATGACGACACCCCTGCCGGTGAGAACGACCCGTTGCTAACCCGCTTCTCGATTGTGCACGACTCGGCCTACGTCCTGCCCGCGCTGCGGATGATGCTCGCGCTCAACCCGGGTACCGAGATCCTCGGGAGCCCGTGGAGCGCACCGGCCTGGATGAAGGCCAACAACGCGCTCGACAACACCGGTTACGCCGGGGTTCTGTTGCCGTCGAACTTCAAGGCGTACGCGGAATATCTCGTCAGGTTCATCCGCGCGTATACCGACGCCGGCGTGCCGATCGCCGCGATCACGCCCGAGAACGAGGCCCACACGCCCTCGCTCTACCCGGGGATGGAGCTCGACGAGGACGCCTTCCTCACGCAAAGCCTCGTTCCGGCCCTCCGCTCAGCCGGCTTTGGCACCGCGGTGTACGGGCTCGACGGGTCGGGGCTTGCGTACGGCGAGGAGATGCTGTCCGACCCGGTCGTGCGCTCCGAGATCGCTGGCATCGCCTGGCACTGTTACGCCGGGCTCGAGCAGATGTCACAGCTGCACGCGATGGACGCGGCCGCCGGCATGGTGATGAGCGAGTGCTCGCCCGGTGTGGTCGCGTATCCGACCGCCGAGATTGCGATCGCGAGCCTGCGCAACTACGCCCAGGCCGTCGACCTGTGGAACCTGGCGCTCGACCCGTCCGGCGGGCCGAAGCAGACCGGGCCCGGCTGCGACGGGTGCAGTGGCCTCGTGACCATCGATGAGCAGACCGGGTCCGCCTCGCTGAACTTGAACTACTACCAACTAGGGCAGATTTCGACGTTCGTGCAGCGCGGCGCCGTGCGCATCGCCTCGGACCGCTTGGTATCGGACTTCGCCGAGCCCGACGGCAGCTACGGCGTCACCTCGGGCCTGGATGACGTCGCGCTGGAGAATCCGGACGGATCGAAGGTGCTGGTCGCATACGACAACAGCGGTCAGCCAATCGAGTTCCAGGTCGGGTGGCGCGGGCAGGCGTTCGCGTACGCGCTTGACGCTGGCGCCACCGCCACGTTCGTGTGGCGGTAGGGTGCGAATGATGCGCCGGCTTACGGTCCTTGTGGCGGCGGTATGCGCCGCCGCGTGGATAGCCGCCCCCGCGCACGCCGACCTGCAAGTCACGTGGATGCGCGGCGCGTCGTCGCCCGCCACCCCGGCGAAGTACGACAAGGTCGGAGTGATCAAGGTCGGGTCACCGGCGGCCCGCAACGTCCTCGTGCTCGAGCCCGGCACTTCCGCCGGAGCGGCCTATTTCGTGCCGCTTGCGCAGTGGATCGTGTCCGGGGCGCCGGCGTGGCAGGTGTGGTCGGTCGAGCGCCGGGAGAACCTGCTCGAGGACCAGTCGGTGCTGAACCTCGCCAAGCAGGGTCTCGCCAGCTCCACCCAGCTGTTCGACTACTACCTCGGGTGGCTCGACCCAGCGCTGAACGTGCAGACACACATCCGGCCGATCCCCGATTCCGCGGTTGGGTTCGCTAAGCGGTGGGGCATGAGCGTCGCCGTGGGCGATTTGCACCATGTGATCGCGGCCGCCCGCCGGCTCGGCGGCAAGATCGTGCTCGGCGGACACTCGCTCGGCGGCGCGGTGGTGACCGCCTACGCCACCTGGGACTTCCACGGCCGCGCCGGCGCCGACGGCCTCGCCGGCCTCGTTTACATCGACGGCGGCAGCCTCCCCGCGGTCAGCGCCTCGACGGCACGGTCGGAGTTACGCGGCCTCGATTCGTCCGGGACGTCTCCGTGGCTCACGTTCGGCGGCATCCCGGCCCCATTCGCCGGCCTGTTCAGCGCGACCGGCGCCACCGCCGCGCTCATCGAACCGAACTCCCAGTCGCTCGGCCAGTCCTCGGGGCTGCTGAGCGCATTCCATCTCACCCCCTCGGTCCCGGTCACCAACCTTGCCCAGTTCGGCTACGCGCTCAACGTCGGCACGTCGTCGGCGGGCCTGCTCGCCGCCCAGGCCCACCTTGGCCGCGGCGTCTCGCCAACCGGTCCGCTCCACGGCTGGGACGGCGCCGGCGCCCTGACTCCGATCACGCGGTTCGCCCGAATGTTCTCCGGTCTCGGGGTAGACGGCGCCGACGGCACCGAGTGGTACTTCCCGGAGCGGCTCACGATCGACTCGGGCGCGGTCGGCAACGGCCTGCCGAACCCAGCGGAACACGTGCTCGGGGTCGCCGCCATCCTCGGGCGCCAGCTCCCGAAACGTCTGCTGATCTACGCCTTCGGAGCGCGCCTCGGCGGCGCCGGCGTGTTGGCGGACGCGAAGGCCCTCGCCAGCCAGTCGGCCATCCCATCGAAGAATCTGCTCCTGATCGACCGCGCATCGACCTACGCGCACAACGACCCCGCCGGCGCCTACCCGCGGAACGCATTCTTCGCGGGGTTGATGCGCTTCCTCCGCCGGATTGGCTAACGCCTGTGCTGAATAAGCCCCCACAGTGGAGGCTGTCGCAAAACTTGGTGGTGTGTGGTGGCGGGCGGGTTTTTGGTCAGGGTTTTGGGGTGTGGCTCTGTCCGGGTGCGTTGACAGAATGACCTCCTGAGCAGGGCTTTTACGGCTGATCACAGCAGCCGGGGCCTGCGTCAGGAGGTCGTCGATGATGATGACGGGTTCGCAGGCGGTGGGGGAGGCTGAGGGGCTGTCGGCGGGCGCGACCCGCGTGTATGTGTGTCCGGCGCGTGATCAGCTGTTTTTGTTGCCGGTGTGTATGCGTGACTGGTTGGAGGAGGGGCATCTGGCGTGGTTTGTGCTCGAGGTGGTCGCTGAGCTCGACACGAGTGGGTTGCATCGACGGCCGGGGGGTTGTCCGGGTCGTCGGCCGTATGAGCCGGAGATGCTGGTGGCGTTGTTGTTGTACGCGTATTGCTGTGGGGTGCGGTCCTCGCGGCGGATCGAGGCGGCGTGCCGGACGGATGCGGCGTTTCGGGTGATCTGTGGTGGGCTGGTGCCTGATCACGCGACGATCGCGCGGTTCGTGGTCGGTCAGGAGCAGGCGCTGGAGGGTTTGTTTGTGTCGGGGTTGCGGTTGTGCGTGGCTGCGGGGCTGGCGGATCTCTCGGTCGTGGCGCTGGATGGGACGAAGATCGCGGCCGACGCGTCGCTTGCTCGCAACCGCGATGCTGAGTGGATCCGGCGTGAGGTCGCGAAGTTGATAGCGGTGACCGGCCAGGACGAGCGGCCCGCCGCGGCCGGCCCGGAGGGATTGCCGGGCGTGGAGGCGGTCGCTGAGATCTCCTTGGCGACCGGTCGGTTGGCCAGGCTGCGGGCGGCGCTTGAGGTGATCGAGGCCGAGGACGCCGCCGCGGCTGGTGAGGCGGCCGATCAGGCGGCAGCGGCGGCAGCTGAGGCCGAGCGTGGTCGCAAGCTCGGAGGCCGCAAGCCCAAAGAGCCAGCAGCTGCGGTCGCACGTGCAGAGATCGATCACGCTGCGGCATCCAACCGGCTGGCGACGATGCAGGCCGCGCGGGAGGGCAAGCGCGCCGCCGCTGAGCGCGGGGAAAAGATCCCGGGTCCGCCACCGTGCAGGATCGAGAAAGCGAAGGCCACGCTCCAGCGGGCAGAAATCGCGCTCGCGGCCGCCCGGGAGGCGGTCAAGAACGCGCGGGCGGGGCGTCGGGCGAATATCACCGATCCCGACAGCCGGATCATGAGCACCTGGAACGGTTGGGTGCAGGGCTACAACGGCCAAGCGATCGTCAACAAGCATCACATCGTGCTCGCCTGCGACGTCAGCCAGGACACCGGCGACGCCCAGCTCTATCAGCCCATGACCAACACACTCACACAGACGCTCACCGCTGCGGGGATCGGCGGCGAGGTCGAACTCGCGCTCGCCGACGCGGCTACTGGTCAGAGAACAACGCCACGACTCCCGGCCCTGATCGACTGATCGCCACAACCAAAGATCACAAACGGCGTCGCGCCGCCCGCGAACTGGGCCAGACCTCCGGGCCGCCACCCCCCAACGCCACGCCCATCGAGGAGATGGAACACCTGCTCCGCACCCCCCAAGGAGCCGCCGCCTACGCCCAGCGCTCCGGCATGATCGAACCGATCTTCGGCGACCGCAAGCACAACCGCGCGATCCGCACCTTCCGCCGCCGTGGCCTGAACGCCGTCCGCAGCGAGTGGGCGTTCATCCACCTCGTCGGCAACATGCTCACGCTCTACCAGCACCGCGCCGCGGCAGCCACCGCCTAACTCACCGTCCCGGCCGACGCACCGACACCCCGGCGCACCGGGACACCCCCGCACGCGCTCACACCCCGCCCGACCACACTGCTACCCCCCCGGAAACACACTCCGCACCCACCCACACCCCACCCAGCCCAAACGACTCACTCAGCCAGACCACCCGAACAACGTTTTGCGACAGCCTCAGTGGGGGCATATTCAGCACGCATCCTGGAACGGCGGCCGGCTAGCGCGCGGTGGTGCCGGCCGCCTTGACCGTCACGTCGCCGTTGCCGGAGCTCGCCGTGATCGTCCGCGGCGCGGTCGGGTCGATCCGGAGCGTGCTGTCGGACACCGTCCCGTTACCCGAGCTCGCGTGAACCACGTACGTGGTGTTCGGGACGGTGAGGGTCACGTCGCCGTTGCCCGAGCTGGCCCTTGAGCCTCACCGGCGGCCGCGTGAGGATTGCGTTGACGTCCCCGTTGTCGCTTTCCAGCGTGATGTTTGTGGCGCTGATGCCGTGCGCGTCGACGTCGCCGCCGCCGGCGTGGGCATCGACGGTCACTCCTACCGGCACCGCGATCGTGTAGCTGGCCCCGCAGCTGTTGCTGAGGACGAACGAGCAGTCGGCGGACAGGCGCAGGACGCCGCCGGACGCGCACACGGCCTCGCTGTGCGGTGAAGTGAGCCCCTCGGTGACGTGCTCGACGACGACGACCGCGCTCCCGGCCGGCGCGGTGGTGAGATGGACGTCGCCATCGCCGCCGTCGACCTTGAGCGCCTGCACCCTGGCGTAGCTCGCATGGACGTCGTACGCATGGCGGGCGGCCACGTCGGACAGCCCGTAAGCGCCGCAGGCGATCAGGAACACGAGCAGCAGCGCGCCGAGAACGGTCAGAGTGAGACGGAGCACGATCACACCCCCAGGTAGGTCAGGACTGCCAGGACACGGCGGTGCTGCTGCTCGGTCTGCGGCAGCCCGAGCTTCATGAACACGTTGCGGACGTGCTTCTCGACCGCTCCGCCGGTGACCACGAGGCGCTCCGCGATCGACGCGTTCGTGAGACCTTCGGCCATTAGCGCCAGCACCTCGCGCTCACGTGGAGTGAGCTCCTCGAGCACGTCGGTGCGCCGGCGCCGGCTGAGCAGCTGCGAGACGACCTCGGGGTCGATCGCCGTTCCCCCGGCGGCGACCCGGCGCGCGGCCGACATGAACTCGCGGACGTCGGCGACGCGGTCCTTCAGGAGGTAGCCGACGCCCATGCTGCCGCCGCTCAAGAGATCGGTCGCGTACCGCTCCTCGACGTACTGGCTGAGGATCAGGATCGCGACCTCAGGCTGGCGCCGGCGGAGCTCCACGGCCGCCCGGACGCCCTCATCGGTCTGGGTCGGCGGCATCCGGACGTCGACGATCGCCAGGTCCGGATTGGTTTCGGCCGCCGCCGCGAGCAGCGTGTCGGGATCGCCCACGGCGGCGACGACCTCGTGGCCCTCATCCTTGAGCAGCGATGCGATGCCCTCGCGCAGCAGCGCGAGATCCTCCGCGATCACGACGCGCATGGCAGCTCCCCCCGGATGACCGTGGGGGCCCCCGGGTGGACACGTGATCGTCAACGTCCCGTCAAGCGCCTCGACCCGTTGGGCCAGGCCGTCCAGGCCCGATCCCGGCCGCCGCGACGCTCCGCCCTCCCCGTCGTCCCAGACCCAGATAGTCAGCAGCAAACCGTCGCGGTGGATCTCGACTGACGCACTCCGCGCGCCGGAATGCTTGCCAACGTTCGTGAGCGACTCCGCGACCACGTAGTAGGCGGCGGTCTCGATCGCGCTCGGAGGCCGCGGGTCGACGTCGATGTCGACCTCGACCGGCACCGGGCAGCGCTCGGCGAGACCGGAGACGGCGGCGTCGAGACCGCGGTCGGTCAGCACCGACGGGTGGATGCCGCGGACGAGATCGCGCAGCTCGATCATCGCCTTCCTCGATTCCTCGTGCGCACGGTGGAGTAGCTCTGACGCCGCGTCCGGGTCCTCGTCGAGCTTGGCCCGAGCCCGGTCGAGCTCCATGGCGATGTACGACAGGCGGTGCTGGGCGCCGTCGTGCAGATCCCGCTCAAGCTGCCGAAGCCGCGCGTCGGCGGACTCGACGGCGGCGGCGCGCGTCGCCTCTAGGGTGTCGACCCGCGCTGCCAGCAACGCGCGCTCATCCGGCGCGAGCAGCCAGTTCGCGATCGCGCCGAGCCCCAGCGCGGCGCCGCGGGTGAGGATCACGCTCAGCACACCGAATGCCAGCCCGCCGACGACGATCCCGATCGATGCCCACCCGGCCAGCCCGGCGAGCAGCGACTCGCGAGGGGCGGCGGCGCTCAGCGCGGGCGCCGCGATGGCGGCCACGACGCCGGACCACAGTGCGATCACGAGGACCCCGAGAACGGTCCCGAGCGTGGCCAGCAATGCCATGTAGCCGAGTTCCTTCCACCCGGTACGGTCGGTGACCCGCGCCCACTCCCGGCGAATGAAGCCGCCGGCCGCGCGCGCCTGCGGTGGCCTGGCGATCGGTGCGACGAGGACGATGAGCCACGCCAGCCCGATCGGGGCACTCAGGCCTACGTACAGCAGGTCACGTGGTGCCTATCGAACCAGTCCCTGCGGTCGAAGCGATGGCATGGGTGCAACCGTAAGCGATCGCCATTCGCGAGCCCAGCCTGTTTACGGGTCAGTCCAGGGTAGGGCCTGCCATACCTCGTGGGGCCGCCGCCGGGCGGCTTACGGCGTGAACACCGAGCTGTGACACGGCGCGCCACCGCACACGTTGGTGATGGTGCCGTTCGGCTCCAGGAACGCCGAGATCTGCTGCTGCGCCGCCGGGGTGTTGCGCGGATCCTGGTGCGGATCGATGTCGTTTACGCCCGCGGTCGGCGGAACGTTCGCGACGGGCGGCGGCTGAACGCGGCCCGGTCCGCTGTCCCAGATCTCGATCGCCGAGCCGGAGAACGGATAGTGGCCGATCGTCGGGATCCCGTAGAACAGGTTGCGGTCGCGTGAGCGAGCCGGATCGAGCGCCGGCTGATACGCCGACACACCGGCGCTCCGGGCCTCCGCCGCGCCGGCGTACATGCTCACCTGGAAGTCGCCGTACCCAATCTGCATGAGCGCCCTGTGTGACGGTGTGTCGGGCAGCGGGTGGGCAGTCATGTACGGGGCGTAACCGTCAGGGTCGCCTCGATCCCACAACTGGTCGATCAGATCGAGAGTCACTGGGTACATCGATCGGTCCGGATAGGTGAACGAGAGGAACTGGCTGAACGTGCTGAAGTCGGTGCTCCGCGCGAGCAGGAGGTTGCCGTAATCCATCCCGGTGACCCCGAGAACCGCCCGCCGGACGTCCGGCGAGACGGCCAGCGTCACTCCCCCCATGATCCCGCCCTGGGAGTTGCCGTTGTAGTACAGGTGAGAGGTGTCGATCGCCGGGTGCCCGCCGGCCTGGAACGCCGGGTTCGCGGCCAGACCACCCGGGTTGGTCATCAGCCGCCCGAGGAACAGCGTGTTCAGCACGGCCTGCTGAAGGCGATCGACGATCACCCCGAACAGGTTCAGGTTCGTCACGACCTCGGCCGCGAACGGCTCGTCGTCCTGGGTCAGGCCCCACCAATCGGTCCCACAGAACACGATGTTGTCCTGGGTGGCGAGCGCCTCGACCCATGGATCCTCGACCTCCACGTATGAGCCGAACAGCCCGTGCCCGTACAGGGAGATCCGCGCCGGCCCCGGATTGCCCGCCGAGCTCGGGATGATGCACTCAAATGGCGCGGCGGCGACGTTGCCCGGGGTCTGGGTCGGCAGCGCGTCGGGCTTGTGCGAGCTGTAGTGGAATCCTGTCGTCGCGGTCGTCCCGCACGTGATCAGGTAGCAGGGCACGGCGAACGTCCCCACGACGGCGCTGAGCTGCGGCGACAGCGTCTTGGTCGAGGTGATCGTGTAGCTCGGGGCGCTGCCCGCGACCTTCCCGTCGGCAAGCTTCGTGTCTCCGAGCTGGGCGAACGCGCTGTTGCGAATCGACAGCAGTCGCCCGGTCACGTTCTGGCGCGAGGCCACGGTGAAGTCCCACGCCTCGTACAGATTCGAGCGGCGCACGCCGGCGCGGGCCAGGGCACCGAAGATGCGCGCGTACCGCGCCGTCTGCGAGCGCTCGGCCCCTGAGAGCGGACGGTTGTCACGCAGCCGCTCGAACCAGCTCGGCGCCGAAATGATATGTCCGGCGGCGTTCCGAAGGTTGCGAAGCGCGACGACATAGGTGTGCCCGTTGGCGAAGTCGGCGGCGCCGTGGATCAGCAGATCCGTCGACTGCGGCGTCTTGGCGTTCGCGTCGAGCTCTGACCAGATCAGCTGCCGCCGTCCGGTGTGCTCGTCGATGATCACGATCGGCTGGTTCTCCGCCCGCGACTTCGCCATGTCGAGCAGCCCCGCCGCGCCCGTGCGCGCGAACGCCTTGGCGTTATCGAGACCCGGAACGTGCACGATCGCCGCGGACCCGGGGCTGAACCCGTCCGCGCGGTCATACGGGGCGACGCTCACGCGCTGGCCGCTGGTGTTGACCGGCATCGCTCCCTGCGGCAGGGAGACGCGAAGTCCGGTCGCGCTCGAGCGGTCGCGCCTCGTGAACGCGTTGTTCGGAAACGGCAGCAGGCACGGCCGGCCGCCGAACGGCTGGCAGTCCGCCGCGGGAGGATCACCGCCAGCCGCTCGAGCCCGCACGGGTGTGGCCGTCGCCACCGACCCGACAATCATCAATCCACTCACGAGCCCGGCCAGCAGACCCCAACTAGCGCGCTTCACCACAAATCCTCTCCTCCTCGAAACCGGCGGGCACCCTACTACCTTGAACGGAGCAGACGGGCGCCGACAGCGGCCCGGCTAGCCCGCGGCGCGATTGCGGAGCGGGACGTAGCGTCGGCACGGCTCGCCACGCAGCCCCGGGCACGGCGGCAGTCCGGTCGGCACGGCGACGCCCGGCACCACCGGCAGGATTATTCGCGATGGCATCGTCCGCGAGTGGGCGATGCGGACGGTCGCACGCGCGGCCGGGTTCAGATCAGCAAACGCCCACGTCGGCTGGTCGCCGCCGGGCGCCGAGATCGTGATCCGAATCCGCGATCCGGCCCTGTAGGCGTGGCCCTCGTAATAGAGGGGAACGACCAGCTCGGTGAACCTTCCGTGAGGCAGCGGCGCGGCATCGGCCTTGCGCTCGGTCAGCAGCGGCTCGAGCAGCGTGCTCTGCGCGGAGAGCTTGCGCTCGCTGGCGTCGAGCCACCCACTCTGTACGAACGTTTCGTTGCCGTCACGACGGACCTCGGACACGCTGACCTGGAGATCGACGTCCGGCGTCGACGCCTCGACCCAGACGCGGACCGCGCCGGCGCCGACGACAACCGTGTTGCTTTGAAGGGGCGCCGTGATGTACGACACAGCGGCCCCGGCGGGATTCTGAGCCCAGTGGTACTTCGGGGATGTGCCCCACAGTCCGCCGGACGCTGTGTTGCCGGAGAAGTCGGTCAATGGGCGAGCTTTCGGAGACCACGTGAACACGTCGGCTCCGCGCGGACCGGGTGGCGCGCTTGTGCTCAGCGTTCCCCCGGGTCCGAGGTACCACGACGCGGCCTGCGTTCCGGGCACCGGGAAGCGCGCAAACGACTGCTCGAACGCCGCCCCCGGCGCGCCCGGCGTCGAGCCCCCGGCGCCGTTGTCGAACAGGATGCGGATCGGCGGCTGCGCCTCGAACGCGGCCAGCGCGGACGCATAGTCGGGCTCCTGCTCGATCGGGTCGGCCGGGAAGGTGACACCGCTCACCCCCATCGCCACCTGGTAGAGCTCGGGCGCGAGCGCCAGCTCGCCGGGCGACAGCGCCGGACGGGCACCCGCGACGAACAGTGACAGGAAGTCGAACCACCGCAGCGCGGTGGCCGGATCGAGTGAGTCGATGTGGGCTCCGTTGGTGAACGTGAACCACTTCAGATGAGTGCCGGTGAAGTGCTCGGCTAGCTCGGGACAGTGACCCCCGGTCTGCTCGTCCGTCCACTGACACGCGAGGAACACCGGCACGTGGATCTTGTGCACAAGCGTGTCCGGGTTGAGCGGGTTCGCCACCGACGGCACGTAGTAGCGGTTCGCCGAAACCTCGGCCAGCTCGTTGACGGCTTCGGGATGCAGGACCTGGTTGGCGCGGCAGGTGCGGTCACCGCCGGTGATGCGCTGCAGCGCCCACGCCTCTCCGTGGCCGGGCGACGCCGGCTCGGCGTCCAAGTCGCGTGCCTTCGCGTACGGCACGCCAAAGCCGGTGTTGAGGAGCCCGCCCGGGTAGAGCGTGGTAGCGGTATTGTCGATCACCGACAGGGGCGCGATCGCCGCCAGGTCCGGCGGATCGGTCGCGGCCACGAACAGCTGGCTGATTCCCCCGTACGAGATGCCGATCATCCCGACCTTGTGGTGGAGCGCCCACGGCTGGTGGGCCACGGTCTCGATCACGTCGTAGCCGTCGAGGTTCTGGAGCGGCTCGAAGAAGCTGAAAGCTCCTCCCGAGCAGCCCGTCCCCCGCATGTTCACGTCGACGACCGCGAACCCGAGCAGCGTCGCGACCGGGCTGATCCCGCTCTGCGCGCCCGCCGGGTCGGCGTAGGCGTATCCGGAGTACTCGATCACGGTCGGGTACGGCCCCGGGCCGCCGGGCAGACGGACGTCGATCGCGAGCTTGGTGCCGTCGCGCGTCGTCAGGTAGCCGTACCCCGACCTCGCAATCCGCTGGTCGTAGATCCGCTTGCTGGGCGGCGCTGACCGGTCCGGCAGCACGGTCACGGCACGTGTCGCGGGGCCGACGCCGGCTCCGGCGTCGGCAGCAGGTCGCACGCGATATCCCGGTCCCGGCCGGAGCCCACGGAAGATCGCGCCCCCGAGCGACCCCGCCGTCTGCGACGCCACGGCCGCGCCGTGCCGGTTCACGAGGACCAGTCGCTCGCCCGGGCTCGCTCCCGTCACGTACACCTGCTGCACGCTGCCACCGGCGGTCAGCCGCGCGAGCGCGGTCGCCGGCGCGACCGCAAAAACCGCGGTCACAAGCAGCGCCACCATCAGCCGTTCGGGCATTCTGAACATCCGGCCAGCGGCACCCTACACGCGCCGTCGCGGGACCAGACGTGCGCTAGCCTCGTTACTGGATAGACCAGGGCTAGAGACAGGATCTCTGGTGGGCTTGGGGCAATCGGGCGAAAAGGACTTCACTCAGCCGCTACGGCTGCTCGTAGTAGACACAACCGCGGACCAGGCCGCGGCGCTCGGCGATCGGCTGAGGCAACGGGTCGGCGGACACGCCGACGTGCTCGTTCGGGACTCGGTGCCGCCCGTCAACATCGCACTCCGCGAGGGCGCGGTCGACTGCGTCGTGCTCCACCTTACGGCGGGCGACGACGACGCGCCCGACGCGCTCGACGCGGTTCTGTCGAGCGCCCCGGACGTGCCCGTGGTGGTGCTCGCGGACACCGACGAGGAATCGATCGCCCTGCGAGCGATCCGCGACGGAGCCCAGGACTTCTTGATCGAGCCGGCCACCGACGCGGATGCGCTCGATCGCGCGATCCGCTACGCGATCGAACGGAAGCGTGCCGCAGCCCGTCTCGCGCACCAGGCGCTGCACGACCCCCTGACCGGCCTCCCGAATCGCGTTCTTCTCCTCGATCGGTTGAATGTCGCGGTCGGACGCGCCCGCCGCCACCCTACCTCGCTCGCGCTGCTGTTCCTCGACCTCGATGGCTTCAAGCGCGTCAACGACGGTCTCGGGCACGACGCCGGCGACGACGTGCTGGTGGAGGTCGCCCGCCGTCTTCAGCGGACTCTCCGCCCCGGCGACACCGTCGTCCGTTACGGCGGAGACGAGTTCGTCGTCTTGTGCGAGGACCTGCGCGGTCAGCGAGAGGCGCTGCGCGTCGCCGAGCGAGCCAGGGCGGCCATCGCCGAGCCTTTTCTCGTGCGCGGCCAGGAACTGTCGATCAGGGCAAGCGTCGGCGTGGCGCGCGCCCGACGCGGGCAGACATACGCCCAGGATCTGATCCGCGAGGCGGACCTCGCGATGTATCGCGCCAAGCAGCGCAGCAGCGGCGTCGAGCTGTTCGACAGCGCGATGAGCACCGAGGCGATGGGCGAGCTCGAAACCGAGCATCTGCTGCGGGGCGCGATCGAGCGCGGCGAGCTCCGCCTCCACTACCAGCCGGTGGTGACGCTCCACGTGGACCAAGGGCTGGTCGCAATCGAGGCGCTGGTCCGCTGGCAGCAGGCCGGGCAGGGCGTGCTCGCGCCGGCCGAGTTCTTGCCGCTCGTCGAGGAGACCGGGTTCATCGCGCAGATCGACCAGTGGGCGCTGGCCGAGGCCTGCCTGCAGCTCGCGCGCTGGCGGAACGAAGGCACGGTCGGGAACGGAGTGTGGGTGTCGGTCAACATCTCCCCCCGCTCGCTCGGCTCGCCGTCGCTGACCGACGCGGTCGATCGTGCGCTCGCCGGCGCCCGCCTTCCACCGAGCTGCCTGTGCCTCGAGGTCACCGAGACGACCGTCGACGAGGAACCGGTCCGCGCGGCCGCGGTGCTCGAGAACCTCGAGCGCTACGGGGTGAGGCTCTGTCTCGACGGCTTCGGCACGGGCCACGCTTCAATCGGCGCGCTGTCGCGGTTCCCATTCGACGTGGTCAAATTCGATCGCGGGGGGATCACGCCGGTGCTGGCGGATGCCAAGGCGCGACAGGTGCTCGCGGCCGTCCTCGCCGTCGCCCACGCCGCCGAGCGCGGCACGATCGCCAAGAGCATCGAGACCAGGCCCGAGCTCGAACTCGTCCGCGAGCTCGGCTTCGACGGTGGCCAGGGGTTCCTGTTCGCTCCGCCTGCGCCGGCGGATGCGCTCACCGCATGGCTCGCCTCCCGAAACGGCTGACGGAGCAGTAGCGTTCCCAACATGACCGAGACGGCGTCCGCGGGCCTCGCCTCGCAGCATGCGGACCCCGCCGACCTGGGCGTGCTCGAGGCGGCGGAACTGCTCCGCGGCGGACGTCTGTCCGCGGTCGAGCTGACCGAGGCGTGCCTGCGCCGGATCGACGAGCGGAACGGCGGTCCACCGACCGCCGACGGCGAGCCCGACGCGATCAATGCCTGGGCGCGCCTGTACCCCGACCTCGCGCGCGAACACGCATCGCTCGCCGATCAGCGACGCGCGCGCGACGGCGAGGGGACCCCGCTGCTGTGCGGCATCCCGATCGGAATCAAGGACCTCTACGCCGTGGCCGGGCTACCGGTCACGGCTTCGAGCCGGCTGCTGGAGAGATGCGACCTCGCCCGCGACGACAGCACCGCCTGGGCGCTTCTGCGCGACCAGGGGATGGTGCTGCTCGGACACACGCACACGCACGAGTTCGCCGCCGGCGGCACGACCGATCAGGTCGGCAACCCGTGGTCGCTCCACGTGATCGCGGGCGGCTCGAGCGGCGGGAGCGCGGCCGCGCTGGCGGCGCGCATGACCCCCGCGGCCCTCGGCAGCGACACCTGCGGGTCGCTCCGGATCCCGTCTGCCTGCTGCGGGGTGTGTGCGATCAAGCCCACGCACGGCCGGATCCGGGTCGACGGAATCGTCCCGCTGGCGCCGAGCCTCGATCACCCCGGACCGATGGCACGCACGATCGCCGACTGCGCGGCGCTGTTCGCGGAGATGGCCGCCGGCGGTCCGGCGGTGACGCCGCTGATGCCGCCGCCCGCTCCGATCGACAGCGTTGCGCTGCGCGCCCGGCTCGGTGGCCGCCCGCTCGCGGGGATGACGATCGCGCTCACCGACCGCACGCAGGGACTCACGGTGGACGCCGCGGTCGGCCGCGGCCTCGAGGAGGCGACGCAAACGTGCGGGCGCCTCGGAGCGCGGATCGTCGAGTTGACGGCGCCCTGGACATTCGACTGGGACGACCTTTCGCGCGTGCTCCTGACCGAGGTGTGGGCGTACCACCGGCAGTTCACCGACCGCCACGACATCTACCGCCCGGCCATCGCCGAAGTCGTCGAGGTCGCCTCGGACTTCATCGACGCCCACGAGTACCTCGCGGCCCAGGCGCGCCGGGCCGAGGGAACCGCGATCTGGGAGGAGTGGTTCGTCCAGAACGAAGTCGACGTCGTGCTCGAGCCGACGCTCCCGATCCTGCCCTACGAGCGGGGCGCCGGCTACCAGCGCGGGCATGCGGGCGGCGCCGGCGATCCGCTGATCGAGCTGACCGCGCTGTGGGACATGACCGGGATGCCGGTCGCGGCCCTGCCCGTGAGCTGGAACGTCGGCATCTCGATGATCGCGCCGCGCGGTCAGGAAGCTCCGCTGATCCAGGCCGCGATCGACCTCCAGGAGCACGCGCTCGGAATCCCCGGGGACCCGGGCGGACGGCATTGAGCCTGGCGGTTACGGGCGCGGTGCTCGCCGGCGAGCGGGTCGGCCTGCGCGCGGACAACGGGCAGATCGTCGAACTTGGTACCGACGTGGAGCCCCGACCCGGGGACGTGAGGGTCGACGCGGCTGGCGCGATCCTCGTCCCGCCGCTGATCAACGGCCACACCCACGCCGCGATGACGCTGTTCCGCGGCTACGGCGACGACCTGCCGCTCATGCGCTGGCTCAAGGAGAAGATCTGGCCGATCGAGCGCAAGCTCGAACCCGACGACGTCTATTGGGGGACGCGGCTGGCTTGCCTCGAGATGATCCGGAACGGCACCGCGCGCTTCTGGGACATGTACTGGCATCCGACCGCGTCGGCCCGTGCCGCGCACGACGCCGGGATGCGTGCCACGGTGGCCGCGCCGCTGATCGACGTCGACGGGAGGAGCGAGGCCATGCGCGCGGCGGCGCTCCAGAGCCTCGACGAGCTCGCCGATGCCGGGGAGCGAATCGATGTCGGGTTCGCTCCGCACGCGATCTACACCGTGAGCGAGGACAGCCTGCGCTGGATCGCCGGGGTCGCCCGCGAGCGAGACATTCCGATCCAGATCCACCTGTCCGAGACCGAGCAGGAGGTGACCGACTGCCTGGCCGCACACGGCGTGAGGCCCGCGCGCTACCTCGAACGGGTCGGGCTGCTCACGGCGCGCACTGTGCTCTCCCACGGCGTCTGGCTCGACGACGACGAGCTCGAGCTGATCGCTTCAGCGGGTGCGGTGGTGGTCACGAATCCGGTGGCCAATCTCAAGCTCGCGGTCGGCGGCGTGTTCCCGTACCCGCGGGCACGCGATGCAGGAGTACAGGTCGGGTTGGGCACCGACGGTCCCGGCTCGAACAACTCACTCGACCTGTTCGCCGACATGAAGGTGCTCGCGCTCGTCCAGAAGCACGCCGCGCAGGATGCGGCCGCGATCGACGCGCTCGAAACCTGGGAGATCGCGACCGGCCGGCACGCCCCCCTGCTCGGCGCCGCTCAGGGCCTCGAGGTCGGGCAGCCCGCCGACTTCCTGCTGCTTCGCGCCGGCGCGCCAGAGCTCAGCTTCGGCGAGCTCCCGGCGGCGCTCGTGTACGCCGCGTCGGGATCCGTGGTCCAGACCACGGTGGTGGCGGGACGGGTACTGATGCGCGACGGCGAGATCGAGGGCGCCGAGGAGGTCCTTGCCCGCGCGCTCGAGCGCGCCCGGGGGCTTGGGCTCTCGCCACCCCTCGCGTCGGCGCACGCAGACGAGCTAGCCTGATCCCCGGAGCCCCGCATGACCGCGAGCACCTCAGAGACAGCCTCAGGGCGCCTCGTCCGCGCGTCGGTTCCGGCGGGGGGCACGCCCTGCCTCCTTCTGATGTTCGGCGAGCTCGCGCTCAAGGGCCGTCGGCGCTCGAGCTTCGCCGCGGTGCTCGAGCGCAACCTCCGGCGGGCGATGCGCCGCGCGGGCGACGTCGAGCTGCGCCGACGCGGCTCGTCGTTTCTCGCCGTGCCACCGCCGGACGGGTTCGCTCCCGCGCTCGATGTGGCCCTGGAGCTCCCGGGGCTGAGCGTCGTCCAGCCGGCGCTGCGGGTCGAGCCGGCCGTCGAGCGCGCCGCCGAGGCGGCGGTCGAGCTCGTGCGGACGCTGCCCGCGGGCTCGTTCGCGGTCCGCGCTCGCCGGCGCGAGAAGAGCTTTCCGGTGTCCTCGATGGACATCGCGCGCCAGGTCGGCGCCGCCGTCAAAGACGGGCTCGGACGCCCCGTCGATCTGTCTCATCCAGATGTCGAACTGCACGTCGACGCCTACGCCCGCGAGTTGTACGTCGCGGTCGATCGCCTGCGCGCGGCCGGCGGCCTTCCGGTCGGCACGAGCGGGCGCGCGCTGGTGCTGCTATCAGGCGGGATCGACTCCCCCGTTGCCGCCTATCGGATGATGAAGCGCGGCCTGCGCTGCGACTTCGTCCACTTCAGCGGACAGCCGCTCACCGGGCCCGAATCCGCGTACAAGGCATACGCGCTGGTCGCGCGGTTGAATCGCTTCCAGGGGCGCTCGCGCCTGTTCGTCATCCCCTTCGGCGTCGCGCAGCGACTGCTCGCGAGCTCCGGCGCCGGCCGCCTCCAGGTCCTGGCCGGCCGCCGGCTGATGGTTCGTGTCGCCGAGGCGATCGCGCGGCGCGAACAGTGCGAGGCGCTCGTCACCGGCGACTCACTCGGCCAGGTCGCCAGCCAGACGCTACGGAACCTCGAGGTGGTCGAGGGTGCGTCCACGCTTCCACTGCTCCGCCCGCTGATCGATCGCGACAAGTCCGAGATCATCGACGAGGCGCACCGGCTCGGCACGTACGAGACCTCGATCCTCCCCGACGAGGATTGCTGCACCCTGTTGATGCCGGGCCGAGCCGTCACGTGGACCGACCCGGAGCCGCTGATCGAGCTCGAGCGCCGGGTCGATGTCGAGACGGTGGTAGAGCAGCTCGTCGAGCAGGCGCTCGAGCTGTGGCCGAGGCTCGATGCGCCTCGGTCGCCCGCGGACGTCGCGCCTGTCGCCGCGTAGCTGCTCAGGCCGCGATCGAGCCCGACTTCGGTGCCAGGCCGTGCTCGAGCAGCGCGTGTGGCACCGAGGCCATCAGCCGCTCCGGGTCGGGCACCCGGGCGGCCGCGAGCGCGTCGAGCGCGAGCGCCAGCGCCGGCATCCGCGACCCGCCGTGAGCGTCTGAGGCGATCACGGCGCGCGGCGCCGTCCTCAGCAGCCACAGTGCGGTGGCGCGGACGAGCTCGCCGTACAGTCCCGCCACCGACCAGGCGTTGATCTGCACGACGCTGCCGGCGGACAGCTCGTGCTCGAGCGTCTCCCACCCGGCATCGGACCAGCGCAGCGCGCGCTCGGGATGGGCAACCACGACCGCAAAGCCGCGCTCGCGGAGCTCGTCGGCGGCCGCAGTGTAGGCGCGATCGATCCCAGACAGCGGCGCCTCGAGCAGCAGCCAGCGGCGTCCCGGCGGACCGTGGGCGATCGTGTCCAGCTCGGACCGCGACAGCCTCGAGACCATCTCCTGGTCCAGCTCGCCACCGCACCGAACCTCGATCCGAATTCGTCTGGAGGCGAGCTTGGCGTTGATCTCGCGTACCCGCTCGGGCAGTGAGCTGACGTCGGTGACCCATTGCGGGTGCACATGCGGGGTGGTCACGATCGTTGTCGTCCCCTCCGCCGCCGCGGCCGCGGCGAGTTCGACGCTCTGCTCGATCGACGACGGCCCGTCGTCGATCCCCGGCAGGAGGTGAAAGTGAAGCTCGGCGTAGCGCACCTGTCGTCGATGATCGATGAGGCGCGGGGCGATCGTGTAATGAATTGGTTAAGGGTCTGGCGCCTGCGCGAGGCGCCCGTGAGGCTCCGTCGGCTGCGCGAGGCGTTCGGAGACCTCGGCCCACAGGTTCCGGAACGCCTCGGCCGCCCGCCCGTGCGGCGCGAACTCGTCGAGTGGCGCGCGCGCCACCCCCATCCGCTCGACGTCCGCTGCGAGCGGAACCACGGTCTGAAGCATCTCCGGACGAGCGGCTCGGAACGCCTCCATCACGTCGCGGTGCATGCGCTTACGCGCGTCGACCATCGAGAAGAACGGCAAGCGCACCACTTCGTCGCCGGCAACGTGGTCGATGTAGTCGAGCATGCGCGCCGAAAGCGTCGCCGGAAGCACCGGGATCAGCAGCGCGTTGGCGGCCTGGAACACGCTCTCCGACACCAGCGAGATGCTCGGCGGGCAGTCGAGGAAGATGTAGTCGTACTCGGACTCGAGCGGGGTCAGCACTCGGCTCAGCCCCCGCGTTGGCCGATTGGCGGCATCGAGGTGGAGGTCCATGTGGCGATAGGAGAAATCCGCCGGCAGCAGATCGAGCCTTTCGTAGTCGGTCCCCTTGATCCGGGCCGAGGCATCGCTCTTGCCGCGCACGAGCTTCTCTCCGCCGCCCTTCACCTTCGGCTTGACGCGGTGAAGGAAGGTGCTCCCGCCCTGCGGGTCGAGATCCCACAGCAGCGTCGTCGCGCCGCCGCGCGCAGCGAGGTAGGCGAGGTTGACCGCCGCCGAGGTCTTGCCGACCCCTCCTTTGATGTTGTAGGTGGCGAGGACCACGGCGAGCGAGAGTCTCCCACGGGCGGGGATCGAGTTCGACTGTGGGTCGGCCTTCGGCGAGGAGGCGACCGCGATCTATGCCGCCGACAAGGTGGCCAAGGTCCGCGAGCTCCGCGCCCAGGCCGGACGCGATCCGGACTTGCTCGGGGGTGAGCTCGAGGAGGTCGGGCGACGCCTCGAGCACTACGTCGAAAGCCTCGCGATGCTCGAGGAGGAGACCGCGAACCATCCGCTCGTCGAGCAGCTGCGGTTTGAGCTGGAGGCGCTGCGTGCGCTGCCGCCCCGCACCTCTGCCTCGCAACCCCGTTAAACCACCAGCCGGGCGCCGCTCCTGCCGGCAACCGGAACTGCGCGGGCTAGAACGACACCTCGTCGACGTAGCACCACGACCACGTCGCGCCCGGCATCGCCGAGCTCATGACCGGATGGCCCGTCTCCTGGTAGTGCTTGGTGGCGTGGGTGCCGGGGGAGGAGTCGCAGCATCCGACATGCCCGCAGACCCGGCATGCCCGTAGCTCTATCCACGTCCCGCCGGTCGCCAGGCACTCCTCGCAACCCGCCACGTTCTGGGGTACGTCGACCTTGATCTGGTCGAAGTGCGCGCATTCGGCCATGTCTCCTCCTTTGCTCGTTCCCCGGTAACCGAATTCCCGGACAACACTAGCCCCGGTCCGGTCCCGGGCTCAACACGGCGCGGCCCGTCGACCTGGGCTCGCGTCCCGCCCCACCCCACTCAAGCCCGCGAACACCCCGGCCGATATATTAGTTAGACACCGAAATGTTTTTCTGCTAAACTTTCGCTACCAAATGAATTCGAACGCTTCTTCATCTCCGTCCCCCGTAGCAACCCTCCGCGCGGCTGACTCGGCGCCGGCGCCTCGGATCGAGCCGCAGGTGATGCGCGTCGCGATCGTGGTGATCCTCGGCGCGATCATGTCCGTGCTCGACACGACCATCGTCAACGTCGCGCTCCACGACCTTTCGATCGACCTCCACGCCTCTCTCGGCCAGATCCAGTGGGTCATCACCGGCTACCTGCTGTCGCTCGCGGCCGTGATTCCCGTCACCGGCTGGGCAGTGCGGCGCTACAGCGCCCGCCGCCTCTACCTGATCGCGCTGGTGGTATTCACCGCCGGCTCCGCTCTGTGTGCGCTGGCCACCAACAGCAGCGAACTGATCGCGTTCCGCGTCCTCCAGGGCGTCGGCGGCGGCATGCTCACCCCGATCGGGCAGATGATTCTGGTCAAGGCCGCCGGCCCACGCAACCTTCCCAAGGTGATGAGCCTGATCGGCGTACCGATCGTGCTCGCACCCGTGTTTGGCCCCACCCTGGGCGGCCTGCTGCTGCAGTCGGTCGGATGGGAGTGGATCTTCATGATCAACGTCCCCGTCGGCATCCTCGCCCTGACGATGGCGTGGCGGCTCCTGCCGCATGACCAGGCGGGCACGGATCAGGCCGGCCGGCTCGACGTGATCGGGCTCGGCCTCGCGGCCGCCGGCGTCGTCGGTATCACGTACGGCCTGTCCGAGAGCGAGACCGCCGGCACCCTGACCTCGCCCTCGGTGCTCGTCCCCGCGCTCGCCGGGCTCGCCCTCCTCGGGATGTTCGTAGCCCGCTCGCGGCGCATCGAGCGCCCGCTCCTCGACCTCAAGCTGTTCGCCAACCCGGCCTTCCGCGCGGCCTCAGTCGTGACCTTCTGTCTCGGCGCAGCGCTGTTCGGAGCGATGATCCTGATGCCGCTCTACTTCCAGACGATCCGCGGCGAGGACGCGATCCAGACCGGACTGCTGCTGATCCCGCAGGGCATCGGCGGCGGTATCGGAATGTTCCTGTCCGGGCGGCTCACCGAGCGCCTCGGCGCCGGGCGCACCTCGCTGATGGGCGCCGTGATATTGGCGCTGGCCACGATCCCGTTCGTGCTCGTGACCGCCACCACCCCGTACACGACGATCGGCGCGGCAATGCTGATCCGCGGCGTCGGCGTCGGCCTCTCCATCATGCCGGCGATGACCGCGGCGTTCTCCGTGCTATCGCGCGAGCAGGTCAACGACGCGAGCCCCCAGCTGACGGTCCTTCAGCGCGTCGGCGGCTCGCTCGGCACGGCGATCATCGCGGTCGTGCTCCAGGGTCAGACCCAGGGCGCCCACACCGCCGCGGCAGCGGCTGCCGGCTTCGGGAACACCTACTGGTGGGTGATGGGCGTGACGCTGCTGGCGCTGGTCCCAACGCTAGTGTTGGCCCTGATCGAGCGTCGGACCAAGGCAACCGCGGGCGAGGTAGCCATTCCGGTCCCGGTTGAGGAGCCTCTCCTGGAGGCAGCGTGAGCCCGAAGACCGCTACAGCTAACGTCAAGCCCGACGCCGTGTCGACCACAGCTGACGCCAAGCCTGACGCCGTGTCGACCACAGCAGACGCCAAGCCCGAGGCCGAGTCGGCGACCACGGTTGACGGCCTCCGCACCGCCGTCAATCACCTCCTTGCGGCCGATCGCCGCCTCCGCGGACGCGACCACAGCCGCCCCGGCGAGCTGACCTTCGCCCAGGTGCGGACGATCGCGGCGCTCGGGCGCGGCAGCGAAATGACCGCCGGCCAGCTGGCCAAGAGTGCCGAGCTGACGCCCGCCACCGTGACCACGATCCTCGATCAGCTCGAGACCGCGAACATCGTCGAGCGCCGGCGGAGCACCGAGGACCGGCGCGTCTGCAATGTCGCGCTGACCCCGGAGGGCTGGCAACTGCTCGAGCGCAAGCTGGCGGCCTGGCGGCAGCTGTGGTCCGAACATCTCACGGGCTACAGCGACGAGGACATCGAGACCGCCACCGGGGTCGTCCAGGCGGTCACGGGCATTCTGGACACGCTCGCAAGCACGCTGGAGCCCGCTAACACGGGCGATTCCGCCTAGCGGGCGGGGCTTTCCGAGGGACGTCCGCCGACGCGCCGGACTCGAGACTTCGGAATCCGGCGCGCCGCGTCGATATCTCGGCGGTGGTCTCATCTTTCGATGACATCCGCTCCAACCGCAAGTTGATGGCGTACACCGCCTCGGCGATGTACGGCGCCGCCGCGCTGGATGGATCGATCGAGGGCTTCCTCCCGGGGGATCCCAAGTTCGCGATCCTTCCCGTGATCGTCGTCGGCGTGATTTTCGCGGCTCTGCTGGCGGTCGGCCCGCGGTTGCCCCGGTGGGCGCTGGCGCTACTCGGTCCTGTCGGCGTGGCGCTGATCGCGTACGCGCTGGCGACGTCCCCGGGTCCCGGCGACGGTGCGGTGCTGTACGCGCTGCCCGTGCTCTGGACCACTGTGTTCTTCGGTCGCATCGGCGCGATCGCGATCGTCGCCCTTGTTGGCGCGGGCGAGGCGGCCGCGCTGCTGGCGCTCCCCGCGACCAGCGCCTACCCAGGCCGCTGGGTGGACGTGATGGTCTCGATCACCGCGATCGCCGTGGTGGCCCGGGTCCTCGAGTGCCGGGGCGAGATGCTGCTCGAGCGCCTGCGCGGCGAGGCGAGGACCGACCCTCTGACCGGACTGCTCAACCGGCGCGGATTCGACGAGCACGCCTCGCGCGAGCTCGGCCACGCCGCACGCGACGATCGGCCGATCTCACTGGCCACATTCGACATCGATCACTTCAAGCAGATCAACGACGAGCATGGTCACGTCGTCGGCGATCGCGTCCTCGTGCACCTGGCCCGCGTCCTCAGCACCGAGTCGAGGGGAATCGACGTCGCTGCCCGGCTCGGAGGGGAGGAGTTCGCCGTGCTCATGCCCGGAGCCGACCAAGCCGGCGCCGAGGCGTTCGTCGAGCGCGTCCGGTACTCCCTGGCGACGACCGACTCCCCGAGCCAGACGCAAGTGCGAGTGAGCGCGGGGATAACGACCACAACGGTGCCGCTCGAGGTCGAGACCATGCTCGAGCGCGTCGACTGCGCCTTGTACGCGGCCAAGCGCGGCGGCCGCGACCGGACCGTGGTGTTCGACTGGCACGCCATGTCGGTGACGGTCTGAACGCCGCGTTCCAACCGGCTTGCGGAGCGCATGGGTGCGGTACGCTCGAAGCCGCGATTTTGCAATCGCGCGGTAGGTGTGCAATGTCGACGCGCTCGTTCGCTGATACGTCGTGCAGGGACCGGTTGGCAGGTCTATGAGACGTGGTCTCGTAGCCGCCCTCGCCGCCTCCGGTGCGCTGGCCGCGTCGATTGGTTCGGCCGCGAACGCCGGCGCTGTCGGCGTCCCGACGGTTTCGGTGCCGACCGTCAGCCTCCCTGCTGTCACCGCCCCGACCGCCAGCGTTCCCGCCGTCACCGTTCCCAAGGTCACCGTCCCGAGCGTCACGGTGCCGAACGCAACCGTGCCGACCACCACCGTGCCGACCGTCACGGTGGGCCCGATCACGACGCCGAAGCTGACCACGCCCGGCATCACCACCCCGCCGGTCACCACGCCTTCGACCACAACGACGCCGGTCCACACGCCGCCGCTGAAGACGCCGTCGCTCGGCCTGAACACCACGAAATCGCCCAGCGCTGCGTCGGCCTCGGCGCCGACGCCAGCCGGAGGCACACCCTCGGGATCGGAAGCACCGTCCGTGTCGTCCGGCCTCGCGGGTACGCCGCCGACGGCGGGTCGAGTTCGGTCCACCGTCGGGCGCGCGGGAGCCTCACAACAGTCCGGCCCGGGATCGAAGCCCGGAGCGTCGCCGAGCGGGTCGACGTCTGGCTCGCAGCGGCTCGGCACGGCAACATTCGCCACCGCGGCGGCGACCACATCGAGCAGCCAACCGGGTCTATCCGCGGAGCGGTCCACGGATCCGGTGGCCCATCACCGATCAACCGGATCGCTCGCCCGGCTGGTCAAGGTGCTGCCGGCCGCGGTCCTGTATGCGCTGCTCGGGTTCGCGGTCATCGCTGCCGCGATGGCCCTCAATGCATACCTGCAGAGCCGGCGCGCGAAATCGTTGTCGAACCAACGGGCCGCGCTCCTCTCCGACGTAGGCGTGCTCCAAGCTGCGCTGCTGCCCGCGGTGCCCGAGAGCCTCGGCGAGCTGGACGTGTCAGTCGCCTACCGTCCCGCACAGGGCCTTGCCGCCGGTGGCGACTTCTTCGACGTGTTCACGGTCGGCCCGGAGCGGACCGGGATCATCATCGGCGACGTATCGGGGCACGGCCGCGAGTCGCTTATCCACGCCGCACTGGTCCGCTACACCCTGCGCACCTTGATGGGCGAGGGGCATCCGCTGCCCGAGGTGCTCGCCCGAGCCGACAGGTACCTCACCGGGGAGCTCGGCGACGGCTTTGCCACGGTCGTCATCTGCTGCTATGAGCATGCGACCGGCGAGCTCACCTGGGCGAAGGCCGGGCACGAGCCGCCGATGATCGCCGGTCAGCCCGACCGCGATGAGCAGGCGGCGACCCCGCTCGGCTTCGGGATGGGAGAGAAGTGGCCCCGGTTCTCGCGCACGCTCGCCGTTGGCGACCGCGTTTGCCTGTTCACCGACGGCCTCGTCGAAGCCCGCCGGCACGGCGAGCATCTCGGACGCGCCCACCTCAAGTCACTTGTCGATCAGGGACTCGACGCGCACGCCCTCGTCGAGCAGATCCAGGCCGACTCCGACGACTGCCCCGATGACCTCGCCGCGGTGGTCATCCGCCGCGCGGCGGTCGTCGTGCCAATCGAGCCACCGGGCGCAGCACGCGCTGCGGCCGTCTCCTGACGCGCCAGCATTCGTTAAAGATCGCCATGGTGGCGCGCCCGCTCTGCGGGAATCCTTCCGCCCGCTGCAGCGCCTGGCCTAGGGCCTCTCGCGCCCTGCCGCGCGCCTCTCCGCCTTTGGGAGGTTGACGATCGCAACGCCGAGGATGACGATCACAACGCCGACGGTCGCGCCGAATCCGGGCAGCTTGCCTTGGACGGCATCGACCACAACCGCCACCGCGGGAACGAGGAAGGTCCAGGCATACACGCGCGTCGATGGCCACCGGCCGAGAGCGGCGTTGAACCCGACGTAAACAAGGACCTGCCCGCCGATGACGAGGAAGGCAAGTTGCGCGTCGAGCGTTGCCCTGCTCCATTCAGTTGAGCCGCCGGCGAGGAGAACGAGCGGGATCAGGGGAACCCCTCCGGCCAGGAACTGAGCGGCGGTGATGCCCGGAATGTCGAGATCGGGCTCACGTTGAGTGAGGACACGCATGCCGACGCCGCCGCCGGCCCAACCCAGGGCTCCCAGCAGCGCCAGCGCGAACCCGATCACCAGCTGGCTGCCGTGGGCGACGTTCCCGGGGTCTGAGAGCACCACGAGCAACACACCGACGAAGCCGATCACCAGCCCCGCGGCGCGCAAGAGTGTGATCGGCTCGTCCAGCGCGGCTCGGGCGATCAACGCCACGAAGAACGGTGATGAGTTGAGTAGCACCGCCGCGACGGCCGCGCCTGCCCTCTGCGTCCCGACGCTGATCCCTACCTGTGTGAGCGTCGTGTTCCCAAACCCGATCGCGGCCGCCCAAACCCACAGGCGTCGCGTCCGCGGCAGGGCGCTTCCGAACAACGGCAGCGCCGCGGTCAGAAGCGCTCCGCCCACCAGGGCACGCAGCGTCGCAATCATGATCGGCGAGGTGTGATGGAGTGCCGAATCGGTGACCGGGTACACCACGCCGGCAGCGGTCATCGATACGCCCAGAATCAGCGACACCGGCATGCGCCCTAGCGCTACGCGCTGAATTCGCCTTTCGATGGCGAAGCTCTACCACCTCGAGGACCTGTCTGCATGGCATCGCGGCCCGGTCGGTCGGGGAAGCTGTGCGTTTTCTCCATCCGCGGGAATCCGCTCCCACGAACTGGGACTATCTGCGCCTCCCTCCGGCCAGTATCGCACGGCTCACTTGCCGCCCCCACGGCGCTCTTTACAGTGAACTGCAGCTCACGCGGGCGAGGGGACGTCCGCCGGATCCGCGCTCAGCCACAGTCCAGGCTGGGCGCGCCCCGGACGTCCGTCTTCATCCCCCCGGACGTCCGTCTTCATCCGTTAGGGATGATGCCGCGATGCCCGTGGCGCGCCAGCGTTCCGGCCGTGATCGAACCATTGGCGGATACGCCGCCGGGCGTGCTCGGGTTCCGCGTGTCCGGCGAGGTCCAACGCGAGGACTACGAAGACGTGCTCACGCCCGCGCTCAAGCGAGCGCTGGACTCCGGGGACGGGCTGCGGACGCTCTACCTGATCGAGTCGCTCGACAAGATGGACCCGAGCGCCCTCTGGGCCGATGCCAAGGTGGGATACGACTTGGGAATCCGGCACCACGACGCGTGGGTGCGATCGGCGATCGTCACCGACATCGACTGGCTCGCGCGTGCGACTCGGCTGTTCGCCTGGATGATCCCGGGCGAGGTACGCGTATTCCCGATAAACGAGCTGGAGCAGGCGAAGGCCTGGACCGCAGGCGCCTGAGCCGCCCACCGCTGGCCGGTGGGCCCGGTCACAGGAACCGAAGCGGGCCGGTCGCGCCCGGTGAGAATGGCGAGACCCGGACTTGAACCGGGGACACCACGATTTTCAGTCGTGTGCTCTACCAACTGAGCTATCTCGCCGTGGCCGAGCGATCGTAGCGACTAAAGGCCTGGCTGCCGGGTTTACGCCGGTGCGGGAGGGAGAATGGTGGAGGATGGCTCCGAACAAGCAGTTGTTCATCCTCCGCCACGCGAAGTCGAGCTGGGACGACCCCGGGCTCGAGGACCACGAGCGGCCGCTCGCGCCCCGCGGGCAGCGTTCCTGCGCGGTTATGGCCGAGTACCTGCGGACGAACGCGATCAAGCCGCAGCTCGTACTGTGCTCGAGCGCGCGCCGCACGCGTGAGACGCTCGAAGGCGTCGCCCCCACCGGCGAGCACGTGATCGAGCGGGAGCTCTACTCGGCGTCCGCCGAGGAGGTCCTCGCCCGCCTGCGCCGACTACCCGACGACCTCGGGTCGGCGATGCTTATCGGACACAACCCGACTGTCCAGATGCTGGTGCTCCGGCTCGCGCGCCGCGACGGCGATGGCATCGCCCGCTCGGCGGTCGAGCGGAAATTTCCGACCGGCGCGCTGGCCACGCTCACATTCGAGTGCCGCTGGTCCGAGCTCGCCGTCGGAAGCGCCCACCTGGCCGAGTTCCTCACGCCCAAGGGACTCAACGCGACTTCTCGAGCCGGCTGAGCAGCTCGAGCGCGCCGCGCTTGGACAGCGGCTCATTGAGGTTGCCGCATTTCGGCGACTGAACGCACGACGGGCATCCGGACCGGCACGAGCACTCGCCGATCAGCCGGCTCGCGTCGCTGACGAGCCGCTCGAACTCGTCGTAGCCGCGGCGCGTGATCCCGACGCCCCCGGGGTGGCCGTCGTAGATGAAGATCGTCGCCACCCCCGTCTGGGGATGCGCGTTCGTCGAGAGGCCTCCGATGTCCCAGCGATCGCACATCGCGATCAGCGGCAGCACCGCGATCTGACCGTGCTCGAGCGCGTGCAGCGCTCCGAGCAGCATCTCGGGCGGAAACGGCTCCTCGCCGATCAGCTCGTCGAGCTCGTACCAGAGTGCGCGCGTCGAGAACTCGACGGTCGGCAGGTCAAGCGTCTGGAAGTCGATCACCTGGTGGTCCTGCAGGCCCTTTCGCTGGTAGCCGAGCACCGTCTCCGCGTACACGATCTCACCGAACGACAGGGTCACCCCGCACGGCTCCCGCTGGGCGTGGGTGCGGGTGATGTAGATCATGATTTCGCGCTTGGCCTGCGTGAAGTAGTTGCCGTCGAACGGCTCGAGTAGCGCCCGACGGCCGGCCAGGTCGAGCTCGAGGACGTGGTAGGAGCGGCCCATGTGCAGGTACACGGCGCCCTCGTGGACTGTCCCGTACGCACGCGCCAGCTCGACCGTCCCGAACAGCTCGCCCGAGCTCGCGTCGATCAGCGCGAAGCTGTCCGCCGAGGCCGAGCGCAGCGCCGTGCGCGCCGCCGGGTAATCGTCGGCGCGTCTCGGGACGTACCCGGTGGCGCGCTCGCGCAGGAACCCGGCCTCGGCCAGGTCCTCGGCGTATCCGCGCCAGCTTGGTCCCAGGATCGGTTCGTCGTCATCGGTGAGGGGAGCCTCGTGCGCAGCGCAAAGCAGATGCTCGGCGAAGATCTCCGGGCTGTGGGGGTCGAGGATCGCGGCCTCGACCGCCCGGCCAAGGAACTCGCCCGGGTGGCGGCAGAAGAACTGATCGAGCGCGTCCTCCCCGGCGATGTACACCGCGAGCCCTCGACCCCGGCGGCCGGCACGACCCCACATCTGCCTGAGGCTCGCGACCGTGCCCGGGAAGGTGACGCAGATCGCGGCGTCGAGCTGTCCGATGTCGATCCCGAGCTCGAGCGCGTCGGTCGCCACCACTCCGAGCAACTCGCCGGCGCTCAGCCGGCGCTGGATGTCCTGCCGCTGCTGCGGCGTGTACCCGCCGCGGTAGGGAGCGATGCGATCGGCGAGCTCGGGCTCCAGCCGGTCGAGCGAGTGACGCAGGATGAGCTCGACCCCCTTGCGCGACTTCATGAAGCAGATCGTCTTGGCGCCATTCGAGACGAGCTCCGTGAAAACCTCGGCCGCTTCGTACAGCGCCGAGCCCCGGATGCCGAGCTCCTCGTCGAGCAGCGGCGGATTCCACATCGCGACTCGCCGGCTCGCGCGGGGCGCACCGTCCTGGTCGACGAGGTTGAAGCCGCTGAGGCCGGTCAGGCGTTCGGCGAGCTCGACGGGGTTGGCGATCGTCGCGCTGGCGAGCAGGAAGCGCGGCTCGCTGCCGTGGATCCCGGCGATGCGCCGAAGGCGGCGGACCACGTTCGCGACGTGGGATCCGAACACGCCGCGGTACACGTGCGCCTCGTCGATCACCACGAACGCCAGGTTCGCGAACAGCTCGCCCCACGCCGGATGGTTGGGCAGGATCCCGACGTGGAGCATGTCGGGGTTGGTGAGGATCAGGTTCGAGCGCTTCCGGATCGCCGACCGCTCCCCGCGTGGCGTGTCCCCGTCGTAGATCGCCGGGCGGACCTGCTTGTGCAGGCCGAAGGCATGGAGTGACCGCGCTTGATCCTGCGCGAGCGCCTTCGTCGGGTACAGGTACAGGGCACGGGCGGTCTTGTCGGCCGTGAGCACCTGCAGCGTGGGGAGCTGGAAGCACAGCGACTTGCCCGACGCCGTCCCCGTGGTGACGATCGTCGGACCTTCGAACGCGTCGTAGAGCGCCTGACTCTGGTGTGAGTAGAGCTCGTGGATCCCCGCCTTGGCCAGAGCGTCTATGACCGCCGGGCTCAACTCGCCGGGGACCAGCGTCAAGCGCGGCGAACGAGCGTCGTAAGAGTCGTCGTGGACCAGACGTTGATCAGTGCGGCCCTGTTCAAGCAGGGCCGCCCAAGGCTCGGTTTCGTGCGCGACTGCCACCACCAGCCAGTATGGCGGCGGGGGATCCGGCTGCTACGGTCGCGCCCGCTATGCGCTGCCTGTACGTCGATCTGGACGGAACGCTGCTCGGCCCGGGCGGGTCGCTTCTACACGGAGCGGACGGGCAGTTCGCCCTGGACGGCGTGCGCGCGCTTCAGGCCTGTTGGCGCGCCGGCGTCGAGGTTGTTCTCTACTCGGGGCGCCGGCAGTCGAGCGTGTTCGAGAACGGCCGGATAATCGGGTCGAGCTCGTACATCTTCGAGCTCGGGTGCGGCCTGGTGATGGACGGGGAGCTCGAGTGGCTGACCGACGGCCTCGTCCCATCGGACACGAGCGGCACGATCTTCGAGCAAATCGAGCAGTCGGGGGCGCCAGCGCTGCTCCTCGACCGGTTCGCCGGCAGGCTCGAGTACCACACCCCGTGGTCGATCAGGCGTGAGGTCTCCCACCTGTTCCGAGGCGCTGTCGACTTGGACCTCGTTCACGAGGTGCTGGAGGAGAATGGGTTCGGCTGGTTGCGGCTGGTAGACAACGGCGTGGTCCGCGCCGCCTCCGAGCAGATGGACGCCCTGCCAGTCGTCCACGCCTACCACCTGATCCCGGCCGGCGCGTCGAAGGCCCGCGCCGTCGCCCGTCATATGCAGGGCCGCGGCTACGAGGCAGCCGAGTGCATCGCCGTCGGCGACTCGCGCGAGGATATGGACGCCGCTCTGGTCGTCGACGCGTTCTGGCTCGTCGCCAACGCCCTCGAGCGCGATCCTGATCTTGGGGCCGAGCTCGCCGGCCGTCGCGGGGTCCGCGTCGCCTCCGAGCCCTATGGCGCCGGTGTGTACGAGGCTGTCGTGACTACGCTGGCGACGGAGCTGTCGTGACCACGCTGGCGACGGGGCGCTGATTACGCCGGCGATGCAGCCGTAATCCGGCCGGCGCCAGCGCGTGTCGGCTCCGCGGGGTCGTCGATCTCGTCGATCTCGTCGATCTGGTCGCCCGGGTCGTAGGCCGGCTCGCGCGGGGGGTAAGCCGCCTCGGTCGGTTCGTCCACGCGCTCCACCGCGTCGGCGTCCCCTACCGCCCAGCCCAGGCGCTCTACCAGCTGCTTACCGAAGTGGTCGCTCTCAAAGTCGGCCAAGGTCACGCGCTCACGAAACGTCACGGCACCTTCCCCGAAAGCAGCCCCTCGATCCGAGGTCACGATGATCTGAGGCATGTCTCTCTCCTTGTCGTGTCCAGCCGCATTCTGGGATGTCCACCTTCGGCCCGAGTAAACATTTTGTTTTGGTCAGGTGTGAGCGACGGTTGACGTGTCGGAGCGCTGACAACCCCCGTATGCGACGGTGTCGCCACCGCGTCGGGAGCCACGTCGAGGACCAGAGCGCGCCCGCCGCGTCGAGGACCAGAGCGCGCCCGCCGCGTCGAGGACCAGAGCGCGCCCGCGGTGTCGAGGACCAGAGCGCGCCCGCCGCGTCGAGGACCAGAGCGCGCCCGCGGTGCACTTCGCGACAAAGCCACCTGTTCCCGCGACCTTAGCGAGACATAAGCGTCTCCCAGGCGCTTACGTGTCCAAAGCGCCGGCGCGGCCGACGGCATTGTCGCGTTTTACATCCAGCCAGCCGCTTATCCACGTTCGTCGCGAAGCGGTCTGCGCGGCGTTGCCACCCGGCCTACGCGGCGTCGCGCGTGGCCGGGCGCGGCTGCGCTTCATCCTCGCTCGCGACCGCCGTCGCAAGCGCCCCCGCCGCGTCCGAAAGCTCACCGAACGCGTCGGCGACGTCGGCGGCGCTCGACGCCGTGATCGCCCGGTTCAGCGCCGCCACCGTCTGATCGAACGTCGTCCACAGCTCCACCGGCCCGCGTCGCCCCGTTCCCGGTCGGAGTTCGTATGGCGGCTCCGCATTTTCCGCCCCGGGGATGGGTCGCCAGAGCAAGCCCGCCGCATGCGCATGCTCCCACGCCACCTGCTCCCGCTCGGCCGCGTCCGAGAGCGCTCGCAACCTGCCCGCAAACCCAGCGTCGGGCGGCGCCAGCTTGTGCGCCCGCATCGCCTCGGCCCAGTCAGTGCCAGCCTGCCGGACCGCCCGCATGATCTGCGCTCGCTGGCGATCGAGGTCGTCTCTGAAGCTCATTCGTCGTCCGCTATTCCACCCGAAGGTCTGCGCGCCGGCGCGGATCACTCGTCATCGTCCTCACCCGTCGTCGACCGTCATCCGTCACCGGCCGTCTCGTCGGGCGCGAGGCCGGGGTCCACGACGCCGATCGGTTCGCCGCCCCAAAAGTCCTCCGCGCTCGGCCCGGCCTCCTGGGCGCCAGCCCCCCCGCCAGCCGTATACGACTGAGACAGCACGCGATCGAAGTCCGAGCGCCTGATCCGCACCCGCCGACCGACCCGCAGCGCCGGCAGCGACCCCTGGTCGATCCAGTTCCGAACCGTCTGCTGGTTCAGCTTCAGCGTCTCCGCCACCTCAGCGACGGTCAGAAACGACTCTTCAGGCTCCCCGAGATTCATCCGAAAGTTTGCTAATTGAGTCTAATTGGAACTAAATCAGGGTTATAATACCGCGCGTTCAGGACGGTATGACAGCCGTCGACTAAGAAACCGCTGGAAAAGGTCGCCAACGGGGTGAGGGAAGGTCGGCATACCGAGTCAGGAGAGCAAGAGGCTCGTCCGCGAACCAACGTGGTTCGCCTCCCGCGAGACTGGCTCGGCCCCCGCGACGAGCTCGTCCCGTTCGGACCCCGAGCCTCGTCCGAGGACGCCGAAGAGCCTCCGCCCACTGCCGAGGATTTTTGGGGCGAGCGCTCGGCGTCCATTCACGATGCGCTCCAAGCGCCGGCCGACAGCATCGATCCCCCGACAGGCACGCAGGCCCGCCGCTGGTTCGATCGACGGCCGCGCGCAGCGGCTGTCGGCGGTCTTGCCGTCGCGCTCGTGGTGGTGATCGGAGTCGTGTCGATCGTGTTGGGCCCCAGCGGAGCACGGCGGCCCGCCGGCGGCTCGAAAGTCGGCGTCGCGGCGGTCTTCGGAAGCGGCGTTTCCCGACTCTTGCACCTCGGCCTTGCGGAGCTGACCGCGAGCGTGCCTCCCAATCTCAGCGCGCGAGCGGCGTCCCGGACAGTCCGGCCCAAGACCGTCGTGCGCACAGCACATCGTGCGCCGGCAACCCGGCCGACTCATCGCGCGCACCCGCAACTCAACTCGAGCCCGGCGGTTTCCATCGACACCGCGCACACGACAACCACCAGCCCGAGAACCTACGCCGAGACCAGCCACGTCGAGACCGCCCCGACCTATCGATCCGCTCCGTCTCCCCCGCCGAGCCACCCCCCGAGCCAACCCGCCGCATCTTCCGCAACCGCCAGCCCGACCGGGGAATCGGGCGCGCTTGGCCCCATCCAATCTCCGAATGGATAAGGAGCTCCGATGACCGCCTTCCTCCCGGATGCACCGCAAAGCCATTCGCGACGTCCGGTTGTTGCTCCGGATCGGCCAGCCTGTTCGCGTCCGCTGCCGGGGGCGCCTCGACGGCGACCAATTTTCAGCCACGTATTGACAGTTTGCAGTCGATGACTGGCAGAAGCGTAAATCGTCGAACGTTCTCCACCCCCGCGGCAAACGCGATCACGATAATCGTCGCCTTGTGTCTGTTCCTAGCCCTCCGGGCCCCAGCGGCCGAGGCGGGGACGATCTGGGTCACTGACGGAGACATGGGCGCCGATCAGGCCGGTGCCTGCGATGCCTTTAACCTCTACGGCGACTTGGCAGCGTTCTACACCTCAAGCCTGTGTCCTATGACGATCGTTAGCCTCGCCGACGTACCTCCTGGACAGAATGCCTTTTGGATGACGACAGCACCATCTGGCATCACGATCAATTCGGCCTGGACTACAAATGGCGATGTCACGGCAACAACACTGCCGAGCGGCCTCGTTGCCGGTGACTTTTGGAGGAGTAACGCGACAGGAGTTTATGGAGGATCGACTTTGGCGTCGGGCCAAGGATGGTTTAACACTGGCCTTGAAGGAACCTCCGACATCAACAGCCAGATTTACGGTATTCAGCTAATTTGTACGCATTCGGCGAGCCAGGGGCCTTGTGGACAACTCGAGTCCGAGTTGACAATCGGCGGGATCGAGCTTGCCGGCACTGAGACATCGGCTCCCGCGGTGACGGGAATCGGCGCCCTGTGGAATGACGCACAGTACGTCTGGAATCCTCCTGGTGACTCATGGTGGGTGGCGTCAGATGCCAGCGATCCCTCCGGCGCGTGCGACATGTGGGCGTATCTCAATAGCGTCTTAGTGACCGCTCCCCCAGAACCGCGGGATACCGCCGTGTGGCAACAGTGCCCAAATCCAGGAGATTGGGGATTTCCGGTGGACACCCGGACGTACGTGCCCGGGAGCGGCGGTTTAACGATGCAACTCAACGCGACGAATGCCGCTGGCGTCTCAGGCTCGATATCAAAGGTGTTGCACGTCGACAACATCCCCGTGGGAGTCGGGCTGGCTACACCGAACGATCCGAGTCCCGGCCTCTGGGTCAACCACGCGGTGACCGTGGATGCAACACCGAGCGCCGGCCCGTCAGGCGTTGGCGGAATGAATTGCCGCACTGATAACAGCGCGGCCAAGTCGTACCCGGCGAGCGGCCTGGCGATCGACGGCGATGGCGTCCACACCGTGTCGTGCACGGCATGGAACAAGGCAGTGGACCCACAGGGCCAGCCGAACACGGGCACGAACTCCATCGCGGTCCACATCGACGAGGCCCCGCCATTGCTGCACTTCGAATCGCAGAACCCACGCGACCCCACCGGCCTGGTCATCGACGCGAGCGACAGCGAATCAGGAGTGGCCGGCGGAACGATCGAGATGGCCCCCGCCGGAACGAGCAACTGGACGAGCCTTCCGGCGACGTTCAACGGCTCTCATCTTGTGGCTCACTTCGACGACGCCGGCCGCAGCGGGCCGTACTCATTCCGCGCCACCGCGTGCGACAACGTCGGCAACTGCGCCTCGACCACTCAGCAACTGGCGCTCCCGCTCCGAATCGCCTCCGACTCCCAGGTCAGCCTGACGAAGATCGTCAATCCGCTCAAGCGTCGAACTGTCTTCGTGAGGGTTAAGCGGAACGGGCACTACAAGAGGATCAAGGTCGTCAAGTACGTCGAGCAGTGCACCACTAAGCGCGTCCGCACCGGCCCCCGACGCGGACGGGCCAAGCGGATCTGCAGACCGCCGCGGGTTCGAACGACGACGACCCTGAACGTCCCGTATGGGAAATCCGTCACCGTCCATGGTCTGTACACGACCGGAACGGGTTCGCCGCTGCCGGGTCAGCCGGTCGAGATCTTCGCGGCGCCGAACAACAACACAAACGCGTTCGGTCAGGTCGCAACGGCGACAACGGCCGCGAACGGCAGCTGGAGCGCGACGATCCCGCCCGGTCCGTCGCGCGTCATCCGGGCGGTCACGAACGGCACCCCGACGATCCTGCCCTCGAGCGGACAGGTGACGACCGTCGTCCCCGCGAAGGTGAGGCTCGTGCGCGTCTGGCCACGGAGAGTCGCGTGGGGCGGCACCGTTCACCTGGTCGGGCAGCTGCTCGGCGGGTACCTCCCGCCTGGCGGCGCACTCGTGCGCCTACGCATCGGCTACAAGTCCACCTACGAGACCTACGGCGTGGAGGAGCACGTCAGCGGGGATGGTCGCTTCTCGACGGTCGCCTCCTTTGGACCTGGCGATCCGAGCATCTTCCGAACCTATTGGTTCCAGATCGCCTCGCTCCCGATGGGCAACTACCCATACGCCCCCGCCGCCAGCCAGCGGGTACCGGTGATCGTCGGTGGGCACCCGTGAGCGAAGTGTTGCTGCTCAGGCGAGTTTCGAAAGTAAGGGGTAGTTTCCAGCCGTAGTTTCCAGTTCGGGCGACGCTTTCCAGCCATTGCCGGAGCTGGCGTGGGCGTGGGGGGTTGGATCTAAGCCCAGAGCGCCAGCGTCGCGGAGCGGAGCCTCGAGCCCGCCGCACCGGTTGAGCGGCAGTAATCGCGGTCCCGCCGGGCGAGGTTCGGTGCGGTCGAGCAGTGTCCGCTCGCGGTGTTCACCCGTTCTGGGTGATGCGGTGCGCCTGTCGGGGGCTACGGTCGTTCGGCCGTTGGTCGGATTGGCGGCTAGGTAAGGAGGACGTTGCGGTGCTCACCCACATTCCCGGTCTTCCGGCAACGGTTGTCGGCGTCGAGGCGCGCGAGAGGGTCACCGCAGGGGACTACGAGAGCGTTCTGATCCCGGCGGTCGAAGCGGCCGCGGCCGCCTCCAGCGACGGGAAGGTCAGGGTGCTCTACGTGCTCGGGCGGGAGCTCCCGGACTTCACGGCCGGTGCCGTGTGGGCGGACACCAAGCTCGCCCTCGGGCCGCCTCGCCGGTGGGAGCGCATCGCCGTCGTCTCGGATGCCGTGTGGCTCCGGCGGGCCATTCGTGTGGTGGGGTGGGCGATCCCAGGCGAGGTTAGGGTGTACGCGTCCGACCAGTTCGACGCCGCCCGCTTTTGGGTGACGTCGCCTCGCCAGGTCAGCGGTGCGAGGCGGTTCTTCGGCGACGTGATCATCGGGTTTCGGGTGCTCAACGAGGTGCGCCACCGTGTGCTGGCTGTGGTGTTTGGAGCGCAGAGGGGTTGGCGTTCGAACTTCGTCACGATCATCGTGTTGGCAGCGACTTGGGACGCCATCCACCGTGTCATCGCAGCGCCCGGCACGCAGGTGCGCAAGGTGCGATCCAGCCCGACCATCGGTGTGGACTCGCTCATCGCTGCCGGCGTGCTGAGCGAAGTGATCGACAAAGTCACGACACGCCGGGCCAAGGCCACGGCCTCGACCGCGGCGCTGATCGTGTTCGCCCTCGTCGTGCACTCAATCCGCCGGCCGGTTCTGCGCTCGTTCCACGCGATCCGGGCGACGATCCGCGCCGGCATAACGGAGGTGCGCAAAGTCCGGGACACGATCAGTCGGTACGGGGCTGAGATCGTGGGCGGCGATGCTGATGCTGACCTCGCTGGCAGCCCAAGCGGCGCGGACGGTGATGGATTGGGCGGTTTGGTGGTTGAGCCGGATGCCCGGGTGGGCTAGCGCGCGGGCCTCCGTCTTTATCGCGTCCGGATCGACTCGCGCCTTGATGAGGGGGCCTCACCGCTCGGTACGAGCCTCCGACACCGAAAAGTCCCTTGGCCGGACTCGCTCAGCGGGTAAGCTTGTCCCGATGCCATTCGTCGACAACATCCTTCAGCCGACGCACCTGCTCCTGATTCTCGTTGTCGCGCTGCTTGTGCTCGGACCCAAGCGCCTGCCAGAGGCTGGCCGTGCGCTCGGAAAGGGACTCCGGGACTTCCGTAGCGCGATGAGCGGCGAGGAACATGAGCCGCACGAGCAGCTGGTTAGCCAGGCCAGCACCGTCGAGGCGTCGCAGCCGAAGGAGCCCGCTCAACCGGCCGAGCCGGTTCAACCGGTCGGCTGAGAAGCCGACCAAGCGCATCTGGCGGGCACGCTAGGCTCGCGCGATGACGGCTGCCGACGAGCGTGCGGCGATGGTGGCCCTGCTCAGGACCGGTCGGCGGCCTTGGGGGGAGTACGCCGACTTGATCGAGGAGCGGGAAAGCGTCGCCGCCGTGCTCGCGGACGAGCTCGCCCCGATCGCGGAAGAGCTGGCCCCCAGCGCTCAGACGACCCTCTTCCCAGATAGCAGAGACCGCGGCACCGAGGGCAGCAAAGGCCCTGACCACCGGGAGGCAGACCCGGATCGGCTGACCACCCAGGCCCGCGCCGACCTCGAGCGGTGGAGCTCCCAAGGCATGCACCTCGTCACGGTGCTCGACCGCGGCTACCCGCCGAACCTCCGGGCCGTCCACGACCGCCCCCCGATGGTGTTCGTCGCCGGCCACCTGACGCCGGCCGACGCCCGGGGCGTCGCCGTTGTCGGGGCGCGCAAGGCGAGCCACGCCGGCACCCAGCGCGCCGCCGCGATCGCCGAGCATCTCGTCGACCACGGATACACGGTCGTGTCGGGCCTCGCCGCCGGCATCGACACCGCGGCCCACACCGCCGCCCTCGCCAAGCCGGGCGGCCGGACCGTCGCGGTGATCGGAACGGGACTCGCGCGCTCCTACCCGCCACAAAACCAACAGCTCCAGCAACGGATCGCCTCAGAGTGCGCGGTTGTCTCGCAATTCTGGCCCGGCTCCCCACCCAGCCGCCGGAGCTTCCCAATGCGGAACGCGGTCATGTCAGGCATCGCGCTCGCGACCGTCGTCGTCGAGGCGTCCGACACCAGCGGCGCCCGGATGCAGGCGCGTCTCGCGCTAGCCCAGGGAAGACCGGTGTTTCTGCTGGCCTCGCTGGTCGAGCAGCAGGCCTGGGCGCGCGAGTACGCGCGCCGGCCCGGGACCCACGTGGTGCGCGAGCCCGACGAGATCACGACCGTCGTCGAGCGGCTGATCTCACCCGGGTCGCTCGTGGCCTAACCGGGCAGACCGATGCCCTCGGTCCGAGAGCTGAGCGCGCTTTACGAAAACGTGATGCTCGGCCCGCGGCGCGGCCCGAGCGTGTGCACGACCTGCTTCAACTTCACCGACGGGTACTCGCGGTGCTACGCGTGTGATTACGGCCAGTCGGTGCTCGACGCCGTCACCCCGATCTCCTACAGCGTCGCGCGCGAGCAGCTTCATCACGCGCTCGCGAGCTACAAGCGGCTGGACGGAGAGGTCGCACGCCGGCTGGGCGCGAGCCTCGCCGCGATCCTTTGGCGGTTCCTCGCCGAGCACGAGAGCTGCGTCGCTCGCGCCGCTGGGACGGACCGTTTCGACCTGGTCACGACGGTTCCGTCGGGCGACCGCGCACGCGACGAACGGCATCCCCTCCGCTGGATCGTCGGTGAGCTGGTCGGGCCCACGAGAGACCGCTACCACCCGATCCTTCAACGCTCACACACCCACGCCGTCCCACGAACCTTCATCCCAGACAAGTTCGCGGCGACCAACCGGCTCAACAACCGCTCGGTGCTCCTGATCGACGACACCTGGACCACCGGAGCGAGCGCCCAGAGCGCCGCCGCGGCGCTCAAGGCCGCGGGCGCCGGCGCAACAGCCGCGGTCGTCATCGGCCGCCACCTCAACCGCGAATGGCACGAGAACGACCGGCGCCTGCGTGGCATCGAGCGCCCGTTCGACTGGAGCCGGTGCGCCCTGTGCGCGGAGCCGAATCCGCCGCAACGCACCTGAACCCACCCAGCGCCCTCACGCCACCGCGGCCAACGAACCTACCGTTCGCTTATCCAACCGAACCACGAATTGTGAAATTCAAGTTAGACGAGGCCAGCTGCGGGGTACCAGGCCATCGTCGCCCGTCACGTAACGGGATCAGAAGGGCTCGATTGGGAAGGAGAGAGTGCTGAGGAGACACTCTTTCGGGATCGGTAGCAGGCGACTCACCGCGGTTCTCGCCACCGCCGCTACCACCGCGCTCCTGGCCGCCTGCGGTTCATCGAGCAAAGGCCCCGTGACACTCAACTGGTACGTGTTCCCCGAACCGTCGGGCTCGTTCCAGGCAGCCGCGACCGAGTGCAGCAACAACTCGCACGGCGCCTACGACATCAAGATCAACTTCCTCTCGACGTCGTCCG
The DNA here is from genome assembly GCA_963735965.1 of uncultured Solirubrobacterales bacterium. Taxonomy (GTDB): domain Bacteria; phylum Actinomycetota; class Thermoleophilia; order Solirubrobacterales; family Solirubrobacteraceae; genus Palsa-465. Next base: position 572,299 of record CAVTNE010000002.1, read on the forward strand.
ACCAGCAGCGCGTCTCGCTCGTGCGCCGCCTCGCCGCCAGCGACTCGTCGATCGACATCCTCGCGATGGACGTCGACTGGACCGCCGAGTTCGCGACCGCGAAGTGGCTGAAGCCCGTTCCGGCGCCCCTCGCCGCCCAGATCAAATCCACCGATCTAGCCGGGCCGGTTCAGACCGCCACATGGAAGAACAAACTCTGGGCGGTCCCGATCAACTCGAACACCGAGCTGCTGTGGTACCGCAAGGACCTCGTGCCGACTCCGCCGACCACCTGGGCGGAGATGATCAAAGACGCCAACCTCCTGGCAGCACAGGGCAAGCCGCACTTCATCGAGGAGCAGGGCGCCCAGTACGAGGGCCTGACGGTGTGGTTCAACTCGCTGGTCAACTCGGCCGGCGGCCAGATCCTCTCGCCCGACAACCAGGTCATCATCAGTAGGCCCGCCGCCATAGCGGCGTCGATCATGCGCCAGCTCGCCACCTCGAAGGGCGCCGACCCGTCGCTGAACGTGTCGATGGAAGGCCCGGGACAGGTCGCGTTCCAGAGCGGCTCCGCCGCGTTCATGATCAATTACCCGTTCGTCTGGTCGGCGACCCAGGCGGGCAATCCCAAGGTCTTCAAGGACATGGGGTACGCCCTCTTCCCCGGCGTCGTCCCCGGCGTCACCCCCCGCGTCTCGATTGGCGGCTACAACCTCGGTATCTCGGCGTTCTCCCAGCACCCGGACCTCGCCTTCCAGGCGGTTCAGTGTCTGATCCAGCCGAGCAATCAATCCCGGAACGCGATCAAGGGCGGCCTCGCGCCGGTCGCCGCCAGCATCTACGACCAGCCGGCGTTCGAGAAGGCCTATCCGTTCCACCAGCTGATCAAGCAGCAGCTTCAGAACTACGGCATCCGCCCGCAGACGCCGGCCTACGCGGACGTCACGCTCGCGATCCAGAAAACCCTGTCGCCCACCTCGAACATTAACCCCAGCACGGTGGTGAGCTCATTGCGTAGCAAGATCAAGGCCTCGCTCTCCTCGGCGGCGCTCCTGTGAGCACCGGCGCCGTCACCGCTCCGGCGCCCACCGCCGCCCCGCGCCGCCGGCGCCATCTGACCGATCGCACCCGCGCCGAACGCCGCCTCGCCGTCTGGCTGATCGCCCCCGCCGCGATCGTGATGATCGCCGTGACGGCCTACCCGGTCATCGACGCGGTCGCGCTGTCGCTACAGCGTGCCGACCTGCGCTTCCCGAACGCCACCAAGTTCATCGGCCTCGCCAACTACGGCCATGTGCTGAGCGCGCCGGTATTTTGGCAGGACGTGCTCCACACGGTGATCATCACGGTGATCAGCGTGTCGATCCAGTTCGTACTCGGGATGTGCCTGGCTTTGGCCATGCACCGGGTCATCTTCGCGCGTGGCTTCGTGCGGGGGATCGCACTCGTTCCATACGCCATCGTCGCCGTGGTGGCGGCTGAGTCGTGGCAGCTCGCGTGGTCTCTGCAGAGCGGCTGGATCCCGAAGCTGCTCGGGCTGAGTGGCGATCCGCTCAGCCACACCTTCGGGACCTACGTCGCGGTCATCACCACCGAGGTCTGGAAGAACACACCGTTCATGGCGTTGCTGCTGCTCGCCGGGCTGGCGCTCGTCCCCGATGACCTTCTGGAGGCTGCGAAGGTCGATGGGGCCACGACGTGGCAGCGGTTCACCAGGATCACGCTGCCCCTGATGAAGCCCGCGATCCTGGTCGCGCTCTTGTTCCGCACCCTCGACGCGTTCCGGATCTTCGACACGATCTACATCTTCAACCAGGGAGCGCAGGGCACCGAGTCGATCTCGATGCTCAACTACAACACGCTGCTCGACCGGCTCAACCTTGGGCTCGGCTCGGCGGTGTCGGTAGTGCTGTTCCTGATGGTCGCGCTTATTGCGTTCGTGTTCATCAAGGGGTTCGGCGCCGGCGTGGCGCCGGGCTCTGAGGCCGCGTGATGAGCCTGCGCGCCAAACAGGTCAGCGGATGGTCGACGGCGATCCTGATCATCGTCGTCGCCTCCCTCGTCCCCGTCGCGTGGATCGTGTTCCTGTCGCTGAAGACTCCCGCGACCGCCACCGACGGGAGCTTCATTCCGCACCAGTGGACGCTGTCGAACTACTCGGACATCTTCAAGCAGGGAATCTTCACTGACGCGCTTCGCAACTCGATCGGGATCGGGCTGATCTCGACGCTGCTGGCGGTGACGATCGCCTCCTCAGCGGCCTACGCGATTGCGCGCCTCGACTTCCCGGGCAAGCAGGTGCTCCTCGCCGTCGTGCTGGGCGTCGCGCTGTTCCCGCAGATCTCGCTCGTCGGGCCTCTGTACAACCTGTGGCGCCAGATCGGCCTGTACGACACCTGGCCCGGGCTGATCATCCCCTACATGACGTTCGCGCTGCCGCTGTCGATCTTTGTGCTGTCGTCGTTCTTCAGGGAGATACCGTGGGAGCTCGAACAAGCGGCGCAAGTCGACGGGGCAACGCCGTTTCAGGCGTTCCGAAAGATCATCGTGCCGCTCGCGATGCCGGGGATCGTGACCACGTTCATCATCGTGTTCATCATCTGCTGGAACGACTTCGTGTTCGCCATCTCACTCACGTCGACGACCGCTGCCGAGACTGTCCCGGCCGCGATCTCGTCCTTCCCCGGCGTCTCGCAATTCAGCGTGCCGTACGGCGATATCGCCGCTGCCGCAGTGATCGTCACCATCCCGGTGATGCTGCTCGTACTGGTCTTCCAGCGGCGGATCGTGTCCGGTCTGACGGCGGGCGCGGTCAAGGGTTAAAGAAAGAGGGAGCTTTAGAACATGGCCGAGATCGAGTTCGACGACGTCACCAAGCGCTACGCGGACGGCTTCGAGGCCGTCAAGCACATGAACCTGAACGTTCCCGACGGCGAGCTGATGATCCTGGTGGGCCCCTCCGGGTGCGGAAAGTCGACGGCATTGCGGATGGTCGCCGGACTCGAAGACATTTCCGACGGCGAGCTGAAGATCGGCGGCCAGGTCGTCAACGACCGAGCGCCCAAGGACCGGGACATCGCGATGGTGTTCCAGAACTACGCGCTGTACCCGCACATGACGGTCCGCGAGAACATGGGCTTCGCTCTGAAGCTCGCCAAGACCCCGCAACAAGAGATCGACCAGAAGGTCACAGAGGCCGCGAAGATCCTCGACCTCGAGCAGCATCTCGACCGCAAGCCGGCCAACCTGTCCGGTGGCCAGCGCCAGCGCGTCGCGATGGGTCGCGCGATCGTCCGCAACCCAAAGGTCTTCCTGATGGACGAGCCGCTGTCAAACCTCGACGCCAAGCTGCGCGTGCAGATGCGGACCGAGATTTCCCGCATCCAGCAGCGGCTGGAGACGACCACGATCTACGTCACGCACGACCAGACCGAGGCTATGACGCTGGGCGACCGGATCACGGTCATGCGCGCCGGCATACTGCAGCAGGTCGGCCCGCCGTCTGAGCTCTACGCCCATCCCAACAACCTGTTCGTGGCGGGCTTTATCGGATCGCCGTCGATGAACTTCCTGGCCGGCGAGATCAGCGGTGACAACGTGCACCTGCCGATCGGCGACGTCCGGATCCCCGACGAGCTCCGCCACCGGCTCGAGTCCGGTCCGGGCGGGGGACGACGTGGTGTGATCGCCGGTCTGCGACCCGAGGACTTCGAGGACGCCAGCCTGGTGGCGGACCGCTCGCGCGGGGCCACCTTCAAGGCCAAGATCGACGTGCTCGAGTCGATGGGGTCGGAGTTCTACGCCTACTTCGTGGTCGAGTCCGAGGCGGTGTCCTCGAGTGAGCTCGACGAGCTGGCGGCCGACGCGGGCGGCGCGGACCTGCCCACCACCGCAGGTGGCACTCAGATCACCGCGCGACTGGGCGCCGAGAGCCGAGTGCGGGAGGGCGCAGAGGCCGAGCTGTGGTTCGACTCGACCCATCTGCAGCTGTTCGACCCCGAGTCGGGACGGAGCCTCCTCGCAACGGACGGGGCCCCGACCTCGACCCAGCCTGCGGCCGCGCCCGCGCCGCCGACCCCCAGCCCGAGCGGCACGCAGCCGGCATAACCGGACAGACGTGGGCGCCGAGCCCACCGGCGGCTAAGCTCAAGCGGCGCATGCCGCCGCCGCGTTCCACAGGCCTCCCGGGCATGGACGCCCAGAACGATTTCCAGCGCGCCCGCCGACGAGCGACGATCTCCCGCCTGATCTCGCGCCTGCGCTTGGAGCCCGACGACGTCGGCGTCGTCCTGCCCTACGAGGAGGTGATCTCGGCGCTCGGGTTCGTGAGCGAGCACCGCACGGGGCTGCACGTCGTTCAGCTCGACGCGATCGTGGGCTCGGTGGATCGGAGCCGGGACTACGACCGGCGCTTCCGGCCGACCTCGAGCCGGTCCCGTAGCCGCTGGGAGCAGATCGCCGCCGCCGCACGGCGAGGCGAGTCGTTCCCGCCAATCGACCTCCTGAAGGTCGGAGAGCTCTATTTCGTCCGCGACGGCCACCATCGGGTCTCGGTCGCGCGAGCCCTCGGGCGGACCGACATCGACGCCTACGTCACGGAGGTAACGACGCGCGTCGACGCCGACAACGCGATGAAGCTGTCGGACCTGCCGTTCAAGAGTCACGAGCGAGTTTTCTTCGAGCGCGTGCCGCTTCCCGCTGACGCCCGCGCCGAGATCGAGCTGACCGATCCCTGGGACTTCGCCGTACTCGCTGAGGCGGTCGAGGCCTGGGGGTTCCGCGTGATCCAGACCCGCGGCGACGCCCTCGAGCGCAAGGAGACCGCCCGGCAATGGCTCGAGACCGAGTACCGCCCGGCCGTCGCTCTGCTTCGTGAGCTCGACCTCGTCGGGGATGCCACCGCCACCGAGGCCTACATGCGGATCGCGGCCGAGCGCTACCGGCTGCTGCGCTCCCGCGACTGGAGCGAGGAAGTGCTCCGCCAGGTGGTCGAGGGGCGCGGTGGCCGACGGTGGGCCCGTCGTAGCTGACCCGTTCGCTAGCCTGGCCCGCGCGATGACCTCCGCTCCGCGCTCCCCAAATCCCCCCGCCAGGCGCCGTCGCCGGTATGCGCCGCGGATGCCCCCTGAGCAGCGCCGGGAGCATCTGATCGACGCCGCGCTCGAGGTCATTCTCGAGCGCGGATACGCCGGCGTCTCGATCGAGGCGATCGCTCGCGAGGCTGGCATCACCCGGCCCGTCGTGTACGACCACTTCCCCAACCTGAACCGCCTCCTGCACGCGGTGATCGAGCGCGAGGAGCGGATCTCGGTGGAGCAGCTCGCGCAAGTCGTACCCGAGGACCCTGGCGATCACGAGCCCGGCGAGCTACTGATCGCCGGCATCGGACGCTTCCTCGAGGCCGTGACGACGCGGCCGGCCACCTGGCGGATCATCCTGCTCCCGCTCGAGGGCACACCATCGATCGTCCGTGATCACGTCGAGGTCAACCGGGCGCGCGTGCTCGCCCGGCTCGAGGCGCTCGTGCGGTGGGGCGTCGAGCGCAGCAAGCTCCCGCACGACCTCGACGTCGAGCTGACCGCGCGCATGATCCGCGACTGGGCCGAGCAGGCCGGGCGCATGATCCTGACCGACCGTGGGCGCTACCCGCCTGAGCGCTACGAGCGCTACGTCAGGAATTACTTGAAGCTGCTGACGCGCCCCTAGCTTCGGCTGTCGCATCAGCCGGTTAGCTTGGGCCTCGCTTCGCTCGGCGTCCCTGGGGCCCTCCGGGCCCGTCCTGACCCGGCGCGCAGGCCATTAAAGTACGACGGGGACCCTTGCGGGTCCCCGTCGCTGATCCCAACTAACGCACCCACGGCCGGGTTGGGCGCGTCCTCCGGAGATCGATTCCGACGATGAAACTCGCGGGCGGCCCGAAAGTTGCGCTGCCCCCGACCAACCTCGACCTATTGCCTCCTGCGATACTTAGCCATCCCCCTCCGGGGGCGTAGCTCAGTTGGTTAGAGCGCCGGCCTGTCACGCCGGAGGTCGCGGGTTCGAGTCCCGTCGCTCCCGCTTTCGGAAGTGCCTGCAAACCGGGCACTTCTAGCGTTTAGTCAAGCCCTCCTGCCTCGATCGGGCAACGGTCCCGGGTGACGCTCCCGACGGGGAACACACAGGGAGCGATCGTCAACATGGGCGGCGGGCTGGGGAACGACCTTGGCGGGTCGGCCGTCTCCGTGCTCGCGGCAGTCGCAGTGCCGTTGGCGATGATCGTCCTGGGGGGAGGCTCGCGGCACCGAGGCGGGCCGAGCGAGGCCGTCGCCCGCGGCGACCAAATGCTCGTCGGGTGGGCTGGACCGGGTGGGTCCGCGATCCTGGGTGGCAGTTTCGCGCTCGATGGGTGGGGGTCAATGCCTTCACGTTGGGTTGGCCCGGGCGCGCACCCGGGCTGCCGCCGGGCACAGGCCGTCCGGACGTCCGCACGCTTGAAAGTCGCATAGGCGGCACAACCAGCCGCTCGCAGGATCGTTTCCGCGAGTGCGCTCGTCGAGCTTCAGATCCACAATTTGTTCGGTCAGCGCTTCGGCCAGGTGCATCAGCGAGCGCCGCTCCTGCTTGGAGAGCCCTTCCAGCGTGCCTTGTACGGCCTCGCGGCGGCCCGCGAGAATCCTGCGTGCTGTACGCCGGCCCGCGGGCGTCAGCGTCAAGGCGACGGACCGGCGGTCGTCGGTGTGGTGGGTGCGACTCACGTGGCCGTCGGCTACGAGACCGTCGATCAGCCGGACGGTCGTTGAGTGACTGATTCCGAGGACTTGTCGGAGCTGGTCGATTGTGCTCCCGGCGGCGAACTCGTGCAGGGCCACGAGCGCGGCGGGGGCCTGCCCGCCGCGGCCGGCCGCCGACTCGGCTGCCGCCGTCATACGGTCGGCCACCGCGAGCGACCACGCCGCGACTAGGTTCGTGAGCCGGGCGATCGACGGGTCAGCGGCCCGAGAGCGAGATCTCGAGCTCATAGGCAGCCGTGGAGCCGTGCGGGGCCTCGAACTTACCCACGCCCTCCGCGTCCTTCAGTTCGCCAGTGGACAAACCCGGAACGACCGTCGCGTCCCATCGTGCTACCCGTCCGTCGAACTCGCCCGTGGTCTCGAGCACAAGCGTGCCGTGCCGCCCGGCGACCTCTCCGTCGACGACTTGGAACCCGACGAATCGGGCGCGGCCGTCCGCTTGATAGGCCATCAGCCATTCCGCGGACCCATCACCGGCGATGCCGCCCTCGAACCGCTGGCTGACCGAGGCGCGGGTCAGCCGATGCCCGTCGCGCTCCTGATATGCCTCCTCGTCCCAGGACGAGAGTTGAAAACTGCCCTTGATTGATGGCACCGCAAACCATCCTTTCATCCGTATATGTGCATGCTACACACATATACCCCGTTCAGGCGGACGACGAAACCAGGTCCTTGCTTCCGCCACGGCGCGTATGTCTTGCCAAGCTGAAAGGAGAAGTCGGCCAGGCGCTCGGACGGCCGGGTGGGAATGCCACCCGTTCGTGACGCGGGGTCTCTCGGGGTCTTGATGATGGCGGCTGTTTGTAGGGCCGATTCGGCGGCTCGTGATCCGATTTGCGTGAGGACGGCACGGCGGTCTCTGCGAGACTCCGGCCGCAGAGCGATACGCCGACGCGTGCGAGTCTGAACACCCTGACGATCCGGGACCGGACGACTAATGCGTTTTCTGACGTGTCTGCTGCGAAGCCCACCGCCGATGGAGATGCCTGAGATGAATCATCACCGTTCGCACGCTATGGACCATGTCGTATTGGTGCTGTTTGAGAACCGCTCGCTCGACAACCTTCTCGGTCATCTGTACGGGCCTGAGGACGGCAAGGACTTTCGAGGGCGTGATCGGCAAGGACCTCAGCAACCCGATCCCGGAGTGGGCCGAGCATGGCGCTAAGCGCAAGACGGTCCCGTACACGGTCGCGACGGACATGGATGCACCGAACCCGGACTCCGGTGAGGAGTATTTCCACACGAACACGCAGCTGTACAACACGCTGGATGAGCACAACCGATTCAAGATCGGGGAAGCGGTGACGGCTCCGTGGAACGTCCCGCCCCGGGGCACCGAGCCGACGATGGACGGGTTCGTGACCGACCACATCAGCACGTTCACCGGGGAGGTCGGCCGGCAGCCGACCTACGACGAATATGCGCAGATCATGACCGGCTACACGCCCGAGCAGGTGCCGGTGCTCAACGGGATCGCGAAGGCGTTCGGTGTGTTTGACCACTGGTTCTGCGAGGTCCCGTCGCAGACGTTCATGAACCGCTCGTTCTGGACGGCGGGGACCTCGTCGGGGTTCGTGACCAACATGCCGGCGCTGAAGTGGACGACTGAGAACACGGCCGAGACGCTGTTCGACAGGCTGGAAGCGCACGGGCGCACGTGGAAGGTGTACGTGCTCGAACCCGCTCGGGTCTCGTTCACGGGCTGGATTCACATGCCGCGGCTGAAGGACCGCCTTGCGACGCACTTCGTGCCGTTCTCGGAGTTCGAGCGCGACGCGGCGAATGGGATGCTGCCGGACTTCTGCCTGATCGAGCCGCATCTGATCGCCGGGCACGGGGACTATCACCCGGCGGAGGGGCGATCGCTGATCGGCCACGACGTCAACCTTGAGTTCGATCCACCGTCCTCGATCCTGGTCGGCGAGAACTTCCTTGACCACATCTACCGGGCGATCAAGACCGCCGATTCCAGCGAGGGCTCTAACGCGTACAACACGACATTCTTCATCGGCTGGGACGAACCCGGCGGCACCTACGACCACGTCCCACCGGGTCTGGTACCCCCGCCGGACCCGACTGCGCCTGCAGGCCAGTGCGACTTCAGGTTTGACCGCTCCGGCTACCGCGTGCCCGCGATCATCGTCTCCCCCTGGGTCCAGGAAGGCACCGTGATCAACGACGAGTACCGCCACACGTCTCTGCTTGCCACGCTGCGCAAGGTCTGGGACCTCGGCGACGCGTTCACGGACCGCGACGCCGCCGCGCGCACGTTTGATCACCTGCTCTCACGCGACACCCCGCGCGATCCGGCCACCTGGCCCGACTTCCAGCCCCGGCCGGTGCCGGAATGGCAGCTCACCAAGGTGCAGCTCGGCGAGGTACTCAGCACCCTTGGCAAAGCGCTCGGCCCCGGGCTCCTCGAGCACGCCAAGCAATCCGGACTCCCGGTCCCGGCCGAGCTCACCGACTCCGACCACCCACCGACAGCAAAGCAGCTCGTCGACTTCATCTTCGAGATCGCCGCGGAGTACTTCCCGCGCCTGGTACCCGAAGACACCGAAGAAGCCCAGGTCTACCGATAGGACAACGTCACGCGCCCAGGAATCACCCTACGCGGTTGGTGACAAATCGTGTCAGACCAGCCGCCCGGCGACCCCAGAGTGTCACAGCGAGCACCGGCAGTCCCGCGCGCAAACTCCCGGCGGCCAGCAAGCGGTCCGGTGCTATCGCTCTCTCAGACCGAGCAGACGCCCGATCGAGGCGCCGGTAGCGTCACTGCTACTTGCTCATGCCGCTCTGCGTCCAGCGCTCGAACACCTCGACCCAATTGCTCGGCCATGCCCCGTCGCAGGGCATCGTCCCGGCCTGGATGCGCTCCAGGATCGGCTGAGCGTTCTTGCGGACATCGTCGTAGGACCAGAGGTCGAAGGCGAACTTCATCGACTTGCGATCTCGTTCGCGGAACAGCGGCTTGACATGCTGCTCGAAGCCCACCGCCTCATCCGGCCGGGGAAGGTCGACCCCAGCCTCCGCCGTCTCGGCTCCAGCGGGCTCCAGCGCGGACGCGCGTGAGCCGGGCGTCGCGTCGCACACCCACGACCAACGCGGCATCGGCATGTGCGGCGGGGGCTCGGCCCCAGGCTGAGAGTTCTCGAGCGCGATCCGCGATCCCCATTCGATGTATGAGCGGAACGCGGCCTGAAACTCGGCGTCGCCCGGAAGCCCTGCCTCCTGCGCCGAGAGGCAGATGAGCTCCACCCACCGGGCACGCTGCTCCTCGGTCAGCGCCTTCCCGAGGTGCTGGGAGATCATGCGGTCATAGCCCCCGTAGGTCTCGCTGTAGAGCTTCGGGCCGCCGAACACCTCGCCGAGCCAGCGGGCCACGCGGACCGGGTGGTCGGGCGACATGTTGGCGAACAGCGGCGCCAGCAGCGGGTCTTCCGGGACGTGCTTCTCGTAGAAGATCCGAGTCATCCGGGTCAGCGCCGGGAGTCCGCCGGCCCATTGGAACAACGTCGGCGTCGTGTCCGAATCAGGAACCGGATCCTTGAAGTCGATGTACCAGTGCATGCCACTGCAGAACGGCTTGTTCTGAGAGTGGCCGCAGCGGCACAGGGCGTAGTGCTCGAGCGAGGATCCCTCGGCGCGCTTCACGAGTTCACCCTGCTGGTCGGTCAGCCGAATCCCTCCGGTGATCCTGTAGGGACCGTCCTTGGTGACCTCGATGGCAGGTTCGCGACTGTGCTCCCAGTCGACCTGGTCCCGGGCTTCGACACCGTTCACGCCAAAGCTGAGCGCGCCGGACGGACAGTCGCGGACGGCACGGATGATGTCGTCCATCCGCCCGCCGCTCGGGGACACGAATGCGCCTTCGGTGTGAAAGACCGTGTTCAGGCGGTCGGTGCAGAAACCCGAGTGCTGGCAGATGCCGCGGTTGTCGAACACCGTCAGCTGGACCCCTTCGTAGGAGTCGCGCTTGTCTGGGACGCGTTTGGGGTCCTTCCTGTCGGTGAAGCCGTTGCTTGCGCAGGCGCCGTCGCATATCGGCTTGATCTCCGATCCGCCACATCGACAGAGAGCGAGTTGGGGCGTGACCGCGATCTCCTCGCCGAGCCAGTCGCGCACGCGACCGGCGTTCGTGACCAGGTAAGGCCCGTTGTGAGCACATCGGATCTCCGGGGCTCGGCCAGCCATCAGCTCGCGAAGGGTGGCCAGCCGCGCGGCCCGCACGTTGCCGGGCACGACGCTGAGCGCAAGATCCTGCAGGGCCGAGGTCGCCTCCATCAGCGGCGTCTGCGCTCCCGGCGCGCCGTCCCATCCCGTGAGCGTCGTGGTCGCATCCTGAGCCAGCTTCCACAACTGTGCATCGAGCGCCGTCGCTCCCGCGTCCACGGCGCGAGGACGCGCGAGCTTCGCTCGCGTGCGAAACCGTCTGCCGCTGATGGCCTCCGCGAGCGGGCGGAGCACGCTTTCGACCAGGCGCCTGGCCGTCTGCCCGCCACCCGCCTCTGCCGCCGCGAGCCGCGCTCCGTCGAACACCGTCACGAGCAGCTCACTCGAAGGACCTGCCATCTCGGCGCCGGCGACGGCTTGCGCGAGCGACGCAGCTTGCCGCGACAGCGCCTTGCCCGCCTGTGCGTCCGCCGTGATTGCGGCCTGCGCTTCGTCGTGCGACGCGAACCGGCTACTCGCTCCCCAGTCGGCAAAGTGTGCGGCGAGCGAGTCCGCCACGTCGTTCAGCGCCTCCTGGACCGAGGCGAGCTCGCCGGCGACCAAGTCGGAGGCTATCTCCCGCACGAGCGCGCAGAAGTTCGCGGTCTCGCGGAGGCGCTCCTCGAGCAGCGCCCAAGCGGCCTCGCGATGCGGCATCAGGTAGTCGTTCTCGTAGAACAGCTCGAAGCTCGGTCCCGCGGTCATGCCGGGATGATCCGGCCCCACCGGCAGCGTCGTGATGAGGTTCCCGAGCGGCCTGAGCACCCGCAGCATGATCCCGACGGTCGCGTCGGCCAGCGTACCCAGCTGCTCGTCACTCTCCTCCGTGTGCGCGAAGTAGCGCTCGAAGGTCTGGAGCAGAATCTCGTAGCTCACGTTGAACAGGTCACCGCAGCGTGACGTGACGCGCTCGCTGATCTGCGGCACCGTGTCGTCGTGCTCGGAGCGCCGGACCGTGGCGAACATCACCGGCCGGACCGGATCGAACCCCGGGTTCGCCGCGACCATCTCGCGATACTCATCGAGGATCTGCACGAACTGGCCGAAATGCGCGTGCTCCCATTGGCCGCGAGCGCCCTCGCCCTGCTCGAGGATCGTGTCGATCGCCTTCTGGGCACTGGCCAGATCGGTCACCACCACGAGCTCCGGCCATCGGAAGTTGTCAGGGATCGCCTGGGCACGGGGAGGCCCGACGAACAGGTGCTCCTCGCCCACCTTCTCAGTCAGGTGCCTAAAGCCATCCTCGATCGACCGATAGAGGTGCCCGACGGTCGCGAAGTCCTGCAGCTGGGGCACGATGTCCCGCTCGGACATCAGCGGCACCGCCTCATGCGCCGGCAGGTCGAGCCCCTCGGCGCCCTCGTACTCCATCCCCTCCGGCCTCTCCAGGAAGATGAAATGCTTCAAGGCCTGCTCGCCGAACGGGACGAGGGTCAGGTTCACCCCGGCGGGATAGTGGTGGGCCGGGGCCGGCAGGTTCGGCCGGCCAAAGTGAGGCGCGGCGCCGATGGCCGAGAGCAGGTTGTGCACCAGCGCCAGGTGGAGCATCTCCTCGGTGGCCACATGCGAGATGTTCTTCCGCCAGCGCTCGACGGCGGCGAGCTCACCGGCGGTCAGTCCCTCGTCGGCACGCTGCTTGAGCGAGAACGCCGCGAACAGGTACTGGCACATGATCCCGTGCTCCAGCTCCGCCGCCTCGCACAGCATGTAGATCAGGGCCTCGCGGTGCTCGATCACGAATGGCGCCTCAGGCGCCGCCCTGCCTCCACGCGAGGCGAGCACCTCGGCCAGGCGACCCTGGCCGCCAGGACTCGACGGACGGATTGGTCGCGACGTCGTCATCGGATTGCCTGACGCCTCATGCTGCTCAACCTCTTAGACGCCGATGGTCTGCGCGACCTTCCGGCCGGAATACTGCTGCTGCCCCGTGATCGGCCGTGCATCGCGCGCCGCAACCGCCGTGAACAGCCCGCCTTGAACAATGGGCGAGTACCTTTGGCTCGGCGGCGGACATATCGCCAGCAGGACTGTACAGCATCGCTGTCGAATGCTTGTGAACGAGATGCAACTGCCCAAGAACCTGTCCGCGAGAACCTCATACCTGCTCGGGCGCGCCGCCTCCCGCGTCCAGGCGCTGGGCGAGCGCGACCTCGAGCCGCTCGGGATCACGCCCCGCGAGTACAGCGTGCTCGCGGTGCTCGCCGAGCGCTCGCCGTTGTCACAGACACAACTGGCCGAGATCCTCGGGCTCGACCGCACGACGATCCTCAAGCTCGGCGCGGCGCTCGAACGCAAACGGTTGGTGGTCCGCGAGCGCGACGCCCGGGACGCCCGCGCATACGCGGTGGCCCTCACGCCCGCCGGCGACCGGCTCCGCGTCGACGCGTTCGAGCTGCTGCTCGCCTGCGAAGCACAGTTCCTGACACCGCTCAACCGCAACGAGCGCAAGCAGCTTCACGACCTCCTGGCACGCCTGACGGACCTGTGACCACGGCTGAGCGTCCGGTCAAAGATGCTGACGTGCTGTTCATCCTTGGGGCATCGCTAAGTGCATGCGCGTCGAGTGGAGCGAGCGCGACGCCGACTGCGGCGAGCAGCGCGAGAAGCGCGACGCCGTGAGCAGCGAGGCGAGCAGGAACGCCTGGATCGCAACGTAGCCATGATCATGTGGATGGAAGCGAGCGGCGGCAAGTCGGCCGCACCACGATTCGACAGCAAGGACGCTCGCTTCACGACCCGCACGTGGCGTGAACACGCGCGAATCCGTCGTTGGAGCCGATCAGGACGGTCGCGAACTCACCACGAGGTGCAGGAGGAAGCTCCCGCCATGCCGGACGGGCCGGCGGGCGCCCGCCCGACCGGCGCAACCGGCCGCCGAGCGGGGGTGCTCGGTTATGGATCCAGGTGCGCGGCGGGCTGGACGCGTTCCAGGAGCTCGTTCAGGGAAATGCTGTCGGTGAGCGCAGTCATGTCGACGACCTCGCCGTCGCGCATCTGCATAAAGAAGGCGTAGGTGTTTTCGTAGGGCTTGCCGTCAATGGCGATGCCGCGCCCGTCCCACAGGACGATCACTGTGTTCCCGTCCGCGTGGATTGAGCGGATGTTGGTCGGGCGAAACCGCTCGGAGGGTAGGAAGCGCGCGCCGAACGGTTTGACGAACTCTTCGAGATACTCGTGCTTGCTGGCGTATTCCTTTGAGGCGATCGAGTGGCCCTCGATTCGCCAGACCATGTCGGTCGCCCAGGTGTCAGGGAACGGCTCGGCGCCGTCGCGCCAAGCCTCGAACGTCTCGGTCATCGTCTGGCGGTTGGCTTCGGTCTCAGCGTCGGTTGTCTTCGTCATTTCGTGGTCTTTCGCGATTGTTTGGACGGGACCGGCGTACAAGGCTGCGTCTGGGGAGACCCTGGTGGACATTCGAGTTGCGCTCGGCTGGGGTCCGCGTGTCCGGGGGCAGCAGATCCATCCGCAGTCGACGTTACGAGACCTGCTGCGCGACCGCGACCGGCGCGTCAAGGACACCGGCGAGCCAGCTATCGATCGCGCCGGCGACCTCCTGCCAGTCGGGCGCGACCATGTGCAGGTGCGGCCGCCCCTCGAACTCGAGGTAGTCGGTCTTGGCCGGCGAGCGCTCGTAGCGCTTGTACTGCGCCTTGGTCAGCGACGCCGGCACGGTGTGATCCTGGGTCGCGCCGACGAGCAGCAGCGGCACGCGGTCCTCGTTCCTGAAGTGAACTTCGGTCGGCGGGTGCAGATGGAAGTTCGCAAACCCGCCCTCGTAGAAGATCTGACCGCTCTCGGGAACCGCGTAACGCTCGTAGGCGGCCACCGCGTCCTCCTCGGAGAAAGTGTTCACGAACGCATAGGTGAACTCCTCGCGCGTCAGCGTCACGACGACATGCCACTTCGACGGATGCGCGAGTACGGGCGCGGCCGACTTCAGCGTCGAGAACGGCAGCGCGACGATTCCCTTCGGCGGTGCGGGGCTCATCGCCACCCCGGCCCGTCCGAGGCCGCGGTCAAGCAGCAACTCCACGAACAGCCCCCCGTATGAATGCCCGATTAGCACCGGCGGCTGATCGAGCTCACGGATCAGCTGCTCGTAGTGGTCGACGATCTCCTGCACCCCGAGGCCGGCCGACGCCCCGGCGGTCTCACGCATCCCCTCGACATCGCCCCGCTTCCGTGGCCACTCAGGCGCGGACACAGCGAAGCCGCACTCGTCGAAGTAGTCCACGTAGTTCTCCCAGCTCCGTGCCGAGAGCCACGCCCCGTGAATGAAGATCAGCGGGATCTTGCCGCTTTCCGTGTGGCTAGCGTCGTTACTCATGGTGACCTCCGTCGGGTCGATTGGTATTGGCAGCAGCGTGCCGCTTCGATTGACGGATCGCGCCCGTGAGTCCCTGGTCAGCTCCCCGGCCTGGGCCTCATCCTGGAAGCGCCGATCGGGTCGTTCGTCGCGCTTCCTAACCGACCTCCAGTGTGGACATCCACGGAGTCACGGGCGCGACCGGAGAGGGCGCGTTCATGCAAGGCGCCGCGCAGAGCGTCCACGCGGTCCGTGCCATCGTGACCTACCCGCACGCTGTACGAGTACCAAGAGTTCAACGCCGACACGCGCCTAGCAACAGCCGTCCGCACCGCGACCGCGGTGTGACGGTCGACTTCTTCGTGCCGTTCCACTCCAACGTCGAACGGGGCGAGCGCTACGAGCTCGCCCCGTTCCCAGTAATGGTCACTACGGCCGGCTCAGGAATGTCGCGACGTCTTCGGCAAAGGCGGCGTGGTGCTGGAACAGGAACCCGTGCGCGGCGTCCGGGTAGATCTTGACCTGTGCTTGCGGGATCAGCCCGGCGAGGAGATAGGAGTAGTGGGGCAGGATCATCGGATCGCTGTCGCCGTTCGCGATGAACGCGGGCATGTCGATGGCGCTGACCCGCTGTAGCAGCCCGTGGTCCGGGATTCCCCACGCGCATACCGCGTCGTATTGGGCCTGCCGGGTCTGCCAGGTCGTCGGCTTGTCGCGATCGTCGCTCCGTGCGGTCAGCCTTCCCAGGGTCTGCATGCCCGATTGTCGGCTTTCGGTCGAGCGTGTGAAGAAGACGGTGAGGTACCCGTCGGGGTTGGGTGCGGGCGCGCCGACGGCGCCGATCACTTCCGGCGCCCACCCGTGCATGCCGGCAGCGCCCTGGGGGGCCGAGGACGCGAGGACCAAACGGCGGACGAGCGCCGGCCGGATCAGCGCGAGCTCTTGGGCGACGAAGCTCCCGATCGAGAACCCCAGGACGTCGACCTTCACGAGCTCGATGGCGTCGAGGAACGCGATCGCGTCGACGGCCATCTGCGTGATCGTGCTCGGTGTGGTTCCTGTCGAGCGGCCGACGCCGACGTTGTCGAACGTTACCACCCGCCGGTCCGACGCGAGCGCATTGATGAGCGCGGGGTCCCAGTTGTCGAGGTTGCCGCGGAAGTGCTGAAGCAGGACCAGGGGTGGCCCTTCGCCAATCTCGCGATACGCGTAGTCGATCCCATTCGCGGCGCTGACCAGCCTGTTGGGCGTTGCCAAGTAATCAGGAGTGGTCGGTGACGTTGCAGTCATAAGGTCCTCCTGCGGTCGATCTGTAACGGCGTCGGGACCCCGGCGAATATCGCCGGGTCCCGACGCCGCTCGGGGAAGAGAGCAGCCGGCAACGAGGTCACACCGCGCCGAGATGGAGGACTTCTTCCATGTACCGACCGGCGGCCTCGGCTGCCTCGTCCGACGTACTCCCCTGCTCGCGCGCGTTCATGTAAGCGGCGTACCAATCCCACCAGTTGTGCGCCGCATGGGTCTTCTCGTAGGGGTCGTGATGCTCAGCCGTTTCTCGGAGCAGGTCTGCCAGCGACGCGATGTCCATCGTCAGTCCCCCCACTCCCGACCCGGAAGCCGCGTCTTGATCTCCTGCAGCAGCCACTCGTTCCCATCCGGATCGCAGAACGACGCGTAGCTCTGATAGGACCGACCTTCCGGATCCGGGCCCGGAACACGCCCCCCGTCGAGGTGGAACACCTCGCTGACCTCGACCCCGCACCTGCCGACGTCCTCCCGCCCCGCCTCGATGCCCTCGACGGCAAGCAACAGACGCTTGACGGACCCGGGCTCACCCGTGGTCAGGCCCTTCCCGAAGGCAATCGAGCACGCTGAGTGCGGCGGCGTCAGTTGGACTGCGCGGAAGTTCTCGCCCCGGGCGATATCGGCGTCGCATCGCCACCCCAGGCTCTCGTAGAAACTCTCGGCCCGATCGACATCAGACACCGGCAACGTCACGACCTCAAGCTTCATCTCGCATATCCCCATTCCCGGGACGCCGATCGAGCCCGTCGGGCTCACCTCGGTGCTGCTCATATTGACCTCCGACGGTCGATCGATATTCGCAGGAGAGTCGCGCAACGGCCGACCTGTCGCGCCCGTGAGTCCCTGGTCGGCTCCCCGGTGTCAGGCGGCGAGCGACTGAACGCGGCGGCCGGACCCGGGTCGACTCGCCGTCAACGACAAGCCGTCCCATACTTGAGCCGCAGTTAGGTAGTGGCGGGGTGGTGGCTACGTCCGTTCAGGACTCGCTGGCGAGGAAATGCTCGCCAATGGGCGTGCCGGCGAACTTCTCACCCAGTAGGCGCGACAACAGCAGCAGCGAGCTGAGTGGCCGGTAGTTAGCCGCGATGTGCTGGGTCTGGCCGGTCGCGTTGCGGGTGATCCGGGCGACACAAGCGATGGGCTCGCCGCGGACCTGCGCGTTGTAGTCCTCGATGAAGTTGTTGTCCCCCCAAGCGCCGGCGAAGTTGAAGTCTTGGCGGTCATACAGCGTGCGGATCGCGACGATGATGGACCGGACAGCGTCCGCACCCTGCACGGCGCCATCCAACAGCGAGCCCTCCACGGTGACGTCGTCGGCCAGGTTGTTCAGCCAGGCGGGGTAGTAGTCGGTGAACCTGCCAGCGGGATCGCCGCGTCCCAGATATGTGGGAGTTCCTTCGGTTGAGCTACTGGGGCTCGCGTCCGTGGTACTCATGGCGACCTCCGTCGATCGATTTGGTGGTGGCAGCAGCCTGTCGCCCCGGCCGGCCTCTCGCGCCCGTGACTCCCTGGTCTCGGCCCCGGTCCGCCGACGTTTGGTGAAAGCGAAGATTCGACGGCCAGAATGCGCGGCACCTGATCGCGACCCCGCCCGCTTCCAGCGAAATGGCCGCTGCGGCTTCCTCACGCCCGAGGTCGCCGGGGCCGCGGGCGTCTGCGTCGCGATGGCGGCCCGAGCGCGAGCCCTGAAAGAGCAGCGCACACCAAGGTCCGCGGTTTCGTCGCCGTCGACGTTTCTGTTCCGGCTGTCGTAAGCGCCTTCCCGTATCCACCACACTTGTTTTGGCCCGCTGAGCGGTAGGCCCTTCGCTTCGTCAAGCCCGGACGAGCTCGGTCCCAGAGCCGTGCAGCGCACTTGCCAACTCGTGCCGCGAGCGGATCCCGAGCTTGCCGAACACCTTGCGCAGATGCCACTCCACAGTGCGTGGGCTGAGGAACAGCCGCGCACCAATCTCGGGGTTCGACAGCCCCTCGCGAGCCAGGTCGGCGATCTGCCGCTCCTGCGCGGTCAGATCATCGCGCGTCTCAACCGTCCGCTTACGCGCCTTCTCGCCCGTCGCCAGAAGCTCCCTGCGTGCGCGGTCGCCGAAGGCTTCCATGCCGATCGATGTGAACTGCTCGAGGGCGGCGCGGAGCTCGGCGCGGGCGTCACCGCGCCGCTGCTCACGGCGCAACCATTCGCCGTAGAGCAGACGCGCGCGCGCCAGCTCCGGGAGCAGCCGCGTGTGGCTCAGCCGCTCGATCGCCTCCTGGTACTCGCATTCGGCACTCGGGCCTCCCGTGAGCAGTGCGCGAGAGCGGGCCTCGATCCCTAGCGCCCACTCGGTCCCGCTCGCGCAGGTTGTTGCAGCGAGCCGCTCGAGCGCCCTTTCGGCAAGCTCGTGGTTTCCGCTCCGGACGGCCGCCTCGAGCAGCTCGGCCACGGCTCGCGTAGGAGAGCCAATCTCGGACGGGTGCTCGCCGGCGTGCCGGACCGCGGCCAAGGCGGCGTCGTATCGACCGAGCCCGTTGTAGAGAATCGCCGTCGGACAATCGGTCACCGCCGAACCGAGGCCTTCTCCCCGAGACATGGCCTGGCTGGCGGTCTTCTCGATCAGCTCTGCGGCCTCGGCCTCGCGACCGCGTACTGCAGCGACCCATACCGCACCCTCGGGAGGAGGGATCATCGCGGTCGCCTCGCTGACCGCGTAGAGCTCGTCTAGAGCCGACGCGGCGGCATCGAGTTCGCCGAACATCGCATGAAGTGAGGCGCGGTTGCTGAGAGCAAACGGGACGGCAGCCAGCGCCCCCGCCTTTCGAGCGCGTTCCAGTCCCCTCGCACAGAGCAGCGCTTCGGTCTCCTCGTCCCACATATCCGCTGCGACCCGGCACGCGAGCCAGAGCCAGCGGACCTCCTGCGCAGGTAGGACGGCGTCCCGCCGGAAAGCACTCAACGCCTGGCGCAGGATCGGCGCTGCGGGCGCGTACCCCTCAGTGAACCGGATCGCCAGCCCATCGAGGAGAAGATCGGACGGGCGCGGCGGGTCTCTCGGCGGAGGCCCGGCACGTACGGCCCGGCTCACCTCCACCACGGCCGCCGGCGCAAACCGGCCAGCGTGCATAGCCGCGTGGACAGCTTCCAGATAGCTCGTCCGCGCGAGGTTCACATCGACAGCCTCCAGGTCCCGGGCGGCCTCGAGTAACAGCGGAAACGCATCGCTGCGACGCTGCGATGCGAATGCGATCCGCGCCCGCAGCAGAAGCACCCGAGCACCCTGGAACTGATCGAGCGCTCCGACCTCGGCGGTGGCGACCAGGCCGGTAGCCGAATCGAACGCGCCGACCTCGAGGCTCGCTTCCGCCGCTGCCAGAGCTCGGTCCGCGCGGTTCGCGGGATCCCGGGTCAGCGCGACGGCGCGCCCCAGGAATGCGGCCGCGGCAGCCAGACCGCCTCGCGCCTGCGCCCGCCCCGCGGATCGCTCGAGCTCCACAGCGACCTCCTCGTCAGGTCCGGCCGCCGCCGCAGCCAGGTGCCACGCCCGACGATCCGGATCGACATCGCGATCGGTCGCCGCCGCCAGTGCCAGATGGGCAGCCCGCCGATCCCGCATCGGGGCTGTTCGGTAAACGGCGGAGCGCACCAGCGGATGCCGAAACGTGACCCGCGCTGCGAGCTCCAGCAAGCCGTCCGTTTCCACGTCAACCGCCGACATCGCGATCCCGAGTTGCTCCGAGGCGCGTACCAACACCAGTGGGTCGCCGACCGGCTCTGCCGCCGCAAGCAGCAGCACACGCCGCGCATCCTGAGAGAGAACGTCGAGTCGTCGAGTGAACGCATCCTCGATCTGCCCAGACAGAGCCTCAGCCCCAGTGAGCCCGAATCCGCCAGCAAGCTGCCTCGCGGATAGCCCTCTGGGTAACTCGAGCAACGCCAGCGGGTTCCCGCGTGTCTCCGCGATGATCCGATCACAGATTCGTTCATCCAACACGACCTGCACGACGGAGCCGAGCAGGGCACGAGCGTCGCAGTCGCCCAAGCCGAGGACTTGCAGCTCGGACACGTGCTGCAGCTCCTCGACGGGCTGGCGCGCAGCGAAAACGATCCCCACCCGCTCGGCGAGCAACCGCCGGGCGACGAACGCCAATGTCAGCGCAGAGGCATGATCGAGCCACTGCGCATCATCAACGACGCATAACAGCGGACGCTCCTCTGCGACCTCTGACAGCAGGCTCAACACGGCCATCGCGACGAGGAACCGGTCCGGGGCTGTGCCGGCACTGAGCCCAAACACGGTCTCGAGAGCCTCACGCTGCGGGACCGGAAGCCTCGAGAGCCGGTCGAGCATCGGTGCACAGAGCTGATGCAGACTGGCGTAGGCCAGCTCCATCTCCGACTCCACACCCACCGCCCGCAGAACGGTCAGATCCGACGCAGACTCGATGAGGTACTGCAGCAGTGCCGTCTTCCCGATCCCGGCCTCACCCCGCAACACCAAGGACCGACTCTCGCCCCGACGGACATCGCCGATCATCCCGTCCAGCAGCGCACACTCGCGACCCCGCCCGAGCAGGTGCCTTCGCCGCCCCGGTCCGGCAGAACCAGTGTCCACAGCAACAACCCATCCTAAAGGACAGGCGCAGGTTCGAGCGACCGAGATTCTCCGCGAAATCAGGCCTTGACCAGCTTGGACTCAGGTTCACCGAGCGCTGTAACCAGCTCGTAGCGCGGGCGGATCCCGAGCTTGCCGAATACCTTGCGCAGATGCCAATCCACCGTCCGCGGCCTGAGCCGAACCGTCTCGATCCCGGTGATGATCATCGCGGGCTCCGAGATCCGCTGACGATCGATGTCCCGGCCTATCTCCACGCCCGCACGTTTGCCGGCATAGACTCCCGCGGCCGGCTGATCCTCGCCACCGCCGACGGAATCGCCGGCGTCAGCGCCGGTCTGACGCTCGCCGAAGAGGCCGACGTGATGCGTTCCCTCGGGGCGGTCGACGCGATGAACCTCGACGGCGGCGGCTCGACCCAGTTCGCGTCCGAAGGCCAGTTGCTCAACGACGCGTCAAGCTCACCGCTGCGTCCGGTCGGAGACACGATCCAAGTCGTGCCGTAAGAAACGGGCGCGCATTTGCCCCCGGCGGTAGCGTTTTCAGTCGACAGGCCGACTGGACTGCGACGGAGGCGGAGAGATGCGAACTGGTGTGAGGCGCAAAATCGCGGTCGTGTCGATAGCGACTGCCGTGGTCCTGGGTATCGGTGCGGAGGCGTCTGCGGCGGGACACGTGCCCGTGCTCGCGGGCCCGTGGGCTCCCGGCCAGGAGGGGTACGGGCACGTGAAGCCAAGCACTATCTTCAACGGCGGCGATCCCACCGGGCTGGTCAAGGCGATCCACTGGAACTCCTGGGGCGGCCGCCGCGCGACTGGAACTGGAACCGCCCTCTGGGTTGGACCCCATCAATTCGTCGCTCAGGGCAAATTCGAAGCCGGCGCGCGCGTTGCGCTCTTCCAGCTTGGTCGTTGTCACGGCCGGCCGGCTTACAACGCGATCGAGTGGTACTTCCCCCGGCATGGGCAGAAGTTCTCGTCCGGCAACTACATCAACGCGTGCACGGGGACCTACTACATGGATGGCCATCCCGAACCGTGACCTAGGCGGTACACCATCGCATTCAATCGGGGAGACATCCGAGGGTCGATCGAACGAGCCGGCGACGAGCACTGGGAGGCGCTCGTGCATCACCACACGGACGTTTACCCCGAGAGCAATCCTACGCCGGGTGATGTGTGTAGGGCCGAGGCGGATCGGCTGAACGACCTCGGGTTAGGTGACAATCGAGACTTGGAACTGGTTGAGAGTCGTGTAGAGCGGGTTCCCCCTGCGGTTCGGATCACGCATGTGTTCCAGAATCGCGAGGACGGCAGCCGGTTCGAGACCGAGCCGTTCACGAACTACGACTGAGTGCAGTGCCTAGACTCGGCGACTGTGTCGCTGCATCTCTTCGCCGGTGTTCGCGTGCGCGACTTCCAAGCTGCCCGGCCGTGGTACGAGCGGCTCCTTGGTGAACCGGCGTTCTTTCCTCACGACACCGAGGCGGTATGGACGCTCGCCGAAGACCGATCGGTGTACGTCGTCGAGGACGCCGACGGTGCGGGCCACTCGGTCGTGACGTTCTTCGTCGACGACCTGGACGGATACGTCGCCGCGATCGCCGCCCGCGGCCTCGACCCAGACGAACAACAAACGCTCTCCAACGGGGTCCGCAAGGCGCTTTATCGTGACCCCGACGGCAACGAACTCGGATTTGGCGGCGCGCCGCTCGCAACCCGCACGTAGCCCACGCCGCCCTTTGGAATCATTGAGCGGTGCGCGTCGGGCTAATCCACCCCGGTGAGATGGGCGCGTCGATCGGCGCTCTGCTCGTTGAGCGCGGCCACGAGGTGCTGTGGCTCCCGCGAGGACGGAGCGAGGAATCTGCGCGGCGGGCCGCGGCCGCGGGCTTGACTCGCAGCGACAACCTCGAGGACGCCGAGATGATCCTGTCGGTGGTCCCTCCCCACGCCGCGGTCGACGTGGCGCGCTCGGTGCCAGACACGCCGGCGCTCGTGATCGACGCCAACGCGGTGTCGCCGATGACCGCCACGCGCATCGGAGAGCTGCTCGACGGCCGCTGGGTCGACGGCGGCATCGTCGGTCCGCCGCCAACTCGGGCGGGAACGACCCGCCTGTACCTGTCCGGCGATCGCGCACCCGAGGCGGCCCGAGTGTTCGAGGACACCCCTCTCGAGCCGGTCGTGCTGGACGACTCGCCGGTTGCGGCGTCAGCGCTGAAGATGGCCTACGCGGCGTGGACCAAGGGCTCCGCTGCGCTGCTTCTGTCCGCGCTTGCCAGCGCCCGCGCCACGGGAGTCGAGGACGCACTCAGGGCCGAGTGGAGACGCTCGCAACCGAAGCTCGAGGGTCGCTGGCAGGCCGCCTCAGACTCGGCTACCGCCAAGGGATGGCGGTGGGTCGGAGAGATGGAGGAGATCGCGGCGACGTACGGAGCGGCGGGACTGCCGTCTGGTTTTCACGAGGCGGCCGCCGAGATTTTCGACCGAGCCACCCGAGCCGATCCGTAGTCGCAAAGCGTCAGTGCTTGGGAACCATCTGATAGATCGTCGAGTAGCCGATCAGGAAGACAACCTTGCCATCGGTGATCACAGGGGTGAACTCGCCGTCGGGAAATCCGAACACCTGGCGGCCGGACCGCACGTCGAGGCCCGCACTGTTGTTCGAGCCCAGGTCCGAGTAGTAGACGACATTGTCCACGACGGTCGCTGACCCGTCGATCCGTCCGCCGGCGGCGTGGCTCCAGCGCAGGCCGCCACTGTTGGCGTCGTAGGCGTAGACGTGGCCGTCGTAGGAGCCGATGTACACGGTCGGCCCGAGCCCCGGGATGTCGGCCACGGCGGGCGATGCGTAGACGTACGCCCCCGTCCCCGCCGACCACGCCGTCGTCCCCGAGGTGGCCCAGAACGCGTACACCGTGCCGCTCGTCGAGCCGATGTACACCCGCCCGAACGCGACGGCCGGCGTCGAGTAGAAGCTGCCGCTACCACCCGCCGACCAGATCTCCCTCCCGTTGGCGGCGTCGACCGCGTAGACATGGTCGCCGTAGTCCCCGAAGTAGATCGTGTTGTGGGCAAACGCTGGACCGCCCTTGACGGAGCCGCTGGCGTGGAAGGCCCAGTTGAGATGCCCATCGTAGGTCCGGAACGAGTACACGGTGCCGCCCTGGTCGCCCATGAACACGCTGAGGCCATGCACCACCGGCGAGGACTCGCTGCCCGAGCCGAGCGAGTGCGACCAGATGACCTTGCCGGTCTTCATCGACAGCGCCACGATCGAGCCGTTGCCCGGCACGCGGGACCCGGGGCTGTTCGACAGCAGCACGAAGAACGCGATCTTGTGCCGCAGGTCGAGCGCCGGCGACGCGGCGGCCAGGGTTCCGATCCTCCGGTGCCAAATCAGGTGACCGTTGGTGGAGCTGAGCGCGCTCGCCCAACCATTGGCGTCTTCGAAATAGAGCGTGTTGTCGTCGGCCACCGGGGGGAACTCGAGCAGCGCACCGTCGTGGAAGCTCCATCCGACGTGGAGCGGCGGATCGAGCTTCGCCCCATTCGGAAATGCGCGCGTGCGCGCCAGGTTGTAGCCGTACAGCGGCCAGGGGTCGTCGGTGGGAGCCGGGCGCGGTTTCGGCTTGGGCTTCGGCGGTGGTGGCGGTGGGGGGGTGGGCGAGGGCGCGGCAGCCTGCACCACGGGCGGGGCGTGGCGAGCACTTCTAAAGCTGAGTACGACAAGGACCACCACCGCGACCCCTATCGCAAACAGTAGGCCCGCCACGGCGACGAGTCCCCGACGGAAACCGGGACTCGGCATGGCGGCGCATGGTAGCCAGCGACCAAGACGATTATCGGCCAGGGCAGACCGTTCGCGAGGCGGGCCTCCCGCCCCGCCAGCGCAAACAGCCACGGCGAGCGATTCCTTCCCGCCGCCCGCTTGGTCTTGATTTATGAGCGCCCACTCGGGGCGGTCGGTAGACAATCAGGCGAAAGGGAGACAGATGACCCAGAACAGCACCGACATCGTCAGGGACATGTACCTGGAGTGGGCGGCAAACCGGATCAAGGGCACGCCTTCCGATCTGGAGGCATGGGGGGACGTGACCGCCGAGCCGCGCGGAGTCGACTACGTCGAGCTCGACGCCGCCGGCCTGCCGGCGATGTGGGCCGTGCCGAAGGGCTGCGACGACGATCGCACGCTCCTGTGCATGCACGGCGGCGGCTTCGTCAGCGGCTCGATCTACACACACCGGAAGTTGTTCGCGCACGTCGCGAAGGCCATTGGCGTACGAGCTCTTCTGTTCGATTACCGGCTGGCGCCCGAGCACATCCACCCGGCGCAGGTCGACGACGCGACGGATGTCTATCAGTGGCTCATCGAAGAACACGAGATCGACCCAGGGCATGTCGCGTTCGCGGGCGACTCCTCCGGCGGCGGGCTCGCGATGACCGTCCAGCTGCGCGCCCGTGAGCGCGGGCTGCGGCTCCCAGCCGCGGCGCTGCTGATGTCCCCATGGGTGGACATGCAGCAGGCGGGCGAGTCGTACCGGTCCAACTGGGGAACCGAGACGTTCTTCTACAAGGAAGTAGTCGACGGGCTGGCCGCGACGTTTCTGGGCACCGAAGGCGATCCCACCGATCCCCTCGCCAGCCCGATCCAAGCCGATCTCCATGGCCTCGCGCCGCTGTTCATCCAGGTCGGAGGCGATGAGACCCTTCTCGATGACAGCCGAGCGCTCGCCGAGCGCGCGATCGGAGCCGGCGTCGACACGGAGCTAGAGGTGTTCGCCGGCCAACAGCACACGTTCCAGATGGCCGCGGGCCGCTCAGCCGAAGCCGACGAGGCAATCGCGATGTTCGCGCGTTGGCTCCGGCCGAAGCTCGGCCTATCCGCCGCGGTCGCCGTGGCCGTGGGAGGCTGACCTTGGGGCGGCAACTGAGCCCGGTCCGGAGCGACGAGAGCTTTGTGCGCTTGACCGAACCGTTTCGCCGCGAACTGTTCGTGCACTGCTACCGGATGCTCGGCTCGGTCGACGACGCCGAGGAGCTGGTTCAGGAGGTCTACCTACGGGCGTGGCGCTCCTTCGACGCGCTCGAGCATCGTTCCGCCGCGCGCGCCTGGCTCTACCGGATCGCGACCAACGTCTGCCTGACCGCGCTCGGACGGCCCGTCCGGCGGATGTTGCCGTCCGGCCTCGGCGCACCGAGCGATGCCCCCGACGCCGAACCGCTCCTCGCACCCGGCGACGTGGCGTGGCTCGAGCCGATCCCGGACTCGCTGACGCGCCCCGAGTCGGGCGATCCTGCGGCGATCGCTGCGGGCCGGGCAAGCGTCAGACTCGCGTTGATCGCAAGCCTGCAACACCTGCCGCCCCGCCAGCGAGCCGTGTTGATTCTGCGCGAGGTCCTCTCCTTCCCGGCGCCCGAGGTCGCGCAGATGCTCGGCACGAGCACCCCGGCGATCAAGAGCGCGCTCCAGCGAGCCCGCGCCCGGCTCGACGAGGTCGCTCCCTCTCCGGAGACCTTGACCGAGCCCGACGACCCGCGCGCTCGGGAGCTGCTCGACCAGTACATGCATGCCTTCGAGGATTCGGATCCGGTGGCGCTCGAACGGGTCCTCCGCGACGACGCGACCCTCGAGATGACCCCGGCGCGCACCTGGTTCGCCGGCAAACGAAACTGCATGCGCTACATCCGCCGAGTGATGGGTCCGGCCGGCACCTGGAGGATGCTGCCGGAAGTGGCCAACGGCCAACCCGCATCGGCCGCGTATGTACGCCGCGACACGGGTGCCTACGAGCCATTCGCGATCGTCGTGCTCACGACCACGGGGCGTGGCATCGGGCGCATCGCGCTGTTCAGCAATCCTCGTCTGTTCACCCGATTCGCTCAGGCGCCGAGCGGATCAGGCGGCATCGCACCGACCAAGCCGACGCTTCGGGCCGCGGCTTCGATCGCGAGCTCGGGCCCGCCGACGAGGTAGCCGGCAGCGAGCGCGTCGCCGGCGCCGGTGGTGTCGACGGCGTCAACCGACGGGGCCGGATACAGGCCCTCCGGGAACATGGCACCCCGCGCACCGAGCTTGATCACCCACGTGGCATCGAAGTCGGGCACCGCGGCCCGCTCTGCCTCGGTGGCGAAAGCAAGATCGGGGGCGAGCGCTTCCAGCCGCGCGGTGAACTCCAGGGCGCCGACGATCCCGATGTCGTGGGCCGACGCCAGATCGACGGACACGCGCTGTGCGTGCTTTGCGGCCTCGATCGTCGCCTCGGCCATCGGCTCGCGGAGCAGGCAGTAGCCCGACACATGGAGCACGTCGCACTCCCGGACCCACGCCGGCTCGAGCTCGGACCGATCGAGCAGCGAGGCGGCACCGCGGTCCGATGCCATCGTACGCCGGCCGTGGCCGTCGCGGAATGAGACCACGACCCCGCCACGGCCCTCCACCACTGGGCCGCATATCTCGACCCGGTGGCGCGCCAGTTCGGAGGCCGCCAGCTCGCTCGCGAAGTCGCTTCCGCGCTTGCAGATGACGCGGCTCGTGGCCCCAAGAGTACTCGCCCACGCGGCCACGTTCGCCGCCTGACCGCCGGCGACAAACCGGATCGTCGCCGGCGTGTCCGCGTCGGGTACGAGCGAGTGGTCAGGCAGCACGATGACGTCGAGGATGAGATCGCCGATCGTGCAGACGGACACCGTCGCGCGCTCCCGGGCGTTAGCGCTCCCAGAGTCCATGCTGACATGATCACGCGTCGATGAGACAGCGAGGAATCGTTCTCTCCGAGAAGGTCGAGGCCGCGCTCCGCGGCGGCGAGCCGGTGGTGGCACTCGAGTCGACGATCATCACGCACGGCCTGCCACGACCTGAGAACGTTCAGGCCGCAGTCGAGTTCGAGCGTACGGTGACCGAACACGGCGCGGTGCCCGCGACCATCGCGATGCTCGACGGCGTCGCTCACATCGGTCTCGAGCCGGACGATCTCGAGCGGCTCGCCGGCACCGACGGTGCGCTGAAGCTGAGTGCCCGAGACCTGCCCGTTGCGATGGCGAAGCGCGCAACCGGCGGAACGACCGTCGCCGCCACCACGCTACTCGCCTCGCAGGCCGGGATCCGCGTATTCGCCACGGGCGGGATCGGCGGCGTCCACCGCGACGCCGCCGCCACGTTCGACGAGTCCGCGGATCTCGGCATCCTGGGCAGCTGCCGGATCACGGTTGTCTCCGGTGGCGTCAAGTCGATCCTCGACATCGGCGCCACGCTCGAGCGGTTGGAGACGCTCAGCGTCACCGTCCTCGCCTACGGCACCGAGCGGTTCCCGGCGTTCTGGCTCACCGACAGCGGCTACAAGGTCGACTTCTCGGTCACCACCCCCGCCGAGATCGCCGAGATCATGCACGCCGCGGACGTGGTCGCCCTCCCAGGTGGAATCCTCGTTGCGAATCCCCTGCCCGAGACCGCACAGCTCGACCCCGCCGTCCACGACCACCTGCTCGCCGAAGCGCTCGAAGCGGCGAACGCCGCTTCGGTACGCGGCAAAGACATCACGCCTTTCCTGCTCGACTACATCCACGAGCACACCGACCGGACGAGCGTGGCCGTAAACCTCGAGATCGTCCGCGGGAACTGCAGGCTCGGCGCCGAGATCGCCCGCGCCTGGTCCGCGTTGGCCGGTTAGACCAGCATCGCCCGCGCGGTGAGCTCGGTCGTGCGCGCCAGCGCCGCGAGATAGGCATCCCGGATGAGGCCGGCGTTCCGCATATCCCAGAGCAGCTTCGCGTGATCCCACGCCACGGCGCGGGCTGCGACGAGCGACCACATCGCGAGTGCGTTGTCCGTCTTCTGGGGGGTGACATCCTCGATGTCGGCGATCAGCCCGGTGTCGAACCAGCCGGCGACCTTCGCCTCGACGACCGCCAGTAGCGCGTCGACCCGCTCGTAGTCGCGATGGACGGGGCTGTCGTCGTCCGGAGCCAACCCCAGCTCCTCGCAGGTGGTGACGATCACGATCGGGAGGTCGTGGTTGATGTGAGCGGCCATGCCGGCGAGAGCGAACTGGATGGGCTCGAGCGCCAGCGAGCGACTCTCGAACAGCGGCCGCCAGGCGACCGGACAGGAGACGCCGGATTCGATCGTCGCCTCGGCATCGAAGTACGAGCCGGCGAACACGACGTCGAGACGGTCGACGAACGCCCGGTTCTCGAACTCCGTGCCAGCGCTCGCGGAGTCGACCGCGAGGGTGACCTGGAGGTAGAGCCGGTTGAAGATCGCGACGCCGTCCTTGCGCGGGAGCGCGGCGTCGATCGCCTCCAGCCGGGCGATCACGTCCGGGATCGTCGAGACCAACGCGCCGGTGCCCACGGAAGCGATCCTAACCGTCGCGACGAAGCAAATGGACCCGGAGCCCCGCACCCCTTCGAGTGTTGAGTCAAGACCCAAGTAGCCTGGGTTGTATGACCGGTCGATCCGACGAAGCGCCACCCGAGGCCGGCAAGCTGCCGACCGGCAGGATCGGACGGACCGCCCGAGTCGGCGGCTTGGTCACCGGCCAGGGCCTGCGGTGGGCGGGGATGCGGACCGCGAACCGCCTGCGCACCCCGGAGCGGGCCGAGGCGGCGCAGCAGGAACGGACGGCGGCGCTGGTGAACGAACTCGTCGACCAGCTCAGCCGGATGCGCGGGGCGGCGATGAAGGTCGGTCAGATGATTTCGATGGTCGAGCTCGACGGGCTCCCCGAAGATCAGCAGCGGGAGCTTCAGACCAAGCTGGCGTCGCTGCGCGACAGCGTGCCGCCGGTGCCGTTCCCCAAGCTCGAGCGGATGATGCGCGACGAGCTCGGCGGACCGCTCACGAAGGTGTTCTCGGAGTTCGAGGAGCAGGCTTTCGCCGCCGCCTCGATCGGTCAGGTCCACCGCGCGGTCACCGTCGACGGCGAGCAGGTCGCGGTCAAGGTCCAGTACCCCGGGGTCGCGGAGGCGGTCGATACCGACCTGCGCAACGCGATGCTGCTGCTGCCGCTCGTCAAACGTCTGGCGCCCGGCATCGACGCCCGGTCGCTGTTCGCCGAGCTGCGCGAGCGGATCGGCGAGGAGCTCGACTACGAGCTCGAGGCGCAGCATCAGCGCCGGGTCGAGCGGAAGTTCCGAGGCCATCCGTTCATCCTCGTGCCGCGCGTCGACACCGCCCTCTCGACCCGCCGCGTACTCGTCACCGAGTACGTCCTCGGCGATAAGTTCGACACCATCCGCCGGCGGGACGAGGCCGAGCGCGACCGTTATGCCGAGATCGTGTTCAGGTTCTACTTCGGCCTGGCGTACCGCGATCGGATCGCGCTCGGAGATCCACACCCGGGCAACTACCTGCTGCGCGCGGACGGCAAGGTGGCGTTCCTCGACTATGGCCTTCTCCGCGACGTCAGCCCCGAGCGGGTCGAGGCGGAACGGGCGATCGCGATCGCGGTCCGCAACAAGGACGCAGAGTCGCTGAAGGCGGCGCTCATCGCGGGCGACTATCTCCCGCGCGACCGCGCGGACGCGGTCGACCCGGATCTGGCGCTGAGGATGATGCGCCACGCCATCCGGTGGTACGCGGTCCCCGGCTTCCGCCGCTTCGGGTCAAACGAGCGCCGCGGCAGGAATCGCGAACGAGACCCAAACGAGCCACGCGACGCAGATGTCCGCGACCAGATGAACCAGTTCACCCTGCCGCCCGAGACGGTGCTGATCCGCCGCATGCACGGTATCGTCGGGATCGTGCTCTGGCAGCTGCGGGCCGGCGCCGACTGGGGCGCGATCGCCGGCGAGTACCTGCACGGCGAGCCGCCGGCGACCGCCCTCGGCGAGGCCGAAGCCGAGTTCTTCGGACGAAGCTAACCCCGCGTCCAGCCTCGGCGAACGCTGGCCGTACCTCAGCCGTGAACAGCTCGGCTGTCCGCCGGACGTTCTCGAAGCTGATGTTGCCGAACGCCAGGCGGAAGTTCATCGTGTCCAGCCCGGCGACCTCGATCTGCTCGGCGATGAACTCGCGCGCCTCACCGGGCGTGCCGGCGAACGCGCCGCCGGCCTGCTGCCAGAGGTCGAATGTCGGCGGGAAGTGGGTCGGAGGAATCGCGCCCGTGCGCTCCCACAGCAGCATCAGCGAATGGTGGAAGCCGGCGTGAGCCTCGGCGGCGATGCGTCTCGCCTCGGCGCCGTCCTCGGCGATCACGAGCGGCCGGTCGACTCCGCGCAGCGGCCTCTCCTCGACCGGTCGCCCGGTTTCGTCCCAAGCCTCGAGGAACGCGTCCATGAGCAGCTCGGCCGGGGGGATGCCTGCCGTACCGCCCGGAGGTCGCGCTCTCGTTCGACCACCACTCCTCCGAGCAGCTGCGCGTCCGGGAGGACCGCAGCAACCGGGTGATGGCCGCCGCGGCCGACTCCGCCGCGCGTGTCGTCTACGACCACTTCGGCGGCGCGGCGAGCTTCCCGCGCGTGAGCCCAGAGATGATGGAGGCGGTAGACCGGGCCGATGCTGCGAAGCTGTCGATCGACGAGATCCTCGCCTCTCCCGACGTCGCCGAGCGCGTGGCGCTCTACAACGAGCACTCCGAGGCCGCGATCGGGCAGATCCTGCGCTGCTCAACGGTGCACGACGGCGTTGTGGTCCTCGACCTGCGCGACGATGAGGTCATCCACCCCGCGAACCGGTTTCTCGTCTACGCCCTGCACCGGCGGTGCACGGTCTCGATCCACGTCCTCTGGGGACTCAGGCAGCAAAACACGGTGTTCGCGGTGGGCCGGTCGATCCTCGATCGATCCTCACGACGCGACATCGGCGCGCTGATGCTGGCGCACGGTGGCGGCGGGCACGAGGCGGCCGGGACGTGCCAGGTCGCCAACGACCAGGCCGAAGCCGTCCTGACCGATCTCGTCCAGTCGATCGTCGACGGCGAGCGCGAGCACCTCGCCGCGTAACGAGTCAGCCGCGTCGGAGCACCGTGATCGCGTCGGCGTAGCCGCTCAGGTCATAGCGTCCGTCAGGACCCCAGGAGTCGAACTGGGACTCGACCCGGAGGCCACGCTCCGCACCGAGCGCGGCGAACAGCCCGCGAGACATCGGAGCGCGCCAGCCCTGGCGGGACGGGTGCAGCCCGCGGTTGCGGCCATCTGAGTGATGGATGACGGCCACGCCGCCGGGCGCCAGCACCCGCGCCACCTCGCCGAGGTACCCCGCCTGGTCGCGTGGAGCTACGTGGACGAACACGTCGAATGACCACACGGCATCGACGGACGCATGGGCGACCCCGGGCATGTCGCTCCCGGACGAGAGCACGTACTCGACATTCCCGCCGGCGCCGAACCGCTCCCGGCACAGCTCTAAAGGCCGCTCGCTGACGTCGACGACGACCAGGCGCGACGCCCGCTCGAATAGCACCTCGGACCAGCGTCCAGCTCCCGGACCGATCTCGACCACGGCCACTTCAGCGGGGATCCAGCGCTTGAGCACGTCCTCGATCAGCGCGTCCTTCCACTCCGGCGACAGGGTCCACTCGTCACCCCCGCGGCTCCAGTCCCAGCCCGTCCACCGCGACCGGTTATCGGACGCGGAGTTGCCCTGCCAAGCCAGATGCGCCGGCCCGAGCACGCCACGGCGCTGCTCGGCGGTCAGCCGCCGGTCCTCGAGCGCCCAGCGGAACCGCTGGGGCGCGCGACGCGCCGACCCGCCGACATCGTGGAGGTAGCTGACGATCCCGCGAATCGGGACAGGCTACTCACACACCACGAACCCGAACCGCGGCCACGAGCAGTTCATCGATCAGTGAGTAGGCTCGTCGCGTGCCCGAACGAACCCGAGGCCTGACCGGACCCAAGACACCGTGACCGGCGCCGGACCGAACCTGCTCGTGCTCCAGCACATCGCCTGCGAGCCGCCCGGCGCCTACGAGGACGAGCTACGCGACCGGGGCGGCCGGCTTCAGCGGGTGATGGTCGACCAGGGCGAGCAGCTGCCTGACTGGCGTGCGTTCGACGGAATCATCGCGATGGGCGGCCCGATGGGCGCCTACGAGGACGACCGGCTCCCGTGGCTCACGGCGGAGAAGCAGCTGATCTCCGACGCGGTGTCAAGGGGCGCGCCGTTCTGGGGCGTGTGCCTGGGATCCCAACTGCTCGCGGCCAGCCTCGGAGGCCACGTTGGGCCGGGCCCCAGCCCCGAGGTCGGCGTGCTTCCGGTGTCCCGGACGACCGAAGGCGCCGCCGACCCCGTGTTCGAAGTGATGCCGGACAAGTTCGACACGCTGCAATGGCACTCGGACACGTTCGAGCTGCCGGAGGGCGCCGTCCAACTCGCGCGCTCCGACGCATACGAGCAGCAAGCGTTCGTGTTCAAGCGCGCGTACGGGGTGCAGTTCCATATCGAGGTTGGGAAGACACTCGCGACCGAGTGGGGCGAGGTTCCCGCGTACGCCGACAGCCTTACGGCGCTCATGGGCGAACGCGCACTTCCCCGGTTGCTTGACCAGATCGCCGCGCACGAGGACGAGATGACCGGCCTCGCGCGCCGGCTGTTCGCTGCCTGGCTCGAGCGTGTCGTCGGCGGGCCGCGTCTCTCCGAGCCGCCAGCCCCCGGCCGGCGTCAGTCTCCGACGCCGGCCCCCAATCCCACCGCCGCCTGAACAAGCTCGGCGTTGCTCTGAGCGGCGCGCCCGTCTGGCAGCTCGAGCACGTCCTCGAACCCGACGCGCACGGCGTGACCCTCGGCGACGGCCGCCGCCAGCACATCCCAGGTCCCCGCGCCGTAGCCGTGCCAAAGCTGCGGAACCCCATCCGGGACGCGCTGCGAGATCGCGCGGGCCTCGTCAGCGCCACCGCGGACCTCGACCAGCGCGCGCACGACCTGGTGCGCGAACGGGCCCCGCGCGAGCTCGTCGGCATCATCGGGGCTGGCGAGGCCCACCTCGACGGGGATCCCGGCGTGCGACGCGGCGCGGATGATCCCCGCCCCGCCGAGGTCGGACAGCGTGACCGCGACGAAGTCCGGCGGGCGCCGCCACGCCCGTACGGCGGCGGCGCGCGCAAACGGATCGGGATCGATCGCCGAGGAGGTCGTCAGCCCGACGGGCAACCCGGGCGCCGCCGCATGAATCGCGTCTACCACCGCGTCGCACGCGACCGCCGCCATCGTCTGGGTACCGCGAGCATCGCGCGCGTGCACGTGCACCGCAAACGCGCCCGCCCGTCGAACCGCAACAGCATCCGCCGCGAGCTCGGCCGGCGACAGCGGGATCGCAGAATGCTCGGAACGCGTGCGCCCGCCATTGAGGCATGCCATCACCGCTATGTCAGCCACGAGCCTTGCCAGTCATACGGACCAGGACCGGACGGTATCTGAGAAGCTCCAGCGCCCCATGGCCAAGTGGTCTTCGGTACCCGATGGAGCAGGTGCTCGAGTTGGTGGAGACCCTGCGGGAGATGCCACCGAGCGAGCGCTGAGCCGGCCGTCAAGCCGACGGCGACGGACTCGCGCCCGACCCGAGGGGAATGAGGTGGCCGTATCGGCCGCGGAAGCTGTCGTGGAGCCGCCGCCCGGAGGCGCGCATTCCGCGCATCGACCTGCCCACCGGCTGTCGCGTCAGGCCTATGAGGACCGCAAGCGCGACCAGCGTGCCCCCAAGCGGCGTGTCGCGCGAAGCCGGTCCGGCGACGCCGTAGATCGCCTCCCGCAGCGCGCCGACCCCGATCGCGAGGTCGGCAACCGCGGTCGAAGGCCGCGGGGCCTTTGGACGGTGCACCCGCTCATAGACGGCGTTGGTGAACGCCAACGCCAACATCGCGGTCAAGAGATTGGCGTCCGACCGCTGGATGCCGAAGACGCGCTCGAGCGTGCGGTAGCGAGCCTCGTTCGCGAGCTTGACCCCAGCGGTCGCGTCGATCAGGAACAGCTGGCGTCCGCCGGGCGGCTCCTGTCGGCGGGTCGGCGTGGCTGCCGTGCTCGCGCTCTGCGGCGGCGGCGCCACCGGCGTTAGCGCCGAAGTGGCGCTGGTGGTGCGGCGGCGAGCCATCACGTCAAGAATCCCGGTCCATCGAGCCGGCAGCAACCGTGCGCACAGGTGGGCCGAAGGGGCGGCATACCCCCTCGCGAGCCCGTCAATGGCGCCGCCGCTCGTCAACGGCGCAGCCACCGATGAGTTCTCGCCGCGCCGCTTGTCTTAGGGGTGAAACCACTTTCAAGGAGGCGAGCAGTGAGCACGACAGCTACCCGGATCGGCGCGATCAGCCTGGTCTGCATCCCCACCAGCGAGCAGGACCGGTCGATCGCGTTCTACGAGTCGCTGGGCTTCGAGAAGCGCAGCGACGTCCCGTTCGGCGACAAGTACCGCTGGGTCGAGGTCTACCCGCCCAGCGGCACGACCGGCCTCGCGCTGGCGCCGCCTCCTGGCCCGGAGGAGATCACTCCGGTCCAGACCGGCGTGGTCCTGACGAGCGACGACATCGACGCCACCCACGCCCAGTTCAAGGCGCTCGGCGTGGACGTCGACGCCGAGGTCGCCCGGATGGGCGATCCGATCCCGCCGATGTTCTGGTTCCGCGATCCGCACGGGCACACGCTGATGGTCGTGGAGCAGAGCTGAAAAAACGTGAGCGAGCGACCGGCTCGGATCGCCCCGGTGCGATCCGTGCCGGCCAGCCTGCGCGATCCGGGCCGGTCAGCCCGCGTTCAGCAGTGTCGGCTCACCATTGCCGGCTCTTGAACCGGGGCGAGGGACCGATCCGGTCGTTCGCGCGCGACGCGTAGCCGACCGCGATGTTCGGGTCGAAGATCCCCGAATCGGCGTAGTGCGTCGAGCGGCCCGGACAGGTCGGCGCGGCGCTCTCGCCGGGCGTCGTGACCCACACGAAACCGTCGAGGTATGGCGAGTACATCCCGTAGGACTGCCCGTTGTTCGCGCCCGGCTTCGGCCCGAGCCCCCGACCCCGCGGGTTGCACAGCTGCTCGTTTCCCTGCGTGACGGGATGCGGGTTCTTCAGCGGACCGTTGCCGTCGCCGCGCGTGTCGACGACGAAGTGCAGACCGGTCAACTTGGCGACCTTGTTGCCGTACTGGATCTCCTTGTACGCCCAGTTGAAGTGCGTGTCGTTCGTGAAGAACCCGCGGATCTTGGAGGCGTCGCTGGCGTTCAGAACCCGCGCCGCCTCGGCGGGCGAGTTCGCGTCCGAGGTGCCCCCCTCGACGTACAGAAGCGCGTGTGGGATCTGCGAGAGCTGGTCGATCTCGTCCTTCAGCAGCGCCTCCCGCTGGGCGATCGCCGCCGGGCTGCGCCAGCAGATCGTGTCGATCGCGTCCTCCTCGACGAAGATCAGCGCAGGGAAATTCCCCACGGCATCCTTGAGCGCGCTGACCTCGGCGTCGAAGTTCGGATTGGTGCCGCCATTGCAGCCCCCGCCGTGCTTCACGAAGTAGGTCGTGATCTCCGCCG
Organism: uncultured Solirubrobacterales bacterium; assembly: GCA_963735965.1. Lineage (GTDB taxonomy): Bacteria > Actinomycetota > Thermoleophilia > Solirubrobacterales > Solirubrobacteraceae > Palsa-465. Next base: position 608,914 of record CAVTNE010000002.1, read on the forward strand.
CCGCACCCGGATCGGTCCGCTGCATCCGGCACAGATAGTTCTGCACCTGGGTGAAGATCGCGGACCCTGAGCCGCCTGCGGTGTACAGGCTGAACTGGTGGGCCTGCGGGTAATCGCCGATCTTCTCGAGCAGGTGAACCCGGTATGAGACGTCGCGGGACATGTGCATCCGGTTGACCCGCGCCTCGAACTCGGCCCACGGGATCGGGGTGCCGCTCTCCTTGCTGCTGAGGTAGCCGAGGCCGACCTGGTTGGCGATCGCGTCCGCGGCATCGCCTCCGTACTGCCACGGGCTCTCGACGAACAGGTTGGCGCCCGAGAGCGGATCGGTGCCGGTGAACCCGGCGGTGTCGAGGGGGTTGGCCGGGTTGTGCGGGCCCGTGTCGCTCGAGGAGCACTGACCCGCCTGGTGCGCCTTCGAAGCAGCGCCCGCGGCGCGCGCGCTCTGCGACGCACCCGAGTCACCGGTCCAGGCCGCCAGCGCCAGCACTACGACCAGCCCGGTCGTGACTACAGCACTTCTTTTCCCGCGCGATCCCATACCTCGCTCCTAACTGGTGGACGGTCCAGCTCGGCTCGTGGCCCAGCTCGGTGGCGCCTCCCATGGCGCCGTCCCGGCCAGCCTAGGACATTCGTGAGCGCGCGGGACCCGCACGAATGAGGTATGTGGAGCGATCGCCAGCGATTAGGGTCCTCGACTGAAGTCGGGGGCCCTTAACGGGCAATGGGGAGGCGCATCGCCGATGCGCCTCCCCGGCCAGTCGTCCGACGGCGCTACGCCAGCAGGCTCACTCCCGCTCGGCGAGAGCGTTGGCCTCGCTCACGCAAGCGTCGTCAGAGGATCCCCCGCAGGATCACCCGCCGCTCGATTAGCAGGCAACGCCTTGATGTCGGCGATCAGCTCGTCCCACGCCACGCCCGACGGGCCGACGCCGCTCCTCGAGAGCATCTCCTTGGTGACGACGACGTGCGCCTCCTGCGCGTAGTCCTGGTGGAACGGCACGGTGAGCAGTAGCTCCGCGCCCCAGGTCACGCACTTGAACGTCTCGGGGTCGTACTCCCGGTAAGGGATGCCGTGGCCGCCCCATGAGCCCGGCGCCCAGTTGCCGGTCTTTCCGTCGCCGACGACCGTCCACTCCGTCTGGCCCTGTGCGCTGATCGGCAGCGCGATGCCGATCTGGAGGTCGATGAACTCGTCGATCGCGATCCGGCACTCGTTGAGGTTGCTTGGATCGACCGCGACGGTGGCGACGATCGTGTGGCTCGCGCCGTCGCTCGTCTTCAAGCCCGGATGCTCCCAGTAGCGCATCGCTGCGTTCTCGTCGGTCCCGCGATCGCTCGATGGATCCTTCGGGTTGTAGCCGGTGATCGCGGAGTAAACGCTGATCGCGTCCGCATCCGTGAACGCCGGCACCGGTGTGCCGGAGTCGAGGTGGAAGTCCTCGATCGAGTGGAGCATCATCGCGATCACGCAGTCGCCGATGCGGTCATTGGCCAGCATCCCCCAGCTGAAGCCGGAGTGCGGACGCGAGATCGCCGCCGGCGGATTCGCGAGCTGAGGATGGATGTAGTCGGCGAGCTTCAGCTGCGGCCGATGGAGTGTCGAAAGGTTCAGTCCCGTCTTGGGCAATGCCGGGACCGTCGGAGGCGTGTAGTGATCGCGCAGGCGGAAGTCTGGGTCGGTGATGCGAGTCATAGCTTGGTGCTCCTCGAGTGGACGGTCATCGAGGGTCAAGGTAAACCCGCGCGCACGGGCTGCATACCCACCCTTGGTGAAGGTCCGCACACCTCGCGGGTGATCGGTTACGGTCGGCAGTACTCATGCCAAACCGCACTCGCCGCCACGGCATCCGCCGCCGCAGCCGACGGCCCCGACCCGGATCCGCAGTCAAGCCGCACCGATCATTCGATCCCCGTCTCCTCGGCGGTCTGGAGACGACCGCCTGGGTCACCTACTACCGGCGCGACTGGCCGAGGTTCCTGCGCTCAGCCGTCGCCCTCACTCGCCACACCTTCCGGCTCCCGTGGCCATCCACCCTCCACGGCGCCTGGCTCGTGCTGCGGGCCAACCAACTCTGGGCTCCGTACCCGGACAACGACCCCGAGGGCGCACGGCGCGCGATGGAGCGCTTCTACCGGCTCGTTTCCGAGCGGCACGGGGACGCGTTCGACTCCCGCCGCGCCGCCGAGCTCGAGGTCGGGTGGTGGCGCGTGCACCGGGAGCACCAGCACGATGGCAGCGGCGGAGCGGACGAGGGGCCGCTGATCGCCGCCCTGTGCGCGCTATACGCGTACGTGTACGGCGTGCCCGAGACCGAGGTGGCGGTCGCCGCCGAGCAGCGGGCGCTGGCGATGCGCTTCTCGGATCAGTGGGTGCGGGAGGGCTGTGACCTCGCCAGCCCCCTGGTCGAGGAGGAGCGCGCGGCGCTCGTCCGCTCTTACGCCGGGCTGCTGGCAGCCGTTCATCGGGCCTGACCACCCGCGACCGTCCGCACCGCCGCCCCCGCCACCCCCGTGTGGCCATTTGGTCCCGCAACGGCGGATCGGCACAAGTTTCCGGACGAACGGCCGAACAACAAATGAGAGTCACGGTTAGAAGACCCTCATGACAATTGATCGGCAGAAACGCGGGTGAGCACCGGCGACAGCACAGGCGCCGCGGTTCGTGCTGCCTTCCACCCGCATCGGCGCGAGGTCGACCGGGCGCATCCGGTCATCCGCGCCGTGTACGTGGTCCTCACTGCGCTCGTGATCGGCTACGTCGTGGTCGACTCGCTCGGCTACGACGCCACCTGGCTCGACGACTGGGGCGTCGTCGCGTTCGAGATCGTCGCCGGCGCGCTGTGCGTCCTCAAGGCCGCCTACCTCAGGCGCGGCCGTGCCGCCCCCATGCTGCTCGGGATCGGCCTGGTGTGCTGGGCCGTGGGTGATCTCATCCTCACGATCCAGTCGCTCGGCGGGGCGACGCCCCCGTCGCCCTCGCTCGCCGACATCTTCTACATCGCGTTCTATCCCATCACGTACGCGGCCCTGATGCTGCTCCTCCGCGGCAATGTCCGGCGGTTCAGCCTCGCCGGCTGGCTTGACGGCGCGGTGGCCGGGTTCGGCGCGGCGGCGGTCTGCGCCACGTTTGCTTTCGACACGGTGCTTCACCACGCCGGCGGGAGCAGCGCGGGCGTCGCGGTGAACCTCGCGTACCCGGTCGGCGATGTCCTCCTGCTCGGGCTCGTCGTCGGCGGCGCCGCGATCGTGCCCGGCAAGCGGAAGATCCCCTGGCTTCTGCTCGCCGCCGGGTATGCCCTAAACACGGTGGGCGACGTGTTCAACGTGCTCGGCACGACCTCGATGGTCGGCACCGTGTTCAACGACATCGCCTGGCCCGTGGCGATCCTGCTCGTGTCGATCGCGGTCTGGGTGAGGTCGCCCAACGACAAGCCTCTGCTCTCCGAAGAGCCACACGGGTTCACGCTCCCCGCGGTGGCGGCGGGCGCGGCGCTCGTGATCCTGTTCGTCGGCTCGCTGCAACACGTCGGCCGCGTGTCGCTCGGGCTGGCCGTGGCGACGCTGCTCGTCGCCGGCGGTCGCTCGGCCCTGTCGCTCATCGGCCTGCGCTCGATCACCGAGCAACGCCGGCGCGAGTCGATCACCGACCAGCTGACCGGACTCGGCAACCGGCGGGCGCTGTTCCAGCTCATGGAGGAGTTCACCGCCGAGCAGCGCGAGCCGGACGCAGCGGAGCGCAGCCTGGCGTTCATGTTCGTCGACCTCGACAAGTTCAAGGAGGTCAACGACACGTTCGGCCATCCGACGGGCGACGAGCTTCTCCGCCAGCTCGGCACCCGGCTCGAGGAGTCGCTCCGGAGCTCCGATCTGGTGGTCAGGCTCGGGGGCGACGAGTTCGTCGTCGCGCTGCTCGACGCCGGCGCGGACTACGCGGCGACGGTCGCCGCCCGTTTGACCGCCCGGATCGAGGAGCCATTCGCGCTCGACGCCGTGCGCGTGCAGATCGGGGCCAGCATCGGCATCGCGCTCATGCCCGGCGACGCCACCGACGCGGACGACCTTATCCGCTGTGCCGACCTCGCGATGTACCGCGCCAAGCTCGAGGGCAAGCCGTTCGCCATCTACCAGGAGGACCTCGATGGCGCAGCCAACCGGGTGCAGCTGGTCGAGGAGCTTCAGGAGGCGATCGATGGCCGCCAGCTCGAGCTTCACTATCAGCCGCAGGTCGACCTCTCGACCGGGGAGATCAACTCGGTCGAGGCGCTGGTCAGGTGGATCCACCCGCGTTTGGGCTCGGTCCCGCCGCTCGAGTTCATCGCGCTGGCCGAGGACGCCGGCCTGATGGGCGCGCTGACCACGGTCGTGCTCGACGAGGCCCTGTTCCAATGCGCCACCTGGCGAGCCGCCGGCAAAGAGCTGACCGTGTCGGTCAACATCTCCGCCTCGGATCTCCTGAACCCGGACTTCCCCGAGCTCGTTGCCGGTTTGCTCGCGGGCTATGGGCTCGGACCGGAGATGCTCGTCCTCGAGATGACCGAGACGACCGCGATCGCCGACTTCGAGCGCTCGCAGCACGCCATCCAGAAGCTCCATGACCTCGGGCTGGTCGTGTCCGTGGACGATTTTGGCGCCGGCTTCACGTCGCTGGCGTACCTCGGCAGCCTGGCGGTCAAGGAGCTCAAGCTCGACCGCAGCTTCATCATCCGGCTGGCCGAGTCCAAGGAAGGCCGAGACCTCGCGCTCGTGCGCGCGACCGTCGAGCTCGCCCACGCGCTCGGGCTGCGGGTCGTCGCCGAGGGGGTCGAGGACAACCACTGCCTCGGCCTGCTCACCGGGCTGCGCTGCGACCTCGTCCAGGGCTACGTGATCTCGAAGCCCAAGCCGGCCAACGAGCTCGAGCTGGCGCGCTGGCCGATTCCGCTGGTCGCGCAGCAGCGCCGCGCCGCATAATCACCGTGTGAGCGCGCGGCCCTTCGTCACCGGCCTGGTACTCGCAGCCGGTGGCTCGAAGCGCCTCGGCGCACCGAAGCAACTGCTCCCCTACGGCGGTGCGACCCTGCTTGACCGCGTACTCGACACCGCACGTGCCTGCCCGTTCGATCAGCTGCTGTGCGTGCTCGGCGGTAGCGCCAACGAGATCCTGAGCCGGGTCGACCTGACCGGTGCAACAGTGGTCGTGAACGACGAATTCGGCGAGGGCTGCTCGTCGTCGATCGCGGCCGCCCTTCAAGCGGTCGATCCGAGCGCCAGCGTGCTCGTGCTTATGCTCGGTGACCAGCCCGGAGTGACCGCGGCGGCGGTGCAGGCCCTGATCGTCAACCGTGGCGACGCACCGCTCGCGGCGTGCGCATACGACAACGGACGCGGCCACCCACTCGCGTTCGAGCGATCCACCTTCCACGACCTGGCGGCGCTGCACGGCGACAAGGGCGTGTGGAAGCTGCTCGATCGCCGCGCCGGCGAGGTTGTCGACGTCCCGATCGCCGGCCCGATACCGCGCGACGTCGACACCGACGGCGACTACAACGCACTGCTTTCCGCGCCGCAGGCTCTGGAAGAAAACCGCCGGTGATCTCCGTTACTTTAAGGTTGACGCGCAAACGATTGCGCGCCAAAGTTCTGCCCGGAGGAATATCGGAAGCGGGTCCGGCGTCCTCCAGCCAGAAGACGAGGGAGAACGACACAGGAGGTGTGACTTGATCTTGATCGGTGCTTCCACCGGTTGGGTCATTGGGCTCGTGCTCGGCGTCATCGTCGCCGTGGTCGCCGCGGCGATCGTGATCACGATCGTGATGCTGGCCCGGAGGATCGCGGCCCAGGCGCGAACCGCCGTCGAGGGCGTGGAGAAGGTCCGCGCACAGACGGACGGCCTCGCCGGGATCGGCCGCATCAACGACTCCGGGGTCAGGATCCTGCACTCGGCGCGGGCGCTTCGCAAAGTGGCGGTGGGCAAATGATTGCGCCCGCTGCCCTAACCAATCACGACGTCTGGACAATCTCGCTGGTGATCGGCCTGGTCGTGGCGCTCGCGGTTGCCGGCTTGCTGCTCGTACTCGTCAGGACCGTCGGCGACATCCGGAAATCCGCCGGCGCCCTGCTCGACGTCGCCGGCAACGTGGCCGGCAACACTCAGAACATCCCCCAGCTCGAGGCGACGGCGCCCGTGCTGGGACTGATCGTGGAGGAAGCCGTGATCCAGGACGGGTACATGAACGCGCTAACCGACGGATTCGGCAACGGGGCAGGTGACCGATGACGACGCTCATCATCCTCAGCGTCGTGCTCGCGGTGATCATCATCGCGGCGGTCGCCGCGGCGCTGATCAAGGTCCGTCAGGACCTCGAGGCGACTTCAGCAGACCTCGCGACGCTCGCCGGCGCGCTGAACATGGTGGAGGCCGAGCACCTGCGGCCGCTCGAGCCCGCGGTCAAGGCGATCAACGGCCAGTTCGACGTGATCCTGGGCGCTTTCCCGGGAATCGCGCACAAGGCCAAGGTCGTCGCCGACAGGAGGCCGAAATGACCCTCGAATGGATCGGCGACGCGATCCTGATCCTCGTCGTGCTCCCGGTCGTCGTGTACCTGCTGCGCGGCGTCCTGAACGCGGCGAACAGCATCGTGCCCAGCGTCGAGCAGATCGCGACGGCCGCTACCGCCGGGTCTAAGGACCTCGACGCGACCGCGCTCCTGCTCACCACGCAGGATCAGGTGCAGAAGACCATCGAGGTGGCCGCAGATTACGGCGGCTCGCTCGACGTCATCCTCGACGACGCCCGATAGGAGGCAGGAATGCCAGCAGCTGGAGTAGTCATGATCGTCGCGGTGGCGCTGATCGTCCTCGCGGTCGTCTACTACCTGATGATGACCATCGTGGCCCTTATCAGGATCAGAGACAACCTCGACAAGGCGATCACCGGAGTGGTCGGGATCATCGAGAAAAGCGCTCCCGTGGACGACGTCGTGACCTCGATCAATACGAACCTCGACGCCGGCGTCGACCTGCTCGAGGGCCTGCTCGTCAAGAAGGCGGGCATGGAGGACGCGGTCGGGCTGGTCGAGGGGCTCTATCCGGGCGCGGCCGGCGAGGGCTTCCGGAACTTCCCCGAGAGCAAGGAGACGACGGCCCCGCGGATCAGCGAGGTGTACACGAAAGGGACGCTCACGCTGGCCCGGCTCGGCCGAGAGGCCCCGATCGCGGCCGCGAGCCCGAACGGGCCGGCGCTGCGCAACCCGGCGTACGGCAGCCTCGCCGCTCGCTCTCTCTATCCCGAGATCAGGCAGACGCGGCCGAATTCGATGCCGCGCTCACCGATCATCGGCACCGACTCACCGGTCCAGTACGAGCCGAGCGAGTCGCCCGGAGTGCGCAAGCGGATGCCAGTGGCCGTGGGTGCGGGTCCGACGTCGCAGCCCGAGGAAACCGAGGGCGGCGTGGTCAAGTCCGGCCTGGCGTTCCTGCGCCGACTCAAGAACGACGACCGATAAGGAGATCCGGTGCAGACCCCCGCTCCGTTTGAGTACGAGCGCGCGACCAGCGTCGAAGGCGCGATCGCGACGCTCCAGAGAATCGGTCCCGAGGCACGGCTGATCGCCGGCGGCCATAGCCTGCTGCCGATGATGAAGCTGCGGCTCGCGAACCCGGAGTTCCTGATCGACATCAACGACCTCGACGAGTTGTCCTACATCGACGAGCGCATCACCGAGATCCGGATCGGGGCGCTCACGCGGCATTGCGAGCTGCTCGAGTCCGACCTCCTCGCACGCCGCGCGCCGGTGTTCCGCGAGGCCGAGGAGGTCATCGCCGACCCGGTCGTTCGCAACCGGGGAACGATCGGCGGATCGCTCTGCCAGGCTGACGCCGCCGAGGACCTGTCCGCGGTGTGCGCCGCGCTGAAGGCGCAGGTGGTGATCCGAGGACCGTCCGGAGAGCGGGTCACGGGCATGGACGGGTTCTACATCGGTCCGTTCACGACGGCGGTCGGGGCGGACGAGATGATGACCGAGGTTCGGATCCCGATCAGGGCCGGCGCCGGGAGCGCGCACGAGAAGGTCGAGCGTCGCGCCGGCGACTTCGCGATCGCGGCCGTGTCAGTGGCAGTGTGGATCGAGGGCGGCACGATCGCCGACGCCGGCATCGCCCTCGGTGCGCTCGGGCCGACCACGATCATCGCCACCCGTGCTGAGGAGGCGCTGAAGGGCAAGCCACCCTCGGAGGCGCTGTTCGCGCAGGCGGGCGAGATCGCATCCGAGGACTGCGCTCCGGTAGCGGATGGACGAGGGCCGGTCGACTACAAGCGCCATCTCGCGAATGTCCTCACCGTGCGCGCGCTGCGGCGCGCCACCGCCCGTGCCCTGCAACAGGAGGTCAACTAGAACATGGAAGTCACGATCAACATCAACGGGCAACCGGTCTCCCGCGACGTCGAGCCGCGCACGCTGCTCGTTCATTTCATCCGCGACACGCCAGGGCTGACCGGCACGCACTGGGGCTGCGACACCTCCAATTGCGGGGCCTGCGTGGTCCTGATGGACGGCAAGCCGATCAAGTCGTGCACGATACTCGCGGCGATGGCCGCCGGACACGAGATCCGCACGGTGGAGTCGCTGGAAACCGAGGCGGGCCTCGATTCCGTGCAGCTCGGCTTCCACGAGAAACACGGCCTGCACTGCGGCTTCTGCACGCCGGGGATGCTGATGACCACGCGTGCCCTGCTGAACGAGAACCCGAACCCGACCGAGGCGGAGATCCGGACCGCGATCTCGGGGGCGATCTGTCGTTGTACCGGTTACAAGAACATCGTCAGCGCCGTGCGCTGGGCGGCCGAGCACGAGGCCGAGCGCTCCGTGACGAAACAGGAGGCGTGAGAGACCATGGCCACAATCGAGACCGCCAGGACCGAACGCCCGATCGGCTTCGGACGACTCAAGCGCAAGGAGGACGCGCGCTTCATCCGCGGCAAGGGGACCTACCTCGACGACATCCGCCTGCCGGGGATGGTGACCGGCGTGATGCTGCGCAGCCCGTACGCCCATGCGCGCATCGTGTCGATCGACACCTCGGAGGCGCTCGCCCACCCCGGCGTACACGCCGTGATCACGGCCAAGGACCTCGAGACGCTCGGGCTCGCGTGGATGCCGACGATCTCCTACGACACCCAGGCCGTGCTCGCCGGGGACAAGGTTCGCTTCCAGGGGCAAGAGGTCGCGTTCGTGATCGCCGACGACGAGTACACGGCGCGTGACGCGCTCGCGCTGATCGACGTCGAGTACGAGCCGCTGCCGGCGGTCGTCAACGCCCGGAAGGCACTCGATGCGGACGCGCCCCTGATCCGCGACGACAAGGACGGCCAGCGCGACAACCTGGCCAGCCCGCTATGGGAGGCCGGCGACTCGGAGGCGACCGACCGCGCCTTCGCCGAGGCGGACACGGTCGTCACCCGGGACATCATCTATCCGCGCTGCCATCCGGCCCCGCTCGAGACGTGCGGGATGATCGCCGACTTCAACCCCAAGACCGGTCAGCTCGACATCTACAACGGCAACCAGGCGCCGAACGCGCACCGCACGGTGTACGCGCACGTCGCCGGACTCGCCGAACACATGATCCGGATCCGCTGCAACGACATCGGCGGCGGCTTCGGCAACAAGGTGCCGGTGTATCCGGGGTACGTGTGCGCGATCGCCGGTTCGATCGTGGCCGGGGTCCCGGTCAAGTGGATCGAGGACCGCTCGGAGAACCTGATGTCGACTGGGTTCGCGCGCGACTACGTGATGCACGCCGAGATGTGCTCGAAGGACGGCAAGATCACCGGCCTGCGCGTCGACGTGATCGCCGACCACGGCGCGTTCGACTCGACCGCGCAGCCGACCAAGTTCCCCGCCGGGTTCTTCCACATCGTGTGCGGCTCGTACGACCTCGAGGCCGCCCACGTGCAGGTCAAGGCGGTCTACACCAACAAGGCGCCGGGCGGTGTCGCCTACCGCTGCTCCTTCCGGATCACCGAGGCGGTATATCTGGTCGAGCGCATGGTGGATGCGCTCGCGCTGGAGATGAAGGTCGATCCGGTCGAGCTCCGGACGCGCAGCTTCATCCAGCCCGAGCAGTTCCCCTACGAGACGACGACCGGCTGGACGTATGACTCGGGCAACTACGGCCTGACCATGCGCGAAGCCATGCGGATCGCCGGCTACGACGAGCTGCGCAAGGAGCAGGCGGAGAAGCGCGCCCGCGGAGAGTTGATGGGGATCGGCACCTCGTTCTTCACCGAGGGCGTCGGCGCCGGACCGCGGAAGCACATGGACATCCTCGGCCTGGCGATGAACGACGGCGCCGACCTGCGTGTGCACCCGTCGGGGAAGGCGATGGTCAGCATCTCCGCGCAGACGCAGGGCCAAGGCCACGAGACCACGTTCGCGCAGATCGTGGCCGAGGAGCTCGGGATCCCGCCCGAGGACGTGCAGGTTCGCCACGGCGACACCGACCGGACGCCGTTCGGCCTCGGCACGTACGGGTCCCGGTCGACGCCGGTGTCGGGCGCGGCCGTGGCCGTGGTGTCCCGCAAGGTACGCGACCGCGCGCGGCTCATCGCCGCGACGATGCTCGAGACCCGCGCCGAGGACCTGGCCTGGGAGAAGGGCCGCTGGTACGTGAAGGGAGATCCGGAGAAGGGCGCGATGATCGAGGACATCGCGGCGTATGCGTACAGCGGCGAGACCATGCCCGAGGGGATGGAAGGCGGCCTCGACGCGCAGGTGATCTACGACCCGCCGAACCTCACGTACCCGTGCGGCGCCTACATCTGCGTCGTCGACATCGATCCGGACACCGCGGCGGTCAAGGTCAGGCGCTTCATCGCGGTCGACGACTGCGGCGTGCGGATCAACCCGATGATCGTCGAGGGCCAGATCCACGGCGGCCTCGCCGAGGGGATCGGGATCGCGCTGATGGAGGTGATCACGTTCGACGACGAGGGCAACTGCCTGAACGGGTCGTTCATGGATTACCTGATCCCGACGGCGCTCGAATGTCCCGACTTCGAGCTCGGCGAGACGGTTACGCCGTGCCCGCACCACCCCCTCGGGGCCAAGGGTGTCGGCGAGTCGCCGAACGTCGGCTCGCCGCCGGCGATCGTGAATGCCGTGATCGACGCCCTCCACGAGAGCCATGGCGTGAGCCACGTCGACATGCCGTGCACGCCGGCCCGGGTGTGGGCGGCGATGCAGGGCCGCCCGGAGCCGCCCCAGTGATCGCCGGTCCGCTCAGTGCTCGCGCACGCGAGCTCACCGAGCGGGGTGCCACGTTCGTGACCGCGACCGTGGTGCGGGTCGAGCACCCAACCAGCTCCAAGCCCGGGAACGTGGCGCTCGTGCACGAAGACGGACAGATCGAGGGATTCGTCGGCGGCGTGTGCGCGCAGAACAGCGTGCGGCTCTACTCGCTCAAGGCGATCGAGCGCGGCGAGCCGCTCCTGCTGCGGATCCTCCCCGACGGCCCGGGGGTGACGGCGGTCAAGAACGCAGCGAACCTTGACTCCGGGCACGAGGTCGCACACGACGAGGGCTCCGTCACCGTCCAGAACCCGTGCCTGTCGGGGGGTGCGATCGAGGTCTTCCTCGAGCCGTTCCTGCCCCCGCCGCGGATGATCGTCGCCGGGGACACACCGATCGCGGCGGCGCTGTTGCGCCTCGCCCCGGATCTCGGGTTCGAAGCAGTCCTCGGACGCGGCGACGACTCGGGCTCGCCGGTGCCGAGCGCCGACGACCTCGCGCTCGTCGTCGCGGCGCATGGTCGGGACGAGCGCGCCATCCTGCGCGCCGCGCTCGAGGCCGAAGTCCGCTATGTGGGCCTGGTCGCGAGTCGCAAGCGCGGGGCCGCGGTGCTCGACGAGCTTCGGGCCGACGGGGTCACCGAGGAGCTGCTCGAACGGATCGACACGCCCGCCGGGCTGGACATCGGCGCCCGCACGCCGGCCGAGATCGCGCTTTCGATCCTCGCGTCGATCATCCAGGTGCGGCGACAGTCGAGCACGACGCCGCGGTCGTGGGCGGCCGCGCCGCCGACAACGGCGGTCGACCCGATCTGCGGCATGACCGTGGTCGTCACCCCGGACGCGCTTTCGGCCACGGACGCCGGCGGCGATGCGCACTACTTCTGCGGCGAGGGCTGCAAGCAGGCGTTCGAGCGCCAGCACGCGACGGCATGATGCGGGTCACCGGCGAGGCGGCAGACGAGATCCGCCACCTGGTGCCGGACGTGGAGACGCTGGCCCAGCGGCTGGCCGCGGTCGACTACCTCGTCGACGAGGGGCTCGCGACCTCGATGTTCCTGAGCCTGCGCTTGCCCCAGCCGCTGCTGCTCGAGGGCGAGGCCGGCGTCGGCAAGACCGAGGCGGGCAAGTCGCTGGCGGCCGTGCTCGATACGCCGCTCATCCGGCTCCAGTGCTACGACGGCATCGATGCCGCCGAGGCGCTGTACGAGTGGAACTATCCGCGCCAGCTGCTCAGCATCCGGCTCGCCGAAGCGCAGGGTTCGGAGCTGCGCGAGCAGGATCTGTTCGGACGCGAGTACCTGATCCGCCGCCCGCTGCTGCGCGCGCTCGAGCATCCGGGGCCCCGGCCGGCGGTGCTGCTGATCGACGAAATCGACCGCGCCGACGACGACTTCGAGGCGTTTCTGCTCGAGCTGCTCGCCGAGGCCGCGGTGACGATCCCGGAGGTCGGCACGATCCGCGCCACGCATCCCCCGATCATCGTGCTGACCTCGAACCGCACGCGCGACCTGCACGATGCGGTCAAGCGCCGCTGCCTGTACCAGTGGATCGACTACCCCACGCCGCAGCGCGAGGTCGAGATCATCCGCCGGCGGATCCCGGCCGCCTCGCAGCGACTGGCCGTGCAGGTGGCCGACGCGATTTCGCGGATGCGCGACAGCGACGTGCAGAAGCCGCCCGGGGTCGCCGAGGCGATCGACTGGGTGGCGGCGCTCACGGAGCTCGGCGTCTCCGAGCTCGACGCGGAAGCGATTGACCGCACGCTCGGGTCAGTGCTCAAGTACTCAGAGGACCAGGAGGTCGTGCGTGCGGCCGGACTCGATGAGCTGGTGATCCCCCGATGACCGAGCCGTTCCGTGTTCGCCCCCTCGGGCTCGACCTCCCGGCGGTCGCGAGCGCGTTCAGCCGGCGGCTTCACGACGCCGGCGTGCCGGTGACGGCGGAGCGCGCCGCCTGGTTCGCCCAGGCGCTGGCGATCGTCGAGCCGATCTCGCGTCGGCGGCTGTACTTCACCGCGCGGGCCGCATTCGTGTCCGACCGCGCGCATGTGCGCGCGTTCGACCAGGTGTTCTTCAGCGTGTTCGGCGCGGAACCGGTGGAGGAGCCGTCGGGCCTGGTTCCCGCCGCCGCCGAAACGGTGCCGGCGCCGGCTGACGAGCGGCGGCGGAGCGCTCAAGGCCTCGGCTCGCCACCGTCGGGCGGCGCGACCCGCTCGGATGCAGCCACCCGGAGCCCGGGTGAGGTCACGCACGACGAGCTCATTCCCGTGCTCGCCAGCGACGAGGAGGTGCTTCGCTCCAAGCGCTTCGACGCGCTCGAGCCCGACGAGCTCGCGCGGCTGTACCGGCTGATGACGCGACTACGCATCGCGACGCCACCGCGACGGACCCGGCGGCACGAGCGCGATCGGCGCGGCGAGCGGATCGACATGCGCCGGACGCTCCGGGGGAGCCTGCGCACTGCCGGCGATCCGATCCGGTTGTCCCGCCGGCGCCGGCGCGTCGTGCGTCGCCGGATCGTGATGCTGTGCGACATCTCGGGCTCGATGGAGCCCTACGCGCGTGCCTACCTCCAGTTCCTGACCGCCGCGGCCGGCGGCCCGAGCGCGAACCGCGCCGAGGCCTTCGTGTTTGCGACCCGACTGACGCGCCTGACGCGCGCACTCTCCTCCCGCAACCCCGAGCGAGCGATCCAGCGCGCGGCGGCGGCCGCTCCAGATTGGTCGAGCGGCACGCGAATCGGGGATGCGCTGAAGGCGTTCAACGACCGCCACGGCCGACGTGGGATGGCGCGCGGCGCGGTCGTGGTGATTCTCTCGGACGGGTGGGAGCGCGGTGACCCGGCGCTCGTCGGCCGCGAGATGGAGCGGCTGCGCCGGCTGGCGTATCGCATCGTGTGGGTCAATCCCCGCGTCAGCGCTCGCGGCTTCGAGGCCCGCGCCGGCGGGCTCGTCGCCGCGCTTCCGCACTGCGACGCGCTCGTCAGCGGCCACAGCCTCGACGCGCTCAACGATGTGGTCGAGGCGATCGGCGCCGCGCGCTCGGGCGCCCTCGGCGCACCACCGGTCGCGCCAGAGCTGGAGGACGAGCAGGACGCGTGGCCGAGCGCCACCCCGGTGCCGGGCAGCTCGGTGGCGATGCCGAGCGGCTATGGGCCGAGCCGCGGTAAGACGACTCCCGGATGGTCTTTGGGGTCATGAGCGGCGCCGGGCCGAAGATCTGTATCTATCCCGGTTGCCACCGACCCGCTGTCCCGCCCCATCCGCTCGGCGGACCGCAACCCAGCTTCTGCAACCTCGAGGATCACAACGCATTGACCGCCCACCTCGAGCGCCAGCGGCTGGCGCGCGAGCAGGCTTCGAACGAAACGACAGAGGAGGATGAGTGATGGCCAACGAGGCGTACCGGGCGGTGTTCCTCAGGGTGCACCCGACAGGCAAGATGGTGCTCAGTCTGACCACCGAGCCAGACGGCGAGGAGGCTCGCTACGCGCAACTCGTCGCGGGCGAGCTCGGCGTCCCAGCGCTCGACGTAAAGGTCGTTCCCGCCGACACCGACCGGTTCGGCGTCGGCCACGGCTACAACACCGCGCCGTCGCAGCGCACGCCGGCGGCGATCGAGAGCGCCACTGGAAAGATCCTCGACAAGGCGCGACTGCTCGCCGCCGCCGCGCTCGACAGCTCGCCGGAAACGATCCAGTGGAACAACGGCGCGTTCGTCTCGAGCAACGACCCAGCGCAGGCGAAGACGATTGCCGACATCGCGCTCTACGCCCACGGCACCGGCGTGCTGCCCCCGGGCGTCGAGGGTGGACTCGACGCCCAGACCGTCTACACGGATCAGTGAGCCTTGGCGTCGATTTCGACGTGAACGTCGTCGGCGAGCTTGAGCGCGCCGAACAGCGCCGAGTAGGGCTTCATCCCGAATGTGGTCTGCGTCACCTTCGCGCGGCCGGTCAGGCTGCCGTCGTCGCCGGTCGCGAGGTCGAACTCGACCGGGCCCTGCTTGCCGTTCAGGCTGAGCTCGCCCCGCACCTTCAAGACGCCGGGCGTGGACTCGACCCCGCTCGAGCGGAACTCGATCGCGCAGCCTTTCAGCACCTCGTCGTTGATCGTCTGCTGGATGTTCGACTTGTCCTTCTCGCCCAGAGGCTTGACGCCGCCGGTCCCCTGAAGGACGCGCAGCGACCGCGAGTCGGCGGTGAGCGTGAGCGCGGGCTGCGCCTCGGGATCGAGCGTCGCCTCCCATGAGCCGACCTCGATCACCAGGTCGTGCCCGGCCTTCGCGGCCGCGCCCTGCCGCGTCGTTTTGATCGTGAGGCGTGCGTTGTCCGGTCCAAAGTGTTGTGCCATACGAGCAAACCCTAACTTAGGAGCTGACCCATGGTTGAACTCGACCACACGTACTCGAACGACAAGCCGATCGAGCACAACTGGGAGACGATCCTCGACCTCGACAAGCTGATCTCGTGCGTCGAGGGCGGGAGCGTGACCGAGGCCACCGCACCCGACAACGTCAAGGCGCAGATCAAGGTCAAGATGGGCGCGATGTCGATGACCTTCAAAGGGACCGTCGCTGTGATCGAGCAAGATCCCGACGTCCACCGCGCCGTACTCCAGGTCAAGTCGCGGGAGGCGGGCGGGCAGGGTCACGCCAACGCAGACGTCACCTTCGAGCTTGCGGACGGCGGGGGGAAGATCCATACCGCGGCTCAGATCACCGGCAAGGCGGCGTCGATGGGCGAGGGCGTCGTCCAGAACGTGCTCGACGCACTGATCACGGACTTCAGCTCGAAGCTGGCGGCGCTGTAGGGGAGCGGCAATGGCGACGATCGCGATGCGGCGCGTGCGCGAGGGCGAGGTGCCCCGAGACGGCGGGACCGCGGTCCAGGAGAACGCCGATCGCCCGGTGTTCGCAGGCAACGGCCCCGACGACTACGTGTGCGTCGAGTGCGGCAACGTGCTCGCGACGGCAATGCCGCCGGAGTACATGAATCGCAAGCTGCGCATCAAGTGCGCGCGGTGCAAGACCGTGAACGTGGCGATCGAGGTGGAGGGCGTCGACTACGCGTCGGCGTTCAAGCGGCCGGCGGGCTGAACGGCGGCCGCCTCCCGCTCGTAGTCGAGCTCGGTACCCACGCCGATCTTGTTCAGCGAGTCGTTGGCCTCCTCGAGCCCGGCGGCGTCGGCGACCGCCTGGGCGAGTCGGCCCGCGACCTTGAGCGTGATGTCGACGTCCAGGTAGAACGTCAGCGACGCGGCGGGGGTCAGCTCGAGCGTCCGCGTGCCGCCGCGGATCGTCGCCTGGCCCGAGGCGCCGCGGAAGGCGCGGACCGCTTGCGCGCTGGCCTCGGTGCTGACGAGCTCGATCGCCGCCTCCATCCTCTCGGCGACCGGCCCGGTGAGCCCACGCGCGCCGCACAGCCCGCCGGCGGCCGCCACATCGGCCACCCGCGCCAACACCTCGTTGGGCGTGAGCTCGGCGTCGCACCCGATCCCGAAGATTCCGAGCAGGGTCGGCTGGCCACGCCGGGACAGCCGGCCGCCGGCGGCCAGCATCACGGCATCGCAGAGCGGGCTGCGAAGCCCCGGCTCGTCGCCCCGCGCCACCACGTCGCCGCCGACGTCGACCAGCACGAGCAGGTCGCACTTCAAGGCCGCCATCGCGTGCGCGAGCCCGTCCGCCACCCGTGCCGGCCCATCGTTGATGTCGATCAGGAGCGTGCGCTGCCCGAGGAACTCGGCCATTCGCGATTCCGCGAAGAACACGTCTCGATCGCGGAGCCGAGTGTCCGGGCCCGCGAGCAGGATCCCGGGCGCGAGCTCCTCCGCGCCGGTGATCTCGGCTGCGGTCCGGGGCCCCGGCACCGGGTCGAACGGCCGGCGCTCCCACGTCAGCCCGCCGAGCACTGGATCGCCGCCGTCGTAGAGCCGGATGAGCTCGGCGGTGGCGAGCGCGCCGACGACGTCGCCCCCGCCCCCCATGCCGATCACCAGCGGTCGCCTGGCACGGCGGAGCAGGAGCTCGGAGTCACGCATCCCCTAGTTGTACCGCCCGGCCTCTCGGCACACGTTTACACGGTGCTAATGGGCACCGCGCGATTCGGCGACACGCCGCATCCAGTAGCGAAACCAGCGCCCGCCGAACGGCACGTACAGGCGAACCGGGATCCCGCGGCCGACCAGCGACGGCAGGTCATAGGGGCGGACTCCGAGGAGCATCTCGACGGTGACGCCGGGAAGCGCGGGTAGTAGCGCTTCTCTGAGCACCGGGTCGTGCGTCGCCAGCGACAGCTCGGCGCCGGCGTGGTGGAGCTCGTGGGCCAGGTCGGCGAAGGCAATGTCCGTCGGATCGCCCCAGGGATATGTGTCGACCGGGTCCTCAACGTACGCGCCCTTCACGAGGCGAATCGGGATGCCTGCCTCGGCCAGGCGATGCCCGTCCGCCAGGCTTCGGCGCAAATTGGCCTGGATCGTGGCCGCCACGGCGCCGCCGGCGCGCGCCACCGCGAACACCGCGTCGAGGATCCGATCTGTCCGCGCGGCCTGCTCCGCGCCGATCTGAAGCCGGGCGCCGGCCGGAAGCGCGGCGGCGATGCGGGCTAGCCGGCGCTCGTCGAGCGCCACGTGCGAGAGATCGAGCGAGAGATACGTGCCCGCCGGCGCCTCGGCGCCGACCCGCCCGGCCAGCGCGACGAATTCGTCGGTCACGCGGTCCGCCTCGACCGGGTCGAAGACGTTCTCGCCGAAGTAGTCGATCGAGCTCAGCACCCCCTGGGCGGCAAGCCGGTGCGCCGTGTCCAGCGCGTCTTCGGTGGTTCGACCCGCGACGTATCGCGACGCGAGCCGGTAGGCGAGCGCCTCGGCCCCGGGCGTCGCTCGGACGGTTCGCTCAAACCGGTCGCTCGTCGCCAACGCGAACAGAGCCCTTCGGTGCATCACGCCCTGAATTCTGAGGCCTGGTCGAGAAACCGCGATATACCACGCGGGACTTCTCGACCAGGCCCGGCCGCCCGGGACCAACTCGGGAAACTCGATCGGTTTAGTGTATATTCAGGGTGCGCGATGACCGCCGCTCGGGTCGACATACACCAGCACCTGTGGACCGAGTCGCTGCTCGGCGCCCTCGCCGAACGGGACCGCCTGCCGTTCGTCCGCCGTAACGGCCCTACCGCGATCCTCCACTGCTCCGGCGAGTGCGCGTACGCGATCGACACCGAGATCGAGACCCCATCGCAGCGGGCGGCAGAGGTCCGCGACGCCGGGCTCGACCTGGCGCTGATCGCGCTGTCGAGCCCGATCGGGATCGAGGCGCTCCCGCGCGCGGAGGCGCGCGACCTGATCGAGGCCTACCTCGAGGGAGTCGCCTCCCTGACCTCCGAGTTCGGGGCTTGGGGCCCGGTGCCGCTCGATCGCCCCGACCCACGCGACGTCGATGACGTCCTTTCCCGCGGATGCGTGGGTATCTCGATCCCGGCCGGAGCGCTCGCGAGCCGTGAGGCCTTCGAGCGCATCGAGCCGGTGCTGGCCCAGACCGAGGACCACGACGTCCCGCTGTTCGTCCACCCCGGACCCGGTCCGAAGACCCCGCAGCGCGCATCTTCCCTGACCGACCCATTGTGGTGGCCGGCGCTGACTGACTACGTCGCCCAGATGCAGGCCGCGTGGCTCATGTTCGTCACGCTTGGCCGGCGCCGGCACCCGCACCTCACCGTGGTGTTCGCGATGCTCGGCGGCGGCGCCCCGCTCCTCAGCGAGCGGCTGGCCGCGCGCGGCGGACCCCCGATCGATCTCAGCGAGCCGCTCGCATTCTACGAGAGCTCGAGCTACGGAGACGCCGCGATCGGGGCGGTGGCCGGGCTGGTCGGCGCCGATCAGCTCGTGTACGGGTCAGATCGTCCGGTCGTCGAGCCGTTGCCCACCCGCTGGGACACCGTCCTCCAGAAGAACGCAGCCGGTCTGCTGAGCGCCGCGCCGGCGGCAAACCAGGCGGTAGCTGCATGAGCCTCTCGCCTACCGAGCTCGAGCGGTTCGTGGCGGACCTCGCCGCCTCGCCCGAGCGCTGGCGCCATCTCGTCCGACACGCCAGCGACGCCCGCGTGTACGAGCAGATCTGGGACGACGAGGATCTCAACGCCTGGGTCATCTGTTGGAGCGAGGACCAGGACACCGGCTTCCACGACCACGACGAGTCGTCAGCCGCGATCGCCGTGATCGCCGGCAAGGTGCGCGAGGACCGGCTGCGGATCGGTGGTGAGCCCCGCACGCGCGTGCTCGGGCCGGGTTCGATCTTCACCGTCCCCGCGGTCGCCATTCACCGCGTGCTCCACGGCGGCGGCCCGCCCGCGGTGACGATTCACGCCTACTCGCCGCCGCTCGTCAAGACCGGCTCCTACCGGATCGGATCGGACGGCGAGCTCGAGCGCGAGCTCCTCTCGAACGAGGACGAGCTCCGCGGCGAACCGGCGCTCAGCTGAATCCCGCGCGACTCTCCTAGGATTAGCGTCCGTGTCGGGAGTCGGACGCTACGTGAAGTTCACGGCCCAGCCGGGCCGCGGCGACCAGGTCGAGGAGCTGCTGCTCGGCGCGGCCGACTCGCTCCGCGACGCCGCCGGCTGCGAGCTGTACCTGATCAACCGCGCCGCCTCCGAGCCCGACGTCGTGTGGGTGACCGAGCTGTGGCTGAACCAGGAGGCGCTCGACGCCTCGCTCGAGCAGCTTCAGACCGACGAGGGCAAGGCGCGGCTCGCACAGGTCAACGCCCTTCTCGACAAGACGCCCGAGCTGACCGAGCTCGAGCCGCTCGGAGGCGTCGGCTACCTCCCTGGAGGCGCGGGGTACACGCTCGTCAACCTCGAGCACGTCGAGGATATGGCGCCGAGGTTCGGCTTCGGCGAGCAGGGCGAGGCACGGTTCGCGAACCGGTCGCTCGGTGCGGCCAGCACCGGACTCAGCCACCAGCGCCTTCGCCCGGGCGTGCGCCAGGCCTTCGGCCACCGCCACCAGCACGCCGAGGAGGTGTTCGTCGTGCTCGCCGGCGGCGGGAGGGTGAAGATCGACGACGAGGTCAGAGACGTTTCGCCGCTCGACGCGATCCGGATCGCACCGGGCTCCGCCCGCGCGTTCGAAGCCGGACCCGATGGCCTCGAGTTCGTCGTGTTCGGACCCCACCACACCGGGGATGCGGTGATCGACTCGAACTTCTGGCCCCCCGGCGGTTGAGCGCCTACAGCTTTCTCAAGGTCCACCACGACGGCCGCGACGACGAGGTCGCGGTCGAGGAGCCGCTCGAGATCCGCGTCGACGCCGTGCCGCTCGTCGTCACCATGCGGACGCCCGGCCACGACGAGGAGCTCGCTCTCGGCTTCCTCTACGGCGAGGGCTTGATCGACGGCGCGCGCACAGCCGGCCCGACGGAGGACTTCGCGGTCAACACGGTCGGGGTCGCCGGGCCTCTCACCCGCAACCCGGGCGAGCGCCGGTTCTACACGACGTCGTCGTGCGGCGTGTGCGGCAAGGGAGCCCTCGAAGAGGTCGCGGTCCACAGCGACCCGCTCCCGAGTGGCCCTTCTGTCACCCGTTCGTTCCTCGCCTGCCTCCCCGACCGACTGGAGCAGCCGGCGTTCGAGCGCACCGGCGGCGTTCACGCCACCGGCCTGTTCGAACCCACCGGTCGGCTCGTCCTGACGCGCGAGGACGTTGGGCGCCACAACGCGATGGACAAGGTGATCGGCCGCGCCCTGCTCGACGGGATCGTCCCGCTGGGCGAGCGGATCCTATGCGTGAGTGGGCGCCTGTCGTTCGAGCTCGTCCAGAAGGCTGCCGTCGCCGGCGCACCGATCCTCGTCGGCGTCGGCGCGCCGAGCTCGCTGGCGGTGTCGCTCGCCGACGACCGGGGCATGACGCTCTGCGGCTTCACCCGCCGCGGCCGGACGAACGTCTACACGCACCCGGAACGGGTGCTCGACGGCTGATTTTGGGCCGCTTCGCGGCGTCCTTGGGGCCGGGGAAGCCTCGTCCGGCTGAGACTCAGGCCCGCACCAAATCGACCAGCCGCTCGAGCTCCTCCTCGGAGGTCCACGCGCCGACCGACGCGCGCACGAGTCCGAACGCCGGGATGCTGCGGACGATCACGCCCTCGCCGGCAAGCCTCGCCACCTCGGCATCGACGTCCTCCGCCGCCCACGACACGAGCGTCGAGCGGCCGCGGGGCCGGACCTCGAGCCCGCGCTCGCGCAGCCGGTCGGCGAGCAGTTCCGCCAGCGAAGCCGCGCGCTCGTGCACCCAGTCCCAGCCTGCGTCCTCGAATACGCCGAGAGACGCGGTCGCCCAGGCGCTCCTCATCCCGGACGGGAAGCCGTGATCGAGGCGCTTCACGCCCTCGGCCTGCTCGAACTCGAGCGCGTTGGCGGGATCCGCCACCGAGCCGTACCCCGGCCACGGCACGAGCAGGTCGTCCAGCCGGTCGGCGCGCACGAACAGCGCCCCGCTGCCCTCTGGGCCGCACAACCACTTCTGGCCCGAGCCGGCGTAGAAGTCGCAGCCGAGCTCGCGGACGTTGATCGGCACCGCCCCGAGCGCCTGCGCGGCGTCGAGCAGCACAGGAACCCCGGTGGCGACGAGCGCGGGCACGTCGGCGACCTCGCCGCCCACCCAGGAAACGTGTGAGCAGGCGATCAGCCGCGTCGCGCTCGTGACTTCGCCGGGGAGCTCGGCGAACGGGACGACGCGGATCTTGACCCCATGACGCCGGCGCGCTCGTCCGAGCGGCGCGAGCAGGCCAGGGTGCTCCTGGTCGGAGGTCACGACCTCGTCGCCGGCGCGGAGATCGAGCCCGGCGACGACGGTGTTGATGCCGTCGGTGGTCGAGCCCGTCAGCGCGACGTCGACGGGGTCACAGCCGAGCGCCGTCGCGTACCCCGTCCGCGCCTGAGCGGCGAGCTCCATCAGCGCCTCGAAGTACGGGCGGCCGCAGCGGCCGGTCTCGGCCTCGGCCTCGATCCGGCGGCGAACCGCCTCGACCGCGGCGGCTGGGATCGGCCCCTCCGTGCCGGCGTTGAGGTAGGACAGCCGTTCGAGCACGGGGAACCGGGCCCGGAAGGTCTGTGAATCGGTGGCGGTGGTCATAGCTTCGGTCATACGCCTATTGTGTCGGGCCGCATGTGCTTCGACTTCGACGCCCGGCCGCCGGCGCCCCCCGAGGATCTCCTGCTTGCCCCGATCGCGGGCGCAGCCGGCGCCGAGGTGCTCGAGCTCGTCTCGGCCGACGACACGCGGTTCTCCGGCGCGCTCGCGCCGTCCGACGCCGGGCGCAAGGGCGGGATCGTGACCCTGCCGGACGTCCGCGGGCTGTACCAGTTCTACGTCGAGCTCGCCGAGCGGTTCGCCCAGGCCGGCTTCCATGCGATTGCGCTCGACTACTTCGGGCGGACCGCGGGCCTCGGTCCGCGCGACGAGGAGTTCGAGTACATGCCCCACGTCCAGCAATTGACGGTCCCCGGAGTCCAGCAGGACGCGGCGGCGGCCGCGGCGGCGCTGCGCGAGCGCACCGGCGCTCAGGCGATCGCGACGGTCGGGTTCTGCCTGGGCGGGTTCGAGTCGTTCCTGGCCGGCGCGGATATGCCCGAGCTCGCGGCCGTCGTCGGCTTCTACGGCGTGCTTACCGGTTCACGCTTCGGCGTCGACGGGCCACTCGAGCGCGCCTCCGAGATCCGCGCCCCGCTGCTCGGCCTGTTCGGCGGAGCGGACCAGGCGATTCCGGTCGAGCAGGTCGAGGAGTTCGACGCCAAGCTGACCGACGCCGGGCTCGACCACGAGATCCATGTCTACCCCGGAGCGCCCCACTCGTTCTTCGACCGGCGCTTCGAGGAGTACGCCGAAGATTGCGAGGACGCCTGGCGAAGGATGCTCGGCTTCCTCGAGCGCCACACCGGCGCTAACTAGGTCTTCGCCTTCTCCTTCTCGGCCGCGGGCTGCTCGTCCCCGGACTTTTCGTCGCCAGATCCGGCGTCCTCGCCTTCCTCCTCGAGCGCCCGCTTGAGCACCTTCCCGGTCGGGTTCCGAGGCAGCTCCTCGAGGAACACGACCTCGCGCGGGACCTTGTAGTTCGCGAGGTTGTCCTTGACGTACTCCTTGATCTCGTCCTCTGAGAGCTCGGCGCCCTTCTGTAACACGACAAACGCCTTCAGCCGCTGCCCGAACTTCTCGTCGTCGACGCCGATCGAGGCCGCCTCCTGGATCGACTCGTGGGCGCTGAGCAGCTCCTCGATCTCTGCCGGGAACACGTTCTCGCCGCCCGAGACGATCATCTCGTCGTCGCGCCCATCGATATACAGGCGACCCTCGGAGTCGAAGTGGCCGACGTCGCCGGAGGCCATCAGGCCCTCGACCACGTCCTTGTTTCCGCCACCCGTGTACCCCTCGAACTGCGAGATGTTGCCGACGAAGATCCGCCCGCTGTCCCCCTTGGCGACCTCCTTGCCGTCCTCGTCGAGGAGCTTGACGATCGAGCCGCGCACCACCTTGCCGACGCTGCTCGGCTCCGCCTTGAGGTCCTCGGGCGTGGCGATCGTGGCGTACGCGATCTCGGTCGACCCGTACAGGTTGTAAATGACCGGCCCGAACAGCTCGGTCGCGCGCTGGGCGAGGTCGGCGCCGAGCGCCGAGCCGCTCACGAAGATGATCTTCAGCGCGGAGGTGTCGCGCTTCTTGATCTCCTCCTCGCCGAGGTCGACGAGACGCGAGAGCATGACGGGGACCATGACCATGGCGGTGGCGCCGTGCTCCTCGAGGCTGTCGAGCGTGACCTCGGGGTCGTAACGCCGGCGCACCACGAGCGTCGACCCGAGGCCGACGCCGACGATCGCCTGCATGAATCCGAGCGCATGGAACATCGGGACGCACAGCTCGGTGGTTTCCCGGGCGTGGAACGGGACCTTGCTCAGCAGGCCGCCGATCAACCCCAGCGAGCGCGGCTCCGATCGTGGCGCACCCTTGGGCGTGCCGGTCGTGCCGCTCGTGAGGATTGTGATCCGCGGCCACTCCTTCGGCTTTTGCGGTGCGCTCCGATCGCCGTCCTCGGTCAGCGCGTCGAGCGTGTCGTCGCCGGGCTCGTCTGCCCACGCCCGGTAGCGCCCGCGCGGCGGATCGTCGATGCCCTTGAGCGTGTCGGAATACTCGTCGTCGTACACGAGCAGATCGGTTCCCTCGCGCTCGGCGACCTCGCGGATCTGCGGGCCCGCGAACGAGGTGTTGAGCAGCACGATCCGCGCGCCGCACTTGGCGGCCGCGAACACCGCCTCGAGAAACCCACGGTGGTTGCGCACGAGAATCGCGACCCCCTCGCCGGCCTCGAGCCCGTGTTCGCGCCAGGCGTTGGCGAGCGCGTTGGTGCGCTCGTCGAGCTCCTTGTAGCTGAGCTCGCCGCGCTCGTCGATCATGACGGCACGGTCGCCGTGACGGGCCGCGCCGGCTACGACCGCGCCGCCGAGCAGCCCGTACCGCTGGAACCCAAGCAGCAGCTGCGCAACGCGATGAGGCGGCTCCGGCCCGACGAGACCGCTACGCACACACAGGGCGGCGAAGTACGCCTCGTCGCCGGCGCGCTCCGCGAGCTTCGCCGCGCCGCTGATCAGGCCCTTGGGGTCGAGCGCGGCATTGATGATGGCCTTGGGATCCAGGTTGACGATGGCACTCTCCTCCTCTTGCCGCTGTTCACCGCTCCACGCAATTTTGCTCGCTCGGGAAGTTTTTTGGCGCACATGCGTCCGTGAGGGTGGGGATTGAACGAGCTCAAAGCACAGGCATACCGCGGGAAGCCGGAGATTATTCGTGCTTGTCGCGTTCGCACTGAACTTCGCCGCATTGCGGCGATGCCATGGCGCCGCCGCCGACCCCACGCGGCGGCGGCGTCCTCCTCCACGCATTTGCCCCCATGAATCGTTTGCTCCCTACTGGGTAGTAGACGTTGCAATGCTCGGCAAGCTCATCACGCTGTCGTTGCGCGTCCCTGTGCGGTCTGCGCAGTTGCTGACGCACGTCGCAGGGCGCGCTCTCTCCGTCACCGGACAGGTGGTTAACGCCGTCACGCCCGGGCGAGCGGAGCCTGCTCGAGGTGATGAGGCGCCGTCGCCGGCGCCCGCCCCGCCCGTTGCTGACGCTTCCACCACGGCCGTTGCCGAGGCTCCTGTCGAGTGGACTGAGGAACCGCCGGCGCCGCTCGTCGAGGAGCCGGCTCACGTCTCCGAAGAGCCCGAGCTCGTCGAGGAGTCCGCCGAACCCGGCGCCGAGGACGGCGCGGGCGCGGGCATCACCGTGGCCGAGCCCTGGGATGGCTACGGCCACATGAGCGCCAAAGACGTGATCGACCGGGCCAGCACGGCCGGCGTCGCGGAGCTCGCGACGATGAGGCTCTACGAGGCCCGGCACCGCGCCCGCCAGACCGTGCTTGCCGCGGTCGATCGCCAGCTGAAGCTGGCGAACGGCGGCCGCTCCGCCTGACCCGCACCGCCCACGAAAGGAACGACTGATATGCCTGCACCAAAGACCCTGAACGAGCGCGACGCCAAGCTCGTGAGCTGGCTGAGCGAAGCCCACGCCAAGGAAGCCGAGCTCGAGGCGGACCTGACCGCTCACATCGGACTGACTCAGAAGGCCGCGTACAAGAAGCGCCTCCAGAACCACCTCAAGGAGACGCGCGATCACAAGCGCCGCGTCGCCGCGCGGATCAAGAAGCTCGGCGGTCCGGCCGGCGCAGGCCTGCTCGCCGTCCCGGGCCCCGTCGGCGAGGTCGCCGGCAAGACCGTCGCCGCAGTGAAGGGACAAGTCGGACTGGCCCGCGCGCTCGTAAGCGAGCAGGCCGAGACGCATCTGCGCAACGCGCAGGACGAGCTCCGCGAGGAGCACACCGAGATCGCGCTCTACACCCGCATCGAGACCTTTGCGACGGAGGTAGGGGATCGCGAGACGGCACAGCTGGCGCGGGCCGTTCGCCGGGATGAGGAGCGAATGGCGAAGTACCTCGCGGCCGAGCTCGTGCGGCTGACCAAGGATGTCGTGCGCGCCGAGATCCCGCGTGATCAGCGCGCGACGTCGTCGCGGACCCGCTCGCGGGGAGCGTCAGGCGCCCCTCGCTCGCGCTCGACCAGCCGGTCCCGTTCGACCTCTCGCAGCTCGACCGCGCGGCCATCGGGCACCCGTAGCTCAACCGCGCGCAAAGCCTCGGGTCGGTCGCGCAGCTCTGGCTCCACGCGTACCTCGCGCGCCCGCACCACGTCGCTCAGCTAACGATCGGCCGTTGCGCCGGCGGCCCGGCCGGGCTCGAGTCCGGCCGGGCCGCCCTGGCTCAGCGTGTGAGGTCGGACACGCGAGCCGCCTGCGCGCTCGTGCGCATGCCCCCTTACCGTGAACTGTCGGATGCACGTCGCCGCGACCGCTGCGGCGAGGGGTCCACTGCGGCTCGCGGCGTCGTACCACGCGAGCCACGGGTGCTCGCGTCGACACGAGCGTAAGCCAGCGCCCCCGCGACCGTGTTGACGACCGGTGAATATCGCCACCGACCGCGGTTGGAAATTCACCGCATCGGGGTAGACAAACGATGTCGTCGTCGAGGATAGAACGATGCTGACACACGTCCCCATGGGCTCCCATTCCACGGACTCCTCCGAAAGCGAGCCCAACTCCGGCCTCGCCTGGTTCGCCGAGGAGTGCGTGAACAACGGCGCGCCGGGAGAACCGCCGTTCCCGCGGCGACCGCCGGCGCGGCTAGCCCGCGTCGCGCCGCCTGCGGCGTCGGGCGGCGTCCATCGCCGCCGCAGACTACGTGACCAGCTCGACCTCTCCGACGGCCGCCCGCTCGGGGGGACGCACAGCCTCGAGGCGGTCGACGTCGGCGAGCGCCGGGAACAGCCGGCCCCAGGTGAGCGCGAGCGCGATCGTCATCACCCCGCCGCCGACGACCGCCGGCACCGTCCCCACGAGATACGCGGCGAGCCCTGACTCGAACGCGCCGAGCTGATTCGAGGCGCTGATGAATACCATCTCGACCGCGTTGACGCGGCCGCGCAGCCGGTCGGGCGAAGCGAGGGCCACGATCGTCGATCGGATGTTCATGCTGTAGAGGTCGACAAATCCACTCACCGCGAGGGCGAGCAGCGAGATCACGAACACCCGCGACAGCCCGAACACGATGATGCTCGCCCCGTACAGGCCGACCACTACCAACAGGGTCCGGCCGGCACGGCGCGCGATCGGGCGGCGGGTGATCCAGGCAGCGGCGATCAGCGCGCCGACCGCCGGGGCGGCACGCAGGACTCCAAGCCCGGTGGCGCCGACGTGCAGGATCGAGCGCGCGAACACGGGCAGCAGCGCGACTGCTCCACCGAACAGGACCGCGAGCAGGTCGAGCAGGATCGCACCGAGCAGGATCTCGGTGCGTCGCACGAAGCGGAGGCCCTCCAGCACACTCTCGACGTTCGCCGGGTGAGCGACGCCCTCGTCGTCGAGGTCGGCGGCCGGCCGTGGATGCATAGCGATCACGAACCCCGTCGAGACGACGCACGAGCCGGCCGCGAGCAGATACACGAGGCTCGGGGACACGCCGTATAGAAGGCCGCCCAGCGCCGGACCGATAACCATCCCGGCCTGGCTCGCGATCGAGCGGAGCGTCATCGCGTTTTGCAGCAGGTCGATGCTCACGAGCGTCGGCGGCATCGCCCGCGCCGCGGGCCACCCGACCGCCATCGCCACCCCCGCACCGACCGCCAGCGCCAGGTATGGCCAAACCTCGGCCGTCCCCGACGAGCTGACCACCGCCAGACCGACGCCGATGCAGGCGGCCAGCAACAGCGAGCCGGCGAAGATCAGCCTGCGCGGCACACGGTCGGCAAGCTGCCCCGCGGGGAGCGCCAGGACGAACAGCGGCACGAACTCGGCCAGGCCGATCCAACCGAGGTCGAGCGGGCTCCGGTGCAGGGCGTAAACCTCCCAGCCGATCGCCACCTCGAGCATCTGCAGGCTGATCCCCATCCCGAGCAGGGCAAGCCACCACAGGCGGAAATCGCGTTCCTCGAACGCGGGACCGAACCGTTTCAAGGCATCGCGGCGACCAGGGTCATCCGGCTCAGGCTACCCAGGCCGATCGCACCGGGCCCCCACCGGGCCCGCGGCAAAATCGCGCTATAAGGCCCCGGTGGATCCCCGCCGGCGCACGAGCGCGTCGATCGCCGCCGCGACCAGGAGCACGATCGCCGTCGCGATGAACTGGCCCGCCGCGCTGATGCCCATCAACGCCAGGCCGTTGTACACCACACCGATCACGAGCCCGCCAAGCAGCGCGTGGAGCGGCTTACCGCGGCCGCCGAACAGGCTGGCGCCGCCGATGACCGCCGCCGCCACTCCGTAGAGCGTATACGTCCCGCCGTCGACGCCCGTCGAGATCGACCCCAGGGTGGACACGTAGACCAGCCCGGCGAGCCCCGCGGTCATCGCGCTGAAGACGAACGCCAGCCTCCGCACATGCTGGACGTTGATCCCGGCGCGACGGGCGGCCTCCGGATTGCCACCGATGGCATACATGTACCGCCCGAGCCGGGTCCGCGCCAGGAATACCGAGTAGATGAGCAGCACGATCCCGACGAACGGAACCACGTACGGGACGCCCTTCAGCGGGGTCAGCAGACCGCGGTTCTCGCTGCACACGTAGACGAGCAGGATTCCGCCGACCGCGGCGGCGCCGATCTGAAACAACGTGATGCTGAGCGGCGGCGCAGTAAGCCCTTTTGCGCGGCGGTGCGCCGCGCGCCGTATCGACACCGCCGCGTATACCGCGATCACCACCGCCAGGCCGATCCAGCTGGCGGCAACACTGATGTTGGAGTTGACCAGCTTGAAGACCGGGCTCGAGGTCGAGACCGAGATCACGCCGCCGACCGCCTGCTTGTCGATCGTGGCGAGTTCGATCACCACGCCCTCGAAGAACAGGAGGCCGGCCAGCGTCACGACGAACGAGGGAACGTGGAGCCTCGTGATCAGGCTCCCCTGGACGTAGCCGATCGCCGCGGTCACGCCGACCCCGCAGATGATCCCGAGCCACCACGGGAAGTTGACCGGGGGTGCGATCAACTCGGCGATCACGAACCCGCCGACGCCGAGCACGAAGCCGACCGAGAGGTCGATCTCCGACAGGATCAGGGCGAAGATCTCGGCGGCGCCGAGCAGGATGTAGAGCGAAGACTGGTCGAACAGGTTGACCAGATTCTCGGCGGAACCGAACCTGGAGCGCTCGATCTGGAAGAAGATGATGATGACGATCAGGCCGGCGACGATCGGCAGAGCGCCGCTCTCCCCGCTCTTGATGCGCCGCCACTGCGCGCGCAGGTAGTCGCCGAGCGAGTCGGCCAGCACCTCGGGCGCGGCCGTTACGAGGTCCGCGTCGGTCTCGGGGGTCGCAGTCTCGTCTTCGGCCAGCTCGGTCGAGAGTGGCGGCTCCTCCAGCTCGGACGGCACGCCGGGGCTCGAGAACTCGTCAGGCATCAGACGCCCTCCTGTCCGGCCGAGCGGGGGACCGCCGCGGTGTCCACCGCGCGCGACGAGCGCCCGGTCGTCATGTAGTCGACGACCGTGGTGGGGTCGAAGTCGGACACCGGACCCTGAGCGACCATGTGGCCCAGATACAGGATCACGACGCGGTTCGCGACCGCGAACACATCGTTGAGGTTGTGGGAGACGACGAGCACGGCAACGCCCTGCGAAGCGAGTCGCTTGATCAGGCTCAATACCGTCCTCGTCTGCGACACGCCCAGCGCCGCCGTCGGCTCGTCCATGATGACGAGCCTCGCCCTCGACATCACCGCCTTGGCGACCGCGACCGACTGCCGCTGGCCGCCTGACAGCGACGCCACCGGCTGGCGGATCGACCTGATCGTCTTGACCGAGAGCTCCTCGAGCGTCTGCTTGGCGGTCGTCTCCATCTGTGCTTCGTCGAGCAAGCCGCGCTCGAGCGGCTCGTGGCCGAGAAACATGTTCTGGACGATGTCGAGGTTGTCGGCAAGCGCCAGATCCTGATAGATCGTCGTGATCCCAGCGGCCTCGGCATCGTGGGGCCCGTGGAAGTGAACCGGCTTTCCCTCCCACACCATCTCGCCCTCGTCAGGCGGCCACAGCCCGGCGATCGTCTTGATCGTGACCGACTTGCCCGCGCCGTTGTCACCGGCGAGCGCGGTCACCTGGCCCGGCGGGATCTCGATGTTAATCCGCGTCAGCGCCTGTACCGGGCCGAACCGCTTGGTCACCCCCCGAAGCTCCAGCAGCGGCACGCCGTTCGAGCTGCTGGGGGCTGGGGCTGGCTCGGTGGCGGGGCTCTCCGAAGTGCTCATCGTCCTCCCTATGTGCGACGGGCCCCTCCGGTGCGCCCGGAAGGGCCCGTACACGTTATCGCTTCGACAAGGATCCCTCGGTCAGCTCGTTATCCCCGCCGCCTTACATTCGGAGGCGTACTTCCCGGAGCAGAGCTGCGCCGCAGGCACGAAGTTGTCCTTGATGACCGTGTCGTTCATGTTCGTCGGCGTGACCCATTCGGGAACCAACAGCGACGAAGGCACCGACACGTGCGTCGTCGGATCGACGGTCTGCGCGTTCAGCAACGACGCCGGCGCGGTCTTCCCGGCGCGGAGGTACATCGCAAGCGCGACCGCCGCCTGCGCCTCCAGGTAGATCGGCTTGTAGACCGTCCCACACTGGTAGCCGGCGAGGATGTTCTGGAGACCGGTCAGAGTCGCGTCCTGGCCCGTCGTGGGGAACGTCTTCGCCTTCACGCCGTGGGCCTGCAGGAAGGAGATGATCGGCGCCCCGTTCTCATCGTTCGGGATCACCGCCGAGTTGATGCCGTGATGCGCGGTGTAGGCGCCCTCGAACTCGGTCAGCGCAACAGGCGGCATCCACGTCCCCGCGGGGCGGGCGGCGAGCACGTACTTTCCGGACTGGAAGTAGGACGCGAGGACCCCGTTGTAGCCCTGGGCAAACAGCGTGGCGTTGTTGTCGGTCACCGCGCCTGCCATCACGACGACGTTCGGCTTGGCCACGTGCCACTGATTGACACACTGCACGAAGCCCGAGCCGATCAGCTGACCAACGTGCACGTTGTTGAAGCTGACGTAGTCAGCCGTACCTGCGGGCGCCCCGAGCGTGAGGCGGTCATAGTCGACCACCGCGACACCGTGCGCCTTGGCATACCGTTGCACTGTCACGCCCGTCCCGGAATCCTCCGGGTCGATCAGCAGGACCGTCGCGCCGTTCGTGATCGCGCTTTCGGCATCAGTCACGAACGTCGAATCGCTGCCCAGCGCGTTCTCCACGGTCATGTCCCCACTCGGGAGACCCGCGGCCGCCGCGGCCTTCTTGAGGTAAGGCGCATCGAACTCGACATAGCGCGTCGAGCTCGTCGTGTCCGGCAGAATCGCCGCGACCTTACCCTTGCCAGCCGCCGTCAGCGACTTCAGCGAATTCATCGCGGAGAAATCGTTCGTGAACGACGTCACCGAGATGCCCGGCGTAGCGCTGCCACTCGAGGCCGCACTCGTCGTGCTGGTTGCGCTGGCGGAACTACTGCTGCTACTGCTGCTGCTGTTACTGCTGCCACATCCAGCGGCCACCGCCGCGACGACAACAGTTAACACACACATTCGCAAGAAACGAGTACTCATAACCTGCGCGCTCCTCTCACTCGGCGCGAAACGTCGACACTAGTAACAGTTGGCGCCGGTCCTCCACCCCGGCCGGAAGTACACTGGCAAACCGCGCTGCCATAGTCCACTGCGGTTAACAGAGCATAAACATCGAGCGCTCTGTCTCGGCTGAGCGCCGCCCCTCGTCTGTCACGGCAGCGAGCTTGGATGCGCTTTCCGAAGCGGGGGACTGCGCGCGGGCTCGATCAACGTGTCGGCCTCCACTTGCCTGGTGGTGCTCGCATCTGTTGGACGCTCGCAGCTCGTTCGATAGGGATCCGTTGCACGGTGGCACCTGGTCCGGGCTGATTTGAGCGTGTGGTGGTCAAAACCGCTAGGACGAGGCGTCGCCACGCTAACACTCCGGGCAATCCCGCGTCAAGATCCCGTAGGGTCGACCCTGTTTCGGCCGGTAGGCAGCCAAAAGCCGGTTGTGTTTGGGTAATCTGCTCGCGTGACCCAAACCTCGGGAGGAGGAGTCGTCCGCGCGACAGCGCACACGCTGCTTCGCGCTCATCTCGTGGCGATGATCCGCGACGACGGGCCCATCAGCCGATCGCAGCTGTCGCGCGCGATCGGACTGCCACGCAGTACGACCACCGCGCTGGTCGCTGAGTTGCTGCATGAGGGACTGATCGACGAAGCCCCCGCTCGCAGCGGCGGCGCGGGATCGGGCAGTGGGCGGCCGGCGACGCTGCTCTCGCTGCATCGGCCGGACGGGCTCGTGGCCGGCTTCGACTTCGGGCACCGCCACATTCGGGTGGCGGTCGCGACCAGCGACGGTCAGCTTCTGGCCGAGGAGAGCACACTGCTCGACGTCGATCGTGGCGGCGAGACCGCGTTGGACTCCGCCCGCGATCTGTTCGATCTCGTGCTCGAACGTGCCGGCGTATCGGCCGGGGACGTCCGCGCGGCCGCCGCGGGCATTCCGGCGCCACTCAACAACCGGACCAACCGCGTCGGCTCGCCGACGATCCTCGCCAGCTGGGTCGACCTCGATCCGATCGAGGAGCTGCGCCGTCGTACCGGGCTGACGGTCACGCTTGGCAACGACGCCGCGTTCGGCGCGCTCGGCGAAATGACGTACGGCGCCGCCAGGAACCTCAAGGACTTCATCTACGTCAAGGCGTCGAACGGGATCGGGGCCGCGCTCGTCCTCAACGGTCAGCTGTACCGCGGGTCTCACGGAATGGCCGGCGAGATCGGCCACACCCAGATCGATCCCACGGGAGCATGGTGCCGCTGCGGCAACCGCGGATGCCTCGAGGCGACGGTGTCGATCGACGTCCTGCGCCGCCAGCTCGAGCCGATCGGCCTGGATCCGCACAACCCTGTGGACATGACGCACCCGGTGGCCACCAAGATCCTCGCCGAATCGGGTCGCACGGTCGGCGTGGTGATCGCCAACCTGTGCAACACGCTGAACCCCGAGGCGGTGATCCTCGGCGGCGACCTCGCGTCGACCGGGGCGCACTTCACCGCCGGCGTGCGGGACTCGGTGCGACATCTCGCCCAGCCCGGTCCGGCACACACGAAGGTCTTGGCCACCAGCCTCGAGGGGCGGGCGGAGCTGCTCGGCGCCGTAGCCCGCGCCGCCTCCACACCGATCGTGTCGCCGCCCTAAGCAGCCTGGCGCGGCGTGAGATCCATGTCGCCGCTCTCGAACACGACGTCGATCTCCTCGAGCACCACCCGGCGCGGCCCCTCCTCGACGTTGCCCGCGACGCTCGCCGACAGACCAAGCTCGGCGGCCGCGGCGACGACCTCCTCGCCCGAGCCCCGGGCGCAGTAGACCGCGAATCCGCACCCCATGTTGAACGTCGAGTAGGCAGCGGCCGGCGACATGTCCGTCCGCTCGACCAGGAACGCGAGCACCTCGGGAACCTCCGGCAGACCGGCCACCCGGTATGTCAGCTCGCGCCGCGGTCGCATCAGCTTCAACAGGCCGTGGCCGGTTATGTGGCTGAGGTAGTGAACCTCGGCGTCGGCGGCGAGGAGCGCTCGGACCAGCCCGGCGTACATCGCGCT
This sequence comes from uncultured Solirubrobacterales bacterium, assembly GCA_963735965.1. GTDB lineage: Bacteria > Actinomycetota > Thermoleophilia > Solirubrobacterales > Solirubrobacteraceae > Palsa-465. The sequence goes on from CAVTNE010000002.1 coordinate 642,932, forward strand.
CCGGTCGAGCAGCGCTTCGCCGAACGCTCGGCCGCTGGGCAGAGGCGTCGCGTAACCGCCCGGCAGGTCTTCGGCGACCCGCCGCGCCAGCGAGGAGCCGTTCGCATGCAGGCCGTTGCTGGCCACGATCACGATCTCGTCTCCCGGGACCAGGTCAGAGCCCAGGATCGGTTTGCGCCCCGGAGGGACGATGCCGACGGCGCTGCCGGCTAACTCGACGTCATCCGGCGCGACGAGCCCGGGCAGCGACGGCGACTCGCCGCCTCCCCATGTGGCGCCGGCATCGACGCACGCCTCGCGCCAGCCGGTCACAAGGCCGCCGTTCCGTTCTGCGTTGGCGTACCAGTCCGACGATCCGGTCGCAAAGTAGGCGTTCACGACCAGCGGCGCCGCGCCCACGCAACAGAGATCGTTGACGATCGCCGCCACCGTGTCGTAGGCCACGTTGTCGAACGCAGACACGCCGAGTTGCTCCTCCACCTGGCGGGCGATGATCGACTTCGTCCCGAGCCCTTCGACGACGAACGCGAGCGTCTGGCCGCCCGCCTCGAACACGAATGCCGGCTCCCCGCGCGACTCGTCTATCGCCCGTCCACCGGACGCCTCGAGAAGCTCGGAGGTCGCGAGCGCCTCGGTCAGCGCGTTGCGCTTGCCGGCGTCGAGCGCTTCGTAGTCGACGCCGGCGGCACGGTATGCGGAGCTCCCTGGCGTTCGGTCTTCGGCCACGCCCGAAGGCTAGTCACCCAGTCGGCCAGTCGTGCACCGGCTCGTTGCTGTGCATGTGCTCGCGGTAGCGCCTCGTCATCTCCCTGAGCGCGTCCCCGCGGTCCATCCCCTTGTCGTTGTAGAGGCGGTGGAACACCTGGCTCTGCCAGGCGGCGCCGTTGCGGAGCGTCACGCACCGGCGCTCAATGATCCCCAGCAGGCGGTCGGCGTCGGCCGAATCGACCCCGAGCCGGTCGAGGCCCTCCCGCGCGAGCGGCAACAGACGCCTGACGACGAGCTCGGCCGCCGGAACCTCGCCGAGGCCGGGCCAGTAAAGCCGAGCGTCGATTCCCTCGCGCGCGCCGGCGTGGAAGTTCTCCTCGGCGGCCGAGAACGACATCTGCGACCACAGGGGGCGGTCCTCCTGGGTCAGCATCCGCAGGAGCCCGTAGTAGAACGCGGCGTTCGCCAGGATGTCGACCACGGTCGGGCCTGCGGGCAGGACCCGGTTCTCCACGCGCAGGTGAGGCTGGTCGCGCACCACGTCGTAGATGGGGCGGTTCCAGCGGTAGATCGTCCCGTTGTGGAGACGGAGCTCACCGAGCCGCGGGACGTCGCCGCGCTCGAGCGTCTCGAGCGGGTCTTCCTCCTCGCACACGGGCAGCAGCGACGGGAAGTACCGCACGTTCTCCTCGAACAGATCGAAGATCGACGTGATCCAGCGCTCGCCGAACCACACCCGTGGCCGAACGCCCTGGATCTTGAGCTCCTCGGGCCGGGTGTCGGTCGCCTGCTCAAACACCGCGATCCGAGTCTCCCGCCACAGCTCCTTGCCACAGAAGAACGGCGAGTTCGCCGCGACCGCGACCTGCACGCCGGCAATCGCCTGCGCCGCATTCCAGTACGCGGCGAACGCCTCGGGCTCGACCTGCTGATGGAGCTGGACGCTCGTGCACGCAGCCTCGGGTGCGATCGTGTCTGCGTGGGTCGATAGCCGCTCGACGCCGGCGATCGAGATCTCGAGGTCCTCGCCTCGAGCCGCGAAGATCTGCTCGTTCAGGAGCGCGTACCGCGGGTTGGCGCTGAATACCTCGGCTCGAAGGTGATCGGGGCCGACCGTCGGCAGGATCCCGATGATCATCATGTGAGCCCCGACCGTCCGAGAGCGCTCCTCCGCGGCGTTGAGGCTCGCCCGCGCGTCGGCCTCGAGCTCTGAGAACACGTCGCCCTCGAGCAGCCGCGGGGGGATGTTGATCTCGATGTTGAACTGCCCGAGCTCGGTCTGGAACGCCGGATCCGCGATCGCGTCGAGCGCCGCGGCGTTGATCAGCGCCGGGTCGCCGGCGTCATCGGTCAGGTTGAGCTCGATCTCCAGCCCGAACGACCGCCGCTCGGGATTGAATCTCGCCTCGGCCAGCATCCGGGCGAACACGTCGAGCGACGCCCGCACCTTGAGGCGATAGTGCTGGCGGTCCTCGCGGCTGAAGGTTCTGGCGGCGACCTCCTGGCCCACGAGACGATTATCCGTGCAGAGCGGTCCGACTTACAACCGGCTCTACAACTCCGCGGAGGCGATCTCGGCGCCCTCGACCATAGAGCCAAGCTTCAGCCACATAACGCCCGGATCGACCAGCGACCACCGGATAAACGTGCCGAAGCCGCAGTCGGTGCCGGCCATCAGCCGATCCTTACCGACGAACTGGGCGACCTGGACGAGCCGATCGGCGACGAGCCGCGGATGCTCGACGTAGTTGGACTTGACGTCGATCACGCCGAGGATGACGGACTTGTCGTCGGGGAGGGGGAAGTCGCGGAACACCCGCCATTCGTGCGCGTGGCGAGGATTGGCGCCCTCGACGTAGATCGTGCCCGCGTTGACCCTGAGCACGTGGTCGATGATGTCCGCGAGCGGGACGTCGAGGTGGTGCGGGGTGCCGGTGTTGCCCCAGCACACGTGGAACCGGACCCGTTCCGACGGGATCCCCTCGAGCGCCCCGTTCAGCGCCTCGACCGCGAGCGGGAGATGGTGGTGCCAGTCGCCGACGCTGCTCCCGACCGAGCGCGCGTGCGCCGCCATCGCCATGTCGGGCGAGTCGATCTGCAGATTGAACCCGGCGTCGGTGATCGCGCGGTACTCGTACGCGAGCGCGTCCGCGCACGCCGCCAGGTACCCCTCGTGTGAGCCGTAGTGCTGGTCGGGATAGTTGAACGCGATCTGGCCGGGGCTGATCGCGCCCATGAACGCGGTCGACGGATCCGCGTCGCCCAGCGCACCCTTGAACCGCGCGATATCGCGATGCACCGCGTCCTTGTCGGTGAGCTCAACCGGTCCGACGCAGTTGGAGAAGCCGAGGTGGGCGGTCTGCGGGTTCGCAAACAGCTTCATCGCGAGCTCGGGGAACGGGGCGACATCGTCGGACTGGAACTCCGACGTGCCGGCGAACCCCGAGAAGCGGTCGTTGACGTACGAGCTGAACCCGGGCTTGCTCATCTCGCCATCGCTGATCACGTCGAGGCCAACCTCGCGCTGCTTGCCGACCAACTCGGCCACCGCTTCGGCGGTCTTCGCCTCGAGCTCTCCCTCATCGACCTCCTCGCCGTCCATCCGCGCCCAGACCATGTCCGCGAGGTCGTCGGGGCGGGGCAGGCTGCCGGCGTGCGTGGTCAGGATTCGATCTGCCATCTCTCCACTCTCTCTCGTCTGGGCCAGGCGCGTGTCGCACTTCTACCGCAATCCGCGCCGGCGACGGAAGCGAGGAGCCCCTCCGACCGGCCTTCCGACCCTGCTTAACGTGACAAAGCCGGCACCCCGCCGCAACTTTGGCCAGATAAGCATCGTGGAGATGCTTATCTGGCCGATGGATCGGCCGGGCGGACGATTTGTCACGTTAAGCATGGGGTGGGCCCACCGCGCCACCGCCGTCCCCCGCTCCACCCCGAGCAGCGGGCACGCGCCACCGCCACCGACCCATCGGCGATCCTTCCGCCCATGCCTAACGACACCAACGTCTTCGAAACCACCAACTGGGAGCGAGATATAGGCCCTGCCCGCGGCACTCGCCTCGGGCCGACTGCCGGCGCGCGCGAACTCGGGTGCTCGTTGTACGAGCTCGACCCGGGCGGCCAGGCCGTGCCGTACCACATGCACCACGCCAACGAGGAGCTGCTGATCGTCCTCGCCGGCGATCTCGAGCTGCGCACACCCGATGGCACCCGCCACGTCTCCAAGGGCGCGGTCGTGGCGTTCCCAGCCGGCGCCGAGGGCGCACACCGCCTCCGGAACAATTCGGAAAGCCCGGCCCGCTACCTGCTGGTCTCGACGCTCCGGTTTCCCGAGGTCGCCGAGCAGCTCGACACCGGGACCGTGCTCGCCCTCAAGGGCCCGGCCGACGGGTGGGCATTCCCGCAGGGAAGCGCCGGCGACTACATGGCGCTCACGATGCAGGCTCTCGAGGCCGACGGCGGCTAGTTACATCGGAAGGCCGGCACGCTCCGAGCCGGACCCTCCCGACCGCAGCCCGGCGCGACCCGACCGTCCCAACCACCCCAAGACCCAACCACGCCAACACACCGCGGGGATGAGGAGGTTCCGCGAACCGAACACCCTTCGTTTGTGATCTTTTAGTGGCGTGTTAGGTTTGCGTTAGCAAGAGAGGGTAGACCCCTTTCGTGCCCATCGATTCAGCGGGTCGCCACCAGCCACGGCGCTGGGCACGATGACCCTCTCCGGCTACGCAGCAGTTATTGCGTTGGCGACCCTCGAAGGAGGGCTCGTCGCGCTTCCGCGTGCCGACGCGCTGGCGCCACTCAAGACATTGCGCTCGCCGGCCTGGGCAGCTCTTCTACCCGTATCGATCCTCGTCGGCACGCTCGTCCCCCTCGCCATGCCGTCGATGGCGTTCGGCCTGGTGGTCCTGGCAGGTGTCGTGACGCCGGCGCTCGCCGGCATCGCGATCCTCCATGTCGTGCGCGGCCCACGAACCGCGCTCGTGCTCGTGGCGACTGCGCTCGGGGCTATGGCCGCGCTGATCAGCGGATGGGCCGGGCAGATCTCTGCCGCTGCGCTGACCGCACTCGGGTGCCTGGCACTCGGCACCGCGCTCGCGCGAATGATCCCCGGCCGCTGGTTCGTGCTCGGCGTGATCGGCACGTGCCTGGCCGACGTCGCACTGCTGGCCTCGGGCATCGGCCATTCGGCGGCGATCCTGATGGCCTCCGCCACCGCAGACGTCCACGGTCCCGTGTTCAGCCAGGCCGATATCGGCCGGGTCAGCACCGACTATCCCGACCTCGTCCTCGCGGCGGTGCTGGGCGGCTTCCTCGCCGGCCGCCACCGTCAGCTGCTCGCGGCGTTGCTGGTGACGGCGACTGGGGCAGCTTATGGACTGCTGCTCCTACCGCTCGAGAGTTTGTTGCCGGCGACCGTGCCGATCGCGCTCACGCTCCTCCTGCTCGAGGGTGTCGCGAACCGCCGAGCGCTGCGGGCCCGCTGGCCTAGTCGGGCACGAACAGGCGACCCCGCATCTGCTCTTCGCCCTGCGGGTTGAACTCCCACAGCCCGCGAAGCTGGGCTCGCATGTCCTCGGGCAACCGGTCGACGCCGTAGTGATCGATCTCGACGAGGTTCCCGGCGGGATCGCGCAGGTACAGCTGGACGACGTCGCCGGGCAGCTCGACCAGGTGGTTGCGGAACGCCCGGCGGTCGAACGCGTCGCGGCGCTCCGCCGCCCGGTAGACGGGCTCCAGATCGTCGACGGTGATCCCGAGGTGGTGATGGCTGGTCGGCCGCAGGTCGCGCTCGAACAGATGGAGTTGCGTGCGACCGAGCGCGAGCCACTGCACCGGTAGTCCGAAGTTCGGCGTCGGGATCAGCTCGGCCCCGAGCAGATCGATGTAGAAGTCCACCGACTCCTGCAGATCGCGCGCATTCACGCTGACGTGGTTGATGCGAGCGCTCATCCCGTCAATGGTTGCAGCCCGCGAGCGCTCCCGCATAGAACCCCAGGTAGTCGCCCCAATGGCTGTCCCAGTACGCCTGGTCGTGTCCTCCGGACCACACGTGAAACGCGACGGGCTGACCGTGCCGGCGGAGCGCATCGACGAACGTGGTGTCGGCGGCCCGAAACGGATCCTGGGTGCCGACGTCGACCCAGACCGCCATCCGCCGATACGGATCAGCGCGCCGGGCGATCCCGATCACGTTGTTCAGCGCGAAGTCCCTCGCGTCATCGAACGCGCCGGCCGCGCTCTGGGCGCCGCTCACCCACAGCGCGGGCGAGTGTCCCCCGACCGCGCAGAAGCCTCGCGGGCTCAGCCGGGCAAGGTCGAGCGCGCCGAAGCCACCCATCGAAATGCCGCCGATCGCGACTCGCTTGGGATCGGCGCCAAGGCGCTTCGCCGCGTCGCCGATCACCTCCTTCATCACGTACGAGCCCCACGCGCCGCCCCTGCGGTTGTGCCAGTACGAGTCGGCGCCGCCGTACGGGAACACGACGTCAGGGGCGCGCGGCCCGAGCCGCGCCAGGGCCGCGAACATCGCGTCGTCGAGATACGAGTTCTCGTCCTCTCCCTTGCCGTGGAGAAAGACCAGGAGCGGGCGCGACCCCGCGCTCTTGCCCGCCGGCACGACGGCCGCCACCGGCAGCGACTCGTGCACGAGCGGGCTGTTGATCGTGAAACGGACGACGTGCGCCCCGTGGGTGTCGGTGCCCAACGATCGGACCACGAGCACCGCGGCCACGACGACCGCGGCCACGACGACCGCGGCCACGGCGATCAAGGCCGCAACCAGCGCCCCCGCACGTCGGCGACGATAAGAGCGTCGACGGTTCCGCCGCGACGACCGGGGTGCCTGCTGGAGAACCCCTAGGCGCCGAACAGGCTGCTGGCGCGCCATCGCATGGCAGTATCCCAGCCGGCCCGGCCTATGCGCCGTGCACGCGCACCCGCTCGAGCTTGTCCGGATCGACCAGCAGGTCCATCTCGGTCACGCGGTCGCCGACGATCGTGAACGCGACGAGCGAGAACACGCGATCCGGCAGCGCGACATAAGCACCGGGTCTGCCGTTGACGATCGCCGGCCGGCCGAGATGTGCGAACGGCGAGCCGCGCTCCAGAACCAGCGTGGCGACGTCTTCGGCGCCCCGTATGGACCCCGGCACGACCGGCCCAGAAACGCCGCTCGAGGCCCGGAACACCACATCGGGATCGAGCACCTCGAGCAGCGCCTCGAAATCGCCGTTGCGCGACGCCGCCAGAAACGCCTCGACAACCCGGCGCTGCCGAGCCAGATCCGAGCCGCGCGGCTCGGCAGCACCCCTGACCCGACGCCGGGCGCGGCTCGCGAGCTGGCGCGCCGCGGCGGCGTTGCGGTCGACGATCGGTCCGATCTCGTCGAACGGAACGCCGAACATGTCATGCAGCACGAACGCCAGGCGCTCCGCGGGCGACAGAGTGTCGAGCACTACCTGCAGCGCAAGCCCGACCCCGTCGGCGATCAGCGCCTCCTGCTCGGGATCGCTGTCCCCCAACAACTCGACGACCGGCACCTCCGACCACTCTCCTATCGATTCTTCGCGGCGGGTCCGGCGCGCCCGGAGCATGTCCAGGCAGATGCGGCTGACGACCGTCGTCAGCCAACCGCGCATGTTTTCGACCTCTGCCGCGTCGGAGCGGTTCAGCCGGAGCCAGGCCTCCTGCACGGCATCGTCGGCCTCGGCCGACGATCCGAGCATCCGCTGCGCCACCGCCCGCAGATGCCCTCGGTACTGCTCGAACTGCTCTGCTTGCCATTCCTGTGAATCCATCGGTCACATCCTTTGCTCGATCCGCGTCACCTGGGTGACGAACCGGACGAACCAGAAGTGACTGGTCCGGTTCCGGGCGAACCGGCAACAGGAGGAATTGAACATGTATGCGATCGAGGCGGAAGGCCTGCGCAAGACGTACCCCGGCGGCGTGGAAGCGGTCAAGGGGATCGACTTCCAGGTCTCGGGGGGCGAGGTGTTCGGGCTGCTCGGCCCGAACGGCGCCGGCAAGTCGACAACGGTGGGGATGCTGACGACGACGATCGTCCCCACCGCGGGCTCGGCCCGGCTCGTCGGGCACGACGTGGCGCGGTCACCGTTGCTCGCTAGGAGCGTCTCCAGCGTCGTCTTTCAAGAGGCTGTCGTCGACCGCGGACTGACGGGTCGCGCCAACCTCGAGCTTCACACGCGGCTCTGGGGTGTGCCGGCACAGCACGCCAAGCGCCGAACGAACGAGCTCATCGAGACGCTCGGACTGAGCGAGCTCATCGACCGCCCCGTCCAAACCTACAGCGGCGGCGAGCGCCGCCGGCTCGAGATCGCCCGCGCCCTGTGCTCGGAGCCCCAGGTCCTGTTTCTCGACGAGCCGACGGTCGGACTCGACCCCCGGATCCGCCACGAGTTGCTCGACGTGATCGCCGGCCTTCGGGCCCGCGACGACCTGACGATCCTGGTGACCACCCACTATCTCGACGAGGCCCAGCGTGTGTGCGACCGGGTGGCGATCATCCACGAGGGGGCGGTGGTGGCGCTCGACAGTCCCAAGGCGCTGCTCGCCGCGCTCGGCCGCGAGATCCTCGAGTTCCGCGTCGACGGACATCCGGAGCGCGCGCTCGCGAGCCTCCGGGACCAGAACATCGCGGGCTCCGACGCGTTCGCGATCGGCGCCCGGATCACGGTCCCGCTCCACACCCACACGGTCACCGAGGCGCTCGCGGCGATCGAATCAGAGCGCCTGCGCGCGTCCGAGATCGCGACCCGCGTCCCGAACCTCGACGACGTTTACCTGCAACTGACCGGGGACACGGTCCGCGAGGCCGCGTGACCCCCAAGTAACCCCGCAAGAGAACCAAGAAGCCCAAGGAGTGACCCTCACATGTCAGCGATAGCCGAACCCGTCCCCGTCACACTCAGAGCCCCGCGCCGCACCCGCACCACGAGCGCGCTCGCAACCCTTGCGCGGCGACGTGCGGCGCTCACCGCCAGCAACCCGAGGCAGATTCTCGTGCCGCTAATCGGCCCGGCCCTGCTGGCGCTCGTCGTGGCCCCGGCCCTCAAGATCGCGACCGGCGGCCTGCACTCCCACATCGATTACGAGTCGTTCGTCGGAATCGGAGCGGTGGGACTTGTCGTTCCGCTCAGCTGCATCTTCGCCGGGCTCAGCGTGATCGTCGATCGTCATAGCGGCGCCCAGCGCGAGTTGCTCGCCGCTCCCGTGCCACGGGCCTATCTGGTGCTCGGGAACCTGGCGGTTGCGCTCGTGCTCTCGGCGCTGCAGGTGACCGTGCTGATCGGCCTGTCGGCGCTGCGCGGCGGTGAGTTCCACATCACCGCAGACGGGGTCGCGTGGTTCGCCGCCGCGGCGTTGCTGTTCACGGTGTTCATGTACGGCATCGCCGAGACGCTCGCCAGCCGGATCCACAAGCAGGAGGACTACGTCGGCGCCGTGCCGGCGGTCGCGATCCTGCCGTTCTTCCTCGCCGGCGCGCTGTTCCCGATCGGCGCGATGCCGGCGTGGCTGACCACGATTGCGAAGTTCCTTCCGCTCACCCATGCGCTCGCGCTGATGCGCTACGCGCTCGTCGATCCCTCCGGCAAGGGACTGCACGACATCTGGGGCATGAGCAACGTCACGGCCGAAGCCTGGCTCAGCCTGGCGGTCGTGGCGCTGTTCGCCCTCGCGCTGACCGCGATCTCGATCCGGTTGTTCTCGCGCTCAGCGGTGAGCTGACACCGGCGCGGGCACGCGGTGGATAGGATCGCCGCGTGCCTCGCGCCACCGTTCCATCCAACCTTGGCGCGCGTGTCCAGCAACTGGCGGTCCAGGCACTCGACGCGATCCCGCCCGCGCTCCAGGTCCGCCTGTCCGGCAAGCCTCCTGTGCAAGTCGACGGCGACACGCTGGCGCCAGAGATTCAGCTCACGCTCGCCATGCTCGAGCGCCGCAAGGAGCCTCCGGTCGAGACCCTGCCGCCGGCCGAGGCCAGGGAGGCCCGACGGCGTCTCACCGCGGTGTTCGGGGGAAGGCCGATTCCCGTGCGCGCGACGACCGACCTGGTGATCGACGGACCGGCGCCGATCCCCGCCCGCCACTACGAACCCCTCGAGCCCGGCGGCCCGCATCCGCTGCTCGTCTACTACCACGGCGGCGGCTTCCTCTACGGCGACCTCGACACTCACGACAACGTGTGCCGGGTCCTATGCCGCCACGCCGGGGCGCACGTGCTCGCCGTTGACTACCGCCTGTCCCCGGAGCATCCGTTTCCCGCCGCCGTCGAGGACGCGCGCGCCGCGCTCCGCTGGGCCTACGTGAACGCCGAGCGGCTCGGCGCCGATCCAAGCCGGATCGGCGTCGGCGGCGACAGCGCCGGCGGCAACCTGGCCGCCGTAACGTCCCAGCTCGCGGCGAACGATGGCGGTCCGGCGCCGGTGCTCCAGCTGCTGATCTATCCGGTGACCGACTTCACGATCCGCCGCCGTTCGCGCGAGCTGTTCGGCGACGGGTTCCTCCTCACCAACGCGGAGATGGACTGGTTCGAGGCCAACTACCTTGGGCCCGGCAGCCCCCAGGCGAGCGACCCCCGGGCGTCGCCGCTGCTCGCGACCGACCTCTCGGGGCTCCCGCCGGCATTCGTTGTGACCGCAGCGTTCGACCCCTTGCGCGACGAGGGTGAGGCGTACGCAAGAGCCCTCCAAGACGCCGGCACCCCGGCCACGCTCCGGCGCTTCCCGGGTTTCATCCACGGCTTCATCAACGCGGCTGGGGTCAGCCGCACGGCGCGGGACGCGGTCGTCGAGATCGCCGGCGCAACCCGTGCGATGTTCGGCGCGACCTCGACCACGGCCACGGCGTCCGCCACGCACAGCATGACCGCATAAGACCCGGACCGGGACGGTCGGCCCCGGCGAGCGGTCCCCCGGCCACGCGGACCTCGGCACGCGGCGTTTGGAAGGTTCCAGAGTGAGCAAGCGTCGTTAGCGGAATGCTGCGAGTCGACCCGCAGCGCCACCCGCCAGGAGCTCGCCTGGCCGCTGCGGAGCCGGTGCGAGGTCTTCCTCCGCGGCGTCGAGCAGCCGGTCTCCGCCTGGCGGCTGCGAGCCTGAACCCCGACCCCACGTTCAGGGATGGCCAGGGCAAGACCAGGGAATCTCCCTATACCGCAATTCCGGGATGCCCGGCAAGCTGAGGTTATGGCGAAGTACGTCCTCATTCACCGGCACGAACCCAAGGAGTGCGCGATCGCGATCGCCGCGTGGAAGGGCTTTGCGAGCCCTTTGCGCCACGGCCGGCCGTTCGGATCGTGCGCCCGGGGCGGGCACCGGATCTGGTGGACCGTCGACGCCGCCTCCGAAGCGGCCGCACTGTCGCTTCTGCCCCACTACGTCGCGGAGCGGACAGTCGTCGAGGAGGTGCGGGAGGTGCCGCTGCCGTGATCCTCGAACCCGAGCGGTTGGGCCAATACTTCGACCCATTGTTCCGGGCCGCCTGGGCGCTCTGCGGATCGCGTCACGACGCCGAGGACCTCGTCCAGGAGACGTTCCTGAACGTGCTCAAGCGGCCCCGGTTCGTCCGCGATGGAAATGAGATCGGCTATCTGATGCGCGCGATGCGCAACACGTACTCGAGCCGTTACCGCACCGCGGCCCGCCGGCCGGCGGAGCGACAGCTGTTCGAGGACGACGACCCGGCAGCTCCGTTCGAGGCCGACGGCATCACGGCCCGCGAGCTGATGGAGGCGGTCGCCAGCGCGCCCCCCGCCTACCGGGACGCCGTGATCGCGGTCGACCTCGTGGGCCTTTCATATCGGGAGGCCGCTCGGGCGCTACGGACCCGAGAGGCGACGATCACGACCCGGCTGCATCGCGGCCGCCAACACATCGCCCGCGCGCTCACCGAGTCGACCGCGACCGTCTGCTAGCGAATCGCCGGCTCGGCCTGCTCGCCGGCGATGATCGTCGCCAGCGCCGCCCGCGAGCGCACGCCGAGCTTGTCGTAGATGCGCGCGAGGTGACTCTCGACGGTCTTCTCGCTCACGAACAGGGCCGTCGCGACATCGCGATTGCGCATCCCCGAGGCGACCAGCGTCGCCACCTCGCGCTCGCGCGCACTCAACGCGGCGATCCCCGAGCCGGCGACAGGCCCCGTGGCGCCACCGCGAGGACCCCGTATCCGCCGTGGCGCCCGCCGGCCGAGCCGCCGCAGCTCCTGCGCGGCCGCGTCCGCCTCGCGCAGCGCTCCGGCGCCGAACAGCGTGCGCTCCGCCGCTTCGAGCTCGGACACTGCCTCATCGGTCGAGCCGACTCGCCCGAGTGCCGTGCCGATCAGGGCTCGGGCGCGGGCGCCCAGCACCGGGTTGTCGGCCGACTGCGCGAGCGGCAGCGCTTCGCGTGCCGTGTCGACCGCTGCGGCCGCGTCGCCGCGGGCGAGCAGCACCGCGGCACGGGCGCACATCGCGGTCGCCGCACGCTGAGGCAGCAGGCTGGTCCTGGCGCGCGCGTCGGCGGTCGCCGCCGCCTCGGCCGCGGCGTCGAGCTCGCCGAGCGACAGCAGCGTGCGGGTCAGGAGCTCCCAGCCGGTGCCGCCGCGGAGATCGAGCAGGCGCTGGCCAGGACCCGCCTCGAACTCCGACAGCTCGGACCGTGCCCCAGCGGAGTCGCCGGCGGCGTTCAGCGCGGCGGCGAGGTGCAGCCGCGACAGGCTCGAGAAGAACGTCTCGGTGAGATGCTCCGAGCGCGCCATCGCCTCGCGTGCGCTCGCCAGCGCGCGAGCCGTCTCCCCCGCGAGCGAGCACGCCATCGAGTCAGCCCACAGCGCCCACACGGCGACCTGATCGTTGCCGGCGAGCGCCGCCGCGTCCGTCGCGGTCTCGGCCACCGCCACGGCATCGGCGATGCGCCCCTTGAGTACCAACGCGTTCGTCTCGATCACGAGCAGCCCCGGGATCAGCTGGCTCTGACCGGTTTGCTCAGCCAGGCGCAGGACTCTCCGCACATACTGGAGCGTGCTGTCGGCCCGCTCGAGTACCAAGGCCGCGTGGGCGAGGTACCCGCCGACGTCGAGGTGCTCGATCAGCAAGTCGTCGGGTAGCGCGTCGTAGGCGACTCCGGCCTCGCGCAGCTCGATGAGCCCCATCCCGAGACGGCTGAGCGAGGTGCTGGCGAGGCTGCACAACGCGGCTCCCCACGCCCAGCACAGCGTCTCGTCCCCGAACCGAGCGCGATCGGCGACATCCCGCGCGATGTCGTACATCGCGTCGAACTCTCCGCGCCAGTAGTGATCGAGCGCGAGCTCGAGCGTCAGCGCGAGCGCTCCGGGCGCGTCGGGTGGAAGCGTGCCCAGCGCCGCCTCGACCAGCTCCCGCGACTGGAACGGGTTGCCGTTCATGCGCCTCGCGAACGCGATCCTCCTCACCAGCTCTGCCCGCTCGTCGACGAGTTCGGGCGGAAGTAGGCGGTTGACCGTGTCGAGCACCGCTAGCGCCTCGTCGTAGGCGCCGGCATACGTGAGCGAAGTCGCAGCCAGGCCGAGCAGTCGCAGCCGACGCTCGACGCGCTCGGTCGGCGGAAGTAGCCGCGCGGCGGCGAGCAGCCACCGGCCGCCCGTCTCGGGCGCCCGTGGCGCGACCTCGCGTCCCGCCAGCACGAGCAGCGACACTGCCCGCTCATCCCCGAGCGTGGCCGACGCCTCGACGTGGTGGGCACGCACGCTGGCCGGAGCGTTGGCCGCCTCCAGCACCTCCGCCGCGCGAGCGTGCGCCCCGATCTGCCAGCCCCGCGGCATCTCGTCATAGACCGCCCGCCGCACGATCGGGTGCCGGAAGCGAAACCGGCGCGGTGCCTCGGCCGGGCGGATGAAATCGAGCCGCAAGAGCTCGTCGATCGCGGCGAAAACCGATTCCGCGCTCTGCTGGGCGATCGCGGCCACGAGCTCGGGCTCGAACGACTCGCCGGCCACGGCTGCCGCCTCGAGCGCCCGCCGCGACTCGGCGGACGCCGTGAGGACATCGGCGCGGATGGCCTCGAGCACGGCTTGGGGCACCGTCTCGGGCGAATGGGCCCAGTCCCGAGCCGTGCTGCCCGCCCCGAGATGGCCGGCTCGGGCGAGCTGCTCGATGTAGAACGGGTTGCCGCCGCTCTCGCGGTACAGCATCACGAGGGCGCTTTCGTCGACGCCAGATCCGATCAGCGACCCCGCCTCTTCGAGCGTGAGTAACGCCGGCTCGAGGCGACTCGCCCGTCCCGCACGGGCGGCGCCGTCGAGCGCGGCGACCAGCCGCGAGGGCGCCTGCCGGTAGGCGACGGCCATCAGCCCCGGCCCACGGAAGCGCCGCAGAAGATGGGAGAGCATCTCGACCGAGGCGGTGTCCGCCCAGTGGACATCGTCGAGCGCCAGCACCACCGGCTGGCGGCTCGCCAGCCGCTCGAGCACGGCCCTGACCGCATAGTGCAGCCGGTAGCGCTCGGCGCCCTCGCCGCCGCTCGCGGCGCTGTCGGGCTCGCGCGGGAAGGCCGGGAAGACCGCGGCGAGCTCGCGCGGGACGTCTTCGTCGAGCGCGCGGAACACCGCCGGTTCGAGCGAGCCGAAGTAGTCGTTCAGCGCGTCGACCATCAAGCCGAATGGGATGTCGCGCTCGAATTCGGCCGCGCGCCCGGTTAGGACGAGATAGCCGCGGTCCTCGCCGTGTCGGCACAGCTCGGCGAGCAGACGCGACTTGCCGATCCCGGGCTCGCCGACGATCTGGACGCACCAGGACTCGCCCGCGGCCAGCTGATCGAGAGCTCCCTCGAGTTCAGCGAGCTCGCGAGCACGACCAACGAGTTCGCTCACATGCTCTGACTCCACTTGACCCCCCGAGGATCGTCATCAGCCTACCTGGTATGACAATCCTTAGGGACGTCGCGGCGATCGAGCGGCTCGGCTCTCAGGCCGCGTAGCGCTGCGCGGACCGGGCGCGCGCCTTGGCCGCCTCGACCTCGCGGTTCTTTGCCGGCGAGTTCGTCTCGAGTTCGTCGAGCAGCCGGATCGAGGCGTCGGCCACGGCATCGATCGCACGCGCGAACGCCTCCTCGTTCGCGCGCGACGGCTTCGTGAAGCCGCTGATCTTGCGCACGTACTGGAGCGCCGCGGCGCGGACCTCTTCCTCGCTGGCGGGTGGATCGAAGTTGTAGAGCGTCCTGATGTTTCGGCACATAGGACAAGCGTAACCGTACGATCCCGCCTCCCTCGTCCACAGAGGAGAGGGATGCATGCGTTCAGCATCGGCAGTGCTCGCGGCTGCCGCCCCAGAACCGATCCTTCCTGACCAACTATTGGCACCCCACCTGCTGGCTTCCCAACGACACGATCTTCGCCGTAAACCTCCTCAAGAGCACGCTGGGCACCCTGAACCCGGCAACCGGCGCGATCACGACGATCGGCCACTTCCCCTCGTCGGCGGCCCTGTTCGTGCTCGACTGCCCCCACTGATTCCTTGGGCCGCCTTCGGCGGCGTCCGTGGGACCCGGAGGGCCCGTCCTGACCCGGATCGCGGCCCGGCCCGCGCGCCCCACCTGCCTAGCACGACATTCGAGCGCCACGTGGTCGGCCGTGCCGAGTTGCCCGTGATTATCGTGCACAGCTCGACGAGGTCCGGCCGGAGGACGCCGATTGTCAGGCTATGCATGCCAACGAAGCCGAGGGAGTCGGCACCCCACCTCAGGTGCCCGCCGTTCGCCGTCCAACCGCGATCGGGCAAACCACCGGGCGAACGACGATCACGACGCCGGCGAGAGGTGCAGCAGCTGTGTGCCCAACGCCATCCACGCATCGCCGAAATCGCCGCTGGACGCAATCGGGCTGGCCCCGTTGCCGGCCCGGATCGAGGCTACGCTCTCGGGCCGTGACTGCTCGTTGATCAGGGTGATGGAGTCGTCGCCGGCGTTCACCACCCATACGTAATCGCCGGGTATCCCTGCTCGGCGACGATCTCCCCCGAGAGCACCGCGAGCCGGTCGGGGTCGAGCGGCAACCCGAGGCGCTCCTGATTCAAATTGACCTCTCCGGGCAGAAACGTGAAGTCCATGGGAGACCGAGAGATCCGCGCGATGCTTCGCGGCGCCACCGCCGCGAAGGTTCTCGACGGCTGGCAGGGACCGCATCTGAACGAGCGGATGTACTGCATCGCGCCCAGGCAGGCCGCAGCGATTGAGCACCCGCTCGACTACGTGATCGCGTATTGCGAGGCTCTCGCCGCCGCGGGCATCGAACCGCTGTACCGCGCGTCCGAACCGGCCTTCTAGGCCGTCAGCTCTTGCGCACCGCGATCAGCCGGGCGCCGACGGCCGGCAGCAGCCCGGCCGCGATCAGGTCGACTTCGACCTCGTACAGGCTCGGCCGCAGCTCCCACCGGTGCAGGTAGGGACCGCGGACCGGCTGCCCCAACTCGAAGTACGGCCACAGCGCGGCGCACACGGCCTCGAGCGGGTGAATGTGCTCGCGCATGTGCTCGAGGATCCCGAGCCGGCCGTGGTCGTGCTCCTCGGGGCCGAGCCCGAGCGCCTGCCGCTGCGAGTACCACCACCGCATGGCGCGCTCGTCGTAGCGATCGATGTCGAGTTCGTCGACTACCAGAAGCGCCCCGGCGGGGAGCAGCGTCGCCAGATGAGCGCAGGACTCTTCCAGAGGATCGATGTGGTGGAGCGAGACGACCGCGACGGCGGCGTCGAACGAGCCGTGAGTCTCGAGCAGCGAGCAACGCGTAACGACGCCGCCGTCCTCCGCCGCAGGATCGATCGCCGTCATCGCGTAGCCGGCATCGCTCAACGCCCCCGCGAGCTCTCCCTTTCCCGCCCCGATCTCGAGCACGCGCGCCGGCGGCGCCGGCAAGGCGCCCCTGACGAACGCCATCAGTTCACGGGTGACCACTGAGGCAACCCTAAAGGTCCCGCCGCTCGAACCCGACCGTGGCCAGCAGCGCCACCACGGCGAGGTAAAACGCGGCCCAGACGTCGAACGCGACGCTGTTCGGATGCGAAGAGCCGAACGGGCCGAGATTGACGAGGACCTGGGTGAGACCGGTCTGATTCGATCCGAGCGCGTGTAGCGCCGCCTGGTAGAGCCCTTCGAATGGCAGCGCGATCGCGATGTCGTGGGCGATCGTCTGGACGCTGTGCACGCCGAGCGCGGCGCCGATGCTCGCCAGCAGCCCCGCCACGAGTCCGGCGCCGTAGAGCATGAACATCGCGATCCCGTTCGCGGTCGCCGACATGAACACGGAGCCGAGCAGCGACAGCGCGACCAGGATCGTGATCGCCCCTGCCAGCGCCAATCCCGGGCCGAATACGTGGTCCGGCCAGCGCCCCCCGGCCTGGTGGACGATCAGCACCACGACCGCGTACAACATCACGATGTAGCCGATGCACACCGCGCCCGCGCCGACGAACCGCCCGAGGAGAAACTCGCGCCGCCCGAGGGGACGGACGACGAGGGGTTGCAGCAGTCCGCGCTCGGCGTCACCCCGGACCGCGCCGAGCGTCAGGAACACAGCGAGCACGGTGGCCAGGAACAGGGCCGAGAACACGCCGAGACCGAACAGCGTCACCGCGGTGATCGCGTGGGGGCTGAACGTGCCGCCGCCGCCGAACGGGGTTTGGGCCTTGAACGCCTCGACCGTTGCGAGCGTGAACAGGCCGAGGAACAGCAGCGTCAGCACGAGCACGACCACGAACACGCGGCGGCGGACGCTCTCCTGCAACACGTGTCGCGCGATGATCAGCGTGGCGGTCAACTGGGATCGACCGCCTCGAGATACGCATCCTCGAGCGTGGAGCGAACGACCGTGACCTCGTAGATATCGACCCCACGCGCCACGAGCTCAGCGACGATTCTCGGGACGTCCTCTCGGCTTGCCTCTGGGAAGCGCCGGACGCCGTCGCCGGTCTGGATCTCCACTCCCCCGGCGTGCGTCAGCTCCTCAGGCCGGCCATCGGCGGCAACGCGGCCGCGCGCGAGGATCACGACGCGATCACACACGCGTTCCACCTCGCCGAGCAGGTGCGAGTTGAGCAGCACCGCGATCCCCCGTTCGCGGAGCTGCAACAGCAGCCCTCGAATCGCTCGCCGGCCCGCCGGATCGAGCGCACTCGTGGGCTCGTCGAGCAGCAGCAGCTTCGGCTCGCCGACGAGCGCTTGCGCGATCCCGAGCCGCTGTTGCATCCCCTTGGACATGCCCTCGACGCGCCGATTCGCGACATCGCTGAGGTCGACGAGCTCGAGCAGTTCGGCGCGCTCCCCCGGTCCGCCGGGCGATCCGGCTAGCCGCTGGTGGAGCGCGAGCACCTCGGAGGCGGTGCACCATCCCGGAAACCGGAACAGCTCGGCAAGATACCCGAGCTTCTGGCGAGCCTCGCGGCTTCCCGCGGGATGGCCATAGATCGTGGCCGTGCCGCTCGTCGGTCGCACGAGCCCGCACGCGATCTTCACGAGCGTCGACTTTCCCGCCCCATTCGCCCCCACCAGGCCGACGAGCTCCCCTGGCCCGACGGACAATCCGACTCCGTCGAGTGCGACTACCGACCCGTACCGCTTCCCCAGCCCAGTCGCCAGCAGCGCCGCGGGCTCAGTCGGCTCGGGACGATCCAGCAGCCCCTGGCCTGCACCCTCAGAGCGATCATCGGCCGCCACGCCTCGGAAGGCTAGGCGGCCGCGATCACGTTGGGGTCACAACGAGACGATTCACGCGCTGATGCGCTGTGAGGTGTCGTCGTGGTCGGTGCGGGAGTACGCGAACGGGTGATGGAAGGCTTCGAGCGCGTCGGCCGGATCGACGTCCATCGTGATCCATTCGCCGTACCGTTCGTCCTCGATCGCGACGAACACGCGACCGGTCTCCGAGTCCCACAGCAGGCTCACATCGAACCCGTCGTTCACGCGGCGATCCAGCTCGCGGACCGCGGTCTCTGACGTTGTGTACATGACCATTTCCTCTCGCTTGCCTCGCGATCGTGTTCTCATCGTTCGTGTGTTCAGACCACCTGTAGGCCGAGAACTCATCGCTCGAGGTCACATCCCGACGAGCTCACGGGTCTACTCAGATGACCCCTTGGTGAAGGAGGATGTGACAGTGACCGAACAGGAGTGGCTCGCGGAACAGTTCGAGGAGCAGCGCCCGCGTCTGCGCGCGGTGGCGTACCGGATGCTCGGCTCTCTCAGCGAGGCCGACGACGCGGTCCAGGACGCCTGGATCAGGCTGAGCCGCGCCGACACCAGCGAAGTCGAGAATCTCGGCGCCTGGCTCACGACGGTCGTCGCCCGGGTGGCGTTGAACATGCTCCGGTCGCGCCGCACCCGGCGAGAGCAGCCCCTCGAGGTGCACGTCCCCGACCCGATCGTCGATCCTGCCGACGGCACCGACCCCGAGCACGAGGCGATCCTCGCCGACTCGGTCGGCCTGGCGCTCCTGGTCGTGCTCGAAACGCTCACTCCCCCCGAGCGCCTCGCGTTCGTCCTGCACGACATGTTCGCCGTGCCGTTCGAGTCGATCGGAGCGATCCTCGACCGCTCACCCGAGGCCTCGCGCCAGCTCGCCAGCCGCGCCCGCCGCCGCGTCCGCGGAAGCGCTCCCGTTCCGGACGCCGATCTCAGCGCTCAGTGGGAGGTCGTCGAGGCTTTCCTCGCGGCCGCGCGCGAAGGTGACTTCGAGGGGCTCGTCGCTCTGCTCGACCCCGACGTGGTACTCAGGGCCGACGGTGGCGTGGCGGGCCTGTCTCGCTTCGTGCAGGGCGCCGAGACCGTCGCCAGCCAGGCGATGATGTGGTCGCGCGCAGACCTCAGCCTGCGTCGAGCCTTGATCAACGGCGCCGCGGGGATCGTGTCGCTCCGCGACGGCCGGCCGTTCTCGGTCGGCGCCCCGATCGTTCGGAACGGCAAGATCGTCGAGTTCGACATCCTCGCCGACCCGGACAGGCTCGCCCAGCTCGACCTCACGGTTCTGGTCGACTAACCGAGCAGGCGGGTCAGGTCAGCCGGTCAGGCAGGCCGAAGCGCCCGAACGCGCCCGCGAGCCGCCGGTCATCGTAGGGCTGGTCGGGGAAGCGCTCGTATGACTCGGGGTCCGGCGACTCGGTCGAGCGGACGATGAACGCCGTGACATCAGCGATCTCCGTTCCGCGGAAGCTGAGTACGCAGAGCGCGAACGGCAGGTAGGCCGCCGCGTGCTCGTCCCGGGCATAGAACCCGAACGCCGGCTGCCCGTTGGCACGCGTGCCAACCCCTCGCCACCGCCACGCTCCCGACATGGAAGAAGCCCTGGCCCAGGTCGCGATCCCCTCGCGGGTCCGATACCAGGTGGCGAGCGGCGGCATCGCGAACGTCGCGTCCTCGGCGAGCATGGCCGCGAACGCTTCGACGTCATTGCGCTCCCAGACATCGACATAGCGATCGACGATCTCGCGCAGCCCGTCATCCCCGAGCGAGCGGAGTGCAACCTGCTGGCTCTGCTCGGGTACGCGCTCCTCGACCGCGGCCCGCGCGCGCTGCAGAGCGCTGTTGACCGACGCCACCGACGTCTCGAGCATGTCGGCCGTCTCCTTCGCCGAGAAGCCTATGACCTCGCGCAGGATCAGCACCGCCCGCTGGTTGGCGGCCAGGTGCTGGAGCGCGGCGATGAAGGCCAACTCGATGCCCTCGCGCTGCTCGTAGCGAGCCTCCGGCGAGGCGAGTTCGTCGTCGACGCCGAACGTCTCGTCGGGATAGGGCTCGATCCACAACGATTCGACGATCGGCTCGCCCGGCGCGGTGTGAGGATCGGTCGCCGGGCCATAGTCGATCGGCAGCACCCGCTTGGGTCGCCGCGAGATCTGAGTCAGGCAGCTGTTGGTCGCGATCGTGTACAGCCACGAGCGCAAAGCGCTCCGTCCCTGGAAGCCCGATAGCCCCCGCCAGGCCCGGACCAGCGTGTCCTGCAGTGCATCGTCGGCGTCATACACCGAGCCGAGCATCCGATAGCAGTGGGCGTGGAGCTCGCGCCGGTACGGTTCGACGAGGCGCGCAAACGCGCCCTCATCGCCGGCGGCAGCGGCGGAGAGCACGGCGGCCTCCGGCGCCTCGCCTGTTCGCGTGCTGGCCATCGCCATCGACAGGTTAGACCGGTCAAACGGCGGAAATTCATCGCCCCACCCGATTACTTTCGCCCCTGAGCCAGGTCCCACATGGCAGATGACGCCCGCCGACTCAGGAAGGGTGGTCCACCTGGAGCTCCACACCCGCGACCTCCTCGAGGCGCGCTGCTTCTACCGGCGGCTATGTGGTTGGCGCGAGGAGCGCATCGAGTCCTCGGCGGGTTCGTACCTCGCGGTCGGGCTCGGGGACGCTATCGGCGGCGGAATGGTCGAGTGCCCCATCAGCCGGCCGCTATGGCTCCCCTACGTCGAGGTCCGGGACATCCGTGAGACCACCGAGCGGGCGCACGGACTCGGCGCCACGATCATGCTCTCGCCGCGTGAAGGTCCTGTCGGTTGGCGGAGCGTCGTCTCCACGCCGACGGCCGGGGAGATCGCCCTGTGGCAGCCCAAGCGCTGAAGGTCATCCGAGCACGATCTCCGCGGCCTGCCGCAACATCCCCGGATCGCCGGCGATCAGGAGCGTGGTCACGAACGACTCATTCCACGCCGCGAGGTCGTCGCGGATCTTGTCCGCCGGTCCCAGCAGCGACATCTTCTGGATCAGCTCGGAGGGGATCGTCGCGGCCGCCTCGTCCTTCTTGCCGTCGAGGTAGAGATCCTGGATGTCGGCGATCTCGCGCTCGTAGCCCATCCGGATCGCGACGTTGGCGTGGAAGTTCTGGCCGCCCTTCGCCCCCATGCCGCCGAAGTAAAGGGCGTAGAACGGGCGCACCATGTCGACCGCGGCCTCGAGATCGTCGTGGGCGATGAACGGCACCATCGCGGCGACCTCGAAGTCCTCGGCGCTTCGCCGGGCATCGGGCCGGGCAAAGCCCTCCGCCAGCGCGTCGGCGTAGAACTGCTCGTGCGGGCTCAGCAGCATCGCCACCCACCCGTCGCACACCTCAGCGGCGAGCGCGACGTTCTTCGGGCCTTCGGCGGCGAGGAACACCGGGATGTCCTCGCGCAAGGGATGGATCGAGGCCTTCAGCGGCTTGCCCAATCCGGCGACCCCAGGCCGGTCGCGGACCGGCATCGGATAGTAGGGGCCGTCGCTCGTGACCGGGGCCCGGCGAGCCCAGATGTCGCGCAGGATTCCTATGTACTCGCGCGTGCGCGCGAGCGGCTTCTCGAACGGCATCCCATACCAGCCCTCGACGACCTGCGGGCCGGACGCCCCGAGACCGAGGATGAAGCGCCCTCCAGAGAGATGGTCGAGCGTCATCGCCGCCATCGCCGTCGCGGCAGGTTGGCGCGCGCTCATCTGCACGATCGCGGTCCCGAGCCGCACCCTCTCGGTCCGGCTACCCCACCAGGCCAGCGGCGTCAGCGCGTCCGAGCCGTACGCCTCAGAACACCACACCGAGTCGAATCCGAGCCGCTCGGCCTCGACGATCGCGTCGAGCGCACCTGCGGGCGGGCCCCCCGCCCAGTAGCCCGTGTTCAGCGCCAGCTTGAGTTGCTTGCCCATGTCCGCGCCCATGATGACGCGTAAGTCCTCCGATGAGTTTCCTGGCGCGCGAGCGTTAGACGTCGTGAGAGCCATGAGAGACCAGACCAACACCGACCGTCGCCTTCTGCTCGCCGCCGCCCAGGCGGGAGACGAGCGCGCATTCCGCGAGCTGGTCGGCCCGTACCGGCACGCCCTCGAGGTCCACTGCTATCGCATGCTCGGCTCCGCCCACGAGGCTGAGGACCTCACGCAGGAGACGCTGCTCCGGGCCTGGCGCGCGCTTGACCGGTTCGAGCCTCGGGCGCAGCTCCAGACGTGGCTGTACCGAATCGCGAC
The DNA here is from genome assembly GCA_963735965.1 of uncultured Solirubrobacterales bacterium. Lineage (GTDB taxonomy): Bacteria > Actinomycetota > Thermoleophilia > Solirubrobacterales > Solirubrobacteraceae > Palsa-465. The sequence continues at coordinate 665,591 of CAVTNE010000002.1, forward strand.
GAACGCGTGCCTGGATGAGCTCGAGCGCCGCCCGCGCCGGCCCGAGCCGGTGGACCCGTTCCCGGACGCCGGACTCGGCCAGACGTCCGCGCCCACATATGACCCGGCGGCTCGGTACGCGATCCGCGAGGGCATGGAGTTGGCGCTGCTCCGCGCGATCCAGGAGCTGCCCGGCCGCCAGCGCGCGGTGCTGATCTTCCGCGACGTCCTCGGGTGGACGGCGCCCGAGGTCGCGGAGCTGCTGGAGTCGACCGTCACGTCGGTCAACAGCGCGCTCCAGCGGGCTCGCGCGACGATCGATCAGCAGTTGCCCGGGCCCCCACCGATGCCCGCCGTCGCCGCCCCGGACGAGCGCGATCTTCTCCACCGGTATGTCGACGCGTTCGAGCGCGACGACGTCGATGGGCTGGTCGCACTCCTACGCGAAGACGCGATGCTGAGGATGCCGCCACAGCAATCGCTGGTCGGCGCGGTCCAGATCGCGCGCTTCTTCCGCGAGGTCGCCGGCGGAGGTCACCTCTCGAACTTCGTCCTGACGCCGACCCGGGCCAACGGCCGGCCGGCCACGACCATCCACCGCCGCACCGCCGATCGCGGCCTGATCCCTCACGGGATCACCGTGCTCGAGATCGAGAACGGCGAGGTTGTCGGGCTCGAAGCGTTCATCGATTCGGATCTGCCCGCCCGGTTCGGCGTCCCCGCAGATGTTCGAGGCGGACGGTCGCCCTAGCGACCCGGTCGCCCCCTTCCCCTCTCGATAACCGATCCGCTCCCTACCAGACCGCTGGAGGTCTCATGACGTCCCCATTTCCGCATATCAATCGCTGGCGCGCGTTCGCGTTGCTGGCGGTGTCGTACTTCATGACGATCATCGACCTGACGATCGTCAACGTCTCACTGCCGACGATCGCACGCGATCTGCACTTCTCCCAGACCAGCCTGCAGTGGGTGGTCACGGCGTACGCGCTCACGTTCGGCGGCTTCCTCCTGCTCGGCGGACGTGCCGCCGATCTCCTCGGCCGCCGCCGGATCTTGATGGTCGGGCTGGCAGTGTTCACGGCGGCGTCGCTCGGGTGCGCGCTCGCGACTGGCGACGCGTTCCTGATCGGAATGCGAGCCGTCCAGGGGCTGGGCGCGGCGATCATGCTGCCGGCCGCCCTTTCGATCGTGATGAACATGTTCGAGGAGGGCGCGGAGCGCAACAAGGCGCTCGGAGTCTGGGGCGGCCTCGGCGCCGCCGGCGCCACAGTCGGCCTGATCGCCGGCGGGTTCCTCACCCGGTATGCCGGCTGGCAGTACATCTTCTATCTGAACGTTCCGATCGGGGCGGCGGCGCTCCTGCTCGCTCCCCGGGTCGTGCCCGAGAGCCGGCTCGCCACCACGAGCCGGCGGTTCGACGCGGCCGGCGCGATCGCCGGAACCGGCGGGCTGGTGCTGTTGGTGGACGCGATCTCGCAGGCCCCGCAGTACGGATGGGGCGCAAGCAGGACGATCGCCCTCCTCTCGGCGTCCGCAGCCCTGCTGGCCGCGTTCCTCGTGATCGAGAGCCGGGCCAAGGATCCGATCCTGCCGCTGACGATCTTCCGCCTGCGCACGCTCGCCGGCGCGAACGTCGCCGGCCTGCTGCTCGGCGGCAGCTTCTTCGCGTTCATCTTCGTCGGCACGCTGTACATGCAGCAGGTGCTGCACTACAGCGCGCTCCAGACCGGCGTCGCCTGGCTCGCGGCCTCGCTGACCTCGATCGCGTTGGCCGGCCTGTCTCAGCTCGTGGTCACGCGCATCGGGCCGAAGGTCGTGATGGCGTTCGGGATGACGCTGATCGCCGCGGGCGTGATCTGGGCAACCCAGGTCCCTGTCGACGGCCACTTCGCCCAGAACCTCGCCGGACCGATGGTCGTCGCCGGCGCCGGGACCGCGTTCTCGTTCATCCCGATCTCGATCGCGGCGCTCGCGGGCGTCCAGGCGCACCGGGCCGGCCTCGCGTCCGGGCTGCTCAACACCTCCCAGCAGCTCGGCGGAGCGATCGGGATCGCGATCGCCTCGAGCGTCGCCGCCGGCCATTCACAGTCGCTGCTGCATGCCGGCGACGCCGCCCCCGCGGCTCTCACCGGCGGCTTCCGGCAGGCGTTCTGGGTGCTCGGAGCGATCGCGCTGCTCGCCATCCCGGCGATCTTCGTCCTCGTCCGCCAGGACGAGCTCTCGAGCTCACCGGACGCAGCCACCGTCGGCGACGCCGAGCCCCGCCTCGCCCCGGCGAGCTGACCCCGCCGAACACGCGACAAGGAGACACCAACATGAGCGACCTGTCCAACAAGACCACGATCGTCGTCGGAGCGAGCCGCGGCCTCGGCCGCGGTATCGCCACCGCCCTCGCGGATGTAGGCGCCCCGGTGGTCGCCGTGGCCCGCACCGAGGCGGCGCTCGCCGAGCTGACGGGCAACCTCGGGCACGATCACGCGATCCAGCCCGAGGCTGCCGATGCCTCCGAACCCGCGGTCGCCGGCAGCCTCCTCGACCGCTACGAGCCACAGGCCGTCATCCTGGTCGCGGGCGCGACCCCGCTGCCGCGCCCGCTGCAGCTCCAGACCTGGGAGACGTTCTCGCTCAACTGGCAGACGGACGTCCGGATCGCGTTCCACTGGGTCCGCGAGGCCCTGCTCAAGCCCCTGCGGCCCGGCAGCACTGTGGTCGTCATCAGCAGCGGCGCGGCGGTCGCCGGATCCCCGCTCAGCGGCGGCTACGCCGGCGCCAAGGCCACCCAGCGCTTCATCACCGCCTACGCCCGGGATGAGGCGGCGCGGTCAGGCCTGGGCGTCGCCTTCACCGCGGTGCTGCCTCGGATCACGCCCCACGGCGGGGTCGGGCGCCCGGCCGTCCGGGCATACGCGACTCGCAACGGTCAGACGGAGGACGAATACGTGCGCCAATTCGGCGACCCGCTCACCCTGGAGATCGCCGGCGCCGCGATCGTCGAGCTGGTCAGGAAGGACCCGGCGTCGCTGGCCCCCGGCTACATGCTGACCGGCGCCGGGCTCCAGGACCTGTCCTGACCCGTAGGCTCGGTGGCCAAACCCAACACTCGCCGGTCCTCGCCGCCCGAGTGTGGCGATCAGGCCGCCATACGCACCCGAATACACATTCGGGTCGCGCGGGGCGTCCAGTGTGGGGTTTGGCCGGGGATGGGCCTCGCTTCGCTCGGCGTCCGTGGGACCGGTTCCGCCGGGCATCCTTGCCCAGCGGCGCGGTCGCGGCTACGCCTCCGGGCACGCACCCCCGGCGGCGGTCACACCCTCACCCGGCCGGCCAGCGCGTCGCGGAAGCCCGCGACGTCGGTGAGCATGGCGTCGCCGAGAAATCGGAGGTTCTCCATCGACCGCGCGGCGGCGTCGGCGTTGCCGGCGCCGCACGCGTCGGTCACGACCACCGGAATGAAGCCCAGGTCGCCCGCGTGCCGCGCGGTCGGCTCGATGCCGATCTCGGTCGCCACGCCCACGATCGCGACCACGTCGACGCCGGCTCCCCGCAACGCCAGTTCGAGCGGAGTGCCGGCGAACGCCGACAACGTCAGCTTGTCGATCACCGCCTCATTCTCGTTGGGCTTGAGCGTCGGGACGATCTGGGTCTGCGGGGCATCGGGCAGGAACGGCGAGCGCACATCCTCGAGGCGGTCGACGCGCTGCCAGGCCTGCCACATCCGGAGCTGAGCCACGCCCATGAGCTCCACCGGGAGGGTGACGTGGCGGGTGAAATACGTCCGTACCGCGGCGGCCCGCGCCGCATCGAGAACGACACGGACGGTGGCGAGGACCCGCTCCCGGTCGGCGATCTGCTCGAGGATCCCGGCCTGCATGTCGTAAACCACCAGCGCCAGCCGATCCGGCCGGCAAGCGTCGCTCAACGACTCGGGGACGCTGAGACCGCCTAGCTGATCCATCGAACGGCCACCCTACACCGCCGCGCCGGCCCTACTCGACGATGACCGGGTGACCGGTAACAAGTGCGGTTGCGGGCCGGCGCCACCCCGAGAGGGCCATGCCGACGGCCGGGACGAGCGCGACGAGAATCAGCACGAGCGCCCACAGGAAGGTTGACCCGAACGCATCGGCCAGCGGCCCGGCGATCGCGGCGTGCGCGCTCGCAGGCAGATGCTGGAGCGTGGCGATCCCGCCGGCGTGCGAGCCCGACGCGCGGCTCCCAAGGATCGAGCCGAGGTTCCTCGTGATCGCCGAGGCCAGGATCACGGACAGCACGGCGGTGCCGATCGAGGCGCCGGCCTGGCGGATGATGTTCATGGCCGTGCTCGTCCGGGCGATCGCCGCCGGCGGGACCGCCTGCATCGCGGCGGTCATGTTCGGCATCATCGCGAGGCCCATTCCCAGGCCCTGGACGAAGCTCGCGGTGCACAGCAGGACGTAGGAAGTGTGGGCGCCGACGAATACGAACGGGATCAGCCCGACGGCGACGAACGGCAGGCCGGTGGCGGGCAGCCACGTCGGTCCGTACCGGTCCGTGAGGCGGCCCGAGAGCGGCATCATCAGCATCGCGCCGAGTCCACCCGGGGCCAGCAGCAGGCCCGCCTGGAGCGCCGATGCGCCGCGCACGGCCTGGTAGTAGAGGGGAACGAGCAGCATCGATCCGAACACCGAGATCGCGAACAGCAGGAACGTGCCGGCAGCCGCGCCGGCGCGCGTGTGCGCGAACGTCCTCAGGTCGATCAGAGGGTTCGGACTACGCCAACTATGGACGAACCAGGCGGCGATAAGCAGGACGCCCGTGAGCGTCGGCCCCCACGAGCGCACCGACCCGAAGCCGTACGTCGACGACTCGGCCAGGCCGAAGATGAACACCGCGAGCCCGGGGGACAGCAGCAGCATCCCGAGCCAGTCGAGCCGGTGGGCGGGCTGGGGCTGGTCGGGGTCGAGCACGATCATCGCGAGGATGAACGCGACGATCCCGATCGGCAGGTTGATGAAGAAGATCCAGCGCCAGGAGGCGTTGTCGACCAACCAGCCGCCGAGGATCGGACCGAGGATCGGCGCGATCAGCATTGGAACGCCGAGCACGCCCATGACGCGGCCCATGCGGTGAGGACCGGCCTTCTTGGTCAGGATCGTCATGACCGCCGGCATGATCATCCCGCCGCCGAAACCCTGAAGAACGCGGAAGAAGATCAGCGACCCGGCGCTCCAGGCGAGGCCCGACAGCACCGATCCAAGCGTGAACAGCACCAGCGACGACATGTAGATGCGCTTGGTGCCGAACCGGTCCGCGGCCCAGCCGCTCACCGGGATCACAGTCGCAAGCGCGAGTGTGTAGCCGGTGATGACCCACTGGATGGTGGTGAGCGATGAATGGAACGCGACCGCGAGGTGGTCGATGGCCACGTTGACGACGGTCGTGTCGAGGATCGACATGACCGCCCCCAGCATCACCACACCGGCGACGATCAGGGTCTCGCGGTCGAGCCCCTCCGGCTGCCCCGCTGTCGAGGAAGTCTCCGCCATGCCCCTATCGTACCGGACCGATGAGTCCGGTTACCAGGAGCGCGGCGGTGACGAGTTGGGTCAGCACGCCGACGACGACCGGCGGCTCGATCGAGGTGTGGTTGGCGTGGTGCAGCGGCAGGGTCACCCGCAGCCCGGTGCGGAGCTCGGCGACCGCCATCAGGTCGGGAAGCAGGCCGCCGAACGCGCCCGAGGCGGCCAGGCGGTCGCGACGGGCCAGCGCCGCGGTCACGAGAGTCGCGGCCGCGACGTCGGCGAACATCGCCTTGCGATTGTCCAGCCCGTAGTCGGTGTGCGGGATCCGGTCGAGCGCCAGGTGGCTGATTACGCCCGCGACCAGTGCCCCGCGGGGGGTGCGGGCAAAGCGGGAGGCGAAGACGCCGGCGAGGGCGTGCGGGGTGGCGACCATCAGCAATCGGGTCCGTTCACCCAACAGATCGGCGGAACAGGCACGAACGTTGAGGCTAGTACGAGGTCCGTCGCCCGTTAATGCGCCGTCTGCTCGTCCAGCAGACCGCGCTTGCCGGCGGCGTAGGCAACCTCGGCCCGGCTGTGGACGTCGAGCTTCCGCATTACGTTGCGGACGTGAAACTTGGCCGTGCTCTCGCTCACGAAGATCCGCCGCCCGATTTCGGCGTTCGTGAGCCCGCTGGCGACCAGCTCGACCACCTCGCGCTCGCGCTCCGTGAAGTCCGACTCGGCGCCGGCACCCTCGCCGGCCACGAGCGCCCGCATCATCTCTGCGCTGCGACCGTCGAACCCAGACTCACCTTGCGACACGCGGCGGATGATCCGGACCAGCTCGACGACGTCGACCTCCTTGAGCACATAGGCCTTGGCCCCGCGCCGGAGCGACTGGTTGAGCAGGCGCTCGTTGAGGAACGTCGACAGGATCACAACGTTGGACTGGGGCCGGCGCCGGACGATCTCGCTGCACAGGTCGAGACCTTCGGTGTCGTGCTCGGAGCTCAGCTTGAGGTCGAGCACGATCACGTCGGGTCTTGAGCGATCGAGCGCCGCAAGCGCCTCGCTCCGGCCGCCGGCCTCAGCCACGACGGAGATGTCGGACTCGAGCTCGAGGATCGAGCGCAGCCCCCGGCGGACGATCGCGTGGTCGTCGACCAGCATCACGCGGGCCGGGGCGGCGGGCTCAGGCGCCGCCAACAGATCCTCCGAGCGGCACCTCGACTCTCAGCTTCACGCCTCCCCCGCGGCGGCGCTCGAACCACGTGGCGCCCCCGAGCGCGCGCACCCGCTCCGCGATGCTCGTCAGCCCGAGGTGATCGCCGTTGCTCTGCGAGATGAAGAGGTGGTGCTGAAGCTTCCGATGGTTCCCCATGCCGTCGTCGGCCACCCCGAGCGACACCACCTGCGGCCGCCACCGCAGGGTCACCCACGCGTGGCGCGCCTCCGCGTGGCGGACCACGTTGAACAGCGCCTCGCGCGCGATCTGGACCAGCGAGTGCTGCGTGGCTGCGGGCAGCGGGTGGGTCTGGCCGTAGACACGGAGCCCGACCTCGAGGCGGGTACCGGCCTCGACGTCCTCGATCACGTCGCGCAGCGCCCGCGGCAGCTCGATCTGCCCGTCGCTGGCCAGTTCGAAGATCACCTCGCGAATTTCGCCCATCGCCGATCGCGCCAGGCCCTGGGCCGCCAGCACCCGCTCGAGCACGAGGGGCGGCGTCGACGGCTGCCGCCGGCACCATTCGAGGTTCATGCCGATGGTCAGCAGCTGCTGGGCGACGCTGTCGTGAAGCTCGCGCGCGATCCGGTTGCGTTCCTCGCTCAGGAGCTGCCGCCGGCCGGCCTGCTCCAGCCGCCGCAGCGTTCCCTCGAGCTCTGAGCCACGGCGTTCGAGCTCCGCCGCCCGTCGCTCGTTCTCCTTGAACAGCGAGGCGTTGTGCAGGGCCACGCCGGCGTGGTTGGCGAGCGTGACAAGGATCGACACGTCGCCCGGCGACACCTCGACGCCGTCGGGGAGCCCCACCGCGAGGATCCCGCCCGGCTGCCCCTGGACCGGCATCGGGGCGGTAACCATCACGCACGGTTCGCCGCCGAACTCGAGGCCCTCGTCGTGGTCTGCGAGCAGCGGTCGCTGGGCGGCCAGCGTCCGATGGGTGAGCGTCGCGAGCATCTCGGGCGGGACGTCCCAGCGCTGGATGACCGATTGACTGGCATGGACGAACACCCGCGCCATCCCGACGCCGGCGTGCTCGCCCGAGAACACCATCGCCGCCCAGCGCGCATCGAAGTGGTAGGCCGCCGCCTCAACCACAGCGTCGCACACGGCCACGGGCCCCGCCGGCGCGGCGCACAGCGCTGATGAGATCCGCTCGAGCGTCTCGATCGTGTGATCGAGACGAGCCGATTTGTCGCGCCAGGCGGCATAGAAGCTCGGCTTGGAGGAACGGACGCCGATCAGGTGCTCGAGCGCCGGCCGGTCGACGCCGGCCCGACGGTCAGTAGGCGGCGACGCAGAGCCTGCGGACATCGTCCTCGCTCACTGGTCGGGGGTTGGTCGCGATATATGCATCGCGCAGCGCGTTGACCGCGAAGGTGTCGAAATCGCCGGGCTGGACGCCGATCTCGCGCAGTCCGCCGGGAATCCCCAGCGTCCGGTTCAGCGCTTCGACGCGCTCGATCGCCCGGTCGGCCGCGGCACTCGCATCGAGCCCGTCCGTCGCGACGCCCAGCGCCCCGGCGACGTCGAAGTACCGCTCAGGATGGGTCTCGGCGTTGAAGCGCATCACGTGCGGCATCAAGATCGCGTTGAGCAGGCCGTGGGGGAGGTCGAGCGCGCCACCGATCTGATGGGCGATCGCGTGGGTGGCCCCCAGTAGAGCATTCGTGAACGCCATCCCGGCCTGCAGGCTCGCGCGCGCCATCCCCTCGCGCGCCGTGAGATCAAGCGGATCCTCGACTGCGACCTGAAGGTGCTCGGCGATCGCTCGGATGGCGGCGATCGCCAGCTCCTTGCTGAGGAAGTCGCAGGCTTCGGACACCGCGGACTCGATCGCGTGGCTGAGCGCGTCGATTCCGGTGTGAGCCGTGAGCTCGGGGGACATCGTGGTCAGGAGCTCCGGGTCGGTGACGGAGATCTCGGGGACGAGCGCGCGACCGCCGATCGTCACTTTCAGGCGACGTCTCGTGTCGGTGACCACGCAGAATTGCGACACGTCCGATCCCGAGCCGCCCGTCGTCGGGACCATCACCATCGGCGGGATCGGGCTTGTCGCCCGGTCGATGCCCTCGTAGTCGAGGATCTGGCCACCGTTGCCGCTCAGGATCGCCACCGCCTTGGCGAGGTCGATGCAGCTGCCGCCGCCGATCGCAAGGAGCGCGTCGCAGCCGCTCTCCAGATAGCTCTCGAACGCCGACTGGACCTCGACTTCCTTCGGATTGGGCGTTAGGTCATGCCACAGTCGCCACTCGATCCGCACGTCGGCGAGGTACGGCGCTGCGCGCTCAACCCAGCCGGCCGCGAGCACGCCCGGATCGCTGACGAGCATCGGACGGCGGCCGCCGACTCGACGGACCGCGCCTCCCACCTCCGCGAGCGTCCCGACGCCGAAAATCACCTCCGGGATAACGAACTTGCTCACCCGCCCGCGAACCGGCCACGAAGCGGGCGTGCCCTCGGACCGCCCGGGCAGAGCCTCGGACGGCGCGGGAGCCACAGCAGCAAGCGCCGGTGGTGTGCCCTCCGCCACCGCGGCTGGTCTCGGGGTGAGCTGCTCCAATCCCTACTCCTAGGCCGGACTTCAAGTCCGATCCTAGCGATATCCGTGCGGTTTCGTTTTGCGTTCTTGTGCACAAAACGCCTCCAAAGCACGGCTACGGAACGTCGCGCGGTTGAAGGTGGCTTCGGGTCAGTCGCCAGGGAGGTTGATGCCGATGACCAGAAAGACCGCCATCGCGACGAACGCGACCCCGGTCAGCAGGTCGGTGCGGATACGGGGAATGAAGTGGGCCGCCGTCCGTCCGATCTGGTGCCCGGCGACCGACATCCCAAACGTGGTGATCCCGAACAGCGCGGGCGCGAGCCACGGAGAGAATCCGGCGATGCCAAGGGCCGCGCCGGCGGCGACGTTGTCGACGCTCAACGGCAGGGGCAGCCCACGCGTCGCGAACCGCAGGTTCGGATCCGCGTGCTCGGGTGACACCAACGCCTTGACCACGACGAACAGCCCGTACGCACCTAGGCCGATCGCGGCGACGATGTCGGCGGTGGAGCTGATCTTGTCGCTCAAGTAGTGGCCGACGAGGATCCCGACCAGCGGCGCGACCCCATCCCACAGGCCGAAGATCGCGGACGTCTTGATGGACCGCATCAGGGTCGGCTTGAGCCCCCCGAGCACGATCGAGGTACGGAAGTTGTCCAGGCTCAGCGTGAACCCGAGCGAGAGGAGCGCGAACACTGGTTCGTTTTCGAACGGTAGGTGGCGAGGCCGACGATCTGCCACGGCTCGGGAGCCGTGACAGATCGCATGTGGCTTCGGTGGCTGTGCGCTACTCCGGGAGCGCGAACGCGAATACCGCGGATCCACCCGCCTGCGCAAGCGCGCCGGGGTAGAACCCCTCGGTCCAGGCGCCGTACCCAACCGGGCAGGCGATGTACTGCCGCCCGTCGACGGTGTACGTGCTGGGGCTCGAGTGGTGGCCGCTGCCGCAGGTGTACTGCCACAGCAGCTCTCCGCTGCTGGCGTTGAACGCCCGGAATATGCCCGCCGGGTCGCCGGCGAACACGAGGTCGCCGCCCGTCGCGAGCACCGACGCGGTCATCGGATGCTCGTTGCGGAAGCGCCACTTTTCCTGGCCCGTGGCTGGATCGATCGCGGACAGATAGCCGGCCACGTCCTCGGTGTCCACCGCGACGCCCGCGCCCCAGTACGGGATGCTCTCCTTGAATTCGCGGCGCCGACGCGTCGCGGTTGCACCGACGTCCTGCACCGGCGCATAGAAGAGCCCCGTCTTCGGGCTGTAGGCGGCGTGGGTCCATTCCTTGGCGCCGGCGGGGCCTGGCCAGAAGTGGACGGGGTCGCCTTCCTTGTCCGGGAACACTCGCGGCGTCACCTTGCCGTTCGAGTCGATCTCACCCCAGGTGATGCGATCGACGAATGGGACGACCCGGATCAGGCTGCAGTCCGTGCGATCCAGGACGAAGAAGTACCCGTTCTTGTCGAAGTGGCCGGAGCACTTGCGTCCGTCCATCTCGAACAGGATGTTCTCCATCGTCGAGTCGTAGTCCCACACGTCGTGGGGCGTGTACTGATAGTGCGCCTTCTTCTCGCCGGTATCGGGGTCGACCGCCACCACGCAGTTGGTGAAGAGGTTGTCGCCTTCGCGCACTCCGCCGTCGAAGTCGGGGCACGGGTTGCCGGTGTTGAAGTACAGGAGGTTGAGCTCCTGATCGAACGTGGGCGTGGTCCAGCAGTTTGCGCCGCCCCGCGCCCAGGGCTCGCCCTCGGCCGGCCAGGTGTCGCCCCCGGGCTCGTCGGGCTTCGGAACCATGTAGCACCGCCACACGCGCTCTCCGGTCTCGAGCTTGAACGCGTCGGCGTGGCCGCGCACCCCGAATTCGCCGCCCGAGCTTCCCACGATCACCATGTCCTTGACGATCAGCGGGGCGACCGTAGCGCTCTCGCCGGCTCGCACGTCGCCGTACGGCTGGTCCCAGATCAGCTGGCCATTCGTGGCGTCCAGCGCGATCACGTGGGCATTCAAGGTCGTCATGAAGACCTTCCCGTCAGCCACCGCGCACCCACGGTTCACGTTGCCGCAACACAGCCGCACGTCGTACGGGGACGCGCGGTGGTAGCGCCACAGCTCCGCTCCTGTCTTGGCGTCCAGCGCCCAGATCCAGCCATCGAAGCCGGTTACGTACATGATGCCGTCAACGACCAGCGGGGACGCCTCCAGCGAGTACGTCGAGGCGCCGGAGTGCATGCCCATCGACCCGCACTGGAACACCCATGCCGGGGTCAAACCCTTGACATTCGACGTGTTGATCTGGTCGAGCAGGCTGTAACGCTGCCCGTCGTAGGCCCCGTAGTACGTGATCCAGTTGTGGGGCTCCGCGTCGCGGGCCTTGAGGATGCGGTCGTAGCCCAACCCGTTTGTCACCGGTGGGGCGCTGCCGGCGTAGCCGGGGCTCAGATTTCGGAAGTCAACCGCCTCGCCTGCGTCAACGTATTCGGTCTCAGTTGCCATCAACTGCTCCTTTCTACGGCCGCGGCTGAGGCGGACGGTCGAGCTTGGCTTCGTCTGGGACCTCTCCGCCGACGACGATCGTGCCGGTGAGGCCGCCGCCCTCGTCGTTTCCGGTCCGGGAGCCGTACCAGTAGTAGCCCGGGCCGTCGAGCTCGAGGGTCGCCCTGCCCTTCGAGAAGTTCACCAGCCAGATGAACTTGGCGTCACCGTTGCACGGCAGGACCGCGCAATGCGAGTTGTTGTCGTCGTTGATGATCTCCAGCTCGAGGATCCCCGCATGAGGAAGCACGAGGACGCCGGGGTCGAAGACCAGTTCGTCCAGCGGAATCCGGACGGTGCCGTGCATCTTGCCGTCGGATCCCTCCTCGGCCATCCCGACATTTCCCCGGCCCAGGATGCGACCGATCGTCACCCCGTTCTGCTTTGCCAGCCCCTCGATAACACTCTCGTCGACAGTGGCAGCCACAGCGACTCTCTCCTTCCATCACGGAAAATGGGTATGAAGAAGCTAACAGTGGTGCGACTTCGAGACAACCTGACCGTCAGCGGATAACGGTCACTGACCGACTGGGCAGGTCACGTGACTGCCCAGTCGGACAATGGCGGCACTGACCGGACAGTGACACTGTTGACCGATCGGCCAAAAGCCATGGCCAGACAGTCAAACATCCAACCGCAGGCCGGTCACCCCAGCGAAATCGTCTCGGCGCCCGCAACGCGGACATAGTCGAGCGCGGTCCCGCTCGACTCGCGTAGCCTCAGCGCCTCGACGAGGGCGGAGTTCTGACCGCCGGCCAGTCCATCGGCCAGTAATGCGCCACCCCGCGCGGCCGCGCTTGCCCGACCCGGGACGAGCGCAACCACGGGGGCGACGGCATCGAGCGATTTCGACAGCTCCGCGATTACCCCCGGCACACGGGCCAGCCGACCGGAGACGACGACCTCGCGCGGCGCCGACACGCTGACCCCCATGGCACGCACCGCCTTGGCCGTCGCCTCGATCAGCGCGGTCCAGCCTTCGGCAAGCGCGGGCGAGGCCCACAGAGCCTCCAGGTCGGTCATGTCGAGCGTGCCGTCGGGGTCCAGCGCCCCGCCGCTAAAGAGGGTGTTCTTGCGCAGCGCCGTCCCGAGCAGGTACGCGAGCTCGCCGTCGAGAGCGCCGACGGCGCGCGCGCCGAGCGGTCCGGATGACCCGCCCATCCCGTCGACGATCTGTCCCCCGTCGATCGCGAGCGCGGCGGTGAACGCGCCTCCCAATTCCAGGAGCACCATCGCCGTCTCGCGCACAGGGATCGCCCGGCGTCTGGACACCTCAGCAATCGCGCAGGCCACCGCGCAGACCTTGTCGGCGGTCCCGAGGTCGATCCGGTTGTACTTGCGATGCCGTGGGACTGTCGGAAGGTGGATGACGCCTGGACCGAAGACGACCGGCAGGCGGCTCCCGGCCAGCGACCGCAACAGCGACCGCATACCGCCGACGCCGGCCTCGGCTCGCGCTTCGTCGGGTCTCACCAGCACCATCTCGGCCAGCTGGCGCTCGGTAACGTCGGCGGCGGCCACCAGTGGGAGGCCGTAGCCGCTCGGACCGTAGATCAGGTCGTAAGGCCCGTGGCGCGCCAGCGCGTCGAGCAGGGGGGTGCTGTCGTGGCTCAGCGGCCCGGTTTCGAATACCTCCTCCACCACCGGCTCGCCGTCCTGGAGCACGCACAGGTCGAAGGACACCGTCCCCGGATCGATGCCCGCTACACGGGGCATATCATTCGGGGATGAGTTCAACGAAGGACAAGCCACGCACCTACAGCGAGGACGAGATCCCCGCCAAGTTCTCGGAGTACGGACTCGACCAGTGGTACTACGAGGACAAGTGGATCCGGCGCAAGTACAACACCGACGGCTGGCCGACCACGCTGATGGCGGTCAATGCCGTGGGTTACCTGTGCGAAGCCGCCGGGCATCACGCCGACCTGAACGTGACCTGGGGCAAGCTCTGGGTCAAGCTGGCCACCCACTCGGCGGGCGGTATCACCGACAAGGACTTCACGCTGGCGCGCAAGATCGAAGACACCATTCTCTGGCGGCCCGATGCCGACGGCCCGCTCGACGGGCCGATGGGTAAGTTCGTGTTCTCGAAGTAGGGATCACAGAACGTCGAGGGCGACGGCGTACACGCCCTCGAGGTCGAGCACTGTGCCCTTGTCCTCGAACATCCGGCGGATGCAGGACTTTTGCAGTTTCATCTTCGGGCCGCCGACCGCCAGCGCACCGAGCTTCAGAACCCCGTCCTCCTCCTCGAGGCTGTCGCCCCGGTCGACGCCCTCGACACCGACGGGCTCGGCCGCCGAGTAGTCGACGACGACCCGTACGCCCTCTTGCGCCCAGCCGCTCCGCCGCAGGATCTGCGTCCCCGCGGGTCCGGCGGCAAACACGACCGCGTGATCCGCGAGCCGGGCGTCGAGGTCGTCGCTCGACTCCGGCTCGATCACCTCGAAGCCGGCCTCCTGCGCGACCGGGACGCCCGACGCACGCCGATACCCGCCCTTCATCACGTCGGGCGGGAAGGTGAACATGGTCACCTCGGCGCCCTCGCGCTTCAATAGCTCGGCCGTGCGCAGCCCGACGGGTCCGACGCCGACCACGGCGGCCTTGCTGCCCTTCAGCGTCACCTCGCCGCGGACCATGGCCACGGCAGCGGCGGCGGTCGTGTTCGAGCCGTCCGAGTCGAGCATGATCGATGGGTTGAACGGCTTGAAGAACAGCTTCTGAGCGGCCTCGAACACCGCCTCGCCGTCCCCCACGTTCGACCCACCCACCCAGAAGGCGGTGTTCGCGAGGCCGTCCGGGCCGCGCGGAAAGATCGCACCCTGGACGACGTCGTCCAGGCTGTCCGGCGTGATTTCGCCGTAGCCCATCACGACGTCGACGTCGGCGTCGTAGGCGGCAATCGCGTCGAACGCACTGGGGTGCTGGTCGGTATCGAGTTGGATCAGGATCTTCTTCACGAGATGTCCTCCCGTCGGGGCTCGGGAAAGCTCAGGATGCCCCAGTCCAAGGGACCTTCCTGGCGATAACTCTTGTGCAGGCCGCGCGCGATCGTGGCCTTCATCAGCTCCTTGCCGAGGTAAAACGCATGCGTCGCGTCGTCCACGTCGAGCTGATCAAACACGGCGTACATGTTGGCTTCGCGGACGAACCGCTCGCCGTTGAACGCGTACAGCCAGTCCGCATCGGCGAACAGGCGGTAATTGGCGTCCGAGATCTGCGCCTGCATCGCGCGCATCTCCTCCTCCGTGGGCGCGCGCATCGACTCGTCCTTGCTGGTGACCAGGCCGGAATCGATGTGCTTGGGTGGTCGTGCCTGGCGCTGAGCGAGGTGCATGATCTGCGCCGCCAGCACGGTCTCGCGGACCACTCCGCGCGCCCACCCGATCACCTCGGTCGTCAGACACCGCGCCGATCCCGACCTCTTGGCAGAAGCCGATCAGAAGGGCGGTGACCCCGGTCGAGTCGGCCTCGGTCAGCTCGGTCAGGTTGCCGATTCCCATCAGGATCTCGGACTCGGGGTGGCGTCGCCGGACCTCGACGTAGCGAGCCAGCGACGCCGCGAAGCCGGAGTTGATCGGGGCCAGGATCGAGTCGAGCAGGTACGGACGCTCGAGCTCGTCCATCCGGGCGGCCATGCGGCCGAGCCCGTCGAGGTCGTCGGGGTCCTCGGTGATCAGTACCGGAGTCGCTCGCAGCTCGGCAGCGAGATCGATCGTTCCGGGAGTCAGGCTGAGCACGTAATCGACGCCGGCAGCGTCGGCCATCCGGATGTGCTCGGCGTCGAGCGTGTCGATGCTCACCGACAGCCCGCGCTCGCGCAGTGCCGCGATCGTCGGCGGGCCATCGGTCAGCCACGAGCGGTCGAGTGACAGCCCGAGGTCGATCACGTCGGCGCCCTCGGCCCGGTACGCCTCGGCCCGTTCGACGATCTGTTCCCGGGTCAGCGACTGCACGTCGTTGATCTCGGCGAACACGCGCACGTCACGCGGGCCGAGCTCGGCACGAATTGCCTCGCGCCCGTACCACTCAGGCAGGGAACGCACATCGGCCGGGCCCTTGCGCACCGGCAGACCGGTGGCCTGCTGGAGCGTGTCGACGTCGCCCTCGCACAGCCCCGGGATCACGATGTTGTCGACCCCGGCGGGAACTTCGAGCCGGCGGGCGATCCAGCGCGTCGTCATCAACGCCGCGACGCTGATGTTGAGCACGGCAATCTGGTGGTCGATCTCCAGCTCGGCCGCGATGTTGCGCACGGCCGGCTCAGCCAGACGGCCCGTGACGAACAACGTGTCAGCCAACGACGCCGCCGTTGACGTTGACCGCCTGACCGGTGACGAACGCCGCGGCCGGCGACGCCAGCCACACCGCCGCACCCGCGATGTCCTCGGGCCGGCCCCAGCGGCGCAGCGGCGTGGCGTTCGCGACCTTGTCGTAGAACGTCCGGTCGGTGCCGGCACCGTACGCCGTCTCGACCCACCCCGGACACAGCACGTTCACACGCACGTCGGGAGCTACGGACCGCGCGAATGACTTGGAGAAGCCGAGCACCCCGCCCTTGACGGCGGCGAAAAGCTCGGGGTTGTCACCCGCCATCCCGTCGATCGTGGCGTGATCCCAGCCGATGTTGATGATGCAGCCGCCCGCCCGCATCCGGCCGGCAACCAGCCGCGAGCACCGAATCGTCGACTTCAGGTCGACGTCGATGAGCCGTTCGAGCTTGCGCTCGTCCGGCCACGATCTCGCCTCCCCCGTGAGCACGTCGGCGCCGGCGTTGTTGACCCAAACGTCGACGTGCTCGAGCGCGGCGAACGCGTCACGGACGATCGCCGTGCAGCCGTCGAGCGTGCCCAGGTCCGCCTGGAGCAGGGGATTGCCGGGCCCGAGCTCGCGCCCCAGCGCCTCGGCAGCATCCGCTGAGCGGCAGAACCCGATGCCGACGCGGGCCCCGGCGGCGGCGAACGCGACGGCGATCGCCCGCCCGATGCCGGAGCTGGCTCCGGTGACGACGGTGCGCAGACCGGCGAGCGGCAGCTCTCCGGTCTGCGCGGTCAACTGCTAGTCCTCGGCGCCGCCGGCGAACGGGTGACGCGCGGCCGGCGTTTCGGAGAGCACCTTGTCGGTGCTCGGCTCGCCGCCCAGCGCGCGCGCGATCGACGACTTCACGGCCTCGTAGTTCCAGTCGTAGATCTTCTTGTCGTCCTCGGCCTCCCAGTGGATGAACACGCTGACGATCATGCAGAGGTCGTCGACCTGGTCCCTGGGGATGACGCCCTCGGCGACCGAATCCACCACGGCGCGGGCGACCGCGGCCTGAGCGGGACCGAAGAGCTGGACGGCCTGCTTGGCGCCCTTGATCGTCACCTTGTTGCTGAGCACCGTGTCCGGCTTGGCCGGAAGGTTGGGGGTGACCACGGCGAGCAGGTTGGTGTGACCTTCGGACTCGTTGACAAAGGCGTGGGCGAATGCTTCACCGACCGGTCCGCTCTTTGACCCGAGCAGCAGGTCGATGTGGGCGACCTCGTTACCTTCGCCTACCAGAGCCTCCCCGGTTGCCAGAGTGATGGCCATGAAGTGAGTCTCCTCTCTCCTATCGTATGGTGACGCTTGTGCACGCAACCCTAGCTCACTCCAGACTGAGCCGGGACTTACTCGCGCATGACGTCCAATTAGCGTGCCTGCTCGAGGTGTCAGCTGCGAAGCCGGGCAACATCACGCCCGCCCACGACTTCTCCGACACGACCTACGCCGACATGGTGCGCTCGGCGCTGGCGCTCGGCCCGGCGTTCGCTCGCCGCCGGGCGCTGCGCCGGGGTGTGGGCGAGTTGATCGCGGACGGGGTGAGCGCGACCGCCCGCGTCACCGACGCCAACACCAATCTGGGGATCGTGCTCCTGCTGGCGCCCCTGGTCCGCGCCGAGGCCACGCGGCGAGGAGATGAATCGCTGCGGATGGCGACCGAGCGCATCCTGGCCGCGCTCGACGTCGACGATGCCGCGGCCGCATTCGCCGCGATCGTCGCGGCTCAGCCCGGCGGCCTCGGCGACCCGCCCGACCACGACGTCAGAGAGCCCGCGCGCATCTCCCTGCGCGAGGCGATGGCCGCGGCCGCCCACCGCGACAGCATCGCGTCCGAGTACGCCACCGGGTACGAGATCGTGTTCGGCACCGGCCTGCCGTTGCTGGCAGACGCGCTCGGCGACGGCGCTTCGACGCTCGACGCGATCGTGTCGCTGCACATAGGGCTAATCGCCTCCCATCCGGACACGTTGATCGAGCGCAAGGCCGGCGCGGCGGCGGCGCGGGCGGTAACCGCGGACGCTCGCGAGGTCCAAGCCGGCACTAAGACGCTCGCGGAGTTCGACGCATCGCTGCGCGGACCCGATCATGAGCTCAATCCAGGCACGACCGCTGACCTCGTGGCGGGCACGCTGCTGGCCGCGCTGCTGACCGGGGTGCACCTGCCATGAGGATCCTGATCGCGGCGGTGAGCGCGCGGATGCTGGCTGAGCTCGCGACCGCCGACGGCTACGACGTGACCGCGCTCGACCGGTTCGGGGATGTCGACCTCCGAGCGGTCGCGCCCGGGAAGACCGCGCCGAGCGCCGACGCGCTGACTGCGCTCGCCGGCGAGGTCGAGGCGGACGCGGTCGTGTACGGCGCCGGATTCGAGAACCGCGCCGATCTCGTCGCGCGCCTGGCGGACGGCCGCGAGCTGTTGGGGACGCCGCCCGAGCTGCTCGCGTCGGTGCGCGATCCGTGGGCGGTCGGGGCGGCCGCGCGGGCGGCCGGGGCGCGCGCGCCCGAGACGCGAGCCGAGCCTCCGGATCTGGAGCGCGGCATCTGGGTTCGCAAGCCGACGCGAGGCGGGGGCGGTCGAGGCGTGCGTCCGTGGGCCGGTGGCCGGCTGCGGCCAACCGAGATCCTCCAGCGCCGGATCCACGGGGTGTCCTGCTCGGCCGTGGCGATCGGCGACGGCCGCCGCGCCGCCGTGCTCGGCCTGACCGAGCAGCTGCATCGCCGACCCGACTTCGGGTGGATGGGAAACGTGACTCCTCCGCGCCTGCCCGATGCGGCTCTCGCCGAACTCGACGGCCAGCTTCGCGCGGTCTGCGACGACGTCGCGGCTCGCTTCGGGGTCCGCGGGGCGTTCGGCGTGGACGCGATCTGGGACGACCGCCACGCCTGGGTGCTCGAGGTCAACCCGCGTCCGCCCGCCTCGCTCGAGTTGTTCGGGCCGGGGACCTTCGAAGCGCATGTCCGAGGGGTGCGCGGGGTCGGGCTCCCGAAAGCCGGCACGCCCCCGGCGACGCCGTGTGCAAACGTCAAGCTCGTGCTGTTCGCAACCCGCGAGCTCCGTGCTCCCGATCCCGGCTGGTGGCCGGACGGCCTGGTGCACGACGTCCCCAGTGCCGGCGAGACGATCAAGCGGGGCGCGCCCGTGTGCACCCTGATCTCGTCCGATGCAGACGTGTCCGAGCTCGCTGCCCGCGGAGCGCGCCTTCTCTCCGAACTCTTCGAACCGGTGCTCGCGGGTGGCTGAATTCGGTCCGGTCACGTGCGCCGGGTGCGGCCTGCTCTGCGACGACGTCAACGTCGAGGACAGCGGCGACGGCGTGCGGCTGTCACCCTCGTGCGGTCTCGGGGCCGAGTGGTTCGCGGAGCGCCTGCGCGTGTCGAACGGAGATCTGGCCGCGGCCGTCGACGGCGAGCCGACGGACGTCGAATCGGCGCTTGCCCGCGCCGTCGAGATACTCCGCAGCGCGCGCCGTCCGATGCTGTACGGATTCGACGGCGCCACCGTGGAGGACGCGCGGGCCGCGGTCGCACTGGCCGATCGGCTCGGGGCACTCGTGAGCACGCAGGATCTGGCGGGCGCCTGGCCGGGCGCGCCCGCGGTGCCGCTCCGCGGCGCCTCGACCGCCACCCTCGGCGACATCCGCGATCGGTCGCAAGTCGTCGTGATCTGGCGTGAGGATCCCGAGACCACCCATCCGCGACTGCTCGAGCGGCTCGGGTTCGGCGGCTCGTCCGCGCGGTCCGGCGCCGTACGCACGATGGTCGTCATCGACGACCGCGACACGCCCACCACCGAGCACGCTGATCTGCGACTGAGCTGGCCAAGCGAGCACGACCTGGAGGCGCTGACGAGCCTCGACGTCTTGCATCGAGGGCTGGCGTTGCCCCCGGGCGAGCACTCGACCGAGCTCGGTAGCCTGATGGATCGCATCGGTGCAGTCCCCCACGCCGCGTTCGTATACGGGCCCGGCCTGTCCAGCGGCGCGGGCGGGCAGCGACGCGCGCTCGCGCTCCACGAGCTGGTCCGGGCGATGTGCCACGACCGGCACGTGGTCACGCTCGAGTTGCCGGCCGCGGCCGGGACCAGAAGCGCGGACGACGTGCTCGCCTGGCAGTCCGGGTACGGCGGGACGGTGGACTTCGCCGCCCGTCATCCGGAGGCGGTCACGGCCACGGAGCCGCTCGACGACGTCGACGTCACCCTGGTCGTCGAGCGTGGACCGGGTGGCGCGGGTGAAATCGCTCTCGGGAGTCTCGCCGCTGGACCCGAGGTCGAAGTATGGATTCGCACGGCGGCCGCCGGGGTGTCCGCGACCGGTACCGCCCACCGGCTCGACGGCGTGCCGTTAACCCTCCAGGCGCCGCAGTCAGACGTCGCCCCCACGGCGGCCGCGGTGCTCTCGCGTCTGCTCGCGGAGATCGGCCCGTGACCGAGATCCGGATCAGCGGCGGCGCCGTCCATGACCCGGCGAACGGCGTGGACGGCGAGTTGCGCGACGTGTGCCTGAAGGACGGCGAGGTGGTCGCCGATGTCGGGCCCGATGCCCGCCGGATCGACGCTCGCAGGATGGTGGTGATGCCCGGCGGCGTCGACATCCACGCTCACATCGCGGGTCCGAAGGTGAACGCCGCCCGCAAGCTCACCCCCGACGACCGGCGCGAGGATCGCCTCGATCGGACGGAGATCCTCCGCTCCGGCACGGGCGGCGTCGTGCCGTCGACCTTCGCCACCGGCTACCGCTACTCGCTGCTCGGCTACACCACCGTCGTCGAGGCCGCCGCGCCACCGCTGGCCGCGCGCCACGTGCTGGCCGAGCTCCGCGACACGCCGATGATCGACAAGGCGTTCCTGATCCTGATGGGCAACAACCAGGTGCTGTTCGAGCTGATCCGGAAGTCGGCCAGCCAGCCGGGCGCCGTGTCGCAGCAGCTCCGAGACGCCGTCGCCTGGTGGCTCGACGCGACCGGCGGCTACGGCGTGAAGCTCGTCAACCCGGGCGGCGTTGAGCGCTGGAGGCAGGACAACGGCAACGTCCACTCGCTCGACGACGACGTCACCGGCTTCGAGGTGACCCCGCGTGAGGTGCTCGAGGCAATCGGCGGCGCCGTCGACGAGCTCGGGCTGCCCCATCCGGTCCACGTCCACGCCAACAACCTCGGAATCCCGGGCAACGCCGAAACCACGCTCGACACAATGCGCACGCTGTCGGGACGCCAGGCGCACTTCGCCCACCTCCAGTTTCACGCCTACGGTGGCCGCCCCGGGGGTCAGCCGCGTTCGCGCGCCCCCGAGCTGATCGAGTATCTCTCCGGTCATCCCGAGACCACGGCCGACGTCGGGCAGGTGATGTTCGGCCCGGCGGTGACGATGACGGCCGACGCCGCGGTATCGGCCGTGCTACGCGACCTCGGCGCCGACAAATGGATCAACCAGGACACCGAGGTCGAGACCGGCTGCGGAATCGTTCCCTACACATATCGCGCCGGCAACTATGTGCACGCGCTGCAGTGGGCGATCGGGCTCGAGCTGTTCCTCCTCGGCAAGAACCCCTGGCAGGTGATGCTCTCGACCGACCACCCGAACGGCGGCTCGTTCCTCTCGTACCCGAAGCTGATCCGCCTGCTCATGGACCGTGCTTTCCGCGAGGAACAGATCGCCCGCGCGAACCAGCGCGCGATCCGGCGCACCGCCCTGCTCGATGGTCTCGACCGCGAGTACACCCTCAACGAGATCGCAATCATCACCCGCGCCGCGCCCGCGCGCCGGCTCGGCCTGCGTGACAAGGGCCATCTCGGGGTCGGCGCCGACGCCGACGTCACGATCTACGACGATCGCACGGACCGCGAGGAGATGTTCGCCACCCCTCGCTTCGTGATCAAGGGCGGACACCTGGTCGTCGAGGAAGGCGATCTGCGCCGGGTTGACGACGGCGTGCTGCTGTCGAGCCGCGCCGGGTTCGATCCCGATGTCAGCAGCGTGCTCGAGCCGCTGTTCGGCGACCGCTACACGGTGGCGTTCGAGCACTACCCGGTCCGCGACCCGGCGCTGCGCGAGCCCGCTCAGATCGTGGAGGCGGGGCGATGAGCGGCTACGAACTCGGCCAGACTGCGATCGAAGACACGTTCGCCGAGGCGTTCCCGATGCGGTACGCCCGCGTCCTGATCACCGCCGCCACCGAGGCGTGGGCGCTCGAGGCGGCTCGCTCGATGACCGGCTTTGCCACCTCGGTCATCGGCTGCAAGTGCGAGGCGGCGATCGAGCGGGCGCTCGCCGCAGCCGAGACCCCCGACGGCCGGCCTGGAATCGCCGTGCTGCTGTTCGCGATGGACCGCGAGGGCGTCGGCAAGCGCATCGTCGAGCGCGTCGGTCAAAGCGTGATGACCTGCCCCACGACGGCATGTTTCGACGGGTTGCCCGGAGCCCAGAAGACGGCAGCGCTGGGACAGACCCTGCGCTACTTCGGCGATGGCTTCCAGGCAAGCAAGGTGATCGCCGGGCGACGCTACTGGCGCATCCCGGTGATGGAGGGTGAGTTCCTGGTGTCCGAGTCCGTCGGGGTCGACACCGGAGTCGCGGGCGGCAACCTCGTGATCGGAGCTGCTGACGAGGACGTCGCCCTCGCGGCCGCCCAGGCCGCAGCCGATGCGATGCGCGGTGAGGGCATCGC
The DNA here is from genome assembly GCA_963735965.1 of uncultured Solirubrobacterales bacterium. Taxonomy (GTDB): domain Bacteria; phylum Actinomycetota; class Thermoleophilia; order Solirubrobacterales; family Solirubrobacteraceae; genus Palsa-465. Next base: position 688,311 of record CAVTNE010000002.1, read on the forward strand.
GCTGCCCTTCCCGGGCGGAATCGTCCGGAGCGGCAGCAAGGTCGGCGCCCTTACCTCGAAGTCGATGCCCGCCTCGACCAACCACCAGCTTGCCCCCACTCTCCGCGCCCAGGTCGACGACACGCTGGTGCCCGACGGCGTCGGCGCGCTGTTCGAGATCGTGATCGATGGCGTATCCGAGGACGCCATGCGCGAGTCGATGCGCCGCGGGTTGCACACCGCCGCCGGCGCCGGCGCGACGCACGTCACCGCCGCCAACTTCGGCGGCAAACTCGGCCAGTTTCACTTTCCGCTCTCGGAGCTCCGCGACCCGCCGTGACGCTGACCCTCAATCCGCCATGACGCTGAGCCTCGATCCACCGTGACGCTGACGCTGACACTCCGAACCGAGCCGCCGGCCCGGGTCCTCGCCGGCCCGCTGATCCCCGAGCGGCTGCGCGCGCTGAACGCCTCGGCGGTCGGCGCCCTCGAGCTCCGGTGCGGCGGCGAGACGTCGGCGGTGGGCGACCTGTTCGAGGTCTCCGGGGCGGGGACCGACGAGGAGGGTCTCGTCCTCTCCGGCGACCTGCGGCGGTTCGACGGGATCGGCGCCCACATGTCGAGCGGCGAGATCGTGGTGCGTGGCGACGTGGGTGCGTGGGCCGGCGCCGAAATGGCCGGCGGGGTACTGCGAATCTTCGGGAACGCCGGCGCGCGGCTCGGCGCCGCGTATCCGGGTACCCGGGTGGGGATGACCGGCGGCGAGATCGTCTTGACCGGCGATGCCGGCGAGGAGGCCGGCGCCGGCATGCGGCGTGGGCTGGTCGCGGTCGGTGGGCAAACGGGAAACGGCGCCGGGTTGCGGATGCTGGCGGGCACGGTGATCGCGCTCGGCGGCATCGGCGATGAGGCGGGCCTCGGCAACAAGCGTGGGAGTCTCGCCTCCGGCCGGCCGGTGGAGCCGCTGCCGTCATATGCGTTCGCCACTCGGTATCAGCCGCCGGCGCTGGGAATGCAGCTGCTCCGGGTCCGCGAGCTCGGCCTGTCGGTACCCGACGCGCTGGTTGGCGGACGCTGGGCGCGATGGTCCGGCGACCGGACCGCGCTCAGCCGGGGCGAGATCCTGATCTTCGACGACGAGGGGAGTCGCGAGTGAGCCTGTCGATGAACGAACGTGCCGCGGCGCTCGTGGACGCCATGGTCGCCGACGCCGACGCGCTGGGGATCGAGGTCCGCACCCTCGAGTCGGGCGCGCGAGTGGTCGATTGCGGCGCCGAGGCGCGCGGCGGGCTCCGGGCCGGCCTCGGCTTCGCGGCCGCGTGCATGGGCGGGATCGGACGAATCGACCCCATGCCGGTCACGGTTGGCGAGCGGACCTGGCCCGGGGTCGCGGTCGCGGCCGATGACCCTGCCGCCGCGTGCCTGGCCGCGCAGTACGCCGGCTGGAAGCTCGAGCACGACGATTTTTTCGCGATGGCCAGCGGCCCCGGGCGCGCACTCGCCCGCGCCGAGGACCTGTTCGACGAGCTCGCCTGGCGTGAACGGGCCGACCGGGCGGTCCTGTGCCTCGAGAGTCGGCAAGACCCTCCCGCCGAGGTCGTCGACAGGGTCGCCCAGCGCTGCAGTGTCGACGCTGCCGCGGTCACGTTCCTGATTGCCCCGACCGCGTCGATCTGCGGCTCGGTCCAGATCAGCGCCCGCGTGGTCGAAACGGCGCTCCACAAGCTGCATGAGCTCGGAGTGGATCCCGCGCGTATCCGCCAGGGCTGGGGATGCTGCCCGATCGCGCCGGTGGCCAAGAACGATCCGGCGGCGATCGGGCGGACGAACGACGCCGTGCTCTATGGCGGCACGGTCCACCTATGGCTCGAGGGGGCGGACGATGAGATCGCCGACCTGGCAAGACGGCTGCCCTCGGCCGCGTCGGAGGCGTTCGGGACCCCATTCGGACAGCTGCTCGAAGCCGCCGACTGGAACTTCTACGACATCGATCCGATGCTGTTCAGCCCCGCCGCGGCCACCCTGACCAGCGCCGAGTCCGGGCGGGCGCATCACGGCGGCGGCCTCGCGCCCGACGTGCTCGAGCGCTCGTTCACGTCGTGACCCCACCGCTACGAGTCGCCGTTCTCGGCGCCTCCGGCTCCTGGCACTCGCGCCGGCTGATCGACGCGCTGACGGCTCGCGGTCACGACGTACTCGCCGTCCCGGCTACGCGGCTTGAGTCGATCATCGACGGTACTGGGGCCGCGCACGTCCTCGGCCCGGGCGGAGCGATGCTCGACGCCGTCGATCTGCTGATCGTGCGCGGACTCCCGCGCGGGTCGCTCGAGCAGGTGATCTTCCGCATGGACGCGCTGCACGTCCTGGCTGAGCTGGGAGTCCAGTGCGTCAACAGCCCGCGTGCGATCGAACGGACCGTCGACAAGTCGTGGGCCGGCGCACTCCTCGGGATGGCCGGGATACCCACCCCAGCCACAATCGTGTGCGAGCGCTACGACGGTGCGATGCAGGCGTTCGAGCAGTTGGGCGGCGACGTCGTCGTGAAGCCGCTGTTCGGTGCGATGGGTGCCGGGATCGTCCGCGTGGAGGATCCCGATGTGGCCCACCGCGTGTTCCGCGCCCTCGAGCTCGAGCGGACCGTCTACTACGTCCAGCGCACGGTGGCGCCGGCCGGCCGCCGGAACCTGCGCGTCCTCGTCGTCGCCGGCGAGGTGGCGGGCGCGATGGAACGCATGACCGACTCGTGGCGCGCCAACGTCGCCCGTGGTGCCCGTCCCCACCCGGTGACGCTGAGCGAGGACGAGCGCGTGCTGGCCCTCGCCGCGGCGGCGGCGCTCGAGGCCGTCGTCGCCGGGGTCGACCTTCTCACCGCTCCGGACGGCGAGACGTTTGTGCTCGAGGTCAACGGGATCCCGGGATGGCAGGCGCTCCAGTCGGTCTGCCAGGACGATCTCACCACGCGAGTCGTCAGCGCCTGCGAGGCACTGCTCACGGCGTGATTCGACCCTCGTGCAAGGCGGTGGCGACCAACGCGCCGGCTGCCCCGGCTGACTCGAGTGCGCGCAGGTCGCCGTCGTCGCGCACGCCGCCGCCGGCGTAGACGGCCGTCGAGGGCAGCGCCGCGGCAAGCTCGGCGACCGCATCGAGCGGCGGCCCGGAATCGCTGCCGACGCGGGCGAGGTCGATCACGAGGAGCTCGGCGACGCCGAGCGCTCGCGCCAGCGGCACGACGGCCAGCGGGCCACGGCCGGCGAGCTCCGGGTCCCGCGAGATCAGGCGTCCATCGCGCAGGTCGACGCTCAGGACCACGGGCGGGGTGATCCCAGCGAGCGGGTTGATCTCGGCGGGCGGGGTGATCTCGGCGGGCGGGGTGATCTCGGCGCCCGCCCCGAGCGACTCCGTGCCCACGACGTTGCGGGCAACACCCGCACGGTGCAGCGCCGCGGCCGCCACCGGCGCGACGGCGCCGGCGTCGACCCACGGCTCCGCCACTGAAGCCAGCGCCGCCAGCACCGCCTCGTTCACCGGCTCGCCGGCCAGCGCATCGAGGTCGGCCACGTACAGCATGCTGGTCCGGCAGAGACTGCAGAGCGCACGCGCCACCGCCACGGGCTCGCACCCCTCGACCACCGGGCTGCTCAGCGGCGCGTACGTGTCGCGCTGGCCGCGGCGGGCGTGCACGACGATTCCGCCCTTGATGTCGATGACTGGAACGGTTCTCATCGCCGGCGTCATGATGCCGTCATGGTCCCGGTGATCGGGCTCGACGTCGGTGGCGCCAACACCAAGGCGGCGGCGGTGGACGCCGACGAACGCGTCCGGGTCGCCTCCGAGCCGTTTGAGGTGTGGCGCCGGCCGGACGCGCTCAGCGGCGCGATCGCGTCCGTCGTCGGGCGGCTGGAGTTGGGCGACTCCCCGGTCGCGCTCACCACGACGGCCGAGCTCGTCGACGCGTTCGGGACCAAGCGCGACGGCGTGCTCCACGTGCTCGAGGCCACGCGTCAGGCGCTGCCCGGAAGGCGGTTGCGCGTGCTCACCACGGCCGGCGAGCTGATCGGCCTAGAGGAAGCGCGGGCGGCGCCGTTGCGATGCGCGGGTGCCAACTGGGTGGCGACCGCGATGCTGGTGGCGCGCTCGGTGCCCGACGCGATCCTCGTCGACTGCGGGGGCACGACCACCGACGTGATCCCGATCGCCGGCGGGGAGGTCGTCGCCCGCGGCCGTACCGACGTCGAGCGGCTGCTCTCCGGCGAGCTCGTCTACACCGGGGCGCTGCGGACCAACGTCGCCGCGATCGTCTCGCACGTGCCCATCGGCGGCCGGCCCTGTCCGGTGTCCTCGGAGCTGTTCGCGATCAGCGCCGACGCGCACCTGCTGCGGGGCAACCTCACCCCCGAGGAGTGCACGTGCACCTTTCCCGACGGCCGGGGCGCCTCAATCCCGGAGGCGCGGGCCCGGCTGGCGCGCGTCGTGTGCGCCGACCCCGAACAGCTCGGCGACGGCGATCTCGAGGCGATCGCTGCCGCCGTCGAGGAGGCACAGGTCGCCGTCATCTCGGTGGCTCTCCGTCGCATCACCGCCGAGGTGGTCGCCGGCGCGCCGGTGGTCACCGCCGGCGTCGGCGAGTTCCTGGCTCGCTCGGCGGCGGAGCGCTGCGGGCTGGCGATCCAAGCGGGCGCCGGTCCGCTCGCGGGTCCCGCGGGTGAGGTCGCCGCCGCGGTCGCGCTGTCGGTGCTCGGCCGTGAGTGAGCCGCGGCCGCTGCCGCTGGTCGTGAAGATCGGCGGTGGGCTGCTGCGGGAGGAAGGACTCGACGGCCTTCGCCGGGCATGCGACGAAGTCAACGAGCTCGCGACCCGCCGGGCGGTCCTGGTCGTGCCGGGCGGCGGTCCGTTCGCCGATGCCGTGCGCGCCGTCGACGCGGAGGTGGGGCTGGACGACGCCGTCGCACACCGTCTCGCGCTCCAGGCGATGGATCAGCTCGGCGTGCTGCTGGCGCCGCTGCTCGCCAGCGCCGAGCTGCTCGAGGTGACGACGGCGTTCGCGGATCGGCCCGACGTACCGGAATCGTGGGCGGTCACGAGCGACTCGCTGGCAGTGCTGGCGGCCTGCGCCATCGGGGCCGAGGAGGCGGTGCTGCTCAAGCCGGTGGCCGGAGTGTTCGCGACCTGGCCGTCGGACGAGCCGCCGCTCGCGCAGCTGACTGCCGACGAGCTCGCGGCGCTCCAGGCTCGGGGCGGCGGCCGGGCTGTCGACCTCTACCTGCCCGAGGCCGTCCGCCGGACCGGCGCCACCGTGACCGTCCGCGCACCGGGCGGCCGGTCCGGCACCCGCATCACCCCTCGCTAAACACCGGCCGATGGCGATCCAACTACCAAATACGTAGTCTCAGCGCCAAAGTCCGGAGCTCGGCGACGGCGGCCGCAACCAGCCCAGCGTCCAGCTCGGCGGTCCGGTTGCCGTCGCGGCAGACCGCGGAGCGCACCCCAACGACGTCGGCGTCGACGCGGCGCAACCCGCCGAGCCGCAGCTGGCCGGCGACGCCGAAGGTTCCGCCGGCCGCCCGCGTGCGAGCCACCAACTCGCCGACCTCGACCTCCGGCAGCCACCCGTACAGACCCCGGCCGTCCTTGACGAACGTGTCGACGAGCGCGCCGGCGATACCCGTCCGCCCCACGACATCCGGCAGCAAAGCCACATCGAGTGCCGGGGGATCAAGCGCGAGAGCGTCCGCATACCCCACGGCGATCACCGCAACCTCATCCCCCACCGCGTCCGCGACGGCGGTCATGACCGCAACCGCACGCTCGAGCGAGCTCACCCCTCGCAGCCCGACCTTGACGTACGCGGCGCCGCAGGCCACGGCACCCCGCGCGGCCAGCGCCGCGGTGTGGGGAAGGTCCGGCAGGTCACCGAGCGCGACGCTCACCGGGACGGCGCCACCGACCGCCCGCACCACCTCGGACAGCACTTGCGGCGACGGGGCGCCAAGGGCTCCTTCGCGAGGATCCTTGACGTCGACGATGTCCGCTCCCCCGGCGAACGCATCCCGAGCTTCGTCCGCGGACACCACGCTGACGAGCAGCTTCACGCCGCCGCCTGCCCCGAGCCGTCGCGCGCGACCCACGCCCCCCGGCGGTCGAAATCGACCACGCGAACGTCGACCTCCGGACCCAGCGCGCCGCCCAGCCGATCGGCCACCGAAGCCGCGCGGTCAGCCCCGTCGACAATCCCGTAGACCGTCGGCCCCCACGAGCTCTGTCCGACGGCGCCAACCCCGAGCGCGTGCAGCGCCTCGACGACCGGAGCCGCCCGCGGATGAAACACGCCACCCTGACGGGACGCGAACATCGACCCGATCTCGCGCTGGATCTCGGTGAGCGCCGTGCCGAATTCGCCGATGTCCTCGGTCACCAACCCGGCGAGCAGCCCGGTGAGCACCAACCGCGACACCCTCGGCTCGACGGCGGTCCGTTCCTGGTGGAGCAAACCGAAAAACCTCTCCTCGGCATTCCCGGACAGACCCTCGACCCCGAGGGGCACCGCTAGCACGCACCGCCACCGCTCGGGCATGGTGTGGCGGGCTACCAGCGGGCTGATCGAGTCGTGGTCGCGTACGCCCGCCTCGACCACGAGGCCCGGGGCCTCGAACGTCCAGCAGCCGATGCTCGACCGTGCCCCCCGCCCGCTCGCGTCCGCGAGCCGCTCGGGCCCCGCCGCGACACCGGCCAACTCGGCCACCCCGCGCGCGATCGCCAGGCCGAGCTTGGTGCCGGAGCCCAGCCCGCTGTGCGGCGGGATCACCTCGTGTACCTCGACCTCGATGCCGCCGTGGTAGTCGAACGCCTCGCGCGCCCGCCGCGCGAACGCAACCGCGCGTTCGGTTTGAGGCCCGTCGGCGACCACCTCGGACCCGGCCCCCGACCTGATCGCCACCACCACACGCGGAGCCTCCACGGCCACACCGACCCCCCCGAACCGGCGCGAACCGATTCCGGCCGGATCCAGCATTCCGAAATGCAGCCGCGCCGGCGCGGTGACGAGAACCTCGGTCACGTCCGCTCCGCGACATAGCGTCGCACGTAATCCATCGCCGCCCGCTCGCGGGGGCCGGCGGTCTTGTCAACGAGCTCCTGGAGACGACCGAGCTCGGCCAACACGCTTTCGGCGCCGAGCCAACGCATCCGCGACGCCAGGATCGACGCTTCGACCGCGGCGTGCCGGGCGCGGCACAGCCCGAGCGGCTCGTGCGTTCCGGTGCCTGACGCCACCACCCGAGCGCGCACCCGCGCGCGAGGGACCTCGGCGGAATCACACCCGATCTCGGTCACTACCACCTCGCGCCACGAGTTCGCGTCCTCGATCACCCAGCCGGCGACGTGACTCGCGGGTCGCATCGGCGGCCGCGGATGACCGAGCGCCGACTCGACGAACAGAAGCACGTCGTCGGTGAGGTGGATGACCGCCTCGCCATGCGCCCGCAAGTTCCGCAGCGTCCGTGTCGCGTCGAACGGCCAGAACACGAGCTCCTCCTCGCCCCACCGCACTCCCATCGCGGCGCAGTTGACCACGCCGTCGTGGCCGACTGTGGTCACTACGGTCTCGATCAGCGGGGATCGCTCACCGGCCTCAGCCGACAAGGCTGAAGAACTCCTGCCGCGTGCGCGCGTCGTCGCGCAGCGTGCCCCGCAGCGCGGAGGTGACCGTTCGCGCGCCCGGCTTGCGCACGCCGCGGATCGTCATGCACATGTGCTCGGCGCTGAGCACCACCCCCACGCCCCGCGGAGTGAGCTCCTGCTCGAGCCAATCGGCGATCTGGACGGTCATGCGCTCTTGGAGTTGCAAATCGCGGGAGAAAAACTCGACCACGCGCGCGAGCTTCGACAGACCGATGATGCTGTCGCCCGGCAGGTACGCCACGTGCGCTACGCCGTGGAACGGCAGCAGGTGGTGCATGCACAGCGTCTGGAACGAGATGTCCCGTACCAGCACGAGCTCGTCGTAACCCTCGTTCGGGAACACGGTCGCGCCGAACTCGGCGGGGGTCACCAGCTCGGCGAACGAGGCGGCGACTCGCCGCGGCGTGTCGAGCAGATCGGGCGTGTCGGGATCGGCGCCGATCGCGCGCAGCAGATCCCGCGTCGCTCGCTCCGCGGCGGCGAAGTCCAGGTTCGAGCTGTCGACGACGCGTCCGGGCGTCGCCGGAGCCACGGCTCGCCGATCTCCGTCCCCGCGGTTCATCGAGCCAGCGTAACGCGTCAGCCGCCGGCGGCCGCGCTGAGGCGCGGCGGACTTGGGCCGCTCCCGCCGACCGCGGTCAACGCACCGAGCCCAGCGCTGACCGCGTCGACGATCTCGATGTCCAGATGGGCAAACTTCACTACCCGATCGGTCAGTCCCGCCGGCGAGATCACGTTCGGCGGCGCGTCCACCAATTCGCACACGACGTTGGTCGGGCGCGCGGCGAGCTCCGCACGCGCGGCGACCGGCGCGAGCTCGCCGGAGCAACCGCAGATCACGAACCACTCGACGGCCGGGCGGCGGCTCTTCGCTGCGCCACCGGCGGCTCCCGTAGCCGCCGAGAACGGCGCCCTCTGCCAGCGCACTCACCTGCTCCTCAATCGCGAAAGGCAGTGATTTATCGAGTGTCCGCGCGATCCTGCCGCCACGTCGGTGCGCGCGCACCGCCCGCGCAGGGCGGTTCGCAGGCCCTCTACCGTAGGCCCAGCGCGACGATCGCGGGCGGCGCGCCGCCGTCCCGATACACGACCGCGACCGGATCGGCGTCCGCCACGGCGCGCTCCGGAGCACCCGGCGCCAACGCCCTCGGACCCGCCGCGACCGCGACGAGGTCGGCCGCCGATCGTGTCTGGCTCAGCGGTCGTTACCTCGATTACCAAGGTCCAGAGGCCCGTTCGGCGACTTGCACTCGATGTGTAAGATGCGGACGGACCGCTGAACTCTAAGAGGAGAGGCATCCTATGACTTGGAGCAAGCCGAAGTTTGAGTTCATCGAGATGTGCTCAGAGGTGACTTCCTACCTCTATCACCGGTAGGACTGTGAAGCTGGCGTGGCCTCCGGCGTGTCCGCCCGAGGCTGCGCGCCGCTTCCCCTAAAGGGTGCGCGTTCGGGTCCTCGGATCGGCCGCCGGCGGCGGTTTTCCACAGTGGAATTGCCGCTGTCCGACGTGTGAAGCTGCGCGTACGGGGATCCGTGCGCAACCGCGCACGCAGTCGTCGCTGGCAATTCGCGGCGGCGACGGACCGTGGTTTCTCGTAAACGCCTCGCCCGACGCCCGCCAGCAACTCGAAGCGATCACCGACCGCGATGTCGACAGCATTCGGTCGCCGCCGATCGCCGGCGTGCTCCTGACCGATGCCGAGATCGACCACACCGCGGGACTGCTGCTCCTGCGGGAGTCGGTGACACCCGTGCACGTGTACGGACAGGCGGGAGTCGAGCGCGCGCTGAGAGATGGTTACCCGGTGCTGTCGATGCTCGAGCGTTACTGCGGTTTGGAGTGGCACACGCTCGAACCAGAGCGGGCCCGGCCGCTCGAAGGATCGAGCCTCACCGTCGAGTCCTTCGACGTCGGCGGCGACGCGCCGCGCTACCTCGACGGCTCCGGCGTCCAGCTCGAGGCGAGCGGTTTCGTGTTCCGCGACGGCGTCGGCGGTGGCGTCCTCACCTATGTTCCCGGCCTCGCTCGCATCGACGACGGCGTGCTCGAACGGTTCGGCAGGAGCGATCTCGTACTCGTCGACGGCACCTTCTGGCGGAACGACGAGCTCGCGGAGCTCGCCATCTCGACTCGCAGCGCGCGCGACATGGGACACCTGCCGCTCTCGGGCCCGGGCGGGACGCTCGAGGCGCTGGCCCGGTTGGAGCGACCGCGCAAAGCGCTCGTCCACATCAACAACACCAACCCGATCCTGCTCGAGGACTCGCCCGAGCGCGCGGCGGTCGTGCGCGCGGGGGTCGAAGTTGCTTACGATGGACTCGAGGTCGAGCTGTGAGTGAAGAGTTCATCGCCGAGCTGCGGGCGCAGGGGACGCGCTACCACAATCTGCACCCTTTTCACCGTCGCATGGACGGCGGCGAGTTGACACGCGACGAGCTCCAGCGTTGGGTCTCGAATCGCTTCTATTACCAGAAGTGCATCCCGCTCAAGGACGCGGCGATCATGTCGAACTGCCCCGAGGTCGAGGTGCGACGAGAGTGGATCCAGCGGATCATCGACCACGACGGCACGAGCGAGGGCACCGGCGGCATCGAGTCGTGGCTGCGGCTCGGCGAGGCGCTCGGGGTATCGCGTGAAGGGCTCGAATCCGAGCGCGGCGTGCTGCCCGGGGTGCGCTACGCGGTCGACGCCTACGTGAACTTCGCGCGTCAGAAGCCGTGGATCGAAGCGGTCGCGTCCTCGCTGACCGAGCTGTTCGGTCCCGCGGCGATCCGGGTCCGGCTCGAGGCACTCGAGCGGCACTACGACTGGATCGATCCCGCCGGCCTCGAGTACTTCCGCACGCGCCTGGTCAAGGCGCCGCGTGACGCGGAGTACGCGCTCGACCTCGTGGTCGAGCGCTGCCGGACACCCGAGCAGCAGGATGCCGCGGTGGCGGCTTTGAGATTTAAGACCGAGGTGCTGTGGGCACAGCTGGACGCCATCGAGCGTGGCGATTCGCAGCCGCCAGGACCACAATCGTGACCCATCCGCGACTCGTCACCGGTGCGCGTCTGCGCTACGACGAGGTTCGCGAGGAGCACCTGCTGCTCGTCCCGGAGGGCGCCGTGCGGCTCAACCCTACCGCCGCCGAGGTGCTCGAACTGTGCAACGGCGAGCGTTCGGTGGACGAGATCGTCGAGGTGCTGACCGCGCGCTACGAGGGGGCGGATGTCGGTGATGACGTTCGCGAGTTGGTCGACGGAATGGCCGAGAGAGGACTGCTGGTCGATGCCGGGACCGCCTAGGCCTTACTCACTCATCGCCGAGCTCTCCTACCAGTGCCCGCTGCACTGCCCGTACTGCTCGAACCCGGTTGACATCGGCGCAGGCAAGTATCACGAGGAGCTCGCGACCGCGGACTGGATCCGTGCGTTCGAGCAGGCCCGCGCGCTCGGCGTCCTCCAGCTCGCGCTGACGGGAGGCGAGCCGATGCTGCGCCGCGATCTGAACGAGCTGTGCACGGCGGCGCGCGACGCGGGCCTCTACTCCTCGCTGATAACCGCGGGCACCCTGTTCACGCCGGGGCGGGCGCGGGAGCTCAAGGAGGCCGGGCTCGACCACGTGCAGATCTCGATCCAGAGCCCCGACCCGGGCGACAACGACCGCATCGCCGGCAACCGGTCGTTCGATAAGAAGATCGCGGCCGCGCACGCCGCCCGGGAGCTCGACTTCCCGCTGACGATCAACTGCGTGCTTCACCGGCAGAACCTCGATCGAATCGAGCAGCTGCTCGATCTGACCTTCGAGCTCGGCGCCCAGCGGCTCGAGCTCGCGAACACCCAGTACTACGGCTGGGCGGTCCTCAACCAAGAGGCGCTGTTGCCGACCTGGGATCAGCTCCGGCGCGGCGAGGAGGCGGTCACGCGCTTCCGCGAGCGCGTCGGTCCCAAGGTCGACGTTTTGTGGGTGCTCCCCGATATGTACGAGGATCTCCCCAAGCCGTGCATGGGCGGTTGGGGCCGGACGGCGATCGTGATCGCGCCCAACGGCGACGTCCTTCCCTGCCAGGCGGCGTCGACGATCCCCGGGCTCGAGTTCGCCAACATCCGCCAGCATCCGCTCGACTGGATCTGGAATGAGTCAGACGCATTCACGCGGTTCCGCGGAACCGCGTGGATGCAGGAGCCGTGCCGCTCGTGCCCGCTCGGCCGCCAGGACACCGACTGGGGCGGCTGCCGCTGCCAGGCTCTCCGGCTGACCGGCGACGCGGCGGCGACTGATCCGGTGTGCCAGTTCTCACCCCATCACGAGCAGGTTGTGTCGGTCCGCGAGTCAGCCCAGACGAACGACTTCGTGTATCGCACGATGAAGCGCCCGGGGAGCTCTGAGGCAGGGACGCAGGGGCCAATTCGGCAAACTAGCTTCTGATGGCGGAAGACAACAACAAGATGATCGTCGACCCGTTTATCCCTGCCGGAGCAGGCGGTCTCAGCGTTCCCATCGCGGATCGCTCCGAGCTGTCGATCTTCCCCCGGCTCTCGACGTACTCCCAGATCGTGGCCAAGCTCCAGTGGGAGCCGAGCGCGATCGACCTGGCGCCCGACGCCCGGGCCTGGCCCGATCTTCCCGACGAGCGGCGCGGCCGGTTGACCACGCTCCTGGCCGGCTTCCGCGTGGCCGAGAACTCCGTCGCCGAGCATCTCACGCCCTTCGCCGATCGTGCCGAGCACGTGGACACGATGATGATGTGGATCTTCTTCCTTCAGCGCCGCGACGAAGACCGACACGCCGTGTTCTTCGACCGCATCGCCGCGGAGGTCCTCCGACTGCCCGGCGACACGCCGGCCGAGCGGCTCGCCGCGGCCCGGGAGCATGTCCCGGCCGCGTTCCTCGAGCTGTTCGAGGAGCGGCTGCCGGCGATGGCGGCCGAGCTTTCGGCAGGGCGCACCGGAATTCTCGATGGCATCCGGCTCTACCACATGGTCCTCGAAGGAGCCGTTTTCACCGCCGGACAGCGCGCGCTGCTCGACGACCTGGACGACGACTCCCTGCCCGGAATCCGCAAGGGCGTGGAGAACGTGGAGCGCGACGAGCGCTGGCACGTCGGCTTCGGCGTGCGCTGCCTGACCGAGGCAAAGGATCCCGAGGTCCTCCTCGACCAGGTTCTGAGCCGCGCCACCGAGGCGGCGGCCGCATGGGGCGATGCGCTGCCGGTCGCCACCCGCGAGTTCGCGGTCGACCTTTGCCGGCGGCGACTCACGATCGCCGGCCTGGCCGACGCGCTCCCCGCGGCGTAGCCGTCCCAGACGCTCCACATGTCCGGCGCGCCTTGTACGTGCGGCCATGGACCCCTCTCGCATCCGTTGGTATCCAACCGAGGACCGTGTAAAGCCCCTGTCCACGGGTAGAAATGCCGAAACCGCAGAAACTACGGCTGTGTAGATTCGCTGCAACTCGTCGATCGCCGCGGTCGCCTCGGACACGCAGTCGCGCCGTCCGAGGTGTCCTGAGGCGTTTCCCGCAAATAGCGCAAATCTGGGACAGGCTGGAGCGTTTATCTCGTGCAGATTCGCACTTGGATTTAGGACCGGGTAGGGCCGGTCGAAGGCAGGGGGAATGACCGCGAAGTACCTGACGGACGGAGTCCGCCTCTACGAGATAGCGGCGCAGCGCACGGTGCAGAACTTCGGGCTGCGCCGAGGAACGATCAGCTACACGATCATCAGGGACTGCGTCAGCGAGGCCATGGCGACCGTCGACGACCTCCATCTCGCGGCGCTGTCCGAGGTGACGCTGAACCCGGGTCTCGCTTAAGCCTACGCGAGCCCCGCGCCGGTGTACGCGGGCGGGACGGATGTGTTTGCCTGCGCGGCGGAGATCTGTGAGAGCAGCTGGGTCGGCGTGGTACCAGCGGACACCACCAGCCTCGGTAGGCGGAAGCGGTCCGCTTGCGGGCTCGCCCAACCCTGGTTGACCGTCGTGGCGCCGGTATATCCGGCGGCGCGCACCGCGGCCGTCGACCGACGAGTTGTAATCGCCCGACGGATAGCTGAACCAGTTCGGGTGACGCCGTACGGCTCTGCATCGTTTGCCGGGCGGTCGTGAGGTCGTTGGAGCAGCGTCGCCGAGTCGAGCGCGGTCAGGTCGGTGTGATTCACGCCTTGGGTGTCAAGCTCCCAACCGGCGGCGATCAGGCCGCGGATTTGCGCGTCGGTCAGGCCGCCGTCGGACGGCGACAGCCCGCTCAGTTGAAGGTTCTCGACCGCCGCCCACCCGAGTCCCTTGAGTACCGGCAGGGCGTTCGTGTACTGCGATGCGTACCCGTTGTCGAACGTGATCACGACCGGCTTGCCGGAACCGAGCGAGGTTCCGTGGGTCCAGTAGGCCTCGAGCTGGTTGAGCGTAACGGCGCGCCAGCCCTGGGACTTGAGCGCCTGCATCTGGCTCTGGAACTGGTCGGCAGGGACGTACAGGGCCGGAAGCGCTGTGCTGCCTGCGGGCTGGGCGTTGATCACGTGGTAGACGAGGATCGGGACGCTCGCCGTGCCAGGCTGAACGACCGTGTGCGACGTCCGCGTCCGCTGGGGCGCATGTGGCCCCGAGGCGCCCTGCGTCAAAGCGACCGAATGCGGGCTCGAATCCGGGCCGGAGTCAAGGAGGATCGCGAGCACCACTACCGCAACCACGATCAGCGAGATGATCGCCGCGACGCGGCCCGGCGCACTCGGAAGCTGCGCCCCGCGGGCCTGGCGCCGGCGACCACGCTGCTCCCCGCGAAAGCTCATTCCGCGCGACGTTACACCTCGCCTCCCAGGTAAACGACCGCGGCAGGAACGCTGTCACCGATTCTCGCCCGCCTTCTCGCGGCCGAGCGCAACTGGCTCTAGCATCCGCATCAAGGACCCAGAGCGTTAGGTGTAGTCACTTGCCCGGAAGCAGCCGTGGAGATGGTCGTTGACCACGCCGACGTTTTGCATGAACGCGTAGACGCTCGTCGGGCCCACGAAGCGATATCCCTGGGCCTTCAACTGTTTGGCGAACGCTTCCGCCTGCGGTGTCGACGAGGGAAGGTCGGCGACCGAGCGCGGGGCACGCTTACGATCCGTCGCATAAGACCGCGCGAGCGTCGCCAGGTCCGGTGAGCCGGACCTCATCGCGCGCGCGTTTTCGACGGTGGCCTGGATCTTGGCCCGGTTACGGATGATCGAGGGGTCCTGCACCAGCCGGTCGACGTCGCGCGTCGTCATCGCCGCGACCTTCGCGACGTCGAAGGCACGGAAGGCGCTCCGGAACGCGTCCCGCTTGCCGAACACGATCGTCCAGCTGAGCCCAGCCTCGAACACACCCAGGGTCAGCGCCTCGAACAAGGCCGACTCGTCGTAGGTGCGCGTCCCCCAGACCGCGTCGTGGTAGCGCACCGACGCGGGATCGCCGGCTGAGATCCAGGGGCAGCGTGGCTTGCCGTCGTCCCCGATGACCACTTCTTCACGCACTCGCTCCTCCAGCGACCACCAGTGAACCGCTCGCCGATGACCTTACACCTGGCGAGAGTTTCTCCCCGCTTTATCCGAACAGCGGTAGCTTTGGAATCGCGATGAGCGCCCCGGGATCTCGTCCACGATCCTTTGAGTCGCTGCGACGGCTACCTCTGGTGGGCCGGGCGATGGACTGGGGACTTGGCGAAGGCGCGGCGTCGACGCGTACGCGCCGGGCGCAGGCCAGGATCGGCGGTCTGAAAGCGACTGAGTCCGTGTGTCCGTTCTGCGCCGTCGGCTGTGGGCAGCTGGTTTATACGCGCGACGGGGAGCTCGTCGACATCGAGGGAAACCCGCGCTCGCCGATCAACCAGGGAACGTTGTGCCCGAAGGGCGCGTCGTCGCGCCAGCTCGTGCAACAACCGGGACGGCTGACAAAGGTGAGATACCGCCGACCCGGGGGCACCGAATGGGAGGAGCTCGAACTCGAGCAGGGGATGGACATGATCGCCGAGAGGGTCATCGCCGCGCGTGAGAACGGTTGGCAGGACACGGACGGTCACGGCTGGCGGGTCGACCGTACGCTGGGCTTCGCCCACCTCGGTGGGGCCACGCTCGATAACGAGGAGAACTACGTCATCAAGAAGCTGTTCGCCGCGATGGGGGCGATCCAGATCGAGAACCAGGCGCGTATATGACACAGCTCCACGGTCCCCGGTCTGGGGTCCTCGTTCGGACGCGGCGGCGCCACCAACTTCCAACAGGACCTCCAGAACTCCGACTGCATCGTGATCGAGGGCGGCAACATGGCCGAGGCGCACCCGGTTGGCTTCCGCTGGGTAATGAAGGCCAAGGAGCGGGGTGCGCGCGTCATCCACGTCGATCCGCGCTATGGCCGAACGAGCCAACTGGCCGACCTGCACGTCCCGATCCGGGCCGGGACGGACGTCGCGTTCCTCGGCGGGCTCATCCGCCATGTGATCGAGACTGAGTCCTACTTCAGGGAGTACGTCGTCAGCTACACGAACGCGTCGACGCTCGTATGCGACGCATTCCGCGACACCGAGGATCTCGACGGTGTGTTCTCGGGCTTCGACGCCGCCACGGGTCGCTACGACCCGGCCAGCTGGGGCTACGAGGACTGCGCGGTCGGTCTCTCGGCCGGAGTGCACGAGCACGCCACCGAGGCCTTCAGCGAGCACACCGGCGCAGGCATGGACCTGAGGAGCGTGAGGCACGATGACACGCTCCAGGATCCGCGCTGCGTGTTTCAGGTCCTGCGCCGTCACTTCAGCCGCTACACGCCGGAGATCGTGGAGCGGATCTGCGGGATCTCGCGCGAGCAGTTCATGGCCGTGGCGGACGCCTTGATCGCGAACTCGGGCCGCGAGCGCACGGGCATGTTCTGCTATGCGAACGGCTGGACGCAGCATTCCGGTGCCGTGCAGATGATCCGCACCGCAGCGATTCTCCAGCTACTGCTGGGCAACGTCGGACGGCCCGGGGGCGGGATCATGGCGATGCGCGGGCACGCGTCGATCCAGGGTTCGACCGATATCCCGACCTTGTATGACCTGCTGCCCGGCTACCTGCACATGCCGCGGACTCGCGAGGGTCACCTCACGCTCAAGGAGTACATCGGCGTCGGCAAGGTGGACCGCGGGTGGTGGTCTCATTTCGACGCCTACATCGTCTCGCTCCTCAAGGCGTGGTTCGGCGATGCGGCGACCAAGGAGAACGACTACGGCTTCGGCTGGCTGCCGAAGCTGACCGGCAACCACTCGCATTTCTCGACGATGCTGCGCGCGCTCGACGGCGGAGTCGAGGGCCTGTTCGTCATGGGCCAGAACCCCGCGGTCGGCTCCCAGCACTCGGGGCTTCAGCGACGTGCGCTGGCCAGGATGAAGTGGCTGGTCGTCCGCGACATGGCCGAGATCGAGACCGCTACGTTCTGGCGCGACTCGCCCGAGGTGCAATCGGGCGAGCTCCGGCCGGAGACGATCCAGACCGAGGTGTTCCTGATGCCGGCCGCTTCGCACGTCGAGAAGGCGGGCACGTTCACGAACACCCAACGCCTCGTGCAGTTCCGCGACAAGGCCCTCGACCCACCGGGTGACGCACGCTCCGAACTGTGGTTCATGCATCACCTGGCCAAGCGCGTCAAAGCGCATTACGCGGAGTCCGAGCGCCGGCGCGACTGGCCGATCGTCAACCTGAGGTGGGACTACCCCGAGGACGGGGAGATGCGCGAGCCCGACGTGGAGGCGGTGATCAAGGAGATCAACGGCTATGAGGTCGCGACGGGCAGCCCGGTCGCGTCGTTCGATGAATTGCGCGGTGACGGGTCGACCGCGTGTGGCTGCTGGATCTACTCCGGCATCTACAAAGACGGCGTCAATCAAGCGCGCCGGCGAGATCCCGGTGACATCAGCGCTCCGGGCGGAATCGTGTCGCCGGAGTGGGCCTGGGCGTGGCCCGCAAACCGGCGGATTCTCTACAACCGAGCGAGCGCCGATCTGGAGGGCAGGCCGTGGTCCGAGCGAAAGCGCTACGTGTGGTGGGACGAGGACGAGGAGAAGTGGACCGGTTATGACGTGCCCGATTTCCCGGCGACCAAGCGGCCTGACTACACGGCGGGACCGGACACGACGGGCATGGACGCGATCTCCGGCTCGGACCCATTCATCATGATGGCGGATGGTCGCGGCTGGCTGTTCTCGCCGAGCGGTCTGCTCGACGGGCCCTTGCCCACGTTCTACGAGCCGCTCGAGTCGCCGGTGCCGAACCTCCTCTATCCAAAGGCGGATGGCAACCCGGCCGCGATCCGCTGGCGCCGGCCCGAGAATCCGATCCACGCCACCGGCGACCCGCGGTACCCGTTGGTGGCGACGACCTTCCGGCTCACCGAGCACCACACCGCGGGGGGGATGAGCCGCACGGTCCCGTGGCTAGTCGAGCTCCAGCCCGAGATGTTCGCCGAGATCGATCCGCAGCTCGCCGCCGACCGGGGAATCGAGGACGGCGGCTGGATGACGATCGTCACCGAGCGAGCGGAGATCGAGGCGCGGGCCAAGGTCACCGAGCGCATCCGCCCGCTGCGGGTGGACGGGCGGGTGATCCACCAGATCGCGCTGCCATGGCACTGGGGCTACAGCGGCCTCTCGGTGGGTGACACGGCGAACGAACTCGTCGCCCTATCCGGCGATCCGAACGTCTCGATCCAGGACGACAAGGCGTTCACGTGCGACGTGCGCGCCGGTCGCAGGTACGGTCCGAGCACCGCGCGGCTCGCCGGCGTCGGACTGACCGGACATCACGTCCGGCCGGATGAGGACGACCCACTGGCTGAGAACCCCCAGGAGCACAGGTCATGAGCACCAGCGCGCCGGACACCGAGATCGCCATCCATCGCGCCGGTGCGCAGCGGATGGGCTTCTTCACCGACACATCGGTGTGCATCGGCTGCAAGGCCTGCGAGGTCGCCTGCAAGCAGTGGAACGACCTCCCCGCCGACGGCTCGCAGACGGGCAAGGGCGTCTCGTACGACCACACCGGGGATCTGTCGGGCTCGACCTGGCGCCATGTCCGCTTCGTCGAGCTGTTCGAGCCCTCGCCGCAGCTGAGAGAAGAGGCTCAGCGCGCGCTCGAGACCGGAGCGGGGGGCAAATTGCCCGCGATTCCGGCCGCCGGAGCGATCAACCTCGTTGACGCAGCACAGGCCGGGTCAGGCGCCGCGGACGTGGTGGAGGGCATGCACAACCTGGGCGATTGGGTGTTCATGTCCGATGTCTGCAGGCACTGCACGAACGCGGGCTGCCTCGATGCGTGCCCCACCGGCGCGCTTATCCGCACCGAGCATCAGACGGTGGTGCTGCAGCCGGACGTGTGCAACGGCTGCGGCTACTGCGTGCCGGCTTGTCCGTTCGGCGTGGTCGGGCGCGACCCGCGAAGATGGGCGCGCGGGCAAATGCACGCTCTGTTACGACCGCCTCGAGGACGGGCTAGAGCCGGCGTGTGCGAAGTCGTGTCCGACCGACTCGATCCAGTTCGGCCCTCACGAGGAGCTCGTGGAAATCGCCTCGCGCCGGGTGGCCCAGCTGCACGAGCGCGGGATCGAGGGGGCCTACCTGTACGGCGCCGGCGACGAGCCCGAAGAGCAGCTGGCCGGCGGCCTCGGCGCGTTCTTCCTCCTGACCGAGCCGCCCGAACGGTACGGGCTGCCCGCGCACGCGGACTCGCCCGTGCAGGAGAACGTGGTCCCGGCGACGGTCGCTGCGGTCGCCGCCGGCTTGCTTGCGAGCGCCGGCGCGGTCATCGCGTTCGCCGTGGCCGCGCGTCGCGGACGCAGGACAGGTGGAGGGCCGGCCTGGTGAGCACCGAGGACCGCGACATCAAGCCCGCGCTGGGCGAGCGCGGTGGGCCGGGGCCGTGGACCGCCGCCGAGCCCGGGGCGCAAGTCGCGCTCGCGCGCCCCGACTTCGGCGACGCCGAGTGGTCGTATCTCTATAAGGCGCGCGACACCGACTACGCCGGCGCCGAGCCGGCTCCGGGCTTGGTTGCCGAGGCGAACCGGCGGATGCGCGGGGCGCCCTTCCCGGAGGTCAACGGGCCGTTCATCCACGCACCAGTGTGGAGCGGAATGGTCGCAACCTATTTCTGGTTCGGCGGGATGGCATCCGGCTCGGCGTTCGTGGCGCTGGCCTGCGACACCGCCGGGGACCACCGCTCCGCCGCGATCGCTCGGAAAGTCGCGCTTGGCGCGGTCGCGCCGGCGCCGCTTCTGCTGATCGCCGACCTCGGGCGGCCCGAGCGATTCCTGAACATGATGAGGATCTTCAAGCCACGCTCGCCGATGAACACCGGCGCCTGGTGTCTTGTCGCGTTCAGCGGCTCGGGTGCCCTCGCGGTAGGTTGCGACCTGTTCGGGCGTCCCAAGGCCGCCCGCGCGCTGGGCGCGCTCACGTCGCTTTTCGGCAGCTATCTCGGCTCTTACACCGGCGTGCTGCTCGCCTGCACCGCGGTCCCGCTGTGGTCGGGCAGCCGGACGATCCTCGGACCGGCATTCGTCGCCACCGCGAGCGCCACCGGCGCTGCCGCGACCCGCCTCGTGCTCGTGGCGAGCGGCCTGCCGGACGGCCATCCGACACGCCGGGCACTCGGCATGATCGAGACCGCATCGATGCTGACCGAGCTCTCGATCTCGGCCGTCGGAGAGCGCCGCCTCGGAGACGCCGCGAGGGCGCTCGATCACGGGCGTCCCGGGGTCTACTTCCGTGCCGCCAAGACCCTCGTCGCCCTCGGGATTTCGCTCCGGGTGATCGCTCGGCGTACCGGCCCTCGTGAGCACGAACTCGCGAGCGCCATGTACCTCGTGGCCGGTCTCCTGTTCCGCTTCGCCTGGGTCTCGGCCGGCAAGCCTTCCGCGGAAGACGACGAGGTCGTGGCCGCGATGGCGCGGGACCGACGCGGTCCGCACGACGGCCCCCGACGGCCATGGCAGGCACGTGCCCTGTCGGTCCACCGCTCCCCATGGCCTGTTCCGTCCGCGATGCAGAGGGCGTACGGCGAGGCGGTGAGGCGCACGAGCCTAGCGATCGGGCGGCTGGTGCGGCGCCGACCGGAGGCATGACGATGCCTCGAGCGGCTCAAGCGACGACATCAACACGATCGAAGGAGACCGTAGCCATGCAGACCATCGGATTCGTCGGCCTCGGGCATATGGGCGGCAACATGGCCGCCCGATACCTCGACGCGGGTTACGCCGTGTACGGCGAGGATCGTGATCGCGGCGACGCGCAATGGCTCCTCGACCAGGGCCTGCGCTGGGCCTCCACTCCGCGCGAGGTCGCTGAGGCGGCCGACGTCGTTCTGACCTCCCTCCCGAACGACGACATCGTCGAATCGGTCGCCTCCGGCGCCGACGGCATCATCGCCGGTCTAACGGAGGGCAAGGTCTGGGCGGACCTGAGCACGATCAGCCCGGGCGCCAGCCGCGAGATCGCGGCCCGCGTACGCAACGAGGGACACGGTGCGCAGATGCTCGACACCCCCGTCTCGGGCAGCGTCCCCCAGGTCAAGAGCGGAACGCTGACGATCATGGTCGGCGGCGATCAGGACGCGTACGAGCGGATCGAGTCGGTCCTGCGCGTTCTCGGGACGCCGGAGTACGTCGGTGAAAACGGGCACGGCCTGGTGCTCAAGCTCGCCATCAACATCAGTCTCGCCGTGCAGACGCTCGCCTTCTCGGAGGGGCTCCTGTTCGCGGAACGCGAGGGGATGGACGCTCAGCTCGCCGCCAAGGTGATGGCCGAGAGCCAAATCGGTTCGCCGTTGCTCAAGCTGCGCGTCCCGCTCATACTCGACCCGCCCGATGAGGCGTGGTTCGACATTTCGCTCATGCACAAGGACATCCGCCTCGTCCGCCAGGCCGGCGCCGAGGACGCGACGCCGCTGCCGACCGCGGAAGTCGCGGACGAGATCCTCACCAAAGCCGAAGAGCTCGGCTACTCCCACCGCGACATAGCGAGCATGCACCAGGTTCTCGCCGAGCTCGCCAAGCGGGACGCCCCGGTTGGTTGATGAGCACTGGTGTCGCAGCGGACCTCGCCGACACCGGCACGATTACCGCACCGTGTACGCCACGACCTGCGGGTTGCCGCCTCCGTTAGTCGTGACGGGGCCGCCCGCTGGAACGATCACGGTGTCGCCGGCGATCGCGATCGGCGAGTTGGCGGATGTCGGCAGCTGACGGCGATACACGACCGCGCCGGTGCGGCGGTCAAGCGCGATCAGCACACCGTCGTAGAGCGTCGTGAGGACGAGATCGTTCGAAACCGTGACGGCGCCGAGCGGCAGCTGCGGAAGCCTTCTGTCCCACTGCACCTTGCCGGTTGCAAGGCTGAGCGCCTCGACCTCGCCGGTCGGGGACCCTGCCGCCTTGGTCGGAGCCGGGAGCTTGAACGTCACGTACGTCAGCGGTAGGTCCAGGGTCGCGACGTAGACGCTGTTGCTCGCGGCGGCCAGGTCGGTCAGGACGCCGCCGAGCGACCCCGGAAGGATCGTGAGCGGCGCCTTGACCGTGCTGCGGTGCTCGAGCGCTTGGAGCGAGTCGTCGTCATGGCCGTTGTGCGCGCCCACCGGCGCCTTCCACATCAGCTTGCCGGTGGCAGCGTTCATCGCGTAGACGTAGCCCATCTTGCCGCTGGCGATCACGACGGACGCGCCACCGACGCGTGCCGAGATCGGCGACGCCTGCATGTCGTAATCCTTGAAGTCGTCGGGAACGCCCTGGTAGTACCAGCGGAGCTTTCCGGTGGCGGCGTCGAGGTTGACGTCGCTGTCGGTGTAGAGCTCCGCTGCCGGACGGGCGATCGCCGCGGCGGGGGTCTGATACGGGTTGCCGATCCCGTACGTCACCGACCCGTCGCCGCTCACCAGCGGGGTCTCCCACGCGCCGCCCGCACCGACGCCAAGCGACTGCACGCCCGGCGCAGGGCCGGTGACCGTATTGAACCTCCAGAGCACCGCGCCCCTTGACGCGCTGAGCGCCAGCAGCACACCGCCGCCAGGTGCCGCGCCGTACTGGCTTGCCAGATAGACCCGGCCGCCGGCCACCTGGGGCTGGATGCCGAACGTACCCTGACCGGTGCGCAACAGGTCGCTGTCGACCCAGATCGTCCGGCCGGAGGTCGCGCCGAGAGCAAAGGCCGCCGTCGGGGTGAGCCCGTATACCTTGCCGCCGGCGACGGCGACGCCGTTCGGTCCGGGGCCGCTCTTCTCCGGCTGATCGCACTGGTACTCCCACTCGAGCCGCCCGGTCGCCAGCGCGAGGGCGTACACGTTGGAGTCGAGATCCTGCAGGTAGACGACGCCGTTCTCCACGATCGGGTTCGCGGTCAGCGACCCATAAGGGCGGACGCCGGCCGCCGCTTTCCCAGTCAGCTTGAACGTCCAGGCCCGCGCGAGCTTGGACACGTTCCTCGACGAGATCGTCGACCCAGTCGCGTTCCGGGTGTTCGCGAGATCGAGGTTCGCGTACGGCCACGAGCCAGCGGCCCCTGGAGACGCACCGGCCACGTTCCCGGTGACGGTTTTGCAGCCGGCGCTTGCGGGGGCAGCAGCGGTCCCCTTCCCGCCGCAGGCTGCGACCAGCAATCCCGCCGTGACAACCAGGACTGGAACCGACGTGATGCGAATCATCGTGCTCCGCCTCATCGACCGACGCAATGGTCAGCTCGCGTCCTCGTACGCCTTCAACGCTCTGATGGTTCGCGGCAGGCGACAGGCGAGCGACGCGAACAGCTGCGGATGCCTGCGGTTCAACGGAAGTCTCGCCAGCCACTTGAGTTCCATGATCCCTCCCAAGGGGACGTGTGGTTCTAGTAGCGGAATGATATCATATTGCTACCAAGGCGGCGCGAGCGCGTCTATTGACTTGAGGCGGAGCCCGGTAGCCCATAGTGTCGGCAGATCGCTACTAACGCCATTGCTCCAGGCGCGGCCCTCGCCGCGGTCTGGGAGCACCTGATCGTCGCAATCCCCGCCGGCTGGACAAAACGAACGCCGGGGGCGTTCGGCGGGGTGACCGGCGTCCCGGTGCCCACGCTCAACGGCGTCATGGCTTATCGGAAGGATGCCGAGCGCGACGCCGTCTCCGGTCTGCTCGAGCTTGTGGCGGACGCTGGGGTGCCGCACTGTCTGCAGTTCGCCCGTGGGTGCAGCCGTGAGCTGACTGCGCTGGGCGAAGAGCGTGGCATGCGCCGGACGGACGACATCCCGCTGATGACGCTCACGAGCGGACGGGAGCTCCCGCCGCTCGATCAGGGCGACCTCCAGATCGAGGTGCTCGAGCCGGATCAGGCCGTGGTCCACGCCGAACTCGCGGCGGCCGGCTTCGACGCGCCCCTCGAAGCATTCCTCCGCTTGATGACGCCGGCCGTTATCGGAAGACCGGGCGTTCGCACGTATGTCGGGAAAATCGATGGCGAATCTGTCGCGACCGGAGCCGGAATCTGCGTGCAGGACCATGTCGGAATCTTCAATGTGGCCACGTTGCCTTCGCATCGCCGGCGCGGATACGGTGCCGCGATCACCGCACGAGCCGTCCGCGACGGCCTCGATCGTGGAGTCCGATGGGCGTGGCTGCAATCGAGTCGTGACGGCTACGGCGTCTACGAAAAGCTCGGCTTCAGGACCCAGGAATCGTGGGAATGTTGGATCTCGCCATAAGTTCGCGCATCTAGGGTTCCTACTCGGCTGCACGGGGCCGTCTTGCGCGAACTCCACGCTTCCAGATCCCAGCGGTTGATCGGCGCCTCGCTGGCGCTTCTGCTCCTGCTGGCGTTGCCCTCGTGGGCTCGCGGGGAGGAGTCGGCGCAGCAGTTGGCAGCGACGTACTCACCGGTGCTCTCGCTCGCGCCGCAGGTGAAGGAGTGCGGATCGGGCGAGCCGTACCGGCCGACGACCGTCGACATCGTGCTCGATAGACAGGAGGTGTTGCTTCGCGGTCCGCATGGCCAGGTCGTGAGGCGCGCGCCGACCTCAAGCGACCTGTGGGACTTGGGGCCCGATTACTACATCGATCTTCCAGGCAATCCACTCGACCCGGGCTGCCGCTACGAGCGCCAGTTTCAACGCTGGAATGACGGTCGGCCGCCGTCGATCTACGCGCATGTAGCCACCGACCCGTTGCACCCGGGCAAGCTCGCGGTCGAGTACTGGTTCTACTGCGCGTTCAACGACTTCACCGACAAGCACGAGAGCGATTGGGAGATGGCGCAGGTCGACTTCGCGGCGTCGACGTCGGCCGCGGCGCTCCGAACCGGGCCTTACGAGGTCGACGTGTCCCAGCACGCGTATCTCGGTCGGGGCGCGCACGAGGGCTTTGGTTGCGACGACACTCGCAACGCGACGCTGCGGCTGCACTCCAAGACCGTTCTCCTGCCGGACGTTCCGTCCTCCCCCTCCTCGCCCTACGCCTGGCTCGCGTTCCAGGGGCATTGGGGCCAGAAGGAGGCGGGCATCAACAATGGGCCGACCGGCCCCGCTGCGAAGGCGCAGTGGCTGGCGCCGATCGAGTGGGCGGACGGGCTGCGCCAGACGAGCATCGAGGTCCCAGGCGGCACGGCATTCGGTCTGGCCGTGGGCAACTTCTTCTGCGGCGCGGTGACCGGAAGCGCGACTGCCTTGAACTGGTCGCTCATCCATCCGGTGCCGTTCATCGCGCTGGTGCTCCTGGCGATCGTGGGCCTGACGACCGCCTTGGCGAAAACGACGTGGCGCCCGCCGGATCCCCACCCCCTGCGCCGGCGGCGCCAGGGCGGACAGATCTTCCGGGCGACGACGCGAGTCTACGCCGAGAACATTCCGATCTTCGCGGCGGCGGGCGCGATCTTCGTTCCCGTGTACTTGATTGCGGCTGCCATCCAGTGGGTGATCTTCCACCTTACGAGCATCGCGCCGCTGGTGGCGCTGGACGGCCGGCACGGTGCGGTGACGGCATTTCTCGCCATCCTCGTCGGAGGCGTCGGGGGCTTGTTCGCGTCCGTGATCGCGACCGGTGCGGTCGCCGTCATCCTGGGCGAGCTCGACGCCGGGCGCCGCATCCTCGCCGGTCAGGCCTACCGGCGTGTGTTCATGCGATGGCGGTCGCTCGGCCGAGGCATGGCGATCGAGCTCGGCATGGTCCTGCTACTCACGATCACCGTCATCGGAATCCCGTTCGCGATCCATCGCTTCATCCGCTGGTCGCTGTTCGCCCAGGCCTGCATGCTTGACGACCTGCCCGCCACCGAATCACTGCGCCGCAGCTCCGAGCTGGTGAAGGGCCAATGGTGGCGCACGTTCGGCTTCACCGGGCTCGTCGACACGCTGACCGTGCTCTCCGGACCGCTGCTCGGGGTCGGTCTGCTGCTCCTGACCGACCGCTCCCTCAACTTCATCAACCTCGCCGGCGCGCTCGTGTACACGTTCACTGTGCCCTTCGCCGCGATCCAGCTGACGCTCTACTACTTCGACCTCGAGACTCGTGGCGCCGCCGATACCGGGCTCGACGCCGATGTTCCTGATCGGTTCGCGCCCGTCCCTCCCGTCCTGGGCCCGCTTACCGACGGACCATCGACGGCCTAGGCGCTCGCCGCTGCGCCGTCGCCCGCGACAATGTCCGCGCCAGCGCTTATCAAGGAGACGACCATGACTGTCGGGAAGGCCAAAGCAGTCAAGCCAAAAGGCGACGATGACGAGTTCCGGTGCGAGGTGCCGTTCCTCACCCGCATCGACGAGCCGCGGATCCGTGACCAGCTGCAGAAGGACGAGTTCTTTTGGCTTGACCTCGAATCGCCCGGCCAGAAGGAACTGGCGCAGCTGCATGACATCTTCGGCTTCCATCCACTCGCGCTCGAAGACAGTGAGCACTTTCGCCAGCGCCCCAAGCTAGACGACTTCGGCGACTACGTGTTTCTCGTGTTCTACGGCGCAGCCTCCCACAAGGCGCGGCGTCGCGGCTTGCTGAGCGAGGTACACATGTTCATCAGCGGCCAGTATCTCGTCAGCATCCATCGCGGTTCACTCCCGCCATTCGATCGGGAGCGCGAGCAACTGGACGGGCGCGTCCTGCACAGTGAGCAGTTCCTGCTCTACCGCGTCCTCGACGGCCTCGTCGATAGCTTCTTCCCCGTACTGTCGGATATGGACAACGAGATCGACAACCTCGAAGCTGCCATCCTGGCAAACCCCAATCCGGCCCAGCTCGACCGACTGTTTGTACTGAAGCGGGAGCTTCTCGCCATGCGCAAGGTCATAACCCCTGAGCGCGACCTGTTCGCAAGCTCGGTCGACCGCATCGCCAAGCTTCCCGGCCTCGAGCTCGACGAGCGCGACTACTTTCGCGACATCTACGATCACCTGATCCGCATCAGCGATCTGATCGACTCCTACCGCGACCTGCTCTCGGGCACCAGCGATCTGTACCTGTCGAATGTCAGCAACCGTCAGAACGACGTCATGAAGCAGCTCACGGTTATTGCCACCGTGTTTCTGCCCCTCAGTTTCATCACCGGGTTCTTCGGTCAGAACTTCGGCTACCTCGTCACCCACCTGATTACTCCTGAGTGGACGTTCTGGGTGATCGGGGTCGGGAGCATGCTGGCCACCTGCGTAGGGCTCCTGGTCTTCTTCCGGCGCAAAGGATGGGTGTAAGCATGCTCTCGCGTGAGACAGTCACGTTCCGGGACCGCGACGGTTGGAACTGGGAGTTCGACCTGACGTTCATGCTGTCCAACTACCACTGCATCTGGGGACGCGGCTGCCCTGATACGAAGCTCAAGCACACGGCCCGCGGATGCTGCGTGGACGGCGTCGAGATCTACCAGGGCGACGGCGACGCGCCCGGCGCCGAGGATCTCGAGATGATCCGGGGCCGGGTCGAGCAGCTCACCGACGAGGACTGGCAGAACCGCGATGTGGCGCTCCGGCGTGGCGGCCGCGACCCGTGGGCCAAGGCGCGGTTCAAGCGCGACAGCGCCCACACGCGCCTGTACCGCGGGGCCTGCATCTTCCACAATCGCTTGGACCATCCCGGCGGTGCCGGGTGCGCGTTTCACGTTGCGGCGCTCCGCCGCGGCGAGAACCCGGTGGACTGGAAGCCTCGGATCTGCTGGCAGGTCCCGCTGTTCTTCGACATCGACGACGAAACCAAGACCACCGCGGTCCGCGCAGGCCGGACCGTCGATTGGGGCGGCGAGGGAATCCTCGACTGGTGGTGCACCGAGCACCAGGACGCGTTCAGCGCCGCTCAGCCGCTGTACGTGACCATGGAGGATGAGCTCCGGCGCGTGTGCGGCGACGCGGTCTACGACGAGCTCGTCGCCTACTGCCGGGCGCGCCGGCGGACCCGCGAGCCACGCCGGCTGATCCAACTCCCGATGGCGCCGTAGGGCCACCGTCCGATTTGCGGACCGGCGGGCCGGGGTGGACCGCGCGGGCCGGGTGGACCCGGGGGGACCGGGTGAACCGGGTGAACCGGGTGGGCCGTCGGGGGCCCTTTCCACCGACCAAGCCATCTGCGATGGTCTTCGCGAACACGAAGCGCCGTACCGATCGACGGAGGGACCGATGAATCCAGAGACATCTATGGCCGACCATGAGGCCGAGCAGATCGCACGGGCCAACGAGTCGGGCCGAACCCCGGTCGTGTTCGTGCACGGCCTGTGGCTGTTGCCGTCCAGCTGGGATCGGTGGGCGGCGTTCTTCGAAGAGGACGATTTCGTCGCGCTCACGCCGGGCTGGCCCGATGACCCACTTACCGTCGAGGACGCCAACGCCCACCCCGAGGCGTTCGCCGGCAAATCGATCGGCGACGTCGCCGGCCACTACGAGTCGATCATCACCCAGCTCGACCACACGCCGGTGATCATCGGCCACTCCTTCGGCGGGCTCATCACCCAGATCCTGGCGGGACGCGGTCTCTCGGCCGCCGCCGTGGCCATCGATCCCGCGCCGTTCCGGGGCGTGCTCCCGTTGCCGATCTCATCGCTGCGCGCTGCTCGCCCGGTGCTCGGCAATCCGACGAACCGGCACAAGGCGATCCCGCTCACCTATGAGCAGTTCCGCTACGCGTTCGCGAACAGCGTCGACGAGGACGAAGCAAAAGCCCTGTATGAGGAGTTCGCGGTGCCGGCATCCGGCGAGCCGCTGTTCCAGGCCGCGGCGAGCAACCTCAACCCCTGGACCGAGGCGAAGGTCGACACCGAGACCTCCGATCGCAGACCGCTGCTGATCGTCTCGGGCGAACGGGATCACACCGTTCCGCCGACACTTGCCAACGCCGCCTACAAGCTTCAATCGCGCAACGAGGCCGTGACGGAGATGGTCGAGATGCCCGGACGCGGCCACTCGATCACGATCGACCATGGTTGGCGAGAGGTCGCGGAGACAGCGCGTGCGTTCGTGCGGCGATTCGTCTGAGCGCCGTTTCGTGCCCAGGTACACGGGAGAAAGACAATGATCGGTGTGAGCGTGACCTTCCAATACGGAGACGACTTCGATCACGCCCGCGTGGTCTCAATCGCGGAGAACGCCCGCGGGACGTTTGAGGGCATGTCCGGGCTGAGGTCCAAGGCCTTCACGGTCGACGACGGTCGACGGCGGGCAATGAACTTCTATGTCTGGGAATCGGCCGACGCCGCCAGGCGCTTCTTCTCAGAGGAGATGCGCGAGCGAGTGACCGGCCTGTACGGCGTCGAGCCCACGATCGAGTTCGTGGAGATCGCTCAGCTCGTCGACAACTCAGGAGTGTCGCAACCCGAAATGACCGGGCGTTAGGTCGGCTCGCCCCACTGGCCGTCTCCGTGATCCCGTACCCGCTGGTCGGCGACGGCCGGCGAGCCTTCCGGCGCGAACCCAGCCTGCTTCAGCATTCGCCGCAGATCGACGACGATCTGGGCGTCGACGTCCTTGCCGTGAGGCGCTGGGAGCACCTCGGTCTCGGGGCCGAGCGCCACCTTGAGCTTGCCGTTGTCCTCGTGCGTCACGGTCCCGATCGTCTCCAGTAGCGACACCACCTGACGCCACTCGATGTTGTGGCTCGCGGGATGCCTGAAGATCTTCTCGATCGTGTCGCGGTGATGGTTGCTGAGGTGCGCTTCCATCGGAATCCCCTTTCGTCGGTGTTGCTCTTGCCGCTGCTGCCCGCACGTTCATGATCCCACCGCGGGACGCCCGTTGGATTCGCCGCGGACCGGCGCTTTGGCCGATGCAGCAGGCGTGGCTCAAGTACGACGTCGCGCAGTGCGGCTACTGCCAGCCTGGCCAGATCATGGCCGCCGTCGCGCTGGTCAAGGAAATCAAGGCCGTGGGGCGGCAGATCACCGACGCTGACATTGACTCGCTGCGGAACATCTGCCGCTGCGGCACGTACCCGCGCATCCGCGAGGCGATCGTCGAGGCGGCGACGAAGATGTGACCGCGCGCCGGGGCGACGGCGATGCAGGCGACCACGAAGAATCCGAGGACGAGTGTGATGAAGGTGACTCGGCCTGCCTACGACACCGGCCGGTAGCCGACTCGCTCGGCGATCGCGGCGACGAGCTCGTTATCACCCGTCGCGATCCCGCGGAAGTACTGGTCCATTCCCCCCGGGGAGCAGATGAGGAGAAAACGGGCCGGTTGGCCGGATGGGTTCCTGAACGTGTGTGGAACGTTGCCGCTGACATAGGCCGTCGCCCCTGAGGTCAGCTCGGTCGGTTCGTCGGCCACCGTGACCTCGAGCCGTCCCTCGAGCATCAGGAACGTCTCGTCGAAGCCGGGATGGACGTGGAGCGGAGGTCCGTCGAAATGGGCCGGCGCGGTGTACTCGGCGACGAGCTGGCTAGAGCTGGCGACCTTGATCACCAGGCGATTACCGCCGGCTTCGAGTACTTCGCCCTCGCCGGGGGCGAGGAGAGCATGTCCATTTCCGTTCGTGTTCATGGTGGTTGCCTTTCTTGATGGTGGTGGTGACGCGCTCGATCCTGGCGCCCAGGGCGCCGGAAGGGAAACGGAGATCCGTTGTCGCAGCCAAAACGCCTCGTTGTCGCGCCCCGCATACTTCGCGTAGATGGACATCAAGATGCGGCATCTGAGGGCGCTGTTGGCGCTCGCCGAGGAACTGAACTTCACGCGCGCGGCGGAGCGGCTTCACCTCACCCAGCAGGCGCTCAGCGGCCAGATCCGTCAACTCGAGGAGCGGGTAGGAGCGCGTCTCGTGGAGCGAGACTCGCGGCGCGTCGAGCTGACGCCCGCCGGCCGCATCCTATGTGAACAGGCGCGTCCACTGCTGGCGAGCGCCGAGCAAGCGATCACCGCGACCCGCGCCGCCGGCGGTGAGACGAGGCGACTGACCGTCGGCTACATCGCGCCGCTAACGCGACGGCTGGTGGCACCCGCGCTCGAGCGGTACTCCGCTGCGTATCCGGACGTCGAGCTGCGGATTCACTTCGCAAGCTTCCTCGATCCGATGGCGGGCCTGCGCGAGGGAACCGCCGCCGACGTCGCGATCCTGTACGGCGAGTTCGAACACGACGGGATCGAACGCCGGCTCCTGTTCAGCGAGCCACGGGGTGTGGCCCTGGCAGCCGATCACCCGCTCGCCGCGAGCTCGACAGTGACTGTCGAAGACCTCGTACGCGAGCCCTTGATCGACGTGCCAACCCGCGATCAGGTCTGGCGCGAGTTTTGGCCGGCCGCCGAGCATCGCGGCGGCAAGCCCGCGCAGATCGCCGCGACGGTTCAGACGCTCGACGGCCTGATCGAAGCCGTCGGCGCCGGCCTCGGCGTAGCGGTCACAGTGGAACCCGCCGTTGAGGCGCTCGGCATGTCCCCCGCGTCGTATTCCGTCCCGTCCCACAGCTCGCGCCGCTCGACGTCTGGGTCGCCCGCCGGGAATACGACCAGCGGCCGGATGTATTGGCGTTCATGGATACGGCCACCAAGGCGCTACAGTGGCGGACGTCAACGGCCACACGGGTTCGGGAGTACGTCACGTCTTACACCGTGGATTTCAAAGACGTCTCGACCGTCGGCCTGGAGTCGTCGCCGGTCGCCGCCGCGCTAGCCGGCCTGCGGGCGAACGAGTCTCGCTACTTCAAGAACAAGTACGACCACGACTTCACGGTGGAGCCCGTGAGCGACGCCAAGACGACGATCGACTGGGTGCACCGGATCCTCAAGGACGAACGCGACATCGTCATCTCCTCTCCCCCGCTCGAAGCTACCGGCTTCCAGGTCGAGAACATCCGAATCGCCTACGTCTTCTACGAGAGCGGTCTGTCGATCAACGTGATGTACACGATCGACGACCCCAGCAAGCGGGCGGCCGGGTTCAAGCTGTCCGACGGGATGGAAGTCCCCGAGGAGCTCGCCTCGCGATTCAAGTTCGCGAGGCAGAAGTCGAGGCTGGCCGGAACCATTCGCGGTTCCTACTTCGCGTTCAAGAACGACTACTGACCCCGGGCGGCACCACCCCCATCTGAAGACCGGGCGGCACCACCCCCATCTGAAGACGTTCGCGCGAGACGCAAGCAAGCGGTCGATGATCAGCTCACCGCGCTGGCGATTGCCAACGCCTCCTCGTCCCCGCTACGTTCTCTTCGAGGTGAGCCGGCGATGCCGTGCCCGGGATCGGCAGGATGACGGGCGAGCGCGCGAGCAACCAGGCAAGCGCTATCGCGGCGGCAGAACCGGTCCGCGGTCCTCTACAACGGTCTTGGCGGCTTCGAGCGGGCGCTTGCCGCGGCCGAGGAGGCACTCGAGTACCCACGCGAGCTGGCGACCTCGCGCTGGGCGCTATCCGAGCAGATCGAGGCGGCCATCCGCAGCGGGAAGCCGGACCCCGCTTCCCGCGCCCTCGCGCAACTCTCAGAGACCACGCGGGCAAGCGGGACCGACTGGGCGCTCGGCATCGAGGCTCGCTCCCGGGCGCTGCTGACCGAGGGGGAAGCGGCCCAGCCGCTGTATCGCGAGGCGATCGAGCGGCTCGAGCGGACCTGCGTCCGGGTCGAACTCGGAGCGACCGGCGAGCACCCCCGCAAACGGACCGTCGAGACGCGTGCGCCAGCCAGACGCGGGCGCCGAACCGGTGACTCGGGAGAACTGACGGGTCGAACACGTGGGCCGTCGACGTCGGTGACGGTTTCGGCGGAACGGGCCGGGCGGGTCATCCGTGACCCAAACCCAAGCCCGGTGGGGGCGCACAAGATTGCTGTCCCGGCGCGGCGCCGCGTCCGCCCACATCGGCGGACCGCGCCTACGCCGGGACCCCTGCCCGAAGGCCGGGAGTCGAGAGGAGATGGCTTGCTTATCGGCGTCTCGACCCGCGCCCTTTAGACCGCCCGCGCCGGCGGTCGGGATTCGGACACATCGCCTCGCCGGAGGAGTCGCGTGACGGATACACCCGGAGCGCTTCTCGGCCGCCTCAATACGCGCGCTCCGTTAGTTGGATTGCCTCAGCTCAGGTGTCGCAGAGGAATTTCAGGCTGATGTTCCAGAGGTCGTGGCCCCGGTGCATGTGGCCTGGATTTGTGCGCGCGAGCTGCTTCGCGGCGTCGCCGAGGCCAATTTCCTCCATGACCACGTAGGTGCTGTCCTCACCGGGCACCAGGAGCCAGGTGTGGTATGCGCGGAGGCCTTTGCCGATTCCATACAGCCGAGGCGGACCGGCGGGGCGAACTCGGCCACGGTACTGGAGATCTGAACTCCGAAGGTGATCCAGTCGAAGCTCATGCCGGCACTAAGGTGTTCGGAGGGATCGTTCAGGATCACTTCTGCGGAGTTTGAGTACCACCGTGGCCACACGGTCGCGGCGGTCAGGTGCTGCCAGATCTGTTGCGGTGGCGCTTAGATCAGGATTTCGTTGTGCGCGAAGAGGTCGGCGTCGGTGGGTGTGAGCCCGTCGGGCCAATGTATGTCTGCCGATCGGTGAGTTACGTCGTCTTGGATTGTCATGTGCCTCCTTCCAGGTGAATCAGCATCGGGCTCGTGGGCGGATTGCCGGGATCAAAGGCTCCCATCAAGCAGCTGCTGTCATGAACCGCGCGGGGTGATGGGAAGCTCTTTCAATCTGATTCCGACGGCGTCGAAGAGGGCGGTGGCTTCGCTCGCTTGTGCCCATCGGAGCCGCGGCCATGCCTGGCAATGGTTATCGGCTAGCCGGCGGTGCGAGGTCGCGGCGGTCAACAGGCGACCGGATCTAACCTCGCACCGTACGCCGCGCTGGCACTGGCCGCCTTCCAGGGCCGCGAAGCCGAGGCCGCCCAGCCCATCGAGACCGCCACAAGGGAGCTCGTGCGCCGGGGCGAGGGACAGGGCCTGACATTCATTCACTGGGCGACCGCCGTGCTCGGTAACGCCCTGGGCCGCTACGACTTGGCGCTCGCCGCGGCGCAACGGGCCGCTGAGGACTCGCTTGAGGTCCGGGTCCCAACCTGGGTGTTGGTCGAGCCAGAGCTGATCGAGGCCGTCGCCCGGAGCGGGAAGGCCGATCTCGCCGCCGACAGCCTGTGCCGGCTCTCGGAGATGACACGCGCCAGTGGCACCGACTGGCCGCTCGGCATCGACGCCCGCTCGCGGGCGCTGCTGAGCGACGGGGAAGCTGCTGAGGCGCTCTATCGCGAGGCGATAGAGCGGCTCGCCCGCACCCGAGTCCGGGTGGAGCTCGCGCCGAACGCTCCGGGTCGAGCTCAAGGCGACCGGCGAACATGTGCGCAAGCGGGGCGTGGCGTCGCTAGACGACCTGGCCCCTCAGGAAGCACAGATCGCCCGGCGCGCGGCCGACGGGGCCACCAACCGAGAGATCGCCGCGCAGCTGTTCATCAGCCCCAACACCGTCGACCACCACCTCCGCAAGGCGTTTCGCAAGCTCGGGGTGAAATCCCGCACCCAGCTCGCGCGCCACGTGCTCCAACCGGGCACACGCCGTGAGCCGGCGGCGCGGGAGAACTGATCGTCGAACACGGTTGGGGGTGCGAACGCGACGGCGCGGACTGCCGCGGACGGGATTGGACTCCATCTCCAGCGAGAGATCAGCCAGGATCCCCGGGTGCGGGTCAGGCTCTCTAGCCCCGGGGGCCCCGGGGTTCGTTGGGCCGCCCGCGCCAGGGCGTTACCAGGGAAGACTCTTGCTCGTCCAATGCGTGAGCCCTTTCAGGTCGGTCGCCTCCCGGACGTGTCGCGGAGGGGTCTGGAAGGTTGCGTACGGCGACAGTGTCAGCACGACGCGGTGTTCTCGCCGGCACATTTCCTCGGCGTCGGCCCGAGCCTCGGGCGGCATTGGGTGGCCGGCCATCACCTCCGAGATCCGCATCATCAGATCGGTGGCGCGATCCAGGTTGGGATCGACCTCGACGGTGGCGTAGACGAGCAGGTAGGTCAACGGCCACTGCTCGTCGAGCACGCACAGCGACACCTTGGGGTCGCGGACGACTGCCTTCGCCTTGCCGCGATCGCGCATCGTCGAGACCAGGATGCGATCGTCGCCGTCCGTGACGTAGTAGACGACCGACATCGACGGCCCGTCATCGCGGCGCGGGTAGCCGAACACGGCCGTGCGGTGCTCGGCCACGAACGCGCGCCGGCGCGATCGCTCGATGTCGTCGAGGGATGGGGCTTCAGGCTCGGTGGACATCCGCCGAATCCTACGCAGCGTCGGCGAATTAACACTCCCCTCGGGCAGATGTGCGGTTGACCGATCGCCCGCGGGTGTCTTAGCGCAAGCATGCCGCGCAACCAGCGCGCCCGCCCGTTGGATCGGCAGCACCCGCTCACCGTGGGCGACTGGGCTCGAACCGGTGACCTCCTGCTTGTAAGGAGTCGGCGGGCCTTGTCGGATCGTGATCGGGTCATGATTTGTCCCGCAAATCCGGGATTTTCGTCACGAGCCGCGACAGCAGAATGATCCGGAAGCGACCTTCGAGGCTTCCAGGAAGCTTCCACTCCGGCGCGGTAGCCGCGCGTCAAACGCCGGCTACGCCGTGACGTGGAGCGAGGACCCGTAGATGGTCTCGCCCACATGGCCCTCGTCGTCCTGCGCGACGAGGAAGACTTCATCAGCAGACTCGGGCTCGGCGCGGACGATGTCGGTCAGTGCCGGAATCGCATCGTCCCTGTCGCCGAACGCGTCGACAAGGTTGCCTGTGCTGTCGAAGATCGAGTACGTGATGGTCTCCCTGCGGATATCGGCGGGTTCTACCTGTCTACCTACCCGTTCACTGCGGCTTGCAGCACTGCTGGTTCTCCCCAGACCGACCAATGGAAAGGTCCACCGGTCTTCGCGGCGCCGGCGCCCAGGCCGGGGACTAGCCGCAACTCGGCGACGCGGTCACCGATGCGGCCCTGGGTCCTGTCGATCAGCGCCCAGCATGGCTCAGCCGTCTCGAACATCGAGGCGGCCATGTGGATGACGGCAGCCCGGAGCTCGGGTCCCCTTGGCGGGCGCCGCAGCTCGTAGTGCGAGCGAAAGCTGTCGAGCTGAGCCGGATCGCCGTCACCCCAGGTCGCCGATACAGCCGCATCTCGTCGAGAACGCGGACAACGACTTCTTGTATGAGCGACATGCGTGCCATTCGCCAGCCGAACCATAGGCACGGTCCCGGCCGCTTCGGGCTCGGGCGGGCGTCGCGCGGCTAGCCGCGATTGCGGCGGCAGCGGGACCGAGCTCACACGAGCCGATCTAGCGCCCTCAACGAGGCAAGACCGACCGGTACCTCACCCGAAATCGGACGGAAATTGCGGCAAACGCGATGACCGCCACTATTGATTTTCATCGGTCGTCCTAACCAGCAATGAGATCTCGGTCACCCCGCGCTTCTGCAACGCCTAGCCGAGCGGCGGTCGAGCGCCCCGACCTCGCGACTGGCCGGGTTGTGACCCGCTCACAAGCCGACGCCGGGGTGGGGCCGGCGCCGCTCCGGCCACGGCGAGGCTCAGGCTTGTTGGGGAGGACTCTCGCACCGTCGAGGGGAGTGCCTCCCTATTCCGCCGCGGAGCAGGCCGATCCTCGAAAGCGGGTTGGATCCGTCCCGGCGCGCGAGAGTAGGTCACTGGCCCACCAAATTGACCAAAGGGCGCACCGCTGCGATTCGCGCTGTGGCGAGCGCTAGGCGTCCGGCTTGCGCTCCGACCCCAGGCGCGGGCCCGGGCGCTCGAGCTCAAACCACACGTGCGTGGTCCCCTCGTGGATGCCCCACCTGCTCGACTCGGAGTCCACGATCGCCAGGCCCCTTCCGTGAAGCTCGTCGAACTCGAGATGGCGGACTTCGTGCTCAAACCCCGCGCCTTCGTCTACGACCTCTACGAGTAGTCGATCGTCGTTCAGCTGTGCACGGAGCACGATCCGTCCGTGCCCGTGAAGCACCGCGTTGGTCACGAGCTCGGTGGCGAGCAGCTTTGCCGTGTCAAGCTCGTCGAGCCCCAGCGAGTCCCCGTACCAGCGCGATAGCTCACGCCGGGCGATCCCCGGCGCCTCCGGAACTCGTGAGAGCTCCTTCTCGAACTCCATTTGTCCTGCCATGGAGACAGGATCCGCGACGCGCGCATTCTCACCATCGGCAGTTCGCCGCAAGAACGCGGTGGCTGACCCGCAATAGCCGCGACCGGGCTCACCGAGACCAGTCCGAGCGACTGCCGCGCCCGCGACCTGTCTCCAGGCTGGTGGTGCACCTTTCGGCTCTGAAACTGGTGCGTTTTTCAGTTCCCGTTGGCAACCGACCCGATTCCGAAGGCACCACTCCCGGACACTGATTCGGGCTTGATTCCGCGGCGGTAGCGCTAGCCCTCGTACGGATTGCCAGACGTACCGTGCTGCTGCTCCACGCCTACACCTGCCACGGCGCCCGCGTGGCCTACTTATCTGTGCTCGGCGACCGGTAGCGCGGCTGGGCTCAAGGGCGCTCGGCCGCTCCCACCAACGGACGTGCTTGCACATTGCGAGGATCCGACAATCCGGGCCGGCTCTGTCCCTCATCGATCCCGAAGCCTAAAGCGGTGCGCATCGGCGCCGCTCGACTGTCGCCTTCGTGGCGACGCAGATCCTTGCGGCTCGGCTGACAACCGTGTACATCTGAGCTGTGTGCGCGGCCTCGGCGGCGCAGGCGTCGGTCGTCTGGCAAATCGAGCTCCGGGCCTTCCCGTTTCTCTCGGGACAGGTCAGAATGGATCGGTGCAAGTGCGCACGCGGCATGTCCCAGTGTGCGGACCATGAAGCTGGAGCCCGAACTCGAGGTCGCGGATCCGCTGAGAGCGGGCCGCGCAGCTCTCCGTCGGGGGGAATGGGAGCGGGCGCGGACGTACTTCGAGGCCGCACACGAACAAGGCGAGAGCCCCGAGGCGATGGAGGCGCTCGCGATGGCGGCTTGGTGGCTCGACGATGGGCAGCTCACGATCGAATCGCGCGAGTGCTCGTACCGCCTCTATCGTGAGTCGGGCGACGCTGCCAGCGCCGCCCGGATGGCCATCTGGCTGGCGTGGGACTACCTCGCGTTCCGCGGTGAGCCCGCTGTTGCCCGCGGCTGGCTGCAGCGAGCCCACCGTCTGCTCGCTGCTCTTGAACCCGTCTCGGAGCACGGCTGGCTGGCGATCCGCGAAGGTGAATTCGCCTTCGTTCTCGAGAACGACCTCGCGGCCACGAGATCCTGGGCGGTCCGAGCGCGGGCGATCGGTAGCTCGCTCGGAATCGACGACATCGAGCTCTCGGCGCTCGGGCTGGAGGGTCTCGCGCTGGCAAGCGAGGGCAAGATCGCTGACGGAATCCGCCAGCTGGACGAGGCATCGGCGGCGGCTATTGGTGGCGAGATCTCGGAGCTATGGGCGGTCGGACGCACATGCTGTTACATGATCACCGCCTGCGAGCGTGTGCGGGATTTCGAGCGCGCGTCTCAGTGGTGCCAGCGAATGCTCGAGTTCGCCGAGCGTTGGCGGATCCGGGATCTTTTCGCGGTCTGCCGCGCGCACTACGGGGCGATTCTCGTCTCGCGCGGCACGTGGGAGGAGGCCGACGCGACGTTCGAGACGGCGATGCAGGAGTTCGCCGGCAGCCGGCCGGGGATGGCATTCGAGGCCTTGGTCCGCCGCGCCGAGCTGCGGCGCCGGCAGGGGCGGCTCGACGAAGCGGCGGCACTGTTCCACAAAGTGGAGTTTCACGCTTACGCCCAGCTCGGGCTCGCGCACGTCGCACTCGACGGCGGAGACGCGGCCCTGGCTGCCGAGCGCGCGGAGCGATTTCTCAGCAAGCTCGGGCCTGATAGCCGGCTCCAGCGCGCAGCCGGACTGGAGCTATACGCTCGTTCGCTCGTTGCCCTTGCCGAGGTAGAGAGAGCTAGGAGCGCGGTGATCGAGCTACTGGATCTCCTCGCGGAGGTCGGTGGCGACTCGCTTCGTGCCTCGGCACTGGCAGTCGACGGTGTCGTCGCGGGGGCCGAAGGCGACCTCGATGCCGCGCGCCTGAGCATGGAGGATGCCATCGACCTCTTTCAACAGATCGGCGCTCCGTTTGAGACTGCGCGGTCGCGGCTCGACCTGGCGCGGGTGCTCGCTTCGCTAGGGCGCAACGACGCAGCGGTCCAGCAGGCGCGCGTGGCCCAGGAGGCTCTACAGGGAATGTCGGCGGAGCGCGAGGCGCAACGCGCCGCTGACCTCATGATCGAGTTCGATCCCGCCGAGTCACGAGTGGCCTCGGCTGTGCTGACGCCTCGCGAGCTCGACGTGCTGAAGCTCATCGCACAGGGATTGAGCAACCCGGAAATCGCCCAGCGGCTCGTTCTGAGCGAGCACACGGTCCACCGGCACCTGGCCAACATCCTCCGGAAGCTCGATCTCTCCTCGCGCGCAGCGGCCGCGGTCTGGGGCGCGCGCACAGGACTCCTCTGAGCCTGGCCCGATCGGGCCATCTACGAAGAGCGCGTGAAGTTGGCCCTGTCGGGCGAAGCGGTCAGGGCTGCATTGCCGTACCACTCCACGACGTGGGCAACGACAGCAGAGGAAGGGCATGATGACTCTCAAACCTGGCGACACGGCGCCTGAGTTCCAGGCGGATACGGCGAAAGGACCGATTCGCTTCTACGACTGGATCGGCGACTCGCGGGCAGTGCTGTTCTCTCACGCCAAAGCCTTCGTCCAGACGCACGGGGCGGCGCTCAACTATCCGGTCATCGGCGACACCGACTATGCCGTGACCGCGCCGGGGCTCGAGCGGGCGGATGGAGGTGCGCCATGAAGAAGCAAGTGGTGATAGTCGGTGCGGGCTTTGCGGGACTGGAGTTGGCGGCGCGGTTGTCGGATTCACTCTCGGACGAAGTTGACGTCACGCTGCTTGATAGAAACGACGCGTTCTACTTCGGCTTCTCGAAGTTGGACGTGTTGCTCGGGAGGAGAGCGCCGAGCGATGTGCTGTTGCAGTACCGCGACATCGCGAAAGAGGGCGTCGAGTTCCGTCAGGAGACGGTGACGGCGATCGATCCGCTGAAGCGGCGGGTGTACACCGAGGAGGACTGCTATGACGCGGATTACCTCGCAGTGGCGCTGGGAGCGGAGTACGACCTTGCGGCCACGCCGGGCTTCCGGGAGGGCGGGTTTGAGTACTACTCGCTGGCCGGAGCGGAGCGTCTCAGCGCGGCCCTCGCGGAGTTCGCTGGGGGGACTGTTCTGATCGCGGTCCTCGGCCATCCGTTCAAGTGCCCGCCCGCGCCGTTCGAGGCTGCGTTCCTGCTGCACGACCTGTTCACGAGGCGGGGGGTCAGGGACGCTGTGAACATTCGGATGACCTTTCCGATGGCGGCCCCGGTTCCGGTTACCAAGGAGGTCTCGCGGATGTTCCTGGCCGCGCTCGACGAGCGCGGGATTGAGTACGCGCCCAACGAGCTGGTGATGGGTCTGGACGCTCGCGAGCGCGCGGCCCGGCTGGTGGGTGGCGGGAGCGTGCCATACGACCTGTTCATCGGGATCCCCCTTCACCGCGCCCCCGAAGTCGTCACACGTTTCGGGCTCGCGCCCGATGGGTGGATCGCTATCGACCAGAGCAACCTCGCGACCCGCTTTCCGGGCGTGTACGCGCTGGGCGATGTCGCCAAGGGGGCGCGCACCGTCGCCAAGGCCGGGATTTTCGCCGAGGCGGCCGCCCGGGTCGTGGCCGCCGACATCGCCGCAGACATGGGTCATAGTGAGCCGCCGCCGCCCTACCAGGGCGACGGCCCCTGCTACGTCGAGTTCGGCGACGGGATGGTCGGCAAGGTCGAGGTCAACTTCCTCGGCGGACCGGTGCCGACCGCCCGGATCGTCGCCCCATCGCGAGAGCTTGCCGCCGAGAAGGAGGCGTTCGGAGCCACCCGGCGGCAGGACTGGTTCGGTCTTGACCCGCACAGGGTTCCCACGGGGATCGCGTCCGGTACACGAATCCACTACTAGAGAGGAGCGAGATGTCGATCATGGCAGGAATCAGGAATACGAGCCGCGAGCGGAGCAGCTCGGTCGGCCAGCCAACCCGAAGCAGGTCGCGCTATGGCCAACATATCTCCGGGCTCACCGTCGACGGCCAAGAGCTGCGCGCCGGTGTGTTCAACGAGAACCAGGTACGGGCCGCAGCCGGGCTGACGATGGTGATCGGCGCCGTGGCCTTCAGCTACGCCTACTTCACGCACCTGTACATACCGCTACAAGCCGTCGCGAGCTTCTTCTTTGTCGAGTTCCTGATCCGGGTGACGGTCGGCATCCAGTACAGCCCAACCGGCATCGTGGCGCACGCGATCACCCGCCGGAACCCTCCACAGTGGGTGTCCGCCAAGCCCAAGCGCTTCGCATGGACGCTCGCCCTGGCCCTGGGGCTCGCGATGACGGTCATCACCAACAGCGGCATCCGCGGCTACCTGCCGAGAACGATCTGCCTCATCTGCCTGACCCTGATGTGGATGGAGACCGCGGTCGGCCTGTGCCTGGGCTGCGAGATCCACGGCCTGCTGGTGCGACGAGGCTGGGCGACGCGAGATCCCGCCTTCGAGGCATGCGCCAACGGCGGCTGTGACGTTCCCCAGCGGACACCGCAGGCCGTGAAGCGCGGCGGCGGCACGGCACGAATCGCCGCCTCGCGATCCGCAGCTGGAACGCCCCCGTCCCTCGACTCCGTGACTCCAAGCGGGCGGCGTACCGATGCGTAGCACCCGGTCGAGCAACCGAACCACGTCCCCGACGATCGTTGAGAATTGCACCGCATCAGCTCGGTTCGCAAGAGGTGACGCTGAGCAAGCCGGGCAACCGCCCGCTCCCATGAGCCAGGTGGGCCTGTGGACGGGTGCTGACACGTTGCGGGTGCAGGGGCGAAACGGGGTCCCGCGCAAGCCGAGCGTCGGCGGTACCGTCGGGTCCCGCCGACGGTGGACGATCCCGCCCGTTCGGCTGGTCGGTGACGAACTGCCCGTCCCTTGCTTGGACGGCAAACAGCGCCCGTATCTGAACCTGGA
The DNA here is from genome assembly GCA_963735965.1 of uncultured Solirubrobacterales bacterium. Taxonomy (GTDB): domain Bacteria; phylum Actinomycetota; class Thermoleophilia; order Solirubrobacterales; family Solirubrobacteraceae; genus Palsa-465. The sequence continues at coordinate 730,402 of CAVTNE010000002.1, forward strand.
CGCGGGAGCATCCACCAACGCGCTGCCAGCGGTGGCGGAACGGGTCGGCGAGTTCCTGCCGTGGTATTCGAGCGTGCACCGGGGGGCGGGCTACAAGTCACAGCGGGCCACGGACGCCTACGAGCAGGCTCGGGCCGCGGCCCTGCGCTTCGCGGGGCGCCGCCCGGACGCTGACGACGTGGCGGTCATCTGTCGCAACACCACGGACGCCATCAACCATCTGGCCTACCGGCTCCGCCTCAAGCCTGAGGACGTGGTCGCGACCACGGTAGTCGAGCACCACGCCAACCTGCTCCCGTGGGCCCGGATGTGCCGACGACGGTTTGTCGAATGCGAGCCGGATGGCACGTTCGACCTTCAGGCGGTCAGCGACGCCTTGCGTGGACGGCCCTGTCCCCGGCTTTTGGCCGTCACCGCGGCGTCCAACGTGTCGGGATGGCTGCCCCCCATGGGCGACATCATCGATACCGCCCACAAGCATGGCGTTCCGGTGTTCGTCGACGCCGCCCAGCTGGCCGCCCACCGGCCCCTACCCCAGTCAGCTGACTACCTGGCGTGGAGCGGGCACAAGATGTACGCCCCGTTCGGGGCCGGCATCCTCATTGGACCGAGAGCGACCTTCGCCGAGGGCGACCCGTTCCTGGTTGGCGGCGGGACGGTGGACCTGGTCGACCTTGACGAGGTGGCGTGGACCGACCCGCCCGAGCGGGAAGAGGCCGGATCCCCCAACGTGATCGGCGCCGTCGCGCTGCACGCGGCGATCGACCAGCTGCAACGAATCGGCTGGCCGGCCATCGCTGCCCACGACCATCGGCTCGCCAGCCGACTACGCGGCGGTTTGGCCAGGATCGACAGTGTGCGGCTGCTCGGTCCCGAGCCCGAGGTCGATACGCTGCCGCTGGCCGCCTTCACCATCGATGGCGTCCCACATGCGCTGGTGGCTGCCCGCCTCAGCGCCGAGCACGGCATCGGAGTCCGCCACGGCTGCTTCTGCGCCCACCCCTACCTGATGCGGCTCCTGGGTCTCACCCCGGGCCAGATGGCCGCTCACCGCCGCGCAGTGCGGGCCGGTGACCGCCGACACCTGCCAGGGGCGGTGCGGGCCAGCGCCGGCATCAACACTACCGCCGACGATATCGATCGGTTCCTGGGTGCGGTAGCTGCCATCGCCGCTGACCAGCCCAGCCCCGTCGCCTACCGGCAGGAACCCAGCACCGGGGACTACGGGCCACAGGAGACACGCTCGGATGGCAGGCGGTGTGATGGGGCGTGGGCTTGAAAGCTCCGATCACGCAGGCGCTCGTCGGGACCGCCGTCGCAGTGCGACTCACAAGTAGTGAGGTTCGCAGGCGGGAGGCCGCCGGGCGCTCGGCGCGTCGCGGAACGAGCCCGGGGTCCGGCGCGGGAAGATCCGCCCGATCACGCGGGGAACCGACTCCCCGGCTGACCCGCTAATACGCGAGGGGCCTCGGGGATTCCTGCTATGTGCGATTCACTGGCCCTAGATTCGCGATCGCATCCAGCCGACGCGTGGAGAGTTGCGCTTCGCTGAGGAGCGACAGTTGGCCGGTTGTCTTTGTTAGGAGTCATGCGGTAGGAGCTGAGTGCTCACTCGAGGACGACCCGTACCGGACAGGCGCAGCCACGTCCTTCAGCTTTCGGGACGGCTACGCGTTGCTGATCGTGGTGCGGCGTACCAGTGCCGCGTCCGCTTGCTCGCGCGGGTTCGAGCCGATCGTCAGCAAACGCGCTGACTATCGCTCGCCCGCGAATGGGGCGTCCACGCCGGCGGCGACGCCGCTGACAGATGGACGACCTTCGGTAGCACCGGTCTCCGGGCAACGGGCGCTCGCCAGCCCAATGGCGAAGCGGGAGCCCGACCGGCGAAGCCCGCGCGAGGAACCGCACGCGGGTGGTTGATTTCCACTTCTGTAACGCCAATCCCGAGGCGGAGGCGGACGTCGTTCTCCGGCTCGCTCTTGGAGGTCGTCCTTTCCGGCAGCGACCGCTCATTGCAGGAGTGCGGCGGACTGAGCGATGAGCGAGCACCGCGGTCGGACGGTCGGCTCCCGCTTGGCCTCGCAGAGGAGTAACAACGCGGTACGACGCGGGATCAATGGTGACGATCGTTCGTCTCGGAAGTGAGGCGATCGCTCGCGCTTAATCCTGCTCGCCCGCAGGAGAGCGACAACGACCCGCGCCTGCCGACGTTCAGGGTCGCACCGGTGGCGTGACGCCGGGTGTCAAGAGGTAGCGTGAGAGGGGAGGTCAGTGCCCCCCTCTGGGGCGGAAGTAGTGGGTGAGCGCCCAGTCCGCCACCCTTTGGCCCATCTCTACGCCGCCGGTGTCCGAGAAGCGGAAGTGGATCCCCAGCCATACTCTCGCGTCCACGACATCGTTACGCAGCGACTCGCCGGAGTAGTAGGTGCGGACGGCGCCTCGGAGTTCGTCCGCGATCCCGGGGCTGACGATTGCGCTCGTGTGGAAGGCGATCGTCCCCCAATCGGCTGGTGAGGAGGGCAGCCGGCGGAGCGGTCCTCCATGAGCTGTCTCTGGCGCCCAAATGAGGACGCCTTGAGCGGGTGCCCGCTAGTCGGACCGCGAGCCGCAGTGGTGAGGTTGAACCAACGTTCTCACGTAAGACACTGGGGGATCGCGAGCGGCTCGCGATCCCCCGGGCTCACCGCTAGGTGCGTGCCGCTCAGGCAGCCGCCCGTGATTCGCCGAGGCGTAGACCGCGAGCGAAGTCAGCGGGAACCGCATTGCGGTGCGTGTGCAGGCGGGAGCGGGTCCCGCGAGCAAAGTCACCGGCGTGCACCGCTGGTACGGACGAGCCAGTCATGCCCGTGGCGAAGGTCCCTCGGACTCCAAGATTCACGGGCTGGGTACGGACACCGACTGCGTAGTCGCCCTGCAAGGGCGGCATCATGATCGTTGACGTGTTTGCCTGCATTAGTTACCTCCAATTGAAGTGGAAATCGCGGGCCGTGTTGGGCGTGGGGTCATGGGTGGGAGTTTGAGCCGCACACGCCGTTCGCACAGCGGTACGTCTACGCCAGTTCGCCCTCCGGGGGTAGCCGCTCGTACGTAGTCTGTTCGGCGAGCGGAATGCCCCCGCCTTGGCCAACATCCGCCCGACGTGCTTCTCGACCGTACGCGGCGAGAAGGATGATGGCTTTGCCACTGCATGATTACTGCTCCCTTAGGTCTGGTGGTTGCCAACAGCGTGCCGAGCGAGAACCCCGGGGGAGCGAGACCGACAGCGCCAGAGCAACGCGGCTTCGATCCTGGCAGCATGAATGCGCCCGCACATCGGTCGAACGCTCATTCTTTTTCCGCGATATTTAGAAGCGCGGCAGTACTATTTAGATTCAACGGCAGCACCCGTGGCTGGGCCAGGGACAGCCAGACGTGGCGGACCGACGCTCGACGCGCCCGGCTGCTCTATCCGTCTCAGTGCGCATCGCAGCCGAGGCGCGCGACGCCGGCACGATCTCGCCGACTCAGGCGTCCGCAGGGACCCGGGCAACCGGCTCACGGGAGCTGGGACGGCCGGGTCGCTAACTGAGATTCGCGTGCTGCACGCACCTGCTGCACGCAGCAGCCGGCCGCGGATAGCCGGCAAAGCCGTCTGATTTGCGGATTCACCAGGAGTCGTGAGACCCGTAGTGGCGAGACGACCGCCCATGGTCGCGGGGGGTGCGGCGGGCGATCGCCGCGGATGCCGCTCAGCGCGAAAGCAGACGAGCCCGCGCAGGGATCGCCGGTCCGGGTCGTGTCCCCGCGGTTACGCCCAGCACTCACCGCCGTCGCCCACGTGATGAGCGGCCGCGACCCGCGTCCGTGACGGAGCCGCCCGGTGCGGAGTGCCGGCGCCCGGTCGGGTCACACAAACGGCACCTCCTCCACCGAGAAGATCTGGACTCTCGCCATGTCACAAAAGTTCGGGAGGTCGGCCATTCCCGCCCGACCCTCGGGTGAAGCAAGGGCAGCCTGGAACGCCTCAGCGCTGTCGAACCACATTTCAGCTACGCCGTCGAACGGTGCTTCGGTCTGCGCCTGGTCAGCAATCACGTGGCTCTGGATGTACCCGCGCATGCTCGGGATCTTGACCAGGAGCGGGCCGTGCGTTGCCCGCCAGTACTCGTGAAACTCCTGGCGCTCCATTCCAGGCATCCTCGTTAGCAGGGCGACGATCTTGGTCACCTTCGGTCTCCTTTTGCAATCTGTTCGTTTCGCGCGTGCGTGAGCTCGCCCACGGCGATCGTGGACAGGATCCCTAGCGGAGGCAGTTCGCACAGCGGTGGGCCTACGTAACCTGCCCGAGGCGCCAGCTGGGGTCTACGTAGTCCGAGGCGACGGGCCAATCGCCATCACCGACGTCGCGATCCTGCTCCCGGCTGATCGAGGCTCATCCCACGGAAACCAGCGCAATCGCGAGGGGCAGGGCGGTGTCGCGCCTAAGCGGTCCAGCAGCTCGGACGCAACGCGCGTGCGCTCCCCTTTTGAGTGCGCCACGAGCATCTCCCTCTTGTGGTCGAGTCACCTCCTTAGCGCGCAGAAAGGGCATCTCGTGGACGACCGCTTTTGTGATCTGGGCAGCCCCAGATGTGACGACTCCTATAGCGACATCCGAATCACGCGGATCGACGGCGGGCCGGCGCCGGGCGCATGATTGCTTTCGCGGCGAGGGACCGTCGGACGCGCCGCCGAGCCCGCTTGCGAAATGCCACGCACACAATCGCCAGCTCCGTCACGCGCCGGACGACTCCCTTGGTCATACCTGCCGTGGCTGCTCAAGACCTGGGCAGGAGCGCCGTAGCGGCACGGGGCTGCCGAGTTCTCGGTGGCGAGCAGGAGTCTCGCGACCGTCTGCGAGACGCTTGGTTCTCGTCCCGAGCGAGCGCGAAGGGCCAGACGCCCGCTACGCGTGTCGAAGGAGAAGTGTTCGGCCGACGCAATGCGTTGCCGCATTGGTCGCAAGGCGAGAGCCTTCGGCCGACAGAGAGGTTCTCGCGGCTTGCGTCGCGGCTACTCGAGCTTGAAGCTGCCCGCCGCGATGGCGCTCACCCGGCCACACTCGAGCAGCGGATCGGCCGAGCTCGGCGGACCAGAGTAGCGGCGGCAGGTTGTCGATCGCGACGGCCATGCCGACGTGGTTGACCGGGCTGTTGGTGAGGGCGCGAATCGTCGGGTCGGCCATTGACCTGCCGAGGAACAGCCAGATGTCGCTGGTCGCCGCCGTCGCGCCGGCCTCCTCGAGAGCCAGCGCCGCGCCGTTCGCGCCACGAATAACCTATGCGACCGATGCGGATGCGCTGGAAGCTCGTCGGACTCGCGGGCCTGGCCGGCGTGGCCGCCACCGGCGTGGTGCTCGCCCGCCAGCGTCATTACCGACCGGACGAGGTGTTGGAGCGGCTGCACCGCCGCCTCGCCGAGGTCTCCGCTGCCAAATCGGCGTCTGCCACACCTTTGGAGCCGCTAATGCCGAGCCGTCGCGCGGGCGGCGACATCGGGGGCCGAGATGCCGCGCTTGAGGATCTTTCCGGTCGGGCCCTTGGGCAGTTCGTCGGCGAACCAGACGTGCCGGGGGTATTTGTAGGCCGCCAGCCGGTCCTTGACAAATTCCCGGATGTCGTCTGCGCTCGCGTCGTGTCCGGGCCTGAGCACGATCGCTGCGGTGACCTCCTCGCCCATCGCCTCGTCGGGGACGCCGATGACGGCGGCCTCGAGCACTGCGGGATGCTCGTAGAGCACTTCCTCGATCTCGCGGGGGTAGATGTTGAAGCCGCCGCGGATGATCATCTCCTTCTTGCGGTCGACGATGAAGAAGTAGCCGTCCTCGTCCACGCGGGCCAGGTCTCCGGTGAGCAGCCAGCCGTCGTCCATCACTTCGGCGGTCGCGTCGGGGCGGTTCCAGTAGCCCTTCATCACGTTGTGGCCGCGGACCGCGATCTCGCCCACCTCTCCCGGCGGTAGCTCGTGGCCGGCGTCGTCGAGGACCTTCATCTCGACGCCTCGGATGGGTGTCCCGATCGACCCGGGCTTGCGCTCGCGCTCGGGGTGGTTGAACGACGCCACCGGTGAGGTCTCGGACAGCCCGTAGCCTTCGAGGATGACGCAGGCGAACGCCTGCTCGAATCCGCGCATGACCTCCACCGGCATCGCCGAGCCGCCGGAGACGCAGGTGCGCAAGCTCGAGACGTCGTAGCGCGTCCGTTCGGGATAGTTGAGCAACGCGTGATACATCGTGGGCACTCCCTCGAACAGCGTGACCTTGTCCCGTTGGATGATCTCCAGCGCCTTGCCGGGTTCGAAGCGAGGGATCATCGTCAGGCACGCGCCCGCCCGTACCCCGGCGTTCAGGCAGCAGGTCTGTCCGAAGGAGTGAAACAACGGCAGCGCGCCGAAGATCACGTCCTGCTCGGAGATGTGCATGAGCTCGGTGCCGCCGGCCCGGCAGTTCTCGAGCATGTTGAAGTGAGTCAGCTCGGCGCCCTTGGGCGTGCCCGTGGTACCCGAGGTGTAGAGGATCACGGCCGTGTCCGAGTCCTCGCGCTCGACGTCGCCGGGTTGGCGCGACGCGCCCGCGAGCAGGGCCTCGAACTCGCCCGGTTTGACGAGAATCACCTCGGTCCCGGATACCTCGGCGCCTTCCTGGGCCGACTCCGCGAAGCCGTGCCACGCGAACATCAGCCGCGCGCCCGAATCTGACAGGTAGAAGCCGACCTCTCGGCCCTTCAGCAGAACGTTCATCGGGACGACCACTCCGCCCGCGCGCAACACGCCGTAGTAGACGACGCCGAAGTACGGCACGTTCGGGAGCATGACCCCAACCCGGTCGCCCGGCTGCAGACCCCGCTCCTTGAGGAGGCCGGCCACCCGGGTCGCGCCCTCGTTGAGCATGGCGTAGGTCAGGACGCTGTCGTCGAGCTTCAGCGCGGGCCGATCGCCGCGCCTGGATGCTGTCTCGGTCAGAAGGTTTGCGATGTTGGTTGGCATGGGGTCGCTCCTCTCTTCACACTCCCCGTCACTGCCTCTGACGCAAACACGCCACGAGGCCTGAACTCCCTCCCGCGCGGTCATCTCATCATGCGCGCCCCACGAGACCGAGGCATCCGAGTATCGCCGCATAACCAGGCGACCAACTACCGAAACGGGTGAGCGCGACCCCAATTGCGGGGTTCCCACACACCGAAACAGGGTTCCACCCCGATGGCACCGCGCCTCCGAGAGGAGGATGCTTGCAGTTCTCCGGGCGACCGGGGAACCATTAACAGAGTGCCGAGCATCACCCGGAGCGACCGCTCGATAGCACGTCAGATCGGGGACCGCTCTGTTCCATGCCCGCACCAAAAGGTGCGCTGACGCACTCGACGCACCGAAGGAGGGATTGCATCATGGCAATCGTCGCTACACCTCCACCCATCGCTGCACGATCGCCAGGACGGGAGGCTGCGCACAACGGTGCGGCGCGGACCGAACCCGCCGCGGCGGTCAGCGACACGACGCTCAACTGGGGCAACTCGGCCCCGCTTGCGCTATTGGCCCTGTTCGTCCCGACGTTCATGCTCAGCATGATCAACGCGGGCGCGATCCCTAAGGGCGTAGAGCCCGTCGTGTTCGGGGTCGCGCTGATGTGCGGCGGCATCACGGCGCTGATCGCGGGGATCATCCAGTTCCGAACCGGGAAGAGCTTCTCGGGTGTGCTGTTCTGCGGTTTCGGCGCGTTCTGGCTGTCGCTGTTCGCGATCGCGGAGTGGTTCTTGAAGTCGGTACCGCCCGCGCAGGTGGGTCACGCATTGGGTCTTTTCCTCTACGCGTTCGGAATCATCCTCGCCGTTATTTTCGCTGCGTCGTTCCGCACGAATGTCGTCGTGGTGGTAACGCTGGCGCTGATCGGGATTGCGGTCTTCCTGCTCGGCGCGGGCAACTACGGAGCTAACGCCACCCTGATCCACTGGGGCGGCTATCTCGGACTCGCCGCATCGGCCGGCGTCTTCTACGCGGCGTTGGCGGAACTGTGCGAGATCTCCTACCAGCGAGCCGTGTTGCCCATGTGGTCTCTCGCCGCGCATTGACACAGCACCGATAGCACTATCCAGCGCGCCGGCCCAACCCCGGCGCGCTTCACGTCGCGCGGGCCGGTCGCGGGACGAACCGTCGAGTAAATGACGCGCTCGCAATCGCCAAGAGGCAGCGATGATTCGCCGACAGCAAAGCATTGCGAGCGCCCGCTTCGTCGAGGCCGCCATTGCCGCGTTGGACGAGGACCGCGCGTGTCGTCTTCGCGAGTTAATCCTGCATATAGTTCCTTGACGGGAATTGGGGAACAGATCGTCGCAGTGCCGCTTCTGGCGGACGCGACAACCAGCGAGCGCCTGATCGCGGCGTTTTCGACCGCTGGTCCGGACGAGACGGGCAGTGCGAGACCGGGCTGTTGCAAATGGGAATTGCGGAAGACTCCGGCCTGAAAGGCGTCTGCCTCCCCGTCCGCAGCTAGCACGGCGTCACGGAGTTGCGTTTGGTCGCGTGCGACGCGAGGTCGCACGTTGTGAGTGAACTACCGATTGGAGGATCAGCCGATGTGATGTTGAGCGCGTAGTTCCAGGTCCGTGCTCGATGGCCTGTCCCCACCCTGGCGTGCGTCGTCGGCTCTTGGTCGGCGGGGTGCGGAGCCCGGGGGAAAGCCCGAGGGCGACCCGTTCCAACCGGGTGGCCACAGGAGGGGAAGACCGGACGGGCGAATGGCTTTAACCCTCGTTGATGCCTCGTAAGACGCAGCCTCGCGAGATGGGATGTTGGAGCGGGGTGCAAGGGCTGGCCGCCGAGAAGCGGCAGGCGCCGGCTGGGCAGCGACCCCATTCGGGATGAGCACCGCCGTCCTCGGGGTAGAGAGGGCGCCCACCCCGGTCGTAGCTCACGCGTGCGGAACGCGGTAACCCCGTCGGGGTCCGGGCGTGCCTTCGGCACGTCCGGTAAGCCGACCGCGAGGAGGGCCCAATCCCTCGGCGGGGACAGGATGACCGAGAAGCGAAATGCGCCGCGAGGCGCTCTGTTGTATCCCCGGCGCAGCCGGGAGGAACTCGAAGGAGGGTTCTTGGGTCCAATGGCTTACCCGGATCCGAAAGGTGAAAGGAACAGCAGCATGCCAGCGAAGCGATGGTCAGCCCAGGTGTCAGGGCTGTGGTGTCGCGGGACCCGTGTGATATGGCGAAAGCTGGATTGCCTAAATCCCAATCTCCAGACGACGAAACTCGGCGTCCGCCGGAAAGACACTTGTTACCGGCGCTGCGCTCTGCGACGACATCGTTCGCTGGTTGTCGCAACCTTCGGAGCGTGGAGCGTTGCCCAATGAGGGCAATCAAGGAGATGAGTGGGACGCCTAAGTCACGCTCGGACGTACAACAGAGACGAACGCGGGATCAACCCTCGGGGCGCGAGCCCCCGGGTGACGGAGTGCCCATAGTAGTCGTGGGAGTAGCGGCCCACCAGGGAGGGCGGGAGAGCCGTCCACAGGGCGAAGGGGCACAGGTGGCTGGACATCGAAGAGCCGGGAGGTATGCGTAATGCAGAGCGCCGAAACGGTCCTGGATGTCCTCCGTGAACGCGGCAGGCGCGGTCTGCCGTTGGATGAGCTGTATCGGCAGTTGTTCAACCCGCAGCTGTACTTGCTGGCCTACGGGCGCATCTACTCCAACAAGGGAGCGATGACGCCTGGTCCCGACGCGGAAACCGCAGACGGCATGACGCTGGGCAAGATCGAGCGCATCATCGACGCGTTGCGTCATGAGCGCTACCGGTTCAAGCCCGTCAGGCGGCGCTACATCCCCAAAAAGGGTGGGAAGCAGCGGCCGCTGGGTCTGCCATCGTGGTCGGACAAGCTCGTCGGCGAAGTCGTGCGCCTGCTGCTTGAGGCGTACTACGAGCCGCGGTTCTCCGAGCACTCCCACGGTTACCGACCCGCCCGTGGTTGTCACACCGCGCTCAGCGAGGTGGCGATCAATTGGACGGGAACGACCTGGTTTATCGAAGGTGACATCTCACACTGCTTCGACGAGCTTGACCATCAGGTCATGCTCGACACGCTGGGTGAGAAGATCCACGATCACCGGTTCCTTCGGCTGGTCGGCCAGATGCTGCGAGCCGGGTACCTGGAGGACTGGGTGTGGAACGCCACGCTCAGCGGTGCGCCGCAGGGCGGGGTTCTTTCCCCGTGCCTGTCCAACATCTACCTGGACCGGCTGGACAAGTTCGTCGAGACGGTTCTGTTGCCGGAATACACCCGAGGCGTGCTCAGGAGTCCCAATCCTGAGTACAACAGGGTCAGCAGCGCGCTCCATCGTGCCCGCAAGCGCGGTGACCAAGCCGCGGTGCGGGCGTTGCGCAAGCAGCGGCGGAGCCTACCGACAGGGGATCCATGTGATCCTGGCTATCGGCGGCTTCGTTACGTTAGGTACGCAGATGACATCCTGCTCGGGTTCGCCGGACCGAAGGCCGAAGCCGAGGAGATCAAACGTCGCCTCGCCCAGTTCCTGCAAGAGGATCTCAAGCTGGAGCTGTCCGAGCGAAAGACGCTGATCACCCACGCCCGCACCAGCGCGGCGCGGTTCCTCGGCTACGAGATCACTACTCAGCACGCCAACCAGATCATCACCAATGGCGGACGTATGGCCAACGGCAGCATCCGGCTGCGCGTACCTGGCGACGTGATCAAGGCCAAATGCACCCGATACATGCAACGGGGCAAGCCCGAGCGCCGCCCTGAGCTGCTGAACGACGAGGACCACTCGATCATCAGCCGCTACGGGGCCGAGTACCGGGGCATCGTCCAGTACTACCTGCTCGCCGGCGATGTCTATCGACTCGACCGGCTGCACTGGGTCATGGTGACCTCGCTGTTGAAAACGCTGGCCGGCAAGTACGACTCGTCGGTGTCGAAGATGGCCCGCACGTATGGGGCCACGACCGAGACGCCGCACGGGCCGCGCAAATGCCTACAGGTCAGCGTCGACCGCGGCGAGGGCAGGAAACCGCTGGTCGCGACGTTCGGTGGTATCCCGCTCCGGCGGCAGAAGAACGCGGTCCTGCGAGACCGCGAACCAGTCCCGGCCCACGCCCGCCGCAAGGAGCTGGTCCACCGGCTGCTGGCGGGACGATGCGAGCTCTGCGGGCAAGCGGACGAGGTGCGCGTGCACCAGATCCGCAAGCTCGCTGATCTCGACAAGCCTGGACAGCCCGATCCACCCGAGTGGGTGCAAGTCATGACGCGGCGGCGACGCAAGACCCTCGTGGTCTGCGAAGCCTGCCACGCCAGCATCCATCCCGGGAGGCCAACCGCGTCAATCACGGAATAGTCGCTGGAGAGCCCGGTGAGCTGAAAGGTTCACGCCGGGTTCGGGAGGGGGCCAGAGGAAACGGAGCGCTACCGCCACCGCGCCTCTGGCCTACCTCAGCCGCCGGCAGCGGAAACGCGACGGGAAGCCGGGACCGGATGGCTGTCTCCTCCAGGCGGTCGTCTCGGATAACCGGCCGGATACCGGGCCTGGTGCCGGGGTGCGGAAGCGTGCTGACGCGGTCAGGTGAGTCTGTGGAGAAGAAGATGACCGAACCCCCGGAACCCGAGGACAAGTTGGACGCCACGGCCACGGTCGTGGTGAACGGACCAGAGGACGCGCCCTTTGACTGGCGCCAGGTCGACTGGCGGCGGGTTGAGGATGACGTACGGCGGCTGCGGCAGCGGATCTTCACGGCGTCGAAGGCGGGGGCCCTGAGGAAGGTCCGCAACCTGCAGAAGTCGATGATGCGGTCGCGCGCCAACACGCTTTACAGCGTTAGGCGGGTGACCGAGCGTAATGCCGGGCGTCTGACAGCAGGTGTGGACGGCGAGGCGGTGCTCACCCCGGAGGCCAAAGCAAGACTGGCCGAAAGGGTGCACCAGCAGGCCGAGCCGTTCAAGGCCTTGCCGGTCAGGCGCGTGTACGTTCCCAAGGCAGGGAGCCGCACCAAGCGCCGACCATTAGGAATTCCCGTGATCGCCGATAGGTGCCACCAGGCACGTGTCGTCAGCGCGCTGGAGCCCGAGTGGGAGGCGAGGTTCGAGCCGAAGTCCTACGGGTTTCGGCCGGGCCGCGGTTGCCACGACGCGATCCGGGCGGTGTTTGAGGTCGTCAAGGGCAGACGCCCGAAGCGGCTGTGGGCGCTGGACGCGGATTTGGCGCAGGCGTTCGACATGCTCGCGCACGATCACATCCTGGCCATTTTCGACACGTTCCCTGCTCGGGGGATGGTCGCGCGGTGGCTGAAGGCGGGTGTGGTCGAGCAGGCCCACTCCACGCATCGGCGCGAAGCGATGGATCGATCAAGAAGGAGCAGCCGAAGCGACGGCTCGGCTTTTGATGAGGGTCGCCCCGACCAGGCCAGAACACCTGCTTGCCAACGCGACCAGCATCCGGCGGCCTCTGACCAGCCCCCACCTTCGCGCGGATACCGCGAATGGCGACGACCACCGTTCCAACGCCGAGTTCGAAGCGTGACGTGCTAGCCAGACTCTTTCCGCGTAGTCACGTGCTGCATGACTGCGCACTTAAGCGGATGGTTAGCCAGTCATCTCGGTCTAGCTTTGATTGATTGCGAACCATCGAGAAGGGGTTCCCCGTGAAAGTTCTACTTACAATCTTCGCCGTTGTACTGATGGCGCCGGTGCTGCTCCTCGTTGGCATCGCGCTGGGGCCTGCGGCCCTCGTCATCTTGTTTATCGTCGGGATCGCACTACTCATGGCCGGGCCGGTCTGGTTGGTTGATAGAGCGAGGTCGCATTACGCGCGCCGTACGCCGGTAGCGCCGCTGGACACATAGACACCACCCGCCCGAGGGCACGAAGCGGTCAGTCGCGGGATTACGCGCGGGTCGGATGTCCTTGAGTCGCGACGGCCGGAGAAACTTCCTGTCGATCAACCCGACACGCTCTTTCCGGCGTTGACTGACCGCAAGTCATCCTTGGGGAGCGGGCCTCCTATTTCCGTTTGGAGCATGCCCGGCTCGGTGCCCTGTCACGAAGTGCGGCGCAGCGTTCCGCGTTCGCGCCGAACGGGAGGCGCGGGCTGGGCGCCTACATGAACCTTACTTGTCCGCTGAGGAGGAGAATCGAATGGTGATGCACCTAGCCGCGCTGCCCGACGAGCGGGCCGCCTCACATCCGGGAGGGCCGTGTCTCGCTGACGACGACCGAGCGCTCGACAACGCGACCTTCGCCGCGGAGGTACGCCAGGTTTCCGGCGCGCTGGTCGGAATGGGCATCGGCCGGGGTGACGTCGTGGCGGTAGTACTTCCCAACAGCGTCGAGCTGATGACGATCATGTTCGCCGCCTGGCGGCTCGGCGCGGCGCTGACGCCGGTAAACCCTGCCCTGACGAAACCCGAAGTGCAGTATCAGCTCACCGACTCGAGCGCCCGACTGGTCGTGGCGAATGATTCGTCGTTATCGAAGGTCGAGGGCGGCGTCGCAGGCGTGTGCGTCGTGGATGAGCTCCTTCGGCGAGACGACGCGACTGACTTGACACCGCCGACGACGGATCCCGACGAGCTTGCCTTGGTGATCTACACAGGCGGGACGACCGGACGGCCGAAGGGTGTGATGCTCGACCACGCCAACCTCGTGGCGACGGCGGCGATGATCGTCGACTGGTTCGAGATGACCGCAGCCGATCGCTGTCTGCTGGTGTTGCCACTGTTCCATGTCAACGGGATCATGGTCAGTGTCGTCTCGCCGCTCGTCGCGGGCGGCTCCACGGTGATCGCCCCGCGGTTCAACCCGAAGACATTCTGGGATTTAGTGGAGCGGGTCCGGCCCACGTATTTCTCCGCCGTGCCGACGATCTACGCGATGTTGACGGGGCTGCCGCCGGGAGTCCGGCCAGACACCGCCTCGCTACGGTGCGCGGTGTGCGGAGCCGCACCGATGCCCGCCGCGGCGATTCATGCGTTCGAGGATCGCTACCGCGTTCGCATCCTCGAGGGATACGGCCAATCAGAGGGGACGGTTGTGACGACGGCAAATCCCCTGACCGGCTTGCGCAAGCCCGGGACGGTGGGTTTGCCGTTGCCAGGGCAGGTGGTCCGGGTCGTCGGCAAGGACGACGAGCCGTTGCCGCCCGGACAGGTGGGCGAAGTAACGGTGCGAGGCCCGAACGTGATGCGAGGCTATCTCGGCAAGCCCAAGGAAACAGCCGAGACGCTACGTGGAGGCTGGCTGCACACCGGCGATCTCGGCCGGTTCGACGAGGACGGCTACCTGGTACTCGTCGACCGGCTCAAAGACATGATCATCCGTGGCGGCGAGAACATCTATCCAAAGGAGATCGAAGACGCCCTTCATACGCATCCGTCCGTGCTCGAGGCGGCGGTAGTCGGCCGGCCGGATACGCTGTTCGGTGAGGAGCCGGTCGCGTTCGTCGTGCTGCGTCCCGGCCTCACCGCGGAGCCGGAGCAGCTCATCGAGCACTGCCAGCACGTGCTGGCAAAGTTCAAGGTCCCGCGCGCGGTCTTCATCGAGACCGACCTACCGCAAACGCCCATTGGCAAGATCGCCAAGCCTGCGCTACGCGAGCGTATCCAATCCCCCACCCCTAGAGGGACGTGATGGCCCGCAAGACCCTCGGTCCACCCCCCGTCCATCTCCCAAGTGGCCGACGTTGCGGCCGGCGCTGCTGCTCCGCCTGTGAGGACGGTACACCTATCCCGCAGGGGGAATCTGGTCGGTCCGGCGACCGGTCCGGGTGTCCGCTGACTGTCACGGACAGGCCACCCGGTCGTGGCCCGCCGCAACCCGCTAACCGCCCAGGGCCAAATCGTCCCCGACGACGGCAGCGACCCACGACACAACCGGCCTGCCGCAAGCCCGAGCTGAGCGGGCAGGCTTAGAGCGGCTAGGCGAGCTCTCCCAACCACGGAAGCGTCCGGTTATGTTGCGATCGACATGACCCCAACGGGAGACGATGACCAGCACTGTGGCCTTACTGTTGCTTGCTCGCCAAGAGGAGCACGCGGCTCCCGCCGCCGTCCGTGCGCTGCCAGGTCTGCCTGGCTCAGCGGTGCCGAGGGCGGCTCCCGCTCCTGCCAAGCACATGTCTAGCCGACTATCGCTTTGACCTTCTGCCTACCGCATAGAGCCGGCTATTGCCTTGGCGACATCTGAATCACCCCGATCTCGGCGGGCCGGCGCCGGGCGCATGATTGCTTTCGCGGCGCCGGACGGTCGGGCACGCCGCCGAGCCCGTTTGCGAAGTGCCACGATTGCATGCGCCAGCGCGCCGACGGCCGGACGCTCGGAATCGCCCAGAAGCAGCCACAAGCCGCCCGCGAGCCGGCGCCGCCGCTTTTCAAGGCATCGCGCGCGCCGATCGTCCGAGTCGGCATTGTCGCGTTGCCCCGAACAGCGGGCGTCTCGTGGCGCCGCGCTGATTGCGCCGCCGAGGCTGTCCCTAATCAATCAACTCAGCAGCGCTCAGAGAGGGGCCGGTCGGGCAGCTTGTGAATGAGTCGCGTGTCCGGGGGTGAGGTGATGCAATTCGAGCTTGGTGATACGCAGGGCGTTGAGCACCTGCACGCGTTGCGCTAGGCCGGAGCCGCCCTGCACGACCAGCCAGGCAGTACCAATTCGTTTGGCTGTCATCGAGAACTGCGGCGAATCAGCGGAGATAGGCGTGTCGTAGTTCAAGGGGACTCGCCCGAGGGGGAGGTTGACCATGTCCGGCTGGCCGGGTACCGGCCGCGCGCCAGGAATTGGCCCCAGAACCTGCCCCGGCCTGTGGCCATCGAGCAGTACGGCTGCCTGGAGTGGCCACCCGTCCATCCAATACTCAGCATCGACGCAGGACAGGAACGCTTCGCCGAGCGCGTCCGGGACCGGCGAGATCCAGGCGACGGTGTGGCCGAACTGGACGTGAAGTGCCGGGAGGCCGTGTTGCGCCAGCTCACAGATGCCTGGACGCGGACGGGTCGGGGCGTGATGGCCCGGGCCCTGGTAGGGCACCGTGAATTCCCCCAACGGCCACCAGCGCGACGAAGCGTCAGGTGCCATCCAGGTCACGGGCGGCGCCTCGTAAACGCTATCCGGAGGCGTGAACCAGTGGGCGATCGCCTGCCCGGAGCGGGCGAGCGGCTCGACGGCGACGACGAGGACGTTCTTCACTCCCGGCGCATGCTTGAGGACCGGGACGGGTCCGTGAGCGGGGAACAGGAACACGCGTCCTTTGGCGGGGACGAAGACCACGGCGGCTCGATCGCCGCTCGGCAGAGCGGGTGAAGTGATCGTGCGGATCGTCTGGCTCCCAATCCGGACGGCGAACACCTGCGGGCCAGTAAGGACGTACGTGACGGCGTTGCCGAGCGCGAAGCAGACGGGGCAGCTATCGGGGCCGGTACCGCCGCCGAAGACTGGGAACGTGGCCGTTGGATACCCAAGCGTCCCCCCGCTCCGGGAGGGTTGGACAAGCGTCCCCCCGCTCTGGGGGGGTTGGATGCTGGCGCCCGTCCTGGTGTAGATGATCAACGACTCCCATCCCGCCACCCCGGCGGGCAGACTGGGGGTCACTGCGATCGTGTAGCTGTAGCCCGCCAGCGAGGCGGGGGTAATCGCTCCCGGCACCCTCCCCGCAAGCGGCTGCGAGGAGCTGAGCGACAGGACCGCGGCCGCAGCCGACCCGGCGATCATGAGCGCGACCAGCAAGACAGCCACCGGGCGCGACCGACCGCCAAGCCAGCCCCACCGTCTGCGCGGCGCAGGTAGCGCCGCCCGTTCGGCGGCGCTTACCAACTCGTCGCGCAGGATGTCAAACGGATCCTTCATCTCCCCTCCAGACTTCCCCGCAACCGCGCTAGCCCGCGCGAGACACGCTTTCGCACCACCTGCTCAGAACACCGCAGCTCGGCCGCGATCGCGCGATAACTCTCCTCGAGCACGACGCGGCGGATCACCGCCTCCCGCTCGACAGCCTCCAACGACACGAGCGCGTCCCGCAACCGGACATCCGCCCGGTCGGCGACCGACTCCAACTGCTCATTGTCAAGCACAACCCGACCCATCCCAA
Source organism: uncultured Solirubrobacterales bacterium (assembly GCA_963735965.1). Taxonomy (GTDB): domain Bacteria; phylum Actinomycetota; class Thermoleophilia; order Solirubrobacterales; family Solirubrobacteraceae; genus Palsa-465. The sequence goes on from CAVTNE010000002.1 coordinate 747,492, forward strand.
GCCGCTCGCGACTGTCGGACTCCACCTGCCCCCGGCGCGCAGAATCGATCATCAAATTGCGCGCGATCCCCAAAAGCCACGCAACCGCCGGCCCCTTCGACGGCTCGTACTGCAGACGGTGCTCCAACGCTCGCGCAAACGTCTCGGCCACCAGATCGAACACCACGTCCGGCTCGCCAATCCAGCTGCCGACGAACGCCGTGACCGCCCTCACGTGGCGGTCATAGAAGCAGCCAAAATCAGACGCGACCCCGCTGCTCAGCAACTCCGCGTCTGCACGCTCATCACGCATATCACCCCGTATACGGCTCAGCACCGAGAACTGTGACCGGCGACCGCTCGTCGTCCGCTTTATTTAGGCAAGACTGTTGCAACATGCTATTTGCAGCGCTCTGCTTGAGGCTCCCCACGGAGACAGCCGCTTCCGGTGACAGCGACAGGCAGGACCGTGCCGTCGAAGTCCACCAAGGCTTCTATTTGCCCAGGGCAATACGGGCGTCGCTTGCGGCTGTGCCGCTTCGGACGAATCGGCGAAGTTCAACCGTGGACTGGCCGGTCTTCTGCTCCGCGAGCAACGCAGCCACCAGCAAGCCAACGAACTCAGTGTCCCTTCCGGACATAGGCCACGGAGCGGCGGGTCGGCGCGTCGCCGACCACGACGGCGGCTACCGGTCAACACCAAGACGGGCAGTCTCAGCGGGAGTGCTGCTGAGGCGGCGAAGCGGGGTCCGCCAAGATGCGGGGCCACCCCGCCGACCAGCAAGTGGGGCTCTCGGCGTGTCGGCTTCGGTCGAACGGGGACCCCCGCAGCAGCGAGCCGCGCCGACGACCGAGCCGGCACCGACGGCGACGAATCCCACAACCGCCGCGTGCACGCCCGGGAAGGTCACGAGGGCGAGATCGAGTTCGGCGTGGCCGCGGCGGCTCAGCGCACATCGAACTGCTCCCAACGAATGCGGCTGGCCGGGACGCCCAGCTTTCGGAAGCCAGCGGAAAAGGCCTTCATCATCGCCGGCGGCCCGCACATGTAGACCCATGGACTGGGCGCCGGAGCGGCAACTTGCATCACCGCCTCCGGCGTCAGCCTTCCGTCGGAATCGGCGTTCACTAAGTGGACCCGGAGCGACCGATGTTGGTCGGCGATGCCGCGAATCTCGTCGAGATCGACCGCGTCCTCAGCGTGGGCGACCGAGTAGAAGAAGTCGACCTGCCGGTCGAACCGCCCGTCGATCGATCGGATCCAGCTGAGGAACGGCGTCACGCCGATTCCGCCGGCGATCCATATCTGATCGTGGCCGCCCTGGCGATAATCGAAGCCGCCGAACGGGCCGGCCAGCTTGGCGGGGATCCCCGGGCGAAGCTGGTCGTACAGATCGCGGGTGTAGTCGCCAGCGGCTTTGATCGTCACCTCGAGGCGCCGAGCGGTCGGGGAGCTCGACACCGAGAAGGGGTGGCGCTGCCAGCCGCCAGAACCGCCGAGGGCGAGGAACACGAACTGTCCGGGGGCAAACGTCAGCTGCTTGCGGACAGGCGTCAGGCTGACCTCGACCGTGGTCTTGCCGGGCCGCTGGACGTCGGCCACCGTGTAGTCGTAGATCGGGACCACGTAGCGGGCGAGCAGCTCCCGGTACAGGTAGGCCAGCGTCCCGGTCGCGCCGACGATCAGGAACGCCACTCGCAAGAGGACCGAGTGGCGCAGAACCGGATCGACAATCGCGCCGTGAACGACCGCGACGATGACGAACAGTCCCGTCAGCCGGTGGCCGGTCAACCATCGCTCGTAGGCCGCGCGCGCCATCCGCTGTACGGGCCCCGGCCACCGGGCGGCCCGGAGGCTCGGCGCGAGCGCCCACACCGCGAGCACGAGGAGACCGATCAGCGCGATGTCTCCAAGCGCATGACCAAGCGATGTCGCGTACCTATCGGGAGCAGAGCTCACGAGCGCGACGTGCGGGATCAGAAGCAGCACGCCGGCGACCGCGGCACGCCGGTGCCACACCGCCACCCGATCGAGCCCGCCGAACGCCCGCTCAATCGGCGTCAGCACCGTCGCTAGCACCAGCGAGCAAGAGAACAGCAGCACCGCCTCGGCGCCGCACAGCTCACCGAGGAAACGCCCCAGCGGCTGGCCGCCAGGCCGCGCCAGCACCCACAGAACCGGGTAAGCGACCGCAACGATGACAAACGCCGCGATCCCGGCTCGACCCGAGCCCGCGACCGACGAGCCCGCCGGCGGGCCCTCGGCTGATCGCGGCTGCGCGCCGAGCGACCCGGCAGCCTGGTCATTTGGATCTTCGGTGGACACGAGCGATCCTCCGACGGTTGGTCCACGTCATTATCGGCGACGTCTGGCGCCGCGCTATACAAGCGGGCCACCGCCGCGATCACGACTGGCGATCCCAGTACGGTCGACCGTGCTGGGACCCGTCGCGCGCGAGCCTGATCGGGCAGCCCACGGAAAGCTCGGACGACCGGTACGCGCCAGCCTCGCGACAAAAGAGAAGCGGCACCGGCCGTCCTGCCCAGGCTTGTCCTCGTCGTGAGGGCTGATTGCGAGCGCGGTCCGGGTGGTGTCGCAGTCGTCGCCGTCCACCGACGTGCCGAGGTGCAAGTTGGGCATCGACGGGTTGCTCAGCGCTGCTGAGATTCGTCGAAATGAGCAGAGGCGCCTCCGTCGCGAGGCAATCGCCAAGGTCATAGGCGGCAGAAACCTCTGGGCAGCGGCCCAGGATGAACCTGCGTCGCCGGCGCGACGAACCGCCAGTCGTTCGGATCCACGTCGTCAAGCTTGCGCCCCAAGATGTCGCGGTACCAGGCAGCGGATGGCTCGAGATCATGAACCGCGAGAACGCCAGTGGCATCGGCAGTGGTTGGGCGTCTAACGCGCTGACGCGTTCCATGCGGAGCAGTCACCGGCGCGGCGCGAGGGGAGCAACCTCGCGCCTGCTGCTTACGGGACAACATATGCCACGGAGCGGCGGGTCGGCGCGTCGCCGACCACGACGGCGCACGGGGTTACTCATCCACGTCTTAAGCGGCAGTACTGGTGTCGACCCCCACCGTGACTGCTTACCTGCTTGCACCTGCCCGACCTCGAGTTAGCGCTCCCGAGCACCGGTCGGACCGCGCGCTGCGATGCGAAGCGTGCGCGCTTGTCGCGAACAGCAGGTGCCTCATCATCTCTGGCGAGGCACCTGCTCTGTGTGCTGGCGCGGGCTTAGCGGGTCTGACCGAGCTGCCTACCCGGTCCAGCGACCTTTCGGACGGTTTACCGCAGGCACGCCAGCCTCTAGAAGTGGAGGACGGTGCCGCCCTCGGTCACCGCCGGGGGATCGACTTTGACGCCGATGTTCTCCTTGACCCAGTCTGCAGCACGTCGGGAGGACTCATCGGTGCCGGTCTTGTCTTCAGTGACGGTCACCGTTTGTCCACCGCCGTTGTTGCGGAACGCCTCGTAGCTGATGAACCCGGGCACCGTGCTGATCAGGTCCTTCACGTCCTCGTGTCTCTCGGCGAGGGCGTCGAACAGCTCCGATGCGCCCTGCCCGGAATAGCTTCTAATCGCTACGTACATAATGTCTTCTCCTCTTGCGGCTCATTTGCCGCGTTGGTTGCCCCATTAGCGGCGCCTACCTGGGGCGCCCGAAACATGGTTTTGAGCTCGGGACGGTGAAGGTGCTTGCGCGCAACGCGCGCCGTCCGTCTGGTTTGCCGCAGCGCGAGGATGCAATGTTGCGGTGGCCATCGCTGACCGCCTTTCTTCCCGTCGGACGGAAGGTGTCGCGTGGAAACGAGAAGAGGTTCGGCTCACCGAGCGCGATACCCACCCTACTACATTTCCGACCTCGTGACTCGGATTTCTGCGGTCTTAACGCGGGCTCCGGCGGTCGACCCGGACTCCGTGCCAAGCGCCGAGCTGCGCGTTTGTCGGCGAAGCAAGTGGGCCGGGCTTGGGGCCATGGCCGGATTCCTTCGACCGACTTGTAATCCGTTTGAATCGGAGTAGTGTCGGATTGTGGGTGTTCGGCGTACCTCGCCGGCAGCTGGCTCAGCTAGCCATGCTGCGCATCGCGCACCGATCTGAGCCCCGCCCCACATCGCCGGTGTGAGACCGGAGAGTTTACGAGGTCAACCTAGGCGCAGCCCAGGTCTTGACGATGGAAGCGGCTCCCGTGTGCTGGGCTGCGACCGAGAGCGACCACAGCACTCCAAAGGAGAACACGAATGACCTCGACTGATGTAGCTCGCGCAAACATCGAAGCGTTCAACGCCGGCGACTGGAAGGGCTTGGCAGCAACGTTTGCTGACAAGTGCGTATATGACGAGTTGGCTACCCACCGCCATCTGGAAGGCCAGGAAGCGATCGTGGAAGCCAACCGTGAGTGGAAGGAAGCATTCCCGGATGCCAAGGGGCGGATTGACCGGGCGATGGCTGACAACAGCACCGTTACGTTGGAACTCACATGGGAGGGCACTCAGTCCGGGCCGCTCCACATGCCAACGGGCGACATCGCCCCATCCGGTCGCCGAATCAACCTCAAAGCCGCGCAAGTGTTCGAGGTTGAGGGGGAGCGCATCCGGGAGGCGCATCACTACTTCGACCTGACGAGCTTGTTGCAGCAGATCGGCGCTGCCGGCTAAGCAACCCGCTCGAACGTAACAGGCCGGCTCCGGGTCCAGTGGTCCGGAGCCGATAACGGTCAAACGAAATCTAACTGAAGGGACCAGACCATGACGTATCTGCAGACGCACTTTTGGAAGGGTGGAACCGAGGACCAGTATCAGTCGATGCTCAAGGCGGTGCATCCCGCTAAGGGACTTCCAGACGGGCAGACGGCGCACGTCGCGGGGCCGACTGACGGCGGGTATCTGATTTCGGTCGTCTGGGACTCCAAGGAGCACAGCGAGCGGTTCATGAACGGCACGCTCCTGCCGGCGCTGCCGGTCGACGGCGGATTCGCTGGTGCGCCTGAGGAGCGCGTGGCTGAAGTCGCGCACCTCGAAATGGCGTAACGACAAGGGAGTTTCCTCACCGACCGCGCGACCTGCCGGTTGAACGCCAGTCGAGCAGGTTCACATCTAAGCGACGACGCCGATTGGCGCCGATCGCCCACACATTCCTGCAGCTTTGCTGTGGAGAGACGAGGGAAGATGGCAACGCATATTGCCTTTCATGAGGTCGACGACGTCGATCATTGGCTAAGTTCATCCAAGCGAGAGGAAGTCTTTGGGCCGCTGGGAATCGCGATGCGCGCTTTTCGGGATCCGGCGGGTTCAAACCGAGTGGGACTGATCGCGGAGATCCCCGACATGGCTGCCTTTCAGGAGTTCATGCAGACCGAGGCGGCCGCCGACGCGATGAAGGCCGACGGTGTTCGCCCGGAGACGCTCCTGATCCTCAACGAGGGGTAGCGCTCAGCTGCTGTCAACGGCCCGGCTTCGAGCTCTGGTTCAAGCCGGGCCAATTACTCTCGCGAGTACAGACCACCAGTGGGGCAACTGAGAGCCCACCGCCGGCGTATCGCGACGCACACGAGACGTCGTCGCCGCAACCGAATCTTTAGCGAAGCGGCCACCGCGTCAGGCTGACCCGTTAGGCGTAACCCGACCGCGCACGCCCCGTCGTCCGACACCTGCTTCGTCAGGAGCATCTCGGTCGCGACGGTCGACTTCGCTGGTCAGCGCGGGTACGAGCGCAGAGGTCGCGCGCCCGTGCGTCCTTGCGTCTGATGCGGTCACCTGGCTGGGCCGCTCAAAAAAGAAAACGCTTGCTCGACCCGACGCGTTGTAGGGTAGGTGTGGCCGCCGCAGCGGTGCGTCACATCCATGCTCATACGAACAACGCCGCCGTGATATCGCGACGGACAGGTCGACTTTACAACCCAACGGTCCAGGTCTCTACAAGGAGGATCACAATGCCAGTCCTGATTCGACACCGTGCCGCGATGAGCGCTGCGCAGTACGACGAGTCCGCGCCGGCCCTGATCGAGCAGCTAAAGAAGCAGCCGGGCTTCCTGGTCCATGTCACATACGAAGACGCCGAAGCCTTTGTCGTTGCCGAGGTGTGGGAGACGCAAGAACAGCACGACACCTGGTTCGACGCAAATGTGAAGCCAAACATTCCGTTCGAAATCACGCAAGAAGTAATCGACCTTCACAGCGTCCACGCCCCGTAGAGCGCCAGCCGGCGGCCTTAGGTGTGAAGGCGAGCAACCGACTCCGCCCGCGAGCGGCTCAAACAGGACCGCGACAAATCGGTGACTTAGTCCGGCGCCGTGCCGGATTGTGGTCAGTCACGGCCGGCGAAGGGAACTGCGCTGCCCCCAGAGGCCGCGGCTGGCGCTGTCACGTTGCGCGAATAGGTGCACTCGCCGACGGATTCATCAGACGGCTGCGTCGGGCTAAGCAGCAGCGGCAGCTGAGCTCGAATCCCGCAGGACACTGCTGCTCACGGGAACGGTGCGTAGCGCCGGTGGCCGCCCGAGGCGTTCAACGGCGCCGTCGACGCTCGACCACTACCCGTCCACACCTGTAGCGGTCACGGCGCACGCGCAGCCGCCTTGTCTCAGTACCCGATTAGAGGAGAGCCGCAAATGCATGTTCGAGTCGTCCGCTTTGCCGACGTGACTCCCAAGCGAATCCAGCAGCTCGTCGACGGCATCAACGAAGCCGGCGGACCGCCACCAGGCGTTCCCGTTTCCGGCCTTCAACTCCTATTTGATGAAGCCCAGGGGACAGCGGTTGTGCTGCAGCTGTTCGATACCGCCGAGGACATGCGCATGGGAGGTGAAGCATTTAGCGCGATGGATCCGTCCGAGACGCCAGGCACCCGTGTGTCCGTCGACGAGTGCGAACTCACGCTCGAGCGCCGGATGACCGGGTAAGGCCACCTCGGACAGTCCAGCAGTGGGCGGTGGCGGAACACCGGCGTCGGCGTCGCGCGTGTATCTGTTCACTGACTACCCGTTACCGGGGTCGGGAGCCAGCTCTGCGCGCGACCGCTCGTGTGTTTCTGTTGCGTCAGGATTCGAACCGTTGGGCTTGTCCTGAGAACCGCCCCCAGAATTGCGTGATGGTGGAAGGGCTCAGGCCCACGTCCGGTGGTGGGAGCGCCGGGTCGGGAGCGGTCGGCTCCCGACCCTCGCTCTGTGTGGGCGACTGCTAGGAGACGGCGACGCCGGCGGGGGTGGCGCCGGCGGGAAGCGCGACTGTGCCCTGCTCGGTTAGTTGACCGCCGTCGACCGCGAACACGCCGAGGGTGTCGGCTCGGCTCTCATCGACGTATAGCGTCCGGCCGTTTGTGCTCAGCCGGGCGTCGACCGCGCCGACGCCTGCCTGCGAGCTGACTCCGGTGGAGCCCAACAGCGTCAACCCGCCGTCCGGGGCGATCGAGTATCGGGAGATGCTGCCCGATCCGGTGTTGACAGTGAACAGGAACTGGCCGTCGTGACTGATCTCGACCCAGCATGGCGCTGTCTGCTGATCGGCGAACGGTGAGGTTCCGATCGACGACAGCGAACCGTTCCGGCCGACGCGGAAGGCGGAGATGGTGCCGTCGCCCGCCGCGTTGTGAGCGTTTGAGACGAATAGCTCGCTGGGGTTTGTTGGCCGGAATTCGCTGCCGAACGGGCCCACGCCCTGTGCGGCCAAGGGAGATCCCGGAGCCGGGCTCAACCGGCCCCGGGAGGCGACGGTGAAGCTGTCGATCTGCGAGGTCCCGACTCTCGTTCCGATTAGGCTGGTTCCGGTTGGGTTGAACAGAACGTCTCCAGGCTGTGCGGAGGCAGGGAGTGGCACTGTCGAGCCCGTCAGCGGCTGCAGATGACCGCGGTCGGTCAGCGTGAAGCCGGTGTAGTTGGAGTCGGCGGCGCCTGCGTTGGCGACGTACACGAGACCGTTGTGTTCGGCGACGCTGACGGGCTCCGCGCCGTCGGAAGGGACGATGCCTCCCGGTACGGGCTCCAGAGCGCCGTCGCGCCCGATCCGGAGGACCGAGATCTGGTTGCTGCCGGCGTCGACGGCTAGCACGTATCGGCCGTCGCTTGAGATCTGGATCGATCCCTGCGACGCGAGCCCCGTGCCCGAGCCTGAGCCGCCGGCGTTGAACGGCGATCCTGGCACCGGGGTCAGCCGGCCGTCGGGATGTCGAGCGAAGGCAGCCACGGTGTTCGTGCCGGTCGTGTTGTCGTTCACGTACACGAATTCGCCGCGGCTTGGGTGCGCGGTCGCGACGGCCGGCACGGCAACCGCCGCGCCACACGCGAGCACTACAGCAGCGGCCGATCGACGCCACTTCCTCGGCTGGTAATGCATGGGGGGATGCTCCTTGGGTTGGGGGAGTGAGAGGCGCGGACGTTGCATCCCAGCTCCGTCCATCACACTTGGACTAATTAGTCCAAATGATTGGACCACCTGGGATCGGCATGTTCAACCCTTGGTCTGCGATTGACACAGAATCGTTAGATCTCTCCGGCGTTAGATCTCTCCGGCGCGTTAATGATTCTGTAAGCTCTTGTTAATCAGCTATTGGACCGCCGCGTCCAGGCAAAGAGAACATGCGAGCATGAGCGCCAGCCCGACCACGAAGCAAGGACGCGCCACTCGCGAGCGGATCGTGCGGGCCGCCGCGGAGCTGATCGCCGAGAGAGGCGCCACGGGCACCAGCCTCGACGACGTCAGATCGGCCACCGCCGCCAGCAAGAGCCAGCTCTACCACTACTTCGGCGACAAGCACGGCCTGGTCGAAGCCGTCGTCGAGCACCAATGCGCCAGCGTGCTCGGCTTCCAAGCGCGAGCCCTAGCCGCCGTGTCCGATTGGGAAAGCCTCGAGCGATGGGCACAGCTCATGGTCGATGGCGTCCAACAGCGCGGCGGGCGCGGCGGGTGTCCGATTGGGACCCTTGCCGCCGCCCTCGCCGACAGCGACGAGCCGCTGCGCGTCAGCCTGAACGAGGCGTTCCGCGCCTGGAGCGACGCGATCCGGGGGGCGCTTACGCGGCTGCGCGATAACGGCCTGATCGCGGCCGAGACAGACCTCGAGCGCCTGACCACGATCACGCTCTCGGCGATCGAAGGAGGATTGCTGCTTGCCAAAGCGTCGCGCGACGCCGATCCGCTGCGCATCTCCCTCGACGGCGCGATCGCACAGCTCCGACTTTGCATGGCGTAGCTACTACACGGCCGTATGCCTATCACCGCGGCCTGGCGGTTGCTTCCTGGGCAGTTTCGCTTGCCGCGGCGCTTCGATCCGGCGGCTGATCCGGACCGCGTGCCCAGCGCCGAGATGCGCGTTTTGCGGAGTGTGGGCGTCTCCCAGGCGTAGCATCGGTCCGGGACCATGGTGGCTCTTGCTGTCGCATCGTTGCTTGGGCGGACCGAGGACTGCGCGCGGTTGGAGCGGCTGGCCGTAGGGGTCCATGAGGGCGCAGCGGGTGTTGGTTGTTCGGGGTGAGCCGGGGATTGGCAAGACCGCTTTGTTGGAGTATCTGGCCGGGGCGGGGGGGGTTGTCATGGGGTGCGCACGGCGGGAGTCGAATCGGAGATGCAGCTCGCGTACGCGGGGATGCACCAGTTCTGTGGTGGAATGATGGGCGCGCTCGAGCGGCTGCCCGGTCCGCAGCGAGAGGCGCTCGAGGTCGCGTTCGGAATGCGGGGCGGCGAGGCTCCGGATCCGTTCATGGTCGGGCTTGCGGTGCTCGGTCACTTGTGCAATCACCCACTGGCGGGCGGAGTAAGTCACCGCCCGGATTTGGAACGGCGCGTCCAAGGCCTCGGCCACCGAGCTGGCGGGCACGTCGGAGGCCAGGTCCGGCAGACGCTTCACCAGCGCGGGCGCGACCGCATCAAGCGCAGCGTCCAGCCGCGCGAAATCTGGACGTGCCTCGCGACCCTCGAGTCGATCGGCCCCGGCACGGAGCGCGGACACCGCTGCCGCCATCGCTTCTTCGCTCTCCGCCGCCCAAGCGCGGTCGGCCGCCCCGGGTTCGGCTGGCACCAAGAGTAGGGAGAGAAGCCAGTCGAGCTCGCCGGGAAGCGACGCCAGCGCAGCCAGGGGACCGGTTGGACCCGTCGGACGCTGCTGGGTGCCGCGCAAGCGCCGCTCGAGACCCTCGACCGCGACGTGGGCGGCGCGTCCGCGTTCGCTCAGCTGGTCTGGCTCCGCGTCCAAGACATCGGCAACGCTGCGCACGGCGTCCGCCGCCTCGTGGTGAAGGTCGGCACCTCGACGCGGCGGCCATAGGAGCATGACCGCGAGGATCGACGCACCGCTTGCCAGGCCCCAGCCCGCGAGGCGGGCAGGGATCATGGAGTCCGCCGCCGGAACCGTCGCGGGAAGGACGAAAATGAGGATGGCCGCGGGCGCGCCCGCCGAGACGTATCCGCTGAACACGCCCGAGAACAGCACGCCAAAGCCGACGACCGCCATCGCGGCAGTGGCGAGCCACGGGCTGCGGGAGCACAGCGTCCCGAGCGTGATGAACACGGCACCGGTGCACCCGAGCGCCAGGTACGCGAGCACGCGAGTTCGCCACGGGCCTGAGAACTGGGCCAGGACGAGCAGCGCGAAGGATCCGAAGGCCGCGAACAGCGCCGTGGTCGGATTCCCGATCACCTTGTCCGCAAACGCGAACACCGCGGGTAGCACGGTCGCGGCGCGCGCGGCGCGCCTTAGAGCCGTGCGGTCCAGGACGATTAGTGATGACACGTCCGCTCTCCAGCCTCGGACCATGGTCCGCGACATGCGCCCGCTCAGGTTTCTCGGTTGAGGGGTGTCCCCATGGCAGCGAAAGCCTCCTGGGCTTTGGCTGGGCCTCGGAGGACGTACGCCACGCCCACCGCGATGACCGCGCCGACCGATGGTCCGATGAGATAAACCCACCAAGTCGACAGGTCCCCGAGCGCCACATCGGGCCCGAAGGCTCGGGCGGGATTCATAGCTGCGCCATCGAAGGGTCCACCCATCGTGGCCCAGGCGATGATGTACGCGCCAACCGCGAGTGGCACGAAGGGGCCATTCAGCTTCGGGCCGTTAGCCATGTTGAGAACCATGAGCACGAGGCCAAACGTAAGGATCGCCTCAAAGCCGACGGCCTGCCAGGACATGCCGGGGTGAGGCATGGTTGCCGCGAGGTGACCGTACTTTCCGAAAAACGCGCGGGCGAGGAGTGAGCCGCACGCGGCGGCCGCGAACTGGACCACCCAGTAGGCAAAGGCCATCACCCAGTCCATGTCCTTGCGCAGCGCGAAGGCCAGGGTTTGGGCGGGGTTGAAATGAGCAGAGATGTCGCCGAGGAAGTACACCGCGACGACCAGCCACAGTCCAGACACCAGGGAGAGCACCAACCCGAAGTCCCAGGGGTGTAGCGACCCGCCTCCGTAGCGGGCGAGGACGGCGGCGCCGCCAGAAAGGATGAAGGTCAGTCCGGCCATCCCGATGAATTCGGCCAGCAGCCTTCGGAGCCGATGGTTGGGGTTGGTCCAGTCGGCGTAGCCGCGCTGTCCGCCGATCGAGGCGATCAGCGCGGCTTTGCCGATGTGCGCTTCGGTTGAGCCTCGGAGTTGAGAGGAGGCTGAGGGCCCGCCGTTTTGCTTGAGCGGGGGTGAGGCCGGCGACCCGGATTGTTCGGTTCGCGGGCTCATCTCAGCCCTGCTTCGACGCCGAGGCCAGATCGGCGGAGCCGCCCTCGGTCAGCGCGAGCGGGTTGACAACCCGGTCGTAGAGCTCTTCACTGACACCGTTGGCCAGGGCCGCCTTTTTCAGAGTCAGGCCGTGGTCGATGGCGTAGTGGGAGATGACCGAGGCCTTGTCGTAGCCGATGACCGGCGAGAGCGCGGTCACCATCATCACCGACCGCTCGATGTTCTCCTTGAGCTTGGGCTCGTTGAGCTCGGCGCCCTCGATCATGAACTTGCGCAGGTGGTCGCACATGTCGGCCTGGATCAGCGCCGAGTGCAGGTAGTTGTTGATCAGGATCGGGCGGAAGGCGTTGAGCTCGAAGTTGCCCTCGGCGCCGCCCATCGTCACCGCCACGTCGGACGAGATGATCTGGATGGAGACCATCAGCATCGCCTCGGCCTGGGTCGGGTTGACCTTCCCGGGCATGATCGACGAGCCCGGCTCGTTGGATGGCAGGATCAGCTCGTGGATCCCGGTCCGGGGCCCCGAGCCCAGCCACCGCAGATCGTCGGCGATCTTGTACAAGGTCACGGCCGCGGCCTTCAGTCCCGCGTGCGCACGGACCATCCGGTCTAGCGTTCCCTGAGCGGTGAACTTGTTGGGCGCGGTCTCGAACGGCGCGCCCGTCATCCTCGCGATCTCCGCGGCGCACTCCGCGCCGAACCCGAGCGGGGCGTTCAGTCCGGTGCCGACGGCCGTTCCTCCCATCGCCACCTTCAGCAGGCCACGGGTGGCGTGCTCGACTTCGGCGATCGCGTCATCGAGCGCTCCGGCGTAGCCGGACCATTCCTGACCGACCGTCAGCGGGGTGGCGTCCTCGAGGTGGGTGCGGCCGATCTTGACCGCATCAGCCCACTTCTTGGACTTGCGCTCGATCGCGTCGCGTAGCCGCCGGAGCGCCGGGATCGTCTTCTCGGTCGCCATCTTGTAGGCCGCAATGTGCATCGCGGTCGGGAACGTGTCGTTGCTTGACTGCCCCATGTTCACGTGGTCATTCGGGTGCACGGGCTCCTGCGAGCCAAGCGTCCCCCCCAACAGCTGAATGCAGCGGTTGGAGATGACCTCGTTGACGTTCATATTTGACTGGGTTCCTGACCCGGTCTGCCACACGTACAGCGGGAAGTCCTCGTCGAGCTTTCCGGCGATCACCTCGTCGCACACTCGCTCGATCAGGTCGCCCTTCCACTCGGGCATGCGACCGGCGCGCGTGTTGACGAGCGCCGCCGCCTTCTTGACATACCCGTACGCGTGATAGACCTCCTTCGGCATCCGGTCGTTGCCGATGTCGAAGTGCTCGAGACTGCGCTGGGTCTGCGCGCCCCAGTACCGGTCGGCCGGAACGTCAACGTCACCGAGGCTGTCGAACTCGCGCCGCAACCCAGTGGCATCAAGGCCAATAGGTAGGTCGAGGACCTTTGGCTTCGCCTCGCTAGTAGCGGTCATGTTGGTTTCCTCCTATCCTCATCCGAGGGTGGTCTGGGGTTTACAGGTATGCGGTTGCGGCCTTGCCTCGAACCGGGATGGGCAGCGCATCACCTCACCTCAATGGCCGGTACTGGGCCTGCCACATCGCGCTCTGAACCGCCTGCACCGGATCGGTAACGTCCGCCCGGGCGACACCGTCGTCGATCGCCTTCCTCGCCACCGCCACGGCGACGGTCGCGGAGGTGGCGCGCAGGTTCTCCACGTCGGGCAACAGTCCCGCGCCCAGCCGATTCACGTCGACGAGGCTGGCGACCGCCTCCGCCGCGGTCAACAGCATTCCATCGGTCACGCGGCTCGCCCGCGCCACGATCGTCCCCAGCCCGATCCCGGGATAGACCAGCGCGTTATTCGCCTGGCCGATCGCGTAGTCGACGCCCTTATATGACACCGGCGGCCACGGCGTACCTGTCCCGACCAGGCCCCGCCCGTCGGTCCATTTGATCACGTTCGCCGGAACGGCTTCGATCAGCTCGGTCGGGTTCGACAACGGGAAGATCATCGGCCGCTCGACACCCTTGGCCATCTCCCGGACGACCTGCTCGGTGAACGCGGCACCGACGGTCGAGGTCCCGACGATGATCGTCGGATGGACCTTGGCGACGACCTCGGCCAGACCGATGGCCCCGTCAGCCCCCCAGCCCGCCACCTCTGAACGAGGCGTGGCGTACGGCTGTTGGAAGTCGCGCAGGTCGCTCATGTCGTCGACCAGCAAACCCTGCTTATCGACGCACCAAAACCGGCGCGTCGCGTCCCCCTCGCTCAGGCCGTCGGCAATCATGACGGCGCGGATCTGGTCAGCAATCCCGACGCCCGCGGTACCGGCGCCGAAGATCACCACCCGCTGCTCGCGCACTCGCGTCCCAGCGATGCGCATCCCGGCCAGCACGCCCGCGAGGGTGATCGCGCCAGTGCCCTGCACGTCGTCGTTGAACACCGGCGCCTTATGGCGGTACTCATTGAGGATCCGCCTCGCATTCGAGGGGCCGAAGTCCTCGAAATGCAAAAGCGCATTCGGGAACAGCCGGCTTGCCGTCTCGATGTACGCCTTGATCAGCTCGTCATACCGCTGGCCACGCACCCGGCTGTGTCGGCTCCCGACGTACAGCGGGTCGTTCAGGAGCGACTCGCGATCAGTGCCAACGTCGAGCATCACCGGGATGACGCGATCGGGGTCGATCCCGGCCGCAGCCGTGTAGACGGCCAGCTTGCCGATCGAGATGTCCATCCCGTTCGCGCCCCAGTCGCCGATCCCGAGGATTTCCTCCGCGTCGGTCGCAACCAGCAGATCGACGTCATCGCCGTCGAGACCGTAGTTGCGAAGCGCGGTCTCCACGCCGTCGACGTCGTCGATCGACAGATACACACCATTCGGGCTCTGGAACTCGTGGCTGTAGCGCTCGATCGCCTGCGCGACCACCGGGTCATACACGACCGGCAGCATCTCCTCAGGTGATCCGCGAGCAGCTTGTAGTACAGAACCTCGTTGCGGTCGTGCAACCCGGCGAGAAACTCGTTCTTCGCCAAATCGGTCGGCTGCGCGAGATATTGCTCATACGAACGCTTCGCCTGGTCCTCCAGCGACTGCACCGCCGCAGGGAGCAGACCCTCCAGCCCGAGCGCCGAACGCTCTTGCACCGTGAACGCCGTCCCACGGTTCAAACGAGGATCGCTCAACAGCTCTCGGCCCTGCGAAGTGGACGTTGTCGTCGCCATGGTTCTCCTTCGGGTTCGTGATTGCCGACATCGATCAGCGCGGCAAGTCCTCGAGATACGAGACGCTGTCGGGGCCTGTGCCGGGAGATAAGCTCCTGGTCTTATACGTGCATTCGCACGGGGATCAGGCTCGCACAGGCGCGTGGGCCCGTACATACCGATCCAGCGGATATCTCAGGCCGAGTTCCAGACTGGCGGGTACCGGAATTCGTAGCCGATCTACCGGGATTGCGGCATCGGCGAACGCATGCTTTTCACGCGGCAATGGTGTGTTTTCCTTACCTACCCTCAGACGGGAGGCCGGGATGATTGACTGCGTGAACCGATCCGTTCTGATCGTCGACGACGACCCTGAGTTCCGCTCGCTCGCCGCACGCCTGTTGGCCGCCAGCGGCCTGACGGTCGTCGGCGAGGCCGACAGCGTCTCGGCGGCGTTATCTGCCGCCAATCTGCTCACGCCCTCGGTCGTGTTGGTCGACGCAGAGCTCCCGGACGGGGACGGAATCACACTCGCCGGCGACCTCGCCGCGCTGCCGTGGCGCCCGCGGATCGTTCTCACCTCGATCGAGCCGGACATCGCGACCGCCGACAACGCGCGCCGCGCCGGCGCGAAGGCGTTCTTGAAGAAGGTCGACCTGGCCAACGCCCCGCTTGCACAATTGCTCGGCGACGCATAGCCAACAGCCTCCGTCTCGCGGTACGGTTGCCCCATGTCAGGGCCGCTGCGCGTGGTGATCGGCGAAGACGACCTTCTGATGCGCGAGGGGATTGCCCGAATCCTCACCGAGTCCGGACTCGACGTCGTCGCTCAGGCCGGGGACGCCGAGGACCTTCTGCGCAAGGGTCTCGCTCACCGTCCGGCGGTCTCATCGCCGATGTCAACATGCCTCCGGGCCACGGAGACGACGGTCTGCGCGCGGCGATCGAGGTCCGCCGCCGGCGCCCCGAGACCGGCGTGCTCGTGCTCTCTCAGTTCTTCGACGAACGCTACGCGCTCGAGCTGATCGGGGACCACGCCGAGGGAGTCGGGTACCTGCTCAAGCAGCGGGTGGGGGCGGTCGAGAGCTTCGTCGATGCAGTCACCCGCGTCGCCGAAGGCGGGACCGCGCTGGATTCGGAGGTCGTGGCGCGGATGCTCGGCCGCCGCCAGCACGAGGGACCCCTCGACCGGCTCAGCCCACGCGAGCGCGACGTGCTCGCCGCGATGGCCGAAGGCAAGTCCAACCGTGGTATCGCCGAGGCCCTTGTGGTCAGCCCAGCAACGGTGGAGAAGCACCTCGCCAGCATCTTCCACAAGCTCGAGCTGGATCCAGTGCCGACCGAGCACCGTCGGGTGCTCGCGGTCCTGGCCTACCTTCGAGACTCGCCCAGCGGTTAGCCCTGGTCACCAAGGAGTCCGATAACACTCTCCACCCAACTTCCGTGCCCATCTTCTCTTAGTGACCGACGCGAACACTTCCTCCGGCGGCACACCCCGAGCGACCAATGTTGCGACGCGACGCAGCGCCTCCTGCTCCTCCGCCAGCCTGGCGAGCCCAGCGCGAGTCTCGGCATTCGCAACCGCCGTCGCGACCAGCTCCGTGAAATCCGCGAGGCGCGCCTCGGTGTCCGCCGGCAGCGGCTGCTCCTCGGAACAGCCGACGACCATCACGCCCCACAGCCTGGCCTCGACGACGATCGGCGCGGCGACCGACGACCACACGCCGTACTCGACGGCCCTGTCGGCGAATGGCCCCGAGGCATCAGCATAGCCGTCGAGCCGGGCCGAACGACCCGTCTCGAACACGAGCGTGGTGACGTTCTTCCCCCCAAGCTTCAACCGTTTACCAGCCGGCAAGATGCGGTCGGTCCGGCCGTAGGGAGCGAGGGCAGTGGCCGTATCGTCGGGCTCATAGCGGATCAGGTGCGCATAATCCGCGGAAAGCAGCCGTCCGACCTCTTCGGTGACCGCCCTGAACAACTCCTCAGCCGGCAACCCTCGTGCCACCAGCGTCGCGACCCGCCGCAACGCCGCCTGCTCCTCGGCCAGCCCACGCAACCCCGCACCAGTCAACGGCGCTCTCCATCCGACCTCGTGGCGGTCGCAAATCGTCTGTAGCGACACCACCACTGCGCACCGCGCCCAGCGCTGGCCCCCACGCCCTCACGAGGAGGGAACATCCGCCCCAGCAGCAGCGACGGCACGTCCGCGCGCATTGGCTGGCAAGCCTACCCCTGCCTCATCGCCATGTGAACCCGCTCCGCTCAGTCGCAATCGGGCTCCCTCCAGGCCGGCTCGCCGGCTCGTGTTCGGCTCTCGTCTCTCGCGCGCCTGGGTGGGGAATCACCCTACATAGGCCCTCCGAAAACCGGGGGCGCCTTCTCTAGCAAGTCCGTATGTACGCACACGAGGGCTGGTGAGAACCTGCTCTTCGTTCCAATGGCTGCGCAACAGCGAGCCATCGGGGCACCGGTCAACCATGACCACGAGAAGCTCTGCGGATGAAGCAGCCGAGGAGGAAACTATGAAGGGCGAAGTTGTCGAGGATGCGGACGTCGTCACGTACGTCGTGGTGTGCGACCCGGGCGACGAGGCGGTCGCGGCGCTGCAGCAGTTCGCCCGGTCGGAGCAGCTGGAAGCTGCGCAGATCACCGCTATCGGCGCGTTCGAGCGCGCCACCGTCGGTTGGTTCGACCCCGCGGCCAGGCGGTACCGCCGCATCGCGGTTGACCAGCAGTGCGAGCTGCTCTCGCTGGTCGGCGATGTCGCCATGGGCGAGGATGGACCCATTCCGCACATGCACGTGGTGCTCGGCCCGTCGGATGGGACGACAAGCGGCGGTCACCTCCTCGAGGCGTGGGTGGCCCCCACCCTGGAGGTCGTGGTGACCGAGAACCCTGCCTATTTGCGCAAGGTGCTGCGACCCGATCTCGGGATCGCGCTGATCGATCTCGACCAGTCCCAGGGCGCGGCCTGACCCTCGATATCGACAAGTCAGTCCGATCGCAGGTGTCGACAGAGAAGACACCGGTGGTGGGACCCTGAGACCAACCTGGAGGATCAGCTATGCGTCAAGCTGCAGTTGAGGCAGGATCGCTGGAAGGCAAAGTGGCCGTCGTGACTGGTGCTGCTCGCGGGATTGGCCGTGCCGCGGCGATCGCGCTGGCCCGCGAGGGGGCGGACATCGCCGGCGTCGATATCTGTGCCCCGGTTGACCCACGTTCCGGGGTGAAGCCGTCGACTCCCGAGGACCTGGAGAAGACGGGCCGACTGATCCGGGAGGCCGGCCGGCGATGGCTCGGCATCGAGCTTGACCAGCGCGATCTGCCCGCGCTGCGATCCGCTGCCGCCCGCTGCGAACAGGAGCTCGGAGGCATCGACATCCTGTTCGCGAACGCCGGGATTCAGACCTTCCATCCGCTGCTGGAGATGGAGGACGCGGACTGGCATATAACCATCGACGTGAACCTGACGGGGACCGCGAACGCCGTTCGGGCGTTCGCGCCGTACATGGTCAGGCGTGGTGGCGGTCGCATCGTCCTCACCTCCTCCACCCAGGGCCAGCACGGAACGAAGTACGGGACGGCGTATTCGGCGTCGAAGTGGGGGATTGTCGGCCTCATGAAATCGGCAGCGTTGGAGCTCGGCCCGCACAAGATCACTGTGAACGCCCTCATTCCCGGCCTGATCGACACCGCCCTGACCCGCCATGAAGAGCGCTATGCGCAGGTGCTCGAAGACGCCGGCAAGGAGCCGACCGGAACAGCCAAGGACGAGGAAGCCGCGCGCGAGATTCTCGCCGGCAGGACACCACTCGGCGTGCCTTGGATCAAGCCCGGGGGATGTCGCGCCCGTGGTCGTCTTCCTTGCCTCGGAGGCCGGGCGGATGGCTTCGGGCTCGACGTTTGAGATCACCGCGGGTGACAGCGCCCACAACACCGCGTAGTACGGAGAGCGATGCATGGGAGTCTCCGAGCGGAGCGCTCGGAGGCCTTCGAGAACATCTAGTCCGCCGCCCACCACTACGGCGTGGCGATGTCCGAATCGGAGTGGGAGGAGCTTGGTCGCAGTCCGAAGACCGACCGCACGCCCCCCGATCGGAAGCGGCCGGCACGGCAGGCTGCCACGACGGGCAAAAGCCGATAGCCAAGCGTGGCGTGGAGTTCTGAGACCGCTTTTGGCGCTGTCGCTCGCGCCGACCACTCTGCGGTCCGCTGGCGGCGAGCAGTCGCCCAGCCAGGTTGCGGAACTCCGCGTCGTCGTGGGCACCAGAATGGATCACTTCACGCAAGCGATCATCCCGGCCTCCCATGTGCCAGCGGTAAGGAAAACACACCATTGCCGCGCGAAAAGCATGCGTTCGCCGATGCCGCCGATCCGGGTAGATCGGCTACGAATTCCGATACCCACCAGTCTGGAACTCGGAGCGTCTTTTCGGGTCGATCCATATGTACGGGCAGGAGAGGCTATGAGAACGTGATCTGCACGCCGATGGGTCGGCGCGTCGGCAGTGATGAAGCGCTGGGGCGCTGGCGGTCGGGCAGCAGATCCCACCATCCCTAGGAGGAGTCCGTGGCAACCACAGATATCAATCGCAGCAACGGCGGCAGTGACGTCCCGGAGCCGATCGCCGGCGACCGCGGAGCGTCGATTCTCGGCCCGAGGAACGTCCCGATCGAGAAAGAGAATCCGGATGTCCTGGTCTCGCCGGTGACTGATGCGGGCACGATCCCGAACCTCAAGTGGCCGTTCGCAATGTCGCGCAACCGCGTGCTCAGCGGCGGCTATGCCCGCGAGACGACGGTCCGCGAGCTGCCGATTAGCATGGAGATCGCGGGGGTGGACATGCGCCTGAAGCCGGGCGCCATCCGTGAGCTGCACTGGCACAAGGAGTCCGAGTGGGCGTACATGATCGCCGGCAGCTGCCGCATCAGCATCATCGACGAGGAGGGCCGCCTGTTCGTCGACGACGTCGACGAAGGCGGCCTGTGGTACTTCCCGTCCGGGCTCCCGCACTCGATCCAGGCGCTCAAGGACGGCGCCGAGTTCCTGCTCGCGTTCGACAGCGGCAACTTCTCCGAAAACGAGACATTCCTCATCACCGACTGGTTCAACCATACCCCGCGCGAGGTGCTGGCCAAGAACTTCGGGGTGCCGGAGTCGGCCTTCGTCGCGCTGCCGACCGACATCGAACACACCCGGTACATGTTCGCCGGCGAGGTGCCGCCGGCAAACAAGGTCGACGACGCGCCGCCTTCCCCGGCCACCCAGCCGCCGCTCTCCTACACGTGGCGCATGGACGCGCAGGAGCCGATCAAAGCCGCCGGCGGGCAGCTACGGATCACCGACTCGCGCAACTTCACCGTCTCTAAGACGATCGCCGCGGCGCTGATCGAGGTCGAGCCAGGCGCGATGCGCGAGATGCACTGGCACCCCAACGCCGACGAGTGGCAGTACTGGCTGAAGGGCAAGGGGCGGATGACCGTGTTCGCCTCCGGCGGCAAGTCACGGACGTTCGACTACCAGGCCGGCGACGTCGGCCACGCGCCCCGCGATATGGCACTACGTGGAGAACACCGGCGACGAGACACTCGCGTTCCTGGGCCTGTTCCGCTCTGACCACTACGCCGACATCTCCCTGAGCCAGTGGATGGGCGTCCTTCCACCTGAGCTCGTCAAGGCCCACCTGAACCTGGACGACAAGGTGATCGCCAGCCTGCCCAAGGAGAAGCGGCTCATCACCCGCTGAGAACGGACGCATCACAAGCGATCCAAGGCGTAGGCGTCGAGAGGATCGACGCCTACGCCAACGCCGCCCGCACGATCGTTGCGGCGAAGTAGGTCCACGCCCAACTTGAACGAAGCCAAAACCATGGAAACCAAACTCGAAAACACTCT
Organism: uncultured Solirubrobacterales bacterium; assembly: GCA_963735965.1. Taxonomy (GTDB): domain Bacteria; phylum Actinomycetota; class Thermoleophilia; order Solirubrobacterales; family Solirubrobacteraceae; genus Palsa-465. The sequence goes on from CAVTNE010000002.1 coordinate 768,245, forward strand.
CATTCGCGATCTGCTGCTTGTCGCGCTAACGGTCTCCTGCGGCGCCGTCGACGCCGTCAGCTTCCTCGGGCTTGGAAAGGTCTTCTCCGCGTTCATGACCGGCAACCTGGCCTTCCTCGGCTTCCGTATCGGTGGAGCTCCGGGGCCATCGATCCCCCGCGTGCTCGGAGCGACGGCGGGGTTCGCACTCGGAGCGTTTCTCACGGCGCGGATCGTCAGGCGGACGCCGAGCTCCAACGGCGTGTGGCCACGTCCCGCCATCCTCTCGCTGGCAGTTGCGCTGGTGTTCCAGGCCGCGTTTCTCGCCCTGTGGGCGTCTGTCAGCGGGCATCCGTCGGCCGGGTCAGGCGACGAGCTCATCGCGCTGTCGGGGGTCGCGATGGGCATGCAGACCGCCACCGTCTTCTCACTGGGCGTGCGAGCCGATTTCACCACCGCCGCGACTGCCACACTCGCGGTCCTGATGGGCGATCTGGCCGGCTGGTCGCAAACCTGGCCAGAGCGACGCCGGCTCGCGGCCACGATCATCGGCCTCATCGTCGGCGCCACGATCGGAGGGTTCCTCCTCGTGAATGCACGGACCTGGGCTCCCGCCTTCCCGCTGGTGGTGAGCGGCCTGGTAATCGCGGCCGCGGCGATTGCGTTCGGACGCCGGTCCTCGGTGAGGCGACCCACACACGGCTCTCCTCGGGTGTCCACAACGTGATCGAGAACTCGACCCACCGAATCATCCACACCAGCGGGTTGCCACAGACCATGACGTACGCGACGGCGCTGGCCGTGGCGTGCCTGGTCAGCTTCGAGATCACGATTCACCTACTCACGCGTGTTCACTCCGTCTCGGAGGCCGACGACGAGCTCGGTGGAATGTGGGCCACGATCGCCACCTTGTTTGTCTTTCGCGCTGCCTATCAGCAGAGCGCGGCTGCCGCGTTGTCGCGAACGAGGGCAACGGTGGTGAGTTTGCCCTGTGTCTTCTGTACTTGGCGTTTCTGCCGTTTCACACCTGGGGCATGGTGCTGATGATCGGGGTCGGGGTGGTCCTCGTGACCTCGACCGGGCACCCGAGGACGTGGTCACGACCGGGATCACGACCGTGGTCGTGATGGTCCTCGCCGGACTCAGCCCGCACGACGCCTGGCAGCAGCCGATCCTCCGCCTCGCCGACACCGTCGTTGGGATTGGAATCGGAGTCGCGGCGGCAGCGTTGCTTCGCGCATCCACGTCCGCGCCACACAGACTCGCACGATGACCACCGGCCCCGTTCCTCCGTCGGGCGGTGGGACGTTGGCGGCGTTTGCGGTGCCTAACTTCCGCTGCTTTCTGGCCGGACGGGCGGTGAGCCTGATCGGCACCTGGACCGAGGCCGTCGGGCAAGCCCTGCTCGTGCTTCGTCTCCCCCATTCGGGTGCGGCGCTAGACCTGAAAGCCGCGGCGCGGTTCGTGCCCGGCGCTCGTGCTTTCCGCCGATCAATCACTTGCTCGGCGCTGTTCATGTCACCGACCTGTCGCCTATGCCTGGACCTTCCAAGAGGAGTAGTTCCATGATCGCCACCGAACGACCCAAGACACAGGACCGGCAGAGCACGATGACCGTGCGAGACGTCACCTTCGATCTGCTCCGTGCGTACGGGTTGACGACGGTGTTTGGGAATGTCGGCTCGACCGAGGAGACGTTTCTGAAGGACTTTCCTTCTGACTTTCGCTACGTGTTGGGGCTCCAAGAGGCCTCGGTAGTCGCGATGGCCGACGGGTTCGCGCAGGCCACGCGCCACCCGGCGCTCGTAAACCTCCATACCGGAGCGGGTCTGGGGAACGCGATGGGGAACGTTCTGACCGCGTTCCAGAACAAGACGCCCCTGATCGTCACGACGGGTCAGCAGAGCCGGGAGATGGTGCTGCTCGAGCCGTGGCTGACCAATGTGGACGCCACGATGTTGCCTCGCCCGTGGGTCAAGTGGGCATATGAACCGGCGCGGGCCGAGGATGTGCCGCCCGCGTTCATGCGGGCGATCGCGACGGCGCTGCAGCCGCCATCGGGGCCCGTGTACCTCTCGCTCCCGCTCGACGATTGGGATAAGTCGTGCCAGGGCCCGGCTGTCGTGCGGACGGTCGCCACTCGCGTCGCGCCCGATCCCGCGCGCATGCGCGAGTTCGCCGACGCGATGCGGGAGGCGTCCTCACCGGTCCTGATCTACGGGGCGGCGATCGCCCGGGAGGACTGATGGGAGCAGGCGATCGCGCTCGCCGAGGCGCTGGGCGCGCGGGTCTGGGCCGCGCCGTCCTCCGAACGCACCCCGTTCCCGGAGGACCACCCGCTCTACTGCGGTGGGTTGCCGTTCGCGATGGGCCCCCTAAGCGGGCTGCTCGAGGGGCACGACGTCGCGCTAGTGGTGGGGGCCGCCGTGTTTCGCTACTACCCCTACATCCCCGGACCGTACCTGCCGCCGGGGCTGCGCCTGCTGCACATCTCGGACGATCCTGCCGAGACCGGCCGTGCACCAGTCGGCGACAGCCTCCTCGGCGACGCCGTCCTATCCCTTGAGGCGCTCACCCAGTTGGTCCGGGGGCATGCTCCGTCAAACGGGAACCCCCACAGGCGGCTCTCGCACCGCATGGCGCCGCACCCACCGCCAGCCGACAACGGATCCGCCGGCGGCCGTCTCTCTGCGTCGCAGGTGTTCACCGCCCTGAACGAGATCCGACCCGCCCACGCCGTCCTCGTCGAGGAAAGCCCATCCAACCTCAGCGACCTGCACAAGGCGTGGGCGATCACCGGGCCCGACACCTTCTACACCTTCGCCAGCGGCGGACTCGGATGGAACCTCCCCGCGTCGGTCGGGATCGCGCTCGCTGAACGCGACACCGGCCGCCACCGTCCCGTCATCACGATCATCGGCGACGGCTCGTTCCAATACTCGCTCCAATCAATATGGAACGCCGCGCAACTGCACCTCCCCGATGCTGATCGTGATCCTCCGCAACGACGAATACGCGATCCTCAAATCCTTCGCCGTCGTCGAGCACACACCCGGCGTTCCCGGACTCAAGCTCCCCGGCCTTGACTACGTCTCCATCGCCAACGGATACGGCTGCGACGCGACCCGCGCCGACAACCTCGACACCATCAAGCAAACCGCAGCCAGCGCATGGACCAAAAACGTCCCCACCGTCCTCGAGATCCCCATCTCCCCCCAAATCCCACCCCTGATCTAAAACAAGGATCAGATGGTCGCCAAGTTCGCCATCAGCTCACCGCCGGGATGGTGCTCGTCGCCCCATGCGAAGATCGAGCCTTCTAGGCCGCCGCGAGCCGCGTACTCCCATTCCGCCTCGGTCGGCAGCACCTTGCCTGCCTACGCCGCAAACGCCTCGGCGTCTTCGTAGGCGATATGCGTGACCGGGTGATCATGTCGCTCGGAGTTGTCGCTGCCCTGCCCCCAGGGGTGGCGCCAGTGGACCCGGCGACGTAGACCCACCAACGGCCCGGGTCGTCGAGCGGTACCGGCCCGGAGGTAGGGTGAAACACAATCGAGCCTTCAACCAGAAGTGAGGGGTCCGCGTCGGGGTAATCAGCAGGATCGAGCGGCCGCTCCGCGACCGTGAGGTAACCAGTCTCGTCAGCGAAGCGGGCGAACTGCTCGACGGTGACCGGTCCGCGGTCGATCGCAAACGAGCCGACCTCTACGTCGCGCTCGGGCGCCTCTTCAGCGGTAGAAGGCGTCCGAGCCCATCCTGAAGCAGCCCGCCGGGGTCTCGACCATGTCCTCGCGATCCATACGGCAAGAGTCCTACAACCGCAACCGTTTGTTCATGCGTTCAACCCGTGCGAGCGGAGGTCTGATGCGCCTCGACCCGGACGGTCGCGGCCGGGCGATCGTCGCGAAGAGCCGCATCTGCGGGTGCTCATGAGCGGACGCCGCCGCGCTGCTCGCTACTCGCGGGCGATCATCGCGGCGGCCTCGCGCTCGAGGTCGACGTAGGGTTCGCCGCTAACGTCGACCGCCGCCATGTGGATCGTGCCGCCCGTGAAGTGCCAGGGGCGCTCGCCCGGGTAGTTGTCGGTGACGCGCGACCTGCTGCGGCCGATGGTCAGGTCGGTGCCGGAGAGGCCGAACTGCCCGGGTTGAGTCTTGATCCGTCCCTCGCCGACCTTCTCCTCGCCGTGATACAGCGACAAGATCCCGGTGGAGACCCCTGGCGGGTCCTCGCCGTCCTTGACGTAAGCCGCCGACACGATCAGCTTCTCGCCGACCGGTAGGTCCACACTCGACTCGACGTGCTGCTCAAAAATGCCCACGAAGTTGTAGACGTAGTGCAGCCGGTTGTCCCTGACGTACAGCGCGTGGCCGCCGAAGTGTGAGCCCTGCGCGAAAAGCACCCCGCTCGCGCCGGGGCCGGGGATGTCGACCACCACTCCGACGATGTAGTCGCGGTTACGGATGTTCACCGCCTGTGCCTCTGGGACGCCTGACACGTTGGGGAAGTAGCGATAGCGGTTGCGCGGGCTGGTGAGTTGCGGGCGCGGTGTGTTTATGATCTCGACCGGGGAGCGGTCATCGAGCGGGAAGGCTCCGTTGGCCCCGGCCTCGGAGAACCATAGGTTGACCAGCTCACGCAGTTTCTCTGGATGCTTGCCTGCGAGGTCGTGCAGCTCCGACCGGTCGTTCTCGACGTCGTAGAGCTCCCACGTGTCGTCGTTGAAATGGCTCCAGCCGGCGATCGTCGGGTGGGTGCTGACGGCCTTCCAGCCCTCGTGCCAGATCGCCCGCGAGCCGAGCATCGAGTAGAACTGCGTTGATCGCGCGGTCGGGATCGACGCCTGGTCGAAGCTGTAGCGCATGCTGATCCCGTCGAAGCTGCTCTGCACGTGCCCCTTGATCGTCTCCGGCGGCTCGACGTCGAGGCAGTCGAGGATCGTCGGCGTGATGTCGATCGCGTGGTGGTATTGGTGGCGGATCTCGCCTCTCGCCTTGATCCCCTTCGGCCAGGAGATGATGCAGGGGTCGCAGCTGCCGCCGTTGAACTCGTAGCGCTTCCACATCTTGAACGGCGTGTTGAACGCCATCGCCCACCCGTTGGGGTAGTGGTTGTAGGCGTTTGGGCCCCCAAGCTCGTCGATCATCTCCAGGTTCTGCTTGATGTCGTCCGGAACGCCGTTGAACAGCTTGTTCTCGTTGACCGAGCCGTTCGGGCCTCCCTCGCCACTGGCGCCGTTATCGGAGACCAAGACGATCATCGTGTTCTCGAGCTGCTCGGTCTCCTCGAGATAAGCGAGCAGGCGACCGATCTGATCGTCGGCGTGGGCGAGGAACCCCGCGTAGACCTCGGCCATGCGGCAGAACAGCCGCCGCTCATCATCGGTTAGCGAATCCCAGGGGCGCGTGAAGTCAACCGCGGGGAACGGCTTCCCCTCCGGGCCCTTGCGGTCCTGCGGCGTCCCGATCGGGTTGATCGGCGGCAGCTGCGTTTCCTCCGGGGCGATGCCGAGCTTTTTCTGGCGGTCGAGTGTCTGCTCACGCATCGCCTCGTAGCCCATGTCGAAGCGGCCCTTGTACTTCTCGATCCAGTCCTTCGGCACCTGGTGCGGGGCATGGCACGCCCCCGGTGCGTAGTACAGGCAGAACGGCTTGTCCGGCGCGACCGCCTTGGCGTCCTGGATGAACTCCAACGCCCTATCGGTCAGGTCAACCGTCAGGTGGTAGCCATCCTCGGGCTGCGAGGGCTGATCGACCGGGTGGTTGTCGTAGACCAGATCCGGGTGCCACTGGTTGGTCTCGGCGCCGAGGAACCCGTAGAAGCGCTCGAACCCACGCCCGGTGGGCCAGTTGCGCCGCGTCGACGCCAGGTGCATCTCATCGGTTGGGCACAGGTGCCACTTGCCGGTCATGTAGGTGTTCCAGCCAAGCTCGCCGAGGATCTCGGGCAGCATCCCGTTCTCCGGCGGGATCGTGCCGCTCGCGTTCGGGAAGCCGATCGCGGCCTCGGTGATACACGCCATGCTGTTGCGGGTGTGATTGCGCCCGGTCAGTAGGCACGACCGCGTCGGGGAGCACAGCGCGGTCGTGTGCCACTGCGTGTAACGCACTCCGCTCGCCGCGATCCGGTCGATGTTCGGCGTCTCCACCGGCCCGCCATAGCAGCCGATCGCTGAAAAGCCGACGTCGTCGAGCACGATGTAGACCACGCTTGGCGCCCCCTCCGGCGCCTTCGGAGGCTCGAACGGCGCCCAATCGGGCACCGAATCACGGATATCGACGTTGATCAGGCCCTTAAACGGGTTCGCCATTCTCTGCTCCTCGACCGTTTGGTTGACGCGCGCGCCAGAGACGACCCTCGATGCTCGTCGGGGTCGCCGCGCCGAGCATCACCCATTGCGGGTGATGCTCGGCTGACCTAGCCGCCAGCGCTTCATCTCAATGAGCTCAATGCGGAACCCAAGCCAACGCTCGGGCGGGCGTACCGGAGCCGGCGGGGCCGACGCGAAGCTCTTAGGCTCCCGCTTTCGCGACGCGACGAGCACCGTAACGTCTGCGGGTAGCCCTGCCTCGCGCGGATGACGCGCACGGCGCCAGCCGTCGTCCCATGTCCGCGCCGGCGCGCTGAGTGCGAGCCGGGCGAGCGGAGAGTGCGAGCATGAGTGCAGCAGCCGCCGCAGTCAGCTCCTTAGCCATATCGCCGCACGGGAGCTGTCGTGAGCGAGTCGCGGCCCCGGACAGGGGGCGCAGATCTAATTTCGCGCCGCGGGGTGCCTCATTGCCCCGCCGGCGGCGCACCTAGTTGCGCGGATAACGAGACGCGTATAGAGCCGCGGTCAGCTGCCCAGTCGCGCCGGCCCGATCGCGTCCGGGTCGCAGGAACGGCAGGTAGCCGCAAGCACCGCGCAACACCCTCCGCAGCGAGGTAAGCACTTCCGCCCCACGGCGCGACGCAGCCACGATATCGACGTCGTCAACCCGCCAGCGGCAGAGCGTGGCGGCCCTCTCAGCCGCCACACGATCGCACACGCGCATCGCCGATCGTTTAGGGTCGCCATAAGACGATGCCACGAGAGAGGAATGAGAATGCGGATGCTGCTGAAGATGCAGATGGATGTGGAGGCCGGAAACCGCGCCATCAGAGACGGTTCCTTCGGACAGATGCTTGAACGCGTGATGGGCCAGATCAAGCCAGAGGCCGCCTATTTCACGGCCATTGACGGTAAGCGAACCGGCTTGATCTTCTTCGATCTGAAGGAGCCGTCGCAGATCCCAGCGATCGCCGAGCCGTTTTTCATGACCGTCGGCGCGTCGATTGACCTTTTCCCCGTCATGACTCCCGAGGACGTTCAGAAGGGTCTTGCCGACGCCGCGCAGCATTTCTAATCGAGCCCTTGGACCCGGTCGCTGAATCCGACCAATTCCGGAGTGCCGTTCGCCAAGCCACGTAGGGCCTAGCCGCGAGCCGCGTGCTCGTCCCTTGATGTAGCGCTAGCTTCGCGTCAGGCGACGAGGCTTTCTCACGCGGTGGAGCGACGATGTCCTGCCAAATCTAGGCGACGAGCATTTCTCCGCCCGGACACAACCGGTGATGTCGGAGTCGCCGGCGACGACCTCGACCGAGCCCGCCGCGGTAGGGCTACTCCTCGACGCCTCAAGCATCAGCGAGAAGTTCGTGGCCGCCCCACTGTCCGACCGGCAGCGCTGGGTCAAGGCGCAGGACTTGCTTCTGGCGAGCGATCAATTCGCCTCGGGTTGCTCGTCTCCTGGCCAGGCGCCGGTGACTCGCGCGAATGCGTGTTGGGAGCCGTGGTCGACTAGGCCCTTGATCAGCGAGAACAGGGCGCCCTCGATCAGGAGCGCCGCGATCAGCTTGAGTACGTTGACTTCTCGATGCCCAGCGCTCGGGGGCTCTTGGTCGTCGATTACGCCCCAGATGACGCCGAACAGCTTCTTGCCGATCAGGCCTGCGAGCAGTCCGCTGCTGATGCTGACCGGGAGGAACATCACTTTCACGGTTCCCTCGCTTGTTTCCGCTTGTCAGGACTTCGGCTCGTGGCGCAGCGGAAGATACGGCTCGCGATCGGCGGGGGCGCCTCCCTCGATCTGGCGTCCGCGCTCGATCTCGGCGTTGAGCTCGGCGCCAAGCAGGATGACGGTGTTGGTGATCCACAGCCAGACTAGGAAGATGATCACCGAGGCCATCGCTCCGTAGGTCTTGTTGTAGGACGAGAAGTTCGCGACGTAGAACGCGAACGCGCCGGAGGCAAGTACCCACAGGGCGACGGCGATCAGACCGCCGGGGGTCACCCACCGGAACCCCGGCTGGCGAACGTTCGGCGACGCCCAATACAGGATCGCCAGGATGAATGCGACCACCAGCAACAGCACTGGCCACTTGGCGATGTCCCAGATAGTCACTGCCGAGTGACCGACCCCGATCAGGTTTCCGACTTGGTCGGCTAGGCCGCCCGTGAACACGACGGCTGCCGCGGTGATCGTCAGCAGGATCACGGTGATCAGTGTCACCCCGATGCGCAGTGGAAGCGTGGTCCAGATCGGCCGTCCTTCCTCGACGTCCCAGACGACGTTCGAAGCACGCATGAACGCGGCGATGTAACTCGAGGCCGACCACAACGCGGCGATTAGCCCGACGATGAACAGCACTCCCGCGGTGCTCTGATGAGACTGGATGTTTTGGATGGCTTTCGTGAAGATCTGGCGGGCGTCGGACGGCGCCGCCTTGCCGAGGTTCGTGATCAGCGACTGAGTGACCGAGTGACCGAGCAGCCCGAGCAGCGACACGACCACGATCAGCATCGGGAAGATCGCCAGCACGCCGTAATAGGTCAGGGCCGCGGCCAGGTCGCCGAGGTTGTCGGCCTTGTACTCGCGCAGGGTGCGCTTGAGCACCCCAGGCCAGGCCCGGCGGGGTAGGTCGGTCGGCTGGTCGGGCCTGCTCTCCTCGCGCTCGGCCTCGCGCAGATGTGATCGTCCGGGCATCGTGATTGCCTACGGCCGGCGCAGAAGCCAGCCGACGAGCACCCCGCTCACGAATGCGCCCGCGGCGGCGAACGGCAGGGGCTTGCGCTGAACCGTCGAGGCGAGCTGCTGAGCTCCTGCGCCGGCGGAGTCGGCGGTCGCGCCCCGCGCGCGCGATCCGACCACGTCCTTCTTGTGCTGAGCCGCGTCCTTATTGGACGCGATCTTGTCTTTGGCCTGCTGCTTGACGTCGACCTTTCCCGCGAGCGCCTCGACTGTGTCGCCGAGCTCTTCGCGGGTCTCATCGATCTCCGCCTCGATCTCCTCCGGGGATTTCTGACGTCCCTCTTCCGCCGGGGCGCTCACCGCCGACCCTCCTTCACTCGCTGCTTGGTCAACTCCACGTCCTCCTTCACGCTCTCGACGGTCTGTTCGGGAACGGGCGGGACACCCTGCTCGACCTGGTTCTTGCCGGCGAGCGCGAGCGCGCCGGCAACCGCGCCGTAGACCGCGGCCACGATCAGTGCCGCGAGCCAACCGGTCACGGCGGTGGCGAGCGCCAAGATCACGCATGCCGTCAGCGCGCCGACCGCGTAGAACCCGAACATCCCGGCGCCGCCGAACATGCCGGCGCCGATGCCCGCCTGCTTGCCCTTCACGGCGAGCTCGGCCTTGGCCAGCTCGGTTTCCTGCCGGACCAGTCTCGTGGTCTGATCAGATAACTGTTTGACGAGATCCGCGATCGGCTGATCGCTGGAGGTCGGCCGCTCGCTCGCCGGGGTTACCGGGCGAGTCGGCGGCTCGCTCACGCGATGGACGTCGGCCATCGGGCGACTCCCTTCCATGACTAAGCGCTCGAGCTCTGAGAGCTCGCGTCGCGGATTGTGAACAGGCCGCGAAACGCCTCGCGACCATCGGCGTTCGAGACCAGGTACGCCCCATAGGCGCCTGCAACGACGGTCAGCACGAGCACCAGGTGCCGGCGTCGGCGCGGTCGGCGCGGGGTCTGCGCGGCCTCGATCGCCGCCAACAGCTCCCAGCTCGCGGCTGCCGCCTGCTTCGCTCGCCGTCGCAGCCGCTTGTCCTTCACCGCCTTACTAGGGCTCTTGCTGCGCGCGCGTCGGACCGTGTCTCGTCCGGCCTCGACCGATCGCCGGAGCGCGTCCTGCACCTCTCGATCCTCAAGCACTGCCCGTAGATATGGCCCGGCCGCTGCCGCCCGGTCGCTCACGGACATCTCCGCACCGCCATTCATGCCTCCTAGTCACCCACGCTGTCGTCCCAACTAAGTGGGACACCTGACCTTCGCTTACCCGCCTGTGAGCCGCTGAACCTCGAGAAGCTGAAGAATTTGGGACGCAGCGACCCCGTTATGGGACATTTGACAAGCGACTCGGCGTGACCGCGCGGACGAGGTGGTACAAGGAGGAAGTGGCAGACTCGGCTGAAGCCCACTCGCCAGGACCTGCCGTTCCCGCCGGGCCGACGCGCTCCGACGCGCTCGCGAGCCGCCAGCGGATCCTCGCGGCCGCCAGTACGCTGATCGGCGACCCGCACGTGACGATGGCCGAGCTCGCCGCGGCGGCCAAGGTCGGTCGCTCCACGCTGTATCGCCACTTTCCCACGCGCGAGGCGATCGAACAGGCGCTCCAGGAGAGCGCGCTCGAGGCACGCGCCGGGAATGCGACTGCACCGCCCGCCGGCCGGGTCACGACGCTGCCTTTCCGTGCGCCGGGGCAGCTCGGACGCGACCGGCCGCTGGCGCTCGAAGTCACCCGCATCCTCGACGAGGTGCCGCCGCATCTCGTGCCCGACCAGCTCGTCGCCGAGGCCCGACGCGTCGCCGGAGTCGCGATCGCGCTGTACGTAGTCGACATCGACGGCTCGCACCTGCTCCGGCTAGCGGGCTCGGAGGAATTCCCCGACCGGCTCGAGGACCCTCCGGCGCTTGGGCCCGAGATCGTTCCCGAGGGCCTGCCCGAGTTCTACCAGCGACTGGAGCGACAGCTGCCGGGATGCGTGCCCGAGCCGCTGTGGCTGAGGGGACGGGTGACGGGCCTGCTGCTCTGCGTAGGCGCGCCGCTGCGCTCCTTGGCCGACATCGCCAAGCAGGGCGCCGCCGCCCTCGAGCTCGCCAACGACTACACCGACTACATCGAGGCCGCCCGGCGGCGCAAGCCGATCACGCCCGCCGCGGAGGTCCAGCAACATCTGTTCCCGCCTCGCATCGCCCGCATCGCCGGCGCCCAACTCGCCGGAACCCTGCTTCCCACCTACGAAGTCGGTGGCGATTGGTTCGACTTCGTCGAGAATCGCGACGGCGCGTGGCTCGCGATCGCGGACGCGCCCGGCAACGGCCCCACAGCTGCAGGGCTCGGGGCCGCCGCGCTCGGCGCGCTCCGCGCCGCGCGACGCAGCGGCCAGGATCTCGAACACGCGCTTAGGACCATGCACGAAACCGTTCGCCACCTCGGCAACCCGGAGTTCCACATCACCGCGCTGGTGGCACGCTGGCGTGCGGCAACCGCGACGCTCACGTGGGTCAACTGCGGCCACCCGGCCGCCTACGTGGTCGACACCGACGGCAACCTCCAGGAACTGGAAGGCCCCGAGCATCCGCCGCTCGGCGCCGAGGAATCCGAGACTCGCTACACCCTGGCCAAGCGGCAGTTGCACTCGGGAGAACGCCTGATCCTCGTCACCAACGGAATCGTCAACCGCCGGGTCGAGGGTGGCGGCCGGTTCGGGATCGAGGGCCTGAACCGCGCGCTCGAGCGCGCGCAGAGTCCGACTGCGGCATCGACCGCGATCGCGATCCAGAAGGCGGTGACCGACTGCTGGCCCGAACCGCTCGAGGACGACGCGACCGTCGTCGTCATGGCGATCGAGTAGGCCCGACGACCGCCTCCCAAGGCGGGCAACCGTGCAGTCGACGCGCTCGGGCGTGCGAGTGCTCCCGGACAAGCTCGGTCACGATCCGACCGGACGGCCGCGATGCGGGCGTGCGCGCTTACGGCGATACGGGGATTCTTTGGATCATGATGCCGTTCGGGCACGCGACCAGATCAGCGGCGGAGCAACGTTGAGCGGCTGAGGCCGGAGGACCATTCCTCCTCCTTCGGAGCAGCCACCAGCCTCGAGAGTTGGCGAAGTAGTCAACGCACGCTTTCGCGGTTGGCTAGCGCGAGCGCACCAGCCGCCAAGCGCTCGCGCTCGAGTAGCTCGTGCTGCCGGTCGGCTCGCGCGATCAACTCCGGCAGGTCGGTCGCCATCAGCGCTGGGTACTGGTCCTGGATCTCTGTGAGCGCCCTCCAAAGGCTCGCCTTTCCCTCCACCCCGAGCGTGAGCGACTCGAGCGCCATGAACGCGCTTTGATCCGGCTCGCCCGAGCCCATGCCACTGAACTTCACCCGGCTCGTCTTCTCCGCCAACCACCCAGTGGCTTGCTTGATGGGATTGCGCGCGACGTCCATTCGGTCCATCAGGTCGACCAGTCGCTCGCGGTCCTCCTCGATCTCACGAGCGAGAGGAGCCATCACCACTCCGAGTGGATCACCTTCGTGGCGCGCTCGGATCTGTTCGGCGAGGGCACTTCCCAGCATCGCCCCAGCGAGATGATCGTTCAAATACACGTCTATCGCCCTGTCACCCATCACCGCATCACTCCTCAATCAGCCACCGTATAGACGACAGCTACCCGCTGAACGACATGCTTTACCGGCAGTCCCGACCGTCGCTCTCGAACCCGTGATCGGATCGGGCGCGAGCTCCTCAGTGAGGGGGTATCGCGATGGGCGTCCTCGGACGCGGCGGCCTGCGGGTAGATGACCCCCTCGCGGCGGGAGAGGAGCGAAGCCCGGCCGCGCCGGCAACCAGCAGCTCGGAGATCGCCGGACGACTCGCGACATCCCGATCAGTACGCCGTGGCGAGCACGCTCGAGGAGGCGATCACGAGGGCGATCGGATCGAGGCCACGGCAAAGCCGTACCGCGGCTTCCAGATTCCGCTCGACCACCCCGCGGCCGATCGCCTGACTCGGGCACTCGGCGCGGACATGGGGGCACTGTGTGATGGTGGGCGTATCGACGATCGTCAACGCACGTTCCACGTGGAACACCGGCAGCCGTAGGTCCTGCGCTAAGTCCTGCACGTCTTGCAGGACTACAGGTGGCCCCCCGCCCCCGCCAGCACTGGGGATTCGAGGCGAGTGTGATCCCGACTACCCGCCCTCCACGAGGTCGTTCGGGTAGTCGGGATCACACTCTTACTCGGCTCGGAAAGCCGGGGGCGGGGGCCACCACGGCAAAGGCACAGACAGAGCGCAGCAACCTGAACTGGGCCAGCAGTGTGAGGAGAACTGCACCTACGAAACAACAAGACAACAAACAACGATTTCAATTGCCACAGGGGTAATCCCGGAAGGAGGGGTGGTGGGGGTGAGGCAATGAGACCCCGGCTTGGACCGGGACCGGCGAGCATGGAAGGTCTTCGCTGGTTGTGCAGGGTCGGGCCTGCGCCGATCGACGCCTGGGCTTGTGCGATGGGCTGGGCGCCCGGTAAGGCGCGCTCTCACGCCGCGAGGTTGACCCGCGAGCGATGGCTTGCAAGGGTGGCGAGGCCCTGCGGCGAAGGCTCCTTGTTCTTCGCAACCCGGCAAGGCACCCAGGTCGCAGGAGTCGACCTCCCATCCGCGCCCGCTCCGGCGCCGATCTGGTGGGACCACCTATCGGCGTGCGCCTGGGTCGCCGCGTGGCTGACGCTCCGCGAGCGCGAGATGGTTGGTCCTCGCGAGCTGAAAGCGGACCGGTTGTGGCAAGGAGAGGTGAAGGGCGTGGCCGCTCGTGGTCACCCAAGCTGAGCAGGTCGGACTCCGCGAGACCGACGGGAGCCTTCGCGTGGAGATGCTGGACGCAATCAAGAAGTTGGTCCGCGACGAGGCCAAAGACATTCCACGTGGAACGCCCCCGGCGAGGCTCGCCCGATGAGTCGCATCGCCCTGCTCATCGACGTCTGCGCAACGCTCGCGCTTGGCGGGCTTGGCGTCCTCTGCGCGTGCGTAATGCGTCGGTACACCACGCTGTCGGCACGAAATCTGTACGCGTTTGACGCCGATCTGTACGGGTCCGTCACGACGGCAGATCTACGCTGAGAGAGAAAAACGTGGCAGCACCCCAGAAGCCAAATGCGAGTGGTGCTGCCAGCGAAGTCCCCCTCACGTCTCAGGAGTGTCACATGCCCAGCATGGTAGATCCACATGGCGCTCGGCCCTTCACCACGCCTCTTGACTCGATCCCAGATCACCGATCTGACCGCCGGGCGAGCTCGTTGCGGATCCGGCTCCGTACCAATGTTCATCGTGCGAGACTCACGCGCGCCCTTGCCGAGGGCGCGGATCCGGGTGCGAGCGACGAGCTCGCGCTGCGCGCGCGACAGTTGACCAGCGAGCGCTACCGCAAGACGTTCGCCCGCAGCCTGCGTCGGTCGATCGCCGAGGCCCACCGGCCGGCGAGGACACGCGGCGTGACGTCGATCATCGACCGCCGCGCCGTGCTCGACGCCGAACCCGCCATCGCAGAGCTGATCGAGCGCCTTCTCGCCCCGCGGCCGGTCCAGGCAGCAGGAATGGCGATGGTCGAACGGATACTCACAAACGCTGACTCGAGCCCGCTGTACAACCCGAGCAAGCCAGGAGCGCTTCGGCAGACGATCCGCGTCGCCACCGTCGCACTCGACAGGCAGTCGGCTCGGTCACACGAGTTCGCGCTCGTCGCATAAGTGCTGGCCGCCCACGCCGCCAGCCCACACCGGCAAGCCGTCGGGCGGGATGGCCTCGGCCCGCCCGACACCCCCGAAGGAGCCAGTCGATCATGGTTCAACATCGTTTACGTCTGTATGGGGAGTCCGACGCCGTCCGGCTGGTCGTCGCTCCTTCCGTCGTGGGCAACGGCTCCGGATTTGCGCCCGCGCCGTCGCTCGAGAGTCGGAACCGCCCGCTTGCGGCACGCGGCGACATCAGTCCTGCACCGGGGACAGGAACGCCAGGTGTGACGTCGCGTCCTTCGAGTTGATTGCTGTGCGAGCTACTTCCTCGGAATTGCGGATGCATCGGCTGGATCGCGGGTTGCGACTCCGCGTCCGGATGAGGCAGCGCGTTCTCGATCGCGAGATCGCCGCCGGGCTTCGGCCTAATTCCGATGCCGCGCTTGAACTGAGGGCACAGCAGTTGACGAGCACGCCTGAGCGGCGCCGCGTGGCGATGTGCCTTGCGAACATCCTCGAGACGGCTGACAAGCGCCACGCACAACCTGCGACGCACCTAACTGCGATTGACGCCCAGGTGCTCGCAGCGCGGCATGACCTCGTAGTGCTCATCGACGCCCTGCGCGGCGAGCGACCAGTTTCCGCTCGCGGAGTCGCGCTCGCTCGGCAACTCATCGAGTCCACCGGGAGTCCGCTGGTGCGGGCCCATGCCGGCCCCACGGCGCAGCAGGCGGTATCGGAGACGATCGAAGTGCTGTAGCCGTCTCGGTTCGACAATCACGGCGCGGCGACGGAGCCGCTAGGATCCGTCTCGGTGAGCCGGGAAGGCTGGTCGGCGCGTTGAAGGTGCTGCCCGCATGTCGCCGACCAACTCTCAGCTTCCGTGGTCTCGCTCGTAGCGTTGCGTTCCGAGTGGCGTCGCGAGGCGCTGCGTACCAACCTCTGGGTGGTGCCTGCGATCGAGGTCGTCGTCGCGGTCGCGCTCTACTTCGCCACGCATGCGCTGGACAGGGCGGCCTTTGACGGCAGCATCGCGCTTCCGTCCTGGATGGAGTTCGGCACTGCGGACGCGGCGCGCCAGATCCTGACGACGCTGGCCGCGGCGGTGATCACCGTGGTCGGGATCGTGTTCTCGATCACGATCGTGACGCTGACCCTCGCCTCGACGCAGTTCGGGCCGAGGATGCTCCGTAACTTCATCCGCGATCGCGGCACCCAGTTCACGCTCGGCACGTTCGTCGCGACCTTTGTGTACGCGACGCTCGTGCTGATCTCGATCGGCCCCGCCAGCTCGGGCAAGGACTTCGTCCCGCATCTGTCGATCACGATCGCCGTCGGTTTGGTCACGCTCTCGATGGCGGTCCTGATCTTCTTCATCCATCACATCGCCGTGTCGATCCAGCTTCCGCAGGTGATCGCGAGCATCGCGAAGGACCTGTCGCGCGCGATCGACGCGGAGTCAAGCGACGCTGGCGCTTCGCTGGAAGCGGGACCTTCGGTCGCCGAGCTCCTGAGGCGCATGACCGACTCAGGCGGGACCGTTGCCGCCCCCTCCAGCGGGTACCTGCAGTTCGTTCAGCATGAGACGCTGATCGCCCTGGCCGCAGAGAAGGGCGCGGTGATCCGGCTTCTCCACAGGCCGGGACACTTTGTCGTGCAGGGTCATCCCCTGGCTACGGTTTGGCCGCCTGGAGCGGCCGAAGCGGTTAGGCGGGCGCTGCGGGCGGCGCATATCACCGGCTCGAACCGGACGCTGGCGCAGGACCTCGCGTTCGCGGTCGATCAGCTGGTGGAGATCGCGATCCGGGCGCTGTCGCCTGCCGTCAACGATACGTTCACGGCACTGACGTGCATCGACTGGCTCGGCGGGAGCCTGTGCAAGGTCACCGCAGAGTGCGGGCCGCTCCGCGTGCACCGCGACAGTCACGGGTACGTGCGTGTGATCACGGCGCATGTCAGCTACGCGCGGCTGATCGAGCGGGCGTTCGAGAAGATTCGCCAGGCGGGTCGCGGAATGCCGGCGGTGCTGATTCGCCAGCTAGACGCGCTCTCCAAGATCATGGAGCACACGACCGCTGAGCAGCGCGAGCTTCTGATCGAGCAGGCGGCGCTGATCCTGGAGGCAAGCGAGCAGTCGGTCCCTCAGAAATCCGATCGCGCCGATGTCCGGCGCGCATATGACGCCGTCGCTGCAGCGAGCGGAACAACCGGACGCGTAGATGCTGCGCGGTCAAGCCGTGCATAGCGTCCGAGCGGCCGGCTCAGTGCCGAATCGCAGCCTCGAGCGCCGCCGGAACCAAGCGCCACCAGTCGCGCGGTGGGCGACTCCCCGCGAGCGCTCCAACCGCCCGCGCCAGATCCGTCCCACGTCCCTCGTTGCCCAGCCCGACCTCGGAAACGAGCCAATCGTCGGGTGCCACCTCATAGACGTGAAGCCGGCGCCCGGCCGACGCGGCGCCGACGATCCACTCGCCCGGCCCGCGGGCTTCGACGACGACGCCCTGGTGATCGAGGAAACGTTGCGCGGGTCGGAACATGCTTAACGGGACTTCATCCGCCGACCAGGCTTCCCGGCGCACCCGCCGCGACTGTACCAGGGAGCAATCGGGGCGACACCCTGTCTCCCCGGAGCGCCGGCGCGTCTGGCGCCGGGCGACAGTGCAGCCGGGAAGGCAAGCCGGGGATGCCCTTGACGCGCGTACGCTCGATCGAGTGTTTGCTCGTTTGAATGCTTTCCTATCCGGTGAGCGCCGGCCGCCGATGATCGCCGGCGTGATCGTCGCGGCGGCGCTGGTGGCGGCGTGCACCGCGATGATCTATCCCCTCAAGCTGGTCACGGCGGTCTCCTCCCTGGGGGTCGTGTATCTGTTCGGGGTCGTCGTCGTATCGGCTTTCTGGGGTGTGTGGCTGGGCGTCGCGACGTCGCTGGTGAGCGCCGCGGCGTTCAACTTCTTCCACCTCCCGCCGGTCGGCCAGTTCACGATCGCCGATAGCCGCAACTGGGTTGCGCTGGCCGCGTTCTTCGTCGCGGCGCTTGCGACCAGCTGGGTGAGCGAGCTGGCTCGCCATCGCGCCGGCGAAGCTGAGCGCCGCCGAGCCGAGGCTGACCTGACGGCCGAGATCGCGCGGCTGGTCCTGCCGCGCGCGGCGGTGGGCGATGCGCTGGGGCTGATCGGCCGACGGCTGGCCGCCGTATTCGAGCTTCCGTGGGCGACGATCACGCTGGAGGAGGCGCCGGTGGATGGGCGCCGGGTCGCGATGCCGTTGGCGGCGGGCGGGCGCCGGTTGGGCACGCTCGTGATTCCTGCCGGCATGCCGGACGCGGTCGTCACGCGATTGTCTGAGCGGGCGGTGCCCCCCCTCAGCGCCGTGCTGGAGCTCGCGCGCGAGCGGGAGGCGCTGATGGCCGAGGCCGTCCAGACCGAGGGCCTGCGTCGCAGCGAGGCGGTCAAGACAGCCGTCCTGCGTGCGGTCTCTCACGATCTTCGCTCACCGGTGACCGCGATGGTCGCCGCCGGTGCCGCGGTCAGAGCACCCAAATTGAGCGAGGCCGACCGCGACGAGCTCGGGAGGCTCGTGGTCCAGGAGGGAACCCGGCTTGGAAGGCTGATCGACGATCTGCTCGATCTTTCGAAGCTCGAGGCGCATGCCGCCGCCCCGCGGCTGGCGGAGTGTTCGCCGGAGGAGGTGATCGACGCGGCACTCGCGGCGCAACCACCCAATGCGGAGTTTCGGGTGCGGGTCGATCCCAGCCTTTCGCCCGTGCGAGCCGATTTCGGGCAGATCGAACGTGTGCTGGCCAACCTGTTGGAGAACGCGACCCGCTATTCGGATGGTGAGCCGGTGACGATCCGCGCCCTTCCGGTCGGCGATCGGGCGATCATCCGCGTGATCGACCGAGGTCCGGGGATCGCTCGCGCCGAGCGGGACAGGATCTTTGAGCCGTTCTACCAATCGCGATCCGCCGCGGATGCGCACGCAGGATCCGGGCTCGGCCTGGCGATCGCAAAGGGGTTCGTGGAGGCGAACGGTGGACACATCTGGGCGGAGTCCATTCCCGGTCAGGGCAGCGCGTTCGTCGTCGAGCTACCGATCAGCACGGAGGTGCCATGACCGCGGGTCCGGCCGCGAGCGGTCGCCGCATTCTGGCCGTAGATGACGAGCTGCAGATTCTGCGCGCGTTGAAGCTCGTGCTGCGCTCGGCAGGCTATGAGGTGCTGACGGCGGCGAACACGGAGGAGGCGCTCGACGTCGCGGCGGTGTCGCCGGTCGACGCGGCGATCGTCGACCTGCTCCTGCCCGACGCTGACGGCATCGAGCTGTGCCGGCGCTTGCGGGAGTGGAGCTCGATGCCGATCATCGTCCTCTCGGCAGTCGGCGAGGAGGGTGAGAAGGTGCGGGCCTTGCGGTCGGGCGCCGACGACTACGTCACCAAGCCGTTCGGCCCTCAGGAGCTTGTGGCACGGCTGGAGGCCGTGCTCCGCCGGAGCTCGCCAGAGCCCGAGCAGAGCGTGATCGAATCTAACGGGCTCGAGGTGGATTTCACCGCTCACGTCGTGCGGCGCGACGGCGAGGAGATCCACCTGACGCCGACCGAATTCGAATTGCTGCGCGTCCTCGTCCGCAACCGGGGGCGACTGCTGACGCATCGGGCGCTGCTCACCGAGGTGTGGGGCCCGGAATACGCCGACGACATCACGGTCCTGCGAGGCCAGATCGCGAATCTGAGGCGCAAGCTCGAATCCCGTGACGGCCCTCGTCGCCACTACGTCCGCACCGAGCCCGGCATCGGCTATCGGTTCGAGCCCAAGTGACCCTCGCGATCATGTCGACTGCATCGATCCCGCACGCGGCGCGGACCTGTAGACAATCTGTACGCGCGGCGCACGCTCCTGTATGTCTTCTGCACGCCGGCGATCGCATCATGGCTGCATGGATGCAGATGCGACTGGGTGCAAGGTCGTCGGCACAGACGAGCTGTCACCTCCGCTGACGCACCACGAGCCGGCTCCGTCGGTGCGACGGGTTCTACTGGATGCCGGGTTGCCAAACGTGGCGCTCATCCTCTGCCCGCCGCATCACTGGAGCTGTCCGGTGATCATGAAGCTCAATCCCGAGCACGTCGCCTGGACCTGTGGGCGGTGCGGCCCGGGCGCGACGAGCGACGATCTCAGGGTGAAACACGCCTAGGCGCCACTGCGATGGTGAATCCGGCCTCAAGTGGCGGCGCGTAGCGGGGTCTGGGCGGTGACCGTCACCGGGTGGATCCAGATCGTGGTGCTGGTCGCCGTGCTGATGTGGGCCGGCAGTCGATGCTCGCCCACGGACCGCAGGGGTTGGCCGAGTCGGTGTACGCGTATCTCAAGCAGGCGCAGGACAACGGTTCGGCGATGGCCGGCTACACGGGGTTCATCCAGCCTGTTGCCGGCAACCCGGGATCGAATGGGATCGCCTTCTCGGATCTCGCGGGTGGCGTTGTGATGACACTCGGCCGGTTCGTTCCGATTCTCGCGTTCCTGGCACTCGCCGGCTCGGTCGGCCCGCGTCGGGTCGCGCCCCCCGGGCTCGGGACTCTGCGAACCGACACTCCGACCTTCGTGATCTTCCTCGTCGGGTTCGTGGCGATCGTCGCGGTGCTGACGTTCCTTACCGCGCTGGTGCTCGCGCCGTTCGCCCAGGCACTCAGCTCAAGGCTGCTGGGATGAGAGCCGACCGAGTGCTCGTGTGCGATCCCAGCCCGCAGGCGCAGCGGGCGTTGCGGGTGATTCTGCGCGAGGCCGGCTACGAGGCGGTGATGACCGACACCGGCCGTGGCGCGCTCGACGCCGCAGCTCGCGAGCGGCCACACGCGGTGATCCTGGAGCTCGCGTTGCCGGACCTCGATGGGATCGAAGTGTGCCGCGGTCTCCGCCGGACCTTGGACGCGCCGATCCTGGTCGTGTCCGAGCTCGACGACGACGAGAAGAAGATCTCGGCGTTGACGTGCGGTGCGGACGATTACGTGACCAAGCCGTTCAACCCCGGAGAGCTGCTCGCGCGGCTCGCAGCACGGTTGCGCGCGGGTCCGAGCGCGCTGCGAATCGAGAACGACGGGCTCGTCATCGACCTCGCGGCGCACCTCGTCACTCTGGACGGTCGGGAGGTTCAACTCACGGCCACCGAGTTCGCGCTCCTGCGCGTACTGGCGACCACCCGCGGCACCGTCAGCTACCGGACACTCGCCAGGAAGGTCTGGGGGATCCGCCGCGGAGAGATCGGGTCACGAGTGCGCGCCCACATGGCGAACCTCCGCAGCAAGCTCGACCGTGGAAACGGGGGCAGCGTGATCAGGACCGACATCGGCCTGGGGTATCGCTTCGTTGGCCACAAGAGTACGCCAGCGGACAGCACCGGCGATCGATGACCATAGTGTCCGTCTGTAGAGAATCTGTACGTGAAGGGGCGGATTCTGTATGCGGCGTGTATGCGACCGAGGCCATGATGCCCCCATGGACATTGTCTCGGTACTGCTTGGGATCCTGATGTTCGCGATCCTGATCTCGCTGGTCTACGGGATCGACGCCATATGAACCTTCCGCTCGCGGCGTTCATCGGTCACCTGAGCGGTGCGGACTTCTTCGGGCTGGTCGTGTCCGTGCTCGTGTGCATCTATCTGCTTTACGCGCTGCTGCGGGGGGAGGAGTTCTAGTGAGGCCGGGCGGATGACTTTCGCCGGTTGGCTCACCATCTTCGTGTTCGTCACGGTTCTGACCGTGCTGGCGATGCCGCTCGGCCGTTACATGGCGGCTGTCTACAGCGGCGAGCGGACATTCCTCGACCCGTTGTTCCTCACGCCGGAGCGTCTGTTCTACAAGGTCGTGCGGGTGAACCCGGAGCATGGTCAGGACTGGAAGGCGTACGCGAAGAGCCTGATCATCTTCTCGCTGGCGGGCTGGCTGCTGCTGTATTTCATCCTGCGCACGCAGACGCTGTGGAATTGGACCGGGCTGAACCCGGAGGGGTTCCATTCCGCGCCGTGGAACGTGACGTTCAACACGACGTCGTCGTTCCTGACGAACACGAACTGGCAGTACTACGGCGGGGAGACGACGATGAGCTACTTCAGCCAGATGGCTGGGCTCACCGTGCAGAACTTCCTGTCCGCTGGTGTGGGTATCGCGGTGGCGGTGGCGCTGATCCGCGGGATCATCGGGCGCAGCGGTAAGAGCATCGGGAACTTCTGGCACGACCTGATCCGCACTGTCCTGTGGGTACTGATCCCGCTGTCGTTCATCGTCGCCCTGATCCTGGTGTTCCAGGGGTCGATCCAGAACTTCTCGCATTACCTGAGCTTCAACGGGCCGACGGGCCTGGCCAACCAGATCGCGATGGGCCCGGTGGCCTCTCAGGAGGCGATCAAAGAGCTTGGGACAAACGGGGGCGGGTTCTTCAACACGAACTCGGCCCACCCGTTTGAGAACCCGACCGGGTTCTCGAATTTCGTCGAGATGCTGTCGGTGCTGATTATTCCGGCGGCGCTGGTGTTCATGTACGGCCGCATGGCCCGTAACCGCCGGCAGGGGTACGCGATCTTCGCGACGATGATGGTGATGTTCCTGGGTGCGGTGTGCGTGGCGTACATCGCTGAGGCGCACGGTTCGCCCGCGCAGCACGCGGCCGGGCTTCACACCCAGGTGGTCGCCGGATCGACCGGCGGCAACCTGGAGGGCAAGGAGCAGCGGTTCGGGATCGCCGGCTCGGCGCTGTTCGACGTGGTGACCACAGTTACATCGTGCGGCGCGGTCAACAGCGCGATCGAGTCGTTTACTGGCATCGGTGGCGCCGTGCCGATGGCCAACCTGTCGGCGAGCGAGGTGATCTTCGGGGGCGTTGGAACCGGCCTGTACTCGATCCTCCTGTATGTCCTGTTGGCGGTGTTCATCGGGGGGCTGATGGTGGGACGCACGCCCGAGTACCTCGGCAAGAAGATCGAGGCCAGGGAGATCAAGCTCGTGGCGCTCGGGCTGCTGATCACGCCGCTCGCGGCGTTGTTCTCGACCGCGCTGGCGACCGCGAGCAGCGCCGGCCGGGCGTCGATCTCGGCCGCGGCCGCCGGTTCTCCCCAGGGATTCTCCGAGACGTTCTACGCGTATCTGAGCCAGGCCAACAACAACGGCTCCGCGTTCGCGGGCTACGGCGGCTTCGTCCAGCCCAACGCGGGCAACCTGGGGTCGCACGGCATCACGTTCGCCGACCTCCTCGGTGGGTTCACGATGCTGTTCGCCCGCTACGCGCCGATCCTGTTCGCGCTCGCGGTCGCCGGCGCGCTGGCCGGCAAGCGGATCAGCCCTGCCGGTCTGGGCACGATGCGAACCGATAACCCGACCTTCGTGGTCCTGTTGATCGGCGTGATCGTGCTCGTCGGCGCGCTCACGTTCTTCCCCGCCCTGCTGCTCGGTCCGATCGTGCAGGGCCTGACCGGACACCTGTACTGATATGAAACGCGACTTCGTCACCTCCGCCATCGGGATCGTCGTACTGACACTGTTCTGCGGGATTCTGTACCCGCTGGTGATCACCGGCATCAGCCAGGTCGCCTTCCCCGGCAACGCCAACGGCCAGCAGGTCAAGGTCGGCGGCAAGCTCGTCGGCTCGCAGCTCATCGGTCAGAACTTCGGAGTCCAGGCCTACAAGCACGGCAAGCCCGAGATGCAGAACGGCGTACCGGTAACCAACCCCGACCCGCGGTACTTCCAGACGCGGCCGTCGGCGACCGTGCCGCCAGACAATGCCGCGGCGACCACGTTCTCGAACCTCGGTCCGAACAACACCGCCACCGAGCAGGCGATCTCCTCCAACATCCAGGCCTACATCGCGCTGAACGGGCGCTACTACCCGGGCAAGCTCACGGCGTCCAACGTGCCGGTCGACGCCGCCAACAGCTCGGCCTCGGGTATCGATCCTGACATCTCGGTGCGTAACGCCGATATCCAGGCGCACAGGGTGGCCGCGGTGCGTCACCTGACGCTCACCGCGGTCATGACGCTGGTGTCGAAATACACCGGTGGCCGTGGACTCGGATTCTCGGGTGAGTCCGGAGTGAACGTGCTCGAGCTGAACCTGGCCCTCGATCGCATGACTGGAGCGCGCGCATGAGCGTGAACGCCCCTCCCGAAGAGCGCCCGCAGCCGCCACGGCCCACCGAGCGCCGCGCGGTCTCACTGTTCCAACCGGAGATCGTCCGGCGCGCGATACTCGACAGCTTCGTCAAGCTCGACCCGCGGGTCCAGATCCGCAACCCGGTGATGTTCGTGGTCGAGATCGGCGCGGCGATCACGACCGTGACCTGGCTGATCCAGGTGTTCGGCGGCAAGGCGCTCGGCGGCAACGACCCCGCTTGGTACACGTTCGTGATCTCGTTCTGGCTGTGGCTGACCGTCGTGTTCGCGAACATGGCAGAGGCGTTCGCCGAGGGCCGCGGACGCGCCCAGGCCGACACGCTCCGCGCGATGCGCCAGGAGACGGTCGCCAAGCTCGAGGACGGCACGGTCGAAGCGGCCTCGGAACTCGACGAAGGGCGATGTCGTGGTCGTCGAGGCGGGCGAGCTGATCCCCGGCGACGGCACGGTGATCGAAGGCATCGCCTCTGTGGACGAGTCGGCGATCACCGGCGAGTCGGCACCCGTGATCCGCGAGTCCGGCGGCGACCGGAGCGCCGTCACCGGCGGCACGCGCGTGCTGTCCGACCGGATCGTCGTCGAGATCACCCAGGAGCCTGGACACTCGTTCCTTGACCGCATGATCGACCTGGTCGAGGGCGCCGAGCGCCGCAAGACGCCGAACGAGATCGCGCTCAACATCCTCCTCGCGGGACTGACGCTGATCTTCATGATCGTCGTGGCGACGCTCCGGCCGTTCGGCCTGTTCGCGCACACGCCGATCTCCGAGACCACGCTGATCTCGCTGCTGGTCGCCCTGATCCCGACGACCATCGGGGCGCTCCTGTCCGCGATCGGCATCGCCGGCATCGACCGGCTCGTGCGCCGCAACGTCCTGGCGCTGTCCGGCCGCGCGGTCGAGGCCTCGGGCGACGTCGACGTGCTGCTGCTCGACAAGACCGGCACGATCACGATCGGCAACCGGCTCGCGAGCGAGTTCATCCCCATGCCGGGCGTCTCGGAGAAGGAACTGGCCGAGGTCGCGCAGCTCTCCTCGCTCGCGGACGAGACGCCGGAGGGCCGCTCGATCGTGGTGCTGGCAAAGCAGTACGGCATTCGCGAGCACGACATGGCCAACCTGCACGCCGAATTCGTTCCGTTCACCGCCCAGACACGCATGAGCGGCGTCAACCTCGACGGGCGCCACCTGCGCAAGGGCGCCGGCGATGCCGTGATCAAGTTCGTCACCGAAGAGGGCGGCCGGCCTCCCGTCGAGCTCCAGCCGGTGCTCGACCGGATCGGCCGCGAGGGCGGAACGCCGCTCGCGGTCGCGCGGGACTCCCAGGTCATGGGTGTGATCTACCTCAAGGACACGATCAAGGAGGGGATGCGCGAGCGGTTCGACCACCTCCGCGCGATGGGCATCCGCACGATCATGATCACCGGCGACAACCGCCTCACCGCCGCCAAGATCGCCGAGGAATCCGGGGTCGACGACTTCCTCGCCGAGGCTACGCCGGAGGCCAAGCTCGCGTTGATCAAGGAGCAGCAGGCCACCGGGCGCCTGGTCGCGATGACCGGAGACGGCACCAACGACGCGCCCGCACTCGCCCAGGCCGACGTCGGCGTGGCCATGAACACAGGTACCCAGGCGGCGCGCGAAGCCGGCAACATGGTCGACCTCGACTCGAACCCGACGAAGCTCATCGAGATCGTCGAGGTCGGCAAGCAGCTGCTGATCACCCGCGGCGCGCTGACCACGTTCTCGATCGCCAACGACGTCGCCAAGTACTTCGCGATCCTCCCGGCGATCTTCGCCACCACCTGGGCCGCCACCAAGGGCGGTCAGAGCCCGCTCCACGTGCTCAACATCATGAACCTCGGCACCCCCCAGTCCGCAGTCATCTCCGCGATCATCTTCAACGCGATCATCATCCCGCTACTGATCCCGCTGTCACTCAAGGGCGTCCGCTACCGCCCGATCGGCGCCAGCGCCCTGCTGCGCCGCAACCTCTGGATCTACGGCCTCGGCGGTCTCATCGCCCCCTTCATCGGCATCAAGCTGATCGACCTCATCGTGCACAACCTGCTCGGAGCATGACAACCGCGGAGCTCCTCATCCAACGCTCGTCGCCGCGGTCGGCCCGGCGTCAGGAGCCTCGCTGGGAGAGCCGCATCGTGGCCCGACTACTCGAGGTGTCGCGATGCCTCCGCGTCGCGTACTAGCAAGCAAGGCGCAAGACTAGATGAGCATCGGGCTTACCATCGTGATCGCGCTGGTGTGCCTCGCTGCCGGCCTCGCCGCAGGCTTCTGGCTCCTTCCCCACGGCCGGCGAGCCGCGCGAGACGTGCCAAGGCCGGTACGGCGCATCCTGCTCCCCTTCACTGGCCAGGCCATCTCCCGGCGCGCCTTCGAAGCCGCCCTCCGCCTCGCGAAGGCGGAAAACGCCACGATCATGCCGGCGTTCCTCGCGCGGGTTCCGAGAACCCTCCCGCTCGAGGCCCCCCTTCCAGCCGCATGCGCCGTCGGCATGCCGCTGCTCGAAGCGATCGAGCAAGGCGCCAGCTCACAAGGCGTGCAGGTCGATGCGCGCGTCGCCCGCGGACGCACGTACCGAGACGCGCTCCACCACCTCGTCGAACAGGAGCACTTCGACCGCATCATCATCTCCGCGACCGACAACCCACGCAGCGGCCTCACCAGCGTAGACATCGAATGGATCCTCGAACGCGTTCCCGCCGAGGTCATGATCCTGCGGCCAGCCCCCGAGGACACCCGCGTGATCTCTGCGAACGGCTTCTCCGGGCGCTCTTGATCACGGCCCTGCCGCAATCGACGGCTCGCCGTCACGCAGGCAGGCATCGGAGGCAATGGCAGTTCCGAGAGGCACCGTTGGCAGCATCCGGTCGAGCAACGCGAATGCAGACTGCCGCAGCGCGTCCAGCGTGGGCGCCAGCGCGGAGCGCGCCGCTTGTCGCGCTTCAGCCCGTTCGGCGGCCGTTCGAGCCGCACGCGCGATGATCGCGGCGGCGTCGCCGGCGATCTCCCGTGCCATCGCCCGGGCGCGGTCTCCGGCGATCTCGCCGACCGCGACACGCGCTGCGGCCCACGCGGCAGCGCCCGCTGAGCCCCACGCCGCCTCCCGTGCGGCGGCTCGCCCGGCCGCCCAGGGGGCCCATGCGACTGACCGGGCGGCGCCAAGCGCGCTAGACCATCCGGTGCGCGCGTCACGCCGCGCAGCCTTCAGCGCAACGAGCGCTCCCTGCAGGTCGCACGCGTCCATCACCGGCGGAAGGCCTGCCAGCTCATGCGCGGACACGGTCAGGCCGGCGGCGGCCAGCCAGGTCGGCGCGTACGTGCGGATCAGCCAGTCAAGCGCCATCCACGAACGTGCTTCATCAAGGCCATCATCCGCGGTGGCGATCGTGCGGGCGAGGTAAGGCCGAAGCAGCTGACGGGGCCCATTGTCGAGGCTGTCGTTGAGCGACGTGCAATATGCCCGCAGGACCGGGCTGACGCAGGCAGGCTGGTCACTGTGCGACTCGCCGGCCAGATGGCTGACCCACTCCATTGCGCACCGGCCCTCGTCCGGAATCGCGTGCGTCCCGTAAGAGAGCGTGTAATCGGTGCTCATCAGTTCCTCCTATGGCCAGCTGATCGCTGCCCGCATTGTCACGCGGCAACGCGCCAAGTCAAGATCGACGTCAGGAGAACCCGACCACATTGCCGTTGTGGCGGGGCATCTGTAGAGAATCCTCTCGCCGATGGGTGTTTTCTGCACGCGGGCTTGACATGGACGACGGGCAGTCTCGCGAAACTCGGACGCCAGCGCCCCCGGATGCGCGCGCAACTGCGCCCTGATCTTCCGACCGGTGCATCGGCCGACGCCATCTTCACGAAACCTGTACCCGATCCGAGCGTTCCTGTACGGGTTCTGGACGTGATCGCGCCGATGATGTGGCTGTGCAGGTCGAACGAGAACCGAGCCCAGATTTCTGGACCGGAGGGCGACGGCGGCGCAAGCCGACCCTGGAGGATCGCCTGATCGCGCGGATGCTCGCGCCGTGGCTCGACGAAGAGCTCGCCCGTGGGATAGGAGCGTCGCTCTCAGAGGCACACGTCGCCCGAGCGGAGCAGCTGACCGGCGAGCGCGAGCGGCAGAGGGTGGCGCGCGCGCTGGACAGGCTGGTTGATCGCGCTCAGAATCCGCGTCCCGCGTATCCGAGCCCGCTCCTTCCGCCGTGCCCCGAGCAGGTGCGCGGCGCGATGCCGCTGATCGTCTCCATCCGCTCTCGTCTGCTATCGGGAGAGCCGCTCGCCGCGCAGGGGGTCGCCCTGCTCAAAACGCTCCTCCGTGACCGGTCTAGCGCGTGCTACGAGGCCAGCGGCGACGGCGCCCTCACCGTGGCGCTGCAGGAGGTTTCCGAGTTGCTCGGCGCCGAACAATGACGTCAACCGACTAAGCCCGGGTCGGGATTAGAGTGTGATCCGCAGTTCGTGCGCGGGGCACTCCCACAGCGAGGCGGAGCTCTTCGACCAGCTGATGCGCACACGGAGCAGCGAGGCATGTGGCTGCGGAAGCGGCACCACGAAGGAACCCAGTGTGATCTTGCGATCACGAGATCCCGCGAGACCGATCGACTGTCCGAGATGGCGGTACTCCTGGTCGCAATCGTCACGCCCCTCAACGCGGGGGCTGTCCGCCCGCGACGGGAGCGGCGGCCGCACCTGGTACGTGATGCGGATACCGCGAGCTTCACGCTCGACCCCGGTGATCATCAGCAAATGCTCGACCGGCAACCCGGGCTCCTGTTCGACGACCTCGAAGTCGAGCGGGACCGGCACGATCTGCTCCACCCGTGGATTCTCCGCGAGCTCGGCCAGCGCCTCCTCGACTGTACCGGGGCCAGTCAGAGTGCTGAACGCGTGCGCGATTGCCAGCGAGCTGTAGCCGAATTCCCTCAGTCGTCTCTCGAACGTAGGCCGCAGCGTCTCGGCTGTCCTCGCCCGATCCGCAGCCTTAGCGGCGAGGCGTAACGAATCGCATTCTCCCGGGGCCGGTCTCATTTGGGACCAAGCGTACGCCTTGACGCCACACCGCCGGCTTCGCCCTTCGTTGCCTAACCAAGCGCTCCGCTCCAGAGTCGGCGCCCCACGCGAGCGATCGTCCCGGCCCGGACCCGCTTTCATCTTCGAATACGCCCCTGCCCGCCGAGGGGTTGCGCTCTCGCTCTGTGTGGATACGAGGAGAGTCGTCCGCGGCAGCCGTGATCTCTAGCGACGCCCGCCAGGTGTGCTGGGTGCTGGATCGGGCTCGAACGCGCGCTCGAGTGCGCGAGTGAGATCTCGCTGTCCAGCGTCCGCGCCCTCTTCCAACGTCGACGCGGCCGAGCGGGTCGCCGGCGTACCGGCGACATGACCAACATGGAGCACGAGCAACACGCTCGCGATCGCCGCGAGCGCAAGCACGGAACGCGACAGGCGCAGGAACCGGCACCCGATGTAGAGGCGGATGAGCGTGCGCATCGGCTGGCTCAGCCCGCGCTAACCCGCGCGGGCCGGTAAGTGCGCTGGAGTTCGCTCGCGAGTACCCCGGAGGCGTCGGTAACAGACACCCACCCGAGGATGACCCACAGCCAACTCAGCCGCAAGGAAAGCCCTGCAAGTGGAGGGCTCTTCACGAGTGGGCGGTACTGGGCTCGAACCAGTGACCTCCTGCTTGTAAGGCAGGCGCTCTACCAGCTGAGCTAACCGCCCCGGGCGACGCCGATGGTACTGATGGAGGGCCCGCGGCCGGCTGGCCGGAGCGTCCGGTTGGTGTCCGTGTGCAATGTTCGTTTCTAACATGCTCGCTTGTTCGGTCGAAAGTGCGGTCTACATTTCGAACACGACCCGCAAAGCGCGGATTACGGAGACATGACCCGAATCGAGACCGAAACGCGAAGTCAAGACCAGATCTCAGAGAGCGTCGCCGAGTCTCAAGAGAATGGGGCGACGGCCATGGCGGTGACCGACCGGAGCCCGATGCTCGAGATCTCGAATGCCATGGTCCGGCTCTACAAGGAGGCGTTCGGGCGCGGGCCCACGAAGGCGCGCGCGCAGTTCGCCGGGCCGGACACGCTGATCGTAATCCTCGAATCCAGCCTCACCGTCGCTGAGCGCAACCTGGTGGCGATGGGCGAGCATCAGCGGCTGCGCGAAGCCAGGCTGTTCTTTCAATACGCGCTCGAGGACCAGTTCCGCGGCATCGTCGAGCAGGCGCTCGGC
The DNA here is from genome assembly GCA_963735965.1 of uncultured Solirubrobacterales bacterium. GTDB lineage: Bacteria > Actinomycetota > Thermoleophilia > Solirubrobacterales > Solirubrobacteraceae > Palsa-465. The sequence goes on from CAVTNE010000002.1 coordinate 798,370, forward strand.
CGCCGCACGGTGGCGTTCGTAAGCGGCATCGACGCGGCGCGCGATGTGGCGATGGAAATCTTCACGCTCGAGCCGACGGACCTCGACGGCTCGACTCCGAGCGAACCGTAAAGCGGCCGGCGATCCGGCTGGCCGCTAGGACTCGTGCTCGCGCGCGTGTTCGGCCTGAACCTCGACCGCCTGGCGGTGGATGTCCGCCGCGGCGCGGTGAGTCTCCGCCTCGCGACGGTACGAAGCCGCGGACGGCTCGCTGGTGGCTTCCTTTGCCTTGCGCGTCGCCTCGCGCTCGTGCTCGAGCGCCCGGGCTTCGCGTTGCCGCGCACGCTGCTCGCGCGCCTTGGCCTCACGCACCAACTGCTCATCGGTCATACTGGCCTTGTTCCCTCGGGGCGGGAGCGTAATCCGGTAGATAGATGGCCGCCACGGACCGAGTCCCCCTGCTGGACGCCAAGCTTGAGCTGACGCGTCGACTCGTGCCCGAGGAACGCGCCGAGTTGGTCGGCGTCATGCTGTCCGTGATTGAGACCGGCGCCGGGCCGCTGGCCGTCGCCGGCGTGCTCCGACGAAACAACGCGTTCGCGGCGGCACTGCTCGAGGGCGTACTCGTTCACAGCCTGCAGGTCGGCGAGCAGGCCGGAATTCAGTTGCTCGGGCCGGGGGATCTCCTCGTTCAGGGCAACGACACCGCGCCTTCGTGGCTTCACGACGTAGCATTTCGCGCGCCGGCCCCGGTGCGTATGACGATACTCGGCGACGGGTTCCTCGGAGCGGCAGGACGTGTCCCTCGACTGATCCCGGCGCTGTACGAGTGCCTCGCCGATCAGATGCAGCGGTTGAGCAGCCAACTCGTCATCTGCCAGCTGCCGCGCGTCGATCAGCGGGTCCTCGCAATGCTGTGGCTGCTGGCGGAATCCTGGGGCCACGTCACCCCGGGAGGGGTCAGGCTCCCGCTCTCGCTGACGCATGAGACGCTCGGTAGTCTGATCGGGGCACGCCGGCCAACAGTGACGCTGGCGCTGCGAAAACTCAGCGAGAAGGGCTCGGTCGTGCGCCAGGAATCCGGCTGGCTGCTGCTCGAGCCGCCGCCCGAGCCGGAAGGGACACCGAAGGAACTCGCGCCAGAGCTGGCGGGTATCTCGCTGTCACGGTGGGCACCGGGACCCGAGCTGCTGGATCCGAGCGTTCGTTTCGCGGATCTGATCGAGACGGTCCAAAGGCTTCGCGAGCGGCACGTCTACGACCGACAGCAGACGCGCGAGCAGCTTCAGCGCATCCGTACCACACGGGTGCGCATGAGCGCGGTGCGCCAGCGGATCTCGCAGGATGCGCTCAGGAGGGGACGTCCTCCATCGTCATGATCACCCCTGAGGCGTTGCCGTCGCCACCGCTGCCCAGCGGCAGGAAGGTCACGCGGCACGTGAACGTCTTTCCCCGGCGGTTCGTCGCCTCGAGCACAACTTCCTCGCGCTGAGACTTTCCGGTCAGGGTGTCGCGGACCTGCTGGCGCAGCTTCTCGACCGGCAAGCCGATGTCGAGCGCCATCAGGTGTTCGTCCTCGGCCTCGTCCGACGGTAGGCCCCACAGTTCCCGGGCTTTGCCGTTCCAGATCTGGACGCGCTGGTTTCGGTCCAGCACCGCGACCGCCAGGCCGATCGTCGTCAGGATCGTCTCAAGGAACGAGTTGACGTCATTGAGCCCCTGGCTGCGGTGCCGGAGCTCTTCGTTCATGGTCTCGAGCTCCTCGTTCGTCGACTGGAGCTCCTCGTTCATCGTCTCGAGCTCCTCGTTCGTCGACTGGAGCTCCTCGTTCGTCGTCTCGAGCTCCTCGTTCGCCGACTGGAGCTCCTCGTTCGTCGTCTCGAGCTCCTCGACGGTCGACTGGAGCTCCTCATAGGCCTGCTCGAGCTCTCGCTTTGAGCCGGTCAGCTGATCCTGGAGCTTATGGGCCTCGGTGACGTCGATGTACGCGATGCTCGTCCCCATCGCCGCCCCGTCGCTCGCGAGCGGAGTCAGCCGAACGTCGAAGATCCGCTCAAGGTCACCGGCTCGCCAGTGAACCGCCCTAATCTCCGACGGCCGCACGTCGCGATCGAGCGAGTCGAGGTGGCTGCGGAGCTCAAGCGGGCGGTAGGAAAGATCGAGGTCCTGAATCGGCCTGCCGAAGTCGTTCAGCCCCAACCCGAACATCCTCCGAGCCGAGTCGTTGGCCATGATCATCACGCGGTTGTCGTCGAGGACCACCTGGGCTGCGCCGACAATGTCGAAGGCCGCCTCACGAAGGTTGTCGGCCTCGGTCGGTGGGTGACCCCGGAACCCATCGGCTGTCATCACGCGCACGCGGTCGCGGAGCGTCGGCTTGATCATCTTTCGAAACACCCGCCGCTTGAGCTCGACGGGAGCGAACAGGTCCGCATGCGTAATCAGCATCTCGGACCTGCCGAGCAGGAGATATCCATCGTCGTCGAGCGCGAAGTGGAAGCGCCGCAGGATCCGCGATTGGATCTCCGCGTTGAAGTACATGAGCGTGTTGCGGCATACGAGCAGGTCTATGCGCGAGATCGGAGCGTCCTGGACAAGATCGTTTCGACCGAAGATGACGCTCCGCCGCAGATCCTTGCGGAACACGTAGCTCTGCTCGGTGCGCTCGAAGAAGCGCTCGAGCGCCTCGGGTGGCACGTCCTCGACCTGACGCGGGAGGTAGGCGCCGCGCCGAGCTTGATCGAGGGCCTCGTCGTCGATGTCCGTGGCGTAGATCTTGACGCGCTCACGGAAGACCGAATCACCCATCACGCGGGCGAGCACCATCGCGACGCTGAACGGCTCCTCTCCTGACGCGCAACCGGCGCACCACAGGCGAAGGGGGGAATCGGGGATGCGCTTAGCCAGCAGCTGAGGGAGAACCTCGTCGCCTAGGTAATCCCAGATCTGGGGATCACGGAAGAAGCCCGTCGTGTTGATCAGGAGCGTGTTGAACAGCTCGGCAAACTCTTCGCCATGGAGCTCGAGATAGTCGACGTAGTCGTCGTACCGCTGGGCGCCGGCGGCCGCCATCCGCTTGGCGACGCGGCGCTGGATCGTCGATCGCTTGTACCCCGTGAAGTCGAAGCCGCGCGTTTCCTTGACGAACTCGAGCAGCGCGTCCAGGCTGATGTCCGCCCGTGGGGCGTTCACGCAGCGCCGTCCTCGTCAGCAACGTGATCCTCTTCGTCGGTGCTGGACACCCGCTGCAACCTTGTGCCCGCTGCCCCCGTGAACGCCTGGCGCACGATTTCAGCCTGGTCGCCGGCCGATTGCGACTGGCGGCGGAACCGCCGTGCCGACCAATGTTGTCCGCGCTGATCGGCCTTCTGGGCCATCCGCCCGAGGAGGGCGGCGCGGTCGGCCAGCACCCGTACCGCCGCCGAAAGCGCTCCCTCGACGTTGTCCGCCTGCGCGTCGATCAAGGTGTCGGGCGAGTAACGGTGCCCGACGCGGCACTCCCACTGCAACACACCGGCCTCCGCGCGCTCGGTCAGCACGCCCCCACACTCGGGGCAGACCGCATTGACCGGTTCGCCGTCGGGTGGGTTGGGATCGGGATCGTCCGCGGCGGCGCCCGGCGGCGGGTCCTCTCCCTTGACCATCGCTGCGATCGTACTCGCCACTAGCTCCGACGGCACGATCGCATCGACCGCCACGTTCGCGATCGCGCTCGCTGGCATCCCGGGGTACATCGCCTCCTTCGGGTCCTGCACGATCGTGGCGCCGCCACTCGCCTTGATCACCGCAAGACCGGCCGACCCGTCGTCGCGGGTGCCGGTCAGCACGACCCCGACGACGCGGGTGTTGAGCGCCGAGGCGGCCGAACGGAACAGGACGTCGATCGCCGGCCGGTGACCGTTCTCGCGCGGGCCGGCGGTGAGGCGGACATGTCCGTCCTCGATCACGAGGTGGTGGTCGGGCGGCGCGACGAGGATGAGCCCCTGACGGAGCCGGTCGCCATCCTGTGCCGGCCGGCACGGTAGCTGTCCCGCCCTGCCCAGGATGTGGGCGAGCATGCTGGGGCTGCGCGGCGCGATATGGAGCACGATGCACACGGCCGCGCGCAGGTCCGTTGGCAAGTCCTTGACTACGCGGGTCAGTACCTCGACACCGCCCGCGGACGCACCGATGACGACCAGGTCGCGTCGGCCGTCGGAGTCCTCGGGGAGTCGATCCCCTTCCACAAGGCGAAAGCGTACGCTCAGTCATGAGCACGCACCACCTTTCCGGACGTCCACGCCCCCCGGCGAAACAAGCAATTTCAGGCGAACAGCACCGCTTGGGTAAACCCGGGCGCACGCTCGATCTCGAGCATCCGCCGCTTCGTCGCGACCCCGCCGGGTGCCGAGAACCCGTGGAGTGCGCCGGACGCCGAGAGCACGCGATGGCACGGCACGATGATCGGGAACGGGTTCTGCGCGAGTGCCGCGCCGACCGCCCGCGCGGCGCCCGGTTCGCCGATCGTCCGGGCTACCTCCCCGTAGGTGGCGGTGGCGCCCGGTCCGACCTCCCGGGTCGCGGCAAAGACCCGCCGCCTGAAGTCGTCAAGCCCGCTCTCGTCGAGCTCGAGTGAGCGCAGGTCGGACGGCTCGCCGTCGAGCAGTGACACCATGCCGGCGATCGCCGCCCGCACCCCACCTGGCACAAGGGACGGCCGGCGGGACGAAGGCTCGAGGGCCGGACCGCTCAGCCTCCGCTCCCGGGGCAAAGCCACGCCGGTGATCCCGACGTCGCTCCAGCTCAGGCCACACGTTCCAATCGCTGTCTCGAACAGGAGCATTCCCACTCCCGAGGCTAGCGATCCACCCCGACAGCGACGACCTCCGATGAATCTCGGCTCTGCCCCATGTCTAACTGGATGTGAACGACGCCAAGGAGCCGACCGTGACCTCAGACAGCCGAAACCGCTGGATCGCCTTAATCCTCTTGTGCATGGGCTCGCTGATGATCGTCCTGGACACGACGATCGTGAACGTGGCGCTCCCGTCGATTCGGGGTTGACCTCCACTTCTCCCAGACGTCGCTGGCCTGGGTGGTTAACGCTTACATGCTCACCTTCGGCGGCTTCCTGCTGCTCGGCGGCCGACTCGGCGATCACTTCGGCCACCGCCGCCTGTTCGTCGCCGGGATCCTGCTGTTCACGGCGGCGTCGCTCGCCTGTGGTCTCTCGACCGATAAGGGATTCCTCGTCGCGGCGCGGGCGATTCAGGGACTCGGCGGCGCGATCGTCTCCGCTGTGTCGCTGTCGCTGATCGTGTCGCTGTTCGTCGAGCCCGCTGACCGGGCGAAGGCGATGGGCGTGTTCGGCTTCGTCGCGGCCGGCGGAGGCACGCTCGGCATGCTCCTCGGCGGCGTCCTGACAGACCTGCTCGATTGGCACTGGATCTTCCTGGTCAACGTCCCCATCGGAGTCGCGGTCTCGTGCCTCGCGCCGCGCGTCCTCCCGGCGGACCGTGTATCGCGCTCCGGCGGGCGTCTTGATGCGGGAGGCGCGGTGATCGTGACTGCCGGGCTGATGCTCGCGGTCTACGCGATCGTCAACGGAAATCAGACCGGATGGCTCTCCGGGCAGACGCTCGGGCTGCTGACGGGCTCGGCCGGGCTGCTCGTCGCGTTCCTTGTGGTGGAGTCCCGCGTGCGCTCGCCGTTGATGCCGCTTGGTCTGTTTGCGCGCCGTAACCTCGCCACCGCCAATGTGGTCGGCATCCTGTGGGCGGCGGCGATGTTCGCGTGGTTCTTCCTGTCGGCGCTGTACCTGCAACTCGTGCTCGGCTACAGCCCGCTTCAGGTCGGCCTCGCGTTCCTGCCCGCGAACCTGATCATGGCCGCCCTGTCGCTGGGCCTCTCCGCCAAACTCGTGATGCGCTTCGGCATCAAGCCGCCGCTGGTCGTCGGCCTCACGCTCGCCGGCGTCGGGCTCGCGCTGCTGGCACGCGCGCCGGTGCACGGGCACTACGTGGCCAACCTGCTCCCGAGTATGGTCCTGCTCGGATTTGGCGCCGGCGCGGCGTTCAATCCGTTGCTACTCGCGGCAATGGGCGACGTCGAGCCGACCGAGGCCGGGCTCGCCTCGGGGAAACACGTCGTTCATGATGGGTGGCGCGCTCGGGCTCGCGGTGCTCGCGAGCGTCGCCGCTTCGCGCACGAACCACCTCCTCGTCGCCGGCGCGACCCACATGAGCGCGCTCGTTGGCGGGTACCGCGTCGCCTTCGTCATCGGCGCCGCGTTCGCGATACTCGCTGCGGTCGTGAGCGCTCAGACGCTTCGCCCGCGGGCAATCGAGGCCGCCACAGAAGCCGCGAGCGCGGCTTCCTCCCGCGAACCGGCCTTCGCCAACGGGAACCTGTAGCCGGGAACCGATAGATGGACGGGCGTCCGCGACCGGGGGCCCGTCCTCAAGGTCGGCGCGCCAGCCCCCGAAAGCCGGACCATGAAGCTGATCCGGCCGCGCCTGCCCGTGCTCGGGCTACTTGCACGTTCGGCGGTGATCCCGGCGGTGCTGATGGTCACGAGCAACATGGTGATGGTGATGTTCGTCCCGGCCGTGCACATGGCCGTGGTCGGCGTCGCCGGCGCAGTGGCCGCGACGTCGGCGGTTGCGATGTCGATCATCGCCGCACGCCGGAACGATGGCCACGCCGTGTGGATCGGCATGGCGTTCTCGGCCATCGCCACGATCCTCGTGATCCACGGCCTCGCCACTCCCGGCGTGATCGTGCCTCCGAACGGCCTCGTGCAGGTCGCAGGCGCGCTCAATCTGCCGGTCTGCGGAGTCATCCTGGCCGCGTCGGGGCTGCCGGTGCTGCGCCGGCCGCGCCGGGTCAAGCTGCTCCTGGCGATCCAGTTCCTGGTGGTCGCCGGGCGGCCTCACCGACGACGAGTTCGACGAGATCCGTCGTCATCCGGGCGCCGGCCGCGCGCTGCTGGCCGAGCTCGGCGGTTTCTCGCAACTGGTGCTCGATCTTGTCGAGAGCCATCACGAGCGCATCGACGGCAACGGCTACCCCAATCGCCGGCCGGCGGGTGAGCTGGATCTCGCGGTTCGCATCCTGACGGTCGCCGACGTGTACGACGCGCTGACGGCGGACCGCGTCTACCGCGAGGCATGGCCGGCGGAGCGGGCGCTCGCGCTCCTCGACGAGGAAACCGGCGTTGCCTTCGATCCCGATTGCGTCGCGGCGCTTCGCTCGGTGGTCGTTCACGGGCGGCCCGACCTCAGCCCGTCGCCGGCGCCTGTGCCGCGCGAACCCCACGCCTCGCCCCCGCGGGGCCTACCGGGACGAATCTTTGGCGAAGCGGCAGCTTGAGCGAAGCGGATAGGCTGCGGCGCCGCCAACCAAGGAGGATCAGATGGTCAAGCTGGTGGTCGCCTATGGTCACCCGGAGGACCCGGCCGCGTTCGACGATTATTACGCCGGCACGCACATTCCGCTGGTCGACAAGATCCCAAATCTCCAACGATTCGAGTCGGGAAAGGTGGTCGGGACGCCCGACGGCTCTCCCCCACCTTTCTATTACCTGGCCGAGCTGTTTTTCGACGATGCCGATCAGTTGCAGGCATCGCTGGGCAGTCCCGAGGGACAGGCGGCCGCTGCCGACGTGGAGACGTTCGCGAGCGGTGGCGCGACGGTGATGATCGCCCAGACCTGAGCTGACTACGACGTTGGTTGAGCGGCTCGCGCGCGGCCTCATCATGGGCAGTGGCGTGAGCCGATCAACCGAGCATGAGCATCGGAGCAGTCAACGGGCTGAGCGGGCTGGCCGCCGCGCAGTCGATGTTCGGGGTCACAGCGCAGGCGGCCGGCAGCGCGGGCTCCTCGGGCGCGGACGCAGGCGCTGGCTCGTCGGCCGCGAGTGCGGCTCAGCAGGCGAGCGTCGCGGTCCTGCGCATGGCGCTCGACCAGGAACGCTCGTTGGTCAACATCCTGGCCTGATCACGAGCGACGGCGTTGCGCGGCGCGCCCCCGCGAGGCTCGCGCCGGAGATTAGCCCCTTCCATCTCCGGAACCTAAGTCGGTGCGTCGATATAGGCTGCGCAGCCGTGAACGTTTCATCGAGGTTCGAGGTGAGCGGCTTCGGCGTGATCGTCACCGGCGGCGCCAGTGGCCTGGGACTTGCGTATGGCGAGGTGCTCGCGGCCCACGGCGCGCGAGTCACCCTGATCGACGTCGACGGCGAGGCAGTCGCCACGCAGGCGTCACGTCTGGAGGGTGACGGCCTGGACGTCCGGGGTGTGGTCGCCGATGTGACCGACCACGCCACGCTCGATCGAGTGATCGACGAAGCGGCCGAGACCTACGGCCGGCTCGACGTGGCGTTCGCCAACGCCGGCATCGATCCGGGCGTCGGCTTCGTGGGCGCCTGGGCGGGCAGCGTGCGGCCGCGCGTGGAGGAGGGCGCGCTCGAGCGCTACAGCGACGAGCGGTGGAACCGGGTGATCGACATCAACCTCAACGGGATCTTCGCCACCGCGCGAGCGGCGGCCCGGCACATGCGCCCGCGCCGGTTCGGTCGGATCATCGTGACGACGTCGCTGGCGGCGACCGTCACCGAGGGCGCGATCGGGTCCGCCTACATGGCCGCGAAGGCCGGCGCCAGGCACTTCATGCACTGCACCGCGCTCGAGCTGGCCGCGTTCGGGATCACCGTGAACGCGATCGCGCCGGGGTTCTTTGTCACGAACATCGGCGGCGGCCACGCTCACCATCCCGACGTGCAGGCGGCGCTCGCCAAGCACATCCCTATGCATCGCGTCGGGTTGCCCGACGACATCAAGGCCCTCGCCCTGTTCCTCTCCTCGCCGGCGTCCGAGTACATCACCGGTCAGGAGATCATCATCGACGGGGGCTGGGGATTAGGGGTCGCCGACTGAGGTCAGCCGGGGTGGCTCGGGCGAAGAGCATCGTGACGTTCTAGATGGTCCCCAAGGCGTCTCGGGCGGCGAGCCTTGCGCGCCGGATCCCCTGACGGCGTCTGGTGCCGGCGGCCCGGTCCTCGTCGATCGCCCCCAGCGCGAGCGCGCGCTCGCGTCCCGCCCTGCCCAGGTCGTAGTGATCGTTCTCCGGACGGCCTGGCCTGCGCTGAAACCATTCGCGGCGCAGCCCGAGCCGTCCCGCAAACGCGTGCAGCTCATCGGTCGTGTCGGCCTGGAGGTGGCCTCCGCCCGTCCACCGGCCCCAGTCGCCAACCGCAAACGCGTTGTCAACGTAGACGCTCACGCCCCGGTCACCGTAGCGGCTCCTCTGGGACCATGGCGGGCATGGACGAGCGGGTCTCCGACGCCGATCGGGAGCAGGCGGTGGCGTGGCTGCAGGACCACTTGCTGGAGGGGCGGCTGACCCTCGAGGAGTTCTCCGAGCGAGTGGACCAGGCGTACGCAGCCGTCGGTCAAGGGGATCTCGACCGGGTTCGCTCCGGACTGCCGGCGACCGAGCGGCTGCCGGTACGGGGGTCGCAGCGTCGCCCCACCCGCTTCACCGGCGCGCTGGTCGCCCACGTGGTCAAGCGCGGACGGCTGAGGCTCGGGCGCTGGACCGTCGCCGGTGGTGCCTTCTGCGACGTCGACCTCGACCTGCGTCAGGCCGAGATCCAGGGCCGTAGAACAGCGCTGACCGTGCTCGTCGCCTTTGGCAACGTCGACGTGTACGTGCCCGAGAACGTGACCGTCGCCGTGAGCGGGGTTGCCGTTGGCGGTCACCGCCGTGACTGGGGGGCGGACGTCGAAGGCGCGAACGCGCCGGAGATCTCGGTACGCGTCATATCGCTGTTGGGCACCGTCGACGTCTGGCGAGTCCCGGCGGACATGCCCGGGGACTACGGCGAGATCACGCGCGGGCTGCAGGCCCGCCATCGCGAGCTTCCGCCCTAGCCGACGGTTACCCGCGAGGTAATGGCATTACCTACCGGGTAATCGACAGTCCGCGTGCCGGTCGTCACCGTGACCGGCATGACTACGCAATCCAATTCATCCACACTTGCCCTACCGGCGGGTGGCCGCCCGGTCGCGGCAGAAGCCGGACGCTGGGCAGCGCTTCCCCTTCTCCTGGCCGGGACGTTCATGGTCGTCCTGGACTTCTTCATCGTCAACGTCGCGCTGCCGTCGATACAGCGCGACCTGCACGCCGGTACTGGCGCGATCGAATGGGTCGTGGCCGGATTCGCGCTGACCTCGGCGGTGTTCCTGATCAGCGCCGCCCGGCTTGGCGACCGGATCGGTCGACGGCGGACGTTCTCGATCGGGCTAGGCGTGTTCACGCTGTCGTCGGCGGCGTGCGGGGTGGCCGGCAGCCCGACCCTGCTCGTGGTGGCACGGCTGGCGCAGGGCGTCGGCGCGGCGCTCCTGATGCCGAACGTGCTGTCGATCATCAACGTGACCTACACCGGCGATGACCTGCCGCGCGCGCTCGGGATCTACGGGCTCGTGATGGGCCTGGCGGCCGCGTGCGGACAGCTCATCGGTGGCGGGCTGATCCAGGCCGACATCGCCGGCCTTGGCTGGCGGACGTGCTTCCTGATCAACATCCCGGTCGGCGTCTGCGCCCTCGTCCTGGGCCCGAGGTTCGTGCCCGAGTCTCGCGGGGAGCGGCGCACGGGGCTCGATCTCGTTGGAACGCTGCTGCTCAGCTCCGGGCTGATCGCGGTGGTGCTGCCCCTCGTCGAAGGACGTCAGCACAGCTGGCCGGTCTGGACGTGGATCTCGTTCGCAGTCGCACCGTTGTTGCTGCTGGGTTTCGTCTCGCACCAGCGCCGGCTCGCTCGCCGCGGTGGCGCGCCGCTGCTCGCGCCGGGCATGTTCCGGAACCGGACATTCACCGCGGGACTGGTGACACAGCTCGCGTTCTGGTGCGGGCAGGCGTCGTTCTTCCTCGTGCTCGCACTGTATCTCCAGCGGGGGCGCGGCCTGAGCGCGCTCGACGCCGGTCTGGTGTTCACGATCATGGCGGTCGCGTATGTGGCGGCCTCCGCCCAGGCGCCGGCACTCGTGCTCCGCTTCGGACGCCGGCTGCTCGCGGTGGGAGCGCTCGTGCTCGCCGCCGGCCACGGGCTGCTGCTGGCCGCGGTGGCGAACGTCGGGGTCGGCGGCTCGATCTTCGAGCTCGTCCCCGGCCTCGTGCTGATCGGCGCGGGAATGGGCCTGCTGCTCGTCCCGCTGACCACGACGATCCTCTCGAACGTCGAGACGCAGCACGCCGGCGGCGCCTCCGGAGCGATGACGACGGTACAGAACGTCGGCGGAGCGCTCGGGGTGGCGATCACCGGTGTGATCTTCTTCGGTGCGCTGCACGGCGGCTACGCGCACGCGCTGGAGATGAGCCTGATCGAACTAGCGGCGCTGCTGCTCGCGGTGGCGGCGTTGACCCGTCTCCTCCCGGCGACGAAGCGGAGCTGACCCCCCGGGGGCGCCGGGGTGACCTATCGCGTCTTACGCGGCCGTCCACTCACGACCGCGTACCGCACACCAGGCTCGCTGCCGGTCGCCCCCGTCCGGCTAGCCGTCCGTCGGGCTCGTCGGACTCGTCGGGGCCGCGCCCGGATCGGGCTCGGCCGCCGGCTTGCGATGGCGGCGGAACCCGAAGAAGTGCTCGGCCTCCTGGACGCCGTGCTCGGCGCGTTGCATCTCGCGCTCGGCCCCGGCGATCGGTCCGAGCATCTTCACAAGCTCCTGCATGGTGTCGGTGAGGCGGTCGACCGACTCGGTCAACGGACCGACCGACGTCGCCAGCGACTCGATCACCTCGACGTGGTGCTCGATCGACTCGGTCACGCGCTCCAACGCCTTCACGGCCTCGAGCGTCTCGTGCTCGGTCTCCTCGAGCGGCCTGAGCGCGTTCTGGTCGAGCGCCCGGACGACGGACCGAACCGGCTTCAGCACGAAGTCGAACACGGTCCGAAGATGCTACCGGCCGTCTGAGGCTCAGAAGAGGGCGTCGAGCGCGGGCTCGATCGGAGTGTCCCCGCCGTTGACGTACAGGGTTACGCCCGCCGCGCGCGCGTCGTGCAACAGAGCGTCGAGCAACGAGGCCACATCGTCTCGCGAGACCTCTCCGCGGAACGGATCCAGATCGACCCGTACCCGTCCGGTGCCCGGCTCGTCGGTGAGACCACCGGGCCTGACGACCGTCCACTCGCGGTCGCTGTCCTGCACGGCCCGGTCGGCCTCGGCCTTCGCCCGCAGGTACACCTGGAAGACTTCATCCCCGTCGGGCGGGTTCTCGGCGCCCACCGCGCTCACGATCACGTAGCGGGGGGCGCCCACCTGAACCGCGGCGTGCAGCAGCTTGATCGCGCCGTCGCGGTCCATCGTCAGCTTCCGCTCGGCGCCGCTTCCCGGTCCGGCGCCGGCGGCGAACACCACCGCCGAGGCGCCCTCGATCGCCGCCGCGATGTCGGCCACGTCCGCGCTCTCCAGATCGCACACGACTGGCTCCCCACCGCGCGCTCGCACGTCGCCGGCGTGGTCGGGATTGCGGATCAGGCCGACCACGGTCTCGCCTCGCCGGCTGAGCAGCTCCGTCAGGCGGAGCGCGATCTGCCCATGGCCTCCGGCGATCGCGATCATCGCGTCACCCTAGCCGTTCCTGCCTAGCCGTTCCACGCGCGGCCGCCGTCCCAGGCGTGCCACGCGTCGACCTCGATCCAAGCGCTCACCCGGCCGCGGTCGCGCTGCGAATACGGGTTACCCATGTAGTGCCGGGACAGACGGTCGATTGCCTCGAGCTCCGGGTCGGGCTCGAGCGCGGCAACGCGCCCGAGCAGCGTCACGTGGCGATACCAGGCGTCCGCGCCGAGCACGGTCAGCGAGACCTGGGGATTGCGGCGGAGATACTCGAGCCGCTTGCGCCCCTCGTCCATGTTGACGAGCACGCGACCGTCCTCCCACAGGTACCAGGTCGCTGCCGTGTGGGGGCTGCCGTCCGGCCGGACCGTCGCGATCACCGCGGGGTTCGGCGCGGATAGAAACTCGGACAGCGCGGTCGGAAGCGGTGGTGAGGGCATTGCGCGCCGCTGAAATGTAGCGTCCTATAGTAGTCGCGCCGAGTTCCATGATCTGCTTATATTAGTGAGTAATGCGTCGTCCGCATGATCGTTCGCTTTACGGATCGAGGGTCGCGGACATCAACCCGCGACCGCGACCCCCCAGGCGCGCTCGCCGTGGAGACGTAGCCTCGACGGCCCAGCACACGCTGCGCCGGGTGGCGGACGGGCGACTCGCGCGTCTCCCCGTCACCGTGCAGTTCTGGGACGGCAGCGTGCTCGAGGGCGAGCCTCCAGCCGACCCGCGGCACGACGGCGGGCGGTCGGCGTCGGTAGTGGTCGCCCGGGATCGACGGGCGCTCGCCCATCTCCTCCACGAACCCGGCCAGATCGGGCTGGCGCGAGCATGGGTCGACGGCTCGCTGACCGCCTTCGGGGATCTCGAGGACGTGCTCGCCACACGCAACGTGTTCGGCGACGTTCACCTCTCGCTGCTGGATCGTCTGCTGCTCGCCCTCGCCGCCGCGCGGGCCGCGGGGCTGACAGTGCTCCGCCGGCCACCCGTGCCCGCGATCGAGGCGGTACCGACCGGACGGCGTCACTCGCTCGCGCGCGATCGCACGTCGGTCAGGCATCACTACGACATCTCGAATGACTTCTACCGCCTGGTGCTCGGCCCGAGCATGACGTACTCGTGCGCCTACTTCGCCCGCGAGGCGGACACGCTCGAGGAGGCGCAGAAGCACAAACTCGATCTGATCTGCCGCAAGCTTCGGCTCGCCCCCGGCGAGCGCTTTCTCGACATCGGCTGCGGTTGGGGTTCACTGGTGCTGCACGCCGCCGCCAATTACGGTGTGAATTCGGTCGGGATCACACTGTCGGAGGCGCAGGCCCGGCAGGCCCGCGACCAGGCTCGCGCGCGAGGACTCGAGGATCGCGTCGAGATCCGCGTCGCCGACTACCGCGAGCTTTTCGGTCCACCGTTCGACAAGGTCGCGAGCGTCGGGATGTACGAGCACGTGGGGCGCTCCGAGCTCGGTCGCTACGTCCAGGCGGTGTCCGGCCTGCTTCGTCCGGGTGGTCTGTTCCTCAACCACGGCATCGCGAGAGTGGCGTCAAAACCACCGACCGCACCAACCTTCATCTCCCGATACGTGTTCCCGGACGGTGAGCTTCATCCGGTCGCCGACCTGATCACGTCGATGCAGACCGCCGGCTTCGAGGTTCGCGACGTCGAGTCGCTCCGCGAGCACTACCCGATGACGCTGCGGCGATGGGTGTCGAACTTGCTGAATCGGAGGGCCGAGGCCGAGCGGCTCGTCGGACCCGAGCGCGTACGTGCGTGGCATCTCTTCATGCTCGCCTCGGCGAATGCGTTCGATCACGCGGAGCTCGGCCTCTATCAGGTGCTCGGCGCGCGTCACGACGGCCCACACGGACTGCCGTTGACGCGCGCCGACCTGTTTTGCGATTAACGCACCGGCTTCAGCACAGGCACGTTGACCGTGACTCCCCCGGCGCTGCCCGGCCCGGCCGCCGTGATCGTGAGCGTGAGTGACTCGCGCGCGCCGGACGCCAGCAGCCTGGCCGCGCTGGCGGGAAGGTGCACGGTTACCGACACCCGGGCGCCCGTCTTCACCGTCTGCGGTCTAGTGCGCCGTCGCGTATCCGGCAGCCTCAGGAAACGACCTGCGACGAAGCCCCGACGCGGATCAGGTCCAGCGTGTTCCGTTGCACGCGTTCGAGCGTCATCCTGAAGCTCGGCGAGTAGAGCGCGACGTGGTCGAAGTCGTCCTCGCGGCGCGCGATCCCGGCGCGGACCTGGTCCGGCGTGCCGGCGACCCCGATCGCGTCGATCATGTCGTCGCTGACGGCCTCAATCATGGCCGCGTGATCGCGGGCCGCGAACGCCTCTCGGATCCGCGCGGCCTCGGCGTCGAAGCCGCTGGCCGCGAGCATCGGCCCATACGCGCGGGGCGCCGCGTAGAACGCGATCTGCCCGGCGAGTTCCTGCCGCGCGATCTCTTCGTCGTCGTTGATCGAGCACAGCAGCATTCCGACGACCTCGACGTCGCGTGGGTCCCGTCCGGTCCGGTCGGCGCCGGCAGCGATCGCGGGGCGGACGACGTCGTGTACGTAGCGCGAGCTGAACGTGGGGTGGCAAACCAGCCCGTCGGAAACCCGACCCGCGGTCTCGACCATCCGCCGGTTGACGCCCGCGGTGTAGATCGGGATTCGGTCGCGCACCGGTGGGCGCACGTCGGCGGTGGGCGTCAGGTTCATCGAGTAGAAGCGGCCATCGTGCTTGACCGGCCCTTCGTGGAGCCGCCAGATCCGCCGGATCAGCGGCACCAGCTCCTCGAGTCGGACCGCGGGCGACTGCGGATCCTTGACCCCGTGCCAGCCGATCTGCATCCCCTTCGTCCCGGTCCCGAGGCCGAGGACCAGCCGGCCGCCGCTGATCTCGTCGAGGCCGCGGGCGTCGTTGGCGAGGATCAGCGGCGAGCGCCCCACGCCGTACGCGATCCCGCTTCCGATCCGGCAGCTGGTCGTGTTGTAGGCCATCGCGGCGAGTGCCACGATCGCCGAGCGGTCGTTGAACTCGCTCGTCCACGCCGCATCGAAGCCGGCGGCGTCGGCCGTCGCCGCGACCTCCGCGGTCTCCGCCATCCCGCCCGCCAACACGCACACCCCGCGAGTCGCCATGCGCCGACGCTACCACCCGGGCCGCCAAGAGTCGCGAAAGCCCTGCCTATAGTCCTCACGGGATGCCTCCGCTCACGGCCGCGTCTGACCGGATCGACCAGCTCGCCCAGGATCTGCGCCACCACCGCCGGCTTTACTACGCCGGCGAGCCGGCGCTGAGCGACGCTGAGTACGACGCGCTCGAAACTGAGTTCCGGGAGCTGCTCGACGAGCACCCGGAGCTCACGCCGGCCGACAACCCGCTCGAGGAGGTCGGCGCCCAACTGGCCGGCGAGTTGTACGCCGACGCGCGTCACGAGGTGCCGATGCTGTCACTTGAGAAGGCGACCACCGACGCCGAGCTCGACACGTTCCTGGGGCGCTTCCCCGACAAGTCATTCGCGCTCTGGCCGAAATTCGACGGGTTGTCGGTCTCGGTCCTGTACCGGGGCGGTCGACTCGCGCGCGGGGCCACGCGCGGCAACGGCGAGGTCGGACAGGATGTGACGGTGAACGTCCGCGGCGGCGAGGTTCACGGAATGCCCGAGGTGCTGCCCGAGCGGATCGACTGCGAGGTCCGCGGCGAGGTCGTGATGCTGCGCTCGGACTGGCGCGCGTACAACGCCGCGCACGAGGACAAGCCGCTCGCCAACGCCCGCAGCGCCGCCGCCGGGACGTTGCTTGCCAAGGACCGGATCAAGGTCGCGGATCGGCCGGTGACGTTCTACGCGTTCGATCTGATCCGTCTGAGCGACGGCGCCACCGACCGCAAGCTTGCCGAGGAACTGACCGCGCTCGGATTCACCGTCGAGGGGTACGAGGAATCCGCTGACCCCGAGACGATTCGCGCCTATATCACGCGCATCCTCGACAGTCGCCACGATGTCGACTACGAGCTCGACGGCGTCGTCATCAAGCTCGTCGACCGCGCCGCGTACGAGGCCGCGGGGCAAACCGGGCATCACCCAAGGGGCGCGATCGCGTTCAAGCTCCCGCCGGAGGTCGCCGTCACGCGTCTGCTCGAGATCGACTGGACCCCGGGGAAGACCGGGCAGCTAACCCCGCGCGGCCGGGTCGAGCGGGTGTTCGTCTCGGGCACGCACATCGAGCACGTGAGCCTCCACAACCTCGCGGTGATCGCGGCCCGCGACATTCGCGTCGGGGACCGCGTGTACATCCTCAGGCGCGGCGACGTGATCCCGTTCGTCTCGGGGGTCGTCGACCCCGCCGAGCGCGACGGCAGCGAACGAGTCATCGAGCCGCCGTCGGCGTGCCCGTCGTGCGGCGAGGCGTTGGTGCTCGTCGGCGAGTCGAGGGTCGTGATGTGCGAGAACAGCCAGGGCTGCCCGGCGCAGCGCCTGCGCCGGCTGATCCACTGGTGCTCGCGCGCGGGCGCGGACGTCGAAGGCCTGTCCGAGGCTCGGCTCGAGCAGCTCGCCGATGCGGGCCTCGTGTCGACGCCGTCCGACATCTACCGGCTCGACTACGACACGCTGATGCCAGAAGGCAAGGCGCGGTTCGAGGGCTGGGGAGAGCGCTCGGTGCAGAACCTGCTCGCCGCGATCGAGAAGAGCAAGGGAGTCGGCCTGCGGCGTGCGCTCGTCGGCTGGTCGATCCCGTTGACTTCCGAGGGAACCGCGAAGCGAATCTGCCGCCACGGCTACGAGTCAATCGAGCAGCTTCAGAGCGCCACCGTCGAGGAGATGTGCGAGGTCGACGACGTCGGCCCGGTCGTCGCCGAGGCGCTCCGGAAGTTCCTCGACCAGCCCGCCACCCAGGATGAGATAGCGGCGCTGCGCGAGCTCGGGGTCAGCCTCGACGCCCGCGACGAGGATCGCCCGATCGAGGTTCGAGCCGATTCCCCGTTCGCCGGCAAGACCGTGGTGATCACCGGGACGCTGTCGGTCGACCGCAAGGAGTTCCAGGCGTTGCTCGAGACGGCTGGCGCCAGGGCATCGGGGTCGGTCTCGGCTAAGACCGACTATGTGATCGCCGGCGAATCCGCCGGCTCGAAGCTGACCAAGGCGGAGTCGCTCGGCGTCCCGGTTCTCACCGAGGACGACGTGCGAGCGATGCTCGCCGGGTAGCCGCACGAGCACGCCGCGTCGTCGCCTCAGCACCTCAGCGCCTCAGCACCTCGGCGCCGCAGCGGCGTCACAGCACGAACGGAATCAGCATCTTCGTGGCCACCTTGTATTTGCCGTAAGCCGCGGGGAACGAGTCCGTCATCAGCCGCTCCTCCACACTGGCGCTGTAAATGAAGTAGGCGCCGGCGATCACCAACGCGATCAGGAGGTAGAGGTTCGTGGCCAACGCCGTGCCGAGGACGGCGAGTAGAAGCCCCGAGTAGATCGGGTGGCGAACATACCGGTACGGACCCGAGGTAACGAGCTCGGGCTCCTCTTTCTTCGTCATCGGCATTCCCCAGTTCTGGCCAAGGTAGATCCGCGCCCACACCGCGAGTGCCAACCCCGCCGCGAACAGTACGGTGCCGACGATCTGGAGGAGCACGCTGTGCACCGCCAGGGTGTGCGTGTTGAACACGCGCGTCAGCACGAACGCGATCACGAGCAGGAGGCCCGGCGCGCGGACCCGTCCGGTGCGCACGCCCTGCTTAGCACCGAACGCGGCGATCAGCCAGTACAGCCAGAACACGCCCCACACGCTGAAGATGACGGTTCTCAGCACCATGACGCGGAGCCTAGGACCGTGCGGCTTCGGGCGTAAGTGGCGATCGGCCGAGATCGACCATGACATCTGTCATCTCTTCGAGCGCGACGCGGCTTGCCGCTCGATCCTGTCGACCAGCGCTTGCGCTGCGGCGCTGAGGCGCCGGTTCGACGGCGTCGCGATCGCGACCTCGAATTGCGGGACGTGGTGGCGGATCGGAACAACGGTGATGTCGTCCAGGCCGGCCACGAACGAGGGAGGCAGCAGCCCGATCGCGAGGCCGTGCTCGATGAAGTCGATCATGCTGGCGGTGTCGTTGACCTCGTAGTCGACCGTCCGCGGCACCCCGGCGGCCGCGAACGCGCGGTCGATGGCCATCCGCGTGCCCCATCCGCCCGGTAGGTCGACCAGCGGCTCCTCTCGCAGATCGCTGAGATCGATGCCGCCACGCTTGGCGAGCGGATGTGCGCTCGGGACCACGAGCGCGATCGCCTCGCGCGTCAGCGGGGCCAGCCGCACTCCCGGCCGGCGCCGGTCGGGCAGGGCCACGAACGCGAGGTCGAGGCGGCCCTCGCGTACCTCGTCGGCCATCGCGCTCGAGCCGCCGGCGTGCCGGACCTTGATGGTGACGTCCGGGTGTTGGCCGCGGAACTCGGCAAGCAGCCCCGGCACGTTGAATCCGTGCATCGCCTGCGCCTGCATCGTTCCGAGCACGACCGTGCCGCGCAGACCACCCTTGACCTGATCGACGGCTTCGCGTGCGGCCGCGGCGGCCGCCAGCGTCCGGCGCGCTTCCGGAAGGAGCACGCGCCCGGGATCCGACAGGCGCACTTGATGGGTTGAGCGATCGAACAGCGTCACGCCGAGGTCGCGCTCGAGCGCGCGTACGCCTGCCGAGACGGCCGACTGCACCACGTGAAGCCTGGCCGACGCGCGGGTGAAGCTGCCCTCCTCGGCGACGGCGACGAATGTCTTGAGATGGCGGAGCTCCACGGGTCATGGAGTTTATCTCTAAACGCGATAACCATAAGCGATTATTTGCGTTGAATCCGATCGAAGCTGGGGTCATCCTTGGTGCATGAGATCACGTGCATTCGGGTTCTGGGCTGTGGCGCTGGCGTTCACAGCGACCCTCGCCTTCACCACTGTTCCAACGCCACTCTGGTCGCTGTTCGCGGAGCGCGATCGCTTCTCTTCATTCGTGGTGACCGTCGTGTTCGCCGCGTACGCGGTCGGCGTCGTCGTCAGCCTGTTCCTCGCCGGCCACGTCTCGGATTGGTTCGGCCGCCGCCGGGTGCTGGTTCCCGCACTGCTACTGAACCTGCTCGCCGCGGTGGTGTTCCTGTTGTGGCCGGAAGTGCCGGGGTTGCTCATCGCCCGCATCCTCAGCGGCCTCGGAATCGGCGCGGTCACCGCGACCGCGACCGCATGGCTCGTCGAACTCCACGCCGGCCGCCGGCGCGGTGAGATTGTCGCGGGGGCCGCGAACCTGGGAGGGCTCGGCGCGGGCGCGCTCGTCTCGGGCGTCCTCGCGCAGTGGGTCGGCCATCCGATGACCGTCCCCTTCCTCGTGTTCATCGGAGTGCTGGCGATCGCGCTGCTGCTCGTCCTGAGCGCACCCGAGACACGGCCGCCCGCTCACCCACGGCCGGCGTACCGTCCCCAGCGCGTATCGGTTCCCGTCGCCTCGCGCGGACGATTCTTCGCGGCGGCCACGGCCGCGGCGATCACATTTGCCCTGTTCGGCCTGCTCACATCACTCGCGCCCAGCTTCCTATCGGGAACGCTGCACCACGGCTCGCGCGCACTCGCCGGCGCAACCTCGTTTGCTGTGTTCGCGGCCGCCGCGCTCGCTCAGGTGCTTGCCGGGACGAGGGATCCCAGGACGCTCCTGGCGCGCGGCGTGCCCGCGACGCTGGTCGGGCTTGGGTTGCTGACGGTTGCCGTATGGCTGCCGCAGCCAAGCCTCGCCGTGTTCATCGCCGGGGTGCTAGTCATCGGCGCCGGCGGCGGCCTGATGTTCAAGGGCGCCATCGGCACGGTGGCCGCGCTCGCAGGCCCGGACAATCGGGCGGAAGCGCTGGCCGGCGTGTTCCTCGCCGCCTATCTCGGCCTGGCGGGGCCCGTTATCGGGCTTGGTCTTCTCACGCAAATCATGACCGCGCGGTTGAGCCTCCTCGTGTTCGCAGGGCTGCTGGCCATCGGGCTGGCCCTCGCGACTCCGCGGCTGCTCGGCCGGCGCGACGACACACACGAAACAGGAGGAACCGATGCAGATCACAAAACTCCAGACCACGCAGCTGGGCGACACCGGGCTCGAGATCACGACTATCGGCCTCGGGGCGTGGGCGATCGGCGGCGGGGGCTGGGAATTCGGGTGGGGATCCCAGGACGACGATGAGTCGGTCCAGGCGATCCACCGCGCGCTCGAGCGAGGCGTCAACTGGATAGACACCGCTGCCGCATATGGTTTCGGCCGATCCGAGCGGATCGTCGGCCGCGCGCTCCGGGAGATGGCCCAGGGCGACCGCCCGTACGTGTTCACCAAGGCGTCGCTGCTCGAGGGGCCCGACCGCCGCGTCGTGCACAGCCTCAAGCGCGACTCCATCCATCGCGAGGCCCATGCCAGCCTCGAGCGCCTTGGCGTCGACGCGATCGACCTCTACCAGATCCACTGGCCTGTCCCCGACGAGGACATCGAGGAAGGCTGGTCCGCCCTCGCGGAGCTCAAGTCGCAGGGACTCGTGCGCCACATCGGCGTCTCGAACTTCGACGTCGAGCAACTGCGCCGGATCCAGCAGATCGCACCCGTAGAGACACTCCAGCCCCAGTACTCGCTGATCGAGCGGGACATCGAGCGGGAGATCCTTCCGTTCGCCGAACGCAATCGGATCGGGGTGATCGTGTACTCCCCGATGGGCTCCGGGATGCTCACCGGCGCAATGACCGCCGAGAGGATCGAGAGCCTCGACGAGGACGACTGGCGCAAGCATGATGAGCGCTTCACCGAGCCGCAGCTCTCGGAGAACCTTCAGCTGGTCGGACGGCTCCGAGCCGTGGGAGAGCGCTACGACGTGACTCCCGGCGCGGTCGCGGTTGCGTGGACGCTGCGCCACCCCGCTGTCGACGGCGCGATCGTCGGGTTCCGCCGGCCCGACCAGGTCGACCCGATCCTCGCCGCCGGCTCAGTGGAGCTGAGCGACGAGGACGTTGCCGAGATCGAAAGCCGCGGGCGATGAGCACCGGCGGGGCCTTGATCCCGAGGCCGTCGTTTAACACCGCGTGACCGCGGTCGCGTATGTTGGGGGCCGACGTGCCCCCAACAGAGCCCCAACCGATCCTCAGCCACCCCACGGAGTCGGCCATCTTCCTCGTGCTGACGGTCCGGAACGGCTCTGAGGCGGACGTGGCGGACCTCCTCGCGGACGCCTCCGGGATCAAGCGCTCGGTTGGGTTCCGAGTGCCCGAGGCGGAGCTGACGTTGGTCGTCGGGATCGGGGCGGGACTGTGGGACCGGTTGCGGGGCGGCCCCCGCCCGGCCGGGCTGCACCCGTTTCGCGAGCTCGCCGGACCGCGGCACACCGCCGTCGCCACCCCCGGTGATCTGCTGTTCCACATCCGGGCTCATCGCTTCGACCTGTGCTTCGAGCTGGCCCAGCGACTGACCGACCGGCTACGTGGACTCGCCGATGTCGTCGACGAGGTGCACGGCTTCCGCTCATTCGACGACCGCGATGTGCTCGGGTTCGTCGACGGAACCGAGAACCCCGAGGGGGTGGCCGCCACGGAAGCGGTTCTGATCGGCGACGAGGAGGCGGACTTCGCGGGCGGCAGCTACGTGATCGTCCAGAAGTACGTTCACGACCTGGCCGCCTGGGATGCCCTGTCGACCGAGGAGCAGGAAGCGGCGATTGGCCGCACCAAGCTCACCGACATCGAGTTCCCCGACGAAGACAAGGCCCCCAACTCTCACCTCGCGCTCAACGTGATCGAGGGCCCCGACGGCGACGAACGCCAGATCATGCGCTTCAACATGCCGTTCGGCCGGGTCGGCGCGGCTGAGTTCGGCACCTACTACATCGCGTACGCGCGCACGTCCGAACTGATCGAGTTGATGCTCACAAACATGTTCATCGGCGATCCCCCGGGCAACACGGATCGCATCCTCGACTTCTCCACCGCCATCACCGGGAACCTGTTCTTCGTCCCGCCCGCCGATCTTCTCGAGAATCTGATCCCCGACGCCGCCGACGCAAGCGCCTCGGAGCCCAGCACCGAGCCCGGGCCCGAGTCCGGGTCGGCGTCCAGCACCGAGCCCGAGTCCGCCGACGGATCGCTCAGGATCGGCAGCCTTCGCGACCAGCCGGGCTAACGGGCGGCGGCCCGATACGCCACGCCCGTGGTCAGCGCGACCGCGGCCGCGACCGCGAGTGGAAGCGTCAGGCCCGTCCTGAGGAGCAGCGCGCCGGCGACCGCGCCGGCAAGCATCGCGACCACCGCGGAGACGCGCCGGAGGCTGCCCTTCCCCGTCCCACCGGAGAGGGTCGAGTCGGCGGCCAGCCCGGTGATGGTCATGGTCAGAACGGTCGTGGTGAGGTCGGGGACGGCAAGGCGCCGCGCGGTTGCGTTCCGTATGCCCATCGCGGCCGCCATCAAAGCGATCGTCGCGTCCGCGGCAAACGTCGCCGGGTGCGGGTTCGTTGCGGCGGCGAGGATCGCCGCGCCGGCGAGCAGTGCCACCTCGAGTCCGAGCGCGTAGGCGATGTAAGTCCGGTGCCGCTCGGCCACGCGGCGCGCCAGTGCGCCGCCGATGCCGGATCCGACGACGAACGCCGCCAGCGAGACGATCGGCGACACCACCGGGAGTCCGCCGGCGCGCGCGATCCCGAAGCCGAGCAGCACGATGTTCCCGGTCATGTTGGCCGTGAACACGTGGCCGAGCCCGAGATAGCTGACGGCGTCGACCGTGCCGGTCGAGAACGTCAGGGCGAGTAGCGTGAGCGACAGGGGATGCCGGAGGTTCGCCGCTGCCTGTTCGGCGAGCGTCGCGGCGGCGCTGGTTGCTCCGCTCGACATCGTCGCGCGCAGAGTAAACGCGACCGCTGACGTCACCGCCAGCGGCCGGGCGTCAGCGCGCCAACTTGACGAACTGCCGATTTCTGGCAGCTTCCTTAGCGTTACCAGTTCCGGTGGTAGCGTCACCGCGTGGAGGTCGTTCTCGAGCGCGCAGACACCGGCTTGTGACGACGTCGTCGGCCCGGAAGGAATCCGGTTGGAGCCCTCTTCGCTACCCGGCATTTCGCCGATGGTGGCTCGCCCAGCTGACCTCGAACGTGGGCAGCTGGATGCAGACCGTGGCCGCGCAGTGGCTGATGACCTCCCTGACCACGTCGGCGTTTCTCGTCGGAGCGATCCAGGCGACGAACCTCCCAGTGCTGCTCTTCTCCGTTCCGGGCGGCGTGCTCGGCGACCTCGTCGACCGCAAACGGTTGGTCCTGTTCGGGCAGTTCGTAATGCTGCTCGCCGCGGCGGCGCTAGGCGGGCTGGCCGCGGCGGGCGCGGTCACGCCAGGCCTGCTGCTGGTCCTCCTATCCGGTATCGGAGTCGGTCAAGGCCTCACGGGGCCGACGGCGACCACGCTCCAACCGGAGCTCGTTCCCTCGGAAGAGCGCTCGCAGGCGATCGCGCTGGGCTCGGTCAATCAGAATCTCGCGCGAGCGATCGGACCGGCAATCGGCGGCGCGCTTCTGGCCGCGACCAGCGCCGCCGTCGTCTTCTTCGTCAACTCCGTCTCGTTCATCGCCGTGCTCGCCGCGGTCGCGCTGACCGTCGTGCCCGTCCGCACCTCCACGCTGCCACGCGAGCATCTCGGCGCGGCGACGCGGGCCGGCGGTCGCTTCGTACGAAACTCGCCGGCGCTGATCGCGATCATGATCCGGGCGGCGCGTTCTCGTTCTTCGCCGCCGGGGTGTGGGCGCTGTTGCCGCTCGTCGCCCGCCACACGCTCGGCCTGGGCTCGGGCGGCTATGGCTTGCTCCTCGGGTGCGTCGGGATCGGCGCGCTCGTCGGAGCGACGTTCTCACCCTCGCTGCGGCGGGCCCTCTCCCCCCGAGCGCTGGTCGCCGTCTGCGCCGCGGGCGTGGCCGGCCCCGCACTCGTCCTCGCCGTCTCGCGCGTTGCGGTCATCGACGGCGCCGTGTTGGTGCTCACCGGCACCGGCTGGATCATCGCCCTTGGCTTGTTCAACGCCTCGTTTCAATCGATCCTGCCGAGCTGGGTCAAAGCCCGCGCGATGGCGTACTACCTCATTGCCTTTCAGGGAGCGTTGGGCATCGGCTCGCTTGCGCTCGGGGCTGTCGCTCAGGTCACCTCGCTGGATACTGGCCTGATCGTGCTCGCCGCGGGACTCGCGGTTAGCACCGCCGCGACGTGGCCCTTGGCGTTGCCGAAGCCGGGAGAGATCGACGTGACACCCGCCGAAGCGATGCCGCTGCCGGACCTCGAGCCGACCCAAGGGCCGGTGCTGGTCGTCGTCACCTACTCGGTCGCGCCCGGATCAGAGACCGAGTTTCTTGCCCAGAGTGACATGCTGCGCCACTTCCGAGGGCGCACCGGCGGCTTCGATTGGCGTCTGTATATCGACGGCGCCTCGCCGATGCGGTACGTGGAGACATACCTCGTCGGATCGTGGGAGGAGCACGAGCGCCAGCACGCGCGCGCCACCGAGCACGATCAGCAGCTGCTCGCGCACATCGACACATTGTTGGCGCCGGGCACCCACCGCGAGGCCCGCCATTACCTCGCCGCGCCCGCGACCCGCTAGCTGCCGATCCGGCACAAGTCCACACTCGACGGCGCGCTCAGCTCGAGTGCGCTCTTCGGTCCGCTATACGCACCCGAATATGCATTCGGCCCGCTGGGGTGGTCGAGTGAGGGGTTCGGCCGAACGCACGGGAGCGCGGGGTGGTCGAGTGAGCGGTTCGGCCGAACGCCCGGAGCGCGGCCCACCCCGCATAACGGGTTGGCACGACGTCAGGAGCCGGCGAGCCTCTGGATGTCCGCGAACGTCTTGGTGTCGAGCAGCGCCTGACAGGCGCGTATGCACTCCCGGCACACGGTCTCGCTGAGGGCGCAGTGACGGTGATGGTGGGCGTGCCGGTGGCACTCCTCGGCGCAGGCGGTACAAACGCGGACGCACGCGTCCAGCACTCGGTGGATGACGTACTCGTCTGAATGGGCCGGGCGCGATAGGAGTCGCGCCGTGAGAGCGCACACGTCGGCGCAGTTGAGGCAGAGCGCGATGCATTCGCGCATCTCGTCGATGTCATCCTCGACGAGGTCCGCGTCCGCGCAGGTGGTGCACGATTGGGTGCATCTGAGGCAGGCATCGATCGCCGCCGCGACCTGCTCGGAGCCGAGCGGGACGCCGGTGGGAACGGTGTCGAGCATTTCTTGGGTGGTGGTCATGCCCGGAGGCTAACGCGCCTGGAGTGCCGTGATCTCGCCCGGCCAAGACGCGAGCTCGATCCTCGTCTCGTCTACCGGCCCGCGGAGGACTAGCCGGCCGCGAGCAGCGTTCTGACGTGTTCCGCGGCCGTGTGCGCGGCGTCCGCCGGGCCGTCTTCTCCGCCGTCCGCAATCACCGCGAGAAATGCGTCGACTACCGAGGGGTCGAACTGGCCACCGGCACAGTGGCGAAGCTCCTGGCACGCGAGCTCGGGCGAGACCGCCGGGCGGTAGGTCCGGTCGGTGGTCATCGCCTCGTAGGCGTCGCAGACGCTGACGATCCTCGCGCCGAGCGGGATCTCGTCGCCGCGCAGCCGATCCGGATAACCCGTCCCGTCCCAGCGCTCGTGGCTGGCGCGGACGAGCCGCGCGATCGGCCGGAGCGCCGGGGCACCGTGGAGGATGCGCTCACCCAGGACCGTGTGGTTGCGGATGAACTCCCACTCGCCGTCGCTGAGGTCGCCGTCCTTGTTGAGGATCGCGTCGGGGATGCCCACCTTGCCGATGTCGTGCAGTTGAGCGGCGCGGTAGACCTCGTCGAGGGCCTCCCCGGTGACGGCGAGCCGGCGGCCCACCCGGGTGGCGAGCTCGGCGACGTTGCCGGCGTGCTGATCGAGCTCGGGCTGCTTGGCCCGCATCGTCCGCAACAGGACCTCGCTCGCCTGGCACCCCGCGCCCGCGGAGCGACCGCGTTTGTTGGCGTACATCCGCTCGTCGGCGAGCGTCAACGCGCGCGCGGTGTCGTCGGCCTCCTGGGGCAACAGGACGACGCCGAGTGACGCGCTGATCGTGAACTCGGGCCCGGTCTCGGTCAATGCGGCAGCCGCGGTCGAGATCAATCGATCCGGATCCGCGCCGGCGAGGTCGAGGTGAGCGCAGAACTCGTCGCCGCCCAGCCGGTAGGCGCGACCGAACCCGTGCACCGCGCGACTCAGCCGCTGCCCCAACCGGGTCAGCAGCTCGTCTCCCGCGAGGTGACCGAACGTGTCGTTGTAGGCCTTGAAACCGTCGAGGTCGAACAGCAGAAGGAGCGACGGAGCAGCGGTCTGGGCTTTCTCGTCGAGGGCCGCTCGCAGATCGGAGGTGAGTCGACGGCGGTTGCCCAGGCCGGTGAGCGCGTCTGTCATGGCCTCCTCGCGGATCACGTGGTGGGCGATGATCTCGGCCGCCGCGAGCTCAGCCTTGCTGACGAGCTCGGACATGAGGGCGATCTCGTCCTCCTCGAACGCCCGGCCGGCGCGAACCAGCCAGAGCGAGCCGGCTAGCTCTCTCGGCGATGCCGCGATTCGCATCGGCACGCTGAGCCGCCATACCCCGGCCCGCTCGATCTGGACGGGACTGTCGGCGCTCGTATCGCCGGCGCTTTCCGGACTCATCGCGTCGAGCCATCCGTCGACACCGACCGACAGCCGCACCGGTGCGGGGCCGCCGCCCAGCTCGAGCCGTCCGGCCGCGGCATCGACCGCCTCGATCGAGCCATGGAGCAGGATGTCGAGGAGACCGCCGAGCTCGAGCTTGGCCGCGAAGGCGTCGCCGAGGCGGCGGACGGCGGACTGCAGTCGCACTCGCTCTTGCTCGACTAGCTTGAGCCGCTGATGAGCCCGGTCGATCCGCTGCGTCCGGTCGCGCGCCAGCAGCCACAGCAGAAACACCAGCGGCAGCACGAGCACGATCGCGGCCGGATGCCGGCGGGTTGACATAGCCGCCAGGAAGCCGAGCGGCGCGAGACAGAGGTCTACCGCCCAGACCAGCGCGATGACGCGGATGTGCAGATCGAGTTCGGGCACCACCCCGGCGAGCCGCATCCGCGCGAGCGAGCACGTGAGATCCAGCAAGCAGCCGGCGGCGATCGCCACTGCCAGCAGCGGCAGCTGGCCGACGCCGATCAACGGCGACCCGGCGAGCAGGAGGACCACCGCCGGGCCGACGGCGTGCCAGGCGTCGGGCACCGCCGACAGGACTCGGCGCGGGGGCACTCGGCCGAAAGCCCAGTCGACGGTGTTCCCGAGCACCATCCCGACCCCCACCGCGAGGGGCACCGCGGCGGGCGGGAGGACCAGCAGCATCGGCACCAGGATGAGCTGGGTGGGGACGACATAGCCGGCACCGACGGGAAACTCGATGCGGCCGACAAGCGCGTACACCGCGACCAGCAGGAGGGCCGTGCTGGTGAAGGGTCCGACCTCGCCGGCGTGCGGGTGAGTTACACCCGCGGCGAGCAGGAGCGCACCGGCCACGGCCACGAACAGTGCCGCCGCGACCGCGTCGACGAGCAACTCGCGCTGTGACGCCTGTCGCTCACGCCGCTCCCAGCTGCGCTCGAGCAGCTGCTCGGTAGCCGACTCGGTCACGATCTCACCCCGAGCGATAGGGGTCGACGTAAAGGTCGTCGATCTGCCAGCTCGCCGCCGGGGACCGCACCGTGAACTCGAGCGCGACCGACAGCGTCTGGTCGTCGGACAGACCGGACGTGTCGCCGGTGATCGGGTCCGTCGGCGCCCAGGTGGACATCGAGCCGTCCGGGAGAC
This sequence comes from uncultured Solirubrobacterales bacterium, assembly GCA_963735965.1. Taxonomy (GTDB): domain Bacteria; phylum Actinomycetota; class Thermoleophilia; order Solirubrobacterales; family Solirubrobacteraceae; genus Palsa-465. Next base: position 826,756 of record CAVTNE010000002.1, read on the forward strand.
GCGCGATCGGCACCGTGGTCACGCTTCCGTCGGAGTTCTGCACGAGCGCCAGCACGTGGAGGCCACCCCCAGCACTGACCTCCTGGGCGAAGAACCGCAGCGACCCCATCGTGTTGTCGACGCAGAAGAAGGGAGAGGTGGCACTGCCGCCGCCTGAGATCGTCAGCGACTGGCTGTCGCCGCTGTCGTTGACGTAGAAAGGCTCGTTGCCCTGCGTCAGAGTCGCGTTCGACAGAGTCCAGCCGACCTGATCGGGCGTTCCCTCGAACGAGCCTCCCGGGACCAGGAAGTAGCTGTTGTTGTCACCCCACTGCGAGAACGGGGTGCTGACCGGCTGAGCCGGACATGACGCGAGGGCGATGCCGGGCGCAGCGAACACGCCGAGGAAGGCGAGGGCCGCGACACGGCGAACCGCGCGCAGGCGTAAGCGAACGAGAGAAAACAAGGCTGAACCTCCATGCAGGGCCGCCATTCAAAATGGCGCACGATCTCCTGAACATCGGCAGCTGGGCCATCTCGAACCCGAGATCCCTGGCTTTGCGCCCCCGCCTCGCGACGAGTTGGCCTTTCTCGACACCCTCGGAATCGGCACCCAGGCCCCTGGCCTTGAGGGGGCTGCGCGAGAGTGGAGATTTCGCACAGGTTCTGAACCCCAGGCAATGCCGGCGCTGAGGCACCCAGCCGTCAGCGCCCCGCGCCTGCCCCCAGACCACCGATCTCACGGGGCAGCGGTAGAGCAGGTACCTCCGTACCGACAGCTGACCAGGCTTGGGGTCTCTACCGGACGTCCGGCGTCGATCGACCAGGCCAGCCGGATGAACTGCGCGTGGGTCCAGCCGAGCGGGGTCGCGGAACCCGTCCCAGTGCCTGGCAGACGACCATCGGTGCCCGCCGGAGGATTGTCATCCCACACCTGCTCGGGGAGCATCAGCCCGTCGTTGGCGGTGTTCGCCATCGCGTCGAGGCGCTTCATCGCGGCCGATCGAGCCGCCGAGACGTCGCCGGAGAGCGCACCGGCGGCGAGCTCGTACTCGCCGCGCTCGCCCGCGAAGATCGGCCACAGCCGTCCCACGCCGTCGTTGTTCCCGAACGGGCCGCCGGTGAGCGACTCGCCATAGCCGTCGTGGTTGTAGCGGTGCCAGAACTCGCCGTTCGGCGTGTTGACTCCAAGCTCGCGATCGACCACGGGCAGGGTCGACAGGACCGCCGGGTTGTCGGCGCGGACCACGCCGAGCCGCACGAGCTCGAGGAAGCTCGGGTCGACGACTGTGCGCTGGTCGACCGTGGGGCCGCCGTCGGAGAGCGTATAGGTGGTGCCGGCATTCGCGTTGCCGTCGACCGTCAGCCGCAGGAAGTACGGGGATGAAGACAGCGGTCCGTTGGTGGTCACGGTCCAGTGATCGAGCTGGGAGCGCCAGTCATCGGCGACGGCCCGGTACTGAGACGCCGCGGCGGCGTCGCCGTTGTCCTGCGCGATCTGCGCGGCGCAGATGAGGCCGGCGATCTCCGCGGCGATGCTCGACGGCGAGTAGCCGATCTCGTTCTCCCACCGTTCCTGGGTGACCGGGCCGTTGGCCAGGATGCAGCCGACGGCTCGCTGCACGTGACTCCACGTGTTCGCGTCGGTCTGCCCGAGCTGCGACGCGAGCAGGATCGGGTCGGCGACCTCGTCGAGCTGTAGGCCGGTCCAGACCGGGGTTCCATTGACATTCGAGTTCTGCGGGAAGCAGCCGTTTGGTTCCTGCTGACGAGTCCACAGATAGTTGAGCGCGCGTGCGGCAGCCGGGCGATAACCGGCCGCGATCTCGGCCGTGGCCATCTCGTACAGGTCGCGCGACCAAACTAGGTGGTAGGGGCCGTTGTATCCGGGGAGCTGACCCCAGACCCAGGCCATCGTCGGCGAGGCGATGAACGCGCCGCGATAGGTCTTGTCCTCCGAGGCGCCGAGCACCATCCGCGAGACGTCGTAGAGCTCCTTGTGGCCGGCGACGCTCCACGGGCGTCGGTGGCCGGCGAGGTAGTCGTGCCATCCGGACTGGTACGCATCCTCGGTGGCGGCGAAGCCGCGGGCGAGCGACGCGTGAGCGCTCCCCAGCGCGCGGCTGCTGGTGGTCGCGAAACCGAGCGCGATAGTCGCGTCCTGGCTCCCCGGCTTGCCGGTCAGCGGCATCGCGCCGGTCTGAATGACGTTGCCGTTCGGTGCTGACGTGTATGCCCAGTCCATGCCGTAGTGGCTGCTCAGATCGGTCCAGCCGTCGCTCGTGCCGAGGTAGCCGTTCGAGGTCTTGGTGAACGCCGGCGAGGAGACGAGGGCGCTGCCGGAATTCGCACCCGAGGCGAGGAGCGAGTTGCCGACAGTCTCACCCGAGTTGGCGTCGCCGTTGCCCGACAAACTGGGGTCGTAGTACACGTACAGATGCAGCCGCTCCTTGGTCAGCGACTCGAAGCGGACGCGCATCAGCAGCACCGATCGGCTCGGATCGGTGGTGTACGTCTTCGTGATACGGAACCGCCCGTGCGGGTCGGTGTTGATCTGCTCGTAGGAGAGGCTGCGGGGATCGGTGAGCCGGAGCGTGTGCTCGGTGCCGTCGGTCTCGCGCTCCACCCAGGACTTGCCGTCGGTGACGACAAACTGCAGGTCGCGCACCGCGGGCGTGCTCAGATCCGGGTAGTAGACCTCGGTCAGCTCACCGCTGTTGAGCGTGTACCAGACCTTGCTGGCCAGCGTGGTCGAGGTGCCGAAGCCGTCCTTGTTGCCGGCAGTCCACAGCGCTCGCGCGCCCGGCGCGCCCGGGGCTACACCGCTCGCCGCCCCCTCCGCGACGGCGGGCACAACGAGTGCCATTGCGACGACGAATCCGACCAGCCGCGCGATCACGGTGTACCTCATGAAGTTGCTCCTCCCCTTTGGCGAGCTGCTGCTGCCGTCTCGCTTACCCATCGGGAGGCGATTCGAACCGGCCTTACTGAGCTCGCGATGCAAGAGGCCGGCTCAACAGCGCGGCTCGCCCGGACGGACTCGAAACTTCTCATAGCTCCGGCCCCGCGGACACGGGGCCGGAGCTACCTGGATCAGACGCTTGACTATGCTCGACGAAGGCGATGAAGCTCGCCTTCGACCGCGCCTCGGGCGCTGATGGCTTCTACGGCTAGCCAGACCGGCTGGCCGGTGTCAGCGACCAGAGGAGGCGATCACGAGGCGACGAGGGCAAATAGCATCGCGAGCCGTGCCGGGCCGGGACAGACGCGAGCTGGGAGCGATCTTCGCCGGCGGAGTGGTCGGTGCGCTCCTGCGTGTCGCGTTACTGCAAACCCACGCCGGCGCGGCGCCCGGATGGCCATGGGTCACCTTTGGAGAGAACGTCCTGGGTACGTTCCTGCTCGGTTACTTCGCCACCCGGCTGCAGGAGCGCCTCCCGCTGTCGGCCTACCGGCGCCCACTCCTCGGCACCGGGTTCTGCGGAGCGTTCACGACCTTCTCGACGATGCAGCTCGAGCTGCTCGAGATGCTCGACGCGCACCGCTACGGGCTCGCGTTGGCGTATGCCGTGTCGAGCATCGTCGTCGGATACGGCAGCGTTCACCTCGCGACCGTGTACGTCAGGAGAGCAAGGATGGTGGTATGAGCCTCGGCGTCTGGCTCGGTGTCGGCTTGCTCGGCGGGGTGGGCGCGCTGCTGCGTTTCTTTGTCGACGGCGTGGTGGCTGTCCGTCTCACCCGCGACTTTCCGTTGGGGACCTTCGTGGTCAACATGAGCGGAGCGGCGATTCTCGGCTTGCTGGTCGGCCTTGGGTTGAGTGGCGATGGGCTGCTGCTCGCCGGCACGGCGACGCTCGGCTCGTACACCACGTTCTCCACCTGGATGCTCGAGAGCCAGCGACTGGTCGAGGACGGCGAGCTCGCGATCGCGGCCGGCAACGTGCTGCTCAGCCTTCTCGTGGGGCTCGGCGCGGTCGCGCTCGGCCGGTTCATCGGAGGCCACCCGTGAACAACGACTGCCTCAAGCTCACCACCTACTTCGGCGAGCGCCATCGAACCGACCACCAGTTCGTCGCCGATGCCCTTCTCGACCTCTATGGACGCGAGGAGATCGAGGTCAGCGTGATGCTTCGCGGCGCGGAGGGGTTCGGACTCAAGCACCATCTCCGCACCGACCGCCTGCTCACGCTTTCGGAGGACCTTCCCCTGGTCTCGGTCGCGGTCGATACCCGAGCCCGGATAGAGAACGTCCTCGACGAGGTCACTCAGGTCAAGCGTCACGGCCTCATCACGCTCGAGCGGGCGAGAATGCTGACCGGCGACGTCGGGACGGTTGCGCTGCCCGAGGAATTGCACGAGGCGACCAAGCTCACGATCTACGTCGGCCGCCAGGAGCAGGTCGGGGGGTCCCCCGCCTTCGTAGCGGTTTGCGACCTGCTTCACCGGCGCGGCATCGCCGGGGCGACCGCGCTGCTCGGCGTGGACGGCACGGCTCACGGCGTCCGGCAGCGGGCGCGGTTCTTTGGACGTAACGCCGAGGTGCCGATGATGATCATCGCGATTGGCGCGGGCGAGGAGATCGCACGACTGCTGCCGGAGCTCGGTGGCCTCCTGTCGCGCCCGCTGCTCACGCTCGAGCGGGTTCGCGTGTGCAAGCGAGACGGCCAGCTCCTGTCGCCGCCCAGCGCGCTTCCGGCCACCGATGAGCAAGGCCTGGCGATGTGGCAGAAGCTGATGGTTTACGCCTCCGAGCAGGCGCGCCATGGCCGCAGTCCGTTGCACGTCGCGCTCGTCCGCCGGCTGCGTGAGAGCGGAGCGAGCGGAGCAACCTGCCTGCGCGGAGTCTGGGGATTCCATGGCGATCACGCGCCGCACGGCGACCGCCTGCTCCAGCTGCGCCGCCATGTCCCGGTCGTGACGATCATCGTCGACACCCCAAAACGCATCGCGGAGTCATTCAAGATCGTCGACGAGCTCACCGACGAAGCGGGGCTGGTGACAAGCGAGATGGTGCCGGCGATGGCGTCGCTCAGCGAGGGGGAGCGGCAGCGCGGCGGTCTACGTCTCGCCCGGCGTCGCGCTATCTAGTGGCCGATGATCCATCTGCCGCGGCTGAGACGTCCGCCGCAACACGATCAATCAGACGGTGACGCCCGAGCGGATGCGCGGCCGGATGTCTGCGGTCTATTCGCTCGTCGTCACCGGCGGCGCACTCGCGCTCGAGTACGGGTTGGGGACGCTCACGATGGTCGCGGGGCCTGCCCTCGGCGGGATCGTCATCAGCGCTCTCGGCCTGACGTGGGCGTACTCGATCGACTCGGGCCACGGCGTTGCCCTTGCCGCATGACCGCCCGGCCTAACCGATCACTCGGCCTCGCGCGCAGGCCCAGTGCGCTCGAACGGACGCTATACGCACCCGAATACACATTCGGCCCCCAGCGGGCGTCGAATGTGTGGTTTGGCCGGGGCCTCGCTCCGCTCGGCATCCGTGGGGCCGTTCCGGCGGGCATCCATGCCCGCCGGCCACGGACGCCCGGCGGAACGCCCCCTCATCCGCTCCGAGGAACGATCGCGACACCCGCGTTGCGCAGCGCGGGTTCGATGTCCGCAAGCGTGCAGATCTCGTCCGGGTCGAAGCATCCGCCGGTTCGCCGCCGGCCGAGCAGCACGTCGGCGAACACGACCGCGCTCTTGGCGGCGTGTAGATAATCGCCATGGCACTCGACGGTTCGCGCGCCCAGACGGCGACCGCGGCTGCTCGCGGCGATCCAGTGAGCGACCGGTTCAGTGCTCGCGGAACCCCCGGGAGGCGGCTTCCGCGGCCCGATCACGAACCGCGACGGCGTGTTGATGCCGCCGGCGCGATTCAGGTCGAGCAGCCGCTCGTGAACGCCGAGTTCGTTGAGGCAGATGTACTGCCGAACGATCCGGCCTTCGGCGACGCCGCCGAGCCAGCCGGCATCGCCCTCGCCAAAGCCGACGCAGACGCGCTCTCCGAACGGGCCGGGCAGCGGAACCCGCGTGGTGCGGTGGTCGGCGACGCCAGAGAGGCCGCGGTGGATGAAGTCCGTGCTGGCCGGTCCGCGGGGGCTCTCGCTCGAGAGCGTGAAGACGAGCTCGAGCTCGTCGGCGTCTGGATGGAGCCTCAGCAGATCCGTGGCGACCACCGTTGTCACCCCAGGCGCGAGCCCCGCGTTCATCAGCACGGTCCCGGTCGCGCCTGCCGCGACGCCCCGGAGCGCGCGACCAGCGGCCGCGGGCTGCGCTGAGATGTTGATCAGGGTCCCGCCCCGGTCGAGGATGTGGCGCTCGGCGAGCAGGTCCGCGTGTGGCACGGTGTTCACCACGAGCAGGTGCCCGTCGCAGGCGGCCGCAATCGAGTCCGGGTCGTCTAGGTCGATCTCGGTCTGCCCGGACCGCGGACGCCGAGCCGCGCCATGGACGTCCCAACCCGCCGCCGCGAACGTTCGGACGGTGAGCGCTCCCAGCACTCCTCGAGCCCCGATAACGAGTGCGCGGTTGGTCCCTCGGACTTCCATGATGAGATCCCGCCTGCCGTGGCTGCGCTGCGGACAGCGATCGTACGGTCAACCGCTTGGTTTGGGGAGGACCAACCAGGCCGTATGTGGCTGGACCAAGCCCCTAGCAATCGACCGCCATCGCCAACTGTTCGGCGGCGCGCGGGATCGCGGTCTCGCCGATCAATCCGTAGCCGAGAAGGAGCGCGGGCCCAAGCTGCCTTGTGACCGAGCAGTCCCCGTGCAGCGTGTGGACGGCGACGCCGCGATCGGCTGCCGCGTCGGCGACCATGTTCTCGTCGGCCCCGTCGGGCAACCAGGCGATCAGGTGGAGGCCGGCAGCCGCCCCGCGGACGGACACCGCGGGCAACTGTTCGGCGAGCGAGTCGATGAGCACGTTCCGGCGAGCGTGGTAGTGGCGCCGCGTGCGGCGGAGGTGCCGGTCGATATCTCCGCGCTCAAGAAGCGTCGCGTAGGCGGCCTGGATCAGCACGCTCGGCACCGCCCTGGCAACGCCGTGTTGGACCGCCATCTCGCCGACGAGGTGGCTCGGGACGAGCACCCATCCGAGACGCACCCCGGGAGCGAGGGTCTTGGTGGCAGTCCCGACGTAGGCGACGCATTCCGGAGCCAGTCCCTGCAGCGCCGCGATCGGATCGCGGTCGTAGCGATACTCGGCGTCGTAGTCGTCTTCGACGATCAGCGTCCCGTGACGCCGCGCCCACGCGATCAGCTCCGCTCGCCGCTCGGGCGCCAGCACGGCCCCCGTCGGGTACTGGTGGGCGGGAGACAGGACCACGGCGTCGACGTCGAGGTTGCCAAGCTGCGCCACGTCGAGGCCATGGTCGTCGACCGGGACCGGGACCGCCTCGAGCCCGGCATGGGCGACGGTGGCGGACAATGCGCGCCACACCGGGTCCTCGAGCGCGATCCGCTTGGCCCCTCGCTGGCGGAGCGTGTGCCACAGGATCCCCATCGCGTGCGAGGCACCGGCGGCGATGAACAACCGCTCGGGGTCCGCGACCACCGCCCGAACACGTCCCAGATAGTCGGCCAAGGCGATTCGAAGCTGGCGGAGCCCTCGCCGCGATCCGTACGAGAGAGCCGCGTCCGGCAGTTCCCGCAGAGCGGTACTGGTCGCCGACTGCCACTCTCGCCGCGGGAAGAACGAAAGGTCCGGCACTCCGCTGCGCAGGTCATAACGGACGCGGCGAGGCTGACCGGCGGGGGCGCGGGGAGCAGGAGGTTGGTGCGCGAGCCCCTCGGCGATGCTCGTTCCCCTCCCCGCCCCTGCCACGAGGTAGCCCTCGGCGATCAACTGCGAGTACGCCTCGACAACCACACCGCGAGATACCTGCAGCTCGGCCGCGAGCACCCGAGTCGGAGGCAGCTTGGCGCCGGGGCGGAGCCGGCCTGTGCGAATCGCCGCGCGCAGCTCGTGCTCCAGCTGAGCGCGCAGCGGCGCCTCCCGGTCAAGCGTCAGTTGCATGTCCACCGCCTAAGCGAACCAGATCACCATCTGAACCGCCAGGCTTCGAAGTTGGTCCGTCCGTGCGACTGGGGATTGGTCCTTCTCAGGAGTCCAAGGACGGCCTACCTTTGGCTGGCAGTGATGCGAGTCCGTGAGGTGTGATCGTGCGAATTTTTCTTGCCGGCGCCAGTGGAGTGATCGGCGTCCGGTTGATTCCGTTGCTGGTCTCTCAGGGTCACGTTGTGGCCGGGATGACTCGATCTCCCGAAAAGGTGGCGTCGCTGCGCGAGCTCGGGGCCGAGCCAGTGCTGTGCGATGTGTTCGACGAGCGTGGCCTGCACGCCGCCGTCAAGGGTTTTGAGCCTGACCTGGTCATGCACCAACTCACCGACTTGCCTGACGAGGTCGAGCGGATTCAAGAGTTCGCCGAGGGCAACAATCGGATCCGGACTGAGGGAACGCTCAACCTGCTGTCGGCCAAGTGGGACATAGGGGTGAGGCGATTCGTCGCCCAAAGCATCGCCTGGATGCCGCCGGCGGGCGGAGAGGCCATCGCCGAACACGAGAGCCTGGTGCTCGACGCCCGCGGCCTGGTGATCCGGTACGGGACGTTCTACGGCCCGGGGACGTACTCCGGAAACGGCCGGATTCCCCCGGCGCCACGGATCCATATCGACGAAGCCGCCCGCAGAACCGTGCAGTTGCTCGACGCGCCGCCCGGGGTTGTCGTGCTGGCGGACGAAGCACCATGAGGGTCGAAGAGCTGCTCGTCGACCGCCTGATCGAGCTGTACTGCGAATGGCGGACCGCGTGCGGAGACGTGAGGGCGGCCTATGAGCGGTTCTGTCGGGCCTGTGCATCCGATCGAGAGCTCGCGTTCGCCGCCTACGCCGCCGCCCTCGATCGTGAGCAGTCGGCTTGTGAGGACTACGCCGGACAGATCCATGTGATCGAGTCGCGCCGCGGCAATACTCGCGACCTCGCGCGCCTACGTCCGGCGTATGGCTGCTGATCAAGCCGGGTTCGCGTCGCCTGATCTGAACGTCACGGTTCACAGCCAGGCTTCGAGGATCGTCCGGGCGACGTCGGCGTCGGGGTTCGCGCGCACGCCGTACAGTCCGCGGGCGCTGACCCACAGGACCATCCGGCCGAGATAATCGGGGTAGCGCTCGATCTTCGCGTTGAAGAAGTCGACCGCGGTGGTCTGGGTCGCCAAGAGCTCGTCGGCGTCATCGAGATATTGCCGGGTCTCGGCGATCGTCCGCTCGGCGTCATCGTCGAGCTCTTTGTTCTGGTGGCCGGCGACGATGTGCCGAGGCTTGAGCGCCTCGACCTTATCGATCGCCTCCCGCCAGGGCCCGAAGCCGCCGACCCCTTGCCCGAGGTACATGTGGACGCCGTTGTAGATCACGTCCCCGGCGACGACCAGGCCTAGATCCGGAACGTGCAGGACGCTCGTATCGTCGCTGTCGGAGTGGCCGACCTCGACGATCACGAGCTCGTGCCCTTCGAGTGTGAACCGATTGTCGGGGACGGTCACCGCGGTGACCGGTGACGGCGGGATCCCCGAGTAAAGCTTGTCCCACAGCAGCGGCCGCGTGGCTACGCCGGCGTGCATCTGCGCGATCGTTCCCGCCGAGGCGACGACGCGGGCCCCGAGCCGCTCCGCCAGCGGTCCGGCAGCGAACCAGTGATCACCGTGGCCATGAGTGATGAAGATGTCGGTCACCTTCCGGCCCTTGCCGGCGACCCAATCGCCGACGGCGCGGGCCTGATCGGTTGTCAAACCGGGGTCCGTCAGAACCGCGACGCCGCTCCCGTAGATCAGCGTGCTGGCCTGGGGAGAGAATCGCTTCGGCTCTCCGTTCGGGAGAACGCCGTCCTGCGGCGGCGGCTCGTTGACGAACACGTCGTACGTGAGGGTCTCGGCTGTCGTGGGGGTGCTCATGTCGACCTCCGTCGGTTGCGGTGGGTCCGATCACAGTCGCGCCTGGCGGTCGTGCGTCGCGTCCGGGTGGGCCCTAGTCCGTGCCCTGGTCTGCCTGGCGGTGGCCGCTGAACGCTGAACGCACACGCGGTATGCGCGTCGGAACCTGCAACTTGTGTATCTCCCGGCGAGTGGCTGCCTCTTTAGGCGCAGAGAGTTTTACGCGCCATGCAGATCCTGTTCCTCGTATCAGCCCACAACAGCTTGAGCCAGCGCGCCCAGATCGCGCTGACCGAGCTCGGTCACGACGTCCCGGTGGCGGTCGTCGACTCGGCGTCGGCGATGGAGGCGGCCGTTGGGGTGCACGCCCCGGACTTGATCGTGTGTCCGTTCCTCAAGACCATGATCCCCGAATCGATTTGGGCACGGCATTGCTGCCTGATCGTCCATCCCGGGCCGCGGGGTGATCGTGGTCCGTCATCGCTCGATTGGGCAATCGAGCTGGACAAGGAGGACTGGGGCGTGACCGTGCTGCAGGCCAATGGCGAATTTGACGCCGGAGAAGTCTGGGCGAGCGGCAAGTTCAGGATGCGCAACGCGGCCAAGAGCAGCCTCTACCGGCACGAGGTCCGTCGCGCCGCGACGGAGGCGGTCGTCGACGCGATCGACCGGGTCGTGTTGGTCGGAGGACCACCATCGCCACAGTCCGACGCGCCGCGTGTGGCGATGGGGCCGTGCCTGCCGCTGATGACGCAGAAGGTCCGCGCGATCGACTGGAAGTCTGACCGGACCGAGCACGTACTGCGGAAGATACGAGCCGCCGACGGATCGCCCGGCGTGCTCGACACGATCGATGGGAAGGCCTTTCACCTCTTCGGCGCTCACCCCGAACGGTCGCTTCAAGGCCAGCCAGGAGAGCTTCTGGCCCAGCGCCACGGCGCGATCTGCCGAGCCACGGTCGACGGAGCGGTGTGGATTACACACCTCAAGCGCCAGGACTCGGCGTGCGAAAGGTACTTCAAGCTCCCGGCCGCACACGCGCTCGAGCTAACCGGAGCCAAGCTCGACGTGCCGGAAATCGGAATCGCGGTCGACGCGCAGGTTCCAGAGGGCCACACCTTCCGCGAGGTCGCCTACCACGAGCACGTCGGAGTGGGTTATCTGCGGTTTGCGTTCTACAACGGCGCGATGAGCACCGAACAGTGCCTCCGGCTCCGCGAGGCATACGCGCACGCCCGCGCGCAGCAGACCAAGGCGATCGTGCTGCTCGGCGGCGACGACTACTTCTCAAACGGCATCCATCTCAACGAGATCGAGGCCGCCGACGACCCAGGCGAGGAGTCCTGGCGCAACCTTCAGGCGATCGACGATCTCGTCGAGGACATCGTCACGACCGATTCCCATCTCGTGATCTCGGCGCTTGCGGGAGACGCCGGCGCGGGCGGCGTTCCTTTCGCACTCGCGGCCGATTACGTCCTCGCACGCGACGACGTCGTTCTGAATCCGTACTACCAGCACATGGGCGGGCTGTATGGATCGGAATACTGGACCTACCTGTTGCCACGAAGGGTTGGACCGGCCACGACGGCGCGGCTGACCGGGGCGCCATTCCGCGCGGTCGGCACACCCGAGGCGGTCCGAATCGGATTGATCGACGTCGCCTTCGACGCGGACGTGGTGGACTTTCGGGCGCGCGCGACCGACTTCGCCCAACGAATCGCACACGACGGCATGTACCGGGTGCGCTTGCAGGACAAACGACGCCGGCGAGCGCACGACGAGCGGGTCAAGCCACTCCACGCCTACCGCCGCGAGGAGCTGGCCCACTGTCACCAAGCCTTCTTCGGGCCCGACACCGCCTACCACGACGCCCGGAGGCGTTTCGTCTACAAGCTCGCTCCGGCCGACAACGCGAGCGAGAAGCCAGCCCGCGTGGCCGCCCGGACACGGTCATCCTAAGACGCCGGCGCGACGGCGGCTATGTTGTCGCGACGGCGTGGAGGACCGCCAGGGCGGCATCGCGCACGCGGCCGTCGCGGTCGTAGGCCGGGTCGTAGGCGGAGAGGGTAAGCGCCGCGAGCTCGCGGTCGCGGGCGACGGCGGCGACGGCACCGACCAGCTCGTCCGAGGCGATGCCGGGGTGCCACCGCATATTCGTTCGCGCGCCCGTAGGCCGGATCGAGGACGTCGAGATCGACGTGCAGGCTGACGCACTCGACGTGCAAGTTGTCTAGGCGGTCCGCGAGGCGGCCGATGTCCGGCGCGTCGAGGCGGTGAATCGCACTGCGATCGAGGCGCGCTCGTTCGCCGGCCTCCACGTCTCGCACCCAGGCAAGGAGGACACGGGCCCGCGAGCTGCCGGTTGAGGTCAAAGCAAGCGGCGACTTCGGTGGTCCTCGGCTCTATGGGCAAGATCCGGCGTACATCGTCGGTCCCGAGCACCGTCGCCGCCGGGTTCGCAAGCGCAAGCGGCCCCGCACCCATCCCGTACGCCGGGCGCCCGACGACATACGGAACGCAGAGAATGCGAGCCGCACCTCGCGCGCGGGTAGCGACCGCGCGCACCTCGCGCGGCTCAGTCGCCAGACGCGAGGACGTCCTCTCGGTGGAAGTCGATCCCGAAATCGTCCTCGGACAGGCTGACTGCCCCGCCGTCATTGTCGATGAACTGGAGCGCTGTCGGCTCGATCTTGTGGAAGGCGATGTGGGTCGTAGAGGCGCCCGACGTCGGCGATGGGAACTTGTCGGCGAACAGGCCCACGGCCTTGGCCATCTCGTCTCCACCCGCGACGGGTTCGCACCGTCCCTCGCCCTGGATGCCCTTCGCCTTGTTCCAATCCTGCACGTATTCGTCGATGGCGAACGAGACCCGAGGATTGCTCCGGATGTGCTCGGAGGTCGTCGAGCTCGGACGAGCCCAGAAGTACAGCGTCGCACCGTCGTTCACGTACATGAACGTGCTGGCGTGCGGCAAGCCATCGGCGGATGCAGTCGCGAGCGTGACCGTCTTTTGTGAACCCAGATAGTCGAGCACTGGTTGGGGCAACTGTTGCGCCATCGGTTCCTCTCTTTCAGCTAGAGCTCGGGAGCGAAGTCCGCGCGGATCAGGTCGTTTCAGTCGGCTGGTCCGTGAGCCATTATCTCGTAGCGTGATCCGCGCCGGGTCGCGTCCGCACTCGAGGACGACGGCTCGGTCGAGCTGAACGGCGAGAGCACGACCGAGGGAACGGCGACGCCGCCTAGCTGGCCGACCGCGCCACCGAGGGCGGAGCAGCACCCTGGAGCAGCACGTACGTCGGCATCGAATTCGAAGGCGTGACCGCATACCATCCGGTCCGATGGCCGCATTCTCGGCTCCCGCACCCCGCGCTGTGGAGCACGACGTCCGTGAACGCCCTGCGAGGCACGGAGACCTCCCGCGGTTATCGAGCCCGAACCCCAGAGGCCGGACCCCCGCGCCCACTTAGGAGGTAACAATGGCGCAAGTGGAATCGATGCCCACCCACTTCGAGAAGCGCACGCCGTTCACTGGTGAGGAATACCTCGAGAGCCTCCGCGACGGTCGCGAGATCTGGATCTACGGACAACGCGTCAAGGACGTAACCACACACCCGGCCTTCCGCAACACCGTACGAATGATCGCGCGGCTCTACGACGCGCTCCATGACCCAGATCGGCGCGGCTCGCTCACAACGGAGACCGACACGGGCAACGGGGACGTCACGCACCCGTTCTACAAGGCCCCGCGCTCGGCCGAGGACCTCATCGCGTCGCGCGATGCGATCGCCGAATGGGCCCGGATCACCTATGGGTGGATGGGCCGCGCGCCGGACTACAAGGCCTCGTTCCTCGCCACGCTCGGCGCCAACCCCGACTACTACGCCCCATACACCGAGAACGCGAACAACTGGTACCGGCATTGCCAGGAGGCGGTGGCCTTCGTGAACCACGCGATCGTCAACCCTCCGGTCGACCGACAGCGCCCGCTCGATGACGTCAAGGACGTGTACATGCACGTCGAGAAGGAGACCGACGGCGGGCTGATTGTGAGTGGCGCGAAGGTGGTCGCGACGACCTCAACTCTTACCCACTACAACTTCATCGCCAACAACGGCGCGCTGCCGATCAAGACGGAGCCGTTCGCGTTCGTGTGCATCGTTCCGACCGACGCTCCCGGAGTGAAATTGATCTGCCGGCCGTCCTATGAGATGACTGCCAGCGTCATGGGGAGCCCGTTCGACTATCCACTCTCGAGCCGGATGGACGAGAACGACTCGATCATCATCTTCGACAAGGTGTTCGTCCCCTGGGAGCAGGTATTCGCCTACGGCGACATCGAAAAGGTCAACAACTTCTTCCCCAAGTCCGGCTTCCTGCCGCGCTTCATGTTCCATGGCTGTACGCGCCTCGCGGTGAAGCTCGACTTCCTCGCGGGACTGATGCTGAAGGCAGTCGACTCGACCGGAGTCAAGAACTTCCGCGGAGTCCAGGCACAGATTGGTGAGTTGCTTGCGTTCCGCAACCTCTTCTGGGGTCTTACCGACGCGATGGCCAGGACGGTTGAGCCATGGACCCCGGGTTACGTCTCGCCGAACCTCTCCTATGCCCTCTCTTACCGGGTGATGTCGAGCATCGCCATGACCCGGATCAAGGAGATGGTGGACAACACGATGGCCAGCGCGCTGATCTACCTCCCCTCTCACGCGGTCGACTTCAAGTCCGAGGAGGTCCGGCCGTTGCTCGATCAGTACGTGCGCGGGTCTCACGGCCAGTCTTCGGTCGACCGTGTAAAGCTGATGAAGCTGCTCTGGGATGCAACCGGCACGGAGTTCGGCGGGCGCCACCTGCTGTACGAGCGGAACTACTTCGGCAACCACGAGAGCATTCGCTTCGAGACCCTGCTCGCCGCCGAGGGAACGGGCCAGACCGAGCAGTACAAGGCGTTTGCCGAGCAGTGCATGGCCGAATACGACCTCGACGGGTGGACCGTCGACGACCTCATCAACCCGGACGACGTCAATCAGATCATGAAGCGAGGCGCGTAAGCGACCGCGAGATCGGCTCGCCAGGCCGGAACGCCGTCTTGCCCGGATGGTTCGCCTGATCACCTGGAATGTTGCGGCTCGGACCAAGCGATTGGTCGAGCAGGCCAGGGCGCTGTCAGCGCGGGAGCCGGATATCGTTGCCTTGCAAGAGGTCGACCGGCGGACGCGCCCGCTGTGGGATCGCGCGTTTGAGTTGATGGGGCTGACGCACGTTTTTCCCTCCTCGGTCGATAGCGAGCTGTCCCGCGGAGCCGGCGGGCGGCGAACGGTCGTGATGATCGCGGCGCGGGTCACGCTTGAGGGGGTGCAGACGCCGCTGACGGTCCCCCGGCGCGAAAGCGCACTCAGCGTGATTGCATGGTTGTCCTCGGGGCCGCTGGAGATTCACTGTGTTCATGTTCCTAACGCTGCAAACGGGTGGGTGAAGGTCGAGACGCTCCAGGCGCTGCGTCGCGGGCTTGACAGCCCGAACCGCGCACCGCGCGTGTTGTGCGGTGATCTGAACACTCCGCGGCGCGAGTTGCCCGACGGCACGACGATCTCCTTCGCGCGCGACTCCCGCGGCCGGTTGCGTCCGGAGCGGGGACCTGCGTGGGACGCCGCCGAGGTCGGCATCGTCCCGGGTCTCCGCGATCTCGGCTTTCGCGACGCGTTCCGGACATGCCACGGGTACGCATCGCGGTCGCCGAGCTGGACGTGGAAGACGATCGCGGGGCGCGACGGCGGGTGGCGTCTGGACCACACCTTCCTCTCTGTCGGGCTACGCCCGCTCGCCTGCCAGTACCACCACCAATGGCGCGAGCAAGGGCTAAGCGATCATTCCGCGCTCGAGACCGATCTCGACTGCTGCCCTAGCTGACAGCGGTAGACGGGACCGCGAGCAGGCGAGATCCTCGCCACGATTCGAAGCTTCGCCGAGCGAGTCGTCCCGCTGAGATCGCGCGCTCGCAAGAGTCGTTGTCCTCGAGTGGCAGCGAGTTGCTCAACATCTTGCGCGCGCGCTCGCGGGGCCCGGGCAAACGCGTTCGCCGAATTTAGAGGAGGCCGGAGGGGGTAGAACCGTGGCATTACAAAATTTGGATTGGAGGCTGAATGATTCGCGACTTGCTGATTGCCGCACTCATCGTCGTCATCGCCGTAGTCCTCGGGATCGTGGTTCATCCGCTGCTACTGCTGCTGCTGATCCTCGCGGCTTTCTGGTTGTTCGGGCGACGCACCGCCTGGTAGCGCAGCCAACTCCAGCAAACGTCCCGCGGGAGTGTGCAACGATCCGCCGGATTCAAGATGAGGGCAAGCGTTGCCTGATCGCGATAAGGGTCGAGAGCGGGTCCAGCGGGTTCTGGGCCGAGCTCGGCGAGTGGCTGAGCAGGGCGCGCGAGTGGCTGAGCAGGGCGCCAAAGACATCAGCGAGGCCGTCACACGCGGCCTCCAAGACGCGTCTGAGCGCGTGGGCATCTCCGGCGGTAAGGGCGTCGACGCCGGCGCGGGCGAGCCGGGCAGCTCAAAGGTCGAGGAAGCGGCGACGGATCCGGGGGCGTACTTCAGCGCTGAGCAGCAGAAGGCGAACGAGCGGCTCGGTCACGCGAACATCCTGATCAGTGGACAGACCGGGGTCGGGAAGAGCACGCTCATCAACGCCGTGTTCAGGGTCCCGCTCGCCGAGGAAGGCACCGGCAAGCCGGTGACCAAGAACGTCCAGCGCTACGACGTGGCCGGTGTGCCGGTGACGATCTACGACACGCCTGGTATCGAGCTCGGGCACGCGAAGAAGGACGTCATCCGCGATTACCTCAAGACGATCGCCGACTCCCGAAAGGGCGGCCCGGACAAGGTCATACACGTCGCCTGGTATTGCATCGACGCTGGGCAGACTCGAGTGCAGGACTACGACGTCGGGATTGTCGGCGCGCTGGCCGCCGAGGTTCCGGTGATTCTGGTTCTCACGCAGTGCATCGACGAGGACCGAGCAGCCTCACTGGAGCGGGCCATCGCCGCCGAGAAGCTGCCCATCGAAGGCAGCCCGATCCGAACGCTCGCGCGCGAGCGCAGGGTTGCCGGACACATAATCCCGCCACGAGGCCTAGAGGAACTGGTGGAGCGGACCAACGATATCCTCCCCGAGGCGGTGAGGCGGGCGTTTACAAGCGCCCAAGGGGTAGTCGTCCGCCTCAAAGCCAGCCAGGCGCGAGCGATCGTTGGTGCATCAAGCGTTACCGCAGCCGGCATCGGTGCTGTCCCGATTCCGGTCCCGGACGCCGTGGTGCTGATGCCGGTTCAACTCGGCATGCTCGCGAGCATCAACGCCATCTTCGGCATCGACATGGGCAGCGACCGCGCCGTCAACCTGATCCGCGGGCTAGTCGGCCAGGGCGGAGTCACGGTCGTCGGTAGACAAATCGCCGCGAACCTGCTGAAGGTCATTCCCGGCGTGTCGGTCATCAACGCGTCGGTTGCCGCAGCACTGACGGCCGCGCTTGGCGAGGCATACATCCAACTGTGCAGCGAGATGCTCCGCCGGCAGGCCGCAGGAAAGCCGATGCCCGAGCCGGACATGCTGCCCTTTCTCCTCGAGGCCTACCAGAAGGTGTTCAAGAAGCCAGGCGACCGGAAGAGCAAGACGACCGGATCGCAAGCCTCGAGATCCACCTGAGGTCGCTCGGGCATAGGCATCGTCGCTCCGGGTGAGCATCGCGGCGGACGGAGCAGTCACGAGGTCGCCGGCAGCGGGCGGCGGGCGACCTCTGCCGCTTGATCGGCGGGCAGACCGAGGAGCCGGGGCACGCCTTCGGCGTGGTAGATGTCGGCGTCCTTTGGGGCCTGCCGGTCGAGCACGGCTCGCATCACGGCGAGGAGTGCGCCCCCGAGGCGTACAGCGCGATCCCTTCGTGCGGCACGCTGAGGCGGCCAGACCTGACACCGGAACGCAGGTCGCGACGGGCGAAGGGGCCAAGGGCGGCGAGCAGGATGTTGTGAGAGACGTCGAGCCGCACGAGCAGCCAGCCCCAGTCGGGGTGGCGGACGAAGCTGCGGTGTGCGGCAGAGATGATCTCGGCGGGATCGTCGAGCTGAGCTGTGAGGGCGTCGATTTCCGCGCCAGTATGACGTTTCTATCGTCCGATTGCCGCTGTGGTGAGGGCTCGGGCCAGGCACACCGCATCTCGCCCAGCCTCGAGCTCCTTGACACCTACGACGACGTTGCTGAACACGCCCGCAGGCTGGAGGTCGGGCGGGTGAGCCGTCGTCACGCACTCTGCGTGATCACGGCGCGGCCGGCAATCACGCAAAACATGTGACGACCTTTCACCCAGTCCGCGCTCAGGCTATCCGGGATAGGTCATGCGCCCTCAGCAAACGAACATCCGGGACTGGTCGCACCAGCAAAGCGAGCACAGCACGACACTCGTGCCCGCGCCGCATCTGATCGGCGTCGGGGTCGATGGCGCACCGGCCGGCCGCGATGCGGTCGTCCTTGCGGCGATGCTCGCGCGAGCGACACAGGCCGAACTGATGCTCATAGCGATCTTCGAACAGCCGCTCCTCGAGGGCGTCGTCCCGGCCGAGCTGGGCTGGACAAGCGTCAAGGAAGAGGCTCGGGCGATGCTGGCGCGCACACGAGACTCATTGGCGCCCGACGCCCGGATCGCGGTCCAGTCGAACCCGGTCGCGTCGCGCGGACTTCTCGGTGTCACTCGCCTCGAGCACCGTGACCTGCTCGTTCTGGGCTCGACTCGTCACGCCGACTACGGCCATGTCGGCCTGGGGAACGTCGCGGGCGACCTGCTGTCTCACCTGGAGTGCCCCCTGGCCATCGCCCCGCGGGGCCTCCAGGATGACGCGGACGCGAGGCTTGAGCGGATCGGTGTTGGGTTCGACGCGACCCCCGAGTCCGAAGCGGCCCTCAGGCTGGCCGGTTCGATCGCAGTCGCCACCGACGCAGATCTGCACGTCCGCGGGGTCGTTGACGACCGAATGGCCAGGGGGACCAGGGCTGCGCGCATGGTCCTCGGCGGCGACGCGATCGTGCCCGGGCAGATCGCATCGCTATCCGAACGCGCTCGGGCTGCTGCCCTGGACACCGGCGCGCGGACACATTTCGACACAAAGCCGGGTGCCCCGGCCGACGGCTTGCGCGAACTCTGTGATCACGTAGAGCTGCTCGTCATCGGCTCGGGGCACGCGGGAGCGCCGGGCCGCGTGCAACTGGGAAGCACCGGCCGGACACTTCTGCGCGACGCGCCCGCGCCAATCCTGATCGCTCCACGTCCCCGCCATGCTGCCGCTGTCTGACGGCATCCGCGCTCGGCGATTCCCGATCGTCAACCTCGCGATCATCGCCGCAAACTTCTGCGTGTGGATCTTCTACGAACTTCCACATCTCGGCTCTTCCGTGTACCACGCCTCTTTCTACCCGTGCACAGTGAGCGGCGCCTGTCACGGACCGGAGCCGTGGGAACTCAGCTGGTTCACCGCCATGTTCATGCACGGCAGCTGGGATCACATCCTCGGCAACATGCTCTTCCTCGCCATCTTCGGCAAGAACGTCGAGGACGCCTTCGGGCACCTTCGTTACCTCGCCTTCTACATCGCCGGCGGCTTTGTCGCTTGTGCGACCCAGACCGCGGTCACATTGATCGCCGGTTCGGGCAGCGCCGCCATGGTGCCGGTGCTCGGAGCCAGCGGCGCGATCGCCGCCGTCCTCGGCGCCTATTTCGTCCTATATCCGAACTCCCGCGTGCTGACGCTGGTCCTGGTCTTCCCGGTTCGGATTCCGGCGTGGGTGTTCCTCGGCCTGTGGTTCCTGTACCAGCTGGTCGAAGCCAACTACGGTCTCACCTCGGCCCACGCCAACGGCGGCGGTGTCGCCTTCTTCGCGCACGTCGGCGGCTTCCTGTTCGGGTTGGTCGTCGCCGGAGTCATGAAGCGAGCTGGGCGGGCGGCGCCCCAACGCCGCCCCGTCCGTCCAGAGTTCGCATAAGGAAGTCTCGCGCCGGCATGCGGCGGTTATTCCGCGGTTCCCTGCGCTACGTGACCGACCTCGACCTCGCAACTAAGGCGGTCAAGACGCACCCGGCCCATCGTCGGACTGGTGACCCCTGCGGCCGTTCTCGCGAGCCATCGCGTAGAGGTCGCCGCGCGCAGAGGTCACCGGCGCGCCCCATGGAACCAGCCACCTCGGCCATGGCCGTCGGTGTCGCATTCAGCCCCGTGAAGGCCTGGAGGGGCGCCGGCGGATCGCGTGGTTGATCCGGGCCGGCGTCGGTGGCCGCCACCGTCTCTCGCAGCTTGAGCTCTGGAAGCAGCCATGCGAGCACGAACCCAAACGCGGGCCACCGGAGCCGCGGCCCGGAACACGCTCTGCGATGAGCTGGCGTACGCGTGGATGACCGCGTCGTGGACTCCCAATGGAAGCGTGCCCAGCCGGCTTCGGGCTCAGGGCGGCGATGGTGACCCCGGCCGGGAGCCTCAGGGCGCCCAGATAGTGCGCGATGTTCGCAGTCAAGTGGCTGGAGAACAGCGGGCCGAGGACTGCGGTGCCGAACGACCCGCCGATCGAACGAAAGTAGGTCACCCCTGAGGTCGCGGCACCGAGGTCCTTGTACTCGACCGCGTTCTGGACGGCGATGACCAGTACCTGCATCACCGAACCGAGACCGAGGCCAAACACGAACATATACAGCGACCTGACTGGCCCGCTGGTACGTGGGCCGAGGTCCGTTGGTGTCCGTATCCACCACCGACACGCTCCGGCCCTCGCGGGTGGCTGTCGTCACGCAGTTCAGACGATTCTCCGCCTCCGTGATGCGGGCGGTGCTGGGAATCACGCAAAGCGGACGATGCCGGCTCACCCAACCTGCTGCGAGCTTGTGGTCATGACGGTTTCAGCTGATCTCACCGGGTCACGGACCCAGAGACCCGTCATGAACATCACTCACAAGTGATTGACACGACTCTGCCGCTTTCCGCGGCCGAGCTACACAACAACCCAAGGAGGCTGTATGCAGCTATACGCGACATATACGTTTGGTCAGGCGCTACTCACGGTGTTGGAGTTCGCACTGCTCCTCTTATGGATCTGGCTAGCCGTCACCGTGGTCGCCGACATCTTCCGGAGCCATGATCTCTCCGGCTGGGCGAAAGCCGGTTGGCTCGTGCTGATCTTCCTGTTGCCGCTCGTGGGCGTGCTGATCTACGTCATTGCCCGCGGCGACAAGATGAAGGCGCACGAGGCGAGCGGGCGACGGGTCCAAGAAATTGGGTTCCTCGCTGACGTCACGGACCTCAGGGATCGCGGGATACTGACCGACGAAGAGCTTCAGCGTGCCCGGACCGGGAGCCAGCGGATCACCGGGGTGACGCCGTCGCCAGACGATGACGTGGCCGAGCTCGAGGCCCTGAAGGATCGCGGGATTCTCACCGACGACGAATTCCAGCGCGCCAAGCAAAAGGCACTGGCAGCGTAGGACGCAATCATGTGACGCGGGCCACCCTAGGGCGAGAGTAGGTTTGTCCCCTAGCAGTGGCTCGCGTCCCGCGGCGGGCTGGTCCCGGCCGGATTCTTCTTCACCCGCGCTCTCCATCGCCTGCGAGGCCAGGTCGGCTACGCCGCGGCGGGCGCGACGGTCAGGCGATCGTCGCCGACAACCTCGGGACGGGATCGGATACTGGGTGGGCGTCGTCTCCCGTCTCGTTTGCCGCTACCGCAGCAAGGTCCACATGCGACGAGAGAAGCCGAAGGTGGGCCGGCGTCAACCGGATGTCTTGGCGCGGGGCGTCAACGGTGGCCATCACGTTTATAACGCACGTTGCGCCTGGCCGAAGCGGCGCGATGTCACTGGACGCCGCGCCGGTCAGTGCGAGTTTCCCTCAACGTCAACGACCGTCCGGATCAGCTCCGGCTTCGCTCGGCCGAGGCCCCCGGCGGCGCCATCGGCTCACGGATCCGCACCGTGCTGGTCATGTCGTGTGTGGCGTCGCGCCGGCAGCTTCCGGTTACTGCTCTTCCGATGGGGGTGTCCCGGCGGTGCGGCGCAGGCGCATGTATGCGACTGCTCCCGGGACGCTCGGCAGCCAGTAGGAGATCGTCCTGTACCCGAGCACGGCGAGCGTGGCAAGCGAGGCCCTGACCCGGAAGCCCACGAAGGAGCCGATCATGCCCGCTTCGACCCCGCCGACGCCGCCGGGGAGCGGTAGCAGGTTCCCGGCTGTGCCCAGGTAGTAGCCAAGGACGAGCACGGCGCCGGTCGGCGAGCCGCCGAAGGCGCGGTAAGACGCCCATAGCGCACCGATGTCGAAGCCCCAATAGGCCAGTGCGCCCAGGAGCGACGGATCGCGCCGCCTGACCATCGTCAGAGCGCCCAGCAGTCCCGCGTGGAGCGAGTGCGGTGCCGCGGCTGCGTGGTGCCACCACTTGCTCGCGCGCCCTGTGGAGCGCTCGGCACGTCGCTGGAGAAACTCCGTCAACGGCTGGTTGACGAACAGCATCGACAGGGCGATGAGGATGACCGCGGTAGCCAGAGCAGCGGGAACCAACGTCAGGCCAACGGGAGCGGGACCGCTGAACAAACCAAACCAGAGGCCGAACCCCGCCACCGCGACGGCGGCGAGGTAAACCCCGTACGTGAGGATCCCGAAGCAGACCATCCCGTCCGCCACCTCTGCGCCCGATAGCCCACACGCGCGAAGCCCCCACACGGTCACGGCAACCCCGCCGGCCCCGCCCGCCGCTACGAGCTTCGTCGCCGCCGCCCCGGCGAGCGTGATCTCGGTGCTGGTTGTCCAGCCGATGCGATTGCCTGGCCTCGCGAACACGCCACGGAACAGCGCGACCTCTCCGAACAGCGAACAGGCCTCCAGGACGACGCCGACTGCGAACCATACGACATGACCGTGCCGCAGCCGATTGAGCGTGGGACCGAGACTCACGACGTGCGGCAGGACGTAATGCGCGAACGCAGCGGCAACGAGCACCGCCAGCGCCGCCGTTATGGCTCGGCGATGGCGTCGCCAAAGCGACCCGCGGCCGAGCGACTGCCGGCTGGTCGCGGCGGCGGCCATCTGACGCTCCCTACCTGATCTCGATCCGATTCGTCACGCCGACCACGCCCGTCACGGTGGCCGCGTCCTCGGCTGCAGCGTCGCTCTCTCCTACTTCTCTGACGTAGCCTGTCAGCGACACGTGCCCTCGAGCAACCTTGACGTGGACGTGTGTCGATCGGATCCTGGCGTCCCAGATCAGCCGCTGGAGCGCCGCAACGCGAATCTCATCGTCTGTGTGCCGGCCCCCGACCTGCGGGTCGACCTTTAAGTCGTCGACAACGACCTGGCAAACGCCCTCAACGTCTCGTGCATCATGCTTCGCGGCGAGACGCTCCAGAAGCGTTCCGACAGCCCCGCGAAGGACGACGGTGCCGATCTCGTCGACCGACACCGCTATCAGTTCGGGATGCTTGATCCTAGGGTCGCGGCGCAGCGCGGCTCGCACATCTTCTTCTCTTCGGCTGTCGGTGAACATGGTGGCGTCTGATGGGCTCGAGGTGGCGGAAGGTGCTCGGAGAGTCTCCGTCCGGTCCCGGTGAGTGGTCATCATCCGCTTTGCGTGATTCAGCGGCGGGTGATCCAATCACGCATAGTGGGTGACGACCGGTCACCGCAGGCGCGGGCATGCTTGGACCATAGTGTCCATCAACAACGCATGGCCTGAGGAGGACCAAATGACCATCGGACTCAGCTTGTTTGCGATCATGGTCGGGGCGATCCTGAAGTTCGCCGTTACGGCGCAGCTGGCCGGCATCAGCCTCTCGACAGTCGGTGTCATCCTGATGGTGGTCGGCGCGCTCGGCCTGTTCGTGAGCCTTTGGCTCATCCTGGCTCGCCGCGCTGCTCCGGAGTTCTGATCGTGGGGCCGGCGTGCGTCTCAGCACGCCGGCCTTCGTCAGCGCTGACCCGCGCAGCTTCGAGGCCTCTTGTGGACCACCATTCGCGGAGGATGATTTGGATAGCCGCGGCGGTGGGGATCGCCAGCAGGACCCCGAGGATCCCCAGCAGTTCGGCGCCCACGAGCAGGCTGATGATCGTCACGAGTGGATTCACGTTCACCGCTCTCCCGTATACGAGCGGCTGCACGACGTAGTCCTCGACGCGCTGCCAGACGATGATGAACGCGATCCAGACGGTCGTGGCGGTCGGAAAGCTCACCGCGAGTGTGGCCAGCGCCACGACGATCGCGCCTAGCGTCGCTCCGACCAACGGTATGAAGTCGAAGAAGCCCACCACGAGGCCGAGTGCCAGCGCGTACGGGACGCCGAGGATCGTCAGGACGATCCAGGTCGCCAGGGTGGCCAGCAGACTGATGATGATGTTGCCGAGTGTGTAACCAGCCACGGCATCCTTAATGTCGATGATCACCTGGCGATAGCGCTTCTGGCGCCGGCCCGTCAGTGACAACGCCAGCTCGGAGTACTCCCGACCGTGCAGGACCAGCAGAAAGGTGACTGCCAGCACGGTGATCAGCTGCGTGAGGAAGCCGGCGGCGCCAACCGTGACGTCCTTCAGCGGCCCCGCGGCTCTGGCCAGCAGCTCCGGCAGCCGGTGCGTGTCTTGCAAGAGCTTGGCCGTGATGTGGTACCGCTCGTCGTAGTGACGAAACGTCGCGTTGTGGCGCAGCTCCGCCGCGTAATGCGGGGCGTCGCGCGAGAGCGTCTGCACTTCCCTGACGACACTCGGGACCACGACATAACCGATCAGACTGACCAGCAGAACCAGGATTACGTAGACGGCCAAGATCACAACCGCACGCGGCGCCCTGGTCCTCTCGGCCACCCGCATCGACCACAGGGAACAGCGCAAGGGCGAAGAACAGGCTGATAGCGAGGAGCTGTATGACGCTGCGGAGTCGCCATACCAGGTACAGGGCAAGCGCAGTCGCGACGATGATGAGCACGATCCGCAGCACGCCACCTACTGGCGGGGGCGCCAATCGGACACGCACCGGGTCGGAGCCGTTTTCGGAGCTCTGGCGTGTCATGCGCGGGGATGTTCGGGTTGGAGTCATCGCATCGACATAGAAGAAGGCCGGAATCCCGGGTGCACTGGGATTCCGGCCTCTGAGGAGGCGATCACCGATTGGGATGACGGCCCAGGTCTCGACCCACCTCGCGGATCTGGAAGGCACGAACGATGTCGATGATTCCGGTGGTCATCGCCCAGATCCCGGCGAAGATCAACAGCGTGTACGCGCGGACCACGAAGAACTGCCCGCTAACCCAGAACGCGAGCACCGTCATCATGATGCCGCTGATCAGGGTCAGCCACCACAGGTCGTTGATCGGACGCTCGGTGAACGCCTGCACCATCCACATCACGCCGATGAGCAGGAACACGAAACCGAGGATGTCGGCGAATCCGGCGAAGGTGGCGGTGGGGTGGATCAGTGCCACGATCCCGGACGCTGCGAGGAGCACCGAGAAGATCGCCCAGATCCACCGGCGCGGCCGGTCAATCGCAGCGAGGACGGATTCCTGGGCGGCGAACAGCAGGAACAGAAGTCCGGTGAGGATTCCGACAGTGGTGACCGACGCCTGGTCGAACTTCAGTACCACAAGCGAGATCACAACCCAGAACACGCCCGCCAGCAGCTCAACCCACCAATACGAGGCGACCTTCCCGGGCACCGACGCGAGGCCGAGGCCAGGGCCTACCGGCATCTGACCGTTGGGCGTCCCGCCCGGGCCTGGGACTCCCTGCCCCCGCTCGTCGGCGTGTGCAAACCGCTCGCGTGCCCTGTCACGTAGCGAACGTGACGAGGTCTTGTTTTGTGTGTACGACATTGCCTTGCCTTTCTGTTGGTTTGTGTTTGTCTGACGTCTAGGCCTGCGCGGCCAACGGCTGCTTGGTCGCCGGCCGCCGCCCGATGCCACCGACGGCGTAGGCGTCGGCTTCGTCGAGCGTTTCGCGCACAGTGCTCGTCGATGCGGTGAGCCGTCGTCACGCATTTCGAGTGATTGGGAGCAAACGGAAGCTGGGCCGGCTAGGCCGTCGCCGGACTTGAACTTCAATCACGCAAATCGCGTGATGACCCCTCATCCCCCGTGCCCGCATGCTCGCGCTTCACGAAGTCCCACCACCACAAGGAGCGCGCATGTCCACCGAGAACCTCATCACCGACGAGATCCGCGGCACCCTCGCGCGCGATGACCGTCTCCCGCACCCCACGGAGGTGGCCGTTTCAGAACGACATGGGACGGTAACCTTGCGGGGCAGCGTTGGAAGCTTCCGTCAGCGTCGCGCGGCGGTGACCATCGTCGGCTCCGTGCAGGGGGTGTTGACCGTGGAGGACGAGCTTTCGGTCGACCTCCGGAACAGCTGGTGGGACAACGAGATCCGTGGTGCCGCGCTGCAGACGCTGATGTCGAACCCCCAGGTCCCCGCCGACCGGATCGACATCACTGTCGCCAACGGTTGGCTGACGCTCAAGGGCGAGGTCCAGCACCAACACGAGAATGACGCTGCGTTCGCGGCGATCTGCCGACTCCCCGGCGTCGGCGGAATTACCAACGAGATCGAGGTCATCACAGCCGGCATCGACGGGTGACCGGCGATTGGCTCGAACGGACCAAAGCTAGCTCTGAAACTGGCCCCGTCGCCCTAAGCGGCGGGGTCAACTCGTTACGGTTGGTGGTCGCTCGTTAGGAGCGGCGGGGAACGATCACGCGCAGGATGCCGGCGACCATTTCGAACTGCCCGGGGATGTTTCCGTCGAGCTCCCCGTCCAGGGACACCCCCAGCGGGCGCGGGCTGTCGACCCCGACCCGCTCGACCTGCAGCGCCTGGACGCCAGGCACCGCGCGGTTGATCCCCATCAATAGAAACAGCCCGGCGCGAAGCATCTTCGGAGGCGAGACATCCTCGACGGCGAGCACCTCGAGCCGATGCCCGCCACGGTGAGGACTCCTCACGGTCAGTCCGAGCGCGCCGCCGATGACGGGAGCGCTGATTACCGAGAGCTGTAAAAGCTCCAGCTCATCGGCGACGCCATCGTGCTGCAGGGTGCAGGTGAATGTGGTCCTCTCGCGTACGGCGTAGACCGCCGCCGCCAAGTAGGTGAGGCGCCCAAGGCGACCGCGGACCGACGCGCGGGTCGCCAGCTTCGCGAAGTCGACGTTGAGGCCGATGGTCGCGGCGTGCGCAAAGTACGTCGGCGGCCTGCCGGAACGTGTGAGGCGGCCGAGGTCGACACGGGAGATCTCGTCGGTGCCCAGCAACCGCGCGGCCCGGCGCGGGCTCAGCGGAATGCCGAGCGACCTCGCGAAGTCGTTTCCGGTTCCGAGCGGCAAGATGCCGAGCGGGTTCTCGGCGCCGGCCAGGCGACTGGCCACCGACCCGACCGTGCCATCACCGCCGGCCGCGATCACCAGTCGTGGCCCTCCGTCCGCCGTACGCAGCAGCTCGGGCAGTCGATCCAGGTGCTCGATCTCGAGCTCCTCCGCCACATGAATTGCGTGCCTGTCAAGAGCCCGTCGGGCACGCGCGAGCTTGCGGCTGCGGCCCGCGTGCGGGCTCGTCACCAGGACGGCCTCAGAAAGCAATGGCGGGTTGGCGGACGATCGCGAAGTACTGCTTGCGTACGCGGAGAGCTTTTTGTCGGTCAGCACGATTGCGACACCTCACCGGACGATGGGGTGAGCGGTCATCACACGTTTTGCGTGATCCGCCGCCCGGGCCGCGGCCCCACCAGCTCTCGCGCCTCGGCCGACCGTTTGAGCGGCGACGATCATTCGAAATGCGTGACGACCGATCACCCGCCTGTCGATCAGCCTGCGGCCTATGACTAATGAACAGATCGCATCGAACAAGCAGGCCACCGACGGGTGGAGTACCTACAACGTGATCGCCGTCTCATTCGCCGATGACCGCAACGCCGACAAGGCGATGACGCTGCTCAAGGAGCTCGACGCCCAAGGGCGGATCGTCATCCAACAGGCAGTCGTCGTCGTACGTGGTGATGACGGGCAACTAGTCGGAGCGGAGAGAGCCGAATCGACGGTCATGCTCGGCACGGCCAGTGGCGGGCTCATTGGGCTGCTGATCGGAATCATCGGCGGACCCCTCGGGATGCTCATCGGAGGTGCTGGCGGCCTTTACGCCGGCGCGCTGTTTGACATTCACGACGCGGGTGAGAAGGAGTCGGCGCTGGCCGGGATCTCCAGCTCGGTCAAGGCCGGGCGAACCGCGTTGCTGGCGGTGATCGATGAGCAGAGCCCCGATGTTGTTGACACGGCCATGTCCGGACTCGGTGGCACCGTCCTGCGCCGGTCAGTCGCCGATGTCGACGCTGAGGTCACAGCCGCGAAGAAAGCTCAGCGCAAAGCCAGGTTGGAAGCCCGCAAGGAGCTGATCCGCGGACGCCGACAGCACCAGAAGGCCGCCATCAGCGCAAAGAACGCGGAGCTCAAGGACAAGCTTCCCCGCACCGGTTGACCGCCCCGGCTTGGGCGACACGTCTTACCCGGTGTAATTGAAGTCGTCTTAGCGAGTCTGCCTGTTGACTGCCGAGCGGAGAGAGGCCGGGGGTCCGTTCGTCCCCGAGCGGGGAGAGGTAGCCGACGGTGGGGTGCCCTCGCCGGGGGTTGCACCAGCCCTCGATGTATTCGGACACTGCGGCCCTGGCCTCTGCGCGGGTCGGCCAGGAGCACGGGTCGTGGCTGCTTGTGCATCCGAGAGCGGCCACGCGGGCCGCATTGTCAGTGCTCGCCGGAACGGCTGCTTCGCGCAGCCGGAAGCGGCAGCGTCGCGAGCTTGGTATGGCCCTGACGGGAGTTCTGCTTGGCATGGTGAAGCAGCACTGCGTGCGGCGGCTTGGATGATGCGCCTACAGTCGGTCAGCAGGACGAGGACGCGGCGCCGTCCAGGCTCTCCTGCTACGAGGCGAAGGAGGGTGTGACGAACGAACGCTGCGCTGCTTGGCAGCGACGCGCCGCACCTGCGCAAGAGCAATGACCGGACCTTCAAAGTCTGTGCACCGAAGGTGGCGGTCTCGCTCCCACCACGCTGACGCACAACTGCTAATCCGAAACTTCCGCGGCCTCGGCGGGACGCCGGTCTCCGACGCCGAGTCCAAGCCGCAGGAAGCGAAACGAAACAATCGTCGCCAAGACCCCGACGGTGATCACCGCGATCTGCAACCACGTCGGCGCCGCGAGGATGGCCCGGCCGGCGAAGTAGTACTCGAGCGTGATCAACGCCGACCACGTGAGAGCTGCGACCGCGCTCACGGCCAGGAAGCGGCCGAGCCCCACGCCGCTCGCGCCCGCGAGGAGTCCGGCAACGTTCCGTAGGCCCGTGATGAAGCGGGCGATGAACAGAGGCGCGATGGAGTGCCTCTCGAACTGACCACGGAGCTCTTGGACGCGCTCCGGCTGCTGACGGACGAGCCGGCCGACGCGGAGGAGAACCGACTCACCCCGCCAGCGACCGGCTGCAAAGCCGGCTATTCCACCAAACAGTGCGCCTAGCGCGCCCGCAGCGATAACCCCTGCCAAGGGGAGGCCATTCTTGGTCGATGCGTCTATCCCTGCGATAACCAGCGCCGTACCACCAGGAACCGGAAAGCCCATCGCCTGCAGGCCTGCCGCCAGGAACACCGCGATAAGCCCGAACTCGTGGATCAGCTGGGTGATCGCGTGGGAGCTCACAACACCTAGTTTGCACGACGCTGGTTGCGGGCCCCGGAAACTGATCGCTCGACGTCCAGCCGGCGCAGCGTTAGCCACTGGCCCCTGCCCGACAGCCTACCTGTCGGGAGGCCAGGTTTCGGAGTGACCCCCCGGGCATCGAGCAGAGCGATCGTCACGTCGCCAACTCGATCGTGAACTCAGCGACGTCACGACGAGCAGGGCAGTCGTCGGCAGCGGCGCTGACCCGCGCCTGCTGGTCGGGCGACAGCGGTCGGTCGAGCCCCGCCGACGCCCGCACTCCCCCTCAGCTCGCCCACGGCGCTCCGACGGGTCGACTGCTGCTCTGGGACCTCGTCGACTCGGAGCGGAAGACCCGGCGGGACCTAGTAGCGCCCCGCGAGACAGCTCCGGCTTCGTGGAAGCAGCAGCGGATGGACGGCGGCGCAAAGGCCAAGCTACGGACCCGTCGGTGCGGAGCGGATCCAGCGGACTGTCCTCTGGGCTCGCTGCCAGATATGGGCTCTGCGGGCCGCAGGACTAGGTCAGTCCGACCCGGGTCGGCGTAGCCGTGCAGGCCAGGACCGCAGATCCGCAAGCCGCGACCGCCACGACCACGGACCCCTCGAACCCCATGCCGATCAGCTTGCGCCGGGCGGTACCGCCGCCGTGGGGATGGCGTTCTCGACGAGGACTGCTGCGATGGCGGCGGCGGTGGAGAAGGTTGAGGTGTTGAGGACTCGGCTGCGGGCCGCGGCGCCATCCAGGAGCAGCGCCAGCTGCTCGCCGAGCTGTTCGGGGTTGGTGGCGCCGGCCTCGCGGGCGGTTTCGGTGAGCCGCGCGGCAAGCGCCTGCTTGTAGTCGCGGGCGTATATGCGGGCCGGGTGGCCCGGGTCGTTGATTTCGACGGCCGCTGCGATGAACGGGCACAGCGGCGAGTCGATGTCGAAGGCGGCGAGGAGCCGTTCGCGGGGTGTGAGGTCGGTGCGGTCGAACACCTCGGGCAGGATGTCGGGATCGAATCGGCGTAGGTGTTCGGCGATCAGATCGTCCTTGCCGGGGAAGTGCTGGTAGAGCGTGCGCTTGGACACCTCTGCCACCGCGCAGAGCTGGTCCATGCCGGTGCTGTTGATGCCTTGATCGCGGAACAGTTGTCGTGAAGCGCTGAGGATGCGTTCTCGTGCGCCCCTGCCGCGGCGCAGGCCTCGCGGCCCCTTCTCCAAGTCCGTCATATGCCTAGCGTAGCCCAGTCGGTACTGACCGGTGTGCATAGCTTGCATTCTCCCGCGATCACCTGATACGTTAAAGCACTCAGATCGGTGTACATAGCATCGGACCGACTAATCGACTGGAGCATCTGTGGGACAGCTCAACGGCATGACCAGACTGAGTGGAAAGACCGCCGTTATCACCGGCGGCGCTACGGGCATCGGGCGCGCCGCGGCAGAGCGCTTCATCGATGAGGGCGCCTTTGTGTTCATCTTCGGCCGCCGGCAGGAAGCGCTCGACGCCGCTGCGGCTGACCTCGGGACCAACGCCCGCGCGGTGCAGGGGTCGGTCTCCGATCTGGACGACCTCGATCGACTCTACGCGGCGGTGAAGGCCGAGCGCGGAACCCTCGACATCGTCTTTGCCAACGCCGGGGCGGGAAGCCAGCTTCCGCTCGGCGAGATCGACGCCGAGCACCTTGACGAAATCTTCGACACCAACGTGAAGGGTTCGATCTTCACGATCCAGAAGGCGCTACCGCTGATGGGCGAGGGCGGTTCGATCATCCTGACCGGATCGAGCGCCGGCACGACGGGCGCTCCGGCATTCACCGCC
This sequence comes from uncultured Solirubrobacterales bacterium, assembly GCA_963735965.1. Taxonomy (GTDB): domain Bacteria; phylum Actinomycetota; class Thermoleophilia; order Solirubrobacterales; family Solirubrobacteraceae; genus Palsa-465. Next base: position 858,189 of record CAVTNE010000002.1, read on the forward strand.
TACAGCGCTAGCAAGGCGGCTGTGCGCAACCTCGCGAAGACCTGGGCGCACGACCTGAAGGGCACCGGCATCCGGGTCAACGTGCTGACGCCCGGACCGACGGCGACCGAACTTGCAAAGGAAGCTCTCGGCGAGGAAGGCCAGAAGGCCTTCGCCTCTATGAACCCGCTCCAGCGCATGGCCGAACCGGCGGAGATCGCAGCGGTGGCTGCCTTTCTTGCGTCGCCAGACAGCAGCTTCATGACCGCCAGCGAGGTCCACGTCGACGGCGGCCTAGCGCAAGTCTGACGCACTACGCCCGGCCGGTCACTCCATTCGATATTCGGAGCCGTAGGGCGTGGCAACACAAAAGGAGAACATATGAGCTATGCAATTATCGGCTTCGGCAACATCGGCCAAGCTCTTGCCAAGGCGTTTGCCCGAAGCGGCATCGAAGTATCCGTTGCAACCACTCGCGACCCGGAAAGCTTTGCATCCGCCGCGGCCGCGATCGGACCCGAGATCATTCCCACAACACTCGGGGAAGCGGTCAAGGCGGACACCATCTTTCTGGCTGTCCGTTACGAATCACACGGGGATGTCGCGAAGGCGCTGCCGAGCTGGAAGGGAAAGACCATCATCGATGTGACCAATGCCTACGGCGTGTCCCCTGAGGAACTGGGAGGACAGCCTTCTTCCACGGCCGTCGCGCAGGCCTTCACTGGTGCAAAACTGGTCAAGGGCTTCAACCATTTGGTCGCTGGCGTCCTTAGCCAAGACCCGGCCGTGAACCGGGGCAGGAGAGTCGTGTTCCTGGCAAGTGACAACGACGACGCACCAGCGGAGATCGGTGCGCTAGCGGAAGATCTCGGTTTCTCTCCGATCCAGCTTGGCGGGCTTTCGGAAGGTGGACTGCTCGTCCAAGCGCGCGGAAATACTTGGGGTCAACTGATCTTCCAGGACTTGGTCAAGTTTGACTGAGCTGCCGTGGCGAGGCACCTGCGCCGCGGGCCGTTTAGCGGCCCGCGAGCGCTCAGCTTCGCGTTCTGGGCAGCCCGCAGTCCGACCGCGGCGAGAGCCGGCCTGCCCTATTACCGCTTCGCGTCCCCTCAAGGCTTCTGAGCCGCGCCGGTGATGCCGCGCGCAAGCTGCCGCGCAGCGTCCGCCAGTTGGGTCGCGTCGATGTCGCCTGAGCTCAGCGTCCGGTCCAGCACGGACGGTGCGACGGCATTGAGGAGATAGGCGGCAAGGTGCCGGCGGGCGGATTCACCGTTGATCTCGGCGATCAGGAGGTGGCTCGCAGCTTACGTAGCCACACGAAGGATGCCCCGCTAGACGATCATCCGCAAGACAGTCGAACGCGACCAACTAGGCGCCGGCGCCGCACCTGCTTCGTCGCCCAACCAGCCACGACCGAGCGGCTTCTGCATCGAGCGCTCGCCCGCGAGAAGGAGCAGCCAGGTCACGGCTTGCCGCGGCTCGCCTCGCACCCCGTGATTCGTGTAATCCGGCAGCGCAGCGGCTCCCGCGGTGACCTCTGCATCGACCCGGCCGTTAGCGGGACCGTGCAAACACCGAGGCGTGGTTTTGGCGAGGAGCGGGTCTGACCCAAACTTGGCGAGTTGTCCTGCTTTGCTTCTGACCCAAGCTTCGCCGGCTTTACCTACAGGTCGTCCAGAGCGGCAGTAGCAGCACCCGCCTCTGTGAAGCGTCGCGTGAAGCCCTCGTGTCGACGAGCACTTCCAGGGCATCGACTGGCTGAGACCCGCAGCGACGGCTCGTCATCGACCCGGCCGCCGAATGCTTCACAGCACCTCGACGACCTCGACGGAGGCGACCTCGGGGATTACTGCAGGAGAGGGAGCGTTACGGACCCGACTTCACCACGCGAGCGTGCCCCGCGGCCCTTTGAACGGCCCCACGAGGTCGGCGGTGATCCACCCGCCATAGAAGTCGCCTTGCTGGGCCTGCACGCGCTCGTCATCTAGCCACGCAGCGTCCACGCGTCCGGGGTAGAAGGCGACGTGATCGCGCAGCGCCTCGTATCCGGGCGAGGGGTCCGGGTAGGTCCAGGCGATCCCCTCGAAGCGCCGGCGGTCGACGACCGCGTCCAGGTATCGCGCTGGGCCCTTGAACTCGCACCAGGTCGAGTGTGCGTCGCTCTCGGCCAGGAGCTCCGCTCGCACGTCGGCCAGCGGAACGTAGATCGTTGGTGGGTGGCTGGTCTCGAGCACCCGCAGGGCGCGGGTGGAGTCGGCCAGTACCTCGCCGGCCAGCTGGATCCGGACGCGAGGCTTGCAGCGCACGACGGCCGGCGGGCGGGGGTAGTCCCAGACTCGCTCCATCGTCAGTTCGGGCCGTCCGGGGTGTCGCTGGCTGCCAACGCCGCCAGCCGTTCGGGGTGGCGCTCGTCGGTGCGCGGCACGGAGTCGGCTTCGCCTGGCCGGTAACGCGTTTCTCCTTTTCGGGTGAGGGCGCTTGGCCACCAGACGCGAGGGTCGATATCGAAGACGAGCGCGGGCACGAGCACCGAGCGCACGATGAAGGTGTCGAGCAGCACCCCGAAGGCGATCGTGAAGCCGAGCTCGGTCAGCGTCTTGAGCGGTAGCGTCGCGAGCATCGTGAATGTCCCGGCGAGCACGATCCCGGCCGAGGTGATCACGCCGCCGGTCACCGCCAGCCCGCGCAGCATCCCGTGCCGTGTGCCGTGGCGCAGCGCCTCCTCGCGGGCGCGCGCCATCAGGAAGATGTTGTAGTCGACCCCGAGCGCGACTAGGAAGATAAAGGCCAGTAACGGCAGCGTCGAGGGCTCGCCCGGGTAGCCGAAGAGATGGTCGAACACCGCCGAGGAGATGCCTAAGGCTGCGCCGAAGGACAGGATCACGGTCCCGATCAGCAGCAGCGGCAACGTGACCGCGCAGCAGCAGCGCGAGGATCACGAACACCAAGGTGAGGACGATTGGCACGATCAACCGGTTGTCGTGCGCGGCTGCGGTGTCGAAGTCCTTCTGCTGCGCGGTCGGGCCGCCCACGAGCGCGGTCGGACTGGCCGCGTGGGCCGCCGCACGAAGGCGCGGGACCAGGTTCTCGGCGGTGGTCGAGTAGGGGTCGGAGGTGAGCGTGACGCCAAAGCGCGCACCCGGCCTGCCGAGCTCCGGCGGCCCCACCGCCGCCAGGCCGGGCACGGAGCGCAGTGCCCGCTGGACGCGAGTGACCGCGCCGACGTCGCGCACGACGACGTCGGTCGGCGCGTTGGCTCCCGCCGGGAACGCCTTGGCGATTAGCCGCTGGCCTTCGACGGACTGCACCCGGCCCCGGAAGTCCTGCGTGTCGGTGAGCCCCGTCGAGAAGCTCGTCAGGCCCAGGCAGCCGAGCCCGAGCAGTAGCGCCGTGGTGATCCATACGCGTCGTGGAGTGGCCGCGACGCGCTCGCCGACGCGGCGCCATGTCCCGTGCCTTTCGTCCGTGCCCTCTGAGCCGAAGCGCGGCACGAACGGCCAGAAGGCGCGCCGGCCGCCGGCCACCAGCGCCGCAGGCAGCAGCGTCAGCATCGCCAGCATCGCCAGCGCCACTCCCATCGCACCGATCGGCCCGAGCCCGCTGGTGCGGTTGACCTGCGCCAACGACAGGCACAGCAGGGCCAGGATGACCGTCGACCCCGACGCGAACACCGCGGGTCCGGCCCGTCGCAGCGCCTGGCGCATCGCGTCGACCGGCCGCTCGTAGCGGCGCAGCTCCTCGCGGTAGCGCGCGACCATCAGCAGCGCGTAGTCGGTGCCCGCGCCGAACACGAGCACGGGCAACACGCCGGCGCTCTGGGCCGTTAACGGTGACCCCCGCCTCGGCGGTCGCCCATCCGCAGAACCGCGAGAACGCCTCAGCCATCAGCACGCTGAAGAGCGGAATCACCCAGAAGATCGGCGAGCGGTAGATCAGGATCAGCAGCACGAACACGAGCGCGCCGGTGGCCAGCAGCAGCGTCCCGTTGATCGAGGAGAACACGTTGACCGCGTCCCGCGCGAAACCCGCCGGACCCGTCACCTTGACCGTGAGACCGCGCGCACGCAACGGCGCCATCCGGCTCTCCACCCCCCTCACGGACGACTTCAGCAACGTCTCATTGCCGCGCGCGTTGAGGTTGACGATCACCAGTGCCGTCGTGCGGTCCGGTGAGACTCGGACGAGCACCTGCCGGGAGTCCGTGACCGGGGGATTGGCGGCAAGCGAGGCACGTGTTCGCTCGATCGCGGCCAGGTCTCGCGGATTCAGCCCGCCGTCGCGACGGATGACGGTGATCGCGGCGAAGCGCTCTCCGGACGGGAAGTGCGTGGCGAGCGTCAGCTCTCGCACGGATTCTGAGGAGCCCGGCAGGAATGAGGACTCCTCATTCTTCTGCACGTCTTGGAAGCGCTGCGCGAACGAACCGCCCAGTCCGCCGAGGATGAGCCACAAGAGGATGATCGCGATGCGGGTGGGGCGCGAGATGAAGAGACGCTCGAGGGCTCTCATGTGGGCGCAAGTTCGGGGTCTTCTGCGACGGCGCGTCGGAGTGCTTGGTCGAAGCTGATTGGCTTGATGTCGAACAGCGCCATTCCGGAGCGGTCGGTGACGACCGTCGGCACGGCGAGCCCTTCGATCAATGGTCTCGCTACGCCGGCGTCGACGGGTGTGACGAGCCCGATCCATAGTGAGGAGAGCCACGGGGTGATCAGCGGCACGGGGATCCGCGGCCGGCGGCGGATGCCGAGGACTTCGGCCATCCGGTCGAGCATCTGGCCGTAGGTGAGCGCGTCGGGGCCGCCGATCTGAATCTCCCTCCCCGCCGACGCTTCGACCGTCAGTGCCTCGATCAGGTAGCTCAGCGTGTCGTCGATCGCGATCGGCTGGGTCGCGTTCTGCAGCCACGCCGGTGCGATCATCGCCGGCAGCCGCTGCACGAGGTAGCGCAGCGTGCGGTAGGACTCGCTCTGCGGCCCGACGACCATCCCCGCGCGAAAGTAGGACAGCGCGGGGCCGTGCTCCCGGAGCGCGAGCGCGGTCTCGTGCCGGCTGCGCAGGTGCGGGGACTGCGGGCGGTTACCGAGGCCGCCGAGGTAGATCACGCGCTCGATCCCCTCGGAGCGTGCCATGCGGGCGAAGGCGGTGGCGGCGGCGCGCTCGCTAGCGGCGAAGTCCTTCGGCCCGCCTCGGCCCATCGAGTGGATCAGGTAATACGCCACGTCCACCCCGCGGCCTGCGCCGCGCAGCGTTTCCGGACGGAGCACGTCACCCTCGTGCAGGTCGAAGCCGTCGCGCTCGAGCTCGCGGGCGCGGGTCCCGCCGCGGTCGCGCACCAGGCAGCGCACCTCCCGCCCCGAGCTTGCCAGCCTCGCGGCGAGCCGGCCGCCGATGAACCCGGTCGCGCCGGTGACGAGCACCCTGTCCGTCATGTCACGGTGCCGTGGGCGACGGTGTCGGCGCGAGCGAGGTGGCCAGCCGCTCGCCCTTCTGCTCCTCGAAACCGCCGACTTCGCTGGCGAGTATCCGGCCGGAGCGTTCGACGATCAGCACGGCGATCGTGTCAGTCCCGGCAAGGCCGAGGTTGTCAACGACCTTCCGGACGTCGGTGTAGACGGTGATCGTGCGGGCGCGGGCGGCGGCGTCCGGGATCCCCCGTGTCATGCCACCGTCAATGAGCCACCGCGCCGGACCGTACACCGATGACAGCACCGGCAACTCGTACACCGCGACGTCCGAGCGCCGCTGCTCAAGGTCGATCAGCCACGGCAGCCACTGATCGACGACGCGCTGCTGCTCGCGGCGGAAGGCGATGACGAGGATGTTGTGCGGCTTTGCGAGATCGCCCGGCAGCTTGTACTCCTTGCCGTCGAGAGCGCGACCGGTCAGCGGGCTCAGCATTCGCGGCTGGGAGGGGGCGAGGGTTCGCCTGAGACCTGCGAGGGCCCGATCGCCGACACGGTTGAACGCGAGCGCCAGGAGCGGGTCGGTGATTTTGAGCAGGCCTTTCAGCGCGAGGTCGGCGTCGTAGGTTACGCGTGTGCCCAGGACGGTCGACTCGAACGTGATCCTGTCGCGCGAGACCACGGTGCCGTTCTCACCGAGAAAGGTGACGGCATGCGGCGGGTCGTACTCGACGATCCGATAGGTGAGCTCGTTCTTGCGGCCGAGAAACTCGGCGACCAGCCGGAACTCGGTTCCCTCGCCCACCGCTTGACCATTCAGACGGTCCGCCTCGACGACGCCCGGATCCCATTCCCTGGTTGTCGAGAAATCGCTGAGGTAGGCGAATACGTGCTCACGGGGTTGCTGGATGTCGATCGATGCTCGGTAGTGGGCCATCAAGATTCTCCTTCTGGAATGGAAGTCGACGCGGTCGGTACGGATGTGTCGTACCAACCGCTGAGCCGGACGCACTCGGCGAGGAGCCGCTCGCGCTCCCGTGGCGTCTCCCTCGTGGACGGCAGGAGATGCGTGGGGCGCGGTCGGCGGTCGTGCCAGAACCGACCCGAGCTGCGGCCCGGCTCGGCGGCGGCACCAAGCCAGACGATCGTGTCGGCGCCCTGCGCCGGCGTTCTGAGTAGCGGCCGCGTCGCCTTGTAGAAGCGCGGCAGCGACGATCGCACGCCGGGTGTGTCGACCCAGCCCGGGTGCATCGCGTGGACCACGACCCCGGTGTCCGCTAGCCGCTTTGCCCGGAGCTCGGTGAGGATGACCTGTGCGCGCTTGGTGCGCGCGTACACCTTCGGTCCGTCGAACTCCCCGTGCTCGCTTTGCAGGTCATCAACCCTGAGCTTCTGTGTGTACATGCCGCCAGAGGACACGTTGATGATCCGCGCCGGGGCGCTGTCTTGGAGCAGTGGGATCAGCAGGTCGGTCAGCAGGAACGGGCCGACGACGTTGGTCGCGAGCGTGAGCTCGATCCCGTCGGCCGAAACAGCGCGCGCTTCGGTCATCACCCCGGCGTTGTTGACCAGCACATCCAGGCGCGAAGCCTGATCTCGAAAGCGTCCGGCGAACTGCCGGACCGACTCGAGCTCGCTGAGATCGCAGACCCCCACGTGCACGTCGTCGTTACCGGACCGCTCGACGATCCCCGCGCGCGCCTCTTCACCGCGCTCAGGGCTGCGGACGACGAGCCAGACCGAGGCGCCCAGACGCGCGAAGCCCTCGGCAGCGGCGAGACCGAGCCCGGAGCTCGCGCCCGTGACCAGCACCACCTTGCCCAGCATCGGGCGCAGATCCGAAGCGTCCCATCCGCGGCTGCGGATCCGATAGCCGACGTTCGTGTAACCGGCAACCACGGTACGGTCGAGGACGTCGTCGAGCAGCGAGTTGATCATGCGCTCAGCGAAAGGTCGGGCTGCTGGCTGTGGCCAGAGCGCTCTCCGGTACGTGCGTGAGGCGATCCGGGACCGGGGCTTGGTCAGCAGCAGCTGGACGACGGATATGCGCCGCTCCGCGAATCCGGCTTGGCAGTAGGCGAGGTAGAGCGTCCAGAGCCGGCGGAAGCGCTCGTCGTAGCCGCGCTCCGCGAGCGCGCGGACATGGGCGGTGAACGTCTTGCGCCAGCACCGGAGCGTCTCGACGTAGTGCGGCGTCAGGTCCTCGAGCCCCACCGCCTGCAGGTCGGTCCGCCGGGCGAGGCTGCGCGCGATCACCTCGAGCGAGGGCAGGCATCCGCCGGGGAAGATGTGGGTGTTGATGAACGACTTCGATGCCTTCTCGACCTCGTAGGCGCGGTCGTCGATCGTGATCGCCTGCAGCAGCATCGCGCCGTCGGAAGCCAGCAGCTCGGAGCACTTGGCGAAGAAGGTGCCGAAGTGCCGCCATCCGACCGCCTCGATCATCTCGATCGAGACGAGCTTGTCGTACCGGCCACGTAGCTCGCGGTAGTCCTCCATCAGCACCGTTACCCTGTCGCTCAGTCCCGCGCGGCGGACCTGCTCGACCGCGTAATCGTGCTGCTCGCGCGAGATCGTGGTCGTGGTCACGTGGCAGCCGCGCGTGGCGGCGGCATGCAGCGCGAACGCGCCCCAGCCCGTTCCGATCTCCAGCACGCGATCGCCGGGCCCGAGGTCGAGCTGCTCGCAGACACGCTCGAGCTTCGCGACCTGCGCCTGCTCGAGCGTCATCCCCTCGTGCTCGAAGACCGCACACGAGTAGCTCATCGTCGGATCGAGCATCCGCGCAAACAGCTCGTTGCCGAGGTCGTAGTGGGCTGCGATGTCGCGCCGGCGCCGGCGTTTCGTGCTGCGGCGCAGGAGCGCCGCTGCCCGCTGCAGCGGCCACCGCACCGGCGCGAGCCGCGAGCGGAGGCTGTCGAGGCCGCCGGCGTTGCGCGCCGCCAGCCTGATCAAAGCGACCAGATCCGGCGAGTTCCACAGGCCTCGGGCGAAGGCCTCGGCCATTCCGCGGCTGCCGCGCAGCAGCATCCGCCACGTCCGCGAGGAGACGATCTGGACAGTCGCAGCCGGTGACCCGGAGCCGAAGACAAGCCGCTCATCCCCCTCCACCACGATCAGGCTGCCGACCTTGATCCGCCGGAGCAGGAGCGACACGAGCCGGCGTAAGAGCCAGACGCTCATGCCGGCCCCGTCTGCGGGTGGGGGTGGACAGGCACGCCGGCGAGCTTCAGCCCGAGCGCATGCGCGTAGATCAGCGCCAGCACCCGCACCGTCGCGAGCGGGTACCGGGCGGTGATCCTCGCGATCGACGCGCGCGTCAGCTCCCGGCGGCGCAGCGCCAGCGTCGCGTCGAATACGGTGGCGCCGGCGCGGCTCGAGGCGATGTGGACCGACAGCGTCCGGGCGGGCACAGCCGCCCGGACCTCGTAGCGATGGTCCATTCCGATGAACGGCGAGACGTGTAGCGCCTTGTCGAACTGCCCTTCGAGCACGGCGGAGTCGCGCTGCTTGCCTTCGATGACGTAGGCGTGCCGCTCCCCCCAGGGGGTGTTCGTCACTTCCGCGACGAGCGCCTGCACGCGCTCGCCCCCGGGCTCCAAGCAGTAGTAGAAGCTGACGGGGTTAAAGCAGTGCCCGAACGAGCGCAGCTGCCCAAGCAGCCGGATAGGGCCGTCGGGCCGCGCGCCGGTCTGGTCCTCCACCACATCGCGCACAGCGCGGTGCAGCGGCACAGCGGGATCGCCGAGGTAGTCGCGGCGGCGGAACCGCACCAGCCCCGGGCGCCGGGCGACCAGTCGGCCGTCAAGCAGCCCCCGGAGCTCGTCGAGGTCGAGGTAGGCCAGCGCCAGCCGGTGGCTGAATTCGCGCCGGGGGTCGAAGCGCCGGTGGCGAATCGTGCCCTCGTAGATACAGCTCGCGCTCACAGCCGCGCCCCGAAGCGTCCGCCCACCCGCAACGCGCTGCGAACGCCGTCCTCGTGAAATCCCCAGCCCCAGTAGGCGCCGCAGAAGTGCGTCCGGTTGCGCCCGTCGATCTCCCCCACTCGAGCCTGCGCCTTGACCCCCGCGGCCGTGTACACCGGGTGCGCGTACGGGATCGTGCGGATCACGTGGGCCGGGTCGATCGTCTCGGTGCGGTTGAGCGTCACGCAGAACTCGCGCTCGGCGCGCAGCGACTGAAGCCGGTTCATGTGGTAGGTGACGGTGCTCGCGGGCTTCGGCTCGGCGAGCAGGTGGAAGTTCCAGCTCGCCCACGCGCGCCGGCGACGGGGCAGCATCCGAACGTCGGTGTGGAGCACCGCCTCGTTGGGCTGATACGGGATCGCACCGAGGATCTCGTGCTCACGATCGCTGGCGTCGCGCAGCAATGCCAGCGCCTGATCCGAGTGGGTCGCCAGGACCACCTCGTCGAAGCGCTCTGCCTCACCACCACGCGGCTTGACCAGCACGTGATCAGGGTGGCGCGTGACGGCATCGACCGGCGTGCGCAGCCGCAGCCGGCCGGAGAACGGCCGAATCAGGGCCTCCACGTACCGAGCGGAGCCCCCGCGAACCGTTCGCCAGCGAGGCCGACCGCGGAACGACAGCATCCCGTGGTTGTCGAAGAACTCCACCAAGAAACGGGCGGGAAAGCTCCACATCTGGCGCGGCGCGGCCGACCACACCGCGGAAGCCTGAGGCACGATCAGCCGCTCGATGAACGCCCGCGAGAAACGATGACGCTCCAGCCAGTCTCCAAGCGAGACGTCCTCGGCACGATCGCCAAGCAGGTCCCGGCCAGCATGGTTGAACCGACCCAGATCGGCAATCATGCGGTGAAACCACGGGGTCAGGAAGTGCGCGCGCTTTGCGAACAGGCCACTGGGAGACGCACTGCTGTACTCGAAGTCCCCGATCCCGTCGCTGACGCTGAAACTCATCGTCGAACGCTGCCAGCCGACCCCCAGGCGCTCGAGCAGCCGCTCGAAGTTCGGATAGTTGCGGTCATTGAAGACGATGAACCCGGTGTCGACCTGATGCGTCTCGTTCGGCGTGTCGACGCGGACCGTGTTCGTGTGCCCGCCCGCATAGCCATTCGCCTCGAACACCGTGACGTCATGCGCCCGGTGCAGCAGATGCGCCACCACCAGACCCGAGACCCCGGCACCTACCACAGCAACCCTCATCTCAGCGATCAACCCTTCGTCAAACCGGGCTCGACGGACGCTGGCAGAGCGGCCCAGCGATTGCGCTCAGCGCCTGTCTGCGTCGGGATGGGCGACGCCGGCACGAGGGACACAAGGAGCCGAACCGGATGGCGCCGTCCGCGCAGTCTCTCGCCGGCGGGTGAATGAGGAAGGGTGATTGTGATTTTTGTCATCGTGGCTTTTCCGTACGGCCCGCCCTGTCGGTGGGCCCGTCCCGGCCAGGGCGCCGCAGCGGCGGCGCCCTGAACAGGTGGGGAGGGTCAGCGCGGGATCAGCACCTGGTTGATCACGTGGATCACGCCGTTGGATGCCATGACGTTGGCCTTGATCACGCGCGCACGGTTGACGTACACGTTGCCGTCGCGGGTTCGGATCGACACCTTGCCGCCCTCGAGTGTGGTCAGCGACTGGTGCTTGACGACCTGGGCGGCAGTGAAATTGCCCTTCACCACGTGGTAGAGCAGGACGGCCTTCAGCTCTGACTTGTTCTTGGCGAGTGCCGCGAGCGTCGCCTTCGGAACCTTCGCGAACGCGGCATCCGTGGGCGCGAACACGGTCAGCGGCCCCGGTCCGGAGAGGGCGCCCGTGAGGCCCGCTTGCTTGACGAGCGAGACGAGCGTCTTGAACGAACCGGCGGCGACGGCCGTCTGGACGATGTTCTTGGCGGGCTTGTGCGGAACGGATGCCGACGAGGCGACCGCACCCAGTGTCATCGCGCCAAGTAGGGCGACCGCTAGCGCCGTAACGAACAACTTCTTCATTCGAGAAACTCCTTTGTATAGATGCTGTCCAAAGACCGTACAGAGTTGTCTAGACCCTGTCAAGGGTCTGTACAGGGTCTGTACACTCATCGCATGAGCGCTCCTGAAACCGATCGCGGGCCCGTGCGGATCGGGGAGTTGAGCCGCCGCGTCGGGGTGACGCCGGAGGTCCTCCGCGCGTGGGAGCGTCGCTACGGGATCCTGTCACCCACTCGTACCGGCGGCGGATTCCGCCTCTACGGCGAGGACGACGAGCGGCGCGTCCGTCGCATGCTCGAGCACCTCGAACAAGGCCTTTCGGCAGCCGAGGCGGCCCGGCTCGCACGAGCTGAGCCGCCGGCGCGACTTGACCCGGCCGCCGGACCAGATGACCGAAGCGGGGCACCGACGGCAGCTGCGCTCGGCGAGCAGCTGCGCCATGCGCTCGACGGCTTCGACGATGTCGGCGCGCACTCGGTACTTGACCGGCTCCTCGGTTCCTACCCGCTCGAGAGCGTCCTACGGGACACAGTCCTTCCCTACCTCCACGAACTCGGCGAGCGCTGGGCGCACGCTCAGGCATCGGTGGCGCAAGAACACTTCGCCAGTGCGCTGCTGCGCGGCCGCCTGCTGGCCCTGGCGCGCGACTGGGGGCGTGGTCGCGGTCCCCACGCGCTCCTCGCGTGCGTTCCCGGAGATCAACACGACCTTGGGTTGATCTCCTTCGGGCTCGCGCTCCGCGCTCACGGCTTGCGGATCACCTACCTCGGAGCCGATACTCCGCTGCTGACGCTGATCCAGACAGCGGATCTGCTGCAGCCCGCGCTCGTCGTCGTCACCGCCACGATTCCCGAGCTAGCTCAAAACGCTCTCGGCGGTCTGCGCGAGCTCGCCTGCGTCGCCCCCCTCGCGCTCGCCGGCGGTGGAACAGATGCCAGCATCACAGAGACCGTCGGTGCTCGATGGCTCAACGAAGACCCTGTCACAGCCGCGGCGAGCGCCGCCGCGCCCGGGACTGACGCGAACCGCATAGATAACTGATTCGTGCGCCCAGAGGCCGGCGGTCGTGCCAGTACACGACCTGATCTGGTCCTGACCTGCTCTTGTGTTGCCGCGGGCATCTAGCGCTCCGCGCCGCCGGCCCTCCCTTGCGCGCGGATAGCGGGAGCGGCGTCCAGACCCAGCGCTGGCACCCGCTTCGTCGCCCGACCGGCTACAGCCTCGCGACTGCTGCTCCATCGGCTCGCTGGGCCAGGGCAGAAGCTCCCGATCGCCGGCGATCGGGAGGCGACGTGCCTGCAGGTTCGTGGGAGCAGCAGTTACCTTCGCGTGGCAAGCTTGGTGGAGCCTCGCAGATGACTCCTATTTCGTGGGAGCAGCAGTTGCCTTCGCGTGGCAAGCTTGCGGGGTGCAGGTACCCGTCGAGATCCGGGACCTGGCGCGCAGCGGGTTGTCGCGCGTCGGCGAGATCGACCGCACCGAGCGCATCGAAGTCCTCTTCGAGCAACATGGCACCGAGCTCGTTGCCCGGCGAGGGGGTTGGAGCGCGTCCGCCTGGGATCCGGACGGACACGGCGAACACTCCGTCGACGCGCAGCGCCAAGCGCTCATGCACTACGCCGACGCGGGCGGAATCGCACGTGGCGCGTTCTCGGACGGACGGCTGGTTGGGATCGGAGTGGTCGTGCCACACATGCGCCCCGCGATCGCGCAGCTCGCGTTTCTCCACGTGAGCCAGGAGTTCCGGGCCGCCGGCGTCGGCAGCCGACTGGCCGCCGACCTGGAGCTGGTGGCGCGCCGCGCTGGTGACCGTGAGATCGTCGTCTCCGCGACGCCGTCCGAGAACACCGTGCACTTCTACTGGGGTCGCGCCTACCGACCCATGGCGCGGCCGCTACCTGAGCTCCTCGAGCTGGAGCCCGAGGACGTCCACATGAGAAAGGTGATCTGAGCCACGGCTCATGTGGCGCGAGGGAGTCGGGGCAGTTCGGCGTCGTGTCGGGTACGCACCGGGCGGCGTGGGATGGCCGAGGACGTCGGCGAGAATCAGCTGGGTCTTTGTCGCAGGAGCCGTCACTTCGGCCGATCGAGTCGCTCTTCCACTGCGACACCGTTTCCGTCGCGTACGAGGTCGGGGATTGGCACGACGCGCTCGGTGCGCAGTCGTTACTCGAGCCACAGACCTCATCGAGTTCGCCCGGCGTCAGAGGTACGGCCACGAGGAACTCATCGCAATCATCTACCGCCTCGCCTAGCGCGCCCGCATTTGAGAGTGTCGCATTGTCGCCCAGGCGGCAGTCTCGTCCAGACTGCCGCTCTTCGCCCGGAGCAGTAGCCGGGCCGGCCTGGCCGCTTTAGGCGTGGAGCAGTCGTCCGACCGCGCGCTCAATGCTTGTTCTCCGATGGGATCAGGGCGTCGCGGCAGTCCTGCTTCTCGGCCGCGACGAGCACGTCGCAAGCGCCGAGCTCAAACCCGCAACGAGCGGAAAGGGTGCTCGGCCGCCGCATTAGCGGTACGCCGAGAACGGCCCTGATTATCTGAACTCGTTAGCGTGGGATCCCCTGGCTCGACGGGGCTTCAGCCGCACCAGTCGGCGTAACCCGGCCGGAATTCCGGATTAGATCCGGTTGCGCAGCGTGACGTGAGAAATCCCGTGATCCTCAGCGCTGTGACGCTGGCTCTGGCTCGAGATCGTGTTTCGACGGAAACGCTCAGGTGTCCTCGAAACCGGGGGCCCTCCGCCGGGTGAGCTCAACCGGCCTCTTCCGCGAGACTCTCTGCGACGATGATCCGCGCGGCGGCCTCCACCAGCGCGAGGTGCGAGAAGGCCTGGGGGAAATTGCCGAGGTGTCTGCCGGTCTCTACGTCGAACTCCTCCGCGTAGAGGCCGAGCGGAGAGGCAACTCTCACCAAGCGCTCCATCAGAGCTCTCGCCCGCTGCGTCTCGCCGATGATGGCCAGCGCCGACACGAGCCAGAAGGAGCAGATGACAAACGTCCCTTCCTTACCGGACAGTCCATCGTCGGTCTGCTCGGTGCGGTAGCGAAGCACGAAGCCGTCTTCGCTCAGCTCGTCGGCGACGGCCAGTACTGTGGCGCGAAGCCTCTCGTCGTCGTGCGGCAAGAAGCCAAAGATCGCTGCCAGGAGCGTCGAAGCGTCGAGCGCGTCTGTCTCGTAGTGCTGGAGCAGCACGCCGCGCTCGTCCACCCCGTGCTCAAGGATATCCGCCTTGATCTCGGAGGCGGTCTGCGTCCAAGTGGCGGCAAGCTCGTTGTCGCCACTTATGTTCGCGAGTTGCGCGGCGCGGTCGAGCGCCACCCAGCACATCAGCTTCGAAGATACGTAGTGGCGCGGCTTGCCGCGCGCCTCCCAGATGCCCTGATCGGGCTCTTGCCAGACCGTCGTGGCGCACTCGGCCTGTGCCTGCACGAGCGGCCACAGGCGCCGCGGGATCCGCTGGCTGCGGCGGCTGTGCAGCAGGACCGTGTCGAGCGCCGCGCCGAAGACGTCGTTCTGGCGCTGGTCGAATGCGCCGTTGCCGACCCGGACGGGATGGGCGCCGTCGTACCCGGAGAGTTCCTCGCACACCGATTCAGTCAATTCTCGGCGACCGTCGATCCCGTACATGATCTGCAGTCCTCCATCGTCGTTCCGTTCGACGTCAGCGATGAACTGCATGAACTCGTCGGCCTCCCAATCGAGGAGCAGGTAGTGCAGGGCCCGCAGCAGGAAGGTCGAGTCGCGGATCCAGGTGTAGCGGTAGTCCCAGTTGCGCTCGCCGCGGGGCGTCTCAGGCAGCGAGGTGGTGAGCGCCGCGACGGCCGCGCCCGTGGGCATGTAAGTGAGTCCCTTGATCGTCAGCGCCGAGCGCTGGATCAGCGGACCAAGCTCGTGGTCGGGAATGAACGCGCGCGCGAGCCAATCGCGCCAGAACATTGTCGTCGCGTCGAGCTGCTGAGAGGCTTCGTCGGCGGTGCTCGGCATACGCGCCTCGTCGCTCCAGGCGAGCGCGCAGAAGACCGTCTCGCCGGCCCGAAGGACGTGGCGGGCTCGGGCCCGGCCGCCTTCGATGCCGAGCATCATGTCGGTCTGCAGCCGGAGTGCCTGATCGGCCCCGGTGACCTCGCCGCGATGGCAGTCGTCGCTGACTGTCCACTCTCCGGGAACGCGACCGTAATCGAAAACCGGCTCGCACACCAGGTCGATCTCGACCGTGCCCGCGATGCAGCTGGCCGTGCGCACGAGCGTGTGGTCGGCATCTTCGTCAGCGGGGGGTCGGGTGTGAGGTGTGATGGTGTCCGGCCCGCGGCGGGGTCCCATCGTCAGTGCGTCGCGCACCACCACCCAGCCTGTCGGCGTCTTCCACGACGTCACGAGCGAGTTGGTCCCGGGCTCATAGATCCTGTCGCCCGGGACATTGATCCCGAATGGAGCTAAGCGGAAGCCGCCAGCCCCACGATCGAGCAGCGCACCGAACACGCTTGGTGAGTCGAAGCGTGGGACGCACAGCCAGTCGACGGTGCCGTCCGGCGCCACGAGCGCGCCCGTATGGCAGTCGGAGAGAAAGCCATAGTTGGCGATCGGAGTGAACGGCGATCGGGGCAGCGTGCTCTGTGGCGCCCCGGCGTCGTCCGGCAGGGCACGGTCGCTGTATCCAGCTTTGTCTACGGTGGCCATCGGGACTCCTCATGTCGACTGAGCGATCCCGGTACCTCACCGGCCGGCCGAGTGAGCGGTCATCACGCGTTTTGGATGATTGGCCACTCCGAGCAGCAGCCACCGCGGCTGGCGTCGAGCACCCTCGCCACGATCATCCGAAATGCGTGACGACCAACCACCCGTCGGATCTTCAGGCTGCCCCCATGACCAATGAACAACTCACATCCAAGCAGCCGACCACCGGTCAGTGGGACGGCCACAACGTGATCGCCGTCTCCTTCGACGACGATCACGAGGCGTACCACGCCCTCACGTTGCTCAAGGAGCTCGACTCCCAACAGCGGGTGGGCGTCCAGGAGGCCGTCGTCGTCGTCCGCGGCGAGGACGGGAAGCTGGTCGAGAAGGACGGTACCCAGTCGGATTACATGGCCGGGACGGCGAGTGGGGGCCTCATGGGCCTGTTGCTCGGGGTCATCGGCGGACCCTTCGGGGTGCTGATCGGCGGATCCACCGGGCTGATGGTCGGCTCTCTGTACGACCTGGCCGACTACGAGGAAACCGACTCGGCGCTGGGCGCGATCTCCAGCTCGGTCCAGGCCGGTCACACCGCGCTGCTCGCCGACGTCGTCGAGGGGACGCCCGAGGTCGTCGATGCGGCCATGGCCGGAGTCGGCGGCACCGTCTTGCGGCGACCGGTGGTCGAGGCCGAGATCGCAGTCGCCGAGCAGGCCGAGGACAAAGCCAAGCGCGAAGCCCGCAAAGAGCTGCTCCGTTCGCGCCACGAGCACGACAAGGCGGCGGTCAATGCAAAGGTCGAGGCGCTGAAGGCCAAGGTTCACCACGGCCAGAACACCTCCGCGGTCAGCACCTGATAGTCCGAACACCGCCGCTCGGAGACCGCAAGCAGTATCTCCTTGCTGGAGCCATAGCCGGGACCGGGAAATCACGCCCGTTGGGTGTGATGACCGCTCCTCCCTGTGGCTCCAGCTTTTTTACCGTCAGCGATATCTCTTACGGAGGTTCACATGAGCACCAACAAAAAAGACCAACGCTCACGCGAGATGTGCGACCCGACCAAAGACGAGTACCTCGAGCTGGAGAAGCCTTGGGCGCGTCGAGTACGAGCTCGCCGCGGACATCGCCGCGGCCAACAAGGCGTCCAATGACGCCGTGAAGGCCGCCCGCGACCACGCCAGGTCCGCGATCGGCGATATTCGCCGCAACCAGGGAGATGGCCGCGGCTAGGCCTCGGCCTTTGCTTGTACTCGACCGGTGGCTACGGCATCGACGAGCGCGGCGTGGTCGCGCTCGTTCTGATCGGCGTAGGACTCGGCGAAGGCCGCGGTTGCGCGGTCGAAGACCTCGGAGGATCCGAGGTAGCCGGCGATCTCGATCGAGTCGCCGGATCGCGCGTGGGTGCGGGCCAGCGTCCAGGCGCACAACCTGGCGTAGAGGGCCAGGTCGGAGGGCCGCATCGCGGAGATGTCGGCTGAGATCTTCGAGTCCCAGAGCTGACGTAGGTAGAGATCGCGTGGCTTGAGGTCTTCGAGTCCAAGCGGCTGGCGCAGCCATCCGAGGAAGATGTCGCTGGCCGACTGCATCAGGCGCTGTCCGTCGACCACCCGCTGACCCTGGTTGGCGAACTCCGACTTGCCGGCGAATCGTTCGAGTACCGAGCGCGGCGCTTCCTTTGCCTGGAGGAACAGGGGATCGCTCGAGTCGCGTCCGAGCAGCAGGATCACCCAACAGCGTGTCCCCACGCTTCCCACGCCAACGACCTTGCGCGCGAGGTCGACGTATCGATAGCGCTCGAGCAGGCGCCGGCGATCACCGGGCAAGCTGCCGAGATAGGACTCCAAGAGCTTGCGGGTGCTCAATTCGAGCCGCAGCGCCCCGGAACGGTCGAGGAGATCCGCGATCGGGACGATCAGCGGAGGGTCTGCCCGGATCCGAGCGTCGCCGTTGCGCAGGACGGCAAGCTTCGCGAATGCGCGGGAGCTGTCCTTTCGCCGGCCTTTGGCAACCGCCTGGTCAATCCGTCTGCCGCGGTCTCCGCCCGCGCTAGACCGCAGCAGTCGCCGGAGCTCGCTGACGCTGGCCTGCGCGTACCACACATCCAGCGGTTTCATCGCGGCGAAGCGGCGGATCGCCTGCCGGTATTCGCAGACGAGCTTACGGACGATCGCAGTCCGTCGCTTCGTCTTCACAGTGTTCTCGCGGCCCGCTACGGCAACGCTCGCTGCCAGTCGCTTCACGTCCCATTCCCACGGTCCCGGAAGGGTCTCATCGAAGTCATTGAGATCGAACAGCAATTGCCGCTCCGGGGAGGCGAAGGCGCCGAAGTTGCCCAAATGCGCATCGCCGCAGAGCTGAACCCGAATGCCGGTGTGCGGCGAACCGGCCAGGTCTGAGGCCATGACGTACGCCGCGCCCCGATAGAAGGCGAACGGTGAGGCGGACATCCGCCCGTAGCGGATCGGCACGAGCTCGGGCACTCGCTCCGCGGCCTGCTCCTCCAGCAGAGCGATTGGATCGGGCCGATCCGCTGGCGGGGCCCATGAGGCGTGGCTCGAGCGGGGGACCACCTTTCGGAGCGACTTGCCCCTTGCGGCGCGATTGCCGGGCGGGACGTGTTCGGCTGCGGCGGCGCGAGCCTCCGGTCCGGATACCCGTCGCACGGGGTTGCGGCTGGCCGTCGCCATGGCAGCGAGACAACCCTCTCCGATTCGGGCAGCAAGCGCAACCGCCGCTCAGCTCACCGACCGAGCGCGTGAAGTACACCCGCTGGTCGCGAATCATCCGTTCCGCGTGACGACCGCTCACCCGACGCGCCGCGATCCTACTGAGGCATTACAAGGCAGCACCTAATCAGCAAGGAGACATCAGATGTTCACGATCCGGACACAGCAGTCACGCGCCCGTGTCGAGGCGCTCGAGATTTGGCGTGCGGCGGCTCACGTCGTCTCCACTCGGTGGGATCGATTCCTTCATGCCGAGCCGGAAATGCGGGTATTCGCGTTCGCGTCGTATGTTGCGGCGCTCGATTCCGAAGAGGCGGCAGCCGCAGACCTGGCGGCGATTGCACGTCCGGCAGCGGCGTAGGAAACCTCCGCGTGGACGAACATCCTCGTAGCAGCCGATTGGCCGGATGAAACGAACGGACCCGCGCCGTTCGTTTCATGCGTCCGAAACAGCACGGCGAGCAACCGGTCGCGCCTGACCGGACCCGCCGGTGTCGGGCGGGTGCCAGTTGGCTACGTGTCGCGTACTGTCTTCTGGCTCCTCGTCGCCGGATCATTTCCCGACCCGCGCTCCGACTTGCGTGTTCTCGCAAGCACCTGACGGCACGGAAGCGGGAGACCGTCGCCATCGTCCCGAGATCGCGGTAACGGAACTCGCTCATGGTGTCCTCGCCGCGGAGGCGCCGGACGATCGTCCGCGCCGCGTGGCGGCCCGATTGCATCGCAACCTCGGCGACGCCCGGCAGTCCGTTGAGGCTCATCAGGTCACCCGATGACGAACACCTCTGGATGTCCCGGCAGTGTGCAGTCCCGAACCACGGCGACGCGGCCTGACTGATCCACCGCGGCGCCGGCTTTCTCGGCGAGACGCGCCCCGAGTGCGGATGCCTTGACTCCCGCCGCCCAGACTTTGGTGCGGGCTTCGATCCTCGCGGAGCCCTCACGATGCCGCGTGATCGAGTGAGGAGTAATCACGCATTCCGGGTGATCGCCGGCGCCACCCGCCCCAGGCGGCAGGAACGCAATCACGCAAAGCGCATGACGACGAGTCACCCGGTCGGCCCGCAGTCTCCCGGGAACGATGCTCGAGGCGAGTTCCAGCTCAAACGCTCCTCCGAGTCCGGATGCGGTCCTCCCCGCACTGGACGCGGACCAGCTCCAAGCCCTGCGCGAGGTCGGCTCCGAGTGGGGGCAGACTTCCAACTCAAAGCAGCAGTCGCTCCCGATCGATCCGTCGCTCGGCCGCCAGCCCGAGCTGAGCCAGCCGACGCGCTGGGGCCGCCTCGTCCACGTCGCGCCGGCGAGTGGGTCGCCAGACGAGCTGGAGGCGACGCTCGACGAGGGCGGCACGGGCCTTGATCCGCGGGCAGTCGGCCACCGCATCCGCCGCGCGGTACTGGGGCCGCCGCTCAAGAGCACCGCAATCGTGCAGGAGCGGATGAGGAAGCTGGTCGCGCTGCCGGTACTTTCGGCCGACGCGCTCTCATCGGTGGCCTACGGCCCCGAGGCGATGCTTGCCGTCCTTGTCCTCGCGGGCGGTCCCGGCCTCGGGTGGTCGCTGCCGGTTTCGGGCGCGATCGCCTTCCTGATGCTGGCCGTGGGACTGTCGTACCGGCAGACGATCCGCGCCTATCCACATGGTGGGGGCTCGTACATCGTCGCCAGCGCGAACCTCGGCCGCGTCCCTGGATTGGTTGCCGCGGCCGGTCTGATCACCGACTACGTGCTGACCGTGGCGGTCTCGGTCTCCTCCGGTCTCGCGGCCGTGACATCGGCCGTCCCGTCGCTGCAGGCGGCGGTCGTGCCCATCGGTGTCGCGCTCATCGCGTTTCTGGTGGCGGCCAACTTACGCGGTGTGCGCCAGGCGGGTGCGCTGTTCGCCGCGCCCACGTACGCGTTTATCTTCGCGATTGCGCTGCTGGTGATTGTCGCGTTCGTCGACGCGGGCCGACGTGGTTTTCACCCGGTGCCGCCTCCCGTCCTGCACGCTTCCCAGGGCGTCGGCGTGTTGCTTGTGCTGCGCGCCTTCGCCTCTGGCTCGACCGCAATGACGGGCATCGAGGCAATTTCCAACGCGGTGCCGGCGTTCAAGCCCGTCGAGTGGCGCAACGCGCGCACCACCTTAACCTGGATGATCGGACTCCTGATCGCCATGTTCGTCGGGATCGTCGTCGTCGTCCACCTGGATGGAATCGTCCCCGAGCCCAGTCAGACAGTGCTTTCACAACTCGCGCACCTCGACTTCGGGAGCGGGCCACTTTACGTCTACACGCAGGCGGCGACCGCGCTGGTGCTCCTGCTGGCCGCCGACACCGCGTACAACGACTTCCCGCGCGTGATGTTCCTGCTCGCACGAGACCGCTTCGCCCCTAGGCCGTTCCTGAAGATGGGCGATCGCCTTGCCTTCAACAACGGGATCGTCTTCCTGTCGATCGTGGCGGCGCTCGTGTTCATCGCGTTCAGCGGCAACACGAGCTCGTTGATCCCGCTGTATGCAGTAGGCGTGTTTCTCGCGTTCACCCTTTCACAGGCCGGGATGGTCGTGCACTGGTGGCGCCAGCGGGGAGCGCGTTGGCGCACGAGCATTGCGATCAACGCAATGGGCTGCGCAATGTCGGCGATCGTGTTTCTCATCGCCGCCGTCACCAAGTTCACCGCCGGCGCCTGGGTGTCGCTGCTGATCGTGATCACCTTCACCGGCGTGGCCCTGCTCACCCGCCGCCACTTCGACCGCGTCGCCGGCGCCATCGCGCTCAGCGTCTCGGGACCGCGGGCTGGCGAGAGCGAGGAGACGCCCACCGAGATCTCGAACCTCACCATCGTTCCGATGGCGCATCTGGACCGGGTGAGCGTGCGCGCCCTCGCCTACGCAGTCTCGCTGGGTCAGCCCGTGATCGCGCTGCACGTCAGCCCCACCACCGAGGAGTCCGAGCGCTTCTGCCAGTACTGGACCGCCTGGGGTAACCACGTGCCGCTCGAGCTCATCCAGTCTCCCTACCGCACCGTGATCCCGCCGACCGTCGCGTACATCGAATCGCTTCATGCCCAGCGACCAGACCTCACCCTGACCGTGATCGTCCCAGACCTCGCCGTACGTCACTGGTGGCAGCGACCGCTACACGAGAACACAGCGATCCGGCTGCGCCACGCGCTCGCGCCGCTCTCGAAGGTCGTCGTCACCAGCGTTCCGCTCCACGTCTAGCGTTGCTAGCGGCGCTGGTGAGATGGTGCGAGAAGGCCACAGCTCGGCGGCGATCTCCGGCGGCCGAAGGTTGTTCGGGAGGGCGCGGGCAACCCGCAGTTCCGCCTCGCTGAGCTCATCCAGCAGTCCAGCTGGCCTCCCGGCCTACCTCGGCGCCCCACCGTCGAGCACGTCGAGAATGGTTCGCCCGCAGCGTCGGATGCGCGGTGCTGCGGGAGGCACTCGAGGACGTCTCGTACAGGAACCAGGACGAAAGACAGAACGATTCCGTCGGTCGTCGCGGCTGGCCGGCGGATCGTCGCGGCTGGCCGGCGGATGACCGAGGCGGAACCATAGATCACAGGGGCGAGCACCTCACAGGCCGGGTCGGCCTCACCTTCGGCGAGGTGAACAACGGCCCAGGGAAGACCACCCGAACTGATGTCAGCGCACGTCCGCCGCGCGGATCGCCCGGCGAAGGCTCACCGCAGCCAGCTGTGCACTCCAGCGCGCGAGCTGTGCCCGCTGACAGCCGGGGCACGAGCGAACGTGATGCGGGTGAGGCGACACCAGGGCAGCGGGTGCTTCGTGAGTTTCACCGCCATGGGATCAACGTGTCGCTAGCGGCGCCGGTGCGATGGGGCGAGGAGCCCGAGCTCCCGGGAGCGGGCGACCGCCTCGGCACGGCCGTGAACGTCGAGCTTGGCGTAGATGTGGCGCAGATGCGTCCTTATCGTGTTAGTCGAGACGAACAGCTCGGCGGCGATCTCGGGAGCCTTGAGGTTGCTCGGCAGGTACCTGATGACGCGCAGCTCTGCCGCGCTGAGCTCGTCCAGCAGGGGAGTGGGCTCACCGTGCGACTGCGCTGACTCGCCGGCGCGAACGTCGAGGATTGTCGAGAGGAACGTGGCGTGGGCGGTCCGATGCCGCGGATAGCGCTCCATCAGGCCCTCGACCGGAACGATCGTGAACGGCAGGACCAAGCCTTCGGGCTCGGCTAGATCAAGTGCCCGCTCGAGCGATACCTCCGCCTCGCGCCTGTCCCCGATCTCCTCCCGAGCGGCGGCGTCGAAGAGCAGGGCGTGAATGGCCGCCCACGTCGGGATCAGGGAATCGACGGAGCGCTCGATGACCGGCGCAAGCAGCTCGATCGCTTCCTCCGGGGAGCCCCCCGCAAGTTGAATCGCCGCCGCCGGGATCCGCACCTCGGCCCGGTCGCGGTCCTGCTGGCCAATACTGTCGAGCGCGGCGCGCGCATCGGACAGCTCCCCGAGCCGAACCTGCGTCAGCATGATGCGCGCGCGCAGGTCGACCATGAGCGCGTGCTCGCCGGCGAGGATCCCTTGGATCCTCTCCGCGCTGCGGAACTCGGCCAGAGCGTCCCCGAGCCGGCCTTGTCCGGTGTACAGCAGGCCGCGCGCGTGGTACAGCGCCAGCTCGGTTCCCGGATCTCCTCCCGGACGGAGCGCCAGCCCAGCCCGCTCGAGCCACTGCTCCGCCTCGTCGAACCGCCCCAGCCAGGCCAGCGAGCCTGCTCCAATGGCGAAGGCCAGCGCAGTAATCGGATTGGTGGCCAGTCCGTGGGCCTCGGCGATCGTCACGGCCTCCTCGGTAAAGGCAAGCGCGACCGAGGCGGACAGTCCGCTGAGCGGGGCGGCGATTCCCAGGTGGGCGAGGCAACCGATTTCGAGGTAGGGACGTCCGATCCGCCGTGCCAGCCCGAGTCCTTCCTCGAGGTGGCGCCCAGCGTCCGTCAGTCGCAGCGACCACAGCTCGGTGGTCCCGAGCGTCATCAGCGCCAGGGCACGAATATCGTCGGTACGGCCGGCCGCGTTGGGTGGCTGCGAGTCGAGCGCCGATTCGAGCGAACGCATCGCCTGCACGGCGCCGCCGAGATCGCCGCGCTGCCGAGCCAACCCGAGGCGGACGCTAGCTAGATGTAGTCCGAACAGCTGCTTGCGGTCCTCCGGCACGTCCTCCGCATTCCGCTCGGCCACGGCGATGAACGCGTCGGCATCGTCAAATGAGCCGTCGCGGAGCCGAACACCGGCGAACACGACGGCGAGCTCGGGATCCACCGCGGCGACACGCGCCGGGAACGCAGCCTGCAGCGCGCGAAGAGTAGCCAGACGGCCATCGAGGATCAGGCCGATTCGGCTGTCAACGAGCAGGCGTGCCGCATGCGGCCAGTCGCGTGCCAGCTGCGCGTGACGGACGGCTTCCACTGTGTGGCCCTCCTGCTCGAACCAGTCGGATGCCGCTCGGTGCAGCTCGCACACCATCTCCGGCGAGGTCCGCCGCAGCTCGAGCCGCAGCAGGTCGGCAAATAGGTGGTGGTAGCGGAACCACGACCTTCCGGCATCGACCGAGGTCACAAAGGCGTTGGCGTCCTCGAGCTCTTGCAAGATCCGCTCGGCGCCCGAGCCGCCGGTAAGGGAGTCGGCCAGCGGCCCGCTGACACGTTCGAGCACCGAGGTACGCAGGAGGAGTTCCCGCACCTCCGCCGGCTGGCGCTCCAGTACCTCCGCCACGAGATAGCCCGCCACGGTGCGCTCGCTGCCTGAGAATTCCCCCGCGAACTGTTCAGGATCTTCGTGGGCGGCGAGTGACATGGCGGCCAGTCGCAGGCCTCCGGCCCAGCCCTCGGTCCGCTGCAGCAACTGCGCTAGCGCCACGTCCGACAACCGCACCCCGGCCGACTCGAACAGGGCCCGCGCTTCGGTCTCCGTAAAGCGAAGGTCAGGCGTGCGGATCTCCGTCAACTCACCGTCGACGCGTAAGCGGTGCAACCCCAGGTGCGGATCGGTCCGGCTCGAGAGCACGAACTGGAGCTCGGGGGGAGCGCACTTGACGAAGCACTCGAGCTGTTGCATCGCGGCGCCTGAGCGCAGCTCGTCCAGGTCATCGATTACGAGCCAGATTCGCTCGTGAAGCGCGGCCATGTCCTCGATCAGCCGCTCGACGATCGTCCAGCCATCGAGATCCGGCGCCGCCGTGAGTTCGCGAAGCAGTGCTCGACCGGCGGTCGTTCGGCGAAGCGCGCTCAGCACCGAGAGCCAGAACCGCTGCGCGTCGCGTTCGTCATCCTCCAGGAGGACCCAGGCGGCACGACTTGCCAGGCCGGCGTGATCGATCCACGATCGGAGCAAGACCGTCTTCCCGCTCCCAGGGGCCGCCGACAGCTGCGTGACACGGGCCGCTCCGGAAAGACGGCTATACAGCTCGGGACGCGGCACGACCAGATCGGCGCCTCTGCGTCGGGGGCGATCGAGCACTGCCACGTTCCCCTGCGCGCCGCGCCGGGGCGCCCGCACCGGCGCTTCGCCTGGATCGATATCGACCGAGCGCAGTGCCGGCCTGGCGACAAAGGCCGCCTCGAGCGGGTCGTATGCCGGTTGCTGATGTGAGGGGAGGGCGATGACGGCTGTGGAGTTCATGGCGCAACGATCACACCGGGCGCGTTGGCCCGCTAGACCGGTGCGCCATGGCTCTGCCTGGTGGAATGCCCTGAGCCGGTGGAGGGAAGCTCCCGATCAGGGGATGGATATCCGCGCGAACAGGGTGGGTTTTCCCTCCCCCAGGACCCTCGCGCGCACGTGATCATTTGGGGCATGGGCGATTCTGTGCTCATCGTCGACGACGACCCGGCGTTCCGAGCGCTCGCTGGTCGTCTGCTCTCGGACTGCGGCTTCGTCGTCGTCGGCGAGGCGGAGAGCATCGCCACTGCCCTGGAGACGGCGAGTCGGGTCAGGCCCTCGGCCGCGCTGGTCGACGTGGGGCTCCCCGACGGCGACGGCTTCGCGCTCGCCCGCCAATTGACCGCGCTGCCGTGGCAGCCGCGCGTCGTGCTGACCTCGATGCATCCCAACGTCGGGTCGAGCGCGGAAGTTCGCCGGAGCGGCGCGCTCGCCTTTGTCCATAAGGGCGACCTGCCGAGGGCACCGCTCGTGCGGTGGTTCGCCTCCGATTAGACACCGCTGCAACGGCGCCGATACGCTAGCGCAATGACTACCACGCGGCGCGTAGTGGTCGCCGAGGACGAGGTGCTCTTGCGCGAGGGCATCGCGCGGCTACTCACGGAGGCGGGGTTCGATGTCGTGGCTCAGGCCGGCGACGCCGAGGACCTGCTGCGCAAGGGCCTCGCCCACCGCCCTGACTTGGTGATCGCGGATATCAATATGCCGCCGGGCCACGGCGACGATGGCCTGCGCGCGGCACTCGAGGTACGTCAGCGGCGGCCTGAGACCGGCGTGCTGATCCTGTCTCAGTACTTCGAAGAGCGCTACGCGCTCGACCTGATCGCCGAAGGTGCCGACGGAGTCGGATACCTGCTCAAAGAACGTGTCGGTCAGGTCGAGACCTTCGTCGACGCGGCAGCTCGGGTCGCGGATGGTCGGTGTGCACTCGACCCGGAGCTGGTCGCGCGCATGTTGGGTCGCCGCCGGCGCAGCACACCCATCGAACGGCTCAGTCCGCGAGAGCTCGAGGTGCTGGCGGCGATGGCCGAGGGTAAGTCGAACCGTGGGATCGGCAGGGCGCTGAGCATCAGTCAGCCCGTGGTGGAGAAGCACATCACGAACATCTTCCAGAAGCTCGGGCTGGGTCCCGCCGAGGACGAGCATCGACGCGTGCTCGCGGTGCTCTCGTATCTGCGAGAGACCTAGCGGGTGGCGTAACTACTCCAGGGGCAGCGTTGCCGTGACCTGCGTGCCGCGGCCGGGAGCGCTGTCGATCTGCACTTGGCCGCCCAGGGCGGCGACGCGGTCCGCCAGGCCTCTCAGACCGCCTCCATCAGAGCGGGCTCCTCCCACTCCATCGTCGCGTACGTCGACGTGCAACTGCCTGCTCTCAACCCATGCCGCGACAGCTCCGCTTCGGGCGTGGGAGTGCTTGGCGAGGTTCGTCAGCGCTTCTGCTACGACGAAATACGCGTTGGCCTCGACCTCGGGTCTGAACCGGTCTCGGGTCACCTGGACGCTGACCGGCAGACGCAGCCGTTCGGTCAGCTCCTCGACGCTGGCGGCCAGACCACCTCGAGCGAGGACGCTCGGAAGGATGCCCTGGGCCAACTCGCGCAGGTCGGCATTGGCGTGCTCGGCGTGTCCGAGCGCCTCGCCGAACAGCGACCGGGCCTGCTCGCTATCGCCCCGGTCCTGCGCGCGCTGCGCAAGATTGAGCGTGATGATGGTCTGGACAAGGCCGTGCTGTGCACCATCATGCAGATCACGAACGATCCGCCGTCGGGTCTCGTCCGCGGCCGTGACCAGCCGAGCACGCGAAGCTGCCAGCTCCTCACGGGCCTGTGTGTTGGCGATCGCGGTCGCCACCAGCTCGGTGAAGCCGGCGAGCTCGTGCTCGATCCTAAGTGGAAGCTGCTCCTCCTGGACGGAGGCCACGGTCACCACGCCCCAAAGTTGGCCCTCGACCTTGATCGGCGCGCCAGCCGACGAGCGCGCACCGCTTCCGCGTGCGACCGCCGTGACGGCCGTGGCATCGTCCTGGAGGTGGTCGACGCGTGCGGGCTGCCCAGTCTCGAACACCGCGGTTGTCACGTTGCGCCCGCCGATGCTCACAGTCTTGCCGACCCAGTCCGCCTCGCCCAAGCTGCTCCAACCGCCGACAAACTCGATTGACCGGTCCGGCGTATAGCGGCCGATCAGAGCCAGGTCGACGCCAGGTAGCACCTTCGCCACCTCCGCGGCCACCGCGGCGAACACGACCTTAGGAGCCACGCCGCGGGCGACGAGGGTTGCCACTCGTCGCAATGCTGTCTGTTCAGCCGCGACGTGGTGAAGCTCCTCGCGTGCCTCGGCGTTCGCGATCGCCGTCGCGGCGAGCTCGGTGAAGCCGGAAAGGCGGTCCTCGGTATCCGGTGGCAGGGCGTCCTCGCGCTCGAGGGAGACGGTCATGACGCCCCACAGTCGAGCCTCAACCATAATCGGCACGCCGACCGAGGATCGGATGCCGATCCCCTGGACCCAGCGGGTTACCTCGCCTGAACCGGCTCCGTAGTTGTCCACCCGCGCGGGGCGGCCACTGCTGAACACCAACGACGCGACGTTCCGGCCCCCGAGCTCGACCTCCGTGCCCAGCGGGATTGATTTACCGTCTCTGCGCCAACCGACGACCCCGGTCGCGGACGACCCTGGACCATAGCGTGCGATCAGCGCGATGTCCGTTGACATCAACCGCCCCGCCTCCTCGGCAACGACTCCGAGTACGGCCGAGGGGGTCCCGCCGCGCGCCACGACCGTGGCCACGTGTCGCAGAGCTGCCTGTTCCTCCGCAGCACGCCGGCTTTCGGTGATGTCGCGCCCAACGGCATAGACGAGTCCTTCTTCCGGGACCGCTCGGGCACTCCACTGAAGCCACCGGACCGAACCGTCGGCGCACACGTTGCGGTTCTCGAATTGCCCGACCTGCTCACCGTGTGTCAGAGCCGAAAAGATCTGCCTCGAAGCCTCCAGGTCGTCCGGATGGGTGAAACCGAACCCGGGGCGAGACAGCAGCTCCTCCCGCGAATACCCAAGCGTTCGCTCGAACGCCGGGTTGGCGCGCTTGAAGTAGCCGTCGAACCCGATGACGCACAGCAGGTCAAGCGACATCTCGAAGACCCGCGCCGTCTCGCGCTCCGCGTGCTGACGTCGCTCCTGCAGCTCCGCGAACGAAGCCATCGTGTCGTTCATGCCGGCTACCAGCTGCGACCACACGCCCTCGAGTCCGCTCACGTCGGCCCGGTGCTCGAGCCGGTTGTCCCTCACCGCCTGGTTCTTCGCACGGATCTCGGCCACCAGCCTTTGCGCCGTGGCGTGAAGGTCGCGAAAGGCGCCGGCGACGTCTCCGATCTCATCCCGGCTGGAGTACTCCACTCCGGCCCCGATGTCGCCGTGCGCCAAGCCGCGAGCCGCCGCCGACACCTCGCGCAGCGGCCGGGTGATCGAGCGCCGCAGAGCCAGCGCTAGCCCGGTCACGACCACGAGGACGGCGAGCGATAGCGCCAAATCGCGCAGCGCCCGGGCATGCGCGCTGTCGAGTTCATTCGACACTACGCCATCGAGACTGCGCCCGGTCGCTGCGGCAACGCCTCGCAGCGCGGTGATCCTGACGTCCGACAAGGAAAGCCATCGCTGCAATGACGTGCCGCGCACCGCGGCGACGGGATTCGCCGCCAGGCGATCGCGGAAGCGCTGCACAGCTGTACCCGCAGGGCTGAAGAGAACAGTCTCCAGATCCGCGACCAGCGGCCCCCCGGCGTTCTGGCGAAACGCGCTGAGCTCGGCGGACTCCACCTCCTCCCATGGAGATGCCGTCGGCTGCGGCCGCGGGCCTCGGGGGGCGAGCAGGGTGGCCACGAACACGCGCTCGCGTGAGGCGGACTCGATCGCCTGAAGGATCGGCCCGTAGGCGGCGGCGGCCCCCGCGGAGGCAGGCGTCGGGGCGCCTCCGTCGAGAGCGGCCGCGAGGCCGAGGACGTTCTGGATGATGAGGCTGTATCCGGCGATGGCCTGCTCCGGAGCGAGCGACCCAGCAGCGAGCTGGAGGCCGAGGGCCTGGCGCTGCCTGCGCGCGGCGTCCAGACCGCCCACGACATCGACCGGTGCGGCCACTCGAACGGCACGTGCGCGTGCCTGTTCGAATGCCTGGGTGGTTGCACGCTCGTATGCGACGAGCTGCGGGTGCTGCGCGGGCCCCGGATCCAGGCGGACCAGTGCGGCAGCGCGCCGCTCGTGGGCCAGATCGTCGGTTAAGGGCGCGAGGGCAAACGACAGCCGCGCCCGACCTCGGTAGCTGCTCAGCTGGTGAGCGGTCCGGAGGTCGGACACCACGGACACCACGACGAGCGCCGCCACGCAGCACACGGGCAGCAGCGCCAGGAGCAGCAGCTTGGTGCCGACCCGCATCCGCTTGATCGGCGAAGCGACGCCGCCGCGGCGCAGGCGCGCCGCCCGCTTCGCCTCAGTGCCCCGTATCGGCGTAGTAGTCATGGGCGATCAAGTTCGCGGTCACCGACCGCGCGGCGGCATCGAGCGTTGGCTTCACGGGTTTTCGGTCGACCACGATCGCCTGGAAGGCGTTGGCGAACGCCGCGGTCAGCGCGGGGTACGCGGCTGTCTGCGGGCGCGGTTTCGCCACCCCGCTCTCGAGCTGCTCGACGTAGAGGTGCTCCGGGCCGCCGGCCGCGAACCGCGGAGATAGCGAGATAGCGCTGTATGTGCCGGGTACCGCACCGTTGGCGCGGGTCATCTGCACGACCTGGCGGGGACGCAGCAGAAACGAAATGAACCGCCAGGCGGCGTCGCCATTGGACGCATTGGCCGTGATGCCCCACTGCCAGGAGCCCATATCGGTCACGTCGTGCGGTCCGAAGCGAGGAAGCGGGACGATCTGGACATCGCCCGGGAAGGCCTTCGTGTACGCGTCGAACAGCCAGTGCCCGACCCACGAGATCGGCGTTTTGCCCTCCTCGAAGGCCATCCCATCGCGGTTGGGATTCACATAGCCGGCCTTGGCCCAGCCCTGAATGACCATGAGGGCTCCCACTGCCGGTGCGCCGTTCAGGAACCCGAATACCCGGCGGTAGCCGGTCCGATCGATCAGATCGCCCCCCGCCGACCACACGGCAGGGGCAAAACCGTAGGTGTTCCACTCGGGCGCCTTGCTGTCGTAGTTGATCTGGAGGTCGAGCGGCTGCCGGTATCCGATCGCTCGTAAGCGCGCCAGGATATGAGTGAACTGCTCGACGGTCCACGCCTGGGCCGGATTGGTCGGGATGGAGATCCCCGCCTTGCGCAGGATCGATCGGCGCACGTACAGCCCCAGCCCCGAGTCGAACGTCCCTACGCCCCACGTTCGAGCGGCGTAGGTCCCCTGCTGGCGAATCGACGGGAGCAGGTCAGCGCGCTGGCGCTGAGTCAGGCACGAGTCGATCGGCTTGAGGTCTCCCGCCCACGCATAGTTGTAGAGATTTGGTCCGTCGAAGTCGAGAACGTCCGGCAGGGTCCCGTTTGCCGCCGCTGTAGCGACCTCCTGGCCGTAGTCTCCCTCAGGAAGCGTGATCAGCGTGACGTGGACGAGGCGCTGCGACCGGTTGAACTCAGCCACCTGACGGACGATCGTCCGCCGCTCGGCGTCCACGCTGGCGCTGGCGTGAAACCAGGCCGTGATGTAGGAGACGCCGCTCAGCTTTCCGCGGCACGTGCTATCGCGCGCGCCGGTCTGTCTCGGCGCGGACGAGCCGCATCCGCCCAGAGCAATGCAGGCGGCCAGAAGGCCCGCAACCGCCCGTAGCGGCACGGAACACCGTCGTTGTGCGCCCCGTGGCATCTGCCAGCTCGCCGACCTCGGCGCTGCGGAACGCAGCGCGACCTCGACAGCGATCCTACTCCGCGGCTTGGATAAGGCAAATCCTCTTCGCCACAGCCATCATTGCTCAAGTGGCAGCGTCGCGGCGATGCGCGTGCCGCCTCCCGAAGGACTATCGATCCGCATGCGTCCTCCTAGCGCGGCCACGCGATCGGCGAGGCCTCGGAGGCCGCTTCCTTCTGGCCGGGCGCCCCCGACTCCATCGTCGCTTACGTCCACGTGCAGGTGGTTGCCCTCGACCCATCCAGCGACGGTTGCGCTTCGGGCTCGGGAGTGCTTGGCCAGGTTGGTCAGCGCTTCGGCAACGACGAAGTACGCGTTGGACTCGATCTCGGGGGAAAACCTATCTGGGGTCACCTCGATGGTGACGGGCAGCCGCAGCCGCTCGATCAGCTCCTCGACGCTTGCGGCCAGACCGCCTCGCGCGAGGACGCTTGGAAGGATGCCCTGCGCGAGTTCGCGCAGCTCGATGTTGGCTTGCTCGGCGTGGCCGAGCGCCTCATCGAAGAGCGTCCGGGCTGTCTCACCATCGTGCCTCTCCTGGGCATGCTGGGCGAGCGTGAGGGTCATGATGGTCTGCACCAGCCGGTTCTGTGCGCCGTCGTGTAGGTCGCGGACGATTCGCCGCCGGGTCTCGTCGGCGGCCGCGACTAGCCGAGCTCGGGAGGCGGCCAGCTCCTCGCGCGCCTGCGTGTTGGCGATCGCGGTCGCTACAAGTTCAGTGAAGGCCGCGAGCTCATGTTCGATCCCGGCGGGAAGACCCTCGTCGCGGCTCGACGCCAGGATGATCACGCCCCAAAGTCGACCTTCCACCTCGATCGGCGCACCGGCCGAGGAGCGCGCCCGGCTGCCGCGCGCGATCGCCGTGACCGGGGCGGCCTCGTCCCCCAGCCGGTCAACGCGCGCGGGCTCCCCCGTCTCGTAGACGAGCGTCGAGACGTTCTCACCGCCGAGGCTCGCCCTCTGCCCGACCCAGACCGGCTCGCCCGTCCGGCCCCAGCCGCCGACGAACTCGATCGTATGATCAGCCGTGTAGCGTCCGATGATCGACATCTCGGCGCTCGTCAGGACCTTTCCGGCCTCATGGGCCACCGCCGATAGCAACCGCTCGCGGGCCACACCCCGCGCGACCAGCGTCGCCACGCGCCGTAACGCGGCCTGCTCGTCGGCCACACGGCGCAGCTCTGCGCGCGCTCCGGCGTTGGCGTAGGCGGTGGCCAGGAGGTCCGTAAAGCGTGCAAGCCGCTCCTCGGTGTCGGGGCGAAGCGGGCGGCCGGTGGTCGAAGCGGCGTACATCGTGCCGCGGATCTCGCCCTCGACCGCGATGGGGACACCGACCGCAGCTCGGACCCCCAAACTCTGGGCGAGCTCGCCGACGCGTGTGGTCCTGCCGAGACCGTCAAAAGCTCCGCTCGCGCTCCACCCGGCGATGACCGTCTCGGAGTCAGCGTCAGAGCGCACGAGCGTCGTGAGATCGACGCCGAGCAGGCGGCCCGCCTCCTCGGAGACGCTGGCGAGGATCTCTTCCGGGGACGTCGCCCGCGCTACCAGCGTCGCCACCCGCCGTAGCGCCTCCTGCTCGCGAGTCAGCTCTTTCCGCTCGGTGACGTCCTGCATCGTCCCGAACATCCGCAGCGGTCGGCCATCGGCGTCCCGGGTCACGTCGGCCTCGCTGTGCACGTACCGCACAACGCCATCCGGGAGCCGCACGCGGTAGTCGACGTCGTAACGGGGACCTCCGGCGATCGCCTGCTCGTAGGCCTCAAGCATGATGTGGCGATCCTCCGGGTGCAGACGCTCGGCCAGCCGCGCAGGCTCCAGCGTATGCAGTTCCGGGGATAGGCCGAAGATGCGGTAGGTCTCCTCGGAATAGTTGACCGCGAAGGTCTCCACGTCGCGCTCCCAGTAACCAAGACGGGCGACGCGCTGCGCTTGCGCGAGCTTCTGCTCGCTCTCGCGGACGTCCCGGTAGGCCAGCAGGACCGAGAGCGCGTCGGCGAGTCGGTGGCCGATCTCGACGAAGAGTCGCTCCTCCTCCGTGTTCCACCTCCGCGCATAGGAGCACTGGTGGAGGCCCAGGATCCAGGGGCGGCCGACCTTCGGGCTGATCGCCATGGCGAGGATCGCCCGCGGCGGTGCGACACCCTCCGGAACGACCACGGAGGCGATCTCCTCGGCGTTCAACTGCACGGCCGAGTCGGATTCGAGCACTCGACGGTGCCGTCTGGTCGTCCCCTCCGTCAGCGGGAGCTCGACACCAAGCTCCAGCCCGCCCGGATACTCGGGCCGCGTGCGCTCCATGACCGGCGTCCAGGTCTGGCCCTGCGCCTCGAGGAGCCACGCGCGGTCGCACGCGAACACCTCGACCAGTACCGCCAAAGCCGCGTTCAGCGCCTCCCCAAGATCGCTCGAGCCCTGGATCGCCCGGTGGACGGCATCCAGGGTCTCGAGGAACCACACATACCCTATGTCCTTGTCCTGCACCGGTGGCGGGGAGGTCGTTTTTCCATGAGCGAAGCGCCTCGCCGGCGCCCCAGAGGCCGGAGCGTAATCGATCCTTTGCGGACGTCGATCACCTCACGGCGAACAGGCGCTTAGCGACGATCTGCGTCCTTCGCGGGCGTCGGCCAAGTCGACCGGACCGCTGACGACTTCTCACCCGTGGAGGCAGTGGCGCGTCGCAATGCCTCCGTCGCCCCGCGACTCGGGGCGGGCACGGCGTCATCCACGTCCGCCGCGGCTCTCAGGGCGTCGATCGTGAACCGAAGGCCTCGAAGGCGAACCTGCCGCGCCATTGCACCCCGGCTCACTGGAAGAGACGTCCGCATCGCCGTCTCGATTTTCCTGACGGCGGATGCGCAACACGCACGTCCAAGGTATTGGGGGTTTGCCATGCCGCGGGTCTAAGGGATTTCCTCCCGGTCCACCCCCGGCAAGGGGGTCTACCGCGGGGTCTGACCAAGGCGAATACTTGCCGTGTCATCGACTGAGGGATTGGAGAGTGAGATGGACATGAGCATCGCCCAGATGGTTCCCGCCCGATTCGTTGGCACCCAGCCGCGTCAAGGCGCGTCCGGCGTTGCTAAGCCATGCGGGCACGTTGCGCATGTCGGGACCTGCGCCTCATGCCAGCGTACGCAGCTGGCGAGATGGAGCACACAGCTGGCTCAGGCCTCGCGGAGAGCGAGGTAACCATGATTCGAACCCTCTACGCCGCCGTCCAGCAACGTTGCTGGAGTCGCGATCGCTCAAGACGGGTCGCTGCGATGCTGCAGCGAGAGCAGGCGATCGCAATGGCCGACCTCGACCGGCTCGAGGCGATGGCGTCGCAGCTGGCGGAGATTCGCGCGCTACCAGAGGCGTTGGAGCCGCAACGCTGAGTCGTGGCCCCCGGGGACCTTCTCTCACCTTCCCCGCAGTCGGTACCCCGGCCTACCTGAGATTGACGATTTCCACCAGTGATCGCGGGCGATACCTGCGTCACTGCTCGTTCGTGAGCCGAAGAGGTGCGGCGCCTGGACGACGCCGGGCCAAACACGCTCGGTGAGATCGGCTGTCGCGTCGCGGTGGCGGTTCCGTCAGGACACAGAGTTGGCGCGGGCCACGGCCGGCTGTGGCTAGCCTGGCACTGAGCCGTTCCCTGCCGGCTCGAGCGTGAAGAGTTTGATCGTCACATCGCGGGCGGTGTCGAGTCCGGTCGCGAAGGCCACTGTCTTGCGGCCGAGTGCTTGCTCGACGACCGCCCGGAACTGATCCTCGAGCGCGTAGCAAAGAAACAGGCGGGTCTCCCGGAGTCGTCGATGTTCCCCCATCGTCACGAGGTTCCGCTCGGCGACGGTAAGGCTGGATTCGAGTGTGACCAGTAGCGAGTCGTGTCCGGTGAATTGGGCTCGCGCTTTAGTGGGGCCGCGCCCGAACGCTTCCTTGTAGAGGGCCACGATTGCGTTCGAGATCTCGAGCATCAGGTTCTGTCGCGTGGTCGCGCTGGCGCCATTCTGCGGCGCGTTGGGGATTTCCTCTGAGATGGCCTGTTCCTTTCCCATGTTGCTCACCTCTCAGTGACGGCTCTCGGCCGTTGATGCCGGCCGCCGGACCGAAATGTCAGTTATGCCGACCTCGCCAGGCCCTTCGGTTGGAGACAAGGGACGCGGGCTCACGGACACCGCGTTCGGCACAAACGGTGGTGTGCCGGTGACCGTTCGCGGACCACGGCGGCACGCCCCGCGGCCCGCGAACGTCGCTGTGGTGGCGAGGATCGAGCCGGCAGTTCTGGACCGCTAGGCGCTGGCGCCGGCGAGACCGGAACTGTTTGTGGCCGCGTCGACGCTTTCGGTGCCCTCGATCGTGTTCGTGTCAGAGCGTGCGCCGGGCGTGATTGTGACCGTCCGCGGCTTCTTCTGCTCGGGCTTGGGGATCGTGACCTCGAGCACGCCGCGGTCGAACTGCGCCTGCACCCTCTCGGGGTCGATCCCGTCGGGCAGCGTCAGTGAGCGTGAGAACGCGCCGAACGCCCGCTCGAGCCGGTAGTACCCCTCCTCCTGGTGCTCGTGTTTGGCCTTGCGCTCGCCAGAGATCGTGAGCACGGAGTCCTCGAGTTGGATGCTCACGTCGTCCTCCGACAAGCCGGGCAGGTCGGCGCGAAGCACGTAGCTATCGCCGGCCTCGACGAGGTCCATCGGGGGAATCCACCGCCGGCGCACGTCGGCTTCGCGCGACTTGCCGGGCTGGTCGAAGAAGGTGTTGAAGAGCCGGTTCATCTCGTTCTGGATCGAGTCGAGCTCGGCGACCGGCTCCCAGCGAATCAGTGCCATGCGAACCTCCCTTCGGAGACGCGAATAGTTGCTGTTGACGCCAATAATAAATCTAAGTCGCTGGTTGTCAAATCTCTTCTTCTGCAGGACCGCCCCCATGGAGATCGTCCCGCGGGCCCGCGCCGACTCTGAGCCTGGCCTCACTGATGTGGCGATGCCTCGGTGGTGGCGCTCTCGTGGCTTTGGAGCCATCGGCGGCGTTCGGTACCGCCGACGAACGTCGTGGGGATATCCACGCCGCGGACGCGATGGCAGGGAGCAACGATCGGTATGGGGTTGGCGCCCATGATCCAGCCGAGGTCTCGAGCCGAGCCGGCATTGGGGAGGTCGATGTAGGAGCGGTGGCCGGCGTAGGGGATTGATTCGGTGGATCTCAGCGCGGGCGCGCCGGACGACTCGAGAAACGCCCAGTCGATGGCCCACTGGACCCGGTCGCTGTTGCCGGCGAAGTACTCGAGAAGTTTGGCGGCGGCATCGGCGAGGTGGCGTCCGACGACGACTCCCCGCTCGGCGATACCGACCAGCACTCAAACGCGTAGCACGACACCATCGACACTCCGACGGTGAGTAGCCCGCGCGACCCGGTTGCTTTCGGACCGCGCCTGGGGACCGACGTCCCAGAACGGTTGGAGGTCGTCGTCGAGGTTTCGAACGGGGCCAGTCCGCGTCGGCTTCTCGAGACCGATGTAGCGCCTCGGTTAGCGTCCGCAGTGCCTGTGCGAGCGGCCCACGAGTGGCCAGGCTCGCAATGACGTTGTTCGTGGTCGCTCAAGCGTATCGCCGATGAGCCAGATCATCGGGGGCCACAGTCCCACGAACAGCGCACGACGCTCGGCATTGCCGCGCTCGTCTTGATCGACGGTCTTGGCGCGGATCCACAGCCCGATGCAAAGCCCAATCGAGGCGAACGAGGCGAGCTGCAGATGCCAGGCCCGGAGTCCGGTGCGGTGAAGGTGGCTGGTCAACATGTAATTCAGTCCTCCCGGGAACGAATAACTTAAACAGCATGTCTAGATTTATCGAGATGGTATGTTAGAGAAATGCCGAGGCGACCGTCCCCGACCCGCCGGTGGCTGACCGCCGTAACGTGGCCCGCCGGGATTGCCCTCACCGCGTGGGACTACATGTGGCGCTCGACGCCGATGCACCGGAGCGAGCGCCTGGAAGGGTCGGACGTGTGGCGAGGTTGGCCGGCGGTCGATGCCGGCTCACTCAGCGAGGAGATCCAGGGCGCGGAGGACGGTCACGGCCCGCTGTTTCACCGCCGCTACCGAACCTGGATCCGAGAGGCGGCGGTGCCTCCGGAGGCCGTCATGGGCGCGCTCAAGAACAATCTGAACCGCGCCGCGCCGACCTCGTTCGCCCGGTTTCAGAAGGTTCACGGCGATCGGCGGACGATGCGCGTCGGAGATGAATACGTGGTGCGTATGCCAGGCCCCTGGGATGGCCCCGTTCGCGTCATTGACGCCGCGGAGTGCTCGTTTCGCCTCGCCACCCTCAACGGTCATCTCGAAGCCGGGCAGATCGAGTTTCGAGTCGGGCGCGCGGAGCCCGGCGACACGGCATTCGAGATCGAGTCATGGGCCAGGAGCAGCGGACGCGTGTCAAACCTGCTCTACCAAAGACTGCGCTTCGCCAAGGAGGTTCAGGCCCACATGTGGATCTCGTTTCTGGAGGGGGTGGTGTCGCTATCCGGGGGGCGGATGACCGGCGGGATCCAGATCGAAACCCGGCGGATCGAGGACCTTCCCGATGCGCGATGACTCGGTGGGTGGCTCGCCGGCCATCCGCCGGCGGCTGGCCGGTCTCGCTATGCGGAACCTGAACTTCGATCCCGCGGAGCTGGCGCGCGCCGGCCCCGGGGACGGGTGGACGATCACCGACGTGTGCCAGTCACTGCCATCCGAGCCGCCCGGAATGCCCGTCGAGGGTGGCAGTTGGAATGCAGCGCGGGCGCTCATGCGGGGCTACGAGTTCGCCGACCCGTCGATCGTCCGCGCCTTCTACGATCCCGCGGCACCGTTGGAGGGCCGCAATATGCTGCTCAAGCTCCAGACGCTCGGGCTGTTCTGGCTGTTCGTCGGGGTCAGGGTCGGCGAGGTCTACGACCAGACCCGATCGACGCCGCGCGGAGACATCCGAGTCTGGGGATGGAACTACCGGACGCTCGAGGGACATGTCGAGATGGGCCAGATGGACTGGGAGGTGTGGAAGTGGCCCAGCACCGGCGACGTGGAATTTCGCGTCCACGCGGTCTCCCGGCCCGCCCCCATCCGCAACCCGATCGTGCGGCTCGGCTTTCGCCTCGTGCGTGAGCGCGAACGCGACGCCTTTCTCCAGAGCACCAAGCGGAGGATGCGAGCGTTCACCGAACTGGCCTTGAACGACCCGGCTCGGTCAGGGCAGCTGCGCTCGGCCGCCGTTGAGCTGACCGCGCACCGATCTCGACGATCGGATCAGGCCCACGACGAGCTGACGCGCAGGCTGAGCTGAACGATGCCCCGGCGCTATCCCATCTTCCAGTTCCCGAACGCGCCGCTGATCACGGCGATGCTGTCCCGTGCGGTGGCACGAACGACCCACGGACGGACGGCCTGCGCCGCGTCGGCCATCTCCGCCCTGGCACAGCTTGTCTGGGCGTACCAAGAGATCACCGATGGCGCTAACGGCTTCCGCCGGCTGCTGGGCGTCGGAGCGGCAGCGCGAGCCGCCTCCGAGCTGGCGGGCACCGCGGTGCCCGGCGCCTGTGGATCAGACTCGCGGCCCTGAAGGTGACCCCGTCAATCGGCGTCCGTGGACGTAGAACGATTCGTCCTACATTGCCGAGGCGCGGTGCGAGGACACCCGCGTGTTAGTGGAGCAGGCGACCGTGGTCGATCCGGGCCGCCTCGGGCGATCAGCGGGGCGACTCGGCGCCACCGAGCTGCTTGGGGTGGACGAAGCACCGGCGCTCATCCTGGGCCTCTGATCCCTTCCAACGCCCCCGCCACAAGTCGGTTGACATCGCCACGGCCCGCTGCGACGCTTGCGAGCGATCGTCGGGCCGCGACTCGAGAGAGAGCGGGGAGAGATGCGATGGACGCGTTCGCGCTGACCTACGAAGGGTTCGAGCCGGATCAGGAGGGCCTTCGCGAAGCGTTGACCTCCACCGGCAACGGATATCTCTGTGCTCGTGGCACCGCCGAGTGGGAGGACGCCGATGGGGTGCATTACCCCGGCACCTACGCGCACGGGGTCTATAACCGGGAGACGACGATCCTGGGCGGCTTGCCCGTGCTCAACGAGGATCTCGTCAATCTCCCCAACTGGCTGGTGCTCAAGCTGCGGATCGAGGGCGAAGACGCGATCCGGCTGGCCGACGTCGAGCTGCTCGACTACCGCCACGGGCTCGGCATCCGCAACGACATCGTCGTGCGCGAGCTCCGCTTCCGCGATCGCAGCTCACGCGTGACGAGGCTGCGCAGCCGCCGATTCGTCAGCATGGCGGATGTACACCACGCGGGGATCGAGTGGACGCTGACCGCGGAGAACTGGTCGGGTCGAGTCGAGGTCGTGTGCGCGCTCGACGGGCGCGTAACCAACAGCGGCGTCGCCCGCTACCAGGAGCTCGAGGGCCGGCACCTCGATCCGGTC
The DNA here is from genome assembly GCA_963735965.1 of uncultured Solirubrobacterales bacterium. Classification (GTDB taxonomy): domain Bacteria; phylum Actinomycetota; class Thermoleophilia; order Solirubrobacterales; family Solirubrobacteraceae; genus Palsa-465. The sequence goes on from CAVTNE010000002.1 coordinate 897,887, forward strand.
TCTCCTCGGACGTTCGGGCCTGAGGTGATCGCGCTGAAGGTCCAGACCCGTCAGTCAAACCTGTACATCAGCCAGTCGTCGCGCAGCCGCGTCTTCCAAGGCACCAACCCGGTGACGGTTCAGCGCAGCCTCTACCAGACGGAGGATTACATCCAGCAGGTTTTGGCGTTCGAGGTCCACGAGGGTGTGGCGGTCCGCGTGGAGAAGATGGTCGTGTTCTCCACCTCTCGGGATCCGGCGACGAGCGACTCGCTTACTAAGGCCGGCACATCGGCGGGCCGCTCCAGGGGCTTCGAGGCCGAGCTCGCGCGGCATCGGTCGGCGTGGGACGAGCTCTGGCGGGTGTCTGACCTGCAGGTGCAAACGGACCAGGAGGTGCAGCGTCTGCTGCACCTGCACACTTGCCATCTGTTGCAGGTGTGCTCCCGGCACACAGCCGACATCGATGCCGGGGTCCCGGCCCGCGGGCTCAACGGAGAGGCCTACCGCGGACATGTCTTCTGGGACGAGCTGTACGTGTATCCGTTTCTCAACTATCGGATGCCCGAGGTCACCCGCGGTCTCTTGATGTACCGGTACCGCCGTCTCGGCGAGGCGCGCGCGGCCGCCCACGAGGCGGGCTTCGGCGGCGCCATGTTCCCCTGGCAGAGCGGCAGTGAGGGTAAGGAGGAGACGCAACGAGTCCACGTCAACCCGCTCACGGGCCGCTGGGAGCCGGATCTCAGCCGCAACCAGCGCCATGTCAACGCCGCGATCTTCTACAACATCTGGCATTACTTCCAGGCCACTCAGGACCTGGCGTTCCTGCGCGACTATGGCGCGGAGATGATGCTCGAGATCGCCCGCTTCTGGGCGTCGATCGCTCACCTCAACCCGGATCGCGGTCGCTACGAGATCCACGGGGTGATGGGCCCGGACGAGTTCCACGAGAAGTACCCCGGCGCGGCCGAAGGTGGCCTTCGAAACAACGCGTACACCAACGTCATGGTGGCCTGGGTGTGCGAACTCGCGCAGGAGGTCCTCTCACTGCTACCCGAAAGCCGCGCCGAGGCGCTGAGGGACAGGCTCGGGCTCGGCGACGAAGAGCTGCGCACGTGGGAGGACATGAGCCAGCGGATGTTCGTGCCCTTTCAGGACCAGGGCATCATCAGCCAGTTCGAAGGATGGGACCAGCTGCAGGAGCTCGACTGGGATGCGTATCGCGCCAAGTACGGAAACATCCAGCGGCTGGACCGGATCCTGCGCGCCGAGGGCGATGACCCTGATCGCTACAAGATCGCCAAGCAGGCGGACACCGTGATGCTGTTCTACCTGTTCTCCCCCGAGGAGCTACAGCGGCTGTTCGATCGCCTCGGCTACGCCTCCGGGCCCGACACCATACGCGACAACGTCGCCTACTACGACCATCGCACGTCGCATGGCTCAACGCTCAGCTACGTCGCCTACGCCGGGGTTCTCGCGGCGCTGGATTCCGAGAGCTCCTGGGAGCGTTTCCTCGTCGCTCTCGGGAGCGACGTCGGCGACGTCCAGGGCGGTACGACCAAAGAGGGGATCCACATGGGCGTGATGGCCGGCACGCTCGACCTCGTCCAGCGCAGCTACATGGGTACTCAAGTCCGCGACGGGATCCTCCGATTCGACCCAAGACTGCCGGCGCCGATCGACGGGTTGTCGTTCTCGATGCAGTTCCGGCGGACCCCGCTCCGGGTAACGCTGGCCGACGGCCAGCTGACGATCGCCGCGCACCCCGAGGGCGTCAGCCGCCCGATCAAGGTCGGGGTCGGAGATGAAGTCCGCGACTTCGGCCCCGGGGACGTTCACACCTTCGGGTTGCAACCGAAGCGAAGCGTCGAGCAGCAAGTTCACAGCTAGAGGGGAGCACGCGTGCCAAAACAATTCCAGGGAGCGATCTTTGATGTCGACGGAGTGCTTGTCGACTCGCCCCACGAGAAGGCCTGGCGCGAGTCGCTGCGTGAGCTGATGGAGAACGACTGGAGCGATATTCGCGATCACACGACCTGGTCGCCGGAGGCGTTCACGTCCCGGGTCTACGAGCAGCAGATGTCCGGCAAGCCGCGAATGGACGGTGCCCGAGCGGCACTCGAGTACTTCCACGTGCCCGATGACGACGATCACCGGCTCGCGGAATACGCCGATCGCAAGCAAGCGATGGTTGTCCGCCTGATCGAGGCCGGGGACTTCACCGCCTACCCGGACGCCCTGCGCTTCATCATCCACGTCACGGACGCGGGGATCCGCACCGCCGCCGCCTCCTCCTCCAAGAACGCCAAGCTGTTCCTGAGCAAGATCAGACTCGACACGTTCGCCGAGGAGAACGGGATCACGTCGCCGTCGGTGCGACCGGGTCTGACGCTGCTCGACTACTTCGACGCCGACGTCTCAGGAAGGGACTTCGCCCACGGAAAGCCCGCTCCCGACCTGTTCCTGGCTGCGGCGCAGGAATTGGGAACCGCGCCCGAGGACTCGATGGTGATGGAGGACGCCGTGTCGGGGGTGCAGGCCGCCAAGGCCGGGCACATGGCCGCGATCGGCGTCGCGCGCGTAGACGACGCCGAGTTCCTGGCCGCGGCGCATGCCGACATCGTGGTCACGAGCCTCGACGACGTGGATCTCACGGCATTGCGCGATGGCCTGCTGGCGACCAAGTCCGCGTAGCTGAGGTCCTCGAAGCACCGCTGGAGGTAGGCCCTTCCGCCAAGCGCAGGGCGCCATGACACATTCAGGCTGATGCGGTCGATCACATCGATTGGTCAGCGGAGCTTCGCCCGGTCGCGGTCTGCCAAAGGCCGATGGCCAGACCGACCGCCCCGATGACGATCAGGATCACTCCGACGGTGCCGATGTTGATCCCGCCGACCGTTGCCGTGACGGCGAATTTGAGGACCGCCCCGAGGGCGATCGCGAATAGGCTGAGTCCAAGGGTCATAGGACTCCTGAATGGCCCTCGCATCTCCGCTTAGCCAATCCGGCAGGCACGTCCTCGCCATACCGAAGAACTATCGCGGCCAAGAGGGAAGGTCGCCGTGGCGGGCGACCTCTCGAACCAGTAAAGCCGAGCCCTGGTCGCTATATCCCGGAGTTCTAGCGGCCTCGCATCGAAGCGCTTGAGCTCGCGAGTCCGCGGCCCCAGCGTCAAGTTGGCCGGCCGTGCACCGACCGACCACGACGCCCGTTGGCCTACAGAAGGAGCAGCCAGTGAAGATTGAAGACTACGCATTGATCGGTGACCTCCGCACGAGCGCCCTCGTGGGACGGAACGGATCGATCGACTGGCTGTGCCTTCCCCGCACCGACTCGCCGGCGTGCTTCGCCGCGCTCCTTGGCGATGAGCAGAACGGCCGCTGGCTGCTGTGCCCGTCAGCGCCGGTGCGCCGCGTGGCCCGGCGCTACCGCGAAGGCACCCTGATCCTGGAGACCGACTTCGAGACCGACACCGGTACGGCCAGAGTCACCGACTTCATGCCGCTGCGCGATGGTGGCGAACCACAGCTCGTGCGGATCGTCGAAGGTCTGCAAGGAGAGGTGGAGATGCACATGCAGTTCATCGTGCGACTTGACTACGGCTCGTTGGTTCCGTGGGTGGAGCGGACCGCCGACGGGCTCCTGGCGCTGGGAGGTCCGAACGCGCTGCACCTCTCGACGACCACGGAGATACACGGGGAGGGCCTGACGACCGTGGCCGATTTCACTGTCCGCCCAGGGGTGCGCGAGCGCTTCTCGCTCATGTGGTACCCGTCGTATGGAGAATCACCGGCAGTCGAGGACCCCGATTCTGCTCTCGCCAGAACAGACGCATACTGGCGGGATTGGTCGTTGCGATGCACTTACAACGGCGAGTGGCGCGACGCCGTGCTGCGCTCGCTCATCACCTTGAAGGCGCTGACTGACCAGGAGACGGGCGCGGTCGTCGCCGCTCCGACGACGTCGCTGCCGGAAGACCTGGGCGGCGTCCGTAACTGGGACTACCGCTACTGCTGGCTGCGCGACTCGGTCCTGACGCTCGACGCGCTGCTCGAGGGTGGTTATGTCGATGAGGCGCTCGCGTTCGGGCGCTGGTCGCTTCGCGCGGCCGCAGGAGACGTTTCCAAGCTACAGATCATGTACGGCACCGAGGGCCAACGCCAGCTCGAGGAGATTGAGCTCGACTGGCTCCCCGGATACGAAGGCTCACGACCGGTGAGGGTCGGCAACGCGGCTGCCAAGCAGTTCCAGCTCGATGTCTACGGGGAGGTTGCCGGCGTCGCCTACGCCACCAGCATGGTTACCGGCAGCATCGACGCTCACAACTGGCCCCGGGTGCGGGCGCTCGTCGAGTACCTCGAAACAGCTTGCGTCTGGTGGAGCGGTTCGAGCTCGACGCACCCTTAGCACGCTGGAAGCAAATCCGCACGCGAATTCACAGACAGGTGACCGAGAAGGGGTACGACCCGAAATGAAAGACGTTCACCCAGTACTACGGATCCCAGGAGCTCGACGCCGCCGTCTTGATGATCCCGATCGTGGGTTTCCTGCCTGGCACCGACGAGCGGGTCACAGGGACGATCGATGCGCTTCAACGTGAGCTCGGCCACGACGGGTTCATCTCGCGCTACTCGACCACCGCGACGGACGACGGACTACCCGGAACCGAGGCTCAGTTCCTGGCCTGCTCGTTCTGGCTCGTCACGGCACTCGCGATGAACGGGCGCGCCGACGAGGGACGCCAGCTTTTCGAGCGTCTGCGGGCGCTCGGCAACGACGTCGGACTGTTCTCGGAGGAGTACGACGTCGGCCATCAACGGCTGGTCGGAAACTTCCCGCAGGCGTTTACGCACCTCACGCTGGTCCAGGCCGCGAAGACGCTTGGAAACCCGAGCCCCGAAGCCGCCGCTCGCTACCTGGATCCGCAACCCGCGGGCTCCAGAGCCCGCTAGCTTCCGAACTCGCGCGTGGCGGCTGACGACCGCCCACTAGGCTGTGGGTCATGTCCCTTGTGATCGTCGGTGCGGGGCCTAATCTTGGCCTAGCCGTGGCCAGGCGGTTCGGGCGCTAGGGCTTCGCCGTAGGTCTGGTCTCCCGCACCGAGGCCCGGTTGGTCGAACTGACCGCCCAGCTCCAGCTCGACGGAATCACCACGGCCGGCGCGGCCGCAGACATCCGCGACAGCGAGGCGCTGGCGAACGCCATCCATAAGCTTGCCGCCGAGCTTGGCCCGGCTGAGGTTCTGGAGTATTCGCCGCTACCGGCCCCCGAGTTCATGAAGCCCGTGCTCGAGACGACCGCCATAGCCGGCCGGATCGCCCCCGGAGCAGACAACGATCCCGACGACGTAGCCGAGGTCCTCTGGACACACCACGTCGATCGCCGCGTCTTCCAGACTCGGCTCGGAATGCCCTGAGCACTCGATATCGAGTTATGAGGACTTATGACAGGACTCGTCATAAGCTGGCATAACGCGTGTATGTGATTACGGAGCCGACCAGGGTTCAGCGTGAGCGTGAGCAGTACGCGCCGCCTGAGCCCGAGCGCACACCGACAGAGACGCTCGACGTCCTGACACGCGCGATGACGCGCCAGGAGGCGGAGGGCTCTCGCGCGACCCTCCGATCAGCACACACCGCGCTGGCGCCCTCGCGGCCGCGATCGAGATCGCGGCCGCGAACGCTAAGCGGCTCCACCCGAAGCCGGCCGGGCCATCGCTCCGGCTGGCGCCGCTCACGCGCGTAGCATCATCAGCATGCGAACAACCCAAGAGATCGTGGAATCGATAGACAGTCGTCTCCGCGAACTTAACAACGAGATCAAAACGTTGGACGCTGCCCGAGCCGCGCTCGATGGCCGCGAGAACCGGCCATCCCGACCGCCACCGCCCACAGCGACAGGCCGGAACCGCCCCCCCTCTCGGGCAAAACCGCGGACCAAGGCGTCCGTGCCGTCAAAACGTCAGGCACCGGCACACGCCGTTGCCGAACCAGTGTCTCGACCGCGCAAGCGCGCTCCCACAACATCTGGCCCCGGCACCCGTCGGACATTGGGGGGCATACCCGCCGACCGCCTCGAGTCGCTGCTGTCAGGCGACGGCGGATTGACCACGTCCGCGCTTGCCGCGCAAGCAGGCGCGAACCGCGATCAAGTCCTAAGGCTGCTCCGGGACCTGGAGACCGCCGGCCGGATCCGCCGGACCGGCCAACGCCGGGGGACGCGCTGGCACGCGATCACGGACGAGGACCGCATCCGCGAGCGCGCCGCCGAACTTGAGGCCACACGCAAAGGCGCCGCGCGACGCTCCCCGCGTCGACCGCGAGCCTTGACTAACCCCTGATCTCGCGCCTCTGGAACGATGCGTCCGCTCGGTCAGACGCGGTCGACGAACATATCCACCTGCGGCGTCACCCCCGGTACGTACGCGTAGGCGTCGAAGTCGGTGACGCCCTCCTCGGCGAGCACGTCCTCGCACAGGAGCGTGTTCCCGGTGCAGTCGCGGCTGGGCCGGGTGATGACCGCGTACGCGGCGTCGGCGTAGAGCGCCGGTTTGCGCGAGGCGGCCATCGCTTCCTCGCCGCCGAGGAGGTTCTGTACCGCGGCAGTCGCGATCAGCGTGCGCGGCCAAAGAGCGTTGGAGGCGATCCCGGCGTCGCGGAACTCCTCGGCGAAGCCGAGCGCGCACAGGCTCATGCCGTACTTGGCAATCGTGTAGGCGACGTGCGGGCCCAGCCACCGCGGCTCGAGGCTGATCGGCGGCGACAGCGTGAGGATATGGGGGTTTGTCGCGCGCTTAAGGTGCGGGATGCACGCGCGAGTGACAACGAAGGTGCCGCGCGTGTTGATGTCCTGCATGAGGTCGTAGCGCTTCATCTCGAGCGCTTCGGTGCCCGACAGGTTGATCGCGGAGGCGTTGTTGATGCACACGTCGATGCCGCCGAACCGCTCCACGGTCTGTGCGACGGCGCCATCGACCTGAGCCTCGTCGCGGATGTCGCCGACGATCGGCAGCGCGCTCCCGCCGGCGGACTCGATCTGCTCAGCCGCCGTGAAGACCGTGCCGGGGAGCCGAGGGTTTGGCTCGGCCGTCTTCGCGATCAGCGCCACGTTCGCGCCGTCGCGGGCGGCGCGAATGGCGATTTCCAGGCCGATCCCCCGGCTGCCACCGGAAATGAAGAGGGTCTTGCCGGTTAGGCTCATTGTCGTTTCTCCGATCCGAGATCTGGCGCTCGAGGAACCTGCGGGTCGGGCCTTTCAAGAGTTCGCCGGCCGGTCACCGCCCGCGCGGGTGCTCGCAGGCGGACCCGTTCGCCGCGTGCGGTAGCGAGACGCAACCACCGCGCTCGGTTTCTCCTCGGCGCCAGCCTACCGCGTCGGCCCCGATCATCCCACGAGCTAGAGCACCACGAATGTCGGCGTGGGTCGAGGACGAGTCCCTGACCTCGGGTTCGATCTGGACCGCGGCTTGGGCAAACAGCTGGAGGCTCGGAGCTTGCCTGGCAGCAACCGCGGGTGAGAGGATCGATCGCGATGCTCGTCGACCGCGAGGCGGAGAAGCAAGAGCTCGATAATTTGCTGGCCGCGGTCCGAGAGGGGTTCAGCGCGGCGGTTGTGCTGCGGGGTGAAGCCGGGATCGGGAAGACCGCCTTGCTCGAGTACGCGCTTGGGTCGGCCTCGGATATGCGGATCGCCCGCGCCGTCGGGATCGAGTCTGAGATGGAGCTGGGGTTCGCGGGCTTACATCAGCTGCTTGTGCCGTTCGTCGGGCGGTTGGAGCGGCTGCCGGGTCCGCAGCGCGAGGCGCTGGGGTCGGCGTTTGCGCTGATCGACGGACCGGCGCCCAACCTGTTCTTGGTTGGCCTGGCGACGTTGACGCTGCTGGCCGATGCGGCCGCTAAGCGGCCGGTACTTTGCGTGTTCGACGATGCTCAATGGATCGACCAGGCGTCGGCTCGGGCGCTGGGGTTCGTGGCGCGGCGCTTGTTCGCCGATCGGATCGGGATGCTGTTCGCGGTGCGAGAGACGGACGAGCGGGTGGCCGCTCTGGAGGGCCTGACCGAGTTGCCAGTTGGCGGGCTGCCCGAGGATGACGCGCGAGCGCTGTTGAACTCGGTCGCGGCCGGCGGCGTGGATCAGAGGACCGCCGAACGCATCGTCTTGGAGACCGGTGGTAACCCACTCGCGTTGGTGGAACTGGGGGGTGAGCTGTCGGCGGGCCAGCTCGGGGGTCGCTCGCCGTTGCCCGAGCCGCTCCCGCTCGGCCGCAGGCTGGAAGGGCGCTTCCTGGCCAGGGTGAGAACGCTCCCACAGGAGACTCAGACGCTGTTGCTGTTGGCCTCCCTCCAGCAGCACGGAGACCCCGAACAGCTGTGGCGTGCCGCTGCGAGCCTCGGGGTCGGTCCGGGGGCGGCGGACCTCCCCGAGCTGGATCGCTTGATCACGTTCGCGCCGCGGGTGGCTTTCGGCCATCCGTTGGTGCGTTCAGCCGTTTACCAGGGCGCCACGGCGCGAGCGCGACGCCGCGCGCACCAGGCACTCGCGACAGCCTGCGACCCCGAGCGCGATCCCGATCGCCGCGCCTGGCACCTCGGTTTGGCTGCGGCCGGCCCAGACGAGGAGGTCGCGGCCGAGCTCGAACGGTCGGCCGAACGTGCGCGTGGCCGCGGTGGGTGGGCCAGCAACGCGGCGTTCCTCCGTCGGGCGGCGGAGCTCACACCCGACCCGCGGTGCCGCGCGGAGCGAGAGCTCGCGGCGGCGACGGCGAAGCTGACGGCCGGCGATCCAACAGGCGCCCGGGCGCTGCTGGAAGTCGCCAACCCTGAGCTCGCCGACCCGCTCGCCCGCGCGCAGGCCCGGCGACTGGACGGGGCGATCCGCCTCGGAACTGGCCACCTTGGTGAAAGCGCAGCAATTCTGCTCGAGGCGGCGCGCGCGTTCGAGCCGCTCGACAACCGCCTCGCCCGCGACACGCTCCTGGAGGCGCTCCAGGCGGCCACCTTCGCGGGTCGCTTCGCCCGCGGAGCGGGCGTTGTCGACGTTCTCCGCGCCGCTCGAGACGCGCCGCTCCCGGCCGAGTCTCGGGCGACGATCGCCGACCTCCTCCTCGACGGATGCGCCCACCGCGCTGAAGGGCGCTCGCACGAAGCTGCTCTGGTTTTTCACCGTGCGATCGAAGCGCTCGGCGGTGTCGATGATCTGCGTTGGTTCGCGCTTGCAGGATTCGCAGCGGCCGAGCTGCTTGATGACAAGGCGGACCGCGCACTGACGAACGGGTGGGTAAAGCTGACGCGCGATCAGGGCGCGCTCACCTCCCTGGCGCTGGCGCTGACGTTCCTGGGAGCTGATGATGTCCGGGGCGGTCGCTTCCGCTCGGCCGACGCGCGTCACGCAGAATGTCAAGAGATCTCCGCCGCCACGGGCGATGAGCGAATGGCCCGCAGAGCGAGGTCGGCCAACCTACACACGCTCGCCTGGCGCGGCCGCGCGGCGGACACCCGGGCAGCGGCCGCGGCGGCCACACGCGACTACACCGAACGCCGATCGGGGTTGGGGCTCAGCTCTGTCAACCTGGCAGTAGCCACGCTCGACATGGGGCTCGGCAGTTATGAGGCGGCGCTGAGCTCGGCGCTTGGCATCTACGAGGACGATCTGCTTGCTGTGGGCACGTTGATCCTGCCTGAGATCGTCGAGGCGGGAGCCCGCTGTGGGAACCACCAGGCAGCCGCCGAGGCTCTCGAGCGGCTGTCGGATCGGGCGTTGGCGGGAGGCGCAGCATGGGGACTCGGGCTGCTGGCGCGCTCGCGCGCGCTGCTCGCCGATAACGGTCTCGCGGAGGGTTTCTACATTGAGGCGATCGAGCACCTGGGGCGATGTGACACCGCACCCGATCTCGCCCGCGCGCACCTCCTGTACGGCGAGTGGCTGCGCCGCCGGAGACGCCGAAGCGACGCCCGCGACCAGCTACGGACGGCCCACGAGATGTTCGATTCGATGGGTGCGGAAGCGTTCGCCGGCCGTGCGCGGATCGAACTGCTCGCCACCGGAGAGCACCCCCGTCAGACAACCGCAGAGACGCGCGACGAGCTCACCCCGCGCGAGGAACGGATCGCGCTACTCGCCAGCGAGGGCGCCTCAAACCAGGAGATCGCCGCGAAGTTGTTCATCAGCCCGAGCACAGTCGCCCACCACCTCCGCAAGGTGTTCCTCAAGCTGAATATCCGCAACCGCGCGCAACTCGTCCGATTGATGCTTGACGGGCCAACACACCGGCCTCACGGTGACGGCGAGCGGGTCAACGACCCGCGACAACCTCCGCGTGGATGACAGCCGCCTCTCAGCTTCCCCTAGCCGTCCGATGCGCCGATCTGGTCGAGGGGTCGGCATCCCGTTACTCGGTCAGATGGTCCGCGGCGTGTGCCTCGCGGTATCCGTTCACGACTGCGTTGGCTTCTCTGATGGCTCTGCCTTCATCGCCATGCTCAGCTAGCTGCTGGTTAGCTACGGCGATCCACAAGCGCTTTTCGGCATCGCTCAGGCCCTTGTGATGTCGGTCCACCTCTTCTGCGCTCCAGGGCATGTGCGGTTCACCCGGTGAGAAGGGGTCGTTCTACTCGAGTCCGACTTGCAGGTCGGGGCTGAGCATCTCGACCACGAGATCGGGGTCAGCGGCCACGTCGATCGCTGGCTCGTGGCTGCAAACTGAACAGGGATAGCCGCTCTCACATGAACACATAGCGAGAGCGGAGCCGCCAGTGCAGTGGCAGTCTTCGGTAGTCCTGCAGTTGGCACACATGGAGACCTCTCTTCTGGGGTGTGGAAAGCGTGTGGTCGTGCAAGGCTGGGTCGACCGGCGCCCAAGGCCAATATCGAGCCGGCCCGCGCCCCACAGCCGGCGCTTATAGAGACGCGGCTTGGAAAGAGCGTGCCATGTCATCGTCATGCCGGCGACGGCGAGGCCGCTGCTCGGCGAGAACGGACGTGCAGCACCAGAGCATTGCCGACGAATATGCCCAATCCGATCAGAATGAAGGTGACCAGAGCGTCGACGATGTTGCCCAGGCCGGCTAGATCGTCCGAGCCGAAGAACTGCGCGACGCCGATCAAGCCCACGGAGCCCGGCACGAGCAGCCAGAACGCAGGCATGAGGGTCGCTAGCGAAGGCGGACCCGAGGGACGTTCCTCGACCCAGGCCGCAACCGGTGTCATCGCGAACGCGCCTACGAACGCGCCCAACTCGGCAGACAGAAGCCTGGCTCCCAGCTGCTCGCCGATCCATGCGGTGAGCAGCACGACCAGCAGCCATCCCAGGCTGCGCGGCGGCCCCGAGTAGTGCACGTAGCATCCCACTCCGAACACGGCCGCGCCGAGCCACGGCGCCCATGCTCCAAGGGTGTTGATCGGGGTGTCGGTGCTGACGCCCTGTACATCGATGCCGGCCAACTGTGCGCCAATGGCAATACCCAAGGTCAAGAGCACGAACTGCATCGTCCCTGCGACCAGCCTGCTCGCCCCACTGATGAGGTGACCCGCGGTCAGGTCGAGCGTCGCGCTCGTGAGAAGCCCGCCGGGCAAGAACGTGACGAGCGGCGGGATCAACGCCCGCATCGATTCCTGCGTAGTCGTGCCCGGCGCGACGGCGAACGCAATCAAGCTGACAAGCGTCGCGGCGGTGATCGGCAGCAGCACTCGTAGCGTCGAGTGGTTGCGCGCGTGGAGCTTCATCAGTCCCACGAATGCGCCGAAGATCGCGGAAGCCATCAGAACGATCGCGGTTGGCTGCAGGATCAGGCAAAGCCCCAACGTGATCAACACATGACCGCCAACGATCCCAACCCGCCCGAAGCGATGGGGCAGCGCCTCCGCCGCGGCCAACTCGCGCAAGCCGTCATCGGGCTGGACCGCGCCGCGGTCCGCGAGACGCGCCACCTGCTCGATAGCCGCCATCTGGTCAAGCCGGAGACTTGCCGCAGATGGCGCCGTGGCGTCGAGCGCGACAGGGACGCCACTTTCCTGGGCAGCCAACGTGAAGTTTGGTAGCACTACCACGCGCGCGCGTCGAACGCCGTACACCTCGGCTATCCGCGCGGCGCGGGGTTGTACCAACCCTTCTGGCGTACCGGCCCGCGTCAAAGCTTCGGCGAGCTCCACCACGAACTCGAGAGCGTGGTTCTCCCCAGCCGGTGCGGGCGCTCGCTCCGGCGGACCTTCGACTACCCGGGGTTGAGGCTCGTGCGCGTGGGTCATCGCGGTTGCCATCCGGCCGAGAATCGATCAAGCCCGTTGATGGGCCGCTCGAGCTACGCCCCGTCGGCCTGAGAAGTTAGGACGACCCGCTCGACGTACTGAGCATGCTCGACGTCTGCGGCGAACTGTCGCTCGAATTCAGGCCACCAGGCAGGGCTGCTCTCCGGTTGCGGTGGGCTGCCGCTCGGGCGGGGTCGGCCGCCACCTCCGCCGCCACTCCAGCCAGAGTCGGGGTCATCGCCGCTCCCGGACCCGGGCCCCGGCGTGTAGATAGCCGCGATCAGGACGATCGCGCACGGCACGAGCAAGGCCGCGAGGGTGACCATGATGGCGTCGATCACCGAGCCCCGCGTCCCGGCCGGACCGCGCGCGGCCGCCACGGCGGTACGGAGATGCGCGAGATAGGCCCCATGCATGCGTGCTAAGCCCGGAGGGAGTCCTCCGCGAACCCTACTCGGCTCGGTAGTGAGTGCCTGTGGGGTGACATAAGCGGGTTATCTAGCAATTTCAGACGAGAGAACCCATGCGACTGCGTCCAGGACGCCATATTGCGTTGCTATGAGGTGTCAGCAGACGATAAGGTCGTGTATGGGGGTCGTGCGCGTTCGATCCTTAGTGCCTGAAGAGGTTCGAACCCTTACCGGGAATGAGCCCTGCGTGACGGTGACTCCCACGTTCACTCCTGCGCCGGCGACCGTCCGGGATGACAACCGCCGCGTGCCACCCCGATCTCCGCGGCGACGGCGACCTTCCACGCCATAACTTTCGGCGATTGATCGGCTTCCGGTTAACACTAGGTGCGGGAAACGGCGCCACACACACTGTCCGGCCATGAGATCAGAAGACGCCCCCACTCCAATCCCGGGCAAGTCGCCTCCAGCAGCCGGCGACTCCCAGCCCACGGCCGGCCGCTCCCCCCGAGCAGCCGGCACCTCAACGTCCAATGCCGTCAGGTCTGGCTTGAGAACACAGGCCAGGCCTGTCACGGCGCGGCGCAAGTACATGACCTGGCCCGCGCTCGCGCTGATGACGGTCAGCGTGGTCGCGAGCCTGCGGGCTGCGCCGTCGATGGCGATTTTCGGGCTGGCCTCGATCTTTCTCTACATCGTCCCCGCGATTTTCTTCTTCATCCCGACGTCGCTCATACCTGCCGAGCTGGCTTCTGGATGGAAGGGCGGCGTCTATAACTGGGTGAGTCAGGGAATGAACTCGCGGTGGGGGCTGCTCGCCGTCTGGGCCCAGTTCGCGCAGACCATCTTCTATTACCCCACGGTGCTCGCCTATGTCGCGTCCAACTTCGCCTACATCATCGACCCAAAGCTCGCCAGCAGCGGGATCTACATCGCGGCGATGCTGGTCGTGCTCTACTGGGGCAGCGTGTTCATCTCCGGCCGCGGCCTCAAGACGATCTCATCGCTGGCCTCGAAAGGCACCATCATCGGGACCGTCATCCCGGGACTAATCCTGGTCGGCCTGGCAGTCGCGTATCTCCTCCAGGGCAACCCCTCCGCGGCCCCGATGAATGTTCACCACATCCTGCCTGTCTGGGCCGGGATCGGGAGCATCGTCCTGATCGTCAACAACTTCCTCTCCTATGACGGTATGGAGGTGAACGCAGTCCACGTGGACGAACTACGTGACCCGCAGCGCGAGTACCCGAAGTCGATCTTTCTCTCGATGATCCTCGTGCTGTGTATCTTCATCTTCCCGGCGCTCGCGATCTCGTTTGTCGTCCCCTCCCAGCAGATCAGCCTCACCGCGGGTGTCATGCAGGCCTTCACGGCGATCTTCGCCCATTTCAGCCTCTCCTGGGCCGTCCCACTGATCGCGCTGGCGCTGATCATCGCAAACATGAGTGGCGTGATCTCCTGGCTCGCGGGGCCCTCCAAGGGTCTTGTGATGCTCGGCCGCCAGTACGGCTATCTGCCGCGCCGCTACCAGCACCTCAATGCGGAAGGCATCCAGACGAACATCCTCGTGGCGCAGGGATACGTGATCACGATCATCGCCGTGCTCTATGCGCTCGTCCCGGCCGTCTCGAGCGCCTACTGGATCTTCACGGTGATGACCACGTCGGTCTACCTGATCATGTACATCCTGATGTTCATCGCCGCAGTCAACTTGCGGCGCAGATTTCCGGACCACCCGCGCGGATACAAGGCGCCCCTGCTGAAGACGCAGTGCTGGGTGGGCGGGATCGCCTGCGTGCTGGCCATCCTGATCGGCTTCGTGCCGCCCTCCCAGTTCGGCCACGCGAGTCCTGTCCTGTACGCGCTGCTGATCCTCATCGGCGTCGTGGTCATTGGCCTCCTGCCCGCCTTCCTGCTCGACAAGTACCGCAAGCCGAGCTGGAAGATTGTCCCGGACGCGGACGTCGACCCCGCCGTCGCCCTGGCCGAAGCCCGGGCCCAGCCGAATGAGGCTTCAAAGGTCCTGGTCGATTTGCCGCACGCCGACGGGCATCCCGACGGCGCCGGCGATGCGTCCAACGGACGCCCAGAGACAGCGCCCGAAGCGGCGGCCACACCCGACCGCTCGTCGACAGCTCAGAACGGGACGCCTGACGAACGGCCCACCCTGGGCGGGTTGTCCGATCGCCGCCGCCGTCGGGCTGTGCTCTGGGCGATCGCGGCGCTCCTGGTCGTCCTGGCTGTCGTCCTGGTACTGGTCTACAAGCCCGCTCCCAACAACAGCCTCGCGCACGCCAAGGCCCACCGTGTCGAAGCGCTCTACGCCGCCCACGGCCTCACGGTGCCAGTGGACGATAGGACGCTGACCAGCATCCTGGGCGACAACGGTGGATCCGTGTGCGCCAGTCCCACCAGCGCGCTGACCAAGTCGATGCAAGACTTGTCGCTTGCCAACGGCGGCGCCACCGTCGGTATACGACCGATCCGGGAGAGCCGCCGCGTCGTCGAGGGGGAGCAGATCATCCTCCAGGTGTACTGCCCCAAGCAGCTCCCCGCGTTCAACAAGTACGTAAACGCGAAACGCTACGACGCGGTCACGCGTAAGTAACTCGAAGCAGAAATGTATGAGCTGGTCCGGCAGTGACGTCAGCAAGAACTAGAACGAGAGGACAACCTCGATGTGCACGACCATGATCATCACGAAGGGCGCGACCGCCGACGGCTCAATGGTCGTGACCCACTCCGACGACGATGAGCTCGCCGATCAGCGCGTGATTCGGGTTCCGGCGGCGGACCACCCTGAGGGTAGCCGGCGGCCCGTCATGCCTGAGAGCTATCCATACCCGCGGATGGTGACGAGCGGGCGGGGACCGGGTTACGACACCGCCGGCTGGGCGGCCACGGAGCCGATCGGGGAGATCCCACAGGTGGCTCACACATATGCCTACTTCGATGGTAACTACGGCATCGTGAACGAGCACAACCTGATGATGGGAGAGTGCACTAACGGCGCGAAGTACGAGCCGCATTACGTGACCGCGGAGGGAGCCGCCGAGACGAACCGGCACCGGCGCTTGTTCTACAGCTCTGAGCTGTCGCGAGTGGCCCTTGAGCGCTGTCGGACCGCGCGCGAGGCCATTGCTCTGATGGGCGAACTGATCGACAAGTATGGTTACTACTCGACTGGCGAGACGTTGCTGGTCGCGGACGAACACGAGGGATGGGTGTTCGAGATGTGCGCGCTGCCGAGCGAAAGCCACCACAGCGCGTGGATCGCCCAGCGGGTTCCCGACGGCGAAGCGTTCGTCGCGGCCAACGAATTCCGGATCCGCGACGTCCCGAGCCAGGACTATGAGCAGATCCATTCTCAGACGCTCCTCGAGGACTTACAAGCGGTGGGATGGTGGGCTCCGAAGGACGGCCGTTTGGACTGGCTGCGCGCGGTCAGCCCGGGGGAGTACAACCACCCCTACTATTCGCTCCGGCGGGTCTGGCGGATATTCGATCGGATGAACCCGGACCTAGGGTTGAGTCCGTGGGTCGAGGACGGCTATACCACGGCGTATGCGTTCTCGATCGCGCCCAATCACAAACTGGGCGTAGAGGAGATCTTCAGCCTCTACCGCGACCATTACGAAGGAACCCAGTTCGACCTAACGACGGGAACGGCGGCCGGGCCATACGGTGACCCGAACCGCTTTGCTGGGCGCTACGACGGAAACCAGAACGACGTTACCAATGGCGTGACCACCTACGGCGCCTGGGAACGCCCGATCTCGGTGTTCTACCAGGGCTACACCTTCGTACTCCAAACCCGTCCCGACCTCCCTGAACCCGCGCGCTGTCTGATGTGGTTCGCCCCAGACATTAGCTACACGAGCGTGTTCGCGCCCTTCTACGTCAAATGCAAAGAGTTCCCTTGGTCCTACCAGAGCGGCGATCCGCGACAGCTTGATCGCACATCCGCATGGTGGGCGTTCGACTTCGTGGCTAACTGGGCGCGGCTGAATTTCCAGCGGATGACTCGCGCCGACATCCTTCCCCTCCAAGCCCAGAAGGAGAGCGAAGCGTTCGCGGCCATCGCGGCCGTCGACGACGAAGTCCGAGATGATCCCGAGCGCGCCCTCCAGATCATCACCGACTTCGGCATGACCAACGCCACGAGCCTGCTCGACTCGTGGTGGTCGCTCGCCGACCGGCTCGTGGCCAAATACTCCGACGGGTACATCAGCCCCCCAGCGGAAACCCGCGTTTCGGCGACACCGATCGGCTACCCCGCTCCCTGGCTCGCAGCTACCGACTACTCAAATGGTCCCGTAAGCTATGCCATGAAGGGTTGAGGGCCCGCCTGCAGCGGCACGAATCACTCCGCCAGCGGCCGCGATGAATGGGCCGAAGGCCTCTCCGGAACGGCGCCCCCAATGAAGGTTCGCGAGCGCTCTGGGGCGATGCCACGCAACGCGGAGAGCGCGGCGTTGTAGCCGCACATGCCGTGGGCGCCCGCGCCGGGTGGCGTGGCCGCGGAGCAGATGTAAACGCCGGGGATGCCGGTGCTGTACGGGTCGAGCGCGACCCGGGGGCGGAACACCATCTGCCGCGGGTCGTTGCTGCCGGTGACCACGTCGCCGCCGACATAATTGGCGTTGTGTGCCTCCATCTGCGCAACGGATCGCACGTGTCGGCCGAGGATCCGGTCACGGAACCCGGGGGCGAAGCGTTCGATCTGGGTCTCGATCTGCGCGGTGGCGTCGCCGGTGTAGCCGGCGGGAACGTGGGCGTACGCGTACAGGGGGTGCACGTCGCCGTTCGAGCGCGAAGGATCGGCGAGGTACTGCTGGCAAACGAGCACGTACGGCGCTTGGGGCATCCGCCCCGCGTGGAGGAGCTTCTCGCCCGCGGCGATCTCGTCGAGGCCACCGCCCACATGCACGGTGCCGGCCCGGCGGGCGGGCTCGTAGGCCCATGGAACGCCGTCCTGCACCGCGAAGTCGACCTTGAACGTGCCTGGGCCATGGCGGTAGCGCGTCAGCGCCCGCGCGATCCGGCGCGGCATACGATCGCCGGCGATCCTTGCCGCCGCGGCGGGCGCGACGTCGAGCATGACGATGTCCGCGGATCCGAGCTCGTCCAGGGAGCCCACCCGTATGCCGGTCTCAAACCGAGCGCCTGAACCCTCGAGCGTCGCGATCATCGCGCCGCTGATCGAGCCCGATCCACCTTCGGCGACCGGCCAGCCGTAGCGGTGGGCGGCTGTGCCGAGGGTCACGCCAATTGCCGAGGACATCGGCGAGCCGAACGGCCGGAAGGCGTGGGCGGCGACGCCGGCGAACAGCGCCCGCGCCTCTTCGCTCGACCAGCAGCGAGCGAGGACCGCCGCCGGCAGCCCGGAGTACAAGCCGAACCGGGTCAGCTCGACCGGGTGCTCGGGCACGCGGAGCATCGGGCGCATGAAGTCGGCCGTGATGTCGTGGAAGCGCTCGGCGAGCGGTCCGAACACCGATTGCCAACGCCGACCGTCACGTCCGAGCCCGTCCGCAGTCGCTTGGACCGACTGGTAGGCCGCGGCGCCGGCGCCGCCGTCGAGCGGGTGCGCGTACTGGACCTCCGGCCAGCGCCAGGTCAATCCCTGTGCGCTGAGGTCGAAGCGGCGGGCGAACGCCGTGTCGACGGCCAGCGGGTGAGCGGCTGAGCACTCGTCGTGAAGCAGGCCGGGGAGCGTCAGTTCACTGGTGCGGGTGCCGCCTCCGAGCGTGCCGGCCGCCTCGAGCACAGTCACGTCGACGCCTTCGGATGCGAGGGTGAGGGCGGCAGCGAGCCCGTTGGGCCCGCTGCCGACGACGATTGCGGTGGTCATGCCGTCACCGCCTGACCCTGCACCGGCGCCACCGGGGGAACCGTCACCGATGCGAGCGGCACGGTCGCGGCGTGGCTGACGCGCTCGTATCCCTCGAGCCGCCAGTCGACCTGGACGGCGATCGGGCCGTTCGGCAGCCACGGGATCTCCTTGACGGCGTCCTTCACCGCCCAGCTGCCACGTTCCACGACGCCGACGGCGGCGTCCATGACCCAGTACTGCTGGCGGCCCTGCCACACCGGCTCGGACTCGACCCAGACGACGGTGAACTCGCCCGCCGCGAACTGGCAGCGCGTCTGGATGGCGTTGATCAGGGACTGGTCGTGGAGGTGCCCGTCGCCGAAGTTGAACCCGACGATCGCGTTGGTGCTGAACTCCGCCTCGCGGAGCGTGTAGGTGTCGATGTCCTCGCCCAGGTGCCTGATCATGACGGAGTTGAGCCCGCGGGCCTGGCTATGCATCGACCGCCAGGCGAGGAGCATGTTCAGCAGAATCTCGGACACCCGCTCGTCGTAGCCGAGCAGCGGGGCCTTGATCTGGAGCTGATCCTTCTGCATCGGCGCCGCCTTCACGACGCGCTCGTTGAGCTTCTGCTCCGCGCCCGGCGCGAAGGCCCACATCGCCGAGGCCCAGTTGCCGGCGTACTGGCGCATCGAGGGCAGGAACGACACGAGGTCTGGCCGGAGGTTTCCGAGCGCGGGGAAGAACAGCAGGCCCGCGAGCGTGACCAGCAGCAGGGGTGTGCTCATGTCGCCGAGGCCGTACCCGTGCTGGTTGGGGAAGCCGAGGAACAGGAACGCGGTGAGGTACATGAACAGCACGTTCCACTCGAGCGGCACGGCGAGCGGGAACGTCGAGATGATGAACAGGTGATAGCCGACCATGAACACGGCCGCCGCCAGCGTCACGTAGTGGTTGTGTGAGAACAGCAGGACCAGCGGCGGCACGAGCTCGCCGAACATGCCCGGGCCGTGCGCGATGCGGTAGGTGAGCTTCGACGGGCGCAGATCCTCGGGGAAGTTGGCGTAGTGCATGCGCTTGACCTTCTTGGAGGGAAGCCATGGCACGTTGGACACCATCGGCCCCAGCACGTTGGGGAAGTGGCGGTTGCACTTCGAGAACCCCGCGCAGAACCACACCACGACGATCAGCAGCTTCGCGGCCACGATCATGTCGACGAACGGGAAAAACGCCATAAAGATCAGCGCCGGGAGGTACTGCTCCGAGCGCGCGGCGATGAACAGCACCTTGTCTCGCAGCCCGAGGGTCACGAGCAGCGCCATCACCGCGATGATCGCCGCCGGTGCGACGAGGCCGTGGTTCGACGCGAGCGCCTGGTCGATCCCGTGCGTGTGAACGCCGGGTAGCGCGAGCGAGACGGCAAGCGCGACCAGCAACCCGAGGTAGAGCAGCACGTCGACCGGGGTGCGCTCGTCGCCCTTGGTGAACGGGATCTTGTTCGGCCATGGCGCCAGCCGGATCGTGCCGGGACGCGCGTAGTAGTGAACACCTCCGCTCATCGGCTTGAAGTGCCCGGCCAGCGGACCCCACGAGCCGGCAAACCCGAGGCACTCGAGCAGGACCGTCCACAACACGGCCTTCTCGTAGAAGATCGGCTGGAAGAACCACGCCGAGGGATCGAGCGGGTTCAGGTGCGAGGTCAGCGTGCCGACCAGGACGCCACAGACGACGTAGAAGAACACCAGCTTGAGCAGGTACATCACCATGATGACCTTTGGCGAACCGAAGCCGTACTCGACCCAATGTCTGGTGAGCGTCTTGAGACGCTCCTGGTACGGCTTGTCCATGAACGTCGCCGGGTCGACCGGCGGGAAGTTCCCTGTCATGAATCCCATCGCGGAAATCTCCTCCGGAAAGAGTTGAACTTGTCCGGACGGTTATCCCAGTGGGCGGGCGGCGCCTCCATGGCGCGACACACCAGCCTGGGGCCCAACTTCTTAGTGTCTGAGAACAAACGCTTGCTTCAGCGCCTGTGCGGCGCCGGGAGGCGTCGCTAGCCGCGCGTCTGGCGCCCGCGCTCGGCGGCGCTGCGCAGGCCGTCGATCATGTCCGAAAGCCGCAGCGCGACCTCGAGCTGCAGGCGCCGCTGCTCGATCGCGTGTCCGAGCAGCTCCTCGGTTTGCTTGACCCGGTACACGACCGTGTTCTGATGGATCCCGAGGCGGCGAGCCGCTCGCGCCGGGCTGAGGTTCTCCTCCAAATAAACGCGGACCGTCGCCCTGAGCCTGCCGGTCGTGTCGTTGTCCACCAACAGCTCCCCGAGCTCGCTCTCGGCGAACCTCACGGCTTCGACCGGATCGGCGGTCAGTAGCGCCGTCAGGTCCGCGGTGCGGTAACCGACGACCGTGCCAGGCCGGATAGCTCGCAGCTCGGCGACCCGACGAGCAACGCGTGCCTCATCGTGCGAGTCGGCCATGCCCGGGAGACCCTCGCGGCAGGTTCCGATCGCGGCCCGCACACCGTCACCCATCCTGTGATCGATGTCCGCCGGATCGTCGTTGAGATGGTCTCCCGAGGTCCATGCCCAAACGGCATGCTCACCGATCGGCACGGTCAGCACCGGTCCGCCACCGAGCGCCGCCGCCAACGCCGCCGCCTCGCGCTCCAGCGAACCGGCCTGCTGTGCATCGCGAGCCGGATCGCCCCACAAGATCAGGGCCACGTGGCCTCGGGTAACGTCGTAGCGCAGCTTCTCGACCGCGGCACGGGCGTCGACCGGGTGCCGCTCGACGATCGCGCTTACGAGCTCGGCGCGAGCCGCGGCGGCGCCCCGAATCCACTGCGCCCGCTCGTGCTCGTAATCGTCGACCAGGTCGGTGCAGACCGCGTCCACGTATGCGAACAGGTGATGCGAGATATGTGCGAGCACCCGCCACCGGATCTCCGGCTCGATCTCGAGCTCGGTGGCAGCCTCCGCGAGTCGGCGCTCGGCAAGCCCATGACCTAGTCGGTAGGCCCGGAGCAGGGCTGGGAGCTCAACGCCGCGATGCACGAGCTCGTGCGACCAGGCGATCGCCTCCGCCGGCGGGGCAATCGATTCGAGCGACGCGCCGGCGAGCACCCCGCCCCAGATCGCGCTCACGTTGCTCTCACAGCTGAGCAGCAATCCAGCCCGGAAGTCCTCGTCGCCGGCCCGCACAAGCTCAGGAATCGACGCCATCAGCAGGTCGGCCATCTCCTCCGCGAGCGGACCCGGCCGTAGCCTGTCCAGCAGAGCTTCAAGCTGCTGCCTAACCACCGCCTCGAGGTCCGGTTGGACCGTCGACATCAAGGGTTCAGTCTAACCATCCTGTTCGCGCCCTCCTCATCGCTTCTCGCCGGCAGGCGCCCAGTGGCCGAACTCCTCGCGGAGCGGGGGCTTACTGATCTTTCCGGTCGGGGTCTTGGGCAGCTCGGCTCGGATCTCGAATCGCCTTGGCACCTTGAACGCCGCGAGTCGCTCGGCCGCCCATGCCTTGAGCTGATCTTCGTCGAGGTCGGCGCCTGGTTTGGGCGCGAGCACCGCGACGACCTCTTCCCCGCGGACCTCGTCTGGCACGCCGATCACCGCGCACTCGAGCACGGCTGGGTGGGTGTAGAGGACCTCTTCGATCTCGCGCGGGTAGATGTTCTCGCCTCCGCGGATGATCATGTCCTTGGCGCGGTCGACGATGAAGAAGTAACCGTCGCGGTCGACGTAGCCGACGTCGCCGGTGTGCAGCCAGCCGTCGCGGACCGTCGCGGCTGTCGCGTCGGGGTTTTGGAGGTAGCCCGCCATCACGTTCGAGCCCTTGACCACGATCTCGCCGAGCTCTCCATCGTCCACCGCATCGCCGTCGGGGGTAACGATCTTCATCTGCTGGCCGCGCACGGGCAGTCCGATCGAGCCGGGCTTGCGCATACCGTAATACGGGTTCAGCGAGGAGACGCACGTCGACTCGGTCAGGCCGTAGCCCTCGAGGATGCGAATGTCAAAGCGGCTCTCGAACGCCTCAAGCAGCTCCCGCGAGAGCGGTGCGGCGCCACAGATGACGTAGCGCAGCGACGTCGGACCATCCGGAGCGTTGGCGGTGTGCAGGACCGCGGCGAGGATCGTCGGCACCGCCGAGACCGCGACCGGCTCAAGCTCGGCGACCGTCTGCCAGAACGTCGACGCCGAGAAGCGCTCCCACATCGCGACCTCGCAGCCGACCATCATCGGGATAACGCAGGTCACGATCTGCGCGTTGACGTGGAACAGGGGGAGCAGCATCCCGACGCGCTCGCCGGCCACGAGCGGGAGCAGCTCGGCGCCCATCGCCGCGTTGGCAAGGACATTCGCGTGCGTGAGCATCGAGCCCTTGGGCTTGCCGGTCGTTCCCGAGGTGTACATCAGCGTCGCCAGATCATCAGCCCCCCGTTGGGCGGCGGGAACCGCGCCGGCGCGACCGGCGAGCGAGTCGAGTGAGAGGTCGCCTCCGTCCTCCACCGAGATCAGATGCCGTAGCCGCGCGAGCTCAGGCGTCCCGGCTGCGCCTGCCAGCGTCCCCGCACCCCGGGCATCGGTGACGACGGCGACCGCTCGCGAATGACCGAGTACATACGCCGCCTCGGGCGCGGTGAACGCCGGGTTGATGGGGCCGAACACAGCCCCCACCTTCAGGATCGCCCACCACGCCTCCAAGAACTCCAGGCAATTGGGGAGCATCACGGAAACCACGTCGCCGGGCTTGACGCCCAGATCGGCAAGGCCGGCACCCAACGCGTCGGTACGGGCGTCAAATTCCGAATAGCTCACGGATCGCCCGCGCCAGCGGACGAACGGCTGCTCGGGAATCCGCGACGCCTGGGTCCGAAGCAGCTCCGGCACGGTATTTACGGTGCTCATCGAATCGCTCTCCTAGATCAGTACCTGAGTTAGAGGAAGGGTGGGACTAATTGATAGGCGAGCACCGCTCGCAGATCACTGTGGTGAGGCACCAAACCCGGTGGTCGGTTCCTGTGACGACCGCTCATAGGCGCGAAACCCTCCCGGGGCTACCTTGCCGGGCATGGTCACCCCAAAGGTCATAGAAATCCAGAACTTGTCCGCCCACCAACGCGATGTCCCCGTGATCCGGCCGGCAGCGCAGACGTCAAAGGAGCGCTGATCCCAATGGCAGTCACCGTCACAGAGCAAGAGGCAAGAGAGGTCGTCGAGGCCGCGCGCGAAACCGAGTGGAAGCTGCCGAGCTTCGGCAAGGAGCTCTTCCTCGGCAACTTCCGCCTCGACTTGATCCACCCCCAGCCGGCGCTCGATCCGATCGGAGTCGAGAAGGGCGAGCGCTTCCTCCGAAGCCTGACGGCGTTCCTGGAGGAGCACGTCGACCCGCTCCAGATCGAACGCGACGCGAAGATCCCCGACTCCGTCATCGAGGGCCTGAAGGCACTCGGCGCACTCGGGATGAAGGTCCCCGAGCAGTACGGCGGCCTCGGACTGTCGCAGGTGTACTACAACCGCGCCCTCGCGCTCACCGCCAGCTCGCACGCCGCGATCTCGACGATGCTCTCGGCGCACCAGTCGATCGGCGTCGCCGAGCCGCTGATGCTGTTCGGCTCCGACGAGCAGAAGCGCAAGTGGCTGCCGCTGGTCGCCAAGGACCACATCTCCGCGTTCCTGCTGACCGAGCCTGACGTCGGCTCTGACCCGGCGCGGCTCGGCACGATCGCGACGCCGACCCCGGACGGCTCGGGCTACGTGCTCAACGGGCTCAAACTGTGGGCCACGAATGGGGCGATCGCCGACATCGTCGTGGTCATGGCGCAGGTCCCAAAGCACGACGGAGGTCGCGGCGGGATCACCGCGTTCGTGCTGCCCTACGACAGCGACGGCGTAACCGTCGAGCACCGCAACGCGTTCATGGGGCTGCGCGGGATCGAGAACTCCGTCACGCGGTTGCACAACGTGTTCGTGCCGAAGGAGAACGTAATCGCCAAGGAGGGGCAAGGACTCAAGATCGCGCTCACGACCCTGAATACCGGCCGGCTCGCGCTACCTGCGATCTGCGTGGGCTCGGCCAAGTGGGCAACCCGGGTGGCCCGCGAATGGTCGGGCGAGAGGGTCCAATGGGGGCAGCCGATCGGCAAGCACGACGCCGTCGCCCAGAAGCTCGCGTTCATCGCGGCGAGCACGTTCGGACTCGAGGCGGTCGTCGACGTCGCGAGCCGGCTCGCCGACGACAAGAAGAACGACATCCGGATCGAGGCGGCGATCGCCAAGCTCTACGCCTCGGAGCTCGGCTGGCAGGTCGTCGACGAGCTCGTGCAGGTCCGCGGCGGCCGCGGCTATGAAACCGCCGACTCGCTGCTCGCCCGGGGCGAGAAGCCGATCCCAGCCGAGCAAGTGCTGCGCGACATGCGGATCAACCGCATCTTCGAAGGATCGAGCGAGATCATGCACCTACTGATCGCGCGGGAGGCGGTCGACCAGCACCTCCAAGTGGCCGGCGAGCTCCTCCAGGGCGATGGAGACCTGCAGGCAAAGGCCAAGGCCGCCGTCCAAGCCGGACGGTTCTACGCGAAATGGCTCCCTCAGCTGACCGTCGGCGAGGGTCAGAATCCGCGTTCCTTCAACGAGTTCGGATCGCTGGCCGAGCATCTCCGGTTTGTCGAACGCTCCTCGCGTAAGCTCGCCCGCTCCACGTTCTACGCCATGACCCGCTGGCAGGCCGAGCTCGAACACAAGCAGGCGGTCCTCGGACGGATCGTCGACATTGGGGCCGAGCTGTTCGCAATCGCCTCCGCGGCCGTCTACGCCGACACGATCGCGCGGGAGCACCCTGACCGCCGGCGCGCCGCCTACGACCTCGCCGACCTGTTCGCCCGGCAGGCCCGCCGCCGCGTCGACACGCTGTTCACCGCCCTGTGGCACAACGACGACGAGACCGGCTATGCGCACGCACAGGAGCTGCTCGAAGGCCGCTACACGTGGCTCGAGGATGGAGTCCTCTAACCGTGACCGTGTGCCCGCGCGAGCCGTCGTTCGATGGATTCGTCGAGGTCGACGGTATCCGCCTTCGCGTCCGGACCGACGGCGCGGGGCCGCCCATGCTGCTGATCATGGGCGTGGGTGGGAACATCGACATGTGGCACCCGTTTGATCAGGAGCTGAAACGCTGCGGTATTCACACGATTAGCTTTGACGCGCCCGGCACCGGGGACTCGGGCGAGCTCGACCGCCCGCGCCGCATGCCGTGGCTGGCCCGGATGGTCGAGCATCTGCTCGATCGGCTCGACTACAAGCGGGTGGACGTGCTTGGCATCTCGTGGGGCGGCGCGCTCGCACAGCAGCTGGCCCACCAGGCTCCTCGGCGGGTGCGTCGCCTGGTGCTCGCGGCCACGTCCGCGGGGATGCCCGGGCTCGGGGGTGTGCCGGGCAGCCCCAGCGCATTGATCAAGCTGCTGGGTTCCGGGCGCTATCGCGACCCTAACTATTTCGCTTCGGTCGCCGGTCGGCTCTATGGGGGTGAAGCGTTCGGCCTGCCCGAGGACCACCTTGCGGCACGGCTGCGCAGGCCCCCGTCATCTCAGGGATACCGGCGCCAGCTCTGGGCCGTTCAGGGGTGGACGGGGTTGCCATGGCTGCGCAGCCTCGAGCAGTCGACTCTCATCCTGGCTGGCGACGACGACCCGTTGGTTCCCGTGGCCAACGGAAAGATCCTGGCCCGGCTGATTCCGCACGCGCGTCTCGTCGTCGTGCGGGGCGGCGGTCACCTGTTCCTCTTGCAGTTGGCGCCGCAGATGGCCAGCCTCATCTCCGACTTCGTCGCGGAGTAGTCACCCGGCCAGGGCCTGAACGCGCGCCTCTCCGGCGTCGCTCGTGGTGCGCCACTAGTCGGGTCCGGGTCACTTGGTGTAGCAGCCCATGGGAGCTCGATAGCGGCCGCCGTAAGTTGGCGTCTACGCCATCCCGACGGCCGAACAACGAGCCGACGGGTCGCATCCAAACACCCCGCCGTCCGCTCAGGAGGAAAAGATGCAATCAGACCAGCGCTTCGCCAAGTATTCGATAATCGTCGTCGCGATTTCCGCCATCGCCGCGGGGTTCGGAACGCTGAGCGCAGCGCTCGGTGCGCCGGCAGGGGCGATCGTGCTCGGGGAGGTCTCCGGGTTCGCCTGCTTTGTAGCGTTCACGATGCTGATCTGGGCCGCGATTCAGGACGGCAAGCATTCTGAGCGGGCAGCGGAGACGATCGGAAGCGCCGCCCTCATGACTTACCATTATTGAGGATTCGACCCGAGTCACGATTGGTTAGCTTTCTGGGGGCGCTAATGCCGACTGAGAACTGTCCTGCAACGCCCACACGCTGGTGCGGCATCGGATCCGCAGATGCCTCGGAAGCGGATCCAGGAGCGTGCGCGGCGGACCAGGCGCTTCTCCACGACAACCCAAAGCTAGTGATCGTGTTCTGCTCGGAGTCGCTCGACCTAGAGGGAGCCCTGCGAGCGATCCGCGCTCGCATCGACGCCCCGCTGATCGGATGCACGACCGCAGGCGAGATCGCCACGAGCGGTCCGCGCGACGCGAGCGTCGTCGTGACCGTCTTCGGTGGCGACGGGTTCGTAATCGACACTGCATGGGCCGAGGGTGCCTCTCACGACCTGCGCGCCGCGGGAGCGAACGCGGCGCGTTGCGTCCCCAGCAGCGACGCTCACCCTCATCGCGTCCTCCTGATGCTAACCGACGGCCTGGCCGGCGATCAGCAGGAGATCCTCCGCGGGGCGTACGGGGTGCTCGGCGCCGCGGTGCCGCTGGTAGGCGGCTGCGCGGGCGACGACCTGCGGATGTCCCGGACGCTTCAACTGCACGGCGACCGCGTCCTCAGCGACGCGGTGGTGTCGGCCGGAATCGCGTCGAATGCGCCCCTCGGAATCGGCGTGCGGCACGGATGGCGACGGGTCGGCGAGCCGATGCTGGTGACGGCGAGCGACGGTAATCGGATCTATACGCTCGATGACCGGCCGGCGCTGGACGTGTACCTGGAACGTATGGGCGCGCCCGCCGCTCGAGCGACAAGCGATGAGGCGCTCGCGCGCGTCGCGCTCACGCACCCGCTCGGGTTGAGCCGGCCAAACGGGGAGGCGCATGTTCGATTCATCGGCGGTGCCGACTTCGCCGAGCGCTCGCTGTCATGCGTCGCGGAGGTCCCGCAGGGCGCTCTCGTGTGGTTGATGACCGGCGACGCCGACTCGGTTCTGGCGGCAGCCGACGCCGCGGTCGATGACTCCCTCGCCGCCCTGGGCGGCTGCTCGCCGGTCGGAATGCTTGCGTTCGATTGCATCGCCCGGCGCGGGGTGCTCGGAAACGACGGGATCCGGACCGAGATCGACCGAATCGCGGCGTGTGCCGGCGGAGCGCCGGTGGCCGGCTTTTACACCTACGGGGAGATCGCTCGAACCAAGGGAATCAGCGGCTTTCACAATCAGACGCTGGTCGTTCTGTCCGTCGCCTGAGTGCCGACGGCGAAGACAATCCAGGGGAGCCGGGTTCGCGACGATGGCTGGGCTTGGGCCAGCTGCTCTCGCCACCGGGCCAGCTGAGCGCACTGGCAGCTGCTACAGGTGCCCACGTGGCGCTCATGTCCACAGGGCTTGCCGCGGGCGAGAAGAGGTGTGGTACCGCGGATTGTTGACATCAATCCCACTCCTGGGGGTGGTAGGGAATCGTGCGAGACGCAAATCGTCCTGCGTTGACCGCCGTTTGTCGTCATGCGTTTGCCTGATCTTTGAACTACCGCCAGAGGCTTACCGGCTACCCCTACTATGTGGAGCGGTGGCTACGGGTGCTGACGAAACGCGACGCACGGGTGAGACGGAGGTAGCGAAGCCGATAAGCGTCGTACTGGCGGAGGATGAGGTTCTACTGCGCGAGGGTCTCGCCAGCCTCTTGGACCGGAAAGGGTTCGACGTCCTAGCCCAGGCTGGCGACGGCGCCGAATTGATCGACCTCGCCCGCGAACATCACCCGGACCTCGTGTTGGTCGACATTCGCATGCCCCCAAGCCACTCCACCGAGGGCCTCGAGGCTGCCCGGGTCATCCGAGCTGAGTCCCCTACCACCGGGATTGTGGTGCTCTCCCAATACGTGGACGTCGAGCATGCCATGGAGCTGCTCGCCGAAGGGGAGCGCACCGGCTATCTGCTCAAGAGCCGCGTATCCGATGTCGACGAGTTCGTCCAGAGCCTTGGCCGCGTCGCCAAGGGCGGCTCTGTGGTGGATCCCGCTCTCGTGCACGAGCTGGTGGAGGCGCACCGCAAGGATGACCCTCTTGGCGAGCTGACCGTACGCGAGCGCGAAGTCCTTGCGCTGATGGCGGAAGGGCGATCAAATGCCGGCATCGCGCACCGCCTGTGGGTGACCGAAGGGACGGTGGAGAAGCACGTCACCAGCATCCTGGCCAAGCTCACGCTCGATGCGACCGGCGAGGACCACCGCCGAGTGCTTGCCGTGATCACGTTTCTGAATACGCGTTAGTGTCTGTCCAGCAGTCGCTCGATCGCTGCGACTGACAGGTCCGACTTCGCAATGAAGCCGACGGCCGTGTTCTGGGCAAGTAGCTCTGCGAAATCGTCCTCGGGATGCGTGGAGATCAGGATCACCTTCGTGGTCGAACCATCCGCGCTCGTCAGCTGGCGAGCTACCGTGAAGCCGTTCTCCTCACCGAGATCGACGTCCAGAAGGGTCAGATCCGGGGCCAGCTCGGCCGCGAGTCGCAGAGCCTCGGCGCCGGAGGACGCGACCCCTACGACACTTAGCCCCTGCCGCTCGAGCAGGGAGCGTGAGGCATCTAGGAACGAGGCATTGTCATCGACAATCAGGCAGCGCAAGACAGCTAGGGAGGATCCCAGGCACGTCTCGGCCGCGCATTGGAGCTACCTGCAATTCGGCTTTAGGGATGAGCCAACCTCAGAACCACGGTTGGCTGCGATGACAAGCGGCGTTCCTGCCGTCAAGCTGCACAGATCGTGCAACGTCATTCGAGTTCAAGGGGTGCGACCTTGCAGGCGAGCGCACTCACCGACCAACCAAGTAGCAGCTCACGACGACTCGTGTTGGTGGCCGGAGGGGGTCCGGACGAGTCGGACGCCGTGCGAACGACGCCAACGATACGGATACTGATCTCCCACCCGGAACTGTTGGTGCGCGCGAGCCTGCGAGCGCTTCTGGAGCCGCATGCCGACATCTCCGTGACCGGGGAGGCCGCCGATGGGCAGCAAGCGGTCGCGCTGGCCCGTAGCGATCGGCCCGACGTCGTTCTGATCGACATCCGGCTGTCTGGCCTCGATCCACTCGAGGCCACGCGTCAGATCCTCGCCGGAGCTCCTGAAGGGGGTACGCGGATACTTGTTATCGGCCCGGAGGAGTCCGAGCGGCAACTGTTGGGAGTGCTCCGTGCCGGTGCAAGCGGTCTTCTGGCCGGCGACATCCACCCGGCCGAATTGGTCCGAGGCGTTCGGGTAGTCGCCAGGGGCGAGGCGATGTTGTCACCAGGAGCCACTCGCCGCTTGATCGAGGAGTTCGCTGCCGTTCCAGACCCGCAACGTGGCACTCCCGCCGAGCTCGAAGAGCTGACTGCTCGCGAGCGGGAGGTCCTGACGCTCGTGGCGCTCGGCCTAGGCAACGACGCCATTGCGGCGCGCCTCGTCGTGACTCACGCCACCGTGAGGACCCACATCACCCGCACGATGTGCAAGCTGCATGCCCACGACCGGGCGAAGCTGGTCGCGATCGCGTACGAGAGCGGCCTGGTGCAACCGTCCCGCGCGCGCGTCGCGGCGGCAACGACCTTGGCGCCCGCCCTCCCGACGGCAGCTGCGTAGAACCCAACGGTTAGCCGTGCTCGATCGACAGCAGGAGAAAGCAGCGCTCGATCGACTTCTCCGCGAGGTTCGCGAAGGCGCGAGCGGCGCGCTCGTTCTCTGCGGCGAGCCCGGGATCGGCAAGACAGCGCTGCTGGACTACGCGGTCGCTGGAGCGGATGACATGCATGTTGCTCGGGTGGTTGGCGTCGAATCTGAGATGGAGCTCGGATTTGCCGCGCTCCATCAACTCGTCCTGCCCTTCGTGCCGGCCTTCCAGCAACTTCCGCCCCCCCAGCGCGATGCGCTGGCTTGCGCGTTCGGTTTGGTCGCCGGAAATGCGCCGGACGCGTTCCTGGTCGGCCTGGCAGCCTTGACGCTACTGGCCAACGCGGCAACGGAGCAGCCGCTGCTCTGCGTGATCGACGACGTGCAGTGGCTGGATCACGCGTCCGCGGCGGTCCTCGCCTTCGTAGCGCGTCGCCTGTTTGCCGACCGGATCGGAATGCTCTTCGCTGTACGCGAACCGGCCGAGCGCCGAGTGCCGCTGGACGGTCTGCCCGCGCTATCGCTCGCAGGCCTGCCCCCGCAAGAAGCCAGCGAACTGCTGGCCTCAGTCTCCGGTGTGCCGGTGAACCCACGGGTCGGGGAGCGGATCGTCTTGCAAACGCGCGGAAATCCCCTGGCCCTGGTGGAGATCGGCGCCGGGCTGACGCGCGACGAGCTCTCGGGTGCGTTGCCGCTGCCTGAGCCGCTGCCGGTCGGTCGCCGGATCGAGGAGGGGGTCAGACGCCGCGTCCGGGGCTTCCCAGCCGACCTCCAGACGCTGCTGTTGCTCGCGGCCGCCGAACCCTCCGGAGACCCGGACCTGCTCTGGCGAGCATGCACGCTGCTCGGGCTCGAGCCCGAGGTAGCGGACTTGCCGGGGGTCGACCGGCTGCTGACGTTCACGCCGCGAATTCAGTTCCGGCATCCACTGATTCGCTCCGCGGTGTACCACGGCGCGACGGGCCTTTCCCGGCAACGGGCACATGAGGCACTCGCGGCCGCCAGCGATCAGGACCGTGACCCCGACCGGCGGGCCTGGCATCTGGCCTCCGCGGCGATCGGCCCAGACGAAGATGTGGCCGCCGAACTCGAGCGCTCAGCCGATCGCGCGCGCGACCGCGGCGGCTGGTCTGCCGCAGCAGCATCGCTTCGCCGCGCGGCCGCGCTGACGCCCGACGAGCAATGCCGCGCTGTTCGCCAGCTCCACGCCGCCCACGCCGAACTGGTCGCGGGGAACCCGGCCGTCGCGGCCGAATTGCTCGAACAGGCGGCGCCCGTGCTCGCCGATCGCGGCAGTCGCGCCGAGGCGATGCGCTTGCAAGCGTGGACGCGCTTTCAGCTCGGCGAGCGCGACGCCATCCCGACCCTGCTGCTGGACGCCGCCGAAGCGATGAAGCCGCTGGACCGAGGTCGAGCGCGGCAAATCCTGCTCGAGGCATGGGGAGCGGTGGTGTATACCGGCGAGGCGGGAGTACGTGACCTGGCGCGGGTTTCGCGTGAAACGCCGCGGCCGGTGCAAACGGCGCAGTCGACGGGAGACATGCTCCTCGACGGCTTTGCCCTGCTCGACACCGACTACCTAGCCGGGTCGGACCTGCTGCGCCGCGCGATCGACGTGCTCAAGGAGAGCGACGCCGCCGATGACGAGGACCTACATTGGATGAGCCTCGGCTGCTTGGCCGCACACCTGCTGTGGGATGACGAGGCAATGCGGGCTCTCTCGGCCCGCGCCGTGAGAAGTGCTCGCGCCCGGGGGGCACTATCTGCGCTGCTCACGCGGCTCGGTTACCAGGCGCTCGCCCAGCTGGTGTGCGGCCAGATTCCTATGGCCGACGCGACCCTTAACGAGCGGCGGACGATCTCGGCGGCGACCGGAAACGTCGGCGGATTTGGCTGCTGTGCCGTGCTCGACCTCGCGATCCTCGCCCATCGTGGCCACGCCGGGCCCGCTCGAGAGTTGGCCACTACCGCACTGCAGGAGGCGCGGGACCGAGGTCAGGCCGGCATAGCTATGTTCGTCGGCAGTCAACTGGCTCTGCTCGAGCTCTCGCTCGGGGATTCGGGCGCCGCGCTGGATCACGCGCAACCCGTATTCGAGACGGACTCGTTCTTCCACGGCACGCTGATCCTGCCGGACCTGATCGAGGCCGCGGCAGACACCGGCGAGCGGAAGACGGCGACCGCGGCGCTTAGGCGACTCACGGCGCGAGCTACGGCGAGCGGGACCCCACTGGCAATGGGGCTGCTTGCCCGTTCGCGCGCGCTGCTGGCGCCGGACGCCGACGCTGAGCGCCTCTACGGCGAGGCGGTCGAGCGACTCGAGCAGTGCCAGGCGGCCGGCGAGCTTGCCAGAACGCACCTGCTCTACGGCGAGTGGCTCCGCGCCCGCCGGCGCCGGCGCGATGCTCGCGAACACCTTCGGACCTCCCACCGGATGTTCGATGCGATGGGCGCGGAGACGTTCGCCGAGCGTGCGCGGAGAGGGCTGCTCGCCAGCGGCGAACAGACGGGGGCGCACGCATCCCATGGGCGCGACGCTCTCACCGCTCACGAGAGCAATGTCGCTCTGCTCGCCAGCCAAGGCGCGTCGAACCAGGAGGTTGCAGAGCAGCTGTTCATCAGCTCGAGCACAGTCGCCTACCACCTGCGGAAGGTGTTCGTCAAGCTCAACATCACGAGTCGTGCACAGCTGGCGCAAGTATTCGACGCTCGGGCCGATGACGAAGCGGAGCCGAAGATCCTGCTCCGCTCGGCTGCCTGATGTCAGTTCACCTCGGCGATCAGTCCGATCTCCGCCGCGAGCCGGTCGAGCCTGGCGTGGAGCAGCGCGATCCATAGCGACGAGCCGACGTCCGACCGGCGCAGCTCGACACGAATCCGCGCCGCCTCGACCGTGAATTGGCTCGCCGATGCGATTCACCTGGTGGATTCATCCGGTCGTCGGTCTGATTACAGCCCTCGCTCTAACCTGCTTTCTCCTCCTGGATGGCCCAGGAGCATGCTCACATTCGCCTGTCACTCACCATCGAGCGCGAGCCGGTCCGATAGTGGTGGCACTCGCGATGCTGACCGTCAGCTTCCGTAGGGCAACATGTTATGAACGCACTGGCGGTGGTGCTCAAACCGGTCAATCATGGCTGGGCGGTTGCACTGACCGACGGGCGCGTGCTCGCCCGCTTCACCGGCCTCGCGGCGAGACGCCGTGCGCTGCGCTACCTGGCCAGCCTCCACGAACGGGGGTGGTGATCACGCGAGGGGCCCCGTCCGGCTCGGGCACGGGCGTTCATACCTGCCCGGCCACGAAGAGGGGGTTGCTTCCGAAGCGGGTACCGAGTAGCGTGGCTCGCGTGCGTACCCGAGGTTTCCGTTCAGCCTCATCGTTGTTTCGGGGTCGAACTGGCCGCGGGAATTGAGCAAGGTCCCGCTCGCGCGAGGCGGCGCGCGAGCCGCCACCTGACGCTGGTCCGCTCGATCGGTTGATGGGCACATCGGGTTGGTCGACGCAGCAGCTCGCCGAGTTCGTAGCGGCAGTCTCTGCGGCTGAAAATGAGGCATCCGCCGCCACCAGGGCGGTCGAACGCGCGGCCGAGGCGCTCGACGCGGACGTGGCCGCCATCGTCTGCGAGGGCCAGCTCATCGCGGCGATCGGGTATCCGGACGGCACTGCACCCATCGCAGAGCTCGAGGCAGTGGAGCCGGGTGTCGAAGGGTCCGCTCTCGAGGTCCCGGGGGTTGGCGCGAGCTTGGCTTCGGCGGCCCCGCTCGAGCATCCGCCGGCGGCACGCTTGGTGATTGCTCGCGGGGGACCGACCGGTCTGACGCGCGAGGAAACGGGCCTGCTGCGCGGGATGGCGAGGGTTGCCTCGATGACGATGCGCATGCTGCGCGTCCTCGACAACGAGCGCGCCGCGCGAGAGGAGGTCGAGCGGCTCGGACTCGACCAGGCGGCTCTGCGCCGGGTCGCGACCCTCGTAGCCAAGGCGGCGCCGCCTGAGGACATCTACGCCGCGGTGGCGACAGAGATCGCGCAGCGCCTGGGTGCCGATGTCGTGGCGGTACTCCGATACGAGGCGAACGGGACGGCAACCATCGTCGGTGGCTGGGGCGTCCCCAGTCAACAGATCCCGATCGGGACCCAGCTGGGCGTCGCGGGTGAGGGCGTGGCCGTTTCCGTCTGGCAGACACGACGTCCAGCTCGGGTTGAACGCTTTGACGGGCCGCCGGGGTCCGTCGCGGCCTGCTTTCGCAGCCTCGGCGTTCATACCGGAGTGGGGTGCCCCATCATGGTCGACGACGATCTGTGGGGGGTCGCGTTCGCCGCCACCGCGCGACGAGGCGCGCTACCAGCAGGAAGCGAGTCACGTATCGCGGAGTTCACCCAACTCGTGTCAGCGGCCATCGCGAATGCCGAGGCGCGCGTCGAGGTTCGACGCATCGCTGACGAACAGGCGGCGTTGCGACGCGTGGCGACGCTGGTAGCGCGCGGTGCGCCCGCGGATGAGGTCTTCGGTGCGGTGGCGAGTGAGACCCGGGCAGTGCTCGATTCCGACATCAGTACGCTATTGCGGCTGGAACCTGACGGCCGGATAACGGTGATGGCGACTGAGAGCAGACTGTCGAACGTCGTCGCCGTCGGCGAGAGGCACCAGCCCCTACCGGGTGGGGCGGTCGAGCGCGCGCTGCAGACCGGCCGGACCGCACGCAGCGACGGCTATGGGGGCGAGCTGGGCTCGATGGCGGACCATCTGCGCACGCTCGGCTACGGCGGCTCGGCGTCCGCGCCAATCGTCGTCGCGGACCGCCTTTGGGGAGTCATCAGCGTCGTCTGGGCGCAGGGGCGGTCGGTGCCGCCCGATGGCGAGGATCGCTTGATGCAATTCGGCGAGCTGATCGCGACGGCGCTGGCGAACGCAGAGGCGCGAGCGGATCTGCGACAGGTCGGCGAGGAGCAAGCGGCATTACGACGAGTCGCGACGGGGGTCGCCCGTGGCGACCCGCCGAGCGCCGTGTTCGCTGCCGTCGCCGTCGAGGCGGGAAAGGTCATCCCCGCCGCGGATGTCGCGTTGGTCGGCCGGTACGACCCCGATGACGAGATCGAGTTCGTGGGCGGCTGGAGCCGAGATGGCGATCCCAGCTTCGTTGGACACCACGTGGCGCTCGGAGGTCACAACGTTTCGACGCTCGTGTTCCAAAGCAACCATCCGGCGCGCTGCGATCACATCCCGGACGACTCGACACCAGCGACCGCATTCGCCCGCCAATGGGCGCGTTCCTCGGCCGGTGCCCCGATCAACGTCGAGGGCCGGCTTTGGGGAGTGATGATCGTCGGGGCCGCCGACGAGGGGGCGCTGCCCGTCGGCACCGAACACAGGCTCGCCCAGTTCAGCGAGTTGGTCGCCACTGCAATCGGGAACGCCGAGGCGCGCGAGGAGCTTCGCCGAGTCGCGGACGAGCAGGCGGCGCTTCGGCGCGTGGCCACACTCGTTGCCCGTGACGAGGCGCCGGAAGCGGCATTCGCGGCAGTGGCCGACGAACTGGCGCATCTGTTTCATGCCGAAGCGACCGGGGTCAGTCGGTACGAACTGGACGGCACTGTCACCACGGTCGGCTCCTGGAGCAGCATCGGGCCGTCCGTCCGGGCCGGAAGCAAGACCACCGTCGGCGGCCAAAACGTCACCGCGCTCGTGTTCGAGACGGGACAGCCGGCGCGGATCGACCGGTACGACGCGGACGACGCGACCAGCGCAACGAGCATCGCGCGCCGACACGGCGCTCGGTCGGCCGCCGGCGCGCCGATTCGCGTCGCCGGTCGGATCTGGGGTTCGGTTCAGGTGGCGATGTCTCGCGAAGCGGTACTGCCCGGCCGGACTGAGGAGCGTCTGGCGGCATTCGCCGAGCTCACCGCGAGTGCGATCGCGAAGGCACAGGCACGCGAGGAACTACGGCGCGTCGCGGATGATCAGGCCGCGCTTCGGCGAGTGGCGACGCTGGTCGCACGCGCGGCACCGCCGGCTGAGGTGTTCGCCGCGGTTGCCGCGGAGGTCGGCCGCCTCCTCTCGATGGAAGGCGCCGGCGTGCTGCGGTATGACGGGGACCGATCTGCGACGGTCGTGGGAGGCTGGAGCGGCACCGGCGACGACCCGCGGATCGGCCTGACGATTCCGCTCGGCGGCCACAACGCGGTCACGCGTGTGTTCGAGACCGGCCGTCCAGCGCGGATCGAGTACGCCCCCGATGACTCGAATGCGGCGACGGCTCACGGGCGTGAAGCGGGCGGGCAGGCGGCGATTGGCGCGCCGATCGGCGTGGCTGGTGGGCTTTGGGGGGCCGTGGTCCTCGTGGCCGGGCGCGAGGACACTCTGACTCCCGAGACCGAGACGCGTCTGGTCGCGTTCACCGACCTGGTGGCAACGGCAATCGCCAACGCGCAGGCGCGCGAGGAGCTTCGCCGGGTCGCGGAGGAGCAAGCCGCACTCCGACGGGTGGCGACGCTGGTTGCGGCGGCCGCGCCGCCGGCGGAGGTGTTCGCGTCCGTAGCCGAGGAGGTCAGTCGCCTCCTCCAGGTCGACCGAGCATTCGTGGCTCGGTACGAAGCCGACCAAAGCGTTTCGATCGTCGCTGGCTGGAGCTCCACCGGCGCGACCCTGCCTATCGGGGCCCGAGGGCCCGTGGACGACGGTAGCGTCAGCGACCTCGTGCGCAGCACGGGTGGAGCGGCTCGCATCGACGCCTACCCCGACTACCCCGACTATCCGGGCGGCCTTCCCGCCGCTGTGGGCATGCGATCAGCAGTTGGAGTCCCCATCCTCGTCGAAAATCGTCTTTGGGGCCTGGTGGCCACGGGGTCCGCCGGCGACGAGCCCCCGCCGCCGGAGACCGAGGAGCGGCTCATCAAGTTCACCGAGTTGGTCGCCACCGCGATTGCGAATGCCAACGCGCGTTCGGAACTAACGGCGTCACGCGCCCGGATCGTCGCCAGCGCCGATGAGGCCAGACGCAAGATGGAGCGCGACCTCCATGACGGCGCGCAGGCGCAGCTCGTTACGCTCGTGCTGCAGGTGCGGGCGGCTCAAGAGGTGCTGCCGGCCGATGACCTGCTCGCGGCGGAGCTCGAGCGCGTCGCGACCGGGCTGACCAGCGCGCTCGACGAGTTGCGCGAGCTTGCGAGCGGCATCCACCCGCCGATCCTGGCCTCGGGCGGGCTCGGGCCGGCGGTGAGGATGCTAGGCCGCCGCTCTCGCATTCCGGTCGACGTTGACGTGCGCACGGCGGACCGCCTGCCCAAGCCGGTCGAGGTCGGGGCATACTACGTCGTCTCGGAGGCGCTCACGAACGCCGTCAAACACTCCGAAGCAACCTCCGTGAGGGTAGAAATCGAGGCGGCGGACAAAACGCTGCGAATCGGTGTTCAGGACGACGGTGTCGGGGGCGCCGAATTCGCCCGCGGCTCGGGCCTCCTCGGGCTGAGGGACAGAGTCGAGGCGCTCGGGGGCCGCATCGCGCTGGAGAGCGAACGCGGCGCTGGCACGTCGCTTTCGGTCGAGCTCCCGCTCTCGCCGGATCGGGCGACAGTCGCACAGTGACCTCACGCGTGCTCGCCAGCGGGTTGAGACTGTCGCCGACGACGCCGTAGATACGCTCGACGCGAGCCTCGAGAAGGACCTCGAGCAGCTGGTCGGCGAGGTTCGAGCTACCCATCTAGATCTCCCTTTGTCGAGGTGCGGCTCAAGCCTGGCGCCCGGGCAGGGCGATTCGCATATCAAAGAGGGCAATTCACCATCACCAGTTCGGCTTGATCCTGCCGGGTCCCACACCGAGAGTCAGCACATGGCGATTTCCCGCCCCTCAGAAGCCCTAAGCATCAGCGCGTCAGATTCGATGGCGGACGGCCTGGTAGATGAGCTGCTGAGCTACTACATCGACTGGCGCCACGACGCCAGAGCTGCCCAGGACGCGTACAGACTGTGGTCCACGGCCCCCGCGGGCGAGGAAGCGCTGCGGTTTTCGTCGTACATGGCAGCGCTCGATCAAGAGGAATCCAGCGCGGCCCAGTACGCCCTGGTCTTCCGCGAGGTGGAGCGTGCTCTGCAATCTGATGCCTCGGTGCCCGACCTCGTCTAGCCACGCTGCCGAGATCGGGCGATGACGAACCCACAACTCGAAGCGTGCGACAACTCGCCCGCGTGAACCGCGCCCCGAAGGAGGCCCCGGAAACATGTCATTGGCAGCAGCGCAAGATACAGACGTCACCGACGGTGGTGTGTTCGGTCAAACGATGGGTCTGGTCGCCGTCACACTGGGCTTCCTGACCCTGGGCGCCTATCTCGGACGCCACCTCGACGGCGGTCCGTCGCTCGTCTGCTTTGTCCTCGGCTTCCTGTGCCTCATCGGGCTCAACTTCGCCCGCGGCGCCAGCGGAGCGGCACTCGGCCTTCTCTTCGCGACGGGCCTGTTCCTGGGGCTAGGCCTAGGCGGCGGATTGATTGCATACGCGTCGGCTGACCCGGGAGTCGTCTGGCAGTCCGCGGCCGCGACCGCGCTGTTCGTTGGCGCACTTGGGGCACTTGGTTACGGACTGCAGGCGGACCTATCAGGTGGCTACCGCGTGCTCTTCCTTCTCCTGCTGGCGCTGATCGTCTACGGACTCATCAGCTTGTTCGTGTCGATGCCTGCCGGAAACGTGATCTATGCCGTACTCGGCCTGGGGATCTTCGGGGGATACACCGTGCTCGACTTCAACCGACTGCGGCGGGCGGACGGCGACGACGCCCCCTCGATCGCGGCGGGGATCTTCCTCGACGTCCTCAACGTATTCACGTTCTTCCTACAGCTGGTCGGGCGCGGGCGGAACTGATCGCGGCAGGCCGGCGCGCGGAGGCTCGACAACGCTAGTAGACGCGGCCGTAAGTTCTGATCGTTAGGCGGCGAGGGCGAGTTGGGGCTCGTGGCGGTCGATCCGGGCGATCAGGTTGTTGAGGTCTTGGCGGGTGAAGGTCCACTCGAACGGGCGGGCGACTTGGCGGTAGTGGTTGCCGAACCCGAGCAGCCGTTCAGCGAGCGCGTCGAGCGTGGCGAGGTCGTTGGGTGTTAGCGCTTTGCGTTGCACGATCGAGAAGTACAGCTCGATCTGGTTCAGCCACGAGGCGTGCACCGGCGTGGATCAGCCTGGCGGTGGGCCATCGGTTCTGCATCCGTTTGATCGATGTCTTCCCGGCGTGCGAGGAACCGTTATCGACGATCCAGTAGACGGTTCGTGCCGACTTGTAGGGCTCTGCGGTCATGACCTGCTCGACGAGGCGGCCGAACGGTTCGATCCCGGTCTTCGGCTCGACGCGGTCGAACAGGTTCGCGTGGTGAACGTCCCACGCCGCGAGGTAGGCGAGGGTGCCGCCGCGCTCGTACTCGAACTCGTAGCGGGCCCGGCGGCCCGGGGCCGGTGCCTCGGTCTGGTGGCGGCGTCCGAGCGCTTGCAGCTGGCTTTTCTCGTCCGCCGAGATCACGTACTCGTCAGGGCGCAAGCGCTTGCCGTCGAACACGCGCGCGTAGAGATCCAGTGCCCGGCCGGCCTTGGCGACGAACTCCGGATCGCGCTTGTAGATCCAGCACTGCTGCTGCCAGGGCTTGATCGCGTCCTCGTGCAACCACCGCCAGATCGTCGACGCGGACGCATCGCAGAACGCCAGCTCGACCACGAGCCGGTAGAGCTCAGTGCGTGAGAAGCGACCCAGCGGCAGGCCGTACCGAGCCGGCAGCTCGCACGCGACCGCCTTGACCGCGGCGACCTGCTCCGGGGGGAAAACGACGCGGGCGACCCGCGCGCGGTTGATCCTTGAGCCCATCAAGCCGTTGCTCAGCGAACCGTCTTCGCCACCTGCCGACCAACCCTGGCGAGGTATCGAGTTTCGCGGCGATCTCCGTGTCCGCCAGCCCCTCGGCCGCGTACAGCACGATCCTCGCGCGCTGCACATCCTGAAAGGGCAGCTTCTCCGCCCGCGCGCGACGCTCGAGCACCACGCGCTCCTCTTCGCTGAGCTCAATCCGGTGACGGGCCGGGCGCGCCATCGACACATAACTTCGCCCCCCGCCACCCGACTCCTTCAACCCGGTTCCGACCGATACTTCCGGACGCGTCTACTAGTCGTGGTCCAAACGCCCTGGCGCCACGACTACCCAGACTGCGCCTGACTCGCCACCTCGCCGACGGCACGCGCGCAGCTGTGGTGTTTGCGAATTACAGCCGCACGCCGGATGAGCGCTACCCGACGGCGATCGAGGAGAGCCACGCGGTGCTCCGCCACGTCGCGGAACGAGGGCCCGAGCACGATCTGGGACGGTTCCGGCTGGCCTGGCGGGGGACTCCGCGGGCGCGAACATCGC
The DNA here is from genome assembly GCA_963735965.1 of uncultured Solirubrobacterales bacterium. Classification (GTDB taxonomy): domain Bacteria; phylum Actinomycetota; class Thermoleophilia; order Solirubrobacterales; family Solirubrobacteraceae; genus Palsa-465. The sequence goes on from CAVTNE010000002.1 coordinate 938,618, forward strand.
GGCGCGCGGATCATCGTCGGGCTGTAAGGAGGCGCGCGGCTCGCGCGGGCCGATCACGCCGTGACGACGCGGATTTCGTTGGTGATGCCGCCGACGCCTGGAAGGCCTGCGACTTCGTCGAACGCCGCGTCGCTCTCGGACTGGTGTCTGACCTCACCCTTCAACGTGACCCAGCCAGCCGTAACCGTGACATCGATCGCGTCGTCGGGCACCCCCGCATCCGAGATCAGCACCTGAAGTGCTGCGCCTCGAAGCTCGTCGTCTGAACGTTGGTCTCCGAACCACTTGACCACGAGCTCGTCTACGACGAACTCAACAACCTTGACTCTCTTTGCCGCTTCGACGGCGGCACGGCGCTGCTTGAAACTCGGAAGCGTGCCGCGCAGCGTGGCGGTTCGGGCGGCCGCGGTTATCGCCACGTCCCTCGGGTTCTCGAGGCGCGGCTCCCGGTCAAGGGCCGCCCGCACCCGCTCCGCAAGCTGTTGATCGGTTACTCGGTCCTTATAAACCATACGGCGACAACCTACAGCCGCAACGGCCGCCGCCTAGAAGTCCGGAGCCGGCGCCCCATTCGTTTGGGTTATCGGCGATCCGTCGCCATCAAAGATTCCGACGGCTCGACCGCATGCCAGGTGCGAGCGACGGCCCGATCGCCTCGCCACGCTTGTTGCCGCCATCGACGCCGAGTCTCTTTGGGCCATGCAACAGATTGTGTCCTACCGTGGATGCGCCGCCGTGAGAGCGTTCGCCCAGCGCTGCTGGGGGTTCGTATGAGTGTCGGAATCTCACTTCTCTCCATCGCGGTCGGGGCGATCCTGAAGTCGCCGTGACGGCGAGCTTGGGAGGCATCGACGTCGGCACCGTCGGTGTCATCCTCATAGTCGTCGGCCTCATCGGCCTCGTGATCGGGCTGGGAACGCTCATCGCGAACGGAGGGTCCGGACATCGGTCCGTGTGAGCCGGCGGCGCTCGACGCGTCGCGCGCTCAATACGGCGAGCGCCCATCCGCTCAATACAGCGAGCACCCATCTTCAGAAACGGGCGTAAAGGGGTGTTGCCCGGCTACCTCGTGCCCAAGCTGGTTCCGGCCCTGAGGCAGTCGCCGCACAGCCTCGAGCATGTCAGCCGGCAATGGCTGCTTGGCGCGGTCGCGCTTACACTGCTTTCGGAGATGGACCGGGTCCTGTGATGCGGTCTATCCTCGACCCAGAAACCTGCGCGCGCGTGCCGGCTGGGGAAGGGGACCGGCCCCGCGTCGCATTCGACGCCGCAGTGACGGAGCCCATTCGGCCGCATTAGGACACTGCAGGAAACCCCGATCGCCGTATAGGGATCGGTCGATAACTCAGATTTACCGACGCGCCAGCTCCACGCATTGGTGATCGCGATGGGGATGATCATCCTCACCGTCATGCGTACCGCGTTCGTTTTCTCCGGCGGCGCCAGTCTCGGCGCCTGTCAAGCTGGAATGCTCGAGGCCCTGTTCGAGCGACACATACGGCCGGATCTGTTGATCGGGACATCGGTCGGGGCGATTAACGCCGCATTCGTAGCGTCTCGCCCACCGTCGGTTCACACGGCTCGCGAGCTTCAGCGGATCTGGCGAGGGCTCAGGCGAGGGCAAGTGTTTCCCGCGAATCCGGTAACCGCCTCGCTCGGTTTCCTGGGGCTGCGAGACCACTCGGTCTCAGCTGCGCCACTGCGCCGAGTCCTCGTACGCTACCTCGGCGTCGACCGGCTCGAGCAGGCTGACGTCCCGCTGCACGTCGTGACCACAGACTTCATCAGTGGTGAGGAAGTGCTACTTACCACCGGGCCCGCATTGGACGCGATACTCGCCAGCGCCGCGATTCCCGCAGTGTTTCCTCCGATCCGCTGGGGGTCGCGGGTCCTGGTGGACGGCGGGATCGTCAACAACACACCTATCTCGCACGCCGTCGCTCTCGGCGCGGAGCGAATCATCGTGTTGCCCGCGCTTGGGATTGCGCCGCTGCGCAATGCGCCCAGGGGCGGGCTTGCCGCCGGCGTCGCTGCGGTCTCGCGCGCCCTCACGTACCGGCTCGGGGAGGACCTCGCTCGATACCAACACAACGCGGAGCTCGTGGCCTTGCCGGCGCCCGAGGTGGGCGGGATCATGCCCACCGATTTCGGCCACGCCGAAGAGCTGGTCAGCGAGGGCCTGCGGCGGGCGCGCGACGTGCTCGGTCGAGATCGCAGTGTCGTCCGGCTCCGCCAGGCGGCCTGACGTCGCCGGCTACCGGCTAGGTGCTCTCGGCGCAACCCGGAATCCCGACTGGAGCAGAGCTTCCACTCGGGCGAGGATCGCGTGGACGGCCTCCGCCGCCCACGCTGTCCGCGTATTACGATGCGCCCCGCTTAGGGGTTCACCTTGATCTCGTTGGTGACGCCGTAAACGCCGTAAAGCCTCGCAACGTCGTCATACGCGGCGTCGCTCTCGAACTGGTAACCGACGTTCCCTTTGAGGGTCACCCAGCCGTCATCAACCTTGACGTCGACAGAGTCGGACGGCACCTCGACGTCCCAGATCAGTGCCTGAAGCGCCACTCCGCGGATCTCGTCGTCCTCGCGACGCTCGGAACCGAGGAGGTTGACCTTGATCTGATCGTCGACGTCGTAGACGCCCTGGGTCTTGTTGGCATCCCGGGCAGCGGCACGCCGCTGTGCGAAGCTCTCGACGGTTCCGCTCAGGGTGACCATGCCGCCATCAGCGGCTACCGCGATCTCAGCCGAGTCCGGAATCCGCGGATCGAGCTGAAGGCTCTCGAGGACCTTATCCGCCAGTGGATTGTTGGTGAGCACAATGCTCCTCTCGTGATTGGGTACCGCTTCAATCTGGACCAGCTTCGCGCGTACCCCGAGAAGCGATCATCGAGCTGCTCATAAATGCGAGTTAGCGCTGCCGGCTGGTGGCGCGATGCGGCGCGAGGGCGTGGGGTTTGACGAATGACCGAGTCCGCCGGGATTCGAACAAGATCGAAGGACTCACCTCGCCATATGAACCCGTTCTCGGTCCAGCTTGGCACGCGCCCTAGCTTGCGTCTTATGAGCGCCACCCCCTCACCCGGAACCGCGCAGAGCCCAGGGCACGCCGACCTGGCCGGCAAGCGGCCACAATTGCACGCGCCGGACGAGAAGACCAAGAAGTCGGATACCACCGAGGCGATCTTCGGGTCTTTCGACGGGATGACCTCGACGCTCGGCGTAGTGGCCGGCCTGCTGGCTACGAAGACGAGCGCCACTCACGTCGTGGCGGCGGCCATCGGGATCGCGGTGGCCGCGACCGTCGGGATGGGTGCCGGTCAGTACCTCTCCGATGGACAGCGCAACCTGCGCAAGGCGCTCGTCATGGCGTTCGCCACGCTCGTCGGATCCGTCTTGCCGGCGATCCCGTTCCTCTTCGGTACTACGAAGGCGTGCATACTGGCCTCGATCGGGATCACGCTGCTCGCGTCGGCCGTAATCGGTCACTACCGGGGATACTTGGTCACGTACTCAATCCTGGTCGTGGTCTCGGCGCTCACGATCGGTCTCTCGCTCGCCGTCGCCTGATGGCCGTGGAGACGCCTCCCGCCCCCGGGTGAGCGACGGACAGCGGAATCACCGGCGTTCTCGAGCGCGATCGCCGCGCCGCCTCTACGACGTGCCTCACGACGCCGCGCTAGTCGCCGTCCTGCTCCGCTCAGCGATCGGACTGCGGCTGTCGCCGATCGGCGCTGCAGTCGCCTGCGGACCCCTCGCTGGCACCGCGGGCCGCTACGCCTTAGTGCCGCGAAAAATTCTGTCGGCAAGCGGCGTGCCCTTGCCGCTCGGATTCGGACTCGCTCGTCGCATATTCGGACCCATCCGGGCGTGCTCGCCAATCTCGACGGGATGGCCGCGGCTGTCAATCCGAAAGCGACGACTATCAATCCGATCGATGCGGACGATCTCCGCGGCGCGTAGCTTGCTTCCCGATCGTCAACACGACCGGAGGCACCATGTATCCGACTAATCTCAGTACCCCGACATTCGGGGCCTACGGCCGGGCTGAGGCGCTCGAATCTTGGCGGGCTGCCGCGGTCCTCGTCGCAACGCGCTGGCATAATTTCCTGGAGGCCGAGCGGGAGACCCGTCCTTGGGCGTTCGCGGCCTACGTGGCCGCCCTCGATGCCGAAGAGGCCGCGGCAGCGGACATGGCTGGACTTTATTCCCGCAAGGCGGCATGAGGCCAGCGCAATGGAACTTCGTCACCTTCGCTACTTCGTGGCCGTCGCCGAAGAGCGCAGCTTCACGCGCGCTGCCGAGCGTCTGTGGGTCGCCCAACCTGGCCTGTCCACGCAAATACGCCGGCTCGAACGCGAGCTTGGGGTCCAGGTGTTCGACCGCCACGCCCGTGGGGTCGCCCTCACCGACGCCGGAGCACTACTTCTCGAACGCGCGCGCCTCACGCTGGCGGCTGCTGAGCTTGCCGGCGCGACTGGACGTGATTTCGAGATCGGTCTCGCCGGGTCGGTGAAGCTTGGTGTCGCCACATGCGCACAGTGGAGCCGTACGTCCGACGTGCTCGAGCGCTTCACACGGGAGCGAAGCGGCGTTGAGCTCACGGTACTCGAAGGTTATGGCGGCACTCTCTGGCGCGACCTCCGGAGCGGTCGCCTGGATGCGCTACTGGCGCCGGCGTGTTTCTCGTCCCCGGACCTCAGACGAATCGACCTTGGCGAGGAGGCATGGGTTGCGCTAGTCGGGACAAGTCATCCGCTTGCCGGAAGAGGTCCACTCGCCGTGGGCCAACTGCATGGTGAGCGGGTAGCCGTCACCGCTCACCCCGACGGTGCCGGCTATGACCGTGTGGTGACCGAGATGCTGGACGATTTCAGCGTCACCGCCAATCTGACGCCCGGAGCACCCGGACCCGCACTTCATGCCTCCGTGGTGGCTGGGGAAGCGATCGCGCTGACCACTGCCCCGCAGAATCTCCGTCCGGGCGTGATGGCCCGACGGTTGGATCCACGTCGCACACTGTCGTTCAACCTTCTATGGCGAGACGAGACCTCGTCGGCAGCGCTTAGCGAGTTCGTGCGGATCGCCGCGGCCACCGCACCGCGAGGGCGAGCCATGTCCCGTCCGCTTGCTGCGGTCGCATGATTGGACGAGCCCGATGACAATCGATACACGTCTCGAACGCTGGGTTCGCGCGGAATCGTCCCGCCGGCGAGGGCTGCTCACAGCTCGAATACGCACCATGCTTCCCACCGCGCGCAAGGTCCTGGGAGTTGTGGTTCGGCAGCACGATCGGTCTGCTCCCAACGCCCGACACCTGCTCGCCGAGCGCTTCCTCGCAACTCGGGCACCGCGCGCCGCGTTGCTGGTAGGACCGCGGAGCGTAATTGGTGATGTGACAGTGGGGACAGGTGACGTATGGCATGTCTCTGAGTCTCAGCACGACGAGCGGTGCGTCCAACCTCGAACTGCGTTGTCTGGCTTAGCTCGCGCTGATGGCGGCCTGCGACACGCGGAGTCGCGGCACGATCCGCGAAAGGAGAGAGAACGATGAGCGAGTATTCGCAGTTGCACAGCGGCGATGACAACGTCGAGATGCTCAGGCGTCACGCCAGGGCCAAGCGTCTCCTGACCGCGGACGAGGAGCTCCGGCTCGCCCGGCGCATCGAATCCGGTGATCTTCAGGCCAAGGAGCAGATGATCGAGAGCAATCTGCGGCTGGTGCTCGCAATCGCGCGGTCCTACCGCGGTCGCGGTGTCCCGTTCGCTGACCTCGTCCAGGAAGGAACAATTGGGCTCGTGCGAGCCGTGGAGCGTTTCGACTACCGGCGCGGCCTGAAGTTTTCGACCTACGCGATGTGGTGGATTCGACGATCGCTGCTAGACGCTGTCGCCGGCTCGCCACTCATCAGAGTCCCCGCAAAGGCCAACCAGCAACTCTCGGCGGTGCGTCGCGCGGAGGCGGAGCTAGGACACAAAGGACTTGGCCGGGCTCGGGCGGAGGCAATCGCCGAGCGGACCGGTCTGAGCGCCCAAACGGTCCAATCGTTGCGTCGCACCGCCCGTGTGACGGCTTCCCTGGACGCGCCGGTCCGCGATGACTTCACGGCACTGGGCGATCTCGTGGTCGACGAGAGCGCGGAGGATCCGTGCGAGTGTGCGATTGGGCATGAGGAGAAGCGCGAGGTGTCCTCAATGCTGCGTCTTCTCCCCACCCGACATCGCGAGGTCATGGTCCGCCGCTACGGGTTGGATCAGAACCAGGTCCAGACCTATGAGGAAATCGGACGCTGCCTCGGGGTCTGTGACGAACGCAGTCGCCAGATCGAGCGCGAGGCGCTGCACCGGTTGCGCACGATCGCGTCTCCCCGGACGCGGGCGGCCTAGACCACAGCCGTGTGGCGGTGGTCCGATGACGGAGCGGACCCCCATCGACCTGTCATCGCTGCACTCGTCCGGGCTGTCAGCCCGCGAGCGATTGCCTTCGTGTGCAACGCGCTCGTCCGGGATCGCTGTGCCGACCCGCTCAACAATCCGCGCTGTCGCTAACCGGCCGCGCTGGCTTCGTCGGGCAGTGTCCTGGCCAAGCCAGATCCGCGTTCTGTGTAATCGCGAACCGCAGATGCAGCCGCTGCACGGACCTCAGTCCCGAGCCGACTGCTCCTCGCGTCGAAGAGGGGGTGCCCCGCGTCGGCTGCGGCGGCATCGTCACATGCCTGCAGCTTCGTGATTGCGGCAGTCTCGGTGTCGCGGTTCCTGGCTGATGCGACTTCGCCCTTTGCATGTGCAACGATCCCCCGGATGGGTTCCGAAACTCTGTGTCCTCCGCCATCAGCACCACGAGGGCATCCACGTCGCGTGCGTCCAGCGCCTCGATGAACAGGCGCGTCAACACGAGCGCGCGCGTGGCCTCGTGTCAGCCGCTTCGCTCATCCCAGGCTGCCGATAGGAACGCTTCCGGCTCCAGGTCAACCCGCCGCAGGCCGGGTTGTGCCTCGCGGATTGTGGCCTACTCGCAGATATACGGGTCACCGACGCGAGTCAAGTCACGGCGCCGCCTACCTCAGTGAACCGGGGCCGAGCAGGCAACACCACGACCGAGGAGCTCACATTCACATGGCCACTCCCGAAGTAATCGCCCCACCTAATCAAGTACCTGCCGGCGCCCGGGCAAACGGCGACGGCATCGCGCTCGGCAGCGGCCCGGCTGTGGTCGACGCGTACATCGACTTCCTGTGCCCGTTCTGCCGGATGTTCGAGGAACGAAGCGGGCCGATGATCGACGCGCTGGTCGATCGCGGCGTGATTACGCTCGTCTACCACCCGCTGGGTTTCCTCGATCGTCTCTCCACGACGCGCTACTCCACGCGCGCGGCAGCCGCCTCTGGTTGCGCGTCCGACGGCGAGCGGTTCCGCGAGTATCTGTACGCCCTCTACGAGAACCAGCCCCCGGAGGGGAGCGACGGTCTCAACGACGAGGAGCTGGTCCGGTTGGGCCTCCAATGTGGCCTCGACGAGGACTTTGGATCGTGCGTGATGGCCGGGCGGTACATCCCGTGGGCCGAATACGTGACGGCGATGGCGATCACGCGCGGCGTCAACGGGACGCCGAGCGTGTACGTCGACGGGCTGGGCGTGCCGGCGAGCGCCCAGGCGATCACGGCGGCCGTGATGGCCGAGCTGGGGTGAGGGCATGCAGCAAGGTGATGAGCAGCGCCCGGACAACCTGGACGATGGCGACGAGGAGCGGCCGAGGCTGCTGGTGGTCTTGACTGGCGCCGATACGTGGACGCTCGCCGACGGGACGAGTCATCCGACGGGGTTCTGGGCCGAGGAGCTCGTCGAGCCGATGCGGGTGTTCCGCGACGCCGGCGTCGACGTGACGGTCGCGACGCCCCGCGGCGTCGCTCCGACGGTGGATGAAGCCAGTCTCTCTCCGGACGGGGCCGGCGGAGAGGACCGTGCGGCGGAGCTACGCGCCGCGCTGGACGCTCTCAGCGACGTGCTCGTCGCTCCTGCGGCGCTGGAGGACATCTCCCCGGACGATTACGAAGGCGTGTTCGTGCCGGGCGGTCACGGGCCGATGGAGGACCTCGCCGAGTCGCCCGAGCTCGGGCGACTGCTCATCGCGATGCTCGACGACGACAAGGTCATCGCGGCGGTATGCCATGGTCCCGCGGCGCTGCTGAGCGCCGAGCGCGACGACGGGTCGTGGGCCTTCAGTGGGCGCGAGCTGTCGGCGTTCACCAACGAGGAGGAAACCCAGGCCGGGCTCGCCGGGAGTGCGCCGTGGCTCCTCGAAGACAGGCTGCGTGAGGCCGGCGGCAACGTCGCCACCGCCCAGGCGTGGCAGCCGTTCTCGATCGTCGACGGAAACCTCGTCACCGGGCAGAACCCGCGCTCGAGCACCGAAGTCGCGCAGCGGACCGTCGAGCGTCTACGCGCCAGGGCGCACTTCGTCCACGTCGTGCCTCACCACGGGACATGGACCTACAAGCACGAGCACGGTGAGCCGCAGGGGGAGTTCCCGACCAAGAAGGCGGCCGCCGGCGCGGCCATGGACCACGCCCGTGCCCACGGTGATTGGGAGATCATCCTTCACGATCGGCATGGCCGCATCCAGGACTCGCAGGCCGTCCGTCCGGGCGGCTGATCCGGCGGACCGGCTCGTCTATGTCAGCGGCGGGGAGCTCGCGCTCCGCCGTGAGCGACGCGACGGTCAGTTCGTCATCATCGACGCGGATGGGGTGCCGGTAACCGACGGCGAGACGCTCGCGCGCGTCGGCGCGCTCCGCATCCCCCCGGCTTGGACCGACGTTTGGATCTCGACCGCACCGAACGCCCACCTCCAGGCGACCGGCCTCGATGCCAAGGGCCGCCGCCAGTACCTCTATCACCCGCTGTGGCGGCTACGGCGCGACGAGGAGAAGTTCGACGACATGCTGGAGTTCGCCGAACGCCTCCCTGACGTGAGGGCCGTCGCGCGCGGACTGCTGGCTTCGGATCACGCGGATCGCGAGCGCACGCTCGCGCTCGCGGTTCGGCTTCTCGACATCGGCTTGTTCCGTGTCGGCTGGGACCGCTACGCGCGCGACAACGGACACGTCGGGCTGACGACGCTCCGTCGCGAGAACGTCACGCTGCAGGGTCTCGACGTCCGCTTCGACTTCATCGCCAAATCGGGAAAGCGGCGACGGATGAGGGTGAGAGACCCGCAGTCCGTGCGCGTCTTGGCCGACCTCAGGCGCCGCCGGGGCTTCCCGCATGAGCTCCTCGTGTATCCGTCGCAGGGGACCTGGCACCGGATCCACGCGGCCGATGTGAACAACACTCTGCGCTGCTGGGGTGACGGCCCGTACTCGGCCAAGGAGTTCCGCACCTGGGCGGCCACGGTGCTCGCCGCGGTTGCCCTCGCCCGTGAGCACGCGACCGGCAAGCGGGGCCCGAGGGCAGTGAGCCGGGCCGTGCGGGAGGTAAGCATGGCCCTCGGCAACACGCCGGCGGTCGCCCGCAGCAGCTACATCGATCCCCGCGTGATCACCCTGTTCGAGAACGACGTGGTCATCGAGCTCCCCGATGCCTCATCGCCGCCCGCCGTGCCGATGCGGATCCATGGGGACGAAGTCGTCGTTGAGCTGCCCACGGACGTCGACGAGGACGCCATCCGCCTCGACGTCGAACACCGCGTTCGTGAGCTCCTCGTGGGTGTGCGGACCGCTCGCGCGCAAGCGGCTTGACCGACGAGGCATGCGGTCTATACCAATGGCGGCGGAGTCGCGCGCGGGGCAGTACAAGCACCTCGACATCGAGCGCGCGGCCGCCCGCCTGCACGGCATGCTCGACGAGCTGAGGGACGCGCCCACCGGCGCCTCGAGCCGCCGTCGCTAGTCGCTGTCTCCCGACCGTGACGGCGACGACCACGTTTGAGATCGCGGGCTCTGAACGCGCTCAACGCCGAGGAGTACTGCCGCTCGATGTTCCGCGGCGAGGTGCCGAGCTGGAAATGGAGACGCGTTTACCGGGCCCGACGAAGATCCGCACACCGTGTCGCGGGGTGAGCGGAAGGCCCGGAGCTACGGGCGATTCGAGAAGTACCCCCAGCCGGATTCGAACCGGCGATCTCCTGCGTGAAAGGAGCGCGCGGGGCAAGGTGGACCCAGATCAGATCCCGAAATCTCCGGAGATATAGGGGTTCGAGGTTGGGATCTGGGTCATCGCCGGCCGCTTCTCGGCGTCTGGCGCTTCCATAATGCTTCCATCTCTGAGGCACCGCCGGACCGGTCGGCGGCGGCTGCCAAACTGTCTGTGATGAGCGCAGAACGAGCAGCTCACGTGAAGCTATCCGGCGACCGCTCAGGAGACTACGTCATCGTGGACGAGCGCGACGACGGCTCAATCGTTCTGGCGCCCGATACGTCGATGGAGGCGATTCGCCGCCGCCACAACGCGGTGCCAGCCACCCTGGAGGAATTCGAGGCCGAATACGGCCCGGTCCAGCCACCCGACGGCGAAGGCTAGGAGTGCCACAACAGCGACGACCGGCCATGACGCCGCCGGTTGTCTTCGATGACACTGCCTGGGCGGAGGACCTGCTCCGGGCCTCTGCGAGGGCGCGACGCGTTGCCACCGAGGCACGCGCCCAGTTCGAGACGAGCGGGGTGCCGATCGCTCAGCTGAAGGCCTGCGAGCCCGAGGGGCCGGCGGGTACGCAGCTGCGGCACTGCCTGAAGGTCTACCTGCCGGCGCCGGACGGGCCACACGGCATGGTGTTCGAGATCGAACGGATCAGCGGTCGCCTCTGGCTCTTGTACGCCGCGTTCGGGTTACGGCACCCAGGGCCGGAGGTGCGACAGCCGTCGGCGTACGAGGTCGCACACCGACGGCTGAGCTCGCGCGAGACCGACTGATCTACGACTCGAACAGGTCGCCGAACTCCGCGATCATCCGCGAGCGTCGCATCGACCGACGCCGAGCATTCGCAAGCTCGCGTACGTAAACAGCCCGCGTGACGTTCGCGTCGCGATGCCCGAGAAGGAACGCGACTTCGTCGATACTCTCGCGAGCCAGAAGAGCCCTGCTGGCGACCGTGTGGCGGAAGCCGGGCATCGATGGACGCGCACCGACGGGTATCGCCACAGGCCGACCTCTGTGGTCGAACTCGTGGAGCATCGGAAATGTGGGCCGACCGATCTCGTCGACGCAGCCCGCTGAGCATCGCGCAAAGCGCGGCAGATATTCCGTTGACGGAGCGGCCCTCCTGTCCGAGTCGCGAAGACGTAAATCCCCCGACTGAGAGAATCGCGAGGCGAGCTTGTGGGACGCCAGGACCCGCGCAAGCTCCCGAGGAATTGGCACGGTGCGAGCTGACCCGTCGGTCTCGGTGGGCCGCCGTTGACCTTGCCGGTCGACCTGCCAGGCGAATTCAATCTCGGCGTCGTCAGATCGCCCAGACGGACGTCTGCCCATGTCAGCCCAAGTAGCTCCGATACGGGGGCACCAGTGAGGGCGGGCAAGGATGAACAGTGTTCGGTATGGCTCGTTCGCCGCGGCGATCGCCTGCTCGAGCTCCTTGCCCTCGAAGATGCGTCGGCGCCTCCCTTACGAGGGCTTCGGCCGCTCGGACGAGAGCATTAGAGAGACGGGATTGATGCCGCGCCAGCCAAGCCGCCGAGCGGCATACCGGTAGATCCGGTCCAAGACGCCGAGGACGATCACGATCGTCGACTCAGACAGGCCAGCTTCACACTCGTCGCGCACGAGCTCGGCCAGGTTGTCGGGTGAGATGGCGTCGAGCCGGCGCGCTCCGAGCCGAGGAATCAGGTGGCCCTCGACAGCATTCCGATAGCACTCCTCGGTGCGAGGCCGAAGGTCTTGGACCGGACCCCCTCGAGCCACTTTGCCGCCGCGTCAGTCAGGCGGAGGCGAGCATTGGACTCAACGGTCTCGCCGCGGCTCCGACGCGCCAGGAGCTGGTCCGAAGCGCACGGGCAGCCGTAATGCCGCCATTGACCGACCGCCAACGTTGCTTCCCGGTCCCGTCTCTGAATCCGACCTCGTACGTGCCGGAGGTGCGCAGGTAGATGTTTCGCTCGACGCGGGTGCGTCGGCCCGCCGTGGCGTTGTCTGACATCCCGCCATCTCCCTTAGGCAGCGGCTGCGAGATGAGACGACAGATGAGCACTGCGACCGCTGGCGCGACGCCATTCGTCAAGGTCCGCACGCCTGAAGAACAGCTTGCATCCAGGTCCGTCCTGCTCAGCAGAAATCGCGCGCTCAGCGGCAAGCTTCCGGAGCGTATCCCGATGAACACCCAGGTACTCGGCCGCCCGCCGAGAATCGAGCCACTCAGGTACTGGCTCGCTCGAAGCCGTGTCGAGCCGTGCGACGACCGCAGCGGCAACACGGTCTGCGACTTCCGCGATCAGTGCGTCGAAAGCGCCCAGGTCGCCCAGCGTCCGGCCGCGGCGAGTCGACGCGCCGTGACGTCGCCGCTTTCTTCGACTGCTCCACCGGCGGAGTCCCGCCGGCACTCGGCAGCGACTTGCACGGTAGTGAGGGTCCGCCCAGGCCGGACGGTGGCGTACGCTGACATTGTCGTGACCTCCTCTGTAGGTCTCGGCCGGGCCTCGGGGTGTTCCAGCACCGCCGGGGCCGCTTTTCAAATTACGGACGTAGTCTACCCCTCGGGTCGGACGGATCCGATCACGGATGTAGTCTTGAGCGCATGAGCCGGAGGGTGGCGATTGACGACCTAATCGACGCGCACGAAGTTGCTGCGGTGCTCGGACTTTCGCACCACAACACGGTGAGCGTTTACCAGCACCGGTACGAAGACATGCCGCAGCCGGCGGTCGACCTCGGGAAGGGCCGGGTCAAGCTCTGGCTCCGGCCCGAGATCGAGCGGTGGCGAGGTGAACTCGAGAAGCGCGGCCGGACGCGTCGCCGTCGGCGCGCCGCTCGTTGACCCCTTCTAGGTGTTGCCGTGAGCCGCGGGCGACGGCTCGGACGACGCATGAAGGAGAGCTCGATCTAGATCGTGCGAGTCCCCTCCGCCTACCCAGCCAACACGCCCCGTCGGGACGCGGGCTTGGATGCCCGCGTCACGACGGGCGTAACCTGCCGGAGGCAACGTTGGAAGCGCGACCGCGCCCCGCGAATCTCGGCAGCCATCGCCGACCCCCGGGCTGGACGAGCCTCTCAACCCCCATCTCGGCGAGGACATTGCTGTTGCTCACCGGCGCCAAGCCGGCTCGCTCCTGGCCGCTCGTCGAGCGCGAGCTGGTGACTGCGTTCGTGGCAAAGGCATAGCGAGCCCGGACCAGCCGCGAGAGCCGAAGCAGTCGTGGCGCCCCCAGGGACCAACCGGCCTGGATGTGCGCGATCACGACAGGGCACCGAGTTTGCTGAATCCCGATTCCGAGCAAACAGGGTCACACTCGTGCGTAGGCAGAGACCGTACCGACGGCCGCCGCGATCTCGATCAAGTGGCTGCTGCTCGGCGAGGCGAAGCGGTCATCTCATCGCTGCCGCGATAAGCGCTGCGCCGTTTCGTCCGTTGCGACAGGGCCGACGGTCTAGTCGGGGAGACCGCCGGTCGTCCTCCGTTGCGGGTGTGTCGTGGGGCCAAGCGAGGTGACCGCGTTCGTGGAGGAGCAGGAGCGCGGCGGTTAGCTCGTCATCGCCGATCGAGTAAGCGACGACGTCGCGCGGCATATCCGGTTGGCGACGGCAGCGGACGCGAGCAGGGAGTCCGCGCCTCTCGCTTCGCCAGGCGGAGGGGAACTCGCCGGCGCTTCCGCCCGTCGCGCTCTCGGTGATCTCGGCAGCACTGAGATCTCAGGGCGCCCGTGGTTGCGCAACTCGGGGCGGAGCGGTCGTTGGCCGTCACAGCCGCGCCAAGGCCCTGCCTATCCCACGCCAGGGCTCGCCGGCTGGCGCAGCGTGCTAGCCGCTCCGACTCCGGCGAAGTCGGCTCTGGCAGCCAAAGCGCTGAGCCGTCCCGGCGTCAGCAAAGTGGCGGCGCTCCGCGAGCGCGGTCGCGTAGATCGCGGAGCTGGTGGAGCGATATCTTCCAGGCCAGGATGGTGGTTCGTCCTAAGCGCGGGGTTGTGATTAGACGGGTCGTGCCGCTGACACTGATGCCGGCTGCGGCGGTCGCGGTCCATCAGCTGCGCTACTGGCTGGCGTTCGGCGGCCGGGCGGGGGCAGAGCTTCAGGCGCAGGGCCATTCGTATCTGCATTCGGTGGTGCCGTGGATCGTGGTGTTGATGGCGATCTCGGCGGGCGCGTTCCTGCGGGAGTTGGGCCGCGCTCTCGGCGGACGGTGCTCGCTGCCGCGTTTCACGGTCTCGTTCGCTGGGCTATGGGTGGTGTGCGCGGCTTCCCTGGTCGCGATCTACGTCTCGCAGGAGTTCCTAGAGGGGTTGTTCGTCACCGGGCATCCGGGCGGCCTGGCCGGCATCTTCGGGTACGGCGGCTGGTGGTCTGTTCCAGCGGCACTGGCCGTTGGGTTGGTGCTCGCTTCCGCGTTCCACGGCGCATGGTGGGTGCTGCGCGAGGTCACGCGACGGCCCGGTCGCGACTGCCGCGCGACCTCATGCGGGACCAGGGCCGTCCGAGTCCCTCGCGACGCGCTGCTCCCGCGGCTGGTGCCGCTGGCGGGCGGGTGGTCTGGTCGCGGCCCGCCTGGCGGAGGGTGGCGTCAGAGCATCCGCTGGGCTTGGTGAGTGTCGTCGGGGGCGGCGTCGCCTGCTGATCGGCTTGCCCTGCCGTGGCCGAATGGTGGCCGCGCGGGCGTGCTCGGCGCTCAATGGAACGGGGCGGCCTGGTCCACACGTCCGCCTGACCTGCAAGCGAGGAGGCCAATCAGCCATGAACGTCAAACCCTCGATTCGACAAACGATGCTCGCCGCGGTCGTGATCACACCCGGCGGGTTGCTGCGCCGGGTGGGCCCAACGGCCGCCCGCAGCGCTGCCCTGCCGGCGGTGCTGCTCGTCGCCATCGGGCTGGTGGGGTGCGGCGGAGCAGGTGGCGGGCTCACCGTCCCCACAGTCGCGCCAGCCAGGACCTACCGCCTTCAGAACTTCCAGCCCCCTGCCCCGGTCCCGTCGGGTCAGCCGACAACGGTGTCATTCACGATCCAGCAGCCGTCCGGGAGGCGACTGACAAGCTACCGGGCGTGCTGCGAGCCGCACGCGGGGGTCGATCTGATCATCGTCCGCTCAGACGACAGCCACGTCCAATACGACGACTCGGACATCGGTCCGGGCGGCCGGATATCCCAGCCGGTCGTGTTCCCCACACCCGGGCGCTACCGGATCATCATCGACGCCTACCCCGCGCACACCAGCTCTGATCAGCCGATCAACTTCCAGCTGTTCACCTGGGTTACGGTCAAAGGCGCGTACCGCCCGCAGCCGATGCCGCCGTACGCCGGTACCGAGGCGCTCGATGGTTACCGCTTCCGGCTGCAGGGCCACCCACAGCTCAAGGCAATCGAGGCGGCCCTCCTCACGATCAAAGTGACCGATCCCAGCGGGCGGAGGGCTGTCTTCGGCACCTGGCGAGGGGCGCTCGCGCACGCGATCTTCATTCATCAGGGCTCACTCGACTACTTCCATACCCATGTGTGCAGCCCCGGGGCGATCTACTGCACGTCGGTGCTCGGTGCCGTCCGAGTCACCGGTAGCTCGAGCCAGCCGGGGATTCTTCACGTGGGGGTGCTTCTGCCCGAGCCCGGCACCTGGCGGCTGTTCCTGTTGACATACATCAACGGCCGCCACATCACCGCACCGTTTACGCTGAATGCGAGCTCATGACCGAAACGCCGCCAACGACGCCGTGTAAACACGACCCGACCCGCAATCCCCAGAGAGGAGGCGTCGCGGTCATCGTCGGCCTCGCTGCCGCCTTGGACGACTTGCAGAACTGATCGGCCGGCGCCGCGGAGACCGCCGCCGCGCTTCCCCAGCTCGTCC
>CAVTNE010000003.1:0-191600 GCA_963735965.1 uncultured Solirubrobacterales bacterium
CCGTTCTCGGGAGAGATCGGTGCGTGGGCACCGAAATCGACGCCGACGGTCGAGACGCGACGCGTTGTAAGCCCGTGTGAGGCCCTCGGCGCGATCGACGCGACCGATCCGTTGGGCGAAATCGGGCCCTCGAGCGCCAGTTGAGCGAGCTCGGTGAATTTTCGCTCGAACTCGATCGGGGACAGGTAGCCGAGCGTTGAGTGCCGGCGTCGCGGGTTGTACCAGCCCTCGATGTACCCAAAGACCGCGGTGCGCGCCGCGGCTCGGGTCGGCCAGGATTGCCGGTAGATCTTCTCCTTTTTGAGGCTGGCGTGGAAGGTCTCGCAGACGGCGTTGTCATAGCAATCGCCGACCGAGCCCATCGAGACCTCGATCCCGGCCTTGGCGCAGCGTTTGGTGAACAGCACCGCGGTGAATTGGCAGCCCTGATCCGAATGGTGAATCAGGCCGCGGTCGGGGCGACGTCGGGCAAGCGCCATCTCGAGCGCTGAGACGACCAGCTCTGAGCGCAAGTGGTCGGCCATAGACCAGCCTACGATCAGCCGGGAGAACAGGTCCTGCACGTGCGCGAGGTACACGAACCCTTCCCAGGTCGAGATGTAGGTGATGTCCGCCGACCACGTCTGGTTCGGGCCGTCAGGGCGAAAGTCGCGCTCCACCAGATCGGGAGCGACCCTGACGCCGGGCAGCCGGACGGTGGTGCGCCGACGCTTGCGCGGCAGAAGCCCGGAGATACCGGCCGCCTTCATCAGCCGCTCGACGCGCTTGCGCCCGACGCGGATCCCGTGCTCGAGCCGCAACTCGGCGTGGATCCTCCGAGCGCCATAGGTGCCGTCCGAGTCGGCGTGGATCTGCTTGATCTTCTCGGTCAGCCACGCGTCCGTCAGCTCGCGATCAGACGGCGCGCGACGCTGCCAGTCATGAAAGCTGGTGCGGTTCACGCCCAGCGCTCTGCACATCACGGAGACCGGAAAGTTCGCCTTCTCCGCCGCGATCAGCGAAAAGATCTCGCCTACGGCTCGCCGGTCTCCCGGGCGAAAAAAGCGGCTGCCTTCTTGAGGATCTCGCGCTCCATCCGCAACGTCTGATTCTCACGACGCAACCGCGCCAACTCCTCACGCTCATCGGTCGAAAGGCCATCGGGGCGCTTGCCCTCGTCGCGCTCCGCCTGCTTGACCCAATTACGCAACGTCACATCCGAGATCCCGAGATCCTCCGCGATCTGATGCTGCGACTTGCTCGAGATCCCGACGAGCTTGATCGCCTCACGCTTGAACTCCTCCGGATACGGCGGTCTGGTTCGAGGCACTTCTCACCTCCTGACCCTGGTCTTTCGACCAAAGCCCTCAGGTGTCCTCGAAACCGGGGGCACTCCACGCAGCCAAGGCCACAGCCCTAGTGAGGCCGACGACGCAGTCGCGCCGCAGCTCGCTGCAACGAGACAAGCAGCTTTTCGCCGCGCGAGCCCGCTTCAGGAACCAGACCGAGTTGTCGCAGCGCCCCATTTAGGTCGTAGTCAGCCCGATAGCGCTCGACCAGCCGGTCGCGAAACCACCAGTGATCGACACCGTCGATAACGCATGACTTGCCGGTTGCGGCGAATCCCGGCGGATCAATCGGACCGGTGTTAGTAGCGACCATCCTCCACGGCACGATCGCCTTGGGACGATCACGCGATATGTACGCCGGTTCTGGTTCTTCAAATCGGTAATCCGGGAACGCCCGCGCGCAGATACTCACCCAGTTGGCTACCGCCTCGCGACCATGGATCTCACCGATCGCAGGGTCGTAGAACTCGATGTCCTCAGTGCAGAGCGCGGCCAACGCCTTACCGTCGCGCTGATCCCAGGCATCGGACCATCGGTGGCCGAACTCGTCGAGGAAGCCAGGATCCAGCTGGGAGGCAGTTTCATTGAGCATCGGTCAAGTATCGCTGCAACCCTACGTACCACGCAACCCTGCGCTCGGTGGTCCGGAACCCAGCTCGCTTCCGCTTCGGGCTTATAGGAGCAGCGAGCGACTGAGCCGTGTGGTGAGCTTGCGGCGTGGGCCGGTCTCGCAGAGCCGGCCCCATTGCTCAAGCGTCGAGCACCTCGCGCGGCACCGCATAGCGTACTGGTCGGTCGGGCAGGCCGGGAGCGAGGCGACCACCGACGCCTCGGCCGGATAGCAAGCGGCCGCATTGCGCTCGCGCTCCTCAGAATCGCGGTCGGCGGTCGCGGAACACCGGAATCGACGGATGTCGCCCCGGGCTGGCCGCATTCAGGACGCGTGTCCGATTGACCGCTGAGTGCCGGGGTTGGGAAGGTTCCCGCACGACAGGCGATGCGCGGCGTCGGACGAGGCGAGCCTGGGGCACTCGAGAGAGCGGGAGAGGATCACGGGGGCAAGGAATTGATTCATCCCGGCGCCGCGTTGGCTCCCGCCCCGCGCGCTTCTCGCTCCTGCGCAACTTTTCGATTCGATCTGCGTTCGGCTTATTGGCTGGCCGGTAGAGGGCTGGGTCCAATCAGCGCGGAGGCGCCCCGCCTGGGGGCTAGGCGGGGCGCCGGTTGCTGCCGCGGCTGGGCAGGGCTAGAAGCCGCGGCAATGGGCATCCGTTCCCACAGTTCAATTCTTGCAATCCCCGCCGATTCCTAGGTAATGCCTCGGCGCGCGGGCGCCTCGTGACTCTCCACTAGCCTCCGGAGCATGCCCCGTAAGGAGCTGCCGCGGTTCCTTGCCCCGATGTTGCTCGGCTCCGGTCCGCTGCCCGAGGATGACGGCTGGGCGGTCGAGGTGAAATGGACGGCTGCCGGGCGCAGGCAAGGGTCGACGGGCGGGTGTGCGTGCGCTCCCGTCCCGGGCGCGACTGCACCGAGCAGTTCCCGGAGCTGGCCGAGCTCGTCGGCGGTGGGCGGAGGCTCGTGCTCGACGGGAGCTCACGCCGGTCGGATGCTCGCTGTGGACGACCAGCGGGACTCTCGAAGGATGGTCCCGCTCCGACCGAATGCGGAAGTGCATGATGCATCTGGCGGGGCCACGACTGCAATCGCAGGCTGAGCAGCAGCGCCGACCGTGCCGAAAGTCACTTCCCGTTTGGACGAACAGCATTCGTCTCGCCCGATGCCGCGGACTACTGCATCCGCCGGGCGCTCCAGCAGTCGACGCGCGCCGAGCCAGGTCGTCGGACACCGTAACCCGTCAGCGGGCTCGTGCTCCTCGAGTAAGGAGCAGCAAGGCCCCGTTGGTGCTTCTAGCCCAAGTCAGCGGTCTGCCGAGTGGCGCTAGCGACTGCTGCTCCTCCAAAGCAGGCACCTCGCTCGTGCTTCTCGTTCTCGAGCCCTGCGACGGTCTGAAGACTTGTGCCCGGTAGTCGGCAAGATCGCTGCGGTCATCGCGTTGTCTATGGAACAGCTCCACCTGGCCAGTCACGTACTCGCGCACGAGCCGCTCCTGCACTAGCGTCGGCATTCCGCTCGCGAGCACCGCCTACTTGTGAAGTTAATTGTTGTGCCAAGCCGAACCCGCCTCACCGGACTCCCAGACGTTGGGGAGAAACGACGCCGTCGTCAGTCCGCGCAACGAACCGTGCTCGTAGGCCCTCGGCCGGTGCGGCACAGCGAGCTACGTCTTTCGGTAATGAACAGCCAGAAGAAGATGGCGCGCGCGCCTTGGGAGGCGGCCGATCCGCGCCGGGCGCTATGGCGCCGCGATCTTGTTGCACTGCGCCTCGGCAGCCTGCTTGAGCGAGGCGATCGGGATCTTCGCTGCGGCGGTGAGGCAGGTCTGCTTGGCGTTGCTGAGCGCGGCGCTCACGTTCGCGTTGCTCGGGGTGATCTGATTGCAGGCCTGTTCCGCGGTCGACCGCGCGGTCGAGTCCTGGATCTGCTTCGTGGCGTCGAGGCACTTCTGCTTGGCGGCCGCGACGCCGCTTCCGGAACCGGTGGTGGAGGCCGCCGACGACGAGGTCGGCGACGACGAGGAGGTCGACGATGACGAGGAGCTGCTCGAACCGCCGCACGCGCTAAGAGCGGTCGCGGCGACGACGAGCAGGACGAGGAACGGCGAGCGAAGAAGGATCATGCCGCGATTGTCGCGCAAGCGGCCGCGGACTGGTCGAACGGCCCGCTGGGCCCTGCCGGTGCAGCACGTCGCAGCGGCGAGGAACGACTGCCCGTCAGGGACCATGCGACGGCGGGAGAGGCACCGGCGGCGGCAGAGGTCCGACCTTACTCCCCCGGCTTCGACGGCGGCAAGGTCAGTCGCGCAGCGGACGGCATCGCTCGACCAGCTCAGCACGCTTCAGGACGAGCGCGATCCGCGTCTGCTCGTAGCCCAATGCAAAGCGGGATTCAGGTGCGCGACGACAGAACGGAGCCCTGCCCTCCGGCCCTTTGAACAGGGGGCGTTACCCAGACCCGGCCGTCGTCGGTGTCGGTGCGCGGTCGCCACGCGCTCGCAGAACGGCGATGATCGCGATCAGCAGATAACCGAACGCAGCCACTTTCGGCGCGAGGAACGCGAGCACTATCACGACGACGTAGAAGCCGAGGCTCGGCGTCGTCGCCCGCGCGATCGCGTTGATCTCTTTCTCGCTCACTTCTGGTCTGAGGAGGCTGCGGTCGCTCGCGACCGCTCCCCACAAGGCGCTGATGAGGAGTGAGATCACCAACAGCGATGCTCCGTAGAAGATGACGGCGGCTCGCTCAGCGGACGGATCGCGGATCGCCTCGGCCAAGAGCCTGGTCGGGAACGGCAGGAACGCGACCGCCATGAGCAGCGCCAAATTGACGTTCATCACCCGGCGGTTTGCGTACCGCAAGCGTCGGAAGATGCCATGGTGCACGAGCCAGATCCCTCCGATCGTGACGAAGCTCGTCGCATAGCCCAGGTACGACGGCCATTGATGAGCGACGCCGCGCCACAGATGATTGAACTCGGACTCGGGAACGCTGATGTCGAGAACGAGCAGCGTGATCGCGATCCCACGCGAACACACCGTCGCTGAACGCCTCGGTCCGGCCGGTGTCCCAGCGGTTGCCCACCGGGCCGCTTTCGACGCGGGCACCGCTGGTCCTGCGCCCCCGTCGACGGACGTAGACAGGCCCGTCAGCCAGGGGCCACACCACCCCCGGCGCTGACGATGGCCGGTGGGGGACCGCCACGGCCCGTCATATCGACTTCAGCTGCACTTCGATTTGCTCGTGTCGACGAAGCTGTTGACCGAGCTCACCACTGCTGCGGACGGCAGTCCGACAGAATCGGTCTGGACGCCTCGCTCGCTTCCCCAATGATCGAGATGGAGTCGTCTCGTCGCGGGTGGCGGACTGTTGCATCGTCCCGGCCGTCCGCGAGTCGACACGGCGCGGGTTGCGCCGCGCGCCGTAACCGTGCTGCTTTCGCAGGCGATGCGGCTGCGGCAGTCGCCGGCGGCGGAGGAGCGGAGCAGTAGTCGACGGACGCAACGCCTCGCTGCCGGAAGGCACAACGACATCAGCGCCGCAGCCAGCGGGGCGCTGCTGATGGGTCGTGAAAGCAGCCACCGCGGTGGCGCTACCGCTCCAGGCGTGGAGCACTCGCGCGTGACCCCGGCCACGACCCCCGCCCGAGCCCTGCCTTCGGTGTCGGACAGGGATCTTGGCGCCGGCGACGACAGTTTCGGTATGTGCGGTTAGTGCGAGCGCGCCGAGTGTTCCGGAAGGGAGGGGCGTGTCCCGGGCTGACTAGCCCGCTCCTGCGAGCATCGCGCTGCCGACGGGCAGTAGTAGGAGTCCGGCGGCGAGCGGCGCGCGAGGGCCGAGAAGGCGTTGGCCTGCCGACCTTCCGGCATGTGATCCACCCCTGATGAAGAGCAGCGAAAATGCCCCAGCCAGCAGTGTCGTCGTGACCAGTGGGATGCCGGCTACCCCGGCTCCTATGCCGGACCCGACATTGTTGAGCGACAGGGCGATGCCCAGTACGACCGCGTCGCGGGGGGAGATGTCGTTATTCCCGTCCTGGTTGCGTGGCAGGGACACGCTTCGGTGGGCCTCGACGCCTCCGGGGGCGCGCGGCGTCGTGAGCGAGCCGAGGATTGTCCAAGCGCCGATCGTGATGATGATCAGCGATCCGAGCGCGGACGCGACGGTGGACGGCAGCAGGCGCGACAGCCAATGGCCGGACGCGATCGCGCTCCCCGTGCCGGCCATCGTCACCGTCGCGATGATCACGTTCGGTGTGGCCGCGATCTTCTGATCACGCATCCCAAACGCGACGCCGACGGCGAAATTGTCGAGGTTCGAGACGGCGGCGATAAGAATCACCGAAATCGACAGCATGGGCAAACGATACGGGCGCTCGAGAGCCTCAGCGAGCCGGTCGTCAGGAGTCCCTGGGCGATCTCGTGAGCGAGCGGCGCCCGGGTTGCTGTCCCTCCGGCCCGCCGGCGTCCTCGAGGCGATCCAGCCGTGGCAGCCGTGCCAGTCGGGCGTTCTGGCGGCGTCAGACCGGCGATCCCCGAGGGCGCTGCGACTAACCTTTTCGGTCGTGTCTGATCGGTCTCGCCAAGAGCAAGCGCACGCTGCGTCGGGGGACTCGGTGCCTCACGATCCCGTCGGCGACGCCCAGACCGGCGTCGGCGGCGAGGTCGGGGGAGAGGCGGCGCGCGAGGCCGGCGGCGAGCCCGACGACGGCGGGTCCATACCCGAGTCTGCGGCCGCACCGGCTAGGCGTCGAGGGGCGGGGACGGCCAGAATCGTCCGCGGCTCCGCCGCCACCGTCGCGCGCGGCTCGGCCGCGGCGACACGGGAGGGTGTCGGGCTCGTTCAGCGGGCCGGCCGGGTCACCTACTGGCCCGCGCAGCTGTGCGTGCTCGCGGCGATCCTCCTCCAGGTCGGTCTGTCCCACCAGCTCACGGCCGGTCCCAGATGGCTACTCCCTTCGCTTGAGGGAGCGCTGTTGATCGGGTTGGCGGTCACGACCCCGCACGGGCGCGTTTATGAGGACCATCACGTCCGGCGGCGGGTGGCGATCGCGCTGATCGCGCTCGTCAACGTCGCCAACGCGATCTCGCTCTACCTGCTGGCGCACGAGTTGCTGCACAAGCACGTCTCAAACGGCCACGCGCTGATCCTGTCCGGGGTCGCGATCTGGCTGACGAACGTCCTGATCTTCGCGCTGTGGTACTGGCAGATCGACCGCGGCGGCCCGGCCAACCGGGCGAGACATCCGGACCCACACTCGCCCGAGGGTCGGCCGGACTTCGTCTTCTCCGAGATGGACACCGGCCGGGAGTACCTGCCCGACGACTGGATGCCCGAGTTCCTGGACTACCTGGCGCTTGCGGTCACCACCGCCACAGCGTTCAGCCCCACCGACACGATGCCTATCTCCCGCGCAGCAAAGACCCTGATGAGCACCCAGGCACTCATCTCGCTGGTCACGCTCGGCCTAATCATCTCCCGCGCCGTCGGCATCCTCGGCTGATCCGCGGCGCACACCCTAGCCGCACCCTAGCTCGTCGGCCCTGACGCCGCTTCACCGACCAACCCCGTCGAAATAGCGATCGCGACTTTCCGTCCGCTACCGATCCACCTAAACCGGACGCCTAGTCCCGCTTCGCTCCGACGACGAGCATCGGTACCTAGGATGAACGAGGCCCGCTGCGCGCGTAAAGGGAAGACTCCTTCGCGGAGCACGGTGGGTCCTGCTGCAGACTAACGGCGGGCTGTCGCGCCTCCATAAATGAGGTGGCTCCGCCCTCTGCGGCGGGCGTCGAGATGTGACGCGATCACAACCCGGCGGCCACGAGGTCTCGGGGACCGACTGCTGCTCCCCGAGGCGTTGCATGAGTACGCCGCGACCGGGGCCTGGCTCTCCCCTTGGACGAGCTGGGGAACTACACCGAGAGGTCGGCTCCGTTCTCCTCGTCACGTTTGCGGAAGTCCCGCGCGATACGGCCGACCTCGGGAGCATCGACGTCCCCGATGTGTGCGATCCGTACACCCGGACGACGGCGAATTGACAGGGCCGGTCGCTTCCCCTCAGGACGAGACCCAGAAGCGCCGCCCTGCCGATCCGTGACTGCCGGACGTCGTGAGGATGCGGCAGCACTGCTGATCGGCGGCGCCCGAGGAGACCTCCTTTGCCGCTTGACGAGCACCTCGTCGCCGCTCGCGACGGCCTCGCTTTGCGCGGATCTCGCGCACGACGCCGCTGTCGTGGGGGGCGACCCCGTCGCACCTTCTCCCGACACGCACCTGCCGCGCTGAGCAGGGCCCGTGTAGTCGCCGACGAGATGCCCGTGCGACAACGAAGGCAGGTCTGCGTCGGCCATCCTGAGCCGGCCCGAGCGTGACTACGCCTTTACGGGTCATGCCTGCGTGGTGGCCTCTTCGCTCGCACATGGGTAGTCCGCCACGGCCCCGCCGTTCCCGAGACGAGCTGGCCCCTGAGCGGGTCGTGGCGAGATGGGTGCCGGCGTGCTGGCTGGTACAGGTATCACGGTCTAGACCGCCAACTACTCAGCTGATCCCATGCCGGAAACGGGAGTTTGGATGGCCGGGGAGGGAACCTGAGCCTCGCTTCGAGGAGGCCAGAATAGGCCCGGCACGGAAGGTGTGAGCCCCTCTTAGCTTGCTCCTACGCCGTCACGACGCCACTCTCACGCGTCGTTGCGAGTATGGGAGCAAGACCAGATTTGAGAGGTCAGCTATGGCGATGCGTCAGCGCCTGATAACAGCAGTATCGATTGCCGGTGCAACAGCGCTGGTCGCGTGCGGGTCATCCTCACGCGCGAGCACGTCGTCGGCCAAGACTGAGGTGAGCGGGGCCCAGTCAGTTGCGAGCGCCGCCGCGCCAGGTGCCCCGCCCGGCGGCGCCGGTCCGGGTGGTACGTCGACCCCGACCTACGCCGACACCGGCGCGTACACGCTCTCGAAGGGCAGCGCGGTGCTGAAGGGCCGCCGCTTCGCCGCCTCCGCGGCCGACGAATCGGGTGTGCTCGTGAACTCCTCGGGCCAGCTCACGCTGCTCAACCCGACGGTCGCCACCACCGGCAGCTCCAAGTCAAGCGATGAGTCGAGCTTCTACGGACTCGATGCCGGAGTGCTTACCGACGGTTCTGGCGTCCTGAGGATCACCGGCGGATCGGTCCACACGACTGGCGCTGGCGCCAACGGCGTGTTCGCATACGGCTCGGGCGCGCGGATCACGCTCCGCAACGTCAAGATCACGGCCATCGGCCAGTATGCCCACGGCGTGATGGCCAGCGGCGGTGGGACGATCAGCGCCACCGGCATGACGGTGTCGACCGCGGGCGCCAGCTCAGCGGCGGTAGCCACCGACCGAGGCGGCGGCAGGATCACTGTAACGGGCGGCAGCTTCCGGACCTCCGGATTCAAATCGCCCGGGATCTACTCGACCGGCACGATCAAAGTCACCGACGTCGAAATGACGGCTACCGGCGCTGAGGCCGCCGTCGTCGAGGGCGCCAACTCAATCACCGTCACCCGCAGCATCCTGCGCGGAGCGGCGACCGGCGGCCACGGCGTGATGCTCTACAACAGCATGTCCGGTGACGCGAACGCCGGGACCGGGACCTACACGATGCTCGGTGGCTCGCTGACCGCCGCCGGCGGCCCCGCGTTCTACGTGACCAACACCAACGCGGTGATCTCGATCTCCGGCGCCGCGAAGGTCTCCGCCGCATCGGGTGTGCTGCTGCGCGCCGACAACGCTGGGACCGGGTCGGGCAACACCAGTGCGGGCAACGCGACCCTCGTCCTCCGCGGCGAGCACCTCACCGGAGATCTGCTGACCGCCGGCACCGGAACGATCCGCGCGAGCCTGAGCCACGGAACGGTGCTCCAGGGCCGAATCGGAACGGCGGCCCTCACGATCGACGGCTCGAGCATCTGGAAGGTGACCGGCAACTCGACGCTCACCGCCATCGTCGACAGCGCCGGGATCTCCGGCTCGAACATCACCAATGTCATCGGCAACGGACACACCGTCACCTACAACGCGGGACTCGCCGCCAACGAAGCGCTCGGTGCCCGGACCTACAAGCTAGCTGGCGGCGGCGAACTGAAGCCGGCGTAGAACGCGCGGTCAGGCCCACCTCGCAGCGCACGAACGGCTCCGCCGAATCCCGCCGGGTCCGACCTCGGCGTCGCACACAACGTCTCTCGCACGCAACTGTCGCCGGACGAGCGCTGCCGCGAGCACGTAGAGCGCGTCACGACGCGGCGGCATCGGTGAGCTGGCGAGACTCGCTGGCTGTGCGGCGATCGTCGGGGTGCGCGGTCGTGCGCGCATCTCATTCAAGTTCGCCCGCGTGAGCGCGTCGACGCGGGCAGAGTTCCGCTCCCTCGCGGAAGGAGCGACGATCTCGAGGCTCGCGACAGCGCTGTCGGCGACTGTTTGCGGACACAGGGAGCCACGCGAACGCCGTGGGCGGCAAATGCCTGCGCCAGCACGAAGGCAGGGCTCGCGGCGGGCGATCCCAGAGACCCCGTATTCGCCAACTGCGAGGCTCGCCGCGTCGTCGGGCGTCGGTTGCTGTCGCTGATCGGTCCGACGCCCCTGCTTTTCCGCATCTGCGAGTACGCGCGACCACCTGCGACCGGAGCGATGCGCAGCCCCGCATTCATGCCGCGAGAGGTCTCTCGGCCAAGATCGCCAGCGCCCTGCTGTTCGCCGGAAGCGCGCTTTTGGTGCTTGCTGAGCGCCGCTGGTTTGCTGCTAGCGCCGATGGCTCGCTTGGTCGGTGAGCCGCCGCCCCGCGCCGCTCGTTCCAGGTAGCGGCTTTGGGATGTCACACCGTGACTACACGCACCTCTGGGTGGTCGGCGAGGAGGGCGCCTAGATCGGCGGGATCGCTGGTGAGCAGGACGCATCGCGCGGCGTCGTGTCGGGCCTGGGCGGCGAGCGTGGTGGCGCCGACAAGCGCGTCGATCGTGACATCCGAGCCAGCGTTACCGAGCAGCCTGCCGGCCGTGCGAGCGAGCTGCTCGTCGGCTGGCATCACCTCGGCGGCTTTGACTACGCGGTTGACGGCGGCATCACGGGGTCGCCCGCGGACGAGCTCGGCGAGTGTCACCGCTGATATGACGAGGTCCGCGTCGAGCTCGCGCGCTCGTTGAAGCCACGCCTGGGCCATTCGGTCGTTGCTCGCCGCTTTCGACACACCGTCGGCGTCGAGGACGAGCAGGTCGGTTACTC
Organism: uncultured Solirubrobacterales bacterium; assembly: GCA_963735965.1. Taxonomy (GTDB): domain Bacteria; phylum Actinomycetota; class Thermoleophilia; order Solirubrobacterales; family Solirubrobacteraceae; genus Palsa-465. The sequence continues at coordinate 11,185 of CAVTNE010000003.1, forward strand.
GGGCGAGGGCGGGTCTGCGTCGTCGCGCCCGGGCCACAGGCGTCTGACCTCCTCGAGCAGCTGATCGTCAACCGGGCCGTTGGCGGCTTGCATTTCGACGAGCAGGTCAGCGAGCGCATCGCGCCGCAGTTGCCGGCGTACGGCTTCGTTGACGTACGCGGACACGCCGCGGCCGCCGACCCGATCCCGGGTCTGCGCAAGCACGTCCGCGTCGAGGCTCATGGATACCTTCGTCACCGCCATGCAGTAATCCTACTTCAAGTAGGAAGAGCTGTCTGGATCTGGATGAGGCGGTGGACACGACCGATGTCGCGAACGCTGCCGCCCCTCCGCGGCGTATCCTGAGTCGGCATGTTTCGCTCGCCCGCAGGGCCTCTTGCACCGGCAGTTCGAGGTCGTCACCCGCGCTCATCGGCGCGAAATGGCGCACGCGCGGATGTGAGCAAGGCGGCCTCGTACGAGCAGGCCGTTGGGCTAAGCGCCAGTCGGTACGCGAACGTGCCTGAGACGTCTCATGACGCGAGCGGCTGCGCTGCCGACGCAGGCGGCAGGCCGGGGGTGCAAATTGGGTGCATCAGATTGTCAACTGCAGTCGTCTCAGGTCGCCCCTCATCCCCGAGAATCGCACAGTTCGCAGCATCTTCGGCGACTGGAGACGACTGGACGTTGCCTCTGACCTTCTCTGATAAGGAAGAGGTCCCAGGTTCGAGTCCTGGATCGCCCACTGGCCGATTTGCAGGGAAAACGCGCAGTAGCGTGCCTGTCGTCAGTCCCTTCCTTCGGCCGTTACGGAACTCTGGCGGAGCTCCAGTCGAGCGCGCGCAGCCGAGATCAGAGCGTCGCCGTCGTACCGCGTGCCCGACATCGCCTTGACGACGTGCGCGTAGGTGCGCCAGTGAAGCCCCAGGCCGTGCCCCATCCGCTCGGCCGCCTCGGCCGGCGTGAAGCCGGCGTAGTGCAGCGCCGACGCGTGCGAGTGGCGCAGCGTGTAGACGGTCGCGTCTCTGATCCGTCCGCCGGTCGCCGCCGCGACGGCTGGGCGCAGCCGCTTGGCGCCCCACAGCCGCAGCGCGTTCGGCGACATCACGCCGACGATCGGGTCCTCTTCGCCGGGCCGCCCCGACTCGAGCCGCCATGCCTTCAGCTCGCGTGCCGTGACCTCGGGGGCCGCGATCACCCGCGTGCGGCTTGCCGTGCGCTTGGTGCGCGAGCTTGAGTCAACTGTGCGCTTGACCTTGCCTTTGTCCTCTTGACGCTGCCCTTCGCGCTTCATCGTCTCGTTACCGGTAATCGCGCCGAGGGCCTGCTTCGCGCGGCCGAAGATCTTGTCGGTTTTCGCGCCCATAGCCGGGCCTCCTGAGTCGTTGTGGCCTGCCTACGAGGATGTCCGGATCGTCGTGGAACTTTGGCGGCGGTCTCCACGTGTGATTGACAGTCAGACAGTAACGGCTTCTGTCACCTGAGTGTGAGTGACGGTGGTCGAGGGTCGCTGGGTGGTCCGGGCGGCGTGACGCTCGATCGCGATCACGAGTGTGGCTAGGTCGCGGTAGCCGATGATCCGCCGGAACTGCTCCTCGGCGACGAGCATGCCGGCGGCGGTCCAGCGCTTTCGCATGTCGCCGTTCTGCCAGCGCTTGACGTTGCGCTGGGTGTAGCGAACGATCTCGATCATCGACTCGCACGGGTTGGTCGAACACAGCGTCTTGGCGAGCTGCCCGGTGATCCCGAGCCGCATCAACGTCAGCGTCTCCGAGAGGCCCTCCCGCAGCGAGCCGGCGGCGTCCGGCCAGGTGCGGTCGAGCTCGGAGGCGAGTCGCTCGAGCCGCTTCTGGGCGAGGTCCGCGTCCTCCAGCGACCACGCGCCGCGGATCTTGGCCAGGACCTGCGGGCGGTCGCGCTCGGGAAGCAGGTCAGTGACATTTCTCTCCTTGTGGCGGTGACACCGATGCACCAGCGCGTGCTCGCCGAACACGTCCTTGATCGCCCGGCGCAAGGCTTTCCCGCCGTCAATGACGAACAGGATCGCCTGCTCGGGATCGAGCCCCCGGTCGACCAGATCCGACAGCAGCGAGCGCGCCAGGGTGGCGTTCTCGGTCGAGCCCTCCCAGAGCCCCAGCGGGATCTTGACGCCGTCGGTGCTGATCCCGAGTGCCACGACGTGCGTGCGGTCGGCGATCTCGATCCCGTCGATCATCATCACCGCGAGGCGCACGTCGTCCAGCCGGCGGCCCATCAGCGCCTCCAGAGCAGTCCGGGTCCGCTCGATGAACAGCTCCGACACCGTGCTCTTGCCCGTCGAGCGTGACTCCCGCTCGACCTCCTCCCCGACCGGCTCGCCGACGCCCGCGTACCTGCGCGTGGACACGCCCGCCAGCATCCGGTCCATCACCACGACGGTCAGCGGATCCCGGTCGGCGAAGTACTCATACGTCCCCACGGGCAGCTCGCGCTCATCATCCGCCGTGCGGATCCTCGGCCGGCTGACCTCGACCCGCCGGCCGCCCAACGTCATCGACCCGCGCTCATGACCGTGGCGCTTGGCCGTCCGATCCGGGTTGTGCCTGCCCTTCGGGCCGACGACCTCGCAGACCTCGGCTTCCATCAGCTCATGCACCACGCACAGCCCGAGCCCAACGCTCAGCGCCAACAGCCCCTCCCGCGCGACGCCCACCAGCTCGCCGAGCGCCTCCTGAATCCCCGCTGGGAGCGGCCTCTCCAGCGCCTCCGCGGGCGTGACGACCTGCGGGCCGGATACCTTCTTCATGGCGGATCCTCCTGTCCTCTCGGACTTGGGTTTAGACGCCCCGAACGCTCCCAACCGGAGCGGACGGGACGGGAGGACCGCCACTCAAATTTCTACGAGAACTCGGACAACCTCCTGCCTACGACCCTAGACCCCAATCGCGACACGATCATCCGTAGCGGCCACTGAGGAATAGTCGGTGAACCCGTCGGAGGCTCGGGAGGGGCCTCGGCCGAGCGAGAACGATCCCGGTCCGGACCAATAGTGAACCTACGGCCGCCGAAGCGGGCCGGCGCCGGTCCTCCTCGGACGCACCGACGGGACGCCCAGGCTCAATCGTCCTGCTCCGGCCAGCCCGCCCCCAGGGTCTCGGCGACGCATCTTGGTCAAGTAACGTCAACTTCGCCCCGTCCGCTCGCGGTCGACCGCGATCCGCGGGCGGGCGATCAGCCGCGATTCGACACCTCCGCCCCGCATTGAAGCTTGCGTGACTCCCGCATAGACGTGGGTGGCAATTACGGATGCGGGCGGCGTCGGCGACTGGAACTATGGCTGCAGACGGAAGGTCGTCATGAAGGTTCTCTCCTAAAAGCAGAGAGTCGACGAGGCGGCCTTTCGCCGTGCCTGGGGAGCGAGATGCAGGAAGCACGCCACCAGTTCCGAGAATCGCTCAACGAGCTCGAGCAGGACACGCTCGGCGGTCTGGACATAGTCGCGCAGCAGCTGGACCGCGCGCTCGAGGCGGTCAGCCTCCAGGACGTTGAGCTGGCCGCAACGGTCATCACCGACGACGACCGGATCGACCTGTCCTACCTGCAGATACACCAGGGTGCGCTGTGGCTGCTCGCACGCCAGGCGCCGGTCGCGGGTGATCTGCGGATCGTCGCGGCGCTGCTGCACATCATCCGCTGCGTCGAGCGGATGGGCGACCAGTGCGTGAACATCGCCAAACTCGTGCGGCTGGCGGGTCACGAGGCGCCCAAGGACAACGACATCCTCGACACGATCGAACGGATGGGTCAGCTCGCACGCGCACAGGTGTCCCAAGCCAAACAGGCGTTCGCCACGCGCAACGTCGCCCTCGCGCAGGAACTCGTCGGCCTGGACGGGAAAATCGATCGCCTAAACCGCGACATCATCGCGCGCGCGGTCGACATTGGCGACCACCTCGAGGTCCGCGAGTGGGCGATGTACATGATCCTGGTTGCGCGCTGCCTGGAGCGGGTCGCTAGCAACACCGTCGATATCGCCGAGCAGACGGTGTTCGTTGTGACCGGGCTCTTCCGCGAGTTCGCGGAACAGCCCGGGTAGTAAGAGAAGAGGAGAGAAGAAGGGAAGCCGCTCGCCGTAGGCCGCCACGAGCGTGTGGCCGCCCGTGAGGCGGCCCAGACTCTTCACTCTTCCGACTCCCAGCTGAGAACCGGCAGCGAGGGCCCGACCGGGCGACGACCATCCTCAGTGCGTGACTGCTAGCTGGAAGCCGCCGCGTTCGGCTAGCGGCCCCGGCCCCGAAAGCGACAGCGCCGTGCCGGTGTGCCGCCCTCTCCCCGGACTTGCGTTCTCGCCCACAAGCGATCGTGCGGAGCCGTTGCACGGACGATCGGATTCGACGGACGGCAATCACGCGACGTTGGTCGGTCGCACAATGCTTTGACCGCGCTGGGTGCGGTGTCCGCGCGATCGCTTCGCCACCAGGCTGTAGGAAAATTGCCATCCCTGAGCGAGTCTTTGTGAGGGCACGACAAAGGCACGGCGAGCCGAGTGAGGTTTGCCGCGTACGGCCGGTCTCGGGCCGCTACGAGGTGACCGCGCAGGGCGGCGAGGCGTCCCTTTGTGCGCCGCTCACACGGCCAAATCTTTTCCGACAGCGTCCCGGGCGGCCCGTTGCGCCGCCACCCATGATGGATGAGAATCTTCCTCGGCCGCCGGTCTGACGCCAGCGAGGCTTGGTGCGGTAGTTAGAGCCCGTGCGACAGCGTGGCGCAGGAGCCTGTGGAACCGTTGATTGCTGCCATGAGCGCGAAAGCCAGACTCATACACGGGAGGCTCCTCCCGGCGGCCCACACCGACCCTTCAGCCAAGGAGCCCACCGGCCACAGCTGACAATCGAGCACGCTCACCTCAGGCCCGCCATTCGGTGGGCCCATTTTCGCGTGCTCGGACCGGTCGTCTGACTAACAGGGATTCACAAACCAGCCTCCCACGATCTCGATAGCCAGCTCGCCGCCGTGGCCGGTTGCCGCTCGCTGATCGAAGCGGTCACGACCTCGGCGCGGCCCAAATAGGCGTCGAGCGGTAGAGGACGACGCTGGACGACGCCGTCGACGCCACGCTCCGCCCAGGGCGTGACCCAAACTGTCCGATGCCGGCAGTGCGACTGCTGCCGGTATGGCTGCTGCTCGGATGCGTGCAACATCCGGGCTCCTGGCTAACACCGGGTGCGCACCGCTCCCGCGGGAAGGGCGCCGGGCAGGGTGCGGTGGACCGTTCGCGCAGTCAATCGAGGCCTCCCAGGAGGCGCTCAGGGACTGCGCAACGAGCTGAACAAGGGGGCGTGCGATGTCGGCACCGACCTTGAGACAACGCTCAGGGATGCGCACAAGAACCTGCGCAGCGTGAGCAAGACCGTCGCAAAGGAACTCTGGAATAGCAAACAGGCGCGGACCACCGGCAGGCCAGCACGTAAGCGAGCCGTCCACCCCGGCGATAGCGCTTCTGTAGGGTTATCGAGGGCCCTGCGCGGCGGTCGAAGGTCGGAGACTCGGTCCCGATGCCTGGCGCAACTTTCGCCCTCGCCGGCTGTTCTTCGTAAAAGGCCCTCGAAGCTGTAAATTCTTGGCAGCTACCGGAGCCGGTAGGACGCTGGTAGACGGTGGAGATCCAATCCAGGGGACGACTAGGGAGCATTTGCTTCGGGGCGATGATCGCGTTGCTCCGCGCTCGAAACCTCAAGCAGGAGAGTGATACGTGATGTTTGGCCTTTCTCATCGTACGAAGGGGCTGTCGCGGTTTGCCGTGCCAGCCGCCCTGGCGATCGCTGCGCTTGCGCTGCCGGCCTCGGCGGCCGCGACGGGCAGCGGCCACGGCCACGGCAGCACCCATGGCAACAAGCGGGCTGTTGGAGTGGTCTACACCGAGACGAACGACCCGGTGAACAACGAGGTCGTGGCCTTCAACCGCCACGCCGACGGAAGTCTGACGCAGGACCAGGTCATCTCCACCGGGGGAACCGGTGGCCAGCAGGCGCAGCCTGGGTGCGTACCCACCTGTCCGATTCTCGACACGCAGGGCGAGCTCGCCCTCGCTGCGGGCGGGCATCTGCTGTTTGCCGTCAACGCGGGGAGTAGCACGGTCAGCTCGTTCCGCATCACGAACCACGGATTGACGCTCGCCGATCAGCAGTCGACGGGCCTTGCGGGTTCGTTCCCCAACAGCCTCACGACCAACGGACATCTGCTCTACCTTCTGAACTCCAACACCCGCACGATCACCGGCTTCCGCTTCTCGTCCAAGGGCAAGCTGACGCCGATTTCCGGATCAACCCGACCGCTGACCACCGCTACCAGCGATCTGCCCGGCGCTCCGAGGCAGATTGGGTTTGACAACAACGGCAAGGTGCTGGTGGTGACGCTGCTCTCGTCGGCCCCGCTGATGCCCGCGGACGGGACGAGCTCGATCGACACGTTCGTCGTCAACAAGCACACGGGAGCGCCAGGTAGCGCGACGGCCTATAACGCAACGACTCCGTACCCATTCGGGTTTGCGTTCGACCCGCACAACCAGCTGGTGATGTCGCAGGTGACGTCCCTGACTGTCCCTGGCAAGGGCGACGCTCAGACCTACAGCGTCACGAGGTCCGGCAACCTGACCGCGATTGGGGGCGGCCCGGCCGCGACGAACGGGACCGCACCATGCTGGGTCGCGATCACAAACAGCGGCCGCTTCGCGTACGTCGTGAACACCGGCGGCGGTGCCCCGACCGGATCGACCGTGACGGCGTTCAAGCTGTCGCCGCATGGCCGGCTGACACAAATCCAGGTGACGAGCGATGCGCTCAGCAGCCAGTTCGCGAAGACCGACGAGACGCTGAGCAGCGACGGTCGCTACCTGTACGTGCTCGCGCCGGGGCTCATGCCAGGCGGGCAGAGCAACATCGATGAGTACAAGGTCGCCAACAACGGCCACCTTTCGCTCATCGGGGATGTGGCCAGCCCAGGGCTGGGCGATAGCGGCCTGGTCGGGGCAGTAGTAGAAGTCGGCACCGGAAGGTGACCAAACCGGACCGGGAGATCGCCTGAGGTGCCCGCCTAACGGCCCTCAGCGGTCTCCCGCGTCGCGTCACCGCGCACCGCGCGCGTCACCGCGTCACCGCGTCATGATCCGCGTTGACGTCGACGTCACCGAACCCCGGCAGCGGGCGAGCGGTTGCGTCGCGCCGACACCCGACTTCTCGAGCCCGAGCCCGAGCGGTCTGGTCGCTCGCGAGCGAGGGTCCGGAACGGAACACAACGGCGAGCCTGCTCCGAAGGAAGCATGAGGTGGTCCCTCGCGGTCCGGCTCTCTCCCCGGGGGGGATTCACAAGCCAGCCTCCGCCGCAATGAGGACTCCTCGAACGCGGACGGCGCGGGCCCACTGCGACGGCAAGCGGTCTGCGGACGCCGGTCCCTCAAGCGTCGAGGCGTTAGAAAAGGCGTACGCGTCCACAAGCCGATCGAGAAGCGGACGGCGCCGAGGCGGTCATGGGCGTCGGCGCGCTAGAGCGTTGCCGAGACCGGCGCCGGACCCTCCGCCGGCCCGGCGAATACCGGTGGCCTGCCGCCTGAGGTTCACGGGACCCCATCACCGGCTGCACCGACCAGGGGTGGTTCGGCGTCAGATGGCTGGTGTTCGCAGAATGCGGCCACGCAACCCGCCGGCCACGCGGCCGCTCCTGGTGCGAAGCGGCCACCACGTCACCGTGACTCGTATAGGCGTAACGGGGCCGCGCGTTTTCGCTGCTGCGCGTGGCTGCTTTATCGTCGTACGGATAGCCACACCTGGCGCGGTGACCGTCGGTGATCGCGTTTGTATGTCAACGGCGATTGATGCCCAGGCGTTCAGGCGTCGCCGAAGGCATCGGCGACGGCCGCCTCCCAGCTCCCGTACAGGTCGATCACGGTGGACGGCGCGGGCCATTCTCCGGCTTGTAGTCGTTTGAGCGCTTCGGCGCCGCGCCGGCGTGCGTGGGTGCGCGACCAGTCGTAGGAGGACGGGGCAGCGCCGTAGCGCGCTCGCCAGGCGCGCATCGCCTCACGGCTCCGCTCGCGGGTCCATTGCCGCGCGATCGCCCCGGGACGGCAGCGCTTGCAATAGGCGTACGCGTCGCCCTTGCCGTTGCGCGCGCTGGTCGGCGCGCCGCAGCCCCGGCAGACGCCCCGGTAGCGCGCCTTGACCTGGCGCGCCTTTTCGCCGATCGGATCGTAGAGATAGGCCTTCACGGTGCCCTCTGCGCGCCCCAGCCGGCGAGCGATCTCGGCGATCGTCAAGCCCTCCTGGTCGCGGTAGTGGCGCGCGAGTTGCGCGGCGCGGCCTCGCTCGCTAACGCGGTCTGTCATGAGCACCTGGGTCTTTTGTTACGCTCAGACGGGTCGTACAGGTAGGCCTTCACCGTCGCTTCTGCGCGACCCAGCCTGCGGGCTATCTCCGCGATCGAGAGGCCCTCCTCGTCGCGGTAGTGGCGCGCGAGCGCAGCAGCCTTGCGCCGTTCACGCACACGATCACCCGCGGGCATCGCCGGCGACGATAGCGGTTGCAGTCGACGACTACCGAACGTGCTGGATAGTCACCGGTGGTACTCCGAGACGATGCTCGGCACCGCGGTTAGATCCAAGGCGGAGCCTGGTCGCTTTCCGCGGATCCGGAAGTCGCGTCGTGTCTCGAATCACGATTGAGCGCTTCCGGCTGTCGTCCGATCCGGAAGCCTCGAGCGCCACGAATCCGCGATCGTCGGCTACCGCATTGATGCGGAGGCGGCAAGGCGCGTGCTTGCAGTCTGATTCGGTTACGGCAAATGGGCCCCGGCTGGTGAACTGTCGTTCGCCCATTGCGGAGCAGAAGTGACGGAGACCGCCTCTGCCGGATTAGTGGATTTCGTCCGCACCGGCAGTGAGGTCGAAGCCCGGCCCGTGCTTGTGCAGATCCTAACGGAGCGGCAGCGGTCCGTCAGGCGTCGCGACCGCCGAGCATTATGTGATTGGCACAAGTCGGGATCTGACCCCGATCCAACGCAGCCGAGGTCGAACCGTGCCGGAGAACCGTCGTCCCGTCCGTGATCAGATGTCACGACGAGCCTGCGTCGTCGCCGCTTTTGGCACGAGACTCGATCCGATGGCGCGAACGGCTCGCTCAGGGAGGATGAAGACGGTTGTGCTACCCGGTCCCCAGCGCGCGCTCCCGGGCCTCGTCGTCTGGGCTGACCGTGTTGGCATGGCGGAGGATCAATCGCCAATCGCCGTTCTCGCGGCGGTAGGCCTGCGTTGTCCGCAGAGTCCGGCTGTCGGGTTGACCCTCGACCGTGCGAGTCATGTGTTCGAGGACGACGGTCACGGCGAGATCTCCGGAAGCGGTTGTTAGTAGGGGCTCCACCGTCAGATCGGTCCAGTCGAGGCTCCTGGAGGCGCCGAGCAGGTGCGTCCGGACGTTGTCCCATCCCTGGGCGTAGCTGCCGACCGCGCCGAGGATCGCGACGTCGTCGGCGTGTGACGGCACCTCCAGAAACGGCTCGGAGTTGCCTTGCACCTGATGGCTGAGGCCCTCCAGGCAGCGCCTTATGAACTCGTCGAGCTCTGTGTCGAGGGACGGGATGCCGTGTATTTCAACTGTCATCGGCGTTCCTCTCTCCCGTGTGTCAGGTCGTCTTGATCAGTCCGCCGTCGATCACGTAGTTGACGCCGGTGACGTTGGCGGTGCGATCGGACGCGAGCAGTGTGACCAGCGTCGCGACCTCCTCCGGTGTGGTGAACCGGCGGGTCGCGATCGCCGCCGCTGCGTTCGTGCGGATCGTGTCGGCATCCACTCCAGTGGCGTCCGCGAATGTGGCGGCGACGCCATGCGCGCCCAGCCACAGATCGGTGCCGACCTGTCCTGGCGACACGCAGTTCACGCGGATGCCCTTGGGCCCGAATTCCTGCGACAGGGACTTGCTGAGGTTCACCACCGCGGCCTTGGCCGCGCCGTAGTCGATTGTGGCGGCGTCTGGCTGGAAGATCGAGTTGACCGAAGCGACATTCACGATCGATCCGGAGCCTTGCTCGAGCATCGGTCCCAGCGCGGCCCGGGTGGCGCGGAGGCCGGTGAAGAAGTTCATGTGGAGCGCCCACTCGAACTCGTCGTCGCTGGTGGCCAGAAAACCGTCCACTCTGATCCGCACCCCTCCGACGTTGTTGACGAGCACGTCGAGTCGGCCGTGCTCGTCGATCGTCTTCCGAACGAGCAGCGCCGGCCCATCATCGGCCAGCAGGTCCACCGCAACCGCCGTGACGCGGTCCAAGCCGTCGAGGTTCTCCGTCGAGCGCGAGCCGGCGACGACATGGGCGCCTTCGGCGACCAGCGCGTTGGTGATGGCAAGGCCGATGCCGTTGTTCGCGCCGGTGACCACCGCGACCTTGTCAGTCAGTTGAAGGTCCATCCCTCCGCCCTCCTATTTGGCCTGGTCGGTCGCCGCGACGGGCGCGTCGAGGACTCCGTCGAGCCAGCTGTCGGCTGCGGCGGCGACCTCTTCCCAGTCTGAGGCGACCATGTGAAAGTGCGGGCGACCCTCGAACTCGAGATAGTCGGTGCTGGCCGGGGAGCGCTCGTAGCGCTTGTACTGCGCCTTCGACAGCGAAGCGGGAACCGTGTGGTCCTCGGCGGCGCCGACGATCAGTAGCGGCGCTCGATCTTCGTTCTTGAAATGGACCTCGGTGGGCGGGTGCAGATGGAAGTTCGCGAACCCGGCCTCGTAGAAGATCTGGCCGGTCTCGGGGACCGCGTAGCGGTCGTAGGCCGCCGCCGCGGCCTCTTCGGAGAAGGTGTTCACGAACGCATAGGTGAACTCCTCGGGCGTCAAGGTGACGACCCCATGCCATTTCGACGGGTGCGCCAGCGCGGGTGCTCCCGACTTGAGAGTCGAGAAGGGCAGCGCGAGGATTCCCTTCGGCGGCGCCGGGCTCATCGCCACCCCAGCCCGGCCGAGTCCACGGTCGAGGAGCAGCTCGACGAACAAGGCCCCGTACGAGTGCCCGATCAGCACCGGCGGCTGATCGAGGGCCTCGATGAGCTGCGCGTAGTGGTCGACGATCTCCTGCACGCCAAGCCCCGCGGACGCCTCAGCGGTCTCGCGGATCTGCTCGACGTCGCCCTCCTTGCGCGGCCACTCAGGCGCGGAGACGGCAAAGCCGCGCTTGGCGAAGTAGTCCAGGTAGTTCTCCCAACTGCGCGCCGAAAGCCACGCGCCGTGAATCAGCATGAGCGGGATCTGCCCGTTCTCAGTGCCGCTGGATGCCATCGGTCCCTCCTGCTTTGTTGACAGCAGCGAGACTATGCGCAGGGGCGCCGGCGAAAAAGTCTGATCGGCCCCGGATCCAGACCGTCTAGGACTCAATCCTCAGGCAGTTCGGTTCGAGCCGGGCGGTCCGTCAACCAGCGTTCGGAATCGCGGACCCGGAGGGCTGTCTGCACGAGAGCGGTCACCTCCTCGGTCGGCGGCCACCGTGAAACGAGGTCCGTCGGAAAGTTCAGCGGCGGGTCGAACGGCACCGCGACAAGGCCGCTGCCCGGCTCTCCCGTCCAGTCGGCCACCATCACCGCCACCCCCTCGCCGTTTGCGACCGGAGGCAAGCGCCGATCCCAAGGCGCGCTGGCGATCGCCATCGTCCGTTCGAGTTCGAACCCGCGCGCGCGCATCACGCTCCGCAGCCACGCGTTGAACATCAGCCCCGTCGGTTCGCGCGGCAAGAGCACCGGCTCGGCGACGAACTCGCCGATTGGGATCGCCGGCTCCGATGCATAGCGGTGTGACCGGGGCAGCGCGGCGAGGAGCGGTTCATCCCTCAGCGCGTCAACCCTGACAGTGTGGCGACGAGCGGCCGCAGGGGACTCCATAACGACGGCCGCGGCCAGCTCGTGCACGCCGACCCGCCGAAGCGAGTCCGGCGTCACCTCCTGCACCAGCCGCGCGTTCAACTCCGGGCGCTCGGCCCCTAGAACCTCGACGATACGACTCGCCACCGCTCCGTTGAACGGACCGTAGCCGAGCCGCAGCACGCCGTCGCCCGACCGCGTCAGACGCCGGGCGTCCGCGACGGCTGCGTCGATCTCGGCCAAAGCTCTCCGGGCCCGCTCGAGCAGCAGCAACCCAGCCGGCGTCAACTCGACCCGGCGAGTCGTACGAACGAACAACACCACCCCGAGCTCACGCTCCAACTCGCGGATCGCGCGCGACAACGGCGACTGCGACATATGCAGACGCTCCGCCGCCCTCCCGAAGTGCAATTCCTCAGCCACCGCGACGAAATAGCGCAACTGCCGAAGCTCGATCGAAGTCTCCACAGCACCGGATACTGACCCTCACGCGAATCAAGCGCCAGTCTCGGCCCGCTATCGAACTCGCGCACACGGTTCGGCAATGACCCGAGCTGGCCCCCATCCCGACCAGGCTCCCTCGTGCGGACGGGAGAAAGGAACCTCCTCGGCAGCGCGCGCACCTGCTCACAGACAGCACATGGGCTCCCGGGCTCGGCACGGGTCGACGGCGTCTGTGATCGACGTCGGACCTCGCGTAAATCGGACAACCCGCGCTGGGGTCGCGTGCTTGACGATCGGCTCTCGCGCTCCCAGGAGCTGCAGAAGCACGGGCCGGCTCCGACCTAACTGCCGGTGCGGACGAAAGGGAGGCGTCTCGCGCGAGCCACGGCGCGCTGCCCCCAAGCCTTCTGCGTTTCGTCCCGAGCATCAGCGACGCGGGCGGCGACGCCGGCGGCTGCTCCGCCACGCGAGCGACAGCCAGACGCTGTTGCAAGTCACCGCGGATCGGGCTGCCAGCAAGCACTTCGGGGCGCGCCCGCAACCGCGGAAAAGGAGGGCCGGCGTCGTCTCGGTGACGGCGCCGGGGGCGTCGGGGTCCGGAGATGCACACATTTGGCGATTTGCAGGCCGCCACCGCCGATGCGGCTCGGTCCTGCTTCCATTGGTCGGCAGGTACCGTGCCGTGGTCTCCGGACGCCCGCGGTGGTCGCCTCGTGGAAGCAGTCGCCCGATTCGTGGGCGAGCGGAGGTGTCGTGCGGGGAGCGAATCCGGTCATGAGCCCGGCGGGTGGTCGTTGGATCCGGACCATCGCATCGTCGCCCGGTCAATGCGTGATCGTCCCGGCTGCGGCTGGCTGGCTGGGTCGCGAATGAGGCGTCCCGGGATGGCTGGACGGCTACCGATGTCGACTCGCGAGAGCCTCCTCGCTTGGATCTCGGAGGCGCTTCCTGTGGGAGCCGGCCTCGGGGTGCGAAGCTTGTCCGATTCCCATCAGGCTCTGCAGCTCGGATTCAGCTTCGCCGGGGTGAACACTCACGTCGCACGCATGTACAAGAAACTTGGGGCCACCAAGCGCGCCGGAGCTGTGAAGCCAGCTGAGAGCGCAGGCCTCCTTGCCGCCCGTGACCACCGGCGGCGGGTGGACGTATGAGCTGGGCGGCCCGTTTCCTGATCCGTTAGTACGTTCGCGAAGAGCCTCTGGGTCGTGCCGTTTCTGGGGCCGGTCATCGGGCTGCTCCTCGGCGAAAAGGGCAAGACGCTCCTGCCCAAGGTCAGGGACTGGATGAACGGCAACTCCTGGATCGGCAGCGAGCGCGTCATCGGCCTGTTCGTCCCCGTCACCGCGAGCAGCCTGTGAGCGGCTAGCATGGTTCATGGGCGCGATTTTTCTGCTTGCCGTCTGGGCGGCGATCTACCCGACGCTCCTGGCTTGCGTTGTGGTGATCCTGCTGTTGCCCCGGCCCGAGCGCCTGCTGCTCGGTTTCTGGCTCGGCGCCATGGCGATGAGCGTCACCTGCGGGCTGATCGTCGTGTTCGCGCTTGGCGGATCATCCGGCGCAACCAGAACGACAAGACACACGATCAGCCCGATCGCCGAGATCGCCCTCGGCGCGATCCTCCTGCTGCTCGCCCTCGTGTTCTTCAGCGGACGCAACCAGCGCTACAACGCGCGGCGCGAGCGCAAACACGAGGAGAAGGCCGCGAAGCCGCCATCGAAGACGATGCAGCTACTCCAGCGTGGCACGCCCCGCACGACGTTCGTCGTCGGTGCCCTCATCATCGGCATACCCGGGGTCAGCTACCTGACCGCGATGGACCTGCTGGCCCGACAGCACGCGTCGACGTTCGTCGCGGTGCTCGTCGTGCTCGCCTGGAACGTCATCATGCTGCTTCTATTGGAGGGCCCTATCGTCGCCTACGCCTTCGCGCCTGAGGGCACTGCCAACGCGGTCAATAGCTTCAAGAACTGGCTGACCCGTGACGAGAGCCGGATCGCATACTGGTGCACGCTCATCGCCGGAGCTGCCCTCCTCGCGATCGGCGTCGTTCACCTCGTGAGCTGACCGGAGCCCCGCCGGTCAAATGGAACACCAAAGGAGGCCTGCTAACTCCGGCGGATTGTTCTTCGCGATGAGATTGAGTGAATCGGCGCCGGTCGCGCTCAGCAGCGTGGTCGTGCCGCCGACAGACAGCCAGGAGGCATCGCCAGCGTTATCGCTGCCCATGGGGCCTGCCTCGAGCGGAAGCTTCGTATGGACGTATCAGCCGTTTGGGCCGATGACGGACCGATGGCCCGCGGCGGACGGTCAGAGCACCATCACCACCGAGCCGAACACCAACATCACGAACGAGTCCCACTTGCGACGGCTTCCTTGAGGTCGCCTGGGGTCGGCGTTCTGTCGCTCCACCCCACGTATCATCCTCACGGGCGGGGGATCTGGCTCGTGCACCACGGGATCTTCCGACGCGTGCAGTACGCAAACCGCCGGGTCATGACGGTCACTCTGGTGCTGCTGATGGCGGTCGCGTTCCTACCGTTCTCGAGGAGGCTTGGGGCCGAGGCTATCGCGAGTCGTCCGCTGGGCTGAGCGCGCCGCCGTCATCTTCTATGGCTGATCGCTGCTCGTAATCTCATGGGCTGCGGTCGCGAGCGACCGCGGCCTGCTCAAACCGGAGGCGAGCGAGCAGGAGGTCAGCGCGATCGCGCGGGCGACGACACCGAGCCTCGGGTTTCCCCTGGCCGGAGTCGAGCGACGGGCGGCCTCTCGACCGCCCGTCATGCGGTGACGCGTATGGCGCCAGACGTCGTTCTAGCTCGCGGCGCCGGCCTCCTGCTTCGCCAGTTCCTTCTCCGCGTCCTCGAGGTCGGCCTTGAAGTCCTTGCTGCCGGCGTCAATTTCCTTCTCGACTGACTTCTGAGCGTGCGTGAGTGCCTTGGTGAGCTGCTCCGCCACGCGTGACTCGCCGATCACGACGAACGACGCCGTTCCCGCGTCAAGCGCCTCCGCGAGATCCTTCGCGTCGCGGCGGGGGAGAGGCCCTTGCGGAAGTGTCCGCCGACGCCACCGGCGACCCCGCCGACCGACGCCGCACCGAGGAGCGCCGGCGGGAACGGGACCCCGACGAGCGCGCCCACCGCAATACCGCCCCAAGCGCCGTGATGCGTCGCCTTGTCATGCTTATTGGACGTGGACCTTGCCGTCGTCGTCCTTTGTCGTAGTCACCCCACGCATCATCGGTACTGGCGTAGGTCGCTGCATAGATGAATACCGGGTTATCAGGCGCTTTCATACCGGGTTATCAGGCGCTTTCGCTAGGTGACTTTCCTGATGGCCGGGAGTGTGTAGGTGCCGTCGAGGATTTCCTTGCGCGGTGCGTACATCCGCAGGATGGGCCTGTACGGTCCGTCCGGGCACGGCAGCCAGTTCGATTCCTTGTCGGGACCGGGTGAGTTCTTCTGGAGGTAGATGGTGACGCTGCCGTCTTGCGCGGTCTTCAGCCCGGGGGTGCGGTCGCCGATCGAGTAGCGATCGATTGGGTTGGCGACTAGGTAGAACTCAGGGGGCCGGTACATCGTGAGCGACCAGAACGCCTGGACCGGCGGTGTCTTCTCGAGGCGCAGCTCGTAGCGGTTGGATCCGTCGAGCGGATCGCCGTCGCCGTCGACCCAGATCAGGGCGTAGTCGGCCTCGTAGCCGTTGTTGCCCCAGAGGCCGCCTCGGGCGGCGATAGCGCGCGTGACGTAGGCCTGCTTGCGGTCGGCGATCTTCCATTCTGGTCTGTCGATCGTGCCGATCTCGAAGTAGTCGAGGTTGTAGTCGAAGATGTGGAGTGCCGATTGCCAGCCCTCGGGCGTGGCGTGGACGTTCCTCATCAGTTCGTCGATCTTCGCCTGCCCGGCCTTGGCGCCCTGGATCAGCACGGCCGCCTGTTTGGGGTCCATGGCGACGTAGGGGGAGTCTGCCTGGGTCAGCCCGAACTGCTCACAGAGCTTGACAAACGGGGCGTCCGCTGGGGGTGGCGGGAAGGCTCGGAGCGCTATCCGGAACTTCTCCCACCACTCGAGGTCCTTGTCCACGTGCGGATCGGGCGTCGGGGTCCCCTCGGGCGCCTTTGCGGCGCCTCCGTTGCGGACCGAGAGCGGCGTCAGTGTGAACTGGTCCTGCAGTGCGTGGACGGCGGGCAACTCAGCCTCGCTGTCGACCTGCAGCCGGCCGAGGATCAGGAAGAGCCCGGTCGGGGCGTGGATGACCCGCATTCCGGTTGGCACCTCGCCGTTGTAGCCGGGCTCGACCAGGAGGTATTCGGCCTCGCCGGTTCCCGTCGCCCGCTGTCCGATGTACGCGAAGTTGTTCGACCAAGCGTCGATGAACTGGTTCACGTAGTACCGACCGGCCGTGTCGGGGACGTGCAGGACGAGCGGCTCGCGCCGCACGTCACACGCGGCGATCGAATAGCAGGTGTCGTTGTTGGGCGACACGAACTTCGTCTCTGGTCCGGCAAGCTCCCGGGCATGGCCGAACTGGTTGTAGGGGGACTTCATCGGCCACGAGCGTCCGGCGACGTAGGCCGCGAAGCTGTCGACGTTGTCCACGAGCGCATAGCCGTAGATGTACGCCTCGGCCGCGAGCTTGGCCTGCTGTTGAGCGGGCGCGGTCTGTGCTTCGGTAGCCATTCGATCATTCCTTATTCGTGGTCGCAGGCCGGTTCAGCGAACGCGACGTTGGTTGGCATCGACGAATGGGTTGAACCGGTCTTGGTGGTCGGCCCGCACGGGCCTGGTCAAGCATCTCGTGATAGCGGGCGAGGTCCGTCATGAAGCAACCGGCTCGAAGTCGGGGAGTGCCCAGCTCTTATCGAAAAACGGCTCGGTCGGGGCATAGAGTCGGAACAGGACGAACCAGCCGTCCTGGTCCGCGGTCTTCATGCAGTTGTTCTCCATGCCGGCGGGTGACGACGGTCCGACGTATAGGTCGACGCTGCCGTCGGCATTGCGCTGGACTGTCTCGTCGCGGCTGTCGAGGCTGACAATACGGAGCTGCGTGCCGCCATTGTCATACGGCCGGCGGGTGTTCTCGCTGTAGAGCGTGAGGCTCCAGAATTGTGCCACTGGAACCTGGGCCGGAACGTGCAGCCTGTACGTCCGGTCGGTGCGGAAGAGATGCCCGTCTTTGTCGCGCTTGGTCGTCATGTAGACCTGCCCGGCGCCGGGCTGTGGGTGCACCATGCCCTTCGAGCTCGTCACTGCCTCGTAGAAGTATGTGGAGCGTTCGTCTAGCTGCAGCTTGACGTCGGTCTCCTGTGTCGTGCCGAAGTCGAACTCCTTGAACCAGCTCGTCCCGTCCCAGTACGGCTTGGTGTAGCGCGGGTTGACCTGGTTGTTTCGCATCATCAGCTCGCCGAGCGCCGCGGCGTCGGTGAGGATGCGGGTTTGCCGCGCGTCCGGCTTGAACGGCTCGCCCTTGACGATCCCGAGCGGTTCGAGCATCGCCATCATGATCTTGTCCACCTCACGCACCGGCTCCTCGCTGAGGATCTTCGCCAGGCACTCCCAGTAGGCCATCCCTCTCGGCGGCGTCGCGCTCCACTCCCGGTCGAGCCCTTCGACGAAGCGCACCGGTCGAGGTTCATCCCCGAGGCGCGACATCGCGAGCGCCGCCTTGAAACCCTCAGCGAACTGCGGGTCCGGGTTTAGAATCCGCAACCCGATCATGAGATTGTTTGTGGCCGATTGGATCACGATGCGCCCGCTGTCAGCGTGCTTGCTTGCATCCTCCCCGGGGGCGATCACCATGTATTTGCCGCCCTTACCCGCGTCAGGTCCGGTCAGGCCCAAGTCGCAGACTGGGCGCTGCCAGAAGTCCAGCACTCCGCCCGCCGTCTGGCCCTGCGGATAATCGACTAGGACCGGACCGTCGGAGAGATTCGTCCAGTTGATGATGTAGGGGGTGGTCAGATTTGCGGTGACGATCCCGCGCTTCTCCTTGAGCGAGTCGAACACGACGAAATCGCGGAACTTGGCGGCTTCATAGACCCGGATCTGCTCGTCTCGAAAGAACGCGAAGCCCACGAGGGGCAGTGACCAGTAGTACGCCTGTGCCGCGCGCTCTGCGTCCATCACGTCGAACAGCAGCGCCGAAGACTCGTCCGTGAGGAAGGCGTCCTCTAGCTGCAACGCCCCAAACGGCGTCGCGATCGTCTCATCCCCGAACAGCCTGGCCTTGTCCAACGCCACAGCAGACGAAGTCATCACAGATTTCCCTTTCTCACTCGATCCAGTTCTTGAGCCCAGGCCGCCACGATCTTCGAGACAGCATCTACCTCGCCAAAGCGATTGCGCTGACCCACATGGTGTCGACTGGCGATTGTGTGCGCGATCTCAGGTTCCACGGCCATCATTCAACTTCAGCTGCATTTCGACTTGCTGGCGTCCGAGAAGCTGTTGACCGAGCTCACGACATTCTTGGCGTCGAGCGCGATGGCAGCGACCTGGCTGGTCGACGGGCTCGACGGGAGCGCCTTGACCGCGCTCTGGAGCGTGTCGACCGACGACTTCACAGCACTGGTCTCGGTGGGGAAGTCGCCCTTGGCGCTGTTGACCAGCGACGTCGCGTCACTCTGAATCGTGCTGATCTGCGACGTCAGACCGCTGATCCCGCTGCTGGAGGTGACGCTCGGGAGATTCTTGACCGAGTTCTCGAGACTCGTCCGGTCCGAGCAGTAAGCCGGCTTGCTGCTGCCACAACCCGCCAGGGCGATCAGCGCGACGGCGGTGAACACCACGACAGCTGCGCGCGTCAATCCGCGACCGGCACCGTTTCGTGATCTCTCTCGGCTCATGTCGTTCAAGTGTGTGGGAAGCACAGGAACTCCTTCGTTGTTGGAAGACGGGTGCAGCCCTCGCGCGCGCCGGGGTGTGCGCGAGCGACGCTCCGGATCAGCGGCCCGCGCCGCCCGTGCTAGCGGGTCGTGCGCACGCGGCCGTCGGACTGTGTCCGCGAGACGACGGCGTCCTACGCGCGGCGCTCGGCGATCCCGCCGCTGTAGGCGATCAGGTAGCACAGCACGCCGATGAACGGCAGCACGATGATGAACACCACCCAGGCGGCTTTGGCCCAGCCTGAGAGGTCGGGGCGGGCGAAGATGTCGATCAGCGCCATGATCACCATCCAGATCCAGATCACCAACGCCGAAAAGATCAGGATGTCCCACAAGATATTCAGAAACGGGTAACTGGTTGCGATAGTCATCATCAGATTTGGCTCCTGGTGCATTCCCGGCCGGGGAATGACGGCTTGGGGATCGGTCGTTGCCGTTTACGCTACGTCCGGGGGATCGATGTGGCATCGGCCAAAAGGGCCGATATTCGTCGCGCGCTTCAGCCCAGGGCCGATCCGGCACGGGTCAGCGGCCTCAGTCGAGATCTGGATCCTGGATCGTGACCTTGGCTTCTGTTGATCCGAGGCCGGCCTGCTCGACGATCTCGACTGCTTCGGATCGGCCCGGGACGCCGAGCTTGTCGTAGATCGACGCGACCTGAGTCTTCACGGTATAGCGTGAGAGGTGGAGCCGATCGGCGATCTCCTGGAGCGAGAGATGCGTCGGCAGGAAAGCGACGAGCCGGAGCTCGGCCGGGGTGAGCCCGAAGTCCTGCCCGCGCCTGATCCTCGTTTCGAGACGCTGCAGCCGGGCTGGAAGCGCTCCGGCATCGGGATATCCCTGTAGCGCGTCGCCCGCAACCTGCGCGCATTCCAGGGCGCCGGCAAGGTCGCCGAGGTCGAGGCTAATGTCGGCGCAGCGCAGCGCGAGATCGGCGTTGAGCCACGGGGCCCCGTGGAGCAGTTGGCGCAGCCGCCGGACGTTCTCGAGCTGGCGCGCGGCCTCCGTGTGGTCACCGCGCTGCTGGTGCGCGAGCGCTCCTGCCGTGTAGGCGATCGCGCCGTAGGCCGTCTCGTCGAGGTGTGCTTGGGCGACCAGCCAGGTCGCTTCGACCGCCCATCGTTGCGCGTCTCGCCGATTGTGCAGCTCTGCGGCCGCGAAGGCCAGATAGCCGAGACTGAAGACCCGCGCGTGGACGAGCTCGGGTTGGTGGCTGGAAAGCGCGAGTGCCTCCCGCAGCACCGTGATCGCCTCCTGCGGCCGGCCCAGGAGAACGTACGCCACTCCCATGGCGCGGCAGCCGCTGAGAAGCCATCGGCTGCCCGCCTTCTTCTCGGACGTGTAGACGAGCTCAGCATCGCGCAGCATCTGCGGGATGCCGTCAGGAGCCAGGGCAGTCCGGACGTTCGCTAGAGCCGAGCGAAGCGAAGACGCCCCGTCGGCGGATGCGACGTCGAGCGCTCCCCGTTCGGCCGCAGCGACGAACCGCCTCGCCCGGGCGACATCGCCTAGATACCCGTATACCCACGTGGCCGCGATCGCCAGCTGCGGATCTGACGCGATCTCCTCCTCAGTGCAGCGCTCGAGCCAGAGCCGCACGCTCTCGCTCTGCCCGCGCCTCGCAAACTCGTCCCGGTACGCAAGCGCGATTCGGCCCGCCTGAGCGAGATCGCCGCCTTCTTGCGCGTATGCGAACGCCTCCCCAGGGGTTCCGTGCAGCTCGCACCAATCCGCCGCTCGCCCCAGGTATACGGGGAGCAGCTCCGGGTGGCGCCACTTGAGCTCCGCGCGGAGGAGATCGCTGAACAGATGGTGGTAGCGGTACCACTCGCGGCGATCGTCGAGCGGGACGACGAACGCATTTGAACGCGCGAGGGTCTCGAGCGAAATCGCCGCGTCGGCTGTGCCGAGCACCGCATCGCACAACGGTGCCGTCATGCGCTCGAGGATCGACGTCCCGAGCAGGAACCGCTTGAGATGCTCCGGCTGGCGCTTGAGCACCTCTTCCAGCAGGTAGTCGGCGATCTGCTCCTGGTTGCCCGACAGACCAGCAGCCCGCGCCGCGGCATTGTCACGACCGCGCAGCGAGAGGGTCGCCAGCACAACCGCAGCAGCCCACCCCTCCGTCCGCTCCCGCAGAGCCTCGGCCGCCCCCTCCGACAACTCGAGCCCTCCGCTCGCGGCCACATCACGGGTCTCCTGGGCGTCCAGGGCGAGAAGCTCAGTCCCGATCTCGACCAGATCGCCACTCGCCCGCAGCCTCCCGAGCGGCACCCCTGGGTCACCGCGGGAGACCAACACCAACTGAGAGCCGGATCGAACCTCGTCGACGAGAAACCCGAGAATCGCGCGGCTCTTCTCAGCCGTTAGGACGTCCACGTCGTCCAGCACCAGCACGAACGGGTCACGCTCGCCGAGCTCAGCGGCCAGGAGAGGAAGGGCGACCTCATCGATCCTGGGCGCCCGTCGTGACAACTCCTCGAGAAGCTCGCCGTTGAGCGGGCCCGTGCGCTCGAGGGCCGCTAGGACGCGGGCGAGCAGCACCACCGGGTCATTGTCGCCGTGGCCGAGCTGCACCCAGCCGCTGCGCCTCGGATCCAGATCGGCCCACTGCGTGACAAGCGTCGACTTGCCGTAACCCGCCGGCGCAGAAACCAGCACCACGCGGCTTCGCTCCGCGGTCTTCTGCACCGGAGCGAGGCGAGCTCGCCGTACGACGCCAGGCCGGATAGCTGGAACTCGAGGCTTCGACTCCCGCAACAGCGGCCCGGTCCCGGTAAGAACAGCGCTACTGATGGCCCTCACCTCCGCGCCTCGCGGCTTCTCTTGCCAGTACGGCTTCGATGAAGGCCCGCCACTCGCCGGCCTTGAACGCCGACATGAAGACGAGGTCGTGCCGTCGCAAGCGCCGCCCGCGCGCCATCTCGTGCTCAGCTGTCTCGACGACCGACGCGCGTACGATCGTTGCCCCACTCACCGTAGGGCGGAACTGCGCCAATATCCCAGACAAGTCGGTCCACCTTGCGTGAACTAGATCCCATTACGTAACGCTCAGCAAAGCCGATCGGCCGCATCAGGTGATGCCACTTCTCGGTGCCCGACAAACGGACGACTTCCACGCTATCTGGGCGTGATGGGCGTCGGCATCAGGGAAACTGCGTAGAACCCATCGGGAAAAACGCGATGCGTGGACACGTCTTGGCCGCGGAGGACTGGGGCGCGATCGCGCCGGGGCCCTCCGCTCGGCAAGGGCGAGCGTCAGTCGCCGGCGACGCTGCTGCTCCTGCTCAAAGTCGACCGCGAGGTCGCCGCCGACGTCGGACACGACTGTGATCGTGCCGCCGACAAACGCCCACGGGGCTTCGCCGGGTAAGTCGCTGCTCACGGGATCGACTCAAGACGGGCTTCGTACCGAGAATCGGCCATTTGGGCCGATGCCCCGATCGAGCGTCCGCGAGGTACCGTCACAGCACTATTGGTAATCAGCCGAATCCGTCCCGCAAGACAACGTCCGGAAAGACGGTTTCGCTGACGCCGGCCGAGACCCGCGTCCTGACCCTTCTGCCCACCTATCGAACGCTCGCTGCGATCGGCACCCAGCTCGGCATCGGCCGTCCAACCGTGAAAACCCACGTCGAGCGCATCTACAAGAAACTTGGGGCCACCAAGCGAGCCGAGGCCGTGAAGCTGGCTGAGCGCGCAGGTCTCTTGCCTGATCCATGACCAGGTCGGCGTCGGCCATCCCCGCGTGAAGACGCGCGTCCAAACCCATCCACGAGAGAAACGCCTTCCACGACGGTTCACGATGACTGGCTCCGGGCCGAGCAACGCGGCCGATGGGGACGCTTCGCGGAACGCTGGCACCCCGGACGAGGCCGGCACGGACGCAGAGCCGCGTTCGGGTGCCGAGCCTGTTGGGGGGGACGTCGAGACGCTCGAGCGACTCGCAGTACTGAGATCCAGCGGCGCGATCACCGACGAGGAATTCGCAGCCGAGAAGACACACGTAATGAACAACGGCACCTGACCGAGAGGAAGGCGATGACATGGCAACCACCAGGACGAGAACTACCCGGGCGAAAGGGACCGGGGCGACACGCAGTACGACCGCGGCGGCGAGCAAAGCTAAGCCGAGCACGGCGGTTCCGCACCTGTCGGTAGCGGAGCGGGTAGCTCGCGGTAAGGCGGCGCGCCAGGAGGTGCCGCGGGCCGGTCACGCGCTGTTCGAGCCGCTCTCGACTCGCACCGATCCGGTCGAGCTGCTCGAGCGTCAGGCGAAGACTCGTGTGCCGGAGCTGGTGCCTATCCGCTACGGGCGGATGCTCGTCTCGCCGTTCACGTTCTATCGCGGCGCGGCGCGGCGCGGCGCTGCTCATGGCTAATGACCTGGAGGCGACGCCGCGGTCGGGGCTGACTGTGCAGTGCTGCGGCGACGCGCATTTGTCGAACTTCGGGGTGTTCGCCTCGCCTGAGCGGACGCTGGTGTTCGATGTCAACGATTTCGATAAGACGCTCCCCGGGCCGTGGGAGTGGGATGTCAAGCGCCTGGCGGTGAGCATGCTGATCGCGGCGCGCTCCAACGGCTTTAAGGCCAAGGAGCAAGACCAGATCGTGCTCGACACGGTCGGTCGGTACCGCACCGCGATGGCGACCTTCGCCGGGATGAAGGATCTCGACGTGTGGTACTCGCACCTGGACATCGAGAGCGCGGTGCAGCAGTACGGCTCGCAGTTCAAGCCCAAGCTGGTCAAGCAAGCGGACAAGACGCTCGCGAAGGCACGCACCAAGGACAGCATGACGGCGTTCTCGAAGCTATGCCACGACGTTGACGGGAAGGCGCGGATCGTCGATCAGTCGCCGCTGATCGTGCCGATGGAGCAGCTCGCGGCGGGCGGAGAGCGCGACGAGATAGTGGAGGGGCTTCACCAGCTGCTGCGCGATTATCGTGACTCGCTCGAGTTCGACCGCCGGGTGCTGCTCGAGCGGTTCGAGTTGGCCGACCTCGCTCGCAAAGTGGTCGGGGTCGGGAGTGTCGGCACCCGCGCGTACATCGCGCTGATGCTCGGCCGCGACGGCCAGGACCCTCTGTTCCTGCAGATGAAGGAGGCCGAAGCGTCCGTGCTGGAGGAATTCCTCGGGCCGAGCGAGTTCTCCAACCGCGGCGAACGCGTCGTCGTCGGACAGCGGCTGATGCAGGCCAGCAGCGACATCTTTCTCGGCTGGCTGCACGTCGACACCGGGCTTGACGGCAAGCCCCGCGACTTCTATGTCCGGCAGCTGAAGGACTGGAAAGGATCCGCGGAGATCGAGCAGATGGTCCCGAAGGCCATGGCCACTTACGGCACGCTGTGCGGCTGGACGCTCGCCCGCGCGCACGCCCGCAGCGGCGACCGGATCGCGATCGCCGCCTACCTTGGGAACGGCGACAGCTTCGACCGCGCGATCGTCGAATTCTCCAAGGCCTACGCCGATCAAAACGAACGCGACCACCAAGCACTGACCGAAGCTGTGAACTCCGGCAAGATCAAGGCCGAGACGGGTCTTTGAGGCGCTCGCTTCAGCCGCACGCGTGGCGGGGGTTACGGGCGGTCGAGCGGCCGCCCGTCAGTCGGGATCCCGGGGCCCTGGACTGTGTTGAATCGCGTGGACAGTCACGCGGGCGGGCCCGTCAGCTCAGGTCTGCGAGTCCTGCGATCAGAAGGTAAAGACCGATGGCGCCCGCGGCTACCGTGACGATGGTGCGGCTGTGATGGCCCAGCCAGTGGTCGAGGCGACCGACTAGCGCGCGCGCGGTCCGCCGCGAACACGAAACCGATAAGCGGCAGCTCGACCAGCGCGAACATCACCAGGTTGAACGCGACAACGGCAACGATGTCGGTGGTCGTCCCGGCGTCGAGCTTGATCAGCAGCGCCAGCCCGGCGAGGTAGTAGGCGCCAGGAACGCTGTAAGCGACCCCGGCCACGAATGCCGGCCACACCGAGTCGCTCCCGCGGAGGCGGTCGGCTAGCGATGGGCGTCGCTTGGCGTCTTGCTTATGGTGCTTCTTGCTTCGCCTGGACTTGAGCCGGTCGGTCAATCCGGAGCCGACAGCTGCGGCGATCGCGAGCAGCGCGACGCCAGCCGCGATCTCGATCCCGGGGCTCGCCGAGCGGTGCTGATTGACCTGCAGGCCGGGCCTCCCGAGCGCCAGCACGACCACCAGCCCGATCCCGGCGCTGAGCCCGATCGCGCCGAGCCAGAAAGCCAGCAGTTGGCGCGGTGAGCGCGGCTGGCCCAGCAGCAGTACGACCGTGGCCACCAGTACCGCGTCGAGCGACGCGGCGACAGCGAGCAGGAACACCTTCGTCACGTCGCCGACTCTACGCACGAACCACCGGCGGCGGTGAAACTACGGGGTCGGTCTCAGGTTCGACCCGTTGCGGCGCCGGCCATGGATGGCACAGCTCTTCTGGCAGGCTCACGTCGACGAGAACGTTGGCCGTTTGCGACGAGCTCCTAGCGGTTCCGGAGCCCCAACTTGGAGGGGTACCGGTGAGTGCATCACGCTGGACGAGCACTATTTGTTCTCCCCTACAAGGAAGCGCCGCGGTAGGATCCAGCGAGCTCATCAGCGTCCTGCTCGCGAGGAGAGGTTGTCCCGGCGATCCGGGCCAGAGGCGAGCTTCGAGCGCTCGTCCGGCTACGCGACGAACCCCGTGGTCTTGACGCTGCGAATCAGCCGTATCGGCCGATGCGTCCGCTCGAACCTCGGAGTACGTTGGCGTGGTAGTCGCAATGAAACAGGCGACTGGCCGCGAGGCCGTGAAGCACTCCGCGGCGAGCATTCGACCAAGTCCAGGACAGGAGCTTCTAATGAGCGATAGACCGGTTTTCGTCTACGCAGCAACCTATTCCAGCACCGACGATGCGTGGAGTGATTACGAGATCCTGCTCGACCTTCATGCTGAGAAGCTTGTCGGCACTTATGACGCCGCGGTGATCAACAAGGACGACGACGGCAAGGTCCACGTCCACAAGCATGAGAAGGCCACCCAGCACGGCGCCTGGGGAGGGATCGCGGTCGGTGCGCTCGTCGGGGTGCTGTTCCCGCCATCGATCATCGCCGGAGCGGCGGTCGGCGGCGTCGTCGGTGGCGTCGGCGGACACTTCCGCAAGGGCCTCTCCCGCGGCGACGCGAAGGAGCTCGGGGAGGCGTTGGACGCGGGGACGGCGTCGTTGGTCGTGATCGGCGAGTCACGCGTCGGAGAACAGCTCGACAAGGCACTCACGCACGCGCAGAAGTCCGTCGAGAAGGAAGTCGACGCCGACAGTAAGGATTTCGAGCGCGATCTCAAGGCCTCGGAGAAGGAGGCCATGCAGGCCGCCACCGCGAGTTAGATCCGACGGCTCGCCGCACACGCGTCGCGGGCCTGACGGGCGGTCAAGAGGCCGCCCGTCAGTCGAATCCCGGGGCCTGGACTCTGTTGAATCGCGTCCACCGGTCCTGAATCGCCCCGGGCGTTCGTCGGCGGCGCGATCCAAAAAGGTCGCCGTCGACGTCGCCGACGAGCATGGGCCGACCTCGAAAAAGAACTCGCCGCAACGTTCGCACGCGACTGACAGACACCCCCTACGGGCGGCGAAAAGAAAGCCTTCCGCCGCCCGTCCCTTGCTGATTAAGGAAGTTGATGATGAGTGACACATTGAGCGAACAGCTTGAGACCGAAGAGGCGATGTTCGTGCAGACCGCGCAGGGCATCGACAGCGCCGCCGGCAACCTCACGTTGCAAGGGATCACTCCGTCGACGCTGTACTTCTCCGACCGGCCGCAGCGGGTCGTCGGGCACATGACGACCACCGATTTTGTCGAGTTGTGGGGCGCCGAAGAGAACAGCTTCGAGACCGATCCACCGAACGCCGTGCTCTCGTTCCTAGAGCCCGGGGGCGAGGTGCCCGAGGACGCGGTGATCGTGATCAAGGAGCCCCGGCTCGCCAACGGCGACCTCTCCTACTCCATCCAAGTCCTGGAAGGAGCCGTGCCCGCGCACACCGGACCCGTCACACTGTTCATTGACCCGTTCGGGCGGCCGCTGTCGCCCGTCTCGGTCTGCGGGGTGCGCAGGCGCGGGCGCCGACGGGCGCGGCGACGCTAAAGCGGAACATCCGAATCTCAGTCACCGGCGCGGCAGCGACCGCGGACCGGTGACATTGAGAACTGACGTCGGATCATGAATGGCAGAGATTTCCCGAGCCCGGCGCTTGGTTCGTGCGCCCGGCGGAGCGGATCGCGACCTTCGACAACGACAGCACGCTCTGGTGCGAGAAGCCCCACCACGTGCAGGCCGAATTCCTCTTGCGCCGCTGGAAGGCGATGGTGCACGCCGATCCGGCCAAGGCGAACGAGCGGCCGTACAAGGCGCCCTCACCGATGGGTCACCCCCAAACCGAGAGGAGAGCCGCTCTTGTTGGGTGGCACCCCATCGGGCTGCCGTAGCTCGTTGTCGATCGGCCGCCATGTAAGAAGTGCCGCGGTCTATCGATCGAACGTGAGGGAGCCAGTGTCGTGACCTCTGACGGCGATACGCCGCGTGCGCGCCGAGCAATCGACAAGGGGCGGTTGGAATCGTTCAGCGACGGTGTGTTCGGCTTCGCCGCGACGCCGCTCGTGGCGGACCTCGCGATTCGTCCGCCCGGCAGCGCGCTGGCGCAGGTGCTTCGTGCTTGGCCCTCCTATCTCGCCTACGTCGTCAGCTTCCTGACGATCGGCGCTGCGTGGCTCGCCCACACCGCGCTCACCGATCAGCTCGCGCAGGCGGATCGGGTCTTGCTGCGACTCAACTTGCTGCTATTGATCGTCGTAGTGTTCCTGCCCTTCCCGACCAGGCTCGTCGCAGGCTCCCTGCACCAGACCGGCAGCGAGCGTGTGTTTGTCACGATGCTCGGGCTGAACTTGCTGGCGATCCGCGCCGCCGGGTTCGGCTTGGCCGCGTATGCCCGCCGCGGGCACCTCTACAAACCCGAGGGAGAGGGCGAGGAGTTGCAGAGCGAACAACGACAACTGCTGCCCATCGTCGCCTCGTACCTGGTCGCGATCCTCATCGGGCTCGCTCTGCCGAGCGTGGCTGTGGCGGCGTATTTCGCTGTTGCGGTCTACCTGGTCTGGCCGTTCCGGGGGCTCCACCGCTCCGGTTCCCGGGTTGACAGTTCTAGCGAGTGAACGATTAGACAGGCAGGGTTGCTGGTCGGGCGGTCACCCGCCGGGCTCATGGGCGCAGTCCCGGCCGCCGAGTCGATCAATGACACCTCGATATGCTCCGACGCTCCCCCAGTGCTACGACCACCTCCCACCGGGACCGGCACGCCCGCCGGACCCCACTGTGGCCGCAGGACAGTGCGACTTCACGTTCGACCTTTCCCGATACCGCGTGCCGGCGATCATCGTCTCCCCGTGGGTCGACGAGGGCATCGTGATCAACGACGAGTATCGCCACACCTCGATGCTCGCTACCTGCGCAAGGTCTGGGACCTCGGCGACGCGTTCACCGACCGCGACGCCGCCGCGAGCACGTTCGACCACCTCCTATCCCGCGACACCCCACGCGACCGTCGCCACCTTGGCCCGAGTTCAATCCGCGGCCCTTACCGGACTGGCAGCTGACCAAGGTGGAGCACGGCGAGGTACTGAGCAACCTCGGCAAAGCCATCGGCCCCGGGTTCATCGAGCACTCCAAGCAGGTCCGGACTCCCGATTCCCGCCGACCTCACCAACCCCGACCACCCACCGACGCCAACGCAGATCGCCGACTTCGTCTTCGGGACCGCCGCGAAGTACTTCCCGGGCCTGGTCCCCGACGACACTGACGATGCCCAGCGCTACCGGTAGTACCGAACAGGGGACCCCGACGTCACGCGGCCGCGCCTCGTCTTGGACAGCCCCCGGTCCATCAGGCGAACCGACGCGCCGCTGAGTGCATGCGGGCGTCGCTCAGGCACGGCCGTCGACGTCTCACTGGTTACGAGCACTACGCCGTAGCGCCGGGACGCAGACGTGAGTGAGCCGAGTAGCCCGTCGAAGTCCTGATTCGAACAAGCACGAGCGTGATCATCGGGCCGTTCTTGGCCGGACGATACCGAGGCAAACTGCGGGTTTCAGCCGTTGCATGTCGCGATCGCGGATGTGAGTCTCGGTAGGCAACCATGGAACCTCCGAGGCCCCCCCTCGCTTATCTCAAAGGCGGTTTAGAACATGACGTTCCTCTGGATCCTGTTGGCGATCATTTACGTGGCGTGCTGGATCTACTTCGGCCTGTCGACGTTCCGCAAAGGGCACTACTGGCTGTTCTGGATCGGATTCTTCTTCCCGTTCCTGTGGATCATCGGCGCATTGATCGGTCCGACCCCACGCGCCGCCGCCCGAATGGCATAAACGCAGTGATATTCGTCAGACACCCGGTCGGGTCCCTGGAGACGTTGCGCTCCAGCTACCAGCCGAGGTAGACGACCTGATGACACAACACACGACGGGTCACCCAGCGCAGTTGCCGTCGACGCGGCTGAGGAGGTACGGAGCTGAAAGGAGCATGAGACCGATGGGCTGTCACATCGAGTGGAACACGAGCAAAGTGGAGGATGCCGAGTTGACCGTCAGCCTGCAGCCGGCACCCGACTTTGCGTTCATGGTGGAGTTCGATCGCGTCTCAGATCGGCACAACCAGCCGACCTCGTCGATCACGACCACGACTCAACGCAGTCACGCGGTTGATCCAGGCTAAGAGCTGTCGAGCGGCGCCTTCGTGTCCCGGCCGCGGGTGAGCTCCCACTGGCGCCACGGCCAGACGCCATCGATCTCCACTTCGAGCGAGAAACTGAGGAGACGCGGTCACGTCGCCGATCACGCTCGGGATCCTGGTCGGCTACGTGCTCGGCAAGCCAGTGGGCATCTTCAGCGGCTCGTGGCTTGCGACCAGGCCTGCCCTGCACGGCCCCCGCTCGCCGGTGAGCGGGCCGGTGCTCATCGCCGGCGGCGCGTGCGCGGGGATCGGCTTCACCGTCTCGCTGCTGATCTCAAACCTCGCGTTCACCGGCGAGCGGCTCGATGAAGCCAGGCTCGGCGTAATCGGAACGGTGGTCGTCGCCCCGTTGATCGCACTGGCGGTGACGCGGGTCATCAGGCGGCTCCCGAGTGGATTGCGAGCGCGCCAGATCGGCCGCACAGCTGAAGACATCCTCGACCTCGCAGACGACATCGACCCCGACCGCGATCACATTCGCGGACCCCACGACGCCCCGGTGACGCTCGTCGAGTACGGAGACTTCGAGTGCCCATACTGCGGACACGCGGAGCCGGTGATCCGCGAGCTGCTGTCCTCGCTCGGCGCCGACGTGCGCTACGTGTGGCGCCACCTACCGCTCAACGACGTTCACCCCGACGCTCAGCTGGCCGCCGAGGCATCCGAGGCGGCCGCCGCCCAGGGCAAATTCTGGGAGATGTACGACACCCTGCTCAGCCACCAAGACGCGCTTGCCCCGGCCGACCTCGCTCGCTACGCCCAGCAGCTTGACCTCAACGTCGACCGCTTCTCCGACGAGCTGCGCCGACGCGAGTACGCACCGCGGATCAGCGAGGACGTCGCGAGCGCCGACGAGAGCGGAGTCTCCGGCACGCCCACCTTCTTCATAAACGGCCGCCGCCACTACGGCGTTTACGACATCAACACCCTCACCGACGCCGTCCGATCCGCTAAAAACAGAGCACAGATCACAACCCGGATACCAGCGGCCACCGCGCCCTAGGCTCAGCGATCGTCCACTGCCGCTACCCGTTTCACCGTAGCCACCCTGAGGTGCCGACCGGCCCACCGCGCTTCTGCATATCAGAAGCGCCGATCCGCCCGCCGGACGTCTCCTTTCGTAAAACGCCCGGCGCGGCGGCTGCTCTGTCGCCTTCGCGGTCACGAGGTCGCCGCTGCCGCTTCGGTCGGCCACAGCCTCGGAGCAGCAGTCGATGAGCGCCTCGGGCCTATCGCCGACGTGGCGGGTGGTTCGTGAAGGGGGTCGCCTCGAATTGAGGTTCGTTGACGCTACGCCGTTGCCAACGCGTCGACAGCCACCTGTGGGCCGGCGCCGTTCGGGAGCGTGCGGAGCACCGCTAGAGCCTCGCTTACCGGGACGTGGAGTTCGCGCTCCTGGTTTGGGAAGCGCACGCGAACGACGCCTCGCGGTCCGTCTATGTAAAGGCTCGCGTCGGCGGCGCCGAGCCGTCGCAACTCACGTCGCAGTAGCTTTCGCAACTGGGCGGCGCCACGTGCCGGCGGGGGTGAACCCGAAAGGCCCTCGACATGCCGCCGATGGCCGGCGCGCTCCACGTCGTGCTCCTCGGGTTTCGCCGCCGCCTGCATGGGCCCGAATCATCGCCCAAACGCGAGCGTGGGCGCAAGACCCTGCCTTTGCTCGGCGACGAGCATGTCGCTATGGACGATACGGGTTCCCCAACGCCCGGACTGCAGGCGAGCCGCGCCTTGCGATGGACATGAGGCGAGCCCCGCCGGGACAGCGTCGTGCTCCTGGCGAATCTCAGGACCGGTCCCCTCGTTGCGGTCCCGCCCTGCTTCCGCGACGCCGCGGGTACCGCGCCGGGCGGCGATAGCGCGCGATCGGGATCGTGGCAGAGCGCTCCTCCGACGCTGGCAACCGGCGTGATCCAGACGTCGTCGACGCGATCGCCGGATCGGACCCGGCGCGCTAGGGCAAGAGCAATCGTCTGCCCCTCGCATGATTGCTGCAGCGCCGGGCGGATCTACGTTCCTTCAACGGCGTAGACGTCGATCATCGGCATTGGCGGCGCTCCTCTTCCACTCGTCGGTTGCGTGTCGATCAATCGATGGGGTCATGTCAGGCACCCCCGCCATGCCAGGTTGTCGGCAAGCGCTCGTCACCCAAAGGGATGACGAGCAGCTCGACCGCCCGCGCACGAGCCACTTGCAGGCGCTGGCCTTGAGGTTGGGGCGCTGCTTGATTGACGACAGCCGACTCCGAGCTGCCCGTTTGACGACGGCGCTTGCGGCGATTTCGGGTCGTGGCGAGCGCTCCCAACAGTTGCGCTTCTGAGGCAAGAGGGAGGGAAGTCCGGCCTCGGCGGCGGGGTTTCTCCTTTGTTCAGGCGACGCGCCTCGGCGGACGACCGGCGCATCTCAGCCTCGGACCACGTTGCTAATGGCGACCTCGTGCTTGCAGACGTGGTACGGGGAGCTTGGGTGCGCGGCGCGCCGCGGGCGACGAGTCCTTTGGCAGCGTGATCGTCGCGCTGCACGGGCGCCGGCGCCGGTTTCGGCTTGAAGGCAAGCGTCCTGTCGCTCGGCATGCCCGCCCGGTCCGCGAGATAGGAGTCGAGCGCCGTGGGGGCGCGAGAGTTGGTGATCCGTGCCAGCGCACCGCTGTGCCCGTAGCGATCCACACTGTCGCGGTGACGAGGACGAGGCCGATCGTGGCGTGGGGGCGCCGTCGCGGGGGCGAATCGCTATCCGGTGGCGCCGGGTCGGGCGCGGGTACGCTCAGCGAGTTCGCCGAGGCGACCTTGGATCACTTGCAGTTGGGCTTGGAGAGCGGCAAGCTCGGCGTGGACGGGCTGCGCGCCGCCGGGGTCTGCCGGCGCGCCGGCCGTGGAGTGCCGATCCGCGGAGGGCTGTTCGAGGTTAAAGAGGGACGCGAGCGAGCCGGCGAGCACGCCGAGGACGGCGATGCCGGTGAACATGATGACGATCCCGGCAAAGCGCCCGGCGCTTGTGTGGGGCACGATGTCGCCGTAGCCGACGGTCGTCAGGGTGACGATCCCCCACCACAGCGAGTCCCCGATCGTCGCGAACTCTGGGTTGGTCGGGTGCTCCGCGTGGTAGGCGGCCAGCGATGCGAGCACCAACACCAGCCCGGCGACTATGGCGACCTTCCCCAGCCGGGCCGCGAAACGCCGCAGCCCGGAGGTGGCCAGTAGGAGCCGCACGACGCGCGCCAGGCGCGCGAGCAGCAGGATCGCCGAGGCGCCGCTGATTCCGGGGATCAGGTAGTAGGGGAAGGTGAGCAGGATGATGCCGAGGTCGATCTTCCCGTTGCGGCGGTGCAGGTAGTCGGGCACGATCCGCCGTTGCACGACGAGGTCGATAACGAACACCAGCCACGAGCCGGCGCCGACGGCGACCTCAACCCACCCGTCTTTGGGTGAAGTCACGAACAACGGCAGCAACGCGGCGAGGATGATCGGCAGGTTCCACCGTGCCTGCCAGCGCTCGCGCGCGTCAAGTTGGTCAGGGGTCAGCGGCGCGGACGGGTCGGCCATCGCCGGTCCCGTTCGCCATCTGCGGCGGCTTCCCTGCGGCCGCGGCCGCCCGGCAATCGCTCGCTAATCGATCACACTGCGGCTCATAAGCCAGGTCGCCGTACGTCGAGGGACAAGCGCCGCCTGAGGCTGGTCCCCGCAGCGCTAATTCGCACGCAGACCGCGACGCGCTCGCGGACGTTCAGCATCGAGTCCTCGCAGAACTCGTCCCACCGGTGAACATCGAGCGAGTGTGGACTCAAAGCCCGGACCGCTCTGTCGCGACCGCGAGCCGGCCGCGAGCCGCAGCAGTCGGCGAACACGCGAACCCCTGGAGGCAAGAGTTGTTTGGATGTCGCAGAGTTGCGGCCGCACGTCTCGGCGCGTAGCGCGCCGACGCTCGGGCGCCCGCGTGGTCTCGGCCGCGGTAGTGGTGTTCGCGCCGACATCAGTGTTGTCCTCGCAGTCTGGAGCTTTGAGGATGTGGCAAACACTCGGGAGCCTGCCCACCAGCGCAGACTCCCGATTTCACGCAGCTAGGCTTCCGCCTGCGTTCCCTCACCGAAGACGATGAGGCCGTGCAGGACGTATAGGCAGACGGCGAAGATGGCCAGTGACCACCACGGGTGCGTTCCGCCGACCGACAGCAGCGACTCGAACGCCCCAATCGTGGCGGCGAAGATTCCGATCACCCGGCCGTAGCCACCGCCGCCCATGAGCGAGATGCCCGCAGTGAGCTGGATGACGCCCACGATCACCGTGATCCACCCCCAGGTATGGAGGCTCGAGAACACGAACTGCGTGTTGTCAAAGAAATGAGCGTTGCCGATCGCAGCGATGCCGTAAATGATGTTGAGCACGCCGATCATCAGAAACAAAACCGCGACGAACACCGCCCGGCCTACACCCTTCATATGCATGTCCTTTCAGCCCGACGGCCGCCGGCGACGGCCGTCTGATCTCGCTTGACGGGTTCGCATTCGGTGCCCCAGATCCTCTTGCTGCAGATTCCGTCCCGCGGAGATTGCTGCCTCGATCCCGGATGCCGTTAGGACGCTTTGAGCTTCGCCTACCAGTGGAGTGGCGACGGGATCCCGGTTCACGGTCCAACCGGCGACACGTACGACGCCCACGGCGACGCCGGCCCGCGGCGCCGCTGCTCCTCCGCCAGACGACCCGAAACCGACGGGCATTGGCAGCGACGAATCAGACTCCAGCGCCTGATCCAACAGACCTGCTCTCGCGTCGGCACGAGCATCTCCACGTGCTCGAGGAGCGTCCTGGAATGCGCGGCCAGCAGGGAAGTCGGGCCCATCGGCGCCGCGACCGGAGCCGCTGGCCGCGGTCGTGGCGAATTGCGGGAGCTGACGGAGTACCTCGCTGCACACCTGCTTCCCTGAGATCGCGGTACCTCAGGCGACAGCCGACCTGGTCGATGTCGCGGCAACGGCGGCGCTCGGCTTTCGTTCGGCCGGGCGGTCGCCGGCCGAGGCGGCGGCGCGTCAGGACGCGTTCTGGGAGATGCACGACGCGCTGTTCGCCGACCAGGGCCGGCTTGAGGGCCCGTATCTGTGGACACGCGCCGAGCGCCTGGGTCTGGACGTCGAGCGCTTCGAGGCCGACAGACGCTCGGACGCGGTGCGTGACCGCGTCCGAGACGACTTCCGGGGGTGAGGCAGGGGTGGCGACGACGCCGACGCTCTTCGCGGCGGGCGAGCGGCACACAAGCCCGCTCGGCACACAAGCCCGCTCGACCTCTCTGCTCTCGAGCGCCTGATTCAGCGGACCTCGTAGGCCAGCTCGCCGGCCCGCGCCGTCGCCGCGGCCGCGCGCTTCTCGGACTGCACGACCACCGCGGCGACCACGATCGCGGCGGCGACGAGGCCGGCGGCGATCAGGAACGCCAGGTGGTACCCGCTGGTCAGCGCCTGCGCCTGCGCCTGCGCTTGCGCCGTGCCGGCGTGCGCCAGGTGGTTGCTGCGCGAGGTGGACACCGTCGCCAGGACCGCAAGGCCCAGCGCCCCGCCGACCTGCGCGGCGGTGTTGACCAGGCCCGAGGCCAGGCCGGCGTCGCTCGGCGTCGCGCCCGACATCGCCAGCCCCATCAGGGCGGGGAAGCAGAGGCCCACGCCGGTGCCGGTCAGCAGCAGCGCCGGCAGAACGTCGCGCACGTAGGAGCCGTCGACCGGCGTCTGGGCGAACAGCACCATGCCGGCGACCATCAGGCCCAGCCCCGGGAACTGCATCGTGCGGGCGCCGAACCGCTGGATCAGCTTCTCCGAGTAGCGCAGCGACAGAGTGCCCATCACGATCGTCACCGGCAGGAACGCCAGGCCGATCTGCAGCGCGTCGTAGCCGAGCACCCGCTGCAGGTAGAGCGAGCCGAGGAAGAACATCCCGAACATCCCGGCCACGGTCAGCACCTGAATGAGGTTCGCGCCGGTCACGTTGCGCGAGCGGAAGATCCGTAGCGGCATCAGCGGCGTGGCGGCCTTCGCCTCGCGGGCAACGAACGCGGCCAGCAGGGCGATCGAGACGGCGCCGAGGATGAGCGTCGTCGACGCGCCCCAGCCGTCCTCGGCCGCGGGCTTGACGATCGTGTAGACGCCGACCATCAGCGCGCCTGTGATGAGCGCGGCGCCCGGCAGGTCGGCGCCCTTGCTCAGGCCGATGCCCTCGTCGGCGGTCAGCAGCCGGCGGCCGAATATCGCCGTCGCGATGCCGATCGGGATGTTGATGAAGAAGATCCAGTGCCAGTCGATGGCCTGGGTGAGCAGGCCGCCGGCAAGCAGGCCGACCGAGCCGCCCGCCGAGGCGACGAACGCGTAGACGCCGATCGCCTTCGCCTGCTCCCGGGGCTCCGGGAATATCGTCACGATCATGCCGAGGATGACGGCCGAGGTCATCGCGCCGCCGATGCCCTGCACGAACCGCGCCGCGACCAGCCACACCTCGCTCTGCGCCAGGCCGCACAGCGCCGAGGCGCCGGTGAACAGCGCGAGCCCGGCCAGGAAGATGGTCCGGCGACCAAGCAGGTCACCCAGGCGCCCGGCGAGGAGCAGCAGCCCGCCGAACGAGATCAGGTACCCGTTCACGACCCACGCGAGGCTGGAGGTGGAGAACCCGAGGTCGTTCTGGATGGACGGAAGAGCGACGTTCACGACGGTGACGTCGAGGACGATCATCAGCATCCCCATGCAGAGGACGTAGAGAGCGATCCAGCGGGAACGGTCGGCGGTCATGTCGGTCCTTTCCTTCGGCATTTGAACTTTCAGACCGGAGTCGGAGCCAGACCTCAGCGCTCGACATGTCGAGAAAGAGAAATCGGCTCCGATCTCACCTCGAACCCCCGAAAGGAGCGACGTCGTGAAGTACATGCTGCTGATCCACCACAACCCCAACTTCATGGACGACCCACCGGAGCCGATGGACCAGATCGGGGCCGAGGTCGGGCGCCTGATCGACGAGCTGACGGCCTCGGGCGAATGGGTCGGAGGCGAAGGCCTAGCCGACGTCTCGCAGTCGAAGGTCGTGCGCGTGCGCGGCGGCGTCCCGGCCGTGACCGACGGGCCCTACCTCGAGGCCAAGGAGCATCTGGCCGGCTACTGCATGATCGACTGCGACTCGCTGGACCGCGCGCTCGAGGTCGCGGCGATGTGGCCTGACGCGCGCTGGATGGGAATCGAGGTGCGGCCGGTGATGACCCCCGGCGGAGAGGAGATGTGAGCATCGAGGAGCAGCTGCGCGGGCTGGCGCCGCGCGTCCTCGGGACGCTCGTCCGCCGCTACGGAAGGTTCGACGCGTGCGAGGACGCCGTGCAGGAGGCGATCCTCGACGCGGCGCTGCAATGGCCGCGCGACAGCGTGCCGGCCAATCCGCGCGGCTGGCTCCTCACCGCCGCGCAGCGGCGTCTGATCGACGAGCTGCGCAGCGAGAGTGCACGACGCCGCCGCGAGGAGGGCCTGGCGCGCGAGCCGCCGCCGGGCGAGGCGGCCGACGAGGACGACACGCTGGAGCTCCTCTTCATGTGCTGCCACGAATCGCTGACGCCCGCCTCACAGGTCGCGCTGACGCTGCGCGCCGTCGGCGGCCTGACCACCGCAGAGATCGCGAGCGCGTTCCTGGTTCCGGAGAGCACGATGGCGCAGCGCATCAGCCGGGCGAAGGCGACGATCCGCGCCGCGGGCGCTCGGTTCGCGCCTCCCGCGCCCGAGGCGCTGCCCGTCGTCCTCCACGTCCTCTACCTCATCTTCAACGAGGGCTACATGGCGAGCTCCGGCGCGCACGTGGCCCGCGTCGAGCTGAGCGCCGAGGCGATCCGCCTGACGCGCGAGGTCCACCGCCGGCTCCCGGACGACGGCGAGGTGGCGGGGCTGCTTGCGCTGATGCTCCTGACCGACGCCCGCCGTCCGGCGCGCGCCCGCGCGGACGGAAGCCTCGTCCCGCTGGCCGAGCAGGACCGCTCGCTGTGGGACCGCGCCAAAATCGCCGAAGGCGTCGCGCTGGTCGAGGAGTCGCTGGCGAGCAAGCCGGGAGGCCCCTACCAGCTTCAGGCCGCGATCGCCGCGATCCACGACGAGGCGCAAAGCGCCCGGGAGACCGACTGGCGGCAGATCCTTGCCGTCTACGAGGTCCTCGAGCGCGTCTCGCCGGGGCCGATGGTCACGCTCAACCGAGCCGTCGCGGTCGCGATGGTCCACGGTCCGCGCGCGGGACTGGAGTTGCTGGAGACGCTCGACGAGCCCCTGCGCGACCACCACCGTCTGGCGGCCGTGCGCGCCCATCTCCTCGAAATGGCCGGCGACGAGGTCGGCGCCCGCGCGGCGTACGAGCGCGCCGCTCGCCTCACCACGAGCATTCCGGAGCGACGCTATCTCGAGGCGCGAATGGCTGCTCTGTAGCGGTTCGGATCCGAAGACAAAGCGAAGTGACCCCGCCGACCGAAGGGCGGGGCGAGAAGGGATAACCACATATGTCTGACGCCGTGAAGCGCGTCTCCGCGGAGATCTCGGGAAGCGAGATCTCCGGTTCGCGCGACTTTCAG
This sequence comes from uncultured Solirubrobacterales bacterium, assembly GCA_963735965.1. Classification (GTDB taxonomy): domain Bacteria; phylum Actinomycetota; class Thermoleophilia; order Solirubrobacterales; family Solirubrobacteraceae; genus Palsa-465. The sequence continues at coordinate 49,684 of CAVTNE010000003.1, forward strand.
GCAGACTCCGCTTTGGCGTCAGGACGCGCATCCGGCAACCAGCTGGGCCGGCCCCGCTTCGCGCGGCAAACAGGGAGGCGAGCGGACTTGGCCGGGTGACGCGAGTCGGTCAATCGCCGGCGACGTCGTACTCGCCGATCAGGCGTTCGGGGGTGACCCGCACTAGGAGCTCCCCCAGGACGGCGTTGCGCCTGCCGAACTCCTCGGCCCGGTCCTCGCCCATGTAGCGGGCGCCGATCGCGGTCGCGAACCGCAGCAGCTCGTCCAGGTCCTCGTGGACCGTGACGCGTCCGCGCACGTGCACGAAGGCGTAGGGCGGGGTCTCGTCGTCGACGAGCAGGGCGATCCGCGGGTCGCGCCGCAGGTTCCGGCCCTTGACTGAGTCCGCTCCAGTGGTGAAGAGGAGCTGCTCGCCCTCGAGCACGAACCAAACCGGCATCACATGTGGGCGGCCGTCTTGCATCACCGTCGCCACCTTCGCGGTCCGGGTGCGGTGACCGAGAAAGTCACGGACCTGGTCGGTTGTCATCTCGCGGGCCATCGCCGAACAGCTCCCCGGTCGCGCCGAGAGGAGCTTACCCACGCGGGCCGGGGCCGGCCGGTCGCGGCCGGCGAGGCACAGCGCGTGTCCCTCCTGCGGGGTGGTATTTGGCCAATGGTGGCGTAGGGCTCGGCGACGGGGCCGCCTCCGGCGAGCTCAAGCTCGCCGGCCGTCGTCGTGGTTGGGCTCATGCGGGCTGCTTGGACTTGACGTAGTTGACCAGGCCGACCACATCGTCGGGTACCAGGCGGCCGATCGCGCCGCTGGAATAAACGCTGACGACCACGTTCCCGTCGGGATCGAGGACGAACCCGGTGGACTGCAGGTGCACCGGGTCGGCGTTGACGAACGCGCCGGTCGCTTCGTGGATCGCGGCGGCGTCCGCGCCGTGCCCGACGTAACCTCAGGCCGTGTTTGGCAACCAGCTCGCGGACGGTCGCCTCGTCGTCGACCGACAGGGACACGACCTTGACGTCCAGGCCGTCGAGCTGCTCGGCGTGGCGCTGGAAGGCGCGTAGCTGGGCGTTGCAGTACGGGCACCACGAGCCGCGGTTGAACAGGATCACGGCGAAGTGCCCGGCCAGCGCGTCCGGCAGGTCGATCGGCTCACCGTCGACCGGGGTGATCGTGATAGGCGGGAAGTGCTCGCCGGGATTGAGCAGTGGCATCGTGTCGCGCTCCTTCGTGACGTGGGGTGGTTCCGGGGGTGTCGCGAGGCAGAGTAGGGGCGCGCGACTGGCATGACAATGCGCCAGGAGCGCAAATCGATAGCCGTTCAGCTCATCTCATCCCTGACCGGTGAGCTGGACGGCGATAAGCTGTGGTACTCGTGGATCCCCTCGCCGATGTGTTCGACCTCAGCCGCGTGTCGTGCGGCGTGATGGCCCAGGTGATCGCCCACGAGCCGTGGGGTGTGACCATCGACCCCGTCCCGGGCGCGGCTTTTCACGCGGTGGTTGCTGGCAGTTGCTGGCTGCGGATCCCCGGGCGCGGGCCGCGGCACCTGATGCCCGGCGACGTTGTTCTGCTGCCTACCAACACGCCACACGAGCTGGTCTCGTCGGTCGACGCCCGCACCGGTTCGCTGGTGCGATTCGAGACCGACATACCGCGCACCCCCGAGGGCGACATGGTTATCCAGGGTCCGGGCGCCGGGACGCGCATGCTGTGCGCGGCCTACGACTACGACCATGAGGTCGCCCACCCGCTGATGTCCCAACTGCCGCCGATGCTGTATGTCCCGGCCGGGATGCCCGGCGATGACGGCGCCGTGGCCGCGACGCTGAGGCTGCTCGCGCTCGAGCTCGGCGGGCGCCCGCCCGGCTCCCGGGCCGCGGTCGGACGGCTGATCGATGTGCTGCTGATCCACGTGATGCGAGCGTGGCTGCGCATCCAAGAGGATGACGCGACCGAGGGGTGGCTGCTCGCGCTCCGCGACCCCGTGGTCGCGCGGGCGATGAACGCCATCCACCAGCGTCCCCGCGAGCCGTGGACGATCGAGTCGTTAGCCAGTGAGGTGAGCGTCTCGCGCGCGACGCTGGCCCGCCGGTTCGCCCACCTGGTCGGCGAGACGCCGCCCGAGTACCTGACGCGCTGGCGCATGGACCTCGCCGCCCAGCGGCTGCGCGACACCGACGACACCGTCGCTGCGATCGCGGCCGCCGTCGGCTACCGGTCCGAATACTCGTTCTCCCGCGCGTTCACTCGCCACCGTGGGCTCGCCCCCGGCCGCTACCGCCGCCATACCCGCGCACGAGCGCTTCCGGCGGCGTAGAAGCTCGACACTCGCAACTCGACGATGTGCCGGAACGCTCGACTGAGCAGGCCCGAAGCCGACCTCGCCCCTGCCCCGACCGCCAGCCCGCTCTTGCTTTCGCGCCAGCGCGGGCATTCCGCTGCCGCGACTGACAGACGCGCTTCGCGCGGAAAGCGCATTCGGCGCACACAAGCGGTCGAGGGCGAAGTTCGAGACGACCGGTGCTAGCGAGACGTCCCGATCTAGCAAGCACCAAGGCAGCAGCTACGCCGTCGGCGGTCGGGCGGCCGGTATCGGACACAACCAGCCACCGGCACCAGGCTCGTGATACCCATGCGGAAGTGAAAGCAAGTCTCGGCCCGCGCGGCGCCGCGCACCTCCGATTCGCCACGAGCAGGTGGAGAGAGTCCGGCTTGCTGTTCGCTCAGCGTTGGCGTGTGCGATGACGCCGTCGGCCTGGACGCCACTGATCGGCCGGAGCGTGCGCTCGCCCTCGGGCGCTCGCTGCCGGAATTAGGCCTTGTCCCCCAGTCTGCGTCGCTCTTGTAACGGGAAGATTCCGCGACCGCGGGTCGTGCGACTACGAATGAGCGGTCCCGCTCGCGGAACGCATCCGCTCGGCCTCCCGCGGAGCCAGGCCCGCATCGGTATCCGCGAGCACCTCTCCGTGACGGACAGCCACGGTCTTGAGGAACCGCTGCTGTCCCAGCGTCAGCGCGATGAAGTGCCCAAGTTCGACCAGCTGAGGCTCGGTGAAATGGCGGTGCAGGCGCTCCCAGAGATCATCGGCGGCGAGTGCCGGATCCCACGCGATCGCCATCGCCCATTCCAAGGCGGTCCGCTCGCGCTCGTCGAATCGTGTCGAGTTCTCAAAGTCGAGGATCTCGTCAACCTGGGCCTCGCTCGCACCTTGCTGTTGAGCGAGCACCGACCTCTGTCCACCGCAGTACTCGCACTCGACCGATTTTGCGATGTAGAGCCGGCACAGCTCCTTGATCGCGTGATCCGCCACGCCTTGGCGAAAGAACACCTCCCAGGCGTTATTGAAGGCCTTCATCACCTCTGGGTGGTGCAAGCGGATCGCCTGGCTTTCGGGACGGGGCGTGCCGTACACGCGGGCGCGCTCCATGATCGCCTGAAGCTCTGGGTCGTCGACGGTGGCAGGGTCCACATAGCTGATGTGCGGCATCTTGGCTCCTTGATCGCGCTGTTCGGAAGCGTGACACAACGCGCTTGGTCTCCGACGACATGTTTCCTCGACCGGCGCTGGCTCACGCGATCGCGTTCCGCTGAGCGTTCGCCGATTGCGACCCGCGCGGACGCGTGGGGAGCCGCGAGGACTAGAACGAACCGACTCGGAGCGGGCGAGCCGGAATGGTTACCGCCGTGCCACGGCCGAGCCCTGGGGCAAGGCGTAAGCGGAGATGATCGCGGCGTGTCGATCTGCTAGCCGCAGCCCGCCGCTCGTCCTCGTTGCCCTCCGCGCCGCATGCCGTCGGCGTGCCGCCCTCGAAACCAGGGCGGACACGGGCACTGCGCCTCGCCAGCTCACACCAACGCGAGCCACCCCACGGTGTCGGCTGTCCACGGCAAGCATGTCTCGCCCCGCGACCGCAGCGTCGTGTTCTATCCAATGCGATGTCCAGCAGCGCTTCCGCAGGTACGCAGGCTCGCGAGGGTCGTGTCGACTCGGCTCCGCCCGGTTGGCTGCTTCAGGCGCTAGCCGAGGGCTGGAACACCATCCGCGCGCGCCATGAGAAGCTCCCGCCGGTGATCCTCGTCATCGGCCCAGGCCCGCTGCCCGCGGCAACAAGAATCGAGCTTGGGCACTTCGCACCGATGCGCTGGTCGCCGTGGCGAGATTCGCAACTGAGCGTGCGCTCCGACTGGCTTACGGCCTTCACCACCGCGCCATCCAGGAAGGCGATCGGGCGGGCGCGATGCAGGCGCTTGCCGCGTCCTCGGAGACGCTGCTGCGCGAAGCGCGGCAGCTCTCCGCGGATGCGAGCGCCGTCATGAGTGAGGTCTTGATCACGGTCGATGGCGCGGCCGGTTCAGCAGCGGAGATCTTCGCGACCCTGCTCCACGAAGCCGTCCATGCCGTCGCATTCGAGCGCGGGATCAAGGACACCAGCCGGCAGGGGCGATACCACAACGCGCGGTTTCGAGCCGTCGCCGAGGAGCTCGGCCTCGAGACGGGCCGCGACTCACCCTTCGGTTGGTCATCGACGGCGCTGGCGCCCGGGACGACCGCGCTGTATCGCGAGACGCTTCGCGCGCTCACCGAGGCTCTTGGCGATCATCACGACCATTCGACGGCGCTCGGCGACGCACGAACTCGCCAGTGCGAGCTGACCCTCATGTGCGACTGCGGCCACCGCGTCCGACCTGCCCATCGTCAAAGCATCCGCAAGGCGATCTGCACCCGTTGCAGTCAGCGCGATGCCCGTCATGGCATCTGAGGAATTAGGCGTGGACTCTCGCGAGCGGCGCGGCCGTTGGCGTCGGCGGCGATGGCGATCAGAGCGAGCGCGGCAGCGGCGATCGCCGCCGCGCCGCTTGCGGCGGCGCGGCGCAGACGCCGGGCCCGCTGGCGGCGCGGAAGCTCGACTCGAACACCGGCCCAAGCTTGAAGCCCGCCTCGGACTGCCCCGCTTCGCGATGCGGGGACGATCGCGTCAGCCGCGCTCGCCGGGGCCGAGTCGCCGCCGAGGCCATCCGGCGCTCCACGAAGCCGGCGTCAGCGCCGAGGGCCCTAACCTGCCGGCCGGTCGCGGTCCGCCGCTGGCTGCGCGGCTCGGTCCCGGCGTCGGCGAGACTCGCCGCCGCGCTCGAGCAGACTGTTCGCTGCCAGGGACGCGCAGCGCGTGCTCGCGCTCGTGCCGCAGGGGTTACGGAACTCAGGCGGAACATCTCACGCCACTTCAGGCCCGCGGACGCCTCCGAAACCTCAATGAACACGGGGCATTTGCGGCCACAGCGCGGCATCGCCTTTCTCTGATAAGGAAGAGGTCCCAGGTTCGAGTCCTGGATCTCCCACTCACAGGAATTCCCTGGAAACCGACCGCTTTTCACCGTCCGGGCATCAGAAAAGCGCCACGCTCGGGTCCACCGGAGATCCTGCGCCCTCCAGTGTCGTGGGTCACTCCTTCGTCCTCAAGCTAGCTGACGAAGCACCTGCTCGACGTCCTGCGGGTTGAACGGCCATACGAACACCGCACGCTCGTGTCCGGTTGCGTCGAGCACGTATGCAGCCTCGGTGTGGTCGATGCGATATGTAACCGTGCCGTTGATCCGCCACGTCCTCACCTTGACGCCGATTCGGTAGTTCTTCCACACGACAGCGAGATCCGTTGGACGGCCGACGGCCCAGCGCCACTCTGGGACGAGACGCCACTCTCGATCGTCTTGGAAGAGGGACCGCAGCGCGTCGGCGTACACGTCGACGCTGACCGCGAGGATCACGGGCCGGCGAGCGGCCGGAAGCTGACGTTCCATCTGGTTGAGCACCTGCGCTTCGAGCGGGCAGAAGTTGCGACACAGCGGATCGATGAACGTCACGATCACCGGGCGTCCTCGGCTCGCTGCGACCGACACAGGTCGGCCGTCCTGGTCACGGAGTAAGAAATTGGGAGCGAGACGGTCGCCGGCACCCCAGCTGGACGCGGGAGGGGAGACCAGCGAGACAGGCGAATAGGCGGTCGGGGTGCTACTGCGGCGGGAGCGGCCCAATGCAAGGATCGGCGCGGCGACCGCAACCCCGCACAGCACCGCCAGCCCGGGAATGGCCCATCGCAGCCTTCGCGGTAGCCGGGAACTCCCCGGGACCTGCCGTCGTTCGCGCCGCGGTGCGAGCCGATGCCGCGCTCGCGTTAGGACGACCCCGAGCGCAAATAGCGCAGCGATCCCGCCGGCCACGGCGCCGATAAAGGCCAGGGTCCCGGCGCTCCTCCGCGGTCCGCCACCCGCCGCGGACTGGCTCGGGGGGAGCGCAACGCCCGAGGCGTGTGCCAGCCGGCGTACGGCAACTTCCGCCGCCGCGGCCAGACCCGCCCCCGCGCCGCTGTCAAGTGGGACCTTCGCGAGCAATGCATAGGTGCCCGCGGTAGCGTGACCCGGCCAGTTGAAACCAAACCCGTTCGGCATGACGACCAGCAGCCGCTGCCGCCTGTACGCGAGCGACAACTCCACGCCAAGGAACCGAGCGTAAGTGCGGGGCTGATCCCAAAGCTCAGTGACCGATCCCAAGTCGTAATCGCTGGCAATGACCGCTACTCGGATCGCGAACCCCGCGCGGTTCGCGGCGGCCACCGTGGCAACCAACTGCCGCTGAGCAGGCGACATGCCGGTCGATTGCGAGCTCAGGAAGACCTGATTAGCAACGAGATAATCGCTGGCAGGGTCGCCGTCGGCGCGCGCGACCCCACCCGATACGACGACCAAAGCGACCGCGAGGGCGAGCACGGCACTCGAGCGAGCGACGCAATGTGCGACGCTCGCCCGAGCGCGTGCAAACCGCCCGATCACTAGCAGAGCTGTGACAGATCCAAGGTCACCCGTCGAGCCAGCTCGCCAGGCGTCTCCCACACGGGGACTCCGCGTCGCGCCGCCCGAGATGCCCGCTTGGCGCCGGAAGCCACCGCGGCGCTACTCGCCTGGTATGGCCCGATCAACTGCTGCGGGGTGTACAGATTCCCGTTCTGCATCACGTACACATCGTTTGCGATCGTTTCGATGTCCTGCAACGGGTTGCCGTGGATGACGTCCATGTCGGCGATCATCCCCGGCTGGATCGTGCCCAGCTGGTTGGAGACCCCCATGATCTTGGCGGGCTCAACGGTGGCCGCGCGCAGCGCCTGATAGTTGCCCAGGCCAGTCTGTGCCACCTCGCTGATCGCGATCACCTGTCCGAAGTTGCCAAAGCCGATCGGGTTATCGGTACCGATGAGCACCGTGCCACCCGCTTCGACGATTCGCTTCAGCCCTTTTGTCGTCCCGACTTGGGTTGACAACTGCGCCGCCGTGAGCGGGGGTGCCGCGAACTCCTGCTGTGCCAGCGCGTACTGCCACGGACTCTGCAGCGCCTTGATCCGCGGGTCACTAGTGAACGGCTGACCGTTGATGTCGGGAAGGAAGCTCGGCGCGCCAGTGTACGGCGTGGTGGTGATCGACATTCCCGAGCGAGCGTAGAGCTCGATCGTGTCGTCGTAGGCGACGACGTCGTTTGACACCGCGATCTGGTAGCCCAGTCGCTGCGTCGCCCAGTGCGAGCCGCCATCCTGGCCGTACGCCAGCGCCGGCCAGAAGTAGTGCGAGAACGAAGGTATCCCGAGGGTGTGACCCGCCTGAATCGCAACCTGCTCGAGGCTGTTGGGGAGCCTCACGTACGTCTTGAGGATGTCCGGCCTCAGCTTCCCGAGCCGCTCAAGATTCGTGGTCACCGCCGACTGGTTCGGATCCGCCCGCATCCACGCGTAGAAGATCCTGCCGCCGTCGATCGGCTCGGCAGCCCAGAAGTATCGAGGGCCGGGAGCCGCGCCGGACTGCTGGGACTCAACCTCCAGGAGCGAGTGGTACGGCTCGTCCCCCATGGACATCTCGGTTGTGATCCCCATCGCCAGCTCGAGACGATTCGTGCGGCCACCCGCGAACGGCTGATCCATCCCCTCGTGCGCGTGCGACTCCCACAAGCCCGGGATCACGGTGTCCTGGGACGCATCCACGTACTGGACGCCGGCACCGTACGTCGACCGCGGCTGAGCCGGCCCGACGCTCACGATGCGGTTGCCAATCACCACGATGTCCACATTGCGCTGCTCCGAACCGCTCGTTCCCGCCCACAGCGTTCCGGCGTGAATCACCTTCTCGCCCGATGGCGGCGCCTGCGGCCTCCACGTCAGATTCACCGGCACCGTCTTCGGCGCGCCCCCGTTGATCGAGATCAACCTCAGCGTCCCACCCAGTCATACAGGATGTGCTGCGAGTCTCCAGACCAGCTCAGCTGATCCGCCGCCTCCACCGTCAGCTGCCCTAGCTGCGCCGGTCGGTGCCCCGCTCGCAGGATCAACCGGCACGACCTGCAAGACGTTATCCATCACGTAGGCCATGAACTTCCCGTTCGGGGACCACACCGGCCCGTCGTCCTCGACCCGGTTGCTGATCGTCTCATACGGCTTCGCGGGATCCGCGAAATACGCGTTCGTCGCACCCGTCGTCGCGTTGACCGTCTCGATCTTGCTGACACCTTCGCGGAAGCGGTTCGAGTACTGCTGCAACACCGCCAGCGCGATCGTGTTGCTGTCTGGCCCCCACGTCGGCCGGCCCGGCTCAAAGTCGGAGTTGATGGTGAGGCCCGCGGAGTTCGCGGCCCCCCACACCTTCTGGAACTGCCCGGTCGCGACATCCGCGACATACATCTCCCGGGCTCCAGCCTCCAGATCGAGCGTGTCCAGGAACGCGATCTTCTGACCGTCAGGCGACCACGCCAACTGCACCTCCGGCCCCGTGAATGGCGCCGTCAACTTCCGCGTTCCCCCCGTCCGCATGTTGCGGATAAAGATCGCCATCGACCCATCCGAGTCAGTCGAATACGCCAAAGACTTCCCGTCCGGCGACCACGTCGGATCCGCCTTATAGAACTGATCTCCAGTCAACGCGTGGGGCTTATGGCCGATCTTCATCAACCACAACTGATTGAGCGCGACGAACGCGATCTGCTTTCCGTTCGGCGACAACGCCGGGCTGACAATCCCCACAGCGTCCTGCTTCGCCGTCGACGAGAAGTCGTAGCTCTTCATCGGGTAGGCAGCCCGCGCGAACGACACCCGCGCCGAGAACGGGACATTCGTCACCGTCCCCGTCGTCACGTTGCGCTGCCAGATCTTGCCGTCCGCCGCATAGACCAGCGTGTCATCTGACAACCACGGCGCCGGAAACGCGAACATATCCTCATCACCCGACACCGCCTGGCCATTCACAAACAACTGCGTCAATGGCCCCTGGTTCACACTCGTCGGCCCCCCAGAAGCCGAATTCTGCCCCACGTAGGCAATGTTCTTTCCATCCGCCGAGTACGTCGGGGAGTACAGCGTCATCGACGCATTTGTGTAGAGCGTCTGGACCGAACTCTGCCCACTGGCAGCGATTGAATCGATCGAGTGAGTCGAGTCCACATACGTGATATGCGAACCATCCGGCGTCCAGGTCGGGTAATAGGCGTTGCTGAGCACGGCGTCATGCGTGATCTCCGTCAACTGCCCCGTCGCCACCGTGAGCACCCACACGTTGTAGCTACCGCTTGCAGTTCCGGGCGGTGACCCCGCCACCGGCCGATCGGACGAAAAGGCAATCTGTGTCCCATCCGGAGAGAAGACCGGCTCGCGATCGTCGTAGTACCCGAACGTCAGCTCACGGACATTCGAGCCGTCCGGGTTCATCGCCCAAATATGGAAATTCCCGCTCTCATACGACTGGAACGCGATCGTCTTCCCGTCCGGTGACCATGTCGGATAAGCCGTGTCCTGTGACAGGCTCGAAATCCGCGTGGCCGTACCGCCTGCGGCCGGCATCGTCCACAGATTCCCCATGAAATTCATCACGATCGAGTGATCGTCTCCAGAAAGCGCAAGCGTCAGGGCCGACCCCTCGTGGAGATTCAGCACTCTGGACGTACCTCCGCCTGTTGTGCCCGACGACTTGTGTTGGACGGGACGAGCTGCGGATCCCGACACACCAACAGCGAATATCACGGCAGCCAGCGCCAGGCCGACAGGCAGTAGCCACCGCGCCAAACGACTCGAAGCACGCACCGAAATTCCCTCCCTCACGACGCTGTGTAAAGAACGCTCGCTCGACAGCAGCGAGACGGCCCCGCATGGACGCGCGGCACCACTCGCATGACGTTCTAATCTGTAGCGGGCTTACGGTAACCCGAAGGCGGCGATGCGTAAATGGCCGATGCGACGAACGGTCAGCGGAACACGATAAACGGCCATCGGCATCGTTCGGGGCGCGGAGACCCGCACCAACTGCACGGTGTAATGGACGGAGAAGCCGCACAGCTTTAGCTCGAAAGCTGCGCAAAGGACCCCAACTATCCTGAGAACGAGATCCTTGTCGCCATCGGGCAAATCGGAATCGCCTCCGACCCATAAGGCAGGGCTGGCCGCGCGGCTGAAGCAGCTGAGAGCTGAACATGGCCTCTCTCTGTCCCAGTTGGCCCGCGCCACCGGCATCTCCAGCTCCTTCTTATCCCTCATCGAGCAGGGACAATCGGACATCACGATCGGCCGCCTCGTGCGCCTGGCCGAGTTCTACGACGTCGAGCCGGCCGACCTGCTCAGCGGGCCCCCGAGCCCGCCCGCCGACCATGTACGGATCCTTCGCACCGCCCCCGATCACATGCTCCACTCCCCGACCGAGGGGGTCGACATGTACGACCTCACCTGCGGCGCGCGCTGGACACTCGTCCCGTCCCTGAGCAGCTTCCGGCCCGGCGGCAGCATCGAGATCGACGACGAGCACGAGCACGAGCGCATGATCTACATCCTCGACGGCACATTCGAGCTGGCCTTTCCAGACGAAGCGCCAACCCGCCTCCGAAGCGGAGAGGGCGCGACCTTCCACAGCGTCGGCCGATATCGCATCACCAATGTCGGGAGGGGACAGGGCCGCCTTATCGCTGTCCGCGTGCACCCCGAGGCGCACTGAACAAGCGTCCTGATTCGCGGTTACATCCGTAGTAGGCGACGAAGCTCGGCGCTGTGCCGGCGCGCCACTGGGATCTCGGTGCCGTCGACTAGCGCCAGGCTTGCGGTGCCTCCTAGCTGCGGTCGCATTTCTCGGGCTCGGCGGAGATTTACAACGTAAGCCCGATGAACGCGGTGGAAGCCATACGACTTCCAGCGCCGGTCAATCTCGGTGATAGTGGCGCGCTGAAGGTAGCGTCCTGTATCGGCGACGATTCGGACGTAGTCCCGCTGTGCGCTGACGTATAGGATCGAGCTGAGGGAAATGATCCGCGTGGCTTCGTCGAGGGGCCGGTGGACGCCGACGACCGGGTGGCTCAGCGATGGCCCGGTCTCTGGGGGGTCAGCTCGATTCTCTGCATCGTCGGCCGGATACGAGACGCGAGCGAGGGCCTCCTCGAGTCGACGCTGACTGACCGGTTTCCGCAGGTAATCGCGAGCGCAGAGCTCGAACGCCCTGGCGGCGCCGTCCTCGTTGGCGCTCACGAACACCACCGCTGGAGGATTTGCGAATCGATTGAGCACGCTCGCGAGCTCCAGGCCCTCGAAGCCTGGCATGCGTACTTCGCTGAACAGGGCGTCAAATTGCCGCGTGGCAAAGAGCCGCAGCGCTTCGCTCGCGCTGCTCGCGCACGCGGTCTCGGTCACCCGCGGCGAGCTGTTCAAGAGCTGGCCGAGGTCCTCGAGCGCAAGCCAATCAGCATCGACGGCAAGCACCGAGAGGCGACCCTGGGCATTCATGCCGCTGCGGACGCTCCAGTGTGCGCAAAAGACCTAGGGTGTCTCATTATCGTGAGCGAGCCGACTGACTCCCCGCCTGAAGCTCGAGCCGTAAGCAGGATAATGGCCGAAGGTGGCCAGAATACTAAGCACAGACTCGCAATCGAGTCAACCTCCTCGCGGATCGTGCCGCCCTATCTGCCCGTCGCTGAGGCCCTCGTGTACGCGAGCGGCGTGGCCAGCCTGTGGGCCCGGCTTCCGCTCCAGGCCGCGTTCATCGCCTGGGTGGCCGGCGCGACGCGCCGCTAGGTCGCGTCGCATCGAGTCCGCCGACGCCCCGATCGTCAGAGCGCGGCAGTTCCGGGCGTCGGGCCTCCGGTCCTCAGGGCCTCAATGGCGCGGCTCAGGTACCGGGTGGCGCGCCAGCGGGCGCCCGGCCCGAGGAACCGAGCCAGCTCGCGGCCGTCGGTCAGCTGGACGGACCAGCCGTGCCGGATTGGCTTGATGATCATTCGAAGGGCATTCATGGCTGTATCCATCTCACGTTGCTTAGTTGAGTTGTCAATGGTACTCCCTGCGCAATCGCGGCTCCGGGGGCGGCTGCGCGGGCCAACGCGACAAGCGATGGCGGGCCACCTCGACACACGGTGGCCCGCTTTTAGTTGGCGCTACGCCGGCGAGGTCCGCTGCGGGCTGAGGACGTCGCGCACCGCGTAGGAGAGGCGCTCCTGGAGACGCAGGATCAGGCGCTTGCGCTCCGCGATGTCCTCCGGCGCGGCGCCTTCGTCCTCGAGGCGCCGTAGCTCCGCGACCTGACCGCGGAGATGCGCGATCAGCCGATCGAGGGTTCGCGAGTCCGTCATGGCCCCACCTCGAACGCCGGCTCGAGCGCCGGCCGCGGGGCCGGGTGGGCCTCGGGCTCGATCGCGACGCGAGGGAGCCTCCGGTCGAGCCAGCGGGGCAGCGCCCACGTGGTGCGCCCGAGGAGCTGGAGGACAGCGGGCAGCAGGAGCATCCGCACCACCAACGCATCAAGGAGCACTGCGCTTGCCATGGCCAGCCCGAACATCGCGAGGATCCGGTCGCCGCTGATCGCGAACGCGCCGAACACCGCGACCATGACCGCGGCGGCCGCCGTGATCACGCGGCCCGTGCGAGTCAGGCCTTCCCTGACGGCGACGCTGGCGTCACCGCGTGCCTGCCATTCCTCGTGGACCCGGGAGACGAGGAAGACCTCGTAATCCATCGACAGCCCGAAGACGATCGCGAACGTGAGCACCGGGATGAAGGCATCGATCGGCCCGGCCTGTCCGCCGAGCCAACCCCGCTCGAACACGGCCTGGATGATCCCCAGCGACGCGCCGATCGACAGCAGGTTCATGAGCGCGGCCTGAACCGGAATCACGAGCGACCGGAACACCACCAGCAGGAGGAGTGCCGCCAGCGCGACGACGACGCCGATGAACAGCGGCAGCTTGCTCGAGAGGACGTGCGAGAAATCGACCTGCGCTGCCGTCGCACCGCCGACGTACACGCGGCTCCCGGTCGAACGCTCGAGCGGCGGGTTGACCGAGTCGCGCAGCTGCGTGACCAGGCTCGAGGTCTGCGAGCTCTGCGGCGACGTCGTCGGGTAGGCCACGACGGACGCCGTGTCCCCGGCCGGGTTGAGCCGCGGCGACGCGACCGACGCGATGCCGGGAGTCGTGCGGAGCGTGTGGGTGATTTCGGTGAGGGCCGCCGAATCGTGCGCCTGCGGAAGCGCCACCGCGAGTTGCAACGGTCCGTTGACGCCGGGACCGAATCCCTTCGCGAGCAGGTCGTAGGCCTTGTGGGTGGTCTGGTTGGCCGGGTCGTTGCTGGCGTCGCTCGAGGCGAGGCGAAGTCCGAGGGCGGGTGCGGCGAGCACCAGCATCAGCGCCGTCGCGGCGATTGCCGTCATCGCAGGACGGCGTTGCACGCGCTGGACCCAGCGCAACCAGAATCCAGGCCGCTCGCCATCCGCCTCCGGGCCAGTCTGCCCTCGCACGGTTTCGCCGATCCGCCGACCGCTCAGGCCGAGTAGTGCCGGCAGCAGCGTGAGCGAGGCGGCGAGCACGAGCACCACGCCGATCGCCGCCGCGACGGCCGCGCCGTTCAGCAGGCTCACGCCGAGGGCGAACATCCCGAGCAGCGCGATCACGACGGTCGCGCCCGCGAACAGGACGGCGCGGCCGGAGGTGTTGAGGGCGGCCTCCACCGCGGACTCGACATTGCCCCCATTCGTCCGGTAGTTCTCGCGGAAGCGAGTGACGATGAACAGCGCGTAGTCGACGCCGACGCCGAGCCCGATCATGAGCGCCAGCTCGGACGCGAAGCTCGGCATGTCGACGACGTGGCTCGCGAGGTTGATCACGCCGATCCCCGCACCCAGACCCAGCAGGGCGGTGGCGATCGGAAGCCCCATCGCGGTGAACGACCCGAAGCTGATCAGCAGGATCACGATCGCCGCGACGATCCCGATGACCGTCGCAAACCCGAGGGACGCCTGCTGCGCCTGTTCGATCGCCTGGCCGCCGAGCTGCACGCCCAGCTGCGCCGACCGCGCCGACTCGGCGGTGCTGATCACACTCTCGACCGCGGCCTTTGGCAGCGCGTTGGCGCGCTCGTCGAAGGTCACGGTGGCGAACGCGATCGTCCCGTCGCGGGAGATCGCGTGCTGGCCGGGCGCGTACGGGCTGACGACGCCGGTCACGTGATCGAGCTTCGCGACCCGGGCCAGCGTCGCATCGATTGCGGCACGGTCGGCGGCGTCGGTCAGCTTGCCGGACTTGGCCTGGAAGACGATTTGATCCGCGTCGCCGGCCTGGGCCGGAAAGCGCGACTGGAGCAGGTCGACGGCCTGCTGGGAGTTCGTGCCCGGCAGCGTGAAGCTGCTCGCGGTCTTCTTTCCGATCGCATTCGACACCGCGAATACGCCGATTGCGGCCACGATCCAAGCGGTCACGACGATTCGTCGGTGCCGCATTGTCCAGCGAGCGATGTTCGTCATGTTTCTGTCCCGGCTTTCATGTGTAGCAACTTTGCAAGCGGTGCATTTATATATCGGCTGCAGCGCAAAGTCAACAGTCGTTGCAAAATTTCTATCTGTGCACGTTCGCTGGTAAGCTTCCGCTCATATGAGCTCGCTCGACTCGACCCACCCCAAGATCGGCCTGCGGGAGCGCAAGAAGCAGCAGACGCGCGAGACGATCGCCCGCGCGGCCCTCCGGCTGTTCGCCGAGCGCGGATACGACGAGACGACGCTCGCTGAGATCGCCGAGGCCGCCGACGTCGCGCCGAGGACGATCTTTGCCTACTTCGACAGCAAGGAGGACATCCTGTTCTCCGAGGAGAGCGGGTATCTCAACGAGCTGAAGCGAATGCTCGACGAGCGGGCGGCCGGCACGACGACCGTTGACGCTCTCCGTGAGTTCGTAGGGTGCATGAAGTCGCCCGACGAAGACGACAAACTGCGCAAGAAGGTCATCATGGCCAATCCCGCGCTTCAGATGAAGATGCGCGGGCGACATGCGCAGCTCGAACCGATGCTCGGCGAATCGATCGCCCGGGATCTCGGTACCGACCCCGACGATATCCGCGCGCTGCTGATCGCGGCCTCGATGACCGCGGCGTTCGAGTCCGTTAGCGACCAGTTCTTCCAGGCCGAGTCCGGCGGCGAGCCCGTCACGCACGAGCAGGCCATGGCCATCCTCGACCAGGTGCTCGACTTCCTGCGTGGCGGGCTCGAGGCGATGCAGCGCGGGTAGGTCAGCCGGCCTCGACGATCTCGAGGCCGTTGCCGTCCTCGTCGTGGAAGGCGAACATGGCCGGCACGCCCGGCCAGCGGAGCAGCTTGCCGACATCGACGCCGCGGTCCTGGAGCGCGGCGTGGACGGCGGCCGCGTCCTCAGCGGCCAAGCGGATGCCGGTCTCGATGCCGGCGGGGACACCATCACGCGCCGGAACGAGCGAGAGCGTGATCGTCGCGCCGGTGGGCGCCACCTCGATCCAGCGGCCGCCGAACTGCGGGAGCGGGACGTCGCGGCGTGTCTCGAACCCGAGCTTCTCGGTGTAGAACGCAAGCGCGCGGTCCTGGTCGGTAACGGGGACGCCGATGTTCATGACGTTGGTGATGCGTGTCTGATCGTTCACGGTCGTTCTCCTGTGTCGTTGCCTCGCGTTGCTTCCAGCGCGCTTTTGAGCGCCGCCAGCCGCTCCCGCCAGTAGCCCTTGATCCGTTCGGCCTCGCCGGCGTCGGGGAGGCGGCGGTGCTCGAGCGCCACGGTGCTCTTGGCCTCCCCCTTCGGGAGGAAGGTGAGGTTGACGCGGGTGTCTCCGTCACCCCAGTCAAAACGCGCCGACTTCGGCCTCGTGGCCGTGCGCTCGCGCAGCCGGCCGTCGGGGAGCCATTGCCCGCGGACCTCGTCCGAGACGAACGCCTCGTACAGCCGCTCGACGGGCACCGCCACCGTCCGCGATGCGGTGATCGCGAAGCCGTCGTCCTTCTCTCCGACCGCGCGCAGTCCGCGAGCACGCTCATAGCTGGCGGTGACGGCCTGCACGTTCCACGCCAACGGATGGAGGTTCTGCTGCTCGGCTAGCCAACGAGCGGTCTCGCGGTGAGTTCGATCCGGGGCGCCCCAGTCGTCGAGCATCTCGAACCACTCCTCCCAGCCGCGGCCGGTCCGCCGGCGGATGGCCTCGTCCGAGGTCGCGAGCTTCACGCCCTCGAGCGCTTCTGTCTCATCCGCACGAAGCAGCCCCGTGCGGGCCGTCGTGTAGCTCTCGCCCGTTTTCTCCATCCGTGCGCGGACGAGACGCTTGAACGACTTCTGCTCGGTCATCGCTGGTGCTCCTTTCGAACAGGCGCGGCCCCGCCACTCACGCTCGCGGCGCCCCGCCGGAAAGGGCAACAGCTCACCGGCGTCCCGAGAGCATCGGCCCCCTTTGCCCCCGCTTCGCCGGTGGCGTGAGCACCGGATTCGAGGGTTCGGCGCGGGACGGCGCCTGACGAAAGTATTGCTACGAGCTACGACCGTCGCAACCCACGAAACTCATCGGTCCGCCTCTCGAAGCGGGTCGTGGGGGCTGGCGCTGGGCGGGTCGAAGGGGGTGACGCTGGGGGGTCGTGGGGGGTGGCGCTGGGTACGGTTCCACGAGTGCCGGACCACGCCGAGCCACCGCCGACGTACGACCACGTCATCTGGATCCTCATGGAGAACCACTCCTACGACCAGATCATCGGCTCCTCCGACGCGCCCTACCTCAACAAGCTGGCCGGCGAATTCGGCCTGGCGACGAACTTCTACGCCGAGGGCCATCCCAGCCTGCCGAACTACATCGCGATGACCTCAGGCTCGACCCACGGCATCGGCGACGACAACCCACCGGCCGATCACCCGCTCGATGTCCCGAGCATCTTCAGCCTCCTGCCGGGTGGTGCGTCGCGCTCGCTCGAGGAGTCGATGCCGGCGAACTGCCAGCAGGCCGACTCCGGTGAGTACGCGGTCCGTCACAACCCTCAGGTCTACTACACGAACCTGGGGCCGGATTGCGCGTCGTACAACGTCCCGCTCGCCGACCCGCCCGACCTGCAGGCCCGGTTCACGTTCATCACGCCGAACCTGGTCCACGACATGCACGACGGCACGGTCGCGGACGGGGACACCTGGCTGTCGACGTTCATGCCCAAGGCGTTCGCGAGTGCCGAGTACACCGCGGGCCGGGCGGCGGTGTTCATCACCTGGGACGAGGACGACGACCTAAGCGGCAATCACATTGCGACGCTCGTGATCGCGCCCTCGGTCGCGCCGGGCACGAGGGTCGCACAGCGCCTCGATCACTACGCGATGCTCCGCGCGACGCAGGAGATGCTGAAGCTCGCCCCGCTCCTCGGCGGCGCCGCGACGGCGGACGATCTCCGCGCCGCGTTCAACGTGTAGCGATTGATCTAGTCGCCGGTCTCGAGCGCCGGCCGGGCCACCACGCGCCGCGTGCGGAACGCCACCGCCCCGACGAAGGCCAGTGCCACCGTCACCACGCCGGCCCCCGCGAACACCGCGCGCACGCCGGCGACGGTGAGCAGCGCGCCCGCGCCGATGAACGCCGCCACGAACGCGATGTTCTCGAGCACGTCCTTCAGCCCGAACACGCGACCCAGCATCCGGTCGGCGACCATCTCCTGCATTAGCCGCATCTCGGGACCGACGAGCAGGTTCTCGCCCAGGCCGATGAACATGAACGCCACGAGCGCGAGCGGAAGGTTGGGGGCGAGTGCGGCCACCGCCATCGCGGCGCCCGACACCCCGATCCCGACCAGCCAGCGCCGGCGCAGGGCGCCGATGTCCGAGCCGGCCCGAGCGTTCGTCCACGAGCCCGCGACCATCCCGAGCCCGTATAGCGCCATCAGCACGCTGTAGCCGGACCCGTCGGTGTGGAGCGGCCCGGTCGCGAACAGCGGCGCGAGCACGTTGAACATTGCGCCGGTAAACACCACGAGCGCACCGACGATCATCAGCACGGGGACGCCCGCCATGGCCACCGCGGCCCGCGCGCCGTCGCGGGTGTGCGCCCACACCGACCCCGGCGGAGTCTCCTCGGAATCGGCGCTGTCCGCCGGGGAGTCAGCCTTCCACGGCCCGAGGTCGACGCCGGCGAGCAACACGGCCGAGGCCACGAAGCTGACCGCGTTGAGCACGAGCACGACGGGGGCGGTCGTAACGAGGAGCAGCCCAGCCGCCAGCGCCGGCCCCAGCATCAGCCCCGTGTTGATGCTCGCGTAGAAGATCGCGGTGAGCTGCGAGCGGCGCTCGGGCGGGACCAGCCCGGGAAGGGCGGCGTTGATCGCGGGCCGGAACAGGGCGGATCCCACGCCCGCCAGCAGCGCGAAAACGACCGTGGCGGCGAACGACGGAACGACGGCGATCGCGACAAAGCAGACCGCGCGCAGCAGGTCGGCGCAGACCACGAGGCGCCGGCGGGAGATGCGGTCAGCGAACGAACCGAACAGCGGCGCCAGGATGATCCCCGGCACGAACTCGCCGAGCAGCACGAGCGAGATCGCCCAGCCCGAGTGCAGCCGCTGATAGGCGACGAGCAGCAGCGCCACGTAGGCTGCGCCGGTCCCGACTTGCGACCCGAAAAAGGCCACGAAGAAGCGACGCAGCGGAGGGGTGTCTCTGAGCAGTCGGAGCACTGGCGGCTCGCCCTAAGGCGCAAACGTGTTCCAGCATGTATCGGCTCAACCAGGCCCCGACGTGAGGACGCAACGTAAGCCGATGAGGAGCGCGACCCCGGCTTGACCCGTCGCTAACGCGGCACGGGCGCCCGCGAGAAACGCCCGACCGCCCGGCGGACCTCGCCGAGCTCGCGGTCGGTCAGCGGCAGCCGTGGCGGCCGGCACGGTCCACCGCCGATTCCGAGCTCGTCGAGCGCTGCCTTGAAGTACTGCACCAGCTTCGGCGTCATGTCGAGGCGCGCCAGCGGGAGGAGTTCGGCATAGAGCTCGCGCGCGCTCGCGAGCTCGCCGGCGGCGCACAGCTCGAACAGCCGCACGGACTCCGCGGGAAGCACGTCGGCCACGCCAGAGACCCAGCCCACCGCGCCGGCGCACAGACCTTCGAGCGCCCAGTCGTCGCCGCCGACGAGCACGTCGACCTCGGGGCACAGGTTCACGAGCTCGGCGATCCGCCGGGCGTCTCCGGAGGTCTCCTTGAACGCCGCGATGCTCGGCACCTCGCGCGCGAGCAGCGCCAACAGCTCGGGGCGCAGATCGCTTCCGCTCCCCAGCGGGTTGTTGTAGACCAGCAACGGCAGGTCGGTGGCGCGCGCCGCCGACCCGAAGAACTCGACCAGCTCGAGCTCGTCGGCGCGGTAGAGGAGCGGCGGCAGAATCATCGCACTGTCGGCGCCCGCACTCTGCGCGTCACGTGCGTACACCGCCGCCTGCTCGGCGGTCGCTGCCGAGATCCCTGCGCAGACCGGAGCTCGACCGGCGGCGGCCCCGACCACGGTCTCGATCACCGCGCGTCGCTCCTCGCGGGACAGACTGCCGCCTTCGCCCACGGTGCCGTTCGGAACGATGCCGTGGATCCCCGCGGCGAGCAGACGATTGACCTCGGCGGCCACCGCATCGTGGTCGACCTTCAGATCGGCGTCGAAGTGGGTGACGATCGCGGCGTGAACGCCCTTCATCGAGGTCCTCCTGTCGTGGCTCTCGGTCGCGTGACTCCCGGTCGTTTGAAGTATCCGCCGATCGCGCGGGAGGGATCGAACGGCGTCAGGGCTCCACTCCGGCGCCCCTCGAGCACCAGGTCCGCGACGAGCTCACCGGTCAACGGGGCCAAGGTGATACCGAGCGTGGCATGGCCGGCCGCGACGTGCAGCCCCTGGAGGCCGGGCACCGGGCCGATGAACGGCAGGCCGTCGGGGGACAGCGAGCGCATCCCCGCCCAGTCGCGCGGGCTCGACGGCATCCGCCACCGCGGCAGCGCCTGCTGCGCCGCCGCGGTGATTGCGCGGAGACGCCCTTCGCTCAAACCCAGGCCGCGCGCGCCCAGCTCGAGCGTGCCCGACACACGCACCACCCCGTCGTACGCGCTGATCGCGACCTTCGGCGTCTCCAGGTACATGGCCTGGCGCGGCCCGGTCTCATCAGACGGGTACGTCCGGCTGTAGCCCTTGGCCGCGACAATCGGGAGCCGCACCCCGAGCCGCGACAGCAAGCCGGCCGACGCCACGCCACCGGCGAGCACGATTGCATCGCCGGAGCGGCGAGTGCCCCCGCCGGCAACGATCCAGCCTGTCCCGTCGCGGCCCAGCGCGTCGACTCCCGAGTGCTCGAGCACCTCGGCTCCGCCCGCGAGGACCGCGCGCCGCAGGCCGTCGCAGAACGACTCCGGCCGCACGCGCCGATCGACCCGCGCGATCAGCCCGCCGAGCACGCGCTCGCTCAGCGCCGGCTCGAACCCCCGCAACTCGGCGGCCGAAATCTCTTCGAGCAGCGGGGCGGCCCCCACCCCGATGAGCTCGTCCGCTACTGCCCGCAGGTGCTCGAGCTCGGCCTGCTCAAACGCCGGATACAGGAGCGGAGCGTTATGGAGCTCGAACTCGACGCCGCGCTCGGCCAGCCGATCGAAGGCCGGCCCGGCGAGCGCGCCGGCTTGCTGGAGTGCCGCCAGTCCTCGCCTGTAGGCCGAGGCCCGGCAGCTCGCGACGAACCGCGCGATCCAGGCGAGCATCGCCGGCGACAGCGTTGGACGGATCCATAAAGGGCCCGACGGATCGACGAGCCATCGCAAAGACTGGCCGATCACGCCGGGGCCCGGGACGGGGATCGCCAGCGACGGCGTGATCCAGCCGGCGTTGCCGGCGGAAGCGCCGGCGCCGCACCGGTCGCGCTCGAACACCGTCACTTCGGCCCCGCGGGTGCTCAGCGCCTCTGCCACGCACAGGCCGACCGCCCCGCCGCCGACGACGATCACCCTCACCGGCGGCTACAGGGCGAACCCCGCCGGGAACGGGTCGGTCGGGTCGAGCAGGTACTGGCTCATGCCGGTGATCCACGCCCGGCCGCTGACCTCGGGCACGACCGCGGGGACGGAGCCGAGGCTTGTCTCCTCGAGCAGGCGGCCCGTGAAACGGCTCCCGATGATCGACTCGTTGACGAACTCCTGGCCAAGCGGGAGCTTCCCCCGCGCGTGGAGCGCGGCCATCCGGGCGGAGGTCCCGGTCCCGCACGGGGACCGGTCGAGCCAGCCGGGGTGGATCGCGGTGGCGTTGCGCGCGTCGGCGCCGTCGCGGCCGGGGGCGTGAAACACGACGTGCTTGCACCCGCGGATCGCCGAGTCGACGGGGTGGACAGGCTGGGCCGTCGCGTTGATCGCAGCGATGATCTCAAGTCCGCGATCGATCAGCTGCTGGGAGTTCGCCGGCGCCGGATCGAGCCCTACCGACGCCGCCGGTACGAGGGCGTAGAAGTTCCCGCCGTACGCCATGTCATACGAAACCGTGCCGAGCGAATCGACCTCGACCGCAGCGTCGAGAGCAGACACGAACGCGGGCACGTTGCGCAACCGGACGCGCTCCGCGCGGCCGTCGCGCACTTGCACCGTCGCCTTGACCAACCCGGCCGGCGTGTCGAGGCGGATCACGGTCTCGGGCTCGGACACGGCCACCATCCCGGTCTCTACGAGCACGGTGGCGACGCCGATGGTTCCGTGTCCGCACATCGGCAGCAGGCCCGAGACCTCGACGAACAGCACGCCCCAGTCAGCATCGGGACGCGTCGGTGGCTGCAGAAACGCTCCGGACATCGCCGAGTGGCCGCGGGGCTCGCGCATCAGG
The DNA here is from genome assembly GCA_963735965.1 of uncultured Solirubrobacterales bacterium. Lineage (GTDB taxonomy): Bacteria > Actinomycetota > Thermoleophilia > Solirubrobacterales > Solirubrobacteraceae > Palsa-465. The sequence goes on from CAVTNE010000003.1 coordinate 71,810, forward strand.
AGCAGCCGAAGGTGGTCGAGGTGCTCCTCGAAGTACAGCCGGCGCTCTTGCATCGACGCGCCCGGGACGGGACCGAGGCCGCCGGTCACGACTCGTGTCGGCATCCCTTCGGTATGGGAGTCGACCGCGGCGAAGTAGCTCTTGGCTCGCACGCGCCGAACCCTCGCACGCTCCCGCCCATATTGGAAGGGTGGGGTAGCGCCCGAACGGTACAAGCGGATCGGTCAGCGGCTCGACGTCAGCCCGCGGCCTGATGAATCCCGAGGACACGGACTGAACCTGACCGCGACCGCGCCTAGGATCGAACCATGCTGTTCGCGGTGATCCGAAAGGGAGGGCCGGCGTGGGACGCGAGCCGGCCGTTACGCGAGCAGGACAGATGGGACGAGCACGCTGCGTATATGGACGCGTTGTTCGAGGCGGGCTTCTTCGTGTTCGCCGGTCCGCTCGGCGACGGCAATCCCGAGCACCGCGTGCTTCAGATCGTTGAGGCCGATGGCCACCAGACGATCAACGCCCGCCTCGCCGACGACCCATGGACACCGATGGGAATTCTCGAGACGGTGTCCGTCGAGCGCTGGAACGTCCTGGTCGGCGAGCTCACCGGTCGTTGAGGTCGAGCACCGGGGGGGCCGCCGCACCAACCCCCGAATCCGTCCGTACCGTCAGCGAAACTCCGGGCGGGCGGGTCCCATCCCGGCGAACCGTCTGGACGGATGTTTATCCGTATGGATATGGAGTTGTGCCGCTCGCGGCCGAAATATATGTCCATATGCGCGCTCGTCCCCTGATCGCCGTCACCACCTCGGAGCTTCGCCGCCCCGAAGACGGCGGTGCGCGCCCCCACGGGGAACCGCCGAAGCTCGAGGTCGCGCTCGCCACCCTCTATCCAGAGGCGATTGAGCGCGCCGGCGGCATCCCGGTGATCGTGCCGCTGCTCCGCCCCGACGCGATCCCAGCGCTCCTGGACCGCGTCGACGGTGTCTGCCTCCCCGGCGGCCCCGACGTGCAGCCGAGCGCCTACGGCGCCCAGCCCCACCCCGAGCTCGGACCGACCGAGCCCCGGGTGGACGCGGTCGAGCTCGCGCTCGTTCGCGCCGCCGACCGACGCAAGTTGCCGATCCTCGGGATCTGCCGGGGCATGCAGCTGCTGAACGTCGCGCGCGGCGGCAGCCTGCACCAGCATCTTCCGGACGTGGTCGGCGACGGCATCACGCATCGCCAGCCCGAGCACGGCAGCGTCCCCACACACCGCATCGAGACGGCGCCGCAGAGCCGGCTGCGGGCGACGCTCGGAGGGCCCTCGCTGGAGGTCAACTCTTTCCACCATCAGGCCGTGCAGACGCTCGGCAAAGGCCTGGTGGCGACCGCCTGGGCCCAGGACGGCACGATCGAGGCGATCGAGAACCCGAGTGACCGGTTTGTGATGGGGGTCCAGTGGCATGCCGAGGGCCTGCGCACCCACGGTCCCCTGTTCGACCTGCTGATCGCCGCCGCGGCGGGGGCCGAGGAACCCGTCGCCGAGCCGCTTGCGGCCGCACACCAGGCCGCCGCGCCGCGCCGACTCACATCCGCCCGAGGGCGATCCGTACGCTCGCGTCGGCAGTCAAGCGCGCAGTTTGCGAACGCGAGTTAATACGCGTGTCCCCGCCACCGTGGTTAACTTCGTCCACGGAAACGCTCGAATCAGTGACGGGGCGCGCTGCACCCTTGGGGAGTGCGGGATGGGCGACCTGGCGGCCTTCTGAGGCCTACACCGTGGGGATCGAGGAGGAGATAATGCTCCTCGACCCGGACGGTTGGGGCCTGGCGCAGAGGGGCGACGAGGTGCTCGCGCAAGCAGGGGAGGGGCTCGCCGGACGGTGTGCGGCCGAGACGCACGAGGCCGCCCTTGAGCTCCGGACGAATCCGCATGCGACCGTCGGCGAGGCGATCGCCGAGCTCCGTGAGCTGCGCTCGCTGCTCGTCCGTGATCTCGAGCACCTGGGCATGGCGGCGGCATCGTGCGGCACCTATCCCGGTGAGGTGACCGAGCCGACGAGGGTGTCTCCGTCGAGCCGCTACCAGGTCATCTACCAGACGACGCGCGACCTGGCGCGGCGCGAGCCGACGTTCGCGCTCCACATCCACATCGGGGTGCCCGATTCCCAGCGCGCGATCCGGCTAGTGAACCAGTTGCGCGCCCATCTGCCGCTGCTGCTCGCCCTGTCCGCCAGCTCGCCGATGCTGAAGGGGCTGGCGACCGGCCTGGCGTCGAACCGGACGATCCTGTTCCAGGGCTTTCCACGCACCGGGATCCCGCGCCGCTTCGACAGCTATCGGGACTGGGTCGCGACCGTCGATCTGCTCGTGCGCTCCGGCGCGATCCCCGAGCCGACGTTCCTGTGGTGGGACGTGCGCCCGCAGCCGCGACTGGGAACGGTCGAGGTGCGGATCATGGACGCCCAGCCGCGGCTGTCTTCGACCGCGGCCCTGACCGCGCTCGTACAGGCTGTCGCGCGGCTCGAGCTCGAGCAGGGCTACGCCTCGCAAAAGCTCGTCACCGCCCAGGAGGTGCTCGCCGAGAACCGGTTTATCGCCGCGCGCGACGCCACCGCCGCCGAGCTGATCGATCCGTTGAGGGCGAAGCTCGTCCCGGTGTCGCAGGTGCTTGACGACCTGCTCGCGGCCGCCCGGCCGCATGCCGCCACGCTCGACGCGGCCGACGAGCTCGACGACGTGCCGATGCTGCTCCTTGCCGCTGAGCCGCGCCGGCAGGAGCGGCTGGCAGCGTCCGCGGGCGTGCCGACGCTCGTCGCCGACCTGGCGGCGCGGTTCGCCGCCTGAGCCGATCTATTCCTCTTGCTGGGCGACCGCTTCAGTAGCGGTCAGCTCGAGCATCTCCCCCGGGGGATCCGGGACCGCGATCGTCGAGGTGACGCGCAGCTCGGGGTCGACGTGGATCAGTTCGCCGGGTTCGAGCAGCCGCCACAGCGGATTCGTGTCCATCGGTTGGGAGGCGATGATCGTGGCCGGCAGGATCGAGAGCTGGCCTGAGAACACGCGCGTGATCCCCGAAGCCGAGCGCTGATCGAAACCGCCGTCATCGTCGCTGGGACCATGGCTGGGACCGGCGAAACTGCCACCGGGTCCTCCGAGCGCCGCGATCGAGCGCTCGAGGATCCACAGCTCGTTCGTGTCGGGGTAGCGGAGCGCCCAGACGTCGGTCGCGGTCGTGAGCAGCATGTTGAGCGAGTAGAGCGGGACCTCAGCGGCGATCTCTCGGGCCGCCGCCGTGATGCCCGCGATCACATCACCGCCGTGCTCCTCTATCCGTTTCGTCATGAGCGTGAAATACAGCTCGGAGTCGGTCGAGCCACCGACGAGGGCCGCGTGCTCGCCGAGCCGCTCGCGCAGCTCCGGCAGTCCTCCGATCACGCCGTTGTGCGCGAACAGCCGCCCGTGTTGCTCGAACGGATGGGTGTTCTCGATCGTCGGCCGTCCCGCGGTGGCGTGACGGATGTGCGCCAGGAACGTGCGCGAGCGCACCTCGTGCGCGTCGGCGATGAACGTCTGGCTACGGTTCGCGGCGACCGGCTTCCGATACACCCACGGCGTGCCGTCGGGATTGAACGTGCCAAGGCCGACTCCGTCGGGCTGGGTCTCGCTGAGCGCCACCAGGCTCGTGGGCGCGTCCAGCAGCCAGAACGTCGCCTGCACCTCGTTGGCTCCGCCGCTCATCCCGAAGAGTCGACACACGGCCGCGATTCTATGTTTGCCGGCGGTCGCCGGTGCAACCTCACCTAGACTCGCAGGCGCGTGGAGACCGCATCCGAACACGCCGAGACGCTTGTCCACGCCCCGCCGGCGCCCAGCCTCGGGGCGCCGCGGACGGCGGTCCGGCGCGCCCGCGCCCGCGCCGGCGTCGCCGTCGGCGAGGCCCGGTTCGCGATCGGCGTGTTCCTGGGAACGCGCGTGCTGCTGCTGCTCGTCGCGTTCGTCAACGGCACGCTCCGCCATCACTCATTCACGCACGAGCTGGCGCAGTGGGACGGCCTGTGGTATCGGATGCTCGCCGATCACGGCTATCCCGCGCACGTCACGCACGTCCAGAGCACGCTCGGCTTCTTCCCGCTTTACCCCCTCATCGTCTGGGCCGTGTCGCACGCGTTCGTCGTGCCGATTGCGCACTACACGATCCTGTCGACGACGATCGCCGGCGTGATCGTGTCCGGGATCGGAGGGGCGGTCGCGACGGTGCTGGTGCAGCGTCTCGCGGCCGGTTGGTGGGGCGAGCGCACCGGGCGCAAGGCCGTCCTGATCTTCTGCCTGTACCCGGGCTCGGTCGTGTTCTCGATGGTGTACGCCGAGGGGGTGATGCTCGCGCTCGTCGCGGGCTGCATCCTCGCGCTCCAAAAGCGCCGGTGGGTGCTCGCCGGCGCGCTCGCGGCGTTCGCCACGGCGACCGAGCCCGAGGCGATCGTGCTCGTCGTGGTGTGCGCGGTCTCGGCTCTGCTCGAGCTTCGCCGCCGCGGTCTCGACGGCGTCAGGAGCCTAGTCGCGCCGGCACTATCAGTCGTCGGGGTCGGAGCGTTCGGCGCCTTCCTGTGGATCTGGACCGGCTCACCGTTCGCGAGTCTGACCGCCCAGCGCGACGGATGGAGCGAGAAGACCAACGTGTTCGCGCTCGGGGACCTCGCGAACGCGCTCGGGAAAGAGATCTCGTTCAGCCACTTCAACCACCCGACGATCAACCTCAATCTCGTGGTCGGGCTGATCGGGGCCGTTGTCCTGATCGTCATGCTCGCGCTCGTCGTCCGCAACTTCCGCGAGATGTCGGCCGAGGCGATCGTGTGGACGCTCGGGATCAGCTGGCTGGCGTTGACCTCGGAGTACACGCCGCCGATGCCGCGTCTCGTGATCACCGCGTTCCCGGCGGTGATCGTGCTCGCCCGCTACGTCCACGGGAAGTGGTGGACCGGGCTGCTGTGGGTCAACGGGATCCTGCTCGTCGGGCTGAGTGCGCTCACGTTGGTCGGCACGACGCTCCGTCCGTAGGGTGGAGTGGATTAACGGCGGGCACGTAAAGGGGCTGTGGCGGGTTGAGCGCGTATCGACCCCTCTGAGCGAGCCTGCATAACACGCCAATCGAGCCGCTCCCCAAGCACTCTGACGTGTTACCCGCGATTATCGTGCAGAGTTCGGCAAGGTCGGGCCCGCGCGCTGCAATTGTCGTGCCATGCATGCTCGGCGCACGGCGGTCACCGACTCAACAGCTCGACCCAGATCACGCTGGCATAGCCGAACGACCTGACCGTCCGCTGCGGGTACCTGCGCGCGAGCGATGTTCGTACCGCGACATACCGCGCATAGTGGGCGCGGGACGTGACGGTTCCGGTCGGCAGCCCCTGATGGCTGGCCAACAGCCACACACGCGCGCAGCCGGTCGGAATCGTCGGCGTCTCGTACTGCTCGACGTGGGGTTGCACGGGTCGCCGGGCGTAGTAGTCGAACGGCATCGACGCATCGAGTGGATAGAACGCGACGCAGTCGCCGGGTCGCGAGGAGGCGAGTACGTACGCCGTGGCGGCACGCCAGTTCTCGGGCGAGGTGCCGTAGCTGGGAGCGAGTACGACCAACCGCAGCGCGATCAAGACCGCCACCGCAAGCCAGGCCATGACCGGCGGGACCCGGCTGCTCATGATCACCCAGCCGATCAGCAACGCGACGGCGGGCAGCGACACGAGCAGGTTGCGCGGCGTGAAGATCGGCTGCCCGACAAACGACCAGATCAACATCAGGGCGACCGGGACCAGCAGCCACGACAGCGCCAGCAGCGGTCCCCATTGACGTCGCCTGACGATCATCGCTGCGGCGACGAGCACCAGCGCCAAGGTCAGGATCGCCAGTGGCGTGGCGACGGCTGTCGGGCGGAAGTTCGGCTCGAAGCCGGCGGAGGAGAGAGCGCCGATGACCTGGCGCCCGAGCTTGAAGGTCGGCCGCCCGATCCAGAACAGCTGGCCCGAGCCCCGGTCCAGGGCGAGCACCGCCAGCGGGACCCAGCACACCGCGCACGCCGCGATCGCGCCCACCACCGGGCGCCAGGCCGGGCGCCACGCCGTCCGCCGCCAGGCCAGGGCGAGCAGTTGCGCGGGCACCGCGAAGACCGCCACGTAGCTCGCGTACACCGACAGCGTGGTCACGACGACGTACGCGATCCACGGCCATCGCCGGCGCGGGCCATCGACCAGCGCCGCGAACGCCACGAACGATCCGGCCACCAGCGCCACCATCGCGGCGTACCCGCGCGCGTCCTGCCCCCAGAACACCAGCGGGAGGCTGACCGCGGACAGCAGTCCCGCGGCGAGCGCCACGCGGCGGTCGAACAGCCGCAGGCCGAGTAGCGCGACGGCGCCGGCAGCGCACCCGACGGCGACGGGTGACGGCACGCGAATCACGAACGCGCCGTGGCCGAACCAGCCGACCAGCACGTGGAGGAGCGCGTAGTAGCCGAGCATGTTCCCGCCGTCGTGGGCGGCCGCGTGCCAGAACGCCGACCCGTGCTGCCCGGCGATCGCCACCGTCGCCGCCTCGTCGAGCCACAGGCTTCGAGTCGTCAGCTCGATCAGGCAGAGCGCGAGCGCCACGACGACGGGCGCTCCAACCACTACTACGTCGTAGAGACGCCCACCCCCCGCCGCGGGCACCGAAGCGGCCGTTTCACGCGCCCGCACCTGTGGGGCCTCGGTCTTGGTAGCCATCAGGACTCGATGAGCGCCCGGGTCCGCACACGGCGGCGATCTCCCGCGACGCCCGGCCGTGCCCGCGCCCGGGTCGCCCGCGCCCGGGCCGCCCACACCGCAGCCACGGCGACGTACAGGAGAACGAACAGCGGCGCCGTGTGGAGCGGGAAGGCGACGATCCCGTCGGCCTTGACGACCAGCGCACTCGCGACGGCCGCCAGCGCGAGCGCCCGCGACTGCTGAATCCCCGGGCACGCGGCGAGCAGGACGAGCCCCCACGTCAGGTACCACGGCCACGCCGCCGGTCCGCAGACCGCCACGGCGATAAGCGCGATCCCCAGGTTCCGCACCATGTTCTCGCGGCGCGAGCGCCACAGCAGCACCGCCCCGAGCACGAGGCTGAGCCCGAACGCGACCCCGCCCAACGCCGACTCGAGGCCGCGCGCTCCGACCGGCACCACCTCTGCGACCGTCCAGCCGAGCGCGGTGGCCGGGGTGATCGCCAGGCGCACCTTGTCGGGCGTGGAGAACACGTCAGAGGAGAGCCAGCCGAGGCCGAGTCCGGAGATCACGCTCACCGCGACGAGCACTACCGCGGCGACCACGACGCCCGTCAACGCGGTTCTTCGGTCGCCCGCCGCCACGAGGATGAACGGAATCGCCGCCGCCGCGGGCAGCTTGATCGTGGCCGCAAGCGCACACAAAGCGACGCCAACGAGCAGCCTCCGCTCGAGGGCAAGTGAGATGCCGGCGACCAGCAAACCAATCATCAAAAGATCGTTGTGCGCCGGGGCCACCAAACCGAGCAGGACCAGCGGGCAGAGCAGCACCCACCAGGCGGCGCGCGCCGGATCCGCGCCGAGCGAGCGCGCGAGCCTGGGAGCGAACACGGCCAGCAGCACGAATCCGACCAGCTCGAGCGCCCTGATCAGGAGTACGCCGACCACCAGGCTCGACCCGGTGAACCAGCTGACGATCCACAGGAACAGCGGCCCGTACGGCGCGGTGGTGTGGCGCCAGAACGGAGAGACCGCGTCCAGGACGTGGGCCTGGCCGTGCTGTGCGAGTACGGCCGGCGCCTCCCGGTAGGGATCGAGCCCGAGGTGCACGATCGTCCCCTGGGCGAGGTAGCTGTAGACGTCCTGGCTGAACAGCGGTGCACCTACGAGCAGCGGCAGGCACCAAGCGGCCGCGATTATCCGTACCTCGCGTGTCGTGAGCGCGAGCCTCCCGAGCGCGAGCCACCCCACCGACAGCGCGACGATGCCGGCGTAGAACACGGGCACGCCCAGTGACGGTTCGAACCACCACCGAACGGGGCCACCGGCGACGCGTGGCCCCGCCAGCGCGACCAGCACTGACCCGACCAGCCCGAGGCCGGCCCATACCCGGGTCGAGCGCGACTCGGCGAAAGGCATCCCGGGTATTGTGGCCCGGGAGCCGCCCGGCGACTACCAGATGCCCTGCGTGAACGGGTTGAACGGTCCGTTGACGCCCGTGAGCCGCGCCGGCTCGTACCCCGGGATGAACGCCGCCGGACCGAGCCCGGACTGCGCCGCGCTCGCGTTCAGCGCCGCCGGAGTGGCCACGTTGTCCCACCGGCCGGTGTCGACCCGGTGCTGGACCGCGTGCACGCCGGCCACGATTTCGGACGGCGTGAAGTTGCAGTGGCCCTGGGCATCGACGTACACCTGGCGAAGCAGCGCGCTGCGACCGGCGAAAGCGACCGTGTTCCGGTAGAAGTTCTCCTGCTGCACCGGAACGAGCTGGTCGGCGATCGTGTGCATGTCGAGCTCGGGCACCTGGAGGCGTCCGGTGTTGTCGGAGGTCCTCGCCATCCATGCCACCGCCCGGTCGGCGGCCTTGATGTTGGCGTCGCGCGTGAGCGACCGCAGGTCGGCGTTCAGGTCGAGGCCGGCGGCGTGGTAGAGCGCCGCGATCTCGGGCTTGTAGGGCGATCGGTCGACCAGCCGCTGGAAGTTGACACCGACGGTCCAGTTCGGATTGCCTCCCGCGGCCAGCTCGATCTGCTGGCGGCCGGTCTCGACGAACTCCATGACGGTGAGCGGCGGGAAGCCCGGCGGCGGTCCCCCGAAGTCGGTGTTGTACTGCCCCAACTCTTGGGCCGCGTAGTCGTTGGGCGCGGGCGGTGTTGCGCCGGGCTGGACCGCCCAAGTCGTGGTGTTCATCAGCGACAACGCAAGCGCCAGGCGCGCGCGTCCCTGCGCGGTGTTCTGCGCGGTCGCGGCGACGGTTCCCATCTCGACCGCGGAATTGAAGCTGTCGGCGGCGCCGGTCGCTCCGGTGAAGTTCACCAGCTTGATCGAGTCGCCGGCCAGGAGGTGGTCGAACGCGTACTCCCCGTCGAGCTGGTAGTTGCCGAGCTGAAGACCGCCGGCGACGATGCCGCATGTGGTCAGCGAGCCGTCGAGCCGCCCGTATGCCTGCTCCGACTCAAGCGAGCTGATCAGCCCGCCCATCGACGTCCCGACCGCGATCACATCCGTGGGCCGGTGCGGAAGGACGGTCTGCTCGACGTCGGCGAGCGTCTCGAACTGGTCGCGGACCGCGCTGCCGAGCTGCCACAGCGATCCGTTCGGGTCATATGAGGAGCCGGCGAGCGCGTAGTCCTGGCTGAGGAGGTCCTGCTGGGAGCCGGGGTCCGGTGAGTCGGCCGGCGCGGTGCTGCCGTAGCCGTGGCTGTAGAGCAGCAGCGTGCCGTTCCACGACGAGGGAACGTCGGCGATCCAGCTCCCTCCGTCGCGGAGGGGCCCCGTGTAGTGGGTCGACGTCGCCGCTGCCGCGCCAGAACTGGCAGCGGTCAACGCCAGAGCGGTCGCGACCGATGCGACCAGCGCCACGAATGTCTTACGTCCGATCACGAGCCCTCCTCCTCAATTACCGGCGTGCTACTCGATTCAGCGGTCGAACCCTATGCCTGTCGCAAGCTGCTTGTCAATGCATCGGTCGTGGGTGTGCAGTACCTACGCGACCTACGCACTAATGTTGAGTTCGTGACCGGTGCGGCGATGCCACAGGTCGGCTCGTCCGAAAGCTCGACCGTTCCTCGCGTCGGATATCTCGTGTACCGGGTGGAGCGGCGGCTGCGGGCACGGCTCGACGAGGAGCTGCGGGCCCACGGCGTCTCGACCCCCGAGTACGTGACGCTCAGCCTGCTACGCGAGCGCGACGGGCTGTCGTGCGCCCAACTCGCGCGCTGGGCGCTCGTCACCCCGCAGGCCATGAACCTGGTGATCTCGGGCCTCGAGCGCCGGCGGCTCGTGCGCCGGCGTCCCGACCCCAACCACCGCCGGGTGCTGCGGGCGTCGGTCACGCGCAAGGGACTCGAGGTCCTCGGCCGGTGCGACGACTCGGTCGACGGGATCGAGGCGGACATGCTCGGCGACCTCCCGCCCGAGACCATCGACGTCGTCCGTAGCGCGATGGCGTCGTTCGCACATTCGCTCAAGGCGTGACCGACCAGCGCCTGTTCGCCGGCCTGTTCGCGCACGGCGAAGCCGCGGCGGCGGTTACCGATCGCGCGCTCGTCGCCGCGATGGTCGAGTTCGAGGTCGCGCTCCTGCGCGCGCTGGCTGCGCTCGGTCTGGCGCCCGGTGAGGCCGCCGACGAGCTCTCGGCGGCGGTCGATCACGGGGCCTTGGACCTGGATCTGACCGAGCTCGGACGCGCCACGGGTGAGCAGGGCACCCCCGTCCCCGGTCTCCTGCGGGCGCTCCGCCGGCAGCTTTCGGACACCGCGGCGGCCCACCTGCATACGGGCGCGACGAGCCAGGACGTGATCGACACCGCGATGATGCTCGTCACGCGCCGCGCGCTGGACCTGATCGTGGCCGACCTGGTGGCCGCCGCCGACGCCTGCGCCTCGCTCGTGGAACGGCACCGCGGTTCGATCGAGCCGGGAAGGACGCTGCTCCAGCAGGCGCTGCCGCTGACGTTCGGCCTCAAGGCCGCCGGTTGGCTGGTCGGCCTCGACGGGGTGTTGTCGCACCTGCGCGCGGTGCGCGAGCATGAGCTCGCGCTCCAGTTCGGCGGGGCGGTCGGGACCTTGGCGAGCCTCGGCGATCGCGGGCTCGACGTGGCGGCGGAGCTCGGCGACCAGCTCGGGCTCCCGGTGCCGGGTGTGCCGTGGCACACGATCCGGCTCAGGCCGGCGCGGATCGCGTGCGCGCTCGGCGAGGCGCTCGGGGTCACGGGCAAGGTCGGACGCGACGTCGTGCTGCTCGCGCAGACCGAGGTGGCCGAGGTAGCCGAGGGCGGCGGCGAGGGTCGCGGAGGATCCTCGACGATGCCGCACAAGCGAAACCCGGTCGGTGCCATAGGTCTGGTCGCGTGCGCTGAGCGCGCCCCGGGGCTGGTCGCGACGATGCTCGCGGCGATGGGCCAGGAGCACGAGCGCGGCGCCGGAAGCTGGCCGGCCGAATGGGAGACGTTGCCGGCCCTGCTGCGGCTGGCCGGGTCGGCCGCGGCCCTCGTGCGCGAGCTGCTCAGCGGGCTCGAGGTCGACACTGAGAAGATGCGCGCGGACATGGAGATGACCGGCGGACTGGTGATGAGCGAGAGCGTCGCGGCGGCGCTGGCGCCGACGGTCGGGCGCGCCGACGCCCAGGATCTGGTCGAGAAGGCGGCGCGCCAGTCCGTGGAATCCGGACGGGCGTTCAGAGAGGTTCTGCTGGAAGTGCCCGAAGTGGCGGACTCGCTTGGGGCGGACGGGGTGGACGCCGCGCTCGACCCCGCTTCGTACCTCGGGGTCACGGCCGAGCTGATCGATCGAGCACTGGCGGCGCATCGTGCCAGTTGAGGTGCAGTACCAGTTCCGGGGAAAGCGTGGCTCGCCGGGGCTCGTGTTCACCGGGTCGCTCGGCACCGATCTCACGATGTGGGAGCCGCAGGCGGAACGGCTCAAGCCGCGCTTCTGCACGCTTCGCTACGACATCCGGGGGCACGGGTCCTCGCCCGCTCCCCCGGGGCCGTATTCGGTCGACGATCTCGGCGGCGATCTACTCGCGCTCCTCGACCGCCTCGGGATTGAGCGCGCGTCGCTGTGCGGGCTGTCGATCGGGGGGATGATCAGTATGTGGGTCGCGGCCCATGCGCCCGAGCGGGTCGACCGCCTGGTGTTGTGCTGCACCTCGGCGCAGCTGGGCCCTCGCGACGGCTGGATCGAGCGGGCGGCAACCGTCCGGGCGGAGGGCGTCGGCGCGATCGCGGACGCCGTGCTCGGCCGCTGGTTCACGGCGGCCTTTGCCGCGGCTCATCCGGACGTGATCGAGCGCATGCGCGCGGTCCTGAGCTCCACCGATCGTGAGGGATACGCGGGTTGCTGCGAGGCGATCGCGGACATGGACCTTCGCGATGACATCACTTCGATCTCCGCGCCGACCCTCGTGATCTCGGGCGAGGACGATCCGGCCACCCCGCCCGAGCACGGCCGGCTGATCGCGGACCTGATCCCGGGGGCGCGCTTCGAGGTGATCTCGCCCGCCGCTCACCTCGCGACGATCGAGCGGCCCGACCTGACGACCGCCATGATCCTGAGGTTCCTGACCGAGTCCTGAGGAGGCGTTTGCCGTGACTGACTTCGATGTGGGCATGCAGACACGGCGCGAGGTGCTCGGGGACGAGCACGTGGACCGCGCCACCGCCACCGCCGGCAGCTTCGGCGCCCCATGGCAGGAGTTCATCACCCGCTACGCCTGGGGCGGCACCTGGTCCAGGCCGGGTCTGGATCGCCGAACCCGGAGCGCGATCACCCTCGCGGCGCTGATCTCGATGCGCGCCGAGAACGAGATCGGCATGCACGTCCGCGCCGCCCTGCGGAATGGGCTGACCGTCGAGGAGATCACCGAAGTGTTCATCCATACAGCCGTCTATGCGGGGGTTCCGGCGTCGAACTCGGCGTTCGCGGTGGCCCGGCGTGTCCTCGAAGAAGAGGGTGCCGTTCCCCCCGCAAGTGACTGAATCCACCCCCGGTAGAGGGGCTGGGCAAGCCGAGGCGGCGGCCTATACTTGCCAGACCCTACGATCTAGGAGTTGGACGTGCAGGAGATGGTCATCTACGGCGTTAGCTTCGACATGGTCGGAAAGCAGCCGATCGTGTTGTTGAAGACCGTCGAGAACAACAAGTTCCTGCCGATCTGGATCGGGCATCCGGAGGCGGCGGCGATTCTGATGAAGCTCCAGGGTGCGTCCACGCCCCGTCCGATGACCCACGATCTGCTCTCGGACGTCCTGGGCGAGCTCGACGTCGAGTGCACCCGCGTCGCCGTGACCGAGCTGCGCGAGAACACCTTCTACGCATCGATCAGCCTGCGGGTGAACGGCCGCGAGCTCGAGATCGATTCGCGCCCCAGTGACGCGCTCGCGTTGGCGGTCCGCGCCGGCGCGCCGATCTACGCCGCCGACGAGGTCATCGCCGAGTCGGCGATCGAGTTCGAGCACGAGGTCGAGGACACCGAAGAGGTCGTGGAGAAGTTCAAGGACTTCCTCGACCACGTGACGCCTGAGGATTTCGCGGGGGAATAGGGGCCGACGTCCCAGCCGGATGAGGCTTCCCCGGCCCCACGGACGCCGAGCGAAGCGAGGCCCAGTCAAGGATCCGTATTGCGGTTAACCTCGCACTCGTCGCTCGAGCTCCCGTGAATTCGGATTCACCCGGCTCTGGCAGGCCAACCCCGCATTCGTATGCCCGCCGGGCGCGATTGCGGGGTAAACCCGCAATTCGATGACGGGACGCTAATTACCGGCGTAGCTCTGGGCTGAGCGCCCCGGCCGCGGCCACGATCCGCTCGATCAGCTCGTCGAACGTGATCCCGGCCGCGTCCGCGGCCTGAGGCAGCAGGCTCGTCTCGGTCAGCCCGGGGATCGAGTCGGCCTCGAGCACGTACAGCTCCTCGGTGCCCGACTCGAGCAGCATGTCGACCCGCGCGAACCCGGACAGGCCCAGCAACGCGTACACCTCGAGCGCGATCCCCGCGGCGCGTTCGGCGACCGGGTCGTCGAGATCTGCCGGGCACACGAACCGCGTGCGCCCGATCTCGTACCGGGACTCGAAGTCATAGAAGTCCTCCTGCTCGGGCACGGCCTCGACGATCGGCAGCGCCCGCGGCGCCCCGCCCTCGTCGATGATCGACACCGCCAGGTCGCGGCCGGCCACGTAGCGCTCGAGCAGCACCTTGCGGTCGTAAGAGAACGCCGCGATCAGCGCTCCCGGGACGTCCGACGGCGTCCGCGCGAACTTGATCCCGAGCGCCGACCCCTGACCGGCGGGCTTGACCACGATCGGGAACTGCAGACGCTCCTCGATCGCCGGCAGGGCCTGCGCTGCTCCCAGCTCCCGGAACGCGGTCTCGCTGAACGCGTAGAAGTCGGGGGTGGGGATGCCGGCGTCTCGCATCGCGTGCTTGGCGAGCACCTTGTCGGCCGCGCGGATACACGCCGACACGCCCGAGCCGGTGTGCGGGATGCCCATCACCTCGAGCAGTTCCTGCACGGTCCCGTCCTCGCCGTCGCGACCATGGAGCGCGACGAACGCCAGATCGGGCCGGTCGTCGGTCAGGCGCTCGACGAGGTCGGCGCCCACGTCGACGCGCACGATCGTGTGGCCGAGGCGCTCGAGCGCGTCCTCGACCCTCGCGCCCGACTTCAGCGATACCTGGCGCTCGAGCGAGCGGCCGCCCTTGAGCACGGCGATGCGCGTCATCTACGCCCGCTTGCGCCGCAAGTGAAGGACGTTGGCCGGCTCGTCCGCGCTCGGGCGCGGAGGATCGGCGCGCACCGGGTCGCGTCGGGGAGCCGACTTTGGTGCCGCGCCCGTCAGCGTGCCGTACAGCTCGACCTGCTCGCGCACGACCTCGCCAAGCCTGCGCATGCCCTCGCGGATGTCGTCCACGCCCACACCCGAGAAGTTCAGCCGCATCGACGACCCGCCCCGCCCGTCCACATACGCGGCCCGGCCGGGCACGAACGCGACGTGCTCCTGGAGCGCCCGGGCCAGCAGGTCGGTGGTGTCGATGTAGTCGGGCAGCGTCGCCCAGATGAACAGCCCGCCCTCGGGGTGGGTCCACTCGGCCTCGCGCGGGAAGTGCTCGGCGAGCGCGTCGAGCAGCACGTCGCGCCGGCGGCGATAGATGTCGATCAAAGAATGGACGTAGTCCTCCCACGGGCCCGAGTCGAAATAGGCCGAGACGAAGTATTGGGAGATCGACGACGAGCACAGGTCAGACGCCTGCTTGCCGAGGTTCATCTTCGCCAGCACCGGCGCCGGCGCCGCCGTCCACCCGAGCCGCACGCCGGGGGACAGAATCTTCGAGAAAGTGCTCGCGTAGATGATGAACTCGTCATCGAGCGAGCGGAGCGTCGGAAGGGGCTCGCCCTCGTACCGAAGGAGGCCATAGGGGTTGTCCTCGAGCACCAGCAGCTCGCGCTCGGACGCGATCCGGACGAGCTCGTGGCGGCGCTCGAGCGACAGCGTGACGCCCGCCGGATTGTGGAAGTTGGGGACGGTGTAGATGAACTTCGGACGGTGGCCGGCCCGCTCGAGGTCGTCCAGGGTGGACTCGAGTTCGTCGGTGCGCATCCCGTTGCGGTCCATCGTGATCTGGACCACGTTCGCCTGATACGACGAGAACGTCGGCACCGCGCCCGGATAAGTCGGGGCCTCGCACACCACCACGTCGCCCGGGTCGACCAGCGTCTTGCACACCAGGTCGATCACCTGCTGGCCGCCGGTCGTGACGAGCAACTCGTCCTCGTCCACCTCCATGCCCTCGGCGGCCATCACGTCGACGATGCAGCGCTTGACTACCGTCAGGCCCTCCGTCGGCCCGTATTGGAGCGCTCGAGCGCACGAACCGGCCGCGACCGTGCTCATCAGCGACGCGTATGAGTCGGCCGGGAAGGTCGATGTGTCGGGTAGCCCGCCCGCCAGCGAGATCACGTCGTCGCGCTCGGTGAGCGCCATCAGATCGCGCATCGCCGAGGACTTCATGACCTTGGTCCGCTCGGCGAACAGCGCTCCGTAGCGCTCGATATCCCGGGCGGTCGAGCGCGGGCGCTTGGATGGCGGCCCCGCGCGCCCGCTCACCGTGCGCTGTCCTCTATCGTCACGGTCGGTCACGGTACACCAACGTGCATCTCATCTTCGACATCTGCACCGGGATGGGGGTCGCCTCTGCGGTCGGCGTCCGCCCGTTTCTACCGACGCTGGCGGCCGGCGGGCTCGCCGCCGGCGACGTCGAGATCCACTTTAACGGCACGAGCTTCTTTTTCCTGCAGAGCGCCCTGTTCCTGCTCGGAATGGCGGTCGGGGCGGTCATTCTCGCGGTGATCGAGCGCCGGCGGATCGAATCCGAGGCGCTCACGGTCGTGCTCGGGGCGATCAGCGCGGCGCTCGGGGCGCTGTGGTTCGCGGGCGCGCTCGACCACAACCACTACACCGACTGGCCTGGGTTGATCGCCGGCGTGCTGTGTGCGGTCGTCGGGATCCTCGCCACCCGGCCGCTGCTGCTGAGAGTACGGGCGAGGCTCGACGCCCAGGCCGCCTCGGCGGTACCGCTGTTCGCCGAGGCGTTCGGAGTGGTGCTTGCCGCGCTGTCGATCATCGCGCCACCGGTCGGGCTCGTCGGCCTCGTGTTCCTGCTGTGGCTGCTGATCGCCGGGCGCCGACGCTCGGACCAGAAGTACGCCGGTCTGCGGATCCTGCGTTGAAGCGGGGCTCGTGACTCCGGCCAAGAAGCTCGTATTGGTGGTGATCGACGCGCTCAAGCCGTCGATGCTCGATCGGGCGATTGCCAACGGGCGAGCGCCGGCGCTGGCCCGGATCCGTCGCGACGGCAGCTACGTCGACGAGTGCGTGGCCGCGTTCCCGTCGGTGACGCCGGTGTGCGCGGCCACGATCACGACCGGGGTCGGACCCGACCAGCACTTGATTCCAAGCATGAACTGGTACCACCGCGAGGAGGGCCGGTACGTCGAGTACGGCTCGAGCTTCAGCGCTTCGCGCCAGTTCGGAGTCCTCCGATCGCTGACCGACACCGTCTACCGGATGAACGCCGAGCATCTCTCGCGTGAGGTGGAGACCGTGTTCGAGTCGCTCGACGATGCCGACGTCCGGACCGTCGGCACGACCTACCTCATTTACCGGGGCCGCTACGAGCACGAGGTCTCGAACGAGACGGCGCTGGCTCGCATCGTCACCTCGACCCTGTTCCGGCGGACGATCCTCGGACCGCGCGAGCTGTTCTACGCCGACCTCTACGCCAGTCGCAAGACGGGCTGCCGCGGCCAGCTCGGGATGCCCGGGATCCGCGATCAGCACACCGGCTGCGTCGGCGCCTACCTGGTCGAGAACGACCTGTTCGACTTCATGCTGTTCTCGCTCCCGGACAACGATGCCTGGTCGCACAAGAACGGGCCACACGCCCAAGTGACATCGATCGCGGCGGCCGATCGGCAGATCGAGCGCCTGATGCACGCCGCCGGCGGCCCCGACGCGTTCCTCGACGAGCACGCCGTGATCGTCACCTCCGATCACTCCCAGGCCACGGTCGAGGAGCGCATCCGGCTCGACCGCGCATTTGCCGAGTTCGACGTCGCCACGCGGAGTGCGGCCAGGTCGGCGGGTGCTGAGGTCGCTCTGAGCCCGGCCCAGCGCGCCGCGATGATCTACGCCCTCGACCTCGATCGCCGCGACGAACTCGTGAAGCGGTCGGTCGAGGCCGTCCGCGAGCTTGACGGGGTCGACCTTGTGATGTGGCTTCCGGGTCCGTTGTGCGAGGAGGCGGTGGTGCGCAGCCGGCGGGGCGAGCTCCGATTTGCTCCTGGGGATCACGCGGTCGACGATCGTGGCGGCCGCTGGAACATCGAAGGCGACCTGTCCGCGCTCCTCGGCGAAGTCCAGGACGGGCGCTTTCTGTGCAGCGAGTATCCGGACGCGCTCGCCCGCATCTGGTCGGCGCTCAAGTGCCCGACTGCCGGCGACGTGCTGCTGTCGGCCTCACCTGGATACGAGTTCGTCGACTGGGGCGGCGCCGACCACGTCGGGGGCGGCAGCCACGGCTCGCTGCACCGGTCCGATTCCCTCGGCGCCCTATTGTGGTGCGGGACCGGCCCGGCGTCGGCGTCCGCGCGCGGCCGCTGGTCGATCCGCGACGTTGCCCCGATGGTGCGCGAGCACTTTGGGATTAGCGACGACGACTCACGGTTAGGAGGAGCGGACAAATCCCGGTTAGGAGCCGATTAGTCCGTGTCGAACTCTTACGCTCTGCCGACGCCACGCCGATACATTTCCGCGAATGCCCGATGAGCTCATGACGACGGTTGAACTGCCCGCCCCCGTGCGGGTCCGCGATGGCGCAGGTGGCCCGCTCCTCCGTGTGCGCCACGGGTTGCGCCGCCCCCACAACTGGCTGCAGTTGGTGCGGTTCGGCGCCGTCGGCGCGAGCGGATACGTCGTTAACCTGGCCGTATTCGCCGCCTGCGTCCATCTGATCGGGATCGACTACCACCTATCGGCGGTGATCGCGTGGGCCGTCTCGGTGCTGAACAACTTCTGGTTGAACCGGCACTGGACGTTTTCGGCCAAGCAGGACCACCCGGTCCTCCAGGCGATCCGGTTCTTCGCCGTGTCGCTGGTCGCGTTCGGCTTCACCTACGTGGTGCTGGTCGTGCTGGTGGACGCGGGCCTGATGAAGGTGGCCGCGCAGGCGATCGCGATCGCCGCGGGCACGCCGCTGTCGTTCATCGGGCAGAAGCTTTGGAGCTTCAAGGCGTAGATGGCCTGCGCCCGAGCATGTTCGCGCGGGCGGCCACCGGGCTCGCGGCGCCCGTCCTAGCGCTACTGGTCGGAGCGATCCTCGGGGCCTTGGCCATGGGTATGGCCGTGGCGCCCGCACGGGCGCTTGCCGCCGGCTCGGTCATCACCAAGACGGTGACCTCGACCGCGACGGTGACGGCAACCGACCCGAACACCCCGGTCCTCATCACCGAGCAGAATGTCCCGCCCAAGGGGTACCGCCTAACCGCGGCCGAGGTCGAGAAGATCGCCGCCGCCACGTTGACGATCAAGGCCGAGCTGAAGCGCCACCCGGACGCGACCGCGTACACGTACACCAAGGGCCCCGGGCAGTGGCAGGTCAGCTGGTTCTCCTCGGGCAAGAACCAGGTCGAGCTCGCGCAGGTCTACATCGACGACGCCACCGGGAGCGTGACCCAGGTGTGGACCGGCTTCCAGGTGGCGTGGTCGATGGCTCGTGGTTATCCCGGCGCGTTCGGACGCCGGGTCAACGCCTGGTACGTGTGGATCCCGTTGTGCGTGCTGTTCATCGCGCCGTTCCTGCCGTGGCGCCGGACGCGCGTTGCCGGCGGTGACCGCGGGCGCCGGGAGTGGTCGATGTTGCATCTCGATCTGCTGGCGCTGCTCGGGCTGTCGATCTCGCTGGCGTTCTTCAACCACGCCAAGATCGGGATCTCGACTCCGGCGATCTATCCCTTCATGGTTTACCTGCTCGTCCGGATGCTGCTGCTCGGGTTCGGCCGCGGCCGCCCGCGACGGCCACTGCGCCTCCAGGTACCGCTCTCGTGGCTGGCGATCGGTGTGATCTTCCTGGTCGGGTTCCGGATCGGGTTGAACGTCGTCAACTCGAACGTGATCGACGTCGGCTACGCCGGCGTGATCGGCGCCGACAAGCTGATCCATGGCCACCCGCTCTACGGCAACTGGCCGAAGGACAACGCCAGCGGCGATACGTACGGGACGGTCGCCTACTTCGCCTACGTCCCGTTCCGGATGATTTTCGGCTGGAGCGGCACCTGGGACGACCTTCCCGCGGCGCACGCCGCGGCGATCGTGTTTGACCTGCTGACGCTGTTTGGCCTGTACTGGCTGGGTCGGCGCGTTCGGGGGCCGAACCTGGGCGTCGTGCTCGCCTACGCGTGGGCCGCATATCCGTTCACGCTGTGGACGCTCGCCTCGAATACCAACGACTCGCTGGTGGCGCTGCTGCTGGTCGTCGCCCTGCTTGTCATAACGTCGGCGCCGGCCCGCGGCCTGGTCGGCGCGCTCGCCGGCCTGACCAAGTTCGCGCCGTTCGCGCTGGCGCCGCTGCTGCTGCGCGGCGTCGATCCGCCACCCCGCCAGCGGGAGATCGCGCAGTATGCGCTTGCGTTTGCGGCAACGGTCGTGGTCGCCATGCTGCCCGTGATCCTGGACAACAATTGGCACGCCTTCTGGCACGACACGGTCTCCTACCAGGCCGGTCGCACCTCGCCGTTCTCGATCTGGGGTCTGTGGGGCGGGCTCGGGATCGAGCAGCACCTGCTCCAGGGCGCTACCGTGGCGCTGGCGATCGCGGTCATGTTCGTGCCGCGCTGGCGCGGCCTGGTCGAGGTGGCCGCGCTCGGCGCCGCAATCCTGATCGCGCTCCAGCTCGGCGCCGGCTACTGGCTGTACTCCTACATCGTGTGGTTCTTCCCGTTCGTGGTCGTGGCGCTGTTCGGCAGCTTCCCGACGGAGACGGAGCACGCGCTGGCGGCCTCCGAGCCCGACCGGCGCGTCGAGTCCCAGTCGATGGTGGTCGCCGGCGCCTGAGCGTTTGCGAGCGTGGTCGCGTATCGCCTGAGCGTTTACGAGCGTGCTCGCGTATCCCAACTCGCGCGATTCGCGTGCCCCCCCGCCTTTTGCGCCGCCCCGGTGCCCCGGCGCGGTCTACCGAGACCCCGTCCCTCAGACCACCCCGGGCGCCGGCAACAACACCTGCTCGATCGACTCCGCCCGCATCGACTCGCCGGCGCGGATCACGACGCCATTCAGCCACGGGTCCTCGCTCGAAGTCTCAAACCGCGTCGGCATCTGCGTGACCATCGACGTCAGCGCCTGTTCGCGGTTGACGCCGATCACGCCACCACGCGGCCCCGTCATGCCCACGTCCGAGATGTAGGCGGTGCCGCCCGGCAGGATTCGGGCGTCGGCGGTTGGGACGTGCGTGTGCGTGCCGACCACGGCGGTCACGCGACCGTCGAGATGCCATCCCATCGCCACCTTCTCGCTCGTCGCCTCCGCGTGCATGTCGACGAGCACGTGATCAACCCTGTCCGCGATCGCCCGCAGCGCCGCATCGGCCTCGGGGAACGCCGCCCGCCCGGCCTTCATGAACAGGTTGCCGGATAGCGAGATCACGCCGAGCCGGGCGCCGTCGCCGCTGGAGACCACGCACCATCCGTGCCCGGGCTGGCTCGCCAGGAAGTTGGCCGGCCGCAGGATCCGATCCTCCTCGTCGAGGTAGGCGTAGACCTCGCGGTGGCGGTAGGTGTGGTTGCCGAGCGTGATCACGTCCACACCGGCAGCGAGCAACTCGCGCGAGATCTTCGGCGTGATCCCGACGCCGCCGGCGGCGTTCTCGCCGTTGACCACGACGAAGTCCGGCGAATACCGGTCACGCAGCGTCGGCAGCAGCGCCAGCAGGGTGCGCTTGCCGAGACCGCCGACGACGTCGCCGACGAACAGGATGGACACGGTTTCACTCACGTCTTGTCGGTGCTCATACTTCCAGTTGCATGCGTTGGAGGTTTCCCAGGCGACCGGGCCGCGCCCAGCCCGCCGCCGGCGAGGGCGGCGAGCGTACCGATCCCGAGGGGCTGGGCGGGGATTCGGTCGCGACCGGCAGTGCACCCGCGTCTAAGCCCGGCCTGACTGAGCCCCGGGTATCGCCGCCACGCGTTGTCGTACCGCGCTGGGTCCAGCTCGTCGTCCTACCCCTGGCGGTCCTCGGTCTGTGGGCGCTCGCGCGGGCAGTCGGAACAGTCCTGCTGATCCTGTTGGGCGCGAGCGCGATCGCGCTGATCTTGAACCCGATCGTCAGGCTGCTCCAGCGGCATCGGGTTCCACGTGGACTCGCGATCCTGCTCGTCTACCTGGCGGGATTTGCGATCGTCGGTGGGATCGGGGTGGCGCTTTCGGACCCCGTAAGCACGCAGGTCAGCCATCTCGAGCGCGACGTGCCGCACTACATCAATCAGGCGAACCGCGACCTCGCGAGCTTCCAGAGATGGCTTGATCGCCGGGGAATCAAGGTGCAGATCCAGCGGCAGGGTCAGACCGCGCTGCAGACGCTCGGGGCCCAGATCCAGAAGCGCTCGAGCGACATCGTGTCGTTCTCCAGCAACCTGCTGACGCAGATCATCAAGACGTCGTTCGACTTCGTGCTCACGTTCGTGCTGTCGATCTACCTGCTCGTGTACGGGGAGCAGATCGGCGAGCTTGTGCGGCGGATCATGCCGGCGGGCGACGGGACGCCTGAGGACGACTATCCGCTGTTGGTCCAGCGCGCGGTCTACGGCTACGTCCGCGGGCAGCTGCTGTTCAGCCTGATCATGGGCGCGAGCGCGGCGGTCGCGCTGTGGATCTTCGGCGAGCTCGGGATCTTCCCCGACGGCGCGCGGTATGCGCTGTTCTTCGGCGGCTTCTACGGACTGATGGAGTTCATCCCCTACATCGGGCCGATCATCGGCCCGCTGCCGGCGGTACTCGTGGCCCTGTTCGTCAACCCGATCAGCGCCGTGTGGGTGGTCCTGCTGTTCATCGCCCTGCAGCAGCTCGAGGGGCATTTCGTGGCGCCGCAGGTGTTCCGGATCTCGCTGCGGATCAACCCGATCCTGATCATCCTCGGGCTGCTGATCGGATTCACACTCTACGGAGTGGTCGGCGCCTTGCTGGCGCTGCCGATCGCCACCGTGATCCGGGTGACGGTGCTCTATCTGCGCAAGCATCTGGTGCTCGAGCCGTGGGGTCCGCTGGGGACGGGCGTTATTGCGACCGGGCCGACCGGGCTCGAACGATGTCCCGATTGCGGGACCGCCGCCGGCCCGGACGATGCCTATTGCCGCTCGTGCGGCGCGTCGCTCGAGCCCCGGGTGAAGTTGCCCGGTTGACGGTGGCGGACCGGGGCCCTCCGCCAGCAACGTCAAAGAATTTTCACGATCGCGTTGTAGCCTGGGGCGGCGTTGTCCATCGACATCAACACGGGCGAACGCACGGCCACGGTGGCGGCCCGCGCGCTGACAAAACGCTTCGGCGCGAGAATCGCCTTGGATCGGATCAGCTTCGAGCTCTACCCCGGCGAGGTGGTGGCGATCATCGGCCCCAACGGCGCCGGCAAGACCACGCTGCTGTCGATCCTCGCCGGCGCGCTCGAGCCGACCGAAGGCGAGGTCGCACGGGCCGGCGACAAGCGCTTCGGCTGGGTGCCCCAGGAGCCGGCGCTGTACTCGAAGCTGTCGGTCGCCGAGAACCTGCGGCTGTTCGCTCGGCTCGAGCGCCTCGCCGATCCCGAGCAGGCGGTGGGGCGGATGCTCGGTCAGACCGGCCTTGAGGACCGGGCTGACGAGGAGGTCGGCCGCCTCTCGGGCGGGAACCAGCAGCGCGTGAACATCGCGCTCGGCCTGCTTTCCGAGCCCCCGGCGCTGCTCCTCGACGAGCCCTCGGCGTCGCTCGATCCGCGCCAGCGCGAGCGCCTGTGGGAGTTCATCTCCGCGCTTGCCGGCCATGGCACGACGGTCGTGTTCTCGACCCACAACGTCGGGGAGGCCGAGCGCTACGCGACCCGAGTGCTCGTTCTCGGAGATGGCGAGCTGCTGTTCACGGGCACGCCCGCGGAGCTCGAGCGAGCCGTGAGCGAATCGGACACCGCCGCCGGCGTCGTCCGCGACCAGCTCGTCGGCGACCTCGAGACCGCGTTCGTCCGCTTTCTGCACGTGCACGGCCACTGACTCCACGTGCGCTGGCTGTTCGTCAAGGACCTGCAGATCCTCAAGCGCTCGCCGCTGCTCGTCGGACTGCTGATCGTCTATCCGATCGTGATCGCGCTGATGATCGGGTTCGCCCTCTCGAGCCCACCCGGGAAGCCCAAGGTGGCGCTGCTCAACGAGGTGCCGACCGGACACGGCCAGCTGAGCTTCGGCAACCAGAAGATCAACGTCGCCAAGTACGCCAGCCAGCTGTATCAGTCGATCGACCCGATCAAGGTCAACTCGCGCGCAGAGGCGATCTCCAAGGTGCAGAGCGGGCAGGCGGCGGCGGCGCTGATCATCCCCGCGGACATCGTGTCCCAGATCAACAGCCTGATCACCCAGGGGGCGGGGAACCCGACCGTCGATCTGATCATGAACACCAAGGATCCGCTTGAGCGGCAGTTCGCCGATCAGGCGATCAGCTCACGCGTGGCTCAGGTCGAGCAGGCGGTGTCCAAGCAGGTGCTACGGGTAGCGGTGACGGACCTGCAGGAGACCCTGAACGGCGGAACGCTCAAACTCCTCGGGCAGACCGTACCGCTGCTGGGGCTGAAGAACTCCCGCGCGATCGTCCAGGGAACGATCGCCTCGCTGCCGAAGAACTCGCCGCTCCTGCCCGCGCTCCGACAGGTGGTCAACTTCGCGACGCTGGCCATCGACGGCCTCGGCTTTGCCACGCCGGTGCTGAGCTCGATCGGCTCGCCGCTGACCGTCAACACCATCAACCTCGCCGGAAAGACCACACCGACTGACTCCTACGCCGCCGCGATCGCCGTAATCGTGTCGTTGATGTTCGTCGGAGTGCTGCTGGCGGCTGCGCTGCTCGCGCTCGAGCGCTCCGAGCACACGTACTCGCGTCTGGTGCGCGGGCTGATCACCCCGAGCGGACTGCTGTCGGAGAAGATCGCCCTGTCCGCCAGCGCCGCGGCCGCCGTCACCCTCGTCATGTCGGCGCTGGTGTCGCTGTTCGTGCACCTGGAGTGGGCCCGGTTCCCGCTGTGGGTCGTCACGCTCGCGCTCGGCGGCCTGGCCTTCGCCGCACTCGGCGTGGCCATCGGCGGGGTCGCGCGCGAGGTCAGCGTCGCCGCCCTGCTGGCGTTCCTGATCTCGCTGCCGGTCGCCTTCGTCGCGCTCGTTCCCGCCGACGCGGTGTCGGGCACGCTCCGGTCGATCCTCGATGCGGTGGCGTTCGTGTTCCCTTTCAAGGCCGCGCTGCAGGCGGTGTCGAACGCGTTCAGCGGGGCGGCGCCTGGGATTGGCTGGCCGCTCGTCCACCTGGCCGTGCTGACGCTCGTGTTCGGCGCGCTCGCCAGGCTCTCGATGCGAAGGTTCGCCTGAGCGGCGCTACTGCGGGAAGCGCGCTACGGCGGGAAGGGCGCTACGGCGGGAAGCGCGCTACTGCGGCCCGACCATCCGGCGGAACATCACCGCGCAGAGCACCGCGACGATGATCGAGACCACCGGGAGCGTGAAGCCGATGGCGCCGACCACGGCGAGCACCAGCGACACGACGCCGACCGCGCCGGCGATTCCGCCGGTTACCACCAGCTGATATGCCCGCCGCTCGCGTTCGCGGCGCGGGGTGTAGTTGCCACGCTTCTGGATATCGGCCACGCTCGCAGCGTAGCGCGGCGGTGCCATAGGGTGTTAGCGAAATGGCAGATACTCACTACATCCTCTTCTACGACTACGTCGACGACATCCTCGAGCGACGTGGCCCCCATCGCGAGGCTCATCTCGCTGGGATACGCGCGGGCACCGACGACGGCCGAATCGTGATGGCCGGTCCGCTCGGAGCCGACCCGCCGCACGGCGCGGCGATCGTGTTCACGGACCGCGCCGCGGCCGAGGCGTTCGCGCAGGCGGACCCCTACGTCGCGAATGGGCTCGTCACGAGCTGGCGCGTCGACAGCTGGGCTGTCGTCACGTAGGCCCGCTCGCCCGGGAGGTGGGCGCGCTCGCGCGGGAGACGGCCGAAATCCACACTCGGCGCCGGCCAGTCGTCGAGTGTGCGGAACGGGACGCTATAGGGCGCGTTTGGGCACACTCGAGTCGGGACGGGTCTCGAGTGAAGGGTTCGGGACCCTGGTTTCCGGTGCATCGCGAGAGCAGGGTGTCGACGCGCCACCGGCGGCCCGGGCCTCGGATGGCCCGGCCCGTCCGGGCCTCGCCGCGCGCCACCGCCGGCCCGGGCCCGCTTGGAAGCCGCGGGTATCCTGAGGTCTCAGATGCCGTTCCCGCAGACCCGCCTTCGCCGGCTGCGCGCCACCGGGGCCCTGCGCGGCCTCGTCCGCGAGACCACGCTCAGCCCATCGGACTTCGTTTATCCGATGTTCGTCGCGCACGGCATCGACCGCCGCGAGCCGATCGAGTCGATGCCCGGCGTGGACCGTCTGTCGATCGCGCACGCCGTGGCCGAGGCGGAGGAAGCGAAAGACCTCGGCATCCCAGCGGTGCTGCTGTTCGGGCTGCCGGCGGCCAAGGACGAGGAGGGCTCGGGCGCGTGGGACGACGAGGGGGTCGTGCAGCTAGCCACCCGCGCGATCAAAGAGGCCCACCCGGACCTGATCGTGATCACCGACCTTTGCCTGTGCGAGTACACCAGCCACGGTCACTGTGGGTCCCTGAGACCGGACGGAAGCGTCGACAACGACGCGACGCTCGACCTTCTGGCCCGCACCGCGACCTCCCAAGCGAGAGCCGGCGCTGACATCGTCGCCCCGAGCGACATGATGGATGGGCGCGTCGGTGCGGTCCGCCAGGCTCTCGACGACGATGGTCACACCGACACCCCGATCCTCGCGTACAGCGCCAAGTTCGCGTCGGCTTTCTACGGCCCATTCCGCGAGGCGGCGGACTCGGCGCCAGCGTTCGGCGACCGCCGCGGCTACCAGATGGATCCCGGCAACGGTGACGAGGCCGTCCGCGAGACGCGGCTCGACGTCGACGAGGGCGCCGACATCGTGATGGTCAAGCCCGCGCTTCCCTATCTGGATCTGATCCACCGCATCAAGACCGAGACCAGAATGCCGCTGGCCGCCTACAACGTCAGCGGCGAGTACGCGATGGTTAAGGCGGCGGCAGCAGCCGGCTATCTCGACGAGCGCGCGACCGTGCTCGAGACCTTGACCTGTATCCGTCGGGCCGGGGCCGACATCGTCATCACCTACCACGCCAAGGAGGCGGCGCGATGGCTTCAGTGAGTTCCGGCTTCGGCCCCAAGCTCCGCAGCCGCAAGGATGGCGCGGCGACCCCACTCGACGACCTCGACAAGCGCCTGCTGAACCTGATGCAGGGCCGCTTCCCGATCGCGCCCAGGCCCTACGAAGCTGTCGCAAAAGAGGCCGGGATCACCGAACAAGAGGCGATCGACCGCGTCAAGCGCCTCCTCGACGAGCGCATCATCCGCCAGGTCACCCCGATCTTCGACACCCGCGCGCTCGGATACTCCTCCATGCTGGTGGCAGCCAAGGTCGATCCCGAGAACCCGTGGCGCGCCGCCAACGTGATCAACGAACACCCGGGCGTATCCCACAACTATCTGCGCAACCACGAGTTCAACATCTGGTTCACGATCGCGACCGAGCCGGATTCAAGGCTGGGCCTCGACGGGACCCTCGAAGCCCTGGCACGCGAAGCCGGGGCCGAGTCCGTCCGCCAGCTTCCGACGCTCAAGTTGTTCAAGATCCGTATGGATCTCGAGATGGAGGGCGGCACCGACGCGCTCGCCAAGGCTGTAGAAATAGCCCCGCCCGCCGAGATCGAGAGACAGCCTTACGACGAGTTCGACATCGAGGTCATCCGGGCCACCCAGGGCGACATGCCGGTGATCCCGGAGCCGTACGCGCCCGCAGCCGACAAACTCGGAATCCCAGTAGACCGGCTCCTCACCCACATGGGGCAGATGCAGGAGCGCCGCCTGCTCCGCCGCGTCGCCGCGATCCTCTTCCACCGTCGCGCCGGCTTCAGCGCCAACGGCATGGGCGTGTGGAACGTCCCCGACGACAAGATCATGGAGCTCGGGCCCCAGATGGCGGCCTTCCGCGGCATC
Organism: uncultured Solirubrobacterales bacterium; assembly: GCA_963735965.1. Taxonomy (GTDB): domain Bacteria; phylum Actinomycetota; class Thermoleophilia; order Solirubrobacterales; family Solirubrobacteraceae; genus Palsa-465. Next base: position 99,386 of record CAVTNE010000003.1, read on the forward strand.
TCGCACTGCTACCAGCGCCCGACTTACGAGGACTGGCCGTACTCGGTGTTCACGATGGCCCACGGGCGCTCCAAGGACGAGTGCGATGCGATCCTCGACTCGATCGCGACCCACACCGGGATCGAAGACCGGGCGACGCTGTACTCCTCGACCGAGTTCAAGAAGATCCGGCTGCTCTACTTCACCGACGAGCATCGCGCCTGGGAGCGTGAGCACGCGGGCGTGTGAGCAACCTCGCGGCCGACCCGACGGCGCGTTCGTCGCAGCTTTACCAACAGGCCCAGCGCCTCCTCCCGGGTGGCGTGAACTCGCCGGTGCGGGCGATGCGGTCGATCGGCCGCGATCCGATCTTCATCGCCTCCGGCCACGGCTCGACGATCGTCGACGTCGACGGCAATGAGTACATCGACTGGGTCTCATCCTGGGGTCCCCTGATCCTGGGACACGCCCACCCGGACGTGATCGCCGCCGTCATCGAGGCGGCCGAGCGGGGGACGACCTTCGGCGCGCCCACTGAAGCCGAGGTGACGCTCGCTTGGGAGGTCGCCGGCCGGATGCCTTCGGTCGAGATGATGCGCATGACCTCGTCGGGTACCGAGGCGACGATGAGCGCGCTGCGACTCGCTCGCGCGGTCACCGGGCGCGACAAAGTCCTCAAGTTCGCCGGCGCCTACCACGGCCACGTCGACGGCTTGCTTGCCGAGGCGGGGTCGGGGCTGGCCACACAGGGGATCCCGGCGAGCCCGGGCGTGCCGGCGGTCGCCGCCGCGGCGACGGCGGTCGCCCCCTGGAACGATATGGCCAGGACCTGGGACCTGACCGCGGACCCGGACCTGGCGGCGATCCTGGTCGAGCCGATCCCGGCGAACATGGGCGTGGTCCCGCCGGCGCACGGGTTCCTCGAGATGCTCCGCGAGGCGGCCGACGAAGGCGGCGCGCTCCTGATCTTCGACGAGGTGATCACCGGCTTTCGCGTCGCTCGCGGCGGCGCGCAGGAGCGATACAAGGTGCTTCCCGACCTCACTGTCGTGGGCAAGATCATGGGTGGCGGGCTCCCAGCTGCCGCCTACGGCGGGCCCCGCGACTTGATGGAGCGGATCGCGCCCGCCGGCGACGTCTACCAGGCAGGCACGCTGTCCGGCAACCCGCTCGCCACCGCGGCCGCCCTCGCCACCCTGCGCCAGCTGAACGACGCCGCCTATACGCGGCTCGCCGCGACCACCGAAAAGCTCGCCCACGGCCTCCGCGACACCGCGGCCGCGGCGAACCGCCCCGTCCAGGTCCAATGCGTCCCCGGCCTGCTCACCGTGTTCTTCTCCGACCGCCCGGTCCACGACTACGCCAGAGCCGCGGCGTGCGACACCGATGCTTACGGCGCATGGTGCCGGGGGCTGCTCGCCCGCGGCGTGTATCCGCCGCCGTCACAGTTCGAGGCCTGGTTCCCGTCGCTCGCTCACACCGACGCCGACATCGACCGCACGGTCGAGGCCGCCGCCGAGGCGTTCGCGGAGAGCGCAGCCGGATGAGCACGAGAATGAGGACCGCTCGCGACGGTGCCGACGCCCTCCGGGAGGCGCTCCGTGCCGAGGGCGGCACCGTGGCGCAGGCCCTCGACGATCCGCCCGGCGATCCGCCCGGTCCCCAAACCGGCGACCTCGACCGCCCCGGCCCCGCCCAGCTCGCCGCCGCCGGACCGCGAGCGCGCGGCAACGAACGCGAGTACGAGCTGCTGCTCGAGATGATTCTGGAGGGCTACCGCCTGCACTACGACGAACCGGTGGTGGTCCGCACGCCGGACGTTGACCTCGCGCTGCTCCTCGGTGACCAGCTGTACGCGCTCGGCCTGTCGCGACTCGCCGCGCTCGGCGATCTCGACGCCGTGGCCGAGCTCGCCGACGTGATTTCGCTCGCTGCCCAGGCGCGCACGGCCTCGGACTTGGAGCTTGCCGGGGCGATCTGGGACGCCGGCGCGGTCTCGGTCGGCTGGGGCGCGAGCGACGCACACGCCGAGGCCAAGGCGTGTGCCCGAGCCCAGGATCCCGGCGCGACCAAGGCGCTCCGCGCAGTCGCGAGCTCCGCCACCGCCACCGAATAGAAATCCCCGGAAAATCCGCATCCTTGTGCGGTTCGTATCGAGCTGCCGGCCAGCCTTTGTGATGTTCGTATCGAGGTTGTTAGGCCGGTGCGTACCGGGCGTTCCGGTCGTGACCTTTTCGAGGCCGTGGCGGTACGCTGTCGGCATCTAAATTTGCCGTAAGGAACTCGTGCCTGACCGTCACAGGGAAACCAAGTCCAAGTACACGCTCGACCGGGGCATTCCCGGTGCGTTCGAGGGGGAGACCGTCACCCGGCGGCGTCTGATGGTTCTCGGGGCCAACGGCGTCGGCGCGGTCGCCGCCGCGGCGTTCACGCTTCCCGCCCTCGGGTTTGCCATCGCCCCGATCTTCAAGCGCGAGGCATGGACCTGGCAGGCGATCGGCACGCCGGCCGACTTCGCCAAGAACGTCTACCAGACCAAGGTGATCACGATCACCCCCGGCATCGGCGAGGCCGGCAACACCATCGCCTACGTGAGGCAGCGCGATCCGAGCATCGACACGGAGCCCGAGGACCAGTACAACCACTGGGTCGCCCTGTCTGACCGCTGCATGCACCTGGGCTGCCCGGTCCGGTACGTGCAGGCCGCCGAGCGCTTCATCTGTCCGTGCCACGGCGGCGTGTACGACTTCCGCGGGATGGTCGCCGGCGGGCCGCCGGTGCGGCCGCTCGACCGCTTCTACACCCGTCTGAACACAGAGACCAACCTGATCGAGATCGGGCCGCGCTACTCGGTCAACAGCGAGCTCCAGCGCTTCAATCCCCGCTTCCCGGGTGAGCCGCTCGACGGGATCGGTCAGTTCCTGTATCCGTCGACATTCGACACCGCGAAGCGACCGTAGCCGCCTAGATGCCCCGCATTCCAGCACCGCCACTGCCGAAGGCCCTCCGACCGACGCCGAAGAAGCCCGGCGAATCGAATGGCGAGGCCGCGCAGTACTCCGCGCCGCTCGAGGCCGGGATCACCGCCGTCGACTGGCTCGACGAGCGCACCCAACTGTCGGGCGGTCTGCGCTGGCTTCTGTTCCGCAAGGTCCCGCGGGGCATCAACTGGGCCTATACGCTCGGCTCGGCGACGCTGTTCGCGTTCCTCAACCAGGCGGTGACCGGCGTCTTCCTCGCTATGTACTACCGCCCGGACGCATCCGGCGGGGCGTACGAGTCAATCCGCTACATCAACGACGACGTGTTCCTCGGCCAGTTCGTGCACGCGATGCATAAGTGGGGGGCGTCGGTGATGATCATCCTGATCTTCCTGCACATGGGGCGCGTGTTCTTCTACGGCGCCTACAAGTACCCGCGGGAGCTCACCTGGGTGATCGGCGTCGTGCTGCTCATCCTGACGCTGGCGATGGGCTTCACCGGCTACCTGCTGCCGTTCGATCAGCGGGCCTACTGGGCCAGCGTGGTAGGCATCAACATCAACGCCGGCGGTCCGTTCATCGGGCCGTTCCTTTCGAATTTCCTCCTCGGCGGCGCAGACTTCGGCGCCACGACGCTGTCTCGGTTCTATTCAATCCACATGCTCCTGATTCCCGGCGTGATGGCGGCGCTGATCGGCGCCCATCTGTACCTGGTTACGAAGCTCGGCATCTCCGCCCCGCCTTGGCTCAAGCCTGATCGCGCCCACGATGGCGACCACGACCTCGAAGAGGCTGAGGTTTGACGCGCGCCGCTGACATCGAACGCGCTACGCCAGGACCAGGGCGCCGATGAACCAGGCCGAGAAGGAGACGTACCTCCGCGACTACTCGCAGCTGAAGAACGAGGGCGAGCCGTTCTTCCCGTACGCGGTGTTCCACGACGGCGCGATGGCGTGCATCGTGATGGCCGTGATCATCTTCCTGGCGCTGATGTTCGGCGCCGAGCTCGGGCCGAAGGCCGACCCGACCACCACCACATACGTACCGCGACCCGACTGGTACTTCTTCTTCCTGTTCGAGGTCTTGCGCGTAATGCGCAACGTCCCGAAATTCACGCCGATGGCGACGATAGGCGTGCCGACGATCTGCATGATCCTGCTGTTCCTGCTGCCGTTCTACGACCGCAGCCCGGAGCGCCGGATCGAGCGCCGGCCGGTCGCGCTCGCTGCCGGGGTCGCCACCATTGCCGCCATGGCGTACCTCACCTACAGCGGCGCGAACACCGGCTCACCGAACACGGTCGACCTGAAGCCACCGGCCACCTTGACGGCGGCGCAGCAGGCGAGGTGGCAGGCCGGAGCCGACATCGTCGGCGAGTCGGGCTGTCTCGCCTGCCACGTGATCGGCAGCAACGGCAACAACGGGCCCGGACCGGCGCTGACGCACATCGCCAGCACGGTTCCAGAGCAGCAGATCGCCTCCACGCTGAGGAACCCGACGCCGCCGATGCCGTCGTTCAAGAACCTGCCGCCGGAGAAGTTCAACAACCTCGTGTACTTCCTGTCGAATCTGCAGTAGTCGCGCCATCGGGACCATGGCGAGTGCAGACTTCGCGCCGGGCGGCGCACCGGGGACGCTAGACGACCCACAGGTCCGGGCGATGTTCGACCGGATCGCCGGTCTGTATGACCGGATGAACTCGGTCATGACCGCGGGCCTTCACCACGAGTGGCGCCGCCGCGCCGCCGACCTCGCCGAGCTCTCGCCTGGCGCTCGCGCGCTCGATGTCGCCACCGGCACGGGTGATCTCGCGCTCGAGCTGGCCAACCGCGTCGCGCCGGGAGGCGAGGTGGTCGGCGTCGACTTCTCCGAGAAGATGCTGGAGCTGGCGAGGGCCAAGGCCGGGCCGCGAGTGCGCTTCGAGCACGGGAACGCGCTCGCGCTCGACTACGCCGACGGCGAGTTCGACGCCGCCACGGTGGGATTCGGCGCCCGCAACTTCTCAGACCTCCAGCGCGGCCTGTCGGAGATGGCGCGAGTCGTCCGGCCTGGGGGCCGGGTGGTCGTGCTCGAGATCACGACGCCGCGGCGCCCGCCCCTATCGACGTTCTTCGACCTGTGGTTCGACCACGCGATCCCCGCGCTCGGCCGGGTGGTCGACTCCCAGGCTTACAGCTACCTGCCGAGCTCGGTCAAGCGCTTTCCGGGTCCCGACGAGCTGGCCGCGCGCATGTGGGACGCCGACCTGCGCCAGATCCGTTACGTGCTCACCGCCGGGGGCATCATCGCCTTACACGTCGGAGTGGTTCCCACCTGATGAGTACTGGCGCACAGGCAGTGGTGGACGCCGGAGGCGAGGCCCTCACGCGCGTGATGGAACGCGTGGAAGCGCGAATGGCGGAGCTCGCGACCGGTCACGGACCGGTGCTCGCGCGCTATGCCGGCGACACGATCGCCGCCGGGGGCAAGCGACTGCGGCCGCTGCTGGTATGCATCGCCGCCGGGGCGCCGCCGCCGGAGACCGACGGGCTCGTGCGGGCCGCGGTCGCGGTCGAGCTCGTACACGGAGCGACGCTCGTCCACGACGACGTGCTCGACGGTTCCGCGCTCCGGCGCGGCCGTCCGACCGTGGTCGCCATCGGCGGGCGAGCCACCGCCACCGCCACCGGCGACCTGCTGTTCTCTCGTGCGTTCGCCGAACTCGCGGGCGGCGGCTCGCCCGACGCCGTCCGAGTTCTGTCCCGTGCCAGCCGCGAGCTGGCCCTAGGCGAACTGGCTCAGCGCGCCGATGCGTTCGACACTTCGGTGAGCGTGGCTCGCTACCTCAAGCGCTGCCGGTTGAAGACAGCCGTCCTGTTCCGCGCGGCCTGTGAGCTCGGGGCGCTCGAGGCAGACACCGATCCGGGAGCGCTTGGCGGCTTCGGCGAGCGCATCGGGCTCGCCTTCCAGATCCTCGACGACGTCCTGGACGTATCCGGGCCGCCCGAGCGCACGGGGAAGCCTCGAGGGGCCGATCTCCTCGACGGCACGGTCAACCTGCCGTTGATCCTGGCCCGCGAGCTCGATCCCGAGCTCGCCCGGCTCGACGTGAGGACCGTGCGAACCGCCGCCGCGGCGGCCGTCGTCTGCGAGGCGATCATCGACACCGGCGCGCTCGATGATGCGCGGTCGCGCGCGCGCCAACTCGTGGCCGATGCCAAGGACGAGCTGCCGATGTTGCCGGCGCGGCAGCGGGCGGCGCTCGAGCTCGCTGCCGACATCGTCGTCGAGCGCTACGCCTAGTTTCAGGGGCCGCCTACGGCGGCGTCCGTGGGACCGGATGGCCCATCCGGTCCGTGGTCGCGGTCCCCGGGCGGCACCGATGCCGCGCGCCAGCGCGGCCCAGCCCCTAAAAATCCTCGGGCAGGATGTGGTCGGCGTTCAGGGCGGTGATGAACCGATCGATCTGATCGGCCATGTTCGCCTGCGTCAGCCGCTGGAGGTCCCGGAGCATGTCGGCCAGGCCCTCGTCGAGCCGGTCCTCGAGCTCGCGGACCTGGTCCTGGGTGTAGAGGCCCTCGGTGTACCAGTCGCAGTTCGGGCAGGACAGCAACAGGTTCCAGCACTCCTCGGGAGCCTCGGACCAGTCGACCGGCTGCACGAGCTCGGACGCGCAGTCCGGGCACACGTGCAACCCGCGGGTGGCGTGGTTCTGGTCGCCCCACCGGACCACTTCGATGCTGCGTCCGCTGGGGAGGACGATTCGTCGGACTGAAGGCTGTTCTGGCTGCTGGTTCATTGGTGTCTCCGTGCCCTTAATCGGCCCGTGTGATGGGCAACTTGAGAGGCCCGTACTGCAATCGGCAACCGGCCGTTTCTTGCCCCCCGCAGCAGACCGGGTAACCTTCAAATCCCCATCCGGAGGACCGCCGAAATGTTCCGCAACCCCACCACCGATCTGATCGTCGTCCTGGTGATCGTCCTGTTGATCTTCGGTCCCAAGCGGCTGCCTGGTCTGGGCAAGCAGCTGGGGACGGGTCTGCGTGAGTTCAAGGAGTCGATCACGGGGGAGAACAAGCACGAGGACGAGGACACGCGGCCCGAGATCACGGCCGCCAGCGCCTCGACGCCCCAGGCGGCGCCGACTCCCGCGCCCGCCGAGCGCGAGTCGGCCGAGGTCGGGCCCCAGAGCCGCTCCTAGCCGCGGCCGTTCTGGGGAGTCTCGGTCGTGACACGGCTTCGGCCCATCAGACATGACGACCGGCTGAGCATCGTCGACCACCTCGACGAGCTCCGCTCGCGCCTGATCGTGTGCCTGGCGGCCCTCGTGGTCGCATTCGGGCTGTGCTTCTGGCAGAACAATCGCCTGCTCACCGTGCTGAACAGGGCGCTTCCGCACAACTCGAGCGTCGCGGCCCACAACGGGCTCGGGTCGGTGCCGTCGGAGGCCGTCCAGCTCCGTCGGCTGTTCACAAAGCAAGCCGCGGCGGCCACGGCGCTGGCCAACTCACCGGGGGTTTCGGCGCAGGCGCGGCAGGCTTACCTCCAGGAGGCGGCCGCATACAGCCAGACCGCGAAGACCCTGCCGGACAGCATCTCCACGCAGGAGAAGCCGATAACGATCGGCGTCGGCGAGTCGTTCACGACCACGCTCACGGTCGCGGCGTACTTTGCGCTGCTGTTCTCTTTACCGGTTCTTATTTACGAGGGCTATGCCTTTGTGATTCCTGCTTTGAACTCAACCGAGCGCCGTGCGGCGATACCGGTGATGGTCGCCGCCCCGCTGCTGTTCCTCCTGGGTGCGGCGTTCACGTACATCGTGGTGTTGCCGCCCGCTGTCCACTTCCTTCAGGGCTACAACGCCGACCAGTTCGACGTCCTCGTGCAAGCGAAGTCCTACTACTCGTTCCAGATACTGACCATGCTCGCGGTCGGGCTCGCGTTCCAGCTGCCGCTCGGGCTGCTCGGGCTCCATCGCGTCGGCGCGATCAATGGCAGCACTCTGACGCGTCACTGGCGCTACGCTACGGTCATCATCGCCGTCATCGCGGCGGCGATGCCAGGGGCGGACCCTGTCACCACCGGGTTGGAGACCGCTCCCCTCGTCATCCTCTTCCTCGCCAGCATCGTGTTGCTCAAGATCGCCGATCGCCGCGCCGCGGCTCGCGCCGCCCGAGAGGCGAATGCCTCCTTCGGCGACGGCCTCGATCCCACCTAGACCGTGCTCTTCGACCTTCGTAGCCGCGGCCGGCGCAGGACCGTGCAGGTGGTGTACCTGGGGCTCGCCATTCTCATCGGCGGCGGCCTTGTCCTGTTCGGTGTCGGTGCCGGCAACGGCCTCGGCGGCCTCCTCAACGCCTTCAACGGCGGCGGCTCGAGCTCGGGCCAGAAGGCCGTCGTCAGCCAGCAGGAGCAGCAGGCGATCAAGGCGACGCAGCTGAATCCGAACAGCCCCCAGGCCTGGGCCAACCTCGTCCAGGCGCGCTGGACCTCGGCCGGCCAGGGCGCCAACTACAACTCCTCGACCGGTCAGTTCACCCAGTCCGGCCTCAACGAGCTCAAGCAGGCCACGCAGGACTGGCAGCGCTACCTGACCCTCACGAAGAACCCGGATCCCAACCTGGCGGTCCTTGCCGCCCGCGCCTACGCCGGACAGCAAAACTATTCCGGCGAGGCCAGCGCCTGGGACATCGAGACCCTGGCCGACCCGAGCGCGGTGAAGGGCTTCGAGTGCCTTGCCGTCTCCGCCTACGCCGCCGGCCAGACCCGCAAGGGCGACCTCGCGTCCGCGAAGGCCCTCAGCCTGGTCCCCAAGGCCCAGCAGGCCCTGCTCAAAAACCAGCTTCAGTCGGCCAAGACCCAGCCCTCGGTAGCCCAGCAATGCTGACCCCTCCGGCCGGGGCCGGTGGGTAACATCGCCGCCAAGGGCCGTTAGCTCAACTGGTAGAGCAGGGGACTCTTAATCCCAAGGTTGGAGGTTCGAGTCCTCCACGGCCCACTTTCAAAACCCCGCGCCGGCGGGGTTTTCTCGTTCCGGGGGGACGGTGGCCATTGTGAAATATGTCCCCGATATGTACGCGTGGACCGGCCCTCGCGGTAGGTTGCGCGAATGACCGAACGTGTCCGGATCCGAGATATCGAGAACGAGAAGGCGCGTCGTCGCGCGGCGCGTCAGATGATCGGCGAGTATCACGAGCAGCAGTTGCGCCTTCTCCTCGACCGCGTCCGCGATGGTTTCGCGAAGATGGACGCTGGCGAGATCGACCCGTTCGACCTGGACGAACTGATTCATCACTACAAGCGCTCTGCCCAGAAGCTCTGGTCGTTCTGCGGAACTGGTGGAGGTGCCTGGGAGCGCGCGGCGTTGACGGTCGAGTGGGAGCGCGAGGAAGGCGAGCCGGAGACGGACTGGTGGGAAGTCGGTCGCCCGCGCCGGCGAGACGAGTAAACCCGCAAGTCTCGACCGGCCGGCGCGGCACGATCCGAGCTCGTGCCGACCATCTGCCGCTTCTATGGGATCGTGATCGCGATGTACTAAGACGATCACGGCCATCCGCACTTTCACGCTCGTCGCGCCGGCGGGCAGGTGAAGATCCGGACCGATCAGGTTGGGGTCATCGAGAGCGGTCTCGGCATCCGACAACTCGGCCCGCGCTTGCTTGGGCCGAGCTACATCGCGAGGAGCCGCTGGTCCTGTGATCCGACTTTGCGAGTGTTCCGCGGAACACTGCGGCCGAGTGGTCGACTGCCACACCCGTCAGGCGGATCTTTGTCCGGGAGGGCGGCGTCAGCGAACGCCTACCAGGTCCACGACGAAGACGAGCGTCTCGTCCGGGCCGATCACCCCGCCGGCGCCACGCTTGCCGTAGGCGAGCATCGGCGGAATCGTGATCCGCCGCCGACCGCCGACCCTCATTCCGGCCACACCTTGATCCCAGCCGGCGATGACCTGGCCCTTACCGAGACCGAACTTGAAGGTGCTGCCGCGGTCCCAAGATGCGTCGAACTGCTGTCCGGTCTTCCATGAGACGCCGACGTAGTGCACCTCGACGACGCGCCCCGAGACAGCCTCATCACCATCTCCGACGACGATGTCCTCGATCTCGAGCTGATACGACGGCGCCTGATCGGACGGCACCACGACATCCGGCTTCTCACCTATCGCCACGACCCCACCCTACCGGTCTCCGCCCGCAGCCTCGGAAGAGCGCCAGTCCGCGAGGTGTAGAGCGCGGCAGGCGTCTTCTCCTCGTTGTCCCCGCCATCTCGGCGATCGCATCAACATCACCCGGCCGATGACCCCGGATCATGGACGGATCGTAGGCGGAACCCAACGGAGGAACGAAACTCGCGGCTCGGATCCGGGTATCTCCGAGCGAATGTCGCTACAGCTGGGACCGAGGCGGGTCGTGGCTCCCGATGGTGTCGAGTGGCGAGTGCGTCGGAGATGGCTCACGCGCAGCCCCAGGCTGCCCCGGCCTCGCCGGGGCGAGATCGCCGCCGAGTCGCTGAACCACCTGGGGGCGAGCTTGCCGGACTTCGGGAACGGCGACCTCGGACAGGGGCTGCTGGTAGCAGCCCTGGTCGTGGCTTGCCTCGTGATTCTCATCCCAGTCCTGTTCTTCGGGATCGAGCTGATCATCCTTGGGGTGTTGCTTGCCACTGGGGTGATCGCGCGCACCGTCCTTCGGCAGCCTTGGCTGGTCGAGGCAGACTCGATCGATTCGCTCAGCTCGGGACGTCACCTCGAATGGCGCGTGCGGGGATGGCAAAAGTCCGGCAGGCTCATCGCCCAGGTCGCGTCGGATCTATCAGCCGGACGAGAGCCCGGATGAGCGACGGTCGGTCGGCGCTGCTATCTCCCTTCCGACTGCGTCCGGTCGTCGACGATTGGCCCTATTTGGTTGTACCGGCGGGGGCGAAGAACTCGGTGAGGAGTTGGTTCACCCGCTCAGCCGCGTCGTGATGGACCCAGTGCGACGCGTCGGGCACACGCTCGACCCGATCGAGGTTGGGGACATCGTCGTGGTCGGGCTCGGCTAGGTCGGCGTCGAGGTAGGCGTCGCGCTCGCCCCAGATGACCAACGTCGGTGCCGAGATCGGGCGAAGCTTTGCCACGGCTTCCTTTTGGGATTGTCTGACCGAGGCGCGGTAGTAGTTGATCATTCCCGCGGCTGCTCCTGGCTGCGACCACGCCTCGATGTAACGTTCCATCTCCTGCGACGTGAAAGGCGGGTTCGCGTCGTGCAGGAAGTGTCGGAAGAAGTGCCAGTCTCGGGCGTGGACCACGTCCTCGGGCAATCCAGGAGTCGCGAAGAAGAAGAAGTACCAGGACTTTCGGAGCTGGCTCGGGTGGTGGAGCCCCTCCTGGAGCCGCCGGGGATGGGCGGCGTTGAGGATGGCGAGTCGGTTGATCACCTCGGGGTGATTCATCGCGACGGTCCAGGCGATGCTTCCGCCCCAGTCGTGACCAACCAGCAGAGCGGACTTGGCGCCGCGTTCTTCGATGAGACCGCGGATGTCGTCGGCGAGCAGGTCGACGCCGTAGGCCTTGAAGCCCTCCGGCTTCGATGAGAGGTTGTAGCCACGAGTGTCGGGGGCGACAACCCGAAAACCAGCCGCCACGAGCGGCTCGATCTGCAGCCGCCATCCGTACCAGAACTCCGGGAAGCCGTGAAGCAGAACTATGAGCGGCCCGTCGCCGGCCTCGACGTAGTGCAAGCTCTGATCGCCAACCGCGGCATAGCCCTCCCTAAGCTCGACGCCAACGTCTGGGAGCAGGCTGGTGGTAGCTGAGCTCATAACGACCTCCTCGGGAATGGCCCGCAGGGCCCTCGATTAGCCACCGCCCTAGCGTGATGGGTACGCCTGCGCGTCGCACCCGTAGGGACCCTAGTTTGCACCCTTGTCCGCGTCGGCAGCCGTTCGTCGAGGTCGAGGTCGTCATCGCGCCCGGCTTGGAGGCGTCCCAGTCGTTCCGTTTCACGCGCGCGGCCGTGCTGGCCATGGACGTCGTGCCCGCGGATGAGGGGCCCTTCGGACCGACCGAGCCTCGCGGCTAGTAGACCCGTCCGGAAGTATCGGTCGGAACCGGGTTGAAGGAGTCGGGTGGCGGGGGGCGAAGTTATGTGTCGATGGCGCGCCTGGCCCGTCACCGGATTGAGCTCAGCGAAGAGGAGCGCGTGGTGCTCGAGCGTCGCGCGCGGGCGGAGAAGCTGCCCTTTCAGGATGTGCAGCGCGCGAGGATCGTGCTGTACGCGGCCGAGGGGCTGGCGGACACGGAGATCGCCGCGAAACTCGATACCTCGCCAGGGTTGGTCGGCAGGTGGCGAAGACGGTTCGCTGAGCAACGGCTTGATGGGCTCAAGGATCAACCGCGCGCGGGTCGCCCGCGTCGTTTTCCCCCCGGAGCAGGTCGCCGCGGTCAAGGCGGTCGCGTGCGAGCTGCCGGCTCGGTACGGCCTGCCGCTGGGTCGCTTCTCACGCACTGAGCTCTACCGGCTCGTGGTCGAGCTGGCGTTCTGCGATGCGTCCGCGTCGACGATCTGGCGGTGGTTGCACGAGGACGCGATCAAGCCCTGGCAGCAGCAGTGCTGGATCTACAAGCGCGATCCGGAGTTCGTCGCCAAGGCCGGCCGGGCACTGGATCTCTACGCGCGCGTGTTCGACGGCAAGCGCTTGCGCCCTGACGAGTACGTGATCTCGGCGGACGAGAAAAGCCAGCTGCAAGCGCTCGGACGCCGCCACCAGACCGAGGCACCGGCCCCGGGCCGCCGGGCCCGCTACGAGTTCGAGTACGAGCGCGGCGGCACCCTCGCCTACCTCGCGGCGTGGGACGTTCACCACGCGAACCTGTTCGACCGCGTCGAGCCGAAGACCGGGATCGAACCGTTCGGCCGCCTCGTCGAGCAGGTCATGACCGCAGAGCCCTACAAGTCGGCACGAACCGTCTACTGGATCGTCGATAACGGTTCCTCGCACGCCGGGAAGACATCGATCAAACGGATGCAGAACCGATGGCCCACCGCCAGGCTGATCCACCTGCCGGTGCACGCCTCGTGGCTGAACCAGATCGAGCTGTACTTCTCGATCGTGCAACGCAAAGCGCTAACACCCAACGACCTCGCCACGCTCGACGCGCTCGCTGAACGGCTGCTCGGGTTCGGCAACCACTACCGCCAAGTCGCCCGCCCGTTCGAGTGGACCTTCACCCGCCAAGACCTCAACAACCTGATCGCCCGGATCGACCGCCACGAGCCCCAACTCGCCCTCGCCGCCTAACGATCAGAACTTACGGCCGCGTCTACTAGCAGTCCGGTTGTCGTCACACGCGTTTGCCACGGGCTAAGGCCAGGGTGTATGTACACGGGCGCGAACCGCGGCTGATTTACGCGATCGTGACGGGGGCACCCATGTCAGTCGTCTAGGGTGGGTGCGTCAATCTCTGACCATTGGAGGCGGCAGCGCATGGGCACGATCACCACGACCGACGGCACGGAGATCTTCTTCAAGGACTGGGGTGCAGGTCAGCCGATCGTCTTCAGCCATGGCTGGCCACTTTCAGGCGACGATTGGGACACGCAGCTGATGTATTTCCTGCTGAACGGCTATCGCGTGATCGCGCATGACCGCCGCGGCCACGGGCGCTCCACTCAGACCAGCGGCGGCCATGACATGGACCACTACGCGGACGATCTCGCTGCGGTGACCGCCCATCTCGATCTACATGACGCGGTCCACGTCGGGCACTCGACGGGCGGCGGGGAAGTCGTGCGCTACATCGCGCGCCATGGCGAAGACCGCGTCGCGAAAGCGGTACTCATCAGCTCGGTGCCGCCGTTGATGCTGCAGACCGATGCCAACCCCGGGGGCCTGCCGAAGAGCGTGTTCGACGGCCTCCAGGCCCAGGTCGCGACGAACCGGTCCGGGTTCTACCGCGACTTTGCGTCCGGCCCCTTCTACGGCTTCAACCGGCCCGGCGTGAAGCCGGTGGAAGCGATCGTCGAGAACTGGTGGCGCCAGGGCATGATGGGCGGAGCCAAGGCCCACTACGACGGCATCGTCGCGTTCTCTCAGACCGACTTCACCGAGGATTTGAAGAAGATCACGGTGCCAGTCCTGGTGATGCACGGCGACGATGACCAGGTCGTCCCGTACGCCGATTCCGGGCCGCTCTCGGCGGCGCTCGTTCAGAATGGGACGCTCAAGACATACAAGGGTTTCCCGCACGGCATGCCGACCACGCAGGCGGACACGATCAACCCCGACCTGCTGGCGTTCGTCCAGGCCTAGCTGCGGAGAGAATGGAGAGTGAGATGGAGCAGGATGCGGTCGGGTTCGAGCACGACATACGGCCACTGTTTCGGCAGAAGGACATCCAATCGATGTCGGCGGCGTTCGATCTCTCGTCCTATGGCGACGTGAAGGCGAACTCGGGCAAGATCCTCGACAAGGTCGCGGACGGGTCGATGCCCTGCGACGGCGCGTGGCCCGAGGCGCAGGTGGCACTGTTTCGCGACTGGGTCAACGCCGGGTGTCCGGCTTAGAGCGGCAGTCCGAAGGACGGGAACACGCTGCTGTCGCCGAACCAGGTGATCGTGGATATCCGGTCGCCTTCCAATGTCAGAACGAACATCGCGTAGGGCCGGGCACGGCCGGCATCAGGGCTCGGCAGATAGCAGGCGAACGCCGGTTGGGTGTTGGCACGCGTCGGCACCAGCCGCAGCCTGCCGCGTGCGACCTCGCGGTCGCGAAGGAACTGGCCGATCGCGGTCGGTCCCTGGTACTCCCACGGCTCGGGAGGCATGCTCAGCCAAGCGTCGTCGGTGAGCAGCGCGACCATTCCATCGACGTCGCCCGCCTCGACGGCTTCGGCGAAGCTGCCGACGACGTCCCGCTCGAGCTTGGAGTCTGGGAGGGGAGCGCGCTCGCGTCCGGCGGCGGGCAGGCGCGAATCGAACGCGGCACGCGCGCGGCGTAGGAGGCTGTTGACTGACGCTTCGGTCGTGTCGAGGATCTCAGCGACCTCGCCGGCGCGGAACCCGAGCACATCGCGCAGCATGAGTACGGCACGCTGCTGCGGCGGGAGATGTTGAAGCCCGACGATGAAGGCGAGCGCGATCGTCTCCCTGGTCTCGTATTGCACCTCGGGTCCGGGTGCTTCGTCCGCGATCCCATCGAGCAGGGCGTCGGGATAGGGCTCGAGCCAGATCGACTCCGCTCGGCGCGTCGGCTCGGGCACGTTGGTCAACCGCGGCACGCCCTCGAGGCGCCGCCGGCTTGCCCGGAGGGCATCCAGCGAGCGGTTGGTGGCGATCCGGTACAGCCAGGAGCGGACCGACGCGCGTCCCTCGAATTGCGCGAGGCTGCGCCACGCGGCCAGGAGCGTCTCCTGGAGCAGATCTTCGGCGTCCTGGGTCGACCCGACGATGCGGTAGACGTGCAGCTGGAGCTCGCGCCGATACGGATCGGTGAGCTCGCGGAACGCCTGCTCGTCACCCGCACGCGCTCGCGCGAGGGCTTGCTCGGTCACGCCCGCATCCTCGCACGGGCTGTGCATTTCACCCACATCACGACTAAGGACGACGAGGCGCTCCGAAATTCGCCGCTCAGTTCTCGCGATGGCCGACGCCTCATGGAAGGCAAGGCGAACGAAAGGAGAACCGAGATGGCGAAGATCGTGATCAGTACGAACTGCTCGCTCGACGGAGTCGTTCAGGACCCGGACGGCGGCGAGGGCTTCAGGCTGGGCGGCTGGTTTGGGGAGTTTGGGGGCGGCGACATCGAGCAGTGGGCAAAGGTCGAGTTCGAAGAGGCGCTTCGCACAGACGCCCTGCTCCTGGGACGCCGGAGCGACGAGTGGTTCGCGTCGCGATGGTCCTCGCGGCCAGGCGAGTGGGCCGACAGGCTCAACAGCCTGCCCAAATACGTGGTGTCGTCGACCGTCGGTGGTGGGAGCTGGACCAACTGCACGGTCCTGAAGGGCGACGTGATCGACGAGGTCTCAAAGCTCAAGCGGGAGCTTGGCGGAGAGATCGTCGTCTACGCGAGCTATCGGCTCGGACGCACGCTGCTCGCGCACGATCTCGTCGACGAACTGCGGCTGGTCATCTTCCCGGTCGTACTCGGAGCCGGCGAGCGACTGTTCGATGAGACCAGCGACAAGAAACCGCTGCGACTCGTGAACAGCCGGACAATCGGCGACGGACTCGTCTTCGTCACCTACGAGGTCAGCCGAGCGGCGGCGAACTAGAGCGGACCACGCCTGCGAGTGCCCCGGCTGCGGTACGACCCGCCGCGGGACTGCCTGTAGATCCACACGACGAGCATCGAGAACAGGACGGACAGGAGAATCCCGGCGCCATGGCGATGCAGCACGTACCACGAGAACAGGCCGGCGCTGAACGTCCCGCAAAGGCCGACGACCGCGGTCATGCCGATGCCCATGGGGTCCGGGCCGGGCACGAGCAGCCGCGCCAGCGCACCGACGAATAGACCAACGAAGAACAGAATGATCAGGTAGACGAGCAGGCCCACAGTCGAACCGTACCCGCGTTCAGGGCGGTCCTATCCACCGATCTCGTCGGTTGAGGCGCTGGGAATTTTTTCGAGAAGTAGGTCCTGACGTTCCCCGTAGGCGGGCGTAGCAGGCATCAGGAGACATTCAGACGCCGCTTGCCGGAGTCGTCATGCGGCTGCTTGGGCAACGGCCCACTCTGCCCGAAGGAGGAGGCGCACATGAAGATTCGATACACGACACCACGACCGGCTGGGGGACGCCGCATGCGGTCGCGTTCGTCTCGGCCGTCACCGCAATGAAGTAAAGGCTTCCCGCAACAAGGCCGCCCACCGCGGGAACGGTGACGTCGTGAGGAGACACCGATGGCAGACCGGGGTCTCCTCCGCGTCACCCCTCCGCGGCCAGTGGACGCCGCCGCGTCACGTCTCCCTGATCTCGCGGGTCCTGTCACTCAGACCCGCCACATGACAGGAGGTGCCCGATGGCACGGATTCAGGGCGTACCGCAGGATCAGGCCGGACCGATCGTCAAGCTCGTCTACCGATTCATGCGCCGGGGCATGAAGAAGATGACCGGCCGCGACCCGGCCCACGGGAGCGGGATCGAGCCCGTCGAGATCTGGGCGATCCAGCCAAAGATGATGAGCGGCATGGGCAAGTTCCAGCAGGCGGTGCGCAAGGCGCACGGTGTGGATGAGCGGACCAAGAACATGGTCGAGCTGAAGGGCGCCCAGATGATCGGGTGCGAGTTCTGCGTCGACCTTGGCTCGCAGATCTGCCGCAACTCTGGATTCTCGGACGATGAGCTGCTGGCACTACCGCGTTACCGGCAGAGCGAGTTGTTCACAGAGCGCGAGAAGACGGCGCTCGACTACGCGGTCGGCGTGATGCGGACGCCGGTGGAGGTCAGCGACGAGCTGTTCGCGCGGATGAAGGAGCACTTCAGCGACGAGCAGATGGTCGAGATCACCGCGCTGCTCACGGTCGTCAACCTCGACCGGTTCAACGCCGCGTTCGGCGTCGGATCCTTAGGGTTCAGCGAGGGCATGGTCTGCGTGCCGCCGGACCGGCCGGCTGTCGCTCGCGAGCCTAATCACATTCCGTGATATGAGGAATAGGGAGGTCTGCGGAAGTTGTGTGGATGATGCCGCCGTCTGGAGCGTTCTGGCGCACCCGCGAGGTTCGGATCGCGAGCGCATCGGGTATGGTCGCCACCGGCAATGCCGATGAACCACGTCATCCGGCGCGCGGGAATCGCGCTCTTTCTGCTCACGCCACTGCTGGCGCTGATCGCCATGGCCGGGTCGGCCGGCGCGTACTCGACTCAGTACTGCTCGCAGGTTCCGATCGTCTACGGGATCCCGCCTTGGGGCTTCAACACCGGCTCGCCGATCACTGGAGCGACGGGAAGCTACTCGCGCGGTCACGGCGACATCGACCTGGACGCCAACACCGTCTCCGGGATCATGTGCCAGGTCTTCCGGGTCCGCAACCAGCCCGACCGCCTGATCATCATGACCGTCCAGCATCACCTCGTTTACCACTCGCATTACGCGCAGATGTGGGGTTACCCCGGGAACATCATGAAGATCACCGTCCGTGTGAAGAGCAGCACCGACCCGGGGTGCAGGGTCGGCACGATCGGCAACGTGACGTTGTTCGCGAGTTACAACGGCGTCCGCAGTGACAGCGTGCAGTACTTCTTCCCGGCTGCTTGCAAGGACCACGATCACCTGTACCACGGTCCGCAGGTGAACAACCAGGTCCCCCCGCTCTAGGCCCGGTCAGTTACCGCTCACCCGCGTCCCGATCCCCGGGTAGCTGATGACGAAGCCGGCTTCGTCGAACTCGATATCGGCGGTGAACGATCCCGAGCTGAATCGCACCAGGCCATCCCCGAGTGGTTCATACCGCTGCTCGAACAGCGTGACAGCGAGCGACGGCACCTCGATCCAGCGCATCACGTAATCCCGCGGGGGACCCGGGTCCAGCAGCCTGTCGCGGATCACCGGGAGGGAGTTGAACAGCGGTGACCAACCCAGGTCGAAGAAGTCGGCACCGTCCAGGTCCAGTTCGAGGGATCGTTCGCCGACCACTTCCAGAGACAGCGACGACGCGCGGAGGCGGTAGCGGAGCTCGTACACGGCGCCGAGTTGCGTACCGGTCGCGGTGATGCCTGGGCCGTCTCGGTCAACGTGCGCGACCTCCATTCGCGCCGCACCGTCGCCCACCCACGCCAGTGTGAGAGTCACGCGAAGACTCTACCCTGCGGCGGTGGTCTCACAGCTCGGTCCAATCGGCGGTCCGGGCCTGAGCGTTCTGTTCGTCGGCATCAACCCGTCGCTGCGCTCGGCCGAGGTCGGGCATCACTTCGCCCGGCCGGGGAACCGGTTCTGGCCGACGCTGTACGCGGCCGGATTCACCCCGCGGCGACTGTCGCCGGAAGAGGACGGACTGCTCCCGTCGTTCGGGGTCGGGGTGGTGAACTTCGTCTCGCGCCCGACCCGGTCGGCGGACGAGCTGACGGGCGCCGAGTTGCGCGCTGGCGCCGCTGAGCTCGAGGACACCGTGCGAGCCTGGGCGCCGCGGCTGGTGGCGGTCGTCGGCCTCGTGGCGTATCGCTCGGCGTTCGGACGGCCGCGCGCGAGCATGGGCCTGCAGCACGAGCTGGTCGGTGGCCGGCCGGTGTGGGTGCTGCCGAACCCGAGCGGCCTGAACGCCCACTACAAGCCGGCCGACTTCGCGCGGCTGTACGAACAAGCGCGGCTGTACGCGGCGTCACTCGAGTAGAGAAACCGGGTCAGGCCAGCGCGCGGAGTGTCGTCGGATCGGACATGACGCGCTCGATCGCGTGGATCGCGCCTCCTTGGGCGGCGGCGGTGAATCCGAGCGTGGACGTCGCGAGCTGCGGGGTCTCGCCGGCGCCGGCGAGCGTCCCGGTCTCTAGTGCGTTCTGCGCGGCAGGCAGGATCCAGGCACCGAGGTCCGCGAAGTAGCCACCGAGGATGATCACCTGGGGGTCGAACACGTTGGCCAGGTTCGCGGCGCCGACCCCGATCCACCGCCCGAGCTCGGCCAGTACCTCGAGCGTCCGCGCGTCGCCGGCTCGGGCCCGTTTGACGAGCGGCTCGATCTTTCGCTCGGGCGGGGTGTCGCCGCGGGGACGCTGTCTCGCGGACTGGAGAAGCGCGTTCAGGCCGATGCATGCCTCCCAGCACCCCCGCCGGCCGCACCCGCACAGCGGGCCGTCGCGCATGACGTTCATGTGCCCGACCTCGCCGCCGTACCCCCGGGTGCCGAGCAGCGGCTGGCCGCCCACGATGATGCCTCCGCCGATCCCGACCTCGCCCGTGATGAAGACCAGGTTCGGCGTCCCGGCGAAGGTGCCCGAGCGATACTCGGCGATCGCCGCGAGGTTCGCGTCGTTGCCGACGTGGATCGGGGTGGCGCCGAGGCGGAGGGCCCGGCGGAGCGGCTGGGCGACAGCGACATCGCGCCAGCGAAGGTTCGGCGCCTCGGCGACGACGCCGGCGGCCACGTCGACGAGCCCGGGGATGGCGACCGTGAGCCCGGACACGACGGGCGCCGGCCGGCCCCGGCGCGCGGCCAGACGCCGGCGTGTGGACCGGCAGAGCTCGGCCAGTGCGGCGATGCACGCTTCGGGACCGACACTGGCGTCGAACGCGAGCCGCTCGCGCAGTACCTCCCTCCCGGCGAGATCGATCACGAGCGCAGACAGGTAGTCGACGTTCACCTCGGTCCCGATCGCCACGACGCCGCTGCCAAGCTCAAGGCGCGTGCTGGGACGACCGGCGCGGCCGCCGCCGTCGCGGCCGGTCTCCTGAACCGCCCCGAGCGCGAGCAGCTCGGCCACGAGGCGCGAAACCGTCGCCCTTGTCAGCCCGGCACGCGCCGCGATTCCGGCACGCGAGTCGGGACCGACCGTCGCCAGGTGTCGGAGCACGACCTCCAGGTTGTTGCGCCGAATGTCGTTGTGTCCCGCGCGTTGCGGGATGACCGACTTTCTTGACACCGGATATGACGCTGGGTATATGTTTTGCATCGATTCAAAACATTTCTCGATCGCTGGTGAGTCTAATGCCGTGGCGGTCCGGAACGGAGAGGAGAGCGGGTTCGAGGGCCGAGCCATGCCACCGCGCCCGCCGGTCATTTCTTTGGCACCCACAACGCCTACGCTCGACCGCCCGAGGCGGCGGCCACCGCGACCGGTTCGAAGCGGCCGATCGAGGATCATCGGCGTGCTCAACTTCGACCCGGCGGCGTACGGCACCGCGTCCGCGCTGCGCGGCATCCAGCACGCGACGGGCGACTCGGGCGACTTCGTAAGCATCGTCAACGTGCCGCTCCCGAGTCGTCGCTCTGTGCGAACCGCCGTGCTGCGGCTGCGGACCCTGGGAGCCGACGGGATCCTCGCGGTCGCTCCGCAACCATCCACCGTCGACGCGCTGGCCGCGCTAGCGGGTGACACCCCGCTCGTCGCGGTCGGACCGGATCCGCAGGACGCTCTGCCGACGGTGGCTGTCGATCACTATGGCGGTGCCGCCGCGGTCACACGTCATCTGCTTGGTCTCGGTCACCGCACGGTGTTCCACATCGCCGGTCCGACCGACCGGACGGATCCCGGGCCGCGTCTCGCGGGATGGCGCGACACGCTGGCCGACGCCGCGGCGGTGCTCCCGCTGCCGCTGGTGGGCGACTGGAAGGCCGAGTCGGGGTACGAGCTCGGGCGCCGCCTTGCCGCCAGGGGCGACGTCACCGCGATCTTCGCGGCCAACGACCAGATGGCCCTCGGCGTGCTGCGCGCGCTTTTCGACACCGGCCGGCGCGTGCCGCGAGACGTCAGCGTCGTGGGCTTTGACGCCACGCCGCAGGCGGAGTTCTTCAGCCCGCCGCTCACGACCGTGAGCCAGAACTTCACCGAACTGGGCCGGCGCAGCCTCGAGCTGCTCTTGGCCGAGATCGAAGTCGGCCGGAGCGGACCGGTCCGCGACACGATCCCGGCGGAGTTGATCCTCCGCGCCAGCACCGCACCGCCCGCCTGATCCGTCGCCCGGCGTCCCGGTCCGGCCACCCCGGCGATCGAGCCCGGCGCTCCCAGATTCTTATGGAGTTGTGCGGATTCCCCGAACTCGCTCTTCGGTGCCGGCGGCATCCTGCGGTGGTCTCGGAAAGGAACCTCGCCATGACCACGATCCTCGTCCTCAACGCAGTGTCATCCCTGGTGGCGCTCCTCGGCGTCGCGGGCTTCTTTGCGCTTCGTGGGCGGCGGGCTCGTCGCCGGCCTGCGGTACAGGTGCTCTACGTCACCAGGGTGAACCCTCCGAAGCTGCCGCGCCGCTGACCTGCGGGCCGGCAGGACGCGCCGGCAGGATGCCGGCGAGGACACGCCAGGTCCGAGCTCGTGGCTGGTTTGCACGAGCTCGGACCGATGGCATAGCGTTGGACCGTAAGGCCGTAGCCGAGCAAGCGAAGCTCCCGGCGAACGTTGCCGGTCACCACTAGGAGGTCGCACCGATGCCGCGCACGCATCACCTGCCCGACGAACAGGTCCACTTCACGTGGGACACGGCCAACGAGCCGGTGCTCACCATCGACTCGGGCGACACGGTCGTGGTCTGGACGCGCGACGTCAGCGACAACCAGATCGGCCCCGATTCGGACACCGGCGTGATCGCCGGCCTGGACTGGGATCGCGTTTACCCGCTCTGTGGGCCGATCGCGATTCACGGCGCCCAACCCGGTGACACGCTCGCGATCGAGGTCCTCGACATCCATACCCAGGGCTGGGGCTGGACGGCGGTGCTTCCGGGGCTCGGCCTGCTGGCCGACGACTTCCCCGACGCCTACCTGCGGATCTTCGACCTGTCGCACGGCGACGTGGCCCATCTGCGCGAGGACATCGCGATTCCGCTCGAGCCGTTCTTCGGGACGATGGGCGTGTGCCCCGCGGGCGCGCGGGCCCAGCCGGTGATGCCGCCGGGCATCTTCGGCGGAAACATGGACATCCGCCAGATCACGCGCGGGTCGACGCTGTATCTGCCGGTGCAGGTTGAGCAGGCGCTGTTCTCGTGCGGTGACGCCCATGGCGCCCAGGGCGACGGCGAGGTGTGCGTCACCGGCCTCGAGGCGCCGATGTTCGCCGCGCTCCGCTTCACCGTCGACCGGGCCCGTTCGATCCCGGGACCGCAATACCGCACGCCTGGGCCGCTCACCCCGCGGGTCGACGCGGGGCCCTTCTACGCCACCACCGGCGTCGGCGGCGACCTGTACGCGGGTGCTCAGGCGGCCGTGCGCGCGATGGTCGACCACATCGAGACCGCATACCACCTCGGCCGCGAGGATGCTTATCTGCTCTGCAGCCTCGTCGTCGACCTCAAGATCTCCGAGATCGTCGATGCGGGCGAGTACATCGTCAGCGCGTTCCTGCCCGAGACGATATTCAGCGGCTAGACAGCGCCTGTCGGCGAGGGCTCGAGCTGTGGGATCACGTCGGTGATCAGCAGCTCGAGCGTCCGCCGCGACTCCTCGAACGTCATGTCGCCCGTCGGGAACATGAAGCACACGTAGTCGGCCATCCCATCGTCGAGCAGCGCGCCGACGCGCTCGACGATCTGCGCGGGAGTGCCCGACCCGATCTCGATCGCCGGCTCCATGTTGGCGTGGATCGCGCGAAGCGCGCCCTGGGCGTCGTAGCACTCCTGCTTATTGAGCTTCAGGTAGTCGAAGCGGTGGGCGTTGCGGGTGCGGCGGACGAGACCCTCCATTCCGCGCCGGGCGACGTCGCGTGCCTGGTCCTCGGTGGGCGCTATCGCTAGCAGCATGCTGTAGCCGACGCGGGGCTCGGAGTCCGGGCCATCGAAGCGCAGGACATCGTCCTTGTGGTCGTCCCACGTCTTGAGGTACAGCTCGTAGGCCGCCTCGTTGATCTTCCCGGGCCACATCAGGCTCATCCCGTGGCGGCCGGCGGTCACCGGACTGCCCGGATACCAGAACGGGATCCTGTCCTGGAGCGGCTTGGTCGACATCGGCATCGCCGGGAAGTCGTAGAACCGGCTGTTCTCGCTCGAGATCTCCCCGGTCGCGAGCGCCTGCTCGATGATCCCGAGCACGTCGGTGAACCGGTCCCGGGACTCCCACCAGTCCTGGCTGAACCAGTAGTGCTCGATCGGGACGGCGCCGCGGCCGACGCCGAACTCGAGGCGGCCCCCGGTGAGGTTGTCGAGCACACACATGTCCTCGATGATCCGGATCGGGTGGTGCATCGGCAGCAGCTTCACCATCGGCCCGAGGCGGATCTGCTCGGTGATCTGCGAGGCGGCGGCGATGAACAGCTCCTGGCCCGGTGCCATGCACAGCTCGCTGCCGTGGTGCTCGGCCAGGTGGTAGCCGTGGAACCCAGCTTCGTCGGCCATCTTGATCAGCGTCAGCCGGTCCTGGAACAGCCGGCTCGTGGGCGTCCCCGGGATGTCCTCGATGTGGTCGAAGATGCCGAACTTCTTCGCGATCACGGACGGCACCCTAACGACTGCGCGCCTCACACACGATTCCGGTTTTCTCGACACTCGCCCTCCCCCAGGACGGTGAATTCAGATTCACCCGGCCCCGCCGCGGTTAACCCCACACTCGTCGCGCGCGGTCCGCCGACTGTGCAGTTAACCGGAATCGCGGTGTCGTCCGGATCGGGGTCCCGCCCGCCCTAAGCGACGAGTCGGAGCAAGGCCGCGGTACCCGCCGCCGCGCCGGCAACGACCACGAACGGCGCCTTCCGCCACACCAGCACCGCTGCCACGAGCAGCGCGGGTGTGCGCGCGTCGAGCGCGTAATGCCTTCCCGTGCTGAACGCCTGGACGACGATCAGCGCAGCCAGCACCGCACGACGACGGTCTGGAGCGACCAGCGCTCGGACACCTCGCGGTCGAGCCGCTCGCCGAGCACGAGCCCGAGCGCCTTGAGCGCGTACGCGGACGCGCACAGCGCGATCACCGGCCACCAGCTCACCGGCGGACCGCCTTCCGTCGTCGTTCGGCGGCGAGCAACACCGGGACCGCCCCCAACGCGGAGGCGATGATCGGCACGCCGGCGGGAGTGACCGTCACGAGCGCCAACGCGACCAGCCCGCCGGCGACCGCGGCACGAACCGCGTCAGGACCGCGGAGCTGCGGTGCCAGCAGCGCCAGAAAGACCGCCGGGAACATCGCGTCGAGGCCGTAGTCGCGGGGGTTGCCGAGACCGTGGCCGGCCACCGCGCCGATCAGCGTCCCGGCGTTCCAGGCGCTGAACAGGCAGAGCGCCGTCAGGTCGAACGCGCGGCGCTTGGCGTGGATCGTCGGCTGCGCGTGGGCCATCGCCGTGGTCTCGTCGACCACCACCTGCGCCCGCAGCGCGCGCTTCGGCACGGTGCCGGACAAGACTCCGCGGAGGCTGAACGCGTAGAGCGTGTTGCGCCCGGCGAGCAAGAGCGCCGGCGGAAGTGCGCCGGCGACGCCGCCGCCGGCGGCGATCACCGAGGCGAACGTCAGCTGCGATGCGCCCGTGAAGCACACCAGCGACATCACGCACGTCTGCACGACGCTGAAGCCGGCCGCGACCGACAGCACGCCGAACGACACGGCGTACACGCCGGTCGCGACCCCAATCGACAGCGCGCCTCTGACGATCGGATCACCGGACATGACTCGAGGCATTGTCTCGCGACCTGAGCGGCAGATGGGTGCGAATAAAACTCCTGATCGCGCCAAGCTGGCAATATTCGACCATGGATTCGATCGACTGCGCAATCATCGACGAGCTCCGACGTAACGGCCGCCTGTCGAACGTCGAGCTCGCAGCCAAGGTGAACCTGTCACCTTCGCCGTGCCTGCGCGGCGTTCGCGCGCTCGAGGAGGCGGGGGTGATCCGCGGCTACCACGCCGACATCGAGCCGAGCGCGATCGGACGCGGTCTCGAGGTGTCCGTCCTCGTCGAGCTGTCGCTGAAGGACCGCCAGACCGTCGAGGCGTTCGAGGAACAGATCGGGGCGTTCGACGAGGTGCTCGAGTGCCGGCGCATGGTCGGCCTCCCGGACTACATCATCCGGGTCGCGGTCGCGGACACCGCGGCGTACGAGCGGTTCTACATGAACAAGCTGGCGGAGCTACCGGCGGTCACGCGGGTCAACTCGCAGTTCACGATGAAGGTCGTCAAGGCCGGGGTGCCGGTCTGAGCGACCGGGCGCGTCACTTCGAGCCGTAAACCCGCTCCATCAGGGCGGTATCGCCGGCGCTCTGGAACTTGACGACCTTCCCGTCGCGGAACGTGAGCACGTCGGCCGTGTCGGCCTCACCGCCCTCGATCGTCGTATGGCTGAGGACGACGACGCGCTCGTCGTCGGAGAACCAGTACTGCGGCGTCACTCTGAACCCTTTCTCGGCGAACTTGGCCCACAGCGCCCCGACCGCTTCCTTGCCGTGGGCCGTTCCGCTGATTGCGCTATTGCCAGGCGTGATCCATTCGATGTCATCCGCCAGTGCCTCCATCGCGCCCGCGGCGTCGCCCGCCGAGAATGCCGCATAGCCGCGCTTGGCCGTCTCGATGTTCTGCTCGCCCGCCATCTCTCCACCCCTTTGCTCTCCTCGCGGCGCATCGCGTCGCCTGTCCAGGCGACCCTAACAGGCCCGCGCGGCTCGCCTCATCCCTTTGCGCTGCCGAAATCGGCGAGGAACCGCTGCAGATCTTTGACGTGCTGAGAGTTGACGCCCGCCTCGCAGTCGGCGAACACCACACCGGCCTCGGTACCGCCCTCAAACACATCGGACTCGCTCAGGCAGCAGTACGCGTTGCGGTACGCGAGCCAGGCGCTGTGCGCCGCGATGAGCCGGCGACGAGCTGCCGCGTCGAACAGCCTGCCGAAGATCGATCGATTCAGCGAGTCGGCTGGCGCCCAGCACACGAGCAGCACGGTCGCCGCGGCGAGGGCGAGCGGTGCGGAAAGCCTGATCACATGATCTCTCCAGCTTCTTTCAGGTTGGCGATGGCGGGTCAACGTAGCGGACGCCTGCGACACCCCGGTACCTTCCAGCGGAGTGAGCACCGCCACACCCAAACATCGCGTGGTCGTGATCGGCGGCGGCTTCGGCGGCCTCCAGGCTGTGCAGAAGCTGCATCGCGGTCCGGTCGACGTGACGCTGATCGACCGGCGCAACTTCCATCTGTTCCAGCCGCTGACCTATCAGGTCGCGACCGGTGCGCTCAACCCCGGCGAGATCGCCTATCCAATCCGGGCGATCTTCAAGCGCCACAGCAACGTCCGTGTGGTCCTGGCGGAGGCCGCGGACTTCGACCTCGACGCGCGCCAGGTCCACCTGCGGTCGGTCGGCGAGGTGCCCGCGCCGCCATCGGTTCCCTACGACACGCTGATCGTGGCCGGAGGCTCGGCGTACTCGTACTTCGGTCATGACGAGTGGCGGGAGTACGCGGCGGAGGTCAAGTCGCTCGAGAGCGCGCTGGCGGTGCGCGGCCGGATTCTCAGCGCGTTCGAGGCCGCCGAGATGGAGCCCGACCCCGATCGCCGTACCGCATGGCTGACGTTCGCGATCGTCGGGGCCGGACCGACCGGGGTGGAGATGGCCGGTCAGATCGGCGAGCTAGCGCGCGACACGCTGCGCCTGGACTTCGATGCGGTCGAGCCGCGCAACGGCCGCATCCTGCTGATCGAGGCGCTCGACCGTGTACTCACGACCTTCCCACCTTCGCTTTCGAAGAAGGCGCAGCGATCGCTCGAGCGGCTCGGGGTCACACCGATGCTCGGCTCGACCGTCGTCGGGATTGATGCCGAGTCCGTGACCATCTCCGACGGCGCCGGCAACACCCAGCGCATCCCGACGCGTACGGTCATCTGGGCCGCCGGGGTCACCGCGTCGAAGCTCGGGTCGAGGCTGGGCGAGCTGACCGGCGCCGAGCTCGACCGCGCCGGGCGGATCGCGGTGCAAGCCGACCTCACCCTGCCGGGCCACCCCGAGGTGTTTGCCCTCGGCGACATGGTCCGGGTCCGTGGCGCCGACGGCTCGGTCGTCGTCTATCCCGGGGTCGCGCCGGCGGCCATGCAGCAGGGCCGCTACGTCGCCAGCGTCGTGCTCGGTCGGCTCGAGTCCCGCGACACCCCTCCGTTCCGCTACCACGACAAGGGCAACCTGGCGACGATCGGGCGCGGAGCCGCCGTGGCCGACATTAAGCCGTTCAAGCTCAGCGGTCTGCTGGCCTGGCTTACCTGGGTGGTCGTCCACCTCTGGTACCTGGTCGGGTTCGAGAACCGCTTCCTCGTCTTCACCCGCTGGTGCTTCAGCTTCGTCACGCACGGCCGCGGGGCGCGTCTGATCACCGGGTCCGCCGCGGGAACCAGGCACGACGAGGTCTGAGCGCCTCCTGAGGCTGCTGCCGCACGCCCGGCACCGCGCGACGTGGCGGACCGCCTCGTAGCTCCAGTCGGCCTCGCACATCGTGCACCGATAGACGATCGCCAGCGCGGGCGTGATCGATCGTGTCCTCACGAGCACGATTCTCGGAGGTCGGAGTCGGGAGCGCTAGACGGAAGAACCCGGAGAGATATACGGAATGTCCCGGAGGCCCGGGGACGGGGCGCGCTAAAAAGCGTGTAACAAACACCAGATGGAGAACACCGTCACAGTCGGTCAGACATACGCGATGGTCGCGGACCTGCCGCTACGGATCGACTCCTACTCGCTCGCGCCGCTGAGCGCCGCGATGGGACCGGAGCGCGTCCGGCGCACCACGCTGATCCGGCTGGCCGGCGGCGGCGAGGAAGGGGTCGGCGAGGACATAACGCCCGTCGAGGAGGATCAGCCGACGTTCCAGGAAGCCGCCCCCACGCTTTCGTTCGCCGGCGACTGGACGGTCGACTCGTTCTCATCGCATCTGGCGACACTCGACCTGCACCCGCAGCCCCTCGAACACGACAGGCTGCGGTCGTTTCGCCGCTGGGCGTTCGAGAGCGCGGCGCTCGATCTGGCGCTGCGTCAGGCCGGCCGCTCGCTTGCGGACGCCGTCGGACGGCAGTCCCGACCCCTGACGTTCGTAAACTCGATGCATCTCCCCGACCCGCCGACGTTCGATCCGATCCGCGAGCGGCTGGAGATGTTCCCGGGACTGCGCTTCAAGCTCGACCCGACGACCGACTGGGACGAGAAGCTGATCGCGGAAATCGCGGCCACCGGCGCGGTCGACACGGCTGACCTCAAGTCGCAGTATCCGCCGCCGTTCGGCCAGCCCGCCGATCCCCGCCTGTACGCGGCGGTCGTGCGCGCGTTTCCGGATGCTTGGATCGAGGATCCGGCGATCACACTCGAGACGCGGCCTGTGCTCGAGCCGCACATGCACCGCGTCACCTGGGACGGAATGCTGTGGTCGCTCGCGGACCTCGAGCGACTCGAGATCCAGCCGCGCGCGATCAACATCAAGCCCGCCCGCTTCGGCACCGTGCAGACGCTATTCAGCGTCTACGACTACTGCGGCGGCAACGACATCGCGATGTACGGTGGCGGCTTCGGCGAGCTCGGGGAGGGACGCCACCACATCCAGTACCTCGCGTCGGTGTTCCATCCCGATACCCCGAACGACGTCGCTCCGTCCGGCTACAACAGCCCGAAGCTCGACCCTGGCCTACCCACGAGCCCGCTCACCGAGGTCCCGGCCGCTACCGGATTCCGCTGGGCCTGAACGCCGCGGATTGGGCAGCTGGTCGACGGGCAACGTGAACCAGTGCCGGGTCACGCAGCCGATCTTGACGTGCTCGACCGGCCCGGGCACACCGTCCAGAACGAATCTGTCCGTGATCTCGGCGGGGAGCCCGCACGCCGGACATTCCAGTAGCGGCTCTGTAGGACTGTGGGTCTCGCGGTTGCTCATTCGTGTTCGCCCCCATCGTGTGGTTCGTGTTTGATGTGGAGTACGAACACGAGCGGCTTCTGGTTCGTGATATCGCGCTAGCGTCCAAGCGTGGCTGCGCGTCCTCGGTGGCCGCCCGCCGCCTTCAAGAGATGAACTACGAACGAGAACTCACCGAGCTGTACACCGCATTCAACGCGCGCGAGATCGACGCGGTGCTGGTGGCGATGACCGATGATGTCGACTGGCCGAACGCGTGGGAGGGCGGGCGGTTGCGCGGCAAGGAAGCCGTCCGGGACTACTGGACGCGACAGTGGAGCGAGATCGACCCGCGCGTAGAGCCGGTGTCGTTCGCGCGCCGGCCCGACGGGCGGATCGCGGTCGAGGTTCAGCAGGTCGTGCGCGCCCCCGACGGAAGCCTGGTCAGCGAGGGGCGCGTCATGCACGTCTACACGCTGCGCGGCGGGCTCGTCTCCGGGATGGATGTGGAGTGAGCCCGGCCTGTCCGTCGGTGCCGACTCGGTGAGCCGGCGCCGGCCGATTACGCCGGCTCGAGCAGGACGACCGGGATGACCCGGTCGCCGGCGCGTGCCTGATACGTCGTGTAGCCGGTGTAGTTGTCGTTGACGAGCTCCCACAGCTCCGCGCGCTCGGGGCCTTCGGCCACGCGGGAATGGACGGCCGTGCGGCGACCGCCGACTTCGACCGCGACGTCATCGGGATGCGCGCGCAGATTGTGGTACCAGGCCGGATGATGCGCTGCGCCGGCTTTGGACGCGACGACGACGAAGCCGTTGCCGTGAGGTGTGTACAGCAGCGGTGTCGTCCGCGGCTGCCCTGATCGGGCCCCTCGCGTGTGAAGCAGCAGGATCGGCTGACCCATCGCGATCCTGACGCGGCCACCGGTCAGCGGAATCAATCGCCGGTCGATCGCCGGGAATACGTTCACGAACAGCCACCCGCCGACGCGCGTCGCCGCGAGCGACTGCAGGGCCTTGTCGAGGCGCGTCTTCTCGCGCTGAGGGCGGTAGCCGGCGATGCGCGGACGCTATCAGTGACCGATCTCACACGCTCGGGCCGCGGACCGTTTCACCAAGACATCCCCGCAAGCGCAAGGAGGTATCGACGATGACCATGACGATCGACGTCGTCACAGACATCCACGCCCGGGTCGACGGGCTCGACTGGGAGCGACTACAAGCCGAGCTCGACGACAAAGGGCATGCCGTCACGGTCCCAGTCCTTTCCGAGCACGAGTGCGGCGAGCTGTCTGACCTGTTCGACGACGGCCGCTTCCGCTCCACGATCGACATGGCCCGGTACCGGTTCGGCGACGGTCGCTACCGCTATTTCGACCACCCGCTGCCGGATACGATCGCCGCGCTGCGGGCGTCCTTTTACCGGCACCTGGCGCCGGTCGCGAACCGCTCGGCCGGACTTCTCAGCGGTGAGGAGCCGACGTTCCCGCTCGAGCACGAGGCGCTGCTCCGCCGCTGCCACGATGCCGGCCAGACGCGCCCGACCCCGTTGATCCTCCGCTACGGCCCCGGAGATTGGAACGCGCTCCACCAGGACCTTTACGGCGAGGTGTTCTTCCCGTTCCAGGTGCTCACGATCCTGTCGCGCGCGGGCGAGGATTTCGAAGGCGGGCAGTTCGTCCTGCTCGAGCAGCGCCCCCGCGCCCAGAGCCGGGCGCACGTGCTCCAGCCCGCGCAGGGAGTGTTCATGATCTTCCCCACCGCCACTCGCCCGAACCGGGGCAAGAGCGGCTACCACCGGGTGGGGATGCGCCACGGCGTGTCGACCGTGACCCGTGGGCAGCGAACGGCGCTCGGGGTCATCTTCCACGACGCCACCTAAGGGCAGGCCTACGACTTCGTGATTGTCGGATTCCGCCGGTTACTCGCGCCGAGATCGCTTTAGTTCACGAGCGCCGTAAGGCAAACTCCGAACGTGGGTAAAGCGGAGTTGCTGATCGGTGGCCTGCTCGTGGCTATCGCCGGACTCGGCGCGCTCGCACGCCGGTTGTCGATCCCGTATCCGATCGTGCTCGTGATCGGAGGCGCGGTGTTCGGGTTCATCCCCGGCCTGCCGGCGGTGAAGCTCGACCCGAACGTCGTGCTCGTCGTGTTCCTGCCTGTCCTGGTCTACGGCGCGGCGTTCTTCGCCAACCTCGGCGACATCAGGCAGAACCTGCGCACGGTCACGCTGGTCTCGGTCGGTCTGGTGCTGGCGACGATGACCGTCGTGGCGATCGTGGCCCATGCGCTGATCGGCATGCCCTGGGCGGCGGCCTTCGCCCTCGGAGCGATCGTGTCGCCAACCGATCCCCTCGCTGCCGGTTTGATCATGCGCGGCCTCGACGTGCCCCGGCGGATCGTGAGCCTGGTCGAGGGCGAGGGCCTGTTCAACGACGCCACGGCGCTGGTCGCATATCGCGTGGCCGTCGCCGCCGTCGTGGCGGGATCGTTCTCGCTCGGGCATGCCACCGTCGCGCTGATCGTCGACGCCGCGGCCGGGATCGCGATTGGGTTGGCGGCGGGCTGGGTCATCGCCGAGGTCCGCAAGCGCACGCCCGACCCCGAGATCAGCGTCACGATCTCGCTCGTGAGCGGCTACGCCGCGTTCGTGCCCGCGAATGCGATCGGCGCGTCAGGCGTCCTCGCCGCGGTCACCACCGGCATCTACATGGGGATCCGCGGGCCGAGCGTGATCCCCGCCCGGGTACGGCTCCAGGGCTTCTTCACGTGGGACATCCTCGCCTTCGTCATCAACTCGGCCCTGTTCGTGCTCGTCGGCATGCAGCTGCGGACGATCATCGAGGACCTTTCTGGCTACACGACCGGACAGCTGGTCGGCTGGGCGCTGGCCATCTGCGTCGTCACCGTGCTCACCCGCATCGTCTGGTTCTTCAGCGTTCCCTACCTGGTCCGCGCAGTCGATCGCCGCGAGAGTCAGCGGGCGCGGCGGGCCCCCGCCAGGAACCGGCTGGTCCTCGGTTGGAGCGGCATGCGCGGAGCCGTTTCGCTCGCGGCGGCGCTCGCCTTGCCGCTCACCGTGAACGGAGGCGCGCCCTTTCCCAACCGGGACCTGATCATGTTTCTCACGTTCGCGGTGATCTTCGCCACGCTCGTCGTGCAGGGCCTGTCGCTCCCGACCCTGATCCGCAAGCTCGGAATCAGCGACGACGGCGCCGCCGAGAATGAGGAGCTCAAGGCACGCCTCGGCGCCACCAAGGCGGCGCTCGCGCAGATCGAGGAGCTCTCGCACGAGGACTGGACCCGCGACGACACGATGGAGCGGATGCGGGCGACCTACGAGTACCGCAAGCGGCGGCTCAACGCGCGGGCCGGGAAGATCGAGGACGATGGGTACGAGGACCGTTCGCTGCAGTACCAGCAGGCGGTCCAGATCGTGCTCGGGGCCCAGCGCGACGCCCTCGTCGAGCTTCGCCGCCAAGGGAAGATCTCCAACGAGACGATGAACCGGGTCATCCGGGACCTGGATCTCGAGGAGTCGCGGCTCGAGATCTAGCCCGCTAGTCCCGGATGATCAGCACCCGGGCGTGTCCGCCCGGCCGCAGCCCGAGCTTGACGATCGCGTCGCCCACCGGGACGGCGTCGACCCACACGCTCTCGTTTCCGTTCAGCGGGCCGAGCGCGGCCACCTGCTGCATCGAGCGCGCGAGGGTCACGATCTCGTCAGCGCTGCCGACCAGCTGCTCGATTCCTCGGTCGGTACCGAACGTGACCGACACTCCCTCGTCGGTCCGGCGCGCGGAAAGCAGTTCCAGACTCATGGATCCCTCCAGTCTATGTACGAGAGGAACGCAATCCGCCGGCAGGCGCTTCCGCCTCTCACGCCGGAGGCATCCGGTTAGACGGCCGCGCCGTATTCGACGGGCCGACCCGGATCCGCGCCCCATTCGTTGAACGATCCGTCGTAAACGCCCTCGCAGTGGACGCCGATCCGCTCGAGCGAGAACATCGCGACGGTCGCCGAGACACCGCTGCCGCAGGTCGCGATCAGCTGGCGGGCCGGTCGGTCGGGGTTGATGCCGGCGTCGCGAGCGAGCCTGGCCACGGCCGCCGGCGACGCCCACAAGCCGGTCGCGCCATCGACGAGCTCCTGATAGGGCAGGCACCGCGCCCCAGGGATGTGCCCGGTGTTGGGCACCCCCTGCTCGCCGAGGAACAGATGGCGCGGCCTCGCGTCGACGAGCGTCGCGCCGCGTTCGCGGGCATCCACCACATCGGCCAGCGTGCGCCTCAGCCACGGCCGCGGTCGCGCCGAGAACCGCGCCGGAGCCGGGGCGACAACCGCGTCGGTAACCGGGTGCCCCTCGTCCTGCCACGTCGGCCACCCGCCGTCGAGCACGCGGCTCTCCGCGCCGTGGTACCGGAACGCCCACGCCACCCGGGCGGCGAAGATCCCGTAGTAGTCGTCGTACGTGACAACGACATCGTCGTCGCTAATGCCCAGCTCGCCGGCCCGCGCGGCGAACTCCGGAGCGCTTGCGACCTGCACGGGCACGGGATCGCTCGCGTCGATGAAGTCACGCTCCCAGTCGACGAACGTCGCGCCGCGAATGTGCCCGGCGTCGTACTCGGCTCGCTTCGCGTGCGGGAGCGTCGAGCTCGGATGGCGACCCCTCACGTCCAACACCCGTACGCGCGGGTGATCGAGGTGACGCTCGAGCCAGGCAGCGTCGACCAGCGGACCGGCAGGAACATCCAGCATGGACGGCATCGAAATCACGTCTCCTTTCGCGCGAGTGCCGCCCCTGATCAAGATGACGGCCGCTACGCCTCTTCGGCCATCGCGATCAGATCCTCCCGGGTGACCTTGCCGACCAGTTCCGGGTGATCGGAGCGCATGTGTGCCTCGATCTCCGCGGCTGCCTCCTCGACGGTTTGACCCCGTCCGAGAAATCCGCATTGGCACCGGATGACCTTCGCCATGACTTGTCTCCTTCGATTACGGGCGCGACCATACGACCGCCGGTTTGCAGACTTCTTCGATTCTCCTTGCACCGACCTTGACCGACAAGGGACCGACCCGGATCCAGCTGTGCGGGCGCCTGGCCGTCGAGCTCGACGGCCGCGATCTCACGGCGAAGGTCCCGGCCGGCCAGGCGCGCGTGTTGTTCACCTACCTGACCGTGCACCGGGCACTGCCGTGCCGCCGCGAACAGATGATCGAAGCGCTCTGGCCGTGGCGCACGCCCGACGGCGCGGACGCATCGCTGAGCGCGCTGCTCTCGCGGCTGCGAACCGCGCTCGGCTCGGAGGTGCTCGACGGCCGCAGTGAGATAACGCTGCGCCTCCCGCACGACGCCTGGATAGATCTCGAAGCCGCCGACGAGGCCATCCATCGCGCCGAGGCCGCCGTCGCGCAGACCGATTGGGCGCGCGGGTGGGGTCCCTCGCTCATCGCGCTGTTCACCGCCCGGCGCGGGTTCCTGCCAGGCGAGGACCTTCCCTGGGCCGAGGAGTACCGGCGCCGGCTGGAGGAGATCCGGATCGCGGCGCTCGAGTGCTACGCCGCGATCGGGCTCGGAGTGGGCGGCAGCGAGCTCGCCCCCGGGGAGCGGGCCGCGCGCGAGCTGGTCGCGGCCGCGCCGTACCGCGAACGGGCGCACGCGCTGCTGATGCAGATCCTTGTCGCGCGCGGCAACGGCGCCGAGGCGCTGCGCGTCTACGAGGCACTCCGCGAACGGCTTCGCGACGACCTCGGCGCGTCCCCCTCCCCCGAGCTGCGCGAGTTGCAGGCCGAGCTGCTGCGCCGCTGACCCGCACCCGGCGCTCGTTCTGGAATAGCCTTGCCCCGGCACATCGACGAGCGAGCAAAGGAGAGGCGATGAGCGAGGAACGGGTCAAGTTCGTGCTGGACGAGCCGGCGATCCCGACGCACTGGGTGAACCTGATGGCTGACCTGCCCGGTGAGGCGCCCCCGCCGCTCCATCCCGCTACCAAGCAGCCGGCCGGCCCGGACGACCTCGCGCCGATCTTCCCGATGGCGCTGATCCTCCAAGAGGTCTCGGCCGAGCCCGAGATCGAGATCCCGGAGCCCGTCCGCGAGGCATACAAGCTGTGGCGGCCGACGCCGCTCTATCGCGCCCGCCGGCTCGAGCGCGCCCTCGATACCCCCGCCCACATCTACTACAAGTACGAGGGCGGCTCGCCACCTGGGTCGCACAAGCCCAACACCGCAGTCGCCCAGGCGTACGAGAACGCCCAGGCCGGGATCAAGAAGCTCACGACCGAGACCGGCGCCGGCCAGTGGGGATCGGCGCTCGCGTTCGCCTGCCAGCTGTTCGGGCTGGAGTGCGAGGTCTGGATGGTCGGCTCGAGCTACGACCAGAAGCCCTACCGGCGCTCGATGATGGAGACGTGGGGCGCCACCGTGCACCGCTCGCCGTCGAACGTGACCGAGTCCGGCAAAGCCCAGGCCGCGCACACCACCGGCTCGCTCGGGATTGCGATCTCCGAGGCGGTCGAGGTGGCCGCCGAAAACGCGGACACGAACTACTCGCTCGGCTCAGTGCTGAACCACGTCCTGCTGCACCAGACCGTGATCGGGCAGGAGGCGCTCGCGCAGATGGCGATGGCCGGCGAAGAGCCGGACACCGTGATCGCCTGCGTCGGCGGCGGCTCGAACTTCGGCGGCCTCACGTTCCCTTTCCTGCGCCGGGTGATCCGCGGCGAGGCCAAGACCCGGTTCATCGCGGCGGAGCCGACGGCCTGCCCGACATTGACCCGCGGCGTGTACGCCTACGACTTCGGCGACACCGTCGGGCTCACCCCGCTGATGCCGATGTTCACGCTCGGACACGACTTCGTGCCGCCCCCGGTGCACGCCGGCGGCCTGCGCTACCACGGCGACTCGCCGCTCGTGTGCGGCCTGGTCAAGCAGGGGCTGATCGAGCCTCGCGCGTATCGCCAGAACGAGACGTTCGAGGCGGCGGTCCGCTTCGCCCGGACGGAGGGCATCATTCCGGCGCCCGAACCGGCGCACGCCATCCGAGCGGTGATCCAGGAGGCCGAGGCGGCTAAGGAGGCCGGCGAGTCCCGAGTGATCCTGCTCGGGCTGTGCGGCCACGGCAACTTCGACCTGAGCGCGTACGACGCCTACCTGGCGGGCCGCCTCGAGGACCCCGAGTTCTCCGAGGATGATCTGGCAGCCGCGCTCGCGAGCCTGCCCGAGGCGCCTGCACTGGCCTGACGAAGACGCGTCGTGCCCGGTCGGCGCGGCCGGTAAGGTGACGGCGTGACCGCGACCGAGTCGCCGCCGGCTCCGGCAGCGCCGGCCAACCCCCATCACGAGCGACGGTGGCTGATCCTGGCGCTGCTCGGAACGGCGCAGCTGATGGTCGTGCTCGACGCGACCGTGGTGAACATCGCGCTGCCCTCGGCGCAGAAGGCGCTCGGCTTCTCCGACGCCAACCGGCAGTGGATCGTCACCGCCTACTCGCTCACGTTCGGCAGCCTGCTGCTCCTCTTCGGCCGCATCGGCGACCTGTTCGGCCGCAAGCGCACGCTGATCGTCGGCCTGGTCGCGTTTGGCGTCGTGTCGGCGATCGGCGGCGCCGCGGAGAGCTTCGGGATGCTCGTCACCGCCCGAGCGTTCCAGGGCGCCGCCGGCGCGCTGCTCGCCCCGTCGGCGCTGTCGCTGCTGACGACCACGTTCACCGAGCCGCGGGAACGCGGCATCGCGTTCGGGGTCTACGGCGCGGTCGCGGGCGCCGGGGGTGCGGTGGGCCTGCTGCTCGGCGGCGTGCTGACCGAGTACTTCTCGTGGCGCTGGTGCCTGTACGTGAACGTGGTGATCGCGGTTCCCGCCGTGTTCGCCGCGATCGTGCTGCTCACGAATCAGGTTCCGTCCGAGCGCCCGCGCTTCGACATTCCCGGCGCCGTCGCCGTCTCGCTCGGGCTGTTCCTGATCGTGTACGGGTTCTCGCAGGCCGAGCCGCGCGGATGGACCGACTGGGAGACGCTCGGATCGCTGATCGTGGGCGTGGCCTTGCTGATCGTGTTCGCGGTGATCGAACGCCGGGCGCCCCATCCGCTGCTTCCTCTGCGGATCGTGCTCGACCGCAATCGCGGCGGCTCCTACCTGTCGGTGCTGATCTCCGGGGCCGGTCTGTTCGGCGTGTTCCTGTTCCTCACGTACTACCTCCAGAAGACGCTCGGCTACAGCCCGGTGACGACCGGCCTGGCCTTTCTGCCCATGGTGGGGATGATCATCGTCGGGTCGACGACCTCGAACGCGGTGCTGCTGCCGCGCTTCGGGCCGAAGCCGCTTGTCCCCACCGGCATGCTGCTGGCCGCGCTCGGCATGGTGTTGCTCGCGCAGCTCGGCGTGCAGTCGACCTACGTCGCCCACATCCTCCCTGCGTTGCTGATCATCGGGGCTGGGCTGGGGCTGATCTTCGCGCCATCGATCAACACCGCGACCCTGGGCGTGAGCCAAGAGGATGCCGGCGTGGCCTCCGCCACCGTGAACAGCTGCCAGCAGGTGGGCGGCTCGATCGGCACGGCGTTCCTGAACACGATCGCCACGACCGCCGTGACGAGTTACCTCGTCGGCAAGACACCAACCCCGCTGGTCGCGGCGCAGGCCGCCGTGCACGGCTACACGGTCGCCTTCTGGTGGGCGGCCGGCATCTTCCTGCTGGGCGCCGTGGTCTCAGGGACGTTGCTGCGGCCTGGCGCGGCCGCGGTCGGGCTCGTCGCGGAAACTCAACCGGCCGTCGCGGTGTGAGCGTCGTCACGATCTCGGCCTCCTACGGCGCCGGCGGGAGTTGGGTCGGGCCCCAGGTGGCCGAACGGCTCGGGTGCCGGTTCATCGACCGGGCGATCCCCGTGCAGGTGGCCGAGCGCCTCGACGTCCCGGTCGAGCACGCCCACGTCCACGACGAGGCGGCCGCGCCGCGGTTCACCCGGCTGCTCGCGCGCCTGCCGAACACGAGCGGCGTCGTCCTGCCCGAGCCGACCAGCGCCGAGTTCTGCCGCGAGACCGAACGCCTGCTGGTCGAGGCCGCCGACGCGGGCGACGTCGTAGTGCTTGGCAGAGCCGGCGCGATCGTGCTCCACGACCGCCCTGGCGCGCTCCACGTCCGCCTCGACGGACCCGAGGAGCCGCGCGTGTTCCAGGGGATGCGCGTCGAGGACATCGACGAGGACGAGGCCAGGCGCCGGCAACGCACCTCCGACCGCGCCCGGATCGACTACGTCAAGCACTTCTACCGCAGCGACCCGCGGGATCCGCGCCACTACCACCTCGTGCTCGACTCGACGGCGGTCCCGCTGGCGACCTGTGTCGAGCTGATCGTGGTCGCGGCTCGCGCGCCCTGACTGGGTCTCGCTTCGCTCGCGGCCGCAGGCGGCCCCTACAACGCGGCGAACTCCTCGAACAGCGCCCGGGCCGTCGCGATTCCGCGCGGCACGTACTCCGCGAGCAGGCACTCGTTCGGCGAGTGCAGCTTCGAGTTCGGCAGCGAGAAGCCGGTGATGACGGTCGGGATTCGCTTGTCGGCGAACGCGGCCACAATCGGCAGAGAACCGCCGGATCGGATCAGCAGCGGCCGTACGCCGAGCGCCCGCTCGAACGCGTTCAACCCGAGCTGGATAGCCGTGGCATCGGGCGGGACGATCCCGGGGCGCGACGTGGAGAGCAGCTTGACCTCGAGCTCGGCGCCGAGCGGAGCGGCCTCGTGGAGCATGCGCCTGAATGTCTCTGCGATCGCCTCCACCTGCTGACCCGGCGCCAGCCGGATCGAGACGTTCGCGACCGCCTGCACCGGGAGCACCGTCTTCTCGAGATGAGGCGACCCGGTCTCGATCCCGTTGACGTCGAGCGAGGGTTCGGCGAACGTGCGCAGGTAGAACTCGTCGGCGGCCGACGGGTCCGCTGGTCGCGCGCCCTGGTCGGCGAGCTCGCCGGCGCCGGCAGGAAGCTCGCGCCAGCTCGCGAGCTCCGCCTCGCTAGGTGGCGTGATTCCCTCGCGGAGGGGCTCGGCCAGCCGGCCGTCGTACGCGACGACCGCGCCTAGCGTCTGGATCAGCGCATGCGCCGCGTTCAGCGCGGCGCCGCCGTACAAGCCGGAGTGGAGATCGCGCTCGCCGCTGCGCAGTGTGACGTGGAAGTAGGCCATCCCCCGGGTGGCGATGTCAAACGCCGGCCGGTCGCGGGCGATCATCCCGCTGTCGAAGATCACCGCGGCATCGGCGCCGCGTTCGTCGGCCTCGAGGAACTCGACGATCGAGTGCCCGCCGGTTTCCTCCTCGCCGTCGCAGGCGAAGCGCACGTTGACCGCGAGCTCGCCCGCCTGGGCCAGCTCGCGCGCGGCCGCGAGCAGCAGGTACAGCTGTCCCTTGTCGTCGGCGACGCCGCGGCCGTACAGGTACTCGCCGCGGATCTCGGGTTCGAACGGCGGCGACTCCCACAGCTCGAGTGGATCGGCCGGCTGCACGTCGAAGTGGCCGTAGCACAGGACCGTCGGCGCGTTCGCGGCGTCGCGCGACGCCCGGACCTCGCCGATCGCCAGCGGCTGTCCATGCCAATCGACCAGCTCGCACTCTCCCCCGGCGCCCCGGATCAGCTGGCACACCCACTCGCCGGCCGCGCGAACGTCGGGCGCGCGCGCGGGGTCGGCGCTGATGGATTGGATCCGCAGGAACTCGGCGAGCTCGTCGAACCAGTCGGGCACGGCCGCCGAGCCTACCGACTCAGTAGATCTGGGGGACGAACGTCTGCTCCTCGATCGGCGGCCGGATGTAGGCGTCCTCAGCGCGAGGTGGGAGCTCGAGCGGCGGGGGCGTCAAGTCCTCGTAGTTGATCAAGGACAGGAGGTGGGCGATGCAGTTCAAGCGCGCCCGGCGCTTGTCGTCGGCTTCGACGACGTACCACGGCGCGATCTTGGTGTCGGTGTAGCGGAACATCTCGTCCTTGGCGCGGGAGTACGCGACCCAGCGGGCGCGGGACTCGAGGTCCATCGGGCTGAGCTTCCACCGCCGCATCGGGTCGTGCACGCGTGCCTGGAACCGCCGCTCCTGCTCCTCGTCGGAGACCGAGAACCAGTACTTGATCAGCTGTATCCCGGACCGCACGAGCGTGTGCTCGAACTCCGGGCACGTCCGCATGAACTCCTGATACTCGGACTCCGTGCAGAACCCCATGACACGCTCGACCCCGGCGCGGTTGTACCACGATCGATCGAACAGGACGATCTCTCCAGCGGCGGGCAGGTGCGCGACGTAACGCTGGAAGTACCACTGCGTCTTCTCGCGCTCGGTCGGCGCGGGCAGGGCCACCACCCGGCACACGCGCGGGCTGGTCCGCTCGCTGATTCGCTTGATCACGCCGCCTTTGCCGGCAGCGTCGC
This sequence comes from uncultured Solirubrobacterales bacterium, assembly GCA_963735965.1. Taxonomy (GTDB): domain Bacteria; phylum Actinomycetota; class Thermoleophilia; order Solirubrobacterales; family Solirubrobacteraceae; genus Palsa-465. The sequence continues at coordinate 140,129 of CAVTNE010000003.1, forward strand.
GGCCCTCGAAGACCACGACGATCCGCAGCCCCTTAGCCCGGACGTACTCCTGCATGATCACGAGCTCGCGCTGGAGCTTCAGCAGCTCTTTCTCGAACCGGTCGGCGATGAGCTTCTTGGGCTTCTCGCGGTGGGGCTCGTCGCTGTTCGTCGACTTCGCCTTGGCCATGCGCGTTCCTCTCCTCGACGCCTGCGCGCAGTCTATGCCAGCCGCGCGGCGCGAAAGCTCAGGATGGTTGGAAGTGGGACTCGCCCCCGATCGGGGGCGAGTCGTCGACGTGCATCAGGACGATCACCAGCAGGTGGCGAATTGGTTCAGCGCGCGTCGAGGTCGGTGACCAGCTGGCCGTCGAGCTTGATCGTCGCCTGTGCCGGTCGGCGCCCCGGAACGAGCAGTCCCGCGAGCACGCACACGATCAGGAACCCCGTGGCCATGATGAAGGTCTCCTGGAAGCCGGTCACCGTTGGGAGTCCGTGGGCCTGATGGTCGACGATGAACGTGGCCGACAGCTGACCGCCGAGCGCGCCCCCGAGCGTTCGCATCACGGTGTTCATGCCGGTGGCGACGCCCGTCTGGGAGGGCGGGACGGCCTGGACGATGAGATTGCCGAGCGCGGCGAAGGCCAGTCCGATGCCGATTCCGAGGAGAGTGGAGGAAGCGAGCATGTCGTAGGGATGGCCGTGGGCGATCGCGAGCCAGCCGAAGGCCGCGGACGTGATCCCGGTGCCGACGATCAGCGCGTGCTTTGAGCCGAATCGGGTGGCGACGCGGCCGGCGAACGTTCCGAGGACGCCCATCCCGAATGCCGCAGGCAGCAGGTACAGGCTCGAGACGACGATCGTCGCGCCGAACCCGAACCCGGTGCTCTTCGGCAGCTGCGCGAACTGCGGGAAGACAATGAACGAGGCATACATCCCCGCTCCGAGCAGGAACCCCACCAGGTTCGCGGTCCAGACCCTTCGAATTCGCATCATCGTCATGTCGATCAGCGGCTCGCGGCTGCGCACCTCGACGGCGATCCACGCCGCGATCACCACCGCCCCGGCGGCGAGCAGCCCGATCGTCTTCGCTCCGCCCCAGCCCCACACCGTCGTCTGGGCGATCGCGATCAGCACGCAGCACATGCCGATGCTCATCAGCCCAGCCGCGGGCCAGTTGACGTGGCCGGGGGTGCGCACCGGCGACTCGGGCACGAACCGCCACGTGGCCACGGCCGCGAGCAGCGTCACCACCAGCGGCAGCCAGAACAGCCAGTGCCAGCTCAGCTGTTCGACGAGGACCGCTCCGAGAACGAGCCCGGCGCCGCCGCCGATCCCGAGGATCGCGGAGATCACGCCGATGCTGCCGGCGACTCGATCGGGAGGGAACTCGTCGCGGGCGATCGAGAACGACAGCGGGAAGATGCCGCCGCCGACGCCCTGGATCACGCGCGCGACGATCAGCACCGCCAGCGAGTTCGACAGCGCCGCCAGCAGCGTCCCGGCCGCGAGCACGAGCAGCGTGTACAGGAGCAGCCGCTCCTTGCCGTACATGTCACCGAGCCGGCCGATGATCGCGGTGCCGACCGAGGCCGAGAGGAGGAAGCCGGTCAGCACCCAGGTGACGCCCGTCTCCGTCGTATGCAGGTCGTGCTGGATCGTCGGCAGCGCCGGAATCACCGCCGAGCTGAGGACGGCGTAAGCCAGTCCTGCCAGCAGCAGCACCGACAGGATGACGCCTGAGTGCACGCCGTGCGACGCGGTCGACCCTCGTGACATGCCTCGTACCTTAGGGCGTCTCTAGGCCCTGCGACCGCCAACGTTCGGATCGCCCTCGTCGGCGATGAGAACGTGGCGCTACCGAGCCACCGCGAGTGCGCCGCCCGCGAGCCTGCACACGCCCGCGCCCAGGATGACGATGCTCGACATCTCGGTTCACCCCTCGGTCGGTAGGAAATCGATCAACAGGCGGTTGACCTCGTCGGGCGCCTCGAGCTGCATCCAGTGGCCGGGTCCGTCGAGCCGCTCGTAGCGCCACCGGCCGGTGACGTTCTCGGCCGAGTTGGTCATCTGCCGCTCGGTCAGCGCGATGTCGCCGCTGCTCCACACTCCCATCGTCGGAGCCTGAATCGGTGGTAGCTCCCGTCCCACCGCCAGCCAGCTCTCGGGCGGGATGTTGGCTCGGTAGTAGTTGAGGGCGGGGGTCAGAGATCCATTCGCCTCGAGTTCGGCGATCACCGCATCGGCGTCCGGGTGCCCGGCCCACGATCGGAAATGAGCCCAGTCGTCGTTCGACAGCCACCGCTCAGCGATCCCCTTGAACTGGAACAGCAGCATGTACCACGACTTCTGGTACTGCTCGAAGCCTCCTTTGCGGAACGTCGCCGGATGCCCGACCGACAGTGCCACCAAATGGTCGACGTGGGCGGGCACGAACGCCGCGACAGCCCACGCGAGCGCCGCGCCCCAGTCGTGGCCGACCACGTGAGCCTTCGGTGCGCCGGCGTCGTGGAGCACCGACACCACGTCGCCGGCGAGCGCCTGCATGGCGTAAGCGTCGACCTCGGCCGGCTTGTCGGAGGCGCCATACCCGCGGAGGTCGGGGACGATCACCTTGAAGCCGGCCTGGGCCAGCGCCGGCACCTGGTGGCGCCACAGCCGCCCCGAGTCGGGGAAGCCGTGGAGCAGCACCACCGGGCGACCGTCGCCCGTCACCTCGTATTCGATCCCAACGCCACCGACGTCGACGCGCACACGGCCCCCTTTGATTCGTCTCTGCGGCTCGGGCGGACGCTACACCAACGCCGGGGGCGGATCAGCCCATTTTGATCGTCATGCTGAGCTGGCCGATCGACTCGCCGGCGTGGACCACGTGAAGCCCGACCAGCTGATTGATCGTCTTCGCCCACGCGGCCGAGATGTGCAGGCCGCCGCTCATCGTGCCCTTGGTCTGAGACATGTGGATGTTGGGCGACGACATCGTCGCGATCACGATCCGGTGGCCGTTGACGTTCGCGGTCAATGTCACCGAGCTGCCTTGGTGCTTGAGTATGTAGTCGCTTACGCGCACGACCTTGCTGCCCTTGGAGTACTCGAGGCCTCCGTGGGCTTTCATCGTCCCGCCCATCGTTGGGACGTTGACCGTGCCGCCGACCATCGGCATCGTCATCGCGCCGTTTCCGATCTTGGCCGCTCCGATCGGGGTCACGGTGATGCCGCGCGAGTGCAGAAACGCCGAGATCTGCATCGACGCCCGCACGGTCGCCTGGCCGCCGGTCACGTGTTCGCTCTTCGCCTGGGCCGGCGCTGCGATCGCGAGCAGGCTCGTGCCGGCCGCGAGCGCGCCAACCGCGCTCTTCGACAGTCGAGACATCTGAGAGCTCCTCTGGACGGGTGATGGAGTGTCGACTGCTGGGAAACCCCCCTTGAGTTCAGCCCCACAGTCGGCGCAAGCGTACGCCGATGCCCTCGGCAGCGGGGAGATTTTGTCCGCGACCGCGACCGGGCGCGATCCGCGAATAGCCGACCGCCTCGATCCGCGAATAGCCGACCGCCTCGATCCGCGAAAGCCGATCGCGATGGCCGACCGCCTCGAGAGCGTCCGACCGACGCGCGCCGGATCAGGCAGTCTTCCGGGGGTGGTCGGACCCTTCGAGTACCGGTGGCGCGCACCCGAGACGCTGGTCAGCGTCGAGGACTATCGCCGCGCTGCCGCCCGGCGCGTGCCGCGGCTCGTGTGGGATTACGTCGAGGGCGGGGCCGACGACCTCGTCACCGTTCGGCGCAACCTGGCGTCATTCGCGCGCTGGTCGCTGCGCGCCCGGATGATGACCGGGCACCCCGCGCGCCGGCTCTCGACCACGGTCGCGGGCGTCGAGCTCGAGCTGCCAGTGCTCCTCGCACCGACCGGGGCGCTTGGTCTGTCGCACTGGAGCGGCGACCTCGCCGCCGCCCGTGCCGCCGAGGCCGCCGGCACGCGACTGGTCCTCAGCACCGCCTCGTCGTGGAGCATCGAGGAGGTCGCCGCGGGCACGCACGCCGACCACTTCTTCCAGCTGTATCCCGGCGGCGACGAGACGGCCACGCTCATGCAGCGCGCCTGGGCGTGCGGCTACCGCGCGCTGTTCGTGACCGTCGACGTCCCCGTCCTCGGAAATCGCGAGGGCGAGCGGCGCTTCGGCTACACCCGCGCGGGCACGATCGGACGGACGCTGACGCTGACCCCGCGGGAGGCGCTCGACATGGCGCGCCACCCGAGGTGGGTCGTCGACCTGTACCGTCACGGCCGGGGCTCGATGCGCAATCTGCTCGAGGAGTCCGGCGTCGCGGCTACGTTCCAGTCGATCGAGATCCTCCACCGCGAGATCACTCGCGCGTCGTTCGCCTGGGACGATCTCGCGTGGATCCGCGAGCACTGGCCGGGCACGGTCTACGTCAAGGGCGCGCTCGATCCCGACGACGCGGTCCGCGCGGTCGCGATGGGTTGCGACGGCGTCGTCGTCTCGAACCACGGTGGCCGCCAGCTCGACCACTCGTTGTCGGCGCTCGATGCGCTGGGGCCGGTGGTGGCGGCGGTCGGGGATCGGGCCGAGGTGCTGCTCGACGGCGGCATCCGTCGCGGCACCGATGTGGTCAAGGCGCTTGCCCTCGGCGCTCGCGCGGTCCTGATCGGTCGGCCGCAGATCTACGGGCTGATCGTGGGGCGCGAGCGCGGCGTCGCTGACGTGCTCGAGATCTTCCGCGCCGAGCTCGACCGGGCGCTGGCGTTGATGGGGATCGAGAACGTGCACGAGCTCGACCGGTCCTGGGTCATCCCCTACGAGACCCCCAGTCGGGATGAGGTGCCGGCGGCGGACTAGTCCGCGCGGTCGGGGGCCGGCTCGAACCGGCGCGCGCGCCGCGCGTTGTTGGCGTGCGCCTCGCGCCGGGTTCCCTGCACATCCCGGTGCGTGATCGCCAGGAACGCGACCAGACAGAAGATCGCGATCGTCAGCCCGATCGCGACGGGTCCGTCGCCCCAGCCGAGCCCGCCCACGCTCTGGGGCTTGCCCATCCAGTCGGCGAACGACGCCCCGAGCGGCCGGGTCGCGACGTAGGCGAGCCAGAAGGACAGGATCGGGTTCCACCCGAACCGGAAGTAGCCGATCGCCGGAACCGCGATGATCGCGGCGAACACCAGCCCGGAGGCGAAGTACCCGAGGCCGAAGGTGGTCGCGGTGAGGTCGCCGACCGCCGTCCCCATCGCGAATGTGGCTACAACCGCGGCCCAGTAGAACATCTCGCGGCGAGGGGTGTCGACGCTGTGGATCGAAAGCGTTCCCTCCGTGCGGTACCACCCGGCGAACACCGCCACGAGTGCGATCGCGTAGATGACGCTCGAGACGATGTAGGGAACGCCGAACCCGACGTGGAGCACATCGGCGGCCATCGTTCCGAACACGCCGACCGCGACGACCGCCAGCCAGTACGTCCACGCGTTGTACCGGCGCATCCAGAACTGGAGCGTGAGCGCTGCGACGAACCCGATGAAACCGAGCACGACGGCGACCTTGGGATCCATCGCATGCACGAGGTAGTCGGAGGTCGACTCGCCCATCGCCGTCGAGAGCGCCTTGATCGCCCAGAAGTAGGCAGTGATCTCCGGAACCCTGAGGGCGCCGCGAACCGTGAGGCGTCCGATCAGTACGCGATCCATCACGGCCTATAGAACGTGCCGCGATGTCCAGATAGCTCGGTGATGAGCGAAATCTCACCGCTGTAAAAGCGGCGTCAAGGGAGCGCGTGCCCGCAAAGGCTTCAACGCTGGGGCGCTGGCACGCGAGCCGGCTTCGAGCTGGTCGAGGTGGAGGTCGTCGCTGTCCTCAGCATGTCGATGAGCAGGCGGAACTCGGCGCGAGTCGGCGGATGGCCCAGGATCTCCACCTCTAGCGTCCAGCCGTTGTCGGGCTGCTTCGGGGGCGCAGGCCGCCGTCCGGCGCGGGCTCGGCCATATAGATGCCGCTCCCGACGGCGGCGTTGGCGTCGCCGTTGAGGTCCTGGCAGCTGAGATCGCGACCGGCCGGGACGCAGACCACGAGCGCGGGCACGCCGGACGGTGGAACGCGCGACTCGCCGACGGACAGCGTGCCGTAATTGAGCAGCGCGCGCAGGTGGACCAGGAAGTCGTCCGACACCGCGGCCAGGTCGTGATGGAACTGTTTGGCCTGCCCCGCCGTGATCTGGCCGCGTCCAAGCGCCTGTCGGAACGCCGCTTGCAGGTTCGCCCGGGTGAGCCGGTTGGCCCCAGTCGGCTCGACGTGATCGAGCAGCTGGTAGCGAACGCCTGACAGCCTGGTGCCGCATGCGAAGGCGTCGCCGATCGTGTCCGGGCACTGGACGCGGAACGCGGTCGGCGGCGTCACGTGGCGGCTTGGGTCGACCCCGTACGTCGCACTCCCCGGGTTGGGGTTGCGGAAGAAGCCGAACGGGTCGGTCGCGGCCAGCCCCGCCCCGACAGCGAGCAACAGCGCCGCCAACGCGATGATCAGCACCCGCCGACTGCGTCGGCCGTGGCGGGCCGCCGGGCCCCGGCGGGCTACGGGCGGGTCCGCGAAGATGCGGGCGAGCGCGGCCTGGGCCTCGTCGGAGCGGCCGCGGTCATCGTCGGGAAGGACCGGGTTCGCGCGCGCGACGCGCTCGAGCGTGGGTGGCAGCTGAGGAGTCATGACGCCTCCGATAGTTCAGAAACCCGGGAGGACGCGGCGGTCGGGCGTGCGAGCAGTTTTTCCAGGCGCTTGCGGGCGCGGTGGAGGCGAACCGAGAAGACCGGCGCGGAGCAGCCGAGCGACTGCGCCGCCTCGGCGACGGGAAGTTCTTCCCACGCCACCAGCGCGAGTACCTCGCGGTCGCCGTCGCTCAACTTGAGCCAGGCCTCCCTCAGCTCTCGGTCCTCGTCCTCCCCGGCCTCGGACACCGGGCGGTCGAGCTCAAACTCGAGGGCGTCCTGGGCCGCCGCTTGGCGCGCATGCCGCGTCCGTTGTTGGAGCACCACGTTGCGCGCGACGCCGTAGAGCCACGGAAGCGGCTCGCTCGGGATCGCGTCCATGCGCCGCCAGGCCACGAGGAACGTCTCAGCCGCGACCTCATCGGCGGCCTGGCGACCAACCCGGCGCGCCGCATAGGCGTGGACGCGCCCGTACAGCGCCCCGTAGATCTCCGAGAACCGCTCCGCGGTGTCGCCTCGGCCGGACTTCATACCCCACTTATCATCGCTCGGGCGCCGAATCTTTCACCCCGGAAGCGGCGTCCGCACCCGGTGGGAAGCTGTCGGCATGATCGACCGGTTCAGAGTAGCCCCGGCCCCGGGCGTCCGCCGGCTGATGATGACCGCCGCCGCGCGCGCCCTCGAAGATGGGCGTACCGAGATCAGCGTCCCCGACCTCCTGCTCGCGCTGTCGCACGACCAGGACACCGGCCCGTTGCTCGCCGAGATCGGCGCCAGCGAGACCGCGATCCGCGCCGCGATCGGGAACAGTTAGCCGTCAGGCAGCAGGCTGCTGATCGACCCAGGCGAGGATCGCGCCGGTGTGCGTGATCACGGTGCCGTCGGGCAGCTTGAGCGCCGGCAGCTTGGAGTCGCCGGTCGCCGCCTTGAGATCGTCCCGCGATCCCTTGCGCAGGAACGGAATCGGGCTGCCGTGCCCGGCGATGACCTTCTCGTAAGAGATGCCTTTGGCGTGCATCGCCTGCTGGACCCGGCGGCACGGATGGACGCGCGGGCCGCCCTCGTCGCCGTGGCACACGTACAGGGTGGGCTTGGGGGGGTCGGTCGCCATGCGGCTGCTCCTCGAGTCCGTCTGGTCGGGCCTCGCATTGTCCTCCTGTAATCATCTAGGAGCACACACCAAGACAGGAGGACGGGATGAAGATCGGCCGCTTGCTGCTCCGGCTCAGCGTCGGGAGCTTGTTCTTCGGGCACGGCACGCAAAAGCTCTTCGGATTGTTCGGCGGGCACGGGCTCGACGCCACCGCCAACATGTTCGAGAGCCTCGGGATGAGGCCGGGACGCCGCAACGCGATCGCGGCGGGGGTTGCCGAGGCGGCCGGTGGCGCCGGCATCGCGCTCGGGCTTGCGACGCCGCTGTCCGCCGCGGTCCTGACGTCGACCATGCTGACCGCCGTCAACCGCGTCCACCTCAAGAACGGGCCGTGGGCGACCAACGGCGGCTACGAGTACAACATCGTGCTGATCGCGGCCGTGATCGCGCTTACCGAGGTCGGCCCCGGCGAGCTGTCGCTCGACCACGCGCTCGGTAGCGAGCGGTCGGGCCCGGCCTGGGCGCTGTTCGCGCTCGCCGCCGGTTTCGCCGGCGCAGCCGGTGCCCACTACCTCGCCGAATCGCACCCCGCGCCCCCGCCACCGCCCGCCGAGGCCGCGGATGCGTCCACGAACAGCGATGCGTCCGCGCCCACGGCGACGGAGGAGGCCGGCGCAACCCAGTAGTAGTCATCCGCTGATGGCCGCGGTCGAGGCACATCCCGGGACGCTCGGGCCGCCGGCGAGCGGCGAAGCGCCCCGGGTACGGCTGATCTTCGGCGCGCTGTTGCTGGTGTTGATGCTGGCCGCGCTGGATCAGACGATCGTCTCGACCGCGCTGCCAACGATCGTCGGCGACCTCGGCGGCCTGTCCCATCTCTCATGGGTGGTCACCGCCTACCTGCTCGCGTCGACGGTCTCGGGCCCCCTGTACGGCAAGCTCGGCGATCTCTACGGCCGCAAGACGCTGCTGCAGGTTGCGATCGTGCTGTTCCTGATCGGCTCGGCGCTGTGCGGGCTCGCTCAGTCGATGACCGAGCTGATCGCGTTCCGCGCGCTCCAGGGCCTCGGCGGCGGCGGGCTGATGGTGACGACGATGGCGGTCGTCGGCGACATCATCGCGCCGCGCGACCGCGGCCGGTACCAGGGGTACTTCGGCGCGGTGTTCGGCCTGGCGACGGTCATCGGGCCGCTGCTCGGCGGGTTCCTCGTCGACAGCCTCTCCTGGCGGTGGATCTTCTACGTCAACCTTCCGCTCGGCGCGGTCGCGTTCACGGTCATCGGGGCCGTGTTCCAGCCCACGGCCGAACACGTTCACCACAAGATCGACTACCTGGGCGCGGCGGTGCTGACGGCGGGGCTGTCGGCGATCGTGCTGTTCACGAGCCTCGGCGGCACGAGCTACGCGTGGAGCTCGCCCCTGATCCTCGGGCTGATCGCGACCAGCGTCGTGATGGTCGCGCTGTTCCCGCTGGTGGAGGCGCGAGCCGCCGAGCCGCTCCTGCCGCTCGCGCTGTTCCGCAACCGGGTGTTCGTGGTCGCGAGCGCCGTCGGCTTCATCATCGGCCTCGCCCTGTTCGGCTCGGTGACGTATCTGCCGCTTTACCTTCAGGTCGTCAAGGGCCACAGCCCCACCGAATCCGGTCTGTTGCTGCTGCCGCTGATGGGTGGCCTGCTCGTGACCTCGATCCTCAGCGGCAACCTGATCTCGAGGCTCGGCCGGTACCGCGTGTTCCCGATCATCGGGACCGCGCTGATGGCGGTCGGGCTGTTCCTGCTCGCGCACCTCACGGTGACGACGTCGACCGTCACCGCGGGGCTGTTCATGCTGGTCATGGGCCTCGGGCTCGGGATGGTCATGCAGGTGCTGGTGCTCGCCGTTCAGAACGCCGTCGACTACAAGTACCTCGGCGTCGCGACCTCCGGCTCGACGCTGTTCCGGCAGATCGGCGGCTCGATCGGGGTGTCGGCGTTCGGCGCAATCTTCTCCCACGACCTCGCAACCCAACTCGCGAAGCGGATCCCGCCGGGGGTCCACATTCCGGCCGAAGCGAACCCAGAGGTCGTGAGGCACCTGCCTGCCGCGGTTCGCGGCCCTTATATCACCGCCTTCTCTACGGCGCTCCACCCGGTGTTCCTGGTCGCGGCCGGGATAGCGGTCGTCGGCTTCGCGCTCACGTGGCTGCTCCGCGAGGTCCCGCTGCGCCAGACTGCCCGCGCGGAGGGAGTCGGCGAGAGCTTCGCCTCGCCGCGTCACGACAGCTCGGAGCAGGAGATCGAGCGAATCCTCAGCTCGCTCATGCAGCGCGAGGAGCGCGAGCGCGTCTACGAGCGGCTCGTCGACCACTCGGGCGTGCACGTCACTCCGCCCGAGGGGTGGCTGCTCCGGCGGATCGCCCAGCGATCTGGAACGACCGAGCCCGAGCTGTCCGAAGAGCTCCACACCTCACCCGAGCGCCTGCAAGATCCGCTGGCCGCGCTCGCCAGGCGTTCGTTCATCGTGATCGATTCCGACGGCCGGATCGAGCTGACGCCAGCCGGACAGGCGGCCAGCGACCAGCTGGTTGGAGCCGGGCGCGAGCAGCTCTGCCAGCTGCTCGATGGGTGGCAACCCGAGCACGACGAGGATCTTCAACCTGTCCTCCGGCGACTCGCCGGCGCGCTCGTCGTCGAGATGCCCGGCCATTAAGCCAACTTAGGCCTCGCTACTGTCAGTCGATTGTCAGAGAGGGCAGGCATGCTCGCCTGACCCTCTTCGCCTGACCCTATCCCCCCGATTCGAACTGGAGGCTGTCGACTGTGAGAAGGCTTGCGCGGGTGTGCTTCACCCACCGGAGGTTGGTCGTGCTCGGCTGGCTGGTCGCGCTTATCGGCCTCACCGCCCTCCACTCCGCGGTCGGTAGCGCCTACAGCGACAACTTCCGTCTCTCGGGGACGCAGAGCTTCGACGCCGTGAACCTGCTCGAACGGAACGCGCCGAGCGCCTCGGGTGACACCGAGAAGGTCGTGATCGCGGTCGACAGCGGCCGAGTGACCGATCCGGCGGTGCGCTCGCAGGTGCAGACGATGCTCGCCTCGCTCGCGCGCCAGCCTCACGTCAGCGAGATCTCCTCGCCCTACGGCCCGCACGGCGCGGCCCAGATCTCGCCATCGGGCAAGGTGGCGTTCGCCAACGCCACGTTCGACGTCCAGGCCAACAAGGTGACGGCCGCCGCGGCCAAGGCGTTCGTCGACGCGGCGCGCGCGGGCTCGGGTCACGGCGTCGAGATCGAGGTCGAGGGCCAGGTCGCGCAGTCCGCCAATCAGCAGGGAGCGGGCGGGCTCCCGTTCGGCTTCCTCGCCGCCGGGATCGTCCTGTTCATAGTGTTCGGGTCGCTGCTGGCGATGCTGCTGCCGCTCCTGACCGCCGGCCTGTCGCTCGGGACGGCCGTCGCCGTGATCGGCCTGCTCTCGCACGCGATCCAGATGGCGTCGTTCAGCAACGAGCTGTCGCTGCTGATCGGGCTCGGGGTCGGCGTCGACTACGCCCTGTTCATCGTCACCAGGTACCGCCAGGGACTGCTGCGGGGGTTGAGCGGCGAGGACGCGGTGGTCGAGGCCCTCGACACCTCGGGCCGGGCGGTGCTGTTCGCGGGCGTGATCGTCTGCATCGCGATGCTCGGCATGTTCGCGCTGGGCGTCAGCTTCCTGTATGGGGTGGCGGTGGCGACGTCGATCGCGGTCGCGTTCACCGTGCTCGCCTCGCTCACGCTCCTGCCCGCCATGCTCGGGCTGTTTGGCTTGCGCGTGCTGCGTCGGCGCGAGCGCCGCGCGCTCAAGGACCACAAGCTCCGCACCAGCGACGAGTCGCCCGGGTGGGCGCGGTGGGTGGGCTGGATGCAGCAGCGTCCGGCGCTGTTCGCCGCGGTCGCCGCCGCCGTGCTCGTGCTGCTCGCGATCCCGTTCTTCTCGATGCGACTGGGCTCGGCCGACTCCGGGTCGGACCCGGCGGGCTCGACCACGCGGAAGGCGTACGACCTGCTCGCCAAGGGATTCGGTCCGGGCTACAACGGGCCGCTCGAGCTCGTCGCCCAGGTCTCGGGTCCTTCTCAGCAGTCCGCGTTCGAGCGCGTCGAGCGCGCGGTCGCCGCCACCCCCGGCGTGGTCGGCTCGACACGCCCGCAGTTCATCCCGAGCCGCGCGCCGGGGCGTCCGGGCATCGCGCTCGCCGATATCTACCCCAAGGGTTCGCCGCAGGACGCCTCGACCTCCGACCTTCTGCACACCGTCCGGAACACGGTCGTGCCCGCGGCCGAGCGCGGAACCGGCGTGCACGTGCTCGTCGGCGGACAGACCGCGATCTTCGACGACTTCGCGACCGTGCTGTCGCGCAAGCTGCCGCTGTTCCTGACGATCGTGATCGGGCTCAGCTTCCTGCTCCTGATGACGGTGTTCCGGAGCGTCGTGATCCCGGCGATCGCCGCCGCCATGAACCTGCTCTCGGCGGCTGCGGCGTTCGGCGTGGTGACCGCGGTGTTCCAGGACGGCTTCGGCGCCTCCCTGCTCGGGATCGACAAGACCGGCCCGATCGAGGCGTTCGTGCCGGTGTTCATGTTCGCGATCCTGTTCGGCCTCTCGATGGACTACGAGGTGTTCCTCGTGACCCGGATCTACGAGGAGTGGCACCGCCGCCGGAACAACCGCGAGGCCGTCGCCCACGGGCTGGCCGCCACCGGCCGGACGATCACGGCGGCCGCCGCGATCATGGTCCTGGTGTTCGGCGCCTTCATCCTCGGTGGCGAGCGGATCATCGACCTGTTCGGGGTCGGCCTGGCGAGCGCGGTCCTGATCGACGCCCTGGTCGTCCGCTCGGTGCTCGTGCCGGCGCTGATGCTGATGATCGGCGACGCGAACTGGTGGTTGCCGTCGTGGCTCGACCGGTTGCTGCCGCACCTCAGGGTCGAGGGAGCGACGGCGCGCGGGACGGTCGGGCCTGCGCCGGTCCCCGATCAGGCCGTGCCCGAGCCCGTGGCCAGCTGATTACGGGTTATGCCGGGCGGTGCCCCGGCGGCCGACTACACGTCGGTGTGCCGGGGCGCGTACCGGTGGTGGAGCATCAGCGAGTTCCCGTCCGGATCCGAGAACAGCGCCATGTGGCAGACGCCGGTGTCGAGCGTGTCCCCGTGGAAGGTGATGCCGCGCTCCTCGAGCAGCTTCCGGCTCGCGGCGACGTCGTCGACGTGCAGCGCGACGGGATTGCGGTTGGGCTCGTGCGGGAGACCCATCTTCTCGGCGTCGTAGACGCTCAGCGTCAGGTTGCCGGTCTCATACTCCGAGAAGTGCCGGTCTTCGAGATACACCGATCGCGGAAGGCCGAGCGTCTCGCCGTAGAACCTCGCGGCCGCGGCGATGTCGTGGGTCGGGATGCCGACGAAGTCGACCCCGCGTACGAACTCCGGGGTGGCGGTCATTGACTCTCCTGTCTTGCGACGCCCGGGTCAGGCGTTCTTGATGACGATCCCCTCGAGGATGAAGGCCGCCCGCTCCGTCGAGTCGATGGCGTTCTCGAGGCGCTCGAAGATGTCCTTCCAGCGGATCACGACCATCGGGTCGATCCCGGCCTCGAACAGCGACGCGATTCCCTCGCGCGTGAGCCGGTCACCCTCGTTCTCGAGCCTGTGGACCTCGACCATGTGCCGGGTGATGTCCTTGAAGCCGCGGATCAGGGGGATCGCCGCAGCGATCTGCCGCGTGGCGTCGCGCAGAACTCCCGCCAGCCGTTGCGCCTGGGCCATCGGCGCCTCGATCTTGTACAGCCCGAGGTAGTCAGCGACCTCCTCGGTGTAGTCGACGATGTCGTCCAGCGCGGAGCTGAGCTGAAGGATGTCCTCCCGGTCGATCGGGGTCACGATCGTCTGGTTGAGCCGCGCGAACACGTCGTGGGTGATCTGATCGCCGTCGTGCTCGCACGCCAGGATGTCCTGCGCGAGGCGCTGACTTTCGGGATAGCTCGCGAGCATCTCGTCCAGCAACTCGGCCGCGCGCACGATGTTTGCCCCGGCCCGCTCGAACAGGTCGAAGAATTCGCGGTCGGTGCCACGCAAGAGGTTTGCGATCGAGGCCGTGTTCACCCCCTGGCCCCCTGGTGTGATCGCAACCAGTGCACTCGGATCGCGAACCGAGACATCGCTACGTAGGATAGGCGTGGATGGCGACGCCAATGAGAAAATTCAACGACCATCGGATCGCTGGCGCGGACCGAGCGGGCTGATCGCTACACGATGTCCTACAGCGCCGGGGAAGCGAGGGGGCAAGTCCTCGACGACGTGGCCGAGGCGACCGACCAGTTGGCGCTCGCACTGGCCAGCCTCGGTGAGGCCTACGAGGAGCTCGACGAGCAGACGGCCGACGCCCTCGAAGAGCAGCTGTTCCGTCCGGTTCAGTCGGCGTACGGACGCCTTCGACGGACCCACGCCGAGTTCGCCGAGCGCCATGGATTCCCGGTACGCGAATTCGCGGCGAGCTCGGGCGGATTGCATTCGGCCGACCCGAGGGTGTACGTCGACCGCGCGGTGGACGCCATCGAGCACGCCGACAACACCCTGGCCGAGCTGCAGGACTCGATGCTGCCGGTCGAGGTCGGCGACCGCGAGCTCCGAGCCGGGCTGTCGGAGACGCGATCGGCGATCGCCGAGCTTCCGGCGCGCGCCCGCCGGCTGATGCGGACCCAGGGCCGCTAGCCGCCTCGCCAGGCTGCGGCCTAACTGCGCACTCGACGACCGTCCGAGCTCGAGTGCGTCCGAACGGCCCCTATACGGCCGTCCTAGCCACACTCGCCGCCGCGGGCGGCTCGAGTGATGAGTTAGATTAGGCCGGATCGTTGACGCCGGGGCCGGCGTCAACCTCCCGAGACGCCGGGGCCGGCGTCAACCTCCCGAGACGCCGGGGCCGGCGTCAACCTCCCGAGACGCCGGGACCGCCGCCGTTTGGTCGGTATGCCCCCGGGTAGCCTCGAACCAATCGGGTGGGACTCGGAGAAAGTCCCGCAGGAGGTGAGGAAGCACATGGCATTTGCGCTCGCCCGTTTGGTTCGGGCCGTTGTAGGAATCGTCGTACTGATAATCGTGGTCGGCGGCGTCCTGTTCATTTTGGGCGCCAACTCGAGCAACTCGATCGTGCGCGAAATACACGACGCAGCGAGCACGCTCGTAGGACCGTTCAAGAACGTCTTCTCGTTCAAGGGTCATCCCAAGGCGACGCTGGCGGCCAACTGGGGTCTCGCCGTGATCGTCTGGCTGGTCGTCGGACATCTCATTGCGAGTCTGATTGCGCGGATGGCTCCGCGCCGTCGCGGCATCCGCCGCACCCGGCCGGTCCTGGACTAACGCGGCATCATGCGGGCGGCAACCCACGGGTTGCCGCCTCCGCTGCTGGCCTTGACACGGCTGTTCTTGGCACGCCGTCATGGACGTCCTTCCACGTCGCGAAACCGCCGACGACGGTACGTCCGCGGACGTTAGGCGAACGTTGACCAGTTTCATGCTTGAGATTTGCTACTCGCGGGTATCAAGCACGCATGAATTCTCTAGCGATCGCCCGAACTGATTCGGCAGAGCTGTTTACTCGCTGGCAGGAGCATGGGGACCGAAGCGCGCGCGACGAGCTCGTCACTCGCTTCCTCCCTCTCGCTCGTAAGCTGGCGCGCCGCTATGCCGGTGCAAGAGAGCCGTTCGAGGACCTCCTCCAGGTGGCAAGCCTTGGCTTGGTCAAGGCCGTTGATCGCTTCGACGCGGAGCGAGGGACAGCGTTCTCTTCCTTTGCCGTGCCGACAATTCTCGGCGAACTCAAGCGCTATTTCCGCGATCTGGGCTGGTCTGTCCACGTCCCGCGTGGCGCGCAAGAGATGGCGCTAAAGGTCGAAGAGGCTCAGCAGCAGCTGACCAGTAAGACCGGACGCCCGCCGAGCGTGCAGGAACTGGCCGAGTATCTCGAGATGAGCGTCGAAGACGTGCTCGACGCGCTCGAGACCGCCGGCGCCCATCACTCGACGTCGCTCGATGCTCCGCGGGAGGATGCAGAGGGCGATACCGGGTCTCTGGCTGATGCCTTCGGACAGGAGGACGAGCGCTTCGAATTGGTCGACGCGAGCGTCACCATTTCGGCTTCGGCCCATCAGCTCAGCGCCCGCGAGCGCCACGTGCTCGCGCTCAGATTCGTGCAGGACATGACGCAGACGCAGATCGCCGAGGAAATCGGGGTCTCGCAGATGCAGGTGTCCAGGATTCTGCGTCGAGCACTCGCTCGTCTGCGCGAGATGACGGAGAGTGGCGACGAGTTGTCCGGGAGCTGACGCTTTTCCCGATCAGACGGCGGGGGCCACGGGGGATCAGAACTTACGGAACGCGCGCCCAACCTCGGGCGCGCGTCCGTGTACATGCAGGCATCCGCGTCCGTCTGGAGGCACGCAGCCGCCTGCAAGGACGCAAGCGCGTTCGTCTGCAGGCACGCTGCCAGGTGGGCGCCGGCACGCGGTTGTGCGCGCCGTCCCGTTAATCTTCCTGACGGCTACGCGAGTTGTTCAGGGGGCTCAGGTCGGGCGGTACAAGCTCATGCGCAACCGCGTTCGAACCATACTTCGGTGCGTCGTGGCGAACATTGCATCCCCCACCGATCGGAGAGTTGCTCCACGAGACGCAGTCCCCAGCCTCGGCGCTCGGCATCGCGAACACGCGCGAAGAATCCGGGTCCCTGGTCCCTCACTGCGCAACGGATCTGTCCGTTGACGCACAGATCGAGCATCACGGGGGTGTCGTCTTCCCGGCGTCCGTGGACGATGCCGTTCGTGATGAGCTCACTGACCATCAGCTTCACGTCGTCGAGCTCGCTCGGCGACAGCACCGCGGACAGCTCTTCGGCGATGATGCGGCGTGCCTTCGCCGGACCCTCGGGTTGGACCTCGATTTTGTAGAGCGCGCGTACACGGGATTCCATGACTAAAGATAGGTTTACCCCGCATTTCAATCTCAAAAGCGTCGGAACCGCAAACCGCTCCCGCGCGGAGGATCGCGAGGAAAAACGGTGCCGGTGACCGCGGATTCCCCGGCCGTCCGTCTCGAGCTCGACTCCCGGCCGGAGACGCTGACGCTCGTCCGCGGGGTACTCGCGGGGGTAGCCGAACTCATCGGACTCGACCCCGAGCTGCTCGACGATCTGAAGACCGCCGTGAGCGAGGCATGCAACAACGTGGTGATGCATGCCTACGACGGGGAGACGGGTCCCCTTGGCATTCGCATGTATATCGACCCCGAGGCGATCGAGGTTGTCGTCGAGGACCACGGCTCGGGTCTTCCGCCGCTCGCCCCGGCAGACGAGACCATCCGGGGCGTCGGGCTGTCGGTGATCCGGGCGCTCGCCGAGCAGGCCGAGTTCCGCGCGTTGCCGGAGGGAGGCACCGAGGTGAGGATGTCGTTCGCCGGGCAACGCGACGGCAAGCCGCTGTTCCATCTGCCGAGCCAGGCCGGTCCCGATGACCAGAGCGGATCCTGGCTGTCCGGTGACGCGGTTGTGTCGCTCTCTCCGATCAGCCTTCTCGCCGGCGTCCTCGGTCGGGTTGCGCGAGCCCTGGCCGCCCGGGCGCGGTTCTCACTCGATCGTTTCTCGGACGTCTATCTCGTCACCGACGCGATCGCGGCGCACGCCGGACGAGCCGCGAAAGGGCCGAGGATGTCGTTCGCGATCTCGACCGACGCCCAGCGGCTCGAGCTCACGATCGGACCTTTTGTCGACGGGAGCGGCGACCAGCTCTCGCATCAGGGCCCCGACTACAGCGCCGCCTCGGCCCTGACCATGCTCAGCGACGAGCTCGACGTTCGCCGCGAGGATGGGGCCGAGGTCCTCCATGTGGTGATGATCGACCGGCGGCGCTCGCCTTCGCCGCGAGTCTGAGCGCCGACTTGACCGCCGGCGTCCCGGGACGGCGCGCTCGGGTGGCCCCTGCGGACGGCGCCCGCTACTCGTCGGCGAGCAACTGTTCCGGGGCGTCGACCAGCGTAAGCCGGTCGCCCACGCCGGTCAGGCTCAACAGTCGCTGAACCTGCTGGGGGCCCTTGACCATCGCCAGCTGCCGGCCGTGCTCTTCGGCGCGCTGATGCGCCCGGACGAGAACGCTCAGGCCCGTCGAGTCCATGAAGTCGAGCTCTCGGAGATCGATGATCAGCAGATCGGTGTCCGATGACGCGAGACGATCGAGCTCCTCCTGGAGCGCCGGACTCGACGCCAGATCGAGCTCGCCGCTCACGGAGATGACGGCTGCCCGACCATGGTTTCGGACTTCTACCCGGAAATGACTCTGCATCGGGGGTGCGAGCCTACTGATCTTCGCGAGTGGATGCTGGGCTCCGGGTTGCGTGCAGTTTGCGGGGGATGCCCCGGGCGATGAGGCCGAGCGCGAGCTCGTCGAGCACTCGACCCACGGCGACCAGCACGCGCGACCAGATGTGAACGCTCGCCTGCGTCGCTCGTTCCGGAAGCGGGTAGCAAGCCGGTGCAAACCAGACTGTTTGGAGCACCAAAAGGAGGAGTGGATGGTCGCACTAATCGTTTTGTTGCTGATCCTCGCCATCTTTGGCGGGCTCGGCTTCGCTGCCCACATCCTGTGGATCATCCTGATCGCCGCACTGGTTCTGTGGCTGGTCGGGTTCCTGATCGGCGGCGCGGAGGCCGGGGTCGGACGACGACGAAGGTGGTACCGCTGGTAGCGGCGCAAGAGCGTCCGTGGCAAGCTCCGGTTCCCCGGGCTTGGGGGCCGGAGCTACACGGCCGCGCGGGGCGCGGAAGTACGGCCGTGCGGGGACGAACCTACGGCCGCGGAGTGTCGCCGGTGAGCTGGCGCAGGCGCTGGAGCGACCGGCGCAGCAGCCGCGACACCTGCATCTGCGAGACCCCGACGCGCTCGGCGATCTCCGACTGGGTGAGATCTTCTCCGAACCGCAGGAACAGGATCTCGCGCTCGCGCTGGGGTAGGTGCTTGGCGGCGGCGAAGATCGTCGTCTGATCATCAACGAGCCCCAGACGCTCGTCCTCGTCGCCGATCGCATCAATCCGGGTCGCGTCCTCCTCGCCGGCGAGCGGCGCATCGAGCGAAACCGTGCCGTAGGCCTCGGCGACCTGCAGCCCCTCGAGCACCTCTTCCTCGCTCAGCTCCAGGTATTGGGCGAGCTCGTCAACGCGGGGCGGACGCCCCGTCCGCGCGCTGATCGCCTGCTGGGCTTCGTTGATCCGGCGGGCCCGTTCCTGGGCTCCCCGGTCCACGTGGATCGCCCACCCGGTGTCGCGGAAGTAGCGTTTCAGCTCGCCGACGATCGTCGGCACCGCAAACGACGTGAACGCGAAGCCCCGGTCTGGATCGAATCGCTCGACGGCTTTCACCAGCCCGAGGCTCGCCACCTGGACGAGGTCGTCGTAGGGCTCGCTGGACTGCGCGTAGCGCCGGGCCAACTTGCGCGCCAGCGGCAGAAAACGCGCGATCAACTCATCGCGCGCGTCACGATCCTGACCCCTCCGCCAACGTTCAAACAGCTCTTGGGAATCAGCGGCGGACACAGGGCCGCCGGCCGGGTGTCCCGACACGTGGGACGTCCTTTCGCAGACGATCCCCTTTTAGCACAGACGTACGGCCTTCTGTAGCAGAGAAGATCGCCGTCGGAGCGCCATTGTCGGGACCCCGGTGCCCATGGAGGCTGCCGTTGCCCTCAGCGGGAGCGGCGGCCGACCTTGAGGCGACTCTGGGCGAGCGCGCGGGCCCCCCGTCGCTCGAGCTGATCGAGCTGGCGCGCCCGGCGCGCCGAGCTGGCGTATGTCTCAGCGGTCCGCCGTACGGTGTCGCCGGCCAGCGCGAACGCGCCCACCGGGATCAGCACCGCGCGCCGCGCGCTGCGAGCCACGGCGCCGAGCTGCATGCCGGCGGTGTCGACTGCCTTCGCGGCGGTGCCCGCGGCGTACGTCGTCGTGGTGCCAGCGGTGCGCGCCGTGCTGCGCACACTCCGCGCAGTCCCGGTCGCGGCCCCGGTCGCGGCCCCGCGCGTACGGCGTGCCGACGTCTTGGTCGCGGACGCGCTCCGTTTGGTGGCGTTGCGCTTGCGGGTGGCTGCCGCGCGCTTCGCGGCGGCCTGGCGTTGAGTTGGAGTTTGGGTTGCCATTTGTTGTCTCGTCTCCTCGTTTTGGTGGTCGATTCGACTGGCTTTCGTCGCCGTGGAACTCGTTGCCGGGCCCACGGCGGCAGCAACCCCGGGTTTAAGTGCTACCCCGGGGCAGTCCTCCCCACCCATACGTTGCGATACTCACCACAATGCCCGGTTCTTACACCTCGGAGCTGGCCGAGGCGCTTGCGCCCGACGTCCTCAACCGGTTTCTCCGCTATGTGCGAATCGACACACAATCGCGGCGAGATCGAACGTCCTCGCCAAGCACGCCGGGCCAACTCGACCTCGGCCGCGTACTGGTCGCGGAGCTCGAGGAGGCCGGCCTGGACGACGTCCAGCTCGACGAGAACGGCTACGTGGTCGGAACGCTTCCGAGCAACCGCGACGGCAACGGCACGGGCAACGTCATTGGCCTGATCGCACACATGGACACGAGCCCGGACGCGCCAGGCAACGGCGTCGAGCCGATTGTGCATCGCGGCTATGGCGGGGGAGTGCTCGAGCTTCCCCGCGAGGGCACGGTGCTCGACCCCGCGACGATGCCAGAGCTACTGGACAAGCTCGGACACGACATCGTCACCGGGAGCGGCGACACGCTGCTCGGCGCAGACGACAAGGCGGGCGTGGCCGAGATTATGGCCGCAGTCGCACACCTGGCCGCACACCCCGAGTTGCCGCGTCCCACGCTTCGAGTCTCGTTCACGCCCGACGAGGAGATCGGCGAGGGCGCCACGCTGTTCGATATTCCGCGCTTCGGTGCACGCTGTGCGTACACGCTCGACGGCTCTGACGTCGGCGAGCTGCAGGACGAGACGTTCAGCGCGGACTCGGTGATCCTGACCGTGCGCGGAGTCGAGGTGCATCCCGGGTGGGCAAACGGCAAGCTCGTCAACGCTCTGCGTCTGGCGGCGCAGATCGTCGCGGCGCTCCCATCCGACGAGCTGACCCCGGAAACCACCGCGGATCGAGACGGCTTCATCCATCCACACGAGATCTCCGGCAACGCCGGCGAGGCGGAGGTCCGCTTCATCGTGCGCGACTTCGACGACGACAAGCTGAAGCGCCACGTGACTCTGGTGGAGGACACCGCCAAGCGGATCGTGGCGGCCGAGCCCCGCGCCCGGCTCGAGATAAACGTCCGCCAGCAGTACCGCAACATGCGACGCTTCCTCGGCGCCGCTCCTGAGGTGACCGACGTCGCGGAAGAGGCGATCCGGGCGGAGGGCATCAAGCCGATCCGCAGGCCGATTCGGGGCGGTACCGACGGCTCCAGGCTGAGCGAGATGGGGCTTCCGACCCCGAACCTCTTCACCGGAGGGCACGAGTACCACTCGGTGCGGGAGTGGGCGTCGGTGCAGGAAATGGCGGCCGCGGCCGCCGTGGTGGTGCGCCTCGCCGAGGTGTGGTCGAGGGACGGCGATGGCTAGCGCGCCCGGCTCGCTCGCATCGCTCGACGGCGAGATCATGCTCGCATCCGAGGCCACGATTCCCGCGACGGACGAGGGCCTGATCCGCGGGGACGGGGTGTTCGAGGTGATGCGCGTGTACGACGGGCAACCGTTCGCGCTCGACCGTCATCTCGCGCGCCTAGAGCGCTCGGCTCGGAACCTACGCCTGCCGGTCGACCTCGAGGCCGTCCGAGCCGACGTCTGGCGGTTGCTCGCGCGTGCGGGGTCGGGACCCGAGCACGATCTGTTGAGGGTCGTGGTCACGCGTGGAGGTCGCCAGCTGTTGCTGACCGAGCCACTGCCCGCGATCCCGGCGACGGTCCGACTGGCGTCGGTGACCTATTCCCCGACGCGGGTGCTCGACGGCGTCAAGTCGCTGTCCTACGGCGCGAACATGCTCGCCAGCCGGCTGGCCCGCGAGCGCGGGTTCGACGAGGCGCTGCTTGTCACGCCCCACGGCCGCGTGCTCGAGGCGCCTACGAGCTCCATCTTCTGGGTCAAGGACGGCGAGCTGCTGACGCCGCCGCTCGACGAGCACATCCTCGCCTCGATCACGCGGGCGATCGTGATCGAGGGCACCGGCGCGGCCGAGCGCTCGTGCACGCTCGACGAGCTGCTCGAGGCGGACGAGGCCTTCTTGGCTTCGACCGCCCGCGAGGTGCATCCGATTTCGGCGATCGACGACCGCACGTTCGACGCGCCGGGGCCGGTGACGGCGCGGTCGGCCGAGATCGTCGCGGGGTTGCTCCGTGAGCAGCTGGCGGCCGAGACCCGACAGGCCGGGTCGGTTCCGCTGGACGCCGACACTCGATGAAGGTCCTCACGGT
The DNA here is from genome assembly GCA_963735965.1 of uncultured Solirubrobacterales bacterium. Lineage (GTDB taxonomy): Bacteria > Actinomycetota > Thermoleophilia > Solirubrobacterales > Solirubrobacteraceae > Palsa-465. Next base: position 162,357 of record CAVTNE010000003.1, read on the forward strand.
GATCGGGAACCGCCCCCAGTTCATCAAGGCGGCGGCGGTCTCGCCGCGTCTGCGCGAGCTCCACGACGAGGTCCTGATCCACACCGGCCAACACTTCGACGACGAGCTCTCGGGGGTGTTCTTCGCGGAGCTCGGGCTGCCCGCGCCCGACCGCCAGCTCGCGATCGCGCTCGGGTCGAACACCTCGCAGACCGCGCGGATGCTGAGCGCGCTCGAGCCGGTCGTCCGCCAGACCTCGCCGGACGCCGTGCTCGTCTACGGCGACACGAACTCGACGTTCGCCGGCGCGGTCGCGGCCGCGCAGGCCGGCGTTCCGGTCGCGCATGTGGAGGCGGGAATGCGATCGTTCGACCGCTCGATGCCCGAGGAGTTGAATCGGGTGCTCGCCGACCATGCGAGCTCGCTGCTGTTGTGCTCGTCGGAGGTGGCGGTTGCAAACCTCCGCCGCGAAGGCGTGAGCGGAACGGTCGAGCTCGTCGGAGACGTGATGGTCGACGTCGCGCTCGCGACCCAGCCGCGCGCCCGCGAGCGAACCGACCTGGTCAAGGCGCTCGGACTGACTCCCGGCGAGTACGCGCTCGCCACCGCCCATCGAGCGGGCAACGTCGACGACCCGGCGCGGCTCGCGCTGCTCGTGGACCTGCTGTGTGCCGTGCCGCTCCCCGTCGTGTTCTCGCTTCATCCCCGCACGCGCAGCCGTCTTGAGTCGGCTGGGTTGCTCGATCGGCTCGAGCGTTCTGAGCGGATCGTGCTGACGCCGCCGCTCGGTTATCTCGAGCTGACCACGCTCCTCTGCCACGCCCGCGCGCTGCTCACCGATTCCGGGGGCCTCCAGAAGGAGGCGTATCTCGCCGGGGTGCCGTGCGTGACCCTCCGACGGCAGACCGAGTGGACCGAAACGGTCGAGCAGGGCTGGAACACGGTCGTCGACCTAGACGCCGGCGCCGCGCTGCGGGCGCTCGAGCGCGAGCCGCCGCACGAGCGGCCGCCGCTGTACGGCGATGGCCGCGCCGGCGAACGCGTCGTATCGGCTCTTACACTCCACCTCGCATGAGGCGCGCGACGCGGTGACCGGGGACGCTCTACGCGTTGGTGTCGTCGGGCTCGGCTATTGGGGCCCGAACCTGGCTCGGAACTTCGCGGCGATCGCGGGGTGCGAGCTCGCCTGGTGCTGCGATCCGTCGGCCGACGAACGCGAACGCGCCGCCACCCTCTTTCCCTACGCTCGTATCACGGGCGATCTCGCCGAGGTGCTCGCAGACGAGGCACTGGACGCGGTCGCGCTCGCCACGCCGGTGGCGACCCACGCCGATCTCGCCGTGCGCGTGCTGAACGCCGGCAAGCACTGCTTCGTGGAGAAGCCTATGGCGCAGTCGGTCGCTGACGCCGAGCGCGTCGTCGCGGCGGCCGAGGAGCAGGGGCGGGTTCTGATGGTCGGTCACCTGCTCGAGTACCACCCCGGCGTACGGCAGCTCAAGCAGCTGACCGAATCCGGCGAGCTCGGCGACCGGATCTACTACATCTACGGCAACCGTCTGAACCTGGGAAAGCTGAGGGCGGACGAGAACGCGCTCTGGAGTCTCGGCGCACATGACGTCTCGGTTCTGCTCTACCTCGCCGACGAGGAGCCGTCGGAGGTCATGGCCCGCGGGGAGTCGTATGTGCAGGACGGCGTCGAGGACGTCGTGTTCTGCTTCATGCGTTTCCCGTCCGGGCTCTCAGCGCACCTGCACCTGTCCTGGCTCGATCCCCACAAGGAGCGTCGGTTCACGGTCGTCGGCTCCCGTAGGATGGCCACGTTTGACGACATGGCGCTCGAGGGGAAGCTCAGCATCTTCGACAAAGGGTTCGACCAGGACTCGCGCGGCTACGGCGAGTACATCACGAGGACGGGCGGCATCGTGTCGCCGCAGATTCCGAATGTCGAGCCATTGCGGGTCGAATGCGAGCATTTCGTCGAGTGTGTTCGCGAGGGGCGCCAACCGCGCTCAGACGGTGCGAGTGGTTTGCGCGTCGTCCGCGTGCTGGAGGAGCTCCAACGCTCGCTCGACGGCTCTGCGGGCTAGCTCGCGTCGCCTTGATACCAACGAGAGAGGAGACCGGATGGAGACCTGGCACGTCACCGAGCTTGACATCGAGGCCCACCATCCACAGGTCCTGCGCTCCGACGCGGAGACGCGGGCGATAGCGATCCAGCTGCCCGCCGGTGAGCAGCTCCAATCCCACCAGGTTCACGAGCGGACCTACATGATCGTCGTCGCCGGCGAGATCGAGATCTGCCAGGACGACGGCTCAGTAGAGGGAGGCGCGGGGCTGCTCGCGCACTTCGAGCCTAACGAACGCCGCACGATCAGGGCGATCTCCGACGCCCGGTTGGTACTGGTGCTCGCGCCCTGGCCCGGCCAGGGCCATCCGTCGGCACCGTCGGGTTAGTCAGGCCGCGGCGGACGCCGTGTATCCGGAGCCCGCCATGCCCGCGCCCGCTTCGGTCCAGATCACTTCTTCGCGGCCGGGTCCGACACCGATGAGCGCGATCGGCACGCCCACGAAGTCCGAGACGAACTGCAGATAGTCGCGCGCGGCCGCCGGCAGCTCGGACTCCTCGCGGCACTCCGTCAGGTCCTCGCTCCATCCCGGCATCTCGACATACTCGCCGGTCACGTGGTGGAGCATCGTCTGGTGGTAGGGAAAGTCGTCAAACTCGGCGCCCTCTGGACCGCGATAGCGGGTGCACACGCACAGCCGCTCGAACCCCGACAGGACGTCGAGCTTCATCACCGCCAGCGCCGTCAGCGAGTTGATCTGGGCGGCGTAGCGGAGCGCGACCAGGTCGATCCAGCCAACCCGCCGGGCCCGACCAGTCGTCGTGCCGTACTCGCCGCCACGCTCGCGGATCTCATCCGCGATGTCGCCGTCGAGCTCGGTCGGAAACGGTCCCGCGCCCACGCGCGTTCCGTACGCCTTGATCACACCCCAGACCTCGTCGATGTCCTTCGGGCCGACGCCGGCGCCCACGCATGCGGCTCCCGCCACCGGGTTCGAGGAGGTGACGAACGGATACGTCCCGTGGTCGATGTCGAGCAGCGCCCCCTGAGCACCCTCGAATATCACCGTCTGGCCCGCGTCCAGCCGCTCATGCACGAGCCGCACCGTGTCGGCGATGTAGTTCGCCATCCGGTGCCCGTAGGTCAGGTACTCCTCGGTGATCGTCTGGAGATCGAGCCGCGGATCCTTCGCGAACGGACGCAGCGACAGTCGCTTGGGCTCGAGCGCGGCGACGATCTTCTTCTTGAGGATCTTCTCGTCGAGCAGGTCCTGGACGCGAATCCCGAGCCGCGCCGCCTTGTCCGCGTAGCACGGCCCGATGCCGCGCCGAGTTGTGCCGATCTGAAGCTTGCCGAGCTTCGCCTCGCCGGCGAGGTCGAGCATCATGTGGTAGGGCATGATCAGGTGGGCGTTTGCCGAGATCCGCAGCGATCGCGTATCGACCCGGCGCCGCCGGAGCTCGTCGAGCTCGTCGGTCAGCACCTTCGGATCGACCACCACGCCGTTCCCGATCACGCACAGCGTGTTCTTGTGCAGGATGCCCGACGGGATCAGGTGCAGCTTGAACGTCTGCCGGCCCCGGACGATCGTGTGGCCGGCGTTGTTCCCGCCCTGGAAGCGCACGACCGCATCCGCCCGCTCAGCGAGCAGATCGGTGACCTTCCCCTTGCCTTCATCGCCCCATTGGGCGCCGACCAATACGATTCCTGGCATCGGCGTCCAGTGTACGCACGGCGAGAGCGGTAGCCGCTCGGGGCGGCTCGGGTGAGTGCTGCCGGCGTTACGACTGCCGGCGTTACTGCCGCCGGCGTTACTGCCGCCGGCGCTCCTGCTGCCGGCGTTTCGACTGCCGGCGCTACCGTTGCCGGCGCTCCTGCTGCCGGCGTTACCACTGCCGGCCTTCCATGGCCGGGGCCGAATCCGGGTCCACCCGATCCGGCGCCACCGGCACCGGGTCCGGATCCGTCGCCCTCGCCGACGCCCCCGGATCCCGTGCCACCCACGCCGACTCCAGACCCTTCACCGCTGCCGCCGACTCGCGGCCCGCAGATCTGACACCAACGCCGACCTTGGCTCCGCTAGTCCGGAGCCCCGACGAGCTCGATCCGGTTCCCCCAGGGGTCGGTCGTGTAGAACCGCCGCGTCCCTGGGATAGCGTCATCCCACTGCACGGGGGAGCCGGCAGCCTCGAGCCGCTGCGCCAGCCGATCGAGATCTGCCAGCCGGACCAGCAGCGCCGGGTGGGCCTTCGTAGCCGGCACGAATGGTTCGGCGATCCCGACGTGGAGCTGGTGATCGCCGCACGCGAACCAGACCCCGCCGCGGCCGCGAAGCGTCTCCGGCTTGGGCAACTCGGCGAGCCCGAGCAGCTCGCCGTAGAACCGCCGGGCATCGGGCTCGGTTCCGGCCGGGGCCGCGACCTGGACGTGGTGGAGTCCGATCGGAGCCGGGAGAGCGTCACTCACCGATCGATCATGGCAGGGCGCTACTTTCTGGGGATGACGGACGAGCACAAGACCGAAGAGCTCAAGGTCATCCAGACCGAGCGCGAGGCCGAGGAACGCAAGCTCGCGGAGTCGGCGCGCGACGAGGACGAGCTGGAGCAGCACGAACGCCGCGCCGACAAGGCGCGCTACCTGCGGGAAAAGCTCGAAGAGCGCGCCGAGTCAGAGCGCCGGCTCAAGGAGTGACGGGCCCCGCGCCGACTGACGCGCCCGCCGGCGAGTGACCCCGCCCGCCGGCGCTCACGCCAACCGGAAATCCATCCGCAGGTCGTGGCCGACCAGCGGCAGCTCGTCGCACATCTCGGTCAGCCGCGAGACCGTCCGCGCGGTGATCTGCTCGCACAGCGCCTCTCGGTCGCTGATGTTGGTCGTGATCACCATCGACTTCTGGTCCTCGTAACGCGCGTTGACGATCGAGTAGAGCTCCTCGAGCACCCAGTCCGTGGTCCGTTCGGCGCCCACGTCGTCGATATGGAGTAGGTCGACGGCCGTCAACCGGTCGAGGAGATCGACGTGCGAGCGCTCGGCCCGGTGGGTATCGCGGATCTCGTTGAGGAGCCGCGGGAGCGAGTAGATCGCGACCGACCTCCCCGCCCTGAGCGCGGCCTTCGACACCAGCATCGCCAGCGTCGTCTTCCCGGTCCCGACCGGACCCATGAACCACAGCCCCCGCCCGGCGTCGAGCCGCTGATCGATCGCGTCCGCGAACCGCCGCGTCGCGGTCACCACCGCGTGATCGATCTCGGTCACCGGATAGCGCTCGAACCCCACGTCGTGATAGCGCCGCGGGATCACCGCGGAGAGGCTCCGCGCCTTGCGGAGCGCGATGATCTGCTTGCGGCACCGGCAGTTGTAAGCGGTGTTCGTCGCCTCGTCGTAGACCAGGCCACTGCCGTCGCAGATGTCGAACAGGCAGTCGGTCATGCCACACCAGGTCGCGCCACGCCCAGCCCCCGGTCGAACCCCGCCACGCCCGGCCGCGCCACGTCCGGGCCCCGATCGACCCCCGGCCCGGTCACCCCGCGAACCGCTCGCCGGCGTAGTTCATGAACTTCGGGTACTCCTTCTGGAACGTCAGCACGACGTCCCCCACCGGCCCGTTCCGGTGCTTGGCGATGATGATGTCCGCCTCGCCGGGCCGCTCGGAATCCTTGTCGTAGTACTCCTCGCGGTAGATGAACATCACGAGGTCCGCGTCCTGCTCGATCTGGCCGCTTTCCCGAAGGTCCGAGAGGATCGGACGCTTCTCGCCGCCCCGCTGCTCGACGGCGCGGCTCAACTGAGACAGCGCGATCACGGGGACGTTCAGCTCGCGGGCCAGCGACTTCAGCCCGCGGGAGATCTGTCCCACCTGCTCGACGCGGCTCTCGACCCGGCCCTCGTGGCGCATCAGCTGGAGGTAGTCGATGATGATCAGGCCGAGCCCGTGTTCGAGCTGGTGGTGCAGGCGGCGGGCCTTGGCCCGCACCTCGAGCACGCCCGTGTCGCTCGAGTCGTCGACCCACAGCGGCGCGGCCGAGAGCCGCTGGCAGGCGTTGAGGATCTTCGGCCACTGCTTCTCGGGCACGCGGCCCTTGCGGAGCTCCTCGCCTCGGATGCGGGCCTGTGAGGCCACGAAGCGCTGTGCCAGCTCGGACTCCGACATCTCGAGCGAGAACAGCGCGACCGAGCTCGGGTGCTGGGACGGGTGACCCACTCCGAGCACGGCGTTCTCGGCGATGTTCGCCACGAGCGCCGACTTGCCCATCGACGGCCGCGCGGCGACGATGATCAGGTTGCCCGGCTGAAAGCCGCCGGTCATTTCGTCGAGGTCCTTGAACCCCGACGGCGTTCCGGTCAACGGTGTCTTCGCCGTCGACAGGCGATGGAGCTTGTCGGTCTCCTCGTCGAGGATCTCGGCGATCGGGCGGAACTTCTTCTCGCGGTCGTCGTGCGCCACCTCGAGCACGGAGCGCTCGGCGCGCTCTACCAGGTCGCGGGGCGGCGCCTCGCGCGATATGACGCTGGCCTGGATCTCGTAAGAGGTCGTCAGCAGCGCGCGCAGCTGGGCGTTGTCGCGCACGATCTGTCCGTACTCGCGGGCGTGTCCGGCGGCCGGCACCCAGCCGGCGAGCTCGTCGATCGCCGCCGGCCCGCCGACCTCCTCGAGCTTGCCACGCTCGCGGAGCGTCTCCGCGACCGTCAGATGGTCGATCTTCCGGTCGTGCTCGTACAGCTCCATCATCGCCGCGAACACCGCGCCGTGCTGCTCGCGGTAGAAGTGCTTTGGCCGGAGCTGCTGCTCGACGAGGAGCGCGTGGAGGTGGCGCTCATCGAGTAGCACGGCGCCGAGTACCGACTTCTCCGCCTCGAGATTGTGCGGCGGAACGGCGATGGACTGGACGGCGCTCATGGTCGATCCGAGTCTAAGTTCCGGGCAGGCGTGTCCGCGCGATGCGATCTCGCATCTCGCGAGAGTTCCGTGCGCGTCGATTCGGACCGGGCCGGCGCCCGGTCCTAGGCCGGCTGGCTAGGCCGGCACCACCATCGTCTTGATCGTCGCCGTCACGTCGTCCGTGACCTCGACGACCACCATGTAGGTGCCGGTGTGGCGAATCGGGTCCTCGAGGTGGATCTTGCGCCGGTCGATCTTGATCCCGCGCGCATCCCGGATGGCATCGGCGATGTCCTGCGTGGTGACCGAGCCGAACAGCCGCCCGTCATCGCCGGCCTGCTGGGGGATCGTGAGCACGGTCCGCCCAAGGGTGGCGGCATTGTCCCGCGCGCGATCCTCGGCCTCTTGCACGGCGCGCTCGGCCTCCTCCTTACGCCGCCGCGCGGCCTGGACCGAGGCCGTCGTCGCCGGCTCAGCCAGCTTGCGCGGCAGGAGGTAGTTGCGGAGGTATCCGGACGATACGTCGACGACCGTCCCCCGCTCACCGAGCGAGTCCACGTCCTGGAGCAGGATCGCCTGGGGCATCTCGATGCTCCGTTCTAGCGGTCGCGGTCGCGGTCGCGATCGCGGTCACGGTCGCCGCGCCCGCCAGTGCCCCCCGCGCCCTCGGACACGTACGGCAGCAGCGCGAGCTCGCGCGCTCGCTTGACGGCACGCGCCACCTGACTCTGGTGGCGCCGGCACGCGCCGGTGATCCGCCGCGAGCGAATCTTGCCGCGCTCGGAGATGAACCGCCGCAGCATCGAGATGTTTTTGTAGTCGACCTGGTCGATCTTGTCCCGGCAATACGGACAGGGCTTACGGCGCGAAGAAATCTGCGCGCCCTTCCTGTCGCGCCGGCGGACCGGCCGTCTACGTTGCTTTGCCACTAACGATCACCTGCTCGGTTGCTGTCTCAGCCTCTGTCGAATTCCTAGCCTAGAACGGAATGTCGTCGTCCGACGTTCCGGCTCCCACGGGGGCGGCGTCGAAATCGCTGGTGTCGGCCGGGATGTCGCTCTCCGCGCGGATGCCGCCGGAATAGCCGTTCCCGTTCCCGTTGCCAGCGTCATCGCGGCTCCCGAGGAACTGCACGTTCTCAGCGATGATATCGACGGACTGCCGCTTCTGTCCCTCTACCTCGTATTCGCGCCAGTCGAGCCGTCCATCGATCGCCACCGGACGTCCCTTCTTCAGGTACTGCCCGCAGCTATCCGCTTGGCGGCCGAACACGGTGACGTCGAAGTAGTTGGCCTTGTCCTCCCAGTCGCCGGTGGAGTTGTTCTTGCGGCGCGTGTTGACCGCGAGCCTCAGCTTGCAGATCGACACTCCCGTGTTGGGATTCGAGCGCAGGTCCGGGTCCTTGGTGATGTTCCCGGTCAGCACGACTCGGTTGATGTTCATGCGCGAAGCTCCTTTCCAAAGAGCGCATTTGAAAGCTTGCGAGCGAGTCTAAGCACGCTTCAGGCGGCAAATCCCGCCATCCCCGGAAAATGGACAGACAACTTTCAGGGCCGTCGCAGAACCGTGTCGGAGCGTTGCAAACCCGTTGAAATGGCCCGCTGACGCCGCCGCGGATCCGGGCTGCCCGTCGGCCTGTCCGCGAGCCTGTCGTTCGGCCCCCGCGAGCCCGCCGGCCGTCCCCCCGGGCGCGTCTACGCCTCGGTGACCGACTCGCCGCCGCTCGCCGGCGGAGCCGCGCTGGCCACGACCGGCGGCGGGGAATCCGGTGCCGCCGGCGTGCCCGGGAGGTTCTTGATCACCCGGAAGCGGACGACGCCGTCGGTGATCCGCAGATCGTGCGACAGCGTCTCGATCAGCGTTGGGGGCGCCTTGAACTGGAGCAGGTGGTAGTCGGCCTCCGGCTGATGGTCGATCCGGTAGGCGAGCGGGCGCCGTCCCCAGTCGTCCTTGCGCTCGATCGATCCGTCGGCGCCGGTGATCGCCGACTCGACGTCCGTGAGGATCTTCGTCCGCTGCTCCTCGGGCGCGGCCGTCGAGAGCATCAGCACCAGGTCGTAAAGAGGGGGTTGTGCAGCCATAGTCGAGCGCCTCCGGGGAGACGGCGGTCGACTATAGCGACTGATCTGCGATCGGCGGCCCGCGGGCGTGCGCGGCGCGGACCAGGCCGGCGCGCGCCGGCGCGTGCCCAGCAGCCGACCATCACCTGCGTACTGTTCGAGACATCGTGGCCGCCACCGACCTCCCGACGATCGAGTTCCCCGACAGGAGCGCCTGGGAGCGATGGCTCGAGGACAACCATGAGTCGTCCGCGGGCGTATGGCTGAAGATCGCCCGGAAGGGATCGGGCGCGGCCACGGTCACCTACGCCGAGGCGCTCGAGGAGGCGCTGTGCTGCGGCTGGATCGACGGACAGAAGGCCCCATGCGACGAGACCTTCTGGCTTCAGCGGTTCACGCCCCGCGGTCAGCGCAGCAAGTGGTCGGAGATCAACCGCCGCAAGGCGACCGAGCTGATCGAGCAGGGGAGGATGCGGCCCGCGGGCGTCGCACAGGTGGAGGCGGCCAGGCGGGATGGACGATGGGAGGCGGCGTACGCGTCCCAGCGCACGATCACCATCCCCGACGACTTCCAGCGCGCCCTCGACGCCAACCCGAACGCCAACGACTTCTTCGCCACGCTCAAGACTGCAGAGCGCTACAGCTTCCTGTACCGGATCTACGACGCCAAGCGCCCGGAGACGCGCGCCCGCCGAATCCGCGACTACGTGGCGATGCTGGCGGACGGCAAGGCGATCCACCGCCCGGGCTGACGCGTCTCGCGCTCCGGACGTTTGGGAAGAAACCCTGAAATGGTCAGCGTTTCATCCCAAGCGATCACCCGGCGCGCGCGAACGCAGCGATCACCCGGCGCGTGCGAACGCAGCGCTCGCCCGGCGCGCGCGAACGCGCCGCCCCCCAAAGCGCGCGCCGCCCCCAAGCGCGGACTACCCGTCGGACTTGCCCTGGATATCGGCCAGCTGCTCGTCGATCCAGTCGCCCGGATCGCGAGCGGTCACAACCGACCGCAGCCCTTCGAGCCGCCGCCGGCGCTCCTCTTCATCCATCGTCAAGGCTGCGTGGATCGTGTCGGCCAGCTGCTGGATGTCGAACGGATTGACCGACAGCGCGTACTCGCCGAGCTCCTCGTGGGCGCCGGTGTTCTCGCTCAGGATCGACACGCCGGCGCGCTCGTTCACCATCGGGCCCTCCTTGGCCACGAGGTTCATCCCGTCGAACATCGCGTTGACCATCAGCACGTCGTAGTGCTTGTAGCTGGCCACGGCCTCGTCGAGGTCGTCGCGCAGCTTCAACTGGATCGGCATCCAGTCCGGCGAGCCGTGACGGTGGTTGACGACGGCGACCACTGCCTCGATCCGCTCCAGGTACTCCGCGTACTCGGGCACGTCGGTCCGCGACGGCATCATCTGGGCGATAAACGTCACGCGCTCGCGAAATTCCGGATGCTGCTCGAGGAACAGATCGAACGCCCCGAACCCGCGCAGCACGTTCTTCGAAAGGTCCGCCCGGTCGACGCGCAGGATCAGATGATCGCGGCGCCGGCGCAGTAGCTCCGCCTCAAACTCCCCGACCCGGTCCCGACGCGCGACGCCCTCGATGGCGTGGGCGTCGATCGGGAGCGGATACGCCCGCACCCACACCTCGCGGTCGTCGACGCACACGACACCGCCCTCGTGATCCACGTCCAACCCGAGCAGGTCCTCGCAGCACTGCAGGAAGTTCCGGCGGTAGGAGCGGGTGTGGAACCCGATGATGTCGTTGGCCAGGATCCCGTGGTAGATCTCCTCGCGCATCACCGTCGGCAGCACCCGCCACGAGTCCGACTGGCTCCACGGGATGTGCACGAAATGCGTCATGAACACATCCGGGCGCGCCTTTCGCACCAGCCCCGGCAATGTGTACAGGTGGTAGTCGTGAACCATCACAATGGGGTGCTCGACCCCCTCGATCTCCTCCAGCACGGCCCGCGCGAGATCCTCGTTGACCGCGTTGTAGCCGAACTCGAAGGCCTCGGTCTCGTTTCTGCGGATATCGGGCGCGTTCGACAGGTCCCACAGGTAGTGCTGGATGAACCACAGCATCGGGTTCGCGGTGATGTTGTAGAAGCGGTCGTACGCCTCTGGATCGGACGCAACCAGCTTGACCCGGTACTCGGCCCCGTCGGGAGCCTGCACCGTGAACGGCTTCCGCGCATTCCGCTCGGCGACGGCCGCGTCCTCCTCGGTCATCGCCGACGCGATCCAGGTCACGTCACGGTGGGTGGCGAGGCCGATCAGCGCGGTGACCAGTCCGCCGGTCCCCCGGCGTATCTCGCCATCCGGCCCGAATGTCACCGGACCCCTGTTCGAGACCAGCACGAGGGGGTGATCGGAAGAGGAGGCCACCGGGATCAGACCCCGAGCTGTTCGAACAACTCGAGCCAGTCGCGCAACAGCCGCGGCATCAGGAACCTGCGCCGGACCGCCTCCTTGCCGGCGCGGCCGAGCCGCTTGCCGAGCCCCGGGTCCCGCAGGATCTCCAGAGCACGAGCGGCGCACTCCTCGACGGTCGACACCAGGAACCCCGTCTCGCCGTCGGATACCTGGAGGGGAATGCCACCCACCGCGCCTCCGATCAACGGCCGCCCCTTCCAGATCGCCTCAGTGACCGTAAGACCGAATCCCTCGCGAGTGGATTTCTGGATCACGACGTCGCAGTGCGACTGGAACGCGTTGACCTCGATCGCCCCCACGTTGTTCAAGTTATTCAATATGTGGATGTCAGGATCGCCCTCGGCGTGCGCCACGGTCGCATTGAAATAGTCCCACCCCTCAGGATCGTCGGTGGCCATCGAGCCGACCAACGCCAACTGGACGTCCGGCATCTCCTTCTTGACGAGTCGATAGGCGTCGATCACGCCCAGCGGATCCTTCCACGGATCGAACCGCGACACCTGGCACAACAGCGGCCGGTCGACGTCGATCCCGAACTGCTCGCAGATGTACACCGCGTCCTCCGGCGAGAACGCCATGTTCTTCGGCGCGAGCGGATCGATCGCCGGCGGGATGATGTGCGCGCGACCGTCCATGTCCGCCGGCACGTACTGGGGCATGTGGAACACCGCGGCCGGATACGGGTCGAGATAAGGAAGCAGGCGGCTCAGCGTGTCGGGGTTCGGCGTCGACAGATCGATGTGACAGCGCCACACCCAGCGACGCGACTTCTCGGGCACCAGCGACGCGAGTGCGGCCGGCTGCGGGTCGTGCACGATGCACACGTCCCACCCCTCTGACATCTCGCGTGCGTTGATGGCGTTGTAGTCCTGCCACGTGTGGAACTGTTCCTCGCTCAGATCCTGCGGGTTGCCCTGGAGCGCGTTGTGCATCACTTTCGTCGCGTTGAAGAACTCCTCGCGTCCGTAGATCACCTGCCACTCACAGGCAAGGCCGACGTCAATCATCAACGGCACCAGCGTGTACAGGATCTCCGACACGCCTCCACCGAACGAGGTCGCGGACAGATGCAACACCCGCTTGCCCTGCAACCGCTCCGCGCGCGCACGGATCTCGTCGGCGAGCGCACGCCCGACGATGCTCGCGTAGTCGTTCAGGTGCTTTTGCGGGACCGAGACCGGTTGCAGCATGGTTAAGCCGTGGGGGCGCTCGCACGATACCGAGCCGGACGGCTCACGCGCGCCCCGACAGGACGCGCGCTACCCCTAAGTCGACCGCCCGTACCAATTCCCCGTGCAGCTCGGCGTTCGACGCCGAGATCGACGACATCTGGAACTCGTGGCCTGATCCGAGCAACGGGCGGCGATCGAGCGGCTCGCCCCAGCCGTCGCTGACGACACCGCCCGCCTCGGTCAGGCACAGCCACGGCGCGGCCAGGTCGTACGGAGAGTTGTTCAGAACGCTGCCGCCCCCCACTCGCTCGAACTCCGCCCGCATCCCCGGCACCTCATCGATGATCCGCGACCCCACCTCGATCACGGCGTCGAACTGGCCGGTCACGATCCGGGTCATCGCGAACGCCTGCGACCCGAGCTCGAACGTTCCGCCCCCCACCGACGAGCCGTCGATCAGGTCGCCGAGGACCTCGGCGACGACGCGTACCGGACGTCCACGGAACCCGTAGCCCCAGAACATGCGCCCCACATCGACCGTCGACGAGACCCCCACAGAGCGGTTCGACTCGACCCCGGAACCCCGCTCAGCCAGATACCAGTCCCCGGACTTGATCTCGACGACGCACCCCACGGAAACGTCGCCCATCGTCGGCGACCCAGCTCCGAGCGGCGCGAGCGCCACCGCGACGCACGCCGACTCGAGTCCCGCCATCGCCGGTCGCGTCCCATCGATCGGGTCGACGATCAGCACGTCGACCGCATCCGGGGGAGCCACCAGACCTCGGTCCTCGGAATACACCGCCACCCGCGGCGCGCGCGCAGCAACGAACTCCTCCAACGCCGATTCCGCCAGCGAATCGACCGCGAACGTGATGTCCCCTCCGGCTCCGGAACCCTCCATCCACCGCCCGGCATGCGCCCCGAGCTCGGGCAGCACCACAGAGCGCAGTTGGAGCGCCAGTTCGAGCACGAGGCGTCGCTGGTCTGGAATGTCCGTGCGCACCCCCTCAACCTAACGTGCGGAGCGGTCTTGGCTCCCAACCACCTGCACAGCGCGACAATCGACCGAGCCTCCGCCGACCTTGCCGAGTTAGCCGCGATAGTCATCCACAGCTCGGCACGGTCGCGCCGGCGGCGCCTGTCTGACGCGTTATGAAGGCCCCGGGTCGCTGCTGGGAACCCGGAGGCCACCCCAGCCCGCCTATGCCGGGATGTCGAGCGTGAACGTCGTATCGCCCGGCCGCGAATCGACCGACAGTCGCCCCGACATCCGCTCGGCGAGCTCGCTCGCGATCGCCAGACCCAGCCCCGACCCCTGGGCGTCATCGGCTGTGTAGAACGGCTCGAAGATGCGCGACAGTGCCTGGGAGTCGATTCCCTCCCCGTCGTCGTGCACGGCCAGCCGGACCAAGTCCTCGGACCGACGCGCGGTCACCGCGATCTGCGACCCGGGTGCCGTGTGCACCAAGGCGTTGTCGATCAGGATGCGGACGATCTGGGCGACGCGCACCGGATCGCACATGGCCTCGAGCCGGCCGGGACCGACGCGCAGCTCGAGGTGCGAGTCGTGCTGGGCCAGCACCGGCTCGAACTCGCCCGCCACCGACCGCGTCAGCTCGCCGATGTCGACCTGCTCAACCCGCAGCTCCAGAGACCCGGATTCGAGCCGCGACAGATCCAACAGGTCCACGGACAGCTTTCGCAGCCTTTCCACCTGATCGCGCACCTGCTCGAGGAACCGCCGTCGGGTGTCGGCGTCCAGCTCCTCGTCCTCGAGCAGCTCGACGAATCCCCCAAGAGAGAAGATCGGGGTGCGCAGCTCGTGCGACGCCGTCGCGATGAACTTCTTGCGCGCCGACTCGAGCTGCGAAAGCTGGTGCTGCATCTGGTTGAACGCCACCGCGAGCTGGCCGAGCTCGTCACTGGAGTCGACCGGGATCGGCTGCCCGAAGTCACCGGCCGCGACCTGCTCGGCCGCGAGCTCGAGACGCTTCACCCGGTGCGCCAGCGCGCGCGCCATCAACCAGCTGCCGAGGACCGCAAACAACAGCGCGATGGCGCCGGCGACGAGGATCTCGTGGCGGACCGTGGACACCGTTCGCACCACGCCTGAGGCCGGCGACGAATACACGATCACCGCGGCCACCCGACCGTGGAACACGACCGGATAGGCGGCCTCGGCGACGGTCCCGGCCCGGGTCTCCTCGGTACCGGTCACCGGCCGCACCGATCCCACCGCGCGCTCAGCGACCGCGAACGACAGCGCCGCCGTGGCCGACCGGCGGCTCGAGTCGGCCATCTCGGACAGCACGGCGCCCGAGGGAACGTGATTGACGAGCAGCAGCGTCACCCGATCGCCGGTGGCGAGCGCGGCCGCGTTGACGCGCGTCTGCACGACCGGCAGTGGGTCGTTGCTGCCGATCGTCCTGGCGATGTCGCCCGAGTGGTGCTGCGCGTCCGTCGCGAGTCCGGCGAGCTGATCTTGCAGGAGCCGACTCTGGAGACCCGGCGCGACATACAGGTACAGCGCGGCGAGCGCCCCCAGCATGATCCCCGAGAACACAAGTGTCAGGCGATTGCGGAGCGACAGCGTCATCCGCCTGCGCGGCGCCCGCCGCGGCCGCCGCGCCTCCGCCCGGTCGGAGACGACCGAGGCCGACCGCTCTCCGACCGCGCGCGTCTCCCGGGTCTCGGTGGTCACGACCGCATTACTCCTCGGTGTCGCGGAACCGGTAGCCCACGCCGCGCACCGTGAACAGGTACTCGGGCTCCTTCGGGTCGCGTTCGAGCTTCTCGCGCAGGTGGCGGATGTGAACGTCGATCGTTCGCGGATCGCGGTAGGCCGAGTCTCCCCAGATGCGCGCGAGCAGCATGTCCCGTGTAAATACCCGTCCCGGGGCCCTCGCCAGCGCCGACAGGATCTCGAATTCCACGAAGGTGAGCTGCGACTCGATCCCTCGTACGCGAACCGACCGTTTGGAGAAGTCGATCCGCATCTCGCGCGTCTCGAACGGGCACTCGTCGGGAGCGGTCTCCGCCGGCCGGACCATCTCGGCGCGGCGCAGCGCCGCCTTGATCCGGCTCGAGAATTCCCGCAGCGAGAACGGCTTGGTGATGTAGTCGTCGGCCCCGAGCTCCAGCCCGACCACCTTGTCGATCTCCTCGGATTTCGCGGTCAGGATGATGATCGGAACCGAGCTGCGGCTCCGCAGCCGGCGGCACACCTCGAGACCGTCGACCTTCGGCAGCATCAGGTCCAGCACGACCAGGTCGAACATCTGCTCGTCGAAACGGTCGAGCGCCTGGCGCCCGTCCGTGGCCTGCACGACGTCGTAACCCTCCTTGCGAAGTGGATATGAGAGCAGCGTCTGAATCGACTGCTCATCGTCCACGAGCAGGATGCGCGCTGAGCGATCTGCCACTGAGTCCTTCCTGTTTGCAGCAAAAGACTAATGCCCATGCTCGATCCTTCCGAGGGCGGACGGTTACCCTCAGGGCGGATGCTCGATCCGCGGATCTACAGGACCGGCCTGATCGTGGTCGCTGTGGCGGTGATCGTGGTCGCATTCTCGCTCGGCAACCAGCCGGGTCCCCTGACCGCCACCCTCGTGCCCGACGCGTTCAACGGAGGCACCGCCTACGCCACGATGGGCAGCCTCGCGAAGCAGTTCCCGAACCGGCGCCCGGGCTCCGACGGCGACAACGGCATCGCCGACGACGTAGCGAACGCGTTCAACAGGGATGGACTCGAGGTGCAGCGCTCGGTGTCGGGTGTGCAGACGATCGACGGGTCGCGCACGATCCAGACCGTGACCGGGACGCTCGCGGGCCTCACCCCGGGAACGATCGTCATCGTTGCGCACCGCGACTCGGCACATCTCGGTGCCACCTCGGACCTGTCCGGGACCGCGGTGCTGCTCGAGCTCGCCCAGGTGCTGTCCGCGCAGTCGCAGCAGCGCTCGGTCGTGCTCGCGTCGACGAGCGCGTCGATCGGCGCCGCGGGAGCGGCGCAGCTCGCGCGCACCCTGCCCCAGCCGGTCGATGCCGTGATTGTCCTCGGCGACATGGCGGGCACGGTCGTCCGCACGCCGCTCGTCGTGCCGTGGTCTGACTCGACGCTCGTCGCGCCACCGCTCCTGCGTAACACCGTCGCGTCGGCGATCCAGGAGCAGACCACGCTGGCGGCTGGCGAAGAGAGCGTCGCCGGCCAGTTCCTGCACCTCGCGTTCCCGATCGCGTCTTCAGAGCAGCGCCCATTCGCCGCCAACGGCGAGCCCGCGGTGCTCGTCTCAACCTCGGGATCGCGCGTGCCGCCTCCGGATGAGAAGACCAGCCAGTACCAGATCGCCGGGTTCGGCCGCGCCGTCCTTCAGTCGGTCAGCGCATTTGAGGCGGGCACGTCGTCGGTGCCGGGGCCGTCCTCGTACGTGCGCTGGTCGGGCAAGCTGATCCCGGCGTGGGCGGTCCGCCTGCTCGTGCTCGCGCTGATCGTTCCGGTCTTGATCGCCACCATCGATGGGATCGCCCGGGCGCGTCGGCGCGGGGCCCGGGTTGGGCGCTGGGCGCTGTGGGTGCTGGCGTGGTGCCTGCCGTTCGTGCTGGCGGTGCTCGTCGTGCTCGGGTTGCGGCTCACCGGCGCGATCAACATCGCCCCACCGGGACCGATCGACGGAAGCGTGCTCACGCTGGGCGGGCGCGCGACGGCGATCCTCATCGGGCTCGCGCTTCTGATCGTGCTCGGGTTGGTCGGCGTGTGGTGGGGCGGGCGCCGGATATGGTCCGGGAGGGCCGCCCCGGAAGCGACGAACGGCCACGCCCGTCGGCGGCAGCGTGCGCCTGACGACGCGGCCTCGCCCGGCGCCGCGGCGGGGCTGATGCTCCTCCTGTGCGTCGTGACGCTGGCGTTGTGGCTCGAGAACCCGTTTGCGGCGGCCCTGATGGTCGTGGCCCTGCACTCCTGGCTGTGGATCGTCGGGCCCGAGAACCGGCTGCGCGCCCCCTGGGCCGTATTGCTGCTGGCGGCCGGGCTCGTGCCGGGCGTGCTCGCGGCGCTCTACTACATGATGGTCTTGGGACTTGGCCTTGCGCCTGCCGCCTGGAATGCTGTGCTGATGCTCGCGGGTGGCGACTACAGCGTGATAGCGGCGCTCGAATGGAGCATCGTGCTCGGGTGCGTGGTCAGTCTGGCGCTGATGATGGTGCGAATTGCCCGCCAGCCCCGTCCGGCCGACGCGCCGGTGACGATTCGCGGCCCGGTCACGTACGCCGGTCCGGGCTCGCTCGGCGGTACTCACTCCTCGACGCTGCGCCAATGAGGACCAAGGTGCTCGGCGCTCCGGCGATGGCGCCCCGGCGGGTCGGCGCCATACCGCTGAGGCGGCTGGTGCGCGACGTGTCCTCGGTGTTCATCATCTCCGGTCTGCTGCTGATGATCGACGCCGGGGTGACGCTCGTCTGGCAGGAGCCGGTGACCGCGGTGATCGGCGCGGTCCAGCAGGCCAACATCGACAAGCAGTACCTCAGCTTCAACACCGCGCCGTTGACTCAGGTCCAGAAGCACGTCCTGGTGGCTTTGCCGAGTCTGCAGCAGCGGATCGCCTACCTCGCCCGGCGGGAGCAGCATCAGGTCGGCACAGGCGACGCGATCGGCAAGATCACGATTCCGAGGATCGGGGCGAGCTACACGGTGGTCCAGGGGACCGACGAGTCGAGTCTCGAGAAGGGTCCGGGTCACTATCCCGATACTGCGTTCCCGGGCCTCGGTCAGACGGTCGCGATCGCCGGGCACCGGACCACATACCTCGCGCCCTTCCGCCACGTCGACGCGCTCAAGCCTGGCGACCGCATCCTGCTCAAGATGCCCTACGGCCTGTTCACGTACGTGGTCCAGTACCACCGGATCGTGCTCCCGACCGCACTGTGGGTCACGCACGACGTGGGCTACGAGCGCCTGGTGCTGTCCGCGTGCAACCCGCTGTACAGCGCCGCCCAGCGGATCATCATCTTCGCGCGGTTGAAGTCGGTCACCCCGCTGGGACCGGCGCGCCGAGCTTGATGTTCTGGGGGCGAGACCCATCCAAATTTTGGGGTCCCGACCCGATCTAGACACTGCCCGGCCGGGCCGATCCCTCAAGTAAGGTGATCGTTATGGAACCGGCAACGCTGAAGGAGCAGATCGCGAAGGGCGAGTATCGGGTCGATCCGACCGCGGTCGCCGACGCCCTCCTGCGCCGGCTTCAGAACGAGTGCTCGTACCCCGCGAGCTCGTCCTCGGCGTCCGTGAACACCACGCCCGGCGGCCCCTCGACGACCGAGCCGATCCAGGTGAGGTTGCTCAGAGCGCTCGTGGTCCGCTCCGGCAGGCAGACCAACAACTCGTAGTCCTCGCCGGCGGTCGCCGCGAACTCCCGCGGATCGACCCCGAGCTCATCCCCGACCGCGGCCACGCCCGGGGCCAGCGGCAGCGCCGTCAGCGAGAGCTCGATCCGCACCCCGCTCCGCCGCGCGACATGCCGGGCATCGGTCGCCAGCCCGTCGGACACGTCGATCATCGCACGCGCGCCGGCCTGCGCCAGCGCGCGACCGGCTTCGAGGAGTGGCATCGGCCTGGCGTAGCGCTCCCGCAACGCACCCGCCTCCTCCAGGCCGGCGCCGGCGCGGCCATCGAGCACCGCGAGCCCCGCGCCGGCCGCCCCGAGCGTGCCGGTGACCGCCACCCGGTCGCCCGGCCGTGCGCCGTCGCGCCCGACAAGCTCGCCGGGGTCGTCGGCCCACCCCACGACCGTGAACGACACGGTCAGCGCGGACGCACTCGTGATGTCGCCGCCGGCGATCGTGATCCCGATCGCATCGGCCAGCGACCGAGCGCCCCGGACGAGTGCGAGTGCTCGCTCCGCGTCGAACCCGGCCGGCATCCCGAGGACGAGGTATGCCTCCCCCGGTCGCGCCCCCATCGCCGCCAGGTCGGAGGCGGCTGCCGCCAGCGCGCGGTGCCCGATCTCCTCGGGCGCGAGCTGGTCGGTGCGGAAGTGGACGCCGTCGACCATCGCGTCGACCGATGTCACCGCGTACCCGCCCGCCCGCACGACCGCGGCATCGTCGCCGATCGAGCGCACGACGCGGGGAGCGGCGCCCGCCAGGACGTGCTCGAGCGCCTCGATCAGCTCGAGTTCTCGCATGGCCTACGAGCGGCCGGCTTCAGCGGTGCCGGTAGACGATGCGCGCGCGATCGAGATCGTACGGCGAGAGCTCGACCCGGACACGGTCCCCGGGGAGGATGCGGATTCGAAAACGGCGCATCTTCCCGGCGACGTGGCCGAGGACGACGCGGTCCATGTTGTCGAGCTTTACGCGGAACATCGCGTTCGGCAGAGCCTCGACAACCTCGCCTTCGAGTTCGACTTTCTCTTCTTTCGGCATAAACGGTTGCCGTAAGAGTAGTGGGTATCCTGGGCCGTCCACGAAAAGCGACCCCTCTTGGAGGACCGTTGCCCGCACTGACAGACAGTCTCAAGAACGAATACACGAAGCAGATCCTGCGAGTGACCGGTGTCCGCAAAGCGTCGCTGCAGCAGCGCAAGACGCCTCACTACCGGATGCCGATGCTCGAGCAGGCCGGCGGCTGGATGCGGCTCGACAAGTACAAGGGCCCGGAGATTCCGTCCTCGGAGTGGGAGGACCTGACCTACACGACGTACTCGAGCGACCCGACCACGTACTTCGCCCCGATCAGCTCCGCCACCGGCGAGATCGAGCTCAAGGGCTTCTGGGAGTACGGCAAGGCCGACCTCGACGGCGTGTGGACTCCGAACGCCGAGAAGTGCCCGACGATCGTCAAGTGGGTCGAGTCGATCGGCGCCCGCTTCGGGCGTGTCCAGCTTCTGCGCATGTCCGCCAACACGATGCGCGAGACCCGCTGGGGGCTCCACCTGGACAACAACAACCAGGGCAACCCCGAGAATCAAGGCTGGGTCGTGCGCGTCTGGCTCGAGCTCACCGACGATCCCTCGAGCGCGCTCGTCGTCCGCCCGACCGAGTTCGATCGCAAGGGCGAGGTGAATATCGCGCTGCCCAAGTACCAGCAGGCGGTCGTCGACTCCGAGTACCTGTGGCACGGCGGGCATCACACCTCCGATCACGTGCGCTACGCCGTGATCGCGAGCGTCGAGAGCGGTCCCGCGCTCGAGCGCTGGATCGAGTCGCAGCGCTCGGCGGCCTAGCCGCTAACCGTGCTTGTGGTGGTGGCCGCCGCCGTTGCCCTGGCCGCCACCGCCGCCACCGCCGCCACCGCCGCCACCGGTTCCGCCGGTGCCCGGGACGCCCGCGCCGCCGGTCTGCGTCGTGGTGGTCGGCGTGTGCCCGCCCTGCGGCTGCACATATAGGTTCGGGTTGTTGTAGGCGCCCGCCCCGGTCTGTCCGGCGGTGGTCGGGGGCGGGGCGCTCTTGGCCGACGAATTCGGGCCCGTGAACGCTGTGCCCGTGAACGGGGTGGTCGGCTGGGGGAAGTCGCCGCAGTAGCCGGCTGACGCCTTCTGCATGAAGTCGTGCCAGATCGGAGCGGCCGCCGTCCCGCCGAACCCGTACGAACCCATCGGGATGTTGCCCTGCGGGTAGCCGACCCAGACAGCCGTCGACAGCTTGGGCGTGTAGCCCACGAACCAGGCGTTGTCCTCGTTCTCTGCCGTGCCCGTCTTGCCGGCGGCCGGGCACCCGTAATTCGCGGCGGTGCCGGTACCGTTCTGGATCACGGTCTTCAGCACCTGGGTGCCCTCGTACGCTTCGCCGTCGGTGAACACCCGCGTCTGCGGCGGGTTGCCGAGCTCGACGACCTTGCCATTCGGGAACACCACCTTGCTCAGGATCGTCGCGGGGATGTGCGAGCCACCGTTGGCGAGCGTCGCATAGGCGTCGGCCATCTCGAGCATCGTGCAGCAGTACTTGAGGCCGCCGATCACCTCGGACGGGAAGCCGTCGAGCTTCGACGTGATGCCCATCGCGTGCGCGGTCGCGTCGAGCTTGCCGTACCCCTCGTCCTCCGCGAGCTGGGCGAACACGGTGTTGTCGGACACGGTGGTCGCCTTCGTGATGTTGATGACGCCCTGGTAGCTCTCCTCGGCCGTGTGAACCGACCATGTGGGATCCAGCGGATTCCACCCGACGGGTAGGAACTTCGACGTGTAGTAGGTGTCGTTCGGATTTCCGTCGTAATCGTGGATCAGCGTCATCAGCGCGAACACCTTGAACGCCGATCCGGTCTGCCGCTCGGCCTGGACCGGGAAGTCGAAGTTGGTCTGCTGGTAGGTCGCCGAGGAGGCGATCGCCAGGATGTTGCCGTTCGACGGGTCAACCGTGGCGAGCGCGGCGGCCGGCTGGGCATCGAGCACCGCGCCGCCGACGTGCGAGTGGATCGCGTCCTCCGCTTCCTGCTGGAGCTGCAGGTTGATCGTCGTATAGACCTTGAGTCCCCCGTGCTGAACGGTTCCCGAGCCGAAGCGGTTGTTCAGCTGCTGCTCGATGTAGTCGAAGATGTACGGTTGGCTGTGCTGGAGGAAGCGCCCGTTCGGGCGAACCTGGAGTGGCTGCTTCATCACCGCGTTCGCCAGCCCTTGCGATATGTACCGCGACTGGACCATCGCGTCGAGCACCTCGTTGCGGCGCTGCTTGGCGAGCTGTGGATTGACCGTGGGGTTGTATGTGGTTGGTGACTGGGGCAGCCCGGCCAGCAACGACATCTGGGCCAGGTTGAGCTTCCACACCGGCCGGTTGAAGAACATCAGTGCCGCGGCGCCGACGCCGACCGCCTGCTCGCCGTTGGTCGTGCCGTACGGCACGTTGTTCAGGTAGCCCTGGAGGATCCAGTTCTTGCCGTGCTTGCTCTCGAGCTGCTCGGCGAGCTTGGCCTGGGTGATCTTGTACTTCAGGTTGTGGGTGCTGGCGTAGGTCGTGCCGTCGAGGTACATGTTGTCGACGAGCTGCATGGTCAGGGTCGACGCGCCCTGGAGGGAGTTGTGCTGGCCGAACAGGTCCTTGACCCCGGCGCGGAGGATGCCCTGGTAGTCGAGCGCTCCGTGCTGATAGAAGCGTCGGTCCTCGATCGCGATCGTTGCCTCCTGGAGGCGCCTGGGGATCCGGTTCAGCCCGACGTAGGTTGAGATCGTGTTCGTGCGGACGTAGCCGAGCAGCGACCCGTCAGAGGCGAAGATCTCGGTGGGCGGGTTCGAGTGCTTCGCGGTGAGCTCGCTGAGGTTCGGAGCGGAATCCGCGGTCGCGACCACCCACCCGACGCCGAGGAGCGCGGCAATCGCCACCGCGGACACGACGAGGAGCGTTCCGATCAGGAACGTCCGCTGTACGGGGTGTGGCCGGTGGCGCCGGCGGCGCCGCTGTCGTTCGCGTCGGCTCATGGAGGGCAAGCAGGCGGCTCCGTTGCCGGTGGGCGCAACGGGGGGTTGGCACCGAAAACGGAGGTCCAGTGTAGCTAGGAGGCTGTTTCGGGCCGCCGATCGGGGCTCCTGCTCGTCGCAATGCCACACTCATCCCGATGTCGCCAGGCGACGAGGGACCCCGGGCGATCCTGCTCGACGCGCTCGGCACGCTCGTCGCGCTCGAGCCGCCCGCGCCGCTGCTCAGGACCGAGCTCGCGCGGCGGTTCGGGCTCGACGTGTCAGCGCGCGAGGCCGAGCATGCGATCGGGGCCGAAATCGCCTATTACCGGGCTCATCTCGACGAAGGGCGCGACGCCGCAAGCCTGCAAGCGCTCCGGCGTCGCTGCGCCGAAGTGCTGCGCTCGGCGCTCCCGGACGCCGCCCTCGAGGTGGGTCCGCTCGTCGAAGCGCTGCTGGCGTCGCTGCGATTCACCCCGTTCGCCGACGTCGGTCCGGCGCTGACGGCGGCGCGCTCGCGGGGCTGGCGGCTCGTGGTGGTGAGCAACTGGGACATATCGCTGCACGGCGTCTTGCGCGCCATGGAGCTCGAGCCGCTGCTCGACGGCGTCCTCACCTCGGCGGAGGTGGGCGCCCGCAAGCCTGCGCCGGCGATCTTCGAGCGGGCGCTCGCGCTCGTCGGTGCCGGCGCCGCGGAGGCGATCCATGTCGGCGACAGCCTCGAGGAGGACGTCGCCGGCGCCCGTGCCGCCGGCATCGAGCCGGTCCTCGTCCGCCGCGACGGTCGTCCGGCCGCGCCCGGCGTGCGCACGATCTCTACTCTCGAACAGTTGGCCGACCTTACGGTCTTGCCTACCTCCGGGCCTTAACCTGATCTGCGCATGTCGAGTGTCCCTCCACCGCAGGTGAGCACCCCGGGCTCCCCGCCCGTCGTGCCTCCGTCGCCCACCCGGCCTTCGGACGTCTCCGACGAGCCGCCGTGGCCCGTCTGGACGGCCCCGGCGGCGATCCTCGTCGGCCTGGTTGCCGGCGTGCTCGGGAGTGTGCTCGTCGCCGGAATTGGCGCTGCGCTCGGCGCGAGCACGACCTCGCCCGGCGTCACCCTCGCCAGCGACGTCGTGTTCGACCTCGGGTTCGTCGCCACCGCGCTCTACTTCGCGTCCGCGAACGGGCGCCGGCCGCAACCGTCGGATTTCGGCTACCGCCGGGTGGCGCTCAAGGTCGGAGCCGCGGCGTTCGCGCTCGCCGGCGTGGGCTATTACGTGGTGACGGCGGTCTACTCGGCGCTCGTCAAGCTCCACGGCACCGACAAGCTGCCGAAGGACCTGGGCGTCGGGACGAGCACCGCCGCCCTGGTCGGCGCGGCGATCTTCGTGTGCGTGCTCGCGCCGATCGCCGAGGAGTTCTTCTTCCGCGGCTTCATCTTCGGCGCGCTCCGCCGCGCGCACGTCAAGGTCGGCGGGCGCAACATCGGGACCTGGCTGGCGGCGATCGAGACCGGGATCCTGTTCGGAATTGCCCACGGCGGCTCGGCGGCGGCGCAATATCTCATCCCGCTCGGGTTCCTCGGGTTCGTGCTCTGCATCGTGCGGTGGAAGACGCGCTCCCTGTATCCGTGCATGGCGCTCCACTCGGTCAACAACTCGATCGCGCTCGGCTACAACGAGCTGCACTGGAACGGGGGAGAGATCGTCGCTCTCGTCTTGGGCTCGGTCGCCGTGATCGCGGCCGTGACGCTCCCGCTGGCGAGCCGGAGCGCCGCTCCCGCTCGCGCCTCCTGAGCCTCCGGCCGGCGACCTGCCCGTGCCGGCCTGCCGCGCGCGCCGGCGACCTGCCCGTGCCGGCCTGCCGCGCGCGCCGGCGACCTGCCCGTGCCGGCCTGCCGCGCGCGCCGGCGACCCGCCCGTGCCGGCCTGCCGCGCGCGCCGGCGACCGTACCCGCCGCAAGAACGCTCCCGCGATCTGAGTGAGCCCCTTCACATGATTTACTTCCGGGCGATGTTGGGGGTGCGAGCAGGCCGGTTCACGATCACCGCAGCAGTCGTCGCGGCGATGGGTGCCGTGTCGGCCGCGCCGGCGGCCGCCGCCGGCACCACCCCGGTGAGCCCGGTCGTCGCCAAGCTGACGCTCACCGTGCCCGACGCCTTCCTTGTGAACCACCACCTGGTCGCGGTGGTTGGGCGGAAGGTGCACATCCACGGCGTCGTCCGGCCGTACGTCCCCGGGCAGTGGGTGCTCGTGCGCGCGTCAGTCGACGGGAAGCAGTTCAAGACGGACCACCTCCGGATCCAGCCCGGCCCGGGGGGGCGCACCGGGCAGTTCACCGAGGCGCTGTCGAGCCCGCGGGCCGGGAGGGTGAGCATTCAGGTCGGCCACACGCGGAACGCCACGCTCGCCGGCATGCTCGGCCGCCGCAGCTTCACGGCGCTCGACCCGAGCGCATCGTTCGGCTCGAGCGGACCGTTCGTGGAGCTGATCCAGCAGCGCTTGGCGGCACTCCACTTCTACATCCCGCAGACGGGCGTGTTCGACGAGGGCACGGGGCTTGCGCTTGACGCCTACCACCGGCTCCTGCACTGGGGCACGTACCAGAGCCTCGACGGCCGCACGATCAGCTACCTGCTCGATGGCTTCGGCCAGTTCAAGGTCCGCTTCCCGGGCAACGGGCGGCACGCCGAGGGCAACCTGTCGCTGCAGCTGCTCGCCCTGACCGACGGATCGAAGGTCGTCGCGATCTATCCGATCAGTTCGGGCAAGCCGTCGACGCCGACGATCCTCGGCAACTTCCGCGTGTACTCGAAGGTGGCCGGCTACCTGCCCGACGGGATGTACTTCTCGAACTTCTTCGTCAGCGGCTACGCGATCCACGGCTACAACCCGGCGCCTGACTATCCCGCGAGCCACGGCTGCATGCGCGTGCCGATCGTCGACGCGATCTCGATCTATAACTGGCTCGCGGTCGGCAACTGGGTCGACACGTACTACTAGTCGACGCGGACTACTGGTCGATCGGTATTTCTAGTGGACCCGGACGCTGGCGAACCGCGCCAGGTACCCGAGCCCGACCCCATACGCGATCAGCGCGAACAGCGCCGGCAAGCCCTCCTCGACCCACGGATTGCTTGACTTTACGACCGCCGAGAACGGCGACGTGAGTGTCTTGGCCGCCCCGTCGATGAAGCGTCGGGGCTGCGAATGACGGTGGCTGATCGCGACCGGCGACGTGCTGGTGTTCGCCCCGGCGACGAGCTCGGTCTGCTGGTGCTCTGACGCGCCGGCCATCTGGTCGCGCGCGAACATCGCGAACGACATCACGACGAGCGCGACGCACACGAGCGAGATAAGTCTGAGCACCCTGGAGATCACGCTGCCGGTTTCGGCTGGGGCCCCCATTAGCATGAGGTTCCGCCGATGACGCTCGACGCACGAACGACCGCCCGCGAACGCCTCGTCGCCGAGCTCCGCGACCATGCGCTCGTGATCGGCGAGGTCGTGCTCACCAGCGGCCGGACCGCGCAGTATCTGGTAGACGCCAAGCGCGCGATTCTTCTTCCCGCCGGCTTCCGCGCGCTGTCCGCGCTCGTCGCCGAGCAGGCCCGCGCCTGGGACGCCACCGCCGTCGGGGGGATGACGATGGGCGCCGACCCGATCGCCTGCGCCGCGCTCGCCGGTGGCGCCGACGTGAAGGCCTTCTTCGTCCGCAAGGAGGTCAAGACCCACGGACTGTCGCGCCGGATCGAAGGGCCTCCGCTCGATCCCGACGAGCGCTGCATGCTCGTCGAGGACGTGGTGACGACCGGCGGCTCGACCATCCGGGCGCTCGAGGCGCTCCGCGACGAGGGCCACGAGGTCTGCGGCGTGCTCGCGATTTGCGACCGGCTCGCGGGCGGGCGCGAGGCGATCGAGGAGGCCGCCGGCGCGCCGTTTGTGGCGCTGACGACGATCGACGAGGTCTACCCGGACCGCCCGGACCGGAATTGACCCGCCGTCCCCGTCCGGACGGGGCACATGGCCCCACGGACGCCGCGAAGCGGCCCCCTCCCTCGAGCCGACCCGCATAACACGTCACTGGACCTGCTGCCGCTCGACCTTGCCGTATTGCCCGCGATTATCGTGCGTAGCTCGGCAAGGTTGAGCGGTTTGCCGCGAAATGTCGTCTTAAGCAGGTCGGCTCAGTGAGGGAGCGATGTGCACCCGGGCGCGTGCTGATGCAGAGCCTGCACCCGCCAACCGCCGGTCGACACCGGCGTGAACAACACGATCGGCCGCCCGCTGTGGATCGCGAGGCCGTACTTGTAGCCGACTTTGGCGACGTTCACGTGGAGGTTCCAGGCCAGGATCGTCTGGTACTCGAGGCGCGTCAGCGGCTCGCCGCACGGCTTGAACCGCCCCGCACCGCCCAGATGCGAAATCGTCCCCGTGAGCTTTCCAATCTCGGCCGTGCGCAGGCGCTGGCCGCGGATGTCGCGGTGCTCGCTCCGCGCCCGCGTCACCGCCGGCGGGACGAGCGCCAAGACGATCACGACGGCGAGCCCGATACCTGCCCACCCTGCCACGCGCGAGATCCGCCGGCCCTCGACCAGCAGCGCGCCGATCCCCGCGCCGGCCAGCGCGACGAGCACGCCGGCGGGCTCGAACATGTAGCGCCCGAGCCCCGGCCAGCCGTGCAGCGAGAACGCTATCTCGACGATCACCCAGGCGCAGATGCCTCCCGCCAGTGCCAGCGTCACCCGATCGCGGCGCACGATCGCCAGGATCACCGCGCCCAGGGCGGTCAGCTCCAACACCGTCGTGTTCAGATCGAGGAAGCGCCCGATCGTGCCGAACACGCGGTCGCTGCGCAGCCGGCGCCCGGAGCCGAGAGCGTTCGACGCGGCCACGAACGGGGTGCGCGACGTCAGCGCGGGGATCCCGAACCACAGCAGGATCACGAGCGCGACCTCGACCACGATGAGCGATCGCATCGACGGCTGGCGCAGCCACGCCCAGATCGTGTACAGCCCGAGGAACAGCCACACCTCGGGGCGCCCGAGCGCGGCCAGCGCAGCGGCGGTGTACGCCCAGCGGTAGCGGCCGGAGAGGTGGCAGTCGACCGCCGCCAGGCACAGCGTCACGATCATCGGGTCCGACTGCGAGCTCAGCATGTAGTGCCAGTAGGAGCTGAGGCCCAGCAGCGCAAATCCGGCGAACGCCGCCGCGACATACGCCGGCCACCGCGGCTCGCCCTCGCGCACCGTCAGCCGAAACGCGATCCGGCCGGCGAACACCGAGCCGGCGAGCGACACCGCCAGCGACGTGATCATCCACAGCCACAGCTGGTAGTGCCCGAACAGCCCGAACGGAGCCGTGAACAGGTAGGGCAGCGGCTTCCACGAGGGCGCTGCGTTGGTATCAAGGTTCCCGGCGACCGTCTGGCGACCCCACACCAGCCAGCCGTACGGATCGAACCCGGGGCGGGTCTTCGCCCACAGCACGATCACCGTCGAGAGCGCCAGCAGGCCGACGGCGCTCGCCACGGCGACCACAGCCGGCGACTTCGCGCTCACCCGGGAGCGACCCCGCCCAGGCTCGGCCCCAGTCGGTGCCGGAGTCGGCCGTTGCTCGGTCGTGGCCACGCTACCGGCGGATCAGCGCGCCGCTGCTCGTGTAGGTGACGTGGAGCCCCGCACAGCGGGCGACCTGGGAGGCGCGCGTGTGCCACGGTTCGACGTTCCAGCCGCCCGAGTTCAGCGGCTTGAAGAGCACCTTGGGAATCGCCGGGTTGCGAAGCTCCGCGCCCTCGACGTGCTGCTGGAGGCCTCCGACCGAGCCGACGTCCACGTGGTAGAGCCAGGCCAGCGTGCTGACGTAGCCGACGTCCGTCACCGGCTGGCCGCAGTTGAGCACGTGGCGCGTGCCGCCGATCGCGTTGGTCACGCTCGCGAGGAGCGTGATCTCGTGCGTGCGGCCATGCTCGTGGGTCAGGTCCGTGTGTTCGGCGCGCGCTCGGGAGACCGCGCCGGGGATCATGGCCACGACCAGCACCGCGGCGAGGACCGCGCCCGCCCAGGCCGGGGCGCCCCGCACGATCCGGGGTAGGTCACCCAGCAGCCAGCCGACGGCCACGCCGGCCAGCACGGCGACCACCCCCGCGGCCTCGAACATGTAGCGCGGCAGGGCCGGCCAGCCGTGGTAGGCGAACGCGATCTCGACGATCAGCCACGCCACGACGCCCACGCCCAGCGCGAGCACGATCCAGCTGCGGCGGATCGCTGCGAGGAGCACCGCGAGC
>CAVTNE010000004.1:0-562046 GCA_963735965.1 uncultured Solirubrobacterales bacterium
GGAGGCCGAAGAGGAAGCTGACGACGAAGCGCTGGCCGATCTGGAGCCCGTCGAGGAGGAGACCGAGGCGCCCGCCCCGTCGCGGAGGCGTCGCCGGCGCGGTGGAGCCGAAGCCGAGGCCGCCGAGGAGGAACCCGCGGCGCCGGCCGCTCCCACGCCCGCCCCCAGCCGCCGGAGAAGGGGAAGCGCAGAACGGCGGGATGTCGTGGTGCGGGCGCAGGCCAAGTACGTGCGCTCGTCGGCGCGCAAGGCGCGGCTGGTGTGCGACCACATCCGCGGCAAGAGCGTCGAGGAGGCGCGAGCTATCCTCGCTCATACGCCGCGTGCGGTCGCGCGCGACTGGAGCAAGCTGCTCGAGTCGGCGGTCGCCAACGCCGAGCACAACCACGAGCTCGTCGGCGAGGACCTGTACGTCAAGGCGGTCCACGCCGACGAGGGTCCGACGATCAAGCGGTTCCGTCCGCGCGCGATGGGCCGCGCGACGCGGATCCGCAAGCGCACCAGCCACCTGACGATCTTGCTCACGCCGAAGGACTAGCAGAGATCATGGGTCAAAAAGTTCATCCCGAGTCGATCCGCGTGGGCTACATCCACGACTGGAAGTCGAACTGGTTCAACGAGCGGAACTTCGCCGACTACCTGCACGAGGACACGCAGATCCGCGAGCACATCATCGGGCGGCTGTCGCACGCCGGCCTGTCGGACATCACGATCCGCAAGAACGCGACCGAGGTGGAGGTCAACATCCACACCGCGCGGCCGGGGATCGTGATCGGCAAGTCCGGCTCGGAGGTCGACCAGCTGCGCCGCGACCTGCACCGGATCACCGGCAAGCAGGTCAAGGTCAACATCCTCGAGATCAAGCGCCCCGAGCTCGACGCGCGCCTGGTCGCGCAGTCGATCGCCGAGCAGCTCCAGAACCGCGTCGCCTTCCGCCGCGCGATGAAGCGCGCGCTGACGAGCGCGATGCGCTCCGGCGCCAAGGGCGTCAAGGTCCAGGTCTCAGGCCGGCTGGGCGGCGCCGAGATGGCGCGCACCGAGGGCTACTCCGACGGCCGCGTGCCGCTGCACACGCTGCGCGCCGACATCGACTACGGCTTCCACGAGGCCCGCACGACGTTCGGGCGGATCGGCGTCAAGTGCTGGATCAACAAGGGCGAGATCATGCCCGAGGGCTACACCGGCGCCGACCTGACGATCATGGACGAGCCGGCGCCGCAGGCGCCCGAGCGCGGCGGCCGCGACGGCCGCGGCGGGCGCGACGGACGCGGTGGCGGCGGCGGTGGCCGCGGCGGTCGTGGCGGCGGTCCGGGCGGTCGTGGCGGCGGTCCGGGTGGGCCCGGCGGTCCCGGCGGCGGCGTGGTCCCGGTGGTCGCGGCGGTGGCCCTGGCGGCGGCGGCGGTCGTGGCGGTGGCGTGGTCCCGGTGGTCCGGGCGGTCCCGGCGGTGGCGTGGTCCCGGTGGTCCGGGCGGCCGGCGGTGGCCGTGGTCCCGGTGGTCCGGGCGGTCCCGGCGGCGGCGGTGGTCGCGGTGGCGGCGCGGTCCGGGCGGTCCCGGCGGTCCCGGCGGCGGGGTGGTCCCGGCGGCCCGGTGGCGGCGGCGGTCGCGGCGGTGGCCGCGGTCCCGGCGGTGGCCCGGTGGCGGCGCGGTCCCGGCGGCCCGGGCGGCGGCGGTGGCGGCGTGGTCCCGGCGGCGGTGGCGGCGGCGGTGGCCGCGGCGGCGGCCGAGGCGGCGGCGGCGGCGGCAGGCGGCGGAGGCGGCGGCTCCCGGCCGAGCGTCCGCGGGCGGTGAGCGCTGATGCTCGCTCCCAAGCGCGTCAAGCACCGCAAGGCAGCACCGCGGCCGCCGGCGCGGCCTGTCGCGCGGGCAGGTCAAGGTCCAGTTCGGCGAGTACGGCCTCAAGTCGCTCGACGCCGGCTGGCTCACCAACCGCCAGATCGAGGCCGCCCGTATCGCGATGACCCGCAAGATCAAGCGCGGCGGCAAGGTGTGGATCAACGTCTATCCGGACAAGCCGTTCACGAAGAAGCCGGCCGAGACCCGGATGGGCTCCGGCAAGGGCTCGCCCGAGGGCTGGGTCGCCGTGGTCAAGCCGGGGCGCGTGATGTTCGAGCTGGCCGGCGTGCCCGAGCCGCTGGCGCGCGAGGCGATGCGCCTGGCCGGGCACAAGCTGCCGGTCCGGACGAAGTTCGTGATGCGAGAGGACGGCTGACGATGAGGGCGACCGAGCTGCGTGACATGACCGAGACCGAGCTGCGCGAGCACATCCAGACCGCGCGCCGCGAGCTGTTCGGGCTGCGCTTCCAGCACGCCACCGGCGAGCTGGACAACACCGCGGGGCTGAGGCGCGCCAAGCGAGAGATCGCGCGGGCGCTGACGGTCGCAGCGCGAACGAGAACTGAGATCAATGGCTGAAGAGACAGAGAACACCAGAACTGAAGAGACTCCGGACGCCGCGCCCGAAGCGGCGGCGGCCTCCGAGCGAGACCGCGACGCCCGCCGCTGCGGCCGAAGCCGGCTGCTCCGAGCGAGCCGCCGGAGGTCCTCGCGCCCAAGGAGCGCCGGCGGCGCGCCCGCGCGGCGCAAGGCGGCGAAGATCGCCCACGCGGACGCCGCCGCACGCCTGAGGAGCGCCAGGCCGAGCGCGTGGCCGAGCGGCGCAAGAAGGCGCGAGCGCCGGCGCGTCGAGCGCACGCGCAGCGCGCCAGAAGGCGCGCGCGAGCGGCACCGGCGTCGAGACGACCGCGCCCGCGCGAGCACGAGCCCGGGCGGCAGAAGACCCGCCAGGGCGTGGTCGTCTCCGACAAGGCCGACAAGACGATCACGGTGCGGATCGACGTCGCCCGGCGCCACCGGCGCTACGAGAAGATCGTCCGCACCTCGAGCACGCTGCACGCCCACGACGAGACCAACGACGCGCACATCGGCGACACCGTGGTCGTGCGCGAGTGCCGGCCGCTGTCGCGGACCAAGCGCTGGCGGCTGGTCGAAGTGGTCGAGAGGGCCAAGTAGACGCGCATGATCCAGAACGAGACACGACTGCGCGTCGCCGACAACACCGGCGCCCGCGAGATCCTGGTGATCCGCGTCAGGGGCGGCCACCGGCGCCGCTACGCGGGCGTCGGCGACATCGTCACCGCCACCGTCAAGCAGGCCAGCCCGCAGGGCTCGGTCAAGAAGGGCGAGGTCGTGACCGCGGTCGTCGTGCGCACCAAGAAGTCCTACGGCCGCGAGGACGGCACCTACATCGCCTTCGACGAGAACGCCGCGGTGCTGATCGACAGCCAGAACAACCCGCGCGGCACCCGCATCTTCGGCCCGGTCGCGCGCGAGCTGCGCGAGCGCAACTTCATGAAGATCGTCTCGCTCGCCCCGGAGGTGCTCTGACCATGCCCGCGCGAATCAAGACCGACGACGAGGTGATCGTGATCGGCGGCAAGGACCGCGGCAAGCGCGGCAAGGTGCTGCGCGTCGAGCCGAAGAAGGAGCGCGTGTTCGTCGAGGGCCTGAACATGATCAAGCGCCACCAGCGCCCGCAGCAGGTCGCCGGCGCCCAGCGCGCCGAGCAGGTCGGCGGCGTGATCGAGAAGGAGGGGCCGATCCACGTCTCCAACGTGATGCTCGTCGACCCCAAGGACGGCAAGCCGACGCGCGTCGGGATCGAGATCGAGGACGGCAAGCGCTTCCGCATCGCGCGGCGCAGCGGAACGAGGCTCGACTGATGCTGCCGGCACGACTGAAGACCCGCTACAACGAGGAGATCCGCCCGCGCTGATCGAGCGGTTCGGCTACTCGACGCCGATGCAGGCGCCGCGGATCCTGAAGGTCACCGTCAACATGGGCGTCGGCGACGCCAAGCAGGACTCGAAGATGCTCGAGGCGGCGACCGAGCAGCTCGCGACGATCACCGGCCAGCGGCCGAACGTCCGCCGGGCGCGCAAGTCGATCGCGCAGTTCAAGGTGCGCGAGGGGATGCCGGTCGGCGTCGCGGTGACGCTGCGCGGCGAGCGCGTCGTACGAGTTCCTGGACCGGCTGATGTCGGTCGCGATCCCGCGGATCCGCGACTTCCGCGGGCTGAACCCGCGCTCGTTCGACGGCCGCGGCAACTACTCGATGGGCGTCCGCGAGCAGATCATCTTCCCCGAGGTCGACTACGACGAGGTCGACCAGGTCCGCGGCCTCGACATCACGATCACGACCACTGCCCAGACCGACGAGGAGGCGTTCGCGCTGCTCGAGGCGCTCGGGATGCCATTCGCGAGAGAGGGCCGCCCCGGCGGCGGCCGCGACCCAGACTTAAAGGAGCACATGGCCAAGATTTCACAGAGCGTCCGCCAGCAGCGGACGCCCAAGTACAAGACCCGCGGCTACACCCGCTGCCGCCGCTGCGGCCGCGCGCGCGCCGTGTACCGCAAGTTCGGCGTGTGCCGGATCTGCCTGCGCGAGCTCGCGCACAACGGCTACATCCCCGGCATGACGAAGTCGAGCTGGTGAGGGCGGTCCCGATGTCGATGACCGATCCCGATCGCCGACTTCCTGACGCGGCTGCGCAACGCCGCCAAGGCGCAGCACCACGACGTGACGATCCCGTCCTCGAAGCTCAAGCGCGAGCTCGCGCGGATCCTCAAGGAGCAGGGCTACATCGAGGCCTACGAGGTGCACGACCGCCGCTCCGGGCGCCCGGGCGAGCAGATCACGGTCACGCTCAAGTACACCGAGGAGCGCAAGCCGGTGATCACCGGCATGCAGCGCGTCTCGCGGCCCGGGCCAGCGCACCTACGTCGACCACGCCCACATCCCGCGCATCCAGGGCGGCATGGGCACGGCGATCATCTCCACCTCCAAGGGCGTCATGACCGGCCACGAGGCCCGCATGCAGGGCGTCGGCGGCGAGGTCGTGGCGAAGGTCTGGTAGACCGTCTGACGAGCTATGTCCCGAATCGGCAGACAACCCATCCCCGTGCCCGCCGGCGTGACGGTCGCGATCGAGCCCGAGCTCGTGACCGTCAACGGCCCCAAGGGCGAGCTGTCCGAGCGCGTCACCCGCGACATCACGGTCGAGCAGGTCGACGATCAGCTCGTCGTCACGCGGCCGACCGATCGCGGCGAGCACCGCGCGCTGCACGGCCTGACCCGGACGCTGGTGGCGAACATGGTCCAGGGCGTGACCGACGGCTTCGAGAAGCGGCTCGAGATCCAGGGCGTCGGCTACCGCGCCCAGCTGCGCGGGCCGCGACCTCGAGCTCGCGCTCGGCTACTCGCACCCGGTGTCGATCAAGGCGCCCGACGGGATCGAGTTCGAGGTGCCGCAGCCGACGCGGATCGTCGTCAAGGGCGCGTCCAAGCAGCAGGTCGGCGAGATCGCGGCGCTGATCCGCAAGCAGCGCAAGCCCGAGCCCTACAAGGGCAAGGGGATCCGCTACGAGGGCGAGTACGTGGCCAAGAAGGTCGGTAAGCGGGCATGACCGTGATGACCAAGCCCGCGGCGCGGCTCAAGCGCCGCCGCCGCGTGCGCGCCAAGGTCCGCGGCACCGCCGAGCGTCCGCGCATCTCGGTGTTCCGCTCCAACCGCGGCATCTTCGCGCAGCTGATCGACGACGACGCCGGGCGCACGCTCGCCGCGGTCAACTGGACCGAGCCGGACCTGCGCGGGCTGGAGCCGATCGAGCAGGCCACGCGGGCCGGCGCTCTGCTCGCCGAGCGCGCCAAGGCGGCCGGCGTCGACAGCGCCGTGTTCGACCGCGGCGGCTACCAGTACCACGGGCGCGTCCAGGCGCTCGCCGACGGCGCCCGCGAGGGCGGGCTGACCTTCTAGCTACCGCTACCCTGGGTCTGCCGATGCCTTCAGCACGCGATCGCACAGTTTCAGCAGCCGGACTCGACCTCCAGGAGCGCGTCGTCGAGATCAACCGCGTCGCCAAGGTCGTCAAGGGCGGCCGGCGCTTCTCGTTCACCGCGCTGGTCGTCGTCGGCGACGAGCGCGAGGTCGTCGGCATCGGCTACGGCAAGGCCAACGAGGTCCCGGTGGCGATCCAGAAGGGCGTCGAGCGGGCGAAGAAGAACCTGTACCGCGTCCCCAAGCACGGCTCGACGATCACCCACCAGACGACCGGCATCTTCGGCGCCGGGCGCGTGTTCCTGAAGCCGGCCGTCGCCCGGTACCGGCGTGATCGCCGGCGGCGGCGTCCGCGCCGTGCTCGAGCTCGCCGGGATCCACGACATCCTGTCCAAGTCGCTCGGGTCGCAGAACCCGATCAACCTGGTCAAGGCGACGATGGCCGGGCTCGAGTCGCTGCGCACGCCCGATGAGGTGGCGGAGCTGCGCGGGCTGTCGGTCAACCAGGTGCTCGGGCCTGACCACGCGACGAAGCCGAGCCTGTCGCTGCCGAGACCGTCTCGGCGCGCACGAGCGGAAGCGCCGCGACCGAAGACAGCCGACGCCGGCGTCCGCTGCCGAGGCGCCGTCGCCCGAGCGGCAGAGCCGAGTGAGTCCGAGTCGTGAGCAAGCTGAACGTCACGCAGCGCAGGTCGCGGAACGGCTCCGACAAGCGCCAGCGCGACACGCTGCGCTCGCTCGGGCTGCGCCGGATCGGCCAGACGCGTCGAGGACGAGGACACGCCGCAGATCCGCGGCATGATCGCACAAGGTCCGCCATCTCGTCGAGGTCTCGGAGGAGTCCTGATGGCCGAGGACGCGACACCCCAGACGCCCCAGACGGAAGAGCGCGAGGAGCGGATCGGGCTGCACAACCTGAGGCCCGCCCCCGGGTCGCGCAAGGCCGCGCAAGCGCGTCGGCCGCGGCGAGGGCTCGGGCACCGGCAAGACCTCCGGCCGCGGCCAGAAGGGCTGGGGCTCGCGCTCGGGCGCCAAGCGCCGCGCCCGGTTCGAGGGCGGCCAGAACCCGATTCACATGCGGATGCGCAAGCTGCGCGGCCCGCACATGAAGAAGTCGATGCCGTTCGAGCCGTTCCGCACGCACACCCAGCCGGTCAACCTGGTCGACCTCGAGGCGCGCTTCGAGTCCGGCGCGTCGGTGACGCTCGAGGCGATGCACGGCGAAGGGCCTCGCGACGCGCAAGGGGATTCCGGTCAAGGTCCTCGCCAAGGGCGAGCTGACCAAGCCGCTGACTGTCCACGCGCACGCGTTCAGCGGAGCCGCGCGCGAGCAGATCGAGGCCGCCGGCGGCACCTGCCAGGTGATCGTCGAGGCGAGTCGAGCCGGCCGCGATGATCGCGACGATCCTCGGAGTCGTTCAGGGTCGGCGAGATCCGCAACAAGGTCCTGTTCACCGCGGCGATCCTCGGCCTCTACCGGCTCGGGACGCACATCCCGGCGCCGGGCATCAACGCGTCCGCGGTCAACGCGATCCAGAAGAACTTCGGCGGCAGCGAGCATCCTCGGGCTGCTGAACCTGTTCTCGGGCGGCGGGCTCGGCCGGATCGCGATCTTCGCGCTCGGGATCATGCCCTACATCACCGCCTCGATCATCCTGCAGCTGCTGCAGGTGGTCGTGCCCTCGCTCGAGAAGCTGTCCAAGGAGGGCGAGGTCGGGCAGGCGCGGATCACCCAGTACACGCGCTACCTGACGGTCGGCCTGGCGTTCGCGCAGTCGATCGGCTACGTGTTCCTGTTCCACAGCTTCGAGCAGCGCCGGCGTCACGCTGATCCCGAACTTCAACCTGGCCAAGGTGTTCCTGATCGTGATCTCGCTGACCGCGGGGACCGTGCTGCTGATGTGGATGGGCGAGCTGATCACCCAGCGCGGGATCGGCAACGGCATCTCGCTGCTGATCTTCGCGTCCATCGTCTCCCGGATCCCGAACGGCATTCACTCCTGGTGGACCAACCCCGACCAGGTGTTCAAGGTGATCATGCCGTTCATCGTGATCGGCGTGGTCGCGGCGATCGTGTTCGTCCAGGAGGGCCAGCGCCGGATCCCGATCCAGTACGCCAAGCGGGTGATCGGGCGGCGGATGACCCAGGGCAGGCCAGACCTACCTGCCGCTGCGCGTGAACATGGCCGGCGTGATCCCGGTGATCTTCGCCGCCAGCGTGATGGCGATCCCGCCGACGCTCGGGCAGCTGCTCGGACAGAACCGCAACAACTTCTGGACCGACGTCCAGAACTTCTTCAGCCCCCAGGGCTGGCACTACGTCGTCGGCGAGAGCATGCTGATCATCGTGTTCACCTACTTCTACACGGCGGTCACGTTCAACCCGGTCGACCAGGCGGAGAACCTCAAGAAGTACGGCGGGTTCATCCCCGGGGTCCGACCAGGGCGGCCCACGGCCGAGTTCCTCGACCGCATCCTCGCGCGCCTGACGTTCCCGGGCGCGTTGTTCCTGGCCGCTGTCGCCGCGCTGCCGACGATCCTGATCAGCCAGACGTCGGCCAACTTCTTCTTCGGCGGCACCTCGATCCTGATCGTGATCGGCGTCGCGCTCGACACGATGAAACAGCTCGAGGCGCAGCTGATGATGCGCAACTACGAGGGCTTCTTGAAGTAGCCCGGGCGGGGTCGCCCGGGCGGGATCGCATCCGACCAGGCCTTTCAGGTGAGCGCGGTGGCGAGTTCCCCGCGCGTCTGGATTTCGAGCTTGCGGTACGCGTTCCGCAGGTGGTACTCGACCGTCTTGGGCGTGACGAACAGCGCCTGGGCGATCTCGCGGTTGCTCTGACCGGTCGCCGCGAGCTCGGCGATCCGCCGCTCGGACGGGGTCAACGATGCCGGTCCGCTGAGCAGTGCCTCGCGCCGGGGCCGCGCGCCCGCGGCGGCGAGCTCGACCCGGGCGCGCTCGGACAGAGCCACCGCCCCACCTCGCCGGGCGAGGTCTGCCGCCCGCTCGAGCGGCTCGCGCGCGTCCGCGCGGCGGTTGTCCCTGCGAAGGGCCGCCCCGAGGTCGACCAGCGCGCGCGTCGTCTCGAGCCGCGCCGGCCCGTTCGAGGCGAGCCGCGCCGCGGTGCGTAGGCTGCGCACGCCGCGGGTGCCCGGCTCGCACAGGCCGATGATCCGCCGGGCGCGAACCCGCAGGTGAAACACGTCCGTCCTCTCGGCGCGAGCGAGGGCGTCGCCGGCGAATGCGAGCGCGCGCTCGCGATCGCCGAGCATCAGCGCCGCCTGGGCGGCGGTTCCGCGCCACTCGCAGTAGCCGAGGTACCCGACGGTCCGCTCGCCGATATCGCCGACGGCCAGCGCCGCGTCGAGCGCCTCGCGAGGCCGGCTCTGCGCCAGCCGGAGCTCCGCGAGCGAGTACAGCCGGAGCACGTCCTCGATGTCCTGCGGCTCGTCGAGCGGCCCGTCCTCGTCGAGCACGGCCTGGGCCTGGTCGAGCTCGCCGCGCTCGATCAGGCAGAGCGCGTAATGCGCGGCCGCGGAGCGGGCGAACTGCTGCCAGCCGTAGCGACGCGCGTCGCGCGCCAGCTCGAGGTCGGCGAGCGCGTCCGTGACCTGGCCCTGCCAGAGCAGCGGCAGACCGCGGACGTAGCTGGCGGTCGCGAACGCGAGCGGCCAGGCGTGCCGGCGGGCCTCCTCGAGCGCGGCCTGTGACACCTCGAGGGAGCTCTCGAGCTCGCCGTTCAGCAGAAAGGCTGCGGTGACCAGCCGCCATCCGATCCACTGGGGGTTCGCGTCGGACAGCATCCGACCGCCATCCCAGGCTCGCTCGGTCAGCTCGATCGCGTTGTGCGCGGACTCGCCCGTGGTCGTGGCGTGGAGCGCGGCGTGGGCGAGGAGCAGCCGCTGCCCCTGGGTCCGCGGGCCCTTGACCGCGTGCTCGACCACCCGGGTGGCCCGCTCGAGCGCGAGCGGCTGGAGGTCCGGGACGATCGACGCCGTCGAGATGAAGCTGGACTCGAGCTCGTCGCGGAGCTCCAGCTCATCGGGATCGTTGGGCGCCTCCGGCAGCTCGTGTAGCGCGGCGTCGTAGGCGCCGGCCGCCTCTTCGTGGCGCGCGAGGGCGTCGAGCGCGCGTCCGAGCTGAAGCCCGAGCTCCGCTCGGCGGCGCGGGTCAGCCGACGCGGCGGCGGCCTGATCGAGGTGGTCGGCGGCCGCCGGCCGGCCGAGCGCGGCCTCGGCGGCGCCGAGCTCGGCGAGCACCTCGGGGCGCAGCTGCGCCGTGGGCGGCTCCTGGAGCGCACGCTCGAGATAGCGCGCGGCGGGCTGCACGGCGCGGGCCTCGCGAGCCGCCGCCCGTAGCCGCTCGACCACCCACGGGTCTCCGCCGGCGTGGCCGAGGAGCAGATGTGCCGCGACCCGCTCGGCGTCCTCGCCGTCGGCGTGGAGCAGCCGGGCCGCGTCGAGATGGCGGCTGGCGCGCTCGAACAACGGGATATCCTGCTCGATCGCGTGCTGGACGAGCGGGTGCACGAACCGCAGCGGCGCGCGGGCGAGCACGATCTCGACGCCGGCCAGCGCGTCCGCCGCGGCCGTGGCGGCGTCGATCGGGAGCCCCGCCAGCGCGGCTGCGCGCCGCAGAGGAACGTCGTCACCGAGGATCGCGATCGCGCGCGCGAGCGCCGCCGCCGTCGCGCCGAGCCGCCCGACCCGGACGCGCAGCGAGCGGATCACGGCATCGGGGGCGAGCGCGCGGGCGCGGCGCGTCAGCGCGGCCCCGCGCAGGCTCTGCTCGTCGGCCAGCGCCACCAGCAGCTCGTGAACGTAGAACGGGTTGCCGTTCGTGACCTCGATGCTGGCCTCGACCACGGCAGGATCGGCACGCTCGCCGAGCGCTCCGCGAGCCAGCTCCTCCACGGCCTCGAGGCCGAGCCCCGTCAGGCTCTCGAGCCGCACCTGGGGATGACCGGCGACGCGGTCGAGCGCGTCGGCGGACTCGCCGCCGACCGCTGGGCGGCGGGTCATCACGAGCGCGACCGGCAGCTCGTCGAGCCGGTGCAAGACATAAAGGACGAACTCGAGCGAGGCGACGTCGCACCAGTGGAGGTCGTCGATCGCCAGCATCGTCGCCCGCGCCTCAGCCGCGCCCGCCATCATCGTGAACAGCCCATGGGACATCGTGAGATCGCCTGCGTCGCCCGGGTCGAACATGTCCTCGCGTGCGCCGGCAAGTGAGCGCACCCGCTCAGGCGCCTCAGCCAGGAACGCACGGCGCCCCGCCGGCGGAAGCTCGCTGAGCAAGGCGCGGATCAGTTGGCCGGCGACGCCGAAGGCGACGTTCTGCTCGAGCTCGGCGCCCGCTGCCCGCAGCACCCGCAGGCCGCGTCGTCTGGCGTCGTCGAGCGCCGCCTCGTGAAGGCGTGTCTTGCCCATTCCGGCGTGCCCCTCGATCAGAAGCGCTCGCCCGTTCCCGTCCTCGACCGCATCGAGGGCAGCGGAAATCGCCTGGAGCAGATCGTCGCGCTCCAGGAGCCCTGCGCGTCCGCGCAGGGGCCGACCGCGTCTGTCGAGCGCCTCCCGCACCGGCATCTAGAGCTTTGTACCCGGATTGGAGTCTTGCCTAATCCTGGGGTACTTGCCTGGGGCGAGTTGTAGATCGAACAGCCATATTCCTGAGCGTGACGAGGGGCACATCCCAGCTGCGGCTCGCGATCGAGATCGGTTCCGAGCCAATCACCGGCTGGGTTTCGAACGGCACGGGAGTCTCGAAGTCGTTCCATGGCTGGATCGAGCTCACCGCGGTTATCGAGGCGGCTCGCGGCGCCTCCGGGACCCTCGGGGAGCTGGGGGAGACCCCCATCGAAACACTAGGGTCGATCCCTGGTGCGAAGGTCTCGGAGCTTTAGTTAGCTACCGCCATCGCATGACTCGGACGTCGAACACAAACCGGATCAGGGGAAGCGCACCGGCGCGGATCCGGCGTGACCGCGGGGGCAAGCCTCGAGGCAGGGGGCAAGCTCAGGCGGGCCTGGGGGCGCAGGCCCGCCGCGAGAGCGGTTGTGCAGGACGGATGGGTTGGGGGCGCGCGGGGGCGCAGACCCATCGTGGGGGCAGCTGTTCAGTGCAGGGTGGATCGGGGGCGCGCGGGGGCGCTGATCCACATCGGGGGCAAATGTAGGGGGACATCAGAACACCGCGGTGGCGACTTCGGCAGCGCCAGGGGGGTCGGCATGGAAGCCGGCCCGGCGCCTGTCTTGGGGCAATGGTCGCGCTCCGCTCCGACCGAACGCACGAGGGCCTGAGTCGCGCACGCGACTCGGGCCCGGTGTGTTTTTGGGTGCGTCGGCTCGATACAGTGGGGCCCTCGTGTCAGAGCTCAACCTGATCCTGTTCGGTCCTCCGGGCGCGGGCAAGGGAACGCAGGCGGATCGCCTGCGTTCCGATTTCCAGCTCCCGTACATCGCCACCGGCGACATGCTGCGGGCGAACGTCAAGAACGGCTCGGAGCTGGGCAAGAAGGCCAAGGAGTACATGGACGCCGGCGACCTCGTACCCGACGATCTGATCGTGGCGATGGCAGGCGAGCGGCTGGCCGAGGAGGACGCCCGGGACGGGTTCATCCTCGACGGCTTTCCGCGTACCGAACCCCAGGCCGAGGCGCTCGACAAGCAGCTCTCGCAGATGGGCCGGCGGATCACCGCGGTCCTGCTAATCGATGTCCCCGACGACGAGCTCGTGCGGCGCCTGTCGGGCCGGCGCGTCTGCGTCAAATCGGGGCACAACTACCACGTCGACTTCGACCCGCCCAAGCACGACGACGTATGCGATCAGGACGGCTCGCGGCTCGTCCAACGAGACGACGACAAGCCCGAGGTGGTCAAGAAGCGCTTGCACGTGTATCACGATCAGACCGAGCCCGTGATCGACTACTACGATCAGAAGGGAATCCTTCGTCGCGTCGACGGAACCCGTCCAC
Source organism: uncultured Solirubrobacterales bacterium (assembly GCA_963735965.1). Classification (GTDB taxonomy): domain Bacteria; phylum Actinomycetota; class Thermoleophilia; order Solirubrobacterales; family Solirubrobacteraceae; genus Palsa-465. The sequence continues at coordinate 12,813 of CAVTNE010000004.1, forward strand.
CGGCCGAGGTTCACGACCACATTCGCGCGGTGATCGCGACGCTGCGACTCGAGGAAGACGTTTGATCATCAAGAAGACACCCGAGGAAATCGAGAAGATGGCCGCTGCCGGCGCCATCCTCGTCAAGACCATGAACTTGCTGGCGGGCAAGATCCGCCCCGGCGTGACCACGGCCGACCTCGATAAGGCCGCCGAGAAGTTCATCCGCTCACAGGGGGCGACGCCGGCGTTCAAGGGTTACCGCGGCTTCCCGGGTTCGATCTGCGCGTCGCCGAACGAGATGATCGTGCACGGCATCCCGGGCGGGTATCCGCTCGCGAAGGGGGACATCCTGTCGGTCGACATCGGGGTCGTGTACGACGGGTGGGTCGCCGACGCCGCGCGGACGTTCCCGGTCGGACCGATCAGCCCGGTCGCCACGAAGCTGTTGCGGGTCACCGAGGAGTCGCTGTTCATCGCCGTCGACCAGTGCGTAGCCGGCAACCGCCTCGGGGACGTATCGCACGCGATCCAGGAGCACGTCGAGGCCGCCGGCCTGTCGATCGTTCGCTCCCTCGTCGGCCACGGGATCGGGCGCGAGATGCACGAAGACCCGCAGATTCCCAACTACGGCAGCCCGGGTACCGGGATCCTGCTCGAGGAAGGGATGGTGCTCGCGGTCGAGCCGATGGTCACCGCCGGCCGCCACGCCGTGCGCGTCGGCGACGATCACTGGGCGATCTACTCCCAGGACGGGTCACTGGCCGCCCACTTCGAGTTCACGATCGCGATCACCGCCGCCGGGCCGCGGGTCCTGACGCCCTGGCACGAGTCAGCCGGCGCCCGGCTGGCGCCGGCGAGCCACTCGCGCGTGGCGTAGTTTTGGGCCGCCTGCGGCGGCGTCCTTGGGGCCGGTTCCGCCCGGCTTCCGTGCCGGTCGGTCGTGTTCGCGGCCCCGGCCGGGCATGGTCGCCCGGCCGCACGATCCCCCGGACGACGGCCGAAGGCCGGCCCCAAAAGCTCGTGAAACCGCGCCCCGATCCCGGGGGCGGCACGCCACCCGACCCCTGCTAATATCACGGGTTGCCCTCGGAGCGCGAATTGTGTGCGCGGACGAGGCGCCCTGCGGCGCGGTAGCGGCGGCCAAAACGGCCTCCAGAGCCGGGCTGCGGGAACTACTGGAAACAGTCGACGAGAGCGAAACCGTGAAAGTACGACCCTCGGTCAAACCGATGTGCGAGAAGTGCAAGATCATCCGCCGAAATGGGCGGGTCCTGGTGATCTGCTCGAATCCGCGTCACAAGCAAAGGCAAGGTTGAGATGGCACGCATCTCCGGTGTCAACATCCCCCTCAACAAGCGCGTTGAGATCGGCTTGACGTACATCTACGGGATCGGTCGCTCGACGTCCAATCAGCTGCTCTCCGAGCTCGGGATCGAGCCCGACCGCAAGGTCCGCGACTTGACCGAGGAAGAGGTCATCAAGCTCCGCGAGGCGATCGATCGCGAGCTCACCGTGGAGGGCGACCTCCGCCGCGAGCGCTCGCAGAACGTCAAGCGACTTCAGGAGATCGGCTCGTACCGCGGGCTCCGGCACCGCCGCGGGCTCCCGGTCCACGGTCAGAACACTAAGACCAACGCGCGCACGCGCAAGGGCCCGAAGCGGATGCAGGTCGCCGGCAAGAAGAAGGCCGCCAAGAAGTAAATGCCAGCTCCTCGTAGACCTCAGCGCGGCCGCCGGCGCGTTCGCAAGAACATCCCGATCGGGCAGGCGCACATCAAGACCTCTTTCAACAACACGATCGTGTCGCTGACCGACCGTGAGGGCAACGTGATCGCGTGGGAGTCGGCGGGCGGCGCGGGCTTCAAGGGCTCGCGCAAGTCGACCCCCTTCGCGGCCCAGGTGACCGCCGACGCCGCGGCCCGCAAGGGCATCGAGCACGGCCTCCAGCGGGTCGAGGTGTTCGTCAAGGGCCCGGGCTCGGGCCGAGAGACGGCGATCCGGTCTTTGCAGGCGGCCGGACTCGAAGTGACGGGCGTCAAGGACGTCACCCCGCAGGCCCACAACGGGGTCCGGCCCCGGAAGCGGAGGCGTGTCTGATGGCTCGTGACACTTCGCCCCAGTGCAAGCAGTGCCGCCGCGAGGGACAGAAGCTCTTCTTGAAGGGCGAGCGGTGCCTGACGGACAAGTGCGGCGTCGAGCGGCGGTCCTATCCGCCGGGCGAGCATGGACGCGGACGCCAGCGCCAGAGCGAGTACCGGGTCCAGCTCCGCGAGAAGCAGAAGGCCAAGCGCTACTACGGCGTGCTCGAGAAGCAGTTCCGGATCTACTACAACAAGGCGACCCGCCAGCCCGGGATCACCGGCGAAAACCTGCTGCGGATGCTCGAGTGCCGGTTCGACAACGTGCTCGTCCGGTTGGGATTCGCCGCGAGTCGGAGGCAGGCGCGCCAGCTCATCCTGCACGGGCACTGGACGGTCAACGGCCGGCGCGTGAACATCCCGAGCTATCAGCTCCGGGATGACGACGTGATCGCGATCCATCCGCGGTCCTCGGCAACGCAGGTGATTCGCGACGCCACCGAGCTGACCGGGCAGGTGCCGGCGTGGCTGCAGGCAGACCACGATTCGCTCACGGCCAAGGTGCTCCGCAAGCCCGAGCGCCGCGAGATCGCAGCTCCTGTGCAGGAACAGCTCATCGTCGAGCTGTACTCCAAGTAGGAACAAGCTTTGAGCCGCGCGCCCGGGTATGGCCGGCCGCGGCCCTGATACCGCCCAGACGGCGGCATGAACCCACGACGACGTTAGGACCCTGATGCTCGACTTCCAAGTCCCCCGAATCTCCTCCGAGAGTGTTGACGACAACCGCGGGTCGTTCACGATCGAGCCGCTCGATCGGGGCTTCGGCTACACGTTTGGCAACTCGCTGCGGCGCGTGTTGCTGTCCTCGCTGGCTGGCGCGGCGGTGACCTCGGTGCGCATCGAAGGCGTGGCGCACGAGTTCTCGACGATTCGCGGCGTCAAGGAGGACGTGACCGACATCGTTCTGAACCTGAAGGGCGTCGTCTGCCGGATGCATTCGGACGCGACCGAGATCGAGGCGCCTCTTGTCGTGACCGGCCCTGGTGACATCACCGCCAAGGACATCGACCTTCCGTCGGGCGTCGAGATCCTGAATCCGGACGCTCATATCGCGACTTTGGAGAAGAAGACCAAGCTCGAGGTCTATCTGACGATCGGGCGCGGTCGCGGGTACCGGCCGGCGGAGGAGAACAAGTCTCCCGACCAGCCGATCGGCGTGATCCCGATCGACTCGATCTTCTCGCCCGTGCGGCGGGTCGCCTACAACGTCGAGCAGGCGCGCGTCGGGCAGCGGACCGACTACGACAAGCTCACGCTGGATATCGAGACCGATGGGTCGATCGACCCGCACGCTGCCTTGAGGGAGGCCGCCGAGATCTTGATCTCGCAGCTGGCGATCTTCACGGATGCCGAGCGGGTTGTGGAGCTGCGCGAGGCCGGGGTGCCCGGTGGCGCTCTCGAGCCCGGTGTTCCCGGTGGGGTCGGCGCGCCCTCGCGTCCGCCGAACGCGATGGACGACATCCTGATCGAGGAGCTCGAGCTGGGCGTTCGCTCGTACAACTGCCTGAAGCGGGCCGGGATCCAGACGGTCGGCGACCTGGTGTCCAAGAGCGAGTCGGAGCTGGCGGCGATTCCGAACTTCGGCAAGAAGTCGATCGACGAGGTGATCGAGACGCTGCACACCCGGGGTCTCGGGCTGCGGAACGAATAGGTTGTCGGTACCGTCTCTCGTCTGTCATGCGCCACCAGCGGAACCGATATCAGCTGAGTCGTGACGCGGCGCACCGCAAGGCGCTGCTGATGAACCTGTCCAAGGAAGTCATCGCGCACGAGCGGATCCGGACAACCGAGGCCAAGGCCAAGGCGGTCAAGCCCGAGCTTGAGAAGCTGATCACGCTCGCCAAGCGGGGCGATCTGCACGCGCGGCGTCAGGCGCTGTCGGCCTTGGGTCAGGACAAGTTTATGGTCTACAAGCTGTTCGAGGAGATCGCGCCGCGGTACTCCGAGCGGCCCGGTGGGTACTCGCGGATTCTGAAGCTGGGGCCGCGGCGGTCGGACTCGACCGAGATGGTGCTGCTGGAGCTGGTCTAGTCGGTCTCGCGGCTCGTTCTGGAGTATGACGGGGCGGGGTTTGCGGGGTGGGCGCGTCAGCCGGGGCGGCGGACGGTTGCCGCGGAGGTTGAGCGCGCCCTTGGCGTGATTTTGCGGCTGGATTCGGTGGCGTTGACTGTCGCGGGGCGGACCGATGCGGGAGTTCATGCCTGGGGGCAGGTGGCTTCGTACGCCGGGCCGGTTGTGTCGGTTCGGTCGTTGAACGCGGTGTTGCCCTCCGATGTCGCCGCGCTGTCGTGCGTTCCGGCTTCCGAGAGGTTTGATGCGCGGCGCGACGCCACGAGTCGTGCGTACTGCTACCGGGTGGTTGTTCGTCGGGCGCGGAGCGTGTTCGAGGACGGGCGGGCGCTGTGGTGGCCTCACCATTTGGATCTCGACGCGCTGTCGGCGTGCGCTGCGGCGCTGGTCGGCGAGCACGACTTCACGGCATTCACCCCGACCGAGACCTACCACGCGCGGTTCTCGCGGGTGGTGTATGCGGCGTACTGGCATCCCGCGGGCGCCGGCGAGGACGTGCTCGAGTTCTGGATCGAGGCCGACGCGTTCATGCGCCAGATGAACCGGGTGCTGGTGGGGACGATGCTCGAGGTCGGTGGCGGCCGGCGGTCGGTCGACTCGTTCTGTGAGCTGCTGGAGGGGCGGCCGCGTTCTGCGGCGGGGCGGACCGCGCCGGCTTGCGGGCTGTACCTGGCGGGGGTGGGGTACGGCGGCGAGCGGGTGCTGTCTGTGTGACGTGGCGTTGCCGGCCCGTCGCGGGTTCGTCTCAACTCTGCAACTTCGTCGCCGTTTCCGCGCCACCGCGCCCCGCGTGGCGCATCCTGGGCGGGTCATGGCCGTCGAACCGGGTGCAAAGCGCGACAAAGCCCCCCGTGTCCGGCCGCCTATGCAACATAAGCGCCTCTCAGGCGCTTATTTCGCCAAGGTGGTCTCGGCTACCGAGCTTTGGCGCTTTGTGCACGCGACAGGCGGCGGTGAAGCCGCAGTCTTGTGGGTCGCGGACCAGCAGCTCGCGCTGATTACGACCCTTCAGCTGCACATCGCCGGCGTGGGGCGCGGCGCTGTGCGGAGGCGGCTCGAGAATGGGACCCTGCATCACCGGTATCGAGGCGTCTACCTGGTCGGACACCCAATACCGCTCCCGGGTGCCCATGAGCTGGGAGCGGTCCTGGCGTGCGGGGACCGCGCGTTCGTCAGTCACCGCTCGGCTGCGGGACTTTGGGGGCTTGCAAAGGCTCCGCTCGACCACGTTGAGATCACCGTGGTCGACCGCGGCTGCCGATCGCGGGACGGCCTGCGAGTTCATAGAGTCGAAACGCTCGATGCCGCAGATCGTGCCCACAGACGAGGGATCCCCGTCACCTCGCCGGCGCGGACGATCATCGAGTTCGCCGCGACCGCCAACTCCGATGAGCTCGAACACGCGCTAACCGAGGCTTACGCCAGCAGCCTGACCGACGAGCGCCGGATCCTCGCGGCGATCGAGCGTGTGCCTAACCATGCCGGCGTGGCGTTGCTGCGGGCGATCATCCGCCAGCCGGGTGGGCCGCAGCGGACGCGGTCCGGTGGCGAGCAGGCCATGCTCCGGTTGATCCGGGCGGCGGGATTGCCGGCGCCGCGCACCAATGTGCTCGTCGCCGGGTTCAAGGCGGACTTCTGCTGGCCCGAGGAGCGGCTGATCGTCGAGGTCGACGGCTATCCATTCCACAGCGCTCGGGCCGCGTTCGAGCGCGACCATCGCCGGGACATCGTGCACAAGAACGCCGGCTTCGAAGTGCTCCGGTTCACGGTGCGGCAGCTGGAGGAGGAGCCGCTGTTCGTGGCCGCGGTGATCGCCCGGGCGCTTGACCGTCGGGCCCGCGGCTAGGATCAGCCCACGGGATGCGTGTCCTACTGACCAACGACGACGGGATCGAGGCCGCCGGCCTGCAGACGCTCAGATCGGCGCTGCTGGCGGTCGACGGGATCGAGCTGGTGGTGATCGCGCCCGATGGGAACCGGTCGGCGATGGCGAGGTCGATCACGACCCGGCGCCCGCTCTGGGTGCGGGAGGTCGAGTTCGGGGACGGCACCGTCGGCTATGCCACCGACGGCACCCCGGTGGACTGCGTGCGTCTGGCAAACCTCGGGCTGGTCGAGGGGTTCGAGGCCGAGCTGGTCGTGTCCGGCATCAACCACGGCTCGAACCTCGGGGATGACATCACCTATTCGGGCACGGTGGCGGCCGCGCTCGAGGCGATCGTGCTCGGCCTCCCGGGGATCGCGGTGTCGCAGCAGTCGAGCGCCCGCGAGCTCGACTTCAGGGTCGGGACCGGATTCGACTTCGGCGTGGCGGCGTCGTTCACGGCCCGTCTCGTCGCGGAGCTCGAGGACACGCCGTTGCCGGCGGGGACGCTGCTGAACGTGAACGTGCCGGGCGCGCCGCCGGCGGGCGTCGAGGTGGCGCGGCTCGGCAAGCGCGTGTACCAGGACGAGCTGTCGCTGGTCGACGAGGACGGCGATGAGCGACGCCTCTACAAGATCTACGGCGAAGCGAGCTACTCAGCCGACGAGGCCGGCACGGATCTTGCGGCGGTGGCGCAGGGCAAGATCGCGGTGACTCCGGTGCACTTCGACCTGACGGATCGTGAGGGCATGTCGGTGCTCGAGCGCTACGAGCTCGAGCGGTTGGTCGAGCCGGCGGCCGAGAACCTCGCCGAGCACCCGTGAGCCGCGGGCGGAAGCGCGCGGCCGAAACGCGGGAGCGTGCTGCCGACCCGCGGGAGCGCGCGGCCGAGCTGAGGCGCGCGATCGACTACCACGCCTATCGCTACTACGTTCTCGACGACCCCGAGATCGGGGACGACCAGTACGACGCTCTGTTCAACGAGCTCAAGGCGCTCGAGGAAGGGCACCCCGAGCTCGTCAGCCCCGATTCACCCACTCAACGCGTCGCGCCGGAGCCGGTCTCCGAGCTGGAGAAGGTTCGCCATCCGCAACCGATGCTGTCGCTGGGGAACGCCCACTCGGCCGAGGACCTCAAGGCCTGGATCCAGCGGATGCGCAACCACCTCGCGCGGGAGGGGATCACCGATCCGAAGTTCGAGTTCGTCGCCGAGCCCAAGATCGACGGGTTGGCGATCTCGCTCATTTACCGCGACGGCGTGTTCGAGCGCGGCGCCACCCGCGGCAACGGTGAGGTCGGCGAGGACGTCACCCACAACCTGCGGACAATCCCTGCCATCCCGCTGCGATTGGAGGACCCGGACCCGCCGGCGCTGGTAGAGGTGCGCGGGGAGGTGTACATGTCGCTGCCGGATTTCGCCGCGCTCAACGAGCGCCGAGCCGAGGCCGGCCTGTCCACGTTCATGAACCCCCGGAACTCCGCGGCCGGGACGATTCGCCAGCTCGATCCGAAGCTCGCCGCCGATCGCCCGCTGTCGCTGTGGACCTACGGGGTCGGCGCCACCGAGGGGATCAGCTTCGACGCCCACTGGGACGCCCTGGAATGGCTGCGTGAACATCGCTTCCCGGTCCACCCCGATGTCAAGAAGCTCGGGACCGAAGACGAGGTGATCGCCCAGTGCAAAGCATGGGAGGAGCGGCGCGGCTCGCTCGATTTCGAGATCGACGGGGTTGTCGTCAAGGTCAACCAGGTCGAGCTCCAGCGCCGGCTGGGGTCCGTTGGGCGCGAGCCGCGGTGGGCGATCGCGTGGAAGTTCCCGCCCACCACCGCCGTCACCCGGCTGAATCAGATCGTGTGGGCCCCGGGCAAGTTCGGCGACCTGCACCCGGGCGCGATGCTCGAGCCGGTGCGCGTGGGCGGGGTCACGGTGAAGATGGCGACGCTCCACAACGAGGAGGACCTGGCGCGCAAGGACATCCGGGAGGGCGAGGACGTGATCGTGCTGCGCGCCGGCGACGTGATCCCCCAGGTCCTCAGTCCGGCGCCGCACGTCGCCGAGCGAGACGACCGACCGGCGCCGCCGCACCCCCCGAGCGAATGCCCGATCTGCCACACGAAGACCGTGAAGCCCGAGGGCACGGTATTCACCCGGTGCCCGAATCGGGACTGCCCGGGCCGGCGCTGGCAGCTGCTCAAGCACTTCACGGGCGCAATGGACATCGATGGTGTCGGCGAGAAGCAGGTCAGCCTGTTCATGGACCTCGGCTGGGTGCGGACGGCCGCCGACTTCTACGACCTCACCCCTGAGCAGATCGCGGCGCAGCCAGGCTTCGGCGAGGTCTCGGCGGAGAAGCTGGTGGGAGCGATCCAGGCCTCCAAACGCCAGCCGTTCGGCCGGGTGCTGTTCGGGCTGGGGATCGAGGAGGTCGGCTACGTGATCGGGCGCAACCTGGCCCAGCACTTCCGCACCGTCGATGCACTGCTGGCCGCGGGTCCCGAGCAGATCGAACAGGCCCAGGGTGTCGGCCCGAAGATGGCCGCAAAGATCTACGAGCAGCTCCAGGACGAGCAGATGCGGGCGCTCATCGAGGCGCTCCGGGAACGCGGGTTGCGCCTCGAGGAGGAGGGACCGCCCCCGGGCGAGGGCCCGCTGGCGGACAAGACGTTCGTGCTGACCGGGACGCTTCCCGACCTCACCCGAGAGCAGGCAACCGAGATGATCACGGCCGCCGGCGGCCGGGTCACGGGCTCGGTGTCGCGCAAGACCGACTACGTCGTCGCCGGCGAGAGCGCCGGATCAAAGCTCGCGCAGGCCGAGAAGCTCGGTGTGCCGGTACTCGACGAGGCGGGATTGCGGGCGCTGCTGCCTTAGCCGTCGTACTTCGCGAGCGCGACAGTCATGTTCGCCTCGACCGAGTGCACGTAGTCCGGATTGCCGAGCCCGTTGGCCAGGAACGCGAACGCCAGCGTGTGGCCGTCGCGCGCCTGGCAGTAACCAACGAGGTTCGCGACATCGTGGAGCGTGCCGGTCTTGCCGCGGCAGTCGCCCTGGGCGGGAGTCCCGACCGCTTCCGTCTGCAGCGTGCCCGAGTCTCCCATCAGCGCCAGCGAGTTGACGAACACCGAATTCGTTGCCATCCCGTCGAGGACCGTGACCACTTGCTCGGGGCTGGTGTGGTCGTAGCGCGAGAGGCCAGAGCCGTCGTTCAGCCTGGGAGTAATGCCGAACTTGCTCAGCATCTCCGCGCGGACGACCGCGGCGCCGGCGGCGCTCGTGCCGGCGCCGCCGAGTCGGGCGCCGATGTCCTTCAGGAGCGACTCGGCGAAGTAGTTGTCAGACGGCGTGTTCGTGAGCTGGATCAAGGTCGAGAGCCGTGGGGACTGAACGGTGGCGAGCGTGGCCGCGCCGGCCGGCGTCCGACCGGCGGAGACGGGGACCCCCGGAAGCTTCACCCCGAACGCTCGGAGTCCGCCGGCGAACTGCTGAGCGGCGTAGCGCGCCGGGCGGGGCTGGAGCGCGGTGCCCTGGCTGTTCGCGAAGCCGCGGTTGTAGGCGAGCGCGCTCAACTCGCCCTCGACGTCGGTTGAGGGCCCGAAGCCTGTGGCCGGGGTCCCGCGGACCGAGTCCCAGTACGACTCATCGGCGACGATCCGCCCCTGCACCGCAGTGATCCCGGTCGCCCTGAGCAGAGCGACGATCAGGCTGTGCATGGTCGTCCCCGTGTCATACCAGCTGTGGTCGAAGCCGACCGAGCCGAACGTCGGGTCGCCGCCGCCACGGAGGTAGAGCGTTCCGACCCATACGCCTTCGGGGTCGCGGGATCCGGTCCCGAGCACCGAGGTGGTGAAGGTGGCGGTCGGTCCGAGGCGCAGCAGCGCGGTCGAGGTCGTATACACCTTCTCGACCGAGGCCGGGAGGCGGGCGGTGGTGGCCGCCTGGGAGTACAGGACCTGGCCGGTGGTGAGGTCGAGCACGTACGCGCCGCTCTGGTTCCCAACCAGTGCGACGCCCTGCTGGAGCGACTTGGTGAGCGCCGCCTGGGCGGGGGAGGGCGGCTGTGCCCCGGCAACTGCCGAAGTGCCGGCGAGGAGGGCGAAGGTCGCGCCCAGGGTCGCCAAAAACACCCGCATCGGCGGCTATAAACCGCCGGCCGGGGTCAAAGTAGCGGCGGATGAGCGGCTCCTAATGTGGTACGCGGGGGATGAGCGGGTCCTAATGTCGTATGCGGGGGATGAGCGGGTCCTAATGTCGTACGCGGTCGACCGGAGCCCGCTGGCCTGCGGGGAAATGAGTCGGCGTGCGAGAAATGAACCGAGCGTGCGGGAAATGAACGGGCGTGCGGGAGATGAACAGGCTTCGCCTCGCGCCTCGTAGAATGCCGCGCACGATGGGCAAGGTGGTCAAGCTCGACACCGCCGCGGCGGAGCGGAAGGGGACGGCCTCGCGGGGCGGCGGAACGGGGCGCCGGCGCACACGATCGAAGTCGGCGCTCGTGCTTGGGGGCGGCGGCTTCACGGGCGGCGTGTACGAGATCGGGGCGCTGCGAGCGCTCGATCTGCTGTCGGTCAACCGCACCGTCAACCAGTTCGACGTCTATGTTGGGACCAGCGCGGGTTCGTTCGTGGCGGCGGCGGTCGCCAACGGGGTCACGCCCGAGGAGATGATGCGGGTGATCGTCCACCAGGTACCGTCGGCGTTCCCGGACGCCCGGGTGAGCGCGCTGCTGCACCCGAACTACCGGGAGTTCGCGAGAAAGGGCCTGCTCGTGCCGTTTCGGATCGCGCAGCTCGTCCGCTCGCTGGTCCGCGATCTCGGCCAGATTTCGGCGGTCGACATCGCGATCGGTCTCGCCGAGGTGTTGCCCTCGGGTCTGTATTCGGAGAAGGGCATCGAGCGCTACGTGCGCCTGATCCTGTCCGATCCGGACCGGACCGACGACTTCCGCCTGCTCCAGAACGAGCTGTATCTGGCCGCCACCGATCTGGACACGTGCGAGCGAATTGTGTTCGGCGCCGAGGACTGGGACGACGTCCCGATCTCGACCGCCGTCGCGGCCTCGAGCGCGCTCCCGATGATCTACAAGCCGGTGCGGATCAAGGACCGCGAGTTGGTCGACGGCGGGATCGTGTCGACCACGAACCTCGACATCGCGGTCGAGGCCGGCGCCAAGTTCGTCGTGGTGGTGAACCCGCTCGTCCCCTACGTGAACGACTTTCAGAAGCGGATACCGACGATCACCGGGTCGCGGGCGCGACGCGTCTCGGATATGGGCTTCCCCCAGATCGGCTACCAGGCGTTCAAGCTGCTCGCCTACCAGCGACTGCACGACCTCGCGCGGCGGTGGGAGGAGCGCTACCCGGGGGTCGACATCGTCCTGATCGAGCCAGAGCCCAACGACGAGTTGATGTTCCAGACGAGCGTCATGAACTACACGTCACGGGTGGACATCGCGCGCCACGGGTTCCAGTCGGTGACGCTAAAGCTGGCCAACGACTACCCGAGGTTCAAGCGGATCTGCGCGCGGCACGGGATCGAGATCTCGGCTACGCGAGTGCGCAAGGTGGTCAAGCACTTCGAGGCCGAGCGCGAGAAGACGCGGGCGTGGCGGAAGATCCTCGAGCAAACGACATCGACGCTGCTACGTCAGTCAGCTCAAGAGTGACTCGCCCGCGCGGCGAAGCGAGCGTGGTGGAGCTGCAGACGGTTACGAGATCCCGCTAGGCGGGCTGGGGCTGCTGCGTGGGCTGTGGCGGCGAGCCCGTGATCTCGCGGAAGCTCGACAGGAACAGAGTCTTGTCGATCCGACCGTTGAAGATCGGAATCCCCCACTCGACGCATTTGACGATCACGTCCCGGCGCTCCAGACCGGACTCTCGTGCCAGCTCGGTGGGGGTGAGGTGAATTGCCATCGGTCTTATGTCCTCCTTTGCCGGCTGCGCTGTGGGCGCGAAGTATGCCGTCTGTACCGGACGGTCTCAACAGGTCTTTCGGCTGGGACCCTGATCAAACGTTAGCGTCTTTCATAAAAGCTCTGGACATATGGCTGATTCCGAGTAGAGTCCCAGCAACCAAGGGGGATCTCGGAAGGACGGGGACAACGCGGTATGGCACGGCTGCTTCCAGAGGCGCTTCAAGTCGCGTGGTGCCACGATCACGATCTCGTGGCGGCGGCCCGGCGAGGCGAGGACAGCGCCTTCGAAGCGCTGGTCGCGCGCTATCGCACTCGCATCTGGTCTTACGTGACCGGCATCCTGCGCGACCCCGACCGAGCCGAGGACGTCACTCAGGAAGTGTTCATCTCGGCGCTGCGCCGCTTGCGGGACACCGAGCGCCCGATCGCGTTCAAGCCGTGGATCTACCAGATCGCGAAGAACGCCTGCATCGACGAGCTGCGACGGGCCCGCCGCGCGCGCGAAGTCCCCTTCGACCTCGACGACGAGTCCGAAGCGCGCATCGAGGAACTGCGGTGGAGCGTTCCGGGTCCCGATTTTGCGGTCGAGAGCAAGCAGCAACTCGATGACCTGCGCGGCGCCTTCCGGGGGGTATCGGAGCTCCATCATCAAATCCTCGTCTTGCGTGAGCTCGAGGGTCTCTCCTACGGTGAGATCGGCGAGCGACTAGGGATGACGCGGGCGGTCGTCGAAAGCACCCTGTTCCGGGCACGCCGCCGGCTCGCCGACGAGTACGAGGAGCTGATCAGCGGTCGGCGGTGCGAGCACACCCGCGAGGTTGTCGACGCCTGGGAAGGCCAAACGCTGCGGCGGCTCGGGGTACGGGAGACGCGCCAGCTGGCGCGGCATCTCGCGCACTGCAAGCCGTGCCGGCGCCACGCTAGGCTCGCGCGGGTCGGCGAGCCGGTTAAGGTCCCGGCCGGAGCGATCCCGCTGGCCAGCCGGCGCCGACCGGCCGTCGACGGTCCGCCGCTTGTGGCTCCCGTGGCTGACTCGCTCGCGGTCGCCTGACACGCCGGGAAAGACCCGGCTGAACAATCGGGGCGCCCGGATTTGAACCGGGGACCTCACCGACCCGAATTATGGGCGACATCCACTGCGCGCTGCACGAAGTACCTGCGAGCGAATCGGCCCGCGTTGCGAATCACCTTTACAGGTTGAGGACGAGCGCGAGCGCATCATCGACGGCTTGCTGTTCGGCGGCCGTCAACCGGCCGGCGAACTCTTCGAGCCGCTCGACGTCGACCGCCCGAAGCTGCTCCACGAGAACCCGCGTGCGCTCCTTTCGAAGTTCGATCTCCGGTCGGAAGGTCGCCGCCGCCGCACTTCGGGATGTGGGCGCAACGATGGCAGTTGATAGTCCTAGAAGCTCGTCCGCCTGGACGATCACGCCGAAGCGGTAGCCGGCCTGCTCTCGCCCCCGCGTTGCCGGCAGCCGAATACGGTAGATCTCGCCCCGCGTCACGCAGGCCAGTCCGACGCGACCGTGTCCAGGTCCGCCATCACCGCCCGCCGCTCGGCCGTATCCAGCGGGTCGGCCGCCAAGCGGGCGACCTCGGCTGCAAGCGCCGAGCGCCGAGCCCGGCGCTGGCCCGCCTCAGTCAGGGCAGCGCGAACCGCCTCTGACTCATTGCGCCCCTCACGCATCAACGCCGAAAGCGCACGCTCCGATGCTTCATCCAGGCGAGCTCTGACGATTCGAGAGGCCACACCTCCACTGTAGCACAAGCTGTGCCACACCTCCCACTGTGCTCCGTTTACTGCGGAGACGCGGCTCCGGGCTGTATCAGGCCGGTCTCGTATGCGAGCACGACGGCTTGCGCGCGGTCGTGGAGGTCCAGCTTGGAGAAGATTCGCGCGACGTGGGTTTTCACCGTCGCGTCGCTGACGACCAGCTTGCCGGCGATGTCGGCGTTTGAGCTTCCGTGGGCGATCAGCTCGAGCACTTCGAGCTCGCGGGGAGTAAGTTCGGAGAGCGCTGCGGGCGCGGCGTTTGGGGGCGGACGGCGAGCGAAGTCCTCGATCAGTTTGCGCGTGATGGCCGGCGAGAGCAGCGCGTCGCCGCCGGCGATCACGCGGATGGCGTGCAGCAGCTCGGCGGCGCCGGCGTCCTTGAGCAGGAAGCCGCTGGCGCCTGCGCGCAGGGCCGCGTAGACGTACTCATCGAGGTCGAAGGTGGTCAGGATCAGGATCCGGGGTGGGTGCACTTGTGAGCCCGCGATCAACCGCGTCGCCTCGATCCCGTCGAGGTTCGGCATGCGAATGTCCATCAGAACGACGTCGGGACGGTGCCTGGTGGCCGCTTCGATCGTCTGACGCCCGTCACCCGCCTCTGCGACCACCTCCATGTCGGGCTCGGCTCCGACAATCACCCGAAAGCCCGTGCGCACCAGCTCCTGGTCGTCGGCGATCAGTACCCGAATTGTCATCGCGGAGCTCCCAGCGGCAGGGTCGCGTGGACGCTGTAGCCGCCTTCCGGACGGGCACCGACATCGAGATGGCCGCCGTACAGCGCAGCGCGCTCACGCATCCCGATCAGCCCATGCCCGGCACCGTTAGCCGAGGAGGGCGCCCCGGAACCGTCGTCGAGGATCTCCAGCTCGATCTCGGAGGGGCGGTAGCGGACTACGACCTCGGCGTGCGCCGCCCCCGCGTGTTTGAGTGTGTTGGTCAGCGCTTCCTGGACTATCCGGTAGGCGGACAGGTCCAGACCCGGAGACAGCGGGGCCTGCTCGCCCCCAACCCTTAGCTCGACCGCCAGTCCGGCGTGGCGCACCTGCTCGACCAGCGCGTCGAGCGAGGCGAGCCCGGGCTGCGGGCCGACCGCGAGTTGCTTGTCCCCGGTTCGCAGGATTCCGAGCAACCGGCGCAGCTCGACCAGGGCCTCGCGGCCGCTGGACTCGATCGATTCGAACGTGATGGCGGTGCGCTGCGGGTCGTCCGCGAGGCGGGGTCCGGCTTGGGCTTGGACGACCATCACGCTGACGCTGTGGGCCACGACGTCGTGCAGCTCGCGCGCTATCCGGGTGCGCTCTTCCGCAACTAGCGCCCGCACCTTCTCCTCGCGCTCGCGCTCCAGCTGCTTGGCGCGATGGTCGAGCACCTCGACCTGCGCTTCTCTCCGGTGCACGGCGCGGCCGATCAGCCACAAGACCGCGGCGAGCAACACCGCCGGGATGGTGTTCCCGTTGCTCGCGCCGAGCGCGAGCGACCCGGCAACCCACACCACCGCGAAGAACACGGCGAGCGCCACGGCCGCGAGGTGATCAGAACCCTCGGTATGGGCCGCCGTTGAGTAGGCCACGATGAGCCACGCCACGAGAACCCCCAAGCCGAACTGGGTGGGGTTCTTTGGATCCCCGATCGCCAGCTCGAGCAGCAGCGATGCAACTGACAATCAAAGTCACACCGGGCTACTGGGTACTCGCGTCCTTCCTCGCCACCAAAGACGGGCGCGAGGACACCCGGTTCGGCATGGAACGCATCGTTCGCATCACCCCCTAGACAACGTGTCAATGGCCATCGGTTTCTCCCCATTAGCGGCCACGAAATTCCCCGCTGGTGGCCATCGGATCTCCCCACTGGTGGCCATCAGATCTCCCCACTGATGGCCATCAAATTTCGCCAGCGGGGGCTGTTGAGCGTCAGGTCAGGGGCTTCACCCCCTTGCCGGCGGTCGCTTGGGCGAGCCGGTAGCTGTCCTGGCCGCCGGTGATGCCGCTCCCCGCTCACAAAATCCCTGCAAATCCACACAAATCAGAAAATGGGTAAGCGTTCAGTCGTCGGGGCCAGTGGGAGGAATTCCTGCAATGTGCAGCGAATCTTGCGTGTATGGAGCGCTCGGAGGCGGAGGCGATTTATGACTCGGGCCGCGAGGCGTGTGTCGAGTTCATCCTTGGGCTAGCTGGAGAGGTTGAGCAGCACGGGGAGCGGCTGGCGCGATTGGAGGCCCAGGCGCGTCAGGACTCGCGCACGAGTTCTAAGCCGCCGTCGCAGGATCCACCGAAAACGCGGGCTCAGCGGCGCGCGGAAGCGCGCGCGAAGGCGAAGGAGTTGATGCGCCGGGAGGGTGAGCAGCGCAAGGCGGGTGGGCAGGCCGGCCATCGCGGTGCCGGTCGCGGCCTGAAGCCTTCCGATCAGGTGGATGAGATCGTCGATCACTACCCGGATGCGTGCGGTGGCTGCGGCCGTGGGTTCGGCGAGGAGCAGCATCGGCCGGCTGGACGGTTCGGTCGCCACCAGGTCGCCGAGTTGCCAGCGATCAGCGTGCTCCTGATCGAGCATCGCACCCACCAGTTGCGCTGCCGCCACTGCCGCGCACGGACCAGCGCCCGGTTGCCGCACGAGGCAGCGGAATCGGCGTTCGGGCCGAGGCTGCAAGCGGCGTTTGTGACGTTGACCGCCCGGCACCGTGTGTCGCGCCGCGGGATCGTTGAGCTCGCGCGCGATCTGTTCGGCGTGACGCTCTCGAGCGGCAGCGCGGACGCGATCTGCCAGCGCGCCTCAGAAGCACTGGCCGGCCCGCACCTACATCTCGGGGACCAGGTGCTTCAGGCGCCGGCGGTGCATGTCGATGAGACCGGCTGGCGCACCCGGGGTGAGGGCCGCGCCCTGTGGACCGCGACCACGCCCGACGCCGTGTTCTTGCAGATCGCCGAGCATTGCAACCGCGAGCAGTTCAACGCGCTGATCGGCACCGAGTATTCCGGGATCGTGGTCTCTGATCGCTGGAACGGCTACAGCCATCTCGACCCGACCCGCCGCCAAGTGTGCTGGTCACATCTCCGACGTGACTTCCGTCGCCACGCCGACGGGCTGGGCGAGCAGAAGAGCTTCGGCGAGCAGGGCGTCCAGCTCACCAAGCAGTTGTTCGCCGCCTGGCGCGCCTACCAGCACGAGCACCACGACCGGCAGCGACTCCAGGCCGAGATCGCCCAGGTCCAGACCGAACTCCGGGCGCTGCTCGAGGCCGCCTCGCCAAAGAAGGCGCGCAACCGATGGCACCGGCAGTTCGCCAACAACCTGCTCAAGATCTGGCCCGCCCTCTGGACCTTCACCCTGATCGACGGCATCGAGCCCACCAACAACCCCGCCGAACGCGCGCTCCGCTCACCGGTCATCCACCGCAAAGTCTCGCTCGGCACCCAAAGCAAAGAAGGCGAGCGATTCGCCGAGCGAGCCCTCTCGGCAGCCGCGACCTGCCGAAAGCAACACCGCTCGCTGTTCATCTACCTCAGTGACCTGATCGCCGCCCACAGCCGTGGCGACCCATTCCCGGCGCTCGCCTGAGGCCCCGAGTACTGAACGGTTACGAAAATGGGCCGATTTGCAGGGAAAATCGGGGCGCCCGGATTTGAACCGGGGACCTCACCGACCCGAACGGTGCGCGCTACCAGGCTGCGCCACGCCCCGAATGGGTCCAGTATCCCACAGGCGACCGAGCTGCCGGCATCTCAGGCGACCCTCGGCGCTCGCCGGCGTCGCGGCCTACGGGCCTTGGCGGCGCTTGATCTCCTCTCGCGCGGAGTGCCAGACGACGCGCGGGTTGTCGCGGCCGGGATGCAGCTCGAGCATCTCCGCGACGATGCCCTCGACGGTGTCCTGGCCGTTGGCGATGCGGGTGAAGTCCCGCAGGTACTGCTGCGATTCGGCGATGGTCTTCGGGACGCTGGGTGCACCCACGCGCTGGTGACCGGACACGACGACCTGGGGCTGGAGAGCGGCGATCTGATCGAGGCTGCGGATCCAGGCGTCGCGAGCCGCTTCACCGGCCTCTCCCATCATCATGTGGACCTCGTTGTAGACGACGTCGCCGCCGACGACCGCCGCGATTGACGGTGAATGCACGATCGTTGAGTGCTCGTTGTCGCCTTGGCCGATGTCGACGATCTCGAGTGTGTGGCCTTCGAGGTCCAGCGACGTCTCCTCGAAGCGGTCGGGCAGCACCGGGTCGCGTGGTACCTCTCGATCCGCGCGCTGATCGTCGCCTGGTCAGCATTCTGACGTCTTAAACCCCGCTGCCCGCGGGGATTCGGCGTTTTCGGTGGGATGAGAGTCCCGGAAGCTCCGCTTATCAGCTGGTCGGGCCTTCTAAGACTTCAGTAACGGGCGGCCCGTCCGATAAGCGGTGTGATGGCTCGCACCGATGTCAGCGAATCGACCCCCTATACCCGGAACGGCGGGACGGCCCCTGGCGCCTCGCCGGCGGTCGATCCGCGCGATGCCCTGAGGTGGGGTGAGCGCGAGCACGATCGCTGGCTCGAGCGGTGGATCCGCTCGACCGAGGACCTCGCGCGCCTGCAGTACTCGCACCGCATGCTCGACGCGGTGATCGACGAAATCGACGGGCGGTTCATTCGCGTCGCGAATCAGTGGCTGACCGACTACGCGTCGTGCAACTACCTCGGGCTCGACCTCGACGAGGAGATCATCGCGGCCGTCCCCGAGTATCTCCGCAAGTGGGGGACGCACCCGAGCTGGTCCCGACTGCTGGGCAGCCCGGTCCTGTACGAGGAGATCGAGGCGAAGCTCACCGACCTTCTCGGCTGCGAGGACAGCCTGCTGCTGCCGACGATCACCCACATCCACATGTCGGTGATCCCGGTGCTGGCGGGCGGGGGCACGGTGTTCCTCGACAGTCGCGCTCACAAGACGATTTACGACGGCTGCGCGCTCGCCCGGGGCCGCGGCGCCGCCGTTCAGCGCTTCGCCCACGAGAGCCTCGATCACTTGGAGGGCCTGCTCCGCGACCGAGCGTGGCGTCGGCCGGGAATGATCTGTATCGACGGGGTCAACAGCATGACCGGCAACGCCCCGGACCTCGCCGCGTTCGCCGCGCTCGCCCGGAAGTACGACGTGATCCTGTACGTCGACGACGCCCACGGCTTCGGCGTGATCGGCGAGCGCTCCCCCGATGAGCCGTGCGACTTCGGCGTCCGCGGCAACAGCATCGTCCGGCACGTGGACGAGAGCTACGAGAACGTCGTGCTCGTCGGCGGCTTCTCGAAGGCCTATTCGTCGCTGCTCGCGTTCATCGCGTGCCCGACGGCGCTCAAGCAAGTTCTAAAGACCGCTGCGCCGCCGTACCTGTACTCCGGTCCTTCACCGGTCGCCTCGCTCGCCACGACGCTTGAGGGACTTCGCGTGAACGACGTCCGCGGCGATGAGCTGCGGGCGAAGCTCCATCGCCTGACCGGCCGCGTGCTCGAGCGGATGAGCGAGCTTGGCATCGCCACGCCGAACGAATCCGGGTTTCCGATCATCGAGATCCCGCTGGCGGACCCGGACCAGGTCGACGAGGTCGGCGACCTGCTGTTCGACCGCGGGATCTACGTGACGATGGCGGTGTACCCGCTCGTCCCGCGTGACGAGGTCGGGTTCCGCCTGCAGCTCACCTCGGCGCACACCGACGAGCAGATCGAACATCTGTGCATCGTGCTCGGCGAAGCCGCCGAAAGGTTCAAGCTCCGGCGGGCGCCGGTCGACCACCGCCCTTGAGCACGATGTCCGCCGCCACGCAGACCCCCGCCCTCGACCGACGCCGCATCTGGTGGATGTTCTTCGCCTTAGGTGCGCTCGTCACCGGGCTTTACGTGTTCGTGCCTCCGCTGAAGGGCAGCCCTCTGGTGATCAACGGCCTCGGCCTCTACGGTCTGGTCGCCGTGGTCGCCGGCATCCGGTTCTACCGGCCGCGCGCCCGGCTCGCGTGGTGGCTGCTCGCTCTGGGCGTGTTCCTGTTCTGGGTCGGCGACGTCTACACGTACAGCATCCGGATCCTGTTCAACGTCAGCGTCCCCTTCCCCTCGTGGGGCGACGCCGTCTACCTGACGATGTACCCGGTGCTTATGGCGGGCATCATGCTCCTCGTCCGTCGCCGCAACCGGCGCGCGGACGGCCCGGGGGCGGTCGACGCCCTGATCATGACGCTGGGCCTGGCGCTCGTCTCCGGGATCCTGCTGATCGCCCCGTACGTCCACGACGGAACCCTCACGCTGCTGCCGAAGCTTGTCTCGATCGGCTACCCGATGGGGGACATCATCCTGCTAGCCGCCGGAATCCGCCTCGCCGTGGACGGCGGGAAGCGCCGGCCGGCCTTCTACCTGCTGATCGGCGGGATCGTGTCGATGCTGGTCACGGACGACATCTACGGTCTGCTCACGCTGCACAACACCTACAACCACCAGCTGTGGCTCGATGCGGGCTGGATCTTCTTCTATCTGTTCTGGGGTGCCGCCGCGCTCCACCCGTCGATGCAGGAGCTCTCCGAAGAGGCGACCGATCGCCAGCCGCGTCTGACCTGGCTGCGACTGGCGCTGCTCGCCGGAGCGACCCTGATCGCACCAGCGATCGAGATCATCAAGGTGGTCCCGACCCGCAACTGGGACCTGCTGTTCGTGATCGGGGCCTCGGCCGTGCTGTTCTCGCTGGTCGTCGCGCGGATGACCGGCCTGGTGCGCCAGCGCGAGAAGTCGGTGGCCCGGGAGCGGGCCGTCAGCGCCGCGGGCGGCCTGCTCGTCGCGGCCACCGAGCCCCGCGAGATCCTGATCGCGGCGCTCCAGGCGCTCGCGGATTTCGGCAAGGACCGAACCGATGCCCGGGTGTGCCAGATCGTCGGCGGCCAGGTGCGCGCGATGGCGCTCGACGAGCGGGGCGGGCTGGCCGAGTGGGAGATGCCTGCGGGCATCTCGCCGTTCCTCGAGGACTCCGGGGATGGAGGGGCGGTGATCCTTCCGGGCGGCGCCCGCGACGGGCTGCGGCTGCCGGCAGGCATGGACCGCGTCCTACAGCTCGAGCTTCATCCCGGCGGCGGGGCCGCCGCCGGCCTGATGCTGGTCGTTGCCGGCGAGGTGAGCAATGACGAGGAGACCCGCTACGCGCTGCGCACGCTCGCGCATCAGGTGTCGCTCGCGCTGAGCAGCGCGGAGTTCGCCGAGGAGGTGCACCGCCGCGCCAGCGAGGCCAGGCTCTCGACGCTGGTGCAGAACTCGAGCGACCTGATCACGGTGCTCAGCGACGACAACACGATCCTCTACCAGAGCCCCTCGATCGAGCGCGTGCTCGGCTACACCCCCGACGAGGTCACCGGGCGGCCGTTCGCGGAGCTGCTGCATCCCGACGAGCAGGGACGGATGCTTCGCCGCCTGACCGACGGCGCCGGCGCGAACGGACGCGCCGAGGTGATCGACTGCCTGCTCGCGCATAAGGACGGAGGCCTTCGCCATTTCGAGATCCTCCACGCCGACCTGCTCGCCGACAGCTCGGTCGGCGGGATCGTGCTCAACGGCCGCGACGTCTCCGAGCGCAAAGCGTTCGAGGAGCAGCTCGCCCACCAGGCCTTCCACGATTCGGTGACCCACCTCGCCAACCGGGCGCTGTTCAATGAGCGCGTGCGCCACGCGGTGGCGCGAACGCTGCGCGAGGGGATGGGGATGGCGGTGCTGTTCGTCGACCTCGACGACTTCAAGACCGTCAACGACAGCCTTGGACATGCCACCGGCGACCGCGTCCTCCTCGAGGTGGCCCAGCGGATCTCGGCGAGCGTCCGGGCGGCCGACACTGCGGCCCGGTTCGGCGGCGACGAGTTCGCGATCCTGCTCGAGGACGTGCACGACCTGGGGGCAGCGGTCGAGACCGCGGAACGGATCCTTGACGCGCTCAGCCGTCCGATCGAGCTCGATGACAACCACCTGATCATCCGCGCCAGCCTCGGGATCTCGGTCGTCGAGCCCGGCACGGCCACCGACGCCGACGAGCTGATCCGTAACGCCGACGCCGCGATGTACATCGCGAAGGCCGATGGGAAGGGCGGCTATCGCCTGTTCGAGCCCGCCATGCACGACCGTGTCGTGGCCCGCCTGGCGCTGCGCGCAGATCTCCAGAAGGCGCTCGAGCGCCGCGAGTTCGAGCTTCACTACCAGCCGCTGGTCCGCCTGGCCGATGAGACTGTCACCGGCGTCGAGGCGCTCCTACGGTGGCGCCATCCCTCGCGCGGGCTGATCTCGCCGTTCGAGTTCATCCCGTTCGCCGAGGAGACCGGACTGATCATCGACATCGGGCGGTGGGTGCTGCAGGAGGGCTGCCGCCAGGCGAAGGAACTGCGCGACCGGATGAGCGGCCCGACCCTTCCGACGATCGGAATCAACCTGTCGGTCAAGCAGCTGTTCCACTCCGACATCGTCCGGGACGTGGCCTCGGCGCTGGCGGCCGCCGGGCTCGAGCCCGAAGCCCTGACGCTCGAGATCACCGAGTCGGTGATGATGACCGACACCCAGCTGGCGATCAGCCGCCTGAACGAGCTGCGCGCGCTCGGCGTGCGCCTGGCGATGGACGACTTCGGGACCGGCTATTCGTCGCTGAGCTCGCTGAGCATGCTGCCGCTCGACATCCTCAAGATGGATCGCTCCCTCCTGGCCGCCGGCGCCGCGCCGGTCACCTCCGGCCTGGCGTCCGCGGTGCTGAGCCTGGGCGAGACCTTCGATCTGGAGGTCGTCGCCGAGGGCATCGAGTACCCCGAGCAGTCGGCCACGCTCAGGGAGCTCGGATGCGATACCGGGCAGGGCTTCTACTTCGCCAGGCCGATGGCAACAGAGCACCTGGTCAGCTTCCTCGAGGAGCATGCCGGCACCGGCGAAGGGACGGCGCTGGCCGCGAGCTCGGACTGAGCGGCGGGCGCGAGCTCGGACTGAGCGCATGCAGCAGAGCTACGAGGGGCTGGATCGGCCGGGGGGCTTCAGCCGCGTCCGACTCCTGACGCCGTTGGCCCACAGGGATTACCGCCTGCTGGCGTCCGGCATGTCGGTCTCGCTGCTCGGAGACGGTCTGTTCCTGGTGGCGCTGGCGTGGCAGGTCTACACGCTGTCGGACGCCCCGACAGCCCTGGCGACCGTCGGGATCGCGATGACGATTCCGACGATCATCTGCCTGCTGATCGGTGGAGCCGTGAGCGATCGCGTCGACCGGCGCGCGGTAATGCTGACCGCAGACGTGGTTCGCGCCGCTGTCCTGGCGGCGCTCGCGGCGCTCGCGGTGACGGGCGCGCTGGTACTGCCGGAGCTGCTCGTAATCGCTGTGGTGTACGGCGCCGCCACCGCGTTCTTCAACCCCGCCTCCGATGCCCTGGTGCCGCAGCTTGTCCCCGCCGACGCGCTCGCGCAGGCAAACTCGCTCGACCAGCTGATCAGACCGGTGATGCTGCGGCTGGCCGGTCCGGCGCTCGGCGGTCTGGCCGTCAGCGCGATCGGCGCGGGCTGGACGTTCGGACTCGACGCCGGCTCGTTCGCGGTCTCAGTGGCGGCGTTGTTGGCGATGTCCCCGGCGCCGATCCCGGCCGGAGCGGAGGCGCGATCCGGCGTGCGCGAGATCAAAGCCGGACTCCGTTACGTTCGCAGCCACGCCTGGCTGTGGGCGACGCTCGTCAGCGCGGCCATCGCCTACCTGCTGTTCATGGGGCCGACCGAGGTCCTCCTCCCGTTCATCGTCAAGCACCGGTTCGCCGACGGTGCGCGGGATCTCGGCCTGATCTTCGCCGCCGGCGGTCTCGGGTCGTTGATCTGCGCGCTCACGATCGGCCAGCTCGGCCTTCCGCGCCGCAGCCTCACGTTCATGTACGCCGTGTGGACCGTCGCAACGCTCGCGCTGGCCGGCTACGGCCTCTCGAAAGGCCTGTGGGGCCTGATGCTCGCGAGCGTCCTCTTCAACACGCTCGAGACCGCGGGCACGATCGCCTGGGCGACCGCCAAGCAGCGCCATGTCCCGGCACAGCTCCTCGGCCGGGTCTCGAGCCTCGACTGGCTGATCTCGATCGGCCTGCTGCCGCTGTCGTACGCGCTGACCGGCCCGATCAGCGCCGCCCTCGGGGCCCGCACCACCCTGATCTGGGCCGGTGTCCTCGGCGCGGTCGTCACGTTCGTGCCGCTGCTCAGCCGGCGGGTACGGAGCCTCGACGACGCCGACGAGGTCGCGCCGGTACAGAACGCGCCCGCGGTCCGCGCGGCGGCGTAGGCCGCCGAGGGCGGCTGTCATGCTGCCCCGGTGACTCGCATCGAGGTCCCGGGACACGATCTCGTCGGCATCCGGGCCGACAACCCCGGTCCGTTCACGCTCAGCGGGACGAACTCGTGGATCGTACGAAGGGACCCGGCGTGGCTGGTCGACCCCGGTCCTGCCCTCGACGAGCATGTCGCGGCGCTCGTCGCCGAGCTCGACGCCCGGGGCGGCCTCGGCGGCGTCGCGCTCACCCACCACCACGCCGACCACACCGGCGCGGTGCCGGCGATCCGCGCGCGCTACGCCGGCGCGTCCCTGGCCGGCGCTGAAGGGGGCGACGTCGACGTCGGGCTGAGTGACGGCGAGCGGTTCGGCCCGCTCGAAGCGGTTGCGACTCCAGGGCACGCGCCCGACCACCTCGCCTACATCGCCGGCGACGCCGCCCTGACCGGCGACGCCGTCCTGGGCCGGGGGAGCGTGTTCATCGCCCCCGACCCCGGCGCACTCGCGTCCTACCTGGCCGCTCTCGCCCGGCTCCGGGAACGCTCGCTCAAAGTCCTCCTTCCCGGCCACGGACCGCCGGTCTCCGACCCCGCGGCCAAGCTCGACGAGTACATCGCCCATCGCCTCGAGCGCGAGCGCCGGCTGATCGAAGCCCTCGACGCCGGCCGGCGGAGCACCGAGGAGCTGATCGACTACGCCTGGGCCGACGTGCCCCCGGGCTTACGCCAGGCGGCCGCCGTCACGCTCGCGGCCCATCTCGACAAGCTCGCCGACGAGCACCGCCTGCCGGCCGGGGTGGAGCGACCAGACCTCACTCACCTCACCTGATCGACGTGAACGCGAGGTCGGTCAGGCCGTTGAACTCGTTGATGACCGGGACCACGTTCGTCGACGACCGCGGGGGTGGGTTCACGTGGCCGACCTCACTGGCGGTGTAGCAGCAACGCGCCTGTTTGCTGGCCGGCCGGAACCTGACGCGAGCGGAATGGGCGCAGTTCGTGGGAGGACCGCCCTACGCGGCGGTCTGCCCCTGAGCGGCGCGCTACGTAGTCGCCAGCCGCTGGCGCGCGATCGCCAAAGCGGCCGTCAGGGGCGTGGCGTCAGTCGCCGCGGCCTCGTCGAAGATCCGGCGCAGCGTGTCGCCGATCATCCGGACGCGCCGGCCGGCGGTCGTCGGGTTGTAGCCGTTCTGCTCCTCGGCGATGTTGATCAGGCCCCCCGCGTTGGCGACGAAGTCGGGCGCCCACAGGATGTCGCGAGCGGCGAGCAGGTCCGCCACCGATTCGCGCGCGAGCTGGTTGTTGGCGGCGCCGGCGACGATCTGGCAGCGCAGCCTGGGCACGGTCGTGTCGTCGAGCACACCTCCGAGCGCACACGGCGCCACCACGTCGACGTCGAGCTCGAGCGCCTCTGCCGGGGACGCCCAACCCGTCCCGAGCTCGTCGGCGACGCGGCGCTTGCGCTCGTCGATGTCGCTCAGCACGAGGTTGGCGCCGGCCTTGGCGCACCGCCTGGCGACGCGTGATCCGACGTGTCCCAGCCCGACCACGGCCACCGACCGCTCGCGCAGGGAACTCGTCGAGAACACGCGCTCGCAGCAGGCGCGGATCGCAGACTCGACCCCGAGCGCCGTGAACGGGCTGGGATCCCCGGAGCCGCCCTGCCGGCGGGGCAGTCCGGCCACGTGCGCGGTGCGCTGGGCGATGACGCGCATGTCGCGACTCGAGGTGCCGACGTCCTCGGCGGTGATGTAGCGTCCGCCGAGCGACTCGACGGTGTCGCCGAAGTCGAGCAGGGCCGCCGTCCGGCGCTCGGCGGACAGGACCTCGCTGGGGGCGGTCATGATCACGCCCTTGCCGCCGCCGAGTGGCAGATCGGCCACGGCGGACTTGTAGGTCATCGCCCGCGAGAGCCTCAGCGCATCGCGCAATGCGAGGCGCGCGTCCGCGTAGCCCCACATCCGGCATCCGCCGAGCGACGGGCCGCGAACCGTGGAGTGAACGGCGACGAACGTATACAGCCCGGACCGGCGTCCCCGGTGGACGACCACATCCTCGTGATCGAGCGGCTCGAGGTAGCTGTCGGTTGCCGGGCCAGTAGATGAGTCGCCTGGTCGATCCGCGGCCGGCGTACTCACGGTGCCGGCGGCGGGGTCCCGCTCGGGGAGATCCCCGGCGTCGATCCCGTTCCGGTGCTGCTGTCGCCCTGCGAGCTCGTGGTGCTCGAGGCGGAGCTGGAGGTGGTCGAACCCGACGCGGAGTCAGACTGAGTGGTCGAGCTCGAGCCGGTGCTGGACGGGGTCGTGCCCGCCGTCGTCGAGGTCGTAGACGGCGACGCCCCTGTAGCCGTGGAGGTCGTGGTGCCGGCCGGCTTGTCCTTGGCCGGCGTGCCCGCGGAGTATGGAGTCACGCCTCCATCCGCGGTCATCGTTGACGTACCCCCCGACGTCCGGAGCTTGAGCTTCGACGGAGCCGTGACGGTGGTCGTCGAGGTGGTCACCGTGGTGGGCGTGGCCGATGACGTCGGGCGCGACGTGGCCGCGATCCTGACCGCTTGAGTCTGGGGCGGCGGGCTGGCCGCTAGGGGCGCTCCGTCCTCGAGTGGGTCGACGGTCGCGCTCGCGGCCGAGCCGGCTCGCGGGGAAATCACGTGCCGGGTCGCCGGAGCAACCAGCGCCGAGTGCGCGTGAGGGTGATGCGACGCGGGGGTGGTGATCGTGTGCTGGAGCTCGACCGCGCCGCCCGCGGTGACCACCGCGGCGGCGAGCAGGGTCGCGACGTGCGTGGCCCCGGCGCTCATCGCGCCGATCCCGACGACGGCCGATCCGCCTCCCGCTCCGGCCCCGGCGGCGAGCGCGCCGCCGGCCGCGCCGCTCCCGGCGCCACCGATGCCGAGGACGTTGGCGAGGACTCCGAGCGGGCCCAGGGTCGGAACGATCGCCGCGAACGTCCGGCTCACCCCGCGCAGCTCCTGTCGGAAGTCGCGGCAGCCGGCGCAGTCGCGCATGTGGCGGCGAGCCGTGGCATTTGGGCGCAGCCCGCGGTCGTGGGAGAGGATCAACTCCTCGCGAATCTCCGAGCACGCGGTGTCCCGGGCTTCGAGGGCTTTTGCGAGCGCCAGCCGGGCCCGGACGAGCAGCGACTTCACCGCCGGCACGGTGACGCCGAGCGCGCCGGCCATGTCGGCGTACGACATGCCGCCGAGCTCGCGCATGAGCAGCGCGGATCGCTGCTGCTCGGGGAGCCGGCGGACGTCGGCGATCAGGCGTCGCAGCGCCTCGCGTTGATCGGCCTCGGCAATCGGGTCGTGCACGGGAGAACGCAGCAGCTCGAGCACCTCGGGCGGCGGCGGCGAGGGCCGGCGCAGCTCGTCGATGCACCGGTTGTGCGCCACCCGGTAGAGCCAGGCGCGGAGGGCGAGCTCGCGGTGGTTGGCGCGTAGCCCCGCGTACGCGCGGACGAAGATGTCCTGAAGGGCGTCCTCGGCGTCCTGACGTTGGGTGAGCATCTGCCGCGTGTAGGCGAACAGCCGCTGGCGGTAGCGATCATGGATCACCCGGAAGGCGTCGTCGTGGCCCGCGCGGAACAGCGCCACCAGCTGCTCGTCGGATCGGAGGCGAAGCAGTGGCGTTCCGATCGAGGTCCGAGTCCGGGCTACTGCAGCCGGTGCTGGGAGGGCGGAAGCTTCCACGTGAACCCCTGATCACTCTAACGCCTAAAGCGGGAGAACGTTTCGGATATCTCGTGGCGATACCCTCAGCAGGGCACGATGGACCCTACCTCCGGGATTGGAATCCCCGTGGCGTTCGGCGCCGGGTTGATCTCGTTCCTGTCGCCCTGCGTGCTGCCGCTGGTGCCTGGCTACATCTCGGCAGTCGCCGGGGTGGCGCCGGCCGAGATCCGGGCGCGCCGCGTGATCGGGCCGAGCCTCGCGTTCGTCGCGAGCTTCTCGGTGATCTTCATCGCGCTCGGGCTGCTCGGGCAGCAGGCGCTCCACGGGGCATTGACCGGCCCGGCAGCGCTCAAGATCTCCGGCGCGGTGATCATCGCGATGGGCGTCGTGTTCGTGCTCGCACCGTTCGTGCCCCAGCTCTCACGGGAGTGGCACGTGGGGGGGCTCGTGAGCCGAGCCGGGCGGGGCGGGCCGGTGTTGACCGGGGCCGCGTTCGCGCTCGCCTGGACGCCGTGCACGGGGCCGACGCTCGGGGCGATCATCACCGCCGCCGGGGTGTCGGGATCGGCGGCTCACGGGGCGTTTTTGCTGGCGGTCTACTGCGCCGGCCTCGGCGTTCCGTTCCTGGTCACGGGGCTCGCGTTCGGAACCGTGACGTCCGCGCTGGGCGTTGTCCGCCGCCACTATGCGCT
This sequence comes from uncultured Solirubrobacterales bacterium, assembly GCA_963735965.1. Taxonomy (GTDB): domain Bacteria; phylum Actinomycetota; class Thermoleophilia; order Solirubrobacterales; family Solirubrobacteraceae; genus Palsa-465. The sequence goes on from CAVTNE010000004.1 coordinate 41,171, forward strand.
CGTGATCACCGCCGGCGGGCTCGTGCTGATCGGGATGGGCATCCTCATCTGGACGGGCGAGTTCACGCAGCTCAACATCACCGTGAACCACTGGCTGCAGTCGCTGGGCCTGCCCGATCTCAACTCGGATACTTAGGGGAGGTTGCCGGCGGGAGGGCGACCCGGCCGTCCGTCCGGGGCTTGACGGCAGGAAGGCCGACCAGAAACGGGTATATGGCCGCATACGAGCCGGCGCGTCCCCGTGCGCGCCTGCGCTTCCCAACTCCGACCGAGGTGGTTGGACTTGATAGCCCTGTCTCTGATAGGCTTCGCCTTCTAGTTGTTAGGGTGCCCTAAAACCCTCGAGGTCACTTGTCTTTCGCACAGACCATCGTCCTAGGCGCGCTCGCCGGATTTACGATCTTTCTCGGCCTGCCCGTCGGCCGCCTCCAGCTCCTGGGGAGCAAGGCGCGGGTCGCGCTCGCGATGTTCGCGGTCGGCGTGCTCGCCTTCATCTTCGTCGATGTCATGTCGAACGGACTCACGATCGTCAACGACGCGCTGCACGCGTACAAAAGCGATCGTCAGAGCCTGTCGTATGTGGTCTGGCTGGTCGTCCTGCTCGCCGCCGGGTTCGCGGCGGGAAGTGCCGGCCTGGCAGTGCTCGAGCGGCGAATGCGCCCGACCAAGCCCCCGATTGCGGGCGGCGCGGACACCGCGGCGATCGGCGCCACCGAGTCCGAGGCACTCGTGCGCGAGCTCGACGCCGCTCGCCGCCGCGCGCTCCGGGTGGGTCTCACTATCGCGGCCGCGATCGGCGTCCACAACTTCGCTGAGGGCCTGGCGATCGGCGTGTCCGCGCGTGCCGGCGCGATCAGCCTGGCCACCGTGCTCATCATCGGCTTCGCCCTGCACAACGCCACCGAGGGATTCGGCATCGTCGGCCCGCTCGGCGACGTCAAGCCTTCGTGGGGCTGGATCGGCCTGGCCGGGCTGATCGGCGGCGGCCCGACGTTCCTCGGCTCGATCGTCGGCTACGCGGTGACGAGCAATCCGCTCGAGCTGGCGTTCTACGCCGCCGCGGGGGGCGCGATCCTGTATGTGATCGGCGAGGTCTGGAACGGCATGCGCCGCTACGGCCACCGCGAGATCGGTCTGCTGATGGTCTCGGCGGGCTTCATCGTCGGCGTCTTGACCGACCTGATCGTTACGTACGGCGGCGGCTGAGTAGGCCGCTCCCGGCGGTCAGTAGTCCTCGTCGGAGTGGCGCTCGTGCCACCGGAGCGCCGCCGCCTCGGCGCTGGCCGAATGCCGGTTCGGCACGACGTCGTCGTCCTCCGGGACCCGAGAGGGCGGATCGTGATCGAGGTCTTGGTCGGGGTGCGTCTGCCGCCACCGGGTCGCCGCGGCCTCGGCGCTGCTGGAACGCCTCTGCATGCCGTCTGTCGTCTCCTCGGACACTTCGAAACCTCCCTCCTTCGCCTGGGACAAGCCTAGCGCCCTAAATCTGGGACCGCATGTGCACTTGCGCCGGCTATGGGTTCCTAGCCGACTGCCACACGGGGAGGAGGGCACGTTCCTGATCTGCTCGTTCTGGCTGGTGTCGGCGCTGTCCGCAGAGGCTTAGTCAGCCCGGCGGGCGAGCTCCCGCTTGGCCGCGCGCCGGAACCGGACCGCCTTGCCGACATTGGCGCGGAGCATCTCGATCCGCGACGTCGGCACCTCGAGGCCGCCGACGAGCTTGTGCGGGACCAGCGTCCAGGTGTCCTCGCGTTCGACGAGGTCGCCACGGACCTGGAAGTTCTCCATCCACTTGAGCTCGGGCTCGTGGGCGTGGGCGGTCAGGCACGCGAGACCGGGCTGGAGCGGCGCGCCGTCGGGCGGCGCTTCGATCCGGACGCACCGGTTGTCCTCGTCGGACTGGACCTGCACCCGCATCGCGAACGGGAAGCCGTCGGGCGAGACGAACGACAGGACGGCAGTTCGGTGATTGGCGCCGAGCTGCCTGATCCGGGGGTGCCACGCGCTGACGCCGCCCTCGGGCGCGGCATGAAAGCGGTCGGGCTCCTCGGAGTGACCAGAGCGGACCTCCTCCATATGGGCGTCGAACAGCTCCGGCTCGCCGTCGGCCCGCCACACGTAGATCCGCTCGGGCCGGACGTGGATGTAGATGCGCGTGTAGTACCAAGTGAGGAATCGCTTGAACTGATCCGGGGGGTCCCACCGCGCGAGACCCGGGAGCTTCTCGAGCATCTCACGCGTGTAGCGCTTGCGGTTGGCCTCGAGGTCCTGGTCGTCGACCTGAGCCGACCCCTGCACGAGGACTAGCGGCGGATTCGGCAGGCCGCTCCCGGTCGGGTCCGAGAACAGGAGCGAGACGAGCGGGTTCGCCCGGGCATCGTCGGCCTTCTTCGGGTAGCCGAGCCCGGTGGTGACGTCGATGCACGGATCGCCGAGGCGGTAGTACGGCGTGACCGGCCAGGTAATCGGCTGGCCGGAGCGGTCGACGGTCGTCAGTTCGGTCGTGATGAACCGGTCGAACACCGCCTGGACATCGGATGGAAGAGATGCCGTCACGGGGCCTCAGTCGGAGGGGGCCTCAGTCAGGGTAACCCGGTTCGCCCGGGAGCACGATCCGGGCGGTCTCGCCCTGCATGACGACGCGCGGCTGCACCGGGTGGACCTCCTGGCTGCGCGCGTGCGCGAGCAGGGCATCGGCGGACGCAAACCCCGAAAGCTGCTCGAGATGCTTGATCGTCGGGAACACCATGAACAGCTCGCCGCGCGCGCGGGCCTCGAGCGCTGCGGCAGGTGAGTACCAGCGGGCGTCGACAACCTCGGCGCCGTCGGCCGTCGCCTCCGCGCCCGCGGGCAGGGGCGCCAGGTAGAACCACGTGTCGTAGCGCGTCTTCACCTCGGCCGGAGTGATCCAGCGCGAGAACGCGATCAGCTTCGCGGGGTCAGCGAGCGAGATCCCGGCCTCCTCCTCGAGCTCGCGGACCGCCGCGGCGCGCAGCGCCTGGTCGCCGTGGCCCTCGTGGCGGTCGACCGCGCCGCCCGGGAACACCCAGGCGCCGCCCATGAAGCGGGCGTTCGGGTTGCGTTGGACGAGCAGGACCTCGAGCGCCCTGTCGCCGCCGCGGAGCAGGATCACGGTGCCGGCCGGTCTCGGCTCGGTGCGCTCGCCGAGATTTAGCGGCTGTTCGGGACCCGGGCGATCGGTGCTCATGACGCGCTGCCCATCGTGCCGCATTGTCCCCGACCCGCCGATAGCCTTGGTCGAGTGAAGTGGATCTGCGGATCGTGCGGTTTCATCTACGACCCCGCTGAGGGCGATCCCGATGGGGGCATCCCCGCCGGGACGGCGTTCGAGGACATCCCGGAGACGTGGTTCTGCCCCGTGTGCGGGGCGCGCAAGCGGGACTTCGAGCCCTACGACGATTAGCCGCTACGCGGCGTGGGCGATCCGCTCGTAGTCGAACGGCCCGGTCTGCTCGGTTTGGTCGTGCTCGTCGGGCTCGTAGTACTCCACTTCGGGCTCGGCGTAGACGACGGTCGCCCTCGGGTCGAATCCAATGGCCCGCGCCGCGTCAGCTAGCACCCGGGCCGCAGCGCGGAGCTCCTCGCTGCGGTGCGTGGCCATGACCGCCAGCCGGACGTACGTCCCGACGGCCTGCGCGAACACTCCCTGGGTGAGCACGCGGTCGCACAGACTGATGGCCAGCGCCGGGTCTCCGACGTCGAGCGCGAGGATGTGCGTGCGCGACCCGCGCAAGTCGAACCCCGCGGCCTCGAGTCCCTCGCGGAGCGCGGCGGTGTTGAGGCGGAGCTTCTCGACCAGGCGGGGACGCTCCTCGAGCAGCGCCAGAGCGGCGAGAGCGCCCGCGACCGCCGGCGGCGCGGGCGCGGTCGAGAACGTGAGCGTCCGCGCGGCGTGGAGCAGATACTGCGTCATCACGCGGTCGCAGGCCGCGAACGCGCCGTACGAGCCGAGAGCCTCGCCGAGCGTGCCGACGATCACGTCCACCTGATCCTCGAGGCCGTACTCGGCCAGCGCGCCGCGGCCACCCGGGCCGAGCGACCCGAGACCGTGCGACTCGTCGACCAGGAGCCGCACCCGGTGCTGTTGGGAAAGCTCGACGATGCCCTCGAGCGGCGCCACCGCGCCGTCGAGCGAGAACACGGCCTCGGTGGCGATCAGCGCCGCGCGGCCGTGATTCTGGGCGAGCCCCCAGGCCAGGTGCTCGATGTCGCCGTGGTCGTAGACGAACACCTCGGCGCGCGACAGCCGGCAGCCGTCGATCAGCGAGGCGTGGTTCCGCTCGTCGGAGAAGACAACGTCGCCGGGGCGGGCGAGCGCGGCGACGACCCCGGCGCCGGCGAGGAATCCCGAGCCGAACAGGAGCGCGCTGTCGCGCCGGAGGAATGAGGCCAGGCGCTCCTCGAGGCGGCGATGCACGGTCATCGTCCCCGACGCCAGACGTGAGGCGCCGGCGCCGACGCCCCAGCGCATGGCGGCTTCCGCCGCGGCCTCGCGGACGCGCGGATGGTCGGCCATGCCGAGGCAGTTGTCCGAGCACAACAACAGCACGGGCTTGCCATCGAGGACGACGTGAGGACCCTGCGGCCCGCTGACCAAGCGGATGCGGTGGTGAAGGCCCAACGCACGGAGCTCGCTAAGGCGAGCCTCGATCTCGATCATGTTGGAACCGTAGGGTAAGGAGACGCGCGGACGGATCAGCGTCCCTGCCACCGGGGCGCGCGCTTCTCGGAAAATGCGCGAACTCCTTCGCGGAAGTCCTCGGAGGCGAAGCAGGCGCGGCGCAACTCGATCAATTCGTGTTCGACGTCGGGGTCCAGCGCGGCCTGCGCGTCGAGGACCGCGCGGATCACGCGCTTGTTGCCTTTCTGCGCGAGCGGCGCGTTTGCGGCGATCTCCTTGGCAAGCTCGACGGCCTCCTCGGCGAGGCGTCCCTCCTCGGCGATCGCGTTGACGAGACCCCATTCGCGGGCGGAGCGCGCGTCGATCCGGCGGCCGACGAGGAACAGCTCGCGGGTCCGGGGCGCGCCGATCGTGTCGATGAACTTGCGGATTCCGGTATGCGAGTAGACGAGGCCGAGCTTGGCCGGTGGCATCCCAAGCGCGATCGTGCCGGCGGCGATGCGCAGGTCGCAGGCAAGGGCGAGCTCGAGGCCGCCGCCGATGACGTGTCCGTTCAGCGCGGCGAGCGTCGGATACGGGTAGTCCTCGACCGCCTCGAGCGCGGCGGTGAATGGGTTGGCGACGAGCCGGTCGGCCTGGTCGGCGAACTGCCCGTTTCCCCGGAGATCGCCTATGTCGTAGCCGGCGGAGAACGTCGTCTTCTCGCCGGTGACGATCACGCAGCGAGCGTCGATGTCCGCCAGCGTCGAGGTGAACGCGTCCAGGATCGCGTGGTCGAGCGCGCCGCGCTTGGCGGGATTCGAGATCGTCAGCCGCGTAACGCCGGGCTCGGGCTCGTCGACCAGCAGGCGCCCGACGGCCGGGCGCGGTTCATCGGAGTCACTCGAGGACAACGAGCGTGTCGCCCTCGGAGACCGACTGACCTTCCTCGCACAGGATCTCCTTGACGACGCCCGGATCCTCGGCCTCGACCGGCATCTCCATCTTCATCGACTCGAGGATCACGACCGTGTCGCCTTCCTCCACGCTGTCGCCGACCTGGACCTCGATCTTCCAGACGGTGCCCGTGATGTGGGCCTCGACCTCCGGCAACTCATCCTCCTGTGCTCGTGGGACGAGAGCAGGATATGGGAGACCGGGGTCGGGCCCACGACTGGGCCGGAGGTCAGTACGCCCCGGGAAGACCGGCCGGGCACTTGAAGCTGTACTTCAGCGGTGCGCCCTTCGGACGCGTGCCCTTGTATGAGATCACGGCCTTCTTGAACGCCGGGTTGACCTGATTCGGGCACATCTTCGGGTTCGACAGCGTCACCTTGATGCCGACCGAATGGTCGTGGCCTGCGACGCAGCTCGGCGTGCAGTCGTTGTACGTGTAGTTGCCGTTCGCGACGGCCTGGGTCTTGCTCCAACTGGACCACTTCAGCTTGCCGAGCCAGGTATTCCCGTCCCCGCAGGACAGGGTGATCCTTGACGGCTTGAGCTTGAGGGCCTGGCAGTTGTTGATCGCCAGGGGCTGGCTCGAGCTGCCGGCTGCGAGCGCCGCCGAAGGCACGGCCAGGATGCCGAGAACGATGATGATTTTCAGTGCGTTACGCATGTCGTTAGGAACACCTCTGCGCTGGGATCGGTGCGGCCGCTACCCGAACGTGTCGGGATCGGGGCCGGTGCGCTCGTCGCGATCGAGCTCGAACATCGCGTGCATCTCCTCGTCGCTCAGCTCGAAATCGAAGATATTGAAGTTCTCCTCGATCCGGCTCGGCGTGACCGACTTCGGGATCACGATGTTCCCGAGCTGGATGTGCCAGCGGAGGACGACCTGCGCAGGCGTACGGCCGTGGGCGGACGCGATCCGCTGGATGGTCTCATCATCGAGGAACTGCGCCTTCCCGAGTGGGCTCCACGCCTCGGTCTTGATCCCGTGCTCTTCGTGGAACCGGCGCAGCTCTAGCTGCTGGAGGTGGGGGTGCAGCTCGATCTGGTTGACCGCGGGCACGACACCGGTGGCGTCGATGATCCGCTCCAGGTGCTCGACCTGGAAGTTCGAGACGCCGATCGAGCGGACGCGCTCCTCGCGCTGGAGCTCGCACAACGCCTCCCAGGTCTCGACGTAATCATCCTTCTGCGGGACCGGCCAGTGGATCAGGTAGAGGTCGATGTAGCCGCCGCCTAGCTTGTCGAGGCTCCGCTCGTACGCGCGCGGCACGTTGTGGCGCCCGTGATCTCGGTTGCGCAGCTTGGTGGTGATGAAGATGTCTCCGCGATCGAGCTCGCTCGTCTCCACGGCGTCGCGGACGCCGACCTCGTTGCCGTACGCGGCTGCGGTGTCGATCAACCGGTAGCCCGTTCCGAGCGCTTGACCGACCGCCTGTGCGGTCTCGTCCTCGGGGACCAGGAATACCCCGAAGCCCAGCTGGGGTATCCGGTTGCCGTCGTTCAGGTTCAGATCTGGAACCACTGTCGTCTTGCTTGTCATACCGGAGAGACTTCCCACAGCCTCTCCCACGAATCACACTGTTTCAGATGTCGTAGCCTGACGTCGTGGACGAGATCGATCGCCCCGTGGTGGACATGGATTTGCTCGCCGCTTCGCTGCGCGCGGATTCGAGCGATCTGAGAGCGTTCGTGGAGAGCCTGACCGCCAAGCTCGAGGAGGCGATGCCGGGACGGGTGCGGGTGGATCGTCGCCGGTCGGGGATGTTCGGGCCGAAGAGCGTGCGGAGCGTCTCGGTCGATCTGGGCGACCGCAGGCTCGAGCTCAGGACGGACGGTGGGACGGTGCAGACTCGCTGCGCGCGGTTGTCCGGCGGGATCGTGCTGAAGAACGAGGTACTCGAGACCGACGCGTGGCTGGGGACCCTCAGCGAGGCGCTGGCCGCCGAGGCGGCGCGGAGCGAGACTACGCGCAAGGCGTTGGAGCGGATGCTGATCCAGTGAGGATCCAGCCGCTCCCGATCCAATGAGGAGAAGTCGATGGGATTCCTGAAACGTGACGACGACAACCGCCAGGCGCCGGCGCGGGCCGTCGCACCGCCCGGGGATGTCGAGGAGGCCCCGCACGCCGCCAGCTACGAGGCGGGTTCGCTCGCGGGTATCCCCGCATCGGGCCGCGAGCGGATCGCGAGGATGAAGCAGGAGGTCGCGCGCGGGTTCTTCACGAGTGACCTGTCGGTGGACGAGTTCCTGCTCGTCAAGCAGGCGGGGTTCGAGCCGCTCGGGCTCGTGCTCGGCAGCTCGATCTACCACATCGGCTTCCAGCAGGCGATGTGGAACCAGAGCCAGGAGCTCGGCGTCCTGACGCAGGCGATGTATCACGCGCGCGAGCTCGCGATGACGCGTATGGAGGAGGAGGCCGATCAGCTCGGGGCGGACGGGATCGTCGGCGTCCGACTCGACATCGGGCGCTACGAATGGGGCGCCGACCTCGCCGAGTTCATCGCGGTGGGGACGGCGGTCAAGCACCGCGGCGGCGAGCTTCACCGGGCGCCGAACGGGCGGCCGTTCACCTCGGATCTGAGCGGGCAGGACTTCGCCAAGCTGCTGCGCGCCGGCTACCGCCCAGTGGGGCTCGTGATGGGCAACTGCGTCTACCACGTCGGTCGCCAGGGAATGCTCGCCTCGCTCAAGCAGGTGGGTCGGAACGTCGAGATGCCGAACTACACCCAGGCTCTATACGAGGCGCGCGAGCTGGCGATGGAGCGCATGCAGAACGAGGCCGACGAGCTCCAGGCCGGCGGTATCGTCGGCGCGCGAATCGTCGAGCGCTCGCACGGCTGGGGCTCGCACGTGATCGAGTTCTTCGCGATCGGCACCGGGGTGGTCGCGACGAGCGAGGACCACGAGATCGAGAAGCCGGCGATGGTGCTTCCGCTGACCGGTTAGAGCGGCTAGCGTTCGCGGGCGATGCCTGACGTCGAGCTCAAGCCGCAGGTCTACAAGGACCCGCGGCCGAAGGAGTACTTCGACCGCTTCCACGAGCTCGTCCGCTCGCGGCCGCCCGAGTCGAAGGTGTACGAGACGGTGCGGGTCTTCACCGAGCTCAACGCGCTGCTCGTGCATCGGGCGCGGGGCATCGGGAGCGAGAACGTCCCCAACGGGCCGGTGATCCTCGCGCCCAACCACGCCTCGTTCATGGACCACTTCTTCACCGGCGCGTTCATCCGCCGGCGGGTTCAGTTCATGGGGAAGTCACAGCTGTTCAAAGGATTCCCGGGGTGGGTCTTCAGCCACGGCGGCGTGTTCCCGGTGCGGCGCGGAAACCAGGACGAGGAGGCGTTCGTCACGGCGGATCGAATCCTGGGGCGCGGTGGCGCGGTCGTGATGTACTGCGAGGGCGGGCGCTCGCGGTCGGGCAAGATCGCCGACGAGGCTCGGCCGGGGATCGGCCGGATCGCGCTCGAGTCGGGCGCGCCTGTGGTCCCGGTCGCCATCCTCGGCTCCTATCAGGTGCGCAACTGGAAGCGCCTTCAGTTCCCCAAGGTGACCGTGCAATACGGCGCGCCCTTCCGATTCCAGGTCGTTCGCGGGTCGACGCGCGAGCAGCAGCAGGAGGTCGCGGACTACATCCTCGATCGCATCCGTGAGCTGCACTCCGAGCTCGCCCGGCTCGGCCGGCGGGGGGCGTTCCGCGAGGCGCGTGCCGCCCGGGCGGCGGCGGCGCGGTAGCGGGTCTCGCCACGAAAAACGGCGGGCACCTGAGGGGGGGGCGGTGTGCGATTGGCGGCGGGCTTCGTGGTTCCCGAGCACTCGGATTACCTGCATAACACGGCAACCGAGCGCGATCCCTCCGACCGTGCCGTGAAACGCGCGATATACGTGCGTAGTACGGCACCGTCCCGTCCGGGACGCTTCGGTGGCGAGTTATGCAGGTCGGCCGGAGGGCGCCCGCCCGGCAGGGATGCCGGGCGGAACGGCCCCAAGGACGCCGCCGTAGGCGGCCCCTCACAAACCTAGGCGGTGGCGATCGCGGCGGCCTCGCCGAGCCCGAGCTCTTCGATCGCGGTTTCGCGCATCTTGAACTTTTGGACCTTGCCGGTGACGGTCATCGGGAACGACTCGACGAGCTTCACATAGCGCGGGATCTTGTAGCGCGCGATCTGGCCCTTGCAGAAGGCGCGGACCTCGTCCTCGCTCAGGGTGGCGTCGGCGCGCGGGATCACCCACGCCATCAGCTGTTCGCCGTAGCGCTCGTCAGGCACGCCGATCACCTGGACGTCGGCGATATCGGGATGGGTGTAGAGGAACTCCTCGATCTCGCGCGGGTAGACGTTCTCGCCGCCGCGGATCACCATGTCCTTGATCCGGCCGACGATGCGGACGTAACCCTGCTCGTCCATCGTCGCGAGGTCGCCGGTGTGCATCCAGCGCTGCTCGTCGATCGACTCGGCGGTGCGCTCGGGGTCGTTCCAGTATCCGCGCATGACCACATACCCGCGCGCGAGGAACTCGCCGGGCTCGCCGCGCTCGACGGTGCGGCCGGTGGCCGGGTCGATGATCTTGATCTCGACATGGCGGCCGACCTCGCCGACCGTGCCGCAGCGGTTCTCGAGCGTGTCGTCGCGGCGCACCTGGGTGGTGACGGGCGAGGTCTCGGTCATGCCGAAGGCGATGCTCATCTCCTTGATGCCCATCTTGTCGCTGACGCGCTTCATGACTTCGATCGGGCACGGGGAGCCGGCCATGATGCCCGTGCGCAGCGAGTCGAAGTCGAACTCGCCGAACCGCTCGTGGGCGAGTTCCGCGATGAACATCGTCGGCACGCCGTACAGGCTCGTACACCGCTCGTGCGCGCTCGCCTCGAGGGTCGCCAGCGGGTCGAACGATTCGGCGGGGTAGACCATGCAGGCGCCGTGCGCGGTGGCGGCGAGGTTTCCGAGCACCATGCCGAAGCAGTGGTAAAGCGGCACCGGGATGCAGACCCTGTCGCGCTCGGTGTACCCCAGCATCGCGCCGACGAAGTGACCGTTGTTGAGGATGTTGTGGTGGGTGAGCGTCGCGCCCTTGGGAAATCCGGTGGTGCCGCTCGTGTACTGGATGTTGATCGCGTCGTCGAAGTCGAGCTCCTCGGCGTGGGCGTCGAGGTCGCCGGTGTAGCCGGCGCCCGAGGCGAGCTCCTCCCAGCCAGGGGTGTCGAAGAAGATCGCGCGCTCGAGCTCGGGGAGCTGCGGGCGGACGTGCTCGACCATCTCGACGAAGTCGAAGTCCTTGAGACGCTGGGCGGCGATGATCCAGCGACAGCCCGACTGGTTGAGCGCGTACTGCAGCTCGCTCACGCGATAGGCGGGGTTGATGTTGACGAGGATTACCCCGGCCTTGGCGGTGGCGTACTGGGTCAGGGCCCACTCGGCGCGGTTGGGGCTCCACACGCCGACCCGGTCTCCCTTGCGCAGCCCGGCGGCGAGCATCCCGCCGGCGAGCCGGTCGACCGCCTCGCCGAACTGCGCGTAGGTGTACCGGACCCCGTGTCCGCAGTCGATCAGCGCGTCGGCATCGGGAACGCGCGCGATCGTCCGATCGAGGTTATGAGAAATCGTTTCCCCGAGCAGTGGATCCGCGCAGGCGCCGTGTGCGTAGGACAGCATGGGGGTCTTCACTCCTTCCTCGGTGACGGCACCGATCCTACTCCCGTGACCGTAAGGTTCGCTCGCTATGACGATGCTTCGACAGGGGTTGCTCGACGGCCGCGCGATCGCGGTCGCGGGCGGGGTCGCGGGCGGGGTCACGCCCGCGATCACCGACGCACTGGCGGCGCTGAGCGCACGGGTGGTGGAGCTCGACGCGGCGCTCGATGAGGATGCCGCCCGGGATTGGGCCGAAGGGGTCGCGGGGCTGCGCGGGCTCGTATACGACGCGGCGTCGGCGTTCGCCTCGGGCGGGCAGGACGCGCTGCGGGACACGCTCGAGCGGGTGTGGGTCGCCGTGCGGGGGGCCGCCACCGGCGCGCTGATCCCGGCCGGCGCCGGCAAGGTGGCGCTCATCGGCCCGCGGCGGGGGGACGGGCCGTTCGCGACCGCCTCCCGCGCGGCGCTCGAGAACCTGGCGCGGACGCTGTCGGTGGAGTGGGCTCGGTACGGGGTGGGAGCGGTGGCGATCGCTCCCGGTGTTCAGACCGCCGACGACGAGGTCGCCGAGCTGGTCTGTTTTCTGGTCTCGCCGGCGGGCGAGTACTTCAGTGGCTGCCTGTTCGAGCTGGGGCGCTCGCACCGTCACCGCCGGCGGCGCTGAGCAACGCCGTTTCGCTCATACGCATCTCTTAGTCCGCTCACACGTCCGTGAGATGGGCGGGGCCGAAGCTACCGACAGGCTTCCCCTGTGATCCGACAACGAGGTACTTGGAACCATGAGCGACAGAGATACCGAGGCCGGGCGGGCCCGCGGCCAGGCGATGCGAAGCGCGCGGCTCAGACGCGCGAGCACGATCCGCCGGCGCATTGTGGGCGGGGCGGTGGCGCTGTTCGTCGCCGCGTGGCTGCTGATCGCGGTCGTGCTCGTGTCCGGGCACGATCCAGCGCTCGCCAAGAAGTCCTCCGCGAGCACAGTGGCGTCGTCCTCCACGCCGTCGACGACCACGACCAGCTCCGGGTCCGGCACGAGCACGACGTCCGGTAGCTCGTCCGGTTCGAGTTCGAGTTCGAACTCGGGCTCGAACTCGAGCTCGGCCGCGTCCGGCAATTCGGGCAGCGGGTCGGTCAGCAGCGTCACGACGAGCCAGTCATGAGCGCCACGATCGACATACCGGTCGAGCAGCGAGACGAGTTCGCCTGCTTCGGCTCGCGATGCACGGTGATCGTGGCCGACGCACGCGTGGCCGAGGCGGAACGGGCGGTGGCGCAGGCGCGCCGACGGCTGCTCGAGTGGCACGGCCAGTTCTCGCGCTTCGAGGCCGGCAGCGAGCTGACTCGGCTGAACGATGCCCGCGAGGAAACGGTGGCCGTCTCGCCGACGATGCGCCGCGTGGTCCAGGCCGCGGTCGAAGCCGCGGTCGCCACCGGGGGCCTTGTCGACCCGACGATGGCCGGCGAGATCGAGCGGGCCGGCTATGCCTCGCATTTCGAAGGGGACGGCCTCCCGCTCGCGATCGCGCTGGCGCTCGCGGGCGACCGCGCGCCCGGACGACCCGCTGTGGGGGCGAGGTGGCGGTCGATCCGGACCGACCGTCGGACCGGGTCCGTGACTCGCCCGCCGGGCGTGCGCATAGACGCCGGCGGGATCGCCAAGGGCGTGTTCGCCGACGAGATCGCGGCGCTGCTCGCCGGCTACGACGCGTTCGTCGTCGACTGCGGCGGCGACATGCGGTTGGGCGGACGGCTCGGCCTCGTGCGTGAGGTGCACATGGCGAGTCCGTTCGACGACTCGATCCTGCACACGATGGCGCTATCGAGCGGGGGCGTCGCCACCTCAGGCATCGGGCGGCGCAGCTGGCTCGACTCCGACGGACGCCCCGCCCACCACCTGCTCGACCCGGCGACCGGCAGGCCGGCGTTCACGGGCATCGTCCAGGTCACCGCGCTTGCTCCGACCGCGACCGAGGCGGAGGCGCTATCGAAGGCGGCCCTGTTGAGCGGCCCCGAGCGCGCTGAGCAGGTGCTCGTGCACGGCGGCGCGATCGTCCTCGAGGACGGGAACTTCATCGTGCTGGAGCGAGACGGCGGCCGGGCGCTAGCCGGGTAGGCTCGCCCGGCGGCCGCGCGCTAACCGGGCAGGCTCGTCTCCGGGGCCTCGGCCCAGGGGACGATCACTGCGTCCTCGAGCGGCGAGTCGCGCGAGACCACGTACTCGGCGGGCTCGGTGTCCGATGTGTTCTCGAGGACGTGCGTCTCACGTGGCGGGACGTACACGAGGTCGCGCGGCTCGAGCAGCAGCTCGTGCTCGAGATGGTCGCCCCACTTCACGAGCAGCGATCCCGAGAGCATGTACACCGCGCTCTCACAGTTCTCGTGGTAGTGCGGCCGCGACTGCGCGGCAGGCGGCACGCGGAACACCGCCATGTAGATGTTCTGCGCGCCCGTGGTGGCCTGCGAGATCTCCGAGCCGCCGACTACGCCGCGCGGGACATCGTGGTCCGTGCCGGGCTTGACGACCTTCATCGCGCGGGGTGGGCTTCGAGGACCGCCATGCCGGCCGAGTCTACCGCCGCGTTTGCTCCGCGCCGGCCGGGGTCGGCACCTCGATCTGGAGCGGCGGAGGCTCGTGATCGACCTGGAGCGTCGTGTGGTGGATGTCGAACCGGTCCTCGAGCAGCTGTTGCAGCGAGCGGCGCAGCTCGTGGCAGTCGTCGGCGCGCACGACGACGTGCGCCGACAGCGCTGCGAACCCGGACGTGACCTCCCACACGTGGAGATCGTGCACCTCGACCACCCCCGGTTGGGAGGCGAGGGCCCGCCCGATCTCGGTGGGGTCCAGGCCCGCCGGCGCGGCCTCCATGAACACCCGCGCCGACGCCTTCAGGAGGCCGTAAGCGGCATGGAGCATGAGCGCCGCGATCAGCAGCGACGCGATCGCGTCGGCCCGGTCGAACCCGGTCGCGATGATCACCGCGGCGGCGATCGCGGTGGCGATGAACCCGTAGAGGTCGGTGAGGATGTGGCGGTAGGAGCCCTCGACGTTCAGGCTCCGCTTGTAGTCGTGGTCATGGCCGCGGTCACGGTCATGGCCATCGCCGCCGCCCCCCGCGAGGATTCGGGCGGCCACCAGGTTGACCGCGATACCGACGAGCGCGACCGCGAGCACGACGCCGCCCTTGACCTCGGGCGGCGAGACCAGGCGGCCGATCGCGCCGTAGATGATCAGGCCGGCGAGCACGAGCAGCGTGAGCCCGTTGGCCTGGGCGCTGAGGATCTCAGCGCGCCCTAGCCCGTACGTCAGCGATCCGGTCGCTCCCCGTTCCGCCAGTCGTGCGGCGGCGAGTGACAGCGCCAGCGCGGCGGCATCGGTCAGCATGTGCCCGGCATCGGACAGCAGCGCGAGCGAGGATGCGAGCACCCCGGCCACGATCTCGACGACCATGAACGCCAGGATCAGCGCCAGCGCGGCCTTCAACGCGCTTCGATCGGCGTCGCGATTTACGTGAGAGTGATCGTGGGCGATGATCGGATCGTAGACCCGATGCCCGCGGCTGCGGCCGCCTCAGTTCATCGAGGGATCGGCCGGCATACGGGCGAGCAGGGCGTAGCTTCCGCCCTTGCGCGTCAGGACCTCGGACCACAGGCTGCGGGCATCGCCAGAGAACGCGTCCTCGAGCTGCGCCGGCTCGAGGATCCAGTCGCCGCGTTCGAGCTCGCCGTCGAGCTGGCCGGGACCCCAACCGGCGTGGCCGAGGAAGGCGCGGCCGGATCGGACTCCGGCGGTCAGCTCGTCGGGCGAGGAGCTCGTGCCGAGGACGCCGACGTCATCGAATGCCAACAGGGCGGCGTCAGTCGCCTCCTCGAAATCGGCCAGGACGATCACGGCGGACGGCTGGACGGGGCCGCCGATGAACAGGCGCTCCTGGGGATCGAGCAGCGTCTCGAGCTGGGGCACGGCCTCTCCGACGCTGGTCTCAGAGGGGCGGTTGAGCACGAGGCCGAGGGCGCCCTCGTCGTTGTGCTCGACCACGAGCACGACCGTACGCCAGAAGTTCGGGTCCAGCAGGGACGGACCCGCAACCAGCAGTTGTCCTCTGACCGACTCCATGACGCGTCATCGTTACCCAGATCGGAAGGCGTGGCCCCGGTCGAGGCCCGTCGAAGCGTAACCCCCCGTGGGTGCGGGCGGTCGAGCCGGTCGGTGGTTGCTGCGGGCGATTGATGCCCGCGGTCGAGCCGGTGAGCGTCGTCTCCTCGCCGGTCGCTACCGGCGGTTGGGGTGGGTCGGCAGCGAGGACAGCCGCTGTCGCGCGGCGTCGGCCAGCTGCGTTGCCTCCTCGGCCTCACCTTCGTCGTCGAGGTCGAGCCCAGCGAGTTCGGCGACGACCTCGAACAGATCGATCCCGAGGCAGATTTGAGCCTCCACAGCGCCGCCCGCGAGCGACGCGGCGAACATGTCCTTCTCGCGCCACACGAGAACGGTCGCACCGGTGCTGGCTGTCAAGGTCACGGTCATCTTGCGCTCATCAGCCGTGCCGCTACTGCTCGCGGCGGGCCGCCGCGCAAGCCTGAGCGGGGGGCAGACTGTCCGAAAAGGGGGCAGACCTCCGGAGCAGAATTCGAGACTAACACAATTACACCGCAAAGCGGTGTTTCATGCGATCCCCAGCGATTTGCAAGGATCATCAGGGATGATTGCAAACGATCTCACTCGGCGTGATTTCAGGCCCGTGCAGGGGCAATTGGTGGTCTGCTCGCTGCTCGCCGGCGGGGTGCGCGGACGCCCATCGGTGTCGGCCGCCGGGGCGGTGGGGCCGCCGAGGGGGACGACGCCTAGACCCTGCCCGAGAGGCCGGCCACGCCAGCTAGACCTGGCCCAAGAGACCGGCCACGCCTGCTAGACCTTGCCGGAGGGGCCGGCCAGGAGCGGCGCCGGCGTCCGCCCGGCGACCGCAGTGATCGCAGCGACGCCGGCGTCACTGCTCACGACCGCGTCGGCTTCGGGCGCGGGCCTGACCACGAAGGCCACGAACGCGTCGACGATCCCCGGGTCGAGTTGGGTGCCGGAGACGGAGGTGAGCTCGGCCAGCGCGACCTCTTCGGACAGGGCCTGGCGATAAGGCCGGTCGGTGCGCATCGCGTTCCAGGTGTCGCAGCAGGTGATGATGCGGGCCTCGAGCGGGATTTGCTCGCCCGCGAGACCGTCGGGATAGCCGGCGCCGTCCCAGCGCTCGTGATGCGAGCGCACGATCTTGCCGACCTCGCGCATGAACCCGCCGACCCGATCGAGCATCTTCTCGCCCTCGAGCGTGTGGGTCTTGATGATCGTCCATTCGTGGGGGTCGAGCTTGCCGGGCTTGTTGATGATCTCCTTGGGGATGGCGATCTTGCCGACGTCGTGCAGGAGCGCCGCGAACTCGAGGTTGCGCTGGCGCTCCGGGCTGAGCTTCAAGTGGTCGGCGAGTTCGAGCGCCAGGCTGACGACGCTCTTGCAGTGCTCGCCGGTGTAACCGTCGTCGGCTTCGATGACGTCGCCGAGGACGAGGGCGGTGCCGCGGTAGGCACTCGAGAGCTCGAGCATGCTCTGGAGGCGCTGGTGGCGCTCGTGGGCGAACACGGCCAGCAGCCCGAGCAGGGGGACGAGCGCGAGGGCAGCGACCGGGCTGGTATGGATCTGTTCGGCAACCACGAGACCCACGCCGGACAGCGCGGCGTCGATCCCGTAGACCCAGGTCGAGCGCAGCACCGCGGCGAGCGTGGCGCCGCGGAGCATCACGAAGCGCACGGAGGAGACGGTGAAGTCGGCGAGGAACTGCGCGCCGAGCGCAGCGAGCAGGAGCGCCGCGCCGGCGTTGCGAGGATCAACGTGCGCGACCGCGAGGACGGCCACCGGCCCGATGGCGAACCAGGCGTTGCACGGGATCTGCATGAGCCGGCTCGGCCGCAGCTCGCCCGATCTGATGTCCGGGAGCCAGGCCAGCGCCATCGCGGCGGCCGCGGCGATGGGGACGATGGCCAGCGGCACTGCGAACAGCAGCGGGACGACCCCGAGCTGCGTCGCCCGAGTGCACCCGAACGGCGTGTCGAAACGAACGAGCATGGCGAGCACGAGTACGAACAGGCAGACCAGCGCCGGCAGGATCGGGAAGGAGCGCGGCGGCTCGAGCGCCCACAGTCCGACCACCGCGGCAACAAAGGCCGCGCCGATGATCGTCACCGCGACGCGGTCGCGGGCGTCCATGCGCGAGTGCTCGCGCTCGACGGACTCGGCCAGGAGCTCTTGCTCCTCGAAGCTCGGCTCGAAAGACATCTCCGCCGAGATATCGATCCGAAGCCGACCAAATCTTTAGTAATCGTGGCAATTCATGCTCATTCCTCGAACAAATGTCCAATTTCTGAGCAGGTGGCTCTTCCGGCGGGCCGCGGCGTCGATCTCATGGGCGTAAACCGAAGACTGAAAAGGGCAAACTCGGCGCGAGCTGGGGACGCAAAGCCAGAGGTCTCATCCGTAGGTGAGATAGCTCGGTTGCCACTGAAGCCATGGAGGGCTCTACGTGTCAAGTTTGCTTGCGTCCGTCGTTCCGTCTCGCCGCCGCCTCGCGCTGAAGAGCCTGGTCGGGGCTCTTGCTCTCGTCTGCGTTCCGGCGGCTTCTGCCCATGCCGCCACCGGGTTGGTGACCACCGATTCGTGTGACAACGCCACCCTCACGCAGCCATTCCTGAAGTGGGGGGATTCGAACTCCTACAAACTCGTCCCGGGTGGCGATTTCGAGGGGAGCATGGCCGGCTGGACCCTCACCAGCGGTGCCGCCGTCAAGCCGGGCAGCGAGCCGTTCGGCGTGACCGGATCGGTCGGGAAGTATTCGCTCTACCTGCCGGCCGGCGGAAGCGCGCAGTCGCCGTACACGTGCGTCGATTGGGCTTACCCAACTTTCCGCGTCTTCGCCAAGAACAACGGGCTGCTCTCCACGGTGCTGGTGTCGGTCGTCTATAAGGAGCCGCTGCTCGGGCCGGTGGCGATTCCGGTCGGTGCTGTGGCGCTGAACCTGGGCTGGGGCCCGTCCCTCCTCCCGATGCCCACGGCATCGGAGGTCCAGAGCCTGGTGAACGGCCTGCTCGCGCGAGGCATGCCGCAGGTCGCGCTCAAGTTCACGGCGCTCACCGGCTCCACGGAGATCGACGACGTCTTCATCGATCCGCACGAGATGCGGTAGCGCCGGACCCGCGCCGCCAACGGCGGTGCACGCAAGCAACTACGGGGATCAACCGAGCCCGCCTCGCATCTGACCGGTGCGGGGCGGGCTCACTCTCTGCCGGACACCCGGATCCGGGACGCGGGCGCGACGCCGGGGCGCGGGACTAAAGCCCGTACGAGCGGCCGATCACCTCGAGCATGATCTCGTCGCTGCCGGCGCCGATCCGGTTCAGGCGCAGGTCTCGCCACGAGCGCTCGATCCCGTACTCCTTCATGTACCCGTTCCCGCCGTGGATCTGGATGCACTCGTCGGCCACCTCGACGGCGATTCGCGCGGAGTAGAGCTTGGCCATCGTGATCTCGCGCACCGGGTACTCGCCGTTCTGGAAGCGCCAGGCCGTCGTGTACACCATCTGGCGGGCCGTCTCGATCTTGGTCGCCATTTCGGCGAACTTGTGGCGGATCGCCTGGAAGCGTCCGATCGGGCGCCCGAACGCGGTGCGCTCCTTGGCGTATTCGAGCGTGCGGTCGAACACGTGCTGGGCACCGGCGACCGACCCGGCGGCGCCGATCAGCCGCTCGCCCTGGAGCTCCCACATTATGTGGTAGAAGCCCTTGCCGACCTGTCCGAGCACCGCCGACTCAGGCACTCGCACCTCCTGGAAGGCCAGCAGCGCGGTGTCAGAGGCGTGCATGCCGAGCTTCTGAAGACGCTTCTCGCGGATCACGCCCGGCGAGTCCATTGGCACCAGCAGGAGCGTGAACCCGTCGTATCCGGCGTCCGGATCGGTCTTGGTCACGAGCACGATCCCGTGCGCCCGGTGGCCGTTGGTGATGAATGTCTTGGAGCCGTTGATCACGTATTCGCCGCTGGACTCGTCACGGACGGCCCGGGTCTTGATCCCGGCCACGTCCGAGCCGGCGTCGGGCTCGGTGATCCCGAGGCACAGGATCTTCGTGCCGGCGATGGCCGGCACGGCCCACTCCTGCTTCTGCTCCTCGGTCCCGAATTTCAGAATCGGGGGGATCGTCATGTCGGTCTGGACCGCGACGCCCATGCCCAGGCCGCCACAGTGGGCATGGACGAGTTCCTCCGCGAGCACCAGCGTCGTGTAGTAGTCGCCGCCCTGGCCGCCGTACTCGACCGGCTTGTCGAGCCCGAGGAAGCCGAGCTCGCCCATCCGCTCGAACACCCAATCGGGGAACGTCGTCTCCTCCCACTCGTCGGCGTGGGGCTGGAGCTCCTTGATCACGAAACGGCGGATCGAGTCGCGTAGCTGCTCATGATCGTCGGTGAAGATGAAGTGCTTGCGCCGTGTGGCGAAGTCGGGCTTGAGGACGTCTGCGGTGGCCATGGCGGCGGACGCTAGCGGACTCGTGCACTGGGGGTCTCGCTTCGCTCGACATCCGTGGGGCCGGGAATCCGAGTTTTCGCAATGATCCCGTGGCCGATGTCCTCCTACGCCACGCTCCGGTACGAGATCTCCGACGCCGGCATCGCGACGATCGCGCTCGACCAGCCAGACACGCGCAACGCGCTGTCGGATGAGCTGCTCGACGACCTGATCGCGGCGTTCGAGGAGTCCCGGGATGACCCGGCCGTGAGGTGCGTGGTCCTCACCTCGACGCACGAACGCATCTTCTCGGCGGGCGCGAACCTGTCGGGGTTCGCGGGGGACACGTCGCTGGCGGACAAACACTTGGGGACCGCGCGCTTTCCGCGCCTGTTCGGAACGATCGGCGAGCTCGGGAAGCCCACGATCTGCGCCGCCAACGGGCACGTACTCGCCGGCGCGCTCGGGATCGCGCTCGCCTGCGACCTGATCCTGGCGCGCGAAGGGGCGCGGTTCGGCACGCCCGAGATCAACGTCGGCGTGTTCCCGTTCATGATCATGGCGCTGATCTACCGGAACGTCCCGCGCAAGAAGACCAACGAGCTGCTCCTGCTCGGCGACCAGATCTCCGCGGCCGAGGCGGAGCGGATCGGGATCGTCAACAAAGTGTTCGCCGCCGACGAGTTCGAGGCCGGCGTGCGCGCATGGGCCGAGAAGCTCGCGGCCAAGTCCCCGCTGATCATGAAACTGGGGAAGGACGCGATGTTCCGCCAGCAGGACATGGCGTTCCTCGAGGCGCTCGACTTCCTGCGCTCTCAGCTGACGATCGCGTTCTCCACCGAGGACATCCAGGAGGGCGTGAAGGCGTTCTTCGAGAAACGGGAGCCGCAGTGGAAGGGACGGTGAGTACCAGCCTGCTGCGTCCGCTGGCCGATGACCTGCGGGCGCGGCGAGAGCGGATCAAGCTCGGCGGCGGACCCGAAAAGGTGGAGGCCCAGCACGCTGCCGGCAAGCTGACCGCGCGCGAGCGGATCGACCTGCTGATCGACGCAGGTACGTTCGTCGAGCTCGGCATCCACGGACGCCCGCACTCCTCGCAGCGCGCGATGGACGGCCGCGAGGCGCCCGCCGACGGGGTCGTGACCGGTTACGGCAAGATCGACGGACGGCTCGCCGCCGTGGCGGCGTACGACTTCACGGTGATGGCCGGCTCGATGGGGATGACCGGCGAGCTCAAGGTGGGCCGGCTGCGGGAGCTGGCTCTGACCAAGCGCATCCCGATGATCTGGCTGCTCGATTCCGCCGGAGCGCGCATCCAGGAGGCGGTAGGGTCGCTGTTCGCAGGCACCGGCCAGCTGTTCCGCGAGGAGGTGGTGAGCTCCGGCGTGATCCCGCAGGTCGCGGCGCTGATGGGGCCGTGCGCCGCGGGCACCGCGTACATCCCGGGGCTGGCCGACTTCGTGCCAATGGTCCGCGGCCGCGGCTCGATGGCGCTGGCCGGCCCGCATCTAGTGCGGGCGGCAATCGGCGAGGAAGTGACCCAGGAGGAGCTCGGCGGCTCCCGCGTCCACTGCCGCAAGTCGGGGGTGGGGGATCTCGAGGTCGAATCCGACGAGGCGTGCATCGAGGCGATCAGGGCCTACCTCAGCTATTTCCCGCAGAACTGCGAGCAGCCGCCGCCGGTCAAGCCCACCGCCGATCCCATCGACCGCGGCGACGACGAGCTGCTCGACATCCTCCCCGACTCGAACCGCAAGCCCTACGACATGTACGAGGTCATCGCCCGGATCGTCGACGACGGCGCCTACTTCGACCTGAAGCCGCAGTTCGCAAAGACGGTCATCACGTGCTTGGCCCGGTTCGGCGGCCGACCGGCCGGAATCGTCGCCAATCAGCCGCGCCAGCTCGGCGGCATCCTCGACAACGACTCGGCTGACAAGGCGGCCCGGTTCATCAACCTCTGCAACGCCTACGGACTACCGCTCATCTACCTGATGGACGTTCCGGGCTTCATGGTCGGAACCAAGGTCGAGCAGGCGGGGATCATCCGCCACGGGGCCAAGATGCTGTACGCCACGGCGAACGCCACCGTGCCGAAGATCACGGTGGTCCTGCGCAAGGCCTACGGCGCCGGGTACTACGTGATGGCCGGCCGGGCGTACGAGCCCGACCTGATCGTGGCCTGGCCGTCGGCCGAGATCAGCGTGATGGGCGCGGAGGGCGCGGTCGAGATCATCTTCCGCAAGCAGGTGCAGGAGGCCGAGGACCCGGCGGCCAAACGACGCGAGCTGATCGAGAACTTCCGCCAGATCATCGACGTCTACATCGCGGCGGGCAACGACATGATCGACGACGTGATCGACCCGCGGGAGACCCGCCTCACGATCTGCCGTGCGCTCGAGTTGACCGACGGCAAGCGGGTGGAGCGCCCGTGGAAGCGCAATGGAGTCGTGCCCGTATGAGGCCCGCCCAATGAGCGTCGAGGATCCGGTGATCATCACGTGCGCGATCTCGGGTGCGATCGCGAACCGCGATCAGTGCCCGGCGATCCCGTACACGCCGGAGGAATACGGTGCCGAGGCGCGCCGGGTCGTCGACGAGGGCGGCGTCCATATTCACATCCACGCCCGGAAGCCCGACGGGACCCCGAGCTACGAGCTCGAGGACTTCCTCGCGATCCGCGATGCGATCCGCGGCGCGGTGGGAGATGCGGTGATCATCAACTTCTCGACCGGCACCGTCGGCGTTCCCGTGGCCAAGCGCATCGCCTACCTCGAGGCCGGTCGCCCGGCAGTGGCCGCGCTCAACATGGGCTCGATGAATTACGCCAAGTACTCGCGCAGCCGCAAGGACTTCGTGTTCAAGTTCGTGTTCACCAATCCGTTCGAGGAGATCGTTGAGCTGCTCGAGGCGATGCGCCGGCTCGGAATCAAGCCCGAGCACGAGTGCTTCGACGTCGGGCACGTCGGCTCGCTCGCCCCGCTGGTCGACATGGGGTTGTTGGAAGCCCCGCTCCACGCGGACTTCGTGATGGGAGTCGTCGGGGGGATCCCGGCGAGCGCGCGCAACCTTGCGGTGATGGCCGACAACCTTGCGCAGATCCCGGGGTCGGCGCGGGTCCCGGCCAAGCACCACTGGGGAGTGATCGGGATCGGGCGCGACCAGTGGATGCTGGTGGCAGCCGCGCTGACGCTCGGCGGCTCGATCCGGGTCGGGCTCGAGGACAACTTCTACCTGCCCGACGGCGCCATGGCGCGCTCCAACGGCGACCTGATCGCCAAGGCCCGGCAGATGACCGAGGACGCCGGGCGTCGGCCGGCGACCGTTGAGGAGGCTCGGGAACTGCTGGCGATTCCGGTCGAGGCCCCCGCGTGAGCGCGCTCGCCGGCCTCAGGGTGCTCGACCTCACGAGGCTGCTTCCGGGCGGGTTCTGCTCGCTGCTGCTTGCAGACTTCGGCGCGGACGTGATCAAGGTCGAGGACACCGGACTCGGCGACTACGTCCGCTGGGCACCACCGCATTACGAGGGCGCCGAGCAGAGTGCCGGCAGCGCGCTGTTCCTGTCGCTCAACCGGGGAAAGCGCTCGGTCCGGGTGGACCTGAAGTCGCCGGGCGGCAGGGAAGTGCTGATTCGCCTCGTCCGCGACGCCGACGTCCTGCTCGAGTCGTTCCGGCCGGGAGTGCTCGACCGGCTTGGGGTCGGATACGAGCGCCTGCGCGCCGAGAACCCGGGGCTCGTCTACTGCGCGATCACGGGCTACGGGCAGGACGGCCCGAACCGGGATCGGCCCGGGCACGACATCAACTACCTCGGCTTGAACGGGATTCTCGGCCTGAGCGGCGAGGCCAACGGACCGCCGGTCTCGGCCGCGGCGCAGATCGCCGACCTGGGCGGAGGCGCGCTGATGGCCGTGGCCGGAATCATGATCGCGCTCCAGGAGCGCGCCCGCTCGGGCGAGGGACAGCTCGTCGACTGCTCGATGTTCGACGGCTCGCTGTCGTTCCTGGCGATGCTCGCCGGCGAGATGCTCGCCGACGGCAGTGCCCCGCGCCGGGGCGAGCTCCGCCTCGCCGGCGGGATCGTCTGCTACCGGCCGTACGAGTGCGCGGACGGGTACGTCACGCTTGGTGCGCTCGAGCCCAAGTTCTGGGCGGAGTTCTGCCGGGGCGTGGCCCGCGAGGACCTGCTCGATCACGCCTTCGACCCGCCCGGGTCAGCGGCGCACCGCGCGCTGTCTGACATCTTCGCTGCTCGGACGCGGGAGCAGTGGCGCGCGTTCGCCTCCGAGCACGAGTGCTGCCTCGAGCCCGTGCTGGACCTCGAAGAGGCGCTCGATGGCGACCAGGTCGCGGCCCGCGAGATGCTCATAGATCTCCCGCAACCAGGCGCCGAGCGGCGTGTCCGGCTTCTCGGCGTGCCAATCAAGCTGAGCCGCACGCCGGGCGATCCGACACGCGCGCCGGGCCCGGGGCTCGGCGAGCACACCCGCGCGGTCCTGGCCGAGGCCGGCTACAGCGCCGAGGAGATCGACGTGCTGCTCCAGGCCGGCGCGGTCGCCGGGCCCACGAGCAACGTATCCGCGTCGTTCATGCGCTGAGTGGCGGCCTGGATGCCTCCCGGGCCTTGCGCGCTGAAGCGAGGGCCTGGGTGCCTCTCAGACGACCCCGTTCTGAGGGGCGTCTGAGAGGCATCAGGCCCGCTAAGCTTTGACTGACTGGTCAATCGAACCTGTGAGGGCCCGTGCGCGCCGGGGCTATTCAGCTTAACTCGACCGAGGACACCGACCGCAATCTGGAAACGGCCGACCGACTCGTGCGCGAGGCGGCGTCGCTGGGCGCCGACCTGATCGTTCTGCCCGAGAAGTGGAGCGTCCTCGGGACCGACGAGCAGATGACCGCGGCGGCGGAGCCGCTCGATGGAAGGTGCATCTCGTGGGCGCGATCGACCGCGCGCGAGCTCGGGATCGATCTCGTCGCGGGCTCGATTGTCGAGCGCATCGACGGGCAGCAGAAGGCGGCGAACACGAGCGTGCACGTTGGTCCCGACGGTGAGGTGCGCGCCGTGTATCGCAAGCTCCATATGTTCGATGTCGAGGTCGACGGTGAGGTGTACGCCGAGTCGGCCTCCGAGGACGCCGGCGACGAGGTCGTGGTCTCCGAGTTGCGCGGCGGCGTGCTCCTGGGCATGAGCATCTGCTACGACGTCCGCTTCCCCGAGCTGTACCGCATCCTGGCCGTCCGGGGCGCCCGCGTGGTGACCGTCCCGGCGGCGTTCACGCTCGCTACCACCCGGGACCACTGGGAGGTGCTGCTGCGGGCCCGCGCGATTGAGAACCAGTGCTTCGTGGTCGCGCCGAACCAGATTGGCGCCCATCCGCCCGGCAATCGCGCCGGCGGCCGCTCGCTGATCATCGACCCATGGGGCCTCGTGCTCGCGTCGGCTCCCGACACGGAGACTGCGATCGTCGCCGACCTCGACTTCGACGTCCTCGACGGCGTCCGCCGGCGGATCCCGGCACTCGACCACCGCCGGTCCGACGTCTACGGCTGGAAGCTCTGATGGCAGCGTCGAGCGCCGCGGCCGCCGACAAGCGCCGGGTGATCCTGGACGCTGCCATGCGCGTATTCGCGCGCCAGGGCTTTCACACGTGCCGGGTGTCCGACATCGCCGACGAGGCGGGGGTGGCCTACGGCCTCGTCTACCACTACTTCTCCTCCAAGGATCAGATCCTCGACACGTTGTTCCTCGAGCGCTGGAACGTGATGCTGGCGGCGATCGCCGAGGCCGATCGCTCCCAGCGGTCGCCGCGCGACAAGCTGGCGGCGATCGCGGGCTTCATCGTCGACTCCTACCGCCACGAACCGGAGCTGATGAAGGTGATTGTCGTCGAGGTCACGCGCGCCGCGAACACGTTCGGCCGCACCCATCTGGCCAAGATCCGCGAGGCCTACGCCCAGATCGCCGGGATCGTCGAACGCGCCCAGGCCGAGGGCATCTTCCGCCCGGAGATCTCGCCGGATTTCGGGGCACTGGCCTTCTATGGGTCGATCGAGCAGGTGCTGACCCGTTGGATCTTCGACCGCGACGTGGTCGACGACGACGAGCTCGAGGGGGCCAAGCGGATGATCGTCGAGACCATCTGCGGCGGGCTGGAGCGAGATGCGACCCGGGCCTCCGTGGGGGTCTCAGCGGCGGGTACGTCAAGCGACGCCTCGATGTCTGATTGAATCCTCTCCGATGACTGAGAGTCCCCTGGTCAAGCGCCTGCTTTGGTCGGGCCTGCTCGCCGGAACCGGCGCGCTCGCAACGCTCCTGTCGACACGCGTTTCCGCGATGATCTGGACGCGCGTGTTCGGCGAGGATCCGCCCGAGTGACCGAAGACATAGAGACCTCGACTACGCAAGCCACCGCGCACGCCTCACCCGGCGCGGCCGACAGCACCTCGCTGCAGGCCAAAGCTGCCGCAATCGCGGACGAGCGCCCCGAGGTGGCGGTGGGTGCTGCTTTCGCCGGCGGCCTGGTGGTCGCCCTGATCCTCAAGCGCCTTGCCCGCTGAAAACGGCAAGCCCGAGAATCTCGTCCAAGCGGTGACGGAGGTCTCCGACCGGGTCACGAACCTGGTCCGGGACGAGATCGACCTCGCCAAGGCCGAGGTCACCCAGAAGGCCATGAGCCTCGCGCGGGGCACCGCCGCGGTCTTCGCGGGCGCGGTGTTCGGCGTGTTCGCGATCGTGATGGGGCTCGAGGCCGCGGCCTGGGCGCTCAACGCGATCCTGGTCCCGGGGGCTGGAAGTATCTGGGAGGGATTCCTGATCGTGTTCGGCGTGCTCGCGGTATTCGCCGTGACGGCGTTCATGCTGGCGTGGCGCGCATTTCAGCGAGGAGCGCCGCCCACCCCGACGATGGCGATCGACGAGGCCAAGCGAATCCGCGAGACGGTCACGTCCAACACCGAGATTGGATCCGGATCCTGATGG
Organism: uncultured Solirubrobacterales bacterium; assembly: GCA_963735965.1. Classification (GTDB taxonomy): domain Bacteria; phylum Actinomycetota; class Thermoleophilia; order Solirubrobacterales; family Solirubrobacteraceae; genus Palsa-465. Next base: position 67,881 of record CAVTNE010000004.1, read on the forward strand.
CCACACGCTCGCCTGCAGAAATCCGCGCCTCGATCGAGCACAACCGCCAGGAGCTCGGCAGTTCGCTCGAGACGCTCCGCTCGGAGGTGACCGAGCTCACCGACTGGCGCGGCCAGGTCCGCCGCCACCAGAGAGAGGTGCTGATCGGAGCCGGAATCGCCGGGTTCGTGCTCGGCGGCGGTATCGCGGCGCTCGGCGGCCTCGCGTTCGGACGGCGACGGCGGCGGCAGATCGGCCGCTGAGCGCGGGCTCCGGCACCGTTACGACAGCAGGTACGAGAGGACGAGGTTCGATGCCCCGCACGCTCGTGACCGGTGCGACCGGGTTCCTCGGCTCTCGCGTCACACGGCTCCTGGTCGAGCGAGGCGACGACGTCCGGGCCACCGTCCGCGCCCGCTCGAACACCCGTGCTCTCGATGAACTCGAGGTGACCACGCTTCGCGCCGACGTCCGCGACCGTCGCGCGGTCCGTCGCGCCATGCGCGATGTCGACCGGGTGTTCCACCTGGCCGGCACGACCAACCTCCGGCTTCCGCGCGAGCGCGTGTTCGCGCTGAACGTCGAGGGCACCCGGATCGTGCTCGAGGAGGCGCTCCGGGCGGGTGTCGAGCGCGTCGTTTACACGTCCTCGGCGGCGGCGATCGGGCCGTCGGCCAAGGGCCGGGTCGCGACCGAACGCACTACTTGGGATGCGGCCCGATACGCGATCCCGTACGTCGACTCCAAGCACGAGGCCGAGGCCGTGGCACTGGGACTGTTTGGCCGCGGGCTGCCGGTGGTGATCGTCAACCCCGCGCACGTCCTCGGCGCGGGCGATCCCGGCCGCTCCTCGACGGTGCTCGTCCGCCGGTTCCTCCGCCGCGGGATCCCGGCCTACGCGGACGGCACGCTCAACGTCGTCGGCGTCGCCGACGTCGCCCGCGGACACCTGCTGGCCGACGAGCACGGGGTGCCCGGGGAGCGTTACATCCTCGGCAACCGCAATTTCACCCTCGACCGTCTGTTCAACGATCTCGCCCGGCTGTCCGGGGTCGAGCCGCCGTCGCTGAAGCTACCGCTGCACGCCGCGCTGCTCGCTGCCCAGGCGGCCCGGCTCATGCCCGTCGGCGGCGTTGTGCCGCTGCCGTCCGAGGTCCGGGCCGCCTCGCTGAACTGGGCGTTCTCGAGTGCGAAGGCCAAGCGCGAGCTCGGCTGGTCGACTTCGCCCCACGAGGACTGCCTGGAGGAGACGATTGTCTGGTATCGCGAACGCGAGGGCGAGCGGCTGTCGCCGCCGGGGGCTCGCCAGCCGGTCGCACTGCGCGTCGCCGGCGCGTTCGCGCGGCGGATGCCGCTGGGGTTGGGGTAGTGGTCGCCCTCTACCGCTGCACCACCCCGACGAACTGGCTGTGCCCGTGCGGGCGTGTCGCCCGCGCGCTGGCCCGCGATGGAATCGACTTCGAGGAGGTCAGGGTCCCGCAGCGGCGCGCGCGCCGGCCCGAGGTCGAGGCGCTTACCGGTCAGCGGCGGGTGCCGGTGCTGGTGATCGACGGCCAGGTCATCTGCGACTCGCGCCGGATCGTCGAGCACCTCGAGTTTCGTCGCGCGACTACCGCCGCGGGTCCACCACCCACTTCTTCGCCGGCCCGCGGGTCGGGGTCCTGAGCGCGTCCGGGAGCTCCTCCAGCGAGATCGTCGGGCCGCGGAGCGTCTGCCACAGCGTCTCGCTGGCGGCAAGCGCCGCCAGCGCCTGGTCGACCTCCGCGGGGGAGTGGTGGAACGAGCCGCGAAACTCGAGCTCCTCGTAGTGGAGCGGTCCGGTCTGGAAGCTCACCTCGGTACGGCTCGGGCAGCCGCCGACGAGGACGACGACGCCGCCGGGCGCGGCCGCGGCGGCGGCCTGGCGCCAGGCCTCTGTGCGGCCCACGGCTTCGAACACCAGGTCGTGCCGGTCGTCGAAGCGCTCCGTGGAGCGGGCGCCGAGCGCCTCGGCCTGCATGCGTCGTTCCGGGTGCGGATCCGCGAGGGTCACGTTTCGGCCCTGCGTGATCAGGAGCGAGGTCAGCATCAGGCCCATCGGACCGCCGCCCAGGATGCCGACGTCGCCGGCGTCGTTGCCGCGGGCGACGGCATGGACCGCGGCCGCGAGCGGCTCGGCCATCGCCGCTGCCTCCGCCGGAAGGTGGTCCGGGATGGGGTGAAGCGCCCCTGCCGGGGCCACGATCCGCTCCGCGAAGCCGCCGAGGACCCAGGTCGGCTCTAGACAGATCTGGGCGCGGCCGGCCCGGCACGGGACGCAGACGCCGCACGCGACGGAGTCGGACACGAGCACTCGCTCGCCGGTGTCGATGCGTACCCCCGCGGTCTCGTGGCCGAAGCGGCACGGATACGGCGGCAGGATCCGGTGCCCGTGGCGCCACATCTTGAAGTCGGTTCCACAGGTGGTGGCGGCCTCGACCTCGACGATCACGCCGTCGCCCGCCTCCGATTCCGGCTCCGGATCGGGGACCTCCTCGACGCGGAGGTCCTGCGGGCCGAACAGGACGGCGGCTCTCACGGCTCGACCACGACCTTCAGCCCGGCCTGCCGTCGCTGGAGATCCAGCGCGCGGCCCGTTTCGTCGAGCGCGAGCCGGTGCGAGACGAGCGACCGCGGGTCGACGCGGCCGTCGGCGATCAGCGCAAGCGCGGCCCGCATGTCCGCGGGGCCGGCCGAGTAGCTGGCGGTGACGGTGATCTCGCGCAGGTAGAGCGCGGTGGCGTCGAGGTTCGGGGGCGCGTCCGGCGCGGGCGGGGCGTAGAAGCAGAGCGTGCCGCCTGGGGCGACCGTCGCCGCCGCGGAGGCGATCGCGTCGGGCTTGGGCGTGCACACGATCGCGACGTCGACGAGCTCGTTGCCGTGGTGTTCCGCGCCGTATGCCTCGGCACGCTCCAGCCGTTCTGGTCGTGGCTCGCGGACCCACACCGCCTCGACCCCGCGGGCGTGCGCGGCTGCGATCTGGAGCAGCCCGTTCACGCCGGCGCCGACCACGAGCAGCGAATCGCCGGCGCGCAGCCCGGCTCGATCCTGGGAGCGCAGCACGCACGCCAGCGGCTCGATGAAGGTCGCCGTGATCGGGTCGAGCCCGTTCGGCAGCTCGATCAGCTCGGGTACCAGGTCCTGGCTGATACGGACGCGTTCGGCGAACCCGCCCGGGTCGAGCCGCGTCGCGCGGAAGCGCTCGCACAGCGTCTCGTGGCCGCGCCGGCAACGCCGGCACTCGCCGCAGGGGGTGTGGTGGTGGATAGCGACTTTGGTTCCCGGTTCGGGCTTCGTGACCCCTGGGCCGGCTGCGCGGACGGTGCCCACGACCTCGTGTCCGAGCACCGCCGGGAGACGAGATGCGATGTACCAGTCGGTCACATCGGAACCGCACACGCCGCAGGCGAGGACGTCGCAGACCACCTCGCCAGGGCCCGGCTCGGGGTCGGGGGCGTCCTCGATCCGGACGTCGCCGGCGGCGAACGACCGGGCGACTCTCATGTGGTGAGCGGCGCGGAACCGGGCGACCGAGTCACGCCACGCTCGGTCACGAGCGCGGTCACCAGGGCAGCCGGGGTGACGTCGAAGGCCGGGTTCCGGCAGCGGGTGTCGTCGAGCGTGACCCTTTGTCCGGCGAGCAGTCGGACCTCGGCGGCGTCGCGCTCCTCGATCCTGATGTCCGTACCCGTGGGGGTCGCTTGGTCGATCGTCGAGGTCGGGCCGGCCACCACGAACGGGATACCCGCCGCGTGCGCGGCCAGCGCCAGCCCGTACGTCCCGACCTTGTTGGCGACGTCGCCGTTGGCCGCCACCCGGTCGCAGCCGACGATCACGGCGTCGACCGCACCGCCGGCGATCAGCCCCGCGGCGGCGCTGTCGACGATCAGCTCGTGCGAGATGTTCAGGCGCGCGAGCTCGTACGCCGTCAGCCGGGCGCCCTGGAGGAGCGGGCGCGATTCGGTGGCGAGCACGTGCTCGAGCGTGCCGCGTGCGGCCAGCTCGGCGATCACGGCCAGCGCCGTCCCGCGGCCGGGCGCGGCGAGCGCGCCGGTGTTGCAATGGGTGAGGACCCGGCGCACGCCGGCGAGCAGGTCGGCTCCGTGGGTGGCGATCGCGGCACTCGCGGCCTCCTCCTCGGCCTCGATCGCGCGCGCCTCGCTGAGCGCGGCAGCCCGACGGTCGGCGCCGGCCGCGTTCGCCGCTTCGTGCACACGGTCGACTGCGGCGCTGAGATTGGCCGCCGTCGGGCGGGCCTCCCGCAGGACGTGACGAGCCCGCTCGAGCGCTTCCGCCGAGGGGTCGCGCGCGAGCTCGAGGGCGACGCCGTACGCGCCGGCGACCCCGATCAGCGGCGCCCCCCGGATCGCGAGGCGCCGGATCGCCGCGGCGACGTCCTCGGCGCTGCGGAGCTCGAGCTCGCGTTCGCGCCACGGCAGCTCGGTCTGGTCGATCGCCCACAGCGCGCCGCCGTCGAAGCGCAGGGCGACGACGCTCGCCGGGGTGGCCCGAGTCGTGGCCATGGGCCGATGCTATCCCGCGGTCGCCGGAGTACGCCGTCCGCGCCGCGCGGGGCCGCCCTGTGGCTATTGATTACGGGGCGGACGACGCTACGACTGTTTGTCGAGAAGCCTTAGAGGCGGTTCTCGATCGAGAGCGGCGCCGGTTCCTGCGCCGCCGGCTCGGGCGCCGGCTCGCCGCCGTTCGCGTCCTCGACCCCAAGCGCCGTCTGCAGCTCACCCGACTCGTACATCTCGGTGACGATGTCGCAACCGCCGACGAACTCGCCGTCGATGAACAGCTGCGGGATCGTCGGCCAGTTCGAGACGCCCGAGAGCTCCTGCCGGATCCGGGGGTCGGGGAGGATGTTGACGGCCGCGAACGGCTTGCCGACGGACTGCAGAATCGCGACTGTGCGAGCCGAGAATCCGCACATCGGCTGATCCGGAGTGCCCTTCATGAACAGGATCACGGGGTTCTCAGAGATCGCGCTCTGGATCGCCTCGCGGATCTGGATGCTGACGTCTTCGCTCATGCGATGTTCTCCGTTTCCGGGGCCGTGGAGGCCGGGGCCTGCGTTTGGATTGACAGCGCGTGGATCCGGCCACCGAGCTCGGCGCCGAACACGTCATAGACGAGCCGGTGCTGGGCGATCCGGGACAGGCCCTGGAACGCCGAGGCGGACACGACGGCGTTGAAGTGGTGGCCGTCGCCGGTCACGGCTGCGGTGGCGCCGGGAATGCCCGTCTCGATCCGCTCTTTGAGCTCCTCGGGCGTCGCCGGTAGGTCCGTGGCTGCCATGCTTATTAGCGTAGCGAGATGCCATCGCTATACTGAATGAAGCAAGCTGCCGATACCGATTTGCATGATCACACTGACCGACAAAGGTGCTGAGAAGGTCCGCGAATTCCTCGCGTCGCAGAACTCTGTGGCCGAGACCGCCGGTCTTCGGGTGGGCGTCCGCGGCGGTGGGTGCTCGGGCTTCCAGTACGCGCTCGCCTTCGACGAGCAGCGCTCCGAGGACACCGTGTTCGAGGATAAGGGGATCCGCCTCCTGGTCGACCGGCCGAGCCTGCCGTACGTCAAGGGCTCGGTGATCGACTTCGTCGACGGTCTCCAGGGCGCCGGCTTCAAGGTGGACAACCCGAACGTGATCGCGGCGTGTGGCTGCGGGTCCTCGTTCCGGGTCGCCGAAGAGGAAGAAGTCTCCGCGGTCTGATTTTCGCTGGCCGGCCGGATTCGACCCCGGGCGGTTGGTTTTGGGGCGGGTGTTTCTCCTCGCCAGCCGTGGTCGCGTCCCCGAGGCGATGCGTAACTCGCCATACCGGCCGCACCGCGCGGGCTTCGGCTGGATAAGCGCCTCACAGACGCTTATCTGCCCATTGCGGATGATCCGCCCGCGCTTTGGCGGGTTTTGCATCCGCTCACATCGGGGTGGCGTGGAGCGACCGCCACAGGAACAGCGACGCCAAAGTGCGATACGGGCGCCACGCCTCGCCGATCTCGGTCACCTCGGCCGGCGACGGCAGCGCCGGCAAGCCGTAGAGGTTCATGACCGCCTTCCGGATCCCGAGGTCGCCGGCGGGCAGGACGTTCGGCCGGCGCAGGTGGATGATCAGGAACATCTGGGCGCTCCACAGCCCGAGCCCCTTGACCGCCGTGATCTCGCTGATCACCTCCTCGTCGGAGAGTTCATCCAGGTGTCCGAGGTCGAGCGAGCCGTCGAGCACGTGCTCGGCGAGCGACCGCAGGTACTTGACCTTCGCGTGGCTCAGGCCGGCGGCGACGCGCAGTTCCTCCGGTTCTTCGGCGAGGATCTCGGCCGGCGTCGGTGCCCGGCCCCCGTACCGGTCGAGCAGCTTGTTGTAGATCGACGCGGCGGCCGCGTTCGAGAGCTGCTGGCCGGCGATCGCGCGGATCAGGGTGGCGTAGGGGTCGCTCGGGAGGGTGGCGCGGAAATCGCCCAGCCCATTGGTCCCGACCGACTCGATCGCGCCTCGCAGCACTGGATCGGCCTCGCGGAGCGCTGCCACAGCGTTCGCGTCCTCGCGCGAGATCGCCTTTTCAGGGCTGGCCGGCAACGACCCCTCGCCGGCCGTCAGCCGTCGACGGTCTCCGTGACGGTCAGCGCCGCGCCGTCGAGCGCGCCCAGCGCGCGCCCCACCGAGCACGAGATGCACGTGAACGTCGGCGTGTCGCGGAGGGTGTAGGAGCTCGATTCGGTCGTTCGCAGCCGCTGCACCAGATCCAGGAAATCTGCCGGGTCGTCGGTCTCGAACGCGACCACGAACTCCTGATCGTCGAGCCCGAACGAGTAGCTCGTGTTCAGGTCGACCGAGGGGTACTCGCGTCCCACCCGAATGTGGTCCTGCATGATCCGCCAGCGCTCGTCCGCCGGCAGCGCGTACCACGCGCGCGTCTTGACGAACGGGTACACGAACAGGTACTTGCCGTGCGCCGGGCGGACCTCGAGGCGCGACTCCTCCGAGTACTCGGACGGCTTGGTCATCGCCAGGAACGAGTAAGGCACCTCGCACCACTTCATCAGCCCGCTCTGCGCCAAGACCACGTGGAACTCGTGGATCCGCTCGAGGTTCTGGGCCTGCGACAGCAGCATCAAGTCGGCGTCACCGCGTGTCCCGACCAGTGAGAACGCGCGGAGCAGGTGCCCGTCGGCGAAGTCCTCGCAGGCCGCGATGAACTCGCGCTTGTCGTCGGCCCGGCGCTCATCGTCGAGCCGCCGCCAGGCAGGATCGACTTTGAGGAAGGTGTATTTGACGAAATGTCTAACCGGCACCGGTGTAGTTGATGATACGCACGCCCCCGCGCAGGCCCATGATCCGGCTCACCAACGACTACCATTACCAATGATGCGAGTAGCGATCTTGTCGCCGTACTCGTGGACGTATCCGGGGGGCGTCACGAGGCACATCGAGGCGCTCGCGGAGTGCTTGATCGATGACGGGCACCACGTTCACGTGCTCGCGCCCTACGACCTGCCTGACCGCTACGGATCGGTTCTCCACCGAGGTGCCCGGCCACAGCCGATGGATAAGCCCGACTACCTGGTCTCGCTCGGCCGCACGTTCTCGCTGAAGGCCAACCAGGCGGTGTCGAACATCTCGATTACGCCATATGCGTACGCGACCGCGCTGCAGGAGCTCCGCACCGGAAACTACGACGTGGTTCACGTGCACGAGCCGCTCGCGCCGGTGTCGCCATGGCTGATCACCGACCGCACAAAGGTCCCGGTTGTGGGCACGTTCCACACCTACAACGAGAACCGGATCTCGAATGGGATCGCGAACGTGCTCGGGGCGCGCCGCATGCTCAACCGCCTCCACGTGCGGATCGCCGTTTCCGAGGCCGCGGCCTGGACCGCTCGGCGGTTCTTCGGCGGCCACTACCGGATCATCCCCAACGGGGTGCACGTCGACTCGGAGCGCGCCGCGCTCGGCGCGCTCCGTCCGCAATCGGACAAGCTGAGGATCGTGTTCGTCGGCCAGGCGGTCGAGCGCAAGGGTCTGCCGCTGCTGCTCAGGGCGTTCGAGGCGCTCCGGGAGCACGTCCCGACCGAGCTGACCGTGATCGGCCCCTCCGAGCACGAGCTGTCGCCGCTGATGCTCGACATGCGCGACGTGCGCGTGCTCGGCAAGGTCGACGACGAGACGAAGTTCCGCGAGCTCGAGGCCGGCGACGTGCTGTGCGCCCCGTCGCTCGGTGGCGAGAGCTTCGGGATGGTCTTAACCGAGGCGTTCGCGGCGGGGACGCCGGTGGTCGCGTCGGACATCGCGGGTTACCGCGACGTCGTCCGCGACGGGGTCGACGGCGTGCTCGTGCCGCGCGGCGACGCCCAGGCGCTGGCCGAGACACTCCGCGACCTATACGAGGAGCCCATCCGCCGCGCTGCGATGGCGCGCGCCGCCGCGCTCGGCGCCGAGCGCTTCGCCTGGCCGCAGGTCGCCGCGCAGGTGATGGAGGCCTACGAGGACGCGATCGCGGTACCGGAGCCCGCCCCCACTCTCCAGCGGTTCGCCGTAGCCACAGGCGCCCTCGCTGCTGACCTCAAGCCCCGAGCCCCCGCCCAGCGGCTCGCGAGCCTCGAACCGCCTCTGACCGGCCCGCAAAAGCACAGCAAGGCGTTCGGGATCGCGCGCCGGGTGGGCCTGGCCACCGTCTCGATCGGCGGCGCCGTGCTGGCGTTCCTCGCGCTCCAGAAGATCGGCTTGACCAGCATCGCCAAGGCGCTGATCACCGCGAGCCCGACGCTGGTGCTGCTCGGTCTCGCGATCATGTGCAGCGCGATGGTGATGCGTGCCTTCTCGTGGCACGCGATCCTGAAAGCCGCCCTGCCTCGCGCCCGCGTCCGCCTGGCCGACGCTGCCCAGGGAACGTTCATCGGCGTGCTGATGTCATCGACTTTGCCCGCCCGCCTCGGCGAGCCTTCGCGCGCGCTCGTCGTCGCCAGACGGACCGGCCGACCACGCGAGAACCTGCCGATCGTGCTCGGCACGGTCGTCTCGCAGACGCTGCTGAACATCGTCGCCCTGATCGTGCTCGGCGCGATCATGTTCTCATCGGTCGATCTGTTCAACGGGCACCAGAACGCCCTGCTGGTGGCCGCGATCGCGCCGGTCGTGCTGCTGGTAGTCGTGATGCTGGCGCCGATAGTGCTGCGCGACGCCGCTAATCGCTCGCCCGGCTCTCGGCTGCACGCAGTCGCGGTGCAGGCCCGCAACGCGCTCACCCGGGTGCGCGCCGGCCTCACCGTGTTCCGCGACCCGCGCCTCGGCGGGATCGCGACGGTGTCCCAGCTATCGGCCTGGGCGCTCCAGTGCCTGTCCTGCTGGGTGCTGCTGGTCGCGCTCGGGCTCGACAAGCAGGGCGCCGGCCTCGGGGCCGCGGCGGCCGTCCTGTTCGCGGTCAACATCACCGCGGTGCTGCCGGCCACACCGGCGAACCTCGGTGTGTTCCAGGCCGCCTGCGCCGCCGTGCTTCACACCGGCTGGCACATCGGGTACGGCGACGGTGTCGCCTTCGGCGTGATCCTGCAGGCGGTCGAGGTCACGACCGCGATCCTCATGGGTATGCCGGCTCTGCTCAAGGAAGGCATGTCCTGGCGCGAGGTCCGCCTCCGCGCGATGCACACCACGCCGGTCAAGCTGCCGGCCCGCCCAAGCTCGCGTCAGGCGAGGGCGCCGGTCCAGGCGCGCAACTAGGCCTCGGCCATCGCCGGCTCGCCCTCGTCGACGAGCTCCGGGTCGGCGTCGCTGAGCTGCTCGGACAGCCGCGCCGGGTCGCGATCGGTGCCGGCGATCAGCTCGTCGGCCGCCTGCTTGGCCGTCTTCGGCAGGAAGCCCGACTTCATCCCGAAGTACACGCCCTGCGGATGGTGGGCGACGATCGCGAGCGTCGACTGTTCGGGCTCGACCGCATAGCCGCCCGACAGGCGGAGACCGATCGAGGGCGCGTCGAGCAGCGCGAATACCTTCTCGTGCTCTGACTGCTCGGGGCATGCCGGATAGCCCCACGAGAAGCGCCGCCCCTGCGTCGGCTCGATGCCCAGATCCGACCTGACGCGCGAATGCAGCCACTCCGCCATTCCTTCGGCGGTCTGCACGCCGAGCCCGTGGACGAACAGCTGCTCGGCGAACTCTCCGTCGGCCTCGAGCCGCGCCATCAGCTCGGTCACTTCGTCGCCCGCCGTGACCGCCTGCAGCGCAACGACGTCGACCTCCCCGGAGCCGAGCGGCCGGTAGAAGTCGGCCAGGCAGATCCGGTCGTGCCTCGGCTGGCGCGGGAAAACCAGCCGTTGCAGTTCCCGCTCACCGGGCGCGTCGGGATCCCACACGATCAGCTCGTTGCCATCGGAGTTACACGGGAAATAGCCGAGGAGGGCCCGCGGGTGCAGATAGGTCTGCTCGCGCCACATGCGCTCGAGGCGAGGCTTGAAGTCCTCGCCCACGAGCCGCTTCCATTCCTCGCCCTTCACCCCGCGGCCACCCCAGTGGAGCTTGAACAGCACGTGGGTGTCGAGGTGGTGGAAGACCTCGTCCATCGGCACCTCGATCTCGCGGATGCCCCAGTACGGCGGCTCGGGGATCGGGTTGTCGACCGGCACTGCTGCGCGGACCGAGGCGTCGGTGACCGGGGGCGCATCGTCATCGGTTACCTGCGGGCGCTCGCGCAGCTCCCGTGCCGCGTCGCGCGTCTTCGCGACCAGCGCCTCGCGGGCCTCGCCGTCGACGAGCTGGTCCATCTTCGACAGCCCCTCGAACGCGTCGCGGCAGTAGAACACGCCGGCTTCGTAGACATCGTCGGACTCGGTCCCGTTCGGGTACAGAATCCGCAGACCGAAGTTGCGGTTGATCGCGGCGCCGCCGATCAGCAGCGGGAACTCGAGTCCCTGCGAATGCAGCTCCTGCACGCAGGCGGGCATCTGCTTGGAGGTCGAGACGAGCAGCGCGCTCAGCCCGATCGCCGTGGCCTTGTGCTCGACCGCCGCGTCGATAATCGTCTGGATCGGGACCTGCTTGCCGAGGTCGACGACGCTGTAGCCGTTGTTGGTCAGGATCGTGTTGACCAGCGACTTGCCGATGTCGTGGACATCGCCAAACACTGTCGCGAGCACGACGGTGCCCTTGGTGTAGCCCTCGATCTTGTCGAGGTACTGCTCGAGCTGGGCGACAGCACGCTTCATGACCTCGGCCGACTGGAGCACGAACGGCAGGATCAGCTCGCCGGCCCCGAACTTGTCGCCGACCTCCTTCATCGCCGGCAGGAGGACGTCGTTCAGTGTCGGCACCGCGCCGATCTTGTCGACGCTGCGGTCGATCCAGTCCTCGACGCCTTCCTTCTTGCGGCGCAGAATGTGGAAGTGAAGCGCCTCCTCGGGCTCCATGCCCTCGGTCGGGTCGGCCTTGTCCTCGGCCTCGGCCGGGCCCTTGGACTCGAAGTGGGCGATGTAGCGCTCGAGCGCGTCCTCGCGCCGGTTGAACACCAGGTCGTCGGCGAGCTCGCGCTCGTTCTCGGGGATCTCCCCGTACGGCGTGATGTGGTTCGGGTTGACCATCGCCAGGTCGAGCCCGGCCTCGACGCAGTGGTGCAGGAACACGCTGTTGAGCACGGACCGCGCAGGGAGGGAGACGCCGAACGACACATTCGAGACACCGAGCGATGTCTTCACGCCCGGGATCTCGGACTTGATTGCGCGGATCCCCTCGATCGTCGCGACCGCGCTCGGGCGCCACTCCTCATCGCCCGTGGTCAGCGTGAACGTCAGGCAGTCGAAGATCAGGACCTCGGGGTCGAGGCCGTGCTCCTCGCAGCACAGCTCGGTGATCCGCTTGGCGACCTCGAGCTTGCGCTCGGCGGTCTTGGCCATCCCGACCTCGTCGATCGTCAGCGCGATCACGCCGGCGCCGTGGGCCTTGGCCAGCGGCACGACCTTGTCGAGCTTGGCGCGACCGGCCTCGAGGTTGATCGAGTTGACGATCGCGCGCCCCGGGATCTGCTGGAGCGCGGTCTCGATCACGTCGGGCTCGGTCGAGTCGATCTGGATCGGCGCCGGCTGGGTGAGCGAGATCCGCTTGACGACCTGGCGCATCTGCTCGGCCTCGTCCTGGCGCTCGGTCAGCGCCACGCACACGTCGAGGACGTGGGCGCCGCCGGCGACCTGGTCCTCGGCGACCGTCAGCAGCCCGTCGTAGTCGTCGGCCAGCAGCATCTCCTTGGCCTTGCGCGACCCCTGGGAGTTGACCCGCTCGCCGATCAGCGTGGGACGGGGGTCCTGGACGATCGGCGTCGCCGCGATCATGCTCGACACCAGCGGTGGCCGCCGCGTCGGGCGCTCGCCCGGCGTGTGCGCCCGCGCGCGCTCGGCGATCGCCTCGATATGCGTCGGCGTCGTGCCGCAGCAGCCGCCCACGACCGTGACGCCGTAGCGCTCGATGAACTCCCCGAGCACGTTCGCGAGCGGCTCGGGCTCCTCGGGGAAGATCGTCTCGCCGTTCGGGCCCTGGAGCGGGAGGCCGGCGTTCGGGATGCAGTGGACGGGGACCGGGCAGTTCTCGCCGAGGAAGCGGATCGCGTCGCGCATGTCCTCGGGACCGGTCGAGCAGTTCAGGCCGATCACGTCGACGTCGAGTGCCTCGAGCGTGGCCAGCACCGCGCTGATGTCGGTCCCGAGGAGCATCTTCCCGCCCTGGGGAAGGAGCGACACGCTGCACTGGATCGGGACGGTCCGGCCGGTCCGCTTGAATGCCTCGCGGGCACCGAAGATCGCCGCCTTGACCTCGAGGATGTCCTGCGCGGTCTCGATGATGATCAGGTCCACGCCACCCTTGATCAGCGCGTGCGCCTGTTCCTCGAACACGGTCACCAGCTCCGGGAACTGGATCTGCCCGAGCGTCGGGTCGTCGCTCGCGGGCAAAAAGCCGGTCGGCCCGATCGAGCCCGCGACGAACCGCTTCTCGCCCGCGGCCTTGCGCGCTATCTCGGCCGCCTTCTGGTTGATCTCGAACGTGTGGGTCTCGAGCCCCCACTCGGACAGCTTCAGCCGCGACGCCTGGAAGGTGTCGGTCTCGAGCACCTCGGCGCCGGCGTCGAGCATCGCGGTGTGAACGCCCTCGATAACGTCGGGCCGGTTGAGGACGAGCACCTCGTGGCACCGCCCGGGAAGCTTGTAGTCGTTCTCGAGGCTCAGGTCGAACTGCTCGAGCGTCGCGCCCATCCCGCCGTCGTAGACGATGACGCGGTCGCGTGTGGCCGCCATGAAATCGCGCATCGACGGGACTGTACCAAACCTTGACATGACCCTGTCAAGGTTAACGGCGGAAGGGGGCGCGGGCTTTTAGCGAGACCCCTAAGACCCCGAGCGAGACACCAACCGCGACATGACCACCTGCGACCGCGTCCGCACGACGTGGCCGTCGCGCTGGAGGTCCATGATCAGGCGCTCGAGGTCGGCGTTGTTCTGCGTGCGCACGCGCGCGATCGCGTCGGCCTCGCCGGTCACACTCCAGGCCTCGACGACCTCGGGGTGCCGGCGCAGGGTGTCGGTGACGGCGTCGAGCAGCGTGCCCGGGGCGTAGAACAACTCGATCAGCGCCTCGGTGTGGTCGCCGAGCGCGTTGTGGTCGACGACCGCCGTGAATCCCTGGAGCGCGCCCCGGGCAAGGAGGCGGTCGACGCGGCGCTTGACCGCCGGCGCCGACAGCGCAACTCGGCGAGCGATGTCGTCGTAGGTGCGTCGGCCGTCCTCGACGAGCAGCGCAAGAATCTGACGATCTTGTGTGTCCATAGCGCGATTTCTTGCAGAGATTACATCGATTTCGGCGTCGACAACCGCCGGACGCGCCGCTACGCTCCCTGGATGACCGAGTCCGGAATGCTTGCCCGCGTCGTTTTTGATGAGGCCCACAGCGAGGCGTGGACGGTCCGTCCCGAGCTCGCGCGCAAGATGCTGCCCGCGCACCCGGGCGACGCCTCGTACACCCGCGCCGCCGCCGCTCTGGCCGCGCGCGACTTCGTCGTCGAGGTCAATGCCGAGGCGCCGCTGAGCGAGGAGACGCTGGGAGGCGCCGGCGTGCTCGTGATCGCGCATCCGTCGGATCCGACCTGGGAGCGGACGACCGGTACCGGCGCGCCGCGGCTGAGGCCGGACGAGATCGACGCCGTCGAGGCGTTCGTGGCTCGTGGCGGCGGTCTGATCGTGCTTGGCGAGACCGAGCAGGACAAATACGGCAACAACCTCAACGAGCTGCTCGCCCGCTTCGGACTCCACCTCGAGAACGACACCGTCCAGGACTACGAGCACTACCGGAACGCGCCGAGCTGGGTGCTGGCCGACCTCCAGTGCGGCGCACGCGGCCGCGCCGGCGACCTGCTGGCGCGGGTGAACGGGGCGTGCCTGTATCGGGCGACGACGATTTCATCGAGCAACGGGGCGGCGGTTCTGGCGCGTACTCACGAGTCCGCGTCGGCCCCGGGCGCGCCGCTGATCGTCGCCGCGAACCATGAACAGGGGCGGGTCGTCGTGCTCGCCGACTCCGACCTGTTCGGCGACGACTGCATCGACGAGCTCGATCACCGCACGCTGTGGCTGAACATCTGTTACTGGGCCGCGCGGCCGGAGGGCGGAATCTGGCCGGTTGCCGAGCGCCAGCCGGGGGCCGAGCGCCTACCTGCTTGGCGTGCGTTGCAGGACGAGACCAACGCCCTGGCCGCGCTCCAGGCGCCGGACGGGTCGCTGCTCGCCGAGGCCGACCCGGACGCCGCTCGCGCGCACGTCGACCGGATGGTCGAGGCGATCGAGGAGCTGAAGCCACGGTTCCCGTACGACGCGGACTATCTGGACGCCGTGGTCGAGGACCTGCGGGCATGGGACTTCCGCGGCGGTGGACAGCCCGATTTCTCGCGCGCGCTCGACGCGTTTCGTCCCGAGCTGATGCGCACAGACGGGATCGAGCACCTCGTGGTGTTCCCGATGTACAAGCAGAACGGCTCGCGCGACACTTGCTTCGAGGCGCTGATCGTGCGGGTGCCCTGGCCGGACTGGATCGCCGAGCTCGAGCGGAGCCGCTTCGATAACCCCAAGTTCGTACCGGTCGAGCTCGTCGACGCGACGGGCGGGTACGACAGCGAGTGCGCGGTGCTGTTCCCAGAGATGGTCTCGGTCGCCGGTCGCCCGGTCTCGAACTTCGGGGCGATCTTCTGCGACCGTGAGGCCGCTCGGCTAAGGCGCCTGGCCGGCGCCGCAGCCGATCTTCTCCGGCTGAACCTCCCGCCCGACGCGGCGTGCATGCTGGCCAACCCCGGCATGTCGCAGCAGGCCTACATCCTGTGGGACCTGATCCACGACCGCGTCCACAGCCACGGCGATCTGCCGTTCGATCCGTTCATGATCCGCCAGCGCGCGCCGTACTGGATGTACTCGCTCGAGGAGCTCCGGTGCGACCTGACCGCGTTCGGCCAGGCGGTGGCGCTCGAGGCCGAGGGCGTGTCGTTCGCGCGCTACGTCCAGTACTCGATCCTGCTCGACCGCTTGCTGCGGTTCCCGATCACCGGCGAGCGGATCCGCAACTACGACGGGCTCGGCGGGCAGCTGCTGTTCGCCTACCTGCACCGGCACGGGTACCTGCACTGGACCGACAACCAGCTCACGGTCGAGTGGGAACGCGTGGCCGACGGGGTGGCGTCGTTGCGCCACGAGGTCGAGGAGCTCTACCGGCAAGGGATCGATCGCACGAAGCTCCAGCACTGGGCGGCGGCACACGATCTCGTTGCTGCGAGCGTGCCGCCGGCGTCGGGCTCGAAGTGGGTGGCGGCCGTGCGGGAGTTCGATGATGTCGAGGATCCGAGGCCCTACGTGGACCTGGTCCGCGACGACGAGTTCCCGCTGTCGATCTTCTACTCGTCGCTGAAGGCTAAGCTCGCGGCGTGAGCTCAGCGCGCGGGTTCGCCTCGGACAACTCGGCCACGATCCATCCCGACGTCCTCGAGGCGATCGCGGGGGTCAACGTCGGCCACGCGTTCGGTTACGGGCACGACGGCTACAGCTGGGATGTGGCGCGGCGCGTAGCCGAGCGCTTCGGCGAGGAGGCGCAGGCGTTCTTCGTGTTCAACGGCACAGGCGCGAACGTCGCGTGCCTCCGCGCCGTGTGCCGGCCGTTCGACGCCGTCATCTGCGCCGACACTGCGCATCTGAACGTGGACGAATGCGGCGCGCCGGAGGCCATCGCCGGCGTGAAGCTGCTGACCGTGCCCGGAATCGACGGCAAGCTCACGCCCGAGGCGGTGATGCGTCGAGTGGGGCGGGTGGGGGACGAGCACGCGGTCCAGGCACGCGTCGTGTCGATCTCGCAGTGCACCGAGCTAGGGACTCTGTACGCGCAAGAGGAGCTTCGCGAGCTCGCCGCGGTGGCGCACGAGCGCGGGCTCCTACTACACATCGACGGGGCGCGCCTCAGCAACGCGGCGGCCGCGCTCGGAGTATCGCTCGCGGAGGTCGCCGCCGGGGCGGATCTCATCTCGTTCGGCGGGACCAAGAACGGCCTACTCGGGGCCGAGGCGGTGGTGTTGCGGGGCTCGGACGCGGCCAACGAGTTCGGCTACATCCGCAAGCAGTCGCTGCAGCTGGCCTCGAAGATGCGGTTCCTCGCCGCCCAGTTCGATGCGCTGCTGACCGATGAGCTGTGGCTGCGCTGCGCCGGGCACGCCAACGCGATGGCCGCCCGGCTCGCCGCCGCGGTCGCGGACGCTCCCGGGTTGACGATCACGCGGCCGGTGCAGACCAACGCGGTGTTCGTAAAACTGCCCGCGGCCGTGATCGGAGACCTCCGGCGGGACTTTCCGTTCTACGTGTGGGACGAGCAGGCGAACGAGGTGCGGTGGATGTGCTCGTGGGACACCACCGAGGACGACGTGGACGGGTTCGCCACCGCGGTCCAGGCCGCGCTCGCCCGCTAGGGGATTTCAGCCACGCAGGTGTTCTCGATGCGGCCGACGCCGTCGACCTCGACCGCGACGACGTCGCCGTCCTTCAACAGCAGCTGCGGATCGCGGCGGTAGCCGACGCCGCCGGGGGTCCCGGTGAGGATCAGGTCGCCGGGCTCGAGCGTGGCGAACTGCGAGATCGTGCTGATCAGCGTGGCCACGTCGAAGATCAGCAGCTCGGTCGTGGCCTCTTGGACCTTCTCGCCGTTGACGAACGTTCGGAGGGTCAGCGGCTCGGGGGCCTCGTCGAGCGTGACCAGGTCCGGGCCGACGGGGGTGGACGCGTCCCAGGCCTTGCCCTGGAGCCATTGGTGGGTCTTGTACTGGTAGTCGCGCATCGTGACGTCGTTGGCGACGGTGTAGCCGGCGACGAACTCGAGCGCGCGGTCGCGTGCAATCCGCCGGCCGCGGTCACCGATCACGACGACGAGCTCGCCCTCGTAGTCGGTCGCCTCGCTCTCGGGCGGGAGCGGGATCGGATCGTTCGAGCCGGTAATCGTGGTCGCGAACTTCGTGAACAGGACCGGGTAGTCGGAGTGTTCCCGCTTGGTCTCCTCGATATGGGCCGCGTAGTTGAGACCGACGCAGATCACCTTTCCGGGTCTCGGGACGACCGGGCGACGTGCGAGGTCCGCGCTCGGAAACGCCGAGTCGGGCTCGAGCGGCGGGTCTCGCAGGATGAAGAGGGGCGTGTCCCGGCCGAGCTCGGAGACGCCGCGCAGCGGTACGGCCTGGTCGCCGTCGAGGAGGACGGCCATGGGCGTGCCGTCGTGCAGGACCGAGGCGAAGCGCATCGCGCCGGAACGATACGTGGGCCTGGCGCGCGGTGTCCGGCTGACCGTATCCGTACGGACGGCAAGCTAGCCTGCGCTGCGCAACGTTCGCGCCCGTCGCGGGTTTCCATGGTTGGTTGCAGGAGGTTTCGAGACAGATGAGGTCCCGGCGGTGGTCTGGGGTCGCCAGGGGATTGGCAGTCGCATTGGCGGCGTGCTGCGCGCTGCTCGCGGCGCCAGGGGTTGCGCTCGCGCAGCCCGACGTCGCCGTGTTCCCAAGCCCGAACACCACGAGTGCGCTGCCCCAGACCCAGATCACGTTCCGCGGCATCCCCGCGAGCCAGATCGGGCACCTCACCGTTGTCGGGTCGAGCAGCGGGGCGCACAGCGGCACGATCGAGGCCGATTCCGACGGGCAGGGCGGGAGCTTTATCCCGAGCACGCCGTTCACCGCCGGCGAGACCGTGACCGTGACCACCGGACTGAACGTCTTGGGCGGCACGAATGGTTCCTTCCACTTCGGGATCGCCACGCCGTTCGGAACGATCAACCCGATGATGCTCCCGATGGTTCCGGCCGGGTCCAACGGCGTGCAGCATTTCCATACGCGCCCTGACCTGCAGCCGGCGTCGGTCACGGTAAACCGGCAATCGTCCTCTCAGTACGCCGGCGACATCTTCGTGACGCCGCAGTACGGCCCGGTGCAGAACGGCCCGATGATCCTCGATTCCACGGGCCGCATGATCTGGTTCCAGCCGCTGCCGGCCAACGAGCTCGCCACCGACTTCCGCGTGCAGCAGCTGAACGGGCAGCCGGTGCTGACCTGGTGGCAGGGCTACACCAACAACGGAAGCGGCCGCGGCGAGGGCGTGATCCTCAACAGCCAGTATCAGCAGATCGCCACCGTCCAGGCCGGCAATGGGTTGCAGGGGGTGGACCTGCACGAGTTCCTCGTCACGCCCCAGGGCGACGCCTACATCGTGGGCGTCTCGCCGGTGCACTACCCCGGGATGGGGCGGCCGCTGATGGACTCTGTAGTGCAGGAGATCGACCTCAAGACCGGGCTTGTCCTGTTCGAGTGGCACGCGCTCGACCACATCCCGATCACCGAGTCGTTCTTCAAGAAGGGCGCGTCCGGAT
Source organism: uncultured Solirubrobacterales bacterium (assembly GCA_963735965.1). Taxonomy (GTDB): domain Bacteria; phylum Actinomycetota; class Thermoleophilia; order Solirubrobacterales; family Solirubrobacteraceae; genus Palsa-465. Next base: position 86,786 of record CAVTNE010000004.1, read on the forward strand.
ACGTGTTCGACCCCTACCACCTGAACTCGGTCTCCCTCGATACCGACGGCAACCTGATCATCTCGATGCGGAATACCTGGGCGGTCTACAAGGTCGACCACCAGACGGGCGCGGTCATCTGGACGCTCGGCTCCAACCAGAACAACTTCAAGATGGGGCCCGGCACCCAGACCGCGTTCCAGCACAACGTGCTGGTGCAGCCGAACGGCACGTTCACGCTGTTCGACGACGGCGGCGGGCCGCCCACGGTGCACCAGGCCCGAGCGCTCGAGTTGTCCGTGAATGAGACCAACAAGACGGTCACGCTGGTCAAGCAGTTCGAGCACAATCCGGGGCTCGACACGAACTTTGAGGGCGGCGCCCAGGTGCTGCCCAACGGGAACCTGTTCGTCGGATGGGGTCAGCAGCCGTACTTCTCCGAGTTCGACTCGTCCGGGAAGCTGGTGTTCGACGCCCGTTTCACCTCGAACACGTCGAGCTATCGCGCGTACAAGCTGAGCTGGAGTGGCCAGCCCGCGGGGCCGCCTCCGATGACGCTCGCCCCGAACAACGACGGGACGACCGAGCTGTGGGCGAGTTGGAATGGCGCCACCGCCGTGTCGTCGTGGCGGGTGCTGGCAGGAACGAGCCCGAGCTCGATGGTTCCGCTCCAGACCGCCAATCGGAGCGGATTCGAGACCGCGATCGCCGCGCCGACCGGAGTGGCCGACTTCGAGGTGCAGGCGCTCGACTCGAGCGGCAATGTGCTCGGGACCTCGGCGATGGCCACGGCCAAGCCCCACATCGGGGTCGCCGGTAGGACCGCGTTCGTGGGCGGGGGCGGCACCGGCGGCCTTCCGGCCATATGCGACAACGGCCGGGCGTGCCACGTCTCGGTCACGGTGACTGTCGGGCGCACGGTGGTGGCCCGGACCGGCTCCGAGCAGATCCCCGCCAACGGCGGCGGGATCATCTACTTCACGCTGAACGGCGCCGGCCGGTCGATGCTTGCCCACGCTCGCGGTCATCGGCTGCTCGTGCACCTGAGCGGTAGCGCGTCCAAGACGCTGACGCTGAGCCGCTTCATCACCTTGGTCCCGTTCTCGACGGACGGGCCCGCGCCGGCGCACAGCGCGAGTCAGTCGCAGACGCTGCGCGTGGTCGGGCTGACCGACTTCGTCTCCTCGAATGGTGTGGGCGGGCTGCTGGCCGAGTGCCTCGCGGCGACGCCGTGTCACACGAAGACCACCGTGTCGGTCGGTAACACCGTCATCGCCTCCACCGGCTCGGAACTGCTCGGCGCCCGCGACGTCGGCTACCTGATCTTCTCGCTCACATCGGCCGGGCGGTCGATGCTCGCTCACGCCCACGGCAACCAGCTCGGGGCGTCGGTGACGATCACCGACGGCGGCGCCACGGTCCACGGCCAGGTCTCGCTGGTCGGCTTCCGCTGAGTCGTTCCGGGTAGTCTGCCGGGCGATGGCCGAGCTGATGATCGTGATCGCCTCGACGCGTCCGGGTCGCGGAGGCTGGCCGGTGGCACAGTGGTTCATTTCGCGAGCCGGCCACCACGGCGGGTTCGAGGTTGAGGTGGTCGATCTCGTCGAGTTCAAGCTCCCGTTGCTCGACGAGCCGAATCACCCGCGGCTCCGTCAGTACACGAAGGGCCACACCCACGAGTGGAGCCAGAAGGTCGCGGCCGCCGACGCGTTCGTGTTCGTCACGCCTGAGTACAACCACGGCTACCCGGCGTCGCTCAAGAACGCGATCGACTTCCTGCACCACGAGTGGCGCTATAAGCCCGTGGGATTCGTCTCGTACGGTGGGGTGGCCGCCGGTACGCGGTCGGTAGAGCAGCTTCAACAGGTCGTGACCGCGGTCAAGCTGTTTCCGCTGATCGAGCAGGTCAACATTCCGTTCTACCAGCAGTTCATCGACGAGAACGAGGGCGTGCTCCGAGCGAACGAGGTGATGGAGCAGGCCGCCGTGACGCTGCTCGATCAGCTCGTGACGATGGAGGCGGCGCTGCGGCCGCTGCGCGAATCGGTGGCGCGGACGGGCTGAGCGCCCGCTTCAGCGCGCGGTCCAGCCCTGGTCCAGAGTTATCGGTGCGCCCGTGAACATCTTGCCTTCCGGGCTCGCCAGGAACGCGACCACGCCCGCGACCTCGGAGGGCTCGATCAGCTCCTTGACCGCGTGCGGCTGGAGGATCACCTTCTCGAGGACCTCGTCCTCGGGCAGGCCGTGGGCGCGGGCCTGATCGGCGATCTGCTTCTCGACCAGCGGAGTGCGGACGTAGCCGGGGCACACGGCGTTGGCGGTGATGCCGACCTCAGCGCCCTCGAGCGCGAGCGTCTTGCAAAGCCCGACGACCCCGTGCTTGGCGCTGATGTAGGCCGCCTTGTACGGCGACGCGACGAGGCCGTGCACGGAGGCGATCGCAATGAAGCGGCCGGCGCCTGAGCTTTTCAACGCAGGCCAGGCGTATCTGGCGAGCAGGAACGGGCTCGTGAGCAGCAGCGAGACGATCGTGTTCCACCTCTCGACGGGGAACTCTTCGATCGGGGAGACGTGCTGGATGCCGGCGTTCGGCACGACCACGTCGAGGCGGCCGAAGCGTTCAATCGCCTCGTTGACCGCGGCTTCGTTCGCGTCGGCGTTCGTCAGGTCCGCTTCGAACGGGATCCCCGGGCCGTCCGGGTCGGGCCTCAGGTCGACCGATAGAACGTCCATCCCGTCGGCTGTAAGACGCTCGGCGATGGCGCGGCCGATTCCGCTGGCCGCTCCCGTGACGATCGCCGCTTTGCGGTTGCTTGCTCCGGTGCTCATGTTCGCTTCCCGGCCGGGGAGGACGCCACGAACGACTCGTAAATCTCGGCGAGCGCCTTACGCTGGCGGGCGGTCAGCCGGTGGTCGGCGGCGATCGCGTCGAGCACAGCATTGTCCTCGGGCTCCACGCCCGGAGGCGTTATCCCGGCCTGCTCGTACAGGGCGTCGGCCGAGATGCTGAGGGCCTTGGCGATCCCGTCCAGGACGTGCTGGGAGGGGGCGCGGAGCCCTCGCTCGATCTGCGAAAGGTAGGGATTCGAGATCCCAGCGAGCGTGGCGAACTGGCGCATGGACATCTCGGCCAACTCGCGTTGCTGGCGGATGATCTCGCCGAGTGCTGCGGAGCTGCGAGGAGCCATATCGTCAGCATAGGCTCACCACGCGGCCATCGTCGGCCGCTCGGTAGAGGGCCTCGATCGTTCGGGCCTGGCCGACGGCGTCGTCGCGACCGAGGAGCAGATTGGCCTCGCCGCGGATCGCCGCCGACATGTTCTCCGCCTCGAGCCGGTAGGAGTTCTTCGTCTCGACCTCGATCCGCTCGACGCCGCCATCCCCCCGGATTACGTCGATCCCGGGGTTGCGGCAGTGCCAGGGGTCGGTCAGCCTGATCGTGCCCTCATCGCCGACGACCTCGAGCAGGTCCCCGCTGACCAGCGCCAGGCCGGCGTCGAAGTGCGCCGCGATGTCGTTCTGGAACCGCATGACGCCGGTGAACGCGACGTCGACGCCGTCGCCTTGGCCACCGAGGGCCTGTTCGGCCGCCACGCGCTCGGGCTCGCCGGCGATCAGGCGGGTGCCGCTCACGCAGTAGCAGCCGACGTCCATCAGCGCGCCGCCGTCGAGCACGGCGCTGAGCCGGACGTTCTCGGGATCATGGGCCACGAACCCGAACGCGGCGCGGATGACGCGGACGCGGCCGACGGCTTGCTGCGCGACGAGCTCGGTTAGCCGGCGGGTTTGGGGGTTGTGGCGATACATGAACGCCTCCATCAACAGCCGGCCATTGCGGTCGGCGAGGTCGAAAGCGTTTTCGACCTCGTTGGCCCGTCGGCTGAGCGGCTTCTCGCACAGGACGTGCTTTCCCGCCTCGAGCGCTTTGGTCGTCCACTCGATGTGAAGCGAGTTCGGGAGGGAGATGTAGACCGCCTCGACCTCGGGATCGGCGAGCAGGGCCTCGTAGCTGCCGTACGCGCGCTCGATGCCGTTGTCGCTGGCGTAAGCGTTGGCGCGCGCTTGGTCGCGGCTGGCGACGGCGAGAATCTCAACGTCCGGGGATTCGCGCGCGCCCGCCAGGAACAGACGGTTGATGTGCGCAGTTGACAGGATGCCCCAGTTCACCGACACCGCCGGGACACTATTCGAACCTTGCCCATCCACGCCGTCGCCTTCGCGCCAGGTCGTGCGAACCTGATCGGCGAGCACACCGACTACAACCAGGGGCTCGCGCTGCCGTTCGCGATCAGCGAGGGGGTGACCGTCCGGGCGAGCGCTCTCGCCGACGGCCGAATCGAGGCGATCGCAGTCGACGTGGGCGGCGAGCGGGACAGCTTCCTGGTCGACCACCCCGGACGGGCCCGAGGGTGGCGTGCGTTCGTGCGGGGCGCCGCCGGCGAGCTCGGCCGGGCCGGGGCGAGGCTGCGCGGCGCGGAGCTCGAGATAAGCGGTACGGTCCCCCGCGGCGCCGGCCTGTCCTCTTCGGCCGCGCTCGAGGTTGCGTTGGTGCTGGCTCTGCTCGCGGTGAGCGGCGAGGCCGAGCCGGACCGGATCGAGCTCGCCCAGCTGTGCTCGCGGATCGAGAACGACTGGGTGGGAGCGCAGACGGGTCTGCTCGATCAGATCGCGTCGCTGTGCGGCCAGAACGACTGCGCATTGCGAATCGACTTCCGCTCGCTCGACGTTCGGCTCGTGTCGCTCGAGCTCGGCGACTTCAGCCTGGTCACGGTCGACTCGGGCGAGAAGCACGTCCATGCGGGCTCCGGATACAACGAGCGGCGAACCGAGTGTGCTCGCGCGTGCTCGGAGCTGGGCATCTCGAGCCTTCGGGACGCCACGCTCGCGATGGCCGAGTCGTTGCCGGAGCCGCTGTCTCGACGAGCCCGCCACGTGATCACCGAGAACTCGCGCGTCGATGCCGCAGTGGAGGCGCTCGGGCGCGACGACATGGCCGAGCTCGGGCGCCTGCTCGACGCCTCACACGCTTCACTGCGCGACTGTTACGAGGTGTCGACGCCCGCGGTGGAGGAGGCCGTGCGGCGGTGCAAGCGCGCGGGGGCGCTCGGCGCCCGGATCATGGGGGGCGGGTTCGGTGGCAACGTCATCGCCTTGCTGCCTCCGGACGCCGGCCGGCTGGAGGGCGCGGTCGAGGTACGACCGGGGGACGGGGCTAGGGTGTCGGCGTGAGCCTGCTTCTCGGTTCTTTCGGCGTGAGCGCCGCCGACGTGGTCGCGGTGTCCCGGGGCGACGTCGCGGTTTCGCTCGGCGATGACGCCCGCGCGGCGATGGAGCGCAGCGCCGCGGTCGTGGCCTCGCTGGCCGCCTCGGACGAGCCGGCGTACGGGATCTCGACCGGGTTCGGGTCGCTGGCGCTCGTCCGGATCCCGGCGGATGCGCGCGTCGAACTCCAGCGGGCGCTAGTGCGCTCGCACGCGGCCGGCATGGGGCCGCCGATCGAGCGCGAGGTCGTGCGCGCGATGATGCTGCTGCGCGCCCGGACGCTGGCGATGGGTTACTCGGGAGCGCGGCCTGTCGTTGCCGAGCGGATCCTGGCGCTGTTGGGCGCGGGGATAACGCCGGTCGTGCCCGAGTACGGGTCTTTGGGGGCGAGCGGCGACCTCGCTCCTTTGGCGCACTGTGCGCTCGTGTTGATCGGCGAGGGAGAGGTGTTCGACACCGCCGGCCGACGGGTGCCTTCTGCGAAGGCGCTCGAGGCTGCCGGGATCGAGCCGCTCGAGCTGACCGTGAAGGAGGGGCTTGCCCTGATCAACGGCACCGACGGGATGCTCGGCATGCTCGTCATCGCGCTGTTTGATCTCGGCGTGCTGTTGCGGAGCGCGGACGTGGCGGCGGCGATGTCGGTCGAGGCGCTGCTCGGCACCGACCGGGCGTTCGCCGAGGATCTTGTCGCGCTACGACCGCAGCCCGGGCAGGTAGCGAGTGCTCGCAACCTACGGGCGCTGTTGGCCGGGTCGGAGATCGTGGCCAGCCACCGGTACGGCGATCCGCGGGTGCAGGACGCCTACTCGCTGCGGTGCGCGCCCCAGGTGATCGGGGCAGCGCGGGATGCACTCGCGTTCGCCACCTCTGTGGCGGAGGTCGAGCTGCGTTCGGCGATCGACAACCCGATGGTGCTGCCGGACGGGCGGGTGGAGTCGTGCGGAAACTTCCACGGCGCGCCGGTCGGGATGGCCTGCGACTACCTCGCGGTGGCGACGGCCGAGGTGGGCGCGATCGCCGAGCGGCGGACCGACCGGCTCTTGGACGCGGCGCGCTCGCACGGATTGCCGCCGTTCCTGGCCGCGAACCCGGGCGTCGACTCGGGGATGATGCTCGCCGGGTACACACAGGCGGCGCTCGTGGCCGAGAACCGGAGGATGGCGGCGCCGGCGAGCGTCGACTCGCTGCCGACCAGCGCGATGCAGGAGGATCATGTGTCGATGGGCTGGGGGGCGGCGCGCAAGCTGCGCCTGTCCGTGGCAAATCTGGCGCGGATTCTTTCCGTCGAGCTGTCGTGCGCGGCCCGGGGGCTCGACCTCAGGGCGCCGCTGTCGCCGGCTGTTGGGACGGCTGCGGCTCTGGCGTGCGTTCGCTCGCGGGCGGCCGGCCCGGGGCCGGACCGCTTCCTGTCGCCAGAGCTTTCCGCCGTGGAGGAACTCGTCCGGTCGGGCGCGGTGGTGGAGGCGGTCGACGAGGCGATCGGCCCGCTTATCTGACACCCGGAATCGAGAGCTCGGAGATCGCGAGGTTGCCGGTGATCGGGTCGTACGGGGCCGCGCTGGTCATGTCGAGTTTCAGCGCCGTCGTGGCGACCGGGTCGAAGGTGATCGTGGGTGGCTGGTTCGACGCGCCCGCGAACGTCACGTGCTGGCCGCTGACCGGCACCCATTGGTCGCCGTTGCGGTAGTAGACGGTCACGGCGGCCGGAAGCTCGTCGTTGGCATCGGTGATGAACGAGGCCTGGAGCGAGGAGACCTGGTTCGCCGGTGCCCACGTGACGCTGACCCAGTCCTCGGGCCGCGCGGCGGTGACCGTGTTAAGGGTCTGCGTCGCCACCTTGCTGTAACGGTTCGACCAGTAGGTCGAGACGTTCCCGTCCAGCATGTTCGCCGGTAGCGTCGTGCTCACACCGAAATCCGAGCCGAAGCCTGAGAACACGCCGCCGGTGAAGCTCGCGTCGGCGGTCGGCGGCATGCTGCTCGGCGCGGGCGCGGCGGGGCTTCGCGGCAGCTGTTGCTGGCGGGCGGCCGGGCCGCTCGCGTCGGGGCGCCGGCTCGAGTTGAGCGTTATCTCGGCCCCTCGCAGACCCGGCGAGGTCACGCTTACGCGGATCGGGCCGGGGTGCGTGGACGCCTGGACGATCGCGAGCATCAGGCCGTTGAAGGCATCGTGGGTCGTGGACTTGTAGCCCTCGGCGTTATCTTCTTTGCCGTTGTCCGCGCCGGCGAACGAGCCGGCTCCGCTGACCGAGACATGCATGGTGTTGTCAGCATCGGGGACCTGGACGCCGTGGGCGTCGAGCACGTGAACCGTGATGTAGGCGAGCGACTTGCCGTCGGCCAGCAGCGAGGTCTTGTCGGACGTCAGGCCGATCGCGTCCGGGTGTCCGGCCGTCTCGACCTCGTCGGTGGCGACCGTGTGGCCGCTCGCGTCCTTGGCCACGGCCACGAGTCGTCCCTGCTGGAACGGCACATTCCAGGTCAGGTGTAGCTTGCCAGAGCTCCCATTCGGGCTTTCGTAGCTTCCCGGGCACGCGCCACCGGTGTAGTTCTTGTCGTCGCCCGGACATTCGGTCGTCTCCAGGTATCTCTGACCGAACGTTGTCGTCTTGGTTGTGAACGATTTGGCGCCGAGCGATCGGCCGTTGAGGAACAGCTCCACGGTCGGCTCGTTGGCGTACGTCCAGACCTGAACTGTCTGACCCGGCTTGTAGTCGGTCCAGTTCATGGGGACGATGTGCACCATTGGCGCGGGGTTCCACTGAGACTTGAACAGGTAGTACTGGTCCTTGGGGAAGCCGGCGGTGTCCTCGAGGCCGAAGAACGACGTCTTCACCGGGAACGTCGAGTACGGGGTCGGTTCACCGATGTAATCCCACCCCGACCACACGAACTGGCCGGCGAAGAACTGACGGTCGCGGTCGGACTTCAGGCTGTAATCGCCGCTGAGGGTCCAGTCGTCGAGGTTGTTGTCGTATGAGGAGAGCTCTTCTTTGCCGGGGGTGAAGTTCTGCCCTGTGTTGAGCAGGGTCGGGTCCTGGTAGTAGCCGCGGGTCGAGGTCTCAGAAGAGGATTCCGAGGCGAAGAAGAACTTGGTCGGGTACTTGGCGTGCAGGCCGTCGATGGCCTGCGCGGTGTCGTAGTTGACCCCGAGACCGTCGAGGTTCTGGAGCATCTTGTCCGCGACCGAGCCGGTCGTCGGCACGCTCCGGTAGCGGTCCGAGCCGGCGACGATCGGACGGGTCGTATCGATCGACTTGATGTCATCGATGAGGCGTCGTTCGATCGGCAGCGCCTGGGGCGACGTCCAGTCGGGAATCTCGTTGCCGATCGACCACATGATCACAGCGGGCGAGTTCTTGGCCTCGTTGACCATCTCCTCGATGTCGTGGTCGCTCCACTGGTTGAAGTACAGGTGGTAATCCTGCGCGAGCTTCCCGACATCCCAGGCGTCGAACGCCTCGACCATCATCACGATGCCGAGGCGTTGGCAGACGTCGATCATCTCGGGCGACGGCGGGTTGTGCGACGTGCGGAAGGCGTTGACGCCCATCGCCTTGAGGGCGCTCATCTGGCGCCACAAGGCGTCGTAGTTGTCGACCGAGCCGAGGGCACCCTCGTCGTTGTGCAGGTCGACGCCGTGCAGCTTGAGCGGCTGGCCGTTCAGGAAGACGCCCTGGTTGGGATCGAACGTGAGCCAGCGGATGCCGAACGTCGTGCTTGCCTGGTCGATCGTTTCGTGTCCGCTCGTTACGCGGGTCTGGAGGGTGTAGAGGGCCGGACTGGTGGTCGACCACAGTTGCGGATGGGCGACCCTGAGATCGATCGTGCCGGTGGCGCCGGCGGCGGGAACCGTTTGCCGGGTCGAGGTGCCGCGAGTGACGGTGCGGCCGTCCGGCGCCTTGATCGTGTATTTGACCCGGACGCCGCGGGGCGCGCCGGCGTCGTTGGCGATCTGCGTCGCGACGTGCACGGTGGCGTAGTCCTGCTTGATCGTTCCGGCCAGATCTGGCGTGGTCACGGACGTCCCCCAGCGCGCGATGTGGACCGGGTCGACGACGGTCAGGTGGACGTGACGCGTGATTCCGCTACCGGAGTACCAGCGGCTGCTCGGCTCCTGGTTCTGGACCACCACGGCGAGCACGTTGGGCGTGTGCCCATCGGTGTGGGCCAGGCCGGTGATGTCGTAGCTGTAGCCGGTGTAGCCGTACGGATGATTTCCGAGCAGATGCCCGTTCAGGTAGACGTACGAGTTGTCGAACACGCCGTCGAAGTCGATCGAGATCCGCTTGCCCGTCATCGAGGGCGGCAGCGTGAAGCTCTTCCGGTACCAGCCCAGGCCGCCGGGGAAGAAGCCGGTCGCGTTGGTCTGGGTCGGGCTCGGAAGCTGGGTGATGCTCCAGTCGTGGGGCAGCGTCACGCGCTCCCAGTCCGAGTCGGGGAAGTTGGCCGCGGCGGCTTTGGGGTCGGCGGAATTGCCGTAGACGCCGCTCGGGTCGCTCGTGTCCGCAGTGTTTACGAGCTTGAACCGCCAGCCGTCATCGAAGTTGATGGTGCGTCCGGGTTGGTTGGCCAGGCCCAGGTTCGGGTCGGCCGTAGCTTCGCTCAGCGACGCCGGCCCGATGTCACTCGGGGTGGAGGAGGTCTGGGCGCCGGCGGCCCCGGCTGACGCAGCGAACACGGCGGCTGTCACGACGCTCGTGAGCGCGCGCATGATTCTGAGGCCCATCGACCCCACCTCCCTCTCGGACTGACTGCTTGAACTGCTTGGACGGTGGGGCGATTACCCCCGGCTCGGGCGAACGAATCTTAATTTGTGAGCGCTAACAGCGGCGGGGCTCAGGCCAGCGATCGCAGCGCGGGATACAGCGCCTGGTATCGGTGCCGCTGCTCTCTGTAGATGTCGACCCACTCGGGGTCGGGCTCGATCAGGTCGCGGGGATTGACGGTCGCTTCGACGGCGGCATGGACGTCGGGCCAGATTCCGGCGGCGACGCCGGCGAGGATCGCCGCGCCGAACGCCGCCCCCTCGTCGACGGCGACGCGCTCGAGCGGAAGCTCGAGGGTCGACGCGATGATCTTCGTCCACAGGTCGCTACGCGCGCCGCCGCCGGAGATGCGGCCCAGTTGTGGCGCGCCACCGAGCTCCTCGGTGAGGTCGAGCGAGTCCTTCAGGCCGAACGCGACGCCTTCGAGCACCGCGCGGGTCAGGGCGCCGCGGTCGTGGCGGACGCTCAGGCCAACGAACGCGCCACGGGCGTCGGGGTCGGGATACGGGGTGCGCTCACCGGCGAGGTAGGGGAGGAAGATCAGGTCTTCGGTGCCCGCCGGCCACGCGGCAGCTTCGCTCAGAAGCGTGTCGAAGTCGGTATCGGGGGCGGCGACGTTGCGCAGCCACGCGAGCGAGCCCGCGGCCGACAGCATCACCCCCATCGCGTGCCAGGTCTGCGGTACCGCGTGGCAGAAGGCATGGACGCGCGCTTGTTTGTCCGCGGCGAATTTCTCGAGCGCCGCGAACACGACGCCGGAGGTCCCGACCGCCACCGACACCGGCCCTTTGCGGTCCACGCCCACTCCGACCGCGCCGCCGGCCTGATCGCCGGCGCCGGCCGCCACCGGGATGCCTGTGTCGGTGGCGTGGCCGGTGGGGTCCGGACTCTCGTGGACGGTCGGGAGCCACGCCGGATCGATCTGCAGGGCGGTCAGGACCTCGTCACTCCAGATTCTGTTCGCCACGTCGAGGAGGAGCGTCCCGGACGCGTCCGAGACGTCGGTGGCGTGCTCGCCGGTGAGGCGGAGCCGTACGTAGTCCTTCGGCAGGGCGATCCGGTTGATCCGTTTGTAGACATCGGGCTCGTGATTCCGAAGCCAGAGGACCTTGGGGGCGGTGAAGCCGGCGAGCGCGCGGTTCCCGGTCAGGGCGATGAGGCGGTCGAGGCCGATCGTGGACTCGATCTCGTCGCACTCGGCCTGCGTGCGCTGGTCGTTCCAGAGAATCGCGGGGCGGAGCACGCGGTCGCCCGAGTCGAGCGCCACCAGTCCGTGCATCTGGCCGGATAGCCCGATGCCGGCGGGCGCGCCGGCGGCCTTCGTCAGGCGTTCGAGCACGGTCTCGGTGGCGCGCCACCAGTCCTCGGGGTCCTGCTCTGACCACCCGGGGCGCGGCGTGGACAGTGGATACGGCGCCTCCTCTGTCGCGACGACCTTCCCGTCCGGGTCGATCGCGAGGCCCTTCGTCGCCGAGGTCCCGACGTCGATGCCGAACAAAACCGTCATCGGGGGGGTCGGGGGGGTGAATCGCCGCCCCCCGGAGGCTCTTGTAATACGTGACGCCCGTGATCCACCCACCCGACCCCGGGCAACCGCGGCCCTCGGGAAGAAACGATGACTATTTCACCGGTTCTTCCCAAGCGGCGGTGGATGGGGCCGCGGATCGAGCGATCGCGGAGGTTGCCGCGAGGCAGAACGGCAACATCACGCGGCAGCAGTTGTACGGCCTCGGGCTCGACGACAACGCGATCGCCTACCGCATCCGAGTCGGCCGGCTGTACCGCGTGTTCCGGGGGGTTTACGCGGTCGGCCACCTGCCGATCACGCCGCAACAGTCTGCCGGCGCCGCCGTGCTGGCGTGCGGATCGGGCGCGGCGCTCAGCCACAGCTCGGCGATGACGCTCTGGGGCTTCTGGCGCCAGTGGGACCAGCCGTTCGAGGTCACGGTGGTGGGCGACCGGCGCACCAAGGGCGTCCGCGTCCACAGGTCGACCACGCTCCACCGGCGCGACATCACGACCCAGCTCGGCGTCCGCGTCACCACGCCCGCTCGCACGCTCATCGACATGAATCCGCGCCTCAAGGACAAGGCCCTGAAGCGCCAGGTCAACAGTGCGCTCAATTCGCCGTGGACGGGAGAGGATCAACTCGCCGAGACGCTGGCGCGCCACCCGACCGCGCCGGGGACGAAACGCATCGCCAAGCTGATCGGCCTCGCGGGCACGCCTACGCGCTCGGGCTGGGAGGACGACTTCCCCGCCTTCTGCGCGAAGCACGGGTTGCCGGCGCCGGTGATGGGCGTGCCGATGGGCGGGTACATACTCGACGCGCTGTTCGTCGACGAGGGCGTCGTCGTCGAGCTCGACAGCTGGCGGTTCCACAAAGGCAAGCCCGCGTTCGAGACCGACCGGGAGCGCGACGCGGACACGCTGGCGCGCGGGCTCGTCACCGTCCGCATCACCGAGGAGCGGCTCGACGAGCGGCCGGAACGCGAGGCGAGGCGGCTGCACGCGATCCTCCGGCGCAGGCGGCCCGGTCGGGCTCACGCGCCGAGAGCCGCGTAGACGATCTCGTATGCCCGCACCGCGTCTTTCGAAGCCTGTGCCTCCAGCAGCGCGGCGTCGTCGATCCGCGCCGCCACCGAGTCGATGAACTGCCACTGAAGGACCGACCGCCGGACCGCCGCGACCTGGTCCTCGGTGTACGGATACAGATCGAACCCGAGGCGTTCCCCGGACGACCCGTAGCCGCACCGCCGGAGCTCCAGGGCGAGCTCGAGCGTCTCCATGAACGCGGTGGCGCCGACCATGTTGTCGTCGTCGGTGATGCCCCATCCTGAGTTGGCGTGCAGGTGGCCGAGCAACCCCTCGGAAGCCAACAGCGCGGCGTACTCGGGAAGATGCTCGCCGTTCATGATCAGGTGCTGCCAGTCCATGTTGACCTGGACGTTGTCGAGTCCGCGCTCGCGCAGCTTCGAAATCACGAACAGGCACATGCCGATGTTCCGCATCAGGATCTTCATCGCGGGCTCGGAATTCTTGTGCTCGAGGAAAAGCTTGACGCCGTGATCACGGCACACCGACGCCGCCTCGGCCATGCCCTCAATCAGCCATCGCCAGGAGTCCGCGTACGGCGTCTGGAACGGGTAGTTGTAGCCCTCGCCGCCCGGCCAGATGATGAGATGCGCCCCGAGCGAGCCGGCAAAGGCGGCGGCGTCGCGGACGATGGACACGGCCTGCGCGCGCAGCTTCGGGTCGGGGTTCACCAGCCCGCCGCGGCCGAACTGCGGGTGCAGGTGCAGCCCGCCGGCGATGCAGTAGACGTCGTGGTCGGAGCCGAGCGCCGCCCGGACCTCGTCCAAATTTGATGGCGAGAGCTCGTCCGGATAGTGGAATTCGTAGCCGTCGATCAGGTCGCCGAGCCCCTCGACCGCGCGATGCACCTTGTCGGCGACCGGCTCCCGATCGTAGGCGTGTTCCGGCTGATAGCCGCCGGGGACGAATCGCGTCACCATTGGTCCGAACGCCCAGATGCCCAAGCTCGTCTTCATTCACCGCTCCTCCGAGTCCGAGGTCGAGTCGTGCGCGGCGATCTTATTCGGGCGAGCTCGTTAGCGCTAACATTCCCGCGTCGGTAAGGAAGTTCTAGGGGGGACCGTCGGGCGACGAATTAGTCTGGGATGGAGACAGGAGAGGACATCACGGTCTCCACGCGCCGGGCTCGCGCGCCGGTGATGTCCGACGTCGGGCGGCTCGCGGGCGTCTCGCACCAGACGGTGTCGCGGGTGATCAACGGGAGCCCGCACGTGCGCCCGGAGACGCGCGACCGGGTGGTCGCGGCGATGGACAAGCTCGGCTACCGCCCGAACTCGGTGGCGCGCGCGCTCGTCACCGGTCGCTCGAAGACGCTCGGCGTAGTCAGCTTCGACACCACCCTGTACGGCCCGGCCTCGACCCTGTTCGGGATCGAGCGGGCCGCCCACGAGGCCGGCTATTTCATCATCGTCGCCAGCCTGAAGGCGCTCAACCGCTCGTCGGTGACCGACGCCGTCGAGCGGCTGCGCCGCCAGGGCGTGGACGGGATCCTGGTGATCGCGCCGCACGAGGAGGCGGGCGACGCGCTCCTGCACACGCACGCCGACGTGCCGCTGGTGGCGGTCGAGGCCGGACCGGACGACGGCGTCGCCGTGGTCGCGGTCGACCAGGTCGCCGGTGCGGTCAGCGCCACGCAGCACCTGCTCGACCTCGGGCACGAGACCGTGTGGCACATCTCCGGGCCGCCGAACTTCATCGAGTCCCGGAAGCGACAGGAAGGCTGGCGGACCACGCTCAAGAACGCCGGCGCGAACGTCCCGGAGCCGCTCGTCGGAGACTGGAGCCCGCGTGCCGGATATGACCACGGCCGGCGCGTCAGCCGCGACCCCGCGGTCACCGCGGTGTTCGTCGCCAACGACCAGATGGCGCTCGGACTGCTGCGCGCCGCGAACGAGGCGGGACGCGCGGTCCCGGGCGAGCTGAGCGTGGTCGGCTTCGACGACATCCCGGAGGCGCCGTACTTCCTGCCCCCGCTGACCACGATCCGGCAGGACTTCAACGAGATGGGCACGCGCAGCCTGCGCGCCCTGCTGCACACCATCGACACCGGAGAGCCGCCGAGCTCGGGGACGCTCGTCCCGCCCGAGCTGGTGATCCGCAGCAGCACGGGCCCGGCGCCCCGTGCTGCGCACCGGAGCCATTGACACCCGCCGCTTGTGATCGCTAACATGGCCGCCGCATCAACGCGAGAGGAGGGCTAGAGGGCCAGGCGGACGTTCGTTGCGACCCTGTCGCGGGCGAAGGCGGCTACGAGGGTGTCGAAGGCGTGGCCACGAGGGTGTCCTACGAGATGTTCGGGCAACCCGGAACACGTGTCCGGGCAACCCCGCAAAAGACTTTGCGCACGTCCATTGTCGGATGGTGATCGTGCGGCTGAATGGTGATTGGGCGACGGTGACAGCGGTTGATTTCGACAGCCGCGTCTGCGAGCGTCAGTAACTCAAGTCGTGTCCGAGCGGACGAGAGGAGCGGTGCAGGTGTCACAAGACGATATGTTGGGGGACGCTGTGGAGCGGCTCGAGTGGGACGAGCGCAAGCAGGATGAGACCCCCGTCAAGAAGTGGCGTCAGCTGACGCGACGGACCGCGCTCACGGGCGCCGCCGCCGGCATCGCTGCGGCAGCGCTCGAGGCGTGCGGCTCGAGCTCGAAGTCGAGCTCGACCACGGGCGTCCAGTCGAGCAGCGCGGCGACTACCAGCAGTGGCAGTGCGGCCGCGTCCATCTTCGGCGTGAGCGCGGCCTACAAGTTCACGCTGATCTGCCACGTCACCACGAACCCGTTCTTCACCCCGACCCAGAACGGCGCGGCCGACGCGTGCAAGCTGCTCGGGTGCTCCTTCCAGTGGACCGGGTCGCAGAACAGCGTTGTCGGCGAGATGGTGACCGCGTTGAACACCGCGGTCACCGCTGGCGTCGACGGGATCGGTGTCTGTCTGATCAGCCCGACCGCGTTCAACCAGCCCGTGTCGAAATCGCTGTCGGCCGGCATCCCGGTCGTCGCCTTCAACGCGGACGCCGTCGGTAATGCGCGGCTGTCCTACATCGGCCAGGATCTGTTCGTCTCCGGACAGGAGATGGGGCAGCACATCGTGCAACTGGTGCCTTCCGGCGATATTGCGCTGTTCATCGCCACGCCGGGTACTGCGAACATCCAGCCGCGGATCGACGGCGCGCAGGCGACGCTCAAGTCTCATTCGAGCATCAAGCCGCACGTCGTCGCGACCGGGGCGGCCCTCACCCAGGAGCTGTCGACGATCGACGCGTATATCACCGGACACCCCAGCTACAAGGGATTCTTCGCCGTCGACGGGGGCAGCACCCAGAGCATCGGCCAGACGATCCAGAAGCACGGCCTGAACGGCAAGGTCAAGGGCGGCGGCTATGACCTCACCCCGATCACCCAGCAGACCGTGGCCTCGGGCGCGATGCAGTTCACGATCGACCAGCAGCCCTACCTCCAGGGCTTCCTCCCGATCCTCCAGCTGTACATGTACAAGGCGTCTCAGGGCCTGACCGGCGTCGCCGACGTGAACACCGGCCTGAAGTTCCTCGACAAGACGACCGTCGGCCCGTACAACAACACGAAGAGCCGGTACGAGGGCACCGGCACGGCGCCCGGAGTGTCGAAGTCGTAGTCCGCGATGGCTGTCGCATCGGGCAGCACCCCTCCGGCGGAAGCTCCCCCCCAGGGCCCGGCCAAAGGCTGGGCCCGCCGGGGCGGGGCGCTGAGCTGGGGGCAGCGATTCCTGACGCTGCGCGAGGGCAGCATCATCGTGATCACGCTGGTCGCGTTCATCTACTTTGCGGCCAGCGTTCCTCATTTCCTGACAGGTTCCGGCCTCAAGTCGCTGCTCCCGTACTTCGCCCCGTTCGCGATCATGGCGGCGGGCGAGGTGTTCGTGATGATCAACGCCGAGATCGACCTTTCGGTCGGCGCCGTCTACCTGTTCACGCCGTTCATCTTCTACAAGCTGGTTGCAGACGTGGGACTTCCGCTCGTCCCGGCGATGATCGGCGCGCTGATCGCGGCAATGCTCGTCGGCCTGTTCAACGGCCTCGTGGTCTCCGTCGTCGGGATCTCGTCGTTCGTGACGACGCTGGGCACGTTGTTCACCCTTTCCGGCCTGACGCTGATCATCTCCCACGCCACGCAGGTCACCACGCCGGGGACGTCGGTGGTCAAGGTGGGAACGTTCGCGCAGGTCTTCGGAGGCGGCACCTACTCTGAGCTGTTCTGGGCGGTCGGGATCGTGATCGTCCTCCAACTCGTGCTGTCGTTCACGCGGTGGGGGATCTACACGGTCGCGGTCGGGGGCAACCGCGTGGGCGCGGCAGAGGCGGGCGTCCGCACCAAGGTCGTGCTGACCCGCAACTTCGTCCTGTGCGCGCTCCTCGCCGGATTCGTCGGCATCCTCGAGGCCACCCGTGCGGCGACGACGACACCAGATCCCTCCGGCGCCAACGTGATCCTGTTCCAGGCGATCTCGGCCGCGGTGATCGGGGGCACGCTGCTCCAGGGCGGATCGGGCACCGTGATCGGAGCGTTCATCGGGGCGATCTTCCTCGGGGTGCTCCAGGACGGCCTGAACCTCAAGGGAGTCAGCGCGAACTACTTCTACTTCTATCTCGGCCTCGCGATCCTGATCGCGATGGCGTTCAACACCTACGTCTCCCGGGTGCGGACGGGATCGGGCCGTGGCTGACGCGAGCATCCCTCAGGAGCGGATCGTCGGCCCGCAGACGGCCGAGGACGACGTTCTGCGGGTCGAGCACGTCAAGAAGAGCTTCGGGCCGATCAGCGCGCTGCGTGACATCAACCTCCACCTGCGCAAGGGCGAGGTGCTGGGGTTGCTCGGCGACAACGGCGCCGGCAAGTCGACGCTGATCAAGATCCTCAGCGGCTTCCAGAAGCAGGACGCGGGGACGATGTGGCTCAAGGGGGAGCCCTACGCGCCCAAGAGCGTGCTCGACGCGCGCGCCCACGGGATCGACACCGTCTACCAGGACCTCGCGCTGGTCGATCAGCTGACCGTGTACAACAACCTGTTCCTCCGGCGCGAGCTGGTCAAGAAGCCGATCCCGTTTCTGTCCAACCGCGAGATGCGCAAGCGGGCGCGCGCGGCGCTCGAAGAGACCGGGATCGACATCCCGCGGCTCGACGTGCCCGTGGCGCGGCTTTCGGGCGGCCAGCGCCAGGCGATCGCGGTCGCGCGCACGATCTCCGGCGACGCCGACGTGATCCTCCTCGACGAGCCGTTGGCCGCGATGGGCGCCAAGGAAGGAGCGCTGATCCTGGACCTGATCGCGCGGCTCAAAAGGGAAGGCCGCGTCTCGATCATCATGATCCTGCACAACTATGTGCACGTGTTCCAGGCCTGCGATCGAGTCAGCCTGATCCAGGACGGCGTCATCTCACTGGACAAGCCGACCACCGAGACGAGCGTCGACGAGCTCAACGACATCGTCGTGGAGGAGTACCGACGCGCCAGGCTGGCCGCGCAGAGCGGCAACGGCGCCTCGGCGGGCGCCGGGCAGGCCGGCGGAACCCCGGCGTGAGCGCGGCGTACGCGGTCGGTGTCGACTTCGGAACGGAGTCCGGTCGTGCGCTGCTGCTCGACCTCGACAGCGGGCAGGAGCTCGCCACGAGCGTCGTGCGTTACCCGAGCGCGGTCATCGACTCGACCTTGCCGTCGACCGGCGACCGCCTGCCGCCCGATTGGGCGCTCCAGGACCCCGACGACTGGGTCAAGGTGGTCGAGGAGGCGGTCCCCGAGGTCCTCCAACAGGCGGATGTCGATCCCGAGCAAGTGGTCGGACTGGGCGTCGACTTCACCTCGTGCACCGTGCTGCCGGTCACGAGCGACGGCGTGCCGCTGTGCACGCTCGAGGAGTGGCGACAGCGCCGGCACTCCTGGCCGAAGCTGTGGAAGCACCACGCCGCCCAGCCGATCGCCGACCGGCTGAACCTGGTCGCGCTCGAGCGGAACGAGTCGTTCCTCGAGCGCTACGGCGGGCGCATCTCCTCGGAGTGGTACTTCCCCAAGCTGATCGAGGTGTGGCTCGAGGACCGCGAGATCTACGACGAGTGCGACGCTTTCATCGAAGCCACCGACTGGATCGTGTGGTGGCTCACCGGCGTCGAGTGCCGCCAGACCGCGACGGCCGGGTTCAAGGCGATGTGGTCGCCGACCGAGGGGCTGCCAGCGACCGAGTACTTCGAGGCCGCCTACCCCGGGTTCGACAAGCCCGGCGAGAAGCTCGGCGACACGTTCGTGCCGCTCGGAACCAAGGCGGGCACTCTCCGCAAGGAGGTCGCGGACAAGACCGGGCTGCCGGAATCGGTGGCGGTCGCCGTCGGGAACGTCGACGCGTGGGTGTCGGTCCCCGGGGTCGGCGTCGAGTCCCCCGGGAGGTACGTGGTCGTGATCGGCACCTCGATCTGCGACATGATCGTCCACCCTGACGAGACCCGGCTGCCCGGCATCACCGGCGTGGTCAAGGACGGAATCCTGCCCGGGATGTACGGGTACGAGGCCGGACAGGCGGCGGTCGGCGACATGCTGGCCTGGTTCGTCGATCGCATCGCCCAGGATCCAGGCGCCTACGCGCAACTCGAGGAGGCGGCCGAGCGGATCGGACCCGGCGAGACGGGGTTGGTCGCGCTCGATTGGTGGAACGGCAACCGCACGATCCTGGCCGACGCCGACCTGACCGGCGCGATCTTCGGACTCGGGCTACACACCACGCGGGAGGAGATCTACCGCGCGCTGCTCGAGTCGATCGCGTTCGGGAGCCGCCGCATCATGGACAACTTCGAGGCGCACGGGCTCGTGCTGTCGGAGATCGTCGCCTGCGGCGGGATCGCCGAGCGCAGTCCGCTGATGATGCAGTTGCTCGCCGACACCAGCGGACGCGAGGTGCACGTGCCGGAAGCCAAGGAGATACCCGCGCGCGGCGCGGCGCTGTTCGGCGCCGTGGCCGCCGGTCATTTCGAGGACATCACCGCCGCGATTGAGGCAACCCGTCCGCGGAGCGTCCACACCTACAGGCCGGATCTCGACGCCAAGCGGATCTACGACCGCGTGTACGAGATCTACCGGACGCTGTACGAGATGCTCGGTCGCTCCGAGGTACGGCTCCTCCACGACCTGAAGCGAATCCGCACGGAAGGGGGAGAGGAGTGACCCGGCAACCGCGAATTGGCCTGCTCGGGATCATGCAGGAGCTCTACGACGACATGATCCCGGGGATCACCGAGCGCCAGGGCGAGTACGCGGCCGCGGTGGCCAAGCGACTTGCCGGCGTCGCCGACGTGCAGTTCACGCGGCCGGCGCGCAACCGCGAGGACGTAGAGGCGATCACACGGGAGCTGGTCAACCGCGATGTCGACGGGATCGCGATCGTGATGCTGACCTACGGGCCGGCGATGCGCACGGTGCGAGCGCTCATGGACACGCCCGTGCCGCTGCTGCTCGCGAACATCCAGCCCGAGCGCTCGATTACGCCGAGCTGGGACATGGCCGACCTGACCTATAACCAGGGCATCCACGGCGCCCAGGACCAAGCCAACGCGCTCGTCCGCGCCGAGCTGCCGTTCTCGGTGATCACCGCCGACTGGCGTACGGACGGTTTCAAGCGGGCGTTCGAGGACTGGGCGCGGGCGGCGCAGACCGTGACGGCGCTCCGCCGAACGCGGATCGGACTGCTCGGCTACCCGATGAACGGGATGGGCGACATCCTCTACGACGCTCCGTCGTTGTTGCGCAAGCTCGGACCGATGATCGTCAGCGAGGACCTCGGCCCGCTCGTGCAGCGAATCGAATCCGTCTCACAAGCCGAGGTCGACGCGGTGATCGCCCGCCACGCCGAGTTGTTCGACGTGTCGAGCGATCTCCCGCGCGAGCGCCATGCCTACGCCGCCCGGTTCGAGGTCGCGCTCGGCCAACTCCTCGGCGACAAGGGATACGCCGGCTTCTCGTTCCACTTCGACTCGATCGGGGGCGACGGCCGGTTCAAGCAGCTGCCGCTGCTGGCCGCGTCCGACCTGATGGCCGACGGCTACGGGTTCGCGGCCGAGGGCGACACCAACACCACGACGCTGATGTGCGCCGCGCAGACGATGATCGGCGACGCCCACTTCAGCGAGATGTACGCCATGGACTGGGAGCTCGATTCGGTGCTGATCAGCCACATGGGCGAGGGCAACTGGAAGATCGCCCGCAAGGACCGCCCGATCAAACTGATCGATCGCCCCCTCGGCATCGGCCGTCTCGACAACCCGCCGACCCCGGTGTTCTCGGCCGAGCCGGTCGCCGCGACGACCGCGGCGCTCGTCCCGATCGAGGGTGAGTACTACCGCCTCGTGGTCGCCCAGGGCGAGGTGCTCGACACACCCGAGCTGCCCAAAGTCGAGATGCATTACTTTCATTTCCGCCCGGATACGGGTATGGAGGAGTTCATGAACAGGTGGCTGTCACTCGGCGGGACGCACCATTTCGTGACCAACCTCGGGGATCACCGGGATCGCTGGCGCCGGTTCGCGGAGCTGCTCGACCTCGAGCACGTGGAGATCTGATACCCGTGCGGGAGGGCTTGGCCGAAGAGGTACTCGAGGCCAATCGCGCGCTCGCCGCGCATGGCCTCGCGCCGCTGACCTGGGGAAACGCGAGCGCGATCGACCGCGACGAGGGCCTCGTGGTGATCAAGCCGAGCGGCGTCGGCTACGGCGAGATGACCGCGGACGACATGGTTGTGGTCGACCTTGACGGCGTCGTCGTCGACGGCGAGCGCCGGCCGTCGACCGACACGCCGACCCACCTGGCCCTGTACCGCGCGTTCGACGAGATCGGGGGAGTGGTCCACACCCACTCGACCTGGGGGGTGGCCTGGGCTCAGGCGCAGTGCGAGATTCCGGTGCTCGGCACGACCCACGCCGATCTGTGCGCGTACCCGATCCCCGTGACTCGCGCCCTGACCGAGGGGGAGATCGAGTCTGACTATGAGGGCGCGACCGGGACGACGCTGGTCGAGGTGATCTCCGAGCGCGGACCGCTCGAGCTGCCGTGCGCGCTCGTCCGCGGGCACGCGCCGTTCTGCTGGTCCTCGACGCCCGCGAAGGCGGTCGAGGTCGCGGTCACGCTCGAGGAGGTGGCGCGGATGGCGCTGCTGACGACGCTGCTCGCGCCGAACACGCCGCCGCTCCAGGCCGCGCTGCGCGACAAGCACCACGAGCGCAAACACGGTTCGCAGGCGTACTACGGACAACCGTAATCTTCGCTAGCGTGCGGCCGCATGGCTGAGGAGGGTCTCGAGGCCGCCGAGGCCAAGATGCGCGAAGCGGGTCAGCCCGAGGAGGCGATCCGCGCGTTCGCCAGTGCCTACCGGCGGCTGGAAAGCGGCGAGTCCGCGATGCTCCCGAGCGCCGAGCTCGAACCCGCCGGCGACGTCGACACGCTCGAGCAGCTACCCGAGGCCGATGCTGACGCGCTCGACC
Organism: uncultured Solirubrobacterales bacterium; assembly: GCA_963735965.1. GTDB lineage: Bacteria > Actinomycetota > Thermoleophilia > Solirubrobacterales > Solirubrobacteraceae > Palsa-465. The sequence continues at coordinate 108,883 of CAVTNE010000004.1, forward strand.
GCGTCGCGGTGGTCAAGCTCAACGGCGGTCTCGCGACGACCATGGGTCTACGCAGTCCGAAGTCACTCGTCGAGGCGCGCGACGGCAGGTCGTTCCTCGACATCATCATCGGCAACACGCTCGCGCTCAGGCAGCGGTACGGCGTCAGGCTGCCACTCGTGCTGATGAACAGCCAGGCCACTCAGCGGGACACGATGCCGGCGCTCGAGTCACGTCCCGATCTGGACACCGGCCTGCCCACGCACTTCCTCCAGAGCATGGAGCCGAAGATCGATGCCGAGTCGCACGAGCCCGCGAGCTGGCCGGCGGACCCGGGACTCGAATGGGCCCCGCCGGGTCACGGCGACGTGTACGGGTCGCTGCGCAGCTCGGGAACGCTCGACGCCCTGCTCGATCACGGCTTCCGGTACGCGATGATCTCGAACGCCGACAACCTGGGCGCGACTCCCGACGCCCGGATCGCGGGCCATCTCGAGAGGGGCGAGATCCCATTCCTGATGGAGGTGGTCGAGGGAACCGAGGCCGACCGCAAGGGCGGCCACATCGCGCGGCGGCGCTCGGACGGACAGCTCGTGCTGCGCGAGACCGCGCAGACTCCTCCCGAGGACGAAGAGTCGTTCCGCGACTATCGCCGCTGGCGTTACTACAACACCAACAGCCTGTGGATCGACCTGCGAGTGCTCAAGGACAGGCTGGATGAGTCGGACGGCGTAATCGAGCTGCCGCTCATCATCAACCGCAAGACCGTCGACCCGCGCGACTCCACTTCGCCGGCCGTGATTCAGCTCGAGAGCGCAATGGGTGCCGCGATCGGGAGCTTCAAGGGCGCCCAGCTCCTGTGCGTGCCGCGCACCCGGTTCGTTCCGGTGAAGACGACCGATGACCTGCTCGTGCTGCGCTCTGACGTGTACACCCTGTCTGAGGAGTTCGTGGTGTCACCCGTACCCGAGCGAGTGGGAAACCTGCCCTACGTCGAGCTTGACCCGGACTTCTACAAGCTGCTCGATGACTTCGAGAAGCGGTTTCCGGCCGGGCCCCCTTCGCTGCGCGAGGCGCAGCGGCTCATCGTGCACGGGGACGTCACCTTCGAGGAAGGCGTCCGCGTGCGCGGCGCGGTCGAGGTCGACGCCGACGAGCCGACGACGATTGACGCCGGCGCGATCCTCGAGTCCTGATGTGAGTTAGCTCGACTTCTTCGCGCGTGTGGTCTTCGCGCGCGTGGATGTCGTGCGCTTTGCCGTTGTGCGCTTGGCGGTCGTGCGCTTGGCCGTCGTGCGCTTGGCCGTCGAACCCGAGCTCTTCTTCGATGCTGTCGACGCCTTGTGCGTGATCGCGGCGCGGAGCTTGTCGAAGTCCTTGAGCGCTTGCTTGTTCGTCTTCGCCGCTTCGCGACGGAGCGACGTCAGCGCGGCGGTCACGTCCTTGTAGCTGTTCTTCGCTCCACCACCGAGGTGCCCTCCGAGGGTCTTGAGCGCGTCGTTGGCGCCTTCGAGCTGCTTCTCGAACCGCGCGATCGACTGCTCGACTTCACGCCGCGTCGCGGCCCGCGTCGATGCTGCACGCGCGCGGACGCTTGCGGTGGCTTTGGTCGCGCGGGTGGCGGCCTTTTTCGTTGCTGACCTGCGGGCTGGGGGCATCGCTTCTCCCTGTTGAACTTGATGAGTGGCGCAAAGCTTTGCGTACTGAGCGCACGCATGACACCACATACGGTCGTGTCATGCGCAGAGCCTCGCCGGGTTGCGAGGTATTGTGACCACGATGGAGGAGGTAGCGCGGCAGGGTTCGATCACCATCGTTCTGGCCGACGACCACCAAGTGGTGCGTGCGGGTCTCCGAATGTTGCTCCAAGCCGAGGACGGATTCGAGGTCGTGGCCGAGGCTGGCGACGTGCCCACGACCGAACGCCGCGTCGCGGCGTATCACCCGCGCGTGCTGATCCTCGACCTGAACATGCCCGGGGAGTCGAGCCTCACCGCAATCCCGCGGCTTCGCCACAGCGCGCCCGACACGCAGATCGTCGTGCTCACGATGCAGAACGACCCGGCGTTCGCACGCGAGGCGCTTCGCGGCGGCGCGATCGGATACGTGCTCAAAGAGGCGGCCGACAGCGAGTTGGTTCAGGCGGTGCGCCTCGCGGCCGAGGGCCGCACGTATCTGAACCCGGAGCTCGGCGCACGGCTCGCGGCCGAGCCGGACGCGTCGAACGGCCCGCCCGACGATCTGTCAGCGCGCGAGATCGAGGTGCTGCGGCTGATCGCGCTCGGTCACACCAACACCGAGATCGCCGCGCACCTGTATCTCAGCGTCCGCACGGTCGAGTCGCACCGCGCCCACATCCAGCAGAAGACCGGGCGTACGACTCGCGCGGCGCTCGTCGCCTACGCGCGCGAGCACGAACTCCTCTAGCCGGCGGTCTAACCAGCGCCGCCGGCGCCGACGATCTCGTCGCGCGTGGCGTGCGCGTGCGCCGACTTCGGCACCTGCAAGACCAGTCGGCCGCGTCCCGCGCGCGACCCTCGCACCGCGGCCGCCGACGCCACCGTCGCGCCGGTGTGCGTCCAGGTCACGGGCGCCGGCGCGTAATTCAGGAGTGCAGCCCACGTAGCGGGCCCGACGATTCCGTCGACGGTGAGGCCCTTGGCGGCCTGGAAGCTTTCGACCGCGGACTGCGTCGTCGTCCCGTAGCTGCCGTCGATCGGGATCGCGTAACCGGCGGTCGACAGGTGCTCCTGCGCCCACACGACGAGGTCGCCGAGCGAGTGGAGCTTGAGGACCGGGGTGCTGGTGGTGGCGGTGGCGGTCAGGTTGCCGGCGCCGATCGATATCCCCTTCCAGCCGGCCGTGGTCGCCTGTTGCCAGTCCCACCACGAGACGCCGGCGGCGCCGTAGGTCCGCGACAGCTGGCGGAAGCGGATGAGCTGCCCGAGTGGCGGGTTCTCGTACACCTGCCCGAGCGGGTCGATCGGGCGCCGGTAGACCGTGTTGTACGCGTATGTGTGGGCGTACACCGTGTTCACGCTGGTGCCGATGTCGACCCAGTACATCTGCGGGGTGTTGTACTGAGCGCCGCTAGACCCGAGGAATATCGAGTAGGGGAACCCGGGGTGGTAATCCACGTACGGGAATCCGGCGAGTGCCACCGGAAAGCTCGGTCCGATGAGCTTGCGCAGCTGTGTTATGTAACTCTGCGCGGCGACGTACTTGCCTTCGTATTCACTCTCGGCGTCGATCACGAGGCAATCCGCGCCGTCCTGCACCGCCGCCGCACCCGCCTGCGCCTCGAGCAACGGGTGGTTGCCATAAACGTACTGCCACGCGCACACGTGCAGTCCGTTGGCGTGGAGCGACGAGACGAGGCTCGAGTTGAACTGCGACCAAACCGTCGGGCCGTCGCTCGACTTGATCATCAACGTGCTGATGCCGTAGCGGCGCGCGTTGCTGATGATCGACGAGAGCGTCCCGCCGTTCGAGCGCGACACGTACCAGATCCACATGCCGCGACCGGCCAGCGCGTTCGCGTCGCCGGCCTTATGGATCGTCGTGCGTCCGCTCGCAGAAGCCGGGCCGAGAATCACCCCGGTGAAGAGGAACAGCCCTGTGAGTAGGGCCAAAAAGCGCCCGCGGCGTCCAGTCATACGGCCTGCCACCAATGCCACCGTACCGTAGAACCCGGTGCGCGTGGACAAGTTGCGTTGCCGAATAGAGGAATCTCATCCCGCATGTCGTGCCATTGGCGTCGGCACGCGGGATGGATGCCTTTAATGCTGGGCGGCTACTTAATGAACAGGATCTCCGAGTACTTCGGAAGCGGCCACAGATCGTCGGCGACGACCTTCTCGAGCTTGTCGGCGGCGGCGCGAACGTCCTCCATCGCCGGGACGACCGAGTCGCGCATGAACTCGGCGTGCGGCTCGAGCTCCTCCGGCTGATTCTCGGCCAGGTTGACCGACTCGAGCTTCTTGATCGCCTCGGTTAATTCGGCGATCAGGTCCGAGGTCTCGCTCGCGAGCTCGCCGAGCTGGGCCTCGAGCAGCAACGCCAGGTGGCGGGCCGCCGCCGGCAGCAGCATCGTGCGCGCGATCGATGCCTGAGTCTCGGCCTCGATGTTGAGCTTGGTCACGTACTGCTCGAGGAACACCTCGTGGCGCGACTCGAGCTCGCGCCGTGACAGCACGTTGTGCTTCTCGAACACCGAGACGGTCTCGTCCGAGATCAGATACGGCAGGGCGTCCGGGGTGGCGCGGAGGTTCAAGAGGCCCCGGCGCTCGGCCTCGGCGTGCCACTCCTCGTCGTAGTTGTCGCCGCCGAAGATGATCCGCTTGTTCTCGGCATAGGTGCGCTGGAGGATCGGCCGCAGCGCGTCCTCGAGAACGGCGTCGCGCAGCGGATCGCCGGCGGGCGGCCCGTCCTTGACGGCCGCCTCGAGCTCGTCGGCGAGCTCGTCGATCGCTTCGGCGACGATCGTGTTTAGCACGGTGTTCGGGAGCGCGGGCGACTGGCTCGAGCCCAGCGCTCGGAACTCGAACTTGTTGCCCGTGAACGCGAACGGGCTCGTGCGGTTGCGGTCGCCGCCGTGCTTGGGCAGCTGCGGGAGCACCGGCGTGCCGAGCCCGAGAAACGACTGCGCCCGCGTCTCGGAGGTCTCGCCGCGCTCGATCGCGCCGAACACATGCTCGAGCTCGGCGCCGAGGAAGATCGAGATGATCGCCGGCGGCGCCTCGTTTGCGCCGAGGCGATGATCCTGACCGGGCGAGGCGATCGATGCCCGCAACAGGCCCTGGTACTCGTTGACCGCCCGGATCACTGCCGCGCAGAAGAACAGGAACTCGAGATTCCGGTGCGGGGTGTCGCCGGGCTCGAGCAGGTTCTTGCCGGTGTCGGTGCCCATCGACCAGTTGTTGTGCTTGCCCGAGCCGTTGACGCCGGCGAACGGCTTCTCGTGCAGCAGGCACACGAGCCCGTAGCGCCGGGCGACGTTCTGCATCAGCTGCATGGTCAGCTGCTGATGGTCGGAGCCGACGTTCGAGTTTTCGAAGATCGGTGCGATCTCGTACTGGTTGGGCGCCACCTCGTTGTGGCGGGTCTTGACCGGCACCCCGAGCTTGGCGAGCTCGCGCTCGGTCTCGAGCATGTAGGCGAGGATCCGGTCCGGGATCGACCCGAAGTAGTGGTCGTCGAGCTCGTGGCCCTTGGGGGGCTTGGCGCCGAACAGCGTGCGGCCGGTCGTGATCAGGTCGGGCCGTTCGAAGTAGTACTGCTCGTCGATCAGGAAGTACTCCTGCTCGGGCCCGATCGTCGTGAACACGCGATTCGCGTCGGCGTCGCCGAACAGCTTCAGCGCGCGGATCGCCGACTTCGAGAGCGCGTCCATCGAGCGCAGCAGCGGGATCTTGTGGTCGAGCGCCTCGCCCGTCCACGACGCGAACGCGGTCGGGATGCACAGCAGCGTGCCGTTGGGGTTCTCGAGGATGAACGCCGGCGAGGTCGGGTCCCAGGCGGTGTAGCCGCGCGCCTCGAACGTCGCGCGGATGCCGCCGGTCGGGAAGCTCGAGGCGTCGGGCTCGCCCTGGATCAGCTCCTTGCCCGAGAACTCCGCGATCGCGGTGCCCTCGTCGGTCGGGGCGTAGAAGCTGTCGTGCTTCTCCGCGGTCGAACCCGTAAGGGGCTGGAACCAGTGCGTGTAGTGGGTCGCGCCCCGCTCCATCGCCCACTCCTTCATCGCGAGCGCGACTGAGTCCGCGAGCGAGGTGTCAAGCGCCTCGCCGCGGGCGAGCGTCCGCTGCAGGCGCTTGAAGACGTCAGAGGAGAGGCGCTGGCGCTGGACGGCGCGGCTGAACACGTTTGCGCCGAACACCTGGTTGTCGGGAACGGTGAGATCGGGCGCTCCGAGCGCGCCACCGTTCGGGGCCCATTGGGCGGCGAGGACATTCTGCTGTCGGATGCGAGGCATGGGCTATCGGTTCCTTTTTCGAAGGGCCCCGAGCGTAACGCGGGCCTCCCGTGGGCGTCATTATCCGAATGTCCAAAATGGTCGTAGCACGTGGACAAAGGCCGGCGTGAGATACTCGCGGGCGTGCCGTTCAACCCCGAGCTCGGCTGGCAGGTCTACGTCCCCGACAAAGGCCGCTACGACCGGATCCCGTACCGCCGCTGCGGCCGGAGCGGCCTCCAGCTACCGGCGATCACGCTGGGACTGTGGCAGAACTTCGGCGACGACCGACCGCTCGCGAACAGCCGGGCGATGATCCGGCGCGCGTTCGACCTCGGCATCACGCATTTCGATCTGGCCAACAACTACGGGCCCCCCTACGGAAGCGCCGAGATCAACTTCGGGCGGATCTTCGAGGAGGACCTCAAGCCCTACCGCGACGAGATCGTGATCTCGACCAAGGCCGGGTACGACATGTGGCCGGGCCCGTACGGCGAATGGGGCTCGCGCAAATACCTGCTCGGGAGCCTCGAGCAGTCGCTGAAGCGCATGCGGCTCGATTACGTCGACATCTTCTACTCCCACCGGTTCGACCCCGATACGCCGCTAGAGGAGACGATGGGCGCGCTCGACACAGCGGTCAGGCAGGGCAAGGCGCGTTACGTCGGGATCTCCTCGTACGGTCCGCGGCGGACCGAGGAGGCGGCGCTGATCCTCGGCGAGCTGGGCACGCCGCTGCTCATTCACCAGCCGTCGTACTCGCTGCTGAACCGGTGGATCGAGGAGGAGTTGCTCGAAGTGCTCGAGCGCGAGGGCGTCGGGTGCATCGTGTTCTCGCCGCTCGCCCAGGGTCTCTTGACCGACCGCTACCTCGACGGCATCCCCGAGGACTCGCGCGCGCGCATCGGGAACTACTTCGACGAGGGGATGCTCTCGAGCGAGAACCTCGCGCGCGTGCGCGCGCTCAATGAGATCGCGCAGCGGCGCGGACAGACGCTCGCCCAGATGGCGATCGCCTGGGTGCTCCGCGATCCGCGGGTCACGAGTGCGCTGCTCGGCGCGAGCAGCGTCCGCCAGCTCGAGCAGAACGTGTCGGCGCTCGACCGCCTCGACTTCGATCCGTCCGAGCTCGATGAGATCGACAGCCACACCGGGGACGGCGGCATCAACCTCTGGGCGACGTCGAGCGAAGGCTGATAACGGGCCTCGCTGTGGGGTCTTGTGCCCCGTCCGGACGGGGCCGGATGGCCTCGCGGCTGCGGCCCGCTCGGCGTCCGTGCCTCGCCTGATGGGCCGGCCGCGAGGTCGTCCGGAGGATGCCGCGAAGCGGCCCATCACACCTAGGGCGCGCTCGACGACGTCGTGACGATCTGGCCGTTGTTGTTGACGTAGGACTCGGACGGCGCCTGGTGGACCAGGACCGTGAACTTCCCGCGCGGGAGCCCGCCGCCCGGGAGCACCGCCTTGGCCTTGCCGTTGAGGCCGGCCGCGACCTCCCAGGCGACGGTGTGGCGTCCCGGCGCCACCGCGGTTACGGCCCAGTCGAACTTGGCGGTGTGGCCCGGGGCTAGCGAACCGAGCGTCCACGTGTTCGAGTACGCGCTGACGGCGCCGCCAGGGCTGCCGCTCCCGTCGCTCGAGCCGGGTTGACAGCCGGCGTTGCAAGTGCCCGGCGGCTGGTCGACCACCCAGACCGGGCGCGACGGGTTGGCGAGCCCGGTCTGGTCGAGGTCCTGTGCGAACGCCGCCGCGTCCGTGCCCTCGCCGGCGGGCGCCGGATACGCGCACGTGACGTTGCAGATGGTTACCGCGATGTTCGGGATCGTCTTCGGGCCTGCGTTGCGCACGGCCAGCACGAGATGGGTGTGCTCGGAGAGGCGCTGCGAGGCCGGGAAGGTCGCAGTGGTCACCGCGACCGGGAAATTCCCGCTCGGTTCGCTCGCGTCCTGGCGCGCGCCACCGCCGCAGCCGACGAGGACGACCGTCGCCAGCACTCCGCAGATCGCACCGCTTCTCCAGGATCTCACCGCGGCCCGAACATACCAACCGGGCTGAAATGCGGCGACGGTTCCTATTTGCTACTTCGGGGTAGCTGCCCCTACGCTTAGCCCGTCAGCCGCGTGGCGGCACTGCAGAACAGGGAGGCTGGAGCAAGCTTTGATCAGAGCCGTCGCCGATCGAGGGTACTCGCCCATCAAGGGGCTACTCGAAGAGGTCGGCAACATGATGATCCTCACCGGCAAGACGCTGGTGTCGGCGGTTCGCCCGCCGTATCCATACGGGCCCGAGTTCGTCGGACAGTTCATGTTCGCGCTCCGGCTGTGCTGGTTCCCACTGCTGATCTCGACGATCGCGTTCGGGTACGAGGCGCCGGGACTTCAGGCCGCGAACTTCCTCGTGCTGTTCGGCGCGCTCGACCGCCTCGGCGGATTCTTCGTGTTGGCCTCGATCCGCGAGTTCGCGCCGTTCGTCGACGCGATCGTGCTCGCCGGCGTCGCGGGCACGGCGATCACGGCCGACCTCGGCGCCCGCAAGATCCGCGAGGAGCTCGACGCGCTCCAGGTACTGGGCGTCGACCCGATCAAGAACCTCGTCGTGCCCCGCTTCCTGGCGTTGATGCTGGTCACCGGGTTGTTCGACATCTACGCGCTTATCTTCGGCATCTTCGGCGGGATCCTGGCGACGGTCGTCAACCACGCGCCGCTCGGACCGTTCTTCTCGACCTTCTTCAACAACGCCGAGACGACCGACCTGTGGGGATCGGTGGTGAAGACGACGCTGTTCGGCGCGATCATCGCGGTCGTCTGCTGTTACAAGGGGATGACCGCCTCGGGCGGCGCCGAGGGGGTGGGGCGCGCCGTCAATCAGGCGGTGGTCATCGCGTTCCTTGGGATCTTCGCGTTCAACTACGCGTTCACCCAGACGCTGCTCGCGACACATCCGGAAATCACCACGATCCCGAGATAGATGAACGACCTGATCGTCACTCCCAAGGGCTGGATCGAGAGCTTCGGCGAGATCGCGAAGTTCACGACGCAGGTGGTGGCCGAGGTGTTCCGCCTGCGCGTGTTCAAGTTCTTCGGCGAGGCGCTGCGCCAGGCGGGCATCCTGATCGTCGGCTCGGCGTTCGTGATCTGCACGCTGGTGTTCATCGTCGGCCTGTCGTGCGGGATCGAGGGCGCGTATCTGCTGCGCTCGCAGGGCGCGCCGGCGTTCTCGGGCGTGTTCTCGGCGTGGTGCGACCTGCGCGAGCTCGCGCCGCTGGCGTTCGGCTACATGATGGCGGCCAAGGTCGGCACCGGGATCGTCGCCGAGCTCGGCTCGATGCGGATCTCCGACGAGATCGACGCGCTCGAGGTCATGGGCATCAGCGGCATGACGTTCCTGTGCGCGACGCGGCTGCTCGCGGCGTGGATGGTGCTCCCGTTCGTGTACGTGATCTCGATCGGCGCCGGCTTCGTGGCGAGCTACATAGCGGTCGTACAGCAGATCGGAGACGTGTCCTCAGGGGGCTACTTCCTCATCTTCTGGGAGTTCCAGAACCCGCCCGACCTCTTATTCAGCCTGATAAAGGCGATGGCGATGGCTACGCTCATCGTGCTGGTCGGCTGCTATTACGGGTACAACGCAAGCGGTGGGCCTGTAGGTGTCGGTACCGCGACCGCGAAGTCGATGGTGTTGAACCTGGTCGGAGTACATCTCATCGGAATGCTCGGCACGCAGCTCTTCTGGGGCGCCAACCCCCGGGCACCAATCGGAGGCTGAACATGGCGTTTGACGACGACGAAGGCTGGGCTCCAGAGGGGTCGGCCCAGGAGATCCGACACGACGGCGGCGACGAGCCGGCGCCGATGGACGGTGATCGCGATCGCGAGACGTCAGCCGCCGGGGAGCAGGCCGGGTCGAACGGACACGAGCAGTCCGAGTCGAACGGGCACGAGGGTGAGCGTTCGTCCTCGCGCGTATCCGTCGTCGACGAGCAGGCGCCGCGCCCTGGTCCGCCGGCAGGCTCGTCCGAAGACGAGTACAAGTGGCACACCTACAAGGTGTATCCGTCGGGCCGTCCCGACGCGGTTGAGTTCATCGACACCTACAAGGCGTTCGGACGGACGCCGATTCTGCGCGGTCTGAACATGGGGCTGCCCGAGGGGATGGTTTCGATGATCCTCGGGCCGTCGGGCACCGGCAAGTCCGTCTGCATCAAGCACATGGTCGGGCTGCTGTATCCCGACGAGGGCGACATCCTCGTCCACGGTGAGTCGGTCCCGAACATGCCCGACGACCAGCTGTTCGAGATGCGCAAGAAGTTCGGCCTGCTGTTCCAGGACGGCGCGCTGTTCGGGTCGATGAATCTGTACGACAACGTGGCTTTCCCGCTCCGCCAGCACACCGAGAAGGGTGAGGACGAGGTCGAGGACATCGTCATGCGCCGGCTCCAGGAGGTCGGGCTCGGCGAGGCGCGCACGAAGATGCCGAACGAGCTCTCGGGCGGGATGCGCAAGCGCGCCGGGTTCGCGCGCGCGCTCGTGCTCGAGCCCGACATCCTCTTGTTCGACGAGCCCGACTCCGGACTCGATCCGGTGCGGACGGCGCTGCTCGGCGAACTGATCCTCGAGATCCACCGCGACATGATGGAAGAGGCGAAGTCGAAGGGTAAGGAGCACCTCCCGACGTTTTGCGTGATCACGCACGACATCATGAGCGCCCGCCGGGTCGCCGACTACATCAACGTCCTGTGGAAGGGGCGGATTGTCGAGGCCGGGCCTGCCGAGGACATGCTCAACTCCGATAACCCATTCATCCGACAGTTCCTGTCAGGGGAGTCGCAGGGCCCGCTCGCGATGGACTGAGCGATGATCGGGCGGATGTTGGAGCGGCTGGCGCGGGCCGCTGCGAGCAAGCCGGCGGTGACGCTGGGCATCGTGCTCGCTCTTGCCGTGGGCGGCGGCGCACTCGCGCTGCGCCTGCAGCCGAACACGTCGAGCGACACGTTTGTGAGCCGGTCGTCGGCGACGTACCAGGCGAGCCTCGACGACAACCAGCACTTCGGCGGCGATCCCGTGGTGATCCTGATCCGCGAGCCGCTGACCGATCTGGTCGAGACCAAGGACCTGGCGACGATTTCTGAGCTCGAGGCGTGTCTCGCCGGCCAGACGCTGGTGGCAAACCAGCAGCTCGAGGCGTTCACGCCGGCGCCGGCGGGATCCGCGAAGCCCTACGGAGGGTGGAACAGCCCGTGCGGCAAGCTGACGAAGGCCCGGCCGGCTCAGGTCGTGTACGGGCCGGGGACGTTCCTGAACCGTGCCGTCGCCGCGGTCAACACGGAGATCGCGCAGATCGCGAGCTCGGCGCAGCAGACGATCCAGACCGCCAAGACGAGCGCGTACCAGCTCGCGCTCGCCAAGCACCTGTCGAAGAGCAAGGCAACGGCGCTCGAGAACGCGGCGGGGCAGATCGCCCAGGAGCAAGAGACCACGAACCTGCTCCAGATGTACCTGAACTCGGGGATCTCGGGTCAGCCGAAGATCGACGACCCGCAGTTCATCCCGGAGATCGTGTTCGATCAGACACGGGGCGTCAACCAGCCCAAAGCGCGGTTCGCCTACCTGTTCCCGACGGCGACTTCCGCGCTGATCCAGGTCCGGCTGAAGGCGTCGCTGACGCCGGCGCAGCAGGCCCAGGCGATCAAGTGGATCAAGCAGGCGGTGCAGATGCCGATGTTCCGCTCTGCCTATCACGGCACGTACACGGTCTCCGGGGTCCCGGTCGTCACCAACGACCTCGCCTCGACGATCACCGGTGGGATCGCTGGGCTGCTCGCCGCGGCGCTCGTGGTGATGGGCGTGGTGCTGCTGCTCGTGTTCCGGTCACGTCCGCGGTTGTTGCCGCTGGGGATCGCGCTGGCCGCGGCCGGGATCACGTTCGGAGTGGTGTCACTATTCGGCGGGTCGCTGACGATGGCCTCGATCGCCGTGCTGCCGATCCTGATCGGGCTGGCGGTCGACTACGCGATCCAGTTCCAGTCGCGAGCCGAGGAGACTGGCGGGGACGTAGGTCGGGCGGCGGCCGCGGCGGCGCCCACGATCGCGACCGCGGCGCTGGCCACGGCGGCCGGGTTCCTGGCGCTGCTGCTGTCGCCGGTGCCGATGGTCCAGGGGTTCGGCGAGCTGCTGATCGTCGGCATCGCGATCGCGCTGGCGTGCGCGCTGACCGCTGGTTCGGCGGCGATGGTGCTGAGCCGGCGCCGGCGATCGAGTCCCACTTCGGTTCCGGCTCCGGCTCGTGTTCCGCGGTTCAGCCCGCCGTCGCTCGGCGTCGTGGGCGCGTCGGCGCGCGGAGCGGGTGAGATCCTCGGTGACGGCCGGACTGCGATCTCGTCACGGGTCGGAAGGGTCACGCGGGCGGCGGTGGCAGGGGCGGTACGGCGTCCTGAACGAGTGCTCCTGGTGGGCCTCGTGCTGGCCGCGGCCGGCTGGGTCGCGGACACGCAGATGCCGGTCCAGTCCGACGTGACCAAGCTCGTGCCCTCGAACATGCCCGCGCTCAAGGACCTGCGGACGCTCGAGCGCGTCACCGGCGTGTCTGGCGAGATCGACGTGCTCGTCAAGTCAACCAACGTGGCGACGCCGAAGACGATCAGCTGGATGGTCTCCTACGAGAACACGCTGCTCGCCCACTTCGGCTACGTCGAGGCGAAGGGTTGCGCGAAGGCCAGCCTGTGCCCGGCGCTGTCTCTACCTGACCTGTTCTGCTCGGGCAGCCAGACGAGCGTCGGCTCGTGCACGAGCTCGTTGAACACCGGCCTGATCTCGAGCCTGTTGAAGGCCGTCCCGCCGTACTTCTCCCAGGCTGTGATCACGCCCGACCACCGGGAAGCGACGCTCGCGTTCGGCATCCGCCTAATGCCACTGTCGCGCCAGCAACGCCTGATCGACTACATGCGCTCGCACATGCATCCGCCGCCGGGCGTGAGCGCGGAGCTTGCCGGGCTGCCGGTGCTCGCCGCCCAGGCGGACGCGTCGCTGTCGTCTTCGGGGCGCCGGATGCTGATGCTGCTGGCCGGCCTAGCCGCGGTCGGGCTCGTGCTGCTGCTGGTGCTGCGGACGGTGCAGCGGGCGCTGGTGCCATTGGTGCCGATCGCGCTGGCCACGGGGTGGTCGTCACTGATCCTGTTCGCGACCCGGATTCCGCTCAACCCGATGTCGGCCGCGCTGGGCGCGCTGGTGATCGCGATCTCGACCGAGTTCAGCGTGCTCCTGTCCGAGCGGTTCCGGGCGGAGCGGAGAGCGGGGCTGGAGCCGGCGGACGCGCTGTCGCGGACCTACCGGTTCACCGGGTCGGCGGTGCTCGCCTCCGGGATCACCGCGATTGCCGGATTCGGCGTGCTCGCGCTATCGAGCATCACGATGCTGCGCGACTTTGGGCTGGTGACTCTGATCGACCTGTCGGTGTCGCTCGGAGGCGTGCTACTCGTGCTGCCCTCGGTGCTCGCGCTGTCGGAGCGGCGAGACGCCTGGCAGCGCGTTCGCGAGCTTCCGGGGCGCGTTGCCGGCGGGCTCCCCGGCCGGCGGCGGGCCCGCGTGGCGTGAGCAGCCGCCCCGGAGCGGGCAAGGTCCCGCCGGAGCGCGAGCCCCCCACTCCGTTCCAAGCCCTCATCGACAATCGCCGCTACGCGTGGGCGGTCGGCGTCCTTGCGGCGGTGCTGGTGGGCGGGTTCCTCGTCTACGCGTTGACCAGTCATCATTCGGGCGCCGGAACCCCCGGGGTCGCCCCCGGTCAACCACTGCGCTACTTCTCGGCGCCGCTGGCGGCGTCCGATCTGAACGGAGACGCGAATTTGAGTCCGCCGTGCACGATCGCGCACCACGATCCGCGCGCGCTCAACGTGTGTCTGCTGGCCAAGCGCGGCCCGCTCGTGCTCGCCTTCTTCGTGACCGGATCGTCGGCCTGCGAGCGCGAGGTGAGCACGATGCAGGCGCTTGCGGCCGCCCCCGGCACGAGCGGCGCGCAGTATGCGGCGGTCGCGGTCAGCACGAGCCACGGGGCCGCGGCCAAGACCGTGCGAAAGCGCGGCTGGACGATCCCGGTCGCGTACGACGCGGACGGAGGGGTGGGTGGCCTATACGGCGTCACCGCGTGTCCGCTGGTCGAGCTCTCGTATCGTGGCGGAACCGTGGCGAGCAGGCTGATCGGCGAGCACTGGATCGGACGAGCGGCCCTGAGCGCGCAGGTGCAGGCGCTGCTGCGTCGGGGGTGACCCTGGGCGATGAGCTCGGGGAGCGGTCGCGTGGAGCCCGAGCTGGCCGAGGAGTTTCCGGGGCTTCGGCTGGTCTGGACGGACGTCGAGGCGCGCGTGCGCCGCAGCACCGCGGCAGTGAAGCGGCGCCTCCGGGAGCTGTCTGATCGGTTCCGCGGTGGCGGCGTGGTGGCGATGCGCACCCAGCCGATCCCTCACGCCTACCGGACGTTCTTCCGCCAGGTCGGACTCGATCCCGACGCGGCGCGGATCCCGAGCGAGGAGGCGGCGGTCCAGCGCCTGCTCCAGGGAGGCTTTCGCTCGCGCGACGCACTCGCGGACGCGCTGCTACTGGCGCTCGTCGAGACCGGGGTGCCGGTGTGGGCGCTCGATGCCGGTGTGGCCGATGTGACAAGTCTCGGGATCCGGGTTGCCGTGGCGGGAGACGTGCTCGGGGGCGGTCCGGGGGGCGAGATTCCGGTTCCCGACGGACAGCTCGTGGTCGCGGACTCGGGGAGCGTCCACGCGACCTTGTTCGGCGAACCGGCGCCCGGCCACGCCCCTGGACCTCGGACGGAGCGGATCGTGCTGTTCGCGGTCGGCGTCGAAGGAGTTCCCGCGATCCATCTCGACGAGGCGCTGTGGGTCGCGACCGACGTTCTGGGGACCGCCTAAATCGGGGCGGCGACGGCTGGTAAGCTGGCCCGAGCTCCCGAAAGGAGGCACCGTTGGAGCTTCTCGAACACCCAGCCGCACCGCTGATCGCCCCGGCGCAGGACGAGCGGGGGGCGCGACGCTCGCTCAGGGCGCAGATCGACAAGCTCGAGCGTGAGCTGGCCGACGCCTTCGTGACCGCGTACCCGATGGGAGGGCTCGATCGAGTCGAGCCGGCGGGGTCGCACGCAGGGCCACGGCTGCTCGGCCTCGGCGAGCTCGAGCGCGTTCGGGACGAGCTCGCGGTCCGGGTGCAGGCGGCGCGCAAGTCGATCACCGAGCGCGCCGACGCCCAGGCCGCCAACCGCGTGCGGCTCGAGAAGATGCTGCTCGATCCGGGTCGCTACCGGTTCGTGCGGATCGCCAACCGTGACATCGGCGAGCCCGGGTGCGGGGAGTGGTTCGTCCGCCCGCGTCTCGGGCTGATCGGGATGCTGATGGGCTGGTGGGAGGTCAAGCTTTCCTCCGGCTGTCCGTTAGCCACCGGCCCGTGCGCCCTGTGAAGGAGCGCTCGCGGGCCGTCGGCGAAGCTAAGCTCGCGCGAAGTGGTCTCTACCTACGAAAGCGACCACTAGTGCGCGATCTCCTGAGGACGGGTGCCGGAGCGACGCTGGTACTGCTGATCATGGTGATCGGCAGCCTGGTGCTGTGGATCGGGACGCCGCTGCTCTGGCTGTGGGTGGGTTCCCAGGTGCAGGGGGCGACGTCCTCGCTGGGCACGGCGCTCGGCGTGAGCTTCATCGGGGTGGTGGCGACGATCGGGCTGCTCGCGGCGGTGCTGGCCAAGCTGAGCGACGTCTACCAGGCGAATCGCCGCGCCAGAGGTCTCGCCGACACGGGGCACTACGTGCTCGAGACCGTGCTTGTGGTGAGCGCCGGATTGACGCTGGCGGCGTTTGTCATCTGGTTCTTCTTCTTCGCCGGCGCGAGCCCGGTGCCGGTCGGAATCCAGATCTGACGGCGCGCGCTCGGGCCTCGTAGGGCTCGGCGTGCCCCGAGGTCCGGGTCCCGCGCAACTGCCCCTCGGCAGTCACGCGGGCCCGTTCCGGCCTGACTACACGCCGATCAGCTCGAGCGCTCGAGCGCTGCACGACTCGAGCTGGTCGGCGAGAAGGTGACGCTGGCGGTCCGTGAGTGCGCCGAGCGGCTTGGTTTCGGTGATGTGGTGGCGCGAGAGGAACTTTCTGCACCTCGTATTACCCCACCGCCGCTGGCTCAACAGCAGCTCCCCGATTGCCCAGCTGAGTGCCTCAGCGGGCGGATCCAAAATCACGTCCGCAGCCGAAGCTTCTCCCTCAGCGATCCGTCGCTTCAGCTCCGCGCGGGCGAGCCTGACCGCGTTGGCTCGTTCCAGTGCTCGCAGTCGTTGCGGCGCCGGGGTCATCGTGGCGGTCTCACTCATGTTGATGCTTCGCTTCCTCCCGTTGGTCCGATCTGTCGGACGATGGTTATGTGCAAACGGCAGGGGTCCGCGAGGGCCCCCTCCCGTGGGTCCTTGGATCTGCGTACTGCTAATCCCACACGCGGACGAGCGGTTCTGTAAACCCCCGATCCGGCCTTCCCAACCGTCTGTCGGCCCTACTCTGCGTGGCCGTTTCGGTCGAGCAAGAAGCTACGACATCGGCGCGGATAACAGCAACGTCACAAGTGTGGTCCATGCGCTTAGAGCGAGGTTTTTTTCGGGCCGCGGGTCTTGTGCGAGTGTGGACAAGCAGAGCGCTGGGAGTGCTCCACTACCGATAGGGGCGGACGGCTCGTGCGCGCGTGCGGAAAGCGCAGGATTAACGCGCGGCCGGCCGGAGGTTGGCTAAGTGCGACCCGGGAGCGGGCCGTGCTCGCTCTCGAACGTCCGCTTGGCGTCGGCGAAGATCTCGAGCGCCTGGTCGAGCGTGTCGCGATCGTGCGTGGCCATCACGCTCGTCCGTAGCAGCGCGCCCGCCGGCGGCACGGCCGGGTGGAGCGCGACGTTGACATACAGGCCGCGGTCGTACAGCGCCTTCCACAGGAACGCGGCCTTCCAATCGTCGCCGACGACGACCGGGACGACCGTGGTCACGATCTCGGTGCCGTCCGCGAGCTTCGTTGGCTCGACCACCTGGAACCCAAGCTCGTCCAGCCCCTTGTGCAGGTAGCGCGCGTTGTCGAGAACGCGGGCGAACAGCTCGCGTCCCTCGTCCGAGCGGCAGATCCTGACCGCGGCGAGCGCGGCGCCGAGCGCGGCCGGCACGGCCGAGGCGGTGAACATGAACGGCCGCGAGGAGACCCGCAGGAACTCGATCACGTCGGCCGGCCCGGCGATCACTCCGCCGCACGATGCCAGCGACTTCGAGAACGTCGCCATCCGAAGATCGACCTGATCCTCGACCCCGAACAGCTCGGACGCGCCGGCTCCGCGGGGGCCGAGCACGCCGAGCGCATGGGCCTCATCGACCATCAGCCGAGCGCCGTAGCGGTGACTCAGCTCGGCGATCTCGGGGAGGGGCGCGACGTCGCCCTCCATCGAGAACACGCCGTCGACGACCACCAGGATGCCGCCGCCGTCGCTGGCGGCCTTCTCGAGCGTGTGCTCGAGCCGGTCGATCCGGTTGTGGCGGAAGGGACGCAGCTTGGCGCGCGACAGGATGCAGCCGTCGAGGATCGAGGCGTGGTCGCCCGAGTCGACCACGACGGTGTCGCCGGGGCCGAGGATCGTCCCGAGCGCGCCGACGTTCGCCTGGTGGCCGGTGGTGAACACGAGCGCGCCCTCGGTCCCGAACCAGTCGGCAAGCTCACTCTCGAGCTCGAGGTGGAGATCGGTCGTCCCGTTCAGGAAGCGCGAGCCGGTGAGCCCGGTGCCATAGCGGTGGAGCGCCTCCTCGGCGCCCCGGGAGACGCGCTCGTCCCCGGTCAGACCCAGGTAGTTGTTGGAGCCGAGCATGATCCGGCGCTTGCCCTCCATCTCCACGACGGGCAGCGTCGGGCCCTCGAGCACGCGGAAATACGGCACGAGATCGAGCTCGCGAGCGGTGCGTAGCTGCTCGAGGCGTTCGTGCTCCCGGGCCTTGGCGAAGACGTCGATCGAGGTGGACATATAACGTTCCGGGTCAGATGGCGCTAGACGTGACCCTGCCGGCTCGTCGGGCCCTAGAGATACGCCCAGTCTCGAGCAAGCGCGAGCTCAACACTTTCATCAAGCTGCCGTGGCGGCTTTATCGTAACGAGCCGAACTGGGTGCCGCCGCTGCTGTTCGACCGCAAGCGGTTCTTCGACCGCAGCCGCAACCCATTCTTCAAGCACGCCGACGTCGAGTTCTTCCTGGCCTGGCGGGGCGAGGAGCCGGTCGGGCGGATCACCGCGCAGATCGACCGCCATTTCAACGAGTTCCAGCATCACGACTGGGGGATGTTCGGATTCTTCGAGTGCGAGGACGACCCCGAGGCCGCCGGCGCGCTGCTTTCGGCCGCATCGGACTGGTTGGCGGCGCGCGGGCGGGACCGGATGGTCGGACCCATGGACTTCACCACCAACGACGAATGCGGCGTGCTCGTCGACGGGTACGACCTGCTGCCGACGGTCCTGACCAACTGGCATCACCCTTACTACCCGGGCCTGATCGAGGGCGCCGGCCTGACCAAGGCCATGGATCTCTACATGTGGACGCTCGAGGTGGCCGAGCGATCGTCGGTGAGCCGGGTGATCTGGCGCGCCGCCGCCGACGTCGAGCGCAAGTACGGGATCACCGTCCGGCCGATGCGCAAGAAGGACATGGAGGCCGAGATCGGCCGCTTCCTCGAGGTCTACAACGCGGCCTGGGAGCGGAACTGGGGCTTCACGCCGCTCACCGAAGACGAGGTTCGCCACTACGCCAAGGACCTCAAGCCGGTGCTGGACGAGAATTGGGCGTTCATCGCCGAGAAGGACGGCGAGCCGGTTGCCGCGGCGCTGACGCTGCCCGACTACAACCAGGTCCTGATCCATCTCAACGGGCGCCTGCTGCCGTTCGGCTGGGCCAAAGCGCTGTACTACAAGGGCAAGATCGATCGCGTCCGGGTGTTCGCGCTCGGCGTCAAGCCCGAGTACCAGCACACCGGGATCGGAGCGAAGCTGTACGAGATGCACTACGACGCCGCCGAGCGCACCAACCAGAAGAAGGGCGAGACCGGCTGGATCCTCGAAACGAACAAGTCGATGAACCGCGCGATGGAACGGATGGGGGGCCGAATCGTCCGTACCTACCGGGTCTACGAGAAGCCCCTTTGAAGATGACCGCCGGCGCTGTCACCATGTCGCGGGCATGACTGAGCCTTTCGCGGACGAACACGCCCCTGAGGTGGCCGCCTCGGGGGCCGGCGGCCCTGCCCGGGTTCCGGACGCCGCCGAGCCCAATGGAGTCCCGAAGGCTGCCGAGCCGGCTCGAGCTCACGAGGCTGGCGAGCCGGCCGGGTCTCACGAGGCTGACGAGCCGGCCGGGTCTCACGAGGCTGACGAGCCGGCTGGAGCTCACGAGCCTGGCGACCCGGCTGGGGTCGACTCCGAAGAGGAGGTGGTCGACGGCTTTCCGATGCTGGCCGAGGTCCGGACCGTCGAGCGCGTCTCGGCGGCCTCGTTGCCGGCGGTCCAGGCCGCTGCGGCGGCCGCCACCGGGTTTGTTGCCGGCGCCGCCACGGTGGCGCTGGTAAAGCGCCGGCACGCGCGCAAGCTGGCGCGCACCGGCCGGTCTGGACCGCGCCGCGCCGTCGACATGCTGCCGATCGTCGGCTCGCGGTCCTTCCTGGTCGACGTGCACGTGATCGGCAAGCAAGGGGATTGAGCGCGCCCCCAGGGGTTGAGGTTCGCGTATGAGCGCGCCTCCAGGGGTTGAGGTTCGTGTCGAGGTCCGGCCTCGGTGGGTGTTCTCGCTGCCGCTCCGCAACGGGCTCGACGGCCTGACGCGGGTGCGCAGCGGGGTCCTGCACCGGTTGATCCACTTCGGCACCGACCCGGTGTTGGTGCGGGTCGCGCAGCCCTCTCGTGATCGGGTGGTGCTCGGAGCCCGCGCCGGCACGCGCGACGCGGCCGAGTGGGGGATCGAGCGGATGCGCCGGGCGCTCGGGATCGACCAGGACATCGAGCCGTTCTACGACCGGTTCCGGTTCGATCCGCTGATCGGTCGCTCGGTCCGGTCTGACCCGGGGCTGCGGGTCGGGGGCAAGCCGGACCCGTTCGAGGCGCTGGCCTGGGCGATCTGCGAGCAGCTGATCGAGTTTTCGCGAGCGGCGGCGATCGAGCGGCGGCTGATCGCGCGGCTGGGCCGGCGCTGTTCGGTGACCGGGATGCGGGACGCGCCGGCGGCGGCGGTGCTCGCGGTCCAGGCGCCGGCGCTGCTTCAGTCCTTCGACCTCTCGGGCGGACGAGCGGTGACGCTCGTGCGGGCCGCTCGCGAGGTGGCGAGCGGCCGGGTGGACCTGGATGACCCGGATCACGAGCGCGGCTGGCGCCGGTTGCGCGCGATCAGGGGCATCGGCAGCTGGACGATCCAGATGCTCGGGCTGACCGGCCAGGGCCGGCTCGACCAGCTGCCCGCCGGCGATGTGGGCTACCTGAAGCTGGTGGGGAGGCTGTTGGCGGCCGGGGATCCATGGGCGCGCGCCACGGAGGAGGAGGTCCAGGAGTTCTTCGCGCCGTATGCGCCGTGGGCGGGGCTCGCGGGGTTGCACGCGCTGCGGCTCGGTGGCGGGTCGGCGGCCAGCCGCGTCGCCGCCTGAGGCGTGTGGCCGCCTGAGTCGTGTGGCCGCCTGACCCGGCCGCGCCCCCGGCACCACGCTTGCCGCGCCCGACGCCCCGGTGCTTATCTCGCCAATGCACGCCGTCGGCGCCCTACCGTGGAGACATGAGCGCCTCCAGGGCGCTCATGTGTACTCTGCGAGCTGGCGGGTACGGGGTTTGGCACCTTTTGCACCCGCCGAACCAGCGCGCGCAGGGCTTACGCGTGTGGGGGCGATAACAGGGGGCGTCATATGAGCTTCGAGTTGCAAGAGACAACGATCCACGGCCACCGGGTCGCCTACCGGCTGGTGGGCAGCGGTCCCCCGATCGTGCTGATCCACGGGATCACGGCCTCGTCGACGGTGTGGGAGTCGGTGGCGCCGCGGCTGGCGCGCCACCACACCGTGCTGGCGCCCGACCTTCTCGGTCACGGACACAGTGCCAAGCCCCGGGGCGATTACTCGATGGGCGCGTTCGCGTCAGGCATCCGCGACCTGGTGCTCTCGCTCGATCTCGGTCCGGTCACGGTGGTCGGGCACTCGCTCGGCGGCGGCGTCGCGATGCAGTTCTCCTACCAGTTCCCCGAGCGCGTCGAGCGACTGGCGCTGATCTCGAGCGGCGGGCTCGGACGCCGGGTGAACGGCCTGCTGCGCGCGGCGACGTTCCCCGGGTCCGAGCTCGTGCTGCCCGTCCTCGCCGGCCGCCACGTGCTAAACGCCGGCCGGGCCGTGGGGCGGGTGCTCGCGAACGCCCGTGTGCCGCTCGGCAACGACGTGATCGAGATGGCCCGGGGTCACGCCTCGCTCGGAGATCCCCAGAGCCGTGCGGCCTTCGTCCACACATTGCGCGCGAGCGTCGACATCGGCGGCCAGCGCGTCCAGGCCGTCGACCGGTTGTATCTGGCCGCCGAGTTGCCGCTGCTGATCGTGTGGGGCGCGCGTGACCGGATCATCCCGGTCGAGCATGGGCGGCGCGCGCACGAGCTGGTGCCGGGCAGTCGGTTTGAGCTGTTCGAGCGCGGCGGCCACTTCCCGCATCTCGACGAGCCCGACCGGTTCGTCGCCCTGCTCGAGGACTGGATCGCGACGACCGCGCCGGCGGACCCGAATGACGCCCGCTTCGTGGCCGCCGTCCGGCGTCACGCCGGCCAGCTCCGATGATTTCCGCCCGTTCGGGCAGTCCTTATCAGAATGGGACCTTCGCCGCCGAGGACGATCACGTTCGCGATCCGTGGTCCGCTGGCGCGCGGGGACCTGCCCGACCTATATGAAAGAGTGTGCGCGCTGCTCGGTGGGGCCGGGGCCGACCTGGCGGTGTGCGACGTGGAGGGCGTCGCCGCGGACGCCGTGAGCGTGGACGCGCTGGCCCGACTTCAGCTGGCGGCGCGCCGACACCGCTGCCGGATCGAGTTCCGGCACGCTTCGCCCGAGCTGCGCGACCTGATCGCGTTCATCGGTCTCGAGGACGTTCTGCCCGCGTAGCTCGCGTCATGAGTCCATCGATGAGGTCGTGGACGACGGCTCGCACCTGCTCACGCTCGATCGCTGGGTCATCCGCGTTGGCGATCGACATCGCGGCTTCGTCGAGCGCGCCGATCATGACGGTGGCGAGTGGTCGCACGGGTTGGGCTTTGAGCTGCCCGGCCTCGATCGCAGCGGCGAGGAGCTGCTCGGTCATGCCCACGCCATAACGCAGGGAGATCTCGCGGAACCCGGCCCAGCCGAGGATGGTGGGAGCGTCGAGGAGGACAAGCCGGCGGACCTCTGGTTCAGCGGCGATGTCGAGCCAGGCGTCGGCCGCGGTGTGCAGTGCGTCGGCGGGAGTCCCGGGGCGGGCGTCGCCAACGGTGGCCGAGAGCCGCCTCATGACGTCGGCCTCGATGTCTTCGAGCACCGCGACGAACAGCGCGGTCTTATCCGGGAACTGGTGATACATGGCGCCTCGGGTCACGCCCGCGGCTTCGGCGATCTCCGGAGTCGAGACCTCGGCGTACCCGCGGTCGCCCCAGAGGCGACGGGCCGCGGCCTTGAGGGCCCGCCGCGTGGCGGCCGACCGTTCGGCCTGGGTTCGTCGCTCTTGCATTTACGTGCAGCCTGTTGGTATCTTACGTACAGTCTGTACGTAACTCACGACTGGAGGATCCTGTGGACACTGTCGCGTTGAGCATCGGAAATGTCCATTATGAAAAGAGCGGCCGCAACGACGGGCGGCCGGTTGTGTTCGTCCACGGCTACGCGATGGGCGGCTCGCTGTGGCGGCCGCTGACCGAACGGCTGATCGGCTGAGGGGTTCATGTGCGTCGCTCCGACGTGGCCGCTGGGCGCTCACACCGAACCGATGCGGGCACATGCCGAGCTCACGCTGGAGGTGATCGCCGCGGGGGTCGGCGAGCTCATCGAGAAGCTCTCGCTCGAGGACGTCGTGCTGGTGGGCAACGACACGGGCGGCGTGATCGCGCAGATCGTCGCCACCACCGCGCCCGCGCGGCTCGGGGCGCTCGTGTTGACGAGCTGCGACGCGTTCGAGCACTTCCCTCCGCCGATCCTGAGACCGTTCATCGCGGCCGCCAGGTTCGCGCCCACATTCCGGGCGGCCCTCCAGCCGCTTCGCACCCGGCTGGGACGCCAACGCGCCTACGGGGCGCTCGCCCATGCCGACATAGACGAGCTCGCCACCGAGTGGCTCCAGCCCGCTTTGACGGACTCGAAGGTGCGCGAAGACCTGCGACGGCTCACCGCCTCGCTCGATCAACGAACCACTGTCGAGGCGGGCAGGCGTCTGTCCCTGTTCAACCGGCCGGCGCTGGTCGCCTGGTCCGGAGACGATGAGTTCTTTCCCGCTCGACGACGGCCGACGACTCGCGGCGACCCTCGCCAACGCCCGGCTCGAGGTCATCGACCGTGCGAGGACGTTCTCGATGATCGACCGGCCCGACGAGCTCGCCGGCCTGATCGCGGAGTTTGCAGCCGACGGCGCGAACCGACAAGCCGCCTAGGCGGCACCCGCAATTCGTGATTCTTCCGGCGTCCCGGCTCTACGAGTCGAGACGGGGCGGCAGTCCGAACAGCGGGAATAGCCGGTCGGTCGACAGGAAGAACGTGAACTCGACGATCTTGCCGTCGGCGATCTCCAGCACCTGGAGCGCCCAGGGGTCGTAGCCGCTGCCCGACTCGCTCGGCTTGTACTGCCCGAAGGCGAACGATCCGTTGGCGGTCTCGACCGGGATCACCCGCGATCCCTGGCAGCCGATCCCCGGCCCGAACCACCAGGAAAGGACGTCGTCGCGGCCAGAGAGCCACATGTCGAACGGCGGCATCGACTGGCTGGCGTCCTCGCGGATAAGGGAGGTGAGCGCCTTGACGTCGTAGCGCTGGAATGCGTCGACGTACCGGGCAAGGAGCGCTCGCTGGCTCGCGTCCATCGGCGCGGCGGCGTCGGTGGCCTCGATGTCGCGCTCCTCGAGGGTCGCCCGGGCGCGCTGGAGCGCGCTATTGACCGACGCGACGCTCGTGTCGAGCAGCTCGGCGACCTCGCTGGCCTTCCAGCGCAGCACCTCACACAGGATCAGCACCGCTCGTTGACGGGCCGGAAGGTGCTGGAGCGCGGCGACGAAGGCCAGGCGGATCGTGTCGCGCTCGGCGATCACTTCGGCCGGATCGCCCTCGGCGCTGACGAGGCTTGTCGGGATCGGCTCGACCCAGGTGGCCTCGGGCAGCGTGTTCAGGTTCGACTCCACGGGCTCCACTGCGGGCCCGAAGTCCATCGGTCGCGCCCGCCGATTGCGTCCGTTCAGCATGTCGAGGCAGACGTTGGTGGCGATCCGGTACAGCCACGAGCGGAGCGCGGCGCGGCCCTCGAACCGGTCGAACCCCCGCCAGGCCCTGATGAACGTGTCCTGGACCGCGTCCTCGGCCTCGAACGGCGACCCCAGCATGCGGTAGCAGTACCCGGTCAGCTCCGACCGGTACAGCTCGAACTGCTGCTCGAGTCCGCCCTGCGCGACCGCGAGTTGAGGTTCCTGCACGAGGGCCATCGTACGACATGAGACCGGCGCGGAGACAGAAAATCATCGGTCAGCGCGGTGACCGATTTTCGCGGCCGCGCTCTACAGGCCCTGGCCGGCGAGGA
This sequence comes from uncultured Solirubrobacterales bacterium, assembly GCA_963735965.1. Taxonomy (GTDB): domain Bacteria; phylum Actinomycetota; class Thermoleophilia; order Solirubrobacterales; family Solirubrobacteraceae; genus Palsa-465. Next base: position 133,614 of record CAVTNE010000004.1, read on the forward strand.
GCTCGTTGGTCGAGGCGTCGAGCACCGCGTTCGGATCGGAGACCAAGTGGTGACTCAGCATCCACTGTCCGTAGGCATTCCACTCGGTCTGGTTCTGCCAGCCCCACGGTTCGCTCGGGTTGCTCGGGAAGAACGAGGACAGCGTCGCGCGCACGCTGGCGAGCTGGAGCTTCGAATCGAGGCCCGAGCTCGCGTGTACGAGGTTGGCCACGGCCGCCTGCGGATCGCGCCGCGTCGACTCGTAGCCTCTCGCCAGCGCCTGTACGAACCGCCGGACGACATCGGGGTGGTTGACGATCGTGTTCTTGCGGACCACCACGACGAGTTCGTCGTACGTCGGAACGCCGACGTCCTCGACGTGGATCACGTTCGGGTGCTTGTGGAGTTGGGCGAGCTGGATCGCCTCGTAGTTCCAGAACGCGCCGAGGGTGGCATCGACGTGCCCCGACAGCATCGCCGGCACGAGGTTGGAGCCGACATTGATCTCCTTGACGGAGCTGGCGGGCACGCCCGCCTGGGCCAGGATCGTGTCGAGATAGGCGTGCTGGTAGGGGATCCCGGCGTCGCCGACGCGCTTGCCTTTCAGCTGGGCCGGAGTCTTGATGTGTTTGGAGCCGATCGACACGATCGACGTGAGCGGCCGCTGGACGATCGCGGCCACCGAGACCAGCGGGAGGCCCTGGTCGCGGGCGAGCATGACCTCGGGCTCATATGAGATCGCGGCGTCGACCTTGCCCGCCGCCAGGAGTTTGAGCGGCGTTGACGGGTCGGACGGCACCTGGACGTGCACGTCGAGGTCGGCCTTGGTGAAGTCGCCCTCGGCGAGAGCCTGGTAGATGCCGACGTGGTCGGCGTTCGGGAACCAGTCGAGCATCAGGGTCAGCTGCTGCGCGCTGCTTGTGGTTCCGGTTACGGCCTCCTGTTTTTCGCCGCATCCGGCCAGAACGAGCGCGGCAGCCGCCGCGAGGATCGCTGCGAGCGCGCGCCTCATGCCGCGCGCTCCTCGCGAGGACCATAGGCCCACGGCAGCGCCATCCGCTCGGCGAGCGCCAGCAGGGCGAACAGCGCGATCGCAAACAGCGACAGGATCACCGTCGCGGCAACGGCGCGCGCAACGAGCAGCTGCGGCTCTGACACCAGGATCACGTAGCCGAGGCCAGAGTTCGAGCCGGTGTACTCGGCGAACACCGCACCGATCACCGATACCGCGACCGCGATCTTTGCCCCCGCAAACACGCTCGGGAGAGCTGACGGCAGCTCAACGTGCCGGAACGTCGTGAGTCTCGAGGCGTCGAACGTTCGCATCAGCTTGATCAGGTCGGGGTCGACGGCGTCCAGGCCGGCGGTCGCCGTCACCACGATCGAGAAGAACGACACGATCGCCACCACGACGAGCTTGGGCAGTATGCCGAAGCCGAGCCAGAACGCGAGGACCGGCGCGAACACGGCCACCGGCACCGCCTGCGAGGCGACGATCAGCGGATAGGTCGCTCGGCGCAGCGTCGGCGAGAAGTGGATCGCGACCGACAGCACCGCACCGATCACCACCGCCGCGAGGATGCCGAGCAGCACCTCCTGGGCGGTTACGAGGAAACTGCTCCACAGGAGCGAGCGGTCGTGGTACAGCGAGCTGGCGACCGCGTGGGGCGAGGGCAGGATTGCCAGCGAGAACGTCGGTCCCTTGAGGTCGACGTACAGCTCCCAGACGCCGATCAACGCCAGCACGAGAATCAGGGCCGGCACGGCCCGCAGTCCGCGTCTCATGGGTCCGCCCCCAGGGCGGAGAGCGCCCGCTCGCGCAGCTCGACCACGCTCGCGTCGGTGCGTCGCCGCGGTTTCGGGACGGTCACCTCGATCTCGGCCACGGCTCGCCCCGGCCGGGGCGACATCACGACTACTCGGTCAGCGAGCATCACGGCCTCCTCGACGTCGTGGGTGATGAGGATCACGGTCCGCGGCTCGCCCGCGAGCACATGCGCGAGCCAGCCCTGCATCTCTTGGCGGGTGATCGCGTCTAGCGCCGCGAACGGCTCGTCGAGCGCCAGTACCGGCTTGCCCGCGAGCAGCGTGCGCAGGAACGACACGCGCTGGCGCATCCCACCCGAAAGCTCGGAGGGCCGGGTGTGCTCGAATCGCTCGAGGCCGAACCGCTCGAGCCACGGGGCGGCTGTTCGTCGCGCCTCCTCCCTCGAGGCGCCGCGCGCCCGCAACGCCAGGCCGGCGTTGTCGATCGCGCTCAGCCACGGGAGCAGGAGGTCACGCTGAGGCATCAGCGCGGCCGGCGCGGCGTGCACGGTCCCGGCCTCCGGGGCCTGCAGGCCGCAGATCAGCTCGAGCAACGTGGTTTTCCCGCAGCCGCTCGGCCCGACGACCGCGACGACCTCATGCGCGTCCGCGCGCAGGGACATTCCCGCCAGCGCCTCGACGCGCCCGCGCGGGGTGGTGAACCCTCGGCTCACGAGCTCAACCCGGACGCCGTCCGGGGCATTAAGCTCGCGAGGCTCCTTTGGAGGAGCCTCGATCATCTCGGTTGTCGCTCCCTTCGCGGGCATTACCCCACAGGTTCTAAGGGTCAGCGCCGGGTGGCATCCCGTGCGGAGGGCGCTATCTCAGCCGGCTTTCCCGCCAGCACCCCTGGTTTTCAAATTGCCGTCTGGATGTTACTGCGCAAGCCAGGATCCCCGCGGCCCCAGGCTGTGCGCGTCCGAGCGTCTAATGGGCGATTGTGCGGCGGATGCTCTTCGTTAGGCGGGCCAAGCTGTTGTGCCCGCCACTTGTAAGTCCTGTAATGCCGAGCACAGTCACGTACGTACCGGCGAACAGGGCCAGGCCAGCGAGCAGCGCGGGCCAATGGCGCTGGAGCAGATCACGTCCCTTTTCGAGCATCGGCTCCGCGCGATCGCCTGCGACCGTGATTGTCACGACGATCAGGATCAGCGGCAGCACGAACACGAGGTTGTACACGGCGAGCGCGAGAATCTGAGAACCGGCGGCGAGGCCCGATCCGACGATGGCGGCGATCGCCGCGAAATACGGGAACGCGGTGGGGAGCTCGACTCCGGCGATCGTCACGCCGAGCAGGAAGCTTGATTTTCCCCCGGCGGACGGCGACGGAAGCTCGTGGCGGGCGAGCTTCACGCGCCGGCGCCACAGGATGACGGCTCCGATCAGCGTCACCACGCCCGCGATCAGCTCGAGGATGTATCGCGCGGTGTGTCCGGGATGCGGCACCAGCGCAAGTACGGCCTGGCCAGGACCCAGCGCGATCACCAGGCCACCCAGGAGATTGACCACGAACACGGCCGCGGTGAACTGGATCAACGAGCTGCGGGGTCGCCTCCCGGACGCGAGGTACAGGCCCGGGCCGATCGTGCTCGGGTTCAGCGAGTCGGCGAGCGCGATCGAGACGACCAGGGTGAGCAGTCGAACCACGCCCTGGATCTTCCCTGAGATCGAGGGCTAGGGGTGCTTGCCCGGTGCCTTCGCGAGGTAGCTCTGGCCGGCGTGGAGGACGATCGTCTTGTGGTGGACGAAGTCGTTGACGACGACGGAGTCGGTGACGTCATGTGTGAGGGTGCCGTCGCAGCGATCGGCGACGGTCCAGATCGTGCCGAGGACGGTGGCGGCGCTGTACTTGCCCTTGGTGCGGAACTTGCCGTGGGCGCTGGCGTGTAGGAGTTGGAGGGTGCTGCTCGAGGCGGCGGTGGCGTCGGTCGCTTTGTGGGCCTTGCACTGGGCGTAGCTGGGGGCGCCGTTGAACGCGCCCTCGACGATCGAGAGCGTGGCCAGGCCTTTGGTCGCGCCCGCGCGCGCCTGGGTGAGGGTGAACACCGCGCCGCCGAATACGCCCTGCTGGGTTTTGCCCTTCTTGGCGGTGGCGGTGGTGATCTTGAGCGAGCCGGCGAGCGCGTCGATCTCGGCGCCGGAGGGGATCTGCTCGTTCCCGGTGAGGCGTACGAACGCGCCTGAGGGCAGCTTGATGAACACCGTGCCGCTGACCGGCTGGGCGTTCTCGGTCTGGCCGAGCACGGGTGGCGGCGGTGCGGAACCCTGTGGAGTGGTGAAGGTCTGATCGAGACCGAACGTGGTGCCGGCGTTGTTGGTCGCCACGAGTCGTATGTGGTAGAGCGCCCCGGGCAGCAGTCCGGTGAGCGACGCCGTGACAGTGTGGTCGAGCGAATTCGAGCCCACCAGCCCGGGTGGGGTCGACTGGTCGTACAGGGTGGTGTCGGCGCCTGGGCCGCGCTCGCTCGGATCAAGTCCGTACTGGAAGTAGGCGGTAGTCGGCGCACCCCCTGGGTTCACGACGCCCGCAACGCCGGCGCCGCTGCTGGTGGTAGCGGTCGGCGCCCCACCGGAGACGCCCGGCGGCGATGGGGGCGGTGACCCGGGCGGCGGTGGCGGTGGTGCGATATACGTGAACTCATCGGCAGAGTTGGCCGGGCTCGTGCCATTCGGCGTAGTGACTGTTACGTCGACAGTTCCCGTGCCAGGCGGCGAGGTCGCCGTGATCTGGCCAGAGTTGACTACCCTCACATTCGTGCCGGCGTTCGACCCGAAGCTCACCTTGGTGGCCCCGGTGAAATTGCGGCCGGTGATCGTTACGGCGGTTCCGCCGGCAGTCGGTCCGGACGATGGGCTCACGGCGGTGACGGCTGGGACGGGGATTGGACTGACGGTGGCCTTCCCGTTGGCTGTGGTAGTCGCTCCGCCCCCGTCATTTATCGCGACGGTGGTCGTATACGAGCCGGAACGTGCGTACGTGTGAGTGCCGTTGACGGCGAATCCGCTGCCGAGCTTAGTGATCGTTCCTTGCGACGACATCGTGCCATCACCCCAAGCGATCGTCGCGGCGTAGTCGGTCGCGGTGCCGGCGGGGTCGGCGTCGCTGAAGGTAGCGACTCGGGCAACGATCTGAGTACCTGCTTGACCCGTCAAAGATGTTCCGGAGCCACTCAGGGCCGCGTCCGCGACGTTCATCTGGAACGATGTCGTATGGGAGCCGCAGTCATCTGTCCAGCTAACTGAACCCGGGTAAGTGCCCTCCTCCGCGTACGTGTGAGTACCGCTCAGCGCTCCATATCCCGGCGGCGTTGGGTAGCTCGCTGCTGAGCTTGTCCCGTCCCCCCACGTGATTGTCGGGGGGTCGGTGTATTGGATACGACGCAGTTCGCGGTGGCCAGCGCTCCCGAGAATGGCGCTCCCTCCGTGGCGGTGAATGCCGCCTTCGCCTGCGAGGCGAAAACGATCGCGATTAGCAGAGAAGCGAGGGTCAAGCCGCCCGCTCGCCGGATCAGACCCTTCCCCGTTCGCAACACGTTTGGCACGTTCCTCCGCTGGCTGCCCTTCTACGGCCGCTGGCCGATGAGCCTGTAGGCCGCGGCGTGGGCCTGCGCGACGCGGCCAACGGCCCCGATCGCCGGGCAGACGTGCAACGCGGCGGGCCCCCGCAAGGCCATGCCAACTCCCCCGAGCCTTTGGTGCGGTTCCCGTGCGCGAAGCGCCTCGCGCACGCGTCGACGTCTGAATTGTCCCCGGTACATTCCGTCGCCCCAAGAGTGCCTGGCACCATCGACCCCGACGTGCTGCGACTCCTAGCCTGACGCGTTGACGCTAACGCCTCACCCGGGGAAAGTCAACAATCCCTCCGCATAACTGGGCATGTTTAAGGGAACGTCACCCGTGCTTCACGCGGCCGGGGGCGAGATAGCTCTGGCCGGCGTGGAGGATGATCGTCTTGTGCCGAACGAAGTCGGTGACGGAGAACTCGTCTTTGATTGCATAGGTGAGCGTCCCGTCGCAGCGGGCGGTGACGGTCCAGATCGTGCCAAGCACGGTGGCTGCGCTGTAGCCGCCGCTGGTGCGGAATTTGCCGTGGGCGCTGGCGTGGAGGAGTTGGATCGTCCTGCTGCTGGCGGCTTGGGCGTCCGCGGCGGCCCCGTTAGCCGTGCAGATGGACTGGCTCGGAGCGCCCTTGAACGCGCTCTCGGCCATCATGATCGTCACCAGGCCGCTGCGGGTCGCCTGACTCAGGCGGAACACCGCCCCGCTGAGCTCGCCCGTCTCGGTCTTGTGCTTGGCCGCCGCGTCACAAGCGCCACCGCCACCGACGGCGGTGATCAGCTCGAGGGTGCCGTGCCGGGTGTCGATCGCGACACCGGCTGGAATCTGGGTTAGCTCGGTCAACGGCACGAGGTGCCCGTTGATGTCGATCAGAACCCAGCCCGGACACGGGCCTGATGGTGAACGTCTTGCCGAGCGTGGGGGCACCGGGTGCCGGCGCCGCGGCCGTCGTGAACGTGACGTCCTGCCCGAACCTCGTGCCGGCGCCGTTGGTCGCCACCAGGCGCACGTGATAAGGCGTATTCCCGACCAGCCGAGTCACTGTCACTGGCCCGACCCCATGGCTCGTGAAGTCCGAGCCGACTTGGACCGCCGGTGTGCGCGATGTGTAATTCGGGCCGGACGTGCCGACCTGGCTGCAGCGTTGGTCGCGGCGGCACTGGAACTAGGCCGCTGTGGCTGACCATCGGGGTCGACCGAGCCTGGAATCCCGCGCAACCATCGGTCACCGCCGTGGGTGCGCGGGTCAGGACAGGCGTCGGCGATCCGGCGTCGGCGTCGCGGTCGACGTGAAGCTGGCGATCACGGACACTGCGACCCGCCTACCGTGATGCAACTGTTCGAACCGTCCAGCTGGGCCAGCGAGCCGGGAGCTTGGCCCTGCGCGAGTTGCCGCGGAGACCGCGAAGGCGATCGCGACGGCGGCGCCGGCGACGAGTCCAAAAGGACTGCACGTCCGGTGGGGTTCGGCATCCCTGCCTCACGTATGTTTGGGGGCCTTGGCCAGATAGCTCTGCCCTGCATGCAGCACGATGGTCTTGTGGTGGACGAAGTCGTTGACGAGGACGGAGTCGGTGATGTCGTGGGTGAGAGTGCCGTCGCAGCGGTCGGCGACCGTCCATTTGGTCCCGAGGACGGTGGCGGCGCTGTACTTGCCCTTGGTGCGGAACTTGCCCTGGGCGCTGGCGTGCAGGAGCTGGAGCGTCCTGCTCGAGGCGGCTGTCGCCTCGAGCGCCTTGTGCGCCTTACAGGTGGCGTAACTGGGCGCCCCTTTGAACGCGTTCTCGACGATCGCGAGCGTTACGAGCCCCTTGCCGGAGCCCGCGGTCGTCTGACTGATCTTGAAGATCGCGCCACCGAACGTGCCCTTTTCGGTCTTGGTCTTCTTGGGCTTCTTCTTCGCGGCAGCATCGCGCGCCGGCGATGGGCCGCCGGCCGCGCTGGTCAGTGACAGCGTGCCGTGCAGCGCGTTGATAACGGTGTTCTTCGGGATCTGGGTGAGCTCGGTCAACGGGATGAAATGCCCATTGACCTTGACCAGCACCAGGCCGCTGACAAGCGATACGTTGAACGTCTTGCCGAGCGTGGGGGAGCCGGGCGTCGATCCGTGACTCGTCGTGAATGTCACATCGGACCCGAAAGTGGTGCCAGCGCTGTTGGTCGCCACTAGCCGGACGTGGTAGAGCGCGTTCGGCACGAGCCCGCCGACCGACGCCGAGACGACGTGGCTAGCGAAGTCGGAGCCGACGTTCTGCGCCGGCGTCGAGTTCGAGTACACGAGGCGGCCGCCGCCCACGGTGTACTTCGGGTCCAGGCCGTACTCGAATAGCGCGGTGGTTGGGAGGCCATTCGGATCCGCCGAGCCTGAGAACCCCGCGCTAGCGGCGGCGACTGACGGCGCCCCCGTGAGGACCGAAGTGGGAGACAGTCCGGCTGACGCGGTCCCGTGTGCAACGGTGCTTGCCCCGCCGTTATCGGCGATGGAGATCGTCGGCATGTACGTCCCGAGCCCCGAGTAGGTATGCATGCCGGTGACCTGAAACCCGCTGCCGGACGGGGCAATGGTTCCGGCCGAGACCGACCCGTCCCCCCAGTTGATCGTCGCCGAATAGTCGGAGGACGTCCCGGCCGGATCGGCGTCGGTGAACGTCGCGACCGTGCCCGTGAAAGCGACCCCGGCCTGGCCGGTCACAGACGCCCCGACGCTTGTCAACGGCGCGTCCTGCACCTTGACATCGAACGGGAACTGCTGCGGGGTGTTGTCGCTGTTGCGATAGTTGATTACCGCGTGATAGACGCCTTCTTCGGCATAGGTGTGCGTTCCGGTGACCTGTCGAGTCGCCGGATCGGGCGTGGCCGGCGTGGACGTCCCATCGCCCCAGTCGATAGAGACGGAACTCCCGCTGACAGCGCCGACGACCGTAGTGAATGATTGCCCCTCGACTGGCTCGAACAGCTCGAATGAACCTATGTCACAGCCTGAGCCCTGGGGCCGAGGGATGTCCCGCTGATCGCTGCCAGAGCAATTGGGCGAGCCGGCGGGGATCGCGTCTATCGCTGGACTGGTCGCCTGCAAGGCGAACGTGTCCGTGTTCCCCCCGAAGTCCGAAATGCCAGACAGGAATCCTGGATCCGTGTTCTGCCGATCGCCGGTCGACGTGAAGCCACAGTCCGTGCCGCTCTCGAGGTTGTAGCCGAGGGAAGAGATGGTTCCCGCTGCAGACGTTCCGCAATCAGACGGAGTCCCCTGGGTCGGGGTGTCGACGGTGTTCCCCGCCACGATCGAGTTCTCGACTGAAATCGTCCCGCCGTTGGCGGCGAGCAGCCCGCCGCCGGATGTCGCGCGCGCGCCCCCGTCGTTGCCGGTGATCGTCGAGTTGATGATCGCGGCCGTGTTGCCCGAATCGGCCCAGCTCATGATCCCTCCGCCCTGGGCGGCAGTGTTGTTGGCGATCGTCGAGTCGACGACAGTCAAGTGCGCCGGAGCGTTGGTGACCGGGTTGGGTCCGACGTTCTGGATACCTCCGGAATCGTTGGTCTGAGCGGTCCCGTTCGATGCGACGAGCGAATGCGTCACTGTGAGCGTCCCGCCGTAGTTCGAGATGCCGGCGCCCGAGCCGGACGTCGTGGTGCCTCGTTCCACGAAGTCGTCGCTCAGCGTAAGCGTGCCCTCGTTGACGATGTTTCCACCGAAGTACTGCGGTGTACTCGTGGAGTCCGCCTTGCCGAAATAGATATCGAGACCCGAGAGCGTCACCGTTGGTGTCAACCCGCTATTTGGATTGGCCAGGATCGCGAACACTCGCGACGTTGAGGTCGTTGTCTGCTGGCCGATGCTGGTGGTCCGCGCGCCAGCACCTGCGATCGTCATGCTCTGGGTGAGATTGAGCTGGCCGTTGGTGAGCGAGTACATCCCGGCCGGGACGAGGATGGTGTCGTTCGTGCCGGCGGCGTTCTCGTAGGCGACCAACTGCCGCAGCGAGCAAGTGCCTGCAGACGGACTGGGACACGTGCCGGTGGTGTCGTTAGTGGTGCCGACAGTGAATGTTGCCGCGGATGCCGCCGGGACCGCGATGAGCGCCGCCAATCGTGCCGACGACCAGCCCGGCGATACGCCGGGCCGGCTGCCTACGCGATGCCTTCAACTTCACCCCAACCTCGCTAACGATCTCTTCTACGGCTTCGTTGCCAGATAGCTCTGCCCCGCGTGGAGGGTGATCGTCTTGTGATGGACGAAGTCGGTCACCTTGACCGAGTCGGTCTGGTCATGGGTGAGCGTGCCGTCGCAGCGGTCTGCCACGGTCCACTTGGTGCCTAGCACGGTGGCTGCGCTGTACTTGCCCTTGGTGCTGAACTTGCCCTTGGCGCTGGACTTGAGCAGCTGAAGGGTCTTGCTCGACGCCTTGGCCGCGGTGGCGTCGGCGGCCTTGTGCTTCGTGCACTGCGAGTAGGACGGGGCGCCCTTGAACGCGTTCTCGACGATCGTGAGCGTGGCGAGGCCCTTGTTGGCTCCGCCGCCCGCCTGGCTGATCTTGAAGATCGCGCCGCCGAATGTGCCGGACTGCGTGGTCGTCTTGCCCTTGCCCTTCTTGCCCTTCTTGGCGGCGATGTCCGCCGCGGGGTGAGAGCCGCCGGCGGTGATCAGCGACAGCGTGCCGTGGAGGGCGTTGATCACGGTGTTCTTCGGGATCTGCGTGAGCTCGGTCAGCGGGATGAACACGCCATGGATCTTGATCAGGACAGCCCGCTGACCGTCGAGACGTTGAACGTCTTCCCGAGCGTCGGTGCGCCCGGCACCGGCCCGTGGTTCGTGGTGAACGTGATGTCAGGCCCGAACGTCGTGCCGTTCTTGTTCGTCGCCACCAGCCGCGCGTGGTAGAGCGCGTTCGGCACGAGCCCGGTCACCGTGGCCGATCACGAAGTGGTTCGCGAAGTCGCCTCCCGACTCGACTGCGGCGGCGTCGGAGTTCGTGTAGTTCGGCCCGGAGGCAGCCGAGCTTGCTGTACTTCAGGTCAAGCCCGTACTGGAAGTACGCGGTCGTGGCCGAGCCGTTCGGGTTGACGATGCCGTTGAAGCTCGCGCCCGTGGCGGTCACGGTCGGGGCGCCGTTGAACGACGGGCCGACGGGTGCCGAGCCGACGTTGATCGCCGAGGCGCTTGGCGGCTCCTCCAGGCTGAAGTAGGTCGATCCGCCCGGCGGGATCGCCGGGGAGAACACGACCGTGCCCGAGCTGAGGTCGGCCGAGACGTTCGTGTAGTAGTTCTGCGGCCCTTCGTAGCCGTTCTGCGGTGCTCCCCGTGTAGTTGGCGGGATCCGGCGCGGGCTGACCGGCCGGCGACGGGAACGCGCACGGCGTGCCGTTGGTTCGGGTCGCACGGCGTGCCCGCGGTGCCGATCTGCACGCAGCCGGCGGGGACAGGTCCCGCGCCGTTGTCGCACAATGCCGTCGTCGTCGAAGCTGAAGAGTGCCCGAGTTCGGCGGCGTCGAGATCGGGATCGACGACGAGCGGGGAGGAGGAGTCGTTCTTGACGCCGATGAGCGCGTCCTCGGAGCCTTCGTACGGGCCTTGGTTGCGCGTCCTGGAGGATCGTTGTGCCGTTCGGCGTGACGTCGATCAGGAACTGGCATCCGACGTCGACGCCAACCTGCGGGCACTCCGTGAACTGAGGTGTCGCGGCGAACGTGGCCGTGAACGCGTCCGGCGGTCCGCAGTGCAGCCGCCGTTGAACGTGATCGAGCCCGTGTAGGTGCCGGCTGCGGCGTAGGTGTGGGTGCCGACGACCTCGTTGGCCCGTTGTAGGACCCGCTGGACGTAGGGGGCGCCGTCGCCCCAGTTGATCGTGATCGAGGTGGCAGTGGAGCACGAAGGGCCGTTGTCGACCACGCCGTGGAACTGAACCCCCGCCGCTCGCCGTGATCGTCGTACCGCCCTGACGCCAGCGCCGCCGGCGCCGCGATCAGCGCCACCGCCGCCAGCACGCCAGCGACCCCGGCCATCCGCCGGATCCAGCAACCAAGCAGCCCCGTCATTCGTACCCCCCCGTTAGGTGGCCCCGCGATTTTTCCGTGTCGCTCAGCCTCGGCCCCGAGCGGGCGCGACCTTACAACAACTTTGTGAAGGGCGCAAGCGGGGGCGGCTAGCCGAGAGAAGTCATTCCGAGGCTCGTGAACGAGTTCGGCGTCACGTCGAGCGCCTTGACCGCGAGGTCGGCGAACAGGGCCGCGGGCTCGATGTCGTCGTTGCGGTAGGCGCGCCCGTCGCGGCGATCGAGGATCGCCAGCGCGCCGATCGCTCGCCCCGCGCGCATCAGCGGCACGACGAGCTGGGTGTACGGCACGTAACCGGTGCCGGCGGCGATCCGGGCGGCGAAGCGGGGATCGGTGCGGCAGTCGGGGACGGCCTCGGCCGTGGCGTTCTGTACGACCATCCCGGCGAATCCCACCCCCGGAGGCAGCCGAACGCCGACGATCTCGCGGGCACCCGCGCCCCAGGCCGACTGGTACACGAGCTCGCCGGTCGTCTCGTCGACCAGGCAGATCGAGGCGGCGGCCGCCCCGAACACGCCGGCGGCGGTGTGCACGACGGCCTCCATCAGGCCGCGCGAGGCGTCGGGATCGTCGATCGAGACCGCGAGCGACACGCCGGTCTCAGTGCGCAGCGGCGCACCCAGCGCCTTGGCGAACGCGGACACCGAGGCGACGCGACGCTCGGGGATCATCTCGAGGCCGGCGGCGACCGTGCGCTCGAGCTCGGGCGTGACGTCCGGGTTGACGGTGGACAACTTGGTCGGATCGGCGTACACGGGCGGCCGGCCGGTGAGCAGCGTCCAGAGGGTCGCGGCGACGCTGAAGACGTCGGTGCGCGCCGAGACGTTGCCGCCGGCGAACACCTCGGGCGCCATGAAGCGCGGCGTCCCGATCCCGACCGTGCCCTGCTGCTCGACCTCGTCGAGCAGGCGCGCGATTCCGAAGTCCACGAGCACAACGCCGTTCTCGCTCAGGATCAGGTTCTGGGGCTTGACGTCGCGATGGACGATCTGCTGGTCGTGTACGTACTGGAGCGCTTCGCACGTCTGGCGCGTGTACTCGATCGACTGCTCGACCGGAAGTCCCGGCTGGCCGCGCTGCTTGAGCAGTACGCCGAGATCGATCCCGCGTACCAGGTCCATCACGAGGTACTGGCCGGACGGTGCGGCGAAGTGGTCCGTGACGCGGACGACGCGCGGATGCTGCAGGCTCGAGAGCAGCCGCGCCTCGGCCTCGAACCGCTGATCGTGATGCGGGTTCGTGCACTGCTTGAGCGCGACCTCGGTGTCGGTCTCCGTGTCGATCGCCCGGTAGACCTGGCCCATAGCCCCGGCGGAGATCGGCTCTAGGACCCGGTATCGGCCCCTTAATGTTCGCCCCAATACCTGTGAGGCCGTTCTTGGCTCGTTCACGCGATCAAGCGTCGCCAAAACTCCACCTTGTTCCTGCCCCATCCGCTGCTACCCCCTGGCAGTGTAGACTGGCCCGCCCCCACAGTCTATTACAGGCTGCCGAAATCTCGCAAGACATTCGTAGGCGGTCGGTTCGGTGCTGCCCGCCCGCGAGAGGGGCCGATCCTCGCACCAGAACCGCCAGCTGTCCCGCCCGACGGGCGATCGGCCGGCTGCTGGGCATCAGTGCACCACCAGGCCGATGACGAACCCGAGAGCGAACGCGACGACCACCAGCGACGCGATCAGCGCCACCAGCCGCGTCGGGAGCTCGCGGGCGCGCGGGACCACCGCTCGCGGGAGCTCGTCGGCGCGCGGGACGGACCGGTCGGCGCCCGGCGTCGCCGGCATAACCGGCGGGACCTCGTCGACCACCGGAGTCGGCTCGGGAACGGGAGGAGCCACCGGAGGGATTACCGAGCGGGTTCGGGTCTGGTCGGATCGGGCCTCCGCACGCGAGTCGGCACCCGCGGCAGCCTCAACACTCCCGGCGACACTCGCGCCCGGCGACCCCAAGCCGGGGACCTTGGTCGTCTGGACCCGCCGCCGGCGCTCGTCGTTCCCATCCGCGCCATCGGCGGCCTCGGATGGCACGGCAATCGTCGACGCGCTCGAGGACAGCGCGCGCGCGGCCGACTGCGCCAGCTCCGCGGCGCGCGACGGCCGCGACCACGGATCCTTGGCCATCCCTTGGGTGACGACGCCGTCGAGCGCGGACGGCAGGTCGGGGCGGCGCTCGGACACCGTCGGCGGGGGCGACATCACGTGGGCGTGCAAGGTCGCTGCCTCGGACGGTTTGGGGAACGGGACCTCCCCGGTCAGGCACTCGTACAGGACCCCTGTCAGCGCGTAGATGTCGCTGGCCGGCGTCGCCGGCTCGCCCTGGACCTGCTCGGGTGCGACGTAGTCGATCGTGCCGATGAACTGGCCAGTCCCGGTGAGGCGCGCCTCGTCGGGGGCCTTGATCAGCCCGAAGTCGGCGAGGTAGGCGTGATCGCCCCGCCCGATCAGGATGTTCTGCGGCTTGATATCGCGGTGGATCAGGCCCGCGTCGTGGGCGGAGTCGAGCGCTTGCGCCACCTGGGCCAGTAGCCGCACGCTCCGCCGCGGATCGAGGTCGCCGTCGAGGATCAGCTGCTTAAGCGTCGGCCCGGCGATCAGGCGCATGGCCAGGAACAGCCCGTAGTCGCTCTGCCCAGCCTCGTACACGCTGACGATGTGGTCGTGGTCGAGCCCCGCCTGGACCTGTCCCTCGCGCTCGAACCGGGCACGGAAGCCCGGATCGTCGCTCAGGTTCGGGGCGAGCAGCTTGAGTGCGACGACGCGGTTCAGCGAGAGCTGGGTTGCTTGGTAAACGGCGCCCATGCCCCCCTCTCCGAGTACGCCATCCACGCGGTACCCGGAAACGATCGTGCCCTCCTCTAGCAAAGCACGCGGATTCTACCGGCGCGGGCCGCAGCTCCGAGCCGCCGTTAGGCGGTCGCCTAACGGACCATGATCAGGTGCGTGTACGCGTGCGAGAGACTGGTGCGCCGAAGTATCGGCAGAGCTTTATGATGGGCCCTCCGAAGAGTCTCCAGACCGATCAATGAGTGAGCGATGAGTGTGAGCGATCCCCGTATCGGGAGCCAGATTGGCGAGTACAGCGTCGATGACCTGCTCGGAGAGGGGGGCATGGGAAAGGTCTACACGGCCACGGGTCCCGACGGCGGCCGCGTCGCACTCAAGCTGGTCAAGGACGACTACGCGCGCGACGAGACGTTCCGGCGCCGGTTCTACCGAGAGGCCCGCATCGCGCAGACGGTCAAGCACCCTAACGTCGTCCCGGTGCTCGACACCGGCGAGGTCGACGGCCTTCCGTACATGGCGCAGCGGTTCATCGACGGCATGTCGCTCGACGACAAGCTCAAGCGTGACGGTCCGCTCGACGTCCAGACCGCCGTCCAGGTCTGCACCGACGTCGCCGCCGGACTCGAGGCGCTGTGGGCGGCGGGCATGGTCCATCGTGACGTCAAGCCCGCGAACATCCTCCTCGACGAGGGCGGCCGCGGCTACATCACCGACTTCGGCCTCGCCAAGGACACCCAAGGAAGCCTGCTGACGCTCCCCGGCCAGGCGCTCGGGTCGATGGACTACATGGCGCCCGAGCAGATCCGCGGCGAGCAGGTCGGCGCCGCCACCGACATCTACGCGCTCGGGTGCGTGATGTACGAGTGCATGTGCGGGCGTCCTCCGTTCGCCGAGGTCCAGGGCATGCGGATCCTGTGGGCTCATCTCCAGGACCCGCCGCCGGATCCCCGCGCCGCTCGCCCGGACATGTCGGACGAGTTCGCCAACACGCTCCTGACCGCGCTCCAGAAGGACGCGGCTCAGCGGCCGCAGTCCGCCGGCGAGTACGCCCGAATGCTCGCCGCGGCCGCCGGCTGACCCAGCGCCTGCATCAGACGACTACTTCCAGCTCACGGCGTAGACGATGTGCTCGCCGAGGAGGCCCTTGAAGTGGAAGTCGCCGCGTTCCTCGAACTGGAAGCTCGGGTCGGTCTCGGTGTATTCCTTGGCGGTCGAGGACACGAGGATCTCACCGCCCTTGGCCTGACCGGCGATCCGCGCCGCGAGCACGACGTTTCGGCCCATCATCTGCTCGGGGTTGCCGATGACGAAGCCCGAGTGGAGCCCGACCCGGACCGACAACGACTGAGCGTCCGTGGGCGCGGCGGAGAACGTCCGCTGTAGGTCGACCGCCGCGTGAAGCCCGGCGTGAGCGCTCCCGAACGAGGCGAGGAACCCGTCGCCCTGGAACCTCGCCACCTGACCGTCGTGGCGCGCGAGGATCTGCTCGACCAATAGGTGGTGGTCGCGGACGAGCTGCTCCCAGCGCTCGGCTCCGAGTTGCTGCGCCGCAGCGTCGGCTTCGGCGATGTCGCTCAGCATCAACGTGACCGCGCCGTCGGGCGAGCTCATCCGCCCGAGCGCCGGCGCCACAGGCTCGAGCGCCGAGGCGATTACGTCGATGGAACTCATTTGCGGCGGCACTTTTCTCTCCTCGTGCTCCCCTGGTCGCGCGCGAGCATACCTTGACACGTCTCCGGGACCACAGCAGAATCGCCGCACGGATGTCGGGGGCTCAAAGCGATCACGGGATTCGAACAAGCGCGTTCCCGCCGATTGGCGACTACGGGTTCCTGTCTGACTGCGAGACGACCGCGCTGGTCGCGCCGAACGGGAACGTCGAGTGGCTGTGCCTGCCGCGGATGGATTCGCCGAGCGTGTTCGCCGCGATTCTCGACCGCGACGCCGGTGGCTTCCGCGTCGGCCCGGCCGACGTGAACGTCCCCGCGGGCCGGCGGTACATCCCCGGCACGATGGTGCTCGAGACGAGCTGGGAGACCCGGATGGGCTGGGTCATCGTCCGCGACGCGCTGTGCATCGGGCCGTGGCACCACGACAACGAGCGCTCGCACAGCCACCGCCGCTCCCCGACCGACCACGACGCCGACCACGTGCTTCTGCGGATGATCGAGTGCGTGCAGGGCTCGGCCGAGATGAAGCTCGAGTGCGAGCCCGCGTTCGATTACGGCGGGCTGGCCGTCGACTGGGATTACACGGGCTCGGGGTACCGCGAGGCGATCGCCCGGTCGGAGGGCATGAACCTCCAGCTGCGGCTGGTCACAGATCTGCGCCTCGGTTTCGAAGGACCGCGAGCGAGGGCGCGGACGACGATGCGCGAGGGCGACGTCGCGTTCGTCGCGCTGGGTTGGTCAGACCACGAGATGCCGACGAGCTACGAGCAGGCGCTCGAGTATCTGAACCGAACGCAGCGCTTCTGGCAGGAATGGCTCAAACACGGCACGTTCCCCGATCACCCGTGGCGCACGCACCTTCAACGTGGCGCGCTCACGCTCAAGGGTTTGACTTACGCGCCGTCGGGAGCGCTGATCGCCGCGTCGACAACCTCGCTCCCCGAGGCTCCCGGCGGCGATCGCAACTGGGACTACCGCTACAGCTGGATCCGCGACTCGACGTTCACGCTGTGGGCGCTGTACTCGCTCGGATTCGAGGAGGAGGCCAACGACTTCTTCTACTTCGTCGCCGACATGGCGGAGGCCGAGGAGGGACAGCTCCAGATCATGTACGGGATCGGAGGCGAGTCAAAGCTCGAGGAACAGGAGCTCTCGCACCTGTCGGGGTACGAGCACTCTCGGCCGGTGCGGATCGGCAACGGTGCGTACGACCAGGCCCAGCACGACGTGTGGGGCGCGGTGCTCGACTCGATCTGGCTCCACACCCGCTCGCGCGATCAGCTGCCAGACCGTTTGTGGCCGATCATCAAGCGTCAGGTGGAGACCGCGCTGGAGCGGTGGCGCGAGCCCGACCGGGGCATCTGGGAGGTGCGAGGCGATCCCAGGCACTTCACCTCGTCGAAGCTGATGTGCTGGGTGGCCGCCGACCGCGGCGCGCGACTGGCGCGGATCCGGAACGACGATCGGATGGCGTCCAAGTGGGAGGAGGCCGCGGCCGAGATCCACGGCGACATCTGCGCAAACGGCGTCGACAGCCGCGGAGTGTTTGTCCAGCACTACGAGACGGACGCGCTCGACGCGTCACTGCTGATGATGCCGCTGGTCCGGTTTCTGCCGTCTGACGACCCGCGCATCCGCGCGACCGTGCTCGCGATCGCCGATGAGCTGACCGAGAACGGCCTCGTGCTGCGCTACCGCGTCGGCCAGACCGACGACGGATTCGCGAGCGAGGAAGGTACGTTCACGATCTGCTCGTTCTGGCTCGTCTCGGCACTGGCCGAGATCGGCGAGATCGCCCAGGCCAAGGGCCTGTGCGAGAAGCTGTTGTCGTTCGCGAGCCCGCTGGCCCTGTACGCCGAGGAGATCGACGCCTCGACTGGGCGTCACCTCGGGAACTTCCCGCAGGCGTTCACCCACCTGGCGCTGATCAACGCCGTAATGCACATAATCCGCGCCGAGCAGCAGCTCGAGCTGGGCGCGCCGGCGCGCGATCGCGAGCTCGCGGGCCGCTGAACGCGCGGCGGGCTCGGCGTAAGTGTTTGGTTATCTGACAGTGAGATAGGTTCCACCGCATGCCCTGGGTCGAGGTCTTCGCGGTGTTCTTCGTGTCGCACGAGGTCGGCGACTACATCTTCCAGACGGAATGGCAGGCCACGCACAAGAGCGGCGGCCTGTCGCATCCCGGTGTGAGACGGCGCGCGCTGGTCTCGCACATCGCGACCTACACGATCGCGTTCGTCCCCGCGTTCGTGTGGCTGTGGCCGAGCCTGCACTGGGGCGTGATCGGGCTGGCCGCCCTGATCGCGATCCCTCACCTGATCCAGGACGACCGGCGACTGCTGACGGCCTACGCGCGCGTGTTCAAGAAGGCCGACCTCGATGCCCACCCGGAGCTGGGGTTGTCGCTCGATCAGGCGTTTCACTTCGTCGCGCTGTTCCTGACCGCGCTGTTGATCGGCACTTGATTTTGGGCCTGGCGCCGCTCGCTTCTTGGCGACCAAACCCTTAGGATCGCCAGCGAGACCTCGAACAAGGAGATTTGTGGATGAGCGCTACCGAGCAGGAGCTACCGGGCCCTGTACTCGAGTACCTGGGTGAGCAGAGCACGCTGTCGCTGGCGACCGCGTCGCCGACCGGCGTGCCGCACGCTGCGACCTTCCTCTACGTCAACGAGGGGCCGTCGTTGTACTTCTGGTCGCGCAGCTCCACCGAGAGTGCGCGCCACATCGAGCAGAACCCGATGGTGGCGTTCACGGTCGACGAGTACACGAACGACCTGAACCAGACGCGGGGGGTGCAGGGAGTCGGCGAGGCATCGGTGCTGCTGAGCGGCGAGCGGATCGCGCGCGTGGCCGACCTGTTTGGACAGAAGTTCCCGGCGCTGTCGCCCGGGGCGACCATGAGCATCTCGTTCTTCCGGATCACGCCGACGGAGATCCAGTTCATCGACAACAAGAAGAGCTCGAGCGCGTCGCCCGAGGGCGTGTTCGGCGCCGAGTTCCACCGCGAGCGCTCATACAGCGTGTTCGGCGGCCTTCCCACGCAGACCGCCCAGACGATTTCGGCGACCACACAACTGGTCGACGCCGACGCGGACTCAGTGGTCGCGCGGCAGGGCGGACCCGCCGACAAGTTCTTCATCGTCGTCGACGGTGAACTCGAGGTCACCCGCGAGGACGGTGGAAGCACCGAAACGGTGTCGACGCTCGGGCCCGGAGACCTTTATGGGGAGATGGCGATCCTGTTCGACAAGCCGCGCGGCACGAGCGCCCGCGCGACCAAGCCGACGAAGATGGTGGTGATCGACGGCGACACCTTCCGGGCCGTCGTCGCTCAGTCGCTCGGGACGTCGCGCGACTTCGATCAGATCATCCGCGACCGCCTTGGGCGGGCAAGCTAGCCAGGGGTCACGGGACCGTGCAGACATCCTTCTCGAGTAAGGAGTTCCGAGCCACAGTCGGCGCGTTCGCCACCGGGGTGACCGTCGTGACCACGCGGGGTGAGGAGCACGGCTACGGCATGACTGCCAACGCGTTTTCCTCGGTGTCCCTCGACCCACCGCTGATTCTGGTATGCGTGATCAGCCCCTCGGAGGGCGCAGACCACATCAGCCGCAACGGCGTGTTCGCGGTCAACATCCTGAGTCAGCAACAGGAGCCCCTCTCGCGCTACTTCGCTTCGCGCGATCGCCCTCGTGGGCGCGACGCCTTCGTCGAAGTGCCGCACCGCCTAGGTACCAGCGGCTCGCCGATCCTCGAGGGCGCGGCCGCGTTCCTGGACTGCCGCCTGCACGCCGCCCACGAGGCCGGCGACCACCTGATCTTCATCGGCGAGGTGCTCGAGATCGCCAACAGCGAGGACGGTACGCCGCTGGTGTTCCACGGCGGTGGCTACCGGCTGCTCCAGGCGCCGCTCGGCTGAGCCCGAGTTAGGAAGACGAAGCGGGACGCCAGGCGTCGCCGTCGAACTCGAGCTGCAGCGGTTCGGAGCCGTCGTCGACGGAGACCGTCGCGGTACGCGCGGCGAAGTCGATGTGGAGCCTGAGCGAGAGCCTCGCCGGGCCGCCTCCCTGGTCCTTCTGCTGAGGGGTGGTGGGGGGCCCGGCGGGGGATGCGGGGTTGGGTGTGCCTGGCCGCGGACCGGTGGTGAGAGGAGTCGCCTGGCTCGGCGACGGCGAAGATGCCGCGGGTCTGATCGGGGGCGAGACTGTGGGCTGGGGCGGCACCGCCTTCAGCGCGCGCTCGCTGGCGGGGATGGGGAGCTCGCGGACCACGAGCGTGGTGCCACCGACCTCGATCGTGTCGCCGACCGACAGCGTCTGGGGTCCGGTGATCCGCAGGCCGTTGACGAACGTTCCGTTGGTCGAGCCGAGGTCCTCGATCGCGCAGAAGCCGCTGCGGTCCAGGCTGATGCGGGCATGCGACCGGGAGATCTCATCGTCATCGGCGAGCCGTCCGGCCCCGTCGGCGTGGCGTCCGATCAGCAGCTCGTCATCCAGCAGGACCGACATGCCGATCGCTCGCCCGGCAACGACCTCGAGTCGGGCAGTCGCGCCATTCATGCGCCGGACTGTACCGCGACGTCCGCCGGGGTCACGGTGCTGACTGGGCTTGAGCAACCGGCCAGCATCGAGTACGCTGCGCGCGCTATGGCACGGCTGCGTGTAGTGAGTGGGCCCAACGCTGGACTGACGGTGGACGTCGAGCAGGAGCTCGTCATCGGTCGCGAAGACACTGATCTCGCGATCGACGACGACGAGATGTCCGGGCGTCACGCCGTCGTGCGGCGCCACGCCAACCGCCTCCAGGTAGAAGACCTGGGTTCGACCAACGGGACGTTCGTTGACGGCACACGCATCGCCGAGCCGACGCTGCTCGGCGGCGGTGCCGAGATCAAGGTGGGGACAACAGTGCTCGTCGTCGAGGGGGTATTGCCGGTGTCGGATTCAAGCGGGGACATCGTCGCGCCACGTAATGCCACGCGCGTGAGCGCCGCCATCCCGGAGGGCGCAGCGCCGCCACCACCACCGTCGGCGACTCCGATTACGGCCACCGCAGCCCCGCCGCTTGCGGCCCCGACCCAGGCTGTTGGTGAGTTCCGTCCGCCGGAGCGCAGTCGCCGGCAGCCGGGACTCGCGTCCCGCTCGTGGGTGCCCGTAGCGCTCTCGTTCGGCACGGTGATCATCGTGGCGATCGCGCTCGTCATTTACTTCTCGCAACACTCGTAGCCGCGAGCAAGCGGCCGCAACGCGTTATTTCAGCGAGAAGTAAAGGATCAGGGCGATCGCGACGAGCGTGAACAGCGCGAGTGGCGCGAGCTGGGCGCGCCGACGCACCTTTATGTCGAGGTACTTGTCGACCGTCGGGTGTGCGACGTCTCCCGACGCTGCGGGCGCCGGCGCCAGGTCGACGCTTCGCACCGCCGGGTTGACATAGGTCGGCTCGCGTTCGGCCATCGCCATCGCGGGTGGGATCTGGATTACGGCCGAGGCGCGGGAGGCGATGTCCTGCCGGGTTCGCAGCTCGAGCACGCTGACGCCGACGAGCAAGTGGTCGCCGGGGTCGAGTCGGGCCGGTCCCTCCAACTCGTTCTGATTGACGAACGTGCCGTTGGTTGACTCCAGGTCCTCGACGGTCGCCGTCCCGTCCGGGGACGGAGTGACCCGAGCATGCTGGCCCGAGACCTCACCGTCTTCGAGGACGAAATCGGACCCCGGATCCCGACCGATAACGATCGGGCGATCGACTGCGATCTGCTTGCCCGCGTCTGGCCCCTCGATGACTTCCAGATTGATCTCGCCCGCCACGGGCGCGAGCATATCGTCCGAGCCGGTGTTTGTGCAACGGCGCCTCGACGAATGGGGGACACATGAACTTGGTGGAAACACGGTCCCTTTGGGCTTGCGCGGTTCGAGGTCTTCCAGATAGGGTGCCGCACCATGCCAGCGACAGCACCACGAGACTCAGTCATCGCCACCGTCGGCGACGGATTCGGTTCACTCCTCGTCCACACCACCGCTCGTTATCTCGGCTTCGAGAACGACCAGCTGACGGTGTTCGGGCCGAGCGACAACCCGGTGGGTACCTATCAGCAGTTCGCTTACAACCTCGGCCAGACCGTGCTGCGGTCGGAGTCCGAGTCGCACTTCCTCGCGCCCGACTGGCCGACTTTCGCCCAGCTCGACGCGTGGTCGCACAAGTCACTCAAACCGTTGTGGCGCACGACCCGGCGCAAGTACAACCCAGGCGTTCCCGAGATCCTGACTGAGGCCGCCGTGGTCACGCGACGCACGGGCTGGGAGCAGGCGCGGATCCCGACGAAGGTCGGGTGGCTGCAGCGACAGATGAACCCGACGCCGCACTTCGTCATGTACGACGAGCAGGCGAACTTCATTGGCCGCGCCAAGCACGTGATGCTCGCTCCAGGCCACGGCCCGCTGTCGTTCCCGCCGCTGCTGGCCAAGGCGCGCAAGGACCCCGCAGTCGCCGACCGCATCGTTCAGGCGTACGAGCCCAAGCAGTACGCGGCCGGGGGTCGCTACATCGTGCTCGGCGCGGGGATCGCCTCGGTCAACGAATGGGCCAACATCCTCGACGCCGGTGGGTCGGTGCTGGCCCTGACGCGGAACGAGCAACCCGAGACCCAGGACCTGAACGTTCCCCGCTGTCTGTTCGAGTCGATCGGGATCGATGCCTATACGCGACTGCCGTTCGACCAGCGGATCGAGTTCCTCGGGGAGGTCCTGCGCGGCACGCGTCCCGAGCGCAGGCAATGGCTGTCGCGGATCCAGGCCGGCCAGCAGGAGGGAAGGTT
This sequence comes from uncultured Solirubrobacterales bacterium, assembly GCA_963735965.1. Lineage (GTDB taxonomy): Bacteria > Actinomycetota > Thermoleophilia > Solirubrobacterales > Solirubrobacteraceae > Palsa-465. Next base: position 156,271 of record CAVTNE010000004.1, read on the forward strand.
CGACGCGATCGTCGGCGAGATCGACAAGATCGAGCCGGGACGTGCCGGCCTGCGGGTGTACGTCAAGAGCAAGGGCGGCGAGGATCCGGGCTGGCTCGACGTCACCGGCGTCACCGCGGGCACCGGCTTCAACAAGTCGGTGCTGACGCTCCCGCTGATCCGCCGGCTGGTCGAGTTCTACAAGGTGCCGGTGGTCGAGGGCAGGCTCAGGCTGCAGACGAACTGCGGCGTGCCGGGGCTCGACCTGCCCGAGTCACGGCTGTGCTGCATGGGCCTGATCGCCAACAACGTGATCCCGCACGGCGACACGATCGCCGGTCTCAAGTTCATCTCACGCCGGTTCGTCTCGGACTGCGCGCGCGCGGAGAAGCTCCAGAGGCGGTCGTTCCCGTCGCGCATGTCACTGCAGTTCTCGATGGGACGCGACGTGGCTCAGGCGCTCCGCACTGTGTCCCCGACCCAGCAGCTCGCGTAGGGAGAGGTTCACGCTATGTGTCCGACAGTGCTAGGCCGCGTCCAGACCCGGTGGGCGATCCTGATCATCCCGGCGATCATCTGGACGATCGTCTCGCTGATCACCCAAAACCCGAGCTACATCGTGCTGATCGGGTTGTACTTCGTTATCGGCGTCGCACTCGACACCGCGTTCTATCCGTTCGTCATCCGCTGGCAGCCGCCGTGGCTGACGTTCGTGCTCGCGGTGGGTGAGTTCATCCTCGTGTACCTCGCGGCCAAGAGCCTCAAGGGCATCCACTTCTCCTCGGACTGGATTCCGATCGCCGTGTACTGGATCACGTGGGTGATCGCGATCTGGACGAAGGTCGTGATCCTGCCGTTGGTCTCGCTGAGCTGGATTGAGGACGCGGGCGAGTTCCGCCTAACCAGCTGGTCGGTGGCACCCGAGTACGTACCGCTCGCGGTGACCGCATTCACCCCGGATCTCGCCGAGGGCGGCCCGCCGCCGCTGGCTCGCAAGTTCTCTGCCGCGGTGATCGAGATACCCGAGGAGCTCCGCCGGGCGCCGAGCCCGTCCGGGGTGTTCCAAATTCCAACCGGCCCGCCGCCGGCGTGATCGAAAGCCGATCGCGCCGGACATCAGGCGCCGGATGATCAGGCGGCTTCGTCCAGCCGATCGATGACCTCGTCGCGATCGGTGCCGTGCGCCGCGAGCACGAGGTCGAAGTCCGAGCCGTAGAAGCGCAGCACCGCGACGAGAATGTCGCCGGTTCCGACCTTGGCGGCGCCGCGCTTGCGCGCGACGCGAACCGCAAGCTCGCTGACGCTCGCGACCGGATCGCGGTCGGCGCGGCCGGCGGGGGCCAGAAGCTCGTCGCCGTCGTCCTGATCGAGGTCGGGCAGCGGCGTCTCGCCGACGCCGAGCGCGCACAGCACGCGCGCGGCTTCGCCGTGAAGGCGAAGGATCCGCAGCCACCGGAGCGCCTCGGCGCGCCGCGTGGTCGCGAACGGAAGCGCGGTCGAGGCGAGCCCGAGAACCATCGCGGCGTCGGTGCAAAACGGCAGCGCGCTCTCGGCGCGGGCGCTGAGGGCGTCGTCGACGGTCGCGAAGCTGTCGAAACGGGTGTCGAGACCGGTGAGCTCGAGCAACTTGCGCTGCTTGGGCGGGACACCGGCAAGAGCGAGGCGGGCGTCCCGGGGCAGGCGCTTGTGGAAGCCGATGAGCACGCCCAGCCCCATCGAGTCCATGTGGGTGAGCTGCGAGAGGTCGAGCACGTAGCGCGCGTAGCCCTTGCCCAGCAGCTCGAATAGGGCGAGCTTCAGATGCGGGGCGGAGGCGAGGTCGAGCTCGCCCTCGACGGCGACGACGCAGGTCCGCTCGTCGACCTCCCGATGAGTGATCCCGATGTTCTCAACCACAATCTCGTTAACGGACGCGCGCGCCGATCCGTTACCGGTGTCCAGACCGGCTCGACAAACGTACGTATGCCGAACAAGTCAGGCGGTGGTCTGGGCGGCCTCGGCCGGCGCCGCCGGCGGCGACGGCGTCTCGTTCAGCCCCCATAGCTTCATCCGCGCGACGCGGCCGCGGATGTCGACCTCGTCGACGAACACCAGGTCCTCCGCCGGCTCGACGAGCGCCTCGCGCGTGGAATCGGACAGCAGCAGCTGGTGCGCAGTGCCCTTCGTCATGCCCTCGATCCGGGACGCCGTGTTCGTCGTGTCGCCGACCGCCGCGTACTCGACCCGCCGCTCCGAGCCGACGTGGCCCGACATCACCCTTCCGCTGTTGAGCCCGATCCCCATACGGAACCCGTCGCCGAGGCCTTCGGACCGGATCCACTCATTGAACCGGGGGAGGCGGGTCTCGAGCATCTCGCGTGCCGTCCGGAGCGCCCGGTCGGCGTGGTCGTGCTGCTCGAGCGGAGCGCCGAACACGGCGAAGATCCCGTCGCCCATATAAGCGACGAGCGTCCCGCCGTTGTCGAGGATCGCGTCGCTCATCTCGCTCAGGTAGTGGTTGAGGACCTCGATCACCTGGGCGGGGGTGAGCGACTCGGAGAACGAGGTGAAGCCGCGCAGGTCGGTGAACATGATTGTCCCCTCGCGCTGGATGCCGCCGAGGCGGAGTCCGTCGGCACTCTTCAGGACCTCGTCGACGACGTCCTCGGGCACGAACCGCGCGAACAGGTCAACCGTGCGGATCCGCTCGAACGCCTCGGTGACCAGCTGCACCGCGAGCGCGCCGACGGCGGCCAGGACGAGCGCCCCGAGCGGATACACGAATGTCACGACCAAGCCCGCGTTGAACATCAGCTGGACGAAGATCGCGAACGCGATGCCGAGCGCGACCGCGATCCCGATCGAGACGAGCGGCCGAACCCAGATGCTGGCGAGCGGCACGGCCACCCCGAGCACCACGATCAGCAGGACATCGACCCAGCCGGGGACCGACGACAGCGGGAAGCCGTCGAGGACCGTGGCGATCGCGTTGGCCTGGACCTCGGGTCCGGGCATCGCGGGATCGGTCGGCGTGGGGTGGATGTCCTGAAGGACCGGCGAGGTCGCACCGATCACGACGATCTTGCCGGTGTACGTGTTGGACGGAAGCTTCGGGCCGGTCTTGGTCCCGTCGGCGGTGCCGTAGTAGGCGCTCGAGAACGAGATCGCCGGGTACGTCCCGGACGGTCCGGCGAAGTCGATCCACCGGTTGCCGGTGAACGGCTTGACCTTGTGTCCGGCGGCGACCCCGGCGCTGACGGGGGCGAACGTCTCGAGCTTGCCGATCGAGTACTCCATCTCGCGGTCGAAGTCGCCGGGCTCGGTCGGGAATAGACCGTTCGCCGGTTGCACTCCTGCTTGACGGAGCGCCTTCTGGGTCTGCGCCAGCCCGAACAGCTGGACGTTGCCGTTCGACGGATCGGTCGCGGTCCACGACAGGATCAGCCGGCCGTTGGCATTGCCGGCGCCGTTCAGGAATGCGACCTCGTCGTTCTGCCCTCGATCGCTCGGCTGGCTGAACTGGACGTCGAAGGCGATCGCCTTCGGGTGCTGCGCCGCGATGTTGCTCATCACCTTCCCGTCGACGGCGCGCGGGAACGGCCATTGGTACGGGATGTTCGCGAGCGAGTTCGAGTCGATCTTGACCTCGAGGATGTTCGGGTGCGGTCGCTGATTGCCCCGGATCGCGAACCGCGAGTTCATCGTGTTGAGGTCGAGCGTGCGCAGCAGGTTCGTCGCGTAGGCGGCGACGCCTAGCCCGGTCGCACCCAGCGCCACCAGCGCCAGCATCAGCAGCTTGAGGTTCCGGTTGCTCCCGAATAGCCGCGTCCTCTTCATTTCAAATCACCCCTCGCGGATTGGCCCCATTTCGCCCCTTGCGTCCGCCCCGGCGTCGCGGCACACGGATACGCCGCGGGAGTGTACGGACTCGCGAACGGCCGGACAAGCGCTTGGCAGGTATAGGGTTGACGCGCAGCAGGAGGGCGTTCTACCGTCCCGGAGGGACCGAACGGTGAGACCAGGACGACGATCAGGGATCTGGGGGGCAGCCGGGGCATGCATGCTGCTGGCCGCGTTCGCGGCCGGCGCGACAGGCGCGACCCCGGGACCGACCCCGACGTTCGCCAAGACCGTCGTGCTCGTACCCGTCAGCGGCACGGTGCTGATCGAGGTGCCCGGCGCACGGTACGGGTTCGTGCGGCTATTCAACGGACCCACGGAGGTGCCGGTCGGCACACTGGTCGATACGACCGCAGGTCGTGTCAGGCTCACGTCCGCAAATCCCGCCCCAGGCAGCGTCCAGAGCGGTGACTTCTTCAAGGGAGTTTTCAAGATCGGGCAGAGCAGGCGCGGCAACGGGCTGGTCAGCCTCGTCCTACGCGACACGTCGTCGCGCCTCCTCACCTGCAAGGCGGCGGCCGCGGCACGCGCCGCCGCGCTCACCAAGCGGATCCTCGGTCTGCTGCGGGGCACCGCCAAGGGACACTTCCGCACCGTCGGCCGGTTCTCGGCGGCGACCGTGCTCGGGACCGACTGGGGCGTCCGGGACCGCTGCGACGGCACCTTGACCGTCGTCCGCACCGGGGTCGTGACCGTCCGCGACTTCGTCCTGCACAGGACGGTGACCGTGCGAACCGGTCAGACATATCTCGCCAAGGCCCCGTGACCACCGACATTCGAGCGTCGACCACCCCAATCACGATCGTGATCGCCGACGACCACGCGGTCGTCCGCCAGGGGTTGCGGCTGCTGCTCGAGGCCGAGGACGACCTAGCGGTCGTCGGCGAGTCGAGCGACATCGCGCAGACCTCGGCGGTCCTGCGCGAGTCCGCGCCGGCGGTCGTGCTGCTCGACCTCCACATGGGCCGTGACCTCAGCCTGAGTGCGCTGTTCGAGCTTCGCTCCGCGTCGCCGTCGACCGCGATCGTGATCCTCACGATGGAGGACGACCCGGCGTTCGTCGCGCCGGCGTGGAACGCGGGCGCGGCGGGCTACGTCCTCAAGGAGGCCTCGCGTACCGATCTCGTGCGCGCTATCCGGACGGTGGCCAAGGGCGGCCGCTATCTCGATCCGGCGATCGGCGGTTGGGCGCTCACCAGCGCCGACGATGCGGCCCTCACGGAGCGTGAGCTCGAGGTGCTGCGGCTCGTCGCTCTCGGCTACACCAACAGCGAGATCGCGACCCGCATGTACATCAGTCCACGAACCGTCGAGACCCATCGCGCCAACCTCCAGGCGAAGCTCGGGCTCACTGGCCGCCCGGAGCTCGTTCGGTACGCGCTCGAGCACGGCGTGATCCATCGATGAGCACCGCCGCCACCCGCACGAGGCAGATCGAGCTCGAAGCCGCTCAGCGACGTGTCGTCGAGAGGCTGAAGGCGACCGCGCCCCGGCGGCCTTCGCAGGCACGGCGCGCGGCGATCGTCGGTCTGGCCGCGCTCCTGTTCGCCGTCGCGTTCGCCGCCCGACTGGCCGTCAACGATCCCGATGCGCTGCTCGCCAACTTCTACATCGTGCCGATCGCGGTGCTCGCGATCGAGTTCGGGACACGTGCCGGGCTGATCGCGGCCGCGGTGGCGTTCGCGCTGGTGCCGGCATGGAGCGTGATCAACTCAGTGCACGTCGACGCGCTCGGCTACGTGTCCCGCGGCGCCGCGTTCGTGATCACCGGCCTGGTCGTCGGTGCCTTCTCGGATCGGCTCCGCCGAGACACCGCTCAGCGTGAGGACGCCCAACGCGACCTCGCCCTGTACGCCGATCAGCTCGAGGGCTCGAACCGGGGCCTGGCGCGGAGCGTCGAGCGGCTTGAGGCGTTTGCCGAGATCGCCCGCGCGGTGGGCGGCGAGACCGACCTCGAGCGCATCCTGTCGCTGATCCTCGCCCACGGCCGGGAGGTTGTGGCCGCTCGCACGCTGGTCATCTACCTACCCGACGGCGGCGAGCTGGCGGCCGTGAGCGGCAGCGCGCGCCGTTCGGACTCGCAGCCGCGGCTCCCGCTCGACAGCTCGCTCGCCGGCCAGGTGTTGCTCACCGGGAGCCCACGGCGCGTCGGACCTGAAACGGAGCCCGCCCAGCTCGAACAGCTCGCTCCCGACGCGGCCGAGGCGATCCTCGTGCCCCTGATCTTCCGCGGCGAGACGCTGGGCGTGCTCGCGGCGATCAACGGCGCCGGCGAGCGCACGTTCGACGACGAGGACGAGCAGCTGCTGATGTCGGTCGCCGCCAGCGCGGCCACCGCGGTCGCGACCGCGCGGTCGGTGGCCGCCGCACGACTGCGGCTCAGCGTCGACGCCGCCGATCAGGCGCGAGCTCGTTGGGCGCGCGAACTCCACGACGAGACGCTGCAGGGACTGACCGGCGTTCGCATGGTCCTGTCCGCCGGGCTTGCTCGCCACGACAACGGCTCGCTCCGGGGCGCGGCCGAGGCCGCGGACGCGCATCTGGGCGAGGAGATGCGCAAGCTGCGCGATCTGATCGCCGAGCTCCGACCGGCTGCGCTCGACGACCTCGGCCTCGGGCCGGCGATCGAGTCGCTCGCCAAGCGGCAGGCAGCGATCGCAGGATTCGCGGTCGACGTCGACATCGGCCTCGACTCCGAGCAGCGCCTGGCTCACGACACCGAGACCGCGATCTACCGGATCGTCCAGGAGGCGCTCTCGAACGCGGTCAAGCACGCCCGCGCCGGCCACGTGAAGCTCCGGGTCACCCAGCTTCCCGACCGGGTGCAGCTCGCGGTCAAGGACGACGGCCGCGGCTTTGAGCCCGGCGGCGTACGCGCAGGCTTCGGGCTGACCGGAATGCGCGAGCGGGCGCTGCTCGCCGGCGGGTTGCTCACAGTGCAATCCGCGGACGGCGGTCCGACCAGCGTGACCGCCGTCCTGCCGTTGCCGCCCCGTTAACGCTCAGCCCGGTACGTGCTCTGTCATTCAGGAGAGCGATGTCGGCGGTTCGTCGGACGACGGACCTTCGGTCGTCGCCGCGGTCGGTGAGGGCGTCGGGACAGCGCCCGAGAGGCCCCGCGGCGAAGCGCCGAGCGTCCCCGGTCCGCTGACCATCGACCACCTGAACTGAGTGACGTTCTCCTTAGGAGCGAACAGCCCCGGCCGCGTCCCGCGCCGGACGAACAGAACTGGTGCTGTCGCGGAGCCGGCGATCGCCGAACGCGTCGGTCCGAGACCCTCGCGGCGCCACCGATCCGACAGCCCGAGCACCAGCAGTCCGGCTCCGTCGGCCGCCTCGACGATGCTGTCGCGGCCACCGGCGACGACCAGGGGCTCGGTGGTGATGCCCGTCGCCTGCTGGACGAGTAGCCCCGCGTCGGCGAGCATCCGCGTCACCGATGCGCCCTCGTCGGTCTGTCCAGCGGCGCCCAATAGCTTGAGCGGGGCGCCGGAAGCCGCCGCCAGCCACGACCCGAGCTCGAGCGCAGCCCAGTCGTGCTCGGCCCCACCGAACGGGACCAACACGGGCTGGTCGGGGCCGAGCGCGATCGGATCTCCTTCCTTGGCGACCAATACCGCGACATCCGATGCAGCGTTCTCGAGCAGCTCGGTCACATCGCCGAGCGGCACTCCTTCGCCGATGAGCCGCCGGCGGCCCTCGGTGAGCACGAGATCGACGGGTTCGCGCTCGACGATGTGCGCAAGGTCCGACCCGGGATTCGTCGAGGTCAGCGCGACGCCCCTCACCACCACGCCGTCGGAGGCGAGTTGCTCGCGCAGATCGTTGATCTGCCGCGAAGCGCGCTCCAACAGGAGGTTCTCCGACTGGAGACCGCCGCGGACGCCCGCACCGGCGCCTCGGGGCGGCCGGACCAGACGGGCGATGATGAGCTCGCGCGGCGGCTCTGACCGTGCCAGCGGCTCGGCCAGCGCGACGAGCTGCGCGATCGCGGCATCGGTCTCCGGCGCGACCAGGATCGAGCGGTCCGGCACCGGGAGCTCCGGGTGCGCCTGGACCGCGGCCAGCGCCGCGTCGGCGAACTCGTCCTCGACGGCGGTGCCGTACCTGTTCTTCGGATCGAGCAGCTTCAGCAGCGGGCCGGCCATCAGCGTGGTGACGACCGCCATGATCACGAGCATCGCGAACAGCGTGTTCGAAATCGCGCCGACATCGAGCGCCAGGTTCAGCACGATCAGCTCGGTGAGCCCGCGGGTGTTCATCAGCGTCCCGATCACCGACGACTCCCGCCAACCGTACCCGGCGACCCGGGCGGCGATCGCCGCCCCGGCGAGCTTTCCGACGATCGCGACCGCCACCAGAAGGAGCGTGAGCAGCCACAACTCGGGGCGATCGAGCAGGCCGACGTTCGTCCGCAGGCCCGTGTAGACGAAGAACACCGGCAGCAGCAACGTCACGACGAAGTCGTCGATCCGGCGGGTGATCTCCTCGCTGAGCCGCGCGTGGCGCGGCATGACCAAGCCCATGACGAACGCGCCGAAGATGAACGCGATGTTGATCTCCTCGGTCACGTACGCCGACAGCAGGACGCCGACGATGATCCCGGCGAACCACGCCCCCGGGATCCGTCCGACCTCGTCGAACGCCGTCGCCATGCGGGCGACGATCCGCCGCACCAGCAGCACCATGATCAGGATGTAGACGGTCGCCTCGGCGATCGTCTTGAGGACGTCGCCGAAGGTGCCGGATACCGCGATCGTGGTGGCGAGCGCGATCAGGAACCATGCCGTGACGTCGTCGATCGCGGCGCAGGCGATCGTCAGCGCGCCCACCGGGCGCTTCAGCATCCGCCGCTCGGCCAGGATCCTCGCCAGCACCGGGAACGCCGTGATCGACATCGCCACGCCCATGAACAGCGCGAACGCGACGAACTTCTTCTGCGGCCCGATGAGCTTGTACAGCGGCAGCGCGACCGCGATACCAAGCAGCAGCGGCACGGCGACGCTCGCGTTCGAGATCGCTGCCGCCTGCGCGACCTTGCCCTTGAGCTGACCGCGATCGACCTCGAGCCCCACCAGGAACATGTAGAAGATCAGCCCGAGGTTGGCCACCACCCCGAGCGCTGGCAACACATCACTCGGGAAGAACGTCGCCTGGAGATTCGGCGAGATCGCGCCGAGCAGCGACGGCCCGAGCGCGAGTCCGGCGATCACCTCGCCCATCACTCGCGGCTCTCCCAGTTTCACCGCCAGGACCCCGAACAGGCGGGCGACGATCAGCACGATCGCGATCGAAAGGAACACGGCGGCTACGAGCTTGTTGAAGTCAGCGCGCTGCTTGGTCGCGGTGAACTTCTCGCCGGCCGGCGAGAGCCCGGACGGAGTGATCAGCGCCGGCTTGGCCGACGTGGCCGTCGAGGAGACCGGCGTAGCGACGTTCAGCGGGATCACCGTGACGTTCTGGAGCTGAAGGTCGTTGGCCGTCGCGGTCATACGCGCGATGCCGCCTCTCACGCACTTGACATCGCCGGACACCCCGCTCGTCTTGGTGGAGTAGGCGATCGGTCCGAGTTTCTTGCCCGCCGAGGAGTAGAGCGTCGACACCGAGCCCGTGCCGTGTATCGAGAACGAGCTCCCGAAGCACGTCGAGGCGGGAGACAGCGCGTACGTTCCCTGGATGTTCTTTGGCGTCCGCGGCGCCGACGCGCCCGGCGGCGGTGGAGCGGACTTGAACGCGGCCGCGAACGGGCGGCCGCCGAGGGTACCGATGATCGAAGCCTTTGCCCCGGGGGTGGCGATGGCGTCGAGCTTGAGCGACCCGCCTCCCGACACGCAGTCGACGGTTCCGGTCAGGCGGTGGGAGTTTCCGGGGAGCGTCCTAGCGTCCAGCCTGAGCTGGCCGCCCAGCGTGTTCTGGTTGTTGGTGAAGTTGACGAACTGCCCGGACTGGAGGACGTTGAACGAAGGCCCGGTTGCGGCCACCTGCGTCGGCGCCGTCGGCGGGAGCGGAATGCCGCCGGCGGGCTTCGGCACCGGTCCGATGCACGGGCTGGCCGCGGAGACGGTGTAACCGCCGGCGATCGACGGCTGGGCCTTCTCCTTGCCGCCCCTGTCGACCACGAAGATCACGACGGCCACCCCGATTACGGCGAGGATCGCGTAGAACGTGATCAGCCGCCTCGCCAGCTGACCGCGCGGCATTTCCTTCACTCCCGGCATCTATGCCCCCTCGTGGCTCGCTGGTCTTTGTTCACCCGGCCGGCGCAGCCCCGCCTTAGCCCGGTCGCGCGAGAAAGTAACCGATCGGAAGCGGGCGTACATCCGGCACGTGCCATCGAAGTACATCCGTAGAGTGCCGCAATTCTTCTCCGGAGAGACGCGCAGCCCTAGAGCCCGAGCATCGACGCGATCCGGACCCTCTGGGTCTCGTTCGTGCCGGAGTAGATCGGCGCGCCGATGGCGTCGCGCAAGCCCTTCTCGAGTCCGTACTCGCGTGTGTAGCCGCGCGCGCCGAAGATCTGGATCGCCGACAGCGCCGAGGCCACGTTGGCCTCGCTCGTGATGAGCTTGGCCATTGAGATCTCGGTGGTGACGCTGCGGCCCTTGGCGAACCGCCGCGCGGTGTCGTAGAGATGCTTGCGCGAGTTCTCCAGGCCGATCTTCATGTCGACGATCTTGCCGGCGATGTACTGGTTGGATCCGATCGGCCGGCCGAAGGCCTGGCGTTCCTTGGCGTACTTGATGCAGCGCTCCATCCGCTCCTGCATCTCGCCCACCATCATCATGAAGATGCACAGGATCTCGTAGTTCATGACGTGCTCGAGGATGAAGAAGCCCGCGCCCGGCTTCCCGAGGATGTTGTCCTTTGGCACGCGGCAGTCCGTGAACTCGAGTTCACAGAACGGGCACGTGTTCAGCCCGAGCTTCTCGATGGGCTCGCCCACGTGGAAACCGGGAGTGTCAGTCGGCACCAGGAAGGCGGTGATCCCGGCGGCACCAACGTCGGTACTCGTCTTGGCGTAGACGGTGATGATGTCAGCGAGCGGGCCGCTGGTGATCCAGATCTTCTTGCCGTTGATGACGTACTCGTCGCCGTCCTCGATGGCGGTGCTGACCATCGCGGTGGCGTCCGAGCCGGCGCCTGGCTCGGAGATCGCGTGCGCGCTCAGGATCTCGCCGTCGATCAGCCGCGACAGGTAGCGGTGCTTGAGCTCGTCGGAGCCGAACTTCTGCAGCGGGATAGCCGCGCTCACGACCTGCGTCGCGGCGCCGAACAGAAGTCCGGTGTCGCGGCACCCGTACCCGAGGTTCTCGAGCACGTACACCAGCGTGAGCACATCGAGGCCGAGACCGCCCCACTCGGTGTCGAAGGGGATCCGCAAGACGCCGGACGTCCGGATGAGATCCCATTTGTCGCGGTTGAACCGATTTGCCGCGTCGTCCTCGAGGTGACCCTGGTTGAGCGCGTCGAAGTACTCGTTCAGAGATTTCCTGAGTGACTTCTGCTCGTCGGTCCATTCACCGGTTGGGGCGGTCAGTGCCATGACTAGCTCCCGACGACTTCCCCGTACACCGACGGGTGGATGCCGGACTCGCTGATGCGATGCGACTCGTCACCGGTCAGCGCCGGCGTGAACATGCAGACGAGTCGCAGGTCCTCGTCCTCGCCGCCGAGCAGCCAGTGCGTGTCATGGTTATCGAGTGCGTAGATCCGTCCGGGGAAGATGTCGTGCTCCGTGCCGTCCATCTCGATCACCTTGCCGCGTCCCTCGATGCAGTAGCACGCCTCGAGGTGATTGGCGTACTCGATCAGCGTCTTGGTGCCCTTGTTCACGATCGTGTCGGTCACCGTGTAGCCCATGCCGTCGGCTTCGAGCAGGAAGCGACGGCTGAGCCCGTTTCCCCACTCGACGGTCTTCACGTCCTCGAGATCACGAATGATCATGTACGCCCCTTGTTGTTGTGGTTTAGGTGGGTGGGATTCCCAGATCAAGAAGTAACCCGCGGAAATCTTCGACGACATCACGGCCGGCGTTGCGAGCCTCGGTCACCCGGGCCACGCACGTGCTGCCGACGATCGCCGCGTCGGCGCCGACCTCGCCGAGCCCGTCGATGTGGCTCTTGTCCTTGACGCCGAACCCGACCGCGATCGGCACATCGGTGTGTGCGCGCAGCTTCTCGATCACGGGGACAAGCGCGCTGTGGTCCGGCGGCCCAACCGTACCGCTTCGCCCGTAGGCGGCGACCAGGTAGATGTACGCCGAGCCGTGCTCCGCGGCCTCGTCCAGCACCGCTGACTCCGACGTGGCGTAGCAGGTCGTGACGATCGGCAGGTCGACCGTTCCCGCCGCCTCGTAGTACTCAGGCTTCAGCCTCGGCGGGAGCCCGTGGACGAGCAGCCCATCTGCGCCGGCCGCCTGCACGCGCTCGAGGAACTCGCCCATCGGCGAGCCCTTGATCGAGTAGCTCCAGTCCGCGAGGAGCGCGATCTTCAGATGGTTCAGCTCGGGGCGGACGTCGCGCACGAACTCGAGCACGGCGTCGCGGTCGATCCCGTCCTCGAGCGCGCGGCTGGCGGACGCACGGATCACCGGGCCGTCGCTGGCCGAGTTCGGAAACGGGATCGCGAGCTCGAGGCAGTCGACTTTGGCCTCGTCGAGCGCCAGGACGAGCTCCCGGAAGGTCGGGAGCGGCGGATCGCCCGCGTTCAGGAACAGCGCCAGTCCGGGGCGTCCGGGTTGGCGATCGGCGAAGAAGCTCATGCCTTGGCGGTGACCTGGCCGTGCTCGCGCATCCGCTCGATCAGCCGCCCGGGAACGCCGGCGCTCATCGTGTCCCCGGCCAGGTCCAGGGCGGTGGGCCAGTCCGGCGCGACCTCGCAATTGATGGCCAGCGCGGCGGCGTTCAACTTGATGCTCTCGATTGCGCCCGGCGGCCCGTCGCCGCCGATCAGCGCCAGGAAGTGATCGACGGTCTGCTCGAGGTCGGTCACCGGGAGCAGGTCCTCGAACGGCCGCGCGCTCAGGCCGAGCTCGGTTGGGCTGAGAACGAACTCCTCGCCTCGCGTGCTGTCGTAGACGTGGCAGTCGACGACGCTCATCAGCTCATCGACGCCGACGTCGTTCCAGACCACCCAGTAATCCTTGCTCGGGTCCTCGGACACGAGCGCGCGGAAGGTGGGCAGCACGCTGTGATCGGACACGCCTGTGATCTGCAGCGACACCGGTACCGCGGCCAGGAACGGCCCGATCAGGTTGAAGAACCGTCCCACGGTCTTCATGTCGAAGGGCAGGATCTGGCGGGCCAGCATGCGCAGCTCCTTCGGGTACACGAACGGTCCGGCGCAGGCCATCCCGAACGTGTCGAGCATCTCCTCGGTCTGCTCGTAGGAGCTGGTCTGCCGGATGCCCAGCCGGTCGAGCAGATCGACCGAGCCCGTGCGGCTGGCGTAGGCGCGCGACCCGGTCTTGATCACCCGCGCGCCCATGGCCGCAGCCACGAACGCCGACGCAGTCGAGAGGTTGAACGTGCTCGGGCCCCCGCCGGTCCCGACGATGTTGACCGTCCGGCGCGGCGGTGGGTCCGGGCGCGGGTTGCGCTCCTTCAGGGAGCCGAGCAGCGTGCTCACTGAGGTGCCGTCCGGCATCCGGGTGGTGAGCGATGCCAGCACCGCGAGCGCCTCGCCCGGGTGCAAGCTCTTGCCGGCCAATCGATCCCAGAAGTCGCCCCAGACCTCCTCCGAGATCGGGTAGCGCTGGGTAACCAGCGCCGCCAGCGCTTCTGAGGGTGTCTTACTCGGCATGCGCCGGGTCGCGTGCCTGGTCCACGTATGCCTTGATCGCGGCCACGGTGCGGAAGCTGTCGGGTCCGAGGTCGGAGTCGTCGACGCCGATGTCGAACTCGTCCTCGAGCCAGGCCACGACCTTGAGCAGGCCGAGGCTGTCCACGACCCCGCCGGTCAACAGGTCGTAGTCGTCCTCGAGATCATCGACCGGAACATCCGGCATGAACTCCTCGACGATGAACGTCTTGATCTTGGTGGTCGTTTCATCCGCCATTGGCACGACTCCTCTCTAGTTCTGCGGCCACCGCCTTGCGGTCGACCTTTCCAGTTGATGTTTTGGGCAGGGGATCGGTCACGATTTGAATCGTCGAGGGCATCTCGGTGCGGGCCAGCCTGGTCGAGCAGTGCTGGCGAAGCTGCAGGCTGTTGAGCTTCGCGTCGGCCTCGCGGCGAACGGTCGCGTGGAGACGCGCGCCGGCAAGCTCGTCCGGCACGGCGATCACCGCGACCTCGACGACCGCCGGGTGCTCCTGGATCGCCTGCTCGACGACCTGAGTGCTCACGCGGACGCCGCGGACCTTGACGTAGAAGTCGGCGCGGCCCTCCAGGGTGAGCGTGCCATCGTCGTGGCGCCGGACGATGTCGCCGCTCTTGTAGTACGTACGGCCGTCGTCCTCGAGCGTGACGAACTTCCCCCCGTTCAAGGACGACTTCAGGTAGCCCCGGGTCTGGAACGGCGTCCACACCATGAACTCGCCGGTGCCGGTGCCCTCGAGCGCGGTGCCGTCCTCGGTCTGCACCCGGACGATGACGCCGGGTATCGGCTGGCCGACGGGAACGTTCGTGGGAACGTTGCCCTCGGCGAGCCCGAGGAACTCGTGGATGAGGCTGTCGTTGGTCTCGGTACAGCCGTAGACGTTGTAGAAGCGCGCGTTCGGGAATAGCTTGGGAAGCTCCGCGAGCGAGCTCGCCGGGATCTTGTCCCCGGTCGTGATCGCGTGCCGGACGCTCGGGAACGTCCGCCCGTCCTCGCGGTTGACGTCGATTAGCAAGCGGTAGAGCATCGGCACGGCCTGGAGCACGTTCACCTCGTTGTCGCCGATGAGGTCGGCGAGGTAGGCGCCCTGCGTGGCCCGGTCCTGATCGACCATGGCGACCGTGCCGCCGTACTTGAGCGTGGTCCAGATGTCGAGCAGGCAGAGGTCGAAGTTGAGCGGCGCGTAGTTGGCGACCACGGTCCCCGGGCGGATCTCGAACTGATCCGCGGCCCAGTCCGTGAACGCGTCAACTCCCGCGTTCTGGAGCGGGACGATCTTCGGGAGCCCGGTCGAGCCCGAGGTTGTGAGCATGAACGTGATGCCCTCGGCGCCGCCCGCCGGCGGCCACTCTGATTGGCTCCCCAACCCACCCTCGTCCGGTTGTGCGCGGGCGTCGTCGACGAGCGCTCGGAGGCTGGCCGCGCTCTCGCTGCGCGGCCCGTGGGGCGACAGAACCTGGCTCGTGCCCGCCTGCGCGAACAGCTGGGCGAGCGTCTCGGACGCAAGCTCGATCGACGGCAGCAGGAATGCGTGGCCCGCGCGCAGGCAGGCGATGATCAGCGCGATCGCCTCGGGAGACTTCTTCGCCCGGATCCCGACCGGGCGGTCGAGCGGGAGCCGCGCGCCCTCGATCTCGACGTGAGCGGCGTCGGCCAGCGCCAGAAGCTCGGCGTAGGAGATCGGCTCGCCGTCCCAGATCAGCGCCGCCGCGTCGGGCCGGCGCTCGGCCTGCTCCGCGAAGTGGTCGGCGATCGTTCGCGTGGTGGTCTGGCTCATGAGGACCTCGGCGTGATCGGAGACTGCAACTCGGCGCGGTGGCGCTCGAACTCGTCGACCCAGCCCTGGATGCTGTCGGCGCGCAGCAGCCCAGTGCCGATCAGAAGCCCCTTGAAGCCGGAGTCGACGAGCTCGGCGGCGATCCTAGGGTCGAGAATCGCGCTCGCGCTCACGGGGCACGGCGTGCCGGCCTGGATCGTCGCGTCGAGCAGCGAGCGGCTCGTTTCGATGTCTCCGGGCTCGCGCTCGCGGGTGTTGATGTCCTTGTTGTTGACCGCGATGACGCAGTCGCCGGGGTGAACTACGGACTCGAGCTCGGCCTCGTCGACGATCTCGACGAACGGAGTGAGCCCGTGGTCGAGCGCGAGCTCGATCAGGTGCTGGAAGGTTTTGGCGGGGAGGATCTTCGCGGTGAGTAGGACCGCCGAGGCGCCCATCTCCTTCGCCGCGACGATCTGCTTCTCGCGCGTGATGAAGTCCTTTTTCAGCAGTGGCACGTCGGTCAGGCCGGCCACCTCTTTGAGCATCCCGTCGTCTCCACCGAACCAGCGGCCGGTGACCACCGAGATGCACGGGGCGCCGGCCGCGATGTACTGCTCGACGATCCCGGCGATCGTCCGGTCGCCGATCAACTCGGCGCCCTCGCCGTCGCTCCGCTTGACCTCCATGATGATCGGCACCCGGCCGGCGAGCAATGCGTCGGTGAAGGCACTAGGCATTCTGGCCCTCGTCTCTCCAGGCGCGCGTGATCGCTCCGACCCGCGTGGCCGAGATCGCGCCGTCCGCGTCACGGGCGTTGGTGTCGACGTCGACGCCGAGGAACAGGGGGTGCGCGGCGAGCGACTCGTACTCGGCGCGATTGGCGGCGGAGATGCCGCCGGCGAGCAGGAACGGGCGGGTGAGCTTGTCGAGCAGAGGGGCCACGACCGCAGGGTCGAGGGCCTGTCCGGTACTGCCGACGCGCCCGTCTTCGGTGACGACGTCGAACAGGAACACGTCGACCCCCGCCTTCTCGTAGGAGCCGATCAAGGACGCCTCGACGCACTCGCCGCCCTTGACGTGTAGGACCTTCAGCACCCGCACCTGATCGCCGATCGCCTTGACCTTGCGGACGGCGCCCGGGGTGGGGTAGCCGTGAAGCTGGATCCATTGCACGGGCGCGTCCGCGAGCGTGTCGCGGAGCTGCTCCGGGTCCTTGGCGAACGTGACGAGCACCGGCGCGAGCCCTTGCGCCGCGGCCGCGTCGGCCAGGCTTCGCCAGCGGTCGCGCTCGAGGTCGTGCGGTCCGCCCGGCACGCCCCACCACAGTCCGACAAAGTCGACTCGGTGCGCCGACAGCACGCCGAGTTCGGCCGTGTCGACGATCCCGCACACCTTCACGCGCGTGCCGTGACCCGCCTCGGCCAGCTCTCGGTTTTGCCCCCGGTGGCTCCCGCTTAGCAAGGCCACGTGTTTGTTTCCCCCGTTCGTGGTGTGGTCCCGGCTCGGCCGGCACCGCTGCCAGCCTTCGCCCTAGCCGCTGACTTTAAGAGAACCGAGCGGTACCCGCAACCCCTCGCGCCCGAATGTCATCGGATGTTCTCTTGGATGAGACGGCGACGGCTCTGATCGAGCCGCCGCCGTCATCCGGTTGCGTCTTAGAACGCGCCGGCGCCCGAAATGCCGGGCGGTAGGGTGGCCGGCGTCGCCTGGATCTGGGTCATGCTGCCTCCAGGGCCGAGGCGATACACGTCAATCTGGCTCTTGAGTCCCGGTCCCGCCGGCGGTGGCGCCGACAGGGCCGAGCTCGGGTCGATGACGTACAGGTACTTGTTGTCGTTGCTCAACGCCATGTCGGCCGGGAAACCGGGTCCCGTACTGGCCTGGTGGCTGAGCGTCATCTTGCCGTTGGCGGCAATCGACAGGCTCGACACCGCGCCTACGCCGCTGGTGGGTGCCGTCGCGCCCAGCGTGTTGGTCACGAACGCGCTGCGGCCGTTCTTGGTCACGATCAGCCAGCAGGCTGCGCGCCCGCCCGTCTTCGTGTTGCTGACGAGCGTGAGGTTGCCCGAATTCGACACCTTGTAGGTGGCCGCGGTCCCGGTGAACTGACTGAAATCCCCGACCTGCGGCATCGCGCCGTTCGCGGTCGCCACGTAACCGGCGTTGCTGATCAGGAGGTATTTGCTCCAGGCTGAGAACCCGAACGGGTTGTCGATGTTCGGCGTAGCGAACGCGTGCGGAGGTCCGGCAGCGCCGCTAGCGCTGATCACGTAGGTGTCGATCTCGCCGTACTTGCGCGGGAGCGCTCGCTGCGTGACGGCCAGCACCTTGCCGTTGGCCGAGAACCCGATACCCGCCGGGGCGCCGTTCTTGTCCTTCTTGCCCTTCGGCGTGACCGCGATGACCTTCTGGTTCGAGCCCGCGATCGGCGTCAGCGCGCCGGTGCTCGAGAAGCGCCAGCCGAACACGTTGTAGCTCAACCCGTTGAGCACGTAGAGCAGGTGGCCACTGCTGGCCAGGCTGACCGGGAGTTTCCCGTGCGATGAGACGCGGGCCACCACCTTCAGGCCGGTGGCCGTGACCTGGAACGAGGTGACGGTGTTGTCGCCCGCGTTGACCACGAACAGCACCTTGCCGTCGGGAGTCAGGTCGATTGAACCCTGGGAGTCGACGACAGGGAGTCCGAACGTCGGTGTCCCCGGGGGCGTCGCCTGTCCCTTTCCACCCGTCGCCACGTTTCCGATCTGGGTGATTGTCCCGTTGGCGGCGCGGGAGTAGACGAGCACGGTGTTGCCCGCCGGGTCGTTCGTTTGGGTGTAGAACCGATGCGGCACGCTCGTGCTCTTCCCACCCGACTTGTTCGCGGCGCTGGCGAGTGCTGGTATGGCCAGAGCAGCCGCTACCACCACCACCCCGAGCAGCCGTAAGGCTCTTACAGCATTCCGTCCCATAAACCTTGCCCTCCGTTTGAGTGTTGCGCCCGGCCCGCGCCCTTTGTCGGTCGGGCAGGGTACAGCACGGAGAGCGGTTGTGAACAGGGCGTGATCGAAAACTTGCCGCGCGGCTCCTACATGCGGGTGAGGGCCCATACACGATCACGCCCCGCCGGTGGCGGGGCGTGATCGCCTGCTGAGTTGTGCCGGCTCGATCCGCGCGGGACGGTGCCCTCAGTTCGCCGGCTCGATTCGTGTGAGGGTGCTCTCAGCTCACCGCCAGTCCCGAGATGAGCTCCGGCAGGGTCGTCCCTTGCGTGACCGGGGTGAGGCTGCCGTCGCCGTTGATCTTGAACACGTCGATATGGCTCGTGGCCGGCGGCGGCGGCACGTTGGGAACGCTCACGTACAGGAACTTGCCGTCCGAGCTGACTTCCTCGTCGGTGGGACTCCCCGCCCCGAGGTCGGTCTGGCTGAGGCGGGTCAACGTTCCACCGGACCCCACGCGATACGTGGTGAGCCCACCGACGCCGGTGCCGATCCCATTGGGCGGCCCCAGTATCGGCGCCGTCGACAGCGTGTTGGTCACGAACGCGAACCGGCCATCATTGCTGAGAACCAGCCAGCAGGCTCCGCGTCCACCGCTCGCGACCTCCGTGCTGACGGGGGTCAGCGTTCCGTTGCTCGACAGGGCGTACGACGAAGCCGACCCGGTGAACTGCGCCGGATCCAGGATCTGCGGGATGGGCAGGCTGCCCGCCGGGTAGTCGAACGTGCCGTTGACCTGACCGACGTTCGAGACCAGCAGCGTCCCCGAGCGGGTGAATGCGAATCCGAACGGATTGGGGTCGACGCTCGAGCTCCGGTCGGCCTGCTCTAGTGTGAGCGAGCCGTTCGGATTCACCGCGAACGTGTCGATCGCTCCGACGGTGCTCGGTACGCCGCGCTCGGTCACCACCAGTTGCCGCCCATCTGGGCTGAACCCGATCTGCGCGGCCACTCCGCCGGCGTTCGGCGGTGCCGTCCCGGAGGGGAAGAGCGGCGAGATCAGCTGCTCGGACCCCGGGATCGGCCACAGGCGGCCGCTGTCGGAGAAGTAGTAGCCGGCGATCGTGCTGCTCTGCTCGTTCACGACGTACAGCAGGTGACCGTGGACGGTAAGGCTGACCGGCAGCACGCCACCCGAACTGGCCCGGTCAGCGAGCCTCAGCCCGCTCCCGGTCGCCCGCAGGGCACTGATCGTGTTGTCCCCGTCGTTGACGACGAACAGGAGTTGCCCGTCGTGGGCCAGCGCCATCGACCCGGACGAATCGACGATCGGGAAGCCGAATGGCGGCTGCGCGGCGATGCCGGTCCCGCCCGTGGACACCGTGGGGCCCTGAGTGAGCGTGCCGTCGTGGTTACGACGGAAGACGAGAACGGCGTTTCCGCTCGGGTCGTTCGTCGTCGTGTAGACGAAGCCGCCGTGGTGGTCGCCGTCGAACCCGTTGTGGATCGTCTTATGGTGGCTGTGGTGCTCGACTCGATTCTTGGCCAGCGCCGTCGCTGGCAAGGCGGCCAACAATGCGGCTGCCGCGATCGGTAGAGCAATGCGGAGGAGTCGTACTACCTGCCCCGGTGCCATCGTGAACCCCCGATGATTTTGAAGTGCCCGCTCCGGCGCATCGTCTCGAACGCGCCCTTGCGACGAGTGGGCCGAGCGTAACCAGGCGCGCGCAGCCCGTTTGAGAAATTTTCGTTAACTACGTGCGGCGGGGGGCGGCGGGGGCGGGCTCCGGCGTTCGCGGTCCGGGCTCAGACGATGCTCGCCTCGCGCCGTGCCGCCTCGAGGTTGATCGGGTGCGACAGCGCGCGGAGCGCCGGCAACTGCTCGATCGCGGCGGCCCGCCCGGCCTCGATGAACCGGTCGCCGAGGTGGAAGTCGCGCCACTCGGCCGGCCCGAACTTGGGAGTGACGACGACGTCGGCCAGCGCGGCATGGCGCGCGCTCGTGTCTAGCTGGCTGAGGTCCATCGCCTCGAGGATCGTGTCGAGCGGACCGCGCCGTCTCGGTTTGGCCGGCTCGTCTTCGGGCTCGTCGGGGACGCCGGGCCAGCGCTCGAGCGATTCGGCGCCGAGCAGGTTGACCGACACCACGATGTCGGCTCCGTCTTCGAGAACGGCTGCCGTGGGGACGGGGACGAGCGCGATCGCGTCGATCAGCCGGTGCCCGTTTCGCTCCTGGGTCGGGAACACCCCGGCCACCGACAGTGCCGCGAGCAGCGCCTCCCACAGCGGCCCCTGGCGCTGAGCGACCGGTGCCCTCGCGGTCAGGTCGACGGCCATGATCACGAGCGGGATCTGGGTATGCGAGAAGAACGCGCCCTTGGTCGCCTCCTTGAGCATCCCGGTCAAGGTCTCCAAGCCTGCCGACCCGACCAGCGGCGACTTGAACAGCTGTCCGACGTTCTCGGCGTTGAAGGTCTCACGGAAGCGTTCGTCGATCCCAGCCGCGTCGTAGCCGAGGGCCACCTGGCTGGCGACGAACCCGCCGATGCTGCTGCCGCCGACGTAGTCCACGGTGTAGCCGGCCTCCTCGAGCATCTTCAGCGCCCCGACGTGCGCGTAGCCCTTAGCACCGCCGGCGCCGAGTGCAAGCCCCAGCTTGGTGCGAGTGAGATGGCGGGCGATCCAGGCCACGTCGGCGTCGGCAACCGGGAAATCGGGCTGGCGGGAGCATTCGCGCACCACCAGCCTCAGCGCACCCGGATGCCACATCTGGCTGGCCTCGCGGGCCTCGTCCGAGACCAGGACGATCTCCAGCCGCCGCCCCGTGGCCGCCTCGGCGACGCGTCCCAGACGATTCGCCTCGTCGGCATTCCCGACGAGCGCCACCACCCGGTCGGCCTCGTCCAGCAGGACGGCGACGGTATCGGGATCGAACTCGCTCGGGATCAGGACGGTGTTGTTCTCGCTCGCTGCCTCGTCCGACGCGGTGAGCGCGCCGGCCAGCGACAGCGAGCGGTCGAGCACCGTGACCGGGCGCGGGCTGGCGGTGCGGGCGGTGGCGGCGAGGCGGCTGAGAACCCCCTTGAGCGAGGGACCGGCGACAACCCCGATCTCCTCACCTCGGTTCGAGCTGCTCCGCGCGCTCGCGCTGAACAGAGCGGCGCTGCGCGCGCTGGCCCGGAACAGCCGCTCGCGCTGGGTCTGGATGACGTTGATCAGGATGCGGGGGAACTGTCCCGCGAGCTCGAGCAGGTCGGGCGCGTCGAGCTCGAGCGTGTCGGTGATCGTGCTCGCCGACACCGTCGCCGTCCGTTCGGCGCCGGTCATCGCGTCCTGCGCGCCGATCACGTCGCCCTTGCGCATCCGGAGCTCGATCTCGCCGCCGCCCGCCGTCGTCCCGGCGGTCCAGATCACGAGCCCGCCCGTGATCAGCCAGATGCGGTCGCTGGCATCGCCGGCGGCACACAGCTGGTCGCCGGGGGCGAACTGGCGTGGGCGCATGCGCGAGGCCACGACCTCGAGCTGGCCGGGGGTGAGTCCGTCGAACAGGCGACTTCCGCCGAGCGAAGGTTCCCGGGCCATCTCGCTACGTGTCGGCGGAAGTCATTTTCCGCCGGGAGCCTAAGCGGGACCCGACGGGCGCGTCAAGGGAAGAAATCGTCACAGCGGCGTAAGGTCGCATGTATAGACTCACGCCGGCAATGGACACCAGCGAGGCCCGGGGCGTATCTGGAAGCCTGCCGATAGTCACCGGCAAGAAGCTGATGCTGTTCTCCGGCCGCGCCAACCCGGACCTGGCGTCGGCGATCGGCCACAAGCTCGGGATCGAGCTCGGTCACATCACGCTCAAGACGTTCTCGGCCGGCGAGGTGTATTGCCGGATCGACGAATCGGTGCGCGGCGCGGACGTGTTCATCGTCCAGCCGACGTGCGGCAACCCGGAGACCGGGGTCAGCGCCAACGACGCGATGATGGAGCTGCTGGTTATGATCGACGCCGCCGTCGGGGCTTCCGCCCACCGCGTCATCGCGGTCATGCCTTGGTACGGCTACTCGCGCCAGGACAAGAAGTCGGCGCTCCGCGAGCCGATCACCGCGCGGCTGGTTGCCCAGCTCCTCGAGACCGCCGGCATCGACCGGATACTCACCATCGATCTGCACGCCGGCCAGGTCCAGGGCTTCTTCCGCAAGCCCGTCGACCACATGACCGCGTTGCTGCTGATCGCCGAATACTTCGCCGGGCTCGAGCTCGACGACCTCGTCGTGGTCGCCCCCGACGTCGGCCGCGTCAAGCTCAACCACAAGTTCGCCGACATGCTCGGCGCCGACCTGGCGTTGATGACCAAGGAGCGGCCGGCGCAGCAGGTGGCCGAGGTGGGCTACGTGATCGGCGACGTGCGTGGCAAGACCGCCGTGATCCTCGACGACATCATCGACACCGCCGGCACGCTGACCGCCGCCGGACAGACCGTGCTCGACGAGGGTGCGGCCCGGGTGTTCGCGGCGTGCACACACCCGGTGTTCTCGGGCCCCGCCTACGACCGGCTGGCCGAGTCGCCGTTCGAACAGGTGGTGGTCACCGACACGATCCCGCTCCGCGAGGGGGCGCCGGACAAGGTGGTCGTACTCTCGACCGCCGGGCTGCTCGCCGACACGATCCGTCAGATCTTCACCGACGGATCGGTGAGCGCGGTTTTCGGCGGCGAGAACCAGGTGTTCTAGCCGCCCGCATCCCACCGATGAGCGGCCGGTGAACGGCAGGGCCGGACGAGTTGCAGCGGCCATCCCGTTCCGTCATGATGCTCACCGGACGTGGACCGACGAGGGGGTTGTAACCGGGGCTCGGTGTCGCCGACGACGCATGGTCGGCGCGCGGGTCAAAGCAATGACCCCGACCGACCAAGGAGGAGCTGATGGCAGACGACCGTTCGGCGTCGATGCTCGAGCTGATGCCGATCGATGCACCCAGCGGCCACTACGACGTCGCGGTCCTGGGTGGCGGCCTTGCCGGGCTGACCATCGCGATTCAGCTCAAGCGTGAGCGTCCCGAGACCCGGGTGCTGGTCACCGACAAGCGGACGGAGCCGGCGCCCGAGGCGGCGTTCAAGGTCGGCGAGTCGAGCGTCGAGATCGGCGCGTATTACTACCGCGAGATGATCGGGATGCGCGATCACCTCGAGAAGTACCAGCAGCGCAAGCTCGGGCTGCGGTTCTACATGCCGGCGGGCGACAACTCCGACATCACCAAGCGCGTCGAGTTCTGCACTCCCGGACACCTTGATGCGTTCACCCATCAGATCGACCGTGGGCGGTTCGAGAACGAGCTGTTCCGGCGCGCTCGCAAAGCCGGGGCCGACGCCTTCCGCGGCTGGCGCGTGCAGGACGTCAACCTCGGCGCGGACAGGCACACGATCCTCATGTCACAGGAGGGGGAGGAGTGCATCGCCACCGCCCGTTGGGTCGTGGACGCTTCGGGGCGGGCGAACATCCTGCGGCGCAAGCTCGGCGTGGGTGAGGGGGTCGACACCGGCCACCACTGCAACGCGGCGTGGATCCGGCTGGCCGGCGGCCTGGACTTCGAGGACTGGACCGACGACGAAGAGTGGCTCGGGCGGATGCCGGAGAAAGGCCTGCGGATCCACTCCACCTCGCACCTGATCCAGCCCGGGTACTGGCTGTGGCTGATTCAGCTCGAGTCGGGGCCGATCTCGATCGGCGTCTGCGCGGACCCGCGCTTTCACCCCTGGGAGGAGATCTCGAGCTTCGACGCGTGGATGGACTGGATCAAGCGCAACGAGCCGCAGCTGCACGCGGCGCTCGACGGACGCCGCGCGGACGTGCTCGACTTCCTCCGCGTCCAGGACTACTCGTACGGGTCGACCCGCTTCTTCTCTGGTGCTGATCGTTGGACGCTGGTCGGTGAGGCGGGGGCGTTCCTGGACGCGCTGTACTCGCCGGGGTCTGACTTCATCGCGTTCTCGAACACGTTCAGCTGCGAGCTGATCGAGCGCGAGCTCGACGGCGAGGACGTGACGGAGCTGTCGGACTTCTACAATGACTTCTACCTGTCGCTGTTCAACACCACGGCGCACCTGTACCGCGACAACTTCCAGCTGTTCGGTAACCCGCAGGTGATGGTGGCGAAGTTCGTGTTCGACTCCTCGACCTACTTCTCGGGGATCGGCAATGCTTGGTGTCACGGGAGGATGCGCAAGCCCGAGGACATCGAGCGTTTGGGACAGGTGCTGCGGCCCGCGATCGAGATGCTGCCGCGGATGCAAGAACTGTTCCGCGACTGGAACGCGATGGAGAACACGCCGTTCGAGGGCGTCTCGGTGCTGCCGAAGACGCTCAAGCCGTACATCCAGGCGCAGGCCGACATGGCCCATGACGCCGATGGCGACGAGGTGTTCGAGAACTCGCGAAAGAACGTCGAGTATTTGAAAGCGCTCGCGGTCTGGATCTTCCACCGGGCCGCGCGGAATTTGGCTGAGCCGCCGGACGAGAATCGGCGCATCGACCCGACGGCGATCAGCCTGCATCCCGAGCGCTGGGACGCGGACGGCCTGTACTCGGAGGATGGCATCAGCCTGGTCGAGGCGCTCGAGGTGCTGCCGGGGATCGAGGAGATGGACCTCGAGAAGCGCGGCGCCGTGGTCGCGGCCTAGTCGGGGACTTTGACGTGAACATTTCGGAACAAGGAGAGCACCGTGGGCACTGATAGGCAGCCGGCTGACAGCTACGACGTGGCGATTCTCGGCGGCGGCCTAGCCGGGTTGACTCTCGGGATTCAGCTGAAGCAGGCACGTCCGGAGACAAGCATCTTCATCGCCGAGAAGCGCAAGGGCCCGGCGCCGGAGGCCGCGTTCAAGGTGGGGGAGTCGACGGTCGAGGTCTCGGCTCACTACTTCGCCGACATCGTCGGGGCCAGGGAGCACATGGAGAAGGACGAGCTCCACAAGTTCGGCCTCCGTTGGTGGTTCCCGGCCGGAGGGAACGTGCAGATCGCCGACCGGATCGAGCGCGGGATCAACCAGCCGCTTCCCGAGCCGAGCTTCCAGCTCGACCGGGGCCGGTTCGAGAACTACCTTGGCGATCGCGCGCTCGAGGTGGGTGTCGACCGGTTCGGGGACTGCCGCGTGCAGGACATCGAGGTCGGGGACCCGCACGTGATTCGCGTGACGTGTCAGGGCGAGGACCGCGAGGTGCGCGCGCGTTGGGTGGTGGACGCCGCGGGGCGGGCTTTCATCTTGAAGCGCAAGCTCGACCTGCTGGAAGAGAACGGGCACGAGGTGAACTCGGCGTGGTTCCGGCTCGACGGCGGACTCGACATCGAGTCGTGGGCCGACCCCGATGACGAGGAGTTTTTCGGGCGCATGTCCGAGCGCGGGCTGCGCCAGTACTCGACCAACCACCTGTGTGGTCAGGGTTACTGGGTGTGGATGATCCCGCTGTCGTCCGGGCCGATCTCGATCGGGATCGTGGCCGATCCGCGGTTCCATCCGTACGACGAGATGAAGACGCTGGATGGGGCGCTCGATTGGATCCGCCGGCACGAGCCGCAGCTTGGTGAGTCCCTGGACGGGCGAATCGACCAGGTCGAGGACTTCTTGAAGGTGTCCGACTTCTCGTACGGATGCAAGCAGTGCTTCAACGGTTCTGAGCACTGGTCGCTGGTGGGTGAGGCCGGCGCGTTCCTCGATCCGTTCTACTCGCCCGGGTCAGACTTCATCGCGATCTCGAACACGCTCACCACCGATCTGATCTCGCGGTATCTCGATGGTGAGGACGTTGTGGACCGCGCGCGTGAGTTTGACGATCTGTACCTCAACACCTACCGGGTGAACCTGACCCAGTACGAGGGTCAGTACGAGTTCTGGCACAACCCGATGGTGATGACGGTCAAAATCTGCGCCAACAACATCCTGTACTGGGGCACCGAGTGCCTGCTGTTCTTCCACGACAAGTACGCGGATACTGACTTCATGGCGTCGGTCCGGCCCGATCTCGAGCGGATCTGGGCGATCACCCGGCGGTTGGAGGCGATGTACCGGGAGTGGAACGCCGTGGAGGATCGCGAGTGGCGCCGCGCGATCGTCCCCACCCAGGCGTTCCCGGGCATGTTTCAGCGCCACGTCGACATGGCCGGCGGGTTCGACGACGACACGGTACGCGCGAAGCTCGCCGCCACTGCGGACATGATGGAGGCGTTCGCGGTGCTCGCGTTCTCGCGGGCGGCTTCCAACTTGGGGGACGCGGCGCCCGCCGAGGACGTGAAGATCAACCCGTACGCGGTGTCGCTGGATCCTGAGCGGTGGGAGGCCGACGGCCTGTTCGACGGGTCGGGTATGTCGCTGGCCGAGGCCCGCGAGACCGACGCGGCCGGTCTCCAGAACCTGTTCCTGGAGGCGGTGGCGCAGCCGGTCTGATTGGCCGGGGTTCCGCTCGGGCGCGCCGGGGTTTCGCCCGGGCGCGTCGGCGTTTCGCTCAGGCGGCTCCGGGGCGCGTGAGCGCCTTGACGAACTCCTCGAGCTGGTCGGTGCGCCAGCACTCGAACGCCGTGCAGTGCTTCTCGTACGCGGCGATCACACTGTCGCCGTAGTTCCAGTACAGGCGCGGCTCGGGGTTCAGCCAGAACGTGCGCCCGGCCTTTTGTGTGATGGCGGCGAAGACGTCGTCTCTTGGCGGCCGTCCGTTCGTGCGAGCGTCGCCGAGCACGATCACGGTGGCTCTCGGGTGTAGCTCATCCTCGATGGTGGTGAGAAATTCCAGCCAGACGCGGCCGTAATCGGTGTAGCCCGAGATGTCGGCCACGCCGGCGTCTCTCGAGATCGCCTCGCTGGCGGCGCGGAAGTCGCGCTCGCGCTCGAACACCTCGGTTACCTCGGAGATCCGTTCGATGAACACGAAGCTGCGCAGCTTGCGGAAGGCATCGTGGAGGGCGTGGAGGACGGACAGGAAGAACGTGCTCGCGCTCGTGACGCTCGTGGACACGTCACACAGCACGAAGATCTCCGGTCTCCTCGGTCTTTTGGGCTTGTATTTGAGCGCGACCGGGACGCCGCCGGTCTGGAGCGAGGCGCGCATAGTGCGGCGGAAGTCGACGTGGGCGTGGCGGTTGTGACCCTTGAGCTCGTGGCCCTGGGTGGCGAGTCGTCGTTTCAGTTGCGCCACCACGCGGTGGACGGCGGCCAGGTCCTGGATCGGGCCGCTCGGGAGTGCGCGATCGAGCTCGTTGAGCGGGCGCTTGGGGGGGAGGCTGGCCGTCCGCTCGATCAGGTTTCGTTCGAGCTCGCGCCTCAGGTGTTGCTCGAACTTCCGGAGCTGGTCTCGGGGGAGGCCGTCATGGCGGGGGTCGTCGTCTGGGAGGTCGGGCTGGGGCTCGGCCCTGAGCCCGAGGGCTCTTCTGATCCGCTGCACGTCGACCCCGAGGACGCCCGAGCCCTCGCCGCGGCCGAACGCGGCGATCGCCAGCCGGGCCAGGTCTCGGAGCGCGGCATCCGACCCGTCCCTAAGCGCGGCCGCGATCTGCTGGCGGAGCGTGTCGAGGTTGATGTCGCCGGGGGGCTCGCCTCCGGCTTGGGCTTCCGTGATCCGCTGGCGGGCGGCCTGGGCCTCGGTGGCGCGGAAGAAGAACCGGTCGAACACGAGGTCGAACACGCGCCGGTCGTCGTTCGACTTGGCGAGGGTTGCCGCGAGCGCCTCCTTGAAGTCACTCTGGTCGGTCCAGGTCACGAGGTTCAGCGCCTCGAACGCGTCGAGGATCTCGGAGGTGCCGATCGCGACCCCTTCCTGGCGGAGGTCCTCGGCGAAGGACAGGAGCTGGCCGTCGAGGTTGCCGGGCGGGTGGTCGGGAATCCCGCCGTAGATCGCGGCGTTCTTCGCGGTCCTGTTAGGCGGCGGAGGCATCTTGCTGCTGGAGCGCGACGCCGACCCGTGCCGCCACCGTGTCGAGGTCGGTGCGGTGCTTGACGATCACGCTCATCGTCTCGATGAACGTGTCGTGGTCGATGTCGTTGGCGCCGAGCAGCAGCAGCGTGCGGGCCCAGTCGATCGACTCGGCGATGCTGGGTGGCTTCTTGAGGTCGAG
The DNA here is from genome assembly GCA_963735965.1 of uncultured Solirubrobacterales bacterium. Classification (GTDB taxonomy): domain Bacteria; phylum Actinomycetota; class Thermoleophilia; order Solirubrobacterales; family Solirubrobacteraceae; genus Palsa-465. The sequence goes on from CAVTNE010000004.1 coordinate 184,718, forward strand.
CTGACGGACCTGGTGGATGATCTCGGTGAGCTTTCGGGCCACGGTTTCGTCGAGCTCGGGGGCGTGGAGGCGGACGATCGCGAGCTCGTGCTCGAGGTCCGGATAATCGAGCCACAGGTACAGGCAGCGACGCTTCAGGGCTTCCGTCAGCTCTCTTGTGTTGTTCGAGGTCAGGAGCACGACGGGCTGGGTCTTCGCCTCGATCCGCCCGAGCTCGGGGATCGAGATCTGGAAGTCGGAGAGCAGCTCGAGCAGCATCGCCTCGAACTCCTGGTCGGTCTTGTCGATCTCGTCGATGAGGAGGACGACAGGCTCTTCAGAGGCGATCGCGGTCATGAGAGGTCTTGGCAGCAAGAACTCCTCGCCGAAGATGTCCTCCTGCACGTCCTGCCAGCCGGCGTTGTCCGCCTCGGTCTGGATCCGGAGCAACTGCTTGCGGTAGTTCCACTCGTACAGCGCCTTGGCCTCGTCCAGCCCCTCGTAGCACTGGAGCCTGACCAGGGTTCGCTTGAGGTAGGCGGCCAGGGACTTGGCGAGCTCGGTCTTGCCGACGCCGGCGGGTCCCTCGACCAGCACCGGCTTGCCGAGCCTGGTGGCGAGGTAGGAGACCAGCGCGGTCGACTCGCCGGGGAGGTAGCCGACCTCGCGCAGGCCGGTGGCCAGTTCCTGGGGGCTTTGTGGCACGGGAGTCACGGTCTGCATCGCGGCAGATCAAATATAGGCATCGCTCCGAAACAAGTCGGTCGGGGTGGGCGCCGGCGGGTGCATCCTGGGGTTCATGGGTCCCCATACCCGTGTCGGATTCGCCCCGGCCCCGGACCCGGCCCCGGCCCCGGCCCCGGCCCCGGTTCCGGCCGAACCGCACACTCGACGGTTTCGGGGGCCGAGTATTCGCCCCGGTCCCGGCCGAACCGCACACTCGACGCTCCCTCGGGGCCGAATGCACATTCGGGTGCGTATAGCGTCCGTTCGAGCTCACTGGGCCTGCGGGCGAGGCCGAGCGTGGGGTTAGGGACGTGACTTCAGCGTCGCCGAACCGAGCGGCCGGCGTGATAGCCGCCTCGCAGCGCACGATCGTCACCCACGTGCAGCTGGAAGCGTGCGGGCTCGGGCCACGCGCGATCAAGTACCGCCTCGAGACCGGCCTCCTGCACGTCGAGTTCCGAGGCGTTTACTCGTGGGGCTGCGGCGAGCTGCCGCCCCTCGCCCGCGAGCAGGCCGCGCTGCTGGCGGTCGGCGCCAGAGCATTCCTCAGCCACCGCACGGCAGCGTTCTTCTGGGGCATGCGAAAGACCGCGCCGGCGCCGGTCGAGGTCACGGTCGTCGGGCGGTTCCGCGCGTCGCGGGGAGGGATTCGCGTCCACAGGATCAAGGCGATCGACCATCGGGATCTGGTGCGTAAGGACGGGCTGTGGGTGAGCACGCCGGCGCGGGCAGTGCTCGAGGTGGCTGCGGTGGCGCCGGACGAGCTCGTTGACGTGGTCGAAGAGGGGCTGGCGAGCCGACGGATCAACACGCGCCAGCTCGAGGCGGTGCTCGCCCGGAATCGGCCGTGCCGCGGCGCCGCTCGCCTGGCGGCGCTGGTCGGCGACGAGAACGCGATGACGATCACCCGCTCGGACGCGGAGAAGGCCTTCCTCAAGCTGATTCACGACTCCGGACTGCCCCGCCCGGACGCGAACGTGAAGCTCGGCCCCTACGTCCCGGACTTCATCTGGCACCGCGAACGGCTGATCGTCGAGATCGACAGCCCGACGTTCCACGCCGGTCCGCGTTCCTTCCAGAACGACCGCAACAAGGATCTGTTCTACCGGGACGCGCACTTCGATGTCCTGCGCTTCACGCGCATGCACGTGATGCATCGCGGGCCGATGGTGCTCGCCAAGGTCGCGCAGGAACTCGCCCGGCGGGCGGTGACCGATTAGTCGCGGTCTAGCCGGAGCGTGTCGTCGTCCCGGTCGAGCCGGAGCGTCTCGTCGTCCCGGTCGAGCCGGCGCGTGTCGTCGTCCCGGTCGAGCCGGCGCGTGTCGTCGTCGCTGCCGAGCGGAATCGTCAGCTGCTCGTCGGGGCGTTCACCCGCGGCTTGGTCCGCGGGCTTGACGGACCGCGTCCGCGGGGTTGGGTCGACGTCCGCCGGCTTCGCCCGCCCGAACGGCATCGTCGGCGGGTCATCCGGGACGACGCGTTCGAACAGGTCGGCGGCCGATCGCCGCCGGCGGGGACGGTCGGGTGCGGTGTCGGCCGGCGCCGGGACGGGCTTCGGCGGCGCCGGCGCGTCCGACGCGGTGGTCTCGGACGTCCGAGAGCGCCGCCGCGGTGGCGCGGGGGTCCGAGACCGCGGTGGCGCTGGGCTCTCAGACCGGGGTTGCGCGAGGTCCGCGACCGCGGTGGCGCCGAGGTCCGAGACCGCGGTGGCGCGGACACGGGCCCGGGGGACGCGGCGACCGGCGCTGGCGCCGGCGCCCGTTCGTACATGACGGTCGTGGCGGCCGCGTTCGAGCCGGGGGGCGGGCTGTGCTCGCCCGGGAGCGGGGGCTCGGGGCGGTGGGCGGCGCGTATCCGCGAGCCGCTGTAGGCGAGGAACGCCGCTGCCGCGAGCGCGAAGAAGATGCCCCACTCGATTCCCGACGTGGTGGCCGATGGGCCATTGGTGGTCGCGCCCTGCTTGTCGAAGATGCGCCACACGATCAGCACGCAGGTCCACAGCCCGGCGGCCGTGATCACGCCGCCATCTCCGCCCGGCAAATGGAAGGCGCGGCCCTCGGCGCGCTGGAACAGGAGCACGAGCACGCCTGCGGCGACGATCAGCACGGCCGCCTCGACGAACGAGAACGCCCCCCACCCGGTGATCGAGGCGCTCGCCGACTGCAACTTGGAGGTCTTCGCGGTGGCTATCAGCGTGACCTGATACCAGGGCAGGAACAGCGTCACGAACAGCCCAATCGAGGCGTAGGCAGCCAGGCGAGATTCGCCCGGCAGCGCTTTCCACGCGCGGACGAGCCGGTTCGTCCCCGACCCCACGCGGCGCGCGGCGCCGGCGGAGCGCCCTTCGCTCATGCCCGCAAGCCTGCCACAGCCCGATTGTACGGCCGCCGGCAGCGCCGAACTAAAGGATTGGGATGTCCTGGACCTCGACGCCCTGTTCGCGCCGGCGGTCGAGCCGATCGAGATACCAGTCGATCAGGGCGCGGAGCGCCAGCAGCACCTCGCGGAAGGCGGCGATCAGGCGCTGCTGGAGGTCGGGTGGGATCAGATCGCGCACGGCCTGGACGAGCGCCACCAGCGGATCGAGCTCCGAGGTCGACTCGCGGGGGTCGTCGGTGGTCTGCCAGCCCGACGGGGGAGGGGCGCCGGCAGCCGACTCGCCGGCGCTGCTCGCAACGCGCCCCGCCGCCGCCGCGGCGGCCTGCGCCATCAACCGCTCGGCCGCCTCGGAGGCCTGGTCGAGGCGCTGCTCGAGCCGCCGCAATGCCTCCTCAGGGGACCCGGGCTCAGGGACGCGCCCGGGCTCTTCAGGCGAGCTCGGCATCCTTCGCTCCCCTGAATGTCACCGCGAGTGTTCCGTCCTCGAACGTGGCCGCCGTCGGCTGGAACGCCGCCAAGGCCGACGGCAGGATGATCGTCCGCCGCTGACCGTCGACGCCGACTACCAGCTCGAGCCCGATCTTCTTGAGCGAGATGTCGCCCTTACGCGCGAATGGCAGCACCAGGCGGAGCTCGGCGCCGTCCTCGGACACCTCGAGCTCCTGGGTGAGACGGCTGTGGAGGACCGCGGCCGGATCGCGGTTGCCCGAGGCCGACCCGAACAGCGCGACACCCAACCGGTCGAGCATCTCCGCGCCTAGCACCTCGGTGTCGAAGTAGGGCGCGCACAGCACCGGCACGGGCGCGAACGCCGACCGCACCAGCTCGAGGTGCTCTTCCTGAACCCGGCGCCAGCTCGCGAAATAATCCCCGACGTCGGCCGGAAAGATCCGATTGACGATCACGGCGTCGGTCAGATAGCCGTACAGGTTCAGGTAGGTGAACGTCCGCATCGCCTCGCCGATCACCATCTTGTCGGGGTTCATGACCAGGCGGACCGTGGAGCGCGTCCGGTCGCGGAGGATCTCGTTCATCTCGATCAGGTTCTCGGACAGGCGCTGGATATCCGCGAAGACCGCGGAACTCGGCAGCTGGATGTCGAGCAGCGACCGCGCCAGCGGCCGCGCGGCGGCGAGGATCTGGCGCTCGAGCGGGAATACCTTCTCGATCCACCACCGCGCGACATCTGGGAACGACAGCAGTCGGAGCGTCTCGCCGGTCGGGGCGCAGTCGACGACGATCGCATCCCAGTCGGGCGAGCGGTGGGCCGCCTGGAGCCGAAGCAGGGAGAACAGCTCGTCCATCCCGGGGGGAACCGTCAGCTCCTGGGCGGAGATGCGGTCGATACCGCGCTCGATGAAGACCTCGCCGAGCCACTCCTGCACGCCCGACCAGTGCCGCTCCATCTCCTCCTGGGCGTTCACCTCCTGTCCCCAGAGGCGGTCGCCGACGGGGCTCGGCTCGGGCCCGAGCGCGGCGCCCAGTGACTCCGACAGGCTGTGCGCGGGATCGGTCGACATCACGAGCGTGCGCAACCCGGATGCCGCGCATGCGCGCGCGGTGCTCGCGGCGACTGAGGTTTTCCCGACACCGCCCTTGCCGGTGTAGAGGATCGTGCGCGGCGCCATGATCGCGCGAGTCTAGGCGCTCGCGAACCGGCGCGAGCGCGAGAACCGGGTGCTACATTCGCTCGGGGGCTGAGAAGCGAAGGGACGCGATGCTTCACTCGAGATCTGCACTCACTGGCCTGGTCATGGTCGTGCTGGCCGGCCTCGCGGTCGCCGCGTGCGGCAGCGCGAGCAGCGGCTCGGCCAATCCGAACACGGTTCTCAGCCAGACCTTCAGCGGGACCCACAAGGTCACGAGCGGGAAGCTGAACCTGACGCTGACGATCGATCCGTCGGGATCGAGCACGCTCAGCGGTCCTATCACCTTGAGCTTCGGCGGCCCGTTCCAGACTCGCGGCGCCGGCAAGCTTCCCGAGTCGAACTTCACCGTCAGTGCGAGCGCGCTCGGCCGCGGCGTGTCACTGGGCATCCTTTCGACCGGCACCGCCGGGTACGTGACGCTCCAGGGAACGAGCTATCAGATGCCGCAGGCGACGTTCCAGAAGCTCGAGTCGAGCTTCGCCCAGATCGCGTCCGGCACCGGAACCTCGTCGTCGTCGAACTCCAACACGCTGACGAAGCTCGGCATCCATCCGCTCCAGTGGCTCACGAATCCGACCGTCGTCGGGACCGAGAACGTCGCTGGCGCGCAGACCACCCACGTTCACGCGGGCGTGAACGTGAATGCGATGCTGACCGACCTCAACACCGTGGTCGAGAAGGCCTCCTCGCTCGGGGTCTCCGGCGCGAGCGCGCTGAAGTCCGGAATCCCCGCGGCTGATCGCACGAAGATCGCCGCCGCGATCAAGAACCCGAGCGTCGACGTCTGGACCGGCACCGCCGACAAGACGCTGCGCCGGCTGCAGATCACGCTGACCGTCCCAGTGACCGGCAAGACGTCGTCGGAGCTCGGCGGGGTCACGTCGGCGGACATCGGGCTGTCCATGCAGTACTCCGATCTCAACCAGCCGCAGACGATCTCCGCGCCGACCACGGTGAAGCCCTACAGCCAGTTCCAGAGCAAGGTGAGCGCGTTCGTCCAGGGACTCCAGGGCGCGGCCTCGGGCGTGCTCGGCAGCGGCAGCAGCGGTAGCAGTGGCGGCGCCGGCGCGAGCGGCGGTAACTCGACCAGCGGATCGAACGTCTCGAAGTACAGCCAGTGCATCCAGGCCGCTGGCACCGACGTCTCGAAGATGCAGAACTGCGCGTCGCTGCTCAGCAGCGGCGGCTAGTCCGCGGGCGCGGGCTACTCCCGGCCGAGCTCCTCGACCTCTTCTTCGTACTCCTCGGGCTCCTCGTCGGGGTCAGCCTCGAAATCCTGCCCGGCGTGGCGTGTCTGGAAGGCCTCGAGCAGTTGGTCGCGGCGGTCCTCGTCGACTGGGACCTCGTCGGAGATCAGGACCCAGTCGGCGCCCTCGAACTCCTCCATGTGAAAGATCTCGGCGTCCAGCTCGGGTGAGTCGTCGACGACGACGAGCACCTCGGTCTGGGGGTTGAAGTAGGACCCCGGACGGTTGACCAGGTCTTCCAACTCGAAGCGGCGTGGATCTGGCATAGCTGGAGCGTACCTATAACCCGCTAAGTCCCGCGATCTCGCGCTCGATCTCGGACTCGACGTCGAGCGGCGGCTTGCCCGCCCGCACCCGCCGATGGTTGCGGGCCACCACCAGCTGCCGGATCTCCTCGCGTAGGGCAGGGTCGACCGTCGGGGTCGGCGTGGTCAGGCGCGCGAACTCGTCATCGATGTCGACCGGGGCCTCGCCGCGGCGGGCTCGGCGCTCGTTGCGCGCCTCGAGCAGCTGGCGAATCTCCGTATCCCGCTCCGCGACCGCCGTTTGCGCGTCCTGCCGGGAGTCTCGATCCATCAGGAATTGGCCCTTGCCGAAGTCCTCCCACGTGTTGCGGCTCGCGATCAGCATCCCGAGCGCGATCAGGACGGCCAGCACGATCACCACCCAGATGACGATGTTGAACGTCGAGTGCACCGGATAAGTGTGGCGGATCGATGATGGGCCTCGCACGGAATCCGGCCTCGATTTCGTGAGGTCGATCCGACCGTGGCGGAGCCGGATTCCGCGAGCTCGGCGTCCCTGGGGCCTGACCCGCCCGGCGTCCGTGCCGGGCGGCGGGCCGCGATCCCCCGCCCGGCAGGGATGCCGGGCGGAACGGCGGACGCGGCAACGGCCCCGCTCGGCATCCCTGCCTCGCAGGCGGGGCCTTCTGCGCGACATCCGACGGACGTCGCCGCAGGCGACCCATACGCGAGATCGAGTTCGAACCGACCGTTCATCGGGTAGCATTCACAGCGTTGACTGACTAGTCAATCTATCCGCCTTCCAAGGAGAAACCCACCGTGGTCGATTTCACGCTCACCGACGAGCAGCAGAGCATGCGCGAGATGGCGCACGACTTTGCCGAGAAGGAGATCCGTCCGGTCGCTTGGGATTACGACAGGGACGGCACCTGGCCGCAGCGAGATCATCGACAAGGCCTGGGAACTTGGCCTGATGAACAACCACTTTCCGGTCGAGTACGGCGGCCCCGGGCTCGGCTATCTCGAGGGCTGCATCATCGAGGAGGAGCTCGCCTGGGGCTGCTCGGGGATCAGCACCTCGGTGACCTGCAACGGCCTGGCCACCGCTCCGGTGCTGCTCGCCGCGTCCGAGGACATCAAGAAGGAGTACATCGGGCGCCTGTCCGAGGCTCCGCTGCTTGCGTCGTTCTGTCTGACCGAGCCCGACGCCGGATCTGATGTCTCCGGGATGAAGACCACCGCCGTCCGCAAGGGCGACAAGTGGGTCATCAACGGCTCGAAATGCTTCATCACCAACGGCGAGTACGCCAACTGGTACACGGTCTACGCGAAGACGGATAAGGAGGCCGGCCACCGCGGCATCTCCTGCTTCGTCGTCCCGCGCGAGGGCGGCGTGGTCGTCGACAAGCACGAGGACAAGATGGGCCAGCGCGCCTCGAACACGGCGACGGTGACGTTCAACGACGTCGAGATCCCGCTCGATCACCTCGTTGGCGAGGAGAACAAGGGCTTCAAGATCGCGATGATGACGCTCGACCGGACGCGCCCGGGGGTCGCCGCGATGGCGACCGGCGTGGCCCGAGCCGCGATGGAGTTCGCGATCGCGTACTCCAAGGAGCGCGTCCAGTTCGGCGTGCCGATCGCCATGCACCAGGCGATCCAGTTCATCGTCGCCGACATGGCGACCAAGGTGCACCTGTCGCGGCTGGCGACCTGGAACTCGGCGGTACTGCTCGACCAGGGCAAGCGCAACACGCTCGAGTCCTCGCACGCCAAGCGGTTCGCCGCCGACAGCGCGATGGAGGTCACCACCGACGCCGTCCAGGTCTACGGCGGCTACGGCTTCATCAAGGAATACAAGGTCGAGAAGTTGATGCGCGACGCCAAGATCCTCCAGCTGTACGAGGGCACCGCCCAGATTCAGCGGCTGGTGATCGCGCGAGAGACGCTGCTCCCGCGCCGGGTCGAAGAACCCGCCCCCGCCACGGCGTAGCCGGCACGGGAGACTGCGCCCCGGATATGGCTGCCGCCCTCGGAAAGGGGGCGGCAGCCAACACCGGGCCGTCTACATCCGGCACACCGGCGGGACTAAGTTAACGACGTGTGAAAACCAAGAGTCGACTTACTCTGTCGAGCTGAACTCCCAGATCGCGATGCCGAGCATGATCAGGCCGAGCGCGACGATCATGCCGGCCTCGAGCAGCGCGGGGACATGCCAGCCGAACCAGGTCACGCCCGGATCGAGCGCGGCACGCGCCTGTGGGGAAATTGTGAGGTGGTTGAACACCAGCCGTCGCATCGGGTCGACGGCGTAGGTCAGCGGGTCGAGGCGGTTCAGCACGGCCAGCCAGCCCGGCAGGTTCGCGACCGGGAACAGCGCTCCCGAGATGAAGAACATCGGCATCACGATCATCTGCATGACGCCCATGAAGGACTGCATCTGCTTGATCCGGACCGCCACCATCACGCCGAACGCCGTGATAGTGAACGCGAGCAGCAGCTGCAGGATGAAGATCCCGATGATCAGCAGCGGGTCGTAGGGAACTCCGACAAAGCCCGCCAGTGCGATCACGATGACGCCCTGGAAGCTCGCGACGGTGGCGCCGCCGATCACCTTGCCGATCACGATCGAGCTCCGCCGGATCGGCGCCACCATCATCTCGCGGAGGAAGCCGAACTCGCGGTCCCAGACGATCGAGGCGGCGGAGAACATCGCGGTGAACATCACCGAGATACACAGGATCCCGGGGTAGATGAAGGTCTTCAGGTTGACGCCGTGGGTGCTCGCCGCGGACAGCTGCTGGAGGCCGGATCCGAGCACGAACAGGAACAGCAGCGGCTGGACCAGTGTCGTGACCATCCGCAGGCGGTCCGAGCGGTAGCGGATCAGCTCGCGGCGCCAGACGATCTTGATCGCGCGCAGCTCGGAGGCGAGGCTGCGCTTGGGGACGGTGACGCGGACGATCGGGGTCGGGGTGGCCTCGATCGTGGCCGCGCCGCCGGCGGCGCCGGGGCCTCCGCCCGCGGGTCCGCGGGGCTCGGTCGTCGTGCTCATCGTCTGGCTCCGTGCATCATCTGCATCATCCTGCGGTTGCGATCCTTGCCCTGGTCCTCCTCGGCATCACGGATCGTCGAGCCGGTGTAGGACATGAACACGTCGTCGAGGGTCGGGCGGGAGACGTTGACCGCCTTGATGGCGATTCCGAGCTCGGCGAACAGGCGCGGCACGAACTGCTCGCCCTCCGGGACACCGAAGCTCACCGCGCCTTCCGACTTGCGCGCTTCGATTCCAAAGCGGTCCGCGAGAGCGGTGATCGTGGCGTCATCGTCGTCGGTATGGATCGTGACGCGGTCGGTGCCGATCCCGGCCTTGAGTGTCTCGGGGGAGTCGAGCGCGACGATCTCGCCGTGGTCCATGATCGCGATCCGGTCGCACCACTCGGCCTCGTCCATGTAGTGCGTCGTCATGAAGATCGTGATCTCCTCACGTTCCTTGAGCTCGCGGATGTACTCCCAGATGGACCGGCGCGTCTGGGGGTCGAGGCCGATCGTCGGCTCGTCGAGGAACAGGACGCGCGGAGAGTGCATCAGGCCGCGGGCGATCTCGAGTCGCCGGCGCATCCCGCCGGAGAAGGTGCCGACGACCGAGTCCTTGCGATCCCATAGACCGACCATCGTCATCACCTGCTGCATGCGCGGCTTGACCAGGTCCGACTGGACGCCGTAGAGCTCGGCGTGGAGGCGGAGGTTCTGCTCGGCGGTCAGGTAGCCGTCGAGCGTCGGGTCCTGGAACACCAGGCCGATGTTCCGGCGGACCTCGTCGCGCTGACGCACGACATCGTGGCCGGCGACGCTGGCCGAGCCCGCCGTGGGCCTGACCAGCGTGCACAGCATGTTGATCGTGGTCGTCTTGCCGGCGCCGTTGGGCCCGAGAAACCCGAACACCTCGCCGGTGGCGACCGCGAACTCGACGCCGCGGACCGCCTCGACCTCGTCGTAGTTCTTCTTGAGGCCGCGGACCTCGATCGCCACCGGGGGCGTGCCGTTGGTGTCGCCGTTGCTGCCCGTCATCCGGTCCGACACGTTACGCGGTCGCGTCCATGTCCTCGGCATCTTCCGGATCTTCGGCGAGGATCCCGTAGAGCGCGCGGCGGGTCTCGGCGAGGGTCTGGCGCGCCTTCTCCACCTGCCGATCGTCGCCGTCCTGCGCAACCTGCCAGGCGGCCTTGCCGATCTGGACGACAAGCGAGGCCATCTCGGGCAGCGTCGAGCCCTCGGCGCCTTCGTCCGGGTCTTCCCATGGGGGCGTCCGGGTGGCGTGCTGCTCGACGTACTCGCGGCCGTGGTCGGTGAGCTCGAACAGCTTCGTCCCGTCGCGGTCGATGCTCCGGATCAGGCCCTCGTCCTCGAGCTGGGCCAGCGTGGGGTAGACCGAGCCTGGGCTCGGACGCCACATTCCCCGGCTTCGCTCCTCGAGCGTCTGCATCAGCTGGTAGCCGTTGCGCGGCTCCTCGGCGAGCAGGGTCAAGAGCGCCGTCCGGATCTCACCGCGGCGCCGACGGCCTCGGCCGCCGCCGAACGGGCCGCCGAAGCCCGGCCCTCCGAACGGGGGTCCTCCGCGCATGTGGCGCATGGCGGCAAAGCGCTCGAGGTCATCGATTCGGGGGTAGCGGCCGTGGCGGCCACCGGGCCCTCCTCGCGATGCGGCCTTCATCGCCGCGATGCGGCTAAGGAACGGCCAGGGTGCGGCCCAATCTTCACGGCTCATGTTCGCCTCCTGTAAGGGCAAGACTCGTGCAAGCGATGTATTAACGATATATCGGCGACAGTCGCCTGTCAAGTATGGCGGCGGCGCTTACGTGGGCGGCCGCGCCGCCGAGCGGATCGGCGCTCCTTCGCGGTTGCCGTGACGCGGCGCTGGCGCGGACGCTCATAACACGACAACAGCCGCCCGCGGGCGCGACTGTGACGCGTAACGCGTGACATACGTTCGTGAGTCGGCAAGGTCGGCGCCGGGCGCGTCCGTTGCCGTGTTATGCAGGCCGGATGCCCTGGCGAGGCTGCGCTGGGTGCGGGCGGCGGGCGGGCGGGACTCAGTCGCCGTCGGGCGGGCCGGCGTTGCGGTTCCGAAGCCAGTCGGCGAGCTGCTCGGCCATCCCGCCCACCTGCGACCCGGCCTTGTTCAGGTTCTCGCCGATCTCGCGGAAGATCGTGCGGAAGCGTTCGGCATAGAACTCGACCGCGTCGCCGGCCTCGTCGCGGACGTTGGCGTTCGCGTCCTGGTCGCGCGTCCGGTATTCGCCGCGGATGATCCGGTCGTAGTCGCCGCTCTGCACCCACTTCAGCACCTCGGAGACGCGCCGGACCGAGTCCGGATGGGTCTTGTCGAGCTCGTTGAAGAACCGGCGAACGCGGTCGCTGGGGTCATCCCAGGTCTCGTACTCCATCGCCTGAGCGATGAACGCATCCAGGTTGAGGTCTCTCACGTGCATCGCTCCGGCGAGCACCATCTCCAGCCGGCACACGATCTTGGGATCGCGGACGACAATCGCCGACGCTCGATCCGCGCTCAATTCGGCGGCCCGGTACCACTCGAGCAGCACGGCCCGGACCGCGCGGAACGGCATGCCGAGGAAGAACGGAAAGCTGCCTCCGGCGCTAAGCAGAATGTTGAGCGCGGTCATGTACAGCATGTGGTCGGACAAGATGTGGCCGACCTCGTGCCCGAGCAGGGCGCGCTGCTCACCGGCCTCGAGGTTGACGAGCGCCTTGGCGTCCATCACCACCATCGGTTTCTTCGAGCCGATCGCCTGAGCGACGCCGCGCACGGGCGAGGTCACGTACAGGTCGTAGACGTCGGGCATGTCGAGGATCCGGCAGACGCCCTGGTGCGCGACCCACAGGTCGGGCAGCTGCTGCTCGGAGACCTTGATCGAGTTGCCCATGAAGAACTGGCGCAGCGCGCGCTCGTAGCGCCACTCGATCAGCTTGCGGACGACCGTGTCGAGCATCGGCACCGCCTTGAGCGCGGCCGTCGCGGCGCGGTCGGCGGGATGCTCGTACGCCTTCGAGGAGATCCCCGTATACGGCTCGATGTGATCAGGGAGCGTGTCTGGCACCGGTTCACTGAGCGTACCGCCTCCCCGCGGGCGGTCGGATAGCGTGTCCGGCGATGTTCGTGTTCAAAGCAGGCGTGGTCGGTGCGGGCACGATGGGCGGCGAGATCGCCCACCTGATCGCCAACGCCGACATCCCGGTGGTGCTCAAGGACGTCGATCAGAGGTTCGTCGACCAGGGGCTCGAGAAGGCGCGCTCGCTATGGCAGGCGCGGGTCGACGCGGGGAAGATGGACGCCGACGAGCAGCAGCGCAAGCTCGGCCTGATCACCGGAACGCTTGGCTACGAATCGTTCGGGGACGTCGACTTCGTGATCGAGGCCGTGCCCGAGCGGATCGAGCTCAAGCAGACGGTGTTCTCAGAGCTCGACGAGGTGACACCAGGTCACGCCATCCTGGCCTCGAACACCTCGTCGCTTTCGGTCACCGAGATGGCGCTGGCGACCGGCCGCCCGGAACGGGTGGTCGGGTTCCACTTCTTGTATCCGGTGTCGGTGATGCGGCTGATCGAGGTGATCGAGGGCGACGACACCTCGCTCGAGACCGTGCAGGCGGCGATGAACTTCGCCCAGGCGATCCGCAAGACGGCGATCCGGTGCGGCGAGGCGCCGGGGTTCGTCGTCAACCGGATCCTCAACTCGAGCGTGTCCGAGCTGTGGCGCGCCCAGGAGGAGAGCGGCGTCGACGTCAAGGAGATCGATCGGATCGTCGCCGAGTCGAAGGCCGCGCCGGTCGGCCCGTTCTACCTGTGCGACCTGCTCGGCCTCGACACCGTCCTGCACATCGCGGAGCACCTCCGCGAGTCTTACGGCGACCGGTTCTATGTACACGCGCGTATGCGCGAGTTGGTCGCCGAGCGGAAGCTGGGGGCAAAGACCGGGGAGGGGTTCTATGAGCACGGGCGCTGACGTCGACACCGCGGCGCTGGTCGAGCGGTTCACGCTCAAGGCGCTGGTCGAGAGCTGCCTGGTGCTCGAGGAGGGCGTCGCCTCGATGAAAGACATCGACCTCGGGATGATGGCCGGCGCCGGGATCATCCCGCCGCCGTTCGCCCGCGCCGATCAGCTCGGGCTGGACGAGGTCCTGGCCCGGCTCGAGCGCGCGAGTGCGAAGTGGGGCGAGGGGTTCGAGCCGCCCACCGTCCTGCGCCGGCTCGTCACGCAGGGCCGGCTCGGCGTCAAGACCGGCCAGGGCTTCTTCCCGTATCCGCGTCCCGACGCCGGTTGGGAGGAAGGCCCGGTGAAGCTCGAGACGCGGGACGCGACCGCTATCGCCTGGCTCGACCGCCCGCCGGCGAACTCCATCTCCCCGGAGGTGGTGCGTGCGCTGCGAAAGCTGTGGGACGAGATCAGGGCGGGAGGCACCGTCCGCGCGCTCGTGATCGCGTCGGCCAACCCGATGCTGTTCTGCGCCGGCGCGGACATCAAGGCCTTCACCACGTTGGACGAAACCAGCGGTCGCGAGCTGCTCGACGGCATGCACGGGCTGCTCCGGGAGATCGAGACCTCGTCGGTGGTGACGATCGCCGCGGTCAACGCGATGGCGCTCGGCGGCGGCTGCGAGCTGGCCATGGCGTGCGACCTCAGGATCGCGGCGGAATCGGCCGTATTCGGTCAGCCCGAGATCAGCCTGGGAATCATCCCCGGGTTCGGCGGGACCCAGCGCCTGCCGCGGCTCGTCGGCGAGGGCCGGGCGCGCGAGCTCAACCTGACCGGCGATCCGATCTCGGCCGACGAGGCCTACGCGTTCGGCCTGGCAAACCGGGTCGTGGCCGACGAGGAGTTGTTCGATACCGCGCTGGCGTGGGCGCGGAAGCTGTCGCAGCAGGCGCCGCTCGCGGTCGAGCGGATCAAGCGGGTGTCGGCGGCGGGAGACATCGACGCCGGGATCGAGCGGGAGAAGCAGGCCTTCCTCGAGGTCTTCACCTCCGAGGACGGTCGCGAGGGAGTCTCGGCCTTCGTGGAGAAGCGCCGGCCGCGGTTCCGCGGGCGGTGAGCGCCGGCGACGCAACCACCGCCGCCGCGCGGATCGCGAACCTCATCGGCGAGGCCGATTCGGTGGTGGCGCTCACCGGCGCCGGGATCTCGGTGCCGTCCGGGATCCCCGACTTCCGGTCGCCCGGCAGCGGGCTGTGGGCCAACGTCAACCCGATGGAGGTCGCCCACATCGACGCGTTCCAGCGCGACCCGGAGCGGTTCTGGAGCTTCTACGGGCAGCGCTTCCAGACCCTCGAGGACAAGCGGCCGAACCGGGCGCACGCCGCACTCGTCGAGCTCGAGCGGGCGGGACTGCTGGATGCCGTGATCACCCAGAACATCGACCGCCTCCACGCCCGGGCCGGCACGCGGAGCGTGGTCGAGGTCCACGGATCGATCGGGCACTCGGTGTGTCTTGTCTGTCGTTCACGATATGAATTGGGAGACGTGCGCCGCCTCATCGGGTTGGCCCCGGACGGGGTGCCGCAGTGCGAGTGTGGCGAGCCGCTGAAGCCCGACGTGGTCCTGTTCGGCGAGTATCTCCCGGCGGAGGCGATCGCGCGGGCGGAGGCGCTCGCGGCCGGCGCGGACCTCCTCCTCTGCATCGGGTCCTCGCTCGAGGTGTACCCGGTGGCGTCGCTCCCTGAGACGACCCTGGCAAACGGAGGACAGATCGCGATCCTGACCAAGAGTTCCACGCCGTTCGACGATGTCGCGGCCGTGCGCGCCGGAGGGGACGTGGTCGAGGAGCTGGAGGCCGTGCTCGCTGCGGTCGGACTGGCTATCCCGGAAGCGCCGCCGCTCGAGCCCTGAGCGCGGCCTCGATCCGCCCGAGCGCGAAGGCGACCGCGTCCCGGTCGGACGTTCCGGGGGACCCGTCGGCGCCCAGGGCTGCCCGCGCGCCCTCCGCGATGCCGGGTCGCAACGATCGCAGCTCCTCGAGCCGCTCGACCAGTGCCGGCGCGGCAGGGTCCTGCGCCAGCTCCGCGACCGCGGCGTCGAGCGCGACCAGCACCTGGAGCGCGGCCTCGCGCGCGCGTCCTTCATCCAGATCGAGCCGGGCGCGCAGCGCCAGCTCCTCGGTCGCGAGCGGGGGGTGGCGGCCGGTGAGCAGGGCCGCCAGACGGGCCTGGGCCGCGGGCATCCTGCGAGAGCTCCGGCGACGCGACCCGGCGTCAATCAGCTCCCGCGCGTCGGTCCAAAGCCCGTCGGCGACCTCCTCGCCCGCGCCGTAGCCGAGGCGCGCCACCAGCGCATCGCGCCGGCCGATGCCGTGGACATGGGGATCGGCGGACGCCAGCCGGTAGGAGTGGAGCGCGCGGTTGAGCACGGCCACCCCGGCCGCCAGCTCCGTCTCGCCGGCGCCGCTCAGCCAGGCCGCGGCCTCCTCGGGGCTGCCGAGTGGGTCCCCGAGGTCGACAATCGTCGCCCGCGAGGTCGCGACCGGCGAAGGCTCAGGCTCAGGTAGAGCCTTATGCTGTCGCCGCAAACGCCCGGCCCGGCTGCGTTTCTCGGCGCCGAGGGTCGCGAGCACGAGGACATGCGACGGTGAGGCGTCGCGGCCGGCGCCGTCGGGCCGGATCAGGTACCGGCCGTCCGGTGGCCCGAGCTCCCACGGGACCTCGAGCTGGCTGAAGCGGAACAGAGGGGGAATCGCCGGAGGTTAGTGCGGTCGATCACGCATCTGCGCGAGGCCCATGAGCACGCGCTCGCTCGTCCCGGCTTAGTGGCCGGTCTTGATCGCGTACTTACTCGGTGAGATCGGGACGATCGGCTCGCTGATCTGGCTGATGTGGCTGATCAGCTGCGTCCACTGCTGCGGCTGCAGAATGCTGCCGAACTCCGCCGAGAGCTTCTTATTCGAGCCGTACAGCGGGGTGTAGGACACCTGGATCCGGTTGGCGTGATCGGCCAGCGAGAGCGCGCTCGGCTGGTTCTTGTAGCTCATCAGCGAGACGATCTCGTCGGGCTGCATCGCGCCCTGGAGCGTGAGCAGGCGGCGGACGGTGGCGTCGGTGATCGATCCCTTGCCCTGGTGGCCGAGGATGGGGATGTTGTTGATGGCCGAGATGTCGACGCTCGAGCCCGTCTTGCCCGCGTCGTCGACGCCGTTCGAGCCGTTCGCGGTGTGACCGCACTTCAGCCCGCTGACGCTCGGCTTCAGGCCCGAGGCGGCCAGGAACTCGACGACCGCGAGGATGCGGCGGTCGATCGCGCCGGACTGGATGTCGCGCCGGCCGCACTCATAGATCGCGACGTTCGGATCCTGGAGGACGCGGTTCTCGAGCTGCTGCTTGGACATCAGCAGGATCTGGCCGATCGACGGGTTCTTGGCGTTCTTGCCGTAGAACGGATCGACGCCGGCGGCGCGATACACCGCGGTCGCCTCGAGCAGCTTCCAGCCGTCGAGGATCGGCTTCGGATCGATATACGGGGCGCTCTTCCCGGCCGGCTGGATCATGAACTCGAGGTGCGAGGCGTTCGTCGGCGTGCCCGCGCCGAGCCGCCCGAGGATCGTGCCGGCGACCACGCTGGCGCCGACCTTGAGCGGCTCGAGGGTGTACTGGCTCTTGGCCAGGTGCAGCACGTCCGAGAAGTAGTTCTCGAAGTTCCCGATCTGGGGAGTGCTCTTGCCGGTTGTGATCTGGAGCTTGCCGCCGGCCGCGTAGGAGGCGGGGCGGGAAGGATTGGCGAACAGCCGCTCCTTGACCATCGGCGTCGAGATCGTGGGCGCGCTGGCGGGCGCCGTGGGAGCGGTGCCGCCCTGCTGCGAGCCAGCCGTCGCGGATTGCGTTCCCGCGCTGGCGGGCACCGAGAGCACCCCGGCGGCGCTCTTCTTGGCCTCCTTGGTGGCCTTGGCGGTCGAGACGATCGGCGGCGCCTGCTGGGTGCCGGCCGTCGCGGCCTGCTTCGGCGCCGAAGTCGCGCCGTTCGCGCCCGTCGTCCCGGTCGCCGGAACCGTCGGAACCAGGAGCGCCTTGGTAATGGAGGTGGAGCTCACCTTGACCGGCTTCGGCACCGGGTACTGCGTGGGGATCGACCCAAGGTTCGCGTACGTGTAGATGTTGCCGGTCGCGTCCTGGAGCTCGATGTACCGGCCGAGCTTCGCGTCGTCGCCGATCTTGACGATCTTGCCGTCGTTGACCGCGATCACCGGGGAGCCCTGCTTCGCGTAGATCGCCGTGCCCTTGCTGTTCGGGTCCGACCCGACCGGGACCGCCGCGTTCGAGGTCTTCACCCGGGTCTTGGCGAGCTTCAGGACCGAGCCGTCGGCGTACTTGGCCGGAGCCGCGACCGGGAAGTGGCCCTCGACGAGGCCGGTCAGCGCGCCGATCATCGCCTTCGGCATCCCGCCGATCAGCTGGGCGCGGAGGAGGACGGACTGCACATACCAGCCCGCGTGGTTGTAGGCGAACACCGCCTGGCCGATGTTCTTGGAGGCGCCGGCGGCGTGCAGGTAGCGCGCCGCGGTGAAGATCGCGTCTGCGGGGTTGTACGGATCGGCGACGCCGTCGCCGTTGGCATCGACCGCCCAGCGCTGCCAGGTCGACGGGAGGAACTGCATCCACCCGACCGCCCCGGCAGTCGACACCGAGAGGTTGCGACCGTAATCGGTCTCGATCTCGTTGATCGCCGCCAGGACCTGCCACGGCACGTCGTACTCGATGCCAGCGGCCTGGTAGATCGGGAGGAGGAAAGGCGGTATCTGGAAGCTATTGATAAAGAAGTTCGGGACACCGATCGGCGCAGGGCCCGGAAGCGAGAACGAGTAGGTCGGGTTCGACGGGGTGGGGACGCCGCTCGGTGTGACCGGCGGCGGCGGCTTCGGGGTGGTCGTCTTCTTCTTCGGCGTCTGCTTCGGCTTTGGCTTCTTGCCCTTCTCAACATTCGTCGAGCCGGCGGACGACAGGGCCTTCCCCGACGAGAGGGTCGGCGTCTTGGTCGTCGCCGTGTTCGTGCTCGTCTTGGTCGTCGCCGTCGACGTCGGCGTCGTGGAAGTGGAAGTGGTGGTCGGCTTCGGCTTGGGCTTCGACGGCGAGGGGGCTGTCGAAGTCGAGGTTGAAGTCGAGGTCGAGGTCGTCTGGGGCTGCGTGCTGGTCGTGACCGTCGCCGCCGGCGTGGTCGCGGTCACGGGCGGACACGACTGCGCAACGTTCGTGATCGGGAGCTGCACCGGAAGCGGAAGCGACGTCGGCGGGGTGCCCGGCGCCACGTTCTGGAAGGTGAACTGCTGGCCGCCGGCGACGGTGATGGTCACCGTGCAGCCGTCCGCGGACGCGCTCGGGATGGCGGCAAGGGCAAGCACCGCGACCATGGACGCCATGGTCACAGCAGCAATCGTCAGCTTCCGCCTCTTCAACACTGTGGCTAACTCCTCCCGCGGTGCGCCACGCGCAAATTCGTCCCAGCTACGATCACAGTTAGGGTGGGAAGGACGCTACTGGCTGCTGCCGAGCTTTGCAATTTGGAACCGTCGGGGGTGGTGGATGTCTAATGCAGATACCAACACGCCGGGACGTTCAATCAGAGCGAAGCCCGGGCAACCCTGTGAATCGGCACGATCCGCTGGCCACTGTAGCGATGAGTATGTTGTTTAAGCGTCAGCTGAGGTTCAAGTTGAGGGTTAGGGTTAGCGGTTCCGAGCCGGTTATAAGAGTGCTGTCATCAGTGTCGTCCGAAAGATGAGAGGCGGGTCCGCATGAGCGAAGACAAAGGCCTCCGTGGCCGGGTTACGCGCCAGGGCGAGGAGGCGATCGGCAAGGTCACCCAGGGGATGCTCGAGAACCCCGTGGTCAATCGCGCGCTGACAGCGGGGTTCTCGGCTCGCGAACGAGCCACCCGCGCCCAGGAACTCGCGATGAGCGCGCTCAATCTGCCCTCGGCGGGCGACCTCGAGCGTCTGACGCGGCGGTTGCGGGGCGTCTCCCAGCGGCTCGAAGGGATCGAGGACGCGCTCGACCGGGTCGAGCAGCGCATCGACAAGCTCGGATCGTCCAGCGCCATCGACAAACGGCTGGCCGCGATCGAGGAGCTGCTGGCCCGGCTCGAGGCCTCGGTCGCCGAGTCCGCGGGCGACAAGACCGGCGCGGATTTCGCGGGCGACAAGACCGGCGCGGATTTCGCGGGCGACAAGACCGGCGAACAGCCGGCGGGCGACAAGGCCCGTCAGGGCTGAGCGACCGCGCCCTCGGCGGTCAGCGCCCGGAGCGCGGTCTCACCCATCCGCCGCTCGGCCGCACGCAACTCCTCCTGGCCGATCCGGATGCGCTCGGGGAGAACGAGGTCGGATACGACGAGCAGGGCCGCGGCCTGCGCCCCGCGCGCGCCGGCGAGGGCGAACAGCGTCGCTGCCTCCATCTCGACGGCCAGCACGCCGGCCCGCCCCCAGCTCGGCTCTAGTCCGCGCTCGTCGTAGAACAGGTCGGTCGTGATGATCGGGCCTGAGTGGACCGCGTGCTCTTCGGGGGAACGGCGGCTCGGCCGCCGCGACGACGGCCGCCAACAGCTCCCGGCTTGCGGGCACCCGCTCGCCGGCGCCGAGGGCCCGGCTCGTGCCGTCCGCAGCAACCGCTTCGGTGACGATCACGAGGTCGCCGAGGGCCAGCCCTTCCTGCAGCGCCCCACCCGTGCCAACTCGCATCAGGCGGCGCGCACCCAGGTCGATCAGCTCATGGACCACGATCGCCGCGCTCGGGCCACCCATCCCGGTGCTCTGGATCGTGAGCGGCTCGCCGTCTGGCGCCAGCCCGGTGTATCCCCAGAGGCCGCGGTTGTGGTTGAACATCTTCGCGCCGTCGAGGAGCGACTCGGCCAGCATCAGGGCGCGGCCCGGGTCGCCCGGCAGCAGAACGCGCTCGGCGAGCGCAGCTGTCGGTTGCAGTCCATTCGGGGCGGCCATCGAGCCTATTGTTATTTATGCCCTCTTACCTATGTCTCCCATTGACAGATCGGTAGCGGGCGAGTAGACCTAACTCCACAGAAAAAGGCAATAGGCCGGAGCGTGACGCGCTGCCCAGGCCAGCTGGGGAGCATGATCGCGAGGCGCCGCCGGAAACGTGACGAGCGCCAACGGCCGACGCAGCGGGCCGTTAGTCCCGCGGGCGGCGGGGCCCCGTGCTCGTCGAGGCCCCGCCGCCGACTATGCACCGGTTGAGCCACTGGCGCGGGGCGGCGCAACCTGAACCGGCGCCGTGGGTAGAGGCCTGTGGGGATGTCAACCGCACGCGCCAATAATCACAACGGGGCCGCACCGGAAGGCCTGTCGATCGCCGAGGCGGCCGAACGGGTCGGGGTCGCGCCCTCGACCCTCCGGCGCTGGGCGCGGCAGGGGCTGCTCCCGCGCTATGACGGGAGCTGGTCCCCCGCGGTGATCAGTTACGCCAAGATCGTGGCGCGGCTCCGCGAACGCGGGCACTCGCTCGAGGACATCCGCAAGGCCGGCGACGCCGGGAAGCTCGCGTACGGGTACGTCGAGGAGCTGCTCGACACCGGCGAGGACGTCTACACCGTGGACGACGCGTCGCGCGAGACCGGGCTCGAGCCGGCGTTGATCGTCCGGGTCGTGACCGCGCTCGGGACGGCGCCGGCGCAGGTCGAGCGGCTGTCCAAGGACGACGTGGCGCTCCTCCGCTACATCGGTGCCGTGCTCGACGCCGGACTGCCCTTGGTGGCGCTGCTCCAGCTCGTGCGCGTGTACGGACAGGCGATGGCGCGGGTGGCGGACGCCGAGGTGAGGCTGTTCCATATGCATGTCCACGAGCCGCTTATGCGGTCGGGCGCGACGGGACTCGAAACCGCCGACGAGATGCTCGAGCTCACGCGCCGGCTGCTGCCCCTGGCGTCGCCGGTCATGGACGAGGTCCACCAGCGCTACCTCCAGCACTTCGTCGAGCAGGACGTGGTCGGCCACATGGAGTGCGATCTCGAGGACGGCAGCGTCGATCTCGGTCGGATGCGTGTGGCGATCGCGTTCGCCGACCTCACGGGGTACACGCGTCTGACCGAGGAGGCCGGCGAGCTGGAGGCCGTGGATGCCGTCGAGCGGTTCGTCGCCGATGTCCAGGGCACGCTTCCCGGCGACGCCCGTGTGATCAAGACGATCGGCGACGAGGTGATGATCGTCGGTTCGGACCCGGCGGCGCTGGCGGCGTGGGCGGTCGAGTTCCAGCGCCTGGAGGGCGGGCGTGTCCTGCCGCGCATCGCGGTCCACTACGGCAACGCGCTCTACCGCGACGGGGACTACTACGGGCGCGACGTGAACATCGCCTCCCGCGTCGGGGCCCGCGCCGCCGGCGCCGAGGTGCTCGTGACAAGGCCCGTCGTCGAGCAGTCACGGGCCAACCTCGAGTTCGAGCGGATTGCGAACGTTCGGCTGAAGGGCTTCACCGAGTCGACGGAGATCTTCGTGGCGCGCCGGCGGGACGGAGCGGAGTGACCGCTCCGGCGGGACGGAGCGGAGTGACCGCCGAGGACATTCACGCGCGCGTGCGCGAGGACGGCCTGCTGGCGCCCGGACGGCCGGTGATCGTGCTGCTGTCGGGCGGCCGCGACTCGACTTGCCTGCTCGACCTCGCGGTTCGTATCGCCGGCGCCGAGTCGGTGCGCGCGCTGCATGTGAACTATGGGATTCGGGAGTCGGCGGACGAGGACGAACGTCATTGCCACGAGCTGTGCGCGACCCTCGGGGTCCGGATGGAGGTGCGCCGCCCGGCCTCGCCGGCGACCGGGAACCTCCAGGCGTGGGCGCGCGAGGTGCGCTACCGCGCGGCGCTCGACGCTCGCCGCCGGCGCGGACGTGGAGGCCGTCGGCGACGTGGCGGCGGGTCACACCAAGACCGACCAGGTGGAGACGATCCTCTACCGGCTGGCGTCCTCGCCGAGCCGACGGGCGCTGCTCGGGATGCGGCCCCGCGACGGGTCGGTCGTCCGCCCGTTGCTCGCGTTCACGCGTGCCGAGACCGCCGCGTACTGCGCGGCACGGGGATTGCGCTGGCGCGAGGATGAGTCGAACGCCTCGGACGCGTACGCGCGTAACCGGATCCGCGCCGCGCTGGTTCCAGCGCTCGAGGACGTTCACCCCGCCGCGGTCGACAACGTGCTCGCGGTGGCGCAGATCCTTCGTGGCGAGGCCGACGTGCTCGATGCCCTGATCGACGAGGTGCTCGGTGGCCGGCCCACCATCGCGCTGGAGCGGCTCCGCGCGCTCGAACCGGCGTTGCGTCGCCTCGTCGTGCAGCGCCTGGCCGACGAGGCCGCCGGCGGGTTCGCGCCGGGCACCGGGGGCCGGGCCGACGAGATCGTGGCGCTGAGCGACCGCGGCACTGCGCTCCTGGACGTCGGCAACGGACTGCGCGCGGTGGTGGAGTACGGCGAGCTCCGGTTCGAGCGCCTCGGCTCGGACCCGGGACCGCCGGCGCCGGTGCGGCTGGCGATCCCGGGAACGGTGTCGTTCGGAGCGTTCGAGGTGCGGTGCGAGCTCGACGCGCCCGCCCGCGAGCCGGGCGTGCTCGATCGCGACGCGCTCGGCCCCGAGGTGCTCGTGCGCTCCTGGCGCGCCGGCGACCGGATGGCGCCGCTCGGCCTCGGCGGGACCAAAAGCCTCCAGGACCTCTTCACCGCGCGCCGGGTCCCGCGGGCGGAGCGCGCAGCCGTGCCGGTGATCGAAGCCGGCGGCGAAATCGCATGGGTCGCGGGGGTGGCGACCTCGGAGCGCTTCAAGGTAACCGACGGGACGCGTCAGGCGGTCAGGCTGCTTGCGCGCCGCGCCCCATAGACTCCCGGGCCGTGGAAGGCGACGACGCGATCGGGGAGATCCTCGTGCCGGCCGAGGACCTGCGGCGCCGTGTCCGCGAACTGGCCGAGGAGGTTTCCCGCGACTACCAGGGGAAAGATCTCGTGCTGGTCGGCGTCCTCAAGGGTGCCGTGCTGTTCCTGTCCGACCTGATGCGGCACCTCGAGGTTCCCTGCGAGGTCGACTTCATGGCGGTGGCGTCGTACGGCTCGGCGACAAAGTCCTCGGGAGTCGTCCGGATCCTCAAGGATCTCGACGCCGTGATCGAGGGCCGGGACGTCCTGATCGTCGAGGACATCGTCGATTCAGGGCTGACCCTGCAGTACCTATTGCGCAATTTGGAGGGGCGAAACCCCCGATCACTGGAAGTTTGCGCCCTGCTGGTCAAGCCCGAGCGGCAAAAGGTCGATCTACGGACGAAGTATGTGGGGTTCGAGATTCCCAACCGGTTCGTTGTTGGGTACGGGCTGGACTACGCCGAGCGCTACCGGAACTTGCCCTACGTGGCCGAGTTGAACGAGTAAACGCGGGATGACTGACAAGGCCACGCCGGATCCGAAACCCCGTCCCGGGCGATGAACGCCTACGTGCAAGGCTGTTTGGCGCTCCGAAACCAGATGCTACGCTTGGCAGTCCCGGACCCCGAGTCCTGGCGCGGCCTGGACCGCATTTATCGCCTATGAGCAGGTTTTTCAAGAGCGCAGCGTTCCCGATCCTCATCGTGGTGGTGCTGGCGTTCTTCGCCCAAAAGCTGATCGGCAGCTCGAGCAAGTCGCAGAAGGAGACCTTCGGCGACCTCATCTATCAGCTCGACCACGGCGGGGTCCAGAGCCTCTCGCTCCACGAGAAGGACAACACGGCGAACGTCACCACGACGACCGGTGTCAAGTACACGGTTGGGTACCCCGACGGCTACGTCTCGCAGATCATCACGTCCGCCGACAAGAACCTCTCGCCGCAGAACTTCGACATCCAGGGCAAGGCCTCGAACGGCTGGCTGTCGCTGCTGACCTACATCCTGCCGTTCGTGATCTTCATCGGATTCTGGATCTTCCTGATGAACCAGGTCCAGGGCGGTGGATCGAAGGTGATGTCGTTCGGCAAATCGCGCGCCAAACGAATGTCGGTCGACTCGCCCAAGATCACGTTCCGCGACGTCGCGGGCGTCGACGAGGCGGTCGAGGAGCTGCACGAGATCAAGGAGTTCCTCGAGAACCCGAAGAAATTCCAGGCCCTCGGGGCCCGCATCCCCAAGGGCGTGCTCCTGTATGGGCCGCCGGGCACCGGTAAGACGCTGCTGGCGCGCGCCGTGGCAGGCGAGGCCGGCGTCCCGTTCTTCTCGATATCAGGGTCCGACTTCGTCGAGATGTTCGTCGGCGTGGGCGCCTCGCGCGTGCGAGACCTATTCGAGCAGGCCAAGCAGAACTCACCCTGCATCATCTTCATGGACGAGATCGACGCCGTCGGCCGCCACCGCGGCGCCGGCCTCGGCGGCGGTCACGACGAGCGCGAGCAGACGCTCAACCAGCTTCTCGTCGAGATGGACGGCTTCGAGATGAAGGACAACATCATCTTGATCGCCGCCACCAACCGCCCGGACATCCTCGACCCGGCACTTCTCCGCCCGGGCCGGTTCGACCGCCAGATCGTGGTCGACCGCCCAGATCGCCTCGGGCGCAAGAAGATCCTCGACGTCCACACGCGTGGCAAGCCACTGGCGCGCGAGATCGACGTCGATGCTTTGGCGGGTCAGACCCCCGGGTTCACCGGTGCAGATCTGTCGAACCTCGTGAACGAGGCAGCGCTGCTCGCGGCCCGTAACGGCAAGCGCGAGATCACCCAGGTCGAGCTCGAGGAAGGGATCATGCGCGTGATCGCGGGTCCCGAGAAGAAGACCCGGGTCATGTCCGACAAGGAGCGGCGGATCACCGCCTACCACGAGATGGGCCACGCGATGGTCGGCCACTACCTCCCCAACGCCGACCCGGTCCACAAGATCTCGGTCATCTCTCGCGGTCAGGCGCTCGGCTACACGATCTCGCTGCCGGCCGAGGACAAGTTCCTCACCACGCGCGCCGAGCTCCAGGACCAGATGGCGATGACCCTCGGCGGCCGCGCCGCCGAGGAGATCGTGTTCGGCGAGGTCACGACCGGCGCCTCGAACGACCTCGAGAAGGTAACCGCCACCGCCAAGCAGATGGTGATGCGCTTCGGGATGTCCGAGAAGCTCGGCCCCCGCGTGTTCGGCCACGACCACGGCATGCCGTTCCTCGGCCGCGAGTTCAGCGCCGAGCCCGACTACTCGGACGAGATCGCTCGCGAGATCGACGACGAGATCCGGCGGATCGTCGAGGCGGCGCACATCCAGGCCAAGGACATCCTGGGCTCGCATCGCGAGAACCTCGAGAAGCTTTCGGAGATCCTGATCAAGCGGGAGACGATCGAGAAGGAGCAGTTCGAGGCTCTCCTCGGTGGCGGCACCGAGGAGGACGTGTTCGGCTCCGAGGCCCCGCCGCCGCCCGAGGTGCCGATTCCCGGCACGCCCGCCGGCGAGCGGCGCGAGGGTCCGCGCCCGCTGCCCCGTCCGGGCCTCGCCGGCGGCACCGCCGAGTAGCCGACGGCTGGCTAAAGGGGCGGCTGCTGGATTTGCCCCGTAGATGGGGGAAAAGTCAGCACGGGGTACCGCATCATCCGCTCAGCGGCGGGATCAATCCCGCGGCGTGGCAGGCGGCCAGGCCGGCGCCGAGCTTCGGCGCGGCCGCGAGCTTCGGTGGCTTCAGAAACGCCGGCCGGCGAAAGTCGAAGTAGTTCGTCATCGGCGACGCATTGGCGTCTCGGAACGTCATCGCCGGCAGGTTCCACTTGCGCTCGATGAATGCGGTGATCGAGGTGTGGTCCTCGACTAACCGGGAGACGTAGCGCGCCCGCGCCCAGGGCGAGACGACGATCATGGGCACGCGGAAGCCGTAGCGGTCAAACGCGCCCGGCGCGTCGTCCGAGGTCAGCGCCGGGGGGATCGAGTCGGGCGGGATGGCCGCCGGCGGGGGCACGTGGTCGTAGTAGCCACCGTGCTCGTCGTAGGTGATGAACAGCGCGGTGTGCTTCCACGTCGGCGCGCGCATCAACGCGGTCACTACCTGGGCGATGTACCGCTCGCCCAGCTGGATGTCCTGCGGGTTCTCCTCCGAGGTCGTCTCGTAGTTGGGATCGAGGAACGTGAGCTGCGGGAGCTTGCCGGCGGCGACGTCGGACAGGAACCGGTTGAAGGGGTGCACGCGCTTGGCCATCCGGGTCGGCGTGTCGGAGCCCGGGACGAGCTCGAACGTCGGGTAGCTCGCGGGGTCGTAGTAGATCGCCCAGTCGATGTGGTGGGCGTCGAGCCGGTCCCAGATCGTGCCGTTCGCCGGCGGCACGGAAGCGATGATGTCGTTGACCATCCCGATCGACGTTCCGGCGAACAGGTAGGACCGGTTGGGCCATGTCTGGCCGAGCAGCGAGGAGAAGTGCCGCTCGCCGATCGGGAAGTGCTCGACCAGCGAATACGTGAACGGCACGTCGTGCTTGTCCCAGTACTGCATCGCGACCGGCGCGCTGGCCTTGACGAAGCCGTCATTCAGCCCGTTGTCGTAAGCCTCGTGGCTCGCGTTCCAGCTCTGGCTGGGCTCGCCGGATAGCTGGCACGGCGAGGTGGCGTGAACCGCGACCACCGGCGCGCCACCAGCATCCGGGTTCGAGTTGACGACCTTCCCGCCCTCCACGCGCAGACCGTCGACCGAGCGCCGGCTGGGCACCTGGTGGGGAACCATCCCGAGCAGGTTGTCGAACGAGTGGTTCTCCATCATCAGCACGACGATGTGCTGGATCTCAGGCAGGCTCGGTGTGCCGGCACGCTTGTGCGGGAACGGCAGGCTGTCGGGTTGGCGGAGGCCCGCACCGACAGCCACGGGCCGGGCCCAGGCCGGCAGCCCGCGGGCCGCCAGCAGCGCCGCCCCGCCGGCGGCGCCGCAGAGCAGCGAGCGGCGGGTGATAGGCCTCTCTAGGGGGAAGGGGGAGGACACGGTGCGGGACACTACCTCCTGAACATGCCCGAGCAGAGCGCAGCCCACGACGACCATCCGAGGCGCGGCGGAGGCATTCTGCTGGCCATCACCCGGGTCTGGCTGCCGGTGGCGATCGCGGTCGTCGGGCTCGTCGGCATCGTGGTCGGCGGAGGCAAGGACGACGTCGTCGCCGGCGCCGGCGTGGCGCTGGTCATCGCCGCCCTGATCGTGTGGATGGTCAACTGGATGTATCGGTTGAGCGTCCAGAGCAACCGCGAGCGCGAGACCGAGGAGGCGGCCCGCGACTACTACGACCTCCACGGACGGTGGCCTCATGAGTGACGCCGCGGCGTTCCGGATCATGGGCGTGGTGAACGTCACGCCCGACTCGTTCTCGGACGGCGGCCGCTACCTGGATACCGCCGTCGCGATCGAGCACGGGCTCGAGCTCGAGGCCGAGGGAGCGGCGATCCTCGACGTAGGCGGCGAATCGACCCGGCCGGGCGCTGCCCCGGTGTCCGAAACGGAGGAGCTCCGGCGCGTGATTCCCGTGATCGAGGGCCTCATCGCCGGCGGCACTAACGCCCAGATCTCGATCGACACGTACAAGAGCGGCGTGGCGACGCGCGCACTCGCCTCCGGCGCGACGCTCGTCAACGACGTCACCGCGTTGAGGGGCGACCCCGAGATCGCCGCCGTGGTGGCCGAGGCGAACGCCGATTGCTGCCTGATGCACATGCTCGGGGACCCGCGCACGATGCAGCAGGATCCTCGCTACGGCGACGTCGTCAACGAGGTCAAGGCGTTCCTCGAGGAGCGGATGGCGTTTGCGATCGCGAACGGCATCGCCGAAAAACGGATCCTGCTCGACCCGGGGATCGGGTTCGGCAAGACCGTGGAGCACAACCTCGAACTGCTCCGGCGGCTCGGTGAATTCCTGGACCTCGGTCGCCCGGTCGTGATCGGCACCTCGCGCAAGTCATTCCTCGGCAAGATCACCGGGCGCGAGGTCGACGAGCGCGTAGCGGCGACGGTCGCCACCGACGTGCTCGCGTACGAGCGCGGCGCGCGCGTGTTCCGGGTTCACGATGTGGCCCCGGTCCACGACGCACTCGCTGTCACGGCTGCTACGGTCAGCGCGCGATGGACGACCCCGACGAGTACGACGAGGTAGACGAGGACGAGGGCGAGGGCCATCCCGAACCCGAGGTCACGATCGAGGTCAGTGGACTGTCGCTGTTCACCCACGTGGGCGTGACCGCGGCAGAGCGCGAGGTGGGCCAGCGCCTGCTGCTCGACCTCCGGATGGACGTGGGCGACGTCGATGCGACCGTCACCGACCGGATCGAGGACACCGTCGACTACGCCCAGGTGTGCGACACCGCCAACCTGGTCGCGCAGCAGCGCTCGTACAAGACGCTCGAGCGGCTGTGCGCGGCGATCGCCGACCGGCTGCTTGAGCAATACGACGCACATGCCGTGTGGGTGAAGGCGGCCAAGCCCGAGCCGCCGATGGCGCTGCCGGTGAGCGAGGTCTCGGTCGAGGTGTGGCGCGAGGCCGAATGAGGCCGCCGCGCGCGGGGAGGGCGTCGCGGTGACGCCCGGCTATCTCGGGCTCGGGTCGAACATCGGCGACCGGCGTGCGCACCTCGATGAGGCCGTAGCCGCGTTGCCGGCGCACGGCGTCGCGGTGGTCGCGACGTCATCGGTGTATGAGACCGAGCCGGTGGGCCTCGTGCTCGACCAGCGCGAGTTCTACAACGCGTGCCTGCGCATCGAAACCGACCACGACCCGGAGGAGCTCCTCAGAGCTTGCAAGGACGTCGAGCGGTCGCTGGGCCGGGAGCCCGGAGGCCAGCGGCACGGCCCCCGGCCGATCGACGTCGACGTCCTGCTACTCAACCGGATCGAGTATGAGTCGGACCGGCTCACGCTCCCGCACCCCGAGGTGACGTCGAGACGATTCGTGCTCGTGCCGCTCCTCGAGCTCGAACCGAGTCTCACGCTTCCCGACGGAACGTCGCTGGCGCAAGCGCTGACCGCGCTCGGCGGCGATGGACAGGACGTCCGGCGCGCTGGGCCTCCGCTCGTCTAGGCTCAGCCAATGCTGCTGGTCGTCGATGTCGGAAACACGCAGACCCACTTCGGCCTGTTCCGCGACGGCGAGACAACCGTGTTCCAGCACTGGCGCTTCTCGACCGTCCGCGACTCGACCGGCGACGAGATCGGGGCGGCGCTGTCGAACCTGCTCGGGCTGCGCGGGCTGTCGTTGACGGACATCGATCGCTCGATCGTGTCCACGACCGTGCCCCAGCTCTCCCACCAGTGGACGCAGATGACCCGGCACTATCTGGGCCATCAGATGCTCGTCGTCGGCCCGACGATCCGCACCGGGATGCCAATCCGCTACGACAACCCGCACGAGGTCGGCGCCGATCGCCTCGCGAATGCGGTGGCGGCGTACGAGCGCGTTCACGACACCTGCGTGATCGTCGACTTCGGCACGGCGATCACCTACGACATCGTGTCGGCGGCCGGCGAATACCTCGGGGGGATCATCACGCCCGGCGCGGAGATCTCGATCGACGCGCTGTACGACCGCGCGGCCAGGCTGCCCAAGGTCGAGCTCGCGGAGCCGCGCGCGCTGATCGGAAAGTCGACGGTCGACGCGATCCGCAGCGGGATCGTGTTCGGGTTCGCCGGTCAGGTCGAGGGGATCGTCCGCCGGCTCCGCGGCGAGCTCGGCGACCGGACGCACGTGATCGCCACCGGCGGGCTCGCCGGCGTGCTCGTGCCTCACATCCGCGAGACGATCGACGACGTCGACGACCTGCTCACGCTGACGGGGCTGCGGCTGATCTGGGAGCGGAACTCTGAGTTAAGGGAGGCGTGATGCCGACCGACTGGGTCTGGACGCGAGCCCGGACGGCTCGCCGAGGACTTCAATCGGCGGGATGGGAACTTCGGGTGTCTTGGCAACGGTGGCAGCCAGGATCAGGAACGTGATTCGCCGGCGTTCGTCCGGGTGCTCGGCCGCGTACGCCTCGTAGCCGTCGAGCAGCGAGACGATCGCCGAGAACACCGGTGCGTCGTCGATCTCCTCGGGAACGTCGCAGGCCAGCCGCGCGAGCGCGAGCATCTCGGTGGGGTCGACGCCGCGCATCGTCCCGAGCGCGCTGAACAGCAGAAAGAACGCCACCCGGTCGAGCAGCACATGGGGCGCCCGGTCGCGCTCGCCGATCGCCGGGCCGGCCGGCTGGAGCGGCTCGCCGGCGGCGATCCGGAGCGACTGCTCGGACGCGATCGAGCGAATCTGCTCGGGTGAGAAGCCGAGCTGGAGCGCCCACCGGAGCTGGAACGAGGCGGAGATGAACGTGTTTCCGTACGGGGCATCGCTGGCGAACACGATCTGGCCCGGCGGCACCAGCGAGAACAGTGCCTCGAGGTCCGCCGGAATCCACCAGGCGGTGTCGAACAGCAGGTTGGGTAGATCGCCGGCGACGCGCCAGATCCACGAGAGGTCGCAGATGCCGGCGTGGGCGAGGATCAGCCGGGCGTCCGGGAACTCCTCGGCGAGCTCTACGGCATGCATCCCGAGCGCGGGGATGCCCCGCCCGGCGTGGATCAGGACCGGCAGCGAGCGCTCGTTGGCGAGCGCAACGATCGAGCGGACCTTGGGGTGGTCGAGCGTGAACTGCTCGGCGCGCGGGTGGAGCTTGATCCCCTGGACGCCGGCCGCGAGCGCGCGCTCGGCCTCGGGGACCGGGTCGTCATGCGGGTTGACGCGGCAGAACGGGACGATCAGCCCGTTCGAGTCCCGGGCGGCGGCGAGCACGTCGTCGTTCGCGGCGCGGTAGCCGTCGGGCTCGTGGAATGGGAATGAGAACGCTCCCCGTGCGCCGGCGATCTCGAGCGCGGACACGAGCTCCTCGGGCGTTTGCTTCATTCCGTCGGGGTCGTTCTGCCCGAGGTGGGTGTGGGCGTCGAACAGCTCCAGCCCCGGAACCTGTTCGAGCACCACGTCAGTCCATGGGCGCAGCTCGTCAAACAGGTTCATTGCTTGATTCGTACCATGAAACGCTATGTCTCGGTCACTCACCGATCCCTGGCAGGTCGGCGGCGTCGCGATCCCCAACCGGGTCGTGCTCGCGCCGCTGGCGGGCATCGGCAACTGGTTCGTGCGCCTTCAGGCCAAGCGCCACGGGGCCGGGCTGGTGGTCTCGGAGATGGTGTCGAGCTACGCGGTGCACTACCAGAACGAGCGTACCTGCCGCGAGCTGTTGCGGATCCACCCCCAGGAGCACCCGGTCTCGATGCAGCTGTTCGGAAACGATCCGGACGTGATGGCCTCGGCGGCCGAGCGCGTGGCCGCGGCCGGCGCGGACCTGATCGACATCAACATGGGCTGTCCGGTCCCCAAGGTGTGCAAGACCGGCGCCGGCGCGGCGCTGCTCGAGGAGCCGGAGCGGGCGGTCGCCGTGGCGCTGGCGGCGGCGCGCGGGAGCGGGCTGCCGGTAACGGTCAAGCTGCGATCGGGGCAGCGCCCCGGGGACCTGAGCGGGCTCGAGGTCGCGCGCCGGCTGGTGTTCGACGGTGGCGTGGCCGCGATCAGCATCCATCCACGGCACGCGTCCCAGCGGCACAAGGGTTCGCCGAACTATGACCTCGTCCGCCGCCTGGTCGACGAGCTGCCGGTGCCCGTGCTCGTCTCGGGCGGGCTCCAGACCCCTGAGGCGGTGCGGCTGGCGTTCGAGCGCACGGACGCGGCCGGCGTGCTGCTCGCCCGCGGCTCGCTTGGGAACCCGTGGCTGTTCGAGCAAGTGCTCGGGGTCCGCGACGACGAGCCGGGGCCGGACGAGATTCTCACCGAGCTCGACTGGGTGATCGACTCAGCCGTCGAGCACCTCGGTGAAGACCGGGCCACCCGCTACCTGCGCAAGTTCTATCCGTGGTACGTCGAGCGCCTCGGTGGCGGGAAGCCACTCCAGGCCGCGCTCCAGACCGCGCCGACGCTGGCCGCCGCACGCTTGCTCCTCCACGCCGTGCCCGAGCGCGCCGCGGCGTAGACCGGCAACTGGCGCACGCGAGGCGACGCCCGTGTAGGTTGCCCGCCCGTGTTCCGGTGCATCGGCAGGGTTGCGGCGGTCCTCAGCGCGTTCGTGCTCGTGGTCGGGTTCGCGCCGGTCGCGTCGGCCCAGGTCGAGCCTTACGGCTACAACGACTACGGCGGCTTCCGCAACATCCTGCCTCCGGGCCAGAGCGGGTTCGACAACCTCCTGCAGGCCGCGCAGTTCAAGGCCGGAGGCACTTACCCGCCGCACTCGAACGATCAGCTCGGGATGTACTCGAGCCTCGCGACGTCGGTCCCGATCACCGAGGCCCAGATCCCGCAGTTCTACAAGGACGCCACGTTCGGGGTCCCGGCCGGCGACGTCGCCAGCACCGAAACCCCCGAGCCCGGGGTGACGATCGAGCGCGACTCGCAGTTCGGCGTACCGCACATCTACGGCGACACTCGCGCGGCCTTGATGTTCGGGATCGGGTACGCCACCGCCGAGGACCGGCTGTTCTTCGTCGACGTGCTCAGGCACTCGGGGCAGGGGACCTCGCCCAGTTCGCCGGCGGCGCCAACGTGGCGATGGACGAGGACGTGTGGGCGAATGAGCCCTACACGCAGCAGGACCTCGCGAACCAGGTCAACTGGGCGGCCGCGAACTCGCCGGACGGGCCGCAGATCCTGAGCGACGCCACCAACTATGTCGACGGGATCAACGCCTACATCGCCAAGGCCGAGAACCCGCTGAACGCGCTCACGATGCTGCCGGCGGAGTACGCGGCCATCGGCCAGCCCCAGGGCCCGCAACCGTTCACGGTCGAAGACCTCGTCTCGATCGCGACGCTCGTCGGGGGAATCTTCGGCAACGGCGGCGGTCAGCAGCTCTCGAA
Source organism: uncultured Solirubrobacterales bacterium (assembly GCA_963735965.1). Classification (GTDB taxonomy): domain Bacteria; phylum Actinomycetota; class Thermoleophilia; order Solirubrobacterales; family Solirubrobacteraceae; genus Palsa-465. The sequence continues at coordinate 217,812 of CAVTNE010000004.1, forward strand.
CGCGGTCCTGTACGAGAACATGAAGCAGAAGTTCGGACCCGAGCACTTCGTCGTGGCAGGCTCGCCGGAGCTGAACTCGCAGCCCGCGAAGAAGAAGAAGAAACACAAGAAGAAACCGCGGATTTTGGGCCTCGCTTCGCTCGGCGTCCGTGGGGCCCTGCGAGCCCGTCCGGACGGGGTACGTGGCCCCAAGGACGCTGCGCGCAGCGCAGCCCATAAGCCGCCCGGAACCCGCCGCGCCGGCAAGGCCGTGCTCGGCGCCGGAAGGCTATCGGTGGACAACTCCGGGTTCGGGACTTTCCTCAGCTTCGACGACCCGAACGACCCCGAGGCCCCGACGACCGTCCACGGCAAGTCGTTCCCGAACCAGACGCTGCCGCGGCCGAGCAAGGCCGTACAGAAGACGATTGCCCTCCCCGACGCGGGGTCGGTCTCCTACGCCAACCCGGTCGTCGCCGGCGCCGTGCCACCCAGCGAGAGCGGGCAGGCGACGACGGGCTCGAGGCTCCGGTCCGCCGCCGTGGCCGGCCTGCTGGCGTATCCGCGCTCGATGTCGAATGCGCTGCTGGTGAGCGCCGCTGACAGCGCAAGCGGCCACCCGCTGGCGGTGATGGGCCCGCAGGTCAGCTACTTCACCCCCGAGATCCTGATGGAGGAGGACATCCACGGACCCGGGATCGACGCCGACGGCGCCGCGTTCCCCGGCGTCAACCTGTACGTCGAGCTGGGTCACGGGCCCGACTACGCGTGGTCGGCGACCTCCGCTAGCCAGAACATCATCGACACCTTCGCCGAGCCACTGTGCAACCCGAATGGCGGCCCGGTCTCGCTCGACTCCGACTACTACGTGCTGAACGGGAAGTGCACCCAGATGGAGACGCTGACCCGGAGCGAGTCGTGGCAGCCCAACCTCGGCGACTCGACGCCGGCCGGCTCGGTGACCTTCCAGACCAAGCGGACCGCGTACGGGATCGTCGTCGCGCGGGCGCGGATAAACGGGCAGCCCGTCGTCTACACGAACCTGCGCTCGACGTACATGCACGAGCTCGACTCGGCGCTCGGGTTCGAGAGGTTCAACCAGCCTGCCGACATGCGCAACCCGCAGGAGTTCATGAACGCGGCCTACGACGTTCAGTACACGTTCAACTGGTTCTACGCCGACGACAAGAACATCGCGTACTTCAACTCGGGCCTGAACCCTGTCCGCGCGGCGAACACCGATCCTCTGTTCCCGTCGTGGGCGAGCGAGTCCTGGCAGGGGCTCCAGCCCGCGGCCCAGATGACGCCCGCGAGCGTGACCGAGCAGCAGACGCCCGAGAGCGCGCACCCGCAGGCGGTCAACCAGCCGTACCTGACGAGTTGGAACAACAAGCAGGCGCCGGGCTACAACGACGCCGCCACCGGCCAGGAGTACGCCTCGGTGTACCGCTCGCAGCTGCTCGACAACAACGTCAACTCCGAGCTGGCGGCGTCCGGGAACAAGATGACGCTCGCGGACCTGATCAACGCGATGGGGACCGCCGGGACCGAGGACCTGCGCGGCGTCGAGGTGCTGCCGTACGCGCTCCAGATCCTCGGCCATCCGACTGACCCGACGCTCGCGAACGCCGTCGACGAGCTCCAGGCGTGGGTGGCGAGCGGCGCGCACCGGATCAACCGGGAGCATCCGGGCGCCTCGGGTAGCTACGACCAGACCGATGCGGTGCGGACCATGGACGCCTGGTGGCCGCTGCTGGTCGGTGCCGAGTTCGGTCCCACGCTCGGCCAGAGCCTGTTGGGCCAGGTGGAATCCGACTTCCCGATCAACGACGAGCCCGGGCACGGCGTCTCCGGCGCACATCTGGGCTCCGCGTTCGACGTCGGGTTCTACGGCATCGTCCAGAAGGACCTGCGGTCGGTCCTGGGCGACAAGGTCGCCGGACCGCTGAATCGCGAGTACTGCGGCGGCGGGTCGCTTGCCAAGTGCCGCGCCGCGCTCGAGTCCTCGCTCAGCCAGGCGATCTCCGAGTCGCCGCAGCAGGTCTATCCGGCCGACAGCGTGTGCGCCGCCGGCGACCAGATGTGCTCGGACTCGATCCAGTTCCGGCCGATCGGCGTGATCAGCCAGCCGCTGATCGAATGGATCAACCGCCCGACCTTCCAGCAGGCCGACGAGATTGCGGGTCATCGCCCGTGAGGGTGGGGCACGAGGACATCGCCCCAGGAGGCGATGACCCGTCGGGTCACGGCCCCAGATAAGGACCCGTCGAAGTCATAAAGAGGCCGGACCCAGCCCGCCGAAGCGGGTGTCTATACTCATCCGCCCACGCACACCAGCTGCGTATTAATTCCCGCTCAGCAGGCGGGTTTTTTTCTCGTCCGGACCGTCGGGCAGCCGGCGGTTCCCCCTCAAGTACAGGTCTGCGAAATGCCCAAGGACGTCATCATCACACCCGAAGGGCTCGCCAACCTAAAGGCAGAGCTCGATCAATTGACCACGACCCGCCGGCGCGAAGTCGCCGCCCGGATCAAGGAAGCGCGCGAGTTTGGCGACATCTCGGAGAACGCCGAGTACGACGACGCCAAGAACGAGCAGGCGATGCTCGAGGCGCGGATCGCCTCGCTGGAGGAGAAGCTCCGCTCGGCGACGGTGATCGACCAGTCCGATCTTTCGACCGACCAGGTTCGCGTCGGCTCGGTCGTCCATGTCAAGGACGACGGCGGCAGGTCGGTCAGGTACACGATCGTCGGGTCGGCCGAGGCCAGTCCGGCCGAGGCGAAGCTCTCGAACGAGTCGCCGGTCGGCAAGGCCCTGCTCGGGCGCAAGCGTGGCGACGAGGTCGTCATCGCCACGCCCAAGGGCGAACGGCGCCTCAGGATCACCAAGATCGACGTCGCGTCCGCTTAGCTCGGCTCGTCCGGAAGCCGTGAGCGATACAGCCGACGGCGGCGACGAGCTCCTGGCGACGCGCCGGCGCAAGCTCGAGACCCTGCGCGACGCCGGGATCGACCCGTTCCCGCACGAATTCGACGGCGTCGAGCCGATCGCGGTCGTACGCGCCGCGCACGAGGGGTTGGAGCCCGGGGACGAGACTGACGCCCGCCACCGGGTCGCGGGCCGACTCGCGGCGCGCCGGGGCCAGGGGAAGATGGCGTTCCTCGATCTCGTCGACCGCTCCGGGCGGATCCAGCTCCAGGCGCGCGTCGACGAGCTCGGCCCCGCGGGCATGGAGCGGCTCCTAGGGCTTGATCTGGGCGATCTGATCGGCGTCGACGGGACCGCGTTCTCCTCGCGCCGGGGCGAGCTGACGCTGAGGGTGGTCGACTTCACGCTTCTGGCCAAGTCGCTCAGACCACCGCCCGAGAAGCATCACGGCCTGACCGACGTCGAGACGCGCTTTCGCCGGCGGGAGCTCGACCTGATCGCCAACGAGGAGGCGCGCGAGCTGTTCATCACACGCGCGCGCGTAATCTCCGCGGTCCGCCGGTTCCTCGACGCCGAGGGGTTCATCGAGGTCGAGACGCCGGTGCTACAGCCTCTGTACGGGGGTGCGCTGGCCCGGCCGTTCACGACGCACCACAACGCGCTCGATCGCGAGTTCTTCCTGCGTATCGCGACCGAGCTCTACCTGAAACGGCTGATCGTCGGCGGGCTCGAGCGCGTCTACGAGCTCGGCAAGGACTTCCGCAACGAGGGCGTCGACACCACGCACAACCCAGAGTTCACGATGCTCGAGTGGTACGAGGCATACGCCGACTACGAGGACATCGCGTCGCGATGCGAGCGCCTGGTCGCGTACGCGGCCTCGGAGGCGGGCTACCAGGGAGAGATCGATCTGACGCCCCCGTGGCGCCGGGAGCGGCTAGTCGACGCGATCCGCGACCGCACCGGGATCGACATCATGGAGCATCGAGACCGTGATCAGCTGGCCGCCGCCATGGCCGCGCGGGGGCTCGCGGTCCCGCCCGAGGACACCTGGCCCCAGCTCGTCGACGAGCTGCTCTCCAAGCATGTCGAGCCGACGCTGACCGAGCCGACGTTCCTGATGGACTACCCGGTCGAACTGTCGCCGTTCGCCAAGCGCCACCGGTCGGTCGACGGGCTGGTCGAGCGGTTCGAGGCGTACATCGGCGGGCTCGAGATCGCGAACGCGTTCACCGAACTGAACGATCCCGACGAGCAGCGGAGACGGTTCGAGGAGCAGCGCGCCCTGGCCGGCGCCGGCGACGAAGAGACGCAGCCGTATGACGAGGGGTTCCTCGAGGCGCTCGAGCAGGGCATGCCCCCGACCGGCGGCATCGGGATCGGCATCGATCGCCTTGTAATGATCTTGACCGGGCACCGGTCGATCCGCGAGGTCGTGCTCTTTCCCGCTATGCGGGATTGAGCCGATTACCAGGCAAAAGTCACCGTGCGGATAGGCGTTCTCTTATTCGACCAGGTGGACCTACTCGACGTCGGCGGGCCGTACGAGGTGTTCCTGACCGCGTCGCGTTGGGTTGTTCGCGACGGAGGCGAGCCGCCGTTCGAGGTTGTGACCCTCGGTGCCGGCTCGGGTTCGGTGGCCGCCTACGGGGGGCTACGGCTGACCCCGCAGGCGACACTGGCGGACTGCGGGCACCTGGACGTGTTCGTCGTGCCGGGAGCGGTCGCGATCGATGAAGTGATCTCGGATGAGGGGTTGATGAGCGCGGTGGCGCCGGTGGCGGACGATGCTTCGCTCGTCGCGTCGGTCTGCACGGGAGCGTTCGTCCTGGGCGCCCTCGGCCTGCTCTCCGAGCGGTCGTGGACCACCCATTGGGAGGACGTCGAAGAGTTGGCCGAGCGGGTCGGAGGGCGCGGTCAGGCGTGGGTCCGCTGGGTCGACGCGGGCGAGGTCGTGACGGCGGGCGGACTCAGCTCCGGGATCGCAATGTCGCTGCATCTGGTGGACAGATTCGAAGGCCGCGAGCTCGCAATGAAGACCGCCAGGCAACTCGAATATGACTGGGATCCGGTGGCTACGGGCCGAACATGAACAACCTGTGAAGTCCGGGCCGAGCCGGTCGAGTGCCGCAGTGGCGTTGAGGCCCGTTGATAAACTGGCCTATGGCCCGAAAACTCGAGACCGTTTCGCTCATCAATCGGCAGCTACTGGCCGACAAGGTGGGTAGAACGGGATCTTCGGTGTCCCCGCATTCGCGAACTACCATGTGAACCGAGCAGGTAGGCGAGGAGCAGACCGGAAAACATCCCGACCGAGCAGACCGAGACCCGCCACAGAAGAGAAGGATCATGTTCGAGCGATTCACAGAGCGAGCCCGCCAGGTAGTCGTCTTGGCTCAGGAAGAAGCGCGGACGCTCAAGCACAATTACATCGGGACCGAGCACATTCTGCTTGGCCTCCTCCGCGAAGAGGAAGGACTCGCGGCCCGCGTACTCGAGTCGCTTGATATCACGGTGGAGCGCGTACGGGCCCAGGTCGTCCGGATCGTCGGATCGGGCGAGGAGGTCACCTCCGGCCAGATCCCATTCACGCCGCGAGCCAAGAAGGTGCTCGAGCTCGCGCTGCGCGAGGCGCTCAGCCTCGGGCACAACTACATCGGCACCGAGCACATCCTGCTCGGGCTGGTGCGCGAGAACGAGGGCGTGGCCGCCCGGATCCTGCTCGATTTCGACGCAGATTCCGAAAAGATTCGAAACGAGGTCATCCGGATGCTCTCCGGGCCGGGCAGCCGCCAGCGCGGCGCCGGCGCCAGTGGAGCGGCGGGTGCCGCCCAAGGCGGCGAGGCCGGCAAGAAGTCGTCGAAGCTGCTCGACCAGTTTGGGCGCAACCTGACCAAGCTGGCCGCCGAGTCGAAGCTCGACCCGGTCGTCGGTCGCGAGACCGAGATCGAGCGGATCATGCAGATCCTCTCGCGCCGGACCAAGAACAACCCCGTTCTGGTCGGCGAGCCGGGCGTCGGCAAGACCGCCGTCGTCGAGGGCCTGGCCCAGCGGATCACGCACGGCGAGGTCCCCGAGCTGCTCAAGGGCAAGCAGATCTACACGCTCGACCTGGCGGCGCTGGTCGCTGGTTCGAAGTACCGCGGTGAGTTCGAGGAGCGCCTCAAGAAGGTGATGAAGGAGATCACCCAGCGCGGCGACATCATCCTGTTCATCGACGAGCTCCATAACCTCGTCGGTGCGGGCGCGGCCGAGGGCGCGATCGACGCCGCCTCGATCCTCAAGCCGGCGCTGGCCCGCGGCGAGCTCCAGACGATCGGCGCGACGACGCTCGAGGAGTACCGCAAGTACCTCGAGCGCGACTCCGCCTTGGAGCGCCGCTTCCAGAAGATCACGGTCGACCAGCCGTCGACCGAGGAGACCGTGCAGATCCTCAAGGGCCTGCGCGACCGGTACGAGCAGCACCACAAGGTGAACATCACCGACGAGGCGCTCGAGGCCGCCGCCGAGCTGGCCGACCGCTACATATCCGACCGGTTCCTGCCGGACAAGGCGATCGACCTGATCGACGAGGCCGCGTCGCGGATGCGGATCAAGTCGATGACCTCTCCGCCCGTGTACCGCGAGCTCGAGGACGAGATCGAGGAGACCCGGCGCGCCAAGGAGGAGGCGATCGAGAACCAGGAGTTCGAGAAGGCCGCGAACCTCCGCGACAAGGAGCGCCGGCTGACCCAGCGCAAGCGCGAGCTGGCCGAACAGTGGGAGGCCGGCGAGTCGACCGAGCGTCCCGCGATCGGCGAGGAGGAGATCGCCGACATCGTCTCGATGTGGACCGGCATCCCGGTGTTCAAGCTGACCGAGGCCGAGACGGCCAAGCTGATGCGCATGGAGGAGGAGCTCCACAAGCGCGTCATCGGCCAGCACCCGGCGATCGAGGTCGTCTCGAAGGCGATCCGACGGAGTCGGGCCGGGCTCAAGGATCCGAAGCGGCCGACCGGTTCGTTCATCTTCCTGGGGCCGAGCGGGGTCGGTAAGACCGAGCTCGCCCGGACTTTGGCCGAATTCCTGTTCGGCGATGAGGACACGATGATCCGGATCGACATGTCCGAGTACATGGAGAAGCACGCGGTGTCGCGTCTGGTCGGTTCGCCTCCGGGCTACATCGGCTACGACGAGGGCGGCCAGCTCACCGAGGCCGTGCGGCGCAAGCCCTACAGCGTGCTGTTGCTGGACGAGATCGAGAAGGCCCACCCCGACGTGTTCAACATCCTGCTCCAGATCCTGGAGGACGGACGGCTCACGGACGCGCAGGGGCGGACGGTCGATTTCCGCCACTGCATCGTGATCATGACCTCGAACATCGGGGCCTCGGAGATCGCCCGCAACACCCCGCTGGGGTTCGCGGTGTCCGACGACGAGACCGGGATCACCTACGAAGACATGAAGACCCGGATCACCGGCGAGCTCAAGAAGGTGTTCCGGCCCGAGTTCCTGAACCGGATCGACGACGTCATCGTCTTCCACAAGCTGGCCAAGGACGAGATCAAGGAGATCGTCGACCTGCTGCTGCGGAGGATCCGCGAGTCGATGGCCGACCGCGAGCTCCAGCTGGAGCTGTCCGAGCCGGCCAAGGACATGCTCGTCGATAAGGGTTGGGACCCGGCCATGGGCGCCCGGCCGTTGCGCCGCGCGATCCAGCGCTACGTCGAAGACCCGCTCGCGGACTTTGTCCTACGTCAGCAGGTTGCGTCCGGCTCGACCGTGGTGGTCGACTGGCCCACGCCCGAGGACGGCGGCGAGCCGCCCGCGGACGCCGAGGTGAAGCTGACCGTGATCGAGCCGGCGCCCCAGCCCACCCCGGTCGGGGTCGGCGCCGAGGGTGGCGGCGAGAGCGGCGGCGAGCCGGCGGGGTCCGAGGGCCCGGCCGGGTCTGACGACGCTCCCGCGAGCGAGTAGGTTCCTTTCCGGATAGCTGCGCCGGCGCGCGATGCGCCGGCGCAACTGTTCCGCGGTGCCTTGGGCCTGCGCTGGCGCCATCCGTTCCGGGGTGCCGTGCGCCTGCGCTGGCGCCATCCGTTCCGGGGTGCCGTGCGCCTGCGCTGGCGCCATGCGTTCCGGGGTGCCGTGCGCCTGCGCTGGCGCCATCCCCTGGTCCCAATACACCGGAAATCCGGGTCCGTTTGTGCTCACTCGGCGTCGAGCTCAGCTCGAGTGCGTCGAAACCGCCCGTATATATAGCGGCCGTTCGGGAACACTCGGCAGTCGGCGACCGTCGAGTGTGGACTTCGGCCGCGCTGTCCTGCTCTGCGCGCCGTTTCCGTCGGGCCCGCAGCGTAGCCTCGGCTGCGCCGTCATGCCCCGACCAACCTCGATCCACGTCTGCTCGGCCTGCGGGCACGAGAGCCCCCGCTGGGCGGGGCAGTGCCCGGGCTGCGGCGAGTGGAACACGCTCGTCGAGGAGGTGCGGCGTGCGGGGCCGGCCGCCCGGGGCCGGGCAGGGGTCGCACGCCCTGACGGCCGCGCCGTCGTCAGGCCGGTGGCGCTCCGCGACGTGGCCGCGGCCGAGCGCGAACGCCTGCGCACCGGCATCGGCGAGCTCGACAACGTGCTCGGGGGCGGGATCGTGCCCGGCTCGCTGGTACTGATCGGCGGCGCGCCCGGTATCGGCAAGTCGACGCTCACGACAATGGTCCTGGCCAACCTGCACGCCGCCGGCCGGCGCACGCTGTACGTGTCCGCCGAGGAGTCGGCGGCCCAGATCCGGCTGCGGGCCGAGCGTCTGCGCGCCGACGCGCTCGACATACCGGTGATCGCGGAGACCGATCTCGGGACCGTGGTGGCGACGCTCGAGCACGAGCGTCCCGAGGTGTGCGTGATCGACTCCGTGCAGACGCTCCACTCGATAGAGCTGTCCAGCGCGTCCGGATCGGTCGGCCAGGTCCGCGAGGTCGCGGGCGAGCTGATGCGGGTCGCGAAGGCGCTGCGGATCGCGGTCCTGCTCGTCGGACACGTGACCAAGGACGGGGCGCTCGCCGGGCCTCGGGCGCTCGAGCACCTCGTCGACTGCGTGCTCTCGTTCGAGGGCGAGCGCGAGCGCACCTACCGCACCGTGCGGGCGATCAAGAACCGCTTCGGCTCGACCAACGAGGCCGGCGTGTTCGAGATGCGCGACGATGGCCTGGTCGAGGTCCTGGACGCTTCCGCCCGGTTTGTGGGCGAGGCCACCCGCGCTCCGGGCAGCGTTGTGCTGTGCGCGATCGAGGGCTCGCGCCCGCTGTTGGTCGAGGTGCAGGCGCTGGTGTCGAGTTCGGAGATCGTGCCGCCGCGACGGGTGGCGTCGGGGATCGATCGCAACCGGCTAGCGCTCGTCCTGGCCGTGCTCGGGCGCCACGCCGGGATCGGAGCCGGGACGAGCGACGTGTTCGTCAACGTGGTCGGCGGGGTGCGAGTCGACGAGCCCGGAGCGGATCTCGCGGTGGCGCTGGCGGTGGCGAGCGCGGTCAGAGGCGTGGCGCTCGGCGGCGCCGACGGCCAGCCGCTGGCGTGCTTCGGGGAGCTTGGGCTGACCGGCGAGCTCCGGAGCGTCGCCCACAGCGACCGGCGCCTCGCCGAGGCGGCCAAGTTCGGGCTCGGTCCGGTGACCGAGCCGGGAGCCCACAGGACGCTCAGGCACGCCATCGCTGCGGCGTTGGGGGGAGGGCGGCGCGGTGCGCTTGCCGCCTGATCGTTCGCTCGCCGCACTTCACGCAAGCGGACGAGGCGGACGATCGAATGTCAAGAAGCGGTAAAATCGGGCTTCATGCCGCCGCGTTCCGGGGAAGAGCTCAAGGGAGAGCTCGAATCTCGACAGGATTCCCGGCTGGTCAGGGCGCTGGAGATGGTCGCCCCCGGAACGGCGCTTCGTGAGGGGATCGACAACATCCTCCACGCTCGTACCGGCGGGCTGATCGTGATCGGCGATCCCGACGAGCTGGCCTTCCTATTCTCGGGCGGCATCAAGCTCGACCTGGATTACTCGCCGGCGCTGCTGTACGAGCTGGCGAAGATGGACGGTGCGATCGTCCTCAGCTCGAACGCCACCAAGATCGTTCACGTGAACGTCCAGCTGACGCCGGACCCGACGATCCTGACTTTCGAGACCGGTACCCGTCACCGCACGGCCGAACGCGTCTCCAAGCAGACCGATGCGCTCGTCGTGGCGATCTCGGAGCGCCGTGAGGTCGTCTCGCTGTACGTGGACGGCATCAAGTACATCCTCGAGGACATCCCCGTGGTGCTGGCCAAGGCCAACCAGGCGCTGGCCACCCTCGACAAATACCGTAGCCGCCTGGATCAGGTGTCGACTCGGCTGACCGCGCTCGAGTTCGAGGGCGGCGCGACGCTGCACGACGTGCTGACCGTGCTCCAACGCGCCGAGCTCGTCACGCGAATGGCGGTCGAGATCGAGCGCTATATCGTCGAGCTAGGCACGGAAGGCCGGTTGATCGAGATGCAGCTCGACGAGACGATGGTGGGCGTATCCGCGGACAAGACCGCGCTCGTCCACGACTATCTGAGCGAGGACACAGACGAGACGTTCGCGACCGCGTTCGACCAGCTTGTGCGCCTGCCCAACCAGGACCTGTTGGATTTCGGTCGGCTCGCCGAGCTGCTCGGCTACGACCGCAAGCTGAACACCCTCGACTATCCGACATCGCCCCGGGGATTCCGCATCCTAGGGCGGATTCCCCGACTGCCGAAGCTGGTGGTCCAGCGGATCGTCAGCGAGTTCGGAGGACTCGAGGAATTGCTCGCCGCGACCGACGGCGAGCTGGAAACCGTCGACGGAGTCGGCGAGATTCGAGCGAAGGACATCCGCGAGGGTCTTCGCCGGCAGCAGGAGATCAACCTCGTGGACAGATACCTGCAAACGTAGTTCTAGGGAGTGGAAACATCGTGCGCGGGTCCCCGACCCTCGCCCGTCCCGGACAGAGGAGGACACCATCACAGAGCTAATGGAAGAGCACCTGGAGGACCTCGAGATCGCCGAGGAAGAAGTAGAAGTCGTTCATATCGAGTTCGAAATCGGCGACAACGTCGTGTATCCCCATCACGGGGCGGGAAAGGTGATCCGCAAGGAGCTCAAGGAGATCCTTGGCGAGCGGCGTGAGTACCTCACGATCAAGATCCTGCACAACGACATGACCGTCATGGTCCCCACCGAGAACGCCGCGCTCGCGGGTCTACGCCGCGTGATCGACGAAGAGACGGTCCAGAAGGTCCTAGGCGTACTCCAGGACGAGTGCTCCGAGATGCCCAAGAACTGGAACCGTCGCTTCAAGTACAACCGCGACAAGATCAAGACCGGCGACATCTATGAGCTCGCTGAGGTCGTGCGCAACCTCGCCATCCGGGAAGCCGAGAAGGGGCTCTCGACGGGCGAGAAGCAGATGTTCACGCGCGCGAAGAAGATCCTCGCGTCGGAGCTGATGTACGCACTCGGTATGGACGAGGACGAGGTCGAGGAACACCTCCAGGGACTGTTGTTGGAGTCCTATAACGGCAAGAACGGCAAGACGAACGGGAAGGTCACCGTCGGCGCGAAATAGACATGCGGTCGCGTTGATCGCGGCCGCCGGCAGTGGACAGCGCCTTGGGTCGAGTCGGCCCAAGGCGCTCGTCACGCTTGGAGGGAGGCCGATGCTCGAATGGAGCGTGGCCACGCTCCGCTCGGTCGCTGAGATCGAGGAAATCGTCGTGGCGCTCCCGGCGGACGCGCTCGACGCCGCGCCCTCGGGGACGGTCGCGGTCGCCGGTGGAGCGGTCCGCTCGCAGTCGGTGCGCGAAGCCCTGAGGGCCTCGGGGGGCGGGGATCCCGTGGTCGTGCACGACGCCGCCCGTCCGCTGGCGAGTGCAGCGCTGTTCGAGCGGGCGCTGGGGGAGCTCGAGGCTTCCGGCGCCGATGCCGTGATCGCCGCCGCGCCGGTGTCGGACACGATCAAGGAGCTCCGCGACGGCCGCACGGTGGCGCGTACGCTCGATCGTTCGCGCCTGTGGGCGGTGCAGACCCCGCAGGTGTTTCGGCGGGCCGCGCTCGAGCGCGTGTTCGAAGGCGCCGCCGACGAGCTGCTCGCGGCGGCGACCGACGACGCGTGGCTGATCGAACAGCAGGGCGGAGTCGTGCGGGTGATCCCAGCCGGCGAGCCGAACTTCAAGATCACGACTGCGATCGACCTGAAGCTGGCCGAGCTGCTTCTGGCTGGGGATCCGGCTTGACGGTCTCGACCGGACTCGGCTACGACTGCCACCGCTTTGCCGAAGGGCGGCGGCTCGTGCTCGGGGGCGTCGAGCTCGAGCACGACCGCGGCCTCGCCGGCCACTCCGACGCCGACGTGCTGACCCACGCGATCATCGACGCGCTGCTCGGCGCCGCAGCCCTCGGCGACATCGGCGAGCATTTCCCCGACACCGACGAGCGCTACCGCGACGTTGACTCGCTCGAGCTGCTCCGCACCACGGTCGCGATGCTGTCCGCGCGCGGTCTGTCGGTGGTCCATGTCGACGCCACCGTAGTGATCGAGCGGCCCCACGTGGCGCCGGTTCGCGAGCAGATCCGGGCCTCGCTGGCGGGCGTGATCGGCATCTCGCTGGAGCACGTCAGCGTCAAGGCGACGCGCGGTGAGGGGATGGGGTTCGTCGGCCGGCAGGAGGGTGCGACGGCGCTCGCGGTTGCTACGGTCGAGCGATGAATGGCGCCCACAACGTCGTGTGCTCCTCGGGCTGGTGGGCCCGGCGCGCGGAGTTCGAGCTGATCCCGTTCGGTCTCGACGGGATCGATCTGGGCGACGACGTGCTCGAGATCGGGCCCGGATTCGGCGCCACCACGCGAGTCCTCGTGCAACGCGCCGGAACGGTCAACGTGCTCGAGCTCGACGCGCGGTATTGCCGGCGCCTGCAGGCCGAGCTCGGGGACTCCGTATCGGTCACCCAGGGCGACGCGACGCGGTTGCCCTATCCCGACGGTCGCTTCTCGAGCGTGCTGTGCTTCACGATGCTCCACCACATCCCGTCGCTTGATCTCCAGGACCGGGCCTTCTCCGAGATCGCGCGGGTGCTGCGTTCCGGCGGGACGTTCGCCGGCACCGACAGCCTCGGAACCGGTCTCGTGTTCAAGCTGATCCACGTCGGGGACACGCTGAACCTGATCGATCCGGACACGTTGCCGCGCCGGCTCGAGACCGCCGGGATGGCCGGTCCCGAGGTGAAAGTCGGTGCGCGGTCGTTCCGGTGGCGCGCGACTAAGCCCCGGTAGCCGACTCGGCGTGGAGCGGCCGGCCGGCCGCCGGGCCGGAGCGGCCCGCTCGCGCGGGCCGCTCTACCCAGTTGGCTAGTGGTCGTTCCCTCCGACGTTGATCCTCTGTGCGTAGACGGGTCCGGCGCCTTCACCCGGGAAGGCGGATCCGACTCCGCTGAACAGGACGGCGGTCACCGTGTAGGTGCCCGGCCGGTCGTAGGTGTGAGTCGGCGTCGGCCCTGAGCCGGTCGTCCCGTCTCCGAACTCCCACATGTAATTGATCACGGGCTGGCCGCTGACGGTCGTCAGCGCGCTGAACTGCACCGTACGCCCGCCATGTCGGCCGTGGTCTCCCCGTCCCTGGGAGACGGTGAACGCCGGCTGGAAGCCGTTCTTGCCGGTGACCACGATCCCGCCGGTGCCGGATGACAGCCCGTTCGGGTTGAACACCGTCACCCCAGTTGAGTACGCGCCCGGGGCCGGGAACGTGTACGTGAACGTCGGCGTCGTTGTCTCGACGGTCGGGGCGTTGAGAACGGCGTTCATCTGCCAGCTGAAGTCGGCCACGCCGCCTGGCGCGAACGATCGGCTGGCGTCGAACGTCATGTCGGTCCCGGCGCCGGACGTGACCGTTTCGCTGGCGTTCGGGACCCTTCTGGGCAGCGTTACCCGCTGCACGCAGCCGGCGGTGTCGTTGCTCCACATCGTCTGGTACCAGTACGGGTGCCCGTTGATCACCTGGTTGTACGGCGAGCCGTCGCGGGCAGTGCCGAGCGGGGTGCCCATGTCGGCGACGCACTGATCGCCGACCTCTTCTCCTTGATCCGCGCCCGCGCCGTTGGTCCACGCGTCGTTGGGTAGCGGATCGGTGACCGACTCGTTGTGCTCGTGGGCCAATCCGCCGTTGATCTCGCCGTCCGAGATCAGGCCGTTCGGGTAGTTCCCGTCCTGGCAATCCGGATTGGTGGCGTCGAACGGCATATTCGCGTAGAGGATCATCGTCGACGTGGCCGTGTTCTGGTGATACGCGCAGTAGCCCGCGAGGGTCTGCGGTTCGATGCCGGCCGAACAGAAACCGAAGTCCGTCGTCGGGTCGTTCGTGAAGCAGCTCTCGACGTGCGGAGGCGTCAGCAGGAAGTACTCGTGGCTCAGATCGGCCGGGAGGTGGTTTCTGGCGACGAAGTTCGCGATCTCCTGCTGGATCTGACCGTCGGTCAGGCAGTTGGTCACAGGCGCGTTCGTCGGACACTGGCTCGCCGGATACGGATCGCGGTCGACCAGCACGCCGCCGAAACTCACGTCGTATTTCGCCACCGCGCCCGTCAGGTCGTTGTACTGCGGGTCAACCGAGTCGACGTTCTGATTACCGCCGCTGTCGTGTTGCAGGTCGGTGAAGTAACGGGCGATGCCGAACGTGAATCCGGATGGGTAGGCCCCCAGCCCCCCCGGGCTCCACATGAGCATATAGTCGGTATTCGACGGCATGATCGGCCCGCCGTTGTAGTCCATGTTGTTGAACGTGGTGTCGAACGGGATCGCCGCCCTTGCGGCCCTTGCGGCCTTTTCGGCCGTTGGTGAATGAAGCAGCGGCTGGTAGGACACCACCTGTCCGTTCGGCAGCCTCTTCAGGATCGCCGAAGCATTCGACGCCGCGATCGCCGGAACGACGAGCGCCGCGACGACGACCAGAATCATCAGCCTTCTACGCTGATGAACCGTCATACGCACTCCTCCTCACGTGAGTGTTGTTTATCCGGCCCCATGCCAGACCCGACGGGTCTTGTGCCGGCGCAGACCCTATACGTTCTGGGCCGCCCCCGGACGCCTGAGTTGTTGCCGCCGGCCGGAGGGCTGCGATCCGGAAGGTTTGAGCGGAGGGTCAGCCGCCGGCGGTGGCGCGCCGCGCGGCCGCCCGCTCCCGGAGTTGCTCCTGCTCGCCGAGCCGGCCGAGCTGATGGAGGGTCTGGCGGACGTGGCGGGACACGCTCGGCGCCGCGATCCGCTCGGCGATCCAGCCGCTCGGGCCGGCGCCGGCGACGCCGTAGGCGAGGCGGAGCTCGACGCGGGTCCGGCCGCCCGGGGCTTCGCGCAGCCGCCAGCGACCGCGCTGGTCGAGGCCGGTTACCGACGTCCACGCGAGCTCGGTCGGCTCGGTGAACTCGACCACCTCGATCAGACCGCCGACCTCCGCCGCGCCGATCCGGAACAGCATCCGGTAGCGGGCCCCGAGACCGGTCGGAGCGTCTCCGACGACCTCCCAGCGGGTGACGCCCGACATGTAGCTGAGCACGCGCTCGGGGTCGGTGACGATCGCCCAGACCGATTCGATCGGCGCAGCGACGACGATGTTCGAGTTGATCCTCATCCGAGCACCGGGAACCGCCGCTCGGCGGCCAGCGCGTCGAGCGCGTCCTGCATCAGCCGCATCAAATGGTCGTAGACCTCGTCGACGTCGGGATCGGGCCCGAACTCGGCGCGGAGATCGATCACCGGCAGAGTCTCGATCGTGATCTTCGCCGGCAGCGGGATGTGGCCGAAGTCGCCGACGTTCACGATCCACGGCAGCGACAGCGAGACGGGCAGCACCTTGAGGCGCAGCACGCGATCGAGCGCGAGCAGGCATGCGAGGCCCTCGCCGCGCGTCAAGAACAGTGCGGTCTCCTGACCGCCGATGCCGACGACCGGGACGATCGGAACGTCCTGTTCGAGGGCGAGGCGGATGAAGCCCTTGCGCCCGCCGAAGTCGACCCGGCTCGACTGCCAGCTCGGGCGGTGGACCTCGTAGTCGCCGCCGGGGTACACCAGCAGCGCCGCACCAGAGGACAGAGCCCGGCGCGCGTTGTCCGGTGACGCGGCGACCGTCCCGAACTTCCGCAGCCAGCTCAGGCCGGGCAGCGACAGCACCAGGTTATGCGCGAGCTGGTAGAAGGCGCGTTCGACCCCGAAGTAGGTGGAGAAGGCCACCGTGAACACCATCGTGTCCGGGAGCATGTTCCCGCCGGAGTGGTTGCCGACGAGCAGCACCGGACCCTCGTCGGGAATGTTCCCGAGGCCGCGCACCTCGCCTCGGAACCAGACGCTCGAGAACAGCCAGAACAGCGGAAGCTGCTCGCGGATGTAGTCGGGGTCGCGCTCGTCGAGGTCGGCGCTGGGGATCCGTCGCTGGACGAGGCCGGAGAGCTCGCGCCAGGCCCGATCGAGCAGCGACCGCGACCGTGAGCGGGATGTCTCGGGGGGCGACACGCCGGCGGTCGGCTCGTGTCCGTTACGGCGCGCAGATCTGGTGGTGTCCGCCTGGGCCATCTGTCGAGGGCGTCAGGCGGCGTCGGCGTCCGCTCGGTAACCCGCGGGGACGTCAGGCGCCGCGGCATCCGCGCGGGCGAGGAAGCTCAGCAGCAGCTCGTTGGTCTCGTCCGCGCGCTCGACCTGCGGCACGTGCCCGCAGCCGTCGATCGTCACCTGCTCGGCCTGTGGGAGCCACTTGCGGACGTGCCGGGAGAACGCAGGCGGCACCAGGCGGTCGTGGCTGCCCCACACGAACAGCGCGGGCGGTTGCAGCTCGGCCAGCCGGCGGTAGAACCCGTGGCGCCCGAACGGAGCCTCCAGGTAGATGTTGCGCGCGCTCGCCAGCAGGGCGTAGCGGGCGCCGGCGGTGTGGTAGATCCGTTGGAACTCGTCGACCACGAGGTCGGCGACGGCGGGATCGATCAGGTCGCGGTCGTAGAACATGCTCCAGAACCGCGAGGCGACGACCGAGCGGCGGAACGTGTGGGGGAGGAGTCCGAGCTCGGGTCGCATGAGGCGCACGATCGGATGCAGCCCGCGCCGGATCCAGGCGACCGCCGGACACAGCAGTCCGAGCGCGCCGACCCGATCGGGCGCCTGCAGGCCCATCTCGATTGCCACCCGGCCGCCCATCGAGTTGCCGACCACGTGCGCCCGGGGGATCTCGAGCCGATCCATCAGGCCGAACATGATCTCGGCGAACCAGCGCGCGTTGTAGCCGCCGAGCGCCGGCTTGCAGGAGGAGCCGAACCCGGGGAGGTCGGGGGCGTGGACGCGATAGGCGCCGCTGAGCGCCGCCGCCGTCTCGAACAGCGAGGCCCGCGTGCCGCCGAGGCCGTGGAGGAGGAGCACGTCGGGGCCGCGACCCATGGTCAGGGTCGAGATGCGATGGCGGCCGACCGGGGTGTCGTGGACCTCGAGCAGCGGCGGGCGGCCGGCGGGGAGCCGGAACATCCCTTCGAACGCGATCGCGTGGTCGAGGTTGCCGCGCACACCGAGCAGCCGGCGCTGGAACGCGTCGATCCCGGAGAACTCGCCACGCCGGAGCCTCAGCCAGGTGTCAGCATCCGTGGACAGGGTCACATCGGGCGGCCGCCGCGATCCGCCCTTGCGCACCCGGGCCGCCCTGCTCGTGCAGCGCACCTCCCAGGTGTGGCCGAGGTCGCACAGCGTGATCTGGTAGGTCGCGTCGAAGCCGGGGTCGGCGCCGAGGTAGCGGTCGGGCAGCGAACGAAACGCCTGTTCGACGGCTGTGAGTCGCTGGCTGGGTGAGGGCCTACCAGCCACGGCGGGCACCCTATCGAGCTCTCCGGCCAGACTTGCCGGCGGGCGTCCGGCCGGGGGTGCCGGCGGGGGTCCGGCCGGGCACGCCGGCGGACGCTAGGGTTGCCGAATCGTGCGTAGAACAGTTCGCCTGCATGACACTCGCACGGGGAAGGTGCTGCCGGTGCAGCCGGATGCCGACGGTGTCGTCGGCATATACGCGTGCGGGCCGACCGTGTACGGACGCATCCACGTCGGCAACGCCCGTCCGTATGTCGTGTTCTCGCTGTTGGCGCGGCTGCTCGTCCATGAGGGTTACAAAGTCACATTCGTTGCGAACTTAACGGATGTAAACGACAAGATTTATGCGGCGGCGCAGACCGCCGGGGTGGGAAGCGAGGAGCTGGCGCGCGACATGATCGACGCGTACATCGTCGATACCGACCGCCTCGGCCTGGGCCGACCCGACTTTGAACCCCGGGCGAGCGCGACGATCGCGGAGATCGTCGAGTTGATCGAGGAATTGCTCGAGGGCGGGCATGCGTACGCGGTCGACGGGGATGTCTACTTCTCGGTACGGACCTACCCGCGATACGGCGAGATATCTCACCGCAACCTCGATGACATGGACCAGGGCGAGGGGATCGAGGGCGCCGACCGCAAGCGCGACCCGGCCGATTTCGCGCTTTGGAAAGCCGAGAAGCCCGGCGAGGACACCGCTTGGGACGCGCCGTGGGGGAGGGGTCGGCCGGGATGGCACATCGAGTGCTCGGCGATGGCCGAGGAGATCCTCGGCCTCGGCTTCTCGATCCACGGTGGCGGCGCCGACCTGATCTTCCCCCATCATGAGAACGAGGCCGCCCAGACCGGCGCCGCCCACGGCGCGCCGCTCGCCCAGTTGTGGGTCCACAACGGGATGGTCCGCCTCGACCAGGCCAAGATGTCCAAGTCGGTGGGCAACATCTTCCTGCTCCACCAGGCGCTCAACGCCTACGGACGGGACGCGCTGATCATGTACTTCTGCGGCGGTCACTACCGCCAGCCAATCGAGTTCGACGACGAGCGGCTGGCCGAGGCGCGCGCCCGGGTCGCGCGGATCACCGAAGCCGCCCGCCGGCTGACCCCCGGTCCCTCGCCGGCGTGGTCGGCGCCGTTGCGCGAGCGGTTCTTCGACGTCCTCGATGACGACTACAACACGCCGGCGGCGCTCGCTGCGGTGTTCGAGTGGGTCCGGGAGGCGAACCGGTCAGAGCCGGGCTCAGGCGACGCCGATCTGCGCGAGATGCTCGGCGTGCTCGCGCTCGACAATCTGCTCGACGCCCCGATCGCCGATGCCCCGGCCGAGGTGGTCGAGCTCGCCGACGCCCGCGAGCGGGCCCGCGCGGCGCGCGACTACGCCGAGGCCGACCGCCTGCGCGAGGCGATCAAGGCGCACGGGTGGGAAGTGCGCGACGGCCCCGATGGGCCCGAGCTGCTCCCGGCTGCATAAACGCTTGCAAGGCCTGTTCGGTGGCGACAGCTGCCGAACCCACTTGACATCCCGAGACGGCTCTGCCAATCTGCCGCGCGGGAGAGTAACGGTAGAGTAAAGCTTGAGGGTGCGTGCGAATTGCCGGCGCACCCGAACTACATCACACAGCGCGGCGCCAGGGGAGGTAGTGCGCCACGGTTCCGATAGGAGATTCGTGGCTCGGCTTTCCCCATACTCCAACCCTCAACTACAGGTTGAGGATGGTTATCTAATCGCCCTTGCCAAGCAGGGAAATGCGGTCGCGTACGACTGCATCGTGCGGCGGTACTACGGTTTCGTGCGTCTGAAGGCGTCGTCGTACTTCCTCGCCGGCGGCGACGCGGACGATCTGATCCAAGAAGGGCTCGTCGGGCTGTACAAGGCGGTCCGCGACTACCGCACCGACCGCGAGTCGAGTTTCCGCAACTTCGCGGAGCTGTGCATCACGCGCCAGATCATCACGGCCGTGAAGACCGCCACCCGGAACAAGCACTCGCCGCTCAACCAGTACGTGTCGTTCTCGAGTTCGCCGGCCGCGTCCAGCGAGGGGGAGCCGACGCTCGAGGAGATCATTCCTGGATCGCCGGTTCACGACCCCGTCAACCAGGTGATCAGCTCAGAGGAGCTGCGCGCGCTGGTGGCGTGCATCTCGACCGCGCTCTCCGAGCTGGAATCCCGCGTGCTCGCGCTGTACCTCGACGGTCATTCCTACGAAGAGGTGGGTCGGAGGATCGGCTGCGATTGCAAGACCGTCGACAACGCGCTCCAGCGGGTCAAGAGGAAGGTCGGGCAGCATCTGGCGGAGCGGGCCGTGCCGGCGGCATAACCGCCAGGCGGATCGCCCCGGGCGGGTCGCGCCGCCGGCGATCACCGCGTTAAGCTCCGACCTGCCAGCTAGACGGCCGAACACAAGGAGCACCCGTTGAGCGATCACGAGCACGCTGGCCCCGGGTATGCCTCGCCGGAGGTGGCCCGCCACCAGCCCCCCGAGAAGTTTGTGTACGTGGCGTCCCTCTACGAGGGGACCGGGATCAACAAGCCCGACTTCGTTGCGGTCGTCGACGTCGACTCGAGCTCGCCTACGTACGGTCAGATCGTCCACTGCACGGAGATGCCGAACATCGGCGATGAGCTTCACCACTTCGGCTGGAACGCATGCTCGTCGGCGTGCCACTCGCAGCTGTCGCGGGACACGATGGTCGTGCCCGGGCTGCGCTCGTCGGCAACACCCCCGGCGGGTTCGCGGTGCTTGACGCGCGTGACTTTTCGGTGGCCGAGCGGTGGGAACGCGACGCCGGCGGCATCGAGTTCACCTACGACTTCTGGTACCAGCCGCGCCAGAACGCGCTGGTCTCGAGCGAGTGGGGCGCGCCCAACACGTTCAAGGACGGCTTCAACCCGGCCGACGTCGCCGCCGGCAAGTACGGACGCAAGCTTCACTTCTGGGATCTGGAGAAGCGGACCAAGGTGCAGATGATCGATCTTGGCGACGAGGGCTGGATCCCGCTCGAGATCCGCTGGCAGCACAACCCCGACTCAGCTCAGGGCTTCGTCGGCGCGACGCTCTCGAGCAACATCATCCACTTCCAACGCGACAACGGAAGCTGGGGCGTCTCCAAGGCGATCGACGTGACCACCCCGAGCTGAAGTCGCAGGTGTGGCTCGGCGGCCTGCTTGGACGAGACGGCGGTCACCCGAAGGCGCCTGGGCCGCTGAACGGCGGACCCCAGATGATCCAGAACTCGCTCGACGGCGATCGGGTGTACGTCACCAACTCGCTGTTCTCGACCTGGGACAATCAGTTCTATCCCGGAATCAAGGGGTGGCTAACCAAGCTGGACCGGCAGAGCGACGGCACATACGCGCTCGATCCGGACTTCTTCGTCGACTTCCACGAGCAGGCTGACGGCGCGCGCCCGCACGAGATTCACCTGCCGGGCGGAGACTGCACGACTGAGATCTTCCAGTAGCAGCCCCACTCTTCACACCGAAGAGGTCACTCGCGTACTCGCCGAGCTCGAGCGGCTCGGCGAGGCCGAGGACCCGCCGGCCAAGGAGCGCGTGCTGCGTCGCGAGCTCGAGCTCGGCGGCGGGTGTGGGGGGCGGCGACTAGCGCTTCAGGGTCTCACGAAGGGCCTCGAGGCCGGTGTACGTCGGGGTCCAGCCGAGCTCTCGCTTGGCCTTCGTGGTGTCCATGATCGCGGGGTGACTCGCCGCCTCGACCCACTCGGCGGCGGGCGGGGCGAATGACGGAAGCGGAACCTGTGACGCGGCGCGGGCGGCGCCTTGTGCTATGCCCGCGGGAACGGTGAGCGGGGTGAAGCCGAGCTCGCGTACGACGTCGGCGGCGGTCACGATCCCGTCGCCGGCGATGTTGTACGCGCCCGGGGGGCCATCGGCGACCACGCACTTGAGCAGCGCCCCGCCGACGTCATCCTCGTGGATGAACTGCATGGGCAGGTCGGGCGTCGGGACCGGGATCGGCACTGGGAGCCGGTTGGCGAAGCCGAGCGCTCCCTGCACGAGCCCCGCGAGCGGCTCGGGCAACAGGTTCTTCGCGCCCATCGCATGTGGTCCGAGGACGATCGGGGGGCGCAGCAGATACATGGAGAGACCCGGGTTGGCGTCGGCCTGCTCGCGCAGCAGCTGCTCGAGCTCGGCCTTCTCCTGGGCGTAGAACAGGCGGGAGGCTGGGCGCACGGGCCACTCTTCGGTCATCCCAACCGGGTTGTCGGGATGGAAGCCGTAGGCCGCGACCGACGAGGCGTAGACGAAGCGGTCGGCGCCGGCGTCGACGGCCGCGCGGAACGCGTTCAGCGTTCCCTCGACGTTGATGTCGCGGATCGTCTCGCGGGACGCGGTCCCCGTGATCATGAACGCGAGGTGTACGACCACGGCCACGCCGGCGAACGCCTCGCGGAGCGCGTCGGGGTCGCGGACATCGCCGCGCCGGTAATCCAGCTTGCTCCATCCGTGCTCGGAGGGGTTGAAGGGTCGCCGTGCGATCCCGACGACTCGCTCGATCCGGGGATCGGCCTCGAGCAGCGGGATCAGGCCGAACCCGAACGTCCCGGTCGGGCCGGTGACGGCCACGGTGAGGCCGGCGTCAGACAAGCGTGGCCTCGAGGCCGAACCGGTCGGCGATCAGGTCTCGGGCGGCCTTCGGTTCGACCGCGGTGACAATGGCCCCGGCGGGGCTCTGCTCGGTCATCGATAGGACTCCGCTCCAGTCGCTCAGCGAGATGCGCTCGCCGTCGGCGCGTTGCGTGCTGACGATCAGGCCGGTGACGAACGGCGAGTGGGGATGGGTGGACGTGTACCAGTTGCTCGTCACGACGTCGATCAGCGGAACCGGCTCCGGGATGAACCCGTAGAGGTCGATCCACTCGCCGTCCAGACCGGCGGACTGGAGGACGAGCTCGGGGCCTTCCTCGACGACCCGGAAGCGCCAGCCCGCCTGCTCGTGCTCGCCGGCCGGGCCGAACGGAATCGGCTCGAGCAGCGTGCCGTTGCCGAAGCCGGCGTCGGCCTGCCAGCGCACGCCTCCGTCCGTGACCCCGAGCACGAGATGCGTTCGTGGGCGCGGGCTCCCGGGGACGCCTCCCATGCGCACGCGCGCGAGATACATCTCGACGTCGGCCCCGAGCGCCTCGTATGCGCTCTTCAGGAGGAGGTTCTGCTCGAAGCAGTAGCCACCGCGGCGCTCGGTCACGAGCTTTCGCTCGAGGTCCACGGGCTCGAGCGACACCGGAACCCCGCGCCGGGGGTCGAGGTTCTCGAACGGAATCGTGGTCACGTGCGCGCGATGCAGCTCGGCTAGGCCCGGGCGCCCGCTGACACCCACGCGGGCGAGATAAGCATCGAGGTCGCGCATGGCGCACGACTGTACCGGCGCCGCCCGCGCGGGTCGCGGGCAGCGCCGGCCGCCCCACGCCGTTTCGCTCAGCCCGTCTCGTCAGAAAGCGCGGGGCCCAGCTGCGGCGGCGCGACGGCGGGCATTTTCAGCCCCGGCCGTCGGATCTGGACCACAGCTGGGCTCCGGCTTGAATGGTTCCTCCAAACGAGAGGATTGTTCGTGATGCGAACAACCCTCCTACAGGCGAACTCAATAAACGTATTCGGCAAATCTCCTCGATGTCAAGAGGGTTGATACGTCGAACCTGTTCAGGATGTGTTAGGCCGTCAGGGACGAAGGTGGCTGACGGACACCCCGTGCTCGTGGGCGAGGCGCTCGGCGACGATCGACCGGTGGCAGGCCTCGGGATCGCGCTCGACGCAGAACAGCACCGCCGCGCCGTCAACTGGTAGCTCGGCGGCGACGGCGTCGAGCGGCGCGTGGTCGAGGATCTCGCGCGTGTATCGGGTTCGGTACTCCTCGGCCAGCACCGTTCGCGATCGCTTGCCCTCCCCCTTGCGCGCGTCCTCGGCATATTGCAGCTGACGCAGCTCGGTCGTCGGCGCCAGTTCCTTGTGGTGCTCGTAGGCGATCCCGGCGCCCGCGAGGGCGGCCTGGAGGCGGAGCGCATTCGCCCACGAGTACTCGCGGCCGCGGACGCCGCGGCGCTGGCGGACATCGAGCAGCAGCCGCACGTCGGCGGCGGCCAGCGCCTGGAGGAAGTGGTCGAGATCCCAGCCGTATACACCGATCGTGACCACGCGCCTCACAGGTCTGCACGATGTCACAGCGATCTCGTGAGGACGGGTCGGAGTGGGGCACGGTGCCGGGGTTAGGCACGGTGCCGGGGTGGGGGCGAGCAGACGGATCGGCCACGGGGTACAGTCGCCCCTCGCGTGACCACGCCCGATCCCGACACCCTGCTAGCCGAGACACGCGCGTTCAACGCCGAGCTCGAGCGGCGGCTGGCGACGATCCCTCCGGTCAACGAGGTGCCCCCCGAGGAGAGCCGCCGAGCGCGCCGCGAGGGTCGGGGCATCTTTCCCCCGCCGGTGTATGTACCGGAGGCGCGAATGGTCGAGATCGAAGGTCCCGGGGGACCGCTCTGGCTTCGGATCATTCCTCCCGACGGCGAGCCGCGCGGCGTGTTCCTCCACATCCACGGCGGCGGATGGACGCTGGGTGAGAGTGACGGGCAGGACCCTCGCCTCCAGCGCCTGGCGCGCGACACCGGGCTGACCGTCGTCAGCGTGAACTACCGCCTCGCGCCCGAGAACCCATATCCCGCGGGGCCCGACGACTGCGAGGCGGCGGCCCTGTGGCTGCTCGGAGACCAGGGTCGCGCGACCGTGGGCGCCGAGGGTCCGCGCGCGATCGGCGGGGATTCGGCCGGAGGGCACCTGGCCGCCTGCACGCTCCTGCGCCTCCGAGATCGTCACGGGATCACGGGCGAGTTTGGGGCCGCCGTGCTCCAGTACGGCGGCTTTGACCTGTCGATGTCGCCGAGCCAGCGGCTGTGGGGCGATCGCAACTTCGTGCTGTCGGGACCGATCATCGCCTGGTTCGCCGACCAGTTCCTGCCCGGGATGGACCGGGAGCAGCGCCGCGACCCCGACATCTCGCCGCTGTTCGCCGACCTCGCGGGCATGCCGCCTGCGGTCTTCACGGTCGGCACCGCCGACCCGCTGCTCGACGACACGCTCTTCATGGAGGCCCGCTGGCGCGCGGCCGGCCACGCCACCGAGCTGCGGGTCTGGCCCGAGGCGCCGCACGGGTTCGTGTCGTTCCCGGTGACGGTGGCGGACGCCGCGCTCGCCGCCGAGCACGACTTCCTGAACCGGACGATCGGGTTCGTGTAGCCGCGCGATCCTGGCGGCTAGAACGGTCGTCCGTTGTCGCGCAGCCAGGTCAAGGCGCGGATCGTGACGATCCCGCGCCACGCCGAGGTCTGCTCCGGCGACCACGCGAGCCAGTCGAACATCCAGCCGCCGTCCTCGTGCTGTTCGTTCTCCACCTCGTCGAGGTGGGCCTCGATGTCGGCGCCGGTGAAGAGCTCGCGGCTCCGGCTCCCCGGGTGGGGTGAGATGTCGAGCGGGCGGAGCCGTTCGCCCTCGGTGCCCGCGGCCGGCGCAAACGCGGCCGGGTCGATCCGGGGGCGCAGCGACGCGAGCGCGGCTCGCGCGCGGCCCTCGTCGGGAACGGCGTCGAGGAACGCGCACGCGAACTTCAGCCAGTACCCGCCCGGCTGGTCCACGGCATCGATCGCGCGCCAGCACCAGCCGGTGGCGCGCTCGAGCCACTCGTCGCCGGCGGCTTCTCCGGCATAGAGGACGCCCGCGAGCGCGAACGTCAGCATTGACGCGGGCGCGGACGACCACCACGGCGAGTGGGGGTAGGCCTCGAACCCGGGCAGCGCCTGCGGGACGCCGCCGTCGGGCGCCGCGATCCGGGCGATCCAGGCGCTCGCTCCGAGGGTCAGCTCAGAGTCGAACCGGCCGGCCTCGTGCAGGGTGTCGAGCGCGGACAGCGTCGCCGCCGGCTGGCTCTGGGGACATCTGAGGTCCGGCTCGAGCGCGTGACCGAAGCCCCCGTCGGCGTTGCGGTACGCGCTCAGAGCGGCGATGACCGGCTCCGCCGACCCGTCCGCGAACAGCATCGTGTAACGGTGGCGGTCCACCAGGCGAGCGGCGGACCAGACGAACGTCTCGGCGGCGGCGCGATCGACGGGCATGCGCCGAAGACTAGGCGGCGGTCGGCGTCCGGTCTTTGAGAAATCGGACGGGCGGAATCCCGGCCAGCTCCGTGACCTCGGCGGTCATATGAGCCTGATCGGCGTAGCCTGCCTCGAGGGCTCGCTCGACGAGCGGCGCCGGCGCGAGCGCCTGGAGGCGGCGGAAGCGCAAGACGCGGGCAAGCGTCTTCGGCCCGTAGCCGACGGCATCGATCACGCGGCGCTGGAGCTGGCGCGCGCTCAGCCCGAGCTCGGCGGCGACGGACGCGACGCGCGCGTGCGGGCGGTCGAGCGCGGCCACCGCCGCTTCCACCACGGGGTCGGCGCAAACGGCGCCGCCCCGCTGCACGACCGCGAGCAGCAGCGCGTGCGGATCCACGCCGGCGCACAGCGCATCGAGCAGGGCCTTCGCATGGTCGGGGCCGAGCACGTCGGCAGCGTCAGGAGCGGCGTCGCGCAGCTCGCCCGCCGGGAGGCCGAGGACCGCGCCGGCGACACCAGGGCGCAGGCGAACGCCGACGAGACGGGCGCCCGGCGCGAGCGTCACGACACGGGACCGCGTGTCCGGTCCGGCGATCGTCAACCGCTCGCCCGACCAGATCAGGTCGACGCAGCCATCCGGCACGACGCGCTGCTCCCAGGCGCCGGTCGTGACCTGCTCCCACGTGCAGCACGCCAGCGGTGAAGAGAGGACGCGCTCGGAGTAGCGGGTCACCAGGCGAACCATACGCGCCCCGCCGCCGCGTAGCCGGGGCTCAACTGTCGAACGTCAGCCAGTCGGCCAGCCCGACGAGCGCGAACACGCGGTGGACCTGCTCGGTCGGGCGCCTGAGCACGAGCGTGCGCCCGCTCGACTCGGCGTCCTGCTTGCCCTTGATCAGCACGCTGACGCCGGCGCTGTCGACGAACGCGAGCTCGCTCAAGTCGAGCACGACGCGGTCGTGCGCCTCGGCCATGACCTCGTTCAGGCACAGCTCGAGCTCCGGGGCGGACACCACGTCCAGCTCGCCCGATAGCGCGAGCACCACACCCCCGGCTTCGTCCCTGCGGTTGATCGAAAGCTCGGTCGCGACGGGGGAATTGTAATGACGATCGCATCACACGGCTCCGCGATGTGTTCACACCAGGGACACACTTGACTGCGCGCCCGGCTAGCATTGCGCGCCGCCAAATCTGCGCGCGGCCAGGCCGGGGCAGCGCCCTACCCGAGGGGAAGGAGACACACGGATATGCACACTGCTAGAGGTCCGCGCGCGATCGCGCGGCGGTCGTTCAAATTCGCCGCCCTGGCGATCTGCGCGACGCTGGGGCTCGCGCTCGCGAGCGCGCCCGCGCTCGCGAAGACGTCGTCGAAGAAGCCAAAGGCGCCTAAGGTGACGACACACACCCCGGTCACCCCAGGCTCGACCTATCTGGCGCTCGGAGATTCGGTTACGTTCGGGTACGAAGAGGCGCAGGTCGTTCCCGCTCCGAACTACGCCGACGCCTCGAGCTTCGTCGGCTATCCCGAGTTCGTCGGGTCGGCGCTCCACCTGAACGTCGTGAACGCGGCGTGTTCCGGTGAGACATCCGCCAGCCTGGTCAATGCGACCGCCCCGAGCAACGGTTGCGAGAACGCGCCGAACGGGGGAGCCGGCTACCGCACGCACTTCCCGCTTCACGTGAACTACACCGGCTCCCAGCTCGGATTCGCGGTGTCGTATCTGAAGAAGCACCACAACGTCCGGTTGGTCTCGCTCATGATCGGCGCGAATGACTTCTTACTGTGCCAGGAGACCACCACCGACAAGTGCGCGAGCTTCACCGAGCAGGCCGCGGTCGGCGCAGCCGTCACCAACAACATCAAGACCATCCTGTCGTCGATCCGCAACAAGGCCCACTACGGCGGCCAGATCGCGATCGTCAACTACTACTCGCTGGACTACGGCTCCGCCGCCGCGACGGCGCAGATCCAGTTGCTGAACGCGACCCAGGACAATGCGGCCAAGCCGTTCCACGTGATCATCGCCGACGGCTTCGGTCAGCTCGAGGCCGGGTCCGTGCACTCCGGTGGCAACGGCTGCATTGCGGGGCTGCTCACGCGGCTCTCCACCGGTGGCTGCGGAATCCATCCGAGCTACGCCGGCCAGTCGCTGCTGGCGCAGGCGGTCGAGAAGGCGATCCACCTGATGTAGGAGAGGAGGCGATCTGCGGCGGGTCGGTGAGGCGCCGAGTCTCACCCCGCTGAGCGCGGCCCTTCCAGCCTGGGCGGCCCGCTGCGATCACCCCCACTGTCGGCATTGAGCCGTAAAGCCTTAGCGTGCCCTGGGCTCGATCGAGCTCAGGCCACGCTCTAGGAACCGAGGCAGCGCGGGAGTAGCCTTTGGCCATGAAGTCGTGGATGCTTCCCTGGCTGCTGCCGGTGGGGATGCTCGGAGCGGTCGTGTACGTCTCGATCTTCGACAGTTACTCGGCGCTGATCGCGCTGCCGGTGGCGTGGGTGGCGCTGCCGGTTCTCTGGCGCATCCGCTTCCCGCCCAGCGATGACCCGGACGCCGACGTGAATTACTGGCGGATCCGGCGCCGATAGATACGGCCGCCGCTCAACCTTTCGGGGCGCCGACCCCTTTAACGGGGTACATGGATCGCCGGCGAGCAGACTTCGACACCTTCGTGGCCGCGAGCACCGATTCGCTCATGCGGACCGCGTACCTGATCGTCGGGGACCTCCAGGATGCCGAGGACCTCGTGCAGGAGACGCTGCTCAAGGTGGCGGGTCGCTGGCACCGGGTACGCCGGATGGAGCACCCGGTCGCGTATGCGCGGCGGATCCTCGTGAATCGGGCGCTCGACGACGCCGGCCGCCGGACCCGACGCCGGCGCGAGCTCACCGGCGAAGCGCTCCCCGATCGGTTCGAGGACGCGGACGAGCCACTCGCGTTCGACGCGCACGACGAGCTCTTGAAGGCGCTCGCGACGCTACCGCCACGGCAGCGGACGGCGATCGTCCTGCGCTACTTCCTTGACCTTCCCGAAGCCGAGGTGGCGGCCGCCATGAAGTGCTCCCTCGGGACAGTGAAGAGCACCGCCGCTCGCGGACTCGCGCGACTCGAGCAGGCGCTGCGCACGACCAATGACACAAGGAGCATCTCGACATGACAGAGCAACTCGAAGCTGAGGTGCGCGCGGCGCTCCACGAACGCGCGGCCCAGGTCCCCACGGCGAGCATCGCCCGGCTGACCCATATCGACTACCACGCGCGAACACGGCGGCTCGGGCCACCGCGGCGGGTCCGTCCGCCGCTCGCGATCGGGGCGCTAACGACGGCGGCCGGAACCGCCGGAGCCGTTGCCGTGATCGTCTCGCTCACCGCCGGCGCCTCCAATGCGTTCGCAGGCTGGACGGCCAAGCCGACGCCGCCCGCGCCCGGGCAGCTCGCCAACGCCCGCGCGAGCTGCGAGGTGTCACAGTCGCCGATCTCCGGCCTGCCGCTCAAGTTGGCCGACACGCGCGGGCCGTACACCTTCGCGATCTACGCCGACAGCAGCTCGAGCGCGGCCTGCATCAAAGGTCCGTCGTTCGTCGGCGTATCGGGCAGCGTTGCCAGCAGCGCGGTGAACGTCCCCGCCGGCCAGATTCTGCTCTCGACTTCGCACCAAACCGACCGTGGCGGCGACGGGTACTCGTTCGCCGACGGCCGGACGGGCGCAGGGGTGAGCGGAGTGACTCTGACGCTCGACGACGGCACGAACGTGCAGGCGACGGTCGGCGGCGGCTGGTTCGTGGCCTGGTGGCCGGGCGGGCACCCGATCAAGTCCGCGGAGCTCAGCACTCCGACCGGCATCGTCACCCAGACCTTCAACCTGAGCCCAGAGATCCCGTGCAGGTTGGCGCCGCGGTGCTCCTCGTCCGCATCCGATGTGGGCGGCGCCGGACGGGCCGCCGGCGGCGGCGTGAGCGTCAGCGGTTTCGCGGGCGGTGGGGGCGAGGTCCAGAGCGGTTCGGCCCAGAGCTACAGCCGCTCGCGGTGAGTGCAGCCGATGCTCGCAACGCGCTTGCGCTCGACGCGATCTGGTTTGCTTGTGATCAGTGCGCCGAGCATGGCTGACGATGGCCCTGGTTCTCGGGTTGGCGGGCTGCGGGAGTAGCGGCTCCAGCCCGACGACCACGACGACCTCTCGGAGCGGTCGGGCGTCGGGTCCCTCGACCAAGGGGCCGGCGCCGGCCGTGCGCAAGTGCCGGACGGTGCGCGTGCCGGCTCCGAAAGGCGAAGGCCACCTGTCGGCGCCGCATCTGACGCTCGACCCACATCGCACTTACACGGTCACGATCGGCACCAACTGCGGGACGTTCGCGTTCACCCTCGACGTGGCCCAGTCGCCGAAGACCTCGGCATCGTTCTACTCGCTGGTGAAGCTCCGTTTCTTCGACGGTCTGACCTTCCACCGGGTGGCCGCCGGGTTCGTGATCCAGGGTGGCGACCCGACCGGGACCGGAGCCGGTGGGCCCGGCTACACCGTCATCGAGGCGCCGCCCAAGGACACCCAGTACGTCCGCGGCGACGTCGCGATGGCCAAGACGCAGTCGCAGCCGGCGGGGGCGTCGGGCAGCCAGTTCTTCATCGTCACCGCTCCGAACGTCAGTCAGTCGGCCGGGCTCACCCCCGACTACGCGCTGGTCGGCAGGGTGGTCTCGGGAATTGGGGTCGTCGAAAAGATCGGCTCGCTGCCTACGAACCCGCCCCAGGACGGCTCGCCCTCCCCGCCGGTGGTGATGTCGAAAGTGACGGTGTCATCGGGGTGAGAGCAGGGGCACCGCGCGTGCCGGCCGAACATCCACCCCTCCTGGCGGTGGACGCTCGGGCGAAAGTTGTCGATGCCGGCAGGGGGTTCGCGGTCAGAACGGCCCGCGAGGCTCGTACGCTCCGCGCCGGGCGCCCACCGACACGAACGTCAGACCGTCGGGACCGGCGACCGGGCAGCGGGTGACCTCGGGGTCGAACCGAACGAAGCTCCCGACCCGGACGGGAACCTCGCTGCCGTTGACGAGCCGGTGGCCGTCGCCGCGGACGACGACCGAAACCTCCTCCTGGCCCGATCGCGTCTCGTCGTGCTCGCGACCCCTGGAGTGGGGGAATCTCGAACCAGTTGATGCCGAACGCCTCCACGCCGAGCTCCCGGCGCACGAAACGGACCGCTCCGCCCGGACCGGCGCCCTCGATGTCTTCGACGTTCACGACGGAGTGGCTCACGGACGGGAAGGTACCGCTTGCTACCTTCCCGGCCGGTGCTGGGCAGCCTGCGCGTCGACGACCCCGAGGAGCGATACGCGGCCGTCCGGCTGTGCTCCGAGTTGCCGCTCGCCGACCCCGGGTTCGTCCGCGACAACGGCAGCTGGGTGTTGCGCCTGCCCGACACCGGCGTTGCCCGCCTCGAATACCAGCTCGAGCTGTCCGATCACGACGGCGAGACTGTCGTCGTCTGCGATCCGGGCAACCCAGACCGCGCTCCGGGCGCGTTCGGCGAGAAGTCGGTGCTCTCGGCGCCCGGTTACCGCCCGCCGGCGTGGCTCGAGGAACCGGTCGTCGAGGGGGCGTTTGACGTGGTCGGGGTGCGGGCGCTGGGCCGGGACCTGGCGATCGGCATATGGTCGCCGGGCGAGGGCGCGCTGCCTCTGCTGGTGGCGCACGATGGCCCCGAGTACGACGAGCTCGCCGCGCTCACCCGCTACGCCCGCGCGATGATCGCGCGCGGGACCCTCCCGCCGTTCCGCGTCGCACTCTTGCCCCCCGGGGACCGCGACGAGTGGTACTCGGCGTCCGCCGCGTACGGCCGCGCGCTCTGCAACCGGATCGTGCCCGCCGTGCGGCGCGAGTTCGATGTCGTCGGTGAGCCAGTAGGGATGGGGGCGAGCCTCGGCGGCCTCGCAATGCTCCAGGCTGGACGGAGCTGGCCGGGGGTGTTCGCCGGCCTGTTCCTCCAGTCCGCCAGCTTCTTCGTGCCGCGCTTCGACCGCCAGGAGTCGGGCTTTCCGCGCTACGCCCGCATCGTCCGGTTCGTACGTGGCGTTCTGCGTACGGCAGCGTTCGACGCACCGGTGCCGGTGAGCATGACCTGCGGCGCCGAAGAGGAGAACGTCCACAACAACCGGCTGATGGCGAGTGCGCTCGCCGCGCAGGGCTACGACGCCCGGCTCGCCGAGGTGCCCGACCTGCACAATTACACGTGCTGGCGCGACGCGCTCGATCCTCATCTGACATGGCTGCTGGCGCGGCTGTGGCGCCCGCGATGAACGGTGTCGCCGTGTACGGACACTGGGGTCGCCCGGTCCTCGTGTTCCCGGCCGAGAAGGGCGACGCCGGCGAGTTCGAGCGCCGCGGGATGGTTGGAGCGGTCGGCGGCCTCGTCGAGCGCGGGCGAGTGAAGCTGTACTGCGTCGACTCGTACGACGCCGAGTCGTGGTCGAACCACGGCATCCCCCTCGAGGAGCGGGCGCGGCGGCACGCGTTGTACGAGTCGTGGATCCTCGACGAGGTCGTTCCGTTCATCCGGTGGGACTGCGGCGGGGCGAGCGAGGTGATCACGTGCGGCGTCAGCCTGGGCGCGTTTCACGCCGCGAACTTCGCGCTGAAACGCGCCGACGTGTTCCCGCTCGCGATCTGCCTGTCGGGCAACTACGACGCAGCGGCCTGGAACGGCTGGGGTGAGCGCGGCGATGCCACCTACTTCAACAACCCGATGGACTACGTCTCGCATCTCGGCGGCGACCATCTCGACTGGCTGCGCGGCCGCCTCAGCATGCTCCTCGTGTGCGGACAGGGGCAGTGGGAGGACACGACCGGCGCGCTCGAGTCGACGCGGCGCTTCGCCGGGCTGCTCCAGTCGAAGGGATCCGGTGCGAGCTTGACCTGTGGGGTTACGACATCGCGCACGACTGGCCGTCGTGGCGCGCCCAGATCGCGCACCATCTGCCACGCTTCGTCTGATGGCGGAGAGGACCCATCTGATCGGGCTGCTGCTCGGTACCGAGGACGACTGGCCGACGGCGTTCGAGACGCTGGTCTCGCGATTGGGACCGATCACCGACGCGTCGGGCGGGCGCCACCGAGTCGTGACCGAGCGGATCACGATGGAGCCGTTCGACCTCCGCTACCGCCCGCGGTACGAGCTCGTGATCGACCGGCTCGCGTACTGGTACTACCTTCCGCGAGAGTGGCTGAAGAAGGTTGCGCTGATGGACGACGTGTACCTGCTCAACAGCCCGTTCACGTTCCAGGCGATGGAGAAGCACGCCGCCTACTGCGCGATGATCCGGCTCGGGTTGAAGGTGCCGCCGACCGTGCTCGTCCCGCACAAGGACCCGCCGGACAACGCTCGCTTCCAGTACACCGCCTCGCGTTACAACCGCCCGTTCGACCTGCCGGCGATCGCCGAGCAGATCGGCTACCCGCTGTTCATGAAACCCTACGACGGGGGGCAGTGGATCGGGGTGAGCCGCGTGCGCGACAGCGGGGAGCTCGAGCGCGCTTACGATGCGTCGGGCCGGCGGCTGATGCACCTGCAGGCGTCGGTCGAGGACTTCGACGTGTTCGCGCGGTCGCTTTCGATCGGCCCGGAGACGATGGTCATGAAGTTCCGCCCGGATCGGCCGATGCACGATCGCTACGAGGTCGCGCACGACTTCCTCACGCCCGAGCTCGGAGGTGAGGTGCTGACGATCAGCCGCCTCGTCAACGCCTTCTTCCGCTGGGAGTTCAACTCGTGCGAGTGCCTCGTGCGCGGCGACGAGGTCCATCCGATCGATTACGCCAACGCCTCACCCGATGTGGCGCTGACGAGCTTGCACTACTACTTCCCTTGGGCGATGAAGGCGCTGCTCAGATGGTGCACGTTCTGCCTCGTCACCGGCCGACACCCGCGGGTCGACCTCGACACCCGGCGCTACTTCGAGATCGGCGACCGCGAGGACTTGAGCTATGAGGACAAGCTCGCGGCCTACCGACGCCTGTCGGACGAGTACTTCGACGCCGACCGCTATCGCGACTTCTGCGCCAGCCGCCTCGGCCATGTCGACGAGCTCGTGCTCGACTGGGTGAGCTCGGCCGACTTCGACCGGCTGCTCGTGAACACCGTCCGGGCGACGTACCCGGCGCACGAGCACGAGCGCTTCGTCGCGCACCTGCGCGGGCTCGTCGGCCAGTGGGTGCGCGAGAACGAGCGCGAGCCGGCCTGGGCCTGACTCAGCCGTCGTCGACGAGACCGACGAGCGGACCGAGCAGGCGGCGGGAGCGCCGGGACAGGCCGGGGAGAGCGAGCAGCCGGTGCGTCGGCGGCGCGCCGTTCCGGAGCCGGTCGAGCTGGTCGAAAGCGATTTCGCGCCAGCGCTCGTCGACCACGGTGCACGGGTCCTCGCCGGCGATCGTCTCCGGATCGACACCGAGGTGCTCGGCCCACAGGCGGAGCCGGTTGCGCTGGGCCAGATCGGGGTCATCCGTGACGACGTTCATCTCGGTGTCGTTGAGCAGCGAGTGGGCGTTGAGGTTCGCCGACCCCACCGTCAGCCAGCGATCGTCGACGATCCCGACCTTGGCGTGCACGTACAGCCGGTCGTCGCGGTGCCCGCTCAGGGAGCGGATCGTGGTGGCCAGCAGCCGGCCGGCGTCATCGTCGGCTCCGACCAGCTGTCCGAGCTGCCCCATCGTGTCGTCGTGCCCGTTGTTCGCCTTCGAGGGCAGCAGCAAGACGATCCGGAATTCGTCGGACGGCGGCCGCCGGAGCTTGTCGGCCAGCAGGTCGACGATCTCCGGCGCCCATAGGAACTGGTTCTCGATGTAGATGAAGCGCTGGGCGCTGCGGATCGCGCGCACGTAGCTCTCGAGGATGCGGTACTCGCCGTCCGGGATCGCCTCGTACATACCGTTGGCGATCGTCCGGACGACCTGGACCGTGTGCTCGCCGGCGGCCGGCGGCGGGGCCGGCCGCTCCAGCTGCTCGCCGGTCAGCTCGCGCCAGCGGAGCGCGTAGTGGTCGTCGACGTCGGCGATCGCCGGGCCGCGGAGCCGGGTGCCGACGTCATGCCAGCCGATCCGCCGCCGAGCCGGGTGGTCGCTCGTGTCGAACCGGTCGCCGGCGAAGTCGGTCATGTCGATTCCGCCGACGAACGCCACGGTCCCGTCGACGATCACGAGCTTCTCGTGGTGGCAGTGGAACGGATGCTCGCGCGGGTCGGCCTCGCAGCGGATTCGCGTCCCACGGGTCAGCGTCTCGACGCCCTCGCGCACCTCCTTGCGCGTGGGGTGGAAGGCCGGCACCGGTGCTCCCGCCCACACGAGCACCCTGACGTCGACCCGCTCGGCCGCCTCGGCCAGCAGCTCGCCGAGGACGCCCGGACGCTCTCCGCGGACGAGCTCGAAATACGGCGCTACGTGCCATCCGGCCACGTGGACGTAGTCGCGGGCGCCGGCGATCGCCTCGGCGATCTTCGGGAAGGCCTCCGCGCCGTCGATCAGCACGTCCAGCGCGCAGCCCTCCCGGGGCGGCGGATCGCCCTGTGGCCACAGGCCGCCGCCGTCCGAGGGATCGAGCGCATGGCTCCAGCCGAGGCGGCGCAGGCGCCATCTGTGCTTGGCGCGCACCGCCGCCTCGACGCTGTCGCCCACGACTGTGTCGATATTGGAGACGATGGAGTCATACGAGCCGGGCATCTCACCCGTATGGATACCTGATCCGGGGTACGGGATGAACCTCAGGCCGCGAGCGCCTCGAGTTCGTTGTCGCCGACCGCGATCAGCTCGGGCTGCGCATCGCGCTCGATCTCGTGCTCGCGGACCAGCCACAGAGCCAGCAGCGCGCCGGCGAACGCGAGCGCGGCGCCGATCACGAGGATCGTGTTCAACCCGCTCAGGAAGCCGTCGCGGGTCGCGGTGGCGACTGCCGCCCGGGCTCCGTGCGGCACCGCCCGAAGCGCCGCCTGAAGCTGGCCGCCCGACGCCGCCTCGATCAGCTGGCGCGGATGATCCCCGGTGGCCGCCGGCGTGCCGGCCGCGACCGAGGAGATCTTGTCCGCGCCGCGCGCGAGGAAGATCGCTCCCCAGGCCGCGACGCCGACCGCAATCGAGACCTGCCGGAACGTGTCGTTGATCCCCGCCGCCATGCCGCTCCGCTCCTTGGAGACGACGCTCACCGCGACGTCCGCGATCACCGGGTTGAGCAGTCCGACCCCGATGCCGGCGACGATGAAGCCGGGCAGCAGCGCCGTCC
This sequence comes from uncultured Solirubrobacterales bacterium, assembly GCA_963735965.1. Lineage (GTDB taxonomy): Bacteria > Actinomycetota > Thermoleophilia > Solirubrobacterales > Solirubrobacteraceae > Palsa-465. The sequence goes on from CAVTNE010000004.1 coordinate 253,912, forward strand.
AGCCGTCGCTCGGCGTCAGTCCGGACATCAGCAGGAGGCCGCCGCCGATCAACGCCAGGCTGCCCCCCATCAGGACGCGGGCACGAACCCGCGCCATCAGCGCGACCGTGAGCGGCGCCACCAGGAACGGCACGAGCGTGATCGGCAAGTAGCGGAGCCCCGCCTGCAACGGCGAGTACCCGAGGTAGTTCTGCAGGTACAGCGTCAGATACAGGAACAGCGCGAACAGGGAGGCCGACACGGCCGCCGCGGCGAGCTGGACGCCGGTGAACGCGCGCCGGCGGAACAGCTCGAGCGGGAGCATTGGCTCCGAGACTCGCTGCTCGATCGCCGTGAACGCCGCCAACATCACGGCCGCCCCGGCAAACAGGCCGAGAATCAGCGGGCTGCCCCAGCCGTCGTCGTTGCCGCGCAACAGCGCTAGCACGAGCATCACCAGCGCGCTGCTGAAGGTGACGAGCCCGAGCCAGTCGATCCGGGTGGCGTTGGGATCGCGGGACTCGCGGATGCGCAGGAACGTCACCGCGATCGCGGCGATCCCGATCGGGACGTTCAGGAAGAACACCCAGCGCCAGCCAAACGCGCTCGTGATCGCGCCGCCGACCAGCGGGCCGACCGCGACCGCGACGCCGATCGTCGCGCCGTAGACCCCCATCGCCGTCGCGCGCTCACGCCCCGCGGAGAACTCCTGGGCGACGAGCGCCAGCGAGACCGCGAACATGGCGGCGCCGCCGATTCCCTGGATCGCGCGGGAGATGTTCAGGAATGTGGCATCGGGCGCGAGCCCGGCGGCGAGCGAGGCCGCCGAGAAGATTCCGAGCCCGATCGCGAACACCGCTCTGCGACCGAGTCGATCGGCAAGCGACCCGGCGGTCAGGACCACGGCCGCCAGCGACAGCGTGTACGCGTCGATCACCCACTGCACGTCGGTGAAGCTCGCCGACAGGTCCTTCTCGATCGAGGGGAGCGCCGTGTTCACGACGGTGATGTCGAGCAGCAACATGAAGGTGCCGACGCTCACCGCCAGTAAGGTCCACCACTTTCTTGCCATCAGATACCTCCGGACTCGCGCGTAAGCGCGTAAGCTTGCTAGACTTGTCAGGCAACCTTGTAAGGCTTCCGAACTGTCCGGCCACCTTATCAGGAGTCCTGACCAAATGTCAATTGACCACGACCCACTTCGTCCGCCGTTGATGATTCGGCTGCTCAACGTGGCCTTCGACGACTTCTGCGGCGACCTGGAAAGGCGCGTCGCCGACACGCCGTACAGCGACATCCGGGTCACCCACGGGTGCGTGTTCGGGAACATCGACCCCGACGGGACGCGGCTCACCGAGCTCGCCGCGCGCGCCCGAATGACCAAGCAGTCGGTGGGCGAGGTCACGAGTGACCTCGAGCAGCGTGGCTACGTCGAGCGAGTGCCCGACCCGAGCGACGGCCGCGCAAAGATCATCCGCCTGACCGAGCGCGGCCGCGCCGCGCAGGCACTCGGCGTGGGGCTGATCGACGAGATCGAGCAGGAATGGGCAGAGCGGTTCGGCGCCGAGCGCGTCGCCGCGCTCCGGGAGGCACTCGAGGCGATCGCCGGCGAGCGAAGCGCCATCGTGACCGCGTGACCGAAGCCAGGTTGGAGAGCGGCGTTCCGGTCACAGCCGGCTGGTTCGTCGTCAGTGCGCGTGACGCGCGCTGGCTGCACAACGACATGCGAGCGGTGTGCAAGTTCGGCGGCGAGGGCGAGGCCCACTTCGACGACCTCGGCATCGGGCTGTACTGGATCCAGCCGGGCAAGCCGGCGATTCCGGTTAACGGCTCACTCGCCGCTCGCCCGGCGGTGAGTGTCGCTTTCACCCGGCCCTGGCACGGTCAACCCGACACTCGCGCAGGTGTGCCGGTCGAGTGTCGGCTTGACGGAATCCACGGGTAGCGGGCCGCGTTCCGGCGAATGGGTCAAGCGACGCTTACGGAGTCCTGGCCCACGTACGCGCGCACCGACGTCGGGTCGCACCGTACGCGCCACCGGATAGGCTGGCGCCGACGCGGACATGGCGTTCGACCTGGTCATCGACATCGAAAACACCCCCGGGGCGCTGGCGGAGGTGGCTGCGGCGATCAGCGACGCCGGCGTGAACATCGCGGCGGCGACGTGTATCGGCAGCGGGGAGCGGGCCGAGCTGCACATCCTCGTCCCGCACGCCGAGGCCGCCCGGCACTCGCTGGCGATATCGCATCTCGCGGTCAGCCGTGAGCGCGAGGTCGTGGTGGTCGACGTCGAGGACCGTCCGGGCGTGCTCGCCGACCTCACCCGCAAGATCGCGAAGGCCGGGGTCGACCTCGATCTCGTCTACGTCGCCACCCGGAACCGCGTGGTGTTCGGATCGGCCGACCTCGTGGGATTGCGGGCCGCGGTCGACGCCGGCAACTAATAACGCAGCGCCCAGCCGCTGTCACAACCGCAGCGCGTACCTGGTCTCAACTGGTGGAGTTCGACCAGAGGAGCAAAGAAATGAAAGTGTTGGTTGCAGGTGCAACGGGGGCGATGGGCAGGCAACTCGTGCCCCGTCTGGTGGCCGCCGGCCATCGGGTCGTCGGGACGACCCGGAGCGAGTCCAAGCAGGCGGCGCTGAGGGATCTCGGTGCGCAACCCGTGGTCGTCGATGCGCTCGATGCCGAGCAGGTCGCCGAGGCCGTCGCGGGCGCACAGCCCGAGGTGATCGTCCACGAGCTGACGTCGATCGAGGTGCTCGACATGCGCCACTTCGACCGGAGCTTCGCGATGACCAACCGGCTGCGGACGGAGGGAACCGATCACCTGCTGTCCGCCGGGCGTGCCGTCGGCGTCACGAAGTTCGTGATTCAGAGCTACACCGGCTGGCCGTACGCGCGGACCGGCGGTCCGGTCAAGACCGAGGAGGATCCGCTCGACCCGAACCCCGCGCGCGAGATGCGCGAGTCGCTCGCGGCGATCCGCCACCTCGAGAACGCCGTCATCGGCGCCGACTGGACCGAGGGCATCGTGCTCCGCTACGGCGGGTTCTATGGTCCGGGCACGGGCCTGTCTCCCGGCGGCCCCGAGTTCGAGATGGTGCGCAAGCGAAAGTTCCCCGTGGTCGGCGACGGCGCCGGAGTGTGGTCGTTCGTACACATCGCGGATGCCGCCGATGCGACCGTCGCGGCCGTCGAGCACGGCAAGCGCGGGATCTACAACGTCGTCGACGACGATCCGGCTGCGGTGGCCGAGTGGCTGCCGGCGCTGGCCGACGCGATCGGGGCGCGCAAGCCGTGGCGTGTGCCGCGATTCGTCGGACGGATGCTCGCCGGCGAGGCCGCGACCGTGATGATGACTGACATCCGCGGGGCGTCAAACGCCAAGGCCAAGCGCGAGCTCGGGTGGCAGCCCCGGCATCCGAGCTGGCGGGAAGGATTCGCCGCATGAGCCCGAACTCGAGCGAGGAGCTGCTCGACGAACTCCGCCCGCGGTCGTTCGCGATCGCCTACCGGATGCTGGGCAGCGTCGCCGAGGCCGAGGACGTGGTCCAGGAGGCCCTCCTCCGTGTCCACCGCGCTGTCGAGGCGGGAGAGCAGATCGAGTCGCCGCGGGCGTTCGTGGCGACGATCACCACGCGGCTGGCGATCAACGAGCTTCGGTCGGCGCGGGTCCGGCGGGAGCGGTACGTCGGCGAGTGGCTTCCCGAGCCGATCCTGACCGACAGCCGCGATGACCCGGCGCAGCACGCCGAGATCGCGGATTCGCTGTCGACGGCGATGCTCGTCCTGCTCGAGACGCTGTCTCCCGAGCAGCGCGCCGTCCTGTTGCTACGCGACGTGTTCGACTACCGCTACTCCGAGATCGCCGCGATCGTCGGCAAGAGCGAGGACAACGTGCGCCAGCTGGCGAGCCGAGCCCGAGGGCAGGTCGAGGCGCGCCGGCCGCGGTTCGAGAGCTCGCGCGAGCAGCGCGACGAGCTCGCGCGGCGGTTCTTCGCGGCCGCCGAGGATGGCGATCTCGCCGGGCTCGAGGCTCTGCTCGCCCACGACGTGGTGCTCACCGGCGACGGCGGCGGCAAGGTGCCGGCGCTGGCCCGGCCGCTCCAGGGTCGCAACCGGGTTGCCCGGGCGCTCGCGAACTGGACGAAGCTCGCCACCCGGATCCCCGGCGCGTCGCTGCGCCAGGTCGAGGTCAACGGGATGCCCGGCGGGCTGCTGCTCGACGGCGACGGGCTCCTGGTCGGCGTCTGGTCCCTCGGGATCTCCGGCGGGCAAATCCAGTCGATCAATTCGGTCGTCAATCCCGACAAGCTGGCCCACCTCGGGCCAGTGGCTGACGTGAAGGCCCTGCTCCGCACGAGCGCCGCTGCGGGCCAGGGCGACGACGTCACATCCTCAGATACGAGGCCCCGTTGACGTCGAGAACCGTTCCGCTTGCCAGCTCGGCCTCCGGCGAGGCGAGGTAGAGGACCGCGGCCGCGATCTCCTCGGGCGTGGCGACGCGCCCGAGGGGGCTCTCGGCTCGTCGTCGCTCGCCGCCCTCGCCGGCGAGCTCACTCGCGGCCATATCGGTCTCGGTGAAGCCGGGCGCGACCGTGGTGACCGAGATCCCGCTCGGCCCGAGCGCCCGCGCCAGCGACTGGCCGAACGCGACCAGCCCGGCCTTGCTGGCGCCGTAGCCGGGTTGCTCGGGCTCGCCGCGGAACGCCCCCCGCGAGGCGACGTTGACGATCCGGCCGCCGCGGCCCATGTGCTGGACCACGCACCAGGTCACGTTGGCGGCGCCGACGAGGTTGACGCCGAGAGTGCGCCGCCACGACTCCTGCCACTCGTAGTAGGAGGTGTCGGTGATCGGGTGCGGCTCGAAGATGCCCGCGTTGTTCACGAGCACGTCGATCCCGTCGAATGCCTCGGCAACGTCGTCGACCATGCGACGAATCGCGCTCGCATCCATCAGATCGGCGCCGACCACGATGTGACTGTCGCCCGGCAAAGACTCCTGCACTTCGACAGCCTGGTCCCGACGCGCGCCGTAGTGGACGGCGACGCGGTCGCCCGACCGGGCGAACGCCCGGGCAACGGCGGCCCCGATTCCCCGGGACCCCCCGGTCACGAGCACGGCTCGGCTGCGGCGCTCGTCGCTTTCGGCCATGCCGGGCTGGGGCGGGATCAGATGACGACGCGACTGAGGAGTGACCGCAGCGTGGCGCGCTCCTCCTCGCTCAGCGCCGACAGAAGCTCGTCGCCGATGGTCTCCTGGGCGCGCTCGGCGCGCTCGAGGGCCACCCGGCCTTCGTCGGTGATGTCGACGACGTGGCGGCGGCGGTCAGAGGGATCGCGGCGGCGCTCGACGAGGCCGAGCTCCTCCATCTCGTTGAGCAGCAGCACGCAGTTGTTCGGATCGAGCCACAGCGACTCGCACAGCTGCTGCTGGAGCGCGGGCGCGCCGGCGCGTAGGTAGCTCAACAGCATCACCTGCCGGAGCTTGAGGCCCAGGCGTTCATCGGTGCTGCGCTTGTGGATGACCTTCGCCAGCCGCAGCAGCATCACCACCGTCCCTGGCGCAGTGTCTACAGCCATCGGAAGTTACAGGGTATCAGCATTATCATCTTGCAGCCGATGATAGTCCATGGTACAGTGATCATCAACTTGTGAGAGACGAGCTACGAAGAAGGGATGATCACTATCAATCGTCTAATTAGTGGAGAGCGGCGGCGGTGGGTAACGCTCGCGGTCGTCTGCATGGGTCAGCTGATGATGGTGCTCGACGCGACGATCGTGAATGTCGCGCTGCCGTCACTCCAGCGCGACTTGGGCTTCTCGCAGGCCAGCTTGGCCTGGGTCATCGACGCGTACATGATCGCGTTCGGCAGCTTCCTGCTTCTGGCGGGACGGCTTGGCGACCTGTTGGGGCGCAAGCGCATGTTCTTGACCGGGCTGGTGGTGTTCACGCTGGCTTCGGCCGCCTGCGGGCTCGCCGACAGCCAGGTGGTGCTGATCGTCGCGCGGTTCGTCCAGGGCCTGGGCGGAGCGGTGGCCTCGGCCGCGGTCCTCGCGCTGCTGATCACGGAGTTCCCCAAGCCCTCTGAGCGCGCGATTGCGCTGAGCGTGTACACGTTCATCATCTCGAGCGGCGGGTCGATCGGTCTGCTCGCCGGCGGCGTCCTGACGCAGTCGCTGAGCTGGCACTGGATCTTCTTTATCAACGTCCCGATCGGGATCCTGACGTTCGCGCTCGGGCGCGCGCTGATCACCGAGACCGACCGTCTGGGCCTCGGCCACGGCGTCGACGTGCTCGGGTCGCTGCTGGTCACGGTCGCCCTCATGCTCGGTGTCTACGCGATCGTCAAAGTGACCGAGTACGGCTGGCTCTCAGCCCACACCATCGGGTTCGGCGCGGCGTCGCTCGCGCTGCTGGCGGTGTTCGTGGCGGTCGAGTCCCGGCTCAGGAACCCGATGTTCCCGCTGCGGATCCTGCGCGTTCCCGGCCTGGCGGCCTCGAGCGTCGTGCGCGGGTTCCTGGTGACGGGGATGTTCTCGACGTTCCTGCTCGGGGTGCTGTATCTCCAGCACGTCCACGGGTACGGCGCGCTCAAGACCGGCCTCGCGTTCCTGCCGCTGACGCTGATCCTCGGCCTGATGTCGGTCGGGGTCACGGCGCGGCTGATGGCGCGGTTCGGAGCGCTCCGGGTGCTGCTCGCGGGGCTGGTTGCGATCGCCGGCGCGTTGGTCCTGCTCGCGCAGCTGCCGGCGCACGCGAGCTACTTCCCGACGATCTTCGTGCCGTTCGCGCTGCTCGGACTGGGCGCTGGGATGTCGTTCCTGCCCCTGACGACGATCGCGATGGCCGACGTGCCGCTCGCTGACGCCGGTCTGGCTTCCGGGATCGTCAATGCATCGCTGCAGATCTCGGCGGCGATCGGGATCGCGGCGCTGGGGACGGTCGCGGCCGAGCGGACCAAGGTGCTGGCCGGTCTCGGGCAGCACCACGTGCAGGCCCTCACGGGCGGCTTTCACCTGGCGTGGGCGATCGGGGCCGGCGCCGTTGTGGTCGGGGCGCTGATCGCGCTGATATGGCTCCGCCCGAGCAGCCGATCGGCCGAGGTCGCGGAGATGCGCGAGGACGATTCTGTGGCATTCGAACTGGAGGCAGCATGATCGATACGAAGACACCGGTTTCCGAGGTCCAGGTGCGGCGCTCGCTGGACCGGGCGCAGCACCGCAAGCCGCTCCGGCTGTGGATCAGCCGCCGAGCCGCACGCACCAGCGCTGGCGCGGAGAAGTTCGTGACCCAGGTCCGACTGGGCAAGGCCGAAGCCGTGGTTGTCCCCTGGGCGGCCGACCGAGCGACCGTGGCTAGCTGAGCGAGCCCGCAGCGAGGCCGGCGCTCGCGGTCGATCGACCGACATGCACCTCCAGCGCGCTCCGCGCATCAGCGTCGAGCTTGTGGGGGACATCCCGGTCGATGACCGCGAGCGCCTCCTCGACGGGTAGAGGACCACGGTAGGGGCGGTCCGCGGTCAGCGCCTCGTACACGTCGGCGACTGCCAGTACCCGCATTGGAAGGTCTAGCTGGCGGGCGTCGAGGGAGCGGGGGTAACCGCTGCCGTCGAGCTTCTCGTGGTGGTTTGCGGCGAGATCGGCGAGCGGAAGGAAACAGGGAGCGCGCTCGAGTATCCGCAGCGTGTGCACCGGGTGGGTCTGGATGGCGCGGAACTCGTCGTCGGTCAGCTTGTCCGGCTTGTCGAGAATCCGGCTTGAGATCGCGAGCTTGCCGATGTCATGGAGAAGCGCGGCGCGGAGCATCGTTCGGCGCTCGTCGAGATCGAACCCGAGCACCGCGGAGATCCCGTCGGCGATCTCGGCGACGCGCTGGGAATGACGGGCAGTGAAGGGCGACTTGGCGTCGATCACTCGCGCGAACGCTTCGGCGATCCGGTCCAGACGAGCGTCGTCGCCGGCGAGCGAGAAGTCGGGCGGCTCCCAGGCGGAGACGTCGGGCGCCTCGAGCGCGGCCCAGAAGTCTCGGTCGCCGCAGAACCGCAGGAACGCGTCGACCAGGGCGGGGTCGAACCATCGTCCGCGCCGGCGCTTGGCCATCGCGCGCGCGGCCTTTAACCCGCCGGTGGCGTGGAAGACCTCGATCGTCTGGGCGAGGCACAGGATCCGCGCGGCCAGCGGGATCTCCTCGCCTCGAAGGCCGTCGGGCATCCCGCGCCCGTCCCAGTGCTCGTCGAGGCTGCGGATCGCCGCGGCCGTCCGATCAGAAAGGAACAGCATGCGCGCGATATCCGCACCCCGCTCGCACCTGGCCTCCATGAACTTGCGGGTGACTTCGCCCTCGTCGCGGATGCCCCTCAGCACTTCGATGCGGCGGCGCAGGCCAGCTCCGGGCGCCACCGTCCGCAGCGACCACACGAATGCCGCACGCGGGTTCGCCCAGTCGATGAGCTTCGATGTCGCCTTCGCCGCGCGATCATCTGCCTCGAACAGCGCCGACATGCGGTTGGCGTTGGCCGAGCAGCCCGCATCCTTGAGCAGGAGCGCGTAGAACAGATCCGAGCGATCGCTCGGGGACAGGTCGATCTCCGCGGCCAGCCGCATCCCGATCAGGCACGAGCGAATGGCATGGCCGGGCGGCTGTCCCTCGGCGATGTCGAGCGCATAGGACAGCGCCCCGATCACACCGGAGAGCGCTATCTCAGTCATACCTGTGGGCATCGGGCGCGACGCCTCCTACCTTGACTGTCGTCGTCAAAGTCCGACGTAACGCGCGCCGAGCGCCGCCGCGAGATTGCGATGCGCGGGCCCGGTTCCGATCAGGACCGAGCGCGCCGGGTCGAGATCGTGCGCACGGGCGAAGGCGAGCGCCAGTCCCGGGAGTGGCGGCCGGCACCAGCACGCCGGGGCGCCGCCGGGGTGCGGGCACACCGCAGCCTCGACGGAACCTTCGACGACGGTCGCGACCCGCGCGAGATCCGGCGCCAACGCCGCCGGGGAGCCGCCCGGGCTCCAGTCGAACACTAGGTGCGGGGCGCGCCGGTCGGCACGCTGCAGCGCGTACTCCCATCCGGCGCGGCGCAGGGCCGCCGCTGCGACGAGCACGCCCCTGCGCGCCCGGCCGTCCGGCGGCGGCCGGCGTACAAACGCAGTCGTCTCGACCTCCGCGAATCCCTCGTCGCCCGCCGGTGGCTCGAGCTCGCGGAACGTCCGCATCTGCGACGTCGGGGTCAGCAGGCCCGGGAGGCTGCGTGCCCGCGAGCGCAGCTCGTCCGGGGTCGGGAGCGCGCCGAACTGATCGAGCATGCGCTCGACGAGGTTGACCTGGGCATATGCCAGCGAGGTGTCGAGCCACACGCATCGCACCGCGACCCCGTGCCTGTGCGCGGCTTCGACCACATGACTGCGGGCGGCGCGGGTCAGATAAGTGTTGTCGAGCACGACGCGACGAGTGCCGGTGGCGAGCTCCTCTTCGAGCGCGTCGGCGAGCGCGCGGAGCGTCCCGCCGCGCTCGTCGCGGTTCAGCCGGACGTAGCCACGATCCGCGTACTCGCTCGCAACTACGCTCTTGCCGGCGCCGGGAACGCCCATGACGAGAACCACCTCGCCGTCGCCGCCGGCGGCGGGCCGCTCGCGACGTTCCGGCCGCGCACCGCCGAACGCGCGGCGCAGAACTCCCTGCGTCTCCGGATCGAGTCTCAGCTCGGCGGCGCGGACCGCCGACCGCGCGGTCTCCGGGCGGCGCGCGCCCGGTATCGGGACCACGACCGGCGACAGATCGAGCAGCCAGGCGAGCGCGACCTCCGCCGGCGTCGAGCCCAGCGTGTCCGCGACCTCGACCAGCGTCTCGTGTCGTCGGCCGAGTGCGCCCGCGCGGCGCGGGCCGCCGAGCGGGGAGTGGGCGATCACCGCGATCCCCAGCTGCTCGCAGCGCTCGACGATCCCGCCGCGGAGCGGGCGATCATCGAGCGGACCGAGGCCGACCTCCACGGCGGTGATCGGGACGAGCTCGAGGGCCTCGTCGAGCTGCGCGCGGTTGACGTTTGAGAGACCGATGTGGTCGACCAGGCGCTCGTCGAGGATCCGGCCGAGGGCACGGACCGAGGTCCGCCACGGCGTGCGAGGGTCAACGGCATGGATCAGCAACAGGTTGATCGGCAGGCCGTTAAGCGCCTCGAGGCTCGCCTCGCAGTCGCGCCGCAGAGCCTTGGCACGACCGTCCGGGATCCACGCCCCCCGCGGCCGGGTCATCCCTCCCTTGGTGACTATTCGCGCTCGGCCGACCGCGCCGTTCTCGCGGAGCGCGGACGCGAGCAGGCGCTCGTTGTGGCCGAGATCGGCGCCGTCGCGCCCATAGGCGTGCGCGGTGTCGAACACGGTGATTCCGGCGGCGACCGCGGCCGCGATCGTCGCGCGGGCCGCCGCTTCGTCGCGGTCAGGGTCGGTCGACATGCGCATGCAGCCGAGACCGATGCGCAGCTCCGAAGGGTCAAGCCAACCAGGGCGATCCAGGCGCCGAAGCCTACGTAACGTGACAGAGCTTGACTTTGACCCTTGAGGAAGCCGCACACTGGTCCGGCCAACAAACAGGAATCGGCACCGTGAACGAGACGAGCATCGGAGAGTTCGGCCGCAGGTCCCGGCGACTTCGCGGTTCCGTTGGAAAATGACTGAATGCTGTGGCGCGTCGAGGAGCACGAAGCGCTGACCGAGCGCGAATGGGACGCGGGGGTGGCCCGCGCCGCGATCGGCGCGATCGTGGCCGATGCCGAGGCGGCGGAGAGCGACGGCGGGTGGCCCGGGCATCCGCTCGACGACGTGCCAACGGACAGCCGCCTGAGCGCGCTGTATCTGGGTGGGGCCGGAATGACCTGGGCGCTGGCCGCGCTCGGGTCATCGCTGGACGCGTCGGCCGCGATCGCGACCGCGCTCCGCCGGTGCCGCGAGGCCGCCGACTTCGATGACTTCTCACACGCCGCGAGCCTGCTGATGGGGGAGACCGGGGTGCTGATCGTCGCGGACGGGGTAGGCGGGGGAGTCGCTGATCGCGACCGCCTGCGAGAACTCGTACACGCGAACCGCGAGCACCCGACATGGGAGCTCATGTGGGGTTCTCCGGGCACGATCCTCGCGGCCCGTGGGTGCGGGCTCGAGGATGAGTGGCGGGACAGCGCGGAACGGCTGTACGCGCGGTGGGACGAGTCGTCGGAGATGTGGGAGGGCGAGCTCTACGGTCATCCACAGAACTACCTGGGTCCGGTACACGGCTTCGCCGGCAACGTCCACGCGCTCCGCGGGTTCGCCGGCGACGACGTTCTGCGTGAGCGCGTGGGGAGGCTGCTGACCCGGACCGCGTGGCGCGAAGACGGGTTGGTCAACTGGCCGCCCCGCGACGGTCCTGCGAGCGAGCAGGCGGCGAAGATCCGGGTGCAGTGGTGCCACGGAGCCCCGGGGCTGGTCACCACGCTCGGCGACCTGATGCCGCTCGAGCTGGCGATCGGCGGCGGCGAGCTGACGTGGCGCGCCGGGCCGTTGCGTAAGGGAGCCGGTCTGTGCCACGGCACGGCCGGCAACGGGTTCGCCTTCTTGAAGCTTCATGCCGTGACCGGCGACGCGATTTGGCTGGAGCGTGCGCGCCGGTTCGCGATGCACGCGATCGAGCAGGTCGAGCGCGAGCGAGCCGCGCTCGGTCGCGGGCGCCACACGCTGTTCACCGGCGACGTCGGCGTGGCGCTGTACCTGCGCAGCTGCCTCGAGGCGGACACTGCGTTTCCGATCATCGATACGTTCTAGCCGTCGACGATTGGAGGAGCGATGGCGGAGCGGTGGTTCTCGGACGAGGAGCTCGAGCAGATGTCGCGGCCGACGATGGACCGTGCGATCGAGGCGCTCGACCGGGGTGACGTGTCTGAGGCGCGCGCCCTGTGCGAGCAGATGAAGCACGAGTGGCGCTACCTGCACGACCTGATGGTCGAGGGGATCGGCGGCCTGATCTCGTTCGTCCAGGACCGGCTCGGCGACGATGGCGTGGCGGAGGCGTGGACCGACGGCCAGGGCCGCGGCTGGAAGCGGGACGTCCAGACGATCGCCGCGCGCGACCGCAAGCAGATCGTCCACGCTCTCGCCGCGACATGGCGCGCGCACTCGTGCAGCGGCACCGGACCGCACCCGGGCGCGTTCACGATCACCGAGGACGACGAGAAGTTCACGTTCACGATGAACCCGTGCGGCTCCGGACAACGGCTCGTGCGGATGGGGCGCTACGAGGGTCCGAACGCGCTCGGGGTGACGCGCTCGGGGCACGACTGGAGCTACGGGCGCGAGGGGTTCCCGCTTTACTGCACGCACTGCTCGTTCATGAACGAGTCGCTGCCGATTCGCTGGATCGGCTATCCGCTGTATCCGAGCGACCCGCCCGAGGACTTCGCAAGCGACCCGTGCACGTGGTACTGGTACAAGGACCCGGCGGACATCCCGGACCGCCACTGGCAGCGCTATGGACTCGTCCGCGCTGCCGAGGAAGCCGATGCCGGTTAGCACCGTGCCGAGCGGACGCCGGGTGATAGTCACCGGCGCCGCCGGCGGGATCGGGAGGGCGATCGTGGCCGCGCTGGCCGACAGCGGGTGCGCGGTGGCGGCGTGCGACGTGCCCGGGTCCGGGGTGGATGCCGTTCCCGGCGCCGCGACGACCCTGGGGTTCGACGTGCGCGACCGGGCGGCCGTGGTCGATGGCGTGGCGTCGGCGATCGGCGACCTCGGCGGATGCGATGCCGTCGTCGCGAACGCCGGGATGGTCGACACCATCCACCGGGCCGAGCGCTTCTCCGAGGAGGAGTGGCGCAAGGACATGGAGACCAACCTGGACGGCGCGTTCTTTGTGGCGCAGGCAGCTTTCGAGGCGCTCGCCGCGTCCGGCGACGGCCGTGTGATCGTGATCTCCTCGGTCGCAGCCGAGACCGGTATCCCGCGCCAGGTCGCCTACGGCGCGTCGAAGGCGGGACTCGTCGGCATGGCCCGGACGCTGGCGGTGGAATGGGCCGGGCGGGGAATCCGGTGCAACGTGATCATGCCCGGGTTCGTCGCTACGCCGAAGGTGCTCGCGATGCCCGAGAAGGTTCAGGAGGCCGCGCTCGGGCGGATCCCGCTCGGGCGGTTCGCGGAGACCGACGAGCTCGCCGGTGTCGTCGGCTTCCTGCTCTCGCCGGCGGCCGCGTACCTGACGGGCGTGGTGCTCCGCGTCGACGGTGGCTTCGGTCTGTCCCTGTGGTGAACTGGGAACGTGCAGAGGCCGCTTTTCTCGGTTCCGCCGATTTGACGAGCGTCCGTTCTCTCGACGGTCAGGACGTGCCTGTGCTGGCCAACGGCTGCGGGGGTGAGGCTGTGGCCTCGGCGGGGCGGCGTTGCACGGGGAAGCTCGCGGTGACCTTGGTGCCGTTGCCGGGGGAGGATTCGATTTGGACCGCGCCGTGGAGCAGTTGCACCCGCTCGTGGATGCCCAGCAATCCGAATCCGGAGGTGCTGGTGGTTGGGTCGAATCCGTGGCCGTCGTCGCGGACGGTCAGCTCGACCGTCGTTGGGGTCTCACGGGTTTCGATCACCGCGCGTTTCGCATGGCCGTGCTTTGAGGCGTTGGTGAGCGCTTCTTGGATGATTCGGTAGATCGCGGTCTCAAGCTCGGCGGTGTGCCGCGTCGGCTCGCGCCCCTGCTCGTATGCCAGGTCGAGGGACTGGTCGATCTCCAGGCCGTGGCGGCTCGCGTGTTCGCACAGCGCCTCGACGGCAGCGCCGAGACCCAGATCATCCAACGCGCCGGGGCGCAGGTCGGTGACCAGCGCGCGGAGGCTCGATATCCCCTCGCCGAGATCGTCGATCGCCTGGCCGACCGCTTCCTCTAGCACCTGCAACCCACCGGTCTGGCGGCCGTGTGACAAGCTGACCCGCATCGCGGCGAGGCTCTGAAGTGTTTCGTCGTGCAGCTCCCGGGCCCAGCGTCGGCGCTCGGCTTCTGCGGCCGCGAGGCGCTGGCGGTGAAGCTCAGACGCTGCGGCATGAGCGGCCGCGACGGCGGTCGCCGCGCTGGTCGCGAACGCCTCCAACAGCCGCTGGTCCTCAGTGGTGAACTGCGGCCCTTCACGGAGTCCGTCCAGGGCGATCAAGACGCCGTAGCCGTGATTGTGAAAAACAAGTGGGACTACCAGCCCGGCGTGGGCACTGACCCCGAAGCGGCCCAGACCGTGCTGGTGAAATCGCATGCGGTTGAGCTCGACCTCGAGGCGTTGAGTCGCACGTGTGCGCAGCGCGGCGCTGGCGACCGTGTCGGTCAACTCGAACCGTTCTCCGATCAGACCCGCGGGCAGCTCTCCGGCGCCCGCGGCAACCACCAGCTTGCCGCCGTCCACAAGCTCGATCAGCAGCGCCCGGGCAGAGACGAGCGCTCGCCCTCGTTTGGCGACCAGCTCAAGGATCACCTCAAGGTCGGTCGTGCCACCGACGACGCGGGTGATCTCCGTGGTCGCCTCGAGCGCTGCGACCGTCCGCGCGAGCTCGTCGCCTCGAGCGGCAGCGCTGCTGTACCGTCGCGCGTGATCGATCCCGACACCCGCGAAGCGGGCGAGCGTCATGACCGACTCCTCGTCGGCATCGGTGAAGGGCGCTCCACCGGCTTTCTCGGTCAGGTACAAGCTTCCGAACGGCACGTCGCCGACAAAGACCGGAACTCCCAGGAACGAGTGCATCGGGGGATGTCCGAGCGGGAACCCGTAGGAATGGGGATGCTGACCGACCTCGGCAAGACGCAACGGAACCGGGTTGAGGATCAGCTCGCCGAGCACACCGCGGCCATGCGGCAGCGCGCCAATCCCCGCGCGAGCGTCGTCGCTGATGCCCAGTGTGATGAATCGCTCAAGCTCTGTCCGGGACGCGTCGAGCACGCCGAGCGCCGCGTACCGTGCGCCCGTCAGCTCGCGGGCCGACTCCAGCACCCTGCCGATCACGATCTCGAGGTCGAGTTCGCCGAGCACGCTGCGAGCGACATCGAGCAGGCTGCGTGTCTGTTTGTCCATCAACCGGCCGCTCCGGCAATGGCACCATCCGTCACGTCGGCGCGTGCCAATGAGCCCGCGAGGGCGCGCTGGTTGGCTGAGACGCTCACGGTTGAGCCGGATCGTTCGAGCCGGAGGGCGGGCGGATCGGGCGGTCTCGAGCGGACGCTTCCAGGATGAACACCTCGACGGCGATGTCCGGGTCGATGTGGTTATCGCTCATGAACCCGACGACCTTGCGACCCGTCAGATCCTCGATCGCGCGGCTGCAGCTACTGCGCATCACCTTCTGCCAGAGCCTGCGCAGGCTGAGCACGGCATCGCTCTCGCCGGCATCGACCAGGTTCTGCTCGCCGCGGGTGAGGGTGTCCTGCAGGACCACGAACACCGCGTTGTCGCCGAGCGTTGTCTTCGCCCTCATCGGACCGCGGCCGGTGGTGCTCGCGAGTTCTCGAACGACCGCAGTCGAAATCGCAAGCGCAAGCTCACCGTCACGCAGGACCCTTTCGCTCACCCCGCCCCCTCTCGGGACGTGCCGCTCTGAGCGCCGGCAGTCGGCAGCTCAATGCCCGGCTCCGGACACATTCCCCCACGAATCCACGCGGCGCGCGTCCGGTCCCAGCCTGGCGGCAGGACACCGTCCACGACCTCCACGACCCCCAGCCACTCAAGTGCATCCTTGAAGTCGCCCCTCGCCGCCGCCTCCTGCGCGAAACCCAGCGTGTTAGCGACCGCGCGCTCGTGACGTCCCAGACCGCTCACTTCGGACCCCCGAGGTCAAGCCGGGACCTCAACTCCGCGTTCTCGCCCGCGGCCACCAACCGCCTCGCCAATGTCGACAAGCCGGGGATGCTTGCCGCGGTGCCGCCGTTCTGGGAGTTGTCTGGCCGCACGAACGGCCGAGCCTTTCCCGTTGCACTTCGTCGAACGCAACAACGCGCCTCAGGCGTTTTGATCACGTCCCTGAACACGCACCATACTCCCCTCTCGCGTACCGGTGGCGCTCATCGTGCAATCCCCCCGACGAACTCCGCGACGTGCGACAAGATCGCACTCGTCTCACGGGATCAGCAGAGCCGGTAGCAGCGACCGGCACGGCTCGCATCTAATGGACCACCGACAGCTAACTGGCAACGTGCGGATATTCGAACTGCCGGAATACATCGGTGCTCCTTGGCTCGGAGGGTTCTCACGAGGTCCGCGTCAGCGGACCTTGGTTGCCATCCAGCCGGAGCGAATCGGCAGTCAAGGGGTGCCCGGCAGGGCCGAGCGAAGCGAGCCGCGAAGCGGCGCCCTTGACGGCCGAGGAGCGGAGGCTAGGAGCGATCGAGCGCCGTGGCGGCGTCACGCCGTGAACGCTGTGCGGACCGGGTCCAGGCTTGGGCGCCGGTCTGGAGCGCGTCCCAGGGTGAGCCGAGTGGTGGCGTGTAGGAGAGGTCCAGGTCGGATAGGGCGTCGACGGTCATCTCGTTGAAGATGGCTGTGGCGGGGATGTCGATTCGTTTGGCGATCTCGCTGCCGAGGTGGCCGACGAGTTGGACGCCGAGGAGCTGGCCGGTGCGGCGGTCGCCGGTGTAGCGCATCGTGATCGGGTGGCTGCCGGGGTAGTACGCCTTGTGGTCGTCGGCCGTGGAGGTGACGCTGAGCGGGTCGAACCCGGCTGCGGCGGCTTCGTGGTCGCGCAGGCCGGTGCGCGCGGCGATGAGGTTGAAGACTTTGACGACTTGAGTGCCGAGGCTGCCGGCGAACTCGCGTGCGCCGCCGAGTGCGTTCTCGCCCGCGATGCGGCCTTGCTTGTGGGCGGTCGTCCCGAGCGGCAGGTAGCTTGTGCCGAGCAGGCGGTGGTGAGTGATGACGCAATCGCCGGCCGCGAACACGTCGGGTAGGTTGGTGCGCATATGGCGATCGACGACAATCGCCCCCTTGATTCCGAGCTCAGCCCCTGCGGAGGCCGCGAGCTCGGTGCCGGGGTGTACCCCGACTGAGACGAGTACGAGGTCGGCCGGGTAGCGGACGGGTTGGCCGTCGGGTCCGGTGGCGCTGACCTCGAGCCGCTCGGCTGATCCCTTAGGCGCAGTGGCGATTGCATCGACGCGTGTCTCGCACGACACGCTAACCGTGTTGCGTTCGAGCTCGGCGCGCACGAGTCCGCCTAATTCTGGGTCGACCGTGGGCAGTACCTCAGGGAGCTGCTCGAGCTGCGTCACGGCGAGCCCGCGGGCGACGAGCGCTTCGGCCATCTCAAGCCCGACGTACCCGGCTCCGACGATCACGGCCCGCTGGACTTGCTTCTGCTCGAGCGTGCGAATCAGTGCGAACGTGTCGCCCATCGAGTGCAGCAGGTGCACCCCGTCGTCGGGGCCGAGTCGATCGAGGCCGGCGATCGGAGGCGTGACCGGCAAGGCGCCGGTGGCGATGATCAGCGCGTCGTACTCGACCGACTCCTCGCCAGCGGCGCCCGCGAGGAGGACTTGGTGCCGGTCAGGGTCGATCGCGCGGGCGACGGTGTCGAGCCGCAGCGTCGTCCCGGTCGCTTGCAGGTCCGCGACTGTTCGGTGGGCTAGGTTGCGCCAGTCGGCGACGTCGCCTGAGACGTAGTAGGGGATCCCGCAGATCGAGAAGTTCGGGTAGGCGTCGGCGAGCACGACCGTGACCTCCGCGCCCGGGTCGAGCTCGCGGGCGCTGAGCGCGGCGCTGATCCCCGCGTCGCTACCGCCGATCGCAACCAATCGCATCGGCGTCGCTCGTCACCGATCGCGCGCGGGACCTGAAGCCCAACGGCTCAACGAATCGCCGGCGATCGCGGGCTCGATTCACCGCTCACGCCGGTGTGCTCCAGGACATCGCACGTGTCCTTGCTCAAGCATTCGCGGGTGCGCTTGTGCGCAAGCGTGAAGATGTGGCTGCGGATCGGGACGTCGTCGTAGTCATCGAGGATTCGGTCCGCGCATCCGCGGATCACCTCGGGCGGTCGTGTGTCGCCGAACTCGGTGATCAGCTGCGGGAGCAGCTTCGCAAGCCGCCATTGGTGGGACGTCGGGTCGGACTGAATTTCGTCGATCCGGTTCTCAACGAGATCCTTGACGCGTTCGGCGATCAGGTCGCGAATCTCCCGCACCTCGTCGAGCGATCTGCCCGCGGGGTCGGGGATGTCCCAGTCGTCGACTCTGGTGGGAACGTAGGGGCAGACGTCGCCGCAGCCCATCGTCACCGCCCAGTCGGCGTGAAGTTGCATCTCGACGGTGAGGCGCTTGGGCTTGCGGCCCGCGAGATCGATCCCGACCTCGCGCATCACCTCGACCACCTCGGGCCACACCTGGCGGCCCGGGTCAGAGCCAGCCGACTCCCCGCGGCAATTACCCGGGCAATCGCGCTCGAAGAATGCTTGGGCGATCTGCGAGCGCCCGGCGTTGTGGGTGCATACGAACAGCACGTACTTCATGGGTCCTTCTCCTTCTCATGCGGCGGCGACCAGCTTGTCGGCGTACTCGCCGGGGAGGCCAGCCGCGGCGACTTCTCTGGCGACCGCCTCGGCGTCGTAGGGCACCCGCTCGATCGTCGCCCGCACTTCTCCGGTCTCGTTGAGCTCGAGGATCGCGAAGCCGGCGCGGGGGTCCCCGTCTTTCGGTTTACCGACCGACCCGCAGTTGACGAACAACACGCCCCCATATTCCCTGATCCAGGGCTTGTGGGTGTGGCCGAACACGAGCGTCCGGGCTTCCTCAGCCCTGGCGAGCCGCTCATACAGGCTGGCGGGCTTGTCCTCGAACAGGTACTCGTTGACCTTCCGCGGCGACCCGTGCACGAGGTGCACGTCTTGATTGCCGAGCTCGAAGCGCAGGTCGAACGGCAGGCCTTTCATGAAGTTCTTTGATCGCTGGTCGGTGTGCGCGAGCGTCCACGCGACCGACCGCTGCCCGAGCTCGCGGTCGTGCGGGGTGACATACGCGCAGCCGCAGTCCTCGAGCTCGCGGGCGATGGCGTAGTCGTAGTTGCCGTAGATCGTCGGGATCCCGCGCTCCTCGATCAGCCGGCACACCTCGTTCGGGTGCGGGCCGTAGCCGACCAGATCGCCGCCGCAGTAGACCGCGTCGACCCCAATCGCGTCGATCGCGTCGAGGCTCGCCTCGAGCGCGGGCAGGTTGCCGTGGATGTCGGTGATGACGACTATGCGATTCAACTCGTGCCCCCTGAAGGTCGCGGCAGCTGGGCGAGACTAACGGCTGGGACGAGCGTCTCGATCAGCTCCCACACGTGGTGATAGATGTCGTAGCGAATCCGTCTGACGACCTCGAGCGGCTCGCCGGCGGGATCGGCGACGGGCCAGTCCTGGTAGCGCTTGCCGGGATACACCGCGCATGCATCGCCGCACCCCAACGTGACCACCACATCGGCGGCGCGGACCACCGCGTCGGTGAGCGGCTTGGGGAACTCGGCGCTGACGTCGAGCCCGATCTCCGCCATCGCCTGAACCACGATCGGGTCGATCTGCTCGTCGGGATGCGACCCGGCCGAGCGGACCGCGACCCAGCCGTTCGAGAGGTGATGCGCGAAGCACGCGGCGATCTGGCTGCGCCCGGCGTTGTGCTCGCACACGAACAGCACCTCCGGCAGCGGCTTGTCGATCCTGCCGTCCGCCTGCGCGACCGCCCACAACTGCTCGCGGGCGAACCGCTCGATGATCACCGGCAGAAAGTTCGGCCCGACCGTCGGCCGGTTGCCGATCTGCCCGTATGAGGCCTCCACGTACCGGGTCACCGTCTCGCGCGAGAACACGCCCCGGAACTCGTCTGCGAGCTGCGCGGCCGTCGTCTCCAGGCAATGGCGCAACTGCGGAGTGAGTTCGTTGGGCACGGTGACCTCCAGGACGACACCCCCAGTCTATAGATTGACAAGCATCAGTTCAATCGATATAAGCAGATAGATGGCTATCGATATGGAGCTCACGCCGAAGACCAAGCGGCTGCCCGGGGAGCCGTGCTGCGAGCCGGTCGTGTATCCCGACGTCGAGCGCGTCCAGGCCGTCCGGATGGCGCAGGTCGCCAAGGCGCTGGGCGATCCCGTCCGCCTGCAGCTGGTCGATGTGTTGCGCAAGCACGCCGGCAAGGTCTGCGTGTGCGAGCTGGTGCCGTTGTTCGATCTTTCCCAGCCGACGGTCTCCCACCATCTGAAGGTGCTCCGCGATGCCGGGATCGTCGGGTCTGAGCGCCAGGGCTTGTGGGCCTATTACTTCGTGATCCCCGACGCGCTGAAGGAGCTGTCCGGATGGCTGAGCTAGAGAACGCCTGCTGCGCCCCCGCGGCGCAGGCCGCCTGCTGCGGACCCGAGGACAAGACTGACTGTTGCGGCGATCGTCACAGCAGCGGCTGCGGCTGCTCCGCTGGCGCCTCCACAGTCCCCGGTGCGACAGCGACCGCGGAGCAGGCCCGCGAGACCGTGCGAGAGAAGTACGCCGCCGTCGCGCAGGCCGCCTCGGCCGCAGTAGCCGCCGGATGCTGCAGCCCGGCCGATACCACGGGCGTGTTCGGTTCGGCGTTGTATGCCGAGACCGATGAGGTGCCCGAGGGTGCGGTGGGCGCGTCGCTCGGGTGCGGGGTTCCGACCGCGGTCGCTGACCTGCACGAGGGCGAGGTCGTGCTCGACCTCGGCTCCGGCGCCGGGGCTGACGTGCTGATCTCCGCCCGCCGCGTTGGTTCGACCGGCCGCGCGATCGGGATCGACATGACCGACGAGATGCTCGAGCTCGCAAGGCGCAACGCCGCCGAGGCCGGAGTCGAGAACGTCGAGTTCCGCAAGGGGTACCTCGAGGAGCTCCCGCTCAACGATGCAAGCGTCGACGTGGTCATCTCCAACTGCGTGATCAACCTCTCCGGCGATAAGCCCAAAGTGCTGCGCGAGGCAGCGCGAGTGCTGCGCCCGGGCGGCCGGTTCGCCGTCTCTGACGTGATCGCCGACCCCGACATGGACGACGCGACCCGGGCGGACATGGCCGCGTGGACGGGGTGCATCGCCGGCGCGCTCACGGAGCGTGGGTTCCGCCAGGCGCTCGCCGCCGCCGGTCTCGTCGACGTCGAGATCCGCGAGACGCACCGTGTTCACGAGCACGCCGCGGCGGCGATCGTTCGCGCGACCAAGCCGCCGATCGGGTAGACGACGGCCCCGTATATCTCCCGCAGCCGCATCGCGGTTATGCGCGGACGACACAGGCCGCCCGTCACGAGCGCGGATCTGGATCCGCCGGACGTTCCCGCACACCCCGCACAATCGCTTGCCGGCCTGTCGCCCCACCGCGGCGAGATCAGCGCGCCGGGCGCTTGAGCCGGGCCTGCTTGGGCTTGAGGTCCCTGCGGATCTCGCGACCGCTCGCCGGCTCCTCCTTGGCCGGCTGAGCGACCTCGGTGCGGCGCACGACCTCGCCAGGCTCGCAACCCAGGATCTCGCACAGCACCATCAGCAACCTGAGGTTCAATCGCTCAGGCCGCCCGGTCACCAGTCGGAACACCTGCGAGTCCGACAGCCGGATCCCGTGCTCGCGCAGCCGCGGGATCAGATCGATCGCGCGGAACATCCCGTTCTCGGCCATCAGCACCCGCAGCCGCCACTCGTAATCGACCGCCATCACCCCCCACCGCCGAGCCGCGCCAGCTGGTCATCGATCGC
Organism: uncultured Solirubrobacterales bacterium; assembly: GCA_963735965.1. GTDB lineage: Bacteria > Actinomycetota > Thermoleophilia > Solirubrobacterales > Solirubrobacteraceae > Palsa-465. The sequence continues at coordinate 275,598 of CAVTNE010000004.1, forward strand.
GGCGCGCACCAGCCGGTCCTTGAAGTCATCGCCAACCGACATGTAGATCGCCGTCGTCGCTGCGTGACTGTGCCCGACCTGGTCCTGAATGAACTTCGCCGCCCACCCCAGCTCCGCCAGATGCGTCACATCGCCAGCTCGCCGCGCCGCAGCCCCCACGCGAACTTGACCTTGAACATCGCATCATCCCGCCACGCCTGCAACACCCCCTTCCGGCCCCGCGCCCGGCAACTCTCGATGCTCGCCTCACCCGCCGCGAAGAACGCCTCCAGCTCATCGACCGTCAGCGGCCGCCGCCGCGGGTCCCCTTCGAACTCGTCCAGATGAGCCACCAGGTTGCGCTCGCCGAACAGCTGCCCCGGCACGCGCCCGAACTCCCGCTGGCAGATCGCCGTCCACGGACAGCGCCGGTCACATACGTACTCCGAGAACAGCTTCAGCCGCAGCTGGTAGGCCCGCAGCGTCGACCGAGCCAACCGCTCCGGCCGCGACAACAGATCCTCGAAGTACTCATCCACATGCGACGCCCGCCACTCCCACGGCCAGCAGCCGACGTGCTCCTGAAAGCGCCGCACGCCGACGTCGTTCGCGCAGATCGTCTTCGCCTTCAGGTACCGCGCCGCCTCCTGGCTACGCCACCCCGCCAGCATCGCCTCGAACACCGCCGACTCCATGTGCAACGGCCGGACCCCAGGCCCGAACACGCGCGCGAGCACAACGTCGACGTCCGCCTCGGTGTACACACCGTGCGGGCTCAACAGGCTCTGCATCAACCGCGAGTAGATCGCATCAGATGCGAGTCCGCCACCCGCCGTCGACAACGATCCCGCAGATTGCGCGCAATTCCGACGCCCGCACCAGCGATGCCCAGCCCCGATCGCTGCCAGCATTCCCGGTAGCAGCGACCGGCACGGCTCGCATCTAATGGACCACCGACAGCTATGACCGTTCCCGTCGAATTCGTCACCGTGGATCCGCGCCCGACCGCGGTCGTCGCCCAGACGACGACATGGGCGGAGTTCCCGCGCCTGTGGGGGCAGTTGCTCGACGAGGTCTACGGGTTCGTCCGCGCCCGTCCCGAGCTCGCCACCGGGAACGAGGGCGAGCGCTGGCAGAACGTGATGCTCTACAAGGACCAGCGGCCCGACGTCGAGGTCGGCGTCCTCATGTCGAAGTCGTTCGAGCCGCACGGCCGGGTGGTCTCGTCTTCCCTTCCCGGTGGAGAGGTCGCGACGGCGGTGCACCGCGGCGATTATGCAACCCTCGGCGTCACCCATCACGCCGTGCGCGAGGCCGCCGCCGCTCGCGGACGTGAGCTTGCCGGCCCGTGCTGGGAGATCTACGGCCACTGGCGGGAGGACCCTCGCGAGCTCGAGACCGAGATCTTCTGGCTGCTCCGCTGAGCCGGGCGTCAGGTCAGGGCGGCGCGCTCGTGCTCGGTCAGGAGGCGTTTGGCTCGGGTCGCCGGATCCCAGGCGACGAGCACGGAGCTGCCGGACGCGGCCACGGCGCCGTCCGGGAGCCTGACCTCGTGCTCGAGCACCACGCTCGAAGTTCCCACGTTCGCGAGCCGGAGGACGAGGTCGACCGCTTCGTGGTCCTTGCGCACCTCACGGTGATAGTTGAGGTCCACATGGGCGAGGACGAAGCCGCCGTGAGTGTGATTGCCGCCGACGCGCCTGATGAGCTCGGCGATCATCGCGATGCGCCCCTCTTCGAGCAGCTCGTGGTAGACGGACTGGTTCAAATGGCCGAGCATGTCCATGTCCCGCCAGCGGAGCTGGACGCGGACGCTCTTCTCGAATCCCGGGGACACGGCGGCAGTGTAAGCGGGCATCCCGAATGGGCCGGCGCTCGCCGCTACGATGCCGCAGATCAGGGCGTCCTGGTCGGCATCCAGCGACGGGCTCGAGCCGCTGCTGGCTGAGCAGCTCGCCTACTACCGCGCCGTGGCGCCGACGTATGGCGAGACCGCGATTCCCACGGTTGGCGAGACGACGCTGAAGGCCGCCGCCGCGGAGTTTGCGGCCGCGATCGAGGAGTTCGGCATCACCGGCGACGTGCTCGAGCTGGCATGCGGGCCGGGAACCTGGACCGAGTCGCTGCTCCCCGGAGCGGCGAGTTTGACCGCAGTTGATGCCGCGCCGGAGATGCTCGCGGTCGTGCGGTCGAAGATCGCCGATGAGCGGGTTCGGTTCGTGCAGGCCGACATCTTCGACTGGACTCCCGATCGTCTGTATGACTGCGTGTTCTTCGGCTTCTGGCTGTCCCACGTACCGCTCGAGCGGTTCGAGTCGTTCTGGGCGACGGTGGCGACGGCGCTGAAGCCGACCGGACGCGTGCTGTTCGTCGACGACGGCTATCGGACCGAGAAGGAGCTGATCGACGGTCCGCGGTCGAGCACGATCCATCGTGCCCTCGCCGACGGCGCCCGCTACCGCGTACTCAAGGTTCCGCACGCCCCCGACGAGCTCGAGGCGAAGCTCCACGGGCTCGGTTGGGACATCACAATCAGGAGCACGAGCGGTCCGTTCTACTGGGGGTCGGGAAGCCTCCGCATGCCCGGCCGCCCGTAAAGGCGTTCGTCGTCCGGGAGGTGGGATATCACGAGAATCTGGGCCGGAACGTCGAGCGCGAACGCTGAATCTGGCTATTCGCCGACGCCGAGCACCCGGGTACTCAACCAGTCGTTGCGGAATGCGCCGCGCGAGTCGAGCCGGTCGAGCAGCGCGCTGAAGTCGTGCGAGCCTCTCGTACAAAGGGCCGATCGCGCGTGCCTCGGCCAGGAACAGCTTGCCCCAGTGGGGACGGGCCTCGAACGGGGCCAGCGCCCGCTCGACCTCCGCGAGCGCGCGCTCCACCGCCGCGAGCTGGGGATTCCAGGTGAAGTGGATCGCGATCGTGTCCTGCCCGTACTGAGGGCTCATCCACAGCGCGTCGGCCGCGACCGTGCGGATCTCGCTCACCTGAATGAGTGGTTGGATCGTCGCGGAGAGGCGTCGGACGGCCTCGATCGGGGCCGTGCCGTGACCGCCGCGGAACGAGGTACTCGGACTGGAGCTCGGCCCCGCTGCTCGGCGTGAAGCCCATCCGAAAGTGAGGCAGGCGCTCGGCGGGGGAGCCGGCGACGCCGAGCTGAGGAGTGCAGTTGACGGGATCGATCCCGAGGATCGGGTGCCGGTTCTCGGTCGCGGCGACGGCGGTGAAGAGCCCCTCGTCGCCGGTGCCAGAGTCCGGGCGCGTGGACGCGTCGGACCCCTCGGCGACGCGCTCCTTGACCCACACCTGATCGACGACGTCGCCCCACCGGGTGAACACGCTGACGCTGTAGCCGGATGAGCTGATCGCGTCGAAATGGTCGAACAGATCAACCCATCGGAGCCCCTCGAACACCCGCTGGCGGACCTGGTAGGCGGGCTCGACGTCGAGCGTGATCCGGGTAACCGCTCCGGTGGCGCCGAGTCCGACGACGAGCCCGGCGAAGTCGGGATCTCCACGGGCCGCGGTCACGATGCTTCCGTCCGAGGTGACGATCTCGAGCGCGGCGACGGCGGTCGCGAGGTTGCCGTTCCCGTCACCCGAGCCGTGGGTGGCCGTCGACACGGCGCCCGCGACGGCGATGTGCGGGAGCGATGCCAGGTTCGCGAGTGCCAATCCCTCGCGATCAAGCTCGACCGCCAGCTCGCCGTACCGAACGGCCCCGGCACACGCCACCGTCATGGCATCGCGATCGACGACGACGGCGGGTGGGAGGCGCTCGAGGCTCAAGAGCTCGGCGGAGTCCGCGATGTCCGAGAAGGAGTGGCGAGAGCCCAGTACCCGGATACGCGGCGCGGTCGCCACGATCTCCCTCACCCGATCGAGGGTCGACGGGGCGTGAAGCTCGGTGGCCCGATAGCGTGTGGTTTCCCGCCCAGTTCGTCGCTGCCATGAGGTTCGCGCCGCGGGTCAGTTGAGCCCGGCGCGCATGACCGAGGCGTCGACCGTCTCCACGACCTCGGATACGCGCTGGCAGATTCCGACTCCGGCCTGCGAGCGCACGACGCTCGTCAGACCCCGGCCGCCGACGACGAACTGAGCCGTGGGGCACGCGGCCTGGACCAGGAAGATCGAGTCCATCATCTGGGCCGAGACCGTGGGCAGGGTCACGCTCAGGCAGACGACGTCTGGCTGGTGGCGAAGCACGCTGGCCGCGAGTGCCTCCGCGGGCACATCGGGGCCGAGCATCACCGTCCAGTAGCCGGCGCCGCTCAGAAGATTGCCCACCATCCGCAGCGCGACGACGTGCCGCTCGCCTTCGGGCGTCGCCAGCATCACGCGGCGCTCGCGCCGGGTTTCCGCGACGCGCTCGGCCTCGCGCTGGAGCGCCAGCACGCGCATCGAGATCTCGGTCGCGAGATGCTCGTCGGCGACCGTGATCTCGCCGCGCTCCCACAGCTCGCCGATCTGCCAGAGGGCGGGCGCGATGATCCCATCGTCGATCTCCGCTGAGCTCAGCCTGGCGTCCATCGCCTCGCGGATGATGGTCTCGGCCTCGATCTGGTCGCCCGCGAGCAACGCCGCCGTGAACGCTCGCTCGAACTCCCCAACCCGCGCCGTTCGCTCACCGCTCATGATCGCTCCCGCTTCAGATATTGCGTCCGGCGTGTTCCCAGTAGCGCTGGCGGATACGGCGCTTGAATATCTTGCCGGTCTCCTCGCGCGGAAGGTTGTCGTCGAACACCACGACCTTCGGAACCTTGAAGCCGGCCAGCCGGGTGCCGACATGTTCGCGCACCGACGCTTCGGTCAGTCCGGCGTCCGGCTCGGCGTCGATGTGGGCGGCGAGCGCCTCGCCGAACTCGTCGTCGGGGATGCCGAAGACGGCGACGTCGCGGACGCCGTCGAGCTCTAGCAGACAGGCCTCGATCTCCGCGGGATAGATATTCGCCCCGCCGGAGATGACCATGTCGCGCGCGCGGTCGGACAGGTGAAGAAATCCGTACTCGTCCACCCGGCCGATGTCTCCGATCGTGATGTAGCCGTCGCGGTCGATTTCGCGGCGACGGTCCTCTTGGTCCAGGTAGGTGAAGCCGGGCCAGTAACCGGGCGGGCGGATATACACCTCGCCGGTTTCAGCCGGCGCGAGCAACTCGCCGGCGGGGTCGAACACATGGATGTCAGCGCCGGCGAGCGGCCGACCGACCGTTCCCTCGTGGGCGAGCCATTCGTCACTGTCGCACGCGATCACGATTCCGATCTCCGTCGCCCCGTAGTACTCGAGGATGACCGGTCCGAACCACTCGATCATGCGCCGCTTGACGTGGACGGGGCACGGGGCGGCGGCGTGTACGACGCACTCGAGCGAGGTGAGATCGTAACGGGCGCGGACGTCGTCGGGGAGATCGAGCAGCCGCACGAACATCGTGGGGACGACCTGCGCGTGCGTGATCCGCTGCGTTTCGATCAGCTCCAGGAACTTCTCGGGCTCGAACCGGGGCATGATCGTCAGCTCGATGCCGAGCGCCAGCGCGAACACGGCCTGCGCATTCGGGGCGGCGTGATACATCGGCGCGGTGACGAGCGTCCGCATGCCGGCCGCAGTCCCATCGCCGCCAGCGTCGTCGCGGCCACCTGCTGCGACTGCTCGGAGGTCATAGCCTCGCGCAGTACGCCCTTGGCCAACCCAGTGGTCCCCGACGTGTAGATCAAGCTCATCCGCGCGCTCTCGGCCGGCTCCGCGGGTGTCGCGTCGCGGATGAGGTCGCTGAGCAGACGGTGACGGCCGGTGGTAGGCGCGGGACCGTAGTGCGCGGCCACCTCGGCCGGCACTGGCACCTCGATCAGGTCGATGCCTTCGGGCAGAGCCTCTTCCACCGCGGCGATCAGGTCGGAATGGACGAACACCGAGCGGGCGTCCGAGTGCGACAGGACGTGCTCGAGCTCGCGGCCGCGCGAATGCCAGTTGACGGGTACGGCGACCGCTCCCATGTGCGAGCAGGCGGCGCTGAGCGCGAGGAACATGGGCTCGTTCCGCAGCACGAACGCGACTCGGTCGCCGTGCTCGACGCCGGAAGCACTTAGCGCGCCGGCGATCAGGGCGGCCTGTGCCGTCAGCTCGTCGTGAGGGATCTCACGGTCACCGAACCTCACCAACACAACCGCCGTAGCATCGCACGCATGGATGCGTCGCTGAACCCCGCGCTGGCCGAGGCGCGCTTCTGCCCGAGATGCGGACGGACGGCGGAGGTGGAGTTCCCGCAGCGGATCGTCTGCGCGCACTGCGGCTACGAGGCGTACTACAACCCTAAGCCGGTGGCGGGCGCGATTCCGGTCGACGACCAGGGCCGCGTTGTGCTCCTGCGTCGCGGGTTCGACCCGCGGCGAGGACTATGGACGTTCCCGGGCGGGTTCGTCGAACTCGGGGAGTCGGTGGAGGAGGCGGCGCTCCGCGAGACCGCCGAGGAGCTGGGCATGGTGATCGAGGTAGAACGGTTAGTCGGCGTCTACTCCCGTCCGGAGGAGCGCGTCGTGTTGATCGTCTATCGCGCGCGGGCGATCGATCCCCCGCAAACGAGTCCCGAGGCGATCGAGGTGCGCGCGTTCGATCTCGACGAGCTGCCGTGGGATGAGCTCGCCTTCTGGTCGACCGAGCGGGCGCTGCGCGACGCGTTCCCGCGCGATCAGGCCGACTCGTGAGTGACCCGGCGCCGACCGAACCACCCGAGGACGGTGTCGCGGATCCGGCCGAACGGGCCCGGCTCCCCCGATGAGGTCGCGGCGTGCTCTACAGGCGGCTGGGCGACGGGCTCTGGGGCCGGGACTGGAGCCGGGGTCGACACAGGTGGGGGCGTGCTCTTGGGCCGACTCGGCGCGGCGGCCGCGCTGAACAGCGACTCGGAGGCGGCACTTGCCCACATCATCGATTCGAGGTACAGCTCGCCGGCGTTGGCCACGATCGACGGCATGTCGCTGATCTCTCCGGTCTCGAGTGCGGTGACGCAGTCGAGCAAGATGCCTCGCTTGCCCTTGCGCGAGACGAGCGCCTCGCGCATCTCGGCGGCGAGTGGAAGGGAGCCGATCACGTCGATCATCGGGGCGTCCATCATCGCGTCGAGCACCGAGAACAGCCCGAGCGTGAACAGCTCGGACGGGCTGGCGATCCCCAACGGCTCGCCCGCGAGCTCGCAGAAGCGTGCGCGGATCAGCGCCGTCACCGTTAGCTCGGTCGGCTTGTCGTCAATGCTGGCGAGCACGCTCAGCGTCGCCCAGCGCTTGAGGTTGTCGAGGCCGAGGAGCGCCAGCGCTTGGCCGATCGACCTGACGTCGCCGCGCAGTCCGAAGAACGCGGAGTTGACGTAGCGAAGCAGGCGGAAGCTGAGCGCGACGTCGTGGGCAATCACCTGCTCGATCTGGTCGAGCTGAACGTCGGGGTCGTTGAGCTGGGCGGCCACCTGGAGGAGCGCGAGGCGGTTGGCGGCGATCCCGCGGGTGCAGGCGACCGCCGGCCGGCAGAAGAAATAGCCCTGGAACAGGTCGCAGCCGGCCTCGACGCAGAACTCGTGGTCGGCCTGGGTCGAGAGCTTCTCGGCCACAAGCTTGCCCTCGTAGGGCTTCAGGCGCTTGACCAGATCGCTCAACCGGTCGCGGCCGAGTTCGTTGATGTTCAGCTTCACGACGTCGAAAAGACCGAGCAGCGACTCGGAGCCCGGTCGGAAGCGGAAATCATCGAGCGCGAGCTTGTAACCCTCGTGCTTGAGGTCGCGGAGCGCTCCCACCATGTCCTCGTCGAACTGCTCGGTCTCGGGGATCTCGAGCCCGACGAGACCCGAGGGGAGGGCGTGCGCCAGGCCGCCGGTGACGAACTCGCGTGAGATGTTGACCCAGGCCGTCCTGGTCCCGACGAGGCGCTCGAGGTCGAGCTCGGTCAGGGCGTTCAAGACGACGGTGGCCGTTGCGCTCTCCGGGTTGGCGATCGTCGCCATATCGGTGACGTAGCCCTCGCCGCGGAACAGCAACTCGTAGCCGACAACTTCGAGCTTTGGGTTGAAGATTGGCTGGCGGGCGACGAATGCGTCTGGCATGGCAAGGCTGAGAGACGGTTGTTTCCTAGGTCGGCAAACGGGGGCGAGGCTTGAGCTGCGCGGTGTTGTCCTGGACGCTTGGGTTGCCCCGGCGCCCGCGGACTCTCGCCCCGGCGCTCGCGGGCCTCTTGCCCGGCGCTCGCGAACCTCTTGCCCCCGCGCTCGCGGGCGGATAGGTTTCGCGCATGGCCGATCAAACACTGACCGTCGTCAACGAGGTCCCCCGATCAAGCGCGATCATCCACGCCCCACCGAAGGGAAAGATGGCCTTCAGTGGTGACGGACCCGATCGCCTGCTGTGCGGCGGCTGCGCCGTCGTGCTGGCGGAAGGCGTCAGCGACGGGCAACTCTTTGGTGTGTTCATCGAGTGCCCGGAGTGCGGGACGCTGAACGACGTCAACTCCTGACCGTCTCCGACCCGCTCGTCTGCGGGCCTCAAGCCGCTCCGCCGGCACCGGCCTGGTCGCTTCGGCCGGGCCGGCGCGTTGAGCGGATCGCACGCGGAGGCGTCGCCCGGCCGTAGCGCGGCGTCGGCGGGATCGGGCTTCCGTCTCGGACGGCGTCGACCACCGCCTGCGCATCCGCGGCGCGGTACTCCTCGCCGTACACCGCTCCGTGACGGCGGGGCGCCTCCATCACCGCGCAGGTAGCCGTGCCGCCGAGGTCGACCGGTAGATAACCCATGCCCTCGATCAGGCGGACGACGAGGTCCTTGGCGTCGCGGTCGTCACCGCAGATCCACTGAACGACTCGATCGCCGTCGTCACGCGTGGCTGCCTGCTCCTGGAAGCGGGACGTGAGCGTGTTGAACGACTTGACGTAGCGGGCTCCGGGCATTCGTCCGGCATTGAACGACGCGGCGGTCTGCCCGGCGGCGGGCATCGGGCCCGAGCCGAACTGGTTGGTGGTGTCGATCACCACCTTGCCACTCAGGTCGCCGGCCCGGGCGAGCGCCTCGGGGACGGCGCCCCACGGCACCGACAGAATCACGAGCTCGCCGAACGCGACCGCGTCGGCGGCCGTGCCGACCGAGGCGCGGTCGCCGAGCTCGGACGCGAGCTCGTCGAGCTTGGATTGGTCACGGGCGAACGACAGCATGACCTCGTGTCCGGCCTTCACGGCCTGACGGGCGCAGTTGCCGCCGATGTGGCCGGCGCCGATGACTCCGATCTTCATGGTCACACCCCCAGCGCCTCGATGACCATATGCGCGACCTTCCGACCGGAATACTGCTGCTGACCCGTGATGAGCCGACCGTCGCGCACGGCACAGGCCTTGAACAGGCCGCCCTGTACGTAATTGGCTCCGCGCTCCCTGAGCACGTCCTCGACACGCCAGGGCATCACCTTCTGGCCGACGTACGTGTCGCTGAACTCCTCCTCGGCGTTGGCGAAACCGGTCACCGTCTTGCCTTCGACGAGATAGGACCCGTCGGACAGCGTGAGGTCGACGAGCGCGGCGGTGCCGTGGCAGTAGACGGCGGTCGGCTTCTCCGACTCGTAGAAGCGCCGAATCGCGTCCTTCAGATCCTCGTCGCCGCGGAAGGTGAACATCGGGGACTGCCCGCCGGCAACCATGATCGCGTCGAAATCGTCGGGATCGAGGTCGGCCAGCTTTGGCGTGTGCTCGAGCAGCTCCATCAGCTCCGGGGTGTTGACGAAGCCCATCGTGATCAGGTCCTCGGCCGACCACCTCGACGGATCGCGCGGGTCGCTCAGGGAGTCCAACTCGACCTTGCCGCCGGCGGGGCTGGCGATCGTGACCTCGACGCCGCGCTCGGTGAGCTCGTAGTACGGATGCGTCAGCTCCGCTCCCCAGAAGCCGACGGGCCAGCCCAACGTCGTCGACGTCGACGGGTTGGCGACCACGATCAGGACCTGCTTCGGCCTCGACGACACCAGATCGACGCGCATGTGGTGGTCGGCGACGGCTTGAGCCTGCTCCACCTCGCTCATGGATTCTCCTCTCGGTCGTTCCATGATTTAGTTTGTCCCCAAACTAACACATCCGAGTTTGGGTCTATCCTCGGGCGATGACGCCAGGTCGGTCCGATTCCTTCCAGGTCCGCTCTGAGCGTGAGGAGGCCCTCATCGAGGACTCCATCGCGCGGGTGGTCGCCGGCTGGCGAGCCGCGAGACCGGAGCTCCCTGTCGAACCGATCGCGGTGCTCGCGCGGCTCGCCCGCTTGCAGGCGCAGCTGGCGCCGAGGCTCGAGGCCGTGTTCGCCCGCTTCGAGCTGCACAGCGCGGACTTCGCGGTGCTCGCCACGCTCGTCCGTCTGGCTGCCGAGAGCGTGCCGCAGCGACGCCTCGGGGCGGAGCTCGGGCTGTCCGCGGCGACGATCAGCCTCCGGGTCGACCGGTTGGTGCGGCGAGGGCTCGTCGAGCGCCGGCCCGATCCCGACGACGGCCGGGGCACCCTGATATTGCTGACCGCAAGCGGTCGCGAGCTGTTCGAGGCGTGCGCGCCCGAACACCTTGCCAACGCGCGCGAGCTGCTTGCGGGGCTGACTGAACTGGAGCGCGATCAGCTGGGGGACCTGCTCGGCAAGCTGCTCTACACGCTTGAGGACGTCGAGCCGGACCTCAGCCTCGCGCCCGGGCTCGGGCTGGTCGTCGACGGCGCGCCTGTCGCGCTCGAGAGGCGCAGGGCGGTGGGCCTCCCGCCCCTAGCCGGCCTGCTGGTGCGCCACGTCGATCCCGCGGGCCTGGCCGCCGCCAGCGGCATCCGCCCCGGTGACCTGCTCACGTCCGCCGACCGGCGCCCATTGCGAAGCTCCCACGACCTCCACCTGGCCCTCCTGCGGTCCCGCGGGCGGCGCCGGTCGGTCGCGCTCGAGGTCACCCGCGGGGCTGAGCCGATCCGTCTTCGCCTGCAGTCGCTCCGCGAGGCGTGAGAGGATCGCGCCGTGAGCAGGTTCGAAGGCTTCGGTCCCGACGTGCAGATGTGGTTCGTGGGGCTCGAGGCAAACAACAGCAAGGACTACTTCGCCGCCAGCCGGGACTTCTACGAGGAGTCGATCCGGGACCAGATGGCGGCGCTGTTGAGCGAGCTCGGCGAGAAGTTCGGCGGGGAGGTGAAGATGTTCCGCCAGAACCGCGACATCCGCTTCTCGCCCGACAAGTCGCCGTACAAGACCAACACCTACGGTGTCCTGCACGGGGCGGGCGTGGCCGCACACGGACTGTACGCGTCGATCTCCGCGCGCGGCCTTGTCGCCGGCAGCGGCTACCACGCGATGGCGCGCGATCAGCTCGACCGCTATCGCGAGGCCGTCGCCGGCGACGAGCACGGAGCGGAGCTGAGCAAGCTGACCGTGAAGGCCGAGAGGGCCGGCCTAGAGCTGTGGGGCGAAAGCCTGGCGACCACCCCGCGCGGCTACCCCAAGGACCACCCCCGGATCTTGCTCCTGCGCCGCAAGCGCCTCACGCTCGGCTCGATGGTTGGGTTCGGCGCCGGGATCGGACGCGCCGATGGGCTGAGGTTCGTTACCAAGACGTGGCGCGCGGCGGCGCCGGTGACCGCCTGGCTCGACGAGTACGTGGGCCCGACGACGTTGCCGGTGCAGCGGCGGGCAAGCAGACGGTGACGCATGAAAGTGACCGGCGTCGAGACGTTCCCGATCGCAGTCCCGCCCGAGCAGCGGGTCTCGGGTACGACCTGCGCGAGGACGTGGCCCGCGGTCTGCGCCCGGACGGTCCCGGACCGAGCCAGATTCGGGTCTATTAGAGCCCCCGGGAGGTATCGGAGGGTGCGGGACCCTCGCACCGGCACGGACTCTCCGAGCGGCACGGAGCGCTTCTTAACGTAAGCGTCCTTGAGCTAGGGCCGGCGGGTGCCGATGTGCGCAAGCATGATGGAGCCCGGCGAGGCCCTCCAGATGTTGGATCCGGCCGCCTTGGTTCAGCCGGTTTCGGGGGTCTCGCACACCGATGAGGAGAGGAGAGGCACGCTCGAGGGCGCCCGCCTGGCCCTCGGCGCGACGCTCGGTACGAGGCTGCTCGTGTGGGCCGCGGCGATGGCGACGGTCGCGATCTTCGGCGAGAACACGGTCGCGTGGCACGTGCTCGATCCCTCGGGGGTCACGCCCGCGATGCATTCCGGCGTCCTGAACGCGTTCCTCGCGCCGGCGGCGCGCTGGGACAGCGTCTGGTATCTGCTGATCGCGGCCCACGGTTACTTCAACCCCGCGTCCACGAACTTCTTCCCGCTCTATCCGCTGCTCATCGGTGTCGGGGACTGGCTGTTCGACAATCCCGTCCTCGTCGGAGTCGCGATCTCGCTCGGCTGCACGGTCGCGGCGCTGACGCTCCTGTATCGCCTCGTGCTGCTCGACCTGGACAGGCCGACGGCGCGGATGACGGTGCTACTGGTGTCGGTCTTTCCGGCATCGCTGTTCCTGTCCGCGGTGTATCCGACCTCGCTGTTCCTGCTGCTGTCGATCGCCGCGATCTATGCCGCACGCCGAGACCGATGGGCCCTGGCAGGACTGTGCGGCGGCCTCGCCTCCGCAACGCGTTCGAACGGAATCGTGTTGATCGTGCCACTGGCGCTCCTTTACTTCTACGGTCCGCGCGGCCGCGCGCCGCTCTATCAGCCGGCGGGCGCATGGTGGCGACCGCGGTTTCCGATCCACCGCGATGTCGCCTGGCTCGCGCTCGTGCCGACCGGACTGGCCATGTACCTCGGCTACCTCCTGTTCGCGCACGGAGCTCCGCTGGCGCCGTTCCACGCCGCCGGTGTGGACTGGGGTCACAGCTTCGACCCTCCGTTCGCCGCGGTCTTCAAGGGTCTCGCCGAGGTGCCCGGTGATCTCCGGGCCATGCTCGCCCACACGGGCACGCCGATCGGACCGGGTGACCCGATCAGCTGGCAGGCCCGCGACTTGATCGACGTCGTGTTCGCCGCCGTCGCGGTTGCGGCGCTCGCGCTCGCGTGGCGCCGGATCCCGCGTGTCTATTCGATCTTCGCGATCGTGCAGCTCGCGCAGATCACGAGCTTCCCAACCAAGACGGAGCCGATGATCGGCCTGCCCCGATACCTGCTGCCGATCTTCCCGCTGTTCATGGGTGGGGGCGCCTGTCTGGCCGAGCGCCGCACGGCGGCCCGGATCACGCTCGTGGCGTCGGCCGGGCTGCTCGTGCTGTTCAGCGCGCTGTGGGGCTACTGGGCGCTCGTGCCCTGATCCGCCCTTCTCGTGTTGCCACGCACTGGCCGATGTGGAAGGATGCGGCCGCCCTGGCCGCGGGATCTGGGCGTTACCCGACGGCCGAAGTAGGTCCTGTCGCCGCTGGGGACGGTGCCGTACGACCCGGCGACCTATCCGGATCAGCCGGGCTGGGCCGAGGAGTCGACGCTCGATGTCGAGTGGTCGCACGCGATAGCGCCGAAGGCGAACATCGTGCTGCTCACGAGCCCCGTCGACGAGACCGAGGGCACCGTGGGCATGCCGCAGTTCGACTATCTCATCAACTACGCGCTCGATCATCACCTAGGCAACGTCATCTCCAAGAGCTGGGGCGCGACCGAGAACGGATTGTTCAATCCGGCCGGGGAACAGGTCATCAGCGAGTTCAACCGGAGCTATGCTCGCGCCGCGGCGATGGGCGTGACCGCGATCGCTTCCACCGGCGACGCCGGCACCGCCAACCTGGAGAACGACGTGTCGACGAACTACCCGTTCCCGACGGTCAACTTCCCGGCGGCCTCACCGCTGGTCGCCGCGATCGGCGGAACCAGCCTGTTCGCCGACACCGGCGGCGACTACCAGTCGGAGACCGTGTGGAACCAGGGCAACGCCGCCACCGGCGGCGGCATCAGCCAGCAGTTCCGCGAGCCGTTCTACCAGGCGTTCCTGCCGCGCTCGGTGCAGCAGGAGTTGGGCGGTAATCGCGGCATTCCGGACGTGTCCTGGAATGCCGACCCGGGCACCTCGATCGAGATTTACATCTCGGTCCCGGGCATCAGGGTCGGTTATCACAACATCGGCGGCACGAGCGAGGGCTCCCCGTCGTGGGCCGGGGTCGTGGCCGACCTCGACCAGCTCGCTGGGCACGGACTAGGGCTGCTCCGCCCGTACGCGTACGCGCTCGGTTACAGCGGTCATGAATTCCACGACGTGACGGTTGGCAACAACTCGATCGAAGGAATCCCGGGCTACAGCGCCACGCCCGGTTGGGATCTCGCCACCGGGTGGGGCTCGCCGAACCTCTCGCAGGTCTTCGGCGGCTTCGCCTCGCTGGTCCGTGGCGACCACTCGATGCGCGCGCTGGTCGCTCGCGCACACCGCTGGGACAGACGCAATCTCCGTGAGGGGGCGTGCCCGGGTGGCGCGCCCCTCCCGGAGGCCGGTCGATGGGGCGCCGACCGCGACGTTGGGGCGACTCGATGGTTCAGGGGCCCTCTAGCGGAGTGATCGGAACGCGGCGCGGATCTCGGTCGAGAACAGCTCGGGCTCTTCCCAGGCGGCGAAGTGGCCGCCCCGGTCGACCTTGTTGTAGTAGATGAGAGTCGGGTACGCCTTCTCGACCCAGCTGCGAGGGGTCGCGACGATCTCGCCGGGGAACGTGGTGAATCCGACCGGGACCGAGACCGCGGGGGGAGCCTGGCCGGCCGCGCGGGCGACGGCTTGTCCGCTCTCCCAGTACGAACGGGCCGCCGATGCCCCCGTGCCGGTCAACCAGTAGGTCGTGATGTTGTCGAGGATGTGGTCGCGGGTGAGGTTGCCCGACGGCTTGTCGTCGACGAAGGCGCTGGAGATCTTGTAGTAGCTGTCGGTGTCGTGGTCGAGCATCCAGGCCGCCAGCGCAACCGGTGAATCCAGTAGGGCGTAGCCGATCGTCTGCGGCCGTGTGGTCTGCTCGAGGAAGTATCCGAAGCCGGTGGCCCTGAACGCGGCCCCTTGCGCGGCGGCCGCGCGCCCCTCCTCGGTTTCCGTCGGGAAGGATCCGCCTGCCAGTCCCGGCACGAACAGGTTCGTGTGTATGCCGATCAGCCCCTGCGGTGCCTGCCGGCCCATCGCGTCAGTCACCGCGGCGCCGACGTCACCGCCCTGGGCGACGTACCGGGTGTAGCCGAGACGGGGCATCAGCTTCCCCCATGCCTCCGCGACGCGGCCGGCATACCATCCGAGCTTTGTCGGCTCCGCGGAGAAGCCGTATCCGGGGACTGACGGCAACACCAGATGGAAGGCGTCCTCCGCGCGTCCGCCGTGCGCGGTCGGGTCCGTGAGCGGGCCGACGGTCTCGAGCAGCTCGATCACCGAGCCGGGCCAGCCGTGGGTCATGATCAGCGGCAGCGCGTCCTCGTGCGGCGACTTCACCTGTATGAAGTGAACGTCCACTCCGTCGATGTCGGTCTTGAACTGCGGCAGGGCGTTTAGCCTCGCCTGGCACCTGTGCCAGTCGTGATCGTTCAGCCAGTAGTGCGCGAGCGCCTCGATCGTGGCGAGCTGCACGCCCTGTGAGCGATCGTCCACGAGCTCTTTGGAGGGCAGCCGAACAGCAGCGATCCGGCGGCGCAGATCCTGCAGGGCCTCGTCCGGGAACTCGACGTGGAATGGGCGAATCGCAGTGGCGCCCGACTGCTCGGTGGTGGCCGACATGTGGATCTCCTCCGTTCTCGACGGTTCTTGCCTATCCGAACGTGAATACGTATGCCTCGGCGCCGGCCTCGGAGAACGTGATCTCGAGCGTCCGGTCGCGGATCGCGCCGGTCTGGCGCACTAATTGGTACAGGCGCCCGTCCCGCAGCACGCCGTTGCCGTCCCCGTCGACGTCGACGCCGTGCGAAAGGCCCGGCGACTCGCCGTCGAGCTTGACGCGGAAGGGAATAGGCGCCGGCTCCGCGGCGGACAGCACGAGATGGGCGTCGCGCGCGTGGAAGCGGTAGGCGATGCTGCCGCCGGATTGATCGAGCGTGACCTGCTCCCGGCCTATCGTCCATTCGCCGGCGAGGGCCCAGTGGTTCAAGTTCAGGTGCTCGGGCGGCTCGTAAGCACGGGGCTGATCGAACGCTGCGCCGCCGGGCGAGGCAAGGTTCTCGCCGCGCCCGTACCCGAGATACGTCTCGGGCGTGCGTAAGTGGTCCCAGTCCGCCTCCGCCTCCACGCCGATCCCCTTCACGGAGACGAGCTCGCGCGTGAGGCCAAGCAGCCGCTGCATCTCGCGCTCGGAACGCTCGTAGCGTCCTTCCCCGAAGTGACGGTCTCGGATGACTCCCTCGGCGTCGGCGAAGTACAGCGCGGGCCAGTATTCGTTATCGAACGCCCTCCAGATCGCATAGTCGCTGTCGACCGCGACCGGGTAGTCGATCCCGCGCTCGGTGGTCGCCTGCCGGATGCGCTCGATGTCGTGTTCGAACGAGAACTCCGGCGTGTGGGCTCCGATGACGATCAGCCCGTCGTCCCGGTAGGCCTGCGACCAGGCACGGACATATGGCTCCTGGCGCAACCAGTTGATGCACGTGAAGGTCCAGAAGTTGACCAGGACGACGTGCCCGCGGAGATCCTCAGGCTCGAGCGGCTTGGAGTTGATCCAGTCGGCCGCTCCGCTCAGGGACGGAAGGTGCACGTGTTCGAAAACGGTCATTGGCTCGACGGGTGAGGCGGGACGAACTCGACGGCGTGGGCGAGGATGAAGCCTGGCGTCTCACGCTGCCGGTCGCACCCGTCAACCCCCTGGTCCGCTCCCTGGTTCGGTGCCGATATCGGCGAGGCGGCCCTCGAGGAACCGCTGCTCCGGCCCCGGCTGTGTCAGCTCGAGGGCGCGCGCGTACGCCGCGCGGGCTTCGCGGGTGCGGCCGAGTCGACGTAGAAGGTCGGCGCGTGTCGAATGGAAGTAGCGGTATTGGGCGAGCTCGAGGCGGTCCAGCAGCGCGAGTCCGGCCTCAGGTCCCTCCAGTTCGGCGACGGCGATCGCGCGGTTCATCGTCACCACCGGCGAGCTTGTGATGCGCTCGAGCCTCTCGTACAGGAGCGCGATCTCCTCCCAGTCGCGTGGCTCTGAGAGATGGAGATCGGCGATGGCCGCCTGGATGAGATACGGCCCCCTGCCGTGGAGGCTGAGCGCGCGTTCGAGCAGGCGGCGGCCCTCGCCGATCTGACGCTGGTCCCAAAGCGACCGGTCCTGGTGATCGAGCAGGACGAGCTCGCTGCGCTGAAAACGCGCGGCGGTGCGCGCGTGGTTGATGAGCATGAGCGCGAGCAGCGCGTGCACTTCGGCTTCGTCCGGCATCAACTCGGCCAGGGAACGGCCGAGACGCAGCGCTTCCGCTGACAGGTCGACGCGGCCGCCGCCCCAGCCTTCGTTGAAGATCAGATAGACCACCGCGAGCACGGCGTCGAGCCGCTCGGGCAACAGGTGGTCGGGCGGGACGGCGAACGGTACGCCGGCGTCGCGGATCTTGTGCTTGGCGCGCGTCAGGCGCTTGCTCATCGTCTCGAACGGGACGAGGAAGGCGCGGGCGATCTCTTCGGTCGACAGGCCGCCGAGCGTGCGTAGCGTGAGACCGACCTGCGCGTCGAGCGCGAGCGCGGGGTGGCAGCAGGTGAAGATCAGCTCGAGCCGCTCGTCAGGGAAGATCGCAGTTTCGTCCATTGGCTCCTCCGGTTGATCGCGCAGTTGGCGCTCGAGCTGTTCGGTCTTGATCGCCAGGGTCCGCTCGCGGCGGATCTGGTCGACCGCGCGGTTGCGAGCGGTGGCGATCAGCCAGGCCGTCGGATTTGCGGGTACGCCGGCGCGCGGCCAGCGCTCGGCGGCAATGGCAAACGCTTCCTGCGCGGCGTCTTCGGCGAGCTCGATGTCCCCGAGGAAGCCGACGAGCGATGCCAGGACGCGGCCCCACTCGTCGCGGAATACCTGCTCAAGCACCGGCGAGAGGCTCCTCGCGAACCGGCCGGACCTCGATCGCCCCCGCGCCCTGCAGCTCCTGCAGTTCGGCGGCCACGGCGAGGGCGCCGTCGAGGTTCTCGGCCTCGACGACGATGAAGCCCCCGAGGAAGTCCTTGCTGTCCACGAAGGGTCCATCCGTCAGCAGCGTCGTGCCGCGCTCGTGGCGTACGGTCGTGGCCGACTCGACGTCCTGGAGGCGGAGCCAACCGGTCACGTTCGGCCGCGCCAGAACCTCGGCGATCCCGGCGTTGATCCGCGTTCGTTCGTCGGCGGATCTGCGGTCGCGAACCTCGACGTTGTTGTAGGCCAAGAGCGCGTATCTCACAGACGTCTCCTTCCTGAGTCATGCGGGCTGTC
Organism: uncultured Solirubrobacterales bacterium; assembly: GCA_963735965.1. Taxonomy (GTDB): domain Bacteria; phylum Actinomycetota; class Thermoleophilia; order Solirubrobacterales; family Solirubrobacteraceae; genus Palsa-465. The sequence continues at coordinate 293,908 of CAVTNE010000004.1, forward strand.
CCCTTGTAGACGAATAGCGCGACCTGAGATGGACACCGTGCCGTTTTTTTCGTCGGCGTGTCCGTGTCGCGCGTGGCCGTTCGTCACCCAGGCAGAACCGGCCGACGAGCCGGCCACGACTCCAGGAGGACAGATGGCAGACACATCGGTACCGAATCGGCGCCTCGGCTGGGTGCTCGGGTTGACCTCGACTGCCTACTTCATGGTCGTTCTCGACTCGGTCGTCGTGATCACGGCGCTCCCGCGCATGCAACACGATCTCCACGTCAGCCTCTCGTCGCTGCAGTGGACGCTGAACGCCTACGGGATCGCGTTCGCCGCGGGGATCATCACCGCCGCCGCGCTCGGCGACCGGTTTGGTCGGCGGAAGCTCTTCAACATCGGGCTCGCCCTCTTCACCGTCGCCTCCGTCGCGTGCGCGCTGGCCCCGGGCCTGTCCGTGCTGATCGTCGCCCGGACGGTGCAGGGCCTTGGCGGCGCGGTCGTGCTTCCGCTCAGCCTGACGATCCTGACGGCGGCTTTTCCGGTCGAGCGCCGCGGGATGATCGTCGGGATCTATGGCGGCCTCGCCGGTCTCGCCGTCGCGCTGGGACCGATCGTCGGCGGCGCCGTCACGCAGGGCATCGACTGGCACTGGATCTTCTGGATCAACGTCCCGATCGGCGTCGTCGCGGTCTTTCTCGGTCTTCGCCTGCTGCCCGAAAGCTATGGCGCACCGGAGCGGCTTGACCTCGTCGGGGTCGGGCTCGTCACCGCCGGTGTTGTCGCGCTGGTATGGGCGCTCGGCCGTTCGGGCGACGTTGGCTGGTCGAGCGCCGAGGTCGTGGGGACGCTGGTCGCAGGAGCCGTGCTGCTGGTCGTTTTCGTCCGGTGGGAGAGCTCGGTGCGCGAGCCGTTGGTGCCGCTCCGGATGTTTGCGGACCGGGACTTCGCGATCGGCAACGTGACGACGTTCCTGATGTCGGGCGCGATCTTCGCCGGCGGACTCCTCGTCACGGAGGAGTTCCAGCTCGCGCGCCACTTCTCGCCGGTTGGCGCCGGGGCACGCCTCCTTCCGTTCTTCGCGACGCCGATGCTCGTCTCGCCGGTGGCCGGCGCTCTGTCGGATCGGATCGGCCGCCGACCGATCATCGTCGTCGGGCTGAGCATGCTGACGGCCGGGTTCGCCTGGGTGGCCTGGCACGACTCCTTGCACACGAGCTGGGTCGAGCTCGTGATCGCTCTTCTGATCGCCGGCGTCGGGATCTCGATGGCCCTCCCGACCGTGCCGACAGCGGTCCTGAGCGCCGTCGCGCCCCAAGAGATGGGGAAGGCGTCGGGGATCAACTACATGGCGCAGCGCTTCGGCGCGGTGTTCGGGGTCGCGATCGGCAGCACGGTGTTCGCGAGCTACGGCGGCTTCGCAAGCCCGGCGACCGTGGCGGCCGGATTCAAGCCGGCGGTGTGGGCATGCTGCATTTTTGCCGGACTGGGGGCACTCGCTGCCACGGCGATGTCCGGCCGGTCGAAGCCGGCGGTCGGGGGCGAGCCGGCGTTTGAGGGCGACTCGGCGGTCGGGGGCGACTCGGCGGTCGGGGGCGAGCCGGCGGTCGGGGGCGAGCCGGCGGGCGTGCCGATTGTCGCCTGAACCGAGGCGATTTCAAAGAACCAACCACTCCAAGAGGAGACGCACCATGCCGAACATCCTGCACCGCCTCTCGATCGACGCGCCACCCGAGCGCGTGCACGAGATCGCAGCCACCAAGGAAGGAATCCAGCAGTGGTGGACGGGCCACCCGGTCACCGGCGAGGACTCCGTCGGTGGCCTGCTCGAGGTCTACTTCCGTGCCCCGGGTGACCCCGCTGCCGTCTTCGAAGTCGTCGAACGGACCCCGGATCAGATCCTCTGGCGGTGCGTCGACGGCCCCCACGACTGGATGGACACCCGCATCAGGTTCGCCCTGAAGCGCAGGGAGGACGCGGGGACCACCCTCCTGTTCAGCCATGAAGGCTGGCAGCAGGAGACCGAGTTCATGAACGGCTGCTCGACCAACTGGGCCGCCTATCTCATGAGCCTCAAATCCGGAGCCGAAGGCCACGGGTTCAACGCTTTCCCCGGCGGCGAGATGAGCCGGTGAAACTGAAGGCAAGGGACTGAAGGCAACGGGCGCGCCGGCGGCCCCCGGTCGGTCGCCGGCGCTCCCTGCGCGGTCCCCGGTCGGTCGTCGACGGTCCTGGGCGGTCGTCGGCGGTCCCCGGCGGCACCCCGCACTTGCGGTATCTGTGTTTCGCTAGATTTGAGGGGGGATAGGGAGAGTCGGTATCCTTCGCGCACGGGGCTACGCCCGGGGGGACAACTTCGAGGGGTGGAGAACGTCTGAACAGCTGATCGCGCGCGATCGCGAGGTCGAGACGTTGCTAGGTGCGATCGAGGCGCAGGACGACGGCCCGCGGGCGATCGTGCTCGAGGGCGAGGCGGGGGTAGGGAAGACCGCGCTCTGGCGCCGAGCGCTCGATGTTGCGGGCGAGCGAGGCTGGCAGACACTGTCGAGCGCGCCGGCGGGCTCGGAGGCCCGGCTCGCCTTCGCGGCGCTCGGTGACCTTCTCGACCTGGTCATCGACGACGCCTTGCCGGCGCTGCCGAAACCGCAGCGGCGGGTCCTGGAGGTCGCGCTCTTGCGCGGCGACGGTGACGCCGGGGGAGGGCCGATCGATGAGCGGACGATCGGCGTCGCGACGCTGTCGGCGCTCCGCCTGATCGCGGCCCGCGCCCCACTCCTCGTGGCCATCGACGACTTGCAGTGGGTTGACGCCTCGTCGGCGGCGGCGCTGCGGTTCGCCCTGCGCCGGCTCCGGGACGAGCCCGTCCTGGTCTTGGCCACGCGCCGGCTCGAAGCCGGACTGACCGCACCGCTGGAGCTCGAGCGGATGCTCGGCGACGAGCGGGTCCTGCGAGTCAGCGTCGGGCCTCTCAGCCTCGGCGGGGTTCACGAGTTGCTCGTGGCCAGGCTCGGCTTCGACGCATCGCGCTCGACGCTGGTCCGCCTGCAGGAGCTTGCCGGCGGTAACCCGTTCTACTCGCTCGAGATCGGGCGGGAATTGATCGCTCGCGGCGGCGAGCTGACGCCGGATGAGGCGCTGCCAGTACCCGGGAGTGTGAGCGGGCTCGTCCAGACTCGGTTGGCGCGGCTGTCGCCGGCCGCGCGGACGGTGCTGCTCGCGGCCGCCGCCCTCGCCCGACCGACCGAGGCGATCCTTTCGCAGCTCGAGGACCACGCCGGTCTCGACGAGGCGCTCGCCGCGGGCCTGATCACTGCGTCGAGTTCCGAGCGAGTTCGGTTCGCCCATCCCCTGTTCGCCTCGGTGCATTACGAACAGACCCCGTTGGCTGAGCGGCGCCGGCTGCACGCCCGCTTGAGCGCGCTCGTGGACGACCTGGAACAGAAGGCCCGTCACATGGCGCTCGCGACCCCGGGGGTGGATGAGGGAATCGCGTCGCAGCTCGACCTTGCCGCCGCCTCGGCGGCTCGACGCGGCGGCCCGCGCGCCGCGGCGGAGCTTTGCGACCTTGCCGCTCGGCTGTCGCCGGCGTCGATCCAGCGGGCGCAGCGGGTTTTGGCCAGCGCGGAATACCACCATCACGCCGGTAGCCTGGAGCTGGCGACGGATCGCGCGCGCGAAGCGCTCGACATCGCCACCGAGCCGAGCGTGCGCACCCGTGCGCTCGCCGTACTCGGGACCGTGGCCGGCGACAAGGAGGGCGTCGAAGCCGCGACCAACCTCTACCGCCGTGCCTTGCGCGAGCCCGCCGCATCTCGTGAGTTACGGGCGGATCTGCACCAGAAGCTGGCGTGGCTGCGACTCCTGGGAGCCGACGCCACGGGCGCCGAGCGCCATGCCCGCGCGATGCTGCGGCTCGCCGACGGGATCGATCCGGCAACCGAGGCGGCGGCCGGTGCGACCCTTTCGCTAGTGCTCGCCGCTCGCGCGCAACCGGTCCTCACCGGGTTCGCGAGTCAGGTGCGAAGCAGCGCCGGCGCGAGCGAACGGCCCTGGACGTGGTCTGAGATCGGCCCGGCGGCGCTCGAAGGTGTGGTGCTGCTGTGGGCGGGCGAGTTGGAGCACGCGCGCCTCCCGCTTGAAGCGATGCTCCGTTACGCGGTCGAGTCTGGGGACCCGTGGGGGGAGATTCACGCGCTGGCGTACCTGAGCGCGATGGAGACGAATCTCGGCCGTCCGGCGGAGGGGCTGGAGCTGGCGTCGCGCTATCTGGAGCTGGCGGCCGCGGCCGACCAAGACGCTCAACGGGCGGGTGCGCTGTGGCCGTTGGCGAGCGCCGCCGGATGGCTCGGGCGTACCGCGGAGGCGCGGGATGCTGCGCGGCAAGGGCTGGAGCTCGCGGAGCGAACCGGTCACTACCTGTACGTGATCGGAAATCTGGCCGCGATGGGAGGCCTCGAGCTGTCGCTCGACAATCCGGCCGCGGCGGCTGCGGCGCTGGAGCGGGCGTGGGAGCTGATGTCCGACGGGGGAGTGCTCTCGCCGGGCCGCTTCCCGATACTCCCCGATCTGATCGAAGCGCTGGTCGCGGTCGGAGAGGTGGATCGCGCGGCCGCGGTCGTGCGCGAGCACCGCCGGATCTCGCGGAGGCTCGATCGCCCGTGGATCCGGGCCTTGACGGCCCGTTGCGAGGGGGTTGTCGCCGACGCCCGTGGCGAGCAGACGACGGCGGTGGCGGCCTTCGAGCGCGCGGTCCGTGAGCACGCCCTACAGGCCCGCCCGCTCGACCAAGGCCGCACAATGCTGGCTTACGGGACGCTGCACCGCCGGCGGCGCCGCAAGTCGCTCGCTCGCGAACTTCTCGAATCGGCGCGTGAGCTGTTCGACGCCGGCGGCGCCGAGCACTGGGCGGAGCGCTCGCGCGTCGAGTTATCGCGGATCGGGGGACGGCGGGGCTCGCCTCCGGGTGCGCTCACCGCGACCGAGTCGGAGATCGCGAGGTTAGTCGCGGCGGGGCGCACCAACCGCGAGGTCGCGGCCGCGCTCCATCTCAGTGCCCGCACGGTGGAGTGGAACCTGTCGAAGCTGTATCGCAAGCTCGGCGTGCGGTCTCGCACCGAACTCGCTCGCGCGCTCGGCCCGGAGAATCACCGGATCCGGGCTTGATGACACTGGGCTAAATCCGCGGATTCCACTGGTTGATCGCACTCGGTGGGCGCCCTTAGTTTGGCCGCCGTGAACGCGTATCTGGTCGAGCGCTATCTCCCGGGGCTATCCGAGGCAGCCGTCCGCGCGGCGCTGAGCCGAGCCGAGGTGGCGTGCGCCGAGCTGCGCGCAGCCGGGACGGAAATCCACTACCGCGGGTCGATCTTCCTCGCCCTCGAGGAGGCGTGCTTCTGTCGCTTCGACTCAGACCGGGCCGAGGCGATCACCGAAGTCAACCGGCGGGCGCAGCTCGCGTTCGCGCGCGTCACACCAGGAATCGCGATCGAGCCGTCTTCTCTGACCATCACTCCAACTGCGGAGGTTTCAACCACATGTCAAAGCGATTGACATCGCTAATCGCCACGGCGACTGCACTCGCCGTAACCGGGGCGCTGCTGCTCGCCGGGGTTGCCGGCGCCGCCGGCACCAGTTCGCTGCCCACGCTGAACATCGCGCTCACCGGTACGACCGGGGTGTCCGTGTCCGGCAGCGAGGTATCGGGCGCGGTCAACGTTGTCTCGACCTTCAGCGGCAAGGCCCCGAGCGGCCCGAACAGCAACGGGCCCACGTGGGGGCTCGTCCGGCTGAACCCGGGCGTATCGATCCTGCAGGCCGCCGGCGCGGTCCAGGCCGCTCACGGCGACCTCAACGCTCTCGATCCGTACGGCTCGCTGGTCGCCGACCAGTCCGCACCAGGCTCTGAGCAAACGGTTCTGACCCCCGGCAACTGGGTCGCCCTTAATCTCAGCGGGAACGGAAACCCGGCGTTCGCACCGTTCACGGTCACCCAGTCCTCGTCGCCGGCGGCGCTGCCGGCGGCCCGCGCCACGGAGACCGCGATCGAGTTCAACTTCCGTGGACCCACGGTCTTGCATGACGGCACGGTCGTGCGCGCGCAGAACGGCGGCTACCTGGTGCACATGGACATCGCCTTCGGCGTCAAGAACCCCGCCGTCGGGCGGGAGGTCATGACATTGCTGCGCGCCGGCAAGGACGGCAAGGCCCAGAAGCTGACGAATCGCAACTTCCTGAACCTGGCAGGCCCGCTGTCACCCGGGGGTATGCAGCAGGCGGTTCTCAACGCCAAGCCCGGCTACTACATCGAAGCCTGCTTCATGGACACGCAGGACCACCGCGAGCACACCGAGCTGGGCATGGAGCGCCTGATCCGCGTCGTCAAGTAACCGGTCAAGTCAACAGCGGAGGCAATTCAAGCGGGCCGCGCGTTCTTACGACCGCGCGGCCCCGCGTTCCTCACCACTCTCAGAAACCGGGGACATCATGCATCTCTCACAGTCAAGCTCAATCTGGCGATGGCCGGCCGCGGCAGCACTGTCGGCGACCGCCGCCATCCACATGACCCTCGTGCCTGAGCACCTTCATGAGGCGCCGTACGCCGGCGGCCTGTTCATCGCCTTGAGCGTCGCTGCGCTGGCGGCGGCCATGCTGCTATCGGCGACCGACGACGAGCGCGTTTGGGTGGGCGCGGGGGCCATCTCGCTCGGTGCGCTGGTCGCCTACTTCATCTCGCGCTCCGTCGGGCTTCCCTCGATGTCCGACGACATCGGCGACTGGGGCAACCCGCTCGGTCTCGCGGCGGTGGCGTGCGAGATGCTCGTGCTCATCAGCTGGACCGCGCGGTCCGCGCCTCGCGTCGAGGGTCGTTGGCTGTTGCACGAGCCAAACACTTTCTTGGAAACGAACCATCCACCGCCAAACGGACACCCAGCGCCCGGTGTAGGCGGCTCCGCGAATGAGTCAGTCGTTATTTCCCTCGACCGCGCGGAGTCCGGGCCGGCTCTCGGGCGTGGAGTCGTCTAGCTCCGCCGACAAGGCTTCGCTTTCGAAGCGCGCGAGCGCTTCCTCGCACGAGGCGACCGCCGCGGCGGCCTCGTGGCCCCCGGGAGCATCGAAGTAGTCGCGCGCACGGATGGCGGCGAGCCACTTCTGATAGCGGGCGAGATCGGCGTCGGACTCCTCGAGCTCGGGGTACGTGGTCCGGCCGCGGCGGCGCTCGAGCTGGAGCTCTTCGTGAAACTGTCGCGTACTCCCGACCAACTCTCCGTACTCGTCGGTCCGCTCTCGTTGGATCGCATCGACGATCGCGGTCTCCTGCTTGGAGTCCGTCAGCCGGATGCGAAGCATCTCGCCGTGGCCGCCCTCCGCGCGCAGTCGGGTCACGACCCTCGCCGCTGCGCGGGTGGTCTTCGACGTCGCTGGGAGCAGGCACACCGACTGCTGCAGGTAGTGAGCCCCCAGGCTGCGCAGATTCCGCCACGCGTACACCCGGAGCGTCGAGCTTCCCCCGGGGGGGGTGGAGACGGTGATCAGCAGCCAGTCGCGGGCCACAGGTGACCATCATCCCAGACGTCTCGCGCCGTTCCCGTCACGACGTATCATGCGTTGCATGCCGAGCGCAACGCTCGCGTCGTCACGCGCGGACCGTGCGCCGGCGGTTCCGGTTCACGCGGAACCGCTGGCGGTCGCATGGGCGCGCACCGTCAGCCGCCCGAGTGGGCTGAGACCCGAGGAGATCGCGCAGCGCCACACAGCGGCGGTCCGGACCGAACGCGGCAACGCTTCGGCCATCTTGCGCGAGATCGGCGAGTCGTCGGTCGAGCCGCTTCAGCTATTGCTGGTCGTCGTTGGTGTGCTCTCCGCGATCTTCGGCGAGTTGCGCGACGCGATCGCGATCTTCTCGATCATCGTGCTCGTCAGCGCCGTCGAGGCGATCTCCGAGGTTCGGGCGAAGCGCGCGCTGCAGGCGCTCCGCGAGCTCAGCGCCCCGAATGCACTTGTCCGGCGCGCCGGCGCGGCCGTGGCGGTTCCGATCGGCGCGCTCGTGGTCGGCGATGTACTGCTGGTGCAGGCCGGTAGCGTCGTCGCGGCCGACGCCCGCGTCGTGGAGGCCGACGGCCTCGCCACCGACGAGTCCAGGCTCACCGGCGAGTCCGGGACGGCCGCGAAAGGTTCCGAGCCGGTTGACGCCGATGCGCCGCTCGCCGAGCGCTCCTCCCTGTTGCACGCCGGCACCGCCGTGGTGGCCGGTGCCGGCGAGGGCGTCGTGGTCGCCATCGGTGATGAGACCGAGATTGGGCGCCTCGGCCGGCTTGTCGCAGAGGCCAAGGAGCCGCCCACCCCCCTTCAGGGGACGATGGCCGAGCTCGCGCGCGCCGCGCTGATCGTAGCGGTGGCGGCGTGCGTGCTCGTGCCGCTCGTCGGGGTCCTTCGGGGCCGTTCGCCGCGCGAGATGCTGCTCGACGGGCTGACGCTGGCGTTCGCCACGATCCCCGAGGAACTGCCGATCCTCGTCACGGTGCTCGTCGCGCTCGGCGGACTACGCCTCGCGAAGGAAGGCGTCCTGCTCCGGCGGCTGCGCGCGGCCGAGGCCGTCGGCGCGATGACCGTGCTGCTTGCCGACAAGACCGGGACGCTGACCGAGAACCGGCTTCTGATCGAACGCATCGATGGCGACCGCGAGCGCGTGCTCGCTGCGGCGGTGGCCGCGCACGGGGCGACTGCCGCGCAGGATCCGGTCGATCGCGCGCTGGTCGAGGCCGGCGGTGCGCCCGTGCTGGTTGAGGCCGGCGGTGCGCCCGTGCTGGTTGAGGCCGGCGGTGAGCCCATGCCGAGCGGACGTCTCGCCCGCTATCCGTTCGATCCAGTTCGCCGGCGCGAGAGCGCGGTGTGGCGCGACCCCGGCGGCGCACGGGTGGCCGTTAAGGGAGCCCCGGAGGCCGTCCTCGACGTGTGCGCGATGTCCGAGACGGAGCGCACGTCGGTGCTCTCGCGCGTTGCGGCGCTCGCGGACGACGGCCTCCGGGTGATCGCGGTCGCTGAGCGTCGTGTCGCCTCGGCCCCCCGCGATGTCGCCGACGCCGAGTCACAGCTGGACTTCCTTGGGCTGGCCGCGTTTCGCGATCCGTTGCGCGCCGGTGTCGGTGATTCCGTGGCCGAGCTCGCCCACGCCGGCGTGCGGACGATCGTCGTCAGCGGCGACCACCCCGAGACTGTCGCCGCGGCGGCGCGCGAGGCCGGCGTCCGCGCATCGGAGGTCCTGCATGGCGGCGCGCCGCTCGACGCCCTCACCGACGACGAGCTCGCCCGCCGGCTGCGCGGCGAGGCCGTCATCGCGCGCGCGACGCCCGAGGACAAGCTACGCCTCGTCCGGGTCCTCCAGGATCGCGGCGAAGCGGTCGCGGTTACCGGCGACGGCGTGAACGACGCCCCCGCTCTCGCCGCGGCGAACGTCGGGATCGCGATGGGAGCGCGCGGAACCGATCTCGCTCGCCAGGCGTCCGATCTGGTGCTCGTCGACGACGCCTACCCGACGATCGTCGGCGCGGTCGAGGGCGGCCGCGGACTGGCGTCGCAGCTGCGGCGCGCCGTCGCCTTCTACCTGGGCGCGAAGATCGCGCTGGTTGTGGTCATCGCAGTGCCACTGGCACTTGGACTGCCGGCTCCGTTCCAGCCGGTGCACATCGTCTTGCTGGAGCTGTTCATGGACGTCGGCGCGTCGGTGGCCTTCGTCTCCGAGCCCACGGCACCGGCGACGATGGATCGACCCCCGCGCGATCCCGCCAGCCGGTTCCTCGACGGTACGCAGTTGTCGGCGATCGCGCTGACCGCCGTGGGACTCATCGTCGCTGTGCTCCCTGCGTTTCTCATCGTCCACGCCCGGTCGGGCACCGGCATGGCGATCGCGGCCGCCGTGGGCGGGTGGCTCATTGCGAATGTGGCGATCGCGTGGATCCTGCGCGCCCGACCGGGTCTTCCGTTGCGGCGGAACATCGCGTTCCCAGTGTGGGCGCTCTGCGCGCTCATCGCAGCGTTTACGCTCTCGCTGACCCAGGTCGGTGCGACGCTGGGCGTCGAACCGCTCGCCGCAGGCGAGCTCGGCATCACGGCCGCCGTGGCCGCGATCGGTGTGGCCGTCGCGGCCGCCGCGCGCTTCGCGCTGCCACTGTTCCGGGGCCTCTGACGGTCCCGTTCAAGGTCTGGTGACGTCGGCGCGTTGATACATCGTCAGTGGGTGGCGGCCAGCCCGGAGTCGAGCATGGCGACCAGGATGTCGTAGCTGTCGTCAACGTTGATCGGGAGACCGAAGCCGCCCTCGCGCTCGAGCGAGACGAAGCCGTGCAGCGCGCTGCGGATCGCGCGCACCGCGTGGATGGCGCGCTCCCCCTCGAGGTCGTAGCCGCGCAGCACGGCGACGATCGGCCCGACGACTTCGGCCGCGGCCGCTTCGAATTCTTCGCTGTCGGAAACGATCTGCATGGCAGCATAGGTCCCTGGGTGGGCGTGGGCGTACTCCCGGTAGGCCAGCGCGATCGCGCGGAGCGCGTCGCCGCGGGCGCGCCCGGCGGCGGCGAGCTGGAGAGCGTAGGCCAGCTCCCGAGCTGCTCGTGCTCCCAGCCGCGCGCGCAGGTCGTCTAGTCCATCGATGTGGGCGTACAGCGACGGAGTGCGGATCCCCAGCGCGGCGGCAAGCCGGGCGAGCGTCAACTGGCGCAGGCCGGCGGCGTCGGCTAGGACAGCGGCCTCCGCGACAACCGCCCCGGCGTCGAGGCCGGCACGCGGCATCAGCGGGCCGCCCGCGCGATCGCGGCGTCCATCGCATCGATGGGGTTCGGAGTCGCCGGCCCGTGGCCGACGACCAGTAGGCGGGGGTCCAGGGCGCGCAGGGCACGGGCAGATCGCAGGTCCTCGTCCTTGTCGTACGTGGCCATCGCCGCGAGCGGGAAGCGCAGATAGAAGTGGTTACTAACCGCGACCTTTCCATACGAGGTGAAGACATCGCCGGCGATCAGCGTGCGGTCGCGCGTATCGAGGAACGCCACATGACCGGGCGAGTGGCCGGGGCTGGGCACGACCTCGAGGCTGCCGACCCGATCGCCGGCGGCCAGCCGCACATCCGGGACGGTGGCGAGCTTGGGCCAGCTTCCCGTCAGCTTGCCCTCGACTACCTTCTCGCCGGCATGAATGCGGGCGTCGAGTTCAGGCATCAGCACCGGGACATCGTCGCCCAGCGTGCGCTTGAGCTCGTCGACGGAGCCGACGTGGTCGCCGTGGCCGTGGGTGAGCGCGATTCGGCGAATCGGCGCGCCCGCGGCGGTGGCGGCGGCGATCAGGGAGGCGCCGGTGCGGGGCATGGTGGTATCGACCAGCGTGAACCCATCGTCTTCGCGGACCAGGTAGGCGTTGACGAAGCGGTAGCGGGTCAGCTGGACGAGATGGTCGTCGAGCGTGATGGTCTTCATGGCCTGTCTCCGTGGGTCGTGGGTGGTTCCTAACATACTTAGGAGAATACCTAATAGTATTAGGAAATGTCAAGGGACCTGCGAGCACCGAGATCCGGATGTCCCGGGCCACGGCGTGCGGGATGACGAAGACCCTAGGCGCGCGTCGAGGCGACCTTCACGCCGGCGAGCCTGACCTCGGTCCCTCGGCGAACGAAATTCGGGATTTCGGCGATCTCATCGACGTGCGCCACGAGCTGCTCCAGTTCCTCCGGGCTTGCCGCTCCGGCTAGCTCGACGTCGTATGAGACCGGTTCGGACACAGCAGGGTCTCCGCTGAAATCACCCCGCACGACCACTCGAACCGTGGTCAACTCGATGTCGCGTATCGCTGCAGCCGGCAGGCCGCGAGACGTCGCTGCTCCAGGTTGCGCCGGTACGCGGTCCGCTGACTGGCGGCACCGAGCAGCTAGCGGCAACTTCGAGGGACTGCTCGGCTACCACACTCTCGGCGCGCTCGACGCCACCCAGCCGATCCTGCTTTTCGCGATCGGCTTCGGGCTCGCCACCGACTACGGCGTCTTCCTATTGGCGCGGATCAACGAAGCGCACGACGCGGGCGCCCCGAATACGGAGGCGGTTGCACTGGGGCTCGAACGAACCGGACGCATCGTCAACGCAGCCGCGCTGCTGTTCGCCGTCGCGGTCGGGGCAATTCGCAACCTCACAAATCGTGTTCATCAAAGAGCTCGGAATCGGCACCGCGCTTGCCGTCTTACTCGACGCCACAGTGATCCGAGCGCTGCTGGTGCCGTCTCTCATGAGCCTGCCCGGACCGCTCAACTGGGGGCACCACGACCCCTCGGCCGTCTGCACGACCGAATCGGCCTCCAGGAGGCCGCCCCAGAAGCCGCGTAATCGCCGACCGTAAGGACCGTCGGGCGCCGCGGAGCCAGGTTCACATGCCGGCTGGGTGGAACGGCTGGTACTGGCCGCTGTTCAGGTACTCGTTGACTTCGCTCGGGTCCATTTGATGGACTCCGCCGCTGCCCGACGATTCGAAGTATTGGCCGAGAATCTCGATCCACACGTGGCCGGCGTTGCCTGGGTTCGGGTTGTTCCAGATCGTCACGTAGGAGCCCTTGCCAGGTTCGATGCCGGGTGCGGTCGGGATGCCCGGGGTGGCGTAGCTCTGCGACCAATCGCCAGTGCCGTTCGGTCCCATGAGGTAGGAGACGAATCCGGAGCAGTCGGTTCCCTGCTGCTGGATCTGGCTCGCGCTGTCGGATACGGCATCGTGATTTCCCTGGTTGTAGGCGCCACCGAGCGCCGCTTGCGCCGCTGCCAGCATCCTGGCTGCTCCGGACAATCCGGTGTTGCCCCCGACACCCGCTACGTCAAACGACGCGGGCAGAGCACCCGTCGCCGACGCCACGTCCGAGGACATCGCGGCGCTTCCGTCAAGCGTCGAGCCGGGTTGTGCGTCCTGCGCCGAGGCCAGCTGCGCGGCAAAGCCGGCGGATGTCGAAGTCGATGACGCAGCGGCAAGCGACCCCGGGTCTACCAGGGCTTGCTGGTACTGGAGTATCTGATCGACTCGTCCAAGGACGGCCTCGAGGCTCATCTCTTTGGAATCGGCCCAGCAGACCGGAACCTTGACCCCCGGGGCGCCTGTGGAGACCGTCTCGTAGGCACCAACTAGGTCAGCTGGGACGGCCTGGCTCCTCCTCGTCCGCGGCGTGGACGACGACCACGGGGCACTGGGCGTGCTTCACGACGCCTTTGGACGTGCTGCCCTCGAGCCGTGCCCGCAGCCCGCCCAGGCCGCGAGAACCGACGACGATGGTTGCTGCCTCTCGCTCACGGGCCACCTCCACGATCGTCCGAGCGATGTCCCGAGCGTCGGCCACCGCGAGCGGTTCGGCATCCAACCCGAACGATCTCGCCAGCTCGACCCCCTCGTTTGACACACGTTCGGCGTGGCCGCGTAACGCTTGGTCGACCTCGAGCACGGTCGAAGGGTCGACGACAGGGGTCATTGCCACGTCGGGGGCCCCGGCCACTGCAGCGTGGGCGAGCGCCGCCTCCCAGACAGTAAGTACGAGCGTCGGGCGGGGCTTCAACAGCGCGGCCGCCGCGGCTACCGCCTGACGCGCCGCCGCGGAGCCGTCGAAGGCGATCAGGGTTGGACCATCGTCAGGGCTCATTGGGAGAGGATATTCGAGCGAGCACTGCGCTTAGAAGCGGGCGATCGCGAAGGCCGGATCGACAGGTGCGACCGCTGAACCCTCCCGAACTTCATTGAGTCAAACGACGCAGCGCTGATGACGCATCCGGCGCGGTAGCACGGCGACGGCGGCGCAAGAGTCGACCCATCAGCCCGCAGGACCAACTAAGCGGTCAGCCGGGCAACTGTCTGCCATCGCGACCCGTCGGAGACGCATCGCCATGTCATCGCACTCGCACCCCGAGCCCCGGGCCGGCTCGTGAGCGAAGGCGCAGGCGCGGCTAGACGCGCTCATGAGCTCGGTCGTCGACTGTCCGGACCGTCACAGCCATCGGGTCACCACGGTTTGCGGCGACCTGACCGAGCCCGGGCTCGGCCTCGATCCCGGCGCGGAGCGCGAGTGGATTGCTGAACACGTCAGCGAGATCATCCACTGTGCCGCCTCTGTTTCTTTCGACATGTCACTGACCGAATCGCGCTCGATCAACGTCGAGGGAACGCGGCGAGTGCTCGAGCTGGCGCACGAATGCGCCGGGGCCGGGAACGGCCTGCGTCGTCTGACATATCGTGTCGACGGCCTATGTGGCGGGAGACCGGCGTGGGCAGGCGCAGGAGAGCTGCTCGAGCCGCTTGGCCTCCGCGCGACCCCGATCACAGGCTGCTTCGACACCCTGATCGACTTCGCCGAGGCTGCCGATTGGGGCCGCGCCCCTATCTCGCGCGTCCAAACGCTCCGTCCGACTCGTCCGGCGGCCCAGGTTGTTCGCACAGCCGAGGCCGTCGCGTGACCCGCGGCCGCTGGCGCGCAGGCACCAGCGATCGCGGTCTCGGGGCGTCCGGGGGTCTGGCGCTCAGTGCCAGTTGGGTGGAAGACTTGCCCGATGGGCTCATCCGAAGCCGACCCGCGGACCGCTCCGAGCACCCCCGGCTCGGGCGCGTTGGCTGGGGCTTCGCTGCTTGCCAGCCTGCCCGGGGAGGCCATCGAACGGCTGCGTGGTCTGGCCAAGCCAGTCCGACTGGCGGTCGGCGAGTGGCTGTTTCACGAGGGCGATGAAGCGGACTGCGCGTACGTCGTGCGCTCGGGGTGCGTGGAGGTCGTCAGTGACGGCCGGATCATCCGTACGGCGCGACGGGGGGCGGTCATCGGTGAGCTGGCGCCCCTCACCGGCGGAACCCGAGCCGCCTCGGTGCGCGGTCAGCGCGACTGCCATCTCTGGCGGCTCGGACGCGACGATTTCGAGCATCTGATCACGACCGATCAGCAGTTCGCGCTGGCGCTGTGTCGAACCCTCGGTAGCAAGCTGGCCGAGCACAAATCGCCGGTGACGCCGTGGCAGCCGCCGCGCAGGATCGCAATCCTCGCGCTCGACCGGAGCATCTCGACCGATGACATCGCTGGTCGTATCGCGGCCGAGCTGGCATCGGCGGGTGAGGTCGCGGTGCTGCGATCCGGCGAGTTCGACTCCGACGCCGACCACGTCGCTGCGATCGAGCGTGCAGAGACGATCAGTCGCTGGGTTTTGCTGAGTGGAGGTGATCAACCAGGCGAGCCGTGGACCGACACGGCGCTGGCCGAGGCCGACCGGATAATCGCGGTAAGTCGCGGTCTTCCGAGCAGCGCATGGATCGCCCACGCGCCGGTGCTTCACGGATGCGAGCTGCTGATCCTCGGCCCGTCGGTCTCTGACGATCTGATCGGGACGCTCCAACCGAGCGCGACGCAGACGCTTCCTGACGAGACGGCTGTGCGCCGCTGGCTGGCTGTCACCGCCCGGCGCCTTGCCGGACGGGCCGTCGGGATCGTCTTCTCGGGTGGCGGGGCGCGCGCGTTTGCCCACCTCGGCGTCGTCGAGGAACTCCGCGCTATGGGTGTCCGGATCGACCGGGTCGGCGGTGTGAGCATGGGCGCGGTCGTCGCCGGCGCCGTCGGCGTCGAGATGGACGACGCCACCATGGTCGAGACCTTCCGCCGTTACCTCGTCGACCAGAACCCCAGCGGCGACTACACACTTCCGGCGTTCTCCCTCGTCCGCGGCCTGCGCACGCGCCGGTTGCTAGCCGAGGCGTTCGGCGAAGCCACGATCGAAAGCCTGCCGCTTCGCTTCTTCTGCGTCAGCGCAGATCTGAACAGCCGATCCGCGGTCATCCACAGAACCGGTCGGCTCCACGAGGCGGTCTTCGCGAGCCTGGCTATCCCCGGCATCTTTCCGCCCGTGCCGAGGTCGGACGGGACCCTGCTGGTCGACGGCGGGATGCTCGACAACCTGCCGGTCGAAGCCATGGCGGCCGCTGCGGAGGGACCGGTGATCGCCGTCGACGTCACCCGTGTCGAGGCGTGGCGACCCCGCCGCGCCGTGCCGTCGTGGTCCTGGCGCGCCCGCGCCCGCCGGCTGATCACCGGGCAGGACGTCGAACTCCCACGCCTCGGCGAGACGATGCTCCGCACGCTCGCACTGGCCAGCAGCGACACCGTCACCGCGGCCCGACAGCACGCGGACGTCGTGATCAGGCCGGCGATCGACGGAGCGGGACTCCTCGACTGGAAGCAGCTGCCCCGCATGCGCGACGCCGGCCGAATCGCCGTGCGCGAACTCGTCGAGACGGATCCCGGCGCGTTGCGGACGTGTCTGTGACCATTGCCGGGACGGGCGCCCGCGCCGCGACATTGATGGTCATCGACCGACCGGGCGCGAGCGTACGCGTCCTGCAGGTGACCTTGCTCGACCGGACCAGTGCGATGGTGCGGCAACTCCCGAGGCTGCTGCGCACCGACACGACCCGCAGTCCGCGTCCTCCCGACGAATCCACGGCGCTGACCGGCGTGAGCACGCTAAGCCGTTCCAGCTGAGCGCAGCGCCTGCGGGTCGCACACCTGTCGTCCCCACCAGCAGGAGCAGCCCGCGAAGCCCGCCGGGGTACTCGAACCCCCAACCCCTTCATTACAAGTTGTCTATTTGCAGGGCAATTGCCGTAGATACGGGCGTCTGATTCTAGTTAGAGCAGGTTGGAGCGGGTCAGAATTGCTGAGTTCGGGACATATTTGGGATACGGTTTGGCGTGGCTCCCCGTTCGAGGGCCGGGCTTGCGGCTGCCATGCTCACAGACGTACAGGAGCGCTCCCTCGACCACGGTTCCGAGCATCACTAGTGCCTCGGGTAGTGGGCGGTGTCCGGCCAGTCGAGTATGCGGACGCGATTCAGCGCGGCGATGCGCGCCTCGGCCATGCGGTCGGCCGCCTCGCGGTAGCCGATTCCTTCGCGGTCGGCGATCTCGAACACCTCAAGCGTGCGCTCGAAGATCCGCTCGACGTTGGCCATTGCCCGCTCGGGCTGGAACCCGCCCTTGCGGTAGCGGTCGGTGTCGAAGATCGTGCCGCCCGAATTCGCCACGTAGTCCACGGCGTAGACGATCCCGCGTTCCTGTAGTGCGTCTCCGTGGCGATCCTCGGCGAGGATGTTGTTCGCTGCGCCGGCGACGATCCGCGCCTGTAGCTGCTCAAGTGTGCGGTCGTTGATCACCGCACCGAGTGCGTAGGGCGCGAAGATGTCCACATCCAGGCCGTAGATCTCGTCGGGTCCCGCGATTCCGGCGCCAAGTTCATCGACCGCTTGGGTGACCTTGTCGGGATCGACGTCGGTGGCCGTGATGTGCGCGCCGGCCTCGACGAGCATCCGCGCGGCCTTGGAGCCGACCATCCCGAGCCCTTGGAGCGCCACCGTTCGCCCCTCCAGGTCCGGTGAACCCCACACCCGCTGTGCACATGCGCGCATCGCCTGGATAGAACCGCGGGCGGTGGCCGGGGAGATGTCGCCGGCGCCGCCGCAGTGCACGGGCAGGGTCACCACGTGGTCGGTTTCGGAGTAGAGCATCTCCATGTCCTCCAGGGTCGTGCCGACATCCTCGCCGGTGATGTACTCGCCGCCGAGCTGGTCGATCATCCGCCCCATCGCACGAATGAGCCCCTCGGTCTTCTCCGTTTTCGGATCACCGATGATCACCGCTTTGCCGCCGCCGAGGTTCACGCCAGCGGCCGCGTACTTGTAGGTCATCCCGCGCGCGAGCCGAAGCGCGTCCAGGATCGCCTCCTGCTCATTGGCATACGTCCACATGCGCAGTCCGCCGCACGCCGGACCGAGCGCCGTCGAGTGGATGGCGATCACCGCACGCAGGCCGGTGTCGGTGTCGTTGACGAGCTGGACCTTCTTGAACCGATAGCGACGTAGGTAGTCGAACACTGGGGCGACCGTCGCGCTCGACTCCGCGCTGGGTGTGTTACTCAGGGTCATGCCGAATCTCCTTGATTACGGGCGTTTCCGCGCAAACATCTCAGTGGAACGAGAGCCCGCCGGGGTGTCTGGGTTCCGGACATGTGTCCCGGGTGATGGGTCGCTCATGAGTCGGGACATGGGTCACATCGGGTTGGGCTGAAGTTGGGGTTGGGGCGGTCGCGGTAGAGGCGGAGGCGGAGCCGTAGGGCGACTGTCGTTCTCGGCGGTGGTGGCGGCCGTGCCCATCACCAGACCGCCGACCCCGTTGCGTCGCACCGTATCCCGATTGCGGAGGATGTGAATCGGTGTGGCGTGTTTCAGCGTTCATCCGTTGAACGTCGACCGCGTCGTGTTCATCGATGAACGAAGATCTGGTCAGTCGGCCGATAGGCGTGCTGATGAGGCCAGTGCAAACTGACGTAAACGCTTTGTGCCACGACGTTGATGCGCATTTGGGGCCATCGGGGATCGAGCGTCGCGGCTGCAGGAAAGGACGTACATTGGCTAGGCGAATTCTGATCTACGCTGCCTTCGTAGCGGTGGGTCAAGCACTCCTCATGGCGGGACCCGCCATCGCCAAGAGCAAGACCAAGTCGTGCTCTAGCGTGACTGTCGGCCACTACGAGGCGACTAACGTTCGGACGACACCGAATCTCGGGTGCAAGGCGGCCGTTGCCGACCTGCGTCTGTGGTTGAGGAAGCCGAACAAGTTGCCGCACAACGCAAAGAGCTGGCACGCCAAGCTCGTCCGCGGAACGTGGCAGATGGCCTACGGTCCTTATCCGGTGAGTCTGTCCTTCGTACTCGTCAAGGTGACGGCGACGCCAACGTCGACGCCGACATCGGGACCAAACCCAACGCCCTCCAACCCGAGCCCCACCCTGCCAACGCCGCCAAACCAGCCGCCACCGCCGTCCGATGCCACTCCGCCAACGATTACCATAGCTTCGCCTGGGAGCGGCGCCAGCTATACCTGGGGACAGGCGGCTCACGCGCAATTCAGCTGCTCGGACAACGTCGCAGTGGCAAGCTGTACGGCCACGGTAGGCACCGCCAATGTGGCTAACGGCGCTGCCGTTCCCACTTCCGGCGCCCCGGGTCCGGGGACGCGCACCCTTACGGTCACGGCCACTGATTCGTCGGGCAACAAGTCGACGAAGTCGGTGAGCTATGTGGTGCAGCCTGCGGGCTATTACGCTATCGAACTGCACGACGGGCCAAACGCTACGTACACCCAACCGGCTCTCGATGCTCTCGCCAGCGTCAACGCGAAGGCCAATTTCTTCCTAATCGGCGAGAACGTTACTGCGAATCCGGCTCTGGCCCAGAAAGAAGTCGCCCGCGGGATGCTAATTGGCAACCATACCCAGACCCATGCAGACGTGGGACCGCCGACCATTGGAACCCCGCCCGTTCCGAATCCGTTCTTCGTGGCGCCCGGACCGGTGGCGCCGGACACGGCAGCCCTGGAGATCCAGAACGGCGCAACCAGCATCATTAACGCAACAGGCGTAACGCCAACGTTGTTCATGCCGCCGTATGGCGACTATGGGGAAGACTCGACTGTACAAAACATGGTCACGGGTCTGACTGGTGAGACGCTGTGTGCCTGGACTGTCGATTCGACAGATTCGGCTTCTCCGCTACCGACCACCGCCGCAATCGTGGCGAACGCCGAAACCGTTCAGGCCGGCGGGATGATCGAAATGCATGATTTCGATCAAAACACCGCGAACGCCATTCCGACGATCGTCACCGACCTCCGCAACAACAAGGGACTGGAGCCGGGAAAGATGTACGCCAATTCGGGAGTCTCAGTTCCCGGTCCCTTTGGGGACCCGCAGCCGGCATTCCACTGCGCCGTCGAGCCCTTCTGATGACCGATCAGTCACCCATCCGATCTGCCCAGCGCCTCCGCGAGGGGGCGCTGGGACAATGCTGATTTCACCTCGGTAGCCCTAAGTCTTCAGCAAAGGGCCCTCCACGAGTGTGCGTTAGGCGATTGCGGGGCCGTCGGCAGCTAATGCCGGGGCGACCAACGTTCGCCCGGTCGACGGCCTTGCGTAGGCCGCGGTGAACTGCGCCTCAATCCGGTTCAGCCAGCGGGTTCAATGTGCACGTAGACCAGTTCGATGTCGTGAGCGGCGGCGTAGTCGCCGACGCGGGTCCCGGCGGCTCGGCCCTCACACATCCCGATCAAGCCAGTCGGCGTCTCGGGCGGCGGAACCTCGCCTCCCAAACGCTGGCTGGCGGCGCTGGCTTCGGACCGGCGTGGCTGCCCTCCACGACTCGGTCGAAGTCCGCCTGGCCTGAGCATAGAAAAGACCACCTGACCAGGGATTTTCTCTAAGCCCGCCCGGGGACTCGAACCCCGAACCCCTTCATTACAAGTGAAGTGCTCTACCAGTTGAGCTAGGCGGGCGGGTGAGGCTGGGTGAGGCTCAGTCTCGCACGGACGAGACGGGGCTCAGTCTCGCACGGGGGAGACGGCACGCTCGAGGGAGCCGTGGCCGTTCGAGGCGTAGTCGGGCGGCGGGCCGGGGGCCTCGGGCTCGAGGGCGGGGTTGAGGCGCCGCTCGAGCTCGCCGAGGACGATGCCGAAGAGGAGGTGGCGGAAGCTGGCCTGGACGAAGGCGCGGCGGTTGCGGCTGAGGGCCGGGAGGTCGCCGCGGGCGGGGTGGAAGCGGTCGGTGAGGGCGACGAGAGGCCAGCCGGCGAGGTGCTCGGCGAGGGCGAGGACGGGCCCGCGGAGCGCGGGCGCGATCGGGAGACTGGGGGCGACGTTGGCGTAGGCTGCGCCGAACAGCGCGCCGTTCTGGATGTGGAGGACGAGGCCGAGGCGGTACCAGCCGGGGCCGTTGCGGACGGCTCGGCCGAGGAGCTCGACGTCGTCGTAGCCGCTGGAGAGGAGGAGCTTGTCGAGCGGTTGCTCGAGCGCCCAGACGCCGGCGGCGAGGGCGCCGCAGAGGGCGCCGCGGAGCGTTCGGATGGGGACGCTGTCGGTGGGCAAGGAGTGCCGAACTGTAACGGGCGCCGCCCCCGCGGGTAACGCAAAGTGCGATGAATCACGAGGCCACGGCGGCGAATCAAGACGGGCTGCATCGGCGGGCGCGCGAGCGAGGCGTGAATCCGTTCGTGCTGTTCGTGGTGCGGGCGATCCTGACGCCGTTCTTCCTGATCTACCTGCGTATGGAGCGGATTGGGCGCGAGCACATCCCGTCCGAGGGCCCGGTGATTCTGGCCTCCAACCACCGGAGCTTCTTCGATCCGTTCGTGATCGGGACGATGACGCGGCGCCCGGTGTACTACGTGGCCAAGAAGGAGCTGTTCACGTACAACCGCTTCCTGACCTGGCTGCTGAACTCGCTCGGGGCGTTCCCGGTGGACCGCGGGGCCGGCGACCAGGACACGATCGAGACGGCGAGGATGATCCTCGGGCGGGGCGAGATTGTGCTGATGTTCCCCGAGGGAACGCGCACGCGGCCCGGCGCGCTCGGGAAGCCCAAGCGCGGCGTCGGTCGGCTCGCGCTCGAGACCGGCGCGCCCGTCGTCCCGATCGCGATCATCGGCACCGAGGACATCCGCAGGGGCTGGCGGATCCGGCCGCGCAAGGTCAGGCTCCGCGCCGGCCGCCAGTTGCACTTCCCGAGAATTGATGCCGCCTCGCCGGCGCTCGCCGGCGCGGTCACCGACCGGATCTGGCCGATGGTCATGCTCCAGTGGGAATGGCTCGGGGGCCTCCCTCCGATCCGTCGTGCGGCGATCATCGGGGCCGGCGAATGGGGGACAAGCCTCGCGGTGCTGCTCGCGCGCGCGGGGCTCGAGATCGAGCTCGGCTGCCGGACCCGTGAGCAGGCCGTGGCGATGGCCGCGACCCGGAGGAACGAGGCCTACCTGCCGGGCGTCAAGCTGCCCGAGTCGGTTCAGGTGACGCGTGCGGCCGACCTCGAGCTCGCCGACCACGATCTCGTGTGCCTGGCCGTCCCCGCCCGCGCGCTGCCGAGCGTGCTCGCCGCCCACGGCGAGCGGATCCCTCGGAACGCCGGCGTGCTTGTGCTGTCCAAGGGCCTCGTGCCCCCGCTCGGCACGCTCCCTTCCGCGTTCGTGGCCGAGCGCTGCGCGGCCCGCGCGGTCGCGGTCCTGGGTGGACCGGCCGGGGCCGCCGAGGTGCTCGATGGCGGCGCGTCCGTGGTGCTCGCGTCCGTCGACCGCGGATTTGCCCGGAGCCTCGGCGACATGCTGGCGGCAGCCGGACTCGATGTGACCAAGAGCAGCGACGTCACGGGCGTCGAGCTCGCCGCCACCGCCAAGAACGTGGCCGTGCTGGCCGCGGCCGTCGCCTCGGTCGCCGGCCCGAACATCGCGGGCGCGGCGGCCGGCAAAGTATTCGCCGAAGTCGACGCGCTCGCCCGGGCGCGCGGGGGCAAGCCGGAGACGTTCGCGGGGCTTGCCGGCGCCGGAGATCTGGTCGCCACGGTCGTCTCGGCGAGCTCGCGGGACCGGCGCGCCGGCGAGCTGCTCGCCCAGGGGATACCGGCGTCGGAGATCGGCAACGCGCTCGGTCAGGCAGTCGAGGCCGTCGACTCGGCGCCGCTGCTCGCGAGCGTCGCCCGCGAATCCCGGCTCGAGGCGCCCGCGCTGGAGAGCCTGGCGGCGCTGGTCGAAGGGCGGATCGAACCGGTCCAGTGGACCGCCACGATGACCGAGCCGGCACGGCCGCCCCGCCCGTCATCTATCCGCGCCGCGTAACGAAAGCTAGGCTCTTGATGTGGCGGAAGACGAATTACCCAAGACCAAGGCGGAGGTTGATGCGCGGTTTACCGAGCTCTATCGCACGCACCTGCGCGACGTTTACTCGTACAGCTACTACCGCGTCGGAAACCATCACGACGCCGAGGACCTCACCGAGCAGACGTTCCTGCAGGCCTACCGCCACTTCGAGCGGGCCCTGCGCGAGGCGAACGGGCGGCCGCTCAGGCCTTGGCTCATCCGCATCGCCCACAACCTCGCCGCCAACTTTTACCGGGACCGTTCGCGCAAGCCGGAGTCCGGGATCGAGGACGCCGGCATGATCTCGGCGCCGCACACGACCGAGTCGCTGGTCGAGGGCCGCGAGCAGCTGAAGGCGATCCTCGACGGCGTCCAGCAGCTTCCCGACGACCGGCGCGAGGCGCTGATCATGCGCTTCGCCTTGGGGATGGACAACCGCGAGATCGCGCGGGCCCTCGGGCGCACCGACGGCGCCACCAAGGTGCTGCTGCACCGGGCGATCCGCCAGCTCGAGGGGATGGTGTCCGAGCCGGCGGCTGTTTCCGAGCCGGCGACGGTGTCCGGGCCCGCCGCCGACTCCGGGGGAGCGCGAATGAACCCCGGGACCGTCGACTTCGGGGCGCGGGAATGAGTTCCGGAGCCGCCGACTTCGAGGCCCTCCTGCGCGAGGCGCTTTCGCCGGTCGATCCGCCGGCCGACCTCGCGCAGCGGCTCGAGCTGACGCTCGTGAATCTGACCGAGCTGGCGCAGGAGGAACTCGACTCCTGGGAGCTCAAGGCGATGCGCGACCCGCGCAACTGGGTCCGTCCGGCGGCGGCCGCGGTCGTCGGCGTGAGCGCCGGGACGGCGCTCGTCGTGCTGCGAGTGAGGGCGCGCCACCGGGTTCGTCAGCAGCGCTCGCACAGCCCGCTCGACCTCGCTCAACGGACGCTGCACGACGTCGCCGAAGAGGCCGGGAAGATCCTGCCGCGCCGGCACTAGCGGCTGGCGCCCGCAGCTCTGTCCGAACCCTTACCGGCCGCTGATAGCGTGGTCAGAAATGGCCGTCTGTTACCGCCATCCGTCACGAGAGACAGGAGTCTCGTGCTCCTCGTGCGGGCGGCCGATCTGCCCCGACTGCATGACCCCGACCCCCGTGGGGATGCGCTGCCCCGAATGTTCGCGCGAGCGTACAAAGGTGCGGCGGATGCCATCAACGCCGAAGGCGCCAGTGGTGACGCAGACGCTGATCGCCATCAACGTAATCGCGTTCCTGATCGAGACGGCGTCGGGCGCGCCGCTCGGCGGGGGCGGCGGCGGGTCAGTGTGGAATCACGGCGTCCTGTTCGGGCCGGCGCTCACGGGCAACGACCCGTTCGGCATCGGCACGCACGAGTACTGGCGGCTCGTGACCGCCGGCTTCCTGCACGACGGCCTGCTCCACATCTTCATCAACATGCTGTCGCTGTACTTCGTCGGCGCGGCGCTCGAGCCGGCGATCGGGCGGGTCAACTTCCTGGCCGTCTACTTCGTCTCGCTGCTTGCCGGGTCGTTCGGGGCGCTGTGGTTCCAGCCGCAGATCCCGACGGTCGGCGCCTCGGGCGCGATCTTCGGAATCTTCGGCGCGCTGATCGTGGTGGCGCGCAGCCGCGGCATCCCGATCTGGCAGAGCGGGCTCGGGATCGTGCTCGTGTTCAACCTGGTGTTCTCGCTCAGCGTGCGCGGCATCTCGATCGGCGACCACCTCGGGGGCCTGGTCGGGGGGCTGATCACGGGATGGTTGATCGTCGAGGTCGCCGAGCGCCGGCGCATGGCGACGTTGGCGCTGATCGGATGCGCCGTGGTCGGTGTGGCGAGCGTGGTGGGCTCGCTGGCGGTGGCCGGCGGGACCGGTCTGACGCCGAACGGCATCGGCTTCTCGCTCTGACCCCGGGGATCGCGGGATGCGCCCAGGGTGCCGCGGGACGCGCGCTCGGAGGCGAGCTCTAGAGCTCGACGGTGAACGCCTCGGTGGGCGCTTCGGGGAACAGCTCGGGGTGAATGATGTGCGCGAGCAGTTCGAGGCCGTCGATGATCCGCGGACCCGGACGCGAGAAATAGGCGGCAGCGTCGACGGCCACGACCTCGCCGGCGCCGACGGCGGCGAGCTCGTCGCGGTGCATCTCCGCCTCACGATGGGCGATCCCGGCGTCAAACCCGCATGGCATCACGATCACGATGTCCGGCTGTGAAGCCGCGACCTCCTGCCACGTGCGCTCCTCGGATTTCTCGCCCGTGAAGCCCAGCACGTCCTCGCCGCCCGCGTAGTCGATCAGCTGGGGCGTCCAGTGGCCGGCGGCGAACGGCGGATCGAGCCACTCGAGCGCCGCGACCCGCGGCCGGCGTGCGCCGCGAACCGCCAGGCGGACGCGGTCGATCCGCGCCGACACGCTACGCACGAGCTCGACCGCCTCGTCCTTGCGGTCCGTCGCCTGGGCGAGCGTGCGGACGTCGCCGAGCACTTCGCCCACGGTGTGGGGGTCGAGCGACAGCACGCGCGGGTGGGTGTCGATCTCCTCGGCGACGGCGCGGACCTCGTCGTGGGAGACCGCGCACACCGCACACAGCTCCTGGGTCACGATCAGATCGGGCCGCAGATCACGCAGCAGGTCGGCGTCGAGCTCGTAGATCGACTCGCCGGCGAGCGTGCGCTCCTTGACCGCGGCGTCGATCTGTCCCGCGCTCAGGCCCGCGGGAAGCACGTCGCGCGTGATCTTCGGAAGCTCGCGGACGGCCGCAGGGTAGTCGCACTCGTGGGTGACGGCGATCACGTCGGCGCCGAGCCCGAGCGCGAACAGCGTCTCGGTGGCGGACGGGACAAGGCTGACGATGCGCATTCGACTCCCAGGATAGTTTGGCGGCTTCGTTCACAAACTGATAACGACTCGCCAACAACTCAGCCACGCGCCGGACCGACCCCGGAACATAGGTTTTCGCGGTCAGCGACGGTGGCGATCAGCAAAGGAGCCGTGGGGTGGACGTCATGCGAGGTTCGATCCGGACGAGGCTGCGCACATGCGCGGCTGCGCTTGTGCTCGGAGGTGTGGGAGCGGTGGTTGCGCTGCCGGCGGGAACCGCCGCCGCGGCGACGGGCTGCTCGCTCGGACCGGGGGGTGCGATCAAGCACGTGATCATCCTGCAGTTCGACAACGTGCACCTGAAGCGGGACAACCCGACCGTGCCCTCGGACATCGAGCAGATGTCGGCGCTCGACAACTTCCTGAAGGGCAACGGCTCGCTCCTGTCCAACGACCACACGGTGCTCATCTCGCACACCGCGGACGGAATCCTCAGCACCGAGACGGGCCTGTATCCCGACCAGTTCGGTGGAGGAGTCGCCAACACCTTCCCCTACCTGAACCCGACGTCGAAGTCCGGAACCAGCACCCGATCGCTGTTCACCTACTGGACGGACACGACGAGCAGCTCCGACCCGCTTTACACGATGATCCATGGGGCCGCGAGCTCGAGCAACCCCGAGGGCATCAACACCCCGGCGCCGTGGGTCGGCTTCACGCGCGCGGGCTGCGACTTCGCCGGCATCGGCTCGGCCAACATGGAGTTCGAGAACGACACCAGTGACGTGTCGAACGTGTTCGGCTCAAACTCCCCGCAGTTCGCGTTCGGGAACTGGTCTTACAACACCGCCTACGGCCAGAAGTTCTACGCCGGGTCTGACATCGGTACGACCGACTTCGAGGGCCTTGCCATCCACTGCTCGCAGGCCGACAGCGCCCCGGGCGGCAGGTGCTCAACGGCCGACGGCGGCGCGCCCGACGCGCTGCCCGACGAGCCGGGCGGCTATACCGGCTACAACGCGCTGTTCGGCGCGCTTGCCGTCAATCCGTTCCTGACCGGAAAGCTTGACCAGCCGCTGGCGGCGAACTACGCGCCGGCCGGGGACACGCCGCCGCCCGCCGGCAACTGGCAGGCGCCGCCCGTCTATGACGTGTTCGCGCCCAACGCCACCGACAGCGGGCCGCAGTCCGTCCCCGTTACGAACCTCGACGCCGCAACGCTCCCGGCGCCGTCGCAGACATACCAGCCGGGCGTGACGCATTCGAGCCAGATCCTCGACGGAGACGGACAGGCGGGCTTCCCCGGGTTCGACGGGATGGAGGCCAACAACGCACTCGGGTATACCGCCGCGATGCAGGAGGCCGGTGTCCCCGTCACCTACACCTACCTCTCGGATGTCCACGACGACCAGTACGGCGCCAACGACGGCAATGCCTTCGGACCTGGCGAGGCCGGGTACGAGGCGCAGATCCGCGAGTACAACGCCGCGTTCAAGGCGTTCTTCCGCCGACTGGCGAACGATCACATCAACAAGCACAACACGCTGTTCCTGGTCACGGTCGACGAGGGCGACCACTACGACGGCAGCGCGCCGCTGAATCCCGGCTGTGACGGCGTCCACACGCCGTGCCAGTACACCGCCGCGGACGGCACTCGTAATGTCGGCGAGGTGGATACGAGCCTGCCGGGCCTGCTCAAGACCCTGGACGGCAACACGACGACGTTCGGGTTCGACTTTGATGACGCCCCGGCGCTGGTCGTCCCGAACCAGTCGAACCCGAGCGGACCGCGCCCGGGACCGAACGACCCGACCGTGCGCACGCTCGAGCGGAACATCTCGACCGTCCAGGCGTACAACCCGATCGTCGGACACAACGTCCCGATCACGGTCAACATGGCCGACGAGAACGAGGAGACGATCCTCCACATGGTGAACGCCGACCCGAACCGGGAACCGACGCTCACGCTGTTCGGCGACCCGTCGTTCTACTTCCAGAGCTCCTGCGACACGGGGGCGCCCCCCAACCTGCCCGGCTGCCCGCTCCAGACCCCCGGCTACGCCTGGAACCACGGCGACATCCAGCCCGAGATCGCGACCACGTGGCAGGGCTGGGTCGGGCCGGGGATCAAGAACCTTGGCGAGACCTCGAGCGTGTGGACCGACCACACCGACGCCCGGCCGACGCTGATGACGGTCCTCGGGCTGCACGACGACTACAGCTGGGACGGAGCCGCGATCGCCCAGATCATCGGGTCGGGCCACACCGGCCGGGATTGGTGGAGCCACGGCACAAAGAGCGCTCTGCCATGGACGATCAGCGTCAACGAGCGCGGCTACGAGGACCTGACCACGGCCTACCAGCAGCTCGACGCGCCGTTCGGGCAGTTCGGCCTGAACACTCTCAACGCCGACACGAGCGCGCTGGCCGGCGGCAGCACATCGAACGACACCGCCTACACGAACACCGACTCGCAACTGCAGACGTGCGAGGACCAACGCAGCTCGCTCGTCTCGCAGATCCAATCGGTCCTCCAGGCGGCCGAGGGCGGCCAGGCGCCCGTGTCCGAGTGGGAGGCCAACTACCTGGTCGAGAGGGCCGCACGCCTGATCGTCGACACCAAGAGGCTGGCCGGGAGCTCGACTCGGCCCAGTCAGCAGGTCTGCAGCTAGAGGGGGCAACGGTCGGCAGCAGCCCCGCCATGGGGGCCGGGGCTGGTGCTACCGTTTACCCCGTCGCTGAATGAACGACGACGACCCATCCCGAAGTAGCGGCTCAAAGACGACGAGCTGCCCAGCGAGGAAGGACCACGGGGCCACGCGGATCGATGAGGGGCTTCCCCGGTACGCGAGGTCGCCGAAGGGCCGGGCGGGTATCACCTAGCCGGTGAAGGCCCTCTTCATCATCCTCACCGGGCTGCTCGTCCTGGTCAACGCGTTCTTCGTGATCGCGGAGTACGCGCTCGTACGCTCGAGTAAGGCCAGGCTGGAGACGATGGCCGAGGAGGGAAAGCGGGGGGCGCGGCTCGCGCTGCGCCAGATCGACAACATCGGCGACTACATCGCCGCCTGCCAGGTCGGGATCACTGCGGCCTCGATCGGCATCGGGGCCCTGGGCGAGCCCGCGCTCGCGCACGTGTTCGAGCCGCTGCTCGGCGACGCGCTCGGGCACGCGGCCGCGGTGGCGGTGTCCGTGGTGATCGCCTATCTGCTGATCACCGTCACCCAGAGCATCATCGGGGAGATCGTCCCGAAGCTGTACACGATCCAGCACGCCGAGGACCTGGCGAGGCGGATCGCGCGGCCGATGCAGTTCTTCCGCTGGCTGTTCACCCCTTTCATCATCCTGCTCAACTCGGCCTCGGAGTCGATCCTGCGCCTGCTCGGCACCGACCCCGACGCCGAGCCCGAGGGCGGCACCCCGCAGGAGCTCAAGCGCCTGATCGCCCAGTCGACTACTGGCGGTCAGCTCGACATGGGCGAGGGCAAGATGCTGACCGGCGTCTTCCACCTGCACGAGCAGGAGGCGCGCCAGGTGATGACACCGATCCCCGCGGTTGTGACCGTCGACGTGTCAGACACCATCGAGACCGCGCTGCGGCGGTGCGTCCAGACCGGACACTCCCGCCTGGTCGTGACCGAGGACGACAACCAGGACCGCGTGAAGGGGATCGTCCACGTCAACCAGCTGGTCAAGAAGATGCTGAACGACGGAATGGAGGCGCGTCTAGACGGGCTCGTACGCGAGGCGCCGATCGTGCCCGAGACCAAGCCGCTCGACGATCTCCTGGCCGACCTTCAGCGCGAGCGGACCGAGCTCGCGATCGTCATTGACGAGTACGGACGGACCGCGGGGATCGTGACGATCGAGGACATCATCGAGGAGATCGTCGGCGAGATCTCCGACGAAACCGACCCCGCCGGCGGCGCGGTGCGGCGGCTGGCCAACGGCGACTGGTTCGTGCGCGGGCACGTCGCGGTGTCCGACCTCGAGGACTACGGGCTCGAGCTGCCGGTCGACACGGATGCCTACAACTCGGTCGGCGGATTCGTATTCGCCGAGCTTGGCCGGCTACCCAAGCGCGGCGACACGATTGCCGCCAACGGGTTCTCGATCCGGGTCGAATCGGTGCGGCAGAACCGGATCGAGGCGGTCCGGATCAGGCAGCGCCGGGTCGCCGCCTGAGCGGCAGGTCCCCGGTCCGGTCACGCGCGGTACTCGGGTCGGGCGCGCGGTTCCGGTCGAGCGCACGGCGGCGGGCCAGGGGCAGCACACACCAGGCGGTGGCGCACCCGACCACGGCCGCGGCTGTGACGATCGCGGTAACCGCCGGCGAGAATGCGATGTCGCTGAGGAGCATCACGACGCCCACCATGGTGAGGCCCATGGCCGCCAGCCCGACGAGCATGAAGCGGTTCGCGACCCTCACCAGGTGCTCCTTGTCGCCCTGGCGGAACAGGATCCGGTGCCACGACGTGGGGGCCGTGAGCATGATCAGGGTGGTGGCGGCGGCGACCAGGGTCCCGAAGTAGTCGGCCCGCTGGAAGCTCGAGAGCTTCTCGAACTTGGGCTGGAACGCCACCGTGAGCAGGAAGCCGAACAGGATCTGGACTCCCGTCTGAACCACGCGGGCTTCCTGGAGGAGTTCGATGAGGTTGCGGTCGTCGCGCTCGAGCCTGGTCTCGTCGCGGCCGTCATCGGCCTCGCGCCCGTCATCGGCCTCGCGGCCGCCAGCGGGGTCGCGGCCGTGATCGGGGTCGCGGCGATCATCTTGGTCACGGGAGCCAACGTCGCGGGTGTCGGAGATGGATTGCGCCATCGTTTCGGACTTCTACCCGGGTCCCGCTGCCAATACCGCAAACGGGTGACAGGATCGAACCTCACGGCCTCGCGGCATTCGTTACATTTCCCGCTTCAGGCAACGGCCGGAGAGTCGCGAGCTAGTGCGAACAGTCTCCCGGTGGTTGAGAGGAGAGAAGGAAGCCGGCCCGCGAGATGGGCCGGCTTCGCCCCCCTGCTGGCGGTCGGAGCGGCACGGTCAGCGAGGCCAGAAGGGGCTTCCCGGAGCAAAAAGAAGCCGGCCCGCTGGGGACGGGCCGGCTCCGTGCTTCTGGGGAGGAGGTGCTGCTATGAGGTACGTCGCACTATGGAGTCTGCGCCCCGCACCTCAACGAGCCTTAAATAGTTCGTCGTAGGTTCTTCAGCGGTAGTTGTAGAAGCCCCGCCCGGTCTTGCGTCCGAGCAACCCCTCCTCGACCAGCGCCAGCAAGCGGTCCGGGACGCGAACGCCGATCGACTCGCCGATCGCCTTGGAGACGTCGAGCCCCACGTAGTCGAGCAGCGCCATCGGGCCCATCGGCATGCCGGCACCGAGCGTCATGCAGTTGTCGATGTCCTCGGGGGACATCCCGGTATCGGCGAGCAGCTCCACGGCGCCGAACAGGTAAGGGAACAACAGCCGGTTGACCACGAAGCCCGGAATGTCCGGGACCTCGACCGGGGTCTTGCCGAACGACTCGCACAGCTCGCGAGCCCGTCGCCGCGTCTCATCGCTGGCCTCGGGCGGGAAGGCAAGCTCTATGAGCCGCATCTTCGGCACCGGGTTGAACGGATGCAAGCCGACGAAGTTCTCAGGGTGCCCGCTCGCGCGCGCCAGCTCCTGGATCGACAGCGACGAGGTGGTGGTGGCGAGCACGGCGCCGGCGCCGGCGTGCCGGGCGAGCTCCCCGAGATCGGACAGCATCGCGCTCTTGGAGGCGTGGTGCTCGATCACCGCCTCAACAAGGAACGTGGCCCCGGCCAGGGCATCGAGGTCGGTCACGACCCGAACGCGGTCGGCATCGAAGCCGTTCAGCTTCTCGCACGTCTTGGCCACGCGCGCACGGGCACGCTCGGCCGAATCCTCCGACCGGGCCCAGAGCAGCACCTCGTCGTGCTCGGAGGCGGCTACGGCCAGGCCGCAAGCGATGGTGCCCGAGCCGGCGATTCCTACTCGTTCCCGCAAGTCAACTCCTGTCTGGTCAGGTTGGCTCCAGAAAAAGCTTCAGTACAGTAATAACGAATCGCTTTGCAAGCGCCATCGGGGCCTTTCGGCATCCGAGTCCGTAATAAGGAGCAGCTCATGCCGCAGTCTGGCCGCGAGGTAGTCATCGTCGAAGCCGTCCGCACGCCGATCGGGCGCGGGCACAAGGAGAAGGGCTACTACAAGGACACGCATGCGAACGAGCTGCTCGGCCGCTGCTACCGCGAGGTGATCGATCGCGCGGGGATCGACGCGAGCGAGGTCGAGGACGTCGTCGCAGGCTGCGTGCAGCAGTACGGCGAGCAGTCGTGGAATGTCGGCCGCAACGCCTGGCTCCAGGCGGGCCTTCCGATCGAGACGCCGGCGACCACGGTCGACCGCCAGTGCGGCTCGGCCCAGCAGGCCGTCAACTTCGCCGCGGCGTTGATCGCCGCCGGTGTGCACGACGTGGCCATCGGGTCGGGCGTCGAGCACATGGGCCACGTGCCGATGGGCATTGGCTTGAAGTGGACCGACGAGGTAGGTACGCCGTACCCGCCCGCGATGATGGAGCGCTACAACCTGATTCCCCAGGGCCTCTCGGCCGAGATGATCGCCGACCAGTGGGAGATCCCGCGCTCGGAGCTGGACGAACTGGCGCTTCGCTCCCATCAGCGCGCTCACCGCGCAACGGAGGAAGGCCGCTTCGAGCGGGAGATCCTCCCGTTCAAGGTGAACGGGTCGACATACGTGTCAGATCAGGGGATCCGTCCTGGCACCACGATCGAAGCACTGGCGGAGCTCAAGCCTGCGTTCAAGCCTGACGGCAAGGTCACAGCCGGTACAAGCTCGCAGATCTCCGACGGCGCGGCCGCGGTGCTCCTGATGTCCCGCGAGAAGGCCGACGCACTCGGGCTGAAACCGCGAGCGCGGATCATCGACCAGACCACGGTCGGCGTCGATCCCGTGATCATGCTGACCGGCCCGATCCCCGCCACCCGCAAGCTGCTCGAGCGTAACGGGATGAAGATGGACGACATCGACCTGATCGAGATCAACGAGGCGTTCGCGCCCGTGGTGGCGGCCTGGCGGCGCGAGCTCGAGCCCGACATGGACCGCGTCAACGTCAACGGCGGCGCGATGGCCCTCGGTCACCCGCTCGGGTCGACCGGGGCGCGGCTGATCACGACGCTGCTCCACGAGCTCGAGCGCTCCGACCAGGAGGTCGGGCTGGTGACGATGTGCTGCGGCGGCGGCCTCGGGACCGGGACGCTGATCCAGCGCGACTGAGGCTCAGCCCCAGCGGAACCCGACCCTGGACGGCGCCGGCGGCAGCGGACTGACCGGTAGGCCGTCGGGCGGGTCGTTCTCGTTGAACGGGGCGGGGGCGAGATCGTTGGGGGTGTCCGGATGGAATAGCGAGGCCAGGTACTGGGCCTGCCCGCGTCCCGGCCCGAGCTCGAACTGGCCCCCGCTGTAAGCCTGGATCCCGTGGGCGGCGCAGTAGTCGTAGGTCGCGCACAGCTTCGGGAGCCCCCCGATCCGCGACGGCTTGAGGTTGACCATGCGGGGTGGGAACGGCAGCGCCTCGATGTCTTCCACTCCATGGATCGACGCGTCCCAGGTGATGCGGTCGTGGTGGCCCTCGAGTACCGCCGCGGTCTCGGGCGTGACCACGTCGGGATCCTCGATCCAGGCGTTCGGGAACGCCGCGACTACGCGCTCATACAGCACCGGGTCGGGCGGCTGGTCGACGACCGTGCCGCGGTAGAGGCTCTTGAAGTCGACCGAGTCGACCGCGCCGGTCGCAACCAGGTCCGCGATCAGCTCGGGTGTCCAGGAGGTCGTCGGGTCGAGCTTGAAGCGCAGCGACGGGTAGCGCCGCAGGCGGAGCTCGATCGGGTCCATCGTCGGCGGCTCGCCGAGCCGAAGCGAGACCACAAACGTGACCGGGCGCGGCTCCCGATCGAGTCGCTGCCACAGCGGCTGCCCGGCTTGCGCGAGCGCCAGGTCGAGGGCGGCGCTGTGGAAGGTCCAGCGCCGGTACAGCCGCGAGACGTCACGGACGGGGTCGACCGGGAACAGGTCGAGCGAGTCGACGAGCTCGCAGAATTCGCCGAGGGTGCGCCGACCGGACAGGGCTTGGGCGTGGACCGGACCGGCGTCCTGGAACGCGATGTGGTCCAGGGCGTCATAGACGACGTCCTCGCCCACGCCCTCGAGCCCCCCGCCGGTCAGATGCAGGACCGTGCTCAGGCGCTCGAACCCACTCGAGACGTTGGCCTGCAGCCCCTCGAGGATGTAGCCGTCGACCTCGAGCTCCAGGGCGGAGAGGAGATCGAACGTGCTCACGGGTCGCTCCGCGCGCCCTGGGTGCCCTCGAGCCGGGCCACGAGGTCGTCGAGCCTAAGCTCCTCGAGTCCCTGCCCGACGGCGTCGAGCTCGCCGGCGCAGTACTCGACCAGGTCGCGCCCTTCCTTGACGAGCGCGAGCGTCTCGCGGAGGCCCGCCTGTCCGGAGTCGAGCCGGCGAATGATCTCCTCGATCCGGGCGACCGCGGCCTCGTACGTCGGGGCAGGCTCTGGGGTGCTCATTTCACCTCCGCGTCGACGACGTCATCGTGAAAGCGCACGCGAACGTCGTGG
Source organism: uncultured Solirubrobacterales bacterium (assembly GCA_963735965.1). GTDB lineage: Bacteria > Actinomycetota > Thermoleophilia > Solirubrobacterales > Solirubrobacteraceae > Palsa-465. The sequence continues at coordinate 328,058 of CAVTNE010000004.1, forward strand.
GCCGCTCGGGCTGCGGCCGACGAGGTCACCGGGTCGCCGGCGCGGTCCTCGACGAGCGCGTAGCCACGCGCCAGCGTCCGCTGGGGATCGTGTGCCGCCAGCGCGAGCGCCAGGCGCTGGAGTTCGCGTGCCCGCGCGCTCCGCTCCGAACCCCGTGCCCGCTCCACAGTGCGGTCGAGCGCCGCCGCGTGAACACCTGACCGCGAGCGGCCGTCGCGCACCGCGCGCCGTGCGCTCGCCCGCAGCTCGCGGAGCAGCTGGTGGAGGTGGCGGCGGTGGCGGGCGATGTGCTGGGCCGGCGCGGCCGCCAGGCGCTCGAGCGTGCGGACCCGCTCGACGATTGCCCGGCGGTTGTGGACGTTCAGGCGGCGTCCGGCGGCGAGCAGGTCCGCCCGCGCGGCCGTGCAGTCGATTGGGACGGCGGCCTCGGCGGCGTGCGTCGGCGTCGAGCAGCAGACCGCGGCAACGTCGTCGATCAGCGTGCGGTCGGTGTGGTGACCGACCGACGAGATCACCGGCACGCGGAGCAGCGCCACGGTGCGGCACAGCGCCTCGTCGCAGAACGCGAACAGGTCCGCCAGCGACCCGCCGCCGCGGGCGACGATCACGACGTCGACCTCTCCCGTCGCGGCTAGGTCGCGGAGCGCGGTGGCGATCCGGGGCGCCGCCTGGCGGTCCTGCACCGGCACGAACGCCCAAACCAGGCGGCCGGCCCACCCGCGTCTCTGGAGGCCCGCCAGCACGTCGTCGCGAGCCTTGCCGCTCTCGCCCGTGACCACGCCGATCGTCCGCGGGAGCAGCGGCCGCGGCAGTCGCTTCTGGGGCTCGAACAGCCCGTCGGCATGCAACCGGCGGCGCAGCCGCTCGAGCTGGACGAGGAGATCGCCCTCGCCGGCGATCCGCAGCTCGCTGACGGCGAACGTGAACGACGGGGAGGACGAGCCGCTGCCTGGGTAGTAGTCGCAACCGCCGCCGACCACGACCTTCATGCCGTCGGACAGGGTGAGGCCGAGCGTCTCGAAGTCTGAGGACCACATCGAGCACGGCAGTGCACCGCGCGCGTCGCGGAGCTCGAAGTACACGCGGGCGCGGCTCGACCGCAGGCCCCACACCTCGCCCACGAGCTGGACCCGGGCGAACTTCTGCAGCTCCTGCTTGAGCCGTGCCGCATACCCGCCGACCTCATAGGGGCCGGGCAGGTCACTTTCCGGGGGAGCGGCGACGATCGCGGGCTGACTCATCTCGGATATCGAGGCTACCGGCCGCTCCCCACGGATAGGATGGGCCGCCATGGACCTGACGCTTTCACCGGCCGAGGAGGCGTTCCGCGACGAGCTGCGGGAATGGCTTGCGGCCAACAACCCGGGGCGCGAGCCCGCCGGCGACGAGGCCGCTTTCCAGTTCCGTCTCGCCTGGCAACGCAAGCTGCACGAAGCCGGCTGGGCCGGTGTCTCGTGGCCGAAGGAGTACGGCGGTCGCGGCGCCACGCTCGTCGAGCAGGCGATCTTCAACGAGGAGGTCGTGCGTGCCCGAACGCCGTCGGTCGCGAACGTGCTCGCCCTCGCGATGGGCGGCCCGACCGTGATCGCGCACGGCACCGAGGAGCAGAAGCAGCGCTTCCTGCCGCCGATCCTGTCGGGCGATGAGATCTGGTGCCAGGGGTTCTCTGAGCCGGGCGCCGGCTCCGACTTGGCGTCGCTGAAGACGCGCGCGGTGCGCCATGGCGACGAGTGGGTGGTGACCGGGCAGAAGGTTTGGACCACGTTCGCCCACCACGCCAAGTGGTGCATGCTGGTTGCGAGGACGAACCCGGACGCGCCCAAGCACAAGGGGCTCACCTACTTCCTGATGGACATGGAGCAGGACGCCGTGCAGGTCAGGCCGCTCCGTCAGATCACCGGCGAATCGGAGTTCAACGAGCTGTTTATCGAGGAAGCGCGGATTCCTGAGGACAACATCATCGGCGCCGAGGGCGAGGGTTGGGGTGTCGCGATCACGACGCTCATGCACGAGCGCGCGACGCTGGCGTTCGGGCTCCAGGTGAGCGTGCAGATCTCGCTCCGCGAGCTGATCGACTCCGCGCACGAGACGCGCGGCGAGAACGGACGTGTCGCCGCCGAGGATCCGGTGGTCCGCCAGCACCTCGCGCAGCTCCTGATCGAGTCTGAGGTGCTGCGCCTGAACGCCTATCGCGGGCTGAGCGCGATCATGCGTTCGGGCGTCCCCGGCCCCGAGGGCTCGCTCGGCAAGTGGCACTGGTCCGAGGTCAACCAGTCGTTGACCGAGGTCGCGATGGAGATCGCGGGGCCGCGCGCGATGCTCGCCGACGATGACTGGACCTACCGCTTCCTCCGTTCCCGGGCCAACTCGATCGAGGGCGGGACGACCGAGATCTTGAAGAACATCGTCGCCGAGCGGGTGCTGGGGCTCCCGCGGATGCGTTGACCGCGCACACGAGCGCGAAGGAGCCCAGCAGATGAACTTCGGATTCTCCGACGACCAGCAGGCGATCAAGCGGACCGCCCGCGAGTTCCTGTCCGCCCGCTATCCGCTGGCGACGGTGCGCAAGCTCGCCGAGGACGACCGCGGGTTCACCGACGAGCAGTGGCAGGAGCTCGTCGAGCTCGGATGGCCCGGGGTGATCATCCCCGAGGATCAGGGCGGACTCGGCCTCGGCGCCGTCGAGCTTGTGGTGATCGCCGAGGAGATGGGCTACGCGCTTGCGCCCAGCCCGTGGTTCTCGACGATGTGCGCGGCGTTGATGCTGGCCGCGGCCGGCACCGACGAGCAGCGCGCGCGATGGCTCGAGCCGGTGGCGAGCGGCGAGGCGCGCGGGACACTGGCCGTCTGGGACGAGCACGCCGGCTGGGCGCCCGATCACTCGGAGGTAGAACCCGGACCCGATGGGACGCTGTCCTGCGTGAAGATCGCGGTACCGGATGCGGCGTCGGCCGACTTCGTGATCGTCGCCGGCGCCGACGGCCGGCATTTCCTCCACAACGTCTCGGACCCGGGGATCACGCTCGTCGCCGAACCCGGGATCGACCCCACGCGGAAGCTGTTCCGTGTGGAGCTCGACAAAGCCGCCGCCGAGCCGCTCGAGCACGCCCCGGACGAGATCACACGCGCGTACGCCACGATCGTCACCCTGCTGGCCGCCGAGAACGTCGGCGCCGCACAGCGAGCGATGGAGATGGCGGTCGCATACGCCAAGGACCGGACGCAGTTCGACCGGCCGATCGGCTCCTACCAGGCGGTCTCGCACCGCTGTGCGCAGATGCTGCTCGAGGTCGAGGGCGCGCGGTCCCTGTCCTACTGGGCCGGCTGGGCGCTCGACAACGAGCCCGAGACCGGGCCGCGAGCGGCGTCGATGGCGAAGGCCTACGCCGGGGACGCCGGCTTCCGGGTGGCGGCGTCGGCGCTCCAGGTTCACGGCGGCATCGGCTTCACCTACGAGCACGACTTGCACTTCTTCCTCAAGCGCGCGCACGCCAACGCGCATGCGTTCGGGGACTCGCGCTGGCATCGGGACCGCGTCGCGGACCTAGCCGGCGTGTAGGCCGCCGCGTGTCGCACCTCGCTGGCGGCCGAACCCGAGGCTCCGGCTCGCAGGCGTTGATGGTCCGCTAGGTGTAGCTAGGGGAACCCGTGCTGATCGGGGTCGCTCTCGGGAGGCTCACCCGGAGTGAGCGGCTCGGCCCGGTGCGCCGCGTCCGCGATCAGCACCTCGGGGTCGGCGGTCTCCCACCAGCGCCGGCTGAAGAAACCGGTGAAGAACGGCCAGGAGGCCAGCATCAGGACGACGCCGAGGGTCAGGCCGCCCACTCCGACGAAGATCGGCACCTGGATGCCCAGGATCGGCTTGGCGTAGTTGTTACCCGAGGTGCTGTAGTAGCCGTAGGCCTTGATCGCGACGTAGCCCATCATGATGCCGCCGACCACGGGAACCAGCCCGGCGAACAAGAAGTTCCGAACGCTCTTGAACAGGTCGCGCCGGAAGTAGACCGCGCAGGCCAGGCCGGTGAACCCGTAGTAGAAGCAGACGCTGAAGCCGAGCGCGGAGATCGTGTCGCCGAGCACGTTCTGGCTGGGGTTGAAGGCGAGCAGGCACACCGTCCAGACGATCGACAGCGCGCCCATCAGCACGGTCGAGACGGTCGGCGTGAAGAAGCGCGGGTGGACGCGGCCAAAGGCAGACGGGATCGCCCCCCAGCGCGCCATCGACAGCGTGGTCCGGGCGGTGGGCAGGATCGTCGTCTGGGTGGAGGCCGAGGCCGATGTCAGCACGCAGATGATCAGCAAGATGTGCAGGGGACCGAGCACGCCGTGGGAGAGCGGGTTGAGTACGTCGTTGGAGTTGTCCGCAAGGAACTTGGTGCCGTGGAAGGCCTGGGCTGCGGCGGTCACGATCACGTAGATCGCCAGCAGGATCAGGGTCGAGAGCACTGCGGCCTTGCCCGGCCCGCGGTGACGGTCGCGCGACTCCTCGTTGACCGCCACGCCCGAGTCCCACCCCCAGTAGATGAAGATCCCCAGCAGGACGCCGTCGATCAGCGCGCCCCAGCTCAGGTTGAACGGGTTGAACCATTCAGCCGTCGGCTTGATCGCTCCCGACGGGTGTCCGGTGTACACCTTGATCAGCGCGACCACCGCGAACAGCGCGAGCGTGAAGATCTCGAGCCCGAGCAGGCACGCCTGGATCCGTGCCGACAGCTCGATGCCGCGGTAGCAGATCCACGTCATCAGCACGATCCAGATGACCGCTCCGGCGATCAGGCCGAAGTTGGACGGCGTGGCGTTCCACAGCGAGTACGTATAGCTGCTTGCGATAGCCGCTAGCGACGCCATCACGATGATGTCGGCGAGGAAGATCGCCCAGCCGTTGACCCAGCCGATCTGGGGCCCAAACGCACGCGTCACCCAGGCGAACGTGGTTCCGGCGTCGGGATCGGCCAGATTGAAGAAGCGGTAGCCGACCGACACGAAAAGGATCGGGATAAACGAGACGATTAGGACCGCCGGCGAATGCACGCCGACGCCGGTGACGGCGACGATGAAGCCGAGCGTCGCCGCCAGGCTGTAGGCCGGCGCGGTCGAGGCGATCGCGATGACCAGGTTCGAGATGTAGCCGATCGCGTCCGGCTTGAGGCCCTTGGCGCCGGGGGCGGTCGGGTCGACGGCGCCGGCGGGTTGTTCAGGTTGTGTAGCTGTTGTGTCCAAAGCGGTGGGAACGGTAACGCGGCCGCGGACCGGGCGGCAAGCCAAGCATGGTGAGAAAGTACCACCGCTTTGTGACGAAATGTCCAACAATGCGCCCGCTACGGTTGACCGCGGAATGAACCCCACACCGCTGTCCGTTGCCGTGCTCGGCGCCGCCGGCACGATCGCGCCGGCGATCGTCCACGATCTCGCCGTCTCGGACGAGGTTGCGCACATGCTGCTTCTCGACCTCGACCCCGATAAGGCGTCCACCGTCGCGAACGAGCACGGCGGCGGCAAGGCGACCGCGGCGCCGGCCGACGCGCGGGATGTCGAATCGCTCGCCCGGACGCTCGACGACGCCAAAGCGGACGTCCTTCTGAACACGGCCTCCTACCGGATTAACCTGGACGCGATGCGCGCCTCGCTCGAGGCCGGATGTCACTACCTCGACCTCGGGGGCCTCTACCACGTCACCCAAGAGCAGCTGCAACTGAGCGCCGAGTTCGATCGGGCGGGGAGGCTGGCCGTGCTCGGAATCGGCTCGAGCCCGGGCAAGACCAATCTGATGGCGGCGGCGGCGGTCGACCGGCTCGGCGCCCAGGCCGAGGGGATCGACTCGGTCGACGTGTTCGCCGCCGGCCGGGACCCCGCGGCACCACCAGACGGCCGGCTGCGGCCGCCGTATGCGATCCAGACGCTGCTCGACGAGCTGACGCTCAGGCCCGTCGTGCTCGAGGACGGAGAGCCGGTCGAGATCGAGCCGCTCGCGCCCGGGGGAACCGTCGACTACGGCGATCCGATCGGTGCCGCCGAGACGATCTACACGCTCCACTCCGAGCTGGCCACGTTCGGGCAGAGCTTCGGCTGCCAGAGCGCGAGCTTCCGTCTGTCGCTCGCGCCGGCGCTGCTCGAGCGACTCCAGCAACTGGCGACTGCGACGCCGGAGGAAGTCGAGGCCGCGGCGCGCGCGGCGGCGTCGCCGTCGAACGAGACTGTCTCGATCCACCTCGTCGTCACGCGGGCGGTCGACGGAGAGATCGTCATCGCCCGAGCGATCACGCGGCCCCACTTCGGCCTCGGCGGCTCGGTGGTCTCGACCGCGGCGCCGGCCGCCGCCTGCGTCCGCCTGTTCGCTCGGGGCGTGCTCACCGCGACCGGCGCGCAGCCGCCCGAGCGCTGCATCGATCCCGCCGCAATGTTCGCCGAGCTCGAGACCCGCGGCTGCGCGTTCAGCTTCAGCGGGACGAGTTGAGCGCCGCCTCGCGCTCCTGATCGCGAAGCCACGCGACCGTCTCCGCCAGGCCGTCGCGCAGATCGACGCGCGCCTCCCAGCCGAGCAGGCGGCGGGCCTTCTCGACCGACGGCCACCGCCGCTGCACGTCCACGTCGAAGCTCGGCAGGTGCCGCAGCTCGAACTCGGCCGGATCGTTGCCGCACGCCTCCCAGATCAGGCGCGCCAGCTCTCCGACGGTCATCTCCTCGGAGGCGGAGATGTTGAAGTCCTCGTTCTCGCCGGCGGCGGAGGCCATCGCGGTGACGATCCCGTCGGCGATGTCGTCGACGTGGGTGATCGTGCGCGTCTGCTCACCCGAGCCGAAGATCTGGAGCGGGCGGCGGCCGGTGAGCGCCTTGTGGATCAGGTCAGGCACGGCGTGGGCGATCCCGGGCTCGTCGACGTCGGGGAGCTCTCCGGGGCCGTAGGCGTTGAACGGCCGGCAAATCGTGTAGCGCAGGCCGTGTTCTTCGTGGGCGGCGCGGGTGTAGACCTCGCCGGCGAGCTTCGAGAACCCGTATGCCGACCGGGGAGCGAGGCACGCATCCAGGTGTCCCTCGGTGGTCGGGAACTCGGTCGCCCGCTCGAACACCATCGAGGACGAGACATACACGAAACGCTCGACGTCGAGATCGACCGCGGCGTGAACGACGGCCCCGGTGAGCGCGTTGTTGACCTCGAACAGCGTGAACGGCAGCTTGTGGAAGTTCGCGATCCCGCCAACGATCGCCGCCAGGTGGAGCACGTGCGAGCAGCCGTCGACGGCGGCGTGCGCCTCCGACGCGTCGCGGAGGTCGGCGGTGTGGATCTCGCACCCCTCGCGCATCCAGAGCGGCGGGCGGCGGTGATCGGCGATCCGCACCTCCCACCGGCTGTCGGACAAGAGGCGCCTGACCACGGCCGAGCCGATCGTCCCGGCGCCGCCTGTGACGAGCACGCGGCTCATGCCGACGGCGATGATCCGCGGACGGCTGGGGCCAGCATCGCTATCGACTCGGCGGCGTACAGGAACACCTGACCGCTCCCTAGGGCGTTCCAGGGGTCGACCAGCAGACAGTCGGCCGTCGCGCCGGCCACGATCTGGTTCAGCGCCTCGCGCCCCTCGAACTCGGAGTGGTTGGTGGCCACGATCACAATGTCGGCGTCCTTCACGGCCTGGTCGAGCGGCTGGGTGGGGGAGTGGGCGTGCGGATCGCACACGGCGACGTCGGCCAGCTCGCGCTCGAGCAGCCGAATCAGCTTCGTCGAGAGCGAGTCGCGCTCGTCGTCGGTGTCGCGCTTGAAGGTCAGCCCGAGCACGGCCACCTTGCGGCTCGACAGCGACCCGATCCGCCGCTTGACTCCCTCGACGAGAAACAGCGGCACGGACTCGTTGACTCGCGAGACCGCGAGCAGCATGCCGGGCGCGGCCGAGCGCTCCTCCGAGAACGCGAAGTCCTTGCGCAGGCACGTGCCGGCGGTCATGCCCGGCTGCGCGATCCCGCCGCGGGGATAGTCGCGGTTGATGAGGTCGATCACGTCGAACACGTTGGCGCCGTACCGCTCGCAATCCATCATCAGCAGGTTGGGCAGGGCGAACGTCGTGTAGCGGAGGATGTTCGTCCAGATCTTGGCGAGCTCGGCCTGGACCGGCGTGGTCCTGACAATCGGGGCGCCGAACACCGAGAACGTGCTCGCGGCGCGCTCGGTAGAGGCTTCGCCGACGCCGCCGATGATGCACGGGAGCGTCGAGATCTCCTCGACGAACCGCCCGGCGGCGATCCGCTCGGGCGCGTGCGCCACGAACAGGTCCTCGCCGACGCGCAGCCCGCGCCGCTTCTCCAGGTAGCCGGCGACGAACTCGGTCGTCCCGGGGGCGATCGTCGAGCGCAGGATCAGGGCGTGGCCGGGGCGGAGCATCGGGAGCAGGTCGTCGACCGCCGCCCGGACCTGGCGCAGGTCTGACTCGATGTGCGAGAACGACGGGGTCCCGATCGTGATCACGATGTCGTCGGCGCGGGCGGCGTCGACGGCGCGTTCGGCGAGTTCGAAGCGACCGTCGGCCAGGGCGCGGTCGAGCTGCTCCTGGGTCCCGGGCTCGCTGAACGGCATCCGGCCGGCGCGGATCGAGGCGAGGACCGACTGGTCGTCGTCGACGCCGAGCACCCGCAGCCCGCGATCGGCGAAAGACAGCGCGAGCGGCAGGCCCACGCGCCCGAGACCGATCACCGCGACGGACCTCGATGCGTTCATGAAGACCTCAGGCGAGGGCGTCGCCGTCGTGCGCGTCGCCCGCCGTCGCCGCCGACGCGGTCACGCTGCGCAGTGGAGTGAGTCCGGGCTCGGCCGGCTGTCCGCGCACCTCGCCCGCGAACGCGATCCGGTTCAGCCGGACGATCTCGCGCTCGCCCTCGACCCGGGCGGGATGGCCGGCCGGCAGGCCGCGGATCAGGGCCCGGATCCGCTCGCGCAGCTGGAGCGCGAAGTGCGGCGTCGATGCGCCCATCAACTGGCGGACGTCCTCGATCGTCACCTCGCGACCCGGACGCAACCGATCTGGATGCTCGGCCTGGCTCATTTCTGCTGCACCACCTCGAGAAGGCTATCCATCTCGGCCTGGACAGATACCGAGATCGTGCTCGGGTCGCCGATCACCCAGCCGTGGTTGTACACCGCCGCGGTCGGACCCTCGGCCGTGTAGCCGGGTGTGGCGTAGTCGAGGAAGAAGTTCAGCACCGACTGCGGGAGCGAGTTCGGGCTGTTGACGAGCAGCTGGGGACCGTAGCTCCCGCTCCCGGACAGGGCCGCCGAGGCGGCGGCGTCGAGCGTGTGGTTGGCGTTGATCAGCGTGTACCCGTGGCCGGGGCTGCGCATGGCCCACCCGAAGCTTCCCGGGACGTGGGCGCAGGGCTGATTGGCGACGCAGGCCGGATCGCGATAGGTCGCGAACGCGACCGAGTTCGTCGCCGCGTCGTCCGCTCCCACACGTTTGACCGTCCCGTACTTGCGAAGCTGGGTCAGGATCGAGTCTGGGATCACGCTCGGCGGACCGAGGACGTAGATATGGGGCATCTGGTCGGATTGGAGCGCCTGCACGGTCTCCGCCGGGATCCCGGAGGCGGTCACGAACAGGATCGGATCGCCGCTCTCCGCGGCCCACCCGGCAGCCGGCATCGCGTAGGCGGGGTTGTCCCCGGAGGCGATCACGACGTCCGCGGTCTGCTTGCCGGCGGCGCTGACGAACTTGTCGATCGACGCGGCCAGCGCATACGGCCCGTTGCCTGTGATCGAAGCGTCACGGTAGCTCTTGACCGCGGGGACGTCGCCGATCCGGATCACTTGCGCACCGGCGGCCGGGCCCGAGCCGGTCGGCGCCAGCAGGCCGAGCGCATTGGAGGTGGCGGCGGGAAGCGACGCGCTCCCCGAGAGCAGGAGCGGCGCGCGGATCGGCGGCGCCATCAGCACGGAAGCGGCAATCGCGGCCTGCCAGTCATCAGTGGGCGCGAGGGCTACCGCGGTCGGATGAGTGCCCTGCGCGACCGAGGGGAACACCGCCAGAGCGACGCCGGCGGCGTTGGCGATCGGGTCCGCGCCGGACACGCGTGTCGTGTTCTTGGTGGCGAGAACGGGAAACCCGAGTCCAGCGGCCGGCGTCGCCGCGCTCGCCGCGGTGCTCGTGGTTCTGATGATCAGCCGTGTGGCGCCCCCACCACAGCCCGCGACGATCAACAGGCAGGCGGCCAGGGCCGCGATCGGCAGAGACCGTCGCATTGCGGCGGACGTTAGCGGGGAAGACGTTCGATCGCCGCACTTTGCGATGCGGCGCGCGCATCCGCATTTTGCGGAAAAAGAGGAGGGGATGCACAGGCGGCGAAGGTACCTCGGGCTCCGTCAGTGGGGTATATTCCCGCGACGCCGAATCCGCGGGCCACGACATCCGCGGAGCGGGGGACCCAGTTCCTTGGGGCGAGTCCCGCGGTGAAACCGCGGGAGGCGCAGGCTCTTTTAGCGCCAGCCCGTCAGCTAACCCCGCAGGCCGACGAAAGAGACTTTTGCGGGTAGCCCATCTGATACTCCCGAGCTTTGCCGTTCTGGCGCTGGCGAGCGCGCCGGCGGCGAGCGCGAGCGGGGGTGGGGCTGCTTCCGCGGCCAGCGGCGCCGGCAACTCGAGCACCAGCGGTACATCGTCGCCGAGCGCGACCGGGACGTCGTCGCCGACAGCCACGTCGTCGCCGGGGACGACCTCGACCTCCGGCGGCGCCGGCATGGGCGCCCAGCCGGCGCTCCCGTTCCCACGGCCGACGGTGCCGGGTGCGGTCGCCAAGATCATCCACGGCGTCGCGTACGCGCCCGCGAACGCGCCGCTCGCCGTCCAGGAGGCAATCTGGGCGGGCGACCGGATCCGCCTGAAGCCCTACCGGGTGGGCGGCGGCCACGGCGTGTGGAACGACTCCGCGTATGACTGCTCGGGGAGCGTGTCGTACGTGCTGCACGCCGCGGGGCTGCTGAAGGTGTCAGAGGACTCCGGGCAGATGATGAGCTGGGGCGCGCACGGGATCGGGCAGTGGATGACCGTTTACACCAACCCGGGGCACGCATTCATCGAGCTCGCGGGGATCCGCCTCGACACGTCCGCCGAGCAGGACCCGAGCCCGCCATCGGGTACCGGGCCGCGATGGCGGCCGCTGATGACCAGCACCGCTGGCTACATGGCGCGGCACCCGCGCGGGTTCTAACTGCCGCGCGGTCGGAGACCGAGCGCGGGGCGGATAGGTGCGCTCACGGTGGGCTGGCCGCTACGCTAGGAGGGCTCGTCTAGAAACACGCCAAGGAGGATGCGATGCCGGGCCTTTCCGGGCGCATGTCGGTTGTCATCAAATCGAAGATCTCGAAGCTGCTGGATCGCGCCGAGGATCCAGGGGAGACGCTGGAGTACAGCTACCAGAAGCAGGTCGAGCTGCTCCAAAACGTCAAGAAGGGGATCGCCGACGTCGTCACCTCGAAGAAGCGGCTCCAGCTGCAGGAGCAGAAGCTCCGCGATCAGGTCGTAAAGCTCGACACCCAGGCCCGCACGGCGCTCGCCGCCGGCAACGAGGAGCTGGCTCGGACGGCGCTCGAGCGCAAGAACGTCGCCCAGACCGAGCTTCAGTCGCTGGACTCGCAGGTCGGCCAGCTCGAGCAGCAGCAGGAGCAGCTGACGGCCTCCGAGCAGAAGCTGCGCGCCAAGATCGAGCAGTTCCGCTCGCGCAAGGAGGTCATCAAGGCGCAGTACTCGGCTGCCGAGGCCCAGGTCCGGATCTCCGAGGCCGCGAGCGGCGTGGGCGAGGAGATGGCGGACGTCGGCCTCGCGATGCAGCGCGCGCTCGACAAGACAGAGAACATGAAGGCCCGCGCCGACGCGGTGCAGGAGCTCGAGGCCGCGGGCACATTCGAGGACTTGACCCAGCTTGGCGCCGGCGAGGACGACATCGACCGCCAGCTCCGGGAGCTCTCGAGCAGCAGCGAGGTCGACTCCGAGCTGGCCAAGATGAAGGCCGAGCTCGGATCGGGGTCGCCGTCGTCGGCAGGTGAACTGGGCGCGGGCGCGCCGGCGGGAGAGCCGGCGCCGGCTGAGCAGGCCGGCCCGTCCCAGGGGCAGGCTCCGTGATCGTCCGGATCGCCACGGAAGGCCAGTACGAACTCACCGAAAGCGACGCCGAGGCGCTGAACGCGCTCGACAACCAGGCCGTGGGGGCGTGCGAGGGGGGCGACGAGGCGACCTTCAACGCGACGTTCAAGGACCTGGTTGAGTTCGTTCGCGAGAACGGACAGCCGGTCGCCGAAGACCGGCTCGAGCCTTCCGACGTGATCCTGCCTCCGCCCGACGTCTCGTTCGAGGAAGCCAGGGCCGAGTTCAGCGGTGAAGGCCTGATCCCGGGTTAGGGGCGGCCGTTTCGCGGCCCCATTGTGGGGAAGCCTGCTCGTAACGAATACGAGGAGGTGGAGGATGTCGACCGTTTTGATCATCGTGATCGTGGTCGTAGTAGTGGTATTGGTTGGGGCGCTGGTCGCCGGAATGATGCGTCGACGCGGCGCCGAGCGCCGGCAGCAACGCGAGCTTGAAAGGCGCCGAGAACAGGCTGCCACCGAGCACCGCCAGGCGGCGGAAGCGAGGACCGGCCGCGCCGAGGAGGCCGAGCATCGCGCCCGAGTGGCGAATGCGCTTGCCGAGCGCGAGCGCGCCGAGGCGCGCTTGCATGAGGAGACTGCACAGGCGCACGAGCGCGGACTCGCAGACGATGAGCTGATGCGCGACGACGGGGAAACGGACGGTCGCGGGCAGGTCGTTCGCGAGGATCCGGCGGCGGTGCGCGAGGACCCGGCGATCGAGCGCGACGAGGTCGCCGCGGACACCCGCCGGGAGAACTCAGATCGCTGAGAGGAGATCCTCGATGTCAACCACAGGCACCGCATCTGACGCGTCGATCGGCGAGCTGGTCAAGGCAGCTGTCCGAGCAGAGCAGCCGCCTGGCCAGACAGGAGGTCGAGCTGGCCAAGGCCGAGCTCGCGATCAAGGGCAAGAAGGCCGGGGTCGGCGCCGGCATGTTCGGCGGCGCCGGCGTCTTCGGGTTCTATGGATTCGGCGCGCTGGTGGCGGCCGCGGTCCTCGCGCTCGCGACCGCCGTCACGGCCTGGCTGGCGGCGTTGATCGTCGCGGCGGTCCTGGCGGCGATTGCCGGCATCTTGGCGCTTCAGGGTAAGAGCAAGGTGTCGCAGGCGACCCCGCCGATTCCCGAACAGGCAACCGAGAGCGTGAAGGAGGACGTGGAATGGGCGAAGACCCGGGCACAGTCGGCGCGCCAGTAGAGGCCAAGGACCCCGAGCAGATCCGCGCCGAGATCGAGGCCACTCGCCAGGAGCTCGGCGACACCGTCGAGGCGCTCGCGGAAAAGGCCGACGTCAAGAAGCACGCTCGCGAGCGGATCGAGCGCACCAAGGCGTCGATCCCCGCCCCGGCTGCGATCGGCGTGGTCGCGGCCGTGGCCGTCGTCGGGCTTTTCTTGGTCGTCCGGCGGACGAGGCGTTAGGTCCGTCACGTGGGTCGCGCGTCAGCGCGACCCAAAGCCCCTAGATCGGGATTCCCCACAGCGGGAACCACCGCTCTAGCTCCTGCTCGACCGGCAGTTCCTTGCCGATCTGCGCCTTGAGCACGAGTTCGCGCTCGTTGTCGCGCTGCTCGCTGCCGGCGGCGGGGGCGGGGGCGAACGGATAGAACGTGCCCCGCTTGTAGTTGTAGATCCAGTAGAGCGGGCGCTTGCGGGAGTCCTCGAACGCGAACACCGCGCACAACACGCGGTCGCCGTAGCCGCCGGCCTCGAGCGCGCTGCCGACGGCGTTGATCCCGACCACGAGATCGTCGAAGTCGGGGCCGCGGAGCACGAGCCAGCGGTAGTCGTAGCTGTCGTCCGAGCTCGTCACGGTCGTGCCGCTGTCCGAGGCGGTGGCGCGGACCACCTCCTCCATGTCGCGGACGATCGACTCGAAGTCGGCGGTCGAGAGCGGTTGGAAAACGATCGCGGCCGCCCCTCGCGACTCCATCCCGAGCGACGTCTGCATCGTCACGTAGGCGGTCGAGATCGCGAACAGGCGATCCGGCGCGGGCTGCGCCAGCTTGCGACGGCCGATCAGGACATCGAGGAAGCCCACGCGCCGATCAGGCGGTGCCCTGGAGCTGGGCCTCGAGCCGCTGCAGGCGCTCGATCCTCGCCTCGAGCGGCGGATGGGTCGAGAACAGGTTCGTGATCGACTCCTTCGCCTTGGGCGGGAAGATGTAGAACGCCGCGAGCTCCGAGGACGCGGCCCGGAGGTCGCGCTGCGGGATCCGCTGCATGGTTCCGCTGATCTTCATCAGCGCGCTGATCAGGGCGCTCGGCCGGCCGGTGATGATCGCCGAGCCGCGGTCGGCGGCGAACTCGCGGTAGCGCGAGAGCGCCTGGAGCAGCAGGAACGAGATCACGTACACGGCGGCCGAGACGAGGATCACGATGAAGAAGCCGTTGTTGTTCTGGTTGTTGCGATTGCCGCCGCCGAAACCGCCTCCGAACAGGAACCCGAACTGCGTGATGAACGCCGCGATCGACGCGAAGAAGCTCGCGATCGTCATCACGACGACATCGCGGTTGATCACGTGGGTGATCTCGTGTCCGAGCACCGCCTCGAGCTCGGCGGGCTCGAGCAGCTGGAGGATGCCGGTCGTGGCGCACACGGTGGCGCTCTTCGGCGAGCGCCCGACCGCGAACGCGTTGGGCATCGGGGTCTGAGCGATAGCGACCCGGGGCTTGGGGATGTTCGCCTGGACGCACAGGCGGTCGATCATCGAGTGGAGTTGCGGCGCATCCTGCGGGCTGACCTCGCGCGCGCCCATCGAGGCCAGCGCGATCTTGTCGGAGGTGAAGAGCTGGACGGCGAACAGGCCGGCGGCGACGATCGCGATCGTGACCGCGCCGGCTCCGGCCGCGATCAGCACGGCGATCAGGACCGCGTATACGAGGCCCAGGAGGAACATCGTGAATACCATGCGGGCCTGGAGTCCGCCGTCCCGTCCAAATGAGTTGCTGCGAGCCATAGTGCGGTAAATGTTGGCAGATGGGGTATCTAGACCCCGAAGGGTTCCATATGAATCTGAGAAGAAGTGGGAATCGCTAGAGCTTTCGGCGCTCGCGGCCGATACTGGGAGATGGTGCGTGCCGCCCGGGCATATCTCGCGGGGGTCGGCTCGACCGGTTCCCTGTTGGCCGGTGCCGCGCTCATGTTCATCGTAGCCAGCGCGCTCGTGGCTTTTCGGGGCTGGCCACAGGTCGCCATGCAGCCCACGCCAGGCGAGGTCGTCATCTCGTCGCACCGAGCCGCGTCCGGGGCCACGCTGGTGACGCGTCGGCTGGCGTTCGCGGCGGCTGCTCCGGCGGCCGGCGCAGGCGCCGCACGCGCCGCAGGAGGGGCCGCCCGAGGGCCGGCCAGCTTGACCGCGGGTCGCGGTCTCGGGGCAGGGCCCGGACAGCCACCGCGGCGATCGATCGGCGCGCCTGCCAGCACCTCCGCTCCGGCGGGCACGGCGGCCGGCCAGCCCTCGTCCGGTTCGACCGGTTCCGCGCCGGCCACCACGACACCGCCCCCATCGCCTACCCCCGTTCAGCAGGTGACACAGCCGGTGAAGCAGACGCTCTCGCAGGCGACGAACACCCTCGGCACGATCGTGACGAACACGGGCTCGAACGTCGGCACGACCGTGCAGCAGACGACGAACACCGCTGCCGGCGTGGTGAGTAGCGTTAGCCCGCAGCTCGGCGGCGCGGTCAAAGGCGTCGGCACCGGGGCTGCCCAGACCGTCACCGGCGCGACCAACGCCCTCGGCGGCCTGGTCTCAGGCCTCGGCGGGCACTAGCTCGGCCCCGGATCCGCCTGCTCAAGCCCCGGGCTCGCGCGCTCGAGAACCCTTGAGACGAACCGCAGGCTCACCGCCTGCATCTCGGCGTCGTGCTGGATCGACTGGTGGTGGCCGCCCGGGAGCGTGATCAGCCGGCTTGTGGGCGATCGCAGCATGGCCGCGAGCTCGCGCGAGTGCTCGACCGGAACCTGCTCGTCGCCCTCGGCGTGGAGCAGCAGCACCGGCACCTCGAGCCGGCCGGCGGCCGCGGCGACGTCGTGGTCGGCGAGGAACCGGTCGAGCGTCGGCCGGTCGGCGCCGAACGTGAACCGGCCGTCCGAGAGTCCGCGGCGCAGGCCCTCGTTCGAGGCCGGGCAGATCGCAACGACCGCCGCGGCGCCCACGGCGGCGGCCGATACGAGCGCGAGATAGCCGCCCATGCTCGAGCCCCTGACGGCAACCGGGGGCGAGGCGTCGCCGCCGCCGAGGCGCGAGCGCAGCAGGGCCGCGATCGCAACGACGTCGTCGAGCGCGCCGCCGTCCAGCGGTCCTTGGCTGACGCCGTGGCCTCGCTGATCGAAGGCGATCGCCGCGAGGCCGGCGCCGGTCGCCGCCCGGGCGAAGTCGTAATGGTTCTCCTTGCACGAGCCGGCGCCGTGGAGCGTGATCACGGCGCCCGGCGGGGGCTCATGCGATCGGGGCAGCCACAGCGAGTACGACAGCCCGTCGTGCACGCCGATCTCGGTGGGGAGCTGGGGCCTGACGGTGCGCGGCCGCGGCACCCGCCGATCATGCCAGGCACCGGTGCGGCATGGCATGATCGGCCCGCGATGTCCGCGACCGCCGCCACCCTGTCCCACGTCTTTCCGATTGGATCGCGGGTCAACGAGCGCGGACGGCTCGAGATCGGCGGCTGCGACGCGATCGACCTCGCGCGTGAGTTCGGAACCCCGGCCTACATCGTCGCCGAAGACGACGTCCGCGCCCGAGCCCGCTCGTTCATGGAGGCGATGGCCGCCCGCCACGACGACTTCGACGTGCTGTTCGCCTCGAAGGCGTTTCCGTGCACCGCGGTATACCGGCTGCTCGCGGAGGAGGGCCTGGCGTGCGACGTCGCCTCTGGCGGCGAGCTCTTTCTCGCGCTCCGGGGCGGGTTCGACCCGGAGCGGATCTACTTCCACGGCAACGCCAAGTCCGAGTCCGAGCTCCGTGAGGCGCGCACCGCGGGGGTCGGCCACATCGTGATCGACTCGCTGCACGAGCTTGAGCTGCTCGAGCGGATCGTGGCGTCAGACGGGGGCCCGCGCCAGGAGGTGCTGATCCGGATCACCCCGGGCGTCGCCGGGGACACCCATCACGCGATCTCGACCGGGCAGTCAGACTCGAAGTTCGGGTTCGCGCCCGTGGACGCGCGCGAGGCGATCACCCGCATCAGGGACGCCTCCCATCTCGAGCTGGTCGGGCTGCACTTCCACATCGGGTCCCAGCTGCTCGAGCTCGAGCCATTCCGGGCCGCGGTGCGGATGCTCGCCGAGCTCGGCGACTTCCCGGTCTACAACGTCGGCGGCGGCTTGGGCGTCGCGTACGGCCCCGCACAGCAGCCGCCGGCGGTCGCCGACTACGTCGAGGCGATCGTGTCGACCGTGCACTCGGAGCTTGGTGCGGACAAGCGGCTCCTGCTGGAGCCCGGGCGGGCGCTCGTCGCGAACTCGACGGTCACGCTGTACACCGTCCGGACGGTCAAGCGCAACGTCTCGACCTGGGTGGCGGTCGACGGCGGGATGTCCGACAACCTGCGCCCCATGCTGTACGGCTCGAAGTACGAGGCGCTGGTCGCCGACCGGGCGTCCGCAGCGCCGAACGAGCGCTGTCACCTGGCCGGCAAGCACTGCGAGTCGGGCGACGTGATCGTCCGCGACGCCTGGCTGGCCGACCCCGCGCCCGGCGACGTGGTCGCGACGCCGGTGACCGGCGCCTATGGCTACTCGATGGCCAACAACTACAACGGGGTTCCGCGCCCGCCGGTCATCTTCTGCCGGGACGGGGACGCCCGAGTGGTCGTGCGCCGCGAGACCTACGAGGACCTGGCGGCGCGTGACATCGGCTGACGGCGTCTTCCGGGTCGGGCTGCTGGGGCACGGCACCGTGGGCTCGGCGTTCGCGGCGCTGCTGCCGGAGCACGCCGCGAGGATCGAACGGACGACGGGGCTCCGGCCCGAGCTGAGCGGGGTCATGACCCGTCGCTCGGGGTCGTTCGACGAAATCCTCGAGGGATCGGACCTGATCGTCGAGCTGATCGGCGGGATCGAGCCGGCGCGCTCGTATCTGTTGCAGGCGATGAGCGCGGGACGGCACATCGTCACCGCCAACAAGCAACTGCTGTCCCAGCACGGCGAGGAGCTGTGGGATGCCGCGCGTTCGCACGGCGTGCAGCTGCGGTTCGAGGGGGCGGTCGCCGGCGTCGTGCCCGTGATCCGCGTGCTCCAGGAGTCGCTCGCCGGCGCGACGATCGACCGGGTGCACGGGATCGTCAACGGCACGACCAACTTCATCCTGACCGAGATGGCGCGGACCGGGATGACGTTCGAGGAGGCGCTCGCGGAGGCCCAGCGGCTCGGCTACGCCGAGGCCGATCCGTCCGAGGACGTCGACGGCCGCGACGCCGCGGCCAAGATGGCGATCCTCGCGCGACTGGCGTTCGACACCCCCGTCCATCTGGACCAGGTCCGGTACGAGGGGATCGAGCACATCCAGCCCGACGATCTCGCGTATGCGGATGAGCTCGGCCTCCAGCTGAAGCTGATCGGGACCGCGGAGCGGATCGGCGACGGGCTATCGGTGCGCGTCCATCCCGCGTTCCTGTACCCGAGGCACCCGCTGGCGTCGGTGAGCGGCCCGTTCAACGCGGTCACCGTCGAGTCCGAGGCGATCACCGAGATCACGATGTCGGGCCCGGGCGCCGGCGGTCCGCAGACCGCGAGCGCCGTGCTCGGGGACGTGATCAGCGCGATGATCCCGCCGGCGTCGACGCCGCCAACCAGCCGCGTGCTCGAGATCGTCCAGGATGTCGTCTCCGCCTTCTACCTCCACCTCGACGTCGCCGACGAGTCGGGCGTGCTCGCGCGCGTCGCGCAGGTGCTCGCCCAGCAGGACGTGTCGGTCAAATCGGTCGTGCAGAAGGGCCTCGGCGACCAGGCCCGGCTGGTGATGGTCGTCCACCCGGTGCTCGAGTCGCGGTTCACCGCCGCGATGGCCGAACTCGAGCGCCTCGACGTGGTCCGGGCGCCCCCGCGGGCGATCCGGGTGCTCGAGGAAGAGTTCGGGTAGGCGGCGGTAGGCCCGCGGTTCGGTC
This sequence comes from uncultured Solirubrobacterales bacterium, assembly GCA_963735965.1. Classification (GTDB taxonomy): domain Bacteria; phylum Actinomycetota; class Thermoleophilia; order Solirubrobacterales; family Solirubrobacteraceae; genus Palsa-465. Next base: position 347,267 of record CAVTNE010000004.1, read on the forward strand.
CGGTTAAGTCGAACACTCGACGACCCCGGGGCAGCGGGTGTGGGGTTAACCGCGCCAGGGCCGGGTGAATCTGAATTCACCGCGGATCGGGCGACGAGTGAGGGGTTAACCGGAATCGCGGGACAAGACCACTTCGGCTAGGGTGCCGCTCCGAGATGAAGGCCGTCCAGATCGTCGAGCTCACCGGCCCGCAGTCGGCTCTCCGCCTGGTCGAGGACGCGCCCGAGCCGGCGCCCGAGCATCCGATGACGCCCGGCAGCGGTGTGGTCGTCGACGTTCACGCCGCCGGGGTGTCGTTCCCCGAGGTGCTCCAGACCCGCGGCGAGTACCAGGTCAAGCCCGAGCTCCCGTTCACCCCCGGGAGCGAGGTCGGCGGGACGGTGCGAAGCGCTCCGGACGACGCCTCGGTCAAGCCCGGCGACCGCGTGGCGGCGTTCTGCATGCTCGGCGGATGGGCCGAGATCGCGGTGGCGCCGGCGTTCTTCACGTTCAAGCTCCCCGACGCGCTCGACTTCGCCCAGGGCGCCGGCCTCGTCCTCAATTACCACACCGCGTTCTTCTCGCTCGTGACCCGCGGTCGGCTGGACGAGGGGGAGACCGTGCTCGTACACGGCGCGGCCGGCGGTGTCGGCACCGCCACCCTCCAGATCGCCAAGGGCCTCGGGGCGAACACGATCGCGGTCGTGTCGACCGACGACAAGGAGCGCATCGCGCGTGAGGCCGGCGCGGATCACGTGGTCCGGAGCGACGGCGCCTGGAAGGACGAGGCGAAGGAGATCTCGCACGGAGGGGTCGACGTCGTGATCGACCCGGTCGGCGGCGACCGCTTCACCGACAGCCTGCGCTCGCTGCGCGAGGGCGGGCGGGTCGTCGTCGTCGGGTTCACCGGCGGCTCGATCCCCGAGGTGCGCGTCAACCGGCTGCTGCTCGCCAACACCGAGGTGATCGGGGCCGGCTGGGGCAACTTCGTGATGCGCAGGCCGGAGCTCAACCGCGAGATCGGCGATGCGATCGATCGCCTGATCGAGGCCGGCTTCGTGCGCCCGGTGGTCGGCGCCCGGTTCCCGCTCGAGCGGGCCGGCGACGCGCTCGAACTGATCGACGGCCGCGGCGCGACCGGCAAGGTCGTGCTCGAAGTGTCGTAGCCCGCGCCGGCTCTGACATGCTCCCGGCCATGCCGGGGATCATCGAGCGCTACCAGGAGCGGCTGCCCTTCGCGGCCGGCGACCCGGTGGTGTCGCTGAACGAGGGCTCGACGCCGTTGATCCTGGCCGAGCGCCTGTCCGAGCGAGCCGGACTCGAGGTGTGGCTGAAGCTCGAGGGCGCGAATCCGACGGGCTCGTTCAAGGATCGCGGGATGACGTGCGCGGTGTCGGCGGCCGTCCGGGAAGGCGCCACAGCAGTGATCTGCGCCTCGACCGGCAACACCGCCGCGTCCGCCGCGGCCTACTCCGCCCGGGCGGGACTGAGAGGCGCGGTAATCGTGCCCGAAGGCAAGATCGCGACCGGAAAGCTCGCCCAGGCCCTCATGCACGGGGCCCGGGTGGTGGCGCTGCGGGGCAACTTCGACGAGGCGCTCAAGCTGGTGCGCGAGCTCGCAAACCGTCACCCGGTCGCGCTCGTCAACTCCGTCAACGACTTCCGGATCGAGGGCCAGAAGACGGCCGCGTTCGAGATCGTCGAGCAGCTCCCCGGCGGGCTCGACGCGCTCTGCATCCCGGTCGGCAACGCCGGCAACATCACCGCGTACTGGAAGGGCTTCCAGGAGTCCGGTCTAAGGCCCCGCATGTTCGGATTCCAGGCGGCGGGCGCCGCGCCGCTCGTCCACGGCGCGCCGGTCGAGCACCCCGAGACGGTCGCGAGCGCGATCCGGATCGGCAACCCGGCTCGCTGGGAGGACGCGATGAACGCGATGACCTCGAGCGGCGGCGCGGTCAAGGCGGTCACCGACGCCGAGATCCTGATGGCCTACCGCTTCCTGGCCGCCAACGAGGGGGTGTTCTGCGAGCCGGCCTCGGCGGCCAGCGTCGCCGGGCTGCTCGTCCACGGCGCGGGCGACGACGTGAACCGCGTCGTGTGCGTGCTCACCGGCCACGGCCTCAAGGATCCCGACACCGCACTCGATCAGGCCGGCGCGGTCGTCGCCTGCGACCCCGAGCTGAGCGCGATCGAGCGCGCGGTGCTCGAGTGACGCCGGGCCTCAGCCGCCGGCGCGTGGTACGCGTGCCGGCCTCCTCAGCGAACCTTGGACCGGGCTTCGACGTGCTCGCGGCCGCGCTCGGGTTGCACCTCGAGCTCGAAGTCCAGGAGACGGGAACGTTCGCCGTCCACACCGATCTCGACGTCCCCCGCGACCGCGACAACCTCGTCGTCAAGGGGTTCGAGCGCCTGCATCCCGCCGACGGGTTCGAGTTCCGGATCACCTCGGACATCCCCTTGTCCGGCGGGCTCGGGTCGAGCGCCGCCGCGGTCGTCGCCGGGCTGATGGCCGCCGACCACCTGTTCGAGCTCGACGCCGACGTGTTCGAGCTCGCCGCCGAGCTCGAGGGCCACGCGGATAACGTCGGCGCCGCACTTTGCGGCGGGTTCGTGGTCTGTAACGGACCGCACGCCCACCGTCTCGAGGCCCCGCCCGGGCTCGAGGCCGTGCTCGTCGTTCCCGCCGGAAGACTCTCGACCGAGGAGGCCCGCGACGCGCTCCCGCCGACCGTGCCGATCGAGGCCGCGGTGTTCAACCTGTCGCACGTCGCGATGCTGACCCTGGGGCTGGCGACGGCCGACTGGGATTTGATCTCGGCCGGGTTGCGCGATCGCCTCCACCAGCCGTATCGCGCCCACCTGTATCCGCGGTCCGCGGACCTGCTCGAGCGCGCGGCTGCCCTCGGGGCGCTCGGCGCGACGATCTCGGGTGCAGGCCCGACCGTGCTGGTGTGGTCCCGGTACGAGCAGACCGGCCCGCTCGTCGAAGCGCTCAAGCGCGAGGCCGCCGAGTGGGCGACGGTGATGCGCGCGGGGTTCGAGCCTCAGGGCGCCGACGTCCGCGCGCTCTAAGCCGTCTGGACGCGCGCTCCAGGCCGTCTGGACGCGCGCCTTAAGCCGTCTGGGCACGCCGCTCGGCCAGCCGCTCGCGCAGCCACTCGGCGTGGCGCTCCTGGATCTCTCGCCCGCGCCGGGTGAAGTCGAGAATCAGCCGGAGATCGTCCTCGCTGTAGCTGTCAGCCATCGGCGTGTACTGCTGCCTCATCGGCTCGACCATCAGCTCGTTCGACAGCTCGAAGGCCTTCTCCGTCAACTCGACGAGCACTCTTCGGCGGTCGGATGGGTCGGCCACCCGCCGGGCCAGCCCCGCGCGTTCCAGGCGGTCGATCACCGCGGTGATCGCGCCGGTGGTGAGCCGGCTCGCCTCGGCCAGATCGCCCGCGCTCATGCTGCCGTGCTGGTCGAGGACGTCCAGGCAGCGCGCGTCGCTGCGATTGATCCCCATCAGTAGGCAGAGAAGGTCGTCGACCACGTCGGTCGCGCGTTGGTTGGCGCGCACCTCGTCGCCGAGCTCGGCGTACAGCTGTAGGCGTTCGGGGGAAGGTTCTCTTGACATCTAAGTCTCTTAGTTATTAAGATACTCGCGGACTAAGCAAATTCTAGCCCGGAGTTCACGCGTATGGAACAGGCAATCGAGGCGGTCGGCCTCGTCAAGAAATACCCGAAGGGGGTGACTGCACTCGACGGATTGTCGTTCGCGGTCGCGCCCGGGCGCGTCTTCGCGCTGCTCGGGCCGAACGGCGCCGGCAAGTCGACCGCGGTCAAGATCCTCACGACGCTCGCGACGCCCGACTCGGGCCGAGCGCTCGTCGGGCGGCTCGACGTGGTCTCGAATCCCGATGCCGTGCGCCGGATCATCGGCGTCGTCGCGCAGGGCTCGGCCGTCGACATCCAGGCCACCGGGCGGGAGAACCTGCGTCTGCAGGGGCAGATCTACGGGATGCGCGGGCAGGCGCTCGAGCAGCGCGCCCAGGGGCTGCTCGAGCGGTTCGGGCTGGCCGACGCGGCCGACCGGATCGCGCGGGGCTACAGCGGGGGCATGCAGCGGCGCCTCGACATCGCGATGGCGCTCGTCCACGACCCCGAGGTGCTGTTCCTCGACGAGCCAACCACCGGGCTCGATCCCGAGGTCCGGGCGGACATGTGGGCCGAGATCTCGCGGCTCGCGGCCGAGCGCGGCAAGACCGTGCTCCTGACCACGCACTACCTCGAGGAGGCCGACCAGCTCGCCGAGCGGATCGCGATCGTCGACCGCGGCCAGGTCGTCGCCGAGGGGACGCCCGAGGAGCTCAAGCGCGAGCTCCGCGGCGACGCGATCCACGTCGACCTCGAGCGCGAATACAACGGCACCGTGACCCGGGCATTGGCCGGCCTCGCCGCGATCCGCGACGTGACCGTCGACGGCCGGAGCCTCCGCGCCCGCTCCGACGACGGCGGGCGCGCGGTCCCGGCAGTGTTGGCGGCGCTCGAGTCGGCCGGCGTCGAGGTGTCCTCGGTCCGGGTGGCCCGACCGTCGCTCGACGACGTCTATCTCAAGTACACGGGCCGCACGTTCGACGCGGCCGAGAACGAGGCGGAGGTCAACCGATGACGGTGATCAGGCACACCCTGTACATGACGCTCCGACACCTGCGGGAGCTGTGGCGCCAGCCATGGTTCGTCGCGGTGACGCTCGTCCAGCCGGTGATCTGGCTGCTGTTGTTCGGCGCGCTGTTCAAGAAGGTGATCGAGATCCCGGGGTTCCACAGCCACTCCTACATCGCGTTCCTCGCGCCCGGCGTGGTCGTGATGACCGCGATGTTCAACGCCGCGTGGAGCGGCATGTCGCTGATCGACGACATGCGGCGCGGGGTCACCGCCCGCTTCCTCGTCTCGCCGGTGCGCCGCGAGGCGCTGATCGCCGGGCGGATCCTGAAGGAGGCGGTCGTGGTCGTGATCCAATCGCTGATCATCGTCGCGCTGGCGCTGATCGTGGGGGCGAGCTTCCCGGGCGGGGTCGGGGGCGTCGCGTTGCTGTTCGTCGTATCCGCGCTGCTCGGCGCGATGTTCGGGGCCCTGTCGAACGGCTTCGCGCTGATCATGGGCCAGGAGGAGGCGCTGATCGGGGCGACGCAGTTCATCCTGCTGCCGCTCACATTCCTGTCGACCACGTTCCTGGCCGCGAACATCATGCCGCGGTGGATCGCCCACGTGGCCGACTTCAACCCGGTCAACTGGGCCGTGGTGGCGGGCCGCTCGGCGGTCTCGTCCAGCGCCGACTGGGGACTGATCGCCGCCCGAGCCGGGTTCCTGGTAGCGCTGCTGGCGCTGTCGGTGGCGTTCGCGACCAGGGCGTTCCGGTCCTATCAGCGGTCGGTTTGATTGGGTCGCCTGCGGCGACATCCCTGGGGCCGGTTACGCCCGGCATCCGTGCCGGGCGGCGTGGTCGCGACCAGGCCGCCGGGCAAGGACGCCCGGCGGAACGGCCCCAGGGACGTCGAGCGAAGCGAGACCCCTAAGAAACGCCGGCGGTCTCGTTCGCGAGCGTCCGGGCGCGCCGGCGCGGGCCGTCCATCCCGAGGCGCTTCAGGAGCTCCTCGGAGACCGCGAGGTAGTCGGCCGCGAGGTCGGGCCGGTAGTCGAGGATCGACACCGCCCGCTCGGCCGACTCGGCATACGCGATCGACTGGCGGATGGTCGTTTCGAGCAGCTTTTCGGCGAAGTGCTGGCGCAGGGAGTCGAACGCCTCGCGCGAGTGGCGGGTGCGCATGTCGGCGATGTTCAGCACGACGCCGAGCCACTCGAGGTCGGCGTTGAGGTTCTCGCGGGCCAGCTCGATCACCTCGAGCGCCTGCTCGACCCCCTGGAGCGAGAAGTACTGGGCCTCGGCCGAGATCAGCGCGTAGTCGGAGGCGACGAGCGCGTTGACCGTGAGCAGCCCGAGCGCCGGCGGGCAGTCGATCATGATCACGTCGTAGTCGTCTCGAAGCTCCCGGAGGGCCTTCTTGAGGGCAAGCTCGCGGCCCATCTTGCCGCCGAGCGCGAGCTCGGCCTCGGCGAGCCCGAGATTGGCAGGGATGATCCCGTCGTGGACGGCCTCGCGCGCCTTTGCGCGGCCGGCGAGCACGTCGCCGATCGTCGGCGAGGCTTCGGGGTCGACGTCGAGGTAGTCCGACAGGTTGCCCTGCGGATCGAGGTCGACCGCGAGCACGCGCAGGTCGACGCGCCGGAACACGTCCGTCAGGGTTCGCACCGCCGTTGTCTTGCCGGTGCCGCCCTTCTGTGAGAGAACCGAGATCGTCGCCGCCATCATCGGGCCCGCCACTATAGGTCAGCGGCGGGGCCGCCGGTGGTCACTCTGGTGACTGGTCGAGAATCAGCCGGTGTGAGCGGTCGCGCCGTGCTCCGGGGCGTGCGTGTAGCGCATGCCCGAGACCGCCGGTACGTGCACGAAATGCAGATGGTGGCGCCCGATCACGACCTCGTCGCCGTCGGCCAGCGTGCTCCACTCGACGCGCTCGCCGTTGACGAACACCCCGTTCAGGCTCCGGTCGTCGAGCACCCGCAGGCCGTCCGGTTGGCGCACGATCAGTGCATGCCGGCGAGACACGGTCGGGTCGTCGAAGCGGATGTCCGCGGCCAGGCTGCGACCGATCCGGGTCCATTCGCGCTGGAGCGCGCAGGCGACCGGAGCGTCGCCCTCGCCGCGATAGGCGAGGTACTGGCCGGGCTCGTTCAGCCCGTCGCGAATCTCGTCGAGCCAGCCCTGATCGTCGTCCTCGGCCGCGACTTCGAGCACGCTCGTCTGAGCAGTCGTGAACAGCGAGGCCCGGACGAACTCGGTCCCACCGCAGTTGGGGCAGGTCGGCAGCTCGTCCACCGCGTCGAGCGACACGGGGTAGTCGCAATCCGTGCATCTAAAGGTTCCGGTCCCCGCAACATTGCCCGACATCCAAGCTTTCATTAAGCCGCTGTCTCCTTATTAGGTGCCGCGTACTCGCCCACTTGGACAAGCCGGTCGTCCCATCATATCCCCCGAGTCAAAGCCCCCTAGAGGCCCCTGGACAGATGATTGAGGGGCTTCTTACCGTTTACCCAACAGGGATATGAGCGACGCAGGAACCCCTTGGGAGGCGACGAAAAGACCCGTCATGCACCCATCTGACGGGGATTTTCCGGAGTTCGAGATGGCCCTGCTCAGACGGGGAGTCGGCCGCCGGGACGCCGGTCAGGAGCGGTGCCACGGGTGCAACAGGACCCCGCTGGTCGGGGAGACAGTGTACGAAGACGGACATGGCGCGCTGTTCTGCGAGCTGTGCCGGGCGCTCGGGCCCGACCCGCCGCGGGAGTCCCGCGTGGTGCACGGGCCCGAGTTCGGGCACACGATGAAGCTGACCGACCGGCGGCCTCGCGCGGCATAAAAGCGCCCAGCTGGATACTGGGGGGTGGAAAATGCCGGCGCGCGCGGAGCGGTCTCCACGCACTCTAAGAGCGGAGCGCGCGCAGGCCCAGAGCCGGATGCGGTTACCGGCCCGCCTCCGGACCGGGCGCGAACTTAGAATCCGGGACGTGGAGCCCTTCACCGTGTCCTTGAACATCTCCAAGCCCCGCGAGGAGGTGTTCGAGTACCTCGCCGACATCGCCAACCACCCGGAGTTCACCGACCACTATCTGGTCGACTGGCGGCTGACGCGCGAGGAGTCCTATGGGACGGGCGCCGGCGCGCGCTTCCGGATGAAGCAGCCGCTCCGGCGCTTCAACTGGGCGGACGTGACGCTCGCCGAGCTCGAGCCGCCGTTCCGGATCGTCCAGCGCGGCCGCGGCGGCAAGTACAACCGGACCCGGATGCTCGGCACCTATACGTTGCAGCCCGGTCCGGCCAACAGCACGAGGCTCGAGTACACGCTCGAGACCCTGCCAAAGCTCCCGTCCGATCGGATCATGGAGGCGCTCGGCGGCACGCGCTGGACCCGGCGCCAGACCAGCAAGGCAGTCCGCCGGCTGCGCACGATCCTCGAAGAGGGGCGCGACCGGGGGAAGCGCGCCACGATCGCCGGTGGCTGACCCGTCGTGGAGCGGCACGTCTAAACTTTCGCCGCCGTGAGCGCCCGTCGCATATGGATCCTCGTGTGCGCCCTCGCGCTGGCCGTGGGCCTCGGAGCGTGCGGACAGGTGTCCCAGCCGGTCAGCTCCGAGAACGACGGCGTGTACGTCGACGCAGGGCCGGTCACGTATCAGCTCCAGGTCTCGCGCCAGCTGAACCAGTACGCCGTCGAGGACCATCAGTACCTGGCGGGACTGCCCGCGGGTCAGGCCGCGCTCACGGCCGATGAGCTCTGGTACGGCGTGTTCCTGTGGGCCAAGAACCAGACGAACGAGTTCCACCCGACCTCGGACACCTTCACGATCACCGACACCAACGGGGACACCTACCACCCGACCCAGCTCGACACCGCGGTCAACGGGTACGCGTGGAACTCGCAGACGTTGGCGCCGTTCGCGGTCGAGCCGGAGCCGAACACGACCGCGAGCTTCGGTCCGACCCAGGGCGGACTCATCCTGTTCAAGCTGCCCACGACGGTCTACTCGAACCGGCCGCTGACGCTCCACATCTATCCGCCGGGCGGGGAACACCCGGCGTCGATCTCGCTCGACCTGTAGGCGCGCCGCCCGGGGCGGGCTCGGGCGCCCGCGCAGGCGGGGCGGTCAGTGGCCTTCCAGGCCCGCGACCAGCACCTGACGGACGGCGGGCGCGGCCGTCGCGCCGCCGGCGCCCTGGTTCGGGAACAGCGCGCCGACCACGATCCGCGGATGCCCGACCGGCGCGTACCCGACGAACCAGGCGTCGGTCAGCGAGTTGGCGTTGGCGACGCTCCCCCCGCTCGAGGTCGTGGTGTTGGCCAGCTCGGCGGTGCCGGTCTTGCCCGCCACGGTGACGCCGGGAATCTGGGCCGCTGTGCCGGTCCCGTACCGGACCACGGCCTCCATCATCTGCTGAACCTCGTCGGCGACGTGTCCGCTCGTGACGCGGACGAACTTCGGCGGCTGATGGGCCGCGAGCGTCGGCACCGGGCGCCGACCGCCCATCGCGATCGTGGCGCCGACGTCGGTCATCTCGAGCGGAGTGGCCAGGACCTGGCCCTGGCCGATCGCGGAGGAGCCGGCTTCGAGATCGCTGCCGAGGCTGTTGGGCGGAATCGAGCTCTCGACCGCGCCGGGGATGGTCGGGGTCTGGTTGAAGCCGAACTTCTCGGCCATGGCGAGCAACCTCTTGGAGCCGACCTTCGCTCCGAGCGGGGCGAACACGGAGTTGCACGACACCGCGAACGAGTTCAGGAGCGTGCCCCCGCAGTCTTCCCCGCCGGCGTTGTGCAGGGTGTAGCCGTCGAGCACCGCCTGCGTGCTGTAGGGAAACACCGTGCTCAGCTTCACGATCCCGGCGGCGAGGGCGGCCGTCGAGGTGACGATCTTCATCGTCGACCCGGGCGGCTGGCCGGCCGAGAACGCGATCCCGGCGAGCGCGAGCAGCGCGCCGGTGCGCGGATCCATCGCCGCGATCCCGGCGTAGCTGCCGCCCAGGGCGGCGACCGCCGCGCGCTCGAGGTTCGGCTCGATCGTGGTAGTGACGTCCTGCCCGTGGATCGGGACCGTCTTCGCGAGCGCGCGCTTTCCGGCAAGGAGCACGCCGCCGGGCGTGCCGGCGAGCTGGGTCTGGAACGCGCGCTCGAGCCCGTCGAGCCCGACGCGCGCGTTCGCCGGATAGCCCTGTGCCGCGTACGTGGCGCCGTCGGCCCGCGGGATCGGGCCGAGCACGCCGACGATCTGCGACGCCACGTCGGGGATCGTCGAGGTGCGGTCGGGGCCCTGCGCGAGCGGCGAGCCGTCGGCGGCGAACACGGTCGCGCGTGGCGGGAGCGACATGTGCCGCGCGAGGTGCTCGTGGCCCTGGAGTCCCGGGAACAGCAGGCTGCTCGTGTAGTGCACGGTGGCGTCCGACCCGCTCCCCGTGATCGGGACCTCGAGCGTCTCGTGGAGCGTCCCGAACAGCTTCGTGGCCACGAGCATCTGCACCGGGATGTACGCGCCGCGCTGAGACCCGACGCGCTCGGCCGTGAGTTTGAGCACCGTCGCCGTGCGCGCGTCCCGCATGTAGCCGGCAGCGAACCGCGCCTCGCTCATCCCGGCTTTCGAGTCGGGATCGAGCAGCGAGTACATGCGGGTGTAGTTACCGGCGGACCACGCCTGCACGTAGTTCGTGACCAGGCGGCGCTCGGAGTGACCCGATACGGCTCGGATCACGAGCACGACGCCGATCGCGATCAGCGCGACCGCCACCACGGGCACGATCAGTCGCAGCCGCCGTCGCCATACCCGGCGCCGACGCCTCGATCTACGCGGCCGCACCGGCACCCCACCCCGGATCACACCCTGGTCCAACTCACCTACCTCTGATCACCCCGCATGCCACCACCGCAACCGAAACGGTAGGGGAAGCCGCGGAATAACCTCCCGTTGGTGACCGAAGTCGATTGGTTGATCGTCGCCTTCACGGTGTTACTTGCGCTGTATGGGTACGCGCAGGGCTTCATCGTCGGCGCGCTCTCGCTGGTCGGCTTCGGCGTCGGTGCGTTCCTGGGAAGCCATCTCGCGCCGCTCGTGTTGCCGGGTGGCTCGCACTCTCAGTACGCGCCGCTGTTCGGGTTGCTCGGGGCGCTGCTGGCCGGCGCGGTGCTCGCGAGCGGATTGCAGGGGCTGGGGACGCGCGCTCGCATGTTCCTGCGCCTGCCGGGGCTGCAACTGGTCGACGGCCTGTTTGGCGCGCTGCTCACGGCGTCGGTGGCGCTCGGGATCGCGTGGATCGTGGGGGCCGTCGCGCTCCAGTCGGCGAACTCGCCGGTGCTCAGGTCGGACATCCAGCGCTCGGCGATCCTGAAGGAGCTCGACGGGATCCTGCCGCCGTCGGGGCCGTTCCTCCACGCCCTGGCCCGCATCGACCCACTGCCGTCGGTGCGCGGCCCCGAGGCGGACGTCGCGGCGCCGCCGCGCGGGATCGTCGCCGCCCCGCACGTGCGGGACGCCGCGAGAAGCGTCGTCAAGGTCCTCGGTACCGCCTGCGGGCTCGGGATCGAGGGGAGCGGCTGGGTCGCGGCCCCCGACATCGTGGTCACCAACGCCCATGTCGTCGCCGGCGAGTCCGACACCACGGTGCAGGTCGGCGGGAACCCGCCCGGGCTCGACGCCCAGGTGATCGACTTCGATCCACACGACGACATCGCGATCCTGCGCGTCCCCGGGCTCGACGAGCCGCCGCTGAAGCTGGCTTCGAACCCGCAGTCCGGCACCGCCGCCGCGATCCTCGGCTACCCGCTCGATGGCACGTTCGACTCCGAGCCCGGGCGGATCGGCCAGACGGAGACCGTGAGCACCGAGGACGCCTACGGCAACGGGCCCGTGTCGCGGAGCATCACCTCGTTGCGCGGACGTGTCCGCCCGGGCAACTCGGGCGGCCCGATGATCGACAAGGGCGGGCAGGTCGTCGCCACCGTGTTCGCGGCCATCACCGGCTCTTCCACCGGTGCCGGCGGCTTCGCGGTCCCGAACGGGCTCGTGGCGCACGAGCTCTCGAAGTCCGCCTCGCGCACCCGCGCGGTCAGCACGCAGGCCTGCGCCGGCTAACCGGATCGGCAGGCGTCGGTCAGCACGCAGGCCTGCGCCGGCTAACCGGATCGGCAGGCGTAGGACAGCACGCAGGCCTGCGCCGGCTGACCGGATCGGCAGGCGCGCCCCTAACGCGCCTGTGGGCGGGCGGTGGTCTGCACACCGCCCGCCCCTAGGTGCATGCCCCCGGGGGCCCCGAAAGCTTCTTGCCCCCCAACGTCCTCGGCCATTTGACTCACCGTCCCAGGCCCCAGCGCCCCCAGGAGCTGTGGATGGTGATGTGCGATGTGCCGTTGAGCCGCCACGAATAGCTCGTGCTCGTCGTCTCCTGCGAGTAGCGCCCCGCACTCGCAATGGGCAATCCGCCGGTGCTTTCCGTCGATTCTGGTCGTGAGGCCGTCGTCAACCGGCTCGCCTGGCACCTCATGTCGCGCCCCGCCGAGGGCGTCGCTGCGTGAAACCTCGGTGCTCACTGCGCAGCACGATGGAACTTTGACGTTGTCGATACGTTTCCAGAACGTTGCCGCAGGCAGAGCGCGCCCTGGAAATGACTCGCATACAGCTCTGTGGACGGTTGTCCGTGGAGATCGACGGCGTGCAACTTTCCGAGCGTTTGCGCGGCAAGCAGGTACCGTTGCTGCTCGCCTACCTCGTGCTCAACCGGACGCGGCACGTCGGTCGCGACGAGCTCATCGACGCGCTGTGGCCCCATCAGGCGCCGGCCTCCGAGGACGCCGCGCTTCGGACGCTGCTGTCCCGTCTGCGCTCGTCGCTCGGGGCCTCGTCGCTCGCCGGGCGCGACGAGTTGATCCTGTCGCTGCCCGAGCCGGTGTGGATCGACGTCGAGGCGGCCGCGGCCGAGGTCGCGCGCGCGCTCGAGGCGCTCGACGGCGGCGACGGCCGCCGGGCGTGGGCGCTCGCGCAGGTGCCGCTCAACATCGCCAGCCGGGGACTGCTCCCGGGCGCCCAGGCGACGTGGCTCGAAGCCCCCCGGCGCGAGCTCGAGGACGTCCGCCAGCAGGCGCTCGAGGTGGTCGGCCGTGCCGGTCTGCTGATGGGCGGCACGCAGCTCCAGTCGGCCGAGCGGGCGGCGCGGACGCTGATCGAGACCGAGCCGTATCGCGAGTCCGGCTATGTGCTGCTGATGGAGGCGCTCGCCGCGCGCGGCAACGTCGCCGAGGCGCTGCGCGTGTTCGACGGGCTGCGGACGCTGCTCCGGGACGAGCTCGGCACGAACCCTTCTCCCGAAACGATCGCCGCGCACGACCGGTTGCTCAGGCCGCAGGAGCGCGGGGTCGAGGCGGGCGAGAGTGCCGGTGCTGCGGGCGTCTCGGCGATCCCGCTGCCGGCGGAGCTGCGCCACCGTGCCCGGGGGCGGCTGATCGGGCGCCGATCGGAGGTCGCGGAGCTCGAGCAGCGGTGGACGCTGGCGTGTGGCGGTGCCGGCACGGGTCTCGGCCCCGGTCCCGGCTCCGGCCTCACCGCCGGCCCGGGCCTGGGCTCGGATGCGGACGAGGGCGGCGGCCGGATCGTTCTGCTCGCCGGCGACGCCGGCATCGGCAAGACGACGCTGATCGCCGAGCTCGCGCGACAGGTCCACGGCGCGGGCGCGATCGTGCTCGCGGGGCGCTCGCCGCGCGAGACCGTAGTTCCGTATCAACCGTTCCTCGAGGCCCTTCGGCACTGGGCCCTGAACGCGCTGGTCGCCGACCTGCGCGCGAACACGCGCGAGTACGGGCCCGAGCTCGCGCGGTTGATCCCCGAGCTCCGCCGGCGCGTCCCTGACACGCAGCCGCCGCCCCAGGACGAGCCCGAGACCGAGCGCTACCGGCTGTTCGAGGCCGTCGTCGGGTTGCTCACCGACCTGTCCCGGTCGGCGCCGGTACTGCTCGTGCTCGACGACCTCCAGTGGGCCGACCGGCCGACGCTGCTGTTGCTGCGCCACCTGGCGCGGGCGACGAACCCCTCGCGTGTGCTGATCCTCGGCTCCTACCGGTCGGCCGAGCGCGGCGACACGTTCACGAATGCGCTGACCGAGCTCCGTCGCGACCGGCTCGCCTCCGAGCTCGACATCAAGGGACTCGACGAGGTCGAGACCGCCGAGCTCGTGCGGCTGCGGGCGGGGGAGGCGCCGGCGCGGGCGTTCGCCCGGGCCCTGTACGAGGAGACCGAGGGCAACCCGTTCTTCGTCGAGGAGATCATCCGCCACCTGATCGAGGCCGGGGTCAAGGTCGGCAGCGCCAGCGCGTCCGAGCTCCAGCGCTTCGGGCTGCCCGAGGGAGTCAAGCAGGTGATCGCGTTCCGTCTCATGCGGCTCGGGGCGCCGGCGGCCGAGCTTCTGCGCGTGGCCGCCGTGATCGGTCGCGACGTCGACGGGGAGCTGCTCGAACGCGTCGTGCAGCTCGGCGACGACGAGTTCCTGGCGGCGCTCGAGGAGGCGCTCGGCGCCGTGCTGCTCGTGGAGTCCGACGAGCGGCCGGGGTCCTACCTCTTCTCCCACGCGCTGATCCGGGAGACGCTGTACGAGAGCATGTCGGCGCTGCGGCGGGCGAGGATCCACAAGCGGGTGGGGGAGGCGATCGAGGCCGCCCAGGGGCGCCGGCACGAGCGCTACCTCCCCGAGCTCGCCTACCACTTCAGCCGCGCGGCCGATCCCGACGACGCCGAGAAGGCGATCACGTACGCGTTCCGCGCCGGCGAGCAGGCGACGACGATGCTCGCGCACGAGGAGGCCGCCCAGCACTACGCCCGCGCGCTCGAGGTCCAAGGCCGCTTCCAGCCCGATGCGTCCGAGCGCCGCTGCGAGCTGCTCTTGCGCCTGGGCGAGGCCCGGGTGCGCGGCGGCGAGCGCACGCTCGGGTCCTCGGCCTTCCGCGACGCCGCCGCGCTCGCCGAGCAGCTCGGCGACGGCGCGTCGCTGGCGCGCGCCGCGATCGGCGCATCGCGCCTGTACGTGCAGCCGCCCGGGGTGGTCGACGCCGAGCTGATCGCGATGATCGAGCGCGCGCTCGAGCTGGAACCCGAGCGCTCGATCGTGCGGGTGCGGTTGCTCGCGTGCCTATGCGGAGCGATCTACTACTCGCCCGAGCGAGACCGGATGGCGGCGATCAGCGCCGAGGCAGTGGAGATCGCCGACGACCTCGGCGATCCGGAGGCGCGCGCCCACGCCTGCTCGGCGCGGCGCCGGGTGCTGTGGGACGCGCCCCACCTCGCCGAGCGGATCGAGGTCTCGACCGAGATGCTCACGCTGGCGCGCCACATCGGAAACCTCGAGCTCCAGCTCCAGGCCCACGCCTGGCTCGTCGTCGACCTCCTCGAGCGCGGCGATCTCGACGCCGTCGATGCCCAGCTCGACGCGTTCGAGGCCGGCGCCGACCGGCTGCGTCAGCCGCTATTCGAGTGGAACGCGCTTATGTGGCGGGCGATGCGGGCGCTGTTGGCGGGGTCGCTGTCGCTCGCGGACCAGCTGGCCGCCGAAGCGCTCGCCGCGGGTGGCCCGGTGGAGGCGGTCACGGCGTCGCAGTACTACGCGATCCAGCTGCTCGGGATCCGCCGCGACCAGGGCCGGATGGGAGAGCTCGAGCAGGCCGCACGCAAGCTCGTCGAGGAGAACCCGGGTCGCCCGGCGTGGCGGGTGGCGCTCGCGACCATGCTGTGCGAGGAGGGCCGGCTGGCCGAGGCTCGCGAGGAGTTCGCGCGGTTGGCCGCCGGCGACTTCGACGACATCCCGAAGGACCTGGACTGGATAATCGCGATGACGCTGCTGAGCGACGTGTGCGCGGACCTCGACGACGGCGCGCGGGCAGCGCTCCTATATGCGAGGCTCGAGCCGTACGCGGACGCCAACGTGGTGATTGGCCTGGCCGCGGTGTGCCTCGGGTCCGCCGCGAGCTTCCTCGGCAAGCTGGCGGCGACGATGGGCGACGCCGCCTTGGCCGAGCGGCACTTCGAGCGGGCGCTGGTCGTGAACGAGCGGCTGAGGGCGCCGGCGTGCCTGGCGCGCACCCAGGTCGACTATGCCCGCGCGCTCGGTATGGGCTCTCCGCGCGCCGCGGAGTTGCTGGCAGCCGCAGAACGGACCGCGGCTGACCTCGGGCTGGGCGCGGTGGCGCGGAAGGTGGCCGCGCTCAACGCGACGGTACCGTGACCATCACCGCGCTCGCCCCGAACGTTTGACCGGCCAGGGTCACGTTGGAGCGGGCGGAGAGACTGCACCACCTCTACAAGAAAAGCACCAGATCTCGGTTGCCGGTTGACCGGGGCGCTACCCTCGCGAACTCATGAGCCTGACCCTGGTCATAGCCGAGAAGCCGTCGGTCGGACGCGACCTCGTCGCGGTGCTTCCGGGCGCCTTCACCAAGCACGAGGGGTTCCTCGAGGGGCCCGAGCACATCGTCACCTGGGCGGTCGGCCACCTCGTCCAGCTCGCCGATCCCGACGAGTACGACGATAAGTTCAAGAAGTGGCGGATGGCCGATCTGCCGATCGTCCCCGACCGGTTCAAGCTGGTCGTCCGCGACGAGCGATCGAAGAAGCAGATGAACGTGGTCAAGCGGCTGCTCGACCGCGGCGACGTCGACCTCGTCGTCAACGCCTGTGACGCCGGGCGCGAAGGCGAGCTGATCTTCGCCTACCTGTACGAGAAGGCCGGCTCGAAGAAGCCGGTCGAGCGACTGTGGCTGAACTCGATGACCAAGGAGGCGATCCGCAACGCATTTGGGGCGTTGCGCCCGAGCGCCGACCTGGCGACGCTCGAGGAGGCCGCCCGGTCGCGTTCGGAGGCCGACTGGATCGTGGGGATGAACGCCACGCGCGCCGCCACCATCCGGCTGAGGAGCTCGTTTGATGGGGCCGTCTCTTTGGGGCGGGTACAGACGCCGACCCTGGCGATCCTGGCCCGGCGCGAACAGGAGATCCGCGACTTCAAGCCCGAGCCGTACTGGGTCGTCGACGCCGTCTTCGATCCTGTGGAGGAGCGGCCGCGGCGGTACGAGGGCCGCTATCACGCCGGGGCCAACCCGCGGGTGAAGAGCGCCGACGAGGCGGCGGCGATCGTGGACGCCTGCCGCTCGCAGATCGGCGAGATCACCAAGCTCGAGAAGACCGAGCGCAAGGAGCGCCCGCAGCTCCTCTACGACCTGACCTCCTTGCAGCGCGATGCCAACAGCCGCTACGGCTTCTCGGCCCGGCGCACGCTGGCCGCCGCCCAGCGCCTGTACGAGGAGCACAAGGCCCTGACCTATCCGCGCACGAACTCGCGCTACATCACCCGCGACATGATCCCGGAGATCAAGCCGATCGCTCGGCTCGTCGGCTCGCAGGCCGAGTACGCCAAGGCCTCGCAGTACGTCCTCGGACTCGACGTGCTGCCGCTGGGTCGGGTGGTCAACGACGCCAAGGTCACAGACCACCACGCGATCATCCCCACGCGGGCCGAGCGCCACCCGGTCGACAAGATGAGCGACGACGATCGCAAGATCTACGACTTGGTGGTGCGGCGCTTCCTGGCGATCTTCCACCCGGACGCGGTGTTCGAGAACACCAGGGTCGAGACCACAGTCGCCGAGCACGTGTTCCGAACCCGGGGCAAGGTGCTTCTGGTCGCGGGCTGGCGGGCGGTGTACGGTGAGCGGGCGGACGGGCCCGAGTCTGACCAGTCCGACGACGACGAAGGCCGCGAGCAGCAGCTGCCCAAGCTGGCCAAGGGCGAGCGGGCCGAGGTCACGGAGGTCGCGTCCGAAGAGAAGGAGACCAAGCCACCTCGCCGCTACTCCGAGGGCTCGCTGCTCGCCGCGATGGAAACGGCCGGCAAGCTCGTCGACGAGGAGGAGCTGCGCGAGGCGATGAAGGACTCGGGGATCGGAACACCGGCGACCCGCGCGGCGATCATCGAGCGCCTTATCCAGGTCGGCTATATCGAGCGCGACGGCCGCGCGCTGGTCGTCACCGAGAAGGGCCTGAACGTGATCCGCCTGCTCGGCGAGCACGCACTGACGTCGCCCGGCCTGACCGGCGACTGGGAGCGGCGGCTGGCGCTGATCGAGACCGGCGGGGACTCGCGCGAGGCGTTCATGGGCGACATCATCCGATTCACCGAGGACACGGTCGGCGAGCTGGATCGCAATTTGAAAGACGTCCGGATCCCCCGGGCGAACCTGGGGCCGTGCCCGGTGTGCGGTCATGACATCGTCGAGAACCGCAAGGGCTACTCGTGCTGGTCGCGCGACGACCCCGGCTGCGGCTTCGTGATCTGGAAATCGAAGGCCGGCAAGTCGTTGCCGGTGTCGGTGGCGCGCGAGCTGATCAAGACCGGGCGCACGGAGAAGGCGGTTACCGGGTTCAAAGGGCGATCGGGTAAGAGCTTCCGGGCGCGGCTCGCGTTGCAGCAGAGCGACGACGGGAAGTGGCGCGTCGAGTTCGACGAGCCGTGGGCGAAGGAAGGCGCGAAGCCGCCCGAGACGGACGACGCCGAGACGGCGCAGGCCGGGGCCCCCGCCGAGCAGTCCGCCGCGGCCTGAAGCGATGCCGCGCAGGCAATAGCCGCCTGAACCTACTCAATCCCTCCAACCCGCCCTCGAACATTCGTCCAGAGGGGGTGGGAACGCTAAACCGAACAGTCGATGACGTACGTGGCAAGCGACTGACGAGGGCACACGGCGTGAGCAGGGGACGTGAGGCTCGGGTCTCGGGAACCTGAGAAAAGCACCGCCGTCAGTCGGGACCGGCCCTACGAGGGGCCCGACATCGAAGGTAGGACCGATCATGATTCGAAAGCTGTCCAAGAAGCGTCTCGCTGGGGTTGCATTCGTCGCGGTGGTGGCTGTGTCCGGCATCGCGGTCGCGTATTTCACGGGTGGATCGGGCTCCGTCACCGGATCCGGCACCGTCGGCGCCTCGTCCGCGTTGAGCGTCACGACCGGCACCCCCACCTGGTCGGGGAGCCTGACCGCGCTCTACCCGGGCGCCACCAACAACACCCAGTTCCTTCCGTTCACGGTGACCAACAACGGCAACGGCCACCAGTCGGTGACGACGATCGCGGCCTCGGTGCCGGCTGACGCCAGCGGCAACGCCAAGACCGCCGCCGGCGCGTCCATCACCGGATGCCTCGCCGCCTGGTTCACCGCCACCGTGGACTCGGGCAATCCGGCACTGCCGTCGAACCTCGCATCCGGTGGCACGTACACCGGCAAGATCGACCTGACCATGCAGGACAGCGGCACGAACCAGAACCAGTGCCAGAACGCTGCACCTGCGGTCACGATCACGGCCTCTTAGGAATCGCTCCCGGCTCACCGGGTTGTCAAGGAGGACTGCGCGGGGAGCCTCGGCGGCTCGCTGAAAGCGGCGCGTGCACACACGACGTCTAACCAGGTACTCGGCCGGCGCCCGGCGCCGCAGGCGGCTCATCGCCGCCTGCGGCGTCTCCGTGCTGCTAGCTGGGTTCACGGCCACGCCCGCGTTGGCCTATTTCGGCGGGAGTTCGGGGTCAGCTACGGCTTCGACGACCGTCGGCGTCTTACCGGCTACGACCGTGACCGCGACCGCCGGTGCGGGCATCGCGGCGCTGTCGTGGACGGCGGTCAGCGCGCCGGCCGGCGCCACCGTCACGTACTACGTCACGCGGGCCGGCGGCACCGTGGGCGGAAACTGCCCGAGCTCGGCCACGAGCGCGAGCGCCGCCACGAGCTGCACCGATTCGGGTCTCACCAAGGGCAGCTACAGCTACACCGTGACCGCGATCTGGCAATCGTGGACCGCGACCAGCGCCGCCGCGCCGGTGACCCTCAGCTCCGGTGCGCTCAGCAAGTTCGTCGTCACCGCGCCGGCGAGCGCCACCGCCGGCACGTCCTTCTCGGTCGCCCTGACCGCGGAGGACGCGGCAGGAAACACCGTGGTGGCGTACACCGGCTCGCAGACGATCGGCTTCTCGGGCCCGTCGAATTCGCCGGGTGGGACCGCGCCGGCATACCCGAGCTCGGTCAGCTTCTCGAACGGGGTGGGCACCGCGTCGGTGACCTTGTACGACGCGCAGAGCACGACGCTCTCCGCCGCCCAGGGTGCCGCGACCGGGACGTCGGGCTCTCTCGCGGTCGCGGCGGGCGCCAACCATCAGATCGCCGCGAGCGCTTCTAGCCCGCAGACCGCCGGGACCGCTTTCAACGTGACGCTGACCGCGCAGGACTCGTGGGGGAATACGCCGGGGACGTTGGCCGGGACCAAGAACGTGAGCTTCTCGGGGCCGGCGAACTCGCCGAACGGAAGCGCGCCGGTGTACCCGGCCACGGCGAGCTTCAGCGCGGGTCACGCGACCGTAGCCGTCACCCTCAAGGACGCGCAGACGACCACGCTTACCGCGAGCGATACGACCGACGGGTTCGCCGGCGTGGCCTCCGGCGCGATCGTGGTCGGGCCGGGGGCGGCGAGCTCGTTCGCCGTCGCGACCCCGGCTGCACCGACCGCGGGCGTGGCGTTCAGCGAGGCGATCACGGCGCTCGACGCGTACGGGAACACGGCTACCGGGTACACCGGCTCCAAGACGGTGACCTTCTCCGGGCCGTCGAGCTCTCCGGGCGGCACCGCGCCGGCATATCCGGCCTCGGTGACCTTCTCGAGCGGGGTCGGAACCCCGTCGATCACTTTGTACGACGCGCAGACCACCACGGTGAGGGCGACGCAGGGCACGCTGAGCGGGGTGTCCGGATCGTTCACGGTCGCTCCGTCCAGCGCCGCGTCGCTCACGTTCACCACCCAGCCTGCCGGGGTGACCGCCGGCGCCTCGTTCACCACCCAGCCCGTCGTGACCGCCAAGGACGCCTACGGCAACGTGGCCACCGGGTACGCCAAGACGGTGACCCTGTCGATCAAGACGGGCACGGGACCGACCGGCGCCGTTTTGACCGGATGCACGAGCGTGCTGTCGGCGGGGGTCACCACGTTCTCGGGCTGTGAGGTGAGCCTCAGCGGCACCGGGTACCAGCTGACGGCTTCTGACGGCACCTTCACGGCCACCAGTTCTACATTCACCGCAGCGGGATCGACGACCGTGACGAAGACCGCCGCCGGCAGCTACACGCTGACCGCGCCGGTGGGCGTGACCTCGTTCACCTTCACGATGAAGGGCGCCGGCGGTGGCGGCGGCCGCAGCGGCGCGGCCGGCGGCGGCGGCGGGACGGTCAGCGGGACGATCACGATCCCGTTCAGCGCGACGAGCACCACGTTCACCGTGATCGTCGGCGGCGCCGGCGCGGGGTCGACGGGCACGGGGGGCGGCACCGGTGGCGCTTCGGGAACGGGTTGTGCCGCCGGCGGCAGCGGCGCCACCGGGTCCACCAGCGGCGGCGGTGGCGGCGGCGGAGCCACGTGCATCTATCTGGTCGGGGCACCCGCCGGCACGATCGTCGCGGTCGGCGGCGGCGGAGGCGGGGGCGCTGGGAGCACCACCGGGACCGGTGGCGCCGGCGGAGGTGGCCCGACGAGCAACCCCGGATCGAACACGGCGGCCAGCGGGGGCACGGTGTCCTCGGCCGTCGGTGGAGCGGGCGGCAGCACCCTGACCGCGGGCGCCTTCCCGTTCGTGATCACCAACACCGGCGGTGCGGGCGGCGCCGGGTCGGTGTCGGCGGGCGGCGCCGGCGGGGTGTGCAGCGCCGGCGCGTGCGGCCCCGGCGGAAGCGCCGGCGGCGGCGCCACCTTCGGCGCCGGGGGTGGCGGTGGCGGCGAGGCCTCGGGCGGCGCCGGCGGTGCCGCCCGGAGCGGCCCGAGCAACTTCGCCGGCGGCGGTGGCGGCGGCTCGGCCTACACCGGGGGAACGCAGAGCGGCACGAATAGCTACACGGTCAGCGTGACGTCCGCCTCGGGCGGTGGCGGCGGGGCGGGCGGTGGCGCGGGGGTCGGCGGGACCGCGGGCTCCGTGAGCTTTACCGGGCCCGCGCTGACGCTGGCGTAGCTACCGCGCCGTAACCGTTATCGCCGGCGAGGCGCCCTCGCAGGCGTCCTGGTTCGCGCCGGCGTCGCGCATGACCAGGTCTACGTGGCCGGCGTACGACGCTCCTGGGGCCAGGTGCGCGGGAAGCCGGCGATCGCGGCCGTCGATCGAGACGGTGAACCAGCTCGCCCGGCAGCCCCGGATGTCGGCGCGGTTGACCGTCTCGGCGTCGCCGCCGGCTCCGGTGGGGATCGACGCCGTGACCGAGCGCAGGACCTGAGCCGACTTGCCGGCGTTGGTGGTCCTGACCGCGAAGATCTCGGTGTCGCCGCGACTGCCCGGGTAGAGCCCGGTCAGCTTCCCGGACCAGGTCGCCGGTCCGAGGGCCGTCCTCCAGTGAGGCTGAGCCGGCGTCGGGTTCGAGCCTCCACCGACCGCGAGTGCGGACGTCGACAGAAACAGCGCCGCCCCCGCGGCGGCCAGGAAGGCGAGCGCCCTCCAGAGCCTTTTCATCGGGTCCCTCCTGGTCGTGTCGGCCTGCGGTCCCGTCCTGAGATCTCCGTGATCTCGGTGTACCCGGAACCGGCGTCTGGCCAACTTGCTTCCGTGCTTAGGCGGTATTCATCGAGCCGCCGCGGCGGTTGTGTGAGAGCGGGACTAGTGGCTGGACGTTAGGTCGAGGACGGCGGGCGCCTCAAGGCCAGGATGTCGGCGAGCACACCGTCCGGGTCGTTGTCGAGACGCTGGCCGGTGGGACGGAGGACCCGGAGGTCGATTTTCTGAAGCGTGGCGTCGCGGATGCGGTCATCTTCGAACGCGCGCGGATTGTTGTGGTAGGGGTCGCTGTCGATTTCGACCACGAGCTTCCACTGCGGCCAGTAGACGTCGACGGTAAGGCCCGCGATCATTACGTTGAACTGGGGCTCCGGGAGGTTCGCGCGGGCGACCAGCCTGCGGAATTTGCGTTCGAGCTTCGACCGGGTGTCGGCGGGGCCGCGGTACGTTTTGAGCACTGCCTTCAGGCGGGCGACGCCGGAAGCGCGCGGGCGGCGGGCGATGGCGCGGTCGAGCGCGGCGAGATCGAGGCGGTGCTTGCGGTCGGCCTCCTCGATGAGGTAGGTCAGTTGGTCTTTCGTGCACTGCGCGGCGAGATCGAGGATCGTGCGGGCGACGCTGGTTGTCGGGATCCCGTCGTGGACGGTGCGATCCTCGGCGTGGAGCTTGGCCGTGTGTGCCCGGATCGTCTTGCGGGAGCGCTTGCTGTCCGGCGTGGTCACGTCGTGCTTGTAGGAGGCGTGTCCGATGCCCCAGTGGGCCGCGGCGCTTCTGTGGCTGAGGACGGCGTCGGGACCGTAGGCGAGGACGGCCGCCATCCGGTGTCCCTCGCGCGTGAGCTTGGCGTGGCCGACGGCGAACACGCCCTGGTGGATGCGGTGCAGGCGCCCGATGGACACGCGGTACTTAATCGCGTCGCGACCCAGCCCGAGCTCGAGCAGCTGCCATATCGCAACTACGCCGTGCTGCTGCTCGGCCAGCGCCGCGATCAACCGGTCAATCATCGGACGCGACTGCGATTTGGCGCCATAGTCGCCCTTTTTCTCAGTTGGTTCGGGGACATCGCCCTTAAGAGCCCCCGAGGCGCTGAAAATCACCCCCCCTTAAGAGCCCCGAGCGAACCGATTTTCACCCCGTCTGGGGCGCGCGCCACCATGGGGGACGTGCCGCTGACGCTCGTACTGGGACCCGCGAACTCCGCCAAGGCCGGTGAGGTGCTGGGCGCGTTCGCCGCCGCGGCCAACCGCGGCGCGATCCTGGTCGTCCCGACCGCGGTCGACGCCGACCACTTCTCCCGCGAGCTCGCGGACTCCGGCGCGGTCCTCGGGTCGGTCCTCACGTTCAGCGGGCTGGCGGCCGAGATTGCGCTGCGAGCGGGTTACGGCGCCCGCCGCGTGACGAAGCTCCAGCGCGAGCGCGTGCTGACCAGGGCGCTCAAGGACATCGACTTCCACGCGCTGCGCGGGGCGGCCGCTACCGCCGGCTTCCCGGACGCCGCCGGCGAGCTGATCGCCGAGCTGCAGCGGTCGCTGATCACGCCGGCGCGGTTTGCCGGCGCGCTCGCGAGCTGGGCCGACCAGGACCCTCGCCGGCGCTCGTATGCCCGTGACGTCGCCGCGATCTACGAGGCTTACGCCACCGCGCTCCAC
Source organism: uncultured Solirubrobacterales bacterium (assembly GCA_963735965.1). Classification (GTDB taxonomy): domain Bacteria; phylum Actinomycetota; class Thermoleophilia; order Solirubrobacterales; family Solirubrobacteraceae; genus Palsa-465. Next base: position 371,075 of record CAVTNE010000004.1, read on the forward strand.
GACCTCAAACGGGTCGACGTCGAGCTTTACGCGTGGCGGGCGCTCGACGCCCTGCGCGCCGCCCCGGGCCGCTGGGGGACGACCTCGGTGTTCTTCTATGGGTTCGACGACCTCCACCCGCTCGAACGCGATGCGATCGAGACGCTGGCGCGCGTTGCCGGCGCTGACGTGACCGTGTCCCTGACCTACGAGGCGGGGCGCCAGGCTCTGACGGCTCGCGCCGAGGTCGTAGAGGAGCTCCGCCCGCTCGCGGAGCGCGTGCGCGAGTTGCCGGCGTCCGCCGAGCACTACGAACCGCGAGCACGCCAGGCGCTCCACCACCTCGAGCGCGAGCTGTTCGAGCCCGCCCCCGAGCGGATCGACCCGGGAAACGCGATCGAGCTGCGAGAGGCCGGGGGCGAGCTGGCCGAGGCCGAGCTCGCGGCCGCCGAGGCGCTGTCGCTGATCCGGTCGGGCGTCCCCGGCGAGGAGATCGCGGTCGTCTACCGCTCGCCGGCGCGGATGGCCTCGCTCGTCGAGAACACCTTCCGCCGCTACGGGATCCCGATCGCCGCCGACACGCGGACGGCGTTCGATCGCACCGCGCTCGGCTACGCATTGCTGGCGCTCGCCCGTTGCGCGTTCCCAGCGGACGGCCAGGCCCGGGCCGAGGACCTGCTCGAGTACCTGCGCGCGCCCGGCCTGCTCGAGAGCGGCGCCGACGCGGTCGACCGACTCGAGGCCGACGTGCGACGAAAGGGTCTGCGGACGATGGCCGAGGCCCGGGCGCGTCTGGACCTCGATCTCCCCGAGATCGACCAGCTCCGGGACGCCGACGATCCGGCGAGAGCGCTCGCCGAGCACGCCCGGCGTTTGCTGGCCGCCCCCCACCGCCGGCGGGCCGCAGTGCTAGACCCGGACGAGGAGCTCGACGCCCGCGCGGTCGGCACCCTGACCCGCGCGCTCGCAGAAGTCGAAGAGCTCGGCGAGACTCCAAGCGGCGCCGACCTGATCGAGATGCTCGAGAGCCTCGAGGTGCCGTCCGGAGCGCCGGCGGCGCCCGGCGCGGTCCTCCTCAGCGACGCGCTCGCGATCAGGGCTCGGCGGTTCCGCGCGGTGATCGTCTGCGGCCTGACCGAGAACGAGTTCCCGGCGCCGGGAGCGCCTGAGCCGTTCCTGTCCGACGAGCTCCGCCGGGAGCTCGCCATGTGCAGCGGGCTGCGCCTGCGCCCGCGCGAGGACGCGCTCGACCGCGAGCGTTACCTGTTCTACACGAGCGTCTCGCGGGCGACGGAAAAGGTGATCCTGGCGTATCGGAGCTCGGACGAGGAGGGGAATCTGGCGCTGCCCTCGCCATTCCTCGCCGACGTGGCCGAGCTGCTCGTCGAGGACTGGCCCGAGCGCCGCCGGCGCCGGATGCTCGCCGACGTCGTGTGGCCGGCGACGCAGGCCCCCACCGGCCGCGAGCTCGCCCGCACCAGCGCGGCGGCGAAAGCCCCGCTCGCCGGCGACGTCCCCTCGCCGATCCACTCGCTCTCCGAGGCGGCGCTCGAGCACGTCCGTCACCGCCGCATCCTGTCGGCAGGGGCGCTCGAGAGCTATGGCGACTGCCCGGTGCGGTGGCTGATCGAACGCGAGCTCCAGCCCGAGAAGCTCGAGCCGGATCCGGATCCGCTCGTCCGGGGGGCGTACATGCACAACGTGATCGAGCAGGCGCTCCGCCGTCTTGGCGAGCCGGTCACGCCCCAGACGCTCCCGCGCGCGCTCGAGATCCTCGACGAGGTCCTCGACCAGGAGCCGCACGCGATCGCCGTCGGCAGCGGCGAGGCGATCCGGGCCGCCGCGAAGCAGGGCGCCGTAGCCGACCTGCGCCGGTACCTGGCTCACGAGGCGCGCGACGGCCTCGACTGGCAGCCGTACGGCCTCGAGCTCCGGTTCGGCTTCGACGAAGGCGACGAGCGCGAAAGCGACGAAGACCGACGCTCCCTGCCGGCACTCGACCTCGGCGACGACGTACGCGTTCGCGGGATCATCGACCGCGTCGACACCGACGGACACGGACACGCGGTCGTGCGCGACTACAAGAGCGGCGGCACCCGCCCCGAGTACCAGGGCGCGCGCTGGGCGCTCGACCGCCAACTCCAGGTCGCGCTGTACATGCTCGTGGTACGCGAGCGCCTCGGCCTCGAGCCCGTCGCCGGCTTCTACCAGCCGCTCGGCGGCGGCGACCTGCGCGCCCGCGGCGTATTCCTCGAGGGCTCAGGCGTCGGCGGCTCGGTCGTCGCCAACGACGCGCGCGACCAGCAGGAGCTCGACGACTTGCTCGAGGACGCGCGGGCGCGCTCGGTGGCGCTCGCCACCCGCCTCCGCGCCGGCGAGCTCGAGCCGTGCCCGACCCACTGCTCGCGGGACGGGTGCCGGTACCCCGGGATCTGTCGTGCTTGACCTGGAGATGCTTACGCGGTCCTTCACCGATGAGCAGCTCGTCGCGATCGAGCGGCGAGACGGGGACCTGCTGCTCGACGCCGGGGCCGGCAGCGGCAAGACGTCCGTGCTCGTCGAGCGGTTCGTCCGATCGGTGCTCGAGGACGAGCTCGAGGTCGGGGCGATCCTCACGATCACGTTCACCGAGAAGGCAGCCGCGGAGATGCGCGACCGGATTCGCCGGCGGCTCCGCGAGCTCGGCGCGGACGACGCCGCACGCGCCACCGAAGGCGCGTTTATCTCGACCATCCACGGTTTCTGCGCGCGCGTCCTTCGCGCCCATGCGCTCGCCGCCGGGCTGGACCCGGCATTCGTCGTGCTAGACGCCCAGGATGCCGAGCGGCTCGCGGACGCCGCTTTCGACGACGCGCTCGAGGAGCTCGCGCGCAGGGGATCCGGCACCCACCCACTTGCGATCGACCTGATCGCCTCCTACACCGCCGGCGGCCTGCGCGCCGCGATCCAGTCGTTGCACGCGGAGCTCCGCTCCCGCGGCGAGCGTCGCCCGCGGTTGCCGGCGCTCGGCCCGGCGCCCGACCTCGACGCGGCCCGCGGCGAGATCAAAAGAGCCGGCGCCGCCGCGCTCGCCGAGCTCGGCGCCATCGACGATCCCGGGGCCAAGGTGCTCCAGGCGATCGCACGGCTCGAGCGCCTCCCGGACGTGATCGCCGTGGAAGACCCCTGGCCCGGGGACATCTGGAGCGTCGGGCTCCCGGGCGGCAATGGTGCGGCTCTTTCAACCGACACTTGCGTGCGCTACACGGAAGCGCTCACCGCGTTCCGCAAGGCCGCCGAGCACCGCCGGGCCGAGCGCGCCCATGGGCTGCTCGACCGCCTGCTCCGCCTGTTCGGCGAGCGGTACCTGCGGGCCAAGCGCGAGGTCTCGGGGCTCGACTTCGAGGACCTCGAGCTCGAGTGCCGCGAGCTGCTCCGCTCCGATGCGGCGCTCCGCGAGCGCTACCGGGAGCGCTTTGCCCGGATCATGGTCGACGAGCTCCAGGACACCAACCAGGTGCAGCTCGAGCTGATCGAGCTGATCGCCACCGGCAACCTGTTCACGGTCGGGGACGCCCAGCAGTCGATCTACGGCTTCCGCCACGCCGACGTCGAGCTGTTCGAGCGGCTCGGCGAGCGGCTGGCTGCGGTCGGGGCGCGGGCGACGCTCGACACGAACTTCCGATCGCGGCCGGAGATCCTGGCGGTGATCAACGGCGTGTTCGAGCACGAGCTGGGGGGCAGCTTCCGTCCGCTGCGCGCCGGCCGCGACGGCGCCCCCGACGGCGACGACGCCGACGGCTCGCCGCGGGTCGAGCTGCTCGTCGCCGACAAGGGCGCGGAGTGGACGATGGAGGGACTCGGGTCGCCGTGGCGGATCGCCGAAGCGCGCGCGCTGGCGGCGCGGGTAGAGCGGCTGCTCGGCGACGGCACCGCGGCCCGCGACGTCGTGCTGCTGACCCGCGCCACCACCGACCTCCGGGTATACGAGCGAGCGCTCGAGGACCGGGGGATCCCCACGTACGTGATCGGCGGGCGCGGCTACTGGGCCCATCCGCAGGTGATCGACATGGTCGGCTACCTCGAGGCGCTCGCCAACCCTCGCGCCGAGGAGGCGCTGTTCACCGTGCTGGCCTCCCCGCTCGTCGGCGTGTCGGCCGACGCGCTCGTCGTGCTGGCCGCGACTGCCCGCGACCGCCGGCGCGACCCGTGGTCGGTCCTCCGCGAGCCGGACGGAGCGTTCGATGCGTTGGATTCTGTGGATAGGGATTTACTGGATCGGTTCGCAAACCTGTTCGCCATCGAGCGGGAGGTGGCCGCCCGCGCCGGCGCCGAACGGCTGATCGACCGCGTGCTCGATCGGACGGGGTACGACCTGACGGTGCTCGCGATGCCGGGCGGGCAGCGACGCCTGGCGAACATCCGCAAGCTCATGCGCCTGGCGCGCGAGCACGAGGCTGCGCACGGGCCGGACCTCCGTGGCTTCCTGGAATTGGTGGCCGGGCGCGCGCGGGGTCTGGGCGCGGGCGACGCCCGCGAGAGCGAGGCCCCAGTCGAAGGGGAGGCGCTCGACGCGGTGCGGCTGATGACGATCCACCGTGCCAAGGGGCTCGAGTTCGAGGTCGTGTGTGTCGCCGATCTCGGCCGGGGGCCGCGGTGGCGGACCGAGCTGATCCGGGTCGGGCGGGACGGCCGGTTCGGGATGAGGCTGGCCGAGCCCGGCACCGGCAGGCGCGAGTCGGCGCTGGACTACAAGGCGCTCGGCGACGAGCGGCTCGAGGCCGAGGCGCGCGAGGAGCGGCGCCTGTTCTACGTCGCCATGACCCGCGCCCGCGAGCGGCTGATATTGAGCGGGGCGGCCAAGCTCGACGCCTGGCCCGCGCTCGAGAACGGTGGCGGTGGCGGTCCGATCGTGTGGATCGGGCCGGCGGTCGAGCAGCAGCCCGGGGTCGAGGTCACGTTCGTCGGCCCCGAGGACGTGCCGGCGCCCGTGGAGGTTGTTGACGACGCCGTGGTCCGCGAGATCGAGCTCGACGCGATCCACGACGCACCGGTGGCCCCGGATGCGCCACCGGCCGCGCCACCGGTGAGCACGCTCAGCTACTCATCGCTGGCCGAGTACCAGCGCTGCGGATACCGGTTCTACGCCGAGCGGGTCCTGCGCTTGCCGCCGCTCCCCGGGCAGGCGGCCCGCGGCGCCGGGGGCATGGGCGAGACGCTTGGCGCGATCACCCCGCTCGACCGCGGCACGCTCGTCCACGCGCTGCTCGAGCGGCTCGACTTCCGCCGACCGGTGCGCCCGACCGAGGCGATGATCGCCGAGGCATGGGCGCGGTCGGGGCTGAGCGCAGCGCTCGGCGCCGACGACGGCGCCCAGGTCGCAGAGCTCGTCGAGCGGTTCGCCGCCGGCGATCTGTGCCGGCGGCTCGGTCGCGCCACCGCGGTCCGCCGCGAGGCGCGCTTCCGGTTCCTGCTTGGGGGCGGCGCGACCGCAGGCGGGGGTGGAGCGACCGGGGGCGGGGGTGGAGCGACCGGGGGCGGGGGAGTCTTGATCGGTGGCGTGTTCGACGTGATCGCCCGCGAGCCCGGAGGGCGGACACTCGTCGTCGACTACAAGACCGACCGGCTCGAGGGCGCCGACCCGCAGGCGCTCGCCGACAGCTCCTACTCGACTCAGCGGCTCGTGTACGCGCTGGCCGCGCTCCGGGCCGGAGCGACCGAGGTCGAGGTCGTCCACACCTTCCTCGAGCGCCCCCAGCTCCCGGCGGTGGCGACGTTCACCCGCGATCAGGCGCCGGCGCTCGAGACGCAGCTGGCGGCGCTCGCCCGGGGCGCGCTGGCGCGCGAGTTCAGGGTGACCGACTCTCCCCACCGCGGCGTTTGCGACGGCTGTCCGGCCGAGGGCGGGCTGTGCTCGTGGCCGCTCGAGATGACCCGGCGCGAAGCTGCCGACCGGCTGTTCTGAGCTCTCCAGACGAGTGGTAGGCCGCCCGGCGGGACCGGTCCGCCGGCGTGGGAGGTTGGAAATGAGAAGGAGTCCGCGAGTCGCCACGCTCGTGTCCATCCTGGTCGCCGCGGCGGTGCTGGTCCTGCCCGGGTCGGCGCTCGCGACGGCGAGCTCTCCGACCTCACCGGTGAACCTCGCGACCCCGGTCGACTTCGGCGCCGCGAAGGCGGCAGCGGGGGCCACGGTCCTCGCCGGAGATGCGCGTTTCCAGGTCCTCGGCGACGGTCTGATCCGGATGGAGTACTCGCCGACCCGGAGCTTCGAGGACGCACCGACCGTGAACGCGCTCAACCGGCGATTCGGAGTGCCGCGCTATCGGGTCAGCCAATCCCACGGCTGGCTGACGATCACTACCTCCGAAGCCACGCTGCGCTACCGCCCCGGATCGGGGCCGTTCGGCCCGGACAACACGTCCGTGCGGCTGGCCAACGGAGACACGGTCACCCCGCAATGGGAGAACGTGTGCCCGTTCGACCAGGTGTGCGACGCCGGCGCCGCGGCGCTGGGCGGCGGGGCGAACATCCAGACCAACCACGCGAACTATCAGAGCACCGCCGGGTTCATCGCCGGCCTCAACCAGGGCAGCGGCGGCGCCACCTGGACCGTGCTCGGCGCGCCCGCCGGCCAGGCCGTAGTCACCGTCCGCTATGCGAACTACGTCGGCGGCCTGGGAGGCCCGGCGCCGCGCACCATCGACTTGACCGTCAACGGCTCGGACGTCAAGACCCTGACGCTGCCGCCCACGAGCAGCTGGGACGATTGGAACACCGTCAGCGCGACGGTACCGCTGACCGCCGGCACGAACACCATCGGTCTGCTGTGCGGCGCGAATGACAGCTGCAATGTCAATGTCGACACCCTGTCGGTGGTGCCGGCGGGCGCGCCGGCGCCCGCGCAGCCGGACCTGCACTACCTGGGTGGCTACACCCGTGGGTTCGACACCGCGACCTACGGGCCCGGCTACAGCTGCCCGGCGGGAACGCCTACGGCGGCCCAGTGCACCGCCGCGCTGCCGCAGATGCACCCCGGGATCCTGGACCAGGCCGGCTACCGGCTGCTCGACGACAGCCAGAGCGCGGTGTGGACCCCCGACGGCTGGGTGGCGCCCCGCGCCGGCGGCGACGTCCAGGACGGCTACCTGTTCGTGTACGGGCACGACTACGCGCAGGGCCTGCGGGACCTCAACCGGCTGACCGGCCCCTCGCCGCTGCTGCCGCAGTACCTGTTCGGGGTTTGGTTCTCGCGCTACTACCCCTACAGCGCCTCCGACTACGAGAACTCGCTGATTCCGGCGTTCCGCTCCAACCACGTCCCGCTCGACACCCTGTCGGTCGACACCGACTGGAAGGCGCCGAACGCCTGGGACGGCTGGGAGTGGAACTCCAACTTGTTCCCGGACCCCAAGGGCTTCCTGAGCTACGCCGGATCGCAAGGGATCCACGTCACGCTGAACATCCACGCGAGCATCCAGGACAACGACCCACAACTGGCTGCAACCGAGGCTCTCGCCGGTACTACGCTCGCCGACGACAGCACGTGCTTCGCCCCGGGCGGGATGTGCAAGGTCTGGGACTGGAGCAGCGTCCCGCAGGCGGAGTCGTACTTCGCTCTCCATCAGCCGTTCGAGTCGCAGGGCGTGTCGTTCTGGTGGCTCGACTGGTGTTGCGACAGCTCGACCGCGTCGAACCCCGGCGTCACCCCCGACAGCTGGATCAACCACCTCTACGCCCAGGAGCTCGCCAACAAGAATGAGCGCGGGTTCGTCCTGTCGCGGACCGGCAGCTCGTACCAGAACCCCGACGAGGTGTACCCGGCCGGCCCATGGTCGGGCCACACCTCGACGCTGGCGTTCACCGGCGATACGTGGGGCACGTGGAACACACTCGCGTTCCAGGCCCAGCTCGCCGGCGACGAGGCCAGCATCGACGAGCCGTACATCAGCGACGACATCGGCAGCTTCCTCGGCCAGCCCCCTGGCGAGACCACGGCGGTGACATCCGATGACCCCGACATCTACGCCCGCTGGGTGCAGCTCGGCGCGTTCCAGCCGATCCTCCGGCTGCACTCGAGTCACGCCCTTCGCCTGCCATGGGACTATCCGCAGCCGGCGGACGGTATCGCCGCGAGCTTCCTGCGCCTGCGCGAGGCGCTCGTGCCCTACACGTACACGCTCGCGGACGAGTCGGTGAACAGCGGCCTGCCGATCACCCGGCCGCTGTATCTCGACTATCCCGGCGAGCCCGCGGCGTACGCCAACCCCGGCGAGTACCTGTACGGCCCGGATGTGCTGGTGGCGCCGGTGACGACGCCCGGCAACGTCAGCACAGAGTCGGTGTGGTTCCCGCCCGGCCAGTGGACCGACTGGTTCACCGGAGCGACGTTCACCGGCCCCTCGACGCAGACATTGACCGTCCCGCTTGACCGGATGCCGGTATTCGTCAAGGCCGGCGGCATCGTTCCCGAGCAGGCGCCGATGGCGCACGTCGGCGCCCGACCCGGCGCCCCGACGATCGTGCGCGTGTATCCCGGCGACGCCGGGCGCTTCTCGCTGTACCAGGACGCCGGGAGTGGCACCGGTTACCTGCACGGCGAGGACAGCCACACTCAGATCGCGACGTGGCCGTCGCGTGGCGGCGAGACGACGAACGTCGCCATCGGCCCGGCCAACGGCCGGTACTCGGGGCAGCCGACCTCCCGGAGCTTCACCGTTCAGATCGAGCGCGTGAGCGCGCCGGATCGCGTGCTGCTCGACGGCCGGCGCCTCGGTCCGGGTGCGTGGAGCTATGACCGGGCGACTCACACGCTGGTCGTATCGGTTGACGACCTGCCGCTGCACGCCGGCACGCTGGTTACCGCGCGGGGTGCGACGCCGATCACGTCGCCCGAGCCCGCCGCGGTCGATCTCAGTATCGACCCGTCGGCGCCGCTGAGCCTCGCGGCCGGCAGCTCCACCACTGTCAAGACCACCGAGCGCAACGACGGCCCGGGAAATGGTCGGCGGCTGTCGGTGGCGCTGAGCGTGCCGGCGGGTTGGACGGTCGCGCCGGCGTCGCCGGTGCGCGGCGGCGGCCTAGCCCACGGCGCCTCGGTCACCCAGTCGTGGACGGTGACCGCGCCTTCAGGCTCGACCTCGCCGGTGACCGCCGCCCTGGTGGCCATGGTGACCTACCGGAGCGCCGGCCGGGCCGAGACCGTCACCGCCACCCAGCAGGGGCCGCCGGCGCCGGCGCCGCCGCCCGTGCCCGTGATCACCTCGACCTCGCCCGCGAGCCCCGCTCCGGGCGACGCGGTCACGCTCACCGGGCAGAACTTCGGCGCGACGCAGGGCTCGAGCTATCTGACGCTGGCCCAGGGCGGGACGAGCTGGGGCGCGCCCTATGACGGGGCCAAGCTCACGATCACGAACTGGAGCGACACCTCGATCACGTTCGACCTCCCGCCAGACAGCCCGCCGTTCCCGCTCACCCCCGGCTCGGCGACGGTCACGGTCACGGTCGGGAGTCAGGCCTCGAACACGGAAACCATCACGATCACGTAACGGTTAGAAGTCCTCGAAGCGGACGTCGACCTGCTCGCGGGCGTCGCGCTCCTCGACCTTGGCGAGCGCGCGCAGCGTCTCCCGATCGGCCGCCGACTCGGGCGGACCGAGCAGGCTGCGCGGCCACAGCCGGCGCACCACGACCGTATTGATCTCGGCGGCGTACATCGTCAGCTGCGCGATCAGGTGCAGCCACACGAGCAGCCCGATCACGGTGGCGAACGTGCCGTAGGTGTTGCTCGCGCGCTTGATCACGTGGTTGATGTAGATGCTCCCGACGAGCTGGAGGATTGCGAGGAACACCGCGGCGATCCCGGCGCCCAGCCAGAGGTGGCGGGTGGGGACAGTCGCGGCGGTGAGGAACCGGAATGCCGCGATGTACAGCCCGAAGTTGATCCCCAGCCCGACCGTATAACCGGCGATCTTGGTGAGCGTGCCGTGAAACGCCGTGGTCACGAGCCCGGTGATGACGGCCCCGAGCACGAACAGCACGCCGAGGCACATCAGCAGCAGCAGGCCCCGCAGTCGCTTGCGCAGGAAGTCGGGGCGATCCTTGTACGGGACGGCCCACACGCGGTCGAACGCGTTCTGGGCCGCCTGGGTCACCCCCAGCCCACCCCAGAGCGAGGTGAGTAGGCCAAGGACCAGCGCGGTGACCTTTCCGGTGAGCGCCTGCGACTGCAACTGATCGCCCACGACCGGGAACTGGGCGAGCACGGAGCGCGTGACGTCGTTGTACAGCTCCTCGTTCCCCTGGAGGACGAATCCGAGGATCGTCGTGAACACGAGCAGCAGGGGAAAGATCGAGAAGAACGCGTAGTACGCGACGAGCGCGGCGAGCTGGCCTGCGGAGTCGTTGCCGAACTTCCTGATCACGGCCATCGGAACCGCCCACGCGGGATGGCGCTGTTGGAAGCGATCGAACCGCTTGATTGGGCTGAGCAGATCCACGTTCGGAGTCCTACCCCGACGCAATTAGCGACAAAGCGTCGCCGTATAGTGACGCCGGTGGCAGCTGTACGTGCGAGCGGCCTCGTCAAGCGGTTCGAGACGACCGTCGCGGTGGATCGGGTCGATCTCGTCGTCGAGGACGGCGAGGTTCGTGGGCTGCTCGGCCCCAACGGCGCCGGCAAGACCACGTTGCTGCGTCTGCTGTTCGGACTGGTGGCCGCCGATGAGGGCGAGATCGCGCTGTTCGAACGGCCGCTGGGCGCGGCCGACTCGCTCAACCTCGACGGCGTGGCCGGGTTCGTCGAGGAGCCCACGTTCTACCCGTACCTGTCCGGGCGGGTGAACCTCGAGCTGTTCGCCGAGCTCGACGGCGGCGCCGACGCGGGCCGCGTCGAGGAGGTGCTCGAGCGCGTCGGCCTCGCGTCACGCGGCGGCGATCGGGTCAGCGGCTACTCGACCGGCATGCGCCAGCGTCTGGGGATCGCCGCCGCACTGCTTCGCTCGCCGCGGCTGCTGCTGCTCGACGAGCCGACGAGCGGCCTTGATCCGGCCGGCGCCCGCGACATGGGCGGGCTCGTCCGCCGGCTCGCCGCCGAGGGAACCGCCGTGCTGCTCTCGAGCCACCTGATCGGGGACCTCGAGAACGTGTGCGACACGTTCACCGTGCTTCGCCTCGGCAAGGTGGTTTGGAACGGGACCGCGGCGCAGATCCGCGATCAGGCGCCCGGATCGGCCTACCGGCTCGCGACGAGCGACGACGCCCGCGCGCTCGGAATCGCCGAGCAGCACCCGCAGATCCACGCCACGCGATCGCAGACCGGCGAGATCCGGCTCGCGGTGCAGGGACGCGTGGACGCGTACGTGCTCGACCTCGGGCGCGCCGATGTCGCAGTCCGACGTCTCGAGCTCGTCGTGAGCCCGCTGGAGTCGATGTTCTTCGCGCTCACGAGCGACGTCGAGCTCGACTCCGCGGGGCTCGCCGAGCTCGCCGAGGCGGCGCTGGCGGGGACATGAGCGCGACGCACGCCCTGAGGCCCGCAGAGGCCTTCTCGAGTGATGCGGCGCGCCGCGACGGTGGCGTCTGGAGCGTCTACCGGGCCGAGCGCCGCAAGCTCGCGACCCAGCTCTCGACGCGGCTGCTCGCGCTCATCTGCATCCTCGGTCCGTTCGCGTTTGCCGGCGTGCTCAGGATCCAGTCCGGCAGTCCCGCGGACACGCTGTTCGGCGTGTGGGTCCACTCCTCCGGGTTCGCGCTGTCGCTGGTCGTCCTGTCGTTCTGCGGCGCCTGGGGGTTCCCGGTCCTCGCCGGCGTGCTCGCCGGCGACATCTTCGCCTCCGAGGACCGCTACGGGACGTGGAAGATGGTGGTGACCAGATCCTCGACCCGCCGGGACCTGTTCGCCGGCAAGGTGCTCGCAGCGTTCACGTTCTCGATCGGTCTGCTCGTGCTGCTGGCGGCGTCGAGCCTGCTCGCGGGCGTAGTGCTCGTCGGCACGGGCGACCTCGTGAGCCTCGGCGGCACGACGTTTTCGGCGGGGCACAGCCTCGCGCTCGTGGTCGTCGCGTGGCTTCTCGACATCCTCCCGATGCTCGCGTTCACGAGCCTCGCGGTGCTGTTCTCGGTGGCGACGCGGAACGGGATCGTCGGCGTGGTCGGACCCGCGATCGTCGCCCTCGTGATGCAGCTGTTGCTGCTCGTCGGGTCGGGCGTATGGATGCACATGCTGCTGGCGGGGTCGGCGTTCGGCGGGTGGTACGCGCTGTTCACGGCGCACCCGTATTACGGGCCGCTGGCAATCGCGTGCATCGTCAGCGTGATTTGGATCGCGGGCTGCCTGACCGGGTCGTGGCTGATCCTCCGCCGGCGCGATTTCGCGGGTGCCCCGGTCGCGCGCCGGGCGGGCTGGGTGATGCCGGTGCGCGTGGCGGTCGGCGCCGCCGCGCTGATCGCGTTCCTGGCGATCGCCGGCAACTGGGGTCCGGCCGGCGACACCGCCGCGAAGCTGAAGGCGAGCATCGATCCGGCATTCAACAACCTGACCCTGCTCCAGCAGCGCGAACTCGGCCGGACGGTGGCGCCGGGCGCCAAGCTCAACGTGCTCACGAACTGCAGCCGGCGCGCGAGCACCCCGGCCGGCCCCGGCGACTGGATCTGCACGCTCGACGTGTTCATCCCGCAGCCCGGCGCCGTTCCGTTTCAGCAGACGCCGGTCACCTACGACGTGAGCGTCCAGTCGAACGGGTGCTACAAGGCCGAGTCGCCGCCGTCGTTCGTCGGCCAGCAGACGATGAAGGACTCAGGCGGCAACCAGGTCGTGAACCCGCTGTTCGTGATCTACGGCTGCTTCAACCCGCTGTAGCCCTCGACGGTCAGCAGCACGCGCTTGCGGTCGAGTCCACCGGTGTAGCCGCCGAGACCGCCGCCCGAGTGCAGGATGCGGTGGCAGGGGACGACGATCGGGATCGGGTTCGAGCCGAGTGCGTTGCCGGCGGCGCGATACGCGCGGGCGTTGCCGGCCTCGGTCGCCACCTGCTTATAGGTCGCGGTCGAGCCGAACGGGATCCGCGCCGTCGCCTCGAGCACGCGCCGGCCGAAGCCGCGCGACAGCTGCCAGTCGAGCGGGAGGTCGAACTCGTGACGCCGGCCGGCGAAGTACTGGTCGAGCTCGCGGCGCGGATCGTCGAGCCGGCGCGCGACGCGCAACACCCGCGGAGAGACGTCCGTCGCGAGCTGCTCGAGGACCTCGTCCTCGTCTTCGTAGTCGACGTAGGCCAGGCGCACCAGCCCGCGCGGAGTGGTCGCCAGCAGCAGCGTCCCGAGCGGCGAGTCGGTGGTCGCGTAGGCGACGTCGAGCAGCCCGGCCGCCGCAGCGGCCTCGCCGATGTCGGGCAGCTCCGGCGTCGCCGATTCGGCGCCCCGCTTCAGATCAAGTTCGATGTTCATGGCTGGAACTCCGTTCGCAGTCGCTTGAGGGCTTCGTGGACGTTGCGGCGCGCCGCGTCCTGGCTCGTGCTCATGACGGCTGCGATCTCCTCGTAGCCGGCGTCGGCCAGGTAGCGCAGGGCGAGCGCGGTGCGCTGCTTGTCGGGCAGTTCGCGGACGCGCGCCCACAAGCCGTCGTCGGGCAGAGCCGGCGCGGCATCCACCGGGATGTCCGGAACGTCGCCGACCGGGACCGCGGTCCGCCGGCGGGTCCGGATGTGGTCGATCGCCTTGCGGTAGGCGACGGTGAACACCCACGACCGCAGGTTCGAGGCGTCACGCAGCTTGGGGTAGGCGCGGAGCGCCGCCAGCCACGTCTCCTGGTAGCAGTCGTCGGCGTCGACGCCCCCGACGGTCGCCACCAGGAAGCGGTGGACGTCGCGGCCATGAGCGTCGAGCAGGGTTTGAAAGGGGGGGAGGTGCACCGGTGATGAAACGCGCGGCGGCGACATCTCGTGAGATGGTGGCGGACGCGGACGCGGACGCGGACGCGGACGCCGACGCCGGCCGGGTGGGGCGTGCATTTCCCGCCAAACCTCCCCCGTGAACCAGGCCCCGGCGACATAAGCGCCACCCCGGCGCTTATGTCGCCAGGACGGTGGCGTTGGGGGCGCTCTGGCGAGTTCCGCACCCTCCCCGGTACTGCGGGGGGTTGCCGACCGATGATTTGGTGCCCGGCCCGACGTCTTATCCACGACCGGGGCCGGCAATACGCCCGTCACCCCTTGCCACCACGACCCGTTCGCTATACAAGGACGCCTATGGCCCGTGCAATCTGGTCAGGCGCGATCAGCTTCGGACTCGTCAACGTGCCCGTCAAGCTGTACACCGCGACCTCGCCCAAGACCGTCCGCTTCAACCAGCTGTCCAACAAGACCGGCGCGCGCATCCGGCAGAAGCGCGTCGACCCGACGACCGACGAAGAGGTGCCCTACGAGGACATCGTCAAGGGCTACGAGATCACGCCTGATCGCTATGTGGTGATCACCAACGAGGAGCTCGACGCGCTCGATCCCAAGGCGACGAGGACGATCGACATCGAGGAGTTCGTCGACCTGTCCGAGATCGACCCGATCTACTACGACCACAACTACTACCTCGCGCCCACGGCCGGTGGCGCCAAGGCCTACCGCCTGCTGCTCGACGCGATGCGCGACTCCGGCAAGGTCGGGATCGGCAAGGTCGTCTTGCGCTCCAAGCAGCAGCTCGCCGCCCTGCGACCCACCGGGGAAGTGCTGACGCTGACCACGATGCTGTGGGGGGACGAGGTGCTGCCGGCGGACCGGCTCGACGAGATCGGGGAGATCGAGGAGGCGTCGGCCACCGATCGCGAGCTGAAGATGGCCGAGCAGCTGATCGCCTCGCTGTCGGCCGAGTTCGAGCCGTCGAAGTTCCGCGACGAGTACCGCGACCGGGTGCTCGAGCTGATCGAGCGCAAGGCCGCCGGCGAGGAGATCGCCGTCCAGCCGCAGGCCGAGGAGCCCGAGGCTGCGCCCGATCTGATGGCCGCGCTCGAGGCCAGCCTGGCCGCTGTCCGCAGCGGCGACGAGGACGAGGCGCCTAAGCCGCGTCGCCGCCGCGAACCGGCCAAATCAGACGATGGCGACGGCGCCGGCAAGTCAGGGAGTAAGGCCAGGGCGAAAACTTAGGGAGCCGGGCTCCGGTCCAGGGAGGGGCAGGCGCCGGCGGGTCTACGGCCCGGCGCCTCCCGAATCCCGGATGGACCGGGCACCCGCATTTACTGTCAGGACGGGGAACTTGGCCCCATGGACGTCGAGCGAAGCGAGACCCAGCAATAGACCATAACGGGCCGCTAACACCCGCTGGTACATTTCGGCGTCCAGTCTGCACGTCTGTGTTCCGCCCCACCCTCTTCCATGTACCGACGTATCGCTCCCCCAGGGGCCACTGGCCTCTACGACCCCGCCAACGAGCACGATGGCTGTGGCATCGCGCTCGTTGCGAAGCTGTGGGGTGAGGCGAGCCATGCCGTCGTCGAAAAAGCCCTGGATGCGCTGGAAAACCTCGAGCATCGGGGCGCGGAGGGCGCGGACCCGAACACGGGCGACGGCGCCGGGATCCTGCTTCAGATCCCTGACGGGTTCCTGAGGGCCGCAGTCGCGGGCGTCGAGCTGCCGCCGCCGGGCCGGTACGGCGTCGGCGTGTGCTATCTGCCGCAGGACGAGGAGCGCCGCGCCGTGCTCGAGCAGCTGATCGAGGACACGATCGAGGCCGAGGGGCAGCGGGCGATCTGGTGGCGCGACGTGCCCGTCGACGAGCGCCACGTGGGCGAGACGGCGCAGCTGTCGGCGCCGGTGATCCGCCAGGTGCTGATCGCGGCGTCGGAGACGATCGAGAACCAGGACGCGTTCGAGCGCAAGCTGTACGTGATCCGCCGCGTGATCGAGCGCGCCGCCGGCCCCGACCTCGCGCTGCCGAGCTTCTCCAGCCGCACGATGATCTACAAGGGGATGCTGACCGCGCCCCAGCTCCCGCGGTACTTCACCGACCTGCGGGACCCCCGGGTCGCGTCGCGGCTGGCGCTGGTGCACTCGCGGTTCTCGACGAACACCTTCCCGAGCTGGGAGCTCGCCCACCCGTACCGGATGATCGCCCACAACGGCGAGGTCAACACGCTCCGGGGCAACGTCAACTGGATGCGGGCGCGCGAGTCGCAGCTCGCCTCCGAGCTGTTCGGCGACGACCTCGAGAAGGTCATCCCGGTCGTCCGCGAGGGCGGCTCGGACTCGGCGATCTTCGACAACGTGCTCGAGCTGCTCGTCCTGAGCGGCCGCTCGATCCCGCACGCGGTGATGATGATGGTCCCCGAGGCGTATCGGACACGGAGGGATCTCGATCCAGACGTTAAGGGCTTCTACGACTTCCATTCGTGCCTGATGGAGCCGTGGGACGGTCCTGCGGCGGTGGTGTTCACCGACGGGCGCCTCGCCGGCGCGGTGCTCGACCGCAACGGCTTGCGGCCAGGGCGCTGGATACAGGACACCGAGGGGTACGTGGTGCTCGCCTCCGAAACCGGCGTGATGACCGTCGCTCCCGAGCACGTCCAGCGCAAGGGGCGGCTGGCCCCCGGCAAGGTGTTCCTCGTCGACCTCGAGGAGGGAAAGATCGTCGAGGACGACGAGGTCAAGCGCCGCGTCGCCCGCAAGCGGCCCTACGGCGAGTGGTACGAGCGCTCCGTCGTGCACATCGACGACCTTCCCGAGCGCGATCCCCGCACGCCCCGGATCGAGCCATTGCGCTCCAAGCAGCTCGCCTTCGGGTACTCGCAGGAGGACCTGCGGATGATCATCGCCCCGATGGCGACGAAGGCCGAGGAGCCGGTGGCGAGCATGGGCAACGACGCCGCGCTCGCGGTCATGTCCGACCGCCAGCCGCCGCTGTTCGCGTACTTCAAGCAGCTGTTCGCCCAGGTCACGAATCCGCCCATCGACCCGATCCGCGAGAACGTGGTGATGTCGCTCCAGGCGGGCGTGGGCGCCGAGGTCAACCTGCTGTCAGAGAACCCCGAGCAGGCCCACCAGCTCGTGATGGACCAGCCGATCCTCCGCAACCAAGAGCTCGAAAAGCTCCGCCAGGTCTCGCACGAGATCTTCTTTGCGGCGACGCTCGACATCACGTGGCCGATCGAGCAGGGGCACGAGGGGATGGAGGGCCGGCTCGAGGCGCTGTGCGAGGAGGCTGCCCGCTACGTCGACAACGGCGCGAACATCCTGATCCTGTCCGACCGCAACCTCGGCGCCGAGCGGGTGGCGACGCCCTCGCTGCTCGCGGTCGCCGCGGTGCACCATCACCTGGTGCGGCGCGGAACGCGGTTGCGGACCGGTCTGGTGATCGAGTCGGGCGAGCCGCGCGACATCCACCACATGGCGACGCTGATCGGCTACGGCGCGGCCGCGATCAACCCGTATGTCATGTTCGAGTCGCTCGACGAGCTGGCCGATCGGGCGCTGCTACCCGAGGACCTCCCGCGCGAGGAGGCCGAGGTGCGGATCGTCAAGGCGATCGGCAAGGGCCTCATGAAGACGATCTCGAAGATGGGGATCTCCACGATCCAGTCCTACTGCGGCGCGCAGATCTTCGAGGCGGTCGGGCTCGAGCCGGCGCTGATCGACAAGCACTTCACGGGCACGGCGTCGCGGATCGGCGGGGTCGGCCTGGAGCAGCTCGCCCAGGAGGCGATCGAGCGCCACTTCCGCGCGTATCCGCGCACGGACCGCGAGGTTCTCCCGGTCGGCGGCGTGCTCCAGTGGCGCCGGAACGGCGAGCTCCACGTGTGGAACCCGGACACGATCGCCAACCTCCAGCACGCGGTGCAGGGACAGAACGGCGACCCGCGCAAGACGTACGGCGAGTTCGTGCACCTGGCCAACGACGACTCGGTTCGCCGCGGGTTGCTCCGCGGCTTGATGACGCTGCGGCTCGCGGACGAGCCCGTGCCGCTCGAGGAGGTCGAGCCGGCGACTCAGGTCGTCAAGCGGTTCACGACGGGGGCGATGTCGCTCGGCGCGCTCGGGCGCGAGGCCCACGAGACGCTCGCGATCGCGATGAACCGGATCGGCGCGCGCTCGAACACCGGCGAGGGCGGAGAGGACGCCTCGCGCTATGTGCCGGATGCGAACGGCGATCTGCGCCGCTCGGCGATCAAGCAGGTCGCGTCCGGGCGATTCGGCGTCACCGTTCACTACCTGGTCAACTGCGACCAGCTCCAGATCAAGATGGCCCAGGGCGCGAAGCCGGGCGAGGGCGGCCAGCTCCCCGGCCACAAGGTCGACGACTACATCGCCTGGCTGCGGAACTCGACGCCGGGCGTAGGCCTGATCTCGCCGCCGCCGCACCACGATATCTACTCGATCGAGGACCTCAAGCAGCTGATCTACGACCTGCGGTGTGCGAATCCAACGAGCTCGGTGTCGGTGAAGCTCGTGTCCGAGGTTGGCGTCGGGACCGTCGCGGCGGGCGTCGCCAAGGCTAACGCCGACCACGTCACGATCGCCGGCCACGACGGCGGCACGGGCGCCTCGCCGCAGTCCTCGGTGCAGGGCGCCGGAGTGCCGTGGGAGATCGGGCTGGCGGAGACCCAGCAGACACTCTTGTTGAACGATCTCCGCACGCGGATCACGGTCGAGGTCGACGGCGGCATGCGGACCGGGCGAGACGTGGTCGTGGCGGCGCTGCTCGGCGCCGACGAGTTCGGGTTCTCGACCGCTCCGCTGATCGCGATGGGCTGCATCATGATGCGCGTCTGCCACCTGAACACCTGCCCGGTCGGGATCGCCACCCAGGATCCCGAGCTGCGCAAGCGGTTCCGCGGAACACCCGAGCAGGTCGTGAATTACCTGATGCTGGTGGCCGAGGAAGTTCGCGAGATCATGGCCTCGCTGGGCATCCGGCGGTTCGAGGAGATGATCGGGCGGTCCGAGCTGCTCGACACCGAGCGTGCGATCGACCACTGGAAGGCGAGCCGGGTCGATCTCTCGATGGTGCTCGACTCGCCGGATCTGCCGCCGGGCACCCCACGCCGGCGTACGCGCGCCCAGCAGCCGGTGCTCGACGATGCCTTGGATTGGGAGCTGGTGCGCCGGTGCGCGCCGGCGCTCGAGCGCCGCGAGCCGGTCAAGCTCGGGCCGATTCCCGTTCGCAACGTCAATCGGACTGTGGGCGGGATCCTTTCGGGAGAGATCGCGCGCCGTCACGGCGCCGCCGGCCTCGAGGAGGGCACGATCGAGATCTCGTTCAGCGGCTCGGCCGGTCAGAGCTTCGCGGCCTGGCTGGCTCCGGGGGTGACGTTCTCGCTCCGGGGCGAGACCAACGACTATGCCGGCAAAGGCCTGTCGGGCGGGGTGGTGGCCGTCCGGCCGCCCGAGGGCTTCCGCTTCCGGGCCGAGGACAACATGATCGTCGGCAACACCGTCCTGTACGGCGCCACTGCCGGCCGCGCGTTCTTCCGCGGGCTGGCCGGCGAGCGGTTCGCGGTCCGCAACTCGGGCGCGTGCGCGGTGGTCGAGGGCGTCGGCGACCACGGCTGTGAGTACATGACCGGTGGCCGGGTGATCGTGCTCGGGCGCACCGGGCGGAACTTCGCCGCCGGGATGAGCGGCGGGATCGCGTACGTGTACGACTTCGACCGGCGGTTCGAAGGACGGTGCAACCTCGAGCTAGTGGACTTGGAGGAGCTCTCCGACGACGACTCGGTTCTGGTTCGGGACCTGATCTCAGAGCACGCCGCGCGGACGGGGTCGATCGTGGCGAGAAATGTGCTCGCGTCGTGGGACCGAGCCAGCGAGCGGATGGTCAAGGTGATGCCGCGCGATTACAAGCGCGCGTTGGCCGCCGCCGAGCGCGAGGCGGTCGAGGCCTGATGGGCGAGGCGGTCAGAGCCTGATGGGCGAGCTCGGCGCGTTCCTGAAGATCCACCGGGTCGGCTTCGACAAGCGCGATCCGGAGCAGCGGGTCCACGACTACAAGCAGTACTTCGGGCTCCAGCCCGAGGCCGAGCTTCAGCGACAGGGTGCCCGGTGCATGGACTGCGGGGTCCCGTTCTGCCACGAGGGCTGCCCGCTCGGCAACCTGATCCCCGACTGGAACGACCTCGTGTATCGCGGCAAGTGGCGGGAAGCGATCGACCAACTCCACGCCACCAACAACTTCCCGGAGTTCACCGGCCGCATCTGCCCGGCCCCGTGCGAGTCGGCGTGCGTGCTGGCTGTCAACGACGACCCGGTGACGATTGAGCAGATCGAGATGGCGATCGCCGAGCGCGCGTTCTCCGAGGGCTGGATCGTCGCGACCCCGCCGGAGCGGCGCACCGGCAAGACCGTCGGGGTGATCGGGTCCGGGCCGGCCGGCCTCGCGGTCGCGGACGAGCTCAACCGCTGCGGCCACACCGTCACCGTTTACGAGCGCGACGAGGGTCCGGGGGGCATGATGCGGTTCGGGGTCCCCGACGCCAAGCTCGAGAAGCGGGTCATCGATCGGCGGGTCGACATCCTCGCGGCCGAGGGGATCGAGTTCGTCTACAACACCGACGTGGGCGGAGCCGTGTCGACCTCGGAGATCTCCGGACGCCACGATGCCCTGGTGGTCGCGATCGGCTCGCGCCTCCACCGCGACCTCGACGCGCCGGGGAGGAGCCTCGGCGGGATCCACTTCGCGATGGACTACCTGTACCAGCGCAATCGCTGGGTGGCGTTCGAGGAAGGGCGGCCCTCGCGCGCGCCGGCGCCCGGAACCGAGATCAGCGCCGCGGGCAAGAAGGTGATCGTGGTCGGCGGTGGCGACACCGGAATGGACTGCATCTCGAACTCGCATCGCGAGGGCGCCGAGAAGGTCACGATGCTCGACGTGTACGCCCAGATTCCCGAAAGCGGGCGGGACTCGCGGCACCCGTGGCCGCTTCCGCCCAAGCGCACGCTGTCGACGTACGCGCTCGACGAGGGCGGGAAGCGACGGTGGGGGACGGAGGTGACCGGGTTCGGCGGCCGCGACGGACACGTCAGCCACGTGTACGCGCGCAAGGTGACCGGGACCTCTTCGCGCGACCTGACGCCCGTCCCAGGGTCCGAGTTCGTGCTCGAGGCCGATCTGGTGCTGATCGCCATCGGCTTCGAGGGTCCGGAGCGGAGCGGGCCCGTCGGGGACCTCGATCTCGAGCTCGACAAGCGGGGAAACATCCGGACCGAGATGACCTACCGCTCGTCGGTGGACGGCGTGTACGCGTGCGGCGACGCCCGGATCGGGCAGTCTCTGATCGTCACCGCGATCGCCGAGGGACGGAAGTGCGCCCGGGTCGTCAACAACGACCTCGGTGGCAGTCCGATGGACGCCGACCGGGAGATGCTGGCGATCGGCGCGTGGAGCGGCGAGGCCGACCGGACGCTGCGCCACGAGGCCGAGGCTGCGGGCACGGTGCGGGCCGGCGAAGAGTTCTTTACCGGCCCCGGCGCGCAGGGTCGCTAACCGGTTGTGAACGCTCGTTCCGAGGGTTCAAAACCAACAGTTCCAATACCCCACGTTTGACCTCGGTTATACGTGGGAATGGTAGTGTTAGCGGCGCGATTCGCGTGGTGGAGCGGCCTGCGAAGAAATTTAAGGTTTAGATAGAGCTTGGGACGGGGAAACTCGCCCCTGTCGGTCAGGGAACTGCGCCCCCACTTCCCTGACTCTCCGGGGGGCCCAGATGGATCTGGGCCCCCCGGGCCTCTTTAATGCCGGCGGTCTCGGGGGTGACCGGGACCTCGCGGCCCATAATGGAGCGCATGCCAGCGCTAGCGCTCGCGGGAGCGGCGGTGACGGCGAGCGCCCAGCACCACGCCTCGGTCGGCTCGACGATCACCCACCTGATCGACTCGGCCGGAACGTTCCTGTCGCAGCTCACCAGCCTGAGCTGGTTCTCGCTGCTGGTGGGGCTGGCGCTGTACGCCGTCTACCTATTGCTGCGCTCGCGGGCGCTCTGGGGCGCGCTCCGGGCGGCCTATCCGGGCACGCGAATCCGCTGGCGCGACGTGTGGGGCGCCTACATGGTCGGCTACGCGATCAACAACGTGTTCCCGCTCGGGGGCGGAAGCATCGCGCAGCTGTACCTGACCCGGATGGCGATTCCCGAGAGCTCCTATCCGACCGTCGCTTCGGCGCTCTCGACCGGGGTGATCTTCGACTGGTTCATGGGCCTGCTCGTGATGTGCTTCGCGTTCACCCAGGGGGTGTTCCCGAAGCCTCCGGACTTCTCGAAGCTACCCGCGTTCGACATCAGCTTCTTCGCGTCGCACGTGCGCTTCACGTTGTTCCTGCTGACCGTACTGGCGGTCGGTTTCCTGGTGGCGTTCGCGCTGTTGTCGGCCCGCGTCAAGGCGTTCTGGGAACGGGTGCGGCAGGGGTTCGCGATCCTGCGCGACTGGCCGCGCTATCGCCGGGACATGGCGGCCTGGCAGTTCGCGAGCTGGATCGCACGGTTTGCGGCGTACTGGTTCCTGTTGGACGCGTTCCACATCGGCGGATCGGTGCGCAACGCGTTGCTGGTGCTCGGGGTGCAGGTGGTGGCGTCCGTGTTCCCGTTCACACCGGGCGGCGCCGGCGTCCAGCAGGCGCTGCTGCTGACGATCTTCGCCCACAATCAGTACGTGGCCTCGTTCTCGGTTGGGCAGCAGATCGCGACGGCCGTGCTGACCACGGCGTGCGGGTTCGCGGCGCTCGTGCTGATCTTCCGGTTCCGGAGCTTCCGGGAGGTGATCGCGCGCGGCAAGGCGCACCGGCGCGAGGAGGGGATGGCGGTCGGAGCTTGAAGTCTTTGGGTAGTCGGAAGGGTTGGAGCTTTCCGGCGGTCGACGCGACCGCTACCGGCGCCACACGGCAGTGTTGTTATCGGCGATGAGCGATTTCTTAGGGCCTCGGGGCGCGTATCCGTGGGCTGCTGTACGGTCGGCGCAATGACAACCAGCGGTGCACGGCAACTGGCGCCGGCGACGCTCGAGCAGGCCTCCGGGACGGCGATGCTCCGACTGGTGATCACCGGCTCGGTCGATGACGGCAAGAGCACCCTGATCGGCCGGTTGCTGTACGACTCGAAGCAGATCCTGACCGATCAGCTCGAGGCCCTGCGGGCCGCGTCGGCGCGGCGTAACGGCGAGCGCGGGCTCGACCTCTCGCTGCTGACCGACGGCCTGCGGGCCGAGCGCGAGCAGGGGATCACGATCGACGTCGCCTACCGCTACTTCCAGACCGCTCACCGCAAGTTCATCATCGCCGACACCCCCGGCCACGAGCGCTACACGCGGAACATGGTCACCGGCGCCTCGACGGCCGACCTGGCGGTGATCCTGATCGACGCGCGGCAGGGCGTCGTCGAGCAGACGCGGCGTCACGCGTTCATCGCCTCGCTGCTCGGAATCAGACATCTCGTCGTGTGCGTCAACAAGATGGACCTGGTCGACTATTCGGAAGCGCGGTTCGAGCAGGTCGCACAGGACTTCCGCGAGTTCTGCGCACGGCTGGAGACGACCGACGTGACCTTCATCCCGATTTCGGCCGTTCACGGCGAGAACGTGGTCGCGAGGTCCGAGGAGATGGAGTGGTATCAGGGGCCCGCGCTCCTCTACCACCTCGAGCACGTCCACATCTCCTCTGACCGCAACCTGATCGACTGCCGGCTTCCTGTTCAGTGGGTGATCAGGACGAGTCCTGGCTCGCCCCCGGCCCCGGAGCCATCGATCTGGCCGGGCGCGGGGTTGGTGGCGGACTCGGGGCAGGGGGCGCGCGGCTACCGCGCGTACGCCGGTCAGATCGCCGCCGGCGTGTTCCGGGCCGGTGATCCGGTGGTCGTGCTGCCATCGGGCGACGAGACGCGCATCGCGTCGGTTGAGAGCTTCGACGGACCGCTGGCCGAGGCATGCGCGCCGATGTCGATCGCGCTGCGGCTCGAGGACGACCTCGACATCTCGCGCGGGGACACGATCTGCCGCCCTCACAACCGGCCGACGGTCGATCGCAACCTCGAGGCGATCGTGTGCTGGATGACCGACGCCCCGATCGTCGCCGGCGGCGTCTACGCGATCAAGCACACCACCCGCTCGGCGCGCGCGGTCGTCGAGGAGGTGCGCTACCGGATCGACGTCAATACTTTGCACCGCGACGCTTCGGCGAGTCAGCTTGGGCTCAACGACATCGGCCGGATCCGGCTGCGCACGACCGTGCCGATGATCTTCGACGAGTACCGTCGTAACCGGACGACGGGCAGCTTCATCCTGATCGACGAGGCCACCAACGCGACCGTCGGCGCCGGCATGATCATCGAGGCGCACATCGAGAACCCGGACGTACGCCGCGGAGAGGTCACCTGGGATCGGAGCCGTTTGGCGCGCGGAGCCCGGTGGGCGCTGCTCGGCCAGCGCGGCGCCACGGTGTGGATGACGGGCCTCCCGGCCGCCGGCAAGTCGACGATCGCCGCGGCGTTGGAGGAGCGAATCGCGCGCGACGGTTACCGGGTCTATCGGCTCGACGGCGACAACCTCCGCTACGGGCTCAACAGCGATCTCGGCTTCGATCCGGTCGATCGCGCCGAAAACATCCGGCGGGTGGCTCACGTGGCCAGCCTGTTCGCCGACTCGGGGGCGGTGGCGATCGTGAGCGTGATCAGCCCGTACGAGGTCGACCGGCAGCTCGCCCGCAGCATTCACGAGGGCAGCGAGCTCGATTTCCTCGAGGTGTTCGTCAACACCCCGCTCGACGAGTGCGAGCGGCGCGATCCCAAGGGGCTGTACGCGCGGGCGCGGGGCGGGAAGATCACCGGGTTCACCGGCGTGGACGCGCCGTACGAGACGCCGAAGAACGCCGACATGGAGCTGCGGCCGTGTGAGCACCCGCTGGACGACCTGGTGGAGCAGCTCGCGATGGAGTTGCGGGCGCGGGGGGTTTTGGGGGAGCCGCGGTAGGGGGTGGCGTTGGCGGTCGGGCGTTGGCGGTCGGGGGTTGGCGGTCGACCGTTGGCGGTCGCGCGAACGTCAACGGCGGGCACCTGAGAGTGCGGTGGCGCGCGGGCGGCGGGGTCGTGCGGAGCTCGCACCATGCATAACACGACAATTGGCGCGCGGGCGGCGGGGTCGTGCGGAGCTCGCACCATGCATAACACGACAATTGGCGCGCGTGAGCCGGACCTTGCCGAGCTGTGCACGATAATCGCGGGTAACACGTCACGGTCCACCCGGCTCGCCTCGATTGTCGGGTTATGCAGGTTCTTTGCGGGTGGTGGCGCGCGCCGGGGCCCGCCCCGGTGCCAGCGCCGAGCCCCGCCCGCCTAGCCCGCTATCGGTCCGAGCACCGGCTCGCGCCCGTAGGTGCTGAACGCCCGAAACCGCGAGAACAGCTTGTGGGCCGGACCGTGGAAGTCGGACGAGCCCGTGGTCAGCAGGCCGAGCTCGGCGCAGCGGTCGGCGAGGAGCTCGGTCTGCTCGCGGGTGTGGGTGGCGTAGAAGCACTCGACGCCGTCGAGCCCCCAGCCTCGGAACCGATCGATGGCCTCGAGAACTTCGGGCGGATCGGAGATGTCCCAGAACGGGTGGGCCCAGACCGCGACCCCGCCCGCGTCGTGGATCGCTTCGATCGACTCGGCGATCGTAGGTGTCGTCCGCGGCTTGAACGCCGGCTTGCCGTCGATCAGATAGGCCTCGAGAAATGCCGAGCGCTCGGCCAGGCCCTCGTCGTGCAACCGCTGCGAATTCCCAGGGTGGCGCACGACGGCGTCGGAAATGTGGGGCCGGCCGATCGGCTTCCCCTCCGCCCGGCGCCGTGCGAGCTCGGAGTCGTCGAACTCGTATCCGAGCTCGCGGAGGGCATCGGCCATGGCCTCCGCGCGGCGCTCGCGGTCCTCGCGCCAGTCGCGCAGACGCTCGCGCAACGCATCGTCGTGGTGGTCGACCTGATAGCCGAGCACGTGCAGGTCCTGCTTGTTGCGGTCGACCGAGGAGATCTCGACGGCCGGCACGAGACGGACTCCGACCGCGGCGGCGGCGTCGGCGGCGGCCTGCACTCCGTCGACGGTGTCGTGGTCGCTGAGCGCGAGCAGCTCGACGCCCGCCTGCGCGGCGGTGGCCACGACGTCGCCCGGCTCGAGCGCTCCGTCAGAGTGGAGCGAGTGGCTTTGGAGATCGAAGGTCGGCGGTTCGGCGCTCAAGCGCCGAGAGGGTAGTGGCTAGCGGCCCGCGCCGGCGCCGACGGCGCCGATCGGGTCCGGTCAGCTGCGCCGCGCGTGTCCGCAGAAGCTCGACCAGATCCGCCGAGCGATGGAACGGATCGGCGATCGGCTCGCCGCCGTCGAGCGGAAGCGCCGCGCGGAGCCGGCCGTCGACCTCGGCGATCAGCATCGGCCCCCTTGGGGCCCGGGCGCTGTCCAGCTGGGCCAGGACCCGCAGCCGGCGGGCGTCGGTGGCTTCCGCGAGTCGGAGAGTGACATCGGGCTGACGAGCTTCCATAACCACCTAGCCATTTTAGCTGGTTCGTAACCGCTTTACTAGGATTACTGGTTATGAGTAAGCAGCGATCAGCTCCTGGTGAGCTCGAGCGCGTCAGGCGGTTCGTCAACACGCGCCAGATCGGCCGCGGGACGGAGCTTCTGACCGATCCGGCGGCGATGGCCGGCTGGTTCGCGGCCGAGGGCCTCGCGCCCGACGGCCTGAGGGCGACTCGCGCCGACCTGTCCCGCGCGATCGAACTACGGGAGGCGCTCCGGGAGGTGCTGGCCGCACACAACGTCGGAGAGAGCGCGCCGGCGGCCGCGAGCCGCATCCTCGACGCCACCGCTCGTCGCGCCCGGCTGCGGCTCCACTTCGAAGACGACGGCGGCGCGTCGCTGGTGCCCGACGCGGCCGGAGTGGACGGCGCGTTCGGACGCCTGCTGGCGATCGTCCATGACGCGATTGCCCAGGGGACCTGGACCCGCCTCAAGGCATGCCGCGACCACACCTGCGCGTGGGCCTTCTACGACCACACCAAGAACCGCTCGGGCGCGTGGTGCAGCATGGAGCGGTGTGGGAACCGGGCGAAGGCGCGGACGCACCGTGAGCGACACCCAGCGCCCGCCGGCCCCCCAGGGCGACACGCAGACCCGCCCGCCGGTCGCCCAGGGCGACACGCAGACCCGGCCGGCGGCTAGCGGTGGTGCCGGCAAGCTAGGCTGACGGTGTGCCGAGCTTCTGCCGCCACAACCGCCTGATCCAGAACTGCCCGATCTGCTCCAAGGAGCAGTCGGTCGAGCTGCGGCCGATCGTCACCTCGAGCGCGCCACGGACGACGCAGTCGCGCGAGAGTACGCCGCGGCCCGGCCGGGCACGCGCGGGATCGCCGGGGCGGTCCGGCGGCTCGCGGTCGGGCGGGTCGGGCGGCGGACTGACGGTGCGCCGGGTGGCGCGAGGCGCCGACGACGGCTACCACTCGCCGGTTGTGATTGGACTGAAGTCGACCGAGGATGCGACGCGGCTCGCCGGGGAGCTGGCGTTCGCCGACACTCGCCTGAAGCTGCTCGAGCAGGAACCGCCGGGGCTGTACGCGGAGGTCGCGGACGCGGCCGGCGCGATCGAAGAGCGCAGTTGGCTGGCGTTCCTGATCGCCTATCTGTGCCCGCTGGAGGACGAGAACCCGTTCGCGGAGATCGAGCGCGTGCGGACGTCGTGGGCCTCGGGTGAGTTGCCGGCGCTCGACGAAGTGCAGCTCGGCCCGCGCGCCGCCCATGACCCCTCGCGCGGCACGAGGACACTCGAGGCTTACCGGGCGTGGGCCGCGCGGTCGGGCTCGCAGGCGGCCGCGTACACCGGCGACGCCGCGTGGTCTCCGGAACGGCGGTTCGCGCGCGCGTTCGAGCGTCTGGCGCTTCCCGGGCTGCATCGCGACGCGCGGTACGACCTGCTCGTCACGCTCGGGCGACTCGGGGTCTACGAGATCGACGCCGGCTCGCTCGTCCTCGGTGGCGCGAACGACGTCACGGTCGGCGCCAAGCGCGCGTTCGGGATCGGGGACCCGCTGCTGCTCGAGCGCCGGGCGTCCGATCTCGCCCAGGCGTCGGGCCTCCCGCTCGAGGCGCTCGACCTCGGCCTGTACAACTGGGAGCGGGGCGGGCGGGTCCATCTCGGCGTGCCCGCCGACACCGAGCCCGATCCGGAAACGCTCGCGCGCGTGTCCGCGGCGCTCGGACTCTGACCCCGCCGGCGCGGGCTCTCTGACCTCGCCGCGGCGCCCCCGGCGCTCGGACTCTGACCCCGCCGGCGGGGGCTCTCTGACCTCGCCGCGGCGCCCCCGGCGCTCGGACTCTGACCCCGCCGGATACAAAAAAGTGCGTTAGGCTTCACAAATCTGGGTACCTGAGTGCCGGTTTCTGCGATGCGCCGCCTGATCTTCCCGTCGTCGCTTCTCATGCTCGTCGCCTCGTTGCTGGCGATCGCGGCGCCTGGCCCCGCCAGCGCTGCCGGCACGGCCCGAAGCGTTCCGCACATCCTGTGCCCGCAGCCGGATGGACAGCCGACCGTGGTCCCGTGCTGCCCGCTCCCGACCAACGCCAAGGCGCGGGCCAGCGCCCAGTATGTGCCGTGTTGCCCGCAGTCGAGCAGCACCTGCTGCACGTCCGGGACCAACTGCTGCACAGCGGGGACGACGTGCTGCACGACGGGAGCGACGTGCTGCACGACCGGGGCCACGTGCTGCACGACGAGCTGCCCATCCGGAGGTCTGTCGATCGCGGCCTCGCCCGATCCTTCGACGGCGAGGCGAAAGGTCGTGATTTCAGGCGGGCTGACCAGCAATCCAGTGTCCGGCGCCCAGGTCGTGCTGTGGCGGGAACTGTCCGGCCAGTCGAGCTTCCATCAGCTCGCGCAGACCACGACGGACAGCGCGGGCCAGTACACGTTCACGATGAAAAGCGGGTCGGTCAATGCCGACCAGCAGTGGTACGTGACCTCGAACGGTCTCACGAGCCCCACGCTTGAGCAGAGGGTCAACGCGCTCGTCGGGTTGGCCTCCGCATCCCACACCGTGACGGCAGGGCAGGCGGTGGCGCTGACGGGACATGTCACGCCGTCGCATGCGGGACAGTTTCTGCTGGTCGAGCAGAGGCGCGGGGGATCGTGGGCCGTGATCGGCCGGCCGCGGCTGACCCACGCCTCCGCCTACAAGCTCTCGCATAAATTCATGCACGGCGGGGCGATCAAGCTGAGGGCGGTGCTGCCGGCCGACGCCCGCAACAACCGCTCGAATTCGCCGACGCTCACCGTCACGGTCAAGTAGCGCACGGAGCGGTCAAGAACCGGTTACGTCCGGTCGACCGCCTACCTTCTGCGGCGTCCGCATCCCCTTACCGGAGCCGCAATGTCACTCTGCTTCATCGAACCTCAGGACGCTATCCGCGTGATCGCCGAGTCGGTGGGGCGTGAGGCGCGTCGCCAGATCCTCGGAGAAGTGGTTCGGGCGTGGGTGGACGAGATCCCCGAATCCGAGCTCGAATCGCATTACGCGAAGGCGCTCGCCGACCTGGACGAGCATGACCTGTCGCTGCTGGCGGCGTGGCACGCTTCGCTCGAGGTCGGGCATCCGCTCCCCAACCGGGAGTTCCTCGTCAACGTTTTCCCGTCGCTCGGCGACCACCGGCGCGAGGCGCTGAAGATCGCCGCCGGCTTCCGCGGCGAGGAAGCGTTCGAGGCCGGCGTGGGCGAGGATCAGGCGTTCGACACCGTGCTGCCCTGGCTCTCCGAGGCGCGTTGCGTCGAGCTCGCCAAGGAGTGCCTCGAGTTGTACTGCTGGGATCGGCTGGGCGTAGAGAACTGAGCCGCTTGATCGCCGGCCTCCTCGAGGTCGTCGTCGAGCTCGAACCAGACGCAGAACGCGTCGGCGTCGCTGGCGGCCGCCCGTGCCGTGCCCCAGCGACTAGACAGCCCGTCGACGACGAACAGGCCGTGTCCGCCCGGCTCGCCGGGTCGTGCCGGCGGCAGGTGGGCCGCGTCGAAGCCGGACCCAGGATCGGTGACCTCGACCCGGATGCGGTCGACGAACACGGTGATCTGGAGCCCGACCGCGCCGGCGATGCTCAGGGCCGGATGGATCACGGCGTTGGTCACGAGCTCGGAGGTCAGGAGTGTGGCCGTCGCGACGTCCTGCTCTGAGAGGCGCCCGGTGATCGCCTGACGGAGCTCGGCACGCGCCCGGACCGGCGCATCGGGGGCGCGGCCGAGCTCGATGTCGATCCGTTCGACGAACGGCTCCACGGCTGAGAAATCGCCGGGGATCGGCGTCAGCTCTACGCGGCCGGTGATGCCGGTGATCCGGAGGAGCTCGGTGACCGACGCCGGCGGCCGCGTGAGCCCGAGTGCGATGCCCTCCTCGCGGGTGCGACCCTCGATCATGATGATCGCCCGCATGCCGGAGGAGTCGATGAACGTCAGTTCGCCGAGGTCGATCACCAGGTCGCGACCGGCGAGGGCGGGGATCGCGGCCTCGAACGCCCCCACGAGCTCGGCGCAAGAAGCACTGTCAAGCTCTCCACCGAGCTTGAGCGTGGTCCTGAACTCGTCCTCATGCGTTTCGAGTTGGAAGTTGGGCAGGGAACCCACCGCGCCGCCTTACCTCAGGTGACGGGAAGATTAGGAGAAGCGCCCGCGCCGTGCGTGGGGTGAGCCGGCACGCCGCCGCGAACCGCCAAAGGCCGCAACGCCAGCGCCGCTGTGTCATCGGCCTGTCGCCCGACCTGGAAACGGTCGAGCCCGGCGGAAAGCTCGGCCAGTAGCCGCTCCGGCGTCTCGCCGGCGTTCGCCGACACCAGATGCTTGAGCCGGTCGGTGCCGAAGCGCTCGTCCGCTCCAAGCGTGTCGATCACACCGTCGGTGTACAGCAGCAGCGTCTCGTCGGCCGCGACCTCAACGACCCGATCGACCGACTGCTCGCCCGTCCAGGCGCCAAGGATCGGACCGACCACCCCTATCTCGCGCACCCGTCCGTCATCCCGCACCACCAGCGGGCCGGGGTGACCGGCCGATG
Source organism: uncultured Solirubrobacterales bacterium (assembly GCA_963735965.1). Classification (GTDB taxonomy): domain Bacteria; phylum Actinomycetota; class Thermoleophilia; order Solirubrobacterales; family Solirubrobacteraceae; genus Palsa-465. The sequence continues at coordinate 402,035 of CAVTNE010000004.1, forward strand.
CGACCACCGCCCGCTCGCGTTCGAGGCGGACGCACACCGCCGTGCACAGCCACAGCCCCGGCTGCTCCCTCAGCGCCTCGTTGAGGCCGACGAGGATCTGGCTCGGGCTCCGCTCGTACTTGCTGAGGAAGCGGGCTCCGTGGCGCACCAGCGACGTGAGCGCGGCCGCCTCGACTCCCTTGCCCGTGACGTCGCCCAGCACGACGATCCAACCGTCGTCGCTCTCGTAGAAGTCGTAGAAGTCGCCCCCGACCTCGACCTCCTCGGCGTCGCGGGCGGCGCGGTAGAGCGTGGCGACGTCCCACCCCTCGATTCCGGGGACCACATCCGGCAGCAGACTGCGCTGGAGCGTGTCGGCGGTGTCTCGGCGAGAGGTGGCGAGCCGTGCGTTGTCGACGGCGATCGCCGCCCGGCCGGCGACCTGCTCGGCGAACTCCCGGTCCGCCTCCTCGAACCGCCGCATCGACTCGGCGGTGACGAGCGTCATCACCCCGAAGGTCCGCCCGCGGGCGCGGAGTGGCACGAGCAGCACCGAGCGGAACCCGATCGACCGCAGCAGCGACAGGTGCTCGTCGTTCACGGCGGCGTTCGCCAGCACATCGTCGGGGATGTCCTGATAGAGCTCGGACTGCCCGGTCCGCAGGATGCGCCCGACGCCCCTGTTGGGATCGAGCTCCGCGGGCTCGAATCGGCGGACCTCTTCGGCGACCTCGAGCTTGGACGGGTCGTGATGCGCGACCGCGACTCGCTGGCGACTGCCGCGGTGATCGACCAGCTCGACCGCGCACCAGTCGGCAATCTCGGGGACCGCCAGCCAGGCCACGTTCCGCAGGGTCTCCTCGTAGTCGATCGAGGACATCAGGATCTCGGACGCGCGTGCGAGGAACCGGTCGTGAAGCTCCGCGATCCGCTCGCGGGTGACGTCCTCGATGACCGTGACGGCCGCCACCGGCTGTCCGTCCTCGCCGTTCAGGGGGGCTGACTTCAGCAGCTGCCAGCGAACTTCCCCGGTGGAACGGTTGGTGGTGCGCAGGAGCAGCGGCTCGGCCCGCTCCCCGGCGAGCAGGCGGACCGACGGGATCGACTCCATCGTGAGCTCGTGCCCGTCCTCGTCGTGCACGATGTAGTCGTCGAAGATGGCGTGGGGGGGTCGGCGCTGCATCTCCTCGAGCGAGGAGAAGCCCATCGATTCGAAGGCCGCGCGGTTGGCGTAGAGGATGTGATGGTGGGGATCGCGGATCGTCACGGCCTCGGCCAGCGCATCGAGGATCTGGCCGAAACCGGGATCGCGTCCCCGTAGCTGCGCCTCCAGTTCCCGCAGAAGTTCCGTTCGCTCCGACACGTCCTGGATCCAGGCGTGGAAGGTGGGCTCGCCGCGGTCGCGCACGACCGTGAGCGACACCTCGACCGGGAGCTCGCGGCCGTCCCGCCGCGCCGCTTCGACGATCAGGCGGGCGGTGATCGCGTCCGTCTCGCTCGAGGCGGCAGCCCGCCGCAGCCCTTCCCGGTGGCGCTCTCGGTAGCGCTCGGGGACGATCAGCTCGGCCAGCTCGGACCCGAGGGCCTCCTCGCGCGAGTATCCGAACAGCTCGTACGCCCGGCGGTTCCACTCGAGCACGCGCCCGCCGGCGTCGAGGGTCACGAATGCGTTGCCGGCGATCTCGAGGATCGCCGTGGCCGTCTCAGGCTTCACCGAGCGCGGCCTCGATCTCGCCGATCGCCTGCTCGGTCGATCGGAACCGGACCGCGCCAATGCCGAGCTTCCGCGCGCCCTCGCAGTTGACCTCGACATCGTCGATGAACAGCGTCATCTCCGGGGCGGCGCCGAGCCGCTCGAGCGTGATCTCGTAGATCCGCGACTCGGGCTTCCGGCTGCCGACGAACGCCGAGTCGACGACTACTTCGAAGATCTCGTCGACCGGGAGCATCGCCCGCCAGCGCGCTTCCCACTCGCGGACGTTGTTGGTGCAGATGGCCATCTTGTATCCGCGCCCGCGCAGCTCGCGCATGTACTCGATCATGCGCTCGTTGGGTTGTAGATGCTGGAAGTATCTTTCGCCGAAGCCCTCGAGCTCGACATCACTGCCGTGGTCGGCGGACAGCTGCTCGGACAGCGCGTCCATGAACGCGGCCTCGGTCATGCGGCCCGTCTCGAGTTCGAACAACGGGTTCGACTCCTGCCGCTCGGCGATCGCCACCATCGCCTTGCCAAGCGACTCGAGCGAGATCCCGGACGACTCCATGACACCGGTGAACCCTTCCAGCAACGGCGAAGTGAGGACTCCGCCGAAGTCGCTGATGATCGCCTCGACCCGGTTCATCGCCGCCGGGCGAGGATGTACATCCCGGCTCCGTCGCGGCCGCGGCTGTGCCACCGGAACGGCTCGACTTGGAGCTCGAGGCCGCCGTCGGCGAGCTCGGCGTGGGCGCCTGTAGCCTCGCCGGACGCGCGCCGCGGATACTGCTCATCCTCATCCTCGCCGGCGATCCACAGCTCGAGGCCGGCGCGGACCGGCCATCCGCCGGCGTCATACGTCGTCGACAGGCGCGGATCCTCGGCCGCGGCTGACGCCTCCGTGCCGAGCACCGCTGCGGTGATGACATCCCCGTCGTGGCCCTTTGCCTTCCGGGCCCGGAACGCCATCAGCGCCAGTCCCTCGTCGGGCTCGAACCAGCTCGAGACGGCCCGCACGGACTCGAGCTTGCCCAGATCGAACGCTCCCGACCGTGATGTGCGCAGGCCGAGGCAGTCAACCTCAATCTCCGCGCCGAGCTTCACCACGCCGGTGACGCGACACAACTGGTCAAAGCCATCGACGTGATCGTCGGTCGCGGCCACCCCCACAGGATCGCCGACCGGAGAGACGGTCAGAACGGTGCCGTCACCGTCGACGCGCCAGTCGCCGCCGTCCTCATCGACCGAGTACCGCAGGCCGGAACCAAAAGTCACCGAGCCGTCGGCACCGAGCGCCGTCAACGCCGGGCCGTCGTCGGCGGGAACCCAGGCAGCGCCCCAGATCCCGCGCTCGAGGTCGCCGAACGCGAGCGTCCGAAGGGCGGACGGGGGAGGGGTCATGGATGGAGCTGCGGCTGATCGACGTCGGTTGCGGTCGAGTCGACATCGTATGGCCGCGAGGCGCCGGTGAACCGCGTCGCCTGGACCACCAGCCGGCTCTGGACATTGCGGGCGAGCCCGCGGCGCATCAGGTCGCGCGTCGGCGGGAACAGGGCGAGCACTCCGAGCGCGTCGGCGATGAACCCGGGCACGATCAGCAGCAGGCCGCCGAGCAGCACCAGCACCCCGTCGAGCACCTCGCGGCCAGGGGAGCGTCCCGCCGACACCGCGGCTCCGAGCCGGCGCCAGGCGGCGCGACCCTGGGCGCGCAACGCCCACCAGCCGAGCGGCCAGCTCACCAGTAGGAGCAGGACGGTGGCGAGCGCTCCGATCGCATGGGCGACCTGGATCGCCACAAACACCTCCGCGACCACCCAGACGACGAAAACAAGCAAGAAGATCATGCTGAAGAGCCTAGCTTGTGGCTAATCCTCCTCAACCCTCAACCACCCTTGACCAGGGGGGTAGCTTGATGCTGAGGGGGCGCGTGTGACCTGCCACCCGACGCCCCGACTGCCAAGCGAGGAAGGGAGCGTTTGCTCATGACGCCCGCCGACATGGGGACCGGGAACGGGAAGAATGAACCGGAGATCTCTCCCGAGGTCGAGAGCCAGGCCGCCGAGCTTGTCGGTCCGCACGCCCGGGAAGAGGAACGCCCGGGGCGGCGGTTCGGCTCGAGCCGCGTTCTGTCCGCGGCCGACCGCGACCGGATTCTCAAGGACGCGCGGTCGGTCGAGTTCCCGGTGGCGCTCCGCGGCTACGACCGGGCGGCGGTCGACCGCTATGTCGAGCGCATGAGCCGGCTGATCACCGAGCTCGAGATGTCCTCCTCGCCCGAGGCCGCGGTCCGGCACGCCCTCGACGAGGTGAGCGACGAGACTCGCGACATCCTCCAACGCGCCCACCAGACCGCCGAGGAGATCACTGCCCGTTCCCGCGCCAAGGCGGACGACCGGCTCCAGCAGGCCGAGCGCGAGAGCCAGGATCTCCACGAATCGGCGCTGCGCCGGGCGGCAGAGGCGCGCGACGGCGCGAAGCAGGAGGCGGCCCAGATGCGCGAGGCAGCCGCCCAGGAGACCGGCGACCTCCGCGCGACGGCCGAGCGCGAGGTGGCAGACCAGCGCGAAGCCGCCGCCCGCGACGTCGCCACGCTCCGCGAGACCGCCAACCGCGACGTCGCAGAGCTGCGCGCCACCGCTGAGCGCGAGGTCGCCGATCTCCGCGACAAGGCCGCCCGCGAAACCAAACAGCTCCGCGCCACCACCCAGCGGGAGGCCGACGAGACGCTTGCCGCCGCGCGCCGGGACGCCGACGAGATGCGCGAGTCGGCCGAGCTGCGCGCCCGCGAGCTGGCTCGCAGCGCCGAGACGATCTGGCGCGAGCGCCGGCGGTTGATCGAGGACATGCGGGCGGTCGGGGAGCAACTGGTGGCGATCGGCGAGACCGAGGGAAAGCGGTTCCCGCGGTTCGGCGAGGAAGGCTCAGACGTTGCCGAGCTGCTGCGCGAGCCCGCCCCGGTGGCGAGCGGCGTCATGCCGGAGCGCGTCGAGCACGAGGCCGTGCCCAGCTGAACGAATTCAGGCGAACGCCGGGGAGGCGCCTTCGAACCTGACCGCCGGCAGGCGGTGAAGGCCGACGTGCTTGATCAGCATCATCACCTGCGGCTGGGCGCCGCGAACCAGGATCTCCCGTCCCTTGGCTCGTAACCGCCGCGCCAGGACCGCGAGGTCGAGCATCACCGACGAGTCGGCGAACGCCAGGTCGGACAGGTCGACGATCACGTTCGTCTGCGAGCGGAGCGCGCGCGTCATCGCACGCCGCCGGCCGCCCTGCGTTGACCGGTCCTCGTCTCCGCAAACCCGCAGAGTGGCGGAGTGTTCATCGAAGTCGACGATACGCAAAACTTATACAAACTGGTGCAGTGTCCGCAAGTGCCAACTCTCGCAACCTCCTAAACTGGTCACGAGATGGCAACTGTCGAAGATGTGACCGACGTCCTCCGCGACGTCATCGACCCCGAGTTGGGGCTCGATTTCGTCGAGCTAGGGCTGATCTACGACGTCGAGATCGAAGGCCCGACCGTGCGGGTGACCTACACGCTGACCAGCCCCGGCTGCCCGATCGGACCGCAGGTGTCCGAGCAGATCGAGGAGTTCGTGATGGAGCTGGAAGGCGTCGAGGAGGTCCAGCCCACGATGACGTTCTCGCCGCCGTGGACACCCGAGCGTATGAGCGAGGACGCTAAGTTCGCGCTCGGCTTCTGACGCGGTTCAGGCCGGGCCGTTTCGGCGTAGCTCGCGGCTGAGGTCGATCGCGCGGATCTCGTGCTCGCCCGGGAGCTTGTCCAGCACGGCCCAGACGACCTGCTTGACGTCGTGCTCCTCGTGACCGAGGTCGTCGTACAGCGATTTGAGCGCCGTGTGGACGATCTTCAGCTGCGCCGCCGTCAGGTCCAGGCGGAACGCGGTCTCGTCGGGTGCGATCAGATCGCCCATAGGCGCGGAACGCTAGCCGTTTGCAGGTGAAACGGCAAGGCACACATCAGCTTGTCGCTTTGCCGGGCGGACGTCCGGACCGCTTGGCCCGCTTCGCCCGCATATCCGCCGCCGGCCCCTGCCTCGGGCGCGTGCCGGCGGTCGGCAGGATCTGCGTCGGGCCACCGTTGCGGGCCTTCCCGCCGCCGTTCCGGGACTTCTCGCTCCCATTGGATGCGGCCCGTGCGCGCGCGGCCTCGAGCAGCTCCGCCAGCGATGCGTCGATCCCATCGGCGATCACATCGATGTCGGGCAGCGCGTCGTAGTCGCCGAGCAGGCCGTAGTCGAGGCCGCCGTTGTAGGACATGATCGCCACCGCCAGAGCGTGATTCTTGGGCAGGAACGCGAGCGGGAACAGGTCCTCGAGCTGGCGCCCGAGGAGGTACAGCGGGATCTGCGGGCCGGGGATGTTCGTGACCAGCAGGTTGAACAGGCGGGTCGAGAAGTTCAGGCGCGACGCCTCGGCGAGGATCGTCGGCGGCGCCAGGTCGTTGACGGCCGCAAGCGTCGCCGCGCCGACAGCCTGCTTTGACTCCTTGAGCCCGTCCATCGCGCGCCGGACGAACGCCAGCCGCGACACCGGATCGTGGATGTAGACGGGCAGCGGACCGCGCATCGCCGCGAGCTGGTTCCCGAGCGTGCCCCGGTGGGCGTCGGTTCGGACCGAGACCGGCACGAGCGCCCGCATCTCGAGGCCCTCGGTCCGGACGCCGCGTGACTCGAGCCACCGGGCCAGCGCCCCCGAGACGACGGTCAGCACGACGTCGTTGACGGTCCCGCCGAAGGCGTTCTTGACCGCCTTGTAGTCGGCGAGCTGGTGGCGGACGACGGCGTACCGGCGATGGGGACCGATCTCGACGTTGAGCGGCGTCACCGGGGCGGGATTTAGCCCGGCCCAGGCGATCTCGCCGACGCCCTCGACTGCGTCCCGGAACCCGGCGAACGAGGTGGCGGGATGCGTGGCTGCGGACACCGCGCGCGATACGAGGCCGGTCGCGACGCCCACCATCCCGCGCACCCCGGCGGCGACGAGCTCGGCCGAGGACGGCTGTCGGTGTGGCTCCCACGGCTCGAGCTCGGCCGGCGACTGCTTGGGCGGTGTCGGCTCGAGATCGAGCAGGACAGTCGCGAGGTCGACCCCCGACACGCCGTCGACCAACGCGTGGTGCGTCTTCGAGATCAGCGCGAAGCGGTCGCCCTCGAGCCCCTCGACCAGCCAGTTCTCCCACAGCGGCTTATCGCGGTCGAGCTGCTGAGAGGCGATCCGCGCCGCCAGCAGGAACAGCTGCTCCTCGGTGCCGGGCGCCGGCAGGGCGGTGTGGCGGACGTGGTACTCGATGTTGAAGTCGGGGTCGTCCACCCACAGCTGTCGGCCGGTCTCGAGCGGCGGCGTGGCCAGCTTCTGGCGGTACCGCGGGACGAGATGCAGCCGGCTGCGGATGTGATTGAGGAACTCGGCGAAGTCCGGCGGCGGCCCCTGGAAGATCAGGACACCGCCGATGTGCATGTGCGAGCTCGGCCCCTCCTGGTGGAGGAACGACGCGTCGATCGAGCTGAGGCGGTCCAGGTGTCGCTGTGCCATCGCCGTATGTTCGCATTTCCCTCCTACACTCTTCGCCGATGGGGTCGGTGCCCGAAAAGCTCCTGCTCGCGGCGCCGCGCGGTTACTGCGCGGGCGTTGACCGGGCGGTGCAGACGGTCGAGCGCGCGCTCGAGCTGTACGGCGCGCCGGTCTACGTCCGCAAGGAGATCGTCCACAACAAGTTCGTGGTCGAGCAGCTGCGCGATCGCGGCGCGGTGTTCGTCGAGTCCGAGGCCGAGGTGCCCGAGGGCGCCACCGTCGTGTTCTCCGCGCACGGGGTCTCCCCGGCCGTCCACGCCGGCGCCCGCGAGCGCCGTCTCGACACGATCGACGCCACCTGCCCGCTCGTGACCAAGGTCCACGTCGAGGCCAAGAAGTTCGCCGCCGACGGCTACACGATCGTGCTGATCGGCCATGCCGGCCACGAGGAGGTCGAAGGGACGATGGGCGAGGCCCCCGAGAGCATCGTGCTCGTCGAGTCCGAGGAGGACGTCGACCGCCTCGAAGTTCCCGACCCCAGCCGGATCGCCTACATCTCGCAGACGACGCTGTCCGTCGACGAGACCCGCTCGATCATCAATCGCCTCCGCCAGCGGTTCCCGGCGATCGTGGGCCCCCGCACCGACGACATCTGCTACGCCACGACCAACCGCCAGGCGGCGGTGAAGCAGCTCGCGGTGCAGTGCGATCTTGTGCTCGTGATCGGCTCGCGCAACTCGTCCAACTCGAATCGGCTGGTCGAGGTCGCGCGCGAGCACGGCGCGGACTCGCACCTGATCGACAACGAGACCGAGGTCCGCGAGGAGTGGCTCGCCGACAAGCGCGTGGTCGGGATCACCTCGGGGGCGAGCGCGCCGGAGTCGCTCGTGCAGCGGCTCGTGGAGTCGTTCAAGGTCCGCGGGACCACCGACGTGCAGGAGCTCGAAGTGGTGCAGGAGGACGTCCGCTTCATGCTCCCGAAGGTGATCCGGCAGGCCGGCGCCGCCTAGACCGCTGCGCACGCTCGTCATCTCGGATCTCCACCTCGGCGCCAACGGCCGCCCCGACGTGCTGCGCCGCGACCTCGACCGAGCCGCGCTGGCGGCGCGCCTGCCGGAGTTCGACCGGTTGGTGCTGCTCGGGGACACACTGGAGCTCCGCCACGGGCCGGTGCGTGGTGCGCTGGCGGCGGGCGCGCCCGTGCTGAACGAGCTGGCGGCAGCGCTGGGCGCCGGGCGCGAGGTCGTGATCGTGCCCGGAAACCACGACCATGCGCTGCTGCGTGGGTGGCTCGAGCGCCGCGACCCTGGTTCGCCGCTCGGGCTGGAATCTGCGGTCGAGTGGGACCGGCGCGAGCCACTCGGGGCGCTGGTCGAGTCGCTGGCGCCGACGCGCGTCCGGGTGGCCTACCCGGGGGTGTGGCTGCGCGAGGACGTGTACGCGACCCACGGCCACTACGGCGACCGGCACAACACCGTGCCGATCCTCGAGCGACTCGGCGCCGGCGTGACCGTGCGCGTCGCCGGCGAGCCCGCGGGCGGTCCGGCGCGTGCCGAGGACTACGAGGCGGCGCTCGGGCCGATGTACGCCTGGGCCGACTCGGTCGCCCAGAGCGGCGGCCTGCACGTCGGCGGCGGCAGCTTCCAGATCGCTGCCTGGCAGGCGCTCAACAGCGGCGCCGGACGGCGACGGCTCCGCAGCCGGGCGATGGCGCTCGGGCTCGCGGCGGCGGTGGCTGGGCTGAACCGGGCCGGGATCGGGCCGCTCCGGGCCGACGTCTCGGGGGTCGCCCTGCGCCGGGGCGCGCTCGCGGGGTTCGCCGAAGTGGTCGACCGGCTTGGCGTCCCGACGGCGGCGCACGTGATCTTCGGCCACACCCACCGCGCCGGCCCGCTCCCCGGGGACGACCGGAGCGAATGGGGGCGCCTGCTCAACATCGGGAGCTGGGTCTACGAGGAGCGGTTCGTCGGGGACGACCCGTCCGGCAGCCCCTACCGGCCAGGTTTCGCCGCGATCGTGCCCGACGACGACCCGCCTGAGCTCGTCAACCTGTTAGACCGGGTGTGAAGCACACGGCGTGGCAGGTCACGCCGGCGCCGATCTCGAGCGATAGCTCGCCGGTCGTGCTGTGGTCGTGCGCGATCAGCTCGTAGGCGCCGGGGTGGTCGACCGCGAGCGTTCGACCGTTGACGCGCAGCGATCCAGTCCCGCTCAGCACCGCCCACACACCGCCGGCCGTGTACCGCCCCGAGTACGGCCCCCCGACGTCGTCGGTCTGGGCCTCCAGCAGCGCGCCGGCCGCCTCTTCGGGCCGGAACGAGGCCAGCACCGGCTGATCTGAGGAGACGAGCTCCTGGATCGCGAGCTCGGTCTCGTCGTACCCGCCCTCGCCGTAGTGGTAGTGGAGCAGCATCCCGCGGTCGTCGAACAGGTACCGCGCCGGCCAGCCGAGGTTGCCGTACAGGTCCCACACCTCGAAATCGGTGTCGATCGCGACCGGGTAGGGGACCGCGAGGCGCGCCACCGCATCGCGGACGGCGTCCGCGTCGTGCGACGGCGGAAACCCGGGCGTGTGCACCCCGACCACGGTGAGGTCCGGGTAACGCTCGCGCCAGGCGCGCATGTACGGGAGCGTCCGCAGCGACTGCACCCGGCAGAAGTCCCAGAACTCGAGCAGCATCGGGAACCCCTCGGGGCGTCCGCCCAGCCAGCGCAAGCGCGGCGGGAACGGGGGGGCGGAGATGTGATCGACGGGCGCGCGCATGTATTGGGGCTCGCTGCGGAATCCGGCCCCGGCCGCACGGTGATTCGTACGTGGATGGGCCGGATTCCGTTAAGGCAATTCGGCTCCGCCACGTTACTGGCCAAGTTACGTCTCGGAGCCGAATTGCCCGCGCTCGGCATCCGTGCGGACCGGGGAGGCCCTTCCGGACCGTGGTCGCGATGGGCCGCCGGGCATGGATGCCCGGCGGAACGGTCCCACGGACGCCGCCGCAGGCGGCCCCAAATTTAGCTAGGCCTCGACCAGACCCCGGCGGATCGCGTAGCGGACCAACTCGACCCGGTCGCGCATCCCCAGCTTGCGGAGCACGTTGGCCCGGTGCGACTCGACGGTCTTCTCAGAGAGGTGGAGGATCTCGGCGATCTGGGCGTTCGTGAAGGCCTCGGCGATCAGCTTGACGACCTCCTCCTCGCGCGGGGTCAGCGAGACCGCAGGCCCGTCGACGTCGCCCTCCATCCAGCGGCGGATGATCGAGCGCTCGGCTGCGTTCGTGAGGAACGCCTCGCCGCGCCCGACCGCGTGCACAGCACCGACGAGGTCCTGGTCGGCCTCGCGCTTGAGCACATAGCCCGAGGCGCCGGCCTTGAGCGCCTCGAACAGGTAGTGCTCGTCGTCGTGCATCGAAAGCATCAGGACGCGGACGTCCTTGAGGTGCGAGCGGATCTCGCGCGCGGCCTGGAGGCCGGTCATCCGCGGCATGCCGACGTCGAGGATGCAGAGGTCCGGGCGCGCCGCCAGCGCCTGCTCGACCGCCTCGATCCCGTCCGCCGCCTCCGCCACCACGTCCATCCCGGGCTGGCGCTCCAGCAACAGCCTGATCCCTGACCGGACGATCCCGTGATCGTCCGCCACCAAGATTCGCATCCGTGCTCCTCTCTGTTGTCTACGCGAGCGTCAGCTCGACTCGTGTTCCCTGTCCCGCGCCGGACCAGATCGACAGTTGACCGCCGACCAGCAGGGCGCGCTCGCGCATCCCCGACAGTCCCAGCCCGCCGTCCCTCCGGGAGACGAAACCCTGGCCGTCGTCGGTGATCCGGAGCACCGTGCGGCCGATGAATGAAAGCTCGACGTCCACCTTTCGCGCCTGCGAGTGCTGCGCGACGTTCGACAGACCCTCTTGGGTCACGCGGTACACGACGAGCTGCTGCTCGGGCGTCAGCCGCGGCGCCTGGCCGCGGACGTTGAACGCGGCGTGGATTCCGGTCTGGTCGGAGAAGTCCCGCACCTGGCTGTGGAGCGCCGGCAGGAGCCCGTGGTCGTCGAGGACGGCCGGGCGGAGCTGGCGCGCGAGGGCCAGGAGCTCCTCCATCGCCTGCCCGGCGAGGCGTTTGGTCTCGGTCAACTCTCTCTGGAGCGAGGGCGGTGCGTGCTCGATCGAGGCCTGAAGCCTCAGCGCGATCGCCGTCAGCGCCTGGTTGACCTCGTCGTGGAGGTCCTGCGCGATCCGCCGGCGTTCCCGTTCCTGGGCCTGGATCGCGGCGCGGCCGGCGGCGCGGCGCGCGCCCTCGAGCCGCGCCAGCATGCGGTTGATCGCGGCCTCGAGCCGGACGGCCTCCGCGCTGTCGATCCGGTCGCACGCGAGTAGTTGGTGGTCGGGAGTGTCGAGGTCGACCTGCTCCATCGAGGAGATCAGCCGGTCGAGCGGGATGAACCGGCGGCGGAGAAGCAGCCAGTTGCCGAGCAGGGTGGCGACCAGCGCCAGGCCGAGCACGACCATCTCGCGCCCGCGGAAGGCGTTCCCGACGCGCTCGTCGAGCGCGACCAAAGCCACAAGGAACGTGCCCGCGATCAGCAGCAGGTTCACGGACAGGATCTGGGCAAGCAGCGATCGCGATTTCATGATCATTTCGCGGCTCCCACTGCCGGTATCGGTGCCCGGCGGCGGGAGCAAGATGGGGTCTAGGCCCGATATCGACCGGACGCGGGCGGGCCGATAATTCCGACTGCAAGCCTCCACAGAATTTTCCCGGCGTGGGACCGTCCGGGTCAGCTGTGACGGTGATTGGGTCTCCGGTTTGCGCGGGGCGTCCTCTTTGGGGTTTTGAGGACGCCCCGCCGGACGTTTGGGAAGAAACTGTCGCTATCCAGGGGTTTCTTCCCGAGCAAGGTTCCGCTTGACGACCTTCCCCATGGCGTTGCGGGGAAGCGCGTCGACGAAGTGCACCTCGCGCGGGCGCTTGTGCTTCGTGAGCAGGTTCGCCACGTGGTCCGTCAGTTCGTCGGCGGTGGCGGTGGCGTCCGGCTCGACGACAACCCACGCCACGACGCGCTCGCCCAGGTCGGGATCGGGTCCCCCGGTCACGGCGACCTCGGCGACCGCCGGATGCTCGAGCAGGGCGCCCTCGATCTCGCCGGCGCCGATCCGGTACCCGCCCGACTTGATCAGGTCGGTGCTCTTGCGGCCGACGAGCTTGAGCGAGCCATGCCCGTCGCGCGTGGCCATGTCGCCGGTCATGAACCAGCCGTCGCGCATCGACTCCGCGGTGGCCTCGGGGCGGTTGAGGTAGCCCTTGAAGACGTTCGGGCCGCGGACCGCTATTTCGCCGATCGTCGTGTCGTCGGTGACGTCGATCGTGGCGCCGTCATCGTTTCGGAGCTCGATGTCGACGCCCGGGAGGGGCGGGCCGACGCGGCCGGGGACGACGTTGTCGCCGAGCCGCACGCCGGCGTTCATGAGCGTCTCGGTCAGCCCGTAGCGCTCGAGGATCTCCTGGCCGGTGAGTCGTTTGAGGGCGTCGTGAACCGTTGTCGGGAGCGCTGCCGACCCGGATACGAGCAGGCGGGCCTTCGCGAAGGCGCCCGCCAGGTCGGGATCGGTCTCGGCCTCCTTGGCGATCCGGCCGTACATCGTCGGGACGCCGAACACCATCGTCGCGCCCCGGGTGAGCGCCCGCGCGAGGGCCTGCGGCGAGAACCGTCCGGCGTGCTCGAGCTGTCCGCCCCGCCGGAGCGGTCCGAGTAGCCCGATCACCAGCCCGTGGACGTGGAACACCGGGAGCGCGTGGGTGAGGCGATCATCGGCGGTCCACTGCCAGATCTCGGCGAGCGCGTCGAGGTTGCTCGCGATCGCCCGACGCGGGATCTGGACGCCCTTCGGCGGCCCGGTCGTGCCCGACGTGTACATGACGAACGCGACGTCGTCTTCGCCGAGCTCGTCCGGGAGCGGGCCGGCGCCGGCAGCGTGGCGGTCGACGTCGATCCGAGGTAGCGCCTGGAGCTGTTGTGGGGGATCGACGCCGGGCCACGCGAGCAGCCGCTCGGGGGCGCTGTCGCTGACGATGTGGCCGAGCTCGCGAGAGCCGAGGCCCGGGTTGATCGGAACCATGGCCACGCCGGCGGCGAGGGCCGCGACGGTGGCGACGGCGAGCTCGAGGGTGGGCTCGGCCCAGACCGCGACCCGGCCTGCGCCGTCGAGCTCGTGGGCGGTGGCGGCCGCGGCGCGGGCGAGCTGTTCGTAGGTGAGGGCCGCGTCACCGATGCGGATCGCCTCGCGGCCGTCGGGGTCTGCCAGGCTGGGGAAAAGAGGTTCAGACACGGTTTGCGTGGCGCTATACTCGGTGAAGTATTGAATCCCTACCGCATTTGAGGAGTTTTCGACGATGAGCCCGTCCGGAGCCGAGATTCTCCGCCAGATCAAGACCAGGATCGATGAGGTCGATCCCGCCGCCGTGCGCGAGCAGGTCGGTAACGGCGCGGTGATCGTCGACGTCCGCGAGCCCGAGGAGTGGGGCGCCGGGCATATCCCGGGCGCCGTCCACGTGCCCAAGAGCTATCTCGAGTCGCGGATCGAGGGAGCGGTCCCCGACCGCTCGGGACATGTCGTCCTCTATTGCGCGTCCGGCAACCGCTCGGCCTGGGCGGCGCGGACGCTGATCGAGGATCTCGGCTATGAGCACGTCGAGTCGATGACCGGAGGCTTCACGCTCTGGAAGGATCGCGGTTACGAGGTCGACACGCCTCGCACGCTGACCGCCGAGCAGCGCGAACGCTACTCGCGCCACCTCCTGCTCCCCGAGGTCGGCATCGACGGCCAGCAGAAGCTGCTCGACGCTCGCGTATTGCTCCTGGGTGCCGGCGGATTGGGTTCGCCGGCCGCGCTTTACCTTGCTGCCGCTGGTGTGGGCACGCTCGGGATCGTCGACAACGACGAGGTCGACCTGTCGAACCTCCAGCGCCAGGTGATCCACTCGAGCGAGCGGATCGGCGTTTCCAAGGTCGATTCGGCCGAGCAGACGATCAACGCGCTGAACCCGGACGTGAAGGTCGAGAAGTACCCGGTCCGGCTCGGGCCCGACAACATCGTCGAGATCATCTCGGGCTACGACATCGTCGTCGACGGCCTCGACAACTTCCCCACGCGGTATCTGTTGAATGACGCCTCCGTGCGGCTCGGGATTCCGGTCGTGTCGGCCGCGATCCTCGGGTTCGAGGGTCAGCTGTCGGTGTTCAAGCCCTACGACGGGCCGTGCTACCGCTGCCTCTTCCCGGTGCCGCCGCCGGCCGAGCTCGCGCCGTCGTGCGGGGCCAACGGGGTGCTGGGCGTGCTGCCAGGGACGATGGGGCTGCTCCAGGCGACCGAGGTCATCAAGCTGATCCTGGGCGAGGGCGAGCCGCTGATCGGCCGCCTGCTGATGTACGACGCGCTGTCGGCGCGGGTCACCGAGGTCAAGGTCCGCCGCGACCCGGACTGCCCGATCTGCTCGCGCGAGCCTGAGTCGATCGCCGACGAGGAGCTCGGCGTGTTCCCCGACTACGAGGCATTCTGCGCCGGAGCGCACTAGGGTTCCATGTCCTCGGCCATGGCGACGATTCGAATCCCACCGGTTCTGCGGCCGTCGGTCGGCGGCGAGAAGGAACTGACCGCCTCGGGTTCGTCGGTCGGCGAGATCCTGCGGTCCGTCGCTGAGGCGCATCCCGACACGCAGTCGCAGCTGTTCGCGTCGGACGGCGGGCTGAACCGGTACGTGAACGTCTACCTGAACGATGAGGATGTGCGCGTCCTCGATGGGCTCGACACGAGCGTCGGCGAGGGCGACACGCTCGTGATTCTGCCGGCGATGGCCGGCGGCGCCGCGTAGAGCCGGTCTCGACTGGGGGCGGCCCCCTCGTCACGCCCGGGCGCGACCCCGACACCCGGTCACACCCGGCCAACCCCAGCGCCGGGTCATACGCGGCCCACCCGACACCCGGTCACACCCGGGCGCGACCCCCGGCGTCCGATCACACCCGGCCAAACCCAACACTCGGCACCCCCGCTCGGGCCGAATGCATATTCGGGTGCGTATAGCGGCCCTTCGAGCACCCTCGAGGTCAGACGGGTGTCGAGTGCGCGTTTATGGCCCCTGATTTCCGGTGCATCGCAGCTGCTGGTCCGGCGCATCGCGGCTTGTGGTGTTACGACAATCACGGATAGGCGGCAAGCTCGGGAAGTCTTCGGTGGACCCCGGCGTCCCTAGTCGTAGATCCACACGACCGAAGGGAGCCGGAGGAATGCCAAGACTCGTCCACGCCACTGCCCGCCATCCGGGGCGGTCGGCCGTCGCGCTGATGGCGGCCGTCGCGGCCGCGGCCGCGCTCGTGTTGGCCGCAACCGCGGTCGCGAAATCGTTCACGCTGAAGGTCAGCAAGGGTGTCCACGTGACCAACGTGCCGACGGCGATGTTCGCCGTGAAGCCGGTCAATACGCACGAGGCGGTGGCGGTCGGCCCGTCGGGGTTCGCCGTGTACACGTTCCAGGGCGAGACGACCCACCACATCATCTGCAAGAAGACCAGCAGCGCGGCCACCAACTGCTGGGGCTTCTGGCCACCGGTGTCGCCGTCCGGGAGCGGCTCTGTCAGCAAGGCGTCTGGCATCAGCGGCAAGCTCGGCACGTTCAAGAACCACGGCGTGACGCAGCTGACGCTGAACGGGCAGCCGCTGTACTACTTCCTCCCGGATATCCAGGGCAAGAACAAGCACCAGGCCACCGGCGATGAGCTCAGGACGTTCGGCTCGATCTGGCACGTCGTGAAGGCGTCGGACCCGTCGCCCGGGTCGGCCACGTCGACCACGTCGACCAGCTCCACAACCGGGACCACGACCAATCCGTACCCGGGCGGCTGGGGGTAGCAGCCAGCGCCCCAAGGCCACTCCAGCACGGCGAGGCAGGCCCCGAACGCGTCGGGTCTGCCTCGCTACACTTCGTAAAGCAATGGCCGCCGAGCGCCTTGAGAACAAGCCCTGCGGGGGTCGGTACGGCGACATCGTCCAGGCGATCGGGCACACCCCGCTCGTCGAGTGCAAGCGCCTGAGCCCCAAGCCAGGTGTGCGGTTGTGGGCCAAGCTCGAGTCCCGCAACCCCACCGGCTCCGTCAAGGACCGGGTCGCTCGCGCGATGATCGAGGACGCCGAGGACAAGGGGCTGATCCGGCCCGGGCAGACGATCCTCGAGCCCACCTCGGGGAACACCGGCATCTCGCTGGCGATGATCTGCAGCCGCAAGGGCTATCCGCTGAAGGTCGTCATGCCCGAGAACGTGACCCGTGAGCGGACCGAGCTGCTGCGCATGTACGGCGCCGACATCGTCTATTCAGAGGGCGCGAAGGGCTCGAACGGCGCGGTCGAGCTGGCGCTCGACATGGCCGAGAAGGACGCCTCGTACTACATGCCCTACCAGTACGGGAACCAGGCAAACCCGCTCGCCCACTACAACGGGACGGCGCTCGAGATCCTCGAGGAGCTCGACGAGATCTCCGCGTTCGTCGCCGGGCTCGGCACGGGCGGGACGCTGATGGGCAACGGCCGGCGGCTCAAGGAGGAGCTCGGAGACCAGGTCAAGATCGTCGCCGCCGAGCCGATGCAGGGCGAACCGGTCCAGGGTTTGCGCTCGCTCGAGGACGGCTTCATCCCGCCGATCATCGACCTCTCGCTGCTCGACCGGAAGATCTTCGTCACCAACACCGACGCGATCGTGTTCACGCGCCGCCTGCTCGACGAGGAGGGGCTGTTCGTGGGGGTTTCCTCGGGGGCCATCGCGCGGGTCGCGATGCGGATCGCGGGTGAGCTCGACGAGGGCAACGTGGTGTTCCTCGTCGCCGACGACGGCTGGAAGTACCTGTCGTCCGGGATCTACACGCGTCCGATAGAAGCGATCGAGAACCTGGACTCCACCGTCTGGTGGTGAGCGAGGAGTCTTCCGAAGCCGACCCCTCTTCACGCCGGGGGTGGTTGCGCGCCGCCGGCGCTGGCCTCGCCGGCGCGATTCTGGCCGGGTGCGGGAGCCAGTCGATCCGCGCTCAGGTCCAGAACTCGCGCCCGGTGCTGCACAGCGACGTCGATCTTCTCAACCGCCTGCTCCACCTCGAGCACGTCACGATCGCGGCCTACACCGCCGGCATTCCGCTGCTGGCGCCCGCGACCCACAAGGCCGGCCAGCTGTTCCTGAACGACGAGATCTCCCACGCCGGCGACATCGCCGGCCTCGTACGAGCGGCCGGCGGGAAGCCGATCAAGCCGGCGCCGAGCTACGCGCTCGGGCATCCGCGGACGAGCCAGGAGGTGCTGATGTTGCTGCACAACGTCGAGAACATGCAGATCGCGGCCTACGTGGACGCGATCGCGGTCCTCGAGCCCGGCACGCTCAAGCAGCAGGTGGCCTCGATCCTGGCCAACGACGCCCAGCACATCGCCGTCGTCCGCGCCGCGCTCGGCCAGCCCGCGATCCCGTCGGCGTTCGTGACCGGACGAGAGTGACGATGCGGCGTCTGGCGACGAGACGAGAGTTTGCGGTCGGGGGCTTCGCCGCCGCGGCGGGCGCGGCGGGCGCGGCCGTCGGAGCCGGGGTCCTGGTGGCCCCGGCGGCCGCCGATGCCCCCGTGACCGACGGCGAGGCGCTGTCCAAGGCGCTCGAGGTCGAGCGGCTGATCGTGCTCGCCTACCGGCGGGTGCTCGCCTCAGGGGCGCTCGCGGCCGACGTCCAACGGGCGATCGCGCCCTACCTCGCGCACGAGGTCGAGCACCTCTCGACCGTCGCGTCCCAGCTCACGGCGATGGGCGAGAGCGCGCCCACGGGACCGCTCAGCCTGGACGCCGCCGCGGGGCTGCTGTCCAAGCACAACATCCCCGGAAGCCTCACCGATCTGCACTCTCAGAACGATTGCCTGAGGCTGCTCGTCAACCTCGAGTCGCTGGCAGAGGGCGTCTACTTCACCGCGCTGAAGACGCTTTCGAAGCCCGGCCTGCAGCAGCTCGCGGCCCAGATCATGGCGTGCGAGGCCCAGCATTGGACGGCGGTCAGCGGGCTTCGGAATCCCGGCCAGTACGTGAAGGCGGTCCCGTGGCCGTTCGTGACGGGCTCGAGCTAAGTGGTCGCTTTCGCAAATACGTCGCCGTACTTACGAAAGAGACCACTAAGGGCCTGCGCCAGAACCCACGAGGTGCCTTGGTAGCCTCGGACCGACCATGAAGATCGCGCGAGACCTCTACGACCAGATGATCGCCCACGCCCGCGAGGAAGCGCCGAACGAGTGCTGCGGCATGGTCGGCTCGAACGACGGGCAGGCTCTCGCCGTGTATCGCGCGGTCAACGCCGAGGCGAGCCCGCTGCGCTTCCGGATCGATCCCGACGAGCAACTCGAGCTCCACAACCAGATTGAGGACGCAGGGCTCGACCTGGGAGCGATCTACCACTCGCACACGCGAACGGCGCCGAAGCCATCCCAGACCGACATCAACTTCGCGAAGCTGTGGCCCGGCGTGCTGTGGATCATCGTCGGCCTGGAGGGCGACGAGGCCGAGGTCCGGACCTGGCGCATCGACGAAGGCCAGGTGTCGGACGCGGAGCTGGTCGTGGAGTGACCCGCAAGCGGGCACTCGGAGCCGGCGAGCTCTTCTGCCCCGTCTGCGGTATGTCGTATCCCGAGGACGAGCGGTTCTGCGCGACCTGCAAGCTGCCGCTCGTGTACAGCGACCACGTCGGCGAGGTCCGCGAGGTCTCAGCCAGCCACGAGCGCGCCCGCAAGATTAAGCCGCAGCTCACTGAGGGGAAGCTGGTGAAGGTCGCCTACGCCCGCAATCAGGCCGAGGCCGAATTCATCCAGGGCCTGCTGCTCGAGGAGGGCGTCCCCAGCATGCTGCGCCGGAGCGCCGGCTTCGACGTGCCCGATTTCCTCGCGGCCGGGCCGCGCGACGTGCTCGTGCCGGAGACCGCGGTGGCGACGGCACGCCAGGTCCTGCTCGAGGGCGAGGTGATCTCAGATCAGCCGCCGGCGCGGGTGGTGGCGCCGGGGCGGCTGCTCGTGGGGTTGCTGGTGGCGCTGGCGATCGGGGCGCTGGTCGTGTGGCTCGCGAGCCAGGTGGTGCACTGATCCACGTCACGCCGCCGCGGCAAAGCGCCCGAGTTGAATACAACCGTCGCCCCGTCGACCGTCCAGGGGAAATGCTGAGCGAGGTACTCGCGGGTGCGCTCGAGCGAGTAGAGGGCGCGGTCTACGTCATCGGCATGGGTCGAGTCGTGCCGTGCGCGAAACGACGGCGAAAACCGACTCGACCCATGCCACGTGACGTATTGGTGATTGACCCGGTCGCCCGGGGTCAGACCAGGACCGGCTCGCGGTCCGAGGCGATCGACGCGATCTCCTCCGAAGCGCGTTCGAACTCGTCGTCCGACAGCACAGGTGTGCCCTCGAACGGGAGGTCGCGGGTGAGCTCGAGCCACGAGCGACAGCCGCCGTACTCGTCACGCACCTTCACGGTGACAGGACGGGGAATGCGGTACGTCCGCAGCAGGATGACGTGGAGCGGATGACGCCGCTTCCACGCCAGCCGCTTCTCCGCGTAGTCACTCGTCCAAACGTAGAACGGGGACAGCGCGTCGACCGTGCGACGGTCGTTGATCGTGTAGTGAGCTGCAACCTCGGCCCACGCCCGGATACGCACCCGGTCGGGCTGAGGGATCTCGCGGTTTCGGCGCAGCGACTGTGGCGACGGTTCACCGTCGCTCCAGACGCCTTCCTCGAGCGCGCGGGTGAGCTCAGGTTGATGAGACTCGCGCACCAAGTCCGAACATTGATGGTCGAACGTTGGATAGAGGAAGAAACGGTCGTGGTCCAGCTTGAAGTGCTTGTCGGGCTCGCGAATGCCGCCCTTGCGGAGAGTCAGAAGCTGCTCTCCCTCGGCAAGGGCCCGCACAGTCACGGCCCATTCCTTGAAAGCAATCGGCATGTAGAAATGAGGGGGAACGGGGGGGTTGAACGAAACAAAAACCCGTGCGCGGCACGCAGTGCAAGTGCGGCACAGGAAGAGTTGATTGTACGCGAGCTTTGGCAAATCGCCAAATGTCACCGCAAATCAGTGGGTTTGCCGGCGGGGTCCCGTGCCGAGCCCTGCCGGTCCTGAAAACCCTGCACTGCATGTGTGCGAATCGCAACGAACACGGGACATACACGGCCCCACTATCCGGCGCGACGCGGCTTGAAACCGGTTCCACGTAGATGCGCGCGTGTCGAACAACTTGCCGGATAGCGAACTTTTGGACCGCTTGTGCGAGTTTGGACGAGTTAGCAGTTAGCACCCTGGGGGTGGCCGTAACCACCGCCGCCGGGGGTCTCGATCCGCAACCGCTGACCGGGCTCGAGGCGGCCGATCGCCTTTGGCGGCAGCTCCTCTCCGTCGAGCAGGTTGCGACCGGGCGCGCCCGGCTCGCCGCCGTCTGCCCCGGGAGGCGGGTGGCGCCGGCGCTCGGTGATCAGTGAATAGCTGAGTGGCTCGAGCGCCTCGAGCTCGCGGATCACACCGTCGCCACCGTGGAACGCTCCGTCTCCGCCTGACCCACGGCGTAGCCCGTACTGGATCATCCGCATCGGGAACTCGAGCTCGAGCGCCTCGATCGGCGTGTTCAGCGTGTTGCTCATCGCCACGTGGACCCCGCTCGGACCGTCCGCGTCCGGACACGCACCCTGCCCGCCGCCGATCGTCTCGTAGTACACGACGTCCTCGCTCCCGAGCGTGACGTTGTTCATCGTCCCCTGACCGAGCGCTCGTCCGAAGGCCTGTAGTACGACGTCGGCGATCCGCGACGACGTCTCGACGTTGCCCCCGACGACGGCCGCTGGAGGCCGGGCATTCAGCAGGCAGCCCTGCGGGGCGATGACCTCTACAGGGCGGTAGGCGCCGGCGCTCGGCGGGATGTCGGGGTCGGTGAGAACGCGGATGGCGAAGTAGCACGCCGAGCGGGTGACGGCCATCGGGCAGTTGAGGTTGCCCTCGTGCTGGTCCGCCGACCCGGTGAAATCGAGCGTCAATCGGTCTCCGTCGACGGTCGCTTTCAAGACAATCTCGAGGTCGCCCTCGCGGGCCTCGAGCACGTCTGTGCCGGTGTACGTGCCGTCGTCGAGCTCCTCGATGCAGGCGCGGGTGCGCCGCTCGGCGTAGTCGAGGACCTCCCTGAACGCGGCCGTGAGCTTTTCCTTGCCGAAGCGTTGTGCGAGTTCGTGAAGGCGCCGGCCGCCGACGCGTGAGGCCGCGAGCTGCGCTCGCAGGTCGGCTCGGCGCTGGGCGGGCTGGCGCATCTGTTCTGTGATCTCCTCGATCGCGTCGTCGTCGAGCACGCGGGGGGAGATCACGACGCCCTCGTCTTCGAGGGTCGTGCTGTCGGCGGGCATCGAGCCCGGGGTCGGTCCGCCGACGTCGGCGTGGTGCGCGCGGCTGGCCGCGAACGCGATCAGCTCGTCGCCGGCGAACAGCGGGGTGATCACGGTGATGTCGGGCAGGTGGGTGCCGCCCTGGTAGGGGTCATTGAGGATCCAGCTGCGGTTGGGGGCGTGGTCCTCTTTGAGAACGGCGGCGACGGCCGCGGGCATCGCGCCCAGGTGGACCGGGATGTGCTCGGCCTGCATGACCATCTCGCCACCCGAGTCGAACAGCGCGGTGGACGCGTCGCGGCGCTCCTTGATGTTCGCCGAGTGAGCCGAGCGAATCAGGACCGCGCCCATCTCCTCGCACACCGCACGCAGGGCGCCCGTCAGTACCTGGAGCTCGACCGGGTCGATGGTGCCGCTCATCTATCGGACCTGCTCATGCGGATCGTCCCGGTTTCGTCGACTTCGGCTCTCCAGTGCGGCGGGATCAGCAGCGTCGACTCGGGAAGCTCGATCACGGCCGGGCCGTCGAGCTCGGCGCCCGGGGACGGGATCCCCCGCAGCACCTTCAGCTCGATGTTCTCGCCCTCGAGCGTCGCCTGGCGGGTGCTGCGATCGGCTTCGGCGTGATCGTCGCCGCCGGCGAGATCGACTTCGGCGCCGGCCGCCGTCGCGGTCACCCGGATCGTGACGAGCTCGAGCTCCTGCTCGCTGTCTCGGTAGCCGTAGCGGTCCTCGTGCTCGTCCTCGAACGCCTGGCGCAATTCGTCGGGGTCTGCGTCGGTGGCGCCGCCGATCGGGAGCTCGAACGACTGGCCCCGGTAGCGAAGCTCGTATACGGCGTTCAGATCGGCGCCGGGATCGTGCATGGCGTCGCGTGCGCGCTCGCCGAGCTCCTGCACGTGCTGCTCGATCGCGCCGGCGGTGAGCTCGCCCCCGCCGAGGAGGACGGTTCTTTGAACGTCGCGCCGGCGTGGCGAGACGACCAATCCCAGCGCGGCCAGGACGCCCGACGCCCGCGGGCACAGGATCGTGTCGATCCCAAGCTCGTCGGCGATCTGGGCCGCGTGCAGGCCGCCGGCGCCGCCGAACGCCATCAAGGCGTACCGGCGTGGGTCGATGCCGCGCTCCACGGTGACCACGCGGAGCGCGCGGATCATCTCGGCGCCGGCCACACGCCTGATTCCCTCGGCGCACGCCTCGGTGGCGAGGTCGAGCCGCACGGCGAGTTCGTTGACGGCTTTCTCTGCGGCGTCCCGGTCGAGCTCGACACCGCCGCCGAGGGGCGCGTCCGAGGACAGATAGCCGAGCACGAGGTTGGCGTCGGTGACCGTTGGCTCCGTGCCGCCGCGCCCGTAGCACGCCGGCCCGGGATCGGCCCCGGCCGACCGGGGCCCGACGCGGAGCGCGCCGCCGGCGTCACGCCAGGCAATCGAACCTCCGCCGGCGCCGACGGTATGCACGGCGAGCATCGGCAGCGCCAGCGGGCGTCCGGCGATCTCGCCGCTCGATCGTTCCTGGACGGCGCCGCCGTCGACGACGCACACGTCGCACGACGTGCCGCCCATGTCGAGACACAGCGCGTTCTCGGCGCCGGCTTTGCGTGCCACGAAGGCGGCACCCGCCGCACCTCCGGCTGGGCCGGAGAGAACCGTCCAGGAGGCGTGGCCGGCAGCGGCCGCGACGTCGATCAGGCCGCCGTTCGATTGCATGATCGCCGGCTCCGGCAGGTGCGATTCCTCGGCTCGCTGGACGAGCCGGCGCAGGTAGCTCGCGAGCAACGGCGACAGGGCGGCGTCGATCTCGGTGGTGGCGGCGCGCTCGTACTCGCGGAAGGTGCCGACGACCTCGTGCGAGAGCGACACGTGTACGTCGCCGCCGAGCTGGTCCGCCAGCGCCCGCGCGATCGCCTGCTCGTGCTCGGGGTGGCGATAGGAGTGGAGCAGCGTCACCGCCACCGCCTCGGGCTCGGCCTCGGCGACGCGCGCGGCCAGCTCCGACGCCGCGTCGTTGCTCAGCTTTGTCAGCGGTCCGTCCGGGGTCATCCGTTCGGGCGTTCCGAATCTCAGCTCGTCCGGGGCGAGCGGCGCCGGCCGCGCCGCGCACAGCCGGTACAGCTGTGGGCGGTCCTGTCGGCCGAGTGCGATCAGGTCGGTGAAGCCCTCGGTGGCGACGAACGCCGTCTTCGCGCCACGGCCCTCGAGCAGCGCGTTCGTGGCGACGGTCATGCCGTGCGAGAACTCTTTGATCTCCTCAGCGTTCGCGCCGGCCTTGTCGAGGGCCGCCTGGATCGCCGCCATCACGCCCTCGGATTGGTCCTCAGGTGTGGTCGGGGCCTTTGCGGTGATCAGCTGGCCGTCGAACGCGAGGACGGCGTCGGTGAACGTTCCGCCCACGTCGACGCCGATCAGCATGGCCGGTCAACCTACCGGAGCGCGGGCGCTGGGCACGGAGGCCCAGCGCAACCGGTCCCAAGGATGCCGAGCGCAGCGAGGCCCAAAAAAGTGCGACCCGCGGCCCTCCCGCGGCCGCGGGCGCAATCCCTACGCCGCGAGTGACGCCTCGAGCTCCTCGGTCTCGGCGAGGTGCTGGTGCGACGGGCAGTAGCCGTTGTGCGGCAGCGGCATGCGCTGACACGGGGTGCCCTTCCGCGTGCTGGCCCGACACTGCAGCGGGTTGCCGTAGGCGTCGAAGCCGTTCTGCGGCAGGCGGCGCAGGAACTCGTCCGCCAGGCTCAGATATCGCTGAATCACGCGAAGCACCCGCAGTTGCGACGTCATCGGGAAGTACACCCGAATGTCGTTGAACAGGGTGCGCGAAGGATGCGCGAAGTAATGCCGATCGGTGGCGAGACGTTCGATGGCCGCTTCGCACGCCTTCAGGACGCGCTCTTGATTGCAGTGCTGGCCGCCGTACGGGCCCTCGATGACCTCATCGGCAAGCTCACGGTAGATGGCTCGGCTGAACCGGTACATATAGAAACACCCACTCCTAGATCCGTGCCCCCGCCAGGGCGATCTTGGTTAGCGCGAATTCCAGCTACCCGCTATGTGTGAAGTTACAGCAGTGTCAATTATTAAGTTGGCGTTAACTCAAAAGAAGGTGTTTTCAGCTTTGGCGGGGTTCTGGGCCACGAGGTTCCCCCATCGCGGTAGCCCTACGTCCAGGTTTGCAGGACCGGATCGCCCGCTGCGCCGATTGTCTCGTGGCGGCCATCGAACGCCGGGTCGCGCTCGGGGCAGTCGGAGCGCTGATGGGCGCCGCGGCTTTCGGTGCGAGCGAGAGCACATTCGGCGATCAAGCGCACGAGCGGGTGCGGATCGGCGGTGAGCTCCCGCAAGCCCGCGGCGTCGCGCTCGAGCCCCGCGTGACGCCACAGCGCTTCGCGACTGGCGGCTGAGATCGGTGACGGCTTTGTGCGCGCTGGTGTCGCGCCGCCCGACTCCACGGCCGACTCGACCACGGCGGTGTCCGGGGTGGGCTGCGCCACCGCCGACCGCGCCGCCCGGGCCCCAAACACGAAGCACTCGGTCAGCGAATTCGAGGCGAGCCGGTTCGCGCCGTGCAGGCCGGTACATGAGCACTCGCCGACGGCGTGCAGCCCGGTGAGCGTGGCGCGGCCGTGGACGTCCGTGGCGATCCCGCCCATCATGTAGTGGGCCGCAGGCGCCACCGGGATCAGCTGGCGCTCGGGATCGATCCCCGCCTGGCGGAGCGCGCTCACCACATTCGGGAACAGAGCGGGGTCGATGTCGCGCATGTCGAGGTCGACCGACGATGCGCCGCTCGCTGCCATCTGCCGCTGCACCGCGCGCGCGACCTCGTCGCGCGGTGCGAGCTCGTCGACGAACCGCTCCCCGCTGGCGTCGAGCAGCCGCGCCCCTTCGCCGCGCACCGCCTCGGTCACGAGGAAGCCATCCGCTCCGTTGGTGCCGACGACCGCCGTGGGATGGAACTGCATGAACTCGAGGTCGGCCAGCGTCGCCCCGGCGGCGTGCGCCAGCAACAGACCTCCGCCGACGGCGCCGGCTGGGTTGGTCGTGCGCGACCACAGTGCGGCGGCGCCGCCGGTGGCGAGAACCACGGCGCCGCTGGCGATGACACGTCCGTCGTCGAGGCGAATGCCCACGCAGCGATCGCCGGCCACGATCACCTCGACCGCGCGCCGGCCCTCGAGCACGTCGATTCCGGGATGCTCGGCCACCACCGCGCTCAGCTGCCGCACGAGCCGTCGGCCGGTGGCCGCCCCGCCGGCGTGGACGATCCGCCGCCGCGAGTGACCGCCCTCGAGGCCGAGCGCGAGATGCCCGTTCCGATCGGCGTCGAACCGGACGCCGAGCCGCCCGAGGTCGGCCACCGCCTCCGGTGCCTCGTCGCACAGCACGCGCGCGGCCGAGTCGCGGACCGCGCCGCGGCCGGCCACGATCGTGTCACGCAGATGCAGCTCGGGGCTGTCGTCGGCCGAGACCGCCGCGGCCAGGCCGCCCTGGGCCCACCAGCTCGAAGACTCGGCGAGCGGCGTGGCCGATACCAACGTGACGCGCGCACCCTCGCGGGCTGCGCACACGGCCGTATACAGCCCCGCGGCGCCTGCGCCCACCACCGTGGCCTGAGTGGCAAGAACCTGCACGAGGACCGATACCGTACCCCGATGCCGTCCGCGCCCGTACTGCTCGAGCATCCGTCGTCGCTGCTCCACGACACGGACCCGCACCCGGAGCAGCCGGCGCGGATCGTCGCGATCGACCGCGAGCTGTCAGCCCGCGACTGGCTCGGGTTCGAGCGCGTCACGTCCCCGGCGGTCGCTCGCGAGGCGCTGGAGGCGGTTCACCCGGCGGCATACATCGACGAGATCGAGCGGGTGTGCCTGACCGGAGGCGGCAATCTCGACGCCGACACCGTGGTCAGTTCCGGCTCGTTCGAGGCGGCGGTACACGCCGCCGGCGGCGCGGTGCGGATGGTCGACCTGCTGCTCGATGGCGACACGCCGTGCGCGTTCAGCGCCCACCGCCCGCCGGGTCATCACGCACTGCCGGCGCGCGCGATGGGGTTCTGTCTGTTCAACAACATCGCGGTCGCCGCACGCTACGCGCTCGACGTCCGCGGACTCGAGCGCGTGATGATCGTCGACTGGGACGTGCACCACGGCAACGGGACCAACGACATCTTCCACGGAACCAACGAGGTGCTGTTCGTCTCGATCCATCAGTCGCCGCTGTACCCCGGCACCGGTCAGGCGGCCGACGTCGGGTCGGGGGAGGGCCTCGGCTTCACCGTCAACCTTCCGGTGCGTCCGGGCGCGGACGACACGCTGTTCTGCTCGCTGGTCGATCGCGTCGTCGTGCCGCTGGCGCGATCGTTCGAGCCGCAGCTGATGCTGGTCTCAGCGGGCTACGATGCCCACCGCGACGATCCGCTCGCGGCGTGCGAGGTGACCGAGGAGGGGTATGCCGCGATGACTCACTCGATCCGCGGTGCCAGTGACTCGCTGGGGATCCCGGTCGGGTGTGTGCTCGAGGGTGGGTACGCGCTCGACGCGCTCGCGAGGTCGGTCGCGGCGACGCTCGAGGCGCTGCGCGAGCCGGCGCGGCCGCGGGCGCCGGCGTCGGCCGGCGACGGCGACGGCGACGGCGGCTCGCCGCTCGTCGGGCAGGCGCGAGAGCGGCTCGCGCCGTGGTGGCCCGCGCTGGGGTGAGCGAAGTGACAAAGCAGGTAGAGTTCGACTGAATGGATCTCGCGTACTGAAGCCGCGCTCGTTTGTGCCGTCGCGTATCTGCGACGGCTCCGCTGCTCTCGTTGTCACGTGGAGGTCCTTTTGCAGGTTCGTAGTGATCCAACTGTCAGTCCCACCGGCGCCGTCCAGCCGAGCGGCGCGGCCGCGGTGTCGATGCACGGCGTCGTCAAGCGGTTCGGCGATGTCGTCGCCGTCAACGGCCTCGAGCTCGAGGTGCCGTCGGGTTTGTGCTACGGGCTGCTCGGGCCAAACGGCGCCGGCAAGTCGACGACGATGCGGATCCTCACCGGCCAGGCTCTGCCCGACGGGGGTGACATCGATGTACTCGGGCACCGGCTGCCTCGGGAGTCGAAGCTCGCCCGCGCCCGCATGGGCGTGTGCCCGCAGGAGAGCAACCTCGACGTCGACCTCGGCGTCCGCGACGTGCTCGACGTGTTTGCGCGTATGTACCGCATTCCCTCGCCCGCGCGGAGAAACGCGGTCGACCGTGCGCTCGCGCTCGCTGGGCTCGAGCACCGCGCACGCGACCGCGCCGTCACGCTGTCCGGCGGCATGCAGCGCCGGCTGCTGATCGCGCGGGCGCTGATCCACGAGCCTGAGATCGTCCTGCTCGACGAGCCGACCGTCGGGCTCGATCCCCAGATCCGCCAGGAACTGTGGTCACTGATCGTTGGGCTCCGTGATCAGGGGACCACGGTGCTGATGTCCACCCACTACATCGAGGAGGCCGAGCGGCTCGCCGACCGGGTCGCGATCGTATCCGCCGGGCGCGTGGTCGCGGAGGGCTCGCCGGGCGAACTGATCCGCACCCACGCCGGCCGCGAGGTCGTCGACGTGCACGCGTCGGCGGCCCGGCTCTCGGATCTCCGCGCGCGGGCGGCCGCCGATGGGCTGCCGACACGACGCTCGGGTCCTGCGCTCACGTACCTGCACGCCGAGTCGGGAGACGGCCGAGTTCCGGACGGTGTACGCCGCAGCGCCACGCTCGAGGACGTGTTCGTGCGACTCACGGGGGACTACGTCGAATGAGCGCGTTTCGTCCCGGCCGAATGAGCGCGTTTCGTCCCGGCCGCGTCGAGGCGCCCGCGCTGGCGGCCGTGTGGGTCCGCGAGTGGACGGTGTTCAAGTACTACTGGCGCACGCGCACGTTCGCGGCCATCGTCGAGCCCGTGATCACGCTGCTGGCCTTCGGGTTCGGGTTCGGGAAGCTGGTCTCGCACGTCGAGGGCATCCCCTACATCCAATTCGTGGGGACGGGCGCGGTCGCCACCGCGGTGCTGTTCAGCGCGGTGTTCTCCTCGATGTTCGATGCGCTCTACAAGCGCCGATACCAGCGCGTGTACGACGCGATGCTGGCCGCGCCGGTCGACGTCGACGAGATCGTCACCGGGGAGTCGCTGTTCTTGGGGGTCCGCGCGGGGCTCTACGGCGTCGCGCCGCTGCTGGTGGCGTTCTGCTTTGGCCTGAGGCCGGAGCCGGCGATGGTGCTGGTCCCTTTCATCGGCGTGCTCACCGGCATCGGCTTCGCCGCGCTCGGGATGTGGTTCGCCGCCATGGTCAGCACCTACGACGGCTTCAGCTACGTGATCAGCGGCGTGATCACGCCGCTGTTCCTCGTCGCCGGCACGTTCTTTCCGCTGACGCGCATGCCGCAGTGGCTGCGCTCGCTAGCCCAGCTGAACCCGCTGTATCACTGCGTCGAGCTCGTCCGGCACTGCGCGTTCGGCCTGGACCCAGCAGCCGACCTCGTGCACGTCGCCGCGCTCTGCGCGTTCGCGCTGGTGGCGTGGGGGCTCGCGGTCTGGCGAAGCCGTGCGAAGCTGATCCTCTGACCTGACGCGGCCAGTGGAGCGAGCCCCGCGGGTTAGAGGAGCGACCGCCATGCGGCGACGACTCGCGCGGCCATCCGGTCGGTCGAGAAGGCTTCCGCCCGCGGGCGTCCGTCGATCCGCGGATCGTCCGCGTTGACGTGCGGCTCGAGCGCGGCGCGCCATGCGGCCTCGTCGAACGGCGCGGCGTACCCGCCGGCAATGTTCGCGAGCGCCTCGGGGGCGATCCCCACGGGCGTGGCGAGCACGGGCACATCGCACGCGAGCGCCTCGAGTACCGCCAGCCCGAACCCCTCGCGCTCGGACGGAACCAGAACCGCGTTGGCGGCGTTGACGTACAGCGGGACCTTCTGCGGCTCCACGTCGCCGAGCGTGAGCAGCGGAACGCCGCCGGCGACCGCGAGCGCTCGGTCGTAGCGCTTTTCGGGCCGGCGAGGATCGGCGGGGAACAACACGTAGCTGCCGTTCGGCGCGAGATCCAGGGCGGCCCGGGCCTCGTCGCGCGCGATCGGGCGGAAGCGACGCAGGTCGACGCCGGCGGGGAGCACCGCGGTCCGCCCCCGCACCGCCCATTTCGGTATCTCCGCGGCGAGGGGCTCGGACACGGCGCCGACGAGGTCGAGGAACGGCAGCGCGGCGGTGGTGATCGCCCGCGAACGCGGGTGAGCGAGGTCGGTGCCGTGGAGCGTCACCGCGCGCACCTCGCCCTGGGCCGCGAACGCCGGCCACGCGCTCAGGCCGAAGTGGGCATGGACGACGTCGAACCGGTCGCCGCGGCGCCGGCGGAGCTCGCCGGCGGCCTTGGCATAGGCGGACATGCCGCCCGGTGCGAACGAGAACACGTCGACGTCGACCTCGTCGATGCGGCGAAGCGCGTCGACCTGATCGCGGACGAAGCTGCCGAGCGCCGGCCGAGCGGCGCTCGGATACATGTTGGTGACGATCAGCGCTCGCATGCGGCCGCGCGAGACTACCGCCGCTTTGGCACCATGCATCCCCGCATGACCCCCTCGGCGTTTCCCGAGCGCAGCTACGGCCGCGCCCCCGACGCGCTCCGGCCGATGGCGATCGACCCCGGCTTCGTCCGGACCGCGACCGGTTCGGCGCTGATCTCGATCGGGGAAACGCGCGTGATCTGCACCGCGTCGGTGCAGGCGAGCGTGCCCCGGTGGCTCGCCGGCTCCGGCCGCGGTTGGGTCACCGCCGAGTACGGGATGCTCCCCGCCTCCACGGGCGACCGCAAGCAGCGCGACATCAGCCTCGGCAAGCTCGACGGTCGCTCGGTCGAGATCCAGCGGCTGATCGGCCGGTCCTTGCGCGGCGTCGTCGACTTCTCGCTGCTGGGCGAGCGCACCGTGTACATCGACTGCGACGTGCTCCAGGCTGACGGCGGCACGCGCTGCGCGTCGATCACGGGCGGGTTCGTGGCGCTGCAGCTGGCGTGCGCGCGGCTGATCGCCGAGGGCGCTCTGGATCGATCGCCACTGACTGGTGCGGTCGCGGCCGTATCGTGCGGCATCGTCGATGGCGTGCCGCTTCTCGACCTCGACTACAGCGAGGACTCGACGGCCGAGGTGGACGCGAACGTCGTGATGACCGGTGACGGCGGTCTCGTCGAGGTTCAGGCGACCGCCGAGCGCACCCCGCTTTCCCGAGCCCACCTGGACGATCTGCTGGCGCTGGCCGCCAAGGGCATACTCGAGCTCCGAGCGCTCCAGGATGCGGCCGTGGCCGCAGCCGCCTGAAGCGATGTCAGAGGGGGCTTCGACCGAGGGCCGGGCGGTCGTGCTCGCCACGCGCAACCCCTACAAGATCGTCGAGATGCAGCGTCTGCTCGACCCCGCCGGGATCGTGGTCTCGGCGCTGCCGGACGAGCTCGAGCTCCCGCCCGAAGACGGGATGACGTTCGCCGACAACGCGCTGGTCAAGGCGCGGACCGCGGCCGCCGGCACCGGCCGCCCGTCTATCGCCGACGACTCGGGCATCGAAGCCACGGCGCTCGGCGGCGCGCCTGGGATCCGCTCGGCGCGGTTTGCGGGAGAAGGCGCCACCGATGAGGACAACCTCTCGAAACTGGTGGCCGAGGCGCCGGCGGACAGCCGGCTGCGGTACGTGTGCGCGCTGGCGTACGTGAATCCTGAGACCGGCGAGGAGCGCGTGTTCTTCGGAGATTGCCGCGGGCACATGGCCCGCGAGCGGGCCGGGTCAAACGGATTTGGCTACGACCCGGTGTTCGTTCCCGACGCGACCGGGGACAATCGAACGATGGCCGAGCTCACGGATGCCGAAAAGGACGCGATCAGCCATCGCGGCCACGCTGTGCGCGCGCTCACGAGATGGCTACGCCCCTGAGCCCCGACGGCGCGCTGGCCGATCCCCAGGTCAAAACCCGGACAGCGGCGCTGTCGATCGTCTCGAACTCGGTTCTGATCCTGCTCAAGGTCATCGCCGGCTCGATCACCGGCTCGGTCTCGATCCTGACCGAGGCGGTGCACTCGAGCATCGACCTGGTCGCTTCGATCGTCGCGTTCTTCTCGGTCCGCAAGGCGGGCGAGCCAGCGGACGAGAGCCACCGCTACGGGCACGAAAAGGTCGAGAACCTGTCGGCGGCGATCGAGGGCATTCTGATCCTGGTCGGGTCCGCCGCGATCGCGTTCCAGGCGATCCGTCACCTCGCCGGCGGGAATCACGTGCAGTCGATCGGGATCGGGATCGCGGTCGTGGCGTTTTCGCTGGTCGCGAACGTGATCGTGTCCGCGGTAATCGCCCGGAACGCCCGGAAGACCGACTCGCCGGCGCTCGAGGGCGACGCCGCCCACCTGCGGACCGACGCGCTGACGTCGCTGGCGGTGCTGGTCGGGCTGGCGCTGGTGGAGATCACCGGCGCGCAATGGCTCGATCCGGTTGTGGCGCTCGCCGTCGCCTCGACGATCGTGGTCACGGGCGTGCGTCTGCTGACGCGGTCGTCTCGGGTTCTTGTAGACGAGGCCCTGCCCGCTGAGGAGGTCGGTTTGATCAAGGGGGCGGTCGAGGAGTTCGGGCCCGTGGGCGTGGTCGGCTACCACGAGCTGCGCACCCGGCGGGCGGGCTCGCGCCGGTACGTCGATCTGCACGTCCAGTTCCGCCACGGCACCTCGCTTGAAGACGCCCACCGCACCGCGCACGAGCTCCAGGACGTGATCGGGAACCGGCTCGGTGGGGCCGACGTCCTGATCCATCTGGAGCCGCAGGATCGGGTGCGGCCGGGTGAGGAGATCGCAAGCGCGGGGCCGGAGTCCTCGCCGGCGCCGGCCTCTCGGAGCGGTCGCTGACCGGGCCGGAGTCCTCGCCGGCGCCGGCCTCTCGGAGCGGTCGCTGACCGGGCCGGAGTCCTCGCCGGCGCCGGCCTCTCGGAGCGGTCGCTGACCTACCCCTGGAACCTGCATGACGCGTCGATCGGCGCGCCGGCAGGTGACCTTGCCGCATCACGCACGCATATCACGCGTTTCACGACACCGTCCGCGCGAAGCCGCTCCGTTGCCGTGTTGTGCAGGTCGGGAGCGCCGACCACCCTTTCTCGTCGAACGCCCGTGACCCAATACCACACAGAAATCCGGGGTATCGGGGGCTAGACCAGGTTTATCCCGGCCGCCAGCGCCACCGCGAACGTCACACCGGCGTACCCGTAATAGCCCTGCAGCACGAGAACCAGCACGACGATGAGGCAGACCAGGACCGTCCCCAGCCAGGCCAGTCGCCCGAGATCCACGGCCGGATTCTGACTGTCGTCCACAGGGTCATTGTGGCCATCCGGGGTGACGTTCTGCTCTCCCGGGTCTGGCGGGTGCTGTATCTGGGTAGTAGTGGTGGTCGAATTACGCAAATTCCGAAAATCCCGCTGCGATGTCGTGTGGCGCGTCGTGCTCACCGGGGAGAATGGCGCCGATCCCGCGACAGGCACGGATCCGGCTGTCCGCCGCCCGTGTTAGCTTCGGGAATTCCTACCACCTTGAAGGAGGGAGCAAGTGACGAAGCAAGAATTCGTTGACCAAGTCGCTGATCGTGCCGGACTGAGCAAGAAGGATGCCGGCGACGCGGTCGACGCGTTTCTGGACACGGTCGAGGATGCGCTGAAGCGCGGAAGCGACGTGTCCTTCTCGGGGTTTGGCAAGTTCAGCGTTTCGGAGCGCAGCGCACGCGAGGGTCGCAATCCCGCGACCGGCGAGCGCATCCAGATCGCGGCTTCGCGCGTTCCGAGGTTCACGGCTGGGGCGGGCCTGAAGAAGGCCGTCAAGTAAGACCGTGCCGGACGCTGGATGCTGCGGTCGCGTGCTGGATGCCGTGACCGTGGCGTCCATCGACCTCCCCATCGGGGCCCCGTGACCCCCGCGTCGATCGGAGACGCAACGATGCCCGCCAATCCGGGGCACGGGGACCTCACGACAAGCTTTGGCGACCGGTTGGCGGACCGAGTCGCCACCCGCCGGTCGCAGATCGTGCTTGGGCTCGATCCCGATCCGGCGCGACTGTGGCCCGAGGCGATCCGCCGCGCCGATATTGCCGGCGCGGCTGACGCGCCCGCGGCCACTCGCGCTGCGCGCGCGGTCGCGGCGCACTGTGCGCTCGCGATCGAGGCGACCGCGGACGAGTGCGTCGCGGTCAAGCCCCAGGTGGCCTGCTTCGAGCGACTCGGTGCCGCCGGCTGGAGCGCGCTCGCCGAAACGGTGGCAGTGGCGCGTGAGCACGGCCTGATCGTGATCGCGGACGCCAAGCGCGGCGACGTGGACGTCACCGCGGCGGCGTACGCGCAGGCGTTCCTGGGCGAGACGCCCAGCCCCTTCGGCCCGATCGAGGGCCTCGGCGCCGACGCGATGACCGTCAACCCGCTGCTCGGCCGAGACTCGCTCGAGCCGTTCGTGGCCACCGCCCGGACCCACGGCCGGGGACTGTTCGTGCTAGTGCGCACCTCGAACCCCGGGGCCGCGGACGTCCAGGAGCGACCGCTCGCCGACGGATCCGCCGTCAGCGAGCACCTCGCCAGCCTGGTGGCGGACATCGGGGCTGCCGGCGTCGGCTACAGCGGTTTGTCCGACATCGGCGCGGTCGTCGGCGCCACTGCACCCGGTCGGCTGGCAGCACTGCGCGAGCGCATGCCGCACGCGGTATTCCTGCTGCCCGGCGTCGGTGCCCAGGGCGGAAACGTCGAGGACCTCGAGCCGGCGTTCGCGAACGGGCCGGCCGGCGGACTGATCTCGGCCTCGCGCGGGATCGTCGCGGCGCACGAGCACGCCGGCGGAGATCCGGCTGGCGCCGCGACCCGCGAGGCCCGGCGCCTGCGCGAGCTCGCCTGGCGCCTGGCGGCGTGAGCCAGGTCGTCCGACCGTGAGCATGGTGTCGGCGGCATGAGTGAGGCGTCAGAGGCGTGAGTCGGCTCGCGGTCTCCGGTCGCCTGGCCGCGTGGAGGCTGAGAACGGGTTCGTGCCCCGAGCGCCAGTATGATCGCCGATGCGATGGAGGGGTGGAGGAACCCGGCGCGCTACATCGTGCCGCTCGCGCTGGCCGCTACGGTCACCGCGACGTATTTCATCGTGCACCACGCGCTCGCCAACAAGCACAAGTCGACAACGACACCCACGGTGCTCACGACGAGCACCGTCGCCCACCGTCACGGCGGCTCAGGGTCGGGGTCTTCAAAGGCCGAGTTCTACGTCGTCAAGTCGGGCGACTCGCTGTCGGCGATCGCATCCAAGACCGGCGTCTCGATGGCCACGATCGAAAGCCTGAACCCGCACCTGAACCCCAACGCCCTTCAACCGTCGCAGCGGCTTCGGCTGCGCCGATGAGGTAGGCGTGGCCCGGGTTTTGGCCGCTGCGGCGGTTCGAGGCGTCGTTGCGCTCGTGGCCTGCGTGGCGGCCTGCGCCGGGTTGGTCGGTGCCACAGCCGCAACCGCAGGAGCCGCCACCCCGTCCACGACCGCGGTGACCGGAACCCAAGCCCCGCCCGCCACCACGGCGACCCCCGCCCCCACCCCGCCGGCACTCGCGGTCCGGGCCGCGTCCCTGGTCGAGGAGAGCAGCGGGCAGCAGCTGTACGGGCGCGACGCGAACGCCGAACTGCCGATCGCGAGCACGACGAAGCTGATGACCGCGCTCATCACCCTCCGCCACGTCCCGCTCAGCCGCGTGTTCGTCTACCCCGTCTACTACCTCTCGTCGGTCGACTCGCAGATCGGGCTGGTGCCGGGCGAGCGGATGAACGTCCACGATCTGCTGATCGCGATGCTGCTTCCGAGCGCGGACGACGCCGCCTACGATCTGGCGTTCAACGTGGGCCACGGATCGGTGACCCGCTTCCTCGGGATGATGAACGCGACCGCCGGCCGGCTCCATCTCAGCCACACGCACTACACGACCCCGAGCGGCCTCGACACGCCCGGCAACTACTCCAGCGCCGGCGACCTGGTGACGCTCGCGCGCTACCTGCTCCAGCACGAGCCGTACTTCAGGTCGGTGGTCGCGCAGTCGCACGCCGCGCTCCGGACCGGAAACCACGTCCGCTCCGTAACCAACCTCAATGACCTGGTGGCGCATTTCTCGTGGATCCACGGCGTGAAGACCGGGCACACGCTCGACGCCGGCTACGTGCTCGTAGCCTCGGGAACCCAGCACGGCATGACGCTGATCGACGCCGTGCTCGGGACCTCGAGCGAATCCGCCCGCGACGCGAACGCGCTGTCGCTCCTGAACTGGGGATTCGCGAACTTCGGTCTGCGTACGCCGGTCCACGCGGGCAAGGTGCTCGCGCGGCCGGCGATCACCGGCAACCCGCAGGGGCACGCACAGCTGGTCGCGGCCTCGACCTACACGCATGTGTTCCCGCGCTCGGCGACGGTGAGGCTGAAGGTCTCGGCGCCGGCGACGCTTACCGGACCGCTGGCCGCGAACACGGCCGTCGGCTCGGTCGCGGTCCTCGAAAACCATCGCGTCGTGACCCGGGTCCCGCTGCTGCTGGAGGCGGCGCTGCCGCAGATCCGCAAGAAGCATTCCGCCGTAAGCGCACTGGGCATATCAGTTACGCTGTTGGGACTTGTGGTGGCGGCAGGTGCGGTAATCGGGCTGACCATGTTTTGGCGGGAATGGACCAGGGGAAGGGGCGGTAGGCCCACGCCGCGATGATCATCACCGTCACTCTCAATGCCGCGCTCGATAAGACCCTGGAGGTCCCGAACTTCAGGGTTGGCCGCCGGCATCGAGCTGTCGAGCAGACGACGATGCCGGGCGGCAAGGGGGTCAACATCGCCCGCGCGCTCAAGCGCCTCGGGCAGCCGGTGATCGCCACCGGCCTCGCGGGCGGTGCGACCGGAAACATGATCGTCGACGCGCTCAACGACGAGGCGATCCTCAACGGCTTCGTTCGGATCCGCGAGGAGTCACGCACGAATACCGCTGTCCTCGACCCGACGACCGGAGTCCACACCGAGATCAACGAGCGCGGGCCTGCGGTATCGGCCCACGACCTCGAGCTGTTCCGCGACAAGCTGCTCTACCTGGCCAAAGGCGCGAGCATGTGCGTGTTCGCGGGCAGCCTCCCGCGCGGCGTGGCGCCGGACGTTTACGCGGGCCTGATCCGCGAGATCAAGAAGCTCGGCGTGACCACGATCGTCGACACCGAAGGCGAGCCGATGCGGATGGCGGTCCGCGCCGAGCCCGACGTGGTGTCGCCGAACGAGCTCGAGGCCGAGGAGCTCGTCGGCAACGAGTTCAACGACATCGACGACCGGGCGCGCGCGGTCATCGAGATGACGCGACTCGGCCCGGCCGAGGCGATCATGACCGTCTCGGACGGTTGCTACGCGCACGTGCTCGACGGTGGCGGCCCGGCGCTCTACCGGGTCCGGATCGACGAGCAGGAGGCGCGCTCGACGATTGGCTCGGGCGACGCCTTCCTGGCGGGTTATATCGCGGCCCGGTACCTCGGCCGCTCGCCGACGGAATGCCTCCGGTACGGAGTCGCCTGCGGCGCCGAATCGGTCCAGCATTTCGGCGCCGGCCTGCTCGATCCCGCGGCGGTCGATCGGCTCCTGCCCGAGGTCGAGCTCGAGCCGCTTCAGATCGGCGCCGAGATCGGCTGACAAACACCCCGCAGTTTGGTGTAACAGCGGCCCGCGCAGGCCCGTGGACGCTCCATAACCCGCTGCTAGCATCGACGTTCTCGTGACTCGCCGCTCGCCCCAAGCGGCGGACCTCGGATCACCGTTGATGTCCGCCCCGACTAATACGATGCCGCAATGGAAGTAGAGATCGGACGCGGCAAGAAGGCCCGGCGGGCGTACGGGTTCGACGAGATTGCGATCGTGCCTTCGCGGCGCACGCGCGACCCGGACGACGTCGACATCTCCTGGAACCTCGGGCCGTACCTGTTCGAGTTGCCGCTGATGGGCGCCGCGCTCGACGGAGTCGTCTCGCCCGAGACCGCGGGCGTGATCGGCAGGCTCGGCGGGCTGGCGGTGCTGAACCTCGAGGGCATCTTCTGCCGCTACGAGGATGCGGACGCGCAACTCGAGCGGATCTCGACCTTCTCCAAGGACATCGCCACCCGCGAGATGCAGGACATCTACCGCGAGCCGGTCAAGCCGGAGCTGATCGCCCAGCGGATCAGCGAGATCAAGGAGCAGGGCGTTGTCGCGGCCGCGTCGCTGACCCCGCAGAAGGTGCGCACCTACTACGAGGTCGCGCTCGAGGCGGGCCTCGACATCCTCGTGATCCAGGGGACCGTGGTCTCGGCCGAGCACGTCTCGCTCGATGAGACCCGGCCGCCGCTCAACCTCAAGGAGTTCATCCGCGAGCTCGCGCCGACACCGGTGATCGTCGGCGGCTGCGCGTCATACCACACCGGGCTTCACCTGATGCGCACCGGAGCCGCCGGCGTGCTCGTGGGGGTCGGTCCGGGAGCGATCTGCACGACCCGCGGCGTGCTCGGGATCGGCGTCCCGCAGGCGACCGCGATCGCCGACGTAGCGGCCGCGCGCTCGCAGCACATGCTCGAGACCGGCGAGATGGTCAAGGTCATCGCCGACGGCGGAATGCGCAACGGCGGCGATATCGCCAAGGCGATCGCGTGCGGGGCCGACGCGGTGATGCTCGGCTCCGCGCTCGCGCGAGCGTACGAGGCGCCGGGACGCGGTTACAACTGGGGCATGGCGACATTCCATCCCACGCTCCCGCGCGGCGCCCGGGTGGCGACGACGCCGAACGGGACGCTCGAGGACATCATCAAGGGCCCGGCCCGCGAGAACGACGGCACCTTCAACCTGATGGGCGCGCTGCGGACGTCGATGGCCACGTGCGGCTACCGTGACATCGCGGAGTTCAACCGCGCCGAGCTCGCGGTGGCGCCCGCGCTCCAGACGGAGGGCAAGCACCTCCAGCGCGAGCAGGGCGTCGGCATGGGCGCCAAGCCGACCGCCGCGACGGTGAGTGTCGAGTAGCCGCGAGACTGGGCCTCGCTGCGCTCGGCGTCCCTGGGGCCGGGTGCCCCGTCCGGACAGGGGTCGCATGACGAAGGAGGCGCTCGCGTGAGCACCACCACCGTCCGGACGGGGTCGCAAGGTCTTGCGGCGACGGCCCGTTCGGGATCCATGCCTCGCCAGACGGGCCTGCCGCTAGGTCATCCGGAGGATGCCGCGAATCGGCCCCCCACCCAAGAAGAGGTGCTCGTCCTCGACTTCGGAGGGCAGTACTCGCAGCTGATCGCGCGCCGGGTGCGCGAGTGCGGCGTTTTCTCTGAGCTGCTGCCCCATCACGTCGGCCTCGAAGAGGTGCGGCGACGCAAGCCCAAGGGCGTGATCCTGTCCGGAGGGCCGGCGTCGGTGTACGAGGACGGCGCGCCGGCGCTGCGCCGCGAGCTGCTCGAGCTCGGCGTGCCGGTGCTTGGGATCTGTTACGGGATGCAGCTGATCGCGCGCGAGCTGGGCGGTCGCGTCGAGGGCGCCGACGTCGGAGAGTTCGGGCGCTCTGAGCTGACCGTGGCGGAGCCCGGCCGGTTGCTGGCGGGCACGCCGCGCCAGCAGAGCTGCTGGATGTCCCATCGAGACACTGTCTTCGCGCCACCGCCTGGGTTCACTGCGCTCGCGTCCTCGACGGTCTCGCCGGTGGCCGCGTTCGAGTCGGTCGAGCGCGGCATCTACGGGATTCAGTTCCACCCCGAGGTGGTCCACACGCCGTACGGCAACCAGGTCCTCACGAACTTCCTCGAGGACGTGTGCGGGTGCGAGCGCACCTGGAGCCCGAGGTCGGTGATCGACGAGCAGATCGACGCGATTCGCGCCCAGGTGGGTGACGGGCGGGCGATCTGCGGGCTCTCGGGTGGGGTCGACTCGAGCGTGGCGGCGCTGCTCGTGCACCGCGCGATCGGCGACCGGCTGACGTGTGTGTTCGTCGATCACGGCTTCATGCGCAAGGACGAAAGCAATCAGGTGGTCTCGACCTTCCGTGACAACTTCGAGATTCCCCTGATTGCCGTCGACGCCTCGGACCGGTTCCTCGCCCGTCTGCAGGGCGTGACCGAGCCCGAGGAGAAGCGCAAGCGGATCGGCGCCGAGTTCATCCGGGTGTTCGAGGAGGAGGCCCGCAAGCTCGATGACGTCCGGTACCTCGTCCAGGGCACGCTGTACTCCGACGTGATCGAGTCCGGCGGAAGCACGGGCGCGGCCACGATCAAGTCTCACCACAACGTCGGCGGCCTTCCCGACGACCTCGATTTCGAGCTGGTGGAGCCATTGCGGGCGCTGTTCAAGGACGAGGTGCGCGCCGTCGGGGAAGAGCTCGGGCTGCCCAAGCGGCTCGTCTGGCGACAGCCGTTTCCGGGGCCGGGCCTGGCCATCCGGATCGTCGGGGGCGAGGCCACGCGCGAGCGGCTCGAGATCCTGCGCGAGGCTGACGCGATCCTCCAGGACGAGATCCGCAAGGCGGGCCTGTACCAAGAGCTGTGGCAGTCGTTCTGCGTGCTGCCGGACATCCGCACCGTGGGCGTCCAGGGGGACGTGCGGACATACGGGAACGTGATCGTGATCCGCGCCGTGACCAGCGACGACGCGATGACCGCGGACTGGGCGCGCCTGCCTTACGACCTGCTCGAACAGATCGCCGCGCGGATGATCGGCGAGATCCGTCCCGTCGGCCGCGTGGTCCTGGATATCACGAGCAAGCCGCCCGGGACGATCGAATGGGAGTAGTCTGACTGGGCGTTGTTGGTAAGGGGTAGCGCGTTTCGGGGGCTTATTGCCGTTTTGGTTGTGCTCGGCGTGTCGGCGCCGGCGGCGCACGCGACGGTGTTCGTTTCGTCGACTATGTTCACCAACATCGCTGCCTTCGAGGCGGCGGCAGGCGGGGCCGACAACCGCACCGCGCCCGGCGAGCAGGGCAGTGGCTTCCGCCACTTCACCCCAGGTGGGATCGCGGTCGACGGCAGCGACCCCGGCTCGACGGAAATCCCGGGCGGCCATACCGCCGCGGTCGCGTCCAGTCGTCTACAGCCCTGGGGGCTGGAGCTTGGCCCCGCAGTGGCCGTTGCCAACGACGGCTTTAGGTCGGTGAACCCGAACGCCGGCTTCAGTCCGCCGGATTTGTGGGCCCCGTTCAACTCGAACACGACGCAGTTTCAGATCGTCGCTCCCGCGGCGCAGGCGAGTGCCCCGGCGCCCGCGGTGAGCCGCGGCCTCGGCATCACGTTCGTGAACGTCGAGAACGGCGGCACCACGATCTCGTACTACAGCGGCAGCGCGCTCTTGGGCCAGGTGCCGGTACCCCAGGGCGCGACCTCGTTCGCCGGCATGCTGTTCGCCGCCCCAGTCGTTACTCGCGTGGTGATCACACTGGGAACGGCCGACATCTTCGGCTTTGACGGCAGCAACGTCACGCCGGGCAGCACGGACCCGACCATGATCGCCGCGGGCGACGACATCGTGGTGGCCGAGCCCGGCGCCGGGGTCAAGACGGCCGCCGTCACCGCTGGGGTGCCGGTCTCGGCGTCGCTTGCCAGTTTCGATTCGAACGATGCGGTTGCCGACATCACGGCAACGGTGGACTGGGGCGACGGCACCGGAAGCAGCGGCACGATCGTTCCCGAAGGGGGAGGCGTCTTCACCGTGACCGGAAGCCACAGCTACGCGTTGTCCGGGAGCTACACGGCTAGCGTGACCGTCCAGGACTTCGGCGGCTCCGCGCTCACCACCCAAGCGCTGATCCAGGTCGCGCACCGTGCGACCGCCACGAGCGTGTCGTGCTCGCCCTCGCCGGTGGCGGTGACGGCCTCGACCATGTGCACGGCGATCGTCGCGGACGCCGGCGCGGGTGGTCCGATCACGCCGACAGGCACGGTCGCGTTCAGCTCGCCCACGACCGGGGCGTCGTTTGCCACTGACTCCGGATGCGTCCTCGGCGCGACCGCGACTCCTGGAGTGGCGATCTGCGGGGTCCAGTTCACGCCGACGGAGCTTCCCCCGACGCAGGCGCGGATCAACGCTGCTTACGGCGGCGACGGCGCGCACACCGCCAGCTTCGACACCGCGATCATCGGGGTGCGCGCGCAGCGGTGCAGCCTGAAAGCGCTGGCTGGCCGGCTGAAGGCGCACCCCGCGGTGCTCGGCATGGTCGTGACCTGCGACGCCCGCGCCAACGTGACGATCGGAGCCAAGGCCACAGCCGCCCGCAAGGGGAAGTTCAGGGCCTTCACGATCCAGTTCGGAAGCCTTAAGACGACGATCGCGGGCGGGCGCCCGACCGTGCTCGTGATCAAGCCGTCGGGCGCGGTACTGGGCGACCTGCGCACCGCCGGTCGTCGACACCAGCGCGTCTCGCTGAAGCTGACGCTGACCGCGACCTCCCACGCCACCCGCGCGACGACGATCACGCGCATCGCTGCCGTCAGGATTCGCTAGCCCGCGCCAGCGCGGCGCGCGCGAGGATCTTCTCGACGAGGCGGCCGAGATCTGGGGGCAGCTGATCGCGCCGGAACCAGCTCGCTTCGGCGAGCTCGGTCAGGTCGATGTCCAGCCGCCGGTCGCCGAGGCACGTCCGGAACAGGTGAAGGGTGTCTTTGTGGTGGTCGCCGGTGGCGAATAGCTCGCCAAGGTCCTCCCAGTGCTCGATCCGCCGGCCGAGCTCCTCGTGCATCTCGCGCCGGGCCGCGTCGATGGGAGCCTCGCGGCGGCGGACGGTCCCGCCCGGGAGATCCCACACCCGACGGCCGTAGGTGTGGCGCACCAGCAGCACCGCGTCTTCGTTGGTCACCAGGCACTTCACGCCGGTGACGTTCGGCCGGAACACGAACCAGTAGGTCCGTTGCGCCACGTACGCGCAGCGGATTAGCGCGCGTCGCAGCCAGACGGGGAGCCGCGTCATACCCTTGAGCGTACGCACCCGGCGACGAACGGCCGTGTAGCGCGGGATCGCCTATCATGGGCGCAAGCCGCGCGACGGTCGCGCGGCTTGTGCATGCCATGAAGACCTACGTAGCCACACCAGCAGACCGCGAGCGCAACTGGCTGGTCGTCGACGCCTCGGGGCAGACCCTCGGGCGTCTGGCGACCCAGATCGCCGACACGCTGCGCGGCAAGCGCAAGCCGACCTACACGCCGCATGTCGACACGGGCGACTTCGTGATCGTCGTCAACGCCGAGAAGATCACGGTGACCGGGAACAAGCGCTCCGACAAGCGCTACTACCGTCACTCCGGGTATCCGGGCGGGCTGAAGTCCCGCACGCTCAACGACATGCTCGAGCGCCGGCCGGAAGAGGTCATTCGCCTTGCGGTCAAGGGGATGCTGCCGCGCAACCGTCTCGCGCGGAAGCAGCTGACCAAGCTGAAGGTCTACGCCGGGCCCGAGCATCCGCACGCCGCACAGCAGCCGCAACCGATGGAGATCGAGAAGTGACCGAGCGCCCCGAGGACGAACAGCAGGCCGAAGAACAGGAGCCGACGGCTCCCGAGGAGCCCGAGGCGGAGGCGCGGGCCGAGCCTCAGGCGGAGACGCCTGCGGAGCCCGTGGCGGAGGCGCCTGCGGAGCCCGTGGCGGAGGCGCCTGCGGAGCCCGTGGCGGAGGCGCCTGCGGAGCCCGTGGCGGAGACGCCTGCTGAGCCTGAGGCGGAGGCGCCTGCGGAGCCCGTGGCGGA
Source organism: uncultured Solirubrobacterales bacterium (assembly GCA_963735965.1). Taxonomy (GTDB): domain Bacteria; phylum Actinomycetota; class Thermoleophilia; order Solirubrobacterales; family Solirubrobacteraceae; genus Palsa-465. Next base: position 445,359 of record CAVTNE010000004.1, read on the forward strand.
GACGTCTGCGGAGCCTGAGGCGGAGGCGCCTGCGGAGCCCGTGGCGGAGACGTCTGCGGAGCCCGTGGCGGAGGCGCCTGCGGAGCCCGTGGCGGAGACGCCTGCTGAGCCTGAGGCCGCCCCTGAGCCCGCCGCCGAGCCGGCGATCACGGGCGAGGCCGAGGTGGGCGACCCGGACGCCGTCCAGCCCGACGTGGTGATCGAGGCCGAGCAGAACCCAGAAGAGGACGAGGAGCTCGAGGAACTCGAGGAGATCGCTCCTCGCCTCAAGCCCGAGATTCCGGGAGCGGATCTGATCCCGGACATCGTCTCCGAGGGAGAGCAGTTCCTTGACGCCGAGGCTCAGGCCGCCGCCGAGGCCGAGGCGGCCGAGCTCGCGGCCCGCCAGCAGGAAGAGGAGGACGACTCGAGTCCGATCGCCGACGCTGCGATCGATCTCGCCGCCGGCGCGCGCTACACCGCCACCGGCAAGCGCAAGTCCGCGGTCGCGCGCGTGGTCATCAAGCCCGGCACTGGGAGCTATTTGATCAACGGCAAGGAACTCGACGTGTTCTTCCCGCGGGAGACGCTCCGGCGGATCATTCGCCAGCCGCTTGAGACCGTGGGTTACGAGACGCGGATGGACGTGGTCGCGCGGATGCACGGCGGCGGCGTTTCCGCCCAAGCCGGGGCTCTCCGGCACGGAATCTCGCGCGCGCTGATCGTTGCCGACCCCAATCTGCGTGGCGAGCTCAAGCGCCGCGGCTTCCTGACACGCGATCCGCGCGTCAAGGAGCGCAAGAAGGCCGGCCTGAAGAAGGCCCGCAAGCGGCCTCAGTTCTCCAAGCGCTAGTACCACATGGCGAGGCAGCTGTTTGGCACGGACGGTGTCCGCGGCCGGGCGGGACATTTCCTCACCGCCGACTTGGCGCTGGCCCTGGCCCGTACCGCGGTGGCCCGTCTCGAGAGTGAGCGGCCGCAGGTCCTGATCATCCGGGACACGCGCGAGTCGGGCGAGATGCTCGAGTCGGCGATCGCCGCCGGCGTGACCGCCGCCGGAGGGGATGCTCTGCTGGCGGGGGTCCTGCCGACGCCGGCCGCTCCGCTGCTGGTGCGCCGCCACGCCCTCGACCTAGCCGCGGTGATCTCAGCGTCACACAACCCCTACGAGGACAACGGCATCAAGCTGTTCGCCGCCGACGGCTTCAAGCTCCACGACGACGCCGAGCACGCGATCGAAGCCGCGCTCGGGACGGCACCGCCGCCGCCCGCCCACATCGGTCGCGTCCGGAGCTTCGACGGCGCACTCGAGGACTATCTTCGGGCGCTCGAGAAGCGGTTCGCGGCCCTGAGCCTGGCCGGAATGCGGATCCTCCTCGATTGCGCCCATGGCGCAACCTTCCAGGCGGCCCCGGAGATCTTCCGGCGGCTGGGGGCGGACGTCGACGTGATCGCCGACCAGCCCGACGGCATGAACATCAACCAGGGGTGCGGCTCGACTCACCTCGATGGGATGATCGAGCGGATCGCCGGCGGCGACTACGACGTCGGGTTCGCGTTCGACGGCGACGGCGATCGCGTGCTCGCGGTCGACCGGCGCGGCGCTGTCGTCGACGGCGACGAGCTGATCGCGCTCGCGGCGCTCCACCTGCGTTCCGCGGGACGGCTGCCGGGCAATGGCGTGGCCGTCACGGTCATGACCAACTACGGGTTTCACCAGGCGATGGCGGAGGCGGGGATCGAGGTCGCGATCACCTCCGTTGGCGACCGCTACGTGCTCGACGAGCTCCGCAAGCGGGGCTGGTCGCTCGGGGGCGAGCAGTCAGGCCACATCATCGATCTCGGGTTCGGGCCGTCGGGAGACGGGATCGCGAGTGCGCTGCTGACGCTGGAGGCGCTCGGGGGCCGCAAACTGGCCGATCGGAGCGCGATGGAGAAGCTGCCCCAACGCCTTGTCAACATCCGCGCGTCCGACCGCGCCGGCCTCGCCGCCGCGATGGCCGATCCCGGCGTCGAGGAGGCGGTGGCGCGCGAGGACGCCGGTCTCACCGGCCGCGGCCGGGTGCTCGTCCGGGCGTCGGGGACCGAGCCGCTGATCCGGGTGATGGTCGAGGCGCCGAGCCAGGAGGAGACGGACGAGATCTGCGCCCGGCTCCGGCAGGTCGTGGAGACCGCGCTAGCGTAGGGAATGGCCCGCAGCGCGGCGGGATTTGCCCGTGGCCGCGAGTCTCGCACCGTGTTGTGCGTTGATTGAAGCGACCGTTCTTCCGGCTAACATCGTCTGCACCCTCTGACGGGTCCGACCGGAAGGCGCTCGAGCTCGTTTGCCCGCCACGAAAGGGGAAGTACACGCGTATGTGTGGAATCGTCGGCTATGTCGGACCGCGTAAAGCACGGCCGCTCCTGCTCGCCGGACTAGAGAAGCTCGAATACCGCGGCTACGACAGCGCCGGCATCTCGGTGCTTGACGGCGACCGGATCGATGCCGTCCGGGCTGTTGGCAACCTGAGCGCGCTGCGCGGCGCGATCGCGGCCTGCGGCGGCGGGGAGGAACTCGGCGACGCCGACGGCGGCTCGGTCGCGGTGGCCGAGCGACCTGTCCCGGGGACCGGAATCGGTCACACCCGCTGGGCGACCCACGGTCGCGTCACCGAAGAGAACGCCCACCCGCACTTCGACAACACCGATCGCGTCCACATCGTCGTCAACGGGATCGTCGAAAATTACATCTCGCTGAAGCGGCGGTTGGTCGCCGAGGGTGCGCAGTTCACCTCGGAGACTGATGCTGAGGTGATCGCCCACCTGGTCGCGCACCACAACGACGGCGATCTCGTCGTGGCCGTCCGCCGGGCCTACGCCGACCTGCGCGGCCATTACGCGTTCGTGGCGATGTCCGCGGACGATCCCGGCTTGCTCGTCGGGGCGCGCAAGGAGTGCCCGCTGATCATCGGCCGCGGCGACGGCGAGCAGTTCATCGCCTCGGCGATTCCGGCGTTCCTGCGCCACACCCGCCACGTCCAGTACATCGAGAACGACGAGATCGTGGTGCTGCGGCCGGACGACGTCGAGTTCTTCACTGCCGACGGCGTCGCGCTCGAACGCGAGATCGTCGAGATCGACTGGGACACCGACACCGCCGAGAAGCAGGGCTTCGAGACGTTCATGCTCAAGGAGATCCACGAGCAGGCCGACGCGGTCGCGGAGACGATCGGCGAGCGCGCCGCGCGCGGCGTCGGTATCGACCTGGGCGATCTGGGGCCGATCGACGACGAGCTCCTGCGTACCCTGCGCCGGATCGTCGTCGTGGCCTGCGGCACCTCGTACCACGCCGGGCTGATCGGGCGGTACGCAATCGAGGAGTTCTCGCGCGTGCCGGTCGAGGTCGAGATCGCCTCCGAGTACCGCTACCGGAACCCGGTCGTTGGCCCGGGCGATCTGGTGATCGGGATCTCTCAGTCGGGCGAGACCGCCGACACGCTGGCCGCGATGCGCACCGCGCGCGAGCGCGGCGCTCGCGTCTTGGCCGTCACGAACATCATGGGGTCCCAGGCGACGCGGGACGCCGACGGCGTTCTCTACACCCGCGCGGGCCTCGAGATCGGAGTGGCGGCCACGAAGACGTTCGTCAGCCAGGTCGTCGCCATGTATCTGCTCGCGCTCCGGCTCGCCGAGCTCCGCGGCACGCTCGAGCCGGACGAGCTGAAGGCGACGATCAGCGAGGTCAAGCGGCTGCCGCACCGGATCGCAGAGATGTTCGAGCGCGACATGGGCGGCGTGGAGCAGGTTGCCGCGGGCGTGGCCGGAGCCGACTTCTTCCTCTACCTCGGGCGCCACGTGGGCCTGCCGGTCGCTCTGGAGGGCGCGCTCAAGCTCAAGGAGATCTCCTACATCGCGACCGACGCCTACGCCGCCGGCGAGATGAAGCACGGCCCGATCGCGCTGCTCGACCAGAGCACCCCGGTGGTCGTGGTCGCGACCGAGTCGCCCGTGCTCGAGAAAGTGATCTCGAACATCCAGGAGGTGCGGGCGCGCGGCGCGAAGGTGATCGCGGTGGCGACTGAGGGCGACGAGCAGATCGCGCAGCACGCCGACGAGGTGATCGAGGTGCCGCGCACGCAGTGGATGCTGGCGCCGCTGCTCGCGGTGATCCCGCTGCAACTGCTGGCGTACCACATCGCCCGCAGTCGCGGACTGAACGTCGATCAACCGCGGAACCTGGCCAAGACCGTCACCGTCGAGTGAGCGGCGTGCTCGGGGCGGCGGGGGCGCCGGGCGGGCTCCCATTCAAAGTCGGGATCGACCTCCTCGAGATCGAGCGGCTCGAGCGAGCGCTGGAGCGGACGCCGCGGCTGGCCGAGCGACTGTTCACTCCGGCCGAGCGCGAGTACGCGGCCTCGCGCGGCCGGCCGGGGCAGCATCTGGCGGCTCGGTTCTGCGCCAAGGAGGCGGTCGCCAAGGCGCTCGGAGTCGAGTCGTGGAACTTCCACGAGGTCGAGGTCGTCGGCACCGGGGGACCCCCGCGGATCCGGCTATCGGGCAGCGCCGCCGCCCGGGCGGCCGAGCTGGGCGTGCAGGTCGAGATCTCGCTCACGCACACCACGCGCGACGCCGCCGCGGTCGCAATCGCGGCCTGACGTCTAGATTCTGAGGGCGTGAGCCTTCCCGAGTGGCTTGACCCGCTCCTCGACGCCGCCGAGCAGCGTGCGCTCGACGAGTGGGCCATCGGTCAGCGCGGCATTCCCGGCATCGATCTGATGGAGCGCGCGGGGACCGGGCTGGCCGACCTCGTCGGCTCGCTCGTCCCCGGGGGGCGCGTCGTGGTCGTGTGCGGCAAGGGCAACAACGGCGGCGACGGTCTTGTCACGGCGCGGGTGCTGCGCGAGCGGGGCCGCGAGGTCGATGTCCTGCTGCTGGGGGACGCGGGCGACTTCCGGGGCGACGCTCGGGCGAATCTGGAGCGACTGCCCGGAGCCGCGCCGGTGGGGTTCGACGCGTCGCGGCTCGAGGGCGCCGCGGGGATCGTCGACGCGATCCTCGGCACCGGGTTCTCCGGAGAGCCGCGCGAGCCCGCGGCCGGCGCGATCGAGGCGATCAACGCCGCCGGGGGCGATTCCGCGGCGTGTGTGGTTGCATGCGACGTTCCAAGCGGGGTCGACGCGTCTTCGGGGGAGGTGGCCGGGCCGGCGGTGAGGGCACGCGCCACCGCGACTTTCAACGCGGGCAAGCCGGGGCTATGGATCGAGCCCGGCAAGACGCATTCCGGCTCGGTGCACGTGGTCGATATCGGGATCCCCGCCGGCGGGCCGGTGGAGCCCCGCGTCGGGCTGATCTCGGCGCGCGTGGCGGCCGAGATCCCGCGCCGCGGACGCGAGTCGACCAAGTTCGCCGCCGGCAGCGTGCTGGTGTGCGGAGGGTCGCCCGGACTGACCGGGGCACCGTGTATGGCCTCCGAGTCCGCGATGCGCGCGGGCGCCGGCTACGTCACGGCGTGCATCCCGGGGTCGCTGAGCGCCGTGTTCGGGTCGAAGCTGCTCGAGGTCATGACGATTTCGCTGCCGGACACCGATGGGTCGCTCGAGCCCCGTGGTGTCGAGCGGGTGCTCGAGCGCGCCGACCGGTCGGACGCGATCGCGCTCGGGCCGGGGCTCGGCCGGACCGAGGAGGCGCAGGAGTTCGCCAGGCAGCTGGCCCGGGCGGCGGCCGTCCCGCTGCTGCTCGATGCCGACGGCCTGAACGCGCACGCCGGAGCGCTCGACCTGCTCGCCGACCGGCAGGAGCCGACCGTGCTGACCCCGCACGCCGGGGAGCTCGCCCGGCTGCTCGAGACCGACAGCGCCTCGATCGGAGCGCGACGGCTCGAAAGCGCGCGTCGGGCGGCCCGCGAGGCGGACGCGATCGTCGTTCTGAAGGGCGATGACTCGATCGTCGCCGCGCCGGACGGCCGCGCCGCGGTCAACCGGGGGGCATCTTCCGCGCTCGCCACCGCGGGCACCGGGGACGTGCTATCCGGCGTGATCGGGGCCTATCTGGGCAAGCACATGGACCCATTCGCGGCGGCCTGTGCCGGCGTGCTCGTCCATGGCCGCGCCGGGCAGCTTTGCGCGGAGGAGATCGGTCCCGAGGGCGTGATCGCCGGCGACGTGATTCGGGCCCTGCCTCGCGCCCTGACGAGCCTTCTTTAGCCGTGGCGGTCGGCTAGTCATGGCGGTTCGGGCGCTGGCCCGCGTGAACCTCGCGGCGATCGAACGCAACGTGGCGCGTCTGCGGGACGGGTTGGCGGACGGTGTGGGCCTGTGTGCGGTCGTCAAGGGGGCCGGTTACGGCCACGGGGCGCTACCAGCCGCTCGAGCTGCCCTCGCCGGCGGCGCGCGGATGCTCGCGGTCGCGACCGCGGGCGAGGCGGCCGAGTTGCGCGCCGAGGGAATCGAGGCGCCCGTTCTCGTGATGGGGGCGGTGAGTGACGAGGAGCTGCCAGTCGCACTGGCGGCTCGTGGCGAGCTCGTGGCGTGGGGTTTGGACTTCGTGGAGCGCGTGGAGCGAGTGCGGCGGGCGGGCGCGGGTCTGGGTGCAGGTGCGAGGGTCGCTCCGGTACGGGTTCACGTGAAGCTCGATACCGGCATGGGGCGGCTCGGGACGCGCGACGTCGATGAAGCGATGCGCGTCGCCGAGAGCGTCGCGGCGGCGGCGCCGGCGCTCGAGCTGGCCGGCGCGATGACTCACTTCGCGAGCGCCGATGAGGACCCATCGTTCACCTCCGCGCAGCTTGCCCGGTTCGCTCCGTTCGTGGCGGCGATGCGCGAGCGCTGGCCCGGGATCGTCGTGCATGCGGCCAACAGCGCCGCCACGCTGCGCGAGCCCGCGAGCCACTTCGATCTTGTCCGCTGCGGCATCGCGATCTACGGTTGCGACCCGATGAACGAAGATCCCTCTGCACACGGGCTCGAGCCCGCGCTCGAGCTGGCCTCTTACGTGGCGGCGGTGAAGCTCGCGCGGCCGGGGGACAGCGCCGGCTACGGCCGGCGGTGGGTGGCGTCGTCCGATACATGGGTGGCGACGATCCCGATCGGCTACGGCGACGGGATCCGCCGGGCGCTGACCAACAACTGCGACGTTCTCATCAGCGGTCGCCGCTACCCGCTGGTGGGCACGGTGAGCATGGACAACATCACGGTGGCGCTGGGTTCGGACGCCGGCGGGGTGAGCGAGGGCGATCAGGTCACGATCATCGGGACCGACCGGGGCGACCGCCAGACGGCCGAGGACCTGGCGCGGCGGATCGGCACGATCAGCTACGAGATCGTGTGTGGGCTGACGCCGCGGGTGCCGCGCGTCTACCACCGCGACGGGGCGCAGGTTGAGCGTTAGCGCGCCCCTCGAAGCCCTCGTCTCGGTCGCGACGCCGGAGTCGGCTTGGCTCGTCGGCGGGGCGGTACGCGACCGGCTGCTCGGGCGGCCGACCGACGACTACGACATCGCGGTTGCCGGCGACGCTCGCCGCGTGGCCCGGGCGCTCGCACGCGCACTGGACGCGCACACGTTCGGGCTGTCGCAGGCGTTCGGCGTCTGGCGCGTCGTTGCCCGGGACCACAGCTGGCAGGTCGACGTCCTCCCGGTGGTCGGCCGGTCGATCGAGACCGACCTGGCACAGCGCGACTTCACGGTCAACGCGATCGCCGAACCGGTCGGCGGCGGCGAGTACGTCGATCCGTTCGGCGGGCTGGAGGACGTGGCCTCCCGCACGCTCCGGATGGTGTCGCCGCGGGCGTTCGTCGACGACCCCCTACGAACCATGCGCTTGGCGAGGCTCGCGTGCGAGCTGGAGTTCGAGGTGGAGGCAGAGACCGCTGCGGCGGCCGCCCTTGCCGCGCCTCAGCTGGTACGGGTCGCGCCCGAGCGCGTGTTCGCCGAGCTCAAGCGGATCGTGATCGCTGACCGGGTTTTGGAGGGCCTCGCCCTGATGGACGCTGTCGGTGCGATCGATGCGGTCCTGCCGGAGCTCAGCCGGCTGCGCGGCGTCGAACAGAGCCAGTACCACCACCTCGACGTGTACGAGCACACGCAGTTGGTGCTCGCCTCGACGGTCGAGCTGTCCCGGCATCCCGAGCAGTGGTTCGGCTCGCACGCGGCGGCGGTTGCCCGGTTCCTGGACGAGCCGTTGGCGAACGAGCTCACGCGGGGGCAGGCGCTCCGCTTTGGAGCCCTCCTGCACGATGTCGCCAAGCCGGAGACCCGGCGGGTCAGCGCCGAGGGTCGCATCACGTTCGTCGGCCACGACGTCGTCGGCGCGGAGGTCGCGGCCGGCGTGCTCGCGCGACTGCGGGCCAGCGAGCGGCTGCGCGAGTACGTGGCGGCGCTCACCCGCAACCACCTGCGGCTCGGCTTCCTCGTCCACGAGACGCCCATCAGCCGGCGGGCGATATATCGCTACCTGCGCGCCTGCGAGCCGGTTCAGGTCGATGTGACGCTTCTCAGCGTCGCCGATCGGCTGGCCACGCGAGGACGTGGCGCAGACGAGGCGATCGCCCGCCACCTGGAGTTGGCGCGCGAGCTGCTCGGAGAAGCACTGGCGTGGCGGGACGCGCGTCCGCGGCCGCCGGTTCGAGGCGACGAGCTCACGCGGGCGGTGGGCCTGCGGCCCGGCCCCGAGCTCGGGCAGGTCCTCGAGGAGCTCGAGGAAGCGAGCTTCGCCGGCGAGATCAGCTCACGTGAGCAGGCGATCGATCGCGCGCGCGCGATCGTTGCCGGGGCCGGCGTGGGGAGCGCCGGCGGTGGCGCCGGTGGCGCCGGTGGTCGCGCGGGTGGTGGCGGTGGTCGCGCGGGTGGTGGCGGTGGTCGCGCGGGTGGTGGCGGTGGTCGCGCGGGTGGTGCGCAGAGGCCCGGGGAGGATCGGTAGGCTCCGCGGCGGTGAGGGATCCAGACTGCATCTTCTGCAAAATCGTCGCCGGCGAGATTCCGGCCCAGATAGTCGACGAGGACGAGCGGACGATCGCGTTCATGGACATCAACCCGGCCACGCGCGGTCATCTGCTGGTGATCCCGCGCGAGCATGTACAGGATCTGCTGGAGATCGATCCGGAGGACCTCGCGGCGACGGCGCGCGCGGCGCAGCGGATCACGCGGCGGGCTAGCGAGCGGCTGAATCCGGCCGGGGTGAACCTGATCAACAGCTGCGGAGCTGCCGCCTGGCAGACCGTCTTCCATTTCCACATTCACGTGATCCCGCGCTACGAGGACGATCCGATGAAGCTTCCGTGGACCCCTGCGCCGGGCGACTCAGACGAGATCAAGGCGGCGGCTCAGGCCCTGCGCTGAACCCTCCGGAAGGCGATTCCGGAGCGGGGAAGTTGCATCGAATCACTCCAGAAAGCCATGCACTGGAGTTCCTTGCTACCTTCCCCGGGTTGGTCGGGGCCCTCTGGCACCGCGACCGGCGTGTCCGATAGCAGGCATCTAAGGGGAGTACATGGCAACGGGTACCGTCAAGTGGTTCAGCGACGACAAGGGCTTCGGCTTCATCACGCCCGATGACGGCGGGCGCGACTTGTTCGTTCATTTCACTGGCATCGTGGGGGACGGCTATCGCTCGCTGTCCGAGGGAATCAAGGTTACGTATGAGGAGGAGGCCGGTCCGAAGGGGCCGAAGGCGGTCAACGTCACCAAGCTCTAACGGGGCGGCTGGACTAGCCGCTTTGCAGTAGCGAACACGCTCCGCCGGCGCCAGGATGGCGATCGCCGCCATGTTGCGGCGCAACTGGCGCCGGGGTGTCGTGTTGAATCTGAACATGAAACGTTCTCTGATGGCAACCGTCGGCGCCGTCGCGCTTTGCGGGCTCGTTCCAGCTGCCGCGGACGCGACGGTCACCGAGCTCGGCGCCACTACGACGCCGCTCGTGGCGCCGGCGTGCCCCGCGGGCGTGCCGCCCTCACAATGCACGATCATCCTGACCCGGGCGACCGCGCTCGAGACGATCAGGGACAACATCGCCTACCCGACGACGGTCAAGTCGGCCGGTCGCGTCGTCGCCTTCACCGTCGGCCTGTCGTCGCTCTCAACCAACGCCAACACGGCGAAAAGCGACGTGCAGTTCCTCGACAAGACCTACGGCGGCGATGCTCAGGTCGGGATCACCGTCCTCAAGCGGGTCGGCAAGAAGAACACCTGGACCTGGCAGGTCGCGGCCCAGAGCCCGATCGTCGACGTCCAGCCCTACCTCGGACAGGTAGTGCAGTTCCCGCTTACCACGAGCATTCCCGTCGTGCGCGGGGAGGTCATCGCCCTGACCACGCCCACCTGGGCGCCGGTCCTCACGATCGACCTCTCGACCGCTCACTTCGCCTATCGCCAGAGCCGGACTCGGAACTGCAACAACCCACCCTCGACCAGCCAGGCGCAGGTCTCGATCGGCGGAAGCGTCGCCTATTCCTGTGACTACCCGGGGACGCGCGTCGAGTACAGCGCCACCGAGGTGACCAACGCCGTCCCGACGACGACGACAACCACGACGACGACGACCAAGAAGAAGTAGGGCCGGCTCGCCGGCGCCGCCCGTCTGTGGCGCCGGATCGGGGCCGGTCGGGCCGGTCGGCGCGGTCGCGGCGGTCGGGGCCGGCCGGGGGCGGCGGGTCGCTCGTTGCGTGGACCCTTGGGGCGTCGGTCGGTCGGTCGTTCGCGTCGTGGCGCGCCGCGCTGAGGGAGCCCGCGGGCGGTGATGCGCCCCGAGGCTCGGGGGCGGTTAGGGCAGTCCGCCGCCGCCGCTGCCAGTGCCGCCGGAGCCCGAGGTGGTGTTGCCGGACGAGGTGGCGCCGTTTGGCGTAGCGCCGCCGCCGGCGCCGGCCGGGGCGCTCGAGTTGCCCGAGGTGCCGCCGCCAGAGGTTCCTCCGCCGGTCGTGCCGCCGGATGTGCCCCCGCCCGACGTGCCGCCGCTCGAGGACCCGGCCGACGAACTGCCGGTGCCGGACGATGCAGATGCCGACGAGGACGGCGAGGAGCTGCTCGACGACGTTGAGGTGGTGCCGGTGGTGTTGGTCGTGGTCGATCCGGTCGTCGCCGGCGCCGCACTGATGGTCGCGGTCGGGACGGTCAGAGGCGGCACGTCAGAGGTGTCGGTCGTCGCCGCGGATCCGCCACCGCACGCCGCCACCCCGGCGGCGACGGCCGCGCCGGCAGCGAGGGCGCTCAAGATGCGAGAAGCACGGATGACGGCTGAACGACGAGGCACGAGCGGTATCTCAGACCTCGAGTGGGTCCATCCGCCTGCCGCAATGAGGACAGTCGTTCAGGTCCTTCTGGCAGTGCTGATCGCACCAGTTGCAGAAGCGGAGGTTGTCGACCGCCCACGGCAGCTCAGAGGACGTCGGCGCGAGCGGCAGGAGCTCACCGACGACCTCGAGCGTCTCCCCGGTCTCGCGATCGACGTAAACCTTCCCGGGCGCAGCTTCGATCACGACCTCACGACCGGTGGATGGCGTCCGAAAACGGTACCTCTGACGCGTCCTCATGCTTTGCCATCGTATAGCAGGGGACGGACGCCCGCCGCCTCGGTGGCGGGTCGGTCCTGTGCGCGTGGCGGGGTCGGCCCGTGCGTGTCGCAGGGTCGGTCCCGTCCGGGTCGCGGGGGCCGGTCCGTGCGCGTGGCGGGGTCCGTCCGTGCGTGTCGCAGGGTCGGTCCGTGCGTGTCGCGGGGGTCGGTCCGTGCGCGTGGCGGGTGGCGCTGGGGCGCGACAGGGGCCGCGGACCGCGCCATGCCGCCGAGCCACCCAGCGACCGGGCCTCCGTGCCGACGGCTTGGATAGAGTGCCGCGTCTCAGGTATGGCCAAGTCGCTGGGACGCATCGCCACGCTGATGGCGGCAGTGTGTATCGCGGTCACAGTCGGTGGTTGCGCGCTCAAGCACCCGACCGCGAACATTGTCACGGGCAAGAAGCTGTTCGCCACGAACTGCGCGTCCTGCCACACCCTGTCCCACGCGAATTCGACCGGGACTGTGGGACCGAACCTGGACGATGCATTTCGGCAGGACCGCGTCGACGGGGTGAAGAGCACGTCGATCGAGGGCCTGATCTCCTACTGGATCCAGTACCCGAACACGCAGGGCGTGATGCCCGCGATGCTGGTCAAGGGCCAGGACGCTCAGGACGTCGCGGCGTACGTGGCGGCTGTGGCCGCGGTGCCCGGGCAGGACACCGGCGCCCTGGCGTCGGCGGTGGCGGCCAAGGTCAACCCGACGGCGGCGGTCGGCAAGCAGATCTTCACCGGCGTCGGCGGATGCGGGTCCTGTCACACGCTGGCTGCGGCGGGGACGACCGGGACGGTTGGACCGAACCTCAACACACTGAAGACCGCCTGCGCGACGCCGGCGTCGCAGCAGGCGCGCGGCTCGACGTTCGAGAAGTGCGTCACGACGGCGATCACCGATCCGTACAAGTACATACCGTCGGGCTACCACGCCGGGATCATGCCGAACACGTTCAGCAAGACCCTCAGCCCGAGTCAGATCCAGGCGTTGGTGGCGTTCCTGTCCTCGGCGTCTCACTACGTCGCGGGCGCGCGTGGCGGGTGGCGCGTGCGGGTGGCGCGCGGCGGGCGGGTGGCGCGTGGCGCGTGGCGGGTGGCGTGCGGCGCGTGGCGGGTGGCGCGCGGCGGGTGGCGGGCGGCGCGTGGCGCGTGGCGGGTGGCGTGCGGCGCGTGGCGGGTGGCGGGTGGCGGGTGGCGGGTGGCGTGCGGCGCGCGGCGGGTGGCGTGCGTGTCACGTCGGGCGTGGGGCGTGGGCCTGGGGGGTGGGGTGCCCCGGGCGGTCTGAATCGGCGCGAGACGGGACACAAGACCGCGGGCGCGCCGACCGGTTGCCACGACGCCGGAGAACTTGCACAGCGCGACAATCAAGGCCGCCGCCGTTGACGTTGCCGCGTTGCGCGTGATTATCGTGCACAGCTCGGCAAGGTCGGCTGGATGGGATGCGGTTGTCGCCGTATGCATGTTCCCAGGCGCCGCGGACCTGCGTGGCTTGTCATTCGAGCGCTCGGAGCGTGACCGTGGCAGATCGCGCACGCACCAGATGCGCGCTCTCCCACCGTCCGGACTAGGGCTCTCCGTTGGTAGCGTATGCATGCTCGGCGGCCCGTCAGCGCCCGGGAGACCGTGGGGAGCTTGAGCGCCCCGGCTCCGCCCCGGCCCCGGCCCTGGGCCACGGGCCCGGAGCCGCAAGGGGATCGCCGGCGCGGGCCGCAGGCGAGCGCCGAGGAGCCGTCAGGACGCGGTTGTCGCGCCCCGGGCGCGGATCCGCTCGAGCAGCTCGTCGCCCCGCCCGGCGGCAACGGCCCGCGCGGCCCGCTGCTCATCCAGTTCGAGACCTTGAGCGGCGGCGGCGTCGAGGATCGCCTGGCGCTCCTCGGCCTCACGCGCCACCTTCAGGAACAGCCAGCAGAACAGGCCGATCGTCAGCAGGCTCTCCTCCACCATCATCACGCCGGCGGCGGCGATCTGATCTCCCATCGGGCTGATGTGCCAGTGCGCGTCGCCGGCGCGGTAGATCGGGTACAGCACGGTGCCCGAGAAGATCATGACGTTGGCCAGGATGGTGCCAGCCAGGCGGACGGCGATGATGTAGGCGAGGCGGGCGGCGTTGCCGAACCAGGCCGGCTTCGGCAGCGGCCCGAGCAGCGCCATCCACATCGCCATGCCGAACGCCAGGAAGCAGGCGTGCTGGAGGCCGTGGATCAGGTCGTGGCGGAGCGCCGCCTGGTAAAGCACCGGCAGATGCCACACGTAGAAGTTGATCGCCCAGACCGGGAAGGCGACCAGCGGGTGGGCGAACACCCGGAGCCTTCCGACGTAACGCCGGCGCAGGAGCGGCGCGAGCAGCGGCCCCGTGAACCCGAGCACGATCAGCAGCGCTGAGATATCCCCGATCACCAAGTGCTCGGCCATGTGCGCGACCAGGAGCTGATCGGCGAGCGAGTCGACCGGCGCGGTCAGCGCGATCGCCAGCGTCACGAGGCCAAAACCGAAACAGGCCTGCCGCCACCCCGGAACCGCCCGCCGCTCGTGTGAGAGCGTGTGTACGCGCGCCCGATAGGGCAGCCAGCACAGCAGCACGACGACCGAGGGCACGATGCCGTTGATCGGGCCCGCGCCGGCGAACGGGAGCGAAATCAGAGCGGGCACGGCCTCACCAATCCCCAATGGTGGCGCACCCGCCACCGAACCACTAGGTAATCGCCCGGACGATCAACACGATCGCGACGATCGCGACGATCACGGCGAGGCAGTACAGGAACACCCGGAAGGCGTCCGCCTCGTAACGCAACGGGTTTGCCACCGCGCGAGGACCGCCGCTACAGCACGTAGACCGACGTGTACACGATGATCCACATGATGTCGACGAAGTGCCAGTAGATGCCGGGCACTTCCATGCCGGCGTGGTGCTCGGGCGAGTAGTGCCCGCGGAAGGCGCGGACGGTCACCATCAGCAGCAGGCAGAGGCCGATGAACACGTGGGCCCCGTGCAGCCCGGTCAGCGAGTAGAAGACGGTCGCCTGGGCCGAGTCGTGCGGCGCCCACCCCAGGTGGATGTACTCGTTGACCTGGATGAACAGGAACGTCAGGCCGAGCATGAACGTCGACGCCATCCCGGCCTGAAGGCCGAAGCGGTTGCCGTTCTTGACCGACGTCAGTGCCCAGTGGAGGGTCAGCGACGAGGACAGCAGGATCGCGGTGTTGACGCCGGCGACCGCTTCCGGCACAACCGTCCCACGAGCCGGCCACGGGTTGTGGGTCACGACCCGGATGAAGAAGTAGGCCGTGAAGAAGGCGCCGAAGATCATGATCTCCGACGTGATGAAAAGGAGCATCCCGAGTGTCGGCGCGTGGACGCGGGAGGACTGGTGCGCCGGGGGCGGTCCGTGGTGCTCGGCGTGGCCGTGGGCGATCGAGGCGGCTTCCATGGCCTACACGGGGTTCGACGCGACGTCCTCGTGGACGACGTGCTCGACGGGTTTTCCGGTGGTGCGGCGCACGCGTTCGATCAGATCGGTGCGCAACCACCCGGACTTTGTGTCGGGGAAGGTCGAGATCACGATATCGTCGACGCGGAAGTACTGGAGGGCGTTCATGATCGCGGTGTACGGATCGGGGTCGCCGATCATCCCGGCCGCGAACAAGCCGTTGTCGCGCAGGCGGTCGAGGACGAGCTTGAGTCGCGTGCGCGCGCGCCGCGTGTCCTGGCCGCTGCCGCCCTCCTGCGGGACGACGACCACGAACAGGCGATTGCGGTCCTCTGGCTCAGCTGCAGCCTTGGCCTGGAGCGCACCGAGCAGCTCGTCGCCGGTCGCGGTGCGGTTCGCCACGGCGAGCGTCACATCGAACGGCAGGCCCTCGGTGTCGGGGTCGGCCACCACGTGCTCGACCGGAAGGCCGGTGGCATCGCGCACACGATCGATCAGGTCGCGGCGGAGCCACCCCGACCGAGTCGCCGGATACGTCGAGATGATGATCTCGTCCGGGCGATAGGTGTGGATCGCGTCGATCGTTGCGCTGTAGGGATCCTCGTCGCCGACCTCGCCGATGGCGTGAATACCCTCTGCGCGGGCGGCCTCGACTGCGAGGTCGACGCGTGTCTGGGCGGCGTCGAACACCGAGTCGTCATAGACGACGAGGCCCGCGCGCGGCCGGTTCTGAGGTACGACCAGCACGAACCGGACGTCACTGTCAGCGGCGCGCTTACGAATCGCCTCGATCAGCGCGCGGCCGCCGAGCGTCTCGTTCGCGATTACGAGGACGGTCTTCATGTGTGGCTCTGTTGGCTAGGTGGCGTCACCAGCGCCCCGGCGCTTATGCGTGCTGCCTCGGCCGGTGGCTTGAGGATCCCGTGCACCGCGCCCGGGACGCCGTACTCGTAGGGACCGCCGACGACGGTCGGCACCGCGTCGAAGTTGAAGATCGGTGGCGGCGATGAGACCTGCCACTCGAGCGTCAGCGCGCGCCACGGGTTGCCGGGCGCACGTGGACCGCCGCGCCAGCTGACCACCATGTTGTAGAGGAAGATCAGCGTGCTCGCCCCGAGGATGAAAGCCGAGATCGAGATGAACAGGTTCCAGGCGGCGAACTTGTCGGCGTACTCGGCGACGCGGCGCGGCATGCCCTGGATCCCGATGAGGTGCATCGGGCCGAACGTCAGGTTGAAGAAGATGAACGTGATCCAGAAGTGCCACTTGCCGAGCCGGTCGTCGAACATCCGGCCGGTCATCTTCGGGAACCAGTAGTAGACGCCGGCGAAGATCGTGAACAGCGATCCGCCGAACAGCACGTAGTGGATGTGGGCGACGATGAAGTACGTCTGGCTGACGTGGATGTCGAACGGGATCATCGCGAGCATCACGCCGCTGATCCCGCCCAAGGTGAACATCGTCAGGAAGCCGAGCGCGAACAGCATCGGCGTGTCGAGGTGAAGCACGCCTCGCCATAGCGTCGCGAGCCACGAGAAGATCTTGATGCCCGTAGGGATCGCGATGATCGCGGTCGTGATCATCATCGGGATGCGGATCCAGGGCGCCATCCCCGACACGAACATGTGGTGCGCCCACACGGTGAAGCCGAGCACGACGATCGCGAGCAGCGAGAACGCCATCATCCGGTATCCGAAGATCGGTTTTCGCGATTTCACCGCGATGACTTCGGAGATGATCCCGAACCCGGGCAACATCATGATGTAGACCGCCGGGTGGGAGTAGAACCAGAACACGTGCTGGTACATGAGCACGTTGCCGTTCTTGTCCGGTCCGACGAACGCGTCGAAGAAGTGGAAGTGGAGCGCGGTGTCGAGCAAGATGAAGAACTGCGAGGCCGCGATGAACGGCGTCGCGATCACGACCAGCAGCGAGGTCGAGAAGTTCGCCCACACCAGCAGCGGCATCCGGAAGAAGCTCATGCCGGGCGCGCGCATCGTGATGATCGTCACGAGGAAGTTGAGCGCGGTGGCGATCGAGGACGCGCCGGCGAACTGCACCGCGATCGAGAAGAACAACTGGCCGAGCGGCATCGTCGTTGACAGCGGCGCGTAAGCCGTCCAGCCGGCCGCGAACGAGCCTCCGGGAGCCAGGAAGCTCATCAGCATCAGGATCCCGGCCACCGGCAGCATCCAGTAGGACAGTGCGTTCAGGCGCGGGAAGGCCATGTCCGGCGCGCCGATCATCAGCGGCAGGACGAAGTTCGCGAGCCCGGCGAACACCGGGATGACGAACAGGAAGATCAGCACGGTGGCGTGGACCGAGAACACGCCGTTGTACTGCTCGGGGGTCAGGAACTGCATGCCCGGCTTGGCGAGCTGGGCGCGGATCAGCATCGCCAGCAGGCCGCCGACCAGCAGGAAGAAGAACGAGGTGACGGTGTACTGGATCCCGATCACCTTGTGGTCGGTGTTGACGCGGAAGTAATCGCGCCACGAATGGGCGCCGTGACCGGAGTGGTCCTCGGGCCGGGTGGGTCGCCCGGCCGCCCAGTAGAGCCAGTAGTCGCCGGTGCCGAGCCCGAACAGGAAGAAGAGCGGGACCGCGATCAACGCGACGATCGTGATCGCGTGGCCGTCGATCACGGGGTGCTCGTGCATGAGCGCGCGGATCAGGACGGTCAGGCCAAACGCGAAGGCAAAGCCCACCACCTCGAACAGCGCCGCGCGGTACCAGCCCGGCCGACGGAGCGACGGCGGCAGCGGTACGCGGGTCCGGCGTGCGACCGGCGCCTCGTGCGCTGCGGTTGTGACGGCCATCAGTCGACCTCCTCTCCGAGACGGGTCCCGCCGTGGACGGCGCACACACGCGTGGACTTGCGACGGTTACCGCTATCCATCAGCCTGCACGATACCTTTTCGCGACCGCCGCATAGCTGCTCATTTGGCCGCAGTGGACAGGAAACTGACAAGGGCCTGGATCTGCGCCTGGGTGAGGCGCTGGGAGAAGTTCGGGGGCATGATCCCGGCGCTGTAGCCGGTCGGTAGATAGGCGTACGGCTTCGTTATGGCGGTCTGGATGCACTGCTGGAGCGTGGTCCCGCGGACCTTCTGTGACGCCGCCAGCGCGCAGTCGGACTTCAGCTTGGTGTCGAGGTCCGGCCCGACCGTGCCGGTGGCGTTGGCCGCCGCGAGCGTGTGGCATCCGCTGCAGCCCGCCGCGGCGCTGGTGAACACCGATTTGCCTGCCGCCGCGCTCGTGGCGGAGGAGCTCCCGCCCGACGAGCTCGCCCCGGATGTCGACGATGATGACGAAGAGGAACCGGACGGCGGCGACGAGCTCGAGGACGAGCCGGCGCCCGGGACGGCGTTGTAGTCCGGAACCGCCTGGGTCACGGTCGAAGGCGGCGAACCGACCGGCGGCGGCCCGTTGATCGGCTGCCGCTTCAGCCAGCTTGCGAACACCGACGGGGTGACGACGTGGGCGCTCGTGCGCATCAGCGAGTGGCCGGCGCCGCACAGCTCGGTGCACTCGACCGGGTACGTCCCCAGCGTGGTCGGGGTCACCCGGAGCGTGGTCACGATTCCCGGCACCGCGTCGAGCTTCTCCGAGAAGTTCGGAACGAAGAAGCTGTGGATGACGTCGAGCGAGCGGAGCTTGAACACCACCGGCCGGTTGTTCGGCAGGTACAGGACGGGCGAGACGACCTGCTTCCCGGGCGAGATCGGATATGAGAACTCGAACGCGAACTGGCGCGTGGTGACGTTCACGGTCATCTCGCCCTTCTTGCTGTCCTCGTCGGAGCGCAGGACCGTGTAGGCATAGGTGCACAACCCGATGATCAGGATCGCCGGCACCGCGGTCCAGACGACCTCGAGACGCGTGTTTCCGTGGATCGGCGGGCCGTCCATCTCCTCCTGCCCGGGCCGCATCCGGAACTTCCACACGGAGAACAGGACCACGGTCTCGACGAGCACGAAGATCGGCACGGTCGCGATCAGCAGCACGTCGTAGAGCGTTCGGACGTTCCCGGCCTGGATCGACCCCTTCGAGGGGAACCAGGGGATGATGAGTGCGAGCGGGATGGCGATCGCCGTGGCGATCACACCGATCACGACCATCTGCAGAATCGGGCGGTTACGCACGGTGGTCTTGAGTCTCCGGGCCCTCGAGCGTCACTCTGCCCGCATCCTAAGCCTTCTGGTCGACGAAGGACGTCAGAGACCACGGGCCCGCCGGAAACGCCCCGCCGGGCTCGCTGTTCGGACTACCCGAACGCGTGCCGCGTCGTGGGGCGAACCACTGCCAGCACCGCCACGGGTTGATCTATGATTGAGGCAATTGTTGCAATCTGGCCAGGAGGCGTGATGCAGATACGTGAGGGGATGTCCGAGACGGTGTTGACAATCGGCCCGAGCCATACGCTGCGTGATGCCGCCAAGGCCATGTGCCGCCGCAACGTCGGGGCTGCGGTCGTGCTCGACCCAGACGCTCCCGGGCCCGGGGTCATCACCGAGCGCGACATCCTCATCGCCGTCGGCTCCGGCGAGGATCCCGATCAAGAGCTGGTCTCAGACCACCTGACGTCGAATCTGACGCTCGCGTCTCCAGACTGGTCGCTCGAGCGCGCGGCCGCCACGATGGTGCGGGGCAGCTTCCGCCACCTCGTCGTCTACGACCGCGGCGAGCTCGCGGGAATCCTGTCGATGCGGGACATCATGCGCTGCTGGATCCAGGACGGCGCCACCAGCGCGGTCCCCGCCGGCGCCGGCAGGGCGTAGCGCTGGAGAAAGGGAGGGCGGTGCGCTCCCTAGTGATGTTCCTCAGGGAGCTCGGCGATGTCGCGGCGGGTGTCCCCGATCCACATGACCACCACGACCACCAGCCCGATCAGCCCGACGATGCTGATGAGGATGTTGATCGTCGTCCCGATCACGACGAGCGTGATCGCGATCGCGGTCAGGAATGGCTTGATGCTCGGGCCGGGAAGGTGGATCGGCTCGCCGGCCGGCGGGGCCTGAGTGGGGTGCTCGCCTTCGCTCACGGATGGACGTAGATCGCGGCCGCCACGAAGGTCATCCCGAACATGACGGCGCAAAGCGCTCCTGCGATCAACCCGGAGCGGATGTTCTTGCGTGCAAGCCTGCGGTCCATTGGCGCGAAAGGCTACAGCTTCACGTCGGCGACCATCGCGCCGAACAGCAGCGCGAGGTAGGCCAGGGAGAACAGGTACAGGCGCAGGGCGCTGCGGCGATCCGCCCGGCGGTAGAGCAGCACCGCGCCGGCGATGAACGCCAGCCCGAGGACGATCGACGCGATCAGGTACGCCGCCCCGAACTCGCCGGCGCAGAACGGCAGCTGCGAGATCGCGTACAGCAGCAGCGTGTAGAGCAGGATCTGCCGGCGCGTCTCGCGCTCGCCACGCACCACCGGCATCATCGGGATCCCCACGCGGGCGTACTCATCCTTCATCAGCAGGCTGAGCGACCAGAAGTGGGGCGGAGTCCAGTAGAAGACGATCGCGAACAGGTAGACGGCGGTCCAGGCCAGGGAGCCGCGCGTCGCGGCCCAGCCCACCAGCGGCGGCACCGCGCCGGCCGCGCCGCCGATCACGATGTTCTGGGGACTCCGGCGTTTCAGCCAGATCGTGTAGACGCCCACATAGCCCATGAACCCGCCCAGAGCGAGAAAAGCGGCCAGCAGGTTCACGGTCAGCGACAGCACAAGGAATGACAGCCCACAGAGCACGAATCCGAAGATCAGCGCGGCGCGCGGCGACACCCGGCCCGAGGGAATCGGTCGCGAGGCGGTGCGGGGCATCTGGGCGTCGATGTCGCGGTCGTAGTAGTGGTTGACTGCTCCGGCGCCGCCCGCCGATAGATACCCGCCAAGGCAGGTCAGGGCGATCAATGACACGGGCGGGTTGCCCGCGATCTCCATCGTGGTGATCGTCGTGAACAGCAGCAGCGTCTGGACCTTCGGCTTGGTCAGCTCGAAGTAGTCGGCCAGCAGTTGCCGGGCCCCCGAGACAGCCGACACCGAGGGGACCTGCGTTACCGACGAGGCGTCCACAGCCACAGGCTACGCCCGGACGAACCGCTCGCTGCCGCCCGTCTTCTGGCGCTCGCCCGTCGTGCGCTCGATCTGGCGGCGGATGTCGCGCATCGGCTCCACCGACCGTACGCGGGGGATCTCGTCGAAGTTGTTGACCGGCGGCGGCGACGGAACGAACCACTCGAGCGTGTTGCCCTTCCACGGATCCGGCCCGGCCAACGCCCCGCGCTTGTAGTTCATCGCCACGTTGGCGATCGTGAGCAGGATGCCGACCGCGAGGATGAACGCGCCGATCGTCGAGATCAGGTTGTAGGTCGACCAGCCGAAGCCCGGCTGGTAGGTGTAGATCCGCCGCGGCATCCCGCTCAGGCCGAGCGCGTGCTGGACGAGGAAGGTCATGTTGAAGCCGATGAAGGTGAACCAGAACGAGACCTTGCCCAGCCGCTCGTTCAGCAGCCGCCCGGTCATCTTCGGGAACCAGTAGTAGATCCCGGCGAGCACCGGGAAGATCGCGCCGCCGAAGATCGTGTAGTGGAAGTGGGCGACGACGAAGTAGGTGTCGTTGAGCTGCCAGTCCACCGGGAACACGGCGAGGAAGATCCCCGTGATCCCGCCGACGGTGAAGATCGCGATCATCCCGACCGCGTAGTAGAGCGACGTCGTCATCACGATCGACCCCCGCCACAGCGTCGAGATCCAGTTGAAGATCTTGACACCGGTGGGCACGCCGATCAGGAACGAGCTCAACATGAAGAACCCGAGCACGACGACCGGGATCGGCGAGGCGAACATGTGGTGGGCCCACACGAGCGTCGCCAGGAAGGCGATCAAGACCGTCGACGCCGCGATTGCCTTGTAGCCAAAGATCGGCTTGCGCGAGAACACCGGGATGACCTCGGAGATGATCCCGAACCCGGGCAGGACCATGATGTACACCTCGGGGTGGCCGAAGAACCAGAACAGGTGCTGCCACAGGACCGGCGATCCGTGCGCGGTCGGGTCGAACCAGTGGGTGCCGAAGTGCCGGTCGGTCAGCAGCATCGTCACCGCCGCCGCGACCACGGGGAGCGCGATGATCAGGAGGATCGCGTAGACGAGGATCGTCCAGATGAACAGCGGCAAGCGGCCCCAGGTCATCCCGGGGGCGCGCATGTTGACGATCGTCGCGTAGAAGTTGATCGCGCCCAGGAGAGAGGAGATGCCTGTCAGGTGGATGAGGAAGATCCAGGCGTCCTGGCCTCCGCTCGGCGAGTACGTGATGCTCGACAGCGGCGGGTAGCTCCACCAGCCGGCCTCCGGCGGGTGGTAGAAGAGCGTGATGTAGAACACGATTCCGCCGGCGAGCAGCAGCCAGTAGGAGAGCGCGTTCAGCCGCGGGAAGGCCATGTCCCGCGCCCCGATCATGAGCGGCACGAAGTAGTTGCCGAACCCCGCCATCACCGGCACCACGAACAGGAAGACCATGGTCGTGCCGTGGAGGGTGAGCAGCTCGTTGTAGCGCTCGCCGCTCAGCAGCGTGTTGCTCGGCTCGGCCAGCTGGACCCGCATCAGCAGCGCCTCGACGCCGCCGAGCATGAAGAACACGAACGTCGTGACCAGGTACATGATCCCGATCTTCTTGTGGTCCGTGGTCGTGATCCACTCGACCCAGCGCTTGCTCGTGCGCGGCGACTCGACCTCGCTCCTGAGGACCTGGGGAACCGGACGGCGGGCGACGGCTGGCTCGGTGGTGATCACGGACATTCGCGGTCTCCTAGAGGTTTCCGGTTCGCTGGAGGTAGGACCGCAGCTGGGTCACCTGCGAGTTGGCGGTCTGGATGAGCTGCTTCTGGCGCGTCAGCCACGCCTGGTACTCGCTGGGGGAGACCACCCGCACCTGCGCGGTCATAAAGGCGTGCTGGCGCCCGCACAGTTGAGCGCACTGGCCGTGGTAAAGCGCGCCGGCGTACGGAGCCTTGAACCAGGTGTAGGTCGTATAGCCGGGGACCGCGTCGACCTTGCCCCCCAGCGATGGAACCCACCACGAGTGGATCACGTCGATGGCCGTGATGTTGAGCACGACGGTGGTGCCGGCCGGGACGACCATCTCCTGGAAGGAGTACGGCAGATGCGGCGTGAACGGGTTGTTCGCGCAGGCCGCGCCGTAGACGTAGCGCCAGATGTATTGCCGGCCCTGGACGCAGATCGTGAGCTTCTTCCCGTTGGGCGGAGTCGGCTGGCTCAGCGACGACTCGAGGAAGCCGGCGTTCGAGTTCGGCGGGTTGAGGATGCTCGGGAGCTTGATGAAGGTGACCACGGTCAGGACCACGAGGATCATCGCCGCGGCGATCGTCCAGGCGATCTCGAGCCGCGTGTTGCCGTGGATCTGCGCCGCCGTCCGGACCTTCTTGGCGCGGAACTTGTAGACCGAGTAGACCAGCGCCCCCTCGACGATCACGAACACCACGGCCGCGATGTACAGGATGATCATGTACAGCGACTTGATCTGGTCGGCGTTCGGCGACCCCCCGCCCTTCGGGGTGATGAAGTTCGCGAACGCGCTCGGCGCGAGGACCAGCGAGACGAGGACAGAGGACGCGAGGGCTAGGCCGAGAAGCCGCGGCGGACGGCGTCGGCGCTTGGCGTCAGAGGCGTCGGGTCGCAAGGCTGCGCGATTCTATCTAGGCCGACCCTGCCTTGACCCCGTGCCCGTCGGGTTGTAACGCGCGCCACGAAGGGGGCGGCGGCGGTGTGCGGGACGCGACAGAGTGACCGCCCGGATCGCCGGTACGCGTCGACCTGAGTAGCGCGGCACGGTGCGCCCGGGTCGCCCCGAGCACTCCATATACTCGCCGCTCTTGCGCGCACGGAGGGGCATTCGAGCCACGGCTTGGGTTCTCGTCGCGACGGGCGTGGCGCTTCCCGCCCTGCGACGGCGAGTCAAGATCCCGCCGGCGGCGGTGCTCGTCGGCGCGGGACTCGCGCCCGCGGCGCTGTGCGTGGCGACCCCGCGCTCCCGCAGGCGCGACGCGGCCGTCTGCGTGCTCAACATGTGGGCCTACGTGGCCGCGTACGAGATGCCTCACGACGATCCCGCGCGGCTCGAGGCCCGGGTGAGGATCGACTACCCGGTCGCGATCGACCGCGTCCTCGGGCTCGGCGTGCCGCCGACACTGCGCCTGCAACGGCTCTCGACGCCGGGCAAGATCAACCGCCTGGAGCGTGTGCTGGTGTGGAGCCACTGGATGTGGTTTTTTGTCCCCCACGCGACCGTCGCCTACGTGTGGTGGCGAGCCCCGGAGCGCTTCCCGAGCGCTGCGGCGCGGATGTACGGCGTGTTCGATCTCGGCGCCGTGTTCTACTGGGCGATCCCGACCGCGCCGCCGTGGTATGCCGCGTCGAAGGGTCGCCTCGACGACGGCGAGGCCCTCGAGGTGCGCCGGATGATGATCGAGTACGGGCAGCAGTTCTGGGGTGACCGCTGGGGCGCCCTCTACGATGTCCTCGGAGGAAATCCGCTCGCCGCCATGCCGTCGCTGCACTTCGCCACGTCTCTCATGGCTGCGCACCTGCTCACCGAGGTCGGACCGGTGGCGGGCGCGGTCGGATGGGCTTACGCGATAACGCTGGGCCTGGCGCTCGTCTATCTCGGCGAGCACTACGCCGTCGACCTGATCGGCGGAGCGGCGCTCGCGGAGGGAGTTCGGGCCGCGGCGCCGCGCCTGACGCCGGTGTACCGGCGGCTGTCGGCGGGGCTGCAGGCGCTCGAGCTGCGCGCGGGGACGTAGGTGCCCCCGGAGGCGCAGCGACACGAGGCTTCGAACGATGGGGGGCCGCGGGTCCTGTTCACCCGCGGAAGGATTCTCGGCACGCTGTTGTTCGTCGCTTCGGCGCTCGCGTTCTTGTACTTCGTGCTGCCGAAGTTGCTCGGTCTCCATCAGACGTGGGACCGGATCCAGCACGGCAACGGATGGTGGTTCGGACTCGCCGCGGTGCTCGAGGTGTGTTCGTTCCTCGGCTACGTGTGGCTGTTCCGCGGCGTGTTCGTGCGCGGCGAGTCGCGGATCGGCTGGCGCGAGAGCTACCAGATCACGATGGCGGGGCTGGCCGCGACCCGGCTGTTCGCGGCCGCCGGGGCAGGTGGGATCGCACTAACCGCCTGGGCGCTGCGCCGCTCGGGCATGCGGCCGCGCACGGTCGGCTGCCGGCTGGTCGCGTTCACGGTGATCTTGTACGCGGTGTACATGATCACCCTGGTGATCGATGGGGTCGGGCTGTATCTCGGCGTGATCCCAGGCGGCGGCTCGTTCGCGATCACGATGGGGCCGGCGATCTTCGGCGCGGTCGTGATCGTGCTGTTCCTCGGCCTGTCGACCATCCCCGTCGACCTCGAGCGGATCGCCGGACGGTGGACCTACGGCCGGCGCCGTGTTCAGCGGCTCGCGTTCCGCGTCGCGGCGGCCTCGACGACGCTCGCCACCGGCGTGAGGACGGCGATCGACCTCGTGCGAGCGCGTGAGTTGAGCCTGCTTGGCGCCGTCGCGTGGTGGGGGTTCGACATCGCCGTGCTCTGGGCGTGCTTCCACGCGTTTGGGGCCTCGCCGCCGAAGGGCGTGATCGTGATGTCGTACTTCGTCGGAATGCTCGCGAACACCCTGCCGCTGCCGGGCGGGATCGGGGGTGTCGACGGCGGCATGATCGGGGCGTTCGTCGCGTTCGGCGTGGACGCCGAGTTGGCCGTGATCGCCGTGCTCGCCTACCGCGCGTTCGCGTTCTGGCTGCCGACTCTGCCCGGCGCCGTCGCGTATCTGCAGCTTCGTCGCACTGTCCATCGCTGGAGCGCCGAGAAGCCGACGGTCCTCCGCGGCGCGTCCGATCCGGTGTCATAGTCCACTCTGGAGCCACCCTCCCCCGGAACCACCCCTGACGCTATACTTTTTGAAGTGGACAGTCAGCGAGTAGAAAACGTGATCATCGTCGGCAGCGGGCCGGCGGGCTACACCGCCGCGCTGTACACGGCGCGCGCGAACCTCGAGCCGCTGGTGATCGAGGGGTTTGCGTGGGGCGGTCTGCTCCAGCAGACGACCGACGTCGAGAACTACCCCGGCTTCCCGCAGGGGATCATGGGCCCCGAGATGATGCAGCACTTCCGGGACCAGGCCGAGCGCTTCGGTGCGCGTCTCGAGACCGACGACGTGACGCAGATCGAGATCTCTCGCGACGGCGGCCTGCACAAGGTGTGGACCGGCGACGAGATGCACGAGACGCGCGCGCTGATCCTGGCCATGGGGGCCCAGCACCGCAAGCTCGACGTTCCCGGCGAGATGGAGCTGTCAGGCCGCGGCGTCAGCTACTGCGCCACCTGTGACGCGGCGTTCTTCAGGGACGCGCCGACGCTGATCGTCGGCGGCGGCGACTCCGCGATGGAGGAGGCGATGTTCCTGTCGAAGTTCGCCTCGAAGGTGGTAGTCCTCCATCGCCGCGACGACTTCCGCGCCTCGAAGATCATGCTCGAGCGCGCCCGCGCGATCCCCAACATCGAGTTTCTGACGCCATACGCCGTCGAGGAGTTCGCCGGTGGTGACAACGGGTCGCTGGCGGTCGCCCGGCTTCGCAACACGAGCGACGGGTCTACGCGCGAGCTCGAGGTGACCGGCGCGTTCATCGCGATCGGCCATGACCCGCAGTCCCAGCTCGTCGAAGGCCAGGTCGAGACCGACTCCGGCGGCTACGTCGTCACCGAGGGCAAGTCGACGCTGACGGGGATCCCGGGCGTGTTCGCCGCCGGCGACCTCGTCGACCACACCTACCGCCAGGCGGTCACCGCGGCCGGGTCGGGCTGCCAGGCCGCGCTCGACGCCGAGTGGTACCTGCGCGACACGCCGTTCCCGGTGACGGACACGGCCGGCGCGGCGGCTGAGGCCCCGGCCTAGCGACAAGCTCTAGCGGGCGGCCGGATGTCCTTCAGACGGCCCCCGTCGTTCTGAGGGACGTCTGAAGGACATCGGCCGCACGCCGCTAGTACGGACAGCCGTCCGCCGGGCCCCAGTTCGCGGACGGCGGCGACTTGTACATCGACAGCGCGAAGTCCTGGGTCCAGGTTCCCGAGCCGGACGCCCAGCCGCTCACCGGACGATGGCTGACGCCGGTGCCGACGTTGCCGTAGGTCGGGTTGAGGATGTTCTGGCAGTGCCCGGTGCTGGCCATCCAGGCGCGCACGACGCCGGCGGGAGTCTGAAATCCGGTGGCGATGTTCTCGCCGGCCGCGCGCCATACATAGCCGGCCGCGCTGATCCGTGCGGCGAAGTTGGTGCCGTGGCTGAACACGTCGCTCGAGACCATCGCGTTCGTCCAGCCCTGGGCCGAGCTGTCGAGTAGGTGCGAGGCCCGCAGCGCCGGCAGATGCCGACTCGTGCGCTGCTGGTTGATCAGGCACACGACCGCGGCGCGCAGCGCCTGGGCGGACGCGTGGCCAACATTCGCGTTGGCGTTCGCGCACCCACTGGCGGCGCGGGCCCGGCGATGGTGACGTTGGGCTGCGCTCGCCGCGGGCACGACTGCGAGCGCGGCTGTCGCCAAAAGACTGAGGGCTGCGATCGCGATGCGCGAACCACGATGCCGATCGGTCGAAACGGACGTGGAGCGGCGGCGAGGGCTCAGCATCGGAGTGAGAATCGTCACCAGGCCGGCGTCCCTCACGGGACGCGCAACTTAAATGGCCGATTGATCGAGAAAAGTGATGCGAATGTCATGCGGGCGGACACAAAACGTCCAAATTCCGGGTCCTCCCGCGAACCCCGGCGGCGTGCTACCCCGAAAACGATCGGCTTAGTCCTCGTGAGCAAAAGACATTCGCCGGTCTGGCGACCCACCGGACCCGTCACGTGAGCGGACGCGTCACCACGCGCCAGCACCTTGCCAGCCATCTGAACCCCGCTCTCTCTCGTGCCTACGGGGTTAGCTGTCGGGCTCGCGCTGAAAGAGATGCGCTACGCCGGAAGTTCCGGCGATTCGCCCCGGGGGTTGGTGGCCCCATCGGTTTCCCCGCTCCCGGGGCCGCTGGGGCCACGGGATTCGGCTGGGTATGTCGTGCGGCGTGGACCCTATCGAACGAGCGCGACGCATGCCGGACGCGGCCGCACGGGCCGCCGCTCAAGCGGCCTACTCGTACGCGAAGAAGCCTTCGCCGGTCTGGAGACCCAGCCGGCCTGACATCGCTAGCGACCTCAGCAGTGGCGCCGCGCGGTAGCGCTCCTCGCGCCGCTCTTCGTACAGCCCGTCGAGCACGGACAGGACGTGGTCGAGCCCGATCGCGTCCGCCCAGGCGAGGATCCCGCGGGGGTAATTGAGGCCGTGGACCATCCCGGCATCGACGTCCTCGGCGGTCCCGACGCCCTGGGCCACCGCGAACGCGGCCTCGTTGATGACCTGGCACACGATCCGGCCGAGGACGAGCCCGGGCGCGTCGGCGACCCAGGTGGTGTGCTTGCCGAGCGTCGCGAAGAAGCGCTCGACCGCGGTCGCCGCAGACTCTGCGGTGTCGGGACCTCGCGTCAGCTCGACGAGGCTCGCCTCCGCGAGCGGCGGTAGCGCGTGGAAGCCGACCGCTCCGCCCCCCGGATCGAGCATCGTCAGCGAGCCGGGAGCGCAGCAGATCGCCTGGGGGCCGCCCTGGAGCGGCACCTCGGTTTCCTCGCCGAGCGTGACGTCGACGATCAGCGCCGGCGGGTCTTGCTCGAGGGCCTCCTCCGGCGACGCCACCTCCCACCCGGCGTTGGTCGCGGCGTCCGCGAGTTCATGCGTTAGCTCGTGGTGGCCGGCGATCACGACGAGGCCGTCGCCGCCGCCGGCGTGGAGCGGCTCGGGATCGTCGGGGCGGTGCTTGCCGACACCGTCTGAGTAGTCGTAGTAGCCGCGCCCGGACTTGCGTCCGAGCCGCCCGGCGGCCACCGTCCGCGCGGCGATCGGCGATGGGCGCCAGCGGGGCTCGCCGAAGCTCTGCTCGAAAAACGAGCGCGAGATCTCGAAGCCCACGTCCACGCCGACCAGGTCCATCAGCTCGAACGGGCCCATGCGGAAGCCGCCCGCCATGCGGCACACGCGGTCGATCTCCTCGAGCGGCGCGATCCGCTCCTCCAGCAGCTTGAGGGCCTCGAGGCCGAACGGGCGGTTGCAGCGGTTGACGAGGAAACCAGGCCCGTCGGCGGCGATGATCACGCGCTTTCCCATGGCCTCCCCGGTGGCGCGGGCGCGGGCTACGGCCGCATCCGAGGACTGCTCGCCCGCCACCACCTCGAGCAGGCCCATCACAGGGGGCGGATTGAAGAAGTGCATCCCAACCACGCGCTCCGGGCGCTTGGCCGCTGTGGCGATCGCGGTGACGAGCAGCGACGAGGTGTTGCTTGCGAGCACGCAGTCGTCGCTGACGATGCCGTCGGACAGCCGGGCGAACAGCTCGCGCTTGAGCTCGAGCCGCTCGGGCGCGGCCTCGATCACGAGCTCGCAGTCGCGCAGGTCCTCGAGCGTCGGCGCAGGTTCGAGGCGCCTGGCCGCCTCCTCGGCCTCCGACGAGCTGAGGCGCCCCCGCTCGACGCCGCGCGCGAGCTGCGCCCGGATCCGCTCGAGCCCACGTTCGAGGGCCTCCGGCATCGGGTCGTGCAGCAGCGTGCGCGCCCCCGACTGGCATCCCAGCTGAGCGATGCCGGCGCCCATCGTGCCGGCGCCCGCGACGCCGATCGTGCCCGCGGGCTGCCCGCTCACGCGGGGACGAGCGCGTTGACTCCGGTCAGGGCGCGGCCGATGATCAGCTTCTGGATCTGCGAGGTCCCCTCGTACAGCGTCGTCACGCGGGCGTCGCGGAGGTAGCGCTCGACGGGGTAGTCGTCGACGTAGCCCGAGCCGCCATGGACCTGGATCGCCGCGTTGGCGCACCGGACCGCGGCCTCGGTCGAGAACAGCTTGGCCACCGAGGTCTCGGTGGTATTCGGCTTGCCGGTGTCCTTGAGGAAGCCCGCTCGCCAGACGAGCATCCGGCCGGCGTCGGTCTCGAGCGCCATGTCGGCGATCATCTCCTGGACGAGCTGGAAGCTCGCGATCGGCCGCCCGAACTGCTGGCGCTCCTTCGAGTAGCGGATCGACGCGTCGAGGCAGCCCTGGCAGATGCCGACGCAGCCCGCGGCGACGCTGTAGCGCCCGGAGTCGAGCGAGCTCATCGCCACCTTGAAGCCGTCGCCGATCTCCCCGAGCATCGCGTCGTCCGCGGCCTCGACGTCGCTCAGCGAGATCGCGGCCGTGTCCGATCCACGGAGGCCGAGCTTGTGATGCACCTCCTGCGGCTGGTAGCCGGGCTGGTCGGTCTCGACCAGGAAGCACGCCAGTCCGCGGTGGCCCTTGTCGGGGTCCGTCTGCGCGAATATGAGCGCGAGCTTCGCGTGGTTGCCGAGCGAGATGAACATCTTGGAGCCGTTGATGACCCAGCCTGAGTCGGTCTTCTTCGCGCGGGTGCGCTGGTTGGCGGCATCCGATCCGGTGTCGGGCTCGGTCAGCCCGAAGCAGCCGAGCCACTCGCCCGAGCACAGCTTCGGCAGGTACTTCTGCTTCTGCTCCTCGGTACCCCACCGGAGGAGGGCCGAGCACACGAGCGAGGTCTGGACCGACACCACGGTCCGCATCGCGGAGTCGCCGCGGCCGATCTCCTCGACGATCAGGCCATACGTCAGATAGTCGAGCCCCGCGCCACCGTACTCGCGCGGAACGATCGCCCCGAGGTAACCCTGTGCGGCGATCTTCTCAACCAGCTCGACGTCGAAATGTTCATTGCGATCGTTCTCGCGCGCGCGCTCGACGATCTCGTTGTCTGTGAAAGCACGCGCCGTCTCGCGGATCAGGCGCTGCTCGTCGTTGAGCTCGAAGTCCATGGCCGGGCACGCTACCGGAGCAGGGGCGGCGGCGACGCCGCCCCTGCTGACCGGCGCATCCCCTGCCTAGGAGGCCTGTGGAAGCCCCACCGTGGTCGTCGTCGGCGAGACCTGGATGGTCACCGGCGCCGAGGCACCGCCCACGTTGCCGCGATCGCCCGTGATCCGGGCACGGAACTGGTACGTCCCGGCCTTGCCGAACGTCCAGCCGAACTGGAACGTCGAGGCGTTCGTGACGAAGCGGATCTCCTCGTTGTGCCAGTCACCATCGGCGCCGAGGCGCTGCAGGTAGATCACGTGACCGGCCTTGTCGGGGAGGACTGTGCCGGTGAACGTGACATGGCCACCGACCTGCGAGGTGGGCGAGCTCGGTGTCATCGTAAGCACGTCCTGAACACCCTCGAACAGCGACGCGCTGTGACGGTGAGGCGCGAGCGTCGTGCGGACGATGTACACCGTGTTGTATCCCGGCACCTGGGGCGCGAACGTGTAACTACCGCCAGTGCCCGTGGTGGTGTCGGCGACCGGTGTGAACTGACTCTGGTAGGCGTTGCGGGCCCAGAGAGTCACCGGCGTGTTCAGCGCGGCACCGTCGACCACGCCCGAGATGGTGACCGACTTACCATATGAGATCAGCTGATCCGAGCTGTTGATCGTGAACCCGGACACCTGCTTCTGCTGGACCGCGACCGTCACCTGGTCCGAGGCCCCGGCGATGTTGCGAACGTCCCGGGTGAACAGGACACGGACGGTGTGATCGCCGGCGAACCGCCAGCGGTAGGTGATCGAGTAATTCGACCCGCCGTCGAGGCGGTCGCTCTTCAGGTCACGCCACTCGCCGGAGTTGGTCTGCTCCTGGAGGACGACCCGCTCGAACGCGTGGTTCGGGGTTACTGTCCCCGTGAACGTAACCGGCTGTCCGGTGACCGCGGAGGTCGTGCTCGGGGCGATACTGACCAACGCCGCCACGCGCTCGAAAACGGTCCGGCTGTGGATCTGGTGTACCCCCTGCTCACGCACGAACCAGCTGCGGTTCGTCATGACGACATCTTCGGCGCGAGTGAACTCGTAGAAACCGTGCGAGTCCGTCGTCGTCTGGCCGATCTTCGAGTACCCGAGGCCGGAGCCCGCGAGGTGGTGATACAGCACGATCGTCTGGCCGCCGATCGGGGCGACGTTCAGGTGACCGTAGATGAATACGCCCTCTCCGGCATCGATCGGATTCGGGATGGCGTTGATGGTGAGACCGCGATTGTGCCCTGGCGCGGCGCTGGCGACGCCCGTCGCGGCGACTGCCACGAGCGTTGTCACCAGGGTCGCGAGCACGGCAAGGCGAAGGCGCATGAGGCTCCTTTCCCAGCGTGGACTATGGTGTGCCTCCGCTGGGATCCCGGCTCCCTACCAGGCGGCGGCGATTGAAACGCCCCTGAAAACACAGTGCCCCCGCCGAAGTTGCGCTCATATTGAGCCGACGCTTAGACTCGTTTACGTGGACCCGTTCACTGTTGTCGTGGTAGGTGGGTTGGCCGCGCTCGTACTCGTGTTCTGGATCATCGGGCGGTATTACCCCGGCTCGGGGCTCGAGCAGCTCGGGCTCCAGTCCGCCCGCGAGTTGAACGAGCGGCGCGAGGCCCTCGACGCCGAGGATCTCGACCAGATGCTGGCCGCGCACAACGAGCGCCGCCGGGCCCGGGGGGAGTCCGAGATCAGCGCCGACGAGCTCGAGGCGCGGGTCCTGCGCGAGCTCTCGGAGCAGCCGCGCCGGCACGAGGATTGAGCACCGCTGTCGCGCTGCCTGATCATCGGCTGTGGATGCCGGGGGCGCTCGCTCGCCCGCGACCTGATCGACGCCGGCCACGCCGTGCGGGGCACGACGCGCGACCCGGCACGGTGCGCGGAGATCGAGGCCACCGGCGCGGAGCCGGTGATCGGCGATCCGGATGTGGTCGCCACGCTCGCGCGCTCACTCGAGCACGTGGGCGTGGCGTGTGTGCTGCTCGGCTCGGCGGTCGGGTCGCCCGACCAACTCGCGGCGCTCCACGGCTCCCGCCTCGACATGCTCCTCACGCGAGTGGTCGACACCACCGTGCGCGGGCTCGTGTACGAGGCGGCCGGCTCGGTCGATCCGGAGATCCTCGACGGCGGCGTTGCCCTCGTGCGTGCCCGCTGCGAGGATGCTCGGATCCCGTACGTGCTGCTTCGCGCCGACCCCGTCGACCACCGCGCATGGACGGCTGCGGCCGCGGCAGCCGTGCAGAGTGCGCTCGATGGCGACCCCGTCGGGCCACGGTAAACTGAAAAAGAGAAATAAGTAAAAGTCGATCGGAAATTACCCAGGAGGCGGCAGTGGCTGACTACGCGAACGACGTGCTGGTCGAGCCTGAGTGGCTCGAGCAACACCTGAACGACGACTCGATCAGGATCGTCGAGGTCGATGAGAACCCGGCCCTGTACCGCGAGGCGCACATTCCGGGCGCGATTGGGTTCGACTGGCGGCTCGACCTCCAGGACCAGGTCAAGCGCGACTTCCTCGGACCCGAGGAGTTCGGCGCGCTGTTCGGCAGCCGTGGAATCTCGGGCGATCACCAGGTGATCCTCTACGGCGACCGGAACAACTGGTTCGCGGCGTACACCTACTGGTACCTGAAGTACTACGGGCACAACATCGTCAAGCTGTTGAACGGGCCGCGCGAGCGGTGGATCTCCGAGGGACGCCCGACGACCGTTGACCTTCCGAGCTACCCCGAGACGACATTCACGGCGGACCCTGGCGACGATACGATCCGCGCCAAGCGCGACGAGGTCCTGGCGGCGCTGAAGGACTCGCACGAGCTCGTCGACGTCCGCTCACCGCAGGAGTACTCGGGCGAGCTGATCGCGATGCCGGGCTATGAGAGCGAGGGCGCGCAGCGCGCCGGCCACATCCCCGGGGCCAAGTCGATCCCGTGGGCCCAGGCGGTCAAGGAGGACGGGACTTTCAAGTCCGCCGAGGAGCTCCGGGACCTGTACGGCGGCAAGGGCGTGCTCTCGGGCGAGCCGATCATCGCCTACTGCCGGATCGGGGAGCGCTCGGCGCACACCTGGTTCGTGCTCCACGAGCTGCTCGGCGAGCAGAACGTCAAGAACTACGACGGGTCGTGGACCGAGTGGGGGAACCTCGTCAACGTGCCGATCGAGAAGGGCTGACCTGGCCCGCCGACCCGCGTTTCTCCAGCAACGGCCCGATCCGGTCGAACAGGTCGGCCAGGATCCGGGCCGTCGCGCCCCAGATGAGGTGGTCGCCGACCAGGTAGGTGTCGGTCCGGATCGGGACGCCGCGCCGGACGAGGCGCCGGCGGGCGTAGCCGGCCAGTAGCGCCGACAGCGGAAGCTCGAGTACCTCGGCGACCTCGCGGACGCTCGGCGTCCACGTCCGGCCCGGCTCGATCAGCCCGACGAACGGATACACGGCGTAGCCGGTGGCGATCGTCGGCGTCGGCTGGAGCGCGCCGACGATCTCGACCGCGTCCTCTGGCAGGCCAATCTCCTCGCGGGCCTCGCGGAGCGCCGTCGCCCGCAGGTCCTGCTCGCCCTCGTCGTAGCGCCCGCCGGGGAACGAGATCTCGCCCGGGTGACGGCGCAGGTCGTCGTTGCGCTTGGTGAACACGGCGTGGAGCCGGCCGCGTTCGACGTACAACGGCACCAGCACGGCCGCGTCGGTGCGTCCCCGTACCTCGAGCGTCAGCGCCTCTTCGGTGCTGAGGAGCACACGACCTAAGTCCTCGGCAAGGTGCTCGTTTCCCCGCGCCATTAGCTGACTATATTCGCGAGTAATGCAGGCGCTGATCGTCGTTGACGTCCAGAACGACTTCTGTCCCGGCGGAGCGCTCGCGGTCTCCCAGGGCGATGCTGTGGTCGAACCGATCAACCGGTTGGCTTCCGAGGCGCCGTTCGTGGTCGCCACGCGCGACTGGCACCCGCCCGACCATGGCTCCTTCGCGGCGGCCGGCGGCCCGTGGCCGGCCCACTGTGTACGCGACACCGCCGGGGCTCAGCTCCATTCCGGAATCGACGTGGCGCAGGTCGACGCGGTCGTCGACAAGGGCCAGTCGCGCGACGCCGAGGGGTACTCCGCGTTCGAGGGCACCGAGCTCGAGCGGCTGCTGCGCGAGCGGGGCGTCGACACCGTCGACGTGGCCGGACTCGCGCTCGACTACTGCGTCAAGGCGACCGCGCTCGATGCTCGTCGCGCGGGCTTCGACGTGGTCGTCCACCGGAACGCCACCCGCGCAGTCGATGTGTCGCCCGGGGACGGAGATCGGGCGGTAGACGAGCTACGCGCCGCCGGGGTCGAAGTCGTCGACTAGACGGTCGCCGGCTCGAACAGCTCGATGCGCTCGTCGAAGCTGACCTCGCCGTCGAGCGTCCGGTGGACCGGGCACTTGGCGGCGATCACGCGCAGCCGTTCGATCTGCTCCTCGCTGCAGTCTTTGGGGAGCCGCAGGACGAGCTTGAAGGTGGTCTGGCAGCCGCGCTCGGCCGGGGTGTACTCGCACTGGACCTCGACCGGTCCGATGTCCCAGCCCTTGCGCTTGGCGTACATCTCCATCGTGACCGCGGTACAGGAGGCAAGACTCGCGGCGAGGAGCTCCTGCGGGCTCGGGCCGTCGTCGTCGCCACCGTGCTCCGAGGGCTCGTCGGCCGTCAGCCGATGCTGCCGGACGTCGATGCGGTGCGTGAATGCTGTCCGTGCAGTGCGGCGCGCGGTGGCCTTCATCGATGTGATCCTCGCTGATCGAAAGTAGTCACGTGTCTCATCCTAGCGTTGCTTCTACTACCCGTTGAGGCCCGTTCGACTTATTCGGACAGCGGGTTGAAAAGCAGCCCCGTGGGGACCTTCGGAAAGAAGTACGTCGACTTCGGGGGCATGCTTTCGCCGGCGGCGGCGACGGCCCGAACCTGCTCGATCGGGGTGGCCGCGACGAAGAACGCCGCGTCGTAGTCGCCGTTCTGGACGAGCCGGAGGGCATCGTCGAAGTCGCGAGCGTACCCCAGCCCGGTGAGGTGGTCGATGTCCTCGTCGGTCATCCCGAGGGCGCCCTTCAGAATCAGCGCCTCGAGCACCGCGGTGTCGAGCCGGCGGTAGGGCGCGGCGTGATCGGACAGGGCGGCGTCGGCGGTCGCCTGGTCGTTGAGGGTGAGCATCCACGGCCGGCGGAAGTGAGCGTCGATGTAGCCCATGCTCACGGGCTGGCCGTAGTCCGGGACGAGCTCGTCGGTGCTCTCGAGGCGCTTGAGGTCGAAGTCCCGTCTGATCGCGTTCGCGAGCGCCTCGTGCTGGTCCGGGCTGAGGTCCTTGAGTAGGCGATGCGTCGGGAACACCGTCAGTCCGGGATCCTCGAGCGCGACCAGGCACATGAGCACGTAGCGGTGCGGACCCTCGCCGCCGATCTCCTCGGCGTAGACGCGTGCGGTCTCGTAGCGATGGTGGCCGTCGGCTATGAGCAGCTCGGAGTTGGCGAGTGCGTCGTGGATGGCGGTGATCGCTTTTGCGTCGTCGATGCGCCAGACGCGGTTGACGGTGCCGTCCTCGTCGGTCGCCTCGCCCCAGGGTTCGGCGGTGGTTGCGTTCGCGAGCACGCCGGTTGCGGTTCCGGTCGGGTCGTCGTAGAGCGAGAAGATCGGGGAGAGGTTGGCTTTGGTCGCCCGGGTCAGGTTCAGCCGGTCCTCCTTCGGGCCGGGGTGGGTCCGCTCGTGGGGCCGGATCCGTCCCGGCCCATAGTCCTCCACGCGCACGCGCGCGAGAAACCCGGTACGCCGACGGATCTGCCCGTCGGGCCCCGTGTAGTCCTGCTCGATCGCCCAGAGCGCGGGTCGCTCGTCCTGGACGATCACTCCCTCGTCGCGCCACGCCGCAAGCAGCCGCGCCGCATTGCCATACGGGTCGTTGCCGACCGGCAGGTCGATCCGGACCACGTTGTAGGGCGACCTGGCTTCGAGCTTCGCCCGCTGCTCGGCGTCGATCACGTCATAGGGAGGGGCCACCACGTCCTGGAGGCCGCCGGTTCGGTCCAGGTTGTAGTGCAGCGCCCGCAGCGGTTCGACATCGGCCATGCCGGCGCCGGAGGCTACCGACTCGGGTCGGACGTCGGCAGTCGATCTGTGCCGTGGTCGATCGATCGGGGCGCCCGGATTCGAACCGGGGACCTCAAGCACCCAAAGCTTGCGCGCTAACCAGGCTGCGCTACGCCCCGTGTGTGGGGCGCCGAGTCTAGTGGGCTCGTTCGCGGGAGTCCGCGGAGCAGGCGCTCGAAGATCCCCTTTAGAGTGTCCTTGCCGTATGGGTGCGAGCCGTCGTACATCGTCAGGACCGCGATGGACACGCGTACGCAGCCCCGTGTGAGCAGGACCACCTGGTGATCGAGGAGGCCGGTGCCGTAACCCCAGCCGCCCTTGAAGTAGAGCCTCCAGCCTCTGGGCGCGACCTCGCCGATGCCCCACCGCTCCGAGGGCACGATCCCGGCGAGCAGCGACATCGCGTACGCGCGGTGGCGGGCGACGATGTAACTGTCGATGTGCAGGAAGAACTTCGTCTGATCGCGGGCGGTGATCTCGGTCTCGCCCCAGATCGGCGAGGTCGCGAAGTGCGTCATGCCGACTCTGTTCGCGAGTGCCCGGAGCGCTCCCTGACCGACGGTGTCGAAGATCACCTGGGCGTCGTCGTTGTCGGACTCGGTGATCATCGGGCCGAGCAGCGACTTGTCGCGGGCGTTCAGGGCGCGCTTGGAGACGGATGGCTCGTCGACGTAGGCGACCATCAGCATCGCCTTGACCACGCTGGCCGACCACTCATCGTGGTCGGGCCGGTATCCGTAGAAGCGGCCGTCGCTCGTGCGGACCGCGAACGCGACGTCGCCGGTCCGGTGGTCGGTGTACCCGATCGCCGCCAGCATGTCCGGGTGCCAGAGCTCGTACAGCGGCTTATCGCTGCCGGGCACGAGGCACTGGCTTGCGCTCGCGGTGCCGGTGGCGACGACCGAAGCCGCGCTCGCCAGGGCAATCGAGGCAACCCACCACCGGAGGCGACCGAGCATGTCGGCATTCTTGCCGGTCAGGCGAACAGGGCGGGGAGGTCGCTCCGTTAGGCGTTGGCGAGTGCGCGCTGCATTTCGTCGGCGAGGCGAGGGTTGCGATAGGCACCCGGAGCGCGGAGCGCTTGGATCACCCGCTGCTGAGTGTCGGCGTCCTTATCTTGACTCAGCTTCACCTTGCACTGAAAGCGTGTGATCGGTAGCCGGATGCCGACCGTGCCTTTCGCCAGTTGGGCACCCCACTCGAGGTCCAGCAGCAGCGGTTCCTCGACGTGGCGCTCGAAATACGCCACCAGCCGCGCGAGGCTGTGAAGGTTGGCCTGTTCGTCGAGGATCTGGGGGACCCCGTAGCAGTGAGCCGCGGTGAAGTTCCAAGTCGGCGCCCGCGTCGCCCCGGGCGCGTACCAGCTCGGAGAGATATACCCGTGTATGCCCTGGACGGTGAGCATGATCTCCCGGTTCCCAAAGCCGTGCAGCCGTTCATCCGGTCGGCCCACATGCGTGAACACGGCCAGGTCGTCGCAGTCCTCGTCAAGCACTACGGGGTAATGGGAGGCCACGAGTTGATCGTCGTGGCAGCTGACCAGGATGGCCCATGGGTTGTCGCGAATCAGCCGGCGGACGACCTCGGGGTCATCCTCGAAGTGATGCGGGTTATGGCGCACGTGCGCCTCCCTTCGGGATCGAGGACGCCCTTGGATCGATAGGAGCCCGAGCGTGGCGAGGGCCGTCCGTCGCAGCGTCCCTCGGGCCTGCCGATCAAGATAACGGCGCCGGCGCCCTCGGCGCAAGCCGGGCGCCGAGCTTATGCTCAGGGCGGATGGATGGAGCGCCGACGAGGTCACCGACTTACCCGCAGTCCGCGCCGCATGCGCATGGATGGCTTGACGTCGGAGACGGTCACAGCATCTATTGGGAGGTCTGCGGTCACCCAGAGGGGAAGCCCGCGGTCGTCCTGCACGGCGGTCCTGGCTCGGGCGCCAGGTCAACCTGGACCGAGCTGTTCGACCCCGCCAGGTACCGCGTCGTGCTGTTCGATCAGCGCGGCTGCGGGCGGAGCACGCCGAGCGCGGCACGGACGGTGGGTGCTCTACGCGCGAACACCACCCAGCACCTGATCGCGGACATCGAAAGACTGCGCACGCACCTTGGAATCGATCGCTGGCTCGTGCTCGGGGCATCTTGGGGTTCGGTGCTCGGGCTCGCTTACGCGCAGACGCATCCGGGGTCCGTCAGCGAGCTGGTTTTCTTCTCGGTCGTCGGCGGCACGCAACGAGAGGTCGACTGGGCGACGCGGGGAATGGGTCGGTTCTTTCCGGCGGAGTGGAGGCGCTTTCAGGCCGGCGTTCCGGACAGCGAACGAGACGGCGATCTGAGCGCGGCCTACTACCGGTTGCTGTTCGACCCCGATCCAGCCGTACACGAGCGTGCGGCGCAGAACTGGTGTGACTGGGATGACCGGCAGATGCGCATGCCCGGCCACGCGCCGTCTCCCCGATACCAGGATCCCGACTTCCGGCTGTGCTCCGCGCGGCTCGTGACTCTTCGGGATCGCGGTGTCCGACCTCGCCGCGTCCGAGCGCTTGTACCGCACAGTTTTGTCCGTGCTCGGCGTCGAGCCGAGTCATGCGGACGCCGAGCTGGTCGAGTGGGAGGACTGGGACATCGGGCCGACGGACCGCGAGCACGCTGTGACCCGCGGCCTGCACGTCGGCTTCCGCGCGCCGGACCGCGCGGCCGTCGATGCCTTCTGGCGGGCGGGGATCGAAGCCGGTTACCCGGAGGACGGCGCCCCCGGGCCGCGCACGGTCTACGGCCCCAGCTACTACGGCGGCTTCCTGCTCGATCCGGACGGCAACAGCGTCGAGGCGGTCCACTACGAGCGCGAACGCTCTGTGCCCGATGGCTGGATCGACCACCTGTGGCTCCGCGTCCGCGACCCGCAGGCGTCACGGCGCTTCTACACGACGATCGCGCCCCACGCCGGGCTCCGCCTCACGCACGACGCGCCGGATCGCGTCCAGTTCTCCGGCGCGGACTTCTCCTTCTCGCTCGTGCGCGACGAGCGCCCGCTCACCGAGCACGTCCACCTGGCGTTCCCCGCGGACGCGGACGCCACGGTGCGGGCCTTCCACG
The DNA here is from genome assembly GCA_963735965.1 of uncultured Solirubrobacterales bacterium. Taxonomy (GTDB): domain Bacteria; phylum Actinomycetota; class Thermoleophilia; order Solirubrobacterales; family Solirubrobacteraceae; genus Palsa-465. The sequence continues at coordinate 485,437 of CAVTNE010000004.1, forward strand.
CCGCCGCGCTCGCCGCGGGCTACGAGGACCACGGCGCTCCCGGCGAGCGCGCCGTCTACCACCCGGGCTACTACGGCGCCTTCGTGCTCGACCCCGACGGCCACAACGTCGAGGTCGTCAACCACAACCGCTGAGCCATGCCGGCGAGTGCCGCGTTGCCGCCGCCGCGGCAGTCAGGAGCCGAAGCGCGCGCGACGCCGGAACCCGTACGCGGCCCGGGGCCACCGCATCAGGTGGCCCCGGGCGATCGTCGCGATTCACGCCGACGAGGCGACTCCGACTCTGTGCCCCTGGACGTCCGCGAGGACGCCAAAGCTCGTCCCGGGGACAGTCTGAGTGGGCTGGATAACCGTGCCGCCGAGCTCTTCGGCCTTCTTCAACGTGGTGGCGACGTCTTCGACGCCCACGAAGAAGAGCACCTCGTCATCGTCGCCCTGACGGGGACTGATCGCGGTGTACGGCGGACCTTCCATGCCCGTGTCGATGAACGTGTATCCCGGGAACGAGCCTTCGGACGCAACCGTCCAGCCAAACAACTCGCCGAAGAACCTCCTCGTCGCGTCCGGGTCGTTTGAGCGGATCTCGACGTGGACAACGGGGTGGGGCATGAGACCTCCTTTGAGGTACGTGGGTCGGCCTGGCGCCGACCCGTCATAGCTCTGACGGACCAGCGCCCCCGATTTCGACAAGGGCAGACGAATGGCGAGTGCCAGATGAGGTCATCGGCCCGCTCCGATGGTCAGGCGTGAGCGTCGGGTTGACCGGCTGCCCGGACCCGGGGATGCGGCGTTATCGACGAGGCGAGACTGCTGAACGGGCTTGGATGGTCGACAACTGCGCTGGACCACGGCGGGGACGCGTCCCGCACGATGTCAGTCCCGGCGGTCGGTCAGCTAGCGGCCCGATCGGCTGCGTGACGCCGAGCGATGATCGCGTCGGCCACCATCGGGTGCTCGCCAGCCACAAGCGCCCGAAGCTCCGAGTCGCTCATCGCATCGACGCGCTCGAGGGCCTCAGCAACCCCACGGCTCGTATCAACCAGCTCTAGCGCCGTTCCGGCGATGGACCATTCATCGCCCCTCGCCGTCGCCGGCGACCGCATCGCGCCCGCTGACGTCGTCCGCGTCGGCGACACGCTGACGGCCGACGTCGCCGGCGCGCGCGCCGCCGGCATCACCCGGCATCACCCCGGCCCACTTCGACCCGCTCCGGGCCTGCCGGGCTCGCGACCACCGCCACGTCAGGTCGCTATCCGGTCTGTGGCATCACCTTGCACCCTCCTGATCGACTGGACCGGCACGCGGTGCGGCGGGTGCGGCGGGCGCGGCGGGTGCGGGGTTGACCTGCCGGCGCCCCGCGGAGCCCGGCCTAAGTCCACACTCGACGGCACGCTCAGCTCGAGTGCGCTCGCAGGGCCGCTATACGCACCCGAATATGCATTCGGCCCCCAGAGCTCGTCGAGTGCGGGCTTATGGCCCCTGAATTCCGGTGCATCGGAGGCTTGTGGAGCGACCAGGCGCGTCGCCGGACTTGATGCGGGCGCACGCGTTCAGTCCACGCCCCTGCGAGAGCGACACGCGATCCACGGGACTGGACACCGATCGTCCCGAGACGACGCAGCGTCAGTTTGGATTGACAAACGGCCTGTTGTCAATCTAAACTGACAGTTATGAACGCCGAAGACATCGCCTCCGCGATCACGTCCAACGACCCGTCGCTGGGGCTCCGCGCCGCTCTAGCTCTGCACCGGCTCGCGGAACGGGTCGAGGCGGACCACGTCGCGACCGCCCGCCAGCAGGGGTGGTCTTGGCAGCAGATCGGTGACGCGCTCGGCGTTACCCGCCAATCAATCCACGCCAAATACGGAAAGCGACTCCCATGACCAAGCGTTCGAAGCCAGCCGACGCGTATCACCCCTGGAGCACGTACATCGACGCTCGCGAGGAAGCACGGCGCCGCGGTGACCGCAAGGTCGGCACCGAGCACCTGATACTCGCGCTGCTCGGGGAACCAGTCCTGGCGCAGGCCCTCGGATGCGACCTACAGACAGCCCGCGACGCGCTCGACGCGATGGATCACGATGCGCTCGCCGCCGTTGGCATCGGCGCTGCGTTCAACGCACCACCGATACCGATCGACGAGCCGATCAAACGTTCGTCGAGGCCGACGCTCAAAGCCGTCTTGCGGGACCGTTTGCCAATGACACCCGCAGCCAAGAAAGCGCTCGAAAAATCGTACAAAGAGATACGCCGCGGTCACCACAACGGCCCGCAACAGGTGCTCCTAACCGCCCTCGAGCTCGAGCCGCCAGATCCCGCCGCCGAGCTGATCGCCGCGCTGGGCGTCGATCGCGCGGCCGCGCGGCAACGTCTCGGTGTGGCACGCGCCGCAGCGTAGGAAGACCAGCACCGAGGGTCTCTCGACAGCGCCCCCGATAGCTAAGAAGTGCTGCAAATAGCGGGTCCAGTGTCTCAAAAGTGTCTCAGTGTCTCGCGCTGAGGTGACTCGAGACGCTGTGCAGTCGACGCGCTCGGTGCTCGCCTTCGAGCTGGCGCTGGCCGGTCGGGTGCTCGATCAGCGCGAGCTTCGAGGCGATGCGCTCGCGACGGGCGTCGTCGTCTGGGTGCAGGTAGTGATCGCGCACGATGCGACCGCCTGCGCCGCGATGGCCGCAGTACCAGCCGACGTCGTCGACGAGAGGCCGAGCTGCTCGATCGCGTAGGTCACGAAGAAGTGTCGAGTCGCGAGGTACAGCTCGACGTTGCCGAGGCCGAGGCCGCAGCGAACGCGGTTCCAGTGATGCGAGCGGGTCGACGGGCGTGTAGTGATGCCCGAGCAGCGTCGTGAACACGAACTCTGACTCGCGCGGCAGATCGGCGAGGCGATCTCGCACGGCGGGCACCATCGGCAGCTTGCGCGTCGAGCCGTGCTTCGGCTCTTTGAACCGCGCGCCCTTGGCTGACCACTGCTGGTCGATCATCATCGCCCCGGCGTCGAAGTCGAGTCGATCCCAGCGCAGCGCGTCTGACTCGCCGGGTCGAATGCCCTGCCACGCGGTCGTGAACAGGTAGGCGGCGAAGCTCGGCGGGGTCAGCTCGTCGGCGAGCGACAGCAGACGGTCGATGTCGGCGCGCGAAGGCAGCTGGCGGTTGACGCGCGTGCGCTTCGCGAGCCCGAGCTTGTTGAACGGCGGGTGGGTGATCTTCCCGGCGCGCTCGGCGTCGTTGAACATCGCGCGAACGGCGGGCACGGTCCACAGTCGTCGCATGTCGGCGATCCAGTCGTGGGCGACGTTGCGGTCGATCGTGCGCATCAGACGCTCGCCGTAGACGTCGACGAACGCGCGTGTGCGCTCGCGGTTGTGCGCGATCGTCTCGGGCGAGCGGCCACGAGCTGCGCCGTAGGCGTCAGACGTCGTCCACTGCTCCCACCATTCGCGCACGGTCAGGTGCGCGTTCGGTTCGAGCAGCACAGCTCGCGCCTTGCGCTGCGCGTCGTCGCGCTCGGCTTGCGTGCGGTAACTGCGCGGTCCACCGATGACGGTGTGCGGTGCGATCTGCTTGCCGCTGCGCGGGTCGCGCACGCGGCCACGGTAGTTGCCGTTTGAGAGCTTCGCGGCCATCTCTAGTCCTTTCGTTCTGCGACGGTGAAGCGTCGCGTTGTGCTGTCGACTCTATCGACACGAGCGCGCGCCCACTCGACGCACGCGCTCACGAGATAACGCCGCGTGCGTGCCATTCCCCACGTCTCCGACGGCATCCCCTCGGCGGTCCAGCGCTTGATCGTCGAGAGCGACACGCCCATCAGCGCGGCCAACTCGCGGTTGGTGATCCAGCGCTCGGCAGTCACGACGTCAGCTCGCCTCCCCTAACGCCACCACCGCACGACGCCGACGGTTGCGAGCCTGCTCGCTCGGCGTCGCCCACCGGCAGTTGCTCGGCTCGTAGTCGCCGTCGACGTCGATGCGGTCGAGCGTCGTCCCCTCGGGGCGCTCGCCCATGTCAGCGAGAAACGCCTCGAAGCTGTCCTGCCAGCGGTCGCAGACACGAATACCTCGACCGCCGTACAGATCCCAGCACTTGTCGCCCGTATAGCCGCAGCGGCTCCGCATCGACATCCACGAGATCCAGGTCGGCGACCCGGTCGCGCCGTGGCGACGATGGCTCACGCCTCTAAGCCAACTCGTCATGCAGCCGCACGAGCGCGTCGGCTTCCGCTTGCGACGCAGCATGTGACCAGCGACGACCAGCTCGGTGCCGCAGTCGCACTTGCAGCGATAGAACCGCTTTCGAGACGACCCTCTCGGCCCGCGCGGGCCAGTGTGCGAGTAGGCGACCACGACGAGCCATCCATAACGCTCGCCGGGATAAACCACGGGCGAGCGCCGGGGCGTCTCGCGACGCAAGCAGCCACACGACCGGGTGTTCCCGCCTCGCAGCTCGCCGCTGCGCACGCTCACGACGTCGCCGCAGTCGCATCGACAGCGATACCAGGCGTTCTTCCCGTCGCTGCGCTCGTAGCCCAGAACTTCGAGACGCCCAAACCGAGCGCCCGACGATATGGGGTTACGCGGCCCGACACGCGGGTCGGGCGTCGACATCGTCATCGCCTCGGTCATCGGTTGTGCTCGCGCAGCACCTCGAAGATCGCGAGGCTGAGCAAGAGTTCGCGCATCTCGTCCTCGGCGAGCCCGTGCTCCCAGCGGTCCATCGAGGTACATGCCTCGGTGCACGCTTGCTCGAACGTAAGCCCCGGCGACACCATGCGCAGAGCCGCGCAAGTCGCATGGACCCGCGCGTTCAGCCGGGCGATCGTGTCTCGAACGCTGGCCGGGCACTCGGCCAACTCGTCGTCGGTGAGGTCAGCCCACGTCAACATGCGTCGCTCCTCTCTGGCCGTCTCGCGGCCGTTGGTGCGTGTCTGGGTGAGGGCGGGTGAAGAGACAACGCGTGCGCGCGAGGCGATGCAACCGACGAACAACCCCCCTACTGTGGATTCGCGCGCGTTGAGTCTTCACCCGGCTTCACCTGGCCCCTGTCGCGCCTCCCAGCCTGCCGCCACGAGATAGAAGGTGGGGATCAGCTCGCGGCCGTCCACGGGGCTCGTCGCCTTGATGCGGCCGTCTCGACCGCGCACCTTCCAACCGGCGTTCAGGATCGTCGTGCGCGCCTGGTGCGGCGTCGCGCTCGGGCCGAGGCTCAAACGCATGAACTGCTGGAACCACTCACCGCGCACGAACCGCGCGCCCGTCTGCGCGTCGACCGGGATCAACACCCGACGCGCGAATGCCTCGGCGCTCCTGCTCTCGCGGGCTCGACGCTGAGCGTTCGACTCGTGCTTGGGCGCTTCGGGCGGCACCTCGGGGTCGAGCGCGTCGAGCGCGACCCACGTGTTCCAGCGCTCAGCTTGGTCCTTGAAGTCGAACTCCCGCGTCTGTGCAAGCCGTAGGAGCGTGATCGCGCCGTCGATGTAAACCTCGCGATCGCGCAACTCTTCGGCGCGACTCGCCGCGAGACGCGACGAGCGCCGCGACGCGTCGGGCCTGCAGCTTGCTGAACTCGGTCGCGACCCCGACCGTCGTGGCGAGCTGGTCGGCGAGCTTGGCCGGTTGTGCGACGTGCTCGAAGCGATCGAACTCGATGTTGTAGCCGTCGTCGAGCACGATCGAGGCGGCGGCACTGTTGCCGTGGCCCGCGACCCGCGTCAGAGCCACACTGCGGCCCTCGGGCAGTCTGAGCGCCTGCGCCAGCTCGGCCAGCATCGCGTCCCGAGTCGCGTCTGCGCCGACGTGGCCGACCCGCTTGCGAACCGCCGCGATCGTGCGCTCGATGTAGTTGTCGCGCTCGCCCTTGCCCTCGCCGTGGAGCTGGCGAGCATGGCGAAGTAGCGCTCCAAGCACGTCGTCGTCGTAGCCGTACTCTGCGGCGCGGCAGCCAAGCATGAAGTCCCAGTCGCTCGGCGTGCCGCCCTTCGGCTTCGCTCCCTTGCGAGCCGCGATCTTGGCGAGGTCTTCGTGCCGATCGAGGACCGTCTGCGCGTCGACGCTGACGCCACCCTGCGGCTGCGCACCGTTCTGCGACTGCTCGCGGAACATGCGCGCGACGAGCGCGTCGAGTTGCGACTGACAGTTGACGATCGCGCCGCCGCCGTTGCCGGTGACAGTGAAGAACCGACCCTGGTCGTAGACCTCGAACGCGCCGCCCCACGGCGTGTCGCCTGTCTTGTGACGATCGCCTCTCAGCTTCGCGGTGACGATCGCGTGCATGCCGGTGTTCGATGGCGAGCGCTCCTGGTACGTGTCGAGCTGGCCGAGGATCTCGGCCGCAGCCGGGTGCAACTCGCCGGTCTGGCGGTCGATGCATGCGTCGAGGTCGACGCCCGCGAACGGGTCGTCGGCCGAGAACACGTAGCCGATGCCTTGCACGTCGGCGGAAGGCACAGCGATCGCTCGCTCGAACGTCCCCCACGTTCGTGGGTTGTCGACCTCCGCCTTCGTGCGCGGGTCGAACACGCGATACGGCACTTTCGTCGGCTTGCCGCTGCGCCGCTCGACCTTCCATACGACCCACTGCGGGCGCTCGCGCAGCTCGATCGGGATGGCGTCGGCGTTCACGCCGCCCGCCTCTCGCGAGCAGCGCTGAGCGGCTCGCGCGATAAGGCTGCGTCAGCTCGTCGACGTAGCGCTTCTTCTGCAACTAGATGTTGTACGTCTTGGGCAGCTCTGCCGCGCTCACAAGCGGCCCGACGTCGAGCGCTGCACACGCGCGAGCGGCTGCTGCGAGGGGCTGAAACGCCGCTACTGCTAGGCGTTCCGGCGCTGTGCCTCATCTGCGGTGCTCCTGTACGTCATCTCTCTTGCGCCGATGATCAGCCGCTCGACTGACGGAACTCGCCCCTAGAAGGGCTTCGGGCGTCGCTCCCGCAGAAGCCACGCCCGAGAACCCAGAGAAATGCGCGCCGGAACACGCCGACGAGGCAGAGGCTACCCGCTCATCGCGTCGGTGCGAACACGCTCGCGCTCTTCGAGCGCTTCGACGCGCTCTTCAAGCTCGACGATCTTCGCGAACAGCAGCGCGACGAGGCGCAGCCCGTTCTCGACGTCGGGCTCTGCCGGGTAGATCGTAAATTTCCGATCTTCTGCCACGCACCCCACCGCCGCTCTCCCAATTGGGTGCAGGCGCTGCACCCAATTTCCTCACGGCAGCCCGGCTGCTGCGCGCTGCTGCTCGGGCGTCAGCACCGGGTAGCCGAACCAGAAGCGCTCGACGACACGAGCGCTGGCGACACCGCCGTACCGCGCGAACGTGCTCGCGAACGCGTCGAGCTGCGCCTGGCGTCGGGTCGGGCGCGTCAGGCGAGAGCACCTGCACCACGCTCACCTGCCCCGGCGCTTTGCGATCGCCGAACGCGAACTCATCGGGCCAGTGCTCGACGATCGTCGACCGCCACCCGGCTGGCATCAGCTCGCCTTCCGCGTGCTGCGCTTCGCTCGCGGCTTGGGCTCGTCCCTATCACGATCGTCACCTGACGATCGTGATGCGACCGCCTCGGCGAGCCCGAACGCGATCGCGGGCGCGGCCTGCTCGTCGCTTGTCTCGAACGTCGCGCCCGCCTTGACGCCCTTGCCCGCGACGACGAGGTCGACGAGCGCTCTGTACGTCGTCATATGTGCGTCGGCGAACATTTACGACGTCACGGCGAGATCAGCCAGAACGCGTTCGGGTCGCCGATCGACCAGTCGACACGCATCGTCACGCGAGCGACGACGGCGTCCTGCGTGAACGCAGCATCACCGCTGAAGTCGACACTGGCGTCGCGTCTGATCGCGAGCTGCACGTACCTGGCCTCTGCGACCAGCGCATGTCCCGCTGCGAGCCCGTTCGTCGGGAGCAACTGACACCCGCCGACGCGGGTAGCGGGCGATCCCTCGACGCTCGCGCCGTCAGGAGCGAGCAGGTAGACGCCCTGCGTGCTCTTGAGCTTCCTGATCGCGCCGATGTCACTTGGCGCAGCCCAGACGGTGTCAGGAACGCCTCCGTGCGACTCGATCGCAGAGATCGCGTCCAAGATCCCATCGATGTTCACCGCGCCGCCCGCGCCGGTCCCCGGCAGCGCGTAGCTGAGCAGCCCCGCAGGCGTGGTCGCTGTCGCCGCCGAACTCGAGAACGCGGCAGCGTCGACTTGCACGGCGACGCCTTTGACCATCGCGTTGCCCACCGCCGTCAGCTCGTCGATGCTGGCATCGGAGATCGACTCGCTGGATAGCGAGATGACGTTGCCCAGCTTGCGCGGCACCAGTACGAGCGTGTCGGCTTCGCCCGAGTCGCTGGGCAGCTCGCTTAGCTCAGCGACCCACGCTGCGGTCGGGTGTACGACGAGTCGCGGTGCGTGCACGACCCGGCTGTCGGTGACGATGCGCGTGGCACCGGCACGCAGCAGCGCGCTTTGGAGGATCAAGCTTTCGATCAGCGTGTCCGACCACGTGCTCGGCCCCCCATGTTGTTGAGAGTCCAGGCGATGCCGTAGCCATCGCGCCCTCCTACGTTGCGTAGTGACGGGGTCACCGCGCGGTCGTCATGACCGAGATGCGATGCGCGCGTCAGGCGCGAAACGGGTGCTCCTATACCGGGTCGAGCGCTACGGATCTACCGAGGCGCTCGGGGGCAAGCCTACCGGCTGGTGAGCGCGTTCTTGAACGCTTCGCCGATCGTCTTCGGCTTCTGGATCGGCTGTCTGACGCCCGAGCTGAAGTTCGGCGGCGGTGCGTCGGTTCGCTTCCAATGCGGCTTGTCGCTGAGCGAGCTGATCAAGGCGCTCGCCGATCTTCTCCTGATCAAGCTCGCCGTCCTCGTCGCGCAGATCGGCCAGCTGCGACGTCAACCACAGGTCGGCGGGGTTCGCGAGCTTGTCGGCGGCGATGCGCTCGACCTCACGACGGTCCTGCGCGTCGACACGACCTCGCAGCGTGTCGCGCTCGGCCTCGGCGGCATTCTTCGCGAGGCGATGCCGCTTCGCCTCTGCTCGCAGCTGCTTGATCTCCGACTCGCGCTCTGTGCCCGCGTCTGCGGGCTCGGACCGTCGCGGGCGACGGGTCAGTCGCACTCGGTGCTCTCGTGACGTCAGGAGCGCTGCCGTCGTGCTCAGACGTCGCGCTCAGTCAGTCAGTCCTGTCATCGTCGTCCTCGTCGTCGTCGTCGACGTCAAACGGGTCGTCCAAGTGATGCCAGGCGAGCCAGATCGTGTCGGCCGATGCTGTGCTGATCGGCGTGACGATCGTCTCGCCGGTCGCGCGATCGACCCCGACGAACTCAAGACGCCGCTCTTCCATGAGCGAAGTATCCCGCAGACGACGACGCCCCGGCCGCAGCCGAGACGTCGTCTGGCGTGCGTCACACGTGAGCCGCCAGGGCGCGGCTGCGACGGTAGATCCACGCTTGGGCGCGTCGCAGGTCGACTCGCAGCGACGTGCCGCGCCGCCAGTGTCGCATCGACGGCGATCGGCAAGCGTGCGCAGCTCTTCGCGTTCGCGAGGCTTGCTCGAAATTCATCCCGGGCGAGATGAATTCGCACGCGAATTCATTCATTCATCTGCGCGTCAGCTCGCGCAAGCGCTCGTCCTCGGCAGCGCGAAGCTCGGCGAGCAGCTCGGCGGTCGACGGCGACGGCGACGGTGGCTCGCCCGAGTCGACGACGTCCTCGAGCGAGCGCTCGAAGGAGCGCGCCACGAGTCACGCGCTGCGCGGCAGCCCACGCGTCAAGCACCTCGGCCAGCTCGGCGGGGACGCGAAGGTGCTGATCACGACAGCATCACCGAGGAGTTTCCCGCCTGCGTCTACGCGGCGGCGAAAAACGCGCAAAAACGCGTTCGCGTAAGCGGCGACGCAGACGATCGCGACGCGGGTCGCGCCTAGGGATGGCCGGGGCCGTACATCCTGCGAGCTGCCGCCGATGCGCCTCGTAGCCTCGGCGCGTGATCTTTGCGCTTGAGCTGAGCGACAACGTCGACCCGACCGCCCTCGCGACGTTCCTGCTGGCGGTGCTGACCCTCGCGGCGGTTGTCGTGGCCGTCTGGACCCTGCGACGGTCGCAGGACGAGATCGACCTGTCCCGGCGAGAGGTCGAGAAGCTCACCGCCCGGTCCTGATCCCGGTCCTTGGCGATGTGAGCGAGCCATCTGGGCTCCGCGATATGCCGCGATATCGGGAGAACAACCGTATCGTCCTGCCGATCAAGAACATCGGCATGGGGCCAGCGCTCAATATCACTGTCTGGATCGTGCAGCTCGACGAGCAGGGCACCCCTCGCGACAAGCAGGGCAACTCTCTCGACAAGCAGACCAACCCTGCAGAGGCCGAGGGGAAGATGGGATGGTTCGACTCCCCGCTCCTTGGCCTTGGGGTGCAGGAGATGACGACGGTGATGGTCTACATCCCCGGCTTGACCACGCTGCCGAACTTTGGTCTGGCGCTCACCTACGTCGACGTCGCAGGGAAGGCGTGGATCACCAGGGCCGACTACATCGCCCGAGGGGACGGCTCGTATGTCGGCATGTCGATCGAGGAGGCCAAGCCGGAGGCGGGCGCGCCACCCGTTCGGCGTGCGGTCCAAACAGCCTGATCACGATCAGCGCTGCTCGTCCCACGCCAAGATGCGCATCTCGACGTTCTCGCCGAGATGGAGCTTCAACTCCTCGGTCGCAGCTCGGCCGAGCCCGACATCCTTGGCGCGCTCCTGCATCTCCTCGGACACGCTGTGCGTGCGGGTCGACATCTCGCAGTCGGCGTCGGTCAGGTCGATGGCGACGTTCTCGTCGCCGCTCGGGCTGGTCAGGTAGTAGAGCCCGGCGATGTCCTCGCGAGTGTGCCCGCGCCAGGGGCGAGCGTCCATCTTGTCGCTGCGCCAGTGCCGCAGCACGCCGTTCTCGCACGACAGCAGATCTGCCGAGTAGTCGCCGATGTCGATCTCGACAAAGACCGACGCCGGTCGCCCGATGTGGTCGTTGAGCCACAGCAGCGCCTCGTCGTGCGTTACCGCCCGATCCTCGAAGCTGGGCGGGGTAGGGTCTTGATCGCTCACGAGTCCCCCTCGTGGGTCGTGGCCTCGGCGGCTGGCACCGCGCGGGGCCGTTTCTAGTTGCGGTCCTCCTGCGCTCGCCCTCGGGGACTGGGACTCATCAGGTGATCGAGCCTAACCCAAAAAGGTGCCCCGGCGGGTCTTCACACCCCCGGGGCCGACGCCGGGACTAGAGATCGGCGTGCGCGTCACGTTAGACGCCTTGAGAGCCCACCTGCGGGCTTCTAACGGCGCTGAGACACTCGCCCCTGCCAGTGTCTCGGAAGTGTCTCAGAACGCGGGAAAACGCTTCTCATGCGCTCATCGACGATCGAGGCCAGTGTCGACGTCGGCTGAGCGCGGAAAACGCTGCAAATGGCGAGCTTCTACGAAGCTGTCTGAGTCGCTCGGCGACGATGTGACACCTACGCGATACAGACGCCCCCGGCAGGATTCGAACCTGCGACCCACGGCTTAGAAGGCCGTCGCTCTATCCAGCTGAGCTACGGGGGCCAGGTCCCCCGAACAGTACGGGGCTAGAAGATGCTGTTGATCAGGTCCTCGCCGAGCCCGATGCCGGCGCCGACCTCAACCGCCCGGCCGAAGCCGCTGTTGAGGGAGCCGCCGAGCATCCCGCCGCCACCGCCGCCGCCGAACATGCCGCCGCCCATCTGCTGGGGCTGCTCCGCGTACTGCTGCTGGTAGTGCGGGTACTGCTGCTGAAGTTGCTGATAGGCCTGATCGATCGTTGATGTATCCATGCCGTGATCCTCACAGTTCGCGCGGCTTCATGGCCTCGCCATCATGCGCTTGCTGATGGGCAGGACGAGCCACCGGGGGAGCTTGCGGTTGGGCGCGAGCGCCGCCCTGACATGGGGGCCGCCCGGGATCACCGAGATCCGACCCCTGTCGGCCGCCGCGAGCGCGTCTCGCGCTACGCGCTCGGCCGACACGAACGTCATCTTCGGCAATCGGTCGGCGAAGTAGCCGGCGTCGCTCGCCTGCTGGAACCCGCTGGGAACCGGACCGGGGCACACCACGGTGACCGTCACGCCGTACTCCTTGACCTCGGCGTGGACGGCTTCGGAGAGCAGCAGCAGGTATCCCTTGGCCGCCGCGTGGCCGGCGTTGTAGGGGAGGGGCTGGAAGCCCGCCGACGAGGACATGTTGATGATCGCGCCGCGGCGGCGCTCGACCATCCCGGGCAGGTAGCGAGCCATCAGATCGACCGGGGCCTCGACGAGCAGGTGCATCTGCTCGAGCTCGCGGTCGCGCCCGGACTCCACGAACGGCGCGTAGATGCCGTACCCGGCGTTGTTGACGAGCACCTCGACCCGGGCGCCCAGCTCGTCGATCCGCGCCGACAGCCGGTCGCGATCGGCGGGAACGGTGAGATCGGCCGCGATCGCCACCGCCCGTTCCGGACCGCCGAGCTGCTCCGTGAGCCTGGCCAGGGGGTCTTCACGGCGCGCGACGATCGCCACCCGTAACCGCGCCCGGAAAGCTGGCGCGCGTACTGCTCGCCGATGCCCGAGGGGGCTCCGGTCACGAGCGCGATCGAATCCGGCGCCGGCGGGGGAAGGCTCATCTGATGCACGCTCCGATCGTCACGTTGTCCGGTCCGCGGGTCGCGCAATGGTAGATTCAGGTTCCCGCGGTGGGCGTAGCTCAGTTGGTAGAGCTCCTGGTTGTGGTCCAGGCGGTCGTGGGTTCGAGTCCCATCGCTCACCTTCACGAATTACCTGCTAACCGCCAGTCCTCTGGATTGATGGGCATAAGGCCGGGCGGCGAGTGTCCATCAATTGTCCATCAATTTTGGTGGGCCGCCAGGAGGAGCTGGAGGCGGTCGAGCGATTCGTCGCGCGTCGGGGCGGCCCGGGTGCACTGACGATCGAAGGCGAGCCCGGAATCGGCAAGACGACGTTGTGGCGCGCCGGCCTCGGTCGCGCGCAGCTGCTCGCCATGCGAGTCCTGGACGCGCGACCGGTGCAGGCCGAGGCTGAACTGGCGTATGCCGGACTGGAGGCGCTGCTCGGCGATGTCATCGACGACCTGCTCCATGGTCTCCCCGCGCCGCAACGCGCGGCTCTAGAGGTCGCGTTGGTGCGGACCGAGCCGGGTGGTAGGGGCCCGGAGGCTCGCGCGGTCGCGAGCGCGACGTTGTCGGTTCTGCGGAGGCTCGCCGAGCCCGAACCGGTGCTCATCGCAATTGACGACTGGCAGTGGCTCGATGAAGCGACGTCTCGAGTGCTCGCCATCGCGTTGAGCCGGCTGCGGGCCGAGCAAGTGCTTGTGCTCGCCGCATCCCGGGACGAGCGGGACCACGCCCGGCTTGGGCTCAGGCGCGAGCTGGTGACGCGCATCAGGCTCGCTGGCCTCGATGCCGAGTCGATCCGAGGACTGGTCTCCGAGCGATTTGCACGCGTGCTGTCAATGCCCGCGGCGCGCCGCCTGACTGAGCTAAGCGGCGGAAATCCGTACTACGCGCTCGAGCTCGCTGACACTGAGCATGGCCGGTCGCGATCCCCGGCGACCGCCCCCACGGACGTGCACGGCCTCGCCGGACAGCGACTGACACCGCTGTCGGACCGGACACGCGCCGCGCTCGGTACGTTAGCCGCGCTCGCTCATCCTCGCACCGAGCTGATTGCGGAGCTGCTCGGCGACGAGTCAGTTCTCGATTCCGCATTTGCCGCCGGAGTGCTCCACGAGGACGGAGCGGAGCTTCGATTCACGCATCCACTTCTCGCTGCGAGCGCCTACCACTGCCTGGCGCCGGCACACCGACGCGCTGTACACCGCCAGCTCGCGGCCAAGGCGCTCGACCCCGTGGAGAGGGCACGCCACCTCGCGGCGGCGACCGTCCGCGCCAGTGCCGACACCGCCCACAAGGTCGAGCGGGGTGCGTGGGCAGCGGCATCGCGTGGCGCACCGACGATTGCTGCCGACCTGTTTGAGGAGGCCGCCCGGCTTGCGCCCGCCGCCCAGCCTGAAACCAGCCTCGGACGCCGTCTGGAAGCCGTCCGGCAGCTGTTCGCGGCGGGCGAGGGAATGCGCGCCCTAGAGCGCGGCCGGGAGCTTCTCGAAGAGCTTCGCCCCGGAGACCTACGTGCCCGCGTGCTTACGACGATGGCCTGGAGCGGCAAAGTGCCAGTCGACGAGGCGATCGCCATGTGCGAACAAGCAATCGCCATGTGCAGATCCGAAGAAGCACGGGCCGGTTGCCTGCTGCTGTTCACCAACACCGTGCAGACATTCGACGCGCAGAGAGCTCATGACTGCGCCCGTACGGCGGTCGAGCTGCTTCGCGATCGCGGTGCTCCGCACCTGCGAGCTTGGGCGCTCGCGATGCTCGGCGCGTTCAACGCGTTGACCGATCCGACAGCCTCGCTCGATCCCCTCCGCCAGGCATGGGCACTCGAACAGCAGCACGGGACCGCGGCGCCCGATGCTTACTTCGAGGCGGGCACACAGCTCGGGATCGTGCTGCTGTGCCGCGACGAATTAGACGAGGCCCGCGAGCTCCTCACCCGACAACACGCAAAGGTGACACTCGCGGGCCGGGAAGCCTCCGCGAGCACCATCGCCATGCATCTCGCACAACTCGAGATCCGCTCGGGAAATCTGGACCGCGCCCGCACATACGACCAGGACGCGCTGTCGATCGAAGACGAAGGCGAACCCACGCAGACGCTCGGCGCGGTGCTCTCCGTGCGAGCGCACGTGGCGGCCCTCGACGGTGACGTGGAGCTCGCTACGAGCCTGGCACAGCTCGGGCTGCAAGTCGGACGGGTCCTCTCGGACCGGAGCTTCCCGATCCACAACCAATCGGTGCTCGGATCGCTCGCGCTCGCACTCGGTGACGCAAAGGCGGCAGTCGAGCACCTGCACTCGCTCCCGGGCGAGTCCCGCGCGCTCGGCTTCAACGAACCCGGAGTGGCCCCCTTCACGTCCGATCTGGTCGACGCGTTAATCGCCGCCGGACGCCTCGACGAAGCCAGCGCCATCAACAGCGACTGGGAACAACTCGGCCGCAGACTCGATCGCCCTCGGCTCCTTGCTACCGGCGCCCGCGCAAGCGGGCTGCTCGCGGCCGCGCGAGGGGATCTAAGCACCGCGCTGACAATCCTCGAACGGGCACTCGCTCATCACGATCGGCTCCCGGTGCCGCATGAGCGAGCGCGGACGCTGCTCGCTTACGGCTCAACGCTGCGGCGCGCCGGGCGCCGCCGTGACGCCCGCGCGGCTCTTGACCAGGCATCCGCCATCTTCGAGTCCGTCGGGCAGCCCCTCTGGGCCCATCGCGTGGCCGACGAGGCAGCGCGCGTCGCGGGGCGCAGAGTCGCCGGCGCAGACCTCACGTCGACGGAACGCCAAGTCGCCGAGCTGGTCGCGGTCGGGCGCACAAACCGCGAGGTCGCCGAGAGGCTGTTCATAACCGTCCGCACCGTGGAAGCCAACCTCACCCGGATCTACCGGAAGGTGGACCTGCACTCGCGCGCCGAGCTGGCTGCCCAATGGAACCAGCGCCACTTCACCTGAGTTGGAGGGCACCCTGCTCGGGGTTGGCCCGACGAACGCACCGGCAAGAGCCGAGCCGCGAGATCGGAAGCCTGTCTCGACGAGCGTGGCAGCCGCCTGCATCGCAAACGAGCCACGATGTCGAGGCCCTGGCTGCTGCTCAGCGCGACCGCTGCCGGACCACATCCAGCCACGGCACCAGGCTAGTGATACAGATGCGGGAATGAAAGCGAGTCCCGCCCCGCGCATCGCCGTGCACCTCACATTCGCCAAGGACACGTCGCGGCCGACTGCTCTGCCTCGGGCAAGCGGCAGCAGGCGTGGGCGCCGACCTGGCTCCTCAGATGGACGGAAAACGAGGCGTCTCGCGGCGGCCGCGGCAGGCCGCCGCCAGCGCTGCCTTTCGTCCGCTCCGGAAGTCAGGATTGGCTCGAGCCCCATGCCTGCGTTCTTGGCAGAGCAGTAGCGGGGGCATTAGCAGTCCGGCGAGTTCGCCGCTAGCACGACGGGCGGCCGAGGATGCGTTTGGTCGCCGAACGACTCGTCGGGTTGCGGAACGCCCGGATCGTGAAAGCGATTGCTACGAAGATGGCCGGTTGAGCGGATTCCGGGCGTGGGTATCGCCAAGGCAACATGTCCGGTCGTCGATGTCGTGTTGCACCGCCGGGGCGGTGAGCTGACGTCCGCGCAACTGGCGGGTGTCGACGCTGGTCAAGCGAGAACACGGCCAGTCATGTGGGAACCCTGGGACGCTGTCGTGATGGCCCCCACGATCAGACCGGCGGAGCCAAGCCCCTACCACAGACTCCGATCGAGAGCCTCGGTGATCCCGGGCAGCGCACGCAACGCGGTCTCCGCGGCCTGGACAGTCCCCTGTCCCGGTGCGACCTCGTAGATCAACGTCTGCTTATGGCGAGTCCCGTCGGCATTGTCGATCTGGACGAGCACGCTGACCTTCTCAGCGCGGGATTGCTGCCGAGCCGCGAGATGCCTCGCGACCGCGCGCACCGTTCGAGTGGTGACGGTGACCGCCACCGTCCTCGTTCCGAGGTCGCCGTACCCGCCGATGGGGGGCGCCTCGTCAGGCAGGATGACTGCCTCTGGACCAACCTCATCGGCCAACTCATGCGCATCGGATCTCTGAAGCCCGGGGAGTCGGAGGACAGGCATGTCACCGCTCATCGCCGCCTCCATAATGCAACATCGGCCTCTAGGGCCGGGCGCGGCACAACCGAACGCGAGCCAAAGGCCAGGATCGTCAAGCGCGAAGGACGAGCTCAGCTTTCTGTGCCGCCGGCGACGCCCACCCAGCCAATCGTTGCCAAGGCCGACCGTCGCCGCTCGACCGCGCCGGTGCGAACGCTTGGTCGCCCATATGGAGGAGCGGTTGTCAAGGGGTAGGGGTTGTTGGCCGTGTGTTGGTTGGGGTGCGGGGGGGGTGTGGTTGCGGCTGGCGGGGCGGTCCGGGCGTCCGCGGGTTCGTGACGTTTGGTCATGCTCATATTCGGGGGCTGGGTACCCCAAGACCTTTGTTCGTCGCACGTCCGCTGTCTAAAGTCGAGCGCGGCCCTGGGGCCTGCTCAGGCGACGGATCGCGGAGTTGGTGTGCGCGAGCCGGGGTTGCTCGGGCCGCCTCGCTAGCCGCATCGGGGGTGTCGAAGGGGGTTAGCGTGAGTTGGTGAGTCTCCTGCGGGTGGTTGGTGCGTGCTTGTGCGGGAGCGGGGCTGTGTGCGTGAGGGGGTCGCCCGCCGGCAGGGATGTCGGCGGTATCCGGTCGGGATGAGGGGTCCAGGTGGCGATCTCCCAGCAGTAGCCGGCGAGTTCGCGGGCGATCGCGACGGCGACGATCCCGCCGGGTTTGCGGCGGGCGTCTTTGAGCTGGCGCCAGCGGGCGTTGAGCCGGCGCTGGGCGCGCCAGGAGATGTGGATGATCTCGGGTGACTGCCCGCGCTGGCGGCGCTCGAGCGCTTCACCGACCACGGGCCCGCGGCGGTAGTGGTAGCCGGCCTCGACCAGCAGCCGGCGGGCGTGGGTGGAGCCGGCTTTGGTGATCGCCCCGAGTCGTCGCTGCTGACCGGTGGTGTGCTCTGAGGGGACGATCCCGAGGTAGGAGGCGAGCTGGTCGGGATGATCGAACCGCTCCCACTCGCCGATCTCTGAGCACAGCCCGAGCGCAGTCAGCGTGTCGATCCCGCGCAGGCAGCGCAACCGGGCGACGGTGTGCGCGCACGGGACGGTGAGCGCGAGCGCGGCCAGGTCGGCCTCGACCTGGTCGCGGCGAGCGATCAGCACGTCGTGGGCGTGCAGGTAGTCAGCCAGCGTCGCTCGCGACGCGTGGTCGGCAAACCGGACCGAGGTCAACCCAAGAGCGGTGCTTGCGCGACCACGTCTCACCGGGCCCCTCCCAGTAGATCTCGCGGCGTAACAGGAACTTTCCGATCCGGTTCCGCGCGCGCATCAGATCCAGGCGGATGTCCTCCCGGCAGCGCACCAGATCACGCAGCTGCTCACGCTCCACCGACGGGATCGTGACCAGCGTCAACTCCCCGGCCGCCAGCAACCTCGCCAGGCGGATCGCGTCACGCTTATCGGTCTTGACCCTGTCCGCCGGCGGACGCTCGGTCTTGCCCGGCGCGCACACCCCGAGCTCGATCCCCTCCGCCAGACCGCGGCGCGCCAACCCGTAGCCGGTCGGGCCCGCCTCATACACCATCCTGGCCGGCCGCAGGACCTCCCGCAAGAGCGGGAGCAGCTCGTACGGGCGACCCACCACCCGCCGGGTTTGCACCTCGCCCGTGGCCTGGTCGAAGATCGCGACCGTCGACTCGCGCGCGTGCACGTCCAGACCGACCCAACGGATACCGTCAGGCATGTCGGTACCTCCTCGTAGATGTGGCCCGCGTCGAAGCTCGAACCTTCGACGCGAACACCAACCCCGCTACGCGGGGGTGCCGACTACCTTCGACTCCGAAAGAGCCGGTCCTCCATAGTGTCCAATCCGATCGCGCGCCCGAAGACGGCGGGAGGGCGAAAGCAGCCGTGCGCGATCCACCCCCGGAACGCGCTTCTCGCCGAGAGCAGGGCTCACGAAACGGTGCGCAGATCGCCCGTTTACATAGGCAGCGTCCGCCGTGCGTAGCCCGGGGCAACCGGCTCCTCGGCAGCCACCGCTACGCTCGGAATTGGGCGAAAGCACCAGCGGAGCGAATTTGCTGGACTGCGACGTTGCGGCAAGCAAGCCCGTCCCACTGCATGTGCAGGTGCTCCACGTCGCGTCGGCGACCCCGGGTCGTAGGCGACTGTTGCTTCGGCTCGGGAAGCGAGCGTCTCGCGCCCGCCGTCTTCGACGCTGCTGGGTTTCGGGCGGAGCATCACTGCCGCGGAGCGTCGTGAACTCTTGTGCAATCCCGCGGCTGAGCGACAGCGCCGGAGCCACCGACACGCGTACTGATCCCTTTCGTCCATTTCGCAACTCTCGGTCACGGCGCGCGAGGTGGCCGCGTTCGTGCCGATGCAGAAGTCGGGCAGCGCGACGGCTCACCCGACGCCCGCTCTCGCAATGCCTGCGCGAGCGAGCATCTGGTCAACGCGACCATGCGGAATGCTGAGATTGTCAAACTCAGGAGCGAGGCGCGGCCGCGGGCCGCTCCTGTTCCCTTGCGAAGGAGCTATCGGCGGAGAGCGCTGCTCGTCGTCGTCCGAAGTGCAATCGATCCTCAGCCCTGAGGCTTGATCGAAGATGCGACGGCGAGTCGGTCTGGGTCGAGGTGTAATCGTTTCGACAAGCGCTGCTAGCTGCCGCGCCGGTCGAAGAACGCGGCGTCCTCCCGGCCCAGCGGCGTTGACGGCGGCTGGTCTGCCCAGTGTTCCGCGGCGATCACCGGCCAGTCGCCGCCCGCGCGCAAGTCCGCCAGGAGGGAGAGCATTTGCACCTCCATGCGTCGCAGCAGCAGCGTTCGCGGAGGAAGCGTCAGGTGCCGCAGCACCGAAATCCACGGGGAGCGCGGCGGATAACCCAACTCAAGCGTGCGACCGACATAACCGGGGTCGATCCTGCGGAACCCCCTGGCCAGCAGCCACTCGCCCGCCGTCGCGAGGTACTCGAGCAGCGCCGCGGGATCGGACGACTGGGTCTTGCCGAAATACCCGAGGTGCTCAAGCGCGGCATGGACCGCGTCCGGATCGGCGTCGATGACCGCCCGCATGACCGCTCGCTCGCCGTCGAGATACTCGCGTTCGAGCCCGCGAAGGAGCGCGAAGTCGAGCAAGCAGACGCGCCCGTCCGGGCACAGCAGGCAGTTGTCGGGGTGCGGGTCGCCGGCGACGATGCGTTCGCGCCAGAGGAGACCGAAGAAGAAGCGGAACACGATCTCGCCAATGTGGTCGCGCTGCGCCTCGTCGAGTTGCGCGATCTCCTCAGACCGCAGCCCGTCCACGTACTCGGTGACGAGCACGCGTCGGGACGAGAGATCCGTGTGCACGCGTGGCACACGAACGTGAGGATGGCCCCGGAACAGCCGCGCGAGGCGGCGCTGCTGCTGCGCCTCGACCTCGTAGTCGAGCTCATCGGCGATCCGCTCCCGCACCTCACCCAGCAGCGCCGCGGCGTCGCAACCCGGCGCAAGACGCGTGACGATCGGGCTGACGAGCCCGATCGTTCGCAGGTCGCCGTCGATCGCGTTGCCGATGTCGGCGTGCTGAACCTTCACCGCGACGTGCTCGCCGTCACGGGTGTGCGCGCGGTGGACCTGACCGAGGGAAGCGATCGCGAATGGCTCCTCCTCGAAGGCGGCGAATACATCCTGCACGCGCGTGTCGAGATCCTGCTCGATCACTCCTCGCACCGCGCGGAACGGAAGCGGCTCTAGGTCTTCAATCAGCGTGCCGAGCGGACGCGCCTGCGCCTCACCTGAGGGCCTCTGGAGCTGGATCATCGAGAGTAACTGCGCAATCTTCGGCCCGGCGCCCCGCATCCGCCGCAGCTGGGTGCCGAGCTCCTCCGTCAGCGCGACAAAGCGACCGTCGCCGCGCTCCCCCGGCCCCCCGCTTGCAAACGCGTCCGCCATCCGATCCGCTACGCCGGGTCACAAACCAAATCGTGTCCACCGCGCACAGACACGCAACAAGTCACCAAGCGGCCGAGCAATGCGCTGAGCATAATCGGCGCCCGTAGCCGTCAGACTCCTGCATCCGCGTGAGAATTCCAGAAGTCTGTCCACGCGCGACCGGTGGTTCTGAGTTGGAACGCTTGCGATCACGTCGGCGGCGTCAGCCCGCGGCTTCCTTGGGCCGCGCGGATCTCGTACAAGCCGACATTGCCGACACCCACGAGCTGCGCACTCGCAAAGCCTTGCACAGCAGCGCGCCGGCTCGACGGCGGCTTATGGCTGCTTCTGGGCGATTCCAACAGCGCCGTCGATGACGCTCGTCGCTTGCACCGCGGCGTCGGGCTCGATCCACCGCCACTGAACGCCCAAGTGAGTAGGCTACCCCGCGGTGAGCAACGCATCCGGTATCGAGTCCATCGCCGTCGTGGGCGCGGGCCTGATGGGTTCCGGGATCGCCGAGTCCGTGGCCGTCGCCGGCATCCCGGTCGTGCTACGGGACGTAGACGAGGTCAGCATCGGGCGGGCACGGGACAGGATCGAGTCTTCGCTCGCGCGAGCCGTCGGGGCCGGCAAGCTCGACGCGGCGCAGACCAGCCACACGCGTGAGCGGATCGAGCTTACGACCGAGCTGGAGGCGATCGCCGGCGCGGATCTCGTGATCGAGGCCGTGCCCGAGAACCTCGATCTGAAGCTCAAGGTGATGCAGGCGATCGACCGCGCCGCCGGAAATGACTGCGTGATCGCCTCGAACACCTCCTCGATCCCAATCGCCGAGCTCGCGCAGGCGGTGCACCTTCCCGAGCGCGTGCTCGGACTGCACTTCTTCTCTCCCGTGCCGGTTATGAAGCTGGTCGAGATCGTCGTCGCGCTCGACACGAGCACGAGCACTCTCACGCGGGCAACAGCGTTTGTCGAGGAGATCGGCAAGCGCCCGATCGAGACGAAGGACCGGTCAGGCTTCATCGTGAACATGCTGCTCATCCCCTACCTGATGGCGGCCGTGCGGATGTACGCGGAGGGCTTTGCCTCGCGCGAGGACATCGACATGGGGATGAAGCTCGGCTGCGGGCACCCGATGGGGCCGCTCACGCTCTGCGACTTCATCGGACTCGACGTGGTGTACGCGATCTCCGACTCGCTCGTCGAGGAGTTCAAGGCCCACGAGTACGCGCCGCCGCCGCTGCTGAAGCGGATGGTCGCCTCAGGCAGGCTCGGCCGCAAATCCGGGCGCGGGTTCTACGACTACGAGTAGCGCATCCGGCCTTTGGGCCAGCGCGGCTGTCGTCCCTAGTGCCTAGATGAGCGCGGGATGACTGCTGCCGATCGGCCCTGACCAGCGAGCCGATCAGACGCCATCCGGGATCTGAGTGGCCGGCGACGCCGATCCTGTTCGACCGACAGCTCCTGCTCTTCGGGCTCGGACGAGCCTAAGCGGGCACCGTCACCCGGTGTCCGCTCCGCGACCGCGGGGGTTCAGCAGCACCCGGCCTCCCGAGGCGACCGGATGAACAATTCCTCAGAACAGGAGGACCGTGCTCCCCTCCGTGATCACGACGGGCGGGCTCCCCGTCGTGCTGACGTTCTCCCTGACCCACTTGGCGGCGCGCCGGGAGGACTCGTCCGTCCCGACCTTGTCTTGGCAAATCGTCACAGTCATGCCCCCGTCGCCGCTGCGAAATGCTGCGTAGCTAACGAAGCCAGGCACGCTGCTGATGAGGGTCTTCACGTCCTCCTCACTCTGCCCGAGGACATCGAACAGCTCCGAGGCACCCTGCCCCGAATAGCTCCGAACGGCCACGTACATGACGCCTTCTCTTCCTGTGGCGCTCGCCACATCGGGTGTGGTAACTGCACCCTATCCGACCAGGGGAGGCGCGCATTCCCGTCCTGCCACCGAAGGACGTTCTCGGGGTACATCGCGACGAGATGCTCGGCGAACAAATTTGGGGGGACGCGCTTATTGCTCCTATCGCCCAGAAGCAGCCAAAAGCGGCCGCCGAGCCGGCGCGGCTCTTTGCAAGGCATTGCGAGCGCGCGGCTCGTCGGTGTTGGCATTGTCGCGTTGCACGATCTGCGGCACTCCGCACGGTCGCGTTGACCAGATGCCCGCTCGCGCGGGCACTGCGACAGCGGGTGCCCGGTGAGCCGTCGCGCTGCTCGACTTCTGCATCGGCACCCGAACGCGGCCACCTCGCGCGCCGTGAGCGAGAGTTGCGAATTGGACGACGTGCACAACTGACGCGGCTCGGCCCGGATCGTAGTCGTGAGGCTGCCCGTCCCAATCCAGAGGAGCAGTCTTGGCGACTCCGAGCTGGTCGCCGAGGACTGCTGGAACTAGCCCGATGCAGCCGTCTGATCGGACGGTCGGAGAGTGCCCCTATTCGCGCGATGCGACAACGCGGACCCGGCGCGACGCCCGGCGGGTGTTTCGGGTCGAGGGTTATGGGTTTGACCCTGTCTGGTCATCGGCAGCCCCAAACGGATGCGGTGTCGGCCGCGTGCGGTGGAGCGTTAGAGGGGTGCGTCGAGGATGAACACGCTGGCGGCGACATCGGGGTCGATGTGGTTGCCGCTGATGCACGCCACGACCGTGCGGCCGGTGATTTCTTCGACCGCGGCACGGGAGTCGGCTTCCATGGTCTCGTGGAAGAGTTGCTGGAGGTTGTTGACGACGTGCGCCCAGTCGGTTCGGGCGAGCGACTTCTCTGCGTTCGTGAGGACGCCGTGCATCATGGTCACGATGACGTTGTCGTGATGAAACGTCGACGCGGTTATCGGTCCGCGGCCGAGGTATTCGCGACGGATCCCGACGAGTGCGCTCGTGACCGCCGCGTTCAGCTCCCCGCCTTTGAGGTTGCCTGATGTGGGCATCAGCTATCAGGCGCGTTCCGCTCTCTCGGAGCGAGCGGATCCTGGGTGAGAGCGGCGCGTGCGGTCAGCCATCGGGCCACAAGGGCTGTTTGCGACGAGCCGACGCGGGGGCAATAGAGCGCGTAGACGCGACCCCGAGGGAGCACGCCTGCGTGCGGGCAACCTAACGCAGACACTCGCCGGAGCGTGGCCTTGCTTAGAGGTCGCCGTCGAGGATGAAGATCGCCGCCGCGACGTCGGGCTCGATGTGGTGGCCGCTGAGGAATGCAAGCACCTTCTGCCCCGTGAGCCGCTCCACGGCCGCGCGGAAGTCGGCTTCCATCGCCCGGCGAAACAGGCCGCGCGCTTCGGCCACGTCGTTAGCTCGCCCGGTCTGCGCCAGGATCTTCTCGGCCTTGGTCAGCGCGTCGTGCATCAGCGTGACGATCGTGTTGCCGTGGTAGAAGCTCGACGCGGTCGTAGGTCCGCGACCGAGATACTCGGTCTGGATGCCGACCAATTGGTCCGTCAGCGCGGCGTTCAGCGCGCCCCCCCTCAAACTGTCTCTGCTTGCCATCGTGCGCGTTCCTTCCCGGCGGTCTCAAATCGTAGGCCTGCGCGGAGGATTGAGAGCCGGAAGGGACCCAGCGAACAGGACCACTTGAGTCTAGTCGCTGTGGGGGTCGGCGGCGTTGATTCGCCGGGCCCGTCGCGCTAGATTTCCGTTCTGGTGTCGTCGTGCTCCTCGGGGTGGCGTCGACATCGCTTCTAGACGATGGGTGCGCCCAGGTGCGAGAAACCTGGATCGGCTCGTCAGACCAAGCCTCCCAGGAGAGGTCCATGGTCGAAAGAGCCCGGATTCGCTGCCCCATCTGTCGATCTGCGCTGCCCATCACCGTGCTATGGGCCGTCGGTAACGTCTGCCCATGGTGCTCGCAAGCCCTCGACTACGCAAGTGGTCAGCCAGTTGCAACTGCGAAGCCGCGGCGCAACCCCACCCTGGTGGGGCCGCGTCAGCCGCGAGCCATCGCGGCCGAGAAGCGATGAGCAGCCCTCAGCAGGACGTCACGAGCGACCGTTCAGTGGTCAGGCACCCGCAAGCCGTTGCGAGAACGCTGTCGTGGGCTGACGAGGCTGCCGACCGCGGCGACCACGGCGACGCCCTCGCGTGGCTGGCGGTGATCGAGACGGTCGACGGCACGCTCCCACGCACCTACGAGACCAAGCGTGCAGCCTGGCTCGATGCGATCAACCGCAACGCATAGCGCGTTGAACCGTGCGATGCGATCGCACGATCACATCACTAGCGATCTTGCCACCAGCGTCCTATTCTGCCCCGCCGCGGCTGGCGCATCACGCCGAGGACTCCCTGGATGCAGATAAGGCACTGCCCGCGATGCCTCGCCTACGCCCGCGTCGCCGTCCGTCTATTACCACCAGCCTCGCCGACCAATGACTACGCCGCCCCAACCCGCCCGAAACCCACGAGTTCCCCCATCCGGCCAGCAGATCGCCGCTGATCCCCACGACCGCTGCAGCACCCGAAGGCCGAATCGGCTGGCGGCTCCTTTCGCGTGAACTCGACACTCCGCTGCAACGACCGTTGCATCGGCTGGCGGCTCCTTTCGCGTGAACTCGACACTCCGCTGCAACGACCGTTGGCTCCTGAGTTGGACGGGTAGGCCCGGCACATTGCTGTGCCGGGCCCCCCTCAGAACCAGGGCGTGCCCGTTTCCGAGCACCCGGCTCAAGCAAGCCGCTCGGGCTCGTAGGCGGGCAGAAGTGCCAGGCGACTGCGGTTGCGGCAGCCGACGTGTATGAGACGGGGTGCACGCTCGTCCGGCGCGCCGTCCTCCTGGATGGTGACCTTCATGATCGTCTTCCGGGTGGCCGCCAGCCATGTCTCCCACTCGCGTGCGGTTTGTGGCCGGTCATCGTCGGGCACGAGCGCGCCCTGGCAGATCAAGCAGCGACCGTCCTGGGCTTTGATGAGCCATCGGCTGGTCTTGTCGATCGGCAGGGGTGCCTTGTGCCGACGTTTTGCCCAGTAGTCGGCGAGGGCGGGGTCATCGGGTGATGCCGCGCCGTCGACGATCTGGTGTCGGACGATGGTGGTCCACGCGAACTTGTGCAGGTAGGCGCCGCTGTTGCGGTCACCGAACACCCACCGGTCCTGCCGGGCTTTGTTGAACCGGTCGTAGTACCGGCCGACGACCCAGCGGGTTGGCTTGTTCGCGTGGCTGAACCTGGCCCACTTGAAGGTGAGCTCCCAGAGGTATTGATCCAACGAGCCGAAGATCTCGGCTGATACCCCGGTCCGGTAGTAGGCCGCCCATCCCCGGATGATCGGGTTGAGTTTCTTGATCACCGTGGGCGCGTTGGTCCCGCGCAGGGACCGCAGCTCTGTGCGGAGCCTTTCTCGGATCCGTCTAACGGCCGCTTTGCTGGGCTTGATCAGCGGCTTGGTGGCGTACCGGCGGACGTTGAATCCCAGGAAGTCAAAGCCCTCGCTGAGGGTGACGACGCGCGTCTTGTCCTCGTTGAAGGCCAGGCCCCTGGGCGCCAGCCAGCTGGCGAGCCGTGCCTTGACCTCGAGCGCGTGCTGCCTGGTGTGGCAGAGCGCGACGAGATCGTCGGCATATCTGATCAAAACCGGGGAGTCCGCTCGCACCCAGCCTCTGGGGTCGTAGCGGACTCCGGCGGCCTGCTCCATCCCGTGCAGAGCGACGTTCAACAGCACAGGGCTGACCACACCGCCTTGAGGAACACCGTCCTCGGTGCGATGCAACCTGCCCTGCTCGACCACGCCCGCTTTCAGCCACTGCGCGACCATTCCCCGGGCGGGGAACGTGTCGAGCATGGCCAGGATGTGGTCGTGCGCGATGCGGTCGAACGCCGATGCCAGGTCTGCGTCGAGCGCCCACTGCCGCTTCGGGCTCCTGCCCTTAACGACCTCGTAGGTCGCGCGGATCGCGTCGTGGCATCCACGGCCCGGCCGAAACCCATAGGACTTCGGCTCGAACCTGGCCTCCCACTCGGGCTCCAGCGCATTGACGACACGTGCCTGGTGGCACCTATCGAGGATCACG
The DNA here is from genome assembly GCA_963735965.1 of uncultured Solirubrobacterales bacterium. GTDB lineage: Bacteria > Actinomycetota > Thermoleophilia > Solirubrobacterales > Solirubrobacteraceae > Palsa-465. The sequence goes on from CAVTNE010000004.1 coordinate 512,057, forward strand.
GGAATACCGAGCGGACGGCGCTTGGTGCTGCTGCCCCGCTTGGGGATGTTCACGCGTCTGACGGGAAGGGCCTTGAACGGCTCGGCTGAGTGCTCGATCCTTTCGACCAATCTAGCTCTGGCCTCCGGGGTGAGCGCCACCTCGCCGTCCACGCCCGCCGTCAGACGACCGGCGTTGCGCTCGGTCACCCGCCGCACGCTCAAGAGCGTGTTGGCGCGCGACCTCATCATCAACTTCTGCAACTGGCGGACCCTTGCGAGGTCCCCCGCCTTCGACGCCGTGAAGATCCGCTGCCGCAACCGCCGTACGTCATCCTCGACCCGCCGCCAGTCAGTGGCGTGCCAATCAAAGGCCGCGTCCTCTGGTCCGTTCACCACGACCGTGGCCGTGGCGTCCAACTTATCCTCGGGTTCCCGGGGCTTCGGTCATCTTTCTCCTCACAGGCTCACCTGACCGCGTCAGCGCGCTTTCGCGCCCGGGCACCAGGCCCGGTATCCGGCCGGTTATCCAAGACGACTGCCTGGAGGAGGCGGCCATCATGTCCCGGTTTCCCGCTGCCTTTCGGCTGCCGGCATTTCGCTTCTCGGTCATCCGATTCCCGCCGGGGAATTGGGCCCTCCTTGCGGTCGGCTTACCGGACATGGGTCCGGACCTCGACGGGGTTACCGCGTTCCGCACGCGTGAGCTACGGCCGGGGTGGGTGCCCTCTCTACCCCGGGGACGGCGGTGCTCTTCCCGGCCAAGTCGATTCCTTGACCGGCGCCTGCCGCTCTACCGCGGCCAGTCCCTGCACCCCGCTCCGGCATCCCATCGCGCGAGGCTCCGCTTGACGAGGCATCAACGAGAGTTCAAGCAATTCACCCGTCCGACCATTCCCCTCGCCTGTGGCCGCCCGGATGGAACGAGCAGCCCTCGGGCTTTCCCCCGGGCTTCGCACCCCGCCGACCAAGAGCCGACAACGCACGCCGAGGTGGGGACAGGCCACCGAGCACGGACCTGGAACTACACACTCAACATCACATCAGCCGATCCTCCAATCGTGTAGCTCACTCACAACGTGCGACCTCGCGTCGCACATCGAATCCCAGCAGTCTCGAGCACGGCGGCCCCGATCACGGCCCAGCGCGAAGCGCTGTCGCTTGTAGGCCAAACCAGCAGTCCCGCTCATACTGCAGGTCCGGCGACGAAGCAGGAGCACGCGCTCGTCGCGCTTGCCGCCAATCCTCTGACTCGGACGTGGGCATGGCCGACGGGTCGGTCGGAGTCCCAAACGGGTCGGCATGCATGGGGTCTTTTGATCGGTTTCGCTCGGCATCGAGCTGCGCCGCGCCGACCGAGCGCTCGCCCGGTGGACGGCCCCGCCGGCGTGAGCCGCGAAACGGTTGCCGCGATGCACGGCATGACCAGCAAAGGGCCGCTTTGTGACCTCGCGATGGACGAGCAGCGCGAGGTCCCGGAGCTCGTTGGGCGCTGCCGCGGCTCAGCGCGGCCAGGCGGGGCTTGAGACGGTGCCGGGTATCGCCTTTTCCCAGAGCTCGCCGAGCGTTTCGATGTCGCGCTCGTCGAGGTGATCGAGCAGGAGCTCGCGCACGGTGGCGTGGTGGGTTACCTGCGCCTCCCGCAGGCGCTGGACACCGTGAGCGGTCAGCCCGACGAGCAGGCTGCGCGCGTCGGCTGGGTTCGTGGTCCGCTCGACGAGCTCCTCCTTGACGAGTTTGTCGACGGAGCGGGAGATGCCGCTCGGGCTGAGGTTGCGCCTCTCGCCGAGCTCGCCGATCGTCATTCGCGAGCCAGGCTGGCCGACCATCGTGACAAGCACTCCGTACGCGTCGATCCCGAGTCCGTGGGCGCGTAGCAGCCTTCGATCGAGCTCTCGCATCACGGTCGAGTGCACGCGGAGCAGCCCGCGCCACGCTGCGAACTGGGCTGGCGTGAACGGGTTCGGCTCAGGGGGACTGGCGAGCTGGTCCGAAGCCTTGGGACCGTTCCGACGAGATTTATTTGACATTCGCAAGTATCCCGATTATTGTTTGCATCAAGCAAACACTCTATCAGCTGGTTGCAGGAGGGGTCACATGAGCACGCTCACGACGCTGCAGTACACGGTCCTCGCCCCCGGCGACGGCCTGCGGGTTGCATCAGGCCCGGGCCGGGACCTGATCTTCAAGGTCACCGGCGAGGAGACCGGCGGGGCCGTCGACTACGTGATTGTCGAAGTCGCGCCCTACGGCGGCCCACCGCTGCACGTCCACCACACGCAGGATGAGTTGATCCACGCCGCCAAAGGTCGCTTCAAGGTCCAGATCGGCGAGGAGACCTTCGTCATCGAAGAAGGCGGGTTCGCCCATCTCCCGCGCGGCATCCAACACGCGTTCCTCAACCTCACCGACGAGCCCGCCGAGCTCAACATGGTCTTCACCCCGGGCGGCACTCACAAGTTCTTCGAAGAGCTAGCGCCAGTCGCCCGCGCCGCCGTCCCCGACCGGGCGGCAATCGCGGCGGTGTTCGAGAAGCACGACATGTCGCTGCTCGGACCGCCGCTCACAGCAGACTAAACGACAGCTCAACGGCCGCGGCCGGGCAACGGCCGCGACCGAGCTCCCCGACGCGCGTGAGCACGCATCGCCACCGACAAGCCACCCGGCGAGCATCGGTCCGCAAACGGGTTACCAACACCACCGGTCCCCACCGAGCTCGCTTCCCCTGCGCCGCCGGACGAGTGGCACGCCGAGATGGCTGCTTCCGCGCCGAGGGAGCGGCACCAGGACCGGTCAGCGGCGAAGTGGGCGCGGCGCGATCACCCGACCGCACGGCCGTTGTTCGGTACCCAGACTGCTGCGTTGATCGAGAAGGAGCGGCGAACCCTCCGCTTCCGCTTGTGAGAAGGACCGGCAGTCTCGACCTAAGCCGCCGGCCGAGACCGCTGCATTCCCAAATTGCAGAAGAGTTCGCGGCCCTCGGCGGCGCTGATGCTCCGGACGACGAGCGATCGTGATCGGATTCTCCGGCGAGCGGCAACGCGAGACGCGCGCTTGTCGTCCAACGCGACATCGCCGACACCGACCAGGTTCACGCCCGCAATGCCTTGCAAAGCAGAGCGGCGCCGGCTCGGTGGGACCCGTCGACCGATGCAATCCAGGCTGAGATTGCGGGGCCTGTGCGGATCTGGGTTGGCGCGGGGCGTAACCTTTGGATGAAGAGAGGAGCGAGAGCGGATGGCGCGCTCAGAGACCGACACCGCGTTGATGTCTGCCGGTGGTGGTGATGGCGGATCACAAGAGGACGTAGAGCGGCTGGTCCTTCGCGACGGGTCGAGCGTCGTGATCCGGTTGCTGGCTACTGGCGATGAGGCTGGGATCGCCAGCTGGTTCACGAGCTGCTTCGCTGGGCTCGGTGCCGAGACGCTGTACGCGCGGTTGTTCGTGTTGCTCAAGTGGCTCGATCGTTTCAGGGGGCCGGCGCTGGCGGGTGTGGACCGGTTCGTTCCCGATGCACTCGCGGCGTTCGCCCCTGATGGGGTGACGGTGGGGATCGCGCGCGTTCTGCCCGTCAGCAAATCCGCAAGCGCCGAGATCACGGTTGCGGTGGCGGACGCTTGGCAGGGTCGGGGCATTGCGACCGCGCTGCTGGAACGGATCGCGGCCAGAGCGCGGTCGGTCGACGTCAAGCAACTAACCGCGAGTTGTCCTGCTAGCAACCACAAGTTCATTCGCCTGTTGAGCCGGCTCGGACCGACGACGGTAGTGCCGTCGAGCGTCGGCCTGGTGAACGTGCGGATCGATCTTGGCAGCGCGCTGCGCTCCAGGCCGGTGAGCGCCGGACGGCGTGATTGAGCGACGGAGCGGCGATGTCGGACGAAGCCTGGCCAAGCCTCGACTAGGGTGGGCTGTGTTTCTGACTCTTGGCTTCTTCTAGCGTCGCGAGGTGTGTGCTCATGCCGCGGGCGGGTGGTGCGGTCGTCGGGTCGCTCGCGCGGGCGCGACGCGGGGGCGATGCTCGGAGCGATCGACGTCGAGAGGGTGCGCCCTCGGGCGTCCGGGGTTGACGGCACCTCGGACGCAACGTCCTGATTCATAGGGGCCGCGGGATCAAGGTCAATCCGGAACTGTCGATCAAACACGCGATGATCTCTTGACGGCACACTCGTGTGGATATCGGGCCGGGGCCCGGCGCGATCACCAGGTCTTGACGCGCTCGGTTGGTTGCGGACGCTCGATCCGCAGGCGCATGTCGAGCACAACGCAGCCGTTGGCCATGCACCGGACGGGATTCAGGTCGGCCTCGACGATCTGCGGGGTTTCCCGGAGCAGCAGCGCGAAGCGCAGTACGAGCTCGCGCAGCGCGGCCCGATCGAGGCGGGGCAGGCCGCGGGATCCGTCGAGCTGCGTGGTCACCTGTTCGGACGCGTTGATCAGCTCGTCGGCGTCGACGTCCGTGTTCGGCGGAAGGCGGAAGGCGGCGGTGCCGGGGAGCCCGCCGTGTCGGCCACCGAGTCCGACCGCCATCACCCGCCCGAACTCCGGATCGTTAACCGTGCCAACGAGCAGATCGGCTCCCGGTGGCATCAGCCGCTGCACGATCGCTCCCATCCATGGCGACCCGGTCTGCTGTACGCGTTGCTCGAGCTCTCGCCACCCGGCTCTGACCGCGGCTTCGCCTTCCAGGCCGAGCAGGACCGCGTCGATGTCGCCTGCGTAGGCCGGCGGCTGACGCCTGGCCTTGAGTGCGATCGGCCCGCCGATGTGCTCGGCGATCGCCACCGCTCGGTCGGCGTCCTCGCACCGGTGCGAGGGCACACACGCCAGGCCGTGCGTTGCGAGCAGAACCTCCGCTTCGTGGCTCGCTAGCCATGGTCCGTCGCTGTGCTCCCGATCCAGACGGGCGCCGATTAGCTCGCGGGCGGCCGCCGGATCGAGATCCCCGTAGCGGGGAGGCTCACCGAGGGGTCGTGAAAGCCAGGCGCGTCGCTCGGCCGCGCGCGCGAGAACGTCTGCGCAGGACTCGGGGAAGCGGAAGTTCGGCACGCGCGGGCTGCGACCGGTGGGCAGTTCACCCTCGGCGGTGACGACGCAGGCAACGACCGGCTTGCTCTGGCCGGCAGCGGTTCTGGAGATCGCTTCGAGAACCCCGTCCGGATCGCCACCCAGTGGATCTACATAGAACGCCATCAGCGCGTCGACGCCCGGGTCTCGGACAACCGCGCGGACGGCCCGCACGTAATCTCGCTTAGTGGCGCGGATGTGCATGACGAGCGGGTTCTGCGCCCGGCCGCGGGCCTGCGTGATGACAAGGCCTCGGGTTGCGCAGGCATCGGCCGCCAGTGTCGCGATCCCGACTGAGTTGCTGACGATCCCGATCTGGCGTCCAAGTGGAAGCGGCTGGCGGTCGTAGAACTCGGCGGCGTTGAACATCTCCTCCCCGGTTCGGAACCGCTGCACGCCGCCGTGATACAGCAGACCATCCACGACCGCGTCTCCACGCAACGCGGCGACAGTGTGCGAGCGTGCCTCGCTCCGCGTCGGATCGGGCCGGCGATGACCCTTGATGGCAAGGATCGGCTTGCGTTGCGCGACCCGCCGCGCGATCCGGGCGAACCGCTCCGGGTTGCCGACGGTCTCCACGTAGAGCATCAAGACAGCCGCGCGCGAGTCCTCCTCCCAGATCTCGAGCAGATCGTTGGTCGAGACGTCCGCGCGCTGGCCAAGCGAGGCGAAGCTCGAGACCCCGAGCCGTCGAGCCGCGGCATGTCCGAGCAGGGCGATCCCGATCGCTCCCGACTCCGAGCAGATCGCCAGACGCCCGGCCGGCACACGAAAACCGGCGAGGGTTGCGTTTAGACTCACGTGCGGGTCGGTATTGAGCACCCCTAGGCAGTTCGGACCGACCAAGCGCATCCCGGCGGTGCGCACGACCTCCAGCAGCGGCTCCTCCCACTCGCGCGCCTGAGAGGCCCCGTCCGCGGTTTCGCACCGCAGTACGATGAGCGCCTTCGCCCCTTTTTCCGCCGCCTCGCGAGCGATCTCCACGACCTCCGTCGCGGGGACGGCGGTCACGACGAGCTCGGGCGCCTCCTGCAGCTCAGCGATGCTAGGCGCGACGCGGATTGAGCGAATCACACCGCCGGCTTTGTTGATTGGCACCGCGACGCCTTGAAAATGGCCGTCCAGCACGTTTGACAAGACCGCGGCGCCGGGATCCGCAGGGTCGTCCGATGCGCCCACGATCGCGATCGAAGTCGGGGCGAGAACCGATCGCATCGACGCCACCACGCCCGCGTGGTCGCGTTCGTCGGTCCGCTCCCACACGCTCTCGCTCGGTGTGACGTCGAGCATCAACGTGACCTCGCCGCCGGCGCCCTGGCGCCGAACCTTGAACCCGGCCTCCTTGAACACGCCGAGCGCCGCGTGATTGATCGCCAGTACCTCCGCGTCGAAGCGACGGATGCCCCGCTCCGCGGCGATCGCCGCGAGCTGCTCCAGCAATCGCGTCGCAGTCCAGCGACGCCTGAAATCGTCAGCCACCGCAAACGCGATCTCGGCGACGCCAGGCTCGAGCAGACGGTCGTAGTTCGCGATCGCGACTATACGGTCACCGTGCCGGCAGATCAGCGCCACCCGGTCGACCCCGCTGGCCTCCACCACATAGCGTGACGGGATGTCCGTGCGGACGGTCCCATGGAAGCGCATGTAGCGACTTTCCGGCGAGAGCCGGTCGTAGAAGGCCTTGACATCGTCATAGTCCTCGGGCCCCGGCGCGCGCAAGCGCAGCGTCGACCCATCCGCCAGGATCACATCGCGGGTAAGAGGCCCCGCGAGCAGGCTCGAAGACACCGACGGGAGCGGGTCGGCACTCACCGCAGTCGGCGCCCAATTCCATGAACTACGCGCAGCTTGCCCGTCCGGTGTCCTCGTGAGCGATCACAACCGCCTCCACGGCCGTACAACGCGACCATCGCCGCCTCGACCACGAGGGTAGATAACGGATCAGCGCCCAGAAACGTTAGCGACCTCGTCGATCAGACAGATGATCCAGAAGTAACCATCGCGTTAAGCGTCGATAGTGTCGACCAACCGCCGGATCCAACCCACCGGCGACGCGTCCGCAGGCCGGGATCTGAAAGGTTTCTCCGCCTGTTCCCTCGGAAGCGCGCCGGGCTGCTACCAGACCTCGTGGCAGCTATCCGAACCAAACCCACCTCCGGCAGGCGAAGACGAGTCCAGCGCGAACCCGTCGTAGACGAGCGTGAAGTCGCTTGCCGTATACCGCTTTTCATCCATCGTGTTCAGCAGCCGACCAAGTCCGCGAGGGCGCCGGAAGGCGCGGCCCGTCTGCCCGCGCCCTTCCCAAGCACCCTGCGCGCACGCCAGCAGAATCCAGCCAGTTGACGACCATCGTGATCACTGCGCTCCTCTCTCAGCGAGCCACGCTAAAAGCTGCCCTCCCTCGACGCATCGGCCATCTCCACCGATTGTGGTGCCGAGAACAGCTCTGCGGCAAAGCCGCTGACCGAATCAGGGGCGCGACCGGATGCCTCCGGCGACGCCAGCTGCCAAGATCTCAGGGGAGGCCTGGCGTGAAAGGCGGTGCGACGCAATGGTCAATTCGCGCTATATAACCATCACCGTCCGCTACGACCGGAAACCCAGATACGGGCGGTCGCTGCAATGGATTGCGCCAGAGTTGAAGGACTCGGCTCTGACCATGACCGAGGACCAACTCGACGACCCAATACCGTCACGCACGTGGGCGGGGCTCGTGGACGGACCGACCTACGAGCGCTTCGCGGAGGCCTGGCGACTCCCCAAAGACACCGACAAGACGACCTCCCAAACAGCCGGCGACGATCGCGAGCTCGTCACCCACTCCTATACGCTCGACGGCATGAACTGGGAAGCCGGAAACGAATCCCCCATCATCTGTGTCTCCCTCCAAGTGATGCAACCGGCTCGGCCGCACTGAAATAGGCGCGCCAGGCCTGTCAGGCCCAAGGCACCGGATCGGTCCTCGTCGGCGGTCAGCGACGAAGGGACGGATCTCCTAGTGAGTCAGGAGTCCGCCCGCTGGCACGCGCTGACGGTCGGCTGTGAGCATCTCACGCGACGACCCGACCGGCACGAAGTCCCGCCCGCTCCTCGAGTGCTGCCCTCCAAGGGGTTCCGGAAGCCCGGCGTGGCCTCGACATCGCTGCTGCCCTGGACGGTGGCTGTCGGAAAAACCGGGCTGGCTCGGCGTCTGTTGTGTGTCGATGACAAAGCCTTGGTTTACGCGGACATCAAATCGTCGCCGGAGGTGTTCGATGGCCGTGAGATCGCCTTACACGAGGTCGGTCGAGAGACCCGTTGTGAGCGGATCCAGTGGTCCGACCTTTTCCCGACAGCGTCCCGGGCGGCGCTTGCGCCGCCACCCCTGAGGGGTGAGAATCTTAGGGGCCGCCGGGCTGACGCCGGCGAGGCTTGGTGCGGTAGTTAGAGCCCGTGCGACAGCGTGGCGCAGGAGCCTGTGGAACCCGTTGATTGCTGCCTTGAGCGCGAAAGCCAGACTCATACCTGGGAGGCTCCTCCCGGCGGCCCACACCGTCCCTTCGGCAACGGAGCACGCGGCACCCAACTGACAATCGAGCAGGCTCACGCGGGCTGGCCTACGGCGAGCCCCGTTTTCGCATGCTCTTTGGCGCCCCTCCACCCCAAAGGATTCACAAGCCAGCCACGACGAAACCCAGCAGCGTCGAAGACGGCGGGCGCGAGACGCTCGCTTCCCGAGCCGAGGCAACAGTCGCCTACGACCCGGGGTCGCCGACGCGACGTGGAGACCTGCACATGCAGTGGGACGGGCTTGCTTGCCGCAACGTCGCAGTCCAGCAAATTCGCTCCGCTGGTGCTTTCGCCCAGAACGAGCAGCGCGGTCAGCACGGGCGGCGTGGCTGCTCCCGCCGCGAAGCGGTAGCTATGCCCTGACTACTGCAAGCGGCGTAAGGGAGCAGCCTCTCGAATGTGATCATGGCCGTGCTCCGTGGGATTGGGAGGAGTCGCTGCAGTCCTGCCTCGTGTTGGCGGCGAGCACGTCGCGCGCGCGCAGCTCAGCCCCCCAGTGCGCGGCCAGCAGATGCGGCGATGGCCCGACGCACCTAGTCGCGGCGTCCGTGGAGCCGATTCGGCGCAGCGGCCGCCGGGTTGCCCCGAGCGCAGCTGCGTCGTCCTGTTCCTCAGCATTCGTCGGCTTTGGCAGGGAGGGGAACGCGTCAAACGCGGTGGCGCGCTGGAGATCCCGCTAGCCGTCCGACCAGTCGACGGTGGCCACCTTGACTGGTTCGGCGAGTCCCTTCAATTCGAGTGATCGCTCGTTCAGGACACGGAAGGTGTTGCCTGCCGCCTCGAGCGTGTTGCGGCTCGCGATGATTTCGCCTGCGCTGGCCGCTGCCGCGATCCGGGCGGTTTCGTGCACTCCGCGGCCGACGTAGTCGCCGCCGCGATCGGTCGCTCCCGTGGCATGGATACCGATGCGAACGCGTGGTGCGAACCCATGATCGCGCCGGTGATCGCGCAGCGTGCGCTGGATCGAGCAAGCGCATTCGAGGGCGCTCCCAGGCTCAGCAAAGGCGACGAAGAAGCCGTCGCCCTCGTGCTTGACCTCCTCACCGGCGCGGGCGTCGAAGCACCCCCTCAGCGTGCGATCGTGCCAAGCCAGGAGCGACTCCCATTGCTCGTCACCGAGCGTCTCGACGAGGCGCATCGAGTCGACGATGTCGGTGAACATGAACGTCCTGACGGCCGTGTGCTGGGCAGTACCAGATCTGGAGAGACGCGACGTCAGGCGACGCACGGCGCCCTCGGCCGCGATGCGTTCGTAGGTCGCCCGTGCGGCCGTCAGCTCAAGCTCGGCGGAGTCCGAGTCTCCCAGGTCTCCGTAAGCGCCGGCCAGGAGCTCGCGCGCCTGCGCCGCTTCGTACGGGACGTCGATCTCGGACCACATGCGCACCCCCCGTCGAAGGACTCGGACCGCGTCGTCGGTCCGAGACTCCAACAGCGCCACCCGTCCGCTTGCCACCATCGCTGCGGCGCGCACCGCAGTCGTATCGAGCGACTCCGCGAGCTCTTCCAGCTCCGCGAGCCCAGAACGCGCGAGCTCGGCGTCACCCGCGGCGATGGCGACCTCGACCGCTGCCGGTAGGACCAGCCAGCGGCCCTCGCGCGCCAATCCGTTTTCGTCTGCCATGGCCTCCAATATCGCCCGCCGGGCGACGGTTGGCTTCCCCTCGTCGAGGCGCAAGAGCGCCAGGCCGGGCTGGGGGTCAAAGCCCAGCTCGGCGGAGTGCCGAAACGACTCAGCCGCACCGTTCAAGTCACCGCGTCGGCGGCGGATCTCGCCGAGCTCATGCAGCCCCCAGGCGGCCCAGCGGGGCGCCGCCAACAACAGCTCGTCGACCGCCTCGCTCGCGTCGCGTTCGGCGCGATTGAGTTCGCCTCGGAAACGCATCACCTCGGCCTGGTGGAACCGGCAAAGTCCCGGGAATCCGCTCAGCGACTGCCGCTCGCACCACCGCAGTGAGGCGACGCTCCACTCGCCGGCCCGGCCCCAGTCGCCCCGATTGCGGCACGCGAAGATCGTCGAGCAGAAGATCTGTCCGGTCGTCCAGAGTTCGAGTTCGCCGCCCAGCGCGGTGGCCATGGCCTCGTCGATCAGCGCCGTGCCCTCTTTCACTTCCCCGCCGAGCAGGCGCGCATGGCCCAAGGACAGGCGGCCCAAAGCCTCGATGTCACGGTCCTCGAGTTCGCGGCCGAGCTCGACCATCTCCTGACTGAGTTCCAGCGCCGCCGGTCCGTTACCCCCCAAGAACATGCCCTGCGCCATGCACATCAATACCAGGCCACGCTCGCGACATGGCGGCTCGCCCTCGAGTAACCGCCCCGCGCGCGCGACCCAGCCCGCGGCGAGCGCGTCGCCGCGCCGTGCATGGTGCTCAATCGTCAGCTTCACCGCCACCCGCGCCGCGGATCTACGATCCCCGGCCCTCTCATAGGCGGCCGCGGCGCGCTCGAACGCGTCGAGCATCACGTCGAAATGGCGCGACCAACGGGCAGCCTCGCCTAAGCGTTCCAGGTCCTCAGGAAGGAGCGACATCTTTGCATCGCAGGACCACAGCGCGTCGAACGCGGGCCCCCATGCCCGCCGCTCGAATGCCTCCCGCCCCCGCTCCAAAGCACCGCTCTCGGTCTCCGGCATGCCGCCATTCTTCCACGCACCCTCAGAAGCCGGTGAGCTCGATCACGGCCCTAGCCGCCCAAACAGCCGGCGGGCAAACAGGGTTCGACCTCAGCACATCGCGCCGCCGGTGGCCGCGTCAGCCACTGAGCGCTAATCGCTGCAACACGACAAACGGCGACCACGCGCGCTGGCGCGAGCTGAATTAGCGCCCGCGTCTCCATCGAGCGCAGAGCAGCCATGACAGCAAGGACGACACCGGAGCGTCGGTGCAAAACAGTCGCCCCCGGGTCCCGACAGCCCCGCTTCCAGTCTGGCACACGCCTCCGCCGGGCTCGGCGGAAAAGACCCGGAATGCGCGGTCTGCAGGGGCCAGCACCGCTGAGCTCCGCGCCGCGCCGTCAGCGACAGCCTCAGAGCCCCGCAGGCCGCGCCAAGGAGGGCGCTCGTGGGGACGGGTGGTTGGACCCGTGGCGGAGCCGAAGCGGGTCTGGGTCAAACGGGGAGGGAAGACGACGGCGATACCGACAAGAAAATTTGTCTTGACAAATCGCTTCTTCGGTGGGAGGATCCGCGCATGATCGAAGTAACAGTGATCGACGATCCGGCCGCGGCGGAGGTATCGCTTGACCCCGTCCGCACGCGGCTTCTCGCCGAGCTCGTCCAGCCCGGGTCGGCCAGCACGCTGGCTGCCAAGGTTGGGCTGGCGAGGCAGAAGGTCAACTACCACCTGCGCGCGCTCGAGCGCCACGGGCTCGTCGAGCTCGTGGAGGAGCGCCGCAAGGGCAATATGACCGAGCGCGTGATGCGTGCGACCGCGGCGTCGTACGTGATCTCGCCGGCCGCTCTGGCCTCGGTCGCGCCCGACCCGGACCGCGCTCCGGACCAGCTCTCGGCGTTGTGGCTGCTCGCACTCGCCGCTCGGCTGGTCAAGGAGCTCGGTGAGCTGATCGGGCGCGCCAAGGGTGCCCGTCGTCGGCTCGCCACGTTCGGGATCGATACGGAGGTCCGCTTTGCCTCGGCGTCTGATCGTGCCGCGTTCGCCGCGGAGCTGTCAGATGCCGTCGAGGAGCTCGTAGCCAAGTACCACGACGAGTTCGCCGCCGGTGGGCGCAAGCATCGCCTGCTCGTCGTGCTTCACCCCAGCATCACTCGGCCGCGCGCCGGGGACGACAACCCGACGCCCACATCAGGGGGTCACACAACACCCAAGGAGACATGGCATGCCTGAGTTCGATTGCAGCCGCGAGGTCGTCGTGCCGGCCACGCCGGAGCGGGTCTGGGAGGCCGTGGCCACCACAGAGGGGAACGCCGCCTGGCTGTTCCCCAACGAGATCGACGCCGACGGAGCGGGCGCGAAGGCGTGGGATCCGCCCCACCGGTTCGCGATCCGCCAAGAGCAGGGAGACTGGTTCAACGCGCTTGAGTTCGTCATCGAGGACCGCGGGGACGGGACCAGCGCCCTGCGTTACGTGCACTGCGGGGTCTTCCCCCCCGAGGGGTTCGAGGCTCAGAACGAGGCGATCCAGCAGCACACCGATTTCTACCTGCACACCCTCGGTGAGTACCTGGAGCATTTCGACGGTCGCCCCGTCACCTACATCGGCGAGGCGCCCGGCGGGATCCAGGGACCACCCACGTCAGCCACGCCCGACGGATTCAAGCGACTCCAGCGTGCGCTTGGACTCGAGGAGCGGGTGACCGAAGGTGACTCGGTGCGGCTCACCCCGGAGGGCCTCGAACCGCTCGACGGAGTCGTCGACTACCTGCGGCCCAACTTCATCGGCATCCGCACAGCCGACGCGCTGTACTGCTTCTTCGGACGCAATGCCTTCGGCGGCCCGGTCGCGTTGACGATTCACTCGTTCGCCAACGGCGTCGATCCCGATCAGGTCAAGCACAGCTGGCAGCAATACCTGAATACGACACTGGCCTAACCGGCCGTTCACACGACGCGAGGAGGGGGGCCGCAAGCCGACGGGCCCCCCGCTTCTCCCCGCACCAGGCAAACCATCCCTCCGGTCAAGGAGAACCCGACATGCCCCCTGAGTTCGATTGCACCCGAGAGGTCATCCTGCGCGCCAGCCCCGACGAAGTCTGGGACGCGATCGCGACTAAGGCTGGCAATGCCGCATGGATGTTTCCCAATGAGATCGATCCGAGCCGCGCCGGCGCGACCGCCTGGGATCCCCCACACCACTTCGCGGTCCGCCAAGAGCAGGGCGACTGGTTCAACGCGCTCGAGTGCGTGATCGAGGCTCGCGATGGCGGGACGACGCTGCTCCGATACGCCCACAGCGGAGTGTTCGTCGACGACTGGGACAACCAGTACGACGCCGTCCGCCAGCACACCGATTTCTACCTGCACACCCTGAGCGAGTACCTCGAGCACTTCAAGGGACGCGTCGCCACCTACATCGGCGACGTACCCCAGGGCATCCAGGGGCCGCCGACGTCGGCGACGCCCGACGGCTTCGGGCGCCTGCGGCGCGCGTTGGGACTCGACGAGCGGATCAGCGAAGGTGACTCGGTACGCCTCACGCGACCGGACGCAGAGCCGGTCGAGGGAATCGTCGATTACCTGCGACCCAACTTTGTCGGCATCCGCACGCCCGACGAGCTTTACTGCTTCTTCGGCCGCAACGCGTTCGGCGGCCCGGTCGGGATGAGCATCCACTCGTTCGCGGACGATGTCGACGCCGCGGCGACCAGGCAGAACTGGCAGCGGTGGCTCAACGCGGCGCTCGCCTAGCCACCCCGGGCGAGGATCAAAGCGGACGCGGTGTGACCGGTCGGCAGACAACACCGGCTGCCGCGAGTCGACGCACCCGCAGCGAAGCTCGAGACTGCCGAGCTAGAACCACATCCGCGCTGCAAGCCCGCCGGCGACGCACCGGCGCCGCGACTTCAAAAGCGCCCAACGACACAACCCCTCACCGCTCGCGGAGCTCCGAATCCGCGTGTTGGGGGGCGGTGGCGGGATTGGCGGAGAGTACCGCGGCACTAGCGAAGCAGGGCCGGTCGCCGCACCGATCCCGGTTGTTGGCCCGCGCGCGGACGGCGCGTCGATGGTCGTCACCGTTGTGCGTTGGTCGCTAGCTGCAGGTAGTCGGTGAAGAGGACGGGTCCCGCGGTGAGCTCAGGTTGATAGACCGATTCGAACTTCCGGACCGCGTCGGAGGTGCCGTGCGCGTTGTGCGCACTCTCGTCGGCGAACTCGAAGAGGTGAACGAACTTGGTTGGATCGGTTTTTTGCTGCCACGCGGTGTACATCACACTTCCTGGTTCGTTGTCGGCCACGTATGCGACGAACTCGACGATCGCGGCCTTGACTCTGGCGACTGCCTGGGGGTTCACCTGATAGTGCGCCGTCTGGTAGATGGGCATCGGCTAGCTCCTTGATTTGGATGGCCGGGATATCGCTGTGGCTAGAACTGCGGGCCGCCGGCCGGCCAGAGCTCTGTGATCCGGCCGTCCGACATCTTGTAGATGTGGTTCTCGACCCACGCGATCGGCTGCTTGGTGTTAGCGCGGACTCCGGCCTCGTGGACCCGGTCGGCTACCAATTCGCCGTCGGCGATGACGATCGGGGCCTCGACCCTGATGTCGTGAATCGGGCCTGTAACGAGCTCACCGACCGCTTTCATGCCGGCGCGTCGGCCGGGGAGGTCCGGGTAAGGGAGGTGGTGAACGAAGTCTTCGGACATGAGCTCATCGACCAACGTCAAGTTGCTCGCATTCTTGAACTCGCGTTCGACCGGCGCACGACCTCGGCGTTCCTCATGAGTCTCCTTGTGCCTTGCGGGGGGACCAATCGTTCAAGTCGATCCTTGAATATCAGATGTGTCGATAACATTCAAGGTGATGGTTGAAGATCCTCCGGCGCTCAGCCGCGTCTACCGCGCGCTGGCAGACCCGACTCGACGGCAACTACTGGTCGCGCTTCGCGATGGCGAGGCGCGGATCAGCGACCTCGCTGCGCCGCTGCCGATGTCCTTCGCGGCCGTCGCGCAACATGTCGCTGCACTCGAGGATGCGGGACTCATCAATCGCGAGGTGCGCGGGCGAGAGCACTGGCTGTCAGTTCGTCCGAGCGGCCTGCGCGAGGCGGAGGCGTGGATCGCAGAGCAGTCCTCAGCATGGACCGCCCGGGCTGAGGCCCTCGGCGCCCACCTCGAACGGCGCCGGCGGCAGTGAGCCCCGAGCGGCAGCTCCCATCCGCCGAAGTCGAACACGTCATTCCTGCACCCCCGGAGGAAGTTTTCGACGCGTGGCTGGATGAAGCCGCCCTGCGAGCATTCATATGTCCGGCACCCGGCAGCGCGGCTGACGTGGCCATCGATCCCCGCGTCGGCGGGACCTACCGCTTCCTGATGTCCTTACCGGACCGCGAGCTCCTTGTGACCGGCGAGTACATCGCCCTCGATCGGCCCGACCGGATCGCCTTCACGTGGCGCTGCTCGGACACTGGAGACCTCGAGAGCATCGTGGCGGTCACGTTCGAGCCCCAACGGGGTCAAACCCGCATCCGCATCACCCACAGCATGCTTCCCACCACCCTCGTCCGCCAGCACCTCGACGGCTGGACGCTCGTCGCCAGGCAACTCGCCGCACACCCCTTCTAGGATTTCGCCGTCCACGCGCTGCACGGCCAAGAGGGTCGCCAACCCGAATCGGTTGGGTTGGGGATCTGCGTCAGCCCTCTGGGTACTGCGTGGGAACAAGAGCAGGTCACTCGCCGGGCGCCCACCAGGCACCCGCTCATGCCACCAGCGAGACCGAGCATGTCGGCCGCTCGCCGATCGCCGATGGCGATCAGCTCGGAGTATTGCGTTTTCATGAATGCGGGGCAGCGCACCGCCCGGGCTCTGCCGACCGACCTGGAGACTTGCAAATCTCGAGAGCAGGTCTCGGCCAGTCCCGCAGCAGAGACCTGAGATGCGCGGAAAGGACGTCTGAGCGGTCGATCCCCGCCTCTCGGCCGTTAACGGGGTTCAGACAGACTCGCCTTCCGCGCGAAGCGGGCGCGGCGGCCTGACACTGAAGATGCTCGTGGCGGAGGCGGAGCAGGCCTGTCGTGACCGATCGCTCGCCTCCGAGCGCGGCCTAGCTTGTCCGCTTTCGGTACATGAGTCGCAGGCTCAGCAGCGCTAGGACAACGATCGCGAAGATCGCGCCATAGCGGAGCGGGACCTTGAACGCGCTGGTGACGGCGCGTTGGACGATCGAATCGAGTTGTTTGTGGAGGTCGCGTAGAGCTGCACGCTGCGCGGGGGTGGCGTGAGCGCTCGCCCGCGCGAACGTCGGGCCGAAGTCGGGTAGCTCGCTCTGCGAGGCGTTCTTGTACGCGGCCTCTAGGCCGGGCGCCAGCGAGAGCTTGAGGCCGGAGGGGAGAGGCGCGGTGAGCACCGCCTCGGTGGCAGCGGACAGCGCCTGATTGGGCGCGGTGTTCAACTGGTTGACGAACACCGGGGTAAGAACCAGCAAGCCGAGCAGGATCCCGGCATCCCGGGCGGCGACCGTCTTCGCGGCCCGGGCAGCGGCCGGTCCGCCGCTCCCGAGCGCGGCTGTGGTAAGGCCCGGGAAAGCCAATCCGAGGCCGGTTCCCACCAGCGCGAGCGTGACGATCACCAAGCCGAGCTCGCGATGCGTCACGAACGAGAGGCCGATCAGGCCCGCCGCCACGAGCGCCGCGCCGATTGCTCCCGACGCGATCGGCGAACTTCCGCGTACATGGCGTTCCGCGATCGCGGTAGTTAGCGGGATCGTGGTCACAACTGCCGCGGCCGCGATCGGCGACAGCTGCCAAGCGTTGATGAGCATCAGCACGACTAGGAACAGGGCGCAGATCAGTCCTGCCGAGAGCAGTGTCAGGCCAACGTTGGCCGTCACAGGGTCGAGCGCTGTCGCATGCGGATCCACCTTGTCTGGAAGCGCGTTTACCGGGTCGGGGCGTACGACAAGGACCAAGATCACGCCAACCGCGGCGACCGGCGCCTGCGCTAGGAAGATCGCGCGCCAATCGAAGATCTGGGTGAGGACGCCGCCTGCCGCGGGTCCCACCGCGATGCCGATTGCGGCCGCGGCCGACCAAGCGCTAAATGGGGAGTCGCCCGGCCGCACCGTGCCGGCGAGCATTGGCAGCGATGCGCACAGCAGCAGACCGCCGCCGACGCCCTGGAGGCAGCGGAGGGGCACCAGTGCGGTCATGCTGTTCGCGGCTCCACAGCCGATGGACGCCAGCCCGAACAATGCCAGCCCAGCGATCAGCGCCCGCGTCGAGTCAAGTCGCCGAGCAAAGGGGATGACCGCAGCCGCCGAGACGATCAACGCGAGGTTGTAGGCCGTGATCACCCACGTGACGTGCGAGATCGAGGTATGCAGCCGGATGACGATCTCCGGCAGCGCGAGCACGACGATCGAGGCGTCCGCAAACGCCAGCCCCACCGCCATCCGCACCGTGCCGTTCTGCCACAGCCGAGCGGAACGATGCCTGGCTGATATGTCTGACCGGGTCCCCGGGGTGATGCGCGCTCCATGAACCGGCATGCTTGACTGGTCCGTCATTAGCTGGTCTCGAGACGAGCATAGGCTCGCTTGGCGGGTGAAGCCGCGTCGTCGGCAGCGTCCGCCCCGGCCATCGCGGCAGCTGCCATTTCCGACGCCCACCGAGCGGGGGCAAGCGGTCTGACCGGCAGGCGATCGAGACGGACACTAGGTCGTGATCGCGTGCGGCCCTCGAGCTCGCGCAGTGATGACTGACCGTCGCTGGACATCACCCGATTGATTGACGTCTGAAGGCGTTGCGAAGGTCATACAGTTCGATCCGGTGATCTTGATCACCAGCGCGAGACAGCCCTATCGCACCGTCGCGACCTGGATCGCGCGGGCCGTCTGTGTCGCCGTTCTAGGACTGGTCGGACTCGCTGGTTGCGGGAGCAGCAGCAAGCCCGCCTACTGCTCGGCGCGAACCAGCCTCGAGAACTCGATCAAGCAGGTGACGAGCCTGAGCCCGAGCAGTGGAATCGGCGCCTTGGAGGCCGCGTTCACGAACATCAAGACCGATGCCAACACCGTGATCAGCCAGGCCAAGGGCGACTTCCCAAGCGAGACCAGCGCAATCAAGTCCTCGGTCGATTCGCTCACCACCGCCGTCAGCGCGCTCGAGTCGAATCCTTCTCCTGGCAATATCGCGACGGTTACCGGCGCTGCAGGGAACGTGGTGAACTCCTTCAAGAGCTTCGTGGACGCCAGCAAGTCGAAGTGCAGCTAACCCCGCTGGCAGCGGCCGGGCCGGGCGCCGGCCGGCGCGACGGGATCGATTGCCGTCGCCGCGACCGTGTGTCGGCGTGGATATAGGCAGGCCGCCCCGGCTCGGACGATCGCTCCGCGTGCAAGCAACAGCCAGCCGTCAGTGACCCTGCCGTGGCATTGCGATGACGCGGGTCCTCGCCGGCGGCCGATCGCATTCCGACGGAGGCCTCGGTTGGCGCTTCCAAGAACCGAGCCAGCGCTCGCTCCTCCTTTCGTGTGGGAAAGGAGGGTCGCCGACCGGAGCCGGACCAGCGACGGCGCCGAGATGCGCACGTTTGGCGAGGAGCGGGCCCAGCCAAGCTGGGCGACTCTGACCTGCTTTGGCCGCGCGACATGCATGTCGGAAGTCGTGTTGAGGGGTGAGCAGCTAGAGCCGGAACCGCGCGCGCGAAGTCGGCGAGGCCCCGACGGGCTACGGATCAACGAAGCGCTCTCGCTGACCGAGACCGATGTGGATGAGCGCCGCGCGTCGATCCTGGTCAGGCATGGCAAGAACGATCGCCGCCGCGAGGTCGGGATGGACGCGTGGGGATGGACGGCGCTACAACCGTGGCTGGCCGAGCGGGTAACGCTGCCTGTCGGCCCGTTGTTCTGCGTGATCGCCGGACCCACCCGCGGACACGCCTGGTCAGCCGGCGCCGCCAGGCTGCAGCTGCACCAAGATCGCGCTGGAGGCTGGCGTCCGCCGGCGCTTCGCGCCGCACCAGCTCCGCCATGCCCATGCTGTCGAGCTGCTGAACGAGGGCGTCCCGCTACCGCTGATCCAGCGCCAGCTGGGGCATTCGCACCTCTCCACGACCGGCACGTATCTGCAGGGGATCTCCTCAGGGGAGATCATCTCCACCGTTCACGCTCGGCGCGCGCCGATGATGCACGCCAGCGCCGGCCTCGACCTGTAGAGCACCTCGCGGGAGCGCGTCACGCGCTCCCGCGATCCCAACGAGCCCGACCCGGGTCAGGGTCATCGCTCCGCGCGTAAGCAACAGCCAGCCGCCAGCGTCCATGCCGTGGCATTGCAGCAGCGCGGTTCGAGCGGGCCCGAGAACGAAAGCATTCGCCGCCGGGCTGGAGTTGCTCACTCTTGGATCCGCACGGAAGCAGTCACGCGACGTCTGGTCGCCTCACTGCTGCTTCGATGAACCGGCGCGCGGGCCGAGCGCTTGCTCGCGGCCCGGCTGAGGGGGTCTGAGCAAACGCATCCCGCGCCTGTGGCCGGTGCCGCTCCGCCTCGCGAAGCACCAACGCGGCTCAGCGTCGCCAGCCTCGATGGCCAGCAACTCATGGATCGCCAGGTCGATGCGACAGTCCGACGCCGAGATTGAGACGACCGCTGGTCGTCCGGAGCGGCAGACAACTCCCGGGCGGCGCGCATCAGTGCAATGCCTTCGCAAGCAGCAGTCGAGCCTCTGGACGCATCGACAGTGGAGATTGTGATGGCCTCAGTAGGCGGTCCGACGCACGGCCGGACGGCGGATCACGAGATCGCAACTTTCGCTACGAATCTCTGTTAGCGCGTCCGAGGGGTGAGGCCGGGCTATTGCGCGACCGCGCGCCCGTCGAGGGAGTCCCTACATCATGAGGAGGTTTTCTTGCTTCAACGGATAGTCAGGTCACTGATCGCGTGTGGCGTCGCGTCCGCCGTGGTCGTGGCCGCCGCTTCCGCGGCGGCGACACCGCTTCCGAGCCCGGCCAAGGGAGCGAAGCTCCAGGTCATCGCGACGGGTGTCACGACACCGACCGCGTTCGCGTTCGGCGCCGGGCAGGTGTTCGTCAGTGACGGAACGACGCCGCCCCAAAAGGGCGGCGGCGTGTATGTCCTCCGGGGCGGCAAGGCCGTCCTCGTGCCCGGGTCGCCGCTTCTGGCGTTCGGCATCACGTTCCGCAAGGGCACGTTGTACGTGAGCGGAGCCACAGTGGGCGCGAAGGGCCCGGTCGGACAGCTGTACGCGTGGTCCGGTTGGAACGGCGTCACCTTCACCAAGCAGAAGACGCTTTACACCGCGCCGCCCGGGATTGTGCTCAACGGCCTCGCGTTTGGGGCCGACGGCCGCCTGTACGCGGGGGTTGACGTGGGGCTCACGAACGACCATGGCCCGAAGAAGGGCCTCCTGTACGACATCCTGTCGTTCAACGCGGCCGGCAACGGCATGAAGGTGTTCGCCACCGGGATGCGCCAGCCGTGGCAGCTGGCGTTCCCCGCAGGGTCTTCGTCCCCGTTCGTCACCGTCCTGGGACAGGACAAGCCGGCGAGTATCCAGAAGAAGGTGCCGGACTTCATCTTGCGCGTGCGAGCGGGTCAGGACTACGGCTTCCCGACGTGCAACTGGGTGGTCGCGGCCGCTTGCACGAAGTACGCAACGCCGTTCAAGTTCCTGGCGCCGCACACCGATCCGGGTGGACTCGGGATCATCGGCAACCGGCTGTACCTCTCCGAGTTCGGATTCGTCCGTACGGCGAAGGTCGAGTCGATCCCGCTGACCGGCGGCGCCCTGAAGACCCTGCTGACCGGGTTCAAGGGCGAGGCGCTCATCGGGCTGGGGACTCACAGCGGATGGGTCTACGTCGGCGAGCCGGCCACGGCCCCCGGCACCGGCCGGGTGTTCCGCGTCAAGCCGTAACGCTCCAACCTGGGCTCTTGACAGTCCGAGGGCGCTGCTTCGGCGGCGCCCTCGTCGTTGTACGCCCGGCATGACCAGCGGGCTGGGGGTGGAAGTCCCCTGTGGGGGTTGATGGCACCAACCACGAGCCATGGGCAACTGCGTCGTCGTGAGGCGGGGTGGGAAGGAAGCCGGAGGCAAAGTCGCGACCCTAGGAACACATGGCGCGTCCCGGCCGGTTGTGGGCGGGGTGGGCTGCGCGTAGAAGGCTGGGCGGTCCGGGCGAGCCGGCAATTCACGGCGAAGCCCGATGTCATCAAGGGACCGTCAGGTAGACGCGGTGGGTGCGCGAGGAAGGTCGCTGGTCTTATCCGGGGAGGTCTCCGCGGGTGTTCCTGGATGCCCGGTCACGCTTGGCGTGTTCGCCGGGTGGGGTGGAACGACCGTGGTCGAGAGGTCGCGATTCGCCGTGGAGAAGTCAGCAGAGGTCGTAGTACCGGCGGGGTCGTTGGTCGCCGGGAAGGACCGAACGCGAAGCCGAGGTGCAGGACGCTCGTGCTCGTGGGATGGATGTTGAAGGCAGCCAACCCTGTGAGGGGTCTGGGCGGGAGGGTCCGACGGTGAAGCCCGAAGACCATCGCTCAGAGCAGAGTCCATCCTCGGCGCCTGGCGATACCGCCCCTTACCCCGCCGCGGCGGGCCAGTGGGAGCAGTTCTGCTCTCGCGGGAATCTCGCTGAGGCGCTCAGACGCGTCGAGCAGAACGCCGGTGCCCCTGGCATCGACGGGATGAGCACGAAGGAGTTGCGGCCGTGGTTGAAGGACCACTGGCCGGAGGTTCGCTCGGAGCTTGACGCGGGCACCTACCGGCCGCAGCCCGTCAGGAGGGTGATGATCCCCAAGCCCTCGGGTGGTCTGCGGATGTTGGGGGTGCCGGCTGCGGTGGATCGGTTGATCTGCCAGGCCATTGCGCAGGTGCTCACGCCTGTCTTCGAACCGCATTTCCATCCCCATAGCTTTGGCTTCAGGCCGGGGCGCTCGGCCCATCAAGCGGTCGAGCGGGCACGCCAGTTCATCGTTGATGACGCGGCGTGGTGCGTCGATTTTGATCTCGACAAGTTCTTTGATCGGGTTCAGCACGACGCTTTGATGGCCAGGGTCGCGAGAAGGGTCCAGGGCAAGCAGGTGCTCAGGCTGATCCGGCGTTACCTGGAAGCGGGCGTCATGGCAGACGGGCTGGTGCGCGCGAGCGAGGAAGGGACCCCTCAGGGGTCTCCGCTCTCGCCGCTGCTCAGCAACGTCATGCTCGATGACCTCGATTGGGAGCTGGAGCGGCGCGGGCATCGGTTCGTGCGCTACGCCGACGACGGACGTATCTATGTCCGAAGCGAGCGTGCGGGTCAGCGCGTCATGGAGAGCATCACGTACTACGTTGAGCAGCGCCTGAAGCTCAAGGTCAACCGCGAGAAGTCGGTGGTCGACCGGGCGGTGAAGCGGACCCTGCTCGGGTTCGGCTTCATGTGGCGACGCGGTCAGGTGATTGTGCGGGTCGATCCGAAAGCTCGCTCTCGGGCTAGGGATCGCCTGCGTCAGCTCACCTCGCGCCGCTGGGGCGTCTCGATGGAACGGCGGATCGATGAGATCAACCGTGTCACCGTCGGCTGGACGGCCTACTTTCAGTTGGCCGACACGCCCTCGGTATTCGAGGAGCTCGACGGATGGCTCCGCAGGCGATTGCGACAGGTCCGCTGGAAGGAGTGGAAACGTATCCGCACCAAACGACGCAAACTGATTGCGCACGGGATCCCTGAGCAGCAAGCCCACGAGTGGGCCTGCTCTCGCAAGGGGTACTGGCGCATCGCTGGGTCTGCGCCGCTCCAGCGTGCCCTGCCCAACGCCTACTGGACCACCTACGGCCTCCAGGGATTCACCGATCCCTACCGCCGTTTCCGGGATGCGACGCGAACCGCCGGATGCGGACCCGCACGTCCGGTGGTGTGGGGGGCGCCGGGGTGAGCCCGGCGCCTACCCGATTTCAGGGCTGGTCGCATCCCAACTGCGCCGCGTCTTTGCTCCGCTAGTTCCGCTCGGCCGTCAGCACCCGCTGCAGGTACGCGCGCGTCCCCGGGAACGGGATGTCGTCGACAGTGAAGACCGTCCCGGGGGCGTGCGGGCCGCCACCCACCGATCGACGTTGGTATCCCGGCGGTTGTAGGGCCGAGGCGAGCGTGAGGTGGCCGTGGTACTCGTCGAGAAGGTAGCGCAGGTAGTACATGCCGTAGGCGATGTCCACGGCCGACTTGGCCAGGTCGGCCACGGTGAACGTGGTCGCGCGCGGCGATCGATTCGCTCCTGAGTGGAATTCGGGCCGCCAACTCCCTTAGACCGGCAGCCTCAGGCCTTCCTGCCGCTTTGGGCTTACTGAAGCCGAAGCACGGAGCCGTCGGTCGTGTTCGATTGTCGATCCATACCGGACATCCCGGGTCTTCAGTTCACAAGGCCAGCGTCACGGTGGACGCCGTCTCACTTGAGGTGTGCGATGTCTTTCGCAATGAGCGCCGCTATACGAACGCAACAGTCGACCGCCGAGCGGGTTTGCTTGTGGGATCAGCATCGGTCTGTAAGGCCATAACAACCGCCGCCGTCGAGAGGGCAGAGCGCTCGACTGCCGCTCGCGCAGGCATTGCACAAACGCGCGGCGCCCCGGACTTGGCTGCCGCTGCGGACGACCGACGAGGAGCGGCGACGATCGGTAGCCCGTTTCCCTGGACGAAGCAGTACTCGGGGTGGAGCCCGGCGAGCCGCGACATTGCGCCGGCGTCGGGGGCCGCCGCTCCTCGAAAAAGCAACAGTTAGCCGTCGCCGCTCCTCTTCGTCCAATGCGAGCACGTGATCGAGCTCAGCGACCGCTTCCGCTCGCGCAGGCGTACCAGGCGCCGCGGCCCTGCTGTCCGCGCAGAGCGAATCTCCGACCGAAGCGTGGCGGATCAGCACGGTGTCTGGAACCAGGGATCGACGGCGGGTTCAACGGCCGATAGAAGGCGAGCCGATCGGCCCGGGCGGCGACTCGGCCCATTCCGGGGGCCCGGGGTACGTTCGGGTTTGCGCTCCCGCCCGTTCGCGTCTGGTCGGATGTCCGCGCGCTACGCCGCCGTCTCGGCGACGGGCGGTCTCAGGTGGACGTCGAAGAACGCGGTGATTCGCCGGCGTGCGTCCTGCTCGGAGGGCTGGTGGTAGCCGATGCCGACGACCTTCAGCATCCTAAACAGGGTGTCGTGGTGGTCGTTGAGGAATGAGTGGCCGGCCTCGAGATACTCCTTGATGTCGTGCTCGACGCCGACTGCGGTCAGCGCGCGCTCGAGCCGCGCGGCGGCGCCGCGGCAGGTCGGGTCCTTGGCGCCGTAGCTGCCGACGATCGGGCAGGCGCCGGCGAGCAGCGTCTCGGCGTCCTTGGGAACCGCACCATAGTTGACGCCCGAGACTTGAAAGCCGTGGCCGGGCGCAAGCAGCAGCGCGAACGCGCCGCCCATGCAGTACCCGATCACGCCGATCCTCGCAGTGCAGTCGTCGCGCGCCGCCAGCCACCCGCGCACGGCGTCGATGTCGTCAAACGCGCTTCCCCGCCTGGCGCGCAGATCGCGGATGATCGCCCGCACGCAGACCATCTTTCTGCCCCCGTTGAGCAGATCGGGCGCGAGGGCGACGAACCCCTCGCCGGCCAGCCAGTCGGCCTGACGGCGGAGATCTTCGCTCATCCCGCTGACGTCGTGGATCACGACCACGCCCGGCCACGGCCCGGCGCCCGGAGGCTTCGCGAGGTAGGCCGGCAGCGCGCCTCGCGCGGTGGTGATACGGGCCTCGGCCATTGGCTGTCAGGCGGCGGCCGCGGGTCGGCCGGCGAGCGCGGCGGCGATCGAGCGGGCCCACGCATCGATCTCGCGCCAGTCGCGGCGGTCGCGCAGCTCCGGCGGGATGTTGCGCGCCATCTTTTTGCGGATGAACCCGGCGTCATCCGCGATCATCCCGCCGAACACGACATGCTCGCGCGCGCCGATCGCAGCAGCGAGCTGCTGCACGCGCGGGGGGCGGGTGAAACGCTCGAGCTGCTCGGGATCGCCCTTGTCCTCGCCGACCGGGCCGCTTGAGAACAGCCACACCGTTCGCTCTCGGAGCTCTTCGCGGCGCAGGAGGCGCATCGCGTCCCTGCGCCACCGCCCGGCGTAAACGGCGCTGCCCAGCACGACCGCCTGGTAGGGCGCAAGCGAACGAACTCGGCGGGCTCGCCGCACATCCACACCCAGACCGGCGGCGATCAGCGCCTTGCCGATCGCCTCGGCGATCTCCGCGGTGGCACCGTGCTTGGTGCCGTAGGCGACAAGTACACGATCCGGATCGCTCATATGGCGAGGCTAACCCCGTTCCTGGTCGCGGATCATCCGCGCCTACCCCTGCCGACGGTCCGTGGTTTGCCCCAGTGCCCGGCTACCGCCGGGTTGGGCGATCTCGATATCGACCGCGCCTGGCGGCGGCAGTGTTCTCCCATTCGACGACCGCGTCCAGTGGGCTATCGATCAGTCCGGCTTGGTGGCGGTGCGAAACTGCGGCGCGACGGTCTGGGGCGCGCAGACGTCATCACCTCAGCCCGCAGCAACCCGCAACCACCTCGCCGAGGAGGCGCGATCGAGATGGCTGCGACCTACCGTCTCAGTGCCCCCCGCCGATTCGTCAACACGATCGTGACCCCGCTCGCGCGGCTCGGGTCGGGCCGGGCGTCACACGTCCTCACCGTCCGCGGCCGGAAGACCGCCCGCAGCTACAGCACGCCCGTCCGGATCATCGAAGACGAGGAGCGCTGGCTCGTCGCCCCCTACGGCGAGGTCGGCTGGGTACGCAACGCACGCGCCGCCGGCGAGGTGGAGCTGCAGCGCGCGAGACGATCGGAGACGCTTCGCATCGAGCCGGTGGGACCCGAGCAGGCGGCACCGGTCCTACGGGAGTACCTCGAGCAGGTGCCGGTCGTGCGCCCGTTCTTCGACGTCGGCCCCGACGCGCCGCCGGAGGCGTTCGCGGCCGAGGCACCGCGCCATCCGGTCTTCCGCCTGACCGAGGCGCAACCGCCGGCATGAGTCGCCTGCCACCGCGTCCTCGATCACACGGGGCCCATCGACGACGCACCGTCGCATCCGACAACCCAGGGAAGGCCCCCGGACCAGTGTTTTCCTGAGTCGAATCACCGGCCGTTCGCGGATGCGGCGGCCCGTTGGGTCGACGATCCTGCGGTCGTGCTCCGCGCACCGACATCGCCATCCCCACCAGTCCGTGCCCGCCCCGGCCGGCGAGGGCTGTTTGTCGCGGTAGCCCTCGCGTGCGTTGTCGCAGCTGCTGCCGCGGTCGCCGTCGATCGGATTGTCCTCTCGGGAGCCACGGGCTCTCGACCGCAGCTCCAGCGAATCCTCGACAGGCTCGTCCGCGGACGTGGACGCGTGGCACCGGGCGTGACGGCGTTCGTCTCAGGCCCTCACGGCACCTGGTCGGGAGCGGCCGGCGTGGCGAATACGACGAGCGGCGAGGCGATGTGGGCGAGCGCGCCGATGCATCTGGACAGCCAGACCAAGACCTGGGCGGCAACCGTGATCCTGCAACTCGTCGCCGCCAGGAAGATGCGACTCACCGACACGGTGCAGCGGTGGCTACCCGGGGTGCTCCCATACGGCAAGAGGATCACGGTTCGTGAACTGCTCGACCACACCAGCGGCATGGTCGACCAAACGACGTTCGACGCCGACGCACTGCAGTTCATCAAGCAGGTTCCTGACCGGGTCCTGCGAACGGAGTTGCTGGATTTCTGGCAGCGGCTGGCCAGCGATCCCAAGGCGATGCTTCCTCCGAGCGTCGGGCTCAGATTCACGGCCACGCTGCCCCTGCTCTGGGAGCCAGGGAGCCAGTTTCACTACTCCAACATCGGCTACGAGATCGCTGGTCTGATCGCCGCCAGAGCCGGAGGTGCGCCGCTGGGGACGCTGATCGAGCAGCAGATCAGCCGCCCGCTCGGGCTCACGAGCGCCGCCTACGTACCCGGCGGCGAAGCCAGCGCACCCCACCCACAGGACTACAGCCTCGCCCCCGACGGCACGGTGCGCGAGGCAACCGACTGGTATCGGGCGGACGAAGGCGCCAGCGGCGCGATGATCGCCAACGCGCGCGACGATGCCCAGTTCCTTACGTCGCTGATCCAAGGACGGCTCCTTCCCCCCGCGCAGCTCACCGCGATGACGACCCCGTCCGCCGCGAACCCTGGCTACGGCCTCGGGATCGGAATCCTCACCACCGACTGCTACATCGACGCGTACTCACACGGAGGCGCCAGCTACTCGACTACCAGCGCCGCCCTCATCTCTCGGGACGGCAAGCGGGTCGCGGTCGTCCTGCTGAACGGCAACACTTCCCACGGCCGCTCGCCCGGTTCACGCTCAAGCGACGCCGCCTTCAACGCCGCCCAGAAACTGTTCTGCGCCGCCTAAGAACTCGCCGCGCAGCGCTCTCGACGGCGCTCTGGCGGTGGATGGTTTACTGCCGGTCCGCCGAATCGCCGCCAGCCGGCGTGACCTGCCCGCACCTCGACCGTAGGGCGGCGGTCGACCAATGCTGTCCTGGGCGTCGTTGGCGCTCGAGTCCCGGCCAAGAAGCCGCCTCCGATCTACTCCGAACCACTGATGACCACGCACCAGCTTCGCGCCAGACTGGGCGCCAAAGACAAGCCGTCGAATGGAGATGTGATGCGTGAAGCCCTGCTCTACACGGCGAGTGGACTGACGATTCTGTGGGGCACGGCCCACCTGTATCCAACGAACAAGGTCGTCCAAGGTTTCGGGCCGATCACCCGAGACAACCGATTGATCCTCACCATGGAGTGGATCGCGGAGGCAATCCTGCTGATCTTCGCCGGCACGCTGGTCCTCGCGGTTACGGCGCGGTTCGGCGCGCATGGCGCGGCGACTCAGCTCGCCGCCGCGTGCTCAGCGGCGGCGCTGATTGTCCTCGCGGCCGTGTCCGGGGTCACGGGCGGGCGGGTCGACTTCATCATGTACCGCCTGTGCACGCCGATCTTCCTGATTTCCGCGGCGCTGATGCTGGCCGGCGCCTTCGCCTAGCCGGCGGGCGGTCCCGCCGCAGGCATCAGCGCGACACCTGACAACGTCACTGCTGCTGGTCCGTCAAACAGCGATGGCCCAAGCGTTACCAGATGAAGGCGTAGACCGGTCACGCGATTAGTACGTGCCGCAGGACGGCGACGATCGCAAGCCCCACGCTGCGCTGCTGGTCGTGTCCGCTGGCAGCAAGCCGCGCCCCCGTTGTTGACGCCAGAATCGTTGCCGCTCTTGAGCGCTCGCCAATCGCGCGCGCTTACCGCGCTTACCGCGCAAAGGCGGGCCCGTGGAGTCGCCGACGAGATGCCCGTGCGACAACGAAGGCAGGTCTGCGTCGGCCGTCGAGGTTGTCCGAGTTCTCGTAGAAATTTGAGTGGCGGTCCTCCCGTCCCGTCCGCTCCGGTTGGGAGCGTTCGGGGCGTCTAAACCCAAGTCCGAGAGGACAGGAGGATCCGCCATGAAGAAGGTATCCGGCTCGCAGGTCGTCACGCCCGCGGAGGCGCTGGAGAGGCCGCTCCCAGCGGGGATTCAGGAGGCGCTCGGCGAGCTGGTGGGCGTCGCGCGGGAGGGGCTGTTGGCGCTGAGCGTTGGGCTCGGGCTGTGCGTGGTGCATGAGCTGATGGAAGCCGAGGTCTGCGAGGTCGTCGGCCCGAAGGGCAGGCACAACCCGGATCGGACGGCCAAGCGCCACGGTCATGAGCGCGGGTCGATGACGTTGGGCGGCCGGCGGGTCGAGGTCAGCCGGCCGAGGATCCGCACGGTGGATGATGAGCGCGAGCTGCCTGTGGGGACGTATGAGTACTTCGCCGACCGGGATCCGCTGACCGTCGTGGTGATGGACCGGATGCTGGCGGGCGTGTCCACGCGCAGGTACGCGGGCGTCGGCGAGCCGGTCGGGGAGGAGGTCGAGCGGGAGTCACGCTCGACGGGCAAGAGCACGGTGTCGGAGCTGTTCATCGAGCGGACCCGGACTGCTCTGGAGGCGCTGATGGGCCGCCGGCTGGACGACGTGCGCCTCGCGGTGATGATGATCGACGGGATCGAGATCGCCGACCGCACGCACGTCGTGGCACTCGGGATCAGCACCGACGGCGTCAAGATCCCGCTGGGGCTCTGGGAGGGCTCGACCGAGAACGCCACCCTGGCGCGCTCGCTGCTGTCGGATCTGGTCGACCGGGGGCTCGATCCCGAGCAGGCGATCCTGTTCGTCATTGACGGCGGGAAGGCCTTGCGCCGGGCGATCAAGGACGTGTTCGGCGAGCAGGCGCTGGTGCATCGGTGTCACCGCCATAAGGAGAGAAATGTCACTGACCTGCTCCCCGAGCGCGACCGCCCGCAGGTCCTGGCCAAGATCCGCGGGGCGTGGGCGCTCACGGACGCCGACCTCGCCCAGGAGCGGCTCGAGCGACTCGCGTCCGAGCTCGACCGTACCTGGCCCGATGCCGCCGGCTCGCTGCGGGAGGGCCTCTCGGAGACGCTGACGTTGATGCGCCTCGGGATCACCGGGCAGCTCGCCAAGACGCTGTGTTCGACCAACCCGTGCGAGTCGATGATCGAGATCGTTCGCTACACCCAGCGCAACGTCAAGCGCTGGCAGGACGGCGACATGCGCAAGCGCTGGACCGCCGCCGGCATGCTCGTCGCCGAGGAGCAGTTCCGGCGGATCATCGGCTACCGCGACCTCGCCAAACTCGTCATCGCGATCGAACGACACGCCGACCGCGTCAAGCTTGCCGCCGCGACCACCGTCACTCACACTCAGGTGACAGAAGCCGTTACTGTCTGACTGTCAATCACACGTGGAGACCGCCGCCAAAGTTCCACGACGATCCGGACATCCTCCGGCCGTCGGGAGCCCGCCCGAGCGTGGCTGCTTCACGCCTGATGCAGCAGTCCGGGCGGTGCCGCGGAGGCTGCTGCTCTTGTGCTTGCTACTTAGGAGTTCGTGGCTAATGGTGGAGGGCGGCCGTCATATCGGCGCCGCCGGACTGTTGTATGCCCGCTGTCAATGGCCATCGGTTTCTCCCCACTGGCGGCCACGAAATTCCCCACTGGTGGCCATCGTTTGTCCCCGCTGGTGGAGGGGGCAGCTTTGGCCGTGTCGGTCAGCGTGGCTGTTGGCGTTCCGAAGGGGGAAGCGTCGATCGGCGAGGTGCGTCGCACTAGGCGACTGGATCTTCGTGATTGCGGAACTGCTGGGAAAGCCGGCGATCTGAGGTCCTTCGCGATCGTTCGTCGCTGAACCCGATCGCCAGCGTGGAGCCATCGATGCAAAGCGCTCGTCCAGCGCGAGGTCCCGTGGCTGCTGTCACGCGAAAGGGGCCGGCGCGACGCAGACTGACGACACTGCTCATGGTCAAGGGGTAGCAGGGCCACCCGTGGCCGCGTAGTTTCTCATCCACGTCGATCTGAGGACGCGTAGTTGCCACGGAGACCGGGTGCGCGAGAAGATTTGCTCGACGAGAGGAGCCTCAACGGTGCACTACGACAACGAACCAGAACAGGGGATGCACGGCGCCGAGGCGGTAGCACACTTCCTCGATCGAAAGCACGTTTCCTTTGAGCTGATTGAGCACTACGCCACACACGCCGCGAGGGAGGAGGCGAGCGCAGCCGGCAGCGCTGCTCCTCGCATGGCCAAGACGGTAGTGCTGTATGGCGCCGACGGCCACCGCATCGCGGTCATCCCCGCCTCGGAGCGTGTTGATCTCGACAAGGCGCGAGAGGTGTTCGGCGCAGGCGCGGACATGCGGCTGGCGACTGAGGACGAGATCGCGCGGGATTTCCCCGCATTCGATCCTGGCGCTCTCCCTCTGTTTCGGGGCCTGCTTGGAACGCCAGAGGTGCTCGACACCCGCCTGCTTCACTACCACAGGATCCTTTGCAGCGCCGGCGACCATCGCCATACCCTCAAGATCTCTCCCGAAGAGATCAAGCGGGTGGGCGAACCGGCGGTGGCGGACGTTTGCGTCTGAACGCCGGCCGAGCACTGAAGCAATCCCGGGCAGACCACCAGCTTTGAGCACGCGCATCTGGACGACCGCTTCGCTCAGCCCGATCTCGCCGAGCTCACGATCGAGTTGGCGACGATCGAATGGCCGGATCGGGACGGCTTTTCAGTCAGTCTCATCCTGTCTCGTTAGGGTGATCGATCGGTCGGTCGTTCCAACCCACGCGGCATTTCCACCGATCTGGTTGATGACAGTGGGCCCGGGCAGCGGTTAAATGCGGGCATGATCGGCGCTCGCGCTGACGCCGAGGCAACCGCGACGCGACCGCGGCTCGAGCATGTTTTTCAGGACGCTGATTGATGATGAGGTCCCGGTGTCGGTGCGAGGGTATGACGGAAGCGTGCCGGGCCCTCGTGACGCGGTCGCCGCCATTGAATCGCGCGTCGCCATGCCGAGGTGGCGGCAGCGCCGCCCGCGGTGGCCAGTACGCGGGCGCAATCGCAGAGAGAGAGAGAGCAGTAGCCAGCAGGCGACGGCCCGGGGCCTGCCGCTGGTCGTCCGGAGCAGGCACGCCGAGGTCCGCTAGATGCAGGGAGGATGTGGGAAAGCTATGTATTGTCCGCTCGAGTGGGTTCGCCCACGGGCGGACCCTCAGAACCCTCCAAGCCCTGAACCGGAGGTCAGGTGAGCGACAGGCCGGTTTTCATCTACGCCGCTGCCGACGCTGACCGTGCTGGTGTCGAGGCGGACTACGACGCGCTTCTGGAACTGCATGCGGCGAAGCTCGCGGGCACCTCTGACGTTGCGTTGGTGACCAAGGACGCCGATGGCAGGGTCAAGGTCGAGATGCACGACAAGCCCACCCAGCACGGCGCGTGGGCAGGCATCCCGGTAGGAGCGGCGGTCGGTGTTCTGGCAGCGCCGGCGGTTATCCCCGCGGCGCTCGTCGGTGGCATCTCGGCGGCCTCGGCGATGAGCGCGAGGGGCGGTGAGGTCGCTGTCGAGTGAGGCGACTGCGGCAGACGCTAGAGCACGCCTCGACGGGCTGCGCACGGCGATGTCGGTACTCGCATTCTTCGCGTTGATCGGACTACTCTTCAGCCGGCGGATGCCTGACCAGCAGGCCGGATCGTCGAAAAAACCGGCCTCCGGGCCAGAAGCCGCTCCCGCCGCCACCCGAACGGCTGCAGCAGCGTGACTTTGCCCAGTTCGGCTATAGAGGAGACTGGTCGGGATGCCTGAGGGTCTTTCGGCGAGCGAGGTGGGTAAAGAGATCGCCGAGCACCGCGAGCACGCGACAGACGATCACTCCCGGCGTGACCGCTTCGTTTCGATCGCCGAGGCGGTGCTGCTCTCGCTCGTGGCAATCATGGCCGCATGGTCTGGGTTTGCGGCGGCCAAGTGGGGAACCGAATCGTCGCTTTCGCTGGCGAAAGCCTCCTCCACACGAACTAAGGCGAACCAGGCCGCCATCGAAGCGACGCTGATCCGCACGTTGGATTCGGTGGACTTCAATGCCGCAATCACTGCCTACGCCGCGCACGATGCCCCGCTCCTCCGCCTCACGCTCAAGCGGCTACGCCCGAACGCACTCGCCGCGGTCGAAGCATGGCGGGCCCTCAAACCCCTCACGAACCCCAACGCGCCGGCGGATCCGTCCGACATGCCGCAATACCGGATCCCTCAGCAGTCGCAGGCGGCGGCCCTGAACGCGAAGGCCGACGCCTACTTTGCCAGCGGTGAGTCAGCCGCTGAAACGGCAGACAAGTACGTGCGTCTCACGGTCTTCCTGGCGGCCGTCCTATTCCTCGTCGGGATCGGCAGCCGCCTTCCGCTGCCCGCCGCCCGCTATGGGCTGGTCGGGGTCGCGAGCGTGTTCTTCGTCGTATCGGTGTTGGAACTCCTCAGCCTTCGCGGACCACCGAGCTGACCCTTACGGCGAGGCTTCTTCCCGGGACGTTCGGCCATCGGGTCATCGCTTTGCAGTCCCGTCTCGGGTGATGCAGCCGGATTCGACAGTCGTGGCCCAGATCCCTGTATTCGCGCTCGTCTGCTCGGCGTAGGCCTTGGAGAACTCAACGACTGTCGGCATCGCGCAGGCACGTACCCCGCGTGCCCTTGACTACCGCCTTGCGGACTCGAGCGAGCGCCCGCGCAACAGCGGAGCAGACGATCGCAGCTGAAGAGCTGCAGCAGCGCCGGCGGCACTCCGCTGCGTACTGCTTCGTCCCCAATTGCGAGCGTGTCCGCGTCAACGGCGGCGCCGCTCCCAGGGTGCTCCAACGCCGTCCATTTGGGCACCCGGCGAACCCTCTGCTTTCGCCAGCGAGGGTATTCGTGGCGAAGCCGCCGGGAGACCCGGAAGGCGCGGATAGCGTGCGAGGTGCTGGCGAAGCGGACCTGTTGAAGATCAGTCGCACGTGCTAGCCGGGAGTCCGTAGCTTGCAAGCACCTAAGCAGCAGCCGCCGAGCGCCGGCCGCGCGGCTGGCCGTCGACTGCTCGCTTGCACCGGGAGCAGTGACGTCGGCAGCGCGGATCGCGTCGCTGCATCACGCCTGAAGGAGTAGCGGACGTTCAGCGTCGACGTCCTCGGGAGCTGGGGCGACGTTCCTATGCGCTGCCCACGCGCCGCGTAGGTTGCCCGTCAGTGCCGCGTCCCGTTCCAAACCAGCAGTCTCGCCTTGGCCGGATCGAGGCGAGGAGGCCGCTGCAATTAGCCCTTTCCGCTAGCCAAGGGGGACCGTGTCCCTGTGCTCATGCGGCCGAGCGAACCGAGGCCTTTCAGCTCTGGCGGAATCCCTCGTCCCGGCCTGTCCGCGAACGCACAATCTCGATGACCAGCCCTGGGCCGACAGCGCCTCCGGACGATGTGCCTCCCCTCTGGGCGGCCGCTTCCTGAAGCCGCGTTCTCGGCCTTCGTTCTGAAGAGGCGTTACCCGTGGCGATTCACGCGGGAGCGTTGGCTCCAGTAGTCGAACCGCTCTGGGGCTCGTGCCCACAACGAGCTCCGCCATCTCGGCCTCGTGATGGTCGGGTTCTCGCCCGAGCGTTTCGCAGACAGCTTGGCCTGCTTCGTTGCGCGCCTCGCGCGTTGGTGGCTAGCTCTTGAGAGCCTCCTGCAGCTCGTTGGAGAGCTCGTCTGTCGAGGCATCCAGCGAACGCTTCACGATCTTGGAAGCACGAGTAACGGCCTTGTCGAAGCCCTTTTCGAGCGTTGGCTCGCCAACCACGATCAGCCCCGCCTGATCAGAAGTGAGTTCTGACGCCGCATCCTTGAGGTCCTTGCGAGGCAAAGCTCCGCCGCCGAACATCTCGGGAATGATCTGGATGCGTGGGCGATCAACGCGCTTAACGATGTGGGGCTTGCCGTTCTCCTGGTCGATCACGGCCGCGTCGAACTTCCCGATCATGTCGTCCTTGTGAAGTTGCTCAATCGCTTTGAGATCGTCGAGCGCCTCCTGCACGCTCCCGTAGACCGCCGTGTAGAGCGCAGTCTCAGCCATCAGTCCTCCTAGCGTCGGACGAGTCGAGCGGGGCAACAGCGTACCAGCCAAGCGCTATCAGATGTTCCTCGTTGGGGGCGCTACCGACACCTCTCACAACGACCGAAATCAACACTCTCACCCACAGCCGGGGAGAGTGCCGAGCTGATCGACTAGCAGTCTCCGCGCGGCTGCTGCATCTGAGCAAACCGAGCAGCGACGGCCCGGGCGGCGACAGCCGACGGTGCATGGGCACCCCGGTCGCGTGCGGAGTGTCGAGGATCGGCGCAGGCTGGCTGTCCCTTCCGGGACATAACTAGCCACGGCACCACGCTCGTGATAGCCGTGCGGAAGTGAAAGCGAGTCTCGGCCCGCGCGGCGCCGCGCACCTCCGATTCGCCAATCTCGAGACTCGGCGCGCCGTCGGCCGTCGGGCCCCGTTCCCGATCAGCTCGGAGTCCGCTTTGGCGGGAACTCGGATGCGGCGCCGGCGCCCACAGTCCGGCGCGGACGCGCTTGCGGATTCGCTCAAGCCGTGCCGCCAGCAAGCGCTCCGGCGCTGTCGCTCTCGTAGGCTGAGCACGCGGGCGGGCGGCCGCTGTCATCAGTGTCGAGTTGGACGAAAGGCAGCAGGCTTGGCGGCGGCGCGCCGGGGATCGCGCGACACGCCCCCTTTTCGGGGCATCAGCGCCGCGTAGCGTCGTGAACTCTTGTGCAATCCCGCGACTGAGCGACAGTGCCGGAGCCACCGACGCGCGTACTGATCCATTTCGTCCGCAGCGGGACTGAGATCGCGGCTGGTCCGTTCTTGCGCAGCTCCTGGCTGAGCGGTAGTCCAACGTCAGGACCTGGAGACCCGCACGGGTTGTGGGGTCATCATAAGCCGACGCCTGACGCCGAGCAAGACGCCGCCGGGTCCCGGACCGAGCCGGGAACTCACATGCTGGCTGGGAGCGGGTGAGCTGCCGGAATCCCGGGCATCCGCCGCCCGCGTGGCCCCATCTGTCCGATAGGAGCAGCGAGATTGTCGGCTTGGCGCCCGCTGCTCCGGTGCTTGCAAGATCCGGGTGTCTCGCTAGCACCCGGGTCGTTGAGCTCGAGGATGTCCGGATCGTCGTGGAACTTTGGTGGCGGTCTCCACGTGTGATTGACGGTCAGACAGTAACGGCTTCTGGCGCCTGAGTGTGAGTGACGGTGGTCGCGGCGGCAAGCTTGACGCGGTCGGCGTGTCGTTCGATCGCGATGACGAGTTTGGCGAGGTCGCGGTAGCCGATGATCCGGCGGAACTGCTGCTCGGCGACGAGCATGCCGGCGGCGGTCCAGCGCTTGCGCATGTCGCCGTCCTGCCAGCGCTTGACGTTGCGCTGGGTGTAGCGAACGATCTCGATCATCGACTCGCACGGGTTGGTCGAACAGAGCGTCTTGGCGAGCTGCCTGGTGATCCCGAGGCGCATCAACGTCAGCGTCTCCGAGAGGCCCTCCCGCAGCGAGCCGGCGGCGTCCGGCCAGGTGCGGTCGAGCTCGGACGCGAGTCGCTCGAGCCGCTTCTGGGCGAGGTCCGCGTCCTCCAGCGACCACGCGCCGCGGATCTTGGCCAGGACCTGCGGGCGGTCGCGCTCGGGAAGCAGGTCAGTGACATTTCTCTCCTTGTGACGGTGACACCGATGCACCAGCGCGTGCTCGCCGAACACGTCCTTGATCGCCCGGCGCAAGGCCTTCCCGCCGTCAATGACGAACAGGATCGCCTGCTCGGGATCGAGCCCCCGGTCGACCAGATCCGACAGCAGCGAGCGCGCCAGGGTGGCGTTCTCGGTCGAGCCCTCCCAGAGTCCCAACGGGATCTTGACGCCGTCGGTGCTGATCCCGAGTGCCACGACGTGCGTGCGGTCGGCGATCTCGATCCCGTCGATCATCATCACCGCGAGGCGCACGTCGTCCAGCCGGCGGCCCATCAGCGCCTCCAGTGCGGTCCGGGTCCGCTCGATGAACAGCTCCGACACCGTGCTCTTGCCCGTCGAGCGTGACTCCCGCTCGACCTCCTCCCCGACCGGCTCGCCGACGCCCGCGTACCTGCGCGTGGACACGCCCGCCAGCATCCGGTTCATCACCACGACGGTCAGCGGATCCCGGTCGGCGAAGTGCTCATACGTCTCCACAGGCAGCTCGCGCTCATCATCCACCGTGCGGATCCTCGGTCGAGTGACCTCGACCCGCCGGCCGCCCAACGTCATCGACCCGCGCTCGTGCCCGTGGCGCTTGGCCGTCCGATCCGGGTTGTGCCTGCCCTTCGGGCCGACGACCTCCTCGACCTCAGCCTCCATCAGCTCGTGCACCACACTCAGCCCGACCCCGACGCTCAGCGCCAACAGCCCCTCCCGCGCGACCCCGACCAGCTCGCCGAGCGCCTCCTGAATCTGCGCTGGGAGCGGCCTTTCCAGCGCCTCCGCGGGCGTGACGACCTGCGAGCCGGATACCTTCTTCATGGCGGTTCCTCCTGTCCTCTCGGACCTAGGTTTAGTCGCCCCGAACGCTCCCAACCGGAGCGGACGGGACAGGAGGACCGCCACTCAAATTTCTACGAGAACTCGGACAACCTCTTGAGCTCGGCCGCGGAGCGCTCGGCGGCGCCGGGCTCGCGGGAGTCAAAGGTTTGCCTTGTCCAAACCCGAGTGCTTGGGCAGCCCGAGGTCGCTTCGCACGATCGCCGACGCGGCGTTCACCGCATCATGATCCCTCATATCCTTCTGAGCCCAGGTGCTCGCGGAGCGTGCGGTCACTGCATCTATCGAGTCCAGATCACGCTTGAACGCCGCGGTGGCCGTCACGAGATTCTTGATGTCGGCTGGGGCAGGGGGGTAGGCGTCCCCCAACCGTAAGAGTTTGTCGTCGAGCATGGTGATTGCCTCGCTCAATGGCTTTGCAATTGCGACCGCCTTACTCGCGGGTGGGGAACCCAAGACTTCACCGACCGTGTTATCGAACGCGAAGAGGGCGGCCCGATACGGCGGGAGGGCTCCCAAATAAGCCTTCGCCGCTTGCTCCTTGGTCATGCCAGTCGACCTAGCGGTGCTGGACGAGGCTGTGGCGGTCTTGGTCGTGCTGGAGCCGCATGCTCCTGCCGTCAGGGCAAGCGCGAGTGCGGCGGTGGTGCAGGGGACGAGTCGCTTACACATCTGGGTTGTGCCTAGCGCGAATCGTAGAGCTGCTGGCCACCACCGACTGGCCGCGACGCGCAGTCAGGATGTACCTGAAAGTCGCCAGGATGCGTACACGCGCGAGGACCAATCCTGGGCTCGCCACACTGGGCGGTCGCGTCCTGCCCCTCGCCACAAGCGCCGCACAGTCCCCGTTGCAGACGGATCGGTCCGATCGTGGCTCGGGGCGCTAACTGAACGCCGGGAAGCTGCAAGCACCAAAGCGGTCACGACCGCGTCGACACACCAGGGCTGCCGCTACGGGCGTGATCCAACGGCGTGCCCTGGCTCCCGCCGGCAGGCGGATGATCACGGCGGCCGT
Source organism: uncultured Solirubrobacterales bacterium (assembly GCA_963735965.1). Taxonomy (GTDB): domain Bacteria; phylum Actinomycetota; class Thermoleophilia; order Solirubrobacterales; family Solirubrobacteraceae; genus Palsa-465. The sequence goes on from CAVTNE010000004.1 coordinate 550,264, forward strand.
CCTGCTCTGCCTCCGGCACGAGCATCGCGAGCGCGACGCCGCCTTCCCCGCTCCGCACGGGCGGCAGGGACTTGGGGTTGAGGCCCGCTGGAACGATAGGCGCGAGGATGCGTTGTCGGTTGCGTCCGCGTAGAAGCAGGCCCAATCGGGGTTCCCCGCCGAGGTTCGCCGACACCTGGCGGTCGGAGTGCCGAGAATGCTTTGCTGGAGCTTTCGTGCGGCTGACGCATCCGCGAAACAGATGACACCTACACCCGAGCAGCCGGATCCGCCCCCTGCCAAGCGTCGGACTCGTGCGCCGGCCGGGTCGAAGGCGAGGCTCAGCTGGTTGGCGATGGCGTTGCTGACCCTGGGGGCGGTGGGAGATCTCGGCGCCACGCCCGCGACGGCCGTCCTAGGTCTCGCCTCGGTGGTGGTCTACGTCCTGCCCGCGATCGTGTTCCTCCTGCCGGCGTCGCTCGTGTCGGCCGAGCTCGCCTCGGGCTGGAAGGGCGGCATCTACAACTGGGTGTCAGAGGGGATCTCTCCCAGGATGGGGTTCGTCGCCATCTGGTGTCAGTTCGCACAGACGACCTTCTACTACCCGGCAGTACTCGCCTACGTCGCGAGCACGCTCGCGTACGTGTTCGCGCCGAGATTGGCGCACAGCGGCCTCTACACGACCGTGGTGATCATCGTCCTGTTCTGGGCGGCGGTGCTCGTCTCCGCCAGAGGAGTCCTTGCCACCGGCAGGCTGGCGTCGTACGGGATCCTCATCGGAACGCTGGTCCCGGGCCTGCTTCTCGTCCTCCTGGCCGCGATCTACCTCCTGCAGGGCAACGCCTCCGCGGCGCCGCTCAACGCCCACCACGTGCTCCCGGCGTGGAACGGACTGACGAGCATCGTGCTCGTCGTCAACAGCTTCTTCCTCTACGCCGGGGTTGAGGTCAACGCCGTCCACGTGGATGAGCTGCGGGATGCCCCGCGCGAGTTCCCCAAAGCGACCCTCGTGGCCGTGATCCTGATTCTGCTCGTCTTCATCTTCCCGACGCTCGCGATCTCGGTCACCGTCCCCGCGGCGCACATCAGCTTCACCGCCGGTGTCATGCAGGCGTTCAAAAGCCTGCTCGATCACTTCGGTCTGAGCGTGCTCACGCCGATCATCGCCGTCGGGCTGGCGGTCGCCTCGGTGAGTGGCCTGCTTGACTGGCTCACTGGTCCCTCGACCGGCTTGTTGGACATAGCTCGCGAGCGCGGCTACCTGCCGCAGTACTTCCAACAGCTCAACTCAAACGGCGTCCAACTTCACATACTCCTCGCCCAAGGAATCGTCGTTACGCTGATCGGACTGCTTTACGCCGTGGTGCCGGAAGTGTCACGCGCGTACTGGGTGTTCGCTGCCCTGGCGACAGAGGTCTACCTGATCATGTACGTCCTTATGTTCGTCGCGGCGATCAACCTACGTCGGCGAGAGCCCGAGCACCAGCGTGGCTACCGGGCACCCGCCCTTGTGGCGATCTGCGTGGTTGGGACGCTCGCCTCCGCGGCCGCCTGCCTGATCGGCCTGCTCCCGCCGAGCCAGCTTGGACACATAGGCGCGCTGCCATACCTCCTGGCGCTGCTTGCCGCGACCCTCCTCGTCGGCCTCCTCCCACCGCTCCTGCTCTACAAGCTACGCCGGTCCGACTGGAAGACCGCTGCCTGAGGCGAGGAGGAGGGCAGCAGTACTCAGACGAACGAGCCGTCGATTGCCGCGACCTGCTTCCACGCGCGAAAGCATGTGCGGGCTGGCGGCCGGGTCAGGGTGCCCACCCGGCTCAAAGACGCGCGCGTAACCCAGCGGCCGCGCCAGGTCGAGGTCCGCTTCGGGTGCTGCTGGTCGAGCTCTGGCACGTCGTCGCTCTTGCGATTGCGCCCGAGCTTCTATGCGGCTGCGAGCGAGCGTCCGCGGGTGTGGCGCCGGTAGCGACCGGGGGCGAGCCCGCGATGGCGGGCGAACGCGCGGGAGAACGAGTATTCGGAGCGGTATCCGACGGCGGCGGCGATCGCGGCGACGGTGTCGTCGGTGTCGCGCAGCCGTTGGGCGGCAAGGTCCATGCGCCAGCGAGTCAGGTACTCGGGCGGCGTCTCGCCGACCAGGTGGGCGAAGCGGCGGGCCAGCGTTGCGCGCGACACGCTGACCTCGCGGGCGAGCGACTCGATCGTCCATGGCTCGCGGGGGCGCTGGTGGATGGCATTCATCGCTCGGGCGACCACCGGGTCGCGCAGCGCGAGCAGCCACCCGTCGCTCGCGGCGTCCTGTTGCATGTGCAGCCACGCGCGCATCACGTGGATCAGCAGCACGTCGATCAGCCGTCCGACGGCGGCCCGGGAGCCGGGCGGCCGGCCGCCGAGCTCGAGCGCGAGCAGCCGCAGCGTCGCTGTGACGGCGCCGTCGTCGCCGGGCATCCCGGCCGGGACGTACAGCATCGGCGGCAGTTGGGACATCAGCGGGTGGGCGACCTCGTGGTCGTAGTCGTACGCGGCGCAGAGCATGCGCGTCGCGGCGCCGGGACCCTGAATGATCATGTCGCCGTCGGGCGTGCGGGATATGTCAGTCTCGAATCGCGTCAGTGAATCGGTTCGTGCGTCGACTGAGGAGACCAGCTCGTGTGGCGTGTTGGTGGGGAGGAGAACGACGTCGCCGGGCATCAGGTGCTGCGGCGCGCGCCCGGGGATGCGCAGCCAGCAGCTTCCCGCAACCACCGCGTGAAAGGCTGCGCCCGGGACGGGGTCGATGGTCACGCCCCACGGCTCATGCGCGATCAGCTGGGCCATCACGCCGCACGAGACGCGGCTGAGGTCGAACACGTCGGCGAGCGGGTCCACCAGCACCACAGCTTATCGCCGTTCAGCCCACTGGTCGCAGAGGAAATGAGCTGAACGGCTATCGATTTGCGCTTCTGGCGCATTGTTGCTCCAGCGGAGCGCTCCTATTCTGCCTTGCGACATGCGGTCTGAGATCAAAGGAAAGAAAGGAACGGACTCAAGTGACGACGACGACTCCGACATTCGCGGAGCAGAGAGATGGGGTCAACGCGGCGCTGGCCGAGCAGGCCCCGGCCGAGCTGTTGGAGGGATTTGGGCGCATCCGCGCCGACCAGGGGGCGGTGGATTACGCGGCGCGGGCGCCGAAGGTCGGCGAGCGCGCCCCCGACTTCACACTCCCCGACCAGCTGGGGCGCGAGGTGTCGCTCGCCGGCGAGCTCGAGCTGGTGCCGGTCGTGCTCCTCTTCTACCGCGGTGAGTGGTGCCCGTACTGCAACGCCTGGCTGCGCACCTTTGGGCTGCGCGCCGCTGACTTCTCACAGCGCGGCGCCAGGCTGGTGGCTGTCTCGCCCCAGACACCCGATAACTCGCTCACGATGGCCGAGAAGCACGGCCTCGAGTTCCCGGTCCTGTCCGACGAGGGCGGCGAGGTGATCGGCACGTATGGCCTCAAGTACGACGTGACCGCGGACGAGCTGTACAAGGGCAGCGGCGCCGACCTGGACAAGTTCAACGGTGAGGGCCGCTGGATCCTGCCCGCTCCGGCCGTGTTCGTGATCGACCGCGGGGGGATCGTCCGCTTCGTGACCGTGAACGGCGACTACACGCAGCGCGCGGAGCCGGACGAGGCGCTCGCCGCGCTCGACTCGCCCGGCAGCTGAGTCATCCGCCGGGCTGGCGGAACGCAGCTCCGCCAGCCCGGGGCGAAGTACTGGCACATCTCGCACGACCACCACCGGAGAACCGGTGCAGGCCACTCCCGCAAAGACGACAAAGCACACGTGGGGTACATCATCCTGACGCTGGAGCTCGTCGCGACCCCTGGTCGGCGGGTGACGAATCCCGGACCCCGACGGAGACTACGTCCACCTTCAGCTCCGACGCTTTCACGCCTACGACCAGTGGACGGTCGACGAACTCCCGGAGCACGCCCGTCACCGCCGATGTGACGCGCGCTCGCACCGTCAAGCGCGCTCGAATCAGCCGATCATCCTCTTCCCCCGCACAGCGACAATGCCCCGCACGATGAGTCCCGACGAGATCCATGCCTTCCTCAGCCACGGCACACGCACGGCCAAGCTCGCCACCAGCGGGCCCGGTGGATGACCGCACGTGATGCCGGTCTGGTTCGTGCTCGACGGCGAGGAGCTGGTGTTCACGACATGGGGTGAGTGAGTCAAGGGCCGGAACCTCCGCTGCGACCCGCGCGCGGCGGTGGTCGTCGACGAGGAAGTCGCCCCATATGCGTTCGTCCACCTCCGTGGCCACGTCACGCTGAGCCAGGACCTCGAGGAGCTGCTGCGCTTCGCCACCGCGATCGCCGGCCGATACATGGGCGCCGACCGAGCCGGGGAGTTCGGCCGCCGAAATGCCGTGCCAGGCGAGCTGCTGGTGCGACTCCGACCGGAGCGTGTGATCGCGACGGAGGGACCTCGCCGGCTAATCGACTCGTGCACGCGCTGCCGTCTCCCGCCGTATGACCGAAGGCCTCACGGTCTTGAGCCTGTTGCCAGCCAGGGCTCGGATGCGCGTGCCAGCACAAACTCAGGACTCGAGACCCGGGGCACGCGAGACCTCCCTCTCGCCACGAGCGCGACCAGCGGGAATCGCCTGCCGCCGAGCTTACGCGCGGGCCCTCCTGTCCGCGCAAGGCAGGAGGCCCAACGTCGGCGACGAGATACGCCTGCTATGACGAAGGCAGGTCTGGGGCTGGTCGTACTGCACTGGCCCTAGCGCCTCGGACGGGCGTGATCCGGTAGTCGAACCGGGCTCCGAGCCCGAGATGCGCGCTTGCAGCGAAATCAGGGGCCCCTGGCCGGGAGGCTGCCGGTCACAAATCGAGCACGACATCGTCGTGCGGCTGTGAGCAGCAGATGAGTGCGCGGCCGTCGGCGGGAGGCTCGACTGGGTCGGGGTTGTAGTCGATGGTGCCTGCGATGAGCGTCGTCTCGCAGTTGTGGCAGACGCCGGTTCGGCACGACCAGCGGACGGGTACGTCGCATGCTTCGGCGAGTTCAAGCAGGCTCGCGTAGTCGTCGCTCCACGGGACCGCGAGGTTGCTGCGCGCGAACTCGATCGTCGGGCCGCCTCCGCGTTCGCCGGCGGGTTGGTGGGGCGCGCGCGTCGGCGTTGCTGCGATGCCGGGAGTCAGGCCCGGTGCGGGCCCGAATGGCTCGGTGTGGATGTCGGTGCCGCCGAGGCCGATCGCGGCCAAGCCGGCGCTGATCTCCTCCATGAATGGCGTCGGCCCGCAGAGGTATGCCTCGGCGTTTCGCGGTGGCTCGAGTTCGGCGAGCAACGATGCAGTGAGACGACCGGCGCTGTCAAAGTCGCGGCCTTCGAGATCGTCTCGGCGCGGGCGGCTGTAGCACACGTGGGTCCGTACGTTTGGGAGCGAAGCGAGGAGCGCGCGGGCCTCGGCGGCGAAGGAGTGGTCGCGGCTGCTGCGTGCGCCGTGCAGCCACCAGATCTCTCGGTCGGAATGCTCCGTCGCCAGCGCGTGGAGCATGGAGAGGACCGGGGTTGCCCCGATGCCGACGCTGATCAGCAGTACGGGTGCGTCGGTCTGGTCGAGGATGAACGTGCCTCGCGGTGCTGCGATCTCGAGCTGGTCGCCAACCGCAATCCGGGTGTGCAGGTAGCCGCTGGCGGCACCGTGCTGTTCGCACTTGACGGTGATCCGGTAGTAGTCGGCGCCGGGCTGTCCCGAGAGGGAGTAGTTGCGTAGCACCGACCGCTCTTGTTTGTCGGGCTGGAGTCGTAGCGTGACGTACTGGCCCGGGCGCGCCGCAGGGAGCGGCCCGCCGTCGGAAGCCTCGAGGCGGATGGAGATCACGGAGGTGCTTTCTCGCTCGATTCCGGTGACCGTCAGTCGGCGGAACCCGGTCCACGCCGGCGGAGGGCTCGTTGCGACCAGGCCCGCGTTGCCGCTCTCGCGCTCTCCCTCGAGCAGCGTTTTGAACGACGCTTGCCATCCGGGGCTGAGGGCGGAAATGCGCAGCGCTCGGAGCAGTTGCTGGCGCGGGTGCCCGGGGAGGTAGAGGAGCGCGTCGACCTCGGCGACCGTCATCTCTTCCGGGCCGGAGGCGAGCTTGATGATCTCGTCTCCCGCCTGGACCTCGCCCTCTTGGAGTACCCGGAAGTAGAAGCCCGGACGGCGATGTGAGACGAGCAACGCCGGGATGCGCGGGTCGTTCATGCGGATCCCGACGCGGTAGCAGGTGACCCGGGGTTGTGTGACTTCGAAGACGGCGGTGCCGATCCGGTAGCGGTCACCGATGCAGACCTCGTCGTCGCGCAGTCCTTCGATCGTGAAGTTCTCACCAAACTGTCCGTTGACGAAGTCGTTTCGCCCGAGTTCGCGTTCCCAGTACCGGTAGGACTCGATCTGGTAGACGAACACGGCCCGCTGCTCGCCGCCGTGGCCGGCCAGATCGCCCTGGCCATCACCGTCCACGTTCAGCTTGCGCACGCGGCGAGGGCCGGTGACCGGGTCCTTGAAGACCCCTGTAAAGACGGTCTTCCCCTGCCAGGGCACGTCCTTCGGCATGCCGACGTTCACGGAGATGAGCGTGCCAACCCGATGAGCGGCGGGCTCGGCTGATTCGGCTTGCTGCGATCCCGAGCGCATGCTCACGCCTCTGCGGCGGCCGCATCTTCTACAAGTTGGATGCCGCCAATTTCATCCACGCTGAGGTTGCGGTCGGGGCCGTGGCAAATGACGTTCTGCCGGCTTAGCTGAACTGGTCCCAAGGCCAGGGGTTGCCGCTGCCGTATCGCTCAATGGTTGGTCCGGTTGGTGCCGCGGTAGATCCGAGGATCCCACCGTCGACGGCGAGGATTCTCGCGGGGAAGATCCGCCCGAACGGGTCGTCTGCTAGCCGGCGCTTGTCAGCTGGCGATCGCGCGAGCGTAATCGCTCCCTCGAAGTGGGAGTCGTCTCGCAAGAGCGTCGAGACCGCGTCGGGAAAAGGACCAGCCAGAACCCGACGGCGTGCCTGTTGGACGGCGAGGTCGTCGAATGGGAGACGCACGCCCGGCGGCGGCAGGACAAGCGAGATGAGGGCCGCGGAACCGGCGGGATCGATCAGCCGCTCATCGACACGCAGGGCGTGGCGAACCGGCTTTGCTGGCTGGCGCCAGGCCGCGAGTGTCCCCGCCGGGCGGCCGTCCAGCGTGAAGGCGGGAGCGGCTGCATCCGCGGCGGGCGCGGGTTCGTCGAGCAGGGCCAGCCAGCATCGGCTCACGGCGTCGGGGCGTCCCAGTCGGGGCGAAGCGTCCGGGTGAGCTCGCGGAGGTCGTGCACGAGCTCGCTGTGCGTCGGCCTCCCCCAGTACCAGTAGCCGTTGTACGCCGAGTGGATGCGGAGTTCGGGACCAGTCACGAACACCGCGGGCACGTACGGATCGTGGAGGGTGTCGGTCGTCTCGCGGAGACTCAGCTGAGACAGGACGTCGCGCTCCGGGTCCGAGAGAAATGTCCAACGGGCCCCGAGCCCGGCGCGCAACGCGGCGTTGACCTCGGGTGGATCGACGCTGATCGAGACGATCCGCGAGTAGGCGACCTCCGCGTCATCCTGGAGCACGAGGAGCCGTCGGAAGAACGCCTGTTCCTTGGGGCACCACCAACCTCGGAAGAATTGCACGACCGTCGGGTCCCCGCCCACAAGCGCTGACAAGCGGCGGTGGTTGCCGGCGTGATCGAGAAGCTCAAAGTCAGGAAGCTCTCCCCCTACCTCCAGCCCCCCGATCGCTCGTTCTAGAGCCGTGGCTCTGGCGTGTCCGGGGATCGGTGCGGTGGTCATGACGTGCTCTCCTGTCATCGTCGTATCGTGGGCTAGGCCAGGGCTAGGCCGCGGCGAGTGTCGGGTTGTCTGTGGTGTGCGCGGGGGCGGTCTGCGTCCGGAGCGTCTTGACGGCTGCGGCGTGGATCTCGGAGAAGCTGGGGAATGGCTGGATCGTGTCGCGTAGGACCTCGAGGGGGATGCGGGCGCGGATCGCCAAGGTGGCTTGCTGCATCCACTCCCCGGCCTCGGGACCGAGCGCGTACCCACCGGTCAGGCGCTCGCCGTCGCTGAGCAGCGTCAGGAAGCCGTTCGATTCGGCGTACGCGTGCGTGTAGGTGGCTGTCTTGGCGAGCTCAGACAGGCGTGCGGTGGCGCTGAAGCGAGCGTCGGTCGCGCCGACGGCCGCCGCCTGCGGGTCGGTGTAGGTGACGCGCGGGACCGCCTCGTAGTTGGCCTCACGGGGCTGGCCGAGGATGTTCGAGGCCACGATTTCGCCTTGGTACTCGCCGACGTGCGTCAGCTGCCAGATGCCGGTGACATCGCCGATGGCCCACAACCGCTCGCCCGCCCGCATGCGCGCATCGACCGGGACCCCCCGGGCGTCGGCGGCGATGCCGACGGTCTCGAGCCCGATTCCGTCGACGCGCGGGCGCCGGCCGGTGGCGACGAGCAGCCGATCGCCGCGCACCTGGCGATCATCGGCGAGCTCGAGCACGAACTCCTCGCCCTCGCGCCGGGCCGCCGTCGCGCGCATGCCGAGGACGAGCTCGATGCCGTCGCGGCGCAGCGCCTCGCCGAGCGCCTCCCCCAGCCGCGCCGGCTCGCGGGCGAGCACCAGTGCCTCGCCTTCGACCAGGACGACCTCGCCGCCGAGGCGGCACCCCACCTGCGCCAGCTCGAGCCCGGCCGGTCCACCGCCGAGCACGATCAGCCGTTCAGGTACCGCCGTCATGCCGGTCGCCTCGCGCGTGCTCCAGACGCCGTCGAGCTCCCGCAGACCCGGAATCGGTGGGACGATCGGATCGGCGCCGTTGGCCGGCACCACGTGCTCGGCCGTGTACCGCACCCCGTCGACCTCCACTACGCCGGTCCCAGCGATGCGGCCCGTCCCGCGCAACAGGTCGATGCCATGTTCGGCGAGCCAGCGCTCCTGGCCGGCGTCGGAATAGCCCGAGACCATGAAGTCACGCCACGCAAGCGCGGCCGTGACGCCGACGTGGGCGTTCGCGCCCACCGCGCGCGCGCCGTGCACCGCCTCGCCAGGGCGCAGCAGCGACTTCGACGGGATGCATGCCCAGTAGGAGCACTCACCGCCGACCAGCTCGCGCTCGACGACGGCCACGCGGAGGCCGCCTTCGGCGAGCGCGCCGGCGGCGTGTTCGCCCGGGGCGCCGCCCCCGAGGACGATCACGTCGTAGTGCCCGCTCGCCGCGCTCCTCATACCGCTCGCCGTTCCTCGGCATCACCAGGCAGTTCGGCCGTGTCGTGAACCCGCGCAGTCGTCGCTCCCGACGGCCGACCGCCCTCTGGCGCGGCGTCGGCATGAGCCGTCGTCACGAGGGTCAGCTGCCCCGGCGCGCCCGCCTCGGGCGTAGCCTCGCGGATCGCCGCCAGGAGTGGTGGCGAGTCCCAGGCGGGTCCCTTTCCGGCAAGCCAGCTGTCGAACGCAGGGGTCGGCGGGCGCACCCGGCCGAGTGCGTAGAGGCCGATCCCGAGAAGTGCGCCGCCGGCGGATAGCCCGAAACAGATCCATAGGGCGGTGGTCGTGCCGGCGCTCAGACTTCCCCCGACCGTGAGCGCGAAGTGGAGCATCACCGGCGCGATCATGAAGGCCGCGACCGCCCGCAGAAGCTCGACGATCGCGAACACGCGCTGCAGGTTGGTGCTCCGCAGCGAGAAGCCCACGAGGAACAGCGCGGGGGTCACCGCTGATCCCACGCCGACTCCGATCAGCCCCGAGCCGACCAGCGCAGCCGCGCTACTCGGCGGGACGGTCCGCCCGATCACGATGACCCCGGCGCTGAGCAGGATCAGGCCCGCGAGGATGAAGTAGTGCAATGCACGGGTGCGGAACACGACGCCGAACACGAGCGCGCTGACGGCAGCGCCGCCAAACAGGGGCAGGTACAGCAGCCCCAGGTGTAGCGGCGAGTGGTGGGGCGCCAGCACCGCGCCACTGAGCACGACCGCCGAGACCGACGCGGCCGCCGCGCAGATCGCGACCAGGATTCCCGTGGTCGGGAAGGTGCTCACCAGCGGCCGCACGTTCAAGAGCGCGCACCGACCGCGATACTCGGCCGCCAGCAGCACCACGATCAACAGCAGCCCGGCGATCAGCGGGACAAACGTGACGGGATCCAGGAACCGGTGAGTGAGCAGCTCCGAGGCGCCGAAGAACGCGGCCACACAACCGCCGGTGGCCAGCCCGAGGGCAAGCGGATCCAGACGCCTACTGCGGTCGGCCGGCGGGACGTCCTCGAAGGTCAAGAGCGAGAGCACCAGCGCCGTCAGTGCGATCCCCGCGATGACCCAGAACAGCGGGCGCCACGCGTGCGCGGAAGCCTGGACGCCCCCGATGAATGGACCCAGCGCCACTGCACCGAAGATGCAGAGGTTCAAGATGATCGCCGTCCAGCGCGCCTTGGTCACGGGATAGCCGATGATCAAGGGCGGTAGCGCCGCGATCAGCAAAAGGCTGGTGCACAGCCCCTGGAGAACATGACCGGCGATGAACACGCCGGATGCGGTGGCCGAGGCCGCCATCACGGATCCGAGCACCAGCAGTACGCCGTAGGCGAGCAGCATCCGCCGCTGCGGCAGTCGCAGCGCGAACTGGACCGCAAATACGGTGCCGATCGCGTAGGCGGCGTTCGCCATCCCCAGCGCAAGGGTCATCGCTTGCATGCTCATGTGCAGCTCCCTCGCGATGATCGGGCTGAGCGGCTGCAACGCAGCCGACAGGCACAGGTACGGAACCAGGGCGAACACGACCATCGCGGCCACCGCCGGATAACGGCCAGTCAAGGGACCCTGTCGCATGAGCTCATTCCTCTCCTTTTCCGCGACGATCGCTTCAGGCGACGGCGACGGCGGGCGGGGCCGAGAGGCCCTGTTTGACGTTGCGGGTGATGTCGTCGGCCAGGATCTCGGTGAGGTCGGTCTCGATGCCGTCCAACGCCAGCGCCGCGACGTCAGCCGGAGTGGCCTTGGCGGCATCGATGTGGGCCGCCATGTCCGTGTCCATGTAGGCAACATGCACCGCGGCGACGTGGATGCCGTCGGGGGCGAGCTCCTGGCGCACGGCGTCCGTCATCGCCCACGCGGCCGCTTTCGCGGCGCCGTAGGCACCGTTGCCGGGGAGGTGCAGCCACGACAGCACCGATAGGACGTTGAGGATCGCCCCGCCGCCGTTTGACGCCAGGATCGGCGCGAAGGCGCGTGTGACGCGGAGCGGGCCGTAGAAGTTCGTCTGCATCTCCAGCTCGATCTTGGCCAGGTCGCCGCCCATCAGACTCGTGCCGGTCGATATGCCGGCGTTGTTGATGATCAGCGTGACGTCGCCGGCAATCGCTGCCGCCCGCGCAACGGAGTCCGGGTCGGTGATGTCGAGGCCGAGCGGGGTGACGCCCGCAATCTGAACGCTCTCGGGGTTGCGCGCGGTGGCGTACACCTTTTTGGCCCCGCGCTCGAGCAGCTGCGCGACGAACTCACGGCCGAGACCGCGGTTCGAGCCGGTGACCACTGCCACTGAATCATGCAAGTCCATGGCTTGGTGTCCTTTCTTGATTGGGTTCGATGGGGACGCATGCATCGTCGTGCGAACGCGCCTCGATCGCGCCCGGTGCCACCCCCGGTCGGACCCCTGGACCCTGGACCCCCCGGGGGCCCGTGACCCGCTACACGGCAGCGATGAGTGCGCCGACCTCGGATAGCGCCGAGCTGAGCTCCTTGCGAGAGCTGATCCCGAGCTTTCCGAACACCTTGCTCAGGT
>CAVTNE010000005.1:0-35996 GCA_963735965.1 uncultured Solirubrobacterales bacterium
GGGTGACGGCGAGACGCTCGCGCACGGCCCCGAGTCTACGACTCGCGCCCGAGCGAGGCGTGCGACCAATCAATCGACGGCCGCTGCTCGAACCAGCGTCGGGCGCTGGTCAACGGCCCTCCTCGCACGAGGTTTGAGTCGGAGCGCGGGCGCCTCGATCAGCCGCCAGGACAAGAATGCGAGCCCGTAAACCGGTAGCGCAACCACGCCGAGCATCCCGAATGGCCCAAGCTTGGGGCCGAATGCATAGGCGGCCACCTGCTGGGCCGGGAACGCGTACACGTAGATCCCGTACGAAAGATCGCCGGGCCGGGTGATCACACTGACCGACCGGGGTGTGCGGTAGGCCAGGATGAGTACGAGATATGGGATCGCGATGATTGCTGCGGCACGTACCCATTCCGTTGCAAACGCGGCGACCCACAGGACCAACAACCCTGCCGCGATGTCCCAGCGGAGAACGACTCGATCCCGCAGCACGTAGAGCACGACGCCTGCGTTGAACAGAGCGCCGAGGTAAAGCACATCGCTTAGGTCGCGGCGGCGCCCGCGCGCAAGGACCTCGACGTCAGGATTGGAGTGCTCAGCATGAATAGGAGGGCGAAGCTGATGGCCGCGAGTACCCAGCGACGGTTGAGCGCACCGACCACGCCGAGCGCGGCGGCGCCGACGTAAGCCGTAGCCTCGACAGGCAGGGTCCACAAAGATCCGCTGACCGCGTCCGGGTAGACGTTGTGGACGAATACGCCCGGCAGCCGTCCGTTGATGGTGTCCAGGACGCTGTTCTCGGCCATGTACCGATACACGCCGAGATTGGCGAAGTAGCTCGACGGCGACAACGTGGTCACGACAGGACCAACAATCAATGCGGTCACCAGGACCGCAACGATTAGTGCTGGGAGCAGCCGCAAGGCCCGCTTGAGCGCGTACCGCCACGGCGCCGGATCGGTATCCCAGCTCTTCGCGATCAGGAATCCGCTGATCGCGAAGAAGATCGAGACACCCAACTCGCCCAGCGTCTGACCGGAGAGCGACGCGAACGGCTCAGTGCGCCCGGTCAGCGCGAAGCAATGCGAGACCAGCACCATGACCGCCGCGATCAGACGCAGCGCGTTGAAGTTGTTCTGACGCGAACTGACGAACTCGGCGATCCTCATGTCGCACTACCTCGGTTGCCGGTCTGTCGTGGCGTGAGAACTAGCTGGCAAGCACCCCGCGAAACCAGTCCATTCTGACGACCCGAGCCGGAGGGCCCGCCACCTGACGATCATAAGGCGTCGGTAAGCCCGATACTCGAACACCCGCCAACTCCTCGAGCTCGACACGGCGCTGCCCGAGCTCGACTGCGACGTCCGTCGGATCGATGCCGCACGATCCCGCCTGACAGTTTCTGTAGGGGTCGGCCGTGGTCGCCATGCGGGCGCAGTATAGGACCGCGGGTTTCGACGAGCCCAAGGGATGAACGACGACGTCACCGTCGCGATACCTGCCTCAACAAAAGAGCTTGAGCGACTGCCGCCCCGAGGTGGACCTCATCCGGCAGGGCAACGGGTGTCGCGAGTGCCCGAAACACCGATTTGGAGCGCATTCGAACGCCCAACGCACTCGTGGTCGACGCCGATGAATCTCGTGCTGCTCGGGCGATCACCCTCCCACGCGAGCCACTCGAGCGCGACTCGTGCTTCGGCTTCAGCGACGGCCAGATGCACGGACACACACCCGCGAGTGGCGTGTCTCAGCGGGTGGCGTAGTACGTGGTGCTCTTGACGCCCGCGTTCAGCAGTCCGGATGCTGACAGCGTTTCGACGTGCAGGACCCGGGCCCCCGTGGACTCAACCAGGCGCGTGATCGCCGATTCGGGGATATGGCTCATCGCGATCGGCTGCAGATGTAACCGACGGTACAGGAACTGGGAATCAAGGCCGAGGCGACGCAGGCCCGAGTACAGGCGGCGCCGCCACTGGAGGCGGAAGATCGCAGGGATGTGGCTAGGCAACTGAAACGCAACAAGCCCCTCTGGGCGCAGCACACGGCAAAACTCCCTTATGTAAGCCTCGATCGTGCCTCGGTCCGGAACATGCTGAAGCGCAATTTCGGAGAACACAAAATCGAAACTGTGGTCACCGAACTGGCCGAGATCGCTGGCGCGGTTAACGATGAACGATACGCCGGATATGCCTCCGTTGTGCTCCTGGGCCTGCCGCACCATCGTCTCGGAAATGTCCACTCCGACGCACTCGTCGAAGTACTGGGCGAACGCGCGCGTCATCCGACCCACACCGCAGCCGAAGTCGAGCGCACGCTGGCGCTGTCGGGGATGCCCGAGCCGCACCATTCGGTCAACAATGGCGGCAGCCGAGGCGGTTCCGGTAGCAAAAAAATCGCCCTCGTCCCAGCCTCCGAAGCGCTTCCCGGGTGTGGTCAGGATCGCCCAATAGGGGTCGAGCGTCGCCAGTTCGTTCCACTCCTGTTCTTGGCGTTCGACCTGCACAGAGGGGCAGCATACGGGCTCGCAGCGGGGAGCCTGGCGCTCCCCCGTGCGTCGGAGCGTCTCCGCCAGTTGACCCGGCGACAGCCACACGACGCTCGCCGGCCCATGGCGTCGCCTCGCTCGCGTGCTCAGTGATCACCGGTGGTCGCCCCGGCGCTCGAGGAGTAGTCGCGGGCCGCCGCCGGCTCTGTCGCTGTACTGTGCTCCGCTTGTGAAAAAGAAGACCGTCCATGTCGGCGTAATTGGGCTCGGCTACTGGGGCCCGAATCTCGCCCGCAATTTCGCGGCCATCGCGGGCAGCGAGCTCGCTTGGTGCTGCGACGGGCGACCAGAGGCTAGGGAGCGGTTCCGGCCTCAGTTCCCGGGTGCGCGTTTGACCGCAGAAGTCGAGGACCTGTTGACCGACCCAGGCCTCGATGCGGTCGTCGTGGCCACACCGGTGCCGACACACGCCGAGCTGGCCACGCGCGTGTTGGAGGCGGGCAAGCATTGCTTCGTCGAGAAGCCGCTCGCGCTCACCGCGGCGGACACAGAACGCGTGCTCGCGGCGCAGCGCGACAGTGGACGAACGCTGATGGTCGGGCACCTCCTCGAGTACCACCCGGGCGTGCGACAGCTCAAGCAGATCGTCGACGCCGGCGAGCTCGGGCAGGCTCGCTACATCTACTCCAACCGTGTGAACCTCGGCAAGCTCCGTGCCGATGAGAATGCTCTTTGGAGCCTCGGCGCCCACGACGTCTCCGTGCTGCTCTATCTCGCAGGCGAAGAGCCCTACGAGCTGGTCGCCCATGGAGAGAGCTACGTCCGCCCGGGCGTCGAAGACGTCGTGTTCTGCTTCATGCGGTTCCCGTCGGGGCTCAGCGCCCACATGCACCTGTCGTGGCTCGACCCGCACAAGGAGCGACGCTTCACAGTCGTCGGCTCCAAGCGGATGGCCACGTTCGACGACATGGACCCCGAGCGCAAGCTGACCGTCTACGACAAGGGCTTCGACGAGAACGCCAACGGCGGGCGCTGGGGCGAGTATGTAGCCCGCTCGGGCAACATCTACAGCCCGCCGGTACGCAGAACGGAGCCGCTCCGGCTCGAATGCGAGCACTTCATCGAGTGCATCCGGTCGGGCCAGACCCCGACGTCGGACGGCGAGAGCGGCCTGCGTGTGGTGCGCGTGCTCGAGGGACTGCAGTCGGCCCTCGAACACTCGGCGCGGCTGGGAGACAACACGGGAGTCAGTGCCGCCGTCAGATGACGGGTAGTAGCTGGGCGACCGCCAGGCTCAGCGTGAGCCGCGACCCCACATCAGCTGATAGAGCCGCTGTTCCAACGCCGCCGGGACGGGCCGCGGGCCCCAATACAACCGGTACGCGGCGCGCCCCAGGGGACCAAGCTCGCTTTCGCGCGCCAGCTCACGCCGACGGCGGTAGAGCTCGCGGTGCTTGGAGCGAATGACGCGGTACCACCGCCGATAGTCGGCCCGCGCATTGGTGAAGTTCGTCGCGGCGTGACGCCGGTAGAGCACGGTCACTTCGGCGACCTGGACGCCGTGCCAACCGTTGGCCAGGGCATGCAGCCAGAGCTCCCAGTCCTCAAAGCCCGAAATGTCGGGATCGAATCCTCCGATGTCCTCCAGCAGCTCACGCCGAGTCAGCGCCGATACCCCGATCGTATGTCGGTATAGAAGGCGGTACGGGTCCCAGCGTGGCATCACCAGCTGACCCGACCAGCTGCCGAAGAAGCGCATAACCCCGTACGAATACCCCGCGGCCGGGTCCGCGGTGAAGCCGCGCTTGAGCGCGCGGAGCGAGCCGGGCGGCAGCATGTCGTCAGCGTCGAGCGCAATCAGGAACGGCGTCTGAGCCGCGCGGAACCCCGCGTTGCGCGCCGCGGAAGGGCCCGCGTTGGCCTGCCGAACCACATGTACGTCGCCCGCGAGAGCGTCCAGCGCCGCCTGAGTGTCTGGAGCGGTCGAGCCGTCGTCGACCACGATTATGCGCGGCGCGCCGCCTTCCTGCGCGCGCACGCTCTCGAGCGCGTCGTCGAGGAAATGCCCGTAGTTGAAGCACGGGATGACGACCGTCACATCCTGATGCTGCGAAGGCTCAGGCATAGCGGGAGGATGGTCGCAGACGTGCCGCTACGATCCGGCGCCGTGCCCCAGCGCTCGATCCTGCTGGTCGCTCATGTGACTCCGCCGTCGACGATGTCGGCGGCCCGCCGAGCGGCCGGCATGACGAAGTACCTCACGCGCCAGGGACATCGGATAACGGTGCTGACCTCGGTGTTGGGAGGCACTGGACCGGTCGCCGATGCGTTTCGCACGATCCGCACGCGCGATCTGCTGGTCAGCCGCATCAACTGGCGGCGATCCAACCTCTCGGCCATCAAGGGCGAGGCGAAGGCGGATTACGCCGAGCCGAGCGCGCTCGGCGCGTGGCTCGTGCCCGACCTCGAGGTCGTGGGATGGACGCCGTTCGCGATCGCCACGGCGCAGCGCCTGCTCCGGAGCGATCATTTCGACTGTGTGATCACCACATCGCCACCGAGGTCCGCCCATCTGATCGGGGCACTGGTGCAGCGGCAAGGGCTCCCGTGGCTCGCGGATTTCCGCGACGGATGGAACTTCGAGTCCCACCGCCTGCCTTGGGGGCACCCGTGGCTCGGCTCGTTAGATCGAGCGCTGGAGCGCGCCTTCGTACGACGCGCCGACGCGATCACGGCGGTCACAGAGCCGATCGCCGCGGATCTGCGCGAGCGCTTCGGCCGTCCGGTCGAGACGGTGACCAACGGATTCGACCCGGATGGCATGCAAGCGTCGCCGGCTGGAATCGACGGGATGTTGTCCCGCGACCGCCGCTCGCTGGTCCACACGGGGAACCTCGCCTACGGAGGCCGGCCGCTGACGCCGCTGCTGGACGCGCTGCGAGAGCTTGCGGCATCCGCCCCAGAAGCCGATCGGCTCGAGGTCGTCCTGGTCGGTCCGGTGACCGCATCGGAGCGGGAGACGGTCAGGCAGGCGGCGCTCGGCGACGCCGTCCGCCTCATCGGTCCGGTTCCGCACGAGACGGCGCTCGCGTTGCAACGTCAGGCAGATGGCCTGCTGGTCATCACCGGCCCCGAGCAGACGGGCGTCGCGACCGGCAAGCTGTTCGAGTACCTGACTGCCGGGCGGCCGATCGTGGTCATCGGAGACGACACGGCGGCAGCCGAGATCGTCCGCCGTCTCGACGCCGGGATCGCCGTGCCAGCCGACGATCCCAAGGCGATCGCCCAGGGTCTGCGCCGCTTTCTCGCGGCGCCGGGCGACATTCCCCGGCCGCGACGGGACGCGCTCATCCCGTTCGGGTACCCGGCGCTGGCGGCGCAGATGGCAGAGCAGGTCGAGCGGGCGGTCGCCGCAAGCGGGAGGAGGCGGGCGGCCTCGCTGGTATAGTCGCCCCCGCTTCGACCCGGCAATTACCGCAGCTTTTCGCCAGGCGACGCGTTCACTTCCTAGAGGCAGAGCGTTCTGCCGGAAGCAAGCGATTTGATGCCCGATCTCCACGACAGGCACGTTCTCGTCACCGGTGGTGGCGGATTCGTCGGCGCTCCCACCGTCAGGGCGCTGATCGCTCAGGGCGCGCGCGTTCGCGTGCTCGATGCGGTCGAGCCTGACCGGCTGAAGGATGTCGACTGCGAGATCCTGGTCGAGGACATCGCCGATCGGACCGCCGTCGAGGCCGCCTGCCGCGGCATGGAGTTGGTCGTCCACCTCGCCGTCCTTCCGTTGAACCAGGCCAACGACGATCCGGCCCTTGCTTTTGACACGAACGTACGCGGGTCGTTCAACGTGTTCGACGCCGCAGGAAGAGCCGGGGTGTCGAGGGTCGTGTACTCCTCGGCGTCGTCCGCGTACGGACCGACGGACGCGTATCCGATCGTCGAGGACCAGGCGCTCCGGCCGAACGCTTTCTACCCCGCGAGCAAGGCAGCTGGCGAAATGCTGCTCAGGGGGCTCGCGGCGTCGCACGGCTACAGCTTTGTCATCTTGCGCTACATGAACGTGTACGGCCCCGGGCAGACCGCCGGCGTCGTGCCCGCGATCGCCCGGTCGCTGCTCGCCGGCGAGGCTCCGCGACTCACGGGGGACGGCACCCAGGCATTCGATTTCGTCCACATCGAGGACTGCGCCCAGGCGAACATGCGCTCGATCGCGGCCGACGGAAGCGGTCACGAGCTCAACGTGGGCTCGGGCGAGGCGACCTCGCTAAACGAGCTGGTGGCCGCCTTCGGCGACCTGCTCGGGCACCGCGTGCAACCAAGCTATGACGGTCCGGTGTCGACCGCGCCGCCTCGCGTAGGGTCGATCGACCGCGCCCGCGCGCTGATCGGATACGAGCCGGAGGTGGCGCTGAACGACGGCCTGAAAAGCGTGCTCGTCGCACTCCAGCAGGGCACTCGGGCCTAGACATCCATGTGCGGTATCGCAGGCGTACTGCAGCACGACGGCGCGCCGGTGGATGTCGAGGCGCTGCGTAATGCCGCCCGCAGCATCGCTCACCGCGGCCCGGACGACGAGGGGGTCAGGGTGCTCGGACCTGCCGGGCTCGCCCATCGCCGTCTCTCGATCATCGACCTGTCCCGTGCGGGACATCAGCCGATGGGCAACGAAGACGAGACCGTATGGCTCACCTACAACGGCGAGATCTACAACTTCCGTGAACTGCGCCGCCTCCTCGAGGCACGCGGGCACCGCTTCGCCTCGCACACAGACTCGGAGGTGCTCGTCCACGGCTACGAGGAATGGGGCGAGAAGCTCCTGGAGCGGCTCAACGGCATCTTCGCCTTCGCCATATGGGACAGTCGCCGGCGCCGGCTGCTGCTCGCCCGCGACCGGTTCGGCACCAAGCCGCTGTATATCCGTCACCGGTGCGGCCGCCTGCTGTTCGGCTCTGAGGTCAAAGCCATCCTGGCGCTTGCCGGCGAGCCCGCTCGGCTCTCGCTGCGGTCGCTGGTCCACTACATGACCTTCCAGAACACGTTCGGCGATGAGACGCTGTTCGAGGACATCAACATCCTGCCTCCCGGGACCTGGATGCTCATCGGCGAGGACGGAACCACCACGCGGGGCGTGTATTACGACCCGCTGCCCTGTTCGGAGCCTACCGTCGAGGACCGGCAGGTCACCGATGCGCTCAGTGCGGCACTCCAGCGCGCCGTCGATCGCCAACTGATGTCCGACGTGCCCGTGGGGGCCTACCTGTCCGGCGGCATGGACTCGGCGTCGCTGGTCGTTCTGGCCGGACGTCGAATTCCTCATATCCACACGTTCACCGCCGGTTTCGACGTCAGCGACGCCTCACCATTGGAGGTCGCCGCAGACGAACGCCCGGACGCCGAAGTCGTTGCCCGCGAGGTCGGAACCGAGCATTACGGCGCCGTCCTGCACGCAGGCGACATGGCCCGTGTGCTTCCCGACCTCGTCTGGCATCTGGAGGACCTGCGCGCCGGCACGTGCTACCAGAACTATTACGTGGCCCGCCTGGCCTCCAAGTTCGTCAAGGTGGTTATGGCTGGGACCGGTGGCGACGAGCTGTTCGCCGGGTACCCATGGCGCTACGCGATGCTGGAGGGCGCCGCCGACCGAGCCGGGTTCCTCGACGCCTATTACGGCTACTGGTGCCGGCTGCTGACCGACGCCGACCGGCGCGACGCGTTCACCGACGAGGCATGGGCGGCGGTCGACGGAATCGATCCACGGGAGAGCTTTGAGCAGGTCACCGCCCACCTTGACGCGGATCTCGATCCCGTCGAGCAGGCTCTGTACTTCGAGCAGCGCACATTCCTCCACGGGCTGCTCGTGGTGGAGGACAAGATGTCGATGGCCCACAGCATGGAGGCACGGGTGCCGTTTCTGGACAACGAACTCGTTGACTTCGCCCTGCGGATTCCGGCCCGGGTCCGCGCCGGCTCCGACGAAGGCAAGGTGCTTTTGCGCCAGGCAGCCCGGTCGTTTCTGCCCGACGTCCTGGTCCACAAGCGCAAGCAGGGATTCAGCCCGCCCGACGGCACCTGGTATCGCGGCCGCAACCTCGAATACGTGCGCGAGGTGCTACTCGACCCGGGGTCGCTACGACGCGGAATCTTCCGACCTGATTTCCTGGAACGGGTGATTCGTGAGCACGCGACCGGACGCGTCGACCATCGCCTGATGATCTGGTCGCTGCTCTGCCTGGAGTGGTGGCAGCGGCTGTTCGTCGACGATGCGGGCGCCGAAATCCGCGGCCGCGTGACTGCTGGGAGGGCGCCGGTATGACGCTCGTGGTGACCGGCGCCGCCGGGCTTCTGGGCAGCGCGCTGCTTCCCGTTCTGGCCGAACGAGACGACGACGTCGTCGCGCTGCACCGTCCCGGCGCGGAGCCCGCGCCCGTGCCCGTCGACGGCGTGCGCTGGGTGGCCCAGGACCTCACGCAGCCGCTGGGCGACGGCCTGCCAAACCGGGTCGACGGCGTCTTCCACCTGGCGCAGTCGCGGCGCTTCCGGGAGTTCCCCGCCGGCGCCGTGGACGTCATGGAGGTCAACACGATGGCCACCACCCGACTGCTGGACTACTGCCGGGACTGCGGCGGCAGGACGTTCGTCTACGCCTCCAGCGGGGCCGTCACCGGCGCCGGCGCGACGGCGATCGACGAAGACGAGCCGTCGGCGCCGACCAACCTCTATGCCGTCTCCAAGTACGCCTCGGAACTGGTCGTGGCGCAGTACCGCCCGGTGCTCGCCGCCCACTCGCTGCGCTACTTCTTCATCTACGGCCCCGGCCAGCGGGCGATGATGATGCCCGGGATTATCGAGCGGGTGCGCAGCCAGCAGGCCGTCCAGCTTGCCGGTGAGAACGGTATCTCGATCAATCCGGTATACGCCGACGATGCCGCTCGCGCCACCGCGGCAGCCCTGGAACTCGGCGAGGGCGCGACAATCAATGTCGCTGGACCCGAGACCGTGACAATCCGCCAGATCGCCGAGATCATCGGCGGCGAGGTGGGAAAGGCGCCAACATTCGAAAACGTGGCCGAGCAACCAGATTTCATCGCGTCGATCAATCTCATGACCCGTCTCCTGGGAGCTCCCACCACAACACCCAGCGAGGGTCTGGCACGAATGGTCGCGGCCGGCTGAGGCCGTCGCTGTGAGACAGCACTTCGTCCGCCTCGGCAAGCAGACCGCTGTCTACGGGCTGGGGGCGGTCGCCTCACAGATTCTGGGCGTCATCACCCTGCCGATCTATGCCCGGGTGTTCTCCCCGAGCGAGTACGGCGTCATTGAGGTGCTCACTGTCGGACTGGCGGTGCTGGCGATCGCCGTGGACTTCGGCCTTAACTCGGCAGCTCAGCGGTCGTATTTCGACTACACAGACGAGGACGCCGAGGAGCGCCGCGTGGTCTTGTCGACCTCGATCGGATCCTCCATGAGCATCGCGCTTCTGCTGGCGGCTGGCGTGGCAGCCGCCAGCCAGCCGATCGCCGTGTGGCTGTTCGGCAGCGACCGCTACGCCACCACGGTCGTGTTGGCGGCGGCGTGCGTCCCCGCCGGCACGCTGTGGACGCTCGCGCAAGAGGTCACGCGACTGCGGTTCCAGCCGTGGCGCTACCTCACGGTTTCCCTGATCGCCGGCGGCATCGGGACGGCGCTGGCGCTTACGTTCGTGCTCGCCTTCGGATGGGGCGTCAACGGCGTGTTCGCGGGGACACTGGCCGGTAGCTTGGCCGCCGCCGGGTACGCCGTGGCCGTTGCGCACCCGTACATCGGCCGGCGGATCTCACTCCCGGAGCTACGCGTGATGGTCGCCTTTGGCCTGCCACTCATCCCGGTCGCGGTTGCCATGTGGATGCTCCAGTTGGTCGACCGCATCCTGCTCACCAAGCTGGGCAGCCTCGATGACGTCGGCCAGTACGCCGTCGCCAACCGGCTGTCATTCGCGATGCTTCTGCTGTTGTCCGCGTTCAGCATCGCCTACGCCCCGTTCATGCTCTCATTACACGCCGACGACGCCGAAACTGAGCGCGTCGTCCGCGCGCGCCTCCTGACGTACCTGACCGCAGGTCTGGTCGTAGTCGCTGTCGTCCTCTCCCTGTTCGCGCGGGAGATCATCGCCATCATCGCTCCCAGTTTCGACCGCAGCTACCAAGCGGTCGCGCTCGTGTGCGCGGGCACGGCGGCACTCGGCTTCTGTCAGATTCCGATGGCCGCCATCAGCATCTCCCGGCGGACGAAGCTCTTCGCCTATTACTCGACGATCGCCGCCGTGGTCAACCTGGGGCTCAACTTCCTGCTCATCCCGGCGTGGGGGCAGGTCGGGGCCGCCGCGGCGACGGCCGCCGGATACTTGCTGCTGGCGCTGCTCTACTACCGAGGCGCCCAGCGCGTCGCCCCGACCCCGTATGCGACCGGCAAGCTGATCGCCATCGCGGGGCTCGGCGCCGCGCTGATGCCGATCGGCCTCATCGGCGACCACGTCCTCTGGCTGGCTCTGCTGGTCAAGCTGGGCGCGCTGGTGGTCTTAGCGATCGGATTGCGCGTCATCGGCGTCATCGGTCCAGAGGAGATCGGTGAGGTGCGCGCACTCATCGGCCGGGCCCGGAACGTGCGCGCGGTCAGCGCCTGAACGGATCGATAACCTCGGCCGGATGCTCAGCTTCGTCTGCCCCGTCTGTCACGTCGACATGCCCGAGCCCGGTTCGACCGGCGTCCGGTGCCTGAGTTGCGGGCGCCAGTTCCCCGACCGTGACGGAGCGCTGGACTTCACGCCCAACCTCCCGCCTGATCCGGACGTGCAGGAGCGGTGGCCGCTCTGGGAGCAGTTGCAGCACAACTTCGTCGTGGCCGCCGATGAGATTCCCGAGCACAGCCTGTCCGTGGGGCGTCGCGCGGACGCCACGGCGTTCGCGCGGTTCTCGGATCTCCGGGGCCTGGTGCTCGACATCGGCTGCGGGCCGCAGACCGAGCCGAGCTATGTGGTGGCCGCGAACGGCTCGTTCGTCGGCATTGATCCGCTCCGCGGAGCGAAGCGGCGCGAGTTCACATTCGTTCAAGGCATCGGCGAGTATCTGCCGTTCGCCGACGGGAGCTTCGACCGCGTCCTGTTCGCCACCTCGCTGGACCACGTGCTCAGCCCGGTGCGCTCGCTGTCGGAGGCGCGGCGCGTGCTGAACCCGAGCGGGAGCGTAAACATCTGGTTCGGGGAGGTACCCGATGCCGAACCTCCGCCGCCGGCGGCCGAGCCGCCGTCGCTCTGGCGCCGCCTCGGCGACGCAGCAAGGCACCCGCAGCACGTGATCAAGAGGCTGACGGGCCGCACGCCGCCCGAGGCGTCGGAACCTGCCTACCTCCGGGAGCTAGCCGTACCAACCGGCGCAACCGACCTCTTTCACGTCGTGCACCTGAGCAGCCCGCTTGTGTCGGAATGGCTCTCGGCGGCGGGTCTGACCGTGACCGATGCCGGTCGTCACGGGCCCAGCGTGTTCCTGCGCGCGCAGCCGCGCTGACGCGTCAGCCGAGCGGGACCGCGGAGGGGGAACGCGCCGAGTCGCGCGCAAACGCGGCTCGCCAGGTCTCGGCACAGAACGCGCGCCACAGTGCCCGGTCGTCACGCCAGCCGCCGGCCCGCAGGTCGGCCTCGATGACCGCCGTGTCGTAGAGTCCGCGGGCGCGGGTGGAGGGATCGAGCAGTACGGCTGCGATGCGCTCTTGCCACGCTGGCTCGGCCAGCCACCGCGCCTGCGGGGGCTCGAACGCGACCTTGTCGCGCCGGGCGAGGATGGCCTCCGGCACGAGACCACGCACCGCGTCGCGCAGGATGCGCTTGGTGACACCGTCTCGGCACAAAAAGGAGGCCGGGAGCGAGAAGGCAAACTCGGCCACGCGGCGATCGAGATACGGCAGCCGCACCTCGCGGGAATGGGCCATGCTGCTGCGGTCGGCGTAGCGCAGGAGAGCGGGGAGGCTGGTCACAAAGCTCTCGAGCAGCAGCTCGCGTCGCATCGCCGATCCGGCGGCGAACGCGGGTGCATGCGGGGCCACGTGCAGCGTCTGTGCCACCACCCCACGCGCGACGTAGGGACTCGCCGACCGTCGTCGGTACACGCGAGCGACCCGCTGCGGGAGGTACGCCCCGGCGAGCATGCGCACGGCAAAGGCGCGGCGCGACCCGCCCGCACGCACGGCGCGCGCGATCTCCGTGGGGCCGCCGGCCACCGCCGCGGTCCCGACCATCCACGGATAGCCTCCGAAGAGCTCGTCGGCGCCCTGACCGTCGAGCAGCACGACGATGCCAGCATCCCGGGCCGCACGGTTGACGCACCACTGAGCGTAGATCGAGGTCGAGCCGAACGGCTCCTCCTGGCTGCGTACCAGCGCCTCCAAGTCATCGCCCAGCGCGTCAGCGGTGGGCTGCGCACGATGGTGCTCGAGGACCTCGGCGGCTCGGGCAACCTCCTCGGCGTAGGACCACTCGTCGCGCGCGTAGCCGGGAAATGTGGCGGTGAACGCATGGCGCCGGGCATCGGCGCCGAGCAGGGCGCACAGGGCGGCCACCGCTGAGGAGTCGACGCCGCCGCTCAGCGATGTGCCCACCGGGACGTCGCTACGCAGCCGCAGACGGATCGAGTCCGTGAGCAGCTCGCGCAGCGCGTCCACCGCGTCTTCGTAGCGCTCGGGCACGGCGACCGGGGTCGGAGTCCAGTAGCGCCTGACGGTTCCGTGTCCCCCCTGCCAGCGCAGCAGATGAGCGGCGGGAAGGCGCCGGACGCCTGCGAAGAAGCTGCCGTCCGGGGCCGGCATCAGGTCGCGGGCCACAAATGCCTGTAGGGCCGCCTCGTCCGCGGCGCCGAGGCCGTCGACGGCCTCGATGAGCGCGCGGATGTCGGAGCCGAACGCCAACCGCCCCGGCCGATCGCAGTAGTAGAGCGGTTTCTCGCCGAACGGATCCGACGCCAGCGTCAGTGAGCCGTCGTGCTCGTTCCAGACGGCCATGGCGAACATCCCGTTGACGCGAGCAAGCGCCGCCTCGCCCCACTGGCGCCAAGCGTGGATCAGGACCTCGCCGTCGCCCTCGGTGACGAAGGCGTGACCACCGGCCTGGAGCTCGGTACGCAGCTCGCGGTAGTTGTAGATCTCGCCGTTGAACACCAGATGCAGCCCGTCGTGGTGTAGCGGCTGGTTTGACCGCGGGTCGAGGTCGATAATCGCCAGGCGCCGAAATGCCAGACCAGCCGATCCGTCGCGCCAGATGCCCTGGTCATCGGGGCCGCGGTGGATCATGGCCTGGGCCATGCGAGTCAGGACGTCCTGATCGGGCGCCGGCACGCCGACGATGCCAGCAATGCCGCACATCGGCCTAGTGTCGCCGATCGGTCCGCGCGAGCAGGGCCACGGGCAAGGGGACCCCGCTCCACACGTGGTCGATCAGCGTGGCCCAGATGCGTCCGGTCGCGTCGTAGGAGCAATGCTCCACCGCGAAACGCCGACCGGCCTGGCCCACCGCCCTCCGGCGGGCCGGGTCTTTCACCAGCTGCTCGAGTGCGGCTTCGAGACCGAGCTCGTCGACGTCGACGAACGGGCAGTCCCGCACCAGCGCGCTCCCGCGCACGTCCGGCGGCCACCATCCAAGCGCCGACAGCACCGGCTTGCCGGTAGCACAGCCCTCGATCGCGAAGATGCCGAACCCGGCCAGGAACTGCTCGGCCACGATGTCACAGCGCTGCATAGCGGCGTGGACCACCTCGTTGGGCTGACGCTCGATAAGGTCGAGCACCACCCGCAGTCCCCGATCCTGGAGCGCCTGCACGGCGTCGAGCAGACACTGCGTGCCCTTGATGTGGCGGTGATTGGGCGCATGCAGGACGACCACCTCCCCGTTGACGCCGTCAGCCGAGGAGGCCGAGCCATCCCCCTTCCAACGCTCGGTGTCCACGGCCATCTGGGTGGGCCACACGACGTCGGCGCGCGGCAGATAGCCATACTGATGGTTGCGAACGACCAGATCGGCCCAGCGGCAGAAGTAGTCGACGCGATGGCGTGTCGACTCGGCCCGACTGGCGATCTCCGGGTAGTCGGCCACCAGCGCCTCCTCCATCACGCCGAGGTAGCCCGGGACGGCGATGTCGCTGCCATACGGGAAGACGATCAGGCGCTTACCGGCGATCCGCAGCAGGAGACCTTCCAAGCCGCGTAACGCGGTATGCCGAAGGAGCCCTCCGTCGAGGAACGTCAGGAAGACGTCGGCCTCTCGGATACCCCAGACGAACACGACGAAGTCGCGGACAGCCTCCCACGCCCACGCGCGGCCCAGGAAGTCCTCGCGGTGCGCGTCGAAATCCTCGCGCCGGTTGATCGACATGAGGCCGTCGGCCAGCGTCCGCGATTCGTAGCCCCGAGCCTGCATCGCCGCCGACCAGTACTTCAGCGAGATCAGCGGTGTGGGACCCCATAGCAGCCGTGGGCGAGCCCTGCGGTCCCGCCGGGTCCGGACACCCTCGACCGCACACGCCCAAAGAAGGAGGGGCAGCGCCAGCGGCGCCATGGCCAGGCGCACAGCGGACCGGATGACCGGCCAAGCGCGGCTGAACGGCCCCGTCGCCACGAGCCGGGACCAGGTGATCGGCGCTAGCTTAGGTCGCATGCGGATCCTCCACACGCCGTGGAACGTCGGCGGTCATCCGATCGGCCTGTCTCATGCCGAGCGCGAGCTCGGACTGGAAAGCGAGGTCGTGACCTTTGGGCACGACGCGTTTGCGTTCGAGGTCGACCGGTCGCTGTATCGCCCGGGCGTAGCTCCATGGCGGACTACACCCGATCGACTTCGGTTTCTGGCGCAGGCAGTGCGGCGCTATGACGTGTTCCACTTCAACTTCGGCAGTACCTTGCTGCCGGGATGGGGGCTCCCGGTCGCTCTCGACGAGCTGCCGCTGTTGCGACGGACGGGAAAGGTGGTGATCGCGACCTTCCAGGGCGATGACGCGCGGCCGGCCGACTACCAGTCCGCGCCGCCCAAGGCGGCGGAGCGCGCCGGGCTGGAGCGCAGGCGCGGCAACGCCCGCCGCCGGATGCTCCGTTACGCGGATCGCGTCTTCTACCTCAACCCCGACATGCGGCAATGGCTGCCCGGCGCGGAGTTCTGCTCGTACGCCAGCTTCGATCCGCGCTCGGTGACACCGACCCCCACCCGCGCCGTCGGCGAACTCAGAGTCCTGCACGCTCCGTCGAATCGCGCTTCCAAGGGAACCGCCGAGGTGCTGGCCGCCATCGACCAGCTCCGCGGGCGCGGCGTCTCGGTGCGGCTCGACCTCGTGGAGGGTGTCACGCGCGAGGAGTCGCTGGCCCGCCTGGCGCAGGCTGACATCGCCATCGACCAGCTGAAGGTGGGCTGGTACGGCGGATTCGCGGTCGAGGCCATGTCGCTGGGCAAGCCGGTCCTCTGTCACATCAAGGACGACGCGCCCGGCGACAATCCGTTCGGCGACGAGCTCCCGATCGTGCGCACCGGCCCCGAGACGCTCGCGGACGACCTGGAAGCCCTGCTCGGCGACGCCGACCGCCGAGCCAAGATCGCAACCGCCGGCCGGGCGTTCGTGGAACGCCGCCACGACCCGCGCACGGTCGCGCGCAGCGTGCTCGCCGGGCTTGTCGCGCTGCCTGACTGAACCGGTCGGGGCCGGGCCGTTCACGCGCTCGGCGCCGGCGCGATGCGCAGGGGCGCGGTCAGCTCGGCGGGCAGCGGCGAGCCCGACCACACGTGCTCGATGAGCGCGCTCCACGTCCGGGCCACCGGCTCATAGGCGTGATAACGAAGAACGAACTCACGCCCGGCGCGCCCCAGCTCCTGCCGCCGCACCGGATCCTCAATCAGGCCCCGCAGGTTGCCCACGAGGTTCGAGACGTCGGTGTCGACGATCGGACACGCGCGCAGCGCCGGGGTGTGCGCCACCTCGGGCGGCATCCAGGCAAGCGCGGACATCACCGGCTTGCCGCTGCTCATTCCCTCAATCGCAAACAGCGCATAACCCGCGATGAACTGATCGGCAACTATGTCGGCACGCTGGATTGCGCGCCTTACCTCCTCGTTCGGCCGCCCTTCAATGAGATCGAGCCTGACGCGCAGCCCCTCTGCTTGCAGTTGCTGGATCGCGTCGATCAGCTGCTGGGTTCCCTTGATCCCCCGGTGGTTCGGGGCATGCACGACGACCACTTCTCCGTTGTGGCCGTCGGCGCGAGCGCCGTCTTGCTCAGCGACATCCCACTGGTCGGTGTCGATGGCGATCATGGTGGGCCATAGGACGTCGGCCCGCGGCAGGAACCCATACTGGTAGTTGCGGATCACCAGATCCCCATGCCGGCACAGATGCAGGATACGTCGACGCGCGGCCGCGCTGGTTTCCACCAGCTCCGGGTAATCCTGCAGCAGCCATGGCTCCATCAGACCGATCTCCCCGACCACCGCGATGTCGCCTCCGAACGGGGACAGGATGATCTTCTTGCCGGCGAGATGTAGCAGCCAGCACTCCAGCCAGGCGAGCCCGGAGTCGGTCAGATACCCCCGGTTGAAATACCAGGAGAACACGTCCGCCCGGCGGAGCGCCCACACGAACACGAAGTAGTCGCGGGCCAGGTCTGCGCGGGGAACGCCGGGGAGGAATGCGTCACGGTGAACGTCGAAGTCTTCCCGTCGGTTGATCGGCGCCACGATGTCCGCGAACGTCACACTGTCGTAACCAAGCGCCTCAAGGCTGCGTGACCAGTAGTGGATGTTCATGATGGCCTGGGGCCCCCACAGCAGCCGCGGCCGGGCACCCTGTGCCTGCCGCCGCCGCGTGCGAACCCCTTCAGCGGCGGCGATGACGACGAGAATCGGGAAGGCGATCACGGCCGCCGCCAGCTTGGCGGCGGGCCAGATTGCCCTAAGCCACGCTTCGGGCACGAATGCTGATGCCGCTCTCGATCACGTCAGGTGAAGAAGCTCCCGGCACACCCGACGAGCCCCTCCCCGGTATGACGCGTCGCGTAGGGCGCGCGGTACAGTCGAAGTTGACGAGGTTGCTCACTCCCTCACCGAGGTCCTCGTTCCAGAAGCACTTGAAGAACGTCCAGTATACGAGGCAGTGGCCCGTCTGGCGCAGGCCGACATCGTCGTCGACCAGCTCAAGGTCGGCTGGTACGGCGGGTTCGCCGTCGAGGCCACGTCGCTGGGTAAGCCCGTCCTGTGCCACATCAAGGACGACGCGGCCGGCGACAATCCGTTCGGGGACGAGCTCCCCATCGTGGGCGCCGCCCGGGCGACCTCGGCGGACGATCTTCGGGCCCTTCTCACCGATCCGATCCGCCGGTCCGCGGCCGGTCAATCCGGCCGGCAGTTCGTCGAGCGCCATCATGACCCACGCCGGGTCGAACGCACGGTGCTCGACAGACTCTGCGGGTACCTGATGTTGAACTAGCCCCAAGGAGGAGGCTCTCATGAACAGGATCAGATACGCCGCGGTGCTCTGCGCCATCGCTGCGACGATCGGTCTCCGCGTTGGCATCGCGGGCGCGCGCCCGGCTGCCGAGCAAACGTATAGCCGCGACGGGTTCTATCAGACGATGGGTCAGCTCACGCGCGATTGGAAGTCTCCGTACCCGCTCGTCAACGGCGTTCCGATGGTCGACTACGGGACGTTCACGGCCCGCAACCCGGTGACCGCGGCCCAATACGGACTGGCGAACTATTCGCTGTGGCTTCACTTCCACGACCGCTACCGCTGGGCCGCCGCGAAGCGCGTCGCCGACTGGCTGGTCCGGACGCAGCACAAGGATGGAAAGTGGGAGTACTCCTTCCCAGAACCCGCTCCCGGCTCGAGCGAGACGCTCGCGCCCGGATGGGCATCGGCCCTGGCGCAGGGACAGGCGCTGAGCCTGCTCGGGCGCGTATACCGACACACCGGCGCCGCGCGGTATCTCAAGACAATCCGCTCCGCCCTCGCTCCGCTTGACACCCCCGTGGCCCGCGGCGGCCTCGAGCGCGCATACAACGGCGGATTCTTCTTCGAGGAGTATCCGACCAAGCAAATCAACCTCTCGCTGAACGGAGACCTGCAGACGTTGATCGGTCTGTACGACGTGTCGGACCTGGTTCCGCTCGCGAAGTCGTTGTTCTCGAACGCGGCGGCCACCGTGGCTCGGAGCCTGCCCACGTTCGACTCGAACGCTGGTTACAGCTATTACTCGCTCGCGTCGCGGACACCGTGTCCACCTGGTTACAACGCAGCGATCCGCGACGAGCTGACGATCCTGACACAGGTCACCGGTCGCCCCACCTTCGAGCGGTACGCGCAACGCTGGACGGCCCCGTGAACATCCCGTCGGGAGTGCATTACGCCGACGGTCCAGGTGGCCTCAGGCCATCAGGAAGGGGTGCGCCGCTCCACAGATGATCGATAAGCTTTGCCCATGTCCGCCCGACGGCGTCGTAGCTGTGATATTCGCGCACGAACTCGCGGCCGGCACGGCCGAGTTCGTCACGGCGCTCACGGTCAGCGACTAGGGCACGTAGGTTTGACTCGAGATTGTCCAGGTCGGTGTCGACGATCGGGCACGCGCTCAAACCGGGACTCCATCGGACCTCGCTCGGCATCCAACTCAGCGCCGACATGACCGGCTTGCCGGCGCTCATGCCCTCGATCGCGAACAGCGCGTAGCCGGCGATGAACTGGTCGGCGACGATGTTCGCCGAGCGCATCGCCTGCCTGACCTCCTCGTTGGGGCGTCGCTCGAGCAGGTCGAGCTTGACCGGGACCCCTTCGGAGCGGAGCTTGTCGACGGTATCGATCAGGCCCTGGGTGCCTTTGATGTGACGGTGGTTGGGAGCGTGCGCCACGACGACCTCGTCGGACGCTCGGTGCGGATCCCCGCCGTCGGCGGAGGGGGCCCATTGATCGGTGTCGATCGCGATCTGGGTCGGCCACAGGACATCGGCTCGTGGCAGGAAGCCGTACTGGTAGTTGCGGATCACCAGGTCCGCCCAGTGACACAGATGCAGTATCCGCCGCCGCTTCGCAGCGCTCGTGGCCGTGAGCTCGGGGTAGTCGCTCAGCAGCGGTTCTTCGGCCACACCCAGCTCCCCCACCACGGCAATATCGCCGCCGTACGGAAACAGGACCAGCTTCTTGCCGGCCAGGCGAAGCAGCGGGCACTCCAACGATCTCAGCGCTGTCCCCGCGAGGTAGCCGCCGTCGAAGTAGGACAGGAAGATATCGGCGCGCCTGATCGCCCAGGCGAACACCAGGAAGTCCCGTACGACATCCGCGCGGGGGACGCCGGAGAGAAACTCGTCGCGATGGACGTCGAAGTCCTCGCGTTGGTTGATGTGAGCAACGTGATGCGCAAAGGTCAGGCTGTCGTACCCGAGCGCTCGCACGCAGCGAGACCAGTATTTGATGTTGAGGATCGCGGACGGCCCCCACAACAGCCGCGGCGGCTGCCCCCGCTGCCGGCGCCGACGCGTCCGCACCCCTTCAACAGCCGCGATAACCGTCAGTACGGACAAGGCGAAGACGCCCGCCACAAACTTCGCGACCGGCCAGACGATCCTAACCACGCCGCTGGGCGCGAATGCTGATCCCGCTCTCACTCAGGTCGAGGTGAATGACCTCGAGGCCGGCATCGCGACACCACTGCACCACTTCCGCGTCGGTGTGTCGTGACGCGTGTGGCGGGTGATACCAATCGAAGTTAACGAGGTTGCTCACGCCTTCGCCGAGCTCCTCGTTCCAGAAGCATTTGAAGAAAGTCCAATAGATGAGACGCTGGACGTCATGCTCACCCGGCGGGATGCCGAGCAACGGTACGCCCCGTTTCAGCGACACGGTTGCCTGCAGGTCCGCGAGCGCGCGGCCGAGTTCGGTCACCTGCTCGCTGAACTCCATGCACTCCTCGACGGTCATCTTCGTCGTGATCTTCCGAAGCTCCTCGTCGGTGAGCTCGCGCAGGAGAGGTTTCACCCGGTAAACGTAGGTCGCAAGTTCTCCGCCCGGCCGAACGAGCTGCGCCATCGAATGAAACGCCCGCCGGCAATCAGGCGTGTGGTGCAGCACCTGGTCGGCGACGACGAGGTCGAAGCTGCCTCGCTGGAACGGTGCGTTGAGGATGTCCCCTTGGACGTAATGCAGGTTCGGCCGGTCGGCGGCGAACGAGCGACGCGCGCGGACCACGGACTCGCTGAGGTCCATTCCGACCACTTCGGCGTTCGTGACCCGCGACAGTCGGGCGGCCTGAATCCCTGGACCGGTCCCCGCGTCGATCACCCAACGGGCGTCCTCGAGCGCATGTGCGAGCCCGGCCTCATCGCCGTATCCGAACCGCTCCTCGAACCACCGGTGCTGGAACTCCGTCAGCCGCTCCCGTTCGTCGTCGGTGATCGTGCGCCACTTGGCTCCGAAGGTCGTCTGGGTGTCCGCCTGCTCGTTCGCGCTTGCGAGTTCCGCCGCCATCCGCGGAACGCCGTCGTGGATCGGAAAGCTGCGACCGTCGCTCGAAGCCAGGGTGCCCTCCAGCACTTCCCCGTTCGAGAACTGCTCGTCACGCAACGTGAGCCCCGAGCCATCGCTCGGGCTCGCCAGGACGTCGAGCACGATCTTCTTCATGGGTCGGTCAGGCTAGCGGCGGACTCGGATCGATGCTCAGTCGGAGCTCACCCGCGCAAATCGCCGGGGTTCTCCATCCCGGTGTCCTACCGGGAGTTGCGCTTCGGCGTCGTCGTCAACGTGCTCCTCATCCAAGTGCCGCACACGCTCCTCGAGCAGCGCCAGGCGCTGGGCTAAGACTTTCGTCTGGTCTGACAACCGCGACACCGCGGAGGAGAAGTGGAGGAGCAGCAGAAGGACGAAGCCAAACGCGACGATGAACAGCGCGGTTGGCGGATAGAAGATTCCGATCGCCTTACTGATCCAGGACAGCGCTCCAGGCAGGCTGGCGAGGGCAAGGAGGACCACGCACGAAAGCAACCAAAGTAGCGCGTAGCGCTCCATCAGCCGGCGGCGCCGGACCATTTCCAGGACGGCGAGCAGCAAGATGCCGGCGCCGAGGATGGCCACCAGCTGAATGCGCGCGTCCATCAGACCCCCTGCTCCGCGCTCACCGGCGCACGGTCCCCCGGCTCGACAACCGGGCGGCGTCGCGCCAGGCCGACGAGCAGGGCCAGGAGTACCTTGGCCATGTAATAGGCCGACTTGCCGGTGCTGATCGACGAGACGCCTCCACCCCGGGCGTACATCCTGACCGGAACCTCACGCATCCGCAGCCGGTGATTATGAAGCATCAGCACCGCCTCGACCTCGGGATAGTCGTGCGGATAGTCGCGGGCGAACAGCTCGATCGCTCGCCGGTTGTACACACGGAAACCCGACGTGGGGTCGCTGACGCGGCCATCGACAACCCGCGACAGGAACGCCGCAAATACGTGGATACCGGTGCGGCGGCTGATCGGAGCAGGGTAGCGATAGTCCTGTGTCATGAACCGCGAACCGCACACCATGTCGACCTTGGAGGGCGTGTTCATCGCGGCCACGAGCCGTTCGAGCTCGGCCGGGTCGTGCTGGCCATCGGCATCGACCTGGGCCACGTAGTCGTAGCGATGTTCGCGGGCGAACACGAACCCCGCCTGGACGGCCCCGCCGATCCCCAGATTGAACGGGAGGCGGAGGACCCGCGCCTGGGCGAGTCCTGCAAGCGCCGCCGTCTCGTCCGTGGAGCCGTCGTCGACCACCAGGACGTCGAATCGCGGCGCGCATTCGCGGAGGGCGTTGACAACCCCGACGATCGTGCTCGCCTCGTTGTACGCAGGCACGACTGCGAGGTAGGACGGTTCGCTCATATCCGTGGACTCCAACGAGCGCGCCTACAAAATGTTGCGGCCACGCCGTGCGCCCCCGAAGCTGGCCGCCAGTATATAGCTTTGCCGGACCGCGGCTCCGCGTTTTGGCTCCGCACCGGCGGTGGCTTCCATCCAGCCGACCTGATGAGGATCCCGACCATCGTCCTACGTTTTACCCCGTTCGAGCCGTTCGTGCGCTTCGGCCAGGTCCCCAACGAAGCTCGCCGCCCCGGAGGGCCGCGCCGCAGCGACGGTCCCCGGATCCCGGGTGGTGCTGCCGCGGTGCCGACGGCCCTCGATTCGAGCCGCTGTCCAGCCCATGTGGCGAGATTTGCCGCGTTAGCTGCCTAGCAGGCGCAACAGCGATTGCATGGCACGCTGGTAAAGCGTGATCAGCGGATTGACGCGGGACGCGAGCCGGCTCTGCACGAGGGAAGTCTCGAACCGCCCGGACATCAATCTGACGATCTCGCTATCACCGACCCGTCGGCTTGCTTGCACCCCCCGACGCCACCTCAGGAGCTCGGGCAACGTCCGGACCGTAGACGCCCAGGCGCGGATGAGACTGCGCCCCCAGCCGTCACGAAGCGCGAGTCCGGCGACGACGAGTTCCGTCCCGATCAGCAGCGGCGCGACAAGCGCCAGACCGGCCGGCGAGTAGTTCGACAGCACCGCCCACAACCGGTTGCGCTCGAGCAGATACCACTTGCGGCCGCCGCGGTCGAATTCGAAGTCGTGCCAAACGATCGCGTCCGGGCAGAACAGAACCTCCCAGCCGGCGAGGCGCATGCGCCAGCAAAAGTCGGAGTCGTCGTAATACATGAAGAATCGCTTGCAAAAGCCGCCGAGCTGTCGAAACGCGCTCGCATCCGCGAGCAGCGCGGCGCCTGACACCGCGGCCACCCGTCTCGCGGCGCCACGCTCCATCGGCTCGCCGAATCTCCCCGCCCAGGCTATTCCGGTCAGGTGTAGCGGGTTGTCGCCAGCGTTGGTGCGGCCGTCGGGGAGCAACACCTGGGCGCCCAGGACGCCCACCCCGCGGCCGGCCGCGCCTAACAGCACGGCCAGGCAGCCGGGATCGGCGTAAGCATCGGGATTTAGGAAGAAAAGCCAGTCGCCGCGAGCCTCCTGCGCGGCGCGGTTGCACGCCTTCGCGTAGCCGAGGTTCTCCCCGCTGTGTAACAGGCGCAGCCGATGAGCCTGCTCCCAGTCGGACATCGCCGCCGCGGTCAAGGCGTCCGGATGGTTGTCGACCAGCAGAATCTCGAGCGGCGGTTCGGACTGCGCCATCAGGCTCTGGACCGCATCCCGAGTTGCATTCGGGTCCGAGAAGCTGACGATGACCGCGGAAACGGACCCTGGCCCGGTCGAACCTGGCCGAGACTCCATCTAGCGATCCGACGCCGACCCGGTCACCAGGCTGGCCGCGTCCCACCCGGTAGCGGCTCTTCCGAGCTCCGCCTCGCGTAGCCGGAGCGCGTGCCGGAGACCTTCCTCGACCTCGGACGCCGCCCGATCCCAAGTTCGCGATGCCATCAGCTCGATCCCCTCGGCCGACCGGCGCTCCCAGAGCCTGGCATCGTCCAGGAGCCGCTCGAGCGCGTCGGCGATTGCGTGCGGCTCGAGTGGCGCGAGTTCTAGCGGCCCGGAGCCGCCGAAGATCGATTCAGCGCTAACGCCGGCAAGCTCGACGCAAGGGAGGCCACAGGCCAACATCTCCTTCGGGATCAGGGAGAAGTTCGTCATCGACAGTGACAACCCAACCGTTGCCTCCGAGTACAGCCACGAGAGCTCTTCGCCGCTGAGTACTCCCATCTGCTCGTACGGAAACGCGGTCTCGATGTCGCTGTCACTGCCAAACAGCACGATGCGTATGTTGGGCCGTCGTCTGTACAGCTCCGCGAGCGCCATCAGACCGATGGGCACGGCGCGCCTCGCAGTCTCCGGTCGTGCGTAATAGACGATCGTGTCCCGCCTGCGGGTGACCGGCTTCGGATGGTAAGTGACGTGATCGACCCCGTATTCGAACGCGTCCGCGGTCGCGCCGTACCGCTCGATCAGCAGATCTCGCAGCCACGGGCTCCCGGCGATGCAGTGCAACCCTTGGCGATAGGTGTCCGCGGCCAGCGCCGCCTCGGCGGAGGTGGCGTAGAACTCGGGTTCGTGGTCGTTGACCACATACGCCCGTGCGGAGCATCGGTCGAGCCGCAGCGCTGGGTGCACCGTTTGCCATCCGGTCGCGAGGACGACGTCGGCCCCATGCCACTCGGCGAACCCCCTGTACACGGGCCCGTCGACTGGTGCGAAGAATTCACGGATATCGTGGCGGAGCACGGCAGGCCAGACCGTGTGAAAGTCCGGACCGTAGTCGTTTACCCACACGCTGCAGATGTGACCGCGGCGCTCCAATCGCTGGAGAATTTGAAACAACAGCATGTGGCCGCCGCTTCCGCGTTTGAAGGACGGAACGATCATCGCAATGCGGAGTCGGTCGCGATCGGCGATCCCTGGCACCGGCGGGCGCAATGGGACCGAACCCTCGTTCCATACGCCTGCCACAGCGTCGTATGTCGCCCGATCCAGCTTGGCATCGACTCGCTCACCCGGTGGCACGACGATGACATCGCCCTCGGCCGGCAGCGGGATCGCGGCGTCTCCTCGCCGTTCGAGTGAGAGAGCCCGCTGGACCGGTGTGGGCAGCACCTCGGAGCGCGACCCCAAGGCCGAGAAGATGCGCCGGCCGCCGTGGTGAGCTGCGGAGCGGAACGACATGGCAAACCGCGAGCGCGGCGAGCCCCCATGCTCCCGGGCCCAGCGGCGATCGTCCGCGACCGAGCGCCGTACGTGCACCAACGTGCTCCGTACCCCCAACGGCTCAACGTGACCGATCGTCTCGCGTAACCCACGGTATTCGTCGAAGTACCGGCGCATGAATTCCATCCAGCCGTAATCGTGAGCGTGTAGCACCGCCGCCCCGGGCTGGTAGACCTTGCACCAGCCGGCGCCGAGCATGTCTGCCCCGAACGCCTGGTCTTCCGCGTAGCCCACTTCCGGGAAGCCGATCTCCTGCCAGCATCGCCTCGAGTAGCACGCATTCACGTTGGACAGGAACGTCGGGCCGCCGTCACATTGGAGTGCCGGAGTCCCCTCCGGCGATAACATCGCGAAGAACTCGGTGAGCTCCCGCGCGATCATCGGACTGGTGGTCGCTCGGGGAAGATGAGGTCCGTAGGCAGCGCCGACGTTTGGCGCGAGCGTAAACGCCTCACGGTAGGCGGCGAGCCAGCCGGGTACGGGGGTGGCGTCCTGCGTCAGGAGGCAGACGAGGTCACCCGTGGTCCGTTCCATACCCAGGTTCCGGGTCCTGCCATGTCCGAACTCCGCAGCCGGGATCTCGATCAATCGCGCGCCGGCCGCTCGTGCAATCGCGACCGACCGGTCCTCAGAGCCCGAGTCGATCACTAGCATCTCGTCGACGCCCTCCCTCCCCACCGCCGCCAACACTTCTTCAAGAAAGCGCTCCCCGTTCTTGACCGGGATGATCACGGACACCGAGCTCACGGGCGCTATCCCCTCATCAGGCGGCGGACCCGGCGCACGACCGCTCGAACGCCGCGCGCCCCCGCCCGTAACCGATCGGCGCCCTCCCGTCGCATCAGCTTGTTGAGATCGACATGCCACCGGTCGAGCCAGTAGGTCTTCTCCTGCGCTTCGGCGACCGCGCGGTTTGCCCAAGCCTCAGTCTCGACAAGCTGCGCCTCGAGCGCGGCTACCTGCGCCCGAAGCGCTTCGATCTCATCCCGCTCCGCGTTCACCTCGGTGTTGCTCACAGGTTCTCGGCAATCCGAGGCGCTTCTCGATTGAAGAACCACAGCCCGAGCGCGAAAACTCCGACGATGATCCCTAAAGGCAGAAGCAGTCTGGCCGTCCCGCCGATCGCGGCTGCAGCACCCGGTGCGTTCGGATCGACGAATGCTTGATGCATCTGCGTCAGGATCGCGGCGATTGGGTTAATCATCGCCAGATGCTCCGTCTTCACGCTGACCTCGCGGTACTTCGCCGCCGTGTAGATGATCGGAGACGCATAGAACAGCACCTGGGTGACGACATCCCAGATCGGCTGGACGTCTCGAAAGCGCACGTATAGCACCGACAGCAGCATCCCGACCCCCACCGCCAAGGTGGACAGCAGCAGCACGAGCGGAATCAGTTCGAGCCAGCCCACCCGCGGAGTCACTCCGGTAGCCAAGGCGAACGCGAACACCACGATGAAGTTGATCGCCAGGTTGAACATCGCCGTGAGTCCAACTGAGAGTGGGATCACCAGCCGCGGAAAACGCATCTTGCGCAAGAGTCCTTCGCGGGTCAGGAGGCATTGAACGCTTCCCGCTGTCGTCTCGATGAAGAAGGTCCAGAGCATGATCGACGTCAGCAGATAGACGGCGTAGTGAGGAACCCCCGCACCGGCGTGAAATACCTTGGTGAACATCACGAAGAGAACGGCAAAGAACAAGAGCGGCCTGACGAGGGACCACAGATAACCGAGCACCGAGCCGAAATAGCGCAGCTTGAAATCCGTCGTAGCGAGCGTCAACGTTAAGTTGGCAAACCGTCGTAGATCGTCGCCGAACGCCGACGGCGCGACCCGCGTGGCTGTTAGCTCGGTACTCATCTCCGTGTGATGTCGAAGGTGTGTGGCGGGTGGGTGATCCCGCCCGTAAACGGTCCGCTATGGATCTGGAGCGACGAGATGTCTTCTCGGACGTCGAGCACATCGGCGCCCGGGCCGTTGCGCGCCACCGAGGGCGTCACCGAGTAGCGACTCGGCGTCAGCCAGTTCTCGAATCGGAGCCGCACGACCACCGTCTCACCAGAACTGAAGCGACCAGTCGGCCCATGGCCCATCGCGGTCGTGGTCGCGAACACGGTCGAGCCCACCTCGTTCCGGAGCGTGAGTCCGAAGATCGGGTCATCGAGGGGTTCGTTGAATCGAACCTCCATGCACACCTCACACCGGTCTCCGAATCCGAGCGCGGCAATGCGTTCTCCCGAAAGATCCTCGAACCAGGCGTCGACTACCTCGGCGGGCGTCTCAGCCGAGAGTGAGCTCCTGTCCACGGCGCTGCTCAGTTCGTGAACGGTCTGCCCGAAGTTGAGCTGGTTGTACAGCCGGGCGATCCGGCCTGGCTCGTCGATCTCGACCAGCCGGCCCTTCTCGAGCAGCATCGCGCGATTGCAAAAGCGCTCGATTGAGCCCATGTCGTGGGTGACGAACAGAATCGTGCGGCCCTCCCGCTTGAGCCGCTCGAACTCGTCGAAGCACTTCTGCTGGAACGATGCATCGCCGACCGCGAGCACCTCGTCGATGAGGAGAATCTCGGCATCGATCTGGATGGCGACAGCAAATGCGAGCCGCACCATCATCCCGGATGAGTAGTTCTTGAGTTTGAGGTCGAGGAAATCCTCGAGCTCCGCGAACCCGATGATCTGGTCAAATCGTTCGCGCGCCTGCTTGCGCGTCAGGCCGAGCATGATCGCGTTGATCAAGACGTTGTCCCGCGCGGTGAGCTCGAGATTGAACCCGACGCCAAGCTCGATGAAAGGCGACAGACGACCGCGCACATGAAGATTGCCGCGATCGATGTCGTAGATGCCGGCGATGCACTTCAGCAGCGTGCTCTTGCCGCTCCCGTTGCGTCCGATGATGCCGAAGAACTCGCCCTCTGCGATCTCGACG
This sequence comes from uncultured Solirubrobacterales bacterium, assembly GCA_963735965.1. Taxonomy (GTDB): domain Bacteria; phylum Actinomycetota; class Thermoleophilia; order Solirubrobacterales; family Solirubrobacteraceae; genus Palsa-465. The sequence goes on from CAVTNE010000005.1 coordinate 28,102, forward strand.
CTGACGTCGTTCACGGCCCGGAGGACGTCGAACGTCCGGCTGCGGAACGGATGTAGGACTCGTTCCTTGATCGTGTGGTACTGCTGGTGCGGCAGACGGAACGACTTGGAGACGTGCTCGATCGAGATCGCGGGCGCAGCGGCTACCGCCGCCGCCCGGGGTCGGCTCACCGGTCGTGCTGTCGCGCTCATCGGGACCGGTAACGCTAGCAACGCCAGGCGCGGCTAGGCCAGGCTTCGACCCTAGACGCGCTCGACCACCCAGAGATCTTGGTTCTCCTGATAGCGACCAGGCGCGAACGCGCGAATGCGCCACGCTGGACACAGGTTCGTCAGGACCCACTCCGGGCTTAGAAAGGCCGTCCCCCACGCCTCGTTGATCACGCCCCAGTCGCCCCCGCTACCGAACTCAGAGGCGTACCACCATCCTCGGCGGTACAGGGCTTGCACCATCTCGCGGCACTCGTCGTGTCCACGCCGGCCCTGAGCCGCGGCCAGCGAGATCGATGTGAGCCCGTGGGTCGTCCAGACGAGATGCCCGCCGGGCCGTAGCAACCGGTGCATCTCGTCGAGCCACCGCAGGCCGAGCAAAGGCGCAAAGTGAGACCAGATCGACATCCCGTAGACAACGTCGAACGAGCCGTCCTCAAACGGAAGCGGCGGCGCCTGGTCGTTCGCGAAGAACTCGATCCCAGGCACGTTTGTCTTCGCCCAGGCGATCGCCTCCTCGTTTGGGTCGCACCCGAACCAGCGCACGCCAGGGTAGGCGGCGGCGAACACACGCACTACTCGGCCAGAGGAGCAGCCGAAGTCGAGGGCGCTTTGTCCCGGATCGAGGTCGATCCCGACGCTGCGCAGGGCGTCGACCGTCATGTCGGCCTCGTACAGGCCGCCGGCCGCCGCGAGCGGTCCACGGGCCATGGCGTGGATGTCCTCGGGAGGCTGAACCGAGGAAAGGTTTGTCCTCTCGGCAACCGCCGGCATGCCGAGCCACATGCCGTAGCTCAACAGGAGTGGCCGGCGGCGGGACGGATCGTCGGGCTCGTAGGGTGGAAGCTCGAGCTCCGGCAGGGTTTCGACTCGCCGCTCGATCTCAGCCTGTTCGGACGGGGCGAGTCGCGCCCACAGGATGCTGCTCACCGAGCGTTCCTCGGCGCCCGACGGCCGGGACAGCTCGCGCTGGAAATCCTCGGAGTTCCGCGTCTGTCGCGCCTTGCGCCGTTGCGTCAGACCGATCGCGCGCCGAACCCGCGCCCGATTCGTAAGCCTCGACATCGGGCGGCAACCTAGCAGGCGATCCCTAGGTATCTTGCTTGGGATGACGATCCCCGCCGAGGCGGCGACGGCGCAGCTGGGCGTCGAGCGTCCGCCTGAGCCGCGGGGTCGCGCACGCGGCTGGAAGCTGCGGCGGCGGCTCCGCAACATCCCCGCCCCGCTCGCGGCGTTGCTCGGGATCGTGCTGATCGTGGGACTGTGCTGGGCGTTGATCGTTCCGCCGTTCGAGAGCCCCGACGAGTCCGATCATTTCGCATATGCGCAATCGATCGCGGAGCGGCTCGCACTCCCGGGTGACCCTCGCCGCCTCGGCTGGTCGACGGATGAGTACGACGGGGCCGTGCTTACGGGAGCGTTCGCCACCGCTCACTACTCCGCCGAGTTGAGGTTCGACTGGAGCAAGGCCGAGCTCGCCGGTTATAAAGCCGCGTTCGCGAAGCACCCTTCGAGGTCCAACGGCGGCGGTCCGGTCCCAGCGTCGGGTAATCCCCCTCTGTACTACGTCTTCGCGGACCTTGCCTACTGGGCTACCTATCCGGGCAACGCGTTGGACCGCTTGTATGCCATGCGGATCTGGACGCTGACCCTGCTGTTGCTCACGGTCGTCGGCGCGTGGTTGCTTGCCGGCGAGGTCCTGGGTCGCAGGCGGTTGCCTCAGCTCGTCTGCGCTGCGGTCGCCGGCCTGATTCCCATGGAGACCTCGATATCGTCGAGTGTCAACCCCGACTCACTCGTGATCGCGATGTCCACGCTCGCTCTCTGGTTGGGGGCGAGAGTGATAACCCGGGCGGCACGACCTCTCGATGTAGTGGCTCTGAGTGCGGTGACGGCTGCGGCGATCCTTGGGAAGGCAAGTTCCTGGGCGCTCGTGCCCGCCGTCGCACTAGCGGTATTGATCGGCTGGCGACGACGCCCGCGTGCGGAACGTCGCAAGCTGTGGCTACCGATCGGGGTCGCGGTGGTCGTGCTCGTCGGGCCGGTGCTCGCTTGGGTGCTCTACGCGCGCTCGCGTGGTATTTCTCCGGTGAACGCAATCAGCGTCAGCTCCGGTGCTGCAGCTCACACCCCTCGGTTCAGCGTCGGACAGTTTCTCGGCTACGTGTGGCAGTTCTACTTTCCTCGGCTGCCGTGGCTCACGCCGTTCCGCACCACGCCTGGCCTTCCCGTGTATGACATGTGGATTCGAGAGGGTTGGGGCGTCTTCGGGTGGCTAGAGATCGCGATGCCACCCTGGCTCTACATGATCCTCGCCGGATTCACCGCGATCGTCGCCGTTTGGAGCGCCGCGCTGATCGCGAAGATGCGCGATCGACTCCGCCTCTCGCTTCTCGCGTTCTTTGCGCTCGCGCTGATCGCACTTCTGTTTGGACTGCATCTGACCGAGTACCGATCGTTGATCGACGGACAGGGCGCGCTTCTCCAGGGCAGGTACTTGCTGCCCCTCGTTGGCCTCTTCGGCCTCGCCGTCGCGCTCATCGTTACTCGCATACGAGCCCGGTGGCGACCCCCCGTCTGCGGCGCGGTGCTGGCGGGGTTGCTGCTGCTCCAGGTCCTTGCGCTCGCGACCGTCACCCAGAGGTACTACACGTGAGAGCCCGGTCCGGAGTGATCGCGTTCGCTGTCGTGGCAGTGCTCGGCCTAATCGGCCTGCTTGCATCCGCCTCGGTGCCGCGACGGTGGACGGCGTTCTCGGGCCGGGTTCCCGCGGCCGTGTTCGTCGGCAATCTCGCCCCTGGGCAGGTGGCCTGCCAGGGCCCAATCGACCCGCCGTCGGCGTTCAGCGCGATCGAGTTCTGGGTCTGGCCGGTGCCGACCCCTGGTCCCGGTCTTTACCTGATCGCGAAGAATGCGCCCACTGGCGCGATCCTGGCTACGTCGCGCGTCGCGGGAGGCTATTCAGCGCCGAGCCCGCCGACCGGATACCCGAATCCGATGGCGCTCCAGGCACGATTCAGCGAGGATCTGCCGGCAGGGCAGAAGACCCAGGTTTGCATGTTCAACTCTGGCTCTAGCTCCGTCCTGCTGATGGGCTCGGCGCCGAGCGATCTTTCGGGGCTTCTGAAGCCCGGGATCGGCGACGGACACTACGGGGCGCTGGCGATGAGGTTTCTCACCACACGATCGCAGCCACTTTTGTCGGTGTTGCCGACGGCGTTTTCACGGGCGGCGCTATTTCGCCCGGGATGGGTCGGCGCCTGGACGTTCTGGGTGCTGGCCGTCGCGCTGCTCGGCGCGTTCGGTTTCGCCGCGTTTGCGGTCAATCGCGCGGGCGGGGCCGACCTGGACGGTACGGTTCCGTCGCCTCCGACAGGCTCCCGGGGTTTTTGAACTTCCTGGACGGCAGGATCCCCGCGCGGTGCATGACCAGACGGAAAGCGGCCCAGAGCGTCTTAGCCCCGTAGACGGTCCCGGCGCGGAACCGGACTGAGGAAGCGTCCGCGAAATACCTGCAGGTGGCCGGCACCTCGAGGATCCGCAGGTCGAAATACGCCGCTTGCATGATCAGTTCCGAGTCGAACGCGAAATCGAGCGAATTACGCAGGAAGGGCACAGTCAGCAGCAGCCTCCGCGAATACGCCCGATAACCGGTGTGCGCCTCGGTCAGCTTCGTCCCCATGACAGCGTTTTCGCAGATCGTCAGCACCCGGTTTGCCACGTACTTCCAGCGGGGCATCCCGTTGCGCAGAGCCATCCCAGGCTCGGCGAAGCGGGAGCCGAGTACGAGATCAGCCCGGTCGTTCAGGATCGGCTCGACCATGCTCGGGATCAGACTGGCCTCGTACTGACCGTCGGGATGAAGCATCACCACCGCGTCCGCTCCGCGCTGCAACGCCTCGAGGTAACAAGTCTTCTGGTTGGCCCCGTATCCCGCGTTGTGGGGGTGCCAGACCAGGTGGAGCGGCAGTTTGCGCGCTAGGTCGACCGTCCCGTCGGTGGAGTGATCGTCGACCAGGATCACTTCGTCGACCCAATCGCGAGGGATGTTCGCCACCGTCTCGGGCAATGTGGTCGCCGCGTTCATCGCCGGCATCACGACGATGACTTTGCCCGGGGGCCGTCGATCGACGCCGAGAGCCTCAGACGCGGGAGCGGTTGTCGGTAGGTCAAGCACGTCTCGCCTCGACGTAGACCGTACCGCCCCGCCGTATCGCGATTTCAATCGCGGCGGCCGTCGCGGCAAACGGGGCCAACAACGTTCCGGCCGCGAGCGTAGCCCCCCGCCCCCAGCTCGATCGCTTCTCGCGTCGCGCCTCCGGCCGCCGGATCGCATCGTAGAGATCGGGCTGTCCGGGCAGAAGACCGACGAGGCCGTGGAGCCATCCGAAAACGACCTGCCCGCCGCGCCAGTAGCTGACACGCTCGATCCGAAGCTGACTGCTCTCGAGGCGGTTCATGAGCGCCGGCGCCGGGATATGCACGAGGTGCCGAGGAAGATCGAGCGCCAACCAACGGTCTCCGAACAGCCTCGCCTGGAGGCTCGCGGCGTTCGGCACGGCCACCACGAGCACCCCCTGGTCCGCGAGGAGCTCGGCGGCGCGCTTCAGCTCCTCGCCGGCATCGGGCAGATGCTCGAGCGAATGCCAGAACACGATCGCCGCCCAGGTCGTGTCTATTTCCTCGAGACTCTCTGCGCGGACGTCGGGATGCGTCGACTCGCGCTCGAGTCCGAGGGCGTCGCGCCCGCGCGCGGTGAGAGCGTCGAGCAGGGCGCCGTCGCCGGCCCCGACGTCGAGGACCGGTCCTGAGGGCGCAACCCGGTCAAGGCGCCGCGCCAGACGACCGCGGGTACGACGCAGGACCGCATCGCCGATCCCAGAGAAGCGGCCTGAAGACGGTCGATACCAGCCTCCGTAGGCGGCGCTCAGGTCGGCTTCGGACGGCCACGGGTGCGTGTTCGCGACGCGGCAGTTCTGGCAGACCACCCGACCCCCTGGACGTTCCGCATTCCAGCCGATGGCCTGTCCGCACCATGCGCAGTGCCCCAGGGCGTCTTCTGGGGCGGCCCCGGCTGTGCGGTAGGCGGTCACGTGGTGTCGAGACTCTACGCTACGGCGGCGTGCACGGGATCAGCCATAGGGCCACCATGCGAGCGCGGGCCGGGCTGTTGATGGTCGGCGTCACGCTGCTGATGACGGCATGGATCGCGGGGACTTTGCCATTCGATGCTCCGGACGAGGCGTCGCATTACCAACGCGCGCTGAGCATTGTCAACGGAGCGATCCTCGGGCCGAAGATCCCATACCGGGGCGCCTGGTTGCCCCCGCTCGAGCGGACGTTCATCAACCATGACACTCGGGGTGTGGAGGCTTCGGCACAGGTATCGCCGCCCGGAGTCGTCTGTTTCGACGGAAAACCCGACCTAAGCGGCACCTGTCTCGAGGCGGACCCGAACGGGAACTTTCCGCCGTTGCCTTATCTATTGCCGGCGGCTGCTCTCAGCGTCTCGCACGACCCCGGCCACGCCTTGTGGAACATGCGCGCCTCGATGGCCCTGCAGTCCCTCGCCTTCCTGCTCCTGGCGATCGCGTTGTTGTGGGACGGAAGCGCCTGGTCGCTACTCGGGCTGCTCGCCGCAACCACTCCGATGGTGCTCTACGTCTCGTCCGTGATCAACCCGAGCGGAGTGCAGATCACGGCGTGCCTTGCCTTCGCCGCCGCCGGCATCCGGATCGCACGTGCGCCCGGCCGCGCGCCACCATGGGTGTGGGCGGCATTCGCGATAAGCGGCGTGGTCGGGATCCTCGCCGGACCGATCGGCCTCGAGTTTGTGGTACTCAATCTGGTGGCGGTGGGTGGCCTGCTATGGCGTCCCGGTGTCCGTGCCGTACGCGCCGAGGCTCCGCGACGGTGGCTTCGCATCGCCGGCGGCACGTTGTTGGCGGCCGCCGTGGTTGCGGTCGTCTATGAGCGGATAGCGGGCTTTGCACCGTCATTTGGGATATCACCGCTGGTCGGCAGCCTTCTCCAGGGCATCCGTCAGTTTCTCCCGGTATTGCACGACGCGGTGGGGACGTTCGAGTACCTGAACGTCCACCTGCCACAGACCGCCTATTGGATCTGGTGGGCGCTGGTGCTCTGCCTGGTCGTAGCGGCGATGGTGCTGGGCACCCGACGCGAGCGAGTGTTTGTCTTCGTCGTCGCACTGCTCGGGCTGGCCTTCCCGGTCCTGTTCTACGCGTGGGTAGATCGCTTCACCGGATTCGGCCTGCAGGGCCGCGAGGTACTGCCCGCGCTGATGCTGATCCCCCTGCTGTCCGGCGAGATCATCTCCAGACACCGTGCGGTAATCGCGCAGAGAGCATGGTCTAGGCCTCTTCTCGTCGCCACGATCGCACTGATCGCCGGCTTCCAGGCCTACTCGTGGTGGTACGACGCAGGCCGCGCTGCCGGGAACCCCCACACGCTCGAGTTCTGGCGGCACGCGGGGTGGATTCCGCCAACCGGCTGGCTGTTGTGGGTGCTTTGTGCGTCCCTCGGGACCGCGGCGATGCTCGCGTTCGCTGCGGCCGAGGGCTTCGCCGGGGTCAGGCTGCGCGCTTCTGCCCCGGGCCTCGAGGCAGTCGATCAGAGCCCAGCCAGGATTACCCGGAGCCCATCCCGCAGCTGAACCTCGGCCTCCCAGCCAAGCTCGCGCTTGGCCCGGGTGACATCGAGACAGCTCCTCCGGACCTCGCCCGGCCGTTCAGGGGCGAACTGGGGTTCGGGCATCTCCCCGCCGGACACGTCGTTGAGTGCCGCGATCAGTTCGAGGACCGCGGTCTCCTGCCCGTGCCCGATGTTGACCGGTCCGGTCACCTCGGAGTCCGCGGCGAGCAGGTTCGCGCGCACAACGTCGGCCACGTCTACCCAGTCGCGCGTCTGGCGTCCATCGCCGAACACGGTGGGCGTCCGCTTCTCGACCAGGCAGCCGCAGAAGATCGCGACCACGCCGGCCTCGCCGTGCACGTCCTGGCGCGGGCCATAGACGTTTCCATAACGCAGTGAGATCGTCGAGAGGCCATGCAGACGGGTGTACAGCTCGGAGTAGCCCTCGGCGGCGTGTTTCCCTTGACCGTAGGGCGCGAGCGGCCGGATCGGATAGTCCTCAGGTGTCGGCAACAACTCGGCGTCGCCGTAGAGCCCGCCCCCGGTGGACGAGAACACCACCCGCCGAGCTCCAACGGACAGCGCCGCCTCGAGCACCGCGATCGTCCCGAGGACGTTGCTGGTGGCGTCGCCCGCCGGATGCTCGACCGAATAGCGGACGTCGATCTGCGCCGCTAGGTGAAAAACCAAATCCGGGCGCACGGAGTCGAATAGTGCGGCGATCGCGTCGGCATCGCGGACGTCGACTTCCGCAAGTGACGCACCGCCCCCCAGCGCGGCCTCCAAGTTCGACCGTTTACCGGTCGAAAGGTTGTCCACGACGGTCACGCGATCGCCCCGCTCGACGAGCGCGTCGACCAGGTTCGAGCCGATGAAGCCCGCGCCGCCGGTAACTATGCAATCCATAGGCCACGGGCAGGGTAGAGATCGCGGCAAGCGCCAGGGCAGGCGCCGTCAAACGGCCGCCCAACGCTCCCGCGAACGCCCGCCCAACTCCGCCGTCAACGCCGGCGCAAACACGCCCGCTGACGCCTG
>CAVTNE010000006.1:0-17891 GCA_963735965.1 uncultured Solirubrobacterales bacterium
TCCGTTGGGGAAGCGACCGATGCCGTCGTTTCAGATGGCATCCGCATGTAGGGATCGCACACCTCGCGGAGTCGGTGGCGGCGGAGTGTGGCGTCCTCGAGCCGGACTTCCGCACCGTTACGAGGAGAAGCCGACCTACAGCTCGGTCTAGTTCCCCAGCTCGTCCATTCCACAAGCCCGGCGCCGGCTGCACGGCGTGCTCGCGTTGCTGACGGAGCAGAAGAACCGCTATTAGCTCGTCGTATCCGATCGAGCGAACGCAGACGTCAGGATGCATATACAGCTCCACGCCGTCGACGGACGCGCACGCGATCCCGGCGGCTCTCCCTTCGCCTGCGAGAGCGGTTGTGCTCGCCCGCGCGAACGCCGCGCTGTCGGAGCTCGTCCAGACCAGCAGCCAGGTCAAGGTCCGGGCTGACTTCTGCTTAATGCGTGCCGGCGTTTGCTGGCCGCGTCAACCTCGGCTAACACGGGCTCCTGCTCGCGCGGGTGAAGCGGGCGTCTGCTGGCGACGAGCTCGCAGACGATCGCAAGTCGCCTGAGGCGAGAGCGGTGGCCCCGATGTGGGACGTTCCTGCTCAGCCTGCGGGATGCGGTAGTGGCCGGACAGGTCCCCACTGCGTGCAAGGTCCCTCGCTCGGCGATGGAGTTGGCACCACCGCGCCGACGTTCCCCGGGGCGCCTCGCGCGAGCCCGCGCTCCCGCATCTGACGAGAGCGACACTCCGGCTCGAGAATTGCGGGCGTCGTCCGTAACGCAAACTGGGGCCGCCATCGTCGACGCTGTTGCTCTGCGTGAGCGAGCAGCAGCACGCGCTCAGTCGGCGCGGTCGGCCGACGGGGCGCGGTCGAGCTGTCGGGAGCTTTGGGGTCGGGCGATAGGTGCGGCGACATGGTCGTCGGGCCATTACGTATCAACGTGTGCGGGCAGAGGCCGATGTGGCGTAGATCTACCGCTGTGCGAAGGGCGATCGCAGTCCACCATCAGGTCCCTCCCCGCACCGGTCAAGAGAAAGGACGCGCATGCAGCACGTATTGACAACCCAGATCCTTCGCAGCATCGTCGCGGAGACTCACGACACGGTTCTCGTCCTCCCGGACGGCGCGACGATGGAGTTCCTCATCTCGCCCGACGACGATTGCGACTTCTGCGTGATCAAGGGCACGATTCCAAGTGGCGGATTTGTGCCCTTGCACAGCCACCCGGATATCGAGACCTTCTTGGTGCTATCCGGGACGCTCGAAGCGTTGACCGAGACTGACATCGGGCTCGGCTGGAAGGAAGTGCACGCCGGAGACTATCTCCACGTGGAAAGCGACGCCCGACATGCGTGGCGCAATCCTGGAGTGGAATCTGGGATCGCCTTGGTCATCACTACCCGACGACTCGGCAGATTGTTTCTCGAGATCGGCAGGCCGATCAACGGCGCTCCGGAGCCGCCAACGGCGGACGACGTGGCGCGCCTGGCCGCACTGGCAGACGAGTATGGCCACTGGCTGGCCAGCCCCGAGGAGAACGCCGCTGTCGGAATCGAGCTGCCGGCGCTGGCCTGATCACGGTGAGCGGCGCGTTGGGTTCCATGAGCTGACGGTGAGTGGCGAGCACGGCGATGCTGCGGCGCATCTCACCGAACGAGCTGACCGAGCTCGCGCGTGAGTGGGGACTGCGCTCCGAGGCAAGCGAGATCGGGCTTGCCGCCGTGTCCGAGGCCGTGCTCGACATCCTCGATAGGCTCGACACCGCCGGCAGGAGATGGAGCGTATTTAGGATTCTGAAGTAGGTTCGAGCTTGAACTCCTCAGATCTGAGAAGTGGAGCTCGTGCGTAATCGTCGGCAGCGTCACGTTGACGATCGTCAAGTCCATGACCGTCGGTGCCATCTTTGCGATCGACGCACGCCTCGCCCTCGGTGCACCCTCACCGTTCGCCTTTGACGACTGTCCAGCTGGCGTGGGGTCAGCGGAGCCGGCCGGCGAGGTCTGTCCGTGAGGCGATCTCGAGCTTCTGGAAGATGTGCCGCAGGTGGGTCTCGACGGTGGGTTGGGTGATGAATAGTCGTTGCGCGATCTGGCGGTTGGTCAGGCCTTGGCTCGCGTGCTCGGCGACGCGCCGTTCTGCGCTGGTGAGCGCGTCCGGCCCGGTGAGCGCGGTCCGGCGGGGCCGGGCGCCGGCAGCGAGCAGTTCGGCACGGGCGCGGTCCGCGAGCGGCGTGGCGCCGGCGCGATCGGCGAGCTCGAGGGCGCGAAGGAGCGGGCTCCGCGCTTCTGTGCGCCGCCCGGTCCGGCGCTGGAGCGCGCCGAGGTCGGTGAGCGCGCAAGCGAGATCGAGCCTGGCGGGCGTCGGCTCGAGCAGACTGACTGCCTGGGACAGCAGCTCTTCGGCCCGATCCTCGCCGGTCGTCTTGGCGCTTGTGCGCAGCGCGATCGCGACCGTACGCGGGGTGCCGACGCGGCGGGCGGGTGCGAGCTGCTCTGCGGCGAGCCGCGCTGCCTGGGTCTGCCGGCCGCATGCAGCATGCGCGGCAGCGGCATCCGTCCGCCACGTAGCGAGCGCCGGTTGATCGCAGCCGAGCTCGTGCCAGCCCGCGCCGGCTTCAAGCAGATCGCGGAGAGCGTCGTCGTAGCGCTCCTGGGCGCAGCGGAGTGCTCCGCGCGCCTGGAGGAACACGAGCGTGTGGATGTAGCCGTGCGGTGGCTCGCGCTCGGCGGCCTGGGCGGCGACGGTGTCGGCGTCGTCGAGCCGGCCGAGGTCCACGAGCGCCTCGATCAAGAATGCGGCTGCCCAGGCGACCGCCGCCGGCGGGGAGGTCGCGAGCTTGAAGTCGAGCGCGAGGCGACCATCGCTGACGGCGTCCTCGAGCTGGCCAGTGCGACGAGCGATCATCGAGCGGATGCAGCTGGCGTGGGCGACCATGCTCATCGAGCCGCGCGTGCGAGCGGCATCGAGGGCCGCGTCGCACACCGCGCGGGCGGCGGCCAGCTCGTCGTTGAAGACAAGCACCAGGAGGAGGAAGACGGCGGTCAGTGAGTCTGGCGCCACCGCCCCCGAGCCGTCCGCGAGGACCGGGGCGAGCCGCTGCATCGCCGCGTGCCCCGGGAGGCCGGTGACGGTGTCCGCGAACGCGGCGTTGATGCGCCAGTCGCTGGATAACCCCGGTCGATCGAGGTGAGCGTGTGTGAGCCGGCGCGCGTCGGCGACGGTGGCCGGGCTGACCCAGGCGCTGGCGGTGAGCTCGGCTTCGAGGTGGTCGATCTGCGCTGGTTCGAGCGCTTCGGCGCTGGCGAGCGCCTCGCGGCAGATCGCGATGACGCTGTCGTGGTGGCCCCAGAGTCCGAGCGCGCGGGCGCTGAGCGCCGCTCTGTCGGCGCGCTCGCCGGGGACGGTGGTGAGCTCGACCGCCTCGCGCAGGACGTCTGGCGCGGCGGCTTGGCGGTCGGCGGCGAGCGCGAGTCCGAGCTCGAGCAGCACCGCGGGCCGAATGACCGGGTCGGGTGGTTCCTCGAGCGCGCGGCGAAGATAGGCGGCCGCGGCGTCGGGTGCTCCTCGCCCGCTCGCCGATTCGCCCGCCGCTCGCAGCCGCGCCACGGCCCACGCATTGCCGGCAGGCTCGGTGTGCAGGATATGGAGCGCGACCCGCTCAGGGGCGGCCCCGTCCTGGTCGAGCAGCCGGGCAGCTCGGGCGTGGCCGAGCGCGCGCTCGCCGGGATCGATCGCGTCGTAGATCGCCGAGCGAACGATCGGATGGGCAAACTCGAGCGTGGTCCCCGGCGCGAGCACAGCGGCCGCGCGCAGCGCGTCGGCGAGGCGCATCGCCGCTTCGACGTCCTGGCCGGCGAGCGCAGCGGCGTGGCGAAGCGGAGCTGGTCCGCCCAGCACCGCGACCGCCCGAGTAAGTGCCTCGGCGCCGCGCGGCAGCTGGGCGACGCGCCGGAGAACCGCACGCGCGACCGGCTCCGGGCCGAGCTCCGCGACGCGTGAAACGGCCTCGTCGCTCAGCGGCGTCCGTTCGGCGTGCAGGACCCCCACGACCGAGTCGAGCAGGAACGGGTTGCCGGCCGTACGGGCATGGCAGGCGGAGCACAGCTCCGCGCCAGCAACGTCTCCGAGCCGATCGCGTACCAGTGCGGCGGTGGCCGCGGCGCTGAACGGCTGCGGCCGCAGCGGAGGGTGACTCGCGGCCGTGCGCAGCTCATCGAGCAGCGCCGCGGCGCGCACGTCAGGGCCGGTGCGCACCGCGAGCAGGAGCAGGATGCTCAGCCCGTCGAGGCGGTGGGCGAGATGCGTGAGCCAGCGCAGGGAGGGCGGATCCGCCCAGTGCGCATCGTCGACGGCGACCACGAGCGGGCGGCGCGCCGCAAGATTCGCGGCGAGCCAGAAGAGACCGTGGAGGGTGGCGTACGGAACGTCGTCCTCGACCGACGCGACGTCCGCGGACTCAAACGCCCGCTCGGCGAGGCCCGCCGCCCCGTCGATCAACTCGGCCCACTCGGCCGCGGTGGCCGCCGAGCGCACCGGCTCGAACAGCTGGCGAACAACCCCGTAGGGGAAGTCGCCCTCGAGCGCCAGCCCGCGCGCCGTCACGATCCGCGCATCGCGCTCACGGGCCTCAGCGCACGCAGCGCGAAGGAGCGTCGTCTTCCCGATCCCGGCCGGGCCGTCGACCAGGAGTAGCGATCCCCGCCGATTGATCGCGGCCTGGAGCGCATCGGCGAACACGGACAGCTCCGCCGCGCGTTCGAGCAGTACCACGCCGTGCGCGCGACGCAGTTCCGCGCCCTCGACGGCGGAGCTCGACATCGCAGCGCAAGCATAAGACTGGCCCGCGGGCACGGCAATTCTCACGGTGACGGTGCTGAAAGTTCATGGTCGGGGCATCGATGCGCCGCCGCGGGGCGAGCGCCAAGATCGCAGCGCCCGTCACCGAGCGGGCCCACCCACCCGAGAAGGAGTCCGATGTCGATTTCTGAGCCGCTGATCGCTTCCTACTGGCCCGCGGATACCTCGCGCCCGGTGCTCCCGACGACGGTCGGCGGCGTGCTCCGCACGGCGGCCGAGCGCGCGACCGACGCGGTGGCGCTGCTCGCCGGCAGCCCCGATCCGGCCGCCCGAGCCCGGTGGCGCTACGGCGAGCTGCTCGACGAGGCGGAGCGCGCCGCGCGGGCCCTGCTCGCGCGGTTTGAGCCCGGCGAGCCGGTCGCCGTGTGCGCCGGCAATGTCCCCGAATGGGTCGTGCTCGAGTTCGCCGCCGCGCTCGCGGGGTTGACGCTGGTGACGGTGAACCCGGCCTACGGGCCAAATGAGCTCGAGTACGTGCTTGACCACTCGCGCGCCCGCGGCATCTTCTTCGTGCCCGAGTACCGCGGCAACTCGCTGTCGGCGAGCCTAGCGGAGCTTCGCGACCGGCTACCCGAGCTGCGCGAGGCGATCTCGCTCGCCGAGTGGGCCAGCTTCTGCAGCTCAGCGGCGCCGACAGAGCGTCTGCCGGAGGTCGATCCAGCCGATCCGGCGCAGATCCTCTACACCTCCGGGACCACCGGCCGGCCGAAAGGCGCTGTCCTTCACCACCGCGGGCTTACCAACAACGCCCGGCTCGCGTTCGAGACGCTGAACGCCGGCCCGGGCGAGGTCACGGTCAACCCGATGCCGCTGTTCCACGTCGCCGGCTGTGGGTTGATGACGCTCGGGATCGCCCAGAGTTTGGGCACGCACGTGCTGATCCCCCGCTTCGATCCCGCGCTGGCGCTCGAGCTCACCGAGAGCCTCGGGGGTGCCGTCATCGGCGGCGTGCCGACGATGTTGCTCGCACTGCTCGAGCATCCGGACCTCGCTCGCCGCGACCTCAGCTCGCTCCGCTACGCCCTCGGCGGCGGCGCGCCCTTCTCACCCGAGCTGGTGCGGCGGGTCGAGACGACACTGGGGATCCCCTTCTTCATCACCTTTGCCCAAACGGAGTCGAGCTGCTCGATCACGATGACGGGCGCGGAGGCGACGCCGGCGCAGCGTGCCGAGACGGTTGGGCGGCCGCTGCCGCAGACCGAGGTGATGATCGTCGACCCGTCTACGGGCGAACCGGTCCCGCCGGGCGTGATCGGCGAGATCTGCACGCGCGGCTACCTAGTCATGCACGGCTACCTCAACGATCCTGAGTCGACGGCCGCCGCGATCGACGCCGACGGCTGGCTGCATACCGGCGATCTCGGCTCGATCGACCAGCGCGGCTACTGCCGGATCGCGGGCCGTCTGAAGGAGATGATCATCCGCGGTGGCGAGAACATTTACCCGCGCGAGATCGAGACACTGCTCGCTTGCCACCCGCGCGTCGCCGAGGTCGCCGTCGTCGGCGTCGCAGACCGCTTCTGGGGGGAAGAGGTAGCCGCACTGGTCCGCCCGCACGCAGGCGAGCCGCCGACCGAAGCAGAGCTCATCGAGCACTGCCGCGGCCACCTCGCGCGTTTCAAGATCCCCAGCCGCTGGGTGTTCGTCGACAGCTTCCCGCTCACGGCCTCGGGCAAGATCCGCAAGCAGCTGCTAAGCGAGCAGCTCGCCACCGATTCCCGGATCCATGCCTGAGCGGTGAAAGCGATGAAGCTCGGCATCAACCTCGGTTACTGGGGACTCGGCCTGACCGCTGAGGATCAGCTGCAGCTCGTCCAGGAGGGTGAGCGACTCGGATACGACTCGGTGTGGGGCGCCGAGGCGTACGGATCCGATGCCGTTTCGGTGCTCGGATGGCTTGCTTCTGCTACAGACCGGATCGGGCTGGGGTCGGCGATCCTCCAGATCCCTGCACGGTCCGCGGCGATGACCGCCATGACCGCTGCAACCCTTGACCAGCTATCAGGCGGACGTTTCCTGCTCGGGCTCGGGACGTCCGGGCCGCAGGTATCGGAGGGATGGCACGGCGTGCGGTTCGCCAGGCAGCTACACCGAACACGCGAGTACGTCGACGTGGTGCGAATGGCGCTTCGGCGCGACCGCGTCGAGTATCACGGCTCCACACTCGAGCTCCCGCTCCCCGACGGTCCCGGCAAGGCACTCAAGCTGACGATCGAGCCGGTCCAAGACGCCATTCCGCTCTACCTCGCAGCCCTCGGGCCCAAGAACATCGAGCTCGCGGGCGAGATCGCCGACGGTTGGCTGCCCGTCATGTTCTCGCCAACAGACATCGCGCACCTACGCAAGCCGCTGGAGCAAGGCGCCGCGCGCGCGGGACGCTCACTCGACGAATTCGCGATCTGCCCATCGGTGATCGTCCACATCAGCGACGACCGCGCCGCCGCCCGCGACGCGTGCCGCCCGTTCCTCGCCCTGTACGTCGGTGGAATGGGATCCCGAGAGAAGAACTTTTACAACCGCCTAGCCGCCGAGTACGGGTTCGAACACGAGGCACGGGAGATCCAGGACCTCTACCTCGCGGGCAAACGAACCGAGGCGGCCGCAGCCCTCCCCAATGCGCTAATCGACAAGGTCACGCTCACCGGGCCAGTCGACGTCGTCAAGGAACGCCTCCGCCAATTCGACGACGCCGGTGTCGACACGCTGATCGCCATCACACTCGTTCAGGACCCCACTGAGCGCCTGCGTCAGATCCGGACATTAGCCGAGGTCGCGGAACAAGCGGCGGTGGTCTGACGGCGCCATCACACACCCGACCGGACCCTTGATGTCGAGACGATTTCCGCGAAGGAATCGGATTGCAAAGGAGACCGAAGATGACCAAAATCGTCGCGCTGCTCACTCAGCGGCCCGGAATGGAGCGCGAGGAGTTCCGCAAGCACTGGCGGGCAACGCACGGCCTGCTCCTAGTCCAGATCCCGAGCATGCGCAAGTACATCCAAAACCACGTGATTCCCGACCCGGCGCAGGACGACACGCCGCGCGACGGCGTAGCGGAAATGTGGTTCGACAGTCCCGAGGCGTTCCAAGACGCCCTGTCCTCACCCAGGGGCAGACGGCAATGGCCGACCTCCCGAACTTCTGTGACACGGCGAAGGTCCACATCTTTGCGGTTGAGGAGCTGCCGTTGGTGTGACCTGACCGAGCAGCAGGCCCGCCGCACCACGCAGAAGCGGCTCGCGCTACGGCTGCACTGTCGCCGATCCCGAAGCGGACATGCGACTGGCATAGCCGCGACTGACCCGTCCGCTCAACCTTCGCAAACGCCCGCAATTCTCGAGCCGGAGTGTCGCTCTCGTCAGATGCGGGAGCGCGGGCTCGCGCGAGGGGCCCCGGGGACCGTCGGCGCGGTGGTGCCAACTCCATCGCCGAGCTGGCGACCTTGCACGCAGTGGGGACCTGTCCGGCCACTACCGCATCCCGCAGGCTGAGCAGGAACGTCCCACATCGGGGCCACCGCTCTCGCCTCAGGGGAGGAGCGAGCACGTCGAGCCGGCGCGCTCGACCGGCATCGATCAGTAGTGCACGTCGTCCAACGCGGTCATCTCGTCGGGGCCGGCCGAGACGAGCGCGTTCGCGCGGATGCGGTTTTCGGCGCTCCGGGCCGTGATCGCGCTGGGTCTTCTTCACCGAGCCCAAGTCGTGCATCGCTTCCGCGATCGTCGCGCGAGGGGTGCGAGCGAGGAGTCGAGCGCCGGGTGTGGGTCAGCCGGAATTTCGAGGGCACCGGGCGCGAGCCGCTTGCCCGGGCCTGCGGTGCGTTGCTCCGGCTCGCCGGCGCTCGCCGCGCCGGCAGCGCTCGCCGCGACGTGACCAGCGCTGCGCCGCTTCGAGCTGACCACGCGCGGAGCGGACGTCCTGGCGCTCGTCGCGAGCGGGCTCACCAACAAGGAGCTCGCTGCGCGCCCGTACCTCTCGCCCCGCACCGTCGGGCAGCGTGTCGAGCGTATCCTGACCAAGACCGGCCAAGCGAATCGGACGGCGCTGGCGGCGCTACGTATATGAGCTCTCGCACCGCGAGCGAGGATTACGTGGTTGTACCGCTGTGCGTCCGACGGTCGTGCCTCAAGCTGATCACGCCAGAGAACCTGACGCGAGGAGTGTGAAGCACATGAGCGCAACGACTGAGAGTCGGCATCGAGGATTTCAGAACGCGGATCGGGCGGTCGACGCCCGGTTGGTCCGCCTGGACGAGCGCAAGCGGTCATGGGCGCGCCTGCCGATCGCGGACAAGGTGCGCTACCTGCGAGCGGTGCAGCAGCTCGTCCTGCGCCACGCCGAGCGGTGGGTGCAGGCGGGCGCCGAGGCCAAGGAGCTGGAGCCCGGCTCGCCGCTGGTGGGCGCTGAGGAATGGCTCGGCGGGCCCTACGCGGTCGTGGCGTGGCTGGCCGCCTCGATCCAGACGCTGCAGGCGCTGGACGCCGGCGCGGATCCGCTCGCTCACGTGAAGACGCGGACCCGGCCGAACGGGACGGTAGCGGCCCGGGTGCTTCCCGTCGACGTTTATGAGCACCTGCTCTTCAACGGGGTCCAGGCCGAGGTGTGGATGCAGGAAGGGGTGACCGAGGAGAACCTGCGCGACAACACGGCCGCGCTCTACCGCCAGGAGAGCCGGGATGGGACCGTCGGTCTCGTGCTCGGAGCCGGCAACGTGGCCGCCACCGTGCCCCTCGACATCCTCGACCAGATGATCAACCGCGGGCGCGTCGTGATCTGCAAGATGAATCCGCTCAACGACTACCTCGGCCCGGTCTTTGAGGACGTCTTCGCACCGCTGATCGGCGACGGCTACCTCGAGATCGTCTACGGCGGGGGGGACGTCGGCGAGTACCTGACCCGGCACGAACTGGTCCGGGCGATCCACATCACCGGAAGCGCCAACACGTACGACAGGATCGTGTACGGACCGGGAGAGACCGGACTGCGACGCAGGGCCGCCGGCGAGCGCGTGATCGACAAGCCGATCAGCGCCGAGCTGGGAGGCGTCGGCGCGACGATCGTTCTACCCGGCGACTGGAGTGATGCCGATTTCGCCTACCAGGCGGAGCACGTGGTCACGCAGAAGCTCCACAACGCCGGGCACAACTGCGTGGCGACTCAAGTCGTTGTGCTCCCGGCCGGTTGGGATGGAAAACCGAAGTTCCTCGCCGCGCTCGAGCGGGCCCTGGCCTCCTCGGAGTCGCGCAAGGCCTACTACCCCGGGACTTCCGAGCGGCTCCGGAGCCTGAGGGAGGCCGATCCCCGGGTGCGGGCGCTCGGTGAGGGCCACGATCGCCTGATCGCGGTCGACGCTCCCGCGGGGGCCGATCACGCCGCCTTCCGCGAGGAGCTGTTCGGCCCCGCGCTCGTCACCACCTCGCTCGCCGGCGACGCCGCCGAGTTCCTGCGCGCCGCGGTGGAGTTCGCCAACCATCGCCTCGACGGGAACCTGGGGGTGAACCTGATCGTCGAGCCGCGAACGGCGCGAGCGCTCGGTGATGAGCTCGATCAAGCCGTCGCCGGCCTGCGCTACGGCGCCGTCGGGATCAACATCTGGTGCGGGGCGGCGTTCCTGCTCGCGCGCGCGGCCTGGGGCCCGTATCCGGAACACGACAGCGCCGGTACCCAGTCGGGGAGCGGGTTCGTGCGCAACGCGCTGATGTTCGACAAGCCTCAGAAGACCGTCGTGCGCGCGCCGTTCCGGCCGTTTCCGCGTTCGGTCCTCCACGGCGAGCCGGCCCTGTTCCCCAAGCCGCCGTGGTTCTTGAACAACCGAACGTCAGCGTCGACGGCGCGCCGGCTCACCGCATTCGCCGCCAATCCGACCCCACTGCGACTGCCCGGGCTGTTCGCCTCGGCGCTGAGAGGATAAGGACGAGGGCGATCACAGGTCGATCCTGCCTCACGATCGAGATCGACGGGAGTGGCCACGGTCCGTCCCGATCGTCCAGACTAACCGGCCAGCGACGCCGCTTTGCCTCTCCGAGCGGAAGCCGACGCGACCGTTGATCTCGTGCCCGCCTAGGACAACTTGCGATCGTCTGCGAGCTCGTCGCCAGCAGACACCCGCTTCACCCGCGCGAGCAGCAGCAGGCGTTAGCCGAGGTTGACATGGCCAGCAAACGCCGGCACGCAGTAAGCAGAAGTCAGCCCGGACCTTGACCTGGCTGCAGGTCTGGACGAGATCCGCAACTCTCGGCGGGCCCATGCCCGAGCGATCGCGAGACTGATGGAAGTGGTCCAAAAGCGCTATGACGCGCTAGCCCGAACCGAGTTAGCGCCCGCCCGGCGCCCACTGCACGAGGCGCGGCCGCTCTCGTGTTGCCCACATCTTCCGAGCAGCCACGGCCGCGGCTAAATGCGCTTCCGATCGCCTTTGGGCGTCGCGTTGGCAGGCTGGGCAGGGTCCGATGTGGCGAGAATGGCCGCATTGTGTGTTCTGCGGGCCGACGGGCGCCTCACTGTGAGGTGGTGTCACTCTCGGTATGACCATGCAGCCTTACGTTTCGCTCAAAAGCGCCGCCGCGGGTTACCAGGCGACTGCCTGTCCTGCGCATGCACCTATCGGCCGGGAGGCACGGGTGATCGGACAGATGTAGCCGGCGCAGCCGCGAACGAATGTTCCTTCATCATTTACTCCTTAGGTACGTCCTTGGGTCGTCTCGATCGGATGAGCGCCGATCTCGTTCGGTTCGTTGGTCTGTTTGAGCCTGGGCTGCCTCAAGTTATTCCGTGCAAGCTGGAGTGTTTGCCTGAGTCGCTGGTGGCGGAGCGGGCTCGGCCCGAACGGCGGCCCTGCGAGTTTTGGACGACGTGAGGGCGTGTCATCGATGTGTCGTCATCGTCGGCATCGGCGTTTCGTCGCACCGGCGGGTTGCTCCTGCTGCTGCGCGTTCTCGAGATGCACTGCGCCGGCCGGCGCGCCGGCTTGACCGCGTTTGACCGGCGACGGTCAGTCAGCGGAGGCTCCTCCGCTGGGCGAACACGAAGTCGACGAACGTAAGGTCGCTCTCGCCCATCAGGTGCATGCTTGGGCCGGTGTCGGGGCCGCCCATCGGGTCGAGGCGCGGTCCGGTGTCGGGACCGCCCATGACACCATGGTGCGGGCCTGCGCTCGGGAAGCCCATGGCCGGTACGTCGGGAGCGTGGTCCGGCGGCCCCATGACCGGAGGAAGGCCGGAAGGCAGAGATGTAACCGACCGGGAGCGGGGGTCGCGGCGCGCTGGTGAGGTCGCGCCAGGGCTCCCCTGGTCCCGTGACCTCGGATGGAGCGCCAGTGAGTGATGCTCAGTGGTAGTGCTCATTGTTTCTCCTTGTTGGTTGTGAGAGGGTTGTGAGGCAGAACGCCGCCGTGCGTAGCCTGGTCCCACGCGAGCGGATGTGTCATGTCGTTCTCAACGGCTCGGCATGGCCCGGTTCCCCGCTTTTTCGTGCAGCGGGGAGCGCTGGTGCCGAGGGGGTCGGCCCGCAGCACCAACCGTCCGGAGTCGTTCAGTTGCGGCCGGCCATTACGCCGCCGTCGATATTCCAAATGGCGCCAGTGACCCAGCTGGTGGCAGGCGAAAGCAGGAAGGTGACGGTGTTGGCCACGTCGCGCGCGGTCCCGATGCGGCCGAGTGGATGGAAGCTGTCGAAGCTATGCAGCGTCTGATCGATCTCGTCCTGGGGGACGAACTTCTCGTAGATCGGGGTCGCGACGACGGCCGGCGCCACTGCGTTGACCCGGATGTGGTGGGGCGCGAGTTCAATGGCCAGGTTGCGGGTGAGCGCATGTACCCCGCCCTTGGCCACCGAGTAGCCCGACGATGGGGTGGCTCCGACGGCCTGGTGGGCCCACATGCTGCCGATGTTGACGATTGCGCCGCCCTGGCCTTGTTCGACCATGCCGCGGACCACTGTCTGGGTCAGGAAGAAGATCGCCCGGTCGAGTTCGAGGTAGGAGTCGTAGGAGGGGCCGTCGTAGTCCAGAAAAGCCTTGGGGATAAACAGCCCCGCGGCGTTGACTAGCAGGGTGGCGTCGGCATGCTGGTCAGCCAGTAGTCGGCGCACCCGCTCCACCTCCCTACGGTCGCCGAGATCGGCGGTGATGCCGTGGGCGGGACCGTCTTTCGCCAGTGCCTGGATTGTGTCCTCGACCTTGCCGGCGTCCCGGCCGATAATGACGGCGCTGCCGCCTGCGGCGACGACGTCGGCGGCGGTCTGGCGCCCCATTCCGCTGCTCCCGCCGACGACTACCAGTTTCTGTCCGGCGAACCCGCGCATGGCGAGGGACAGATCAGTCTCGTCCGCGTG
This sequence comes from uncultured Solirubrobacterales bacterium, assembly GCA_963735965.1. Classification (GTDB taxonomy): domain Bacteria; phylum Actinomycetota; class Thermoleophilia; order Solirubrobacterales; family Solirubrobacteraceae; genus Palsa-465. Next base: position 13,167 of record CAVTNE010000006.1, read on the forward strand.
GTCCTGGGTTCCTTCGAGCGTTTGCGTGATCATTTAGATCTTCCTTTCGGGGTTGTTCGGACGGCGGTGAGATTGCCGTCACGGATGTGTGTTGTCACAGCAAGCCGCGACGACGTGTGCGGTTAATTGGTGTGGGTAGGTCGCGAAGTGGCGAGTGTCGAGGGAGTGCACTTGGCGCGAACGTCCCGGGGGAGACGCCCATCGCCGGGAGCGCCGGGGTCGAGGGTTTGGGGGCGAAGCGGATGGTCATCGCGCTGCTGCTGGTGGTTCGCGGTGAGCTGGAACTGCAGCGGGGAGAGGCCGGTCAGCGGCAGGCGAGCTGATGGCCGGCGACAGGAGCCGTTGGGGCTGCGCTCTCGGGCGATCAAGTAGTTGAGTCGGGTGTTCATCGAATCCTCCGGGAAAGCAGCTGGGCGACGCGTCAAAGCTAGGCGTAAGCGCGCCCGTTGCCATCGGGCAGGTGCCTGATCTTGTGCCTTAAATCGGCGGGGGCGCCTGATTAAGTTCGGGGTCGCCGGGGCGGTCTAGCTAAGAGGCGGGCGGGGGCGGGGGCGCGTGTGACGCCCAGTGGTGCGTGGCCGCGGCGGCTGCCGCGCGGTTCGGGACCGAGAGCTTGGTCAGGATGCGCGAGACGTGAACGCTCGCGGTCTTGTCGCTGATGAACAGCTCGGCGCCGATCCCGCGGTTGGTCAGCCCGCGCGCGAGCAAGCCCAGAACGTGTATCTCGCGCGGCGTGAGCTCGAGCCGCTCCAACGCGGTGTTCGGCACCGACTCGTCAGACCGCACCCCACCGAGTCAATGCGAGCGCGGCGACCGATGGCTGCGCCGGGGTGATCGTGGGCGCTCATGCAGAGCTAGACGAGAGTGCTGCATCGTCGCCCTTGCGGGCGCGACGGCACCGTGGCCACATTCCGACGCGAGGAGCAGTCGGCGCGAGACGGTGCTAACTCGATTTCGGCTAGCACGTCCATAGCGCTTTGGACGAGCTCCGAGAGCGCGGCGTTCGCGCGGGCGAGCACAACCGCTCTCGCAGGCGAAGGGAGGGCCGCCGGGATCGCGTGCGCGTCCGTCGTCGGCGTGGAGTTGGCATATGCATCTTGACGTCGGCGTTTGCTCGATCGGATATGACGAGCTAATAGCGGTTCTTCTGCTCCGCAGCAACGCGCGCACGCGGTGCAGCCGCCACCGGGCTTGTGGAATGGACGATGAGCGACGCTGTGTTGCGGGCTTCTGCTTGGTGATTTTGAATGGGGTAGGTGGCGGTGCGGGAGCGCCTTGGCGCTCCCGCAGACGTCGCGCCGGGTCAGAGCTCAAGCCCGGTGCTGGCGTGCATCATCGGTGCTTTGCGGCCGTGTATGGCGCCGATGATCTCCTCCGATGAGATCCCTTCGAGGTAGGTGCCGGTCGTCGAGAGGTATGCGTGCCCGAGTTGGCGCTGGATCAGCGGCAGCGGGATCCCCTCGTGCAGGAGCTCGACGGCGTGGGCATGCCTCAGCTGATGCGGCGCAAACCGGCGCCGCACGCCGGCGTCAACGGCCAGGTGGCGCAGCTCCGCACGCACTGCGGTGGCGCACCACGCGCGGCCGCGGGTCGGCCCGTCGATCACGCAGAACAGCGGTCCCGGCGCGAGGCCGGCGCGGTCCGCGGTCCAGTCGGCCAGGACCGCCCATGCCCATGGGTCCATCCCGACCTCCCGACGGCGATCACCCTTCCCGTGCCGAATGAGCAGGCTGCCTCGGCGCTCGTTGAGGTCGGTCTCTGCGAGCGTGAGGGCCTCGTGTATCCGGACGCCTGCGCGCCACAGCACAACGATCAGACCGCGCATCCGCCGGCCGTGACGAGTGTCTCCGGCCTGGCGCATGACCGCGACGATCTCGTCGACCGTGGGCGGATCGGCGGGGTACCGGCGGCCTTTGTTCGGTGGGATCCGGCCGGCGTGATGGCCGGGCATTGTCGCCGGGGACCGCGGACGGCCGGCGGCGTCCAACAACTGATGAGCAGGCATGGCTCCCTCCTCTGAGAGCGGACAGGTTGCTGCCTGCTCTAACCGATCCGGGCCAGAACGCGGGCTTGGAGTTCACCGGGCGCTGGCGAGCTCGGCTGCTGCCGCCTAGCCGCGCGGTTGCGGAAGCCACGCAATCAGCCCTCCTCATCGTCCGAAGCGGACACGAGATCAGCCGTCCAGCTGGCTCTCGCCGGCCGAGGCAAAGCAGGCGCTCGGCCCCCTGTTCGTGTGTGGCAGGGAAGTCAGCGTCACGCGCGAGATTCCTGTTGCGGACGCAGAGCGGGGCGCTCACGGCGGATAGCGCGTGTCCCGGCTGGACCCAAGCGGCGCCCAGCCGCGATGATCACAGCGGTGTTTTGGGTGAGATGCTGGGTGAACACGATCAGCCGTGACCACGTACGCGCAGGGGTCGAGGGCGGCTTCACGCAGGCCGGGCACGGTAAGGCGTCGGGACTGAGGCGACTGAGCGCTGGAGACTCGATCGTGTTCTACTCACCGAAAAGCAGCCTTCAAGGCGGCACGCCGCTGCAAGCCTTCACGGCCATCGGCCACGTGGCCGACGACGAGCTCTACCAGGTCGAAATGTCCCACGACTTCCGACCCTGGCGTCGCAACGTCAGATTCTCTCCCTGCGTTCAAGCGCCGATCGCGCCACTGATCGACGAGCTCAGCTTCATCAAAGACAAGCGACGGTGGGGCTACCCATTCCGCTTCGGCCTATTCGAGATCCCATGCACCGATTTCGAGCTCATCAAGACGGCGATGGCGGCGGACGTCTGATCTACGTGGTCTGCTCCGAACCCGCCACGCCAGCAGGCAGAGCGGCCCACGCGCGCCCCTGGAAGCCGGTGCCGCTGTCGACGCCGTCGTTTTGCCGTGATCCGTTCTGCACCCGCCTCGGGCGTGTCGGTGGCTGCTCGTTGTCTTCACTGAATTCAGCCAAATCGGTCGGGTTTCGGTTCACGAGCGGCGGCGATCGGGACTGGCACCCCGGAGAAGGTTCTCCGCGCCGGTGGCCAGCTCGCGTACGATCGTCGCGGCCGGGCGGACCTCGGTGACCGTGCCGACCCCTTGACCCGCGAACAGGGCCATCGCCTCGATGTGCCCGGTCGCGCTTGCCACCGGGGCGGCTCCGGCGGCGCGGGGGACATCCATGCGCTGACCCCCGATCTCCATCACCCCGACCGTGGGGAGGTCGAGTGCTTGGACTGCGTCGATCGCGGAGCGCAGGACGCGATGGGGCGCGTCGGGCCAAAAGGCGGCGAAAGCATCGCTGCAAACGGCGTCGGTGCTCGACGCCGTGACGATGGCGCGTTTGTAGTCGGGATGGAAGTCGGCTTCCTCGGAGGCGACCAGGGCGGTGCCGATGCGGGCGCCGGCGGCGCCTGCGGCCAACACGGCGGCTAGGGCGCGCGGCGTGGTGATGCCTCCCGCGGCGACGACTGGGACGTCGACCAGGTCGAGTACCTGACATAGCAGCGGCAGCAGCGCGTGGGTTCCGGCGAGGTGTCCGCCCGCTTCGTGGCCCTGCACGACCACGAGATCGCACCCGGCGCGTGCGGCGGCGACCGCGCCGTTCACCGAGCCCACTTGCCAGGACGCCAGGCTCCGGCCGGCGTGGATACGGTTCACGAGATCGCGGTCGGGGTCGCCGTAGAAGAACTCCACGAGCGCGCCGCGCTCGATCGCCACCTCTAGCGCCGCGGCGTCTCGGTCGAGATCGAAGAACGGCGCTAGGAAGTTGACCCCGACCGGCGCGTCGGTCCTGGCGCGGATTCGATCAAAGGCGGCGGATAGGGCATCGGCGCTGACAAGCGGCGCGCCGATCATCCCGAGCCCGCCCGCGCCGCTCACCGCGGCGACGAGCTCGACGCTGAGAGTGCCGAACGCCGCCTGCTGAATCGGGACCTCACAGCCAACAAGCTCAGTGAAACGGGTGTGCCTATGGTCTTCTGGAGTTCGCGCCAGGGTGGTCGTCTCGGTATTCATCACTGCTCCCTCGGACGGTAGTTGCGGCCGATCCTTGTCGGGGCGTCGCAGCGCAACGCCAGTTCGAATCTCTCGGGCGATGCCCGTTAGGGAGGATCTTGCGCCACGCTGATCGTCCGCGCAGCGGTAGATCTACGTCATTTCGCGAACCGCGGTCGGCGGTCCTTTACGTACGCCAGTCGCGACTACGTATGCCGGCAAAACCCAGGTGCTGCCGGGTAGCGTGAGAAGCAAAATCAATTCGCCTTCCCGACCTGCTTCTGCGATCGCCAAAGGCATGACCACGGTGCCAGCTTTACCTCGGCGAGCGAGAGCCGGCCGGCTCGTGTGGTGCCCGGTTCGGACGAGCTGGGGAACTAGACCGAGCTGTAGGTCGGCTTCTCCTCGTAGCGGTTGCGGAAGTCCGGCTCGAGGACGCCACACTCCGCCGCCACCGACTCCGCGAGGTGTGCGATCCCTACATGCGGATGCCGCCTGAAACGACGGCATCGGTCGCTTCCCCAACGGACGAAAGGGAGCAGGCTTGGCACTGGGCTGCGGCGGCCGGCTCGAGGCTGCTCCGTTTCGTCCTGAGGGGAAGCGGTCGGCCCTGTCAATTCGCGCGTCGTCCGGGTGTACGGATCGCACACATCGGTGGCGTGGATGCTGCCGAGGTCGGCCGTATCGCGCGGGGCTTCCGCAACCGTGGCGAGGAGAACGGAGCGGACCTCTCGGTGTAGTTCCCCAGATCG
>CAVTNE010000007.1:0-234967 GCA_963735965.1 uncultured Solirubrobacterales bacterium
CGAGCATGGCGGAGACCCACAGTCAATCCGGTTCTTCCACGCCTCGGGACTCGACTACGTGAGCTGCTCGCCGTTCCGTCTCCCGATCGCGCGCGTGGCAGCCGCTCAGGCCGCGATCGCCGCTCCGCGATGACGGGGTCGGCCTCGGATATCACGCGGCTGCCCGACCTGGCCCACGGGCAGTCGCGGCCGGGCCCGTCCGCGACCAGCGACCCGTGTACGTCGATCTGCTCCCGCCCTGCAACGCGGGCTGCCCCGCGGGGGAGAACATCCAGGGCTGGATGGCCCACGTCAAGGCCGGCGAGCACGAGCGGGCGTGGCGGCTGCTCACCGCCGACAACCCGTTCCCGGCGATCCACGGCCGGGTCTGCTACCACCCGTGCGAGAGCGTGTGCAACCGCGCCGAGCTCGACAGCGCGGTGTCGATTCACGCGGTCGAGCGGTTCCTCGGTGATCTCGCGCTCGAGCCGGGCGTGGCTATTCGATCCACCGCGGGCGCGGAGCGGGAAGCGCGTGCTGGTGATCGGCGCGGGTCCGAGCGGCCTGTCGGCCGCCTACCATCTCGCGCGCCTCGGCCACGAGGTCGAGATTCGCGATGCCGGCCCCGAGCCGGGCGGGATGATGCGCTACGGGATTCCCGCCTACCGGCTGCCCCGGGACGTGATCGGCGCCGAGGTGGATCGGATCGCCGCGCTCGGGGTGCGGTTCACCAGCGACCACCGGGTCGAGGACCTCGAGGCCGAGCGCCGCGAGGGGGCGTTCGATGCCGTGTTCGTGGCGGTCGGCGCGCACCTGTCCAAGCGGGTCGACATCCCCGCCGCCGACGCCGGGCACATCGTCGACGCGATCTCGTTCCTGCGCGGCGTCGCCGCGGGCGAGCGGCCCGTGATCGGACGTCGCGTGGCGGTCTACGGCGGCGGCAACACGGCGATGGATGCCGCGCGCGTCGCCCGGCGGATGGGCGCAGAGGAGGCGCTGATCGTCTACCGGCGGACTCGCGCGCAGATGCCCGCGCACGAGGACGAGGCGCGCGGACGCCGAGCGCGAGGGCGTGCGGATCAACTGGCTGCGGACGATCAAGGCGATGGAGGGCTCCGAGCTGGAGGTCGAGGTGATGGAGCTTGACGAGACCGGCTACCCGCAGCCGACCGGCCGTTTCGAGACCCTGGCCGCCGATACGGTGATCCTGGCCCTGGGCCAGGAGAGCGATACCGACTTCATGCGCAGCGTGCCGGGTGTGGAGTTCGACCGCGACGGGACGGTCCGCGTGTCGAGCTCGCTGATGACCGGATGCCCGGGCGTGTTCGCCGGCGGCGACATGGTGCCCTCCGAGCGGACCGTGACCGTAGGCGTCGGGCACGGCAAGCGTGCCGCGCGCGAGATCGATGCGTGGCTGCGCGGTTCGCGAAATGAGCGCTCGCCTAAGCATCCGCAGGCCGACTTCGATCTCCTGAACCTGTGGTACTTCGGCGACCACCCCCGACGCCAGCAGCCCGAGCTGGCGCCGGATGAGCGCCTCGGCGGATTCGATGAGGTGGTAGGCGGCCTCTCAGAAGAGGAGGCCGTGTTCGAGGCGAGCCGGTGTCTGTCGTGCGGGAACTGCATCGAGTGCGACGGGTGCCTGGGCGCCTGCCCCGAGGACGCGGTGATCAAGCTCGGTCCGGGGCTGCGATACCGGTTCGACTACGACCGCTGCACCGGATGCCGGGCGTGTTTCGAGCAGTGCCCGGTGCACTCGATCGAGATGGTCCCTGAGCAGGCGCCGGATCCTGCGTACGCGTTCGTCGCGCCCGACGCCACGGTGGAGGGGAGTCGCTGATGCGCGCCACCGTCGACGGCAACGAAGCGACAGCGTGGGTCGCGCACCGATGCAGCGAGGTCTGCTGCATCTTCCCGATCACCCCTTCCTCGCCGATGGCCGAGTTCGCCGACGAGTGGTCGAGCAAGGGGCGGACGAACCTCTGGGGGACGGTGCCGGCTGTGGTCGAGATGCAGAGCGAGGCCGGTGCCGCGGGAGCCCTGCACGGCGCGCTCCAGGGCGGCGCGCTCGGAACGACGTTCACGGCCTCGCAGGGCCTGCTGCTGATGATCCCGAACATGTACAAGATCGCCGGGGAGCTGACGTCGGCGGTGATGCACGTGGCCGCGCGCTCGCTGGCCGCGCAAGCGCTGTCGATCTTCGGCGATCACTCCGACGTGATGGCGGTCCGCCAGACGGGGTTCGCGCTGCTGAGCTCGGCGTCGGTGCAGGAGGCGCACGACTTCGCGCTCGTCGCCCACGCCGCGACGCTCGAGACGCGCATACCGTTCGTGCACTTCTTCGACGGCTTCCGCACCTCGCACGAGCTGCAGACGATCGAGATGCTCGACGACGAGGACGTGCGCACTTTGATCTCGGACGAGCTGGTGCGGGCCCACCGCGCCCGGGCGCTGTCGCCCGACCGGCCGTTCATCCGCGGCACCGCGCAGAACCCCGACATCTACTTCCAGGCGCGCGAGACCGTCAACCCGTTCTATGCGCGCGTGCCCGACGTGGTGCAGAGCGCGATGGACCGTCTCGCCGAGCGAACCGGTCGCCGCTACGGCCTGGTCGAGTACAGCGGGCATCCGGAGGCCGAGCGCGTGCTCGTGGTGATGGGCTCCGGCGGCGAGACCGCGCGCGAGACGGTCGCCTACCTCCAGAGCCGGGGCGAACGCGTGGGTGTCGCGCAGATCAGGCTATACCGGCCGTTCCCCGCGCGCGAGCTGGCCGCGGCGCTGCCCCAGAGCGTGCGCCGGGTCGCCGTCCTCGATCGCACCAAGGAGCCCGGCTCGTTCGGCGAGCCGCTGTTCCTGGACACGCTCGCGGCGCTGGACGAGGCCCACGGCACCGGGGAGCGCGACGTCATGCCGATCGTGATCGGCGGGCGCTACGGGCTGTCCTCCAAGGAGTTCACCCCGGGCATGGTCGCCGGCGTGCTCGAGGAGTTGGCCCGCGAGGAGCCGAGGCGGCGATTCACGATCGGGATCAACGACGACGTCTCTCACACCAGCCTCCCGTACGACGCGTCGCTGGACATCGAGCCCGAGGAGACCGTGCGTGCCGTGTTCTTCGGGCTGGGTTCGGACGGCACGGTCGGCGCGAACAAGAACACGATCAAGATCCTCGGCGACGCGGCGAACCTCCACGCCCAGGGGTACTTCGTCTACGACTCCAAGAAGTCCGGCTCGCAGACGGTCTCGCACCTGCGCTTCGGGCCACGATCGATCCACGCCCCATACCTCGTGTCCGCGGCGAGCTTCGTCGGATGCCACAAGTTCGGGATGATCGAGCGCGACGAGGTGCTCGATCGCGCCGCCCACGGCGCGACGCTGTTGCTCAACTGTCCTCACGAGCCCGATCAGGTCTGGGACGCGCTGTCGCACTCCACACAGGAGAAGCTCCTCGCCAAGGAGATCGAGCTGTACGCGATCGATGCCGGGAAGATCGCGCGGGAGGCCGGACTGGCGGGACGGACGAACACCGTGCTGCAGACGTGTTTCTTCGCGATCTCCGGAGTGATGGAGCGCGACCGCGCGATCGAGGCGATCAAGGCCTCGATTCAGAAGACGTACGGGAAGCGGGGCGAGGAGGTGGTCAGGCGCAACATCGAGGCGGTCGACCGCGCGATCGCGGCGCTCCACCGGGTTCCGGTGCCCGATCGGGTCACCTCGACGCGCGAGGAGCCGGCGCTCGTGCCGGCGGACGCGCCCGAGTTCGTCCGGACGGTGACCGCGGCGATGATGGCCGGCCACGGCGACGACCTGCCCGTGAGCGTGCTGCCGGTCGACGGCACGTACCCGAGCGGCACGACCAAGTACGAGAAGCGGAACATCTCGGACCTCGTCGCGGTCTGGGACTCGGAGCTCTGCATCCAGTGCGGCAACTGCAGCTTCGTCTGCCCGCACAGCGTGATCAGATCCCGCTACTACGAGCCGGATCGGCTGGAAGGTGCTCCCGACAGTTTCGCCTCAGCAGCGCTGAACGGAGCCGGGCTACCCGACGTCAGGTACACGCTGCAGGTGTACGTCGAGGACTGCACCGGGTGCGGGCTGTGCGTCGAGGCGTGTCCGGTGTCGGCGGCCACTGAGCCGGGTCACAAGGCGATCAATCTCGGAGCACTCGAGCCGCTGCTCGAGAGCGAGCGCCACAACATCGCGTTCTTCGAGCAGCTGCCGGTGAACGATCGAACGCGAGTCGACTTCGGCACCGTGCGTGGAACCCAGTTCCTGGAGCCCCTGTTCGAGTTCTCGGGCGCGTGCGCCGGGTGTGGCGAGACGCCGTACCTGAAGCTCCTATCGCAGCTGTTCGGCGACCGGCTGACGATCGCCAACGCGACCGGCTGCTCGTCGATCTACGGCGGGAACCAGCCGACGACGCCGTGGACGATCGACGCCGACGGGCACGGCCCGGCATGGTCGAACTCGCTGTTCGAGGACAACGCGGAGTTCGGGCTGGGGCTGCGACTCGCCGCCGACCGCCACACCGAGCTCGCCCGCCGTCGCCTGTCCGAGCTGCGCGACGCCGTGGGCGCCGAGCTCGTGGACGAGATCCTGTCGGCGCCGCAGGTCAGAGAATCCGAATTGCGCGCTCAGCGCGAACGGATCGCGGAGCTGGAACGCCGGCTGACAGAGCGCGACGATCCCGCGGTCGATGACCTGCGCAGCGTTCTCGACCACCTGATTCGGCGCAGCGTGTGGATCGTCGGCGGAGACGGCTGGGCATACGACATCGGCGCGGGCGGCCTCGATCACGTGCTGGCGAGCGGCAGGAACGTAAACGTGCTGGTGATGGACACCGAGGTGTACTCCAACACCGGAGGGCAGATGTCCAAGGCAACGCCACTCGGCGCGGTCGCGAAGTTCGCCGCCGCGGGCAAGACCGTCCCGACCAAGGATCTCGCGCTCCAGGCAATCGCGTACGCCAACGTTTACGTGGCGCGGGTGGCGTTCGGCGCCGATCCTCAGCAGACCCTGCGCGCGTTCCGGGAGGCCGAGGCGTACGACGGACCGTCGTTGATAATCGCCTACAGCAACTGTGTCGCGCACGGATACGACATGCGCGATGGACTGACCCAGCAGTACGGCGCCGTGGCCAGCGGTCATTGGCCGCTGATCCGCTACGACCCGGTGGCCTCCGCCGATGGCGACAACCCCTTCCTGCTCGACTCGCCGCGGCCGCGCATGTCACTCGCCGACTACCGCAAGGGCGAGCTGCGCTTCCGCGCCCTTGCGGCCGCCCACCCGACTGAGTCCGAGCGCCTGCTCGGCGTCGCCCAGCAGGTGGTCGACCAGCGCTGGCGACTCTACGAAGAGATGGCAACTCGCAGCGCGACCGAGTTCCCGTCCGATTCCCGCCGTGGTGGTAAGTGATGGAGCTCTCGACGACATACATGGGTCTCGCACTGCGCAATCCGCTCGTGGCTTCGCCGTCGCCTCTGTCCTACAACCTCGACGGCGTCCGCCGACTCGCGGACGGAGGCGTCGGCGCGATCGTTCTCTACTCGCTGTTCGAGGAGCAACTGCGGGAGCAGACCGCGCGAGTCATCGGTCTCATCGAAGACACCGCCGAGAGCTTCCCCGAGGCGCTCAGTTACTTTCCCTCCGTAGCCGAGGAGGACGGCAGCCCACACGCTTACCTGACGCTGCTCGAACGCGCCGTCGCCGCGGTCGACATCCCTGTGATCGCGAGCCTCAACGGCATCACCCCCGAGGGGTGGACCGAATATGCCCGCGCCATGCAGGACGCCGGAGCCGCCGCGATCGAGCTGAACATCTACTACCTCCCGGGTGATACGGAGACCTCGGGACGCGACGTCGAGCAGCGTCACATCGATGTGCTCGAGCGAGTCAAGTCGGCTGTCAGCGTGCCGGTCGCGGTCAAGCTCAGCCCCTACTTCAGCTCCGCCGGCGAGATGGCGCTGCGGCTCGACAGGGCTGGCGCCGACGCGCTCGTGCTGTTCAATCGCTTCCTGCAGCCCGACATCGACACCGAGCGGCTCGTGGTCCTGCCGCGAGTGAACCTCTCGAGCCCGGCCGACGCGCGCCTGGCACGCACCTGGATCGCACTATTACAGGGCAGACTTACGGCCTCGCTCGCCGCTACCTCGGGCGTGGAGGTGCCGGCCGACCTCGCCCGGTACCTGCTCGCGGGCGCAGACGTCGTGATGACGACGTCTGCGCTGCTGCGGCACGGTCCGAGCTACGCAACCGACCTCCTCGACGGGCTGCGACGCTGGATGGCGAGCAAGGGCTTTCAGACGGTGGACGATGTTCGCGGTCTGCTAGCGGTGCCGCGCGACGCCGACGCCGCCGCCTACGAGCGTTCAAGTTACGTCACTGCAATGCGCGCTGCCAATGCAGGCGCCTACAACCCCTGGTGAGTGAACCATGACACACCCCAACACCCCCACCTCAGGACACGTCGTGATCGTCGGCGGCGGCGTCGCCGGCGTCGAGGCCCTGCTCGCCTTGCACGCTCTTGCCGGCGATCGTGCGGCGCTTACGCTGGTTTCGAAGGATGACTGGTTCGTCGACCGTCCGATGACCGTGGCGGAGCCGTTCGGCCTTGGATCGCCGGCACGTCTTTCCTTGCCGGACCTCACCGCCGAGCTCGGCGCGAACTTCGTTCGCGGGAGCGTGACGGCGGTGGATGCCACGAGCCGGCGGGTGACGTGTGCCGACGGTGAGCAGCTCGCCTTCGACACGCTCATCCTCGCTCTCGGCGCGCGCGTGCGCCCGCCGTTCGCCGACGCGATCACGTTCGGACTCGATGGTTCAAGCGAGGCGATCAAGGCCATGCTGGCTCGCATGCGCAGAGGCGCGGCACGCAGCGTGTCATTTGTCGCTCCGACGATGACGGGCTGGGTCCTGCCGCTGTACGAGCTTGCGCTGATGACGGCTCGCGAGCTCGCCCGGAGCGGCATCGAGGGCGTCCAGGTGCGTCTGCTCACGCCGGAAGATCAACCCCTGGCGCTGTTCGGCGGTCAGCTGAGCCAGGGAATCGGCCGCCTGCTGGATCGGGCGGGCGTCGAGTTCATTCACGCGTCGTTCGCAAAGGCAGGCGACGTCCTGACGTACGCCGCCCTCGAGCAGCCGAGCTCCGATTACGTGGTCACGCTGCCGCTCCTGAGCGGACCGGAACTGGCCGGGGTGCCGGCGAGCGGGCCGCATGGCTTCATCCCGGTCGACCAGTACGGGAGCGTCATCGGACTTCCCAACGTGTACGCGGCCGGCGACGCGACCGACTTCCCGGTCAAGCAGGGCGGAATTGCCACACAGCAGGCGGACAGCGTCGCCGAACACGTGGCTGCGAGGCACGGCGTGGACGTGGAGCCGGGGCCGTTTCGGCCGATGCTTCGAGGAATGCTGTTCACCGGCGACGAGCCGGTCTACATGCGCTCCGGAGTGCCCGAGGTCGATCCCGATGTTTCGGGCGTGTGGTATCCGCTGTGGTGGCCACCGACGAAGATCGCCGGCCGCTACCTCGGCCCGTATCTGTCCGAACACGGCGATGAAGATCGGTTCGGCGCGCCTCCGGTTGGGTTCATCGACGTCGACGTCCCGCTTGCCGCGCTCACGATGCCGGGCTGAGCCTCGCGGGAGAGAGCATGTGCGTACTCCCAGATGAGGCCCGAGCAGACGACCAAGAGATGTCCCACATGGCTTTGCGCAGCGACCCTCCGGCCGCTCTAGCGATGGCGCCGCTACCGCGAGCAAAGGTGGTGGCCGCAGACTCGCAGGCGCCGGATCCCGGCGAGGTGCTCGACGCCGCGCTCGAAGCGCTCCGTGTCGAGCACGCTCATGCCGAAGCGGCGCGCTCGCGCGCCGCTGGGTTGCTCACGGCGTGCGGCGTGTTGCTCGCGCTCACAGCCGGATTGGGATCGGCCGCGGCGCAGGCGGCGCAGAAGTTCTCCCATCTTGGCGCCGCGGTTACGGTCTGCCTGGCGGCGCTGACTGCGATGCTCCTGCTCGGAGCCGCAGCCATCTCCGGCCAGGTGTTTGCGCCGTCTCGCAAGAGTCGCATGGCGCTCGAGGAGTTTCGCGACTTTGCCGAACTGCGCTTCCGTGCCGCGGACAAGGAAGTGTTGTCGAGAGCGGCGCTCCAGCGTCTCGCCGCAGCACGGGCGGCCAATCTAACGTCACGCTCGCGAAGCATCTTCGCGATGGCTCTCTATGTCGGCGCGCTCGGCGTGCTCGGCGCGCAGGTATTGCTCATCGCCGTCGTTCACCTACTAGGCGTTTGACACGCGGATCGGCATGTTCACGGGCGGCGGTGACTGTCCCGGACTCAATGCCGTTATCCGCGCGGTGGTGCGCGCGGCCGCACGATCCTGCGTGAACGTGATCGGCGTGCCGACCCCGTGGCAGAGCTGGTCCTCCGACGCTTTGAATCAACGACCGTCCGGTCATCCCGTCGGCTGCTCTGGGTGCCTGGACGAGGCCGTATCCCTATCGCGCTGAGCCTGGGCTGACGCCACGGCCACGGCTCGGGGCGGGCGCGCGGTCTGTCGCGGCCGGAGAGCGGGCTGGCATCCAGTGGTTGGCGCGCTGGGACCTCCGCGTGGCAGCGATCACTGCGCGGACAAGCGGTCCGAACGTGTCGCGACCGGCTCTGCTCGGGCGTTCGCCTGCCGAAGCGGGTCCGATCAAAGGTGCCTCCTATCGCGACTGCCGCCTGTCAAGCGTCATATCGTCGACAGGCCATCGTGGACGGTCAGCTGGTGGTGTCGTCGCGCCGGTTGCTACCCCGCAGCATTCACAGCGGCCTCACCATTCACAGACCCTAAACCCGAGTCGCGCGTTATTTCCGCGCGCCCAGTGACTGAAGCATATGCGCTCGTGAGCGCGTCGTCGAGACGGATTTCTACGGATAATTCAAGAGATATTGCAACGGCCTCGCGGACGCCTCAGCCGACCCGACCGAAGCGGCGCTGGCATTTGTAACTGGCCGGCTCCGGTGATCGCGAGCAAAGCGCGCACCGAATTGTTGAGCGCCGCGGCGCACGGACGACACCTTGCCGGGTTAGCGCGCAGGTGCGCCGGCTCGGCTGCCGGTGTTCACGCCACGGCCTGGCGGTTCGTCCGACAGCGGCTCGAGCGTCTCCAGGTAGGGCAACAGGTAACGACCAAACACCTTTGCCGCCTTCGCGGCGTCCTCGTCGTCGGCACGAACCAGCGCAGCGGATGTCGGTTGCCCGTTCCAATCGAATTCCGTGCGAACGAATACCGGTGGCTCCCCACCCAGCACGCGAGCGTGGAGGACCCACCGTGCCCGAACTTGCTTGACCGGGACACCCAGTCCGGCGGCGATCGTCTGCGCGACGACGTCGGCTTGCTGCGCGGCGAGACCACCTTGCTTGATGGGGAACGTGGTCAAGTCGCCGGCCGCATACACGTCTTCGAGCCCTTCGACCCGCCCGGACGCGTCCACCGGGACAAACCCCGACCGGCTAGCGGGCACGCCGGTAAACCGGCGCCCGCGCAATTCAGGCACGGCCACTACCCGGTCTGCCTGGATCAGCTCGCCGTCGGCGAGCGCGACCGACCCGTCACGCTGAACGGGTGAGGCGTGCGACCCACCGACGAACCGTACGCCGAGTTCCTCGAGCAAGCCGCGCACGACCACAGACGCTTCAGTGCCGAACAACTCCAGCGGCGCTCGTTCCGGCGTGACCAGCGTGGACTCGAGCCTCAGCCCGCGTTCCCGCGCGTGCCTGGCCAACAGGAGCGCTAGCTCGTACAGCGGCAACGGCCAAACCGCGCCGGTGGGCACCGCAAAAACGGTGCGTCGAACAGTTCCTGCCTCGAGGTCGCGCAGCAAGCGTCTGATCAAAGGGATATCGCGCTGGTCGCGGAACGTGATCGCGCCCGGGACTCCGACGACTGGGCGTGCGCCGGTCGCGACGATCAACGCGTCGTAACGGAGCCGGGCCCCGGACGCCGTACGAACAAAATGCTTGCGGGAGGCCACCGCCTCGAGCCGCGACTTGTGGTATTCCGCTCCCAAGCCCCGGGCGATCGCACGCAAGTCATAACGCCGTGACGGTGCCACGTCGAACGGCTCGCTGGTCGCCGCCGGGCGATAGTGGAACACCGGATCCGGAGCGAGCATCGCTAGCGCCACCCGGTGGTCTGCAAGTGCCCGGAGGGCAAGAGCCGCCTCGACGGCGGCGAACCCACCCCCCGCGATCAGGATCCGCGCGGGGCTGCGCGATCTATCGCGAGTAGCCACCCGAGTTCACGCCTTTCCCCAGCCGAGCACGCCGGCAATGTCGGCCGTCGAGAGAATGCCGATGGGCCGCTGCGTCTCCGGCTGGATGACCACCAGATGGCTGACCCCGTTGGCCAGCATGAGCTCGCCGGCATCCCGCAGTGGCAACGACGGCTCGACCGTCACCAATGGCTGCTGCGCGATCACGCGCGCGCTCGGCACCCCGCCGTCACGAATGCCGGCGCGCACCAAGTCCCGGTCGGAGATCACGCTCCAGACGCCGCACTGCGGCTCCTCGTGTGACACCCCGACCACCGCGACGCAGTGAACGTGATGCGTGGCCATGATCTGGGCTACCTCGGGCAGGCTCGCGTCCGGCTCGCACGCAAGGATGCCGGGGTGCATCGCATCGGACACCGTCGCGTGCTGAAGCGACGGCATCAAATAGGTGCGCCGGAACCGCTGGCTGGTCGTGACGGACATGAGAACCTCCTCGAGTTCGGGTGTCATGCACGCTACGACCAGCGAGCCCCGGCGGCATCCGTGCTCGCCCGTAAGGCGCTCGGTGGATCTCCGAGATGAGATCGAGCGGGCGGCGCTTGCGGGTCGTGCGCCAGGCAGGCCGCCGACTCAAGGCAGGCTGATCTCGTCCAGTTCGCGCTACGGCGATCCCCAAGGGGCAAGGATTCGGCTCGGTACTTTCTCCTTTCGCGGCACGGGCGAGACCGGATGTGGGCGGCATGAGGGACGCCGACAATGTGGCTATGCGAGAACCCGATCGACCCGCAGCGGCTCGGTCGCAAGCCCGCAATGAGCGTGGTCGGCGATGAGCGGGCTTGAGCCGCGCACCGTCACGCTCCACGGCCGGCCGGTGAGTTACGTGAAGGCGGGCAGCGGACCGCTGCTGCTGCTGATTCACGGGATCGCCGGCAGCGTGGACAATTGGCGCGAGGTGATCGAGCCGCTGGCACAGCGGCATACGGTGCTTGCACCCAGCCTGCCCGGACATGGCAGGTCGGCCCCGGGCGCCGGCGACTACTCGCTTGGAGCGCTCGCGACCGGTCTGCGTGATTTGCTAGTCGCGCTCGGCCACGAGCGTGCCACGCTCGTCGGACACTCCCTAGGTGGTGGGATCGCAATGCAATTCGCCTACCAGTTTCCCGAGATCACCGAGCGCCTAGCGCTCGTTTCCAGCGGCGGGTTGGGTCCCGAGGTGAGCGCGGTTCTGCGTGCCGCGGCGCTGCCGGGAGCTGATCTGTTCATCGGCGCGACCGCCGCGCTGGGGACCACCGTTGGGAGCAAGGTCGCGCGCGGCCTGGCGGTCGTCGGGGTGCGACCCACCGCCGACCTCGCCGAGGTCGCTCGCGGCTACGCATCGCTTGTCGACCACGACCGTCGGGTGGCCTTTCTCGCCACTCTGCGCGGCGTGGTTGGTACCGGCGGCCAGCGCGTCAGCGCCCGGGACCGGTTCTATCTCGCCGAAGGTATGCCCGTGCTCATCATCTGGGGCGCCCGCGACAGAATCATCCCGGTACAACACGCCGAGAACGCTCACGCCGCCTTACCCGGCAGCCGCCTGGAGGTTTTCGAGAACGTCGGCCATCTGCCCCAACTCGAGGCGCCCGGAAGCTTCATCACAGCGCTCGAGCGATTCATCAGCGACACTGAGCCGGCGCCGTTTGATGCCGAGCGCTGGCGTGACCGTCTCCGCATCGCCAGCGACCTGTCATAGGCCAGCGACCTGTCATAGGCGGCCGGCTGAGAAATACCTCCGCGGAGTGCTAGCACGGGGATGTCTAGCAACCTCAGGGGGTCAGGGACTGAGATTGGCGGGCATCGTGCGGCTACCCGAAGATGGGGAAGCGTCGCTGCTTGGCGAGTCGATCCATCCCGCCCTGGATCGCGGCTTCCACCTCGCGATAAACCGACTCGACGTAATCGCGATCGTTGACCCGCTCTGGGTCGTGGTCGACGTCAATCGGATCCAGCAACTCCGTGCGGATCTTCGCCGGCAGCGGCAGGTGCGTCGGGATCGTCTCGATCGTCAGGCCGAACGGGAAGCCGAGCACGATCGGCAGCCTCGACCCGCGAAGCTTCTTCTTCAACCCGCTGACGCGGTCGAGCCCGTTCGCGATCCAGCGGCCTTCGGATAGGACGAACGCGGTGTCGTGCCCGCCGACGCTGGCCACCGGAACGATCGGCACCCCGGACCGGATCGCCGTGCGCACGAAGCCCATCCGCCCGCCCAGCACAGCCTCATCGCGCCTGCGCCAGCTGCGCATCGCGTCAACATCGCCCCCCGGCCAGATAATCACGTCACACCCGGCGCTGAGCGCCGCGGTGACGCCCTCGCGAGAGGCCGGGATCACGCCAGCCTGGCGAAAGTAATCACCGAGGCCAGGGGCCGCCATCAGGACATCGTGAGCGGTCGCGTGAAGCACGCGCTCGGTGCCGAATCGCCGCCACCAGTCGAACACGAACGTCCACGCGTCCATCGTCAGCGACCCTCCGGAATGATTTCCGATCAGCAGCGAAGTCTGCTCGGGCAGTCGCTCCCAACCGGACGTCTCAAGCCGGAAGTAGTACCGGCACAGACCGTCCCACACGGGCTTCTGAAACCGCATCAGTCTCTGATTGGGACCCTCGAGAGCGTGTTCGGTAGCGGCCGCCACGCGCCTCGCGATCAGACCCTCGATGCCAGCCTTAGATCCGCGCTCAGCGCTCCCGGCCTGTGCAACCTGGTGCGGATCCAGGGTCGGCCGGCCGTCGGCCTGGTCCAAAGTCGTTGCGTGTGCGCGCGCGCCATTGCCCTCAGAAGCGGTGCGCGATGGCGCCCCGGCGGGCGGAGCCCCCTGCTCGAGCGGTTGTGAAGTGACGGTTGCCATGGATACACCGGCTTCCTGGCGCGTCGACAGTCTCAGCGCACCGTTGTCGTGACAAGCATCTACCGAGACGGCATCCGCGCGCCTGCACCAGCAAAGGGTGAGGTGCACGGCTGACAACGCCCGGCTCAGATTGATATTCGCCGATTGTTCGCAGAGATCCGACTATCCCGCCGTCGGGGCACCGTGACATCGGTACGAGGCACGTCTCGCGTGCGGAAACCCCGCAACCCGCCCTCCTCACGTGAGCTCGTGTGGCAAATTACTGACGCCAGTGGTGCCGGGTCCCGATGCGGCACGGAGACCCCGTCCGTAGGTTGGGGTCATGTCCGACACCCTGACCGCCCTCGATGCAACTTTCCTCGAGCTCGAGCAGGAAGACGAAGGTGCGCTCATGAGCATCGGTGGCGTAAGCGTTTTCGACCCGGCGCCCGGGGGCAACGCGCCGTCGGTCGAGGAGCTCTGCGCGAACCTGGGGGCACGGCTGGCCGAGCTACCCCGTTACTTGCAGCGGCTGTCATCGACCCGGACGGGCGGGTTCGCCTGGCCGCACTGGATCGACGACGATCGGTTCCAGGTTCGTGACCATGTCGCGCACGTGGCGCTGCCCGCGCCGGGCGGCCACGCGGAGCTGTGCGAGTGGGTCGCCGACTTCTATTCGCACCGGCTCGACCGGACTCGCCCGCTGTGGGAAATGGCACTAATCGAGGGACTGCCCGAAGGTCGCTGGGCGATCGCCCACAAGACCCATCACTGCCTCGTCGACGGCGTCGGCTCCGTCGACGTGGCCTACGTGCTCCTGGACACCGAGCCGAACCCGCCTGAGCGGCCGCTCGCCCCGCCCCCAACGCCAAGCGATGACTCGCTCCTGCGCTCGCTCGTGCCCAGCCCGCCACAGCCGATCGCTGACGTCGCGCACGCCGGAGCACGCGTCGCCGGCGCGAGCGTCCACGCGGCGCTGCATCCGCGCGAGGTGCTGGAGCGGTCGCGCTCGGTGGCCGAGCTCATAGTCCGCGACGAGGTGATTGGCGCACCGCACACGTCGTTGAACGTCCCGATCGGCTCGACCAGGCGGTTCGCGGTCGTCAGCCGGCGGCTGTCGGAGCTCAAGGCGATCCGAAACCGGCGCGGCGGATCGATCAACGACGTCGTGCTCGCGGCCTGCACCACCGGCCTGCGGCTCCTCCTCCTCGAACGGGGCGAGCAGCTCCCATCGCGAGGGCTGCGGGCGATGGTCCCGATGAACATCCGCCAGAGCAGCGAGCGCCTCGCGCTCGGAAACCGGGTCAGCTCGCTGTTCGTCAATTTGCCGGTGGCCGAGCCGGCCGCCCACCTGCGCCACCGGCAGATCGTGGCAGCGACCGACCGCTTGAAGTCCTCGGGTGCCGCAATGGGCGCGGAGGCGATGCTCGATCTCGCCGCGCTGGCGCCGCCGGTCGTGCACGCGACGCTCGCCCGTTCGCTGTACGCGACGCGCCTGTTCAACGTGACGATCACCAACGTGCCCGGGCCCCAGATCCCGCTCTACGCGTTCGGAGCGCAGCTCCGCGAGGTGTACCCGATCGTGCCGCTCGCCGCCGAGCACTCGGTTGGGATCGCGATCTTCTCTTACAACGGACTGGTCACCTTCGGCGTCATCGCCGACAGCGAATCAACACCCGATATCGACGTTCTGGCGCTCGGGATCGAGGAGGGGATCGATGAGCTCTTGGAGCTCGTCCCGAACGCAGCTAACCCTGCGTGACGCACGCTGGCCGCGGGCCGCCAACCGCTCTCTTACGGGTTCTTCCGCAATCTAGATCGCATCGATCCCGGATGGAGCCGGCACGCCCCCATGGGAGATTTTGCGCTGTCGCTGCCAATGAGCCCGAGGAGAGCCGCAATGGCCGAGTCAGCCCCAGCAACCTATGCCTACGCCGCCCACGACGGAGTCCAGACGGACAGCACCCGCGAGGACGCAACCGCCCAATTTACCGTCGTCCCGGGACCCGCCGGTCGGGTGCCGGCTCAGTAGTTGTAAACCGGTCACTGCGCGATATCCCGGATTACGCCGGTAGGGCCCCGGCGTACCTTGGAGGTGTAACCGTCCTTATTAGACCCCGCTTGGAGTCGTTGAGCGGACAGAAAGGAGGTTCACCTGTCCACCATCACTGGGAGAGGTGGGCGTACCGAGGTCGAGCTGGATTTCGATCGTTCGTTCTTGGCCGAAGCGCCACAGCGGTTGTACAAGGGCGCCGGCTGGGTTCTGTTTGCGGCGATCATGCTCGTGATGAGCGCGACCCTGAGCATCATTTGGGGCATCGCAGCCGTCTCGAGCTCGCATTTCTTCGTCGCCGGAGCCTCCTACATCCTCAGTGATCTGAACACCTGGGGCTGGATCGTGATGGGGTTCGGGGTCCTTGAGGCCCTGGCCGCACTGTCGGTCTGGCGCGGCGGTGAGTTCGGGCGCTGGTTCGGAATCATTGCCGCCGGGCTTGGTGGTTTGGCGGCGATGCTGTCCATCCCGGCCTACCCGTTCTGGTCGCTGGCGCTTGTAGCGATCGACGTGCTGATCATTTATGGCCTCGCCGCCTACGGCGGCAGGCCGTATCTGACCCGGTAGTTCCTCCTCCAACAAGCCGTCGGGCGGTCTTCAGGCAGACCGCCCGACGTGTGTTCTGCGGGAACCAGTTTCGGGATTCCACGGATGCGCACGGGCAAACGCTGATGCACGATCGACGCATGAGCCCCCGCAAGCTGCAGGACCGAGTTGTGTTGGTCGACCGTGATTGGCACGGCGACTGGGAGGTGTCGCTCCCCGGTGGGAGTACGTGCGTGACCTGCGAGACGCTCGACGACGCGCGCCGCCTCGCCTACCTCCACGCCGCTCGCATACTCCCATGCGAGCTCGTCATCCGTGACGCGTACCACCGAGTGGTCGACCACGAGATCATCGACCGCGCGAGCGCGCTAGTCCGTGCGGGCGCGGCGTGAGGTCGCCATCGGGACTTCTCCACATCGCCATCGCACGATCACCCCGATGACGCGGAGCCTCCGAGGTGATTCGGTTTAGGTGGAATTCAAACTTCTAAGGAGAGTCCCATCATGGCGACCGTCGCATCAACCACCTATGACGCGCCCGGTGAAGCAGGCAGCCCGGTAGCGCTCGAGCAGCGGTACGACAACTTCATCGGCGGCCGGTGGATAGCCCCGACGACCGGCGAGTACCGCGAAAACCTGACTCCATCGACCGGCGAGCCGTTCTGTGAGGTCGCCCACTCAGGTGCGCAGGACATCGAGCTCGCGCTCGACGCCGCGCACGCCGCCAAGGACGACTGGGCGGCGCGTTCCCCGGCCGAGCGAGCCGCCGTCTTGAACGCCGTCGCCGACGCGATCGACGACAACCTCGAGATGCTCGCGGTCGCCGAGAGCTACGAGAACGGCAAGCCGGTGCGCGAGACGCTTGCCGCCGACATCCCGCTCGCGGCCGATCACTTCCGCTACTTCGCGGGGGCGATCCGATCCGAGGAAGGGAGGATCTCGGAGATCGACGAGAACACCTACGCCTATCACTTCCAGGAACCGCTCGGCGTGGTCGGGCAGATCATTCCGTTCAACTTCCCCCTGCTGATGGCCGCCTGGAAGATCGCGCCCGCGCTCGCCGCCGGCAACTGCACGGTGATCAAGCCGGCGAGCCCGACACCGTGGTCGCTCCTGAAGCTGATGGAGGTGATCGAGGAGATCGTGCCTCCCGGCGTGCTCAACGTCGTCAACGGCCCCGGCGCGGAGATCGGCAAGGCGCTCGCCTCCAATAAGCGGATTGCGAAGGTCGCGTTCACCGGCGAGACCGTCACCGGCCGGCTGATCATGTCCTATGCAGCGCAGAACCTGATCCCCTCCACGACCGAGCTCGGCGGGAAGTCGCCGAACATCTTCTTCGAGGATGTGATGGCGTCCGACGACGCGTTCCTGGACAAGGCGGTCGAGGGACTGGTCCTGTACGCGTTCAACAAGGGCGAGGTGTGCACGTGCCCGTCCCGGGCGCTGATCCATGAGTCGATCTATGACGAGTTCATGGCCCGGTGCCTGGACCGGATCGCGAGCATCAAGCAGGGCAACCCGCTCGATCGCGACACGATGATCGGCGCGCAGGTCTCGACGGCGCAGCTAGAGAAGATCGAAAGCTACGTCGCAATCGGGATCAACGAGGGCGCCGAGGTCCTGATCGGCGGTCACCGCCCACCGATGGAGGGCACGCTCGCGGGCGGCTACTACTTCCAGCCCACGGTGCTCAAGGGCCACAACAAGATGCGGGTCTTCCAGGAGGAGATCTTCGGCCCTGTGCTCGCGGTCACCACGTTCCGCGACGAGGCCGAAGCGCTCGAGATCGCCAACGACACGATGTACGGCCTCGGCGCCGGCGTGTGGACTCGCGACGGCAGCCGGGCGTTCCGGATGGGCCGCGCGATCAAGGCCGGTCGCGTGTGGACGAACTGCTACCACCAGTATCCGGCGCACGCGGCGTTCGGCGGCTACAAGAGCTCGGGCGTCGGCCGGGAGAACCACCGCATGATGCTCGAGCACTACAGCCAGACCAAGTGCCTGCTGGTCAGCTACGACCCGGCCCCGATGGGGTTCTTCTAGAGATGGAGCCCCACCCACCCGGAGTACAGGCCACTCCGGCGGCCCTCGAGGCGATCCGTCGCCTCGAGGCCGCCCACGGCCCGCTGATGTTCTTCCAGTCGGGGGGGTGCTGCGACGGCACCTCCCCGATGTGCCTGAGGGCCGGCGAGCTTCCAGTCGGCCACGGCGACATCCGGCTGGGAGAGATCGGTGACGCCTCGTTCTACATCGATCGAGACCAGTACGAGCGATGGGGCAAGCCGCGATTCGTGGTCGATGTGTCGCCGGGGGCGGCGGAGGGCTTCTCGCTCGAGGGCCTCGACGGCGTTCACTTCGTGACCCGGACCCCCGTGGGTTCGCCTGACCGGAGCGGATAGGCTCCGCCCGTGCCCGGCACACCGTCCTTCACCCGGTCGGGTGAGAGCGATCCGCGTTCCGCGTCGATCGCGCGAATCGCCGCCGCCGTGGACGGCTACCGGGAGGGCCGGGACGCGGCCACGCTCGCATCCATGCTCGCCGGCGCGGCCGGCGCGGAGCTGATGCTGGTGGCCGTACACCCCGACCCGATGGTCGTCCTGCCCGCGGAGATCGGATGGACCGGGATGCGCAAGGAGGCCGAGCGTGTCCTCAGAGAGACCCGCGACGCCGTGGCGCCCGGCGCCCGGATCGTGGTCGAGACCGACTGGTCGGTCCCGCGCGCGCTCGAGCGCGTGGCTCAGCGCGAGCGCCGCGATCTGGTCGTGGTCGGATCGAGCCGCCGAGGGCCCGAGGGGCGTGTACGCATCGGTGATCGCACCCGTCAGCTCCTGAGCCACAGTCGCTGTGCACTGGCGGTGGCGCCGCGAGGGCTCAGCGAACAACCTGCTCGCCGGCTCACGCGGATCGGCGTCGGCTACGACGGTGCGCGTGAGTCCGAGGCTGCGCTCGTGCTCGCCGGCGCGCTCGCGGTCAGCGCCGGCGCGACGCTGTCGGTCCTGGCCGTCGTCGACGACCGCCTCCCGATGGTTGGCTGGCAGTCCGCGGTGAGGGAGCAGGTGCTCGAAATGTGGGACGAGCTTCTGGCGCCGCACATCGCCGCCCTGCTGGAGCGGGCCCAGACTGCGTCGGAGGCGACCGGCGCCGAGCTCGCGGAGGTGGACGTTCGGCGGGGTCGCCCCGCCGACGCACTACTGGAGCTGTGCGAGCAGGTCGACGTGCTGGTGATCGGTTCGCGGCGTTGGGGGGGCGCGGCTCGGGTTCTCCTCGGCGGCACCGGGGAGGCGCTCATGCACGACGCAAGCGCCGCCGTCCTGGTCGTGCCTCGACCCGAGGTGTGATGCGACCGACGTGGGGGTGCCGCTCGCGGGCCGCGAGCTGCCCTCCCGCCTGGCGTACCGCGACTCCGAGCCACGTCCTAGGTGAGGGCCGAAGTCTCGCCGGCCGTCTGGATTCCGGCCGCGACGTAGGCTTCCTCCTGCTCGAGCGTCTCGTGCTCGTCCACAGCCCAACCATGTTGCGCGCGAGTTCGGTGGCCCCCTTGATGTCGTTCTGCGCTCCCGTGGTGACGTCGCAGTAGACGAGCTCCTCGGTGGCGGACGGTGAGTGTTGTCGGGTCCGGATGCAGGCATAGCGTCATCGACCGCTGGTCAGAGTAAGTGCGCGCGGAGGCTCCGACGACCGCCTAATCCCACCGTAGGCTGCGGAAAAAACCCGGACCGCGGTCACGTCGACGGAGCGAGTCGGTCGCCGTCCGTGGCCGCCGGGCGGTTCGCGCGCCACTCGGCCATCTCGCGCAGCGCCTCGGTCGGGCGCTCCTCGATGATCGCGGGCGCACCCGCGAACACCAGTCCGGACTCGGCGTCGATGGAGATGACTTCACCTTCGGACAGCAGCTGGCCTCCGATCCGCGCCGTGCGCGCCGTCAGATCGAGCTCGAGACCCTCGCATCCGACGAGGCACGGCTTCCCGAGCTCGCGCGCGACGACGGCGGCGTGAGAGGTGCGGCCGCCGGCGCCGGTCAGCACGCCGGCGGACACGGCAACTGCCGCGATGTCGTCAGTCACCGTCTCAGAACGAACCAGCACCGGCGCGGTCCCCGCGCTAATGAACCGGCCGGCGGCGGCGGCGTCCAGCGCAAGCGGCCCGGTCGCTACACCAACACTGGCTGCGGTGGCGCGTGTGAGCGCGCGCGCGCCATCGTCGGCGGCCACCACGTGCAGGCGTCGGAGCGATTCGAGGTCGAGCCGCTCGGTCCGTTCGACCGCGGTCCGCTTGGGGATCAGTCCTTCGTGTACCTGGTCGACCGCGATCTGCAGCGCGGCCCACGGGGTGCGCTTTGCGGCCCGTGTCTGGAGGAGGAACAGCTCGCCGTCCTGAATCGTGAACTCGAACTCCTGGGCGTCGCCGAATTCGGCCTCGAGCCGCCCACAGACCTGGTCGATCTCGGCGAGCACGTCAGGTGCGACCTCTGCCAGCGTCTCGGCGCCGTCGAGGCTCAGGCGCCCGGCGACGATGTCCTCGCCTTGAGCGTCGGGGACAAAGTCCAGGTAAAGCTCGTGGTTCCCGAGCGCGGGGTCGCGCGTGAAACCGACCCCGGATCCGGACACGCCGCCGGCGTTCCCGAACACCATTCGTTGCAGAATCAGAGCCGTTCCCATATCGGCTGGAATGTCGTGGATCCGGCGGTATTCGCGGGCCCTCGGGGCGTCCCACGACTCGAGCACAGCTTCCGCGGCCGCGATCAGCTGCTCGATCGGATCCTGAGGAAACGCGTCGCCGGTCAGCTCAGCGAACAGCGCCAGGTGCCCGCGAGCGAGGTCGGTCAGCGCCCCGGTTGTGAGCTCTCGCGGGCGCTCGGCACCCGCCGCGGCGAGCCGGGTTCTCAGCGCCGCCTCGAATGGCTCGTGGGGGCAGCCGTGCACGACGGTGGCGTAGGACTCGACGAGTCGGCGATATGAGTCCCACGCGAGCTTGGGGTTGCCGGTCTCGGCGATCAGACCCTTGACAGACGCGTCGCACAGCCCGACGTTGAGAACAGTTTCGAGCATCCCGGGCATCGATGTCGGCGCGCCGGAGCGGACCGAGAGGAGCAAGGGCCGGCGCGGACTGCCGAAGCGGAGCCCGGTCGTCCGCTCGAGCGCGTCGAGCGCGCTCGAGCCGACTCCCCGGAGGTGCTCGTTGTCGGGTCCCGCGCGCATACGGCGGCGCGACACGCTCGTCTTCAAGATCGCGGCGTCCGGCACACGCAACCCGGCTCGCGCGAGCCTCGCCAGCCCGAACGCCTTGGCGCCGATCACCGACGCATCGGGAATCGGGCCTGTTCGATCGCCCAGCACGTAGACGTCGTCGCTCACGGCCGCGCGACGTGACCGCGGCGACGGCAGCGGCGAGCCGGCGTCGACCGCGCGACGGGTAGCCGACTCGGAATGGACCACCCGGGCCAGGGTGTGTCCGAGAAGCAGATGAGCGCTGCGCATCAGCGCGTCGGCGGCCTCCTCATAGGCGCGCGTCAACTCGACCACCACGAACAGCCCTGTGCTCGACGTCCCGGTTTCTCCGACGAGGGCACGGTGGACGGCACGCTGGGCGTCGTCGGTCTCGTGCTCGAGCTCGATCGCCTGATGGGCGGCCGCGAGGAAGGCGTCCATGTCCTCGCGAGGCCCGCCGCGCCGCAGCTCCAGGCTGAGCTGGACCGCGCGGAGATACTCGCGCGACGCCCGTAGCACAAGCCTCGCGATCCGCCGGACCTGCGGCCGGACCTCGTCGTCGGGGTCACCGCAGGGCAGGAGCGTCGCGTAGAACGCAGCCTCCTCCGCGCAGTCGGCGATGTCGTCCGCCGCCTCGATCAGGCCGAGGAACGGCTCGAGGTCCGGCGAGCGGACGACCGTGGTGCGGGCCTCGGTCACGAGCGCGTCGGCGCTGTGCTCGGCTTCCTGGGCGCGTGCCGCAGTCGCGGCGCGACGATCGACTGCTCCGGCGATCGCCTGCTCTAGCCCATCACGCGCGGCCTCCGCGATCTCCACACACAACTCGGCGTGGCGCAGGGCGAGCTCGTGGATCTCCTGACGAGCGGAGCGCAGATACTCGGTCAGCTCGGCGCGGACCTCGTCCTGAACGAGCGAGACGACCTTCCCCGCGAGGAGCCCCTGGGAGCAGATCCGTAGCACGGACCGCAGGTACGCCTCGGCGGCATCGGCCCCGAGCGCCTCCTCGAGCGATTCTCCGGCGCGCGCGACGCGGCCACCGGCGAACTCGAGCGCGTCATACACGAGGCCATCGGCCCCCGCACGCAGGAACGCCATGTGCCCGTACTCGTGCTCAGCCGCCCACCGCAACAGCCGGATCGCCACCTGGCGGCCGACGAGCCGACGCAGCCGCTTGCGCGCGCGATTCCAATCGATGATGAACACGAGCCGGGAGCCGAGGTGTTCGAGGAAGCGCTCGACTGGTACGTCCGCGGTCGCCTCAAACCGGCCGCTGGCCAGGTGGAACAGGCCGTCCTCCATCGACGCGTCGTTTCGCGAGCGCGTGTCCTCCCACGCCACCGCGAACGGCGCCAGCAGGTCCTGGAAGAACAGCAGCCGCGCGAGGTGAACGTCCGTGTAGGTAATCGTCACCGCCGGCCCTGTGACGCGGATCACCACGATGTGCGCGTCGGTGGTGCCGAGATCGTTCTGGATCACGAGCGCCGTCCCGCTCCGCGTCGCGATTGTGGCAAGCCCGGGGTGGTCGAGCTTTACCCGCTCGCTGGAGTGGACTCCGCGCATGAACACTCTGACCAGATCGCGGTCGGCCTCTGCGAGATCGTGGGCGTGTGCGCCGTCGATCGACTCGGTCGCGACCGCACCCTCGAGCCGGTTCAGTTCGCGATGGGCATCCATCACCACGAGGTGCAACGAGTCGTCGCCGTCCCCGGGACCGCGGGTCAGCCGCGCGATGTCTTCGCTGCTCACGAGATCGCCCTCGATGCTGAGTGCGGCTGATATCGCCTGGACGCGCTGTTCGAGATCATGCGCCGCAGGGACATCGGCGGCATGTAGCGGCGACAGCATCACCTGAACTTCGTCGGCCGCCCACCGCGACAGCCCGTCCATGTCCGGAATGCGGTATCGGCCGTCCGGCTCGCGGGCGCTCGTGGCCACGACTCCGTCGAGCCGAGAGTCTTCGACGCCGCAGGCGACGCGCTCATCCCGCAGGGTGTCCTGATCGCCGACGCCGTCCGCGGCCGCGCGCGCGGCCTGCACCAGGGTGAGCAGGTACTTGACGCGATCGTTCGCGGCCAGCCCGGATGTGACGAGTCCGGGCAACAACAGTTCACTCTCGCCGAGCGTCTCGATCATTCGCTCCTTTGGCATTGCACCTCGATTGATTCGGGGGCAGACAGATGCCCCGCGATCGTCCTCACCGGTGGCGCGGGGCACATCCGGGGAAAACCCCGGCCCGGGTCAGGGAGGCCCCGCCGCGCTCGTTACCGCCGACCGTGTAACCATGACGAGCCGCGCCGGCGGGCCGTGCGCGGCCGCAGCCGGTGAGGTTCGACCCTGCCGAGCAACCGCGGCTGCCGACTCGCTCCAAGACGGCGTTTGGCCAGCAACCCGCCCCCGAGGCCGGCGGCGGTGAGCGCGGCGAGGACCAGCCCGGGTTTGGCCGACAGGAGGCCGTACTGCTTCTGCACCGCGGGCCACACCCGATCGTCGATCAGCTCCGACGCGCGATCACGCCCTGGGCCCGCCGGCGCCGCCTCGACCGGCGCGAGAAAAGCGATCTGGACCCTCCTGAGCTTCGGCAGCGCGCCACGCCACAGGTGCGACGTGCCCGTGATCGCCGCGGGCACGATCGGCACACCGGTCTCGACCGCCAGGCGACCGGCGCCGTGCCGTGGGGCACCGAACACGTCGGGTTGCTCGACTCGCGTGCCCTCCGGGAACACCACGACGAGACCGCCCGCGCTCAGGACGGCGGCGGCGGTGTCGAGGGCGTCCGCATCGGATTCGCCGCGGCGGATCGGGAACGCGCCCAAGCGCAGGAACAGCCATGCCAGCGGACCCTTGAACAGCTCGATCTTCGCCATGAACCGGACGTGCCGGCGGGTGGCGATGCCGATGAAGAAAGGATCGAGGAAGTTCTTGTGGTTGGGGGCGACGATCACGCCTCCGTCGGTGGGGATCTGGTCCGCGCCCGACACGCGCACCCGAAACCACGTCCGCAGCACCGCGCTCGCCAGCGCCCGGACGACCCCATAGAACGGCGCGGAGAAGCCTTGCGCGCGGGCGTAGGCGTGCGCCTTGCGCTCGGCTTCGATCACGCGGTCGGCGTCGTCGGGCACGCGGACAACAATAGGTTCTGTGGCTGGCCCGATCACGAAGCGGCTCATGATCGTCGCCGGGAAGGGCGGCGTCGGCCGATCCACGGTCACCGCGGCACTCGCCGTCGGTGCGACCCGGCGGGGACTTCGGACGATCGTCGCCGAGACCGCGGGCCGCGCCGACGTGGCGGTGATGCTAGGAGGCTGCGCCGGGGACCCGCTCGTCGAAGTCGAGCTCGAACCCGGGCTTCATCATGTGACCATCGATCGGCGCTCTGCGCTCGAGGAGTATCTGCGCTACGAGGTGCCGGGGCTGTTCGGAGCCGCGACGCTCGCGCGCAGCGCCGCGTTCCAGGCCTTCGTCGATGCAGCACCGGGAATGAGCGACCTGCTCACGATCGGCAAGGTGTGGGAGCTCCTCCAGCGACCGCGCCACAAGCCCCGTGCCGATGAATACGACGCCGTCATCCTCGACGCGCCGGCGAGCGGTCAGCTGGTCGGCCTGCTCGGCGCCCCACAAACGTTCAGCGCGATCGCCGGGGTCGGGCCGGTGGCGCGGCAGGCCGGCACGATCGAGCGCACGCTACGCGACCCGAGCGCCGTCGGAGTGATCGCAGTGGCGACGCCGGAGCAGATGGCCGTCAGTGAAACGCTGGCGCTCCAGACTTCGCTCGACGAGCGGTTCGGCATCGAGCTCGACGTCGTGGTCGCCAACCGAGTCCTCCCCTCCCGTTTCACCTCCGAGGACGCGCAGGCGCTCGCCCGCGCTCCGGAGGATCCGGCTGTCCGGTCCGCCCGCTGGTTCGCGGCCCGAGCCAGGGCGCACCGGAACCAGCTCGCCCGTCTGCGGCGGGGGGTCGCGCCGACGCGATGCACGACGCTACCGTTCAGGTTCGAGGCCGGGCTCGAGCGCGAGGACATCGAGCGGTTCGCCGATCTGCTCGGAGCGACCCGGCCGTGAGCCGGCTGGCGCAAGCGCTGTCGGGCAGGCGTGTCGTGATCTGCGCAGGCGCTGGCGGGGTCGGAAAGACCACCGTGTCGGCAGCGGTCGCCCTCGGACTGACGGTGCAGGGCCGGCGCGTGGCCCTGGTCACGATCGACCCGGCAAGGCGGCTGGCGGAGGCGCTGGGCCTGGATGCGCTCGACAACCGCCCGCAACCGGTCGATCTCGGCCGCCTGGAGGGATCGGGAGTCGCGGCGGGGGGCGAGCTGTTCGCGATGATGCTCGACTCCAAGCGAACCTTCGACGAGCTCATCGAGCTGCTCGCGCCGGATCCGCGCACGAAGGAGCAGATCCTCGCCAATCCGATCTACGGCCATATCTCGACGGCAGTGGCCGGGTCCCAGGAGTACACGGCGATCGCGAAGCTGTTCGAGATCGAGCACGAGCAGGAGTACGACGTGATCGTGCTGGACACGCCGCCGTCCCGCCATGCGATCGACTTCCTGGAGGCGCCGGACCGCCTTACCGCGTTTCTCGAGGGTCGCGCGCTCAACGCGCTTCTTCGGCCGTCAGGCCGTGCGATGCGAGCCGCCGGCATCGTGTTCGCAGCATTGCGCCGCATCACCGGAGTCGAGCTGCTCGACGACCTGACCACGCTGTTCCGCCTGCTCGCGGGGCTGCTCGATGGCTTCCGCCGTCGCGCGGCTGATGTCGAGGCGCTGCTCAGGGACCCGGAGACCGGCTTCCTGCTCGTCACCTCGCCGGAGCGATCGGCAATCGACGAGGCGGTCTTTTTCGCGGCCGAACTGGACCGTGCCGGCCTGCACAGGTGCGGAGTGATCGTCAACCGCGTACACCCGGTCGATCACGCGCCGCACGACCCTGTCGCGGTCGCCGCCAGGCTGCACGACCGCCTCGGCATCCGGCTGGCGGACAAGGTCGCCCGCACCCATGCCGAGGTCCAGCGCCTCGCCGACCGTGACGCCGGCGCCATCGACCACCTGCTTCGCGCCCTCGGAGGTGATCCGATCTGCGCCCCCGACCGGGATGCTGACGTGCACGACATGGCGTCGTTGATCGATCTCCACAACGAGCTGTTCGCCGACTGAAAACGGATTTCGGGCTACTACGGACGCGATTGCGGATTGGTGCCGGATGGCGGACGCGCCGGTGCGACGTAGGGTGACTGTGCACACCTCAGGATCGAGAAAGGAGGTGAGTCATGCCTGGAACACTGACGCGTTGGGATCCGTTCGCCGAGCTCGGTGAGCTGCGTTCTCGGTTTGATCGCATGTTCGACGAGTGGCTGGATGGTCGTGAGCGCGCGTGGACTCCGGCAATCGACGTCGCGCGCGAAAACGGCCATCTTGTCGTACGCGCCGACCTGCCCGGGATCAAGCCCGAGGAGGTCAAGATCGAGGTCGAGGACGACATCCTCACGATCTCCGGTGAGCATGAGGAGCGGACCGAGGAAAAGGACGACGACTACATGCGGCAGGAGCGCCGCTACGGGTCGTTCTCACGCTCGATGGCGCTGCCCGGGGGTGTCGATGCCAAGAAGATCACGGCATCGACGCGCGACGGCGTTGTCGAAGTGACGGTCCCGCTCCCTAAGGAGGCCATTAAGGAGCCGGTCAGGATCACCCCGACCGTCACCTCATGAGTCCTCGCCCGAGGGCCCGGCTGGACCGCTCATGCCAGCCGGGCCCCGTGGTCGCCTTGATCACGGACCGACGGCTCGCACATCAGTAGTTCGTCACACGTTGCTGCGGCTCGTAGCGGATGGGTTACGACGATGCGCGCACGATGCTGCACGTAGGATGGGTGCTTTTCAGGGAGAGTGGCGCTTTGTGGAACCTCCTCGTTGCCCGGTGTGTGACGACATCATCGGTGTGTACGAGCCACTAGTTCATCTCGCGGGCGGCTTCGCCATGCGCAGCTCGCGGGCGGCGGAGCCCGAGATCTGTTCCAGTGGCCAGTGCTTTCACCTCTCGTGCTACCAGCGGTTAGCCGACGACGCCTAAGCGCAGCTGCGATCCTACCGCTGTGACAGTCGGTAGTTGTCCGCATCGGTATGCGCGCCATGACGGATGGGGCACCCCGAGCGCTCTCGCAACATGTGGGATCCCACCAGCAAGGAGACTTCAATGGCCACAACCCTCCCGAATCCGAATCAGCGCACTTCGAACGTTGCCGGCTATCACGCGGCGGTCGTCCACGACTTTGGCGCACCGCTTAGCCTCGAGCAGGTTCCCTGGCGCCGGCTCGAAGCCGGCCAGATCCTGGTCAGCGTGGAGGCGTCGGGGCTGTGTCACACCGACATCCACGCGGCCAACGGCGACTGGCCGATCAAGCCCGCACCGCCGTTCATCCCCGGGCACGAGGGTGTGGGGATCGTTGCCGAGCTTGGCCCCGGCGTCACCGAGGTCGCGGTCGGCGATCGGGTCGGGATGCCATGGCTCGGCTACGCGTGCGGCACGTGTGATTACTGCGTATCCGGCTGGGAGACGCTGTGTGAGTCCCAGCAGAACATGGGCTACTCGATCGACGGAGCGTTCGGCGAGTTTGCGGTCGCGTACGCCCGCTACGTTGTGAAGGTGCCTGACGGCATCGACCCGTTTGACGCAGCGCCGTTGACGTGCGCCGGCGTGACGACTTACAAGGCGGTCAAGGTCGCCGGCACTCGCTCCTCGGATCTCGTCGCCGTGTTCGGCGTCGGCGGCCTCGGGCACCTGGCAATCCAGTACGCCGCCATCGCCGGCGGCCGGGTGGTCGCGGTCGACCTGCTCGATGAGAAACTCGAGCTCGCGCGTGAGCTCGGCGCGGAGTTTACGGTCAACGCAACCCGGGAGGACCCGGTCGAGGCGATCAAGGCCCTCGGTGGCGCCGACCAGGCGATCGCACTTGCTGTGTCTCCGCGGGCGTTCGAGCAGGCCTACGGGACACTCCGCCGGGGCGGGAAGCTCGTGTTCGTCGCGCTCCCCGCCGACAACGAGGTGACGCTCCCGATCTTCGAGACGGTGCTGAACGGGATCACGGTCGTTGGCTCGATCGTCGGCACGCGAACTGACCTCCGCGAGGTGTTCGAGCTGCACGCCGCCGGCAAGACGAAGGTCATCCGCGAGGTCCGTCCGCTCAGCCGTGTCAACGAGTCGATCGCGGACGTCGAGGCCGGCCGGGTCGCAGCGCGGATCGTGTTCGCACCCTGAGGATCATCCCGGAGCGTTCCCGCCAGTAGAGTCGGCCACGTGGCCGACCCTACTGGCGCCCCGGTGGCTTCGGACCGGATCGCGATCGTGCTCGCCGACGATCACGCCTTGATCCGGAGTGGTCTTCGCCGCGTGCTCGATCGGGAGACGGACCTCACGGTGGTGGGAGAGGTCGGAGACGTCGAGTCGGCCCTGGCGCGCACCGAACGACATCGGCCGCGGGTGGTGGTCCTCGACCTCAATATGCCGGGCACGCCGACGCTGCCGGCGATTCCTCGGTTTCTCGAGGCGTCGCCGGGAACCGCGATCGTGGTTCTCACGATGGAGGCGGAGCCGGGCTTCGCACGCACGGCGTTGAGCGCGGGCGCGCGCGGCTATGTACTCAAGGACGCGGCAGAGGCGGAGCTGGTCGAGGCGGTCCGCTCGGTGCTCGCGGGCGGCACCTATCTCGATCCCGGTCTCGGCGCCCGGCTCGCACAGATGGAGCCAGAGCCGGGCGGAACGCACCCGGGTCTGTCCCACGGCGAGCCGAACCTGGCCGTCGGGACGGACTTCGCCGGGCATCGAATCGACGCCTTCGTCGGCCAGGGGGGGATGGGGCGCGTCTTCCGCGCCACCGACCTCGCCCTCGGTCGGACGGTAGCGCTCAAGGTGATGGCGCCCGACGCCACCGGCAACCCGGTGTTCCGCGCCCGCTTCGAGCGCGAGTGCCGGGTGGCCGCTGCCATCGATCACCCCAACGTGGTCCAGATCTACCACGCCGGCCAGGACGAGGGCCTGCTGTACCTCACCATGCGCTATGTCGACGGTACCGACCTGCGCCGGATGCTCCGGCGCGAGAGTCGGCTCGACCCGCCGCGAGCCGTGTCGATCGCCGCCCAGATCGCCGGCGCGCTCGACGAGGCGCACGCACTAGGACTCGTCCATCGCGACGTCAAGCCCGCCAATGTGCTGCTCGCGCAGCGGTCCGGGCAGGATCACGCCTACCTCACCGACTTCGGCATCACCAGACGAGCCGGCGACGAGCACCTGACCCGGACCGGCGTGGCCCTCGGATCGGTCGACTACATCGCCCCCGAGCAGGCCCACGGCGCCGACGTCGACGGACACGCGGACGTCTACTCGCTGGCCTGCATCCTGTTCCAGATGCTCAGCGGAAGCGTCGTCTTCGACCGCGAAAGCGACATGGAGAAGCTCTGGGCGCACGTCCATGACCCGCCCAGCAGGCTCCTGACGCTGAACCCGGACCTCCCGCCCGGTCTTCAGGATGTCCTCGATCGCGCACTCGCTAAGAACCCCGCCGACCGCCACCATTCGGCGTCACACCTGGCCGACGCCGCCGCGGCCGCGATCGCGGTCGGGCAACCACCGGCGCGTTCGTAGAAAACCGCAAGCCCGTGCGGCCGGACACCGATGTCAGCTCGTGCTCGCGCACGTCTATCCCCTGCGTGGCGATCCACTGCATCGCGACCATGACGACTACGAGGCCGCGGCGTACCTGCACGCGCGCGACCTGCTCGCGTCCGCGCGCGAGGAGGCCGGAGTGCAAGGCGAGCTCCGCTGGAGCCCCTGTACCTCTCCGGGGCAAGGGCTGCACGAGCTGGCCGAGTCGCTCGGCTCCAACCTGCTGGTCGTCGGTTCGTCTGTGCGAGGGTTACTCGGACGGGTGCTGGTCGGAGACGACACGCGCGCCGCACTCGACGGAGCGCCATGCGCGGTGGCCGTCGCGCCGGTCGGATACGCCAAACACGCGAACAAGATTGGGAGGATCGGCGTCGGGTACGACGGTTCCTCCGACTCCGTGCGCGCGCTCGACGTGGCCCGAGCACTCGCGCATGAGCTGGACGCGAGCCTGGCGGCGCTCGAGGTCGTGGCCTACCCCGCCTGCCTGTTCCGGGCTCCCGACGCCGGCGACAACGCCTCGGTCCGCGAGCTGATTACCGATGCCCGCGACCGGGTCGCGTGCATCGGCGACGTCGAAGCGCACGGGGCCTACGGTCATGCCGCCGAGGAGCTCGCACGCTGGGGCGACACGGTCGACCTGCTCGTGGTCGGCTCGCGCGGCTACGGCCCCGTCGGGCGGCTCGTGCACGGAAGCACGTCTCGTGCGCTCGTCCAGGCCGCGCGCTGTCCCGTTCTTGTGCTGACCCGCTCGGCTGCCGTGGCGCATGCGGCGGAGGCGTCCCATGACGGTCGTGCTCTCGCGCCGACCTGATCGATCACACAGACCACTAGGAAGGAACGAGATGTTCAACAACGTAGTCGTCGGCATCGATGATGACGAGGGCGGGCGGGACGCCATCGCGCTCGCCAAGATGCTCGCCGCCGCCGGCGCCAAATTCACGCTCGCCCAGGTGTACCAGGGCGACTCTGCGGTGTCGCGGGCGACGCGTCCCGACTACGAGGCCAAGCAGCACGATCGGATCCGCGAGCTGCTCGAGATGAGGCGCGCGGAGGCCGCGGTCGACGCGGAGCTCCGCGGGTACGGATCACCGTCTGTCGGACGCGGCCTGCACGAACTGGCCGAGCTGACCGGTGCCGATCTTCTTGTGATCGGCTCGTCTCGCCGCGGGTTGCTGGGGAGGGTTCTGATCGGCGACGACACTCGCGCTGCGCTCAACGGCGCTCCTTGCGCAGTTGCGATCGCACCGGCCGGGCATAGGCATGCGCCGGCGGTGATGCGAGAGGTCGGTGTCGGCTACGACGGCTCGCCCGAGAGCAAGCGTGCGCTCGAACTGGCCAGAATGATCGCGGCCGAGCATCACGCGACGCTTTCGGCGTTCCAGGCGGTCTCCACTCCCGCCTACCTGTATCTCGGGCATCTGGATACGGCTGCCCCGGTCGAGCTCGCCTCGATCCACGGCGAGGTGGACGAGGCCCGCGAGCGGATCGCGGCGCTCGGCGGCGTCGAGCCCCACGCCGCCTACGGAGACCCCGTCGAGGAGCTCACGGTCTACAGCGCCTCCCTCGATGTGCTCGTCGTCGGATCGAGGGGCTACGGTCCGCTCGGCAGGTTGGTCTACGGCGGTGTCGCGCAGCGCCTCGCCCGGACCGCGCGTTGCCCGCTGCTTGTCTTGACGCGATCCGCGCCGATGGTGCTAGGCGAGCTCGCCGAGGCGACGGTCGAGCAGCGCGAGTACATCGGCGGTGAGCTCCTCGACCGGGCGGTCGGTTCGCACGATTAGGTGGGCTCTTCCGGGCACCTCGTCGAGCGGCTCCCACGTGCTCTGCTCGCGAAGGACGACCGCGAGCCCCGCGTCCGACACGCGATTGGGGTCGTGCTCGCGGTCGGCCGCCCGCTGCGCGAGGACCGGGCCGGGAGCCTGGCACTCGATGAACAGCACCTGGCGCCGAGCGCCGAGCCCGGCCGTGAACGCGAGACGATCGTGCCGGTGGCGGAACGTGGCGTCGACGATCGCGCCGCCGCTCGCCTCGAGTACAGCCGACGCGCGGCCGCCGAGCTCGGCGTACGTGCGCTCATTCCACTGTTCGCTGTAGGCCTCGCCCGGCGCCCGCTCTGTCGTCCCGAGCCCGGCGAGGCGCTTGCGGATCACGTCCGCGCTTAGATGAGGGAGCCCGGACAGCTCCGCCAGTGCGTGGGCCAGATGCGACTTGCCGCTGGCCGGGACGCCGCACACCACGACCGCGAGCGGGCCCCTCGCCCGCCAGGCGAACCGCTCGGCGAGCGAGATCAGATCGCGGGCGTGGACGCTCTGCTGCCCGTGCTCCGCGCTCGTGCCCGGCAGTTGCGCCCCGCGTAGAAGCGCGACCTTGGCGCGGACGAGCGCGCGGTATGCGGCGTAGAAGGCGATCAGCGAATCCGGACCCGGATCGCCGCCCGCATCCCGGTAGGCGCGCACCAGGAGCTCGGCGAAGCGATGACCGCCGCCGGCAGCCAGGTCGAACACAAGGAAGGCGAGGTCGTCGGCCACGTCCAGCTGACGCAGCGCGGGATCGAACTCGACGCAGTCGACGATGCGTACGCACTCGCCGAGGAGCACATGTTCGGCGCGGAGGTCCCCGTGCCCCTCGCGAACCCGCCCTCGCCTCGCGCGTGCGGTGAACGTCTGGGCGTGGGCAGTCACGAATGCGTGCGCGAACCGCTCGAGGCCCAGCACCCGCTCGATCTCGCCGCGCTGCTCGACGTCGCCTATAAGCCCGTGGAGGTTGCGCTCGAAGCGGCGCTCGGCCGCGAGGACCGGCGAGCCCTCCGGTCTCACCGGCGGCGCGTCCTCGTGAAAGCGGGCCAGCACGCGTCCGACCTCGACCACGCCCCGTGGCTGGAGCTCGCCCCGCTCGAGTTTGGCGGCGAGCGTCTGGGCCTCGTCGTACCGGCGCATCTCGACCAGGAAGTCGACCGCGCGCGGGTCCTCCTCGTCGGTCAGCTCGACTCGATCGCCCGCGAGTGCCACCCCCCGCACGCCCAGATACAGGTCGGGCGCGAGGCGACGGTTCAGCCGCACCTCCGCGACGCACAGCTCCCGGCGGCGTGCCGGGGTCCCGTAGTCGAGGAAGTCGAGCACGAGCGGCTTCTTGAGCTTGTAGACGAGCTCACCGGCCAGGAACACCCACGAGATGTGCGTCTCGCGAACCTCGACGGCCGCCGGCCGGTGCGGATACGTCTCCGGTCGCGCCAGCGCGTCTCGCAACGCGTCCGGCGGAGAGGTCATGGGGCGGGTGGCCGGCGCCGTCGTCACGATGCACCGGCGGGCGCCGGCTCGGGATGGCGCACGGGACCGGGGTGTTGTCTGCGCGCGCGCCAGCGCCAAAGCTCGTCGGACCCCCAGACGATTACCGGGAAGCAGGCGAGCACGATCAGCTCACGAGGCCCGAGCGCGGGCGCTGCCGTTGTTGCCGCGGGCTGCGGCCCTAGTGGGAATCAGGTGGGGCATGGAACGATGGCGGGGTCGATTTCACCGCACGTGATCGTGCCCGGGGCTGGGATGATCAGCATCGGTAGTTCGCCCGTGTGGCGATGCGGTCTATCCGCCGCGCGCTGACTACCTGGATCAGTCGGTACTTCGCCGTCCACGAACGGCAGGTTTCGGCGGTCGTCGGAGCCCGTCGCCGGGCCTACAGTCAGAGCATGCCCCGCCGACACCCAACCGAGGATCACACCACTTCTGCGTCCAGGCGGACCAGCGTCGTGCTCGCGAACGACCATCGCGGTCTGCGACGGAGCTTGCGGTGGTTGCTCGATCGCGAGGACGATCTGGACGTCGTCGGCGAGGCAAGCGACTTCGAGGCCGCCCTGTCCGAGGTGGCCGTCGAGCACCCCGACGTGCTCGTGCTCGACCTGCGGATGCCGGACGGGTTCAGCGCCGAGCGGATCGAGCACCTGCGGACGGCGTCGCCCCGCACCGAGATCGTGGTCACCACGATGCACTTGAACGAGGCGTTCGCCACCGGGGCGCTCAGAGCGGGAGCAATCGGGTTCGTCGTGGCCGACGGCGCGGATCGCGAGCTCGTCGAGGCCGTTCGGCGCGCCGGCCGCGGCGTCGCCTACGTAAGTCCCCGCGTCAGGCCCGCGGTGGCGTAACGGGCTGTGCTTCCACCGCGCGCTCCTCGATCGCCCGGCGCCCGTCGCCTCTCCGGAAGCCGGCGGCGAATGTGGCTTCGATCGTCGTGCCCTGCCCCAGCGACGAGGTGACCTCGAGCGTCCCCTGCAGCAATTCGACCCGCTCGCGCATTCCGAGAAGACCGAATCCGTCGGTATGGGCGACCGGATCGAAGCCCTTTCCATCGTCTCGCACGGTGACCCGCACGGTGGAGTCGTCTTCCGCGACCTCGACCTGAGCGCGGCGGGCGCCGCCGTGCTTTGCCGCGTTGTTGAGCGCCTCCTGGACGATGCGGTACATCGTCGTCTCGACCTCGCTGACGTGTCGGTCCGGCTTGCGGCCCTGCTCGTAGGCGAGGTCGATGGTGAGATCCACCTCGAGTCCGCGGCTCCGCGCGCGCTCGGCAAGGTCCTCGATCGCCGCCTGCGCGCCGAGGTCGTCGAGCGCGGCCGGCCGCAGGTCGGTGACGAGCGCCCGGAGCGTTCGAATTTCCTGCTCGAGTTGGGCGACGGCGTCGCGCACCGTCTCAGCTACCGCCTCGGGCTCGGAGTTGTGTAGCTGAGCGGCGAGCCCGAGCCGCAGCGCCGCGAGGTTCTGCAGAGTTTCATCGTGAAGCTCGCGGGCCCAGTGGGCGCGTTCCTGTTCGGCCGCCGCGAGCCGTTGCCGCCGTCGCTCGCCCTCGACCGTGACCGCGGTTGCGATCGCCGTCGCAGCGCTGGCCGCGAACGCCTCCAGCAGGCGTTGGTCGTTGTGGCTAAACGCCGGGCCGCCTTCGAGCCGGTCGACGGCGATCAGCACCCCGTAACCCCGTCCGCGGAAGATCAGAGGGACCACCAATCCCGCCTCGGCCCGGAGACCGAGGCGACCGAGGCCGTGCCGCTCGAACCGGGCACGGTTGGCCTGATCCTCGAGGCGAAGCGTCCGCGATACCCGGAGCGCCGCGCCGGCCAGGCTGCCCTCCATGTCGACATGCTCGCCGACCACGCCGGCGGGTAGCTCGCCCGCGGCGGCGGCGACAACCATCTCCCCCCCGTGCTCGTGCTCGATCACGAGCGTCCGAGCCGCCACCAGCGCTCTTCCGCGTTTGGCCACGAGCCCCAAGATCAGATCCAGATCGGTCTCGCCGCCGAGCGCCCGGGCGATCTGCAGGGTCGCGTCGAGTGCGTCGACGGTCCGCTTGAGCTCGGTGTGCTGAGCGTCCAGGCTGGAGTAGCGCCGCGCGTGGTCGATCGCCACGCCCGCGAACTCGGCCAGCAGCATGATCGTCCGCTCGTC
Organism: uncultured Solirubrobacterales bacterium; assembly: GCA_963735965.1. Taxonomy (GTDB): domain Bacteria; phylum Actinomycetota; class Thermoleophilia; order Solirubrobacterales; family Solirubrobacteraceae; genus Palsa-465. The sequence goes on from CAVTNE010000007.1 coordinate 34,984, forward strand.
TTCCTCGGTGAACTCCTCGCCGCCGATCTTCTCGGTCAGGTACAGGTTCCCGAACGGGACGCCACCGATCAGCACCGGCACCCCCAGGAACGTCCTCATCGGGGGATGACCAGGCGGAAAGCCGTAGGAGTGCGGGTGCGCGCCCACGTCGGCCAGCCGAAGCGGCACCGGATGCGCGATCAATTCGCCGAGCACCCCCCGTCCCCTCGGAAGGTCGCCGATCCGTTCGCGATCGTCCTCGTCGATTCCGACCGTGATGAACCGCTCGAGCTCGGCCCGCGACTCGTCCGTCACGCCGAGTGCCGCATACCGCGCTCCCGAGAGCTCGCGGGCAGATACGAGCACGCGCCGGAGTACCACCTCGACGTCGAGCTCGGACAGAACGTCGCGCGCGAGCCGAACCGCATCGAGCGGATCCGGTGCATTCGTTGATTCGCGGTCGCTCACGGTTGTCAGGAATTGCGCAATATCTTCGTCAGTGCTGCTCGCAAGCCCCGAGCCGCGTGCTTGCGGCTGACAGTAGCAACGCCAATTGCGCCGGTGCGGAAAAGCACGGATCCGACCGCTGGGAACGACCGGATGTAACCGGCGCGTTGCGCCGCTTAGATTGGACTCAACACACGTTAAGGAGCCTGCGATGACCGTTCACCCGAAAAACCACAAGGACCTGATGCTGGCGCCGGTCGCGGTCGAGATCGACCGCAACCTCCAGCGCCTCCGTGTGGGTTCACCTTACGAGGTGCTCGCCGAGCTCGAGCTCGAGCTCGATCGGCCGGCGATGTATGCCGCTCCTGAGGAGCGTGCCGAGCTCGTTCTACGCCAAGCGCTCCGCGAAGTCGACCTCCGCGGCTGGACCGCGACGCTCAGCGACGACGCCTCGCGCGTTCACCTCGAGGGCGGGTCGGTGACCATCGATCTCGGCCTGAGCCCGGCGATCACGACCTACATCACCCAGGGCGCGGCCGTCACGCCGGCGTGAGGCGCGGCCGCTCCTGAGCGTGCTCGAGCAGCGAGCGGCCCGTCATCTCCTTCGGCGCTTCGATCCCGATTAGCGCCAGGACGGTCGGTGCGACGTCGGCTAGCGTACCGGTGGCTTCGAGCTTCAACCCACGCGAGGTGACAATCAGCGGAACCCGGTTGAGCGAGTGCGCGGTGTTGGGCCGATTGCCGGGGTCGAGCATGTGCTCGGCGTTTCCGTGGTCGGCGGTGATCACGCAGACGCCACCGGCCTCGTGCACGGCCTGAACCACGCGGAGCAGGCACGTGTCGATGGTTTCCACGCCGGCGATCGCCGCGGGGATCACCCCTGTGTGACCGACCATGTCGGCGTTCGCGAAGTTGATGATCGAGAACCGGGGCCGGTCCTGGGCGAACGCGCGCAGAAAGGCGTCGGTGATCTCCCGCGCGCTCATCTGCGGCTTGTGGTCGTACGTGGGGATGTCGCGCTGCGAGGGCACCAACTCGCGCCGCTCTCCGTCATACGGTTGCTCGCGGCCACCGTTGAAGAAGTACGTGACGTGCGCGTACTTCTCGGTTTCGGCGACGTGCAGCTGGCGCTCACCAGCTCTCTCGATCACCGCGCCCAGAGTGGTCGCGGGATGGGCGGCGGTGAACGCCACCGGATAGGACCAGCCCTTTTGGTACTCGGTCATCGTGGTCACGCGCCTCACCGGCGCGGCGCCGCCGCGCCCGCGCCAGCCTGGGAGCTCCTCAGCGCCGTCGCCGAAACCGGGTTCGGCGAGCGAACGCACGATCTCGCGCATCCGATCGGGGCGGAAGTTGAAGCACAGCACGCTGTCGGCGGCGCGGATCCGACCTTCCTCTCCGACCGTGGTCGGCCGGATGAACTCGTCGGTCTCGCCGCGCGCGTACGCGGCGCGCGCCGCCGCCGGCCCATCCGGCGCATGATGCTCGGCGCGTCCGTGGACAAGCAGGTCATAGGCGTCCTGGGTCCGTTCCCAGCGCCGGTCGCGGTCCATCGCCCAGTAGCGACCGACGACGGTCGCGACGCGCCCCGCGCCGGCTTCGCGGCACCAGCCCTCGAGCGTCGCCAAATAGCCCTCGCCAGAAGTCGGTGAGGTGTCGCGCCCATCGGTGAAGCAGTGCAGCACGAGGTCACCGGTGCCCAGTTCGGCGGCGAGCCCGACCAAGGCGTGGAGATGATTAAAGCCTGAGTGAACGCCGCCGTCGGAGACCATCCCAACCAGGTGGACGCGCTCGCTCGCAGTCAGCGCCGCACGCAACACCTCGTTGCGCGCGAGCTCGCCGCTGACCACGGCATCGTCGATCAGCGTCAGCGTCTGGGGTACGGCGGCGCCGGCGCCGAGGGTCAGGTGACCGACCTCCGAATTGCCCATCTGGCCCTCGGGCAACCCGACGTCCGGGCCGCTGGCCTCAAGCGCCGTGTGTGGATACTCGGCCCACAGCCGATCGAAGTTCGGCTTGTGGGCCTGGCCGATCGCGTTGCCCGGGTCGGAGGGCGCGATTCCCCAGCCGTCGAGCACGATCAGGCAGGCGCAGGTGGTGTCGGCCGGCTCCGGGCCGGAAGCCGGCGTCATCGTGCGCTCGCGACGGTCGTCATGAGCGCATGGACGCCGGGGAGCTCTCGACCCTCGAGGAATTCCAGTGTCGCCCCACCACCGGTCGACAGGTGGGTCACCCGATCCTGGAGGCCGAACTTGCGCATCGCCTCGACCGTCTCGCCGCCTCCGACGACGGTCCGGGCGGGCGTAGATGCGACCGCCTCGGCGATCGTCCGGGTTCCGGCCGCGAACGGCTCGAGCTCGAAGCGGCCCATCGGGCCGTTCCAGAACACAGTGCCGGCAGCAGCGATTTCTTGCGCGTAGCGGGCGCTCGTCCTCGGTCCGATGTCGAGCCCGCTCCAGCCGTTGGGAACGTCGACGCCGTCGACCGTTTGCGGAGGGCCGTCCAGTCCGGCAGGAGCGAGCGCCAGGTCGATCGGAAGCTCGAGCCGGCAGGACGATAGGGCGGCGGCCGTCAGCGCACGCCGCGCCGACGTGACGTCGTCCTCGGGGCACAGCGATGCGCCGACGGTGTGGCCCTGGGCGGCGAGGAACGGGAAACACATCGCGCCACCGATGCACAGCACGTCGGCGAGCTCTAGGAATCGCTCGACCACGCCGATCTTATCGCTGACCTTGGCACCGCCGAGAACCGCAACAAGCGGCTGATCTGGGCGCTCGACGATCTCCTGGAGCGCGCGAACCTCGCGCTCCATCAGTCTTCCGGCGGCGCTCGGCAGGCGGTGGGCGATGCCCTCGGTGCTCGCATGGGCGCGGTGCGCGGTGCCGAACGCGTCGTTCACATACACGTCGGCGAGCTCGGCAAGAGCCGAGACGAGCTCGGGGTCGTTGCGGGTCTCCCCCGGCTCGTAGCGGATGTTTTCGAGCATCAGCATCTCGCCCGGGGCGAGCCGCTCGGTGAGCTCGCGGACCTCCGGGCCGGTGACAGCCGGAGCGAGGGTGACCGGCGCGCCGGTCAGCTCGGCGAGCCGATCGGCCACAGGGCGCATCGACAGCGCCGGGTCCGGGCCCTTGGGCCGGCCCAGGTGCGAGACGAGCACGAGCCGCGCGCCGCGGGAGCGGAGCGCGGCGATCGTCTCGAGCGCGGCGCGGATGCGGGTGTCGTCCGCCACCTCGATCGGCCCACCGGTCGTTGGCCGGTGCAGCGGCACGTTGAAATCGGCGCGTAACAGGACCCGCCGGCCCTCCACGTCGAGCTCATCGATCGTTCTCAGCGAATCGGCCATCGGGTCGTCTCCAGTTGGTGTCGGGGGGGTTAAGGCCGAGCCGCCTCGAGCAGCACACGCTGCTCGGCCGCCGCGATCAGGCGGCGTGTGCGGTCCACGGCATCCGGGGACACCGAGATCGCGTCGATCCCGGCGCGCACCAGCAGCTCGGCGTACTCGGGGTGAACCGACGGCGCCTGACCACAGATCGATGTCTGCAGCCCGGCCGCCCGCGCCCGCGGGATCAGCTCGCTCAGGTACTCGGTGACCGCCGGGTCACGCTCGTCGAAAGTGTTCGACAGTCGCTCGCCGTCGCGGTCGGCGCCGAGCAGCAGCTGCGTGAGGTCGTTCGAGCCGACCGAGATGCCGGCGATCCCGAGGCCGGCGTACTGCTCGAGGTTGAACAGCACCGAGGGCACCTCGGCCATCACCCACAGCTCGAAGCCGGGACGGTCGAGCAGTCCGGCGGCGGCCACGAGATCCCGGCATTGCTTGAGCTCTCGGGTCGTGCGAACAAACGGAAGCATCAGATGGAAGTTGGTGTGCCCGGCGTCCCACACGCGGCCGATCGCCTCGAGCTCGAGCTGGAACACGTCGGGCTCCTCGACGTAGCGCAGCGCGCCGCGGAACCCGATCATCGGATTGGCCTCCTCGGGCTCGAACTCCTCGCCGCCCTTCAGACCGCGGAACTCGTTGGTGCGGAAGTCGGTGGTCCGGTAGGTCACCGGTCGCGGAGCGAAACCGGCGGCGAATGTCGTCAGCGCGTCGGCGAGCTTGGTCACGAACTCCTCGCCCCGCCCGTCGGCGAGCAGCTTGCGCGGATGCGTGCCGTCGAGCGCTTCGAGCAGCATCAGCTCGGCCCTCACCAACCCGACCCCGTCCACGTCGAGCGCAGCCGCGCGATCGACCTGCGAAGGCTCGGACAGGTTCACAAGCAGGCGCGTGCCGGTGACGACTCGTTGCGCGATCGCCACGCGGCCGTTTGGCGACGTTGCCTCGGATCCCGGAGCGGAGCCGGCGGCCTGTGCGACTCCCTCGGTGATCACACCGTGGGTCGCGTCGACCGTCACGAGCTCGCCGTCGCGCAGCCGCTTGGTAGCGTCGCTGGTGCCGACGACGCAGGGGATCCCGAGCTCGCGCGACACGATCGCGGCGTGGCAGGTCATCCCGCCGGAGTCGGTGACGATTGCCGCCGCCTTGCGCATGAGCGGCACCCAGTCAGGCGAGGTCATATGCGTCACCAGCACGTCGCTGGGGTCGAGCTTTCCGGCGTCGGCCAGCGAGTCCAGCAGCCGGGCCGCGCCACTGGCACGACCCGGCGCTGCTCCCAGCCCCCGAACGAGCACCGTTCCCGCTTCGCTCTCTGGCTGATCCCCCGCCGTGGTGACCGCTTCCGGAGCGCCGATCGTGGTGATCGGACGGCTCTGGAGCATCCAGATGCGACCCTCGGGATCGAATGCCCATTCTGTGTCCTGCGCCGAGCCGTACTCGCGCTCGATCGCCACGCCGAGCTCCGCGAGGCGCAACACCTCCTCGTCGTCCAGCACCGGGCGACGACTTTCCCGATCGCTCAGCACCCGCGTGGTGGTGCCTCCGTCGCTTGCCACCTCGATCGTCAGCTCCTTGGCGCGGACCGACCTAACGAGGATGGACATCGCCGACTTCTGGACTACATAGCGATCGGGCGAAACCTGACCCGAGACCACCGATTCGCCGAGCCCGAACGATCCCTCGATCACCAGGTGGTCGCGCTCCCCGGTCGCGGGATCGATCGTGAACATCACCCCCGCGCGCGTGGACGGGATCTGGCGCTGGATTACGACTGCTATGTCCATGTCGCTCTGGCTGAACCCGCGCTGGCCGCGGTAATAGATCGTTCGCGCTCCGAACAGCGACTGCCAGCAGCGCCTGACCGCATCGATCACGGCGTCCTTGCCCTGCACGTTCAGGAACGTCTCGTTCATTCCGGCGAACGACGCCGAGGCAGTGTCCTCGGCGGTCGCCGACGAGCGAACCGCCACGGGAACGTCGTCGTCGTTTTCGGCGAGGCGGTCGTACGCGGCGCCGATCGCGTCGGCCAACCACGGCGGCATGTCGCTCTCTTGTACCGCGCGGCGTGCCTCGTCCGCCGCGTCCTGCAAGGCCGCAGTGTCCTCCACGTCGAGCTTCGCCAGCACCGCGTCGAGCCGCTGCGCAAGCCCGGTCTGGTGTCGGAAGGCTGCGTAGGCAGGGGCGCCGACGACGAATCCTGGCGGCACCGGCAGGCCGGCTCGGGTCAACTGTCCGAGATTTGCTCCCTTGCCGCCGGCATAGGGGACGTCGGCGCTCGACAGCTGGGAGAAGGGCTTGGTGGGGACGAGACCCACCGGAGGGGTGATATCGGTGGTGGCGATCGTGGTCATTGGTCGAACGTACGCCGGCGGTGCTCGCGCCGAATCCGTGCGGCGCGCGCATCCGGCTCAGTAGAACGCTCGGATGGCCGTGCGCGCGCGTAGACGACCCGGCGGATCACGCGGCCGTCAATCCTTCGGACCGGAGCCTTCGGCAAACGTCCCCTCATAGTCTTCGCCGGCGTATTCGCCAGGCTTGGCTTGGCCTTCGGCGAACGATCCGACCTGATCCTCCTCGGGATATGCCTCGGCATCCGCCTCGCCTTCGGCGAAGGTCCCGACCTCGAGGTCCTCTGGGTACGTATCCGGGTTCGCCTCACCCGCGGCGAAGGTCCCACGCTGCGTCTGCTCGTGATTGGCCGGGTCGTTTGCGGACATGTCCGTCTCCTGCTTCGAGAAGTGAGTTGCTCGTAAAGCATTCCTCCGCCGCTGGGTCAAGTCGTCGGTATTCATCCGCAGCGTGGAGTGGTGAGGCCACTCGGTTTCAACTCCGCACGAGCATGTCGTCGTTGTGCTGCGCTAGGCGAGCCACGGCGTCGCGTAGCTGAACGCGCCGTTCGGCGTTCGCCAGCACCTCCTCGACCGCGGCGTCGAAGCGGGGGGTGTCGCGGACTGTCTGGGCGCCGGCGTCGACTGCCTATCGTGGGAAGACGAGGTTGCCCATGCGAACGGTGTCGTGCGATCCGGGTGGGATCAGACCGGCCACCTCGGCGATCGCGACCCAGACTTGCCGGGCGCTTCCAACCAGTTGGAGCATCACGTAGTGCGCGAGCACGGTCCAGCGCTGTCGTTGCCGGCGCTCGATCGCCTCGTTCACCACCGCGACGGTGAGCATCACGACGATCAAGCTCGAGGTGAGGCCGGCGAGGAGCGCGTGGTGGTCCCAGAAGCTCGGCTCGAGGAAGTCGAACACCGCTCCTCCGACGAGTCCGAGGACGGCCACGACGCCGAGCACGCGCGTCTCGCGGAGGTACGACTCGAGCGAATCGGAGCGCAGCGGCCCTGACGCTTGCCTCTTCACGGCCGCCACGTTATCCCTGAGGCGCGCGGGTGGACAGCCGAATGACCGGCTCACCGGGTGCACGCTCAATTGATCGAGCGCGGGCGCCGATGAGCGATCGGTGGAGGCGTCTGCATACGCGTTGGTGCACGGGGTGCGGTGCACCCGAGCGACGCTGGCCGCCTGGCGCGATCGCCCGTGGCCGGTTCTGCGGAGGTGGCTGATCGGCGCGGTCGCCGCGGCCGGCGTGTTGCTCGCGGCCGTACTGACGATCGCGCTGATCACTCCCGGCTCAGCGGCATCGGCCGGGCTCGGCCAGCCTCCGTTCGCGGTCGGCGATCTCGGCGACGTGATCCAGATCCTCCGCGACAACCTGCTCGTGCTGGCGCTGCACGCGATGGCGTGCGTCGCCGGCTTCATGGCCGGCAGCTCGCTACCTCTGCAGGCCCCGCGCCACACCGGCGTAGTCCGCGTGATCCACGAGCGCGGTCAGCCGGTCGCGATGGCGTTCGTGGTGTGCGCCACCGGGTTCTCGCTGAGTCTCCAGGCGTACACAATCGGGACCGCCGCCGCCCACGACGCGGCCGCGCTCCACGCCTCCCCCGCGCTGCTGCTCCTCGGCCTGCTCCCTCACGCTCTGCCGGAGCTGGTCGCGCTGTTCCTTCCTCTGGCGGCATGGATCGTGGCCAGCCGGCGCGGCGAGTGGGAGCGCCTGCTGGCCGCGACGATCGTCACCGTGTCGCTCGCGGTTCCGACGCTGGTCCTGGCCGCGGCTTGGGAGGTGTATGTGGCGCCACACATCCTCGCCGCGATCGTGGGATAGGGAGATTCGCGAGCGCGGCGAAGCCTCGTGGTCGCCGAAACCTCGTGGTCGCTCAGGTCGCGGTGGTGACGGCTTTCAGCTCGCCGAGTGACTCTTGGATGAGCTGGCGGAAGTCACTGTCGTTGTCATCTTCGGTCCACCGCTCCCACGCGATCCTGAACACGGCGACGCCGGTCTCGGCCGCCAGCGCGGCTGCGGGATCCGGGACGCCACGCCCGCGCAGCACCTCGGCGAGCGACGTCGCCCATGCGGCAAGCTTGATCAGCTCGCGTTCCCGAAGCTCAGGAGTCGCGTCGATGATGGCCCGGCGCTGGCGCGAGAAATCGCGGCGCTCCTGGAACAGCTCGGCGAGCGCGTAGAGGCCGGCGGCGACCGCATCGAGCGGTCCCGCCGACTCCGGAGCGCCGGCAACCTTCGTCACGAGCAACTCCTGAACCGCGCTCGCTCCCTCGAACAGAACCTCGCGCTTGTCGGCGAAGTGCCGGAAGAAGGTTCGCTCGGTCACGCCGGCCCGCTCGGCGATGTCGGCCACCGTCGTATTGTCGAACCCGCGCTCGGCGAACAGCGCCATCGCGGCCTGCGCGAGCCTGCCGCGACTGTCCGGTTCCCATCTCACCATGCCCTCATGGTAGGTGATGTCAGCGACTGCCATCGTTGTGTTAGAGTGATGACAGCGACTGACATCGGGTCCCCCGCGCGTCGGCCATCTCCGCGGGACATGCGCGCGGCATCCGATCGGCTCGAGTCGCCGAAACCGATCATCTTCGATACGGAGGATTTCTCATGCGCGTTTTCGTTACCGGCGCGACCGGCTTCATCGGGTCCGCCACCGTCCGTGAGCTCACCGACGCAGGGCACCAAGTCGTTGGCCTGGCACGCTCCGATGAGGCCGCCGCTGCTCTGTCCGAGGCCGGCACCGAGGTTCACCCCGGCTCCCTCGAGGATCTCGACAGCCTGCGCAGCGGCGCCGCCGCGGCGGACGGCGTGATTCATACCGCGTACATCCACGACTTCTCGCAGATGGAGAATGCGGCCCAGGCCGATCTGCGCGCGGTCGAGACGATGGGCGCCGTGCTCGAGGGCTCCGGGCGACCGCTGGTTGTCACCTCGGGGACCGCGCTCATCAGGGCGGGAGCGGTGGTGACCGAGGAGGACTGGCCCGATCCCGGCGCCGCCGTTCATCCACGGTTCGCCACCTCGCTCGCAGCGCGCGGGCTCGCCGATCGCGGGGTCCGCTCGGTTATCGTCCGGCCCGCGGCCTCGGTCCACGGCGAGGGCGATCACGGCTTCGTCCCGTACCTGATCAACCTCGCCCGCGAAAAGGGCATCTCCGGCTACATCGGCGATGGGTCCAACCGGTGGCCGGCTGTGCACCGTCTCGACACCGCGCACCTCTACCGCCTCGCGCTGGAGAAGGCGCCGGCGGGATCCGTGCTTCACGCCGTGGCCGACGAGGGCGTGCCGAGCCGGGAGATCGCCGAGGTGATCGGCCGGCATCTCGGCGTGCCGGTGACCTCGTTCTCGCCGGAAGACGCACAGGAGCACTTCGGCTGGATGGCCATGTTCTGGTCACTGGACGCCCCGGCGTCGAGCGCGCTCACCCAGGAGCGCATGGGATGGACACCGACGCACGTCGGCCTGATCGCCGACCTCGAGCAGGGGCATTACTTCCGGCAGCCCGTCGCTGCCTGAACGAACACCGCGCCCACGTGGTTGGGCTCGCCGCTAACCCGGCGGGCCCGACCTGCGCGCGGTGACGAGGACGGCGACCATGCTCGAGCGGATGCGGCGCCCCAGCCGCTCGTAGAGAGCGAGGTGTTCGGATTCGAGCGCGTGCTGCTGGTCAGGCGAGAGCCGGTGGTAACACGAGGCTGTTCGAAGGAGGTCGTTGAGCTCCTCGGCGGTGTGCTCCGCTACCTCCGGCAAGCAGGCGATCTGCGCATCGCCGAACAGCCGCTCGGCGTAGGCGCGGGCAACGTCCTGGCTCCCGACCCACTCCCACACCTCGGACACGTTCTTGCGCCGCTGCTCCGCCCCCTCGAGGATGGCGTTGAGATCACGGTAGGTGGGCCAGCCTGCGGCCAGATCGGGCGCGATCCTCCCGATCGCCGCCAGCAGCGTGGCCTGGTCGTCGAGCCCCGCCTCCTCCTGGCGGCCGCAGTGCTGGATCAATGCGAGGGTTCCACCGGGCGTGAGCACGTTAGCCGCCTTTTCCCAGCTCACGTCGGGATCGGCCCAGTGGAATGCGGCCGCCGAGAACACCGCCCGGAACCGCCCGCGGGATAGCTGCGCGTCCTCGAACCGGGCGTTCACGAACTCCGCCCAGCCGGTGCCGCCCAGATTGCGTTCGGCCAGCTCTGCCAGACGCCGCCCGGGCTCGACGGCCACGACGCGAAGGCCCCGGTCGACGAGGCTGCGCGTCAGCTGCCCGGTGCCGCACCCGATCTCGAGCACGGCGTCGCCGCGTTCGATTCCCGCCACCTCGCATGCGTGGTCGATCAGCTCGTCGGGATACGCCGGACGGTGGCGGTCGTATTCGGCCGCGACCTCGTTGAACACGATCGCACCGCTGCGCCGGTCGGAAGTCAGGCTGGTCACGTCCGGCAAGCTAGGGCAGGGTCCGGACGTCCCCGGGCGTTCGTAAGCTTGGCCGGGATGCGGCTCGAAGGAATCCAGACCGGGGACATCGTCGAGGTCGATCGGCTCGGCCGGCGCTTCCACGCACTCGTGACCGACAACGCGCCTGGCGGCCTGGCGTTCCAACCGCTCGACAAGCGGATCAGTTACCGAAGCTGCCGCGCTCACGAGGTTCGCGCGCACTGGGCCAAGCGCGGCCGGCCGCGGTCGACCGACGACCCGCTCGAGCCCTCGCCGCTCCAACTTGAATTGGACACCACGGTGCGCTGAGGGGCGCGCGGCCGTGGCGCCGCGCGCCCTTCCCACGTGGCGGTGACCGCGCGCCCTTCGCGCGGGCTACTTGCGCTTGTGCTTACGGGTGTCGCGAATCGTCCCGATCCCGGGGATCGTTACCGGTTGGTTGGTCACCTGGCTCCAGCCGCCCTGCGAGCTCACCGTCGACTGTCCGCCCTTGGTCTGTCCGTAGAGGACGAACTGGATCGCGCCGAACTCGCCCTGAACCGTCTCGGTGGCGTGGCTCGACGCCCCGTCCCAGTGGATGCTCGTGATGAAGACCGTCTTCAGCACGTACTGGACGATGGGGTTCGCCATCCCGGTCGGCCCCGGCTTGCGAACCACGATCTCAACCGAGGCCAGGTGCGTCCCTGAGGAGAGGTCCTGGAACAGCTGCGCGCTGTACTTGTCGAGCGGCTTGACGAACTGGAAGCTCTGGAAGCTGACCTTGCCGGCGCCGGCACCCGCCGAGGCGCTGCCGATGCTGACCGTGTTCATCGCGCCGAGCGAGAAGGACGTCAGCTCGAACGCCTTGGTCGTGTTCGCATTCGTCGGATTGGTCGCCTCGCCGAGCGGCGCCGAATTGAGCTTGCCCAGGTCGCTCGGGGGAGCGAGGTACATGAGGATGTCGGTGCTTCCGCCACCCGAGGAGACGGAGCCGGACGTCCCCGCCGGCCCGGTGGCACCGGTCGCCCCCGGGGATCCCGGAATGCCCTGCGGGCCGGTCGGTCCGGTCGGTCCGGTCACTCCCTGCGGACCTTGCTGGTTCCAGGTGGTCTGCGTCTCGTTTGTCGGGTCGCACGGCTGGTCTCCGCTGATCGACGGGGTCGTATATGCGCACGCTTCCGACGGCCGGGTGTTTCGCTACGCTTGGTTCGTCCAGATGCACCCTGTGATGGTGTTGCCAGTGCCGCCGACCGCCCCAACGGCAACGGCGGCTCCGACACCGAGTGCGGCAACAGTCGGCACCAACACCTTCAATGACGCGCTGACGCGTCGCCCGCGGCGCCCCAATGCGCGCACAGACCGCTTACCGTCTTCACGGCTCATCCCAACCTCCGGTTCTTCGGCGCCCCCTACGCCCTGGGACGATTCAAGCAGACCGCCGCGAACCGGGTCAAACGGTTTCGGCTAGCTCGGCTCGCGGACCGGCTTGGCCTCGAGCCAGGCCCGCTCCATCGCCGCGCGTGCGCGTACGAGATCCTGGTCGAACAGCTGCTGTTCCTCGGGGTCGAGAGCTCCGCGCGGCGCATTCACATAGGCGGCATACGCTTCGGTGGCCGCGCCGACATCGTCAGGGAACCAAGTCATCGTGTTACCTCGGGCCCGGGCATCCCCGGGGTTCAGCAAATACCCACTCGACGGCGAGCACTAACCCCCGGGACTCGTGCAATTACCGCCTCAACGCAGGGTCGAGCCCGTGATCGTCGGCGGCCGCGCCCCGAGGAAGAAGATCCCGGGTAGGCCCGCCGTGTGGAACCGGTCGTTCGAGTTGTCCTCGAGTGTGCTGTCGCGGATCTCCATCGTGCCGGTCCGGTCGTCGCTGACGAAGAAGATCGCGCCGCCGCCCTCGTTGGCGTGGTTGTCTGTGAACGCGCTGCCGGCGACCAACAGCGTCATCCGGTCGCCGTCGTTGTAGATCGCGCCGCCGCTCCCGCCGCCCGCCGTGCCGTGGTTCGCCGGGTTCGCCCCGTTCCCGATCGCCCGGTTGCCGGTGAAGCGGGAGTTCAGCACCGTCCACGATACGCCGATGCTGCTGAGTGCGGCGCCGTTGCTGCATGCGTTGCCGGTGAACCGGCTGCCCACGACGTACACCGGAAGGCCTTGGTACTGCGACAGCGCTCGGACGGCCGCCCCGCCGATGTCCGGTCCGTAGTGCTCGCAGCGATTTGAAGTGAACACCGAGTCGACGATGCGCAGGCGCCCGCCGCGGTCGAAGATCGCCCCGCCTCCGCCACCGTCGAAGTCCGCGCCGGTCGAGTTCCCGTCGCGGAAGGTGATGTTCTGCACCACGAGCCGCGGCGTGGCCTGATCCTGACAATGCGACGTCGTCCATTTCTGCGCCGGATCGCAAGTGTCCATGTAGAGGATCCGGCGCCGCCCCTCGCCGCTCAGGGTGACAAGTCCCCCTCCGTCGAGGACCACCTCGCGGCTGGTGTTCACGACCTTGGCGGTGGCGTTCATCCTGATCGTCACCGGCTTCGGCCCGCACGCGAACCGGATGACCCCGCCGGCGCGCACGGCGGCCACGACCGCGGCCGATGTGCAACTGGCCCGGGTGCCCCTCCCGACGACCCGGCTCGGATGAGACGTGTCGACAGGTCGGCCGCCAGCCGGCACGGGCGCGGGACGGACGGCAGGAGCCCGGGCTTCGGCGGACGCCGTGGCGACGAGACACCCGGCGCACGCGACCGCGAGGACCCGGATCGCTCTCATCCGGGGACTAGCTCATCGATGACGTCGGCGAGGCCCCGGAGGTCGGGCAGCTCTCGCGTCGGCGCCGGCTCGCCCCGCTCGCCGAGACGGTTGATCCATACCGTGCGGATGCCGAGCGCATCCGCGGGCACGATGTCGTGGAAGTGACTCTGCGCCACGTGGACGTGCCGCGCGGGATCGGCGCCGGTCGACTCCTGGAACGCCTGCCAGTGGCCGGGCGCGGGCTTGTACGACCCGATCTCCGAAGCCACAATCGCGCCGTCGAACGGCACGCCGATCTTCCGCATCGAAGCCTCGAGCAGGTCACGGTCGGTGTTGGACAGCGCCACCAGCCTCCACCCTCGATCGTGCGCCTCGGCCAGCGCGCCCGGCACCTCGGCGAACACCGGCCATCCCGGCAGGGATCGGCCAAGCGCGTCGCGCTCGCCGGCCGGGAGCTCCACCCCGGCCTCGGACGCGAGTTCGGCGAGAACCGCCGCCATGACTTCGCGATAGCTCCAGGTCGGGTGCTCACTTTGAACGCGCGGCTCGACCGCGTGGTAGCGCGATAGCAGCTCGTCGGCGTTCGATGGGCCGAGGAGCCGCGCGAGCTCGGCGCGGATGCCGGCGTTCCAGTCGACGAGCGTCCCGTAGCAGTCGAACGTCGCCCAGCGGGGTTCGGCCATTGCGCGAGCATATGCGACCGGCCCCCGGAGACGAACCGGTCCAGGCGTACGATCCGATCCGATGCCGATCGAGTGGGCCGGTTTGGGGCCGGAGCTGTTGCTCGCGCTGGACCGATCGCGCCCCGAGCCCCTTCGGGTGCAGCTCGAGCGCGAGCTGCGGGAAGCGATCCGCTCCGGCCGGCTGGCCGCCGGCGAACGACTCCCGTCCTCGCGAGCGCTGGCCGCCGAGCTCGGGATCTCGCGCGGGCTGGTGCTCGAGTGCTACAGCCAGCTCCAGGCCGAGGGCTTTCTCACGTCGCGCACGGGTTCGGCGACGCGGGTCGCGGCGGGCGCGCTGTCGCCGGCGGGTGCCCTCGCGGCCCCGGGTGCGTTCTCGGCCCCGGGTGCGCACGCGACGCCCGCGCCCGGGGCGCCCACACCGGCGCCGGTGCCGACCGGGCCGGTGCCGACCGGCCCGGTGCCGGAGCAGCGTCTCGCGGTGGACTTCTGTCCTGGCGTCCCCGATCTGACGAGCTTCCCGCGCGCCGATTGGGCACGCGCGATGCGCGACAGTTGCCGCTCCGCCACCCCCGCCGAGCTCGGCTACGGCGATCCTCGTGGCACCGAGACGCTTCGCCACGTGCTGGCCGGCTACCTCCGGCGGGTGCGCGGCACGGTCGCCGACGCGGACCAGATCGTGATCTGCGGCGGCTTCGGCCAGGGCATCAACCTCGCGCTTCGCCCGCTCGCCGGCGACGGAGTGCGGCGGGTGGCGATCGAGGACCCCGGGGACGACGACTACCTCGAGATCTGCTCGCGCCTGGGGATCGAGGCGGTTCCGGTCCCGATCGACGAGCGGGGCATCGACGTCGACGCCCTCGCCGCGACGGACGTTCGCGCCGTGATCCTCACGCCCACCCACCAGTTCCCGACGGGCACCGCGCTCGCCCCGGAGCGCCGGCAGGCGCTCGTCGCCTGGGCGCAGCAGTGCGACGGCACGATCATCGAGGACGATTACGACGCCGAGTTCCGCTACGACCGCGACCCGGTGGGTGCGCTCCAGGGGCTGGCGCCCGATCGGGTGGCGCTCATCGGCACGGTCAGCAAGTCGCTCGCGCCGGCGCTCCGGCTCGGATGGGTCGTGTGCCCACGTCGGCTGCTCGATGCGGCGACGGAGGACAAGCGCCTCAGCGACCGCGGGTCGCCCACGCTCGAGCAGCTGGCGCTGGCGAGGCTGATCGAATCGGGTCGCTACGACCGTCACCTGCGTCGCATGCGCGAGGTGTACGGCAGGCGACGCGACCGGCTGGTGGCGACGCTCGCCGAGCACGCCCCCCACGTCGCGCTTCACGGGCTGGCGGCGGGATTCCACGCCGTCGCGAGCCTCCGGCCGGACGCCGACGAGGCGGCGGTCGTGGAGGCGGCCCGAGCGCGGTCTATCGGCCTGTATGGGATGAGCGAGTACCGGCCCGGCCCGAGCTCCGGGCCGCCGCAGATCGTGCTCGGGTTCGGGAACCTCACCGAAGCCGCGATCGGGCGCGGGATCGAGGCCGTCGCCGACCTGCTGTGAATCGCCGGTCGAAAGCGGCTCACTAAATGCGCACGGAATTGGCTCTTACGGGTGAGCCGCTTGCGGCCTAGATTGGCCGCACGATGACGACCGCCCACTCCACACCTCCAATTCTCTCGGCATCCGGACGCGCGCTGATCGCAAGCTCGATCGCCGCCCGGCTCCCGCTCGCGATGTTCAGCATCGCGCTACTCGTTCACGCTCAGCAGCTGACCGGTTCGTTCGCCGTGGCCGGAGTGGTGAGCGGCGCCTACGCGATCTCCGGCGCGGTCTCGGCACCCGTGCTCGGTCGGCTCGTCGATCGGTGCGGGCAGACCAGGGTGCTGCTGTCCGGCGCAACGCTAGCCGCACTCGCGCTCGTGATCACCGGCATGCTGCCGGTTGGCGCGCCCGCCGCGGTGCAAGTCGCGCTCGCGGTCGGCGCCGGGATGACAACCCCGCCGCTCGGGGCGTGCATGCGGACGCTGCTCCCCGCGATCGTCAGCGAACCGGACCGGCTGCCGGCGCTGTTCGCGTTCGAGTCGACGGCGCTCGAGATCACGTTCGTGCTCGGTCCACCGCTCGCGCTCGGAGTGGGAGCCGTGTGGTCGACAGGCGCGGCGCTCGCGTCCGCGGGCCTGCTCATGCTCATCGCCACGCTGGTGTTCGCCGGGCAGCCCGCTTCGCGCGCCTGGCGACCGGACACGAGCGCGCCACGCCGTCGCGGCGGCTCGCTCGGCTC
Organism: uncultured Solirubrobacterales bacterium; assembly: GCA_963735965.1. GTDB lineage: Bacteria > Actinomycetota > Thermoleophilia > Solirubrobacterales > Solirubrobacteraceae > Palsa-465. Next base: position 51,226 of record CAVTNE010000007.1, read on the forward strand.
GCCGGCGATCCTGGTCCTGGCGCTGATGGAGCTCGGTTGCGGCGCGGTGTTCGGCGCCACCGAGGTCGGGATCACCGCCGCCGCGAAGGCACTCGGCAGCACCGCCGCCGCCGGGCCCATCCTCGGCATCTGGGGCCTCGGCTCGTTGTTCGGCGGGATCGTGGCGACCCGGGTCGGCGGAGGCGCGCGGCGCTCGAGCGGTCTGATCATCCTCATCACGGCGCTCGCCGTCGCCCACGGGGCGCTGATCTTCGCTACCGGGAACGTGCTCGCGCTCGGCGCGGTGATCCTGCTCGCCGGCGCCACGATCGCGCCAACCGCCGCCAGCATCTACGCGATGGTCGACAGGTTCGCGCCGGCCGGAACTGTCACCGAGGCTTTCTCGTGGGCGCTGACGGCGGCTTATACCGGCGAGGCCCTCGGGGCGGCGGTCGGCGGCGGGCTCGTGCAGGGCTCGGGCGCCACCGCGGCGTTCGCGTTCGTCGGCGCCGCCGGCGCGGTCACCGTCCTGGTCGCCTTCCTCGGACGCCGCCACCTCGACGGGACGGCGGCCGAGCCGTTCGCCGCGGCCGGCGCGGAAGCCCATGCCCACGCGGCGTGATCAGCCTGCCGGGACGCGGCCTGATCAGCCTGCCGTGAACGCGGCCTGATCAGCCTGCAGTGAACGCGGCCTGATCAGCCTGCCGGGAATGCGACCCCGGTCAGCTCCTCGCACTCCTCGAGCAGGCCGTCCTGCACCTCGGGGTTGGACGCCGCCGGATGGGTGGCGCGGGCTCGGCGGTGGTAGAAGCAGCGACCGCTCACCGTGGCGTCGGGATCGTCGCTGGTCGCGAGCCACACCTGCGTGTCGGCGCCGAGGGCGAGATCGTCCGGAGCTCCCGGGCCGCCCATCTTGGTCGCCACCCACCCCGGCTCGACCGCGTTTGACAGGACGCCCGGCCAGCGACGGGCGACCGCGAACGCGAGCACCACGTCGAACAGCTTCGAATCCGAGTACGCCTGGCCGCCGTTCCACCGCCGGCGCCGCCACTGCAGATCGGATAGGTCGGGGTCGCCGCCGCGGTGCATGCCCGAGGTCAGGTACACGAGCCGGTCCGGTGGTGTCATCAGGGCGGTCAGCAGGTACGGCGCGAGGACGTTGATCGCGAATACGTGCTCGAGTCCGTCGCCGGTCTCGATCCGCGGCCCACGGTATCCGACGCCGGCGTTGTGGATGACGGCGTCAAACCGTCCGGACGCGTTGGCCGCCTCCGCCAATGCGTGCGTCTGGCCGATGCTTGCCAGGTCGCCCACGAGCGCATCGGCCGCGCCCGGCGTCTCCGTCAAGGCGTACTCCGCCCGCCGGCGATCACGCGCGTGCAGGACGACCTCGTGGCCGCCGGCGACGAGTTGCTGAGCGGCGATCTGGCCGAGGCCATCCGCCGACCCGGTGACGAGGACCTTGCTCACGGTCGGGAAACTACTGCCCCGTGGACAACGCTGAGATCGCCGACCGCCTCGAGACGTTCGCGATGATGCTCGAGCTCGTCGAGGCCAACCCGTACACGGCCCGCGCGTACCGACGGGCCGCCGAGACGATCCGCGCCGCTGCGGTCCCGGTCGCCGACCTCGTCGAGCGAAACCGAGTCCGGGAGCTCCGCGGCATCGGCCCGGGGATCGAGGCGCGACTCCGTGAGCTCTTGCAGACCGGCCAGATCGCCGAGCTGAGCGAGCTCGAGCGCGAGCTGTCGCCCGATCTCGTCGGGCTCGGCCGCTATCTCGGCCTCAGCGCCAAGCGCTCGGTCCAGCTGGCCAGGTCGCTTGGCGTGCGCACCGCCGACGAGCTCCGCGAGGCCGCGGCCGCGGGGCGCCTGCGCGACGTGCCCGGGATCGGCGCCAAGACAGAGGCCCAGCTGCTCGAGGCGCTGGCGCGCGAGGACGGGCCGCGACCGCGGCAGGGGCTGCTTCTGAACCGCGCCCGCGAGCTCGTCGGAGCGGTCGCCGACGCGGTCGGCGGCGAGCCGGCGGGCGACGTCCGGCGGTGGTGCGACTCGTGCGAGTGGCTGGCGGTCGTGACCCCGGTGGGCAATCCCGAGCCGGTGCTCGATCGCTTCGCCCGTCTCCCCCAGATCGTCGCGCTCGTCGAGCGAGAGGAGCGGCGCGCGGTCGGGGTCACCGTCGAGGGCGTGCCGATCGAGCTTGTCGCCGCCGAGCCGGACCGATTCGGGACCGCGCTCGTGCGCGCCACCGGTTCGCCCCGGTACGTCGAGGCGCTCGAGCCGCTCCCGGACGCTCCCGATGAGTACGCGGTGTACGCGGCGCTGGACATCCCGTGGTGTCCACCGGAGCTCCGCGAGGACCCGTTCCGCGGGCAGCCGCCGCCGCTGGTCGAGGTCGACGACATCCGCGGCGACCTGCACTGCCACACCACGTGGTCGGACGGGAGGGCGACCGTCGAGGAGATGGGGCGGGCGGCTCGCGGTCGCGGCTACGACTACCTCGCGATCTGCGATCACACGCCCGCGGTCGGCGCCGTGCGGGGCCTGACCCCCGACGACCTCCGCCGCCAGGCAGCGGAGATCGCCGCCGCGAACGAGGCGCTCGCGCCGTTCCGGATCCTCCGCGGGATCGAGTGCGACATCCTCCCCGACGGGCGTCTCGACCTCCCCGACGACGCGCTCGCCGAGCTCGACTGGGTCCAGGCGAGCGTTCACGGCGGCCAGCGAATGCCGGCGCCGGAGATGACCCGGCGTGTCGAGGCGGCGCTGCGCAACCCGTACGTCCGTTGCCTCAGCCATCCGACGGGCCGGTACATCAACCGCCGCCCGGAGAACGCGGTCGACCTCGAGCGGATCTTCGAGGTCGCGCTCGAGGAGGGGGTCGCGGTCGAGGTCAACGGCCTGCCCTTGCGTCTCGACCTGAGCGGAAGCCACGTCCGCGACGCGCTCCGCGCCGGCGTCGAGATCGTGTGCTCGACCGACGCGCACTCGCCCGCCGGCCTCGAGAACATGACGCTCGCGGTGGCGACCGCCCGCCGCGGATGGGCGACCGCGCCGAACGTCGTCAACACGCGGACTCTCGAGTCGATCCTGGGGCCGCGGCGCAAGAAAACGGCGGGCACCTGAAGGAGGGTGGGTGTGGCGATCCCCCGAGACGGTCCGCGCGACCCCTATTCCGGTTAACTTGACACTCGGCGCTCCCCGCGCGTCGAGTGCGAACTTAACCGTGCCAGAGCCGGGTGAATCCGAATTCACCGCGGGTCGGGCGGCGAGTGAGGGGTTAACCGGAATTGCCGGCGCGACCGTCGCCGTGTGCCCCCGCCGTCCGCTCCGCGGCCGCGGGGTCACCAGAACACACGCCACCGTTCTCCGCCTGCCGGAGCGGCGCTCGCGGACCGGCGACGAACACGAAGTGCTTGGCCGAGTCGAGCACGTTCTCTGGCTGGTTGGCGGCCTGAACCTCGAGCTTTGTCGAGGCCTCGCCGAAATAGCCCGGCCAGCACGCCCACGGCGTCCGGGTCAGGTCGGCCATGTCGACGAGCGGTGTCGTGGCCGCCCGGAACGCGAACCGACCACTCCCGCACGACAGCCAGTCGCTCGTGAGGTCGTAGGTGACCGGCCGCGGGCGAGCGCCGCACCCCGCGAGATACGTCGGGTGACCGCCGAACGCGGCCTGAAGCAGCGGGTGGCCCTGGTCGAGCTGGATCTGCGGGCTGTTCCAGGGAATGAACTGGCCCTCGTAGCTGTGGCGCGCGAGGTACAGCCAAAGCGGCGCGTGGGTGCGAGGGTCGAGCAGCACGTCGACGTGCTCCCAGTCACCCTGGTGGAGATCGTTGTTCTCGTCGTCGCCGGCGATCGGCGCGCCGTTCATCAGGCTCGCGTTCGTCACCAGCGGGAAGTAGTTGAACGGGTAGTAGAACCAGTACTCGAGCGCGATCAGCCCTGACGGAACATCCGGATCGCGGGCCTTCGCCGGGAACGCCGTGACGCTCACAGGTCCTCGGTAATAGAAGTAGATCTGCGCCGAGCGCCAGGGGTCGAGCACGCCGGGGTTCGCAAGCCAGTGATGGAGCGAGCCCGACGCGATGTACTGGCCGCGGAGGAACGCCTGGAACTGCCCGCCCGGATTCTGGTTGCGCGCGAGCCTTACCGGGAGCTGGAGGTAGTCCGAGGAGCTCGCCCCGGAGCCGGGCGCGAGGCTCGACGGCGCCGGCGGGCACACCTCACGCGGCAAACGGTGCTGGACCAGGCACACCGGCTGGTTCGACGATCCTCGCTCGGCCAGGATCGCACCCACCGACACGGGCCAGTTCTGATCGGCGACGGTGACGAGCAGGGTCGGCTGATAGCGGCGAGCGAGCGCTGCCACCGCCGCCGGCGCGGTGTCCTGCACGGGAGCCTCGCCCTCGTTGGCGCGGCCGTCTGCAGGTGCCGGCCCGGCGATCACCCCGGTCCCGAGCACGGGGTCCTCGTATCCGGTCGACAGGAACGGGGGACCGCCGCCGCCGCAGGTCGGCTGCGCTGCCCGGAGCGCGGCGCTGAACAGGGTCGGCGTGCTCCCGCCCACTCCGAGCGCGCGCAGCGCGAGCGTCGCGATCGACGGCCGCTGGCCGGAGTCGAAGTACGCGGTGCCGCCGCCGAACTGAACGTTCTCGACGTTCCGCGCCGGCACGAAGTCCAACGTCTCATCCGTCGAGGTCGCGTCCGCCAGCGCGGTGCAGCTGGCGAGGTACACGCCGGCGCTCGTCCGCGCGATGTAGCCCCCAACCCGGCTTCCGCCGGGAGTCGTGACGGTGACTCGCGAGAACGCCACCGGTGGAGTGGCGGAATACGCCAGCCCGAGCAGCAGGCAGATCGTGAGCAGGATCCAGGGCAGCGGAGAGCGAACGAACTGGCCCGCGGACTGCGGCTGCTTGATCCGCGCGAGGCTCCGGCCGAGCGTTGCCACTCCTACTGAGGTGAGCACGATCACGCCGAGCGGCGCCGAGGCAAACACCGCCGCCACCGCCACCACGCCCCAGACGATCCCGTGGACCCGGGAGTCGAACACGAGCGGGCTCACCCGCGTGAGTAGCCAGCGGACGCCGAAGAACACTCCCACCCCGATTACTCCCCCTACCCAACCCGCGATCGGCAGGATGCCGGTTACGAACCGGGCCACCCCCAGCGCGATCAGCGCGGACAGCACCATGATGTTGAAGCCGGCGACGATCCGCACGGCGAAATCGCCAAGTGGCGCGGACTCGAGCTCCTTCGGCTTCTCGGTGGGGAGCTGCTGCGCGCGCTGCTCGTTGCGAGTGCGAACGCGCTCGGCCGCACCGTGGACGAGACCCAGCGGGAGCGCTTCCGAGCGTTTCGCCACCGCGCTGGCCTGCGCCGCCTTGTTTCTCGCGCGAAGCCCTTCGCGGCGGCGGCGCTGCTCGTCCACATGCTCCGCATTCGCTGCATTGGCGACGCCGCCCTTCCGGACGATGTCGTGCCAATCCTGGCCTTGGACGTCCCATCGACGCCGAGAGCTGAAGTAGGCGATTGCGCAGGCCACGGCGAACACCGCCGCCATCAACAGCGTCGACCCCAACCCGTCCCCGAGCAGTTGCCGGCTGCCGAGCGCGCCCACCCCTGCCGACGCCGGGAGCCTCGCCGCCGACAGCCTCACCAGGTTGACGATCCAGCCGACGACGTAGATGTAGGCAACCAGCCCGACGGCTCCGGCTGCCACCCAGAGGAACGTCCTCAGCTCACCGTTGGGCGACAGCGCGCGGAGGCGATCCCCGATCGACACGGGCTACGGCCGTACTCGCTTACGACCCCACTCCGCTCGCAGGACCCGGAGCGCATTGCCGCCCGAGATCTTCTCGGCATCGGCGTCGCCGTACCGCGCCCGGAGGTGAGCCTGGAGCTCCTTCATCCCGTTCATGTCCTCGAGGCCGGGCAGCGCAGGCTTGATATAGCCGTCGAGGTCCGAGCCGATCCCGATGTGGTCGAAGCTCCCCGTCAGTTCGTGGATCTTGTCGATGTGGCGGCACAGCGCCTCGAGCGAGCCCTCGAGCGAGCTCGCGACCGACAGGCCGCTGGTGATGAAGTGCTCGCACAGAATGCAGCCGAGCACCCCGCCGCGGGCCGCGACCGCCTTGATCGTCTCGTCGTCGAACGAGTACTGCAGTCCGCCGAACCGGTACGCCATGTGCGTCGCCAGCACTGGGATCTCCCGTCCCGGATCCCGGGCGTCGAGCTGGGCGAGCACGTCCTTGATCGACTGGGAGCGCATGTGGGTCAGGTCGATGAGGATCCCCTCGTCGACCATCGCGTCGATGACCGCGTGCCCGAGCGATGTCAGCCCCTCCCGCTTGCCCTGAGGAAACGCGAGGTTGTAGAGCCAGTCCGGCAGGAACGGGAGCGCCGGCGCGTTGGTCGCGACGTCGCGGAAGAACAGGTGCGCGACCGTGACGTAGGCGACCCCGAGGCCGGCCAGCTCCTGCACGTTCCGGCGAACCTCCGCCGGATCGCGGCCGAGCTGAAACCCGCCTTCGACGGCGTGGATCAGGATCGGGATGCCGCGTCCGAGCAAGGAGTCGAGCTCGCTGACCGAGTGCGCGATTGCGATCTCGCCGGCGTGGTCGTGGACGTAATCCTCGACCGTCTGACGCTGGTCGACGAGGTCGCTGAAGTAGCTCGCTCGCGGTGGCGCGCCGTAGCTCTCGGTCAGGTCGATCTCGTTGAACGGCTGGTACAGCATCGACAGCGCAACGCCGACTTCGCCCGCTCGCATCTGCTGCTCGGTCACGCTCGGCGAGTCAGCGGGTCCCTGGTAGTTGGCCATCCGGGAGATCAGCTCGACCACCCTCCCCTGCCATCGCTGCCGCAACCAGACGCGCGCGCGCTCGTGCGTGCGCTGCTGCTCGTCCACCAGCAGATGCATCGGGAAGTGCGCGTGCAGATCGACCAGCATCCGAAGCCCTCGACCGGGGATCATCTCAGTGCGACCGGTCCGAAACCAGTCGGCGCATGCGCGAGAACCGCTCCACCGAGACCGTTATTTGGTGTAAAGCGGCTCGGGGTACGAGCCGCATCACCGCCGGTGGGGGCGACTCCGACTCAGGAAGACAAACCCCGCGGATCGCGTGGAGGAACGTTACGGCGTGAACTCTGGCCGCTATCGCCCCGCCGACGGCGATCCCGCCCGGCCGGGTCTAGGGCTCGAGCTCGTACGGGAAGTCGGTGAGCAGCTCGGCGCCGTCGTCGGTCACAAGCACGAGATCCTCGAGCCGGCACCCGCCGAAGCCCGGGCGGTAGCAGCCGGGCTCGAGCGTGATCACATCGCCGGCCAAGAGCACGTCCGGGGCGCGGCCGAGCAGAGGCGCCTCGTGGACGTCCAGCCCGACCCCGTGCCCGAGCGAGTGGAAGTAGCCCTCCTCGAGCACCTGTCCCGGCGCCTTCGTGAGCTGCGTCGGCAGGCCGGCTCGCTCGTAGGGCTCGGATGACAGCCGGAACAGCTCCTTGCCGGCGACGCCCGGACGCACCGCCGCCAGCGACCGCGCCAGTGACTCGCGCGTGAGCTCGTAGTAGCGGCGAAGCTCGTCCGGCGCCTCGCCGATCACGAACGTCCTCGTCATGTCGGCGAAGCACGCCGACTCGAGGTCGAGCGGCCACAGGTCGATGATCACCGGCTCGTTCGGTCCGATCGGGCCGGACCCCATGTCGTGGCCCGAGGCGCTCTGCGCACCGTGGGCGACGATCAGCGCATCGGCACTGGCGCCGCCGCGACCGACCGCGGCTCGGATCACGTCCTTAACGAGCTCGCACGTGACCGGCTCGCCGTCGGCGACCACGCCGGATCCGTTCGGCTCAGCGCGGCGGAGCAGCTCGGCCGCCGCCCGCATGCCTGCTTCGGCGGCCGCCTGCGCGCGGCGAATGCCCGCGAGCTCGGCCTCGCTCTTGACCCGGCGCCGGGCCTCGAACATGTGGCGATCGACCTCGAGGGTCGCGCCTGCCGCCCGCAACCGGTCGGCGAGCTCGAGCGGGAAGTCGGACGGCACGGTGGCGTCGTCGAGCGCCAGCGCGCCGCACGCGCGCGTGAATACCTCGAGCGCGGCGTCCTCGCGTTCGGTTCCACCCGAGACGAGCTCGTCGTAGCCGAACTCTTCGAACGCATGGACCGACAAGCCGCCATCCAGCGCCACCAGCCGCGATCGCTCGAGCGAGCTCACGACCACGTGGCGTTGGCCGCCGGCCTCGACGTACAGGAACGGGTCGGGCACCATCAGCGGGATCTCGTGGCGCATCGTCGGGTAGCGGACGGTGTCGCCGTGGATGAGCACATTCGGCATCTTGGTCCCCATCTTGCCAGGGATCGGTTTCGCTCAGTGCGGTGGCAGCACGAGCAGCGCGGCGCTCGTCGCCGGCAGCGACACGACGTAGCGTCCATCGGCGGGCGTCACCGAGGAGCTCTCGGATTGGCCGGCGAGCAGCCCGGTCCCGGTCTCTGCACCAAAGCTCTGACCACCGAGCGTCACTCCGCTCGTCGCGCTTGCGCTTGGCGCGGTCAGCCGATACAGCGACGCGCGCCCATCAGCCCCGTCGATACGGACCGCGAGCACCCGCGAGCGCGAGCCCTCGTTGCTGAGGACAACTCGGACGGTCCCGTCCCGGGCGCGCGTCGCCCACGTGTGGACCGCGCCGTTGGCCGAGGCCCCGACCCCCACCAGGCGCGACCCGGGCGGCGTCGCGCGCGCGAACATGAGCAGGCCGTAGTACTCGGGCGCCACCGCCGCGCGCCAACTCCCGCCGGTGTGGGTGACGTTGAAAAGCTCGTAGCCGGCGCCCGGGAAGGTGTGGACGTTGACGCCCGACACGCCCACGCGGGCGAGCTCGAACAGCGTGTCGAGCGCCCACAGGGCGGACGCGAACGACTTGCTGACAGCGGGAACGGCGCCGCACGAGACCGTGTTGAGCTCGTCGATCCGTAGCGATAGCCCGTGCGAGCGGGCGAGCGCGACGTCGGGGGCAAACGAATCGGCGAGCCCGACCGAGCTCGTCGGCGACAGCAGCCGGGCGAGCGTCGGATACCGCGGCGAGCTCGGACGAGTCAGGCAGCGCTGAAGCGGATAGCGGTGCAGCGTGACCAGGCCCAGTCGCGGCCGGGCGGCGAGGAACTGGCGGAGGCCCTGCGTCCAGCTCCGCCCGCTCAGGCTCGGGCCGGCGAGCGGCACCGGAGGCAACGCGGAGCTGAACTGGGCGAAGTCTTGGATGAACGACGCTTCGTCGTAGCCCGGGGGACGGCCGAGGACGCCGGTACCGGCGCTGCGGTACCAGGGGAAGGCCGCGTACAGGTCCGGCTCGTTCCCGAGCTCGAGCGCCCGTATCGAGCGCGAGCCGACGCCGTCGATGAGCGCGCTCGCCTCGGCCGACGCGAGCTCGGAGCTGTCGGCCTCGAGGTTGAGCCCGAGGATCAGGTGAGCCCCGAGGGTCTGCGCGAGCGACCGTGTGACGCCGAGCCACTGGCTGGTGATCGCGAACGTGACGCCCGCAGGGCGCTGTACCGCCGACGTCGGCCACCAAGTCCGATCGGCGCTGTCTCCGCCGATCCGAAGCACCGGCTCCTGTCCTGGCGCCAGGTTGCGGACAAGCTGCACGAACACCGGGTCGAGCGAGCTGGGGTGGGTTCCGGCGTATGCCGGGACCGCCGGGTACTCGAGCGACAGGCCCACGAACCCAGCCGGCACCATGGCCCCGGTCGCGCTCGGATAGACGGTCACGGTGGCGGCGCCGGCGACGCTCGCCGGCGGGTCGTCCGAGCCACGGCCGGCGCCGGCGAGCGCGACCGCCACGATCAGCACGAAGACGACCGACACGACGGTCACGTCCGCTCCGAAGAAACGGCTGCGGCGCCACGTTTTCACACGTGGAGTGTCGCGCGCCGCGAGCTCGACAACCGGGCGCTAACTTGCTTTACGATCGCTGCCGTGGATCTCTGTCTCATGATCGAAGGGCAGGAGGGAGTCACGTGGCCCCAGTGGCTGGCGCTCGCGGCCGCGTGCGAAGAGCACGGGATCCCGACCCTGTTTCGCTCCGACCACTACCAGAACCTCGACGGGCAGCATCCCGAGCGCTGTTCGCTCGACGCCTGGGCCACGATCAACGCGCTCGCCGCCGCAACCACGACGCTGCGGCTCGGGACGCTGGTCTCGCCCACGAGCTTCCGCCACCCGTCGGTGCTGGCCAAGCTCGTCGTGACCGCCGACCACGTATCCCAAGGTCGGATCGATCTAGGCATCGGGGCCGGCTGGCACGAGCGCGAGCACGAGGCGTACGGGTTCCCGTTCTTGCCGACGAAGACTCGCATGGACGTGCTCGAGGAGCAGCTCGAGGTGCTGATGGGTCATTGGGGCAAAGAGCCGTTCTCGTTCTCCGGCGCCCACTACGCCCTGCGCCACCTCGACGCCCAGCCGAAGCCGGTCCAGCGGCCGCATCCGCCGCTGATCATGGGCGGTAGCGCTGGCCCGCGGAGCGCGGCGCTCGCCGCCCGGTTCGCCGACGAATACAACACCGCGTTCCCGCCGCTCGCCGACGTGGCCGGGCGCCGCGATCGGGTCGCGGAGGCCTGCCAGCGCGCCGGTCGGGATCCGATCCCGTTCTCGGCGATGATCGGGACCGTGATCGGCGCCGACGCCGCGGACCTCGAAGACCGCGCCCGCCGTGCGGCCGAGCGAACCGGGACCGAAGCCGACGTGCTCCTGCGCGACCCGCCCCCGGGATGGGTCGTGGCGACGATCGATCAGGCCGCCGAGCAGTTCGCCGCCTATCGCGACGCCGGCCTTCACCGGGTCATGTGTCAAACGCTCGTGCACGACGATCTCAACGCGGTGGCGCTGGTCGGCAAGCTCGGTTCGCAGCTCGCCTAGTGCGCGCCTTCGCTCGATGGCGGCCCGGCTGGCTAAGCGATCCTCGAAACCCTTAATCAAAAAAAAAGAGCGCCCCGTGTCCGGCTGTGTGACTTGGGGGCCGGATCAACGAGGCGCTCTGAGGGAGGAGAGGGTGTGCGTGAATAGTCGCGCCGCGGCTTTCATATGTCAAAGACGAATGCGCTAGGCTATCTATAGGCTTTGCTTATGGAAATTCGCCAGCTGCGCTACCTCGTCGCACTCGCCGACGAGCAGCACTTCACCCGCGCGGCGGCGCGCGAGCACATCGCCCAGCCCGCGCTCTCCCAGCAGATCCGCCGGCTCGAGCAGGAGGTCGGCCTCGCGCTGGTCGAGCGAACGACGCGGCGAGTAACAGTCACCGAGGCCGGAAAGACGCTCGTCGCCCGCGCCCGGCGGATCCTGTCCGAGGTTGATGCCGCCGGCGCCGAGATGCAGGCCCTCGCCGGCGTGCGCGCCGGCCACGTGACCGTAGGCACGATGCACACGATGGGGCCGGTCGATGTCTCGCTGGCGCTGGCGATGTTCCACGAGCGCCACCCCGCCGTCGAGCTGACAGTGCGCGAGCAGTCGAGCGAGGAGCTTGCCGAGATGCTCCGCGACGACGTCCTTGACCTGGCCTTCCTGTCAGTGACCGAGCGGATCGAGACGCAGGGGCTCGTCCTGCACCAGCTGTTGTCCGAGGAGCTCGTCGCCGTCCTGCCGCGCGATCACCCGCTCGCCAGTCGGCGCCGGCTGCGGATGGCCGAGCTCGCCGACGAGCAATTCGTCAGTTACCGCGAGGGCGCCCGGCTGCGAGAGCTGCTCGTCTACGCCGCGCACCGCGCCGGGTTCGAGCCGCAGATCAAGCTCGAATCCAATGAGAGCGAGCGGATCAGGCGGCTGGTCGCCCGGGGCATGGGTGTCGCGATCCTGCCCCAGTCAGACGCAGACCGCTCGGCGGGACACCTCGCGGTCGCGGCGCTGATCGAGCCGTCGCTCAGCCGCGACATTACGCTCGCCTCCCGCGAGGGCAAGCGTCTCTCCCCGGCCGCGGCCGAGTTCCTGCAGCTCTCCAAGGAGGTGTTCAGCAATAGGGAGGGCGGTGCTGGGCCCACGGCCGCGCCGTCTCGAGCTGACCGGCGAGCGAGTACAGAAGATCCTCCGCGCCCGGCCGGCCGACCAGCTGAACGCTGAGTGGGAGCCCGTCGGCTCCGAACCCCGCCGGCACCGCGATCGACGGTTGCCCGGTGACATTGAACAGCGGGTTGAAAGGCATGAACCGCGACGACCGGTCGATCGCGATCGGCGCCGAGCGGCCGTAGCCGCCCTCGGCCGCGATCGCCGTGGTCGCCAACACCGGCATGAGCAGCACGTCGATCTCGTTCCACAACTCGATCACCCGCGCCGTCCGCGCATCTCTTTTTCGCAACAGCGTCTGCCGCCGGCGCCCGGGCGCCACGCGCCGGCCGGCCGCCACGAGCTGCCGCGTCGAGCGCTCCAGCCGCGTGGGGTCGGGCACTGTCCGCGACTCCTCATAGATGCCGCGGAGCCACATCTGCGTGAACTCGATCCCGGCCAGTCCGTAGGGCGGATCGCGCTCGATCACGTCGTGCCCGAGCTCGGCCAGGACCGCCCCGGTCCGCTCCCACGCGCCGCGCTGGTCGCTCGACAGCCACGCCATGAACCCAGGCGGCAGCTTGCGCGAGGTCGCGATCCGCAGTCGTCCGGGCGGCCTCGCCGCCGCCTCGACGTAGCTCCCGGCGGGTGGCGGCGCGGTGTCGGCATCGCCGGGCATCGACCCGTGAATCACGTCGAGCATCAGGGCGCTGTCGCCGACCGTCCGCGCGAGCGCCCCGAAGACGCTCAGCCCGAGCCAGCCCTCGCGCGCCGGCTGGGTTGAGACCCGGCCGCGGCTCGGCTTCATCCCCACAAGCCCGCAGCATGCGGCCGGGATCCGGATCGACCCGCCGCCGTCCGAGCCCGTCGCGCACGGGACCATGCCGGACGCGACCGCCGCGGCCGAGCCCCCCGACGACCCGCCGGGCGTCCGCGTCGGATCCCACGGATTGCGCGTGACCCCGTTCGCCGCGCTCGCGGTCCAGGGGAAGATCATTAGCTCGGGAACGTTGGTGATCCCGATCGGGATCGCGCCGGCGGCGCGCAGCCTCCGCACGACCTCGCCGTCGGCTGTCTCCGGAGGCCGGTACGAGCGAGATCCGCGCGTCACCGACTGGCCCGCGACCGGCATGTCGTCCTTGATCGCAACCGGCACGCCGGCCAGCGGCCCCTCGGCTTCGACTGACGACATTTGTTCGGCAGTCACGAGCGCCTCGTCCGCCATCACCACACGGAACGCGTTCAGCCTCGGGTCGATCGCCTCGATCCGCGCGAGGAACAACTCGACGAGCTCGCGCGGGGTGACCTCGCGGCGCCGGACCATGTCCGCGAGCGCGCCCGGACCGGCGAACGCGAGCTCCTGCTCGGCCGTGGCCGTCATCCGTGCAGCGCCGTCACGAGCTCGCGAATCGCACCGGGATAGCGGTAGGTGATGCCGCCGTGCTTGCCGTCGAACAGCTCGATTGTGTGCGCGGCGCCGATCTTCGAGAGCTCCTGCGCGAACGCCTGGGCGCCGACGTCGAGGTAGTACTCGTCGCTCTTGCCGGCGTCGAGGTAGATGCGGTGCATGCTCCGCAGCGCGTCGGCGTAACGCGGCGCCATCCGCACCGGGTCGTGCTCGAGCCACAGCGCCCACACGTCGTCGATCAAGCGGCCCGTCGAGACCTCGAACGGCAGCAGCGCCCGCCCCGGGGACGTCAAGTCCGGCGAGTACGCCGACGCGTACCCGTACATCTCGAACGGGCCACCGTACTTCCCGAAGTCGAAGTGGTCAGCGGCCGCGAGCTCTTCGAAGAACACCTTGTAGGAGCCCTCGAAGTGGTCGCGGAGCGAGCGGGCCACGGATCGGAACTCGGGCAGGTAGCAGCACTCGAACAGGGAGTCGCCGGCGTGCGACGCGAGCGCCCCGAACACGTCCGGCCGGAGCATCGGCACGACCATCGCCCCGTACCCGCCCGACGACTTGCCGGCGAGGCCGCGGTGATCGCGTCCGGCCAGCGTCGGGTAGCGCTCGTCCACGAACGGCACGACCTCGTCGCACAGGTAGTCCAGATAGCGGCCGGTCGACGCCGAGTTGATGAACTGCGATCCGCCGCGCGACGTCCACGCGTCTACGAACACGATGATCGCGTCCGGACACGCTCGCGCCGCGAACATCGCGTCGATGCGCTCGATCATGTTGGGCTCGAGCGCCGAGTGCGCCGTCCACATGTCGAGCTGGCCGGTGAAACCCTGGATCACGTGCACCGATGGAAGGCCCTTGGGGTGGTCGAGCTCGACTCCGGGCGGCCGGTACACGTACAGCGGCCGTCTCGCCGGGTCGCCGAGCGCGTTGTCGGCGAGCGCGTCCGACTCGACCGCGAGCTTGTCGAGCGCGCCGGCCAACGGCCTCGCCCAGGGCGCTCCGACTACGCCGTCGACTTCTCTCAGCGACACCCCCCAACCGTAGGGTAAATCGCCGTTGCGGTGCGATCTGAGGTAGAAACGCCGGGGTATATTGAACATCAGGGTCGAGCGACGAAACGGCCCCAGGCGCATGACCGACTCTCTGCAAACAGCAAGCTCAAACGGCGCCGGCGCCGACATCGACGCGGCCGAGACCACCGAGTGGCTCGAGGCCGTCGATGCAGTGGTCGAGCACGATGGGCCCGATCGGGCCCGGCAGATTCTCGCGCGCGCTGTAGAGCGTGCGCAGCTCGCCGGCAGCGGCCCGATCGCGAGCATCACCACGCCGTACGTGAACACGATCCCGCCCGAGCGCGAGGCTCGCTTGCCCGGCGATCCGCTGCTCGAGCGCCGCTTGCGCTCGATCGTTCGCTGGAACGCGATGGCGATGGTCGTGCGCGCGAACAAGCTGTCGTCCGAGCTCGGAGGCCACATCGCGAGCTTCCAATCGCTGGCGACGCTCTACGAGGTCGGCTACAACCACTTCTGGCACGCTCCGTCCGAGGGGCACGGGGGCGATCTCGTGTTCTTCCAGGGTCACTCCTCACCGGGCAACTACGCGCGCGCGTATCTCGAGGGACGCCTGACCGAGGAGCAGCTCGACGGCTTCCGCCAGGAGGTCTCGGTGGCCGGAGGCCTGAGCTCGTACCCCCACCCCTGGCTGATGCCCGAGTTCTGGCAGTTCCCGACGGTGTCGCTCGGGATCGGTGCGATCACGTCGATCTACCAGGCGAGGTTCATGAAATACCTCGAGGCGCGCGGGGTCTCGGATACCGCCGGACGTAAGGTGTGGGCGTTCCTCGGCGACGGCGAGATGGACGAGCCCGAGACGATGGGCGCCACCGCGCTCGCGGGACGTGAGGGCCTCGACAACCTGATCTGGGTCGTCAACTGCAACCTGCAGCGCCTCGACGGTCCCGTTCGCGGCAACGGAAAGATCATTCAGGAGCTCGAGGCCGACTTCCGTGGCGCCGGCTGGAATGTGATCAAGGTCGTGTGGGGAACGCGATGGGATCCGCTGCTGGCCGAGGACCACGACGGCCGTCTGGTCAAGGTCATGGAGCAGTGCGTCGATGGCGAGTACCAGACGTTCAAGTCGCGCGACGGCGCGTACGTGCGTGAGCACTTCTTCGGCCGCGACCCGGTGCTGCTCGAACGTGTCTCGCATATGTCCGACGAGGAGATCTGGCTGCTCAACCGAGGCGGGCTCGATCAGCAGAAGGTGTACGCGGCCTACCACGCGGCCGTCGAGCACACCGACCAGCCCACCGTCATTCTGGCGAAGACGATCAAGGGCTACGGCATGGGCGTCTCGGGCGAAGGTCAGATGATCACGCACCAGGCCAAGAAGATGACCGAGGACGCGCTGCTGGCCTTCCGGGATCGGTTCGAGCTGCCGCTGACCGACGAGCAGGTACGCGCCGCCGAGTACTACAAGCCGCCGGAGGACTCCGCCGAGATGGAGTTCCTGCGCGAGCGCCGCGGCGCCCTCGGCGGCAGCCTGCCCGTCCGGCGCATGAAGGCGGAGCCGCTCGAGGTGCCGGATCTCGAGCTGTTCAAGGGTCAGCTCGAGGGGACCGGCGAACGGGAGATCTCGACGACGATGGCGTTCGTGCGAGTGCTCGCCGCGCTGCTGCGAGACAAGAAGATCGGCCACCGGATCGTCCCGATCGTGCCCGACGAGTCACGTACGTTCGGGATGGAGGGCATGTTCCGGCAGGTCGGAATCTACTCGCCGCTCGGGCAGCTCTACCAGCCGCAGGACTCCGAGCAGCTGATGTTCTACAAGGAGGACAAGCACGGCCAGATCCTCGAGGAGGGGATCACCGAGGCCGGGTCGATCTCGTCGTTCATCGCCGCCGGGACCTCGTACAGCGCCCACGGCGAGCAGATGGTGCCGTTCTACATCTACTACTCGATGTTCGGCTACCAGCGAGTTGGCGACCTGGTGTGGGCGGCGGCGGACTCGCGGACGCGCGGGTTCATGCTCGGCGGCACCGCGGGCCGGACCACGTTGAACGGCGAGGGCCTCCAGCACGAGGACGGCCACAGCCATCTGCTGTTCTCGGTGGTCCCGAACGTCCGCGCGTACGACCCCACGTTCGGGTACGAGGTGGCGGTGATCATCCAGGACGGCCTGCGGCGCATGGTGGCCGAGCAGGAGGACGTCTTCTACTACCTCACGCTGATGAACGAGAACTACCATCACCCGGCGATGCCCGAGGGCGCCGCCGAGGGCATTCTGCGGGGGATGTACCTGCTGCGTTCCGGGTCGTCCGAAGGCGGCCCGCGGGTGCAGCTGCTCGGGTCGGGGACGATCTTGAACGAGGTGCTGGCCGCGGCCGACCTGCTCGAGTCGGACTTCGGCGTGGCGGCGGACGTATGGAGCGTCACGTCGTTCACCGAGTTGCGCCGCGACGGGATCGAGGTCGAGCGCTGGAACATGCTCCACCCGACCCAGGAGCCACGCCGGGCGTATGTGACCGAGCAACTCGAGGAGCGCGACGGGCCGGTCGTCGCCTCGACCGACTACCTGCGCGCGTTCCCCGACCAGATCCGCCAGTGGGTACCACGCGGTTATCGCGTCCTGGGGACCGACGGGTTCGGGCGCAGCGACTCCCGACGAGCGCTCCGGCGGTTCTTCGAGGTCGACCGCCACTATGTGGCGCTGGCCGCGTTGAAGGAGCTCGCCGATTCCGGGGCGATCGATGCCGAGCGGGTGAAGGAGGCGATCGAGCGCTACCAGATCGACGCCGACGCCCCGATGCCGACGACCGTATGAGCGCGACCTCGGGTGCGGTATCGGTCGAAGTCCCGGACATCGGCGACTTCGCGGACGTACCGATCATCGAGATCCTGGTGTCGTCCGGAGACGCCGTCGCGGTCGACGACCCGCTGGTCACGCTCGAGTCAGACAAGGCGACGATGGACGTGCCGGCGCCGGTCGCGGGCACCGTTGGCGATCTCCTGGTGAAGATCGGGGACAAGGTTTCTCAGGGGACCAAGCTGCTGACGTTGTCGCCGTCGGGTAAGAGCGGAGCGGCGAGCGACGGTGACGGCGGCGCGCCCGCGTCGGACGATGGACCTCGCCCCTCGGCGGGCACGAAAGCGGCAGACTCGGCGGACAGCGCGATCCAGGCCGAGGACCAGGCCGCGCCGGAGCCTTCGCAACCCGCACCGGAGGGTTCGCAACCCGCGCCGGAGCCTTCGCAGCCCGCGCCAGCTCCTCCTGATTCTGCGGGGAACGGTGGCGGCCCCGTGTACGCCTCGCCTGCGGTCCGCCGGGTCGCTCGCGAGCTCGGGGTCGACCTGCACCACGTGACCGGCAGCGGCCGCAAAGGACGCATCACCAAGGACGACGTCCAGGCGTTCGTCGAGGGCGGTCCGTCCGCCGCTCCGGGCGCGCCGGCGGCGGCTCCCGGTGCCGGGGGCGGCGGCGCCGGCGTGGGTCTGGACCTGCCGCCATGGCCGCAGGTCGACTTCTCCAAATTCGGCGAGGTCGAGCGCGTGCAGCGCTCGCGGATCCAGCGGATCTCCGGCCCGGTGCTCGCCCGCAACTGGGTGATGATCCCCCACGTCACGCACAACGACGAGGCCGACATCACCGACCTCGAGGCGTGGCGCAAACAGCTCAACGACGAGCTCTCGCGGGAGGGCGTCAAGGTGACGATGGTGTCGTTCCTGATCGTCGCGTCGGTAGCGACGCTCAAGGCGTTCCCGGCATTCAACGCGTCGTTGGACGGCGATGACCTGATCCTGAAGCGCTATTACAACATCGGGTTCGCGGCAGACACTCCCGGCGGGCTCGTAGTCCCGGTGATCAAGAACGCCGACAAGAAGGGGCTGATAGAGATCGCGCGCGAGCTGACCGAGCTGTCGAGCAAGGCGCGCGAGGGCAAGCTGATGCCCGGCGACATGCAGGGCGCATCGTTCACGATCTCCTCACTGGGTGGAATCGGCGGGACTTCGTTTACCCCGATCATCAACGCCCCGGAAGTCGCGATCCTCGGGGCCACGCGGTCGGCGATGAAGCCGGTATGGGACGGCCGCGAGTTCGTCCCCCGGTTGATGGTCCCCTTGTCTTTGTCGTATGACCACCGGGTGATCGACGGCGCCGCGGCGGCGCGGTTCGTGGTCCACCTCGTCAAGGTCCTGAGCGATCTCAAGCGGGCACTGCTGTGACCGAGATTCGCGTCCCGGACATCGGGGACTTCCAGGACGTCCCGATCATCGAGATACACGTCTCGCCCGGCGACGAGGTCGCGCTCGAGGATCCGCTGGTCACACTCGAGTCCGACAAGGCGACGATGGACGTGCCGGCGCCGGAGGCCGGGACGGTCGCCCAGCTCCGGGTCGCGATCGGCGACCGCGTCTCGGAGGGCAGCGTGCTGCTGACGCTCGACTCCGACGGTGCCGGGTCCAGTGACGGCGCCTCGGAGGCGCCGGCGGCGGAGACTTCCGAGGCGAGGGTCGAGCGCGAGCCCGCCGCTGCACCGCCCTCGTCCGCCAACGGCGCCGGCGGCGATCACGACGCGCAGGTCGTCGTGATCGGGTCCGGGCCGGGCGGCTACACGGCCGCGTTCCGCGCCGCCGACCTCGGGTTGAAGACCGTGCTGATCGAGCGCTACGACACGCTCGGCGGCGTGTGCCTGAACGTCGGCTGCATTCCGTCCAAAGCGCTGCTCCACGCCGCCCGCGTCGTGGCCGACGCCGCGGAAATGGGCGAGCACGGAATCAAGTTCTCAAAGCCCAAGGTCGACGTCGACGAGCTGCGCGCGTGGAAGGCGTCGGTCGTCAAGAAGCTGACCGGGGGGCTCGCCGGACTGGCCAAGCAGCGGAAGGTCGAGGTGGTCACGGGCGAGGCTCTGCTCGAGGGGCCGAACACGGTCCGCGTCGGCGATCGGACGATCACGTTCGACAACTGCATCATCGCCTCCGGGTCGGAGGCGGCGACGATCCCCGGACTGCCCGAGGACGAGCGGATCTTCGACTCGACCGGCGCGCTCGAGCTGCCCTCGGTGCCCAAGCGCCTGCTGGTGGTCGGCTGCGGGATCATCGGGCTCGAAATGGCGACCGTCTACGACGCCCTCGGGTCGAAGGTGACGATGGTCGAGCTGCTCGATCAGCTGATCCCGGGCTGTGACCCGGACCTCGTGAAGCCTTTGCACAAGCGGATCTCGGGGCGGTACGAGGAGATTCACCTCGGCACCAAGGTCGAGTCGGTCGAGGCTTCCGAAAAGCACCTCGAGGTGACGCTCTCATCCGGGGAGACTCACAAGTTCGATGGGATCCTGGTGGCCATCGGGCGGCGGCCCAACGGGCGCGCCGCCGGGGCGCCGGCGGCCGGCGTGAACGTGGACGACGCGGGGTTCATCCCCGTCGACCGGCAGATGCGGACGAACGTGCCCAACATCTACGCGATCGGGGACGTCGTCGGCGGCCCGATGCTCGCCCACAAGGCCTCGCACGAGGGCAAGGTCGCCGCCGAGGTGATCGCGGGCGTGGCCGGCGCCGAGTTCGATCCCCGGGCGATCCCTTCGGTGGCGTACACCGACCCCGAGGTGGCGTGGATGGGGCTGACCGAGACCGCCGCTCGCGCGGACGGGATCGAGTACGAGAAGGCGGTCTTCCCGTGGGCGGCGTCCGGCCGCGCGCTGTCGCTCGGACGCGATGAGGGCATGACCAAGCTGCTGTTCGACCCGGACTCGCGCCGGCTGCTCGGCGCCGGGATCGTCGGTGTCAACGCCGGCGAGTTGATCGCCGAGACCGTGCACGCGCTCGAGATGGGCGCCGACGCCGAGGACATCGCGCTGACGATCCACCCGCACCCGACGCTGACCGAGACGATCGGGTTCGCCGCCGAGATGGCCGAGGGCACGATCACCGACCTGATGCCCCCGCGCAAGCGTCCCGCGCGCGCGTCCTAGCCCGGCGCGCCCGCCTTCGCTTGGGAAGAAACCTTGAAATAGTCATCGTTTCTTCCCAAGCGCTCGGTTAGGGCTGCGAGCGCCGGCGGCGCAGCACCAGCAGAACGAGCAGCGCCACCGCGGCGGCGATCCCAATGCGCCTGGGCGAGGCGGCCCGGCCGGCGCGCGCCAGTGCGCCGCCACCCGACTCCGAAGATCCCCGCGGCGCCGGCATCGCGAACTCCTCGGCCGCGAGCACGTCGTGGGGCTCGGCGATCCCGGTCGGGTCCTCGGGCAGCGTGATCGGCTGGTGGCGGAGGGTCGGGTCGGCCGACGGCACCGCGAACGCCTCGGCGGCGAGCACGTCGTGCGCCTCTTCGTTCGGATTACGGTGTTCCGGCATTGCGGCGCATGTTTCCAGATAAGGGCCTGGATCGTCGGCTCAGCGGCCTCGCAAACCCTCCCGAAAGATCTCAGCCGCCGCGACTAAGATCGTGCTCTGACGGGCTCTCGCGGGGTGATATCCTCTACTTATCTTGAGTAAGCAACTATCGAAAGCGAACGCCCTTACTGATGTCTAGTCGCCTTCTATTGATCCCGCTCGACGACGTCGTGGCCTTCCCGGGTATGTCGCTGACACTCGCGGTCGACGCCGGCGAGGAGGAGCGAGTTCTGCTCGTTCCCAGACACGAAACTGAATTTGCCAACGTCGGAACGGTCGCCGAGGTCGTTGATCGCGTCCGGCTGCCGGGCGGCGCTCGCGCCGTCACGCTCCAGGGACTTCATCGTGGAGTCGCCGGCGCTGCCAACACTGCTCCCGACGGCCGGCTGTACGTCGAGGTCGACGAGCACCCCGACCCCGTCCCGGTCGACGGCAAGACCCGCAACCTGGAGCGCGAGTATCGCGCCGTCGTCGAGGAGATCCTCGAGCTGCGCGGTGCCGACTCACGCGTGTCCTCGTTCCTGCGGGGCATCACCGAGCCCGGCGCGCTCGCCGATACCGGCGGGTACTCGCCTGACCTGTCCTACGAGAACAAGGTCAAGCTGCTCCAGACGCTCGACGTGACCGAGCGGCTCGAGCTCGCCCTCAACTTGCAGCGCGAGCGGCTGGCCGAGCTCCAGGTCCGCAAGCGGATCCGCGACGACGTCGAGTCGGGCGCGGAGAAGCAGCAGCGCGATTACTTCCTGCGCAAGCAGATGGAGTCGATCCGCAAGGAACTCGGCGAGGACGACGCGTCCGTCGTCGAGGAGTACAGAACCAAGATCGAAGAGGCCGGCATGCCCGAGCCGGTCCGCGAACAGGCCGAGAAGGAGCTCGGACGGCTCGAGCGGATGGGCGAGCAGAGCGCCGAGTCAACGGTCATCCGGACCTACCTCGACTGGCTGATCGCGGTGCCGTGGAGCAATCGCTCCGACGAGCGGCTGGATCCCGAGCACGCGCGTGAGGTGCTGGACGCCGACCATGCGGGTCTCGAGGACGTCAAGGACCGGATCGTCGAGTACATCGCGGTCAAGAAGCTCCGCCAGGAGCGTGGAATCACCGAGGACAAACGCTCGGGTGCGATCCTCACCCTGATTGGCCCTCCGGGCACCGGGAAGACCTCGATCGGAGAATCGATCGCGCGGGCGACCGGCCGGAAGTTCGTCCGGATGTCCCTGGGTGGCGTTCGCGACGAGGCTGAGATCCGCGGTCATCGGCGCACGTACATCGGCGCCCTGCCGGGCCGGCTGGTCCGCGCGCTGCGGGACGCCGAGACGATGAACCCGGTGATCATGCTCGATGAGGTCGACAAGGTCGGTGCCGACTGGCGCGGCGACCCGAGCTCAGCTCTGCTCGAGGTCCTCGACCCGGCGCAGAACCACAGCTTCCGTGACCACTACCTGGACGTGGAGCTCGACCTGTCAAACGTGATGTTCATCGCGACGGCCAACGTGGCCGACACGATCCCGGGCCCACTGCTCGACCGGATGGAGGTCATTCGGTTCGACGGGTACACCAGCTCCGAGAAGACCGCGATCGCGCGGGGCTACTTGTGGCCACGGCAGCTGGAGCGCAACGGCCTGCGGGCCGACGAGGTCGAGATCTCGGACGAGCTCCTGGGCACGGTGGCGAGCGAGTACACGCGTGAGGCCGGCGTCCGCCAGCTCGAGCGTGAGCTCGGAACGCTGCTGCGGAAGACCGCAACCAAGATCGCCTCGGGTCAGGCACAGACCCCCGTGGTGATCGACGTCGACGCGGTCCGTGATGCGCTCGGCCGTCAACGGCACTTCCAGGAGTCGGCGATCCGCACTGCCGTCCCCGGCGTCGCGACCGGCCTGGCCGTGACCGGCACCGGCGGCGACGTGTTGTTCATCGAGGCCACCGGAATGCAGGGCTCGCCCGGCCTGACCCTGACGGGCCAGCTCGGCGACGTGATGAAGGAGTCGGCCCAGATCGCCCTCTCCTACGTCCGTGGCCATGCCTCCGAGCTCGACATCGAGCCGAACGCGTTCGAGGATCGCACGTTCCACGTCCACGTGCCGGCCGGGGCCATCCCCAAGGATGGTCCGAGCGCGGGCGTGACGATGGTGACCGCGCTGACCTCGCTGCTCAGCGACAGGCCGGTGCGCCACACCGTAGGCATGACCGGCGAGGTCACCCTCCAGGGCCGGGTGCTGCCGATCGGCGGCGTCAAGCAGAAGGTCCTGGCGGCACATGCCGCGGGCTTGACCGACGTGGTTCTGCCCGAGCGCAACCGGGGCGACCTGGACGACGTGCCGCAGGAGGTGCGCGACGCGATGAACTTCCACTTCGCGATGACCGTCGACGAGGTGCTGGGCGTCGCGCTCGAGCCGGCCCAAATCCGACAGACCGCGTAACCGACTTCCCCAGCTGGCAACGCAGCGCAGATAGTCCCGGCGGGCCTTGGCTCGCCGGGACTTTTGTTTGTGCGCCGGTGGTAGGTTGGATGAATGACCACGCTCACAGCCCCAGCCGAACAGAAGATCGTTGACGAAGTTCCCAAGCAGCTGTACATCGCGGGTGAATGGCGCGACGGATCGAAGGGCACGCTGTCCGTTGAGGATCCCTCGACCGGCGAGACCCTGACCGAGATCGCCGACGCCTCCACCGACGACGCCAAGGCCGCGCTGACCGCCGCGGTTGACGCCGGGCCCGATTGGGCCGCCCACGCGCCGCGCGAGCGGGGGGAGATCCTCCGGCGCGCGTTCGAGGTGCTCACCGCTCGCGCCGACGACCTGGCGCTGCTGATGACACTCGAGATGGGCAAGCCGCTCGCCGAGTCCAAGGCGGAGATCGCCTACGGCGCCGAGTTCTTCCGCTGGTTCTCCGAGCAGGCCGTGCGGATCGACGGGCGCTATTCGACGAACGCCAACGGGCAGGGACGCGTGCTGACCATGCAGCAGCCGGTCGGACCGTGTCTGCTGATCACGCCGTGGAACTTCCCGCTCGCGATGGGTACCCGCAAGATCGGCCCGGCGATCGCGGCCGGGTGCACGATGGTCGTCAAGCCCGCCCAGCAGACGCCCCTGTCGATGCTGATGCTCGTCAAGATCCTCGAGGAGGTCGGACTTCCGGGCGGCGTGGTGAACCTGGTCACCGCGTCCTCGTCGGGCGAGACGATGAAGCCGCTGATCGCCGACTCGCGGCTGCGGAAGCTGTCGTTCACGGGCTCGACCGAGGTCGGGCGCACGCTGATGGAGCAGGCGTCCCAGAACCTGCTGCGGTTGTCGATGGAGCTTGGCGGCAACGCGCCGTTCATCGTGTTCGACGACGCTGACGTCGACGCCGCGGTCCAGGGCGCGATGATCGCGAAGATGCGGAACGGCGGCGAGGCGTGCACGTCCGCCAACCGCTTCCACATCGCCGATGGGGTCGCCGATCAGTTCGCCGAGAAGCTCGCCGAGAAGATGGGCGCGCTGAAGGTCGGTCGCGGGACCGAGGACGGCGTGCAGGTCGGGCCGCTGATCGACGACAAACAGCGCAGCAAGGTCGCCGAGCTCGTCGAAGACGCGATCGGGCGCGGCGCGAAGGCGGTCGTCGGCGGCCACGCGCGCAACGGCGCCGGCTACTTCTACGACCCGACGGTGCTCACGGACATCCCCGACGACGCCAACCTGCTCCACGAGGAGATCTTCGGCCCGGTGGCCCCCGTCAAGGGATTCGCCGACGAGGACGAGGCGATCGCTGCGGCCAACGACACCGAGTACGGCCTGGTGGCGTATGTCTACACCAACAACCTGAAGCGGGCGCTTCGCGTTGTCGAGCGGCTCGAGACCGGCATGGTCGGACTCAACCAGGGCATGGTGTCCAACGCCGGCGCCCCGTTCGGCGGCATCAAGCAATCGGGCTTCGGCCGCGAGGGTGGCTACGAGGGGATCGAGGAGTACCTCGAGACCAAGTACGTGGCCGTGAACCTCTAGTGGCTCGTCGGTAGGACCTGCCTACGGTCCACTAGTTCACGACTCACCGTTTTCGCCCAATAGCGGTCCGTGGGCTTCGGTCGCGGTGCGTGAGCCTCCGCGGGCGCGACGTAAGCCCGGATTGACGCTCTGACGGTAAACGACGATTGACGATGTCGTACATCTGTCCACGCTCCGGAGTCACCGCTCAAGTGACCGGGTAGCGAAGGTATGGCGCACTAAGGAGGTAAGAGGAGTCAGGGAGGTCCAGCGCTCGTTGGCGCGGTTTAGTCCGCGCCAACGAGCGTCCCGTCGCACTCGCATTCACCAAACCAAGCGCCGGACCCCCGACCTGACGGCCGGGAAGTAAGTAACTACGAAGTCCTCAGCTTGGAGGAGTCAAATGTCAGTACGCAAACTCGGGATTGTCCTCGCCGCGGCGTTCGCCGCCGCGCTGGTCGTTCCTGTCGCCGCGGACGCTCAGACGAGCGCCCCGGCTCCGATCGCCGCAACCTCCCTGTCTCATGTACCCGTGTCCGGGACGACACACAGCGGCAAGACGTTCACCGGTCATTACACCGTTACGCAGTTCGTCACGCGCAACGGCAAGACATACGCGCTTGGCACGCTGGTCGGAAACGTCGGCGGGCGCCACATCTCGCGCTCAAACGTCGCGATTCCGGCGTCGGTGCAGCAGTCGACCATTCCCGGTGCGGCGAAGTCTGCCGCGGTGACATGTCCGATCCTCCACCTGGTGCTCGGACCGCTCAACCTGAATTTGCTCGGGTTGAACGTGAGCCTCAACCAGGTGGTGCTCGACATCACCGCGGTGCCAGGAGCCGGCAACCTGCTGGGCAACCTCCTGTGCTCGGTCTCGAACCTGTTGAACGGGACCGGCACGTCCGGGCTCAGCTCAGGGGAGCTTTCGGGCCTGTTGAACATCGTCAACCAGCTGCTCGCCGTCCCCGCCCTGCAGGGTCTGTAGCCCGCCCGTCCCGGGGCGTGGGCGGCGGCCGGCGAGGGAGCGGCCCCGTCCACGCCCACGGGCGTGGACCCCGTGCCCACGCCCGTGTGGGCGGCAGTTGCATGCCGAATCCCACACGGCGTGCTCCGAACCGATTACCGTGTGTTCATGGGGGCGCTGACTCGGAGGGAGGGCACGCGAGCATGCAGGACAACGGGGAGTCAGCCGACTCGGTCACAGCATCAAAGGACCCGGCTTCTCTTGGCGCTGCCGGCGATGGCGACACGACCAGGAACGAGAGCGTCGTCACCCGCCTGATGCGGGCCGGCACCGGGGAGGTCGATGCCCTGCTCGAGGCGCTCGGGATGCGCGAGCAGTTGAGCGGGGAGGCGCAGGACATCGCCCGGCTGATCGAGCGGCGGCTCGCCGAGGTCGCGTGGGGTGACCACGCCCACGCGCTCGACCAGCTCGAGATCCAGCGCGCGTTCCTCGTGCACCGGTTCATCGGGCCGATGAAGACATACGAACGGATGAACCGCGGCTATGCCGTCCTCGACAACTTCCTGAATCTGACCTCGATCCTCGCCGGAATCGGGGCGTCGCTGGCCGCCGCCCTCAACGCGCCGAAGGCGTGGGCGATCTCGTTTGGGCTCATCGTCGGCTTCCTCCAGAGCATCAGCCAGTGGCTGAAGCCGTCGCAGCGCTCGACCCGCCGCGGGCTCGCCGCAGCCAATCTGCGCAGCGAGGCATGGGCGTTCCTCCAGCGCCGGGACCGCTATCGCGGCAAGGACGATCTGACCGCGTGGACCCTGCTGTGCGATCAGGTCGCGCGCGTCGAGGACCGCGAGCAGTCAGAGCAGGACAAGGAGGCGGCGCAGGTCCGCCCCGCCCCGAGCACCGTCCACCGCTAGCCGGTCGTCTACTCGAACCACATACCGGACGCGACCCGGGCCTCGACCAGGCGCGGACCGTCGTCCGCCGCGATTGCCGAGCGCAGCGCGGCGGTGAGCTCCTCGCGGTTCGACACCGTCTCCGAGGGCACGCCGTAGGCCCGCGCCACCGCGGCCGTGTCGAGCCCCGGCAGCTCGAGACCCGGGGCGCCGGCGACCTGCTCGAACTCCGCGAACCACTTGAGGATCATGTACTCGGCGTTCCGCAGCACGAGGAACGTGACCGGCACCCTGTATGCGGCCGCGGTCCACAGGACGGTGATCCCGTACTGCGCCGAGCCTTCGCCTACGACGCACACCACCGGGCGGCCGGGCTCCGCCAGCTGGACCCCGACGCCGGCACAGATCCCGAAGCCGAGCCCGCCGCTGGCGCTCTGGTAGTAGCTGCCTTGCCGCGACAGCCGCAGCCGGTTGCGCAGGGCGGCCGAGCTCGAGGGCACCTCGGCGACGGCTATCCCGCCGTCGGGCCACACGTCGGCGAGCGCAGCCATCGCTTGTGAGCCACTCATCGGGTCGGCTTGCGGAGGCTCCGGGGGAGCCGGTCGTGGCTCCCGGGCCGGACGGTCAGACTCCCCGACCAGCTCGACGAGCGCCTGGAGCGCAAGGCCGACGTCGCCGACGATCGCGTCTCCCATCGGCGCGCGCGCCGCCTCGTCCGGATCACTCATGATCGCGACCAGCGAGGCGCCATCCGGGAGCAGCGGGCCCGGGATGTACGGGTAGTACGGGAACACGTAGGTGCCGACGACGAGGATCAGATCGTGTCCGTCGAGCGTCTGCGCGAGCGGGCCGATCGCCGGCGGGAGTACGCCGACGAAGTTGGGGTGGTTCTCCGGGAAGCCGATGCGGCTGCTCGCGGTGCCGGGCGACGCCCATACCGGCAGACGCTGCTTCTCGGCGAGCGCGACCGCGGCCTGCCAGCCACCGCTGGCATCGACGTCGGGGCCGGCGACGAGCACCGGGTTGCGCGCCGACTCGAGCACCGCGGCGAGCTGCGCGAGCTCGGCCGGGTCGGGCACCGCGCGGCCGGTGACCACGCGACGCCGGGCGTTGACGTCGCGATCCTTATCGGCCTCGGCATCCCAGTCGTCCATCGGGATCGACACGAACGCCGGGCCGCGGGGTGGCAAGGTGGCGTGGTGGATCGCGCGCGCGATCGCGCCCGGCACGTCCTGTGCCCGGGGCGGTTCGTGGCTCCACTTCACATACGGCTGCGGGCCGACGGTGGGGTCGCGGTTCGTCAGCAATGCCTCGATCGTGACCTGCGCGCGGACCTGCTGGCCGGCGGTGATGACCAGGGGCGCCTTGTTGGCCTTCGCGTTGCCGATCCCGCCGACGGCGTTACCCACGCCCGGAGCGGTGTGCAGGTTCACATGCGTCGGCCGTCCGCTCGCCTGGGCATAGCCGTCGGCCATCCCGACGACCACCAGCTCCTGGAGCCCGAGGATGTACCGGAAGTCGTCGGGGAGGTCGGCCAGCATCGGCAGCTCGGTCGAGCCCGGGTTGCCGAAGATCGTCGTCATGCCGTGAGCACGGAAGATCTCGAACGTGGCTTCCCGGACGGTCGTCATATCGCCGCCTGGACCCTACAGTTCCAAGCGATCCGCCGTCTATCGTCGTGGGAGGATCACCATGCTCGTCGCCGTCACCGACCACGCCGCCGAGCGCTTCCGCCAGCGCGTCCGCGGAACGCTCGACGCGAAGACCGAGATCGCCTCCCGCGTCGCCCGCGCCCACGCCGCCGGCCGGGTCGAGGCCGGGTCCGGCGGAGCAGTCCTCGTCCGCGACTTCGACCGTCGCGATGTCGTCTACGTATGCCGCCCCGAAGGCGCGGGCGAGCTCGTCGTGATCACGCTGTGGGAAGAGGGCGAAGAAGCCGCCGTGCCCAAGCGCTTCACCGACGCCCTCCGGCGCGACGACCATCGGGTGAGCTAGTTCGTTGAGCCGCGGATCTCGGCTCTGCCGGCTCATGGTCGACGGGCCGCCGCCGGCGCCGATCGACGTCGGCATCTGACCTGCATGACGCGGCATTCGGCGCGCGTTCGAGAGACCTTGCCGACTCACGCACGATAATCACGGTCAACACGGCAGGGTTGGGCCCGGACCGCTCGATTGTCGAGCTATGCAGGTCACACTTCCGCCCCGGCGGCCGTCGGGGTAGCACGCGGGGCACCGGTGGCGCCCCGTTGGCGTGTCGCAGACGCCCAAGTGACCCACTATACTTTATGAAGTATGCTTATCTTCCGACGACTACTCGGCTTCCTGCGCCCTTACCGGCGTGCAGTTGCGTGGTCGTTCGGACTCGCCTTTGGCGCGATGGGGACCACGGTCCTGATCCCGTACCTCACGGGACGGGCGATCGACTCCGTCAGCAAGCACCACCAGGAGGAGCTGATCGTATGGGCGGTCGTGATCGTGCTCGCCGGCCTGGCGCGGCTCGCGCTGAGCGCGTCGCGGCGCCTGCTCGCGGGGAGGGTGTCGCTGGCCGTCGAGGTCGACCTGCGCAACCGGCTGTACGGCGCGCTGCAGGCGCTCGAGCTGGCCTTCTTCGACCGCCAGCAGACCGGCCAGCTGATGTCGCGCGCCACCGTCGACCTCCAATCGGTCCGGTTCTTCCTCGGCTACGGCCTGATCTTCATCGCCCAGTCGATCCTCACCATCGGGCTCGCCGGGATCGCGATGTTCGCGTTGCAGCCACCGCTGGCGGCGCTGGCGCTGGCGCCGGTTCCGTTCGTGGTCGTGATCGCGTGGATGTACGGCCGCCGCTCCCGGCCCGCGCTCCAGGAGGCGCAGCAGCGCATCGCCGAGTTGACCGCCGAGGCCGAGGAGAACGTGTCGGGCGTCCGCGTCGTCAAGGCGTTCGCCCAGGAGGAGCGGCAGCTCAAGCGCTTCGAGCACTCGGTCACGCGCGTGTTCGACCAGCAGATGTACGCGACCAAGATCCAGGCGCGGTACACGCCGCTGATCAGCTTCCTGCCCAACCTGGGGCTGGCTCTGATCCTGCTCGTGGGCGGGCGGGACGTGATCCACGGGTCGCTGACGATCGGCCAGTTCACCGCCTTCTACGCCTACCTGTTGATGCTGATCTCGCCGATGCGCACGCTCGGCTACATGCTGAGCGCGGCCCAGCGCGCGACCGCGTCCGGCGCCCGCATCTTCCAGGTGCTCGACCGCGCCCCGCGGATCACGAGCCCCGAGAACGCGCCGGCGCTGCCCGAAGGCCCCGGCCGGGTGTCGCTACGCGACGTCGGCCTGACCTTCGACGGCGCCTCCCAGCCCGCGCTGCGGAACATCGACCTCGAGATCGAGCCGGGCAGGACAGTGGCGCTTGTAGGCGCGATGGGCTCGGGCAAGACCGCGCTGGTGTCGCTCCTTCCGCGGCTGTACGAGGCCAGTGAAGGCTCAGTCCGGATCGACGGCGCCGACGTTCGCTCGGTCGATCTCCACAGCCTGCGCAAGGCGATCGCGGTCGTCACCGACGACCCGTTCCTGTTCTCGGCCACGATCCACGACAACATTGCGTATGGCCGCCCGGACGCGACGCGCGACGAGGTCGTGCGAGCCGCAGAGGTCGCTCAGGCGGCCGGATTCATCGAGAAGCTTCCGAAGGGCTACGACACCCTCGTCGGCGAACGCGGCCTCACTCTGTCGGGTGGTCAGCGTCAGCGGATCGCGATCGCGCGGGCGGTGCTGGCCGATCCCCGGATCCTCGTGCTCGACGACGCCACCTCATCGGTCGACGCCTCGACCGAGCAGGAGATCAAGCAGGCGCTCGCCGAGGTGATGGCCAACCGAACGACGTTCGTGATCGCGCACCGCCTGTCGACGATCGCGCTCGCGGATGAGATCGTCGTGCTTGAGCACGGCACCGTCGCGGCGCACGGCAGCCACGACGATCTGCTCGAGGAGTCCCCGCTCTACCGCGAGATCGTCGAGAAGGGCATGCCCGACCAGGTCTTCATGACGCGCAGGTCACTCGGGGCGGTGGGACTGTGAGTCGCCTGGACGACATCCGTGGACGCCTCGAGCGCTCCCGCGGCCGGGGCCGCAAGGTCCGCGGGCTGATCGAGCTGCTCGCGCCCTACAAGTGGCGCGTGCTCGCGATGTTCTTGTCGCTGGTCGCCGCGACCGCCGCGGCCCTGGCGCCGGCGCCGCTTGCCAAGCTGGCGATCGATCAAGGAATCAATCGCCACGACGCCGGCGCGCTCGACGTGATCGTCGGCCTGTTCCTGCTGTCAGCGATCGTGTACGCGGTCGCCTCGTGGGCGCAGACGTATCTCGTCGGCTGGGTCGGCCAGCGGGCGCTCCAGGACCTCCGCATCCGGCTGTTCACGCACCTGCAGCGGCTGTCGATCGGCTTCTACTCGCGCAACCGCACCGGCGTGATCATCTCGCGGATCACCAACGACGTGGAGGCGCTCGACCAGCTGGTCGAGGACGGCCTGGCGACGCTGATCCAGTCCGGACTGACGCTGATCGGCGTGGTCGTGATCCTGTTCGTGCTCGATCCGCACCTGGCGCTGCTCACGTTCCTGGTGCTGCCCTTCCTCGCGGTGGGCGCGTTCGTCTTCCGGATCGCCTCCGCCGACGCCTACCGCCTCACGCGCGAGAAGATCGCCGCCATCACCGGCTACCTGCAGGAGACCCTGTCCGGGATCCGTGTCGTCCGGGCCTTCGGCCAGGAGCGCGCGCACATCCAGCGATTCCGTGAGCTCAACGATGAGAACCGGGCGGCGAACATGACCACGGTTAAGCTGAACGCCGCGTACTTCCCCGCCGTCGAGTTCCTATCCGCGCTGGTGACGGTCGAGATCCTCGTGATCGGCGGGATCGAGGCGATCAACGGTCACACCTCGACCGGCGTGGTATTCGCGTTCATCGCGGCGCTGAACAACTTCTTCGATCCGATCCAGAACCTGTCGCAGCTCTACACGACCTACCAGTCGGGGATGGCCGCGCTCGACAAGATCTTCGATCTGCTCGACGAGCGGCCCGACCTCGCCGACGCGCCCGACGCGACCCCGCTGCCGGCGATCCGCGGCGAGATCCGCTTCGACGACGTGTCGTTTCAGTACGGCCGCGCGAGCGGCGCCGAGGACGGCGACTACGCGCTGCGCGACGTCGACCTCGTGATCCCGCCGGGCCAGACCGTGGCGCTGGTCGGCAAGACCGGCGCCGGCAAGTCCACGTTCGCGAAGCTGGTGTCGCGGTTCTATGACCCGACCAGCGGCGATGTACTCGTCGACGGCCGCGACCTGCGCACGATCACCGCCGAATCGCTCCGGTCGCAGATGGGGATCGTCCCCCAGGAGGGATTCCTGTTCAGCGGCACGATCCGCGAGAACATCGCGTTCGGCCGGCCGGATGCGACCGACGACGAAATCCGCGCCGCGGCGCGCGCCGTCGGAGCGGACACGTTCATCGAGGAGCTCGACGGTGGCTATGGCTCGCAGATCGGCGAGCGCGGTGTCCAGCTATCGGCCGGACAGCGCCAGCTGGTCGCGTTCGCCCGCGCCCTCGTCGCGGATCCGCGCATACTTGTACTCGATGAGGCGACCTCAAACGTCGACGTGCACACCGAAAGCCTGATCGAGCAGGGGCTGCGGCGGCTGGTCGCCGGGCGGACCGCGATCGTGATCGCTCACCGTCTGTCGACGATCCGGCACGCCGGCCGGATCCTCGTACTCGAGCATGGCCGCGTGGTCGAGGACGGGACGCACGACGAGCTGCTCGAGGCGCAGGGCCGCTACTGGCGGCTCTACCGCGACTGGGCCGAGCAGGCCGCGGCGTAAGCGTTGCCCGAAGTCGTCGCGCTCTCGATCACGCCGGTCAAGGCGACGCGCCTGCGCCGAGTCGACAGCGTCGAGCTCGGACCCGACGGCGTGCGAGAGAACCGGCGCTTCTATCTCATCGACGGCCGCGACCGGATGATCAACGGCAAGGTGCTCGGCGAGCTCCAGCAGGTTCTCGCCGACTACTCCGAGGCCGAGCGCCGCCTGCGACTCGAGCTCCCGGACGGGCACGTCGTCGACGATGAAATTCGGGTCGGCGACCCGGTCGCCCACAAGTTCTTCTCCCAGACCGCTCACGGCCGACTCGTCGAGGGTCCGTGGGCGGCGGCGCTAACCGAGTGCTTCGGCCGCCCGCTCCGGCTCGTCGAGGTCGACGGCGCCGGTACCGGCGTCGATCGCGGGGCAACCGGCGCCGTGTCGCTGATCTCACGGGCCTCGATTGCGAGGCTCGCCGAGGTCGGCGACCAGGAGCCGATCGACTCGCGCCGGTTCCGCATGCTGATCGAGATCGACGACGTCGCCGCCCACGACGAGGACCGGTGGGTCGGCCACGCCGTCCGGATCGGCGGGGCGACCGTCGCGTTCGGCGGCCACGTCGGCCGGTGCCTGATCACAAGCCGCGACCCCGACACCGGCCAGATTGATCTGCCGACCCTCGACATGCTCGGCGACTACCGCGACAGCGTCCGTTCCACCGAGCCGCTGCCGTTCGGCATCCACGGCCGCGTGCTCGAGCCCGGGACCGTCCGGATCGGCGACACGGTCACGCCGATCGCCGATGGATAGTGTTCCCGGGTGATGGCTGACCAGACCGTCCAGACCGAGAAACGCGTCGCGATCGAGGTGTCGGACCACATCGCGACCGTCACGCTCACCCGCCCGGAGAAGCACAACGCGCTCGACGTGGCGATGTTCGACGCGATCACCGACGCCGCCGCGCGCGTCGCAGTCGAGCCGGGGGTGCGGGCGGTCGTCCTCCACGGCGAGGGACCGAGCTTCTGCTCGGGGCTCGACGTCGCCGGCGTGATGGCCAATCAGCCCGGTTCGGACGCGCTGATGGATCCTCTCCACGGGCCTGTCCCCAACTGGTTCCAGCGCGCCGCCCACGGCTGGCTCGAGGTCCCCGTACCGGTGATCGCCGCGATCCACGGCCACTGCCTCGGCGGCGGCCTCCAGATCGCCCTCGCCACCGACATCAGGTTCGCCACGGCCGACGCGAAGATGTCGGTGCTCGAGGTGAAGTGGGGGCTGATACCGGACATGGCGATCACGCGCACGCTTCCGCGGTTGGTCGGCATCGACGTCGCCAAGGAGCTCGCGTACACCGGCCGGACGATCAGCGGCGCCGAAGCCCACACCCTCGGGCTGGTGACCCACGTGAGCGACGATCCGCTTGCCTCCGCGCAGGCGCTCGCCGCCGAGATTGCGACCCGCTCGCCCGACGCCGTCCGCGGGATGAAGCGGCTGTTCGACGAGTCCTGGACGGGCTCGGCCCAGGAGACGCTCCGACTCGAGGCCGACATCCAGCTCGGGCTGATCGGGACGCCCAACCAGCTCGCGTCCGTGACCGCGGGCATGACCAAGCAGCCGGCCGAGTTCGTCGACCCGAGCTGAGCTCCAGCATTGGCGATGCGCCGCGCCCCAGCCTTCCTCTTGGCAGTCCTCGGAGCAGCGCTGCTGGCGCCGGCGGCCAATGCGGCCGCCCCCACCCCGCCCCGGTTCCTGCTCCAAAGGGCGGCCAACCAGCTTCGCGAGACCACCGCCGGCGGCGCGGCGGCGTACCGTAAGCTCGGCGCCGCGACCGCCCGGACCCTGTGGGTCGATCCGAGCAACGCCGTCGCCCCGCCGGCCGGCCACGCTGTATTCGCCGACAGCCGGGCCGCCCTGCTCGACCTCGAGCCGCTCCTGAATTCACCGAGTCCGCCGACTGCGATCACGACGGCCGAGTCGCTGATCCTCGGTGCCGATCGGCGCCTGGCCGAAGACGCGATCCGCGAGGCCGCCGGCGGCCTCGGCCTTGTCGTGCGCGCCAGAGGCATGGTCCTGTCCGGCGACCGGTGGGCCGTCACCAGCCGGGTCGACCTCGCGGCCGAGCAGTACGGCACCGCCTGGGTCGACGCGTTCGACGGGTTGACACCACTCGTGGCGACGGCTGCGGCGGACGTACCGGCAACCGCTGTCGCGACCGCCGCCGGCAACGCGCTCGCGGCAAACAGCATCGCGTTCTCATCGGTCCGGCTCGTCCAGAATCAGCCGCCGCTCACCGCCCTCGGCAAGCCCGAGGTGCTGCTCGCCGATACCGACAGCTGCTCCGCGTGCGAGTTGGAGAGCTGGGGGATAGTCGAGGCGCTCTCCCAGTTCGGGGTGTTCGCCGATCTCCGGCTGAGCCAGTCGGCGCCGACACGCCGTCCGCTGGTCAGGGGGTTCACCTTCCGCTCCGCGAGCTACGCTAGCCCGTACGTCGCGTTCGCGATCGCCAAGCCCTCGAGCAACGTTCCGCTCCCATCGGTCGACGTCGCCAACAAGTTCGCCGACGTGGGCTCACCGACACCACCGATCGTCGCCGGCGGCCTATTCTGGACCAAGCTCGCGGGATCGCTCTCGCGCCCCAAGACCGCGTCCGGTCAGGCGATCGACGGCACGGCCGAGCTGCTCACGGCCGAGATCTGCGAGGTCACGGGCGGCGCTCCCGCCGAGGTATGCGGGACGGCAGCCGTTCAGGGTTATCAGAAGCGGCTGCCGCCGGCATCCTGAGCAAGTCAGCCGACCGTGACCGTCGCTGCTCCGTCCCGCTGAGGCCGCGCGCCGGTGGACGCCTGATCGACGAGCGCAACTGGGGAACAGGGACTCGAACCCCAACTTCGACGTCCAGAGCGTCGCGTGCTGCCATTACACCATTCCCCAGTGCTCTGCGTGGCTGGTGCGACTGACGAGTATAGGTCAGGAGTCTGCGACCACAGCCAGGTCGCTCGAGAGGTCCCCGAGCTCCTGCACGTGATCTTGCACGGACGCTCCGGAGGTGAGCAGCCGGCTGGCGTGTTCGAGGTCGTCCGACCGGCCGACCGTCAGAGCGCCGGCCACGCGGCCGTCCCGCAGGTAGAAGATCGTGAACTCGCCACCATCGATCGAACCGCGCACGACCTCCTGGTCCCACTCGGCGGCGGGACCGACGTACTCGAGCGAGGCCCAGTCAGACAGGTCGGAGAAGAAGTACGGCACGACGTCGTGGGGCTGATCGCGGCCGAGCATGTTCAGCGCCGCGGTCTTGCCCTGGTTGAAGGCGACGTCCCAGTGCTCGATCCGGTGGATCTGACCACCGTGCACGACGCTCTCGTACTCGGCGATATCGCCGGCGGCGAAGATCCCCGGCACGGATGTCTCCAGGCGCGAGTCGACCTTGACCCCACCCCGCTCGCCGATCTCGAGGCCGGCGGTGCGGGACAGCCTGACGTCGGGGACCGCGCCGACACCGACCACGACGACATCCGCCTCGAGCCGGCGTCCGCCACTGGTGACTACGTGGGTGACGCGGCCGCCGGACCCGTCGAAGCTGTCGAGCTGGTCCTCTCCGAACACCTCGATGCCGTGCTCCTCGAGGCGGTCCTGGAAGAACCGCCCGGCCTGCTCGCCGAAACCGCGGCTGAGCGCGACCGGCTCGATCATCACAAGCGAGCACGAGCTGCCGAGCTCGGTCAGCGACGCCGCAACCTCGGTCGCGATGTAGGAACCTCCGACCAGGACCACGCGCTTGCCGGCGGCATCCTGGCGGATCGCGTCGCTGTTGCCGAGCGTGCGCAGATAATGGATGCCCTCGAGCTCCGCGCCCGGGACCGACACACGACGGACGCCCGCACCGGTCGCGATCAGCGCTTTGCCGAAGCCCACCTCTTGCTTGTTGGAGAGGGCCACGGTCCGGTTCGAGAGATCGAGCTTGGTTGCCGACACCCGGGTCAGCGCCTCGATATTCTGCTCCTCGTACCACTCCGGCGCCCGGAACAGCGTCTCGGCGCGCGACTCCTTGTCCTGGAGGTACCCCTTCGAGCACGGGGGACGGTTGTAGGGGAGGTCCGCCTCTCTTCCGATCAGCAGTATCGAGCCGTCAGCGCCCGACTCGCGGAGCCAGCGCGCGCAATTGCCGGCCGCGAGGCCGCCACCGATCAGCGCGTAGTCGACATGACGTTCCGGACGGTCCGCCATCACGTGCCGGGGCTCGCGCCGTTAGGTGCGAACTGCGGCGTGATCTGTGACTCGAGCCCCGGGTCGAGGATCAGCAGCACCTGGTCGCCCGGCTGGACCACGGAGTCGGCCTTAGGGACGAACCCGGCGCCGCCGCGCAGGACCGAGATGATCAACGACCCGTCGGGAAGCTCGATGTCCTGCACGCGCCGGCCGGCGGCGTCCGAACCCTGGCTGACCTCGAGCTCGATGATCTCGAGATGCTCCTCCTCGAGTGCGAGCAGCTGGATCAGGCCGTATTCGGGGACCTCGTGCTCGATCAGCCGCAAGATAAGGTCGGTCGCCGACACCGCCGGCTGCACGTCGAGGAGCCGGAAGTGCTGGAGGTTCCGCGGGTTGTTGACCCGGGCGACGATCCGCTGGACGCCGTACTTCTCCTTGGCCATCTGGCAGATCAGGATGTTGTCCTCGTCGTCTCCAGTAACCGCGATCACGAGATCGGCGCGCTGGATGCCGGCGCGTTCGAGCACCCAGAGCTCGGTAGCGTCGCCGTACTGGACCGCGTGCTCGAGCTCCTCCTCGACGACGCGGTAGCGCGCGTGGTCGGACTCGACGAGCGTCACCTCGCGGTCCTTGGCGATCAGCTCGCGGGCGAGGTTCCAGCCCACCTTCCCGGCGCCGGCGATGATCACATACATACGGCGCCGTCCTGGGTCATGCGAGCACCACTCGCGATGCCTGGTCGATCGCGTGCTGGGTCGGACAGATGGTCAGCAGTCCCTGCTCGGCGTACCACGAGGCACGGCCGGGGTCAGCGACCCGGACTACGACTCGCCGAACCTTGAACCGTCGCTGCGCGATCTGCGCGATAACGAGGTTCGTGTTGTCACCGCTGGTCGCAGCCAGGAAAACGTCCGCCTGCTCGATCCCGGCCTCGATCAGCCCGTCGATCTCGAGCGCGGTGCTGACCGTGAACCGGCCGCCCGCGTCCTCCCAGGTCGTCAGCTGATCCTTGTCGAGGCGTTCGTGCGACAGCGGATCGCTGTCGAGCACCGACACCTCATGCCCGGCGTCGAGCGCCCGCTTGGCTACGGCGGAACCGACGCGGCCCGAGCCGACGATCAGGATGAACATGGCTGGGACTGTAGTCGCTTCGCTGCGGCGCTACGTAATTATCGGGATGATCAGCAGCGCGACGATGTTCGCAACCTTGATCATCGGGTTGATCGCGGGGCCGGCCGTGTCCTTGTACGGGTCGCCGACCGTGTCACCGGTGACCGCCGCGGCGTGGGCCTCTGATCCCTTCCCGCCGTAGGCGCCGTCCTCGATCAGCTTCTTGGCGTTGTCCCACGCGCCACCGCCCGACGTCATCGAGATCGCGACGAACAGGCCGACCACGATCACCCCGATCAGGAGGCCCCCGAGCGCCTCGATGCTGATCAGCCCGACGATGAACGGGATCAGGATCGGGATCAGCGCGGGCAGGATCATCTCGCGCTGCGCCGCCCGGGTCACGAGGCTGACAGCCGCGCCGTACTCAGGCTGCTCGGTGCCCTCCATGATCCCAGGGTGCTCGCGGAACTGGCGGCGCACCTCCTCGACGACCGCGCCGCCGGCCCTGCCGACGGCCTCCATCGCCAGCGAGGCGAACAGGTAGACCATCAGCCCACCGAGCAGCAAGCCGATCAGCACGGGCGGGTTGCCGATCGAGAAGTCTGGGTGCTTCCCCTTCTCGATCAGCTCGTTCTCGAACGCGCTGAACAGCACGAGCGCCGCGAGCGCGGCCGAGCCGATCGCGTATCCCTTGGTGACCGCCTTGGTGGTGTTGCCGACCGCGTCGAGCGGGTCGGTCACGTCCCTGACCTCCTGGGGAAGGTCGGCCATCTCGGCGATCCCGCCGGCGTTGTCGGTGATCGGCCCGAACGCGTCGAGCGCGACGATCAGGCCGGTCAGCGACAGCTGCGCCATGACGGCGACGCCGATGCCGTAGATCCCGGTGGTGGTGCCGCCGCCGGCAAGCTTCCACGAGCCCAAAATGCCCAGCGCGATCACGATCGCCGGCGGCGCGGTGGACTGAAGGCCCTGGGCCAGGCCCTGGATGATGTTCGTCGCGTGCCCCGTCTGCGAGGCCCGCGCCGTGCTCTTGACCGGCGCAAAGCGCGTCGAGGTGAAGTAGTCGGTGATCACGAACAGGCACGCGGTCACGCCGAGGCCGATCAACGCGCACAGGTAGTACTTCCACCAGTGCGGAGCCGCGACTCCCGACTTGAACGTAAGTCCGTGCATCATCCAGTAGGTGATCGGGAGGAACGCGAGCGCCGCGAGCACGGCTGAGACGATCAGACCCTGGTAGAGCGCGCGCTCGACGTTGCCGGCGCGTGACTTCACGGCGAACGTGCCGATGATCGAGGCGACAATCGAGACCGCGCCGAGCACGAGCGGATACAGGGCAACGGCCGACTGCTGCCTGAACAGCAGGACCCCGAGTAGCATGACCGCGACCGCGGTCACCGCGTACGTCTCGAACAGGTCGGCCGCCATTCCGGCGCAGTCGCCGACGTTGTCGCCGACGTTGTCGGCGATCACGGCAGGGTTGCGGGGATCGTCCTCGGGGATCCCGGCTTCGATCTTGCCGACCAGGTCGGCACCCACGTCGGCGGCCTTGGTGAAGATGCCGCCGCCCAGACGCGCGAACACCGAGATCAGCGAACCACCGAAGCCGAGGCCGACCAGCGCGGTGACGGCGTTCTTAGGCGTCTCCCCGGCGATCCACGTGAGCACGCCGTAGTAGCCGGAGACACCCAACAGCGCGAGGCCGACCACGAGCAGACCTGTCACCGCACCGCCCCGGAAGGCGACGTCCAGAGCGCGTGACACGCCGCTCCGGGCGGACTCCGCCACGCGGGCATTCGCGCGCACCGAGACATTCATCCCGATGTATCCCGCGGACGCCGAGAGGAAGCCGCCGATCGCGAAGCCGATCGCTACGCGAATGTTCTGGATCGGGATCAGCACGATGAACAGGAGCACGCCGACGCCGGCGATCACCGTGTACTGGCGGTTCAGATAGGCGCGGGCGCCCTCCTGAACGGCCGCTGAGATCGTGCGCATCGCCTCGTTGCCGGGCGACAGCGCGAGCAGCGCGCGCGACGTGAGGACGCCATACGCGACGGCGGCACCGGCGCATACGAGCGCAATGAGCACGCCGTGGTGCGTCAGAAAGCTGGACAAGAAGATCCTCCGCGGAAGGTCTGAGTTAGAGAGAGGGCGCGAACAAGCGCAGCCAACACAAGTGAAAGGGCCGCCACCCGAGTTGGTCGAGCGGAGGCCCGGAAGCCGGTGATTTTAGCGTCTGAGGGAGCGGAATGTCCTCAGACGGTCCCTGGCAGTGTGTCAGTTGACCGCCTTTGCGGCTACTGGCCAGGCACCCAGAGGCGCCCGCTGCGCTGTGCCGGCCCTGGTTCCCCTGGCGCGGGCGAGGGCTCAGACGGCGGCGCATCGGCCGCCGGCGCTTTCGCTTCCGGAGCCGCGGGCGCTTGCCCCCCGATCTTCACGAAGGCCATCTGGAGCTGGGACACCGCGTCGCGGATGGCCGGCACCTGGGACGGCGCCGCCTGCTCGAGCACAGGCATGAGTGCACGCAAGGACTCGATCGCGAGCCGCACCTGCTCGGGATCGCGCTCGCTCTCGGTCCCGGGAGCGAGGCCCGTCCTGCGCATGCCGAGGTTCGCGAGCGCGGCGACGTTGTCGAGCAGCACGTGCTCGACCCGCAGCCGCTTCAGCTCGGCCTCGTACGCCGCCCGAAGTTCTTCCTCAGAGGGTTCTCTGCCTTGGGTGCTCATCGCGTCACCTCCGCCGTGCGCGCAGCATACGTTTCGCGGGTCTCGGCCACGACGGCGGCGAACGCCTCGGGCAGGCTCATGCCGGCGTCGGTCAGCCGGCGCTGGCGCTGCGCACCGTTCAGTGAAGGCAGCGCGATGTCGATCCCGAGCTCGCCGCGGACAGGCGCAGACCAGCTCAGCAGCCGATCGACGGCCTCGGTGGCGGGGTACGGCTCGGCCCGCTCGAGGTCGAGCAGTTCGCCGTCGAGCCCGTACCGGATCGCACGCCACATATTCTCCTCGATCAGGCGCCGCGGCAGATCGGCGAGCGGAACGCCGTCGTCGTGATCGCGCGCAGCCTGGGCGACGCAGGCCACGATCAACGCCGCGAGCGCCTCCGACTCGGTCGCGGTCATCTGGGCATCGCAGATCCTCACCTCGACCGTCCCGAACGCGAAATGCGGACGGATCGACCACCACACCTGCGTGTACTCGACGATCGAGCGCGTGCGAACGAGGAAATCGATGTAGTCGGCGAACGCCGGCCATCCCCCGAATGAGTCGGGCACGCCGCAACGGGGGAAGCTCTTGGTGAAGATTTGGGTGCGCACGGTATGTAGGCCCGAGTCGCGCCCGTCCAGAAACGGCGAATTTGCCGAAATCGCCAGCAGCAGCGGCAGCACCGGACGCAGCCGGTCGCACACAAGCACCGCGCGGTCGGCCCCGCGTACCCCAACATGGACGTGAAGCGAGAACGTGTTATTGCGCCAGGCCACGTACTTCAATCCGTCCTCGACGCGGTGGTAGTGCTCGGTGTCGATGATCCGCTGCTCGCGGTAATCGGCCCACGGATGCGTGCCCGTGGCCCCGAGCGCGATGCCATGGTCGGCCGCCAGCGTGAACAGCCGCCGGCGCCGGTCGCGCTGCGCGACGACGGCGGCCGCGAGGTCGTTGCCGCGGCCCGACCGGATCTCGATCTCCGATGAGATCAGCTCGCCCGCGATCGACTCTGCCAGCACAGAGTCCAACCGGGCGCCGTCCCGAAGCTCCTCGAACCGCGGCACCAGGTCCAGCGAGCCCGGGTCGAGCAACCCGAACTCCTCCTCCAGCCCGACGGTGAAATCCGTCGAGTCCTCGAAGGCCGCGTAGGCCGATTCCAGGTCGAGGCTCACAATCTGAGTGAGGATCAGGTGAGGTAGAAGTAGAGCGCGTAGAGCAGGTCGACGGCCGGGCTCGATGTGTGCACCGTGACCTCCGGCGGTACCTGCAGCAGCGCATCGGAGTAGTTGAAGATGATCTTGACGCCGGCGTCGACCAACTCGTCGGCCAGTTTCTGGGCCGCGGGCGATGGCACCGCGAGCACCGCCACGACGATGTCCTCATCTTCGATCAGGTCGCGCAGATCGGCGTTGTGGCGGACGGCGAGCGTCCCGATCCGGGTCCCGACCTTGCCCTCGTCGACGTCGAAGATCGCGACGACGCGGAAGCCGTGGTCGGCGAAGATGTCCGAGGTAGCGATCGCCGTGCCCAGGTGACCAGCGCCGAAAAGCGCGATGTTGTGCTGGCCAGAAGTCCGCAGGATCTTGCGGATCTGAGTGACCAGCGACTCGACGTTGTAGCCGACGCCGCGCTTGCCGAACTTCCCGAAGCCCGACAGGTCGCGCCGGATCTGGGTCGAGTTGACGTGCGTGTAGTCGGCAAGCTCCTGGGAGGAGATCGTCTCCTTGCCCATCTTCCGGGCCTGAATGAGGACCTGGAGGTAACGGGACAGACGCGCAGCGACACCGAGGGCGAGCTTCTCGCCGGGTTTCTCGATGCCGGGCTGGACCGTCTCCGCGCCGGTGAGGTAGGTCATCCGGTTTTCACCATATCGAGCCGATGCGCAAGCTCTGCCTCGTCCACGAACAGTTCGAACGCCTCCACTCCGTCGATCGTAACGACCGGAATCCGTTCGAGATAGGCCCGGAGCAGAGCATCGTCCGAATCGATGTCGCGCTCCTCGAGCGCAAACGGTCGCTCGTTGCGGACTCGCTCGAGAATCGCGCGTGCGTCATCGCACAGACAGCAGCCCTCACGCGCATAGAGGACGACGCTCGTCATCGCGCGATCAATACCCGCTCGCCGGTCGCGTAGACGTCGAGGTCGAGGTAGTCCGGATACAGGAGCACGTCAACGAATCGGGCCGCGCTCGCGATCATCGCGGCGTTGTCGGTGCAGAGCTCTCGCGGCGGGACGTGCAACTCGACCCCGAGCGCGCGCATTCGCTCGCGGACCGGACCGTTGGCCGCAACGCCACCACCCACGGACAGCCGATCGAGCCCGGTCTGGAGCAGTGCCCGCTCGACCCGGATCGCGAGCGACTCGACGATCGCCCGTTGGTATGAGGCGGCCAGATCGGCGCGCCGGGGCTCAGCCTCGTCCTCGCCGAGATCGCGCACCCGATAAAGCAGCGCGGTCTTCAGGCCGGCGAACGAGAAGTCGAGCCCTCCGAGACGGCGCGCGGTCGGGAACTTGAACGCATCCGGATCGCCGTCCCGGGCGAGCCGCTCGAGCGCCGGGCCGCCCGGATACCCGAGACCGAGGAGGCGCGCGCCCTTGTCGAACGCCTCGCCGGCGGCATCGTCGAGCGTCTGGCCGAGGACCTCGTACCCAGGCCCGCGACCTGAGACCCTCGCGAGCAGCGTGTGGCCGCCGCTCGCGATCAGGCTGAGGAACGGGGGCTCGAACGGCGCCGCGCCGAGGAACGCCGCGGCGACGTGGCCGTGAAGATGGTCGACGGGCGCGAGGGGGAGCTCATGCGCGGCGGCCAGGCTCTTTGCGGTCGCCAGTCCGACCAGCAGGGCCGCGACGAGGCCCGGCCCCCGCGTGACCGCGACCATCTCGACCTCAGGGAGCGACGTGTCCGCGCGGGTAAGCGCGTCGTCGACCACATCGCCGATGAGCTCCAGGTGATGGCGTGAGGCGATCTCGGGAACCACCCCGCCATAGCGGTCGTGGATGCCCTGCGAGGAGATCACGTTCGATCGGATCTCCCCGTCCTCGGTGACGACCGCCGCACAGGTGTCGTCACAGCTGGTCTCGAGCGCGAGGATCACCCGGAAGCGCTCGGAGTCGACGCGGTCTCCGCCGTGCGCCACATGATCACGGCGTCTTCGCCCGTGTCCGTGTAGTAGCGACGGCGCGTGCCGGCCGACCGGAAGCCGAAACGCTCATACAGTGCGATCGCGGTGCTGTTCGACGGGCGGACCTCGAGCGTGTAAGACGCGTCCTTGCCCGCGCGCGCGATCATTTCCTCGAGCAGCCCGGTGGCGATCCCCCGCCGCCTCATCGGCGGGTCGATTGCGATGTTCATCAAGTGCCAGACGTCCGCGTAGCGCGCGCAGACCAGATAGCCGACGATGCGCCGGTCCTCGATCGCGGCGAGGCATACGCCCGAAGGCTTGGACAGCTCGAGCACGAACATGGCCAGCGACCACGGCGTCGGGAACGCACGCCGCTCGATCGAGATGACCTGCGGAAGGTCGGAGTAGCCGAGCGACCGGATCGTGGCGGACGGGGTGTTCATTGCCTGCGGTTAGGAGCGGTGGGCCAACTCGGCGTCTGGAGCGCGCAGGTAGTCCGGCCGGACATCGTCAGCGGCACTCGCTTGCAGGCTCACCGCGAGCCGGCAGTGATTCGTGGCCGTGACCCTGTGCAGCTGCGAATCGTCGTCTGGGATGAAGGCTCCCGAGCGCTCGAGAACCTCTCGGAATGCTATCGCCCCGTCCCCAATCGCCAGCGCGGTCGGGCCGAGCGGCGCAATCAGCTCGGTCAGAACCTCCGGTGCGACCGCACGCGGGCGCAGGAGCGCGTGGTCGAACTCCTGGGCCTCGTCGAGTCGCCAGCTCGCGGCGAACACCTCACCTCGGCGGGCGTCGATCACCGCGAACACCGCGTCGAGCCCCGCCGGCACCGGTCCGGCGAGCGCGAG
Source organism: uncultured Solirubrobacterales bacterium (assembly GCA_963735965.1). Taxonomy (GTDB): domain Bacteria; phylum Actinomycetota; class Thermoleophilia; order Solirubrobacterales; family Solirubrobacteraceae; genus Palsa-465. Next base: position 95,646 of record CAVTNE010000007.1, read on the forward strand.
CGACTGCAGCGTTGACACCCCCACGAGCGGAATGCCCCGGGCGCGGGCGAGCGCCCTGGCGCTCGCGATCCCGATCCGCAGCCCGGTGAACGTGCCGGGTCCGATGCCGACGGCGATCCGGTCGACGCCTTCCCAGCCGATTCCGGCGCGCCTCAGCACCGCGGCAGTGAGAGGCAGCAGCCGAGTCGCGTGCCCCGGGCGCTCGCCGCGTTTTGGGTCGTCGCGGGCGGTGAAGATCACGTCGCCGACTCCGGACAGGGCGACGGTCGTCGCACGCGTAGCGGTGTCGAATGCCAGGATCTTCACAGCGCCTCGATCGTCACCACCCGCCGGTCGCCGCCGGCGTGCTCAATCACGACCCGAGCCGCCAGGCGCGACAGGTCCGCGATCGACGCGACTCCGTTCTCCGGCCACTCCACGAACGCGATCCGGTCAGGGGCGATGTAGTCCGCCAGCAGGTCCGGATCCTCGTTCCCGAGATCCGCCACCCGGTAGAGATCGAGGTGCGAAACGGGCACAGTCGCGTCGTAGCGCTGGCCGATCGTGAACGTCGGACTGGTCACGATCCCATCGATCCCGAGCGCTCGGCAGGCGCCGCGCACGAACGTCGTCTTGCCGGCGCCGAGCTCGCCTTCGACAAGCACGACATCGCCGGGCTCCAGCCCCGCCGCCAGCTCCGCGGCGAGCGCCTCGGTCTGCGCGGGGTCACTGGTCTCGTGTCGCCGGGACATCGGCACATTTCAATGTAGACGAGCCGTCCGGCCCCATTGCCCCGAGGCGGTGCGGTCCGTTACCCGGGCTCGGCGGTCCCGTTACTCGTGGCTCTGCGGGCCCATTACTCCGAGCGGTCCGGTACCGTCAACGCGAGGAATGCGCGCCCCCGCCCTCGAATTAGCCGCGTGATGTTCGAGCGGCTCAGAGAACGTTACAAGCCGCAGCTGTCGCGTCTGAGCGGCTCCGAGACCGCGACCGCCGCCGGCTTGGCCGGCGCGATGGTCGCGAACAACGTGATTGCGCTCGGCTCGGTGATCGTGTTCTCGCGCCTGCTCGACGACTACGGCTCGCTCGCCGCGCTCGTGAGCTACTTCCTGATCCTGGCCGTCGCCGGCTACGCGATGCAACTGGCGACTGCTCGTGAAGCCGTCCTGGGTCATCTCGGAGTCGGCGGCGAGATGACCGCCACGATCCGCCGCTGGGCCAAGGAGCTGCTCGTCTTCACGGTGGTGGCGACCGTCGCCTCCGTTCTGCTGCGGCACCCGATCGCCGAAGCAGTCGGCGTCAAGGAGGAATGGGCGGCAGCACTAGGGATCCCGGCCGGTTGCCTCTACCTCTTCCTGTGCATCATGCGCGGGTTCCTCCAGGGCCTCGGCGACTACCGGGCAGTCGGCATCAGCCTCGTCGGCGAACAGGCGACGCGCCTGGTCATCGGCGGCGTACTCGCCGGCGTCGGCTTCGGCGTCACCGGCGCCTACATCGGAACGCCTCTGTCGTTCGTGGCAATGATGGTGTACTGCGCGGGTCCGCTGCACCGGCGACTCGGCCACCCCAAGCCCGCCGACCGCCCCGCGATTGGATTGTGGACTCATTTGCGGAGGGCGTGGGCCCCGATCGCCGCGCTGGCAATCATCGCGGTGCTCCAGAACATCGACATCATCGCCGCCAAGCACCGCTTCTCGTCCGACCTGGCTAGCTCCTACAGCGCCACCGCGGTCGCCGCGAAGGTACTGATCTGGGTGGCGATGGGCGCCGGCTTCTACCTGGTGCCGGAGGTCTCGCGCAAGCACTCAGTCGGCGAGGACGGCCGTCCGGTCCTCGCCAAGGCGCTTGGGATCGTCGCGGTCGCCGCGATCCCGTGCCTGCTGATATTCGGTTTCGCGTCCACCCCGCTGATCAGGGCCGCGTTCAGGTCCAACCGCCTGCTCGCCGTCGACTCGCTGTTCATCCTCGGGGTGGCGTTCACGTTCCTCGCGGCCACCTACCTCGCCGTGCAGTACATGCTCGCGCTCAAACGCACGTGGTTCCTGCTCCCGCTCGGGCTCGTCGCCGTCGCCGAGCCGATTCTGCTGCTTCAGGCGTCGAAGGAGCCGAAGGGGTTCGCGACCGTCGTGCTCGGGGTCCAGATCGTGGGCGCGTTGATCGCGTTCGGGATGGCGCTGCGCCCTGGCCGCGCGCGGCCGCGAGCGGCGACAGCGCATCGCCCGGCCTCGAAGAGCCGAGCTCGAAGGCGCCTCAGGCCCCGAGTCTGGTCGGGGCCTCGGGCGTCTCGTGAGCGCGGCTTGAGGCCACCGCTAGAACAGGCCGAGCTGTGCCGCCGGCTCGCGCTCGCCCATGTCCATCTCGATCTCGTCGGTCTGATCGGCGGCGTCGTCGATCTCGGGGATCGGGTCGAGCGACTGCGGGCTGCTCAGGCGGCCCGAGCGCCAGCAGGTCGGGGATCCGGTGGAAGTCGGCGCGGAGCGCATCGAGCGTCGAGGGCGTATACAGCGCCGCCGCCGGGTGGTAGAGCGGGTATAGGCGCACGGCGCGCGGCCCGATGATCCGCACCTCCTCGTGGCCGTGCAGCCGCGAGATCCCGGTGCTGTCGCGCGCGCAGCAGCTTGGTCGAGAAGTTCCCGAGCGTGCAGATCACCGTCGGCTCGATCAGCTCGACCTGGCGGCACAGGTAGTCGTGGCAGGACTCGATCTCGTTCGGATGCGGGTCGCGGTTGTCCGGCGGCCGGCATTTCAAGGTGTTGCAATAAACACCTCTTTCCGGTCCAGCGAGATCTCGCCGAGCAGCTTGTCGAGCAGCTTCCCGGCCTGGCCGACGAACGGCAGCCCCATCCGGTCCTCGTTGGCGCCCGGCGCCTCGCCGATGAACATCAGGTCGGCGTCGGCGTTGCCGGCGCCGAACACGACCGTGGTGCGCGTCTGGTGCAGCGGGCAGCGGACGCACGCGCGGGCCTCCTCGTAGACGGCCCTCAACAGCTCGCGTCGCTCGGGGGCACTCCTCACTGCCGGCGATGGTAACCCCGGTCGCGGACGCGGCGACGACGCGGGTCCCCAATCGCGCAATTTGGGTAACTGTGCAGCCGGCCCGGGGTATATTCGATATGCCGGGGCCGTCACGCGGCATCGCGGACGGACCTCGACGCGGATTCGCTTTTCGCCGCCGACCGGTATCTCAAATGCGGGAACTGGAACGGGACTGCGCCTCTGACATCCCTGCTTGTGCGCGCCTGGCCATCGTCGGCCGGGGCCGCGTAGGGACCGCGCTCGCGGCGCCGTTCGAGCGCGCTGGTTACGAGGTATCCGGTCCACTCGGGCGCGGCGCGGACGGCGCGGGGTCCGATGCGGTGCTGCTGTGCGTGCCGGACGCCGAGATCGCCCGCGCCGCGGCGCACATCGCCCCGGGCCGCTGGTCGGCCACTGCTCGGGGGCGACCGGGCTCGACGCGCTCGCGCCGCACGAGGCGTTCTCGTTGCATCCGCTGATGACGGTGACCGCTCGACGGTGCCGATTTCGCCGGCGCCGGCGCGGCGATCGCCGGAACCACGCCCGCGCGCGCTGAGCGCTCGCCGCCGAGCTCGCCCGCGCGCTCGGCATGCGCCCGGTCGAGATCGCCGAGGCCGACCGGCCCGCCTACCACGCGGCGGCGTCGATCGCATCCAACTTCCTGATCACGCTCGAGGCGGCGGCCGAGCGCATCGGCGCCGCCGTCGGACTCGAGCGCGAACAGCTCGTCCCGCTGGTGCGGGCGACGGTCGAGAACTGGTCGCGGCTCGGGCCCGAGCGCGCGCTGACCGGCCCGGTCGCCCGCGGCGACGAGGCGACTGTCGCGCGGCAGCGCGCGGCGGTCGCGGAGGTCGCGCCGGAGCTGCTGCCGCTGTTCGACGAGCTCGTCGACGCGCCACGCGCGACGCTCGCGGCCGGCCGCGATCGGGAGCGTCGCAGCGCCGGCATGAAGGTGGTCCGCACCGTCGCGGAGCTCCGCGCCGAGCTGCTCGAGCCGCGCGCGCGCGGGCCGCGACGGATCGGCCTGGTGCCGACGATGGGCGCGTTCCACGAGGCCATCTGTCGCTGATGCGCCGCGCGCGCCGGACTGCGACGTGGTCGTCGTGTCGCTGTTCGTCAACCCGACCCAGTTCAACGACGCCGCGCGACCTCGACGCCTATCCGCGGGACCGCGATCGCGACGCCGCGCTCGCGGCCGAGATCGGCGTCGACTACCTGTTCGCGCCGGCGGTCGAGGAGGTCTACCCGCCGGGCTTCGCCACGACCGTGTCGGTCGCGCGGCGTCACCGAGACGCTCGAGGGCGCGCACCGCGGCCGCGCCCACTTCGACGGCGTCGCGACGTGGTCACCAAGCTGTTCAACATGGTCGGCCCCGACGTCGCCTACTTCGGCCAGAAGGACGCGCAGCAGGCGGTCGTGGTCCGGCGGCTCGTGCGCGACCTCGACATGCCGGTCGCGATCGAGGTCTGCCCGACGGTTCGCGAGCCCGACGGGCTGGCGATGTCGAGCCGCAACGTGCACCTCTCGCCGGCCGACCGCGCCCGCGCCACCGCGCTGCATCGCGCGCTCGGCGCCGGCGCGGGATGCGGTCAGTGCCGGCGAGCGCGACCCCGCCGCCGCGCGATCGCGGCGCTCTCGCCGAGCTTGCGCGCGCCGAGATCGAGCCGGACTACCTCGAGCTCGTGTCCGCGGACACGCTGGCGCCGGTGGCGCCGGATCGACGGCGAAGTGCTCGCGGTCCTTGCCGCTCCCGTCGGCGAGACGCGACTGATCGACAACGAACCGATCCAGCCGCCGCATCCGAGATCAGACGACTGGAACGAAGATCACCTCGAGATGCCCAACATCGACCCGAGGTGGCGACCCTGCTCGAGGGCGCCAACCGCCGCGTAAGGAGCGCAAGCACATGTCCGCAACACCCCGCATCCCGATCCCGCAGAACCTCGACTCGCCGCTGCCGATGACGCTGCCCCGGCTGGCCGAGAAGAAGCGCCTCGGCGAGCCGATCGTGATGGTCACCGCGTACGACTATCCCGTCCGCCCAGGTGGCCGAGGCGGCCGGCGTCGACGTCGTGCTGGTGGGCGACTCGGGCGCGATGACCGTGCTCGGCTACCCCTCGACGGTCCCGGTGTCGACCGAGGAGATGCTGATGCTCGCCGCGCCGTGCGGCGCGGCCTGCAGACGCCGCTGCTCGTCGGCGACCTGCCGTTCGGGTCCTACGAGGCCTCCGACGAGCTGGCGATCGCCACCGCCCAGCGGTTCATCAAGGAGGCCGGCTGCGACGCGGTCAAGCTCGAGCGCGGCGGCACGAGCGTGCAGCGCGCCCGCGCGATCGTCGAGGCCGGGATCCCGGTCATGGGCCACGTCGGCCTGACCCCGCAGACCGCGACCGCGCTCGGCGGCTACCGCGCGCAGGGGCGGACGGCCGAGCGCGCGCTCGGCGTCGCCCGTGACGCGCTGGCGCTGAGGAGGCCGGCTGCTTCTCGCTCGTGTTCGAGGCGATCCCGGCGGCCGTCGCCGCGGCGCTGATGCCGCGCCTCGAGATCCCGGTGATCGGCATCGGCGCCGGGCCGGCGACCGACGGCCAGGTGCTCGTGTTCCACGATCTGCTCGGCATCTACGACGGCCACGCGCCGCGGTTCGCGAAGCGCTACGGCGAGCTGCGAGAGCAGATGGTGGCCGGCGTCGCCGCGTACGCTGCCGAGGTGCGCGAGCGGATCGTTCCCGGGGCCCGAGCACGTCTACTCGATCGACGACGAGCGAGCTGCAGCACGTTCGAGGCCGGACTCGACGCGCCAGCGCCCGTAGAGCACGTGCAGACGGCGCGGCGAGGCCGCGCACGAATACCATCCTGCGGGATGCCGCGCCTCGGAGACCTGTTCGCTCCGCGCGACCGGGCTTACTTCGAGCTGTTCGAGGAGGCCGGGCAGAACATCATCCAGGCGGCGGACCTGCTCGAGCGGATGCTGGTCAACTACCCGGACAGCGGGAGCTCGCCGGCGAGATCCTCGTCGTGCGAGCACGAGGGCGACCGGATCACCCACGACATCATCGACCGCCTCAACCACACGTTCGTGACCCCGATCGATCGCGAGGACATCCTCGCGCTCGCCTCGGCGCTCGACGACATCGTCGACTACACCGAGGAGGTCGCCGACTACCTCGGCCTCTACAAGATCGAGGCGCCGATGGATCAGGCGATCAGTCTGGCGCGCGTGCTCAAGGCGCGCCGCCAGCAGATCGCCGAGGCGATCCCGCGGCTGCGCGGCTTTCGGGACATCTCGCAGCACACGGTCGAGATCAACCGGCTCGAGAACGAGGGCGACCGGATCACCCGCGAGGCGGTCGCGTCGCTGTTCGACGGCGGCGATCGACCCGATGGTCGTGATCCGCTGGAAGGACCTGTTCGAGCGCCTCGAGGCGGCGATCGACGCTACCGAGCGCGTCGCCAACATCCTCGAAGGCATCGTGATTAAGAACTCGTAGGGGCTCGTGTCCCAATTATTGGCACGCGCCTCGGCTGGTGTAGCTTGCGCGCGTGGAGTCGAGAGCGCAGCCTGCCCACCGCGCGCACGACGCCGGCCTGGCGCGGATCGCGACCGTCGTCTGGTTCGGCGGAATCACCGCGCTCGACGGCGTCTCGGTCGAGGTGCACCCGGCGAGGTGCTCGGTGTGATCGGCCCGAACGGCGCCGGCAAGACCACCCTGTTCAACGTCATCTGCGGGTTCGTCGCGGCCGACTCGGGCACGATCCGCTGGCGCGGCGAGCCGCTGCGCGCGATCCGCGCCGGACCGCCTGGCCTCGCTCGGGATCGCGCGGACGCTGCAGGGGGTCGGGCTGTTCGCGGCTGACCGTGCTCGAGAACGTGATGGTCGGCGCTCAGCGGTTCCGGCGGGCGCGACCGTCAGCGCGCTGCTCGGCCTCCGCGCTCCGACCGCGACGAGCGCGCGGCTGCGCGAGCGGGCGCTCGCGGCGCTGGCGCGGCTCGGCTGCGAGGACGTCGCCGATCGCCTCCCGGCGACGCTGCCTTACGCCGTGCAGAAGCGGGTCGCGCTGGCGCGGGCGCTCGTGGCCGAGCCCGAGCTGCTGCTGCTCGACGAGCCCGCCGGCGGCCTCGACGCGCGCGAGCTGTCGGACCTCGGCGAGCTGATCCGGGCGCTCGGAGCTCGGTCGCGGTGATGCTGGTCGAGCACCACATGGACCTCGTGATGTCGGTCTGCGACCGCGTCGTCGTGCTCGACTTCGGCCGCGTGATCGCCGACGGCGAGCCGGCCGCGGTGCGAGCCGACCCGCGCGTGCTCGAGGCCTATCTCGGCCGCGAGGCCGAGGACGCCGAGCGCGCTCGACGACCGGAGGCGGCGAGATGCTCGCGATTGAGGAGCTGACCACCGACTACGGAGCGGTCCGCGCCGTCGACGACGTCTCGCTCGAGGTGCCAGAGGGCTCGTCACCGCCGTCCTCGGCGCCAACGGCGCCGGCAAGACGACGCTGCTGCGCACGATCTCCGGGCTGGTGCGGCCCAGCCGGGCAGCGTGAGGCTCGACGGCGAGGACATCACCCGCCTGCCGGTCGAGGAGATCGTGCGGCGCGGCCTGGCCCACGTGCCCGAGGGCCGCGGCGTCATCGGCGAGCTGACCGTCGAGGAGAACCTGCGGCTCGGCGGCCTGTGGCGCAGGCGCGAGGCCGCGCCGCTGACGCGAGATCTACGAGCTGTTCCCGCGGCTGCGAGGAGCGCGCAGCCAGCCCGCGTCGAGGCTGTCGGGCGGCGAGCGCCAGATGCTGTCGATCGGGCGGGCGCTGATCGGCCGGCCGCGGGCGCTGCTGCTCGACGAGCCGTCGCTGGGGCTGGCGCCGCTGCTGGTCGCGCAGATCATGGCCTGGTCCGGCGGCTGGCCGACACGCTCGGGCTGGCGGTGCTGCTGGTCGAGCAGAACGCGCGCAGCGCGCTGTCGATCGCCGACCGCGGGGTCGTGCTGAACCTCGGCCGGGTGGTCGCCGAGCAGGAGCCGCACGGCTCGCCGCCGACGAGCAGCTCCGGCATGCCTACCTCGGCTTCTGAGCGCGACCGTGACCAAGTTCATCGACCTGACGCTGAACGGCATCTCGACCGGCGCGGTCTACGCCGCCGTGGCGCTCGCGCTCGTGCTGATCTGGCGCGCGACCCGGATCGTCAACTTCGCCCAGGGCGCGATGCTGATGTTCACCACCTTCATCGCCTCGGCGGTGATCCCTCGACGGCTCCTACTTGCTCGGGTTCGTCGTCGCGCTCGCCTCCGGCCTGGTGCTCGGCGCGGTCGTCGAGCGGGTCGCTGATCCGGCCGGTCGAGAACGCGCCGCCGCTGAACGCGGTGATCCTGACGCTCGGCCTGTACACGTCCTGTCGTCGCGGTCGCCGGGATGATCTGGGGCAACACGCCCGCGCTCGTTCCCGGCCGCGTTCTCGCTCCGCGGCTACAAGGTCGGCGGCACGACGCTTCTGTTCACACCCAACGACACCTTCATCGTGCTGGTCGTGATCGCGGTCGCCGCGGCGCTGGCGGTCCTGTTCCGCGCGACGTCGCTCGGCTGCGGATGCGCGGCGCGGCGTTCGCGCCGAGGTGGCGCGGCTGCTCGGCGTGCGCGTCGGGCGGATGTTCACGCTCGGATGGGCGCTGGCGGCGATGGCCGGGGCGCTCGCCGGCGTGCTCGTCGCGCCGTCGGTGTTCCTGGGTCCGAACAGCTTCGACCCGATCCTGATCATCGGCTTCGTCGCCGCCGTGCTCGGCGGGCTCGACAGCCCGCCGGGGGCGGTCGTCGGCGGGCTCGTGCTCGGGCTGGCGCTGTCGTACGTGTCCGGTTACGAGGGATCGGCGCTGGTGCCGCTGGCGGCGCTCGTGATCCTCGTCGTGGTGCTGATGTCCGCCCGACCGGGCTGTTCTCGGCGACGAAGGAGCGGCGCGTATGACGCCGCGGGCGCCGTCGCCGCGCGTTCGCGCGCAGCACGCTGCTGCGCTCGCTCGGCGCTGCTCGTGGTGGCCGGCGTCGTGCTGGTCGTCGTCAGCGACTCGATCAGCGCCTACAGCAACCTCAGCTCGCGAACGGCGCCTACTACTTCTGCGTGCTCGCGGGGCTGACCGTGCTGGCCGGGCTCGAGCGGTCAGATCTCGCTCGGGCACGGCGCCTTGATGGCGGTCGGCGCGTACACGGTGGTGCTGCTGATCGGCCACGGGGTTGGGCGCTGCTCCCGTCGCTGGTCGCCGCGGTCGCGGTCGCGGCGGCTCGTCGGGCTCCGGTCGGGGCGGCCGCAAGCCGGCTGCGCGGGCCGTATCTGGCCGGGGCGACGCTCGCGTTCGCGGTCGGGCTGCCGGCGCTGGCGGACAAGTTCCCGACGCTTCGGCGGCGAGAACGGGCTGACGATCAACCCGCCGATGCCGCCGTCCTGGCTTGGCGTGAACTTCCCGCTCGAGCGATGGGAGGCGTGGATCGCATGCGCCGGCGCGCTGCTCGTCATGTTCGCGCTCTACAACCTGACCCACAGCGGGATCGGCCGAACCTGGCGGGCGTGCGCGACGACGAGATCGCGGCGGCACTGTGCGGGCTGCGGGTCGGCCGCCTGCAGACGCTCGCGTTCGTCGTCAGCGCCGCGTGCGCGGGGCTCGGCGGCGGGCTGCTGGCGGCCGTGCTGCAGCTCGCCTCGCCGGGCGCGTTCCCGCTCCAGCTGTCGCTGTCGCTGCTGCCGGGGTCGTGCTCGGCGGGCTGGGTTCGCTGGTCGGCGCGGTCTGGGGCGCGGCGGTGCTCGTGTTCCTTCCGAACTGGACGAACGACCTCGCGCATTCGTTCTCGCTGTCGGGGAACGTGTCGGCACAACCTTCCGCTCGCGATCTACGGCGTCGTGCTGATCGGCGCGATGCTGGTGTGGCCGAGCGGGATCCAGGGCGGCTTGCGCGCGATCGCGCTCGGCGTGCGGCCGGCGATCCGGTCCGCGCGCGGCGGCCGCCGGCCGGCGACGGCCGCGGCCGAAGCGACGAGCGGACAAGGACGAGGGGTGAAGGCGTCCCGGCCCTAGTGTCACTCGCGGGGACGTGGGCGGCCGCGCTCGTCGAGCCCGCGTTGGCGGCGTCGCCGCGGCATTGCGCGCAGGGTGCCGGCGCGGACTCGACGTCCGAGCAGCGCGGCCTCAACCTCTCGCAACCGCTCGTAGTCGCCGCGAATCCCGACCGCCGCGTCGTTGTACAGGAACGCATGCCGGAGGCGCACGATCGCATAGGCCAGCGTCTCCGGATCGTCGCGCGGATCGTAGCGCCGGCGGCGATCTCGTCCTCGATCAGCGCCTGCACGCACGCGACCGCTCGCGGCTCAACCACTCCGGCGCTCGATGTCAGCATCCGCATCGCGCTGTCGCGCTCCTGCTCGAGCAGCCGCCGCAGAGCAGGCGAGCGCGTCAGCGTACGGTTGATGCGATCGAGGACCTCGAGCAAGCCGGCGGCACCGCGCCGCCTCACCTGCGTGCGTTTGCGCGCGACGAGCAGCTCGAGCTGGTCGGCGATGACCTCGCCCGAGCAGCGCTTCGCGGGATCCGAACCAGCGGTAGATGGTCGCGCGGCCAAGGCCGAGCCGCGACGCGACGACCGTGACGTCGACGCGCTGGCCGTCGAGGTAGAGCTCGGTCACGAGCGCGAGCACGTCGTCACGAGAGGCGGTCGGCGGCCGGCCTCGTTTGCTCCCTTTCCAGCGCTCACCTGAGGACCTTAGTATTTGAAACGCCCAAGGGAAAATGTATCAAATGACCGAATCGTCGCGTGCGCTGCTCGGATTTCGTTGCGATTGCAGCCGCGGCCGGAGGAGACGGATGGCTTTCGCTGCGCCATCGGTGGCGTGCGTCGGCGTCATCGCCGCGGTCGCGCTCGTCGCGGCCGGTGCGGCTCGTCGTCGAGCAGCATCATCACTGAAATCGACACATCAGCAAGAGGAGGAGGAAGCAGGATGGGATGTTCTACGATAAACCGCCTTCCCCCCGCGTCGAGCAGTAGCGGCGGAGCCAGCGCTCCCGGCGTGACCTCCACCAGTATCACGTTCGGCTCGCATCAGCCGCTGACCGGCCCGGCCGCGCCTGGGTACAGTGAGATCGCGCCGGCCTCGCAGGCGTTCTTCGACTATGTCAACGCCCGCGGTGGCGTGTTCGGTCGCAAGATCCATCTGATCTTCAAGGACGACGCCTACAACCCGGCCAACACGGTCAACGTCGTCCACCAGTTGGTCCTCCAGGGCAACGTGTTCGGGATCTTCGAGGGCCTCGGCACTCCGACCCACACCAAGGTCGTCGGTTCCTGAACGCGTCCAAGGTCCCTGACATGTTCGTCGCCTCCGGCTGCCCGTGCTGGGACAACGGCACCACCCAGCCGTACACGTTCGGCTGGCAGCCGAACTACACGATCGAGGGCAAGATCCTCGGCCAGTACATCAAGCAGCACTTCGCCGGCCAGAAGGTCGGCGTGCTCTACCAGGACGACGACTTCGGCCAGGGCGGCCTCGCCGGCATCGAGGACGAGGTGCCCGGCGTCCGATCGTCGCCAAGGAGCCCTACCAGCCGGGCGTGACGACGCTCGCGCCGCAGATCACCGCGATCAAGTCGGCCGGGCGAAGGTCCTGGTCGACTTCACCGTGCCGATCTATACCGCGATCGGCCAGCTGACCTCCTTCACGCTCGGCTACAAGCCGCAACTGGTCGTCTCGAACGTCGGGATCGACCCGACCACCGTCGGCGGGCTGCTCAAGACGATCTCGAAGGGCAAGGCGTCCGGTACCGCGCTGATCGAGGGCGCGATCACCGACGGCTACCTGCCGTCCAACACGGACACGTCGAACCCGTGGATCCAGCTGTTCATGAAGATCCACACCCAGTACGACGCCAGCGCGCCGTTCGACGGGAACGTCGAGTACGGGATGGCAAACGCCTACACGCTCGTGCAGGCGCTCCAGGCAGCGGGCAAGAACCTCACCCGTCAGGGCCTGGTCAACGCGATCAACAACGACGGCGCCAGTGGACGGGCCCGGCCTCGTCCCGTTCCGCTACTCGCGACCGTCCATGGCGGCTTCGGGTGTCGAGATGGCCAAGATCCGCGCCGGCAACATCGTCCTGTTCGGCGGCCCGCTCACGACCACGCCCGCCGCGGGCGGCCGATCACGCCGTACACGGGCACGCAGCCCGCCCCGCCGGCGACCGGGATTCCCGGCGACTGAGCTGTGAACCCACGTCTGCGGCCCGGGCGCCGTTCGCCGGGCGGCAGGCGAGGGGGATCGTGCACGCGGGCCGCCGACGAGGGCCGCGGCGTGTCAGGCCGTGCATGTGGGGCGTGTCATTGAACAGCGCCGGCACGCGCCGGTGCCGTCGGCTCGCCGCGGGCTAGGCGGAGCCACGTGCGGTCAACGTGGCCCTTCGACGCGGCTCGGGCTCCTGAGACGGCACGAGCCCTGATACTCTATGCGATCGTCCTCATGCACCCGCGCCGGGGCGCCGGCGGCGATCGAGAACGGCGGGATGTCGTCGGTCACGACCGAGTTGGCGCCGATCACGCAGCGCTCGCCGATCGTGACGCCGCTCGTCACGACGACGTGGGCGCCGCACCAGACGTTGTCGCCGATCCGCGTCGGGCCCTTGCTGGTGAAACCCTGCCAGGGCACCGGGCGTGTCGGGGTCGTCGAAGCGGTGGTTGGCGTCGGTGACGAAGCAGCCGTTGGCGAGCATGCAGTGCTCGCCGATCTCGACCAGCTCGAGCGCCGCGACCATCACGCCGAGGTTCAGGAACGTCCCGCCGCCGATCCGGATCCGCGCCGGCCCGGGCGCGGTGATCCACACGCCGGGCTCGAGCAGCACGTGCGCGCCGATCTCGAGCCGGCCCTCGCGCAGCGCCTCGAGCACGTTGCCGTGCACCGGCCAGCGCACGAACGCCCCGCGGCGCATGAACTCCCAGTGGATCCGCGCGCGGTTCCACGGCAGCGAGTTGCGCTCGTACCAGCGCCACTTCTGCGCCCACAGCTTGAGGCGGCGGCGTCGACGGCCGGTGGCTCGCGGGTCTGGCAACGGGGCCGATCGCCCGCGGCGGCCTTCGCCCGCCGGCGGGCCGGCGGCCGCTTCGGCGGCCGCGCGGCGTCTTCTCGCCGGCGCCGTTCGCGCCTCGCGGCCGTTGCGCCGACCGCGAGGCGCGGACCGGCAGCACCTCGGCCAGGAACGCGCCGGTGTACGACTCCGGCGACGCGGCGACCTGCTCCGGCGTGCCGGTCGCGATCACCCGACCGCCCTCCTCGCCGCCCTCGGGCCCGAGGTCGATGATCCGGTCGGCGACCTTGATCACGTCGAGGTTGTGCTCGATCACGACCACCGAGTTGCCCGCGTCGACGAGCCGCTGGAGCACCTCGAGCAGCCGCTGGATGTCGGCGAAGTGCAGGCCCGGTCGTCGGCTCGTCGAGGATGTAGAGCGTCCGCCCGGTCGCGACCTTGGACAGCTCGGCCGCGAGCTTGACGCGCTGCGCCTCGCCGCCCGACAGCGTCGTCGCCGGCTGGCCGAGCCGCATGTAGCCGAGCCCGACGTCGTTCAGCGTCTCGACCCGCCGGCGGATCTTGGGGATGTGGGCGAAGAACTCGAGCGCCTCCTCGATCGGCATCTCGAGCACGTCGGCGATCGTCTTGCCCTTGAAGCGGACCTCGAGCGTCTCGCGGTTGTAGCGCTTGCCGTTGCACTGCTCGCACGGGACGTACACGTCGGGGAGGAAGTGCATCTCGATCTTGATCTGGCCGTCGCCCCGGCAGACCTCGCAGCGGCCGCCCTTGACGTTGAACGAGAACCGGCCCGGCTTGTAGCCGCGCGCCCGCGCCTCCTGGGTCTTCGAGAACAGCTCGCGGATCTGGTCGAACAGGCCGATGTAGGTGGCCGGGTTCGAGCGCGGCGTGCGCCCGATCGGCGACTGGTCGACCGAGATGATCTTGTCGAGCTGCTCGAGCCCGCTGATCCGCTTGTGCGCGCCGGCCCGCTGCCGGGTCCGGTGCAGCCGGTTGGCGACCGCCTTGTAGAGGACCTCGTTGACGAGCGTCGACTTGCCCGAGCCCGAGACGCCGGTGACGCAGCACAGCACGCCGAGCGGGACGCTTGACGTCGATCGCCTGCAGGTTGTGCTCGGACGCGCCCTCGATCTCGATGTAGCCGCGTCGGCTTGCGGCGCCGCGCGTGGCACCTCGATCGTCCGCGTCCCGGACAGGAACTGGCCGGTCAGCGACTCGGGCACGCTGCGCGACCTCCTCGGCCGTGCCCTGCGCCGACCACGTGGCCGCCGTGCTCGCCGGCGCCCGGCCCCATGTCGACGAGGTGGTCGGCGGCGCGCATCGTCCCCTCGTCGTGCTCGACCACGAGCACCGTGTTGCCGAGGTCGCGCAGCCGCTCGAGCGTCGCGATCAGCTTCTCGTTGTCGCGCTGGTGCAGGCCGATCGACGGCTCGTCGAGGATGTACAGCACGCCGACGAGCGACGAGCCGATCTGCGTCGCGAGCCGGATCCGCTGCGCCTCGCCGCCCGACAGCGTCGCCGCCGCGCGGTCCATCGACAGGTAGCCGACGCCGACGTTGTCGAGGAACTGCAGCCGCTCCTCGATCTCGCGCAGGACCAGCCGCGCGATCCGCTGGTCGTGCTCGGTGAGCTCGAGCTCGCTCGAGCCAGTCGAGCGCGCGCCGCGCCGACAGCGCGGTGAACTCGTGGATCGCGCGTCCCGCCGACCAGCACCGCGCGCGACTCGGGCCGCAGCCGCGCGCCCTTGCAGTCCGGGCACGGCCGCAGCGTCATGTACTCCTCGATCTTCTCGCGCGCGAGCTCGGAGTCGGTCTCCCGGTAGCGGCGCTCGAGGTTGGGGACGATCCCCTCGAAGGTCGTCGCGTACGAGCGCCGGCGCCCGAACCGGTTGCGGTAGGCGACCTGGACCCGCTCGCCGTTGGTGCCGTACAGGAAGAAGTCGCGCGACTCCTCGCGGCAGGTCCTGCCACGGCGTGTCGAGGTCGACGCCGTAGCGCTCGGCGATCGCCTGGATCAGCTGGTCGTAGTAGTCCGACGCGCTCGCCGCCCACGGCGCGATCGCGCCCTCGCCGATCGACAGCGCCGGGTCGGGCACGACCAGCTCCGGGTCGATCTCCATCTGCGAGCCCGAGCCCGGTGCAGCGCGGGCAGGCGCCGTGCGGCGAGTTGAACGAGAAGATCCGCGGCTCGAGCTCGACCAGGCTCGGGCCGTGCACCGGGCAGGCGAACTTCTCGGAGTAGGTCTGGATCTCGTCCGCTGTCGACGAGCTCGATCTCGACGAGCCCGTCGGCGAGCGCGACCGCGGTCTCGATCGAGTCCGCCAGCCGCTTGCGCAGGTCGCCCTTCATCACCAGCCGGTCGACGACGACCGCGATGTCGTGCTTGAACTTCTTGTCGAGCGCGATCTCCTCGTCGAGCCGGCGCAGCTCGCCGTCGACCTTGACGCGGGTGAAGCCCTCGGCGCGCAGCTCCTCGAGCTGCTTGCCGTACTCGCCCTTGCGCCCGCGCACGATCGGCGCGAGCACCATGAACCGCGTCCCCTCCGGCAGCTCCATCACCTGGTCGATGATCTGCTCGGCCGACTGGCCGCTGATCGGCCGGCCGCAGACGTGGCAGTGCGGGTGGCCGATCCGCGCCCACAGCAGGCGCAGGTAGTCGTAGATCTCGGTGACCGTGCCGACCGTCGAGCGCGGGTTGCGCGAGGTCGTCTTCTGGTCGATCGAGATCGCCGGCGACAGGCCCTCGATCGAGTCGACGTCGGGCTTGTCCATCTGCCCGAGGAACTGGCGGGCGTAGGCCGACAGCGACTCGACGTAGCGGCGCTGGCCCTCGGCGTAGATCGTGTCGAACGCGAGCGACGACTTGCCCGAGCCCGACAGCCCGGTGATCACGGTCAGCGCGTCCCGCGGGATCGCGACCGTGATGTCCTTGAGGTTGTGCTCCCGGGCGCCCGAGACGACGAGTCTGATCCACATAACCGAGTCTAGTCGAGCGAACAGACGTTCCCTTGCCGGAGGCTCAGCGTTTGCGGAAAACGGCTTAATCGGCCTCGATCGAGCCGATCAGCTCGGCGAGAATCCGCGTGCGCGGATGTCTCGGTGGCCGGATCGGCGTCCCCAGCGCGGAGTTAGCCGTCGAGCGCGCGCGTACACCTCGTCGAGCAGCCCGCGCCGGTCGCTGAGCTCGAAGTTCTCGGCGAGGTAGCGGTCGGTCTCCTCGCGCGGCGTGCCGTTGAGCGCCATGTTCAGCGCGATCAGCCGCGCGCCGTCGTCGTCGCCACCGTTCATCCTCGCGCCTGGCGTCGGCGCGTCGAGCGGCGTCCGTCAGGACCTCGCCGGCGGCCGCGCCGGTCGACCTCGCGCCGCGGCCTCGACGACGGCTCGCGGCGCTCGCCGGCGGCTCCTCGGGCGCACGACGCTCGCTGGCGGCCGCGGCCGGATGCTCGGCTCGGGCTCGAACCGCGGCCGCGGCACGACCGCGTCCTTGACCTCGGTCGAGGTTGCCCTCGAGCAGCTGGAGATCGGCGTTCAGGCGGTTCGCGCCGGTCCGCAGCGACTCGATCAGCGCGCTCGAGCTCGCTCTCCATCGCGTCGAGCCGCTGGAGCATCGCCGCGGTCGACTCCGAGACCTTGCCGACGTAGTCGCGCGCCTGCGCGGTCGCCTGCTCGCGCGTGGCCTGGGCCTCGGTGGTGGCCTCGGCGCGGATCTCGCGCGCCTCCTCCTCGGCCTGGCGCTGGATGTCGGCGGCGCTCGTCTCGGCGGCCTCGACGATCGCCCGGACCTGCTCGCTGGCGGCCGACGGCGAGCGTCTCGGTCCGGCGGCGGGCGGAGCGCTTGAGCTCGTCGACCTCGTCGGCGAGCGCGCGCAGATGGGCGTCGACCGCCTCCGGGTCGTAGCCCCGCCGCCCGATGGGGAAGTCCTTCTTCTCGATGCTCTGTCGGTCGAGCGCCACGGAACTACCTCCGTCTCAAGGTCGGAGCAGCGCGCGCAGCGTACCGACCGGCGAGGCGCGTCGCGGACGCCGCCGTCGGCCCGCCGGGCGCGTACCCTCGGCGATCGCCTGGTCGAGCTCGCGCTTGAGGTCGCGGATCTCGTCGCGCAGCTTGGCGGCGTACTCGAAGCGCAGCTCCTCGGCGGCGGCGAGCATCTCCTCCTCGAGCTCGACGACGGCTTCTCGATCTCGGCCGGCGGCATCGCCCTCGGCGCGCGCTGCCGGCGCCGGCGCGAGCGCGGCACCTTCGACTCGGACTGCAGGAACTCGGCGATGTCGGAGATGCCCTTGACGATCGTCTCCGGGGTGATCCCGTGCTCCTCGTTGTATGCGACGCTGGATCGCGCGGCGGCGGTCGGTCTCCTCGATCGCGGCCCGCATCGCCGCGGTCTCCTTGTCGGCGTACATCAGCACCGTGCCCTCGACGTTGCGGGCGGCGCGGCCGATCGTCTGGATCAGCGAGGTCTCGCCGCGCAGGAAGCCCTCCTTGTCGGCGTCGAGGATCGCCGACCAGCGAGACCTCGGGCAGGTCGAGGCCCTCGCGCAGCAGGTTGACGCCGACCAGCACGTCGTACTCGCCCAGCCGCAGCTCGCGGATGATCTGGATCCGCTCGAGCGTGTCGATCTCGGAGTGCAGGTAGCGCACGCGGAAGCCCATCTCGAGCAGGTAGTCGGTCAGGTCCTCGGCCATCTTCTTGGTCAGCGTCGTGACCAGCGTGCGCTCGTCGCGGTCGACCCGCACGCGGATCTCGTTCATCAGGTCGTCGATCTGGTTGCGCGTCTCGCGCACCTCGACCTCGGGGTCGACGATCCCGGTCGGGCGCACGATCTGCTCGACGATCCGCGTCGAGTGGCGTGCGCTCGTACTCGCCCGGGCGTGGCCGACACGAACACGATCTGCGGCGTGATCGACGAGGAACTCCTGGAAGGTCTGCGGCCGGTTGTCGAGCGCGCTCGGCAGCCGGAAGCCGTAGTCGACGAGCGTCTGCTTGCGCGAGCGGTCGCCCTCGTACATGCCGCCGATCTGCGGCACGGTCTGGTGGGACTCGTCGATGAAGCAGACGAAGTCGTCGGGGAAGTAGTCGAGCAGGCAGTACGGGCCGCTCGCCGGGCTGGCGGCCGTCGAGGATCCGCGAGTAGTTCTCGATGCCGCGAGCAGAAGCCGAGCTCGCGCAGCATCTCCATGTCGTACTGGGTGCGCTGGCGCAGGCGGTGGGCCTCGAGCAGCTTGCCCTCCGCCTCGAGCTCGGCGCAGCGCTCGTTCAGCTCGCGCCCGATCTCGGCGACCGCGTCCTCGATCGTCCCCTCGCGGACGTTGTAGTGCGTCGCCGGCCAGATCGCGACGTGCTCGAGGTCGTCCTCGATCAGCTCGCCGGTCAGCGGGTCGAAGTGCTGCAGGTGCTCGACCTCGTCGCCGAACAGCACGATCCGGTAGGCGGTCTCGGCGTAGGCCGGGAAGATCTCGAGCGTCTCGCCGCGGACGCGGAAGGTGCCGCGCGCGAGCGCCGTGTCGTTGCGCGTGTACTGGATCGAGACCAGCTTGCGCAGCAGCGCGTCGCGGTCGATCAACTCGCCCTTGGCGCAGCGTCTGCAGGTTCTCGTCGTAGACCTCGCGGCGAGCCGAGGCCGTAGATGCACGAGACGCTCGCGACGATCACGACGTCGCGGCGCGCGAACAGCGCCGCGGTCGCCGCGTGGCGCAGGCGGTCGATCTCGTGGTTGATCGCCGAGTCCTTCTCGATGTAGAGGTCCTTGCTCGGGACGTAGGCCTCGGGCTGGTAGTAGTCGTAGTAGGAGACGAAGTACTCGACCGCGTTGCGCGGGAAGTAGGTCCGGAACTCGTTGCACAGCTGCGCGGCGAGCGTCTTGTTGTGGGCGATCACGAGCGCCGGCTTCTGCACCGCCTCGATCGTCGCGGCCATCGTCATCGTCTTGCCCGTGCCGGTCGCCCCGAGCAGCGTCAGGAAGCGCTCGCCGGCGCGATCCCCTCGGCGAGCGACTCGATCGCCGCCGGCTGGTCGGCGGTCGGGCTGAAGGCGGAGTCGAGCTCGAACTGGGGCATCGGACCGGTGACCTTCAGCGTAGCGGCGGCCGTGGTCAGGAACGGTCCGCATCCGTCGGCGCGGACCTCAGCGTTACGGGATCCGTGAACGGCGCAACTCGACGAGGCGGATCAGGTTGTACCGACGCCTGCGAAAGCGGGAGTTAGAAACCAGGAGCACTTCTTTGCCAGGCTCGAGCGCGCCGCTTAGGCGCCGCATCCACATGTTCACGGCCGTCTTCTGCGCGGGTCTCGCGCTGGCGGTGTTCCTCCGACCGCGGCCATCGCCGCCGCCAAGCCGCACGACCACGCTCTATGTCTCCCCCACCGGCGTCAGACGCCGGCGCGTGCACCAGGCACGCGCCGTGCAAGACGATCGGGGCCGCGGTCTCGAAGGCCGCCAAGGGCGACGACCGTCAAGGTCGAGCGCGGCACCTACGACGAGCAGCCACGCTCGCCAGCGACATCAGCCTGGTGCGGCGTGGACAAGCCGGTCATCGACGCCGCCGGCCGGGACATCGGCGTGCTGATCAAGGGCCCGGGCGCGAATGGGGCCCGTGCGCGGCTCCGTGATCAAGGACGCCACGTTCGAGGGCATCCTCGCGGTCAGCGCCGCCCGGCTGACGAGCGAGCGCAACGACGTGCTCGACCAACGACCGAAGGCGCCCGGCGGCCGACCCGCGCCGGCGAGTGCGCCCGACCGGCGCGCGTGCCGGCGCGACTGCGGTGGAGCGGCTGCATCTGATGTCGGTGCGTGCCGCGCGGTCGTGATCCGACGAACCTCGGTGACCGCCAATGATGGCGGGATCCTGCTCACCGATGAGCTCGCGGCCGACCGCGCACGACGTGATCTCGAGCGAACCGACTCGCTCGGGATCAACGTGTTCGACTGCGGGATCACGCTCGCCAGCCGACAACACGCTCCGCCTTCCAGAACGGCGCGGTCGCAGCCGAGCAACGGGCGGCGTGTACGGCGACACAGCTGACCGCACAGCGTCGCCGACGGCAACGGCACCAAGGGACAGGGTGGCGGCATCCTGCTCGCCGGCCCCCGCCCGGGCTACGGCCGTCTAGAACAACGTCGTCAGCGACAACACCGCCGACGACAACGGGCTCGCGGCGCGTCACGCTCCACAGCCACGCTCCCGGGCAGGATCTGAACGGGAACAAGATCGTCGACAACAAGCTCCGTAACGACGGCCTGACGCCGGACTCGAGCTTCAACGAGACCGGAACTGTCGGGAGTCACTCGTCGCCAGCGCCAGTCCGCTCACGGGCACGGCGGTCGCGGGCAACCGGATCTCGGACACCCACTTCGGGCATCTGGACTGTCAACGTCCCGAAGCTCAAGCGGGCCGCCAACCGGTTCCACCACGTGGCGGTGCCGCTACAGCAGTCGTAGGGCCGGATCGCCTCCAGTGCCGCCCGCCGCTGTGGCCGCGACGCGGCACTGGAGATGCGGGGCAGCGGCCCGGGCCCGTTGGGTCACAACCGCTCACGTGGCAAGCACCGCGCTGGAGTGCGCGGTATGACCGACGAGGGCAGTTGCCGCGCCGGCTCGTGGATCAAGCGGTCAGCCGTACAGCTGCGAGGCGTACCTGTGGCGGTACTTGCCCTCGGCCGACAGCACCCGGGAGACGTAGGCCCGGGTCTCGGGGAACGGGATGTCGTTCACGGTCAGGGTGTGACCCTCGGCGCGGGCCTCGGCGATCCACCGGTCGACGTTCGCCTCACCGCCGTTGTAGGCGGCCAGCGCGAGGGTGGTGCTGCCGTGGTACTCGTTTAGCAGGTAGCGCAGGTAGTAGCTCCCGTAGGCGATGTTGACCTGCGGCGTGCCGAGATCTGCGATCGTGAAATCGGTGGCGCCCGAGCGGCGCGCCAGGAACTCGGCGGTCTGGGGCATGACCTGCATCAGACCCTGCGCGCCGGCCGCCGAGGTTCGTGGATCGAACTTCGTCTCGGCGTAGATCACGGCCGCGATCAGCGCGGGGTCGAGGTGCTTCTCCGCCGCCTGCTGGCGGATGACGTCGGCGTTCGTGAGCGGCAGGCCGAACTCGTTGACCGTCTTCTGCACGAGCGGCATCAACAGCACCACCCCGAGCACGACGACCCCCAGGACGACCGCGCCGAACAGGCGGTTCCGGCGGCGGACGGCGGCGTCGCCGGCGCGCGGCGGCAGCCCGCCGGGCGCTATCGCGACGACTGGCGACGCCAACCGTGGTCGGGCTCACGAGCGCAGCATCTCAAGGACCGACGACAACTTCCCCTCCAATTCTTGGACCGTGCCGTCGTTGAACGACCACGTATGTCGCACGATGCGCCTTTTCCTGTTGGCTCATCTGACGGGCGGACCGCTCCGCAAGAGCCTCGTGGCCCCGAGCGCCGGCTCTCTCGGCCCGTAGCGTCCTCGTCGGCAATCACCGCGATCGTCGCGTCAAACACGCCGTCCAGGCCCGATTCGAACAGCAGCGGCACCTCGACCACGGCCGCGACGGGTTGGTCGGCCGCGGCCGAGACCGCGGCCCGCCAGGACTGCATGCGCGATCCCACGCGCGGCCACAGGAGGCCTTCGAGCCACTCGCGGTCCTCGGGCGTCGCGAACGCCCGCCGGGCGAGCTCGGCCCGGTCGACGACGCCCCCGGGAGCGACCGCGTCGCCGAACCGCCGCCGGACGGCCTCGACCACATCGTCGGACTCGTACAGCTGGTGGACGACGCGTCGGTCGACAGCACGGCCGCACCCACCCGCTCGAGCGCCTCCAGCGCGGTCGATTTGCCCGCGCCGATCCCGCCCGTCAGCCCGACGAACGGGACCGGGCTATCAGGCGTCCGGCCCAGCTTCCGATAGCTCGTCGGCGGCGCCCACCTCTGACCCGGCCTCGGGCGCGGCGTCGCTCGCGCCGTCGGTGTCGGCCGGCAGACGCTCGGTCGGTGTCCGCCGGCAGTTGCTGGTCGGTGTCCGCCGGCAGTTGCTGGTCGGTGTCCGCCGGCAGTCTGCGGGTCCGCCGCAGCTGCTCGTCGGTGCTCCGCCGACAGTTGCTCGTCGGGTCCGCCGAGCTGCGGTCGGTGTCCGCCGACAGTTGCTGGTCGGTGTCCGCCGGCAGCAGCTGGCTCCTCGCCCGCGAACACGTCTTCGGACAGTCCCAGCTCGGGCACGTTGTCGAGATCGCCGGCGTCGCCGTCGGTCGGGGCCGTGATCGGCCGCACCGGGAGCACCTGGCCCTCGACCCGCTTGATCGACAGCGACAGGCGCCGGCGCTCGGAATCGATCTCGAGGATCTTGACGCGCACCGGATCGCCCGGCTGGATGATCTCGCGCGGGTTCTCGACGTGGTGCTGGGCGAGCTCGGAGATGTGCACGAGGCCCTCGACGCCGTCGAGGATCTCGACGAATGCGCCGAAGGTGACGACCTTGGTGACCGTGCCCTCGAGCTCGTCGCCGACGTTGTAGGTGTCGACGACCCGCTGCCACGGGTCCTCCTGGGTCTGCTTGAGGCCCAGCGAGATCCGCTGGCGCTGGCGGTCGATGTCGAGCACCTTGACCGTGACCTTGTCGCCGATCGACGAGGATCTCGGAGGGATGGTTGACGTGCGACCAGGAAAGTTCGGAGATGTGGATCAGCCCGTCGATCCCATCGAGGTCGACAAAAGCGCCGAAATCGACAATGTTCGAGATCGTGCCCTCCACGACCTGGCCCGGCTGCAGCCGGTCGAGGATGCGCTCGCGATCCTCCTTGCGCTGCTCCTCGAGCACGGCGCGGCGGGACAGCACGACGTTGTTG
This sequence comes from uncultured Solirubrobacterales bacterium, assembly GCA_963735965.1. Taxonomy (GTDB): domain Bacteria; phylum Actinomycetota; class Thermoleophilia; order Solirubrobacterales; family Solirubrobacteraceae; genus Palsa-465. Next base: position 118,493 of record CAVTNE010000007.1, read on the forward strand.
CGCGAGCGGTTGAGCTCGATCACCTTGCACTCGATCGTCTCGCCCATGTACTCGTCGAGGTTCGGCACGCGACGGATGTCGACCAGCGATGCCGGCAGGAAGCCGCGCACGCCAGGTCGATGATCAAGCCGCCCTTGACGACCTCGATCACGGCGCCCTCGACGGGCTCGCCGGACTCGGCGGCGGCCTCGATCCGGCGCCAGGCCTTCTCGAAGCGGGCGCGCTTCTTGGAAAGGATCAGCCGGCCGTCCTGGTCCTCCTTGGTCAGGACGAGGGCGTCGACCTCTTCGCCGAGGGACACCTCGTCGCTCGGGATCGACCGACTTGCGAATCGAGAGCTCGGTCGGCGGGGATGACCCCTTCGGACTTGTAGCCGATGTCGACGAGCACCTCGTCGTTGTCGATGCGGACGACGTGGCCGGTGACGACGTCGCCCTCCTGGAAGGGGTGGACGGTGGCGTCGTAGTTGGGAACGATCTGGCCGTCGATTTCGAGCAGCAGGCCGTCCGAGCCTTCGACGACCTTGGCATTCGACTGATCGGCGGCGGGGTTCAGCGTTGTAGTAGTAGACATGCGTCCAGCGGAGGATAGCCGCACTGAGCAGGCAGAGCGCTTCTCGGCGCGTCCCTAACCCGTCCCTATCATCCGCTCGCAATGCCACGGAGAGCGACCAAACGGGGCCTCGAGCGCACCCCCCTGGAGCGCGATTGCGACGTGCTCATCTGCGGCGGGAGCTTCGCCGGCCTCGCGGCGGCGCGAGAGCTGGCCGACAGCGGCGCCGACGTGCTGGTGATCGATCGCTACGAGATCGGGGAGCGGCAGACTTCCGCGTGCGGGATCCCCACCGCGTGGCTCGAGGCGCTCGACCTGCAGCGCGCCTTGCAGCAGACGTTCGGAGAGCTCGTGATCCACACCCCGTACATGAGCGTCCGCTACCGGCTTCCGTGGACGTTCTCGACGTTCGACTACCGGACCTTGTGCGGCCGCTCGCCAACCAGGGGACGTTCACGTTCGAGACCGCGAAGGTCGACGGGCGCGACGGGCGCGTCGTCCACACGGATCGCGGCGACATCCGCGCCGGAGCTGGTCATCGACGCGCTCGGGTGGCGGCGGGTGCTCGGCGCCGGGTCGAACATCCAGCCTCCGGATGCGCTGCTGTCCCGCGGTCTCGAAGTTCACCCGCCCGGCTCGGGGACGCGACATGGAAATCTGGATCGATCGCTCGTACGTGCCCGCCGGCTACGGCTGGAGCTTCCCCGCGGGCGGGGAGGTCCGGATCGGCGTGGGCTCGTTCGACCCGCGCTTCCACGTGCGCGAGCCGACCGAGCGGCTCGCCACCGACCTATCGGCCGACGTCCGTGCGCTACCAGGGCAACTGGATCCCGCACGCGCTCCGCGAACGCCACCGAGGACGGCGTGTTCTTCGTCGGCGATTCGGCCGGCCACTGCCTGCCGCTGACCGCCGAGGGGATCCGGACCGCGCTCTATTTCGGGATCGCGTGCGGTCGCGAGCTGGCCGAGGTCGTCGGCGGCGCGCGATCGGTCCCCGATGCGCTGGCGGCTACTCGCGCTTCAGCGCCGTCGCACGCGCGCGCGTTTGACTGGATGCTGCGCTGCCAGCGGCTCGTCCCGCGCGTGGCGCCGCGGCTGCTGGCGGGCGCGCTGCGCGCGATGGAAGCCAAGCGCTTCCTCGACTGGGCGTTCGGCCACTACCTCGAGATCGCGCACCCCCGGTTCGTCGCGGCCGGTCCGCGCCGGACGCCGCTCCAGGTCCGGGTACCGGCCTAGCTCGGGCTCGGGCTCGGCTCTGGCTCGGGCCCTGGCCCTGGCCCGGCTTGGCCTTGGCCTTGGCTCTGAGTCTGGGTCTGGCGGGGTTTCACCCGCACGGTGCGCCCGGAGGAGACCCAGTTGCCCCAGCTGTCGGTGGCGCGGAGCATCACCCGATAGGCGCCGACGCCCTTGAACAGGTGGGACACGCGGCGGCCGGAGGCGGCACGGCCGTCCCCGAACGTCCAGTCGAAGGACAAGATGCCCCTCGGGGTCCGAGCCGTGCGCGGTGAAGGCGAGCAGGCGCGCGCGGCCGTGCTGGTGGATCATCGCGAACGACAGCGAGTCCGGCTTGGCGCGCGGCTCGCACGCCGAGTTGGCGTTGCTCCACTCCTCCTGGAGGAAGTAGTGGTCGCCGTTGATCGTCTCGTTCCACGGCGTGACGCCGGGTCGCGGGCCGCGTTCAGGCTGGGCCCGAAGTTCGTCAGGCACAGGTCGCCGACCTCGTTTCCGCTGCTGTCGACCCAGGCGTTGCCGTCAGGGTCGGTGACCATCTCGTTGTGCTCGTGGCTGATCGTCGAGATCGTCGGATCGGCCGTGCTCGAGTTGGGGCGAGGGTTGTTCGACTGGCAGTGGTCGCCGACCGCGTTGTAGGGGATGACCGCGTACAGGATGTCGTTCGGCGTCTCGGAGTGGTAGCCGCAATACCCGTTCGCCCTCCCGCCGAGCGCGCAGCTCGATGGGCCCGCGTCGGTGCAGCTGCCGAGCCCGTCGGGCGTGATGATGAAGTACACGTCGCTCTTCGTCGTGGGCAGATGATCGGCGGCGACGACGTGCTCGATCTCGCTCTCCAGCTGGTCGTCGGTCACGCACACGGTCCAGCCCGGGCCGGTCAACGGCGGCTCGGTGCAGCCGTTCGGCGGCAGCGGGTCGGTGTCGACGACGGCGCCGCCGTAGGTCGAGTCGTAGGCGGCCGGTCCGGTGGAGTCGGTGTACTGCCCGCTCAGTCCGTAGACGTTGGTCGTCGTGTGGCTGTCGGCGGCGACGTCGATCAGGAACTTCTCGATCAGCGCCATATAGCCGGGGTCGAACGTCAGCCCGGAGCCGGCCGGCTCCCAGAAGATCGGGTGGGTGCGGTTGGAATGGAGCACCGGACCGCCGTTGTACGGGAGGTCGAGCTCGCGCATCGGCAGGCTGGTGATGTGGGCGTGAGGGCTCAGGCCGGTCGCGTCGACGTGGGCGCCCGTGGAGACGTCCCCGACGACGCCGCTGATCACGTGGGCCTGTGCGGCGGCGGGCGCTGAGAGGGCGATCGCGACCGTGGCGACGACGGCGAACCCCCGGCGCGCGCTGACCAGCGCGGCGACGGCCGCCCGGAGCGCGCTCACTTCGCCGCCAGCCAGTCGGGTCCGATACCGACGTCGACGGCGAGCGGCGGGTCCATCTCGAACGCGCCCGCCCATCTGCTCGACCGCGATCCGCTTGACCTCCTCGGCCTCCTCGGCAGGCCCTTCGAACAGGAGCTCGTCGTGGATCTGGAGGATCATGCGCGAACGCAGCCCGGCGTCCTTGAGGGCCTGGTCGGAGCGGACCATCGCGACCTTCATGATGTCCGCGGCGGTCCCCTGGATCACCATGTTGACCGCGAACCGCTCGCCCTGCTTGCGTAGCTCCCAACGCCTGGCCCGGAGCTCGGGTACCTGCCGGCGGCGGCCGAACAAGGTCGAGACGTAGCCGTGCTCGGTCCCCTGGGTGATCGTGTCCTCGATCCACCGCGCGACCGCCGGGAAGCCGGCCATGTACCGCTTGATGAACTCCTCGGCCTCATCCTGGGGAATGTCGAGCCGGTCGGCCATGCCCCAGGCCGACAGCCCGTAGACGATGCCGTAGTTGATCATCTTCGACTTGGATCTCATTCCGGGGTCGATCTGCTCCGGCGTCACCCCGAACACGCGGCAGGCCGTCGCGGTATGAACATCTTCGCCCTTTCGGAAGATTTCCTTTAGCGCGTTCTCGCCGGCGATGTGGGCCAGGAGGCGCAGCTCGACCTGTGAGTAGTCGGCGCGAGACCAGGAGGTTGCCGGGCTCGGCCACGAAGCAGGCGCGGATCTCGCGACCGAGAGGGGTTCGGATTGGGATGTTCTGCAGGTTCGGGTTGTTTGACGACAGGCGCCCGGTGGTGGCGGCCGTCTGGTTGAAGGTGGTGTGAATCCGGCCGTCGTCGGCGATCAGCAGCGGGAGCGCGTCGAGGTAGGTCTGGGCGAGCTTGGTGAGCTCGCGCCAGCGCTCGATCTTCGGAATGATCGGGTGCTCGTGCCGGATCGCCTGGAGGACGCGCGCGTCGGTCGAGTAGCCGGTCTTGCCGCGTCGCTTGCGCGACAGGCCGAGCTTGCCGAACAGGATCTCCTCGAGCTGCTTGGGGGAGCCGAGCGTGAACTCCTCGCCGCACATGTCGAAGATCTCGCGCTCGAGCGCGTCGGCCTCGTCCTTGACCCGGCTCGAGATCTCGCGCGAGCCGTTCGGTGTCGAGCTTCGAGCCGGCGAGCTCCATATCGCGGAGGATCCGACGAGCGGCAGCTCGACGTTCTCGAACAGGTCGGTGAGGCCTCGGCCGCGGATCTCGTCCCGCTGCCAGGTCGGCGAGCGCGTGGACGAGCAGCGCGTCGGCGGCGGCCTCGTCGGCGATTTCGGTGCCGAAGCCGCGCTCCTCGGTGAGCTCCCGGAACGGGTAGGCGCGGCGGGCGGGCTCGAGCAGGTAGGCGCCGACCTCGGTGTCGTGGGCGAGGTTGGCGGGCACCCGGCCGAGCGACTTGGCGTCGTGGGCGGTGACGGGGCGGCGCGCCGAGCGCTTCGACGAGGTGTTCCGGGCGTTCGGCGTCGCCCGCGAGGACCTCGGCGAGCCGTCGAGCGTAGACGCCGAAACGCTAGTCGGGATCGGCGGCGAACAGCGCGTCCTCGGGGATCTGGGGAGCCCTGATCGCGACGGAGCACCGGTTTGCGGGAGCGCGCGACAGGGCGTCGAGCGTCGCCGTCGCGGAGGCGCGCGGTGATCGCCTCCTCGGCCTGCGGGGCGGGCGCTGCGGCGTCGGCCGAGCCCAGCGCCTCCTCGAGCCGGCGGAGGGGCTCGCGCAGCTCGAACTTGCGGAACGTGTCCCGGAGCTTGCGAGCGGTCCGGGGCGGTCGGCGCGAACTCCTGGAGGTCGAGCTCGACGTCGATGTCGCGCTTGGCGGTGGCGAGCTGCTTGGACATCGCGCGCGGCCTCGGCGTGCTCGGTCAGGTTCTGCTTGCGCTTGGCGCCGCTGATGTCATCGATGTGGTCGAGGACGTTTTCGAGAGTTCCGAATCGTTGCAGCAGCTCGGCGGCCGTCTTGTCGCCGATACCGGGGACGCCGGGGATGTTGTCGCTGGTGTCGCCCTTCAGGCCGATGAAGTCGGGGATCAGCTCGGGCGGGATGCCGTAGCGGTCGATCACGCCCTGGCGGTCGTACACGCGGGTGTCGGTGATTCCGCGGGAGGTGGTCATGATCTGGACACGCCGTCGTCGACGAGCTGGTAGGCGTCGCGGTCGCCGGTGACGACCATGACTGGGATTGGCGGGTCGGCGTGCGCGCCTTCTCGACGATCGAGGCGATCACGTCGTCGGCCTCGAAGCCGTCGACCCGCAGGTTGCGGTAGCCGAACGCGTCGACGAGCGGCTCGAGGTGGGGCCACTGCTCCTTGAGGAGGTCGGGGCGGGTGGTCCGCTGAGCCTTGTAGTCGGCATAGAGCGTCTTACGTCCCGTGTCCCCCGCGTCCCAGACGACGACGGTCGCCTTCGGCCCGTAGTCGGTGAGGATCTTCACGAGCATCGACGCGAACCCGAAGATCGCGTTCGTCGGCATCCCGGTTGACGTCGCAATCGACTCGGGCAGCGCGAAAAACGCCCGGTAGGCCAGGCTGTTTCCGTCGATCAGGAAGAGCTCGTCTGGTGTGAGTGTCGGAGCAGCCACTTATGTCAGGCTATCTCGCCGCGTGGCCGCAACACCGAGCGCCCAATACAGCCTCACTCTGAGGGTCGAGATCGAGCACCGTCCGGGGATGCTGGGAAGCGTGGCGTCCGCGATCGGCGAAGCCGGCGGGACGATCGGTGCAGTCGATCTGGTCCAGGTCGAGCGCGAGCACACGGTCCGCGACATCACCGTCGAGACCGGCGACGCCTCCGACTGGCCGCGGCTGACGGCGGCCGTCGATGCGGTCGCCGGGGCGCGGGTCCTCGATACCACCGACCGGACGTTCTCGCTGCACGTCGGGGGCAAGATCGAAATCCGCAACAAGAGCCCGCTGAAGACGCGCGACGACCTGTCGATGGCGTACACGCCAGGGGTGGCGCGGGTTTGCCGGGCGATCTTCGAGGACCCCGACAAGGCGTTCCAGTACACGATCAAGCGGAACACCGTCGCGGTCGTGTCGGACGGGACCGCTGTTTTGGGGTTGGGCGACATCGGCCCTCGGGCCGCGATGCCGGTGATGGAGGGCAAGGCGATGCTGTTCAAGGAGTTCGCCGGGGTGGACGCGTTCCCGATTTGTCTGGAGACGCGCGACGTCGACGAGATCGTCGCCGTGGTGCAGGCAGTGGCGCCCGGGTTCGGGGGTATCAATCTCGAGGACATCTCCGCGCCGCGGTGCTTCGAGATCGAGGACCGGCTGAAAGCCTCGCTCGACATCCCCGTGTTCCACGACGACCAGCACGGGACGGCCGTCGTGGTGCTGGCGGCGCTGCTGAATTCGTTGCGGCTGACGGGCCGGTGGATTGGGGATCTGCGGATCGTGATCGTCGGCTTGGGGGCCGCCGGCGTCGCCGTTACGAAGATCCTGTTCGAGGCCGGGGCGCGGCACATCATCGCGGTGCGACTCGCGGGGCGCAGTGTCCGTCGACCGCCCGGATTATCTGGACTGTTCGATGCCCTCGGTCAAGCGGTCACTGGCTGTGCTGACCAACTCGGAGCGGCGCGTCGGGGAGCGTGCCGACGTGCTCGAGGGGGCGGACCTGCTCATCGGATTGTCGGGGGCGCGGGTGATGCCGGCGTCGGCGCTCGCGCGGATGGACCCCGACCCGATCGTGTTCGCCCTCGCCAACCCCGACCCCGAGGTCGCGCCCGAGGAGGCCGCTGAAGTACGCACGCATCCTCGCCACCGGGCGCTCGGACTACCCGAACCAGATCAACAACGTGCTGTGCTTCCCGGGGGTGTTCCGCGGAGCACTCGACGTCCGCGCCCCCCGCGATAACCGAGTCGATGAAGACCGCCGCTGCCCGCGCGATCGCCGAGATCGTCGGCGACGACGAGCTGCGCGAGGACTACATCATCCCCTCCGTGTTCAACCGCGACGTGGCGCCGGCGGTGGCGGCGGCGGTCGCTGCCGAGGCGCGGGCCATCCGGCGCCGCGGACGCCGGCGCCGAGCTCGGGTTCGGGTCGACCGAGGAGTTCGGGGCGGTACCCGGGCGGTAGTCGGGTCAGTAGCCGCGCTGCGCCGGGGCGGCAGGTGGTCGGTGACGCGGCGCCGGGGCGAGCGCCCGTGGGCCGGAGCGCCAATGGGCCCGACCCTCAGGCCGACCCGTGGCCACCATCGCGCCGGCAACCTACCGTCCGATCCGCTCGAAACACTTCCGTCCGGTGCGTCCAGGGCGAGATCACAGTCTCGGCAAGGAGGCCAGGCGCGATCGGGCCGCTCGCCGCGCCCCTCTCCGCGTGTTCGCGATCGCCGTGGTGGCTGCAGCGACCACGGCGACCGCCGGCGCCGGCGAGGCGATCTGGGTGTGCGTGCCCGCTGCGCTGCTGGCGGCCGCGACATCACACGGCCGGCGCGGTGGCGCGATCGGCGCCGGCGTGGTCGTCGCGGCCGCCGCTGGGGCGGCGCTGGCCCGCGCCGGCGCTCACCCGCTGCCTCCGGCGCTGCTGATCGTGGGCGTGCCCGCGACGAGCGTCGCGATCCTGCTGAGTGTCCGAGCGCGGCTCGAGGAGGAGCGGGATGCGCTCCGCGCCTCGGCGTTCAGCGATCCGCTGACGGGCGTCGCCAACCGCCGCTCGCTGCTCGAGCGGATCGACTACGAGATCGCGCGTCACGCCCGCAATCGGCGCAGCTTCACGGTGCTGATGCTCGACCTGGACGGCTTCAAGCTGCTCAACGACCGGTTCGGCCATCCCGCCGGCGACGACCTGCTCTGCGACGTGGCCACTGCACTGTCACGCGTGATCCGCGACCAGGACACGCTGGCGCGCGTGGGCGGCGACGAGTTCTGCGTGCTGGCACCCGAGACCGACCGCGCCGGCGCCGAGCGCCTCACGAGCCGGGTCGAGACCGCGGTGGCGCGCGTCGCCGCCGGAGTCGATGCGCTGGGCGCGAGCGTCGGGGCGGCCGTGTTCCCGCACGACGGCAAGACCGCGCCGGCGCTGCTCGAGGCCGCCGATCAGCGGCTGCTCGCGGCCAAGCGCCACACCCACGGCGACCGCCCCCGCCGTCGCGCCGCCTGAACACCCACCGCGACCGCCCCCGCCGTCGCGCCGCCTGAACACCCACCGCGACCCCCCGCCGTCGCGCCGCCTCACCTGTACCGGTGCTCTGTCAAAGCACGTGGGACGGCGCAATGGTCTTGTAGTACGTCGGATCCCCGGAGGCGCCGACCTTGTAGAGACCGATCGACCTGAGCGTGGTGTCGCCGAGCTTGTTGAAGCTGTAGGTCCCCAGCACAGAGCGGCGCCCGGTGGTGGCGAACAGTTCGCTCAGGACGGCCGACTTGCTGTCGCCGTTGGCCCCCAGAAGGGCAATCGTGCTCAGCCCGAGCCGCATCGCCTCGTAGCCGAGGATCGCGTACTGCCCTGGCGTCGAACCCGGATACTTGGTCTTATACGCCGCGAGGAACGCCTTGCCTCCGGGGTAGGCCATGACGTTTTGGCTCGTTTGTGTGCACTCGATCAGCGGATCGATGTCACCCGGCACCCCGCCGTCCTTGGCATTCGTCCAGGCACTCGTGCACATGCCCGCCGGGCCGAAGAACTTGGCGGTCGGCAGCTCGGCGTGGACCTCCTTGGTCAGCTCAACGATGCCCTTGGACACGATCCCGGCGATGAGCACGCAGTCGGCTCGGCGCCCCCTGAGCGAGAGCGCGTAAGAGCGGAAGCTGCTCGCACTCGGATCGACGCCGGTGTCGCTGACGATGTCGATCCCGTACTTGCCCTTCTGGAGATCGAGCAGCTTGTCAAGGCCGGTGCCGTAAGCCTCCTCGTCGCTGGCGATCGCGATCTTGGTACAGCCCGCCTCGTGCATTGCGACCAGGTCGGCCGCGGCCTGAACCGAGTCGGTCGGCACGATGCGCAGGTAGCTGCGGGTGCCGGTCGGCCAGTAGTTCCCGGGCGCGTTCGCGGTCAGGCCGACGTACGTGTTCGTGGGACTCACCTGGGGGATCCCGGCCTCGTTCAGGACCGGCATCGAGACCTCGCTGGCGTCGTCGTCGACCTCCCCGATGTAATAGACCGTGCGGGGGTCGGCAGCCGCCTTGCGGGCGTTCGCGGCGGTTAGGCTCGCGTCCCAGCCGGCCGGTCCCGCCGAGTCGTCGAGCGAGGTGTACTCGACCTCGAACGGACCCGCCTTGCCGCGCGACTGCGACAGCGCGAGCTTGATTCCGTTGGCGATCGAGGTCGCCTCAGCCGCCTCCGGCCCCTGCAGCGGAAGGCTCGAGTAGATGTCGACAATCTTCCCGGCAGAGCCCGTCGCGTCCGCGCCGCCACTGCTTGTGCTGTTGCCACTGCCGCCGCAGGCGCCGAGCGCTGCCGCGGAGAGGATCGCAAGGCACCCCGCCATTGCCTTGCTCAAAGCGAGCCTCATTCAACGTCCTCGGTGTCGGTCCCGGGCCTCCAGGAGCCCGGTGACCCGGAATGTAATCGCGTCCCTCGGACCCGCCAAGCGTATGCGCGCGGCCTAACGCAAGTCCAATCGGGCGGTCCCGATTCTAGAAATCAGCCTGCCGCCCCCGGCCCAATCCGCTACCCCGCCCGATCCGACACCTGCACCGCGCTCGAGCCGGATCTATTCGCGTCTGACCAGCACGTCATGAGAGCGGGTCAGCGTCACGAGCCATAGCTTCCCGAATCGAAATCCTCTCCGGGGACAAGACACAGACACGGAGCAGACGGTGAGGTCGTCACCGATCGTAAAGACCGGCACCGTTCGGCGGCACTCGCCGCGATATTGCTGCGCCATCCGTGCGGCCGTTTGAAGGATTGTCGACTGCAGCGTGTCTCGACGCCGCGCAAGCTTCTCGCGCTCGGCAACCAGCCGTTCCCGCTCGTTGCGTGCAATGACTCCACGGCGCGCGAGTTCTTTATCCCGCCGTTCGCCGGCTGAGCGCCACCGGTCGGCGTCAGCTCGAAGCGTCTTGGCGAAGGACAACAGAGTCGCCAGCTCAGCGCGAAGCGCCAGCGGGCCTTCGTCCCGACCCTCGGCCACGGCCACTCGTTCACGTAACGCTGCGAGCTGACGGGACAGCTCCTCGTGTTCCGCCGGCCGCGAGCTCTGATCGTCGAAGGCAGACGCCGGCGGCTGGCCTGCCAGCGTGATCTCTGTGGCCGCCGCCGCGCGATCGATGGCGGCTCTTAGCAGCGCGATTTCGGAGACAGTGCTGGTCTGAGGGTCGGTGCCCAAGCACGGATTGTCTCGCCGTGCAGAATCGGCGTCAACGGACCTCCTTCGAGGTCACGCCCTACGGCTGCGCCGCGGCGGAAGCCGCCCTTCGGTCTTCCATTTCGAGCCCGGGCGGCCGGGGAGCAGCAGCACGATCAGCAATCCGATCGCCGACAGGATCAGCCCGAACGCCAGGCCGACGCGCTCGCCGTATCCCTTCCGGTCAGAGACCCACGAGCCGATCGCGGCGGACAGCAGCCACACGAACAGCAGGTACAGCGCCTGGGCCCCGATGACCGCGAAGGCGATCATGTCCCGAGGTACGCCCTCTGCACAGCGGGATCGTTTCGCAGCTCGGCCGATTCGTTGGTCAGCGCCACCTCCCCCGTCTCCAGCACGTAGCCCCTCTTTGAGACGTCGAGCGCGTAGTTCGCGTTCTGCTCGACCAGTAGGATCGCCACACCCTGGCGATTGATCTCAGCGATGGTCTCGTAGATCCGCTCCACGAGGATTGGCGCGATTCCCATCGAAGGCTCGTCCAGCATCAGCAGCTTGGGGCGGGCCATCAGCGCCCGGCCGATCGCGAGCATCTGCTGCTCGCCGCCCGACATCGTTCCCGCCTTCTGTCGCTCGCGCTCCTTCAAGCGCGGAAACAGGTCATACACGCGCTCGATGTCCTCGTCGATGCCTTCGTCGCGGCGGCGATACGCGCCCAGATCCAGGTTCTCGCGCACCGTCATTCGCGCGAAGCAGTGGCGTCCTTCCGGGGCGAGCGCGATGCCGTAAGCGACGATCTCGTGCGCCGGGAGGCGGGTTATCTCGTGCCCCTCGAAGGTGACCGTGCCGGACCGCGCCGGCGTGAGCCCGGAGATCGAGCGGAGCGTCGTCGACTTGCCCGCGCCGTTGGAGCCGATGATCGTGACCACCTCCCCGTCCTCGACCCGCAGCGACACGCCTCGGAGCGCTTCGATCGCGCCGTAGTAGGTGTGGATCTCTTCGACCTCGAGGAGTGCCATCAGTTCTGTTTCCCGAGGTAAGCCTCGATCACGCGCTGATTCTCGCGGACCTCTGCCGGCGCACCTTCGGCGATCTTCTCGCCGTGATCGAGCACCGTGATTCGCTCCGAGACGCCCATCACGACCTTCATGTCGTGCTCGATGAGCAGGATCGTCAGCTCGAGGTCGTTGCGCATCTTGCGCATGAACTCGGTGAGCGCCGCGGATTCCTGCGGGTTCATGCCGGCGGTGGGCTCGTCGAGCAGGAGGAGCTTCGGATCGGAGGCCAGCGCCCGCGCGATCTCCACTCGGCGCTGATCGCCGTAGGAGAGGTTGCTCGAGAGCTGGCCAAACTGCCTGGGGCGCAACCCCACGTACGAAAGCGTCTCGGCCGCCCTCTCCTGCACCGCTCGCTCCTCGTTACGCACCCACGGCGCACGCACGATCGACCCGAACAATCCTGCCCGCATTCTGCAGTGCCGCCCGACGATCACGTTCTCGAGCGCGGTCATCGCGCCGAACAGCCGGATGTTCTGGAATGTACGAGCGACCCCGAGCTTCGTGATGACGTCGGGTCGATCGTGGGTGATGTCCCGGCCCGAGAATACGATCCGTCCACTGGACGACTTGTAGAGACCCGTCAGCATGTTGAAGAACGTCGTCTTCCCGGCGCCGTTCGGGCCGATGATCGAGACGATAGAACCGAGCGGGATGTCGACCGAGACCTGGTTGACGGCGACAAGGCCGCCGAACTCCTTGGTCACGTCCTCGGCGCTGAGGATCGGCGGCCCGAACGAGGTCTGCGTGGCCGCTGGCGCCTCGGCGGTCATTGCACCGCCTCCCCGGGCTCAACACTGGCCCAGGCCCGTTCCGCTTCGGGCTCCTCCAGATCGGTCTCGCCGATCCCCCGTGTCAACTCGAGTTTTCGCCGTTTCTCGGGGATAAGGCCCTGCGGGCGCAGCACCATGACGATCACGAGGAGGAAGCCGAAAATGCTCACCTGCAGGTCGGTCAGGCTGAAGTTGAGACCCAGGTCACCGGGCAGCGAGTTGAAAACGTCCGGGATCAGGTAGTAGTTGATGTTGGCGAGCAGCAGCGCCCCCAGCACGACGCCCCAGATCGATCCCAGCCCGCCCAGGATCACCATCGAGAGCACGAAGATGGAGAAGCCGAACTGGAACTCCCCGGCGTCGATCAGAGTCGTATAGGCGGCGAGGAAGGCGCCCGCGATGCCCCCGAACGCCGCGCCCAGCGAGTAGGCAAACAGCTTCGTGCGGACCAGCGGGATGCCCATCGAGACAGCGGCGACCTCGTCCTCGCGCAGCGCGATCCACGCTCGTCCCAGGCGCGAATCGCGCACCCGCAAGTTCACGAATAGCGTGATCAGAACGAGCACGAAGATCGTGTAGTACCAGGGTCTGAGGTTCAGCTCGCTGAACATGCCGACGCCCGGGAGGTAAGGAGCGTCGGTGCCGCTGATCCCGAGCTCGCCACCGGTCAGCGGCATCCCGAAGATCTTCAGCGAGGGTCCCTGGAGCGCGAACACGCGGATGATCTCCCCGAACGCGAGCGTCACGATCGCGATGTAGTCGCCGCGCAACCGCAGCGTCGGCACGCCGATGATCGCGCCCGCGAATGCCGTGAGTAGCCCCGCGCAGATCAGGATCAGCACGAAGTTCAGGTGGATGCCCGGCAGCACGCTCGCCGGGCCGTGAGTGAGGATGTGTACATGCGCCTTGAAGAACCAGCCGGAGCCGAGCCAGCCGAATGCGTATGAGCCGAGCGCGAAGAAGGCGACGTAGCCGAGGTCGAGCAGACCGGCAAAGCCCACGACGATGTTCAACCCGAGCGCGAACATCACGTACGTGAGGGACAGGATCTCCGTGTTGACGAAGTTGCTGGTCACCGAGAAGAGCTGGGGCAGGATCAGGCCGAAGGCGATCAGCGCCACCGCCAAGGCGCGCGGCCACCACGAAGGAAGCCGGCGCTCGATCGCCGCTCGCCATTCCTGCAACTGCGCGCGCAGCTCGTTCAACCCGCCTCCCTCGTCTCCTCGCCGAGCAGTCCTTGCGGGCGCAGGACCAGGACGATGATCAGCAGACCGAACACGAAGAACGGCGTCCACTGAGGCCCGACGCGGGCGTCGATCGTCTGCTGGATGCAGCCGATGATCAACCCGCCGAGCACGGCCCCGCGAAGGTTCCCGATTCCTCCCATCACCGCAGCGGTGAACGCGATCAGCCCCGCCTCGAACCCCTGGAGGTACCAGATCGTCGTCTCGTAGAGCGCGTACACGAGTCCGGCGGCGCCGGCCAGCGCCCCGCCGATGAGGAACGTGAGCGAGATCGTCCAGTCGACGTTGATCCCCATCAGCCGCGCAGCCTCAGGGTCCTGCGCGGTGGCGCGCATCGCCTTGCCGTGACGCGTGCGGCTGACGAACCACCCCAGCAGGATCACGAGCGGGATCGTGACCCCAATCGAAAGCACGTCCGCGCGATGGATCACCACCCCGGATATCTGGACGACGGTCTTGTTCTCTCGAACCAGGTCGGAGACGCCGACGGTCGACCCCCCGCGCCACAGAAGCCCGACGTTCTGGAGGATGAAGGAGAAACCGACGGCGGTGATCAGCGGTGCCAGCCTGGGAGCGCCCCGAAGCGGCCGGTAGCCAACCCGTTCGATCAGCACGTTCAGGCCGCCGCAGACGACCATGCACACGAGCAAAGCCAGCGGCAGGCCGACCACGAGCCCGAGCGTCGAAGTGGCCAGTCCCAACCCGATCGTGGACCAGAAGCTGACACCCGTCATCGAGCCGATCATGAACACGTCGCCGTGGGCGAAGTTGATCAGCTCGATGATTCCGTACACAAGCGTGTACCCGATCGCGATGAGCGCCCAGATCGCGCCGTTCGAGATGCCCTGGACGACGTTGGTGCCGAGATAGGTGAGGTCGTGGACCCTCGTCGAATGGCCGTGCGCGTACCCCGGATATCCGGTGGTGAGGTCGTGCACTGCGAAGTAAATGGGGAACGCCAGCAGCAGGGCCACCAGGCCCCACCGGCCCGCGGCGCGCCGAATCGCGAGCAGCGCTTGCTTTCCAACCGACATCGCGGATCTGCTGGGGAGCGATCTTGCTTCCATGGACCCCCAGTCCAGCCTAATCGTGGAGCGGGGCCGTTGCAACGACCCCGCTCCGCCGCATTTGCTTGTTAGGAGACCGTGATGGTCTTAAAGAACAGCGGGTTGCCGTCCGGGCCGACCTTGTACAGGCCGTACGACTTAAGCGTCGTGTCGCCGTTTGCGTCGAACCCGTAGGTTCCGATCGTGCCCGCGTAGTTCTTGGTCGCGAACAGCGCGGCCACCACGGCGCTCTTGCTGTCGCCCTGGGCGCCGAGCCCCGCGATCGTCTTCAGCGCTAGCTGCATGTCCTCGTAGCCATAGATCGAGTACGGGTCAGGGCTCGAGACCCCGTAGGCCGACTTGTACGCGGCGAGGAATGCCTTCCCGCCCGGATACGTGGTCAGCCCCTGCGTCGCCACCGTGCAGAAGAACAGCGGTGCGATGCTCGCGGGGAATCCGCCCATCTTCGGGTTCGTCTCCCCGCCGGAGCAGACGCCGTCGCCGCCGAAGATCTTCGCGGTCGGGACCGCGGCGTTGATGTCCTTCACCAGTTCCACCTCGCCAGGCGGGTCGAACGCGGTGTAGACGCAGTTCGCTCCCTGTGCCTTGACCGTTGACGCGTACGACCGGAAGTTCGGCGCAGTCGGGTCGAGAGGGGTGACGCCCGTGACCGTGATCCCGTTGGCCTTCCCGTGCAACTGGACCTGGGTGGCCAGCCCGACCCCGTACGGCGTCTTGTCGTTGGCCACCGCGACGCGGGTGCAGCCCTCCTGCTTCATCGCGACCAGGCCCGCCTGGCCCTGGATGGTGTCGCGGGGAACGATCCGCAGGTACGTGCGCTTGCCGGTCGGGTAGTACTTGGCGGGCTCACCCGGCGCAGTACCCGGGTCGTTTGTGGTGAGCCCCGGGTACGTGTTCGCCGGACTGACCTGCGCCAGACCGCCCTGGTTGGTGATCGGGATCTCAACCTCGGCGCAGCCGGAGTTGAACGGGCCAACCATATACACCGCTTTCGGGTCGGTCGCCGCTTTTCTGGCGTTGGCCTGACACACGTTGAGGTCGTAGTTGGTGGGCGATGTCGCCGTCGCGTCATTCAGCGAAATGAAGTTGACCGTCCACTGACCGGCCTTGTACCCGGCTTGCTTTAGAGCGAGCTTCTCCCCATTGAGAGCCGGGACCGTCTGTGCCGTCACCGCACCCGTGAGCGGCAGGTCGGAGTAGATGTTGATTGTCTTGCCGCCCGAGCTGGCGCTGCCGCTCGAGCCGCTGCTACTGCTGCTGCTGGCACTGCTGCTGCTGCTGCTGCCGCTGCTGCCGCACGCAGCAACGGCGACGACGGAGCCGAGAACCAACAAGCCGGCCAGCCCCTTTGCGACTAAGAACCTCATACAACCTCCTCTAACTGTGGCCCCGGGCGTTCCACGTCCCGGTGACGGCGCAGCGTAATCCGGTCTTCGGACGACTGCCAGCGCCCGGCGCGAATCCTTAACGGAACATCAATCCGCCGGGTCGAGGATAAATCAGGCGTCGATGGCCTGCCAGAAGGTCAGCCCGCCGTTGACGATGCTCCACACGCCATAGCGTCGGAGGGTGGTGTCGCCGTTGCGATTGACGCTGTATGTGCCGATCACGCTGCGGCGATCATCGGTGCCGAACAGAGCGGCCCTGACCTCTGACCGGACCGCGGGCCGCTTACCGTGCTCGGTGGCCCGGTCGATCGCCCTCAGAAGCAGGCTCATCGCCTCGTACCCGTAGATCGCGGCGAGTTGGGGAGGCCCGTACCGGCGCCTGTACGCCGCGTTGAACGCCCGCGCCGACGGCGGATAGTCGCTGAAACCGAGGGTCGGCGACGTGAGCACGACGCGGGGGTCGACCGACAGCGGAATCCCGCCCTCCTCGGGGTTGGAGTATGTGCTTTCGGCCAGGTCGGCGGTCCCGAAGATCCTGACCTCCGGCATCGCCGCCGCGATCTCCGTCGTGAGCAGAACCGCGCCGGACTCCGTGTCGGCGGCGATCAGCACGCAACCGGGCGCGATCTGGGCCACCGCTGCGGCCAGGGACTTGTAGCTGGTGGCGTTGCGGACGAACGTCGCAACGCCCGCGAGAGGCAGATGCGCAGCCTGCGCGGCGACCTCGAAGCTCCTCGCCGCGTCCGCGCCGTCGACCTCACCATCGTTGAGCACGTACGTCGATTTGCAGCCCATGCTCTGCTGTACGCGAACCTGGGCGATCGCCTGGACCCTGTCGTCGGGCGCAACCCGTGCGAACGTGCGTATCCCGGTCGGGTAGTACTTCTGGGGCTCGCCGGGGAACGCCCCGAGCGCGGCCGAAGTCAGTCCCACGGCGGCACTGGTCGGGCTCACCTGCGGAATTCCGGCACGGTTCAACGGCGGTATCGAGATCGCGCTGGCGCCCGAGTCGACTTCGCCGACGTAGCCGATCGTGGTCGGATCGAGGACCGCGATCCGCGCGTTGGTCGTGGTCTGCCCCGGATCCCAGCCGCCTCGCGCGGCGGTGGCGTCGTCGAGCGGCTTGAACGCGATGCGGTACTCGCCGATCCGGGCGCCGACTTGGTCGAGCGCGAGCCGCGCGCCCGACACGACCGACTGCCCGGTGACGCTCGAACGCCCTACCAGCGGAGCGCTGACGTAGATCGTGAGCGTCCTACCGCGGATCCGGCTGGCCGCGAGCGTGGAGCCAGAGCTCGAGCCACAGCCGGCCACGACGAGCGCCGAGACCAGCACCGCGGAGAGCGCGACCGCCACGGTCACCGTCCGCCCCATCGCCCCCGTCGACGCCGTGGCGAGCCTCACCCCTGAACGGAGGTGACCGGCACCAGCTGACCGCTCTTCAGACGGGCGAACACGAACGGCGCGAGGCTCGTGTCGCCGTCTGAGTCGATCGAGTAGGTGCCGAGCACCGATTGACGGTTCTTGATCGCGAAGAAGTCGTGCACGACGGTCGAGCGATTACCGGCCGACGTGCCGGCCTGCTTGAGCACCGAGAGCACGGCCGACATCGCCTCGTAGCCGAAGATCGCCTGAGGCGCCGGCGCGCGCCCGTAGGCGGAGCTGAATTGCGAGACGAACGTGCTCCCCGCCGCGGTCAGGCCCGTCTTCAAGAAGCCCGGGACCGAGATGTAGAGGTTCCGCACCGACGGCGACAGGGCGCTGACGAACGCCGGCGCGTCCAACGCCGACGGCCCGAACAGCTTCGCCGACGGGTTCGACCCCGCAACGCCGTTGAAGAAGGAAGCGGCGGCGGCCGGCGAGGCGGAGCCGTAGAACGCGCCGTCGGCGGTGGCGGGACTGCTGACGACCGTGAGCCCGGCGCTGCCGGCATCCTGCTTGACCGCGTAGGCGACCGCCGCTCCGTAGTCGCTGCCGTCGGAGGACACGTACAGCTTCGTGACGCCGAGTGTGTGCATCTCCTGGACCTGCGCGGTGGCCTCCTTGCCGCTGTTCGGCACGACCCGCGCGAACGTCCGCCCGTAGGTGCTCAGCGACTCGTAGTACTCATCGGGAGCGTTCGCGACCGCCGGGCTGGTCTGGGTCAACTCGAGCGCGGTATCGGTCGGAGTGACCTGGAGGATGTCGAGCGCGTTGGTGATGCCGAGCGACGCCGCGGACGAGCCCGGCACGATCTCGCCGAGGTACGCGACCGCACTCTTGTCCTGGATGACCGTGCGCGCCTGGTCGGAGAGCGTGGCGCCGTGCACCGTTTCCATCCGGATCGTGAACGTGCCGACCCGGTGCGAGGTCTGCGCGAACGCCAGCTGCTCGGCCGCGAGTACGTCCCGGGCGACCTGAGGCTGATCGGTCGTCGCTGCGCTCGCGTAGATCGTGAGCTGGCTGCCGGACACGGTGACGCTCGAGTTGGCCGACCCGGACGACGTGCAGCCGGCGACACCAGCGGCGACGAGCGCCCATGCGCACGCCGCCCGTCCAGATGCGAGCACCCGGCTCCTCACAGCAGGGAAGCTAGTCCCGCCGGCCGGGCAGGAACGGCAGCAATTGTCGGACGCCGAGCGCGATCAGCACCATCACGATCCCGATCAGGATGCTGTCGAGGCCGCTGATGTTGAGCGACCACAGGACGATCCAGAGGCACAAGCCCGCCGTGGCAGTCAGTATCAAGCCCATCGTCCGGAGGATGCTAACTCAGAGGCGAGTCGCCAGGCCCATTGAGCTTTCGACCACCGAGCAGGCCCGTAGACAGCTCGCGCACGAGCGCGCCCACCGCCGCCACCGGATCGTCGGCCTCACCGGCCGCTCGAACCAGGCGACTCCCGACGATCACTCCCTCGGCGCCGGCGTCCGCAGCGGCCGCGGCCTGCTCGGCCGTCGAGATGCCGAACCCGACCGCAACCGGGACGGTCGTGTTCGCCGCGGCGCGTGCCACCACCCCGGCCAACCCGTCGGTCACGCCCGCGCGCTCGCCGGTGGTGCCCGTCAGCGACACCGTGTACAGAAACCCGCGAGCCTGAGCCCCGATCCGGACGAGGCGCTCCTCGGGCGTGGTCGGAGCGACCAGCGGCACGAGCGCTAGCCCGCGCTCGTCGCAGGCCGCCAGCGCGGCGGCGGCCTCCTCGAGCGGGAGATCGGGGACGATCAGCCCGCTGGCGCCGGCGTCGACGAGCGCATCGGCGAACCGCTCGAGCCCGCGGGCGTAGATCGGGTTCGCGTAACACATGACCACGACCGGAACGCGCTCGGCGATCGCGCTGCCCACATCGAGCACGGCCTGGACCTTGGCCCCGGCTCGAAGCGCCACCGTTCCCGCCGCGTGGATCACGGGCCCGTCGGCCAGGGGGTCCGAGAACGGGACGCCCAGCTCGACCAGGTCGGCGCCCGAGTCCGCGTAGGCGAGCCCGATCCGGCGCGAGGCCTCGAGATCCGGGAAGCCACCCATCAGGTAGGGCATGAGCGCCGCCCGACGTCCGTTCGCTCGTGCCGACTCGAACGCCTCGGCGATCCGCTCGACCCCGGTCAACTCAGGCCGCTCCGGTGGCCCCGCGCCGGCCGAGGTGCTCGAGCGCCTCGGCCAGGTCCTTGTCTCCCCGACCCGACAGGCAGATCAGATCGAGCTCGCTGGGCCCGTTCGCCAACGACCAGGCGAGCGCGTGCGAGCTCTCGAGCGCCGGGATGATCCCCTCGAGCCGCGCCGTGAGCGCGAACGCCTCGAGCGCCTCCTGGTCGGTGACCGCGAGATAGCGCGCGCGTCCTGTATCCCGCAGCCAGGCGTGCTCGGGGCCGGTCCCGGGATAGTCGAGGCCCGCGGAGATCGAGTGGGCCTCGAGGATCTGGCCGTCCTCGTCCTGCATGATCGCCGAGAACGCGCCGTGCAAGACCCCCGGCAGCCCGCCGACGGTCAGGGGCGCGCCGTGCCGGCCGCTCTCGATTCCCTCGCCCGCCGCCTCCACCCCAACGAGCTCCACCTCGGCGTCGTCGACGAACGGAACGAACAGGCCGATCGAGTTCGAGCCCCCGCCGACGCAGCCGATGACCCGCTGCGGCAGCCGGCCGGTGCGCTCGAGGATCTGGGCGCGGGCCTCGTCCCCGATCACGCGCTGGAGGTTGCGAACGAGTGCCGGGTAGGGCGCGGGCCCGACGCATGAGCCGATGATGTAGTGCGTGGTCTCGACGTTCGTGACCCAGTCGCGGATCGCGGCCGAGACCGCCTCCTTCAGGGTTCGCGAGCCGACGTCGACAGGCTCGACGACCGTTCCGAGCAGCTCCATGCGCTCGACGTTCGGCCGTTGCCGCCGCATGTCCTCGGTGCCCATGTAGACGACGCACTCGAGATCGAGCAGCGCGCACGCCGTCGCGGTGGCGACGCCGTGCTGGCCGGCCCCGGTCTCGGCGATGATCCGCCGCTTGCCCATCCGCTTGGCGAGCAGCGCCTGCCCGAGCGCGTTGTTGATCTTGTGCGCGCCCGTGTGATTGAGGTCCTCGCGCTTGAGCCAGATCGGGTGGCCGGCGGCCTCGCTCAGGCGCTGGGCCAGGTACAGCGGCGAGGGGCGCCCGACGAAGTCCCGCAACAGCGCGTCGAGCTCGACCCGGAACCCCGGATCGTCCTGTGCCGAGCACCACGCCTCCTCGAGCTCGGACAGCGCGGGCATCAGCGTTTCGGGGACGTACTGGCCCCCGTAGGGGCCGAACCGGTGCTCGAGCGTACTCACGGCGCGGCCGCCGCGAGCGTCGTCGAGCGGACCGCCGCCGCGA
Organism: uncultured Solirubrobacterales bacterium; assembly: GCA_963735965.1. Lineage (GTDB taxonomy): Bacteria > Actinomycetota > Thermoleophilia > Solirubrobacterales > Solirubrobacteraceae > Palsa-465. The sequence continues at coordinate 139,257 of CAVTNE010000007.1, forward strand.
ATGCCGCGAGCTTGTCGGGGTCCTTGCGGCCCGGGCTCAGCTCGACGCCGCTGGCGACGTCGACGGCGTAGGGATGGACGGCCGCGATCGCATCGGCGACGTTGTCCGACGTCAGGCCGCCCGACAGAATCACCGGGACCCGGCCACGGTGGGCCCGCGCGATCTCCCAAGAGAACGTCTCGCCGGTGCCGCCGGGCACGCCGGCGCTGTAGCTGTCGAGCAGGTGGTAGTCGGTGTGGAAGGACGCCAGCGCCCGGACGTCCGCGCCGCTGCGCACCCTCACCGCCTTGATGACCTTGCAGCCGGTGCGCCGCGCTGCTTCGGAGCAGTAGGCCGGACCCTCCTCGCCGTGGAGCTGGATCATAGTCAGGCCGACCCCGTCGGCGATCTCCGCGACGTAATCGAGCGCCGCGTTGACGAACACCCCGACGACCTCGGCGCGCCGCTTGACCGCCGCGGCGATCTCGGCCGCGGCGCCCGGCTCGGCGCGGCGCGGCGAGTTCGGCCAGAAGATCAGCCCGACCGCCCAGGCGCCGTTGGCGACCGCCAGCTCGGCGTCGTCGAGCCGCGTGATGCCGCAGAACTTGATCCTGGTCACGAGCACAATCGTAGGGTGGGGCCGCCTGCGGCGGCATCCGTGGGACCGGAGTGCCCCGTCCGGCCAGTTCGCGTCAGCCCAACGCGAGCTCGCGGCAGGCGGCTTCGACGTCGGCCGAGCGCATCAGCGCCTCGCCGATCAGGACGCCGTCGACCCCGGCGTTCGCCAGCTCGTCGAGCTGGTCCCGGGTGGCGAAGCCCGATTCGGAGACGACGAGCGCGTGGCCGGCGACGCTCGGCAGCAGCTCGAAGGTGCGGGCGGTGTCGACGCGTAAGGTCTTGAGGTCGCGGTTGTTGATCCCGATGATCTCGGCGCCGAGCGACAGCGCGACGTCGAGCTCGCGCTCGTCGTGAACCTCGACCAGCGCGGCCAGGCCGAGCTCGCGGGCCTGCGTGTGTAGCGCGTGCAGCTGTTCGGGCGCGAGCGCGGCCACGATCAGCAGGATCGCGTCGGCACCGGCCGCGAACGACTCATACACCTGGTAGGGGTCGACGATGAAGTCCTTGCGCAGTGCCGGCAGCCCGGTGGCGGCGCGGGCGGCGCGCAGATCGTCCAGCGAGCCGCCGAAGCTCGGGCCGTCGGTGAGGATAGACACGGCGGCCGCGCCGCCCCGTTCGTAGGCGCTCACAACGTCTTCGAGCGCGAGGTCGCCTCGGATCGCGCCGGCCGAGGGCGAGCGGCGCTTGTGCTCGGCGATCACCGACAGCCCCGGGCGACGCACAGCGTCGGCGAGCGACCGGACGCCGTCCCCGGCTGGGCGCTCGAGGACCGCCACCGGGACGGACTCCCGACGCCGTCCCACCTCGGCGCGCGTCGCCTCCAGAATCGGATCGAGCCGGTTCACGCGGCGAGCTCCCGAGTCCGGGCCACGAACCGCTCGAGCGCCGCCTGCGCCGAGCCGTCGTCAACCGCCGCCTCGGCCGTGCGAACACCCTCCTCGAACGTGGCCGCGGCGCCGCCGGCGTAGATCGCCGCGCCCGCGTTCAGCAGCGCGAGGCCGCGGGCCGCGCCGGGCTCGCCGGCGAAGATCGACCTGGTCGTCTGCGCGTTCTGTTCCGGTGTCCCGCCGGGTACCTGTTCGGCCGGCGACCGCTCGAGCCCGACATCCTCCGGGGAGATCGCATACCGCTGGACCTCGGAGCCGAGCACCTCGACCACCTGCGTCGGCGCCGAGATACTGAGCTCGTCGAGGCCGTCGTCGCTGGCGACGAGCAGCGCGTGCTTGGTCCCGAGCAGCGCGAGCGCGCCCGCCATCGTCTCGAGATAGGCCGGGTCCGAGACGCCGATCAGCTGGCGGGTCGCGCCGGCCGGGTTGGTGAGCGGGCCGAGGAAGTTGAAGATCGTCCGGACCGCGAGCTGGCGTCGGACCGGGACCACATACCGGGTCGCCTGGTGATGGGCCGGGGCGAACATGAACCCGAACCCCACCTCCTCGATGCAGCGCCCGACCCCTGCCGGCGAGAGGTCGATTCGCGCGCCAAGCGCCTCGAGCACGTCGGCCGAGCCTGACAGCCCCGTGGCCGACCGGTTGCCGTGCTTGGCGACCGTGCAGCCCGCGCCGGCGGCGATCAGGGCAGCGGTGGTCGAGACGTTGAACGTCCGGCGGCCGCCTCCGGTCCCCGCGGTGTCGAGCAGGTCGTCGCTCGCCACGGTCACCTGTGCGGCCATCTCCCGCATCGTCCGAGCCAGGCCCGCCAGCTCCTCGACCGTCTCCCCCTTGGTCCGCAGCGCGATCAGAAAGCCCGCGATCTGCACCTCCGAGGCGTTCCCGGCCATGATCTCGGACAACACCGCGGCCGCGTCCTCGAGCGTAAGGTCGTGTCCGCCGGCGAGCGTGTCGATCGCCCTCGTGATGAGGTCTGGGCCGCTCGTCATCGCGTCTGGGTGAGGAAGTTGGCGAGCAGCTCGCGGCCCTGCTCGGTCAGCACCGACTCGGGGTGGAACTGCACGCCCTCGGCCGGGAGCTCACGGTGCCTGACCGCCATCACGACCTCGCCGCCCGTCGCGCTCGACTCGAAGCAGTCCGGAAGCGCCGGATCGACGACCAGCGAGTGGTAGCGCCCGACCTCGAGCGGCTCCCGCAGACCGCGGAAGATCGTCCTACCGTCGTGCTCGATCGTGGTCGTCTTGCCGTGCACGGGCTGATGCTGGACCACCCGTCCCCCCCACGCCTGTACGAGCGCCTGGTGACCGAGGCACACACCCAGCGTCGGGACGTTCGCGACCGGAAAGCGGCGGACGGCCTCGAGCGAGATCCCGGCCTCGTTCGGCGTGCACGGGCCCGGCGAGACGATCACGCGGTCATAGCCCCGGACGAGGAGGTCGTCTACCGAAGCGTGATCGTTGCGGACGACCTCCACGTCCGAGCCGAGCTCGCCGAGGTACTGGACGAGGTTGTAGGTAAAGCTGTCGTAGTTGTCCAACACGAGGACGCGCATGCGTACGAAACGGTAAACGCGCGACGCGGATGACGCGTTTTCCGCGTTCAGGCGAACTCGGGGGCGGTCCAACCCGGCATGACGTCCGGCAGACTGTCGCTGACGCGATCCGGGAAGACGGCCTCGCGCTTCTCCAGAAACGCGCTGATCCCCTCGGCCGCGTCGGCGGACCGGCCGCGGTAGAGCATCCCGCGTGAGTCGGCGCGGTGGGCGACCATCGGATGCTCGGCGCCGAGCATCCGCCACATCATCTGCCGCGCCAGCGCCACCGACACCGGAGCGGCGTTCTCGGCGATCTCCCGCGCGAGCGCGCCCGCCGCGTCGAGGAGCTCATCGGCGGGGTGGACGCTCCGGACGAGACCGCCCTCGAGCGCCTCTTGGGCGTCGAACACGCGGCCGGTGGCGACCCACTCCATCGCCCGGCTGATCCCCACGAGCCGTGGCAGGAACCAGCTCGAGCACGCCTCGGGCACGATCCCGCGGCGGACGAACACGAACCCGATCCGCGCGCTCTCGGACGCGAGGCGGACGTCCATCGGGAGCGTCATCGTCGCCCCGACCCCGACGGCGGGCCCGTTGATCGCGGCGATTACCGGCTTCGTGCACTCGAAGATTCGCAGCGTGAGCCGGCCGCCGCCGTCGCGCGGGATCGAGTCGGGGTCCTCGTACTCGCGCCTGGCGAACGTATCGCCGCCGCTCCCGAGGTCGGCGCCCGCGCAAAACCCCCTGCCCGCGCCGGTGACGATCACCGCGCGCACGTCGTCGTCGGCGTCCGCCTGGTCGAACGCGGCGCGGAGCTCCTCCCCCATCGTGCCGGTGAACGCGTTGAGCCGGTCGGGCCGGTTCAGGGTGATCGTCATGACCCCGCCGGCGAGCTCGGTGGTTATCTGGTCGTATTCCATGGGTCGGGCTCCTCTCGCTCGCTATGGCCACTCGGGCTGGCTCGCCGCCAGCGCGATCGCCTGCAGCACACCGCGAGCCTTGGCCTCGGACTCGCGGTACTCGAACTCGGGCTTGGCATCGGCGACGGTCCCGCCGCCGGCCTGCACGTGCGCGACGCCGTCCTTTACCACGACCGTGCGGATGTGGATGCACGTGTCGAGATCGCCGGTGTAGCTCGCGTAGCCGATCGCTCCGCCGTAGCCGCCGCGCTTCACCGGCTCGAGCTCGTCGATGATCTGCATGGCCCGCACCTTGGGCGCCCCGGACAGCGTGCCGGCGGGTAGCACCGACCGCAGCGCCTCGAGGGCACCGACTCCCTCGCGCAGTTCGCCGACCACGCTCGAGACGATGTGCATCACGTGGCTGTAGTTCTCGACCGCCATGAAGTTCTCTACCTCGACCGACCCGTACTCGCACACTCGCCCGAGATCGTTGCGGCCGAGATCGACCAACATCACGTGCTCGGCGCGCTCCTTGGGATCGGCGAGGAGCTCCTGGGCGATCCGGCGATCGTCGTCGGCGTTCGTCCCGCGCGGCCGGGTACCGGCGATCGGACGCGTGGACACGCGCCGGCCGGCGACCGTGATCAGCGGCTCGGGGCTGGCGCCCGCGATCTCGAAGTCGCCGAAGTCCAGGAAGTACATGTACGGGCTCGGGTTGACCGCCCGCAGCCCCCGGTAGATCGAGAACGCCTCCACCGGCACCGGCCCGGACCAGCGCTGGGACGGAACCACCTGGAACGCATCGCCGGCGTAGATGTACTCGATGATGCGCGCCACATTCGCTTCGAACTGCTCGCGCGTCATGTTGGCGGCGAGCGGCGCCACCGTCCGGTCTCGAGCAGGAGGCCGCGGCGAGCGCGGCACCGGACCCGCGAGCCGCCACCGCACCTCGGCGATCGTCTCGACCGCGCGCGCATACGACGCCTCGAGGTTGTCGTCGCCGTAGACGTTGGCGATGACCGTGACCGTGTGCTTGAGGTGGTCGAACGCGACCAGCGCGTCGGTCAGCATCAGCGCCAGGTCGGGTAGCCCGATCGGGTCAGGCTTGGGCGGCCCGAGCGGCTCCACGGTGCGGACCAGGTCATAGGCGAACAGGCCGACGGCGCCGCCCGCGAACGGCGGCAGGCCCGGCAGCGGCGCGACTCGCAGCCGGCCGAGCTCGGCGGCCGCGAGCGCGTACGGGTCGCCGTCGTCGCCGAGCGCCCAGCGGATCACCTTGCGCGGGCGGAAGCCGATGAACGAATAGCGCCCGACGCGGCCCTGGTCGGCCGACTCGAGCAGGAACGAGTGGGGGTGGGTGGGATTCGCGTCCCGGAGCTTGAGGAACGCCGAGACCGGGGTCTGGCAGTCGTCGATGAACGTCTCGCGGAGCGGAATCAGGTTGTATTCGGCCGCCAGCGCCCGCGCCTCCGCGAGCGTCGGCGTGACCCCGGCAGGGCTGATCTCAACGCCGCTGGCGACGACCATCGAGCACTCGCTCCGCGTCCGCCAGGGTCAGACCCCGCCCCCGAAGCAGGACCGCGAGGTGATAGAGGACGTCGGCGGCTTCCTCGGCCACACGGTCGTCGGACTCCTCGCGGGCCGCCCGGACCACCTCCTCGGCCTCCTCCTCGACCTTCGCCCCCGCCAGATCCGGGTCGGCCAGCAACGTAGACGTGTACGAGCCCTCCGGGCGCGTGGCCGCCCGCTCGCTAATCGTGCGCTCCAGGTCCGGCAGCGTCTCGAATGGCGCCCCGGGGCTCAGCTCGCCGCGGTGAAAGCAAGAGCGCTCGCCGGTGTGGCATGCCGGTCCCGCCGGCTCGACCACGGCGAGCAGCGCGTCTCCGTCGCAGTCGTAGCGGATCGACCTGACGCTGAGCGTGTTGCCCGAGGTCGCGCCCTTGCGCCAGAGCTCCTGCCGCGACCGGCTGAAAAAGTGGACCTCGCCGGTCTCCCGGGTGAGCCGGAGCGACTCGGCGTTCATGTACGCGAGCGTCAGGACCTCCCCCGTCCCCCAGTCCTGGACGATGCACGGCACGAGGCCCCGCTCGTCGAATGCGATCTCTGAGTCGTCCACGGGCTGGCGATTCTAGGTGCTCGCCCGCCCTCGTCGGCGAGGGCTGCCCGCCATAGCGGCGGGCAGCCCATCGGTCGCTTAGGCGGCCTGCTCCAGGTACTCGGGCTCGATCTCGGTCCGCTCCACGTCGGCGGACTCCGACACCGCCTCGAGTGCCCGGGTCGGCCGCAGGAAGACCACGCCGAGCGCGATCGCCACCAGGACCAGCGCGGCAGCGATCGTGAACGCCAGGTGGTAGCCGTCGGTCAGCGCCACGGCGTTCGACGCGCCCTGACCGAGCAGCGTGCCCGTCCGGGTGGTGGCCAGCGTCGCCAGCACCGCCAGACCGAGCGCGCCTCCGACCTGCTGGGTCGTATTCACGAGCCCGGAGGCCAGGCCCGAGTCCTCGGGCGTGGCTCCTGACATCGCGAGCGTCATCAGTGCCGGGAACACCAGGCCCGCGCCCACGCCGAGGAGCAGCATGGCCGGGAGCAGGTCCGTCACGTAGCCCGCGTTCACGGGTGCGCTCCGGAACACGATCAGCCCCGCGGCCACCAGCGTCAGGCCGCCGATCAGCGTCGGCTTGGCCCCGAACCGCATCATCAGCTGGGCCGCGAAGCGGAGCGACATCCCGGCGATCCCGAGCGCGACCGGCAGGAACGCCAGGCCGACCTCGATCGCGTCGTAGCGGAGCACCCGCTGGAGGTACAGCGCGCCCAGGAAGAACATCCCGAAGATGCCGGCGACCATCAGCGCCTGCATGAGGTTCGCAACCGTGACCGTCCGCGAGCGGAACACGCGCAACGGGATCAGCGGGTTCGCGGCGGTGGCCTGGCGGACGATGAACCCCGCCAGCAGCGCCACCGCGACGCCACCGAAGCCGAGCGTGTGCGCGCTGCCCCAGCCGTAGCTGCCGGCCTCGACGATCGTGTACACGGCGAGCATCAGGGACGCCACGAGCAGAACCGCACCCGGCGCGTCCGCGCCCCGGCCGAGGCCGATGCCAACGTCGTTCGGCAGCATCCGGATGGCGAGGAAGCCGGTTGCGACCCCGATCGGCAGGTTGACGAAGAAGATCCAGTGCCAGTTGATGGCCTGCGTCAGCACGCCGCCGGCGAGCAAGCCGATCGCGCCTCCGGCCGCCGCGACGAAGCTGTAGACCCCGATCGCCTTCGCCTGCTCGGAGGGCTTCGGGAACATCGTCACGATCATCCCCAGGATCACGGCGGACGTCATCGCGCCGCCGACTCCCTGGATGAAGCGGGCGCCGATCAGCAGCCCCTGGCTGTCAGCGAGACCGCACACCAGCGACGCCGTCGTGAACACCGTCAGCCCCGCGAGGAAGATGCGGCGGCGCCCGATCAGATCGCCGAGCCGGCCGACCAGCAGCAACAGGCCGCCGAACGCGATCAGGTACGCGTTCACGACCCACGCCAGCGACGACTGCGAGAAGTGCAGGTCGCTCTGAATCGACGGCAGCGCGACGTTCACGATCGTCTGGTCGAGGATGATCATCAGGAAGCCCGCGCACAGCACCACGAGCGCGATCCAGCGGTTCGGCACGGCGGGCGGGGTGGCCAACGGCGGGTGGGACGTCTCGTCTATCGCGTTCATTGCTCGTAACTCCTCAGGGTCGTACCGGTCAAGATAGAACCGTAACAGATCATCTTGCTCTAGACAATCTGTATCGGACCATTCGAGTATGAGCTGCGACGGCTGGGTGCACATCGGCAGTTCGGACCGGATCTGACGGCTGCCGGCCTTACCGGCGGGCGGGCGGAGCCTTAGCTACATGCGAGGCGCTGTCAGGCGCGCCGGCGCGGCGGATGCGCACACACCGCAGGCTCCGCGAGACGCCCGCACGCGAGCGTTTGCAGCGCTCGGAGGAAGGATTCCCGATCCTCGGGCGCCACCGCGCTCAGGATGTCGTCTCGGACACGGTCGAGGACCTTGTCCGCGTCGCGCACGAACCGCTGTCCGTCACCGGTCACGTGGATCACACGGGCGCGCCGGTCGCCGCTCGATGGACGACGCTCGGCGAGGCCGGCTTTCTCGAGCTCATCGACGGTTACGACCATCGTCGTCTTGTCGAGACCCACCACCCGGGCGATCTCGGTCTGGGTGAGCTCACTCGTCATCGCCGTCGTCAGCACCGCGTGCTGTCGCGGCGAGATGCCGACGTCCTCGAGTGAGGCCGTGAACTCGGTCATGAGCCCATGGCTGGCGCGCGAAAGGAGCCAGCACAGATCGGACGCGAGCGGCGCCGGAGCCTGCGGAGCGTCGATGTGTGTAGCCATCTTCACAAGGATAGTTCGCTAGCGGAACATCTGGCAACAGACGATCTGCGCCTATTCGATCCCGAGCCGATCGAGCACGCGTTCGTCCGTCCGCCAGTGGCGGCGGACGCGGACCTTGAGATCGAGGTGCACGCGCCTCGAGAGTTCGCGCTCGATCGCGCGCCGCGACGCGATCCCGATCGACTTCACCATCTGGCCGCCCGCGCCGATCAGGATCCGCTTCTGGGACTCGGTCTCGGCCAGGATCACCGCCTCGATCCGGATCAGATCGGGATCGCGCAAGGATTCTCCGTGCTCGATCGCCTCGATCGCGACCTCGACCGAGTGCGGCACTTCCTCACGGGTGCGAGCGAGCACCTGCTCGCGGACCAGCTCGGCGAGGATTACCGCCTCGGTCTGGTCGGAGCGCTGTTCGGGCTCGAAGTAGAACGGACCCTCCGGCAGCAGCGACACCAGCGAGTCGACCAGCGACCGGACGCCCGACCCGGTGGCCGCCGATACCGCGAAGACCTCGTCCGCAACGTCGAGATCGGCCGCGGCCTGGAGCGCCGCCGCCGTGCCGGCGCGCGCCGTCCGATCGATCTTGTTGACCGCGATCACCACCGGGACCTTGGTGGCGCCGAGCAGCCGGGCGATGAACCGGTCGCCCGGCCCGATGCCCTCCTCGGCGTTGACCACGAACAGGCATGCGTCGGCGTCCTCGAGCTCGTGCTCGACCCGCCGCTGCATCCGTTCGGTGAGGGCGTCCCGCGGTCGCTGGACGCCCGGCAGATCGACGAGCACGAGCTGCCAGTCGGGCCCGTTGGCGACGCCCCGAATCGCCCGGCGGGTGGTCTGCGGCTTGTCGGAGACGATCGCCACCTTCGCGCCGACGACGGCATTGGCGAGCGTCGACTTGCCGACGTTGGGACGGCCGGCCAGGGCGACGAAGCCGGAGCGCGTCGGCCGGGCGCTCACCGCGCCCAGCGCAGCAGTTCGGCCTGGAGGGCAAGCATCTCGCCGTCGTCGCTCTCGTGGTCCATTCCGGTCAGGTGGAGCGCGCCGTGCACGACCGCCTCGCGGAGGTCCACGGTGTGCTCGGGGCAGATCACGATGTCGCCGAGCTCGCGCGGCCCGGCAGAGGCGCCGTCGCCGTCCACCGCGAACGACAGCACGTCGGTGGGCTCGTCGACCTGGCGATGCTCGCGATTCAGCTCGCGGATCCGCTCGGCGTCGACGAACTCGATCGCGACGTGGCCGTCCTCGATGCCGGCCGACGAGATCGCGAGCGCGCACAGCCCCTTGAGCTCGGCGGCGGTGGGGAACCGAAGCTCGTCCGGAACCGGCACGTCGACCGCGATCCCTTCGATCCCGATGACTTCGATCTCGAGCACCGGCGGCGGCCCGTCAGCCCCTCGGGGTGGCTGCCCGCGGACGCAGTTCCGGTGCCCGCCGTTGCGCGTGCTCGTTGTACGCGGCGACGATCCGGCGCACGAGCTTGTGGCGCACGACGTCCTCGTCGCCGAAGCGCACGAATTCGATCCCCTCGACGCCCTGGAGCACGTCGGCCACCATCACCAGACCGGAATCCTGGTCGCGCGGGAGGTCGATCTGGGTGATGTCACCGGTGACGACCATCTTCGAGTTGAACCCGAGACGCGTCAGGAACATCTTCATCTGTTCGGGGGTTGTGTTCTGGGCCTCGTCGAGGATGATGAAACTGTCGTTCAGCGAGCGCCCACGCATGAACGCGAGCGGCGCCACCTCGATCACGCCGCGTTCGAGGTGTGAGGACACTCGCTCGGGCTCGAGCATGTCGTGGAGCGCGTCGAACAGCGGCCGCAGGTAGGGGTCGACCTTGGCCATCAGGTCACCGGGGAGGAAGCCGAGCCGCTCACCGGCCTCGACCGCCGGGCGGGTGAGGATGATCCGGTTGACCTCTCGGCGGCTGAGCGCGGCCGCCGCCAGCGCCACGGCGAGGAAGGTCTTGCCCGTTCCCGCCGGGCCGATCCCGAACGTGATCGTGTTGTTCCGAATCGAATCGACGTAGCGCTTCTGGTTGACCGTCTTCGGCGAGACCTTGGTGGCGCGATGGCGCCATACGACGTCGTCGAGGATCGCGCCGGGCGACTCGTGCGCGTCGAGCGCGCTGGTGACGGCCTCGATCGTCCCGGGCGCGATCTCGTGGCCCTGGACGATCAGCTCCGCGAGCTCGTGCACCACCGCGACGGCGGCGTCGACCGCGGCCTCGTCGCCCTCCAGCGTCAGCACGTTCCCACGCAGGAACACATCGCAGTCGAGATGACCCTCGAGCGCCCGGAGCACGGCGTCCTTGCTACCGGCCAGCTCCGCGGCAACCGCGTTCTCGAGCTCTACCTGCCTACGCACCCACCCTGCCCCGGTTGCTAGGCACTCAAGACCTCGCGGACCCGGGCGGACGCGCGCTTGCCGTCGGCGCGCCCTCCGGCCTTGGCCATCACGGCCTTCATCACCTGCCCCATGTCCTTCGGATCCTTGGCGCCGGTCTCCGCGATCGCCGACTGCACGATCGCGTCGAGCTCGGCGTCGTCGAGCTCGGTGGGCAGGTAGCCCTCGATGATTCTGGCCTCCGCCTCCTCGCCCTCGGCGAGCTCGGTCCGGCCGGCGACGCGAAACTGCTCGGCGGCTTCGAGACGGCGCTTGCGCTCACGGCGCAACACCGCCAGCTCGTCAGTCCCGCCATCCTTGGCGTCCTTCTGCAGCTCGGATAGCACCAGACGCAGCGCGCCGACGCGTTCCCTGTCGCCGGCCTTCATGGCGCTGGTCATGTCGGTGCGGACCTGATCGATGAAACTCACACCTTCAGGATAGCCCCGCGGTATCCCGCGACCGGCACCGTATCCCGTCCGCCTGCAACTCCAAGCATGCGACGTGGATGATCTCACCTCGCGCGGCGGCGCCGCTCGGGAGGTAGCAGCGCGTGTAGTCGGCGGTGTAGCCCGAGCACTGGGTGTCGGCCACCTTGTCGACGAGCACCCGCTCGGAGCCGCCGAGCTTGGAGGCGCGATGGTGGCGCGAGCGGACCTCCGAGCGCCCGCGCAGCTCGCGCGAGCGCCGCTTCTTCTCGGCCGGCGGCACCAGGTCCCCGAGGCTCTCGGCCGGGGTCCCCGGACGCGGCGAGTACGAGAACGTGTGAACGCGGCTGATACCGGCGGCGTCGACGGCGTCGAGGGTCCGTTGGAAGGCGTCCCCGGTCTCGGTGGGGAAGCCGACGATCACGTCCGTCGTCAGGTTGACGTGCGGCACGGCGGCTCGGAGCCCGCTCACGATCTCGAGGTACTCATCGGCGGTGTAATGCCGTCCCATCGCCCGCAGCACATCGTCGTCGCCCGACTGCATCGGGACGTGGAGGTGCGGGCATACCTTGGGCTCGCCCGCGAGCGCCTCGAGCAGCGAGTCCTTCACGTGGATCACCTCGACGCTCGACAGCCTGACCCGCTCAACGCCGGGGACGCGGGCGACCTCGACCATCAGCTCGCCGAGCTCGAGCCCGCGCTCGGGATCGCGATAGTCCCCGACGCTGATGCCGGTCAGCACCATCTCCGGCTGGCCGGAGGCGACTCGCCGGCGGGCCTCGTCGAGGACCGCCGAAGCCGGCCGAGACCGGGCGTCGCCGCGGACCGCGGGGATGATGCAGTAGGCGCAGTGGGAGTCGCAGCCGTCCTGCACCTTGACGAACCCGCGGGTGCGCGAGGCTTGCTCGGACGACTGCCGGGCGAGGACATCGTGGTCGAGGTCGGCGCAGGCGGGGGCGGGCGGGCCGAGCTCCCGAGCCATGGCACCTGCCACGTCCTCCGCGGTTCCCACGAACGTCCTCACCCGGCCGGCTCCGGCCCCGAGTGCACGGAACTGCTCCGGATGCAGGTTGACCGCACAGCCCGAGACGAGCACCTCGCCGGCGGTCTTCAGCGAGCGCCGTACCGACTGGCGCGACTTGGCCTCGGCCTCGCTCGTGATGCAGCACGTATTGATCACGTGCAGGTCGGCCTCGTGCTCGGGAACCTCGGCGTGCCCGGCGCCGAGCAGCGCCTGCCGGGCGGTCATCGCGTCAGCTTGCGAGACCTTGCAGCCGAGGAACTTGACGGCGAACGACGCCACGGTGGCCGCACGTTAGCGCGGCCACCGTGGACACCTCACATTCAGTTGAGTCGCATGCTCGCGGCCGGCGGATTCTCGTGCTCCTCGTGCGCTGCTTCGTGCCGCGGTGTCCTCGAGCCGGCGCGCGGAGCGAGGAGAGAGGGCTCATTCGCAAATCCAGCGCGAGGCTTTGGCCGCGGCACAACCACATCGAGGAGCAGGCCACCGAGCGTTACGCCGATCGCGAGCGGATTGGGCAACTGGCTTCACCTCCTTTTCCACAAAGTTCTTCTGTGTTCCGAGATCGCAACGTCGCGGTGAAGGATGCGCCACCGGGGCAGGACCGGCATCGGCCCGGTGGACAAGATCTGGGCGGCGGGCGTTGTCCACGGTGGCGGCGCGGGCGTCAGGAGCCTGCGTACGCGCCGGCGGGGTGCAAAAGTCACCAAAGCCCAGGCCGCGCTCGGTGCTCTGGGGAGATAAGCGTCTCCAAGGCGCTTATCTCCCAAAGGTCCCATGGTCGGGGCGCTTTGGGGACTTATGCACTCGGGCTGCTCAGCCCCAGCGGGAGAGCAGCAGGGCCGCCCACTCACCGGACTCCCGGCGCGCCGCCTCGACCAAACCCACCCGCGCGAACGCCCCCGCCACCTCGTCCGCCTCGCCGACCAGCAGCCCGCTGGCGATCACGACCTCCGGAAGAACCGCGACCGCTGCCGTCGCCAGGCGTGACGCCCACGTCAGCAGCAGCGGCCGGAGCAGGTTCGCCGCCACCGTGTGCGCGGTGAGAACCGGATCGGCGCGCAGGTCGTGCCGCGAAACCTCGACCTGCACGCCGTTCACGCACGCGTTGTCGGTGGCGGCCTCCACGCTCGCCGGGTCGAAGTCGACCGCAACCACCGGATCCCAACCCATCCGCGCGGCCGCGATCGCCAGCACTCCGGACCCAGCGCCAAGGTCCAGAAACCCGCCGGACGGCGGCAAGTCCAGCATCAGCTCGAGGCACAGGCGCGTGGTGGCATGCGAGCCCGTCCCGAACGCCTGTCCGGGGTCGATCACCAACTCCACCTCGGCCCCCACGGGCGACTCCCACGGCGGCCGGACCGCGAGCCGATCGCCCAGCACGAGCGGGCGGTGGAACGACCGCCACCGCTGGTCCCAGTCATCCGCTACCTCCGAGGTGCGGACCTCGACGAGCGCGTCGCCGGCGGCTGCGGTCAGATCGGGCAAGGCGGGCAGCTCGCCCGGCGCCCCGTAGACCGCGTACTCGACCACCTCAGAGCCTGCGTCGACCTCCTCGACGCCGGCTGGGGCAACCGACAAAAGCTCGGCGAGGACGATCTCGGCCTGATCGCGCCGGACGCGAACCGCGAGCCGGAGCACGAACGCGCCTTACCCGCCGAACGCCCGCTTCAGCTTTCCGAACAGGCCCTCGTCGCTCCGAAGGTTGTGCTCGGTCATCGAATCGGCGAGCTGCTCGACGAGCTCGCGCTGGTCCTTGCTCAGGTGGCGGGGGACGACGACGTTGACGAGCACCCGCAGGTTTCCGGAGTGGCGGCCGCGCAGCGACGGCATCCCGGCGCCACGGACGATCACCGTCTCGTGCGGCTGCGTGCCCGCCGGGATCTCGACCTCGACCGGGCCGCGATCGACCGTCTCGACCTCAACCGTCGTGCCGAGCGCCGCCAGCGGGGCGGACACGTCGACCGCGGTCACGAGATCGTCGCCGTCGCGGACGAAGCGCGGATCCTCGCGCACGCGGATAAGGACGTACAGGTCGCCGGGAGGGCCGCCGCGATCGCCGGCGTGGCCGCGGCCGGCGATCCGGATGCGCTGGCCATCGGAGATTCCCGCCGGCACGTCGACCTTCACCTTGGGGCGCTCGACCTTGCGCCCGCGCCCGCGGCACACCTTGCACGGATCGCGGGCGACCTTGCCGTCGCCGTGGCAGACGTCGCACACGGCCGTGCGCACCATCTGCCCGAACGGCGTGCGCGAGACAGCCTGCAACTGGCCGGTGCCCTGGCAGCGCGGGCAGGTCTCGATCGGCGTCCCGGGCTCGGCGCCGTTGCCGTGGCAGTGCTCGCACACCTCCACCGCCTCGTAGCGGACCTCGACCTTCGCGCCGCCGGCGGCCTCGACGAGCTCGATCTCGGCGGTGACCGCCACGTCGCCGCCCTGGACAGGGCCGCCGCGCGCGCCGGACATCCCGAACAGGTCGCCGAACGCGCCGCCGCCGCCGAAGAAGGCCTCGAAAATGTCCGACACCGACCCGAACGCATCGACGTTCGGGGAGTAGCCGCTGCTGCGCAGGCCCTCCCTTCCGTACCGGTCATAGGTGGCGCGGCGGTCGGAGTCCGAGAGGACCTCGTAAGCCTCCGCCGCCTCCTTGAACTTCTCCTCGGCGTCGGGGTCGTGCCGGTTGACGTCGGGATGAAGCTCGCGGGCCAGGCGGCGGAACGCCTTCTTGATCGCGGCCTCGTCGGCGTCGCGGGTGACGCCGAGGACCTCGTAGTAGTCGCGCGTGCTGCTCATCTTCCGGAGCTCATCGAGAGTTCAGACCCACCGCTCATCGTTCGTCGTACACCTCCGCGATAAAGGTCGACAGCTGCGCGGCGGCCTCCCGCACCGACGCGATCGCGTGGCCGTAGTCCATCCGCAGCGGGCCGATCACCGACACCGTCCCGAGCCGGCGCTGCGGCAGGCCGTAGCCGGCAGCGACGAGCGCCATCGAGCGTAGCCCGGGGACGCCGCTCTCAGCGCCGATCCGCACGAGCACGTCGCGCTCGTTGAGCGCCGCCTGGAGAACGCCTAGCAGGGTCACGCGGCGCTCGAGCATGTCCATCAGCGCGTTCAGCTCCGTCACCTCGCCGACCCGGTCGTCGCGCAGGAGCCGTCCCGTGCCCTCGACGTAGAACATCTCGTGCGAGCCGTCCTCGAGGTCGGTGAAGGCCGGCGACAGCGCGTCGAGGAACTCCGACTCAGAGCGCGCGAGAGACGGGTCGTGCAGTCGCTTTTGGAGGATCCGGGCGCCGAGCCCGAGGCCGACGAGGCGCTCGTTCAGGTAACTCGCCGCCCAGTCGGCCAGGCCGGGATCCACGGGCCGCGCGAACGTGAACAGGCGCTTGGTGACGCCGCCGGTCGAGGTGATCACCACGACCATCAGCACCTGCGGCTGCAGCACGAGCACCTCGATGTGCCTGATCGTCGAGGTCTCGATCGGGGGAGCGGTGACGATCGCGAGCAGGTTCGTGATCTGCGACAGCGCCTCGGTCGTGACCCGCATCGCCTCGTCGAGCTCGCGGCGAACCAGCGACAGCGCCAGCCGCGGGTGGGCGGGGGCGAGCTCCTTCGCCGGCAGCAGGCGGTCCACGAAGTACCGATATCCGGCCTCGGTGGGGACGCGGCCCGCGGAGGTGTGCGGGTGCGCGAGCAGCCCCAGCTCCTCGAGGCTCGCGAGCTCGTTGCGGATCGTCGACGGGCCCCATTGAACGTTGACCGCCAGCGCCTTGGAGCCCACGGGGAGCCCATCCTCGAGGTATTCCTCGACGACCCTGCGCAGCACCAGCTCCTGACGTGAAGTGAGCATCAACCGCTGATTGTAGGTCGGGCGCTGGCCATTCCCGGCCGGTCACGCGGCCGGGATCTTCGCTCAGTCGACTGAGATTTCCGCGACCGCGTTGCGGATGATCCGGTGGCCCGACTGTTCCGCCTGCGAGTCGACGACCGCGACCCCATCCTCAACCGCACGGACGGAGCCCGACACGACGATCGGCTCCTCCATCCGTCCCATGCCGCGGAACTGCACCGATAGCCGCTTCAGGCGCTCAGGGCCGCCGGCGGCGTCGGTGTGGGCGCGGGCCACCTGCGCCATGGTCCACAGCCCGTGCAGGATCCGTCCGGGGAGTCCCATCGACTGCGCGAAGTCCTCGTCGATGTGGATCGGGTTGAAGTCGCCCGACGCGCCCGCGTAGCGGACGGTCACGAACCGGTCGGGCGTGACCTCGAGGTGGACTGGGTCGCCCTGCTCGAGGCTCACGAGCCCTCCCTCACGAGGTTCGTCCACACGCCGGTGCACACGGTCTCGCCGCGCTGGTTCCGGGAATCGACCTCGAACAGATAGAAGATCATCCCGCCCCGCACGTTGATGTCCTTAACCGTGGTGGTCGTGGCGATCTCGTCGCCGGCCACGACGACCGGACCCCACCGGAACTCCTGGCCGCCGTGCAGCATCCTCGGGAAATCGATCCCCACCTCCGGGTCGAATAGCGCGGGCGTGATCGCGCGACCCTGGTACACGACCGCGAACATCGGCGGGGCCACGACATCGGCGTACCCGGCGTCTCGGGCCGCTTCCACGTTCAGGTAGAGCGGGTTGGTCTCGCCGACTGCGTGCGCGTACTCGCGGACCTTCTCGCGACCGACCGCGTACGTGGTCACCGGGTAGGTCTTGCCGATCGCCTCGGTGTTCACCGGCACGGCGGGGGAGTCTAAGTGGTCCGCGTCCCCCGAAGGTCGGGTCAGATGATCACCGGCACGGCGCCGCCATCCACCGACCACGACGCGCCGGCGACATTCGAGGCCGGCGCGGAACATAGGAACACGATCACGGCCGCGATCTCCTCCTCGGTCCCGAGCCGCCCGATCGGCTGGCGCGCCGCCGTCGACTCGAGCACCTCCTCGCGCGTCATCCCTCGGGCGCGCGCGTTCTGATCGGCCAGTCCGCCCTCCGACAGCCAAAGATCGCCGCCGATCGGACCGGGCGACACCGAGTTCACGAGCACGCCGCGCGCCGCCCAGATGTCGGCGAACGCGCGCGACAGCGACAGCTCGGCGGCCTTGGTCACCGAGTAAGCCATGTTTGTGGACGACGGCCGCTTGCCCGAGGAGGAGGCCACGTTCACGATCCGCCCCCAGCCGCGCTCCGCCATCGCCGGCGCGGCGGCCCGCATCAGCCGCATCGGCGCCATCACGTGCAGCGCCCACTGCGCCTGCCACTCGTCGTCGGTGAGCTCTTCGACCGACCGGACCGCGCTGGTGCCGGCGCCGTTGACCAGCGCGTCGATCCGTCCGAACCGCTCGAGGCACGCCTCCACCGCGCGCTCACCGGCGTCGACGGCGGTCACGTCGAGCTCCAGCGGCTCCCCGCGCCCGCCGGCGTCCTCGCACGCTCGCGCCACGTCGGCGAGCACGTCTGACCGCCGCCCGAGGAGCAGAACAGCCGCGCCCTCGCCCGCCAGGGACACCGCGACAGCCCGGCCGATGCCTCCCGTTGCGCCCGTGACGATGCAGGCACGATCGCGGAGGCCGAGGTCCATACTTGGTGATTCTTCCATGGCGATCTCCACCGATGCCGGCGCCGCGGTCATCCGCACCGACGGCCTGACCAAGCAGTACCCGGGCACCGACTTCATGGCCGTCGACGGCCTCGACCTGAGCATCGAATCCGGCGAGATCTTTGGTCTGCTCGGGCCAAACGGCGCCGGCAAGACCACGACGGCGGGGATGCTGACCACGCGCGTCGTTCCGACCGCCGGGCGCGCTCACGTCGGGACGGTCGACGTCATCGCCCACCCCGCGCTGGCCAAGCAGCTGATCGGGATCGTGTCCCAGCAGAACACGCTCGACCGGCAGCTGACCGTGTGGGAGAACCTGTATTTCCACGGCCGCCTGTTCGGGATCCCGGCTCCGGAATCGCGGCGCATCTCGGACCGGCTACTCGAGCAGTTCCACCTCAGCCGGTGGGCGAAGGCGTCGGTGTACGCGCTCTCGGGTGGGATGGCGCAGCGGCTGATGGTCGCCCGCGCGATCTTCCACCGCCCCGCCGTGCTGTTCCTCGACGAGCCCACGGCCGGCCTCGATCCCCAGAGCCGGCTGGCGCTGTGGGAGATCCTCGGGGAGCTCAACTCCGACGGCCAGACGATCATGCTGCTCACGCACTACATGGAGGAAGCCGACCGGCTGTGCAATCGGGTGGCGATCATGGATCACGGCAAGATCCTCGCGCTCGACACGCCGGCCGAGCTCAAGCAGTCGGTCGGCGCGGACACGATCGTGACCGTGAAGGCGTCGGGTGAGGGTGACGACCTGGCGAAAGCGCTCGAGCGCGAAGTCGACGGGGTGACGCGCACCCGCGTGATCGATGACCCGCCCACCCCCAGCGTCGAACTGCACGTGACGGGCGCCAAGCGGATCGTCCCTCGCGTGGTGTCCGCCGCCGAGCGGGCCGGGTTCGAGCTGCTCGACCTGTCCGTTGCCGAGCCGACGCTCGAGACCGTGTTCATCAACCTGACCGGCAAGGACCTCCGCGAGTGACCACCACGAGCCCGCGGGCCGCGCAGGCGCCCGGCGCCGGACCGTCGGCGGCGATCTCGCTCACGCCCACGCGCTCGACGTTCGCGGCCAGCCGGGCGGCCCTCTGGGCGTTGATCCTGCGCGACCTGATCGTGCTCCGCAAGCACCTCGGCGAGTTCGTCGTGCGCACGCTGATCCAGCCGTTCCTGCTGGTGTTCGTGTTCCTGTACGTGTTCCCGACGATCGGCCAGGGGATCGGCGGCGGCCGGGGGCCGGCGTCCGAGTCGGCGTTCGCGACCGTGCTCGTCGCCGGGGTCGTCGGGATCTCGATCATGTTCCAGGGGATCCAGGCGGTGGCGCTGCCGATGTCGACCGAGTTCGGCTACACCCGCGAGATCGAGGACCGCGTCCAGGCGCCGTGCCCGATCTCGCTGGTGGCGATCGCGAAGGTCCTCTCAGGCTGCGTCCAGGGGATTCTCGCCGCGCTGATCGTGTTCCCGATCGCGGCTGTCGTCCACGCGGGCGGCGTCAACGCCCATCTCCATGTCCACTGGCCGGTGATCCTCACGCTGATCCCGCTCGCCTGCCTGGCCATGACCTCGCTCGGGCTCGTGCTCGGCACGTCGTTCGAGCCTCGCAACATCGGCCTGATGTGGGGCTTCGTCGTGCTCCCGCTCACGTTCCTGGGCGGCACCTACTACCAGTGGACCAAGCTCGCCCCGGTCGAGGTCGCCGGCATCCACTGGCTCCAGATCCTCGTGCTGATCAACCCGCTGATCTACGTGACCGAGGGGATGCGCGCCGGGCTGACTTCGTTCTCGCACCTCCACCTGTACATCATCTATCCGGTGCTGGTCGCGTTCTCCGCCGGGTTCTTGTGGCTGGGGCTGCGGAACTTCCGCCGGCGCGTGCTGGTCTGACCCGGGATTCGCGCGTCACTCGCCGGGGATCGGCGCGCCGGCCGGGACGCCGCGGCGCTGGTACTCGTCGTAGTAGTGGCGCCACTCCCCTCCCGTGCTCTCTTCCCCCAGGCAGCTCACGAGGCGATCGAGGCACACGTGCCAGCCCGCGGCGTCACGCGCTGCCTTGTCGCGCGAATCGAGCTGAACCGTGAGTCTGAGCAGGCAGCCGCGGCCCCCGTCGATCGGTTCGAGCTCGAACCGAAGGTGGTCCTCGTGGGTGGGCGGGCCCCAGATAAACGCGAATAGTCGCGGGGGATCGACGTCGGTCACGCGCCCGCTCATGCTCGACGGGGCGTCAAGCGGCATGTCCTCGAACTCAAACGTCATCTCGGCGTCCGGCAGCAGTTCGTCGACCGCCACCTTGGACGGGAACCAGTGCTGAAGCTCGTCCGTCTCGGTGATCGCGCGCCAGACGCGGTCGACCGGGTGAGACAGCCGCCGCTCGAACGTGAGCGTCGGGTGGTTCTGGATCGTGGCGTAGCTGCCGTACATGGTCAGTCCTCCTCGTTCTGGCTTGCGGTTCGGTCGAGGTGTCGTTCGAGCGCGTCGAGGCTGCGCTCCCACACCTGCCGGTAGGGCTCGAGCCACGCGTCGAGCTCCGCCAGCGGGCGGACGTCGAGCGCGTAGATCCGCTGCTGGCCCTCGGTGCGGGAGATCACGAGGCCCGCGTCACGGAGGACGCGCAGATGCTTCGACGTCCCGGGTTGGGTCAGGCCGGTCCGCGCGACTAAGTCCCCGACGGGCCGCGGCGAGTCGCGCAGAAGCTCGAGCATCGCGCGGCGGTGGGGATCGGCAAGTGCGGACCAGGCGGACGACACGAGAAGATATATAACTACATAGCTATATGACTGTCAAGGCATATGAGAGTTACCCACGATCGCGAGGCGGTACGCTTGTCGGTAGCCGCGGGGCCCGGTAGCCTCGTCGCACACTCGGAAACTTCAGGCGGCAACGAGGAGCAACATCGAGATGGCTAGGCGAGCGACCCTGAGGGCATCGGACGCGGATCGCGAACAGATCTCCGAGCGGTTGCGCCACGCGACCGGAGAGGGTCGGCTGTCGGCCGAGGAGCTCGAGGAGCGCCTCGAGGCGGTGTTCACCGCGCGCACGTACGGCGAGCTCGACGCGGTCGTCGCCGACCTGCCCGGGGCGACGCCGGTTCGCCGCCCCCAGCCGTCGCGGTCGCTGTCCATGCCCCACCCCGCCCTGATCGTCGCGATCGTGTTCCTTGCGCCGGTGCTCGTCTCGATGCTGATCGCGGCCGTGGTCGTGATCACCACGCTGTTCACGGCGTGGGCGATCGTTCTGGCGGGCGCCTGGTGGGTGTTCGGCCGCGGCCATCGTCACTACGGCAGTCGTTACCGCCGCCCGCCGTACCCGTACGGGCGCTGGCCCACCGGCCGCCCGAGCGGGCCGCGGCCGCGTCCCTGGGTCTGAGTTCCTGCGCCGCGACCCCTACACCGTCCTCGGGGTAAAGCCGGGCGTCTCCGACGAGGAGCTTCGGGCCGCCTACCGACGCCTCGTCCAGGAGTACCACCCCGACCACAACGGCGGCTCGATCGAGTCGGCGCGGCGGTTCGAGGAGGTCCAGGAGGCCTACGGGCAGATCGCGAGCCTGCGGCGCCGGACCCCGGTCACGCCCGCCTCCCCACCCCCGCCGACCAGCCCCGACGTCGAGGACCGGCTGGCCGGCCTCGAGCGGGAGCTCCGCGATAAGGCCCGGGTAGCTCGCGAGCGCGCCCAGCGCGCTGTCCGCGAGGCCGCGAGGGCGACCGCCAAGACCAAGCGCGCCGACCGCCCGTCCGACGAGGAGCTCGGCTATATCAAGACCGACGACAGCCTCGGCAAGATCCTCGCCGACGGTCTAGACGAGTTCGCCCACTGGATGCAGCAGCGGGGCGAGCGCGGCCACGACAGCAGTCGTCGCCGCTAGCGGTCAGCTCTTCTCGCCGAGCTCGAGCACCGTCAGGAACGCTTCCTGGGGCACCTCGATCCGGCCGACCTGCTTCATCCGCTGCTTGCCCTTCTTCTGCTGCTCGAGCAGCTTGCGCTTCCGGCTGATGTCGCCGCCGTAGCACTTGGCGGTGACGTCCTTGCGGTACGCCTTGATCGTCTCCCGGGCGACGATCCGGGTGCCGATCGCGGCCTGGATCGGCACGTCGTACTGCTGGCGCGGGATCGTCTTGCGGAGCCTCTCGGCCAGCGTCCGGCCGGCTTCGTAGGCCTTGCTCTTGTGCACGAGCATCGACAGCGCGTCGACGGGGTCGCCCGCGAGCAGGATGTCGAGCTTGACCAGGTCGGACTCGCGCAGGCCGATCAGCTCGTAGTCGAGCGAGGCGTAGCCGCGGGTCCGCGACTTGAGCTGGTCGAAGAAGTCGAGCACGATCTCGGCCAGCGGCAGGTCGTACGTCAGCTGGACGCGCTCCGACGAGAGGTAGTGCAGGCCGGCGTGGTCGCCGCGCCGTTCCTGGCACAACTCCATGATCTGCCCGATGTACTCCTTCGGGGTCAGGATCGACGCGCGGATGTAAGGCTCGCGGACGACCGCGACGCGCGTAGGCTCGGGCATGTCGTTCGGACTGTGGACCGGGATCGTCTCGCCGTCCGTGAGCGTCACCTCGTACTCGACGCTCGGCATCGTCGCAAGCAGCTCGAGGTCGTACTCGCGCTCGAGTCGTTCGCGCACGATGTCCATGTGCAGTAGCCCGAGGAAGCCGCACCGGAAACCGAACCCGAGCGCGTCTGAGGTCTCGGGCTCCCAACTGAGCGCGGCATCGTTGAGCGACAGCTTCTCGAGCGCGTCGCGCAGATCGGCGTAGTCGTCGGAGTCGATCGGGAACAGGCCGCAGAACACCATCGGCTTGACCTCGCGGTAGCCCGGCAGCGGGTCGGTGGCGTGGTCGCGCTTGGTCGTGAGCGTGTCGCCGACCCGCAGCTTGGTCACGTCCTTGATCCCGGTGATGAGGAACCCGACCTCGCCGGCGTGCAGCTCGTCGGCCGAGGTCATCTGGGGTGTGAAGAAGCCGATGTCGTCGATCTCGGCCTCGGTGCCGGCCTGCATCGCGCGGATCGCCTCGCCCTTGGTGAACGTCCCATCGACCACCCGGATGTACGCGATCACGCCGCGGTACTGGTCGAACTCGGAGTCGAAGATCAGCGCCCGCGCCGGCGCGTCGGGGTCCCCGCTCGGCGGCGGCACGCGCGCGATCAGTTCATCGAGGACGTCGGTGACGCCCTCGCCGGTCTTCGCGCTGATCCTTCTGACGTTGTCCGCCGGCTCTCCCAGGAGATCCGCAACCTCCTCGGCGACGCGCTCGGGCTCGGCGCCCGGCAGGTCGACCTTGTTCAGGCAGGGGATCAGCTCGAGCCCGGAGTCGATCGCGAGATACGTGTTGGCGACCGTCTGCGCCTCGACCCCCTGGCTCGCGTCGACAACGAGCAGGGCGCCCTCGCACGCCGCCAGCGACCGCGACACCTCGTAGGTGAAGTCGACGTGCCCGGGCGTGTCGATCAGGTGGAGCTGGTATGTCTGACCATCGCTCTGCGACGTGTAGAACACCCGGACGGCCTGCGCCTTGATCGTGATCCCACGCTCGCGCTCGAGCTCCATCGAGTCGAGCACCTGGGCGCGCATCGCGCGCGGGTCGACGGTATGGGTGAGCTCGAGGATGCGGTCGGCCAGCGTCGACTTGCCGTGGTCGATGTGCGCGATGATCGAGAAGTTCCGGATGTGAGCCTGGTCGGCCATGTCTACATAGAGGGTATTAGTGGGCCGCGCCCGCCGGATGACTCCCGGCCGGCCCGGTCCCGGCGAGGCCGGATGCCGAGCGGGCCGAGCCGGGAGGCGGCGTCCGTCGGATGTGGCGCGGCAGGCCCCGTTTGCGAGGCATGGACGCCGAGCGGGGCCGTTGCCGCGACCGCCGGTTCCGCCCGGCGTCCTTGCCCGGCGGTCGTGGTCGCGACCGGACCAGCGCCACCGTTCCCCCGGTCCACAACTCGCCAAAGCCCACCGCGGCCCCGCCCAACGTGCAGATAAGCGCCTCAGCGGCGCTTATCTGACCAGGGCCGCCCCGGCGCGCTGGGTTTGGCGAGTTGTGCACGGCGGTGGGCGGTCCGTGCCGGAGTGCGATCCCGACCGCTCGGCACGGACGCCGGGCGGAACGGCCCCATGGACGCCGAGCGAAGCGAGGCCCGTCTAATCCAGGAACCGTTCGAGCGCTTTGGGGAGCAACCCGAGCTCCTTGAGCGCGCCGCGGCCGGCCACGCCGATCCCGAGCAGCCCGAGGATGCCGAACGTGGAGTGGTGGATGTGGCGACCGCCTTCCGAGATGTGTCCCACGGCGCTCCTGAGGCTAGCTGGAGCGAAGTCGAGCCGTGATCAGCCCCTGGATCTGCCGGGCCTCGGGCACTCGCATCGTGAGCATGAGCTTGGCGTATACGGCGCAGGCGACGGCGCACGCGATCCCGACCGAGAAGATCTGCGCCGGCAGAGAGCGGCCGAGGAGATGGTCGAGCGCAACCCAGATGCCGCCGGCGATCGCGGCCATGATGATCGTACCCACCAGGATCCGCACGGTGATCATCGTCGTCTGGCCGAGCTCGAGGTAGCCGTTGAACCCGATCCGCAGCCGCCAAAGCTGGAGGACGGTCATCACGAGGTTGGCGGCCGCGGTCCCGATCACGAGGCCGGCGATCCCGAGCGGCTTGTACAGCGCGATGCTGACGATCGCGTCGACCACGATGTTCAACGCGGCCAGCTTGGTCGGGATCCACGGGCGCTTGAGCGCGAAGAACGTTCGCGTCAGCAGCAGGTTGACGCCCGCGAACGGGAGGCTGAAGGCGAACCAGAACAGCGCTGTCGAGACGAAATGGGTCGACGTCGCGTGGAACGTGCCGTGCTGGTAGACCAGGCGCGTGATCGGCGTCGCCAGCACGAGCAGCAGCGCCGAGGACGGGATCAGCAGCAGGTTGATCTGCCGCATCCCGTTCCCGATCGTTTTTCGCATCCCGTTCGCGTCGCGGCGCGCCGCCATCCGGCTGAGCGTCGGGAACAGGACGGTCGCGACCGCGACACTGAAGATCCCCTGCGGGAGCATGTAGATCCGGAACGCGTCGTTGATCGCGGCCGGCGCGGCGCTCGAGACGAGCGATCCGAAGCCTGCGTTCAGGAAGATGTCGAGGTTGACGATCCCGATGCTGATCGTCACGGGGATGAACAGGATCAGCACCTGCTTCACGCGCGGGTCGCGCCAGTCGCAGACGAACGAGACCTTGAACTCGACCTTGCGGAGCGCGGCGAACACCATCAGGAACTGCACGACGGTCGCCACGAGCCACGCGATCGCGTAGGCGTAGATCCGCTGTTCGCCGTTGAACCGGTGATACAGCGTGACCAGCCCGAGCAGGATCACGAGGTTCCAGACCGCCGGCGCGATCGCCGGGATCGTGAACTCGTCGTAGGACTGGAGGATGCCCACGAGTAGGCCGGTGAGGCTCAGCAGCAGCACCACCGGGAACAGCACGCGCGACAGGCCGGCGGTAAGCCCCGCTGGGATGTGACTGCCGGTGAACAGCGGCACGACGAGCCCAGCGACCAGCGTCCACAGCACGGTGAGCGCACCGAGCGCGATCAGGATCACCCAGAACAGCGTCGAGGCGACGCGGAACGCCTCGCGCTTGCGGCCCTTGGTGAGGAGTTCGGTGAACACCGGTACGAACGCCGCGGACAGCGCGGCCTGCGAGAACAGGTTGCTGAACAGGTTCGGGACCTGGGATGCGAGCGTGAACGCGGATGCCGCGGCCGATGTCGCGAAATACGCGGCCTGCACGACCTCGCGCCCGAGGCCGGCGATCCGCGACAGCGCAGTCGCGAACGCGAAGATCGCCGTGTTGACGGCGATGCGCCGGCGCGGAGGATTGGTCGCGCCGGGTCCCTGGGGGGGTGCACCGGGTCCTTCGGGAGGCCGGGGTGGGACGCCGTTGCCGGAAGTCCCCGTTCGTGTGTCGATCTGGGCCAGGGCTGGCTATAGTAGGGCGCGCTGCGGCGAGGGCCGCGGCTTCCTCCTGCTTATGGCGAACATCAAGTCACAAAAGAAGCGGATCCTTCGCGCCGAGCGTGAGCGCCTCGAGAACCGCCGCTACACGTCGAAGATCAAGACGTTCTTCCGCCGCCTCGAGACGGCGGTCGCGGCCGGTGACGGCGCGCAGGCCGACACGGAGCATCGCGAGCTGGTCCAGGCGATCGACAAGGCCGTCAAGCGCGGCGCTCTGCATCGCAACGCCGGCGCGCGCAAGAAGTCGCGCGCGGCACGCGTCCGGCGCGGCTGAGCCGCCCGGCGCTGCAACGCCGATTGCGAGGGCGCGCTCTGATCCCGATGCGGGTAACTTGTTGATCCCCATGGCAGAGGTCCTCGAACCTGCAACCACGGGAGCGAACGGCGTCGCGTTCGAGCTCGATCGATTCGAGTTGACCGATGGAGAGCGCTTCGAAGTGAACGGCCGTTGGTTTGGCGTGCGCGGACGACGGTTCATCCGCCCCAGCCTGACCCTGGTCGCCGACGACGAGCAGCGGCGCCTTCTGGCGGACCTCGAGCACAAGCCGTGGACCGCCGAGGATGGCCAGCCGTGGGAGGCCGCGTTCGCGTGCGACGAGGACGAGAGCGGCTGGGTCGAGGCCGAGCTGAACGTCGCGCCGGACATCACGATCACGCTGCCGCTCCCCGGCTCTGCGCGGCCGCGGGCGCGCCGGCGCGGATCCTCGTCGGCCTCGAGCAGCGCGCGTTCTCCGACCGTTGGGACCCCCCGCCGGCGGGAGTCTTCTGAGTCCGAGTCAGAGGCGACGGCGCCGCCGAGACGGCCGCGGGCGCCCTCCGCCGAGCTCGTCAAGGCACGCCGCGAGGCGCACCATTTGCAGCGCGAACTCGAGCGTCGCGATGCCGAGATCGCCGAGCTCGCGGCCGAGCTCGAGCGGCGCGGGGCCAAGCTCGAGGAGGTCTCAGGCGCGCGCGATGCCGCCCGCGAGGCGCGCGAGGCCGCCGCTGCCGAGCATGATCGGCTCGTGCAGGCTCGCGGCGAGGCCCTGAAGTTGCGCGACGAGGCGGCCGCCGAACGGGACGCCGCCGGCACGGCGCGCACGGAAGCCTTGCGGATGCGCGATGCCGCGATGGCCGCCCGCGACGAGGCGCTCGCCGAACGGCGCACCGCGGTCGACTCCCGCGACGAACTCGCGGCGCAGCTCGACGCCGCGCGCGCCGCCCGCGAAGAGGCCTTGGCCGAACGCGACGCCGCGCTTGACGCGCGCGATCAGGTCGCGGCCGACCGCGACGCCCTGCTCGGCGACCGCGACGATGCGGTCCGCCTGCGCGACGGCGCGGTGGCCCAGAACGAGCGGACGGTGGCCGAGCGCGAGGCGCTCGCAGCGACGCTCGAGCAGCTGCGGTCCGAGCGCGACGATGCGGTCGCGTCCCGGGGCGCCGCGATGGTGATGCGCAACGCCGCCAATGCCCCGCCGGCGTTCCGGCGGGAGTCGAGCCGCATCCTTCACTTCCTGCCGGCGCTCGTGGTCATCTTCATCGCGATCGTCGCCGCGTTCCTGCTTCACATCATCTAGGACGCTAGGTCGTCGGAAGCCGCCGGCGCCAGGTGGGGGCGGGCTCGCCGGGAGTGGCGCTAGGCGGCGACCCGCGTGATCGCGAGTAGCGCGGCCGTGTCCTCCGCGGCGGCGCCCGTCCCACCGCCGCGTGAAGCAAGCTCGAGATCGGCGAGCTCCTCGATCGTGCGCTCGAGGTTCGCGACGCCGGCGCGCTGGGCATCGGCAATCAGACGGTCGGCTGCCCTGGAGGGCATCCGGAGTTTCCGCTTGATCTGCGCTTGCGGTTCGCCGGCCTCGAGGGCGACGGCGATTTCATGGGCGGTGCGGACGCGGCTGCTCATCCAGTAGAGGAGGCCCGGCAATCGCTCGCCCTGGCTGCGCAGCGTCAGGTACAGGCTCGTGGCCGCGTGTGTGTCACCGGACACGATGGCGTCGGCCAGCGACCACGCCCTGTGCTCGGCCGACGGGGCGGTCAGCTCGTCGACCATTATCTGGTCGACGCGCGCGCCCTGTCCGGCATACAGCGCGAGCTTTTCGAGCTCGCGGAGCAGCCGCTGCTGCCGGTCGCCGACGTGGGCGATGAGCGCCCGCGCGGTGTCGGGTTCGATCTGGAGCCCGAGCTCCTTCGCACGCGCGATCACCCACTTGGGCAGCTCCCAGGGCTTGACGCTGTCCTCGGCGCTGATATCGCCGCCGCCCTTCTTGACCGCGTCGTGCAGGCGCTTGGGGGCCTTGGTCCGGCTGTCCTCGCGCGCAAAAAAAGCGACGGTCGTGTCCGGCGGGATGTCGTTTAGTGCGTCTTGAAGCGGATCGAACTGCTTGTCCGTCCACCGTTCCGTGCCATCGACGATGATGAACCGACGCCCGAGCGCGAACGTGAGGGCGTTCAGGGCGTTGGCGACGGCTTCGGGGGTGGCCGCTTCGCCCTCTAGGACCTCGATGCCCTGGGCGCCGCTCTCGTTTTCGGCGAGGGCGCGCAGTCGCCGCCGGCGTTCGGCGATCCGGCCGTGGTCGTCTCCGTGGATGAGGTAGGCGGGCTTGAACGTGGGCATCGCGCTATTGAGTCTATGAGCGAGGTCGGCGGGCGTTTTGAGTCTATGAGCGAGGTCGGCGGGCGGCTCGTTCCAGCGCGCTTTTCACGGCCTCTGCGGGTGTCTCGACCCGCTCGATCCCCTCGACGTCCCAGGTTTCGAGGCCGATAACGGGAACGTCGGTCCTGAGCGCGAGGGCTATCTCCGACAAGGTCCCGTACGCACCGCCGACGGCGATCACCGCGTCGGCCGCCCTGATGATCAGACCGTTCCGGAGCTCACCGAGGCCGGTGGGCAGCGCGATCTGGAGGTAGTCATTGGCGCTGGCGCGGTCCGTGCCCGGGAGGAATCCCACGGTCGTGCCACCCGCCGCGTCCGCGCCGTGGCACGCGGCTTCCATCACCCCGCCCAGACCGCCGCACAGGACGATCCCGCCCGCCTCAGCGAGGGCGCGGCCGATCGCCTCGGCGGCGCGCCTCTCCTGCGAGGTCGCGTCGCTCGGACCTACGACCGCGACATACGGCCGGTGCGCCACCGCGGCTCAGCGGACGACGACGTTGACCAGCTTGTCGGGCACGACGATCACCTTGGCGATCTCGTGGCCGTCCACGTGCGCTTTGACGCCCCGCGACTCGAGGCAGAGCTTCTCGAGCTCGTTTCGTTCCGCCCCCGAGGGTGCGTGCACACGGTCCCGGACCCTGCCGTTGACCTGACAGACGAGCTCGAACGTCTCGGTCTGGAGCATGTTGGGATCGGCATCGGGCCACGGCTCCTCCCACACCTGCCGGCCGGTCAGCATCTCGTACGCCTCCGAGCCGAGGTGCGGCGCAAACGGGAACACCAGCGATGCCGCGGTCGCGGCCGCGAACCGCCGGGCCGACCGATCGGCGTCGGGATAGCGGTAGATCTCGTTGATCAGCTCGATGATCGCCGACAGCGCGGTGTTGAACGCGAAGCGGTCAGCGACGTCTCTCGTGACCTTTTCGATCGCCCAGTTCGCCTTCCGGACGATCGTCAGCGCGTCGCCTTCGGGATCGGTGGGCTGGTCGGCGGCTTCGGTGGTCACGCTGTTTTCGGCGAGCTCATCGGCGAGGCGCCACAGCCGCGCCAGCAGCCGGCGGTAGACGCCATCGATGCCGGTCTCGGACCATGCGGCGTCCTGGTCGGCCGGGCCGATGAATAACACGTAACAGCGCGCCGCGTCCGCCCCGTAGCGCTCGATGATCTCGCTCGGAGCGATCACGTTGCCCTTCGAGCTCGACATCTTGTTGCCGTCCGGGCCGAGGATCATCCCCTGCGTAAACAGCGCCTGGAATGGCTCCTGGGTGTCCATCAGGTCCATGTCCGCCAGCGCCTTGACGAAGAAGCGCGAGTACAGCAGGTGCAAGATCGCGTGCTCGACGCCACCGATGTACTGGTCGACGGGCATCCAGCTGCGCAGCACCTGGCGGTCCCACGCGGCGTGGTCGTTGCGGGCGTCGCAGTAGCGCAGGTAGTACCAGCTCGAATCGACGAACGTGTCCATCGTGTCGGTCTCGCGGCGGGCATGGCCGCCGCAGTCCGGGCACCGGGTGTTGACCCAGTCCTCGGCCGCGGCCAGCGGGGAGCGTCCCTTCGGCTGGTAGTCCTCGATCTCGGGGAGCTCGACCGGCAGGTCGTCTTCGGGGACCGGGACCATGCCGCAGCGTTCGCAGTACACGATGGGGATCGGGCAGCCCCAGTAGCGCTGGCGCGAGACGAGCCAGTCGCGGAGCTTGTAGCTGACCGACTCGTGTCCGTTGCCCTCGCGGTCGAGCCACTCCACGATCGCGCGCTGGCCCTCGACCGCGTTCATGCCGGTGAACTGGCCCGAATTGATGAGGACCTCGTCCTGGGTGTGGGCGGTGAACGCGCTGTCCGCGGGCGCTCGCGCGTCCGCGCTCACCGACTGAGTTGCGCCACCACCATCCTGGCCCCCCTCTCCCCGCGGCGCCACCACGTGGCGGATCGGCAGGTCGAAGGCCTTCGCGAAGTCGTAGTCGCGCTGGTCGTGCGCCGGCACCGCCATGATCGCGCCGGTGCCGTACTCCATCAGCACGTAGTCGGACACGTACATCGGGATCTGCTCGCCCGTGACGGGGTTCGTGACCGTGCGGCCGAGCGGCACGCCCGTCTTCGGCTTGTCGACGTCGCCGCGCAGCTCGACGGACTCGGTGATCGAGTGATTGACGTACTCGTGGACCGACTGCTCGTACTCGGTGCCCTCGGCGAGCTTGAACACGTCGGGGTGCTCGGGGGCCATGACGAAGAACGTGGCGCCAAACAGCGTGTCCGGCCTGGTCGTGAACACCGGGTAGTCGATCCCGAGGTCCTCGCACCGGAAGACGACTTCCGCGCCCTCGCTGCGGCCGATCCAGTTGCGCTGCATGGCCTTGACGTGCTCGGGCCAGTCGATCGTGTCGAGGTCGTCGAGCAGGCGGTCGGCGTAGTCGGTGATCCGGAAGAACCACTGCTCGAGCTGACGGATCTCGACGAGCGAGCCGCACCGCTCACAACATCCATCGATCACCTGCTCGTTGGCCAGCACCGTCTGGTCAACAGGGCACCACTTGACCGCCGCCCTCTTGCGATACGCCAGATCGCGCTCGAACAGCTTCAAGAAGATCCACTGGGTCCATCGGTAGTACGAGGGCTCGTGCGTGGCGATCTCGCGGCTCCAGTCGATCGAGATTCCCCAGCGGTGGAACCAGTGCCGGTAGGACGCGATCGAGCGCTCGGTGGCGATCCGCGGGTGGATGCCCGTCTTGATCGCGTTGTTCTCGGCGGGCAGTCCGAACGCGTCGTACCCCATCGGGTGGAGAACCCGGCGGCCGATCCGGCGGTGGAAATGCGCAATCGCATCGCCCAGCGCATAGTTCTTCAAGTGGCCGATGTGCGGCTCACCGCTCGGGTAGGGCAGCATCTCGAGCACGTACGACTTCTCGCGGGTGTCGGCGCCGAGGCCGTCGTGGGCGGCGTCGTTCGACACCTCCCAGGTGTGCTCGTCCGCCCATATCTCCTGCCACTTGGGCTCTATCTGCTTCGGGTCGTAGCGTCGTTCAGACACGGTACGTATGAGGTTACTTGCGGGGGCGGGATCGGACCTCGCCGGCGTCGCACCCCGCGCCGGACGCCGGTCCGTCGTGTGCAGGGACTTCGGCTGACCCGCTCTACCATCCGGGCGTGGCCGAGAACCCCGAATCCGGCGTCGAGTCCGGCGAGCCGGGTCCGGCGGCGGGTCCGGCGGCGGGTCCGGCGGCGGGTCCGGCGGCGGGTCCGGCGGCGGGTCCGGCGGCGGGTCCGGCGGCGGGTCCGGCGCGCGGGTCCGGCGCGGGGTCCGGCGCGGGGTCCGGCGCGGTCGCGCGCGCGAGCGGGCGCGCGCACGCGAGCTCGGCCCTGGCCGCCGAGCGAGTCGCGGCGATCATCGCGGCGGCCGAGGAGACGGCCGAGAGGCTACGGCTCGAGACCGAAGAGCGGGTCACGGCCCGGATCGCGGAGGCGCAGCGCGCCGCGGACAACCGGGTACGCGCCGGCGAGGAGGAGGCCGCCGATGCGGTGCGCCTGGCGCAGACCGAGGCCGAGCGCCTGCGCACCGAAGGGCGCGCCGAGGCCGAGGCCGCGACGACCGCGGCAACCAACGAAGCCCTCGCGATCGTCGCCCGTGCCGAGGAGAGCGCATCGCAGATCCTGAGCGAAGCTCGCGAGTCCGCCGCTGCGACCCGCGCCGATGCTGAAGAGCGCGCCCGTGGCCTGCTCGAGGATGCGCGCGCCACCGCCGACGGGGTGCGCTCCGAGGGGCTCGAGGTGGTGGGGAACCTGCGCGAGATGGGGAACTCGTTGCGCGCGAACGCCGAGCGGCTGCTCGGTGACGTCCAGCGCATCCATTCGCAGCTCACGGCCCAGATCGCGCGCGCTGAACGCGCGACGGGGGTTGGGCGAGACCCTTCTGGTCGTCGCGCCCGGTCCGATGACCGTGCTATCGGCGCCGGCCATGCCCCGTCGACCGACGACGGGCTCGACGTGCCCGAGTTCATCCCGCCTAGCTGAGCGCTTTCCCGCGGTCTCTGCGGAGCGCCTGAGCGCGGAGCCGTTTTTCCCTGCAACGAAGCGTTTCCGTCCGACGCCTATGCGAACATACGTTCGTGATGAATTCGAACGTCAAAGGGGTGGTGGCCGAGCAGGCGATCGTGCTGGCCGCGATGAAAGCCGGGGTCCGCGTTCTTCGTCCAGTCGGCGAGCTCGGCCGTGTTGACCTCGCCTTGGATATCAACGGCGATCTGCTGCGAGTGCAGGTCAAGTGGGGTCGCCTGAGCAGATCGGGCGATGTCGTGATCGTTCTGCTCCGAACATCGCGCTGCACCACCCACGGGCATGTGCGCGGAACGTACGCAGACGGCGAATTCGATCTGTTCGCGGTGTACTGCGGCGAGCTCGATCGATCGTTTCTGTTGCCGGCCCAACAATTCAGCGGAAGACAACACCTCCACCTGAGGCTGACGCCCTCACGCAACGGACAGCAGTCATGCATTAACCTTGCGGACGACTTCGCATTCGACGGGGCTGTAGCTCAGTTGGCCAGAGCGATGCGCTGGCAGCGCATAGGTCGGGGGTTCGAGTCCCCCCAGCTCCATTCCCCGTCGGCACTACCTGACGTGCCGACGGAGGTGACGGCGGACGTGTTCCGCACGGGTTTGGGGCGTTGGATCGACCGCGTGTCAGCCGGCGAGGACGTCCTCGTCACCCGCCGCGGCAGGCCCGTGATGCGTCTGACCGCGGCGGATCCCGCAACGGTGCCACGGTCCGGCAACGAGGCCCTCCCGGCTCCAGAGATCGCGGACGGGTCTGGATGACGAGCGGAATCACTTCCGTCCGCCGGACACCCGCCGGTGTTCCCGCTACGACCCGCGGTCCTGCTTCGCGGCCTCGAGCGCCGCCGGCGGATCGAGGCCACCGCTCTGACGCGTCAGCTCGAGCGCGCGGTCGGCGAGCTCGGCCGCGTCGGCGCCACCGAGCGACTCGTCGCGGAGCGCGAGCGCGAGCAGGACCTGACGCAGCAGCTCGGGGCTCTGGAGATCCGGCGGCGGGCCGGCGGGAGGTAGTCCGCGGACGCCGGCGAGCAGGCTGGACGCGTTCGTCCCACCTCCGAACAGGCGGCCGGGCTGCTTGTCAGGGATCGTGGCGACGACTGCGCCGGTCGCCGGGTTGACCAGGCTGACCTTGCTGCGCAGGCCGGCGCGCTCGAGCGCGAGGCGGTAGCCGGAGAGCCGGAGATAGCCGAGCTGCGCCGCGAGCTGGATGAACGCGGCAGCCTCGACCTCGTCCTTGAGCCGCGGCTGGTGGAGCGCGATCTGGGTGCCGGCGTCGGGAAGCGACGGGTTCGGTTCGGGCGCAACCAGCAGGAAGGCGTGCGGCCCGAGCCGGCCGGCGCCGACGCCGGCGACGTCGACGAGTAGCTGATAGCCGGTCAGTCCGAGCGCGCCGACAATGCCCGGAGGGAGCGGGTGCTCGGCGAGATGCCCCGGTGCAAAGCTCACGGCCAGCTAGTTGTCGAGCAGGCCGCCGATGACATTGCCCAGGAGCCCGCCTCCCTGTCGCTGCTGGTCGCCGCCGGCGCCCTCTTGGACGGCCGGGTGGAAGTAGGCGCTCTGGAGGCCGACGCGACCTGGGCCGGTGAAGCGGTTGAACACGAGGTTGCCCGCGCCGCCGCCGAGGAGGCCGGTCTTGAACCCGTAGACCTCCTGCTCCATCGCCACCGAGTGGTCGCGAAAAACCCATCCGCCCGGCTCTATGTCGATCGTCTCACCCGGTTCGAGCGACTTCTCGAACACGTTCCCATAGCCATGGATCCAGACGACGCCCTCGTGGTCGCCCGCGAAGAACTGGTCGACCCAGAAGCCACCGCCATAGAGCACGTTGGCAAAGCCCTGGATCCGGGTGTAGTCGTACTGGACGCCGCCCGTCGCGGCCAGGAACTGGTGCTCGCGCACGATGATTCCCTGTCCCGGCTGGAGGTGGAGCGCGACTACGTGACCGGGAGCGTCCCGGCTGAAAGCGATCTCGCCCGGCGACTGCGCCTCGAGCATCAGAAGGGGCAAGCCGCCGAGCACGCGGCGCTTCAGACCCTTGCCCAGCGGGTGCAGGCCGATCTGCATCTGGGGGTATTTCCACAGCAGCACGTGGTGCTCGAAATACACCGGCACCTGCCCGTCGAGGGCCATGTGGAGGACCGGGACGAGCTCGCCTTCGAGGCGGTATTTCACGCCGGGCGCGAGCCCCTCCTGGATCTGCGTGGGAAGGATCTGCGGGGCAGACGGCATTGGTGATCTCTCCGTTTCGGGGACGTGGTCCGGCAGCCGCGAGCCGCTGCCCTCGACTCCGTTGTGGAAGGTATCGCGCGCGACCACCGGCGGGCAAGCGACGGCGCGTTGAGATCGCCGACGACCAGCGGCGATAATCGCACCGCTATGCCGATCTACGTCACCGGCCACCGCAATCCGGACGCGGACTCGATCGCGTCGGCGATCGGCTATTCCGAGCTCAAGCAGCGGCTGGACACGCGCAACGAATACACCGCGGTGCGCCTCGGCGAGTGCAACGCTCAGACACGCTGGCTGCTCGAACAGAGCGGCGCCCGGCAGCCGCAGTTCCTCCCCCACGCCATGGTCCGCGCCAACGACGTGATGCGGGCGGACTTCCCGATCGCGAACGAGAGCGCGCCGATCCGGGAGGCCGGGCTCGCGATGGCCCGGGCCGGGCTCGAGCTCGTGCCGGTGGTCGACGGCGACGGCGCGCTCGCCGGCGTGATCACCGAGCGGTCGTTGGCGCGCCGCTACATCCGCGAGACGCGCGACACGTCGACGCTTCAGGACGCGCCCACGCACCTCAGCGCGATCGTAGAGGTGCTCGACGGCCGGCTTCTCACCGGCGAGGACATGGCGCTGTCCGGCCGGGTATGGGTCCAGGCGATGGACCTGAGTCGCACTGGGATCTCCGACGGCGACGTGGTCGTGGTCGGCAACCGGACGGACGCCCAGCGGATGGCGATCGAGAAGGGCGCGAAGTTGATCGTGCTCTCGAACGACTCACCCCCCGAAGACGAGATCCTCGAGTTGGCGCGCGAGCACGGCACCGCCGTGATCGTGTCCGCGCTCGACAGCTACGTATCCGGTCGCATGATCACCCTGGCGGCGCCGTGCGGCGCGCTCATGGAGCGCGATCCGCTGACCGCCACGACCGAGTTCCTCGTCGACGACATTTCCGAACAGATCAAAGAGAGTCACTACGGCGCCGCTGTCGTGATTGATCCGCAGCGCCGCCCCGTGGGCCTGGTGACGCGGTCCGATCTGGTCTCACCGCCCCGGCGGCGCGTGCTGTTGGTCGACCATGCCGAGCGCGCTCAGAGCGTGCCCGGGATCGATCAGGCCGAGATCGTCGAGATCCTCGACCATCATCACATCGGCTCGATCGAGACCCGGATTCCGGTCACGGCGACTTTCGACCCGGTCGGGTCAACGGCCACGCTCGTGATCGAGCGCTTCCGTCAGAGCGGCATGGAGCCGAGCCCGCCGACGGCGATGATGCTGCTCGGCGCGGTTATGTCCGACACGATCATCTTGAACTCCGCGACAACCACCGAACGAGACCAGCTCGTCGTCGACTACCTCGAGCGGGTGCTTGCGATCGATGCCGCCGAGTTCGGGCGCCGGATGTTCGAGGCCACGTCCGATGTCTCCGAGGTGAGCGCCGAGGACATCATCTCGCGAGACGCCAAGCAGTACCACGCGAGCAGCGGGCACCAGATCTGCATCGCCCAGATCGAGGTCGTAGGCAAGTCGCTGCTGGACCGCAGCCAGGAGCTGATTGGGGCGATGCGCAAAGCGCGCGAGAGCCGCGACCTCCAGCTCTACGCGCTGATGGTCACCGACGTGCTCAGCAAGGGCACCGACCTGCTCGTCGCGGGGGATGTGGCGACGGTGGCGCGAGCGTTCGGAAAGGCGCCGCACGACAGCACGATCGAGCTGCCCGGCGTCATGAGCCGCAAGAAAGAGGTCGCCCCGCAGCTGCTCGCCACCGTGTAGCCGGCACGGTCTCGCCTCGGCATGTCGCGCCCGCGACGACCAGGCAGCCCCGGGTCCCAGTCAGAGCAAGACGCTCAGAACAAGCCGGACCCCCAGCGCCAGCAACCCGGCCGCGAGCAGCCGCTGGATCATGGTCCCGCTGAGCTTCTGCGACAGCACGGCGCCCAGCTGCGCTCCGAACACCACCC
Source organism: uncultured Solirubrobacterales bacterium (assembly GCA_963735965.1). GTDB lineage: Bacteria > Actinomycetota > Thermoleophilia > Solirubrobacterales > Solirubrobacteraceae > Palsa-465. Next base: position 175,823 of record CAVTNE010000007.1, read on the forward strand.
CGACCGACAGCGCCGCCGCCCGGCGCAGACCGATGCCGCCGTGGAACGTGCCCGCAAACACGTGCGTGAGCGTCGCCACCAGCGCCATCCAGGCGAGCACGAAGTGCGATGTCGCGGTCGCGACATGCGTCGGAAACCCGAGCACAGTCACGAGCAGCGGCACGTGCACGACGCCTCCCCCGATTCCCAGGAAGCTCGAGCCCGACGACGACGCTGAACGCGGCCCCCAGGCGAACGTTGGCGTGGTAGCGGTACTCCTTGCCGTCGCGGTCGACGATCACGCGCTCCGGTCCGCGAACACGGTGCGGATGGGGCTTCCTGCGGCGCCCCAGCACGAGCCACCACGCCAGCGCGATCAGCGCCAGCCCCATGATCACATCGAAGCCGGGACGCGACACTTTGTCGGCGACCAGCACCCCGACAATCGACCCGGGAAGTGTGCACACCGCGAACACGCCGCCCGACCGGAAGTCGATGCGCTTCTGGCGCGCGTAGGCGATCGATCCGGAGCCGGCGTTGAAGAACACCACCACCAGGCTGATGGCGGTGATCAGGGCGGGAGTCGACTGCGGATAGACCAGGAGCAGGACGGGGGTCAGGATGAACCCGCCGCCGGCGCCGACGAGCGTGCCGAACACCCCCACGGCGAAGCCGAGGAGACACAAGAGCACGGCTGCCTCGAGCGTGAACGCCGGACGCACAGCCGTACGCGGCGGCTACGCCGTTCCGGCCCCGACCGCCCTCGCCGGCGCCTCACCCCACAGCTGCTCTAGCCGGTAGTACTCGCGCGTCTCCGGGGTGAACACGTGCACCACGACGTCGAGGTAGTCCATGAGGATCCAGCGGGCTCCCGGCAGGCCCTCGACCCGCTGCGGCAGCCGACCGTGCGCCGATTTCAATCCCTCGTGGATCCCGTCGTGGATCGCTTTCGTCTGACGCTCGCTCCGCCCCGTGCAGATCACGAAATAGTCCGTGTAGCCGATCATTGCCCGCAGGTCGAGCTGAACGATGTCGAGCGCCTTCCGATCGGACGCAAACTCGGCGATCTCGACTGCAAGCTGTTCGGGGTTCATAAGGTTCAGGCTACCCCCGGTAGAGGCGGTGATCATCGATATAGCCCACGACTGCGTCAGGCACGTAGTACCGGATCGGCTGATCATCCCGAACTCGCCCACGCAGAACCGTCGAGGAGATGCTGATCGTCGGCATCTCGAAGAACTCCGCGCGCTCGCCACCCGGGAGGCCACTGAGCGCCTCGTCGACCTCGGCGCGCGAGGTCCCGCGCCGGCCGGCCACAGCCAGCGTCGCCAGCGACAGCACCCGCTCGGGCTCGCGCCACGACGGTAGACCCGCGGCGATGTCACCGCCGACGATCAGGAACAGCTCGCTTTCCGGCTCTCGCGAATGCAGCAACTCGAGGGTATCGACCGTGTATGACGACCCCTCTCGCGTGATCTCCACATCTGAGACGTCGAACCTCACGTCGTCGCCCACCGCGACCCGACAGAGCTCGAGCCGGTGCTCTGGGCCAGGCTCGTCTTCCACGGGTTTGTGCGGTGGTATCCGGGCAGGGATCAGCGTCACTCGGTCGAGTTTCAGCTGAAGGTACGCCTCCTGGGCGCAGATTAGGTGACCAAGATGTGGCGGATTGAACGTTCCGCCCAGGATCCCGACCCGCACCGCTCGATCAGCGTCCGGTCTTCAGCGTCCCGGCGCGCTCACGCCCGGACGTGGCCGGCACCCTCGACCAGGTACTTGAACGAGCACAGCTCGCGCAGGCCGATCGGCCCGCGTGCGTGGAGCTTCTGGGTCGAGTTGCCGATCTCGGCTCCCATCCCGAACTCGCCACCGTCAGTGAACCGGGTGGACGCGTTCACGTACACGCACGCGGCGTCCACCCCGAGCTGGAACGCTCGCGCGGCCTCGGTGTCCCGCGTGACGATGGCTTCGGAGTGACCCGAGCCGTAACGGTTGATGTGCTCGATCGCCTCCTCGGCCGAGTCCACCACCCGGACCGCAAGCGTCAGCGCGTGGTACTCGGTCGCCCAGTCCTCCTCGGTGGCGGCCGCTACCGGAACGCCCTCCCCAAAAACACGGGTTCGCTCGTCGACCCGCAACTCGACCCCCGCGGCCGACAGCGCGCCCAGGGCGGCCGGAAGGAACTCACCAGCGACCGCCTCGTGAACGAGCAGCGTCTCCGCCGCGTTGCAGACGCTCGGGCGCTGGACCTTCGCGTTCAAGGCGATCGCGAGCGCATCGTCGATCGAGGCGGTTGCGTCCACGTACACATGGCAGTTCCCCGACGCCGCGTACATGACCGGCACCGTCGCCACGGCCTTCAATGCGGCCTTCAGTCCTTCGCCCCCGCGCGGGATGATCAGGTCTACGACTCCTTCCTGAGTGGCGAGCTGTTCAAGATCTTCGCGGCCGCCGGCGACGAGCGACATCGCCCCTTCGGGCATCCCGGCCGACAGGCCGGCTTCGATCGCCACGGCAGCGAGCACCGCGTTGGAATGTGCGGCCATCGACGATCCGCGCAGCACGATCGCGTTCCCCGACTTCAGACACAGCGCCGCGGCATCGATCGTTACGTTCGGCCGCGCCTCGTACACGACCGCGACCACGCCGAGCGGGACGCGCACCTTGCGGACGTCGAGCCCGTTCGGCAGGCGGAAGCCCTCGACGACCTCACCCACCGGATCCGGCAGGGCCGCGATGTCCCTGACCTGGCGGGCGATCGCGGCGACCCGGGCCGCGTCGAGCGCGAGCCGGTCCATCAGCGCGTCGGTCAACCCCGCCTCGCGGCCGGCCTCGAGGTCGCGGGCGTTGGCGTCGAGGATCTCTGGGGTCCGCTCGACCAGCTCCGTCGCGATCTCCTCGAGCACGGCGTCCTTGACGCCGGACGGCAGGCTCGCAAGCTCGCGCGCCGCCCGCTTTGCGGCGGCGCACGTCTCGGCCACTGATGTCACGGTGACAGCCATGCTCGCCCTAACAGGTTACGCGAGGCTGGGCGGAGGGCCTCACGCGAGCACGAAGTAGTCGCGGTGGACGGCCTCCTCGGTGGCCCGTGGCAGCCGTTCGCGCACGTCTGAGGACTTCAGGCCGCGCACCCGGCGCAGCTCGCCCGCCGAGTAGTTGCAGATCCCCTTGCCGACGAGCTCGCCGTCGAACGCGACCTCGACCGCGTCGCCGGCGTCGAACTCGCCTGCCACCTCGACGATCCCGACCGGGAGCAGGCTCGTGCCGCCCTCGCGCAGCGCGCGGGCCGCGCCCGCGTCAACCAGGACCCGGCCGCGAGCCGGCTTGGCGTACCTGAGCCACAGCTTGAAGCTCGAGTACCGACCGGAGCGCGCCGCGAACCGCGTGCCGACCGGATCGCCGGCCGCTGCGGCCAGGACCACGCCCGGCCGAAGACCGCTTGCGATCACGGTGGGGATCCCAGCCGCCGTGGCCATCTCGGCGGCGACCACCTTCGAGCGCATGCCGCCCGAGCCGAGCGGCGACGTGGCGTGGCCGATCGCTAGCTCATCGAGCTGGTCGAAGTCGGTCACCTCGGAGACCAGGCGGGCAGCCGGATCCACCCGAGGGTCGGCGGTGAACAGCCCCTCGGCGTCGGTCAGCAGCACGAGACGCTGGGCGGCGATCAGAATCGCCACCTGGGCGGCGAGGAAGTCGTTGTCGCCGAACGAGATCTCGTCGGTGGTGGTCGTGTCGTTCTCGTTGATCACCGGGATCACGCGCCAGTCGAGCAGCTTGCGCAGCGTCTGGCGGGCGTTCAGGTAGTGGGTGCGGGCGCTCATGTCGAAGAAGGTCAGCAGTACCTGGGCGGTCTGCAGCCCCCGGGCGCGCAGGAGCTCGTCGTACACCTGGTAGAGCTTGCCCTGCCCGACGGCGCTGGCGGCCTGGAGCTCATCCATCGCGCGGGGCCGCAACGGCAGCTGCATCACGCCCATCCCACGCGCGATCGCGCCGCTGGTCACGACCACGGGCTGATGCCCCGCATGCACGAGTTCGGCGAGCTCGTCGCAGAGACGGGTGAGCACGTCGGTGCGCACGTCGCCACGGTCATCGGCGACGATGCTCGAGCCGAGCTTTACGACTACGGAGCCCACGCCCCACAGGTTATGACGCGGTCAGCGACCCGGGCCGGACGCGGTCAGCGACAGAGCGGGTCGCGCGGGACGCCGCGACACGGCCGCGGCATCGTCGGCTGCGCCCGGGGCGCCGGCTGCGGCTTCTGGTGCCGCCCCCCGGACTGCGCGATCAGCTTCAGGATCTCCGCGAACAGCGCATCGCCGCCGTTGGGCGTGGTCGCGTTCTGGCAGCCCCACGTCCCCTCGATGTTCGCCGGGCTCGAGCTGCCGAACGTGTTGCCCGAGAAGCAGTTGTTCACCGAGTTCATCGTGCCGAACACGCCGCCCTCGAGCGCGAGATCGGTCGTCCCCGCAAGCTTTGCGTTGCCCGTGACGGTGTTGTTGGACACCTCATTGCCGGAGGACTGGAAGTAGACCGTCTTCGGTGTCGGCGGGAACGGGTCAGGCCGCTCGAGCACGAGCACGCCGAACGTCGAATTGCCCCGAATCGTGTTGTGCTCGATGAGGTCGGCGTAGTCGCCGCCGAGCACCACGCCCTCGCCCCAGGGCGCGTTCAGGATGTCCGAGTTGGCCGGCGTAGAGATGTTGCCGTTGTCCTCGATCACATTGTCTCGGAAGATCGTGCAGCGAGCGATCTGCGTGGTCGTGAACGTCGGCAGCTCAGCGCGGTTGGACCCGGAGTCGCACGCCCCGTCCTGCGGCGGCGGCAGATCGTTGTCGGGCTCGGAGTCCGGGGCGACGCCGACGCTGTTGTCGCGGAAGGTCGAGTCCTGGACGATCAGATGGCCACCGGCGTTGGTGCTCGACCAGCCGAGCGCGTTCCGCTCGACGAGCGCGTCCTGCACGAGCGCCTGGCAATCTCGGCAGCCGCCGACATACACGCCCGAGTCGTTGAAGCCCGACGCATACACGTGCTTGAAGAACCCGTCGACGGAGTGCCCGGCGTACAGGCCGTAGCCGCCGAGCAGGCCGGTGTCGTAAGCGGTGAGGTACTGACCCCACCAGCCGTGGATCCCGATCCGGGTGCCTTTCGGACCCGCACCCTCCCACCACACCTCGTTGCCGTCCGCGGCGTCCTCGCGCGTGCGGCGATCGAAGTTGCGGACGGTTAGGTTCTCGATCCACACGCCGCTCGAGGTGATCACGATGCCGTTGCCGACACGATGGCGCCCATCGAGGATCACCTTGTTGCGGTTCAGCCCGCGCAGGTGCAGACCCGGCGTGGTGATCCGCACCGTCCCGGTGTACACGCCCGGTGCGATCAGGATCCAGTCGCCGCGGCGCGCCGCACCGACGGCCGCCTGAATCGTCGCGTAGTGCGGGTACGACGCGCGCTGCTGGTTGACGATCAGAACGCGCGCGGATGCCGCCGCCGCGCCCGCAGCCGCGAGCACGGCCGTCGCGAGCGCGGCGATCAGCGCCGTCGCCAACCGCCGCGGGAGCGTCATGCCTTCTTCGCGTGGCACCACGGATTTGCGGGGACGCCCGCACACGGGTTGGGCATCGTGGTCAGGTGCTTGGGCAACGGGTGCGTCACGACCTTCTTCCTACGCGGATAGCGGTCGGTAGCGCCGCACGGAGGCTTGGCGCCCGGCGCGAGCGAGACCTGAGCATCGCACAGCACCTCGTTCGTGAACTTCCCGGCGGCATCAGCGCTGGGCGCGACCGACTGCCCGTTGCACGTCGGGTACGTCTGCTCGAGGTTCGACGGGGTCGTGGTGACCGCGCCGCCGCCTTGCTGCACGTTACCGCTGAAGCAGTCGGTCGGACCCTGGTCGAAGTTGGTCAGGGCAAAGTCGCCGTTGGTCGGATTGCCGAAGAAACCATTGTGGGAGAACGTGTTGCCGATCAGGGCGTCGCCGCTCTCGTCAAACAGGCAGGTACCCGATCCGAGCGCGCCGAGGATCCCACCCGTGCAGGGCTTGCCGCTGTCGAGATACGGAATCGTGATCTGGCCCCACGCACCGTTGTCCGCGAACGTGTTGTCCATCACGGTGTCGTTCCGTCCACCCGACAGTGACATGCCGGTGCCCACCGGTCCCGCGGCCGCCGACCCGGCGGCGGGCACGTTCGGGTTGTTGTTGTGGTCGAACAGGTTGTGGATGAGCACCCAGCACGAGGGCGCGCCCGCGACGGGGGGCTTGACCCCGGCAGGGCACGCTCCGTTCTGCGGCGGCGGGTTGTCGCCGTTCTGGCTGTTGGTGTCGAACCCGTCCTCGTTGTTGTCGAAGCGCGAGTTCTCGATCAGCATCCAGCCGCCGGAGTTTGAACCGGAGTACCCGAGCGCGTTGTACTCGCCCCAAACGTTGTCCATCGTCTGGTGGCAGACCTGCTGGCACGCGCCGATGTAGAACCCCGAGTCGTTGAAGTTGCTGGCGTAAGCCTGGTCAAAGATGCCGCCGATCCAGTTGCTCGAGAAGATGCCGTACTCGGCGGCGGTCGTCTCGTTCTTGAAGAACGTGCTGGTCGCGGTCAGGTACGAACCGTCGTAGCCCCACCCGCCGATCATGCCGCTGTTGTCGCCGCCGTTCCACCAGACCTCGTTGCCCGCCTCGCCGGAGCCGCCGAGGAAGTTGCAAACGGTCAGGTTCTGAACCCAAACGTTGTCGGCTTTCCAGACCATGATCCCGTTGAGCCCGAGCGTGCCCTTCTTCGCGTCAGGTCCGAAGTTCTGCGCTGACTCGGACCTACTGCAATGGGGTGACCCCGGCTTCGTGCCGTCGACGATCACCGTGTTTCGGTTCATGCCTCGCAGGTGAATGCGCGGCGTCGTGATGAGGACGCCGGCGGGCGACTGTGGCGCTCCCTTGGGAGCGCTGCTCGAGCTTGTCTTGTAGTCGCCGGGGGCGATCAGAACCCAGTCGCCCGGCTTGGCCGCGTCGACCGCGGCCTGGATTGACTTGTATTGGCCGCGAACGCCGTGATACGTGCCGACGCGCAGCACGCGTGCACCGGCGGCGGGCGCGGCAACCATCAATAGCAAAGCGATCAGCGCGCCGGCGATCGCTGCCAGCGGCAGTTTGTGACGCGTAAGCATCCGTGCAGACCTCCTCGGTGAATCTCAGCGGCGATTCAGCAGCGGTGATAAACCGTCGCGAACCGGATAGTTTCGGCGCGCGATCGTACCTTGATGCGCTCGAGGAAGCGGACCCACACGTTGTGGTGGCCCTTGGCCCCGAGATCGAGGCGGATGCTCGTGCGGCGCCCGTGGGCCTTGTGCCGGCGCCACTTCCGACGCGCGACCTTCACCGAAACCGACGAGAATTTCTCCCGCTTGGCGACCTTGAGATGCACGGTGACGTACCGAGCCACGCACTTGTGGGCGGGCAGCACCTGGACCGTGCCGTTGCACCACGGGTTCGCCGGCACGCCCGAGCACGGATCGGGCATCGTCTGGAGCCCACTCGGCAGCGGGGTGCATGGCCACGCCGGTGAGCCGCGGGTAGCTCGATCCCGGCGGGCACGGCGAGCCCGCGCCGAATAACTGCGAGTCGCAGTTCACCTGGCTGATGAACAGGGGGTTGGTGTCCGGCGCCGCCGCGCTCTGACCGCAGGAGGAGTTGGTCTGCTGCAGGGTCGACGGCGAGCTCGTCACCGTCCCGCTCGTGTCGACGTTGCCGTTGAAGCAGTTGATCGCGTTACCGGGCGTGGTGGTCGACTCGGCGAAGTCGCCGTTGGTCTGGTTGCCGAAGAACCCGTCGTTGTACGTGTTGTTCAGCAGCGAGTTGCCCCAGTCGTCGTAGTTGCAGACGTTGCCGGCGCCGCCGACGCCGCCGTGGCATGGATCGGTCACGTCGGACGGCGGCGTCTCGGTGTCCGGATACGGGACGAAGATCGTCCCCCACGCGCCGTTGTTCACGAACCGGTTGTCCATGATCGTGTCGTTGCGGCCGCCCGATACCGACATCCCGGTCCCGACCGGACCCGCGGCGGCTGCCCCGGCCGCCGGCACGTTCGGGTTGTTGTTGTCGTGGACGTAGTTCTCCATGAACACCCAGCACGAGGCGTGTGCGTGATCGAGCTGGTGGCGCCATTCGGACAGGCGCCGTCCTGCGGCGAAGGCCAATCGTCGTTGTTCTGGCTGTTGGTGTCGAACCCGTCCTCGTTGTTGTCGAACTGCGAGTTCTCGACCACGAGCTGTCCGCCGGAGTTCGTCCCCGAGTAGCCGAGCGCGTTGTACTCGGACCACACGTCGTTCATCGTCTGATCGCAGACCTGCTGACAGGCGCCGATGTAGAAACCCGAGTCGTTGAAGTTGCTGGTGTAGTCCTGGTACCAGGTGCCGCCGCTCCAGTCGCTCGAGAAGATCCCATACTCGGCGGCGGTCGACTCGTCCTGGTAGAAGGTGCTGGTCGTGGTCAGGTACGAGCCGTCGAACCCCCACCCGCCGATCTGCCCGCCGCCGTCGCCGCCGTTCCACCAGATCTCGTTGCCGGCGCTGCCCGTCCCCGCGAGGAAGTTGCACGCCGTCAGGTTCTGGAGAGCGACGTTGTCGGCCTTGTACACCATGATCCCGTTGAGCCCGAGCTGGCCCCCGCTGCCATCCGACGGTCCGAAGTTCTGGTCGGAAGCGCTCGAGCTGCACTCGGGCGAGCCGGGCTTTGTCCCGTCGACGACGACGGTGTTCCGGTTCATTCCCCGCAGGGTCACGTTCGGGGTGCTCATCAGCACCGCCGCGGGCGTGACCGAGGAATCGCCCGGTGCGCTCGAGTCGGTCGTCTTGTAGTCGCCCGGCGCCACCAGGATGAAGTCGCCCGGCTGCGCTGCGGTGACCGCGGCCTGGATCGAGCTGTACTGCCCGGGCACCCCGTTGTAGGTGCCGACGCGGAGCACATCGGCGTTCGCCGCCGGGGCGATCACAGCCGCGGCACACGCTCGAAGCAGACCACAGACGACACGACGCATCGAAGCCTCCCGAGTTCGACCGGCGAAAAGTGCGGCGATGCTACATGCGCGTAAGCGACAGCGCGCCGCTTACTCCGGATCGAGGTCGAAAGCGATCCCGGCGATCTCGACGTCGTCGCCCGGCTCGAAACCCTCGGCCTCGAGCGCCCGGATCACGCCGATGCCGCGCAGCCGCCGCTCGAGGTACGCGAGCGCGTCCTCGTTGTCGAGGTCGTAACGCGCCACCAGGCGCTCGATCCCCTTGCCCGTGACGCGGTAGGCACCGTCCGCGACCTTCACCACCTCGTAAGAGCGCTTCGCCGCGGGGCGGAACACGCGGTGCTCGGCGAGCTCGTCGAGCGGCTCGACCTCGTGCGTCGCGCCGTCTCCGCCGGGACCGTCCTCAGGCGCTTCCTCGGGAACGAGACGGAGGAGCGTTCCCGCGAGATCGCTGAGCCCGAGCCCGGTCGCCGATGAGGTCACGATCACCGGCGTGTCCGGACCGAGCCGCGCCGTCCAGGCGACGCGCGCGGCGTCCCGTGCCGCCTCGTCGACGAGGTCCGCCTTCGAGAGCGCAAGCACTCGCGGCAGCACCGACAGCCGCGGGTTGTGCAGCTCGAGCTCGCGCTCGACGGTGGCGTAGTTGGACTCCGGATCATCGCGGGAGTCGAGGGGCGCGAGGTCGAGCACGTGGACGAGCAGCCGCGTGCGCTCGATGTGCGCGAGAAAGTCGTGGCCGAGTCCGGCGCCGGCGCTCGCGCCCTCGATCAGGCCGGGGATATCGGCGATCACCAGCTGGCGGTCGCCCGCCTCCAGCGTTCCGAGCACCGGCTCGAGCGTGGTGAACGGATAGTCCGCGACCTTGGGGTGGGCGCGGGTGAGGCGACCGAGGAGCGATGACTTGCCGGCGTTTGGCAGCCCGACGAAGCCCACGTCGGCGAGCAGCTTCAACTGCAACGTGATCCACGTGTCCTCGCCGGGCAGCACCACGTTCGGCGAACCGTGGCGTCTGGTGGGTGGGGCCGGCGAAGTGCTTGTTGCCGCGCCCGCCGGAACCACCCCGCGCCACCACAGCTCGCTGTCCGGGCCGAACGAAGTCGTGCACGGTGCCGTCGGCCTCGACCCTCGCCTCGGTGCCCGGCGGCACGGCGATCTCGAGAGTGTCGCCGTCCTTGCCGTGACGGAGCGCCCCCTGGCCGTGACCGCCGCGGCGCGCCATGAAGTGCGCCTTGCGCCGGAACGTCTCGAGATCGCGTAGCGAGTCGTCGCACACCAGCACCACGCTTCCGCCCCGGCCGCCGTCGCCACCGTTCGGGCCGCCCTTGGGCACGTGCGCCTCGCGCCGGAAGCTCAGGCAGCCGTCACCGCCGCCACCGGCCTCGACGTGGATTCGCGCTCGGTCTTGCATGCAATCATCCTGGCATGTCCGATCCGGTTTTCCTGATCACCGGTGCGTCGAGCGGCATCGGCGCCGCCACCGCCCGGTCCGCGTCGCAGGCCGGCTACCGCGTGGTGCTGGCCGCCCGGTCCACCGAACGGCTGGAGCAGCTCGCCTCCGAGTTGGGAGGCGAGGACCGGGCCATCGCGGTCAAGTGCGACGTGACCGAGTGGGAGCAGCAGCAGGCGATGGTCGAGGCCGCGCTAGAACGGTACGGCTGCCTCGACGTGGCCTTCGCCAACGCCGGCTTCGGCGCGGCGCGCGGCTTTCTCGAGGACTCGCCCGAACACTGGCGCTCGATGGTGCTGACGAACGTGTACGGCGTGGCGCTCACGATCCGGGCGACGATCACCGCGCTGAAGGAGTCCCGCGGCCATCTGCTGCTCACGGGTTCTCTCGCGGGCCGGCGCGCGCTCCCGGGCTCGCTGTACTCCGCCACCAAATTTGCCGTGACCGCCATGGGCGAGGCCGCGCGGCTCGAGCTCAACGACACCGGCGTGCGGGTGACGCTGATCGAGCCCGGGATGGTGGACACGCCGTTCTTCGACAATCCCGGCGAGGGCAGGCTCACGGCCGAGGACGTGGCGCGCACGGTCATGTTCGCGGTCTCGCAGCCGCCGCACGTCGACGTCAACGAGATCCTGGTCAGGCCGACCGCGCAGTCGAGCTGAGCCGCGCCAGGACGTCCGTGGCCACCTGCGCAGCTTGCTCCTCCAACTGCAGCGTCCCGTAGCGGAGCACGTCGAACCTGGCCGCGCGCAGGGTGAGCTCGTTGCTCCGGTCGCGCTGAATCTGCGCCCACGAGCTGTGGTTGTTCTTGCCGTCGAGCTCAACGACGAGCCGTTGCTGCCACCAGACCGCGTCCACGAGAACGCCGGCGACCCGGACGTTGACGTCGTCTGGCAGCGGCACGCCGTACTTCTCGCACAGCGGCAGGAACAGCCGCTCGAGTGGGCTGCGGGTTCGCGCGAGCTTGGGTTCGTGGCGTTTCAGGGCGCTGCGCAGCCTGATGCTGCCGGGACGGCCGTTACCGGCAATTACTTGGAGTGCGGGGACGTCGAGCACCTTGGCGTAGTCGGCGTTGGCGAGCGCGTAACGCACGCTCTCCAGCGGCGCGCGGACCGCGAAGTCGAGGAGCGCCTGCTCGATCGTCGTCATCGGCAGGCGCTTGTGCCAGACGCGCCGGCAGACGCGCCGGCCGTGCACTTTCACGCCATCGAGCGACCGGCACCGCCGAGACGTGCTCACCTCGATCGGCCACGGCTGCCTGTCGATCAGGCCGCGCCACCAGAGCGCGGTGGCGTGGCTGAGCATCGCGCCCGGGCCGGCGTAGAGCACTGCAGCGGTGAGGTCAGCCTCCACGCTCGGCGCTCTGTGGCCGACGGCGTACACCCGCGGGTGCACCTGGTGGAGGTAACCGTCAGCGACCAACCTCGCGATTGCCACGCTCTCGACCCCGAGCGCCGCGAGTTGCGCACAACTCACCCTTCCGTTCTGGCGATCTGCAAGGCCCGCGACCAGGTCTTTGGCGCTGCGACTACGCATTTGGTAGCTGAATCGCCATCGGCCGAAGGATCCGCCGACCCTTGTGACGAAACAAGACGCCAACCGGTGCCAAAACTGCTCACAGACTTCAAGCAGTTCCTGATGCGCGGGAACGTTGTCGATCTCGCGGTGGCGGTGGTGATCGGCACCGCGTTCACCGCCGTGGTCAAGGCGCTCGTATCCGACATCATCACCCCGATCGTCGCCGCGATCTTCGGCGCGCACAACTTCGCCGCGTTGAAGTTCACGATCAACGGCAGCACGTTCGCCTACGGCGACTTCATCAACAACGTGATCACGTTCCTGTCGATCGCCGCGGTCGTGTTCTTCCTGATCGTGGCGCCGGTCAACGCGCTCATGTCCCGCCGGGCCAAGGAGGATCCGGACACCAAGGAGTGCCCGGAGTGCACGAGCGCGATCCCGGTCCGCGCGAAGCGGTGCCCCCTGTGCACCTCGGAGCTGGTAACCGCTGCTGAATAGGGGCCGGCTTCGCCGGCGTCCGTCGGATGTCGCGCGGCAGGCCACGTCTGCGAGGCATGGATGCCGAGCGGGGCCGTCGCCGCGTCCGCCGGTTCCGCGGGTCATCCGTGCCCCGCGGGCCGTCCGCGCCGCCCACCAACCCGCCTGCCTGGCTGGCCAGCCAGGCGCCACCTGGTGACGGACGGAAGGCCCGCGACTACGAGTCGGTCGCGCCGGGGACGATCGAGATGACCCGACCGCGCCGGCCGCGCGTGAACTGCACGGTCCCCGCCGACTGGGCGAAGATCGTGTCGTCCTTCCCGATCCCGACGCCGTCGCCGGGCTTGAACTTCGTGCCGCGCTGGCGCACGATGATCTCGCCGCCCGTCACCGCCTCGCCGGCAAACACCTTCACGCCGAGTCGCTTGGCGTGAGAGTCGCGGCCGTTGCGCGAGGAGCCGAGGCCTTTCTTATGAGCCATCGCTCGCCTCCGGGGTAGTGGGAGCGTCGGCCGCGACCGGCTTCGGCGCAGGCGATCCGGGACCACCCGACGAGCGACCGCCCGAGGACCCGAGTCCGAGCGAGGTCACCTCGATCCGGGTCAGATTCTGGCGGTGGCCGGTGCGCCGCTTGTAGCCGCGCTTGGGCTTGAACTTGACCACGCGGAGCTTCGGCCCGCGCTCGTGAGCGACCACGCGGGCCTCAATCGAAACCCGGGCCAGATCCTCGCCGTCGACGACCTCCGAGCCGTCCACGAACAACAGCGGCTGCAGGGTCACGGACTCGCCGTCGCCCTCGGGCAGCCGCTCGACGAGCAGCGACTGACCCTGCTCGACGCGGTACTGCTTGCCGCCCGTCTTGACTATCGCGTAGGTGCTCATTCGGATGAAGAGGTGGTCGAAGCTGATTCGGCCTTGGCGCCGGAACGGCGCCTTCCGCCTCTGCGGCCACGACGCCGAGGCTTCGATTCTAGTTCATCGCCCGCATCGTTCCCGTCGCCGGTCCCGTTCGACGACGCCGCTGCCGGCGCGGTGACGTCCAGGAGCGACGCGGTCGCCTCGGTGCGTCCTGCCTCCTCGATCCGCACCAGGTGCTTCTCGCCGACGTAGTCGCCACCGCCGGTGACCGAGATTATGTAGCCGTCGATCTTCGCCACCGCGTCGCCGGGGCTGTACATGTGCGGCTCGACGATCTCGACGTGGACCTCCTCGCCGGCGCGGAACGGGACCGCGCGCTCGAGCACCTTCGCGCGCGTCGACTCGAGCACGACCGCGAAGTGATCGAGCGGCAGGCCCTCGGACCCCTCGAAGTGGAACCACTTGCCGGTGTCCTCCTCGATCTGGCGCAGCACGCGCGCCTCGTCCCGGGTGAACTCGGCGCTGACGCGCGGGTTCATCTGGAGCAGCAGCGCGTCGGCCTTGGTCTCCTTGGCCAGATCTCGCATCTTGCGCTCGAACTCGATCGCGAGTGTCTCCTCGGACTTGATCACGCCGTCGCCGTGGCAGGTCGGGCACGGCCGGGTCATGATCTCGCGGACGCCGTCGGTCACGTTCTGGCGGGTCATCTCGACGAGCCCGAGCGGCGAGATCTCGACCACGAACGTCTTCGTGCGGTCCTCGTCGAGCGCGCCCCGCAAGGACTTCAGCACCGCATCGCGGTTGCGAGCCCGCGCCATGTCGATGAAGTCGATGACGATGATTCCGCCGATGTCCCGTAGCCGCAGCTGGCGGACGACCTCCTCGGCGGCCTCCAGGTTCGTCTTGGTGATCGTGTCCTCGAGGCGGGCGGCCTTGCCGCGGCCTACGAACGAGCCGGAGTTGACGTCGATCACGGTCAGCGCCTCGGCGTAGTCGATCATCAGATAGCCGCCGCTCGGGAGATCCACCCGCCGGGAAAGCGTCGAGTCGAGCACCTGCTCGACCCCGAACGCCTCGAACAGCGGCGTGTCCTCCTCCCACAGCTCGACCTGGTCGACGAGCTCGGGCGCGGTGCGCGAGAAGAACGACACCAGCCGGTGGTGCTGCTTGGGGTCATCGACGATCGCGCGCTCGAACGCTGAGGAGTAGATGTCGCGCACGACCCGCACCGACAGGTCGGCCTCCTGGAAGACCAGCGCCGGCGCCGTCGTCTCAGCGACCCGCTTCTGCAGGACCTCGTTCAGCTTGAACAGGTACAGGAGCTCGCGCTCGAGATCGGCGCGGGTGGCGCCCTGGGCGGCGGTACGGACGATCGCGCCGGCGCCCTTCAAGTCCAGCTTCGCCGCCTCCTTGCGCAGCCGCTCGCGCTCGCCGTCGTCGAGCCGGCGCGACACCCCGACGCCCTCGCCGAACGGCGCGTACACCATGTAGCGACCGGCGATCGTGAGGTCCATCGACAGGCGGGCGCCCTTGGTCTTCAGCGGGTCCTTGACGACCTGGACGACGATCTCCTGGCCGGGCTTCAGCATGTCGGTGATCTGGCGGTTGTCGCGACCGGAGCCGCGGCCCCGGCGGGGCGCCTCGACCCCCGGCAACACGATCTCGTCGACGTGCAGGAATCCGTTCTTCTCCAGGCCGATGTCCACGAACGCGGCTTCCAGCCCGCCCAGGACGTTGTCGACCCGACCCTTGTAGATATTTCCGACGATCGAGCGCGCCCCCCGGCGCTCCAGATATAGCTCCGCGACGTGGTATCCGGCCGCGGGCTTGGCCGGCTTGCGACGCCGGCGTGTGGTTGCGGATTTCGACGCGCTTTTACGCGCGGTGACCGATCCGCTCGCTTCCAGCAGCGCGACCCGGGTCTCGCCCCGGTCGACGCTGACCAATACTTGCTTCTTCAATGCTCATTCAGTCCTTTATGTAAGTTTGAGAACGTTCGCGGAGGGAGCGCGAGCTTTGAGAGCTCGATCCTCCGGGCGAACAGGTGCCGCGCGCCCTCATACGTGGGGCAGCGGTCATGACGAAACCAATCCTCGGGTTTTCGTCGCGGCAGTCATGCGTGCTTGCACACATATTGACTGTAGAAGGCCGATGGCGATGAACGTCACCAGGACAGAGGAGCCGCCGTAGCTCATCAGCGGTAAGGGGACCCCGGTGATCGGCATGATGCCGATCGTCATGCCCGCGTTGACGAACACCTGAAACATCAGCATCGCCAGGACACCGCCCGCGATCAGCGTCCCGAACAGGTTCTTCGACATCGTCAGGATGCGCAGCGCGCGCCAGATGATCAGCGCGTACAGCGACAGCACGACGGCTGCCCCGACGAAGCCGTACGTCTCCCCGACCACCGCGAAGATGAAGTCGGTGCTCGGGGCGGGCAGGAAATGCAGGTTCACCTGCGAGGCGCCCGCGGTGCCCAGTCCCGTCTTTCCCCCGGAGCCGATCGCGGTCAGGGACTCCGTGATGTTGTACGTCTGGTTGCGGGGATCGTGGGACGGATGCAGGAAGCCGGTCAGGCGCTGCATCTGGTAAGGCTTCAAAAGGTGGTGGCCGGTCGCCGGCGCGACCACGAGCACGAACACCGTGGCCAGCAGGAATAGCAGCACCAGCCCGGTCAGCTGCTTCCAGGACGTGCCCGCGAAGAACAGGATCGCGAACCCCACGGCGACGTATACGAGCGCGGTGCCGAGGTCCGGCTGCGGTATCACGATCATCGCCGGGATCAGCGCGAGCAGCATGATCCGCGCCGTGGTCCGGCGCTCGTGCAGCCGCCGCGAGCGGTCAACCGCGAACGCGGAGACGGCCACGATCAGCAGAACCTTGCCGAACTCCGACGGCTGCAGCTGGAAGAACGGGAGCGGGATCCACCGGGCGGCTCCCTGCACCCGCGGCATCCCCAGCACGACCAGGTTCAGCGCGATCATCACGCCGTACAGGCCGTACTTGAACTCGCGCAGCCGCGAGTAGTCGATCTGCGCCAGCAACAGCGCCACCACCAGCCCGATCGCGAAGTAGATGCCCTGCCGCTCGACGTAGTAGAGCGGATGCCCGGGGTTCATCGTTCGGGTCGCGCCCTTCAGCGTGATCAGCGAGCAGGCCGCGAGGCCGAGCGCCGCCAGCAGCAGCAGCGGGTCCATGCGCAGCAGCGCGTAGGCGCGCGCCGGCGCCACATCTTCCGCCGTCCGGACCGGCCGGATAGGAGCAGCGCCCGCGCTCACAGCGTCTTCGAGTTCCCGGCCGTATACGGCCCCTTGTTGCCGAAGAACCATTGCGACAGGATCTGGCGGGCGACCGGGGCCGCGCCGACCGCGCCGAACCCGCCCTGCTCGACCGTCACGACGACGACGATCGGTTTGGTGGTCGCGGTGGCCGGAACGAAGCAGGCGTACCAGGCGTAGTCCTGCTGGCCGGTGTACTGGGCGGTGCCCGTCTTGCCGTACACCTGCTCGGGGAAGTTCGAGAACACGTCGGCCGAGGTTCCGCCCGGCTGCGACGCTGCAGCCCGGAGCCCCGCACGGATCGTGTCGAGATATGCCGGGTTGAGGCTGACGTGCCGTTGCGGCGGCGGGTTGAACGAGCGGAGCACCGTGCCGTCGGACGACTGCACGTCCTCGCCGAGATGGGGCGTCACGACGGTCCCGCCGTTGGCGATCGTGGCGTAGGCGACGGCGAGCTGGAGCGGCGTGACCTGGACGTCGCCCTGTCCCACCGCGAGGCTCTCGTTGTCGCCGACCGACCACGGGCGGTTGGTGCCGTCGGCGATCCCGCACCCGCCCGGCGCGTGCTTCGCCTTGCCCTTGAACGGACCGGTCGCGCTGTCACATGCCGCCTCGAGCTGGTTGCGCTGGGACCGCCAGCTCTCGTCGGGCAGCGTCCCCGGGTTCTCGTCGGGGAGGTCGATCCCGGTCTTGCGGCCGATCCCGTACTGGTGGGCCCAGCGCTGCAGGGCGCCGCCGTTCGGCGCCGGTGAGTTCGTCAGCGCGCCCAAGTTGTAGAAGAAATCGTCCGAGGAGACCTGGATCGCGCTCTCCAGGTTGAGGCTGCCATCGACGGCGCCCCCCGCATTGTGCCGGCACTGCCCGGAGACGCAGTACTGGCCGGTGTCGTCGAACGTCTCGCCGATGCTCCACGCGCCGCTCTCGAGCGCGGCGGTGGCGGTGATCGGCTTGAACGTGGAGCCGGTCGGGCCGACGCTCTGATAGGCCCGGTTCACCTGGGGATCGCCCGAATTCGGTCCGAACAGCGCGTTGTACTCGGCGGTCGGGACGGGCTTGGTGAACACGTTCGCGTCGTAGGTCGGGAGCGAGCCCATCGCGTAGATCTGGCCGTTGGTGGGGCTCATCGCGATGAACGCGCCGCCGTTCGCCGGATAGTTCGCGGCGATCGACTCCGCCAGCGAGGTCTGGCCGACCGCCTGGAGCTTCTCGTCGAGCGAGACCTTGAGGTTGTCGCCGGCCGTCGGCGACGTCTGCGTGAGGTAGCCGTCGAAGTTGCCGAGCGCGTCCACCTTGACCTTCTCCGCGCCGTCCACGCCTCGCAGATAGCGGTCGTAGGAGGCCTCGAGCCCGGACTGGCCGACCGAGTCGTTCTGCGAGACGCCCGCGAAGTAGCGCTCCTTGACCTCGCTCGGCGTGATCCGGCTCACCAGCCCGAGCAGCTGAGCGGCGACGCCGTCGAACGGGTATTTGCGCTGGTAGATCTGCTGGACGCTGACGCCCGGGAACGAGTTCATCCGCTCGGACAGGTACCAGAGCTGCTGCTGGGTGATGTCGGATGCCACCGTGGCCTCGGCGTACGGCAGCTGGACGTAGCCCTGAGCGACCGCGCAGGCGATCTGGGAGACGTGGATCACGCCGTGGCCGTTGACCGGGCACTTCTCCCGCTTGGTCGGAAGCCCGACGATGCCGGCGACACGGTTGTACACCTGGGCGTCCTTCTGCGGCGGGTGGGCCAGGTTCTTGTCGGTCATCGGGACGGGCAGGTCCGGCGGCGAGATCTGCGCGGCGTAGGCCCGCAGGCTCGAGGCCAGGATCTGGCCGTTGTGATCCAGGATTTCGCCGCGCGGCGCCGCCAGCTCGATGTTGCGCACGTAGTTGTTGCTCGCCGCGTTGGCGTACTGATCGCTCGAGAGGACCTGCAGGAACCACAGGCGGAAGAACAGGATCGCGAAGATCGCGAGCGCGAACGTCCCGATGATCGCCACGCGCAGCGCGAGTTGCGGGCTCATCGACGGCCGCTCTTCCTGCTTGACGAACCGCAGTTGTTTGTCTTCGGGGAGCGGGCTCACAGCGGTTTCGGTCGGGTAAACGTGGTTCGGCGCGCGGCGCCCTGCTGCAGCGGGCTGAGACCGCCGGTCGTGTATGCGCGCCGCCGCCGGCGCCGGGGATCCTCGGGCAGCACCGGCCGGACGATCCGCCGCACGAGCGCGTACACCGGCAACGCCAGCAGCGTGTCGACCAGGACCACGACGAAGATCTGCTGGAGCAGCAGCAGGCTGACGGGGGCGTCGACGCCGAGCAGGAACTGGATCACGGCCATGCCGAGGCCGGCGAACGCGGCGGCCATGGCGCCCACGACCAGCGGCACGAGCTCGTGCGAGGGGTCGCGGAGCTCGTGCAGCCGCCCGGCCCAGTAGCCGATCACGATGTACAGGAGCGAGGTCACGCCGAGGGTCTGGACGAGGATCAAGTCGATCATCAGGCCGGTGGCGAACCCGAACACCGCCCCGGTGAGCGATCCGCACAGGAGTCCGATCGACATGACGACCAGCGGCGTCAGATCCGCGCTAACGCCGAAGATCGACACCTGCGAGACCGCCGACTCCTGAATGACGACGGCGAAGAAGCCCAGCAGGATCAACCGGATGGGAAGCTTGACGGCGTTGCTCACGTCACGGCACCTTGACGACGTTGCTCACGTCACGGCACCTGCGCGCGCTCGGTGCCGGGCTGGGGCCTGGTCAGGATCTGGACGACGTCGACGCTCCGTAGGTTGGCCTGCGGCGCGACCTGGATCGTCCCGTTGTTGAGCAGCTGGTTCTCGTCGACGGGCAGCACGTTCCCGATCGGGATGTTGGCCGGGAAGTAGGACTCGAGCGGACCCGACTTGAATCCGGCGGTGACCACCAGCTGGCCCTGCTGCGGCCCGTTCTGGACCTGCCCCGGGTTCGGGGGTTGGAGATACTGGAGCACGAGCTCATCCGGGTTGCCGACCGCGGGCACGAGCTCGCCGGTGTCGCCGCCTGAATCGAGCACGCGCGCGGTCACCGACACGGTATGGTCGGTGATCAGCGTCACGAACGAGGCGGTCGCCGAGACCTCGGTGACCTCGCCGACGAGCGCGCCGTCGCCGATGACGGGATCGTGCAGGCCGACGCCGTCGTCCGTTCCCTTGTCGACGCTGATCGTCTGGTACCAGAGGGTCGGATCGCGCAGGATCACCTGAGCCGTCACCGGGCGGTACGAGTTGAGGTTCAGGCTGTCATCGAGGTGAAGCTGCGCCGTCAGCTGACGGTTTTGGAGCAGCGCGCCCTTGGCCTGGGCGTACTCGTTGGTGAGCCGCGCGACCTGCTGCTGGAGCTGCTTGACCTGGGTCTTGGCGTGGAAGGTGCTCGAGAACCAACCGGCCACCGAACGGACGGGCGCGAGAACCTTGCTGGCGCCCTGCTCGACCGGCGAGAGAACCTCGACGACGCCGCGCTGCACGTTGTGCAACGGGCTGCTCGGCGTCTCGCCGAAATACGCCGTGAGCAGGATCAGGGAGACCGCAACGAGCAGTGCCAGCACTGCCCGTCGCCGCCGAACTTGCTTGTCATGCACGGATGTCGTGTCTCCAAGATCGTGCCTGGCGCCACGTCAGCACTACTCCCAAACTAATGCCGACGACGCCGGTTGCGTGAATTCTTGCTCGAACGGTGGATCGCTTCGAACTCCTCCAACGACCTCCCCGAGCCGACCGCCACGCACGTGAGCGGCGACTCGGCCAGATGCGCGGGCATCTGCGTCTCGTGACGCAGGCGCTCATCGAGGCCCTGCAGCAGCGAGCCACCTCCCGCCAGCATGATGCCACGATCCATGATGTCGGAGGCGAGCTCCGGCGGGGTGCGGTCGAGCGTCTCCTTGACCGCGTCGATGATCTGGGTCACCGGCTCCTCGAGCGCGCCCCGGATCTCCTCGCTGGTGAGGACCACGGTCTTCGGCAGGCCCGAGACCATGTCGCGCCCCCGGATCTCGGCCTGGACCTCTTCGCCCAGCGGGTACGCGGAGCCGATCTCGAGCTTGACCTCCTCGGCCGTCTGCTGGCCGATCAGCAGCTTGTACTCCCGCTTGACGTAATTCATGATCGACTCGTCGAGCTCGTCGCCGCCGACCCGGATCGACTGCGACACGACGATCCCTCCGAGCGAGATCACCGCGACCTCGCTCGTGCCGCCGCCGATATCGACCACCATCGAGCCCGTAGGCTCGCCAACCGGGAGCCCCGCCCCGATGGCGGCCGCCATCGGCTCCTCGATCAGGTACGCCTGACGCGCGCCGGCTGAGAGGCAGGCCTCCTCGACCGCGCGCTTCTCGACGCCGGTAACCCCGGAGGGCACGCACACGACGACGCGCGGATGCGCCCAGCGGTTCTGGTGGACCTTCTGGATGAAGTGCCGGAGCATCTCCTCTGTGACCTCGAAGTCGGCGATCACCCCGTCCTTCAGCGGGCGGATGGCCTGGATCGTGCCCGGGGTCCGCCCCAGCATCCGCTTGGCCTCGATCCCGACCGCGTGCACCTCCCCGGTCCGGGAGTCGACCGCGACCACACTCGGCTCGGACAGCACGATCCCGCGACCGCGCACGTAAACGAGCGTATTCGCGGTCCCCAGGTCGACCGCCATGTCGCGACCGCCGAAACCGGTCAGGTACGTGAAAAAGCCCATAGCCAATCGAGGTAGGAGTCACCAGCAGACGGAGAACTGAGTGCCGGAGGCCACGAAATGCTGCCAGCGCCGTCCGAGCGGGATTGTACGGGCTCGTCCCGCGGCAGGCCGGTTCGCAGAAACCGGTTCATGCGCCGAGGATGCCGGGCGCCAGCTCGAGCAGCGTCGACACCGGCAACCCGACCACGTTGAGGTAGTCGCCTTCGATCGCCGCCACGAGCGCCGCACCGCGGCCCTGGATGGCGTATCCCCCGGCCCGCTCGCGCCATTCGCCGGTGGCCACGTACCAATCGACGAGCCGTTCGTCGAGCGTGCGGAACTGGACCCAGGTTTGCGCCGCGGCGGTGCGCGAGCGGCCGTCCTCGATCAGGCAGATTCCGCTGATCACGGCGTGCCGCCGTCCGCCGAGCGCGATCAGCGTCGCTCGCGCGTCGTCAGGATCGAGCGGCTTGCCGTACATGCGCGTCCCCAGCGACACGACCGTGTCGACCCCCAGAACCGGCCCGCCGGCCGATTCGGCGGCGATCGACGAGGCCTTGCGGTAGGCGTTCTCGAGCGCCACCTCGTGCGGAGGGCCGGCTTCGAGCTCCTCCACCTCGGGCACCTCCACGCAGAACTCGACGCCGAGCTGCTCGAGGATCGCCCGCCGCTGGGGCGATCGTGACGCGAGCACGAGGCGGCTCACGGCCAGCGGTTCAGAGGTCGGGGAAGAACAGCCCGACCTCGCGCGCGGCCGACTCTGGCGAGTCCGAACCGTGGACCATGTTCTGGCCGACCTCGATCGCGAAGTCGCCGCGGATCGAGCCGGTCGTCGCCTTCAGCGGGTCGGTGGCGCCAATCACCTGGCGCGCCGCGACCACGGCCTGCTCGCCCTCGAGCACCATCGCGACCAGAGGCCCCGATGTGATGAACGACACAAGCTCGTCGTAGAACCCCTTGCCCTCGTGCTCGGCGTAGTGCTGCGCGGCCAGGTCGCGGCTCATCGTCAACAGGTCCAGCGCCACCAGGCGCAGCCCCTTGCGCTCAAAGCGCGCGATGATCTCGCCCGAGAGGTTCCGGGCAAAGGCGTCGGGCTTGATCAGGATGAGCGTTCGCTCCATGGATGACTGGTCTCCCTTGGCGGGGTCGAAGTTAGGGCGGACAGACTATGGGTCCGTCAGGTGCCCGAGGGGCGGCCGCGCTCGGCGGGGGCCGGCGCCGGTGTCGGCGTCGGAGCGCTGTTGCGCTCGGCGCGAACCGTCGCCCCGGCGACCGGTTGCTCGGAGGTGGCGCCGTCGCGGCGCCGTCGCGCGCGGCGAGGCTGCGGGGCCGCGCCGGCGACCTCGGCCTCGCAGAACGGGCAGATCTTCCACATCGGGTCGAGCGGCTTGCCGCAGGTCGTGCACGGATCCTTGAGCTTGCGCATGCAGTTCGGGCAGCGCAGGAAGTCCTTCTCGACCTCGTAGTCGCAGTACGGACACACCTGGTAGCCGAGCTCGGCCAGCCGGGCCTCGGCGGCCTGGATCTCGAGCTCGCGCTCGCGCACGTCGTCGAGGTACTCGGGCGGCCTCACGATCATGTAAACGATCGTTCCCACGAACGGGAACAGCGAGGCGGCCGTCGCGCACCCGACCAGAAGCGAGTCCGCGATCCGGCGCCGGGCGTCGGCGTAGGTCCAGTAGACGAGCGCCAACCACACGACGACGAGGAAGAGGATGATCAGCTCGACGACGGCGCTGATCGTCCCGTTCTTGATGCCGAACACCGTCAGAAAGGGCATTAAGGCAGCGAGTGTAGTGGTAGGGGTAGTCGGAACGTCGCGGCAGCGGCGCGCCTAGGTGTGGATCTTCACACGAACGCCGGGATTACGAAAGGTCAACTGGACCTAGAGGTAGGCCCGGCCGAAAAGGTACCCGATCCCGAAAAAGACCAGGATCACAGCCGCGACGACGAACGCCACGAGCGCGACCATGGCCAGAAACCTTGGCGGCTTTTCCTCCTCGTCGTCCACGATGTCCACCGCCTCGTTCACAGCATCGACGCGCGGCCGGCGCCGACCGGACGGAGCAGATCAGCGACCAGGTAGATCGAGCCGGTGGCCACCACCAGGCCGTTCGGACCGGCGAGTTCCCGGGCGCGCCCGAGCGCGGCGCGCGGGTCGCGGATGACCTCCGAGGGCGGGCCGCCGAGCTGGCTCGCGAGCGACTGGAGCGTCGGTGGCGGCAGCGCCCGCGGGTTCTGGCTCGCGGTCAGCACGAGCGCGTCGCACAGCGGAAGCAGCTGCGACAGCATCCCGGCGGCGTCCTTGTCGTCGAGGATCGAGATCACCGCGACCACACGGTCGTGGCCGGAGGCCCACGGCTCGGCCAGCGCCTCCGCCAGCGCGGCGATCCCATCGGGGTTGTGGGCGCCGTCGAGCAGCGTCAGCGGGTCCTCGCCGATCGCCTGCAGACGGCCCGGGACGAGGATCTCGGCGGCGGCCGCCGCGACCGCCCCGGGGTCGAGCTCGCCAAGGTACGCCTGGGCCGTGGCACGCGCGAGGGCGAAGTTACGGCGCTGATAGCTGCCGAGCGCGATCAGCGGCACCCCGGGGTCCGCGCCCGCGTGCACGATCGTGGCCCCGCGTTCGGCAGCCACGCGCTCGGCCACGGCGAGCGCGTCCGGGTGCAGCCCGTACCCGAGCACGAGCGTCGCGCCGGGCTGGACGACGTCGAGCTTCTCGGTGGCGATCGCGGTGATCGTCGGTCCGAGCCACCGGGTGTGCTCCAACCCCACGCTGGTGAGCACCTGGACCCGCGACGGGATCACGTTGGTGGCGTCGTAGCGGCCCCCGAGTCCGGCCTCGACCACCGCCACCTCGACGCCCTGGCGCGCCAGCTCGGAGTAGGCGGCGGCGGTCAGGAGCTCGAACTGGGTCACGCGGTCGTCGCCGACCAGGGAGCGGTCGACGAGCTCGGCGGCGTGCGCCGCGCGCTGGATCGCGGCGGCGAACTCGCCCGGCTCGAGATCGGCGTCGTCGACCCGGATCCGCTCGGCGAACGACACGAGGTGAGGCGACAGGTAGGCGCCCGTGCGCAGGCCGTGCTTGGCCAGGATCGCGGCGGTCATCCGGACGGTCGACGACTTGCCGTTCGTCCCGACCACGTGGATCGACTTGAACTTGAGCTGGGGGTTGCCGAGCGCGGTCATCAGCCTGCGCATGCGGTCCAGGCCGAACCGCATCCCGAACAGCTCGCGGGAGAGGATGTAGCGCTCGGCGTCCTCGGGGGTCATAGGGCGTCAAGCTCCGCGCGGAGCCGCTCGAGCTTGTCGCGTTCGGCCTGGACGACCTCGGGCGGCGCCTTGGCCACGAACCCCTGGTTGCCGAGCTTCTGCTCGGCGCGCGCGATCTCGGCCTCGAGCCTGGCGCGCCGGGCCGCCAGACGTCGCTCGGCGCCCTCGAGGTCGACGTCGTCCGAGGGCAGGATCTCGACCGTCCCGCCCGGAACTGGCACGCTCGCGACCGGTTGCGCCCCATCGGAGGTGAAGGCGACGCGGGCCAGACGCTCCAGGTGCTCCCCGGTCTCCTCGTAGCCCTCGGCGGCCAGGCGCGCCGGCACTGTGGCCGCAGGCCGGACCCCCGCGAAGTCGCGCCAGCCGCGCAGCGCCTGGATCGCCTCGATCACCCGCCCGACGCTGGCTTCCGCCCCCTCGTCAACCGGGGTTGGCGGCGCCTCGGGCAGGCCGGCGGCGAGAAGGCCCTCGGAGCCCGGGACGTAGCGGTAGATCTCCTCGGTCACGAACGGGATCATCGGGTGGGCGATCGCGAGTGTCTGGGTCAGGACGTACAGCAGCGTCGCCTGAAGCGCGGGCTCGCCGGCGCGCAGCCGGGGCTTGACCAGCTCGAGATACCAGTCGCACAGCTCGCCGTAGACGAAGTCGTACAAGCCGAGCGCGGCGTGGGCGAAGTCGAACCGCTCGATTTGCTCCGCCGTCTGGGTCCTGGCGCGTTCGAGCCGCGACAGGATCCAGCGATCCTCGACCGCGGCCGGGGTCGCCGCCGCCCGGGCCTCCGGCGAGACGCCCAGCAGGATCAGCCGCGCCGCGTTCCAGAGTTTGTTGGTCAGTTGGAGCCCCTGGGACAGCTTGTCCTCGCTGAAGCGGACGTCCTGCGCGGACGACATCGCGTACAGCCCCCAGCGCACGGCGTCGGCGCCGTAGGCGGGAAAGTCGCCGCCCTCGGGAAACGCCGGCGGCCGCGGCCCGCCGTCGATCAGCGCCAGCGGGTCGACGCCGGTGCCGAGCGACTTCGACATCCGCCGCCCATCCGGGGCCTGGATGATCGAGTGGACGTATACGTCGTCGAACGGGATCTGCCCGGTGAACTCGATCCCCAGCATGATCATGCGCGCGACCCAGAGGAAGATGATGTCGCGGGCCGTGCACAGCGCATCGGTCGGGTAGAAGGCGCGGAGCGACGGCGTGTCCTCGGGCCAGCCAAGCGCCGCGAACGGGAAAAGCCCCGAGCTGAACCACGTGTCGAGCACGTCAGGGTCCTGCTCCCAGCCCTCTCCCGCGGGCGGCTCGGTCCCGACGTAGATCTCGTCGGCGCGGTACCACACGGGGATCCGGTGACCCCACCACAGCTGGCGCGAGATCACCCACGGCCGGATGTTCTCCATCCAGTTCATGTAGACCCGGGTGTAGCTCTCGGGCCAGAAGCGGACCTGACCGCTTTGAACGACTTCGATGGCTGGCTTGACCAGTTCGTCCATCCGCATGAACCACTGCAGCGAGATCAGCGGCTCGATCCGCTCGCCCGAGCGTTGCGAGTACGGGACCTCGTGGAGCAGGTCCTCGGTTCGAGCGATCAGGTCCTGTCGACGGAGCTCGGCGACCACCTCGCGCCGCGCCTCCTCGACGGTCATGCCGACGAAACGCTCAGGGGCCTCCTCGGTCATGCGCCCGTCCTCGCCGATCACGCTGATCTGCGCCAGACCGTGGCGCCGGCCGATGTCGAAGTCGTTGGGATCGTGGCCGGGGGTGATCTTGAGCGCCCCGGTGCCGAAATCGGGCTTGACGTAGTCGTCGGCGATGATCTTCAGCTTGCGCCCGACGAGCGGCAGGATCGCCTTCTCCCCCACGAGCCGCCGGTAGCGATCGTCGTCGGGATGGACGGCGATCGCGACGTCCGCGAGCATCGTCTCCGGGCGCACGGTCGCGATCGTGATCGCGCCCGACCCCTCGGCCAGCGGATAGTCGATGTAGTAGAGCGTGTCCGTGACCTCGCGGTCCTCGACCTCAAGGTCCGAGATCGCCGAGCGGCTGCCGGGATCCCAGTTGACCATGTACCTGTCGCGGTAGATGTAGCCCTTCTCGTACAGGGCCACGAACACATCCTGGACGGCACGGACGTAGCCCTCGTCGAGCGTGAACCGCTCGTCGTCGTAGTCGAGCGAGGAGCCCAGCCGCTTCAGCTGCTCGATGATCTGGCCGCCGTAATCGTCGCGCCAGCGCCACACGCGCTCGATGAACGCCTCGCGCCCGATCTGCTCGCGGCTCGACCCCTCGGCGACGAGCGCGCGCTCGACCTGGGTCTGGGTGGCGATCCCGGCGTGGTCGGTGCCGAGGATCCACTTCGCCCGCCGGCCGCGAATGCGGTTAAAGCGGATCAGGCAGTCCTGGATCGAGTTGTTGAGCGCGTGGCCCATGTGCAGAACGCCCGTGACGTTCGGCAGCGGGATCGCGACGGAGTAGTTCTCCGCGGGCGAGCCCTCGGGCGCGGGATGGAAGATGCCGCTGTCCAGCCAGGCCTGCACGATCCGGGGCTCGACCTCGGACGGGTCGTAGCGGGTCCGCGCTTCTAGGTCGGAGCGGGCAGTCATGGCGACCGCTCAGTCTAGGGAGGGAGGCGCGTTCTGACCGGATGGGGAACCGGGCCCCACGGACGCCGGGCGAAGCCCGGCCCCAAAAAACAGCTAGGCCGCTTCTTCCTCCGGGGTGGCGACAGTCACGAGCGTCGGGGACGTCCCCTTCTCGATCGTGTCGCGGGTTACTACACACTTCCGGACGTCCCTGCGGGAGGGAAGCTCGAACTGGACCTCGAGCAGGACCTCCTCGATGATCGACCGCAGGCCGCGGGCGCCGGTCTCGCGCTCGAGCGCCCTGTCGGCGATCGAGTGGAGCGCCTCTTCGGCGAACACCAGCTCGATCCCGTCGAACTGGAAGAACCGCTGGAACTGCTTGACGAGCGCGTTCCGCGGCTCGGTCAGGATCTCCATCAGCTCGTCGCGACTGAGCTGGTGGATCGCGCTCATCACCGGGAGGCGGCCGATGAACTCGGGGATCAGGCCGTACTGGATCAGGTCCTCGGGGAGGCAGTGCTCGAAGATCTCGCCGGTGTCGCGCTGCTCCTTGGACTGGATCGCCGCGCCGAATCCGACGCCCTGGTGCCCTATCCGCCGCTCGATCACCTTGTCGAGGTTGGCGAACGCGCCGCCGCAGATGAACAGCACGTTGGTTGTGTCGATCGACAGGAACTCCTGGTGGGGGTGCTTGCGCCCGCCCTGGGGCGGCACACTCGCGGTCGTGCCCTCCAGGATCTTCAGCAGCGCCTGCTGGACGCCCTCGCCCGATACGTCGCGAGTGATCGAGGGGTTGTCAGCCTTGCGCGCGATCTTGTCGACCTCGTCGATGTAGATGATCCCGGTCTCGGCCTTCTTGACGTCGTAGTCGGCGGCCTGGATCAGCTTCAAGAGAATGTTCTCGACGTCCTCGCCGACGTAGCCGGCCTCGGTGAGCGCGGTCGCGTCGGC
Organism: uncultured Solirubrobacterales bacterium; assembly: GCA_963735965.1. Classification (GTDB taxonomy): domain Bacteria; phylum Actinomycetota; class Thermoleophilia; order Solirubrobacterales; family Solirubrobacteraceae; genus Palsa-465. The sequence continues at coordinate 203,857 of CAVTNE010000007.1, forward strand.
GATCGCGAACGGGACGTTGAGGATCTTGGCCAGGGTCTGGGCGAGCAGCGTCTTGCCGCACCCGGTGGGCCCCAGCAGCAGGATGTTCGACTTCTGCAGCTCGATGTCGTTCTCATCGGACTGCATCATCTGAACGCGCTTGTAGTGGTTGTAGACGGCCACCGACAGGCTCCGCTTCGCCTGCTCCTGGCCGACCACGTACTCGTTCAGGACGTCGTAGATCTCCCGCGGCTTCGGGAGGTTCTCGATATCGAAGCTCGGCGGAGTGGTGAGCTCCTCATCGATGATCTCGTTGCAGAGGTCGATGCACTCGTCGCAGATGTACACGCCTGGTCCGGCGATCAGCTTCTTGACCTGCCTCTGGGACTTACCGCAGAAGCTGCAAAGCAGCTGTTCGTTGGAATCGGTCGGACGTGCCATGTGATGCCCTCTCCCGGAGTCGCCTCGCGCCGCCTTATCCGAGCACTAAGGGTAGCCCCTTAGTGCTGGGAGATGACGCGGTCGATGATTCCGTAGTCCTTGGCCTCCTCAGAGCTCATGAAGTAATCACGTTCGGTATCCGACCGAACTTTCTCAAGGCTCTGCCCAGTGTGCTGGGCGATGATCTCATCGAGCCGCCGCCGGACGTCGATGATCTCCTTGGCGTGGATCTCGATATCCGTCGCCTGGCCCTGGAATGCCGATGACACCTGGTGGATCAGGATCTTGGCGTTCGGAAGCGCCATTCGCTTGCCCTTGGCCCCTCCGGCGAGGAGCAACGCGCCCATCGACATCGCGATTCCCACGCAGATCGTCTGCACATCGGGCTTGATGAACTGCATCGTGTCGTAGATCGCGAGCCCGGCGTAGACGGATCCCCCCGGCGAGTTGACGTAGAGCGAGATGTCCTTGTCGGGGTCCTCGGACTCCAGATGGAGGAGCTGAGCGACGATCAGGTTCGCGATCTGATCGTCAACCGGTGTCCCCAGGAAGATGATCCGCTCGTTGAGTAGACGGCTGTATATGTCGAATGCGCGCTCTCCTCGAGAGGTCTGCTCGACAACCATCGGTACGAGTGGGCTCATCGTCCTCGCTTCTTTCGCTTCCTCGGCCGGAATCCTGCCGACTGTAGCAACCGTCCAGGTCTGGCTGGGCAGGCTGGTCCGACGGCGGGGGTGGGCGGGGCCCCGTTCCAGATGGCGTTTCTACAGGGTCAGCCGCCGGGAGTCCAGAGCTGTCCGGAGGATGGACGGGCCCCGGTCTCGGCAGCCTCCTTGCCCGGGGTCCAGAGCTTCTTGCGCGCCTTGGCCTGTTCGACGCTGATCGGCTTGGCCTCGGCCACCAGCAAGTCGACGGCCTGCCGCGTGGCCACTTCGGTCCGCACTCGATCGAGGCGACCGGCCGATTGGAGCTGCTCGAACAGCTTCTCGGCGGTCGTGCCCTGCCGCTCGGCGGTCGGCTCGAGCGCCTCGCGGATCTGCTCGTCGGTCGGCTCGATCTTCTCCGCCTCCACGATGGCGGCGAGCACCGCCTCACGCCTGAGCGCGGCGCCGGCCTCGGGCTCGGCCTCGTGGGCGAGCGCCTCCTCGTCGCGCCCGGTGATGCGCAGATAGGCCTCCTTGGAGATGCCCTGGCGCGCCAACACCGAGAACGTGTCCTCGAGCAGCTCGTGTGCGCGACTATGGATTAATCTGTCGGGCACGTCGACCTCGGCTTCGGCCACGGCCGCCTCGACGACGGCGTCCTCGAACTCGCGTTCGAGCGAGGCTTCGTCCTGCTTGGCCAGGCGCTCGCTGATGTCGTCGCGGAGCTCGGCGAGCGTGTCGAACCCGGCGGCCTCCGAGGCGAAGTCGTCGTCGGGCTCGGGCAGGTTCTTGGCCTTGACCTCGTTGACCGTGACCGCGAACTGCGCCTCCTGGCCCGCCAGCTCCGGGACCGGGTAGTCCTCGGGGAAGGTGACCGTGACCGTGCGCTCGTCGCCGGCGCTCGCGCCCACCACCTGCTCCTCGAAGCCGGGTACGAGCCGGCCCGACCCGAGCTCGAGCAGCTGATCGCGGCCGGCGCCGCCCTCGAACTCCTCTCCGCCGACGGTTCCGACGTAGTCCATGACGACGTGGTCGCCGTTATCGGCCGGGCGCTCCACGGTGTCGAGCGTCGCCATTCGGTCGCGCAGCCGTTCGATCTCGGCGTCGATCTGGGCGTCCTCGACCTGCGGTTCGCGCCGGCCGACCTCGAGGCCCTTGTATTCGCCGAGCTTGGCCGTGGGCCGCACGCCGATCTCGATCGAGAACTGGAGCGGCTCGCCCTCGGCCGGCAGCTCGTTCGGGACGTCCAGCTCGGGCTCACCCACGGGCGCGATGCCGGCCTCGTCGATCGCGTCCGCGTACCACCTTCCGAGAGCGCTCCGGAGCGCCTCATCGAGGACGGCCTCACGGCCGAGCCGACGGATCACAACCGGCGGCGGGACCTTGCCCTTGCGGAAGCCGGGGACCCGCATCTGGCGACCGAGCTCGCGCGCGGCCTGCTGGACGCGGCGCTCGACCTCCTCGGGAGAGACCTCCGCCTGGACGCGTACGCGCGATTCGGGAAGTTCGGTGACGCTTGTCTTGACACTGGTGGCCATAGCGATCGTTGCGAGACGATAGCTTGGACGGGTGGTTTCCAGAATTTCCGGCCGGCTGGTGACGGGACCGGGCGCGTTCTTCGTCGCCGGCGTGATCGACGCGGGCCTGCTGCTCGTGGCCTATGTGCGCTGGCGAACCGGGGTGCCCGGCATTACCCGGCGGTCGTGAGCTTCGCGACTCGGCCCGCGTGAACGTCGCTACTCGGCCATCGTGACCGCGCCCATGCCGGTGGGGACGCCGGCGCGGGTGGTTCCCCGGAGCAGGCTCCGGACCTCGCGGAGCGCCACCGGCAGCGTGGTGTTGTCGTAGATCCGCGAGGCCCTGACCTCGCTGACCACTCCGAGCGCGCGCTCGAGCTCGGCCGCGTTCCGCTCTGACCAGGCGTCGATCGCCTCCTCGCTGTCGTCCTGGGCCGCGCCGGCCTCGAGCACCTTGCGAGTGAGCTCGCGGTACAGGTTGAACAGGTCGTCGCGGAGCGCCGCGCGGGCCAATGCCTGCCATCGGTTGGCACGCGGGAGCTCGATGATCCGGTCCCGGAGCCAGTTGAGCTCGAGCCGCGACCCCAGCCGGAAGTACACCCGGAGCACCTTCTCCTGGTTCTGATCGGTCGACGCCGCGACCTCGACGATGTCGAACAGAGCGAGCATCGACTGCATCCCGGCGGTGCGGTGGGCGAGCTCGGCCGGGACGCCGGCGGCCTTGAGCTCGGCCGCCATCGCGTCGAAGGCCTCCCGATCCGCGCCCTCGAGCGCGTCGGGCAGCGCGGCCGCGAGCATCTTCGCGCCGGGCTCGAACCGCCTGATCGTCTGGGCGATGCTGACCTGGTAGGGGTTGGCGCGCACGAGCCAGCGGGTGGCCCGCTCGACCAGCCGCCGGCCCTCGATCAGCATCTCGAGCTGGGTCTGGGCGGGGACCTGGTTGTCGAGCGCCTCGACGGCTGCCCAGGAGGAGCGCATGTCGAGTACCTCGCGCGCGGTGGCGTAGGCTCGTGCCAGAACCGCCGGTCCGGCGCCGGTCTCCTCGCCCAGCCGGAACGAGAACGTCGTGCCCGCGCGGTCGACGAGCTGATTGGCGACGACGGTGGCGATGATCTCCCGCTTCAGGCGGTGCGCTTGCATCCGGTCGGCGTACCGCTCTGGCAGGGGCTCCGGGAAGTAGCGCTCGAGGTCGTGGACGAGATACCCGTCCTCCGGCAGGTCGCCCTCGAGCAGCAGCCGGTAGAGGTGGATCTTGCAGTAGGCCATGACGACCGCGAGCTCGGGCGCGACCAGGCCCTGGTGCGCTGCCTTGCGCTCGTCGATGACGTCGTCGGAAGGCAGGAACTCGAGCTTGCGGTTCAGCCCGGCGTTCTGCTCGAGATGGCGGATCAACCGGGCGTGGACGTCGACCATCGGCGGCGCCTGAGCGAGCGCGAGGCTGATCGCCTGCGTCTGGGTGTAGCTGCCGTACAGGACCTGAGCGCCGACGGAGTCGGTCATCTCGGCCAGCAGCTCGTTGCGCTGCTTCTCGGTCAGGTCCCCATCCGCGACCAGGCCATCGAGCAGGATCTTGATGTTGACCTCGTGGTCGGAGGTGTTGACGCCGGCGACGTTGTCGATGGCGTCGGTGTTGATCCGGCCGCCCTTGTTTTCCGGACCGCCGGTGAGCGCGTATTCGATCCGGGCTCGCTGGGTGAGGCCGAGGTTGCCGCCCTCTCCGACGACCTTGCACCGAAGCTGGCGGGCGTCGACGCGGACGGCGTCGTTCGCCTTGTCGCCGACATCGGCGTGGGACTCGGTCGATGCCTTGACGTACGTTCCGATGCCGCCGTTGAACAGGAGGTCGACGGGGGCTTTGAGGATTGCCTGGATGAGCTCGTTGGGGGCGAGCTCCTCCTCCTCGATGCCCAGCGCCTCCTGTACCTGCGAGGTCAGCTTGATCGACTTGGCCGCGCGCGAGTAGACGCCGCCGCCTTCCGAGATCAACGACTCGTCGTAGTCGCTCCAGGCCGAGCGGGGGAGGTCGAACAGGCGCTGGCGTTCTTGCCGGCTGGTGTCCGGGTCCGGATCGGGGTCGAGGAACACGTGCATGTGGTTGAACGCGGCGATCAGCTTGGTGTGGCGTGAGCACAGCATCCCGTTGCCGAATACGTCTCCGGACATGTCCCCGATCCCGACCGCGGTGAAGTCCGTGGTCTGGACGTCGGTACCGAGCTCGCGGAAGTGACGCTTGACCGACTCCCACGCCCCGCGCGCGGTGATCCCCATCTGCTTGTGGTCGTAGCCGTTCGAGCCGCCGGACGCGAACGCGTCGCCGAGCCAGAAGCCGTAGCTACGAGAGACCTCGTTGGCGATATCGGAGAACGTGGCGGTGCCCTTGTCGGCCGCCACGACCAGGTACGGATCGTCGTCGTCGTAGCGGACCACGCGCTTGGGCGGAACGACCTCGCCCTCGACGATGTTGTCGGTGATGTCGAGCATCCCGGACAGGAAGGTCTTATAGCAGTCGATGCCTTCTCGCTGGATGGCCTCGCGGCCGCCTTGCGCGGGCGGACGCTTGAGGACGAAACCGCCCTTCGCTCCAACCGGGACGATCAGGGCGTTCTTGACCATCTGGGCCTTCATCAGCCCGAGGACCTCGGTGCGGAAGTCCTCGCGGCGATCCGACCAGCGGAGCCCGCCGCGGGCGACCTTGCCGCCGCGCAGGTGGACCGCCTCGACGCGCGGCGAGTACACGAAGATCTCGAACTGCGGTCTCGGCAGGGGGAGAACCGGAATCTGGGCCGGGTCGAGCTTGAACGACAAGTACGGGTGGGGCTTGCCGTCGGCGCCGGGCTGGAAGGCGTTGGTGCGCACGATCGCGCGGACGACGGTTAGGAAGCTGCGAAGGATGCGGTCCTCGTCGAGGCTGGGGACGGCGTCGAGCGCCTCCCCGATCTCGTTTCCGATCCGTTCGGCGACGTCCTCGTCGTGGGCCTCGGGGTCGAGCCGCGCCTCGTACAGCCTGACCAGGAGCCGGGCGATGTCGGGGTGACCCGTGAGGGTCCGCTCGATGTAGGCGTCCGAGAATCCGATACCGCCTTGCCGCAGGTACTTGGCTATCGCGCGGATGATCGAGACCTGACGGCCGGTGAGGGTGGCGCCGAGCACCAGGCCGTTCAGCCCGTCGTCCTCGAGCTCGCCACGCCACACGCCCAGGAAGGCGTCGTGGAGAAGGTCGCGGACCCGCTCGAGGTTTTCGGCGTCGGCCTGGAGACCGAAGTCGTAGATCCAGGCGGGCGGCCGGTCGTCGGGCACGACTTCGTACGGGCGCTCGTCAGCGACCTTGGCGCCCAGGTGCTCGAGCGTCGGCAGGACATCCGACAGCAGCACACCGTCCGAGCTGAACAGCTTCAGGCGCACCATCCCCTCGGGCGTCTCGAGCGGGCGATATGTGTTCGTGATCGGATCCTCGGTGGAGGACAGCTCCTCGATCCTGGCGATGTCGGCGACCGCGGAGCGGGCCACCCAATCGGCCTGGTAGCCGGGCGGGAAGGCGCGCTCGTAGCGCCTGTACAGCTTGATGCCGTCCTCCTCGCCGTGCTCGTCGATCAGGGCGTCGCGGAGCTCGTCGGTCCAGGCGCGGATCACCTGGACGAGGCGGGTCTCGATCGTCGCGACGTCGTACCCGGTGACGGGGGCCTCGCCGAGCCGGATGATGTAGTGCACCCGGGCCAGGCGCGACTCGCTCAGCTGGAGCGTCCAGTCGAGGGCCACGCCCCCGAGCGCCTCCATCAGGATCCTGCCGACGCGTTCGCGATTCTCGGTGTTGAAGCGATCGCGCGGGATGCACACCAGGCACTCGACGAAGCGGTCGAGCGGGTCGCGCCACAGGAACAGCCGCAGCCGCTGGCGCTCGCCGAGCCCGAGGACGCCGATCGCCAGGTTGAACAGATCCTCAGTCTCCATCTGGAACAGGGAGTCGCGCGTGTAGGACTCGAGGATCTCGAGCAGGGCCTTGCGGTCGTGACTCGCCGGCGGGAACCCGGCCCGCTCGAGCACGCCTTCGACCTTGCCGCGGATGATCGGGATCGAGCGCGGGCTCGCCTTGTACGCGCGCGTGGTGTAGAGGCCGATGAAGCGACGCTCGCCGATGACCTGGCCGTCGTCGGAGTACTTCTTGACGCCGATGTAGTCGAGGTACGCGGGGCGATGGATCGGGGACGGGGAGTTGGCCTTGGTCAAGAGCAGGATCTGCGGCTCGCGAGCGACGGCGAGTGCCTTGCCGGCGAGCTTCTTGGGCGCCTTGGTCGGTGGCGTTCTGAGGATCCCGAGTCCGGACCCCTCGATCGGTTGCATGCGGGCCTCGTCGCCCTCGTCGATCAGGTCGTACTCGCGGTACCCGATGAACGTGAAGTTGTCCTCGGCCAGCCACTCCAGGAACGCTTTGGTCTCCTCTATCAGCGACGGGTCGACGCTCGGCGGCGGCGTGGAATCGAACTCGTCGATCAGCTCCTGCGTGCGCGCGCGCATGGGTTGCCAGTCCACGACGGCGGCGCGGACGTCGGCCAGCACGCGCTCGATCGATTGGCGGAGCTGGTCGAGCAGCGCGCGGTCGTGTTCGCGTCCGACCTCGGCGTGCAGGATCGATTCGCGAATTGCGCCATCGGCGTCGATGGTCTCGGGGTCGAGGACCTCGATCAGGTGACCGTCGGGGTCGCGCCGGACCCGCATGACCGGATGGATCACCAGGTCGATCCCGTAGCCGAGGCGGCCGAGTTGCATCGTCACCGAGTCGACGATGAACGGCATGTCGTCCGAGACGATCTCGATCAGCGTGTGCGGCGACTGCCACCCGTGCTGCTCGAAGTCAGGGTTGTAGACGCGAACCTTGGCCTCGCCGGGCGCGCGCTGCTGGACGAGGTTGTAGTGCGCCACCGCGGCGCCGTACAGGTCGAGCGGATTACGGTCGGCGAGGTCCTCGGCGGGGACCCACTGGTAGTACTGGCGTACGAACGCCTCACACGGCGCGACCTGCCCGGCGGGCAGCCGCTCCCGCACGCGTTCGCAAACCGTGTCTATCAACTCGGACTCGAGATCCGCCCCCTTTACCGCCATTTGCGAGCTCCTCCTCCTGTTTTGCGCTCCTAGTGGTCTGTTTCGTAAGTACGGCGACACCGAGAGTGGTCACCGGCGGATGCCTGGACAGGACGCAGTGAGCGTGGTGTGGCTCTGCCACATGAGCGAGCGAGGACGCCGCCAGGCGTCGCCTCCGGACGACGCCGGCGCGGCCGCTCAAGCGAGGCAGGATGCCGAGCAGGCCGCAAGCCGGCCCGTTCGAATGTCGTCGTATTTGCGAAACAGATCACTTAGCTATCGCCGCGCCCGGCGCAGCCTACTCCGCGCGAGATGGCTATGCATGACGTGAGATCTGGCTTGCGGAAGGCGCATATTCCAGGGTAGTCCGGCCGCTCCTCGTTGCGTTCGTCCGTGGCGTATGCGAACGTATGTTCGATGACGAGCGACGGCAATCCCTACGCCCGCTTCCGGCGGGCGCTCGACACCGGGAACGAGACGCTCGTCATCACCGCGGCCCGCGAGCTGCCGATGGTGCGGCTCGACGACGCGCTCCGGATCTGCCTCGTGCTGCGGGGCGGCGACCCCGAGCGGTATGAGCGGGCGGCGGTGCGGTGGATGGGACGGTTCGCGCTCGAGGGCCGTGAGGTCACGATCAACGATCTGCGGGTCGCCGCCGGCGCGCTCGACGCGCTGCCCGAGCATCCCGGCGAGGCGATGGAGCTGCTCCAGCGGTTGTGCGTGGCGCGGGGGGTCGCTTAGCCGGCGGGGTGGCGGGGGAGCGGAGCCGGCGCGGTGGCGGGAGGGGCGCGACGTCGCGCGGATCGCGGCCGCGCAGGGGACGCGACGCCGCGCGGATCGCGGTCGCGCGAGGGGACGCGACGCCGCGCGGATCGCGGCCGCGCGAGGGGACGCGACGCCGCGCGGATCGCGGTCGCGCGACCCGTCCCCGCGCGCCCGGCCGGCCCCCCGCAGCGACCTCCATAACACGGCAATGGAGCCGACGGCGGCTGACCTTGCCGACTCGTGCACGCATATCGCGCGTTACACAGCAACGTCCCGCCGGCGCGCCGCCGTTGTCGTGCTGTGCAGGTTCCGCGGGACGCCGGAACCACCCGAGCCAGGGCCGTACTCGCCCCGGCGCCGCGCGCCAGCCCGGCCCGGGGGGTAGCGTCAGCACATGCTCCCTGAGTGGCCCGCCGGCACCGTCACGTTCCTCGCCACCGCCGGCGAGCCGCCGCACGCGATCCCGGTATCGGCGGCGGTCCGCGCCGGCCCGCGGCGCGCGCTGGTTGCGCTCGCCTCCACCCGCGAGTCGCTGGCGCGGCTGCGCACCGACCGGCGTGTGTCGCTGGCGATCGTGTGCGAGAACGTTGCGGTGACCGCGTATGGACACGCCCGCGTGCTGGACGGCGAGGCGGTGGCGGACGGCGTCGTGGCGGTCGAGATCGAGGTCGAGCACGTCCAGGACCACGACCGCCCGACGTTCGCGATCGAGTCAGGTGTGCGGTGGCACTGGACCGACCCCGACGCCGAACGTCGCGACGCCGAGGTGCGCGCGGCGCTCCTCGCCCTCGCCCGGAACGGCTAGCCGGCGCGGGCGCGGCGTTCCTCGCCCTCGCCGGGAACGGCTACCCGGCGCGTACGCGGGTCCACCCCACCTGCACAACCGGCCAACGGACGCGCGTGGCGCGGACCTTGTCAGACGCCGCATGCACCACATGCGCCACATGCCAACGTCCGCGCCGAGCGCGTCGATTGTCAGTTCCTGCAGGTTCTCTCGAGGTGTTGACACCCGGCGCCGTCAGTCGGGCAGGAGCGGCACCCAGATGCCGGGGTCGCGCCCCACCAGTGCGCCGCGCGTGATCGCGCTGTACCCGAACCGATCCCGGACGCGATCGACGACGGCATCGAGGTCGCGCGTCCGGTCGAAGGGCAGCACCAGCTGGACCGCGCCGGCGTCGGACAGGTTCGTGAGCGCGATCCCAATCAGCGTGAGCCCGCGGCGCTCGATCAGCGGCATCGAGGCCTTGAGCAGTCCGTTCGCGGTTTGGAGGATCGTCGGCGTCTGGTCGGTCGCCTCGGGCATCGTGTACGACCGGGTCGCGCGCGAGAAGTCGTCGAACCGCATCCGCAGCACCACGGTCCGGCACACCCGCCGCGCGGCGCGCAGTCGCCGCATCACCCGATCTACGAGCCCGATCAGGGCGCTGGCGAGCTCCTCCGGCGACCGGCGCCGGCGCCCGAGCGCCCGCTGCCCGCCGATCGAGCGGCGGCGGCGTCGCACCTCCACCGGCCGCGGGTCGTAGTTGTTGGCGAGCGCGTGGAGGTGGCGCCCGGACGCCCGCCCGAGCATCCGCACGAGCTCGCGCTCGGCCAGCAGCGCGACCTGAGCGACGGTCGTGATCCCCCGCTCGCGGAGTTTGCCGGACGTGACCCGTCCGACGCCCCACAGTGCCTCGACCGGAAGCGGGTGCAGGAACTCGAGCTCCCGCTCGGGCGCCACCAAGAGCAGGCCGTCGGGCTTGGCCACGGCGCTCGCTACCTTCGCCAGGAACTTCGTGCGGGCGACGCCGACCGTGATCGGCAGGCCGACCTCCTGACGTACCCGCCGCCGCAACCGGGTCGCGATCTCGACCGGCGTCCCCGAGATGTGATCGAGACCCCGGACGTCCAGAAACGCCTCGTCGATCGACAGCCCCTCGACCACGGGCGCGGTGTCCTCGAACACCTTGAAGACGGCCTTGCTGGCCTCGGTGTAGGCCGACATCCGCGGCGACACGACGACCGCCTCGGGGCACAGCCGCCGGGCCGTGCCGCCTCCCATCGCGGTGCGGACGCCCCGCGCCTTCGCCTCGTAGCTCGCGGCCAGAACGACGCCGGCCCCCACGATCACCGGGCGACCGCGGAGCCGCGGGTTGTCGCGCTGCTCGACCGACGCGTAGAACGAGTCGAGGTCAGCGTGCAGGATCGAAGCCGAGGGCGACACGAACACATGTTCGTGTCGCCCTCGGACGGACGATCAGCGGTCGGAGTCTGTGCCAGTCCCCGGCGTGAACGACACGCCGCGGAACAGCTGGCCGAACCTCGCCGTGCGGACGGTCAAGAACCTCTCCCACGGCGCCGGCGTGCTCGCGTTCACCGGGTCGGCGATCGCCACCAGCTTGTCCGGATCGGCGCCGGTGTCGCCGCTGCCGCTGACGGTCGACGTGACCGCCCAGATCGTGGCGATGCCGTCGCGATTGACACGGCCCGCCAGCGCCCGCAGGCCATCGGTGGCGGGCGACCAGGGGCCGCCCGTCCCGCCCGGGCCCGTGTTCAGGCCGGTCGGGTAACCGGGAACCGTGTACGGCTGGCCGAGGGCGAGCCCGTTCTGCAGCGTGTACGCGAGGTGCCACGAGCCACCGGAGAGCACCCACTTCTCGAGGCCCGCCTCCGGCTCCGCCGCCGCGGTCGAATTGATGTAGGTGTTGGTCGTGCTGTCGAACGTCGTGTCGCCCGATCCCTCATCGGCGACGTACAGCGTGTGGTCGTTGGCGAACCAGATCCCGAACGGGTAGTTCTGGGTCGACGGGTACGTGTTCTTCCCCGGGACCAGGTTGGTCGGGAAGCCCTTGAGAACGCACATGTTGGTGGGCACCAGACCATTGTTGGGCTTGGCCGTCGTACCGAAGTTCTGGACGGTGAACGACGGAGGAGACGTCGGCAGCTGAGCACCGGCCACGGGAAGCCCCACGCCGGGCGTTGCGCTCGTGGACGGGCACGCCTTGCCCGTGGTGTCGACGAAGTACACGGTGTCGATGCCATTGCCCCCGCTGCCCTTGGTGTAGTAGATGACGTTGTCGTGGATCGCGATGGCGCGATAGTTGTTGTCCTTCGTGGCCTTATCCAGCGAGTAGCCCAGCTGGGTGATGTTGAAGCTGCCGAGCGGGGTCGGCGCGCCAGGCGTCTGGTCGGCCTCGGGGAGCGATGACGGCGTGATGAACTGCGCGCCCGTCGAGGACACGACGCCCGGCGGTGGTGACTTGCTCTGGCCGGCGTTTCCAGCCGTGTACAGCAGGTCCTGGCCGTGCTCGTCGTTGGTGATCGCCGCGCGGCCGTTGTCACCGCTGTAGGCGTTCGTCCTCGTGAACGTGAACTGGCCCCATCGGTTGAGCTGAGCGACCACGCGGTAATACGGACCCACGTCGCCGTTCCCCGGGTCGATCACGCCAGGCGTGTTCGCGTTGGAGACGTCGATCCCACCGGGCTGGGCGTCATAGCCCATGAACGACACATAGTTGCCCTCGGGGCTGAGGTTCAGCGCGAGCTCGGACTTCGAGGAGTAGCTCGTCACGAACTGGTCGGTCGGGACCACGATCGTGCCGATGTGCTGCCCCCACGGCGTCAGCTCGTCGAGGTACACCGGCGAGGCGATGCCAAAGAACGCGTCGACGCTGGAGTTGTTGAAGACAGAGGGGAAGTCGTCGCCGTTGGCAACCGCGGTACCACAACTGCCGGTCGGAGCGGTGGCGCAGCCTGGCGGCAGCTGCGTGACCCCGGCGGTGATGTCGCCCGGAGCGTAGTCGGTCGTGCTGAGCAGCAGATTTCCGGGAATGAGCGGCGCGCCGTGGTGGCCCTCGCCGTGGTGCCATGAGTCCGCCTGCGCTGATGTGGCCACGACGCACATCGCGAGCGCGCAGCCGATGCCCGCGAGCGCTCGGCGTGAGCGCGTGCGCGCTCGCCACGCTCCTTGCGGTGTACTCGACATGAAGGGTCCTCCTTGCAGTGATCGGCAAGACGCCCCGCCCCGGGGCGACGCGGCGGCACGCTAGTTAGGCACCCAGAGCCACCTGTGACTATTCCGTGACCAGTTCGATGACAACTCTCTTACTTTTCGGGGGTCGACACGACCGCTGAGCTGATCGATCGGCGCGCGCTCAACCGGGCGACGCTGGCGCGGCAGCTCTTGCTCGAGCGCGCCGAGATGCCCGCGATCGAAGCCATCGAGCACCTCGCCGGGATGCAGTCGCAGGCACCGCAGGCGCCATACGTCGGGCTGTGGACCCGGCTCCAGGATTTCGGCACCGCCGAGCTGTCCGACCTCATCGCAACCAGGCGCGCCGTGCGCGCTCCGCTCATGCGCGCCACGCTCCACCTGGTGAGCGCAAGGGATTGCCTCGCGTTCCGCCCCGCCGTCCAGCCGGTCCTCGAGCGCGGCTTCGCCGGCGCGCCGTTCGACATCGCGGGCGTCGACGTGACCAGACTGCTCGAGGCAGGCCGGGAACTGCTCGAGCACCGCCCGCGAACCCGTGCCGAGCTCGGCCCGCTCCTCGCCGAGCGGTGGCCCGAAAGCGATCCGGCATCGCTTGCCCAGGCGATCACCTACCTCGTACCCACACTCCAGGTCCCTCCGCGGGGCGTCTGGGGAGGGGGCGGCCAGGCACGCTGGACCACGGTCGAGTCGTGGCTCGGCCGCGACGTCGATGTCGATCCGTCCGCGGAGCGGCTCGTGATCCGCTACCTGGCAGCGTTCGGCCCGGCGACGGTGAGGGACATCCAGGTCTGGTCCGGCCTGACCCGGCTCGCCGGGGTGGTCGACCGCCTCCGGGATCAGCTCCTCACGTTCCGCGACGAGGACGGCGGTGAGCTGTTCGATCTGCCGGACGCGCCCCGGCCCGATCCCGGCACTCCCGCGGCGCCCCGCTTTCTACCGGAGTACGACAACCTGCTGCTCTCGCACGCCGATCGCACACGCTTCATCACCGGCGGCGAGCGTGTCCCACTTCAGCCCGGGCTTGGAGGGCGCTACGGCATGCTGCTGATCGACGGTGTGTTCCGCGGAACCTGGCGGATCACCAGGCAGCACGAAGCCGCCGCGCTTCACGTCGAGCCGTTCGGGCCGGTGCCACGGCGCGAGCGCGACGCGATCGCCTTCGAGGGCGAGCGGCTATTGCGCTTCGCTGTCGATGACGCCGAGACTGTCGACATCCGCTTCGACGCCTAGAGGTTCCGCACCCGACGACCGATCGCCCGGTCTACCGGGTACCCGGCCGAATCCCAGAACGCCGCCGCGACGTCGTCGTCGTGCGCGACCAGGGCCGTGACCCGGCGCGCCCCGAGACGGCGCAGATGCTCTTCGCCGACGTCGAGCAGCTGCTGCGCGATCCCTCTCCGACGGTGACCCGGGTGGACCGCGAGCCGGTACATGTTCCCGCGCCAGCCGTCCCATCCGGCCAGGAGCGCCCCGACGATCTCACCACCGTCGGCCTCGGCCACGAACAGCGCGCTCGGCGTCTCAGAGATCAGGCGCTCGATGTCGCCGACGCGGTCCGCGGTTGTGGCGTGCTCGCTCCGGGCCAGGGACCACAGCTCGAGGACCGCCGAAGCGTCGTCGAGCTGACCGGTTCTCACCACGGGCATCGCGGGGCGATGCTAGCCAGGGGTTAGCCAGGCGTGAGACGATGAGCCGATGGCAGACGGCTCGGCGGTTGGCTCTTACCGACTCGACGAGCTGGGCTGGCTGCAGTTCGAGCGTCTCTGTGGGCTGGTGCTCGAGCGCGAGGCCGGACTGACCGGTCTGACATGGCTCGGCCACGGCGACTGTGGGCGAGTGGCGCTCATCGATCAGGACGTGGTGCTCGCGCGACCGTCGGTGCGGCTAAGGGGACCCGCTGCGGTGGCCGTCGTGTGGGTCCGCGATCGCATGTCGTCGGCGCACCGGATGAGCATCCTGTCGTCAGGCGTCCTGGCAGTCCCAGCGGAGCTCGGTGGCTGGTTCGAGCGCGTCCTCGTGCTCACCAACCTCGACCGGAAGGAGCTGGAGCACGCCCACGCCCTCCGCTTCGGCAACATGAACAAGCTCGTCGTGCTGGGCGCGGCCGAGCTGGGGCAAAGTCTCGATCGCCACCCCGATCTGCGGGCGGCGATGCCCTCCGTTCTCGGCCTGCGTGATCTCAATCCGCTGATCGCCACGGGCGCCGGCGAACGGTCGACGCTCGACATCACCGGCGCGCACGAGCTCGCGCGCCTGTTCTGGCCGACCCGCGCGTACGAGCGCGCGCGGACGGCACTCGGCCACCATCGCTTCGTCGTGCTGACCGGACCGCCGGAAATGGGCAAGACCGCAATCGCGAGGATGCTCGCGCTCGCGCAGCTCACCGATGGGTGGGACGCGCATGAGTGCACGAGACCTGACCAGGTCTGGAGCGCGTTCGATCCCGAGCGCCGGCAGGTGTTCGTCGCCGACGACGCGTTCGGCTCCACGGAGTACCGCGCCGATGCCGCCGAGCTCTGGGCACGCGAGCTCGGGCGCATTCTCGCGGTGCTCGACGACCGGCATTGGCTGATCTGGACTTCGCGACCGGCGCCGCTGAAGGCGGGCCTCCGGCGCGTCCAGCGCGAACAAGGCTCAGAGCATTTCCCCGCGCCCGGCGAGGTCCTGGTCGACGCCGGCGAGCTCGACCTGGCCGAGAAGACGCTGATCCTGTTCCGGCACGCGAAGCGGCACGACGCGAGCTCGGAGGCGTGCGGCCTCTTGCGGACCGCAGGCGTGTCGATCGTCGAGCATCCTCATTTCACGCCGGAACGCATTCGGCGATTCGTGGCGGAGCGGCTCGACGAGCTGCCGTCGTCGGGGACTGGCAACGGCGAGCGGCGGGTCCTCCGGCTCGTCGAGCACGAACTGGCGCAACCCACCGAGGCGATGCGCAACTCGTTCCGCGCACTCGAGGACGAGCACCGCGAGCTGCTGATCGCCTTGCTCGATGCGCCGGCTGGTCTGATCGACGAGCGCCACCTGGCCGCGACCGTGCGCCGTCACCACAGCGGCGGTCTCAGCCGGCCGCCTGGCGAGCTGATCGATCGCCTCACGGATCATTTCCTCAGGGTCACGCCGCTTGGCATCGGATGGGTTCATCCGAGCTGGCGCGACCTGGTCATCGGCGAGCTCAGCGACGACGGCGCGGCCAGGCGACGGTTCCTGTCCGCGTGCGGGATCTACGGCGTGATGCTCGCGCTCTCCCAAGAGGGCGGGGTCGAGGGCGAGCGCTCGCTCCCGCTGCTGCTCGCCGACAGCGACTGGGACGTGCTCGGGGACCGCATCGCGGAACTTCTGCGCGAGCTCGAGGACCAGGACGTGGCCAGATTGCTCCTCGCGCTCGGCGACGCCCTGAGCGCGAAGCCCGATCCGGTGCCGGATCCCGAGACCGAGAGCATCACACGGTACGTGCTCGGAGCCACCCGCCGCGCGTGGCACAAGCAGGCACGACCGCTTCCGGTGTACCTGATTGAGGCCTGGTATGTGACCGCTGCCGCGCTCCCGCAACGCGTAGATCCACCGTCGATGACTCGGACCTGGACCGAGCTCCACCCCTCGCGCTCGGCGCTCGTCGGAGGCTTCACCGCCCGTGACCTCCAGACGCTCGACGAGTGGCTCGCCCTGGCCCAGATTCTTCTGGCCCACGACCCACAAGCACTCACCCAGACGGCCTTTCACGGCGACGACCAGCAGCTGCTGGCGCACGTGTCGGTCGAGCTCGGCGAGGTCGCCGACCCGGAGTTGCGTCCGCTCGCTGAGAGCATGCTCCGGCGGATTCGCGAGCTGGCGCCGGAGTACCGCGACCTGGCGCGAACCACGCTGAAGCGGCTCACCACGAAGCCCCCCGATGAGCACTGGTGGACGCCGCAGGACATCGACGCGCCTCCGAGCACGGAACCAGTGGCCCACGAGAAGCTCGGGTTCACGCGCGAGGACGTCGAGCGAGTTCTCGCCGATCTCTAGGGCGACGAGGCGCCGCCCGACGGCGGCCCTTCTGAGGGTGAGCGATGGGACTCGAACCCACGACCGCCTGCGTTCGTGCCACGTGCCGAGCATGCCAGCGCACGCGGCGTGCGCTCGCTCGAGTGCCGTCAGGACTGCGCTCCCCGTAGAGAGGCCATAAGGCCAAGACGAGATCGCAACCGACCCTCCCGTCGATGGCATCGAGTGTGTGCGATCGCCTTCGCGGGGAAGGACTCGTCCGACGCCGACGACCCGAACGATCACTCTGTCGCCGTTGCGCTCGTCCGCTTAGGCGGCGGCTTGCCGGCGAATGCGATCTCGAACCTGTGAAGTCAGAGACGCGTTTCTCGGAGAAAGGTCGGACGAGGAGACGGGGCGGGGCCGAAAGCGCAGCCCGGAGCCTGGTTGCTGCGCTGCGGACCTGGAGGAACGCGCCCGAGTCACCTACGGTGCGGTCAGCACCTTGATCGCCGAGGCAAAGTGGCTGCTCAGCGGGCCCTGGATCTGCATGTGCAGAAGGGCCATTGCCTCCAGTTCGCGAGCGCGCCGCAGCGGGCCCGAGTCGATCGGCCGCAGGCCGCCATCGGAGGCCAGCTGCATGACCATGGCCTTGCTCTCCTCGTTATCGCCGGCCAGGAAGACGTCCAGAGACTGTCCGTGGACCTGGCCGGCCAGCAGCGGCCCGGCGAAGTTGGTGTTGAACGCCTTCACGAATCCGGCTCCCTCGGGAGCTTCTGCGGCAATCAGTTCCGCGCCGGACCCGAACGAGCCGATCCAATCCCGATCGAGGAACTCAACTCTGCTGAAGTCGACCGGATTGGTGGGATCGACGATCACCTTCCCCTCCAGCTGATCGGCGTACTGCCGGACAACGTGCGGCGCCTCGGTGTAGGGGACCGCCAGCACCGCCACCTCGCCCCGCACGGTCTCAGTGGCGCCCACCGCTCCGTCCCCCTCGAGCTCGTCGGCCAGTTCCTGCGCCTTGCTGATGTGCGTCCCGAGGAATTCGACCTCATGCCCACCGGCCAGGAGGCGCGTCCCGACAGCGTGGCCCATACGTCCGGTGCCGATGATCGTGACCTTCACTCGTCCGCTCCGGCACAGGTCTCGTCCGGCGCCGCGGGCAGCACCACGAGGACCACCCGGCGCAGGCGTGGCAGCCCGCGGACGGCCTCCCGGTCGACCACCGGCGCGGCGCGCACGTCTTCGGCGTGGTTCAGCTCAAATCCCAAGGCATCTCCTGTCTCAAGCGTCCACACCTGTCCTAGGCCGGGTCGGCACCCGTGCAAGGCAGGGCCAACGGCACAGGGGGGTGCCGGGACAAGCCCGGCGGCAGGTGGGGCTAGCACGGGCGCGGGCTCCGGGCGCGCCCGTGCTCGGGCAGCTCCGGATGCGCCAGGAACAGGGTGTGGTCCGAGACGCTTGCCTCCAAATGGCCGCGGTCTATCTCCGGGGCTCAGCCGGACGAGCGACAGCCACGCTCCGAGTGCCGCGGGTCAAGACGGCGTCACACCGTCCGGGCCGGAGGAGCAGGCCCGGGCCGATCCTGATCA
Source organism: uncultured Solirubrobacterales bacterium (assembly GCA_963735965.1). Taxonomy (GTDB): domain Bacteria; phylum Actinomycetota; class Thermoleophilia; order Solirubrobacterales; family Solirubrobacteraceae; genus Palsa-465. Next base: position 221,807 of record CAVTNE010000007.1, read on the forward strand.
CCTTCAACGGCTCACCGGCGGCGCTGCGCGCCCCCGTCCCTGGCGACACAGCTGCTCGCCGAGCGCCGCACCCTGCCGCTGGTCGTGTGAAAGAGGGGACTCGGACGCGAACTGCCTGAGGGCCCGCCTGTCCCGGGACTCCCGCCGGCCCAGATCGACATCCGCACGGCGCAGGAGATCGACGAGGCGCAGCCCGAGACTACACGCCGGGTCGACCGCACGGCCGGCGCCATCACGCGCGCGGCGCGGGTTTGAGACGGAGGTTCTCGCTGTCGCCGACCCCGTCTAAGAGACGATCGTTCGGGTCGCGTGCGAGCGAACTGCGCGCCGTGATCCTCGGCACCCGCGCCCCGCGCCCCGCTTGTCACAGCCCACGCCGAACGGTGATCCGGCCGGCGTCGGCGGCATGCCTGAGAGCCTCAAAATCCCGTTCGTTCTGATCGGCATATCCGTCGGCAAAGGCGCACATCGCCCGGTCGAACGTGTTCCCGGCGCCGAGATAGCTGCCGATCGCGACCGCGTCGCCTGAGCGTGCGTGAGCACGCGCGAGGGCCCAGCCGCACAACTCGCCGTAGCGGCTGAGGGCGTCCGGGTCGAGCACGTCGACGGGAGCAGAGCCCTTGCCGTCCCACAGCTGGCGAACGTAGAAGTCGCGGTTGACGCCGTCGATCCACTCGGTTGTCCGGATCCACCCCAGCATGATGTCGCTCGCCGCCTGCATCAGCCGCTGGCCCTCCACCACACGTTGGCCGTGGTTCCCGAACTCGCTGCGGCCGAGATACGGCTCCAGCACCGAAGCCTCGGCCTCCTTCATCTGCAGGAACAGCGGGTCGCGGTCATCGCGGCCGAGCATCAGCATGATCCAGGCCCGCGTGCCCACGCTGCCCACCCCCACGACCTTGCGGGCGGCGTGGATGTACCGGTATCGCTCAAGAAGCCTCCGCCGGTCCCGTGGCAGCGTGCGGCGGTAGTAGTGCAGGACGGCGTCGACCGCCGCCGCGAGTGTCTCCGGGTCATCCGCGCGGGCGAGCGCTTCGATGGGGACGACCAGCGGCGGATCGTGGACGATCCGCGGATGCCCGTCCACCACCCGTGTGAGCTTGGCGAACGCACGCAGTGAGTCCTTTGCCCGCGCCTTGGCGATGTTGCGTTCAAAGGCCCTGAGCTGCTTCCGGCTGACCCGCGATGCCCACTCCCGGACGATCTCCTCAAGGTCACGATCGAGGTGGACGTACCAGAGTTCCAGTGTCCGCAGCTCCGCGAAGCTGCGCATGGCCTCCCGGTAGGAGCGCGCGACGGCTAGATCGACGGACCGCCGCGCAACCCCATCGAAGCCGCGATCGCGTCCGGCGACCTCAAAGCTGGCGACCAGGCGCTTGACGTCCCACTCGAACGGGCCGGGGAGCGTCTCGTCGAAGTCGTTGATCCCGAACACGAGCCGGCGGTCCGGACCGGCGAATGTGCCGAAGTTGGAGAGGTGGGCATCACCGCACAGCTGGGCCTTCAGGGCCGTACGGGGCTCCTGGGCGAGGTCCCAGGCCATCACGCACGCGGCCCCCCGGTAGAACGTGAACGGCGAGACGAGCATGCGGCCGTACCGGATGGGGATCAGCTCCGGCAGACGGGTGCTCGCCTGCTCCTGGAGCAGCTCAATCGGGTCCGGCCTGGACGGGTGCGGTTCCCAACCGCCGTGTCTCGAGCGCGGAACCGCCGCCCGGGCCGCCTTGCCGAGCTCCCGCCGGTCGGCCGTACTGGGGTGGCGGAGCCGGGCCCGGACGGGCTCCGGCCGCCATCGCGCACCGACGTCAACACGCGCGCCTGTCAGCGCCCGCCCGTCCAGGGCTCGATCACCGCCCAGGCATGCCAGGACGTCACCTCGATCCAGGCGCTGACCCGGCCCCGGTCGCGCTGAGGGTAGGCCCGTCCGGTGTAGTGCTCAGACAGGCGGTCGATGTCGCTGAACTGCGGATCCGGCGTCAGCTCGGCCACGTGTCCGCGCAGCGTGACGTGGTGATACCAGTCTTCACGGCCGAGCACGGTGAGCGAGACCCGGGGCTCCTGGCGCAGGTGCTCCAGCCGCCGACGACCCTCGTCCATGTTGACGAGCACGCGGCCGTCCACCCACAGGTACCAGGTCGCCGCGGTATGCGGGCTGCCATCCGGCCGGATGGTGGCGATGACCGACGGGTTGGGCTCAGCGAGAAAGGCGACCAGGTCCGGCGGGAGGGGTGGCTTGGGCATGGCCCTTCGACGATCGCGGCTGACCGTCGGCCTAGGGCACGGGCGAGGGCCGGGAGCCAATCGAGGTGATGTGCGCCCAGTTGACGTAGAGGACCATGCCCTCGATGCCCTCCAGCTTGACCGGGTTGGGATGGCCGCCTCTGACCGCCTGGACCACCTGGTCCTCGGTCTCGGCGTCCGCCGTCTCTTGACCGCTAAGGAAGACGATCCGCGTCGCCATGCTGCACCCGGCCTTCGTCGATGGGGAGTGCGCTCGCCCTGTATTGGGTAGGACGCGGGCGCCCCGAGTCAAGACCAGCGCGCGTCCACCCTCAGGGCCGCCTGACGCCGGGACCGGCTGACGTGCAGATCGCCTGGTGAGCTTCTTTGCCCGGGCCGGCGTCCACCCCAGGACGTCAAGGCTCTCTCGCCGATCCCTCCGGAGCTGTCGGTGTGTGCCCGCATCGAGGGCGTCGCCGGCGAGGAGGCGGCCATCCTGGCCGTCGTGCTGCACGAGGCGCAGGCTGCGGGGCCCCTCGGCGCCGAGGCAAGGGCCAGCACATAGCCGTCGCGATCGGTTGTTCGAGTACTCCCGGCATGGGGCGATGACCCGCGCGAATCTGCCAGAGAATTTGGCGCCCCAAGTGGTACAACGAACTGGAACAACGGCGGCATCGCGGACGGCCGCTCGCCGGGCCCAATCGAAAAAGCCCCGCAAACCGGAGCTTTTCGTGAAGGTGAGCGATGGGACTCGAACCCACGACCGCCTGGACCACAACCGAATACCCAGGGATTTTCTAGGTGGCTGTCAATCGCTGTCTGCAGGGGTTTCTTGGTTTCAGTTGTCCCCACTTTTGCTCAGATTGATGGACAAATTGATGGACGCTCCGCGGGCGAAGGCGGCGTTGACTAGCTCGGCCTCGTTCGCCGCCGGCGCGTAGTCGGCGTAGATCAGCGTCGTCTTGAAGTCGCGGTGGCCCATCCACTCCTGGAGGGTCCTCATCGGGACGCCCGCGGCCGCCATCCGCGTCCCGAACGTGTGCCTCAAGTCGTACTTGTGCCGACGTCGGCACAACTATGAATATGCCGATGTTGGCGTTATGCCGATGTGGGTGAGAAGGGGCTGCTCAGAGGGGTTTTGGTCGGTTCTAGGTCGGCATAATCAGAGCGCTTCGAGGAACGCGAGCAGGCTGTCGGTGGGGCGGTAGCGGCCGGGTTTGGTAGCGATCGGACGGGTGCGGTCGATGGCTTGTTGTTTGTGGGTCATGTCGGCGTGCAGGTAGATGTTCGTCGTGGAGATTTGCTCGTGGCCGAGCCAGAGCGCGATCACCGTGATGTCGTTGCCGGCCAGCAGCAGCCGCATCGCGGCGGTGTGGCGCAGCGTGTGCATCGTGATGTGCTTGGCGTTGAGCGACGGGCAGTCTCTCGCGGCGGCTTGGAGGTGGATCGCGAGGCGGTGCTCGATGGCGTCGCGGCTGAGTCGTGTGCCGGTGCGGGTTGGGAACAGCGGCTCGTCGGGAGCGCCGGCGCGCTCGTGAAGCCATGCTTTGAGCACCGTTCGGATGGTCGGCGTGAGCGGTGTTCGCCTGGTTTTGCGTCCCTTGCCGGTGGTGTGGACGTTGGCGCCGGTGGTGAGCGTGATGTCCTGGCGGTTGAGCGCGATCAGCTCGGAGATTCGCAGTCCGGTTTGGATCGTGAGCGCGAGCATCGCGTGGTCGCGCCGGCCGGCCGGGGTGGTCTGGTCGCAGGCGGCGAGCAGCGCGTCGACCTCGGTGTCGGTGAGGTAGGTCAGCAGGTTTTTCTCGGTGCGTTTGGCTGGGATCGCGAGCGCCCGGGCGATCGTGTCGGCGTGCTCGGGGTGGTGCAGCGCGAGGTAGGCGAACAGCGAGTGGATCGCGGCGAGCCGGTTGTTGCGGGTCGTGACCGTGTTGTGGCGTTCGCGTTCGAGGTGATCGAGGAACGTGGCGATCAGCGGCGCGTCGAGGTCGGCGATGTCCAAGGCGCTCGGCGGCTTGCTGGTGCGTTCGGTGGCGAAGCGCAGCAGCAGCTGGAAGGTGTGGCGGTAGGCGGCGATCGTGTTCGGGCTCGCTCGTCGTTGGTCGATCAGCCTGTCGGTGAAGTACGCCTGCATTGATGGTGCGAGCAGGGTCATGACCGTCCTCCGAGGTGCTGCTCGAGCCGGTCGGCGGCGCTGTCCATCAGCTCGGGGGTCGCGGTCAGATACCAGTAGCTCTCGGCTGGGCTGACATGCCCGAGATAGGTCGAGAGCACCGCGATCCGCTCGTCGATCCGAACGCCACAGCGCTGCCAATCGATCAGCGTTGAGACAGCGAAGCTGTGTCTGAGCTGGTGCGCGGTCGGGTGCACGGTGTCGGTTCGCAGCCCGAGCGTTGTGGTCAGCGCGCGCAAGGTCTTTGCGACGGCGCTGCGATCCAGGCGCGTGCCGACGCTGGAGAGGAAGAACGTGTCCGATCTCGGCGCGGGACACAACCGCGCGCGCGAGTCGGCGTAGCGCTCGAGCGCACCAACCGTCGTGGGGTGCAGCGGCACCAGACGGGCGCGCTCGAGCTTGACGGTCTCCCGGCGGATCGTGATCACACCGTTCTCCAGGTCCACGTCGCCTGGTTGGAGCGCGAGCGCTTCACCGAGGCGCATGCCGCTCACCGCGAGCAGCCCGAATAGCGCCTCGTAGCTGACCGCCTTCAACAGCGGACGCAGTTCGCGCGCAGCTTCGAGTAGTCCGATGATGTCCTGCCGGGACCAGAGGTATGGGGTCGGGCGCTGGTAGCGAACGGCGAACACCCCGGCCGGTGGGATCTCCGTCGTCTGGTCGATCGTCTGCAGGTAGGCGGCGAAACCGCGCGCGATCGACAGCCTCGACGCCCAATACTGAGGATGGGCGCCAGCGGGGAGCTTGGCCCACGAGATCGCCAGCTCGCGCGTGACCGTGCTCGCCCCGGCTGCCTCCAAATAGGCGATCAGTTGCGGCAGCAGCCGGCCGTGACGTTCGAGCTTGACCCCCAGCGCGCGACGCGCCCGCAGATACCGCTGCGCATGTTCGCTCAGCGTGCTCATCGCCCCTCACCTCCTGGCCAAGGTGCGGCGAGTCGCCTGAGCTGTTCGATATCCACGCGCGCGTAGATCGCCGTGCTCTGCAGGCTGCGGTGCCGCAGCACCTGCCCGATCCGCACGATCGGGACCCCGGCCCCGACCATCTCGCACGCCGTCGTGTGCCGCAGCCGGTGCGAGCCGATCTCCGGGATCTCGGCGCGCCGACAGGCGCGCCGGACGGTCGAGGCGACCGTTGAGGGATCGATCGGCGCATACGGAGCCCGAGCACGCAGGAACACCTCCCTCCGATCACTCGTGGGTCTGCCGCGCTTCAGGTAGCCGGCGATCGCCACGCCAACATCGGCCGGCAACGGCAGCCGGTCCTCACGGCCGCCCTTGCCATGGATCACCAGCTCGCCGGCACACCAATCGATGTCATCAAGCGTCAAGCGCGCGACCTCCCCGCGCCGCAGCCCAAGCCGCAACAGCAGGAGGATCAGCGCGTAATCACGCCGCCCCAGCGCGCGACGACGATCGCAGGAGCCCAACAGCGACCGCGCGTCCGCCGGGCTGATCCCACGCGGCAGCAACGACGCTCGCCGGCCGCGGACCACCAGCGCCGCCTGCGACAGATCAACCGCCAACAGCCCGTCCAGAAAACAGAACCGCAAAAACGCCCGCAACCCCGACACGAAGTACTGCGCAGCAGCCACCGACACCCCCGAGGACGCCTTGCGCAACACCGCGCCCGTCACCTCAGCAGCCGACAACCCGGTCACACCCTCCCGCCCCAACCCCTCCAAAAACCAGCGCGCATGCAACACATACCCGACGACCGTCCCCGCCGCCAAACCCCGCTCGCACGCCAGGTACCGCTCAAACGACGACAGCAGAAGATCCAACGGCGAACCCGTCGGCACGGACGGCTCGCTCGCCAGCACCCCAAGCTCGCGCAACACCTCCAGCAGACAAACCAGCCCCGGCCGCGACACCGCCGAACGCGAACAGCCAGCAGCCCGCTGCCAGACCAGGAACTCCTCAACCCGCCTACCGCTCAAATCCACCGCCGACAACCCATCCGCCTGCAGCCAACGACTCAACCGCGCGAGCTGCCGCAAAAGGTTGACCGTCGTCAACGGCGTATAGCCACGCTCCCGCAGTCCGGCCGAATACGCCTCAGCGAACGGAGCCAACGGCCCCGTCATCAACACCCTGCACACCCTGGTCGCTGGCCTGGCCACCGTCTCCTCCTTCTCCGACAACAAGAAGGACGACGATCGCCACCACCGCTGGCGTTATGCCGACCTCTACGCCGCGATCAGCCCAATCTGCGAGGACTTCCTAACCGAGGTCGGCATAACGCGAACGTCGGCATATTCGTGAAAGCGGATCTCGCGGACGCCGGCGCGTTTGAGCGCCGCCTTGAACCGTTTGAGCAGCAGCGAGCGGTCTATCGGCCTCCCGGCGTGCGGGTGCGCGAACACGAGGTCCTCGTCGGCCTGGTAGCTCGAGGTCTGGAACAGCAGCTCGAGCTCCTGGGCGACGTCGTCGGCGAGCGGGATGCTCCGCGAGGAGCGCTTGGACTTGGGCGTCCCGAACTTGCCGCGGACGTAGTTACGCCGCACCCAGACGCGTTGCGCGATCCAGTCGACGTCCATCCAGCGCAGTGCCAGCAGTTCGCCCTGCCGCATGCCGGTCATCGCCGCGGTGAGGTAGAGCACCCGCTCGACCACGCTCAGCGGGTCGTCCGGGCCCGCGTCGTCGAGGTCGAGGCCGTAGAGGTAGATCGCCGTCGACTCGGCGACCCCCAGCTCGGCCGCGATCGCCTTCCACGCCATGTGCTCGCCGTCGCGAAGGCGCCGCACCTGCCTCACCCGCTCTGGCGTCCCCGGCTTCCGGCGGCTGCGCGGACCAGCGGTCGCGGCCAGCAGCGCATCGAGCTCGGTCTGGTCGAGGAAGCGGATGTCCTGGTCCTCGTCAGCAACCTCAGGCTTCTCCACCGACTTGCACGGGTTTGCGATCACCCAGCCCTGGCGCAGCGCGAAGTCGAAGATGCTGTGCAGGAAGCCGAGGTAGTTGCGCGTGCTCTTGATCGACTGGTCGTTATCGAGGCAGACCGCCACGAACTCCTCGATGTCCCCCTTCGTGATGTCTCCGATCGACTTCGCGCCGAAGAACGGCGCCACGTGCACGCGGAGGTAGCTCTCGTAGCCAGCGGTCGTCGACACTTTCCGGCCCTTGGTGACCAGCTGCTGGATCAGCCGCGCACCGGCCTCCTCGACCGTCATCCGCTCGAACAGCGGCGTGACCGTCACCTCCGCCATGAGCTTTCGTCGGCGGGCCTCGGCCATCTTGCGGGTCAGCCCGTCCCGGCTTCCCGGTGTGCGGATTGGTCCGAGCTTGCGCGTGATCGTCCGGTTCCGGACGCGCGACTGGCCATACCAGGCGTTGCGCTTCTCGAAGATGCTGCCCGTGCCGTACCGGCGTTTCGCGGCACTGCTTGGCTTGAGAGAGGGCGGGTCCTCCGCGGGCATCGCCCCTTTATACGCCCACGCCGGCCGCGAGCACGACTTCGCGGCTCCGTTCTGATCAGGCCACCCGAGCGTACGATGAATTGTCGATCTGCTGCCGGCCCAGCGCGGCCGGGACGTCATGCCCGGCCCACTGCGAAAAGGCCAGGCGGCGCCGAAGGCGGCCGGGCCTCGACCGGATCGGGATGCGTTGTGGCCGCCACTCGGGCTGCCGCCCAGCTCCCGAACATCCGCGTCAGGACGCTGGCCGACGGCCAGTCACCTCCGCCGAGTCGCTCGAGCGCCTGTCCCCCACGTCGGCGCGCATGCGTGCGCGACCAGTCATAGGACGACGGCCACCGCCCGTAGCGGGCCTGCCAGGCCCGCATTGCTTCTAGTAGACGCGCGCGCGACCAGCGCCGCGCGATCGCGCCAGGATGGCACGCCTTTCAGAGCGCGTAGGCGTCTCCCTTGCCGTTGCGCGGCTGAGTGTAAGCCCCGCAGCCGCGGCACACGCCCTGGCAGCGCGCCTTGACCGCCCGCGCCTTCGCGCCCGTGGGGTCCTAAGCGGCTAAAAGGCGTTAGCGTTCCGTCGAGAGGGGTCGGATGTCGAAGCTGAGAGATGTCGTGGTCGTCCGGGTGAGCGAGAAGGGCGATCGGGAGGATGAGCGCTTTCACTCGCCGGAGGTGCAGATCGAGGCCGCGAGGCGGTGGGCGAGGGATCGTGGTGAGCGGCTTGCGGCTTCGCCGATTCCCGAGATCGATGTGAGCGGCAGGCTGCCGTTGTCCAAGCGCCCGGGCCTGTTGGCGGCGATTGAGATGATCGAGGTGGGCCAGGCGGACCAGCTTGTGGTGGCGTATTTCGATCGGCTGGTGCGCTCGCTGAAGGTGCAGTTGGAGGTGATCGAGCGGGTGGAGCGGGCGGGCGGGGAGATCTTCGCGCTCGATCACGGCAAGCTGACGAACGGTACGTCGGCGCAGCGCCTGTCGACGAACATGCTCGGTTCGGTGTTCCAATACTTTGTTGAGATCACGGGCGAGAAGGTCACGGCGGCTCAGGCGCGGGCGGTGGCGCGGGGTGTCTATCCGCACCCTAGGATCCCGGTCGGGTATGCGCGCGGCGAGGACGGCGTGTTGGTGGTCGAGCCGGCCGCCGCGAGGGTCGTGGTGCAGGCGTTCAAGCGCCGTGACCGGGGCGCGTCGCTGGTGGAGATCCAGGCGTGGCTGGCCGAGAACGGGATCGAGCGCGCGCTCTCTGGCGTGGCGTGGATGCTGCGCTCTCGGATGTATCTCGGCGAGGTCCACTTCGGCGAGCTGCACAACCCGCGCGCTCACGAGGCGATCGTCAAGGATCGCGCGCTGTTTGAGCGGGTGGCGCGGCGGACGGTCTCGCGCGGGCGCCAGGCCAGGTCAGAGCGGCTGCTGGCCCGCCTGGGAGTGCTGCGGTGCGGGACGTGCGCCTCGCGGATGGTGATCAACTCCGACAGCGGCAGCTACCGCTGCGGCGACACGAGCGCGAACGGCTACCAGCGGCGAGCTGCGGTCAAGGCCGACCGCGTCGAGGCGATGGTGCTGGCCGCGGTCCGGGCGTACTCGGCCACCGCCGACCCGCCCCGACGCGCGTCGCGCAGGCGGCAGATCCGCGAGGCGGACGAGGCGATCGAGCGCGCCAGCGCGGGTCTTGATGACACGATCCGGCAGCTTGGCGAGCTTGGCTTGTTGGGCCGGCCCGCGAGCCAGGAGACTTTGGAGAAACTCGCCAAGACCCTCGACGACGCGCACGCCGCCCGCGCGCGACTCGGCGATGGGGGCGAGAGCAACATCATCGGTCCTGACGAGATCGACAAGCTCCGCGAACCCGCGAAGCGGCTAGCGGCGTCGCGACGGCTGATCACCGACACCGTCGAGTCGGTTACCGCCGCGCCGGCGATGACCGCCGATGGGCACCCGAGTCGCCTCTGGGACCCTCGCCGGATCGACATCAGGTTCCTCGGCCAGGATCCGTAAGCAAGCCGCCCGCAGCGACTTCTCGCGCGTCCGTCGACACCCTCGGGTCGCACGATTCGCACACCTCTGCCGACCGTCGCGGAGTCGGACATCGTCGCCGGGCACGACTCCGCAACCGAACGAGAAGCAGCAGAGCGAAATCGGCGTCGCCGGCGGTGCGAGATTCGTCCGGCGGGGAGGCGCGACGCCGCGAGCCCACGGTCGTCTGTCAGCAGCCGCCGGTTGTACGCAGCCCACAATCCGGGTGATCGCCGGCGGTCACGGCCACGCGGTCGACGCGGCCATCGCAACCGTGGCATTGCGCAAACGCGCTCGACGGCGCCTCTGAAGGCCGGCCGGCGCGAATGCAATCGTACGGCCCGCGCCGGGCCGCGACGATCGGCGTGATTCAGATGTCGCCAATGCGCTCGTCGAGTTCGCGACCGTCGAACGAGCAAAGCAGTCGTCAGCGAGGGCGTTACCAGGCGCCTGCTTCATGCCTGGAGCGGCAGTGCCGAATTCGGTGCCGCAATGACGACGGAGCAGCAGCGACGAGTGCCGGCCTGGGTCCAGCCGGGCCGCTCGGATTCACGCGATTGCGCGGTATCGGTTCGTTGGCTGCGCGTTACCGCCGGGCGCATTCGTGCCTATCTATGCACACCGTGCGCTTCGCGAACCGCGTGGCGCTGCTGGTGGTCGTCCCCATCAGGCAGGTCGTCGCCGCTGGGTGGCCAGCCCCAACCACGCGATGCGGAAGCGTGCTGGGCCTGTCCTTCGGGGCGCTGATACGGTCTCGGCCCCATGAAGATTCCCGATTCCGTCCGCGCTGTGCTTGACGGTCCGGGGCTGGCCCACCTGGTCACCATCGAACCCGACGGGCGTCCGCAGGTCTCGATCGTTTGGGTTGGCCTCGACGGTGACGAAATCGTGGCCGGGCACTTGCCCGAGCACCGCAAGATCCGCAACGTGCGTCGGGACCCGAGGGTCGCTCTGTCCGTCGAAGCGGGCACCCGTAACCAGCTCGGGCTCGACGAGTATTTGGTCGTTCATGGACGCGCCCGGATCACGGAGGGCGGCGCTGCGGAGCTGCTCCAGCGGCTGGCTCACGTCTACCTGGGACCGGAGGTCAAGTTTCCTCCAATGGATGACCCGCCGCCGGGTTACATCACGCACATCTCCGTAGATCGCATCGGCGGTGTGGGTCCGTGGGCGCGCTGACCATCAGCCCTCGAATCCTCCTCAACATCCAGGCGTGAGGACTGCTTCCTTTCGCGAGTAGCGATCGCGCAGCCGAGGCCTGAAGCGGCGACGGCCGCGCTCCTAGTCTCTCGACGACGTTCGGATCCGGGTGGGAATGATCGTTGCGATCACCCGTTTGGCGCCCGGAGGGTCGAATGCCCGACCGTCGGGGAACCCGTGTTTGACCGCGATCCGGTCGCGCATCTCGCCGTCGGGATCGTCGTGGAGCTCCGCCGTGCCGCGGATCTCGATGTAGCGCAGCGGCTGCGCCGGATCGAACACGGTCAGCGCGAGCCTAGGATCGCGTCGCAGATTGCGGTACTTCTGCCTGCCCGCGAGCGTGCTCACGTGCACGCGCACCCCGTCAAACCAATACCAGACCGGCGAGCCTTGGAGGCTGCCGTCCGGCAGGACTGTGCTCAGCACGGCGGTGTTCGGCGCGCGCAGGAGATCGTGAAAGTCCGGCGGTGCTTCCAGGGTCTCCGATGCCACCGAAAGACAGCCTACCGGCGGACCCTGCGCGAAGTCAGGCGGCCCCACCGACGCCATCTTGGCGTGACATCCCGCAGTTCGGCCGCCGGTCGCCACCGTCGCTGCCCGCGCGGAGCACAAGCAGGCGCTTGCAGGTCGCCGGAACAAAAGACGTCCTGTGTCATCCATGAAGGGCCGGGTGATGTCAAGGGGTGGGGTGAGAGTTTTTGACGTTGGCATCGTGGTTGGTGGGTGGGAAGGTGATGAGGTCCGTGATTGCTGGGGTCCCGGGGCTTCGCCCCGGGTTGGTTGCGTGGTTGCCAGGCGAGCGCGGCTGGGTCAAGCGCCGCGTGTTGCGGGCGTGGGTGATTGACGCCGGCTGTGGGCGCTTGACGCGGGCGGGTGAGTCTGGCAGGGGGAGGGTGGGGCTGGTCATGGGGCTCTGGGGGTTGGGCGCCGGTTCGCTTTCGGCGTTCCGGCTTGGGAGGAGGCTCCAGTCATCCATCCGGTCGCGCGGGGCGGACCAGAGTGTCGTGCGGTGCTCGGGGGCTCAATCAATCCCACGGCCGTCCATATCGGATGTCGAGAAGGAGGCCAGACACAGGAGCGAGCTCGCCCGAGCATGCACCTCGCGCCCTCGTGCGCGCGAGTCTGGTGTGAGCTGGCGTTGGTCATGCGGCCTCGGCCAGCTCCTGGTTGTCACGGTTTTCGATGCCAGGCTGGTTGAGGCAGCGGATCTCGCCGTCGCGCAGGCCGTAGTAGCAGAGGGTGAGGATCTGGCGGGCGACGGCGACCTTGGCGATGTTGCGCCCGCGGCGTTTGGCGATCCGCTCGAAGGCGGCACGCAATGGCCCGTCGCCGGTGGGGATCTTCTGGGCGGCCTCGGTCAGCGCCCAGCGCAGCGCGGGCGATCCTTGGCGGGAGATGTGCCCCAGCCGGGCCTTGCCGTCGGAGCTGCGGACGGTCGGCGCCAGCCCCGCCCACGCACACAAGTGCCGGGCGGTAGGGAAACGCTTGACGTCGCCGACCTCGGCGATGATCAGCATCGCGGTGTAGCGCCCCACACCGCGGATCTGACACAGCGTCTTGACGCGCTCGTCGGCTTTCGCGCGCGCGTCGATCTCGCGGGTGGTGGCGGTGATCTCACGGTCGAAGTCACCGATCAGCGCCATCAGACTGTCAAGCCGCCGGCGGGATCCTTCGGGCAGCTCCAGGCTGGCGAGGAACTCGCGTCCGGCCTTGCCGAACAGGTCGGTGTGCTCGGGCCGGATGCCCTGGCGGGCGAGCAGTGCGTGCACGCGGTTCTTGACCGCGGTGCGCATCCTGGTCAGCACGGCGCGGTGGCGCAGCAGCTCGCGCAGGTCGCGCAGCTCGGGTGGCGCGATGTACGCCTCGGGCAACAGCCCGGTGCGGAGCAGGTGCGCGAGCGTCTTGGCGTCGACCGCGTCGGTCTTCACCCGCGCGGCGGCGATCGCTTGCGTCCTGAGCGGGTGGGCGAGGTGCACGTCGTAGCCGGCCTCCTCGAGCAGCTCCGCGAGCCATTCCCACCCGTAGGTCGCCTCGATCGCCACGTGCGTGCCGTCGGGGTCGCCGAGCAGGTCTTTGAACGTGCCGCGGTCGTTGACGATCCGGCGAGAGAGCGCAAGCTCTCCGTGCTCGTCGATGATCGCGATCTGCGAGCGGC
>CAVTNE010000008.1:0-220503 GCA_963735965.1 uncultured Solirubrobacterales bacterium
CAAGGGTTGCAGCGGTCATGGCGGTCATCGCCGCGGACCGTGCAGGGATCTGGAGGATCGCCGACCCCAGCCCGATCCGGTCTGTAGCAGAAGCAAGCCATCCGAGCACCGAAACGGCATCGGATCCGTACGCCTCGGCGCCCCACACCGAGTCGTATCCGAGTCGCTCACCCTCCTGGACGAGCTGCAGCTGATCCTCAGCGGTCAGGCCGAGTCCCCAGTAACCGAGGTTGATGCCGAGCTTCATCGCTTTCACCGCTCAGGCATGGATCCGGGAATCGGTGGCGAGCTGCTCGCTTAGCAGCTGCTTGCGGATCTTGCCCGAGGCCGTGAGCGGGAAGCTGTCGACGAACACCCAGCGGCTGGGGATCTTGAAACGCGCGAGGTGGCCGCGGCAGTGCTCGATGAGCTCTGCTTCGGTCGGCGGCTCGCCTGCGTGCGGGCGGACCAGTGCGGCTACCTCTTCCCCCCAGAAGCGGTCTGCGACGCCGACGACGGCGACCTCGGCGACGCGCGGGTGGCAAGCGAGCAGTGTCTCGATCTCGCGCGGGTAAATGTTCTCGCCACCGCGGATGATCATCTCCTTCAGACGGCCCGCGATCCGGCAGTAGCCGCGCTGGTCGATCGAGCCGAGATCGCCGGTATGCAGCCAGCCGTCGGCGTCGATCGCGGCGGCCGTCGACTCAGGATCGTTGAGGTAGCCGTGCATGACTAGGTAGCCGCGCGTGCAGATCTCGCCGATCACGCCCGGCGGGACCGGTTCGCCCGTAGACGGGTCGACGATCATCACCTCGGTCTGCGGCAGCGGCCGCCCAACCGTCTCGGCACGCTGCGCCGGCGTCGCCTCCGCGCCCGTCATCGTGATCGAGCAGCTCGACTCCGTTTGGGCAAAGGTGATGAAGAAGGGGATCCCCAGTGTCGTCTCGACCCGCCGCACCAGCTCGGGTGAGAAGGGCGCGCCGCCGCCGAGGGCGTAGCGGAGCGAGCTGAGGTCGCGGCGAGCGAGGTCCGGATGCTCGAGCAGTGCGAGCGACATCGTCGGCACGCCGCCGATGACGGCACCCCCGAGGCTCTCGGTGAGCTCGAGCGCCAGCGCGGGATCGAAGCGGGGGATCAGCACGTGCGTGCCCAAACTCTGGGCGATCCCGAGCGTCATCAACCCACAGCCGGCGACGTGGAACAGCGGCATCGGGTTGACCGTGACCTCGCCGGCCGGCGTTCAGCGTCTCGAACGCGAGCCGGGCGTTGTTGGTAAGCCCGCGGTGGTGAAGGACAGCGCCTTTCGGCCGGCCGGTGGTCCCGGAGGTGTAGAGGATCTGCGCCGGATCGGCTGGATCGACCTCCGGCAGACGCTCTGTCGGCGCCGCTGAGCTGCAGAAGCTGGCCCACTCGGCGAGCGAGATCGCCTCGCGCAGCTCGGGTAGCCGGTCGCGAAGCTCCGCTAGGCTCGCCGACAGCGAGTTGCCGCGGTACTCGGGCACGAAGAAGATGCCGCGGGCGCGCGAGTGGTCAAGCACGTACTCGAGCTCATTTGGCCCGTAGGCCGGGTTCACCGTCACCAGCGTCAACCCCGCGAGCGCGGCGGCGAACTCGAGCACGACCCATTCGGGGACATTGCCGGCGCACACGGCGACCGGCTCGCCGGGCTCAAACCGCGCGAGCAGGGCCCGCGCGGCGCGCTCCGCCTCGTCGAGCAGCTCGCCGTAGCGCCACCGGGCTCGGGCGGCCGGATCGGGGCTGCCGGCGAGCAGCGCCACCGCGTCGGTCGCGCGCTCGGCCGCCGTGCGGAGCACGCCGCCGACCGTCGTCGGGAGCACCGGGCGCGAGGTATCCGCGGGCCAGTAGGAAGCGATCAGCGGCTCAGAAATCGACATCGGACTCCTTCTCGGGTGGGTGGGCCCGCTCGGTGACGGGCGCTGCGATCTTGGCGCTCGCCCCGCGGCGGCGCATCGATGCCCCGACCATGAACTTTCAGCACCGTCACCGTGAGAATTGCCGTGCCCGCGGGCCAGTCTTATGCTTGCGCTGCGATGTCGAGCTCCGCCGTCGAGGGCGCGGAACTGCGTCGCGCGCACGGCGTGGTACTGCTCGAACGCGCGGCGGAGCTGTCCGTGTTCGCCGATGCGCTCCAGGCCGCGATCAATCGGCGGGGATCGCTACTCCTGGTCGACGGCCCGGCCGGGATCGGGAAGACGACGCTCCTTCGCGCTGCGTGCGCTGAGGCCCGTGAGCGCGATGCGCGGATCGTGACGGCGCGCGGGCTGGCGCTCGAGGGCGACTTCCCCTACGGGGTTGTTCGCCAGCTGTTCGAGCCGGTGCGCTCGGCGGCCACCGCGGCCGAGTGGGCCGAGTTGATCGACGGGGCGGCGGGCCTCGCCGAGCGGGCGTTTGAGTCCGCGGACGTCGCGTCGGTCGAGGACGACGTTCCGTACGCCACCCTCCACGGTCTCTTCTGGCTCGCCGCGAATCTTGCGGCGCGCCGCCCGCTCGTGGTCGCCGTCGACGATGCGCACTGGGCGGATCCGCCCTCCCTGCGCTGGCTCACGCATCTCGCCCACCGCCTCGACGGGCTGAGCATCCTGCTCCTGCTCGCGGTGCGCACCGGCCCTGACGTGCGCGCCGCGGCGCTGCTCGATGAGCTGCGCACGGCCGCGAGTCACCCTCCGCTGCGGCCGCAGCCGTTCAGCGCCGCGGCCACCGCCGCACTGGTACGCGATCGGCTCGGAGACGTTGCTGGCGCGGAGCTGTGCTCCGCCTGCCATGCCCGTACGGCCGGCAACCCGTTCCTGCTCGACTCGGTCGTGGGGGTCCTGCACGCCGAACGGACGCCGCTGAGCGACGAGGCCGTTTCACGCGTCGCGGAGCTCGGCCCGGAGCCGGTCGCGCGTGCGGTTCTCCGGCGCGTCGCCCAGCTGCCGCGCGGCGCCGAGGCACTTACTCGGGCGGTCGCGGTGCTGGGCGGACCAGCTCCGCTTCGCCACGCCGCTGCGCTCGCCGGCCAGGACGTCGAAGCGGCGATGCGCCTCGCCGACGCGCTGCGCGCGGCCGCTGTGCTCGCGCCGGGGACCACGCTCGAGTTTGCCCATCCGATCGTTCGCTCGGCGATCTACGACGCGATCGATCCCGGCGAGCGCGCGCTCGGCCACGCCCGAGCTGCCCGGCTGCTCGACCAGGACGGGGCCGCCCCTGAGCGGGTCGCGCTCCATATCCTGCACACCGAGCCTGCCGGCAATGCGTGGGCCGTGGCGCGGCTGCGAGCGGCGGGCGAATCGGCGAGCGGGCGAGGAGCACCCGACGCCGCGGCCGCCTATCTTCGCCGCGCGCTCGAGGAACCACCCGACCCGGTCATTCGGCCCGCGGTGCTGCTCGAGCTCGGACTCGCGCTCGCCGCCGACCGCCAAGCCGCCGCGCCAGACGTCCTGCGCGAGGCGGTCGAGCTCACCACCGTCCCCGGCGAGCGCGCCGACAGAGCGGCGCTCAGCGCCCGCGCGCTCGGACTCTGGGGCCACCACGACAGCGTCATCGCGATCTGCCGCGAGGCGCTCGCCAGCGCCGAAGCGCTCGAACCAGCGCAGATCGACCACCTCGAAGCCGAGCTCACCGCCAGCGCCTGGGTCAGCCCGGCCACCGTCGCCGACGCGCGCCGGCTCACACACGCTCACCTCGATCGACCGGGGTTATCCAGCGACTGGCGCATCAACGCCGCGTTCGCGGACACCGTCACCGGCCTCCCGGGGCACGCGGCGATGCAGCGGCTCGCCCCGGTCCTCGCGGACGGCTCGGGGGCGGTGGCGCCAGACTCACTGACCGCCGTCTTCCTCCTCCTGGTGCTTGTCTTCAACGACGAGCTGGCCGCCGCCCGCGCGGTGTGCGACGCGGCCCTCGATGCCGCTCGCACGCGCGGCTCGATGAGCATGGTCGCCCACGCCAGCTGCATCCGCTCGATGATCGCTCGTCGCACTGGCCAGCTCGAGGACGCCGTCAGCGATGGTCGCCTCGCGCTCGACTTCAAGCTCGCGACCTCCCCGCCGGCGGCGGTCGCCTGGGCAGCCGCATTCTTGATCGAGGCGCTCGTGGACCTCGGCCGGCTCGACGACGCCGACACCGTCGCCGCCCAGGCCGCCGAGCGCGAGCCACCGCACGGCTACATCCACACGCTCGTGTTCCTCCAGGCGCGCGGAGCACTCCGCTGCGCCCAGGAGCGCTACGACGATGCTCTCCGCGATCTGCTTGAAGCCGGCGCGGGCTGGCACGAGCTCGGCTGCGATCAACCGGCGCTCGCTACGTGGCGGACGGATGCCGCTGCCGCGCATGCTGCATGCGGCCGGCAGACCCAGGCAGCGCGGCTCGCCGCAGAGCAGCTCGCACCCGCCCGCCGCGTCGGCACCCCGCGTACGGTCGCGATCGCGCTGCGCACAAGCGCCAAGACGACCGGCGAGGATCGGGCCGAAGAGCTGCTGTCCCAGGCAGTCAGTCTGCTCGAGCCGACGCCCGCCAGGCTCGATCTCGCTTGCGCGCTCACCGACCTCGGCGCGCTCCAGCGCCGGACCGGGCGGCGCACAGAAGCGCGGAGCCCGCTCCTTCGCGCCCTCGAGCTCGCCGATCGCGCCGGCGCCACGCCGCTCGCGGACCGCGCCCGTGCCGAACTGCTCGCTGCCGGCGCCCGGCCCCGCCGGACCGCGCTCACCGGGCCGGACGCGCTCACCAGCGCAGAACGGCGCGTCGCCGAGCACGCGAGCCAAGGCCTGACCAACCGCCAGATCGCGCAACGACTATTCATCACCCAACCCACCGTCGAGACCCACCTGCGGCACATCTTCCAGAAGCTCGAGATCGCCTCACGGACAGACCTCGCCGGCCGGCTCCGCTGACCCCACGCCAGCTGGACAGTCGTCAAAGGCGAACGGTGAGGGTGCACCGAGGGCGAGGCGTGCGTCGATCGCAAAGATGGCACCGACGGTCATGGACTTGACGATCGTCAACGTGACGCTGCCGACGATTACGCACGAGCTCCACTTCTCAGATCTGAGGAGTTCAAGCTCGAACCTACTTCAGAATCCTAAATACGCTCCATCTCCTGCCGGCGGTGTCGAGCCTATCGAGGATGTCGAGCACGGCCTCGGACACGGCGGCAAGCCCGATCTCGCTTGCCTCGGAGCGCAGTCCCCACTCACGCGCGAGCTCGGTCAGCTCGTTCGGTGAGATGCGCCGCAGCATCGCCGTGCTCGCCACTCACCGTCAGCTCATGGAACCCAACGCGCCGCTCACCGTGATCAGGCCAGCGCCGGCAGCTCGATTCCGACAGCGGCGTTCTCCTCGGGGCTGGCCAGCCAGTGGCCATACTCGTCTGCCAGTGCGGCCAGGCGCGCCACGTCGTCCGCCGTTGGCGGCTCCGGAGCGCCGTTGATCGGCCTGCCGATCTCGAGAAACAATCTGCCGAGTCGTCGGGTAGTGATGACCAAGGCGATCCCAGATTCCACTCCAGGATTGCGCCACGCATGTCGGGCGTCGCTTTCCACGTGGAGATAGTCTCCGGCGTGCACTTCCTTCCAGCCGAGCCCGATGTCAGTCTCGGTCAACGCTTCGAGCGTCCCGGATAGCACCAAGAAGGTCTCGATATCCGGGTGGCTGTGCAAGGGCACAAATCCGCCACTTGGAATCGTGCCCTTGATCACGCAGAAGTCGCAATCGTCGTCGGGCGAGATGAGGAACTCCATCGTCGCGCCGTCCGGGAGGACGAGAACCGTGTCGTGAGTCTCCGCGACGATGCTGCGAAGGATCTGGGTTGTCAATACGTGCTGCATGCGCGTCCTTTCTCTTGACCGGTGCGGGGAGGGACCTGATGGTGGACTGCGATCGCCCTTCGCACAGCGGTAGATCTACGCCACATCGGCCTCTGCCCGCACACGTTGATACGTAATGGCCCGACGACCATGTCGCCGCACCTATCGCCCGACCCCAAAGCTCCCGACAGCTCGACCGCGCCCCGTCGGCCGACCGCGCCGACTGAGCGCGTGCTGCTGCTCGCTCACGCAGAGCAACAGCGTCGACGATGGCGGCCCCAGTTTGCGTTACGGACGACGCCCGCAATTCTCGAGCCGGAGTGTCGCTCTCGTCAGATGCGGGAGCGCGGGCTCGCGCGAGGCGCCCCGGGGAACGTCGGCGCGGTGGTGCCAACTCCATCGCCGAGCGAGGGACCTTGCACGCAGTGGGGACCTGTCCGGCCACTACCGCATCCCGCAGGCTGAGCAGGAACGTCCCACATCGGGGCCACCGCTCTCGCCTCAGGCGACTTGCGATCGTCTGCGAGCTCGTCGCCAGCAGACGCCCGCTTCACCCGCGCGAGCAGGAGCCCGTGTTAGCCGAGGTTGACGCGGCCAGCAAACGCCGGCACGCAGTAAGCAGAAGTCAGCCCGGACCTTGACCTGGCTGCTGGTCTGGACGAGCTCCGACAGCGCGGCGTTCGCGCGGGCGAGCACAACCGCTCTCGCAGGCGAAGGGAGAGCCGCCGGGATCGCGTGCGCGTCCGTCGACGGCGTGGAGCTGTATATGCATCCTGACGTCTGCGTTCGCTCGATCGGATACGACGAGCTAATAGCGGTTCTTCTGCTCCGTCAGCAACGCGAGCACGCCGTGCAGCCGGCGCCGGGCTTGTGGAATGGACGAGCTGGGGAACTAGACCGAGCTGTAGGTCGGCTTCTCCTCGTAACGGTTGCGGAAGTCCGGCTCGAGGACGCCACACTCCGCCGCCACCGACTCCGCGAGGTGTGCGATCCCTACATGCGGATGCCATCTGAAACGACGGCATCGGTCGCTTCCCCAACGGACGACCAGCAAGAGCAGACCGCGCACGGTCGGGCGCTGCCCCAATCTGCGAAGGCAGAAGTAGCGCGTCGACCGAAGAGCAGGGCTCTGGCCGCCGCGGTGCCCGTGCCCTGACATTCGCCAGCAGCACAACCGCCGCCGCCGTCGTCGTCCGAGTCGTCATTCGACCGTCGACCACGAGTAGCGCGTTTTCCTGAAACCAGGGCACGCGCCACAGCTGGTTGCGGCGCAGCCGCGGAGACCCGGAAAATCCGAAAGCAAGTCTGAGCCCGCCCCTCGACCCGCACCCCCTTTGCGCGGAAGGCGCGCACGCCGTCGTCAAGGTGTTAGCTGAGTCTCGGCTAACGCTAACCCGAACCGCCGGCGTCGTGCTGGCCTTCGTCGCCGCACCAGCCGGACTTCTGGTCCGGCAAGCACGGTTGACCCGCGGCGGCACGGTCGTTGAACGTCGCGGACGACGACTCCCCGTCTACGTGTAAGGAAGAGGTCGCAACTGCACCCCAGATGCACCCTCGCCGCGTTGTCGAGCACCCCGTGCGCGTCGAGCGGCCGCCAGAAAGGCGGCGGTTTGCAGGGAAATCCACAGTGGGCGATCCAGGACTCGAACCTGGGACCTCTTCCTTATCAGAGAAGCGCTCTAACCGACTGAGCTAATCGCCCGTCTCGGGCGATTCTACCCGCGGCCTTCGGGTGTGGGGAGGCGCGGGTTGGCGGTCGGTGGCGCGGGCCGGCGGATGTTGCTGCCGGGCAAGCGGACCTGGCTGCAGATCAGGAGACGGCGCGGACCCGGAGCCGGCGGGCGACGTCGAGGGCGTCGTCGAGCGACTCGAAGCTGAGCTGGACCCGGTAGCCGCCGCCACGGGCCGGGGCCACATCGACGTCGCGGCCGAGGGCGGCGCCAAGGGCGTCGGCGATGAGCTCGATCGCCGCGACCTGGTCGGGGTGCAGGGCGGGGCGGGCGCGGGGGCGCCGGCGCCCGTCCGAGGGAGCGGCAGCGGCGCGGGCGCGGGACTCGAGCTCGCGCACCGACCAGCGGTGGTGGGCGGCGTCGCGCGCGAGCGTGCGCCGCGTGGCGTGGTCGGAGGCGAGGAGCAGGGCGCGTCCGTGGCCCTCGGTGAGGTCGCCGCGCTCGATCAACTCGAGCGCCTCGTCGGGGAGGTCGAGCAGGCGGATGAGGTTCGAGACGGCGACGCGGCTGCGGCCGACCCGGATACCGACCTCCTCGCGGGTCAGGCCGAGCTCCTCAACGAGCGCGGCGCAGGCGCGGGCCTCCTCGACGGGATTGAGGTCCTCGCGCGCCATGTTCTCGATCAGCGCCACCTCGAGGGACGCGGCATCGTCGTGCCGGCGGACGACCGCCGGGATCGCGGTGAGCTCGGCGAGCCGGGCGGCGCGCCAGCGCCGCTCGCCGGCGATCAGCTCGTAGCGCCCGCTCACCATCGGCCGAACGAGCACGGGCTGGAGGACGCCGCGGGCGCGAATCGAGCCGGCGAGAGCCATCAGCGAGTCCTCGTCGAAGGTGCGGCGGGGCTGGTTGGGGCTCGGGTCGATCATGTCGACCGGGACGGGACGGAGCTCCTGGAGCTCATCACGGGGAGCCACGGACAGAATCGCCGCGAGGCCGCGGCCCATTCCCTTCGGTCGCTCAGCCACGAGCGGCCACTTCCTTTGCCAGCTCGAAGTAGGCGTCGGCGCCGGCGCAGTGCGGATCGTGATGGATGACGGCCTTGCCGAAGCTCGGCGCCTCGCCTACACGGACGTTGCGCGGGATGACCGTATCGAACACCAGTTCGGGGAAGTGCTCGCGGACCTCGCGCTCGACGTCCTGCGCGAGGCGCGTGCGGCCGTCGTGCATCGTCAACAGCATCCCGGCCACAGTAAGCCATGGATTGAGCTCGCGTTGCACGAGCGAGAGCGTGTCCAGGAGGCCCGCGAGACCCTCGAGTGCGAAGTACTCGGCCTGTACCGGGACGATCACCCGATCCGCCGCGACGAGCGCGTTCACCGTCAGCGGCCCAAGCGACGGCGGACAGTCGAGCAGCGTGAAGGCGTAGCGCTCGCGGACGCCGGAGAGCGCGTCGCGGAGCAGCGTCTCCGAGCCGGCCGTGCGAGGGAGCTCGACGTTGGCGCCGGCGAGGTCCGGACCCGACGGGACGATCCAGAGGCGGTCGATGCCTGTCGGACGGACGACGTCGCCGAGCGATGAAGACCCGACCAGGACGTCGTAGACCGTGCCCGGCCCCTCCTTGCTGATCCCGAGACCGATCGTCGCGTTGGCCTGCGGGTCGATGTCGACCAGCAGGGCGTCATAGCCCGCCTCGGCGACGCAAGCGGCGAGATTCACCGCCGTGGTCGTCTTGCCCACTCCGCCCTTCTGATTGGCGATTGCGTACACGGTCCCCATCGGGAGTGAAGCTACCGACGCGTGCGGTCAGATCCGGGCGCTGCACCGGTCATTGCATGCCGAGCGGCCGCTTGGCCGCCATCCCGGGACGCCGCGGGAACCCTAAAGGTGTCTCCGTAACCTTCGACATGAGGTGGAGGTATCGATGCTCGGCACCAGGAAATGGCTGCATATGGCGGATTTCGAGGGGTTCGAGCCCGACCTGCGCCGCGGCGCGCTCCGCGGCTGACTCGTCGCGAGGATTGCGTCGCCCGCGCCACGCTACGAGCGTCCCGCCGACGGTCAGCAGCGGCGCGGCGTACTCGACCACGACCGGCAATGGCGCGAGGGCGCGGGCCGCGATGACGTCGAATGCCGCCAGGCCCTCCGGCCAGGTCTCCGCTCGCGTGTTGACGACACGCGCGTTTGTGGCCTCCGAGACCGCGACCGCTCGCTCGAGGAAGGCGCACCGCTTGGTCAAGCTGTCCACAAGGGCAACGCTCGCGCCGGGGAGCGCTATCGCCAGCGGCAAGCCGGGTAGGCCGGCGCCCGATCCGAGGTCGGCGATCGTCGTGGCGGTCCGGATCGGTTCGATTTCCAGCCCAACCAGCGAGTCCGCCAGGTGGTCGTTGACCGCCTTGAGCGGATCTCGGACCGCCGTCGGCGCCAGGGGATCATCGATCAGAAGGCGATGGAACGAGACGAGCCGTGGGACGGCGTCGTCGGGCAGGGCGTAGCGCTCCGCCAGCGCCGCCACCCGCGACTCCGGATCTCGCGATTCGGCGTTGCGGGGCAATGGGTCAGCCCGACATTCCGAGGCGCTCGCGCTCGCGGGCGATAAACGCCGCGTACCTCGTGCACATGGCTTCGAACCGATCCGCGGCGTGACCGTCAAGGCCGGCGTGGAGCTCGCCTTCGAGCAGTGGCAGAACGTCCCGCACGAGCGCCGTCCCCCGCGCCATCCATTGGTAGTAGGAACGCCCACCGTGGTGGTAGGGACCGTACAGCCGGGTCTCGGGGAACCGCTTCATCAACCAGCCGAACAGGGCCTCGTGCCGGACGTGCATCCGCACGGTCACCTGGGGCTGCTTGCCATCGCCGCCGAACGAGGCCTCGCCGACGAGCAACCCGACCACGAGGCCGTGGTCGAAGTCCGAAAGCTGGGTCACGTCTCCGGATTGTTTCACCGAGAGAAAAAACGTGAAACGGGAGGGTGGGGCGCGGGGACGCGGGGGCACGCGAGGGCGCGGAGGCACGCAAGGGGCGCCAGGGCGCGAGGCGCGAGGGGGCCGGGGCGAGAGGCCCGGGAAGCCGCGACCGGATCGGGTCGCGTGAACGCCCGGGGTCAGTCCACCAAGGGCGCCACGACGAGGCGCCGGTCGGGCTCCTCGCCCTGGCTATACGTCTCGACGTCGTGACGGCTCTTGAGGTGCTCGTGCACCACCTTGCGCTCGAGGGCGCTCATCGCCTCGAGCGTGACCGCGCGCCGGTCGTGGACGGCGGCCTCGGCGGCCTGGTCGGCGGCCGCGCGCAGCGCGACGGCGCGGCGCTCGCGATAGCCGGCGGCGTCGACCACGACGCGCTTGCGGACCGTGTGGCCCTTGGACGCGACCCGGTAGGCAATGTGCTGGATCGCGTCGATCATCTGGCCGTGGCGGCCGATCAGGAGGCCGAGATCGTCCCCTTCGAGGTCGGCCCGGATCTCGTCGGCGTCCTCCTCGACGTGGACGCTGGCGTCGATCCCGACGCCGTCGACGATGTGCTCGAGCAAGTCCTGCACGCGGGATCCGGCCGTGCCGATGTCAGTGGCCACGATTTATCTCCTGCGCCCTGAGCGCTTCTTCTTCTTGCGGGGTGGGGGCGGTGGCGCGCCGGCGGGCTTGCGGCTCCCGCCACCCGTCGCCACGGGCTCGGCGTCGCGCTTGGGCCGGCCGCGGATGAGTCCGGAGAGGCCTCCGCCGCCCCCTCCGTCGGGAGCGCCGTTCGGACCGCCGTTGTCCGGCGGTGGCGGCCCGCCGCCGCCTGTATCTCCACGGCCGCCACCGCGGCCGCCTCCTCCATCGCCGGGTGGCCCAGCCCCTGCTGTTGGCGCCGGCGGCGTTGGGGTGCCGATCAGTTTTCGCACCGTGTACTGCTGACCCATCGTCCAGGCGTTGGTGGTGATCCAGTAGACGATCAGGCCCGCCGGGAAGTTGATCACGATGACGACGAACACGAGCGGGAGCAGCAGCATCAGGTTGCGCTGCTGCTTGTCCATCATCGGGCTCGACATCATCAGGCTCGAGGCGAGCTGCGTCCCGACGTAGAGGAGCAGCAGGACGATCAGGACCCAACCCGTCGCCTTGTTGGTCAAGTCGGGGATGAAGAGGAAGCCCGCCCCGTTGTTGGGGCCGCACGGGACTGTCTGCCCGGCGGCCTGCGCGACGGTGATGTGGTGGGCTGCCGCGTACTGGACCTGGTGGTGCAGCTGGGTCTGCGGGCAGATGTTCTTCCGCAGGTCCTGGCGAAGCATGTAGAAGAGCGAGATGAAGACCGGGAGCTGCGCGACGAGCGGGAGGCAGGAGCCGAGCGGATTGATCTCGTTCTCCTTGTAGAACTTCATGATCTCCTGCTGCTGGCGCTGCTTGTCATCCTTGTACTTGGCCTGAATCTCCTTCATCTGCGGCTGCATGCGCTGGAGCTTCTGCATCGAGTGGAACTGCTTGACGGTCAGCGGGAGCAGGATCGCCCGCATCAGGATCGTCAGCGCAATGATCGAGAAGCCCCACGAGAGCCCCACGTGGTTGTGGAAGAACAAGAGGATCGACTCGAAGACGTCGATCAACGGCTGGAAGATGTTCGCTACGACAAACATGGGTCAGACGGTCGGCGCCGCCGCTCGAGGCTTGAACAGCCGCTGGTCCTCGACGGGATCGAATCCCCCGTGGCTCCAGGGGTTGCATCTGAGCAGCCGCCATCCGGCCAGGACAAGCCCTCGCAGTATGCCGAATCGACGAATCGCCTGCGCGGCGTATTCCGAGCAAGAAGGGTAGTAGCGGCACCGTTGTCCGAACGCCGGCGAAATCAGCCGCTGATAGAGCCTGATGGGCAGGACGGCGAGTGATCTGAGCGCGTTCACGCCCCGGACTCCACGCGCGCGAGCAATTCTCCGAGCGCACGGCGGATCCCGGCCAAACCCTCACGTTCAGCCAGAGCGTTGGCTTCGTGCCTGGCGACGACGACCGCGTCGGTTCCGGCCGGGAGTCGCTCGCCCTCGATCGCGAAGGCCTCGCGGAGCAGGCGCTTGACTCGATTGCGCTCGACCGCGCCCCCGACCTTCCGCGAGACGGACAGCCCGACCCTGGCCTCGGCGCCCTCGCCCCGCGGGAACACGTACAGGACGAGCTCGCGCCCGGCGTGGGACCGGCCCTGGCGGAATACGCGGTCGAAGTCGGCGCTGCGCGAAAGCCTCATCCGCCCGGCCTTCGGACGGGCGTCCGGCAGGCCGACCATCAGACCGTCAGGCGCTTGCGGCCTTTGTCGCGCCGTCGCTTCAGCGTGAGGCGTCCCGCGCGCGTCCGCATGCGGGCGCGGAATCCATGTGTGCGGGCGCGTTTGCGCTTCTTCGGCTGGTAGGTGCGTTTCATTGGCTCACGAGCCCGGGAGCGGGACTGAGGCCAGTATACGCAGCGAAGATTCCTGCAGATTCGGATCGTCACCAGACCGGCCCGAGCCGGGCAAAAACAGGCCTCGGCGCTTTTTCCCGCGCTTTGCGTCAAGGGCCCGGCGACCGGCGATCGCGGCACCTCACCGCTGATATATTCGCCGCCCCGGGCGTTCTCCAGGCGCCCCCTTTTTTATTGACGTCGCCACCGTCCCGCAAGGGGTTGCTTGTCGCTGTCCGCGCACCTCGAGCCCACCGTTGCCTGGCGTGAGCTCCGCGCGGAGCTCCGGCGGATCGTCGGTGACTCCACCTACGAGATCTGGCTGGCGTCGCTCGAGCTCAACTCCGTCCACGAGCGAGAAGTCCTCGTCGACGCTCCCACCGCCACGTACGACTGGGTGGCCAAACGCTTCGGGCGGATTCTCGAGCGCTGCGCGCGAACGGCGTTCGGGCCTGACATCAAGCTCGAGCTCGTCTGCCGCGACGCCGATCGTCCCCATCACCCCAGAAAACAGACCGAAGGCGGGCTGGACCTCGGGGCCGGCGCTCTGAACCCGCGCTACAGCTTCGAGCAGTTCGTGATCGGCGACGGCAACCGCCTGGCACACGCCGCGTCACTCGCAGTGGCCGAACTTCCCGGACAGGCGTACAACCCGCTGTTCTTGCACGCGCCGCCCGGCCTCGGCAAGACTCATCTCCTCCACGCCATCGGGAATTATGTTCTCTCGTTCGGCGGCGGCGCGGTCGTCCGCTACACGACCGTCGAGGCGTTCACCAACCACTTCATCAGGGCCCTCGGCGCGCGCTCGCTCGGCGCTTTCAAGCAGGCCTACCGCGATGCCGACGTCCTGTTGATCGACGACGTCCAGTTCCTCGCGAGCAAGGCGAAGACCGAGGAGGAGTTCTTCCACACCTTCAACGCGCTGTACGAAACCGGGCGACAGCTCGTGCTCACATGTGACCGCCTTCCGCGCCAGCTCGGATCGGTCGAGGAGCGCCTGCGCGAGCGGTTCGAGTCGGGGCTCGTCGCCACGATCAAGCCGCCTGACCACGCCACCCGCGTCACGATCCTCCGCAAGCGCGCCTTGCTCGACCGGATCCCGGTGACCGACGAAACCGTGCTCGAGATGATCGCCGACCGAATCACGGACAACGTCCGAGTGCTCGAGGGAGCCCTGATCCGGATCGTTGCCTACCACTCGCTGACGCAACTTCCCATCGACGCGAGCCTCGCGGAAACCGTCCTCGACGAGATCCATCCCCGGCCAACGCACACGCCGTCGAAAACCTCCGTCGACGAGATTCAGCACACGGTCGCCTCCTACTACGCCCTCGCGCCGGCCCAGCTCACCTCCTCGAGCCGTGCCGCCAACGTGACGTGGCCGCGCCAGGTGGCAATCCACCTCGCCCGCGCGCTCACAGACGCGTCCCTACATGCGATCGGCGACGCCTTCGGCGGGCGCAATCATGCGACCGTCCTCCACGCCTGCAAGCGCGTCAACGAGCGAATGGACCGCGATCAACAAGCTGTGCACGAGATCGAGGAGCTCACGAACATCATCGATCGCGCCCGTACCGACCGACGCTCTTGACAAACTTGCCTGTTCCTCGCGAACGCCAGTTTTCCCGCTTTCTGCGGCCAATCACGCGGTTATCAACATCAACCAGACCCCTATGACTCCTACACCCCATTTGAGGTATTCATCGTGAAGATCTCCTGCGATCGCGAGGCGCTGCTTCGACAACTTCAAACCGTGAGCAGAGTCGCCTCGACGCGCAGCGCGATCCAGGCCCTGTCGGGAGTCCAACTCGCGGCCAAGTCGGGAGGAGTCGAGCTCCAAGCCACCGACATGGACGTTGGCCTTCGAGTCCCACTCGAAGCCGAGGTCGTCCGCGAGGGCGTCGTCGTCCTTCCGGCGCGCCTCATCCTGGACGTGGTCCGGCTCCTGCCGGCCGACGCCGTATCCCTCGAGCTACGCGGATCTCAGCAGGACGTCGAGCTTGTCTCCGGGAACGCCACGTTCCACATCCGCACGCTCAGAGCCGAAGACTTCCCGCCCTTCCCGGAGCCCGATCCGGACTCGGCAGTGTCGCTCCCGGTCGAGGCGTTTGTCTCGACCGCGCTCAAGGTGGCGAGCTCGGCCTCGCGTGACGAGACGCGGCCGGTGCTGACCGGCATCCTCGTGTCGGCGTCGGATCGTGAGCTCAGAATGGTCGCCACCGACTCGTACCGGCTGAGTGTCAAGGAGACGACGCTCGGGGACGCGCTGCCCTCGGGGTTCGAGGTCAACGTGCCGGCGCGTGCTTTGCAGGAGCTCGCCCGCGTTGCCGGTCACGTCGAGGATGAGCAGCTCCGCATCAGCGTGCGCCAGAACCAGGTGCTGTTCGAGCTCGATGGGATCGTGCTGTCGTCCCGGCTGATCGACGGGCAGTTTCCGAACTACCGCCAGCTCCTGCCGGAGACGTTCGAGCACGAGCTGCGCGTGTCCGGCGTCGAGCTGACCGAGGTCGTTCGCCGGATCAGCCTGCTGGCGCAGAAGAACGCGCCCCTGCGGCTGTCGTTCGCCCCCGGAGAGCTCACGATCTCCGCACAGACGCCCGACATCGGCGAGGCTCAGGAGTCGCTGCCGGTGCCCTTCCAGGGCGAGCCTCTCGAGATCGGCTTCAACCCCGAGTTCCTGCGCGCCGGACTCGAGGCGATCGAGGATGGGGACGTCGTCGTGAAGCTCATCAGTCCGCTCCGGCCGGGATTGATCGAGTCCGGAGACGAGAGCCGGTTCCGCTACCTGATCATGCCGATCAGGCTGAACGTCTAGGAATCGCCCGTGCAGGTCCTCAGTCTGAGCCTGCGCGACTTCCGGAGCTACCACGACGCCCGCGTCGAGCTCGGAGAAGGGCTGACGGTCGTGACGGGTCCAAACGGGGCCGGCAAGACCAACCTGCTGGAGGGGCTGTACTTCGCGTGCACCGGCCGCTCGTGCCGGACGAGCAACGAGCGCGAGGTGGTGAGCTTTGGCGCCGGCGCCGCCCGCGCGGTGCTTACCTGTGAGGGCGACGATGGCCTGCACGAACTGTCGATTGGGTTCGAGCCCGGCCGGCCCAAGCTGATGCGAGTCGACGGCGCAACCGTGGAGCGGATGCTGGACGTCGAAACTCGCCCCCTCGTCAGCGTGTTCCTGCCCGACCGACTCGAGCTCATCAAGGGAGCGCCGGCGTTGCGCCGCGCCCACCTGGACCAGTTCGTCTCGGCTCTCTGGCCGGCTCGCGCCGAGACACGCCGGCTTTACTCGCAGGCTCTGGCCCAACGGAACGCGCTGATCGCGCGTATCCGGTCGGGCCGCGGCTCTCGCGCCTCCCTGGAGAGCTGGGATGCACAGCTCGCCCGCCACGGAATCGCCCTGATGGCCGATCGCCGGCGAGCCGCCGACCTGCTTGCGGAGCCGTTCGGGCGGCTCGGCGCGGCCTTGGGCCTCCGCGAGGAGCCGCGGGTCTCCTACCGCCCGCGCTCGCGTGCCTCCGACCCGGCTCAGCTCACCGCCGAGCTTGCCGAGCGCATCGATGGCGACCTCGAGCGAGGCTTCACCGGCCATGGGCCGCACCGAGACGACCTCGCCACGGAGCACGGCGGCCACGACCTGCGCGCGTACGGCTCCCAGGGCCAGCAACGGCTGGCCCTGCTCGGGCTGCTGCTCGCGGAGCGTGAGGTGATCTCCGAGCATCGACCGGCCCCGCCCTTGATGCTGCTCGACGACGTGATGAGCGAACTCGATCGCGACCGGCGCCAGTCGCTCGTCGATCTGCTCCGCTCCACCGCGGGGCAGTCGGTGATCACCGCGACCGACCTCGAGCACGTGCCTGGGTCGACCGACGACGACGTGACTCACCTCGCGGTAGCGGACGGACGGCTGCTGGCGGCCGCGAAGTGACTTCCTACCGCCGCAGTCCCCGCTCGCTGTCGTCCGCCCTCGACGAGATTCGCGACGAGCTCGAGCCCGACAGCCTGCTCGCGGAAGTACAGCGCGCCTGGGAGGGCGCCGTCGGCATGGCCATCGCCGGTGAAGCACAGCCAACCGGAGAGCGCGGCGGCGTGGTCACGGTGTCGTGCTCGGCATCGGTCTGGGCCCAAGAGCTCGACCTGATGGCTCCGGCGATCCTCGATCGGCTCAACTCGGCGTTGCGGAGCGGGCGGGTATCCCGGCTTCGCTGCGTCGCGCTCCCGCGAGTCTGACCACGCGAAACCTGAAAGGCCGGCGACGGAATCCGTTCCCGCCGCCGGCCTTGTCAGCCCCACCGGCCCTGACTCAGCCCCACCAGTGGTGTTCGCCCCCACCGGCCCCTGATTCGGCCCCCATTGGCCCTTGCCCAGCCCCCCACGACCTGAGCTCAGCCCCCAACCAGCCCTAGGGCCCCCATCTCCGTTAGCCGAGTGGCTCGACCATCGACCAGGAACCGAGGCTCCAGCTGCCGAGGCTCGGGCTCGCGCCCGCGCCGCCGCTCGCCGTGCAGTCGTTGCAGCTCCAACTCGAGAGCGCGAAGCCTGCGCGCAGCGGGCCCTTGGCCCGGCTCCAGCTCGAAAGGCTCCAGCTCGAGAGGTTGTAGTTGATGTTTCCCGTCGCGGTGTTGATCAGGCTGCTCGGAGTCAGTCCCTGATCTGCCGCCGGCGGGTTCCACAGCAGCGCGGCCTTGACGGCGTTCGGCTCCTGGAAGGAGTTGTTCTCCGTCACCGTCGAGCTCGTCAGGTCGCCCTTCACCTGATCCGGCGTCCAGTTCGGGTGAATCTCGAGCAGGTCGGCCACGAGCCCCGAGATCGCCGGCGCCGCCATAGACGTTCCGCTTGTCTGGATGTACTGACCGTCGCCGACGACGCAGCTCGGGCAGCTGGTCGCGAACACGCTGTTTGGCGCGAGCACCGAGACGATGTGCGCGCCGGGCGCGTACACGTCCGGCTTCTGGATGCCGTCCTGAGTCGTGCCCCGGCTCGACCAGGTGGCGATTGTGTCGCCGCTCGGATTCGCGCTGCCGTTCTCATCGAGGCCGCCGACCGTGATCACATAGGGATCGTTGGCCGGTGCAAACTGCACCGCGTTCGAGGCGTTCCCGAGATTGCCGGCCGCCGCGACCACGACGATGCCGTGCATCCAAGCAGACTCGACGGCCGCGTCGAGCGGGTCGGTCTTGTAGGACTGGGGCGTCGTCGAATCGAGTGACAGATTGATGACGCGGATGTTGAACTCTGACTGATGCTCCACCGCGAACTGCAGTCCGTAGATCACGTCGAGGACGCTTGCCTTACCCGTCTCATCGGAGACCTTGATCGAGATCAGGTTGGCATTCGGCGCAACGCCGACGTAGCGCCCGTCGAGCGGATCCCGCTGGCCGCGATTGTCGCCGTTGCCGGCGATGATCCCAGCCACATCCGTTCCGTGACCGTAACTGTCAGTCGCGGTGGTGGCATCAGCATTCGCCACAGCGCTCGCAACGACCCGCGAGCTACTGTGGTTCCTGGTGGCGAAGTCCGGAAGCGCGCCGTCCACGCCGGTGTCGACGACGGCCACGCCCACGCCGGTGCCCGTGACACCGAACTTCCAAAGCGGGAGCACGCCGAGCGTCTGGTCATAAGTCGTCTGGAGCTGCGCCGCCGAGAGTGCCTGTCCGGGAATCATGTGGAACGGAAGGCTCTCCGTGTTGACAGTGGTGTTGAGTGACACCGCGTGCACGTCAGGGTTAGTGGCCAGCGCGCGCGCCTGAGCGGCGGTAAGTGACAGCGCGAGTCCGTGAATGATCGGCAGGTTGCCAATTACACGTCCGTGGACACCAGCGGCGTCGGAGTCGGCCTTCGCAGGGCTGACCGGGGCGTTGAACTGGACGATCGCCTGCACCGGCGTATCCGGGGTATGAGCGGCGAGCGTGGCGATGCGCGGATCGAGCGGCGCGGACGAGCCGCCGGCATGCGCGGCGCCGGTGGAGGAGTTCGGCACGAGCCGGATCTGCCCGCTCGTCGCGCCGAGCGCGATGGCGAGCGCGATCGCGACCATAGTCGCGCCGGCGAGCGCGGACATCCACCGCATCCGCTCAACGATTTGGACAGAACGAGTCATCTCAGGGCAACCTCCGTGTTGCAAAGCTGTAACCAGTACGTTCAACTGGCGGCTGGGCCGTCTCGAGTCATTCGAGACCCCTGGCTTTGCGCCCCCGCCTCGCGACGGGTTTGCCCTGAGTCAGTCTTATTTTCTTGTGAACTGGCGGCTGGGCGATCTCGCTGGCGTGCGAGACCCCTGGCTTTGCGCCCCCGCCTCGCGACGGGTTTGCCCTGAGTCAGTCCTTCGTGTGGAGGTCATCGGCCGGCATGTGCGACGACCTGAGAGGTTTGGACAGATGTATGAGGTTTGGTGAGCTTCAGGCGGCCGGGCGGAGCTCGAGCGTCGGCTTCACCGGCTCGGGGCGGCCGAGGTGGAAACCCTGGCCATAGTCACACTCGAGCCCGACGAGGGCGTCGGCCTGCTCCTGCGTCTCGATGCCCTCGGCGATAACTCCGACGCCCAACGTGCGTGCGAGCTCGATGATCATCCGGACGAACGATGCCTCGCGCCCCCCGCGGGCGAGGCCGTCGACGAATGACTTGGCGATCTTCAGCAGATCGAACGGCAGCGTGTGGAGGTAGCTCAGAGACGAGTAACCGGTGCCGAAGTCGTCGAGCGCGAACCGGACCCCCAGCGCGCGAAGCTCGGCGATCGCCGCCTTGACTCGCTCGGAGTCGTCGAGCAGGACGCTCTCGGTGATCTCGAACACGAGGCTCAGAGGATTGACGCCCGCGTCCGAGAGGGTCGCGCGGACCCGTTCGACGAGTTCGGGGTCGCGTAGCTCTACCGCCGACAGGTTCACGTGCACCGCGACCTGGCTACCCCCGGTTGGGTCGCCGTCGGCGCGCGCCTGCCACCGGCGGGCCTGCTGACAGGCCTCCTCGAGCACGTACTGGCCGAGCGAAAGGATCAGGCCGGTCTCCTCGGCGAGGGGGACGAACTCCGACGGCCCGACGAGCCCGCGCCGCGGATGCTCCCAGCGCACGAGGGCCTCCTCCGCGACGAGCGTGCCGGTGTCGAGATCGACGATCGGCTGGAAATACAGCGTCAGCTGCTGGCGCTCGATCGCGAGGCGCAGCTCCTCCTTGAGGCCGTGCCGCTCGAGCACCGCCTCGCCCATGCTCGGTTGGAACACCTCGAAGTGACCCTTCCCGGACGTCTTGGCCTTGTACATGGCGACGTCGGCGTCGCGGATCAGCTCCTCGGCCGAGCCGGCGCGGCCGTGGCTGGTGGCGATCCCGACGCTAAGGTACACCGACACGCTCTCCGAGCCGACGCCGACCGGGAGCACGAACGCCTCCATGATCCGCCGCGCGACCTTGACCGCCGCGGCCTCGGCATCGTCACCGTCCTCGACCATCACCGCGAACTCGTCGCCGCCGAGACGCGCCACCAGATCTTCGGGACGCAGGCTCGCGCGCAGGCGCGAGGCGACCGACACCAGGAGCTCGTCGCCGGCCGAGTGGCCGAGGCTGTCGTTGACCGTCTTGAAGTCGTCGAGGTCGATGAAAAGCACAGCGAGCTCCCCGCGCCGGTCCGCGATCGCCGCCTTGACCTTGTCGGTGAACAGCGACCGGTTGGCCAGGTTCGTGAGCGGGTCGTGGTAGGCCTGGTGGTGGAGCTGCTCCTGGAGCACCGACAGCTGATTGACCGCCTGTTCGAGGCGGTCGTACTGGAGCGCGACGCTGGCGTTGCCGGCGAGCGTGTCCAGCAGGCGGAGGTCCTCGTGGTCGAACGACCGGACGACGCCGAAGCGGTTGGCGAGCATGATCGCCCCGATCACGCGCTCCTCGCCCGGCAGGGGAGCCACCATCGCGTGGGTAACGCCACGAGCCTCGAGGTAGCGCTGCAGGCGGGCGCCGCCGAACGGAGAGTCGAGCGTGATCGCTCCGGCAGGGTTGCGCTCGAGCAGCTCGCGCATTGCGTCGGATACGTCGGAGTCGACTGACTCCATCAGCTCGCGGTAGCTCCCCGGACCGACCAGCGTCCGTAGCGACTGGTTCTCCTCAGAGCCGAACAGGATGATCTCGGCGAGCTCGGCGCGAAACGCCTCGAGCGAGCGCACCAGCAGTCCCTCCAGCGCGTCGGCGATCTCACGCGAGCGCGCGAGCGTACGGTTGGCCTCGTACAGGAACTCGAGCCGCTTGTGGCGCTCGCGCTCAGACAGGTACGCGCGGTAGGCAGCGAACAGCGTGAGCGACGGGATCGCCAGCAGCGGCAGCGCTCGGGCGTCCGAGGACGCGATTACCGCTCCGCACAGCCCGAGGCTGGCGTTGCTGAGCGTCACCACCAGGTCCATCGAGAGCATGTGGACGATCGTGCGGAGCTTCACGATGCCCTCCGACAGCGAGATCGCGCTCGCGATCAGCACGACGGTGAGAAACCCAGACGCCTGCGTGGCGATCAGCGCTGCGACCCAGGTGCGCTGTCCGACATGGTCGGACGCCGGCGCCAGCGCGTGGATGACGAGGATCGCGACGCATGCGTGTACGGCCAGCTGCGAGATGTTGAAAACGAACTTGACGGGCGGGAGCCGCCGGTCGAACAGCATCACGAGCGCGATCCCGAGCAGGCTGCCGATCATGAACGCGTCCGCGCTGCAGAAGATCAAGCCGAAGACGAGCGGGATGTCGCCGAGCGAGAAGGAGTGCGCTCCCTGCCGGAAGTGAAGATGGACGACGCAGCGCTCGGCGATCGCGAACGCGATCGCGATCGTCCACCAGCTCAGGTGCGGCTCCGCGAGCGGCTGTAGCCCGTGCACCGGACCCGCGTACAGGGCCGCCGCGGTGGCGATCAGGATGACATTCAGGCCCCAGACCGGGTGCACGTTTCGGGCACGCCGGAGCGCCCCGGAGAGGCGAGAAGACGGCTTGGGCTGGAGTTCGGGGGCGGTCTGCGCTCTCATCCTGGTGCGCCGACGTCTGGGTTGCCGGCAGCCCTTCGCGTAAGCATCGGCGTACGCGCTCAAAAGTTGAGCATCGCGAGTAGAAGAGCCAGGTCCAGTCCCCTCGTCGCCACGGGTTACGCGCCTCGCCCAGGACCTCTAAAAGACGGCTCAAGGTGAACCTCTCGGGCCCCTTACGAAACTCTTCCGTTTTGCGATGTTTGCAGGGAAAACGCCTGGAGCCCGGGGCCGGTTTCCGCCCCTCGCTGTGCTAAAGTTATGTGTACATTCCTCGACGCCCCCGGAGCGCGCGCCAGGTCGCGTGGGACCGGGGCGTCTCGATGTCATCGGAGGATCGTGGCGATAGACGATGGCGCGACTGCGCGCCCGAACAATCAAGGTAGTTACGACGCTCAGGACATCACCGTCCTGGAGGGACTCGAGGCCGTCCGCCGGCGACCCGGCATGTACATCGGCTCGACCGGCGAGCGGGGCCTTCACCATCTCGTCTACGAGGTGGTCGACAACTCCGTCGACGAGGCCCTGGCCGGCCGCGCCGACCGCGTCGACATCACGATCCACCCCGATAACTCGGTCACCGTGCGCGACAACGGCGCCGGCATCCCGGTGGCGATCATGGAGAAGGAGCAGCGCCCCGCCGTCGAGGTTGTCCTGACCGTCCTGCACGCCGGCGGCAAGTTCGGCGACGGCCGCGGCTACAAGGTCTCGGGCGGCCTGCACGGCGTCGGGGTGTCGGTCGTGAACGCGCTGTCCGAGCGCCTCGACGTCGAGGTTCGCCGCGACGGGTTCGTATGGACTCAGTCGTTCGAGCGAGGCAAGCCGCTCGGCGACCTCGAGAAGGGCGAGCCGACCAAGGAGACCGGAACGACGATCACGTTCCTGCCGGATGCCGACGTGTTCGAGACGCTCGACTTCAACTTCAACACGCTCGAGGAGCGCATGCGCGACACCGCCTTCCTGACCCGCGGCCTGCGGATCACGCTTATCGACAAGCGCGGCGAGGGCCACAGGGCCGAGTTCCACTACGAGGGCGGGATCGTCGACTTCGTCAAGTACCTCAACCGCAACAAGGAGCCGATCACCAACAACGTGATCTCGTTTGAGGGCGACAGCGACGAGGGCGCCATCGAGGTTGCCATGCAGTGGAACTCCTCCTATCAGGAGTCGGTGTTCTCGTTCGCGAACAACATCAACACGATCGAGGGCGGCTCGCACCTGAGCGGCTTCCGCTCGGCGCTGACCAGCGCTCTCAATCGGTACGCGCGCGATAAGGGGGAACTCAAGGACAAGGACGACGCGCTGACCGGAGAGGACGTCCGCGAGGGCCTTACCGCGGTGATCTCGGCGAAGTTGACCGACCCGCAGTTCGAGGGCCAGACGAAGACCAAGCTCGGAAACCCGGGCATGGACGGCTTCGTGCGGTCCGTCGTGTATGCGCGGCTGTCCGAGTTTCTGGAGGAGAACCCGCAGGACGCCCGGCGGGTAATCCGGAAGAGCGTCGACGCGGCCCGGGCGCGCGCCGCCGCGCGCAAGGCGCGTGATCTCACCCGACGCAAGTCCGCGCTCGAGAACTCGGCGCTTCCCGGCAAGCTCGCCGACTGCTCGGTCAAGGACCCGTCGCTCGCCGAACTGTTCGTGGTCGAGGGCGACTCGGCCGGCGGCTCGGCGGTAAGCGCTCGCGACCGCAGCACCCAGGCGATCCTGCCGCTGCGGGGGAAGATCCTGAACGTCGAGAAGAGCCGCATCGACAAGGTGCTGGCAAACACCGAGGTTCAGGCACTGATCACGGCGATCGGCACCGGCGTGCGCGACGAGTTCGACATCGCCAAGGCGCGCTACCACAAGATCGTGCTGCTCACCGACGCCGATGTCGACGGCGCCCACATCCGCACGCTCGCGCTGACGCTGCTGTTCCGTGAGATGCAGCCGCTGATTGAGGCCGGCTTCGTGTACATCGCCAAGCCGCCGCTCTATCGGCTGACCAGGGGTCAGAAGCACCGCTATATCGAGCGTGAGTCCGAGCTCGAGGACATCCTGCTCGGCGACAAGTTCGAGAAGATCGAGATCTTCGACCGCCACAACAACCAGCTCAAGCTGACCGACACACGCTGGAAGCGCTTCAACCGGCTGCTCAAGCAGTACGACGGTTGGGCCTCGGCGCTCCGGGCGGCGCATGGGCACGGCGTGATCAGCTTCCTCCAGCAGGCGAGGCTGCTCGAGGAGCAGGTGTCGGATGTCGACGCGCTCCTGCGGCACGTCGCCAACGACGGTCAGAACGGCGACGCCTACCGACTCGAGCTGCTCTCCGAGAACGACCATGAGGTGATGATCCGCACGGTCGAGGCGAAGACCGGGCTTGCCACCACGCACATGGTTCCACGCGCGACGCTCGACGCCGAGGAGTATCACCAGTTGGCCGGCGTCCATAAGGAGCTGGTCGAGCTAGTGGGAACGCCGCCGTTCCACGTCTCCCTGGGTGAGAACAGCAAGGACGCGCCGACGTTCGACGAGCTGCGCGAGGCCGTGCTGTCGATCGCCCAGCGCGGGATCGAGTACTACCGCTTCAAGGGCCTCGGTGAGATGGACGCGCACGAGCTGCGCGAGACGACCATGGACCCGGCCACGCGGACGCTGGTGCAGGTCACGATGGAGGACGCGGCGTCGGCTGACATGGTGTTCTCGATGCTGATGGGCGACCAGGTCGAGCCGCGACGGGCGTTCATCGAGGAGAACGCGCGGCTCGCGACGCTGGACACGTAGGAGGACTGACTAATGGCATCGATTGACACCATCGGCGGCGGCAACATCGAGCCGCGCGGGCTCGAGGAGGAGATGCGCTCGGCGTATCTCGACTACGCGATGTCGGTGATCGTCGGGCGTGCGCTGCCCGACGTGCGCGACGGCCTCAAGCCGGTCCACCGCCGGATCCTCTACGCGATGAACGAGCTCGGCCTGCGGCCGCCGCGCCGGCACGTTAAGTGCGCGACGATCGTCGGCGAGGTGATGGGCAAGTACCACCCTCACGGGGACTCGGCCATCTACGACACGCTCGCGCGGATGGCGCAGGACTTCTCGATGCGCTACCCGCTCATCGACGGGCACGGGAACTTTGGGAACATCGACGGCTGGGGCGCCGCGGCGATGCGCTACACCGAGGCCCGGCTCGACGCGCTGGCCACCGAGATGCTGCGCGACATCGACCAGGAGACGGTCGACTTCGCACCAAACTTCGACGGCTCCAAGCAGGAGCCGCTGGTGATGCCGTCGCGGTTCCCGAACCTGCTCGTCAACGGAGGCTCCGGGATCGCCGTCGGCATGGCGACCAACATCCCCCCGCACAACCTGCGCGAGGTGGTGGCGGCGACGCTCGCCTACGTCGACGACCCCGACATCGACGTCGAGGGCCTGATGAAGCACATCAAGGGGCCCGACTTCCCGACCGCCGGGACGATCCTCGGACGGGAGGGGATCCGCGACGCCTACGCCACCGGACGCGGCCGGATCCGCGTGCAGGCCAAGGCGCACATCGAGCCCATCGGGCAGGGCAAGGAGGCGATCATCGTCACCGAGCTGCCTTTCCTGGTGCGCAAGGGCGGGGACGGCGGGGTGATCGAGAAGATCGCCACGCTCGTCCACGAGAAGAAAGTCTCCGAGATCAGCGACATCCGGGACGAGTCGGACCGCAACGGGATGCGGATCGTGATCGAGCTCAAGCGCGACGCGATCCCCAAGGTGGTGCTCAACAAGCTGTTCAAGCACACGCCGATGCAGCAGACGTTCGGCGTGAACATGGTCGCACTCGTCGACAACGTACCGCGCACGCTCTCGCTGCGCGAGGTGATCGGCCACTACGTCGACCACCAGCGCGAGGTCATCGTCCGCCGCACGAAGTACGAGCTGCGCCGGGCGGAGGAGCGCGCCCATGTGTTGGAGGGCCTGCTGATCGCGCTCGCCAACCTGGACGAAGTGATCGCGCTGATCCGCGGATCGCAGACGCCCGAGATCGCGCGTAACGGCCTGGTCGAGCGGTTCGAGCTGACCGTGGTGCAGGCCCAGGCCATTCTCCAGCTGACGCTGAGCCGGTTGACCGCGCTCGAGGCCGACAAGATCAAGCAGGAGCACGCCGACCTCATCGAGCGGATCAAGGAGCTTCGCGAGATCCTCGGCGACGAGAGCCGGGTCATGGGGCTGATCAAGGAGGAGCTGTCCGAGATCGCCGAGACGTACGGCGATGACCGACGGACCGAGATCGTCCATGCCGAGGGTGAGATCGATATCGAGGACCTGATCGCCGATCAGCAGATGGTGATCTCGATCACGCACTCGGGCTACATCAAGTCGCTACCGCTGTCGACCTACCGCCAGCAGCGACGCGGCGGTGTCGGTGTGACCGGCATGGAGATGAAGGAGGACGACTACATCGAGCATCTGTTCGTCTCCTCCACCCATGACTACCTGCTGTTCTTCACGAACCGCGGCAAGGTGTACCGCCTCAAGGTGTACGAGCTGCCTGAGGCCTCGCGCACGTCGCGCGGGCGCGCGCTCGTCAACCTGCTGCCGCTGCGTGAGGGGGAGCGGGTGCAGTCCGTGCTCGCCACCCGGGACTTCGGCGAGGGCAGGTACCTCGTGTTCGCCACCCGCAAGGGGATGGTCAAGAAGACCGAGTTCGGCGCCTACAACACGCCGATCAAGGCCGACGGGATCATCGCGATCAACATCCGCGACGACGACGAGCTGATCGCCGTCCGGCGAACCTCCGGGAACGACGACATCATCATGGTCTCCCGGTCGGGGCAGGCGGCCCGGTTCGGCGAGGGCCAGGTCCGGGCGATGGGCCGCGACACGAGTGGCGTCCGCGGGATGAACGTCTCGCAGAAGGGCAACGCCGTGCTCGCGATGGACGTGGCGCGTGACGACCAGGAGCTCCTCGTGGTCACCGAGAACGGCTACGGCAAACGCACGCCGATCCCCGACTACCCGGTCAAGGGCCGCGGCACGATGGGCGTCAAGACGATCACGCTCACGGAGAACAAGGGAGCGCTCGCCGGTGCGCTCGTCGTGCGCGAGCATCAGGAGCTTGTGTTCATCTCCCAGAACGGGATGGTCCAGCGGACGTCGGTGCGCGGGATCAACCGTTACGGACGCGCCTCTCAGGGCGTGCGCGTGATGAACATCCGCGACGACGATCAGGTGAGCGCGGTGGCGCTCGTGGTCGAGTCCGAGGCGTCCACGGCCGCTCAGGTCGCCGAGGACTTCGCCGCGGACGCTGAGGCCTCGCCGGAGGCACTCGGGACCGGCGAAGCGGACATCTCGGCGGAGTCGCACCTCGACGGTGACGAGATCGCCGACGACGTTGGCGACGACGATCTCGACGGCGGCGACCCCGCGGTCGAAGAGGAGTAGAAGAGCCCCCGGCGCGGGGCCCAGATTCCTCAAGCGCCGCCTGAAACCGACCGATAAGCGGTCAAATGGGATCTGGCCGGCCAAAGCTGCGGTCGCTGGCACACAGCGCCGGCACGGTCGAGCCATCCACGGTTCGAAGCGCCGCTCGTCGGCGTCAGCGCCGGCTGGCCGTTGTGCTCGTGATCGCCTGGCTCGGGCTGATTGCTGCCGGATGCTGGCTGCTCGCGAGCTCCCAGGCGAACAACCGCAAGGGAATGGAGGCGCGGTTGCAGACGCGCGTCCAGTATGCCGCGAACTTCGTCTCGATCTACGCGGACGATCTGCTCGCCAGCCAGCGCGCTCAGGCGCTCAACTGGTTCGCCGCGCCGGCCGTCACCCAGGGCACGGTCGATCGCGACTCGGCTGCGCTCGGGCTCCAGGTCGGGGTCGTCCTCGACGCGCGGGGGCGCGTGATCCGGGCGACCTCGGGTGCGCCGAAATCGCTCGCCGGCATGCTCACGAGCCGCTATGCGAAGCTCGCCGGCGTGTTGTCGACGCCGGATGCGTCGGGCGTCGCCATCGGCAATATCGACGGATCGCCGACTCTCAGCTTCGGAGTGGCGTACCAGACGTCCGCGGGTCGCCGTGTGTTCGCCGGCGCGTACACGATGTCGGAGAGCGTCCTGCCGGCGATCCTCGGAACCGTGCTCTCGAACTCTGGTTGGCAGGCGTATCTCGTCGACCTGCACGGAGCGCTGCTCAAGGGCGTCTCGTCCGGGGGACCCCAGGCGAGCACGCTCGCCGAGGCAGACCCGGGACTATTTGCCGCCGACCGCCGTGCTCCGAGCGGCTCGTACGAGAGCGCGCAGGGCAAGCAGTACTACGTCACCGCTCCGGTGGCGGGAACTGCGTGGCGGATCGTGCTGAGGGATCCCGAGGCGCAGCTGTTCACGTTCCTCAACGGGGCTGGCCGGTGGCTCGCGTGGCTGGCGATCGCCGGTCTCGCCGTGGCCGGGCTCGCGATCATCATCCTCATCTCCCGGCTCCAGGGGCGGCGCGAGCAGCTGACCCTGCTCAACACCGAGCTGGCGCGGCTGGCCTCGATCGACCCGCTCACCGGGTTGCGCAACCGCCGGGCGATCGACCAGTACCTGCATGACGCGCTCAGCGCCGCGCGCCGGCACGGCCAGGCGCTATCGGTGT
Organism: uncultured Solirubrobacterales bacterium; assembly: GCA_963735965.1. GTDB lineage: Bacteria > Actinomycetota > Thermoleophilia > Solirubrobacterales > Solirubrobacteraceae > Palsa-465. The sequence goes on from CAVTNE010000008.1 coordinate 28,422, forward strand.
TGGTCATGGACATCGATCACTTCAAGGCGATCAACGACACCCTCGGCCACCACAGCGGCGATGCCGTCCTCGAGCACACCGCGCGCGTTCTCGAGAAGGCGCTCCGTGCCGAGGACGCGATCGGCCGCTGGGGCGGCGAGGAGTTCCTGGTGGTGCTCCCGAGCACCGACGAGCAGGGCGCCCTCCGTGTGACCGAGCGGCTGCGGCGAGCGCTCGCGCAGGACCAGCCCGATGAGGCCCGGTCACACGGCCTGACGGTGACGATCACGATCGGGGTGGCCGAGTGGCGCCAGGACGAGATGGACGAACTCGTCAGGCGGGCCGACAGCGCGCTCTACCTCGGGAAGGCCGCCGGTCGGGACAACGTGCAGGTCTCGAGCCCCGTTCCGCGGAGCGCCGAGGCGACCGAAGCGGTCTGATGTCGGTGGCGCGAGGCGTGGCCCGCCGGGCGGAGTTCGGGGCGGAGATTCGGCGCGAGCAGATATCGCCCGCGCCATTCGGTAATCTGATCATCACCAGAGAAAGGAGGTGGTCCGACTGTCTGAAAGTTCTTGCGGGACCCTGGAGGTGTCCGGCCGCTAAGCCGGAGGCTGACCCCGCCTAGCGGAGTCCCCCCGAGACACCGTCAGCGTGAGCGCCGGGATTGGTCCCTCCGGTCAGTGCCTAGCTTGCGTTGGTGATGCCAGCCAGTGTTGTGAAGGGCGTCGTGTCGACGGCGCCCTTCACTTTTTAAGGGGGTGCGCGTGGCAGCCTACGCAGGTGCCTCGGCTGTCCGGGACCGAGGCCTACCGCCCGTGGCCGCGCTGCACCCGCGCCCGGGCCAGCGCTGCGCCCGCGCCCACACCTGCGCGACGCCTAGGCCGCCAGGTACTGCTGCCAGGCCACGGGGATCGTCGGGCTGGCGACGTGAATGAACACGGTGGCGCTCGGCATCTTCGGGGGGCGGCGGAGGTGCATGCCGACCTGGCGCGGGAGCGAGTCGCCCTTGCGCCGGTTGCACGGCGCGCACGAGGCGACGATGTTGTCCCAGCCCGACCCGCCGCCCTTGGACCGCGGGATCACGTGGTCGACGGTGAGGTTGGAGCGCGCGCCGCAGTACTGGCAGGTCCAGTTGTCGCGGGCGAACACGGCGCGCCGGGTGATCTTCCGGCGATGGGTGTCGCGCGGAATTCGCACGTAGGTGACGAGGCGGATCACGACGGGTCGCGCCATCGTCGAGGTCGCCGAGTGGAGCTCCCAGTCGCCGTGCTCGATCACCTCGGCCTTGTCCTTGAGGAGCAGAACGACCGCGCGCCGAACGGTGCAGACGTTGATCGGCTCATACGTCGCGTTCAATACGAGCACCCGGCCACCCTCACGTCCGCGTCGCTGGTGCTCTGAAGGCGACGCGGACCACGCTGGCGCTGGTACTGAAGTGGCCATGGGCTGGCCGGAGTGTACCGAGACGCTCGGCAGGGCTGATAAGGGTTTGTTACGTCCCCGGAGGGCGGTCGCGTGGCCGTCGGCGGTGGCGGTTTCCGCACTGTACGCGAGTGGCGGGCGCGTACGGTACGAGGACCGCGGGACGCCCCGGCTTCATACGATCGCCGCAGGAAACGACCCGAGCACGCGCAGCACCTCGACGTGGCCGCGGAGCCCGGCGAGGGCGTCGGCGACGTGCGGCTCGATGTCGCGACCCTCGAGATCGAGGAAGAACATGTACCGCCCCAGGCCCTGCTTGCGAGGCCGCGACTCGATGCGGGTGAGGTTGACCTCGCGGGTGGCGAACTCAGACAGGCAGTGGACGAGCCAGCCGGGCGCCTCCGAGCCGACGCCCCAGAACACCACGGCGGTCTTCCATGGGCCGAGCGGCGGATCCGGTGATTCACTCCCCCCCAGCCCACCGGCCGGCGCGCCGACAGGCCCGAGCCACACGAACCGGGTCTCGTTGTCGGCCACGTCCTCGACGCCGGCCCGCAGCACCTGGCAGCCGTAGCGCTCGGCGGCGAGGCGGTTGCCCAGCGCCGCCCACGGGCCATCGTGCTCGGCGACGGTTCGAACGGCTTCGGCGGTTGAGCTGCCGGCGAGGACCTGCGCGCCGGGCAGGCGCGTGCGGATGAAGCGCGCGCACTGCGCGGTCGCCTGCGGATGGGACACGACCGTCTCGATCTCCGCCAGCTCGAGCGGCGTGCGCGCGATCAGGCAATGCCGGATCGGGTGGACGACCTCTCCGAGGATCGCGACGTCCTCGGTCTCCATCGCGAGCGCATCGAGCGTGGCGTTGACAGAGCCCTCGAGCGAGTTCTCGATCGGCACCAGGGCCCGCTGGACGGCGCCGAAGTGGACCGCCATCACGGTGTCGTGGATCGTCGCGTACGGAACCAGGTCGAGCTGCTCCCCGGCCGTGGCGCTGATCAGGGCCTCCTGGGTGAAGGTCCCCTCGGGACCAAAGTACGCGGCGCGCATCCGCTCGTAAGAGAACGCGGCTAGCCGGAGCGCTGTCGCACGTCCGTCTCCAGCGCGCGGCGGATCGCCTCGTCCTCCTCGGGCGAGAGCTCGAGCTCGGGCTTACCCTCGCGCACCTCCTTGGCGTACAGGCGTGCCTGGTCACGGTGGTGGATCGAGGACAGCACCACTCCCGAGCGGTTGGCGTCGAGCAGCGCGATCGAGGTCGACTGGCGGCCCGACATCTCCCCGTAAGCGTCGTAGCGGATCAGCGCCCGGTAGGCGACCGACTGGTCGATCCGGCGCTCGGCCGTCGCCATCCGGTCGTCCATCCGCTCCGAGGCCTCCTGGACATAGTCGTACAGCGCCTCGAACTGCTGCTGGAGCGAGGCGGCATGCGCCACCAGGTCTTGGTCGTGGCCGCCGAGGATGGCCCGTTGGGCGGCTCGGAGGCGGCGGAGCTTGACCCCGAGGATCGCGCATGACAGGAGCGCCACGAGCGCGGCGGCGCCGGCCGCCATCGCCACGATCCCGGCCGTGCTGGTCAGGTTGTGCACTGCGGACAGCATACGGTCACTCCAGACCTCACTGGAACGTGACCGGGAACGTCAGGGAGTTGTTCTTGATGTTCTTTTCGCCGGGGACGGGCACGATCTCGGCGGTGACCTGGAAGGACCCCTTCGGGGGCGCGGAGGACAGCGTCACCTGGCAGCTCGTCGACTCGCCTGCCGTGGTCTGGGGGACGATCGTCTGGCCGCTTACGCTCGAGCCGGAGATCGTCACTTTGCATTTGACGTTGTTCTCGGTGTTCTGGCCGGTGTTCGCGAAGTTCAGCGTGAAGGTCGGCGCGGGGCTGGCCGGGATCGAGTTCGTGGAGCCCGTCTGGAGCTGGCTACCGCCGACGCTGACGGTGTTGATCATGTGTCCATGCAGGCCCGGCGCGATGTTCTGGGGCGTCGTGGACGAGGAGGGCAGCGTGACGTGGAGCACGGATGCGACGTGGGTGGGGTCCAGCCACTGGATCGAGGGCAGGAACTGGCTCGAGTTGAGCTGCTGGCCGCCGAGGCCGCCGACGGTGATGCCGGCCGCGCGTAAGGCGCCGACGATCTGCGGGACGGTGTAGTCCTTGTAGAGAACATCGGAGGCGTAGAAGCGAGCCATCTCGGCCGCGATCGTGTTGACCGCGTTTTGGCTGGTCTGGGACTGGAGCGCCGGCTGGACCTCGTTGGCGATGTTCGTCATGCCGTCCTTGCGCATCTGGAGCGCATCGACGAAGTGCTGCTGCGCGCCCTTGACCTCGTCGGGCGTGCTTAGGCCCTTGGCGTCGCTCAGTTCGGTGTTGGCGTCACCGGCGGCCTGCGCGAGCCCCTGCTGGAGGCTGGTCGGGTCGCTGGTGCCGCCCGAGAGCACTTTGAAGAAGTTCCCGCCGGTTTGGACCGAGCGCGCGTTCAACGAAGCGACGCTGTTGTTGTAGTCCTTCAGCGCGCTGTTGCGGGCGCTGGTCTCGCAGCTGTTGACGAGCACCGCGATCAGGATGATCGCGATGATGACCACGGCCGCCAGCCCGACCCGGCGGACCAAGAATGCCTGGCGGTCCGCGGCCGGCGGTCGGCGACCACCTCCGGTCGGCCGGCGTCGCCGCGGTGCCGCTCGTTGTGCGGTACGAGTCTCCTCAGGCTCGTCGAAGAACGACACGCTGCTCGCTCCTTGCGAAAGTCTGGAAGCCCTCAGTATGAACGCCCGAACGGCGGTAAGGCGTTTCCGAACATTTGCAGGCAAAGGGGAAGGTGACCGTTGTCGCGAAAAGATGCCCGTGCACACGGACGATCCCTCCGAATCGCGGGCGGACACTAGGGTTGGGGGGACGCGCCGGCCCGGTGGCGGGGCCGCGCCGGCCGCGCGTGGCGGGGGTGATGAGATTCCGGCAGGGGTGCGCGGCCACACCGCGCTGACCGCGCGGATGCGACCGGACGGCCCGATCGTCCTCGAGCGCTACCGCCTCCGCCGCCGCCTCGGGACTGGCGGCTTCGCCACCGTGTGGCTCGCGCGCGACGAACGGCTCGACCGCGACGTCGCGATCAAGATCCTCCCCCGCGAGCGCATCGTAGGCGGGCGGTTCGAGCGCGAGGCTCGCGCCGCGGCCCGGCTCGCGCACCCCGGGATCGTCACGCTGTACGAGGCCGCGGTCGATGACGAGGGTGCGTATCTGGTCTCCGAGCTCGTCAAGGGGACGACGCTCGACCGGCTCCTCGTCGAGGGGCGCCTGTCCGACCGCGACGTGGTCCAGATCGGGATCGCGCTGTGCGACGCGCTGTCGCATGCCCACGCCCACGGCGTGATCCATCGCGACGTCAAGCCGTCGAACGTGCTCGTTCCCGACCGGCCCACGAGCCAAGCCGGCGTTGCCAGGCTGACCGACTTCGGCGTCGCCCGTGTGCTCGGCGGCGACTCGCTGACGATGACCGGCGACGTGATCGGCACCGCCGCGTACATGGCACCCGAACAGGCCCAGGGGCTGCCCGCGGGCGTCCCCGCCGATCTGTTCTCGCTCGCGCTCGTCCTCTACGAGGGCCTCACCGGCGTGAACCCCGTCCGGACCGGGGCCGGCGGCGCGCAAGCGCGACGGCTGGGGATGCGCCTGCCGCCCCTTCGCCGTCAGCGCCGTGAGCTCCCGCGCGAGCTCGGTCAGTCGATCGACCTGGCGCTCCGTCCGCGGCCCGGAGAGCGCGGACGCCTCGATGAGCTGCGAGCGTCGCTGACCGCCGCGGAGGCCCGGGTTGCGGACGAACCCGGGGTCGTCGCGGAGGCCTGGCGACCACGCACCACCGGAACCAGAACCCGGCGCGACACCGACGAATACGAAATGCACCTCGAGGACAACCGGACGCGGAGGGACGAGCACCGGAGCCGGAGGGAGGAGCGACAACCTGGCGTCGGCGAGAGCCCGATCGAACGTGAGAAAACGCACATTCCCTGGCCACGACGCGCGCTTGCCGGCGCGGCGGCGGCGGCGATCGCCGTCTGGCTGGCCCGCCACGCGCCCGGCTCCTCGCCAGTCCCGGCCGGGGTCACGGGATGCGTCGCCGGCGTCCTCGTCGCCGCATTCCCCCGGGCCGGTTGGATCGCACTCACGGTGTTCATGGCGACCGGGCTCCTGATCCACTCCCACGCCGGGACGGCACTCATCCTGACAGCCGGAGCTCTCGTTCCGGTGGTCCTGACACCTCGCGACGGCCCGGCCTGGCCGCTGTCCGCGGGGGCCCCGGCACTGGGCGCGATCGGCCTCGCCGGCGCCTGGCCCGCGGCCGCGGGACTCGCCGGCCCCGCCTGGCGGCGCGCCGTATTGGCGCTCACCGGCTGGCTGTGGCTCGTACTCGCCCACGCCTCGTGGAACGAATCGCTGTCCGGCACCGCCGAGCACGTCCTTGCGCCAATCCTCACAACCGGCACGCTCCTGGGATGCGCGATCTGGGCGGCGGCGGCCGTCGTGCTCCCGTGGGCCCAGGTCCGTCGCTCACCGGTGCTCGAGGCCGTGCTTCTCAGCGGCTGGGCGGTGGCGCTGGGACTGGCCACGACCGCGGTCGGTAGCCTCGCCAGCGGTCCCCATATCTCCGCCGGCGCGGCGCTTGGAGGCGCATTCGCCGGGGCGATCGTGGCGCTCGTCATAAGGCAAGGCGGGCGCCGGCTCGCGAGCGCGCGGTGGGCGAAAGATTGCACGCCAACCGCGTAGCATGGAACTCCGGCAAATCCCCCGAAACACTGCCGCCAACGGGATCTCGCCCCCCAGCCATGAGCGTCCTGAAGAATCTGGAGAACAAGATCGCCGGCCTCGTCGAGGGGACGTTCAGCCGTGCCTTCCGGTCCGAGGTCCGCCCGGTCGAGATCGCACGCAAGCTCGCGCGGGAGATGGAGGAGCACAAGTCGTTCTCGGTGTCCCGGACGTATGCGCCCAACGAGTACCGCGTATTCCTCTCTCCGCGCGACCGTGAGCGGTTCGCGGGCTACGAAGCGGCGCTGACGGCCGAGCTTGCGGGGTATCTGCTCGAACATGCCCGCAGGGAGCGCTTGACCTTGCTTTCGCGGCCGGTGATCGAGTTCGAGACCGACAACCGGCTTGGCCTCGGCGAGTTCGGCATCCAGACGCGAGTCGCCCAGCCCGAGGACGAGCCGGTCAGCGCACCGCCGGAGGCTCAGTCGGGGCGCACCATGGTCTACAGCAACGCGCAGCGCGTGGCGGAGCCGCTCAGAGATCTGGGCCCCGCCCACCCGGCCCGCGCGCAGACGGCGCTGCTCCTGATCGACGGCAAGCGGGTCGTGGTCGGGCCGTCGGGAGCGACGGTCGGGCGTGGCCGTCAGGCGGACGTCGTGCTGAACGATCCGAACGTGTCGCGGCAGCACGCCGAGATCCGCCCCCGAGGTGGGTCGTGGGTCCTCGCCGACCTGGGCTCGACGAACGGCTCAAGGCTCAACGGACGCCAGATCGAGGGTTCCGAGGTGCTGCGGGACGGCGACGAGATCGAGGTCGGCGAGTCCGTGATGACGTTCACGCTGGAATAGCTCATGCTCGCGCCCGTCTCGGTAGGTCTCAAGTTCGGCTTCCTGATCGTGCTCTACCTGTTCCTGATGTGGGTGGCGTGGAGCGCGATGCGCGATCTGCGCCGCGGCCGGGGCGGGGTGGTTCGGAACGACGAGGCCGCGAGCTACGACGCCACGGGCATGTACGAGGCCACCGGCGGTTTCGGCGACCACGACCGCGATGACTTCGATCCACGCCTGACGGTCGAACGCGCCCCTGGACACGAGGCCGGCAGCTCGTATGAAATTCCTAATCATGGCGCTACCCTCGGCCGCGGAGACGTCGAGATCAGGCTCGACGATCCGTTCGCATCAGCGCACCACGCCCGCATCTCACGGGAGGGGTTCGTCGTCGTGATCGAGGACCTCGGATCCACCAACGGGACCTACCTGAACGAGGAGCCCCTGGACGGCCCGCAGCCGCTGCATCCCGGCGATCGGATCAGGATCGGCGACTCCGAGTTCTCTTACCAACAATGACGAACAAGCCTGCTATCCGCACACTCTGATCATGCTGCGCGCAGCCGAGACCACCTGCAAAACCGATACCGGCCGTCAGCGGCGAGACAACGAGGACAGCGCGTTCGCGCGCGCACCGGTGTTCGTCGTCGCCGACGGGATGGGCGGCGCCCAGGCAGGCGAGGTCGCCTCACGGATAGCCGTCGAAGCGTTCGAGCAGGGCCTCCCCGATTCGGGCAGCCCCGAGGAGCGCCTGGCCGCCCGGGTCCGCGAGGCCAACCAGGAGATCTACGAGCGCTCGCGCGCGGATCGCGGGCGGGCGGGCATGGGAACGACGCTGACCGCGGCCTATGCCGATGACACCCACGTGGCGATCGCCCACGTCGGCGACAGCCGGGCCTACCTGTTCCGGGACGGGACGCTCCAGCGCTTGACCCAGGACCACTCGCTGGTCGACGAGCTCGTACGCCGCGGGAAGCTGACCGAGGAGCAGGCCGCCGAGCATCCGCAGCGGTCGATCATCACCCGTGCCCTCGGCCCCGAGCCCGACGTCGAAGTCGACACCTGGACATATCCGGCCCGCGCCGGCGACGTGGTTCTGCTGTGCAGCGACGGCCTCACCTCGATGATTTCCGAGGCGCGGGTCAAGAACGTCCTGGCCGAGCACGAAAATCTCGACGAGGCCGCAGACGCGCTCATCCGGGAAGCGAACGAGGCGGGTGGCCGGGACAACATCACCGTCGTGCTGTTCCGCCTCGAGGAGGTGGGCGCAGACGAAAGCGCCGGCGAGGACACGATGGTCGGGATCGCGGTGCCGCGCGACGCCGACGCCGCTCCGACCGAGGACGCGGGCCGCGCCGGCGCGACCGCGGTCGCCATCGCCCCGGCGCCAAAGTTCTCCGGCCCCCGGCGCATGGAGCCGGCCGCTCCGGGGGCGCGACGCCTTCAGCCCCGTCCGCCGGAGACCGTTCACCGCGAGCGGCGGTTCATCACTCCGATCGCGGCGCTGCTGTCGATCGTCATCGTCCTCGGCCTGATCGGCGCCGGTGGTTATCTGGCGAGCCGCCAGCTCTACTTCGTCGGGACCAACGCACAGGGGATCGTCACGGTCTACCGGGGACTGCCGTACAGCCTCCCGTTCGGCGTGCCGCTCTACGAGACGTATTACGTGTCGGGCGTACCGGCTCAGGTCGTTCCGGCCGCGCGTCGCGGCCAGCTTCTGAACAACAACCTGCGGTCGCAGTCCGATGCGACCTCGCTGGTGATGGATCTCGAGCAGGGCCGGATCTCGCCGTGAACCGCTTGACCGGGGGCCTGCCCACTGTGGCGCAACGCGATCGACGAGCACCGGCGCGATGAGCGCGCGCAACCGAGAGCTGCTCGGCCTGATCCCGGCGTCGCTGCTCGTGACCGCCGGCTTCGCCGGCGTGTTCATCCAGCGCTCGAATGCGCTGTCGAACGTGTCGCTGACCTACGGCGCGCTGTTCCTCGGATTGTGCATCGCCGCGCACCTCTTCATCCGGTTCACCCTGCCGCGCGCGGACCCGTACATGTTCCCCCTGGTGGCAGTGCTCGCGAGCTTCGGGCTGGTGATGGTGTACCGCATCAACCCGACCCTGGCCCGCCAGCAGGCGCAGTGGTTCGTGCTCGGGCTGATCCTGTTCGCGGCCACGATCATCCTGCTCCGCGACTACCGCAAGCTCGAGCGCTACCGCTACATCATCGTGTTGATCTCGCTCGGGCTGCTGGTGTTGCCGCGCCTGCCCGGCATCGGCTACTCGGCAAACGGCGCCTACCTCGGTGTTCGCATCCCGGGGCTGTTCGTTTTCCAGCCGGCGGAGTTCGCGAAGATCGGGCTCGTCATCTTCCTGGCGAGCTACCTGCGTGACACCCGGCAGGTGCTCGTGCAGGGCGGCCGGCGCTTCCTCGGGATCACCTTTCCGCCGCTGAAGCAGTTCGGACCCGTGGTCGTCATCTGGGGCCTGGCGATGGCGACGCTCGTCGTGCTGAGTGACACCGGCTCATCGGTGATGTTCTACGGCGGGTTGCTGGCGATGCTGTACGTCGCGACGAACCGCCTGTCGTTCGTGGTGATCGGTCTGATCGCCGCGGGCATCGGATTCTGGTACCTGGGGACGCACATACCCCACATCCACGCCCGCGTCGAGACCTGGCTGCATCCCCTGAACCCGACCCTGTACCACGCGCCGCTGGGCAGCTACCAGGTCGCGAACTCGATCTTCGCCCAGGCGGCGGGCGGGCTGTTCGGTCAGGGCTTTGGACAGGCCCAGCTGACGCTGCCCGGCGGCGGCCCGCTGCTCCCCTTCCCCCAGACGGACATGATCTATGCCGTCATCACCGATGAGCTCGGCCTGTTCGGCGCGGTTGCCGTGCTCATCACCTATCTCCTGTTCGTCGCGCGCGGGTTCAAAGTGGCGCTGCTGGCGCGCGACTCGTTCTCGACGCTGCTCGCCGTCGGACTCAGCGCGATGTTCGCGCTCCAGGTGTTCGTGATCGTCGGCGGCGTCACCCGCGTGATCCCGCTCACCGGCGTGACCCTGCCCTTCATCTCCTACGGGGGGTCGTCGATCGTCGCCAACCTCGTGCTGCTGGCCCTGCTCTTGCTCGTCTCCGACCGTGCCCGGAGGCCGGAGTGAACGCCCCGATCGCACGGCTGTTCGGCGTGGTCATCCTCCTGTTCGCGCTGCTCGTGTTGTTTACCTCGCGCTGGACCGTGTTCGAGGCATCCTCGCTCAACAACAACACGCTCAACGTGCGCACCCTGCTCGACGAGCTCAAGATCAAGCGGGGGCGGATCCTGGCCGCGGACGGGACCGTGCTCGCCAAGTCCGTGCCGGCGCCCGGCAACACCTGGAGCCGGACGTACCCCACTGGGCGGCTGTTCTCCCAGCCGGTCGGATTCTCGATCGCCGCCAAGAGCGAGGCGATCGGACTCGAGGACTCCGCCGGCGCGGATCTGCGCGGCATTCAGACCGGGTTGAGTTCGATCTTCGGCCAGCTCAGCCCGCGTCCCGTCGGCGACGACGTCTACACGACGCTGGACCCGAAGGGGCAGCGGGCCGCCGTCCAGGCGCTCGCGGGGATGCACGGGTCGGTCGTCGCGCTCGATCCGAGCACGGGCGCGGTCAAGGTCATGTACGCCAACCCGGGCTACGACAACAACAACCCGCCGAGCAGCAGCAGCACGACGGACACTACTTTCAACCGCGTGACCCAGGGGCATTACGCTCCGGGTTCCACGTTCAAGATCGTGACTGCGACGGCGGCGATCGACTCCGGCATGTACACCCCGAACTCGGTGATCAACGGCAACTCGCCGATCACGGTCTCGGGCGTGCCGCTGGCCAACGACGGCGGCAAGAGCTGGGGGCCGCAGACGCTCACGACTGCGATGACGTACTCGATCAACACGATCTTCGCCCAGGTCGCCGAGCACGTCGGACGGGGGACGATGACGGACTACATGAAGCGGTTCGGGTTCTATTCGAAGCCGCCGCTCGACTACCCGTCGTTCCAGCTCGCGATCAGCCAGCCCTATGTGACCCCGACCCGTGCGTATCCGCCCGCGAGCCCCGACGAGGACATCGGCCGGATCGGGATCGGCGAGGGCGGGCTGCTCGTGACGCCACTCCAGATGGCGATGGTGGCCTCCGCGGTCGCGGATAGCGGAACGCTGATGACGCCGCACCTGATCGACCGCGTCGTCGACCAGGACGGCCGGACGGTCCGGACGACCAATCCGACGGTCTACAGCCACGTGATGAAGTCCTCGACGGCCGCGGAAGTGACGAGGATGATGGAGAAGGTGGTCGAGGAAGGAACCGGCACCGCGGTTCAGCTTGGGGGTATCAGCGTTGCCGGCAAGACCGGAACGGCGCAGATCGGCCCCAACGGATCGAACCTGACCCAGCCGGCGTTCGTCGCGTTCGCGCCGGCTGACCATCCGAAGATCGCGATCGCGGTGATGATCGACGAGTCCAACGGCGGCTTCGGCGGCTCGGTCGCCGCCCCGATCGCAAAGACGGTGCTCCAGACGCTGCTGGCGGACGGCGCGTAGGTGATGGCGGCTCTCGGCCCCGGCACGATCGTTGACGACCGCTACAGGATCGTCTCGCGGCTGGGCGCCGGAGGAATGGCCGACGTGTTCCTGGTCGAGGATGAGCAGCTCGGGCGCAAGGTCGCGCTGAAGCTGCTCTACCAGCGGTTCGCCGAGGATCCGGGGTTCGTCGAGCGCTTCCGCCGCGAAGCCCAGGCGGCCGCCGGGCTCCAGCACCCGAACGTCGTGAGCGTGTACGACCGTGGCTCGTTCGACGGGACGTACTACATCGCGATGGAGTACCTACCCGGGCGCTCGCTCAAGCAGCTGATCCGCGACGAGGCGCCGCTCGATCCGATCCGCGCGATCGACATCACGATCCAGATCCTCAAGGCGGCGCGGTTCGCCCACCGGCGCGGCGTCATCCATCGCGACCTCAAGCCCCACAACGTGATCGTGGACGACGCCGACAACGCCAAGGTGACCGACTTCGGGATCGCCCGGGCGGGGGCGTCGGACATGACCGAGACCGGTTCGATCATGGGGACCGCCCAGTACCTCTCCCCCGAGCAGGCCCAGGGCCACGCCGTCAGCGCCGGGTCCGACCTCTACTCGGTCGCCGTCGTCCTGTACGAGATGCTCACCGGGCGCGTGCCGTTCGACGCCGAGTCGGCGGTGACAATCGCGCTCAAGCACGTCTCCGAGGCGCCCCCTCCCCCCACCGCGATCAACCCGAGCGTCCCATCCGAGCTCGAGCAGGTCGTCATGTGGGGGCTGAACAAGAACCCCGTGGACCGTCCGGCAAACGCCGATCAGTTCATCACCGCGCTCGAGCAGGCCAAGACCGCGATCCAATCCGGCGAGCCGGGAGAGCGTACGGCGAGCCTGCCGGCGCTGGCCGGCGTGGCCGCGGGTAGGTACGCGGCGGCGGCCGCGCTGACCGCGCCCCGGACAGCGGCTCCACCCGCCCGTGGCGACACCCTCGGCGGTGTCGTCGTCGGCCCGTTCCCCGAGGATCAGTACCCGCCCGAGCGTCGCCGGAGGTGGCCGTGGGTGCTGCTAATCCTCGCGCTGCTGTGCCTCGCCGGCGGGGGAGTCGCCTACCTGCTCACACGCTCGAGCCCGACGAAGGTCGTGGTTCCCAGCGTGACCGGGGAGCAGTTCACCGTCGCCCAGGCCCAGCTCCAGAATGCCGGCTTCAACGTCGGCCAGGTCCAGGTCACGAGCCAGCGGAGGCAGGGGACGGTCATCGGCCAGGACCCGAAGGCGGGCGCCGAGGTGAAGCCGCAGGCGACGGTCACGCTCGAGGTGTCGAGTGGACCCGGGAATACCCAGGTTCCCCAGGTACTCGGGGAAACGCTGTCGCAGGCCAGGTCCGCGATCGAGATCGCGAACCTGAAGGTCGGGCGCGTGATCTACCAGTCGAACACGACGATCGCGTCCGGTCGCGTGATCCAGACCACCCCGGCCGCCGGGGAGAATCCCGCGGTGAACTCGCAGGTGACGATCTTCGTCTCGACCGGTCCGCCGCCGGTGCGCGTCCCGGATGTCACCAGCGAGACGGTCAGCCAGGCCAAGGCCCAGCTCGAGGGTTCGCCGGGTGGCTTCGTCGTCAACACCACGGAGGAGGTATCGACCACGGCCACGCCGGGAACCGTGATCAGCCAGACCCCGGTGGGCGGCACCTCCGAGAAACCGGGCGCGACGATCGACCTCGTGGTCGCCAAGGCGTCGCCGACGATCGCCGTGCCGAGCGTTGTTGGCGACAAGCGCGGCCACGCCGAGCACACGCTCGGCGTGGCCGGGTTCCCGGCCGTGGTGCAGCCCCAGGCCGTCACCACCAAGAGCCAGGGCGGCGTCGTGCTCAGCCAGAACCCGGCCGCCGGCAGCATGGAGAAGAAGAACACGCCGGTGACGATCGTGGTCGGCCACTACACGGCCCCGACGCCGACCACGACGACGACCACCAACAGCCCTGGCACGAGCTCGACCACGTCGACGACGTCCACCAGCGGGACGACGAGCACTCCGACGCCGTGAGCGCCGTCCGCGTTGCGGTGCTCGGCGGAGGCCGATCCTCCGAGCACGAGGTTTCACTCGCCTCGGCCGCATCCGTCCGGGCGGGTCTCGAGGAGGCCGGCCACGTGCCGATCGCGATCGAGATCGGCCGCGACGGGGTCTGGCGCCGCGAAGGTGCCACCGTCGCTGTGGAGCCCGGACGTGGGCTCGACGGCGTCGACGTGGTGTTCCCCGTGCTGCACGGTCCATTCGGCGAGGACGGCACCGTCCAGGGCCTGCTCGAGTGCCTCGACGTTCCGTACGTCGGCGCCGGCGTGCTCTCCTCAGCGCTGTGCATGGACAAGGTGATGTTCAAGGACTTGATGGCGCATGCCGGCCTCCCCCAGGTCAGCTACCGGGCGGTTCGCGCCGAGGCGTTCGCATCCGAGCGCGAGCGCGTGCTCGGAGACCTGGCGCCGCTCGGGCTGCCGGTGTTCGTCAAGCCGGCGCGGCTCGGCTCCTCGGTCGGGATCGTTCGCGTCGCCGACGAGGACGACCTGCCGCCGGCGCTCGAGACGGCGTTCGAGCACGATCCGCTCGCGATCGTCGAGGCTGCGGCCCGAGGTCTCGAGGTTGAGTGCTCGGTGCTCGGGGGCAGCGATCCGATCGCCTCTGAGCCGGGTGAGATCGTGCTCGCCAAGGGCGAGACAGGCTGGTACGACTACGAGGCGAAGTACACGCCGGGTGGGATGCAGCTGATCGTTCCCGCGCGCGTACCCGAGCACGTCCGCGAGCAGATCAAGGACGTCGCGATCCAGGCGTTCCTCCGCGCCGACTGCTACGGCCTCGCGCGGGTGGACTTCTTCGTCGAGCGCGACCGGGTGCTCCTCAACGAGCTCAACACGATGCCGGGGTTCACGAGCACGAGCGTGTACGCGTCGCTGTTCGAGGCCAGCGGGATCCCGTACGCGGAGGTGCTCGATCGGCTGGTGGAGCTGGCGCTCGAGCGCCACGCGGCGGAGCGGCGCCACCGCCACTAAGTGGTCGCTTTCGCAAGTACGACGACATTCGAGCGGGCCGGCTTGCGGCCTGCTCGGCATCCTGCCTCGCTTGACCGGCCGCGCCGGCGTCGTCCGGAGGCGGCGCCTCGCGGCGTCCTCGCTCGCTCGTGTGGCAGAGCCACACCGCTCTCGCTGCGTCCTGGCCAGGCATCCGCCGGTGACCACTCTCTGTGTCGCCCACTTACGAAAGAGACCACTAATCTGCGATCCATGACCGAGATCGGATCCGTCGCCATCGTCGGAGCGGGATTCATGGGAACCGGCATCGCCGAGGTGGTGGCGGTGGCCGGGCTCCCGGTGATCGTCCGCGACGTCGACGATGCCTCGCTCGCTCGCGCCGCCGAGCGGATCGACATCTCGCTGGCGCGCGCGGTCCGGGGCGGCAAACTGGACGCGGCCGCCGCCGGGGCGGCGCGGGATCGGATCGATCTGACCACGCGGCTCGAGATCATCGGTGAGACCGACCTCGTGATCGAGGCCGTGCCCGAGGACGAACGGCTGAAGCTTGAGGTCATGGGCGCGATCGACGAGGTCGTCGCGGACGGGGCGATCGTCGCCTCGAACACGTCCTCGATCCCGATCGCCGAGCTCGCGCAGGCGATCCGCAACCCCGAGCGAGTGCTCGGCCTGCACTTCTTCTCACCGGTCCCGGTGATGAACTTGGTCGAGGTGGTCATCGCGCTCGATACCAACGAGAGCACCGTCGACAGTGCAAAGCGGTTCGTGGAGCGGCTCGGCAAACGCCCGATCGAGACAAAGGATCGCTCGGGCTTCATCGTGAACATGCTCCTGGTCCCGTACCTGATGGCGGCGGTTCGGATGTACGAGGACGGCTTCGCCTCGCGCGAGGACATCGACAACGGGATGAAGCTCGGCTGTGGTCACCCGATGGGGCCGTTGACCCTGTGCGACTTCATCGGGCTCGATGTCCTCTACGCCGTGTGCGACTCGCTGTACGAGGAGTTCAAGCGCGACGAGTACGCGCCGCCGCCGCTGATGAAGCGGATGGTCGCGAGCGGCCGGCTCGGGCGCAAGTCCGGGCGCGGCTTCTACGACTACGGCCCGTAAGGTAGCTACCGCGAGAGCTTGTAGAGCGCGATCTCGTTCAGGTCGACGAGCTGCTTGCCGGCCGGCAGTCCGGTGATCCACACCAGGTAATACCGGTAGCCGGTCTTGGGAGTGGCTAGCGATACCGCCTGGGTCTGCTGGACGCTCGGGATCTGCGCCAGCTGGAACCAGCCGCCCGGACCGTTGGTGAACACGTTCGGATCGGGCAGCGAGTTACTGCCCCAGATCTGGCCGCGCCAGCCGGGCGTCCCCGTGTAGATCACGATCTTCGTGGCGTGGACGGCGGAGCCGGCGTCGACGTACAGCCCGACGCCGGGCTTGCCGAGCTGACCGGTGTAGTAGTGCTGGGTCGGCCAGTAGGTGCTGCGGTTCCCGTCGATCGCCAGCCCGTCCTGAGCTGGGTTCTGGGTCTTCGGTGGGGTGAGCGCTTCCGGGTTGTAGTCGTGCGCCGCCGCGAGGCTGATCGGCGTCAGATGCGCGCTGGGGGCCGGGGCCGAGAGCTTCGGGGTCCCGTGGTGCGTCCTGGTGGCGATATACGCGATCCCGCCGCCGACCAGCGCGAACAGCAGGACTACCAGCAGCACGGCGCCGACCCGGTGGCGGATCTGGAACGGGATCCGATTTCGGGTCTGGGACGGCAGCGTCCGCAGCACGCTCGTGACCTCGCGGGTGGCGGTGCCGGAGCGCGCGGTCTCGATCGCGAGCGAGTCCTCGAGGTCGGCGATCAGCTCGGCATCGTCGGCGTAGCGATCCTCGACGCGCTTTGCGGTCGCGGTGTCGACGATCGCGGCGAGCGCGGAGGACACCTCGGGGCGCTTGCTCTGGACGTCGGGGATCTCCTCCCGGACGTGCTTCATCGCCACCGCGACCTGGTTCTCGCCCTTGAACGGAACCTCGCCGGTGAGCATTTCGTACAGGACGATGCCTAACGAATACAGATCCGACTGCCCCGTCACCGGGCGGCCGAGCGCCTGCTCGGGCGAGACGTAGTCGGTGGTGCCGAGCACACGGCCGTCGGCGGTCAGGCCCTCCTCGTCGAGCGTGCGGGCGATCCCGAAATCGGTGACCTTCGCCGACCCCTCGTCGTCGATGAGCACGTTCTGGGGCTTCACGTCCCGGTGAACGATGTGGCGGGCGTGCGCCACGCCGAGCGCCCGGGCGATCTCGATCGCGTACGCGACAGCCTCGGTGGTAGGGAGCCGCCCGGTGCGGCGGATGCGCTCCTTTAGGGTCTCGCCCTCCACGTACTCGAACACGATGTACGGCCGGCCGTCGTCCTCGCCGTAGTCGATCACGCCGACGATGTGCGGGTGCGAGAGCTGGGCCACGGCGCGCGCCTCGCGCCGGAAGCGCTCGAGCTGATCGGAGTCGGTCGAGATCTCCCGGTTCATCAGCTTGATCGCCACCTGGCGCTGCAAGGTCTCGTCCGTGGCGCGGTAGACCGTCGACATTCCGCCCGATCCGATCCGGGCCTCGAGCCGGTAGCGGTCGCTGAGCGTCGTACCGAGCAGCGTGCTCATCGACTGCATCTTGTTGTCGGACTCACCGAGCGGACCACTGACCCTCTATTTTGCGCGACATCGCCGTCGTCCACACCTATTACTACACCGATCCGGCCTGTCCGTGGTCATGGGCGCTCGAGCCCGCGATGCGGAAGCTCCGGCTCGAGCTCGGCGACAGCTTCGAGGTGACCTACGTGATGTGCGGGATGGCTCGGGAATTCGGCGATCCGTTGCCGGTCGTAGGCGAGCTGCTCGAGGCTGCCGACCGCAGCGGGATGCCCGTGGATACGCGGTTGTGGCTCGTCGCGCCGCCACGAAGCTCGCACCCCGCATGTATCGCGGTGAAGGCCGCCGCCGAGCAGGGCGATCCGGGGCCCTACCTGCGCCGGCTGCGCGAGGGATTGATGTGTCGCCGGCGCAAGCTGGACTCGACCGACGCGCTGATCGAGGAGGCGCGCACCGTCCCGGGCCTCGACATCGACCGGTTCCGGTCCGGGCTGGCCTCGCACGCGGCGCTCGAGGCATTCGCCGCCGATCTCGACCGCGCCGCCGCGGTGCCCGCCGAGCATCACGCCCCGGGCACCGGACGGATCAAGCTGCCGTCGCTCGAGTTCCGAGGGCCTGACGGCGACGTTCACGGCGTCTACGGCTACTCCGACTACGCCTCGCTGGCCGTCGCGGCGATCGCTTCCGGGGCGACGCCGGGGGGAGGCCCGACGACGGCGGTCGAGGACGCCCTCCGGAGGTTCGGCTCGATGGCGACCGCCGAGGTCGCGGCGGTGTGCGACCTGCCCGGGCCGCGGGCGCCGGCCGAGCTGTGGCGGCTGGCGGCGGAGTGGCGGGTCCGCGCCGACCGCGTCGGGAGCGGCGAGCTGTGGACTCTGGCCTAGGAGAGTGCTCACCGGCGTCCCGAGCGCTGCAGCAGCCGGCGGGCGATCAGCCCCGCCAGGCCGATCCGGTATATGGCATAGGGCAGCAGCGAGCTGTCGCGCTCGAGCGTCTGGATGAGCCGGGTCGAGCCGAGCGTCGAGACAAACGCGGCGCTGAGGCCGGCGGCGAACGGCAGCGCTGAGCCCGGCGGCAGGCCGCGGTTGCGGAGCCGGATGCCCTTGAGCAGGGTGGCGCCGGCGATGATCGGGAGCGCCGCGTGACGGGAGAGCCGGTTGGCGTCCACCCGGGTGAAGCGGCGAAATCGGGCAGCGGCGAGCGTCGCCCCGTTGCGCGAGACGCCCGGAAACAGCGAGCACGCCTGGGCGACCCCGAGCCACAGCGCGTCGAGCGCGCCGGCGTCCGCGTGCGTGCGCTCCTGGGGCGCTCGGTCGGCGAGCGCCATCGCGATCGCGCCCACGACCAGGCCGGCCGCGACCGTCGGCGGAGTACCCAGGTGTCGCTCGATGGGCCGCTCGAACCGGTAGCCCACGAACGCCGGCGGCGCGAACGAAAGCCCGATCATCATCACGCGCCGCGGGTTTAGTCCGCGTACCGCCTCGTCCACCTCGCGGCGCAGGCTGATCAGGAGCGCGGCCGCCGTGCCGG
Organism: uncultured Solirubrobacterales bacterium; assembly: GCA_963735965.1. Classification (GTDB taxonomy): domain Bacteria; phylum Actinomycetota; class Thermoleophilia; order Solirubrobacterales; family Solirubrobacteraceae; genus Palsa-465. The sequence continues at coordinate 47,102 of CAVTNE010000008.1, forward strand.
TGTGGAGGGCGACCTCGAATGACTTGCGGAGCTCGTCGTCGAGGCGGGAGTAGTCCCAGCCCGCGAGCCACGGTACGACCGCGATGTGACCCGACGATGAGATCGGCAGTAGCTCGGCCGGTCCGTGTAGCGCGCCGAGGACGATCGCCTGCCATACCGGCAGATCGTCGGCCACCCCGCCTCTCCTAGGCGACGGCCGTCGGGTCGCCGCGCCGGCTGCGGGTGATCCGGACGATCAGATAGACGATCGCGACGACGAGCAGGGCGGCGCCGACGTAGTCGACGTACTCGAGGTTGTGGCGCCAGCTCTGCCAGCTGCTCCCGACCGCGTTGCCGAGGACCCCGAGCGCCGTGATCCAGACGATCGAGCCGATCGTCCCGAAGATCAGGAACCGGACGTAGCCCATCCTCGCGACCCCGGCGGCGTATGGGAACGCCGCGCGCGCGAACGGAATGAAGCGCGAGACAACGATCACCGGAGCGCCGTAGCGATCGAACCAGTTGTGGGCGCGGTCCAGCCGTCGCTTCGAGATGTGCAGCTTGTTGCCGTGCCGTTCGACCAGCTCCTCGCGCCCCCAATAGCCGATGGCGTAGGCGATTGAGGCGCCGAGCATGTCGCCGAAGACACCGGCCACGATGATCCCGAACAGGCTGAGATGGCCTTCGGAGACGTTGAAGCCGGCAAACAACATCGTCGGCTCTGATCCAGGCGCCCCGATGACGCCCGAGGTCATCGTCAACAGCGCGACGCCGGCGAGGCCAAGATCGCGGATGATGTGAGTCGCGAGGGTGACGAGCGAGTCGGTCACCGATGCGTAAGCGAGCAGCACCGCGGGCAAATGTAGCGGCGCGGTGGGGAATCGGGCGATCGCCCGCGAATTAGGGTTTACTCACCGGCCGACGGAGGATGAGGATTTGGGTCGACCTGACGAACTCACCCCACGTCCTCGTGATGCGACCCGTGATTGCGAACCTGCGGGCTCGCGGGCACGAGGTCGAGGTCACCGCGCGCGATTTCGCGCAGACGCTTGGCCTGCTCGAGCGGTTCGGAATCGAGCACACGACGATCGGGCGGCACCGTGGCGGGCGGGTGGCGGCCAAGGCGGCGGGCCTCGCCGCGCGCTCGTCCGAGCTCGCCCGCTGGGCCCGGGGGCGGCACTTTGACCGGGCGCTCGGACACGGCTCGAACGACATCACGATCGCCGCGGGGCTGCTGCGGATCCCGTCCTCGACGATGTTCGATTACGAGTGGGCGACCGTCCAGCACAACGTCAACTGCCGGCTCGCGAGTGCGGTCGTCGTCCCCGATGCGATCCCACCGGAGCGCCTCTACCTGTACGGGGCGCGCGGCAAGGTACGGGGCTATCCGGGGCTGAAGGAGGAGTACTACCTCGCGGACTTCGAGCCGGATGCCTCGATCCTGTCCGAGCTCGGGCTGGACTCGCAACAACCGATCGTCGTGGTCCGGACGGCGCCCGAGGTGTCGCTGTATCACCGCTTCGAGAACGATCTGTTCGCGCAGGTGCTCATGCGGCTGAGCTCGAGCGACGTCCAATCGGTCGTGTTGCCCCGCACCGCCGACCAGCGCGATGAGCTCCAGCGCGCGGGCGGCTTCATCGTCCCCGAGCGCGCGATCGACGCCCAGTCGCTGATCGCGGTCTCGGACCTGGTGGTGTCGGCGGGCGGGACCATGAACCGGGAGGCGGTGGCGCTCGGAACCCCCGTCTACACGGTGTTCGAGGGCCGTCTGGGAGCGGTGGACGAGCGCCTGATCGCGGACGGGCGGCTGCGGCGGCTGACCAGCGCGGACGAGTTCGAGCTGGTCAAGCGAAACGCGTCCACGCCGGACGCGGCGCGCATCCGGCGGGACCCCGAGCTCCTCGCCGATTTGCTCGTCATTAGGTGAATCGCCGCTTGATCGAGGGCGCAACCTTCGCCCGGCGCGGCGTGTTAGGGTCGACGACTCGCTCGAGGAGGCTGCCTGTGTTTCGCATCATGCTCAAGTTCCGCCTGCCCGCCACGATCGTCGCCGCGCTCGCCTGCGCGCTGACGCTCGGCGCGGCCGCCGCGCAGGCCGCGCCGATCGGCGCGTACACGACCAAGGGCGCCTGGAGCTTCAAGTCCGCGCCGAACCTTCACCCGCCCGTGTTCGGCGTGACGCAGAAGACGCAGTTCTCGAAGCTCGCACCGGGCTATTTCATGGTCGCGAACTTCAAGAACCTCGCGTCCAAGCAGCCCCTGACCGGCCAGAGCGGTCCGCTGATCCTCGACCACAACCTCCAACCGGTGTGGTTCGACCCGATCGGCACGAACGCGCTCGCGGCGAACCTGAAGGCGCAGAGCTACAACGGCAAGCCTGTGCTCAGCTGGTGGCAGGGTGTCGTGAGCCCGGCCGGGGTCACCACCAGCGGCGAGGACGTCGTCGTCGACCAGCACTACCGGCATGTCGCCACGCTCAAGGGAGCGGACGGCTGGGTCATCTCCCAGCACGAGATGGCCATCAGCGGCGGCAACGCCTGGGTCACGGCGTACAAGAACGTGCCGATGAACCTGACTCCATACGGTGGCTCGGCGAGCGGCGTGATACTGGACTCGGCCGTCCAGGAATACAACCTCGCGAGCGGTCAGTTGCTCTACACCTGGGACGCGCTCAACCCGGGCGGCACCCCCAAGGTTCCGCTGTCGCAGTCCAAGCAGAGGGCCTTCCCGGGGATTCCGTGGGACGCTTACCACATCAACTCGATCCAGCTGACCGGTAACGAGACGTTCCTTGTGTCGTTCCGCAACACGTGGTCGGCGTATCTGGTCAACCGACTTACGAACGCGATCGATTGGACGCTGAGCGGAAACCCGAAGGTGAGCACGTTCGCGCTGCCCGCGAACGCCGAGTTCGAGTGGCAGCACGACGTCGAGCTCCACGGCGGAAACGTCGTCAGCGTGTTCGACGACGCCTGCTGCGGGTTCTCCTCGATCACCACCAAGGCCTCCAAGTTCGCCAAGCCGAACGGCCCGAGCCGCGGTCTCGTGCTGAAGCTCGACCTCGCCAACCACACCGGCAGCTTCGTCGCGCAGTACCCGCGCGCCAAGAGCTTCAGCGCATACTTCCTCGGCAACGCGCAGCTGCTTCCCGGCGGCAACGTGTCGCTCGGCTGGGGCTCGACGCCGTTCTTCTCCGAGGACAGCAGCAAGGGCAAGGTGCTGCTCGACGCCTTCTGGCCCGTTCCCGACGTCAACTACCGCACGTACGTTCAGAAGTGGGTCGGGATCCCGTACTTCCCACCGAGTGGCGCGGTCCGCAACAATGGTGGGAAGGCCACGGTGTATGCGAGCTGGGACGGCGATACCCAGGTCGTAGGCTGGAGAGTCCTGGCGGGTACAAGCGTCCAGAGCCTGAAGACGGTGGCCACGAAGGCAAAGAACGGCTTTGAGACGACGATCCCTCTCAACGGCACCTTCAAGTCGTACGAGGTGCAGGCACTCGCCCCCAAGAACAAGGTGCTGGGCACCTCCAAGGCGTTCCCGACCACGAACTCGAACAACGGCCTGCCCGGGGCCTACTAGGTCGGCGGCGGGTCTGCGGGGGCGGAGGCGGTGACCAGGCCGCGCCGGGCGATGCTGGCCGTGGTCATGGCGGTCCTCCTGGGCCTGATCGCGGCCGGGAGCGCCGGCGCGGCGACCAAGAAGAAGCACCCGGCGCCGGCGCCGCCGAAGCCGAGCGGCCCGCCGCCGGTATACGTGTTCCCGGTCCCGGGCGGTCATTTCGCCTCGCCCGCGACGCAGATCACGTTGCGCGGCATCCCGATCTCTCAGTTCGGGACGATCATCGTGACGGGCTCGTCCAGCGGCGCCCACAGCGGCTCCGTCGAAGCCGATTCCGACGGCGATGGGGGTAGCTTCATCCCGACGACGACGTTCGCGCCGGGCGAGACGGTGACGGTCAGCACGTCCCTGAACATCGAGGGGACCAGGAACGGCACGTTCCAGTTCCAGATCGCGACGCCGGCGGGGACGATCCCGCCCGCCAAGCGCCCGGCCGCGGCGCGGGTTCGAGGCGACGTATGGCTGTTCCGGTCGCGTCCCGATCTCGCCCCGGCGGCGGTCACGATCACCAAGCGAGACCCGGGCGCGACCGGCGACATCTTCCTCGCGCCCCAGATCGGGCCGATTCAACAGGGGCCGGAGCTGCTCGGACCGAACGGAGGCCTGATCTGGTTCGACCCCGTCCCCCAGAACGACGCCGCGACCGACTTCCGCGAGCAGTACTACCGGGGTCAGCCCGTGCTGACGTGGTGGCAGGGCAACGAGGCGGCCGGGGTGGGCTCGGGCGAGGACATGATCGTCGACAGCTCCTATCAGGTGGTCAAGGTGGTGTCGGCTGGGAACGGCCTCACCGCCGACCTCCACGAGTTCCAGCTGACTCCGCGCAACACCGCGCTGATTACCGCCGCGTTCCCCGTGGTCGTGAACGCGTCGTCGGTGAAGGGGTCCTCCGCGGAGATCGTGCTCGATTCGGTCGTGCAGGAGATCGATGTCGCGACCGGGCTCGTGGTGTTCCAGTGGGACAGCCTCGATCACGTGTCGCTGACCTCGAGCTACGCGGGGCTCCCGACCAAGGCGCACACGGCCAACGGGATCGGCGACCCCTACGACTATTTCCACGTCAACTCGATCGCGCCCGACAAGGACGGAAACCTGCTGGTCTCGGCGCGCAATACATGGGCGGTCTACAAGGTCAACCGCAGCACCGGCGCGATCATGTGGACCCTGGGCGGCAAGAGCTCGAGCTTCAGGCTCGGGCCGGGGGCGTCGTTCGCCTTCCAGCACGACGCCCAGGCCGAGGCGTTCGGCGACCAGTTCCTGACGGTGTTCGATGACGGCGCCGGCCCGCCGTACGTGCACCCCCAGTCCCGGGCGCTCAAGCTCGAGCTGAATCTCAAGCACATGACCGCCGACGTGGTCTCGCAGCGCGTGCACTCGCCGCCGCTGTTGTCGAGCTACGAGGGCGACGACGAGCAGCTACCCGACCGCGGCGACTTCGTCGGATGGGGGCAGGAGCCGTACTTCAGCGAGTACACCGCGCAGGGGAAGCTGGTGTTCGACGGCCGGTTCGTCGACGACAACCTCAGCTACCGGGCGTACCGCTTCCAATGGAGCGGAATGCCGGCGACGCCGCCCGCGGTGGCGACCGCCCGCCACGGCGGCAAGATGACCGTCTACGTGAGCTGGAACGGCGCCACCAGTGTCTCCTCCTGGAGGGTGTTCGGCGGCGGCAGCCCCACGACCCTCAGGCCCGTCGCCACCGCGCGCAAGAGCGGCTTCGAAACCGCGATCACCGCGCGGGCGCGCGGCTACGTCTCGGTCCAGGCGCTCGATTACAGGAGCCGTCCCTTGGGGAACCGCTCAGCCGTCGCGCAGGTGCCTCCCCCGCCCCCGCCTCCCAAGCCCAAACCGAAGCCGAAGCCGAAGCCGCCCGCCAAGCCACCCACTAAGAAGATCGCCACACATTCCCCCTAATCGGCTCTTACCCAGGGTTTACCGGGATCCTTATTACAATCCCGGCCGCATGCGCCGGCGGATCAGATCCGCGGCCTTCCCCGTTCATCGGCACTCCGTGCCCCAGTTGGTCGTCGACGGGCTCCTGGTCGCGCTCGCTTACTACCTGGCTTTCCGGCTGAGGTTCACCGATGGCTTCCGCGGTTCGAACGACCGCTACGGAGACCTGCTCACGCACACGATCTGGTGGGCCGTTCCGGTCGCGCTCGTGGTGCTCGCGGCGTTCGGCCAGTACCAGCGGCTGTGGACGTTCGTCGGTCAGCGGGACTACGAGGCGGTAGTCAAGGGCGTGATCGTCGCGACGCTCGTAATCGTCGGCGCGATCGCGTTCCTGCATCCGGTGACGACCACTGCCGACTTCCAGACCACTCCGGTGAATCTGCCCGGCAGCGTGATCGCGCTGTTCTTCCTGCTCGCGCTCGCGTTACTGATCGGCGCCCGCTTCCTGGTTCACCTGGTGGTGGAGGGACGGGTACGGAGCTTCCGAACCGCCAAGGGCGCGCGCGACGTCCTGGTCGTGGGCGGAGGCGACGGCGGCAGGCTGGTCGTGCGCGAACTCGCGCGTAACCCGCAGCTGCGGCTTCGCCCCGTCGGCTTCGTCGACGACGACCCGCGCAAGGTGGGGATGAAGGACGAGCACGGCCTGAAGGTGCTCGGCACCACGGAGGCCGAGGATCTGGCCCGGATCCTCGACGAGGTCGAGCCCGACGAGGTCGTGATCGCGATCCCGTCGGCTCCCGGCACGCTCCGCGCTCGGGTCGTGGTCGCCTGCCGGGAACGCGGCATCCCGGTACGCACCACCCCGACGGTGTTCGAGCTGCTCCAGGACGGCTCCGGCCAGCTCAACGTCACCCGCCAGCTCCGCGAGGTGCGGGTCGAGGACATGCTGGGGCGCGAGCCGGTGCGAATGGAGATCGAGCGGGTCGGCGCCTACCTCGCCGGGCAGGTCGTGATGGTGACCGGAGCCGGGGGATCGATCGGCGCCGAGCTGTCCCGCCAGATCGCTCGCGTGGCCCCCAGGACGCTGATCCTGCTCGATCATGCCGAGGACAACCTGTTCGAGATTCTGCGTGAGCTCGAGGAGGATCGTCACGTCCGCACGGCGGTGCCGGTGCTCGCCGATTGCAGGGAAGAGGAGCGGATGCGCGAAGTTCTAACCGAGCACCGGCCGAGCGTGATCTTCCACGCGGCCGCGTACAAGCACGTGACGATGATGGAAGTCAATCCCGTCGAGGCGATCCGCAACAACGCGCTTGCCACCCGGGTGGTCGCGCGGATCGCCGCCGAGACCCAGGTGGGCACGTTCGTGCTCGTCTCGACCGACAAGGCGGTCAAGCCGGCGACGGTGATGGGCGCGTCCAAGGCGCTCGCGGAGTGGGCCGTCGAGGCCGCCGCGCTCCGGTATCCGCACACGAAGTACGCGACGGTGCGGTTCGGGAACGTGCTGGGCTCCTCCGGATCGGTGGTGCCGATCTTCCGTCGCCAGATCGCCGCCGGTGGCCCGGTGACGGTCACCGACCCGCGGATGACGCGGTACTTCATGACGATCCCGGAGGCGGTGCAGCTGATCATCCGCGCCGGATCGCTCAGCGAGGGCAGCGGCGAGGTCTACGTGCTCGAGATGGGCGAGCCGATAGCGATCTTCGACCTCGCGGAGACGATGATCCGGCTGTCAGGGCTCGAGCCGCAGCGCGACATCGTGATCGAGATCGTCGGCGCACGCCCGGGAGAGAAGCTCCACGAGGACCTGTTCAATCCGTACGAACGCATGCAACCGACGCCCGCCCAGAAGATCCTCCGCGCCGCCCGCGAACCGCTCGACCCGCAATCGGTCGAGCACATCTTCGGCGAGATCAACCTGCTCGTGCTCGAGGGCGATGCCGCGGCGCTCGCGCAGCACGTCTCCAAGCTGTCGAACTCTCGCTTCTCCGAGCGCGAGTCAAGTCCCCGCCTCCCCCGCCTTCCCACGTAGACTGGCGCGCGCGACATGGTCACGATTCCGTTCGCCCTCTCAGTGCACCATTTCATCTCCTCGGTGGGAGCGGACGCCGGCTTCGCCGCGTTCATCGCCGTCGCGCTGCTCGTGCTGCTGTATTTCTCGCAGGCGCGCGAGACCGCCACGCTCCGCCGTCGGGCCGACGAGGCGGGGCAACGGGTCCAGGAGCTCGAGACCGAGCTTGCCGCCCTCGCCGACCACGTCGCGGCGCTTCCGGCCGAGATCTCGGTGCGCGCGGCCGGGCCCCGGGCAACGCCCGCCTATGCCGGCGGTGTCGCCGCGGCGCCGGCCGGCGTGAGCGCGGGCGGCCTGAACTTGCCCCCGGCCGCGCCCGCCGGAGTAGGGGCCCCGGCGCTCGCGGCGGCGACTCGTTTGATCCCCGACCCGACCCGGCCGATCGCCGAGCCTCAGCCGACGCCCGTCGGCCTCGTCAACGGCCCCGTCGAGGACGCCACTCAGGTCGACGGCTCGCCCGTGACCGTTGGCGGCAGCAACGGCTCTTCGCACCGTCCGGTGGCGGCGCCGGCCGCGACGATGCCGCGGCCGGTCCAGGCCAGGGCCGGTGGCCCATCACGTGCGGGCGGACCGCCGCGCGGCGCTCAGGGACGCTACCCGGGCGGTCAGGGCCGTCCTCGGGCCTCCCAGGGCCGTCCCGCGGAACCGCCGCGCACCATGATGGCGGTCAGGCCGGGCCAGCCCCGGTCGGGCGTCGGACGGGCGTTCGTCATTCTGGCCGCGCTCCTCGGCGTCGGCGCCGTGGTGGCCGGAGTGCTGGTCATCAAGAACATCAACAACTCGTCGAGCAAGAGCACGTCCGGCTCGGCAGCGTCAGCGGCCGCCGCGCGTACGACGGCCGCGAACCGGCGGACCGGGCAGGTCGCCGCGGTCAACCCGGCCACCGTGACCGTCGCCGTGCTGAACGGAACCAACACGAACGGGCTGGCCGGGAAGGTGTCGGGCAGGCTCGACTCGGCGGGCTACCAGAAGGGCTACGTCGGCAACTTCACCCCGAACCAGACCCAGAGCTCGACGCTGGTTCAATACATGCCGGGCGACAAGCGCGACGCGAGCGCGGTCGCGAGCAGTCTCAAGCTTCCGCCGAAATCGGTGGAGCCGCTCGACTCGGCCACGCAGCAGATCGCCTGTCCGCCCTCGCAAGGCCCGTGTAAGTCCGCTGTCGTAGTCACGGTCGGCAGCGACCTCTCCAGTCTCGCCACGCAGTAGCGCACCGCAGATGCGCGAACTGCTCAACCTCCCGGAGCGGAGCGGGAAGCCGCGGTCAGCCGGCATCACCCATGTGATCGACCGAGGTCTGTCGGCCGCGGAGATCGACGGGATGATCGAGGTCGCGGGAGAGTTCATCGACATCGTCAAGCTGGGGTGGGGCACAGCACTCGCGACCCAGAACCTCGAACGCAAACTCGAGCGTTATCGCCACCACGGGATTCCCGTTGTGCTCGGCGGCACGCTCACCGAGCTGGCGATTCAGCGCGGTCGGCTGGACGAGCTGACCGCGTGGGCGCACGAACTCGGGCTCGAGCATTTCGAGATTTCCGACGGGACGATCGCGCTCGAGCACGAGCACAAGCTGGAGCTGATCGAGCGCCTCGCCCGCGAGTTCATCGTGCTCTCAGAGGTCGGCTCCAAGGACGACACGGGCGCGATCACGCCGCCCTATGTCTGGGTTGAGCAGATGCGGGCCGAGCTCGGTGCGGGTGCTTGGAAGGTGATCGCCGAAGGGCGGGAGGCGGGAACCGCCGGAATCTTCCGGCCTTCCGGCGAGGTTCGCGAGGGCCTGATCGGCGAGATCGTCCACGAGATCGCGCCCCGAGAGATCATGTTCGACGCCCCGCGCAAGGATCAGCAGGTGTGGTTTGTCCGCCGGTTCGGACCCGACGCGAACCTCAGCAACATCCCCGCCGGCGAGGTGCTCGCACTCGAGACCCTGCGTCTCGGGCTCCGGTCGGACACGCTCGGCATCGGTGGCGCATGAGCGCGCCGGATCCGTTCGCGGGGATCCTGCTCGCGCGCCACGGACAGACCAATGACAACGTTCCGCCGATCCGCTTCCAGGGCTTCCGCGACACGCCGCTGAACGACACCGGACGCGAGCAGGCGCGCGAGCTGGCCGAACGGATCGTCGCCGAGCCCGATCCGATCCGGTCGCTGTGGTCGTCTGACCTGAGCCGGGCGAGGGAAACGGCCGAGATCGTCGGGTCGGCGATCGGGCTGACGCCTCGTCTCGACCCGCGTCTGCGGGAGGCCAATCGCGGCGAGTGGGAGGGGCGTCTCTTCCAGGACGTCGAGCGCGACGATCCGGAGCGGTACGCAGCCTGGATGCGGGCCGGCGCGTCGTTTCGCTTTCCCGGGGGCGAGTCGCTGCAGGATCAGCTCGACCGCGTGAGCGCCGCACTCGAGGACATCGAGCGCAACGGCGAGCTTCCCGCCCTGGTCGTCTGCCACGGCGGCAGCATTCGCGTGATTCTGTGCAGCCGCGATCCGCGGGGTCTCGACGCCTTCCACAGGTTCGAGATTCCGAACGTGGCAGTCTTGAAGCTGTGAGCAGGCTTACGACCAGCGCGTTCGCGGTGCTGGTCGCGGCGACGATCGGGGCGTTCTTCTTCACCCAGCACCTGAAGGTCACCACGCCCCTCCTCGCCGGCACGCCCCGACCTGTTCCCGGCGTCATCGATCCGCTGCACGGCGTGCCTTGCATGCAGGGCCGGAACAGCGCCTCGACGACGATCTCGTTCTACTTGCTGCACCGTGCCGACACCGTTGACGTGTACGTGGTCAGCGCCGGGACCGGCTCGATCGTCCGTGCGGTCGCGACCGGTCGCCACATGAGAAAGGGTGTGCGCAACCCCGACGGCGTGTTCCACTGGAACGGGCGCGAAGACAATGGGCAGGTCGCGCCCGACGGCAACTACTACTTTCGCGTGGCGCTGATCCACCAGGGGCGGACGATCGATCTCGACGCTGCGGGCCAGACAGTCAAGGTCAAGACGACCCCGCCCCACCCGGTGATCACAAGCGTCACGCCCTCTCTGATTTCGGGTGGGAGCGGGACGAGGGTGACGATCCACTACGCCGGTAACGAGGGCCGCGGCGGGACGATCCGGATCTATCGCACCGACGTTCCCGGCGGGCCGCGTCTGGTCAAGAGCTTCCTCACGCCGTGGAACGGGCACACCGCGACCTGGGACGGGACGATCAACGGCCGTCCGGCGCCGGCGGGGACGTACCTGGTCGGGCTCGACGTCACCGACGCCGCGTGCGACACGGGTCACTTCCCCGTGCGGATTCCGCCGGCGCCCGGGACCACTCCGAACACGACTGTTACCGTCAGCTAGCTGAGGTCTTCGTTGCCCAGGCACCGTCAGTTGCTGATCTTGATCGCTGCCGCCGTGGCCGCGAGCGCTTGCGTGGTCGTGCTTGCGGCGCCGGCCGCCGGCGCGTCCGCCCCTCACTGCCTCTCGGCGCAGCTCCGTCTGAAGTTCGTGGGCTTCCAGGGCGCTACCGGACACCGGTACTGGCAGCTGGCGTTCAAAAACGCCGGACGCACGTGCAGCCTACGCGGCTTCTCCCGCGTCCAGCTGCTTGCGCAGGACGGGCACGTGATCACCTCGGCGTTCCGCCACGAGACGGCGTTTCCGGTGACGACCGTCATGGTCGGTCACGGCAAGCGCGCATTCGTCGCGTACACCTATGTCGACGGCGATTTCTGCAACAGCGGGCAGTTCCACGCTCCCAAGGCAAGGTTGTTCCCGCCCGGTGCCGCCGGGGGCTTCACCTTCAACATGGTGCCCAAGAACATGGGCCCGCCGTATCTGTGCCCGGGGACCGAGGGGGTCTTCCCGGTCACCGCCAAGCCCGGCCCATAGGTCGCTGCCGGGTTCTCCGAGCCGTACCGTTTGCCGTCGTGACCGCGTACCTGAAGCGCCTGGCGAGCTCGCTGGCGGCCTACCAGGTCGCCGACATCGTCTCGAAGTTCATGGCGGTCCTGCTGCTGCCGGTCTACACGCGGTACATCAATCCCGCGGGATATGGCGTCGTCGAGCTGCTTGGAAACGGGGTCATCCTGATCAGCATCCTCGTCCGCTTCGGGATGATCGAGTCGTTCCTGCGGTTCTACTACTCGGACGACGATCAGGAGCGCCGGGACGCGTTGGCCCGGCGAACCGCCGGCTTCCTGCTGGTGTCGACGACGATCATCTCGATCGTGCTCGCGGTGTTCGCCGCGCCGCTGTCGCGTTTGGTACTCGGGTACAGAGACCCGGCGATCTTCCGGATCGCGGTGTTGGGGCTGTGGGCGTTCACGAACCTCGAGATGGCCTACGCGCTGCTCCGCGTCGACGAACGCCTGCGGGCCTACGCCACCGCCACGCTCACCAACGTCGCGCTCACGATCGCGTCGTCGGTGGTGCTCGTGGTCGTGGCCGGGAAGGGGGCTCGTGGCCTGCTGCTCGGCAACTACGGCGCGTCGACGGTCGTCCTGCTGGCGCTGTGGTGGACGATGCGGGATCGCCTGCGCCCGCGCCCCTACGCCGGAGTCGAGACGCATCGGGTGCTGTTCAGCTTCGGGCTGCCGACAGTCCCGGCTGAGGCGTCGGTGTACGCGCTCAGCATCGTCGATCGGTATTACATCTTTCACCACGGAGCGAGCGGCCCGAGGCTTGCCGGCCTCTACTCGATCGCCGTCAAGCTCGCGGGTGCCGTGGCGTTGATCGTTCGCGCATTCCAGTACGCGTGGCCGCCGCTCGCCTACTCGGTCCGCGATGATGCCGAGGCGGCGCGACTGTATGGACTGGTGACCACCTACTACCTCCTCGTCAGCGGCCTGGTCGTGGCCGGGCTCGCGCTGCTCGGCCGCTGGGTGCTGCGGATCCTGGTCGCGCCGGCGTTCTTCGACGCCTACAAGGCGCTGCCCTGGGTCGCGCTCGGCTGGGCTCTCTACGGCCTGTGGGTCGTGTTCCTGGTGATCGCCGGGCGAGCCAAGGTGACAACGCGCAACTTCCCGGCGGCGCTCGCCGGTCTGATCGTCAACGTGGTGATGATCGTGGTGCTCGTGCCCGCGCTCGGTATCGCCGGTGCCGGTGTCGCGCTGTGCGGCGCGTATGTGGTCATGATCGGGGTCATGCATTTCCTGACACGGCGGGCCTTTGCCGCATCGTTCGAGTGGATGCGTCTGATTCAGCTGGTCGTGGTCCTCGGAGGGATGTCCGTCGCGGGCGAACTCCTGTTGCCCACGCACGGGCTCGTCGGGTTCGTCAGCCGCGCCGCGGTCCTGGCGGCGATGCCGCTCGTACTCACCGCCACCGGGTTCACGCATGTGGAGGAGCGCGAGCAGGCCCGGTTGCTGCTCGCACGAGCCCGACGGGGGATTGCCCGTGAGCCGGCCTGAGGTCAGCGTCGTAATGCCGTTCGCCGGGGACGAGTCCGCGGCGCGGGCCGCGATCGATGCGCTGTTGGCGCTCGAGTTGCGGGTGGGTGACGAGTTGATCCTCGCCGACAACTCCGGGGGGGCGGTGGCGCGGGGCGGCGTGGCGGTGATCCGGGCCACCGGTGAGCGGTCGCCCGCGCACGCCCGCAACGTCGGGGCGGCGAGGGCTCACGGGGCGTGGATCCTGTTCCTCGATGCCGATTGCCGGGGGCCCAGCGGTCTCCTCGACGCCTACTTCGCGGCGCCCGTGGCGGACGACGTCGGCGCACTTGCGGGAGAGGTGGTGGCGCTGCTCGAGGGCGACACGCTCGCCGCCCGCTACGGATCGGCCCGGAACTTCCTCTCTCAGCAGGCGCACCTCAGCCATCCCTACCGACCGCGCGCCGTGGCCGCCAACCTGCTCGTCCGGCGTGCTGCGTTCGAGCAGGTCGGAGGCTTCTACGAGGGCGTGCGCGCAGCCGAGGACACCGACTTCAGCTGGCGGCTGCAGCAGGCTGGCTGGAAGCTCGAGCTGCGCCATGGCGCTCGGGTCGAGCACCGCTACCGCACCACGCTCGGCGAGCTCAGGCGCCAGTGGCGGGGGTATGCGGCCGGCCGGGCCTGGCTCGCCCGCCGGTACGACGGGTTCGAGCCCGAGCCGGCGGTCTCGCGAGCGTTCGGTCGTCTGGTGTCGAGGACCCGACGTGTGGATGCTTCGCGGATGCTTCCGCCCCCGCGCCGGGGAGCCCCATCGGTGGAGGCGAGCCGACTCGAGCGTGGTCGCTACCTCGCGCTCGACGCCCTGCTCTCGGCGGACGAGCTCGCGGGGCTCGTCCTGTCGAACCGGCCCGCAGGCCGCCCGCGCGGCGTCGCCGAGGTCGTGTTCGTCGCCGATCGCTTCCCTGCCCGCGGGGATCCGCTCGGCGAGTACGCGCGGGCACTCGACGGCGCGCGGGTAGAGGCCGCCGCCCGCCCGGAGTCGCCCGATCCCGCGGTCGCCGGCGCGCTCCGGATCGACTACCGCGAAGACGACGGCATCGCCGCGCGTGCGGTGTCAGTGGCGGCGCTGGCCGTCCGCCATCCCTGGCGCGCGTTCGGGGACGTGCTGGGCCGGCGCCCGGGGGAGCCGTCGCTGTCGGCGCTGGCACCGGCCGTCCGGCGGCTCGCGCGCGACGGCCACGCCCGCGTTCACGCCCTCGGTGGCTCAGAGACGCGGGTGACCGCGCGGCGCATCGCCCACCTCGCCGGTCGGCCGCTCGACGAGGCGCCGCGGCGACGGTGACGCGGACCCGGGCGATCCGGAGGGCGCGTTGACGCGAGTACAGCTCGTCGATCCCTCAGCGTTCACGCTGCCATACGACCACGCGCTGGCGTCGGCGCTCGCCGGTGCGGGGGCCGCCGTCGAGCTGATCACCAGCAGGTTCGCCTACGGGGACGCGCCCGCGCCCGACGGCTATCAGGTGCGCGAGCTGTTCTACCGCTACGCTCGCGGCGCGCCGGGGTCGCGCGCCCGGGTCGCCGCCAAGCTGGTCGAGCACGTGCCCGACATGCTCCGCTACCGAGCCGTCGCCGCCGCCGCCGACGTAGTGCATTTCCAGTGGCTCCCGGTCCAGGCGGCCGACCGGTGGCTGCTGCCCCGGAGGCCGACGGTCCTGACCGCGCACGACCTGCTGCCTCGCGAGCCTCGCCCGGGCCAGGTTCGGTTTCAGCGGAGCCTTTATTCCGCGCTCGATGCGGTCGTGGTGCATTCCTCGTATGGGCGCAACGTGCTCGTGGGCGAGCTCGGCGTCGACCCCCGGAAAGTGCGGGTGATCCATCACGGTGCGTTCAAGCACCTCACGCTCCAGCAGCGCGAGCTCCCGCTTCCGGCCGAGCTGGCCGCGGTCGGCTCGCCGGTGGTTCTGTTCTTCGGACTACTCCGGCCGTACAAGGGGATCGAGGTGCTGCTCGACGCCTGGCGGGGGCTCGAGGGCGCCGAGCTGTGGATCGTCGGCAGGCCGCGGATGCCGATCGAGCCGCTCCGGGCGCGGGCGCCGTCGAGCGTGCGGTTCGTCCCCCGCTACGTCTCCGACGCGGAGCTGCCGGCGTTCTTCCGGCGGGCCGACGTGGTCGTGCTCCCCTATTCGCGGACCGAGCGCTTCGATCAGTCCGGCGTGCTCGCGACCGCGCTCGCCTTCGGTAAGCCGATCGTGGTCAGCGACGTCGGCGGATTTAGCGAGGTTGCCGCCGCAGGCGCCGCGCGGCTCGTCCCCCCTGACGACGCTGATGGACTTCGGGAAGCGATCGGCGGCTTACTGTCGGACCCCCAGGAGCGGGAGGGCCTCGCGTGGGGGGCGCTCGCGGCCGCCTCGGGGCCGTACTCGTGGCAGGAGGCGGCCGCCCAGACCCTCGCTCTCTACGAAGAGTTGGTTGGATAGCCGCCGGTGATCATCGTCGCGATCGTCTTCTGGCTGTCGATCGGCCTGGTGCTTTACGCCCACGTCGGCTATCCGATCCTGCTCGGACTGGTCGCGGCTCTTCGCGGCCCGGAGGCCCAGGGGGCGGCCCGGCGTGAGCGCCCGGCGCCCGACGACGAGCTTCCGAGCGTGTCGGTGATCGTGGCCGCCTACGCCGAGCAGGACGTGATCGCCGAGCGCGTCGCCAACATCCGCGCGCTCGACTACCCGCAGCCACTGATCGAGCTGATCGTGGCCTGCGACGGATCCGCGGACGAGACGGCGACGCGGGCCCGCGAGGCCGGCGCGGACGTGGTGCTCGAGCTTCCGCGCGGGGGGAAGATCCGCGCCCAAGACACGGCCGTAGAGCGCGCTCACGGCGAGATCGTGGCGTTCTCGGACGCGAACGTGGCCTGGGAGCCCGACGCGCTCCGGCGCCTGGTGGCGCCGTTCAGCGATGCCCGTGTGGGCTACGTGTGCGGCGAGGTCCAGCTCGTCGATGCCGCGACCGGGTCGAACCAGGAGGGTCTCTACTGGCGCTACGAGCTTGCCCTGCGCGCGCTCGAGTCGCGGGTGCGCTCGGTCACCGGCGGCAACGGGGCGATCTACGCCACCCGCCGCGAGTCTTATCTCGTGGTCGACCCGATCATGGGGCACGACCTGTCGTTCCCGTTCAACATGGTCAAGCGCGGGTGGCTCGCCGTGGCCGTCCGCGAGGCGCAGGCGAGCGAGAAGATGGTCCCGACGATCGAGGGCGAGTTCGCGCGCAAGCGCCGGATGATGAGCCACACGTGGCCGATCGTCCTCCGCGGCGGGATGCTCTCACCACGCGGCTACGACCCGCTGTACGCGTTCATGATCGTCTCGCACCGGATTCTCCGCTACGTCACCCCGTTTCTGCACGTGATCGCGCTCGTGGCCAACGTACTGCTGCTCGGGCAGGGGTGGGTTTACTGGCTGACGCTCGCGGTGCAGCTGGGCGTGCTGGCGGCCGCTGCGCTCGCGGGTGCCGTGCCGGCGCGACCGCTTCTGATCGCGCGCTATTACGTGCTGACGACGGCGTCGCTCGCCGCGGGTCTGTGGGATTGGCTCGTTCATGGAACGGCTGCAGGATGGGAGCCGGCGGAGGGCACCCGGTGACGGTACGGAGCGGCTCGACCCGGTCAGCGAGCGACTTGGCCCGAGTGCTGGACCTTGCGATCGCGGTCCCCGCCGCCCTGATCACCGCACCTGTGGTGGCTGCTCTGGCGGTGGCGGTACGGCTCGAAACCCCTGGGCACCCGATCTACACCCAGACCCGCGTAGGTCTCGACGGGCAGCTTTTCCAGATCTACAAGGTGCGGACGATGGTGCGAGGCGCCGAGTTCACTGGCGCAGGTCTGGCGATCCAAAAAGGCGACGTGAGGATCACGCGGCTTGGCCGGTGGCTTCGCCGGTATTCGCTGGATGAGCTGCCGAACCTGTGGAACGTGCTCCGTGGTGAGATGTCGATCGTCGGTCCCCGCCCCACGCTGGCGGTGCAGGTCGAGCAGTACACCGAGCGCCAGCGCGGGCGGCTCGCGGTCAAGCCCGGAATCACGGGCTGGGCGCAGGTGAACGGCCGCGCGTCGCTGCCCTGGCCCGAGCGGATCGAGTTGGACCTGTGGTACGTCGAGCATCGCTCGCTGTGGCTTGATCTGCGGATCCTGGCTCGGACCGTGCGGATGGTGTTCGGCGGCGAGGGCATCTACAAGGGAGAGCGAGGCGGGTGGACGCCCCCTTCACAGACGTAGCGGTCCTGCTCACCGGGGTGGGCAAGCGCTACGACATCGTGTCGGCGTTCGCCCAGCACGCCACCGTGGTCGCGGCCGACCCCAACCCGCTCGCGCCGGCTCAGTACGCGGCCCACCATCGCCGCGCCGTGCCCCGGATCGACGACCCCGACTACGTGCCGGCGCTGGAGGCGCTCTGCGACGAGTTCGGGGTAGGCGCGGTGGTTCCGTTGACCGACCTCGACCTGGAGGTGCTGGCGGTGGCGCGCGCCGCTGGGCAGCTTCCCGCCTTCGTTCCCGACCCCGAGATCGCCCGCGCCACGTTCGACAAGTACGAGACCCACCTGCTCTTGCAACGGCATGGGTTGCCCTCTCCGCCGACCGTCCTGCCGGGGGAGCCGGTCGAGCACTTCCCGGTGATGGTCAAGCCGCGCTGGGGCTCGGGCGCCCGCTCGATCCACCGCGCCGACGACATCCACGCCGCCGACTTCTTCGTCCACTACATCGCCGAGCCGGCGATGGTGCAGTGGTTGATGGACGGGCCCGAGTTCTCGATGGACGTGCTCTGCGATCTGGCCGGACGCTGCCTGAACGCGATTCCGCGGACGATGATCGAGTCGCGCGGCGGCGAGTCGATCAAGGGCACGGTGATCGCCGACCCCGAGCTGATCGACCTTTCGCGGCGGGTGGCCGAGACCCTCGGCGTCCGCGGCCCCGCCACGATCCAGGCGTTCCGGGATCGCGAGATCGGGCTGGGCATCACCGACGTCAACACCCGGTTCGGTGGTGCCTTTCCCGCCCCGATGTACGCGGCGCTCCTGGGGCGCACCTACCCGGAGCTGATCGTCCGGATGGCGGCCGGCGAGGAGATCGAGCCCCACGTCGGCGAATTCCGCGACGGGGTGACGTTCACGCGCTACTACTGGCAGTTGGAGCTCGACTCGGAGCTGCGGCCCACCGGGCGGGACATCGTCGACCCGCCTGGACCCCCGCGTCCGCGCTGAAAAAGCCCCCACATTGGTGCCTTTTTCAGCGAGCTAGTCGTTTCTCGAGGCAGATGCTGGTCGGCGAGGCGGCGTAGGCGCCGAAGCAGGGGATGCGGGCGTAGCCGGCGGACTCGTACAGCCCGAGCGCGGCGAGCGCCTTGTCGCCGGTCTCGAGCACGACGCGCGTCGCCCCGAGTGCCGCTGCTCTGTCCTCTAACGTGTTCAAGATCGCTCTGGCGAGGCCGCGCCCCCGGGAGGCGGGGATCACATACATGCGCTTGAGCTCGGCCACCGCTTCGCCCAGGCCCCCGTCGGGCGAGAGCATGCGGACCGCGCCGCATCCTGCGGGCGCGCCGTGGTGCCACAGGACCAGGAACGCGCCGGCGCCCTCGGCGACCTCCTCGGCGGCGAGCGAGTGGAAGCGCTGCGCCGGCGGATAGTCGCGGCTGAGCTCGGCGTTGAGCTCCGCGATCAGCCTGCGCGCCACCGGCGAGTCGAGCGGCTCAGCGCGAACCTCGACCCCGGACACGCGAAGGCTCACGCGTTGGCTGCCCGCGAGCGCCGCTTCCCGTTGGCCGATCCGCCCCAGCACTCGTCGACGAACTCCGCAATCTTCGCCGTGAGGCGCGCCGGGCGCACGCGGAGCTCAATGATCGAGTTGGCGTCGATCAGGCGACCGTTGGGGAGCTCGGCGGCGAGCTGGTCGGCGTCCGAGAATGGGTGCACGGGGTCACGCGGATGCCCGATCACGAGCGCCGGCGCCTCGAACGTCTGGCGCACGGATCGCTCGGGCGCGGTCCGGCCGAACAGGATCCCCTGGAGGACGGCGCCGCTCGGCCCCGGGTCCTGGGCGATCGCGTCGAGTAACAGCTCGACCGTGAACGGGACCGCCTGCCTTGGCACCCATTTTGCGCCGCGGGCCAGGACCTTCATCGCCGGCTCGCCGAACGTGAGCGCGAATAGCAGCGGCGTGAACGCGGCGGCGCAGGCCGGGATCGCGTTGTCGAGCACGGGCATTTCGATGAGCATCCCGCGGAGGCGCTCGGGCGCCAGCGAGGCGAGCTCGAGCGTGGTGTTGGCCCCGAGCGAGGTGCCGCCGACGACCGCCTGCTCGAGCCCGAGGTGGTCGAGCAGCGCCAGCGCCTGCCGGGCGAACTCGGAGATCGAGTAGCGCCACATCTCCTGTGGCCGGTCTGAGGAGCCGTGGCCGAGGAAGTCGAACGTCACGACCCGGTTGCCGTGCGCCGCCAGATCGCTCGCGAGTGGGGTCTGCATCTTCTGCGAGAGCAGTAGCCCCGGCATCAGGATCGTCGTCCGCTCGCCCCTTCCGTGGATCGTGTAGGCGAGCTTGTTGCCGTGATAGCGGAAGTTCCCCATCTGTTTCAGGATACTCTTAGGAGTCGACTGGCTAGTCAGCCAGTCCCGGCCCGGTACCGTGCTGGGGCGATATCACTAGGAGGACTGCGAAATGGCAAAGACACTGCGATCGCTGGATCGGCAGGTGGTGGCGATCACCGGCGGGGGCCGTGGTATCGGGCGGGCGACAGCGGCGGCGCTGATCGCCAAGGGCGCGCGGGTGGCGATTGGCGACATCGACGCCCCGCTGGCCGAGAAGACCGCCTCCGAACTCGGCTCCGGCACGATCGGCCTGCCGCTCGACGTCACCGACAGGGCAAGCTTCTCCGGCTTTCTCGACGAGGTCGAGCGCCGGCTTGGCCCGGTCGACGTGCTCGTCAACAACGCCGGCATCATGCCGGTTGGGCCGTTCGTCGCTGAGACCGACGCTTGCGCCGAGCGCCTGGTCGACATCAACATCCACGGCGTGATCCTCGGCTCGAAGCTGGCCATCGAGCGTTTCACGCCCCGCGGACGCGGCCACATCGTCCAGCTCGCCTCGATCGCCGGCAAGGGCGGCTACCCCGGCGGGGCCTCCTACTGCGCCACCAAGCACGCCGTGGTCGGCCTCACGGAGGCGCTCCGGGCCGAGCTCCGTGGTACTGGGATCGAGATGCACCAGGTCCTCCCGATTGGCGTCAACACCGAGCTCTACTCCGGGGTCTCCGCGGCTCGCGGGTTTCCGACCGCCGAGCCTGCAGACGTCGCCGACACGATCGTCGAGCTCCTCCAGACGGGGAAGTTCGAGCTCTACGTGCCCCGGCAGGTTGGCGCGATCACTCGCATGCAGGCGCTGATGCCGCGCCGGCTGGCCGAGGCGATCATCCGCTTCACCAAGGGCGACCAGCTCCTGCTGAGCGCCGACCCGGTGGCGCGGGCGGCCTACGAGGCCCGCATCAACGGCGTGCCGGCGGGTCCGGTGGCGGTGGCCACCGCGCGCGAGAAGGACGCGGCCTAGGGTTCGATCGCCGGGTTCGATCGCCGGGTTCGATCGCCGGGTTCGATCGCCGGGTCGCGGGCCGGCACCGCGGCCGGCCTAACTACACACTCGACGCCGCCCGGGGGCCGAATGCATATTCGGGTGCGTATGGCGGCCCGAACTGCCCGCTCGAGCCCCGGACGTGGTCGAGTGATGAGTTGGGCCGGCGGCCGCGGGGCCGAGCGTCAGGCGCCGGCACTCAGCCAGGAGGCGATCAGCGACCCGATCTCCGGCCCGGCGTCCTCCTGCAAAAAGTGCGAGGCGCCGGCGATCACGTGGTCGATCTCGCCACCCAGCGCGCCGGCAAACCGCCGGCCGATCTCGAGCGGCAAGACCGGGTCGGAGTCGGCCCACAGAAACAGCTTGGGCCGGGCATCGGCGCGCAGGGTGTCGAGTACCTGCTGCCCGGCCGCTGCCCCCGGGGCGTCGGGCGATAGCGGCAGAATCAACGGAAACGCCCGCGCGCCGACCTTCGACGCCGCGTTGGGGAACGGCGCGTCGTAGGCGGCGATGACCTCGTCACCAGGGTCGTTGAGGCACGCGCGCCGCACGAGCAATCCCACGGGCAGGTCCTCGGTTCGCTCGACGAACGCACGGAACGTCATCCAGGCGTCGGTCATCGGCTGGCGGCCGGTGAACAGGCCGGTGTCGAGCACGACGATGCGCGTGATCCGGTCCGGGTTGTCCGCCGCCACGCGCAGCCCGATCGGTCCGCCCCAGTCGTGGACGACGACGGTGGCGTCGAACAGGTCGAGCTCGGCCACGAGCGCGGTGATGCTCGCGGTGTGGGTGTCGTAGCTGTACCAGTCGATGTCGATCGGCTTGTCCGAGCGGCCGAAGCCGGCGAGGTCGGGCGCGATGCAGCGAAACCCGGCGTCCCTCACGGGCGGGATCACGCGACGCCACAGGAACGACCACGTGGGCTCGCCGTGCAGGAACACCACCGGCGGACCGTCGCCGATGTCCACATGCGCCAGCCGGAAGCCGTCGAACTGGCGGTAGGACGGCGCAAACGGAAAGTCGATCAGGCCCGCGAGCAGCTCGTCCGGGGTGCGGATCGCGTCGGTCATCGATTCCGCTTGAGCCAACCGGAGATCATGCGGCCGATCTGCGCGCCGGCGTCCTCCTGGAGGTAGTGGCCGACTCCCTTGATCACGTGGTCGATGTCCGCCCCGATTGCGCGGGCGAACCACCAGCCGGCGTCGACCGGGAGGATCGGGTCGCCCTCGCCCCAGATGATCAGCTTGGGCCGATCGTCGGATGCGAGGCGCTCGAGCACGCGCTGGCCGGTCGTGGCGCCCTCCATCTGCGGCGTCGTCGGCAGGATCAGCGGGAACGCGCGGGCGCCCGCCTTCGAAGCCGGATTCGGGAACGGCCGCTCGTAGGCGGCGATGACGCTCGGGGCGAGCGGCACCTTGCAGCCCGCTCGGATCAGGAACGAGATCGGCAGGTCCTCGCTGCGCTGGGCGAGCTCGCGGAACGCCATCCAGGCGTCGGTCATCTTCTGGTGGCCGGTGAACAGGCCGGTGTCGAGCACGATCATGCGCCCCACCCACTCGGGGTGCTCGACGGCGACGCGCAGCCCGATCGGGCCGCCCCAATCGTGCACCACGATCGTGGCGTCACGCAGCTTGAGCTCGGCGAACAGCGTCGCCACGCTGTCGGTGTGGCGGTCGTACGTGTACCACTCGATATCGATCGGCTTGTCGGAGCGGCCGAAGCCGGGGAGGTCGGGCGCGATGCAGCGAAAGCCCGCGTCCCTCACGGGCGGGATCACCTTGCGCCACAGGAAAGACCAGGTCGGCTCGCCGTGGATGAAGACCACCGGGGGGCCCTTGCCGACGTCGACGTGCGCCAGGCGCAGCCCCTGGAACTTGCGGTACCTGGGCTTGAAGGGAAACTCGGGAACGTTCGCGAGGAGGCTCTCGGGTGTCTGGACGATGCCTGGCACGGTGGCGTGAAGCTATCGCCCCGCGACGGCATTGGGTGGCGATTCACGGGCCGTGCACGAGTGCTTGCGAGGCGTCCGAGGCGACCGTGACCTCGATCTCCGACGGAAACCGCTCCCACGCGATCACGTCAAGCGCCTCGAGCCGATCGAGCATGGCCTGGAACGCGTCCGCCTGGGCGCGGTCGACGTACCGGCGGGCGATCGTGAACGACCACCCGGCCGCGGCCGGCGCGTCGGTGGTCCCGAGCGCCTGCTGGTAGCGCAGGTCGCTGACCGCGCCCGTCACGGTCAGCGTCGACGCCGGCGAGCCCGACAGCGTCCGCACGCGGGCGGCCAGCTCGACCAGCAGGTCGAGCGCCGGAGCGCGCAGCCCCCGGTACAGCGCCGGCTTGGCACCGACCTGGTGCGCGAGCGAGCCGATCCCGGGGTCGTAGGCCAGTCCAAGCGCCCGGGCGTTCGAGGGCAGCGGCAGGATCGTCCGCGCGGCATACGCGCGGTCGAGCGCGTCTGGGGTGGCGAAGGGGTGGACGGCGTCCGGGGGATGGAGCACGTACGCGTTCGAGTCGACCGTGGTCTGGAGCGCACTCAGACGCTCAAGGGCCGGCCGGTCGGTCCGGTACAGCCGCATAATCTGTTCGGCGCCGAGCAGTCGCCAGTAGTAAAGGGACGAGTCGTCTCCGAAGCTAGAGAGCAGCTTGAACGCCCCTGGATGGTGATCTGGTGCGGTGTCGAAGTACAGCTGCACGTATGGGACGGCGTCCCCGATGTCGTACGCGTCGAGCACGTTCTCGAGGTTGCCGATCCCCATGTGGTAGGACTCGAACGCTAGGTCCCACCGCCCGAAGTGATGCCGGGCGATCTCCAGGTAGCGCGCGCTGGCCGCCAGGGCTTTCCGCGGGTTGAAGCGGTCGTCGGCTCCCGCCCGCTGGCGTTCCAGATGCGCGACGCGAGCGCCCTGGCCATGCGACGCCGCGATGTCGATCTGCCCGGTCAGCCGGCGGCTGCGCGCGAGGTCGATGTGCATCCCGAGCAGCGACTGGCCGGTCGAGGCGAGGATCTGGGTGAGCCCGGCGGCGTCGACCGGGTCGTCGCCCGCGATCACGTTGGGGCGGCCGGCGCTCTCGACGAACACAAGCGCCTCGAGCATGTTCGGGTCTATGCCGGTGCCGGCGACCGCGGCGTCGATCGTCGGCCGGAACGCCGCCACGCGGGCCGCCGTGGCGAGGGCGCCGCCCGGGCTCTTGACGAACAGGACGTGATCGTTGCCCGCGATCGCCCGGGTCACGAAGTCCGACTCGCGGCTCGCGACGTACGCAAACGGGTCGCCCGGCTTCGCCGGCTGGCCGATTCCCGGCAGTGGCAGCGGCGGCGGGCCGCTCTTGCTGCCGCCGGAAGCGACCAGGATCGCCACGACGATCAGCGCGACGACTATCCCGCCCGCTACAGCGAGACGTCCGAGCCCCGCCGTCCTGCGCCGGGATCGCACGGCCTCATGAGCCGTGGTAGACGAGCGCCATCTTCTTGCACGCCGCCGCGTGCGCGGGATCGACAAGGCTCGGGAAGACCCTCCAGCCCGCGCCGGCGGTCGGGTAGATATTTACCAGCGGGTGCGGGTGCTTGTCGATGTAGGACCGGCTCACGTACAGCACGCCGGTCTTCACCCCGGCGTACCACGCGAACACGCTCTGGTACCCGATTGGGATGTTCGGCTGGCCGCACGCGAAGATGTTCGAGGCGCCGAGCGTCTCGACCACGCCTGAAAGCCGGCCGATCAGGACGGTCCGGGCGCGCTGCGCTCGCAGATCCGTCCGCTCGAGGCGCTCCTGCCGGTGGGCGGCTCCCAGCATCGACCCCGAGACGATCACGAGGGCCAGGACGGTGCCCCAGGTGCCGACCGCAGTGGCCAGCCGGGCGGATATCCGGGCCCCGGCGATCCGGTGGGCCAACGCGGACAGAAGCCCGGGGAGCTCATGGACGATTCGCCCGATGAACACGGCGGCGAGAACGCCGACGATCGCCCCGGCCTCGAACATGTACCGCGGCACCGCCGGGAAGCCGTGGAGCGCGAACGCGATCTCGATCAGGACCCACAGGATCGCGCCGGCAGCGACCACCAGGATCGCGATCCGCCGGCGCCAGGCCGCCCACGCCACGGTCAGCACCGCGAGCACCCAGATCGTGTTGGGGAGCAGCTCGTGGAAGCGGGTGATCGTGCCGGTGATCTTGTTGCCGTGGATCGCTCGGGGCGAGTTTTCGGCGATGTTGCCCGCGGTCAGGAAGCTCTTGGACGACAGCCCGGGGATCCCGAACCACAGGAACGCCAGGAGCACGACCGAGGCGTACAGCCAGCGGCGATAGCTCGGGACATAGCGCCACAGCCACAAGCCGGCGAGTCCGTAAAACGGCCACACCTCGGGGCGTCCCAGCGAGCCCAGCCACCATATCCAGAACGCCGCCTTGTGGTGACCGGACAGGTGCAGGTCGACGGCCAGCAGGCAGATCGCCACGATCATCGTGTCGGACTCCGCGCTGAGGAGATAGTGGGTGTAGTTGAAGTTGCCGACGGGATCCTGCATCGCGAACAGGAACCCCGCCGCGAACAGCCCGGCGACGTACGACGCGTAGCGGCGCTCGGGCCGCGAATAGGTGAGACGGAAGGCGATCCGCCAGGCGAAGATCAGCCCGCTCAGCGAGATCGCCACCGAGGTCACCATCCACAGCCATAGGGCGTAGTGCCCAAACACCGCGAACGGGACGGTGAACAGATACGGCAGCGGCTTCCATGAGGGCGCGCCGTTGGTGTCGAGTGCCCCATGGAGCGTGAGCTTGCCCCACACGAGCCAGCCGTACGGGTCATAGCCCGGGCGTGCGCGCGCGTAGAGGACGATCGCGAGCGACACCAGCAGCAGCCCGGCGGCCGTAAGCACCCAGCGGTAGCGGTAGGCGAGCGCGCGCCAATCGGCGCCGGTGCTGTGCCCGCGCTCGGGTTCGGGCTCGCCCGGGGCGGCGATCGGCGGTGCGTCTAGGGTCTGCTCAGACACGGGGGCCGCGGGGACGGTAGCAGCAGGAATGCCCGTCTCCGCCGGAGGCCGGACGCGCGGCGGACGGAGGGCGGCAGGGGGGCGGGCGGGTCCCAGTCACGTGAGTGTCCTCTAATCTGTCGCGGCGTCCGGCGGGCTCCCGTGGCGGGGCTCTTACGTCTCGCGTACGGCTCGTCGGCTATCCTCGTGCGCTCGCGGGCCAGGGATTGCCTGGAACCTGGCCCATTGACGCGCCGCCTCACAGGCTGTGAGCGCTCAAGATCCCCCAGTCGAACGTCAGGCATTGGAGCCCCTACATGCGAATTTTGGTTCTTGGCGGTGACGGATACCTTGGGTGGCCCACCGCGCTTCACCTCAATGCCCTCGGGCATGACGTAGCGGTCAACGACAACTTCGCGCGTCGCCGCTACGACGAGGAGATGGGCGTGGACAGCCTGGTGCCGATCCTGTCGCTCGAGGAGCGGCTGACCGCCTGGACCGAGGTCTCGGGCCACACGATCAAGAGCTACGTCGGCGACCTGTGCGACGCGGCCTTCGTGCACCAGATGGTGGGCGACTTCCGGCCGGACACGATCGTTCATTTCGGCGAGCAGCGCGCAGCGCCGTACTCGATGATCGACCAGGCCCACTGCGTCTACACGCAGACGAACAACATAGTCGGGAACCTCAACGTGATGTACGCGATCGCCGACATCGACATCGACATCCACCTGGTCAAGCTCGGGACGATGGGCGAGTACGGCACGCCGAACATCGACATCGAGGAGGGGTGGCTCGAGGTCGAGCACAACGGCCGCAGGGACCGCGTCCTGTACCCGAAACGGCCGGGCTCCTTCTACCACCTCTCGAAGGTGCACGACAGCCACAACATCGAGTTCGGATGCCGCATCTGGGGGATGCGTGCGACCGACCTCAACCAGGGTGTCGTGTACGGCGCCGACACCGAGCAGACCAAGCTCGACCCGCGGCTGGCCACCCGCTTCGACTACGACGGCGTGTTCGGAACGGTGCTCAACCGCATGGTGATCCAGGCGGTGCTCGGCCATCCGCTCACGGTCTATGGCAACGGTTCGCAGACGCGCGGCCTGATCAACCTAGTCGACACTGTCGAATGTATTCGCCTCGCCTCGGAGAATCCAGCCGACCGGGGCGAGTTCCGCGTCTTCAACCAGTTCACCGAGCACCTGTCTGTCCGCCAGATCGCCGAGACGATCGCCGAGGAGTATCCGGGTGAGGCCACGATCGAGACGGTCGAGAACCCGCGCGTCGAGGCCGAGGATCACTACTACAACGCCAAGCACACGGCGCTCGTGGAGCTCGGCCTCAAGCCGACGCTGCTGTCGATGACGCTGATCGACCACCTGTTCGAGGTCGTCGAGCGCCACAAGGACCGCGTCGACCTCGCGGCGATCATGCCGACCGTGAGCTGGCGCGCCACCACGAGCGAGCTGCCCCAGACGTCGACGGGCGCACTGGCCCAGACGTGAGCAAATCGACGGCCCTGCACGGACGCCGGGTCCTCGTCACGGGAGGCTCTGGATTTATCGGCCGTCACGCGGTGGCGGAGCTGACGCGCGCCGGCGCGGTCGTTCGCGTGGTCGACCTGAAGCCCCATCCCGATCCGGCCGTGGACGTCGTGGTCGGCGACATCGTGGACGGGGATGTCCTGGACGCGGCGTTTGCGGGCGGAATCGATTCGGTGGTGCACCTCGCCGCGGTAACCTCGGTGCTCCGATCGGTCGAGAACCCGGTGGGGACGTTCGAGACCAACGTGGCAGGCACACAGGCGATCCTCGAAGCCGCGCGGGCGGCCGGTGTGCGCTCCCTGGCGTTCGCGTCGACCAACGCCGTGACGGGTCCGATGGAGGCTCCGGCGATCGTCGAGACCGCGATGCTGAAACCGCTCACCCCGTACGGTGCGACCAAGGCCGCCGGCGAGATGCTGATGTCGGCCTACACCGCGTCCTACGGCGTGCGGTGCGTGTACGTGCGGCTCACCAACGTCTACGGGCCGGGCATGCAGGCCAAGGACAGCATCGTCGCGCGTCTGATGCGCGCGATCCGGCTCGGGCGGACGTTCGAGATCTACGGCAACGGCCGCCAGGTGCGCGACTATGTCCACGTGTCCGACGTGATCGACGCGGTGCGCCTCGGGTTGGCAGGCGAGGACTGGAAGGGCCCGGTTGTGATCGGGTCCGGGAGGTCGATGTCGGTGCTCGAGGTCGTCGAGGCCGTGAGAGGAGTGACGGGGGCTTCGTTCGAGGTCACGCACGGGCCGGCGCGACCGGGCGAGATGCCGGCGGTGATCGTCGACCCGAGCCGGGCGAAGTCGCTCGGGTGGTCGCCGCAGTTCGATTTCGAGACCGGGCTGCGTGGCGTATGGGAGGAGTGGTCGGTCGCGGACGTCGACGCGATCGCCGCCGGCGCCCCCGCGGCGCCCGTGACCGCAGGAGGCGGCCGGTGACCGCGACCCGTGGATCTTCTTCGGAGACCGTGCGGACCGGCGGTTTCGACCTGGAGGCCGCACTCCAGGAGCTCGACCCGCGCGAGCGCGGGGCGGCGACGGCGTTCCTATCGACGCACGCTCCCGGCCTCGGCGCGCCGCTGGCGATCGTGATCCCCGCCTATAACGAGGAGCCGACGGTGGCCGGCGTGGTGGGCGAGATCCCGCGCTCGGCGGCCGGGCTTCAGACCGAGGTGATCGTGGTCGTCGACGGCGCCCGCGACGCGACGGCCTCGAAGGCAGCCGGCGCCGGCGCGCTCGTATGCGACGTTCCGGTCAACCGGGGCCAGGGCGCGGCGTTGCGGCTGGGCTACTGGCTCGCCCGGGCGCGCGGCGCGCGTGTGATCGCGACGATCGACGCCGACGGGCAGTACGAGCCCGACGAGATCGCGCGCGTGGTCGAGCCAATCCTGGGCGGCGAAGCAGATTTCGTCTCGGGCTCGCGGCGCCTCGGCGCCGAGCTCACGACTGACCGCGTCCGTCACCTCGGTGTGCTCGTGTTCGCCGCGCTGATCAGCGTGCTCGTGCGCCACCGGATCACCGATCCGGCGTGCGGGATCCGCGCGATGCGGTCAGAAGTGACCGCCGACGTGGTGCTCGAGCAGTCGCAGTACCAGGCCTCGGAGTTGATGATCAGCGCCGCTCTGCACGGCTACCGGTTGGCCGAAGTGCCGACGACCATGCGTGACCGGGGCGTACACGCCACCGGGACCAAGAAGGGCGGGAACTTCGGCTACGGCGTGCGGTTCGCGCGGGCGGCGTTGCGCACGTGGATGCGCGACCGGAAGGCGGCGCGGATGCGGCTGCGCCCCGAGAAGATCCACACTTCGTAGACCGCGAACCGCAGGACGAACAGGACCGCGAACACCGCCAGGTAGGAGGCGGTCACCAGCAGCACGCGGATGCCGTGGTGGGCGGGAATGCTCTGTACATGACGCTGGGTCCAGGCGGTCGTCTCGGCGGTGATGAACAGCGTCAGCGCGGACACGATCACGTAGGCCACGATCTCGCGGCCGAAGGCGATCCGGCCTTCTACGCGCCACGCCCAGCGGCGGTTCAGGATCCAGTTCGGAACGGCCCCGGCAATGAACGCGACGATCGAGCACGCGGTCGTGCCGAAGCCCATCACGTACAGGGCGGCGAACACGATCGCGCTCGTCGTGGCGGCGACGATCGAGCCCAGCGTGTAGCGCGTGATGCGCGCACGCAGAGGCGACTGGGTGATGAGCCGTCCAGTCGGGGACTTCGCCAGTCGTACGCCGAGCGGAGAATTGCGCAGCGCGTGGTAGCGGTTAGTGATCACCGACCAGCGATCGTAGCGTTTTGGGGCGTCAAGTGAGCGTATGACCCCCAGGTGGGGGGGGTCGCCGTGGCCGTCGGTACGGTGCCCGTAGGCATGCGGGTTCAAACGGCCAGCGATCCGATCGTGCTCGACGACGACCTGGTCGTTGCCGGCGAGAACGCCACCGTGCTCGCCCGGCTGCCCGAGGGCGCGTTCGACCTGGTCTACATGGATCCGCCGTTCAACACCGGGCGGGCGCAGACGCGCCGGTCGCTGTCGGTCGTCGCGGATGCTGCTGGGGATCGTGTGGGGTTCGGAGGGCGGCGGTACCGGTCGCAGTTGCTGCGCTCGCTGAGCTACGACGACTCGTTTGGCGACTACCTCACGTTTCTCGAGGCGCGGTTGGAGCGCGCGCGGTCGCTGCTCGCGCCGCACGGGACCCTGTATTTCCACATCGACTACCGCGAGGCCCACTACTGCAAGCTGCTCCTCGACGAGCTGTTTGGCCGGGACGCGTTCCTCAACGAACTCATCTGGAGCTACGACTACGGGGCCAAGCCGCGCCGGCGGTGGCCGGCCAAGCACGACACGATCCTGGTCTACGTGCGGACGCCGGGGGCGCACCTGTTCGACGCCGACGCGGTCGAGCGCGAACCGTACATGGCGCCGGGGCTCGTGAGCGCGGAGAAGGCCGCGCGCGGCAAGCGCCCGACCGACGTCTGGTTCCACACGATCGTCCCCACCAACGGCCGCGAGAAGACCGGCTATCCGACCCAGAAGCCCGAGGGCGTGCTCCGGCGGATGGTGGCCGCCTCGTCGCGACCGGGCGGGTGGTGCCTTGATCCGTTCGCGGGCTCCGGCACGCTCGGTGCCGTCTGCCAGGCGCTCGGCCGCCGGTTCGTGCTCGTCGATTCGAGCCCGGTGGCGATCGAAGTGATGCGAGCGCGGCTGGGCCGGGGCTCCGCCGTCGCCGAGGTCGACGAGGGACTAGTCGGAGGTGCCGTGGACGAGCGGGACGAACTGAACCGGCTCGAGCTGCCGGCGAACTAGTCGACGGCCCACGCGCTGAGTCAGGATGAGGCGCTGGTTGGTCGACCCGACCGGCGCCACCAGCCGTCCTCCGTCGGCCAGTTGGCGCTCGAGCGCTCCCGGCACCGAGTCGTCCGCGGCCGCGGCCACGTTGATCGCGTCGAACGGCGCCTCGCTCGGCAGTCCCTCGTAGCCGTCGCCGACGACGAACGTGACGTTGTCGATCCCGAGGTCGAGGACGGCGCGTTCGGCCTGGGCGGTGAGCTCTCGGTGGCGCTCGATCGTCCACACGTGGTCGACGAGCAGCGACAGCAGCGCAGCGTGGTAGCCCGAGCCGGTTCCGACGTCCAGCGCGCGATCGGTGGGTCTTAGATCGAGGGTCTCGAGCATCCTGGCGACCACGAGCGGCTGGGAGATCGTCTGGCCGCTGCCGATCGGCAGCGCCACGTTCTCGTAGGCGCGTTCGCGCTCCTCAGCGGGCACGAATCGCTCACGGGGAATGCTCGCGATCGCGGCGAGCACGCGCTCGTCGCCGATCGCCGGCCGAAGCAGGCGCGCTAGGTTGGCGGCTTGGGTCGGGGACATGGCCGCTCAGAAGTCCTCGGCATCGGCGTCGAGCCACTTGTCGAAGAACTCGTCCGAGTCGAGGCTCGCGAGATCGGCGCGCAGCAGCTTCAACAGCCTCGAGGCCCGCTTCGGTTCGACCTCCCAGTACAGGATCACCTCGCCGTCGTCGACCGAGACGACCTCGATCCGGTCAGTTCTGCCCGGGTCCGACAGGAACGCCGGCTCGCGTCCCTCGCGGGAGACAATCAGGTGATAGAGGCGGTTGGCTTTCAACGCGCTCCTCCGAGGGCCATCGCCTCCGAGCCTTCGTATGTCCGGCCGTCGATCTGGATCGCGGGCAGCGACGTAACCCCGGCCGCCCGGGCTCGCGCGTTCGCGGTCCGGAGCGCCTGGGCGGTTGAAGCCATCTGCACGCCCTTGGTCAGTGCCGCCGGGTGCATCTCGCACGCCGCGCCGGCGATCAGGATCGTGTGTTCGTCGCCGATATCACGTCCGCCCGCGAAGGTTTGCCGGAACGCGGCGAGCGAGAACGCGACGCCACGGCCGATCTTCTTGGCATACGTCGCCGCGAGCATGGCCGTCGCCGTCTCCGGCGGCCAGACTGATGGCCATCTGACGCGTTGCACGCCGAGCTGGTCCGCGAGCCGCTCGATGTGCAAGCGGTCAGGGTGTGGCTGCGGCGGCTCGGTTCGGGCTGTGAGCTGCGATGCCAGGACCGGCTCCCATTCCGGCACGACCGGCAAGGTCGACATGATCGTCTCGCCGAGTAGATAGCACTCCGGGCTGCCGAGGTCGTAGTAGAAGACTGGCTGCGGGGCCACTACAAGACGGACTGCCGGGGCGCTACCCGTGAATCAACCAGCCGTCGGCCGCCCGGCTGGCTTCCATGACCGCCTCCGACAGCGTCGGATGGCCGTGAATGATCCGGGCGACCTCGGGATATCCGCCCTCGAGGGCGCGCACGTTGACGAGCTCCTGGATCAACTCGGTCGCCTTGGTGCCGACGATGTGGCCGCCGAGCAACTCGCCGTACTGCTTCTCACCGACGATCTTGACCAGGCCGGTGCGGTCTCCGTAGACGGTCCCGGCGCCGACCGCGCCGTATTGGAGCTTGCCGACGACGACGTCGTATCCCTGCTCGTTGGCCTGAATCTCGGTCAGCCCGAAGCTGCCCACGTTCGGCGTGCAGAAGGTGGCGCGGGGAACGTCGACGTAGTCGATCGGGTGGGTCTCGAGCCCGGCCGCGTCCTCGACCGCGATCACGCCCTCGTCAGACGCCTTGTGGGCTAGCGCCGGGCCGTGCACCAGGTCGCCGATGGCATAGACGCCGCCCGCGCTCGTGCGCATCGCCCCGTCGACGTCGACCAAGCCGTTGTCGGTGAGCTTGACCCCGGCGGCGTCGAGATTCAGCGCGGCGACGTCCGGGGCGCGACCGGTGGCGATCACCAGCCACTCGACCTCGCGCGGCTCGCCCGCATGGGTGAACCGGCACATCGACTCGCTCGTCTCGATGTTCTCGACGAACGTGCTCGTGTGGACCTGAATCCCTTGGCGCTTCAGGCCGCGCTCGACGACCTTCGAGATGTCGGCGTCCTCGCCCGGCAGCACCCGGTCGAGCGCCTCGTAGAGCAGCACATCCGTGCCCAGGCGGGCGTAGGCGGAGGCGATCTCCGAGCCTGACGCGCCGGCGCCGACGACCGCAAGCGTCTTGGGAAGCTCGGGCAAGGCCCACGCTTCTTCGGTGCCGATCACACGCCCGCCGAACTGCGTTCCGGGGATGGGACGCTTCACCGAACCGGTGGCGATGATGATGGTCTTGGCGGCGATCTGGTTGCGGTTGACGGTGACCGTCCCCGGTTGCCCGAGCGCGCCTTCGCCCTCGATTAGCTCGATCCCATTCTTCTTGAACAGCCCCGACACGCCGCCTGTCAGTGTCTTGATTACCTTCTCGCGGCGGGCCATGATCGCCGGGTAGTCGATCTCGGGCTCTCCGACCCTGATCCCGAACTCGCCGGCTTCCCTGACCTCCGTGAGGACGTCGGCGACGCGCAGCACGGCCTTGGCGGGGATGCAGGCGACGTTCAGGCACCGGCCGCCGACGAACTCCCGCTCGATCACCGCGGTCTTCATCCCGAGCTGGGCAGCCCGGATCGCGGCGACGTAGCCGCCGGGTCCGGAGCCGACGACGATGGTGTCGTAAGAAGCCTCAGGCATTGCCGGCGCAGACTATAGAAAGGCGCTGGGGGTGGACGGTGGCGCGTGGGCGGTGGCGCGGTGGCGCTCGGGGCCGGGGCGCGGACCTCGCGGAGGGGTCGCGGGGCCGGGGCGCGGACCTCGCGGAGGGGTCGCGGGGCCGGACCCGTTGCCGGCGCCATGTATTTCGGGCCAAACTTCCCCCAGCGGCGCGCTCCGACCGCACATAAGCATGCTGTCAATGCTTATGTGCGCCCGGCAGTCGCTGGATGCCCTGCCTTGCGACGTTTACAGGTTGGGCCCGCGCGCTCCACCTCGCTCCGGTTCGGTGCATTTCTCACCAAACCCCCGGACCCGCCACCCACCACGCGAACATAAGCGCCTCCGAGGCGCTTATGTCGCCGAGGTTCGACGGGGTGGCGCGGTTTGGCGCCTTTTGCACCGCCGCCCGCGTACGCCACCACCGGCCCCCGCCTATTTTTGGGCTAGCGTCCGGGGTACTTCGGCATCTGGATCCGGCTGAGGACGCGGACGAGCTTGTAGAAGAGCCAACCGCCGCCGCCGACCACGATCACCGAGGCGACGACCGCCAGCACGTTGGCGGCGCGCAGGCCGAGCAGCGAGAAGAACAGGACCACGAACGCCAGGATCGCCTGGAAGCCCAGCACGGCCCAGTAGCGGAGCTGCCACATGCCGATGGCGCACACCAGCATCAGCACCGAGAACAGGATCACGCCGCCGGCGCCGGCCTGGGCGCCGCCGACCTTGAACTGCCCGTCGATGATCACCGCGATGAGATCGCCCGCGCCGATCAGGACCGCGAGCAGCACCGCGATCTTGAGCGACCAGGGGCGCTCGCCGGGCTCGAGCGGGGTGAGTGTTGCGCGGACCGCGGCGTTTCGCTCCTCTGATGAGCGGCGCTGCCGCTGTGTCTGGGCGGGCGGTGCCTCGGCGGTCTGCGGTGGGCGCGTTGCGGTCGCGACCGGAGCGGATCCGGGCGGCCGGCGGCGGCCGCGCTTGCGGCTACTGCGCTGAGCCAACGCGCACTCCGGCGGTGATCGCGGCGCGCAGCGTCCGGGCGGCCGCGTCCGGTTGGGCGCTTTCGGTCAGCGCCCGGACGACCGCGACCCGGGTGGCGCCGGCGTCGGCGACCGCGGTCACGTTCGTGGTGTCGATGCCGCCGATCGCGAAGAACGGGACGGTGGCGTGCTCGGCGGCGTAGCGCACGAGCTCGAGGCCGACCGCCGGGCGGCCCGGCTTGGTCGGCGTCTCGTGGATGGGGCCGACCGCGAAGTAGTCAACGTCGGCGCCGGTCGCACTGTCGACCTGCTGGGGGCCGTGGGTCGACAGGCCGATCAGGCGGTCCCGCCCGACGATCGCGCGGGTCTTGCTCACGGCGGTGTCGTCCTGGCCCACATGCACGCCGTCGGCGCCGGTCGCGTCGACGAGATCGGGGCGGTCGTTGAGGATGAACAGCGCCCCGTGATCGGCGGCGGCGCGCGCGAAGCGGCGCGCGGCCGCGAGGATCGAGGCGTCAGGGGCGTCCTTCATCCGAAGCTGGACGAGGTCGACGCCGGCGCCGAGCACGGCATCGAGGAACGCGTCCGTCCGGTCGCCGCAGACGAGGTATAGGTGCGCCGATCTGAGGCGTTCGTGGCGATCTGTCACGAATTCCAAGTGTGGCAGGCACCGGACGACGCGGCGGCGGCGGCGCCGGCGGTGAGAGAGATGAGGTCCTGCCCCCCATTGCCGCGGGATCACGTCGTGGATTGGATACCGCCATGCAGTTCGCGGCGCCGGCCGAGCACTACGACCGCTTCATGGGACGCTACGCACCGACGTTGGCCGAGGCACTCGCGGATTTCGCGGGTGTGGGGGCCAGGATGCGAGTGGTCGACGTCGGCTGTGGGCCGGGTGCCTCACGCGTGAGTTGGTTGCTCGGGTCGGCGCCGCAAATGTCGCGGCGATCGACCCGGCGCCGCAGTTCGCGGCTGCGTGCCGAGCCCGCTATCCGGGCGCTGATGTCCGGGAGGGCGTCGCCGAGGCGGCAAATCCCACTCGGATCCGGGCGCCACGGCCCCGGCGCTAGGATTGACCAAACGGGAGCCCTACCACTGGGCTGAGAGGGCGGGCTGGAGCCCGCCGACCGTCTGAACCTGAACCGGGTAATGCCGGCGCAGGGAGCGTAGAACCTTGCCGAACCGCTCAAGCTCATTCGATGTCGCCGTTGTAGGCGCCGGCGTCGTCGGCCTCGGCATCGGCTGGCGCGCCGCGCAGCGCGGCCTGCGCGTGATCATGGTCGATTGCGCCGCGCGGCCCGGGGCGGGTACGTCCGCGGTCGCCGCCGGCATGCTGGCGCCGATCTCGGAGACGATCGCCACCGAGCTGCCGCTGATGCGCCTCGGGCTGGCCAGCGCGTGCGCCTATCCCCAGTTCGTGACCGAACTGACCGAGGCGTCCGGAATGGATCCCGGTTACGAACGCTGCGGCACGCTACTCGCGGCCCGCGACGCAGACGAAGCTGAGGCTTTGGCGCGCGAGTTGGAGCTGCGCCGGTCGCTCGGTTTGGCCGTGAATCGCCTGCTCGGCAGCGAGGCCCGCCGGCTCGAACCGGCGCTGGCGCCGACGCTCCGGCTCGCGCTCGAGATCCCCGACGACCACGCGATCGACCCACGCAAGCTGTCTGCGGCTCTCGCGGCGGCGCTGACGCGCGCCGGCGGAGAGCTGCGGCTCGGCGCGCCCGTGGGCGGCGTCACGATCGCGCACAACCGCGTCACCGGGGTCGCGCTCAGCGACGGGTCCGCGGTCACCGCGGAGAACGTTGTGGTAGCCGCCGGCCCTTGGGCGGGCACGCTCGATGGCATCCCCGACGGCGCCCAGATCCCGGTCCATCCGATAAAAGGCCAAATCCTCCGGCTCCACGACCCCACCGGACCTGGGCTGCTCACGCGCGTGCTGCGCATGACCGGGGGGTACGTCGTTCCGAGAGGAGATGGCCGGTACGTCATCGGGGCGACGATGGAGGAGCGCGGCTTTGACACGACCGTCACGGCCGGTGGGGCGTTCGAGTTGCTGAGGAACGCGTTCGAGCTGCTGCCGTCTGTCACGGAGCTGGTCATCGACGAGCTGTCGGCGGGGCTGCGGCCGGCGACGCCGGACAACGCGCCGGCGATCGGGCCGGGCGCGATCTCGGGTCTGCACTGGGCCGTGGGCCACTACCGCCACGGGATCCTGCTCACACCGATTACGGCCGAGCTCGTGGTCGGGGCGCTGGTGGGCGAGGGCGCGATCCCTGACGAGTTTGCGCCGACGCGATTCGCCGGTGTCCCGGCGGCGGTGGCGTGACCGTGAACGTGACGGTCAACGGCGATCGCCACGTGCTGCCGGCGGGCGCGACGGTGGCGAGCGTGGTGGCGTCGCTTCCGAACGCGCCCGAGGGCCGCGGCGTCGCGGTCGCGGTCGAGGGCGAGGTCGTCCCGCGCGCCCGGTGGGCGGTCGTCGAGTTGCGCGACGGCGCGAACGTCGAGGTCGTCGTGGCGGTGCAGGGCGGATGACCGCCGCGGCGCCGTTCACGATCGCCGGCCGCGAGCTTCGCTCACGCCTGATCCTCGGGACCGGCGGCTTCACCAACCACGACGTGCTGGCGGCGGCACTACGGGCGTCCGGCGCGGAGCTTTGCACGGTGGCCCTGAGGAGGCTCGATCCGGCCGCGCGCGGCTCGATCCTCGACGTGCTCGACGCGGCCGGGGTCGAGGTGCTCCCGAACACCGCCGGCTGCTACACCGCCCGCGACGCGATCATCACCGCACAGCTCGCGCGCGAGGCGTTCGGAACGGACTGGATCAAGCTCGAGGTGATCGGCGACGACCGCACGCTGCTCCCCGACGCGGTTGAGCTGGTGGCCGCCGCCGAGACGCTCGTCGACGACGGGTTCGTCGTGCTCCCGTACACCACCGACGATCCGATTCTCGCCCGCCGGCTCGAGGACGTCGGTTGCGCCGCGGTGATGCCGCTCGGCTCGCCGATCGGGAGCGGCATGGGGATTCGCAACCCGTACAACATCTCGATCGTGGTCGAACGCGCCGGGGTTCCGGTGATCCTCGACGCCGGCGTCGGCACGGCGTCGGACGCCGCGTTCGCGATTGAGCTCGGGTGCGATGGGGTGCTGTGCGCAAGCGCGATCTCGCGGGCCCACGATCCGGTGGCGATGGCTACCGCGATCCGCCTGGCGGTGCAAGCTGGCTCGTTGGCTCGCGGCGCCGGCCGGATCCCTCGCCGGCGCTATGCCGAGGCCTCGACCCCCGACGAGGGCCTGCCCGTGTTCGACAGCGCGTCGCAGTGACGGTCGACGAGCTGATCGACGGGTGGGACGCGGCCTGGTCGGGCAAGGACGAGGCTGCATTCGAGGAGGTGTGCGACCGCAAGATCCACTACGAGGACCCGCTCACGCCCGAGCCGCTCGAGGGGCTCGATCAGCTCCAGCAGCACGCCGGCCGGCTGTGGGCGGCATTCCCCGATGCCCGCATGGAGCAGACCGGAAAGCGCCTGACCGACGGGCAGTTCGTCGCCGCGCCGTGCAAGGTGCTCGCCACCCATCGGGCGTCGCTCAACGGGCTGCCCGCGACCAACCGATTCGTGGTCGCGCACGCGATCTTCTACTGCGAGCTCCGAGCCGACCTCCTGTTGCGCGTCCGCGGCTTCTTCGACCTGTACGACGTCGCGACCCAGCTCGGGGTCCTGCCGGCGCGGGGCACGCTCGGGGAGAAGGCGCTGCTCGTGCTCCGCGGGTTCGGGCTGCGGGCGGGCCGGGGCGAGTCTTCATGAGGCCGGCGCGACCGCGACCGTGAGTGCCACCGGGGCGTGGTCGGAGAGACGGCCCCGGTCCAGGATCTCGGCGCGGGACGGCACGGACAGGCGGCGCACGTAGAACCCGTCGACGCCGTGGCCGCCCGCGTAGGTGAGGCCGTCGAGCGCGGGCTCGCGGAGGTTGAAATCGCCGCCCAGCACGACCGGGGCCGTGCCGGCCCACCGCAGCGCGGTTTCGGCGGCGCGACGCGCGTCGCGGATCGGGCCGCCGCAGTGTGTATTGGCCACCCAGACGCCGGCGTCGTGCAGCCGGACAGCGTGCACCCATCGCCGCTCCGGCCAGATGCAGAGACGCCTGGACCGGTGCTCGACAATCGTGTCGCCTCGGACGAGGATCGCGTTGGCGCCACCCCCGTTGGACTTGATCAGGTCGGGCCAGCGCACGGCGATCGCGCGCCGCGCCGGGAGCAGGGCGTTGCGCGAAGTGAGGACGAGCCGGTCCTCGGCGCCCAGGCGCGCGGCGAGCGCCGCGGGCCACCACGGCGGTACCTCCTGTAGGAGCGCCGCGTCCCACTCCCAGCCCGCGAGGGCTTTCGCGAACTCGCGAAAAAGCTCTCGGCCGGCCGGCGGCACGGCACGCCCGTGAAAGAGGTTCCAGGTCAGCACGCGCAGGGCCACCGACGCAACGTACACTCGGCGCTTGCCGCGCCACTTCATCACCGGGTCGGAGCTGAGCCCAGACGAGCTGCACGCGGTGCTCGAGCGCGCGCGCGAGCTCAAGGCCAACCCGTACAGCTCCGATGCGCTGCGCAAGCGCACGGTGGCGCTGATCTTCCAGAAGCCCTCGACCCGCACGCGTGTGTCGTTCGAGGCCGGGATCACGGAGCTCGGCGGCCACCCGATGGTGCTGCGAACCGACGACCTCCAGCTGACCCGCGGCGAGTCGGTCCGCGACACGGCGTATGTGCTCTCGCGTCACGCCGCCGCGATCGGGATCCGGACTGGCGATGACAGGCTCGTGAAGGAGCTTGCCGAGCACGCGAGCGTGCCGGTGATCAACATGCTGTCCCCGTCGCATCATCCCTGCCAGGTCCTGGCGGACCTTCTCACGCTGCGCGAGGCGTTCGGCCGGATCGACGGGCTCACGCTCGCGTACGTGGGCGACGGCAACAACATGGCCCGGTCGCTGATCGTGGTCGGCACCCGGGCCGGGCTCGAGGTGCGGGTGGCCGCACCCGGGGCTACCAGCTCGAGCCCGACGGCGCCGGCGTCCTCACCGACGATCCGGTCGCGGCCGTGAACGGGGCCGACGCGGTGTACACCGACGTGTGGGTGAGCATGAGCGACGACCCGCAGTCGGCGGCCGAGCGCAGGCGCGCACTCGGGCCCTACAGACTCGACGACGAGCTGCTCGATCAGGCGTCCCCGAGCGTGATCGCGCTCCACTGTCTCCCCGCCCATCCGGGCGAGGAGATCACCGAGCAGGTCCTGTACGGGGACCGTCAGCGGATCTGGGACCAGGCCGAGAACCGCCGTCATGCGCAAAAGGCGTTGCTCGAGCTGCTGATTGGCGCGTAGCGCCGGACTGTTCGGCTACGCTCCTACCGGGCTTCTGGGAAGAAGACGAGCAACGATGGCTGCACCGAAATCCTCACCGGGTCGCTCGCGTTCGGCCGGCGGATCGCGTTCGGCCGGCGGATCGCGGTCGGCCGGCGGATCGCGGTCGCCTGCGAAGAGTCGTGGCCGATCGGCGAACGGCGGTGGGGGCGGGGCCGACGCGGGCGTGAGCGACGGGCTCGCGGGGCTCGCCGAGCAGGTGACCAACCGCGTGCTGAAGCCGCTCGGTCTAGTCGTCCTCACGACCGAGCGCATCCAGGAGGTCCTCGACGACGCCGCCGAGCGCGGCCGAGTGACCCGCTCGGACGCAAACGACCTCGCCGCGCAGCTGATCGCCCGCGGGCGCCAGCAGACCGACCAGCTGCTGTCGGACATTGAGCGCCTCGTCAGTCGTGGCCGCCAACAGTCGTGGCCGGCGAGCGTCGGCTCCCGCTGGAGCGAGTCGATCGACCTGATCGTGCGCAGCGCTGACCGGGCCCGGCGCACCGTCGGGGTCGGCCAGGCGTTCCCGATCCTCGGCTACGACGACCTGACCGCGGCCCAGGTCCAGGCGCGTCTCGAGGGCCTGTCGCCGGCGGAGCTGCGCAGAGTGCGCGAGTACGAGCGGCGACACGCCAATCGGAAGTCCGTGCTCGGGGCGATCGACAAGTCG
This sequence comes from uncultured Solirubrobacterales bacterium, assembly GCA_963735965.1. Classification (GTDB taxonomy): domain Bacteria; phylum Actinomycetota; class Thermoleophilia; order Solirubrobacterales; family Solirubrobacteraceae; genus Palsa-465. The sequence goes on from CAVTNE010000008.1 coordinate 87,260, forward strand.
TTTGCTCCCCGTTAGCGAAAGCACCCGCCAGGCGCTCCGCGATGCCGAAGACGAGGCGCGGACGTTGCGCCACAGCTACGTGGGCACTGAACACCTTCTCCTCGGACTCCTGCGCGTGGACGACGGCACGGCAGCGGCGACGCTGGTCTCGTTCGGCGTAACTCATGCCCGCGTCCGTCGCGCGGTCGTCGGGATGATGGGTGTCGGCGTCGAGCCGTCCGAGGGCGACCTGCCGCTCACCGATCCCGCTCAGGCCGCGTTCGAACGGGCCGGCCGCGAAGCGTCGGCGATGGGCGCCGAGCGCGTTGGCACCGACCACATCCTCCTGGCGTTGGTGCGGGATCCGAACGGAGCCGCGACGCGCATCCTCAGGCAACTCGACGTCGACACGGCGGTCGTACGCTCTGCGGTCGCCCGCCAGCCGCCCGGCTGAGCCCGAGATCGGCGAGCACGACGCCGAAGTCGAGGTGCTCGCCGGTCGGCTCCCCGAGTAGCTCCTGGTTTAACGTCTCGGCGGACCGCCTGTAGGCGTCGAGGTCCATGCGGCTGCCATGCTAGAAGCGTGGAACCTGCTCCCAGTGCAACTCGAACCCGCCCCAGCCGCGGCGACGAACTCGACCTGAGGATCGACTCGCTCGCGTTCGGCGGCGCGGGCGTTGCCCGACTCGACGGCTACGTCGTGTTCGTCGCCGACGGCATCCCGGGCGATCGGGTCCGGGCCGTGGTCGAGAAGTCCAAGCGCGCCTACGCCCAGGCGCGCGCGGTCGACGTGATCGAGCCGAGCCCGGAGCGGGTGGCGCCCCTCGCGTCGCATCCGGGGGCGCCCTGGCAGGTGCTGCCCTACGAGCGCCAGCTCGAGACAAAGCAGGCGCAGGTCGACGACGCCCTGCGCCGGATCGGCCGGCTCGACGGGTTCGAGCTCGAGCCGATTATCGCCGCCGATGACGTCTGGCGGTACCGCAACAAGCTCGAGTACTCGTTCGGCACCGATGCGGATGGCCGGCTCGTGTGCGGCTTCCACGCCCCAGGTCGGTGGGAGGAGATCGTCGAGGTCACCGATTGCCTGCTCGCGTCGGCGGCCGGCAACGCCGTGCGCGACCAGGTCGTCGATTGGTGCCGGGCTTCCGGGTTGGGCGCGTACGACCGGCGCACGGGAGAGGGCTTCTTGCGAAACCTGGTCGTCCGCGAGGGCCGGCGGAGCGGCGAGCTCCAGGTCCGGCTCGTGACCAGCCCGGGCCGGCTCGACACCGAGGGCCTGGCCGGGGCGACGCGAGACGCGGTCGGTGGTCTCCTGTGGACGCAGCTTGCGAGCGTCGCCGAGACCACCCAGGGCGGCGAGACCGAGCTGATCGCCGGCGGCGATCGCCTTGACGAGGAGATCGGCGGGATGCGGATCCAGATCTCGCCCCACGCGTTCTTCCAGACCAACACCGAAATGGCCGAGCGGCTGTACCGGCTTGCGATCGAGTACGCGGCCCCCGCCGTCTCCGATCGGGTGTACGACCTTTATTGCGGGATCGGCACGATCGGGCTGTTGATGGCGCCGCGCGCCGGTGAGGTCTGGGGGCTCGAGATCGTCGAGGAGGCGATCGCCGACGCCATCGCGAACGCGAGACTGAACGAGGTCGACAACGCGCGCTTCTTCGCTGGCGACGTGCGCCTCGCGATGCGGGACCTGGTCGAGCGCGCCGGCCGGCCCGACGTGCTTGTCGTCGATCCGCCGCGCTCGGGCCTTTCGCAGAAGATCGTGCGGCGAGTTATCGAGGCCGGCCCACGGCGGATCGTCTACGTCTCCTGCAACCCGACGACGCTTGCGCCCAACGCCGCCCAGCTGGTGGAAGACGGCGGTTACCGCCTTCGCCGCGTGCGGGCGGTCGACATGTTCCCGCAGACGCCGCACATCGAGTGCGTGGCGGTGCTGGAACGCGGCGGGTAGGCGCCGCGGCGGCCGGGGTAGCTTCGATCACATGGGAGCTCGGAACGTCCGTGTCCTGCTGGTTGCTGCGGTTATGCCCGTCGCCGGCGCATCGGACCAGGCGTTGGCGGCTGCCGCCCGCCCGCCGGCGTTGCGGCTTCTCGCCTCGTCACCCAAGGGCGCGGCTCCCGGCGATGCGAGTATCGAGCTGCGGTTCTCCGCGCCACTCGCGCCGCTGGCCGCGCGATCCGAGCCCAGGCTGTCCCCGGCGACCGCCGGAGCGTGGTCGCAGCCGAACCCGACGACACTCCGCTTCACGCCGAGCGGCGGATATCTACCGGGGACGGCCGTGCACATCACGGTCCCGCGGGGGCTGGCGGGGTCGAACGGCGCCTCGCTGCGGAGCGCCGTCAGCTTCTCCTACCAGGTGGGGGACGGGTCCGATGTGCGCCTCACGCAGCTACTCGCAGAGCTGCGCTTCCTGCCCGTCCATCTGACTTCGATCGCGCACCAGCCACGACCGGGCGACACCGCCGGGCAGCTCCGTGCGATCTTCCAGCCGCCCGCGGGGCGGCTCGAGCTCGGTTCCGAGTGGCCGTCGCAGCTGCGTGACCTGTGGAGCCACGACCCGTCGATCGTTCTCAGGGGCGCCATCATGGCGTTCGAGTCCCAGCACGGACTCGGTGTGGACGGCGTCGCGGGGGCAGCGGTCTGGCGGGCGCTTCTAGCTGCCCGCGTCCACCGCCAGTTCAACACCACGGGCTACAACTACGTCCTGGCGACCGAGAGCAGTCCCGAGACGTTCACCCTCTTCCACAACGGGCGCGTCGTCCTGCGAAGCGCGGCCAACACCGGCATCGGCGGCCGCGGCACCGCCTCGGGAACCTTCCCGGTGTACGAGCGTCTGCGCAGCCAGACGATGCGGGGGACCAATCCGGATGGGTCGGCGTATGCGGACTACGTCCAGTGGATCGCCTACTTCAACGGCGGCGACGCCGTCCACTACATCCCGCGGGCGTCCTACGGATCGCCACAGAGCCTGGGCTGCATCGAGCTGCCATATGCCGCCGCCGAGCAGGCCTGGGGTTATCTGACCTACGGGACCCTGGTCACGGTTCTCTAGTTATCGTCCCGGGCGAGCATGCGCGCGGTCACGATCAGAGAAGGCAACCTGACCGTCGAGGACCATCCGGATCCGTCGCCCGGCGCGGGCGAGGTGCTCGTCCGCGTACGGGCGGCCGGCCTGAACGGCGCCGACATGATGCAGTGGCGCGGCTTCTATCCCGCGCCGCCGGGTGCGCCGCAGGACATCCCGGGCCTCGAGCTCGCCGGCGAGGTCGTCGATCGCGGTCCGGGTGCGGAGCGGTTTGCGGTCGGCGATCGGGTGATGGGGATCGTCGCGGGCGGGGGCCAGGCCGAGCTCGCGGTCGTCCACGAGCGGATCCTGATGCCGGTCCCGGAGAGCCTGGGGTGGGTCGAGGCCGGCGGGGTCCCCGAGACGTTTACGACCGCGCACGACGGCGTGTTCACCCAGGCCGGGCTGAAGCCGGGAGAGCGGCTGCTCGTGCACGGCGGCGCCGGCGGCGTTGGCACGGCGGCGATCCAGCTTGCCCACGCGTCAGGAGCGCGCGTGACCTCGACGGTCCGGAATCCGGACAACCGGGATCGGGTGGCGGAGCTCGGGGCCGAGGTGATCGCCCCCGAGGGCTTCGAGCAGCACGGTCCGTTCGACGTGATCCTCGAGCTCGTCGGCGCGCCCAACATGCCCGCCAACCTCGAGGCGCTGGGCCTCTGGGGCCGGATCATGGTGATCGGGATCAGCGCCGGCGCCAAGGCCGAGGTCAACCTGGGATTGGCCATGCAACGGCGTGCCCGGATCTTGAACTCGACGCTCCGCCCTCGTCCGCTCGAGGAGAAAGCGTCGACCGCGCGCGCCATGGAGCGCTCGGTGCTGCCGATGCTGGCGTCCGGGACGGTGCGCGTGCTGGTCGCTGAGACCTACCCGCTCGAGGAAGCGGTCACGGCTTATGACCGATTCGCCGAGGGCGGCAAGCTGGGCAAGATCGTGCTCACGATGGGCGACTGAGGCGGTCGGGGTCGACCGAGGCGCTCGGCCGGGCCGACCGAGGCGGTCGGGGTCGACCGAGGCGAGGCTTCTAGTCTTCGCCGAAATCGTCCTCTTCGCCAACCGGGACGACCTCGTCTGCGTGGACCGTGCAGAGCGCCGGTCCGCCTGACTCCATCGCAGCCTCGATCTCCGCCGGCGTGAGCTTGGCGCCGCACTCCTCACACCGGTCGCCGACGTGGTCGAGGGATTTCTCTTCGAGGTCCATGGTGGCGAGTCTAGTCCTGCCCGGGCTAGTACGGTGGGAGATCCGCCCACCACTGGCCGACCACCCGGAACGCTCCCCAGAACTCGCGCTTGGCGCTCTCCTCGTCGAGCGAGTCGTCGATGTTGGGCACGTACACGGCCTCGATCGACGGCGTCAGCCGCTGGATCTCGCCAAAGACGGGATGCAGCTCGCGGGCGAGCGGCAGGTCGAATTCGTTGACCACCCCGAGCGCGTCCGGCCCCATCACTACGACGAGCTTCGGCGAGACGATCTGGATCTCCTCGACCAGCCGCGCGACGCACGCCGGATCGGCCAGGTCCGGATCGGGCACCGGGCACTTGACGCACAGCGTCCCGTACACGGCCAGCGGGTCGATCGACAGGCGCTTGAGCGACTTCATCAGCGCGTTCCCCGCGCGCCCGTAGAAGGCGACGCCCTCCTCGACCTCGGAGGGCCGCGCCGAGTGCTTGACCAGGAATATGTCCGCCTGCGGGTGGCCCGACCCGAGCACGGGCATGAGCGCCCCGCGGGGGCAGTGGGTGCAGGACTGGACCTCGCGAGAAAAGGCGTTCAGCTCGCGGATCGCGCGCTCGAGGTATTTCTCGCGGATCTCATCGTCGGTGGCTGGCATCGCTGTCCGATTGGACGGCTCGCGGCCTTGTCCTTGCGAGTGCATCAGGAGTTGCGACTGTTTGGACCGCCGGCCCGGCGGCGGTCCCGTCCCGTCGCGCGCCGGACTCGGCGCTCCCGCGACGCCCTGCGGGCCGCCTCCGGCAGCGCCTTGGTCTGCAAGAACTTGAGCGCCTGCACGTATAGGAGGCTCGCGGGATTGCGGACGATGTCGGCGTCCCGGAGCGACTCGAGGAACTCCTCTGGGCCGTGAAACTCGCGCATGCGGATGCGGACCGAGCCGAGGCCCTGGGGGACGTGCGCGTCCGACCCGGCGCCGGCCGGAATGCGGTACTTGGCCGCGAACCTGGCCGCCTCGTCGTTGAACTCGCTGATGGCCACGCGCGGGTTGAACACCTCGATCGCATCGACGTCGTCGAGGACGTCGAGCAGGTGCTCGTAGTCCGGAACGGAGTGGAGCCGGTCGAAGGGATGCGGGACGTACACGAGGCCACCTTGGCGCTTGATCTCGGCGATCGTCTCCTGGAGCGTCATCCCGCGCGGGATCTTGTCCTCGATGAACAGCCCGATCACCTCGCCCTGATCGGCGGTCTTGACCTCCTCGCCGACGATCACCGCGACCCCGTCCGCCTGGGCCCTCGCCGCGTGCGCTCCGGAGACCTCGTTGTGGTCGGTGACCGCGATCGCCCCGAGCCCGCGCGCCCGGGCCTCGGCCAGCAGCACCTCGACCGGGGTCGCGCAGTCGTAGGAGTGGTCGGTGTGCATGTGCAGGTCGACATCGATCAGCCGGCGCTCCGCCAGGCGCGTGCGGACGTGACCGATCGCGCGCGTGTCGTGGCGTCGGGCTACGAGCCCGTCGTATACCTCCTCGAACTCGTCGGCCACGCGCGGCCAGCCGAACTCCGTCCGTAGCTCCCGGATCTGCGCCGGGGTGCGCTCGCGCAGCGCGGGCTCGGCGATCAGGCGGCTCAGGTGGCTGGCGAGCGTCTGGACGTCGCCGGGCTCGAACACGAACCCGAGGTCGCCCTGACTGAGCAGCTCCTCGTACGCGGGCAGACGAGACGCGACGGGCACTACGCCTGAGGCCAGCGCGCGGACGAGCATCCCCGGAACGGTCCTGATCCCCTCGGAGGCGAGCACCAGCACGTCGGTAGCGGCCAGGGCATCGGCCTCGGACATCCGCGTGGAGTCGACGAACTCGACTCGGTCGCGGAGAGCCCGCCCGAGGGTCGCCGGCGCCGTGAAGGGCCTCGGCGTCCAGACGGTCGCATGCCATGGCGCGTCGGCCGGCAGCGCGCGGAGCGCTCGCAGGAACACCCGCAGGGCGCCACGTTCCTCGCCGGCGTTGAACAGCAGTTGCACGGGATCATGCGCGACATGCTGGGAGTCCACGTCGGCGCCGGGATGGATGACTCGATAGTCACCGGGGAAGTAGCGCTGGAGGAGATCGCGCGTGGCGGCGTAGCTGGCGGTGCGAGCGTCGAGCCGGCCGAACAGCAGCCGCGACAGCGGCGCCGCGAACTGAGTCGAGAGGATCCGTTCGGTCGGCGCGTGGAAGCTCCCGACGTTCAGGCCGCGTGAGTGGCGCAGGGCCACGCTCGAGGCGCTCGGGGCGAACGGCTCGTGGACATGAACGATGTCGAGCGAGAGGTTGACGAGCGCGTCCTCGATCGTGTGCGCCACATCGACGGGTAACGAGGCGGCCCGGCGGCGCGTCGGGGCGAACGGCAGCACCTCCCCCACGCCGAGCACGAGCGGCTCGCCCTCGGCGCGCTCGAGCAGCGTGTCGGCGTGGTTGCGGATCGCCCGGCGGGTGTCGCGCACGAGCGCCCCCGACTCGGAGGGGGCGATGATCAGCACTCGATGTCCACGACGCGACAGCTCGTCCGAGACGCGCGCGACGTAGTCGTTGACCTCGTGCGACACCTCCCAGGCGACCGGCGTCACCTGGGCTATTCGGAGCCGCTCCGAGGGCACGGCGGCAGTGTAGTCCGCGTGTAGTCGGCGCGGCGCGCCTGCGCGCCTTCGCGCCTGCGGGGCTGCGGGGCTGCGGGGCTGCGCGACTGCGCGCCGGTCGTCAGCCGGCGCGCGTCTTCGTCTTTGCCGGCTTGGTCGCGGGGGCCTTGCGCGCGTACTTGGCGATGAACTTCTCGGTGAGCTCGCGCGCCTCGCTGTCGGGACGCTGGTTCATCGGCGACTTCATGAGGTACGAGCTCGGGCCGTCGAGCTGACCGGACAGGCCGCTGTTGAGCGCCAGCTTGCAGCAGCGCACGGCGTCGGTGACGATCCCGGCGGAGTTCGGCGAGTCCCAGACCTCGAGCTTGAGCTCGACGTTCAGCGGCACGTTGCCGAACGCCTCGCCCTCGAGCCGGATGTGCGCCCACTTGCGATCCGTGAGCCACGGCACGTAGTCCGAGGGGCCGACGTGGACGTCGTCGGCGGGCAGCTCGTGGCCCATGATCGAGGTCACGGCGTTGGTCTTGGAGGTCTTCTTGGACTCCAGGCGCTCGCGCTCGAGCATGTTGTAGAAGTCCATGTTGCCGCCGACATTCAGCTGCGAGGTGTGCTCGAGCCTGACGCCGCGCTCGTGGAACAGCCGGGCGAGCGCGCGATGGACGATCGTCGCTCCGACCTGCGACTTGATGTCGTCGCCGACGATCGGCAGGCCGGCCTTCTTGAAGCGCTTGTTCCAGTACTCCTCGCGGGCGATGAACACCGGAATGCAGTTGACGAACCCGACGCCGGCTTCGAGGATCTGCTCGACGTACCACTTGGTGGCCTGCTCGGAGCCGACGGGGAGGTAGGAGACGACGACGTCGGTGTGCGTCTCCTTGAGGATCTCGACGATGTCGGCGGTCGGCCCCGGTGCCTTTGTGATCTTCTCCTTGAGGTACTTGCCCAGGCCGTCGTGGGTCATCCCGCGGTGTACGGGGATACCGAGCGACGGGACCTTGCCGGCGAAGTTGAGCGTGTTGTTCTGGCCGGCGAAGATCGCCTCCGAGAGGTCCTTGCCGACCTTGTCGGCGTCGATGTCGAACGCGGCGCTGAACTCGATATCGCGCACGTGGTAGCCGCCGAGGTCCACGTGCATGAGCCCGGGGACGGACTCACTCGGGTTGGCGTCGCGGTAGTACTGGACGCCCTGTACGAACGAGCTCGCGCAGTTGCCGACGCCGATGATCGCGACGCGCACCTTGTCCTCTTGGTAGCGCGCTGCGCCGTTCGTTGAACCGTTAGTCGTGCTCACTTTCAGAGACTGCCTTTCTCGCGGGCGGTTCCCGCGGCCACTTCATGTATTCCGCGCGCCGGGGTTCGTTACACCGGCTGCTGCGCGATCGCCTTGAGCTGACTGCGCACGTGGAAGATGCGTTGAAGGGTAGTCAGCACGGTGAGGGCAGCCAGAACGTACACCGCCGGGGCGAGCAGCTCGAAGTGCCCGAGCGAGGCGCCCTTGGCGAACAGGAGCCCGATCGAGAGGATCACCACGCGCACCGGGCGGGTGGCGAGGCCGACCTTGCATTCGACTCCGAGAGCCTCGGCCCGCGCGCGGGTGTAGGAAACCATCAACGACCCGAGCACGGCGGCGACGGTCGCGGCGGCGGCCACCTGATTGTGGCGCGAGGCGAAGTAGGCGCCCACCGCGATCAGCACGATCCCTTCCTCGAGCCGGTCGAGCGTCGAGTCGAGGAACGCTCCGAACACCGAGCCCTTGCCGGACATGCGCGAGTACCGGCCGTCGAGCGTGTCCATGATCGAGCCGACGATGAACGCGATGCCCGCGAGGAAGAACATCCGCCCGACGATCAGCCCGGCGGCGGCGAGGTTCAGCGCGAATCCGGTGAGCGAGATGGCGTTCGGCGTCAGCCGCGACTCGATCAGCCGGTTGCGCATCATCTCCTGCGCCGTCGGTCCCGTCCGCGGGGGGCGGTTGCGGCGCGGTGCACCGTTTCGTCGCGCCCGCGGGCGCTGAGTCTGCTCGGGCATCGTCAGGCGGTCGTCGGGGTCGGGCTGAATGCCCACACGTCCGGCCTGGCCCGCGCCAGCAGCCTTTGCGCCAGTAGCGCGGATGCGCCGGCGGTCACTGCCCCGAGGAACACGTCGGTGAGGAAGTGGTTGGCGGTGGCGACGACTACGAACGTGATCAGCAACGGGTACAGCGCCCACAAGACCTTGCCTGGGCGCCAGCGAGTGAGCCGGCACATGGATCCGCCGACCATCACCGCGAAGCAGACGTGCATTGAGGGGACGGCGGCGTAGAAGTTCATGAACGCTTTGGTGGGTCCGAAGTCGATCGATCCGGTGCCGCCGGTCACGAACTGCGAAATCGCATCGGTGAAGCCCCATTCGGGCATCAGCCGCGGCGGCGCCGTCGGGTAAAGCCAGTACCCAATTAGCGCGAGTCCCATCGCGATCATGAACATGTTGCGCACGAAATAGAACGAGTCGTTGCGGCGCGCGTAGATGAACGCGAGCACCAGCAACGTGACGAGGAAGTGGCCGTTCAGATAGGTCCAGTCGAGGCCGTTCATCAGCCAGTGCTTGTTCTCGGCCCACGCTTGGACGCTCGGCTCGACAAACACGTGAAGCGTGCGCTCGACGTCGATGATCCGCATCGCATCGCTGAACGGCTTGTACGGGTTGCCGGTCGAGACGAGTCCCCGGACCATGTCGTACAGGAGCATGGCGCCGACGAACAGCCCAATCTGACGGAAGAGATCCGTCCAACCACGCGGCAAGAGCCGCGCCTCGATAAATCGGAGGCCACGCCCCATGTCGCCAGGGATCCTAGCGAGACGGGATGTTCGGCCTTCGTCAGCTGCACCGGGCGGAGGTCGCGCCGATCCGGCTGAGCGAAAACCGCATCGCGATCTTCATGGGCCCGGGATGATGGATCGTTACGTCCGTGTACTGGCCGTAGGGCGCGACGCATCCTGAGCCGTCGACTACCGCCCAGTAGGGGCTGAAGTGCACGCGCACGATCGCGCTTCCGGCACGCAGGCCGTTCACTTCGAGCCAGTCCGACCCGAGGTCGGTCAGGGTGGCGGCGCCCTGCACGATCGGGGTCGGGTCACGTACCGCGTAGACGCGCCAGTGGCGCGTTCGGAGCACGAGATGGAGGTACGGCAGGCCGCGATTGATCAGCGCGACCTCCTGCTTGGCCGAGTAGTCGAGGTTCTTGTCGGAGACCGCTACGTATCGGACCGCGACCTGGTGGAGCCAAGCGTCATACCGCGCGGCCGTGAGCGTCCCGTCGTAGAACAGCGGGTTGTACTTGATGTCGAGCTGGCGCTCCCAGCCCCGGGCGAGCGGGAACTCGGGCGCCATCAAATACGCCTCCCAGTGAAACAGCGTGAACGGGATCTCGATCCTGAACGGCTGGTCGCTCTGCCTGCTCAGGTAGGTGACGATCGGCTGGAAATAGGCGGCGGTCACCTCTGCGTTGTCGTCCGCGGTCCTGATGTCCCTGACCGGGGCCTGCCATTGGATGTAGAGCAGCGGCAGGGTGACCGCGACCAGCGCCGCCACGCGACGCCCGGGCTGGGGCCACCAGATCAAGGCGGCCAACGGTCCGGCGAGGAGCGGGGCGAGCCGGGTCACGTTGCTGCCGACCGGGCTCGCCACGGCAAACGACGCGATGCACAGGAGCGCGTAGAGCACGACGCCGGCCTTGAGCGCGACGTCGCCCTTGGGGATCAGGAACAGCGCCGCGATCGAGATGACGATGATCGGCCAGAACGCCGAGAACGCGAACGGCTCGACGCCGCCCTCCGGGAACGCCACCGCCAGCGCCAGGACCGGCACCGCCGAGGCGACCACCACGGCCACGCCAGGGAGCGCCGGTCTGATGCGGCGGTATTTCATGTACGCGGCGACTGCTTGCGCCCCGCCGGCAAGCGCCGAGAACAGCGCACCCACGGGGCTCGCGAGCGGCGTCACGAACGCGAGCGCGATGGCGAGTCCGTAGCGCCGGCGCTGGAGCGCGAGCGCGCTCCCGACCGCCGGCATCAGGCCGAACGCGAACGTCAGCCGTCCCGTGAACAGGCTCGTCGTCGCCGCGATGGCGAACCACGACGCCCCGAGCCAGGCGTCCTCCCCGAACCGCCGGTGGACCAGCGACTCGAACAGCGCCGCGGTGATCGTCGCCGCGATCGCCCCTGCGACCTGAGGCGTGAGCAGCGCGGCGATCGGCGGGAACAGGACGCTGTAGCCGGGGATGTTGTGGCCCGCGTACCACCAGTTGTTCCAGATCCCGAACCCCTGGGTCGCGAACAGCTTCGCGCGGAGCAGGTGCGCGGCGAGATCCTCGCTCTTGGGCGCGATCACCAGGTACGCGGCCGAGATCACCGCCGCGATCAACGTGGGCAGGATTCGCTTGACCAGCTGTGCCCGGGACCTGTCGCGGGGCGGGAGCGGTTCGGCCGGTCGCACGCGCGAGCGTTCGCGAAGCGCCACTACTCCTCCAGGAACGCGGCGACCCGGTCGACCAGATCGGGGCGGTCGAGCCATGGCCAGTGTCCAGCGTCGGGCAGGCGTTCTACTTTTGCTCCCGGGAGACGGGCGGCGTACGTGTCGGCGACCGGAGGCGTGTACCAGGGGTCGCGGTCTCCCCAGATGATCAGGGCCGGCGCGTCAGGCGGTGGCGTGAGTGTCGTCTGCTGGCTTGCGGGGCGCGCGTCGCGGACGAGGCGGAGGATCGCCCGCTGGGTGCCCTGGTCGAACTGCTCCCATACCGCGGCGACGCGTGTGTCCGGCCAGGCGTCGTCGCGGACGCTGCCCCGCCGGAGGGCGCGGGCGAGCATCCCTCGCGTGGTCGAGCCCATCAGACCCTCGCCGATCAGGGGCGTCCGCCACAACCGCACCAGCCGTGGCCATTCGAACCCATCGGGGATTGGTGGCGGGTTGACGAGCACGAGCCGCTCCACCCGCTCGGGGTGCCGGACGGCGAGCGCGAGGCCGACGGCAGCGCCCCAGTCGTGGGCGACCAGCTTGACCCTCTCGACCTGGATCTCGACGAGGAAGCGCTCGAGGAACTGGGTGAGCCCGGCGAGCGAATAGTCGAGGTGCCCGCCCTTCCCCGAGCGCCCGAACCCGATCAGGTCGGGGGCGATCCCGCCGGTTCGCGCAAGGAACTGCACCCAGTCGTCCGAACTCGTCGGGATCCCGTGCAAGTACAGCGCCGGCGTGCCGGGCACCGGAGGCGCGGCGGAGCGGTAGAAGACGGGGGACTCGTCGAGGTAGATCGTGTGCTCGTCGACGCGCACCCCCCGGCGAGGATAACGTCAGCGCGCGTGACCAGTACGAGCCCCGACAAGCGTACGAGCCCCGACGAGCGTACGAGCCCCGACAAGCCGCCCCCAGGGGCGCCGACGCTGTGCCTCGGCGACCCGATCGTCGAGTTCGTGTGCGAGCGTCCGGTCGCGTCCGTGTCGGAGGCCGACGCGTTCGCACCGCGCGTCGGCGGAGCGGTCGCGAACGTCTCGGTCGTTGCCGCGCGGCGCGGCGCGCACGTCGCCCTGGCCGGCGGGGCCGGCGACGATGTCTGGGGGCGCTGGCTTTGTGATCGGCTGGCGCGTGAGGGAGTCGAGAAGGAGTGGCTCGAACTGGTGCCGGGCGCCCAGACTCCGGTGGCGATCGTCACCGTGGACGCTGAGGGACAGCCCACCCGTGAAGCCTATGGCGAGCGGGTCCCAACGGGGTTGGGCTTTCGAACCGATGAGGCGGTGCGGGCCTCGGCGGCGCTGTTCATCACCTCGGGCGGCCCGCGCGAAAGCGAGGTGACGATGCGAGCGCGCGAGCTCGCGCTGTCGCTGGGGCGGCCGATCGTCTTCGACCCGCAGATTCGCGTGGACCAGTGGCGGTCGCGGGCCGAGGCGGCGGCGGCCGCGAACGCGTGCGTTCCCGGCGCACTCCTCGTGTGCGCGGGTGCGGGCGATGCGGAGCTGATGACCGGCGAGGACGATCCCGAACGGGCGGCGCTGGCGCTGTTGAAGGCGGGCGCGCGAATGGTCGTGCTCACGCTCGGGGCGTTTGAGGGCGCGATCCTCCGGGGCGAGTTGCGCCTCGACGTCGACGCCGACATCGACGACTTGCCGGCGACGGTGGTCGGCGACGTGCGGGCGACGGTGGTCGGCGACGTGCCGGCGACGGTGGTCGGCGCGGCCGGCGCCGGCGAGGTCCTGACCGGCGTTTTGCTGGCCCGGCTTGCGACCTCGGCGTTCTACCCCGCGGCGGTGGCGGCGTCGCTGCCCGAGGCGGTGGCGCAGGCCGCCCGGGCGCGCGAGCGGTGGGGCGCGCTTGAGTAGCTCGACGGCCTGGGAGCGGCCTTCGCGCCGGCGGGTGCGGTCGGTCCGGGATCGCCTCCGGCTCGTCTACGGCATCCCCCTCGCCAAGCCCCACGGGCACCCGATCGCCGAGCTGATCCTGACCGTCCTGTCGCAGTCGACCAACGACCGCAACCGGGATGTCGCCTATCTCGCGCTGCGCGAGCGCTTTCCCGACGACACGTGGGTGGCGATTCGCGACGCTCCCGTCGATGAGATCGAGGAGGCGATCCGTCCCGGCGGCATCTCGAAGATCAAGTCGGCGCGGATCAAGGCGATTCTGCGGGCGATCACCGACACCGCGCCCGGGGAGGAGCTCTCGCTGGACTGGCTGCCCGAGTTGAGCGCGCCGGAGGCCGAGGCCTATCTCACGGCCTTACCCGGTGTGGGCCGCAAGACCGCGGCATGCGTGCTCCTGTTCGCGCTCGGGATGCGCGACGTGCCTGTCGACACGCACGTTTCTCGCGTGGGGACGCGGTTGGCGCTGTTCCGCCCGGGGGCGCCGTTCGACGAGATGCACGACACCATGCTCGAGATCACGCCGCCGGGCGAGGAGCTCGAGTTCCACCTGAACCTGCTGCGGCACGGCCGGCGGACGTGTCACGCCCGCCACCCGGATTGCGCCGGCTGCGCGCTCCAGCGCATGTGCCCGAGCGCGTTCAAGGTGGGGTGAGGCGTCGGGCGGCGTCGGGGGGGCCGGCTGGCTCGGGGTCCCGGCGGGGTCCGGCGGCTCCGGGGGTCGGGCGGGTCCGGCGGGGTCGGAGGCGTCGGGGGGGGGGTCGGAGGCGTCGGGGGGGGCGGAGGCGTCGGGGGGGGGTCCGGAGGCTCCGGACGGGCCGGGGCCGGGTGGGCCACAAGTGCACACTCGGCGCCTCGCTAACGTCGAGTGCATGCTGAGGTGCGTATAGCGGCCATTCGAGAACACTCGCCCGCCGCCGCGCGTCGAGTGTTCACTTGGGCCGGTTCACAGAGGCGCGCCGAACGCCGGTTCACAGCAGGTGCGCCGAACGGTTTCCCCCGCAGAGGGTGGGTCGAGCCCGGTCCGCGTCGGGCAGCCGCCGCCCCCGGACCCGGACCGCGACCGCCGGGACGGTGGACGGCCCATGTGCCGCCGGTGCATGACGGGCTCAAACCCAAATCTGCTACCATCACGCTTAGATTTTCACGACCAAACAGGAGTAGAACTCGATGGGAAAGACGATCGGAATCGACCTCGGAACCACCAACTCGTGCATGGCAGTGCTCGAGGGTGGCGAGCCGACGGTCATCGAGAACGCGGAAGGCGGGCGCACGACGCCGTCTGTCGTCGCGTTCACGCAGTCCGGTGAACGTCTGGTCGGCACGGTCGCCAAGCGCCAGGCAGTTACCAACCCGCAGAACACCGTCTTCTCGATCAAGCGCTTCATGGGCCGCAAAGAGGCCGAAGTGCGCGAGGAGGAGTCGATTGTTCCGTACAAGGTGGTCTCCGGACCCAACGGCGATGCGCGCGTTGAGGCCGGCGGCAAGCAGTACTCCCCGCCGGAGATCAGCGCCATGATCCTGGGCAAGCTGAAGGCCGACGCCGAGGCGTATCTCGGCGAGACCGTCGACAGCGCCGTGATCACGGTGCCGGCGTATTTCAACGACGATCAGCGCCAGGCGACCAAGGACGCCGGCCGGGTTGCCGGACTCGACGTCAAGCGCATCATCAACGAGCCGACCGCGGCCTCGCTGGCCTACGGCCTCGACAAGGAGAACGACCAGACGATCCTGATCTTCGACCTCGGTGGTGGCACGTTCGACGTGTCCGTGCTCGAGATCGGCGACGGCGTGTTCGAGGTCAAGGCGACCGCCGGTGACAACCATCTCGGTGGCGACAACTTCGACAAGGCGCTCGTCGACTGGCTGGTGAGCGAGTTCAAGAAATCTCAGGGCATCGACCTGAGCGCCGACCCGATGGCGCTGCAGCGGCTCTACGAGGCGGCCGAGAAGGCCAAGATCGAGCTGTCGACCACGCAGGAGACGCAGATCAACCTGCCGTTCATCACCGCTGACTCCAGCGGCCCGAAGCACCTCGACACGCGCCTCACGCGCGCCAAGCTCAACGAGCTCACGTCTGCGCTGCTCGACCGCACGGTCGCGCCCGTGCGCCAGGCGCTCGACGACGCCAAGGACAAGGGCGTCGACAAGGTCGACCACGTCGTCCTCGTGGGCGGCATGACTCGCATGCCGGCAGTCCAGGAGAAGGTCAAGGAGCTGACCGGCAAGGAGCCGCACCGCGGCGTCAACCCCGATGAGGTGGTTGCGGTCGGAGCGGCGATCCAGGCGGGCGTGCTCGCCGGCGACGTCAAGGACGTCCTGCTGCTCGACGTGACCCCGCTGACGCTGGGTATCGAGACCAAGGGCGGCGTCATGACCAAGCTGATCGAGCGCAACACGACGATCCCGACCCGCAAGGGCGAGGTGTTCTCGACCGCCGAGGACAACCAGCCGAGTGTCGAGATCCACGTCCTCCAGGGCGAGCGCGAGATGGCGACCTACAACAAGTCGCTCGGCAAGTTCCAGCTGACCGGCATCCCGCCGGCGCCGCGAGGCATCCCGCAGATCGAGGTCGCGTTCGACATCGACGCCAACGGGATCCTGAACGTGTCCGCCAAGGACCTCGGCACCGGCAAGGAGCAGAAGATCGAGATCCGGTCCGGCTCCGGTCTGTCCGATGACGAGATCAAGCGGATGGTGCAGGACGCCGAGTCGCACGCCGAGGACGACCGCCGGCAGCGTGAGCTCGCCGAGGCTCGGAACAACGGCGAGAACGCCGCGTACCAGGCCGAGCGTCAGCTCAAGGACCTCGGTGAGCAGGTCGACTCGAGCTCCAAGGACGAGATCGAGACGGCGATCAAGGCGGTCCGCGACTCGCTCACGAGTGAGGATGCGGCCGAGATCAACGCCAAGACCGAGACCCTGCACACCGCGTTCCACAAGGTCTCCGAGGCCATGTACCAGCGTGCCCAGGAGCAGGCCGCGGCAAGCGCACCCGACGGTGGCGCCAACGGCGCCGGCGCGGAGACCAACGGCGCGGGTGCCGAGGAGGACGTGGTCGACGCCGAAGTAGTGGATGAGAAGTAATGACGCGCGAACCACACATCGCGGAGGCCTACAAGAAGGCCGCTGCGGAGGCTGAGGAGGGGGCGCCGCACGGCGCCCCCGAGTCGTCCGTCGCGGCCGGAGAGCCGGAGGCGACCGAGACTGACCACGAGCGCCAGCTCGAACACGATCTCGAGGAGCTGACCGCCAAGGCGGAGAAGGCCGACGAGTACCTGGAGCTGGCCCAGCGCACGCGCGCCGACTTCGACAACTACCGCAAGCGGGCCGCGCGTGAGGCGGCGGCCGCGCAGGAGCGCGGGATCGCCAAGCTCGCCAAGGAACTGCTGCCGGCGGTCGACAACCTCGACCGGGCACTCGTGGCAGCTGAGTCCGCGGCGGCGACCGACGGAACCGCGGCCGGGACCGGCCAAGACAACGGCACCGCAACGCTCGTCTCCGGCATCAAGCTGGTTCACGACGATGTGCTCGCCGCGCTCAGCCGCGCCGGCATCGAGGGGTACTCGCCCAAGGGCGAGCGGTTCGACCCGCAGCTGCACGAGGCGATCGCGCAGCAGCCCGTCGAGGGCGCCGAATCAGGCACCGTCGTCGAGGTGTACCAGCGCGGCTACCGGCTGGGCGATGCGGTGATCCGGCCGGCTCGCGTCGTCGTCGCCGCCTAGTCTGAAGCTGAGAACGCCATGGCGGGCAGACCCGACTACTACAAGACGCTCGGTGTAGGCAAGGGCGCCTCCGACGAGGAGATCAAGAAGTCGTACCGCAAGCTGGCACGGCAGTACCACCCCGACCGCAACCCGGGCGACAAGAAGGCCGAGGAGAAGTTCAAGGAGATCTCCCAGGCTCACGACGTGCTCTCGGACCCCGAGAAGCGCAAGGCCTACGACCGTGGTCAGGGCCCGCTGGGCGGGTTCACCACCGGCAACTTCGACCCGAGCGCGTTCGGCGGTGGATTCAGCGACATCCTCTCGAACCTGTTCGGAGGCGGCGCCGGAGCCGGAACGGCCGGCCGTGCCGGCGGTGGCGCTCGGGGCCGTGCCGGCGCTGGTGGCAGGGCCGGACGGACCGTGCCGTCGCAGGGCCGAGACCTCGAGACCGAGGTCTCGCTCTCGTTCGACCAGGCAGTGCACGGCGCCCAGGTTCCGCTGCAGGTGCCGACCTCGCAGCCGTGCCCGACGTGCCACGGCACGGGCGCCAAGCCCGGCACCACGCCGAAGGTGTGCCCCGTGTGCGAAGGCCGCGGGATCGAGTCCCAGAGCCAGGGGATCTTCTCGATCTCTCAGCCCTGCTCGAACTGCGGCGGCTCGGGAACGGTGATCGAGGATCCGTGCACGACCTGCGGCGGTACCGGCGCGCAGCGGAGCATCCGCAAGCTCCGTGTGAACATCCCGGCCGGCGTTCACGACGGCAGTCGCATCCGGCTCGCCGGAAAGGGCGAGGCCGGGTTGCGCGGCGGCGAACCGGGCGACCTGTACGTGATCACCCGCGTGCAGGAGTCGCCGGTGTTCAAGACGGTCGGCGACAACCTCGAGGTCGAGGTGCCGCTGACGATTCCCGAGGCCGTCCGCGGCGCAATCGTCGAGGTGCCGACCCTGAACGGCTCCAAGCGCCTCCGCGTGCCCGCCGGCACCAAGCACGGCACCGTCCAGCGGCTCCGCGGCGAGGGCCCACCAAAGGCCGGCAACAAGGGCCGCGGCGACATCCGCTACCGCTTCGTGATCGACGTTCCCGACAAGCTGTCGCCCGAGCAGGACGAGGCGATCGACCGCCTCTCGCAGGTCATGAACGGCAACCCGCGGGCCGACCTGTTCAAGGAGGCCGGCGCCGGCGGATCGAAGGGGAGGGACAACTGATGGCCACGCGGCGCGTGAGGACCACAGCGCGGATGGAGGTGTCCACGGACCGGGGCGTTTTCATGATCTCGGTGGCGGCGGAGCTCGCCGAGATGCATCCCCAGACCCTGCGGATGTACGAGGCGCGTGGTCTGATCGAGCCCAAACGCTCGCCCAAGGGCACGCGGCTGTACTCGCATAAGGACGTCGAGCGCCTTCGGCGCATCCAGGAGATGACGGCTGAGCTCGGCATGAACCTCGCCGGCGTCGAGCGTGTGTTCGAGCTCGAGGAGCAGCTCGAGGGGATGGAGCGGAAGATCAAGACGCTCGAGAGTCGCGCCGAGGAACTGAAGTCCGAAGTCGAGCGGCTCGAGCGGCTGCGACGGGAGTTGCGGGCGGAGATCGTGCCGTACGACAAGGGCGGCGCGATCGTCCGGAACGCGGACGTGCAGCGCTTCTCGCTCCAGATTCAGCGCCCGAACCCGTGACTTCGGGCGGTGAGGTGCGCACGCTGGCGGGGCGCTACCGGCTGGACGAGGTGATCGCCCGTGGCGGCATGAGCACCGTCTACCGCGGCACCGATCTGGCGCTCGATCGCGTTGTCGCGGTCAAGGTCGCGCTCGATCCGCTGGTCGAGCAGAGTCCGATCTACCTCGAGCGGTTCAGGCGCGAGGCGAACGCCGCGGCGGCGATCGACCACCCCGGCGTAGTGACCGTCTACGACGCCGGCGCCGATGGGCCCACGCGATTCATCGTGATGGAGTTCGTGCACGGGCGGAGCCTCGCGGACATCCTGCGCGAGCAGAGCCCGCTCGAGCCGGCCGAGGCGGCCGACATCGCCGCCCAAGCCGCCGACGCGCTGAGCGCGGCGCACGCTCGCGGCATCGTCCACCGCGACATCAAGCCTGGGAACATCATGGTCACCCCCGACGGGTCGGTGAAGGTGCTCGACTTCGGGATCGCTCGTGCGGTCGACAGCGGAACGCTCACCCAGACCGCCACCGTGCTCGGCACCTCGGCGTACATGTCGCCCGAACAGGCACTCGGCCAGCCGGCCGATGCGCGCTCTGACATCTACTCGCTCGGGTGCGTGCTGTACGAGATGCTGACCGGCGAGCCGCCGTTCATGGCCGAGGTCGCCGCCGCGGTGATGCATCAGCACGTGCGCGTCCAGCCGAAGCCCGCGAGCGAGCGCAACCCGGCCGTTCCGCCGGCCCTCAACGCGCTCGTGATGGAGATGCTGGCCAAGGCCCCCGGCGACCGCCCGCAGACCGCGGCCGAGGTGCGCGACCGGCTACGGCAGGCCGTCGGCAACCCCGGTGCCGAAGATGAAGCTCTGGCCACGCTGGCGATGGCGCCACTTCCGGCCCCGCCGCCCCCGGTGATCTCTCCCGAACCCCTAGAAGCGCGACCCTCAGCTGAGCCACCCGCCCCGCAGCGCAGGCAGCCACGCCCGTCCGCGCCGCCGCCGGCCAGGTCGCGAAGCCGGACCGGCCTGTGGGCCACGTTCGCGGTCCTCGCCGCGCTCTTGCTCGGTGGCGCGGTGGCGCTGGCCCTCAACGGCACGAGCAGCAATTCGACGTCGACGAGCAGCAGCGGACACTCAGCGCCTCCGTCCACGAGCTCGCACTCCGCCACCGGGCCGCCGAGCCCGTCCACGTCAACCGCACAGCGGTCGACCTCGCACTCCACCTCGACTCACGCCCCCACGACCTCGACGAGGCAAACCACCACGACGAAGCCCGCCACCACCTCGTCTACCCCGACCACGAGCGGTCGCACGACCAGCACGAGCGCCTCGACGACGGGCACGAACAGCTCGGCATCGGGCGGCACAACGGGCGGGACAACGCCTTGAGACTCGGGGCGGAACCTGTCATAATCTAAGTCAGACAGACTTAGATTTATCAGCGACAACGACTCCTAGCGACACCGAGAACGCCTATGCAACCAGACAGATTTACGATCAAGAGCCAGGAGGCTCTCCAGGCCGCTCAGCGACTCGCCGACGAGCGCCGAAACCCGCAGACGATGCCCGAGCACGTGCTTGCCGTACTGCTCGAGCAGGACGGCGGAATCGTAGTGCCGGTGCTGCGTAAGCTCGGCGTGGACCCCGCCGCGGTTCGCCAAGCCAACAGCCAGGCGCTCGACGCGCTGCCCAAGATCCAGGGGTCGGCGTCCCCTGAGCCCGCCGGCGGCTCGAGCGAGCTCGTGCAGATCCTGCGCGACGCCGAGACCGAGATGCGCGAGCTCAAGGACGAGTACGTCTCGACCGAGCACCTCATGCTCGCGATCGCAAAGCATCCCGGCAAGGCCGGCGATGCGCTTCGCTCAGGCGGTGCGCCCCATGAGCAGCTGCTCAAGGCCCTCTCCGAGGTGCGCGGCAGCCACCGGGTCACCGACGAGAACCCCGAGGACAAGTACATGGCGCTCGAGCGCTTCGGCCGCGACCTGACCGAGGCCGCCGCCCAGGGCAAGCTCGACCCGGTGATCGGTCGTGACGACGAGATTCGCCGCGTCATCCAGGTCCTCAGCCGGCGTACGAAAAACAACCCAGTTTTGATCGGCGAGCCCGGGGTCGGCAAGACCGCGATCGTCGAGGGCCTCGCCCAGCGAATCGTCTCCGGCGACGTGCCCGAAAGCCTCAAGGACCGCCGCCTGGTCGCGCTCGACCTGAGCGCGATGGTCGCCGGCTCCAAGTACCGCGGCGAGTTCGAGGACCGGCTCAAGGCCGTGCTCAAGGAGATCGCCGACGCCCAAGGCCAGATCATCGTGTTCATCGACGAGCTCCACACGATCGTCGGCGCCGGCGCCGCAGAGGGCGCGATGGACGCCGGCAACATGCTGAAGCCGATGCTCGCGCGCGGCGAGCTCCGAGCGGTCGGTGCGACCACGCTCGACGAGTACCGCAAGCACATCGAGAAGGACCCGGCGCTCGAGCGCCGCTTCCAGCCCGTGTACGTCGGCGAACCGACGGTCGAGGACACGATCGCGATCCTCCGCGGCCTCAAGGAGCGCTACCAGGTGCACCACAAGGTCCGCATCCAGGACTCCGCGCTGGTGGCCGCGGCGACGCTCAGCCATCGCTACATCGCCGACCGCTTCCTCCCCGACAAGGCGATCGACCTGGTTGACGAGGCGGCGTCGCGGATCCGGATGGAGATCGACTCCAAGCCGACCGAGATCGACGAGGTCGACCGGCACATCATGCAGCTCGAGATCGAGCTCCAGTCGCTGGGCGACGACGACGACCCGGGCACGGTGGCACGGCGCGAGCAGCTCGAGCGTACGCTCGCCGAGGAGCGCGAGCGCTCGGACGCGATGCACGCCGAGTGGCAGCGCGAGAAGGAGTCCGTGGGCGCCGTCGCCGACCTTCAGGAGCAGCTCGAGCAGGCCAAGATGGAGCTCGAGAAGGCTCAGCGCGAGGCCGACCTCGGTCGCGCCGCGGAGCTCCGGTACGGGACGATCCCCGAGGTCGAGAAGCAGCTCGAGGCCGCATCCGAGGCCGAGCACGACGCCGCCGGCGATCACACGCCGAAGTTCCTCAAGGACGTCGTCGACGCCGAGGACGTGGCCGAGGTCGTCGGCAAGTGGACCGGCATCCCGGTTTCCCGCCTGATGGAGGGCGAGATCGAGAAGCTCGTGCACATGGAGGAGCGACTGCACCAGCGGGTCATCGGTCAGGACGAGGCCGTCGAGGCGGTGTCCAATGCGCTCCGGCGCTCGCGCGCCGGCCTCCAGGACCCCGACCGGCCGATCGGAACGTTCCTGTTCATCGGCCCGACGGGCGTCGGCAAGACCGAGCTAGCGCGTGCCCTGGCGGAGTTCATGTTCGACAGCCAGGACGCGATGATCCGGATCGACATGTCCGAGTACATGGAGAAGCACTCCGTCTCGCGCCTGGTGGGTGCGCCCCCGGGATACGTCGGCTACGACGAGGGCGGTCAGCTGACCGAGGCGGTCCGCCGCCGCCCGTACGGCGTCGTGCTGCTCGACGAGATCGAGAAGGCCCACCCGGACGTATTCAACGCCCTGCTCCAGGTGATGGACGACGGACGCCTGACCGACGGCCAGGGCCGGACGGTGTCGTTCAAGAACACCGTGCTGATCATGACCTCGAACATTCCAGGCGGCCGAGCCGGGGTCGAAGCCCACTTCAAGCCCGAGTTCATCAACCGTCTGGACGACATCGTCGAGTTCCACTCGCTGACCCGCGAGCAGATCGGCGAGATCGTCGACCTCCAGGTTGCACGGCTGATCGAGCGAGTCCGCGAGCGCGGCATCGAGGTCGAGCTCACCGACAACGCCCGGACGCTGCTCGGCAACCTCGGCTACGACCCGACCTACGGCGCTCGTCCACTCAAGCGAGTGATCCAGAAGCGGCTGGTCGATCCACTGGCGCTGGCGATCCTGGAAGGCCGCTTTGCCACTGGCGACACGGTCAGGGTCGACGCGGCCGATGGCGAGCTTGTGCTCGAGCGGGCGGAATTCCCGGTTCCCGCCCACCCGGCCGCCGCGTAAGCGCGGCGGCCGACTCGGTGGCGTTTGCCGCAGCGTGCGGCTGACGTCCGGGGCACGAGCGGCGCACATCGGATACAAGTCCTCCAGACAACCAAGGAGGCGGTCGTGCCGACCTACATCATGCTTTCGACGCTCGCACCCGAAGGGGTGCAGACGATCAAGAACAACCCGTCCCGGATCCGCGAAGTCAACCGCGAGGTCGAGCAGTTGGGCGCCACCGTCAAGGCCCAATGGGCGACGCTCGGTCAGTTCGATTTCATCAACGTGATCGAGGCGCCCGACGAGAAGACGATGGCGCGAATCTCGCTCGAGCTCGGCTCGCGCGGGACCGCGAAGTACGAGACGCTCGTGGCGATCCCGATCGACGATTTCATTGGCGCGATCTGACTCACTCCGCGTTCTGGTCGTAGGCGGCGGCGGCCGCGAGCACGCGCTCGTGCACGCGCTCGCGCGCTCGCCCCGGAGACCGGAGATCCTGTGCGCCCCGGGCAACGCGGGAATCGCCGCCGACGCGCGCACCCTCGACGTGGGGGCCGAGGACGTCGAGGGGATCCTGCGCGTTTCTGCCGAGGAGCGGATCGATCTCGTGGTCGTGGGGCCGGAGGCGCCGCTCGTCGCCGGCCTCGTCGACGCCCTGTCGGAGGCCGGCATTCGGGCTTTCGGGCCGTCCGGCGCGGCCGCGCAGCTCGAGGGATCCAAGGCGTTCTGCAAGGAGGTGATGATCGCCGCCGGGGTTCCAACTGCTGTTTATAAGGTTGTTCAGGACGCGCAAGCCGGCCTGGACGCCATCGAGCGATATCCCACCGTGATCAAGGCGGACGGCCTGGCTGCGGGCAAGGGCGTGATCATCGCTGCCGATGAGTCTGAAGCCCGTGAGGCTCTGCATCAGTTGCTGGTCGAGCGGCGTTTCGGCACGGAGCAGGTCGTGGTCGAGGAGTACATGGAGGGCGAGGAGCTGTCGCTGCTCGCGCTGTGCGACGCCCACCGCGCCATACCGCTCGCCTCGGCCCAGGACTACAAGCGCATTTTCGACGGCGACCAGGGGCCGAACACCGGCGGGATGGGGTCGTACTCTCCGGTCCCGTCGATCGACGACGCCCGGGCGCGCGAGATCTGCGCGGCGGTCCACCAGCCCGTGCTCGACGAGCTCGCCCGCCGGGGCATCCCGTTCCAGGGCATGCTCTACGCGGGCCTCATGATGACCGCGGACGGGCCGCGAGTGCTCGAGTTCAACGTCCGCTTCGGCGACCCTGAGACCCAGGCGATCCTGCCGCGGCTGCGCTCGGATCTGCTCGGCCTGCTCGAGGCGGCCACCGTTCCCGGCGGACTCGCAGGAGTGGAGCTCGACTGGGCGCCCGAGATGGCTGTGAGCGTCGTCCTCGCGAGCGCCGGCTATCCGGCGTCGTCGTCGAGCGGTGACGTGATCACGGGGCTCGACCGGGTGCCGGCCGCGGTGCAGGTGACTCACGCTGGCACCGCGCTGAACGGCGAAGGGCAGGTAGTCACCGCCGGGGGTCGCGTGCTGAACGTGACCGGGCTCGGCGTCGATGCCGCTTCTGCCCGCGAGGCCGCATATGCTGCCGCCGACATGATCGAGTTCGACGGCAAGCAGCTGCGGCGCGACATCGCGCTCCGCGTCGTTCATCCGGCTGGCGTGCTCCCGTGAGCGAGTCGGCCCGCCCCGCGCCGGAGACGTTCGCCGAGCCCGTTACCGAACTCGAGGGGCTCGAGGTCGACGCGCCCCTGGTGGGCATCGTGATGGGGTCAAAGAGCGACCTCGAGCGCATGGAGGCGGCCGAGAGGGAACTGATCGAGCGCGGGATCCGCTGCGAGGTGCGCGTCATGTCGGCACATCGCGAGCCCGACAAGGTGGCCGACTACGCCCGCAACGCGCGGATGCGCGGCCTGCGCGTGATCATCGCCGGCGCCGGCCTATCCGCGGCGCTCCCCGGCGTGGTCGCGGCGCACTCAGACCTGCCGGTGATCGGCGTGCCCCTGACCAGCCGCACCTCGGTGGCCGGCGGACTCGACGCGCTGCTGTCGATCGCGCAGATGCCGCCGGGCGTGCCGGTGGCTTGCGTCGGGGTCGACAACGCGCGCAACGCTGCCGTGCTGGCGGCGCGAATTCTCGCGAGCTGACGCGCGGCGGGCGGTACGCTTCGTTTCGGGATCGATGCCCGACATCGTTCACGTGTCTTCGCTGGCGGGGAGCCCGCTACTCGACTCCTCTGGTCAGCGGCTCGGCAAGGTCGACGATGTGGTCGCGCGGCTCGACTCAGGCGCCGGCGAGGCGCAGGTCATCGGCCTGACGGCGGAGATCGGCGGCCGGCAGCTGTTCGTTCCGATCGACCGGGTAGAGCAGCTCGGCCCGTATTCGGCGACGACGTCGACCACGAAGCTGGATCTGGCGCCGTTCGAGCGCCGTCCCGGCGAGGTGCTGCTCCGCGCCGACGTGCTCGACCACAGCCTGATCAACGTCCACACCGCCCATCTTGTGAGGGCTCATGAGGTCGAGCTCGTCCGCGACCACGACGGCGGTTGGCGCGTTGCCGGGATCGATCCGAGCCTCCGGCCCCGGCTGTGGCGCTTCCTGCCGCGCCGCTTCCGCGGACACGACACCGAGCACCGGCAGTTCATCGACTGGCGCGACCTAGAGCCGTTCGTCAGCCACGTCCCCACCTCGCGGCTGAAGCTGGCGGCGCGGCGCATCCGGCGGCTCCATCCGGCTCAGATCGCGGATCTGGTCGAGGCCGCCTCGCACGAGGAGGGGGAGGAGATCCTCGAGGCGGTCGGGCAGGACAAGGAGCTCGAGGCCGACGTGTTCGAGGAGCTCGACGACGAGCACCAGGTCGAATTCCTTCGCGAGCGATCCGACGAAGAGGCCGCCGCGGTGCTGGCGCGGATGGAAAGCGACGACGCGGCCGATCTGCTGCTCCAGCTCGACCAGGCCCGCCGGCTCCCGATCCTGAACCGCATGCCGGCCGCCCCTCAGGCGAAGGTCCGGGCGCTGCTCGGCCACAACCCGCAGACCGCGGGCGGGATGATGAACCCGGACTTCGTCTCGGTGCCTCCAGAGGCGACCGTGGCCGAAACGCTGGCTCGCGTCAGCGCCAGCGACCTCGGACTGCAGCAGATCGCGATCGTGTGCGTCGTCGACGAGGCCGGGAAGTTGATCGACACACTGTCACTCGCGGAGCTCCTGCGCGCCAAGGGAGCTTCGAAAGTCTCCGAGTTGGTCGACGAGTTCACGCCGGCCGTCGGGACCGACGCCGACGTCCCGGAGGTGGCCCGGCTGATGAGCGACTACAACCTCGTCGCGATGCCGGTGCTCGACGCCGACCACCGTCCGGTGGGAATGATCTCCGTGGACGATGTGCTCGAACTGCTCGTGCCCGAGGAGTGGCGCCGGCGCGCCGGCGCGGCTCGGGACTAGCGGACCCTGGTCCGGAGGAACTGCTCGCACACGCCGACGGCATCCTCGATCGTGTCCCAGTGGAGCGCGTCGGGAACATCGTTTGGCCAGTGGTAGTTCATCGGCAGCTTCGTCTCGTCGACCGATGCGAGCGTGGCCACCGGATAGCCGGCGCGGAGCGCGATGATCGCGTCGGTGGCGGCGGTCGTGCGCAGACCGCGGACGACCGGGATGCGCGCGGCGGCGGCTGCTTCGTCGAGCGCCTCGCGCATCTCGGCCGGGTAGTCGCGCATGCGAAGCATCCCCTCGCCCTCGACCACGATCAGCGTGGGGCCGCCGACGCATTCGAGGCAGACCATCTCGGTGCGCTCGGGATCGAGCTCTGAGAAGTGGCGATGGCCAAAGCCCTG
The DNA here is from genome assembly GCA_963735965.1 of uncultured Solirubrobacterales bacterium. Classification (GTDB taxonomy): domain Bacteria; phylum Actinomycetota; class Thermoleophilia; order Solirubrobacterales; family Solirubrobacteraceae; genus Palsa-465. Next base: position 113,712 of record CAVTNE010000008.1, read on the forward strand.
CATGCCCTCGCTGAACGACTCCTCGGAGCCGGTGGAGACGAGCAGTACCCGCACCCCCTCGACCGGCCGGTCGCGGAGGCGCGCGGCGAGCGCGACCAGCGCTCCAACCGCGCTCAAGTTGTCGTTGGCTCCGGGTACCGACGCACGTGCCCCGATGTCCGCCATGGCCGCCGTGGCTGCGGCCGCGATCGCGCCACCGGTGGCGAGCAGCCGCCGCGCGCCGAGGACCGACCCGGCGCAGACCAGCACGGGCCCGAGCCAGACCGCGTACAGCAGCGGGAAGCTCCGATTCGATCGAGCGTGCAAGCGCGGCGCGACCTTCAGTGGGATCCGCGGCAGGATCGGGTGGAAGATCAATCCGGAGTGCGCGGCGTCGTGGTGGGCGATGAACAGGACCGTCCGCTCGGCGTCGGCGTCTCCCACCTCGGCCACGACGTTCCAGGTCGGTCGGTGCGGCAGGAGCGTGCGGCGAAACCAGCGCCGGCCATGACCCAGGTCGTCCCATAGGGCGGCGGCGCCGATGCCCGCGACCGCGGCCGTCAGGGCGCGCGTCGCGACCCGGCGGTGCAGGAGGGTGGTCACGGCTCCGGCCACGGCCGCGGCGTTGACGAGCCCGATCGGCCACCAGTAACCGCCGTGGGCGCGTTCCTGCTCGACGGTCGTTTTACACCCGAGAGCCCGCAGGCGCGAGGCGATGAGGTCCGCGGCCCGGCGCTCGCCGTCCGAGGCCGACGGGCGGTCGAACGACGCCAGCTCTCGGATCGCTGCGCGCCAGTCGCCGGCCGTGGCGGAATCGTTATCAACGTTCATCTGGAGGCCGCATTTTGCCGTGATCGCGGTGGTACCCTCGTTCTGCTGCCTGCCGGCGGCGACGATGAGGCCTGCGATGACCCACCGCGACGAGTTCTTGGATAACGACGAAAGACCGCGAAGTAGATGGTGCTCGGCCGGTGTCGTGGACGTCGCCACTGAGCTGAGGGACTGATTCCCCGGCCCTGAGCGACCTCCCCGCCGCCGCGAGGCGACGACGGCGAAGGAAGGAGGTCGATCCCATGGCCAACGATCCAACGAGCCGCCCCGCGCCGGGCGCTCCGCAGCCGACTGTCGCGACATCACCTGTTTCTCCGCCGTCGCCCGTAAGCGGGCGGGCCGTCCTCGACTCCGCCCACACCGGCGACATCCAGGGTGCGTTCGGCACGATTCGCGAGCACGAGGAGGCGCACCGCGGCTGGCGCTCGCGCGGGCTGGCGCTGTTGGCGATCATCGGCCCCGGGCTGATCGTGATGGTCGGCGACAACGACGCCGGCGGCGTCGCCACCTACTCCCAGGCCGGCCAGAACTACGGCACCAGCCTCCTTTGGGTCCTGCTGCTGCTCGTGCCCGTACTGATCGTCAACCAGGAGATGGTGGTGAGGCTCGGAGCGGTCACCGGCGTCGGCCACGCGCGTCTCATCCTCGAACGATTCGGCCGGTTCTGGGGCTGGTTCTCGGTGATCGACCTGTTCGTGCTCAATTTCCTCACGGTCGTCACCGAGTTCATCGGGGTCAGTCTGGCGCTCGGCTACTTCGGCGTCTCCGACCACATCGCGGTGCCGGTTGCGGCGGTGGCGCTGGTGGCGATCACGGCGACCGGTAGCTTCCGCGCCTGGGAGCGGTCGATGTTCGTGTTCGTGTTCGCGAACCTGCTCGTGGTCCCGCTGTTCTTCATCGCCCACCCGGACGTTGGACAAGTCGTCCACCACTTCTTCGTGCCGGGGATCCAGGGCGGCGCGACCTCGACCTCCGTACTGCTGATCATCGCCATCGTCGGAACGACGGTGGCGCCGTGGCAGCTGTTCTTCCAGCAGTCGAACATCATCGACAAGCGAATCACGCCGCGCTGGATCAACTATGAGCGGCTCGACACCTGGATCGGCGCGGTCATTGTCGTGGTCGGCGCGGCCGCGCTGATGTGTGTCTCGGCGTTCGCGTTTGCGAATACGCCCTACTTTGGCCACTTCGTCAACGCCGGGGCTACGGCCTCGGCGCTCGAGCAGGTGCTCGGCCCTCCGGCAGGCGCGTTTTTCGCCTTAGTGCTCCTGAACGCCTCGCTGATCGGCGCGGGCGCGCTCACGCTGTCAACGAGCTACGCCTTCGGCGACATCTTCGGGACCAAGAGCTCGCTGCACCGGAAGTTCTCGGACGCCAAGGGCTTCTACGCCCTGTTCGCCCTGGTAATCGCGGGCGCGGCGGGAATCGTGCTCATCCCGGGGGCTCCACTCGGGATCATCACTGAGGCCGTCCAGGCGCTGGCCGGCGTGCTCCTTCCGAGTGCCACTATGTTCCTGCTCCTGCTGTGCAATGACCGTGACGTACTCGGGCCGTGGTGCAACCAACCCTGGCTGAACGTGCTCGCGGTCGTGATCGAAGCGGTTCTGTTGCTGCTATCCCTGATTCTGATGGCGACCACGGTGTTCCCCAGCCTCAACGTGACCACGTTCGCGCTCGTCGGCGGCGCGGTGACGGTGATTGCGCTGCTCGTGGTCGGCGCGGTTGTGCTTTGGGCCGGCCGCTCCCGCACCGGGGACCCCGCGCCGACCTGGAGCGTCCCGAAACAGCAATGGACGATGCCGCCGATCGCGCTGTTGTCCAGGCCCTCGCCGTCGCCGGCGCGCCGCGCGGCGATGCTGGCGATGGAGGGCTATCTCCTGCTCGCGATCGCGCTTCTGATCGTCAAGGCCGTCCAGTTGGCCGGGGGCTGAGCTTCGATGATCGCCCGCTACACACGACCGGAGTTGGCCGAGGCGTGGTCTGAGGATGCACGTTTCGAGGCGATGCGCGAGGTCGAGGTGGCCGCATGTGAGGAGCTTTCCGGTCCGACGGCTGCGGAGCTCGCCTCGATCCGGGCGGCGACGTTCACGGTCGAGGCCATCGCCGAGCGCGAGAAGGTCACCGACCACGACACGGCCGCGTTTGTCGACGTGCTCTCGGCCTCGGCCGGTCCCGCCGGGCGCTGGATCCACCACGGGCTGACCTCGAGCGACGTGCTCGACACCGGACTCGCGCTCCAGCTTCGCCGCGTCGCCGAGATCGTGCTCCCGGACGCCCGGCGACTCGTCGACGCGCTCGCCGGCGCCGCGCGCGAGCACGCCCACACGCTGTGCGTCGGGCGGACGCACGGGATTCACGCCGAGCCGACCACGTTCGGGATCAAGCTGGCGAGCTTCGCGTTTGAGGCCCACCGCAATGCCGATCGGCTCGAGCGCGCGTTCGCCCAAGCTGCGGTCGGCGCGCTGTCGGGGGCGGTCGGCACCTACTCGGCGACCTCGCCCGAATTCGAGGAACGCGTCCTGGCGCGGCTGGGGCTCGCTAGAGAGCCGGTCTCGACCCAGGTGGTGCCGCGCGATCGCCACGCCGAGCTGCTCGAGGCCATCGCCCTTGCCGGAGCGGGGCTCGAGCGATTCGCCACCGAGTTGCGCCACCTCGCCCGGACGGAGGTCGGCGAGGTCCGCGAGCCGTTCGGCCGCGGCCAGAAGGGCTCGAGCTCGATGCCGCACAAGCGCAACCCGATCAAGTCCGAGCAGGTCGTCGGACTCGCGCGGGTGCTCCGCGGGAATGCGCTGGCGGCGTTGGAGGACGTTGCGCTCTGGCACGAGCGCGACATCTCGCACTCGTCGGTCGAGCGGATCATCCTGCCCGACTCGACGATCCTCCTCGACCACATGCAGCGGCGCGTTCTGTCGCTGGTCGAGGGCATGGTCGTCGACGCCGACCGTATGCGCGAGAACCTCGAGCTCACCCACGGGGCCCTGTTCTCCCAGCGCGTCCTGCTCGCGCTGGTCGAATCCGGGATGGTCCGCGACGACGCCTACCGCGTGGTCCAGCGCCTCGCCCAGCAGGCGCTCGACTCGAGGGTGCACATGCGCGACCTGCTCGCGGCCGACCCGGCCGGCGCCGGCCTCGACCTCGACGCGATCTTCGACTACGCGCCTTTCGTCCGCTACGCGGATCAGATCGTCGGCCGGCTCGACGCGATCAGCGTCGCGGTCCCCGCGTAGCAGCTATCGCGGGTAGATCCCGCCGTCGAGCCCGACGACCTGGTTGGTCATGTACGGGTTGCGGAGGATCGCGAGCGCGAGGTCCGCGACCTCCTCGGGGCGGCCAAGCCTGCCGACCGGCACACGTGCCCGAAGCTCCTCGGGATCACCCGGAAGCATCCGGGTCTCGGTGATCAGCGCCGGCGCGAGCGCGTTGACCGTCACCCCGGACGAGGCGAGGCGCGATGCCAGGAAATGAGTCAGGCCGTGGAGTCCGGCCTTGGACGCCGCGTAGTGCGGGCCGACGACGCCGCCCGTGAACGCGGCCACCGAAGACAAGAACAGCACCCGGCCGAAGCCGCGCTCGCGCATGCCGGGCACCGTGCGCTGGGCGAGCCGGAAGGGGGCTCGGAGGTTGACCGCGAGCATCTCGTCGAAGTCGTCCAGCGAGACCTCCTCGAGCGTCTGCTGGCGCCCAAGACCGGCCGTGGCTGCTGTAACCGAGTGCCACTGCGGCTCCCTCCGCAGCCAGGCCGCGCGCGATCGCCTGGCCGATGCCGCCGCTCGCGCCGGTGACCAGGGCTACACGTCTGTTGAGCGTCTTCATCGCATGGGGAGATACCCGGTTCGCCTACGATTGAGCGCAGGGTGCCGCCGCGCAAGCATCAGGAGCTGCTGACGGCGGCGATCGAGCGGGAGGGGAGGGCGCAGCAAGCGTTGCTCGACGGGGACGTCGAGGCGGCCCGGTCGGAGTTCGGGCAGGTCGCTGAGCTGTACCGCCAATCGTGGGAGACGGCGCACGCGCGTGCGTTCGGACGGCTGGTCGGCATGCTAAAGGCGTCGGTGCTCGCGGGCGGCGGCGCCGAGCAGGCCGACTACGTGCGCTCCGCCCTCGCCGGCGCGGACCGCGAGTCGGCGACCGCCGCCTACGCGCGGGCGCTCGCGGCGCTGATCGCCGGCGACGACCAGGGCGCGGGGGCGTGCGCGGAGCGGATGGCCGCGGCTGACGAGGCGTTCGCGCGGACCGGGGAGGCGATCGCCGCCCTCGCCGGCCACGACCAGGCGAGGTACGCCGCGACGCTCGCGGAGATCGTCCGCGACTTCGAACGGCGTAGCCGGCACCTCACCGGCGTCGCGATCGCCGACACCGCGATCGTGCTCCAGGTCCTGGCCGGGCGGCGGGGGATGAAAGCGGTGATCGAGAGCCCAGTGCTGCCCGAGTACCACTAGGCTCCGCCTCACACGGACTTCAGCCGGTAAGTCCGAGAGAGAAGGGGATAAGCACATGAGGGAGCTACTGCGTCGGAGGCCGTCCGCGGCTCTCGTCGTCGCCGTCATCGCGCTCGTCGTCGCGGCTACCGGAACCGCGGTTGCCGCGAGCCAGCGCGTCGACGGCGACAGCTTGATCAAGAAGGGATCGCTGTCGGGGACTCGGCTCCGCGATCACACGCTGACACGGCTGCAGATCAAGGTGAGCGCGCTCGGAACGGTCCCGAAGGCCAAGAACGCCGATGAGCTCGGGGGACGACCGCCGAGCGCCTACCTCGGCGGCGGCGGTGGGGGCGGGAGCCAGATCGGCACGAACGGCGTCGTGAAGACGGCGGGATCGGCGAACGGCACCAAGGTGACCCTGTTCACTTCCGGCCCGTTCACGGTCACGATGACCTGCACCGACGACGGTACGGAGACCTCGAGCGAGATCGACGCGAGCTCGAGCGAGGACCAGTCCGACCTCAGCGGCGTGTTCGCCTCGGCGAACACCCCCACCGATACCGGGGCCGACGTCTCCCCGACGCCGGACGGCACCGCCGGGTCGTTGTTTGCTCCGCAAACGATCGCGCTGGTGGCGCCGAGCGGGGCGCAGGTGATCGTCAACGGCATCGCCGGCGTGGGCAGCTTCGGCACCGGGTGCTGGGCTGACTTCACCGGAGCCCACTAGCCGGACTTCGCTAGTTGCGGAAACGCGGCCCGGAGCCGTCTCCGGGCCGCCGGGTCCGTTGCTAGCATCGCCTCAGTGAGCGCCCTCAGAGACTTGCCCCTGATCGCATCGGGCAAGGTCCGCGAAATCTACGAGGGGCGCGACGACACGCTGCTAATCGTCGCCTCCGACCGTATCTCGACGTACGACGTCGTGCATCCGACGCCGATCCCCGACAAGGGCGCCGTCCTGACTGGACTCTCCACATTCTGGTTCGAGCGCACCGACGAGATCGTCGCCAATCACATGCTGTCGGTGAGTGACGGTGTGCCGTCCGAGGTACGGGGGCGGGGCATGCTCGTCCGCAGGCTCGAGATGCTCCCGATCGAGTGCGTAGTTCGTGGCTACCTGAGCGGCTCGGGGTGGAAGGACTACCAGCGGACCGGCGAGGTGTGCGGGATCGCGGTGCCGGCCGGTCTCAGCGAATCCGACCGGCTGCCCGAACCGATCTTCACCCCGGCGACCAAGGCCACCGAGGGCCACGACGAGAACATCGACTTCGAGCGCGCCGCCGAGTTGGTCGGCGACCGCGCGCTGACCGAGCGCGTCCGCGAGATCTCGATCGCCGTCTACCAGCACGCCGCCGAGCACGCCCGCGAGCGCGGGATCATCCTTGCCGACACCAAGTTCGAGTTCGGGCTCGACGCCGACGGCGAGCTGACGCTCGGCGACGAGGTCTGCACCCCCGATTCATCCCGCTTCTGGCCCGCGGACGAATACCAACCCGGCCGCACACAGCCGAGCTTCGACAAGCAGTTCGTGCGCGACTGGGCCTCGTCGACCGGCTGGGATCGGAACCCACCGGCGCCCGCGATCCCGGACGACGTGGTCGCGCGCACCCGCGAGAAGTACATCGAGGCGTACGAGCGCATCACGGGCGAGCCGTTCGACGCCTGGCTCAGCCGAACCCGATGAGGGCTCGGGTCCTCGTCCGGCCCAAGGCGGGGATCCTCGACCCGCAGGGCCAGGCGGTCGAGCGAGCGCTGCCGGCGCTCGGCTTCGACGGCGTGAGCAACGTCCACGTCGGGCGCCTGATCGAGCTGGACGTCGAGGATCCCGAGCGTCTGCCCGAGATGTGCGAGCGGTTGCTGACGAACCCGCTGATCGAGGACTACGAGATCGAGCGATGAGGTTCGGGATCGTCCGCTTTCCCGGGTCATGCGATGACATCGACGCGTTGCAGGCGGCGGCGCGCGTGGGCGAGGCCGTGCTGCTGTGGCACGCCGACCACGATCTCCACGGAGTCGACGCGGTCATCGTGCCGGGCGGCTTCTCCTATGGCGACTATCTGCGCGCCGGCGCGATCGCGCGGTTCGCACCGGTGATGGCCGAGGTGGAAGAGTTCGCCCGCGAGGGCGGGCTCGTGCTCGGCATCTGCAACGGGTTCCAGGTGCTTTGCGAGGCCGGTTTGCTGCCAGGCGCGCTCCTCCCGAACGTCTCCTTGAAGTTCGTCTTCCGGCAGGTGGAGCTCGAGGTCGTCCGTGCCATGGGCCCGTTCACGGGCTCCTTCGAGGCCGGGGAACGGCTGTCGATCCCGGTCAAGCACACGACCGGCCGCTACTACGCCCCCGACGACGAGCTCGACCGGCTGGAGGCGGCCGGTCAGGTGCTGCTGCGGTACGCGCCTGGGCACAACCCGAACGGCTCGTTGCGCGACATCGCCGGGGTGTGCAACGAGTCCCGGAACGTCTTCGGTCTGATGCCGCACCCCGAGCACGCGGTCGATCCGCTGACCGGGTCGGCGGATGGCCGGCGGATCTTCGAGTCGATGCGATCCCATGTCGAGCAGCACGTCCTCGCTTGAGGAGCGATACCGGCAGCTCGGGCTGACCGACGGCGAGTACGCGCGGATCATCGAGCGGCTGGGGCGCGCGCCGGGCGACGTCGAGCTGGCAATGCTGTCGCTGATGTGGTCCGAGCACTGCGGCTACAAGCACTCGCGCCGACTGCTCCGGCGGCTGCCCAACGACGGGCCGCACGTGCTCATGGGACCCGGCGAGAACGCCGGCGTGGTCGACGTCGGCGGAGGGCTCGCGGTCGCGTTCAAGGTCGAGTCCCACAACCATCCGAGCGCGGTCGAGCCCTTCCAGGGCGCCGCCACCGGCGTCGGCGGCATCCTCCGCGATGTGTTCGCAGTCGGCGCCCGGCCGATCGCCGTGCTCGACTCGCTGCGCTTCGGAGAACCGGGTTCGTCGGAGCGATCGCGCTATCTGCTCGATCGCGCGGTCGCCGGGATCGGGCATTACGGCAATTCGATCGGCGTCCCGACGGTCGGCGGCGAGATCTACTTCGAGGGAAGCTACGAGCAGAACTGCCTCGTGAACGCGATGTGCCTCGGGCTGGCGCCGCACTCCCGGCTGATCCGCAGCGCCGCCGCCGGGCCCGGCAACGTCGTCGTGCTGTTGGGCGCGTTGACTGGCCGGGACGGGATCGGAGGCGCGTCCGTGCTCGCGAGCGCCGAGCTCGGCGAGGGCGACCAGGCCAAGCGCCCGTCGGTCCAGATCGGCGACCCGTTCACCGAGAAGAAGCTGCTCGAATGCTGCCTCGAGCTGCTCGACCGCGAGCTGCTCGTATCGCTGCAGGATCTAGGCGCCGCCGGCCTCACCTCGGCGGCGTCGGAGATGGCGAGCAAGGGCGGCGTCAGCGTGCGCCTCGACGTCGGCCGCGTGCCGCTCCGCGAGCCGGGGATGGAGCCCTTCGAGATCATGGTGTCCGAATCGCAGGAACGGATGCTGTGCGTGGTCGAACCCGAGCGCGTGGCCGACGTGCTCGGGGTGTGCGAGCGGTGGGAGATCCTGGCGACGCCGATCGGGTGCGTGGCCGACGGGGACAGCTTCCAGGTGCTCGACGCGGGCGTCGTCGTCGCGGACCTACCGGTCAGCGTGTTGGTCGACGACTGCCCGCTCTACGACCTTGAGCCCGCGCCTTTCGCCGGTGCGTTGTACGAGGCGCCGCCGGCCGTGCTCACCGGGAACGAGTCGCCGGCCGAGACGCTGCTCGCGTTGCTCCGCTCCCCGAACCTCGCCTCCCGCCACCCGGTGTTCGAGCAGTACGACCCGATCGTGCAGTCGCGCACCGTCCGCCGCCCGGACGAGGCCGACGCCGCGGTACTGATGCTGCCGGACTCGTCAGCGATCGCAGTCTCGATCGACGGCAACGGCCGGCGTGTCGCCTGCGACCCGCGGCGGGGCGCGATGGAGGCGGTGTACGAGTGCTCGGCCAACCTTGCCTGCGTCGGCGCCGAGGCGCTGGGGCTCACGAACTGCCTGAACTTCGGCAACCCCGAGAAGCCGCACGTCGCCTGGCAGCTGGTCGAGGCCGTCGAGGGACTCGCGCTCGCGTGTGAGCAGCTCGGCGTGCCGGTGGTCGGCGGGAACGTGTCGCTCTACAACGAAGCGCCGACCGGGCCAATCTTCCCGACACCGGTCGTCGGGATGGTCGGGAAGCTTCCGCACGCCGAGGCGGCCGGCCGCCTCGGGTTCACGCGGGCGGGCGACGCGATCGCGCTGGTTGGTCCGTTCGAGCCGTCCGCAGTCGGGTCAGAGCTGTCGAAGCTGCGCGGTCTCCCTCCGGTCGGAGAGCTGCCGGTGGCCGACGCCGCGAGGATCCGGGTCGCCCACCAGGCCGTCCGGTCGCGCGTGAGGTCGGGAGCGTTCCACAGTGCCCACGACGTCGCCGAGGGCGGGGTCGCGGTCGCCCTCGCCGAGTGCTGCATCGCCGCCGGTCTCGGTGCGTCGGTGCGGTTGCCGGACGGCCTTGATGCGTTTGGCGAGGCGCCGGGGCGGGCGTTCATCGTCTCGGGCCCGCGCGAGGCGCTGGCGCCGTTTGTCGTGATCGGCGAGGTCGGCGGCGATGCCCTGACGATCGACGGACTGCTCGAGGTTCCAATTTCCGAACTGCGTGACGCACGCGACGCGGGCCTGCGGGAATGGGTCTAGGGCCACTGCTAGCCTTGGGTGCAGGCTGGGCATGGCGCCAACCATGAACGACCACCGCGATGGACCGCGCGACGAGTGCGGTGTCTTCGGCATCTACGCGCCGGGACACGACGTCGCGAATCTCGCCTACTTTGCCCTCTACGCCCTCCAGCACCGGGGCCAGGAGTCGGCCGGGATCGCGACTGCCCCGCGCGGGCGGGGGATCATGGCGATCCGCGACCAGGGTCTCGTCGCCCAGGTATTCGACGAACACAAGCTCCGCTCGCTCGTCGGCGACATGGCGATCGGCCACGTCCGCTACTCGACCACCGGGGCGTCGGCGTGGGAGAACACCCAGCCGATCGTCCGAGACGACCGTCGCACACTCGCGCTGGCACACAACGGGAACCTGATCAACGCGGTCGAGCTTCACTCCCAGCTTCGCGAGCAGGACATCCCGTTCAGCTCGACATCGGACTCCGAGATCATCGCGGCGCTGCTCGCCACGCACCCCGCCGAGCGGCTCGAGGATGCCGTGGCCGACGTGCTTCCGCGTCTTCGCGGGGCGTTCTCGACGGTCGTGCTGACCGAGGAGTCGGTCGTTGCGTTCCGCGATCCGAACGGGGTTCGCCCGCTCGTGCTCGGGATGATCGAGGACGAGGACAACGGGACCGCGGCGTACTGCGTCGCCAGCGAGTCGTGCGCGTTCGACCTGATCGGCGCCAAGTACCTCCGCGAGGTGCTCCCCGGCGAGGTGATCACGCTGACCGAAGGGGGCGTGCGGACGCGGATGGTGTCGGACCCCGACCGGCGCGCGTTCTGCGTGTTCGAATACATCTACTTCGCCCGCCCGGACTCAAAGATGGCCGGCACCGTGCTCCAGGTGGCGCGGGCGCGAATGGGCGAGATTCTGTGGCGCGAGGCCCCGGTCGACGCCGACCTCGTGATCCCGGTGCCCGACTCCGGCAACCCGGCGGCCCGTGGGCTGGCCCGCGCGGCGGGACTGCCACAGGACGACGGCTTCATCAAGAACCGCTACGTGGCCCGGACGTTCATCCAGCCCGGTCAGGAACTGCGCAAGCACGGCCTGCGGATGAAGTTCAACCCGCTGCCTGAGGTCGTCGCCGGCAAGCGGCTGATCGTCGTCGACGACTCGATCGTGCGCGGCAACACCACGCGGCAGATCGTCGAGATGCTGCGCGACGCCGGCGCCGCGGAGATCCACCTGCGGATCTCGGCCCCGCCGATCCAGCACCCCTGCCACTACGGGATCGACATGTCCAGCCGCGAGGAGATGATCGCCCACGGCCGGACCGTCGACGAGATCGCCGACGAGCTCGGCGCCGACTCGCTCCACTACCTGTCCCTGGATGGCGTGTACGAGGCGGTCGGCGTTTCGCGCGACTCGCACTGTGACGCCTGCTTCAGCGGTTCCTACCCGCTCGCCGGGACCGAAGACGCGAACGGCAAGTACGCGCTCGAGCTCCCGCTGATCCGGGCATAGCTCGCTCGCCGCCGGGGTCGCGCCGCTGCGACTGGGGACCGCCGGTGGCGCCGCTACAGTCGGGCGCCCGATGGATCCCGGTGACGCGCTCCGGCGCCTGTTCGGCTTCGAGCATTTCCGGCCCGGCCAGGCCGAGGCGGTAACCGCCGCGCTCTCAGGTCGCGACGCGCTTGTGGTCATGCCGACCGGTTCGGGCAAGTCGCTCTGCTATCAGCTGCCTGCTTTGATGCGCGACGACCTCACGCTGGTCGTCTCGCCGCTCGTGTCGCTGATGCAGGACCAGGTCTCGGCGGTGCGCGCGGTGGCTCCCGGGAGGGTTGAGCTTGTTAACGCCCAGCGGAGTAGCGCGGCGAACGCCGAGGCCCTGTCGCGGGTGGCCGCGGGGGAGGTGCGGCTGTTGTACGTCGCGCCCGAGCGGTTCGCGTCGCCCCGGTTCGCCGAGGCGGTGGCGCAGACCCGAGTCGGGCTGTTCGTGGTCGACGAGGCGCACTGCATCTCGCAATGGGGCCACGACTTCCGTCCCGACTACTTCTTCCTCGCCGACGCCGCACGGCGGGTTGGCGCCCGCGCGACGATCGCGCTGACGGCGACTGCGACCCCGGCCGTAGCCGACGACATCGCGCGTCGCCTCGCGCTCCGCGATCCGGTGCGCGTGACGACCGGATTCGACCGCCCCAACCTGACGTTCGCAGTCGTCCGTTGCGGTACCGCGGTTGACAAGCGCCGGCGGCTTGCGGCCGCGTTGGGCGAGCCTGACGCGCTGCCCGCGATCGTCTACGCCGGGACGCGGCGGGCCAGCGAAGAGGTGGCCGCATTCCTGCGCAGCGCACTTAACGAGGACGTGCTCGTGTACCACGCCGGGCTCCCGCGCGAGGTGCGCGCTGCGACCCAGGAGCGGTTCATGTCCGGCGAGGCGCGGGTCATCGTCGCGACCAACGCGTTCGGGATGGGAATCGACAAGGCCGACGTCAGGACGGTCTGCCACGCCACCGTTCCGGGCTCCCTCGAGGCCTACTACCAGGAGGCCGGTCGGGCCGGGAGGGACGGCGCACCCGCGCGATGCCTGCTGTTCGCCGAGCAGCGCGATAAGGGCCTGCACGTGTTCTTCATCCAGCGCTCGCGGCTGGAAGCGGCTGTCTTCGAGCGAGTGGTGGAACGGCTGCAATGGGCGGGGTTGGACGGTCGCTACGAGGTCGCGGTCCGGGAGCTGGCCGCGGATGTCGGCCCCGGCGGCGACGAGGAGACCGTGCGGGCGGTCATCGGCCATCTCGTGCGAGCGGGCCTGGTGGCGCCGCAACCCGCACCACCGGATCGAGCTGCCGGTCTCGTGGTTGGACACTGGGATCGCGCCACGCTCGCCCGCTGCCTCGGGTCCGCCCGGGATGCTGAGCGCGCCCGCTGGGCGCAGTACCGCTCGGTCTGGGGCTACGTCGAGGGAGCGGGCTGCCGGCGCGCGGCGCTGCTGGCGCACTTCGGCGACCGGTCCCGGGTGGCGCCGTCGGTGGCGTGCTGCGATGTCTGCTCGCCTCCTGTCGTCGACGCCTCACCGGCCGACGATTCACGGGCCGCCGCCTCACCAGCCGCGGCCTCGGCGGCCCCCGGGGACCTCGACGCGGCGATTCTCGACGTCGTGGTTTCCGCGGCTCCTCCGGTGGGGCGCACACGCGCCGTCGAGATCCTCCGAGGCGGCCGCTCGAAGGTCATCGGGCAGTACGCCTACGACCGCCTCGCCGGCTACGGAGCGTTCGCCCATCTGCGCTCGAGCGAGGTCCTCGGCCGGGTCGATCAGCTGCTCGAGTCCGGGAGGCTCCGCTCCACGGGCGGCCGGTTCCCGAAGCTCCGGGCGGCATGAACGTCGCGGTCCTGGCGTCCGGCACGGGGACGAATCTCCAAGCGCTGCTGGACCGTGTGCACCAGAGGGAGGGCGTCGAGATCGTGGCCGTCGCCTCCGACAAGCCGGACGCGCCGGCGCTCGATCGTGCCCGCGCCGCCGGCGTCCCCGCGAGCTCGTTCCCGCTCGACCAGTTCGCCGACCGCCCCGCGCGGGATCTCGCCATCGCGGACTGGCTGGCGTCCCGGGGGACCGAGCTCGTGGTCCTGGCCGGCTACATGCAGCTGCTGTCCGACGAGTTCCTGATCCGGTTTCCGGATCGCGTGATCAACGTGCATCCGGCGCTCTTGCCGGCGTTCCCGGGGGTGGGCCCGGTCGACCAAGCGCTCGCCTACGGTGTCAAGGTGTTCGGCGTCACCGTGCACTTCGTCGACGGCGGCGTCGATAGCGGCCCGGTGATCCTCCAGCGCGCGATCGAGCTGCCAGACGCTCGCGACGCCGGCGAGGTGCTCGAGCGTTTGCACCCGATCGAGCACGAGTTGCTGCCCGAGGCGGTGCGCCTGATCGCCCGCGGGGCGGTCAGCTTCGACCCCGCCAATGCGCGCCGAGTCCTGATCGAGCGATAGAGTCGAGGCGTCATGGAGCAGGGAACATCGAGCGCGAACCGGTTCGAGCCCGTCGCCTCCGAGGACGTCAAGGTAGGCCGCGCGCTCCTGTCGGTATCCGACAAGACGGGGTTGGTCGAGTTCGCTCGCGGCCTGGCCGAGCTCGGGATTGAGATCGTCTCGACCGGCGGGACCGCCCGCGAGCTGACCGAGTCCGGCCTCCAGGTCCGCCAGATCTCGGACCTGACCGGGTTCCCCGAGATCATGGACGGCCGCGTCAAGACGCTTCACCCGAAGCTGTACGGCGGCCTGCTGGCGCTACGCGATCACCCCGAGCACATGCGCCAGGCCGAAGAGAACGACGTCGAGTTCGTCGACCTCGTGTGCGTGAACCTGTATCCGTTCGAGCGGACCGCCGCCCGCCGCGGCGTCTCGGACTCCGAGGTGATCGAGAACATCGACATCGGCGGGCCGTCGATGATCCGAGCGGCGGCCAAGAACTTCCAGTTCGTCGCACCGGTCGTCAGTCCCGAGAGCTACGACGCGATCCTGGCCGAACTGCGCGAGTTCGACTGCAGGCTCTCGCCGACGACCCGCGAGAGTCTCGCCGCCGAGGCATTCGCCTACACCGCGCGGTACGACACCGCGATCGCGCGCTGGTTCCAGGAGAAGGGCGCGGACTTCCCGGCGCTGATGGTGCGCGCGTTCGAGAAGGTGCTCGAGCTTCCCTACGGCGAAAACCCCCACCAGCGCGCCGCCTACTACTCGCAGGTCGGAACTCGTACCCACATCCTATCGATGGTCTCCCAGCTCGGCGGCAAGGAGCTGTCGTTCAACAACCTCTTGGACCTCGACGCAGGCCGGTTGCTCGTGAGCGAGTTCCAGATCCCCGCCTGCGCGATCATCAAGCACAACAATCCGTGCGGGGTGGCCGTCGGCAAGACCGCGCTGGAGGCCTACCACAAGGCCTTCGAGTGCGACCCGATCTCGGCCTACGGCGGCGTGATCTGCATCAACCGCCGCGTCGACCGCACCCTCGCCGAGGCGATCGCCGCCCAGTTTGTCGAGGTCCTGTTCGCGCGCGGCTACGACGAGGACGCGCTCGAGGTACTCGAGTCCAAGCGCAACATGCGCCTCCTCGACGACCGCGAACGCCGCAACCCCGACATGATCGACCCCCAGCTCCACCAGGTCGTCGGCGGCATGCTCGTCCAGGATCGCGACTACGACCTCGAGGAGCGCTCCGAGATGCAGGTCGTCTCCCGGCGCACGCCGACCGAGGCCGAATGGGGCGAGCTGTCCTTCGCCTGGAAGGTGTGCAAGCACGTCCGCTCCAACGCCATCGTGATCTGCCGCGACCTCGCCACCGTCGGCATCGGCGCCGGCCAGATGAGCCGCGTCGATTCCGTGCGCCTCGCGATCGAGAAATCCCGGTCCTCGCTCGTGGGGTCGGTGCTGGCCTCGGACGCCTTCTTCCCGTTCCCGGACGGGCCCCAGCTCGCCCTCGACGCGGGCGCGATCGCGATCATTCAGCCCGGCGGGTCGGTCCGCGACCACGAGATCGTCGAGGCCGTCGACGCCGCCGGCGCAGCGATGGTGTTCACCTCCCGCCGCCACTTCCGCCACTGAGGTCCGCCTTGCTCCCAGACTCTGGCGATTAAGCTCACGTATACGTGACCTCAGCGCCAAAGTCCGCTCCGGCGGGGATCGAGCAGAGCCAATGCGCGATCATGGCGCCCCCGCCGCCGTAGCTCAGTTGGCAGAGCAGCGGACTTTTAATCCGAGGGTCGCAGGTTCGAATCCTGCCGGCGGCATAGTGATCAACCGCTTTCGCCGACGCTGGCGGGATTGAGCAGGGTTCCGCACAGGGCGGGAGCGGTGGCATCTTGCGACACGGCGCTGTCGAGCTCGCTCCGGTTGAGGACCATGTCGTATTGGCCGCTGTGGTCGTAGTCGATGCCATGAACGACGACCACCGCGTTACCGTGGCGGATCGCGTTGGCGGCAGCGGTCGTGAGGGTGATCGTGCGCTGGTAGTGGATGTCCCCGTTTGTTGGGTACCTGCTGAAGGCCAGCATGCTGTTCATGGTCGTGTCGCCGCTCAGGGTGAGCGCGGCGGCCATCGGCCCGTAGTACTTCAGGCCGTCCGTGGTGCTGATGGCCAGATGACCGTTGTACCGCCTGGCGGCCGAGGCCGGCGGGCAGATGCCCAGGCCGAAAGCATGAATGTGGATGGGGTGAGGCGCGCCGTTCAGCAGACCGGTCGTGTCCACGGTCACCGTCGCCTGGTCGCCGTGCAGGGTGACAGCTGCGGTCCCCGTGCCGGTGACGTGGTTGTCTGGGACCGGGCGGAGCACGGCTTGGAACGTCTGCCCGGAGCCGGTCGAGCCTCCCGAGGTCAACAGGACTACGGCGACCACCACCGCCGCCACAAGAGCCACGAGCCCCGCTATCGCCCACCGGTACCGTCGCAGTCGGCCACCGCCGTCGCTCCCACCGGGAGGAGTCGACTCTCCGGGAGCCCCGCCGCCGGGGGGAGGAGTTGCGGGTGTCTGCCGCTCGTCCAAGCTCGGTCTCGGCGAGGTACCCGTCGCCGCGCTCCCACTCGCCATTGCGGTCGCGGGAGCAGGTGCCGCCTCCGCCGAGGATTCGGCGGCCGCCCGAGCAGGCACCGGTCTGGCGTCGCCGGTCGCGACCATCGATGGCGCGCCCCAGTAGCGCGCTCCTTGTAACGCCGCGGCGGCGTCGCGCGCGAGATCGCCCGCCGACGTGTAGCGGTCGGCGGGCGTCTTGGCCATCGCCTGCTGGACCACAGGCGTGAACTCCGGGTAATCCTCGACGAGCGGTGGTTCGAGCACCGGGGGCGGATCGTTCACGTGCGCGAACATGGTGGCCAGCGTCGTCTCGCGCTCGTACGGGACCTTTCCGGTCAGCATCTGGAAGAACACGCACCCGAGGGCATAGATGTCGGTTCGCGCGTCGGAGGGCTCGCCGCTCACCTGCTCGGGAGCCATGTAGTCGGCGGTGCCGACGATGCTCCCGGCGACCGTGAGCTCGGCCAGCGTGCTGCTGCGCTTGGCGAGTCCGAAATCGGTCAAATAGGCGCGTTCCTCACCGTCCCTGACCGTGAGCAGCATGTTGCCGGGCTTGATATCCCGGTGCACCAGACCCTTGGCGTGCGCGGCGTCGAGCGCGAACCCCACCTGGGTCAAGATGCCGACCGCCCGGTCTGGGTTGACGGCGCCGTCGCGGAGGATCAGCTGGCGGAGATCCTCGCCGTGCACGTAGTCCATGGCGAGGAACAGGAACCCGTCTTGCTCTCCTGCGTAGTGGATCCCCACCACGTTCGGGTGATCGATGGACGCGGCGATCCGCATCTCCCGCTGGAAGCGCTGGCGGAATTGCTCGTCGTCGGCCAGCTCCGGGGCCAGCACCTTGAGCGCGTACACACGGCCCAGCGCGACGTTCGTCACGCGATAAACGATGCCCATCCCGCCTTGTCCGATTTGCTGCTCGATGCGGTACCCGCCGAGCTCTGCGCCTCGTTCGAGACGACCGCCCCTCAACGACATGTTCTGGATCCTGACCCGCATCAGGGGCAAGGTCAAGATCTCCCGATGCGGGTGAGCGCGGTTCGTCCTCCTGGTGGTGACGTCCTCCGGATCGAGCGCGCACGGTCCTCGGGCGCCGGGGAACGGGATGATGTGTCGATGAGTAGCGGTTTGTCCGAGTCGACGTTGCGGGCACTCGGTGCTGTCCTGCGCGCGCGGCGGTTGGCGAGACGGCTCACATTGCGTGAGCTGTCGACCCGTACGAGCGTGTCGAATGCGTACCTGAGCGAGCTCGAGCGGGGTCTGCACGAGCCGTCACTCAGCGTGCTGCTTGCGATTGCGTCGGCGTTGGACATTTCGCTCGCCGAGATCCTGGTGCGCGCGGGCGTGCTCGACGACCGGGAGGGCGCTCACGATTCCGGCCGGTGGGATACCGAAGCGGCGATCGCCCGCGACCCTGCGCTCACCGAGGCGCAGCGGTTCGCTCTGCTGAGCGTCTATCGGAGCTTTGGGCTCAGCTCACCTCTGGGCTGATTGACATATCGAGCAGCGCTCGCTATATTGAGCGCCATGAGTATTCTCGACTGGCGTGAGCTGTACGCCCAAAACCAAGCCGCGATCGCCGCCAGCGGTATCCGCCCGCCAGCGATCGCGCCGCCGTCGCTCCCGCCAGCGGGTGTCGCCGGCGTGTGGGAGACACCGCACCGCCGGCTCCCGAACCTGCTGCACGAACCCGGACCAGTCGTAAACCCGCACGCGCGTCCGTCCGGATTGCGTTCGACGCCCCGCGGGAGCCAGGTCACGGAAGGACGTGCGCTTGTCCATGTCCCTACAGGTCTGGATCCCGAGGTGCCGGCCGCGGTGGTGTGCATGCTTCACGGGTGCACGCAGGATCCCGCGACGTTCGCTGCTGCCACCGCAATGAACGAGACCGCGGATCGCCACGGCTTCGTGGTCGTCTATCCGGCACAACCACGCGGGGGCAACGCGAACAGATGCTGGAACTGGTTTATGCCTGCGCACCAGCAGCGCGGGGCGGGAGAGCCCGAACTGATCGCCGGTATCACGCAGCGTCTCATCGCTGACGAGTCCGGACAAGCCGTCGATCCGACGCGGGTGTTCGTCGCGGGACTGTCTTCGGGAGGCGCCATGGCGCTGATCCTCGCGGCGTGCTACCCGGACGTATTCGCCGCCGTGGCGATTCATTCCGGACTGCCGTACCGCTCAGCGACCGACCTGCCGTCGGCGTTTGCCGTGATGGGTCACGCCGGCGCCAACAAGGCAACCGATGGTCATGCCATCCACTCGGCAATGGGCACACACGCACGGCGCGTCCCCAGCATTGTCATCCACGGCACGGCCGACCGGACCGTCGCACCCGAGAACTCGCGACTCATTCTGGCCCAGTCGATGCACGCCAACCACCTGGCCGCGCCGCAGAGCCACACGCACGACCCAGCCGAACCAACCACCTCGGACCGCGCCCGCGCCGACGGTGGTCTCGCATACACCCGCAACCAGTGGATCGACACTGACGGCACGCTCATGCACGAATCCATCGAAGTCCAAGGCCTCGGGCACGCCTGGTCAGGCGGGATCGCTGGTGGCTCGTACACCGACCCGCGAGGCCCGTCGGCGACCGAAGCCATCTGGGCATTCTTCGCTCAACCAGCCCGCAACTGACGCGTCCTACGTCGCTTTTGCGATCGAGCCTTTATACGAGGCGCAGATCATGTGCTGCTGCGTTCCCCCGTGTCTGGCCGGATTGCCTGGGCCGAGCGTTGGGTAAGCAACAGCGAGAACGACGAGGGAAGGTGAGGCGGTCATGAAGAAGGTCCTCGAGTGCGGTTAATTGGTGAGCCACTTCGTCACGCGTGAGTCACCCTTCCGGGTACTGAGGGGTGAAGGTCGAGCGAGGAGAAGGGATACCCTGAACGGTGAGTTCGCCGGCTGACTACGACGAGAATTTCGGGTCAGGACGGCCGTTCTCGATTGGGGTGGAGGAGGAGCTGTTCCTGGTCGATCCGGTTTCGGGACAGCAGACAAATAGCTCAGAAGCTGTGCTTGAGCGTCTTGGTGAGACGGTAGGCACCGTCGAGCGAGAGCTACATGCGTGTCAGGTCGAACTGATTACCGGCGTGCACCCCAGCGTGGGCGAAGCGGTCCGGGAGCTGGCGGAGCTTCGCGCCGCGGTTCGCAGGACCGGAGCGGCGCTTCTGGGGTCGGGGACCCATCTCGTCGCCGGAGAGGGCGATGCCGTAATTACGGACAAGGAGCGCTATGAACGGATCCATTTTCTCCTCGGCGACGCCGCGGTCACCCCCGTGGCAGGTCTGCATATTCATGTCGGCATGCCCGATAGTGAGACCGCTATCAAGGCCTTCAACGGCTTGCGGCGCGACCTTCCGCTGCTGCTCGCCCTGGCGGCGAATTCGCCGTTTCGTCACGGTCGCGACACTGGCCTTGCATCGGCACGGGAGCTGAGCCTCCGGGGATGGCCGCGATCCGGCACGCCTCGTGCATTACGCGACTTCGCGGACTTCTGCGAGATGAGCGAGTTGCTCACCCGTGCCGCGGATGTGCCGGACTACACCTGGTTCTGGTGGAAGCTTCGGCCCCACCCCCGACTCGGAACGGTCGAGATTCGCGCACTCGATGCGCAGGCATCGCTCGCGGACGCGGGCGCCCTGATCGCGCTGGTGCACTGTCTGGCACGCGATGCCGCGGAACGCGAGCCCGTCGAGCACCACCCGCCGGAACTGGTCGATGAGGGAATTTTTCGCGCGGCTCGATTCGGCGTCCGCGGTGAGCTGCCCGACACCCAAGGAAGACGACGGCCTGTCTCGGACCTCCTCGAGGACGCGTTGGGACGGGTGGTCGCCCGGGCTTCCGAGCTGGGGTGCGGTGAGGAGCTCGCGAGACTGCCTGAGCTTCTGAAGCGCGGCGGCGGAGCCGGCATGCAGCGCGCCACGTACGAGATCGCAGGGATCGAAGCCGTCCTTCGAGAGTTGTTACAGCACACCGGAGGCACATAGAGATCTCGAGCGCGGGTTCGCCGATGCTCAACCGCGACCCTGCTCGTGTCCGGGCCAGGGGCCGAACCCGGGGAAACCAGGGTCAATACCAGGGTGTCACGGTCGCCACGACCAAGTTCCCGCGGGACACTCCCTCGCGTCGACCGACCAAAGGAGCGAGCATGTCCACATCGTCCAACGCGTCTCCAACTGTCGTCCTCGTACATGGGGCGTTCGCCGACGCCTCGAGCTGGAACGGCGTGATCGAGCGACTGCAGGCGAGGGGAGTGAACGTGACTGCCCCACCGAACCCGCTGCGTGGTATCGCGATCGACTCGGCGTATCTCGCCAGCGTGCTCGAGCAGACGCCTGGACCCGTTCTGGCCGTTGGTCACTCCTACGGTGGAGCGGTGATCACGAACGCCGCGACGGGCGCGAAAAACGTCATCGGTCTGGTCTACGTCGCCGCGTTCGCGCCGGACGAAGGGGAGATGCTCGGCGACGTCGAGAACGGCTCCAAGGACAGCGTTCTCAATAGCGCGCTGGTGTCGCTTCACTATCCGACGGCCAACGGTGGGGATCCGGGGGTGGAGTTCGCGATCAACCCCGCGAAGTTGCGTGACGCGTTCGCCGCCGACCTACCCGAGGACCAGACGGCGCTGCTGGCCGCGACGCAGCGGCCCGTCGCCGAGTCGGCGTTTTCGGAGCCCTCGGGGCCGCCCGCGTGGAAGCGTCTGCCGTCGTGGGCCGTCGTCGCGACCGGCGACAAGGCGGCCGGGGCCGACGTCGTCCGGTCTGAGGCGGAGCGGGCGGGCGCGACGATCACGGAGGTCGAGGGCTCGCATGTGATCATGGTCTCCCAGCCGCAGGCCGTGACCGACGTGATCCTGGAAGCCCTCGCCAGCGCGCAGGCTCCGGCGGCGACGGCTTAGCGACTAGACGGTGCAGTCGTCGAGTTGAGCACACGGCGATCGGTGGTGCTCGTGACCGGCATGTCCGGGACGGGGAAGTCGAGCGCGCTCACCGAGCTTGCCCGCCGCGGGCATCGGGTCCTCGACACCGACGACCCCGGCTGGATCGTAGAGACGCGGACGGCGAGCGGGACCGAGCCGCTCTGGGACCTCGAGAAAATCGGCAGGTTCCTTGATCGCCACACCGAGGGCTGCCTCTTCATCGCTGGCTGTGTGGCGAATCAGGGCGCGCTGTACGACCGCTTCGATGCCGTCGTTCTGCTGAGCGCGCCAGTCGACGTCATTCTGGAGCGCGTGACCGACCGCGCCAACCCATTCGGGTCAACGCCGGCCGATCGCGCGAAGATCGCCGGCGACCTGGCCACATACGAGCCGCGCCTTCGGGCCGGCGCCGATTACGAGATCGTGACCACCGCGACCATCGCGGATGCCGTGCAGGCGCTCGAGCACATCGCGGCTGGCGCTCGTCGAGCAAACCGGTAGCGAGCCGCAGAGAAGATCTTGGTGCCGCGCTGACCATAACTGCGAGCGCTGGGGCACGTGCCGATTTCGAATGGGTGCGGCTCCATCGCCGGAACAGACTCCGTCCTGGTGCCACCTGCCGGCACGGGTTCGCTGAGCTAGCGAGCAAATCGACCATCTAGGAGGACCCATGGCAGATCAGGACAACATGGTGCTGTACGCCGCCCTTTACGACGATGTCGACCAGGCGTTGGACGATCTCGACGGGATCGAGCAGCTGCACCAGGATGCGATCATCGGCAAATTCGACGCCGCCGTCATCGATCGCGAGAACGACAAGCCGCACATCGTCAAGCGCATGGATCGGCCACGGGTCCGGCTAATTCCCGAGGCGTTCGGTGCCGGGACGTTGTCCCGCAAGGAGCTCAAGGAGGCGGCCGGAGAGCTTTCTGGCAGCCAGGCGGCTCTGGTGGTGGCCGGCGAGCCGACGCTCGAGAAGGGCTTCGACCGGACGGTGACCAAGGCGAACAAGGTCATCAAGCGCAGTCTCGACGCCACTACCGACGAGGTCGCCAGCGAGTTGCAGGAGGCGGTCAAGAGCTAGACCGGTCGATCTCTCCGCCGTTATTCAGTCGCTCGGTTACCTGGAAGACGCCCTTGCCGTAGGTAGGCGTGCCGACCACCTCGGCTCGGCCGTGATCCTGGAGCGCGGCGGTGACGATCTCCGCCGACGACAGTTGCTCGAGCGGACCAGGCTCTGCGTCGACGACAATCTACCTCCGCCAACACCCTCGGCGGGACCCCGAAATTACCGAGCGCGGGCCGCTCCAAGCGGCCCGCGCCCGCGCTTCGAATCTCTGCTGGACTATTTCTCCGGCTCGTCCTCCCCGGCGGCAAAGGTGCCCTCGTGTATGTGCGACTCGGCCTGCTGGCCCCTGGCGAAGCTGCCGAGCTTCGCGTCCTCGGGGTACTGCTCGAGGTCTTCCTGCCCGGTGCCGAACGCGCCGACCTTTTTCTCCGGCTCGAACTCCGCAGGGCTGTTCTGGCCCTCGGCAAACCCACCGCCCGTCACGCCGAAGGGACGCCCCGGATGGGTCCCGTCGCGATTGCTACTCACGTCGTCTCCTCGTCTTCGCGGATGGAAGCTATGCGCAGCTTAACGCCGCGGTCAGCCCCCGGCTAGTGCACGGAAGGTGGTGGATTCGGCTTCACGAGCTGGCGACTCGACGAACCCGGGCCGTGCGAAGGCGGGGTCCGGGTAGGCGTAGAGGCCCCGGCCGGTCTTTGACGCCGAGATCGCCGCGATCGACGTAGTCCTCGGGCGCGAGCCGCTCCAGCGCACCCTGGATCAACACCCCCGCGTCGGCGACCGTCACGAGCACCGAGCCACCGTGTCCCGACACGACCGAGGAGGGGACCTCCAGTGCCGGCTAAACGATTCCGCGGCCCCAGACAAGGCCACCCACCGCAGCCACGATATTCCTACTGCCGGTTGTGCGCAGCGCGGAACCTGACGATCAGGATCAGCGCTCGGGCGGCGGCGTTACGCGGGTGTGCGGTGTCGGTCACCCCGACCCGGAGGTGGAACGTTCCTCCGTCGCGGGGAGTACCGGTGAGCAGGCCGGTCCGGGCGTTCAGCCGCAGCCCGCCGGGCAGGTGCCCGTGTCGGATCGTCCAGTGATATCGGCCAACCCCGAACGTGGCGATCAGGCGGGTGCGGTAGTGGCGCCCCACGCGCGCCGCCGGCAGCACATGGGTGAGGACCGCGAGCGGCGGGCTGACCGCGAGGTGCTGGGGAGCGGCCAGCCCGGTCGGCGAGCCGGCCAGCGTCGCGCTCGGCGCAGCGTTGCCGCGCGCGGTGGCGGGGTACACCGTGATCGTGTTGGCGAACAGGTTGGAGGCGTAGATGTTGCCGGCGGCGTCGACGTCAAGGCCGTCGGGGAAGTCCAGTCCGGTGTTCGACCCGGAGATCGAGTAGGTGGGGGCATTGTCGCCGTTGTCGGTGGGGGCGTAAGCGGTGATCGCGCTCGAGTATTCGTCGGCCGCCAGGACGTTCCCGGCCGCATCGAGGGTCAACGCCTGCGGGCCGGAGAGCAGGGTGTCTGCACCGGTGATCGTCGCCGACGGCATGGTGTCGGTGGGGGCGAACCGTTCGAGGGTGTTGCCGAACTGACTGGCAACCCACAGGTTGCCGGCCGCGTCGACGACCAGGCCGCTGGGGCCGAAGAGGCCCGTGATCGTCCGGATCGGGGTGGCGTCACCGGTGGCACCGAACGCGTAGACGGTAACCGTGCCCGCGGCCTCGTTCGCCACATAGAGGCGTGATTGGGCGTCCAGCGCGATCGCCGTGGGGTTGGCCAGGCCGGTGTCCGGGCCCGTGATCACGGCCACCGGCTGCGTGTTGCCGGTGGCGTCGCCGCGGTACACGGTGATGGACTCGGAATCGCTGTTCGCGACGTACAGGTCGCCGAACTTGTCGAGGGCCACGGCGCCGGTACCGTCGAGCTGTGTGTTCGAGCCGGCGAGCGTGGTCGCCGGTGTCTTGTTCGCGGTCAGCGGCAGCGTGAACGACCGGACCGAGCTGTCGCCTCCGTTGCCCACGTAAACGGCCGCGGGGAGCGCGATCGCCTTGACCCCGGTCCCGGTCAGCGTGGCGGTCTGGAGGGGCGTCCCCGACGAATCCGTCACCGTGACGGTGCCGGTCGCCTTACCGGCCGCGCCGGGCGCGAAGCGGATCGTGACCGCGCACTGCCCCGAGGGGACGACGTTGACGGTGCTGCAGGTCGTCCCCGCGAGCGCGAAACCGGTTCCGCTCACCGAGACCGAGCCGACCCCAAACGGGACGATCCCGGAGTTGGCGAGCTGGAGCGTCAGCTGGGCGGTGCTCTGAGTGGCCACCGAGCCGAAGTCGAGCGGGGACGGGGTGAGCGCCGCCGCGGGAGCGGGATCGGTGACCTGGACGACGCGTGCCAGAGTCCAACCGGGAGCTCCGCCGGCGGTGCCAAGCTGATCCACCTCGACCGGCCCTTGTCGCAGATCACCGTCTGGGGCGAACGCGATCGAGCCGTCGGCTCCGGTGAACGTCGTCCGCGTCAGTGCCGCGATGATCGCTTTGCGAAATGTGGTGGCGGACGAGCCTGAGGTTGCCGGCGGCTTCGTGCCGCCGGCGATCGCCGACTTGATCGCGAGCAGCAGCGCCTCTGCGCTGTCGTAGCCGCGCGCGGCGTCGGTGCTGGGCGTGCCGAACTTGGCCCGGTAGCTGGTGGCGAAGCTCGTGGCGGAGGGCAACTGGGCCAGCTGGGGCTCCGTGGCGACAGCCCATACCTGGCCGCCGGCGGTGCCGGCGGACTGGACGAATGCGGTGGTGTGCAGACTCGAGGTGGCGGCGAACGGCGTTCTGCTCAGACCCGGGACCTGGAGCATCTGCATGCGCAGCGCCGTTCCCTCGCCTTGGTCCTGGCCGGTGTACACGACCACGTCCGGGTGGAGCGCCGCGATCGTCGTGAGCAGGTTCACGTAGCTGGCGGTCGGTGCCACCGACGCGTGGCCCGCGACGAGCGCACCATCGAGCTGCCAGCGGGAGACGAAGGTTGTGGCCTGCGCCCCGCCGGCGGGGCTGGCGTCATCGATCACGTAAGCCGTCTTGTCGTGTTGGCTGCCAGACAGGAAGTCGGCAAGCGCCGCGCCCTGGAGCGCGTCCGCCGGCGCGACACGGAAGAACGTCGTGCGCCCGGTCGGCTGCACGGTCGGCAGCTCGGCGGCGTTGCCGGTGCAACCGAGGGCCCCCGAGATCGTCAGGCAGGTGTCGGTCGCCGACGGCGAAACGGCCGCCAGCGGCGCCGCATTGGTCGGAGGAAGCTCGCCGAGCGCTGTGGCGGTGTTGAACGGCGCCACCACTCCGGCGATCTGTCCGTTGCCGATCAGGCCCTTGATCTGGCTCGCGCCGGTGGGACCGTCCGGCGTGCCCGCCGCGCCGGCGTCGCTCTTGGCCACGAGGCTGAAGGTCACTCCGGAGACGAGCTTGCCGCTGTTTGCCTGTTGAACGGCCAGTTGGGCACCGTTTTCGGCGGTCTGACCTGAAGGGGCCGAGGTGCCGCTGAGCGGCAGGACGAGGCCCAGCTTCACCGCCGTGGAGCTCGTGGACGCGAACGCGTTCGCCGCGGCGACGACCGATCCGATGCACGCGAGGAGCACCACGATCGCGGCCCGCGCCGTGATTCTCCGGCCCCGGCGGTGCGGGCGCAGGCTACGGCAGTTCGTCATGATCGATCCTTCCTGGCTGGTTCGGGGGCAGCCGGGATGATCTGTCTAAAGCCGGGCCCGCCACATCGGGGAAACGCCCATTTATCGACGCGGGATGTTTAGGCGCCGGCTAGCAGCTAAAGGCCCCGCTCCGCCGGGCGCGGGGCTGTTCGTCGGGCGCGGCTACTCGGTTGGATCTTCCCCGGGAAGCTCCCCGACCTCGGTGCCCTGGGTCGGATCGTCGTGTGGATTCCCTCCGCCGGGTGCGCCGGCGGTCGGATCCTCAGCTCCCGTCGCTCCGACCTCTGCGCCCTGCGTGGGATCGCCGGATACCGCCGGCTCATGCGCTCCGCCCATCGGATCGGCGCCCGGAATCGCGCTCTGAGTGGGGTCTTCGCTGAACGACATTGCCGTCCTCCTGTCTGTGCGCTGCACAATCGTGCTGCTGGTGCAAGCTGCTGCGAGCTTCGGTTTACCACTGGCGAGCGAGATTGGCAAATGGCCCCGTGTCGTGGTGTAGCGTCGCCGAATGCTTGTGATCGAGCGAGTCAGTTGGTGGACCGCACTTCCTGGCTCAGCCCTGCACGGATGTAGTCGTTACCGGAACGAGTCTGCCGGCCAGGGCTGGACGTACGCCCGGTAGGTGTTCACGCCCGTGGGGAACTCGGCGTTGAACACGAGCCGTCCCGAGCGATCGAACTCCGAGAAGTAGGGGAGCGCGCCCCAACCTACGAACAGGCCTCCGTCCGGTGTCGTTTGAGCGTTCCCCTGGGATGCGGCCACGAGTCCCTCGGGCTTATCGTCGGAGGAGATCAGGGTCGCGACGCGGTGTCGCGTGTCGAGCATCAGTGTCACCGTCCGGCTGACCGAGAACTCGGGCGTTCCCGCCGACTCGTTGTCGAAGAAGGTGTACTCGTTGTGCCCGATCGCCTCGGGGTCGTGCTGCCAGGCGAAGATCTCGCCGGCGTTGTCGAGCGACTGGCCCGGTGTCGCGCGCAGCTTGAAACTGCTGGCCTTGCCCCCCAACTGCCAGATGATCCTGCCGGTGAACCGGTCGACCTTGTAAGCGGTCCAGGTGTCGCGGGCGTCGATCAGGAGATTCCCGTCGGTGTCGATGTGCACGGCGTTGATGTGGAACTGTTGACGGTCACCGCCCAGCCCGCCCTCGAGCGCGGCACCGGCCTGTACCTGTGGGTGCTCGAGCAGAATTCCGACGCCCGAGCCTTCTACGAGGCACGCGGGGGCAAGTGCGTCGAACGGGCGCTCGTGCCGCCTCCGGGCGGGATCGCAGGCCGGCTCAACGGCGCACCGTTTGGGCTGCGTTACGCGTGGCCCGATCCTGCCGTGTTGGTCTGACCCGGACCCGACGATCGCCCGTGTGGGTGTGCGCACACGCCTTCACACCAGCAGGACGGCCGCCTTGTGCGGGCTCGCGGGCGCTTCTAGGATGGGGCTGACGCAATGGACGATCGTGTACTTCCACCGGGGAGGCGCACGAGTTTGCGTGGCCGGTCCGGCGAATGCGCGCTTCTCGAGGACGTCGTCTCGGCGATCCGCCGGGGTGAGAGCCGCTCGCTGGTCGTGCGGGGCGAAGCCGGCATCGGGAAGACGGCCTTGCTCGAGTACCTGATCGGGTCGGCGTCGGATCTGACGGTAGTCCGGGCTATGGGCGTCGAGTCGGAGATGGAGTTGGCGTACGCGAGCCTGCATCAGCTCTGTGCTCCGATGCTCGATCGTCTTGCTGTCCTCCCGGCTCCGCAACGCCGGGCGCTCGACATCGTGTTCGGCCTGGCCGACGGTGCAGCTCCGGATCGATTCCTGGTGGGCTTGGGAGTGCTGAGCCTGTTCTCGCATGTCGCCGACCAGCGTGCGTTGTTGTGTGTCGTGGACGACGCGCAGTGGCTCGATCAGGTCTCGGCACTGACGCTGACGTTCGTTGCCCGTCGCCTGCGTGCAGACCCGATCGGCCTCGTGTTCGCAACACGCGAGGCGGGCGAGCCGCTTGCCCACCTGCCCGAGCTCGAGATCCTCGGGCTGGGTGATGACGAAGCACGCTCCCTGCTCGGTTCGGCTGTGCGTAACGTCCTGGACGACCGCATTCGAGACCGGCTCATCGCCGAGACCCGGGGCAACCCGCTGGCGCTGCTCGAGCTGCCGAGAGACTTGACCGCCACGCAGCTGGCCGGAGGCTTCGGGATCTTGGGAGCAGAGGCGCTACCCGGGCGCATCGAGGAAAGCTTCGCGCGGCGGTTCGAGTCGCTTCCCGTCGACGCGCGGCAGCTGTTGCTGTTGGCGGCGGCCGAGCCGGTCGGCGACCCGCTGCTGCTCTGGCGCGCCGCGGAACGTCTCGGCATCGAACCGGCGGCCGTGGAGAGCGCGGACACACAAGCGTTGCTGGCGATCGGCGAGCGAGTGACGTTTCGCTATCCGCTCGTCCGCTCGGCGATCTACCGATCGGCGGCGGTGGACGAGCGACGCGCGGTTCACCGCGCGCTGGCCGGGGCCACGGACCAGGAGTCCGACTTGGACCGTCGTGCCTGGCACCTGGCCGCGGCGGCGGCCGGACCCGAGGAGCGCGTCGCCCTCGAGCTCGAGCGCTCGGCCGGGCGCGCGCAGGCGCGTGGGGGTGTGGCGGCCGCGGCGGCGTTCCTCCAGCGCGCGGTTGCACTGACCGGCGACCCCACGCGCCGAGCCGAGCGCGCTCTCGCGGCTGCCCAGGCCAGTCTGCACGCGGGAGCGTTCGATCTCGCCCGTGGACTCTTGGCCGCAGCAGAGCTCGAAGCGCTGGACGAGCTGCAACGCGCGCGTGCGGAATTGCTCCGAGGCGAGATCGCGTTCGCCTCGAACACGGGAAAGGCAGCGCCGCCGCTCCTTCTGAAAGCAGCCGCACGTCTCGCGCGGCTCGATGTCCACCTCGCCCGGGAGACGTATCTCGACGCGTGGGGCGCCGCGTTGTTCGCCG
Source organism: uncultured Solirubrobacterales bacterium (assembly GCA_963735965.1). Taxonomy (GTDB): domain Bacteria; phylum Actinomycetota; class Thermoleophilia; order Solirubrobacterales; family Solirubrobacteraceae; genus Palsa-465. The sequence goes on from CAVTNE010000008.1 coordinate 142,765, forward strand.
GTCGTCTGGCCCTGAGCGGCGACCTGCTCGAGGTCTCTCGCGCCGCCAGGACGGTCCCGAACCCACCGGGACCACCGCGTCCATCCGATCTGCTGCTCGACGGCCTGACGATGCTGATTACCGAGGGATGTGCCGCGAGCGCGCCGTTGCTGAGGCGCGCAACCGCCGCGTTCATGTCCGATCCGTCGCTCGACCACGAGAACTTCCGATGGGGCTGGATGACCACGATCCCGTCGAACGTCCTCTGGGACGAAGACAGCTGGCACTCGATCACGACGCGCCAGGTGCGCGGCGCCCGCGACGCGGGTGCGCTGGCCCGGTTGCCGATCGACCTGAACGCGTGGGCGATCCTCGTCGCCTGGCGGGGCGACTTTGGAGCCGCTGCGGACGCGATCGCCGAAGCCGACGCGGTCAAACAGGCGACCGGCTCGCGGTTTGCGTCTTACGCCGCGCTGCTCCTGGCTGCTCTCCGCGGATCGGAAGGGGATGCCTCCGCGGCGATCGAATCGATGGTCCATGAGGCGGGGGCCGCAGGGCAGGGGATCGGGCTCCAGTGGGCCGACTGGGTGAACGCGATCCTGCTCAACGGGCTTGGGCGCTACGACCAGGCGCTGGCATCGGCCAGGCGCGCCGCCGAGGAGGCACCACAGCTGTTCGTGTCCGTATGGGCGCTGCCGGAGCTGGTCGAGGCGGCCGTTCGCAGTGGTCACAGCGACCTCGCCGTCGCTGCGGTCGAGACTCTGGTCGAGGTCACCGCGGCGGCGGGCACCGAGTGGGGCGTGGGAATCCAAGCGCGCTCGCGGGCGCTCACCAGCCGCGGCGAAATGGCCGACGCTCTGTACCGCGAGGCGATCGAGCGGTTGGGCCGCACTCGGCTCCGTCCCGAGCTCGCGCGTGCACATCTGGTCTACGGCGAGTGGTTGCGGCGCGAGAGCCGGCGCGTTGACGCCCGCGCCCAGCTTCGCGCCGCGCACGACCAGTTCACGTCGATCGGCATGGAAACGTTCGCCGAGCGCGCTCGCCAGGAGCTGCTGGCGACCGGCGAGCGGGTCCGCAAGCGCACGATCACTACGCGCGATGAGTTGACCGCGCAGGAACGGCAGATCGCCCAGCTCGCTCGTGACGGCCTGTCGAACCCGGAGATCGGTGCTCGTCTGTTCCTCAGTCCGAGGACCGTCGAGTGGCACCTCCGTAAGGTGTTCACGAAGCTCGGGATCAACTCGCGCCGGGAACTGGCGGGTGCGCTGCCGAGCCCCGACCAACACCTCGTACCGGCTTAGAACGGCTCATGCGTCGGGAAGCGCGTCGAGGACCCGGTCGACGTGCGACTTGGTTCGCGCGATCGCGTCGTGATCGAACCGCTCGAGCTTTGCGGCGATCCGCCTCACCTCGTCGTCGAGCCGGTCGTCGGCGATCGTCCGGTTGACGTATCCGTACTGCTCGGCGCGCGGTCCGTCGAGGTCATCGGCGACGAGCAGGATCTCGAGCGCACGTCCTCGCCCGACCAGCCTGGCGAGCCGGGCCGTTGGACCGACGCCTGGCACCAATCCCGTCGCGACCTCGAACCGGCCGAGAACGGTGTTCTCGCGTGAGGCGAATCGCAGGTCGCACGCCAGGATGAACTCGCTGCCGGCGCCGCGAGCGCGTCCGCGGACCTGCGCGATGCTGACCACCGGCGCACGCGAGAGCCGCACGAGCAGGTCGATCCACGCGTTCATCCCTGTCGGACCGACCGGGAGGGCCGCGGTCCGGGCGGGATCGTGCTCCATGTCGTAATGGGCCAGGAAGAAATCCGGATTGGCGCTGTCGAACACGACGACGTTGAGATCGCGATCCTGCTCGATCAGGCCGACGAGTTCGGCAAGCTCCATCACGCTCGTCGCCGTGATCGCGTTGATCGGTGGGTGGTCGAACGTCACCCGGCAGTAGCTGGGGCTGAGCCGGTCGACGTGCAAGTGCGTCCAGCCCCAAGGTTCGAAACCGCGGCCGTTGTTGGAGGGACCGGCGTCGACTGCGTTCACTGCAAGCTCCTCAGGTGGGCGGTGGAACGACGATCTGCAGCGTGACGCGCTTGGTCCACCGTTCGCGCCCGTGGAGTCCCTAGTCGATTCTGGGACCAGGGCTTGACCGGGGGTCGGCCGGGCGCGAGTCTCCCTAAAGACGCGCGACCGTATCCACACACGAGTTCGACCGGAGGACGCGATGACCAGCACGGGCACGAGCAACGACTACGACGTGATCGTCCTTGGAGCGGGTGCGCCGGGCGAGCACTGCGCCGGTGCGCTTGCGGCACGCGGACTGCGGGTCGCCGTCGTTGAGCGAGAGCTGGTCGGGGGCGAGTGCTCCTACTGGGCGTGCATCCCTTCGAAGTCGCTGCTGCGTCCGGGCGAGGCGGTACACGGCGCGCTCGAGGCCGGCGCGCACGCCGAGGTCGACGTCGATGCCGCGCTGGCGTGGCGGGACTTCATGGTCTCCAACCACACGGACACCGGTCAGGAGCGCTGGCTTGCCGACCGGGGGATCGATCTCCTGCGCGGCAACGGCCGGCTGGCCGGGATCGGGGTGGTTGAGGTCGACGGCGTCCGCCACACCGCGGAGCACATCGTCGTGGCGACCGGGTCGGACCCGATCGTGCCCCCGGTACCCGGGCTCCGGGATCTCGAGGGCGTGTGGGGCACCCGCGAGGCGACGAGCATGGAGGTCGTTCCGCGACGGCTGGTGGTGCTCGGCGGCGGCTCCGCCGGGGTCGAGCTTGCCCAGGTCGTGCGGCGGCTAGGCGGCGAGGCCGTCGTCGTGGAGGGCGCCGAGCGAGTCCTTCCGCGCGAGGCCGGCCCGGTGGGCGACGCGCTCGGGGAGGCGCTGCGCCGTGACGGCATCGAGTTGCACCTCGGTATGCACGCGAGCGCTGCCCGCCGGGATGGCGACGAGTTCGTGCTCGAGTTCGACGCCGGCCCGGACTTGCGGGGCGACCGGTTGCTGGTGGCGACCGGTCGGCGACCGCGCGTCGACGGGATCGGCCTCGAAACGGTCGGCGTGGAGGCCAACGCCCACGGGATCCGGGTCGACGAGTACATGCGCGCAGGGGAGCGCCTGTGGGCGATCGGAGACGTCACCGGGATCTGGCCGCTGACCCATGTCGGCGAGTACGAGGGCGACGTGGTCGCGGACAACATCGCGGGCGTCTCGCGTCGGGCGAACTACGAGGCCGTTCCCCGCGTCACCTACACCGACCCGCAGGCAGCGGGGGTGGGCGCGCTCGAAGCGCAGTACAGCGGCACCGCGCTCGTCTCGGAGGTGCCGAAGACGGCGACGTATACGCACGCCTATGCGGACTCGAACGGATTCATGACGCTGCTTTCAGACGGCGAGCGACTGACCGGCGCGTACGCGGTCGGACCCGAGGCCGGCGAATGGATGCAGCAGGCGACGCTTGCGATCCGCGCCCACGTGCCGTTCGAGGTTCTGGCCGACACGATCCAGCCGTTCCCCAGCTTCTCAGGGATCTACGACACGGCTGTGATGGCGCTGCGAATGGAGATCGCCGACAAGCCGCGGCCGGCCGGGCCGATGGACGCACAGATGGCGACGATCGCCACCTGAGGAGAGCACCGAATGTCAGCCCTTCCTGACCCGCGACTGACGGCCGTCTACCGCCTCGAGGCCACGCTGGGCGAGCCGCTCGATCTCGGCGAAACCTCGCAGGGACGACGCCGGATCGTGCCGCTGATCGACGGAACGTTCAGCGGTCCGGAGGTCAACGGAACGCTCCTCCCGGGTGCGAGCGCCGATTGGCAGATCGTGTTACCGGACGGCACCGCCCTCGGAGACGTCCGCTACACGCTGCAAACCGACGAGGGCGACCTGCTCTACGTCCGGTCACGCGGGATCCGTCACGGCAGCTCCGAGGTCCTTGCACGACTGGGGCGCGGGGAGGACGTCGACCCGAGCGAGTACACGTTCCGCACCTGGACTCAGATAGAGACCGCCGCGCCTGCGCTCGCCTGGATGAACCAGGGCGTTTTCATCGGCGTGGCCGGCCGCCAGCCCGCGGGCGTGATCTACGAGACTTACCTCGTCGACTGAGCTGAGGAACTAGAGCGGCGGGCTGACGTCGTCGTAGATGTGCGCCGCCGCGAGCTTGCCGGTCTCGCCACGGACGTAGACCGCCATCCCGGCCTCCGGCGGCAGCTCCGTCCTGCCCCACCGCACGACGTTGTACTCAAGCGCGCACGCCCGGCCGTCGTCGACGACCGCGCAGTGCTCGAGCGATATGCCGCCGCCGTTCGAGAACCTGCGTTCGTAGAAGGCGCGCAGGGCGTCGTGTCCTCGATGGACGCGGTCGGCGCCACCGGGCTCACGGGCATGGCCGTCGGGCTCGAAAGTCGCCACGATCGCGTCGACGTCGCCGGCTGCTAGGGCGCGCTGGTGGTCGGCGACCACGTCTGGGGTCCGTACGTCAGCATCGGGCTGGAGCACCGGTGGGCGGTTCAGGTGGGCGCCCATCAGCGGCCGGCTGCTGTAGTAGATCCGAAGTTCGATGATCCGCCCATCGGGCTCCCGGTTTCCTGTGATCCCGACGGGAAGACTGATCCGTCCGCTGTCGCCGTCGAGGTGGAGCACCACCTCCTCGAAGCCGTCTCGCTCCCGAACGACGTGAGTCAGGTCATCGATCGAGATGTTGCGCTCGCTGAGCCACGCGCTCGTCTCCACCAGGTACCGGCGAAACGCTCGCTCGCCCTTGATGCGTCCGCGTATGGGGTGGTGCAGCTCGGGCTCGCCGGCGAACGACTCGACGAGCGCATCGAACTGACCGGTCACCACCCCGTCGAAGTACGGCACGGTCTCGAAGCGGCCGTGCCGCCTCTCCTCCAGCTTCTGCAGCGCCGGCACGGTGAACAGCTCGGGTAGCCATGGCACGCGGCAAGCATCCCATACCGCCACGTGGTCGAGTACGTTCTGAGAGTGGCGATTTGGTTGAGCCGTCGTGTGGCTGGTGCCGCGACCGCAGTCGTCGCAGTCGTCGCAGTCTGTGTGGCTGTGGTCGCCTCGGCGGCCGCGGCGATCCCGACGAGCACGCGCACGGCTCCCCACACTGCATGGAGATATGTCAACCCACTCCGGGAGGTCGCGAACCTGGAGCCGAGCAGGATCGACATGGGCGTCGATGACTCGGGCTCGGGCCCGATCCTGGCGCTCGGCCGCGCCAAGGTGGTGCTGGCCACCGACAAGCTCGGCGGGCCCGAGAGTTGCTGGGGAAAGACGTGCGTGCCGCCGCCCGGCGACATGATCGTCTACCGCTTGCTGGCCGGTCCGTTCGCCGGCAAGTACGTGTACGTCGTCGAGCACATCACGATCGACGTCAAGGCCGGGGAGACGGTGCGGGCCGGCGAGACGATCGCGACGCTGCACGAGGGTTCCCCGAACCTGGAGATGGGGTGGGCGTCGGGGCGCGGCGCCCAGACGCTCGCGGTCGCGCGTGGGCACCAGGGCCGGGGCGTCGATCCCGGCGGGTGGTCGTCGATCGACGGGCGAAACTTCAACAGCCTTCTGGTCTGGTTGGGCGCGCCGTCCGGATACGTGACGACGATCCCGTCCGGCCAGACGATGCCGGCGGGCTGGCCGGGGCTGCCGGCCCACCGGAGCGGCGCTTAGCGGCCCGCCTGTCGAGGTGCTCAGCGGAGCGCGGGTTCTTGGGCGACGCGCTCGGTCGCGGTCTGGGCTGCCTGTCCGACGCGCTCGTGGGCAGGATCCCGATCGACACCGAGCGCGCGGAGAAGATCCGCAGCCGAGTCGACATATTCCTAGTGCTACACCGACGCGACCCCCTCGATCACGCAGTAAGGGAACGCCGCGGGCAGGATGCGGCCGAGTTTCATCCCCGCGGCCTCGAGAAGGGCCGCATACTCGATATCGGTCCGCTCCCGGCCGCCGGTGATCACCAGCATGTTGATGTCGCTCAGCAACGCCGGCACCGGGTCGCCGCCCGGACGGGGTATCCGGCGCTCCACGATCAGAACTCTTCCGTGCCTGGCCATTCCGTGGCGGCAGTTGCGCAGGATCACCGTGCTCTCGGCGTCCGTCCAGTCGTGCAGCACGTTCGCGAGGACGTAACAGTCCGCGCCCTCGGGGACGCGAGCGAAGAAGTCGCCGGGGACGACCTTGTAACGATCGGCGACCTCTGTTCCGTCCAGCGCCTTGCGCGCTCGAACGGTCAGCGTCGGCAACTCGTACAGAACGCCCTCGAGGTGCGAGTGGCGGCGAAGGATCTCGAGCAGCAGAGTCCCCCGACCGCCGCCGCCGACGTCGACGACCGAGCGAACGTCGGAGAAGTCGTATCCGGCCGCCACCGAGGGGGCGAACGCCGCCGTTCGCTCGGACATCGCGGCGTCGAATACGGCGGCTCGCTCGGGGTGGCGACCGAGCCACTCGAACAGCCCGGTACCCTGGGCTTTGTCGAACCCCGGTCGCCCGGAGCGGACCGTGTCGAGGATGTGCTCGAACCCCCGAATGGCGCCGATCGCATCGAGGAAGGTCGCCCACGACTGCAGGCCGGCGGGAGCCCCCCTACGCAGGCGATCGCCGATGATCGTCAGACCGAAGTTCTCGGCGTCGTCCTCGGCGAACACCCCCAGTGCGGCCAGCAGCCGGAGCACGCGATAGAGCGACGGCGCGTGTGTCCCGGTCCGCTCGGCCAGCTCACTCGCGCTCAGTGGTCCGTCGGCTAGCAGATCGGCGATCCCCAGCTCCGCGGCGACGTAGACCGATCGTGAAATGTGGGTCCCCCAGATCATCCGCAGCAGCGCGGTCGTCCACGACGTTCATGTCCCCTCCTCGGGTCGGTGTATGTGTCTTCACTTCGCTTCACGAGCGCGGACTTTGCGCGCGAGGGCTTTCCACGCGCTCACGCGCCGATTACCGCCTGCCTACCGTGCAGTTCCACGTACTCGGTCCGCTGGAGGTGATTCATGGCGGGCGGCCGGTCGCCGTGGGCGGCGCGCGGACTCGCGCGGTGCTGGCGATGCTGCTGATCGACGCCAACCGTGTCGTCGCCGCCGACCGGCTGGTCGACGAACTATGGTCCGAGCACGGGCAGGAGCGGGGCGCGGCCAATCTTCAGGTACGCCTGTCGGAGCTCCGCCGTGCGCTGCGCTCCGCCGGTGAAGCCGATCGGCTGGTCACCCGGCCGCCCGGCTACGTGCTCCACGTCACCGTCGACGAGCTCGACGTGCTCAAGTTCGAGGAGCTCGTGAGCGCGGGGCGGGCGGCGATCGCAGGTGGCGATCCGGCACAGGCTGTGGAGCTCCTCGATCGGTCGCTGGGTCTGTGGCGGGGGCCGGCGCTCGCCGACGTGGGCGACGGCGGCTTTGCCAGAGCCGAGCGGGCGCGGCTCGAGGAGCAGCGGCTCGGCGCGCTCGAATCGCGGATCGAGGCCCAGCTGGAGTGTGGGCGCCACAACGAGGTACTCGCCGAGCTCGAGACGCTGACCGTGGCGCATCCGCTGCGCGAGCGGTTCTGGCACCAGCGACTCCTGGCGCTCTATCGTTGCGGCCGGCAGGCGGACGCGCTGGGCGCGTATCGGGAGCTCCGCTCGACCCTGACCGAACAGATCGGAATCGAGCCCGGTCCCGAGCTCCGCGAGCTTCACGATCGGATTCTTCGTCAGGAGGCAGCGCTCGACTATCGGCCGGCCGCGTCGCCCGGCACGTCGTCTGGCGCAGCGGACGCATCCCGTCCGCAGACCCGCTATGCCCTGAGCGGCGACGTCCACATCGCCTACCAGGTGCTCGGGGAGGGACCTCCCGACATCGTGTTCGTGCCGGGCGCGATGAGCCCATCTCGACCTCCTGTGGGAGGACGTCGAGACCGCCGACTTCTTCCGCCGGCTCGCGGGACTCGGTCGCCTGATCCTGTTCGACAAGCGGGACACCGGCCTGTCGGATCGCGCGCCGGCCGACTCCCCGCTCGAACAGCGCATCGACGACGTCCGGGCTGTCATGCAGGCGGCGGAGTCCGACCACGCCGTGGTGTTCGGTTACTCGGAGGGCGGCGCGATGAGCATCGTGTTCGCCGCCACGTACCCGGATCGCGTCACCGCTCTGATCCTCGGCGCCGCCACGGCGCGCTATCGGCCCGCCCCCGGGTACCCCTGTGGCGAAGGGTCGGAGGCGATGTTCGCGTCGCTCGAAGAGATCGCGGAGAACCGCTGGGGCCAGGGGGCGACGATCGACTGGTTCCTTCCGAGCCGCGCCGACTCGAGCCACGCGCGGAGGAGGTTCGCGCGCTTCGAGCGGATGTCGATCACCCCGAGCGCGTTCTTGCGCATCGTACGGATGGTTCGCGAGATCGACGTGCGGGCGGTGCTGCCAGCGATCCATGTGCCGACGCTCGTCGTCCAGCGCCTCGATGACCGGATGACGAGCCCGTGCCACGGGCATTACCTGGCGTCCCACATCCCCGGCGCCCGCTACTTCGAGCAGCCCGGCGACCATTCGATGCGGTTCACGGCCAGCGGCGACACCGACCGCTTGCTCAGCGAAATCCAGGATTTCCTCGCCGGGGCGTCGCGTCCGGCACAGCCCGATCGCGTGCTCATGACGATCCTGAACGTGGACGGCGCGTCCGTCGCCGAGGACGAGGTCGCCGCGCACCAGGGCCGGCCAGTCTGGTCCGGGGAGAGTGGTCTGAGGGCTATCTTCGACGCGCCTGGACAGGCCATCCGGTGCGCTGACGCGATCCGGACGGCATCCGAGGCGCACGGCGAAGCCGGGGCGCGCGCCGGGCCGCGAGCCGGGCCGCGCGCGGGCGTGCACACGGGCGAGGTCGAGATGCGCGGCGACGAGATCGCCGGGCTGTCGGTCGATATCGCCAGCGCAATCACGGCGCTCGCTCGCCCGGGGGAGATCCTGGTCTCGCGCACGGTGACCGATCTCGTCGTCGGCTCGGGGATCTCGTTCACCGGCCGAGGCGTCCATGAGCTCGAGGGGGTTCCGGATCCGTGGCCCCTGTTCGCGGTCACTGCGATCTAGGCGGTTTAGTTCGGTTCGAAACCGAGGAGGGTTTGGCGCCGGGCGACGACCGGGAAGATGGGCGACATGACGGAGGGGTCAGCTCGGGGCGGCCGAATGCGCGCGGGGCGCTGGTGGATCGCCGGCGCGGTCGGAGTGCTCGCGATCGTCCTCGCCGTCGTGATCGTCGTCCTCGCCGCGGCCAACTCAGGGTCAGCTCACCTCGAGAGTTTCAGGATCGTGGATCCGGCGATGGTGCCCGGCCTGGATCGTGGATCCGGCGATGGTGCCCGGCCTTGAGCCTGGTCAGACCGTCGAAGTGAATCGCGCGATGCGAAGTCCGGGGCTCGGAAGGATCATCGTGTTCAACCCGCCGGCAGCCGCGATGACGGCCGCCGCCGGCTGCGGTAACCCGGCCCAGGGCGCGGGACACCGCGCAGCGTGCGCCAAGAACTCGCCGACCGAGTCAAGCGCGATCTTGATCAAGCGCGTCGTCGGGCTTCCGGGCGACGTCATCTCGATCGTCAACGGTCACGTGATCCGCAACGGCAGTCGCGAAGCCGACGGCAACATCCGCGCGTGCCCCGGCCCCGACTGCAACTTTCCGAAGGCGATCACAGTCCCCGCCGGCGAGTACTACGTCCTCGGCGACAACCGCGGCGTGTCCGACGACAGCCACTTCTGGGGCCCCGTGCCGCGCGCCTGGCTAATCGGCACGGCCGTCCAGTGAGGCTCGTCCCCGACGTCGGATGAGGCCTGAGCGGCCGGCGGCGGTCACTCGGATCGTCTCGAGCTTCGGGTCCGCAGGGTCGGGGAGCACCATGCCACCCTCGAGCCCGGTCAGCAGATAGTCGATCACCGCGCGGTTGAGGCGCTCGCCGGGCACGACGACGGGGATGCCAGGTGGGTAGGGCGTGATCTGCTCGGCCGCGATGCGTCCCACGGCGTCGGCGACCGGCACGTTCTCGACAGCGCCGAAGAAGGCATCACGCGGACGCTCGACGCTTTCGAGCTGCAACTCGGAAGGGTTCGGCAGCTTGATTGGTTTCGGCCCCGGCAGGTCGCGAGCAGCGGCTGTGAGCGCCTCGAGCGCCGCTCGGAGCCGGCGCGCAGTGGTCTCGTCGTCGGCCATCGAGAGGGTGGCGAGGATGCGACCGTGATCGCTCAGGCCGATATCGATCCGTTCGTGCTCACGCAGCCAATCGGCCGCCTGGTAGCCGCTGATGCCAAGCCCGGTGACGTCGATCAGCACCTGAAGCTGATCGAGATCGTGCGAAGCCTCGCGCGCTACAAGCTCGCGCTCGAGGACGTGCAGGCCGGGCATCGCGTCGATGTCGCGCCGCAATCCCCTGGCCAGCTCCAGCGCCGCGCCGAGCAGCGATTCCCCGTGCTCGACCATCTGCCGCCGCCAGCCGTCGAGCGCCGTGTAGAGCAGTGCGTTCGGACTCGTCGTCATCAGCAGATCGGCGCACGCCGCGATGTGCGACGGATCGACCAGGTCGCCCTGGACGTGAAACACCGATCCCTGTTCGAAGCCCGCTCCCATCTTGTGGACGCTGACCACGCACACGTCCGCGCCGGCGTCCATCGCCCACGTCGGGAGCTCGGGATGAAACGGCAGATGGGCGCCCCAGGCCTCATCGATGATCAGCGGGCGCCCGCGCTCGTGGCAGATGTGAGCGATGCCGGCGATGTCCGCGCAGGTTCCATACGGGGTCGGGCTCACCACAAGCGCCGCGGCTGCGTGCGGGTGGTGATCCCAGGCCTCGGCGATCTGCTCGGGCGAGGGTGGATGGGCGATGTGCAGGTCGGCGTCCCAGCGCGGAGTGACCCAGCACGGCCGCAGCCCGGAGAAGATCAGCCCGGCCACGACCGACTTGTGAGCGTCGCGGCTGAGCAGCAGGTCGCCCTCGTGACCGGCCACCGCCAGCATGGCCGACTTGACCGACAAGGAGCTGCCGCACGTCGAGAAGAAGGCGTGCTCGGCACCGACGGCGTCGGCCATCAGCTGCTCGGCGTGTTTCAGGTAGCCGCCCGAGGACGATCGATCGTCGAGTCCGGCGCTCGCAAGCACGTCACTCCGGAACGGCTCTGAGCCCATCACCTCGATCACACGAGGATCGGTTCCCCTCCCTTGACGATGGCCGGGCGGGGTGAAGCCATAGCGATCGAGCTCGTGGTACTCGGCCAGCGCTTCAAGCAGGGGTGCTCGCGTTTGATCCATATTCCCCTCCTAGCCGGATTCGGGGCGGTTCACACCAACGCGCAGCTCGCCCCGTGTCGATCAGGCCGGCGGGTCGACGCCGAGCTCGGCGAGGAGCATCGTCCCGCGCGCGCCGTTCTCGCCTATTCGCTCGGGCACGGTCGCCCCGGCGGCGAGCAGGATCCGGACGATCTCGGCGTACGGCTCCTTCGGGATCTCGTCGACGGTCCGCATCGACGGGCCGCCCTCGGGCTCGGAACAGTTGCGGGAGCCGTAGAGCGCAGCGCCGATCGCGCTGCGGCCGCCCGGAAAGGTGAGCGCGGCGCCGCGGTCGACGAGCTCGCGCGTCATCTGAGCGCGGCCGCGCCAGCAGGCCTCCCCGAGCGGAAACGCGTCGGTGCCGGGATCTCCGTCGACGCGAGCACCGGCATCGAACAGCCGGCGCATGGCCGCGAGATGGCCACCCTGGATCGAGGCGATCATCATCTCGTCGAGGGCGGACAACGCGACTCCGCCGGGGACCGTGCCGTCCCTCCCGGAAAGGTATGCGCCGAGAGCGCGGTCGTCGTCCGTAACGGCCGACTCGTCAGCGCCGCGCTCGCGCAGAAGCGCCACGACCGTGTCCTCGCCCCAGCGGGCCGCAACCTGCAAAGGCGTGAGGCCGTCCTCCTCGCGGGCGTCGACGGGCGCGCCGGCATCGAGCAGCGCGGCGACGGTCCGCGGCGGCCGCCGCCGCCAGATCGCCTGGTGCAGATGCCCCGAGTTGGCCCGCGCGCCGTGGGTGCAGAACATCTCGACCATCTCGGCGTTGGGGAAGTTGAGCGCCCGTCCGAGGTCGTAGTCGACGAAGTCCTGCCGGCAACCGGCGTCGATGACGAGCATCGCGCACGTCGGATCCGGGAACTCGCACGCGTGGTACAGCACCTCGTTGCCGGCGAGCCCCTCGCGATCGTCGGTGGGATCGGCGCCGGCCTCCAGCAGCATCCGGGTCACCTCGGGATCGCCCGCGATTCCGGCGGCGCCGTACAGCGCGACCTGGAGCCACCGGTCGTCGTTGACGTAGAAGGCGTTGGGATCGGCGCCGGCGGCGAGCAGGAGCCGTACGACCTCGCGGATTCCGGGCGCGCGCTCCGGATCGCCGCGCAACAGCCGCGAGAAACAGGCATACAAAATCGGCGCCCAACCGTTCGGACCGATGGGATCGCTCGCCGCGGCCGGACGCGCCGCCACCCGGCGCGACACCTCGTCGGCCTCGCCGGTGGCACAGGCGCACGCCAGGTCGTGGCGGGCGAGCCCAGGATCGGCGTCGAGCAGCGCCCGCGCGCGGCGGAGGTCGGCGGATGTCGCCGACGCCAGGAGTGCGGTGGCGCGCTCGTCGGCGTCGAGGGTGAGGGCCTCGACGTGGAACTTCAGCCGCGGCCAGGATCGGAATCCATACTCACGGGCGACGGCCAGCTGCGCGAGGGCGACCGACGCGAATTCTCCGGCCTTGCGGCGCCGCTTGGCCTCGTCGCGCAGACGGCGGAGGTCGGGACGGGGTGGCAGGGAACGCGGCTCGGACATCTGAGCTCCTTCCGGTCCTCGGCGGGTCCGCACGCCGGGCCGAAAGTTCGCGTCCGTCACCGGTGGCTTCTACGTCTCGGTCAGTTGGGCCTGTGGCCCTGTCCGCGGACCGGATGCGTCCTGCACGCCCCGGTGAAGATACTCCACCGGATGCGCCGCCCGCTCGCCAACGGGCTTGAGAGTGACTTACCCTTACGCCATGGGCGCCACGCAGCCGGCACCGGCGCCGTTGACCGACCAAGCCCTCCGAGCGTTGCTCGATGCCGTGCCGCAGGGTCTTGTGATCGTCAACGAGCGCGACGAGGCTCTGTACGCAAATCCGCTCGCCCGCGAACTGCTCGGCGATGCGCTCGCGCTCGGTAACGCCCTGGTGCTCGGCAGCGAACTGTGCGCCACGAGCTTCGCGCTCGACGCGCCGGGCGTGCCCGACGGTCTGGGCCTCGTGGTCCTCACTGCCGCTTCGCGGACAGAGCACTCGCACGCCGAAGCCGGGCCGGAGGAGCAACTCCGGGAGATCGAGGCGATCGCGCAGCTCGGCTCTTGGAGCTGGGAGGTCAGCGAGGATGCGATCGATTGGTCAGACGGTCTGTACCGCCTGTACGGACTCAAGCCGCAATCGGTACCGGTCACGTTCACGGCGTTCGTCGAAATGCTGACTCCCGAGATCCGCGACCGGATTGTCGACACGATCGAGCACTGCGCGGCAACCGGCGACGGTTACACGTTCACGACCCGAACCTCCGACCGCGAGGGTGGATCGCGGTGGCGGCACTCACGGGCTAACACGGTCACCGTCGACGGACGGGTGACGCGAATGTTCGGCACGAGCCAGGACGTCACCGAACGGATGCGGACAGAGGAGGAGCTGCGCGCGAGCCTCGAGCAGGCGGATCGCCTGGCGCGCGAGAACGAGTCGCTACGGGCCGAGGTCGAAGCCCAGCTCCGAGAGATGCAGGCGTCTCGCTCGCGAATCCTGCGAGCCGGCGACGTCGCTCGGCAGCGCCTCGAGCGCGATCTGCGCGAGGGGGCGCAGCGGCGGCTGGGCTCCGTGGCGTCGATCCTTCGGTCGGCCTGCGCCCAAGTCGATCCGGTCGCCAAGCCCGATCTTGCGCGCACGCTCGCGCTGGCCGTGGCCGAGCTGGAGGCCGGAACCGGCGAACTCGGCACGCTCGCGCGCGGACTGCACCCGGCGGTGCTGACCGACGAGGGCCTTGTTGCCGCGTTGGGCGCGCTGACCAGCCGGTCTCCGGTGCCAGTCAGCCTTCGAACGGATTCGTTAGGCACGCTCCCATCGGCGATCGAGGCCGCGGCGTATTTCGTTGTCGCCGAGGCCCTGACCAACGTCGTCAAGCATGCCTCGGCCTCGCACGCACAGGTCACTGTGCGGCGGCACGCGGACGGCGTCCAGGTTGAAGTCAGCGACGACGGGATCGGTGGCGCCAGCATCGAAACCGGCAGCGGATTGCGCGGTCTGTCGGATCGCGTTGCCGCCCTCGGCGGCAGCCTCCGGATGATCAGCCCGCCCCAGACCGGAACCCTGCTCCGTGCCGAGCTCCCGTTCGAAACCGAGACGCCGCCGGCAGAAGTTCAGGGCTAGCACTGATGACGAGAGCAATGGACCGTGGCAGCATTATTGGATGGGCGCGACAGTCCTTATCGTGGACGACAACGGCGGCTTCCGAGCCTGGGCTCGCGTGCTGCTGGAGTCGGCGGGGTACACGGTCGCCGGCGAGGCCGCGGACGGCGCCTCGGCGATTGCCGCCGCGCTGGCCTCGCCACCTGAGGTCGTACTGCTCGACGTCCAACTGCCGGACACCGACGGGTTCGAAGTCGCGCGGAGACTCTGCGCGGAGCGCTCCGACGTCGCGATCGTGCTCACGTCGACTCGCGATGCGTTCGACTACGGCGCGAGGCTCGGGAACTGCGGCGCCCGAGGCTTCGTGCCCAAGGACGCCTTATCCGCGGAGGCGCTGGCCGTGGTGCTCGCGGGCGATGGCGAACCCGGCGAGGGCGGAGCCGGCGGGGCTGCCAACGCGTAAGCAGGGCCGGGAATGGTGACGCGCGAGGCCTCCGGCGCGGTCCTGCCCGAGGGCGCCCCGGCGGCGGCGCTCGACGCCTTGCCCTTCGGAGCCGTCGTACTCGACGAGCACGAGCGCGTGGTGTACGCCAACCGGACCGCGCGCCGGATGGTGCGCGGCATGTGGATCGGCGGGCGCGCCCAATGGGCAGCCGTCCCGCAGCCCACGGGCGACGACCCGGGCGCCGGCGACGAGCACGGCGCCGACAAACCCCGGGCGTGGATCGCGACGCTATCCGGAGGACTGGGCGGCCGGGTCCGTGCGATGCGGATTGCCGTCGAGGACCTCGATCGCCAGACGCTGATCATCCTCAGTCCGCTCCCCGACTCCGACGATCGAGGGCAGGCGCCCGCGCAGCGGCTGCAGGAGGTCGAGGCGGTCTCGCGAGTGGGCGCGTGGGATTGGGATATCGACGCCGACGTTGTGACCTGGTCCGATGAGCTGTTCCGCCTCAACGGACTGCTGCCGCGGGCCGTGCCGGTGAACTACGAGAAGGTGGCGCAGCACTACCACCCCGACGACCGCGCAGCTCACGTCGCGCTGGTCGAGCGGTGCCGGCTTACCGGCGAGCCGTTCGAGAGCATCCATCGAGTCGTTCGACCCGACGGGACTGTTCGCTGGCGTCACGGGCGAGGCCGGGCGGTGATGGTCGGCGGGCGGGCCGTGCGGATGTACGGCACCGTTCAGGACATCACCAGGCGGGTTCAGCGCGAGCAGGACTTGCAGCACAGCGTCGAGGAGGCGCAGCGTCTGGCGGCCGAGAATGAGGCCCTGCGGGGAGCACTCGAGACGCAAGTGCGGGAGGTGCGGGCGTCGCGGGCGCGGATCGTGCAGGCCGGCGACGATGCGCGGCGGCTGCTCGAGCGCGACCTTCATGATGGGGCGCAGCAGCGGCTGACGACCCTCGGGCTGATCCTCCGCTCGGCCCAGGCCCAGGCGGGCGACGACGCTCCGCCTGAGCTAAAGCAGGCGCTCGGCGACGCGCTCGAGGAGCTGAAGGCCGGGCTGTCGGAGTTGCGTACGCTGGCGCGCGGGCTGCATCCGGCGATCCTGACCGACGAGGGGCTGGTTCCCGCGCTCGAGACGTTGGTCGCCCGATCGGTGCTTCCGGTGAGGCTGTCAGCTGCGGCGACGCATCGGTTGCCGCGACCGATCGAGGCCACCGCGTACCTGGTCGCGTCCGAGGCCGTCGCGAACGCGGTCCGGCACGCCGGCGCGTCGCGCGCGGAGATCGAGGTGGAGCTCCGGGGGAGAACGCTGACTATCACCGTGTCCGACGACGGGGGTGGCGGGGCCAGGATCGAGCGCGGCGGCGGTCTCGGGGTCCTGTCCGACCGGGTCTCCGCGCTCGATGGCCGCCTCGAGCTCGAGAGCCCCTCCGGCGGTGGCACCCGGCTGCGCGCCAAGCTGCCATGCGAGTAGCGATATGCGAGTAGCGATCGCCGAGGACAGCCTGCTGTTCCGCGCCGGACTCGCGAGCGTGCTGACGACCGCAGGACACACGGTCACGGCGTCCGTGGGGTCGGCCGACGAGCTGATCGCGGCGGTGAACGGCGACCCGCCCGACGCCGCGATCATCGACATCAAGATGCCGCCCACCCACACCACCGAGGGATTGCAAGCGGCGGAGCAGATCGTCTCGAGCAATCCGGACGTCGGCGTGCTCGTCCTGTCGCAGTACGTCGAGCCTCGCTACGCGCTCCACCTCATCAACGAGCGCCCCCACGGAGCCGGGTACTTGCTCAAGCAGCGCGTCATCGACGTGGAGGAGTTCATCGACAGCGTCCAGCGCGTCGCCGACGGTGGGCTCGTCGTCGACCCCGACGTCGTCAATCAGCTCATCACTGTCGCGCAGCCGACCCAGCCCCTGGGTCAGCTCAGCGACCGTGAACGCGAGGTCCTCGCGCTGATTGCCGAGGGAAAGACGAACAACGCGATCGCGCAGCAACTCGTGCTCACCGAGAAGACGGTCGACTCGCACATCCGCAACATCTTCATGAAGCTCGACCTCCCCACCACCAACCAGGATCACCGGCGCGTGCTCGCCGTCCTCACGTATCTGCGGACCAACTCCGCGGCCTAGCGACCCGTGCGTACCACTCATCCCCGCGCGCGGCATAGGGTGGCGCCGCCCCGGCGGGGCCATCGGCTCGCCTGGCGGGGACGCCAGGCGAGCCCGCGTTGTCACTCGATCGTGAGCGGCGTGCCGATCGGCAGGAGCCGGCCGAGCTGGACGATCTCCCAGTTGGGCACGCGGATGCAGCCATGGGAGGGGTGTCCCGGGATGAGCGATGGCTCGTTGGTGCCGTGGATGCCGATCACGCCGCCGCCGGGCCAGTCGGTCTCGACGTTGGACAGCGCCGACGTCCCGAATGCCAGCGGACCGTAGATGCTTCCGGGCGCGAAGCCCGTGAGCCGGTCGCGGATGTAGAACTGCCCGTGCGGGGTCGGCGTGCTCGGCTTACCGGTGCCCACGGGCGTCGTGAAAATGACCTTTCCGTCGCCGTAGAGCGTCAGCGTCATCTTCTCGGTCGAGACCACGACATAGGTGTGCACGGTCTGCGGCGCCCCGAGCGTCCGCTCGGGCACCCAGCCGATCTGCCCCGCGGGACGAAGCGGGAGGCGCACCTGAACCCACCATGCGCCGTGAACCAGCACACGCTGCTGCTCGAAGAGCAGTTCGCTCGTGCCGTCCTGAGTCGTCAGCCCGAGGTAGCCGAGCACGCGGGCGCGGGCGGACGGGCTGGCGTATGCGTTCGTTGCGTGCTCCAGGTACGCCCACGTGGAGGTGAATCCGGGGTGGGACAGCACCTGGCGCTTGACCCTGGCGCTCTGGCCGGTGGCCGGGACCGCGAGGGCGGTCAGCATCGCGAGGGCGCAGAGCGCCGCGGCCCGAAGGCCGCGGCGGCTTGATGAAAGGTGACCCCTCATGTCACCCGGTGAAGGACGGAGACCGCACCGCGGTCGCCGCCTTGGCGGCGAACACCTTCACCTTCACCATCTCCTTGCAGCTCGGGCTGCGCACGGTGATGGTTCCACTCTGCGTCGGCTCGACCGTGAACGTCGCCTTGCCGTTCTTGCCGGTGCTCTTCGACACCGTCTTACCGCCGGGGAGGTTGATGCGCACCTTGGTGCCGGTCACCGCTGCACCGTGCCGGGTTATCGTCACGACGATCGTGTCGACCTGGCCGGCGCGGGCCTTGTAGCCCATCGTCGATGCCCGGCACACGCCCGGGTACACCTTCGCCGGGGGCACAGCCGTGGTGGTCGCGCATACGCCGCCGGTCAGCGTCTGCCCGCTGGGGCACGTGGTCGGCGGTACGCACTGGCCGCCCGACAGGCTCTCGCCACTGGGGCAGGTGGTAGGCGGGACGCACTGCCCGTTCGAGAGGATCTGACCGCTCGGGCACGTGGTCGGAGGCGTGCAGACGCCGCCCGTCAGAGTCTCGCCGGAAGGACACCCGCTCGGAGGCGTGCACTTCCCGCCGGACAGAGTCTCGCCGGCCGGGCAGCCCGTCGGGGGCGTGCACACGCCGTCGACCAGGCTGTACCCGGTCGGGCACGTGGGCGCGCAACCGGTCTTCGGCGCGGTGACCGTGGCGCTCGACGGTGAGCCCATGTAGCTGTTGCCGAGCACGTAGGTCTCCGGCACCGAGGTCGTGACCGTGAACGTCTTCGTCGCCGATGCGTTGGACGGCGAGGTGAACGACGTCGGTTGCCCGAAGCTCACGGGCCCGGTCTGAGTGCCAACGGCGCCCTGCGTGAAGTAGTTCTGGTTGAGGCCGGTGTTGCCCTTATCCGTGCTCGAGGACAGTTCGTGCACGTTCTGGCCGACGGGGATGTTCTCGATCGTCCCGCTGAAGTACTGCTCGGTGATCGTGACCGTGGCCGTGTACGAGCCGTTCAGCGGTGTGACGCACGTCGAGGGTCCGGCGGACACCGACAGCGTGTGCGCTGAAGCCAGCGCAGGGAACGCCAGCACCAGCGTGAAGGCGGCTACCAGACCGCCCATCCGACATTTGTTGACCATTCGTACTCATTCCTTGAGGTCGTGGACGTGCACAGATAACGCACAAAGTCCCGGGAAATTCGCGTGTATTCGCGCCCCGCCAGCGGAGCCGTGGGCCCCGGGGTGTCCGTGGCGTGAAGGCAGCTTTCCGGCGGGGCTCGACGTTCCGGCGGCGGCGCGACGTCGAGTAATGAGTTGAGACCCACGCTTCGGGGTCGGATCGACCGCCGAGTAGCCCGCACCAGCCGCGCCCGCCCGAGCCCCGGCCTACCCGAGCCCCGGCCTAACGCGACACTCGGCGCCGCGACCGGCCTGACCGAACAGTCGGCGCCGCGACCGGCCTAACCGAACACTCGGCGGCGCCCGGGAGCCGAATGCATATTCGGGTGCGTATAGCGGCCGTTCGAGCGCACTGGAGTCGCAAGCAGAGCCGAGTGTGTACTTATGGACGCAATCCAGCACCTCGCCGCCGCGATCCACAGCAGTGCGTTCCTGGTGATGGCGCTCTTCTTCGCGACGCTGAACCGACATTTGCTGCTGGTCAAGCCCCCGATCGGCAGCGGCCCGGTCATGAGCTGAACGGGATAATCGAAGGCATGGACGTGAAGCCTTTCCGGATCGAGCGTTACTACGACCGGTACGAGTTCACGACGCGGTACATGTTGTCGAGCAGCGACTGCGAGTCGCGGACGATCGAGGAGTTGCTCGCGCTCGAGCCCGATGCGCACGCCCGGCTGCTCGCGACGTGGTGCGGCTACACGGAATCGGCGGGGGCACCCGAGCTGCGCGAGGCGATCGCCGCGCTGTACGAGCGCGTCGAGCCCGACGATGTGATCGTCACCTCGTGCGCGGAGGAGGGCATCTTCCTCATCCACAACGCGCTGCTCGAGGCCGGCGACCACGCGATCGTCGAGACGCCGTGCTATGAGTCGGCGCTCGAGCTCGCGCGCAGCACCGGCGCCGAGGTCAGCGAGTGGCGGCGGCGATACGAGGACGGATGGGCTCACGACCTTGACGCGCTCGAGCAATCGCTCCGCCCAGACACTCGGCTGGTGTACGTCAACCAGCCTCACAACCCGACGGGCACGCTGATGGACCGAGTGATGTTCGAGCGGGTCGCGCAGGTGGCGAGCGGGCATGGGCTCGTGCTGTTCTCCGACGAGGTCTATCGCGAGCTCGAGCACGATCCGGCCGACCGGCTGCCGGCGGCGTGTGACCTCGACGAGCGCGCCGTCTCGCTCGGCAGCATCTCCAAGAGCTACGGGCTGCCGGGCCTGCGGCTCGGCTGGATCGTCGCGCGCGACGCCGCCACGCGCGAGGCGGTGATGCGGCTGAAGGACTACACGACGATCTGCTCAAGCGCCCCCAGCGAGGTGCTGACGGCGCTCGCGCTCCGCAACCGCCACGTGCTGCTAGAGCGCAACCTTGCGATCGTCGAGCAGAATGTGCCGCTGCTTGACGACTTCTTCGCGAGGCACGCCGACACATTCGAGTGGGTGCGCCCTACGGCGAGCCCGATCGGGTTCCCGCGGGTGGGCGGCATCGCCGACGTCGACGACATGTGCGCGCGGCTGGCGGAGCTGGGCGTGCTGTTGCTCCCGGGCTCCGTCTACGACGAGCCGTCGCACGTGCGCGTCGGCTTCGGCCGCGCCGACATGCCTGACGCGCTGCGCCTGCTCGAGGCGTGCCTCGGTGCGCCGTCGACCGCGGCTTAGCCGAGCCGCCGCTGATTTCTGCGGAGCTCCGCGGTCATATGGTCCAGGTAGAACCGGAGCAAAGGAGTCAGAGATGGGCAAGTTGGTGGTTACCGAGTTCGTGTCGCTCGACGGTGTGTTCGAGGATCCGGGCGGCGCCGAGGACTACGAGCACGGCGGCTGGACATTCGAATACGACCGTGGGGACGACGGCAACCAGTTCAAGGTCGACGAGCTGATGGACGCGCAGGTCCAGCTGCTCGGCCGGCGCACCTACGACGGGTTCGCCGAGGCCTGGCCCTCGCGCGACGGACCGTTCGCGGACAAGATCAACAACGGCGCGAAGTACGTCGTGTCGAACACGCTCATCGATCCGGAGTGGCAGAACACGACCGTGATCTCGGGCGACGTCGTTGAGAGCGTCGCGAAGCTGAAGGACGAGACCGACGGCAACATTCTCGTCGCCGGCAGCGGCACGCTCGTCCAGACGCTGCTCGCCGCCGACCTCGTGGATGAGCTGCGCCTGATGGTGTTCCCGACGATCCTCGGGCGAGGCCGCCGGCTGTTCCCCGACGGCATCGATCGGCTGAAGCTGAAGCTCGCCGACAGCCGGACCGTCGGATCGGACGGCGTCCAGGTCCAGGTCTACACGCGGGCCGAGTGATGATCGATCAGCCAACGGCCGAGGGCGCGCTCGCGGCGCTCGAGCCGCTCGTCGGCGAGTGGCGACTGACCGCGGTGGCGCCGGGCGGCGAGCCATGGCCCGGCGAGGCACGGGCCACGTTCGAGTGGCATCCCTCGCACTCGCACCTGGTGCAAACATCGTCGATCAGCGTCCCCGGGGCGCCCGACAGCATCTCGATCATCGGATGCGACGGGGCCAACGGGACGTACTACCAGCTGTACTCGGACGAGCGCGGCGTGTGCCGGGTGTTCGAGATGAGCATCTCCGAGACCGAGTGGACGCTGTGGCGCGAGGGCGCGCCGTTCGCGCAGCGCTTCACCGGTAGGTTCGAGGACGGCGGCAACAGGATCGCCGGCCGGTGGGAGCGATCCGACGACGGCGTGAACTACGCGACCGACTTCGAGCTCACGTACCTGCGAGTCAATTAGGCTCGGCCTTGATCCCGCGTAACTGGTCACTCGACCGCGCCGCCCCGCGTCCGGTGCGCTCGGCCTAACCCCTCACTCGAGCACCCCGGCGGGCCGAATGCATATTCGGGTGCGTATAGCGGCTCTACGGGCACCCTCGAGCTGAGTGGAGCGTCGAGTGTTGAGTTATGGCCCACGATGGAGGCCGGTCGGTCCAGGACGGAGTCCGGTCGGTCCAGGACGGAGTCCGGTCGGTCCAGGACGGAGTCCGGTCGGTCCACGATGGAGGCCGGTCGCGGCGACCACGGACGTGATCTACGGAAAGCTGCCGCTCCTGGGGCGGGCGCCAGTGGAGCAGGTGCGAGTCGCATCGATACGCGGTGCCCTCGCTCTCGTGGTAATGGAACGTGCCAGCGTACCCGTCGGCGACGGCGTGGCCGTCGAGCTGATAGCTGTAGGTCAGGTTGCTGAGCGTGCTGTGTGCGTGCCAGTTCAGTGCGAAGCGCCCGCGACTGATCCGCAGCTGCGGATCCTGTGGCGTGTTGCCGGCGTCGGTGCCGACCGTCCGCCCGAGCCGCAGGTTCTCGGTGCACGGGCCGTACACGTCGATCCGCCAGTTGGCGCGCCGGCCACCCGCGAGCACCTGGAGCTCGATGTCCATGTAGCGGTCGGCCTTCCGCGATCCGCCGGCGTACACGTGACCGCCGGCGGCCAGGGCGCCGGCGGTCACCGCAAACAGGAGGAGCACGGTTACCCCGAGCACCCGCCCCATCCGACACGCACCGTGCACGATCAGTGCCTACCCGGCTGGCGCGGGCGCAAGCGCGCGGTGCCCCGCCCGGCCGCAAGCACAGTCGCCCCGCCCGGCCGCAAGTGCGCGGCACCCGGCCGGCGACGCGCGGCTTACCCGCTAATGACTCGCGCGCGCGTGCTTTGGCAGCCAGAACACGGCGGTGCACGCCGCGACGAGGAATCCGACCGCCACCAGCAGGGCGTGATCGGAGGCGCCGACGAACGCCACCGGACCGTGGCTGCTCCCCAGGTGGTCGAACAGCACCGTCCCGACCGCGGCGATGCCGATCGACATTGCCAGCTGCTGGATCGCCTCGAGCAGGCCCGAGGCGGACCCGAGCTCGTGCGGCGCGACGCCGGCGAGGATCACGTCGAACATCGGCACGAACACCATCCCCATGCCGAAGCCGGTGATCGCGAGCGGGCCGGCGAGATCCCAACCGGTGACACCGCCACCGTCCGCCCGCAGCACGATGTCGACGACGATCAGGCCGACCGCCATCACGACGATCCCGATGTGCATCGTCGTCCGCCCGATCTTGGCCAGCAGCGCCGACGAGGTGATCGAGCCTGCGATCGCTGCCACCGGGATCGCGACGGTCGCGACCGCGCACGCCAGCGGGGTCAGCCCGAGGCCGGTCTGGAACATCACGTTGAGCGCGATCATCATGCCGCCCATCGCGCCGATGAAGCCGAGCACCACGGCGAGTCCGGCCACGTAGGCCCGACGGCGAAGAATCGACGGCTCGACCAGCGGGGCACGCCCCTGGCGAGTGCGGTGCGTCTGGAGCACGCCAAACGCCGCCAGCGCGAGGAAGCCGGCGCCGAGCAGCGCGAACGACCACGCCGGCCATCCTTGCTCGCGCCCCTCGATCAGCGGATACACGAGCGCGAACCCCCCGACCATCGCGAGCGTCACGCTGGGGGCGTCGAGGCGCGCGCCGGGTGCCGACGGCGCGGTCCGCGGCAGGAAGCGCCGGCCGGCGGCGATCGCCAGCAGGCCGATCGGCACGTTCACGAGGAAGATCGCCCGCCATCCGGTTCCGAGCACGTCGAGGTTTACGAGCGCGCCACCGACGAGCGGCCCCGCGATCGCTGCCAGGCCCATGACCGGACCGAACACGCCGAACGCCTTCTGCTGTCCCTCGTCGCCGAACAGCTCCCGGATCAGGCCGAAGCCCTGGGGGACCATGACGGCGGCCACCGCGCCCTGAACGGCCCGTCCGGCGATCAGCGTGCCCGGCGTCGGCGCGAGCGAACACACCACCGAAGCCGCCACGAAGCCGCCGATTCCGACCAGCAGCACCCGCCGCCGGCCGAACAGGTCGCCAAGCCGGCTCCCGAGCATCAGGGTCACCGCCATCGCCAGCGTATAAGCGGCGGAGATCCACTCGAGCGCCGCGTACGAGCCGCCGAGATCCCGCCGGATTGCCGGCGCGGCGGTCTGCGCGATCGTCGAGTCAAGCAGGTCCATGACCGAGGCGGCGAGGACCACAAGGAAGCCCAGCCAGATTGTCCGGCTGGAAGGCCGCGCCACGGCGACGGCCTCAGGTGGGGTGGAGAAGGTAATGGTTGACATGGCTTCACCCTCTCGACTAATGCGGCCAATTTCGGTCCGCAATAGTCCTCGATCGCGGTCATTGCGGACAGCTACAGTCCGCAATCTCTGGAACCATGCGCAGCATCATGGTCCAGACATCCGCTCGCCTTCTCGCCCTCCTCTCGCTCCTGCAAGTGCGCCGGGAATGGACCGGCCAGGAGCTCGCCGACCGACTCGAGGTCGGTCCCCGCACGATCCGCCGCGACGTCGACAAGCTGCGCTCGCTTGGCTACCCGGTTGAGGCCGCGCCCGGCGTCGCCGGCGGCTACCGGCTCGGCGCCGGCGGCGAGCTGCCGCCGCTGCTGCTCGACGACGCCGAGGCCGTCGCCGTCGCCGTCGGTCTGCGGACCGCGGCCGCGGGTGGCATCGCCGGGATCGAGGAGACCTCGGTGCGCGCGCTGTCCAAGCTCGAACAGGTCCTGCCCAACCGGTTGCGACGCAGGGTGAGCGCGCTCAGCGACGCGACCTCGACGTTCGGCGTCGAGGGCCCGCAGATCGACGCCGACGTGCTGGCGACATTGGCCGGCGCCTGCCGGGACCGCACCCGCCTGCGCTTCCCGTACATTGCTAGAGACGACAAGGCGTCGCAGCGCAACACCGAGCCGCACGCCGTCGTCTACAGCGGGCACCGCTGGTACCTGGTGGCGTACGACCTCGATCGCCACGACTGGCGAACTTTCCGGATCGACCGGATCCGCGGTCGTCTTCGTCCCGGCGAGCGTGGGCAGCGGCGGACCGTGCCCGGTGGTGACCCGGCCGCGTTCGTCAAGGAGCGGCTCCGCGGAGTCAGGGACGGCGACGCCGTCGCTGAGCCGGGCAGGATCCGCCTTCGGGCCGCGGCCGCGCGCATTCGCGGCCGGATACCGGCCCGCTACGCGACCATCGAGCCCGACGGCGAAGAAGCGTGCATCGTGACCACGCGGAACGCATGGTCCTACAGCTTCCTGGTGTGGATGGCGACCCTCGACGAGCCGATGGAGGTGCTCAGCCCGCCGGCGCTGGTCGAGGCGGCGCGGACGCTGGCGGCGCGCCTCGGTGCAGCCGCCTAGGTGGACGCGCTGCAGCGGCCCAGATAGAGGCGCGGCCGCCGCCTAGATAGACGCGCGGCCGCCCGTCACGCGCGCGTCGATATCGGGATGACCGAGCGCGCCGGAAGTCGGCCTCGGCGTCCAGTACCGGCATTCCGGTGGCGTGGTTCTGAAGCAGCGCGAGCATGTGCCTGTAGTCAAACTAGGCGCCCGGCCGCTGCCCGCCATCGGGCGGATGCCTATTTCTGGGCCTTAGTCGATGATCGCGGCGAGGGCGCCGGCGAGGTCTCCATGCCGCTCGACCGCCACCCGCTCGAGCCCGAGCCACGCCGCCACCAGCTGCAACTCAGCGGCGAGCTCGCGAGCGACGTGCGGGCGGTCGACGCCGTCCTCGGCGAACGTGCCCTGCACGAGGAGCGCGTCCTGTTGCCGGTCGGCCTTGAGATCGACCCGCGCCACTAGGGTCTCCCCGAGCAGGAACGGCAGGACGTAGTAGCCGTACACGCGCTTGGCGGCGGGGGTGTAGATCTCGATCCGATAGTGGAAGTCGAACAGCCGCTCGGTGCGCTGGCGAAACCAGATCAGCGAATCGAACGGCGACAGCAGCGCTCGAGTATTCAGACGGCGCGGCCGGCGGGCATCGGGCCACAGGTATGACTCAGCCGCCCATCCGTTGACCTCGACTGGCAGCAGCTCCCCGGAAGCGACCAGCTCGGCGACGCGCGCCTTCGACGCTGCGCGCGGCAGACGGAAGTAATCGCCGATGTCGGGCTCGGTGGCCACCCCGAGCGCACGGGCGGCGATGCGCACGAGCTCGCGCTGGGCGTCCTCCGGTGCCGGCGTCGGCTGCTCGAGGATCTCGGGCGGAAGGATCCGCTCGATCGTGTCGTACTGCCGCTCGAAGTTGATCCGACGCGCGGCGCCCACCCGGCCGGTGAAGAACAGGTTCTCGAGCGCCACCTTGCCCTCGTGCCAGTTCCACATGTGTCCTGGCCGGGGAGGCGGCCGGACGGCGCCCGTGTCCCGCGCGCGGATCGGCCCCTGCTCGGCGACGAGCTCGAGCGTCTCGGCCACGAGCTCGGGCTGGTTGCGGGCGATTCGTGAGATGGAACCCCAGGCCTCGCGGTCGACGTCCGCCATCCGCCACCGGAACAGCGGATGAAGCTCGACCGGGATCAGCGAGGCCTCGTGCGCCCAGTACTCGACCAGGCGGCGGTCGATCCGCCCGAGGCCGTGGCCGGCGATGCGGTCGAGGCGCGCCCGGTCGTACGGCCCGAGCCGCGAGAACACCGGCATGTAATGCGCCCGGCTGAAGACGTTGACGGAGTCGAGCTGGAGCACCCCGAGCCGCTCCACGAGCGCCGCGATCCGGCCGACGCTCGGTGCCTTCGCGGGCCGAGGCCGGCCGAATCCCTGGGCGGCGAGCGCGATCCGCCGCGCCGCGGCGAGACTGAGCTTGGGGACGGTCTTCGTGTGCGGGGTGATCCGAGTGGCCATCGAACGTGCGATCCCAATATGTCGGGTCACCCGGATGCGGGAGGTCAAGCGCCATAAGGCGCGTGCCGATCACACCAACATGGAAGCGTTGTCCCTGCCGCTGGGGAGGCCGGTCCGGCGGCGAATCGGCCGCCGCGCGCTGGCAGTCTCGGTTCTCGCCCTGGCGGCCCTGTGGTTTGTCGCCCACAAACACGTCAGCTACTACAAGGTCACGTCCGGCTCGATGGAGCCGACGTTGCAGGTCGGGCAGCGCGTTGCGGCCGAGAGCACGCATTCCCCGCAGTTGGGCGACATCGTGCTGTTCCATCCGCCGGTGGGCGCGCGGCCAAAGAATCCGCAATGCGGCGCGAGCGGTCAGGGCCAAGGGTTCAGCCAGCCGTGTGGCATCCCCGTGCCCCAGCAGTCGAACGCCACGTTCGTCAAGCGCGTGATCGCCGGACCCGGTGACACCGTCGCGGTCGTCAACGGGCGCGCGGTCGTCAACGGCGTCGCGCTGAGCGAGCCGTACATCGACCCGTGCACCGGCCAGGACACCACCTGTAGCTTTCCGAAGCCGGTGACGGTGCCCGCGGGGGACTACTACGTGCTTGGCGACAACCGCGGCGTGTCCGACGACAGCCGATTCTGGGGTCCGGTGCCCGGCGCGTGGATCATCGGCGCGGTGGTGCGCTGCTCATTCCTGCGCACCGCCTGTCACCCCGTGCGCTGACGCACGATCTACCCGCACGAGCGGCGAATCGCCTGAGACCGTGCGGGCTACTGGTAGAGCACGAGCTGGTGGCAGCAGAAGGCGAAGAACAGCGCCACCAGGCTCCAGGTGATCGGCCAGCTGACCGTGCGCAGGAAAGACACGTCGAACCGGCCGAAGCGCAGGACGTACACGAAGATGGCGGCGAGCATGACCGCGTAGACGATGATCGCGGGCAGCGGTGACAGCGCCAGGCCGATGATCGGCGCGACGATCAGGCCGAGCACGACCCACGCCGCGATCGTGAGGATGTCGACGGTGAGGTTGGTGCGTTTACGCCCGACGATCGTCATGAAGCCGGCCGCGCCGACGAGCGCCGCGACCATGAACACGCCGAGCGGCCAGCGCGAGCTGAAGTTGAAGATCGCGCCCATCAGCTTGCCGCCGACCCACAGAAGGAAGGGGTCGACGACCGCGATCGCCAGGTAGCAGGCGCCCATGTCGCCGGTCGAATCCCACGGATTCGCGAACACCGGCCGGCGGACGACCATCGCCTCCCGCAGCGCGTCGGGTTGGAGCGCCGCGCGGAACGAGGGGGTGCTGTCAGGTTCGGTCGACAATCCGTGAGCCTCGATCCGGAATGGTAGGGAGCTGGGCGATGGCTCGCGCCGTGGCCGACGCCAGGGCACGTGCGCGTCGCGGTGCTTCCGCCGGACGCTCCTAGCGGACCCGTCGCAACGGCGGACGGAGGCCGGTCAGGGGTCCGTGCGCCGGCCAGGCATCCGGCTGCGCGAGCAGCGCCTTGAGCGCGGCGAATGCATCGGGATCGAGACCGGCGGGTACGTCGGCACTCATCAGCTCGAGCGCGGCCTCGGGTGGGTAGGCCGCTCGGTACGGACGGTCGGAGATCAGCGCCTCGTAAACATCGGCAACGGCCAGCACGCGCATCGACGTGGTGAGCTGGTCGGCGTCGAGGCCTCGCGGGTAGCCGGTGCCGTCGAGACGCTCGTGGTGAGCGCTGACCACTGCTGCCAGCTCGCCGAAGCTCGGAACGCGTGCGAGGATCTGCTCGGCCAGGAGCGGGTGCGACTGGAACCTGGTCCGCTCTTCCTCGGTAAGCGGGCCGGGCTTGTCGAGGATCCGGTTCGAGATCGAAAGCTTGCCGATGTCGTGGAGCAGCGCCGCGCGGCCAAGCTCGCGCACGGCGGGCGCGTCAAAGCCAAGTACCTCCGCCATCCCAATCGCGATCGCGCACACGCGCGTGCAGTGCTCGTGGGTCCACGGCGATTTCGCGTCTATCACCGACGCGAAGCCGTCGGCGACCTGATCGAGCCGGTTCTCGTCGGCGGTCATCACGCGGTCGGGGGGCTCGACCACGGAGACATCCGGTTCGGACAGCGAATCCCAGAAGTCCTGATCGCGATGGAACGCCAACAGCGCCTCGACGAGCGCGGGGTCGAACCACTGCCCTCGACGCTGCACGGCGACGCGGCATGCGGCGGAAGCGCCGCGCGCGGCATGAAAGACCTCCACGGTCTGCGCCAGGCACAGAATCCTGGCCGCCTGCGGAATCTCGGCTCCGCTCAAGCCGTACGGCTGGCCGTGCCCGTCCCAGTGCTCGTCCAGGCCACGAATGGCCTCCGCGGTTGTCGCGGAGAACCCGAGTTTCAACACGATCTCGGCGCCGCGGTGACAGCGGGCCCGCATCAGGGCCTTCGTCACCTGCCCCTCGTCGCGGATCGCGCGCAACCGATTGGCGCGGGCGGCCAGCGATCCACCGGGCGCCACTGTCTTGAGCGACCACATGAACGCGGACATCGGACGCGACCAGTCGACCAGCTTGGACGTCCGCTTCGCGACCTGGTCGTCGGCACCGAACAACGCGGCCATGTGCGCCGCGTTCGCGGAGCATCCGGCGTCCTTGAGCAGCAAGGCATAGAACAGATCCGAGCGAGCGTCGGCATCGAGGCGGAGCTCGTCGGCCAGCCGCATGCCGATGAGGCACGACCGCGCGGCGTGCCCCGGCGGCTCCCCCTCCGCGACGTCGAGAGCGCTCGACAGCGCGCCGATCAACTCGGACAGCGCGATCTCGGGTGAGTCGGCCATCAACGCGGAAGTATCTAGCCTACCCGGTGCGATGTGTGACCTTCACGACAGCCACGGCCTGCTGCCGCCGCTCGAGGCCGACGAGTACCGCCTTGACACCGCTCGGGTGCGCGGGTTCATCGCGGACGCGCGCGAGCGGATCGCCCGGGCGGATTCACCGGCGAACGCGTGCGAGCTGATCAGCCCGCTGTTCGCGGACCTGCTCGCCGATCGCGAGTGGCTGCCGGCGGCCTACCAGGAGCCGGCCGTCGGCAGCGGCATGGGCGGCGGCATCGGGCAGTGGCTCGTGTTCCGCGCCGCCGACCGATCGCTCGCGCTGTTCAGCCTGGTCGTACCGCCCGGCGCGATGACCCCGGTCCACGATCACCTCGCGTGGGGCCTCGTGGGTGTATATCGCGGGGTGCAGGATGAGGAGTTCTACCTGCCGGGAGACGGGCGGCTCGCGCCCCTGCGGCGGCGCCGGGTCAACCCCGGGGACTTCTACACGCTGCTGCCGCCGCGCGATGACGTGCACCGCGTCCGGACGACGTCCGCCGAGACCTCCGTGTCGATCCACCTGCTCGCCAACGACACCGGCTGCGTGTGGCGCCACACCTACGACGAGCAGACCGGCGAGGCCAGCCCGTTCCGGTCCGGCTACGTGAACGCCGAATGCGATTCGGATTCCTGACGCGATGAGCGCGACGATCACTCGCCACGCCGTCGGGCTCACGTGGACGGAGCCCGGGTTCATGGTCCGTACGGCTCACGCCCTGCGCAGCGAGGACCGGGTGTGGCTGGTCGATCCGTTCGACGACGGGCCGGCGCTGCACGAGGTCGAGTCGCTCGGCACACCCGCCGGCGTGTTCCAACTGCTCGACCGCCACAACCGCGACTGCGAGGCGATCGCCGCTCGGCTCGGCGTTCCCCTGCTGCGCCTCCCCGACCGGACGCCGGACACGCCGTTCGAGGCCGTACGGGTGATCTCGCGCCCCGGGTGGCACGAGGTCGCGTTGTGGTGGGAGCGCGAGCGCGCGCTGATTGTGGCCGAGGCGGTCGGCACTGCCCCGCCGTTCGCGCTCGGGCGGCGAGCCGGCGTCCATCCGATGCTCCGCCTCACCCCGCCTCGCGCGCAGTTCGCGCCCTACCGTCCGTCGATGCTGCTCGTCGGTCACGGCGCGACGATCGAGGCAGACGCCGCGACGGCGCTCGACGACGCGCTCGCGCACGCGCGCTCGGACATCCCGCGGCTGGTGACGTCGCTGCCGAAGCTGCTGCGGCGCTGAGGACGGAATCAGCTGGGGCCGGCGTTCGCGCCGAGGGCGTTCAGCCAGTCGCGCATGTACACGCCGGCGGGCGTGACCTGGCCCTCCTCGTAGCCGGTGGTGGCGCGGGCGAGCGTGATGCCGTTCAGCGTCGACCAGCCGTACTCGATGCCGGTGCCGGAGGCGGCGTACCGGGCGATCACCTGTCCCTGCTGCAGGTATAGGCCGGGCTTGGCGATGTCGGTGATCTCCTCGGCGACGTACTGGACCTGGCCGGCCTGGGGGCCGTTCAGGAGCTCGAAGTACACGAGCGGCTGACCGGCATACCAGTCGGGGATGACCGCGAGGATCTTGACCGGGCCCGGCGCGAGGATCGGCGCGCCGACCGGCAGGTTGGCGTCCACGCCCTGATCGGTGCGCTCCCAGTGGTTGACGTACTGGAGCGGGTCGATGTACGTCGCGTTCGTCTTGGACGCCGCGACGTGTTCGAGTGCGAGCAGGTGCTTGACCTGCGACAGCGGCATCGCGTGGGCGTTCGGATCGCCAACCGGGTCGGTCGCGGTGACCGCCGCGGCCTGGGCGCCCGCTGAAGGCTCGATCGCCTGTGGGTGGGCGCGGGGAATCGTGGCAGCCGCCGGCGCCGTCGTACCGCTGGCGCTGGAGCTGCCGCCGACCGCACTGCCTCCGCACCCGGCGACGATCAGCACCACCCCGGTGATCGCCACCACCACCACGAGCACCGCGCTCGCGAGCCTGTATCGATGAAACATTCCCTTCCCGTCCACGCTGTCTACTCCAACACGTTAACGGCATTTCTCGGCCACAGCGTGAGGACCCGCGCGGGCACACGCCAGACGCGGTCGTGCCGTTGCGGTACCCGAGTAGGGTGATCTCGTGACCTTTGTCCCCATCGGCAGGCACCTGCTGCGCGCCAAGGACCTCGCCGACGCGCGCTACTTCGAGCCGCTCGACGTCGACGACCTCGCCCGGGCGGCAGGCCTCTCTCGCGCCCACTTCAGTCGCGAGTTCCGCCGGGCGTTCGGCGAATCTCCACACGGCTATCTGCTCACGCGACGCCTCGAGCGCGCCGCCGCGCTGCTGCGTACGACCGATCGCTCGGTGGCGGACATCTGTTTCTCGGTCGGGCTCCAGAGCCTCGGGTCGTTCACCACCAGCTTCACGCGCACGTTCGGGGTCTCGCCGACGGCCTACCGCGCCAAGTTCCCGCCGGCGTCGAACTGGGCCCGGGTGCCGGCGTGCGTGGTCCGCGTCTACGGGAGGCCCCAGCGCAGCACGTTTCGAGAAGACAACGGTGGCGGGCAGAACTAGTGTGGCCGGCGTCATCACCACCCGCTAGGAGGCCGCAATGATCAAGCTCTCGACCGCACAACTATGGGTCCACGACCAGGACGAGGCGCTCGAGTTCTACACCAAGAAGCTCGGGATGGAGGTCCGTTCGGACGTCACGATGGCCGAGCTCGGGAACTTCCGCTGGCTCACCGTCGGCCCCCCGGGCCAGCCCGATATCTCGATCGTCCTGATGGCGGTCCCCGGACCGCCGGTGATGGACGCCGACACCGCCGAGCAGGTCAAGTCGCTGATGGCCAAGGGGTTCGCGGGCACCGTGTTCTTCACCACCGACGACGTCTACGCCGACTACGAGGCGCTCAAGAGCCGCGGGGTCGAATTCTCCGAGGCGCCCGAGGAGCGGCCCTACGGAGTCGACTCCGGCTTCCGCGACCCGTCTGGGAACAGCTTTCGCCTGACACAGGTCACTGAGCTTTCCGGCGTCTGATCCGCTTGTTGGGGCCTCGCTTCGCTCGGCGTCCATGGGGCCACCTACCCCGTCCGGTCAGTGATCGCGACCGCCGGGCACGGACGCCCGGCGGAACGGCCCCACGGACGCCGAGCGCCAGCGAGGCCCAACCAGTCGCAGCTTCCGCCTTGGCTCTCTAACCTAATAGTGTGGCGGAGCGAATCGTCTATGCGACGCGTGTGACCCGGCTCCCGCTGGTGGGCGCTGACGGCGCCGACGTCGGGCGGGTGGTCGACGTGGTGCTCGACCTCGGCGGACGTCCACCACGTGTCAACGGGTTCGTCGTGGCGGTCGGCCGGCGCCGCGTGTTCGTGGGCGCCGGACGCGTCGGCGAGATCTCCGAGGACGGAATGCGGCTGCGCCGCGGCTCGGTCAATCTGCGCCAGTTCGAGCTGCGCGCCGGCGAACGGCTGGTCATCGGAGAGCTGATCGGCCGGCGCGTGCGCGGTGAGCGCGTGGTGGATGTCGGGTTGACGCCGGCGCCCGAGCCGTTCGCGTGGGAGGTGGCCACGATCGCGCTCGGCACCGGCAGGGCGCTAACCGGGCGACGGCGGGGGCCGGACGTGATCGATTGGAGCGAGGCGGGCGAGCTGTTCGCCGACGAGCGCCCGATCGATCGCCAGGCCGCGGCGCTCGGCGGCCTCCACCCTGTCGAGATGGCCGCGGTGATCCGCGGCCTGCCGCTGAGCCGGCGGCGCGTCCTCGCCTCGGAGCTCGAGGACGATCGGCTCGCGGACCTGCTCGAGGAGCTGGACGAGGACGAGCAGGTGCGGATCGTCGAGGACCTCGACCAGGAGCGTCTGGCGCGCGTGCTCGACGAGATGGAGGCTGACGACGCCGCCGACCTGCTCGGCGAGTTCCCGGAATCGCGGCAGGCCGAGCTGCTCGGCGCGATGGACCCCGAAGAGGCGGAGCCCGTCCGCCGCCTTCTGATCTACAAGCCCGACACCGCCGGCGGCCTGATGACTCCCGAGCCGGTGATCCTCGACGGGCAGGCGACCGTCGCCGAGGCGCTCGCGCGGATCCGCGATCCCGACCTGCCCGTGCCGCTCGCCACCCAGGTGTTCGTCTGCAATCCGCCGCTCGAGACCCCGACGGGCCGCTTCCAGGGCGTCGTCGGCGTCCAGCGCCTACTGCGTGAGGCGCCGGGCAAGCCGCTCGCACGGTGCCTCGACGAGGAGTGGGATGCGATCTCGGCGGACGCCAGCGAACGTGATGTGGCCGAGCGGCTCGCTGCCTACGACGTCGTCGCGATCCCGGTGACCGACGCCGCCAAGCGGCTCGTTGGCGCGGTTACGATCGACGACGTGCTCGACCGTATGCTTCCCGCCGATTGGCGCGTTGCGCGCGCGAGTCGCTGATGGCGCGCAACGACGACCTCAGCACTCCTCGCGGAACCCCCGGCGGCCCGTCGTATGACCCGGACGCGTTCGCCCGGTTCGCGGAGAGGATGGCCCGCTTGCTCGGGACCGGCCGGTATCTGGCCGCCCAGACGATCTTCGTGGTGCTGTGGATCATCCTCAACGGGATCGCGGTCACGAACGCGTGGGATCCCTACCCGTTCATCCTGCTCAACCTCGCTTTCTCGACCCAGGCCGCGTACGCGGCGCCGCTGATCCTGCTCGCGCAGAACCGCCAGGCGGACCGGGACCGGGGCGAGGTCGAACGCGACCGGGAGATCAACGCTCGTTCGGCCGCGTCGACGGACTACCTGGCGCGCGAGATCGCCGGGATCCGGCTCGCGCTCGAGCGCAAGCCCGATCGGGATGACGTTACCGACGCGCTCGAGCGGTTGGCGCGCGCGATCGAGCAGAACCAGGGGCCGCTCGAGTCGTCGTTCGCGAGCAGTTCGCCGGGCGAGACGAGCCTCGAGCACCCCGAAGAGGATTAGACCCGTCGAAGCCGGAACGCCGCGGGGCCTACGATTGTCATGTGAGCGCCCGCGGGCACTTGGCTCCGATCGCCGTCGCCATGGCGATGGCAGCTGTGGCCGGCTGTGGCGCGACCACCACTGTCCTCGGGAGCTCGAGCGTCACGGCGCGCCACGCCCAGCGGACACCGCACCCCTCGCTCCCGGCGCTCCCGGAGAATGGCGCTGGTCAAGCGGAGGTTCCAACGCCCGCACCAACCGGGATCCGGCCCCGAGGTGGCGACGTGGCGGTCATCAGGGCGTGGTCCGACGCCCTGCGGCGCGGAGACGTCGCCGGCGCCGCCCGATTCTTCGCGGTCCCGAGCGTGATGATCAACGGCACCGACGCCAGCGGCAGCGCGCTCGTGATCCCGATCGGAACGGCGGCCGAGGCGGTGCAGGCCAACGCGTCGCTCCCGTGTGGCGCGCTGCTCCTGTCGGCCGACCAGCGCGGCCGGTACGTAAACGCGCTGTTTCGCCTCACCGGTCGGCCCGGGTCGGGAGGGAGTGCCTGCGGCACGGGAGCGGGCCAGACCGCCCGTACAAACTTCGTGATCGCCGGAGGGCACATCGTCGAGTGGATCCGGGCGCCCGACGACCCTGGCGACAACGGAACGCCGCCTGCTGTTCCCACGGTTCCGACGGTTCCGACGGTTCCGACCGCGCCCGCGGCTCCGGGGCCGACCGTCTAACGTCTTCGTTGTGGATCGCGATCAGCTGCGGGCGCTGCAGGCGCCGCTCAAGGAGCGCTATCGGGATGAGCCAGAGGCGGCGCTGGTGACGCTGGCGGCGTCCGGCGAGCTCGGCGCGGGCGTGGCGTGCTCGGTCCAGACCGGGCGGGCGCTTGCCGAGGCCGGGCTTCACCCGGCGACCGGCGGCGACGGCTCGTTGCTGTGCTCGGGCGACATGCTGCTCGAGGCCCTGGTGGCGTGCGCCGGGGTCACGCTGCGTGCGGTCGCGACGTCGCTGGGGATCTCGGTGCCCGAGGGCCGGGTGCATGCCGAGGGCGATCTGGACTTCCGCGGGACGCTCGGCGTCGATCGCGAGGCACCGGTCGGGTTCAGCGCGATCCGGCTGTCGTTCGAGCTCGAGACCGACGCCGACGAGGAGCAGCTCGCGACGCTGAAGAGGCTGACCGAGCGTTACTGCGTCGTGTACCAGACGCTCGCCGGCGGGCCGGCACTGACGACGACGCTCGTCGCCGCTCCTTAGCTCTCGGGCCTGCGAGGGAACCGGACGGTGACGGACAGCCCGCCGCCCGCCTGCGCCGTCGCGGTGAGCTCGGCGTTGTGCGCCACCGCGATCGCCCGGACGATCGACAGGCCGAGCCCGTGATGGCCGTCGTCGGCTGAGCGCGTTCCACCCAGGCGCTGGAAGGGCTCGAACAGCCGGTCGACCTGATCGGCGGGGACCTCAAGCCCGGTGTTGGCCACGACCACGAGCGCATACCCGTTGGCGCCCTCGGTCCGGATCTCGACCCGGCCGCCGTCGATGTTGTGATCGACCGCGTTGTCGATCAGATTCGCGATCAGGCGCCGGATCAGCGCCGCGTCACCTGCCGTCGTCGCCGGGGCGAGCGTGGCCTCGAGGGCGAGCTCGTGCCGCTCGGCCCTCGCGTCGACCTGCCGGATCGCGGCTTGGGCCTGCGCTGCGATGTCGACGGGTTCGCGGCGGTCGAGTCCGCGCTCACTGCTCGTGAGCGTGAGCAGCGCCTCGAGCAGCCGTTCCTGCTCGGCCTGGGAGGTCAGCAGCTCCTCGCAGGTGGCCCTGAGCGTCTGCTCGTTCGCGTTCGGATCGGCGAGCGCCACCTGGAGCAGCGTGCGCTCGAGCGTGAGCGGCGTCCGGAGTTCGTGCGACGCGTTCGCCACGAACCGGCGCTGCGATTCGAACGACCCCTCGAGACGGGCGAGCAGGTCGTCGAGCGTGTCGCCGAGGCGCTTGAACTCGTCGTTAGGACCCTTCAACGCGAGGCGCTCGTTCAGGTTGCCGGCGGAGATCGTCTGCGCGGTCGAGGTGATCTCGCGCAGCGGTCGGAGGACGCGGCCGGCGGCGAACCAACCGAGGACGGCGGCGCCCGCCGTCGTGACGGCGAGCACGACCCACGAGATCGTCAGCAGCCGCGCGAGGTCGGCGTTGTGCTGCTGGACGACCACGGCGCGCACGGGTCCGGCGGCGGCCCCGACACCCCCGGGCTGCCCTCTCAGCTGACGGATGGCTTGTGACGGAGCGGGCACGGCCTGCGAGACCTGGATCGTGGTGCCGCGCGCCACGAGCACGTAGATGACCGCCAGCAGCGCGGTCCCGAGCAGCAGGAACAGTCCGGCGTAGAGCAGCGTCAACCGCATGCGGGCCGTCCTGGTCGGCAGCTTCAACCACGCGGTGGGCGCGAGCGGGCGTGCTGACGGTCGCACGTGCGTTCAGATCCGGTAGCCGCCCTCGCGGACGGTTTCGATCATCGCCGGCTCGCCCAGCTTCGCCCGTAGCCGGCCGATCGTGGTCTTGACCGTGTTCGTGAACGGGTTGGCCGCCTCGTCCCACACGCCCTCGAGCAGCTCCTCGGCGGACACGACGCGCCCCTCGGCGCCGAGCAGGTACTCGAGCACGGCGAATTCCTTCGGGCTGAGCGCGAGCGGAACATCGCCGCGCGTTGCGGTTCGCCGCGCGGGGTCGAGAGTCAGGTCGCCGTGGGACAGGGTGGGCGGCAGCGCCGGCGTCGAGCGCCGCGCGAGCGCCCTGACGCGGGCGACCAGCTCCTCGAAGTCGAACGGCTTGGGCAGGTAGTCGTCGGCGCCGATCCCGAGGCCCTCGACGCGGTCGCGAATCGTGCTCGCCGCGGTCAGCATCAGGACGCGGGTGTTGCTCCGGTCCTCGCGGAGCCGTCGGCACACCTCGTCGCCGTGCACCTGGGGGAGATCGCGGTCGAGCAGCACGACGTCATAGCGGTGGACTGCCACATGGCGGAGCGCGTCGGCGCCGTCGAACGCGATGTCGACCGCGATGCCCTCCCGGCGGAGACCCTCGGCGATGGCGGTGGCGAGCCGCCCGTGATCTTCAGCAACCAGAACCCGCATCTCTATCCCTTGAGCCCGCGGCCAAAGCATGACCGATCTCGGTGAC
Source organism: uncultured Solirubrobacterales bacterium (assembly GCA_963735965.1). GTDB lineage: Bacteria > Actinomycetota > Thermoleophilia > Solirubrobacterales > Solirubrobacteraceae > Palsa-465. The sequence goes on from CAVTNE010000008.1 coordinate 180,206, forward strand.
AACGAGGTCACAGCCCCCGTGACCGAGCTGTCACCACCGGAGAGGTACAACGATCGCGCCACGCTTCATGCGGTTTCGAGGAGGTCACAGATCATGCATTCCGTCCGTCGAATAATCCCATTGACCGCAGCGCTCGGGGGTGTCGCGCTGCTCGCCGCCGGGTGCGGCGGCGCCTCGCCCACCACCACGACCTCGGGCGCCCAGCGGCAGGGGCCCGGGGACATCGCCACGAGCGCCTACAAGTACTCCGCGTGCATGCGCGAACACGGCGTCGCGAACTTCCCCGACCCGAAGGTCACGCACACCGCCGGCGGCACCCAGGTGGCGATCAAAGCCATCGGCCCGAGGAACTCGCCGCAGTACAACGCGGCGCAGCAGGCTTGTCGCGGCATTCTCCCCGCTCCGTCGAAGTCGGACCTCGCCCAGCAGGCCGCGGACCAGCGTCGGCACGCGCAGGACCTGGTGTCGTTCGCGCGCTGTCTGCGCAGCCACGGCATCACCCGGTTCCCGGATCCGAACTCCCAGGGCGAGCTGTCGCTCCAGGAGGTCCAGGCCGACGGGATCGACCTGCAGGCGCCGAGCTTCCGCACCGCAGCGCTCGCCTGCGTTCCGGCGTCGAACGGCGGTGTGACGCGCGCCGCGGTGATGCAGGCGACCAGCGGGAACCCGCAGGGTGGGAGCGGGTCGGGGAATAGCCAGAGGGCGGCGTCCAGCCCGTGAAACCCGCCTGCGCGCCGGCCAGCGACTAGGCTCGACGGCTCACACTCCGGTCAACCAAGGGAGGAATCGTGCGCCGTCTCGTTCTTGTCGCAGGCCTCGTGGGTTCGTTACTGCTGGTGGCTTTTGTGGGGTGGGGCGAGGCGTCCGTGGGCGGGCACGCCGCTCAGGCGTCGATCCCGATCGTGATCCTCAAGGCCAAGGACGGCGAGACGTTGGCACTGGCCCGGGTGGTCATTCACGGCCACGCCTACCCGTTCCTGATCGACACCGGTTCTTCCAAGACCCTGGTCGACGACGCCCTCGCCAAGAAGCTTCATCTGAAGACGGTCGGCAAGCCGATCAAGGTCACCGGCGTCGGCTGCTCGGAGGGCGCGAGCAAGGTCCGCCTGTCGAACTGGAGCATCGGCGGCCAAGCGCTTCCCTCGATCGTCGCCACGAGCTCGGCGATCGCCGGGTCCCAGGGCAAGCCATTCGGTCTGCTCGGCTCCGATGTGCTCTCGCACTTCGGTTCGATCGGAATCGACTACGCCCATGGAGCGCTGACGCTCGGCTGAGCTACGCTGAACGTGTGACGGCGACGCGTTACGAGGCCAAGCCGGATCGTTCCGATCTGCCGCTCCTGGTGCGGCTTGGGATCTCGTGGCTCACGAACGCGCTCATCCTGCTGATCGTCACGGCCCTGCTGTCGGGCGTGACCACCTCGGGCGCAGCGGCTTTGCTCGAGGCGGCGGCGGTGTTCGGAGTGCTGAACACCGTGCTCAAGCCGCTGCTCAGGCTGGTCACGCTGCCGCTCGCGATCCTGACGCTCGGGATCGCCTGGTTCTTCGTGTCGATGCTGATGCTCGTGATCACCAAGGCGATCGTGAGCGGCTTCCACATCCACGGCTTCTGGGCTCTGGTGGAGGCCACGCTGATCGTCTGGGCCGTGAACCTGGTGCTCGACTTCGTGCCCGGACCGTGGCAGGTCACGGGCAAGCGCCGCCGGCGGAATCGGCGCCGCGGCGCCTGAGGCGGTCGTTAGAGCTTCTTCGGGAGGGCGCGCGCGTGACGGCGCATGCCGTCCCACGGGTCGGCGGCATCGAGGCGCTCGCCGATCTTCTTGACCGTCCAGCCGTCCGGGCGGAGCTTCTTGTCGGATAGCTCGTCCCAGTGCAGCGGTACCGCCACCGGCGCGGTGGGGCGGGGTCGAATGCTGTAGGGCGCCACCGCGTGCTGCGCGTACGCGATCCGGTTGACGTCGACGTAGATGCGCTTGCCGCGATCGGTCTTGTGCCACTCGAGCGTCAGGTAGCGCGGGTCGTCGGCGACCATCTGTTCGGCGAGCGCGCGCGCAAAACCGTGGACCACGGAGAAGTCGGGTCCCCGGCGGAGCGGACACACCACGTGGACGCCGCGCGACCCCGTGGTCATCGCATAGGGCGTTAGTCCCAGATCGCGGAGGCGGTCGCCGGCCGCGCGTGCTGCGGCTCTCACTTCGTCGAAGCCGCCTCCGGACGGGTCGAAGTCGAGGGTGAGGCGATCGGGCTGATGCGGCTTGTCGGCGCGCGACAGCCAGGTGTGCACCGTGACCACGTTCTGGCCCGCGAGGTACACGAGCGTCGCGGCGTCCTGGGCGAGGGCGTGGGTGATCGTGCCGCCCTTCTTGGGCACGGTCGTGCGCTTGATCCAATCGGGGAAGTAACGCGGGACCGCCTTCATGAAGAAGCCGTCGCACTCGATCCCCTCGGGAAACGCCTGCAGCGCGAGCGGGCGGTCGCGGACGTAGGGCAGCATTCGTGGCGCGGCGCGCTCGTAGTGGCGGGCGACGTCGAGCTTGGTCAGCCGGGCCTCCGGGAACATGATCTTGTCCTCGTGCGTGATTTTCACGTCGCGACGGCCGACCTTTAGCTCTGTGGTCACGTCATCCCTCGCGGACAAGTCATGTCATCCCTCGCGGACCACCTCCGAGGCGGCCTTGTCGTCGCGCAGACCGAGGAAGCGGGGGTGGCGCAGGCGACCGTCGCGAGTCCACTCGGTGAACCCGACCTCGGCCACGAGCTTCGGCTCGACCCAGGTGACGTCGCGCTCTTTGATCGTCGTTGGTTCGGCGAATGGCGGATCGGCGCGCTTGAGCGCTCTGAGCTGGGCGCCGAGGTCATGCAGCGTCTCGGTGTCGAACCCGGTCCCGACCTTGCCCGCGTACTCGAGCTGTTTGTCCCGGTAGTAGCCGAGCAACAGCGCGCCGAACTCAACGCGCGACCCCCGCGGCTCGGTGAAGCCGCCGACCACGAACTCCTGCCCGTGCTCGCACTTGAACTTCAGCCAGTCGCGCGAGCGGGTGGGGACGTACGGGCTGTCCGCGCGTTTGGCGACGAGGCCCTCCCAGCCTTTGCGGCACGCCTCCTTGAAGTACTCCGCCCCGTCGCGGTTGCGGTAGGCGGTCCAGCGGACGTTCCCGTGGAAGTTGAGTGCTTGTTTGAGCAGTCGCTTCCTGGTCCGGAGCGGGAGGCTTCTGACGTCGTGACCGTCGAGCCACAGGATGTCGAACACGTAATAGAAGACCGGGACGTAATGGTGTCCGCGCTGGGCGAGCCGGGCGAAGCTCGTCTTCGATCCGTCGAACGCGACCACTTCGCCGTCGATCACGAACTGGTCGCACTGCTCCTTCTCGAGCGCCTCGACGAGTTCCGGATAGCGGCTGTTCTGGGAGATGTCGTTGCGCGATAGCAGCGTCACGGTCTTGCCCGTGCGGATGGCGATGCACCGGATCCCGTCGAGCTTGCGCTCGAAGATCCAGTTGGGATCGGAGAAGCGCTCGTCGGTCAGCGTCGCCTTCATCGCGCCGACCGTCGTCGGCGCCGGAGCCTCCGGAGCAAGCTTGAGCTCGTCGGCGTCGAGGGTGTCGAGGACGCCCATGTCAGCCCCCGACTCTATAACGGCGTGATGCCGCTCTCAGCTCTGCTGCTCGCGCTCGCCGCCGCCGCGGTTCACGCGGCGTGGAACCTGCTGCTCTCGGGCCAGGAGGACACGCACTCGGCGAGCGCGGTCGCGATCATGTTCGGGACGCTGGTGTTCGCCCCGGTCGCGGTGCTCACCTGGCGTCTCGATTCCGGGGCGGTGCCGTACATCCTGGGTTCGAGCGCACTCGAGCTGCTCTATCTGGCGCTGCTCGCGACCGCCTACTCGGTCGCCGCGATGAGCTTCATCTATCCGATCGCGCGCGGGTCGGCGCCCGTCCTCGTCCTGGTCGCCGGCGTAGTGGCCTTGGGTGTTCGCGTCTCGGTGGCGGCCGCGCTCGGCGTGGTGATCGTGGCGCTTGGGATCGTGCTTGTCCGCGGTCTGAACGCATCCGGGCGGGCGCACGATCTCGGTCTGGCGCTGTCCGTGGGCGCGTGCATCGCCGGGTACACGCTGGTCGACAAGCACGGGATCACGCACGCCGGGCCGCTCTCGTATCTGGAGCTGGTGTTCGGCTTGACCGCGGTCTTTTACGTCCTCGGCGTCTGGCGTGCGCAACGCGGTCCGGCGCTGCGCGCCGCCGTGAACGGCCGGACGCTGCTGTCGGGCGTCGGGTTCTTCGGCGCCTACGCGCTGACGCTGGCCGCGCTACGGCTGGCGCCGGCGGCGTCGGTCGCCGCGGTGCGCGAGTCGAGCGTGGTGATGGCCACCGCGTTCCTGGCGCTGAGCGGACGCGAGAAGGTCGGCTTTCAGCGGTGCGCCGGCGCGATCGCCGTGGTGGCTGGGATCGCGCTCATTTCACTTGGTTGACGGAGGTGCCCGGACATCGAGAGCCGGCTGCGCGCCGGCGCGACCTCAGCGCAGCAGTCGGGCCGTGTGGTGCACCGCCGGCCTGGCGGGCACGAGGTGAACCACAATCACGCCGACCAGGACGATCGCGACCAGCCACATCAGGCCGCGGAACATCCTGCTTACCGAAGCCCAGTTGACGAAGAGGAGTGGGTGCATCGTTTCCTTTCGCCCCCGGTCGCTCCACAATCCGATCCGCCGCCGGGGGCTCTTCTTGCCTATTCAGTTCCTGCGGAACTACCCGCTCCGCGGGGGATTACGCGCGAGTAGCGCCCGCGGCGGCGCGGCGCCCGGTCGCCACCGCCGGTATCCGGCGAGGAGCGGCTCATACAATGGGCCAAGACCGACGCCCCCATGGTCTAGCGGTTAGGACGCCTGCCTTTCACGCAGGAGATCGCCGGTTCGAATCCGGCTGGGGGTATCCCTCGAATCGCCCGTCCGTACGGGCCTCTCGGCGCGCCTCGTCAACGGACGCCCGCCAGCTTCTATGGAAGCGCTATGGAAGCGCTTGCGCACGCAACCCACGCGCCGGCGGGCCGGAACGGGGTCGCGGCCGGCGCCCTCCTTGTTGACCCCTTCTAGGTGTTGCCGTGAGCCGCGGGCGACGGCTCGGACGACGCATGAAGGAGAGCTCGATCTAGATCGTGCGAGTCCCCTCCGCCTACCCAGCCAACACGCCTCGTCGGGACGCGGGCTTGGATGCCCGCGTCACGACGGGCGTAACCTGCCGGAGGCAACGTTGGAAGCGCGACCGCGCCCCGCGAATCTCGGCAGCCATCGCCGACCCCCGGGCTGGACGAGCCTCTCAACCCCCATCTCGGCGAGGACATTGCTGTTGCTCACCGGCGCCAAGCCGGCTCGCTCCTGGCCGCTCGTCGAGCGCGAGCTGGTGACTGCGTTCGTGGCATAGGCATAGCGAGCCCGGACCAGCCGCGAGAGCCGAAGCAGTCGTGGCGCCCCCAGGGACCAACCGGCCTGGATGTGCGCGATCACGACAGGGCACCGAGTTTGCTGAATCCCGATTCCGAGCAAACGGGGTCACACTCGTGCGTAGGCAGAGACCGTACCGACGGCCGCCGCGATCTCGATCAAGTGGCTGCTGCTCGGCGAGGCGAAGCGGTCATCTCATCGCTGCCGCGATAAGCGCTGCTCCGTTTCGTCCTTAACGGAAGCGGCCCTTCGTTTGCAGAGGCACGGCGAACGGCGCGATGAGCTAGCACTGCGGTCCGCGCCGGTCGACTTCCGCTCCGCCTTTCTAATGAGCAGCCACGAGAGCACCACGCAGGACCACTTCTGGAAATCGTCCGATCCGGAAGCCGGAATCACCACGACCGCATTGCCGCCGGAGCGGGAGCGCTCGTGCTTGCATCTCGGCGATCCTTCGGCAAGCACGCGGCTCGAATCCGACTGCCGCTCGGTGGCGAAGCGGGACTGTCGACGGATCGGCTCTTGGAAGTAGTGGATTTCGCCGCACGAGCAGCGAGGTCTGGCCGGGGCGCGTTCCCGCAACGCCTGGCGGAACAACGGCCGGGCGTTGTGCCTCGGGCGACCGGCTCGGTTCCGCCCGGATCGCATAGGTGAGAGCCCGTCTGGTGCGGGGCCGGTCTCGATGTCGTCGCCGGCACGCGCGCGGCGGGGGACCGATCAGCCGATCCGGCGTGCGAGCGTGGCCCCGAGAAGCGCAAACGTGCTGGCGGAGGCGACGTTCAAGGTCGCGAGGCGAGTGTCGTGCCGGGTTTTGACCAGCGCGAGGGCGCTGGCGGTGTGGATCGCGTCGACCGCGGCCCCGCTGCGCACGACGGTGGGTGTGGTCCACCGCCACAGGATCGCTGCCTCGACGAGGTGGCGGGCTCCGAGAATCTGCGCGTAGATCGCGACGTTCTCATTGGCTGGTTGACCAGAGAGGGCCGTGAGCAGTGTGCGAGGGCGCGTCAGCAGCGCGATCCCTACCAGGGTGCGCGCGCCGATTATCGCTACGGAGTACCGGCTATGAGCGCTCATGGCTCGATTGCGGTGAGGCTGGCGCACGCTCGAGGCTTCGTGTGTGGCGGGTGGACGGGTGGTTGGTCATGTCGTTTCGCGCACGCCGGGCTCGGTGACGAGGCGGTCGCGGTCGCTGCCAGCACCGTCGCGTATCGCCGCGGCGGCTCGTCCGCGGCGGAAGGTGGGCAGCACGGCCCGCTCGCTTTGGCCCTCGAGCTCGAAGGCCAGCGTGGCGTAGACGGCAAGCGCGGTCACCAGCAGGCCCAGCAGTCCGGCAGCGTGCCCCCAGAACGCGACCGCGCTGAGCTGGTAGATCCCCGCGGTCGCGAACCGCAGTGCCGCCGCGGCGAAGATCGCGCCGGGCAACGGCTTGGTCGCCGCGATGGCTGACGCTGACACGCCGAGGACGCCGCCGGCGCCGACCAGCAGCAGTCCCAGTGTCCCGCTCGTGGCTCCGGGCTTAGCGGCGATGTGGATCAGGCCGATCGCCAGCCAGCTGGTGGCCAGAACGCCGACTGCGGCGCCGGTCGCTCCGTCGCGGGCCTGGTAGCTGAAGATGCAGGCGAGTAGCTGTAGCACGAACGGCACGGCGATGAGAATCAGGCCGGCTTGGAATGTTTGGTCAGACGGCGTCCAGTGCAGTTCGACGCCGCTTTGCACGAGCGACGCGATCGCCAGTCCCGACATCCCAAGAGTCAGCGGCGAACCGAGTGGCCTCAGGAAGATCTGAGCGGTCGGCCGCTCGCTGGCCCCGTTCCTGTTGGCGTTCCCCGGGCTCAAGTCGGGCCTCAGCTGCGATTGCGGGCGGCGATGGCGCCAGCGAGTGCGGTCGCGCCGATGCCGGAGAGGACGGTCCGGCGGTGCATCGAGAGCCAGGTGACGGGGTCCTTCGAGTACGCCTTCTCGTCAAACGGGCCGTGGGCACCCTGATCGGCGTCCGTGTCACGAGGCTGTCCGACGTTCGAACCGAGGCGGGGTAGGTCCTTGTCGGTCTGCTGGCCGCTGACGCCGGTGCGAGCCAGGTAGAGGTCGGCGAGCTTCGGCGCGAGACGCTCGCCGAGGATGGTGTAGGCGGTGGAGACGCCGATCCACATGTTGCGCCGCGGGTGCTCGGCGAGGAAGACGATCCCCTTGGCGGGCAGCTCGGGCTGAAAGATCGGCGCGACGGGCATCGGGTGCTTGGGCATCTTGTTGAGGTTCCAGCTGAACTGCGGGGTGTTGAGCCCGGGCAGCTGGATCATGCAGATCTTCACCTTGCTCTTCTCGTGCATGAGCTCGGTCATGACCGACTCGGTGAACCCCTTGACGGCGTGCTTGGCGCCGCAGTACGCGGACTGAAGAGGAATCGAGCGGTACGACATGGCCGAGCCAACGTTGACGATCACCCCGCGGTTGCGTGGCCGCATCCGTGCCAGCGCCGCCCGGGTGCCGTTGACCTGGCCCATGTAGGTGATGTCGGTCATCGCCTTGTACTCATCGGGGGTCGTCTCCCAGAAGAACGCCAGCGCACCGACGAACGCCACGTTAACCCAGACGTCGATCTCGCCCAGCTCACGCTCGACCCGCTCCGCCGCGGACTCCACGGCTTCGTGATCGGCGACATCGGTGACGATTCCGATCGCGTGACCCCCCGCGCCCCGCACGTCCTCGACCGCGCCGTCAAGACCGGCCTGGCCGCGGGCGAGCACCGCGACGTCGTAGCCGTGCCGGGCGAACTCCCGTACCGTCGCGCGGCCCACTCCGGCGGTTCCCCCGGTGACCACCGCGACCTTGCGTCCATTCGCTACTGCCATGACCTTCACCGTCCTGTCTATGGTGTCGCTCAGGCGGACCCAACGACGGTTGCTGTTCCCAGGAGCCATACCCGCGAGCCGGTCCGAGAATCCAGCCGGGGCCCGTTCGGTATGACTGGGTACCGGCGCACGTAGAGCGGGTGGGCCCGACAGCGTCGCGGGTAGCTGTTCATCGTGACGATCACGCGCACCAACGGATTTGCCCCCCTGCAGGCTTACGCGCTGTTGGGAGACCTTCGGGCCTCGGCCCTGGTCGCGCAGGACGGCGCGATCGATTGGCTGGCGCTGCCGGCGATGGACTCCGCGCCGGTCTGTGCGGCGCTGCTGGATCCCGCTCGGGGCGGCTCGATCGACCTTGCGCCAAGCGTCCCTTACGAGGTCACCCGCCGCTACCTGCCCGAAACGATGGTGCTCGAGACGACCTTCACCACGGCAGACGGGATCCTGCGCATCACCGACGCGCTGACCTTCGGGGCGCTCGGAACGCTGCCCTGGGCTGAGCTGGCCCGGATCGTCGATGTCGAAGATGGGGAGGTCCCAGTCGCCTGGGAGGTTCGTCCCGGGCACTGCTTGTCGGCGGGAAAGAGCCCCTGGGCCCACGTCTCGCAGGCGACGCCGATGCTGCTGGTGGGCGACTACCGGCTCGCGGTCGTCTGTGACGGACTGGGTGAGCCGGCGGTCACAAGCGACCGGATCGCAGGACGCGCGGTGCTCACAGGCGGCCAGCCGGGTCTGCTCGCGGTGATCGGCACCGAGACCGAGCCGGTGCACGTGCCCTCAGCGGAGGAGATCCGCGGTCGCGTCGAGCGGACGATCGAGACCTGGCGCCACTGGGCGCGTCTCATCACGTATCACGGACGCTGGGAGGACCTCGTCCTGCGCAGCGCACTGGTGCTCAAGGCCCTGACCCTGAAGGCCACCGGTGCGATCGCCGCCGCGGCGACCACCTCGCTACCGGAGCAGCCCGGCGGACAGCGTAACTTCGACTACCGCTACGCATGGATCAGAGACTCGTCGTTTGCGCTCGATGCCATGAGCCGCCTGGGACTCTCGGAGGAGCTGCACGCCGGACTGTCCTGGCTGCTTCACGCGGTGAGCCACGACGCGCCCACCCTGCGCGTCTTCTACGCCCTCAGCGGCGAGCCCGTGTCGAGCGAGATGACCGAGGTCGACAACGTCCCCGGCTACCGGGACTCGCTGCCGGTCAACGTCGGCAACCGCGCCGCCGGCCAGACACAGCTGGGAGCCTACGGGCACCTGCTTGACGCCGTCGAGCACTACTGCGCGCACGGCGGGATCCTCTCATCGACCAGCGCGGGGATGCTCAGCGACATCGTCGATCACGTGTGCGACATCTGGCGATCACCCGATGCCGGACTGTGGGAGCTCGGCTCCCCTGAGCAGTACACCAGCTCCAAGCTCGGCTGCTGGGTGGCGCTGGACCGGGCGATCCGCCTCTCCGACGCCGGCCAGATCACCAGCCCCCACGCTCCGCGGTGGCGCGCTGAGCGAGAGGCTATCCGCGCCTGGATCGAGAAGCGCTGCTGGTCAGAGGTCAAGCAGTCCTACAGCTTCTACGCCGGCAGCGACGAGCTCGACGCGGCAGTCCTGCTGATGGCCCGCTTCGGCTACACGAACCCTGGGGATCGGCGGCTGAGCACGACGATCGACGCGCTCACGACCGAGCTCGGCGCCGGGGAGGCGCTGCTGTACCGCTATAGCGGACAGCAGAACAAAGAAGGCGCCTTCTTGGCCTGCTCATGCTGGCTCGTCGAAGCCCTCGTCCACGCACGCCGCACCCCCGAAGCCGAGCGGCTGTTTCACCAGTTCGTAGCCCACGCCAACGACGTCGGGCTGCTCACCGAGGAAATCGACCCAGCAAGCGGCGACCTGCTCGGAAACCTGCCCCAAGCACTCACCCACCTCGCGGTCATCAACGCAGCCACCACCCTCGACGCGGCGCTCAAAGACACGTCGGAGGACAGACCGCCGGTCGATCGCAGGCGGTGACGGCGGCCCTCACGGCGCGCACCACCACGCCACACCTCTCAGCGGGTCAGGACCCAGGCCTGACAGCACTCGGCGTCGCTGCGCGGACCAGCGTGGCAGCCTTGCAAACCAAGAACTCGCGCGAGCAAGCGGAATGCGCCGGAAGTCGGGCACGGGCCGCGGATGCCGAACAAGGCGCTGTGCCACGTCCGCGGTCCGTAGCCGGACCTCTCGACGAGGTCTGGCTCATAGGCTGGTCACCGGGGCGACGGGGCACGTTCTGCGCCTGACGCCGGGGGGTAGCGACTTGCTGTCAACGGATCCGCTAGTTAGGAGCAGTCATGTTCTACACCGACGGCAAGCTGCGATACACAGTCAGAGTCGCCGAGTGTCTCAGCTCCCCGCGTGCAACCTCGACTTGTGGCGACTCACAACCGAGCCGGTCGCCCGAGGCCAAACGCTCTGCTGGTGTTCCAGGCGTTGCGGGAATGCGGCCCCACCGAGACCTCGCTGCTGCAGCGGACGGAGGCTGTTTCACAAACCAACGGCATTGGTACTAAGCAACAACGGCTTGGCGAGCCAGTGTAAACGGGCGCGTCAGGAGAGCTCCTGAGGGCCTCCGCGGGATCCGCGCGATTGATTTGTCTCGACGCGGACCGTCGCTCTTGGGGCTCGATCACAAACAATTTCCGGTCCGTCACCTTTGTGAAACAGCCTCGACGAAACGCAGAAGGCTTGGGGGCAGCGCGCCGTGGCTCGCGCGAGACGCCTCCCTTTCGTCCAACCGGGAAGAGATTCGAGGGCTCGGTCGGGCGCCTGCTCTGTCTAGGTGAGCGACAGCGCCGGACCGCTTGCTGACCGGCTCGAGTCAGACGATCGGCAAGCGCCCCGTAGCCGTACCGTCGGCGTGGACGTCGTACCCGCGTTTATGCCAAAGCAGAGCTCCGCGCTGGTCGACAACAGCGGCCGACAGCCGACGACGCGATGCGTCTTGAGTTTGGCGAGACGCAAGACTCGCCAAGGCAGCGAGGCCAGACCTGCTTTCTTCCTCGCGCGGGCTATGGGGTAGATCGCCCGGATCTCGTGTTTGCGAGGCGATTGCTTCAGGGAGTTACACGGTCGGGGCGTCTGAACGTACGGCTACAAGGCCTAGTCATCCGTTTGGGATGATGCGACTGCGGGGTGCGGCTGCGACTGTCGGCCGGGTGTGGACAGGTCGCCGGGTCTCGGCCGAGCAGATCCCGCGAGTCAAGCCGCCAGCGACTGGACGGGAGGATCTCTGTGCCTGAGGGCCTCTCGGCTAGCGAGGTTGGCAAGGAGATCGCCGAGCATCGTGAGCACACGGAGCATGCGGAGCATGCGGACCATGCGCCGGCCGAGCATGCTCAGCGTGACCGCTGGGTCGCGATCTTTGAGGCGGTGCTGCTGTCGATCGTGGCGCTGCTGGCCGCCTGGTCGGGGTACTCGGCAGCCAAGTGGGGTACGGAATCCTCGCTTTCGCTTGCGAAGGCCTCCTCGACGCGGACCAAATCGAGCCTCGCCCTGATCCAAGCCAACCAGATCCGCACGCAGGACTCCGTGTCGTTTAACGCCGCCGAAACGGCCTACGCGACGGGCAACACCAAGCTCTTCCAACTGGACCTCAATCGGATGCGCCCGGGCTACCGCCCGGCGGTCGAGGCGTGGCTCGCGCTGCACCCGCTGAAGAACCCTCACGCTCCGCCTGATCCGTCATACATGCCCCAGTACCGAATCCCACAACAGAACGCGGGACTGGCGCTCAGCGCGCAGGCCGACGCGTATTTCAAAGCAGGCGAGTCAGCCGCGGGAACGGCGGACAAGTACGTGCGGCTCACCGTCTTCTTGGCCGCCGTCCTTTTCCTCGTTGGCATCGGCAGCCGCTTCCCGGTCCGCGCGGCGCGCTACGGGCTGGTCGGTGTTGCCTCGGTGCTGCTTGTCATCTCAGTAGTGCAACTCCTCAGCCTTCCCGGACCGCCATCCTGATCCCGGGCCAATGCGCCATCCCAGGAGATCCAGGCGATCGCAACCTCAGCGTCGATGGCACCGCCCTCCCATTCACGGGACCGCATCGTCGCGACAGATCCGCGCGCGCTCAACGGGTCAACGCACGATCGCGCGAGTCGCCTTCCCGCGGTCGTGCTTTCCCTTGCCGACAGGCACATTGCCAACGACGATCTGCTCCCCGCAAAGCGCGGGACCCGCGACTGAGCCGTCGCCCGGCGCCGCGACAGGCGTCCCTAGCCCCCACGTGCGCGCTTCTCGCGCGATGCGCGTCTTTGCTCAGCCGGGGGGAGATGCATCTGCTGTTGGGTAAGCAGGTCTGGTACCGCACCCCGTCGGCTCCCGATGCTTCCAGCGCTCGCTATTGCTCAGCCCGCGGGCGGTAGAAACCGCGGCAACGCCCGGCTGGTGCTGCTCAAACTCACGACGGCTTCAGCGAGGCTCCGCGAGCTGCTGCGTTTGGGAGAGGGTTGGGCGCTCGCTCGCCACGACTAGGGTACCCCTGGATGCGAGAGCGGCCATCGCGGACGTATGCTCGCCCGGTCAAGCTGAGGAGGAGAGTGTGGGCACGGTGACCGTGAGATCGGTCGGCGAGCGTTCAGGCGCCACTGGGTGCGAGCAGACCCGCGCGCGCTACCCGGACCAGGACGGCTTCATCGAGCGCGATGGCGCACGTGTCTTCTATGAGGTTCACGGCGAAGGTGGACCGAGCGTCCTGCTCCTCCCTACCTGGGAGATCGTCCACTCGCGGGTTTGGAAGTGCCAGGTTCCCTACTTCGCCCGCCACGGCCGGGTGGTGACGTTCGATCGGCGCGGCAATGGGCGATCGAGCCGCTCCCGGGGGGTGCGCGCCTACGACCGGCGCCGAGCTGTGGGCGACGCGCTCGCGGTGCTGGACAGGGCCGGCGTTGAGCGTGCGGTCGTCGTGTCGTGGTGCGGCGCCGGAGACGACCTGATGCTCGCTGTCGAGCATCCGCAGCGGGTCGCCGGCCTCGTCTTGATCGCGCCCGATCTGCTGCTTACCGACGATCCTGCCGAACAGGAGGGCCCGTTCCCGTTTGACGACGAGCCGCAGACGTTGGAGGGCTGGGCGAAGTGGAATCGCCACTATTGGCTTCGTGACTGGCCGGGATTTCTTGAGTTCTTCTTCACCGAGACGTTCACGGAGCCGCACTCCACCAAGCAAATCGAGGACGCGATTGGGTGGGGCTTGCAGACCGACCCGCAAACGATCACGCGCGGGATGGACGCGGAGTGGCCCAATGACCGCGACACCGCGCTGCGGTTGTGCGCGCAGGTGCGCTGTCCGACGCTCGTCATCCAGGGGTCGGAGGACGCGGTCGTCGGCCGTGCGCGCGGCGCCGCAGTGGCCGAGGCGATCCCGCAAGCGCGTCTGATCACACTCGAGGGCAGCGGCCACGCACCACACCTACGCGACCCCGTCATCACAAACCTCCTCCTTCGCGACTTCATAGACCCGCGACAGACTCCGACGTCGGCCTGGACACGCGCCCGGGCGCGCGGAAGGCGAGCCCTGTACATCTCCTCGCCAATCGGTCTTGGCCACGCCCGGCGCGACCTCTCGATCGCCGACGAACTGCGCAAGCTTCATCCTGATTTGGAGATCGATTGGCTCGCTCAGCACCCGGTAACCGCCGTGCTCGAGGCGAGTGGAGAGCGGATCCACCCAGCGAGCGCCCACCTAGCCAACGAGTCCGCTCACTTCGAGTCAGAGTCCGCTGAGCACGACTTGCACTGCTTTCAGGCGCTCCGGCGGATGGACGAGATCCTGGTCGCCAACTTCATGCTGTTCCACGATGTCGTCGGCGATCGCCAGTACGACCTGTGGATCGGCGATGAGGCATGGGAGCTGGATTACTACCTACACGAGAACCCAGAGCTGAAAACAGCTCCCTTTGTTTGGCTTACCGACTTCGTGGGCTACTTGCCGATGGCCGAAGGCGGACGGCGGGAGGCATTTCTCACCGCGGACTACAACGCGGAGATGATCGAGCACGTCGCCCGCTACCCGCGCATCCGTGACCGAGCCATCTTCGTCGGCGATCCAGACGACATCGTCCCCGACCAGTTTGGTCCCGACCTGCCCCCGATCCGGGAATGGACCGAGCAGCACTTCAGCTTCGCCGGGTACATAACCGGCTTTGACCCGAACACGTTCACTGACCGGCAGGCGCTCCGGGCCGAGCTCGGCTATCGGCACGACGAGCAGGTCTGCATCGTGACCGTCGGCGGCTCCGGCGTCGGCGCCGATCTACTCAAGCGGGTGAGCGCGAGCTTTCCGGAGGCGAGACGACTCGTGCCCCAACTGCGGATGATCGCTGTCGCTGGACCGCGGATCGATCCGGCAACCCTGCCGTCCCACGACGGGCTCGAGGTCCGCGCCTACGTGCACGACCTCTACCGTCACCTCGCCGCTTGCGACCTCGCGATCGTCCAGGGCGGCCTGACGACCGCGATGGAGCTGACCGCCAACCGGCGACCGTTTATCTACTTCCCGCTCAAACACCACTTCGAGCAGAACTTCCACGTCCGCCACCGGTTAGACCGCTACCGCGCCGGTAGGCGAATGGACTTCGATGACGCCCCGCCAGAGGCGATCGCACAGGCGATCGCCCAGGAGATCGGCCGCGACGTCGACTACCGAGCCGTCCGCACCGACGGGGCGTCAGCCGCCGCCGCGACGATCGCGGAACTGCTCAGATAACCGCCGCCGCGATCCTCTCGGCCACCCTCACGACGCGGTCCCATCCTGGGCCCGAACGCGCCAGTCATGGTTGCCTTGAGTACACGATTCCACGGAAGGAGGTGTCCCGTGCCTACCGGTCGGCCTCCCGGATTCGCCACTTGCGCAACCGACCGCGTCGCCGGCCACCCGGCGCGGTGAGCGATCGGCCCCACGGCCCTGCTTGCTGCGGTTGCGGGAGTCGCCGGTGTGCTTGCTGCCGGCCTGATCCACGACGACCTGCGAGCGCACCTGGCTCTCGCCCGCGTGGGCGAGCAGCCACCCTCGCCGACGCCGACCCCGCTCCCCGTCCGGACGAAATCCACTAATCCGGCAGAGGCGGTCTCCGTCACTTCTGCTCCGCAGTGGGCGAACGACAGTTCACCAGCCGGAGCCCATTTGCCGTAACCGAATCAGACTGCAAGCACGCGCATTGCCGCCTCCGCATCAATGCGGTAGCCGACGATCGCGGATTCGTGGCGCTCGAGGCTTCCGAATCGGACGATTTCCAAGACTGATTGGGCGTCGGCGCGGAGACCGCCGCCGCGCTTCCCCAAATCGTCCCTTGCAGCAGTGAGATATAACCGGCCCCTGCTTGTGCAACTCCTGACGGAACGGCAGTCGCTCGCCAGGACAGCGGGCAGGTGCAGCGCGTCTCCGCCGTGGGCTTGGTACAGCGATTCCCGGGGCCGGGCGTGGACACGCGTCATGAGTCGGCGGGACCCCAGGTCCCGGTGTGTCGGAATCGCATGACCGATTCGGGCCCGTGCGTCCAACTGCGATCGGTGGAGCCGCCGGTTCTTACGCACCGGGAGGTTAGGATCCGGAGGCATGAGCGCGACGCGACGATCTAGCCTGCCTCGGTTCCAAGGCGACGCGCGAGCTGCCGCGCGGTCGACGTGAGAATCGCCCTTCCTGAGCTTCTCCGGCCTTATGTCGAGGGAGCCACACGCAGCGCGGGGGCGATCGTCTGGTACGAGTCGGGGCCGGACGCCGCCGACGCGGCGCGTGACTGCGAGGTGCTGTACGTGCACTTCTGGTCGCGCGCGCAGATCGCGGCAGCGATCGAAGCCGGTAAACAGCTGCGCTGGGTCGCCACCACGGCGGCGGGGGTGGACTTCCTGCCGCTCGCGGCGATGCGCGAGCGCGACATCGTGCTGACCAGCGGCGCCGGCCTGCCCACGATTCCGGTTAGCGAGTTCGCGGTGATGTGCGTGCTGTCGGCGGCCAAGAACCTCCCGGCCCTGGTGCGAGCCCACGATCGCCATGAATGGGTGCAGGCGCCGGGACGCGCCGAGCTGTTCGAGTCCCGGGCCCTGATCGTGGGATACGGCGCGATCGGTCGCGCGATCGGCGAGCGGCTGAGGGCGTTCGATGTCGCGGCGACCGGCGTGCGCACCGACCCGCGGGACGAGGCGGGCGTGATCGGCGCCGGCGAGTGGCGGGCGCGGTTGGGCGAGTTTGACTGGGTGATCCTGGCAGCCGCGGCGACGCCGCAGACCCAGGGCATGCTCGGGGCGGCCGAACTCGCGGCGATGCGCCCCTCCGCATACCTGATCAACATCGCACGCGGCGCGCTGGTCGACGAGGTTGCCCTGGCCGAGGCGCTTCACGATGGGCAGATCGCCGGCGCGTATCTCGACGTCACCGTGCACGAGCCGCTGCCGCCCGACCATCCGCTGTGGTCGGCGCGCGGCGCGATCATCACCGCGCATTCATCCGGAGCGGCAACCACCCGAATGGCAGAGCGCGCCGCGGCATTGTTCCTCGAGAACCTCGACTGCTACGCCCGCGGCGAGGCGCTGCGAAACGAAGTCGACCTCGAGCGGGGCTACTGATCAGATCGGCTGGGCTAGGATCGCCCAAGCGCGCTGCGAGAGCCCGACTGGATCGGCCTCCGGATCGGCCGGTCGCTTCTCCCACTCACCGAGCTGCAACGAGCTCTCGACGATCGCGCGACACCGCTCGTAGCGACGGGCCACGAACTCAGAGAGCGCATCCGGGATCGAGCGCGTCGCCCCGAGCAGCTCGGCCAGCACGATGCCGTCTTCGATCGCGAGTCCCGCTCCCGCGGCGAGGTGCGGCGTCGTGGCGTGTACCGCGTCGCCTGTGAGCACGACACGTCCGCGATGCCAGGGGGGCGAGAGCAGCAGCGCGTGCAGCGGCCGGTAGTCCACCCGCTCGCTGTCGACGATCTGCTCGCGCAGCTCGCCGATCAGCCCTCGATAGTCGCTCAGCTGGGCCCGGAGCAGCCCGGCGAGGCGCTCGCGCGGCGGCCGGCGAACGTCTGCGACGTTCTGGACGAGGAACATGTACATCTCGTCCTCGGACACCGGAGTCAGGCCGGCCTTGTTCCGGGGGCCGTAGTACATCGCCGGCCCAGAGACGTTCGGCGGACGGCGCAGCATCGCCCGCCACACCGCCTGTCCGGTGAATCGCGGCCGCGGGGCGTCAGGCATCACAATCTCGCGGACCGCGGAGCGAAGGCCATCCGCTCCCACGACCAGGTCGTACGTGGAACGGCTCGCATCGGAGAGTGTCACCTCCGCCGTTTCCGGCCGCTGGATCAGCTCGGTCAGCGTGACGCCCAAGCGAATGCGCACGCCCGACCGGACCGCCTCCTCGGCGAGCAGGCGGTGCAGGACCGGACGGAGGATCCCGACCGCGGCGGGAAGGTCGGGGCCATTCAGTCTTGGACGGTCGAGCACGTTCTCCACCTCGCCGTGCGCGTTGCCGATCGTGAGCGTCGTCGAGCCGAAGCCGGCGCTGACGCAGCGCTCGGCCAGCCCGACCTCTCTGAGCGCACGGAGGGGCGCACCTCCCAGGCTGAGGCCGGTGCCCAGCACCGTCCACTCGGGATTCAGCTCGACCAGCTCGGCATGCTGCCCGCGGCGGGAAAGCGCGATTGCGAGCGTCAACCCCGCGGGCCCGCCGCCGACGATCAGGACCCTCATACGCTGGCGCGTAGAGCGTTCGACGGCAGCCGAGCGAGCAGCGCGCGGAAATCACCCTCGTCCCGCGCCGTCCCGAGCAGGTAGCGGTCGGGCCGCACGATCAGCGCCTCGCACCCGTACTGGCGCAGATAGCCGCCGATCGCCTCGGCCGGCTCACTGAGGACCGTCGTGTTCGCCAGAGCGGGCACCGAGCCGGTAAGCCGTGGTGAGAGCGCAATCAGGAAGCGCGGCCCGACCAGGTCGTCCAGGCGACGGCCGTCGGGCAGAAACGGCTGGGTCGAGAGCGTCCCGGCCGGCTCGGGAGCGTCGCCGTGCAGCCCCGGCCCGAGCCGCGGAGTGATCGGCGCGAGCTCTCGTGAGCCGGCCAGGATCCGCGCATCGCGTTCGGCGGCGCGGACCGGATCGGTGGCCGTGACGATCTCGCCGATCCGCGTCGCCTCCTCGATCCAGGCGCGGGCGTGGGACGAGCGTTCGAGTTCGTAGGTATCGAGCAGGTCATCGTCGGCATCGCCGCGGCACACGTGCGCGAGCTTCCACGACAGGTTGGCCACATCGCGCATCCCCGAGCAGAGGCCCTGACCCATGAACGGCGGCTGGACGTGCGCCGCATCGCCGGCCAGCAACACCCGCCCCCTACGCCAGGGGTCGGCCAGCAGCGAATGGAAGATGTAGATCACCGCCCGCTCGATCTCGGCATCCTCCGGCGTCACCCAGTCCTGAAGCAGGCGGTAGACGGCGGCCGGGCTCGTGAGCTCAGCGGGATCATCGCCCGGCATCAGCTTCAGCTCCCAGCGCAGCCACGGGGCCAGGCCCCGCCAGTAGTGCGGGCGCGACGGCCAGCAGAAGAGAATGCCCTCGGGCGGAAGATCGAGTTCCCGTTTGGGCTTGGCATCGACGACGAGGTAGGGCTGATCGGGCGCCAGGCTCTGAAACCGCGAGCCGATCATGGTGCGCACGGTCGACGACGCGCCATCGCAGCCGACGACGTAGCGCGCGGTGACGCGGCAGGAGCGGCCAGCCTCGAGGTCCAGCACATCGAGCCAGGCCAGATCCGCGTCCTGGCCGACGGCGGTCACCTGCGTCGAGACGTGCAGGGCTACGGCCGGAAAGCGGGCAAGCCCGTCGCGCAGTACACGCTCGAGTGTCGGCTGGTACATGCGATAGGAGACCGCCCAGCCCTGGGGACCGATGGGTTCCCGGTTGTCCATGGACAGCAGCGTCGTGCCCGCCTCGTTGACCAGCCGCAGCCCCACGCCGGGTTTGACCGTCGGCGCGATCGCGTCGGCCAGACCGGCGGTCTGGAAGATCCTCATAACTTCGCCGTCGAAGGAGCCGGCGCGGGGCGAGTGGCCGGCGACCGCCTCGCGCTCGAACCCGGCCGCGCTGAGTCCGTGGACCCCCAGCAGGTTGAGCAGGGCGACGCCGACCGGACCCCCGCCGACCACCGCCACGTCGTACTGGGCCTCGGTCAAATCACTCCCTCCACGCGCAGTTCGGTGCGCTCCGCATCGCTCAGGCCCAGGAGGCCGCCGTAGACCTCGTCGTTGTGCTCGGCCAGCCGCGGCCCGGTGCCGCGGATCGATCCCGGAGTCAGCGAAAGGGGCGGCAGCACGCCTTGCATCCGCACCGGGCCGAGGTCGGCGTCCTCCACGGTCCGGATCATTTCGCGCGCCTGCACGTGCGGATCGGCCACGAGGTCAGCCACCCCCATGACCGGAGCGGCGCTGACCGCATGCCGGTCGAACACCTCCATAGCCTCGGTCAGGGTCCGCTGCGCGAGCCATTCGCCGACGATCGCGTCGACTTCCTCCACGTTCTCGACACGCGCCTGCGCGGTGGCGAAGCGGGGATCCTCGGACAGCTCGGGACGCCCGATCGCGGCGAAGCAGCGGCGGGCGATCGCCTCGGTGGAGGCAGCGATGGCAATCCACCGTCCGTCTCGTGTCGGATACACGTTGCGGGGCGCGTTGGCGTAGATCCGCGAGCCGGTCCGTCGCAGCTGGATCCCGAGCTGGTCGTAAAGCGTGGCCAGCGGCCCGAGGATCGAGAACAGAGGCTCGAGGAGGCTGAGGTCGATGCATTGACCGAGGCCGCCTCCGCCCGCGTCGCGCCAGTACAGCGCGTTCATCACGCCGAACGCGCCGTACAGTGCGGCGACGCCGTCGGCGAGGGCAAATTGCGGCAGCGTCGGCGGTCCGTCGGGCTCCCCGGTCAGCTCGGCGTAGCCGCTCATGGCCTCGACCAACGTGCCGAACCCCGGACGCTCCCGGTA
Source organism: uncultured Solirubrobacterales bacterium (assembly GCA_963735965.1). Lineage (GTDB taxonomy): Bacteria > Actinomycetota > Thermoleophilia > Solirubrobacterales > Solirubrobacteraceae > Palsa-465. Next base: position 200,468 of record CAVTNE010000008.1, read on the forward strand.
CGGGCCGGTCTGGCCGAAGCCGGACACGAGCACCACGACCAACCGCGGGTTCTCCGCGGCCAGCCGCTCATAAGTCAGGCCGTAGCGCTCGAGCGTGGGCGGCCGAAAGCTCTGGATCACGACGTCGCTCTGCTGCGCCAGGGATCGGAAGAGCGACTGGCCGCGCTGGCGCCCGAGGTCGAGCGTGATCGACTTCTTGTTGCGAGCCAGCACCTTCCAGCCGAGCGGGACGCCGTTCTTGCGCGGGCCGTAGAAGCGGTACGGATCGCCGCGGCCCGGCTGTTCGACCTTGATCACCTCGGCGCCGAAGTCGGCAAGCAGCTGGGCGACGAACGGACCCGCCACCACCTGGCCAGCATCGAGCACGCGGATCCCCTCGAGCGGCAGCGTCACGACGCGACCTGCGCGAGCAGCCGCTCGGCGCGGCGCACCATCGCGTAGTCGACGAGCTTTCCCCGGTGGCGAATCGCCCCGGCGCCACTTCGCTCGGCTTCCCGAAACGCCTCGACGAGTGCGCGCGCCGATTCGACGTCGGCCTGACTGGGGGAATACAACCGGTTGATCGTCGGGATCTGACGCGGGTGAATCGCGGTGCGGCCGGTGTAGCCGAGCCGCCGCCCGAGCGCCGTGTCGCGCTCGAAGCCCGGCTCGTCCTCGAGGTCGGCGAACACGCTGTCGAGAATCACCCCGAGCCCAGCCGCCCGGGCGGTGAACAGAACCTTGGAGCGGACGTACAGGAGCTCGGGCCCATCGAGCGTCCAGGTAGCGCCGAGATCGTTGCAGAGGTCGCCGCCCTCGGCGCCGTTGAAGTTCGTGCCGAGCACCCGCTCGCTGGCGGTAACGATCTCGTACAGGCGCCGGACCGCGGCCGCCGACTCGGCCGCTGGGAGCAGCCGGACCGACCCGGGCTTGACCCCACGCTCGCGCTCGAGCTCCGACAGCCGCCGGCCGACCTCGCGCACCTCGTCGGGCCGCTCGACCTGCGGCAGGATCAGGCCGGTCAGCCCCGGTCGGACCGCTGCGTCGAGGTCCCCGTCGAACTCGGCCCGCCCGACCGCCACCGGCCGTACGAACACCGGGAGGGACGGCATCCCGTCGAGGAAGGCGGCGATGTGATCCCGAGCGGCGGCGTGCTCGGCCGGCGGCACCGAGTCCTCGAGGTCGAGCGATAGCGCGTCGGGACTGTAGCGCGCGACCTTGGCGATTCGCTCGGGCCGGTTTCCCGGCACGACGAGGATCGAGCGGAGCCTCATGTCAGCCGGGCTGGCCCTTGACACGAACGAGCAGTTCGTTGACGTCGACGTGCTCGGGTTGCTCGACCGCCCACAGCACAGTGGACGCCACGTCCTCAGCCGTCAGCCCCTCGGGGTGCGGCCACGCCTCACGGCTCGGCCAAAAGCGGGTGTCGACGATCCCCGGCTCGATCACCGTCACCCCCACGCCCTGCTCGCGCACCTGCTGGCGGACGCTCTCTCCGAGCGCGGTGACCGCCCACTTGGTGGCTCCGTACAGGCTGCCGGGCATCGCTTTGCGGCCGGTGACGCTTCCGGTCATGACGAGCCGGCCGCGGCGCTCGATCAGGGCCGGGAGCGTCGCCTTGACGGTAAGCGCCACCCCGTAGACGTTCGTCATCACCATCTCCGCCCAGCGAGCCGGATCGCCGCTCAGCAGATCGCCGCCGGCACCGATCCCCGCGTTGGCGAACACGACGTCGAGTCCCTCCAGCGTCCCCACCGCCTCGGTCACCGCGGCCTGGACCGACTCCCAATCGGTCACGTCGGCGGTGCTCCCGCCAATCCGGCCGGTCTGGTCGGAGGACAGGAAATCCTCGAGTCGGCCGCGGTCGCGTCCGGTCACATACACGTGGTATCCGGCTGCCGCGGCGGCACGGGCGGTGGCGGCGCCGATCCCGCTCGTCCCGCCGGTGATGAACAGCGTGCGAGCCAACTGCCTCAGATCTCCCTGAGCAGCGGCACCACCTCGCGGCCGAACAGCTCGAGCGAGCGGAGCGCCTTCTCGTGCGGAAGCCGGTCGGCCGTGAAGATCAGATCCGCGATGCCGTAGCCGATCGACTCCGCCTGTTCGCGCATCTGACGAGCCACGGTCTCCGCGCTGCCGTAGTACTCCGGGAGCGACCCCGGACCCGGCGGGCGATGGCTGAACCCCGACGGCCCGAACACGGCTCCCAGGATCTTCTGGTTGGCGGCCTGCTTCTCCGGCGGCGGCACGAGCGGGCCAAGGACATCGCCGACCTCGTACTCTCGCGCCTCGGCCTCGGCTTGATCGTCACTCTCGGCAACGTAGACCCTCGCGCGGAACAAGATGTCGTCCTTCGTCGGCTCCCAGCCGTGAGCCGCTGCCTCTTCGCGGTACAGGCCCGCGAGCTCAGCCGCCCGGTCTGGGGTGTTGAGGAAGGACAGGCCACAGATGGCACGCTGGCGCGCCGCGAAGCGTGCCGACTCCGGACTCGTCCCGGCGAGCATCATCGGCGGCCTCGGCTTCTGGATCGGCTGCGGCCACACCGACACCGTGCGGTAGCGGTAGAACCGCCCCTGCCAGCCGAACGGCTCCGGCTCGCTCCACGCGCGCAGCACGAGCTCCAGGCCTTCTTCGTACATCGCCCGGCTCTCGCTCGGGTTGGTTCCGTAGGTGAGGAACTCGTTGGGTATCCCGCGCAAAAAGCCGACGACCGATCGGCCGCCTGACACCGCGTCGAGAATGGAGAGCTCCTCGGCGGTGCGCACCGGGTTGGTGAGCGGCAGCACCGGCCCCAGCACGGCGACCTTGACGTCGCGGTAGCGCTGGCTGATCGCGGCGGCCATGACGACCGAGCTTGGCGCGAGCTGGGCCTGCGAGTAGTGGTGCTCGGCCACCGTGAGCCAGTCGAAGCCGTGCGCGACCGCCACGTCGAAGAGCTCGAAGCCCTGGTCCATCGACGCGGCTCCCACCGCGGGATCCCAGCAGCGGGCGGGCGTCGGCCAGCCGTAGGGCAGTCCCTTGCCCTGGTACTTCATGGGGTTGAAGATCGAGAACTTCACAACCTCTCTCCTTGGTTCCAGGCCGGCTAGGGGTTCAGGAGGGCGCTCATCGCATTGACGAGGAACGCCTCCTGTCGTTCGGCGAAATCGCTCACCACCTCGGCGACAGCTTCCGGGCGGTCGAACTGCATCTCGTGCGCCGCCTCATAGATGTAGACGATGTAGCCGTTGAGCAGCAGCTGCTTGTAGCGGGGAGCCATCGACGGCGGGATCAGCCCGTCGCGGGTACCGAACAGGACCAGCACGGGAAGGCTCAGCGTGCGCATCCGCTCGATCAGCTCCGGATCCTGATTCGGGCCGGAGAGGCGGCCGAGCAGCCGCAGCTGCTTGGCGATCACCTCGGGCGGCGCGGGCGCCGGCGCGCTCTCCGGATTCGCGAACAGCGCGGTGCGGAGCTCTTCGGGCGAGAGGCCTCCGGGCGTCCATCCTTCGGGCCGCAGCGCCGCCGGAGACTCCATGATCAGGGTCCGGCTGCGCTCCGGATTCCCGAGCGCTATCCGCAGGGCCACGGCCGCTCCGAACGAGGTCCCGTACAGCGTGCACTCCTGCAGGCCGGTGGCCGCGACCGCGGCGGCCATCGTCGCCGCGAGGTCGTCCAGTGACTGGCTGCGGGTGTTCTCGGGCGAGCTCCCGAACCCGGGGATTTCGAAGGCAACCACTTGGAAACGCTCGGCCAGGAGCCGGTGGACGGGAGAGATGTGCAGGCCGCCGCCGCCGTGCAGATACACCACGGGCTCACCGCTCCCGGCGGTGAGGTACCGGATCGTGAACCCATCGGCCTCGACGAAGCGCTCTTCGAAGCCGGATTCCGGATGTTCGCGGGGCGCTTCCTTCAGGGTTGCCATCGTCGTTCTCCTCTCTCACTTGGACCTAACCGGACTCCACCGCCGCCGGCGCGGGGCGCGTGTTGGCCTCGCCGAGATAGCTCGTGACGAGCAGGTCCCGGTCCTGGCGGAGCGCCTCGACCGGGCGGTGCAGGACGATCTCGCCGTGCGAGAGCACGTAGCCGCGGTCGGCGATCTCGAGCGCGAGCTGAATGTGCTGCTCGACCAGGAGCACGCCGGCGCCGCTCTCGTCGGCGAAGCGCCGGACGACGGGAAGCAGTTGCTCGACGATCACCGGCGCAAGCCCGAGGCTCAGCTCGTCGAGCAGCAGCACCCGCGGCCGTCGCGCCAGCGCTCGGGCGACCGACAGCATCTGCTGCTCGCCGCCCGAGAGCAGCCCGGCCCGGCGGTCTCGCAGGCGCTCGAGCGCGGGGAAGTACTCGTAGGCCACGCGCGGGTCGAGCCGCTCGAGCCGGAAGTGCTCGGCCACCGTCAAGCCGAAGAAGATGCCGCGTCCTTCCAGCACGTGGGTGATGCCGCTGCGCGTGAGCTTGTGCGGCGGAGTGCGGGCGATGTCCTGGTCCTCGAAGCTGACGCTGCCCGCCATCGGACGGACCAGGCCGGAGAACACCCGGAGCGTGGTCGTCTTGCCGGCGCCGTTTGCGCCGAGCAGCGCGACGACCTCTCCCGATTGGACGGTCAGCCCGATGCCGCGGATCACGGGCGCTCCGTCGTAGCCGGCGGTGAGGTCTTCGGCGGCGAGGAGGACCGAGCTCACGGCGCCTCCGTGCGGGCAAGCTCGGAGCCGGTCACCGCACCCGCCGCCTTGCCCAGGTACGCCTCCACCACCCGCGGATCGCGCCGCAGCGAGTCCGGGGAGCCGGCGGCGATCACCCGGCCGAAGTCGAGGACGACGACGTGATCGCAGACGTTCAGCACCAGCCCCATGTCGTGGTCGACGAGCAGCATCGCCATCCCGCGGCTGACGATGTCCCGCAGGTGCCGGCCGAGGAGCGCGCTCTCGGAGTTGTCCAGACCGGCCGCGGGTTCGTCGAGGCAGACGGCCCGTGGGCCCGCGGCCAGCGCGCGGGCGACGCCGACCAGCTTGCGCTGACCCTGGCTGAGCGACTCGGGGGTCGCGTCGGCGACGCCGGCCAAATCGAGTAACTCGAGCGTGCGATCGACGACCGGGTGACGGCCGGCACGGCCGGTGAGGATCTCCTTGATGGCCTGACCGACCGAGGGACGGCCGGCGGTGACGTTGAGGTTCTCGCGCACCGAGAGATCGTCGAACAGCTCCGCCGCCTGCCACGTGCGCGCGAGGCCGTGGCGAGCACGCCGCTCCGGAGACAGAGCCGAGATGTCCTCACCCGCGAGCTCCACCCGACCAGTCGCCGCGGTGAAGCCGGTGAGCGCGTCGATGAAGCTGGTCTTGCCGGCCCCATTGGGGCCGATCAGCCCGACAAGCTGCCCCTCCTCGATCTGCAGGTCGACATCCTCGACGGCGCGGACGCCGCCGTAGTGCACCGATATCTGCTCGGCCCGCAGGATCGCGGTCACGTCTTCTCCACGCGTATCGCGGCGGCCGGCGCGACGCGCCGTGAGCGTAGCGGCAGCTTCGGTCCGAGCCCCCCGGCGGCGCGCTGGACGACGCTGGCCACGCCCTCCGGATGGGTAACCACCGTGATGATCAAAGCAAGACCGCCGAACATCAGCTCCCAGCTGGTCGGCATCCCTGTCCACTTGACCACGGCATGGAAACCGAGGCCCTCGGTGACGAACAAGCCTCCAATCAACGCGCCGGTCACAGTGGTGATTCCACCCAGGTACGCGAAGGCGACGAAAGCGAGGGCTGTCACGATTCCGAACTGCGCCGCGGTGACGGAGCCGAAGTTGTAGGCATTCAGGGCGCCGCCCACCCCGGCGATCATCGAGGACACCGCGAACGCGGTCAGCTTGACGTTCCTGACGCTGATTCCGGCGGCCGCGGCGGCCCGCTCATTGGATCGCACGGCGAGCATCTGCTGCCCGACGAGACTCCGGCGCAGCGTCAGCACCATCAGCGCCAGCGCCACGACGACGACCAGGCACACGAACCCGAACACCGGGCTGGGCAGCTGACCGTCACCCAGAGAGAACCCCGCGCTTGGCCCGAGTCCCACCCCGAGCAGGTTGGGCGCGGGCACCAGCGAGCCCGCGGGGCCGGCCCCCCACGAGGGGTTCGAGAAGCCGAAGCTCTCGATCGCCACCGCCGCCGCCATCGTCACCACCGCGAGCTGCACGCCGCGCACGCGCAGCGCCGAGACAGCGGTGACTAGGCCGAACAGGACCGCGGCGAGGGTGCCGATCAGCGCCCCGAGCGGGAAGCCGATGCCCGCGTGGAGGGCGAGCTTGGAGACGATGAAGGCGCACACGCCCCCGAGCGCCACCTGGACCAGTGACATCTGACCTACGAAGCCGGTAATCACCACGTAGGACAGGCAGAACAGCGCGCCGATCAACGTGTTGATCAGCGCCTGACGAAAGTCGTAGGGGAAGACCAGGAACGCGACGATCCCGGCCAGCGTCAGCAGGGTGGCCGGAGCCGCGATCCGGCGCGCAGCCGGGGCAGCGGGCAGCCGCCGTTCCACGATCGCGCCGCGTTCTGGCAGGCTCCCGCCGCGCCAGAACATCGCTGCGACGATGATCAGGAAGAACACGAGGTCCGAGAGGCCAGGGATCTGCGCGCCGCCGCCCACCGTCGGGAACCAGCTCTGTGCCTGGACGTAGAGCAGCAGTGACTGGATTGCCCCCATCGCCAGCCCGGCGATCAGCGCGATCCAGAACGAGGTGAAGCGGGCCAGCAGCGCTGCGCCGAGCGCCGGCACGATCGCCAGGGCGATCGTCACCGAGTCGAGCTGAGTCAGCGGCGCCACGAGCACGCCGAACCCGCCAGCCAGCAGCGTCATCAGAACGGTGTTGATCATCGACAGGCGAGCGGGTGATAGTCCCGACGTGACGGCGACAGTTTCGTTCTCCGATGCTGCCCGCGTCGCCAGTCCAAAGCGCGTCCAGCGGTAGGTGACGGCCAGCACGAGCGTGGCCAGGACGACGATCCCGGCCATCATGAAGCGGTCGCCGGGAACCGTCACTCCGAACAGGTGAACGGTGGTCGAGGCCGGCAGGACCGACGGCGGTGCCTGACCGCCCTGGCCGAAGCGCATGACCACGGCCGCCTGGAGGGTCAGCAGGATGCCGAGCGTCGAGACGAGCTTGGCCAACGGCGAAGCTCCACGCAGCGGGCGAAAGATCAATGCGTCGATCAGCACGCCGAGTAGGGCGCAGACCGTCAGTGTGATCGCGACCGCCGGCACGGTGGCCAGCGGGCCGCCGAGGCTCAGGCCGCTGAGAAACAGATAGCCCCCGGTCCGCAGCCCGTAGAAGACGTAGGCGGCGAACATGGCGATCGCGCCGACCGCCAGGTTGATCACGCCCGAGCCGCGGAAGTTCAGTACGACGCCGAGCGCGAGCCCGGCGATGAGCGCCCCGGGGCCGAGCCCCAACAGGATGAACAGCAGGATCTGGCTCATGACGGCGCGCGCTGGGATTGCATCCGGCTGCGGGGAGCCGGAGCTCCCCGCTCTGCCGGACCACGGCTCACCCCACGGGCCCGTTCAGTCCAACCCATTTGCCGTTGGTGGCGTCCGTCCACTTCCCGTTTCCCTCGTAGGTGTAGGCACGCGCCGCGATGATGCCGAGCGCCGGCAGCCCCGGAACCGAACCCCAGTTGAGGTTCGGGGGCCCGAACATGGACGGGCCCTTGAACGACTTGATGGCGGTCTCGAAGTCAGCCGAGGTGAAGTTGGCGCCCTTGCCAATCTGGTTCAGCAGCTTGGCGTCAGTCATGATCGTTCCGAACGCAAGCTGCGCGAACGGCGCAGTATTCAAGGCGCCGTTGGCCTTCATCGCCGCCAGCCAGGCCGGGATGTACGGGTCGGCTTCGGGGATGTTGCCGCTCTCGTTGGTCCCGACGTAGGTCCACTTGGGGAAATCGCCGAGCCCCTTGGCCACGCCCGGGATCAGGCACAGCGACAGCGACAGCACGTGCTTGATGCCGAGCTGAGTGGTGGCCCGAGCACCGGCGGTGCAGGCCGGCACGCTGATCAGGAACATGACCGTCGCGTCGGTCGACTGCGCCTTGGCCGCCGTGAGCGGCGCGACAAGGTCGGTGGTGGCCGATGGGTAGCCGACCTGGGTCACCTTGATGCCGACCTGCTGGGCTAGCTTGAGGAACGTCTTCTCGGCCTGAACCCCAGCCGGATCGTCGCTTGGGTACAGCAGGGAGACGGTCTTCGCGTTGAGGCTGGACTTCAGCGTGCCCAGAAAGCCGGGGTCGGTTCCGTAGGAGCCGGACGTCACCTCGTAGGTGTTCTTGGCCGTGGCGGATTCGACCCGCACGGGGTTATAGCCGATCACCGGCTTGCGGCCCTGGAGGGTCTGATAGAAGGCGCCGGCGCCGACCGTCACCACGCCCTCGGTGATGAACTTGACGCTGGGATCGTTGAGCAGTTGCTGCGCGCACGTTTGCCCCTGGACCTCGCCGGAGACGATCGAGCAGCCGTGCAGGACCAGCGGGTGGCCCTGAACGCCGTCGAGGTAGTTATTGATGGTGTTGATCGCCGCCTTAGCCGCGGCGGTCGACTCGGGCGACTGCACGGTGCCGCCGTCATCGTTGACCCAGCCGATGGCGATCGGCGAACCCGTGGCCTTGCCCGCCTTGCCCCCGGTGTAGGGCAGGAACGTGCTCGCGTACGAGGCGCCGCCGCTGGAGCCGGCGGTGGTCGAGCTGCTGGATGCCGCCGCCGTGCCCGACGGGACGGCGCTCGTACTGCTACTGCTACTGCTCCCGCATCCGACCACCACGGCCGCGGCCGCGACGGCAGCGAGAACAGTCCCGATCCGCATACGGTCGCTCATCATTCTTCTGGACAACTGGTCCTCCTCATCAGTCGTGATCACCTCCTGCGGCCGCCAGCGACGGACGTTTGCGCTCCGGCAGCCAACCGCCGTCAGAGGCGGTCACGATCCGGTTCCGCAGCACTCCCAGACCGGCCATCTCCAACTCGACCACGTCGCCGGGTGACAGCCGCCGGTCCAGCTCCAAGCCCGTCCCGCCGCCCACCGTGCCGCTGCCGAGCAGCGTCCCGGCCACCAGCGGCTCGCCGGCCGAAGCCCACGCCACCAGTTCGCCGACGGACCAGAGAATCGAGCCGCTGGCGGCGCTCGACCACTCCTCGCCGTTGATCCGAGCACTTAGCTGCAGTCCGGCGGGATCGACGGCGTCGAGGGTGATGATCGCCGGGCCCACCGCGGTCGCGAAATGCTTACCCTTGGACGGCCCGAGCCGCCCTGCCATTTCCCGGAACTGCATGTCACGGGCGCTGAAGTCGTTGAGCAGCGTGAAGCCGAGGACGTGCTCGAGAGCTCGCTCGGGCGAGAGGTCGCGTCCGCCCTTGCCGATCACGATCCCGAGCTCAAGCTCGTAATCCATGTGCTCGGAGTAGGCCGGCCAGCGGACCTCGTCCTCCGGCCCGACGATCGCCTGGGCACTGCCCATGTAGGAGACCGGCAGTTCGTAGAGCACATCGGGTACCGGCGTACCGGCCCGGTCGTAGGGGAAGCGAAAATGCCGCTCGAAGGCCATGAAGTCGCGGTAGGCCGGTGGATCAATCGGTGCCAGCAGCGGTGCGGCGTCCGCTGCGAGCGCAGCCTCGGATGGCGCGCTAGCGACGGCGGCACGCATGGCCTGCGTGAACGCGTCGCCGTTTTCGAGTGCGGCCGCCAGGCTTGCGGGCACGAGCGCCGCGCTCAGCCACCGCGCCGCCGACGCGGTCGCACCCTGCGCCATCAGCCGCAGCCGCTCGGCCGTGCGCACGTCGATCCACGGCGCGCGGAGATCGTCAGCGGCCGCGATGACGCGCGCTTCAGGTCCGTCCGGGCCCTCGATGGAGAGTCGCGCGATCCTCATTCCCTCGCCGCGAGTGTATCCACTTCTCAGGTTAGAATCGAATTAACGCGAATGGGTCCACATCGGCGGATTGCCCATTATCGAGGGGTCGGGACATGACGCCCGCGATCCTCACCTGTGCTCTCACGGGGCCGATCGCAACCAAGACGGACAATCCGGACCTCCCTGTCACGCCCGAGGAGATCGCGGCAGCGGCGCGTGGGGCGCACGATGCGGGCGCCGCCGTGGTGCACGTCCACGTGCGCGACGGGCAGGGGCGCCCGACGGCCGACCTGAGGATCGCCCGCCGCACCGTCGGCTTGATCGAGGACTCATGCGACGCCCTCGTTCAGCTGTCAACCGGCGTCGGCCTTGGTGTTGATTTCGAGGCGCGCGAGCGGCTGGTCGAGGCCAGGCCCCGTATGGCCACCCTGAACCCGTGTTCGATGAGCTTCGGGACCGACGAGTTCCGCAATCCGCCCGCGGGGGTGCGCCGGCTCGCTGCCCGCATGCAGGAGCTCGACATCCGTCCCGAGCTCGAGATATACGACACCGGCCACCTCGAGGTCTGCCTGCGGCTGGCGGAGGAGGGACTCGTTGCCGAGCCGCTGCAGTTCTCGATCGTGATGGGGGTGCGGGGCGGGATGCCGGCCACGCCGGCCGCGCTGGTGCAGATCGTCGAGCGCCTCCCGCCCGGCTGCGTCTGGCAGGCGATCGGGATCAACCGCGCCAACCTGCCGATGACTACCATCGGCCTGGCCATGGGCGGTAACGCTCGCACGGGGATGGAAGACACGCTGATGCTGCGCCGCGGCGTCCCGGCCCGCTCCAACGCCGAGCTGGTGCAGCGGCTCGCGAACGTTGTGCGAGCTCTCGAGCGAGAACCCGCCACCGTTGCCGAAGTGGAGGAAGTGCTGGGCCTGCCGCAAAGGAACGGGCATGCCTGAGGGGACACGCGACGGGCAGAACGTCCAGCTCGTGCACGACCGGCTTCGTGACGCGATCGTACGCGGCGAGATTGCGGCGGGAGAGACCACCTCGCAGGCGATGCTGGCCAAGCACCTCGGGCTCGGAGTCAGCCGAACGCCGCTGCGTGAGGCGCTGCGGATGCTCCAGAACGAAGGTCTCGTCCTGTCCGAGCCGAATCGCCGGATCCGGATCGCCGACTTCTCGATCGCGGACGTGGAGCAGCTCTACGCAATGCGGATCGCGCTCGAAGCAGTGGCGATCCGCGCCACCGTTCCGAGCCTGGCGCCGGAGGACTTTGCCGAGCTAGAGGGGCTGATGGCGCAGATGGACCACTACATGCGCTCAAAGGACCTTGAACGCTGGGAGGTGCCGCACGCCGCTTTCCACGCCGGGTTCGTCGCGGGTGCCGGACCGAGGATCGCCGCCTTGTTGGCCCAGCTGTTCGACCACGGCGAACGCTACCGCCGCGCGTACAACACCTACGATCCCTCGGGATGGCCGAAGCGTCGCGCGGAGCATCGCGCGATCCTCGATGCCGCCGTGGAGGGTGACGTCGAGCTAACCGTCGAGCGGCTCGTGCTCCACTACCTTCACACCGCCGATGCCGCGATCACCAGCCTCGATCCCGACCACGAGCCAGCGCTGCTGCGCACTGCGATTGCCACCGTGGGGCCTTCGCTGTTGGAGAAGGCAGGACGCGACGGGTCGAGGATCATCGGAGCCCGGCGCTCGGCGCGAGCCGCGGGACGAGCGCGGCGGCGTTGAGGCGGTCCACCTGCGCGCGATCGCGATCGTCGAGCCCGAGGTCCGGACCGGGATCGTCTCCGGTCTGGGGGAGAGCCGCGTACGGCCAGTCGGTGCCGAACACCACGCGCTCGAGCGGCGCAACGGCCAGGGTAGAGGCCAGAGCCACCGCGTTGTTGGACAGCCCGGTGTCGTACCAGAGGCGGGACAAGTAGCCGAGCGCGCCCGCGGGCGCACGCTCCGCCAGGTGCGGCTCGCGCTCTGCCAGCGAGCCGATTCGATGGGCCAGGAACGGTGCCGTACCGCCCAGGTGCGAGAGCTGGATCCGGATGTGCGGAAAGCGCTCGAGCGTTCCTGAGTAGATCATCTGGACGATCGCGCGGGTCGTGTCGAACGGAAACTCGTAGAGCCACACCGGCCACGGGAGCGGCTGCGAATAGGGGGGCAGCGCAGGGTGGACGAACACGTAGGCCCCGCGGCGGTCGAGCTCGGCGAACAACGGCTCCCAGGCGGGATCGCCGAGGTAGATCCCTGCCACGTTGCTCATCAGCAGAATGCCGTCGAGGCGGAGGACATCGAGCGCATGGACGAGTTCGGTGAGCGACGCGTCGACGTCCGGCAACGGCAACACGGCGAGCCCACCAAGACGCTCCGGCATGCTGCGCACGCAGGTGGCGATTTGCTCGTTGGCGAGACGAGCCAGCTCGATCGAGTGGTCGGGGTCTGGCGTGGCCGCGCCCGGCGGCCCGGTCGAGATGACGGCGGCATCGATGCTGTAGCGACCCATCGTCTCCAGCAGCTGGTCGAGCGACGCGGCTGGCAGCATCGGGCGCGAGCCATCGGGCAGTGCCGGCAGGGCGGCTCGGTACGCGTCGGTAATCACGTGGGCGTGGAGGTCGATGCGGGCCATCGGCTCGGCGCCTACTCGACGATCGCCACCACGCGGGCCGGCGCGGCACTGGCCCCGACGATCCTCAGCGGGAAGCAGGCCACGGTGAACCCGCTGGCCGGCAACGCCGCGAGGTTGAACAAGCGCTCGATCTGCGAGTACGGGAGATTGCACTGATGCGCCTCCCAGAAGATCCCTTCGCCATCCTCTGCCAGAGCATCGGCGGCCTGCTTGTCGAGCGGCCGATCCCAGCCCCAGGCATCGATCCCCATCACCCGCACGCCGTGATCGTGGAGCCATCGCGTCGCCTCCGCGGTCACGCCCGGCCCCCTGAACATGTAGTCCGGTTCGCCGTAGAAGGCATCTCGTCCGGTGTGCACGAGGACGATGTCCCGCTCGCGGAGGGCGTGACCGGCGCGCGCCAGAGCCTGCTCGGTCTCGGCCGCAGTGATCGCCTCGCCATCCCCCTTCGTGGTGAAGTCGAGAACCACGCCGGGGGCGAGAAACCACTCGAGCGGGAGCTCGTCGATCGTCTGGGCTCGCCTCCCCTCGACCATCGAGTTGTAGTGATACGGCGCGTCGACGTGGGTGGAGTTATGCGTGCCGAAGTAGGTGAAGGTCTCCCGCGACCATCCCTCGCCGTCCCGCAGCAGACGCCGGGGCACACCGAACAGCTCCTCGATCTCCGCCGCGCCGGCGTTGTGGTCGATGTACTCGATGACGGTTCTGGCAAAGCGCGGCGCCTCGGGATCGGTACTCGTGATCGGCGCCGACAGATCGATGATGGCCACCTCTGGATCGTATAGGTTTTGGATACACTTACCCCGATGTGGTCCACACCCGTGAGCTGGACCCATCGAGAGGGAGCATGAGGGCGACGCGCTTTGCCATCGGAACGTTCTCACCCGAGCCGGGTGAGGCCTTCGCCGGGCTAGTCGTGGACGAGCGGGTGGCCCGCCTCGATGCCAACCTCGGTTACGGCGTGTCCGTGCGGACGCTGCTCGACGACTGGGAGCCGAACCTGGCGATCCTCCAGGAGCTCGCCGACCGGCTGAGCCCGGATGATTGCCCCTACCGAGCCGATGAGCTGCGACCACTGCCGCCGGTTCAGCCGCCCGGACAGCTGTTCCAGGCTGGGGCGAACTACAAACAGCACCTGATCGAGCTCATGGGCGCGAGCAACGATCGGATGCACCACCTGAACAGCGCCGAAGAGCGGCGCGAAGCCATCGGCCGGCTGGACGAGCGGGCGCGCAACGGCACACCGTACGTGTTCCTCAGCGTGCCCTACTCGCTGACCGGCGCCGAGGACGACATCGTCCTTCCGCGCGAGGTGCTCCAGCCCGATTGGGAGCTGGAGCTTGCCGCGGTGATCGGTCGCGCCGCCCACCGGGTGCCGCGCGAGCGGGCGCTGGACTTCATCGCCGGGTACACGATGTGCAACGACATCACCGCGCGCGACCACGTTTTCCGGCCCGACGTGTCGGCGATCGGAACCGACTGGCTGGCCGGCAAGGGTTGGCCAACGTTCTCTCCGGTCGGCCCCTATCTGGTGCCCGCGGTGCATGTCGGCGATCCGCAAGACCTGCGCATCACGCTGCGGCTCAACGGCCAGGTCATGCAGGACTCCAGCACGAGCGACATGATGTTCGACATCGCTCGCCTGCTCGAGCATGCATCTTCGATCACCGAGCTGAGGCCGGGTGACCTGCTGCTCACTGGCTCTCCGGCCGGCAACGGGGTCCACCACGGCCGCTTCCTTCAGCCCGGTGACGTCCTCGAGAGCGAGATCACCGGGCTCGGCCGGCAGCTGAACCGCTGCGTCGCCGAAGCCGGCGAGCTGGCGTCGCGTCCCACGGCCGAGCTGGGAGCATGAGTGCATCGCTGACTCGGGTGCTGATCGTCGGAGCGGGCCCGGCTGGGCTCTCGCTCGCGCTGGCGCTCGAGCGCGCGGACATCCGCGCCGATGTGGTCGAGATCGCCACGCAGGAGCGGGCACCGGGCGCCGCGCTCACCCTCCTCGCGCCGGCGCTGCGCGCGCTCGACTCGCTGAGCCTGGCCGACCGGGCGGTACGAGCAGGGTTCCCCCGCACGCGGCAGGTGATCGGCGATCACCGGGGGAAGATTCGGGACGTGGTAGAGGTCGCGCCGCTGGCCGGAACGAGCTACCCCGGCGCGATCGGCATCACGCGCCCGGCGCTGCACGATCTGTTGATGGCGGCGGCGCGCGAGGCGGACTTGCCGGTGCGGCTTGGGATCACGATCGATTCGCTGATCCAGCGCTCGGGCGCGGTTGAAGTCCGCTTCACCGACGGCGGCACCGGACGCTACGACCTCGTCGTCGGGGCGGACGGCATCCACTCCCGACTGCGCGCGCTGGCGATCCCGGACGCGCCGGCACCCCGCTTCACCGGACAGGCGGTGTGGCGGGCGCTGGTCGATCGCCCATCCGAGCTCGTCGAGGGCGGGATGTTCTACGGACCGCGCAACAAGGCGGGGATCAACATCGTCTCGGCCGACGAGATGTACCTGTTCCTTGTGCAGAACGTCGATCACCGCCGCCGTCCGGCGCGCCGGCGCATGCCCGAACTGCTCCGCGAGCAGCTCGCCGAGTTCGAGGGATGGGTCGGCTGGGTCCGCGAACGGATCACAGATCCCGAACGGGTCGACCACCGGCCGCTCGAGGTGCTGATGCTCCCGCCGCCGTGGCACCGCGGGCGAGTCGTGCTCATTGGTGACGCCGCCCACGCCACCACGCCCCATCTCGCCGCCGGCGCGATGTGCGCGCTGGAGGACGGAGTGGTCCTGGCGGAGCTCCTGACCGAGCCATCGCCGCTCGAGGCGGCACTGAACGCTTTCGCGGCGCGCCGCCACGACCGCTGCAGGCTCGTCGTGGAGAACGCCGTTCAGCTCGGCGAGTGGGAGAAGCACCGAAACGATCCAGACGCCGACCCGGTTGGCCTGACCGCGTCCACCTGGGCGGCGCTGGCACAGCCGGCCTAGGAAAGCCGCGCGTCATGACCAGCCGCAACGGTTCGAGAGGAGCGACCAGATGAATGAGCGATTGATCTCGCAGCTTGCCCACGTCGAGCTGCTCACCCCCAAGCCGCAGGAGTCACTTGAGTTCTTCACCGAGGTGCTGGGGCTCGAGGAAAGCGGACGCGCCGGCCAGTCGGTGTACCTTCGCTGCTGGGGCGACTATTTCCACCACAGCGTGGTCCTCACCGAGGCACCGGCGCCCGCTCTCGGTCACGCAGGCTGGAGAGCCGAGGGTCCCGAGCAGCTGGAGCGCGCCGTCGCGCGCCTGCAGGACAGCGGCCTCGGCGAAAGCTGGGTCCAGGACACGCCAGGCCACGGACCCGCCTACCGCTACCTCAGCCCAGGCGGTCATCGGCATGAGATCTTCTGGGAGGTCGAGCGCTACGTCGCGCCTCCCGAGAAGCGCTCGAGCTTCCCGGCCCGCCCGCAGCGACCGTCCGCGCGCGGTGTCAGTCCCCGGCAGCTCGACCACGTCACGCTGGCGACCAAGGATCCGTACGGCGACTCCGTGTGGTACCGCGACACGCTCGCCTACCGGTTCATGGAATACACCGGGCTCGACGAGCACCCGGACGTCATCGTCTTCTCGATGGTGACCACGAACGAGAAGTCGCACGACCTCGGGCTTGCGGGCGACCTCGCCGATGTGCCGGGCCGCCTGCACCACCTGGCGTTCTGGGTCGATGCCGTCGAGGACGTGCTCCGCGCTGCGGACATCCTGATGGAGGCGGGTGGCAAGCTCGAGTTCGGCCCGGGCAAGCACGGGATGGGTGAGCAGACCTACCTTTACTTCCGCGAGCCCGGCGGTATCCGGCTCGAGGTCAATTCGGGCGGCTACCGCAACTACCAGCCCGACTGGGAGCCCGTCCACTGGGTGCCGGCACAGGGGTCGAACACCATGTTCCGCAACCTGTCGATGCCGGATTCGATGATGGAGGCGTTCCCGCCGGCGGACGCAGGAGCGGTTCCCGAGCCGGAGCTGGCGGGTCTGGCCAATCCGTGGGCGCGGCGCGAGGAGGGCTAATGGCTGCCGTTCGCAACGTCTTGATCGTCGGCGGTGGCCCGTCCGGACTGACCGCCGCCACCACGCTGCGACACGCCGGGATCGAGGCCGACATCGTGGAGGTCAACGACGAGCTCCGCCCGCTCGGCTCGGGGCTGACGATGATGGGTCCGACGCTGAGGGCGCTGCACCAGGTCGACGTCGAGGCGCTGGAGAAGTGCATCGCCCAGGGCTCGGGCCATCCCGGGATGATCTTCGGCAACGCGGAGGGCGAGACGCTGCAGCGGATGGAGTTGCCGCAGTTCGCCGGCGGCGAGTTCCCCGGGGGTTTCGGGATCACCCGGCCCCTGTTCTGGGGGATCCTGGCCGAGATGGCGCAGAAGGCGGGGGCGCGGATCCGTCTCGGCACGACCGTCACGTCGATCGCTCAGGAGGAGCAGGCAGTCGAGGTCGAGTTGAGCGACGGTGGCCGCGAGCGCTATGACCTCCTCGTCGGCGCGGATGGGCTTCACTCGGCGGTGCGTGAGCTGGTTTTCCCGGACGCGCCGCGGCCGTACTTCAACGGCCAGACCGTTTGGCGCGCGATGGTTCCGCGGCCGCCCGACCTTGGGGACGACATGGGGATGTACTACGGCCCGCGGAACAAGTCTGGATGCAATCCGCTGTCCGAGACCGAGGCGTACGTGTTCCTGGTCGAGAACGCCCGTCGCAGTCCGCGGCCGCCGCGCGAGCGGTGGCCGGAGCTGATCCGCGAGCAGCTGAGTGACTATGGCGGCGTGATCGGCTGGGCGCGCGAGCGTATGACCGATCCCGAAGGGATTGATTGCCGCCCGCTTCAGGTGTTCCTGTTGCCGTCACCGTGGTATCGCGGCCGCGTGCTCCTGATCGGCGACGCGGCGCATGCGACCACGCCGCACTTGGCGATGGGTGCCGGGATCGCGATCGAAGATGGGATCGTGCTGGCCGAGGAGCTGAGTGCCGGCGGCGGCCTCGAAGACGCGCTCGAGCGGTTCATGGGTCGGCGATTCGAGCGCTGCCGAATCGTGGTCGAGAACTCCGCCCAGCTCGGCGCCTGGGAGCAGGATCCGAGCGTGCCGCCGTCCGAACACGCTCGCCTGTCTGACGAGAGCTTCGTGGCACTGGCCGCTCCCATCTGAGGCGATGCCCGCCGTCGAACGCGTACTCGTGGTGGGCGCCGGTATTGCCGGGCCCACACTGGCGGTGGCGCTCAACCGACTCGGCGTCGAGGTGGAGCTGGCGGAGATCCAGCAGGTGTGGCGCCCGGTCGGGGTCGGGTTGACGCTGATGGGTCCCGCCCTTCGTGCGCTGCGGTCGGTCGGGCTGATAGACCGCGCGGTCGCCGACGGCGCGCCGCTGTATCGGTTCGCCGTGGGCAACGAGCGCACCGAAGTCACCTCGGTAGAGGAGCTGCCGCGGCTGAACGGTCCGGAGTATCCGTCGCTCGTCCAGCTGAGCCGGCCCGCCTTCCACGCGATCCTCGCCGATGCCGTCGGGGCGGCCGGGATCCCGGTGCGGCTGGGCGTCACGGTCGATTCACTGCGGGCTGGCCCCGGGCGCGGACTCGAGGTGCTCTTCAGCGATGGCTCGCGCTCGCGCTTCGACCTCGTGGTCGGCGCCGACGGCGTGCACTCGCGGGTACGCGAGCTCGTGTTTCCGGAGCTGCCGCAGCCGCGCAACACCGGGCAGGCGGTGTGGCGCGCGATGGTCGACCGCCCCGAGGGCCTCGGCTCGACTTTCGAGGCGGGGACGATGTACATGTTCTACGGCCCGCGCAACAAGGCCGGCGTCGTTCCCACCTCGGCTCGCCAGCTCTACATCTTCCTGGTTCAGAACATCGCCAGCCGGTCACATCCGGACGAAGCCGAACTGCCCGCGCTCTTGCGCGACCAGCTGCTCGACTACAGCGGGTTCCTCGCCGTCCTGCGCGAGTCGATCACCAGCCCGTCACAGGTGGTGTGGCGTGCGCTCGAGGTGCTGCTGGCTCCCGCGCCCTGGCACCACGATGGCGCGGTCGTGATCGGCGACGCCGCTCACACAACCACGCCCCACCTGGCCAGCGGCGCCGGCATCGCGATCGAGGACGCGATCGTCCTGGCCGAGGAGCTGGGTGCCGACGCGCCGCTGTCGACGGCGCTGGACAGGTTCATGACGCGTCGGTTCGAGCGCTGTCAGATGGTGGTCGAGAACTCCGCCCGGCTGGGCGAGTGGGAACAGAGCGCGCCGCCGGACGCCGATCCAATCGGCTTGACCAGCCGCAGCTGGGCGCAGCTGGCCGAGCCGATCTGACGCTTTCCCGGTCCAGTGACCACCCCGATCATCGATTTCCACTCGCATGTCCTCGATCGCGAGGTGCTCGAGCAGACGATGTCGCACAACGTCGCCTCAGGCTTCGGGACGTTCGCGCCGTACGCCCCCGGCTCGCGATTCGCGATCGTGCAGGAGAAGATGATGAACCTGCCAGCGCACATCGAGGACATGAACCGGCTCGGGATAGACGTGGAGGTCGTCTCGACCAGCACGGTGATGGCGAACTGCGAGTGGGCCGATCCCCGGACCGACCTGGCCCTCAACCGACGGCTCAACGAGACCAATGCCCGCGCGCAGCGCGATCATCCGGAGCGGATCGTCGGGAGCTTCACCCTTCCCTTACAGGACCTCGAGATGTCGCTGCGCGAGCTCGAGCGCTGCGTCGACGAGCTCGCCCTGCGCGTCGTCAACCTGTCGGCCAACGTGCGCGGCACGTACGTCGGCGATCGGTCGCTCTGGCCGCTGTGGGAGGCGATCGCCGACCGGAAGCTGGTCGTCTTCCTGCATCCTCACGGGGTCAAGGACGCGTGGTATCTCGCATACGGACTGTGGAACTCAGTGGGTCAGGCGTTCGAGGAAACCAAGGCACTCTCCTCGATGATCTACAAGGGCCTGCTCGACCATCTACCGCACCTGAAGGTCGTCGTCTCCCACGGCGACGGCTACCTGCCCCGTTACTACGGCCGCACGACTGCAATGTTCAGAACATGCCCGAGAGCGCGCGCAACATCTCCCGCCCGCCCAGTGAATACTTGCGGATGCTCTACTACGACACGTGCGTCTACGCGCCGGAGATGCTCGCGGCGCTGGTCGACCGGGTTGGCGGTGACCGCCTCGTCATGGGCAGCGATTATCCCGTCGGAGACCCCGACCCGATCGGGTTCATCGAGCGCTGCGACCGGCTGTCGCCACACGCCCAGAGGCTCGTCAAGGGTGGCACGGCCGGGGCACTCCTGGGGCTATCAGTCCAGCCCTGATCTGGAGGGTGAGGCAGTTGCACGCCGAGCGAGTCGGCACGTGTCAGCGAGTTGCCGGACGGATGAAGCACAGCTGCTGCGCCGCCGCTCGGCCTGCTCACGTTCTGTGACGCACAGCAGCCGCAGGCCGACCACACCCAGAATCGCGCGGCTGAGCGCGGGTTGTCGGCCGCGCAACTGCTGCATCCCGTGGCGAAGCAGCCACCGGCGTCCATGGGCGCGTCGCTGCCGGTGTGGAC
>CAVTNE010000009.1:0-740429 GCA_963735965.1 uncultured Solirubrobacterales bacterium
CCGGCGACCTCGAGCTGCCTCCTGCTCGGGACGACGAGGAGCACTGTCGTCGGCGTCGACAGACTGCTGCTCGCGTCCGAGGAACAAGAAGTCCCCCGGCGCATCGATGTCGCTGTCGAGTTGGAACGCCAACAGCCACGCCCACCGACACGGCCACAGCTGCCCCTCCGCCCCAGCGATGCAGCACTCTGGCGGCGCCGACCTGACGGCCGCCCTCCGCCGCTAGCCACGAACTCCTGAATAGAACGCACAAGAGCAGCAGCCTCGCCGACACCGCCCGGACTGCTGCATCAGGCGTAACGGGGCCGTGCGTGCTCGCTGTCTCGCGTGGCTGCTGCATCGCCGCACCGATAGCCACATCTGGCGCGGTGACCGGCGTCGGTGATCGGACTCAAATACTCACGTCCTACAGTCGGCGGCAACCCACGCTGGCCGGCGATCGGCTGGACGCCGCTGGTGCTGTGGAATACGCAGAAGCGCTTGAGCGGTCCTGTTCACAGACGGCGATGATGCCCATGCGTTCAGGCGCCGCCGAAGGCGTCGGCGAGGGCCGCCGCCCAGCTCCCGTACAGATCGATCACGGCGGACGGCGCGGGCCATTCTCCGACTTGTAGTCGTTTGAGCGCTTCGCCGCCGCGCCGGCGTGCGTGGGTGCGCGACCAATCGTAGGAGGACGGCGCAGCGCCGTAGCGCGCTCGCCAGGTGCGCATCGCCTCACGGCTCCGCTCTCGGGTCCATTGCCGCGCGATCGCCCCGGGACGGCAGCGCGCCGAGGTACGACGTCGGCGAGGTGCCCTTGCGGGTCCTTTTCCGACGCCGCCCTCCCGAACCCGGCGGGACCGTTTCCGATCACCGGGCTCTCCAGTGACTATGTCGTGATCGTGGTTGGCTGCTCGTGATGGATCTTGGCGTGGCAGGTGGCGCAGACGATAAGGGTCTTGCGCCGCCGCTTTGCCATCGCTTGCATCCATTCGAGCTGCGGCTGTCCGGGCCTATGGAGCACCGCGAGGTTGCGGATCTGGTGCACTTGCACCGTCGCCGTTTGGTCGCAGAGCTCGCACCGCCCCGCTTGGAGCCGACGGATCAGCTCGCTGCCGCGGGCGGGTTCCCGGACTGGTTGGCGGTCGATCAGGACCGCGTTCTTCTGCCGTCTGAGCGGAATACCACCGAACGTTGCGACCAGCGGTTTGCGACCCTCGTCGTGCTCGACGCGAACCTGCATGCACTGGCGTGGCCCGTGCGGCGTTTCGATCGTGGCCGCGTACTTGCGGGCCATCTTCGAGACCGACGAGCCGTGCTTGCCAGCCAGCGTCTTGAGCAGCGAGGTCAGCATCACCCAGTGCAGCCGGTTCAGTCGCCAGACGTCGCCGGCCAGCAGGTAGTACTGGACGATGCCCCGATACTCGGCACCGTAGCGGCTGATGATCGCGTGGTCCTGCTCGTTCATCAGCCCGGTCCGTCGCTCGGGCTTGCCCCCTCGCATATGCCGGGCGCATTTGGCCTTGATCACATCGGCGGGTACGTGCAACCGGACGCGACCGTTGGCAGATCTGCAGCCAGCGGTCAGTCGTTGGTTGTCGTGGCCCACGGTGATCTCGTAGCCGAGGAACCGCGCCGCACGGGTGCGGGCGTGGGTGATCAGCGTCTTGGTCTCGGACAGCTCCAGCTTGAGATCCTCTTGCAGGAACTGAGCGAGGCGACGTTTGATCTCCTCGGCTTCGGCCTTCGGTCCGGTGAATCCGAGCAGGATGTCATCGGCATACCTGACGTAACGCAGCCGCCGATACGTGGGATCCTGTAGATCCGTTGTAGGGATGCTACGTTGCTGCTTCTGCAACGCCCGCGCAGCGGCATAGTCGCCGCGTTTGCGAGCACGCCGGATGGCGCTTGAGATCCTCTTGTACTCAGGGTTGGAGCTCCTGTGCACACCTCGGGTGTATTCCGGCAACAGAACTGTTTCGACGAACTTGTCCAGCCGGTCCAGGTAGATGTTCGACAGGCACGGGAGAGAACCCCGCCCTGCGGCGCGCCGCTGAGCGTGGCGTTCCACACCCAGTCCTCCAAATACCCGGCTCGCAGCATCTGGCCAATCAACCGCAGAAACCGGTTATCGTCGATCTTCTCACCCAGCGTCTGGAGCGTGACCAAGTGGTCAAGCTCGTCGAAGCACCGGGAGATGTCACCTTCGATAAACCAGGTTATCGCCGTCCATCCAACCGCCACGTCGCGCAGTGCGGTGTGACAGCCGCGATCGGGGCGGTAACCATGCGAGTGATCGGCGAACTGCGGCTCATAGTACGCCTCCAACAGCAGGCGTACGACTTCGCCCAGTAGCTTGTCCGACCACGATGGCGGACCCAGCGACCGCTGCTTCCCGTCCTTCTTGGGGATGTAGTGCCGCCTGACAGGCTTGAACCTGTAGCGCTCACAACGCAACGCGTCGATGATGCGCTCAATCTTGCCCGCTGGTGGCGGTGGTAGCTGCCATCCCGATGGTGGGGCGGAACGCGTCCTGTGCGGCGATGGCGGTGACAGCGGTCGCGGACGCGAGGAAGGTCAAACCGTTGAGCGCGATGGCCACGGCCGGTGAGGCGACCAGCAGAATCAGCGCGCCCAGCGCCGGACCGACCACGATGGCGGTCTGTCCAATGGCCGCCCGGGCGACGCTCGCGCGCTGCAGCTCATCTCCAGCGACCAGACGCGCGGTAGAGGCGGCCACACAGGGCGGATGGACCACCCCGGCGGCGGTCGCCGCGGCGGCGATCGCCGGGGCGAGGATGATCGGCAGCCCGGTGAGAGCCACCGCGGCGAGCGCCACCATCAGCGAAGCGCGAGCCAGATCCGAGGCGATGATCAGGCGGCGACGGTCGTAGCGGTGGGCGAGGACGCCGCCCAAGGGGCCGAGCACGACCATCGGGACCAGCCGCGCGGCGGTGGTAAAGGCCAGCAGGCTCGCCGAGTGCGTGCGCTCAAAGACGACGGCGAGCAGGGCGACGTTGTAGAGCCAATCGCCGCAGGCAGACACGGCGAGGCTGAGCAGAAGGAGAGCAAAGCGGCGGTCGCCCGGCAGGCGAGGACGGCGGGGGAGATGAGTGCGGGTGCGGAGCATGGACACAGCATCGGTCTAGGCGTGCCACCGCACATCGGGCAGTTGCCCGATCTTCGCGGCCAGGGGGGACTCAGATTGCGGGCCCAGGTACCTCAGTGGCCAGGATCTACCGAGTCTTGGGCATTCTTTTCAGCCTTTGGCCGGCACCTGGACCAGGCCACGCCGGTGCGCCACGGCGGCGGCCTGCACCCGCGTGGACACTCCCAGCTTGGCGAGGATGTTGGAGACGTGGACGCTGGCCGTCTTGCGTAAGATGACCAACTGCTCGGCGATCTCCGTATTGGACAGCCCGTCCGCGACCAAGCGAAGGACTTCGGCCTCCCGCGCGGTCAACCCAAACCGCTCGAGCTCGTCGGGCAGGCGCGCCGTAGCCTCCTCGGGCTCCTCGGGGCCGTTCACGGAGAGGCGGGCGCGCCGGATCAGGGCCTGAATGTCGTCGAGCGTCGGGACGGCGCCCATCATCGTCGCCAGCTCGAGCGCCTCTCGGGCGGACGTCGCCGCCGTCTCGGTGTGGCCCGGACCGGTGAGCGTCTCGGCGTGTCGTAGCAACGCGTACGCCAGTGGCAGCGGCTCGTTCATCGCTCGGCAGGCGGCGATCGCGTCCGCCCATGCCTCGACCTCCTGCTCGCGGCGCACGCGGGCGTGCTCGGCGCGGACAAGCGCGAGATGCCCGAAGGCAGCAGGCGTCGTGGTGGCGGTCCGCTCCGCGGCCTCGTGCAGCTCGGCGATTCGCTGCTCGGCATCACTCGCGGGTTCTCCGGCGTCACGGGCGGCAACGGCCAGTTCAGCCTCCACGCGAGCACCCTGGGACATGAGCGGCCACTTGTGGCGGGGCTCGTCGCCGAGGTCTTCGCGACCCAGTGCGTCCGCGATGATCTGGCGCGCCGCGGTCAGATCGCCGCTGGCGCGGGCGATCTCGGCCTCGACGCCGGCCAGCGGCAGGGTGAACTGCGGGGCCGTGGAGTTGCGGAGGTGTCGGCGGGCCTCGCGCAGATCGGCCGAGGCCTCGTCAGCCCGTCCGCTGAGTGCATGCAGTTCTGCGCGGACGAGCAGTAGGGTTCCCGCGAACACGCCGGGGGCCTCGGCGCCGAGGGCCGTGGCCGCTACGGCAGCGTGCCAGCGACCGGAACGCATCAGCGCCTCCGCTTTGTTGCTCCGGCTGACCGCGCCCAAAGTGCGGCTGAACCCGGCCTGCTCGGCGAGCGCGATTCCGCGCTCGGCGGTCTGCACCGCGTCGTCGTAGCGACCGAGCATCAGCTGGGTATCGGACAGCGCGATGAAGGACCGCGTGGCCAACCAGGGCACCCCGGTTTGCGTGGCTTCCGCGGCGACCTGCTCAGCCAGCGCCATACCCCCTTCGACGTCGCCGCGGTAGACCATGGCGACAGCCAGCATGTATTGGGCCTCCAGCCTCTCCTCTGTGGCATTGACCGCCTGCGCCGCCTCGAGGGCGCGCTGCGCCAGCTCGCCCGCGCGCGAGATCTGATCCATCCGGGCCAGGGCGCGGGCAAAGGAGCTGAGGACCTGGGCGCTGACCTTGCTGGGAAGCTCGCGGGGCAGCAGCGCCTCGGCCTGCTCGAACACGGCGAGAGCCTCGCTGTCACGGGCGAGATCGACGAGCAGCGTGGCGCGGCGCACGAGCAGCGTGGCGCGGCGCTCCAGCGTGCCGCCGTAGCCGACCTCGGCCAGGGCCTGATCGACCAGAGCCAGTCCGCGATCGACCGCCCCCGCCCTGGCCGCCACCGACGCCGCCGCCTCAAGCAGCTGGGAATGGCCGATCCCGGCCCGCTCTTCTGCGACGGGCACCTGAGGCCACAGCTCGAGGGCGCGCTCGAAATGGCGCTGGGCGGCCGACGGCGCTCCGGCCGCGGCGGCGGCCTTCCCGGCCCGCCCCAGGGCATGACGGAAGCCGTACCCGCGTCCCGTCGCATCGACGACCAGCAACTGCTGCTCGACCGTCTCGCGCAGGGCCAAATGCAGCTCGGGCTCGGGCAGTCCAGCCACGAGCGCCAGCAGGCGGTCCGGCGCCCAGCGGGCGGCGGCCGACACTACGCGGAGCGCGTGCTGGGCGCTCGGCGAGAGGAGCTCCGCACGGGCCAACAGGACGTCGCGCAGGGAGGGCGGGAGGTAGTCGGGATCGAGACGCCCGTCGCGCGTGACGTCCAGCAGCTCCTCGACGAACAGCGGGATGCCCTCGGAGCGCTCGGCAATGAAGTCGACCAGCTCACCGTCGGGGCGATGGCCGAGGATGGCCTCGATCTGGGCGGCGACGCCGTGAGGCTCAAGACGCTGCAACTCCATCCGCTGAACAGTCCGCTGCTGGTCCCAGCGCGCGGCCATGCGTCGGAACGGATGCGCGCGATGCAGCTCATCAGATCGTACGGTCAGCACAAGCAGCAACCTGCGGCCGGTGGCCCGGGCGACCAGCAGCGCGAGAAGGTCGAGGGTCGCCCGGTCGGCCCACTGCACGTCCTCGAACGCGAGCATCAGCGGCGCGCCGGCCGCCAACCGGACGACGACGCCGAGAATCAACTCGAGCAGTCGTGCCGGGTCGCGATCATCCGTCGAGATTGCCGGCGTGCTCTCGTCGAGCTCGGGAACGAGCCGGCCCACCTCGGCGCGGGCCGAGCCCAGCGCCGCGTCGAGGTCGCCGGCGGACAGCTCGGCGGCCAAACCGCGCATCATCTCGACGACCGGCGCGAACGGGATGCCACCGCCGTCGAGCTCGACGCAGCTTCCGACCAGGACCCGTGCGCCAGCCTCGCGCGCCTCGCCGACCAGCTCGTGCACCAGCCGCGACTTGCCGACCCCGGCCTCGCCGCCCACCACGATCGTGACCTGCTCGCCGGCCAGCACGCGGCCCAGGGCATGGCTGAGCGTCTGCACCTCCCCCTGTCGCCCCACCAGGACGGGGCTGACCAGACTCACCGCCACGACGTCATGATGCCAGAACACAGAAAAGCCCGGCGCGGGTTACGCGCCGGGCTTCACGTGCCGTACGGCCTGTCCGGGCGGAAGAGCTATGACTGACGGCTCCTTATCGCCGGTTGGAGAGGGTCTAGACGAGACGCTCGATGTGCAGCATGTCCATTCCTTTCTGTGCTCGGCCGGCTTCGGTAGGCGGCGTTCGTGATGAGCACATCCTGGCTCTAAGCCAGGGGTCGCACATCGGGCTCGTGCCCTGTCTTAGCGACTTAAATCGCGTCGCCGGGGGCCTCACCGGATGGCGCTGGCTGCCTCACCCGGGCAGACCCTTCCGGCGATCGCGGAGGCGACTTGGTCACCGGAGCGCCTCGAGACGGATCGCCTTTGCAATCGTCTTGCCGCTAACCCCGAGCGAGCGGGCGATCGCTCTGTCGCTCATTCCGAGCTCTCGCAGTTGCCTCGCCCTTGCAGCGATCCTCCGGTAGGTCGGCACCTCCAACGGATCAACTACCACCGCCTCGATCAAAATCGCCCTCCGCACCAGCGGGGGGCGGTTCCTCTATGAGGGCGAGGGGCATCGAGGGTCGTGACCGCTCGGTAGAAAGGCGGCCGATGTCGGGCGTGACGAGCTCGAGGCGGATCGGGCCGAGGAGGCTGCGGAGTGTTTGCGCCGAGCGCGCGGCGCGCTCCTTCACGGTCAGGACAACCAGGCCGGACGGCCCCCAGCACCGCCGGGTGAGCCGTTTGGGAAGAACCGTCCACTATGTCAACGTTTCTTCCCAAACGGTCCGCCCGCCGCGGCGACTCGAGGCCCGATTAACGACCGAGGGCCCGGCGGTTCGCCGGGCCCTCGAAGTCAAAACAGCGTCTGCTTGTCGCAGCGGATTACATCATCCCCGACATGTCGGGCATGCCACCGCCGCCGCCGCCGCCGTTCGTGTCCTCGATCTCGGCGACGATCGCCTCGGTCGTGAGGATGTTCTTGGCGATCGACGCGGCGTTCTGGAGCGCTGAGCGCGTGACCATCGCCGGGTCGATGATGCCTTCCTTGACCAGGTCGACGATCTCGCCGGTGGCCGCGTTCAGGCCCTGACCCTTCTTCCCGCGACGGACGTCGCTGACGACGACTGAGCCCTCGAGGCCACCGTTCTGCGCGATTTGGCGGAGTGGTTGTTCGAGCGCGCGCAGCACGATCTTCGCGCCGGTCTTCTCGTCTTCGTCATCGAACCGGTCGAGGTGGATCGCCTTCTGCGCGTGCAGGAGAGCGATGCCGCCGCCGGGCACGATGCCCTCCTCGAGCGCGGCCCGAGTGGCCTGCAGCGCGTCCTCGACGCGATGCTTCTTCTCCTTCATCTCGGTCTCGGTGGCAGCGCCGACCTTGACCACGGCAACGCCGCCGGACAGCTTCGCGAGACGCTCCTGGAGCTTCTCCTTGTCGAAGTCCGAATCGGTGTTCTCGATCTCGGTCTTGATCTGGTTGATCCGACCCTTGATCGCGTCGGACGAACCAGCGCCATCGACGATCGTCGTGGTGTCCTTCGCCACGACTACGCGACGAGCGCGGCCGAGCTGCGAGATCTGCGTGTTCTCGAGCTTGAGGCCCATCTCCTCGGTAATCACCTCACCGCCGGTCAGGATCGCGATGTCCTCGAGCATGCGCTTACGGCGATCGCCGAAGCCCGGAGCCTTGACCGCGACGCCGGTGAACGTGCCACGGAGCTTGTTGACCACGAGCGTCGCGAGCGACTCGCCCTCGACATCTTCTGAGATGATCAGAAACGGCCTGCCCGACTGGATCGTCTGCTCGAGTACCGGGAGCAGATCGCGGACCGAGCCGATCTTCTGGTTGGCGATGAGGATGTAGGGATCCTCGAGGACAGCCTCCATCCGTTCCTGGTCGGTGACCATGTACGGCGAGATGTAGCCCTTGTCGAACTGCATGCCCTCGGTGAACTCGAGGTCCATGCCGAACGTCTGGCCCTCCTCGACGTTGACCACGCCGTCCTTGCCGACCTTCTCGATCGCGTCGGCGATCACGTCGCCGATCTCGTCATCGCCGGCCGAGATCGTCGCCACGCGGGCGATCTGATCCTTGCCGGAGATCTCGGTCGACTGCTTCTCGATGTCCTTGACGACGTCCTCGACGGCCTTCTCGATCCCGCGCTTGAGACCAAGCGGGTTCGCGCCGGCCGCGACGTTCTTCATGCCGGCGTGGACCATCGCCTGCGCTAGCACCGTCGCGGTCGTCGTGCCGTCGCCGGCCACGTCATTGGTGGCCGTAGCCACCTCGCGCACGAGCTGTGCGCCCTGATTCTGGAAGACGTCCTCGACCTCGATCTCGCGCGCGATCGTCACACCGTCGTTGGTGATCGTGGGCGCGCCGTACTTCTTGTCGAGGACCACGTAGCGGCCCTTGGGGCCGAGCGTGACCTTGACGGCGTTCGCGACTGCGTCGACTCCGCCCTCGAGCGCCTTGCGGGCGTCCTCGGCGTACTTGAGTTCCTTGTGGGGCATGTGTCCCTGATTTCCTTAGGACTGGACCTTGGCAAGTACATCGGACTCGCGCAGGACCAGCAGTTCCTCACCGTCGACCTTGATCTCGGTGCCGCCGTACTTGCTGTAGAGGACCTCGTCGCCTTCGGCGACATCCGGCGTGATGCGCTTGCCGGTGTCCTCGCTGATCTTGCCGTCGCCGACCGCGATGACCTTGCCCTTCTGGGGCTTTTCCTTCGCGGTGTCGGGCAGGACGATCCCGCCCACGGTCGTTTCTTCCTCTTCGATCGCGCGCACAATCACGCGGTCGCCGAGGGGCTTGAGCTTCATGAGATGCGGCCTCCAGTGGGGGCTCGATTGAGGAGGTTTTGGCACTCTCGGCCCGAGAGCGCCAACCACATTCGACTATAGCGCAACGGTTGGTGGAAACCGAGGCGCTCGGGCGACCCGAGCAACGGCCAAGGCGGACCCGACGCCCCCGCATTCGACGGCACGTGGCGACTCCAGGAGTTCGAACCGCTCGACTGACTCCGAGGTGCGACGCTCCTATTCGACCGGGGTGTCTTGTGGCAGCCGACGGTCCGGTGCAGGTCGGTCATGTCCACGGAGCTCGTCTCGTCATACGCTGTGTGGACACCGGACGCGGACCGCGCACGGGACCGTCTAGACGTTGCGTTGGCAGCTGACGGCCACAACGAGTCGGAGTCGCACGAGCGACTCCGCCACAACTCGGCTACTCGCCGGCAGTGAACCGCCCGGCGAATTCGGTGTTCTTCGCCGCTTTCGTACCCGCCTTCTCCACCTCGACAGTTAGACGCTTCAGTTTCCACATTGGAAGCTGGAGCGTCTTTCGGCGTCAGGGGGCGGCTTGCGGGCGCTGGGCGCGCACGTGCCGGAACACGCTCTCACGGAGAAGCCCTTAATCGCCGATCTCCGGCGCTTCCCCACGGAGGTGGCGCAACACTTCGTAGTGATCTTCGATCAGCTCGGCTGCCGGCTCGCGCTGTCCACGACCGATGCGCGGGTCCGGCGCCCGGCATCCGCCCAGCCTGAAGGTCGAACGGTGCGTCGTCAACCGTAGAAGCACGCTCCAAGTGCGGATCTCTACTTGCGCAGACACCGTAGGTGATCCCGATGTCACTTTGCGGCCGAAGAGAGACGCTGTCGAGATCGCCGGACGACCGGGGATTACCCAAATGAGTGCCGACCGACGCTCGTCGCGAGAGCGGCGCCGGGGCCCACGCACTCCGAGGAGGTTTGCATCATGGCAACCATCTCTGCACCTGCACGATCGGTCCGCCAGGAGGCTCAGCTCGAAGGCGCGCCAGTCACCGCAACTCTCGATTGGGGCAACTCGGCCCCGCTTGCGCTATTGGCGTTCGCCGTCACAACGTTCATTCTGAGCATGATCAACGCGAAAGCCGTCTCGGTGGGGACGACCCCCGTGGTGTTCGGCGTCGCGCTGATGTTCGGCGGCTTAGCGCAGCTGATCGCGGGCGTCATCCAGCTGCGAACCGGCAACACCTTCTCGGGTGTGCTGTTCGCCGGCTTCGGCGCTTTCTGGTTGTCGTTCTTCGCGCTCGGGCAGTGGTTCCTGAAGGCTGTGCCGGTGACCCAGTTGGGGCATGCGGTCGGCCTGTTCATATACGCCTTCGGCATCTTCGTCGTCGTGATGTTGGCCGCGTCCTTTCGCACGAACGTGGTCGTCGTGCTGGCGCTGGCAATTCTGGTGGGCGTGTTCTTCTTACTCGGAGCGGGCAATTACGGAGCTCATACGACGCTGATCCACTGGGGCGGCTACCTCGGCCTCGCGTCGGCAGCGTGCGCGTTCTACCTGGCCTTGGCGGAGCTCTGCGAGTTCTCCTATGGCCGACCTGTGCTCCCTGTCTGGTCGCTGGCCAAGCGCTGATGGGGCCACGCTGAACGCTAGCCAGCAGATGTGATGAGCGCTTCGGCGACCGAGTCGCGGCCACTGGTCAGGGACGTGCTCCTGCGCGACGGGTCGACACTGCGCCTGCAAGCTCCGACTTCAGCGGATTTCGCCGACATCCACGCGTTCTATGACCGGCTCTCCGAGGTGAGCCGCAGCTTCCGCTTCCACGGGCTCGCGCGCACCGATCTCGTCGCGCGCGAGGAGGCTGAGGCGACTGGACTTGATCGCATGGTGCTCATCAGCCGGCACGACAGGCAGGTGTCGGCGGTCGCCAGTTATGCCGGGTTGCGCGAGCCCGGCGTCGCCGAGGTCTCGTTTGCCGTGGCTGATGATGATCAGGGCCGCTGGATCGGGATGCGGATGCTCGAGCAGCTGGCGGAGATCGCGGCGGACCATGGAATCCACCGTTTCGATGCAGAGGTGATGGCCAACAATGCGGCGATGCTGGCTGTGTTCGAGCACGCCGGCTACGCCGTGCGACGTCTGGGTTCGTTTGGCGAGGTGACGGTGTCGCTCGATATCACGCCTACGGCGGCGGTGCTCGAGCGGATTGACCAGAGAGACCATGTCGCTGCCGTCGCATCGTTGCGACCGGTCCTTGCGCCGTCGTCGGTAGCAGTTGTGGGCGCCGCGGCGACGCCGGGCAATGTCGGCCGTGCCGTGCTGGCGAACATCATCCGCGGTGGCTTTCAGGGTGCGGCGATGCCGGTCAACCGCGCCGGGGGCGTCGTGTGCTCGCTGAGAGCCGCTCGCAGCCTTGGTGAGCTGGAGGTCGCTCCGGAGTTGGTGATCATCTCCGTCGCGGGCGACGCGGTGCTCGAGTACGCCGCCGAGGCGATGGCGGAGGGAGCACGAGCGCTGCTGGTG
The DNA here is from genome assembly GCA_963735965.1 of uncultured Solirubrobacterales bacterium. Taxonomy (GTDB): domain Bacteria; phylum Actinomycetota; class Thermoleophilia; order Solirubrobacterales; family Solirubrobacteraceae; genus Palsa-465. Next base: position 11,328 of record CAVTNE010000009.1, read on the forward strand.
CTCCCCGCTGGTCGTGAGCAGGTAGGAGGCGAAGCGTCCCTGGCGCGACGGGAACGGCTGCTTGAGATCGTTCGGGGAACCGGCGTGCGGATGGTCGGGCCGAACTCTTTGGGGGTGCTGAACACCGCCTCCAACGTCAGCCTGAACGCCACGTTCACGGGCGCGAGCGTCCGGGCGGGGCGCCTGGCGATCTGCTCGCCGTCGGGCGCCATCGGGGTGGCGCTGCTTGGTCACGCGGCCGCTCGGCAGCTCGGGGTCTCGATGTTCGCCTCGCTCGGAAACCGCGCTGATGTCTCGACCAACGACCTGCTCGAGTGCTGGGAGGCTGACGACCGGACCGCAGCGGTGATGCTCCATGTTGAGTCGTTCGGCAATCCTGAGCGCTTTGCGCGGATCGCGCGTCGGGTGTCGCGTACCAAGCCAATCTTGGCGGTCAAAGGGCGTCGACGGGCCGAGCGCACGCTCAGCGAAGCCCGCTCATACACGGCGGCCGCACTCCGCAGCGACGCCGCAGTTGACGCGCTCCTGCATCGAGCCGGGGTGCTGCGGTTCCCGGGCGGCGAGGAGCTGTTCGATGCCGCCGAGTTCTTCGAGAGTCAGCCGCTGCCCCTCGGACGTCAGATCGGGATCGTGAGCAACTCCGCCGGCGTGGCGACCCTCGCCACTGACGCCGCCGCGACCCGCGGGCTAGACGTGAGCGAGGCAACCGACGCACAGAACCCCGTGGTGCTGAGGATTAGCGCCGGTCCGGACGAATACGCTGCCGGCATCCGCGAGCTGCTTGGCGATCCCGGCGTCGACGCGGTGATGGTCTACTACGTCGAGTATTACGACGGCGACCCGGAAGCGGTGCTGGACGCGATCTCCGCGGTTGCGCAGGGGGGGCCGAAGCCGGTTGTGGCGTCGGTGCTGCGGGCCGACGGCCGGCTGCCCGCGCGGACCGGCGTGGGCGTGCCCAACTTCCTGTTCCCGGAGTCGTGCGCCGCCGTGCTCGCACGCGCCGCCGAACGTCGCGAATGGCTGTCACGACCGCTCGGCGAGCCTCCGCGCTATCCCGGCCTGGACCGTGCGGCGGCGCGCGAGCTGGTCTCTTCATTTCTCGATCGGGAGCCTTCGGGCGGGTGGCTCACGGCTGCAGACGCTGAGGCCCTCCTGGCCACGCACGGTATCCCGATTGTCGCGTCCCATCACTGCCGCGATATCGAGCGCGCCGTCGCCGTGGCAGCGGAGATCGGCGCGCCGGTCGCTCTGAAGGCGGACTTTGCCGCTCCCGCGCATGCCAGCGACATCGACGCCGTGCTGCTCGGGGCGAAGGGTGAGGCGGCGGTGCAAGCCTGTTGGCGCGAGCTCGAACGACGGGTGGAGGCCGCTGGGCGGGAATGGATTGGAGCGATCGTCCAGCGTATGGTCGGGCCCGGTGGGGCGGACCTCCTGGTGGGGGCGATTGCCGATCCTGATCTCGGCCCGGTGCTGGCGGTTGGCTTCGGCGGGCGCCGGGCCGGCCTTGATGGATCGACCGCGTTCGGCCCGCTTCCGGAGACGGACGCGGAAGCCGACGAGCTAATCGACTCCGCTCCGGGAGTTGCCACCCAGCTGGACGGGTTCCGCGGCAGCGCTGTGCTGGATCGGCAGGCGCTGCGCGAGCTGATGCTGCGTTTTGCCCTCCTGCTCCGAGAGGCGCCAGAGGTGGTTGAGACGGACCTCAACCCTGTCCGATGCACGACGAATGGCTGTGTCGTGCTCGATATGCGAATGCGAATCGAGCGCCGATGTCCGGTGGAGCGCGTGAAGACATGGTGAACGGCCAGGACCGCCACATGGGCAGGCAAGGTCCGCCCGTTGAACGGCACGCTGACAAGCTGAGGGCTCTGACAGACGCGCGGCGCACGAAGATCATTCAGCCCGAGGCGGCCGCTCGGTTGATCGTCGATGGTGACACGTTGGCGATCGGTGGATTCGTCGGGATCGGGGTTCCCGAGGCGCTCATCAACGCGCTCGCGGAGCGCTTCGGCGAAACTGGCGGCCCGCGCGGCCTGACGCTCGTGTTCGCGGCGGGACAGGGGGACGGCGCCCACCGGGGGCTCAACCGCCTCGCCCACGAGGGGCTGATCCGGCGCGCGATCGGGGCGCACTGGGGGCTCGTCCCTTCGCTCGGCGCTCTCGCCCTCGACGACCGGATCGAGGCCTACTGCCTCCCGCAGGGCGTTATCTGCCATCTCTATCGCGAGACGGCCGCCGGCCGGCCAGGCCTGATCACACGGGTAGGGCTGGGAACGTTCGTCGATCCGCGTCTCGAGGGCGGTCGGATGAACGCGGCGTCAACGGAGCAGATGGTGCGGGTCATCGAGCTCGACGGCGAAGAGTTCCTCTTTTATCCCTGCCGCCCGATCGACGTGGCGCTCGTGCGCGGCACGACAGCCGACGAGGAGGGCAACGTGACGATCGAGCGCGAGGCCGCCACGTTGGACACGCTGTCGATCGCGCAGGCGACGAAGAACTCGGGTGGGGTCGTGATCGTGCAGGTTGAGCGGGTCACCACCCGTCACGCGCCCGCCCCGCGCGAGGTCCGCCTTCCCGGCATGCTTGTCGACGGCGTCGTGGTCGCGAGCAGTGCTGTGCACATGCAGACGTTCGCCGAGGCCTACAACCCCGCGTACACCGGAGAAGTGCGCGTGGTGCAGAAGGCGCCGGAGGCGACGGCGCTCGATGCGCGTAAGGTGATCGCCCGCCGCGCCGCGATGCTGCTGAAGACGGGCTCCGTCGTGAACCTCGGCATCGGGATACCCGAGGGCATCGCCACGGTTGCCAGCGAGGAGGGGATCCTGGACCGGATCACACTTACCGTCGAGGCGGGCCCGATCGGCGGCGTGCCCGCCGGCGGTCTGAGTTTCGGTGCGGCCACCAATGCTCAGGCGGTCGTCGACCAGCCGTACCAGTTCGACTTCTACGACGGCGGTGGGCTGGACCAAGCATTCCTCGGGATGGCGGAGGCCGACCGCCATGGCCACGTAAACGTCAGCCGCTTCGGCCGCAAGCTTGTCGGCGCCGGCGGATTCATCAACATCAGCCAGTCCGCCCGTCATGTCATCTTCCTCGGGACGTTCACCGCCGGCGCCGAAATCACCGTGAGCGACGGGAGGCTGCGCATTCAACGCGACGGCACGATCCCGAAGTTCGTCGACGAAGTCGCGCAGGTTACGTTCAACGGCGAGCGCGCCCTTGCCACCGGCCAGTCCGTCCTCTACATCACGGAACGCTGCGTGCTGCGGCTCGGCGACGAGGGCCTCGAGGTGATCGAGCTCGCCCCCGGAGTGGATCTCGAGCGCGATGTGCTGGCTCGTATGGGCTTTCAGGCCAAGGTTGCGCCCGAACTGCGCGAGATGGACGCCGCGATCTTCACCGACGCGCCGCTCGGACTAGGTGAACCCTCACCCCTGACGCTCGACGAACGCGTCGACTACCGCGCGGACGATGACCTCGTATTCATCAACCTCGAAGGCCTCGCCGTTGACACGCTCGAGGAGGCCGAGGCGCTCGCCGCCCTTCTGGGCCGGCGGCTGCACGACATCGGCACGCGGGTGAACCTCATCGTCAACTACGGCAACTTTGAACCCGGGCGCGCGGCAGCGCCGCGCTTTTTCGAGATGGTTCGGCAGCACGAGCGGTCCCACTTCCTGTCCTCCGCGCGCTACTCGACCGACGCCTTTCTGCGCCGCAAGCTCGCCCGGGCCTTCGCGGACGCCGGGCTCTCGCAGACGATCTACCGGAGCTTCGAGGAGGGCACCGACGCACTGGCCGCGCACGCGGCGCGCAGGCGCCCAGCCTCGAACGAGGACGACTAGCGTGCCGCGCGCTAGGACCCATTTACCCGCGCCGTGCCCTCATCCGGCACTCCACGCCCGCAGGGCCGGGGTATGGTCGGACCGTAGGGCGCGCCGACCGAACCAAAGGCTGCGCGTCCAACGACGCGCAGAAGAGAGGAGTCCTACATGTCCACCGTGTCGCACAGCGACTTGACGCCGCTGCGTTTCCTGGAGCGCTCCGCCGAGGTATATCCCGACAAGGTGGCGATCGTCCACGGTGACCGGCGCACCACCTATCGCGAGTTTGCCGGCGAGGCCACTCGTCTCGCCCGGGCCCTGCAATCGTCGGACATCGACGCGGGCGACCGCGTGGCCTACCTGTGCCCGAACATTCCCGAGCTGCTGATCGCGCACTTTGCCGTCCCGTTGGCAGGCGCCGTGCTGGTAGCCATCAACTCGCGCTTGTCGGGTGAGGAGGTGCGCTACATCTGCGACCACTCCGGTGCCAAGTTGCTGGTGGTTGACTCGGAGCTACGCTCGAGCGTCGCTCCGATCGAGAACGAGCTTGAGACGGTCGCTGAGATCGTCACGGTCTTCGACCCTGAATCGGAAGGGGACGTTTCCGAGGCGTACGACGGCCCCACCTACCAGGATCTACTCGAGCGTGGATCTGACGAGCCGTTGGGCTGGACGGTCGAGAACGAGCTGGCCACAATCACGATCAACTACACGTCGGGCACCACGGGACAGCCCAAGGGCGTCATGTACAGCCATCGGGGCGCCTACTTGAACAGCCTCGGGGAGCTGCTCCACTCCGAGCACGGCGCCGACAGCGTCTACCTGTGGACGCTGCCGATGTTCCACTGCAACGGGTGGTGCACGGCTTGGGGCGTGACGGCCATCGGCGGGCGACACGTGTGCCTTCGTGCCGTGCGCGGCGACCGCATCTGGCAGCTCATAGAGCGGGAGAACGTCACGCACCTCAACGGCGCTCCTCCCGTGCTCGCTGCGCTGGTGAGCGCGGAGGAGGCTCACCCGCTGGACCGGCCATTGGTGATCACGACGGCGGGCGCGCCGCCGAACCCGAAGACGATCGCGCAGTGTGAGGACATCAACGCGCGGGTGGTGCATGTCTACGGGTTAACCGAGACCTATGGTCCTTACTCCGTCTGCCAATGGCAGGAGGGCTGGGAGGACCTTGGCGTGGAGGAACGCGCGGCGCTCCTCTCCCGCCAAGGCATCGGGATGATTCAGGCGGAACGGCTTCGGGTGGTCGACGACGACACGAATGACGTGCCCGCGGACGGCGCGACGATGGGCGAGATTGTGATGCGCGGCAACAACGTCATGAAGGGCTATTTCGAGGACGAGGAAGCGACGGCCGAGGCGTTCAGAGACGGCTGGTTTCACTCCGGCGACCTCGGGGTCGTACACCCCGACGGCTACGTGCAACTCCTGGACCGAGCCAAGGATGTTGTGATTTCCGGCGGGGAGAACATCTCCACCGTGGAGATCGAGCAGGCGCTCTTCAAGCATCCGGCCGTGCTGAACGCGGCTGTTGTCGGGATGCCAGACGAGAAGTGGGGCGAGCGCCCCAAGGGCTTCGTCATCCTCAAGCCCGGCGAGCAGGTCAGCGAGCAGGAGCTCATCGACCACGTCAGGTCCACCATCGCCCACTACAAGGCGCCGAAAGCAATCGCCTTCGTGGACGAGCTCCCAACGACCTCGACGGGCAAGGTCCAAAAATTCGAGCTCAGGGAGCGCGAGTGGGCCGGGCAAGCCTCCCGAATCAAGGGATGAGGGTACTACGCGGCGGAATCCGCCAGTTCCTGACCCTATAGACCCCATCGCTGGCGTCCGGCCGTAATTATCCGCAGCCTCTTCTGCCGCGATTCAACAATGCTCCCCTGAGGCGCGCGAACTATCCGGTGACCGCTCTCAGCGCTCGCATCTGCTGAAGCCGCCAAGGTCGCGAGCTGATCCTCACCGAATCCGCTCGAGTGGCGTGGGTCAGCCCCGGCCTCCGCCGGCCGCCAGCGCTCGTGGAAGCCCAGGCAGTCGCCCGTACCGACAGGCCTGGGCACCGCAAGCTACTCCCTCGCCGCCAGCGGATCGCATCCGGCCTCTCGTTCTTCCGCCGAGCCCCCGTTGTTCGAGAGGCAGATCGGCGACCAGGCACGCGTCCACGGGCCGCGGGACGTCGGCTTCGCGATCAGCTCTAGCCCTAGGTCCGGGTGGGCGCTGATCTCCGCGGCGATCGGCTGACCGGTTGGCATTGCCGTCTGCGGGGTTTTGGGTCCGCTTTTGAATGACGGAGGATGTCGGTCAGGATCGGCGGCCAGTGCTCGCGTAGCGCTTCGTGCCCCATGAACAGGCCGAGGTGGCCGCCTGTGGTGACGTGCCGGCGTGTGAGTTCGGGCGGGGTCGAGGCGAGGTCGGCAATCGCGAATACCTGGTCGGGTGGGGTGATGTGGTCGGTCGCTCCGGCGAGCAGGTAGAGGGGCATCGAGATGTTCGCGAGGTCGACCCGGCGTCCGCGGACTCTGATCGCGCCGTCGATCAGCCCGTTGTCGCGGAACAGGTGGCGGATGATCCACAGATAGAACGCCCCGGGGACGTCCTGGGTGTGCTTGAACCAGTCCTCGAACTCGCAGTAGCGGGCGACGTGGCGCTCGTCGTCGAGGTGCAGCAGCAGGTCGATCTGTCTGGAGATCTCGGCGCTGGGCTGGATCATGACGAACCCGGAAACCATGTGCTCGCCCTTTAGGACACCTCCGTCGAGCTTCACGAGGGCCTCATAGAAGCGCAGATCTCCGCCCGGCGCGAGATGACGCAGCACTTCGTGAACGACCGGCTCGCCGGCGTGGAAGTCAATCGGCGCTCCGGCGAGTGTCAGCGTGTTGATCTGCTCGGGATACAGCGCCGCGTAGATTGTCGCCAGCCACCCTCCTTGACAGTCGCCGATCAGGTTCACCCGCCCCCCGCAGCATTCGACTGCGTGGTGGATGACCTCGAGATAGTCCTCGATCGACGCGTCCTTGGTTTCCTCGGTCGCGCCGATCCAGTCGAGCGAGAACGCGCGCTCCAGGCCCGAGGCCAGAATCGCCTGCATCTGGCTCTGCTCGTCTGAATAATCGACGATGCACGAGTCATGACCGGCCTGCGGCGGAAGCACCAGCGTCGGCACCAAGCCCGGGGTCTGCGAGGTCGAGAAATCACGGAGACGCGCGATCGGGTCCTCGAAGACGATCTCGTGCGGCGTTGTCCAAGACGGCGGCTCGCGCGTCATCGTCACTCCCATCCAGCGTGCGAGATCGAGCGCGCCGGGCCCACCGGCGAGGGCCGCCTGAAAGCAGTCTCGCGCGCCGTTGAGCGCGATCGACCAGCCTTCGATCCAGCTGTCCAACAGCCCCGAGTTGAGGTTTGGTGAATGCACCGGCGGGGATGGCGACAAAGCGTTCATGGTCGAGCTTTCTCTTGCGTGCGAAGAGCACCGATGGAATCCCACCGGCGCACCCCAAATGTGTCCGGCGACTCCAAGGATCGACCGTCCCGAACGTGGTGCCATCCGTACGAACTGACGGTTGATGTGCGGGAATCCCCCGAATCCCGGAGTCGCCAGTCGGCGCGCGAGCCTCGACTGAGCGCCGCGACACAGTCGCTCCTACGGCAGGTTCTTGGCGACGGCCTCGAGATCCCCTCGGGTCCTCGCCCGATGCACCGCGTCGACGCGCTCCTCAAACTCCTCGGCATTAAGCCTGCCGGCGAGCATGTGATCTCGGAGCTTCTCAACTGTGAGGTCGCGATCAGCGTCACCGACGAGCTCTCCGGGGGCCGGAGGCCGCGCTGTCAGCGCTGCAATCTGGGAACCGGCCGCCGTCGCGACGATCGCGGCTGCAGATGCGGCCGCCGACCCTTGGATCGTGCCCATCAGCTCGCGGTGTCGGAGCGCTTCGGCCTTCCGCTTCCGCGCCCCGCGGCGCAATAGCCGGTATGGGACGAGCCACAATCCCCAGATGAGATACCAAGAGGTCACGAACACCCACGCGACCAGGATCAACGTGATCGCGAGCGCCGTGAGAGCGACGAGTTTTCCCCCACCCTCGGCGCGACGCCGAATACGCATGATGCGCTGCGCGGAGCCCGCGTAGCTCATCGGCGCGTTGATGATCACGTCCTCACTCGCGAGCCGAATAGGCGGACTCGGCGATGTGGTCATTCTCTCCTCCTTGTGCGATTACATCTTGTCGCGATGTCCCGCGCGGCCGAATGCGACCGGTGCCCCACGGGATCAACGATGCCGTCGCCGATTCGCTTCTGCCCGCTCAGTTCATAGGGGTTACCGTGGTGCCGTCCGGTTCTAGATCGGGCGGCTTTCCGGCCGGTGGGTCGGCGGGGGCGCGGATCGTCCTGCCCGGCGACACTCGCATTCCGCCGGCGCCGGTGCTGCACCCGCTTGCGTGGACAGCGAACGGCAAAGCACTCGCGAGGTTTGGTGGTGCCACGAGGGCAGGAGCGGGCACGGGCCTTGCGCCCCAACCAGGGCAAGTTTGGAACCCGAACAAAGGAATGTATGACCTCACGCCCGACGATAGAGTCAGTTCTGATCGTCGAGTTCGCGGAAGGGTCGCTGCGCGATGAGGGACAGCCGAGTCGACGGATACGCCGCCTGCCTCGGACGTTGGCGCGACGAGTTCGCAGCACTGCGAACGATCCTCTCGGATACCGAACTCACCGAAGCGTTCAAGTGGCACAAACCCTGCTACACGCATGGTGGCAAGAACATCGTGATCTTTCAGCCGTTCAACGACTTGTGCGCGCTCATGTTCTTCAAGGGCGCCTTGCTGAATGACCCAAAGCCTTGCTGCGTGAACAAGGCGAGGACAGTCGCTCATCGCTCAGGCTCGAGTTTCGCTCGGTTGCCGATGTGACGAGCAGGAAGAGCGCACTGCGCGATCTTGTCGCCGACGCCATACGCGTAGAACAGGCCGGACTTCGCGTTAAGAATCCTGCACCGCCGACCTACCGCGACTACCCGGACGAATTGTGGGCGCTTATGGAGGCAGACCCGGCCTTTCGCGACGCATTCGAGCGGCTGACACCCGGTCGCCAACGTGGCTACCTGCTCCACTTCAACGGCGCCAAGCAGTCAGCGACGCGAGCGGCTCGCATCGAGCGCGTGCAGACCGAATCATGGAAGGCTTCGGAATTCACGACTGAGCGTCGCCGCGTGCGGACCATCGTGGTGGTCGGCCGAGCTATCGGGAGGCTGCCTGACAGGCGCCGTTAGTCGCGCTAGTGCCTTGCCACGCGTACGATGACGCTGACCGCACCTGCTTAGACCACGCGACGAGGGTCTTTCGTGAAAGCGGACGACGGGTCTCGGGCCCGCGACCTTCGGCTTGGGAGCCGCTCGCGGCTGCGTCATCCGCTTCGGGTGATCAGTAGCCCGGGGCCGTTGTTAGGTTCGCGGTGTGGCGGAGATGAGGGATCGTTCTCACAGCGCCTCGGGGCTGGTGTTGTTGACGCTGGCGTCGGGCCAGTTCTTGATGACGCTTGACAGCTCGGTGATGAACGTGTCGATCGCGACCGTCGCGAAGGATGTCGGAACGACGGTGACGGGGATTCAGACCGCGATCACGTTCTGCACGCTGGTGATGGCGTCGTTGATGATCACGGGCGGAAAGCTCGGTCAGATCCTCGGCCGCAAGCGTGCGTTCGGGATCGGCTGCGTGATCTACGGGTGCGGGTCGTTCATCACCGCGATCTCCCAGAGCCTCACGGTGCTGATCGTCGGCTGGTCGGTGCTGGAGGGGGATCGGCGCCGCGCTGATCCTTCCCGCGATCGTCGCCCTGGTCGCCTCGAACTTCAGCGCATCCGAGCGGCCTCGTGCTTACGGGCTCGTCGCGTCGGCCGGGGCGATCGCCGTGGCCGCCGGGCCGCTGATCGGTGGGTTGTTCACGACCTATGCCTCCTGGCGGTGGGTGTTCGTCGGAGAGGTGCTGATCGTGCTGGCCATCCTCGCGGTAGGACGGCGGATCGCCGACGCACCCCCGGACACGCGTCCGCGACTGGACCTCGTAGGGACGGCGCTGTCCGCGCTCGGGCTGGGGCTGGTGGTGTTCGGAATCCTCAAGGCCGGCTCCTGGGGATTCGTCGATCCCAAGCCCGCAGCACCCACCTGGCTCGGGCTCTCGCCCGCGATCTGGCTCGTGATCGGCGGCGGGGTCGTGCTATGGATCTTCTTCACGTGGGAGAGCCGGGTTCTGAAGCGCGGCGGCGAGCCGCTCGTCGACCCCTCGATTCTCCTCAACCGCACCCTGCGCGGCGGACTCACCGCGTTCTTCTTCCAATACCTGCTTCAGGCCAGGTACGACGCGCCGGGCAGCGTGAGCAACGCCCCGACGACGAACGTCACGCGCGCCGAGCCTTTGCCGAGCGCCCGTTGCCAGCGGGGCGGTCCCTTCTCCGGCTTCTTGTATCCACGCGCGGCACGGCGATCCGCCCTGGCCAGGTGGCGGTCGGTGGCCAGCCCGACGGCGCCAACGAGCGCGATTCAGCCCAGCGCGATCGTCGCCGCAGGACTGATCGTGTTCCTCGTCGTCGCGACCGTGTCCGACCCGTCGAGCGCGGAGACGATCAGCAAGCCTAGGGTGATGCTCGTGAGTAATGCGCCGAGGAGATAGCCCAGCATCAGCCGGACCGGGTTCGGCAACAACATCATCACCGTCGACGCCGCGACGAGAGTCGGGTTCAACGCCGCGGTCAACGCCAGCACAAGGATGTCGCCCATGATCGGCGGTCAGGCTAACGACTCATTCCGCAGCAGCTCCCGCGTCGCCAGGGCGATGCCGGGTCCTTGATGTTGGCGGACGTGGCGGGGTAGCGCTTACAGGACCGGGCCGTCGAGGCGACGACCGAGACGGTCGTGTTCCCACCCGAGTAGTGGCCCTTGATCAGCGCCACATATACACGGTCCCCGGAATACGGCCGCGACCACGGCTATCACGCGACCGGCGGCACGCCCATCCACGAGCCGCGATCACGTTCCGCGACTCCGCCTACGTCCTGCTGCGCACCTGGCCGGTTCTGGCTGCTCACTGGACAGCGAGCTGTCCTGACGCAATGGCACAGCGGAGGATGGCGTTCGGCCCATGCAGCTCGATGCGCACAAGGGGCCGCGCGGCTGTACAAACCCGCCGTCCAGCGGGCGCGACCGCCCGCCCGCGCGCATTTGAAAACCTGTCCCACCTGGCCGGGCCACGCGGCCGTGTCCACTCGGATGGGTTAACGGTTTGCCGGCTGACCTTCGCACCGGCGGACAGGCGAGTGCGGGCGAAGGCCGGACATTGACACCTACCCGAGGGCCGAAACGGCATCAAACGTGTGATGTGCGCTCACATCTCTGGGGCGCAGCCTGGGACGCCTAGCCGCATCGGCGACAGGCAGGAAGGAGCTTCAAATACCTCAACAAGCGACAGCGTCCACTACAGGCGTCGACGACCAGCATCAGCCGGAAGCGATCATGTCCACGTCCATCAACGAGCTCATCGGCACCCTCTACGAGGCCATGGCCGCCGGCGAGCCGGAACTGCTCGACGCCGTCATCACCGACGACTGGGACGACATCTCCCTCGGCCCTGGCCAGGAGCCTGGCCGCGCCGGGACGAGGACCCTGATCGAGGGAATCAACAAGGTCTTCAGCTACTTGCGGGTGTCGTCGAGGAGATCATCGACGCTCGGAGCGAAGACGGAAACGGGATGGTCGGCGTGCGCGCCAAGATGCACGGGGTCCACACCGGCGAGTTCCTAGGGATCGGGCCGACCGGTCGCGAGACCGAGGTCCGGACGCACGACTTCCACGAGATCGTGGACGGCCGGATCGTCCGCACCCATCACATGGAGGACTGGCTCAGCTGGTTTTCGCAGGTCGGGTCCTGGCCATCCAATTGAATCGGCCACACAAGTAGCAGCGGAAAAGGTTCCGCGTGGATCGCGCGCTTTGCCGCTGGAGGAGAGTCGCCCAGACGCTTCCCGTCGCCGCGTACAGGCCGGTGAGCAAGCGCCGAGAGCTGTTGCTCTTTTGGCCCAGGGGGCCCGGCCGGCGCGATCGTCTTCCTCGGCAACCGACTCCCCTGAGTCGACCCCGCGCGACTAGGCCGGTGTCGAGCTAGCGTGAGCGCGCCGCGCTGTACACAAAACTCCGACCAGCTGTACAAAGCTGATCTTGCGGTCCGATGCTTGAGCGCCTTTTTGGACGTTGTTCAACCGACCTGACGGTGAATCAGATCACAGGTACGACGTCCCAGGCCGCGAGAACGTCGTCGCCAACCACGTGCAACGAGCGGTTGGCGAGCTGCAGGCCGTCGGCCACCGAGGTGATGCCGAGCGCGCCGACCGCCTCGGTCCCGGCGCCGATGATCCGCGAGGCGATAGCCACGATCAGCCGATCGGCGAGGCCCGCGCCAAGCAGCGAGGTGAGCACCCGCGCGCCTCCCTCGACGAGCACCAGCGCGACACCGAGCTCCTCCAGCGCCGCCAGGCAGGCTCGCAGGTCAAGGCCGCCCGGACCGCGAGGCACGGCCACGACCTGGGCGCCATGCCGGCGCAGCATCTGACGGCGCGCGGCCGTGGCGTCCTCGCTCGTGAGCACGAGGGTGTGGGCGTCCGCGGATAGGATCTTGGCCTCCAGCGGCATGCGCAGCGAGCTGTCGAGCACGACCCGCATCGGCGACGCTCCCGCCACCATGCGGACGGTGAGCTGCGGGTCGTCGATGAGCACGGTGCCGATCCCGACGAGGACTGCGTCGCAGGCGGCACGAAGGCCGTGCGACACGACGCGCTCGGCCTCGCAGCTGATCCAGCGCGAGTCCCCGGTCGCGGTGGCGATCCGGCCGTCGAGCGTCTGCGCGTACTTGAGGATCACCCGGGGACCGCTCTTGCCCGAACCGGTCCCCAGAAGCGCCCCCACGTCCAGTTGCGCGGGCGCGTACTCGGCCAGCGGCCGGCCGGCGGGATCGACGTGACCCAGCCGACTCGCCTTCGTCTCGAGGTAGGAGCGGTCGTGCCCGTTTGCGGCGGTGGCGAGCAGCTCCGTCCCCTCCACGGCGATGTCGCCCGCACGCAGCCCCGCGGCCTTCGCCGGATTGTTGGTCAGCAAGCGGACCGAACGCACGCCGAGCTCGCGCAGGACGGCTGCCGCCGACCCGTATTCGCGCTCGTCGGCGCCCAGCCCGAGGCGCAGGTTGGCCTCCACAGTGTCGGCGCCCGCGTCCTGTTCGAGGTACGCCCGGAGCTTGTCGATGAGTCCGATCCCTCGCCCCTCGTGACCGCCGAGGTAGACGAGCACACCACGGCCCTCGACCGCGATCGCGCGCAGGGCGGCGCGCAGCTGGACCCCGCAGTCACACCGCAGCGAGCCTAGGGCATCTCCGGTCAAGCACTCCGAGTGCACGCGGGCCAGGACGCTGCGCCCATCGCCGAGGTCGCCCCTGACCAGCGCCAGGTGCACGACGCCGCGCTCGACCTCGAACGCGTGCGCGTCGAAGGTCCCAAACGTGGTGGGCAGGGGCACCGAAACGACGCGACTCGGCATCATGGAGCCTCGTGCCCGCCACGCGTGACAAGGCCCGTGCGGTGCAGTTCAGCGCTCCGCGCCACGTGGAGCTGGTGGAGATCGAGCTCCCCGACCCGGCCGAAGGGCAGGTTCTCGTCCGCACGCAACGCTCGGGGATCAGCAGTGGCAGCGAACTGCTCGCGTTTCGGGGCGAGATCGACCCCCGGCTGGCGTTGGACGAGCGTCTCGACGCTCTCGGCGGGACCTTCGCGTTCCCGTTCCGCTACGGCTACGCATGCGTGGGACGGGTCGAGACTTCCCAGGCACCGGAGGTCGAGGAGGGATCGCTGGTCTTCGCCTTTCATCCGCATCAGGACCGTTTTGTCGCCGCCGGCGCCGATGTCGTGGTGCTCGATTGCGTGGCGGCTCGCCAAGCCACTTTATTCCCCTTTGTCGAGACGGCCCTTCAAGTCACCCTGGATGCCGGCCCGGTGGCGCACGAGCCTGTCGTCGTCCTCGGGCTCGGCGTGCTCGGCATCCTGGTGTCGCTGCTGCTGGAGCGGGCGGGCGCGCGAGTCGTCGCCTCCGAGCCGAGACCGTTCCGGCGCGAGCTCGCCAGCAGGCTCGGCGTGCGGGCGGTCGAGCCCGTGCAGCTCTCAGCGATCGTGACCGAGGCCACGGGCGGGCACGGAGTGCCGCTAGTCGTCGAGGCCAGCGGCAGCCCGACCGCACTGGCTCCCGCGCTGGGCCTGCTGGCGCACGAGGGGACGGCCCTCGTGGCCTCGTGGTACGGAACCAACCCCGTGGCGCTGCCGCTCGGCGGCGCCTTCCACCGTCGCCGGCTCACGATTCGCAGCACACAGGTGTCCTCGATCCCGGCGGCCCAGACCGCGGTCTGGTCGTTGGCGCGACGGCGCGCGGTCGCGCGAAGCCTCATGCCCGAGCTCCCACTGGCGGAGCTGGCCACGCACGAACTCCCGGTCGAGCGCGTGCGCGACGCTTTCGAGCTGCTCGACGGCGGCGCGCCGGAAGCGCTGCATGTCGCGCTGTGCTACGACTGACGCGATGTACGAGACCGGCACCATCCGGACCGTGCGCGCCTTCCACATCATGCCCGGCGTCGAGGGCCCGGAGGGCGAGCGACACGCGCACGACTACCGCGTCGAGGTCGTGGTCGGCTGCGCGCAACTCGATGAACGGGCGATGGGCATCGACCTCGACGTGCTCGACGCGGCACTGCAGGAAGCGCTCTCCGGCGTGGAGGAGGCCGATCTCGACGAGCGCATCAGGCCGGCCGGCGCCCAAGCCGTCACCGTCGAGGTCTTTGCCCGCTGGATCTTCGACCAGCTCGCCGAGGCCGCCCGGGCGGCCGGCGGCCAGACGCTCGCGGTCCGCGTCTGGGAGTCGACGACGGCATTCGGCGGCTATCACGCGCCGCTGAGATCAGCGTAGGCCGCCAGGCATCGTGCTGCACAAGCCGACCAGGTGAAGCGCTCGCACACGTGCTGCCGCCCGGCCTCGCCGAGCGAGCGCGCGAGGCGGGGGGCACTCAGCAGGTCACGCAAGCTCTCGGCCAGCGCTGCGACATCCTCGGGCGCCACGAGCACGCCCGTCGCCCCATCGATGACGACCTCGGGCAAGCCCCCGATCCGGCTCGCCAGCACCGGTGTGGCGCTCGCCATCGCCTCCAGCGCGACAAGGCCAAGTAGCTCGGAGACGACGACAGGACGGTCGTAGCAGGTCCGGTTCACCGACGGGATGACCACCACCGCGGCCTGGCGATAGCAGCGGGCCAGCTCAGCATCGCCCATCGGGCCGAGAAAGCGGACATCCTTGTCCTGCGCCAGCCGGCGCAGCAACCGGGGATAGTCGCGCTCGGGCAGACGCGGATCGTGTCCAGCGCTGCCCACGACAGTGAGCCGGACGCCGGCGGGAAGCGCCTCGATCAGGCGGTCGAGGCCCTTGTGCGGCGTGATCCGCCCCACGAATAGCACGCCCTCACGGTCCTCTTGCGGGTCGGGGCGGAAGCGGTCGACGTCAACGCCGCCGTAGACGACGCGCACCCTGTCCGGCGGCAGGTCGAGCACCTCGGCCGAATGCTCCGAGACGGTCAGGAAGCGAGCGACCAGCCGGGGCAACACGCCGCGCCAATCGCCGCCCTGAAGGCCGTGATCGGTGACCACGAGCGGCTGGCGCCGTACGGCGGCGACCAGTGCCGCGACGCGGGTCGGCGCCGCCTTCAACTGGTGGGCGTGGACGAGCTCCGCGGCGCCGAGAGCACCGGGCAGCGCGGCAGCGAGCGGGTGCGCGGGGTGCCTGCCCACGCGCCCGAAGGTGCGCAGCGTCCGCACCCGCAGCCCGCCCGGCTCGACAACAACGCCGGGCCGTGTCCCGAATGTCACGAGCTCGCATGGCAGCTCGCGGGCGACCGCGCGGGCAAGCTCGAGGGGGTAGCGTTCACCGCCCCCAAGGATCCCCTCTGCGCCGAAAGCGGTGGGGGCGACGTGGGTTATGCGCATGCTGGAGATCTCCCTGCTGACGCTCGGCGATCCCGAGTCCGTGACTGGTGGCTATCTCTACCACCGACGCATGGCGGAGGCCGCCCCCACGCACGGGGCACGGCTGTCGTTTCTATCCATCCCCGAGCGATATCTCGGGGCCGGGGCTTTATCGACCCGGCGCCTGCTGGCATCCGCGGCCGACTCCGACGTGGTGGTGCTGGACAGCATCGTCGCCGCGCATCTCGGAGCATGGCCAACGCGCCTGGCCGCCTGCGGGCCGCCGTTGGTGGCGATGGTCCACCAGCCACCGGGCGGCATCGACCACGGTCGCCTGACCCGAGCACTCCTCGCCCTTCTCGACCGACGGGCATACCGGAGAGCTCGCACGATCGTGGCGGCCAGCGAGACGCTGCTCGAGGCGTTCGCGTCCGCGGGATACTCGCGCCAGCACCTCAAGCTGATCCCGCCGGGCCGCGATCCGCTCGAGGGCATCGAGTCCTCGGACGCGATTGATCTGGCCGGACCGGGCGCGAGATCGCTGTGCGTAGCCAACTGGATCCCCCGCAAGGGGATCGTCGAGTTGCTCGAGGCGCTGAGCCAGACCCCCCGCGGTACGGCCACGCTGCACCTGGTGGGGCGGACAGACGTCGACTCCCGCTACACGAAGCGGGTATGGCGACGGATCGGCCGCGACGACCTGACGGGTCGCGTCGTCGTCCACGGCCCGCTGGCCCGCGCGCGGGTCGCCGGCTGCTACACGGCAGCCGACATCTTCGTCTTGCCGGCTATACGGGAGCCGTACGGGACGGTCTACGGCGAAGCAATGAGCGCCGGGCTGCCGGTCATCGGCTGGCGGGCCGGCAACCTCATGCACCTGGCCCGAGACGGACGCGAAGGCTTCCTCGTGGCGCCGGGAGACGTCCCCGCGCTCGCGAACCGGATCACCCTGCTGAGCAACGACGCCAGCCTGCGTGGCACGATGGGCGCCGCCGCACGGCGGACAGCTGCCAGCCTGCCGACGTGGGCCCAGACCGCCGAGGCGTTCTTCGCGACCCTGGCCGAGGCGGCACAATACCCCCCCGATGGTGACGCACGTGGTGTGGGATTGGAACGGCACCCTCTACGACGACTTTCACGTGGTCGTGAAGGCGGCGGCGCGGGCCTGCGCCTCCGTCGGTGGCCCATCAATTGACGCCGCCGCATATCGCGCGCACTTCACCCGCCCCGTGCAGCGGTTCTACGCCGCGGTGCTCGGGCGTCCGGTGGTCGAGGAGGAATGGCGCGCCCTGAACGACCTTTACCTCGCTGCCTATCGCGAGCAACAAGCGCAAGCGAGTCTGGCCACCGACGCGCGTGCGGCGCTGGCCGCAGTGGCCGCCGCCGGGCATACCCAGTCGCTGCTGTCGATGTGGGACCACGATGAGCTGGTCGCCCTGGTGTGTCAACTGGGCATCGACAATGCCTTCGTCCGCGTCGACGGTCTACGCACCCGAGAGGGCGGCGGCAAAACCGTGCACCTGCTGCGCCACCTCGAAGCCATTGCTCCCGCTATCGACGGCGAAGTCCTGATGGTTGGCGACACGACGGACGACGCGACCGCGGCCCAGGCCGCACGTATCCGATGCGTCCTGATGGAGGACGGGCCCCACCCGCGCGAGGCGCTCACGGCCTGCAACGTTCCGCTTGCCGGCTCACTCGTTCATGCGCTGGAGCTCGGCGGAGCGCTCACCTTCGAGCGGTCACGAGCATGATCGGTGAGTCCGCCTCGAACGGCTCGTCCCGATAGCCCCCCGTAACAGCCAGAACCTCGAGGCCACAGAGCTCCAGGAGGTGCTCGAGCTCGAACCGGTACGTGTAACGCAGCCCCCACTCCACGACGTGCTTTCGCACGGTCCCGTCCTTTTCGACGACGTCGTACACCGAACGCACGAACCGCCGCTGCTCGGCGGGGTCGGTGCTCACGACCGTTTCGGTCCGGAGCACCCGCGCCTCGCCAACCTCTCCCGCGACGTCCTGCTGGACGCTTCCCGCAGGACGAGAGAGCCACTCAACAGTTGGGTTGAGCAGGTCGAGCGCCACGATGCCCCCGGCCTCTAGCAGCCGGGCGACCGCTGAGAGCATCCTGCGCTGGTCGCTCGGTGTCATCAGATAGAAGAACGTCTTGGTGGCCACCACCACGAGGTCAAAGCGACCCGAGAGCTCCAGGTCACGCATTTCGCCCTCCCGCAGCTCCACCCGCTCTCTGAGTTCACGCGGCGCGTCCGCCAGTCGTCGCCGGGCTCGAGCCAGCATCGCACGCGATGCGTCCACACCCACCACCTGGAAGCCGGCCTCGGCCAACGGTAGGAGCAGGCGTCCGGTGCCACACCCAAGCTCGAGCACTCGTCCAGCCCCGGCTGCGAGATCGAGATAGAAAGGAATGTCCGCCGTAAACGGGACGGCGTCATAGAGAGCCGCGATCTCATCGCGGTCAAACGGAGAGTTCTCGGAAGTGCCGGACATAGCGGTGACCGTATCGCGTGCTCTCTGGGTCGGGCCGTGGAGGAGCTCGCTCCACCGACACTGATGCTCGCGGGGCGCTGTGAACTTGGGCTCGGTGCCCAGGTGGTTGCCGCCGAGGCGCTTAGGCGTGCCTGTGACTATCCGTCGGGACACTCCGGAGTTCGAATGGATCGGGCAGACGCACCCTCTATCACCGGTGGGACTGGGTCGTCGATGTACACAGCGGCCGGTGTCGGGGTCACGAGCTCGAGCCGGATGGGGCCTAGGAGGTTGCGCAACCCGCTGTCGCGAGGTCGCGGTCATCACTGCCGGGAGTCAGAGCGGCGGCAGCGCAAGCTCGGGCGACGGACCTGCCTCCTCAAGGAGCACTCGCTCGGCACGCCGGAAACCAGCGTCGGCTTGCTCGCGGGTGTCACCGACCGAGGTCAGACCGACGCGGCCGAGCTCGGTGAGCGTGCCCATCATGTGGAACACGATGCCGGTTTGGCGAGCCTGGTCGAAGTGCAGGCGCTCGCGAACCGCGACGTCGAAGAGATCGTCGATCCTCAGGGTGCGCAGGAAGTCGGACTCGAGGTGGTCCGTGGCCACGAGGTGCTTCTCCCGCCCGCTCGGCGCGGTGAACAGCGCGGTCGCAGGGTCGTACTTGCCGTCGGTGAGGAATTGAAGGGTCAGGAAGGGATGGGTCGTGCCGCCCTTGCGCAGGTTGATCTCGATCCCGTAGGGCTTCCACGGCCCCTGGCGATCGCGGACGACTACGAAGTCGACGGCGAAGCGCCCGAGCACTCCCTCCTGCGCCAGCCGGGCGCCGATCTTTGCCGCCTCGCGGCTGATGGCCTGCGCGTAGCCGAAGTCGGCCGGGAACCGGCAGCCAAGGTAACTCTGGCCGCTCGGTCCTCCGAGCACCTGGTCATGCGTGGAAAGCAGCTCGACCTCGCCGAGCGGCGTGACCCGGAGTTGGACACTGGGGCTGCGAAACTCGGCGCCGTGCAGACGCTCCTCGACGATGCCTCCGTCCTCTGCCAGCTTCGCGAGGTAGTCCGCCATAACGACATCCGGGTGTTCGAACGCCATCGCTTCGACGCGGCCACGTAACTGCGCCAGCTCATCGGCGGCGCGTGGAGCCGGCAAACCGCGCAGCTCGACGAGGGCGTTGCCTCGCCCGGACACTCCATCGTTGAGCTTGACGATTGCGTCCGTCACGCTCGACCTGGTCGCGCGCATGTCAGCGAGCGCCGCGACGACGCCGTCCACATCGCGCACGTCCTCATAACCGAGCGGGTGCGGCACGTCGGTCTCCGCGAACAGCCGCCGACAGCCGGTCTTCGTCCCGAACGGCAGGAGGCGAGGATCGGCGCCATACAGCGGAACGCCGAGTGTCAGCGCCAGGTCGCGTTCGAGCGTCGTGGTTGCATAGGGCACGAGGTGGCAGCGCGATGGGTCGGGGATCAACGCGCGGACCTCTGACAAGACCCGCGGGCGCTCAAGCAGCTTCTGCGCGAGTGGGCGCGCCGTGCCGTCGTGCGCCGCGACCATGTGCAGGCGAGGTCGGGCCTGGCGCGGGATGACGCCGGGGAGCAGCCCGAGGTAGTAGTCGACGATGCTGTCGGGAACCGGCCGCCCCGTCACGTAGATCACCCTGAGCCGCGGATAGCGCAGCAAGAGCAGCAGGAACAGCATCCGTTCCTCCAGCGCCTGCACTACGGCTCCGGGAGTCGATTCGGGCACCACCGACGGTACAACGACGATTGACTCGCCCCGCTGGTTGAGCCGCAGATTGCTCCAGACCGAACCGAGCCGCTCCTGGAGTCGGGCGAATCGCGCGCTGCGCTCGTCCTCGCTCAGGTCGCTTAGTCGCGGCGTGCTCTCGGCGAGATCGGTCACACTCCCGCCCGGGCCTCGTCGAGTCCAACCACGTTATAGGCGCGCGCTGGCTGCCGGAACCCGCGCAGCGCCAACTCGCCGACCGGATCGGCAATGACAATGTCCTCGGCGGCCGCGTAGACGCGCTGGCTGATCAGGATTTGCCCCGGCTGTGCCTCCCCACAGAGACGAGCAGCCAGGTTGGTGACGCTCCCGATCGCCGTGTAGTCCGAACGTCCTTCGAAGCCGATTTGCCCAATCGTGGCGTGGCCTTGCGAAATGCCTACCCCAAGGCCCAGGTGATATCCCCGACGGGTCCACTCCTCGGCGAGTTGTGCCACTCGACCGCGCATGGCGACCGCCATGCGCACCGCCTGTTGGGCTGCGTCCGGGCATGGCAGCGGATCGTTGAAGATGACCATCAGCCCGTCGCCGATAAAGCGCTCGAGCGTGCCATCGAAGCGGTGCACGAGGTCGCCCAGCGCCGTGTGATACTGGCTGAGCACGAGCATCAGGTCCTCGGGCTCTACGGTCTCCGCGAAGGCAGTGAAGCCGCGCAGGTCGCAGAAGACGACCGTGATCTCCCGGCGATGGCTCGTCAGGAACGACTCGTCTCCCGAGGAGACGACCAGCTCGGCGAGCTGGGGCGAGAGGAAGCGGCGGAGCCGCCCCGTCCGCTCGAGCTCCTCGACCTGGTCTTGTACCCGCTGCTCGAGCTGCTGGTTCCACGCCGCGAGCTCGGCGGCTTGCGCCTCGATGGTGTCGTGATATCGCTTGATTCGAAGCAGCGAGCCGACCCGCGCGAGCAACTCGGCCTGATCGAACGGTTTGGCGATGAAATCGTCGGCACCCGCCTCGATGGCCGCGACCTTCTCCTGCTCGCCGCTCGCCGTGATCATCACCACCGGGAGGAAGCTCGTACCGGCATCGGCTCGAAGCGCACGGCAGACCTCATAGCCGTCCATCTCCGGCATCACGATGTCGAGCAGAACGAGGTCAATCGGATCAGAGACCACCCGCTCGAGCGCCTCCCGACCCGACGTGGCCGTTGCTATGGCGTAGCCCCGGGGCGCGAGCACCGCCTCTAGCAGACGGACATTCTGCGGCAGGTCATCCACGACGAGGATCATCGCGGGCTCGCTCACATCCGCGACCCTACGTCCGCGCGCCTGAGCACAGCCTCGACCTGCCTTGGGAACTCGCGCACATTGAGTGGCTTGTCGAGGTACGCGTCAAAGCCGACGGCGAGTAGTCGGTCGCGATCGTCCCTCATGGCGAAGGCGGTGAGCGCGACGACCGGGATGTCGGCGGTCAGCGGGTCGGTCTTGAGGCGGCCAAGCGCCTCGACGCCGTCCATGCCCGGCAGCTGGACATCCATCAGAACCAGATCGGGCCGCTGGGCCCGCGCCAGCGCCAGACCGTCCTCGGCGTTCTCGGCCTCGAGCGTTCGGTAGCCGACGTGGTTGAGGATGTCCCGCGCGAGCTTCAGATTCCGCGCGTTGTCCTCGACGATGAGGATGACCTGCCCGCCTGTCACGTCGTCTCCTCGAGCGGGGCAGTCCGCGTGTCGGCCAGACGGCCGACGAGCTCGACCAGTTCGCCGTGCCCGACTGTCCCCTTCTGAGCCAAGAAGCTGATCCGGCCTGCCAGCCGTTCTTGGTCAACCGGCGTCATCTCCTTGGAGGTCAGAACGACGATCGGCACGTCGGCAACCAGCGGATCCGCGCGCAGCCGCTCGACGACCTCGAACCCGTCGACCTCGGGCATGAGCAGGTCGAGTAGGACAACCGCGGGGCGCTCGCTCCGCACGAGCCGCACCCCCTCCTCGCCGCCGGCCGCACGCACAACCAACCATCCCTCCGGCGCCAGGACGGCTTCGACGAGATCGAGGTCGAGCGGGTCGTCGTCGATCACTACCACCGTCCGCTCATCAGCTGTGGGTGTAACGCAGCGGCCGAGCGCCTCAAGTAGATCATCGCGACCGACCGGCTTCACGAGATACCCGGACGCGCCCAGCGCGAAGCCGGCACCACGCTCGTCGAGCATCGAGGTGATGACGACGGGGATGCCGGCCGTCGTGGGATCGCCCTTGAGTCGCGCCAGCAGCTCCCAGCCGCTAAGCCCGGGCAGGAGGATGTCAAGGATCACTGCCCTCGGGTTGAGCTGGCGCGCCAACTCGAGGCCTTCGACGCCGTCTTGGGCGACCGATACGGCGTATCCAACGCCCTCCAGGTACACCCGGAAGAGGTCAGCCGAGCGGCGGTCGTCTTCAACAACCAGGACCCTGCCGCCGCACTCGCGAGCGCCTATCCCCGCTGATGCAGCCTCGGATTCGTCTACTCGGGTCGCGGACGAGGGCGGCAGCGGAATCGAGAAAGAGAAGGTGCTGCCGACCCCGAGGGTGCTCTGCATCCAGAGGCGCCCGCCGTGGAGGTCGACGATTTGCCTCGAGAGCGTCAAGCCGAGGCCCGTGCCCTCGGCGCTCGTCCGAGCCGCGCGACCGCCACGCTGGAACGCCTCGAAGATCTCCTCCTGTTCAGCGTCGGCGATCCCAATCCCCGTGTCGCGGACGCTGACGTGCGCATCGTCGCCGACCAAGCGCGCCGTGACGGCCACCGAACCGTGATCCGGCGTGAACTTGACGGCGTTGGTGAGCAGATTGAGTATCACCTGCCTGAGCCTGAGCTCGTCCGCTAACACGGTGCCGACCTCGGCCGCAACGTCGAGATTGATCGAGATCGCGTGGTTGTCGGCGCGCCCGCGCACCATCGCGATTCCCTCCGCGAGCAAGTCGGGAAGCGATACAGCGCCGAGGTCAAGCTCCATGCGGCCGGCCTCTACCTTCGACAGGTCGAGGATGTCATTGATGAGCTCGAGCAGGTGGTGCCCGGAGTTGCGAATGTCCCGGACGTACTCCTCCTGACGCGGGTTGAGTTCGCCGAACATCCGTTCCAGCAGCACGTCGGAAAACCCAATCACCGCATTCAGTGGGGTTCGCAGCTCATGCGACATGCTCGCCAGGAACTCCGACTTGTGACGGCCAGCGACCTCGAGCTGTTCGGTCTTCTCCTCAAGCTCTCGGAAGATCCTGGCGTTGTGGATGGCTACCGCCGACTGATTGGCGAACGTCTGCAGACGGTCGACCATCTCCGACGCAAAGGGGCCGCGGGACTTACGGCGGATAACGAGTGCGCCGATGATCTCATTCTCACGTTGGAGGGGTAGGGCCACCATCGAGCGCCACCCGTGCCGACGAAGCAGCTCGATGTGCGGATCGGACGGCTCCCGGTCCAGATCGGCCGCTTGCCGCCCTCTACCTGCGGTCGCCGCCCCTCCCACGAACGTCTCGCCCAGTCGGATCCGTACGGCGCGCAACGCTTCTGCCAATTCCTCGCTCGTACCACTGCACGTGCGCAACGAGAACTCTCCGGTCGATTGCTCGAACTCGAAGATCGAACCGCCGTCGGCTGCAGCAAGCTCAACCGCCCGGCTGACGATCGTCGTCAGCACGCAGTCGAGATCGAGACTCGAGCTGACCGCCAGACTGACCTCACCCAGCGCGCGCAGCTCGTCGACCGAGCGAGCGAGTTCGGCGCTGCGCTCTTTCAGCTCCTGGACGAGCTCGACGGTCTGGATCGCGATCACCCCTTCGGCGGCGAAGGTCGTGACGAGCCCGACCGTCAGCGCGTCGAACAGGTCGACCTGCGTCCGCCAGAGGCCGATGACCCCGACGACGCGCTCATCCGCCACCATCGGGACGCCGAGCATCGTGTGGAAGCCGGCAAGGTCACGAGCCTTGTGCCACTCATATTCGGGGTCCGTCGCCGCGTCGGGGATCTGTTGTGTGCGGCGCTCGTGGGCGGTACGACCCACGAGCGATCCGGGGCCGGGCGAGACCGGATGGTCGGCGAGGTAACGGTGATACTCGGCTGACCCCCCGACGGCGACAGCGAGCCGGAAGACGTCACCGTCGAGCTGATACACGAATCCGCCATCCGCACCGCCGAGCCGGACGGCGTGGCGGACCACGGTCTCGAAGACAGGGTTGAGACCGAGTGCCGAGCGTCCAATCGTCTCGAGCACCTCGCTCGTCGCGGTCTGCTGCTCGGCCGCATATGCCAGCGCCCTGCTGCGCTGGTCGGCCCGCTCCTCAGCTGGTGGCGAGGTCGGCTGGGCGCGCACCGCGGGGTCCATGTCATCAATGGTCGAGGGACTGAGAGGCCCCGGGACAGCGCGTCGAGCATACACCCGGTCTCGCAACGCGCTCAAGGGCGTCACTCGGTGGAACATGGTCGGATCGTTCGGCCATCGGCAGATCCTCCCAGCCAAGGTGTCGCTCCACAATCCACCAGGGTGTCCGCGGCGACACCCCTGCAGCGTCAGCCGGTTTCCTGGTCAAGATTCAGGGGCGCAATCGCCACGGCGAGGCCGAGTCCGTGACGCAGGCGCGGCGTTCCACGGCGCGCCTAAGCCGT
Source organism: uncultured Solirubrobacterales bacterium (assembly GCA_963735965.1). Taxonomy (GTDB): domain Bacteria; phylum Actinomycetota; class Thermoleophilia; order Solirubrobacterales; family Solirubrobacteraceae; genus Palsa-465. The sequence goes on from CAVTNE010000009.1 coordinate 36,026, forward strand.
CACGACGGCGGTCCAGGGAGGCCCAGCAGTTGGACGACGGAGACGACGAGTAATCCGGCGGCGACCGTGATCAGGCGTAGCGCGCCGCACGAACGGGGGGAGCGGCTGCCGATCCCTTCCAGGAATAAGACTGCTGCGAGAAGAACGGTGAGGCGCACGTACTTATCCGCGGTTCCGGCGTCGGACTGACCCGCGCTTAAAAGGGCATTGGCCTGGGCAGCACCAAGACCGCCGACGCGAATCTCGCGCGGGTCTACCTCAAGCTGGGTATTCGCTCGCGCGCCGAGCTCGGAGTGACGATGGCGAAGCGGGCGACCGCGCAGTCGAGTCCGCCGTCTCCAGGGTGAGGGTGAACCCGACGCATCTCGGTCTGCTCGACGACCATGGTCGGCGTTGGGGCGTCACGGGCAGGACACGCATGAACGCTCGCCTTTCGTAGCGGACCCATAACGGACGGCTGTGGGGGTGAGGGCGCACAGGTATCGGCCCGGGGGAGCGGAAACCTGATACTGAATGCGTGAGCGAGTCTCCGCCCACGGAGGACCGTTTCTGCGATGTGTGACAGCCGCAACGCTTCCGAACACCCCGACTCGATCGTTCGCGCGATCACCGCCGAGTTTGACTCTGAGGAGCTGACCGGCGGCAACGCCGACAGGCGGGCGCGGGCTCGGAGGAGCCCGCGCGTCCGGGCATGAGCTCTCCCAGTTTCGACCAGCCGACTCGAATGGCCGACCTCCTTCGGCCGAAGTTGATCTCCACGTTGTTTCCCCACCTCCCGCGCGACTCGCACCGGAGCTACCGGTTCGCGCTCGGACTGGGCAGCGCCGCGATCGTCGTCCTGGCGGTCCTGCGTCTGTTCCCGGTCGCTCTGATCGCGGCCGCGTTGCTCTTGCCGGTGTTGGTTGCGATGTACCTGGTCGACGTGAACGTGTATGCGGATGAGCCGGTGTGGGCTCTGAGCCTCACGATGGGCTGGGGCGCGGTCGCGGGCGTGGGGTTCGGTCTGCTGGCCCTGGCGGTGGCGCCGTCCGCTGCATCGGTGATCGTGAACGGCACCTCGCAGTACCTGTTCGTCCAAGGACTGGTCTTGCCGTTTTGCGGGTTCTTCGTGCTTCTTTTGGGGCCGCTCGTCCTGCTTCGCTACCAGAACTTCAACGCCGTTCTCGATGGGGTCACGTTCGGTGTCGCAGCGGGTGCGGCGTTCAGCGGGGCGCAGGCGATCACGTACAGCGCCCACCTGATGGGCGCCGGTCTGCGCCCTGGTGGAGCCGTGCTGCCCTGGGTCTGGCGCCTGCTGTCGCTCGGGCTGGGCATGCCGATCGTGACCATGGGAGCGGCCGCGGCCGCTTGTGCGGCGCTCTGGTTGCGCTACCGGGCTCCCGTGCGCGACGCTCAGGCGCTCGGGCGGCTTGGTCATCCGGCCGTGGCCCTGCCACTGGCCGGACTACTCGTGGCGGCGGCCGCCGTGGGTGAGACGTTCCTGTCTGCCGGCGGCTGGCTCCTCTGGCTGGTCGTGTTCGACTTCGTGGCGATCTCGCTGCTGGCGCGGACCATCCATGTCGGCCTCCTGGAGGAGTCGGCGGCGACCGAGGCCGGAGGGCCGTCGCTCGGCTCTGCGCCGGACGCGCCGTCGTGAGCATCCTCGCTGAGCGGGCGGCCCGGGCTTCGGGCGGTGGGGGTCTCGGGAGGTGGGTCGTCCACATCTTTGGGTTCATCTTCCTCGTCGTGATCGGGCTGTCGATCCTGACGAACCTGCTGGTCGGCTCGGTCGTGGTCGTGCCGTGCACGAACGGCCAGCCCTGCGGAGCGCCGCCGACGGTCCCGGCGGTGATTCGGGAGACCGCCTGGCGAAGCTCGCGATTCGGCTTCAGCCTCGAATACCCGGCGTCGGTGGTGAAGGTTTCGCAGCAGACGCCAAGCGGGGTTGTCCTGGCGGTCGACGTGGGCGGGAAGAGCGGCGCGGTGACAATCCAGGGCTTTGACTCGGCGACCACGCCGGCGGAGGCGATCGGCGATCAGGTCGGCGGCCTGGGCGGCGTGTCACAGCTGGCCGGGGACACAAACCCGGCCCACCAGTTGCTCGGAGCAGGCGTCGGCTACGTCGCCGGCGCGGGCCGGATCTACGTCGGCGACGTCACGTCGCCTCAGGGAAGTCAGCCGATCAGCATCGCGTCCGAAGCGGCATCCGACGGGCGCGTGACCGTGAGCGCCACCGTGGTCGGCGCTACGAGCGACAGCGGCTATCGCAGTGACCTGTACGCCGTTGCGGATCTCGTCATCAACAGCGTTCGGTGGCAAGGATGAGGGGCAGCGCAACTCGTCGCCGGACCCGGGAAGTCCGCCGCCGCTCGATTGCGTGGCGGCAGCTCGCCTTGCTCGGTGTGCTTGTCGTCGCCGGTGCGTGGTGGTTCGCACGGCCGCCGGCGCCGGAGGCCCAGGGCCACCATGCCGGTCCCGTTCTCCTTGGAGCAACCGACCCACATACGACGATCGACTTTACGCTGGTCCTGCGGCTGCCCGGCCAAGCGCACCTGACGCGGTTCCTCAACGAGGTGACGGATCCTGCGGCGCCCAACTATCGTCACTTCATCGGCGCGGCCGCATTCGGTGAGCGCTTCGGTGTCTCACGCTCCGTGCTCAACCAGGCGACGGCTCAGCTCGCGCGGGACGGCGTCCAGGTCACCGCGACTTACCCGCAGCGCACGGCACTCGACGTCCGCGCCACCGCCCGGACGATCGATCGAGTCTTCGACGTGCGATTGATGGATTGGCGCGGTGCGGGCCGGGAGGTCTTTCACGCGCCGCTGGGGGGTGCGACCGTCCCCGCGGACCTGGGGCGCGCGGTAAGCGCGGTCGCCGGTCTCGACGGCAACGTGTTCGTAACGGATGACGCCGCAGCCATCCAGGGCCTAACCCCGGCGAGCGCGCGAAGCGTGTACGAAATCAATCCGCTGTTAACACAGAACGTAACCGGCCAACGAGAGAGCATCGCGGTGGTCGAATTCGCCAAGTTCGATCAGTCGGATCTCGACGCGTTTGACCAGCAGTTCAACCTGCCAGACGTGACCCCACGCGGCCTCGCCGTCAACGGCGGGGCGAGCGACGACGACCCGTCGTCCGTGGCCGAAGCCAACCTCGACCTGGAGGTCGCGCACGAAATCGCCCCGGGCGCCGAACTGCTGGACTACAACGCGCCACAGGCGACCTCGTCCGGCGCGGACACCTTTGGCGCCGTCCTCGACCAGATCACCGCCGACGGTCAAGCCCCCGTCGTGTCCGACAGCTGGGGCAGCTGTGAGGCGGACACGCCGCGGGCCGACATCCAACGCGATGAGCAGGCGCTCGAAGCCGCGGCGGCGCGCGGTATCAGCGTCTTCGTCGCCGCCGGCGACACGGGGGCCTATACCTGCCAGCAGGCCACCGACACCAACCACCGCCTGTCCGTGAGCTGGCCGAGCTCGAGTCCGTTTGCGGTCAGCGTCGGGGGCACCTCGCTTTCGGTCACGACCACCGGAGCCTACGCCGGCGAGACGGCATGGGACGATACGCTCGAGCAGGCCGGCGGGGGCGGTGGCCTCAGCGTCGACTACAACCGGCCGGCGTGGCAAGTCGGCCCGGGGGTCGCCAACCGGTTCTCAACCGGCATGCGCCAGCTTCCGGACGTGGCCGCTGCAGCCGATCCGTGGTCCGGCTGGGACGTGTACACCGGCGGCGCCGTGAGCGTGGCCGGGGGTACGAGCGCGGCCACGCCGTTCTGGGCGGCGTCTATGGCACTAATCGCCGAGTACGCCGGCCATCATGGCGCTCGGGCGCTTGGATTCGTGGACCCGATGCTGTATGCCATCGCTGCCCGTCCGCAGCGGGCGCCCGCCTTTCACGACATCACGATTGGCGCCAACCGCTACTACCCGGCCTCGCCTGGATGGGACTTCGCCACTGGGCTCGGGTCGCCGGAAGTCGCCAACCTCGCCCGCGACGTGCTTGCGTATCTCAAGCGATAGTTCGGTACGTCGGGCGACGAGGCTCCCGGTCCGTGGGTGCGTAATATTGGATCGCTAAGGACGCTTTACCTGTGGGTGCCAACGTGATCATCTCTTATGACGGAACTCCGAATGACGACGACGCGCTTGCGCTGGGCAAGATGCTCGCGCGGGCCGGTTTCGCGTTGGCGCTCGCATATGTGCGACATTCGCGTGAGTTCGACCCGCGCCGGGAAGAGGTAGCCCAGCACGACGCCGAGCAACGCCTGGAGCGTGGCGCCGTTACGTTGGGTGATACGGAAATCACTCGCCACGTCGTCATCGGTGCCTCGACCGGAGACAGCTTGCAACAGCTGGCCGAGACGGAGGGAGCGTCGATCGTGGTGTTTGGCTCGGATTACCGGACCACGCCCGGTCACGTCGAGCCCGGCACGTCCGCTCAGCATCTCCTAGACGGCGGCTCGGTGGCGGTTGCCATCGCCGCGGCCGGCCTGCGAACGCAGCTCGACGGCGCGATCAGATCCATCGCCGTGCCTCTTGCCGGCCCGACGAACGATGTCGCCCGCGAGACCGCGGGCGCGCTGGCCGCGAAACTCGGGGCAACGCTTAGCGAGTCACGCGCCGAGCCGGTGGACCTAATCGTGGTCGGGTCGCAGCCGGACGCGCCGGCCGGGCACGTCGTGATCGGCGGTGACGTGCGAAACGAGCTGAACAGCGCGCGCAGCTCAGTGCTGGTCCTCGCCGGCGGCGTGCCGCTACTCCCCTAGCGCTGCGTCCTTCCCGAACCCTGCGTGGCGGGTCAAGATGAGGGATTTCGATCGCAAACGCGGCCGGCGGCGCACGGACCGGCTGGGTCGACGATGATTGTCTACGTGTCCGAGAAACCCGCCTCCCGAAGCGTCAAGATTTCCGCCGACGAGCGCACCGGCTGGTCGTCGGAGCGCCCAGGCGCCCGCGGCGCCCCGCCCCGCCCGGTCGATCTGTCAGTTCGAAGCCGTGTCCTCGCTCCGTCGCATCGGCTGCGCTACTCGCCCGGAAGCCTTCTCATCATCGTCGGCGCCGCGGCATCGGAACCCGCGCGGTTCGCCGAGCGAGTTGTCGAGGAGCGCGGAGCGACGCTCGCACCCGCCCGAGTACGAGCACTGTTAGCCGGTCGCGTCGCGGACAGCGAGATCGAGGAACGTGCCAGCGAATTGCTCGCTGGCGCCGTTCTCAAGCGGCTGCAATCTGGGCAGAACGTGGTTCTGCCGCTCGAGGGTTTCGACGCTCTAGAGCGCGAACGATACGTGCGCCTCGCGCATGGTCTCCGGCGCCCGCGACACCTGATCCTGCTCGAGGCTCCGCGCGACAAGGTGCTCGACAGCGAGCGACCGGCACTCGACGAACTGCGACGGTCGCTCGACGCTGGCGAACTCGGACTCGAGGGGTTCCAGACCGTAATTCGCCTCGGCGGCCACGCACTCGCCGAGCTCAAACGAATCGTCTTTCAGCCTCCACCGCGCGACGACTGATCCTCGCGCGCGTTTGGAATCGCACGGATTCCGAGGAGGTCAATGTGGACCCGCCTCGCTCGCCCAGGCTCCACCGATCCAACGCTGCGCTTGCCGGATTTGCCCGGGTCGTTGCTGGGAGCGCGTGCTGTCCTGCTCGGTCCGACTGCTCGACGTCGGAATGTTCCGGATTGGCAGCGAGGTCTACGAGAAAGAAGACGGACACCTCGGCCTTGCCACGATCGCCAAGGCCAATGTCTCAGTTGAGAAGGAACGCGCGGTCTTCGACTACGTCGGCAAGGAGGGCGTTCGTCGCGTCCATGCCGTCGCGGATCCCTGCTGCATAGAGATCGTGGGTGCCCTGAAACGACGGCGCGGAGGCGGCGAGCATCTGCTTGCGTTCCGGGAGAAGCGGGCGTGGCACCAGGTCCACGCCCCACTCATAAACGAGCACTTGAAGAGCCTGACGGGCGACTCGTTCAGCGCCAAGAACCTCCGAACCTGGAACGGCACGCTCCTGGCAGCGGTGGCGTTGGCCCGGTCCACAGAGGATCCTGCCAGCGACCGAGGTCGCCGGCGGGCGATCCGACAAGCCACGATGGATGTGTCCGACGCGCTGGGAAATACGCCCGCCGTCGCCCGGGGGTCCTACATCGATCCGCGCGTGTTCGATCGTTTCGAATCTGGCTGGACGATCGCCGGCGAGCTGCGCCGCATCGAGAACCGGGGCCTCGCGCCGGAGGAGCGTCGGGGCGCTATCGAGCTGGCGATGCTTGACTTGGTCGCGGGGTAGTCATGGGCCGGGTGTGCGAATCCTCCCCGCACGAGGCGAAGGCGGCCCCGGGATTCCCGCCTAATGGAGGTGGCGCTGCCAGTCCGCCGGCACTCGCCCGGCGGGTCCAGGCGTAGGCTGGTCGAGCGGATGATGCTCTGGCGGGGCGAGCGGCGGACCGTCGTAGAACTGTTCTGTGCGGTAGTTCCAGAACCAGTCCTCGCCGGGTTCGAAGCTGCGGATAAGCGGATGACCGGCGTCGGCTGCGTGGTGGCTTGCGTGCTGCGAGGGGGAGGAGTCGCAACAACCGATGTGCCCGCATTGGGCGCAGCGCCGTAGGTGAAGCCACCAACCGCCTTCCGCGAGGCATTCGGCGCATCCGGTCCCAGAGGGCGGAGCAGAGGGGTCAATCGCGACTTCGTCTGACATGTTCGGCCTCACTAGCGGACGGTTCTGTTGAACGCCGCACTCGTCGCTATCGGCGAACGAGCGACACGTGCCTAAGGGTACCCCGACATTGACGCTCGATCGGCGGCGGGATCGAGCAACAGCGTCGTGGCCGGGGTACGCTTGACATCGGATGTTTGCCCCCGGCGTGCCACAAAACGGCGTACTAGGAGAGTGATGCATGGGAGCGACCTGGAAGCCACACGAGAAGCACGGCGAGCTGACCGAACGCAGCGACCTGCCGGACACCGTCTTCGCGTTCCCAAGAGAGCGCAAGGAGCCACTCACCGACGCGGACCACGTGCGTAACGCGATCGCACGCTTCGATCAGGTGATCGACGTCTCCGACGCGGAGCGCGCGCAAGCCTTCGAGAACATCAAGGCCGCCGCCCAGCACTACGACGTGGAGATGTCCGAATCGAAGTGGGAGGAGCTTGGTCGCAGTCCGAAGACCGGCCGCACGCGCTGAGCAAGTCGTCACTCGCCCGCTCCGGACGACTGAATCTCGACGTTGAGCGCGCCGCCAGTCCGCCGTTCGCTTGACGGCGCGCTCGCCTGATTGCGAGCGGACGGGGCTCCGGGCCGCGGCGTGGGTACGGCCACCGCGACCATCCGCCCCGTCCGATCCGCCGCGCCGCTACAGCACGGCTCCGCGGCGACCGCTCCAAGCGCGGAACCCGCCGCGAAAGATCATGAAGCGGGCAAGGAAGAACAGCGGGATGAGGATCCACAGGCCGCTCAACACACCGATGATCAGGTGAAGGGCGACGATCGCCAGGATGATCGGGACGATCGGGATCATGCGCAGGCAGCCAAGCAGGCCGAAGCCGGTGCGGCCGCCCGCTCGTCGGCGCGCCGGATCGTCCGGCAGGTCACGCGAGAGCTCGGCCAACTCGCCAACGGTCTTCGCGGCGAAGCACCTGTCCAGGCGCTCTTGGAATTCGTCCTGATCCAACCGGCCGTCGGTGTGGTGCTGGCGCAGCCGGTCGGCGGTCGCCTCGCGGTCGGCGTCGCTGGCGCGCAGGTTGGGGTTCCGCATCATCTGGCTGATCGTGTCGTACCCGTACATCGCTGCTCCTTCGGTCTGTGTGGTCGGTTGCGTGATGCATGGAGAAGCATGCGCTCCGGCGGCCGATTTGTCGTCGGGCGAGGGGCGGCTTCTGTGCTGCTCCCGGTGGCCGATCGGAGCAGCGCCGCGTACTCCCGCCGGCGTATCCGCGGCTGCGCCCGGGAGCCGATGACGGCCCCCGCGGGCGGGGCTATCGTGCGGCTGTGACCCCGCCGGGCTGGATCCGCCGCAGCGATGTCCGACTCGCCGTGGTGTGCGGGGTGATCCAGATCGCCGCCACGGCGGGCGCGGCGCATCACGCGTCGCGCACGCACAGCTGCTGGTGGGCGTCCGCGTGTCGCCCTGCGACGGAGCTCGACGCCGGTGCCTATGCGCTGCTCGCGCTCGGCCCGTTCGCGCTCGTCTTCCGGCGGCGGTACCTGCGCGAGGTGCTCGCGTTCGTGTTCGCCGTCACGGCGGCGTACGTCGCGCTCGGCTACCCGCTCGGCCCGAACTTCCTGTCCCTCGGCCTCGCGATCGTTTCGGCGATCTTCGCCGGGGAGCGCTTGCTCGCATGGGCCGCGGTCGGAGCCGGCTGGCTGGTGTTTCTCGGGTTGCCCTGGGCGCTTGGGCAATCCGGCGGGCCGAAGGTGCTGGCGGCGCTGGCGATCGCCGCCTGGCTGCTCGTCGCGCTGGCCGGCGCCGAAGGGGTGCGCAACCGCCGGGAGCGCTTCGCACAGGCCAGGCAGGCGCGTGAGCTCCAGGCCCGCCGTAAGGCGGACGAGGAGCGGCTGCGCATCGCCCAGGAGCTCCACGACGTGCTGGCGCACAACATCTCGCTGATCAACGTCCAGTCAGGTGTAGCCCTGCACCTGATGGACGAAAAGCCCGAGCAGGCGCGGATCGCGCTGACGGCGATCAACGAGGCGAGCGCCGACGCGCTTCGCGAGGTCCGCTCGGTGCTGGGCGTGCTGCGCGGCACCGGCGAGCAGGCGCCCCGGGCGCCGACGGCGGGCCTGGACCGCCTTGACGACCTCGTGACCCGCACGACCGCGGCTGGCGTCGGGGTCACGCTCGAGGTGCACGGCGAGCGCCGGCCGCTCCCGGCGAGCATCGATCTGGCAGCGTTCCGGATCGTGCAGGAGGCGCTGACCAATATCGTCCGCCACTCCGGGGCCGGCGCTGCGACCGTCGAGCTGACATACGGACCTGGTGAGCTGACCGTGCAGGTGGACGACGACGGACACGGCCCGGGCGCCTCCGGCGATCGTCGCGAGGTGCAGGCGATGGACGGTGAGGGCGGTGGCAACGGCATCCCGGGCATGCGCGAGCGCGCCGTTGCCCTCGGCGGCACGTTCGACGCCGGGCCTGGATCCGACGGCGGGTTCCGCGTTCGCGCGCGGATCCCGGTGCCGGGTAGGTGACCGCCGTGATCCGCGCGCTGCTGGCCGACGACCAAGCGCTGGTGCGCGCCGGGTTCCACGCGCTCCTGGACGCGCAGGACGGGATCGAGGTCGTCGGCGAAGCGGCGGACGGCCGCGAGGCGGTCGACCTGACGCGCGCACTCATTCCCGATGTCGTGCTGATGGACATTCGCATGCCGACGCTCGACGGAATCGCCGCCACGCGCGAGATCGCCGCCGACCCAGCGCTCGCCGGCGTCCGGATCGTGATCCTGACCACGTTCGAGCTCGACGAGTACGTGTTCGACGCGATCCGGGCCGGGGCAGCTGGCTTCCTGGTCAAGGACACCAAACCGAGCGACCTGATCGAGGCGGTGCGAGTAGTGGCCGCCGGCGAGGCGCTGCTGTCGCCGTCGGTCACCCGCCGGCTGATCGGCGAGTTCGCCGCGCGCGCGAAGGAGCCGCCCCGCTCAGCCGCGCTCGAGGAGCTGACCGACCGCGAGCGCGAGGTGATGGCGCTCGCCGCCGCTGGTCTGTCAAACGAGCAGATCGCCGAGCGCCTCGTCGTGAGCTCCGCCACGGCGAAGACGCATGTGAGCCGGGCGATGATCAAGCTGGGCGCGCGGGACCGCGCCCAGCTCGTCGTGATCGCCTACGAGTCTGGCCTCGTGAGACCCGGCTGGTCCAGGTGACCTGTCGGCCCGCGCCGATAGGTCACCGACTGCCAAGCGTTCAGGGCCGCCGGGACTCTGGCGGAAACGCCGTTCGCTGATCGATTTTGCTGGGGCTCGGTGACCGGCGCGGCGGACGCCCTAGCACCATACTTAGGTGTTTGCCTAACTATTGGGAACCGTCGCGCGCCCAACCGTCCGTGCCCAGCCGCTAGACTCCGACGAGGTCGAGCGTCTGCTCGACGAAAGTAGTGCCGAGCGTTTCCGCAGTTGTTGCGTCTAGCACCCTCCGCGTTTCGCAGCGCACATGTATCCGGAGGAACAAGATGGCAACAGGTACCGTGAAGTGGTTCAACGACGACAAGGGTTACGGGTTCATCACCCCCGATGACTCCGGCAAGGATCTGTTCGTGCATCACAGCGCGATCCAGGGCAACGGCTTCAAGTCGTTGGCCGAGGGGGCGAAGGTGAGCTTCGACACCGAGTCGGGCCCCAAGGGCCCGGCCGCCGTGAACGTCCAGACGTTGTAAACGGCACCGACTGCGGCCGGCGAGCGCGGGTTCACTTGGACCCTCGCTCGCTCAGGTCCGTATCCAGGAGCGCGACTGGCTGCGTCGCGTGGGACGACGTGCCCGGCTAAGGCCGCGGTTGTTTAAGGCGAGAGGCCGGCCCACTTCTCAGGGCTTGCCCGCACTGAGTCGGTTGCGTCCCGTCCAACTTCGCGTGCCGTTGGCGCGCTCCAGATCCCTTGAGAGCAGGAGGACACGCATGGCATCAAGTGGGAAGCGAAAGACCACGATGGCGAAGCTCAACCGGGAACGAAAGCTCCGCGAGCGCCGCGTCGACAAGCAGGCCAAGAAGGACGCCAGGAAGCAGGCAGCCACCCACGACTATGAGCAGTCGGGCGACGCGCTGTCCACCACCGATGATCAGTCGGTCCCCCGGGAACCGGAGAGCCGTTACACGGCGCTCTGACGTGCCGGTCGACTGATCATGCGTTGCAGGCGCGAGCCTGCGTGAACATCGCGAGGCGACCGCGCTGTTCGTCCCGGAGCTTCAACCTCGGGGCTCCAGAAACGACCTGCCCGCGCATCCGCGGGGCGGCATGGCGCGCGACGATCCGGGGGCCCGGTCGGGGGCGGGGCAGGGGTCCGTTCCAGGGCACACCGCTGGTGAACGGTTACGGCGCACGCCAAGTGCTCGACTGCTGGTCTCGGGGCAGCTGCTCGACCACGGCCGTTTGCCAGTCGTGACCGCGTTCGCCGCGCTCGGACTCGGGTGGCGTGGCTTGTCTGGTCCTCGGACATCGACGCCCGTGCCCTGCTGGTCGCGCTCGCGTGCGAGACACGAGGGAGGATCGGCGCCCCCGCTCGGTGTCGGTTCCCGGGCGAACGTCACTTGGAAAGGGGGTGTGCGCCTCTCTAAGAGAGGTGCACGCGCCCTCCCGCTGCCTGCCCGCCGAGGATATGCTCGGCGCGAGAGAGAGTCGATGGCCAGGTGGTAGGTGGCCAGGAGGTGGGTGGCCGTGTCGCGATGTGTCATGCGGGCGCTTGTCGTCCCGTTGCTGGCATTGGGACTGCTGGTGCTGCCGGTCGCGACGGCCGGCGCGGTCGTCCGTCACGGGCCGCCCCCGTCGCGAGCGACCGTACGGAGCAACACCGAGATGAGGGTGACCGACTGGTTCCCGGGGCAGGGGGTGACCGGATTCATCGCCGACGGCAATAACCCCTACGACCCCGTGGCCGAGGGTTATCCGACAGAGAACCCGTCTTCCGGCTTCACCGCCAGGGACGAGGGCTTCGCCGGCGTCATTCACGGGCAGCCCCCGGGCGGCGGCGACACGCTGAATCTGTACTGCATCGACATCAACACGGACACATGGGGCACCATCGGTTACGCCCTGGGCACGTGGAACGCCTCCAACGTCCACAACGTGGGCTACGTGGCGCGAATCCTCGACGAGTACTACCCCAAGACCAACGAACCAGCCAAGCTGGCGAATGGCACCCCGGCCACGGCCAACCAAACGGCCGCCGCCGTGCAGGCCGCCATCTGGTTCTTCTCCGACGGGTACGTCCTGAACACCTCTGATGATTTGCACGCCACTGTGGCCGCCATCGTGACCAAGATCATCGCCCAGGGTCCGCTGGTTGAGCCGCCACCGCCCAGCCTCACGATCACCCCTGCGACCGTGAGCGGAGCCCGTCGGGCGCTCGGACCGTTCACGGTCATAACGGACGCCCCGGGAGGAGCCGTTGTCAACGCCACGGGCGGGACCATGTCCTCGGACCGGGCGGGTAAGAACCCGATCGCCAATGGTGCCAAGGTGCCGTCCGGTCAGAAGATCTGGCTGCGCTCCTCGGGGCCATCCGAGGCTGTGCTGCAGGCGACCTCGCAAGCCACCGTCCCGAGCGGCAACGTCTATCTCTACGACGGCAACACCGACGGCGTCAGCGACGCCCAGCGGCTTATCCTGGCGCAGAACGCGACGCTGGTCACCACGGTCCAAGGCCACGCCGAGTTTCTGCCTGGCGGTAGGCTACGCGTGGAGAAGACCATCGCGGGCCCAGCCGCCGGATCGCAGGGGAAGGTCGTTATCCACGTCGACTGTGATGACGGCGTGGCCAGACGCGACTACGTCATCCCAGCCGGCACGCATGGCGGCACCACATCTCGCACCTATCCTGGCATCGCCGCCGGAACGGAGTGCACGGTCATCGAGACATCCAACGGCAGCGTGGTCGGTACCGACGTCGTGGTAACCGGTGACGGGCAGGAAGTGACAATCCCCGCCGGCGGCCGCGAGACGGTCGACATCACCGATACGTACAGCGCCATCCCTAGTCCCGGCCCGAGCTTCCTGCTCGTGACCAAGACCATCGCCGGTCCACTCGCGGGCCGCCAGGGACCGGTCACCATCCACGCTGTCTGCAACGGCACCGCAGTGTCGCCGGACTTCACCATCGCTGCGGGCACCTCCGCGGGCAGTTATTCGCGGAGCTTTGGACCGGTCCCGCCGGGCTCGCTGTGTACGGTCACCGAAACCGCGGACGGCGCCACGGACACCGTCACGGCGATCGTGTCGGGCAGCGGCGAGAACGTCACCATCCCGGGCGACGCGGTGGTACCGGTGAACGTGATGGACGTCTACGAGCACGCGCCCGGCCCCGCGCCGGACGTGGGCGTCGGCACGCTGAGAGTGACCAAGACCATCGCCGGGCCGGCGGGCGGTCAGCAGGGTCGGATCGCGATCCTCGTGGCCTGTGGCGACCCGATCCACACCTACGCCTTCCTCATCCCCGCGCATACCCGCCCCGGTTCGCTATCACGGAATTTTCCGGGCCTCGCGGACGGGGCCCGCTGCACGGTCACCGAGACCTCGAACGGCCATACGAGCTCGGTCCAGGCGCGTGCGTCCAGCGGGCGCAAGACGGCGACGATAACGGCCGGTCACATCGCCACCGTTCATCTCACGGACGCGTTCTCCGGCGTCAGGGCCGTGTCCTTCACCGGCTAATCGGGCGAGATACATCTGGCTTCCCGCGGGTAGCGGTTCCAAAAAGGCAGTGAGAGGAGCCACCATGGCGAAATCCAGACAGGATCTGCGCGCGCGCGTAACGAGGGTGCCAGGCCGGCGTCGCAAGAAGCCGACGAGCAGAGTCGAACGCGCATTCGACGAGGTCAAGCAGCTGGTCCGTGAGACAGGGGATCGAGTGTTCGGCGCAGCCGGCGGGCGCGTGGACGAAACGACTAAGAGATCGCCCAAGAAGACTGCCGGCGATCGGAAGCGCCGGGGGAAGCAGCGGCAGGCGGAGGCCAAAAAAGCCGGTGCCAGTCGGATTCGAAGTGGGAAGCAGCGGCAGGCGCAGCTCAAGAAGACGGCCCGCAACCGCGGAATCAAGACCTCGTAGCGGCGCGACCCTACCGACGATGTCATCCTCGGGCTTGCCGCCACGAACGGTGGCGAGCGGGCCCTCCACGGCACGGATGATGTCCGCGATCGTGATCTCGCCGGGCTCCCTTGACGACCTGTTCTTCAACCCCGGCGAGGGCCGCAACTACGTCGAGAACGACGATTACGCCGGTGTGCTCGGCGAACTTCGGGAGCGCCTGCACGATTGGATGGTCCAGACCGACGATCCGTTGCTGAGAGGACCGATCCCGCCTCCCGTCGGGGCGCGAATCAACTCGCAGTCGCAGCGCTCGGCCGAGGAGCCGACCCGGCTGATCGAGGAGGTAGATACGCCGACCGCGCGTTGAGGGCGCTCGGCTGTAATGATGTGCCGCGGTTCTCCGAGCGGTCCAGGCTCGGTTGATTGTCGAGAGGCAGGAGGATGCGCGATGGGCGCGAGCTTTTGTCGTTTGTTCGCGTCAGCGATCGTCCTCGGCGTCGCGGCCGTGGCGTTCGCTCCAAGCGCACTGGCGTCCGTCTCGCCGTCGCTGAGCCTCGATCAGAGTGGCGGCACGACGGCGGGCGCGGTCCAGAACCTTGGCGTCGATCTGAAGTTCGCCTTTACCGGAACGGACTCTCCCGAGCACCTCACGCTCGACCTGCCTCCCGGGCTCCTGGCCGACGCCTCGATCGACGGCGGCGCTTGCCTGAAGAGCGCCGACCTCGCCGACACGACGTGCCAAGTCGGCAGCGGCACCGTAACGGCCGATGCGTACGGGACGATCCCCATCCCCACGCCGGTCACCTTCGATCTCGTGCCGCCGCCACAGCCCGGGGACCTCGCCGGTCTTGCGGTCAACAGCAACGGCACCCAAATCGGCAACACAGCCGACGTCAGGATCCGTCCGTCCGGGGATCCACAAGGTGTTGGAGTCGCGATCGATTTCGTGCTGCCCAACTCGCTCTACGGTGTCCCGATCTCGATCGCCGAGATCGACAGCACGTTCGACGGGCTCCGGTATCCGGCGACGTGCCCCGCCACCCCGGCGCGGGTCGGCGTGAACACGGACTCGTACAGCGACGCGACGCTCCACACCGTCACGGCGCCGCTGTCGGTAACCGGCTGCTCCTCGTTGCCCTACGCGCCTGCCTTCTCCGTTTCCGCCACCCGCGACGCGGGTGATAACCAGGTAGCGCTCACGACCCAAGTCACCCAGACGGCTCGGGAGGCCCCGAGCGGGTCGCTGACGCTGGTGTTGCCGAGGCCGACGCTGGTGCCGAACATCGCGTCGTCCTCGCTTCTCTGTGCCAGCGTCTCGAGCGGAACATGCTCACCGGTTGGCTCCGCCACCGCCAGTTCGCCGCTCTATCCCAGTCCGCTCACCGGGGTGGCCTATCTGACCGGCGCGGGGCTGAACCTGTCGCTGACACTCGCGTTTCCGTCGCCGTTCCCGCTGACGCTGACTGGGCCGATCGACCTCACCAAGAACTCGACGACATTCGCTGGCCTTCCCGACCTTCCCCTGACCAGCCTGCGCGTGTCGCTCGTCGGCGGAACCTCAGGTCTGTTCAAGACCACGTGCGCTCCGCCGTCCGGCACGGCGAGCGCGATCCTCACCGACGAGAACGGCGACAGGACCGTCGACGATGCATCGGCGTTCACCGTGGCCGGCTGCGCGGGTGGGGGAGGCGCCAACGGCACGGGCGCCAGCCTCACCGACACGCGCGTGTCAGGCTTGGGGTCGGGTCATCCGTCGCTGCGGTTCAGAGTCGGGGTCGCCAAGGGCGACTCGAAGCTGCGAACCGTTTCGGTCGAACTGTCCGCCGGGCTGAGCTTTAGCTCCCACGGAATCGGGCAGCGGGGCGTCGTCCTGACCGGTGCAAGGATCAAGGCGATCGGTCTGTCGCACGGTCACCTCGTGATCACTCTGGGCAAGCCCGCGTCGAGCGTCGTCGTCGAGATCAACGCCGGCGCGCTTCGCGAGCGCCCGTCGCTCGAGCGGCTGGTCAAGCATCGGAAGCGGCACAGCCTGCCGCTGACCGTTAGCACGAAGAACACCAAGGGTCGGCGCGCCACGATTCACGCGCAGATCAGGATTCCGGGGTCGTAGGAGGAGCGGAATGAAGCACCGAATGAATCGCCGCGTCGTCGCGCTTGTCGTCGTTCTGGCCGGCCTCGCCACCCTCGCGCCGGCCGCCCTCGCACCGGCCGCCGACCCGGCGGCCTCGCCGACGCTCAGCCTTGACCAGAGTGCGGGCACGAAGGCCGGCTCGGCGCTGAACCTGGGACTTGACCTGAAGTTCGCCGACACCGGCACCGACTCTCCGCGCGAGCTGTCGATCATCCTCCCGCCCGGGCTGCTGGCGGACGCGTCGCGCGACGGAGGTTCGTGTATCAAGACGGCCAACGTCTCGGGTACGGCGTGCGAGGTCGGCACCGGAACCGTCACCGCGACGGCCGATCCGATTTCCGGCATCCTCAACCTGCCGATCCCGGTATCCGTCCCGGTCACCTTCTATCTCGTTCCGCCGCCCGTCGCCGGCGATCTCGCGGGCCTGGCGGTAGAGGGGCTCGGGGAGCAGATCGGCTCGACCGGAGAGATCAAGCTGCGCCCCACCGGCGATCCATCCGGAGTCGGGCTGTCGATCGATCTCGTCCTCCCGGACCAGCTACCACTCACCCTGCCGGTGGTCGGGAAGATCAACACGGCGCAGATCTCGCTGACGGAAATCCAGAGCACGTTCGACGGGCTCCGGTATCCGGCGACGTGCCCCGCCACCCCGGCAAGGGTCGGCGTGAACACGGACTCGTACAGCGACGCGACGCTCCACACCGTCACGGCGCCGCTGTTGGTCACCGGCTGCTCGTCGCTGTCGTTCTCGCCGAACTTCAGCGCCACGGGTGCGCGCGACACCAGCGACCGCCAAGTCAGGCTGGCCACCGAGGTCACACAAGCGGCGGATGAATCGCCGAGCCGAGCCTTGTCGCTCGCGTTTCCCACCGCGACACTCGCCCCAAACCTGCAGTCGATCCAGTCCCTGTGCCTCAACCCGGCGTCCGGGACGTGCTCGCCGGTTGGCTCGGTCAGTGCAACGTCTCCGCTCTACCCGGCGGCGCTCCACGGAACTGCCTATCTGACCGGCTCGCCAACAGGACTCTCTCTTACGTTGGTGTTTCCGCCCCCGTTCCCGCTGACACTCGCCGGGGCGGTCGATCTGGCCAAGAACTCGGCCAGGTTCACCGGCCTGCCCGACATTCCGCTCACCGATCTCCAGGTGTCGCTCAACGCAGGACCGACGGGCCTCTTCCTGTCGACGTGCCAGACCCCGACCGGCACCGCCACCGCGCTCCTGACCGACCAAAATGGGGACAAGACCGTGAACGCCGGGTCGAGCTTCACCGTGTCCGGTTGCCCCGGGAACAGGCGGGACCCCGAGTGCGTCGAGCGCGTCCGGCGTGAGCGTCGGCGGCACGACCCTGAGCAAGGGCGGGTTCTCGGGCCTCGGCGCGAGTCATCCAGCGCTGCGCTTCAAGCTCCACGTCGCCAAGCACGCGCCGAAAATCCGGTCACTCACGGTCGCGCTTCCCCGGGGCCTCCGGTTCCGGTCGCACCCGGGCAGGGCGCGCTCCGGGGTGACGCTGACCGGAGCAATGATCAAGTCGGTGTCTGTCTCCCACGGGCGTCTGACGATCCTGCGCAGAGCCGTTTCCAGCCTCACCGTTCAGATCAATGGCATCCTGTTGACCGAGAGCCCCTCACTCGCCGCCAAGACGAGGCGGGCGCACACGCTTCCCCTGACGGTGACCGTGGACAACACCCGTGGTCGGCGGACGGTGATCCGGGTGCAGGTGAGTAGCCGGCGAGGCTGACCGCGGCGCTCAGCGAGAATCCGGGTCATCGGAGCGCCAGGATCCTACCGTGGCGACTTCAGCTGAGTTGAATCAAACCGCGGCGTCCAGCTCCGACAGGTGGCGCGCTCGCGCCGCGTCGTCCAGGAACGACGCTTCGAAGCTGTTGCGAGCGAGCTGGACGAGCGCGTCGTCGTCGAGGCGCAGAGCCTGTTGGACGCCGGCGAGGTTCTCGCCAACGTAGCCGCCGAAGTACGCCGGGTCGTCGGAGTTGACGGTGGCGCACAGCCCACGCTCGAGCATGTTCGCGAGCGGGTGGTGAGCGAGCGTGTCGACGACCCGGAGCTTTACGTTCGAGAACGGGCAGACGGTGAGCGGAATCCGATCGGTCGCGAGGCGGTGAACGAGCGAACGATCTTCCAGGCAGCGCACACCGTGGTCGATCCTCTCAGCGCCGAGCAGGTCGAGCGCTTGCCAGATGTACTCGGGCGGCCCCTCTTCGCCGGCGTGCGCGACGGCACGGAAGCCGGCACTGATGGCGCGGTCGAAGACGTCCCGGAATTTCTCTGGGGGATGACCCACCTCCGCGGAATCGAGTCCGACGCCGAAGATCGCGTCCCGGTGGGCGAGCGCCGCCTCGAGTGTCGCCATCGCGTCACCGGCCGGCAGATCGCGCAGGAAGCACATGATCAGGTGCGAGGTCATTCCGTGCTGTCGCGCCTCGGACAAGGCCCGAGCGATTCCGCCCACGACGGTCTCCAGCTGGACGCCGCGCGAGGTGTGCGTCTGCGGGTCGAAGAAGATCTCGGCGTGACGAACGCCCTGGTCGCGCGCGCGGACCAGGTAGGCGGCGGTGAGCTCGTAGAAATCCCGTTCATGGATGAGGACCGAGCACGCCTGGTAATAGACATCCAGGAACGACTGCAGGTTGCTGAAGCTGTAGGCCCGCCTGACGGCTTCCGCGTCCGCGTACGGGAGCCTCACCCCGTTGCGCCGCGCGAGCTCGAACATCAGCTCCGGCTCCAGCGTTCCCTCGATGTGCAGGTGCAGCTCGGCCTTGGGCAGCGTGAGTGGATCAACCATCGCAGGTGCTCATTCCGCCTCGAAGACGATGTCCTGAGCGCCGTGCCAGAGGGTCATCTCGCCCAGCGGCCGGAGGTTCTCATTGCCGTCGAACACGGTCAGGAAATGGTTGCCCGCGAGTTGACCGACGATGCTCGAGAACCTGCAGCCACCGTAGGGAACGAGGATCTCGGTCTCGCTGAAGCCGCCGGGGTAGAGAAGGATCTCGCCGGGCGCGGGGTGGCTCGTGTGGTTCTCGAAGCCGACGCCGACCTCGAAATCGCCGAGCGGGATCCACGTCGACTCGCCGCTCCAACGCACGTGGATGACCTTCTGCTCGAACGGCAGCAGCTTCGAGAACGCCTCGCACGTCTGGGGCGCGTGCTCCTCCTCGAGGCGGGCGCGGAAGCTGTACGGGCCGGCGGTGATCGACAGCGTTGTCATCGGCGCTCCATTTCGGTAGTCGTTGGGATCAGCAGGCGCCCCGCGGGCGGACCAACGATCTGGCCGTCGGCGAACACCGTCCGCCCGCGGACGAGTGTGCGCACGACCCGGCCGCATAAGGTACGGCCGAGGAACGGGCTGTCGCGGTGGCGGTAGTAAAGATCCCCGGCCGACAGCTCGTCCGAGGCGGCCAAGTCGACGAGCACCAAATCCGCGTCGGCGCCGGGCGACACGGTGCCCTTGCCGGGAAGGTGGAACCTGCGGGCGACGTAGCTCGATGTAGCCCGAGCGATTACGTCGAGCTCAAGCCCCCGGGCACGATGGCCTTCGGTGAGCAGTAGCCCGAGCAACGTCTGGCAACCGGAGATGCCGCCCCAGGCGGCGAACGCGTCGTCGCCGCTCTTCAGCTCCCAGGGCGCCGGCGAGTGATCGGATGCGACCATCGGGAGCGTGCCGTCGACGAGCGCCTGCCACAGCGCCTCGCGCTCCTCGTGCGAGCGCAGCGGTGGCGCGCATTTCGCGACATTGCCTAAGACCTCAGCGTCGTCTTCGGTGAGGACCAGGTAGTGCGGGCAGGTCTCACAGGTGACGTCGACACCGCGGGCGCGTGCTTCGGCAACGAGCGCGACACCGCGGCCCGTGGAAACGTGAACCACGTGCAGCGAGCACCCGCTCTCGTCCGCCAGCGCAATCGCGCGCGCAAGCGCTTGGAGCTCGGCAACCGCGGGGCGCGACGCGAGGAAGTCGCGCATGGAGGTACGCCCCGCGGCACGCGCGCGCCGCGCGAGGCCGGCGGTGATCGTCTCGCTCTCGGCGTGCACGGCGACAGGAAGTCCAAGGGACGCCGCGCGGCACATACCCTCATACAAAGTCAAGTCGTCGACCGCCGGGAAGTCGTCGATCCCGCTCGCGCACATGAACGCCTTGAAGCCGACGACCCCACGTGCGGCGAGCTCGCCCATCGAGTCAACCCCGCCGGGAACAAGGCCGCCCCACAACGCGATGTCGACCAGCGCGTTCCGCTCGAGGCACCTGCGCTTCTCGTCAAACGCCGCGCCGGTGACCGTCGGCGGGTGCGCGTTGAGCGGCATGTCGATCGCCGCCGTCGCCCCGCCGGCGGCGAGCGCCCGCGTGCCCGTTTGAAAGCCCTCCCAATCGGCGCGACCGGGCTCGTTCATGTGCACGTGGCCGTCGATAACCCCGGGCAAAAGATGAAGGCCCGCGGCGTCGACCTCCTCGGTCGCGGGACCCAAGAGCTCCGGACCGGTCTCAGCGATCAGTCCGTCGGTGACGCCGACGTCGACCCGGCCCGCGGCGTCGGCACCGACCACAAGGGCATCGCGGATGAGCACGTCGAAGCTCATCCAACGAGCTCCAGGAATCGCGTCGTCGCGTCGATCGCCGCCGCAACGTCGTCGACCGTCACCGACTCGGCCGGGTTGTGGCTCACGCCGCCGGCGCAGCGGACGAACAGCATCGCGATAGGGGCGATTGTCGAAAGCATGACGGCATCGTGACCGGCGCCGCTCGGCAGGCGGACGACCCGGTGGCCGGACGCCGCCACCGCTTCGGTGACGAGTTCGGTGAGCCCTGGCGATGTGTCAACGCTTCGAGTGCCCTTCCCGACCTGCCACATGAACCCCACGCCGCGGGCATCCGCGATCGCGCCGGCACGGTCACGCAGGCGCGTAAGGACCGATTCCCGAACCGAGTCCGAGGCGTGCCGGACATCGAGGCTGAGGACGACGCGCCCGGGGATCACATTCCGCGCGCCGGGCTCGACCTCGAAGGTTCCGACGGTCGCGACCACGCCGTCCTGATCGCGGGCGACCCTCTCGACGGCGCTCACAAATTCGGCTGCGGCGCACATGGCATCGTGTCGCAGCGCCATCGGGACCGTGCCCGCATGGCCCGCTTCGCCGGTGAACACGACCCGACCCCCGGTCTGCCCGGCGATCGCGGTGACGACGCCGAGCGGGACGCCCTCGGCCTCGAGCACCGGACCTTGCTCGATGTGGACCTCGTAGTAGCCGATCAGATCGGCCGGCTCGCGGCGGGCGCCGGCTAGCCCGTCCGGGTCGCCGCCGAACGCCCGCACCGCAGCGGGCAACGTCACGCCGTCCGAGTCCCGCCGGTCCAGATCGGCGGTATCGAAGCGGCCGGCGACGACGCTGCTCCCCAGGTACCCGGTGCCGAAGCGGACGCCTTCCTCATCGGCGAACGCCAGCACCTCCACGGCGTACGGCAGCGACCGCCCGTGATCGCGCAGTCGCTCCAGGCACGCGATGGCGACAAGCACCCCCAGCATGCCGTCGTAGCGGCCGGCGTCGCGGACTGTGTCCAGGTGAGAACCGATCAGCAACGTCCGGCTGCGGCGATCGCCGAGACGGCCGATGACATTGCCGATCTCGTCGCGCCCCACGGCCATGCCCGCGTCCTCCATCCACTGGCTTACCTGCTCGGCGGCCTGCCGGAGCGCCGGAGTGGCGTAGCGCCGCGTGAGGCGGCCTTCCTCCTCACTGAAGGTGGCGAGTTCGTCGCAGCGCCGGAGGACCGCGGCTGCATATGTCATGGGGTCGCTCATGGGGTGCCGTTTGCCCGGGACGGCGGCGGTGAGCGAGACTACCGCGGTGGAGGTACTGCAGACCGACAGCTGGCAGGAGGCGCTCGAGATGAAGGCGGCGCACCCGGATGCGGTTCCGATTGCCGGCGGCACCGACCTGATGGTCGAGCTCAACTTCGACCGTATCCGACCGCGCGTGGTCCTCGACCTCACGCCCATTGGAGAGCTGACCGACTGGGGACACGAGAACGGTCACCTCCGGATCGGCGCCGGCGTCACGTATACACGGCTGATCGCCGAGCTCGGCGACCGCCTGCCCGGGCTCGCGATGGCAGCGCGTACGGTGGGGTCGCCCCAGATCCGGAATCGCGGGACGGTCGGCGGCAACCTCGGCACCTCGTCTCCAGCCGGGGACGGGCTCCCGCCGTTGTTCGCCTCGAATGCCGAGGTTGAGCTCGCGTCGACCGCCGGCACCCGGCGTATCGGAGTGAGCGAGTTCATCACCGGACCGAAGCGAAACTGCCTCGCGGACGACGAGCTGATCGCGGCCTTCCACATCGCGCCCGCCGGTGGCCCGCAGCAGTTCGCCAAGATCGGCACGCGCAACGCGATGGTGATCGCGGTCTGCTCGCTGGCGCTGTCGATCTGGCCGGAGCGGCGGGCCGTTTCCACATGCGTCGGCTCCGCCGGACCGACGCCGATCCGCGCGACCGAGGCCGAGCGCTTTGTCGCCGGCGTGCTCGACGAGCACGACCTGTGGCGCACCCGGGCGCCGATCCCGGACGTGGCGCTGGCGAGCTTCGGCGAGCTCGTCGAGCGTGCCGCCCGACCGATCGACGACGTGCGTGGGACAGCGCGCTACCGCCACCACGCGCTCGGCGTGCTTGCACGGCGGACGCTCATGTGGGCGTGGGAGGAGCATCGGTGCGCCTGACACTGACGGTCAACGGAGAGCGACGAAAGGCCGACGGGGTGTGGGACGGGGCGAGCCTGCTCGACGCCCTGCGCGAGCATCTCGGTCTTCCCGGGTCGAAGAACGCGTGCGAGCAAGGCGAGTGCGGAGCGTGCTCGGTCTACCTTGACGACACGCTCGTGTGCTCCTGTCTGGTGCTAGCCGCGCAGGCGGAGGGGGGCGATGTTGTGACCGTCGAGGGAATCGCCAATGGCGACACCCTTCACGAGGTGCAGCGCGCGTTCGTCGAGGCGGGTGCCGTCCAGTGTGGTTTCTGCACGCCGGGACTGATCGTGGCAAGCCACGATCTCCTCCGCCGCAACCCGCACCCGAGCGACCCCGAGATCCGCGAGGCGCTGGCCGGCAACCTGTGCAGGTGCACGGGCTACGAGAAGATCCTCGACGCCGTCCGGGTGGCCGGCGAGCGCCTGGCTGAGGCATCGCGCAAGTGACCACGCGCACCGTGATCGAAGGCTGCGCGATCGCGACCGTCGATGCTGACGCGACCGAGTATCGCGACGGGCACATCGTGATCGAGGGCGACCGGATCGTCGCCATCGGCGAAGGGCCCGCCCGTGACACCGCGGACACGGCGGACACGGCGCCCGCGTCCCAGTCGCGCCGGATCGATGGGCGTGGCCACCTCGCGACCCCGGGGCTCGTCAACTGCCATCACCACCTCTACCAGTGGGCCACCCGCGGGCTGGCGCAGCAGGCAACGCTGTTCGAGTGGCTGGTCGAGCTGTATCCGGTTTGGGCGCTGATAGACGCTGACGTCTGCTGGGCGGCAGCGCGGGCCGGCTTGGCGGCGCTCGCGCGCTCGGGGTGCTCGGCTTCGACCGACCACCACTACGTCTTCCCGCGTGACGCCGGTGACCTGCTCGGGGTCGAGATTGGCGCCGCCGCGTCGG
Source organism: uncultured Solirubrobacterales bacterium (assembly GCA_963735965.1). Lineage (GTDB taxonomy): Bacteria > Actinomycetota > Thermoleophilia > Solirubrobacterales > Solirubrobacteraceae > Palsa-465. The sequence goes on from CAVTNE010000009.1 coordinate 59,511, forward strand.
TGGGCTTGAGGTTTCATCCCTGCCGAGGCTCGATGGATCTCGGGCGCTCGGACGGCGGGCTTCCGCCAGACGAGGTGGTGGAGGACCGCGACGGCATCCTGGCCGCGAGCGAGGCCGCGATCGGCCGCTTCCACGACCCAGCGCCGGGTGCGATGGTGCGGATCGCTCTCGCGCCGTGCTCGCCGTTCTCGGTGACACGCGGACTGATGACCGATGCCGCCGAGCTCGCGCGCCGGCGCGGCGTGCGCCTGCATACGCATCTCGCGGAAACGCTCGACGAAGAGCGCTTCTGTCAGGAGCGCTTCGGCGTGCGTCCGGTCGACTACCTCGACGAACTCGGGTGGCTCGGCAAGGACGTTTGGCTTGCGCACTGTGTGCACGTCGACGATGCCGAGATCCGCCGCTTCGGCGCCACGGGAACCGGCGTCGCCCACTGCCCGAACTCGAACGCGCGCCTGGGCGCGGGGATCGCACCGGTCGCCCGGCTCATCGACGGCGGTGTCACCGTCGGCCTCGGCGTCGACGGCGCCGCCTCGAACGAGGACGGCGGGCTGGCGTCCGAGATGCGCGCGGCGATGCAGTTCGCCCGGCTCGCCGGCGGCCCGCAGGCGTTGACCGCGCGCGACGCTCTAGCCCGCGCCACGATCGACGGCTCGCGCTGCCTCGGGCGCGACGATGAGCTCGGCTCGCTCGAGGTCGGCAAGCTCGCGGACGTTGCCCTCTGGCGACTCGACGGGCTCGACGGTGCGGGCATCGAGGATCCGGTCGCGGCGCTCGTCTTCGGGGCGACGCAAGCCGTCGAGCTGCTACTCGTCGGTGGGCGCCCGATCATCGAGGGTGGCGAGCTGCGCACGGTCGACGAGGCGCAGGTCTCTGCCGACATCCGGCGGGAGAGCCGGCGGCTCGTCGCCAGAGCGGGGGCTCGGGTATGACGACGGTTCCCATCGCGCCGACGAGAGAGCGTCGCCCGGGGGAGATTCAACGACCGGGCGTCCTAGGCACGACGACGGTCAGGGTCGACGGCGTCCCGAAGGTCAAGGGCGAGTTCGAGTACGCCTCGGACATACACATGCACGGGATGCTGTGGGGCGCGACGCTGCGCAGCGCACATCCGCGCGCGGACATCTGGTCGGTCGACGTCTCGCGCGCGCTTGCGATCCCGGGCGTGCACGCCATCCTCACCCACAAGGACGTCCCCGGTCGCAAGCTGTACGGGATGGAGCGCGCCGACCAGCCGGTGCTCGCCTGGCAGCACGTTCGTTACCAGGGGGAGCCGATCGCGATCGTCGCCGCCGACCACCCCGAGACGGCCCGCCGCGCGACCTGTGCGATCGAGGTCGACTACGACGTGCTCGAGCCGCTGACCGACCCGGAACGGGCGATGGCAGCGAGCGCACCCCAGCTTCACCTGTCGGGGAACGTCTTGCGCCACGTGCGGATCATCCACGGCGACCCCGAGGCGGACGCCGACGTCGTCGTCACCGGTGAATACGAGGTCGGCATGCAGGACCAGGCGTTCCTCGGCCCCGAATCCGGCCTCGCGGTTCCGGACGGCGAGGGCGGTGTCGATCTCTACATCGCCACGCAGTGGCTGCACGTCGATCGCGACCAACTGGCGCTCAGCCTGGACCTCGCGCCCGAGAAGGTACGCCTGACGATGAGCGGTGTCGGCGGGGCGTTCGGCGGCCGCGAGGACCTCTCAATGCAGGTTCACGCGTGCATGCTCGCGCTCCATACCGGGCGCCCGGTCCGGATGGTCTACAACCGCGAGGAGTCGTTCTTCGGCCACGTCCACCGCCACCCCTGCCGGATGCAATACGAACACGGCGCGGCCACCGACGGGCGGCTCGTGTTCGTGCGCGCGCGGATCGTGCTCGACGGCGGCGCCTACGCCTCGAGTTCGACGGCAGTGTGTTCGAACGCGGCGTGCTTCGCGGCCGGGCCGTACGACGTGCCCAACGCGCGCATCGACGCGTATGTGACCTACACCAACAACCCGCCGTGCGGCGCGATGCGCGGGTTCGGCGCCGTCCAGGTCGCGCTCGCACACGAGGCCCAGATGGACAGGCTTGCCGCGGCGCTGAGCATGGACCCGGTCGAGCTGAGGATCGCCAACGCGATGCGACCCGGGACGCGCATGCCGACCGGCCAGGTCGTCCGCGAACCGGCGCCTATCGCGGAGCTACTCAAGCGCGTGTGCGCGATGCCGCTGCCGCCGGAACCGGCCGATGGCGGGCGCGATCTGCGCGAGCTCCCCGGCGGCGTCTCCAACACGACCCACGGCGAGGGAGTGCGCCGCGGGATCGGCTACGCGGTCGGCATCAAGAACGTCGGCTTCTCCGAAGGGTTCGACGACTACTCCACGGCTCGGGTTCGGTTGTGCATGGATGCCGGCGCCCCGTTGGTGGAGGTACATACCGCGGCCGTCGAGGTCGGCCAGGGCCTCGTCACCGTACAGGCGCAGATCGCTCGGACCGAGTTGGGAGTCGAGCGCGTCGTTGTACTGACCGCCGACACGCGCGTGGGCTCGGCCGGGTCGAGCTCGGCCTCGCGCCAGACGTACGTGACTGGCGGCGCGGTCAAGGCGGCGTGCGAGGCGGTACGGGACCGACTGCCAGCCGACCCGCGGACGATGACCACGGAGGAACTTGGAGCGCTGCTCGGCGACGACGCGATTGAGGAGACGGTCGAGTGGCGTCACCGCGAGACGTACCCGCTCGACGAGAACGGCCAGGGAGATGCTCACGTTCAGTTCGCGTTCTCGGCGCATCGGGCGGTCGTCGACGTCGACGTCGAGCTTGGACTCGTACGGGTCGTCGAGCTTGCCACGACGCAGGAGGTCGGAAAGGCGATGAACCCCCAGGCGCTCGAGGGCCAGATCCAGGGTGGGACCGCGCAGGGCCTCGGCCTGGCGTTGTTCGAGGAGATCCAGATCAAGGACGGCAGGGTGCTAAATGCGTCGTTCACGGATTACCTCCTGCCGACGATCCTCGACGTGCCGCCGATGCGGATCGAGATCCTCGAGCACGCCGACCCCGAGGCGCCGTACGGCCTCAAGGGCGTGGGGGAGCCGCCTCACATCTCGACCCCGCCCGCGGTCGTCGCTGCGCTGCGCGCCGCCAGCGGTCGCCCGCTCACGCGGGTCCCGGTTTGTCCGGAACACATCGTCGGCCTCGAACCCGCAGAGCTGCCTCTCTCACTGGCCGACGTCAGTGGGTTGTTCGAGCACTCGCCATGGGTCGCCGAGGCGGCGTGGCACCGGGCGCCGTTCGCCGGCGTCTCCGATCTGCACGCCGCGCTCGAGGCGGCGATGCGCGAGGCGCCCCGTGAGCGGCAGCTGGCGTTGATCCTGGCACACCCCGAGCTGGCCGGCCGTGAGGCCGAGGAGGGCACGCTCACTCGCGAGTCCTCATCCGAGCAAGCATCGGCGGGACTCAACCGCCTCACCGCGGGGGAGCTCGAGGCGTGGCGCCGCCTGAATCGCTCGTACCGCGAGCGATTCGGGTTCCCGCTGATCGTCTGCGTGCGCGAGCACACGAAGGAGTCGATCATCGCGTGGGGCAATGCCCGACTGGACAACTCGCGCGAGCAGGAGATCGAAGTCGCGCTCGGCGAGGTCACGAAGATTGCCCGGCTGCGACTGGCCGACCTGCTCGAGGAGGGGTCGTGAGCGGAATCACGACTCACGTGCTCGACACCTCACGGGGGACTCCGGCGGCCGGCATGCCCGTGTTACTCGAGCGTGCGGTGGATTCGGGCTGGCAGCCGGTCGGCCGGTGCACGACCGACGCGGACGGGCGTGCCCGTAACCTGCTTTCATCGCCACCGGACGACGGGCGCTACCGGCTGACGTTTGACACCGGCGCGTATTTCCGTGTAGTCGGAGAGCGCGGCTTCTACCCCGAAGTGTCAGTGACCTTTGTCGTCACCCCCGGTGAGGACCATTACCACGTGCCGCTGTTACTCAGCCCGTTTGGATACACCACATATCGAGGGAGCTGACGGATGTCGATCGTTCTGAGTCAGGCCAGGTATGGGAAATGCGAGGTTCGCCTCGTCAAGGTGTCACGCCGGCGCCACGGGGACGACCTGCGCGATCTCACGGTCGACGTCCGGCTCGAGGGCGACTTCCATGCTGCTTACGTCGAGGGACACAACGCCGGACTGCTCGCCACCGACACGATGCGCAACGTCGTTTACGCCCTCGCGAAGGAGCGCCCGATCGACCCCATCGAGTCGTTTGGACGGCGCCTGGTCGACCATTTCCTCGAGGCCGGGCCAAGTGTTACACGCGCGCGCGTGGACATCGTCGAGCACCCGTGGTCCCGGCTACGGGTTGGGGGGCGCCCCCACGAGCACGCCTTCGAGCGCGGCAGCGGTGGCAACCGCGTCGCGACCGTGTCCGGCGACGGCGGCGAGCCACGGATCGAAGCCGGGATCGACGACCTTCTCGTGCTGAAGACGACCGCGTCAGGCTGGGAGGGGTTCGTGCGCGATCGCTACACCTCGCTCCCGGAGACGTCCGACAGGATCCTCGCGACGATCATCACCGCGCGCTGGTCATACCGTGAACGGGAGGTCGACTTCGGAGAGTCGTGGTCGGGCGTGCGCGACACGATCCTCGAGGCCTTCTCCGACCACTACAGCCCATCGGTCCAGTTCACGCTCCACCATATGGGCAAGGCCGTTCTCGAGGGCCGCCCGGAGGTCGAGCGGATCAGCTTCTCGCTGCCCAACAAGCACCACCTTCTCTATGACCTCGGGCGCTTCGGGCTCGAGAACGAGAACGAGGTCTTCCACGCCACCGACGAGCCTTATGGGCTGATCGAGGGGACCGTCGAGCGCTCGCCAAGCGGCTCCGAAGCGTGAGTTCGGGCTCAGCTGCGCGCGAGCAGCTGCTCGCTGACGCGCGGGATCACCTCATCGCCGTACGCAGCCAGCGTCGCGTCCTGGGCGTCGTGTTGTAAGTACAGCCCGAAGTGCCCAACGCCGAGGCCCGCGAGCTCTCTCAACCGCGCGACATGAGTCTCGGGGGGTCCGATGATGCAGAATCGCTCGACGATCTCGTCGGGGACGAACTCGGTGTCGGGGTTGCCGGGCCGTCCGTGCTCGTTGTAGTCGTATCCCTGGCGTCCGGCGATGTAGTCAGTCAGGCTCCTCGGCACGGCGGCGCCCTCGTTCCCATAGCGAGCCACCAGGTCCGCGACGTGGTTTCCCACCATCCCGCCGAACCAGCGGCATTGATCGAGGGCATGCGCTCGTGACTGAGCGGTGCCGTCCGTCACATAGGCGGGCGCCGCGACGCACATCGTCAGAGCGTCCGGGTCACGGCCGGCGGCCGCCGCGGCGTCCCGGACGGCTTGGATGCTCCACGCCGCGATGTCGGGGTCGGCGAGCTGGAGGATGTAACCGTCGCCGACCTCGCCGGCGACCTTCAGTGCTTTGGGCCCGTAGGCCGCCACCCAGATCGGCAACCGGCTGCTCGGGTTCCAGGGAAAGCGCAGGGTGCTGCCCTTGTACTCGACCGTGCCCCCGTTAGCGAGGCCGCGAACCACCTCGACGCACGCGCGCAGGTCCGCGAGGCTCACCGGCCTGCCGTTGATCGTCCGTACCGCAGAGTCGCCGCGGCCGATCCCGCAGACAGTGCGGTTGCCGTACATCTCGTTCAGCGTGGCGAACATCGACGCCGTGACGGTCCAGTCACGAGTCGCCGGATTCGTCACCATCGGCCCGACGATCAACTTGTGCGTGGTGTCGAGGATCCGGCTGAAGATCACGAACGGCTCTTCCCAGAGCAGATGCGAGTCGAACGTCCACACATTGCTGAAGCCGTACGTCTCCGCCCTTCGAGCGAGCTCGATGACACGCGCCGCCGGCGGATTGGTCTGAAGGACGACTCCGAAGTTCATGATCTACACGGCTCCCTTTGACGTCATTTCGCCAGCCCTGGCAAGCACCGACTCCACCGTTCTGCCATAAGCCTCGATGGCAACCCTGAGCGCCTGCTCGGGGGAATCTTCGATCGAGGCGTGCGAGATCGGCGGGTCCGACTGAGCGAAGATCATCGCCGTCGGGACGACCCGGCCGATCTCGGTCGCGTCGTGCAATGGGCCGCTCGGAATCGACTCGCCCCCGTCGCCGCCTGCTTCCTGCACGCTCGTCCGGACGAGCTCGACCAGCGCGCGGTCGAATGGGGTAGGGGCCGCGCGGAAGACGTCGCGCTCCTCGACGGTGCAGTTGAATTCCTCGGCCGCGCTGCGGCACGCCTCGCGCGCCTCGGCGAACATCGCCGCCAGCTCGTCCCGGTCGAGGTGCCGCTGGTCGAGCTGCATCTCGGTGGTGCCGGCGACCGCGGTGATCACACCCGGAGTCGCGTGCATCCGCCCCACGGTGGCGACGCCGCCGTGGTTGATCGCGCTCTCGCGGATGGCGAGCGCGGCCCGCGCCGCGGCCGCGAGCGAGTCCTGGCGCAACCGCATCGGCGTCGATCCGGCATGGGCGGCCTGGCCAGTGAAGGTCATGAGATGCCGCTCGACGCCGACGGTCCCACTGACAGCGCAAGCCAGCCGACCGGCGTCGAGCAGCACCGGCCCCTGCTCGATGTGGAGCTCGAGATACGCGACGGCTCCCTTCAGCCGCTCCGCGGCGATGGATGCGGTGTCGAGATCGACTCCGCAGGTTGCGAGGGCGTCGGCCAACGTCACGCCCTCGGCGTCTCGCAGGTCGCGGACCTCGTCGGGATCGAGCGTCCCGGCGCACGCTGAGGAGCCGAGCAGGCTGCGGCCGAACCGCGCGCCCTCCTCGTCGGCCCAATCGACGAACCGCACGCCGATCGGCGGCGTCGTGCCCGCGCGAGAGAGCTGCCGAACCGTCTCGAGCGCGGTCATCAGCCCAAGCGCGCCGTCGAGCCAGCCGCCGTTTGGCACCGCATCGATATGCGAGCCGACGATCATGAAGCGGTCCTCGGCGCCAGCGATGGCGGCCCACAGGTTGCCGGCCTGGTCACGCTCCGGCTCGAAGCCGAGTTCGACCAGCTTCGCGCTGAGCCACGATCGCGCCTCCTGCCAATCCGGCGACCAGGCGAGCCGTTTCGCCCCCGCGAACCGCCCACCGCTCTTGGTTGCGAGCTCGTCGAGGTCGGCGATGACCGCCTGCGGATCGAGCCTCAGTTCCGTCACGCGGCGACCTGTACGGAGGCCCCGAGCGTCCGCGGGACGAAGCGACCGTGGCCGGGCTCGGTCTTGATCTCACCCCGGTCGTATACAAGCGTTCCGCGCGAGAACGTGTGCCGCACGCTGGCGCTCGCCGTCTCGCCTTCGTAGAGGTCGTAGTTGACATTCATGAATGACGTGGCCTTGCCGTACGGCCGGGGCGCCGCTGGGTCGAGCACGACGACGTCGGCGTCCTTCCCCGGTGCGAGCGTCCCCTTCTCCTCCAGACCGAAGCGTCGCGCAATCGTGGTGCTCGTCCTGTCGACCAGCTGCGAACGAGTGATCCGTCCCGCGACGACCCCTTCGTCCCACAGCTTCGCGAGACGGTGCTGGATCAGCGCAAGGCCATTGGGCACGAGGCTGAAGTCGTCGAGCCCGCGAGACTTTTGCTCGTCGTTGAACGGGCAATGGTCGGTCGAGACGCTCTCGAGCACGCCGCGCCGCAGGTAGCCCCACAACGGTTCATGGTTCGAGGCATCGCGGAGCGGCGGCGAGCAGATGTAGCGGCAGCCCTCGACGCCGGGACGGCGCAGATCGTCGATGCTGTTGGTCAGGTATTGGAAGCACGTCTCGCCGGTGACGGCCGCACCGCGTCGTTGCGCGGCCTCGATCTCGGCGGCCGCGGCGGCGCAGGTGACGTGGACGACGAACAGGGACGCGCCGACGTGCTCGGCGATGATGGCGGCGCGGCCGGTGGCCTCGGCTTCGACGTACTCGGGCCGGGTCAGCGCGTGGTGGATCGCGGACGTGTCGCCCCGCGCGAGCGCGCGCGTGACCAGTAGGTCGACGATGTCGCCGTTCTCGGCGTGAACCATCGTCAGGGCGTCGAGGTCTCGGGCGCGTTCCATGCACGCGGCGAGCTCGTCGTCGCGCACCATCAGCGCACCCTTGTACGCCATGAACAGTTTGAACGAGCACACGCCGGCCTCCGACATCGCGCCCATCTCGTCGAGGACCGGCTCGCTCGCGTTCGTGATCGCCATGTGGAAGCCGTAGTCCACGTGCGCGGCGCCGTCGGCGCGACCGCGCCATTCGTCGAGCGTCGACTGGAGATCGTCGGGGTGCTGCTGGATCGCGAAATCGACGAGGCACGTCACTCCGCCCGCAGCTGCCGCCTGCGTGCCGGTGTTGTAGTCGTCGGACGACATCGTCCCCATGAACGGCATCGACAGATGAGTGTGATTGTCGATCAGCCCCGGCAGCACGAAGCATCCGGCGGCATCGACGACGTCGGTCCCCTCGGGCGCGACGACACGGCCGACGGCGGCGATCTTCTCCCCGTCGATCAGGACGTCGCCCTCAAACTCGCCGTCCGCTGTGACGACCGTTCCGTTGGCGATCAGGGTGGTCTGGGTCATGGCTCGCCTCCTGTGGTCGGTTCGGCCTTTGGCGTGACGGTTACGCCTGTGGGATGCCCATGTGATCCGAGAGCATGACCAGCACGTCGCCGAGCCGCCCGACCAGGTCTTCCAAGATTGGTCGGTCGCACACCAACGGCGGCGCGATCTGAATCACGGTGTCGCCGCGGTCGTCGCCCCGGGCGATCAGCTGCGCGCGGATAAGCGCTCCCGGCAGGCACTTGCGCAGTAGCTCCTCTCGCTGCTCGGCATCGAAGCGGCTGGCGGGACCGTCCGGCACGAGCTCGACCGCCCAGAAGTAGCCGCTACCGCGGATGTCGCCGACGATCGGCAGCGAACGGAGCGACTCGAGCAGATTGGCCAGGTGAGCCTCGTACTCGCCGACGTTGTCGAGCACCTGCTCCCGCTCGAACAGCTCGAGATTCTTCAGCGCGATCGCAGCCGACAACGGATGACCGCCGAAAGTGATGCCATGGAGCAGAGTCCGGCCGGAGTCGTAGAGCGGTGCGGCGACCCGGTCCGACGCCAGCACCGCTCCCATCGGCGCGTACGCCGAGGTCAGACCCTTTGCCGTCGTCACCAGATCCGGGACGGCTCCGAACCGGCTCACCCCGAACCACTCGCCGAGCCGGCCGAACCCTGTTATCACCTCGTCGGCCACGAGCAGGATGCCGTGGCGGTCGCAAATCTCGCGCAGCCCGGCCCAGTAGCCATCCGGCGGCTGTAAGCAACCGCCGGCGTTCTGCACGGGCTCGGCGATGATCATCGCGATCGTCTCCGGCCCCTCGCGGTCGATGACCGCTTGGAACTCGTCGAGGAGCAACGAGGTGAGCTCAGGCCCGGACTCAGGCCGTCGGAACTCATTCGTGTTTGAGACGTGGAACGTCTCCACGGCCGGCGAGCCGAAGGGCTCCTTGAACCCGGGTACGCCCGTGAACGCCAGCGCGCCGAGCGTCACACCGTGGTACGCGCGGTCGCGCGCGATCGCCTTGGTGCGCTCGGGTTCGCCGTTCGCGATGTGGTACTGGCGAACGAGCTTCCAGGCGGCCTCGACGGACTCCGAGCCGCCGCTCGTGAACAACACGTGATCGAGCGATCCGGGCGCAATCTCCGCCAACCTGCCGGCCAGCTCGACCGCCGCGGGGTGGGCCACGCCCCAGTTGGTCGCAAACGGCAGCTCGATCAGCTGTCGGCTCGCGACCTCGGCCATCTCGGCTCCGTAGGCGTAGCCGAGCTGAGCGCAGAACAAGCTCGACAGGCCGTCGAGGTGGCGTCGCCCGAGGCTGTCGACGACGAACACGCCCTCGCCTCGTTCCAGCACGAGCAGCTCGATGTCGCCGTTGCGGACCCCGCCGTTACGCGCGAAATGGAGAAGCAGATGGTCGGTGGCCGTAGTCGTCGCGCCCATGTGAGGCCGACGATAAGGCACCGACGATGCTCAAGCAACTCGCGTGCCGGTCAGGCCGGGTGCTCAGCGTACGGCGGCTGTGGCTGCTGCGTCGGGCCGAACCTTGTCGGGCGTCAGGTCGACATCGGGCCACTTGGCCTTGAGTTGGTTGTACCGGACAAGATGCGCCTTGGTCGATCGATCGTCCGACAGGAGCTTCGACCACGGCCGGAGCTGCGAGGCCTTGGGAGGGTTGCGCAGAACCGTGAATCGGTAGGCGATCGCCCAGTCGAGTTCCGCGTCCCAAAGTTGCGCCTCTCCCGTGGCGGCAGCGCGCCCGAAGAACTCACCGACCGCCTTCCAGGTGACGCCAAACGATGCGAGGACGGCGGTTATCCCGGCTCCGACGGAGCCCTTGGTATCGAGGATGATCAGGTACACCCCGATTCCGGCGACCACGAGGGCGATCGCAATCAGCCACCAGAACCGCCGCGCAGCTTGGCCCGCGATCTGCCGGAGCTGCTGGGAGAGGCCTTCCGCAGCGGCTATGTAGTCGCTCAGGCGAAGGCCGTCCTTGCCTGCGACCTCGCCTGAAAGCACCGTGTGCCAGTGCCAACCTTGTGTCAGTAGACCCTTGGGATCCTCCTGTCCGCCGGCATGAAGCGAGGCCGCCCACAAGCGCAGCGAGTTGTCGGTTGCGTGCGCCGCGTTCGGCGGCAACTTCGACGCCAGCGTGATCAGCAGTTTGTGGACGTTATCGGCATGGTTCGCGACCGAGTCGACAACGGTTGCCGCGCCCGCGATCGGGCCCGCGCACATGTCCTGCATCTCGCGCCCCAGCTGGTAGGCCTTGGCAAGCTCGCGCTCGGTAGCCCACAGAACCTCGACGATGCTTGCGTTCAGTCTCGTTACGGCGTCGGACTTACCGGTCACTGCCGCGTTCACATCCGCCGCCGAGTTCGAGTCCAAAGGCAGATCGCTGCACCCCGTTTGCGCCACGCTCAGGTCCAGCGGTGGCGAATTATTGGCCAGATGCGCGTGCAGCTGGGCGCATTGAAAGACGATCTGGTCAATCAGGAGGTTCCACCGGGGGGGTCCGGGGTCAACGCCGTCGACCTCCGTCAGATGAGCCGAGGTCTGGCGTTCGCACCAGGTCAGGGCATCGCCGACCGACCACCCGAGCGCGTACGCGTTGGCGACGTTGGCGTCGGAAACCGGGACGGCAGGTAGCTTGAGCGCCTGCGTCGCAAGCTCGGCGAACAGGTCAGAAACCTTCCCCGCCCCGTTGCTCTTTCCGGGAGCTGTCGTGCTCATCGGTTGTTGCCCCTTCTCCGTGTCAAGACCCCGTTCGTGATTCGCCCCTCACCGTAGAGAGGCTCACCGTACCGCGCTGATACGTCGGAGCGGGTGAAAAGCGCGCAGGTGGACTTCCGGACCCTTCCCCGGGATCGCCAGTACCGCGCCGATGCCGAGCGCCAGCGCACCGGCGCAGGCCGCGAAGGCGAGGGCGAAGTCCCCGTCCAGCGAGCCGCCGCGAGCCAGGCATTCGGCGACGATCGCGGCGCCGAACGCCCCGCCGAGGGTCCGTGTCACCGTGTTCATCGCGGTGGCCACGCCGGTCTGACGCGGGCCGACGGCGACAACGATCAGGTTGGCGAGCGCGCCCAGGCCGAACCCGAGACCCAGGCCGAGCGCGGTGGTGGCAAGGATGAGTTGCCAGGCATGGCGGTGGGCAACAGTCAGGGCGAGGTAGGCGGCGAGCATCAGGCCGACGCCGATCAGCAGCTGGGCTCGCGAGCCGATGCGGCGTGCGATCCGGCCGGTGAGTGGGCCGACGATCAGCTGCGGGGCGGCGGTCGGGAGCATGAACAGCCCGGCGGCGGTGACCGAGCCGCCGAAGCCGACACCGGTCGCGCGCGGCAACTCGACGAGTGCAGGGAGCAGCGCGATCGACGCGTACATTCCGACCCCGAGCAGGAACGCCGCGAGGTTCGTCGTCCACACGCCGCGGAGCGCCATCATCCGCATGTCGACGAGGGGATCGTCACTTCGCAGCTCGTGACGGACCCACGCGGCGACGAGCAGCGCGCCGGCGCCGAGCAGCCCGAGCGTCTTCCCCGAGCCGAGGCCCCAGCCGCTGGCCTCGCTGACCGCGACGAGCAGTGCCGACAGGCCAGCGATCATGAGCGCCGCCGACGCGAGGTCGACGGGAGCCGGGGTGCGGACCGGCGAGCGGGGCACCCACCACACGATTGCCCCTGCGACCGGAACGAGCACCAGGAGCGGGAGCCAGAACAGCCAACGCCAGCCCAGCGCGGCGATGACCGGGCCTGCGAGCACGAGTCCGAGCCCGGCGCCGACACCGAGCAGGGAGGAGACGAGGCCGATCGCCCCGGCCACGCGGTCGCCCTCGAGCTCGTCGCGCAGAACGCCGAACGCCAGCGGGAACACCGCCCCCCCGGCGCCCTGAGCGACGCGACCGGCGAGCATCACCAGCAGCGAGGGTGCGAGCGCGCACGCGAGCGTGCCCAAGCCGAGCGTGCCCACGACGACGCGCAGCATGCGGTCCTTGCCGTGGATGTCGCCCATCCGGCCAAGCACCGGCGTGAGCACGGCGGTCGCCAGAAGGTTCGCGGTGAGGATCCAGGTGCCGCTCGAGGGACCCGCGCCCAGCGCGCGGTCGATGTCGGGCAGGGCGGGCACGACGGCTGCCTGCAGGACCGCGAAGACCGCGCCTGCCAGCGCCAGCACGGCCACGATCAGATCACGACGACGGTCTTTCATCACAACCTCCACGGATGAGAAGTTCTCCGATGACGCGTTGAACGGTAAGCTCCCGGGCCAAGACAATGAATGCCTCAGACGCGCAGATATATGTCCAATCGTCTCATCGAGGCCTTGATCTGATCGGCGATGCCGTGGCCGCGATGCGCACCGGCCAGCCCCAGGTCGCGCGCGCGCTGCTCCACGCTCCGTGGGGCTTGCGCTTCCCTGCCGCCGGAGCGATCGGGGCGCAGATCATCCTCAAGGGGAGCGCCTGGCTCACCGGCCCGGGCGGAGGCGATCCGATCGCGCTCGGGGCCGGGGACATCGCGCTGATCCGGCGCCACGCCCCGCACGCGCTCGCCGACGATCCGGCGACGCCACTGTGGGACGTCGACTACGCCGCTCACGTGCCCGCCGATCACTGGCCCGCCGACGGCAGCGCACTCGATCCCGCGACCCGCGGCACGGTCCTGATGGGCGGGACCTACGACCTCGCTGGCACTCGACCGCACCCGTTGTTCGCCGACCTCCCCGACGTCGTTCACCTGCCCGCCCGCGTCGGCGTGGGCTCCGAGGTGCGGGCAGTGGTCGATCTGCTCGGCGCCGAGCTGGACCGCGATCTGCCGGGTACGAGCGCCGCCACCCCGGCCCTGCTCGACCTGTTGCTGCTCTACGCCCTGCGCGCCTGGTTCGAGGCGCCGGAGGCACCGAGCGGCTGGGCCCGGGCGAGCCGCGACCCCGGACTGAGCGTCGCGCTGCGCCTCATTCACGATCATCCGCAACACGCCTGGACGGTCGGCGAACTGGCCGCCCGCTGCAACCTGTCACGTGCCGCCTTCGCCCGCCGCTTCACCGAGCTAACCGGGCAGCCGCCGCTGACCCACCTGACGTGGTGCCGGATGACCCTCGCCGCACGGATGCTGCGCGCGGGCGACGACTCGCTGAGCACGATCGCCCAGCGGGTCGGCTACGGGAACGAGTATGCATTCTCCAAGGCGTTCCGGCGCGAGCTGGGGGTGGCGCCGTCTCGCTACCGCGCCGACCGAAAGCCTGGGGGCGGCAGCTAGCTTGGCCGGCGCAACGTCCGGCGCCGACGTGATCGACCTGACGGACGCCCGGGCTTGTGGACCCACCAGGGTCAGCTTTCGCTGCTGTGATCGACTCCTCGAAGAGCTTGCCAGTCCGAGCGGATCGCGGTCTACTCTGTCTTTAGCATCTGTAGCGCGACCGAGGAACCGGACGAGAAGGAGCAGACATGGCTGAAACCGAGAAGGCGATCCTGGCCGGCGGGTGCTTCTGGGGTATGCAGGACCTGATCCGCAAGCTCGACGGAGTCGTCAGCACGCGGGTTGGCTACACGGGTGGCGATGTCCCGAACGCGACCTACCGCAATCACGGCACGCATGCCGAGGCGATCGAGATCGTGTTCGACCCGGACCGCATCTCCTACCGGGATCTGCTCGAGTTCTTCTTCCAGATCCACGACCCGACGACGAAGAACCGTCAGGGCAACGACATCGGCATGAGCTACCGCTCGGCGATCTACTACGTCGACGACGACCAGCGCCGGATCGCGGAGGACACGATCGCCGATGTCGAGGCATCCGGGTTGTGGCCCGGCAAGGTGGTCACCGAGGTCGAGCCCGCCGGACCGTTCTGGGAGGCGGAGCCCGAGCACCAGGATTACCTCGAGCGCTACCCCAACGGATACACCTGCCACTTCCCCCGTCCCGGCTGGAAGCTGCCGAAACGAGCGGAGCAAGCCGCGCACTGAGCCGTGAGGCGGCCGGACTTGGGATAAAACGCGGACATAGTCAGCGTTTTATCCCAAACGGCCGCCGCTGGCCCAGCCCCACGTAAACCCTGCGTAACCACTAGTTTCAGCCGAGTACCGCCATGTGCTTTCGTCGCCGTTGCGAGATCGCCCAGATTCCGCCGCCGGCACCCAGCAGCAGCGCGGCGCCACCGGCGCCGATCCCGGCGTCACTCCATTGGAACCCGTCCTGTGATGCGGATGGGACCGGCTTGACGGCCGGTGCACTCGGCGGAGCCACCGCTTGAGTGGGAGTGGTGGTCGGCACGAAGTAGAAATCCGGCCGCGCCTGCGCTGCGGGCGGCACAACCACCGCGGCGAAAGCGAGCGCTGCCAGCAGCCGGCGCCTGATCATGCGTTGTCTCGTTGACATCGGTTTCTCCTGTTCACACGTAGAAGTAAGGGTCGAGCACGCTGACCCGGGTTATCTGGTCGACCGGCAGCCCGTTGCAGGAGGCGGTTGCCCGGATCGCCTCGGGCGTTGGTGCGTCATAGACGCAGAACGTGCGCGCCTTGTCGTCGCTCACGAATGAGGTGATCCAGGTCACGCCCTGCTCGGCGTTCCGCTCGATCACCTCGCGACAAACCTCGGCGCCGTCATCTCCCAGCGGGATCTGCAGTCCGTCCGGAAACGTGCGCTGCACCATGTAGCGCGGCATGTGACTCCTCCTGTTCGCTTGTCCGTTCATGAGGAGCAAGCTACGAGCAACACTGCGGTGCCACATCGGGACGACCACCCATGTTGGCCGCCCGGCGTACCTATATTCGGGAGCTACTCGGCGTCTTGCTGGAGCAGGCCGAGCCGGATCGCGGTCGCGGCTGCTTGACCGCGGGTGGGAGCGTCGAGCTTGCGGAGGATCGCGGAGACATGGTGGTCGACGGTCTTCCGGGAGACGATGAGTCGGTCGGCGATCTGTGCGTTGCGCAGGCCCTCGGCGAGCAGCGCGAGGACCTCTAGCTCGCGCGCGATGAGCCCGGCCGGATTCTCTCGCGTGCTCGGCCGCGGCCCGCGCGGGACGTCGCGCGCTCCGAGGGCACGCAGCCGCCGAGCCATGATCGCCGCGGCCGGGTCGCACCGAGCTCTCGCAACTCCTCGAGAGCCCGACGAAGAGGGGGCTCCTGATCAGCTCCACCGAGCGCCAGCGCAGCCTCGTACGGGCAGCCGATCCGTTTCCAGAGGCGGGCGGCTTCCGCCCATTCGCCGGCTATCGAAAGCCGGTAGGGCTCGGCGACCAGGCCAGCAGGAAGATCATCATGGACGCCTGCCTGCCAGCGCCAGTATGCGAGTTCGCCAACGGTCCACACGACCTGGCGCTCGAGGGCGAGAGCGAGCGCCGGGTCGGTTATCCGTTTGACGGCGTCACAGTCCCCCGCGAGCCATGCCAGCTCCGCGCGCGCGGCGGTCTCCATCGCCAGCTGTGCCAACTCGCCTGTCGGCTCGGCGTGCTCGTGTGCCTGCGCGAGCGGCGTCGACGCCTCCGGGTCGCCCCGCCGTGCCCTGACCAGACCGCGGACGGTGAGGGCCCAGACCCGCGCGACGTGTGCGCTGCGGGGATTGCGCAACACGACCTCGGATGTCTCGGTTCCGGCATCCCATTCGCCGCGCATCAACGCGAGGGCCGCACGGCATGCGAGGAGATACAGCCTCCACGTGTCGAGTCCGCGGTCCTCGCAGAATGCGAGGCCGTCCTCGAGGTAGGTGCCGATCTCGTCGAACCGCCGAAATCGGATCGGCCACATGACCAAGGCATTGAAAACACGCCCAGCATGCTCGTCGAGTCCGGCGGAGCGGGCGAGAGCCAGTGCTCGTGCCAGCTTTTCTTTGCCTTCGTCGCTCCCAGCGTCGGATTGGGTCATTCCGATGTTCGTGAGCGCGTACACCTGCACCTCGGTGTCATCCAACCGCTCCGCCAGCTCGAGCGCGCGAGTGCCCCACTCGATCGCGGCCTCCCGCTCCTCGACCACCATCCGCCGTTGCGAGACGTTGCAGTACGCCATCGCCAGCTCGCGGGTGGGCGGTCCGCGCTCGAGTAGGTCGACGGCCTCGAGGGCGATCGGCTCACCCTCCGCGGTGCGTCCAGCGAAGAACAGCAGCCGCGACAGCGCACGGAGCGCGTTTCCCTCGCCGCGTCGGTCGCCGAGCTCTCGGCGGAGCTCGACCGCCGCTCGCTGGGCGTGGACCGCGTCGTCGAGTTCTGCGGTCAGGTAACACTCCTCGGCGCGCTGTTCGAGCAGGATCGCCCGTTCGCCCGGCGGCACGCCACTCGCGTGACGCAACGCCCGCGCGTACTGTGCCGCTGCCTCGCGGTGGGCGCCGGACGCGGCCGCCAGCTCCGCCGCGCGCGGTGCCCAGCGGAGCACCGCCTCGGCGTCACCCGCGAGCTCGGCATGGTGAGCGAGCACAGCCGCGTCCACGTCGCTACGGCGCACGGCGAGAATGGACACCGCGCTCTGGTGAAGGATCCGCTTCCGATCGGGTGGGACCGATTCTTCGGCGGCTAGGCGCGCCAACTCGTGTCGAAACGCAACCCTCCCGTCGACCGCGGAGAGGATCCCGGACTCGATGCACTCGCCGAGATTGTCGAGCAGGTTGCCCGCCAACTGGTCAAGCAGGTCGAGCTCACATCCGCCCGGGATCACAGAGATTGCATCCAGCAGTCCCCTGGCCCCTTCCGATAACCGCGCAGCTCGTGCAAGTACCGCATCGCGGACCGTCTCGGGGACAGTCTGGCGCTCGGTCGCCAACACCTCGGTGACGAAGAACGGGTTACCGCCCGTGCGCTCGTATAGCTCCTCGCCGTCGACGTGGTGCGGCCCTGCCAGCTCGGCCACTGCCATCCTGGAGAGCGGGTCGACCCGGATTCGTCCGGGTGCGCGGACCATCTCCCCGAGCACTACCCGGAGCTGGTGGGTTCGGTCGAGCTCATCGTCGCGGTAGCTGACGAGCACCAACGCAGGGGCGGTCGCGATGCGAGCGCTCAGCAGCGCCAGCACGTCGATCGTCGCCTCGTCGGCCCACTGCAGATCCTCCAGTACGAGCACGGTCAATGCCCTGCACCGCAGCTCCCGCAGCAGCGCGCCGACGACCTCGTGCGGCCTTCCCGCAGCGGTGACGACTTGCTCGAATTCGCCTCCGATGCCGTCTGCAACGTCGACCAACGGCCCGAGCGGACGCGGCGTTCGCAGCGGCGCGCACGCCCCCCACAGCGCATGGCCCGCAGGAACCTCCGCGCGACAGAAGCACTGCAGCAATGCCGTCTTCCCGACCCCGGCCTCGCCGCCGACGGCCACCAGCCGGCCCAACGAGCTCGCTCGCACCTCGGCGAGCATGCCGGCGAGCGCGGCCAGTTGCGTCCCGCGCTCGAGCAGCGCGTCGCCCACTTGCCCCGGACGCGCGTTCGCCATCACCGCGGACAGTCTCTCACTCCCAAATCGGGCGCGCCCGAGCTATGACGGTTGGCACTGTGCCTCCTTCTGAGATGTTGGCTGTGACTCCCTTTCGCCCGCCGATGTATCTGGGGTGCCTCGCTGTCGCTCTTCTTGGCGTGGCGATCGGCGAGCGCAAACCGTACGGCTGGCCTGTGTCCCCCGACAACGGCAAGATCACCCATCTTGGGCGTTGGCGGCGCCAACGTAGGCGTGGTCAGCCACAGCGCGTCCGCGCGACCGGTCAACCGCTCGGCGCCCATGAATTGGGTGGACGGATTGCCCAAGATAGGGAGTGTCACCGATGCCGCCGCCGTCCGGCGACCGTACGTTGCCGGCCATGAGCGAAGGCGACAGCCCCCTGCGGATGGACGCAAAGCAGATGCGGTCGATCGGTTACCGGACGATCGACATGCTCGTCCGGCGCCTCGTGGAGGCGGACGTGCCACCGATGCGAGCGGCCACCGGCGGCGAGTTGAGCGCGCTGATCGACGCACGGCCGCCCGAACAGCCTCGCGGCTTCACACAGTCGCTGGCCGAGCTTGAGGCCACCGTGCTGCCATACGCCAGCCGCCTGGCACACCCGGGCTACTTCGCGTTTATTCCGGCGTCGAGCACGTTCGCCGGTGCGCTGGGAGACCTCATCGCCGGAGCCCTCGACATCGACGCCGGCAGCTGGACCTCGGCGTCCGGCCCCAGTCGGCTCGAGCTCGTCGTTCTCGATTGGTTCCGGTCATGGATCGGGTATCCGGATGGGGCCGAAGGAGTCCTTGTCAGCGGCGGCTCGGCCGCCAACCTGACTGCGCTCGCGTGTGCGCGTGAAACTCTCGTCGGTGCCGGATCGACCACGGCCGTGGCGTACGCGTCGGACCAGACTCACTCGTCGGTTAGCCGGGCATTGCGCACGCTTGGGTTCGCGTCGGATCGGGTGCGCACGATCCCGAGCGACGGCTCCTTCCGGGTGCGCCTCGACGCACTCCAGGCCGCCATCGACGCCGACGTCCATGCCGGTCTGCGACCGCTGATCGTCACCGCGAATGCAGGCGCAACGAATACCGGTGCAATCGATCCCCTGCCCGAGCTAGCCGCGCTATGCGCCGACCACGCGATGTGGCTGCACGTCGATGCCGCCTACGGCGGCTTCGCGGCGCTGAGCGACCACGGACGACTAGCGCTGCGAGGCCTGGAGCTCGCCGACTCGGTCACGCTCGATCCGCACAAATGGCTCCATCAGCCGATCGAGTGTGGATGTGTGCTCACGAGACAGCCGGGCCTGCTGACACGAGCGTTCGCGATCGCCCCGGACTACCTCGACGACTACCGGAGCGCAGAGGTCGACTTCTGCGACCGCGGACTACAGCTGACTCGCGGGGCCAGAGCGCTGAAGATCTGGCTGTCGCTGAACACGTTCGGAGTCGAAGCATTCCGCGCCTCCGTCGAGCGCGCGCTCGCTCTCGCCCGCCACGCTGCCCAGCGCATCGACGCCGATCCCGAACTCGAGCTTCTATGCCCGCCGGAGCTCGGAGTCGTGTGCTTCCGCCGAGTCTGCGCTGGCTGCGACGAGCTCGAGCTCGATCGGATGAACGCAGATCTGGTGGCCGGACTCGAGGCGACCGGTCACAGCCTCGTGTCCTCCACACGGCTCAACGGTCGCTATGCGATTCGGATGTGCATCATGAATCACACGACCTCCGAGCGGGACGTCGATCGGGCGCTCGAGTGGCTCCGGGAGGAGACGCTTGCGGTGCCGTTGCGATCACCGGCCGGATCCGGCAGCGCGCATCGCCCCGACCGTGTCAGGCGCAGGCCGCCGGCGCTCGCACACGGCTGACGCTGCCATGTCGAGATCGTTGTACGTACTCCGGCAGGTACTGCGCTGCCGCACGGTCCTCCGCATCGAGGTGGCGTTCACGGCATTCAACCTCGCCGAGTACGGCGTCTGGGTAACCGTCCTCGTATACGCATACGGGCATGGCGGCGCGACCGCCACCGCGCTCGTCGCGGTCGGGCAGCTGGTGCCGGCCGCCGTATTGGCGCCCACGCTGACCACGGTACTCCAGCGGCACTGTGCATCGGTCGCACTTCGGTGTGGCTACGGGATCCAAGCGGTCAGCCTGGCGCTGCTTGCCGCATCGCTCCTGGGAAACCTTCCGGCCGCGCTCGTCTATGTGACCGCGGTGACTGCGGCCATCGCTGTGACCGTCACACGTCCGGCTCAGGCGGTGCTCGTCCCGACGATCGTCGTGGCGTCCGATCAGCTGACCGCCGTCAACGTCGTGTCCGGGTGGGTGGAAAGCGTGTGCATCCTGGCCGGTCCAGCGATGGCCGGCCTGGCGATGGCGGTCGCGAACCCCGGATCCGCCGTCGGCCTGTTCGCGATTGGAACCGCCGTGGCGGCCGGCGTCTGTCCAGCCGCTCCCTCGAGCCGGGTGTCCGTCAGCGAACATCCTCCAGTGGCGAGCATGCCGACGGACATCGACGATGTTCCCGTCTGGCCGGTCGTCTGGCTCCTCGGAGCCGAATACGCGGTCATCGGAATGGTCGACGTCCTATCGGTTTTGCTCGCGGTCGGCGTGCTCGCCCTCGGCCCGTCGGGAGCCGGATACCTGAACGCCATCTTCGGCGCCGGCGGCGCCGCCGGTGCGGCGATCGCCGCGACGTTGATCGGTCGCCGTCGGCTCACCGCGCCGCTCTGGATCGCCGGCGGAGCCTGGTCGGCGATCATGGCCCTGCTCGGACTCACACTCACTCGTCCCGGAGCGTTCGTCTTACTCGCCTGCGCCGGGTCGGCGCGCGCCGTGCTCGACGCCTGCGGCCGCACGATCCTGATGCAGACACGATCCTCAGCCGCGCGGGCCACCCTGTTCGGGCGGCTCGAGGCGTTCGCGATGTTGGGACTCGCGCTCGGGTCCCTGCTCGTCCCAGCGCTGGTTGACGTCGGTGGCCCGTCCGCGGCGCTCGAAGGCGCCGCGGCGCTGCTCGCGTTCACAACGCTGGCGAACGTCGCAGTGGGACGTTCACCTAGACGTGTCGGCGGGATGAGCCGAGCACTCCTCCAAGCGCCCCGAACACAAGTCCGAAGATCGGGAACAAGATCAGCCCAGCTATGAGAGCGGTGTCAAGGTTCTCGCTGAACACGAACCCCGCACCGTGTGATGGTGAGTGTGATCGCCGCGTACACCGAGGGGCTCCGCACGCACGGAACAAGCCGATGGTCATCACCGCGCCTGCCGACGCTGGCAGCGATCGCGTAGAGTCCGCCACATGCCCACTTTCGTCCTGCGTCTCATCGCTCCACGCCCGAACTTCGCGCAGACCATGACCGACTCCGAGCGGGAGATCATGAATCGCCACGCCGCTCATTGGGGCCCGTACTTGGACCGCGGTGACATGGTCGTGTTCGGCCCGATCCTCACCGACGACGATTCGTACGGCATAGCAGTAGTCGAGACGGACGACGAGCAGGCGCTCCGGGAGTTCGCCGCGCAGGACCCGGTTGTGACGACGGGAACTGCGGCGTTCGAGTTCGGGCGGATGGCCGCCGGGACCGTCCGCGGTCGTTGACGGCGTCTTGCGAACTGCCGCCGGCGTGATGCGGGCACACATCTTCGATATGGACGGCGCGCTGGTGCGGAGCACCTCGGCATCGAAGCCGAACTCGAGGAAGTGCTCGGCGAATAGTCGGGCGACATCGTGATCTGGCACGCCGCTTCGCCACGAAGCCGGATGTCGTGGAGCACCTCGCGGACGTTCTCGATCAACGGAGCGGTGACGAACGCCCGACGTGCCACCTCGGGCGATACGACGCCCCACATCTCGTGCAGCGCCCGGGCGAAATCGGCAGCCGTGGCGACCCCGGTCGCAAATCGCTCCTCCAACCCGACCAGGGAGTCGCCTCGACCCATTGCGGCCGCCACGAGCACCGGCGCCACCTCGCCGAGCTTGCCGACATCGCCGCCGAGGGGTCCGATCTGATGCTCGCCTATCGTGCCGCGAGGGAGTGGTGCGATGGAGTAGGTTCAATCGCCGAGGGTGGCGCGCGCGGCTCCGCGTTTCGCCCAGGCAGTGGTGGACATCACGCCTGATTTGTTGCCGGCGACCGGCGGGAATGACATGTCGATAGTGAGTCCGCCGTCCGGTCTCGCGCGAGCGTTGAGCTCGGCACCGTGCGCGTTGGCGATCGCCTACATCTGGACTCAATCTCGGCGCGCCTGCGGCCAGGGCGGCGCAGGTGAAGTGCCAGAAACTCATGGGCGGTGGCCCCCCCGGCCCCGGGTCGACGACACACCCGTCCGCGCAGACGGTCGCGAAGCTAGTCCGCATCGCCGATTGCATGCGCCGCCGCGGCGTCCCCGATTTCCCCGACCCAAGGACGACCGTCCCGCTCCACCCGTTCCCCTCCGGAGCGGGCGTTATCACCGATTACGACGGAGCGATCCTGCTCTTCCCTTCGACGCTCGACATGCATTCGCCGGCGTATCTACGGGCGACGTCGGCATGCGGCGTCCTCGCTGGGAGACTCGGCCGCGGTCCGCACTGATGAAATCCACTCCGTCTCGCGGTTGTGCGGCCCGGCGTTCGAGGTGTAGGTTTGCGCCACCTGGTGCTCGCGCCGTCCCTGAACTCGCAGCCCGGCCGTTCGCGGCTCGCTCCCACCGCCTCGCGCGGGGTCCCGCCGCTGGATGCCTGTGTGTCGGTGGCGGCCGGCATCTATCACCTCGGCGACGTGAACGACCGCGTCGCCGAGCTCGATGACGTGCTTATCGGCCGGTGGCCGGTCACGGTCGCGCATATGCGTTCGTTCGTCGAGGCGACCGGTCGATCGGTAACTCCGGCGCTGGGCGGTCGACTCGCCGCCGACCAGCTCGTTGATCATCCTGCGACGGAGGTCAGCTTCGCCGACGCGGTCGACTTCTGCGCCTGGGCGGCGCGCAAGCTCGACCGGCCGGTCAGGCTTCCGTGCGCCGATGAGTGGGAGGCAGCGGCGCGTGGTCGCGACGGCCGCGCGTGGCCGTGGGGCGAGGCGTTCGATCCGGAGCGATGCAACAGCGTGGAATCCGGATGGGGGTGGACCGTGCCGGTGCATGCCCACCCCCAGGGCGCGGCCGCCGGCGGGGCCGAGCAGCTCGCCGGCAACGTGTGGGAATGGGTTGGGGACCCGCCCGATGAGGACGGCTGGCGGTCGGTCCGCGGCGGGTCGTATCTCGACACCGCCTGGGGCGTCCGCTGCGCCCGGGCGCTGTCGGCCGATCCCGATCGGGCGACGCCCACCACCGGCTTTCGCATTGCAATCGAGTGCGAGGGCGGGCGGTGACCACGGTCTCCGCCGACACCGTCCGAGATGCGCTCCGCGACGTGTACGACCCCTGCTGTGCCGACCGGGGCATCAGCATCGTCGACATGGGCGTGGTGGAGGACGTCCGGGTGGCCGGCGGGCACGTCGAGGTCGATCTCGTCCTGACCACGGGCTGGTGCCCGTTCGTGGCCAGCATGTCCACGGCGATCCCGGACCGCCTGGGCGGCCTCGACGGCGTCGAGAGCGTCGACGTTCGCGTGGTCTGGGACCCGGTGTGGACCCAGGAACGCCTGTCCCCGTCCGCGCGCGAGAAGCTGACCTTACCGCTCGAAGAACTGATCCCGTATCGCGAGCGACGGATCGCCCAGCAGAAAGGAGCCTGACCGATGGCCACCACCGAGACCGTTGCCACGACCGAGCGCGAGCGCAAGGTGTCGGCGTTCGTGTTCGACTGCGTATGCCACATCTTCAACTTCGATCCGGCCAACGCACTCGGCTCGCCGGGTCTGCTTTTCGACGAGCACCTGTACGCGTTCCATCAGCTGCTCACTCGTGAAGGCGAGCAGATCCTCTCGCGCGAGGATTTCATGCGCGAATGGAGCGTCGACGAGATCTACGACATGATCATCGAAGGCTCCGACACCGACATGATCGTCGCGCAGCCGCTCCCGCTTACAGACCTGTTCCAGGACGGATTGTCGGCGTGGGAGAAGTGCGCCGAGATGGCCGCCAAACATCCCGACCGTGCGGTGTTCTGGGCGTCGATCAACCCGCTCGAGGGCAAGAAGGCGCTCGACCTTCTGCGCCGCCAGGTCGAGGATCACGGCGCGCGAGGCCTCAAGCTCTACAACGTCCGATACGACTATGGCCAGCCGTTCCCGTGGCGAATGGACGACCCGCGCGTCGCCTATCCCGTGTTCGAGCTCGCACAGGAGCTCGGAATCAACCTGGTCGGCGTCCACAAGGGAGTCCCGCTCGGACCGCAGCCGATCGAGCACACCCGCACCTTCGATATGGACGGAGCGGCGGCGAACTTCCCGGACATCAACTTCATCATCTTCCACGTCGGCCTGCCCTGGCTCGACGAGGTGCTCTGGCAGATCGTCCGCTATCCCAACCTGTACGCCTCGATCGCCGCGACCGTGAACTTCATCGCGCGCCAGCCCCGCGTGTTCGCCGAGACGCTCGGCAAGATGATGTGGTGGTGCGGGGAGGACAAGATCATCTACGGCGGTGAGACCCCGATCTGGCACCCGCAGTGGGCGCTCGAGGAGTTCTGGAACTTCGAGTTGCCGCGCGACATCGTCGAGGAGCGGGGCTACCCACAGCTCACCGAACAGGCCAAGCGCAAGATCCTGGGCGAGAATCTGGCGCGGCTGCAAGGCATCGACATCGACGCCAAGAGGGCGGAGCTCGGTGCGCCTTAGGCCTCTTCGGCTGTTTCATCCTGATCTCATTCGGAGATGGGGTGGTGGCGATGCTGTGGGACCGCGGGGGAACCGAGAAAGTCAGAGGATGTTGAAGCACCCGTAAACGACAAACAGCGGATTGGCGACCTGGCGCCCGCCTGCACCGAGCATCGTCTGGCCTCCGAGGAACGCGGGCGGCGACTGCGCCTTGTAACAGCCGTTGTACTGGACGCTCACGTCGTATTCGACCGAGGTCAGCTGGTAGGGCACTGAGTTGGGTTGAGGAAGGTACACGTAGACGGTGCAACTCCAGTCCCCGGGTCCGACCGCCTTCGTTCCGCGCCGGTTGCACTGCGGCTGGACGTAGAGCCGAGCGTTCGGCGGCACGTGGCGGCCGATCAGTTGTTGCTGGAGCAGCGTGACGTTGTTGAACTCGCGGCCGATGGTGTAGGCGACGCGGTACGCGGTCACCCCGGTCGGTCCGAGGCTGCAGCCGAACGCGAGCGCGGCGATCACCGCGGTGGCGATCGCCACCACCTTGATCGGGGCCCTCCAGCTCGGGCCGCCGCTGCCGACGCCCGTGAGGAAGTCGCGGCGGCGCATGATCCGCCAGCTCGCGGTCAGGCATGCCGCGATCCAGGCCAAGGACACCAGACTCCCGATCGCGACCTGGCCGAAGAACGGGTGGCTGGTGAACAGGCCGTGCCAGCCGTCGAAGGCCGAGCCGATCAGGAGCTCGTGGATGATCACGCCCTTCCCGATGAGGTCCAGTAGCTGGGTGATGAGCGCGACGAGCAGAGGCCCGAGTACGCCGAGGATGCCGTTCCGGGTCGCCACCGAGACCAGGATCGCGAGACTCGTGTAGGCGAGCACTGGGAGCAGGCAGATCAGCCAGCTGACGACCGTCAGCGCCAGCATCCGGCCCGGAGAGGTGAGAACTCCGCTCAGGTTTACGAGCGGGTGTGCGCCGACGAGGAGGAGGCCGGCGATCAGACTCGACGCTCCCAACACCACCGTGAGCCCGACGGCACAGGTGCCCGCCGCCAGTAGCTTGCCGGCGAACACGTCCTCGCGCGTGCACGAGCGGGTGAGGATCGTCTTCCACGTGCCGTGGCGATCCTCGGAGGAGAAGAGGTCGCCGGCGAGCACGCCCGCGATGATCGGGAACCCCCAGGAGCCCGCGAATCCCAAGATCACCAGCGAGACGGCGAACCCGGAGGAGTGGACCCAGAACCCGAACAGGGCGTCCGATGGGGTGCCGCTCTGGACCTTCAGGACCGTGGCGAACGCGAGTGGGCCGAGCGCGCAGATGAGCACGAGAACGCGCGTCGGGAGCTGCGCCAAGAGCTTGGACAGCTCGGTGTCGTACGAGTTGCGAACGCCGCTGGTGACACGGGGTTCCGCGCGGGCGGCAGGCGAGGCTGGAGCGACCGTGGTCATGCGCCCGCCAGGACGGTGTCCGCCAGCTGCTGGGGTTCGAGCTCGTCCAGCGCTGCGCCCTCGTGGTCTGCCGTGAGCGCGAAGAACATGCTCTCGAGCGGGCTCACCACGAGCTCAAGGCGGCGGATCAGGACGCGAGCATCGCCGAACGCCGCCACGAGCTCGTCCATGCTCTCTCGGCGGGCGGCCACGACGAGGCCGCCGCGGGCCGCGGGTTGAATCCGGATCG
Organism: uncultured Solirubrobacterales bacterium; assembly: GCA_963735965.1. GTDB lineage: Bacteria > Actinomycetota > Thermoleophilia > Solirubrobacterales > Solirubrobacteraceae > Palsa-465. Next base: position 85,846 of record CAVTNE010000009.1, read on the forward strand.
CCGGGATCCGGGACGCGAGCTCGAGCGCGTGGGCGTCGTCGCTGGTGAACAGTGCGTAGGCCGAGCGCGGCGCCTGCGCCTCGAGCTCGGCAGCGGTGCCGTTCCACACGACTCGACCGTGCCGCAGCACGGTGTATGAGTCACAAACCTTCTCGAGCTCGCCGATCTGGTGGCTCGAGAGCAGGATGGCCACTCCGCCGGCGGCCAGCTCGCGAACGAGGGTCGCGACGGCGCGAGTTCCGGCCGGGTCGAGGCCGCTGGTCGGCTCGTCCAGCAGGAGCAGTCGTGGGCGACGGAGCAACGCCGCGGCGAGGCCGAGCCGCTGTCGCATCCCGGTCGAGTAGCCGCTGACCCGGTCATCGGCCCGGCCGGCGAGGTCGACGCGCCGAAGCGCGTTCTCGACTTCGTCCGCCCCGGCTCCGGCCCCGTCGAGCTTGGCGACGAGTCTCAGGTTGGAGCGGCCCGAGAGGTACGGATAGAAGGAGGGCTCTTCCACGAATCCGCCGACCGCGTCGAGCACGTCGCCGCCGAGATGATCGAGCCTGTGGCCGAGGAGCTCGACAGACCCGCTGTCGGGCCGGATCAAGCCGAACAGCATCCGGAGGAGCGTGGTCTTGCCGGCGCCGTTGGGTCCGAGGAGCCCTCGGACCTCCCCACTCTCGATGACGAGATCGACCCCGTCTGCCGCGGTCGTCGTGCCGAAGCGCTTGACCAGCCCTGTCGCCCGGACGGCGTCCACGGCGCGAATATACATAGGCACTTCCGCCAGGGTGGAACCCGGTGACGCCGGTCGTGGCCGGAACCGGAGTGCCACACGTGTCCGGAACCGGACTGCCACACCATAGATACGAGTTAGTAACAACACACGCACGGGGTCCGGTGATAGGGTGCCGCCGGCGCTGTGGTCGCCGCGCCACCGTCCCGATCAGGGCGGCAGGTATAACCGTGCGTGGGGAGGTAGTCCGCTGTGAGGAAGCTCGTGTCTACGCAGCCGCGGAAGCGCCGACGGGGTCGAGTAGCGATCGTCGCCGCACTCGTTTCATGCGTCGCGCTCGTGGGTGTCGCCTCCGCCGCCATCGGCGGGTTCAACCCATTCGGCAATCAGCAGGTCGGGCAGACCTATGCCAACGGCGTCCTGCTGCCCACGAACCAGTGGATCTCTCCGCTGGGCACACGCATCCTCGACAGCAGCGAGCGGCTCGTGTCGAGCACGATCAGCCCGAGCGGCCAGTACCTCGCGGCGCTGGGCTGGAACGAGTTCTCCGGCTACCTGACGATTTTCGACCTGAAGACCGGGACCATGGTTCAGCAGACCCCGCTCAACACGGGCGGTACGGCCAAGGACCCGAACGACTCGACGGTCGCGGCCGACGGGCCGCTGTTCTCGCCGGATGGCAGCACCCTATGGGTGCCACAGTCCGAGTACCTGCTGCGCTTCAGCGTCGATCCGACAACCGGCAAGACCACTCAGACTGACGCCATCCCCCTTTGCGGCGAAGGCGACTCCGACTCCGACCTCAGCTCCACCTTCTGTAGCGGCAACACCGCCGCCGGGGAGTTCGGCGAAAACAGCGCCGATGCCGCCCAGGTCGCCAACGGCGCCCAGTTGCCGTCCGGGATGGCACTGTCGCAGGACGGGTCGAGGCTGTACGTGGCCCTCAACGGCGCCAACAAGCTTGGCGTGATCGACACCGCGACCAACCAACTGGTGAGCCAGATTCCGGTCGGCAACGCGCCGCGTCAAGTCGTCCTCGCCGATAACGGGACCGTCGCCTACGTGTCCAACGAGGGCGGTCGCCCGGCCAACAAGAACGACTTCACGAACCTGTCTGACGGCACGCCAATCGTGTCGAGCAAGAAGACCGGCGGGGCCATCACCGGCACGGTTTCCGTGGTCAATCTGACGACCGGCAAGGAGACACAAGAGATTCCGGTCGGCCTCCAGCCGACCGCGCTCTACCAGGATGGCACTGCGCTGCTCGTCGCCAACTCGAACGACGACAGCCTGTCGGTGATCGACGAGGGCGACAACAGCGTCGCCCAGACGGTGCACACCAACCCGGTTCCGGGCGCCGGCGTCGGCAGCTACGCCAACGCGATCAGCATGTCAGACCCGAATCATGTTCTCGTCAGCATCGGGCGTGACAACGCGATCGCGGTGTACCAGTACCGCGGTATCTACCGGCGCATGAAATTCGTCGGGTTGCTGCCGACCGACTGGTATCCCGTCTCGGTCCAGCCGGATTCGGCCCTCGGCGCCGGCACGATCGTCGTCACCAACGACAAGGGCATCGGCGCCCGCGGCCCCAAGTCGACGATCAACCACGGTTATGACACGAACCCGACCACCGACCACAACACCTACGACGACACCGGCAGCGTGACCACATTCGGCATGCCTGCCGACTACCAGATTCCGCAGGACACCCAGACGGTATTCACAGACGACGACTGGAACCAGATCAGGCCGATCAACCAGGGTGACTACGACGCCGTTCCGAAGGTAATCCCGGCCCATCTGGGTGGGAGCTCGCGGATCAAGCATGTCGTTGTGATCGTCAGGGAGAACCGGACGTACGACCAGGTGCTGGGTGACCTCGGCGAGGGCAACGGCGACTCGGGCGACGTGCAGTTCGGTCAGCAGGTCACACCGAACGCCCACGCGCTCGCGAGCCGGTTTGGCGATCTGGACAACTTCTACGACGAGGGCACGCTGTCGGCCGACGGACACAACTGGCTCGTTCAGGCCGAGGCCAACGACTACACCGAGAAGGAGTTCGGGGCGTTCTACCGGTCCTACCCGTCGCAGGGTGGTGACGCGCTCGCCTACCAGCGCGACGGATTCCTCTGGAACGCCGCCGAGAAGGCGGGCCTGAACGTGCAGAACTTCGGCGAGTACATCTACAACCCGTACAGCCTGCCCGCCACCGGCCAGAACGGCCTAGTCCTTGACTGGAACCATTGGTACGCGGAGTCGCAGTGGCTCGAGGACGGGCACAAGGGCCCCGAGCCGATTCCGAACCCGTGTCAGTACGCCTATGCGCAGTCCGACATTCCGTCGCTGCAGGCGATCACGGATCGGTGCTTCCCGAACTTCCAGCTCGCGATCCCGGATCAGTACCGGGTCGATCAGTGGCTGCCGAAGTTCCAGCATCAGGAGCAGACCGGCAGCATGCCCAACCTGACGTTCATGTGGCTCATGACCGACCACACTGGGGCCACCGGTGTAGCCAACAGCAACACGGAGCCGGACCCTGTTGCCCAGGTCGCCGACAACGACCTGGCCGTCGGCCGCGTCATCGACACGATCTCGCACAGCAAGTTCTGGAAGAGCACGGCGATCTTCGTCGTCGAGGACGACACCCAGAACGGAGTCGATCATGTCGACGGGCACCGCGGGCCGGCGTTCGTCGTCAGCCCGTACTCGGCGTCCGGCGTGGACGACCAGTACTACACCCAGCTCAACATGGTCAGGACGATCGAGCAGATCCTCGGCATCAAGCCGATGAATCAGGAGGACCTGGCCGCCGAGCCGATGTACAGCGCGTTCACGCAGCATCCGGACAACGCGCCGTACAACCTGACGCAGAACCAGATCCCGCTGAATCTGGGCGCCCCGGGCGGCCCGACGACGCTCACCTCGGCGCAGGCGGGCGCCAGCCCATCCGTGCGGAAGGCGTTCAACGCACAGGGCGTCGTCCCAGCCAACATGCAATCGGTCTACAAGGCCTGGACGGCGTGGAGCCAGCAGCAGGTGGCCGAACACCACTTCGACGGTCCAGACCGAGTGAATCCCCAGCTGATGAACCGGTTCGACTGGTACTCGGCTCACGACTGGCGCGTCGCGTATCCGGGCGATCCGAAGATCTACACGCCGAACCAGGTGCCGGGGCGGAACCTTCCGGCGGCTTACCTCGGCGACAACTGACGACCGAAGCGGTCCGAGCCGCGGGCCTCTTTGCCCCGCGGCCCGGACCTATTCTCAGGTGGAGTCGGCTCGGGTGAGCGCGCGTCTCGAAACGGACGGTTGATCGCGGTGCCGCTGGGCGATGTCGTGGATGTAGCTCGCCACCACGGCTTCCGAGATCAGGCTGGCGCTCGGCCGGCCACTTATCCGGCGGGTGGCGTGCTCTGAGCGGCGGGCGGGCTCGCGCGCGCTCGAGGTATGGGGGCGGGGGGCGCCGACGTGTGTCATGCGGCCTCTCTCTCGATGTCGAAGTGGGTGTCGGTGTCGATGCCGTTTGCGTCGCTGACTCCGGCCAGGTGGAGCGAACTCCGCGAGCGGCGGGGTGTCAGGAGCGCGAAGGCGACGATGATTCCGGCGCTGATCGTTGCCGCACCGGCCAGGAAGGCGACGTGGTAGCCGCCGATCAGGGACGTCGTGAGTCCATGGTGAGTGGAGAGCAGTCCCTTGGTGTGGTTTGCGGCGATCGTGCTGAGCACGGCGAGCCCGAGCGCGCCGCTGATCTGTTGCGAGACGTTGGTGATCCCGGACCCGAGCCCGGAGTCGGCGGCGGGAACGTCGGCCATGGCGAGCGTCAGCAGCGGCATGAACGCGCTCCCGATCCCGAGACCGAGCGCGAAGCAGGCGAAGAAGATCGTCGGGAAGAAGGCGGTGTCTGGGCCGACGGTGCTGAACAGGACCAGCCCGACGACCGCGCTCGCCATCCCGCTGGTCAGTACTGGGAGTGCGCCGAAACGGCCGACGAGCCGAGCGGTGATGCCCTGGGACAGGACGGCGATCGTGATCGTCCAGGGCAGGAACGCCGCGCCCGTCTGTAGAGCGCTGTAGTGGCGGACATGCTCGAGGTACAGGCTGCCGAGGAAGAAGGTCGAGTACATGCCGGTGACGAGGAAGCCTCTGACCACGCTGGCGTTGATCAGGCCCCGGAGCTGGAGGATCCGCATCGGCATGATCGGGTTCCGGACGCGAGTCTCGACCGCCAGGAACGCCGCCATCAGCACCGCGGAGAGCGCGCCGAAGCCGAGGACGTGGGTGGAGGTCCACCCGTAGGTGGTGGCTTCGACGATGGCGTAGATCGCGCTCATCAGCGATGTGGTGACGAGCAGCGAGCCGGTCCAGTCGATGCCGTGCTCGAGACCGAGTCCGTGGTCCGCGCGGATCAGCCGCTGGCCGAGGACGAACGTGGCCACCCCGATCGGGAGGTTGACGAAGAAGACCCAGTGCCAGCTGAGCGTTTCGGTCAGTACCCCGCCCGCGAGCAGTCCTAGCGAGCCGCCGGCGACGGAAACGAACACGTACGCGCTCATGGCCCGAGCGCGGTCGCTGGCGTCGGGAAACTCGGTGACGATGATCGCGAGGATCACGGAGGCCTGGGCCGCGGCGCCGATGCCCTGCAGAAAACGGGCGCCGATGAGTGCGGCTTGGCTCGGAGCCATGCCGCACAGCAAGGAGGCGCCAGTGAAGATGACGAGGCCGGCGAGGAAGACGCGCTTACGCCCCGCGAGATCGCCGAGGCGCCCGGCGAGCAGCAGGAGGCTCCCGAAGGTGACGAGGAACGCGTTGACGACCCAGGTGAGGTTGGCCTGGCTGAAGTGGAGGTCGTGCTGAATCGAGGGGAGCGCGACGTTCACGATCGTGACGTCGAGGACGATCATGAGCTGCGCCAAGCACACGACCGCGAGCGCCGCCCAGCGCTGGCGGTCGGATCGAGAGGTTTGCGAAGAGACTAGGTTCATGCGGATCCCAACTTGTAGGTGTTTCAATCTGGCGCTAAAGTGGAGGCCGCCTCCGAAATATCTGGAGGATCCCTCCGGATAAATATATGGAGGCACCCTCCGTTTGTCAAGGGAATCTTCGTGAGCACCACCGAAACAGCCGCCCAGACATTGATCGAGCGCCCCAAGCGCGCCGACGCCCGGCGCAACTACGAGAAGGTGCTCGCCGCTGCCCGGGAGGCCTTCGCCGAGGGCGGCGAATCCACCGCGCTGGAGGAGATCGCCCGGCGCGCGGGCGTGGGGATCGGCACGCTCTACCGCCACTTTCCGAGTCGCCAGGCGCTGCTCGAGGCTCTGTACGTGAATGAGGTCGAGGAGGTCTGTCGCTCCGCCGCCGAGCTCGACGGGGCCGATCCATGGGACGCCCTGAATGATTGGTTCGAGGGGCTTATGGGCTACCTCGCAACCAAGCAGGCGCTCGCGGGTGAGTTGCTCAACTACATGGACCGCGACGCGGCGCTGTTCCAGGTTTGTCGCACGTCGCTGTACGCCGCGGGCGAGCCGCTGCTCAGGCGCGCCCAGGAGGCCGGCGTCGTCCGCTCAGACGTCGAGTTCCCGGAGGTGATGCAGATGGTGATGGGGATCGCCAAGATCCCGGCCAGCGATCCCGGCCAGACCGCGCACATCCTCCGCATCGCGCTCGACGGCCTTCGCTACCAGCCCGGCGCTTAGCGCTCGGTCTGCGCGACGCGCGCCCCGCCGGACAGCGGTCGGCTACTCCAGAGCGGTTCCGTCTCGATCCGCGACAGGCGCCACCCGTCTGTGGTCCGTACGGCTCCAAAGCGGTACACCTCGCCGAGGGTCAGAAATGAGTCGCGCTGCTCCTCGCCGTTGATCACCAACCGCGACCCCGGGTCGGGGGCGAACGTGGCGGTCAGGTTTGCGCGAGCCTGTGCGCGGTCGCCGTCGAGCTCGATCAGCACGTTGGTGATCACGTGCTGCGTGCGGACGGTGTGATTGCGGCGTGCCTGGGCGGCCACGGCCTCGCGCCCCTGGGCCGCGCCGCCAGGCGTCTTCACCGTCACCTCGTCGGCGAGAATCGATGCGGCCTCGTCGAAGCGCTGCTCGTCGAGCATGAGCCCGAGCCGCCCGATCAGGTCCACGATCGCGTGCCGATCGCCGAGCCGCTGAAGCTGGTCGATGGGGGAGATGGAGTCGGCGTTGGACATTTGGGTTCGCTCCTTTTGTTGGCTCTATCAACGTTGGTGGTGCCAACGATATCTGAATTCATTGGCCGTGTCAACGTTGGCGGTGCCAACCTATAATGCCGGCCTCATGCCGTGGTCAGAGGAGGACCTTGCCGAGTACGACCCGCCGGACCGGATACGGCGGCTACCCAGCTGGCTGACGGGTCGGGTCGCCGAGACCGCCGCCGGACTCGTCGCCGGCGCGCTCGCGGCGGAGGGTCTTCGCCGCCAGCATTTCGTCGTGCTGAGCGCCCTCGCCGAGCGGGGAGCCGCGAGCCAGGCCGCCCTCGGGCGACGCTTGCTGATCGACCGCAGCGACATGCACGCGCTGCTCAGGGAGCTCGAACGGGACGACCTGGTCGCGCGCGTGCGCGACCCGGACGACCGCCGGCGCATGCTCGTAGAGCTCACGCCGGCCGGCGCCCGCACGCTGGAGCGCCTCGACACTCGAATCGACGCCGCGCAGGACGCGCTCGTAGCGCCGCTGTCGAGCGCAGATCGCCGCCAGCTGGAGCGGCTGCTTACACAGCTCGTCGAGCATCACTCTCGCCAGCATTCGGGCTAGCCGGGGGGAGGGGCGCGCGGCGGCGGCTAGGAGCTGCAGGGCCGCAGGAGCGCTTCGCCGGCTTCGAGCTCGAGGAGCGCGTCGCAGAGAGCGAGATGGGCGTGATCTTCAAGGCGCGCGATACTCGTCTCGAGCGGGACGTCGCCCTGAGGCTCATCGGGGCCGATGTCTCGGGTGATTCGGTGACGCGCGTGCGACTCAACCGGGAATCGACCGCACTCGCCTCGGTCGACCACGCGAACGTCGTCCCGAGCTACGAAGCCGGGGAGTTCGACGGCCGGCTGTTCATCGCCAGCCGATGGGTCAACGGCACGGGTCTGAACGCGCTTCGTGCGCGCGGAGGGTCCGCTCGAGCCGAGGCGCGCGGTACGGATCGTCAACCAGGTCGCGTCCGCTCTGGACGCGGCGCACACCCTGGGGATCATGCATCGCAGCGTCAAGCCGTCGAGCGTGATCGTGACCGAGACCGATCAGGCCAACCTGACCGAGTTCGGCCTGGCGCGCCGTGCCAGTGACCTGACCGGCATGCAGGAGCACCTCGTCGGATCGTTCGACTATCTCGCTCCCGAGTACCTTGAGGGCGGATCAGCCGACGCTCGGGTGGACATCTACGGACTCGGGTGCGTGCTGTATGAGGCGCTCACCGGCGAGGTGCCATACCCAGAGCCGACGCCGGCCGCGAAGATGTACGCGCATCGCTCGGCCGACCCACCGTCGGTCAGGGCCCGCCGGCCCGACGTGCCACCGGCACTCGATGCGGTGGTTACGCGTGCGATGGCCAAGGATCCGTCGGAGCGCCACCAGTCTCCCGGCGAGTTCGCGATCGAAGCCGCCGGCGCGGCTCAGATGTCGGCGCCGCCGTGGGTCAGGCACGCACCTGCGCCCGGCGTTCTGGACGAGGACGCGGACGGCGAGCCGGAGGCGGTGCCGCTCGAACGCTGCTAATCGCTTTGATCGTCCACTAGCGCCCGCAAGCTCGAGCGACTAGGGAACGAGCACGACCTTCCCGGTGTTCCGGCGCTCGGCGATGAACCGATGCGCATCGGCGCCCCGCTCGAGGGGGAACGATTTCGCGACGACCGGGCGGATCGCGCCGGTCTCGATCATCTCGGTGAGCGGCTCCGACCAGCGCGACGATCCGTGTTCATCCCACAGCGTGAGGATGTTGAGCCCGATCACGGCCTTCGATGCCGACATCTGCCGGACGATGCTGAACCAGGGCATCTGCACGGCGGTCTTGGCGGCGGCAAGAAGGTTGCGCTCATTCCCGGCCACCAATCCTGACGCGCCAAAGCAGACCAGCCGGCCGCCCGCGCGCAGGAGCTTGTAGCTCCGCTTGAAGCTCGCCCCGCCGATCGCGTCCATCACGAGATCGAGGTCGGGCACGCCGCGCTCCCAGCCCGGGGAGGTGTAGTCGATCGGATGATCGACGCCGAACCCACGGATGGCCTCGTGTTTGCCGGGCGACGCCGTACCCCACACCTCGGCACCGGCGCGCTTTGCCAGCTGGGTCGCGGCGATGCCGACTCCTCCGCCGGCCGAATGGATCAGCACGCGCTCGCCGGGCTGGACGTTGCCGCCACGGACGATCGCCTCCCACGCGGTCGCGTAGTTGACCGGAATCGCCGCACCCTCCTCGAAGCTGACGGCGTCGGGAAGGAGGAACGCACCGTCAGCGGCGGTCACGGCCCGCTCGGCGTAGCCGCCAAACCGAACAGGTGCCGCCACCCGATCTCCGACGGCGAACCGATCGACGCCGTCGCCGATCGCGGCGACCGTTCCCGCGACCTCGTACCCAACCACGCACGGCGGCTTCGGCGCGTCCGGATACAGCCCCATTCGCGCCATCAGGTCGGCGAAGTTGACCCCGGCGGCGCGGACATCGATCAGGATCTGGCCTCGGCCCGGAGTAGGGTCGGGTCGCTCCTGTATCTGGAGGACCGCCGGGGGACCGTGGCGGGTGATCGTCAGCGCGCGCATGGAGACTGCAAGCTAACGGATGCGATCCGTCTCCGGTTAAGTCCACACTCGACCAAGCCGCGTGCGCGAGTGTCGGGTTAACCGCGCCAGGGCCGGGTGAATCCGAATTCACCGCCGGGCGGGCGGCGAGTGAGCGGTTAACCGGAATCGCCGGGGCGAACGGTCGCGGCTGCGGGCGTGACGACTCGGGTCGGGAGGCCTGCGCTTACGGTGCCTTGGTGGCGCGCACGACCACGGCGGCGGTGGTTCGGCTGACCGGCGCACCGGGCGATTCCGGCCGGAACCGCCGCAGCAGATCCGCCTGGAGCGACTCGCTCTGATCGGCCGGCAACGCGGCGACGGCCGGTCCGAACGGGGTCCCGAGGATGCCCCCGGCCGCCGACCCCGGGTCCGGGAAGGCGACCGTCTGCTCGACCACCGACACCTCTACCGCGGCGAAGCCGGCGTCCTCGAACAGCGCTCGGACGACCTCGGTGCTCATCACGAACGTCCCGTTGTCAAAGGCGCGCGGGAACGGCGGCTCGACGCCTGTCGCCGCCAAGGCCTCGGCATAGTCGTCGAACGGCTCGAGCCGGTGGGCTGCGGCCCACACCGCTGCGCCGACCGTCCGGCCCGGGCGAAGCACGCGGTGCATCTCGCGCGCCGCGTCGAGCCTCTCCGAGAAGAACTGCAGACCCTGCTGGCAGAGGACGACGTCGAACGACTCATCAGGAAATGGGAGGTTGTCGGCGCGTGCCTCTAGGTACTCGACCGGAGCTGAATCGTCGGGCAGCGGAAGCGCAGCGGCAAGGGACAGCATCGGCTCACTCCCGTCGGTGCCCACAACGCGGCCCTGCGGCCCGGCACGGTGTGCGGCGGCGCGGGCGACGACGCCGGTGCCGCTCGCGACGTCGAGCACTCGGTCTCCGGCGGTCACGCCGACCGCGTCCAGCAGCACCTCCGCCCACGGCTCGAACACCACCGGCCCGAGGCGCATCGAGTAGTTCTCTGGCACGGACGCCGCGGTGAAGGCGGTCGAGCGTCGGTCAGGGTCGCCGGCTGTCATCCGCGTACAGTCTGAACAAGTAGAGATCAGAACGACGCGAGCCAGGAGAGGAGCGTAGGCCCGGGGTCGGTTCGGCGGATAATCGCCTGCTTGCCTCGCTCCTGACTTAGGATCCGCTAACGGTGCTTACCGATCTGCCTCCCGCGACCCTGTGGACCAACTGGGTCGGAAACCAATCGTTCACTCCCGGCTACGCGGCCGCGCCGCGCGACGAGGAGGAGGTCGTGACGCTGGTCCGCGATGCCGCGGAGCTGGGGTCACATGTCCGGGTCGCGGGCGCGCGGCACTCGTTCACCCCGATCGTCGAGACGGACGGACTGCTGCTCGACCTTTCCGGGTTGCGGGGTGTCGTCGAGGCCGACCGGACCCGCAAGCGTGCGACCGCGCTTTCCGGGACGCTGATCCAGGACTTCTACCAGCCGTTGTGGCGCGAAGGCCTAGCGCTCAAGAACCAGGGGGATATCGACACCCAGCAGATCGCCGGCGCGGTGTCGACGGCTACCCATGGGTCGGGGATCCGGAACACCTGCTTCTCGGGCGTCGTCCGCGGTGTCCGGCTCGTCACGGCGACGGGAGAGGTTCGCGATATCGACGAATCCGAGCCCGAGCTTCTGCGCGCCGCGCAGGTGTCGGTCGGCATGCTCGGCGTGATGACGCGACTCGAGCTGGAGGTCACCGACGCCTACCGCCTCACCGAGCAGATCGACCTTTGGCCGTGGGAGGAGGTGCTCGAGCGCTGGGACGAGCTCGTTCACGAGCATCGTCATTTCGGCTTCTTCTGGCTGCCCACCGAGGAGTCGGCGGCGCTCTACAACCTCTCCTCGCACGATCAGACGATGGCCGACAAGTGCTACGTGAAGATCTACGACGAGGCCGCGCCGGAGCAGCCCGACAGTGATGTCGAGGGGCGGAGGACCGATCGCTGTTACCGCATCTATCCGATGGTCTACGACCCTAACTTTCACGAGCTCGAGTACTTCGTTCCGCTCGAGCTCGGACCGGACGCCCTGTCGGCGATGCGCGATCTGATGCTCCGGAGCCTGCCCGACTCGATCTTCCCGCTCGAGGTGCGTACGGTCGGGCCAGACGACGCCTACCTGTCACCGAACTACAGGACGGCGACCACTGTCATCTCGGTGTCAGGAAAGCCGGGCACCGACTACTGGGACTACCTCCGTTCGGTCGACTCGCTCCTGCAGGACTTCTCGGCCCGCGTTCACTGGGGAAAGCTCCACTTCCTCACTCCGGAGCGACTCCACGCTCTGTATCCAGAGGCGGACGCGTTCATCAACGTGCGTCGCGAGCTCGACCCGGCCGGAATTTTCCTCAACGATCACCTGCGCGAACTGTTCGCCTGACGGTAGATGTCGCACATTGACACGCCGTCCGTTCGCCGGATGCGCGAGGGCGACCTCGGGACGGTGACGGAGCTGACCGCCGCCGCGTTCCAACGGGAACTCGGCGACGAGCTCGCCGAGCGTCGGTGGCGCGAGCGTATCGCCCACCCGTTCACGACCGACCCCGACGGCACCTTCGTTGCCGAGCTCGACGGACGCGTGATCGGGGTGGCGGAGGCGATCGTCCGCGAGCGACTGTGGGTCCTGTCGATGTTCGCTGTTCAGCCGGGCATCCAGAGCGCCGGCGCCGGCCGGGCGCTGCTCGAGCATGCCGTCGGCTACGGGCGCGAGACCGGCGCCGGACTGATCGTCAGCTCGAACGATCCCCGGGCGTTGCGCCTGTATGCGAGCGTAGGGTTCGCGCTGCAGCCGACCCTCCGGGCGGACGGGGAGGTCGACCGGCGAGCGCTCCCCAGAGCACACCCCGGGATCCGCGAGGACGACCGCGCGAACGATCTCGAGTCCCTCGGTGCGCTTGCCCGGGCGATCCGCGGCGCGCCGTACACGGGAGAGTTGCGATACGCGCTCGCGCGCGGCGCACGGCTGTTGCGCCTCGCAGATCGCGGCTTCGCCGTCGTCTACGAGGACGGATCGTTGTGGCTGCTGGTGGCGAGCGACGAGCCGGCGGCGAGCGCACTGCTCTGGCATGCGCTCGCGATCGCCGACGGTCCGACGCGGGTGCGGTGGATCACCGGCGCTCAGCAGTGGGCGATTGACCCGCTCGTGCGGGCGCGCTTGCAGCTCACGGCATACGGTGCGCTGTGCGTTCGAGGGACGCCGGGGACGCTGCAGCCGTTCGTGCCGAGCGTTCCGTTCGCCTAAGGCTCGCGCGCTCGGCGCGCGGTCAGTACTCGTCGTGGCGTCGTACCCACAGGGGCTCGGACGGCGGCTCGTTACGTCCCTTCGGGGTCACGTCGAGCAGGCGGTAGTACGCCATCGCGGCCTCGAGGCCGCGTGCGGTCGTCACGTAGGTCCGGTACACCGTCCCGTCTGACAGCGTGTACACGCTCAGACCCGGCGCCTGTGAGACGTAGCCCCCGGCGTCGGTTCCGCACATGCGCGCGTTCTGCTCGACGGTGACCGGGATCTCGCCATCGAGGAACGGCTGCAGCTCGTCGAGGGTGTAGAGGAAGCCGAGGTCGCGGTTGAAGTCGTTACCGCCGCTCGAGACCCACGGGATGTCCCAGCCCATCCGTTCCCGGTAGGGAAGGAGCTTCTCGAGCGGTGCGCGGGAGGCCAGCAGCAACGTGGTGTCCCGGGCATTCATGTGCGGGATCTGGGCCGCGAAGCCGTCGACCATCGACGAGCAGACGGGGCAGCCCCCGGTGTATTCCGGACCGAACATGAAGTGGTAGACGATGAGCTGCGAGCGGCCGTCGAACAGCTCGGCGAGACTCTTCGTGCCGGTCTCGGTCTCGAACCTGTAGTCCTTCTCCACCGCGACCCAGGGCAGATCGCGCCTCTTCCTCGCCAGCTCGTCGCTGCGACGAGTGAGTGCCTTCTCCTCCGTCAGCAGTTCGTCGCGCTCGACCTGCCAGTCCTCCTGGGTGGCGATTCTGTGCTCGGTCATCATCGTCGCTCCTCACATCTGGGTCCGCGGTCTGACGTATATAGTTAGCACAATGGCTAACGATACCTTTAAGGCGCTCGCGCATCCGCTCCGGCGCGAGATCGTCGAGCGACTGAGCGGCGGTGACGCGACTGTCGGCGAGGTCACCAGGGACTTCGGCGTATCGAAGCCGACGATCTCGCGCCACCTGAAGATGCTCGAAGAGGCCGGCGTGGTCAGCCGTGTGATCGACGGCCGGACCCACCGCCTCGCGCTCCGGCCGGCTGCCCTGGCCGAGGCGTCGGACTGGATCGAAAGCCAGCGCGCGCGCTGGGAGCGCCTGTTCGACGTCGTCGGCGAGTACCTTGACGAACAGGGAGCTACCAGACGGTGACTCGGCGGTCCGACCACGTGGTGCGAATCGAGCGCACCTTCGCCGCTTCGGCCGAGGATGTCTTCGACGCCTGGACCAGCCCCGAGGTGATGCGACGGTGGCTCCACTGCGGTCCTGACTGGGGCACGCCGGTGGCGGAGGTGGATCTACGCATCGGCGGTAAGGTCCGGGTGGTGATGCGGAGGCCCGACGGCGGCGAGGCCCACATGGAGGGCGAGTACACGCTGATCGACCGGCCGCATCGTTTGGAGATGACCTGGACGTTTGGCGATGACCCGTCGAACGAGCAGCTGATCGAGCTCTCATTCTCCGAGTCGGAAGGCTCGACCACGGTGCTGCCTGGTCAACAGCGCGATCTCGACCGACGAGCGCCGCGAGTCCCAGGAGTGGGGATGGAACGCGTGTCTCGACCAGCTGGAGACGATCCTGTGACTGCCTTCGGCGACAGAGTCCGCCGCCTCACGCCGGGGGTCCTGCTGATCGCCGTCGCCGGCGCATGCTGGGCGATCACCGCCGAGCGGATGCAGGGGATGGATATGGGTCCCACCCGGCGACGGCGTTCGTGTTCACGCTCGGGTACCTGCTCACCTGGGCGGCCGCCGGCGTGCTGGCTTACGGCGTGATCCAGGGCGTGCGCGCCCTCGGCGTCTCCTGGTTGGCCTGGGACGAGGGCGGCCCGTACGTCGCCGGCGGCGTGATCCTGGCCGCCGCTCTGTACGAACTGACGCCCGTGAAGTCGAATGCCTTCTCCACTGCCGCAATACCCATCTGCTCACGCGCCGGTGGCGACCCGGCATGCCCGGCGCGCTGGCGATGGGCGTCGAGCACGGCGGCTTCTGCGTCGGGTCGAGCTGGGCGTTGATGGCGGTCCTGTTCGCCGTCGGCATGATGAACGTGACCTGGATGATCGTGATGGCGGCGGTCGTCGCGATCGAGAAGCTGCTGCCTCAGAAAGGGGTGGCGATCGGCACGATCGTGGTGTTCATCGCCGCGCTCGGCCTCGCCGTCGCGCTCGTGCCCGACTCTGTCCCGGGCTTGACGATCGCGGGCTAGCGCCTGGCCATCTCGTCGATGCAGACGGCTGCCGCGACGATCAGGGCGTCGTTCTCGCCGGGCGCGATCTCGATCCCGTAGGTGTCACGAACGCGGAACCATCGCTTCGAGATCTCGGCGATCTTGTCGCCGTCGCGTTCGATCTCGTACTCGTGATCGACGACGTTGCCCTTGGCGCTTAGCTCGCCGCCGCTCTCGAGCTCGATCGAGAAGCGGTCGCGGAACGGCGTGACGAGGGCCTTCTTGATCGTCGCCACCGTGTCTCCGTCGTGCTCAATCTCCATCGTGTCGTGAATCCGAAGTTTCTTCTCCTGGATCTTGAAAAGCTCGTCGCCCGAGGGGCTCTCGAGGATGAACGTGTTGCGGACGCGGAGCGCCTTGCCGTCGACCTTGAACACGCGCTCGCCGCCGCCGTTCTCGACCCAGAAGTCGTCACCGATAGCGAACATCTTTTCTCGCATCTGGTAGCGGGTGCCGTCTGGCTCGTCGTGTCGGTGGAGAAACCCCATGTTCCGGTCCTTTCAGCTAGAGCAGGCCGATGATTCCTTTGATGATGAGAAGCACTCCGATGCCCGCGAAACCGCGGATCGCGAAGGTGTGCGCGTGCCGGGAGACCCAGGCCTTGGAGCGTGCGATCGCTTTGGGTGTCCACTCGGGGGCGACCAGGAAGCACGCCAGCGGGACTTCGATCAGCCACAGCATCACGAGGTTGAACCCGATCACGATCAGCACGGTGGCGGTCGTGGAGTAGTGGAGCTCGTGGATCTGGTGGAGCCCGGCGAGGTATGACGCGCCGGGGAGCGTCAGCAGCGCGCCGACGACGAAGGTGATGCGCGGCGATCCCTTGTTGAGCTCGCGCTGCCACCGCGGCGGTCCTTTGTCGGGCTTCGCGGCCTTGCGCGCGCGCCTGCGCTCCCTGAGTCGCGCGGCGCGCCCGGTGTAGAGCACGAACGCGATGATCAGCGCGATCGCTCCGAGCGCGATGTCGACCGTCGGGCTGACCGTGTTCTCGGTGGTGTTAGTCGCGCCCGAATTGCTGAACGAGAAGACGATGATGATCCCGAGCGTGATGCTCGTCATGAGCGCGCCGACCAAATAGCCGGCCATCAGCTTTGCGGGCCGGTTGAGCAGCAGCATGACGGTGACAGCCGCTACCAGCGTCGGGTTGAACGACGCCGTCAGCGACAGCACTATGACCTCGGTCATGCCGTGGGCGCTGCGGCTGCGGCGGCGGGTTCGTGCGCCGGCGCGGACTGATCCGCAGGTGCGGGCGCCGACGCTCGAAAGTTCGCCATCACGAGCGTGACGATGTAGGCGACCACGACCCCGACGATCGTGAGCGGCTCGACATTGGTGCCCGCGTGCGTGCACAAAAGTGTCGCTAGCACTACTGACGAGAGCGGGAGTCGCAGGATCGCGACGCTGGCCGCGCCTATCCCGACGGCGACGCCCGCTTGGATCGTGAAGCCCGGGAGGTGAGAAGCCATGATGCCGGCGGCGGCGCCGAGGAACACCGCCGGAAAGGTCGGACCACCGCGGTACGCACCGAGCGATAGGCCGTAGGCGATGCCCTTGAACACGACAAGCCACGCGAGCGCGGCCACCGACCAAGTTCCCGCCTGGCTGACCAGTCCGGGCAGCTGAGCCTCCCCAGAGAACAGGACCTCGTCGACGCTGTGGCCGGTGATCTGCGAGAAGGCGATCGCCAGTCCGCCGATCACGAGCGCGATCAAAGGCAACAAAACGAGGAGCCGGTTCCGGGGAATGCTCCGATAGGTGAACATTCCCCCGCGCTTGATCACGTTGGCCACGACCGCGACCGCGATCGCGAGCGCGATCGTCCACGCGAACTCACCGAACTTGAGATGCGGGGCGGTCGTCAGCGCGATCGGGCCAAGGGCGAAGTCCTTGCTGCTCAGCCCGGTAAACGATCCCATCCCGATCGAGACAAGGCTTCCGATCCCGGCGGCCAGCAGGCCCGGAACCAGGATGAGCCGCATCCGGGGCCCGCCGATCGCGGCCGCTTCGATCAGCAGGACGGCCGCGATCAACGGGGACTCGAAGATGAACGACAACGCCGCGAAGCTTCCGGCAGCCCCGACCAGCATCAGGGTCTGCGGCGGCGCGTCGCGCCGCGCGAGCAGGATCAGGAGCGTCGCCAGGCCGGCGCCGAGTGCGATCAGCGGCGCCTCGGGACCGAGCACAAGCCCGAAGCCGATCGTCGCCAGTCCGGCAGTGATGACTCCGGGCAGGATTTGCGGGCCAGCCGGGCCCCCGACGGCGAGGCCCTCGGCCGGGATGTGTCCGCCGTTACCCGGAAGCAACATGATCGCCAGGGCAACGAACAAGGCGCCGACCGCGAGCACCGGGAGCG
Source organism: uncultured Solirubrobacterales bacterium (assembly GCA_963735965.1). Lineage (GTDB taxonomy): Bacteria > Actinomycetota > Thermoleophilia > Solirubrobacterales > Solirubrobacteraceae > Palsa-465. The sequence continues at coordinate 103,129 of CAVTNE010000009.1, forward strand.
GCCACCACTTCGGCGGGCCATTGTGGTAGCCGAGGGCATGGGGGAGGTGGGTGTAGAGCTCCTGCTGGACCTGGTAGGTGCCCTCGAGAAAGCACCAAGCCGCCAGCGACACGACCACACCGACGATCGCGACCAGGACGAGCAGCACGACGAACCGTCGGCTCCGAACGAGTGCGTCGACTTCCTCGGAGGACAGCTCGGCGTGTGCGTCCCCGGTTGTCATGCCGCCATGTGGGTGAGGCTCCGGGTCGCGGTCAGGCAGTCCTCGACGCCCGCACGGCGTCGATGGCCGCGACTCCTGGAACCGCGCTCACCCCCCGAGAATTTTGGCCTTCTCGCTGGCGAACTCCTGATCCGTGAGAATCCCTTGCGCCTTCAGGTCGGCGAGTTGTTTCAGCTGCTCGATCTTGTCATCGGTGCTGGCCGCGGTCGGCGCCGGTGCGCTCGGTGCCGGCTCCTGAGCTTGGACCTGCTGCTCCTCCTGCGACGACCATCGGTTGTACTGACGGCGACTGACGCGGTTGGAGACCGCCGTTGCCGTTCCTGCGATCACGGCCGTGCGGCCGATTCCACGAAGTAGTCCGGGCATGGTTTCCCTCCCTCTTATTGAGCGGCCGTGGCCTCGGCGGCGTCGAGCGCGTCGATGAGATCCTGTGTACTTATCCGTTCGCTGGCGATCAGTCTGCCGCCGTTCCGGCGAACGGCGGCGGCGAACGGTCCCGCCCAGCTGTTCTCGTAGACGATCATTGCGGCGCCCGTCCCCGGCTCGATCTCCGCCGCCACCAGGGCGACATCGTCATCGTGGATCAGACCCGTTGAGGCTCCCGCGAACACGGTCAGATCGCCCGCGCTGTCGGCATCGAGGTCGGCGATATCGAAGCCCGAGAAGGTTCCGTCGTCGTTCTTCGTCACGAACATGGCGTCGAGCACGCGGACGATCCCGCGGCTGACGAGGTCGAGCATGATCGGGATCGCCTCGCCGGTCATCGGCGCTCCCGGTGGATAGCCGATCACGATCATGTCGATCGGGCCGAGCTCTACTTCGTTCGCTTCCATATGGATGCCTCCGTTGGTGGCGCCGACGCCTCGGTTTGCGGCTGTTCGCACCGCGCACTTTGATCGCCCGCCGGGCGACCGGCATCACCCTTTATGGATGACAGAGTGCCTAGCTGCCGGCGAGGAAGCGTTCGACGCTTCTGTCGAGCGGAACGCCCGCCCTCCGCCCGGGCGAGCGCCTCGTCATCGGCTACGGACGCCTGCACGAGACCGCAATCGAGGCCGCGGTAGCGGCGCTTAGCCGAGTGATCGCCCGGTGAAGCTCACGCCGCGCCGTGGCCCGCGAGCTTGCGGTGCAGGCGCGCGAACGCATCCCGGTCCGGAACCAATATAAGGCTGTCGGTGCCGTGCCAGGTCACCCGCAGCCTCTGCCTTCGGACGCGGCCGACGGGCTCGACGTTGCGTGCTGCGGAGAGCAGGTGTTCCTCGATCACGATGGGCTCCCTGCGCTTCGTCTCGGCGAAGATGAAGCGGTGAGTCGTGACCGCGACAAACCCGGACCTGCCGTCGACCTCGGCGAGGAGAAAATCGTCGACGGCCTCGTTCGGGGCCAGCTCGACTCCCCATTCCTCGAGCATCTCGGGGACGGTCGCCGGCTCGACCGGCTGCTGGGAACGGAGCGCCGCGAGTAGGCCGCCGCCGGAGGGGCGCGCCGGCGATCGAACGCGCTGCTGCCGCCGCCCGGACTCTGGCGCGACCACGAGAGACCCGTCCGGACGCTCCTCCAGAACGACGTAGTCGCCCGATACATCGCCAGACAGGGACACGCGCCGCGGACTCCCCGAGCTCACGCGAACGAGTGTCGCACGGCCTCCACCCGTGGGTGGAGACGGACGCGATCTCCACCCGCGAATCGACCCTGCCGCCGATGTGCAAACGACGCTCGAGGACGACGATTCAGCCATGACATTTACCGATTACCTCATCGACTCAAGATCGGCGCCCGCGACCGGGCCCAGGCCGTCCACTATGCCTACACCCACGGACTGGCTGGGTCATAACCAAACACTCGAGAAGCCGTTCGGGCCGAGTGCGGCGTTAACCGTGCCGGAGCCGGGTGAATGTCGCATTCGCCGCGGGGCGGGCGCCGAGTGACGGGTGAACCGGAATCGCGGGCGTTACGGTCCGCCGGGGCGGGCGCCCGGCGTGGCCAGCTCGCGCTCGTGGCGCTGACGCTGATCGCCGGAGCGATCGCCGTCGGCTGACGGCGCGGGCGACCGTCCGAGCGCGCTTGTCCCGGCGATGCCGGATTGCAGCTCGAGCTCGCGCGCGAGCATCGAGTCGAGCTTGGCGCGGAGCGCGGTCAGCCTCCGGCGGCGCCGGAACAGCCCGACGCACAGCAGCGGCGCGGCGACGAGGGCCAACAGGCCGCCGATGGCGCCGATGGTCTCGATCGGGGTGAGCTTGGCCGCGGGAGCCGCCCGCTCGGGGACGGCAGCTGCGCCCAGGCCGGCGCGCCCGCCGCCGGCCGCGGCGCCGACCGGGTTGATCGGGGTGCCGGGAACGCCGATCGGTCTGGTCTGCTCGGCGATCGCCAGCAGCTCCCCATTGCCGACCGCGTCACTCAGCGAGTTGTGCACCCAATAGACGGCCCCGTGGCCGTACCAGGCGACGACCATCAGGTGCTGGCCGGAGTAGAACAGCGAATAGGTCCTGCCGGCCACCGCGACCGTCTGGTCGGGGTTGGAGAACATTGGCGCGCCCACCCACGTCATCCCTTGCACGTCGTAGTACTGACCGAGCAAGTTTCCCGAGAACACCGCCACGTAGGCGGGGTAGGGGGTCCCGTTCGGAGCGTGGATCACGTAGTCGCGGAGGCTGACGGGCACGGCGCTCCCGCCGGCGTCCTGAACGCGCGGGTACTCGAGCGGGAACGCCAGTCCCCGAGCGCTCGTCTGGGCCTGGGAGAGACCTGAGGTGAGGCTTGCGACGAGCGGAAGCTTGGCTTGCACTTTGTGGTGCTGAACCGCGTGCGCGGCGGCGGCGGTGCCATGGGTCGGGACGTTGTCGGTGCCGTCGAGGAAGGAGTGCACGCTCGCCGCGATCTGCCCCGGACTGGCCGTGTCGCACGAGCACGGGTTGGCGCCGGTCGGCTGGAGGTTGACCTGGAACTGAACCTGGCGCACTCGCAGGCTGCCGGACGAGATCAGCGTGCCGAGCAGCGCCTCGACGCCGCTCTCGGACTGCAGGCCGCGATCGACCGTCACGGTCTGTCCGAAGATGCGCTCGAACTTGTGGATGTTCCCGAGCAGCGAACCCCCGTACTCCTTCTTGACGTCGAGCAGGAAGTCCTGGTCGCGGGCGTCGCGCACCAGCGAGGTGTCCCCGTGGCGGTAGGAGACGAACTGGAGCGCCTGGCTGCCGCACATCTTCTGGTACCCAGGCTGGAGGTTCACTTCCTGGTACTGCTCGCTGGATGGGGTGTTGACGTGGTAGTAGCGGCGATCGACCGTCGAGTACACGCATCCGATCTCGTTCACCGCCGTCTTGAAGTTGTTGAAATCGATCTCGACGACGTGATTCGGCCGGATCCCGGTCAGCTGGTGGATCGTCGCTACGAGCGTGTTGAAGCCACCGCAGGTGAGCGCGTAATTGAGGCGGGTGGTCACCGGGCCGTTCGGACACGGAATCGTCGCTTGGAGCTCGCGCGGGATCGACATCATCGAGATCCACGGCTTGCTCGGATCGATCCGCACGAGCAGCATCTCGTTGGAGTGGGGGAGGACCGGCGCCGTGGTCGTGTGCTTGCGCTGGTCGTTGCCCACGAGCAAGATCGTCTGCGGGTCGCCGAAGCCGGCCGGCGCGAGCGCGCCGGTCGAGAGCTTGATCGCGTGGTTAAAGCGCAGATCCTTGGCGAGCGTCTTGATCTCGCCCTTGATCAGGACGACGGTTGCGCCCGCGCTCAGCGCGACGACAAGCAGGGATCCGAGTAGAAGTCGCCAGATCCTGGGGCGGCGGCGGAAGCTCGCCGGCAGCTCCGCGGCCGGACCCTCGGGATGAGGACTCAGCACTGGGGGCACCATAGCCGCCCGACGAGCTAGACGCCGGGTTCAGGGGAGGCGGCCTGACCAGCGGGTCGACCCCGCGGCGCCAAGTAGCAGGAAGGCGAGTCCGCCGATCGCGAACGCGGCCGTCACGTCGCGCTTCAGCGTCTTGCTGCCGAGCTGGTGGCCAAGCTGCTTGTAGATCGAGCTGAGCTCGTCGGCCGTTTGGGCGTTGAACGAGCGACCGCCCGAGAGCTGGGCGATTTCCTGCATGAGTTCGGGATCCGGCGGAACCGGCGTGGATGCACCAAACGGGCCCTGGCCGGGGAGCACGCCGTTCGGGGTGCCGAGTGCGACGGTGTCGATCGGGATCTTTTCCTGAGCCGCTTCGCGGGCGACCGTGGCGACGTCCAGACCGGCGTTTGCCGCTCCGTCGGACAGGAGCACGATCGCGGACGGCGGATGCTTCTTATCGGCGCCGTGCAGCAGCTGGAGAGCGAGCTGGAGCGCGTCGCCGGTCGCGGTGGCGCCGTTCGCGGTCTGCTCGTTGATGATCGTGCGCGCGGCCGTGTGATCGGACGCGGGGGCCTGGACGGCGTCGGGCGAATCGGAGAACGCGATCGCGCCGACGAGCACGTTCGAGGGCAGCTGGTCGATGAACGTGTTTGCCGCCTGCTCGGCCGCGGCCAGCCGAGTGGGCTGGACGTCGGTCGCGGCCATCGACCCGGAGTGGTCGGTGACGAGCATCACCGATGCCTGGTCGACGGGAGCGCTGTAGCTGACGTGGGGACGGGCGAGCGCCAGCGCCAGGGCGCCAATCGCCACCAGCGCGCAGACCGCAGGAAGGTGGCGCCGCCAGGAGGAGCCGGCGCCGGCCGCGAGGCGAAGCGTCGAAACCGCCGGAAAGCGGATCGCGTAGCGCCGGGCGCGCCGGCGCGCGGCGTACTGCGCGACGATCGCGATCGGGATCAGCGCGAGCGCCGCGAGCCACAGAGGAGAGGCAAAGCTCATCGCAGATGGCGCCCGAGCGCCAGCAGCCAGTCTTGGTCGGTGGCGAGCGTGACGTGGTCGATGCGGAGGCGGCGTAGCTCGCGCGACAGCTCTTCCCGGCGGCGACGCTCGAGCTCGGCGAATCGCTCGCGCACCCTGCGCCGGGAGGTGTCGACGGTGATCCGCGCGCCAGTCTCGGGATCGATCAACGCGAGGTGTCCGACCGCGGGAAGCTCGGACTCGCGCGGATCGGCGATCTCGACCGCCACCACCGAGTGACGGACGCGCAACGACGCCAACGGTCGCTGCCAGCCATGCTGATCGCGGAAATCGCTGATGGCCACCACCAGCCCGGGCTGGCGCGCCATCCGTCCCACCCGCCGGAGCGCATCGGCCATACCGTCGGCCTGGTGCTGTCCGTCGGGCGCGACGCCCTGAGCGAGCAGACGTCGCAGAGCGACGAGTCCTGGCTTTGAGCCGCGCGGCGGGAGCACATGCGCGGCCCCCGCTCCGAACGCGACGGCGCCTACGCTTCCGGCCCGCCGCACGGCGAGGCGCCCGAAGACGAGCGCCACGCCCTCGGCCACGTCCGCCTTCAGCCGGCCGGCCGTCCCGAACGCCATCGACGGCGAGACGTCCAGCACCAGCCACGTGGTGAGCGCCCGCTCGGGGACGTGCAGGCGGACGTGGGTCTGGCCCGTACGCGCGGTTGCCGCGGGGTCGATGTGGCGAACGTCGTCGCCGATCTCGTACGGGCGAAGCTGCGCGAGCTCCATGCCGATACCAACGCCCGCGGCGCGGCGGTCGCCCGGGAGCATGCGCGCCACGAGCCGAGTGACGGCGAGGTCGATCGCCTCGAGCAGTGGCTGGGCCAGCGGGCCCGGACCCTGCCGTGCCGCTGGCGGCTCGAGCGGCACTGAGGTCATCGCGCTCTCACGACCGATGGCGTTTGGCGACGCATCAGGTCGTCGACGCCCGGCTCCGGCACGGCGCTCAGGACGCGCTCGAGCAGCTTGTCGGCGGTGACGCCTTCGCTGAGGGCGTCGTAGGACAGGACGATCCGGTGGCGCAGGACGTCCGCAGCCAGATCGCGGATGTCGTCCGTCACGACGTGGCCTCGGCCGCGGAGCAGCGCGAGCACCCGTCCGGCCTGGACGAGGCCGATCGGCCCGCGCGGACTCGCGCCGAACTCGATCATCGACGCGATCTCACCGAGTCCATACGCCCCCGGATTGCGGGTGGCATCGGCAAGCGCGACCGCGTAGCCGATCGTCTCGCGGTCGACCAGCACGGTTCCCGCCGCCGCTGCGTAGCGCCGCAGGTCGCCGAGCGCGAGGCGCTCCTGCACCGACGCCGTCTCGCGAAGGCTCCGTCCCACGACCGCCGCTTCCTCGCCGGCGGTCGGGTAGTCGACGAGGATCTTCATGAGGAAGCGGTCGACCTGGGCTTCGGGGAGCGGGTAGGTGCCCTCGGATTCGATCGGGTTCTGGGTCGCCATCACGATGAACGGCAACGGAACCTCATACGTCTTGCCGCCGATCGTCACCTGCTGCTCCTGCATGACCTCGAGCAGCGCCGACTGCACCTTCGCCGGCGCCCGGTTGATTTCGTCGGCGAGCAGGAAGTTGCAGAACACCGGCCCGAGCTCGGTCTCGAATGTGGCCGTGTCGGGGCGGTACACGCGGGTGCCGACGAGATCCGCCGGAACCAGGTCGGGGGTGAACTGGATGCGGCTGTATGACCCGCCGAGCACGGCCGCCAGCGTCTTGACGGTAAGCGTCTTGGCCAGTCCCGGGACGCCCTCGAGGAGCACGTGCCCGCTGGCGAGCAGGCTTACGAGCAGCCGCTCGAGCATCGCGTCCTGCCCGACGATGACGCGTTTCATCTCGTGCAGGGCCTCGCCCAGGGCAGCGCGCGCCTCGGCACGCAGCTCGTCCGCGTTTTCGATTTCGATCATCTGTTCTCCTTGGTAAGTCATGGTCTAGATCAGCCGTCCGAACCAGACGAGTGACGCGACGCCGCCGAGCAGCAGCAGCGCGAGGCCGCCCCCGGCGAAGGTGGCTGTCATCTCGTGCTTGACCTTCTTGTGGCCGAGCTCTGCCCCGAGACGCTGGTAAATCGTGTCGAGTCCCTTGGCGTTGGTTGCGGTGAACGCCTGGCCGTGAGAGACCCGTGCGATCTCCGCAAGCTGCTGAGGATTGGGCGGGACCGGCACGGTCACGCTCTTGTTGCCGCGCTTCTCGGTGACAGTTCCGCCTGCCGTCCCCAGCTCGACGGTATAGACCGGAATGTGCTGGGTGGCGGCCTGCTCGGCGGCCGTGATCGGATCGGAGCCGACGTCGTTTGAGCCGTCCGAAAGGAGGATGATCGCGGCCGGAGGCTCCTTCCCGTTCACTTTCGGGGTGCTCGTCAGCGTGCGGAGCGCCGTCCGGAGGGCATCGCCGATCGCGGTCCCGCCGGTGACGCGCAGCTGCGCGAGGGCCGAGCTCACAAGCGCGTGGTCCGTGGCCGGCGACTGGAGCAGAGCCACGTGCGTGTTGAACTCGAGAAGACCAACCTTCACCGATGCCGGAACCTTCGCCAGGAACTGGTTGGCGGCCTTCTCGGCGGCGGCGAGACGGGAGGGCGCCACGTCTTTGGCCGCCATCGAACCACTCGTGTCGTTGGCGAGCATGATCGACGCCGTCTCGACCGGCACCGCCACCGTGCGCTGCGGGCGAGCGGCGGCGGCGATCAACACCGCGAGCGCCGTCGCGAACGCCACCATCGGGAGGTGTCGGCGCCAACGCGGTCGACGGGGCGTCACCGATTCGGCGAACACCGGGGACGCGAACGCCGCGGCGACGGATCGCCGGCGGCGCTGCTGACCGATATACCACACGGCTAGCAGGGGAATCGCGATCAGGGCGATCAGGACTGCGGGGTGCAGAAAGCTCATGGAGTCCCAGCGGGCCGGTTCTTCAGCGGGATCTTGGCGTTGTACGTCGCGCCGCTTCCCTCGAACCTGACCGTCACACTCTGGCCGGGATGCATGCCAGCGATCGCGTCCCTGAGGTCGGACGGGCTCGCGACCGGTCGGCCGTTCATCTGCGTGATCACATCGCCGGCCTCCATGCCCGCCCAGTACGCCGGGCTGCCGGGGACGACGTTCGTGACCATCACGCCGCCGTACGGAGAGCTCGTGACGTCGATCCCGAGCCAGGCCTCCGGCTGGTTGGCGACCGCCGGTGCGGGCGAGCTCGAGCCACCGCTCAGTGCGCTGGTCACGGCGACCGCCGCGCCGGCACAGACCAGGACGAGCGCGGCGACGATCGACGCAACCCGGATCTGGCGACGGTTGGGCCTCGGTACGCCCCTCAGGCGGAGCAGGGCGGCCCGTAGGCGCTCGCGTAGCGTGGGAGTTCGGGGGCGGCGCGGACTGATCGCCGGCTCGGGCTCTGCGGGCGGCTCAGGTCGGCCGCGGCCAGCGGCAAGCTCGTCCCGGCGCGCCGAGGACTCGAGCTCCCAATCGCCTGACCATAGATGCCGCGGAGCGCTCATTCGCTCCGGGCAAAGGTAGGCGGTATAAGTGAGATCTTCTTAAGAAGAGGGGAGGCCGAACGATGCACAGCCAGTGCGGCGGAGCAGGCGGCGAGCGTCCCGGGAGAGCTTCATTCAGGCACCGGAGCGCGGTGGACGAATTTACCGACAAGGCCGAAGTGGATGCGCTCCACGATTCCGACCACAGCCGACCGTGGCGGGTGCTGCACTCGGCGTTCCGGGATCCGACCGTCGAGGCGGCGGTGCCGCGGCACAGCATCGAGGTCCGGATGTTCGCCTTCTTCCGCTGACGCCGGGCCGGCGCGAGTGACGATCGTGCGCGCCTCACAATCGCCCGCGTCCAGCAGCCCGCTCGATGGCGATCACCGTGGCCCGCGACCACTGAAACCCCAATCATCATCCTCGCCGACGCCGCCACCACCACCCTCGGCGACAGTTCCCATGTCTAGAAAACAGGTGCTTCGGGTATTCGGTTCGGCGGGAGGCTTGCCTGGTGAACCGTTTGCGTGTGAATTTCGGGAGCGCAGTCGCGCTTGGCGTTGGTCTCGTAGCCCTCGGTCTGGGCTCAGCGCCTGCGTGGGCTGTGACTCCCGCGCCGCCGCCTGGTGCGCCGGCGGTCGAGTCGGCTCCGTCGAGCCTCGTCGGCCTCGATCCTGAGCTTCCACCGGGCGTGGTCGCCGCGAGCGCGGCGGCGGGGAGCCATTGGACGCCCGAGAAGGCGATCTACGGAACGGCGTCCACCAACGACATTCAGGTCAAGGGCGCCGGCGGCACGACGATCCGGGTCAACGAGATCTACCCGACGACGGCCTCGGGCGCGCCGGCCAAGGGACCGTTCCCGGTGCTGCTCACGATGACCCCGTACGGCAAAGGGCAGGGCAGCTCGACCAGCCCTGGTTCGGCAGCCTCACCCGGAGGCAGCTCACCCACAGGCGGCGCCGACAACTACCTGGCACAGCGGGGATACATCGAGGTCGTCGAGGACGTTCGCGGCACCGGCGACTCGAACGGCAGCTGGGGGTTGTTCGATCCGGTCCAGCAGCAGGACGCGATCAAGATGGTGAACTGGGCGGCGCACCTGCCGCACTCCGACGGGCGGGTCGGCACCTACGGCCCGTCGTATCTCGGCATCGACCAGCTGCTGCTGGCCGGCGTGGTCGGACCGCACTCGCCGCTGAAGGCGGTCTTCCCGATGGTCAGCGCCAACGACATCTACCGGGACACGTCGTTCATGGGCGGCCTGCTCGACTTCGAGTTCGCCGAGACCTATCTCGGACTCACCGGCGCGCTCAACACGACCAACCCGCTCACCGACACCGCCAGCGACCCCACGATGCTGTCGGATCTCGCCGGCATCGAGGCCGACCACGCGAACGGCCTTGCCACTTACCACGCCGGCGCAACCGCGAACGTTCTGACCGGTGGTGACGAGGCGTACGACGGGTCTTACTGGCACGCCCGGAACCCGCATAACATCCTTGCACGCGTCGTCGCCAACCACATTCCCGCGTACCTGATCGGGGGCGAGTTCGACATCTTCCAGAACGGCGAGCCGATCAACTACGCCGAGCTCCAGAACGCCTGGGACGGTCGCAGCGCGACCGCACGAATGCTGCCCGGACAGCGCACAACCGGCCGCTATCAGCTGATAGTCGGCCCATGGGAGCACCTCAACGGCTCGTCGGTCGACGTCGACCCGCTCGAACTCGAGTGGTTCGACACCTGGCTCAAGCACGAGCGGACCGGCATGGCCCGGACTTCCACGCCGCTGCACTACTACGACCTCGGCAGCGGCCAGTTCGACGAGACCGCGACCTACCCGTTCACCGGCTCGACGCCCACGAGTCTGTACTTCGGCGCGGGTGGGACGCTCGCGACCTCCGCGCCGGCGGCTAGTCCGACGGGCACCACGACCGGTACGTCGACGGCCACTCCGCCGATCAGCGGCGCGCTGGGGACGGTGACGGGCTCCGCGCCGATCAGCGGCGTGCTCGGCACGGTTACCGGGTCCGCCTCGGTCCCGGTCGCGACCGGCGACACCCTCGTGTGGAGCCCGAGCGGCGCTCCATGCGGACGGCCGATCGACCAGTGGTCGATGGGCGGCGTGTCCGTCCCGTCGGGCTCGGCGGGGCTGCTCGCGCCCTGCGTCAACGACGACCAGGTGTCACAGGCCGGGCCGTGGGCGATCACGTACACCACCGCGCCGCTGTCTGCGCCCGAGACCGTCGCCGGACCCGTCACCGCCACGGTGTACGCCAGCGCGACCACCTCCGAGACAGAGCTCGTGGCCGAACTCGAGGACGTCACCCCGAGCGGCGCCTCCTATCCCCTCACCGAAGGCGCTCTCCTCGGCTCGCTCCGCGCGGTGACCGCTCGCCGGTCCTGGACTGCCGGAGGCGTGACGATCCTTCCCTACCACCCATACACGCAGGCGTCGGCCAAGCCCGTCGCACCAGGCGCCGTGACCGAGTATCAGATCCAGATCTTCCCGACGCTCGCGACGATCGCCGCCGGAGATCGGTTGCGACTCACGCTCTCGACCGCTGATACCCCGCACCTGACGCCGCTGCCCGGCCAGCTCCCAGAGCTAGCCGGCGGCGTCTACACGATCGCGCGCACCGCGAGCGCCCCGTCATCGCTCACGGTCGACCTGCTCAAGTAGTGTCGATCGAGCCCGGATCGGCGGGCACGTCGACTGCGTACCGCGCGAGCACGTCGAGCGGAATGGCATCGAGCGCGCGCTCGTGGGTGGCGGCGAGCACGACGAACGCGGCGACTCCCTGCTCGTGCGCGCGCAGCCAAGCGTGGGTCGTCACGCACCAGCGATCGCCAGGCCGTAGGCCAGGAAAGTCGTGCTCGGGCGCCGGCGAGCTGAGGTCATTACCGATGCTTCGCTGAAACTCGAGGAACTCCGCGCTGACGACCGCGCAGATCGTGTGGCTGCCGAAGTCACCCGGGCCGGTCCGGCAGGAGCCGTCTCGGTGGAAGCCAGTCAGCGGATCGACGCCGCAGCTTTCGAGCGGGCCGCCGAGCACGTTGCGCTCCATTTCGCGAGAGTATCTCTCCCGGGTGGCTCAGATCGGGCTGCCGACGAGTTCGCGACACGCGTGGGTCTCGACCAGCGAGAGTCCGAGATCGACCGATACGAGGTTGCGAAGCTGGCCGACGATCTGGGGCCCCGGCAGATTCCCGTTTTCGAGCTCGGATCGGAGCTGGTTCAGGTCGGCCCGTACACGCGCGCTCTGCGCGCCCGGCGGCAGTCCGAGCCCGTCGAGCTCGCCGAGCATGTTCTTGGTCGCGGCGATCGCGTTCTTGATCCTGGCCAGCGGCCCGAAGCTGAAGTTGGTGCTCGTCTCGTCGCGGTGGAGTTCGTTTTTCCAGTCGAGGATGCTCGTACAGGCTGAGGACGCCCACCCTTTGTCGGCCGCCTCCTGCTGGGCCACGAGCGAGGTCCGGTCGCTCGCCTGAGCTGTGTGGGTTCCGTTCCCGCTGCCAGGCAGGCTGATGAGCCCGTTGGTGAGGACGATCACGAGTACGGCCGTGACTGCGCCCATGACCAGGACTACGCGACCGAGCCGCCAGAAGATCGAAACCTCGCGGTTTTCCGTTTGCATTGGTCCATCATGCTGTTGGCCTTGCTGAAGAACTGCCGATGAATGTCTCTACGAGTTCCGTAAGACGGCGCCCGGTGGTGTCACGACGGCGCCGGGCCGTCGTTGAAATCCGTCGACCACACCCGGCCCCAGATCGAACCCTAAGCTATCCTCGGCTCGCGGTTCAAGGAAGGCCTTCGGGGTGCCGATGGAGAACCTGGGGAACCGGTGAATGCCCGGCGGCGGCGTGCGCGCCTCGGGCCCGACTCTGGAAGACAAGCGTGGACGTAAGCAGCATTCCGATACTCAAGCGGCGCTTCGGCGTGGGAGCGCTTGTCGCGGCGGCAGTGGCCGCCATACTGGCGATCTCGGCGCCGGCCGCGTTCGCCCGGCCGTCGCTGTATGCGGTCAGCAAGGAGACCGCGTGCTTGACGAACCACAACGTCAACCCGTTCCTGCGGGCGAACCACGCCAACGTCATGCGGCTGATCCTCTCGCCGCAGGCCGCGCCGATCGCCGCCGGGCTCGGCTGCGTCGAGGCGGCGCACGCGGCGGGCTTCAAGGTCTACGTCTCGTTCCAATTCAACAATCACTGGAGCCCGCGTCAGGTTGCGGCCTACTTCGCGCGGGTGCTCCCGGCGTACGCGCCATACGTGTGGGCGGTCGGAGTCGGCAACGAACAGGATCTGGCGATGTCCGGCACGTACGGGCAGGGCACGGTGTCCCTCACCCGGGACGGCCGAAGCGCAGGACAGAACTATCGGGCGGTCTGGAACGCCGTCGAGCCGATGCTGGTGGAGCTCGTCCCGCACGCGATTCGCGTCTACGGGGAGTTCAGCCCATGGGGATTCGGCGCCACCGAAGCGGGGTTCGCGCACGGGCGGCCGCCGGGCGTGCAGGCGATCGCCGCCCACTGCTACCACACGAAGTTCGACGGGCTGCTCCAGGTTCCCGAGGACGCCGCCTGGGCGGCTTCCAAGCGGCTGCCGCTCTGGTGCTCGGAGATGGGCCCCGCGTTCCCAAGCCGGACGATGCCTAGCTGGGCGGTGCCCGACTCGTCGTCCTCGTGGAAGGCGCTGGTCGCGAAAGTCGTGGCCAAGAGCCCCGATCTCAAGATGTGGGGCTACTACTACGACCCCGCGATGTAGGGGCCGGCGGCGTTCTGCGCCGTTGGGGTCCGTTCCGGGATCGGCTCATCCGCATCGGTGCGAGCGAGCCCGTGAGTCAGAATGTCGCCATGACGGCCTTTCCTGAATCTCACCACGACCTGCTGGATGCCCAGGTCGCGACGCTGGCAACGATCGGTGGGGACGGATACCCGCAGCAGACGGAGCTCTGGTTCCTGTACGACGACGGAGAGCTCAAGCTCTCGCTCAACGACTCGAGGCTGAAGACCCGGAATCTCGTGAAGCGCCCGCAGTGCAGCCTGATGGTCCTCGACGTCAAGAACCCGTACCGGTATCTCGTCGTTCGCGGGAACGCGGAGATCGAGCCGGATGACGACTACTCGTTCGCGAACAAGTTGGGGGCGAAGTACTCGGCGGACATCAAGGTGCACGACCGGCCCGGCGAATCGCGTGTCGTCGTGACAATCGAGCCGGGGAACGTCTACGCCGTGGACATGTCGGGCGGATAGAGCGGGCCAAGCGGGCCCTGGACGCGCGCCCGTCCAGCGGCGTACGATCGCCGCGGTTCTGAGGTCAAACCACGAGGAGGGAGAGCCTTGTATAACGGCAAGCCACGCGGGCGCACGTTCGCGCTCGCCGCGGCCGCGGCGCTGACCGCGGGAGCGATCGCCGCTGGACCGAGCTCGGCCAGGACGAGCCGACCGCACGCCGCCGGCACGACGGTGCACGTGATCGAGCACGCGATCACGGACACGGAGATTCCGACGGGCGGCGGCAAGGACGTGAAGGGGAACGTGCTGACGTTCAACAATCCGGTGTTCAACGTCGCGAACACAAAGCAGGTCGGGCATGACGAGGGCTTCTGCGTCCGCGTCGCGCCCAAGCAGGGAATCTGGGAGTGCTTGTGGACGACGTTCCTGAAGGCCGGGCAGATCACGGTCCAGGGTCCCTACTACGACACGCGCAACAGCGTGCTGTCGATCACCGGCGGGACCGGCGCCTACCGCGACAGCCGCGGTGAGATGACACTCCTCTCCCGCGACGGCGGCAAGGAATACGACTTCATCTTCAAGCTGAGTTGACGTTTTGGGTGCCGCCCGGGTCCGCCGCCGGCGGTCCGGGCGTCATCCGGGATCAGCAGGACGGCTGCGGGGTGAGATCCGTGGTCGGGCAGACCGGAAGGATCAGCGGCGGCCGCGGCGTCTGGCTGAAATCGAAGTCACCCGTGAGATCGCCGAGGATCGGGCTGTTCTCGCGCACGTCGGGTCGCGGATCGGGTCGCCCGTCCGTCGCCGGGTCGAGCCGCTGCCCGTCGAGGAAGTCATCCTCGATGAACTTGTTGTACGCGTCGTGGCTCAGGGTCTGAGGATCGATGTAGCCCTGCTTGGCGTACGGGCTGATCACGATTCCCGGGACGCGCAGGCCGTAGCCGTTTTGGTCCGCGACCGGCGGCACCACCTGGTCGTAGAAGCCGCCCCAGTCGTCCCAGGAGAGGAAGATCGCGGTGCTGTCCCAGTCAGGACTCTGCATGATCGAGTTGATCAGCCCGGTGACATATGTCTGACCGGCGCTGACCAGCGCCGTCGGGTGCTCTGACACCTTGCCGTTGGGGTCGATCCACGAGACCGCTGGCAAGGTGCCGCCCTTCGCGGCCGCGAAGAAGTTGGACAGCGTCTGAATGTCGGCGAGCTGTCCGTCCTGGGAGACGTCGGTGAACGAGGGCAGCGGGTTCCAGATCCCCGGGGTCTTCGGTCCCTGCTGCACCGGGGCGCAGGCCATGGCCGCGTCGTCCTCACAGTCGGGCTCGGTGCCCTGGAACACGTAATACCCCCAGCTCACGCCGTACTGGTGGAGCAGGTAGGTGATATCGGTCCAGGCGTAGTGCGGCTGCCCGTCCGACGAATTCGGGTTCTGGAGCGCGTTCGCGCACGAGAACGGGTTGTTCGGATCCGTGCAAAAGGCCGACCACTCCGACACCTGGTAGAGATGCTCGGGCAGGCTCCACGAGGCGTTCGGCTCGTACATGTGGTCCTGGAGCACGAAGTTCTCGGCGTAGGTCCAGTAGTTGGGGATCTCGGAGGCGTCGTGATAGCCCATGGCATCGATGCACTGCGTGTGTGAACCCACCGTGCAGGGGCTGCAGTTCGGATCGTTGGTGGTGCAGCTCGATCCCTTCTCCGCTTGCCCGACGAAACCATCCATCTGGCAGCCGGTCCGGGTTGTCGCGTTCGTGCAGTCCATATCGGCGGTCGCGTTCGCGGCGCCGTGGGGGCCGCCGTAGTTCTTGTCGTTGGTGTCGTGGAACGGTGTGACGCATCCGCCGTTCACGGGATCGGGCACGCACGGCACCGTGCCGGGGTTGCCGGCGAGCCCGGGAATGCCGTCGGCTCCCGGGAACGTGCCGAAGTACTGATCGAACGAACGGTTCTCCTGCATGATGATCACGACATGCTTGATCTTGAAGATCCCGTTCACGTCGACCGTGACC
The DNA here is from genome assembly GCA_963735965.1 of uncultured Solirubrobacterales bacterium. Taxonomy (GTDB): domain Bacteria; phylum Actinomycetota; class Thermoleophilia; order Solirubrobacterales; family Solirubrobacteraceae; genus Palsa-465. The sequence goes on from CAVTNE010000009.1 coordinate 118,907, forward strand.
GCCGGCGAGTAAGAGTTGATGTTCTTCGCGCCCCAACGCAGGTACGCCCTGACCTGATACATGCCGTCGGCGGGAAACGCATAGCCGACCGAGAACGCCGACGTCCCGTTCAGCGCGCCCTGTCCGACGGTCTGCCATCCACCGGTCGCGAGCTCCTGTAACACGATCTGCCAGCCGGGGTGCGACGGTGACACGTTCCCCGTAAACACCACCCGATCGCCCGGTGCGGCCTTGGTCTCCGATGCCGCCAAGCTGACCAGCGCCTGCACGCGCTGATGGACGGTCCGGCTCCGGAGTCCTCGCGAGGTCAGGTACCACCAGCGATTGCCATCGACCCGGACCGTGATCGTGTAGCGGCCCGCGTGGTTGGCGCGGGTCGCAGCGGTCGGGTGGAACCGTCGCTGGCCGGGCAGCCTCCGCCACAGAAGAACGACCGCGTGGGAATGGTGCGGGGCGGTCAGCCGGCCCGCGATTGTCACCGTCTGCCCGTCGGTCGAGGGATTCGGGGCGCTCGTCACCGTCAGGCGGGTCCGGCGAGAGGCGGCCGAGGCCGAGGTGACCGTCACGAGCCACGCGCTGAGCGCGACTACTACACCCAACAGCAACAGTCCCGCTCGTCGCATGCCGTCCTCCCGGTTCCTCTCACCGGCGTGGTTGTCGCGCCCTCGTTAACCCGCTCACGACCATGTAGTTGCGCAACCGGCGCACGCGTGTTTGGGATGTGTCACAGTGCCCGGGTGCGGAGAGGCCACGTCCTGCGGCGTCGTGCCCGAGCGCGTGCCTTCTCGGTGGCCGCGTCGCTCACCATGGCTGTGATGACTGTCGCGGGGGTCGCCGGTGTCGCCGGTGTTGCCGGTGTCGCCGGGGTCGCTGCCGCGAGCGCCGCGACGCCGTCCTTCTCTGCTCACGGCAGCGCCGAGCAGCTTTACGTCACCGGCCTTTCCCCGAACGCCAGCGTGTCGCTCGTGCGCGCTAACGGGACGACTCTCTACACGCAGGAAGCCGACTCGCAAGGCGGCCTGCTCTTCCGCAACGTCGCGCCGGGCTACGGCTACGCGGACCCGTCGGGTCCGGTGAACGGCATTGCGGTCCTGGCCAACCTGATGGGGTTCGCGGTGGTCGACGTCAACATGCGGGGGACGGGATGCTCCGGCGGTGCGTACGACTTCTTCGAGCCCATCCAGAACCTCGACGCCTACGACGTGATCGAGACGATCGCCCACCAGCCATGGGTGCTCGGCCACAAGGTGGGGATGATGGGCATCTCATACGGCGCGATTAGCCAGCTGTTCGCCGCCCAGCTCGATCCGCCCGACCTGGAGGCGATCTCGCCGCTGTCGACGATCGACGCGACCGCGACCACGCTGTATCCCGGCGGGATCCTAAACACCGGGTTCGCGGTGGCGTGGGCGCAGCAGCGCCAGCAGGAGGCCGAGCCGGCCGGCCCGAACAGCGGGCAGCCGTACGCCTACCAGCAGATCCAGAACGGCGATCAGACCTGCAAGTCCAACCAGGTGTTGCACGGCGAGGCCGCCAGCCTGATAGACAAGATCGACGCCAACTCGCACTACAACGCGCCGGTGGCCGACTCGCTCGACCCGACCACATTCGTCCACAAGATCAAGGTCCCGGTGTTCATGGCCTGCCAGTGGGAGGACGAGCAGACGGGAGGTCACTGTCCCGACCTGGTGCAGCACTTCACCGGCACTCAGCACAAGTGGTTCACCTTCACCAACGGCGCGCACCTGGACTCGCTCGACCCGTATACGTTCGACCGCTGGTATGACTTCTTAGAGCTGTTCGTCGCTCACCAGGCGCCGATCGTAAATCAGGCGCTGATACGCGCCGGAGCTCCGGTGATCTATCAGCAGGCGATGGGCCTGCCGCAAAGCGATCTTGTCACGCTCCCACCCGACTCGATTCAGACCGAGCCCACGTACCAGACGGCGCTGACCGCGTTCGAAAACCTGCCCGAGGTCCGAGTGCTGTTCGACAACGGCGCCGGCACGGCTCCGACGGGCAGCAACACGGCCGGCGACCCTTACCCGGGGTTCGAGCAGTCGTTCTCTAGTTTGCCGATCCCGGGAACGACGGCGCGCTGGTGGTACCTCGGGCGCGGCGGGTCCTTGGCGAACCGTCCGCCTGCGCACAGGGATGCATCAGAAGAGCACCCTGCTCGACCCGATCCCCAGCATGCTCGCCTCCGATGTCGAGCGGATGCCCAAGGGTCGCTTTGTCGAGGTTGTCATCCCTCTCTACTACGAGGGTCACGTGTACCGCGCCGGCTCGCGGATCCGCATCACCATCTCGGCGCCGAATGGCACCCAACCGGTGTGGTCGTTCGGCCAGACCGATCCGGCCGGCACGGCCAAGGTGTCGATCGAGTTCTCGAAGAAGACTCCGTCGAGCCTGATCCTCCCAGTGGTTCCGGGGGTCAGTGTGCCGACCGGCCTGCCGGCGTGCCCGAGCCTGCGTAACGAGCCGTGCCGGCCGTACGTGGCGCTTGCGAACCGCTAGCGCCGAACCGCCGGCGTCGAATCGTCAGCGGCCGGTCAGCGCGGTCGAGCACGAGGCCGACGCCGGTACAGAGGTGAACAGCTTGAAAGAGTCCGCGGATGGCTTGGCGGCGTAGATTCTCCAGCTCAGCCGGAGACCTTTGATCTCTCTCTGAAGCTGCGGGAGGCATGCCGCGTACGCGGCCACCTGGTCGCGGAGGCCGGCGAGCTCGGCCTGGCTCGGGACGCTCTGGAGTTGCCAGCTGAACCGTTTGATCGACCGCTGCGCGGCGTTCGCGCGCGCGACGACACTGCCGGCATGTCGCTGCTCACCGGCTGCGGCTCGCTCATCGCCCGCGACTCTTTGCTCGAGCACCGCCACCTCCGACTGCAGGGTGGCGACCCGGTTCTCGGATTGCGCGGCCCGCGTGTACGACGCGGCGCCAAACCCGGCAGCGACGAGGGCGACGATCAGCACGATGCCGGTGGCAAAACGGAGCACGCCGCGTGGATATGAGCCGTCCCTGCGGCTCGTGTGTTGGCGGCTGCGCCTCGACCGCTCAGCGGCGGCGGCGTCGAAGCCGACGCGGTTGAGCTGCGTATTGATCGCCATCCGTACCGTCCGTGGTACTGAAGCAACGCGTCCCCGCGTACCGATTTTGCGAGAGCATGCGTGGGGGCCCGAATCCGGGCCCCCACGTGCCAGCCCCCACCAGGTAGATCGTCAGCCGCGCGTCGTTAGCGTGGGTACACCGCGTGCGTGATCGGGTCGCGAGCGGGCGGCGCAGAATTGCTCGCAGAAGGTCGACTCGCGCTCTGGACCTGGAGGAGGGCGTGGGTCCGCGGATCACGCACGACGCTCGGGTCGTTGACTCGGGCGGGCGCGAGGCTCACGGCCGGGTGAACCTGGTTCTCCGCGCGGGTCGTTGTGTTCGCCTGGGTGCTGAGGGCGACGATCAGCGCAGTGATCCCGATAGCGAGCACGGCCGCAAGGGCGAGGACCCAACCGCTGAGCTTGAGCCGCGGTGTGACTTTCACTCCGTAGATGCTTTCCGATGTGAACATGGTGTTCCTTCCTGTGAGGTTGGCAATGAGATGTGAAGCGGTTACCACTTGACGGTCACGAAGCGGTGCTCCCGCGCGCTGTACAGGCGCGTCGACCCGACCCTGCACGACGTCTGCGCGAAGCCCTTGGCCTCGAGCTGGCGGAGGCGGTACTGCAGCTGACCGGCTGAGAGGTGCCCTGAAGTGCCGGCCGAGGCGGTGGCGACCCCGCTACCGGTCACCGCCAGGCACAGCCCGGCGGCGAGGGCAGCGCCCCGCCGAATTCGAGACATCGGAGCCCGGTCGGCCCGGCCAGTCGCGATGCGCAGTTCGTGAATGTGCTGCGCCTGTAGGTTGGAGGCAGCGATCTCGGTCTGGCGGACGCGGGCGACCTGTGCGGTGATGTGCGGTGACATGAGCGATGCTCCTCGGCTCGGCCGCTGTGGCGGCTGGTTCCCCGGCTGACCTTCGGTTTGGTCTCGCGGGCTCATGCCGGTACTGTCTCGCCGCACCGCCTCCGCGCCCACGGCCCTTGACCCAGTGGTTCTGGGTCCTTTTACTCAGTGGAGAGGCCAGCCGTCGGGCTGGCTGTCAGCTTGGGCGTCAGGCCTGTCCGTCGGCGTGGCGGCGGAGCGCCTCGACGTCGCGGATGTGCAGGCTGCGCCGCCCGGTTGTGACACACCCGAGCGCGCGCAGCGACGCCAGCGCTTTCACGGTGGCTTCGCGCGAGGCGCCACACCAGCTTGCCAGCTGCTCCTGGGAGAGCGGCAGCTCGACGGCGATTCCGTCGTCCGTCGAATTGCCGAACTGATCGCCGAGCTCGAGCAGTCGCCAGGCGACTCGGCCGAGGGTGTCGAGCGCCGCGAACTCGAGCCGCTTCCGATCGGCGTCGCGCAGCCGGACCGCAAGGACCCGGATCAACTCGTTTGCGGTGTCGGCGTCCTGGAGCGCTCGGGCGAGCACTGACGCCGGCGCGACCGTGGCTTCCACCTCACCGATTGCCAGGGCGGTCGCCGAGCGTGGCTCGCCGTCGAGAGCCGAGAGCTCGCCGATTACGTCGCCGGGCCCGCGGAGCCCGAGCACGATCTCACGCGCGCCCGGAGCGACGCTCGAGATCATCACCCAGCCGCGTTCGATCACGAACACCCGCTCGGCGCGGTCCCCCTGGGTGAAGAGTGCCTGGCCTCGCCGGAACTGGACGCGGTGGCCGTCCTGGCGGAGCGCGTCAGTGAGCAGAGAGGTCACGGACCACATTTTCCAGCAATGAACGGGCCGGGGTTCTAGTCGCAGCGTGGCTCTCGCGAAGTGCCTGCGATCTGCCGGCCCTGGCCGGCGCCGACGCCGACGCCGACGGACGGGATTCCCTGAGAGATCAGGCTGTTGATCCAGCGAGCCCCTCCGCCGCGATGCGGACTCAAGCTTTCTCCTTCCCGATCGCCCGGCCGCAAGGGGGCAGCGCACGTCGCGGTTGGCGACTGAGCGGAAGCGAGTTCTGAGTCGACGACACCTGGCTTCGTGCTCGCGCGGGTGTTCGCTGCTGACGGCGCTCGCGTGGCCGCTCTGGCCGGCGCAGCCGACGCCGGCGCTCGGATTGTCGCGGTAGCGTGGCCAGCGTTCCGGAATGACCGCCGGTCGCGGTCTCCTCAGAGCCGCTCGCCGTCCCAGTAATCTAGGTCCGGGCTGCGCCGGATTACGTGGTCGAGCGACTCGTCATGTCGGCCCCAGACGCCAATCTTGTCGCTGTCCGGATATTCGATGATGCCGAACTCGTGCTTGTTGGAGAAAAGGGCGACGCGGACGCCGTCGTCGCTCGCGTTGTGCACCCGGTGCGCCCCCTCCGGCCCCACCAGGAAGCAGACGACATCCCCCGGCTCCAGCGTCCGTTGACCGTTGGGCGTCCGAACCGTTGGCGTTCCGGAAACGACGACCAGCCACTCCTCATCGCCCCAGTGGAAGTGATAGGGACAGATCGCCTGTCCCGGCGGCAGGTCATACACGGTCATCGCGAGGCGAGATGCTCCGAACCTTGGCGCGAGTTGCGCGGATTGCCCGCGGTATCCGGGCGGATCACTCTCGTCGCCGATTGTCTCGTCGCGAAAGAGGTTGAATGTATCCATGGACGAAGTATTAGCGAACTCCTGCCGAGGCGGCCCCAACTGACACCGCCGCTCTCGGCGGCGAACAGCAGCAACTCCCTTCCAGGACCAGGTGTCTCGGCTGATCCGGATGCAAGCGCGTGGGACGACCCCCGCGGCCGCCATCCGGGACCTCGTGCTCGACTCCGTTGAGGGGATCCGCCGCGTTCCGGCGGACCAATGGCGCGGCGAGCTGGGCTACGAGCTCATGCCCGCCAACGAAGCGATCCTCGACGACCTCGACCGCTGGCTTGCGCTCAGCAAAAGCTGATCGCCGCAAGTGGCGACACCGCGCTAACAACCTACCTAAGGTTTGGCATTCGCACCGAACCGTCATCACCATTTTACGGTTGGTAAGCCGAGAATCGGCACCCCGGGTTCACGACCGGGTTACACAAGCGCCGGGCGCATCCTGGAGGATCCAATCCGGGTCCGGTCCAGGTCTCTCTCGCGCAACGGAGGTAGCCAATGCTCAGATCCCGACGGGCGGATCGCGTCGAAGTAGGTTTACAGGTCACACGACGACGCCGACGAGTTTCAAGAGCCGGTCTCGGAAGCTTGGGCGGCACCCGCCACCGACTCCGCATCATCGCGCTTGGCGTCACAGCGATCGTCCTCGTCGGCGCCGGCCTAGCGTACGCATCGACAACAGTGTTTGGCGACAACCAGGTCGGCACCACGTACCCCAACGGGATCCAGGTCTCCGACGACCAGATGATTAAGCCGCTGGGTGACCGTCTGCTCACCCAGCTCGGCAAGTTCATGGGCTCGACGGTCAGCCCAGACGGGCGATTTCTCGCGGCCACCAGCACCGACAAGTCCGTGGTTCTGCAGATCTTCGACCTGTCGAGCTACAAGCTCATCTGGACGGTCGGCACCGCGCCCGGGGTGAGCCAGAGCCTCTCCGATGGCACGGTCGGTCAGGAAGGCCCGACGTACTCGCCGGACGGCAAGTTTCTCTGGCTCCCTCAGCAGGACGCGCTGACCCGGTTCCCGGTCAACGCCCAAGGGATCCTTGGTACGCCGACCCGCTTCTCGCTCCCGACTGTGGGCAGCCACGCTTCGGGTAACGCCGCGACTCCGACGCCGAACTCCGCGCTGGTGGGCCAGATCAAGTACTCGCCCGACGGGTCCACCCTGTACGCCGCGCTCGACGGGCAGAACACCGTCGTCGCGCTCGACCCCACCACCGGTGCGATCGAGCACACGTGGAACGTCGGCATCGCCCCGCGTGAGCTCAGCTTCGTCGGCAACAAGCTCTACGTGAGCGACGAAGGTGGCCGTCAGGCGGAGCCGGGCGATACAACCATGGACTCCTACGGCACCCAGGTCCCCGCCAATGGGTACCTCGGCACATCGACGACCGGAGCCGTCAGCGTCATCGATACCTCGAACCCGTCGGCGCCGGTCGGCTCGATCGCCGTCGGCCTGCACCCGACGGCGCTGTATGCGAGTGGCAATGCGCTGTTCGTCGCGAACGCGAACAGCGACACGGTCTCGGTCATCGACACGACGACGGACCAGGTCGTGCAGACAATCGAGACGAAGCCGTGGCCGGAGTCCGCGGTGGGGTACGAGCCCGACAGCATCGCGCTGACCAAGGACGGCCACCTGCTGGTCACTCTGGGGCGGGCCAATGCGGTCGCGGTCTACCGCTACGACGGCACGCCACAGGACCCGGTCAGCTACATCGGCCTGCTGCCCACGGACTACTACCCGGCGACACTGGCGACCGTCGGCAACCAGGTCGTCGTCACCAACACCCGCGGCATTGACGCGCGCGGACCGGCGATCACGACCTACAAGGGAGAGGGAACCGTCCCGGTGAGCGGCCACGACACGCACAGCACGACCGCATCCCTGACGCGCTTCACCCTTCCCAGCGACCCGGACATCGCCCGGGACACCGCGACGGTCTTCGCGCAGAACGGTTGGGGCACGAATGACGTCCGGGAGGCGACGGCCCACAAGGCGGCGCCAGTCGCGGTACCGACGCGCATCGGCGACCCGTCCACGATCAAGCATGTCTTCCTGATCGTGAAGGAGAACCGCACTTACGACCAGGTGCTCGGCGACATCGGTAAGGGGAACGGCGATCCGTCGCTCACGCAGTTCGGCGAGAAGACCACACCGAATCAGCACGCGCTGGCCAGGCAGTTCGGCCTCTACGACAACGTGTACGACGTCGGCACCAACTCTGCTGAGGGGCACAACTGGATGATGCAGGGCGACGATCCCGAGTACAGCGAGTCGCAAGCGGGTGAGTACCAGCGCAGCTACGACACCGAGGCGGACGTGCTGGGCCACCAGCGCTCGGGCTTCCTGTGGACCGCCGTCGAGTCCGCCGGCGCGACCGCCAGGAACTACGGCGAGTTCGAGTACATGGAGGGCAAGCCGCCCGGTACGTGGCAGCAGTACTACTGCGCGGTCAAGAGTGTCGGGAGCGGTGGTGATCCGTCCCAGCTCACCGCCCCGGACTTGAAAGGCAACTACGGCTCGGTGATCCCGTCGCTGAACCAGATCGCCGACCCGCAGTCTCCGCCGTTCGATCTCTCGATCCCGGACATCTACCGCTACGAGATATGGAAGCAGGACTTCCAGCAGAATGGCCCTGCCAACTTCAACATGGTGTGGCTTTCAAGCGATCACACCGGCGGGCCGGCGGACTCCGAAGCCGGCGTGGCCGACAACGATCTCGCCACCGGTGACATCGTCGACACGATCTCGCACAGCAAGTACTGGAAGGACTCCGTCATCTTCGTCGTCGAGGACGACAGCCAGGACGGCGCTGATCACGTCGACGGCCACCGCGCCCCGGTCCAGGTCATCAGCCCCTGGGCCCAGCACGGCAAGGTGATCAACACCTACTACTCGCAGATCTCGGTGGTCCGGACGATCGAGCAGATCCTCGGCGCCCAGCCGCTCAACGAGAAGGTCGCTGCTGCCACGCCGATGTACGACGCGTTCACCTCCAGGCCCAAATACACGCCCTTCAACGCGGTCCCGAACCAGGTCCCGCTCACCGAGGGCATCTTCACCCCGCCGGCCTGTGGGCTCGACACGTTGGGCAAGACCGGCGCCGCGGCGACGGCGCTGAACAAGGCGGAGGCTCAGAAGACCGCGGTGCCCGCGAACGAGCAGGCCACCGCCGCTGCCTGGAAGACGTGGATCGCGGGCCAGCACACCATGGGGAACGGTGCGTTCCCTGACTTCGCCAACCCCGAGCAGATGAACCGGTACACGTGGTACCAGGCCCACGGGTGGAAGGTGCCCTACCCGGGTGACTCGAAGATCTACGCTCCATCGCAGGTTCCGGGTGGCTACATCCCGAGCCCAGACACGTACTGACGAGTCTGCAGACAACAGCTGAACAGCATCACAACGCGACTGCCCGCCGGAGATCCCGGCGGGCCGTCGCGTCGTCCTCGTTAATTCACCGTTTCACCTGTGCCAGCAAGGTCGCGACGCGCGAAACTTCGGCCGGATAGAAAGGCAGCGTTTTGTCAGTAGCCAAGGTTCGACCGGCGTCCATAGATTCCACACGCCGAGATGGTCTGGACGCCGCAGACACGATCAGAGGACTCGCAGCGCCTGAAACGCTTGCTGTTCGCGCGCGCGGGATCAGCAAGGCCTTCGGCGAGGTCGTCGCCCTTGACGGCGTGAACCTCGACATTGCGGAGGGCGAGGTACATGGTCTTGTCGGACCGAACGGGGCCGGGAAGACGACCCTGCTGGGCGTGCTTCTCGGGCTGGCCGAGGCCGACAGCGGAGACCTGGAGATTCTCGGCAGTCCAGTGCGCAGGACGCTCGGTCTTCCTGAAGGGGTCGCGGGATTCGTGGATGGGCCGGGTTTGTACCCCAGGCTCACTGCCTGGCAGAACCTGGCCGCGCTGGCTCGGTTGCGGGGTGACGGCTCCGACCGCATCGGCGACGCGCTGGAGCAGGTCGGGCTCACCGATGTCGCGAACGACCGCGTTCGCGGCTTCTCACTGGGGATGCGACAGCGTCTCGGGCTCGCCGCCGCGCTGCTGACAAGGCCTCGGCTACTGGTGCTCGATGAACCGGCGAACGGCCTTGATCCTGCCGGCACCCGTCACGTGCACCGTGTGCTGACGAGGCTGGCGGCGCACGGTACCGCGGTCGTCCTCTCCAGCCACCGGATGGATGATTTGGCCGCGTTGTGCAGCGAGGTCACCCTCCTCGTCACTGGCCGGGTGGTCTTTTCCGGTCCGGTCAGCAAGCTCGCCGCCGACACCGACGAGCTGGACTATCGGCTGCGCACCTCCGATCCCGCCACAGCCCGGCGAGTTGCGTCCGAAACGCGGGGGCTGCGGGTTCTCGATGACGACGATCTGCTCCGTCGGCACGACGCCGAGGCGCTCCTGGTGCGTGGTGCGGTGCCGGCCCTGGACGGCCTGGTCGCGCGCCTGGTCGGAGCGGGTGTAGGTGTGCGCGAGTTTGCGCCCGTCGTGGCGCCGCTCGAGGCCGCCTTCCTGGCTCTGACCGGGGCCGCAGACGTACCGAACGAGGATCAGGACCTGTGACCGCCGCAGCCGTCGCGCTCCCCACCGCCCGGGCACGGCCGGCGCCCGTTCGGCGCGGCTACCGCTTCGAGCTGATCAAGCTGCTGGCCCAGTGGCCGATCCGTCTGGCGCTCCTGGCCTGCTGGCTCGGCCCGGCGTTGCTCGTGGCCGTCATCAGTCAACAGAGCTCGTTGCCGGCCGACACGCTCTTCGGCCGCTATATGAATCAAACCGGCTGGGCGGGACCGCTGGTGGTCCTGTCGTTCTCCGGCACCTGGGTACTGCCGCTATTGACGTCTCTGGTTGCGGGTGACGTGTTCGCCGCCGAGGACCGGCTCGGCACGTGGCGACACCTGCTCGTCGCCGTGCGGTCAACTCGGCGGATTTTCGCGGCTAAGGCGCTCGCCAGCCTGACCGTCATCATGCTGCTCGCGGCCGGACTGGCCGCCTCGGGCATCGTCGGCGGACTGGCAGCGGTCGGCAACCGGCCGCTGGTAGGCCTCGACGGCCATCTGCTCGCGCCGGGGCATGCAGCCACCGCGGTACTGCTCGCCTGGGCCAGCGTGGTGGCGCCGACGTTGGCGTTCGCGGCGGTCGGACTGCTTGGCTCGGTGGCGTTCGGCCGTTCGCCCCTGGGCCTGGTGATGCCCGCGCTTTTCGCCTTACTGCTGCAGATTGCGCAGCAGCTTCCGCTGCCCGTCGCCGTGCGAGTCGCCCTGCCGAGCTACGCCTTCATCGGCTGGCGCGGATTGTTCACCGAGCCCGCTCAGACCGGCCCGCTTGCCATTGGCGTCGCCGTCAGCCTCGTCCTGGCGGTGGCCGCCACCGCGCTGGCCTACCGGCTCTTCATGCGCCGCGACTTCACCGACCTGGCGTACGACGGCGTCGGTCGTCGTGTTCTCGTGGGGGCTGTGCTGCCGCTAGCGGCTCTGTTCGCGGTCACCGTTGGGGTGATCGCCGGCGCGACGCCGGCCTCCGGCTCAGGGATCGACAGCGCCAAGTTGAACCGCTCACTTGCGACGGCGTTCGGCCATATTTACCGCATACAGACCGGCGAGCTGCATCACCCCGACGTCACCGAGGCGCAACTGCGGTCCAGCGCCTCCTGCGACAAGGGCGGTGGCCTCGTCCAGGATGTTGGACCGGGCAACGACTGGCGGTGTGTCGTGACGTGGCAGCTCCCGGGTTCCAGGGCCATCGGCTCGGCCATCTATCAGCTCGACGTCAGCCCAGACGGGCACTATGTGGCCGACGGTGACGGCCCGCAGGAAGTCAACGGCTTCTTCCAGATTCACACCTCGACTGGTATTGCACCCAATCCGCTTTGGCAGTTCAACGGCGAGGTCGATCTGTTAACCGCCACATAGCGTTTGCGGTTCGCCTCCCTGCGGCTCGCCGAGCGCATCGGAATGCGCGAAGAGGCGCACTTGGTCGAGAACGAGTGGTTCGAGGGGGGCGTGGAGCGACGAGATCGACTACGCGATGCTCCGGCGTGAATGGCTCGCGGGAGACCGTTGATCGTCGAGCCCGTGGACCGGCGGGGCGCAGCGACCTGTCGCTGTGGTGCCCAATACTTGACGGCACAAGCATTACCGCCTAGAATAGTTGTGGTCACAACGAAGTCTGTCCGATTGTGCGGAGCTCTGCGAGAGATGGAAGAACGCGAATACGAATTCGGCCTTGATTCGTTCATGGCGATCACGGCTGGACCTGATGGTGAAACGATCGGCGGCGATCAGGTAGTTCGCGACACCGTCGAGGAGGGCGTTCTCGCTGACCAGGTCGGGATCGGCTCGTTCAACATCGGCGAGCACTATCGCGACGACATGATGGATTCGGCGGCGCACGTAGTGCTTGCGGCTATCGCCGCGCGGACCGAGCGGATCAGGCTGGGCACGGCCGTGACCGTGCTCTCGACCCAGGATCCGGTCCGGCTGTACAACAACTTCGCGACGCTGGACGCGATCTCAGGCGGGCGCGCGCAGCTCATCCTGGGGCGTGGTTCGGCGATCGAGTCCTTCCCGCTGTTCGGCTACGACCTCCGCGATTACGAAGATATCTTTGAGGAGAAACTGGGGCTGTTTGCCGAGCTGCTCCGCGGCGGACCGATCACCTGGTCAGGTAAGTACCGGCCGCCGCTGGACGACGTCGTTTTGACCCCGCCACTCCCGGCCGGCCGCCTCCCGACCTGGGTCGGCTCGGGCGGCAGCCCCGACTCGGTGATCCGCGCGGCCCGCTACGGGCTGCCATTGATGCTCGCGGTGATCGGTGGACGGCCGGAACGGTTCCGCCCGCTTGTTGACCTCTACCGGCGGGCGTTGGCCCAATTCGGGCACCCGACCGATCTCCCGGTCGGGCTTCACACGCTCGGGTACGTCGCCGCTACCGACGAGGAGGCGGTCGACACGCAGTGGCCGTATTGGCTCGAGACCTTCGATCGTGCCTCGCGTGAGCGGGGTTGGCGTCCGCCGACGCGGGCGCAGTTTGACGCCGAGGTAGCCCATGGCGCGATGTTCGTCGGCTCCCCGGAGACGGTCGCGCTGCGGATCGCGCCGGTGATGCGAGCCCTCGACGTCGACCGGATCGACCTCCACTACGCGCTCGGGGCGGTGCCGGCAGCGCAGCGGAGGGAATCGATCGAGCTGCTCGGACGCGAGGTCTTTCCGCGGGTGCGGGACCTGCTGAAGGCCGACCCCGCCGAAAACGAGGTCATTGCCGGCTCTGCGGCACCCGGAGATGTCGCGAGCCCGGTCCGCTCCACCCACGCGCCGGCGCGGACGGCGAGGTAGCGCGATGACTCCGGCAGTAACCGCGGCGAGGGCCGGTCAGGACGAGCGCAGGATCGGGTCGGCTGCAGCCGACGCTCCCACCGACGTGTCAGCGACGAAGCGACTGGGAGTCGTCGGTGCGGGGAAGCTCGGGATGACGCTGCGCGCGCGCCGCGGTGGCCGCGGGCTACGAGGTTGCCGTGGCGAGTTCCGGCCCGGGTGAGCGGATTGCCCTCTCGGTCGAAGTGCTCGCCCCCGGCGCCGTCGCGTCGACCGTAAAGGAGGTCGTCGACTCGGCTGACGTGATCGTTCTCGCCGTACCCGCACACCGGTTCCGTGAACTCCCGAGCGATCTCTTCGATGGCAAGATCCTTGTCGACGCGATGAACTACTGGCCCGACACCGACGGCGAGGATCATGAGCTGGCGGCGGCAGACGGCGGCTCGAGCGTCGTCGTGCAAGCCCACTTCCCCCGTGCCCGGCTCGTCAAGAGCCTCAATCAGCTCGGGTACCACGAGCTCGATGACTATCCACGAGCTGCCGGGGCCTCCGACCGCATCGCTGTGGCGGCGGTCGGCGACGACCGGCTCGCGGTGCGGACCGTGATGCATCTGATCGACCGGCTCGGATTCGACCCGGTCGACGGCGGCCCGCTCGCCAACGGGAAGCTGCTCGAACCTGACGGCTCGCCATACGCCGAGACGCTTTCGGCCGATGCCCTCGCCGCGCGGTTATCCGCCGTGTAGCGCGGCCCTAGTCGCGTCGGTACGACCTTTAGGCGGACCTGAGCTCTTTGGCTCGTATCGGTCCGAGAGTTCGGCGAATGGTGAGATAGGCGATCGTCCCGCCGGTCAGCGGCACGAGCAGGCCGATCGCCTGGTGAAGCAGGACGGCGGCGACCGCGGGGCTGTGGTCTACGCCGTAGACGATGAGCATCCCTGCGATGCCGCCAATCGTCCCGATGCTGGCGGGCAGGGGAAGCGATCCACCGAGCGCGCCGATTATGTAGGCCATCACGACAACCGCGAACCCAGGGACCGGGTGGGCGTGGACAGCCAGGAACGCGCTCCAGAGGACAAGCACCTCGAAGCCGAGGTACGTGACAGCGCCGAGCACGCTCTTCCAACCGTCGCGGTGAAACAGGGTTCGGGTGTCGGCGATGGCGTCCCCGAGCGTGGTAATCGTAGTGGCGATCTTGGGGTGTTTCGCCTTCAGTCGCTCCGCGTAGGTGCTCGCCCGGCGCCCGATCAACAGCGCGGCCGTGATCCCCATCGCCGCCACCGCCGCCGGCAAGAGCGTCAGCAGGAGGTTGTCCTCGCCGGGCAAGAGGCCGGTCGCGAGCCCAATCCCGAACACGATCAACGCCAACGCACTGACGGCGGTGTTGAGGAAGCTCAGATTGAACTGGCGCTCGGCGATCTGTTTTGGCGGCATGCCGAAGCGGTGCAGGAACCAGGCCCCGACTCCCATGCCGCCCAGCGTGCCGCCCGGGACGAGCAGGCCGCCTCCAAGCTGTGCCCAAGCGACGCGCTGGTCCATCCGGCGTCCGCGCCCGTCGCGCTCGAGCAGGCGCTCCGGGTCAACCACCCCACGCCACGAGATGACAAAACCCGTCTCGGACACCACTTCGGTCGCGATCGCCCCGACGATCCACTCCCACGACACATGCGCGAGGCTGTGCAGCGCCTGCTCCAGCGTCGGGATCAGCCTAAGCACCAGGTAGGCCGCGACCAGATAGCCGACCAGCTTGATAGCCGATTTCCTCAGATGCTTCTTCGCGTCGCCCAGGGCGAGCCGGTTCTGGTGCTCTGGCGAAGACTTGAGCTGCGACGGGTCGAGGGCCGCGCCGGAGGCGCTATCAGACATAACGCACTCACCCACCGAGGCTTGCGTTGCCTGGGTCGAGCAGCTCTAGCGCGAGCGCGGACCAGGCGAAGTCCCCCGCGCCCATCCCGCGCCCGTCGTGCGGATCGTAGAACTCCCGCAGGCCCTCCCGCGACACCGTTTCGGTGATCGCCCGGGCGAGCGTGGCAGCGTCCTCCTCGTAGCCGGGGCGCACGAGTCCGCGCCACAGCAGCCACGCGCTGTTGATCCAGGTCGGCCCCCGCCAGTACCGTCGCAGTCCGTCGAAGCGCTCCCGCAGCGAGAACGAAGGCTCGCCAAGCGCCACCGACGGTACGGGCACTTCGGTCCAGAAACGTTGCTCGTCGAGGAGATATTCGGCGAGGCGGTGGCCGATCTCGTCTGGCAGGTCGGGCAGCCCGAGCGGGGATAGCGCGGCGACCCCATCGTGCTCACCGGCGTTCCAGCTCCCCGCGAGCACCTTCTGGCAACGCTCGGCAAGCCCAGTCACCGCCGCAGCTTCGCAAATCGCGAGCGACCGAGGTGACCGCGATGGCGGGCGGTCGGTACAGACCCGCATCGGGTTTAGCGCTGCCGCCCTGGCGACCGCACGAATGCTCTGAGGTTGGCGCTCGCGGTCCTCCTGCCTCTCCTCAGCCGAGGCCGGTGGCGGCGCCGATGCGTGGCCAGCCGGACGACGCCGTCGATCGCAGCCGCTAGAAGCACGCTCGCCGCGACACGGTTCCCGAGGCGATCGGCGCGGGCAAGTAGAGCCTTCAGGTCATCGGGGCGCAGCTGGACCTCGAGTCCACCGGTCTCGATGGCCTCGGAGAGGCGGTTGAGCCGGGGTGGCAGCTCGGTCGCGAGTTCCGCGAGGTCGACGCCAAGCTGCTCTAGGCGCCGCATCATCTCGGCGGAGGTGATGCCAGAGACGAGGTGGCGACGCGCGTACGGCGCGAGCGCCTCGGCAAACCGGAACTCCGGGTCAAGCTCGGCGACGACCCCCTCGGCGATGATTAGCACGGTGAACAGGAGCGAGAGGTCAGGCGGAACCTTGAGCCGGTGCCGGCGGACGATCTCCAGCATCTCGCCGATCGCGCTCCGCAGGGAGACCTCGCCGATGCTGCGGCCGAAGTAGCGCGCGAGGAGAGTCGCCAAATCCTCCCGCAGGCGAGCTCGGTCGACGACTCCGGTCGAGGTGCCCAGCGCCAGGAGAGCGTCTGCCAGCCGTCCTGGGTCCCGGCGGAGAAACCCGCTCAGGAGGCGGCCGAGTTGCTCGCGCAGACGGTCGTCCAGAGTGCCGACCATTCCGAAATCGATGATCCCAACCCGCCCCGTCGGCTCGATGAAGAAGTTGCCTGGGTGGGGGTCGGCGTGGAAGAACCCGTCCTCGAAGATCATTTTCGAGGTGATCAGCGCGGTGCGCTCGGCGAGCACGTGGCGGTCCAGGCCGGCTTCGTCGAGGGCCGCCAGGTCGGTGATCTTCATGCCGCGGATCCGTTCGAGCGTGATCACGCGGGAGGTTGTCAGATCCGGGAAAGTGCGCGGGATCTGGACCCACGGATCGCTCGCGAAGTTGGCCGAGAAACGCTCGGCGTTGCGCGCCTCTTGCAGGTAGTCGAGCTGTGCCCGGAGCGCGTGCACGAATTCATCCGCCAGCCCCACCACGTCGTGGCGAGCCGCGGTTTTTGAGCGCCGGCTGGCGCGCGCGGCGAAATTCTTGATGATCTCGAGGTCTTGCTCCATGTCCTCGACGACGTGCGGCCGCCGCACCTTCACCACCACTTCGGTTCCGTCGCGCAGGGTCGCGGTGTGCGCCTGCCCCACCGACGCGCATGCAAGCGGGACGGCATCAAAGCTGGCGAACGCCGTATCCACTGGCGCGTGAAGCTCGTGCTCGACAATTTCCTCGACCACGTCGCTTGGAACAGCTGGCGCTGCGTCTAACAACTTCGTCAGCTCCGCCCGGTAGTCCGGCGAGAGCAGGTCGGCTCGTGTGGAGAGCAGCTGCCCGAGCTTGATGAAGGCCGGTCCGAGCTCCTCGAGAGCGAGTCGGAGATTCTCCGAGGGCGTGCGTGGGTCAGCACGAGCGCGTCCGACTAGGCCGTCCGCAGCGCTGACCACGCGCTCGAGCCCGACGACGTTGGCCAAGTAGGACAGCCCATAACGGACGAGGACCTCCGCGATCTGACGCTCGCGGGACGCGAGTCCGGTCCGTGCGCTAGTGGGCGTATGCCCGCGGCTAGTCCGGACCACAGGACAGACCGTCCCCATCAGTTCGCGAGCGTTTCGTCGAAGGTGAGGTTGAGGTCGCGACCACGTTAGTCGGTAATCCTGACGTCACCCTCGACAATGTACGGCCGTCCTCGTCAACCAACTTCGCCTGAGTCTGAGGTGCTTAGACATTCGAGCCTCTTCTTCGTTGCTGTCCTGGTGTTTGAAGCGTCCACCCTGGGCAGGTGAGAGCGCCTCGCAAGGTTTCGGCGATTTGGGCGCTCCCCGGCGGGGGCGGACCCCGCGAAAGAGGGTGATTGGGGGGTGGCGTCCGGTCAATTCATCGGATCCGGGCGATGACGGCTCACCCTGCGCTCGCCGACCATGGGCCCATGGAGAACGCGAGATTTCCGGACCTATCGCAATTCGACGACGTGGCGGCTGAGAACGTGAGCGCCGATCAGTCGTCCCAATCGGAGCAGGTGGACGCTGCGAAGGCGCGCCGTAGCCTGCGCAACGGGTTCATCACGTTGGTCCTGGCGGGCGCGCTTGTTGTCGGGCTGCTGTTGGCGGTCCCGGGGCTCAAGGGCGTGGCGAGCACCGTGTCGAACCTGAAGACGCAGTGGGTCCTCGTCGCCGTCCTGCTCGAGATTCTGTCGTGCGCGAGCTACGTCGTTGCGTTCCTGCAGGTGTTCGACCGGGCACCGTTCCGGGTCGGGGCGCGGGTCGCGCTCAGCGAAGAGGCGTTCGGGGCGGCGGTGTCGCTCGGGGGTGTGGGCAGCCTTGCGGTGGGCGGATGGCTGATGGTCGAGCGCGGCGCGTCCGCGCGGCGAATCGCGGAGCGCTCGGCGGTGCTGTTCCTATACACGAGCGCGATCAACGTGATCACGTTGATCCTGGCCGGACTTGGCCTGACCCTCGGCCTGCCCGGCCCGAGCAACCCGCTGCTCAGCATCCTGCCCGCCGTGGTTGGCGTCGTCGTGCTGGCGCTGTTCCTGTTGTTGCCGCGCTACGTGGACCGGATCGTCCGGCGGATGGGGCCGGGGCGACTTCATGCGGTATTGACAGAGACGGCGGCAAGCGTGCGCGACACGCAACGCCTCGTGTTTCATCCCGACTGGCGAATCGCCGGCGCGATCGGCTACCTGTGGTTCGACATCGCCGTGCTGTTCGCGTGCTTTGCCGCCGCCGGCCAGACGCCGCCGCTGGCGCCGCTGGTGCTGGCCTACCAGATCGGCTACCTGTCGAACTTCATCCCGGTGCCGGGCGGGATCGGCGTTCTCGACGGCAGCATGATCGGCATGCTCGTCATCTACGGGATGGGGGGGACGGTGGCCACCGCGGCCACCCTCGTCTACCACGCGATTTCACTCTGGGTCCCAGCCGTGTGGGGCACGATCGCGTTCTTCTTGCTACAGAAGACAAAGAAGCAGCCAATTACCCTGCGCAACCCGAGCGAGGAACTACGCCCCCGCTCCCACTGAGCGCGAACGCCAGGGCGACGCGCCCGGAAACCATCTCCATCCAGTGCGGACAGCTTCAAGCGGCTCGTGCGCGGGCGGCCTGGCGCACAAGGTGATCGCGCTCGGCGACGTTCGTGGTCCGGCGGGCGGCCTCGGCGTACGCCGAGGCGGCGGCGGGCAGGTCGCCGGCGAGCTCGTGCAGGTGCCCGCGCACGGCGTGCCACCGGTGCCGCTCGCCGATCACCTCGCGCAGCCGGTCGGTCTCGCGAAGCCCGGCAGCGGCCCCAAGGACATGGCCGAGCGCGACCGCGCGGCCGAGGACCGCCGCGGGGTCTTGGCGCACGGGGTCGTTGGCCAGGGCGACGAGGTCGTCGTACCAGGCGAGGATCTGTGGCCAGTCGGTCTCTTCGGCGCTCGCGGCGTCGTCGTGCAGGGCGGCGATCGTGGCCGGCTCGCCGCCGGGGCCGGGCTCGGAGGAGACGTACGCCGCGACCTCGAGCGCGCGTTCGCGGGACTCGACGTCGATCAGGAACCACCCTGCGATCAGGTCGCTCGTCTCGGGATGCGGGCCGTCGGTGGTGACGGGCGCTGCGTCGGGGCCGCCGTAGCGCACCCAGGCCTGCACCGGCGTGAGCGCCTTCACGTCGACGTACTCGCCGTTCTCCTCGAGCATCGCGCTCACTTGCCTCTGGAAGGCGATGTGCGCGCGTGGTCGGCTAGCCTCGGAACGCCGAAGATGCTCATCCATCTGCCACGTCTGAATGAGCCTTACCTAGACCAGCCGGTTGACACGTTCACGATGCACGCCTCCACCGACCGCGTCGGGATGCATCAGATCACCGACTCGCCCGAGCAAGCGGACGTCATCCTGTTCACGCAGTGTCACATGCTGGGGACAGACTGGCGCCTGACACGTATCACACACCACCCACTCCGTCGGGCCTTTCCGGACAAGGTAATGGTGTACAACGAATTCGATCGGCCGTGGTGTGCGCTTCCGGGCGTCTACGTGAGCATGCCTGGCCGGCACTTCGTCGCGGCGCACCAGCGACCATGGGCTTACTTCGCGCCGCAGCCGCTAGTCACTCTGAATGAGACGCCGGATCTCTTGTTCTCGTTTGTCGGATCGAACACCACGGCGTGTCGCCGCCCTCTGTTCGCGCTCAAGCACCCACACGCGATCGTAGAGGAGGTCCATAGGTTCCGATTCTGGGATCCGACGTCGGAAGGCTTCGATAAGCGACGAGCGCGATTCAGGGCCGTACTGGCACGCTCCCGCTTTGTGCTGTGCCCCAGGGGCAATGCCACGTCGTCGGTGAGGCTCTACGAGACGCTCGCCGCCGGCGCGGTGCCCGTGATCATCGCGGACGAGTGGGTCCCACCTGTCGGGCCCGAGTGGGAGGCCTTCAGTATCCGCTGGCCAGAAGGCCGAGTCGATGGCCTGATCGAGATGCTCGAGGCGCGCGACGCCGAGTGGTCGCCCATGAGTGCGAGAGCCCGTCGCGCCTACGACGACTACTTCTCGCCCGACGTCTACTTTCACCAGGTCGCGGAGCGCTGCCGTGAGCTTGTGCAAGCTGGCTCGCTCGAGCGGTTCCCGGCAAGGGGCGTGATCGACCGCTGGTACGCGGAGCTCGCGGTTGACAGCGCTCGTGCCCGTGTAAGGCACGCCCCCGCCGCCTTGAGGAAGCGCGTGACGCGCATCGTGCGCCGGGGGGCGACGGAGTGTACGGGGTGTTGACGGTCACGCTTGTTCTGGTCAGCCACCGGGTCGGCGCCGGCAAGGGCGGCTACGGTCTGCTCCTCGGCGGGTTCGGCGCCGGCGGCGTGATCGGCGCGATCGTCACCGCTCGCGTCGACGCGCCAGCGCGGTGGCGGCGGACTCTGACGGTGGCGCTCGTCCTGGTTGGCGTCCCGCTCGCCGCCCTCGGGATCGTCCCCACGCTCGCCGGCGCGGTCGGGCTGGCGGTGCTCGGCGGCGGCGGCATGGTCGTCGGCGAGGTCCTGAGCGAGACGGCACTTCCGCGCGTGCTCGACGAGCAGGTCCTAGCCCGTGCCTACGGTTTGGTGCTGCCGATCACACTCGGCGGCATCGTCGCTGGGTCGGTGATCGCCGGTCCGCTCGTATCGGTGCTCGGGCTGACCGGCGCGCTGGCGGCGGCCGGTGCGGCGGTATTGGTCGCGGCGGCGCTCTTGCTCAGCCGGCCGCTCGACGTGGCGGCGGGCGCGCCCGCCGCCGTGGCGTCCGCCGCGGCCTAGTTCCGGCGTCGCTCGATCTGATGCCTCAAGCGCCACAGTGTTTCCTCCCGGCGGCGCTGTCCGATCTGTCGCACCGCTGGCGTGGCGGGCCTTTGGAGGCCCGCCACGCCGGGTTTCCTACTGGATCGGCGTCCTAATGGATGGTGAACGTCGGACCCGTGCCATTCGGGTCCAGCACGACCTGGTAGTCACCGGACTGCACCTGCCGCGGCCCGTCTCCGTTGATGTCTGCCGGAGTCACCGCGAGCTGCGAGACCCGGAAGCCGACAGAGACCTGCTGCGAAGCTCCGGCCGCCAAGTCCACGCGGGCCCAGCCAACGAGGTTCCCGCTTGTTGGCGTGAGGACCTCGCCGGTGTTCACCGAACGCTTCACGTACACCGGAACGATGTCCACGCCCTCGCGATTGCCCGTGTTCTTCACCGTGAACGATGCGATGACGGTCCCCGCTGCCGGACCGGCGATCGACAAGCCACTGGTCGAGAACGACGTGTACGAGAGGCCGAACGCGAACGGGAAGAGCGGGTTGTAGCCCGACCCGTTACCGGAGTTCGTTCCCGGGAACTGGTCGAAGAACTTCGGCTCGTCCCCTAGCGGAGACGGTGCGCCCGTGTTGAAGCTGGACAGATCGAGGCCGGGCGGCGTGGCGTCACTCGGCCACGTGATCGGGAGCTTGCCGCTGGGGTCGTACTTGCCGAACAGCACATCGGCAGCTCCGGCACCCGTTTCCGTACTTCCCTGCCACGCCATCAGGATCGCGTTCGCGGACTCGGCGTCGGGACCGAGCCCGATCGGACGGCCGGCCACGACGACCACGATCACCGGCTTGCCCGTGGCCTTCAGCGCCGCGATCAGCGCCTTCTGGCTGGCATCCAACTGCGGTGCCGGGTCGTCGCCCAGCCCCTCGGCATAGGGCCTGGTCTCGCCGACCACCGCGACATAGGCATCCGTGCTGCCGGCTGCGGCTACCGCACTGGTCTGGTCGGAAGCGAGCGTTGCGTTCGCGTCGGCTGCCTGGATGCCCTTCCAGACCGTCACCGTTTGCATTGGTATCTGGTCCTGCGGTCCGCCGCAGCACGCTTGCTTGTTGTTGTCGAACACGCCCTGCCAGCTGACGCTCCAGCCGCCAAGCGTGTCGGGAATCGAGTCCGCGTTCGGGCCGACGACCGTTACATGGCTGCTCGTCGAGAGCGGCAGCGTGCCGTTCTCGTTGCGCAGCAGGGTCATCGACTCGTCGGCGGCCTGGCGGTCAAGGGCCACGTTGCCGCTGATCGCGTCATTGGCCTTGGTCGCGTCGACGTATGGGTGGTCGAACAGGCCGAGCTTGAACTTCAGCGTCAGGATCCTCGTCACCGCCTGATTGATCCTCCACATCGGGACCAGCCCGTCATGGACGGCTGCGATCAGCGCGGCGTCGTAGGTGGTGGTAGAGATCGCATTCATCGCGATGTCCACGCCGGCGTTGACCGCTTCGGCCGCCGCGGTCTCGAGATCGGGAGCGATGTGGTACGTCGTCTGCAGCGCGAAGACGTCGTTGTAGTCGCTGATCACCACGCCTGTGAAACCCAGCCGCTGGCGCAGCTCGGTGGTCAGCAGGAAGTGCGATGCCGTGGCGGGAATGCCGTTGATCGAACCGGAGTTGACCATAACGGTGTCCGCACCCGCGTTGATCCCGCCCGCATACGACGGCAGGAAGAGATCCTGCAGATAACGGATCGGAATCTGCTCTTCGACGCGGTCGTGGCCGTTTATCGACTCCGAGTAGGCGGCGAAATGCTTGACCGTCGATGCGACCTTGAGGCCGCGGTCGGTCGGGCACGTCCCGCTCTGCATTCCGCTGATGTTGGCCCCGCCCATCGCGCCCGAGAGCGCGGGCTCTTCTCCCCACGTCTCGTAGGTGCGACCCCAGCGGTTGTCCCGCGCCACATCCTGAACCGGAGCGAAGACCCAATTCGTGCCTACGCTGCAGACCTGATCGCGAGTGGCCTGTCCGGCTTGCTTCGCCAGTTGCGTGTCCCAGGTCGCTCCCATCCCGATCGACTGGGGGAACAACGTCGCGGCCGTCGGATGACCGAAGCCGTGGACCGCATCGACGCCGTAGATGATCGGGATGTGCAGCCGCGAGTGGAAGATTGCGTAGTTCTGGATCGTGTTGTACAGGTTCGCCCAGTCCGTCCCCGTGTTACCGGGCGGATTGTCGGTTCCACCCGACAGGACCGAGCCGGTGGCGTCTGTAACCAGCACCTGCTGCAGGCAGTTCGGCTGCGGCTGCGATGTGTTATCACCGTTGCAGACACCACTCGCCGGATTGGTCTTGTCCCGCAGCAATCCGACCACGGCCTGGTCCATCTGGCCGACCTTCTCCTTAAGTGTCATCCGGGCCAGAAGGTCATGGACACGCGCCGGAATTGATGCGCTCTGGTCCATGTAGACCGCCCTGGAAGCTGCGGTTCCGCTGGTTACGCCGATGACAGCGACCGCGGCCGCCACTGCTACGGCAGCACCAAGAACTGCGTAAATACGTCGCACGCTTGACTCCCTCGCGTTGAAAATCGAGTTACCTGGAGGTGACGGATCGATCCACCGCTGGGGGCGCCCTCTGCCGCGGTTCGCGTGGGGGTGCTGAGGGTGTAATAAGGCGCTCGGGGGCAGACATGCCCTTTGCTCGGTGGCGCACTCGGAACTGTGCGGAGAGACCGACGGCCCCTCCTCGGCGGGGATTATCTCTCTGTGCTTGCTTCTGTCAAGGGAAAATAAAAAAGCAGTGTCCAATCCTTGCTGAAATCGCCATTTCGACTTGGACATGGTCAAATATCCCTTGGTCACTCGGGTCACTCAGGCCGGAGCCACTGGCAAGCGGGGCGAAGTTTCGGCCAGAAGGTGGCCGAATTTGAATCCGGGGCACCTCGCGTGCGGGTTGTGATCTCGCTGACATCAAGGCTGTGCCGAGGGGGGACCAGGAGCGGGTGGCAGCGGGCGGCGATGGCGACCCGCGAGTTCCCCTGGGCCACCCGTCGCAGCGGGTAGGGGGATCGTCCTCCTGCCTATCGCCGGGGCGAAGGACTCGACCAGCTGCTCGGCGGCCTGCCCGGCGGCGGCGAGGAGCGCCGACGTGTCGCTGCCCGCCCCCTGTCCCAGCACCACTCCGACCGCGGTCGTCCGGCGCCCGGCGACCGTCACGGATGTGAAGAACGCCAGACACCCCCTCGCCGCGGAGTCCGACCCGGTCTTGCCGGCATAGCCCTGGGCGATCAGCGGGTCGTAGTTCGTGAGCGTGCCGGCGACCGGCAGCGTCACGCTGGGCATCGAGACAATCTCGCGGAAGGCCGGGAAGCGCATCGTCTGCCGGAAGACGCGCAGTTGGTCGGCGGCGGTGGAAACGGTGCTCGGGTCGAACCCGGTCGGATCGGTGTAGATCGTGTGCTCCAGCCCGAGCGCGCGAGCCTCGGCGTTCATCTCAGCGACAAAGCGGGTCTGGCTGCCCGATACCTGGGCGGCGAGCAACTGGGCGACGTTGTTGCCCGACGGGATCAGCAGCGCCTCCAGCAGCTGGCGCTCGGTCAGGTGCTCACCGGCCTGCACCGGCACGACCGACTGGCCCTGCCTTGCGTCCTGGGCCACGGCCTGCGCCTGGGCCGCAGTGATAGTGATCGTGAACCCGTCCTGTGCGCCGCTCAGCGGGTAGCGCTCCAGGGTCAGGTAGGCCGTCATCACCTTTGCCAGGCTGGCGATCGCAACCGGCTGCTCGTCCGAGCTCGCCGCCGGCCGGCCGCTCCCCAGCACAAACGCTCCCTGTCCGCGCAGCGGCCACCTGATCCCCGACACGTAGGTTGGGTCGTTCCCCCGCATGCTCGCCTTGTCGCTGCGCAGCTGGCCGGCGGCCGATAACGCCGCGGCGGCGAAGATTAGAGCGAGTACCGCGCTGAGCAGCACACGGCGGCGACGCCGCCCGTGCACGGCGGCCCGCGGTGGACGGGCGCCGGTTCGTGCGGGTTGGCTGTAGGCCACGCCTTCCAGTCAAGGCAGCCGGGTGTTCCCAGGACGTACGCCTTTTTCGATACGCCGGCGATATGTTCGGGCTGGCAGCATCCGAGGGCATGCGGGTGTTGATCGTCGAGGACGAGCCCTATATGGCCGAGGCCATCCGTGACGGCTTACGCCTGGAGGCGATCGTCGCCGACATCGCCGGTGACGGCGACACCGCCCTGGAACTGATGAGCGTCAACGCCTACGACATCGCTGTGCTGGACCGCGACATCCCTGGGCCCTCCGGCGACGAGATCGCCAAACGCGTCGTCGACTCCGGCAGTGGTATGCCGATCCTGATGCTCACCGCGGCCGACCGGCTCGACGACAAGGCGTCCGGGTTTGGACTCGGCGCCGACGACTACCTCACCAAGCCGTTCGCACTCCAAGAGCTCGTGCTCCGTCTCCGAGCGCTCGACCGCCGCCGCGGCCACCACCGGCCGCCGGTGCGGGAGATCGCCGGTCTGCGTCTGGATCCGTTCCGCCGCGAGGTCTATCGCGACGGCCGCTACGTCGCACTCACCCGCAAACAGTTCGCCGTACTCGAGGTCCTCGTCGCTGCCGAGGGCGGCATCGTCAGCGCCGAAGAACTCTTAGAGCGAGCGTGGGACAGGAACGCAGATCCGTTCACCAATGCGGTGCGGATCACGGTCTCGGCACTGCGCAAACGCCTTGGCGATCCCTGGATCATCGCCACGGTGGCCGGCTCCGGGTATCGCATCGACACTCGGCCAGACCCCGGACCCGAGGGAGAACCCCGTGGATAGATCCCCTGGTTTGAGCGTTCGCCTCAAACTCACCCTCAGCTACGCCGGCTTCCTGATGCTCGCGGGCGCCTTGCTGCTCGCCGCCGTATGGGTGTTCCTCTTGCGTTACGTCCCCGACCAGGCGCTCATCGTCCCCGGCTCAACTGGCCTCCCGCTTCATGTTTTTCCCGTCCGGTCCAACCTCCTGCACGTTTTCGCTCCGAGGGCAGCCGCAGTGTTGGCGTTCCTGCTGGCGTTCGGTCTCGTGGGAGGGTGGCTGCTCGCCGGCCGGATGCTCGCCCCCCTGACCCGTATCACGGAGGCCACGCGCACAGCCGCAGCCGGATCGCTCTCCCACAGGATCGACCTGGAAGGCCGCAAAGACGAGTTCCGCGAGCTCGCCGATGCGTTCGACACCATGCTCGCGCGACTCGAAGCGCACAGCGTCGAACAGCAGAGATTCGCTGCCAACGCCTCCCACGAACTGCGCACCCCGCTCGCGATCACCCAGACACTTCTCGACGTTGCCCGCAACGATCCGACCCGCGCCAACGGCGAACTCGTCGACCGCCTCCACGCCGTCAACACGCGAGCGATCGACCTCACCGAAGCACTGCTGCTGCTGAGCCGCGTCGACCAGAAGTCGTTCACCTCAGAACACAACGACCTGTCGCTCATCGCCGAAGAAGCGACCGAAACCCTCCTCCCGCTCGCAGAAAAACGCGGCGTCACCATCGCAACCTCCGGCGACACGACCCCGACCATTGGCTCACACGCGCTCCTCCTGCAGATGGCTACAAACCTTGTGCACAACGCGATCGTCCACAACCTGCCCGACGAGGGCACCGTGTGGGTGACAACCAGTGTTCACCCCAAGACTGTGGTGCTGACCGTCGAGAACACTGGCGAGAACCTCACCCCACAGCTTGTCGCCACGCTCGACGAGCCGTTTCAGCGCGGCACCAAGCGCAGACGCAGCGACCACGCAGGTGTTGGCCTCGGCCTGGCAATCGTGAACAGCATCACCCAAGCACACGACGGAACTCTCACCCTCACCCCCCGGACCGGTGGCGGGCTCCGCGTCACAGTGCACCTACCCGCTGCGCCACCGCACGCCGGGCAGATGACGCCGATCGGAATTGCGGGACGGCCGGGAGAGGGGACGGGGGACTTTGAGACAGTCCCCTCTGCGGACGGCAATCCTCAGCGGTAACCGTTCGAACCTGCGCGGCCACGAAAGCCGCTCTTACGCGCCTCGCCGCCACCAGGTAGCCTGGATGTGTGGCAACGACACAGGTGGTTCGAAGCGAGCGATTCCCTGACCTGGCTGACGAGGTGCTGTTCCCACGCCTCTCGGACGCGAAGCTCGAGTGGCTGGCCAAGCGAGGAACGCGGCGCCGGTTCGAGCCGGGGGAGGTGCTCTATGAGCACGCCGAGCGGGATGCGCCGTTCTACGTGATCGAGCACGGCCTGGTTGAGTTCATCGAACGAAAGCCCGGCAAGGATGTGTACGTGGCGCAGGCGGACAGTCGGACGTATATCGGGGACATCGCGGCATTCACCGGCGAGCCCACGATCAGCGCGTGCGTTGCGGTCGAGCCAACCGACGTGATCGTGTTCGACCGGGGAGGTTTGCGGGCGATGGTCGCTCGTTGGCCGGAATTCGGCGAGCAGGTGTTCGCGACGCTGCTGGCCCGGCGGGCGTGGCACGAGGCCGAGGGGCACGGGGTCATGCGGTTGATCGCGCCTCGCAACTCTCGGCGGGCGTTCGAGGTTCGGGACCTCCTCGAGCGCAATCTGCTGCCTGTGCGCTGGTACGACGCCGACACGGACGGCGAGAGCGCCGCGATGCTCGAGTGGCTCGGTATCCCGCGCTCCGAGACTCCAGTGCTGGTCTACGCCACCGAGGTGATGCGCAACCCCTCGGCGGCGCAGGTTGCCCGCTCGCTTCGCCTGCGCGCCGACGTTGACGGGGAACGTTTCGACCTGGTCGTTCTCGGGGCCGGACCCGCTGGCCTCGCCGCGTCGGTCTATGGTGGGTCGGAGGGTTTGCGGACTCTGGTGGCCGAGGCTTGGGCGCCCGGGGGTCAGGCCGGGACAAGCACCCGCATCGAAAACTACCTCGGCTTCCCAACGGGGATCCGGGGGACCGAGCTGACACGAGCGGCGACGCTTCAGGCCCGCCGTTTCGGCGCGGTCCTGTCGAGCTTCCACCGGGCGGTCGAACTGGCCGACGGGCCGGACGGCCTTCTGCGGGTGGATCTCGACGACGGCCAGTACGTACTCGCTCGTTCGGTCGTGGTCGCGACGGGCGCCCGGTGGCGTGAGCTCCAGGCTGACGGCGTCGATCGCTTCCGCGGTGCCGGGGTGTACCACTGGGCGATGGCGGGCGATGCCGAGCGCGCCCGCGACCAGGACGTGATCGTCGTCGGCGGGGGGAACTCCGCCGGACAGGCGGCGGCGCACCTCGCTACGAGGGCCCGCAGCGTACGAGTCGTGGTGCGGGGCCCGACGCTGAAATCGACGATGTCGAGCTACCTGCTCGACCGCCTCAAGCGCTCGCCGCGAATCGAGCTCATGACCGATACCGAGGTCGTGGCCGTCCGCGGTTCGGCCACGGTTGAATCGGCGACACTTGCCGACCGGCGCGACGGGAGCACGCAGGACGTGCCGGCAACGGCCGTGTTCGTCATGATCGGCGCCGATCCGTGCACGGAAGCGATCACGGGCATCCTCCCGGTCGACAGCGCGGGGTACATCCTGTGCGGGCCTGGCGCAGCGGGCTACGAAGGGCACCTGAGTTGGCCCGTGTCGGAACGCGAGCCACATCTCCTCGAGACGACCCGGCCCGGCGTGTTCGCGGCCGGCGATGTCCGCGCCGGGGCCGCAAATCGCGTGGCCGGCGCAGTCGGCGACGGGACGATGTGCGTCCGGTTCGTCCACGACGTACTGGCGGGCTGACTCTCAGCGCCGGCGAGCACCTGTCCACGCCTGACGGGCATGGCAATCGACACGTGCATGTCAACGTCCCCGCGTCGCTAGGGACCGTTTGCGTCGCCCTTATTCCGGGAAGCCCTGCCACGCAAGAAATCGAACATGGAGGCTTCGCGATGACCTTGGGCACCTCGCTCTTTCTGATCGCGGTCGGGGCCGTATTGCGCTTCGCCGTGAACGTCACTACGAGCGGCTTCAACATCCACACTGTCGGCGTGATCCTGATGATCGTCGGCGCGGTGGGATTCATCCTCTCGCTGTTCTGGATGACTATGTGGGCTGACCGTCGAAACCGCGTCGTTCGCGAACACGTGGTGTACGACGATCGCGATCACCCGCCCGCACGCCGCGGTGTGTGACACGTCTTACGACGCACGAACCTGAGGCTGGGCAACGGGACTGCCTTCGGACATTGCCGCATGTCAGAAGGGCGTCGATGCTGCGAGCTGGAGCGCGCGCGAGAAGACGAAGGCACCGCTGTTGTTATCGACCCATGGTCGTCCAGCCCAGAGGTAGGCATCGGCATCCTCGCGTGCGATGGCGCGGTCGGCGGCGCCGAGACCCCAGCGCGGATTGGCGACATCGGTGGTGGGTGGAACCCCGAGCGTGACGCACAGGCCGTCGTGAGGGCTGGTGCATGTGCGCGCTTCATTCGCGTTGCCTGGGTACTGGCCCGCGAAGAAGGGGGCCCCGTTCTCGTCGGTATTGATCACGAAGTGCTTGTTGCGAATTCCGGCGGCGCCGAGCGCCCGCGCGATCGCCGCGCCGTACTCGAGTTCGGCCGCCGTGCTGCCGTACTGGGTGACGTCCAACGCGAACCCACGCACGTGTTGAATGCCGGCTTGCTCGAGCAGCGAGACGGCTTGTCCGACCGACGCCCATTCAGCGGCACCGACGTCGATGTACACCGTTGTATGGCGAAGGGCGGTGAACTTACGAGCGGCGTAGGCCACCAACTGCGTCGGCACTGACGAGCCCGCGCACAACGCAAACGGGAGATCCGGCTGGAGGATCAGCGCCACGCGCGACCTCCCGATCCCCGCCGCGAACTGGCTGATCCACGCGCGGTAGCTGACCTGATCGCCGGTACTCCATGATCCATGGCAGACCTCCCACGGATCCAGCCTAAAAACGGCGATCTGGCTCAGCAAGTTGGCGTTGCCGCCGGTCGTATCCTGGACGATCTGACGGGCCACCGTCTGGGCGTAGTTGACCGGATACCACGCCCCGGTCCATATGGTCAGAGGTTGCAGGGCGATCTTCGCCATCAATCGCCTATTGCGACCGCGGGCGGACTGATAGGCCGGATAGACCCCGTCGATCGGACCGCGATAGATCCCCCACTGCACGCCGGCCAGCGGGTTGGTCTTCGACGCACCGGGCAGCCCCGCGTTCGCGGTACCTCCCCACGAGGAGGCGGGAATCGTGGCCAAGACAGCCGTGGTCGCCGCGACTAGGCCGGCAAGACGAACCGCGTCGCGGAACAAACCTGGACGCCCCCCGATACGAAACCGCACGCCAAACCGCTCAAGTGACATCAAACCCCTCCCCTGGTCGCCCCACAATGAACGCTGCCCAGCTCCCAGCGAGGGCAAAACTATACCTAGCAGCCGGTCATGTGGTTACACCGTAGAGATGGGCGAGGCGATCGAGCCCAGCCGCAGGCTGCTCAAACGACGGCCCAGACCAGTGCGACCAGAAATGCCCGAGATAAGAGCGGACCGCCGGCGTGTGACCATCGATGATCTCCTCGACCAACTTCAATTGGTGAAACGCCTGGTACCAGAACTCCCTCTGGGCCTGCGGCGTGAGAACGCGATCGCCGGCGCCGGGCAGAGGCGGCGAGAGAACGAGCGCCCGCACACGCTCGGGGAAAAGCCGTGCGACAGTTTGCGCGACGCGGCTGCCAATGTCATAGTCCGCGATCACCGCGGGTGCCAAGCCGAGTTCGTCGATCAGCGCCACGACACTTCGCGCTTGAGCGTCGGCCGAGTAGGCCTCCGCCGGCGGCGCCCGATGCTTGTCTGACTCACCAAAACCACGAAGGTCCGGCGCGACAACGTCGGCCGCATCGCTCAGCAGCGGGACAACGTCTCGGTAGTCCAGGCGGCTTCCCGGCCAGCCGTGCACCGACTGGACGGAGTGAGGTATGGCCGCCGCGTTCCGGGTAGGGAAGCCGCATGTCAAATCGCACCTGGTTCATCACTGGCGCGTCGCGCGGTTTCGGTCGTGCGTTCGCCCGGGCCGCCCTCGCGGCGCGCGACCGCGTTGCCGCCACGGCGCGCGACACCTCCTCCCTCGACGACCTCGTGGCCGAGCACGGCGACGCCGTGCTGCCCATCGAGCTGGATGTCACCGACCGCGACGCCGCCTTCACCGCTGTTCGACAGGCTCGCGACCGCTACGGGCGGTTGGACGTTGTCGTCAACAACGCGGGTTACGGGGTCTCGGGCGCCATCGAGGAGCTCACGGAGGAGCAGGCTCGGAGGCAGATCGAGGTCAACCTGTTTGGAGCGCTCTGGGTGACGCAGGCCGCGCTGCCCATCCTGCGTGAGCAGGGCTCAGGGTGGATCGTCCAAGTGTCCTCGATCGGTGGGCTGGCGGCGTTTCCGCTTACAGGCATCTACCACGCGAGCAAATGGGCTCTTGAGGGTTTCTCGGAGACGCTACGCCAGGAGGTCGAGCCTTTCGGAATCAAGGTCCTGATGGTGGAGCCGAGCGCTTTCCGTACAGATTGGGCGGGCTCCTCGATGGACCGAGCCGAGCCCATCAATGCGTACGAGCAGATCGACCTGATCGCCCAGCGCCGCGCATCCCAGCAGGAGGAGAACAACGGATCACAACCGGGCAACCCCGACCTCGCCGCGCAGGCGCTGCTCGACACTCTCGGCCGGGAATATCCGCCGTTCCGACTGCTGCTCGGCAACGTCGCATACGACGTCGCCGTCGACCGATACGAACAGAGACTGAACGAGTTTCGCGCCGGCGAGAAGGTCGCCAGAGGCGCGGATGACCGGTAGATCGTGAGCTCAGCGAAACAGCTCGATGCGTCCCCGACCGGCCGCCTTGGCACGGTAGGTAGCGGCGTCGGCGTTGGCGAGGAGCACGTCCGGGTCGGTGTGTCCGAGCGCGATTCCGATGCTGGCCGACAACACGTGCTCGGCCCCGCCGGCGGTGAAGGGGAGACGGATGGCCTCGAGCAGGCGCTGGCCGACCGCGAGCGCAGACTCCACGTCGACGTGCTCGCACAGGGCGACGAACTCGTCGCCCCCGATCCGCGCGATCGTGTCGCCCGGGCGGACGGCGGTCTGCAGCCGCCGGCTCAGCTCCACCAGTGCCGAATCACCCGCGGCATGCCCGTGAGCGTCGTTGACCTGCTTGAAGTTGTCGAGATCGACGAACAGCACCGCCGTGTCGCCGCGGTCGCGTTCGGAGCGGGCGAGCGCGTGTTCCAGCCGGTCGCGCAACAGCGTTCGGTTCGCGAGTCCGGTCAGTGGATCGTGCACGGCATCGTGACGCATGCGCTCCTCGTCGCGGAGCCGCGCGAGGCCGCTCGCGAGCGTATGGGCGACCGCCCGGACGAAGCTCAGCTCCTCCTCGGAAAAGCCGCGCTCGGGCGCGACGAACAGCTCACCGCCGGCGCCGATCGTGAGATGCATGCCCAACTCGGTGACCGGGCCGAACGTCGCCAGTGCGGACCCGTCAGCGAGCCGGACCTCCGCCGCGATCACGGGCAGCAGGTTTCGGAGCTGCTCGATGGCCTCATTGGCCAGGTCAACCGGGTCGGCGCCCGCGAGCGCGCGTTCGCCCATCGCCGCCACCGCGCGCAGCCGCGCCTCGGCGGCGCGCTGATCGGAGATGTCGCGTCCGACCGCGAGCAGTAGCGAGCCGGCGTTGGTCTCCACGATCCCCCAGCTCATCTGCCCGATGAACTCCGAGCCGTCTCGACGCAACCCCCACGCGGCGATCGAGAACCGCATCGGGTGCTCCGTGGCGAAGTACAGCTGCATGTTGCGCGTGTAACGGCCGCGTACGCGCTCGGGCCAGAGCGTCTGCACCGGTTGGCCAAGGAGTTCGCGCCGCGGGTAACCAAACAGCTCCTCGGCGACCACGTTCACGAACACGATGCGACCGTCTGGGGCGGCCGCCACGACCGCATCGGGCAATCCCTCGAGCACCGCCGCCGGCGCGACCAGCAGCGGATCGAGCGCCGCGTCCTCCCCGGCGCTCTCCCTTGGTCCCTCGTCTACGTCGCCGTCTCCGTCCATGACCCCACCTCTGTGACCCCACGTCCCACCGTACGCCCAGCGTACAACGCGATCGGGCCGCTGAGGAGAGGTGTCGGCAGGTGTGCGAGCGGCGTGTGTACGACCTATCGGCGAACGTGCATGACGCTGAACGCGCTCAGGTCGATGTCCGGCTCGTCGCCGGTCAGCCACTGCGCGACGGCCTCGCCGATCGCCGGCGAGTGCTTGAACCCGTGCCCCGAACACGCGGACACGATCAGGACCGAGTCGTGCGCCGGGTGGCGGTCGATCACAAACCGGCTGCCGCGCGTGCTCGTGTACAGGCACGACACGGTCCGCAGCGGCTCCGGCCCGAGCCAGGGGAGATGCGCGATGCACAGCTCGTACATGCGATCGATCTCCGCGCGGGTCGCCGGATGCTGGCGGCCGTCGGGCGTCGTCGTCCGCTCGTACACCTCCGCCGCCACCTTCAGGCCGCCCTGTGGGCCGTCGACCGCGGGGAGTCCGTAGAACCCGTCGAGGTGGACGAACCCCTCCTGCTGTCCCGCGACGTCCCATACGAACGCCGGCATGTCGCGTAACTGGTCGTATCCCTCGCGGATCGGGAACCAGTAGAGGAGCTGACGGTAGACCGCGAACATGTCTCGCCCCTCGGGGAACAGATCGCCGATCCACGCGCCGGCACACAGAAGCAGCTGCTCCGAGCTATAGCTGGCTTTGTCGGTCCTTAAGGTCACCCCGGTTTGGGCCGGTGCCCAGCTCGCGACGCGCTCGTTGCACCTGAGATCTGCGCCGGCGCGGCGCGCGAGTTCGAGCTGCGCGGCGACCCCCGCCTCCGGCCGCAGGTAACCCGCCTCGGGCTCGTAGTACGCGACGACCTCGTCGTCGACCTTGAACATCGGGAAGCGTTCCCGGAGCTGAGCGTTGGTGAGATCCTCGTGCTCGATCCCGTAGCTCACCGCCGACGCACGAGTCTCGTCGAGAAACTCGCTCGGCGGCCTGGCGAGGACCACGACCCCAGCTTGCGTCAGGAGGTCGGTCCCGGTAGCGCGCTCGATCTCTCGCCACAGCTCGTGCGAGCGGCGCACCAGCGGGACGTACTCCCTGCCCTCGCCGATCGCGAGCCGGGTGACCCTGGTGTCACCATGAGTCGAACCCCACGGGTGCGGCGGCGCGTACTGGTCGATTCCGATCACGTCGACGCCGCGCGCGGCCAGGTGGTAACACGCGGCGCTGCCCATCGCGCCCAGTCCCACGACGATCACATCGGCATTGCGCATGGGGGGATGATCGCCGACGTGGCGATCGTCGGCATGGAGAGCCAGCGCGCGGTGGTTTCGGCGTGGCGACGGCCGGCGGCGCTGGATGTGGCGGGGCGGAGCGACTATGAATAACGCAGCAAAGCTCCCCACCTGCTGGCGACCAAGCGCAGATAAGCATCGCCCGCATGCTTATGTGGCCAAAGCAGCTCGCGGGAAGTGTGGTTTGTGACGTTTTACACGGCCGGTGGTCGTGCTCCTGGCCCGCAGGGTGGAGGCCGACGAGCCGGTCGGCGGGCGAGTTCGACCAGTTGCTGCGCGAGCTCGTGCGAATCCGGGCCGCGCAGATCAACGGCTGCGCGTACTGCATCGACATGCACACGAAGGACGCTCGTGCCACCGGCGAGAGCGAGCAGCGCCTTTACGCGCTGAGCGCGTGGCGGGAGACGCCGTTCTACACCGACCGCGAACGCGCGGCGCTGGCGTTCACCGAGGCGGTCACGCTGCTGGCCGACGATCACGTCCCGACCGAGGCTTACGAGGCCGTCGCTCGCCACCTCACCGAGGACGAGATCGCGGCGCTCGTCAGCCTGATCGTCGCGATCAACGCCTGGAACGCGATCGGCGTGAGCACCCGCGCCTGGACTCCCGGCTCGTACGAGGCATAACGCTGGATAGCCGTCCGGCCCGGGGATCTGCACTCAGCGCCCGCCGGGTCGCCTACGTACGCGCGCGAGCTGGGAACGACGTGCTGGCGGCCGCTCGCCGCGTCCAACGTGCTGTCGCTGACGGGCCGTGGGGCGGAGTTCCCGCCGGCTTCGTCGATGGCCCCCGTCGGGGCGCCGGTCCGCTCGCAAGGCGGCTGGGCGATCTCCGGGGAGGACTCGAACGGCGCTCGTGCCACGTTCGTCATCGACGCCAAGACGTTCCGGCTGCGCTCGATTACGTCGACTTGATATCACATCCGAGCATCGTGTAACAATATAGGCGTGATATCACCGGCGCACGACGAGGGCACGGCGCTTCAGACCGGAGCCTTCTCGCCGCGCGAGCCCCACCAGCAGCGCCCGGCGGAAGCGTTCGCCTGCCCGCCGGGCCTCGCGGTCGCGGCAGTTGTGGTCGGGGTGATTGCCGCAGTCATCGCCGTCGGCGCGGGCGGCTACGCCGCGTGGTTCAGGGTCGTTGCCGGCGTGATCGCGGCGGCGGTCGTGCTCCTTGCCCCCGGGCTCGTCGTGATCCAGCCCAACGAGTCGCGGGTGTTGATCCTGTTCGGCCAGTACGCCGGCACGCTCACCGAGGCTCGGTTGTGGTGGGTCAATCCGTTCACGGTGATCTGGCGCGAAACGATCTCGCTGCGCGTCCGGAACTTCCAGAGCGAGCGGATCAAGGTCAACGACGCCAGCGGCAATCCGATTGAGATCGCGGGGGTCGTGGTGTGGCGGGTCACCGACACGGCCAAGGCGGTGTTCGACGTCGAGGATTTCGTCCAGTTCGTCACCGTGCAGAGCGAGACCGCGCTCCGTCACCTCGCCAACCAGTATCCGTACGACGACTACGCCGGGCGCGACACGGTCTCGCTCCGGGGCAACGCGGAGGAGGTTCGCGAGAGCCTCCAGACCGAGCTTCAGACGCGCTTGCAGACGGCCGGAATCGAGGTCCTCGAAACGCGCCTGACCCACCTCGCGTACGCGCCCGAGATCGCCGAGGTGATGTTGCGCCGCCAGCAGGCCGAGGCGATCCTGGCCGCCCGGAAGACGATGGTCAGCGGGGCCGTTGGTCTGGTTCAGATGGCACTGGCACAGCTGGCGGACTCGGACCTCGTCGAGCTCGACCCCGAGCGCAAGGCGACGATGGTGTCCAATTTGATGGTCGTGCTGTCGGGCGACCACTCCCCGACGCCGGTGATCAACACCGGGACCCTCTACACGTGATCGTGGGCGGGCATGCCTGAGAGCAAGCGCTTCCTCCTCCGACTCGACCCACAGCTGTTCGACGCCCTCCGGCGGTGGGCCGCGGACGATCTGCGGAGCATCAACGCCCAGATCGAGTTCCTGCTCACCGACCAGGCGCGGCGTGCCGGGCGCCTGCCATACGAGCGCAAGAGGCGGCCGCCGGCGCCCGCGGACATCGAGCCGTTGAGCAGCGAGTCTGAAGTGGCGGAGGACGAGGGGGCGCCGGCGCGCAGTAGGCGACGCTGACCGCCGAACGGTGCGGTGACGGAGAGCGCCCCGCTAGGCGACGCTGAGCGTCCGCTCCTGGATCAGGCCGGCGAGCCGGATTCGGTCGGTGTCCGCGATGTCGACGAACCTCAACGCGACGTGCGTCGGCGTCGCGCGGACGACGGTGGCGCGACAACGGATCGGCTCTGGATCCTGGTCGAGGGAGAGCTCGAGCCGGAAGTCGGGGCCGTCGCCGAGCCCGGCTGGACGTTCGATCAGGACGCCACCGATGCTCACATTGGCGGCCGTGGCCTCGACACGCTCGCCGCTGTTGCCCTCGCCGCTATTGCCCTCGCCGCCGTCGCCCGCGCCGCTGTCGCAATCCGCCGAGATCCGGGCAAGCGCCCCGAGCCTCACCCGCTCGGCGGCGCGGCGCTCGGGAAGCTGGACACCGTCAATCACGACGAAGGCGAGCGATGCCTGCTCGTCCTGGCCGGCGGTCGCGATCCCCTTGAGCGCGGTCTTCGCGCCATGGTGCTCGAATAGGAGATATCCGAGTGCTCCCGGGGTGAACTTCTCGAGCACCTCCGCCGGAAGGTCGGTAATCCGCTGCAGGGTGGCGACGCTTCCCTGAACGGCGGCGACGCGGCAGGCGACGACGTGATCGTCGCTGTCGATGTGGATCTCTACTCGTTGATTGTGCTTGAGTCGTCGCAAGGCGCTGGGCTTATTGACGGTGGGGACGACCGTCCAGGCATCCCGAACAATTCGATGATCGGCCTCCGCGGCCGCGTCCTTTAGCCGGGGGGAGGCAGACCGATTGCGCGCGCGCATAGGATGCGGCCGGTGTCAGACCGAGCATCATCGACCGACGACCTGTTCGACGTGGCCGGTAAGACCGCGCTCGTGACCGGCGGCGGGCGCGGCATCGGACTGATGATCGCCGGGGGACTCGTGCGGGCAGGCGTGAAGGTGCTGATCGCGTCGCGCAAGTCCTCTGACCTAGAGGCTGCCGCGGCCGAGCTGCAACGCGACGGCGAGTGCGAGGCGATCACCGCGGATCTCTCGACTCCCGAGGGCGCGAAAAAGCTCGCAGAAGACGTCCGGAGCCGCGTCGATGCGCTCCACATCCTCGTGAACAACTCGGGAGCGACGTGGGGGGCACCGCTTGAAGAATTTCCTCCGTCGGGGTGGGATCGGGTCATCCACACGAACCTCGAGGGCATCTTCCACCTGACCGTCGGGCTGCTGCCGGCGCTCAGGGCGGCCGCCGGCGCTGACGACCCGGCGAGGGTGATCAACATCGGCTCGATCGATGGCCTTCGTGTCCCGTTCGCCGAGAACTACAGCTACAGCGCGAGCAAAGCCGGTGTGCACATGCTCACCCGCCACCTCGCGAAGCGGCTTGCTCCAGAGCACATCACCGTCAATGCGATCGCGCCCGGGCCGTTCGCCAGCAAGATGATGGCCTTCCTGCTCGATTCCCCCGAGGGCCGTGCCGAGGTCGAGGGGCAGGTTCCGCTCGGACGGATCGGGCGGCCGGACGACGCCGCCGGCCTCACCGTGTTCCTTGCCTCGAGAGGCGGCTCATACCTGACCGGCACCGTGATTCCGCTCGACGGCGGCATCACCGGGTGCGGCTGAGGGCCTTCCAAAGTGCCGCCACCGATCGCGCAACCGCTCACTCGCCGCTTCAACGTCCGGGTTCCTCTTCGGGACGGGATCACGCTCGCGGCCGACCTGGTGCTGCCGGACGAGCGGCCGGCTCCGGCCGTCGTGATGCGCACGCCCTATGGGCGCGGGGGAGATCGGGCCACCGAGCGCGCCGACGCATTCGCCCGGGCCGGATACGCCGCGGTCTGGGTGGACGTGCGCGGTCGGGGGACTCGGACGGGGAGTTCGACCCCTACCGCAACGACGGTCTTGACGGCATCGACGTGATCGCCTGGGCGGCGGCACAAGATTGGTGCGACGGTGCGGTGGCCACGTACGGGGGCAGCTATCCCGGGAGGATCCAGTGGCTGACGGCGCTGCACCAGCCGCCGGCGTTGCGCGCGATGATCGTGCTCGTTACCCCGTCCGATCCGTTCGTCGAGAACCCGACCGGCGTGCCCGGCCCGATGCACGTCCACTGGTACCGGATGACGGACGGCCGGGCGGTGCAGTACACCGAAGCCGTCGACTGGATGGAGGTGTACGCGCACCGGCCGCTCGTGGAGATGGACGAGGCTGCGGGCTTCCAATCCGCACTGTGGAAGGAGGAATGTCGCCATCCGACGCTCGACGCCTGGTGGGAGCCGCTCCGCTACCAGCATCGGATCGATGAAGTCGACGTCCCGGTCCTGCACATCTCCGGCTGGTATGACGACGAGGAGATTGGGACGCCGGCGAACTTTGCGGCGATGACGGCCGCAGGCCGGTCCGGCCAGCGCCTGCTCATGGGCCCGTGGGGCCACCAGGTCAACGCGGACAGGCGGATCGGCGAGGTCGACTTCGGAAACGAGTCGGTGATCGACCTGTATGGGTTCATGACCGGCTTCCTCGACGAGATGGTTCGCAGTCGTCCGCCCCACGAACCCGTTCCGCCCGCGCGCGTGTTCCTGATGGGCGCCAACGAGTGGCTCGACCTGTCGGGCTGGCCGGCTCCCGGCTGCACCGAGCGAATCTGGTACCTCGACAGCGACGGGGGCGCGACTTCGCGGTTCGGGAACGGCCGGCTCGTCGATACCGCACCGCCCGCCGGCTCGCCGACCGACGAGTGGCTGCACGATCCCCACCGGCCGGTGCCGTTCATCACGGGCGCGTCATCGGCGCAGATCGGCGGACCCGATGACTACGCGGGCGTGGAGACTCGCGGTGACGTGCTCGTATTCACGAGCGAACCGCTGACCGCGCCGCTCGATGTGATCGGAGCGGTCCGCGTCGTCGCCCACGTCTCAACCTCG
This sequence comes from uncultured Solirubrobacterales bacterium, assembly GCA_963735965.1. Taxonomy (GTDB): domain Bacteria; phylum Actinomycetota; class Thermoleophilia; order Solirubrobacterales; family Solirubrobacteraceae; genus Palsa-465. The sequence goes on from CAVTNE010000009.1 coordinate 158,024, forward strand.
GCGGCCGACGCCGACATCGCCGCGAAGCTCCTGGACCTGCACCCGAACGGATTCGCGCAGCGGCTATGCGACGGGCTGGTGCGGCTGCGGTACCGCGAGGGCAACGACCGCGCGCTGCCCGTCGAGGCCGGCCGCGTCTACGAGGTCGAGATCCCGATGTGGGACACCTCGCAGCGCTTCCTGCCCGGTCACCGCATCCGGGTCGAGATCGCCGGCTCGGCCCATCCGAAGTTCGCGGCGAACCTCGGTACCGGCGGAGACGACACCACGGCGACCGAAGGGATCATCGCTCGCAACACGCTGCACCACGACGCGGCCCGGCAGTCGCGGCTGGTGCTGACCGTAGTGCCGACGTCAGCGAGCTGAGCCGAGACGGCGCATGGCGTTCACCAGCCGCGTGCAGGCGTCCCGCACGCCATAGCGCTCCGCGAGCGCCCGCATCGTCACTTCATCCACGGGATAGGAGTCTCGCCGGCCGGCCGGAAGCTCGATGGGAAGATCGTCGACCGGCGGCACCACCCGCATCGCGGCCTCCAGGTACTCGCGGTCGAAGTCGCGGAGCTGGCGGTCCCGGAGCACTCCGGCGATGTCGCCGTGCCGGCGGATCATCCCGGCAGCGGTGACCGCACCGACGCCTCTCAGCCCGGGAAGCCCGTCCGAGGGGTCGCCTCGGAGGATCGCGAAGTCGGCATATCGGCGACCCGGGATGTCGTACCGGCGCGTCACCTCGTCCTCGTCGATGACGGCCAGCCCCGCCCTCTCCGGATACAGGACGGAGACCCGCGGCGTCTCGACCAAGGCGAACAGATCGCGGTCGCCGCTGGCGATCTCGATCGTCCCAGGCGCGAGTCGAGTCCAGGTGGCGATCACGTCCTCGGCCTCGTGGTCGGCCACCCCGACCATTTCGACGCCGATTGCCGCCATGAGGTCGCGGATCACCGATAGCTGCGGCTCGAGCCCCGGCGGGACCGGCTCGGCCACGCGCTGCGATTTGTACGTTGGGATGAGGTCGACGCGCCAGTCCGGCCGCCAATCCTCGTCATCGGCGACCGCGAGATGGCGCGGCCGTCGCTGCGCGATCAGGCGGGCGAGCCGCTCGAGGAACCCGCGGACGGCGTTCAGGTGAAACCCGTCGGGTCCGGGGTCGCCCGCGGGCACGCCGTAGAAGGCGCGGAAGATCATGCTCGATCCGTCGACCAGTAGCCAATCGCAACTCACGGTGCCGTCCATTGAATCGAGCCCGAGCGTGTCATCATGTACTCATGTCGGAAGACGAACCGAGCGGCAACAACTTCGAAGACACGTTGCGCGAGATCGCACGGGAGCTCGGGCGCTCCGTCGAGCGTGCCGTGGACAACATCGACGTCGACGAGTTCGCGCAGATGTTCGGTGTCGACGCCAGCGCCGCGCGCGAATGGGTCGAGAGCGCAGGTAGCTGGCTGCGCTCGCGCGCCGAGCAGTTCGAGGACGAGTTCCCGTTCACGATGCCGACGCCGCCGCGGCGCCCGCCCGCGGGCGAGCGTCCGTTCCGGAGCGAGGGCGGGGAGGACCCGCTGCGGAGCGCAGCGCCGCATCCGCTCGACATGCCGACCGACGAACAGGGCATCGCCCTGGCCGCGCTCGAATCCGGGCGCTGGATGGTCGAGCCTGGCACGGATGTGCTGACCGCCAGGGGCGAGGGCCCCGGACCGAGCGACGCGCTTGGGATCGTCCGCGAGCTACGCGTTCGCGACTGGCTGAGCGCGAGCGGCGAGATCACGCTGGTCGGTCGCCGCGCCCTCGACCGCTGGCTCGAGGCGTCGATCCCCTCGATGGGACCGGGCGAACCGACTCCATAGTGCCCGGCTGGGCCCGTAGGATCCGCGGGTGCTCGGTGACGATGTCGCGTTCGCGGGTGTTGCCGGCCAGGCGGAGCTGGTACGCCGTGGCGACGTGTCGGCTCGTGAGCTGGTCGAACTGGCCCTGGGCCGGATCGAACGCCTCGACCGAGACCTGAACGCGTTCGGCGCGGTCTACGCCGAACGGGCGCTGCTGGAGGCGCAGCAGGCCGATGCGCGGACACGAGCGGGGGAGAGCCGGCCGCTGCTCGGCGTCCCGCTCGCGGTCAAGGACGAGATCGACATCGGCGGCGAGATCACGAGCCAGGGGACGGGGGCGATCGTGACGCGGGCGGCGGCCGACGCCGAGGTCGTCCGCCGGGTGCGTGCCGCCGGGGCGATCGTGGTCGGAAAGACCAAGATGCCCGAGCTCGGGCTGTGGCCGTTCACCGAATCGGTGACCTGGGGAGTGACTCGCAATCCGTGGGACCCCGAGCGCACGCCCGGCGGCTCGAGTGGCGGCTCGGCGGCCGTCGTCGCCGCGGGGATGGTGCCGGCCGCGCTCGGCGCCGACGGAGCAGGCTCGATCCGCATTCCGGCTGCGTGCTGCGGGGTGTTCGGGCTCAAGCCGCAACGGGACCGGGTGCCGCGCGCTCCCCACGACAGCGATGGCTTTCACTGGGTCTCGTTCGGTTCGCTGACTCGCTCCGTGGCGGACACCGGGATGATGCTCGACGTGCTCGCCGGCGAGGGCGGATTCGAGCAGGCCACGCGGGAACGTCCCGGACGTCTCCGCGTCGGCGTGATGAAGGACTTTCCAGTGGGAACGCGCGGCCGGCTGTCCGACGACGTGAACGGCGCGATCGACTCGACCGCCGATCTCCTCCGCTCGCTCGGCCACACGCTCGCCCCGGCGAAAATCGACATGCGGGTTCGTGACGCGCCGGTGATCCTCGGGCTGATGTTCCGCGCGATCTACGATCTGGTCGGCCAGGTCGAGCGGCCGCAGCGTCTCGAGCGGCGCACGCGTGCGTTCGCCCGGCCGGGGGCGCTCGTGTCGGACCGAATGACCGAGCGCCTGCGCGAGGCCGAGGGTCACATGGTCGAGCGGATCGGCGCGGTGTTCGCCGATCACGACGTGCTCCTGACGCCGGTCAGCTCGGCGCCGGCGGTGCCGGCAGGCGTCATGGAAGGGCGGGGGGCCGTCGCCACCTACTTCTGGGAGACCGGCTGGGTCCCGTTCACGATCCTGTGGAACATCACCGGTCAGCCGGCCGCCTCCGTGCCCACGGGGTTTTCCGCCGACGGGCTACCGGTCGCCGTGCAGCTCGTCGGACGAGCGGACGACGAGCGCACACTCCTATCGCTCGCCGCCGAGCTCGAGGCCGAGCGCCCCTGGAACGAGCGCCGGCCCCCGATCGCCTAGCGATGCTGTCGGACCTCAGCGCAGCGATCTACGGCTTGATGACGGTGGGCGCACTTCTGGCGGCCGAATCGGCGGGCAGCGAGACGTACGCCGAGACCGTCGGAGCGGTTGTGATCACGATGCTCGTCTACTGGCTCGCTCACTCGTACGCCGAGTTCACCTCCGAACGGCTGAAGGAGCGCGAACCGGCACAGTTCTCGGCGCTCGCGCGAATCATGGCGGTGCAGGTCCCGATCCTGTACGGCGCGGCGATTCCGCTCCTGGCGCTGCTGATCGATTGGGTCATCGGCGAGCCGCTCGACACGGCGGTGATCACCGCGCTGATCACCGCGGCGGTGGTCGTCATGCTGCTCGAAGTCGCGGCCGGGGTGCGGGCCAAGCAATCAGGTCGTGAGCTTGTCCTCCAGACGCTGTTCGGCGCGCTCCTCGGCCTGCTGATTATCGCGCTCCGCCTCGTGCTCCACTAGGCTGCCCAGCGGGGCTTCGTCCAACCGGAGGTTTCGTGCGCAAACAACTAATCGTGGGTGCCGTCGCCCTTGGCGCGGCGATCCCGGGCGCGTCCGTCGCTCTTGCTGCCGGACCGCAACAAACCGTTACCGCCTCGTTGATAATCCGTCCCGCGCACACACTGGCGCCCGGGACCACCGTGAGCGGGTCGAAGATCTTCGGGCAGCGCGTGTTCGTCGATGCCACGCACGGCTTCGCGCTCGTGGACACCGGAGGCGCCCAGTATCCGGCCGCTACCACCGACGGCGGCAAGACCTGGAAGACCGACGGACCCGCGCTTCACCTCGACGCCGCCCAGGCGCCGCTCGCGGTCGTCGATATCGGCGCCGGCGGGCGCAACAAGGTGTTCGCGTGGGGAACCGGCCAGGTGATCGACACCACCGGAGACGGCGGCAAGCACTGGTACCGCGCACTGTTCACACAAGGCATTCCGGTGGCGGTGGTCAAGAACCCGCTTGGGCACCTGGTGGCGTTTGTCGACGGCTCGGGCGGCGCCACATGGCAGTACGTCTCGAAAGACGGCGGCAAGACCTGGCACCTCGATAAGACGGTCGGCGGGTCCTGACGGCCAACGCCGCCAGCGTCAGCGCGCCCTGCGCGAACAGTTCGGGGTAGCCCGAGCAGGCCGCCCAGGACGTTGCCGCTGCTGTCCTCATATGCCGCTAGTTGTCGGATTCGCCCGCGGCTGTGACATCGCCGCGATTTTGACGTCATGGCTTCACGCCGATCACGTAGCGGAACACGTTGTGGATCGACACCCCACCGGTCGGATCCCGGAAAAGCTCAAGCGCGCCTTCGATCGACTCACGGACTCGTTGTTCGCCGGCGACACGGCTCGCCCGCGCCCCGCCGGCGGACGCGAGCAGCGCCCGCACTGTCGTCTCAGTGTCGGGGTAGGTCCAGGAGAGCGGCACCTCGCCGGCGTTGGTCGGCCGGAGCCCGGCGCCATCCTGAAGCGCGTGCTCAAGCCCGCCCGGTGACGACAGCGCGTAGGGCATGTAGCCATCGTCCGCCGGCTCGCCGACCAGCGCTTTCATCGCGAGATGGAACGTGGTGCCCTCGTTGCGCTCGGGCTCGGCAAAGACGGCCGCCGCGAGCCGGCCACCGGGGACGAGAACGCGCGCGGCCTCGGCGAACGCCGTCGCGGGATCAAGCGCGAACTGAAAGCCGTTGACACGACGTGACGACGTCGAACCGCGAGTCGGGGAGCGGCAGCGCGTCCATCTCGCCCTCGAGGAAGGTGCCACCCGGGGTCCGCTCGCGCGCGATCTCGAGCAGCGCCGGCGTGATGTCGACGCCGGTCACCTCGGCGCCACGGCCCGCCGCGAGCGCGGCCGCGTAGCCCGACCCGCAGGCAATGTCGAGCAACCGCGTCCCCGGGCCGACCCGTGTCTCGTCGAGCAGCGTTTCGAACAGCTCCCGGTTCTCGGGCTCGGCGATCTCCGCCCAGTCGCGGGGGTTCGAGCCCCACAGCTCGCGTTGCTCAGCGAGGACGGCTCGATCGCTCATCGCGCCGGCTGGATGTTCTGGTTGAGGTGGAACACGTTGTCCGGGTCGTATTTCGCCTTGATCTCGCTTAGCCGGGCCAGCGTTGATCCGTACGCGAGGGACGCGGCCCGGGCGTCGTCGTCTCCCATGAAGTTGGAGTAGGCGCCGCCGCCGAGGTGCGGCTTGAGCGCGGCGAAGGTGTTGCGCACCCAGGCGATCTCGTCTTCGCTAATGGCGGGATCGTGCCACTGGCCGGCGATGTTGATCAGCCAGCGCGCGTCGCGATGGGGGAAGGCGGTGGCGTCGTTAGGTACGTCCCGGATTGCGCCGCCGAGCGAGAGGACCTCGATCACCGACAGGCGCGCGCCGACGCCCGCGCCACGCTCGATCAGGGACTCGATCATCGCGTCGGTGATCTCGGCGGCGAAGCCGGCCTTGAGGTAGGCGTGGAGGGTGCCGGGCGCGAGCAGCTCGTCGGTGATCGACTGGATCGTGAGGTAGGGGACGGTGGCAAGCTCGCCGGCGGCAGGTTCGAGCTCGCGCTCGATCTCGCGGAGAAGCTCGAGCCCCTCGTCGACCTCGCCCGACCATTCGATCAGCGACATCACGCCGGGCGTGCCTTCGAGCGCGTCGGTCATCCACGGCGCCTCGGCGGGACCACGTCGCATGAAGCTCGTCCACAAAAGCTCTTTGGGTGTCCCGGGCGCGCTCATCATCCGTTCGCCCATGGCGAGAACGACGGAGGCGCGCTCCAGGGGATGGAACATGGCCAGAATCGGCAGCACGGTGAGCTCGTGAGCCCGGAACTCGAACTCGGTGACAACGCCGAAATTGCCGCCTCCACCCCGCAGTGCCCAGAACAGGTCCGGGTTCTCGTCCTCCGCGGCGCGGACGATCCGGCCGTCGGCGAGCACGACGACGGCGGACAGGAGTGAGTCGATCGTGAGCCCGAACCGGCGCATCAGCCGCCCGACGCCGCCGCCGAGGGCGAGGCCCCCGACCCCGGTGTGCGACACCACGCCGGCGGGGACAACCAGGCCGTGGGCCTGGGCGCCGCGGTCGACGTCGCCGAGCAGCGCGCCGCCGCCGACGCGGATCCGGCGGGAGGCGGCGTCGACGATCACCTGATTGAGCGGCCGGAGGTCGAGCACGATGCCGCCGTCGACGGTCGAGAAGCCGGGGAGCGAGTGCCCACCGCCGCGGACGGCGATCCGCAAGCCGTGCTTCCCGGCGTAGGCGATTGCGGCGGCGACGTCGGCAGGGGAGGCACAGCGGGCGACGAGCGCAGGACGGCGGTCGTGGAGCACGTTCCAAACGGCACGTGCTCCGTCGTAGTCGGCGTCGTCGGGTGCCACGACGCGCCCGGTGAAACCGGGAATGGTCTGCTCTCGTACTGCGGTCATCTCTCCGCCTCGCTCGATCGATCCCGGGGATAATAGCTATAGCTCTATAGGTATTGGCGTACCCTATCATCCGCGCCGTGGCGATGGAAGAGGAGACGCTCGTCGATCTCGCCGTGGTCCTCCGCGACCTGGCCTGGCTCCTGCCGCGAACGATTGGGCGGGAGACGGAGCCGGGACAGGTGCTGCCGCCCTCGGAGCTCGAGATCATGCGCCTGCTCGTCCGGCGCCCTGGCTTGAGCGTGAACCAGACCGCGGCGGAACTTCGCCTCGCACCGGCGAACGTGTCGACGGCGTTACGTGTGCTCGAAGCGCGGGGGCTGCTCGAGCGCCGGCGGGACCCCTGCGACGGACGCGTCGTGCGGCTACATCCGACCGACGCGGCGCTCGCCCACCGGCATGATCAGGAGCAGATGTGGGGGAGCGCGCTCGGCCGGGCGCTCGCCGCGCTGCCGAAGGACGACGCGAAGCGGACGATTGCGGCGACGGGATCCCTGCGCGCGCTCGCGGCGGTGCTGGGCGACTACTGACGGTGTCGGTCGCGCGCCTTCGCTACGGTCAGGCGCGATCGAGAGTGCGGGTATGGATTGTCTTGTTGACCCTTGTCGCCGGCGCGTTGGTGGCCCCGGCGAGCGCCACCGCGATTGGGTGGGGCATCAACATGGACGGGTCAGTGCAGCCCGGTAACCCGCCCGCGTTCACCTATCAGAGCAATCCGTACTTCACCCAACTGCTGGGCGGCGCATCGTGCGCGCGGGCGGCGTCACACGCCATCTGCTACGCCAAGCTCTACGTACCGTGGGACGCCGTGAACGACGGAAAGGGAAGCTTCGCTGCCGGGACCTGTCAGAAATCACCGGCCGGTCCCGGGAGTCCGGCGGCCACGTTCCTCGATGACGTCACGGCTGCGGCGCGAGCGGTGGGTGTGGCTCACGTGCTCGTGGGTCTGACATCCTCACTGAGCACCTCCGCGGACGACATCTGGCCGAGCGACAGCGAGTATGAGTGTGGGCTTGCCGGACTCGAGCGGGCCGCGCCCGGCGTCACCCAGTGGGAGATATTCAACGAGCCAGACTCCGCGTACGTCCCGGATTCGGTCCCGGGTGGCGGTCGGAATTGCACGGCTCGGAACGGCGTGTGGGTGGCGAGCCAGGACCAGTGCGTGCTAGGGAGTCCGAAGGCGACCCCGTCGGGCGGAAACGGCCACGGCGGGAGTGCCCAAGCGGCCGCCTACTGGTACCTCGACGCGACCAAGGTGAGTCCGAGTGACACGCTGGTCGCCGGTGGATTCAACTTCAACACCTCGAGCTGCCTCGCCACCCACTGCTACTACCTGACTGGGTACTTTCGGACGCTGTCGGAGATCGATCCGAGCCCGCCCGACGCCATCTCCCTGCACCCATACCTGGACGTCGACTATGCGGCGCTCAACGGCGGTGACCCGTTGCCTCCCGCAACCTCCGGCCTTCCGAGCGCGCAGGGTGCAATCGCTGCCATCGACGCGATCTATCCGGCCGATCCGCAGATCTGGCTTACCGAGGTCGGCGTGTGGCTGACCTACTGGGGCAAGGACGAGCTGACAAGGGTGTGCGGTGACGGAAATCCCCAGGATGACGGCACCTGGCAAGCCTGTCTCAACAGCAATCCGACAGCGCAGGCACTCGCAGCGGAGGGATACCTCCGACTTCCGACCGAGTCGGGACAGATCGCGCGGGTGTACTACTACGACTTCGACAACCAGAACATCGGGTGGGACTCCGGTCTGGTGAACACGAATCCGGGTCTCATTGAGTCCAATGTGTACGGCGTGCCACGCACGACGTGGTGCGTGCTGCGCAACTTCGCCGAGGGGCAGACTCCGTCCGAGGCCGAGGCCAACGCAGCCCGACGGGGGTCGACTTGCGACGACCAGAACCCCCGAGACACCTCGTACGCGCCGGTCGTGGCCCAGCACTTCAGCGCGGGTGCGCCCCAGGCACCGGTGGCCGCCGAGGCGCCCGGTCAGGTGGGCCGGGAGTTCGTACTGTCGGTGGCGGAGGGCGTAAAGACGCTGCTCGGCTCGCTGGTCCCCGGGACTACCGCCTAGCGGCCCTAGGCGAGGGCGACCGCGGCCTCCGGGGTCGCGACGTGGAAGCTGAAGCTCTCCTCCAGATACAGCCGTACCGTCTCCCCGTCGTGCGATTCGTATCCGATCGAGAGGTCCTGGCCTGACTCGAACACGAAGTCACCTCCACGGAGGCTGACCAGGACCGCGCCGCCGACGCCGGGAGCCCAGACGATCGGGCCGTCGATGATCTTGCGCACATGCTCGAGCAGCGGGTAGCCGCCGTGCTCCGCGCCTTCGACGACGCGCTGGTATTCCTCGCCACCGAGAGCCAGGCCGTACGGGCCGCTGATTCCGCTCTGCAACAGCCGCTCGACTGCCGCCGCCACCGGTCGCCGATAAGCGTCGGGCTTGTTGCCGAGCGTGAGCCCCTTGTGAGGCGAGGCGTCTGCGATTCCCTCGATCACTCCCTTCCAACCGTGGAAGACGGCCTTGTTCTCGGCAACGGCGATCTGGTGGGCGGCCTTATCGAGCGGCTCGAGGTCGGCGTCGTCGGCGCCGCGGTCGATGTCGCGCAGTTCGGACAGCGAGAGCTCGAAGTTCGCGCGGGCCTCGACCAGCGGCAGCACGCGCCGCTGCACGCCGATCACGCCGTCGCAGGGAGCCGCCTTGACCGGGGCGACGCGCCCGAGGTTCGTGGCCGAGTACTCCCAGCCGTGAGGGCCAGAGAAGTCGACGAGCTTCCGGGCGGCCAGCGCCGGGGCGAGTCGCTCGCGGGCCTCGTCGTCGAGCTCCTTCCAGCCGGCGTCGCTGATCGGTGCGAGTGATCGAAGCAGATGGTTCATCGAAGAGCTCCTCTCAGGCTGCCGATGCCGAGTGACCCGCCGAGATACGCAGGATCGCCGTCCGCGCCGTCGCCCTCGAAGGTCTCGGCCTCGGCCTCCTCGCCGTGTTCGACGATGTCGCCGGACTGGAACAAAATGCCGCGGGCGATCTCGCGCCACGCCGGCGAGCGCCGCAGTAGAAACTCGAGGTCCATGCTGAAGTGCTTGAACTCCTCGCCCTGGGCGTCGCGCATCACCGCGAGCGCCTCGGGATCGGTCTCGACCGCGATCCGCTGTTCATACCAGCCGATCGCTTCGGCCTCCTCGGTTAGAGAGGCGCACAGCCGCGCGAACGTTCGAGTCGCGGGCGGCAGCTCCTCGGGCGGTTCGTGGTACTGGTCGAAACCCATGGACTCTCCTTGGTCGGTGTCAGGCGCGCTGCGTGAACTCTACGGGGCGGCAACGGGGGCATCCATAGGCATCTCCGTAATCTCGGATACAGGTGAGTGACGGCGAACACGAGCTGGGAGCGCCGGCCTGGAGCGGCGAGCACTTGGTGCTGACCGGAAGCTGCTCCTGGACCGACAAGACCCTGGTCGAGGAGGCTGACTGGTATCCGCGACGGACGATGTCGCCCGAGGAACGGCTCCGCTACTACGCGTCCCAGTTCCCGCTCACCGAGATCGACTCGACCTACTACGCGCCACCGGCGGAGAGGCAGGTAGCGCTGTGGGCCGAGCGCACGCCCGACGGGTTTCGGTTCGACGTCAAGGCTTACTCGCTGCTGACCGGGCATCCCACCCGGCCCAAGTCTCTGTGGCGCGACCTTCGGGAGGGCCTGAGCCCCGGGGACGCGGAGAAGCGGAACATTTACCCCAAGCACCTCGGGCCCGATGCGATGGATGAGGCCTGGCGCCGATTCGAAGCGGCGTTGCGGCCCATGCACGAGGCCGGGAAGCTCGGCGCGGTGCTGTTCCAGTACCCGCCGTGGTTCGGTCCGCGAAGGGACAACCGGGCCGAGATCGAGTCGCTGCGCGAGCGGTTGCCCGACTACCGGATCAGCGTCGAGTTCCGCTCGCCGCGGTGGCTGGCCGAAGAGCGCGACCGGGAGCGGACGCTGGCGATGCTCGAGGAGCACGGCCTCGTGTTCGTGTCGGTCGACGCGCCGGCTGTGTCCGAGTTGCCGCGGGTGATGGCAGTGACCAATCCGGAACTGTTTCTGATGCGATTCCACGGCCGGTCGGACAGCACGTGGAAGACCACCTCCGGCTCGGCGGCCGAGCGGTTTCGTTACCGGTACTCCGAGCAGGAGCTCGAGGAGCTGGCCCGGCCGATCGCGGAGCACGCCGAGGAGGCGCGCGAGACGCACCTGCTTATGAACAACTGCTACCGCGACTACGCCGTGCGGAACGCGGCCGAGCTCCGCGACATCCTGGCTCGCCAACCCAGATAGCAGGACGTCCGACGTTATGACGCAAGCGTCATCTGCAATCGATAGCATCGCGGCAGCGCCGGAGCCGCTCGGACATCGAGCCGGGAAGCGTAGGCGCCCAAAGCCCGCAGGTGCAGGCGCCGCGCGAGGGGTTCCACCCCGTCGCCGAGGGGCCTCCCAGTCGCCGTGAACGTCACAGACAAGGAGGACCCATGGGATCAACCCCCTCAGCCGTCGAGCACGTAAGGCCGGTCTCAATGCCGCTCGTGGACCGCCTCGCGAGCGCCGTCGTGACCGCCCTGCCGCCGATCATGGTTGGCGTCGGCATGTGGTTCGGGTGGACCGGCAACCTCCTGAACTGGCAGGACATCTTGATCCTCGCGGTCTTCTACATGGCAGTTGGGACGGGTATCACCGTCGGCTTTCACCGTCTCCTGACGCACGGCAGCTTCAAATGTCACCGCCTCACCCGGGCGGCGTTCGCCGCGCTCGGATCGGCCGCGGCCGAGGGTCCCGTGATCGATTGGGTCGCGACCCATCGCAAGCACCACCAGTTCTCAGACGCCGACGGTGACCCGCACAGCCCTCACGTCGGTCACGGCACTGGTTGGCGCGGCGCGATTACAGGTCTCGCACACGCCCATCTCGGCTGGGTGTTCACCGACATGGAGGTCGCCGACGAGCGCCGCTACGCCAAGGATCTGCTCGCCGACCCCTGGATCCGGTTCATCAACGACACCTTCATCGTCTGGGTCCTGGCGGGGCTCGCGGCCGCCTTCGGGCTCGGGGTCGCGCTTACCGGTAACGTGGCCGGCGGCCTGACCGCGCTGCTTTGGGGCGGCGCGGCCCGCATCTTCTTCATGCACCACGCCACCTTCAGCATCAATTCGCTCTGCCACTTCTTCGGGCGCCAGGACTACGACACCCATGACGAGTCACGGAACCTCGCCTGGCTGGCGATTCCGACGTGGGGCGAGGCCTGGCACAACAACCACCACGCCTTCCCGTGCTCGTACCGGCACGGCTTGAAGCGGTGGCAGGTCGATCCCTCCGCTGGGATCATCTGGTCGATGGAGAAGCTCGGCCTGGCCTGGGACGTCGTTCGGGTGAGCCCGGAGCGCCAGACGGGTAGGTCGCTGGCCGGGGCCGGTCTGTAAGAGCCGGAAGCGGTGGCTTTTTCCCAGACGGCTCCCCTCCGGCATGCGCTGACGACGAGCCTGCCACGGCGGCCGTTTGGCGTGCGCTTCTGGGACGGGAGCGAGGTGCCAGCAACCGAGCCGGGCGCGCCGACGCTCATGTTGCGTACTCCGCGGGCACTCGCGCACGCGCTGCGGGCTCCCGGCGAACTCGGGCTCGGGCGCGCGTACGCCGCCGGGATGCTCGAGGTCGACGATCTCGAGGCGGCGCTCCGGATGGTCGACACCTTCGAACCGCCATCGCTCACACTCGCGCAGCGCGCCGGTCTGGTCGTCGGGGTCATCCGTGCCTGCGGTCTCGTCGTCCCGCCGCCGGTGCCGGCCACCGAGCTGAGGCTCCGCGGACAGCGGCACACGATTGGCCGGGACCGGCGCGCCGTCCGATACCACTACGACGTCGGCAACGACTTCTTCGCGCTGTTCCTCGACCGCTCGATGACCTACAGCTGCGCCTACTGGGGTGGCGGTGCGCAGACGCTCGAGGAGGCCCAGGAGGCCAAGGTCGAGCTGGTCTGCAAGAAGCTCGCGCTCCGCGAAGGCGAGCGCGTGCTCGACGTCGGCTGCGGCTGGGGCAGCTTCGTGATCCACGCCGCCAGTCGCCACGGCGTGCACGCGGTCGGGATCACCCTCGCCGAGCGCCAGGCTGAGCTGGCTCGCGAACGGGTTCGCGAGGCCGGCGTGGCCGACCGGGTCGAGATCCGCGTGGCGGACTACCGCGAGGTGTCCGACGGGCCGTTCGACGCGATCGCGAGCATCGGGATGGTGGAGCACGTGGGGGAGGAGCAGATAGACACGTACGTCAGGCGCCTCCACGGCCTGCTCGCGCCCGGCGGGAGACTCCTCAACCACGGAATCGCCAAGCTCAAGGACTTCGACACACCCGACGAGGGCGCGTTCTCGGAGCGGTTCGTGTTCCCCGACGGAGTCCCGCTGCCGCTCTCGCGGATCCTCCACGCCCTGGAGCGAGCGGAGTTCACGACGACCCACGTCGAGGGCCTCCAGCGCGACTACGCCAAGACCATCGGCTACTGGATCGACAGCTTCGACGCCAATTGGGACGAGGCGGTGCGGCTCGGCGGGATCGAGCGCGCGCGGGTGTGGCGTCTGTATCTACGCGCGGCGAGGCAGGGGTTCGAGACCGGCTGGGCGTCGGTCTACCAGGTGCTCGCGCACCGCTGATCTATCGCTGCGCGCATCGCCGATTTGACTGTGCGCGCGACCGCGCCTGCCGACGCGCGCTGCGAGCGGTCCGGGCCACTTCACGCCGGGTCGGCCGTTGGGGTATGGTCGCGTTTGCCCAGCAAACCTGGAAGGGAGAGGCATGAGTGAAACCGTTCCCGTGCGCCTGAACGTCAACGGCGTCGAGCACCACCTCGAGGTGGAGCCGCGTCTGTTGCTGGTCCACGCGATCCGCGACAACCTCGGGCTGACCGGCACGCACGTTGGCTGCGACACGTCCAACTGCGGAGCTTGCACGATTCAGATGGACGGACGAACGGTGAAGTCGTGCACCGTGCTGGCCGTCCAGGCCGACGGCGCCTCGCTGACCACGATCGAGGGCATGGCCACTGAGAACGAACTTCATCCGCTGCAGGAGGCGTTCTGGAACGACCATGGCCTGCAGTGCGGCTATTGCACCCCCGGCATGATCATGGCGGCGGCGGGTCTCCTCGCCGACAACCCGAATCCGACCGAGGAAGAGGTCCGCCACGGTCTCGAGGGCAACCTCTGCCGCTGCACCGGCTATCACAACATCGTCAAGGCCGTGCTCGACGCTGCCAAGTCGAAGGGCGCCACGGTCTCACAGGAGTCGGGGGTTTCGTCATGAGCATCGGGGACGCCGGACCGGAGGTCACCCGGGTCGCGGCGGAGAGCACCAACGGCGCTCCCGCGCCCAGCACACACGTGGGCCAGGCGCTCCGTCGCAAGGAGGACCCTCGCCTGATCACCGGGCGGGCGAGCTACGTCGACGACATCAACCTCGTCGGGCAGCTGTGGGGGGCGTGGGTGCGCTCGCCCGAGGCGCACGCCAAGATCGTCTCGATCGACACGTCCGCCGCCAAAGCGCGCGACGGGATCTGGGCGGTCTACACCAACGAGGATCTCGACATGGAGGCCGGCCTGCCGATGGCGTGGGTACCGCCCGGCGTCACGGTCAACACCCCCGATCACTGGGTCCTCGCCAAGGATGAGGTCAAGCACGTCGGCGATCCGGTTGCGCTCGTCATCGGCGATGACCGCTACGCGGTGGTCGACGCCGCCGAGGACGTGGTCGTCGAGTACGAGCCGCTGCCGGTCGTGACCGATCCCGAGAAGGCCCTCGAGGACGGTTCGCCGCTGGTCCACGAGAAGTTCGGGACCAACAAGGTCTGCGACTGGTCGCTCGGCGGCGGGGACCTCGAGGCCGGCTTCGCCGAGGCGGACGTCATCATCGAGCGTCGCATCGTCAACCATCGCATGGCCGGAGGGGCGATCGAGCCGCGCGGGGTGCTGGCCGAGTATCGCGGCGAAAAGCTCACGGTGTGGAGCTCGACTCAGGTCCCGCACTTCCTCCGACTGTTCCTGGCTCTTCTGGTCGGCATCCCCGAGGACCGGGTCCGCGTGATCGCGCCCGAGGTCGGGGGTGGTTTCGGCTCCAAGCTCAACATCTACGCCGAGGAGATCGGGTGCGCGTGGGCGTCACGCAAGCTCGGGCGCCCGGTGAAGTGGATCGAGACGCGTTCCGAGGGTCTGATGGTCACCCACCACGGACGTGACCAGATCGACTACGTCAAGGTCGGCGCCAAGCGCGACGGCACGCTCACGGCCTGGCACACCAAGATCATCGCCGACATCGGCGCCTACCAATTGCTCCTGACGCCGCTGATCCCCCCGCTGAGCGGGTTCGTGATGTGCGGTGTCTACAACACGCCGGCCGTAGTGACCGACGTGACCAGCGTGCACACGAACAAGTTCCCGACGGACGCGATCCGGGGAGCCGGCCGGCCCGAGGCCACCCACCTGATCGAGGTCGTGATGGACCAGCTCGCGCACGAGCTGGGGATGGACCCGCTGGAGCTGCGGCGCAAGAACTTCATCCCGCCGTTCGCCACCGGCCACGAGACACCGATCGGCGTCGTGTACGACTCCGGCAACTATGAGGCGGCGCTCGACAAGCTGCTCGAGCACATCGACCCCGCGCAGGTGCACGCGGAGGCCGAGATGCTGCGCGAGAAGGGGATCTACCGCGGCATCGGCTTCTCCACCTACACCGAGATCTGCGGCAACGCCCCGTCGCGAGCCGTCGGACCCGGCGGATTCGGACTCCAGGGCGGCGGCTGGGAATCCGCCACCGTCCGCGTCCACGCCACCGGATCGGTCACGGTGTACACGGGCACCTCTCCTCACGGCCAGGGCCACGAGACGGGGTTCGCCCAGATCGTCGCCGACCGGCTCGGGATCGATCCATCCCAGGTCGAGGTCATCCACGGCGACACCGACACGGGACCGTTCGGACTCGACACCTACGGGTCCCGATCGCTTGCCGTCGGCGGCGAGGCGGCGGCACGAGCCGCGGGCAAGGTCGCGGCCAAGGCCAGGGCGATCGTCGCCCATCAGCTCGAGGCCGCCCCCGAGGACATCGAACTCAAGGACGGCAGGTTCTCGGTGCGCGGATCGCCCGACAAGGGGCTGACGCTCGCCGAGGTGGCGGGCGCCGCGTACGTCACGATGGAGATGCCCGACGGGATGGAGCCCGGGCTGGACGAGCAGTCGTTCTACGACCCGGAGAACTTCGTGTTCCCATTCGGCGCGCATGCGTGCGTGGTCGACGTCGACCCGGAAACCGGAAAGGTCAAGGTCGTGCGCTGGGTCGCGGTCGACGACTGCGGGCCGGCGATCAACCCGATGCTGATCGATGGCCAGGTGCACGGCGGAATCGTGCACGGAATCGGGCAGGCGCTGTACGAGCGCATCCACTACGACGAGTCCGGCCAGCTGGTGACCGGGACGTTCGTGGACTACGCGCTGGCGACGGCGGCGGAGCTCCCCAGCTTCGAGACCGACCGCACCGAGACGCCGAGCCCGGTCAACTCGCTCACCGTGAAGGGCGTCGGCGAGGCTGGCACGATCGCCGCGACCCCAGCGGTCACCAACGCCGTGATCGACGCGCTGCGTCCGCTCGGCGTCGACTTCATCAACATGCCGCTCTCCCCGATGCGCGTGTGGGAAGCGATCCAGCAAGCCAAGGGAGGTGTGCCGGCATGATTCCGGCCGAGTTCGACTACACCGCGCCGGACACGCTCGAGGATGCGATCAAGGCGCTCACCGACGGCGGCGAGGACGCCAAGCTGCTCGCCGGCGGCCATTCGCTGCTGCCGCTGATGAAGCTGCGCCTGGCTGCGCCGTCGCTGCTCGTGGACATCCGCAAGGTCCCCGGGCTACACGGAATCCAGCGCGAGGACGGAACCTGGCGAATCGGCGCGCTGACCCCGCACGCCGAGCTCGAGCGCACCGCCGACCTGGGCGTGGTCGCGCGGGCCGCCGGGACGATCGCGGATCCTCAGGTGCGTAACCGGGGCACGATCGGCGGATCGCTGGCCCACGGCGATCCGGCCTCCGACCTGCCCGCGGTGATGATGATCTGCGAGGCCAGCGTGACGTTGCAGGGCGCGGGCGGGCAGCAGCGGAGCGTTTCCGCCAACGATCTGTTCCGCAACTACCTCGAGACGGCGATTGAGCCGGCCGAGGTCCTCACCGAGGTACGGATGCCCGCCTACGACGGCTGGGGCTACAGCTACCAGAAGTTCAACCGCCGCAGCGAGGACTGGGCGATGGTCGCGGTCAGCGTGCTCGTCAAGCAGACCGGCGACGTGTGCGAGGACGTTCGCGTGGGCCTCACGAACATGTCGTCGGTGCCGCTTCGGGCAAGCGCGGTTGAGGATGCGCTGCGAGGTCAACCGCTGAACGCGGACAGCATCGCCAAGGCGGCCGAGCAGGCGCCCGAGGGCACCGATCCGCCCGCCGACCTGAATGCGAGCGCCGACTACAAGCGCCATCTGTCGCGAGTGCTCACTCGGCGCGCCCTCGAACAGGCAGCGGGGCTGCCATGATGGCTGTGTGACTTTTTCGCAGATTGGCTCTGTAGAGGCGGCGACTGAGGCGCTCGCCTCCCAGGGCTACCTGGCCGATCGGCCGCTTGCGCTGGCCGTACAACTTGCCGTCGTGCTCGAGCAGCCGCTGCTGCTCGAGGGCGAGGCCGGCGTGGGCAAGACCGAGGTGGCGCGCGCGCTGGCGGGCGCCACCGGGGCACGCCTGATCCGCCTGCAGTGCCACGAGGGGATCGACGTGCACCACGCGGTGTACGACTGGGATTATCCGCGCCAGCTCCTTGCGCTACGCGCCGCCGAGGGTGGCGTCGATGAGGGCGAGCTGTTCTCGCGCCGGTTCCTGCTCCGGCGACCGTTGTTGGATGCTCTGGAGGCTGACGCAGATCAGCCGGTCGTGCTTTTGATCGATGAGATCGATCGGGCCGACGACGAGTTCGAGGCATTCCTGCTCGAGTTCCTGGCGGACTTCGCGGTCACGATCCCTGAGCTCGGCACGATCACGGCGGCGCGGCCTCCGGCCGTCGTGCTGACCTCAAATCGCACACGTGAGCTGCATGACGCGTTGAAGCGCCGGTGCCTATACCACTGGATCGATTACCCGAGCGCTGAGCTCGAGCGCGAGATCGTGCGCACGCGAATCCCGGGAGTTCCCGAGTCGATCGCGAATCGCGTGGTCACCGCCGTGGGGCGCCTGCGCGAGCAAGGGGACCTGTACAAGCTGCCCGGCGTCGGCGAGACGATCGTGTGGGCGAGGGCACTGCTCCAGATCGGCGACGACGCCGAGCTCGAGGAGACGCTCGGCGTGGCGCTGAAGGTCCACGAGGATGTGGAGCGCGTAATCGCACGGGGAGTCCTCGACGGTGTCTGATCTGGCGGGGCCGGAGCTCGGCGGGCCTGAGCTCGCCGACGGCGTCACGAACGGGCTTGCCGAGCTAGCGGCCGGCCTCCGGGCGCAGGGCTCCCTAGTCGGCATGGGAGAGCTGCTGACCGCGCACCGGGCGCTCGAGGCCGTCGACTGCACCTCGCGCGAGGACGCGAAGCTCGCTCTCCGGGCGGTGCTGTGCTCGGATCGGGGTGACCTCGCGAAGTTCGAGTTCGCGTTCCTGGCGGTGTACGGGAGCGGTGCGCCGCTCGGGCAATCGCCATTCGACGAGCTCACGGGGCTCGAGCGCGAGGCGCTCCCGCATGCGGGATTCCAGTCGAACGCCGGCGCTCCGCCGCCGTCGCACGACGCCGACCTGAGTCCGGTGCCCGCCGCCTGGAGCGACGTCGAGCTGCTGGGCCACAAGGACTTCGCGAACTACACCGAAGCCGAGATGGCGATCGCCCGGGTACTGATCGCGCGGTTGGCGCAGCGGGGCCCGACCCGGCTCTCGCGCCGCACGCGCCCCGACCGCCGGCGCGGCCACACCCCCGACCTGCGGTTGATGGTCCGGGCGTCGCTGCGGAGCGCTGGCGAGCCGATCGAGCGCCACTGGCGCGCGCCCTCGCGGCGTCCACGCCCGGTCGTGCTCGTGTGCGACGTGTCCGGTTCGATGACCCCTTACGCCCGCATGCTGCTCCAGTACGTGCACGCCTCGGTCGCCGCTCGCCGGCGCGTGGAGGCGTTCGCGTTCGGCACGCGGCTGACCCGGATCACCAACGAGCTGGGTGGCCGCGACCATGACCGCGCGCTCGAGCGCGCCACCGAGGCCGTTGTGGACTTCTCGGGCGGCACCCGAATCGGCGACGCGCTGGCGACACTCAACCGCGAGCACGGCCGCCGCGTGGGTCGCGGTGCGGTCGTCGTGATCCTGTCCGACGGCTGGGACCGCGGCGACCCCGACGAGCTCGGTCTCGAGATGGCTCGGCTGCGCCGCAGCGCGCATCGCCTGGTGTGGCTGAACCCGCTTGCGGCACATCCCGAGTTCGCGCCGCTGACGCGCGGCATGCGCGCCGCGATCCCGCATACGGACGAGCTGTTGGCCGGAAATTCGCTCGCCTCGCTCGAGCAGCTAGCTGTCATCCTTGAGGAGATCTGAACCATGAAAGAGGTCCTGACCGAGATTGGGCTTTGGAAGGCGCGGGGGGACCGGATCGCGATGGCGACCGTGATCGACGTACAGCGGTCCGCGCCGCGCCCCCCGGGTCGAAGATGGCCGTCAACGAGCACGGCGAGATCGCAGGCTCGGTGTCCGGCGGGTGCGTCGAGGGCGCCGTCGCCGAGATCGCCGATGGGATTCTCCGCGGAGATCCGCCGCAACTCGTGCACTTCGGAATCGCCGACTCGGACGCCTGGGACGTCGGCCTACCCTGCGGCGGCGAGATCGACGTGTGGGTGGAAGCGTACGAGCCCGGACGCTTTGAGGAGGTCGCACGCTCAGGTGGGCGGGCCGCCGAGGTGACCGTCTTGGAGGGCGCGGCGCCCGGAGCGAAGCTCCTGGTCGAAGCCGACGGCGCGCGCTCCGGATCGCTCGGCTCCCCCGAGCTCGACGACGATGCCGCCCGAATGGCGACCGAGTTGCTGTGGGCAGAGACATCAGAGCGCCGCGACGGCCTGTTCGTCGACGTGACCGGTCCGGCGCCGCGACTGCTCGTGTTCGGCGCCGTCGACATCGCCGCGTCGCTGTGCACGGTGGCGCGCGCGACCGGCTGGCGGCCTTACGTGATCGACCCCCGGGCGCGGTTCGCCACCCCCGATCGCTTCCCCGATGCTGAGGAGGTCATCGCGGCATGGCCCGAGGAGGCGGTCGCCCAGCTCGGCGGCGTCGATCCGGCGACCTCGATCGTGGTACTCACCCACGACCCCAAGCTCGACGACGCAGCGCTGTTGCTCGCGCTCAGCTCGCCGGCACGGTTCGTCGGCGCGATGGGGTCGCGCCGCGCGCAGGCCAAGCGTCGCGAGCGGCTGGTGGAGGCGGGTATTACCGACGATGAAATTGAGCGCATCTCCGCGCCCGTCGGCCTCGACCTCGGCGGGATCAGCCGCGAGGAGACCGCGCTGTCGATCATGGCCGAGATCGTCGCGGTCCGCCACGGGCGCGACGGTGGCCGGCTCGCGGAGAGCAAAGGCCGGATCCACGAGGTGCCCGCTTGATCTGCGGCTTGATCCTGGCCGCCGGCGCCGGCACCCGGTTCGGCGAGCAACCCAAGCTGCTCGCCGAGCTCGACCGGCGCCCCTTGCTCGAATCACGCGATAGCCGCCCAGTGCGCGGTACCCGGGCTCGATCCAATCGCGGTCGTGCTCGGAGCCCATGCGGAGCAGATCCTGGCTCGAGTTGACTTCATGCGCGCCCAACCCGTCATCTGTGAGCAGTGGGAGGACGGCCAGGCCGCGTCGCTGCGACGCGGGATCGAGTTTCTGACCCAGCAGGGCCACGTGAACCGGGTGATCGTCACCCTCGGTGACCAACCGCGAATGACGCCTGAGCTGATCACTCGCTTCCTCGACGAGCCGCCCGGAACGCGGGCCGTCTACGACGGTCATCCGGGACATCCGGTCGTGCTCGGCCCGGTCCAGATGCGCGCGATTGCCCGGCTGCACGGTGATCGCGGCGCTCGCGAACTGCTGCGCGGCGGTCCCACGATCGAATGCGGCCGACTCAGCTGCGCCCGCGATGTCGACACCCCCGAAGACCTGGAGGCGATACGTCATGAAGCTAGAGCAGTCGTTTGAGGTAGCCGCGCCGCTCGAGCAGGTGTGGCGGACGCTGGTCGACGTCGAGCATGTCGCGCCGTGCCTGCCAGGCGCGGCCGTCACTGGGCGCAACGAGGACGGCAGCTACAACGGGACGTTCACTGTGAAGATCGGCCCGACCACCGCGTCCTACACCGGCAAGCTCCAGATGGAGAACGTCGACGAGGCGTCGCACACCGCGACGATGCAGGCCCAGGGCACCGACAAGCGCGGACAGGGCGGTGCCAAGGCGACGATCTACTCGCGCGTCGTGCCCGCGGACGGGGCGGGGACTCGCGTCGACGTGGTCACGGACTACCACATCACTGGGCGCCTGGCGCGGTTCGGGCGTGGCGGCATGATCGAGGACATCTCGGAGCGGCTGCTGAGGGAGTTCGCCAAGCGCCTCCAGAGTTCGTTGGCCGCACAGCCGGCGGCCGAAGCCGCGCCGGCGACCGAGGCCATGCCGGCGGCTGAGCCCGCGCCCCAGGAGTCGCTCCGGACGGCGGACACAATCGTCTCGCCGGAGCCGGCGCCGTCGTGGTCAGCGCAGGAGGCGACGCCACCGGAGCCCGCGCCCTTGCATCAGGCGGCCCCACCGGAGCCGGAGCCTTCTCGCGTCGAAGCCGCGGCCGAGGCGCCGACCGAGGTCGTACCGCCGTTTGAGCCGCCGACGCCGGCCGCGGCGCCGTTTGAGCCGCCGGCGCCGGCCGCGGCGCCGTTTGAGCCGCCGGCGCCGGCCGCGGCGCCGTTTGAGCCGCCGGCGCCGGCCGCGGCGCCGTTTGAGCCGCCGGCGCCCGAGCCGCCGGCGGCGGAGCCGGTCACAGCCGCGGCTCCGCCACCGCCCCCGGCCCCCGAGTCACCTCCCGCGGCCGCGCCGCCACCACCGCCGGCCGCGGCCCCGCCACCGCCACCGGCCGCCGAGCAGCGGCCGCCGCTCGAGAACCCACCGCTGGCGAGCGAGCCGATGCAGGGCCTGTCGTTGGTGGGCTCGGTCGTCTGGGGACGCGTCAAGCGCAACCCCGCGCCCGCCGCCGCGGCCGGAGTCGCGGTCGTGCTGCTGATAGCACGGCGCCGGCGCCGCCGGGCCTGGCACTGAGTCGCCCGGTCCGCCCGCTCCACCCGGTCGCTCGCTCTACCCGGTCGCTCGCTCCACCCGGTCGCTCGCTCCACCCGGTCCGCCCGGTCCGTCCGGCGGAAGCCAAAAATCAGGAGGGGTCCCGATGCGAGGGACCCTCAGCGGCGGCATGATCCGCCCATGCAAAACACGCTCGAGTCTGTGGGCTTTGCGCCGGCTCCGCTGGCTCTCCCGGTCACGCCGATCCGTCGGCCGTCCGGATTTGAGATCCCGAACGACGCCGCAGACTCCGGTCCAGTGCTTGCATGGCAATCCAGCATTGGCCAGTTCATCTTCCTCGAGTCGATCGAGCCGGAACGGATCTGAAGGGGGCGCGTTCTCTCCGACGATGCGAGGAAACGGGGGCCTGCCCCGTCCGCGGGCGATGACGAGGCAGCAGTCGACGGGGCCCAGCGCCGCTAGCCGCGCTGGGCCCCGCTGAGTGTTTCGGTGCCGTTCGCGACCAAGTCGCCGTTCAGGCGAACGCCAAGCTGCTCGCGCGCCTGCGCGCCCTGGAGGTCGAGCTTCTCGTAGATGTGGCCGAGGTGGGTGCCGACCGTCTTGACCGAAACGAACAGGGCGCGCGCGATCTCGCGGTTGGTCAGTCCGCTCGCCGCGAGCTCGGCGACCCGCCGCTCGGCCGGGGTAAGCGATCCTGCTCCGGAGGCACCGTCGCGTCGCCGGTAGAAGGCGGTGGCGGCGAGCTCCTCCTCGATCCGGACCGCGAGCGCGACCGCGCCGCATTGCCCGGCGAGATGTGCGGCCTCGCGCAGCTGCTGGCGCGCTGCGCTCCGCTTGCCGGCACGGCGCTGGGCGGCGCCGAGGTCGCACAGCGCCCGCGCGAGCTCCAGGCGAGCCGGCGAGCTCCGCAGGCACGCCACCGCCTCCTCGAGAATCGCGATCCCGTCGTCGCCACCCGCGAGCACCCCGCACGCGCGCAGGGCGACACCGATCGCACGAGGTTGCCCGAGATGGTTAGCTCGGTCAACCTCGGCGTGAGCGAGAACACGTGCCTCCGCCGGTTCGCGCGGGCCGATCGCGAGCGCGAGCGTCGAGCGCCACGGGAGATTGTTGGGGTTGTCGAGCATTGAGGCTTCGCCGGCGCGGCGCAGATCCAAGATCGCCTCCGCGGTGCGCCCCAGGACGAGACGCACTTGCGCCCGGGCCATCAACGCGTACAGTGCCGCAATGGTGTCGATCGCCTCCTCGATCGGCGCCTCGACCAGCACCCCGTCGGCTGCCTCGGCCTCCCCGCGCTCGAGCATGGCCAGGGCGAGGAAGGCCGCCGGCCAGACCCGCGCCCACAAGACCCGGTGGCGGTTGCCCAGCTCGAGCGCGGCCTGCGCATCGGCTTCGGCCCGCGACAGTTCGCCACACCGCAGGGCCAGTAGCGCGCCCCACGTCAGGCTCGAGAGGTGGGCATCGATCGAGCCGCGCGACAGCGTGTCGGCGTGCAACTCGTCGATCAACTCTCGCGCTCGCCGTACCTCGTCGACGAACACCAAGGTCGAGATGGCGTATCGCGCCATCTGCGGCCCCGTGGGCTCCTCGGTCACCAGACGTCCGCGGTCGAGTCCGGCATCCAGCTGTTCACGCCAATCGCCAGGACCCACTCCGCGCGTTGCTTGCCAGCATGCATCAAACACGAGGAGGCTCCGCCCGGCCGAACCAGCCGCGACAGCGAGCTCGCGCAACGCGGGAAGCCGAGGCTCGACCTCGGCGACCAGTCGCCGATCGAGCGACGCCGTCAGGGCGCGCAGGCCCTCGAGTTGGGCGCGCAGCTGTGGCGCTGCCGCCGGCCCCAGCTCTTCGATCATGGCGACGAGCACGCTGTGCGCCTCGACCGGACGGCCGTCCCACACGAGCAGTTCGCTGAGGACGCGTGCAAGCCTCACGCGAATAGCCGGCGCCACCACCAGCTCGAGCGCCTCGCGCAGGTGGTCGCCGGCTGCCGGGTCACGTGCCAGCGCCTCGGCCTCGCCAAGCTCGGCGAGCACGACGCCGCGGGCGTCGTTCGCGGGTGGCTCGCTGAGAGTGCGCCGCAGCAGCCTGACCGCCGTCTGCGGGGCGCCGTCGGCGAGGGCAGCCCGGGCCGCTTCGCGCAGCAGCACCACGACCGCGGGGTCGCCGGCGGGCTCGCCGCGCAACAGGTGTGCTCCGACACGCGTGCTCCTGGCACCCTCGCCGGCGAGCAGCAGGCCGGCGCGCCGGTGCCCATCCGCGAGCGCGGCCGCCGGGATGCGCTCGTACACCGTCCGCTGCAGCACCGGATGGACGAACACCAGCGACGCCGCCTGCGCCAGGATCTGGGCCGAGATCAAGCGATCGGCGGCGCGCATCGCGCGGGGGAGAGGAATCCCGGCGAGGGTGGCGGCCTGACGGAGCGTCGCGTTCTCGAGCACGGCGACCGACCGTGCCAGGTTCCGGGAATCGGCTCCGAGGCGGTTCAACCGGGCCACGACCGCCCGAGACACCGATTCCGGGCGGACGCTCTCAACCCGGGAGGCGCTGGCGGCCACCGGCTCGACGTGCTCGTTCTCGAGCTCGGCGATCAGCTCACGGACCAGGAACGGATTGCCCGCGCTGGCCCGAGCGCACGCAGCGCAGAAATCGGCGTCGGCGTGTGCACCGAGCCCGGAGCGCACCAGCTGCGCAACCGCCCCCGCGCTGAGCGACGTCGGCTCGATCAGGATCGCGTGCTGCTGAGCGCGCAGGGCAACGAGCAGCTCTTTGACCGTCGACGGCTCTCCGTCACGAACGGTCACGATCACGAGCACGCCCAACTCGTCGCAGCGGGCGCTCGCGTACGCGAGGAACCGCAACGACGGCTGGTCGGCCCAGTGGCAATCGTCGACCACGAGTGCGATCGGGCCGGCGCTCGAGATGTTGGACGTCAGCCAGAAAAGGCTGTGGACGAGCGTGAACCGCCGATCCGCGGGCCCGGCTGACCCCGCTACGGAGTCCCCGTCCGGGGACGCGGCCGGATCGTCCTCGGTTGGTGTGGCGGGCGGTGGACCCGACTCGAACAGCGGCCCCGCGAGCGCGGCCGCGCCACCGAGCAGCGCCTCGCGTTCGCCGGCGCCGGCTCGTGCCAGGGGTGCCTCGAACAGCTGCCTGACCACGCCGAACGAGAACTCCTGCTCGAGGTCGGTCGCCCGGGCGCGCAGCACCCGCACGCCGGCCTCCTCGGCCATGCATACCGCGGCCCGGAGCAAAGCGGTCTTTCCGATCCCGGCAGGTCCGCCGATAACGACCAGGCCGCCGGTACCGGTAGTCGCCCGCCGGATCGTCTCTCGCATCCGGTGTAGCTCGGGCTCTCGCTCGAGCAGCATGTCAGTACGACGTCCGTCCAACAATCCAGTTACTCCCCCTGGGCTAGCGCACACGTCCCCTGCGTCCCGGAGCAATTCTAACGTCTTGTAAGGAAACGAACGCGTAGTGGAACCGGTCCCAGCGGTCTCCGCTCTGACACCGACGCGGCGGCGGCCTACCCGATACGGTGGGTGCCGCTACCCGAGATGGTGGGCGTGGTGGCGTCCCTCACCGGAGCGCATCGCGGCCGGGCGGCGAGTCGAAGTCCTCGGCGGGCCGGACCGCGACCAGCCCGCTTGGGTTGATCATCGGGTGGGTCAGGTAGTAGTGCCGGCGGATCTCGTCGAAATCGACGGTGTCGGCGATGCCGGGCCACTGGTACAGATCGCGGGTGTACGGCCAGAGGTGCTCGTACTCGATCAGCTTGCGCAGGGAGCATTTGAAGTGGATCTGGTACACGGCATCGAACCGCACGAGCGTCGTGAACAGGCGCCAGTCGGTCTCGAGCGGCTCGGGGCCGAACAGGAAGCGCCGGTTGGCAAGCTGGGCGTCGAGTTCATCGAGCAACGCGAACAAGCCGGCCACCTCGCGCTCGTAGACGGCTTGGCTGGTGGAGAACCCGGCCTTGTAGACCGCGTTGTTCACGTCGTCGTAGATCCGCTCGTTCAGCGCCTCGATCTCGTCTCGGAGCCCCTCGGGAAAGAGCTCTACGGGATGCTCGGCGACCGATGCGAACACCGTGTGCTGCATGCGCAGGATGTCTGCGGACTCATTGGAGACGATCACGCCGGTCTGCTTGTCCCACAGGACCGGCACCGTCACGCGCGCCGCGTATTCAGGGTCGGTCGCCAGGTAAGCCTCGCTGAGGAACGCGAAGCCGCTGACCCGATCGACGTATTCGCCACCGGTGAAGGCCCAGCCGCGCTCGTCGCGGATCGGGTCCACGAACGAGATGCCGATCGCGTCCTCGAGTCCCATCAGGTGACGGGCGATGATCGTTCGGTGAGCCCAGGGACAGGCGCGGGCGACGTACAGGTGGTAGCGGCCCGCCTCCACCGGGAACTCGGCGTCGGGATCGGACGACACCCAGCGACGGAACTGGCTGACCTGCCGCCGGAAGGAGCCGTCCTCGCCGGCTTCCGGGTCGCGCGTGCGCGTCGTGGAGCCTGAGCTCATGCTTCGACTTTACCCACGCGGGTGCTGCGTTAGGCTGGGCCGATGAACGGCACTCAGGCGGACAAGGCAAAGCGCTTCCTCGAGCTGCACCGGCGCGGCGACCCGTTGCTGATGCCGAACGCATGGGATCTCGGCTCGGCCGCGTTGCTCGTGTCGCTGGGCTTCCAGGCGATCGCGACGACTAGCAGCGGTCACGCGGCCACGCTCGGCCGTCCCGACGGGGCGGTCACGCGTGAGGAGGCGCTCGCTCACGCCGCCGACCTGGCGCATGGCACCGACGTGCCGGTCTCCGCCGATCTCGAGAATGCGTTCGCAGACGAGCCCGCCGGCGTGGCGGGCACGATCGCGCTGGCAGTCGACGCGGGACTCGCTGGTGCCTCGGTCGAGGACTACTCCCGCGATGCGGACGACATCTACGAACTGAGCCTCGCCCGCGAGCGGGTGGCAGCGGCCGCGGAGGCCGCGCACGCTGGGCTCGTGAGGCTCGTGCTCACCGCGCGGGCCGAGAACTTCATCCGCGGGAAGCCCGATCTGGCCGACACGATCGCGCGCCTGAACGCCTACCAGGACGCCGGCGCGGACGTTCTGTACGCGCCCGGTTTGACCAAGGCCGACGACATCCGTCAGGTGCTCGAGGCGGTCGACGCTCCCGTGAACGTGCTCGCGGTTCGCGGTGCGCCGACCGTGAGCGAGCTGGCCGAGCTCGGGGTGGCCCGGATATCGGTCGGCGGAGCGTTCGCCTTCGCGGCCTTCGGCGGCCTGCTCGAGGCTGCCGAGGAGTTGCGGGACCAGGGGACGTATGGGTACCTCGGGCGGGCCGCGGCCGGCTCCAAGGCCCTTCGGGCCGCGTTCGCCCGCTCCTGACTCGACGGAGGCCCGGCCGAAGGTCCAGGCAGCCAGGGGTGAGGCAGCCTGGGCTCAGGCAGCCTGGCGGAGGCTACGGAGGGGCGGCCGCTCGACCGGCTCGGAGATCCCCGGGTGTGGCGCCTGGGCGCCGGCCAGCGTGAACGTCGCCGGCAACGGTCCGCGCAGCCGGCCTTCGCGCTCGAGCCGGACGGCCACGGCTCGCAGAACCGTGTACGCCATCGGACCCAGGTCGCGGAGGGGCTGGTGAGCGTTCTGGCGCACGTCGAGATCGACCTGGGCGATCGCGTCGAGGCCGGCCAGCGCGTAGGCGTCGATCAGCAGGCCGATGTCGACCCCGTACCCCGTTGCGAACGGCAGCTGTTCGAGTAGCTCGCGGCGCGCCGCGATCTCGCCGGCCAGGGGCTGCCGGACGGCCGCGAGGTCGGGATAGAACAGATTGAGGAGCGGCCGGGCGGTGAGCTCGGTGACGCGGCCCCCGCCGTCCGGGACCGTCACCTCCGCGACCCGGAACGGCCGGCGGTAGAAGCCCTTGACGAACGAGATCCCCGAGCCGCAAAGCAGCGGGCCGAGTACGCCGCACGCGAAATGGGCGCCGAACCGCTCGGAGTCGGCGTCGAGGAAGCAGATCACGTCGCCCGTCAACACCGGTAGCGCGCGCCACATCGCGTCGCCCTTGCCGAGCACGGGCCCGAGCTCGGGCATCAGCTCGTCCTGATCATGGACCTCCGCGCCGAGCCCGCGGGCGATCTCGGCCGTTCCGTCACTCGAACGATCGACGACCACTATCTGGTCGACGACGCCGTGCTCCCGCAACGGCACGAGCTCGTCGAGGATCGGGCCGATCGTTCGCGCCTCGTTGCGCGCGGGCAGGCACACGGATACGGTGCTCGAGCGCTCCGCCGCCAACCGATCGGGCGGGAACGCGCTGTGGGCAAAGGTATTAGCGCGATCCCAGGACCGCGATCGGAGCGTCATCTGCAAAACAGGATGACAGCCGGCCGACGCGGGCCTCTACAAAAGTCGATTGGCCACCACGGCCTCCTGGGTAAAGATGCGCAGGGACTACACCTCATATCGGGACATTCCGTCTTCGCGCGAGCATGCACACCGCGGCGGTATTAGGATCGAGGCGGAGGTATATCCGGTGAACCGGGTCCTGCAGATTCCTGCATACCGGCGGCTGTTGGCTGCCTACGCGCTGAACGAGCTGGCCTTTATGGTCGGCTCGCTGACACTTGCGCTGCTGGTCTACCGGAGTACCGGAAGCGCGTTAGGGGCCGCGGCCTTCTTTCTCGCCTCGCAGTTCGGGCCCGCGTTGCTCTCGCCGCTCGCGGTCGCGCGCCTCCAGGATCGCCGGCTGCGCCCGACTCTGCCGGCGCTGTACTGGTTCGAGGCGCTCGTGTTCTTCTCGCTCGCGTGGGTGGCGAACCATTTCTCGCTGAGCGCGGTACTCGCGCTCGCGCTCATCGATGGCGTGGCGGCGCTGACCGCGCGCTCGCTCGCCCGAGCCGCGACCGTGAGCGTGACGTCCGCGGTCGGTTTGCTCCGCGAGGGGAACGCCGTGGCCAACGCCGCCTTCTCGGTGTGCTTCATGGTTGGCCCGGCGATCGGAGGGGCGGCGGTGGCGGCCGGGGGGACGAGTGCCGCGCTGATTGCCGACGGCTGCGTATTCGCCGTGATCGGGTTCACCCTGGCGACCGCAAGTGGGCTGCCCGAGCCGGCATCGGGCCGCCAATCGGCCCACGGACGGGTACGCGCGGGACTCGCATACGCCCGCGAGCATGTGGTCATCCGGCGCCTTTTGCTTCTCCAGGGGTTCGGCGTTCTGTTCTTCACGATCTCGGTCCCGGTCGAGGTCGTGTTCGCCGAGCACTCGCTGAACGCGGGGTCGGCGGGGTACGGCGCGTTGCTGTCGGCGTGGGGAGCGGGCGCGGTCGCCGGAGCGGCGGTCTACGCCCGATGGCGCGCGCTGCCGTCACGCGACCTGATCGTGATCGGAGCCGGCTCGCTCGCCGTCGGCTTCCTCGTGATGTCGATTGCGCCCACACTGGCCGTCGCGATCGTCGGCGGCGGGTTCGCCGGGATCGGCAACGGCGTGGAGGCCGTGTCGGCTCGCACCGCGCTCCAGGAAGCGACCCAGGAGCGCTGGATGGCGCTGATGATGGGCCTCAACGAGTCGATGTTCCAGCTGGTACCGGGGGCAGGGATCATCCTCGGCGGTGCACTTACCGCGCTCGCAAGCCCCCGGTCGGCGCTGGCGGTGGCGGGGGCGGGCTCGCTCGCGGTCACCGCCTTCGCCTGGTTTGCTCTCATGGGGTTGAACATGACCGCACAGCCATCGGACGGGGCCGGTGAAAGCGGCTCCGGGGGGTTTGACGGCGGCGAAGGTCAGGGACCGGACGCCGGGGCTTCGGGGGCAAACGGCCGGGCCTCGGGGGCGAACGGCGGGGCTTCGGGGGCAATCGGCGGGCATCCCGGGTCGATCGCCGGCGTTCAGCCCGACGGCAGGACCGCGCCGGCGCCCGTCTCCCGACATCAGTAGAGTCAGCGCGCGAGCGATGGCCGCCGTCTGCCGTGGGGCGTCGCCCGCACCCCCCATCGTGCGCCGTGCCTGCATCGACATCGGCTCGAACACGACGCGGCTGCTCGTCGCGGACTCCGACGGCGAACGGCTGCTCGAGATCCACCAGGAGCGCGAGTTCACCCACCTCCGGCGGGGCCTGACCTCGAACGGAGAGATCAGTGAGGAGAAGATCGCCGAGGTCGCCGAGGTGGTCGCCGCCCAGCTCCGCGCCGCGCGCGAGCTGGGTGCCGCGGATGTGCGCGGGGTCGCCACAGCGGCCGTCCGGCTGGCGGCGAATCGCGACGCGCTCGTGGCAGCCGTGCGCGACGCGTGCGGGCTCGACATCGTCGTGTTGTCCGCGGAGGCCGAGGCGCGGCTTGCATTCGCCGGGGCCGCGCGCACGCTGGCGTACGATCTCGCCGGCCCGCTCGGCGTGGTCGACGCCGGCGGAGGATCTTGCGAGCTCGTGGTGGGCACGGTGCCGGATCGGGTGAGCTGGTTTGCGTCGTTCGAAGTGGGCTCGGGCATGGTCGCCGACGAGTGCCTGCACTCCGACCCGCCGTCTGAGGAGCACCTGTCACAAGCCCGGGCGCGAGTGCGCGAGGTACTCGACGGGGTCCAGCCGCCGGCTACGGCTCGGGTCGTGGCGGTGGGGGGAAGCGCGACCTCGCTGCGCCGGATCGCGGGACCGAAGCTCGATCCCGCCGCGTTCAGCCGGGTGCTGGCGCTGCTGGCGGGGGCGCCGGCGGCCGAGCTGGCGCGCCGGTTCGAACTCGACGAAGACCGCGTCCGGCTCCTCCCGGCCGGGCTGCTGGTCCTCGAGGCGGCCTCGGAGCTGTTCGGAGCTCCGCTCGAGGTCGCCAACGGCGGGTTGCGGGAGGGTCTACTGCTGGAGGTACCACATGGATGAGCTCGAAGAACCGGGCCAGGACGACCCGGCGATCCCGGACGACCCGCCTTTCGCCGGCCGGGACATGCAACGCCTCGACCGTCTCGACCCGCCGATCCCGCCGCGGGAGGCGATCGCGGAGGTGCGGGTGCGGGCGCCGACGCGCGGCAACCGCCGACTCGAGCGGTTTCTGGAGGCGGTCAACGCGGACACGCACGTCAAGGCGCTGTGGCACGTGTCGGCTGTGAATGCATCCCGGCGGCTCGGGATGTCCGACCACTCGTGGGTGCACATCCAGATCGTGCTCAACATCGGCCTGCGCCTCGCCCGGCTCCTGTTCCGCCGAGGCGTGACGCCGAGCGTCACAGCCGATTACGGCATGACCGATCACGACGCCGAGGTCGTGATCGCCGCCGGCTGCCTGTTCCACTGCGTCGGCATGTCGATCCACCGGGACGACCACGAGCGCTACAGCCTGTTCCTGACCGCCGACATGCTCGACTCGCTCCTCGCCAGCGCGTACGAGGAGCCGGAAAGGACCGTGATCGCCTCGGACGCGATGCACGCGATCATCGGTCACCGGCGCAAGGGCGCGCCGTTCACGGTCGAGGCCGGGATCGTCCGCGTCGCCGATGCGCTCGACATGGCGCGCGGACGATCTCGGGTGCCGTTCGAGTCCGGACGCCTCAATATTCACTCCCTGTCGGCGTATGCGATCGAAGACGTGAAGATCTCGCCGGGGAGCGACCGCGCCGTGCGCGTCGAGATCGCGATGTCCAACAGCGCCGGGATCTACCAGGTCGACGAGCTGCTGGCCACCAAGCTGCGGGGCTCCGGCCTCGAGGAGCACCTCGAGGTGATCGCGCGGATCGACGCCGAGCACGAGCAGCGCCTGATCCCGGTGTTCAGGATCTGACCGGCCCGGTGACGTATGCGATCCGACGCGATGCGGTTAACTCAACACTCGGCAAGCGCGCGACGCCGAGTGTGGCGCTAACCGTGCTGGAGCCGGGTGAATCCGAATTCACCGCGGGAAGGGCGGCGAGTGAGGGGTTAACCGGAAGCGGTGGTGTGCCGCGGCCGCCGGGGCGCCGGGAAACGCGTGTCGCTGTTCGCCGGCCTCGTCGCGGCGCAGATGCTTGTCGCAGCGCCGGCGCCATCCGCGCTCGCGACGACGCAGACGGCTCAGTCGGGCGCGGTGAGCGCGACGTTCACGTTCGCGGGCTCGTATCCGAACTACGCCGGGTTACACCTGTCGATCGCACAGGGAGGCACGGTGTTCTACAGCGTCGGGGTCGTGGCGGCGTGGGCGGCGGACGAAGAGTTCCTCCTCTCCGGTCAGCGGGCGGGTGCGAGCGGTGTCGGTCAGATGCCGGCCGCCCCGCGCGCGTCGTCGGGGTTCGGGTAGTGCACCATCTCGACAACCTTGCCGTTCCGGAAAGTCGTGAGGTTGGCGATCAGCTCCGGCTCGCCGTCATCCCCGGTGCGCCGCATGATCATCACGACCTTGTCGCCGGCGTCGAGCATCTCGACGAGTTCGCCCGGCGGCGCCCCCCGGCGCATCCAATTCTTGCGCATGAACGCGAGCGCCTCACCGCGGTTGTGGCACCCGAACTCTGCGCCCGGGTTGCCGGCGTGCCACTTGACATCCGGGTCGAGGATCGCCCCGATGCCGTCCAGATCTCCGCGCATCACGGCTTCGTAGCCCCGGCGGGCTATTTCTATGTTGCTCTCGGTCACACGCCGCCCTTGCCTTGCCGGAGCTTCTCGAGCGTCTGCTGCACTCGGCGATCGCGGGTCTCCGGTCGCTTGGCCTCGGCGACGGCGCGCGCGTATTCCTTGCGGTTCGTAAACGACAGCGCGTCGAACGCTGCCTTGGCCGCGGGATCATTCGCCAGCGCGCTCGCGAGCGCCTCGGGCACCTCCACCTCCCGCGGGGCGCTGTCGAGTTCGATCAGCGCCTCGACGGAGTCGCCGGCTTGGGCGCCGGCGGCGTCGCGCACGCCCTTGTTAAGGCCGAGCAGGAACTCGCCGCCCATCCGGGTCACGGTCGTGCGCCATGTATAGCCGTTGACCGTGGCCTGGACCGGGAACCGCTTGGCGCCTTCTCCGATCTGCTCCACCTGCTGGTCGTCTAGGACCACCGCGGCGGCGGGACCGCGCGCCTGGAGCGTTGTCGTGATTCGGAGCGACCCCATCTCCGTGTCGGAGCCTAGCGCTGCAGCCGCGCGACGACCGCCGTGACGTCGTCGTAGCGTTGATCGGGGGCCTCGAGCACGCTCTCAAGGATGTGCTCGCACATCTGTCGCGGATCCTCGGGGCCGGAAGATGCAGCGTCGGCCAGTCGCTCCAGCCCGACGTCGAGCGATTCCCCTCGGCGTTCGATCAGGCCGTCGGTATAGAGCACAACCGTGTCGCCGGCCCCGACCCGCTCCTCGTGGGTCTCGTAGGGATTGTCTTCCACTCCCATCAGCCCGTTGTTGCCCTCCAGGTACTGACACGTGCCGTCGGCGCGGCGCACCAGCGGCGGCGGATGACCGCCGTTCGCCCACGCGATCGTGCGTTGCTCGGGGTCGATGATGGCGTAGACGATCGTGAACAGGTGCTCGTCGTCGCCCTGCAGCTGATGGCGGTTCAGCGCCACTAGCGCCTGGCCCGGAATCCGGTGGCCGCCCTGGGCGAGCGCGAATGCCCGGGTGAGCGTGCGGAGCTGCCCCATCGCCGAGGCGGCGCGGATGCCACGCCCGGTGACGTCCCCGACGACGATCCCGAGACGCCCGCCCGGCATCGCGAACGCGTCGTACCAGTCCCCGCCGACTTGCGCGCTGATACCCGCGACGTCGTAAGACGCCGCAATGTCGATACCGCTCACCTCGGGCAGGCTCTTCGGGACCAGTCCCCGCTGCAGCTCGACGGCGATGCGATGCTCCTCCTCGTGGAGCTGGGCCCGGCGGATCGCCAGCGCCGCGCGGTCGGCCGCGTCCTGGAGGAGCGAGCGTTCGGTCGGCGTGAACGACCGGCCAGACGGCTGGGCGAGGCGCAGGTAGCCGACGGTCGTCCGCTCGATCACGAGCGGGACCTGGCGCCACCTCCCAGCTTCGACGTCGGCCGGCTCACGCGGCGAGGTCCGCACTTGCCCGCCGGCGACTCGCACGACGCGCGGCTGATCGTGCTCACCGGAGATCTGCACCTCTGCGGCCTCGACCCCGAACAACTCGGCGAGGCGGCCGGCCAGCCGGGGGAGGAGCTCGTCGAGCCCGAGTGGCTCGAGCGCGGACGTGAGGTCCTGGAGCTTGGACAGCCGTTCCGCGACCGCCTCGGCCTGCATCCGGGCGGCCTGCTCGAGCAGCAGGTCGGCGCGGTCCTGCTCGGCCCGGCGGCGGACGGTGAGGTCGACCCACTGCGCCAGCAGCAGGGGCTCTGCGAACTCGGTCGCCTCGATCACGGAGGCCACCATGCCGACCCAAACCTCGGATTCTGCGCCCGAGTGCAGGCGCAGATCAACACTTGGCTGCTCGGCTCCTGCGCGGCCCGGTCGCGCCTGTCTGATCTGGTCGAGCGTTGCCGACAGCACCGGGCGATCCTCGAGCTCGCACAGGTCGATAACGGCGACTCCGGTCAGCTCCTCGGGCTCCCGGCTGACCAGCCGGGCGAACGCGGGATTTGAACGGATGATCCGGCCGTCGCCGTCGAGCACCGTCTTACCGATCGGAGCAGACTCGAACGCGCCGCTGAGCAGCGCCTCGGAACGCTTCAGAGCCCGACGGCTCCCCTCGAGCGCGGCGAACACCGCCACCTTCGATCTGAGGAGGTCTGGATCGAACGGCTTGAGCACGTAATCCACCGCGCCGACTCCGTATCCGCGGGCGATCTGCGAGGCCTCGTCCTGGGCAGCAGTCAGGAACACGATCGGGATGTCGCGGCTGCGAGTCCGCTCCTTGATCAGCTGCGCGGTCTCGAACCCATCGAGGCCCGGCATGCGCACATCGAGCAGGATCATCGAAAAGTCCTGCTCCAGGAGCATCCGGAGCGCGCCGTGGCCAGAGGACGCGGTCCGGAGCGGATACCCAAGCGGTTCGAGTACCGCCTCGAGCGTGCGGAGATTCTCGGGCTGGTCGTCGACGAGCAGGATCGGCAGCGCCTGGACCTCGGTCAGGTCCAGGACGGCTTCCTTATCGGCAAGGGTGGCGGCTGGGGGTGGGTCGGTGGGACCCACTCGATCTAGGCGTCGAGCCACACGCGCATCATCGAGAGAAGCTGATCCACGTCGACGGGCTTGGTGATGTAGTCAGACGCGCCGGCCGCGATCGCCTTCTCGCGATCGCCCTTCATCGCCTTCGCGGTCAACGAGATGATCGGAAGATGCTCGAACCGAGGCATCGAGCGGATCGCCCGCGCCGTCTGATAGCCGTCCATCTCGGGCATCATGATGTCAAGCAGCACGACATCCGTGTTGGGGTGCTGGTGGAGCCGCTCGATTCCCTCGCGACCGTTCTCGGCGAACACGACCTTCATGCCGCGCTGCTCAAGTGTCGAGGTCAGCGCGAACACATTTCGGATGTCGTCGTCGATCACGAGCACCTTGCGGCCGTGCAACGGCGCGTCGCCGGTTCGGAGGTGACCCAGTAGTTCGCGGGTCGGGGCCGGCAGCGTTGCCTCGGCGCGGTGCAGGAACAGGGCCGCTCGGTCGACCAGCCGTTCCGGGGAGTCGGCGATCGTGACGACGGCCGACTTCGCCAGCGCATCGAGCCTCGCGCGATCAGTCTTCGAGAGGGGTTCTGAGACGAACGCGATCAGCGGTAGCTCGCGGAGTACATCGTCGGTGGCCGCCTCGCGGATCAGCGCGAACGCCTTCGAGCGCGGGCGGGCGACCGCGACGACCCCGAGATCGAACTGCTCGGCGCGGAGCGCCTCGATCGCCGCCGCCGGCTCGATCTTCTGGACGTCGATGTTCTCGTCGCCTGACAGAAGCGGGCCGATCTGATCGTCGAGGTGGCTGTCGTCGGCGATCAGCGCGATCCGCCTGGTCGGAGCCCCGGCAATCTCCTCGAGCCGTCCGAGCGCGGTCTCGAGGCCGGCGCCGTCGACCGGGTCGTCGATGAACGCCGCAGCGCCGGCGCGCAGGCCCTCAAGGCGCACGGCGCCGTCACCGACGAGCGCGACGGGCAGGTGGCGCGTGTCCGGGTGCTTCTTGAGCTGGCCAAGCACGGACTCGAAGCGGGGGAGGTCACCGGCGAGGACGACCGCGCTGGGGCGGTGCTCACGGGCGAGACCGAGCGAGGCGCTCGCCCGCCGCGCCAGGATCGCCTTGGCGCCCCGTGCGCGCACGGCCTCGACCATCGTGTGTGCGCGCTCGGGCTTTGAGTCGATCACTAGCACGACCCGGTCGCCACGCTCGAGCTCATCGATCTCGTCGGCGAGCTGATCCTCGAGCGGCATCCTTTCGATGTCTTCAGTCAGCACAGCCATCTCTGCATGGCCGTTGTCGGTACGGGTGTCGACCGGGGCGTCGGCGACGTGCTCGATCAACGGGAGGATCAAGGAGAAGCGGCTGCCCGTGCCCACAGCGGAGTCGACCTGGATCTCCCCGCCGAGGAGGCGGGCGATCTCCCGGGAGATCGACAACCCCAGGCCGGTGCCGCCGTACTTCCGCGAGGTCGTGCCGTCGGCCTGCTGGAAGGCCTCGAAGATCAGGTTCAGCTTGTCGTCGGGGATCCCCACCCCGGTATCGATCACCGAGAACTCGATAACTCGCTCCGCATCCCGGAGCACATCCGACCGCAGCGCCGAGCGATCCTGCGGATACCCGATCGAGAGCTTCACCCCGCCGTCATGGGTGAACTTGAACGCGTTCGAGAGCAGGTTCTTGAGGACCTGGCCGAGGCGCTGCTCGTCGGACACGATCGACCCCGGCAGTGCCGGATCGATCTCCACCTGGAACGACAGGCCCTTCTGCTCGGCCACATGCCGGAACGCCCGCTCGGCGTCCTGATAGACCTCGGCCAGCGCCAGCGGTGCCATGTCGAGCTCCATGCGGCCGGCCTCGACCTTCGACAGGTCGAGGATGTCGTTGATGAGGCTGAGGAGGTCGTTGCCGGCGGAGTGGATCGTGCGCGCGAAGTCGACCTCCCGGTCGGTCAACGACTTCTCCTCGTTCTCCGCCATCAGCCGGCTGAGGATCAGCATCGAGTTCAGCGGGGTGCGGAGCTCGTGGCTCATGTTGGCCAGGAACTCCGACTTGTACTTGGACGACAGCGCGAGCTGCGCCGCCTTCTCTTCCAGTCCACGCCGCGCGAGCTCGATCTCCTCGTTCTTGATCTCGATGTCGCGGTTCTGCTCCGAGAGCAGTGTCGCCTTCTCCTGGAGCTCGTCGTTGGTCTCGCGGAGCTCCTCGGACTGCTTCTGGAGCTCGATCGTCAGGCTCTGCGACTGCGTGAGTAGCTCCTCGGTGCGCATGTTCGCCCGGATCGTGTTGAGCACGACGCCGATCGTCTCGCCGATTCGCGCGAGGAAGTCGCGGTGGACCTCGGAGAACGGAGTGATCGACGCGAGCTCGATGACGCCGAGGACTTGGTCCTCGAACAGCACCGGCATCACGAGGATGTCGTGCGGCGCCGCGTCGCCGAGGCCCGACCCGACCTTGATGTAGCCCGGAGGCGCGTCGCTGATCGCGATCGTCTTCTTGTCGAGCGCCGCCTGTCCAACGAGGCCTTCGCCGATCACGAACCGGCTGCTCATCTCGCTGCGGCGCGGCGTGTAGCCGTACGACGCCGCGAGCAGCAGCTCCGGGCTGCCGTCGTCGGCCGCTGGTTCGGCCAGGAAGAACGCCCCGTGCTGGGAGTTCACCATCGGCGCGACCTCGCTCATGATCATCTGCGTCACCGCCGCCAGATCGCGCTGGCCCTGGAGCATCCCCGAGATGCTCGCCAGGTTCGTCTTCAGCCAGTCCTGCTCCTCGTTGCGCTGAGTCGTCTCGCGCAGGTTGGCGATCATCTGGTTGATGTTGTCCTTGAGCTCCGAGACCTCGCCCTGAGCCTCGACGGAGATCGACCGCGTCAGGTCGCCCTGGGTCACCGCAGTCGACACCTCGGCGATGGCCCGCAGCTGGGTGGTTAGCGTGACCGCCAGCTGGTTGACGTTCTCGGTTAGACGCCGCCACGTTCCGGACACGCCCTCGACCTCGGCCTGGCCGCCGAGCTTGCCCTCGGTACCCACCTCGCGCGCCACGCGCGTCACCTCCGCGGCGAAGCTCGACAGCTGAGCCACCATCCGGTTCAGCGTCTGCTTGAGCTCGAGGATCTCGCCGCGGGCGTCGACGGTGATCGTCTGCGTCATGTCGCCGTTCGCCACCGCGGTCGCGACCTGGGCGATGTTGCGCACCTGGTCGGTGAGGTTGCGGGCCATGAAGTTGACGTTGTCGGTCAGGTCCTTCCACGTACCGGCGACGCCGGGGACCTGAGCCTGGCCGCCGAGGATGCCCTCGGTACCGACCTCGCGCGCCACGCGGGTCACCTCGGCCGCGAACGAGTTCAGCTGGTCGACCATCCGGTTGATCGTCTCGGCCAGCGCCGCGACCTCGCCCTTGGCGTCGACGGTGATCTTCTGGGAGAGGTCGCCGTGGGCGACGGCGGTGGTCACGCCGGCGATGTTGCGGACCTGGGTGGTCAGGTTCGAGGCCATCAGGTTGACGTTCTCGGTCAGGCCCTTCCAGGTTCCGGACACGCCCTCCACCTCGGCCTGGCCGCCGAGGATGCCCTCGGTGCCGACCTCGCGGGCGACGCGAGTCACCTCTGCGGCGAACGACCGCAGCTGGTCGACCATGGTGTTGATCGTGTCCTTGAGCTCGAGGATCTCGCCGCGGGCGTCGACGGTGATCTTCTTGGACAGGTCGCCCTGCGCCACCGCGGTCGTCACCTGCGCGATGTTGCGGACCTGGTCGGTCAGGTTCGAGGCCATGAAGTTGACGTTCTCGGTCAGGCCCTTCCAGGTTCCGGACACGCCCTCGACCTTGGCCTGACCGCCGAGCTTGCCGTCGGTGCCGACCTCGCGGGCCACGCGCGTCACCTCGTCGGCGAACGCGGAGAGCTGGTCGACCATCGTGTTGACGGTTCGCTTGAGCTCGAGCACCTCGCCCTGCACGTCGACGGTGATCTTCTGGCTGAGGTCACCGTTGGCGACCGCGGTGGTGACCTGGGCGATGTTGCGCACCTGGTCGGTGAGGTTGCGGGCCATGAAGTTGACGTTGTCGGTGAGGTCCTTCCAGGTGCCGGCGACGCCGGGGACCTGAGCCTGACCGCCGAGGATGCCTTCGGTTCCGACCTCGCGCGCGACGCGGGTCACCTCGTCGGCGAACGACCGCAGCTGGTCGACCATCGTGTTGATCGTGTCCTTGAGCTCGAGGATCTCGCCCTTGACGTCGACGGTGATCTTCTGGCTGAGGTCGCCGTTCGCGACAGCGGTGGTGACCTGGGCGATGTTGCGGACCTGGTCGGTCAGGTTCGAGGCCATGAAGTTCACGGAGTCCGTCAGGTCCTTCCAGGTGCCGGCGACGCCGGGGACCTGAGCCTGACCGCCGAGCTTTCCGTCGGTGCCGACCTCTCGGGCGACGCGGGTCACCTCGGCGGCGAAGCTCGACAGCTGCTCGACCATTGAATTCACTGTGGTTCCGATCCGGGCGAACTCGCCCTTGACCGGGCGCCCCTCGATCTCGAGCGCCATCTTCTGGTTCAAGTCGCCTTCGGCCACGGCCACGATCACGCGCGCGACCTCGGTGGTCGGGCGGACCAGGTCGTCGATCAGGCCGTTGACCGAGTCGACGGTCGTGCTCCACGCGCCACCGGCGCCGTGTAGCCGGGCGCGCTCGGTCATGCGGCCCTCGCGGCCGATGATCTCGGCGACGCGGACGAGCTCGGCCTCGAGGGCGGCGTTGCGGGCGGCCATCTGGTTGAAGGCGGCTTCGAGGCGTCCGATGTCGTCCTTGCGGCGCGCCGGCAGGCGCACTCCGAAGTCGCCGGCCGCGGCTGCCTGAAGGGCGTGCTCGAGACGGGCAAGCGCAGGATCGTCGACCAGTGCCCGGCCGTTCTTCGGGGTCGTACCGACGCCGTTCGGGGCCTTGCCGTTGGCCGCCCTTCCGTTAGCGGCAATTCCGTTAGCGGCCTTTCCGTTAGCGGCCTTTCCGTTGGCGGCCTTTCCGTTGGCGGCCTTTCCGTTGGTGCTTCGGCTGCCGGCGGTTCTGACGGCTGCCGGCTTGCCGTTAGCCGTCTTTCGCGGAGCACCTGCCCGTGCGGTGCCTCTCTGCTCTACCGCCCCACTCTTCGCCATGCCTGCGCCTCCGATTCAGTTGCTCCCACGTACGCCCCCTGCATGGCCGCGCGTGGTGGGAACCGGTTCACCGACGCACAGACTATCGCTGCACTCCCCGAAGAACACCCCTGCCAGTGTTGGTTAAACACGTGTTCTAGGAGAAGCGTCCAGGAATTCTGCAAACGGTTGCGGCGAGCGGGCGCCACCGCCCGTTTGACTGTGCGTCCGAGCGGCTACCAGCCTCCGCGCCAGTCGGCGTTGCTGGCACGCGCCTTGGCGGCGTCCATGCGTGCGTGCTTGCGCTTGTCGCGCCGCCACTGGATCAACGAGAGGGCCAGGATGATCGCCGGGAAGAAGATGATCGTCATGAACATCGCGTTCGTGATCACGGTGTCGCTGGTCTCGCCGTACCAGCCCTCTCCGCCGTGGGACACGCCGGTGGCGAGCGCGGCCGGCGCGGCGACCAGCAGGGTCGTCGCGGTGACCAGGAATGCGGTGGCGATCCGGGCGCGGCGCATCTGTTTGCTAAGGGTACCGGACGGGTCGCCGGGTGCGCCGGGGCGGTTTGCCGGCGCGGGGGCGTTTGCCGGCGCGCGCGACCTGGATTGCACGACAACGGAGCGATTTCGCCGGGACGTTGCCGTGTAACGCGCGATTATCGTGCAGTACACGGCAGGGTCCCGGCTTCCGCCGCCAAATGACGCGTTATGCGGGTCCCGGCGGGGTGCAGCTCCGGATGGGAGGTCGAGCCGGTCTCGTGCGCGATCGGCGCGGCCCGCTACGCCACCGCCGCGCCCTCGCGGCCGCCGACCGCGGCCAGGGCGCGCAACAGCACCGGGTTGTACGCCCGTTCGTTGGTCGTGATCTCGAGATGGTTGATCGGTGACTCGAACACCTGCGCGTCGAGCGAGGCGGCGAGCTTGTATTGCTTCGCCGGCGCCACCGCGGCATCCCGCGACGTCACCACGACCGCGGAGGGGACCCCGAGCGGCCGTAGCCACGGTCGCGAGTCGAAGCGCCCGAGCTCGCGGCCGGCCTCGACGAGGTCCGGCACCGAGTGGCGCATCGCCTCGGACAGCACCCACGCCGTATCCGCGCCCTCGGGCATGCCGACGCGCCGGAATGCCGCCCTCCAGGTCGTGCGCGGCGCCACCGACAGCAGTAGCCCGACCAGACCGAGCGCCTTGAACGCGCGTCGCGTCTCGGGGTCCTGCCAGTGCTGGGCGGTGCCGCTCAGGACCAGGCCGCCGACCACGTCCGGGTGGTCGCGCGCCATCAGCTGGGCGATCGATCCGCCCATCGAGTAGCCGACCACGATCGCCGGCGCGGAGTCGAGCAGACGGAGAGCCGCGGCGGCGTCGCCGGCGCAGTCGGTCAGCCGGAACGGGGTCAAGGCGCGCAGCCCGCGTCCGTGCCCACGATGGTCGATCGCGAGCACGCGATAGCCGGCGCCGGCGAGGTCGGCGTACGCGCCGCACCAGTTGAGGTCGGCGCTCGCGACCCAGCCGTGGAGCAGCATCACCGTCGGCCCGTCGCCTCCCGTGTCGCGCAGGAACAGCTCACCGCGACCGGGCGCGACGATCGTGCGTGCCGGCGGCAGCTCGACCGGAGGGACCGGGGGCCACGGCGACGTCCACATCCGGACGATGCTAGACGGGGCGGCCTGCATACCATCAGTCACTAGTCATGGCAGTCGTAATCGCATCCGACCTCGGCAAGGACATCACCGGCGAGCCGCTCCTGCGCGGCATCTCGTTCAAGCTCGAGCGCCGCGACCGGATGACGCTCTCCGGGCGCAACGGCGCCGGCAAGACGACCCTGCTCCGGATGCTGGCCGGCGAGGCGTCGATCGACTTCGGGGACCTCACGCTAGCCAAGGACACCAAGATCGCGCTCCACGACCAGCGCCCGCCGCGCGACCGCGACCTCAGCCTGCGCGCCTACGTGCTGTCCGGCGCCCGCGAGCTGGTGGCGATCGAGCAGCAGCTCGCCGAACTCGAAACCGCGATGGCAAACGGAGCCCACGACGACGGCACCCTCGGCCGCTACGCCGAGGCGCAGGCTCGCCTCGAGCACGCCGGCGGCTACGGCTGGCGCGACCGCGCCCTGTCGGCGCTGCACGGCCTTGGATTCCGAGACGCCGAGGACCTCGACCGGCCACTCAGCACGTTCTCGGGTGGCGAGCTCACGCGGGCATCGCTCGGGCGAGCGCTCGCCGGCGATCCCGACTTGCTGCTCCTCGACGAGCCGACCAACCACCTCGACATCGAGTCGCTCGAGTGGCTGGAGACGCACCTCGTGAGCCTCGATGCCGCGATCGTGCTGGTCGCGCACGACCGCTGGTTTCTCGAAGCCGTCGGCACGAGCGTGCTGGAGCTCGAGGCTGGCCGCGGCAAGTTCTTCAAAGGACCCTGGCACGCGTGGCGCAGGGAGAAGGCGGCGCGCGACCTCGCGCTCGGGCGCGCGATCGAGCGCCAGGAGGCGGAGATCGAGCGGCTAGAGCGGTTCGTGACCCGGTTCCGCGCCGGCACCCGGGCTCGCCAGGCACAGTCGCGGGCCAAGAAGCTCGCCAAGATGGACCGCCTCCAGCGTGGCGCGGCCGACGGGGCGGCGCTCGAGTTCTCGTTCAAGCCGCCCGAGCGGAGCGGCCGCGTCGTGTTCGAGTTCGAGAACGGGAACATGAACGTGGGGGACCGCGTGCTCCTCGACGACGCCGAGCTGTGGCTCGAGCGGGGTGAGCACGTGACCCTCGTCGGCCCGAACGGCGCCGGCAAGACCACGTTGATCGAGACGCTCGCGGGCCGCCGGGAACTCGACAGCCCGACCGCGGGGCCGGTCGTCACCGGCAAGCTCCGGACCGGGCACAACGTGAAGCTCGGGTTTCTGTCCCAGCACGCCGAGGAGCTCTCGGCCGGGAGCGCGCGGACGGTACTCGAGGCGACGACGCATCTGACCAAGTTGACCCCGAACCAGGCGCGGGGGCTGCTCGGGCGGTTCCTGTTCTCCGGGGAGGACGTCGAGAAGTCGCTCGATGTGCTGTCGGGCGGGGAGCGCCGGCGGCTATCACTCGCGATATTGGTCCAGTCGGGAGCGAACGTGCTGATCCTCGACGAGCCCACCAACCACCTCGACCTCGAGAGCCGTGAGGCGCTCGAGCAGGCGCTCGACCAGTTCGGCGGGTCGCTGCTGCTCGTCTCCCACGATCGCGCGCTGCTCGACGCTGTCGGCAAGCGCACGGTGGCGATCGAGGATGGGACGCTCCACAGCTACCTGGGTGGCTGGCCGGAGTACGTCCGGCTCAGGGAAGAAAGTGCTCGGCGGGAGAACGTCAAGCCGGAAAAGGCGGCCAAGCCGCGTGCGAAGTCGGCAAGCACGGCGCCTCCCTCGAACAACGCCAAGGAGCAGCAGCGGCTTGAGCGCGAGATCGAGGCCGCCGAGGCCTCGCTGAAGGCGCTCGAGGAGGAGCTGTCGGATCCGGTGGCCTGGTCGACGCCGCAGCGAAGTGCGACCGCGACCGCCCGCCACGAGCAGGCCAAGGCCGCGGTCGACCAGCTATACGCACGCTGGGAGCGTCTCGCCGGTTAGCCCGGCGCTTTCGCGATCGTCGGCGCGCCGCCGAAGATCGAACCGCACGCTTTCGAGGCGGCCTGGAACGAGGGCGAGTTCGGGTCGATTCCGGCTCCGCCGATCCTGACGCCGATGCCACCGTTCGGCCCGGTCGCGAACGTCGGGTCGGGGAAGTTGGGGACGCCGTGAGACCGCATGCATCGCGACATCGCGAGCGCCTTGGCCTTCTGCTGCGCGGTCTGGGCGGCAGTCGGATGACCGCCGTTCGGCAGGTCCGACTTGCACGAGTTCATCGCGGACTTGAACGCCGGTCCGTTCACCTGAACCCCGTTCACCGACGTGCTGTTCGGCGTCTGCTGGACCCGCAGGTCGAGCTGACCCCCGGTCGGGTCGGGGAAGTTGGGAACGCCATGAGAGCGCATGCACTGGGCGAACTTCAGTCCTTGAGAGTTGCTCGCGGCCGCGTCATTCGGCCCGGTGGAGCCGGCGTTGTAAGAGCTCGAGCTCGACGAGCCGCAACCCGCCACGGCGATGCCCGCTCCCGCCAGGCAGAGCAGTATCGCGTATCGCACTGTTACCTCCTAAGTCGTGGTCCCACAGTGGTACGCCACGGGCGGTTACATCAGGGGAACCAGGGCTGTTACCGGGGCGTAACCAGGACCCGACGATCCTGTGAGCCACTGTGGGCGACCCGCCACACTGTTTGCAGGGCGAATGCGCGTGCTGGTGATCGAG
Source organism: uncultured Solirubrobacterales bacterium (assembly GCA_963735965.1). GTDB lineage: Bacteria > Actinomycetota > Thermoleophilia > Solirubrobacterales > Solirubrobacteraceae > Palsa-465. Next base: position 202,429 of record CAVTNE010000009.1, read on the forward strand.
GACCACGCTGAGCTGGCCGAGACGGTCGCGGTCGGCCTGCAACGCGAGGGCATGGCCGTCGACGTCGCGTTCGACGGAGCGGAGGGGTTGAGGAAAGCTGCCGTCTATGACTACGACGTGATCGTGCTCGACCGCGATCTCCCGGGCGTCCACGGCGACCGGGTGTGCGAGACGCTCGTCAATCAGGATCCCCACCCGCCGCGTACTCGCGTGCTGATGCTGACCGCCTCGGCGGGGATCGAGGATCGCGTTGCCGGGCTGAGCCTGGGCGCAGACGACTACCTGCCCAAGCCGTTCGCGTTCGCGGAGCTGATCGCGCGGATCCGGGCGCTGGCGCGCCGCGCGCAGCCCGCGCTGGCGCCGGTGATGCGCAGCGGCGATCTGACGCTCGACACGGGCCGGCGGATCGCGCATCGCGCGGGTCGCCGGCTCGACCTCACCGCCAAGGAGCTGGCGGTGCTGGAGCTGCTGCTCGCGGCGCGCAGCACGGTGGTCTCGCCCGAGGAGCTGCTCGCTCGTGCCTGGGACGAGGCGCTCGATCCGTTCTCGGCCGTGGTCAAGGTGACGATCAGCCGGCTGCGACGCAAGCTCGGCGAACCGCCGATCATCGAGACGGTGCCCGGTGCCGGCTATCGGATTTAGCCGCTGTCTCCCACGCCGGAGCGTCCGACTGCGGCTGACCGTGCTCTACGGGACGCTGTTCCTGGTGGCCGGGGCGGCGCTGCTCGCGATCACCTACGGCCTCGTCGCCAACGGGACCGCAAGCGCCGCGAAGCCGATCGTCGTCACCAAGCCATCGGGGACGGCCGTCTCCCCCCCGACGCCTCCCAGCTTCGTCACCGGCGTCGCCGCCGGGGCGTCCACGCTCCCCAAGGGAGGGGCAGTCCTCTACGAACAGAAGACGGCCGGACCGAGGACCGTCGTCCAGGTGCAGCAGTACGCCGGCCAGGTGGACGCGACGTTCCGCCTCCTCACGGCCGCGCACAAGCAGGAGCTCACGGCCCTCCAGAAGAGCGCCAACGACCGCCTCGCTCAAGTCAAGACCTCTCAGCTCGACACACTGTTGACCCGATCCGGTCTCGCGCTCGCGATCATGGCGCTCGCTTCGATCGGGCTCGGGTGGGTGATGGCGGGGCGGGCGCTGCGTCCGGTGCGGACGATGAGTTCGCGCGCCCGCGGCATTTCCGAACGCAACCTCCACGAGCGGCTCGCGCTCGACGGGCCCGATGACGAGCTCAAGGAGCTCGGCGAGACGTTCGACGGGCTGCTCGGGCGCCTGGAGGCGGCGTTCGACTCCCAGCGCCGGTTCGTCGCCAACGCCTCGCACGAGCTGCGGACGCCGATCACGCTCGAGCGAGCGCTGGTCGAGGTCGCCCTGAGCGATCCCAATCCGTCCGTCGACTCGCTGCGCGAGACCTGCCGCCGGGTGCTCGCGTCCAGCGAGCAGCAGGAGCGCCTGATCGAAGCGCTGCTGACGCTCGCCCGGAGCCAGCGGGGCCTCGAGCACCGGGCGCCGGTCGACCTCCAAGAGCTCACGGCCGAGGTCGTGCGGTCAATCCCGTCGAACGGGGTCCGCATCGACACGAAGCTCGGCGCGGCCCAAACGACGGGCGACCCCGCATTGGTCGAGCGTCTACTCGCGAACCTGGTCGAGAACGCCGTCCGCTACAACGAACCGGACGGGTGGGTCGAGGCATGGACCGGGTCGCGCGAGGGCGCGCCGGCGCTCGAGGTCTCGAACTCCGGACCGGTCGTCGCGCCTGATCAGCTCGGGGAGCTGGTCAAGCCGTTCTCCCGCCCCGACGGAAACGGCGCGGTCGGGTCCAGGAACGCCGTCGGCCGGGACGGACTCGGCCTCGGTCTGTCGATCGTGCAGGCGATCGCCGATGCCCACGACGCCCGGCTCACCACCACCCCGCGTCTCGAGGGCGGTCTCACTGTCACGGTCCGGTTTCCGGGATTCCCGGTGGACAACTGAGGTCCCGGCGAGCGTCATCGGCGAGGAACCGGGGGCTGTCGACCAGGATCCCACGCCGGCGCAACCCCGACAGGAGCGGCTCGTGGTCGTCGAAGCTGACCTGCGTGGCCGTCGCCGGCCGGAACCTCACCGTCACGGAGCCCACGCCGCTTCCGGCCACCTGACCGTCGACCTCGAGCCTCACGCCGCCGAAGCTCCCCGCGGCGTCGAGCTCGAGCTCCGAGCCGGCGTCGATCACCAGCGGCGGCGCGAACCCGCCGTGTTTGGGAAGCGGCGTGAGCACGTAGGCGTCGATTTCGGGTAGGAGCAGCGGTCCGCCGGCGGAGATCGCGTACCCGCTCGTCCCGATCGGTGTGCTCACGACGGCGCCGTCTCCGGCGACGCGGGCAAATAGCGTCCCGTCTACGTAGGCGCTCACCCGCACCTGGCTGCCGCTCTCGCGCACAAGCGTCAGGTCGTTGAGCGCGAACAGCGCCTCGCCCTCCGAGCGCGCGATCCAGAGCGCGGGGAACAGCCGCGGGCGCCACTCACCACGAGCGAACCGCTCGAGCGCTCGGGGCATATCCGCGACCGTCACGTTGGCCAGCGCCCCGAGGCTCCCGCATCCGACCCCGAGCACAGGGCGGCGGGCCTCGGCGCCGGCGCGGAGCGCGGCGAGGGTGGTGCCGTCTCCACCGATCGACACAATCAGCTCGGTGTCGCCCGCATCGCCCTCCCCAGCGATCGACCGCTGCGGATACGGAGCCGCGATCTGGACAAGCTCGGCTCCGTGTTCCTCCGCCCACTCCCAAAGGAGCCGGACCGGCTCGTCGACGTCGCGGGTCGGATGGACCAGGACGCCCACGCGACGTGGGGAGGAAGATGGTTGCGTGGTCAACTTGGGTGGCGAGGCTGTCGGGATGACTCTCTACACTCGAACACAACGATGGCACCGCTGAGCGATGCGTCGCCGATCCGGGTTGCGCTGATCGATGATGACAGCGGACTGCTAACCGTTCTCGAACGGAGGCTTGGTGCATTGCGGTGGGAGGCCCAGGTACTGGCCTTTCCACCCGACGCCGGACACCTGGCGGCCTTGAGGCTCCACGCCCTGATCATCAATCCGGCCCTCACCGGCCTGGACTACATCGAGCGCGTGGCGACCGCCCTTCCCGGTCTGGCACTCCTCGTGTGCAGCGGGCCGGTGACAGTCTCCGAGCGGGTCAAGGGCCTGCGCGCTGGAGCCGACGACTGGCTCACCAAGCCGTGTCACCCCGAAGAGCTGCTCGCGCGGATCCAGGCCGTGCTGCGCCGCAGGCGGGCGGGGGAGCTCCCCGTCGACGAGGTGACGATCGAGGCCGGCGAGATCTCGATCCGGCCCGACCGGTACGACGCCTACGCCGGCGAGCAGGGCGCGTCGCTGTCGCGCAAGGAGTTCGAGTTGCTGCGGCAGCTGGCCGCCGCCGACGGCCGCGTGCTCGAGCGCGAGGACATCTACCAGCGGGTCTGGGGCTACACCATGGCCCGCGGCGATCGCTCCGTGGACGTGTTCGTCCGCAAGCTGCGCCAGAAGCTCGAGCAGATCTCACCGGGGTGGCGCTACGTCCACACTCACTTCGGTGTCGGCTACCGGTTCGCGGCCGAGCCGATCGACGGCGACGACGGCGCTGACCAGAAGAACGGCGCGGGGGCGGTCGCCGACGACGAGCGGTCCCCGCGACCGGTCGACGCGGACCGCTCGACATCCACGACGCCGGTCGACGCGCACCGCCCGACGAAGTCGTCCCGCGAGGATCTCGCCGCGGTACGCTAGAGCTCCTTGAACTCGACTGTCCGCAACATCCTGATCGTGCTCGCGCTCGCCGCGGTCGTGGGCACGTTGTCCGGCGGGGTCACCGCGGCCAACGTCGCCATCCAGGCCGTCACGCTCGTGTTCCTCGGGGTGCTCGTCTGGTTCGTGTCGTTGATGTACCGGCAGCACCGGTCGACGCTGTACTCCCTCGGCGAGGGACGGCGCGCCCTGCTCTACATCGCGGTCGGCGTGGGCGCGCTGACGCTGACGGCGACGTCGAAGATGTGGAACAGCGGCGGCGCGGCATCGGTCGCCTGGCTGGTGCTTCTCGGCGGAGCCGCCTACACGGTGTTCGCCGTGCTCTGGTCCGCGCGCAAGTACTGAGGTCGTCTCAGGAAGCGACCGGCCTGGGCCGAGGCGGCGCCGGGTCGCCGGCTCCGGCCGCGCACTTCGGGCACAGCCCCTCGAGCAGCACATGTGCGTGCTCGACCTCGAACCCCGGCTCGCGCAGCGACAGCTCGATGTTCTGATGTTCGATGTCGTACAGCGCGTGGCATTCCCGGCAGCGGAAGTGGTGGTGGGGCGAGACGTTGGCGTCGAACTGTCGCGGTCCGGGACCCTCGACGACGCCGAGCAGCTCCGCCTCGGCCAGCTCTCCGAGCGCGTTGTAGACGGTCGCCCGCGACAGCTCCGGAAGGTGGACGCGCGCCCGCTGGAACACCTCCTCGGCGCTCAGGTGGCCGTTTTCGATGCCAGCGAACAGTCCATAGATCGCGCGGCGCTGAGCGGTGGCCCGCAGGCCGTGTGCGCGGAGCAGCTGGGCCAGGGCGACGTCGGAGAGCGGGGTTGGGGTCGCGGACACCTAGATTGAAGGCCGTCTGAGGTCGGATTCGTTCGCGAAATGCAGCCTACACGGCGGCCCGGCGGGGATTCCGAGGGTCGTGGCGCCGGTGGCGCGGTCCTATCCTCGGTGGCGTGTCAGTAGTCCCAGCCGACAGGCGCCGCGAGCTCCCCGACGAGCCGGGCGTATATCTGTTCCGCGACCGGCGCGGGAAGGTGATCTACGTCGGGAAGGCGATCTCGATCCGCAAGCGGGTCGCGTCGCACTTCTCCAACCCGAGCACGCGCGGAGGGCGTGATCTCGTCGACATGATCGACCAGATCGAGGCGCTCGTCGTTCACACCGAGACCGAGGCGCTGCTCGCCGAGCAGAACTTCATCAAGCAGTACAAGCCGCGGTTCAACATCCGCCTGCGCGACGACAAGTCGTATCCGTACATCGCGATCTCGCTCGACGAGGACTTTCCGCGGGTGTACTTCACGCGCGAGCGCCACCGCCGTGACCGGGCGTACTTCGGTCCCTACAGCAACGCCAAGCGGGTCCGCGCGACGCTCGAGGTGCTCGGCAAGGTGTTCATGTTCCGATCGTGCGAGGGTCCCGAGCCCGGCCGCCGCAGCGGCTCCCCGTGCCTCGACTACTACATCAAGCGGTGCGAGGCCCCATGCGTGGGATACATCAGCCGCGACGACTACCGCAAGGGGATCGACGGCGTGATCGACTTCCTCTCCGGCCGCTACCGCGAGATCGAGCGCTCGCTCGAGAGGTCGATGCGCGAGGCCGCGGCCGAGCAGCGGTTCGAGGACGCCGCCCGCGAACGCAACCGGCTGCGGGCCGTGCACTCGCTGCTCGAGCGCCAGCGCGTGTCCAACGAGGCGGTGGGCACGCTCGACGCGATCGCGGTCGCGGTGCACGAGGGCGAGGCCAACGCTCAGGTGTTCCAGGTGCGCGACGGCGTGCTGTCCGACCGGCAGAGCTTCTACCTCGACAACGAGGCGCACGGCGGGATCGACGAGGTCGCCGAGGCGTTCATCCTCCAGTACTACACGAGCGCGATGATGGTGCCTCCGCTGCTGGTCGTGCAGCGCGAGGTCGCGCCCTCGGCGCCGGTCCTGGCCGAGGCGCTGAGCGCGCGCCGGGACGGTACGGTCGAGATCCGAGCCGCCGAGCGCGGCGACAAGCGCCGGATCCTGGAGCTCGCCGAGCGCAATGCGCGCCTCGCGCTCGACCAGGAGCGGCTGCGGTCAGAGCGCCGGCGCCAGCAGCGTGTCGAGGCGCTCGACGGCCTCCAGCAGGCGCTGGGTCTGGACACCATCCCACTGCGGATTGAATGCTTCGACATCTCGAACCTGATGGGGACCAACACGGTGGCTTCGATGGTCGTGTTCGAGGGCGGCGCGCCGAAGAAGTCCGACTACCGCCGGTTCAAGGTCCGCGGAGACTTCGCGGAGAACGGTGGGCCGGCGATCGGGGAGCCCGACGACTTCGCGTCGATGGAGGAGGTGCTGTCGCGCCGGCTGGCCCGCTGGGAGGCCCAGCACGAGCTGTCCCCGCATGACAAGGACTACGACCCGAGCTTCGCCGCGCTTCCGAACCTGATCGTGATCGACGGCGGCAAGGGCCAGCTGTCGGCCGGGCTCCGCGCACTCCAGGGCTTCCGCGACCGCGGCGTGGTCGTGATCTCGCTCGCCAAGCGGATCGAGGAGGTATTCACCGCCGGCGCCGGCGAGCCGCTCCGTCTGCCGCACGACACGGTCGAGCTCCAGCTCCTCCAGCGGGTTCGCGACGAGGCGCATCGGTTCGCGATCACCCACCACCGGATCCGGCGCGACCGGGCGATGACGGCGTCCATCCTCGACGAGCTGCCGGGCGTCGGGCCGGCGCGAAAGCGCGCGCTGCTCAAGCACTTCGGGTCACCCGACGCGATCCTGGCGGCGTCGCGCGAGGAGCTCGAGGCCGTGCCGGGGATGCCCGGCAAGCTCGCGCGCGACGTGTACCGCGAGCTCCACAAGACGGGGGTCTGACCTCGAGGGCCGGTAACACCGCGTTCGCCGGTTGACGCGTCAAGCCTCCTACCATTGAAGTCTCAGACGTGGAACAGCTCGAAGAGCACATCGAGACTTCGCCGGACGCAGGCTCGGCCCTGATCGACCTGGTGATCATCAGCGGGTTCTCGGGCGCCGGCAAGTCGACCGCGATGGCGGCGTTCGAGGACGAGGGGTACTTCTGCGTCGACAACCTGCCCTCGGAGATGATCCGGTCGCTCGTCGACCTGTTCATGCACGCCGGGTCGAAGGTGCAGCACGCGGCTGTCGTCTCCGACGTCCGCGGCGGCGAGTACTTCGACGGCGTGACGGCGATGCTCGACGACCTGCGGGCCGCCGGCGTCACCCACCGTGTGCTGTTCCTCGACGCCGACGAACAGTCGCTGCTCACGCGCTTCAAGGAGACGCGCCGACGTCATCCGCTCGCGCCAGAGGGAAGCGTGACCGACGGCATCGCGCGTGAACGGGAGGCCCTGCGACCGCTGCGCGAGCGGGCTGATGTCGTCATCGACACATCCGGGCTGACGGCGGCGATGCTTCGCCGAAAGCTCGCCGACGAGCTGCTGCCGACCCGCCCGACCGGTCGCCTGGCGCTGACTTTCCAGAGCTTCGGCTTCAAGTACGGGCCCCCACGCGACCCTGACCTGCTGCTCGACGTCCGCTTCCTGCCCAACCCGCACTACGAGTCCGACCTGCGCCCTCTGACTGGAGATGACCCCCGGATCGTCGCGTTCATCAATCGCGACGGGGAGCTTGATGCCTTCTACGAGAAGCTCCACCCGCTGGTCGACTACCTGCTCCCCCAGTACCTGGCCGAGGGGAAGGCGCATCTCGTAGTGGCGATCGGCTGCACCGGCGGGCGTCACCGCTCCGTGGCGATCGCCGCCCATCTTGCGAATCGCTACAGCTCCGGGCCCGAGTACAACGTGCACGTCGTCCACCGGGACGTCGGCCGGCCGGCGTGATCGATCACATCGGCTTCGAGGTCAGCGATTTGGAGCGCTCGAGCCGCTTCTACGACGCCGTCCTGTATGCCCTCGGGGCGAGGCGCATGGTTCAGTCCGAGCACGTGGTCGCGTATGGGGTGAACGACGCGAAGGTGTGGGTCGTGATGCGCGGGCGGGAACCGGGCCCGAGCTATGGGCATGTCGCGCTGCGGGCGAGCGGGAAGGCGGCGGTCGACGCCGCATATAAGGGCGGCCTGGCGAACGGCGGCACCGACGACGGCCCGCCCGGAATGCGTCCTCAGTACGGCGCCCGCTACTACGCGGCCTACATGCGCGACCCGGACGGCCTGCGGGTGGAAGTCGTCTCGCGCAGGTGAGTCGCTAGCCTTCGGCCTGGCCGGCGCACCGTCGGCGTTTTCTTTGAGTCGAAACGGAGGTTCGGGATGGCGGTACGCGTCGGGATCAACGGCTTCGGGCGAATCGGCCGAAACGTCTTCCGCGCCGCCTACGAGGCCGGAGCCGACATCGAGTGGGTCGCCGTGAACGACATCGGCGATCCCAAGACGTTTGCTCACCTGCTCAAGTACGACTCGAACTACGGGCCCTTCCCGGGCGAGGTCGAGGACACGAGCACCGGCTTCCGCGTGGACGGCACGGAGATCCGCTTCATCTCCGAGAAGGATCCGGCCGCGCTCCCTTGGGGGGAGCTCGGCGCGGATGTCGTGATCGAGTCGACCGGTCTGTTCACCGACCGCGAGAACGCCGCCAAGCACCTCGCCGCCGGCGCCAAGAAGGTGCTCATCTCCGCGCCGGCGACCGAGCCCGACGTGACGGTGGCGCTCGGCGTCAACTTCGAGCAGGTGTATGACCGAGACAAGCACGACGTGATCTCGAACGCGTCCTGCACGACCAACTGCCTGGCCCCGGTCGCCAAGGTCCTGAACGACACCGTCGGGATCAAGCACGGCCTGATGACGACGATCCACGCTTACACGGCCGACCAGCGCCTACAGGACATGCCGCACCGCGACCTGCGCCGCGCTCGGGCGGCGGCGATCAACCTGATCCCCGCCTCCACGGGGGCGGCGAAGGCGATCGGCCTGGTGATCCCCGACCTGCAGGGCAAGCTGAACGGGTTCGCGGTCCGCGCGCCGGTGCCGACGGGGAGCGTCGTCGACCTGACCGTCGAGGCCAACCGGGAGACCACCGTCGACGAGCTCAACGCGGCGATGAAGGTCGCCGCCGACGGCCCGATGAAGGGCATCCTCGAGTACACCGAGGACCAGATCGTGTCCTCCGACATCGTCAAGAACACGGCGTCCTCGATCTTCGACTCGCTCCTCACCGTGGTGATGGACAAGACGATGGTCAAGCTTGTCGCCTGGTACGACAACGAGTGGGGATACTCCAACCGTGTGGTCGACGTCGCACAAAAGTTGTTGTGAGAACGCTTCGGGACCTGGGAGACGTCGATGGGAAGCGGGTGCTGGTGAGAGTCGATTTCAACGTGCCGCTCGAAAACGGAGCGGTGGCCGACGACTTGCGGATCCGCGCGGCGCTGCCGACGATCGAGGAGTTGCGCCGGCGCGGCGCCCGCGTGGTGCTGGTCTCGCACCTGGGGCGGCCGAAGGATCGCGAGCCGTCGCTGTCGCTGGCGCCCGTGGCGGCCCGGCTGGGTGAGCTCATCGACGCTCCGGTCAGAGTCGCGCCGGATGTGGTCGGCGACGACGTCCGCGTCGAGGTCGACGAGCTCGGCCCCGGAGGTGTGCTGTTGCTCGAGAACGTCCGCTACGAGCCGGGCGAGACCAAGAACGATCCTGACTTTGCTCGCTCGCTGGCGTCATTGGCCGATGTGTACGTCAACGATGCATTCGGAGCCGCCCACCGCGCCCATGCGTCGACCGAAGGAGTGGCCCGGCTCCTTCCGGACCATGCCGCGGGACATCTGCTCGAGCGCGAGGTGGACACGCTCAACGGCGTCCTCGAGAACCCCGCGCGTCCGCTGGTGTCGGTGCTTGGGGGCGCCAAGGTGAGTGACAAGATCGGCGTGATCGATCGCTTCCGTGAGAGCGCGGACACGATTCTGATCGGCGGCGCGATGTGCTTCCCGTTCCTGGCCGCTGAGGGCCATTCGGTCGGGGATTCGTTGTGCGTGGATGAGGACGTGGAGCTGGCGCGGCAGATCCTCGATTCGGGTTCGTCGGCGCGGGCCGAGCTGCGGTTGCCCGTCGACCTGGTGATCGGGGATCGCTTCGCGGACGACGCGACGGTGCGGGAGCTCGACGGGCTCGACGTGCCCGACGGGTGGATGGGGCTCGACGTCGGTCCGCGGACGGCCGCTCTGTACGGCGATGTGATCGCGGGCGCCGGGACGGTGTTCTGGAACGGCCCGATGGGCGCGTTCGAGCTCGAGCCGTTCGCGGCGGGGACGCGCGCGGTCGCCGAGGCGGTCGCTGCCGCGTCGGGGACGACCGTCGTCGGCGGCGGTGACTCGGCGGCGGCGCTCGAGCGGTTCGGCCTCGCCGATTCCGTGACCCATCTGTCGACCGGGGGCGGCGCGACCCTCGAGCTGATCGAGGGCAAGGCTCTTCCCGGGGTAGAGGCGCTGTCATGAACGCAACCCGGACGGGCCGCACGCGTCTGATCGCGGGCAACTGGAAGATGCACAAGACGACCGGCGAGGCCGAGCTGTACATCGCGGCGCTGCTGCCGCGCGTCTCGACCGCCGACGGGGTCGACGTCGCGATCTGCCCTCCGTTCCTCGCGCTGGAGACGATTGTCGAATCCGCGCGGGGTTCCCGGGTTCAGGTCTACGCGCAGAACATGCACTACGCGGCGGAGGGGGCGTTCACCGGCGAGGTCTCGGCGCCGATGCTCACGGAGATCGGGGTTCACGGCGTGATCCTGGGTCATTCCGAGCGGCGGGAGATGTTCGGCGAGACGGACAAGGCGCTCCAGCTCAAGGTGCCCGCGGCGCTCGCGGCCGGGCTCGTGCCGATCCTGTGCGTCGGTGAGACTGAGGACGAGCGCGAGGCCGGCGACACGGAGCGCAAGCTCCGCCACCAGGTCCAGGAGGACCTCGCCCGCGTCGACACCTCCCAGCTCGGGGACGTCGTGATCGCGTACGAGCCGATCTGGGCAATCGGGACAGGGCGGGTGGCGACGCCGGAGCAGGCCCAGGAGGCGATCGGGTTCATCAGGGCGCTCGTTGCCGACCGCTCGCGCGAGGAGGCGCAACGCACCCGTGTCCTCTATGGCGGCAGCGTCAAGACGGAGAACTGCTCAGAGCTGCTTTGCCTGCCCGACGTGGACGGCGCACTCGTGGGCGGCGGGAGCCTCGACCCGGAGGCGTTCGCGGCGATCGTTGAGTCGGCCCGGACTGCCTGATGGGCCTGGAACCGGGGCCTCGGGAGCTCCCCGCGCCGTCGGCCGTGCTGATCGTGCTCGACGGCTGGGGGCTGGCGCCCGCCGGCCCGGGCAACGCGGTGTCGCTGGCGCGGACCCCGGTATTCGACGAGCTGTGGTCTTCGTATCCGCACACTCGGCTGGCCGCGGGCGGGCGCGCAGTGGGACTGCCCGAGGGGCAAATGGGCAACTCCGAGGTCGGGCACATGAATCTCGGCGCCGGCGCGGTCGTGAAGCAGGACCTGACCCGGATCGACGAGGCCGTGGCTTCCGGCGATCTGGCGTCGAACGAAGTCCTGCGGGCTGCTTTCAGCGACGCGGAGCGCGTGCACCTGATCGGGCTGGTGTCCGAGGGCGGGGTCCATTCGGGGTGGCGTCACCTCGAGGCCCTGATTCGGCTCGCCGCTTCGCTCGAGGTGGAGGATCTGGTGTTGCACGCGTTCACCGACGGCCGCGACACCCTCCCCGAGTCGGGCGCCGGCTACCTCGAGACCGTGCAGGGCTGGATGGACGACGCCGGCGTCGGGCGGGTCGGCTCGGTCGTGGGCCGGTACTGGGCGATGGACCGCGATCGCCGCTGGGATCGCGTCCAGCGCGCGTACGACCTGCTCGTGCACGGGCGTGCCGAGCACCGCGCGCCGTCGGGAGCCGAGGCAGCGCGGGCGGCGTACGAGCGAGACGAGACGGACGAGTTCATCACGCCGACACTGGTCGGGGCGTCGGAGGCGGTGATCCGGCCGCGGGATTCGGTGTTCGCGTTCAACTTCCGCCCGGACCGGATGCGCGAGATTACGCGCGCGCTCGCCGAGCCCGGGTTCCACGAGATCGAGCGAGGGGGCGCGCGGGTCGTCGAGCGGTACGCGACCATGACCCAGTACGAGGAGGACTGGGACTACCCGGTCGCGTTCCCGCCGTCGCATCCCGCGGTCACGCTGCCGCACGTCCTGGCCGATCAGGGCGTCCGCCAGCTTCACGTCGCCGAGACCGAGAAGTACGCGCACGTGACGTATTTCTTCGGCGGCGGGGAGGAGGCCGCCTACAAAGGCGAACGACGCGAGCTCGTCGACTCGCCCCGCGACGTCCCCACCTACGACAAGAAGCCCGAGATGAGCGCCCGTGCCGCCGCGGACGCTTTCGTCTCCGCGTGGCGCGAGGACTCGCCGACGTTCGGGATCATCAACTTCGCCAATCCAGACATGGTCGGCCACACCGGCGTGATCGAGGCCGCGGTGGCCGCGATCGAGGCCGTAGACGCTTGCCTGGGCGACGTCGTCACCGCGGTGCACGAATCCGGTGGCGCGTGCCTGATCACCGCCGACCACGGCAACGCCGATCACATGCTCGAGGACGACGGCAGCCCGAACACCGCGCATTCCCTGAACCCGGTGCCGCTGATCGTGACCGTCGCGGGTCTCGAGTTGCGGGCCTCGGGCGGGGTCCTGGCCGACGTGGCGCCGACCGTCCTGCAGGTCCTCGGGATCGAGCAGCCCGCCGCGATGACGGGCAAGTCGTTGATCGAGGGGTCCTAGGCGCGGGCGCTCTTCCCGGCGCGACCGGTAGCGAAGAACTTCTCCATCGCCTCGTGGGTCTCGCGGGGACGCTCGAGCTGGGGGACGTGGCCGCAGTCGAGCTCGAGATGAATCGCCTGGGGCACCTTCTCGCAGACGTGGCGCTCGAACCCGATCGGCACGATCTTGTCTTTGCGCCCCCAGACGAACAGCGCCTCTGGCGTCAGCTCCGGCAGACGGGTCCAGAGCCCGCGCGGGCCGCGCGGCTCCTCGAGATAGATGTTGCGGGCGGCGGCGTAGAACGCGGCCCGGCCGAGCGGTGTCATGTACGAGCGCATGAACTCGTCGATCCCTGCCGCCGTCCACTCGGTGTCTGAGCCCGGCACGAACTGCTTGACGATGCGCTCGATGAGCGCCCGGGGCGCCGGCTGGAAGACGCCCAGCTGCGTCGGGACGAAGCGAAGGTACGGAGCCCATGGGCGAGCCTTCAACCACGGCATCGAGGGAGCGAGCAGGAGCACGCGGGCGACGCGGTCGGCGTGATCGATGCCTAGCTCGAGGGCTATGCGCCCACCCATGCTGTTCCCGACGATGTGGGCTCGGTCGAGTTCGAGCGCGTCGAGTAGCGCGACGATCGCTTTCGCGAAGAAACGCGGGTCGTACGCGGCCCAGAGCGGCTTATCGGAGTCGCCGAAGCCCGGCAGGTCGACGGCGATCGCCCGATGCGAGGGCGCAAGTGCGGCGACCGTGGGGAGGAACGACGCCTTGGTCGCGCCGAGCCCGTGGAGCATGATCACCGGGTCGCCGGTCCCGGCCTCGAGCGTCGACAGGCTCCCGACCGCCGTCTTTACGCTCCGAACCCGCAGCCGGCCGGGGCCCGTGATCTGCGAAGTCGCCGCCAGGAACCCGACGCCGAGGTGGAGGTCACGGCGGATTTTGAGACGGCCCTTGCGGAACGCGGTCATCCCGCCGCGGACGTCGTCGGCGATCTCGTGCCAGGTGCCCGGGTCGGCGGTGAGGATCGCGTCCGCGCCGCCGTGAGAGGTCGTGAGGCGGGCGGACCCGTCTTCGATCAGGACCTCGTAGGTCTCGCCGGCGCCGTCTTTCGGCGCGTCGGCGGCCTGGATCCTGAGGCGGGCGACGGGGCGGCCAACGTGGAACACCGACTGGTCGAACCGGGCCACAAGGCGCTCGAGCGCACTGCCCAGCGGGTCATCGATCGGGGGAGTTTCCGCCTTCAAGGTGTTCATGCCAGTCAGCCCTTCCCCGCGCACGGCCTCCGCAACCAGGTGCGTTCGGTCACAGATCCGTAATCAGACACGAGCGCGTTTGGCCGATCTATGCGCTTACGGCGTACTATACTTGACATTAAGCGACTTAGATTTCATAATGATCGCAGACACTGATTCTCATCCTTCCAAGGAGAGGTATTGATATGGCACTAATCCGATGGGAGCCCGCTCGCGAGCTCTCGACCATGCAGAGCGAGATGAACCGCCTCCTCAGCACGATCTTCGACTCGCCGACTCCGGGCAACGGTCGTCGCACCGCACTTCGCGGCTGGACCCCGGCGATGGACGTCACCGAGAACGACAACGAGTACGTCCTCAAGGCAGACCTGCCCGGACTGAGCGAGGGCGACGTCAACGTCGAGCTCGACGACAGCGTTCTGCGGATCTCCGGTGAGCGGAAGTCCGAGCACGAGGAGCGGAAGAACGGCTATCACCGAGTCGAGCGATCCTTCGGGCGCTTCTCGCGGTCGCTGCGCCTCCCCGAGGGCGTAACCGCCGAGGGTATCCAGGCGAACTTCGACAACGGCGTGCTCGAGGTCCACATCCAGAAGCCCGAGCAGCATAAGCCCCAGAAGGTCGCGATCTCTGTCGGCCACGAGCCGAAGACGATCGAGGGCGCCGGCGACACCACCGAGTCGTAAGTCGGTCGCACCCGACTCCGTAGACACCCAGGGCATCAGGTCCCGGGGTAGCTCTCTCCAAGTAGGGTCCGGATCGTGTTCACGGTCCGGACCCGTTCGTTAACCCTTTCGCCCGCACGGGCACGCTCCACCTAGCCCACGGCGAGGTGCAAACGCCGGCGTTCGTGCCGCTGGCCACCCGCGGCTCGGTCAAGACGCTGATGCCCGAGGAGGTGGCGGCGCTCGGCTACGAGATGATTCTCGGCAACACGTTCCACCTGCTGCTCGCGCCCGGCCCGGAGCTGGTGCGAGACCTCGGCGGGTTGCACGAGTTCATGCGCTGGGACAAGCCGATCATCACCGACTCCGGAGGTTTCCAGGTGTTCTCGATGGGCCACGGCGGCGTGGCCGACGAGATCAAGGGCCGCGGACGGGGCGGCGGCGCCGGCCTTTCGGACGGCACGACCGGGGCGATCCTGTCGATTTCCGAGGAAGGGGTCCGGTTCCGGTCCTACGTCGACGGCCGCGAGCGCTTCCTCTCACCCGAGACCTCGATGTCTGTCCAGGCCGCGCTCGGCTCGGATATCGCCCTCGTATTCGACGAGTGCACCCCGTTCCACGTCTCGCGCGAATACACCGCCCGCTCGATGGAGCGGACCCACCGGTGGCTCCAACGCTGCCTAACCTGGCACGCCTCGCACGGACCGGCAGGGCAGGCGGTGTACGGGATCGTGCAGGGTGGGGTCGACAGGGAGCTGCGCATGGTCTCGGCCGGGGTCATCGCTTCGAGCGCGTGCGACGGGATCGCCGTCGGCGGATCGCTGGGGCAGGACAAGGCGCAGATGCACGAGGTTGTGTCGTGGACGACCGCTGAGCTCGAGCGCCTTGCGCCCGATCGCCCCCGCCACCTGCTCGGGATCGGCGACATCGACGACCTGATCGTCGGCGTCGAGCTCGGGATCGACACGTTCGACTGCGCGCTGCCGACCCGGCTCGGGCGGCACGGCGTCGCGCTCTTCCCCGACCCCGAGGCGCGGTGGCGGGTCGATCTGGTCAAGGGTCGCTGGCGCGAATCGCGCGAGCCGATCCTCGACGGCTGTCCGTGCCCGGCGTGCTCGGGCGGGTTCTCGCGCGCGTATCTGCACTACCTCCTGCGCGCCGGCGAGCTCACGGCGCTGCGGCTCGTGACGCTCCACAACCTCTCGTTCGTATCCCGGTTGATGGCCGATCTGCGGGACGCGATCGACGGCGGGCGGCTGGCGGAGGTGGCGGTGGCGCTGCGCGGTGGCGCGGCGCCGGGCATGGACGCCCGGCGCAACGGCCCCACGGATGCCGCGCGAAGCGAGGCCCAATAGCCCGGTCCGCTGGCACCGAAGCTACTTCGTGTACTGACTGATGATGCTCTGAAGCTTTTGCACCGCGCTGCTCGCGTCGTGGGCGACGACCTTCTGGTAATGGACCGCGCTGTTCGACGAGCTGGCGGCGATCGCCACCGCCGCCGCCACCGCGGCCACGAACAGCACCACCACGGCCAGGAAGGCGAAGAACCGGCGCGCGGTCCGCGAGCCGCCCGAGCGCTGCGCCGGTTGCCGGTAACCCTCGTCGGGGC
Source organism: uncultured Solirubrobacterales bacterium (assembly GCA_963735965.1). GTDB lineage: Bacteria > Actinomycetota > Thermoleophilia > Solirubrobacterales > Solirubrobacteraceae > Palsa-465. Next base: position 218,442 of record CAVTNE010000009.1, read on the forward strand.
CGTAGCCGGACATCGGCGGGGGACTCGCGGGCCGGCGCGGCTCGAGCTGCCGGCGCGGATAGGCGTTGGTGCGGTTGGTCGGCGGCGCTGTGCGCGACGCGACCCGGGTCTGGGCCGTCGGCGCACCCTGTCCCGACAGGACGTGGGTGGCGGCCGTGCCACCGAGCGTCCGGGTCCGCGATCCGCTCGGGGGCGGCTCAACGCCGCGGGCGCCGCGGGTGATCGCCTCACCGAGCAGCAGCGCGGTCTCGGGCCGCTCCTCCTTGTCGAGCGCCAGCGCCAGCCCGATCGCGTCTGCGAGCTCCGGGGGGACCCGTGCGTTGAGCTCGTCGACCGGTGGCGGCGGCTCGCGCTGCTGCTTGAGCGCGAGCTCGGACAACGAGCTCGCCTCGTACGGAAGGCGTCCGCTGAGGAGCTGGTAGGCGACTACCCCGAGCGAATACAAGTCGGCGCGCGGCCCGGCCTCTTCGCCACGCGCCTGCTCGGGCGCCAGATATGCGGCCGTGCCGAGTACCGAGCCGACCTGCGTAATGCTGGACTGGTCGGTGGCGCGGGCGATGCCGAAGTCGGCAAGCTTGACCACATCCGAATCGGACACGAGCAGGTTGCCTGGCTTGACGTCGCGGTGCACTACGCCGTTGCGATGGGCGTAGTCGAGCCCGCGACATGCCTGGGCGATGACGTCGACGGCCTGCTCAACTTCCATCGGGCCGTGGTCGCGCAGCAGCTCGGCGCACGAATGCCCGGGGACGTGCTCCATCACGATGAAGTGTTGATGCGCGTGCTCGTCGAACCCGAAGTCGAACACCTGGACGATGTTGGGGTGCACGAGCCGGGCCGCCGACAGCGCCTCGCGGCGGAATCGGGAGACGAACGTCGGGTCGTCGGCGAGGTGCTCGGCGAGCAGCTTGATCGCGACGTAGCGCTCGAGGCGCTGGTCGAACGCGAGCTGGACGGTCGACATCCCGCCGACGCCGAGGCGGCCCTCGATCCGATACCGCCCCACGATCGCTGTTCCGTTAGTCACCCGCCACCGCCGTTTCCGCCGCTGTTGCTGTTGCCCGGGCCCGCTCCACCCGTAGTTCCGGTTCCGGTTCCGGTTCCGGTTCCGGTGCCGGTGGTGGCGCCTCCGCCGAGGCCGACGCCACCAGACGTCGTCGTGTTAGAAGAAGTACCCGTATCGGTCGGCGTGGTTGCGGTGGTGGGTGTCGTCGAGGTCGTGGTCGTGCTCGTGGAAGTGCTCGACGAGGACGTGGTGGTGGAAGAGGAGGTCGACGGCGTCGAGCTCGACGAGGACGTGGTGGTGGGGGTCGACGCCGTCGACGCCGCATGTTGACGGCAGTCAGTGGCGGCGAGCTTCGCGATCGTCGAGGCTCCCTGGCTCAGGTTGCGGCGCAGCGTCGGGTTGACCGTAACCGGCAGGTTCTGAACGTCGCTGCCCAGGGCCGCGCTGGCATTGATCGCGGCACCGCAGTTGCCTGACTCCACGGCCGAGGTGATCTCGTTGCCCTGACCGCTGAGCGCGATCGACTGGTCCCCTGAGAGCAGGCCGGCGCCGCCACCGCAGGCGGCGACGCACGAGACGGCGAAGCCGAGCCCGCCGGCGAGGATGGCGCGAGGCGCATAGCGCATCCGCGGCCTGACTTTAGAGGGTCCGTCCGTTGGCTTTCGGTTAGCTGGGATCGGACCGTACTGCCGCGTACCTCGGGCTAGCAGCGCGTCACTGGCCGTACGCGAGCCGCTCGGCCAGAGAGTCCGGCAGGCGAGCGGCGCGGATCGCGGCCGCGGCCCCCGCGATGTCGTACTCGGTGCGGCGGTAGACCGCCTCCCAGGCGTCGAGATCGAGCTCGAGCCAGGCGGCGCGAGGGTCACCGTCGCGTGGCTGGCCCACGCTGCCCGGGTTGATCAGCCACTCGCCGTCGGTGAGGTTGAGCTCCTCCTCCGGCCCGCGCGTCTGGCCGCTCGCCGATTCGCCGTTGGCGCGGGAGAACGACAGCGCCACGTGGGAATGGCCGATCAGGCAGACCCGGTGCGATTGCACGTCCAGGCACAGCTCAGCCTGAAGTGGCGAGAGCACGTACTCCCAGACGGGGTCCCTCGGGCTGGCGTGGAACATGCCGACGTGCTCGTCGAGGTAGGACGGCTCGAGCTTGTCCAGATACTGGCGGGTCTCGGGGACGATCACGTTCTGCGTCCACCTGGCCGCGAGCGCCGCGCCCCGGGAGAACTCCTCGAGCGGGAGCGCGCCGCGCACGCCGAGGTCGTGGTTGCCGGCGAGGCAGACCGCGGCGTAGCGCCGGGCGAGCTCGACACAGGCGTCGGGCTCAGCGCCGTACCCGACGAGGTCGCCCAGGCACCACATCTCCTGGCACTCGGAGGCCTCGATCGCGTCAAGGACGGCCTCGAAGGCCTGGCGGTTGCCGTGTATGTCGGAGACGATTGCGACTCGCATGTGAAAGGTGTCTGATTGGCGCGGATAGAGTCTTGCGGGTGAGGCACCCCTCGCGCCACCAGTTGTTGGAATCGGTGTTGCTGGCGCTCGCCGCCGCTGAGGGTGGCGTGCGACTGCTTTCTCCACGAGAGCGGCCCATTGAGCCCGCGGAGGTAGATCTTCACAGTTTTTTCAGCGACGCGGAGATTGAGCGTGGCGCGCGGTACGCGCGGCCCCAGGTGGCGCTCGGACTCGCCCGCGCGGGAGTCGAGCTGGGCGCGCTCGCGGCGGTGGTCCGCCGGCCCCCAAGATGGCTGTCGCGCAGGTCAAAGCGGCCGGCGCTCGCCGGGGCGGTTACCGGCGCCGGGCTGGCCGTCGGGCTGTCGCTGCCGACGCTGCCGCTGTCGGCGATCTCGCGCCGGCGGGGCATGGCCGTCGGGCTCGTCACCCAGTCCTGGGGCGGGTGGGGGGTCGATCTTCTGAAGGGCGCGGCGATCGAGTCGGTGCTCGCAGGGGCCGCCGGAAGCGCGACGGTGGCCGTGACCAGGCGCTACCCGCTTACCTGGTGGCTGCCCGCCGCGGCGGGCTCCGTCGCGTTCGGTGCCGTGCTCGCGGCGCTCGCGCCGGTGGTGCTCGACCCGGTGTTCAACGACTTCACGCCGCTGCCAGAGGGCGAAACGCGTTCGGATGTGCTCGAGCTCGCTCGCGACGCCGGCGTGAAGGTGGGGGAGGTGTACTCGATCGACGCCAGCCGCCGGACGACCGCCGCCAACGCCTACGTGACCGGCCTCGGGCCAACCAAGCGCGTGGTCCTGTTCGACACGCTGCTCGATCGTTACAGCCGCGACGAGATCCGCGTCGTCGTGGCGCACGAACTCGGGCACGTCCGCAACCGCGACGTGCCGCGCGGCGTCCTGTATGCGGCGCTGGTCGCGCCGGCGGCGGCACTCGCGATCCAGCGGCTGAGCTGGGAGCTGTCTGGAGAGCGCGGCAGCGCCGGCGCGTTGCCCGCGCTCGCGCTGGCGGCGGCGCTGGTCGGCGCACCCCTGGCGGTGATCGGCAACCGTCTGTCACGGGCGATCGAGCGCCGCTCGGATGCCTACTCGCTGGCGCTGACCGATGCTCCGGCTGCGTTCATCTCGTTCGAACGCGCGATCGCGGTCCAGAACGTGGCCGACCTCGAGCCGCCGCGGTGGCTCACCTCGCTGCTCGCGACGCACCCGCCGACCGCCGAGCGGATCGGGTCGGCGGTCAGCTTCGCGGAGGCTGGCGCGAACGTCTCCGCGCCGGCGGCCTCCTAGTCCTCCTCGGGTGGCTCCTCGCTCTGCCCGCCGCCGTAGCCGCCGTACTCGGGCAGGTTCTTGATCCCCTCGCGGGTCTGCCATTTCGAGTAGTTGTCCTGCATGGCGTCGATCAGCTCTCGCATGAACTTGGCGCTCAGGTTGATGCGCGAGACGACGACGCCGGGGATCTCGTCGTCCTCCACCTCGTGATCCACCCGCGCGAACGTGATCGTGAACTCGTAGTCGGAGTGGCTTACGTTGGCGAAATTCGCGTAGTGGCCGGCCATGATGTCCGGCGAGAACTGGATATTGATATGCCGCTCTTGGCGGCCGGGATCGTCCATGGGTACGTAGTATCCCATCGTGAAGATCCTCGTCGTCGCCGTGGGAAGGCTGCGCCCGCCGTTCTCCGACGATGTCCAGCACTATCAGAAGCTGCTCGCGCGACACGTCAAGCTCGAGCTGATCGAGGTGCGCGAGGACGATCACGTCGCGCGACGGATCCCCGAGCGGGTTTTCGTGTCGCTGCTCGACCGGGAGGGGGACGAGCTCGATTCGGTCGCGTTCAGCAGCTGGCTGGAGGAGCGGCGCCAAAGCGGGCTGGACCTGTGTTTCGTGATCGGGGGGCCGTTCGGGCTCGATCTCGACCACGTCGACCAGCGCATGTCGCTCGGGCGGATAACGCTGCCCCACCAGCTCGCCCGGGTCGTGTTGCTCGAACAGGTGTACCGGGGGCACAAAATCCTCGCCGGTGAGCCGTATCACTACTGATGCCAGATTGGAGCCAGAGCGGTGCCTGGACGTTCCAGGGCGAAGAGGGCCGCAAGGCCCGCGACAACGCCCTGCGCCAGCGCGAGCGCGCCCGCCACGAGGTCCGTCTGTTCATGCGCCGGCTGGGGATCCTCCTTGTGGCGCTGGGCGTGCTGGTGATCGCGGGCACGATCGGCTTTGCCGCGATCGAGCACGTCTCCCCGGCCTACGGGTTCGAGTGGACGATCGACACGATCACCACGCTCGGGTCGATTCCCGATCCTCCTGACACCGGCGGCCGCGCGCTCAAGGTCGGCCTCGAGCTGTTCGGCATAGGTACGCTCTTCTATGGCCTGGCGACGGTCGCGGAGTTCTTCGTCTCGGGCCAGCTCAGCGGCGTGCTCGAGGAGCGCCGGATAGGGAAGATGATCGACTCGTTCACCGACCATTACATCGTCTGCGGCTTCGGTCGCGTCGGGCGCCAGGTCGCACGCGACCTTCGGGCCGCCGGCGCCGAGTGCGTCGTGATCGACCCCAACCCCGCCAACCGCGAGGCGGCGATCGCGACCGGGGCCCCGCTGATCGAGAGCACGGCCTCGGACGACGAGATCCTCAAGCAGGCGGGAATCGAACGGGCCCTCGGCGGTGATCGCGTGCGTCGACTCGGACGCGGAGAACATCTTCATCGCGTTGACTGCCCGCGAGCTGAGGTCGGACATCTTCATCGTCGCTCGGGCCTCGGCCGAGGACTCCGAGAAGAAGCTCCTGCGCGCCGGCGCTGACCGGGTGATCTCGCCGTACAAGACCTCCGGCGCGGAGATGGCGCGGGTGGCGCTCCGTCCGCAGGTAGGCGGCGCGTTCCAGGTCGCGGACTACCGGATGGAGGAGATCGACGTCTCGCCGATGTGCGAGGGGGTGGGGAAGAACATCGCGGAGATCGGCGGCCCCGCGCTGATCGTCGCCGTCCGCCATCCGAACGGCGAGCTCGTGACCTCGCCGCCGCCGCAGACCGTGCTCGAGGCCGGTGATCTGATCATCGCCATGGGCGCGCCCACCGCGCTGGAGAGGCTCGAGCGGATATTCCAGCCGCCGCGGGTGCAGTCAGGGATCCGGCCGACCATTCAAGGGATATGAGCACCGGTCCCGCTCACGTTCACGCGGACGGTCCGCTGTCAGAGCTTGCCGCCGCGGTGAACAGTGCGGCCGCCGCGGTGCGCGGGAGCGCCGGCCCGCCTTCGGCGCGGCCGACGCTCGACCGCCCGCGCCACAAGGGCCAAGGCGACTACTCGACCAACGCGGCGATGCTGCTCGCACCCGTGCTGGGATCGCCGCCGCGTGAGATCGCCGAGCGTCTCGGCTCCGAGTTGACGGGCATGCTCGGCGATGAGCTCGAGCGGGTCGAGGTCGCGGGGCCCGGATTCCTCAACCTTGTGCTGTCCGACCGCTGGCACCAGCGGGCACTCCGGTCGGTGCTCGACGCCGGCGAGCGGTTCGGCGCTGGCGGAGCGGATCCGGCGGAGCGGATCTCGATCGAGTTCGTCTCCGCGAACCCGACCGGTCCGCTGGTCGCGGCGAGCGGTCGCCACGCAGCCTACGGCGACGCGCTCGCGCGGATCCTCCAGCACTTCGGGCATTCGGTCGAGCGCGAGTATTACTTCAACGACGCCGGGAATCAGATCCGGCTGTTGGGCGAGTCGGTGCAGGCCCGGGCGCGTGGCGTCGAGGTGCCGGAGGGGGGATACCAGGGCTCGTACGTGGCCGACCTGGCGGCGGTGATCCCCGGCGCGGCCTCCGCGAGCGTCGAGGACGTGTCGCGCGCGGCGGTCGACCTGCTGCTCGCTCAGATCAAGGCGACACTCGATCGCTACGGGGTCGTGTTCGATGTGTACTTCAGCGAGCGCACGCTCCACGAGGGCTATCCGAGCCCGTTGCAGCGCGCGCTGGCCCGGCTCGAGGAGGTCGGCCACGTCTACCACTCCGAGGGCGCGATGTGGCTGCGGACGACGAGCTTCGGCGACGACAAGGACCGGGTGGTCATCCGCTCCAACGGCGAGCCAACGTACCTCGCGGCCGACATCGCCTACATGGAGAACAAGCGCGAGCGCGGGTTCGATCGCCAGCTCGTGCCGGTGGGATCCGACCACTCGGCGTACGTGCGCGCGATGAAGGCGGCGATGGAGGCGCTCGGGGGCGATCCGGACACGGTTGAGCTCCCACTGCTCCAGTTCGTCCACCTCGTCGAGGGCGGCGAGGTGTCCGCGATGTCCAAGCGCCGCGGCGACTTCGTGATGCTCGACGAGTTGCTCGACGAGATCGGCGTCGACGCCACCCGGTTCTTCATGCTCCAGCGGTCGAACGACCGGACGATCGAGCTCGATCTCGACCTGGCGCGGAAGCAGTCGCGCGAGAACCCCGTCTACTACATCCAGTACGCGCACGCGCGGATCGCGTCGATGCTGGGCCGGTTGCCCCGGACGCGCGTGGTGCGCTGCTTTGGCGGCGGACTGGGATGCGGTTGTCGCTCGAGGATCCAGAGCGCGACCTGATCAAGAAGCTCGTGGCCTTCCCGGACGAGATCGCCGAGGCCGTCGAGCGGCGCGCGCCGCACCGGATCGCGGGCTACGCGCTCGAGCTTGCCCAGGACTTCACCACGTTCTACGAGGCGTGCCGCGTGGTCGGGGCCACGCCCGAGGCGGTCGAGTCGTTCCGAGTGGCGCTGTCGTTCGCGTCGCAGTCGACGATTGCGCTGTCTTTGGGGCTGCTCGGGGTGAGCGCGCCCGACGCGATGTAGGGTCGGGGTTCAGCCGCCGAAGCGGGCGAGATCCTCGTCGAGGCGGCGCGCCTCTTGTGGATCGAGCGGGGTGGGGCCGGGGGCCGGGTGCGCCGCGGGCGCTTTGGTGCGTCGTCGCCAGCGCGGGAGCGTGACGAACAGGATCGCGGCCCCGAGGATCAGGATCGCCGGCGGGAGGATGTAAACGGTCAGGTTGAAGCCGTTCGCCGGCGGCTTGCCAAGGACGGCGGGGCCGTACTGGGCGACGAGGTTGTTCAGTATCTGCTGCTTGGTCTGGCCCTGGGCGATCAGCCCGCGGATGTAGGCGCGTTCGGAGTTGGCCTGCGGCGACTGCGCCACCTCGAGCGGCTCGCGGCAGGAGGTGCACATGACGTCGTTCTCGATGTCGGTAAGCGAGGCGCGGGGCGTGGGCGCCGCCGATGCTGTCGCCGGGGCGAGGGCTTGCGGCCCGGCTGTCAGCGCGATCAGGAGAGCGAGCGCGGCGACCTGTCTGGCGACCCGGGTCATGCCGGCTGGGTCAGGATTCGAGACACTGTCTGCTGGAGCCAGTTCCCGGCGAGCTGGTAGCGACGGAGCGCGACGATCCGGCCCTGGCGGTTGATCACGAATGTCTCGGGGACCCCGTCCGTGCCGAACGACTTGACGAAGTTGCCGCTCACGTCGCGGATCACCGGATATGTGACGCCGTGCTGGTGGACGAACTGCTCGGAGTCGCTCGAGTTGTCCAGGTAGGTGACGCCGAGGATGGTCGCGTTGTTCTTGACGATCTGCCGCTGCTCCTGCTCGAGGATCGGCGCCTCGGCCACGCACGGCTGGCACCACGAGGCGAACACGTTGAGCACGACGATCTTGCCGCGGAGGTCGGCGAGGCTCGTGGTCTCCGGCGCGCCCAGGAGCGGTAGCTGGGTGTGGGCGTCCGGCGCCATCGGGAATTGCCCCCGGGCGACCGAGGCGTCGATCGACAAGCTGGTTCCCTGGTGGGCGACGCCGAACGCGAGTAGCGCCAGCAGCGCCACCGCCACGACGAGGGCGACGGCGGGAATCGCGAAGCGGCGCATGCTCGGAGAGTAATACGCGCGCTTTCCGGCCGGGCTCGCCGGGCCATCGCTGGTGCGGCGCCGGTCGTCGCCGGTGGGTCGCCATCTCGGGGCCGAGACGACCAGGTAAACGGGCATGGTTGCTTTGCAACCCCTGCGCGACATAGATTCCCCGCGGCCGCCACGGGTCATGAGATGGTGTTTAAAGGACCCGGGGGGCATCGCACATGAAACACGGAGTCGCCGTGTCTCGTCCTACGAACCCATCAGAGCCAAACCACTCTTCGCACTTCGGCGAGGACGATCCCGAGACGCCCTTCGCCGTCCACCTCGAGCCCATGCGGGACGGCTGGGTACGCGTCCGCGTCGAGGGCGAGCTCGCCCTCGACAGCTCCTCGACGCTGGAGCGAGCCGTCGAGGCCGAACTCCGGGCCAACAGCCACGTTCTGCTCGACCTCTCGCAGATCCAGTTCATCGACTCGGCCGGGCTGAGGGCGATGACCGCCCTCGTCCGCATGGCCAAGGCGTCCGGGCGCAAGCTCAGGCTGAGCACCGACCTGCCGGCCCACGTGCAGCGGCTGATGGAGATCGTGGGTCTGCTCCCGTTCGTCCCGATCGGGGTCGAAGATCCCTGGAGCGACGGCTGCGGTCCGCTGGCGGATCCCCCGCCAGCGTGAGAACTGGCCCCCGATCGTCAGGCCCTGGGTCGCTAGCATTTCCCGCCACTTGCGGACGTAGCTCAGTTGGTAGAGCGTCGGCTTCCCAAGCCGAAGGTCGCGGGTTCGAGACCCGTCGTCCGCTTTCACGGCCTCGCGCGAGATCGCAGAAACTCGCCGCAAATCGTACGCTTTCTGCAGTAGTTCGACGGACGGCGAACATGCGAGGATGTGCGAGGTTCTGCATGCGGCGGAGGTCGAGGTCGCATTTAGGTCGCATCGAGGTCTTACCAATGGGACATCGATCGAGCTCCGACCGTCTGCATGGCAAGCGGTACTGCTGAGGTTCTCCGGCTAGCTTTCTCGCTGCAAATCGACGCTGGCATCGACGGGCGATCTACGCCGGCAGATTCTCGGCCTTGGGCGGTCGGTCGGGCAGCTGCGACACCCACCAGTCGAGCGGGACGATCTGCATAGCGAGTTCGAACGAGCCTCGATCCAGCGACTCGGCGAGCTGGGCGATAGCGACGAGATTCTCGCGTAGCCACGCGTCCTCCACCGGCCCGACGGTCTGAGTCGCTGGGCTGACACGGCTCAGCCTCGGCCGACTCAGATGGTGCTCAACAGGCTCCGACTCGTCGAGCACGCTACCCCACCAGTACAGACGACTGTAAAGCTCGACGTGGCGATCGAGGATCTCCGCGTACGTGCCGGAGTTGACCATCACGTCGGCCCAGCGTCCGAGCACCTCGTGGCCGTGATCGCGCAGCCCGACGATCAGGCGGTGGAGCTGTTGGCGGCGGTCAACGTTCGCGAGCATTTCGTCCAGCGCGGCGGCAAGCCGCTGCGTGTCCGTCACCGCCTCGGACCCGGCCACGAGCGCCTCATCCCCGAGCTCGCTGTCGGGAGCGAGACCGGCGAGCTCGAGCAGACCCCCCCACACAAGCCGAGCCGCGCGGACCAAGTCGAACAGTGCGTACTGCGCGAGCACCGACCAGCGCTCGCGCTGTCGGCGCTCAAGCACTTCGTTGACCACCGCCGCGGTTACCGCGACGACGATCAAGCTCGCTACAAGGCTCGTGAAGAGCGTGTGATGCGACCAGAACCCGTCGTTGGCAAGGTCCCACGCGAACGCGCCCAAAAGGACCAGCACACTGAGCCCGCCGATGATCCGCGTCGCACGTATGTGCGTCCGAAGCGAATCGGCGCGGCGCGGACCGACTGCGTGACGAGCCATCTTCTTGCCCAGCTTATTGAGCGGTCGTCCTTGGCCGCAGGAATCAGACGGCTCGGCCGCCCGGATGGATGCTCGAACCCTTGGGTCCCGGAACAGGCGAAGCTTGGGACGGCCGATTCCGTCTTCACAAGTGAAAGAGCCGAGGTAGCGAGCGGGCGCACGAGCAGGTCGCCCCGAAGGTCTGACGAGATCGTCGCCTTGTGTTTGTCGCCGATTGCGTGCTCGCACGCCTCTATTACCTCGGAAGACGAGCAGTCGTCGGCGCGGTGGAGGTCGGGCGCCGCTTCCGTACAGGTGGCGGATTGCGAGGGCGGTTCAGCGAAGGAGGGCGAGTTCTGTCTGGGTGAACTCGCGCGCGACGTCGATCAGGAGGTCGATGTCGGGAATGTCGGTCCGCCAGTTGACGATCGCTGGTCGCAGTGCGGTCTTGCCTGCGTAGGTGGTCGAGCCGACGAACACGCGGCCGTCGGCGCGCAACGCATCAGCGACGCTGGTGTTGAGCTCGTTGAGTCGTTCCTCGCCCACGCTTGGCGGGTGCGCTCTGAAACAGACGATGTTGAGCGGAACGTCCGCGAGCCGCTCGAGTTCGGGGCTGGCGTCGACGCGGTCAGCCAGGTGTCGCGCGAGCCTCACGTGCCGCTCGACCATCTCGCGGTAGCCAGCCCGTCCGTACGCGCGCAGCGTCGCCCAGACCGCCAGCGCGCGGGCGCGGCGAGAGTTCTCTGGCGCGACGAACGCGAAATTCGGGTGCGGATCGTCGGGAGAGGGCAGATACGGCGCACCGACATTGAGCGCACGCGGCAGCCGCTCCATCTCCCGCACAAACGCGAACCCGCAGTCGTAAGGGACGTTCAGCCACTTGTGCCCGTCGGCGATCACCGAGTCGGCCCGCTCGACCCCCTCGGTGAGCGCCCGCGTGCTCGGCGTCAGGCGCGCGAACAACCCGAACGCCCCGTCGACGTGCAACCACGCGGTGTGGCGCTCGCACAGGTCGGCGACATCCGCGATCGGATCGAAGTCACCGGAGTTCACCTCACCGGCGTTGGCGATCACGATCACAGGCGCTGCGGCCTGTTCGAGCTCGCGCTCGAGCGCCACAAGGTCGAGCCGGCCGACGTCGTCTCTCGCGAGTTGCCTGATGTTTCCCCGACCCAAGCCAAGCATGCCCACCGCCTGGATGGCGCTCGGATGTATATAGCCACTTGACAGGATCACAGCTGGCGCCAGCTTCCCCACGCCGTCTTGCTCCACGTCAACGCCCTGAAGCTCCCCCCACCAGTTGCGGGCCGCTGCCAGGGCGACAAAATTAGCCATCGTCGCGCCCGTCGTTAGCACCCCTCCAAAGTCGGAAGGGAGCTCGAACAACTGGCGCAGCCAGTCAACCGCGACCTGTTCCAACCGCGCCGCAAACGGCGAAGACGCCCACGCGAACGCGATCTGATCGTAGGCCGAAGTAAGCCAGTCGGCGCCGAGCGCCGCGGGAGTACCGCCACCCATCACGAAATGAAAAAACCGCGGCCCACTCGACCGCGTCGCCGTCTCACGCGCGCGTTCACCCAGCTCCGCCAGCGCGATCAGTGCCCCGACACCCTCCTCCGGCATCGGATCACTCCACCCGCCGATCGCGACCTCGACGTCAGGAATCAGCACCCGCTCATCGGCGATGCGCTCCAGATAGCTCCGAGCCATCTTGGCCGCAGCCTCAAGCGCGGCGTCGACCTGGTCGCGTTCGGCAAAAGGATCAGGCACCCGGCGATCCTCCCACACCGGGCATGACGCCTGTGGCTCTGATTCGAGCCGCACGGTCCCAGCCCGCCTCAGCCCGCCGACCTCTCCACACCTCCTTCCAGAGCGCGACGAGGGAGTTCGTGGCTAGCGGTGGAGGGCGGCCGTGAGATCGGCGTCCACGGACTTCCGGAATCTCGGGCGCATCCGGCAGTCTGGCTGAGCTCGCGTCAGTGCTGGTCCTCGTCCTTCTGGACACTGACGTCGAGCGTGCGCCGAGCTTCCGCAGCCGCAGGGTGAGCAGCACTTGAGCGCCGTCGGCGACGACGTCGCCGAGGTTGCTCAGCGGCAGTAGGGCGGTCTCGTGTACCGACACGCCCGCAACGCCTTGGGCGATGGCGAGAGGGTCGCTGATAGGCTGCGGTGCGACCGAGGAGGGACCGTGGCGGAATCTCTGAATTGGTGCAGTGGCCGGTGAGCGCCCGGTAAAGCCAGCTTCGCCCGCGGCAGCCGCCGATGACCCGAACGCTGTCTACGCGTTGGGCAGCAGCGGCGGCGAGAGCGCCCGCTTGCGGCGTCAGGCTGAGGAGCTCGCGCCCGGTAGCGCGGCTCTGCTTGACAGCGTGGGCCTGCGGCCGGGTGACAGCGCGATCGATCTTGGCTGCGGACCTCGCGGAGTCATCGATCTGCTGGCCGAGCGGGTGGCGCCGGGTGGCCGGGTTGTCGGGCTTGACGCCGACCGGGCGCACGTGGCGATGGCATCTGATTTGTCGCGAGCCAGGGTTTGAGCGGCGTGGACGTCGTGTGCGGCGACGCGCGAGACACCGGCCTTGAGTCTGGCTCGTTCGATCTCGTTCATGGCCGGACGCTGCTCATCACCGTGCCGCAGCCAGCGGAGGTGGTTGCGGAGATGGTCCGGCCGGCGCGACCGGGAGGGTGGGTGGCCGGCCTTGAGCCTGACACCGAGGCCGCGATCTGCTACCCGCCCGATCCCGCGTTCGATCGCCTATGCGAGATCTTCACCATCGCCTTCTCCCGCAACGGCGCCGACCCGCGTTTCGGCCGACGGATGGCTGAGCTCTATCGCCAGGCGGGGCTCCAGGACGTAATAGTGGAAGTCAGGGCAGGCGTGTATCCCGCTGGGCACTCGCGCCGGACGATCCGGGCCGACCTCGTCCGCAGCATGCACCCACAGATCATCGAGATGGGACTGGCCGACCAGCAGGAACTCGACGAGCTCGACGCCGCGACGCGCAAGCATTTCGAGAACCCCGACGTTCTCGTGATGCCCGGCCTGTACTTCCTCGCCCGCGGTCGTAAGTCGGTATCCGCCTGACCGGGACAGCTCGCGCGTCACAAGAGGTTCTGAGTACCCGTCTAGGCCTGGCAACGCGCGTCTGGCAAACAGTGAGACGCCCGCTCCCGCGAACTTCAGAAGCGCTGTGACCGGGACCGTCCGCTCGTGCTCGGGAACGAACACGAGTATGTCGTCGGAGGAGCACGTCGACTCGGTCCAGATGTGCGGATTCGCTCCAACTCGACAGCGTTGGCTCCGCGGAAGACGACTCTCGGATGCTCGGACACGAGCAGCCGTGTGGTGTCGGCAGCGAGACGCCGTGGCTGCCGATGGCGCTGGCGACCCGGAGTCGGCGGATCTAGAATCGGTTCAGATCGGGGGACCGGGATTGACTGAATACGTTCTCTCGCAGCGAGGCTCGCCAGATGTGGAGCGGGCTCGGCTGAGGTTGCTCGAGGAGTACCACGATCCGCTGACCGTCAGTCAGTTGGACGCGATTGGCGTCGGCGAGGGCTGGCGCTGTCTGGATGTCGGCGCCGGCGGAGGCTCGGTCACGCGGATGCTTGCCGAGCGGGTCGGGAGCACGGGCTCGGTGCTTGCGGTGGATCTCGACACGAGCCTCCTCGACGAGCTCGCGAGCGATCGGGTCGAGGTGCGCCGCCACGACCTCCTGTCCGACCAGCTGCCCCAAGCAGCGTTTGACCTCGTCCATGCGCGCCTGCTCTTGATGTTTCTGTCCGCCCGACTCGGGGCGTTGCGGCGACTGGTGAGCGCCGCGCGCCCGGGAGGGTGGGTGGCGTCGATCGCTCCGGACTTCACCACGGTGGCGCTGTCGCCGCCCAGCTTGGTGTGGCAGCGGGTTTGGTCGCAGTTCCTTGACGCAGCGATGGGCAGTGGCTGGGGTCCCGGCTACGGCGCCCGCCTGTGCGGCGACCTACGCGCAGCCGGACTCGTGGACGTTCACGCGGACCACATTGGACGATGCGCCCCGGGGGGGTCGCTTCCCTCCCGCCTACTGTCGCTGACGGTCGAGCGGCTGAGAGAGCGAATGGTCCTCCTCGGCGCAGAGAGTGGCGAGATCGACGAAGCGCGGCGCCTGCTTGAGGAGCCCGCCAGCACGGTCACATCTCCAACGACTTGGATAGCGCGTGCCCGGCGGCCCGGCCACTCCTGAGGACCTTCCACACGGTCGTCTACGCGCGACGCGCTGGCGATCCAACCTCTAGGCATCTGCCTCGCGCGCGAGCAGGTTGCGCGGTCCAGGTCAGAGTCGCCGCGGACGGCGAGGCAGGCTCCCGGCTGGCTCCTGCTTGCTCGCCGATCAGCAGACGTCGAACCTCGCCAGAGGCTGTCGAGATCGAGCAATCTAGGCGACGTGGTCGCCGACGACCGCCCTGTTCACCGCGCGTTGGGTGACTGCCGGTTCTTGCGCCGATGTGCTCGTGTGGACATCAAGGGAGGGCCGGGATGCTCGGGTGATTGTGGGCGCGGGAAGAGCACCCCTGCTTGGTTGATCTTGATGCCCCCTCGCTTGCTCGCGCGCGGCGGATCAGACAATTCCGAGCGGATCAGTGACAGCAGTCGTCGGCGCAGCCGCCTGTGCTGTTGATGTCGATGGGGCGGCCGGTGCAGCAGCTGTCGCCGCGCCAGGTTTGGTGGCCTTCTTTGATGGCGAGGGCGGCGATGGCGAGCGCGACGGTGGGATCGGCCCACCAGATGCCGAACGCGGCGTTGAGCGCGAGCCCGACGAGTACTCCGGCGGCGAGGTAGGCGCAGAGCATGTTCTGGGTGCCTTCGCCGGTGGTCGCGCCGGATCCGAGGCGTTGGCCGATGCGGTGCTTGGCGGTGGCGAGTTGGGGCATGACGATGATGCTGGAGATTGACAGTCCGATGCCGAGCCAGCTGGTGCCGGGGTGCTCGCCGGCGACCAGGGTGCGGATCGCGGCTTGCGCTATGTAGGGGGCGAGTAGGAAGAAGCTGATCGCGACGAGGCGTTGGGCGTGTCGTTCGGCGTCTTGTGAGAGTCGGCGGGTGCCGGTGAAGCGCCAGATGACGATCACGGAGGCGAGCGCTTCGATCGCGGAGTCCAGTCCGAAGCCGAGCAGGGCGATCGAGCCGGCGAGGAGCGCGGCGGTGATAGCGATCGCGCCCTCGGCGGTCATGTAGGCCAGTGATAGCCAGGACAGCGCTTTGGCGCGGCGGATTAGCCGGTCGCGCTCGCGGGGATCCAGGCGCGGAGGTTGCGCCGAAGGGGTGCGGGCGATCGGGAGATCGATCTGGGTGGCGCTCATCGGCCGGTTGGCGTCGGCGTGAGATAGGTGTCGAGCAAGCGCACGCCGAGCTCGGTGAGCGTGTAGAAGACGATCTTGTGCTGGCGCCGCGAGCTAGCCAGGCCAGCGGCGCGCAGCGTGCGCAGGTGGTGACCGACGAGGTTCTCAGGCCGGCCGGTGATCCAGGCCAGGTCACAGACGCACAGCTCCCCGCCTTCGCGTAACGCCACGGCGATCGTCACGCGCGTCGGGTCACCCAGCGCTTTGCCGCGCGCGGCGGTGGCGGCGATCGCCGCCACCTCGAGATGCTGGCGGATGTCCTCGGCGCGTGGGAGGTCGAGGCACAGCAGGTCGCAGCGGTCATCGGACACGCTCTCATCCTAACGCGCGTTGCGTCGACCGGACGGGCGGCGCGGCGCGGATCCGGGCCGCGGCTGACCCGAAGGGCTGGCCGGCAAACACCAGTTTCGACGCCTTGACACGAATTATTAGGCATGCCATAATTTGATCGTGATGGTGGCTGAACATTCGGTTTCGGCGTCGGTGCAGGATTACGCGAAGGCGCTGTATGCGCTCGAGGCTCGTAGCGGCACGGCGGTATCGACGAACGATCTCGCGGCCCGGCTCGGCGTGACCCCGGCGTCGGTGTCCGGGATGGTGCGCAAGCTGACCGACGTCGGGATCGTCGAGCATCAGCCCTACCACGGGGTGCGGCTGACCGACCAGGGCCGCCGCGTCGCTCTGGAGGTGCTACGCCATCACCGCCTGCTCGAGCTGTTCCTCGCCCAGGAGCTCGGAATGTCGTGGGATCGCGTGCACGCCGAGGCGGAAGTGCTCGAGCACGTCCTATCAGAGGAGCTCGAGGAGCTGATCGCCGCGCGCCTCGGTCATCCGGCGGTCGATCCGCACGGCGACCCGATCCCGACGCCCCTGTTCGAGATCGACGAGCGCCCGACGCGCAGCCTCGACGAACTCCCGGTCGGTACCGCGGGACGGTTCGTTCGCGTGTCCGATTCCGACCCGGAGATGCTCCGTTACCTGGCCGAGCTCGGCATACGGCTGGACGCGCGCCTCGAGGTCGTCGATCGCCAGCCGTTCGGCGGCCCGGTGTTCGTGAGCCTCGACGGGCGGGAGCATCCGATCGGCGGCGAGCTCGCCCGCGCGATGCGGATCGAGACCGACGGAGACGAGCGGTGACCCCGCCGCCGGGCCCGCCGATCCCCGCGCTCGAGGGTGCCGGCGCCGGTCAAACCCTTCCGCTAGGCGGGGTACTCGAAGAAAGCGCGCTCGAGCGCCTACTCTCGCGCGGCAAGCTCCGCGCGACGTTGTTCATGCTCGGTCCCGCGTTCGTGGCCTCGATCGCGTACGTCGACCCCGGAAACTTCGCGACCAACGTGCAGGGCGGCGCGCAGTTCGGCTACATCCTGCTGTGGGTCGTGCTGGCGGCGAACCTTGTCGCGATGGTGATCCAGTACCTGTCAGCCAAGCTCGGGATCGTCACCGACCAAAACTACCCTGAGGTGGTGCGCGCCAAATACCACCGCGCGTTCACCTTCGGGATGTGGGTGCAGGCCGAGATCATGGCGATGTCGACCGACATCGCGGAGTTCCTCGGCGCCGCGATCGGGCTGAACCTGCTGTTCGGGGTGCCGCTGTTCGTGGCCGGACTGATGACCGGCGCGATCGCGTTCGGGATCCTCGCGCTACAGGCGCTGGGCTTTCGTAAGTTCGAGCTCGCAATCAGCGCGCTGCTGGGGATCATCTTCGCCGGCTTCCTGTATGAGACGCTGAGGATCGGGCCCTCGGTGCACGAGTCGCTGCGCGGGCTGATCCCCGGCCTGCAAGGCGGCAACACCGAGCTGTACATCGCGGTCGGAATCGTCGGGGCGACGGTGATGCCCCACGTGATCTACCTGCACTCCGCGCTGACCAAGGGCCGGATGGCAACCCGCAACGACGCCGAGAAAAAGCGGGTGCTGCGCTTCGAGCGCCTCGACGTCTACATCGCCCTTGGCCTAGCCGGCCTCGTTAACCTGGCGATGCTCGCCGTCGCCGCCAAGCTCTTCCACACCTCAGCCCTCTCTGGCCTGAGCACCATCCAACAGGCACACGCCCAGTTCGGACACCTCGTCGGCGGCGGCGCCGCGATCGCATTCGCCGTGGCCCTGCTCGCCTCCGGCGCCTCCTCCTCGAGCGTCGGCACCTACGCCGGCCAGGTCGTGATGGGCGGGTTCATCAATCGCAAGATTCCCCTGTTCCTCCGCCGGGGGCTGACGATGATCCCCGCGCTCGTGGTCATCGCCGTCGGCATGAACCCGACCAACGCGCTCGTGCTCAGCCAGGTCGTGCTCTCGTTCGGCATCCCGGTCGCGCTCATCCCGCTAGTGATACTCACCAGCCGGCGCGACATCAT
Organism: uncultured Solirubrobacterales bacterium; assembly: GCA_963735965.1. Taxonomy (GTDB): domain Bacteria; phylum Actinomycetota; class Thermoleophilia; order Solirubrobacterales; family Solirubrobacteraceae; genus Palsa-465. The sequence continues at coordinate 236,332 of CAVTNE010000009.1, forward strand.
GGGCGTCCACGTCAACGGCCGCATCCTCATGATCTCCGCCTGGGCGATCGCCGCGGCCATCACCGCGATGAACATCTTCCTGATCTACCAACAGTTCTTCATGAGCTAAGGCCTCGTGCAACGAGCGCGTCGCTCGCCATCGACCTACAGCCCCACCCCGCCGCGGCGACTCGAAAGTTCCCTTCAACGCCACCCCGCGGACGGCGATCGGACCCCACGCTTGCAATCGCCGGCAGGAGCGCCACCAATGGGGCTGCCTCCCCGGCCCCCAAACAAGCAGAAAACGGCGACCACAGCGCGAGGCCACTGCCTGCAGGACAACCGTCAGCTGAGCGGCAAGTCCGGAGAGCGGACGGCCGGGCGCCGAGTCGCGCTTTCGCCCGTCGACGCGAGTCTCCGCGATCATCGCTAGGAGGACCTGCTCCGCGCGGGATCCGCGACGCAAGGACTCGCGCCGGATGTCCGGGTCAGGGTGAGGGCTGAGCGCGCCGGGCGATCTGCCGCAGCTTCTTGTCCAGCGTGAGCAGCGCCGAGTCGGTCACGATCGCCGTCGCAAGCGACATCGCGTCCGGGAGCCGCAGCGACTGATGTTCGGCTCGTAGCACTGCCGCGCGCCGAGCGACCGCGCGATCGATCGGGACGATCGAGATCCCGGCTGCATCGAAGAACTCATCGACGATTGCGTCGGTGCCTTGTTGCAACGGCCGCACGATGCTCTCGGCGTATACCGTCGCTGCCGCGAGCAGCTCGTCGCCGGCCGCTAATCGTGGCCGCAGCTCCGCGACTGCGGCGGCGTGTTGATCGTCCCCGGGGTCGAGGAACGCGATCACGATGTCTGCGTCCAGCGCTACGCGCGCCACTCGTCACGCAGCCGATCGAGATAGCCGCGTGGGTAGGTGCCGGCCGGGAGACTGCCCGCATAGCGGTCAATGACGTCTTCGGCACGCTCGACCTCGATCCGACCACGGCCAATCGCCCGGATTACGACCTCGTCCCCTGCGGCCAGGCCGGCATCCTTGAGAACGCTTACGGGGAGCGTGACTTGATGCTTTCGGGAAACCCTGCTCATAGCTTTACCATTCTATCAGCGCGTAAAGCGACCTCGCGGCGCCGCGAGCGTTTCAAATAGCAGCACATGTCAACCCATCCAAGGGAGGATTCATGGCATCCGGGCTGCTGGACGCCGCTGGCCATCGCCGCTCGCTGCTTGGCGCGCGGGCATGAGAGGGACGGCGGATTCGTGACTGCCTGTGTCCCGACAGCGGCCACGCGCGGGCGAGTAATCAGCGCCAGCTTGACGGCTGCTCCGCGCAAGATCAAACCGTCGCGTCAGGACGGTGACCGACCGCACTGAGGCGGCGCCACCGTCATCGGGCATTCGCCGGAGGCGCCCTCGCCGCAAGCTCTCGGCGTGAACCCAGATCACTATCCGCCGCGGCTCGATCACTCGAAGACCAATGACGCCCGGCTCGACGGTCGCCGGACTGATTTCATCAGGCCCACCAATCGCCAGCAAAGACGGTCAACGACTCGAACGAGGCTCGACTCCCGGCGCGATGTCAGGCGAACCATCTTCGGCCGCGAACATCCCGTGCCAGAAGGTCCAATCCTCACGCCTCGCCATCACCCCAAGCAACGGATCAATCGGCCGGTCCGGCAGTCGCATCGCCCGATTCGGGTGAAGGCAGCGCCATCTTGTACGGCGAGCATTCGCAGACCGGATGGCCGACGACCACATACATAACTCCCTGCCACGGAGTCTCGGATCACGCACCGACTTGACTGATCGCTCCACCGGCGCCGCGCTGAGGACGGTCGCCGATGACGTCGCGCCCGCCCCGGCGGGCATCGGTTTGGAGCGTCGCGAGGTAAGGGACGGCTTGTGCGAGGCTGGCCGCCGAGTCGAGCGCACCATCCGTCAGCTGGTGCGTCGCGGCCCCAGCAGGGTCCCGACAGCTCACGACGCAAAGCGACGAACATGATCAGCGCAACAGGGTCTCAAAACGGCAATGGGCAGGTCCCGGCCACGGTCGTCGAGAATGTGCGTCATCCCGGTCGCGTAACGCGCGCCGCCTATTGGGTGGTGGATGTGGCGATCCCCAGGCTGGTCCCCGATCGCGTGACTGCACGCTTCAGACAACGGTTGCGCAGTGCTGATGACCGGCTCGAGCGAACAGCTCATCGGCTCGCGCGTCGACGCGACCGCTCAGCCCGGACGAATCGGGACCGGGACGCGCGATGAGCAACCCATCCGAGTCGCCTGCGTCGGACACAGCCGTCCAGCCCGCGCTCGAGGAGGACCTGCCTTACGTCGGGCTGGTCACGCGTGGGATCTCCTGGGTGGTGGACGCGCTGATTATCAACCTGGTGGCGATCATCACCGGGCTTGGCGTCGAGCTGATCGCCTCGATCTTTCCGATCACTAAGAATCTGAAGCCAGTCTTCCTGGCGATCGCGGCTGGCGTCTACGTTGTCTGGACGGCTGCGTACTTCGTCGTGTTCTGGTCGATCTCGGGTCAGACGCCGGGTTCTCGCCTGATGCAGGTCCGGTTGGTGACGCCCGGCGGGGGGAGGGTCAAGCCCGTCCGGGCGCTGGTGCGCTGGATCGGGATGAACGTCGCGATGGTGCCGTTGCCCTGGGGTTACGTACCGATCCCGTTCGAACGCCTGGGATTCCCGGACTGGCTCGCCCACACGCGTGTGATCGAGGCCCCAGAGCTGTCGATCGCCGAAGCGCGTCGACAGAGGATGCGGGACACACGCGCGAGCTCCCGACTACCTTTTCCACCCGTTGACGAGGAGATAATCGATGACCGGTGAGTCTGACCTACCGCAGGACCTCGCGACCCGTGCCGACGACCTTCTTCATACGAGACCGAACGCGGGCCAGCTCGCGGGCATGACCACCGCCGCGTTCGCGGCTTCAGGCCTTGACCACGATACGTTGATGCTCATCTGGCTGGCCGCACTCGTGGCACTCGACGCGCCGACCGAGTCCTACCTACTGAACCTCGGTGCCGCCAGCCAGACCGCTGTTAGCGCGGAACGAGTTCACCAGGTCCTCACGGCACTCGCACCAATCGTCGGGACCGCCCGCGTCCTTTCTGCGACCTCCAGAATCAGTGAGGTGCTCAAGGCCGGCGTTTGACCCGGAGCGGGCGAGCCAGCCTCTCGGACAGGTGCCTCGGCAGCATTCGTCAGCCTGCTGATCGATCGGCAAGCCGTCGACGGCGCCACCGCCGGGTGGACCGGACACAAAGTGCCGCCCCCGAACTTTCAGCTAAGCGGCCGCAGGCCGCCGTGACCGCTTGAGGCGTCGAGCGGTAGCGGACGACGCTGGACGACGCCGTCGACGCCACGCTCCGCCCAGGGCGTGACCCAAAGTGTCCGACAGCAGCAGCTAGACCAGGCTGCTCGACGGCGCTTCTCGGGACTGCTTCTCGCGCATTGCGATCACGCGCAGCGTCGACGTCGAGCCTACGGTCCGTGCCGCTCTGCATATGTACGCACGCGGCAGGGGTGGCGGACGAGCTGACCCCCTCTGGGCGACAAGCAGGTGCGCTCCTCGGCACGGCGGCGAGACTGCCTTCGCTGTTGCGCGTGCCTCCAGGGCAGACGCCATGCGTGGCTCGCTGTGGGCGAGACCGGCACCGCGACCGCCGCCGAGATGGCTGCTGCTCTGGTGCCTGCAACATCCGACCGCCTGGCGCTGGGCGCGCGAGCGCGGCCGCGGAGCGCTCGCGGGCGTCGTGCTCGCTATCCGCGCGTTATGGGCACGCGGCGCCAAGCTTGAGCTGCTACTGAAGCAAGCAAGAACCCGCAACGCGTCGCTTTCCGAGCTACTCCTGTTCGTCAGCTTGTGGTCCTGAGAGCTTGAGTCCTTCGTGGATTCTCAGACGGTCGCAAGTCCATAGCGGTGGCGACGGCAGTCGCCGTCGTGTCAGCTGCAGGTATCCCGACCGACCGGTTCTTCGCTCGGCAATCGTGCGCTCCGGCTCTCAGCTGAGGACTCATCAGGCGACCCGCTCGATGTCGCGCTCAAGGGCGTGCTCGAGCTCGTGCAGGCGCCGCCAACGCGGCGACTTGAGGGTCCGGCCGGTCAGTAGCGTGGCCGCCGCGTTGGCGAGGAAGCACGCGGCGCCCAGCGCGGTGTTCCAGTTTGCCCAGGCGAGGTTGAGCAGCGAGCCGGTTGAGGGCACGAGGTAGCCGGCGACGGCCGAGATGCCGAAGAAGATGCAGCCGAGCAGGTTGGTTGCCGGTTCCCACCAGCCGGGATGGCCGCGTGCCGGTAGCCAGCCGTGGCGAGCCGAGGCGCGATACGCGATCACGCCGGAGATCAGGAAGCAGATCGAGCCGAACGCGTCCGGGCGCCAGACGAGCCGGTCGTAGTGGGAGTTGGACAGGGATGTGTGCAGCGCCTGGTAGGTCGTCACGTTGAAGAACAGGGTCCCGGCGGATTGGATCGCGGCCGCCCGCCACGCCGCCCGGCCGGCGTCGTCTGAATAGCGTTCGGGGAACGCGATCCAGGTCTGCAGCGCCCCGCCCGCGGTGAACAGGATCGAGCCGACGAAGAACGTGGCCGCGTCGAAGCTGGCGCCCACGAGCTGTGCGTAGCCCGGAAACGGGCCGATCAAAAAGCACGTCGAGCCGAGCGCGAAGAACAGGGCCATCCAGCGCTCGCGACTCATGGCCTGCCCCTCCGTGCACCGGGAACGTCGAGGTCCAGAGCGTCGAGCGCCCGTCGTTGTAGCGGGCGCATCTTTGGCCTCGAATCGGTCGGCGAAGTCACAGTGGTCTCGAGGCCGACTGGGTCAGGCCCGGTTGCAGTGCCGGTTTGGCACCGCGCTTCTGGAGTTCGTTCGCGAGGAGCATGACGAGGACGCCGAGTCCGACGCCGAGGAACGTGTAGAGCACCCGGAGCGCCTCGTCACTGAAGTTGGTCGGGTGCGGTATGTCGATCGCGATCAGGACGGCGCCGGCCATCGCGGCGATGTAGCAGGCGTAGTTCACGGTGCGAATGGCCGCCGCCAACGCGAAGAGGACGATGATGGTCGCTTCGAGCACGTGCTTGTTGTGGACCGTCAGTAGGAACAGGGACGCGACCAGGGCGCCGATGATCGCGCCGGCGAGGCGCTGTTCGGCTACCAGCGCGGATTGTTCAAGGCTGGGCTTCATCGCGACGATCGTGGCGATCGGCATCCAATCGGCGTTCGGCAGATGCAGTCCGAATGGGATCGCGACGGCGATCGAAACGGCGATCGCCCGGATCACCGCGAACAGAATGATCGGCCGGGTCAGCTTCCTCGGTGTGATGTCTCCTGGGATCTCCGGGACGGCCTGGGGGCGTGGTTTGCGCCCGCGTGCCAGCCAGAGGATGAACGTGAACGCGATCCACAGCGCTGACCCCGCGAGCCACGCCAGCGCCTGTGACCACGCGTGCGTCGTGACCCCGTCGAGCTTGTAATTGTGCGGTAGGGCGATTGCGATCAGGAACCAGATGTTCAGCAGCAGTGCGGCGACGAATCTGTGCAGACCGAATTTGACCGCCAGCCCGCCGAGCAACGTGACCACAAACGCGGCGACGACGACGAGCTCCCAGGCCCCTCCACCGATCCCGAATCCGAGCAGCGTCAGGAGCGCGCCGATCAGCGCGACCAGGCCATGCCGCGTCGCCCGGTGCCCGAACTCGCCGCCCGGGTCGCTCAGCCCCACGAACAGCACCGCAAACACGACAGTGACCAGATACCTCTGTTGGCCGATGACTTCGAGGACGATCACCGGCACCAGCAGAAGCCCGAGGACTTCGAGGGCTCTCGGCACGTTGAGTGCCCTCCAATCGAGCTCGAACACCTTCGCCAGCGGGCTCAAAGCTGCTCGCCTTTCGGCCGGATCTTGTCCTCGCGTGAGCGTGGCGTTCGGAGCGTTGGCATCGTCATGTTGAGTTTCGCCTGGTGACGATGTTGCCGATCAGCAGCCCGATCACCGTCACCAGGTAGAGCTGGCCGGCAAGCATCTCGCTCACCGCGAGCGCGCGTGGCCGGCCGGAGTCGCGGCGGAGAAATCGCCGAACCCCGTCGTGGTCAGCACGGTGAAGCTGAAATAGACCCGGTCCCCCGTCGTCCCGTTCGTGTGCTGCGCGAAATACCGCGTCGCACCGAGGTGGGTCAGGACGACCATGAACCAGGCGAACACCAGCCCGACCGCCAGGTAGATCGCCAGCGCGCCCGCGACCGCCTGGACCGTCACGCCTCGCTCGCGGAGCAGCCGCACGACCCCCCGCACGATCACCACCGGAATCGCTGCCGTCACGACAACACTCACCGCATCGGTGAGCTCACGCGACGCGACACCGACGGCCACCGCCACGGTCACGAGCATCGCGACCGCGACGAGCAGCGCGGTGCGGTAGCGAACCTCCTTGCCCTCCCGCGCTGTGGCGATCGCGAAGACCAACGCCGCGCCCTCGATCGCCAGAGCCACCGCGCGCGACCAGTCCCCGCTGGGCGCGGCGATCGCGAACACAGCCAACGCCAAGGTGAGCAGGAACACCACGCCGTAACGGAACTCCACCGGTCGATCAGCCGCCAAGCCCCAGGCCGGCGCGACATGGGCCACCGCCGTCACGTCGCTGCACCGACGCGTGCGATTACCGCCGCCCGCGAGAGTCGCAGGGGCGCACGCCGACCTCTTCTCGCGTCACCGCAATCCATCGGGGGACCCTTCCACAGGCGAAGCGGAGAAGCATCCGCGCCGATCCCGCGCGCCCCTCCGTAGTCCCCCGCGCAGACCACGCCAGCTACGACCACGCCGAGGACCCCGATCGATCGAGGAACCTACTCCGCGCCGCCGGGGTCGTCGGCGCCGCGCCCGCGCTCGAAAAGATCGTCGGCCTTGCGCTGAGCGCGATCAATACGCGCCTGCCCCGGTGGATCGGACTCCTCCTCCGCGTGCTGTTGAGCTCGCTCAATCCTCGCTTGCTCCGCGGCGTCGATTTCGTCCTCGACTTCACGCTCAGCCGCAGCTACCGCCTCCGCCTTGGGATCAATCTCGTCGACCGCGCGGCGCTGAGCTTGTTCGATCGCTTCCTCCGTCGGTTCGCCGGCAAGCGCGGGGCGACTGCGGTCAGCGTCGACCGGACTGCCCCTCACCCGCCACGCGAGGAACCTCTTCCGGGGACCACTCAGCGGTCGAAAAGTGCGCACTCAAGACCCTCGATCGGATCGGGTGTCGTCATTATCCGAGTCGTACCGGTTTGGTCCCACCGCGTGATCAGCCGTTATCCGCAGCCCCAGGGGCCGCGGCCGCAGTCTGGATTCGGAATCCCGCCCGCCGAGCTCTGCTCTGCGCCTGCCACGAGCATCTCGGCCACGCCCACGGACTTCCCTCCCTTTATCCCGACCTTCCGGTTATGCCGACTGTGGGGAGTGTCCTAGGAACTGTGTAGGGAGCGCCGGGATAAACCGGTCCGGAGAAAGGAATGAGAGAGTCCAACATCGAAGGGTTAGCGGTCCACGATGGCCCCGAGCCGTGCGTTGTCCGTCCGCGAGGGCGGCGGCGAAGCGTCGGTAGGGGTACGTGCAGGCCGGGCTATTGAGCCTCGTAATCTCCTTGTTTGGGGTGCCGACGCTGTCTTACGGTGCGGAAGGCAACATCGTCGACGGCGTTTTCGCGAGCCGTCGACGGACCCCGCGGGGTCGAAGAACCTGTGCATGTACGGAGTCTCCGGATGCGAGAACCGGGAGGCCCCATGATCACCCGCTTGTGGTGATGGCTGGGCGGGTCGTGCGGGGAAGGCTGAGGCCGTAATCCCGTGATGCACGATCGTGGGGAGTCTGACGGTCCCGTAGTACCTGCGAAGCCGCCGAACAACGCCCAGGGCAGGGCGGCGGAGGTGGTGGAGGGAAGGGGATCGCCCGAGGGAAACGCGGCCAGCGCGACGCGTTCCGGACTCAGTGCCGGGCAGAGCGCGCCAAGCGGGCTGGACCGCGTGCGCCGTGTGGCGCGGAAGGACAAGGATGTGCGGTTCACCGCGCTCCTGCATCACGTCGATGTCGATCGGCTCCGGGCGGCGTATTGGGCGATCCGCCCGAAGGCCGCGCCGGGGGTCGATGGCATCACGTGGCGTGACTATGGGCTGGATCTCGAGGAGAACCTTCGGGGTCTGCACGCCCGTGTTCACGGTGGGAGCTACCGCGCGGAGCCGTCGCGGAGAGTGTTCATCCCGAAGCCCGACGGGCGGTTGCGACCGCTCGGGATCGCTGTGCTGGAGGACAAGATCCTGCAGCGGGCGGTGGTGGAGGTGCTGAACGCGATCTACGAGCAGGACTTCGTCGGTTTCTCGTATGGGTTCCGACCGGGACGCTCCCCGCATGATGCGTTGGACGCGCTCGCGACCGGGATCAAACGGAAGCGGGTGAACTGGGTGCTCGACGCGGATTTCCGCGACTACTTCTCAAGCCTTGACCATCATTGGCTTGAGCGGTTCGTTGAGCACCGGATCGCGGATAAACGGGTCCTGCGCCTGATCAAGAAGTGGCTGGGCGCGGGGGTCATCGAGAACAGAACGTGGACGGCGTGCGAGGAGGGTGTTCCGCAAGGAGCTTCAGCTTCACCGCTCCTGGCGAACATCTACTTGCATGTGTGTCCTCAAAGGAAAGCGAGGCGATGTAGAAGGTCGTGTTGTGATCCGTGCTGTGCCAGTGATGGAGGTAGGTCCTCCGGGTTCGCCGTGCAGGCGGGGAGCCCAAACCGCCGTAATGTCATGTCGGTCAAAAGCCGGGGTGGGAAGCGATTACGGAAACGGCTCGCTGACAGCGGGTCAGGTGTGCGACGAGAAGACGAACATGGTTGAACCACTGCTGACGCATCGTAAAATAATCACAGCATCGCAACCGGGGTCGGTGCATATCTCCGGGAGAGCATCATGCGATTGGGCGTGGTGTAGCCAGAGGGCGGCCTGCGTGTCGCTCTGGTGGTGCTCGGTGTTAAGGTGGCGTGAGCTCGTCGTGGGCGCTGGCGTGGAAGAGGAGAACCTGTGTCTCGATACCGACGGCCAAGTTGCGGGGCCGGTGGCCCCTTGGCCGCGAGAGGGAGAACCTTTGGGCGGCAGAAACCGTTCGGGGCAGAGTACCGCGAGGCGCAGGGGCGGACCGGCTCGTAGTAGCGTCGAAGGCTCTGTAATGGGGCTGGAGCCAAGGGGCCGGGCAGGCCAGCTCACCCGGAAGCCAACCCGCTGGTCGGGGAGGAGTTGATGGGCCGAGCGAACCCGACGGTGAAGTCGTTTGAGATCCCGAAACGCCTCGTCTATGAGGCGTGGAAGAAGGTCCGGGCCAATGACGGAGCGCCGGGTGTGGACGCCGTGAGTACCAGCATGTTCGAGAAGCGTGAGGGGGATCACCTCTACAAGCTCTGGAACAGGATGAGCGCGGGCAGTTACATGCCTTCGCCGGTGCGTGCGGTGGAGATACCGAAGGATCATGGGACGGGAGTCCGGGTGCTCGGAGTGCCGAATGTGGCCGATCGAATCGCCCAGACCGCAGCTGCGTCGCTGCTGGAAGAGAAGCTAGAGCCGATCTTCCATCCCGACAGTTACGGTTACCGTCCGGGGCGCAGTGCCCATGACGCGCTGGCCGTAACTCGTCGACGCTGTTGGAAACAGGCTTGGGTGTTAGATCTTGACATCCGCGCCTTTTTCGACAGCGTCCCGCATGATCTGCTGCTCAAAGCGGTAGCTCACCACACCCAGGAGCGCTGGGTTCTGTTGTACATCGAACGGTGGCTGAAAGCCCCCATGCAGATGCCCGACGGAACCCTGGTCGCTCGTGAGCGAGGTACCCCTCAGGGGTCGCCGATCTCACCTCTGCTGGCCAACGTGTTCATGACGTACGCGTTCGACATGTGGATGACCCGGGAACACCCGGGCGCACCGTTTGAGCGCTATGCGGATGACATTGTGGCTCACTGTGACACCGAGATGCAAGCCCGAGGGCTATGGGTTGAGGTCGCCAAGAGACTCAAGACGGTAGGTCTTGAGTTGCACCCCGAGAAGACCAAGGTCGTGTACTGCAAAGACGCGAACCGCCCAGGAGACTCGGAGCACACCAGCTTCGACTTCCTGGGCTATGCCTTCCGGGGACGGCTGGCGCGAGGGCCGCGAGGTTACTTCATGAGCTTTGCGCCCGCGATCGCGCCGGCAGCACGAAAGGCGGTCAGCCATACGATCAGGGCTTGGCATCTTCGGAGCCGCACGACCGAGGACCTGTCCAGTCTCGCCCGGGAGATAAACCCGCAAGTGAGCGGCTGGATCGGCTACTACGGAGCCTTCTATCGCTCCGAGCTGCACTTCCTTGCCTTCCGCATTGATCAGCATCTCGTTCGATGGGCAAGGCACAAGTTCAAACGACTCAGGTACAGCCCTGTCCGTGCGTGGGCCTGGCTCGCTGCTGTCAAACGGCGGGAGCCAGGGCTATTCGTGCACTGGCAGCCCAAGCCGCCACCGAAGGGTCGGCCTGCAAGAGCCGTATGACGGGAGACTGTCACGTACGGTTCTGTGAGCGCCGGGGGGTGAGATTCCCCCCGGCTACTCGACTACGTCTTCGATCTGTGGGCTCATCAGTGGAGGACTCGGCACGCGCGCGGTGGCGTTGTGATCACGCGTTTTGCTGACGACTTCGTGGTGGGGTTCGAGCATCGCAGTGATGCCGAGCGGTTCTGGGCGGACCTTCGCGACAGGCTCGCGAAGTTCAGTCTGGAGCTGAACGCGGAGAAGACGCGGCTGGTCCGCTTCGGACGGTTCGCCGCCCAGCAACGGGCCGAGCGGGGCCTCGGCAAGCCTGAGACGTTCCGGTTCCTCGGCTTCACGCACGTGTGCGGGAAGACCAGGAGCGGGCGTTTTCAGCTCAAGCGCATCACCGACTCGAAACGGTCGCGGACGAAGCTGCACGCCCTCAGGGGCGAGCTGCTCCGACGCCGCGATCAGCCCGTCCCAGAGCAAGGGCGCTGGCTCGCCAGCGTCCTTCGCGGGCACGCCAACTATTACGGTGTGCCGGGCAACCAGCGGGCGCTGTATGCCTTCCGCTCCGAGGCCGTGCGGCTCTGGTTCATGGCGCTCCGGCGCCGTAGCCAGCGCACACGGCTGACCTGGGAGCGGATGCGGCGCCTGCGCGACCGATGGCTGCCGTTCCTCCAGATCGCCCATCCCTGGCCTGACGCTCGCTTCGACGCTCGTACCCAAGGGAGGAGCCCAGTGCGTTAGCAGCGCACGCTGGGATCTGCGCGGGGGGCGTTGGGCAACCGGCGTCCCTACCGCGATCCTGAGCGAAAGAGACGTTCATGCCTTCAACCAAAGAGAAGTCTTCATTTCAGCGAGCGACTGTTCCTGTACTGCCTGGCGCCGGCGGCGAGCCCCCAGGCGAGCCGCCGGCGCCCCCCTTGGAGGGGCGAGAGCCTCGGGCCCTGAGCCAGGAGCTGGTGGACGGGGCCGTTGACGGTGCGGCTGGCCGCCGCCGGCTGCGGCAAGCTCTCGGGATGCCGTCGGATCGGCGGATCAGCGATGAGGTGATCGACGAGCTGCTCGCCGGCGCCTCGACCGAGGAGGAGATCGCCGGGCCCGGTGGGCTGCTCGCCGAGCTGACCAAGCGGCTGATCGAGCGGGCGATGGAGGTCGAGCTGACCGACCACGTCGGCTACGAGCCGCACTGCGAGCCGCCGGGCGGGGCGGCCAATCAGCGCAATGGCGCACCGCCCAAGACGCTGATCACCGAGCACGGCAAGGTCCAGATCAACGCTCCCCGTGACCGCGACGGGACCTTTGAGCCGAAGATCGTCAAGAAGCGCCAGCGCCGGTTCGTTGGGTTCGACGACAAGATCCTGGCGCTCTATTCCCGCGGGCTGTCGGTGCGTGACATCCGCGCGCACCTGGCCGAGATGTACGGGGTCGAGGTCAGCCTGGACCTGATCAGCCGGGTGACCGACGCGGTGATGGACGACGTCCGCGAGTGGGGCAAGCGGCCGCTGGAGGACGTCTACCCGATCGTGTTCCTGGACTGCATGGTCCTGAAGATCCGCGAGGGCGGCACGGTCCAGCGCCGCGCGCTGTACCTGGCGCTCGGGGTCACGCTCGACGGCGACCGCGACGTGCTCGGCATGTGGTTCCAAGAGACGGAGGGCGCGAAGTTCTGGATGCAGGTCCTGACCGACCTGAAGACCCGCGGCGTCAGCGACATCCTGATCGCGTGCGTCGACGGCCTCACGGGCTTTCCCGAGGCGATCGAGGCGATCTTCCCCAAGACGACCGTGCAAACGTGCATCGTGCATCTGATCCGCAACAGCCTCAAGTACGTGCCCCGGCGCGAGCGCGAGCAGGTCGCCCGGGATCTCAAGCCGATCTACACCGCCAAGGACGCCGACCAGGCCCAGGCCGAGCTCGAGCGCTTCGATGAGAAGTGGGGCGAGCGGTTCCCGGTCATCACCCAGGCCTGGCTGAACGCCTGGGAGTACGTGGTCCCGTTCCTGGCGTTCCCTGAGGAGGTCCGCCGCGTGATCTACACCACGAACGCGATCGAGGCGCTCAACCGCCAGCTGCGCAAGGCGATCAAGACCAAGGGCAGCTTCCCCAACGAGGACGCCGCCCGCAAGCTCGTCTACCTCGCCCTCCAGAACGCCGTCCCGCAATGGACCAGGACCCGGAACTGGACAACGGCGCTGCTCGCGTTCAAAATCCACTTCGGTGACCGTCTCCCTGACACTGCAAACTGACTGTCACAGATTGACACTCACGGAGTCACTGTTACACTTAACATAAGCCGCCTACACAGTTAACCGTGCGCCCTCGAGTTGCGCGGCATCCAGGGCGCGGAGGCACCGAGCCGGCGTGGCCGGAACTACGCGTCGTGCTCGTGGCGCCTTGCGTGTCTCTTGCCGCTGTGTGGGGTCTTCCCTGCTCTGGCGTGTGGCCTGGAGCGTTCAGGCGACGTAGGCGGTCATTCGGATCGAGACGAGCAATCCGGGCAGATCAACTCCGAGCTTGGCGACATAGCGTGTCGGTGGTTGGGACGGGAACCAGTGCGCGTATTCCTCGTTTAGGCCGGCAGAGTCGGCGGGGTCGGTGAGCAGGACGCCCACCTCGATGATGTCGGTGAGGTCGGCGCCGCCAGCCTCGAGGATTGCCTTGCAGTCCGTCAGCGCCTGCCGGGTCTGCTGTTGGATGGTGTCTCCGGCGAGCTTGTCGGTGCTTGGGTCGACACCGACGATGCCCTAAAGCGCCAAGAGCGGCCCGGCCTTGATCCCCTGGCCTTAGAGCGGCGAGTTGGGCGCGTTCTCGGTGGTGGTGATCTGCCGTGGCATGCCGGTCCTCCTGTTCGACCCGCGTCAATGTGCGGCAGCAGGATTGCACGTGGGACCGATCGCCGAGCGCAATACATGGCCTGGTTCTGCAGGCATCCCGGCGGCACGATGCGAGTCCGCATTCAGTCCCGCAGGGTCGCGCAGCGTGGACATGAGGCCCACGCGCGAGGCGCGGTTCTGGCGCACGTCGGAGCGCCGGGACTGCTACGCCGGCGGGTGACCGCCGAGTCGCGGCGGCCCGCGGGATAATCGTGTGATGGGGCGGCGGTTCATCATCAGTTGGCGTGTCGAGTACGGCTGATGGTCGGGCGGATCTCATCGCCTCGGTTTGTCGGGCGGGTAGCGGAGCTCGATGTTCTGCAGCGCGCGTTGGCGCGTGCTTCGTCGGGGACGGGTACGGCGGTTCTGGTCGCCGGTGAGGCGGGGATCGGGAAGAGTCGGCTCGTTTCGGAGATAGAGGTGTGGGCTCGTGGGCGTGAGGCGCTTGCTCTGATGGGTGAGTGTGTGGAGCTGGCGGAAGGTGGCGCTCGGCGCTGGGGGCGCTGTGGCCGGTCGCCGGTCCGGTTGTGGGTGTGGACACGGGGAGGGAGCAGCTGTTTGAGGCGGTGTATCGGGTGCTCGCCAGGCTGGCGCGGGAGCAGGCGGTGTTGCTGATTGTCGAGGATGTGCACTGGATCGATGCGTCCTCCCGTGATCTGCTTACGTTGTTGGTTCGTAACGCGCGGCACGACAGGGTCGCGGTGGTTGTCACCTACCGGCCCGACGAGCTGCATCGCGGACATCCGCTGCGGCCGTTCGTTGCGGAGCTGGAGCGGTCGGGGCGCGCGGAGCGGGTGGAGCTGGAGCCGCTGGAGCGCTCGGAGGTGGCGGAGCAGTTGGAGTCGATCGCGGGTCGTGCGCCGGGCGCCGGCGTGGTCGACGGGATCTTTGTCCGCTGTGAGGGCAATCCGTTCTTCGCGGAGGAGCTGCTCGCGGGCGCCGGCGTCGGTGGTGGTGAGCTGCCGGGATCGCTGCGGGAGGCGTTGCTGTTGCGGGTGGAGCGGCTGTCGGCGGCCGCGCGCGAGGTGTTGCGCGCGGCGGCGGTGGTCGGGCGTTCGGTGGATCACCGCCTTCTTGTCGAGGTGATGGGGGTGGCCGAGTCGGAGTTGCTGGCCGCGCTTCGCGAGGCGACGGACCACCACGTGCTGGTGCCCGGCGCGGGCGGGCGGGCGTACAGGTTCCGGCATGCGCTGTTGCGCGAGGCGATCTACGCCGACGCCCTGGTCGGTGAGCGGCTGCGTCTGCATCGCGCGATCGCCGAGACGCTGGATCGACATCGCGAGTACGCGGTCGCCGGCGCCGCGGCCGAGCTGGCGTACCACTTGCTGGCGGCGGGCGAGGAGCGGGCTGCGTTGACATCCTCCGCGGAAGCTGCCACCGACGCCGAGGCGATGCATGCGTATGGCGAGGCCCTCGGGCATCTCACGCGGGCGCTGGAGCTGTGGGACCGGGTCGACCCCGCATCCGACCGTCTGGGTTTCGACCGCATCGACCTACTGCTCCAAGCCTCCGGGCTTGCCGACTACCCGGGCGACGCCGACACGGCGATCGGCCTGGCCGAGCAGGCGCGCGCCGGACTCGACGAGACGGTGGAGCCGCTGAGAACGGCGACCGCAGAGAGGAGGATTGGCCGCGCGATGATGTACGGCGCGCGCGCGGCGGACTCAATCGAGCACCTCGCGGCAGCCCGGCGCCTCGCATCGAAGGACCCACCGTCGCTCGAGTACTTGGAGGCGTTGTCCGCGGAAGGTCGCGTGCTGATGCTCAACGGCCGGGTGGTCGAGGCGCGGGAGCGGTTGGAGGAAGCGATCCCGCTAGCTGAGCGCCTTGGCGCGCAGGCGTTGCTGGCCGGGTCGCTGAGTGCATTGGCGATCGTGTACGCCAACCTGGGAGAGTTCGAGCGAGCGATTGCCGCCGGTCGCGAGGCCATCCGCCTGGCCGAGGAGTCCGGTTCGCCTGAGCAGATCGGGCGCGCGTACATCAACGGCAGCCAGGCGATCGACGAAGCCGGACGGCTCGAGGAGGCGCTGCGGTTGACCTCGAAGGGATCCCGGTTGTCGACCGGCTCGGAATGAGCCGTGGCCCAGGCGACCCATCTGCGCTTGGCGGCCACCTGGCGGCTTCAGCGAATCGGCCAGCTCGCGGACGCCGAGCGTATGTTGCAGCCGGTGCTCGAGACCGCAACGAGCCCGTTCATCATTGCCGGCGTGCGGGTCTTCGCGGGTCGTCTCGCCGTCGAGCGGGACGAGCTCGATCGCGCCGAGCAATTACTTGAATCCGCATGGGCCCAGATGCAGCGCAGCGGTGGGTTTCAGCTGATCGGTCCGGCCATCGCCGCCCGCGTGCTCCTTGAGATCAGGCGTGGTGAGCTGGAGCGGGCGCGTAAGCGCGCTGACGAAGGGCTCGATCGTGTGGGCGGGGCGGAGGGAGCTCTGATCTACAACGCGGAGCTCTACTGGCTCGCTGTGCGCACCGAAGCGGAGCTCGCCGAGAGGGCGCGCGCGCTGCGAGACCACAACGCGGTCGACCAATGCGAAACGAACGCCGTCGCTGTGCTCGACACCCTCACGGCCGCCATCGCCAAGGTTCCGGGTGAGGGTGCGCCCCCGGAGTCGCTCGCTTTCCACGCCCTGGCCGAGGCCGAGCTGACCCGCCTGCGGAGCGAGCGCAACGCGGCGCCGTGGGAGTTCGCGGCGAAGCGGTTCAGAAGCCTGGGCACGAGATACCCGGCCGCGTATGCGGAGCTGCGCGCCGCGGAAGCGCTCGCCCTCTCCGGCGCGCGACCGGCCGAAATCGCCGTTCGGTTACGAGCCGCTCACGAGGTCGCGCTCGAGGTAGGGGCCCCGCGCTTCCTGGGGGAGGTCACGGGGCTGGCACGCCGCGGTGGGATCTCGCTCGAGACCAAGCAGGCCGACCGGGGACTCGGCGCCGCCGGCGAAATTCGGGCTCACCCACCGCGAGCTCGAGGTGCTGCGCCTGCTTGCCGATGGCCGCACCAACCGGCAGATCGGCGATGAGCTGTTCATCACCCCGAAGACCGCGAGTGTGCATGTTTCGCGGATTCTGATGAAGCTCGGCGTCGCCAATCGCGCTGAGGCCGCAGCCGCGGCTCACCGGATGGGGCTGGCGCGGCGGGTCGGCGTCGATTAGCGGCCTTACCCGCCCCGGGCCGAAACTTAAGACACAGGATTAGGCGTCCTCCAGATGGGGGGCTGGGGGTCTTAGCCATAGCTTGGCGGCAAGGTCAATTCGTAACGAACCGGAGGACCCCATGACCGCCACGGCCCTCACCTACATCGTCGCTCAGGAGCACATCAACGACCTGATGCGCGACGCCGATCGCAGGCGCCGTGTCGCCGAAGTTCGGTCACCAGGTCGCGTCAGGTTGTCGATCCCGCGTGTGTTCACGCGCCGCGTCGCGCGCGCGACTGCTGCCTGACCGCTCCGCACCCCGAGCCCTCAAACCCAACACAACCAGAAGGAGGAGCGCGATGCCGCTCATCAACGTCAAGCTGATCGAGGACGTGTTCACGTCCGAGCAGAAGGGACAGATCGTCGACCGACTCACCGACGCGATGGTCTCGATCGAGGGAGAGAGCATGCGTGGTGTCACCTGGGTCGTCGTCGAAGAGGTCCAAAGCGGCGACTGGGGCATCGGGGGCAAGCCGCTGCATACCGAGGACGTCAAGGCGCTGGCCGCCGGCACGCCCGCCTAGACATCGGGGGCACGCACCATGTTCGCTGCAAACACATACGACATGCTTGCTGCGGTGTCGGTCGGCGACCGGTCTGGCTGCACGACGCAGCGCGAACGCGTGCCCGAGCGTGAGCCGGGCACCGCGGGGACGACCGCCAACGGTCGCACTGTCCAACGGCGAGTTCGCCGCCGGGTGCTCGCGACGAGCTAGCCCAGTCGCTCGCACATTCGACAACACAAAACGCGCCGGGGCGGGCGCGAGGTCGCCCCGGCGAGCCTAAGTACGAAGCCGCTCATACACAAGCAGGACCGACACCAAGCCTACCGGGAGGTCACCTCGTGTCCGATACCGACAACGAGCGTGCCGGCGGCACAACTGCTGCTGTACTGCTTGCAGGATTCGGTTGCCCGGCTGGCCCCGGGCGCATCGAACTCGCCGGTGGCGGCCTGGCGGGCGCCTTGTACGCGTCCCGCGTTGAGCGGGTGCGTGCGCACCGGCGGTGACGGGCGCGAGTTGGACCGATAGCAGGTTGGTGGCGGTCCCGGCGTGATCGACTTGATTCTCGACTGCGTCTGTCGCACTACGGGTTGACGATCTCGGCGGCTGCGGTGAGCGGGTCGATGTTTGCTGCGTCCGCGATGCCGGCGCGGTACTCGTCGGTGTTGGTGAGTGGCGGGGTCAGGTTCCGCTCGTAGCGGACTCGCTCGGCGGCGACCATCCGGAAGCCGATCTCGTGCTCGAGCCGCTCGGCGAGAGTCCACAGGCGGCCGGCCGTGGCTGCGTCCTCGTTTCGCGCGGCGACGCAGGCGAGACCCGCGAGGCAGTACACCCCCAGCCGCACGTCTCCCTCTTGCAGGCCGAGTGCGAGCGCCTCACGGTAGTAGCGCTCGGCGGTGGGCATATCGCCCGCGTCGAGATAGAGGTCGCCGAGGCTGTGCACCGTGGACGCACCACTGCCGAGTCCGTTTGCGCGCCGAATCTCGATGGAACGGGCGAACAGCTCGGCGGACCGCTCGAAATCGCCGAGGTCCCGGAAAGCCTCAGCGATGCGGTGCAAGGTGCGGGCGATCCCCAGCGTGCCATCGAGGCGCTCGTAGATCGTAAGCGCCTGCTCCGCCCATGCGAGGCTGCTCTCCGGCGCGCCGGCGATGGACTCGGCGGCGCCGAGGCGAAGCAGCACGACGGTCTCGCCGCGTTCATCGCCGGCGTCCCGGTAGAGCGTGAGCGCCTCTATCAGTGCCGGGCGCGCCTGCTCGAGGCGCTCGAGGAACACCAGCGCGTGGCCGAGCCCGGCGAGGGCCTTGGCGCGGTCTCCCGGCGACAGTGCGGTCGGATCGGCCAGCGCCCGCTCGTACCACCGCTCTAATTCACGGATGCGTCCGGCAGCTAGCCAGGGCGTGAAGAGGGCATCGGCGAGTGGGAGTGCGGCGGCGATGTCGTGGTCGAGCGCCCAGGCGAGGGCGAGTCCGACATTGGCGGCGTCCTGGCGCAGCCGAATCAGGTCATCGGTGCCCTCCCGGGGGCCGTCGCCATCAGCGACACCGAGCGCGAAGTACCAGCGTGCGTGGCGGGCGCGAATCTCGTCGCGCTCGTCGCTTGAGTCGAACTGCTCGAGTGCGTATTCGCGCGTAGTGTGCAACAGGAAGAGCCGGCCGTTGTCGGCGTGGCGCACGAGGCTCTTGTCGATCAGTGACCGCATGGCGTCGAGATCGGCGTCGCAGATCTGTTCGGCTGCCTCGAGCTCGAAGCTGCCGACGAACACCGCCAGCCGGGTGAACAGCCGCTGCTCGGGCTCGCTTAGCAGGTCGTAGCTCCAGGCGATCGTCGCCCGCATCGTGCTGTGGCGCTTGGGGAGGTCGCGGCGCCCGCCGGCGAGGAGCGGGAGCCGCTGCTCCAGCCGGGCGAGGAGCTGCTGCTCGGAGAGGAGCTTGACCCGCGTCGCCGCAAGCTCGAGCGCGAGCGGAAGTCGATCGAGTCGCTCGCAGATCGCGTCGATCTCAGCGCCCGGCTCGTAGCCCGGCTCCACCTGCCGCGCCCGCGCGGTGAACAGCTCGACGGCGGCGTGGGGCGACAGCGGCGCCACCGGGTACTCCTGCTCGGCGGCCACCCCGAGCCGCTCCCGGCTCGTCACGATCACCCCGCAACCCGGCGCGCCGGAGAGCAGCTCGGCGACCGCGCGAGCTGCCTCGATCACATGCTCGAAGTTGTCAAGCACGAGCAACAGCGCTCGCCCGCGCAGATACATCGGCAGATCCACGATGTCGCCGAGCGCCGCCGCGATCACCGCCGGTACCAGCCGCGCCTCGCTGACCATGGCGAGCGGAACCCACCACACGCCGTCCGGATAGCGGTCGGCGAGACCCGCCGCGAACGCCATCCCGAGCCGGGTCTTTCCCGTCCCACCGGTTCCGGTCAGGGTGATCAGCCGGCGCGAATCAGCGAGCGTCATCAGCTCGGCAAGTTCGCGCTCGCGGCCGATGAGGGGTGTCGCCGGCACGGGCAGATGGACATGGCCCGGCGCTCGCCCGTCCGTCGTGACGCCGGCGCCGGCGGGCGGGGCCGGCTGGCCTGGGTCGGTCTGGAGCAGCGCCTCGTCCTGAGCGAGGATCGCTTCGTGCAGTTGCCGAAGCTCGACCGAAGGCTCAATCCCCAGTTCGTCGACCAGCGCCGACCGTGCGGCACGGTAGGCGGCCAGCGCTTCCGCCTGCCGTCCGGTCCGATACAGAGCCAGCATCAGCTGGCCCCGCAGACGCTCGCGGTACGGGTAGTCGCGCACGAGACGCTCGAGCTCGCCCAGCACCTGCGCCTCCCGGCCCAGCAGCATTTCGACCGCGATCCGCTCCTCCAGCACGGCGGCGCGCAGCTCGCCCAGCCGCGCGATCTCCCCCTGCGCGAACGCGTCGTATTGAAAGTCGGCCAAGACGTCGCCGCGCCACAGCTCGACTGCGCCGCTCAGCGCGGCGAGTGCCTGATCTGGTCGTCCCGCCGCCAGCAGCGATCGGCCCTCGCCGATCAGCCGCTCGCATCGCTGCACATCGAGCTCCTCGGGCCCGACTCTCAAGACGTAGCCACCGGCAGTCGTGACCAGCCGCTCCCCGTCCGGGTCTGAGTGGCCGGCGGCAAGGGCCCGGCGTAGCCGCGATACGTGCACGTGCAGCCCCTTCGCGCCGCTCGCCGGCGGCGCACCCGCCCACAGCTCCTCAACCAGCTGATCGCTCGACACGACCTCGTTCGCCCGCAGCAGCAGCAAAGCAAGCACGGCTCGCGGCATCCGCCCGCCCAGGGCGAGCTCACGCCCATCGTCACCGACTGCCTGCAAAGGACCCAGGATCCCGAAACGCATACGCCCTCGCGACCGTACCGATCCCCGCCGCACGCCGCCAACCGAACACCGCCGACGGCACCCCACCCGCGGTTGCAATGCCCGGGCCGGGGCGTTTACCGGACTGCAAGCCGGCTGCAACCCGTGCGGATCACAGTGCCCGCACCACAACCCAACACGAGGTCAGCCATGCATCCCCAACTCACCCTCATCGCCGCCCAACAGCACATCGCCGACCTGCATCGAGCCGCCGACCACAACCGCCTCGTGCACACCGCCATCACCGCCACCAGCAGCCACACCATCCCCGCACCCCGCCACGCCGCCGCCGCGCCAGTCTCGTTCCTGCGCTGGCTCCGCCGCCGCCTGGCGTAAACGCACCGGTTGCTCGGGAGCGCTAACTCGAGCGCGGCCAGCTCCAACCACGTAAGCGGTCACGGCCGCGTGCATATCGCCGCGGTGGTAAGAAGCGCGGCGGTCGCGGAATCCGCGCAAACGAGGGAGCGGCGGCGCCCAGCGAGTATGCCCGTCGCAACACCAAAGCGGCGTCGCCTGGTGCTGTCCGCCTTCCGTGGACGCAAAAGAGGCTCAGTGTGGGCTAGCCCGATCCGCCAACTGCTTGAGCCGCTCGATCGCAGGTCCGACGTGTGTGAGATAGCGCTTGACCTCGGCCTGCACCCGCGGTTCGGCGGCGTGATCGGGAAGCGACCGGAGCAGGTTGAGCCGAGTCTTGGCCACCCAGGCTGAGACATCGGGTTCACTCAACCACCGCGCCTCTGTCCTCCACGTGCGGCTAATCATTCGCGGCCAGTCTTCAATGCTGCTGGCGTAGGGGTTTGGTGGGCAAAGCCGGTTCTTGTCCGTGTCGTTGTCCCGGTGGGCCTCGACGAAGCCGATGAGGGCTGCGTTGAACGACGGCGAGAGGTGCCGTACCTGCTGGAGCACGATTCGACCGGGCTGGAAGATCGGCGTGGCCGGGGCGTTGTTCAGGCCGAGCGCGGTGCAGTCCACGTGCAAGACGCCGGTCCTGGTCTGTGTCTCGCCGCGTTCGAGCACGATGCGGTCGGCGTCGATCCGGAGCACTCGCCCAAGCCTGACGACGTCCTCGGTCTGTCGCAAGGCCTCTAGCTCGCGCGCACTGAGCATCGTGCCGCGGAACATCGTCGCCTGCGACGAAGGATCGATGCGCACAAGGCGCCCCGAAGCCTCGAGCCGCTCGAAGAGGTCGTCGACGTTCGCTGCCTGAGCGCCGGCCTCGGCATCGAGGGAGATCCCCTCCATGATCGCGCCAACCTGCTCCAGCGGCTGAAAGTGCCTCCGGTCATAGAACCACGCATCCCGCGGCCGAATCCAGCGGATCCGGTCTGCGTCCACGCCGTTATCCAGAAGCCACATGCACGCGTCCGCAGCTGTCTTACCTGACCCGAGGACGGCATACGAGGAGGCCGATCCCGCGTACGCCGGCAGGTCATTTACAGGCACCACTTGCACGCCCGGTGCGACGTCAAAGGGGACGAGGTGGGTGGCCGGGATGGACGACTCCAAATAGCGAGCGTCCACAACCTTGCGACGAACCGCGATGTCATGCAACTCGCCGGTACTCAAGTCTCTGACCTGCTCACCGCTGCGCGCGCCGGCCAGATGCTCGTGGCGGGCGAGCACGCGGACGCTGCCCGTCTCCGTGAGCCGCGCGGCCGCATCGGTGAAGTACGCGCATACTTCCTCGCCCGTCGCCCGTTCGTAGTACCCCGCGTTCTCACCGACCAGGTCGATGCGATCCTCGCCGAGCGTCAGCGAGTTCACGCCGTAGTACGCAGAGGGGGTATGCAAGCGAACGAACGGATACGCATGCAGCCAATGGCCGCCCGGAGCATCGCCGCGGTCGATCACGGCCACCTCGGCATCCGTCTCGGCCACCAACGCGTCGACGAACGCCAGCCCGGTCGCGCCCGCCCCTACAACCAGATAATCGGTGTCCACAAGCACGTTCTCGCCCCCCATCCCATGGCTACCTCACCAAAAGCTCACGCGCCTACCATAAACCCATCGTCCGCACGACCGAGAGTCGCGCGCCATTGGAAGAGCAGGTCTTTCGGCGACCCAACACGGCGGTCTCGCTCAGTGTGGCGGTTGTGACTCGGCCAGCTGGTCGGGCGTGGCGGCCCAGCTAGCGAGGAGGTTGAGGGCCTCCTCGGACCCGCTGCCTGGTTCGGCGGTGAAGACACCCCCGCGATCCTCGACCGGATCTCCCACTCGAATGTCTCACTTCCGGGATCAGGCGCGGATCAATGCGCCGAGAGCGTCGGGGTCGTAGAGGCTCTCAGAGTCAATCGGCCGGCCGTCCAGCAGCGCGAAGGGCGTGCCTCTGGGGTCTTGCTCTTCGAAGACCTCGTCGACCTCGCGGACCCAGGTCTCATAACGGCCCTCCCGCACCCCGGCGACATAGTCGGCGCTTGTGAGGCCGACGCGGCCGCCGAGGTCCAACAGATCCTCAGTCGTGTAGCCGCCGCTTTGTTCCGGCGGCTGGTTGGCGAACATCTCACGACGCAGCTCATCAAATCTGCCGGCGCCGGCAGCAAGCGCGAGAGCGTTTGCCGCGCGTACCGATTCGTCTCCGAGGAAGGACCGGATTCGATAGTCGACGGCGACCGCGCCGGCCGCGACCTCGCGACGCAGCAGGTCTCCAGACCGTTCCTCGAACTCTCGGCAGTAGGGACACTGCGGGTCCTCAAAGACCACCAAGCGGCGCCGGGCGCGCTCGCTGCCTACGAGGACACCCCCTTCAGAAGTGTGGCCTGGCGGCATCCCGCTTGCTTCCATGACCCCATTCTGCCGATTCCGCGTCGCCGCCTACCGGCACTCGCATCCCTCCAGAGGGGCTCGAGCGTGCGGACTCGCGAGCTGACACTCGCGTGGGAAACGCCAAACCGAAACGATCCGGTCGATGGCGGAGCGCTTGCCCGGCGTCGACACCCGCGGATGCCTCAAGAGTCGCAATAGCGCTCTGCCCCGTGCCCACGCCCTTGCGCGCGCGGCTACCCCCCGCATACGCCCTTGCGCGCGTGCGTGGCCCCCCAGATCGCCTGCGCTGCGGCGATCACGGGACCCGACGAATCGGTGTCGCCCACCCACAGCACGCACGTCCCCTCGCGCCAGTACACGTTCGACGTTGATTGCGACCCCAGTGCGTGTATTCCGGTGGAGGCGGGCACGCCCGGAACGGTGAACGGCACCAGCTTGGCTCCTCCTTGCCCCTGCTTCGCTGCCGTGAGGGACGCGGCTTGCTCGTGTACCGCAGCCGACGGCGATCCCAGCTCCAGTGCGAAGGAGCCACCCTGCTCACCGCCAGGGCCACCAGTGTTCACGTCGGCGAACTCCTTAAACCCCTCTGCCTTCAGCGTCGTGGGGTCGCTGCTGCCCCCGTAGTCGCTGGTCACGAACGACTGCAGGCTCGTCTCCACGCTGGGCTTACCCTGTGTTGTGAAGCCGGTCTCTTGTGAGCCGTGAACCAGGTACGCGGTCAGCTTCATTTCGGGGGAGCTGCTCCCGCACCCCGCTAGGACACTCGCCGCGACGACGCAGATAGCAAGCACCCCCGCGGACTCGCACCTTCCGCTCGTCCGTCCTCGAACTCTCGCCAGTCTCCGCCGGCGCCATGCCAAGAGCAAAGCCCATCCGCAACGATTTCCATTAGTCTCGGGCGAGCCCTGTCGACGTGGCACCGGCTGCGCCGGCCGCGACAATCCAGGAGTTCGAACCCGCGGGATGCGCGACGCGACTGCGAGTGCAGTCGCCCGATCGCTCGAACGACGACGCGTAACGGACGTCACTGCGACCATGCTTAGGCCTCCTCGGGGAGCGGCACGGTGTGGATCAGAACGATCTTCCAGTCGCTCCCGCGGCGTCGAAAGACGATCGATGTCGGAGCGGAGATGGTCTGTTGCTGCCCGTCCAGCGTGTAGGTCTGATCCAGGACGAAGGTGACCAGGCCAGCATGATCCCACGCGTCCTCGTGAACATCACTCATCCGAGAGCGCACGTCTGAGACAGTGTCTTTGAGCTGAGAGAAGTACCCCTCGATCGCCGGCCGTCCGCGCATCCACCTTCGCGCGATCTCATCGACGCCCTGAACCTCGTCGTCGACCATCGCGCCGACCGCGTCAAGATCCATTGCGTCCAGGCGCTCAAGCAACTGGCTGACCGTCTGCTCCAGCGAAGTCTCTGCTTGTGCGGCCACCAAGTCTCCTTTTCGATCTCGTTTAGTGCTACGCCCATCCGCCCAACGTTTGTTGTTGGCGCCTTCGGGTGCGTTCTTGCCGCGCATGTGACTCTCCCTTCGAGGTATGTGCCGAACGTCGTTGCTGGTCCGGGCGTGAGCCATCGTATGCGCCGCGGCGGCGCAGAACCACGGCCACCTGGCCATTCTTTGGCGGCGCCCATGTCGTCGCCGGGTCGCTCTCGACGGGGAACCTGGACGGGTTGGAACGCGTCACGCAAGTTGCGTTAGACCTGGTGGCCGAGGACGGGCCGGCGCGCCTCGTACAGAAGGCAGTCGACGAGCCGACTCGACGTTCTCGTCAACAACGTCGGAGCGGTCCGGATCAGAGTGGATGGTTTCTTGGCCACCGCTGACGAGGAGTTCGAGTGGGCGCTGAAGATGGACTTCTTCACGACTGTCCGTGCCACCCGGGCAGCGCTCGGACCGATGCTCGAGCAAGGCTCCGGATCGATCGTGAACATCGCTTCGGTCAACTCGTTCTTCCAGCCCGACGCCGCCACCGTCGACTACGGCGTGGCGAAGGCCGCGGTCGTGAACCTCAGCAAGTCCCTCTCGCAGGAATTCGGCCCGAAGGGGATCCGCGTGAACTGTGTCTCGCCAGGACAGGTCAGCACCGACCTATGGCTAGGCGAGCACGGCGTCGCCGCCACGTTCGCAGACGCCACTGGCGTCGACGCCGACACGATCCGCACGAACGCGGCGGCGGCGATCGCGACCGGGCGGTTCAGCATGCCGGAGGAGGTCGCGACGCTGGTCCCGATGCTGGCGTCCGATCGAATCGCCAACGTGACCGGCGTCAACTACGTGATCGACGGCGGCTTGATCAAGACGACCTGACACAAAAGAAAACGCTGAGTTCGGGACAGTTACCGCTCCCGGACTGCGTAGGTCAGGTGGGTCACCCGCTGCGTCGGCTCCGCGCGGACCGGCTCCAGGGCCACGCGGCCCGCATCCACGCCCTCGAACAGGCGGATTCCGGAGCCGAACAGCACGGGTGAGAGCGCGATCGAGAACTCGTCGATCAGGCCGGCGTTCACGTGCTCCAGGATCGTTGCGCCGCCGCCCGCGATGCGGACGTCTCGGTCGCCGGCGGCCTCGCGGGCCTGGTCGAGCGCGAGCTCGATGCCGTCGTTGACGAAGTGGAAGGTGGTCCCACCCGGCCGCTCCCAGGGGTCGCGCTTCTCGTGCGTCACGACGAAGACCGGCGTGTGGAACGGCGCCTCCTCCGGCCACGCCTTCTCGCCGAGGTCGAACATGCGCTTGCCCATGACGCTCGCGCCGGTGCGCTCGAACGTCTCCCGTGCGATGTCGTTGTCGCGCCCTTCCTCGCCGCCCTCGCCGAGCTTCAGGTTCTCCCGGAAGAACCGCTGCGGGAATATCCACTGCTGCAGTTCCATCCACTGCGCCATCCAGCGCTGCACATCCGGGTCGTCCACGCGCTCCTCGGGCGCGATGAACCCGTCCAGCGACATCGTCACGCTGAAGAACACCTTTCCGGCCATCAGTCCTCAACTCCCTTCCGAACGATCTCGGTGACATAGGCAGCCAGGTTGCTCAGGGTCTGCTGGCCGCCCTCGATCGCGTGGTACTTCTCGACCGCCTCGTCGCGCAACTCCTTGGTGGGGAACAGCGTGCGCATCTCGATCCGGGTCGCCGCGCCGTCGGTCGCGAACGCGAGGACCGACTCGAAGGCGTTCGGGTCGCCGCGGGACTCACCGTGCATCAGCGCGATCCGCTCCGGCGGGGCGATCTCGGTCCAGGAGATCCACTCCTGGTAGTCCGTTCCGTCCGGTCCGTGCATCACGAAGCTCCACTCCCCGCCGACGCGGAACTCGAACGCTCGCGTGGTGGTGGTGAACCCCTCCGGTCCCCACCACCGCGAGAGGTGCCGCACCTCCGTGAACGCCTCGAACACCAGCTCCCGTGGGGCACTGATGACCCGGGAGATCACGATCTCCCGGTCGGCCGTCGCCGACTGCGCCGGCGCGTCCCGTTCTGTCGCTGCCATCGGTCACTCCTCCTGACTTGCCTGCTTGAGGTCCTGCACGTACTCGTCCAGCCGGTCGAAGCGCTCGTTCCAGAACCGCTCGAACCCGCCGGTCCACTCGTGGATCGGTCGCAGCCCGCGAGCGTCAAGGCTGTACAGGCGTTGCTTGCCTGCCTTGCGGTCCCGCACCAACCCGACCTCCCGGAGCACCCGCAGGTGCTTGGACGCCCCCGGCTGGGTCATCCCCAGCTCGTGGGCCAACTCGGTCACCGGCCGCTCACCCGGTCGCAGCAGTACCAGGATCTCCCGGCGCTGCGGCTCGGCGATCGCGTTGAAGACGTCCGACGTCGTCGCTGCTCGTGCCATGGGTGCATCATATTCCGATATCGGCATGCGTCAGAGGAACCCCGCGGGTCCTGCCGGATGACGATCGTGACCCTTGTCAGCGGCGCGCCGACGCTTGAACAGCCGTTCGCGTTGGTGCGTTTGCCGCCGGCGTGGCCACTACCGAGGGCGGGGATTGGTCGAGCAGGAGCTCGCACCAGACACAGGTAAGGGAGGGGTCTTGCCAGACTCCCCATGTCTCGCAGAGCTCGTCGACGAGCAGCAGCCCGAGGCCGCCTGGGGTTCCGGGATCAGGTGGGAGCAGGCAGGGTCTGAGGCGTGAGCCTGGGTCGGTGACGGCGATTCGAACTCGATCAGCGAGCGTCGTCACCTCGACGGTCAGCGCTCGGCCAGCGCCGACGTTCGCGTGGACCACGCTGTTGGTGACGAGCTCACTGACGAGCAGCCCAGCATCCGACGCTGTGGTGGCAGGAAGGTGGCCCTCGAGCTGTGAACGCACCGACCTGCGGGCCCGGGTGGGTGCATCGTCACCGCCAGGAATCCGCAGGGAGATCGATGGTGGCGAACCCGGCGGCTGGGACGCCGACGCCGTCATGCAGCGCCCCGCGTCCAAGACCGTATCGGCCGGGACTGAGTGGTCCGAGGGCCACGCGCTTCGCCCCAGGCGCGTGGCCGACGATCCCTCCTTCGTGTGATCGCGGGATCTGCTCGTAGAAGGCCCCTAGTTCCCACGATGCGATCGCCCGGGACGGCCGCCCCGTGCCGTCCGGCTGCTAGTACAGCGCGACCTCGGA
This sequence comes from uncultured Solirubrobacterales bacterium, assembly GCA_963735965.1. GTDB lineage: Bacteria > Actinomycetota > Thermoleophilia > Solirubrobacterales > Solirubrobacteraceae > Palsa-465. The sequence goes on from CAVTNE010000009.1 coordinate 264,140, forward strand.
GTTCGGAATGCGAGCTAGACGGGTGAGCAGCACGACGCTCCGGAAATCGGCGTCCCGGCCCGCGGGCTGCTTCGCAAAGAACGGGCGGCAAGCCGGCTGACAGCGCCGACTCAAAGCGCAACCCGATCACCGAGCCACCACACGTCCAGAACCACGGGCTCAAACCGGCGCGCGACGAGTACCGCACTTTCACTCCTAACGGGAGCTGCGTTGCCTTTGCAACGCCCCCGCCAGCCGCCCAGAGGCCGCTGCAGACGCGCCATACGCCTTCTTATCCAGGACCCCGACGCGGCTCGCCCAGCAGCGGGCGCGGTCAGCGTCCAGATCGCGACTGTACTCCTCTAGACCGCCGCGCAACAAGGCTCTCCGGGCGTAGGATCAGCACGGCGGACGTCTGGTGTAAGCGCTCTGACTCTCCAGGGCCAACTTCGGGGGTTGGGGCACTGAGCATCTCCATCGGGGTGTTCTGTGGTGGGGCGTAGGAAGGACGCTGAATCGGCGTCCGTCTGTGCGGATCACCGCGATGAGACGGGCGCGTGCCGGCGGCCGGGTTGTCTGTGAAGGTTCGTGATCTCGCATGAAACGAGTCTCGCCCCCCGACCTTGAGCAAGGCTGGGGGGATCGTGAGGGATTCCTGAGAGCGGCGCGTCAGGTCCGTGCCGACGCGGCCGTCCCTGCGCGGCCGGCTTGGACGGCGGGCAGGGTGACCCTGAACACCGCGCCGCCCTCGGGGGCGTTGTACGCGTGCACCTCGCCGCCGTGACCCTCCACGATCGCCTTGACGATCGCGAGGCCGAGCCCCGCGCCGCCGCGCCCACGGCTTCGGCCGCCCTCGGGTCGCCAGAACCGCTCAAACAGATGGCCGTCGACATCCGCGGGGACGCCGGGTCCGTGGTCGCGGACCTCGATTACCGCCTGTCCGTCATCCAATCCGACGGTGATTTCGATCGCGGTCGCGGCTGGTGTGTGCACGATCGCGTTGCGGGTGAGATTCGAGAAGACCTGACGTAGCTGCTCGGGGTTGCCCCGCACCTGCGGTTGGTGGCCGGAATGGACGATGACCTCACGGTCCGGAGCCGCTGCGCGGGTGTCCTGTGCGGCGTGGTTGGCGAGCTCCGTCAGATCGACTGCGACCAGCGGCGCTTCCGGTAGCTCGTCGAGGCGGGCCAAGAGCAACAGGCTCTCGACGAGGCCGCCCATCCTCGTCGCTTCGGCTTCGATCCGCGCCATCGCGCGCTCGACCTCGGCCGGCTGTCGTGCCGCCCCTAAGCGGTACAGCTCGGCATATCCCCGGATCGAGGCGAGCGGCGTCCGCAGCTCGTGAGACGCGTCGGCGAGGAACCGGCGCAGACGCTCCTCGCTCCGCGTGCGATCGGCGAAGGCACGGTCGATCTGGGCGAGCATCTCGTTCAGTGACATCCCCAGGCGTCCGACCTCCGTGCGGTCGTTGGCTGGACTCACCCGGCGGGACAGGTTTCCGTCGGCGATCTCGCTCGCCACGCGGCCGATGCGCTCGAGTGGCAGCAGGCCGACCCGGATCACCACCCATCCCAGCGCGACGAGCCCGAGGACCACGCCGCCGCCCACCAGCGCCTCGACCTCGATCAGCCTCTGAACCGTCTGATCGACGTCGTGCAGCGGAACCGCTATGACAAGTGTCCGCCCGTCCTTGAGCGTGAACGCGGCGGCGCGGTAGCTGAGGCTCGATCCCGCTTTCGAGTTCACCGTGAATAGGTGCACGTCGTGCGAGGTGAACCCCGAGATCGGGAAATGGCGCGGTAGCGCCGGCGGGGACGCCGGGGTTTCTCCGTATGTGAACGAGCGGGTCTCGGTCACCTTTCCGCTCGAGTCGAGCACGATCCCGTATGTGCCCGAGGTTTGAAAGGTTCCGGGGGCGCTGCCACCCGTTGGTTGCCGCGACCCGGATGTCGCTCCCTGCGGATGGATCAGGTTGAGCGCCACGGACACGGGGATGCGGGAGTCCCCTACCTGCTGATTGATCCGTGTGAGCAGAAACGAGCGCTGCTCCTCGTAGGTGACGACCGCGGTCACTGTAAGACCAATCACGGTCAAGGCGACTAGACCGATCAGCAGACGCGCCCGAAGTGACAGCCGGCTCATTCCCTCGGGAGCCGCAGGACGTAGCCGACGCCGCGGACGGTGTGGATCAGGGGAGGACCGGTCGCGTCGACCTTCTTCCGCAAGTAGCTGACGTACGTCTCGAGCACACGCGCATCGCCACCGAAGTCGTAGCTCCAGACATGATCGAGAAGCTGCGTGCGCGTGAGCACCCGACGGGGATTGAGCATCAAGTAACGCAGGAGACGGAACTCGGTGGCGGTCAGCTCGATGCTCCGGCCGGCCCGGGTCACGTCGAACGTGTCCTCATCAAGCTCCAGATCGGCGAACCGCAGGCAGCCTGAGGACTCCTCAGCGATTCCGGTACGCCTGAGGATGTTCCGGAGCCGCGCTATCAGCTCCTCGAGGCTGAAGGGCTTTGTGACGTAGTCATCGCCGCCGGCGGTCAAGCCGCGGATCTTGTCCGCGGTCGCATCGCGCGCACTCAAGAACAAGATCGGGACCCCGGCGTGCTCCGCTGCCAGACGCCGGGCGACCTCGAAGCCGTCCATATCCGGGAGCATCACGTCCAGCACCATCACGTTCGGGTGCCACCGCCGGACAAGGTTCAGCGCCTCGCGGCCGGTCCCGGCCGTTTCAACGCCGAAGCCGTGATGGCGAAGCGCCATCGAGACCACGTCGACAATGCTCGGCTCATCATCCACGACGAGCACACGGGCCGCTGCACGCTCATCATCCACAGCGCAATTATCGGTCGGCAAGCTGGGAAAAACCTGAGAGCCGCCACAGGGCCGACGGGCGTCGGCGTGACTCTCAGCTGACGCTCAGCTTCCTCCCGCAGCTCGCCCAGGCTCCGGCGCGACGCTGGGCTCCAACAACCGAAAAGGAGCCCATCCGATGTCGTCTCACAACCTCAGTTTCTCCCGCAGGTCCACCCGATTCCTCGCCGCCGGCATCGCCGCGATCGTGATAGGAGGCGGCGCATTCGGCATCGTCAGCGCTGCCTCCAGCGGAGGCTCTAGCGCCGCAGCGACGGTCCCAGCGACCACAGCAGCGGCTAGCGGGCATCCGCCAGGCTTCGCCGGAGCCTCGGGGTCCGGCGGCGGCGGGAACGCCCGGTCCGGACCCGCCGCCGGCGGATCAATCGGCACGGTAACCAACCCATCGAGCTCGGGCTTCACGCTCACAACCTCGACCGGTCAGAAGGTTACGATCAAGGAGACGTCGTCCACCGCTTACGAGAAGGGCACGACTCCGGCGTCCGCGAGCGCGGTCTTCAGCGGCGAGACGGCCCTTGTGCTGGGAACTACCGACAGCACGACGATCACCGCTACCGAGGTCATCCTGCAGCCCCCAGGTGACGGCTCTAGCTCGTCGCAGGTCGTTCCGTTCGCGCCCGGCGCGTCCAGCACCTCAAAGACCGTCGGCCAGATCCCGTCGAGCTACAACCAGGGGTCCGGCACGATCGTCAGCGGAACCACAGCCGATCAGGCAACCGAAGCCGCACTCGCCGCGTATCCAGGCGGAATCGTCGACCGCGTGGTGCAACTCAGCAACGGCGAATACGAGGTCCACAACATCGGCGTCAACTGGCCCCACCACATTTTCGTCAGCACCGACTTCAAAGTCGTCGGAGCCGACTGACGAACCGGTCGGTCTCAGGCGCAACGAAAAGCGAACTGCCCTCCACGGCGGAGGGCGGTTCGCTGGCCCGTCTCGCGCCCAAAGCCGCACTCTCGCCACAACCTGGCGGGGCGACGCTAGAGATCGTCCGACGTCGTCGTAGGCGCGGCAGGACGTCGCCGCCCTAACGAGATTTCCCTGCGCCCGTCGCCGGCGCGTTAGCGTCAGCCGCACATCGGCAAACGGCTTGGAGGTTGCGGTGATGGCTGGAGAGGCACTCTTTGTTGGTTGGGGCCAGGTCGTGCGGGGACGGGAACAGTTCGCGCTCCGGGTTTTCCAGGAGGCTGCCGGCTACTACGGCGGGCTCCAGGAAAAGGGCGAGATCGAGCGGTTCGACGCTTACCTCTTGGATCCGCACGGCGGTGATCTCGCTGGCTTCTTCGTGCTCCACGGTGAGCGATCCGCGCTCGATTCGATCCGCTCCACCGCCGAGTTCCGCAGGCTGTTGGTGCGGGCGGGATCCGTGATCGATAACCTTGGCGTGGTCAGCGCCTCTACTGGAGACGCCCTCGGACGCCAGATGGCGCTGTTCGGTGAGATTGCCCAGGAGCTGCCCCAGGCCAAATGAATGGGCGCCGGCGCGGCAGTCCGTCGAATCTGCACGGTGGCCGCCACGTCGGGGCGGCGGAGACTGGAAGCGATCGCCCGGCTCGGTGTGGCGAGCATGGTTTGATGCATCTCGACGGCATGGCTCGCGAGCGGTCCGTACCCTTTCGGTCGGTCCGTGATCGCCCCCAAGCGTGAACCTGACAGCCTTCCGCGCCCCGACCAGCCGGCCGGGGCGCTCGACGACGCGATGCCTTTTGACCACATCGTTGTCGTAATGATGGAGAACCATTCGTTCGACAATGTGCTCGGCGGCCTGTCACGCTCGGGGCAGCCGGCGGCCGATGGCCTGACGTTCGACAGTGGCGGGCGGCCGACGAACGCCAACCCGGGTGGCGCCGGCACGCCCGCGACGGTCACCGCGTTTGCGTTCTTGAGCACCGCCCAAGGGGCGGACGTTTCGCAAACTTGGAATGCGACGCACGAGCAGATCGACGCAGGCAGGATGGACGGTTTTGTCCGGTCGGTCGACGCGACGCAGCCGATGGGCTATTACCCGCGTGAGGTGCTGCCGTTCGCCTACGACCTCGCGGCCACCTTCACGGTAGCCAACCGCTGGTTCTGCTCGGCGCCGTGCATGACCTTCCCCAACCGGCGCTTCCTGATGGCCGGGACCGCCTACGGCAACATCGCCACCGACGTCCAGAGCCTGGGCGATCCACCGCCTCCCAACGGCACCATCTTTGACGGCCTCCACGCTCACGGGATCAGCTGGCGCGATTACTTCACCGACATCCCCTACGCGGCGATCATCCCATCGATCGTCGAAAGGTACCCAGGCAACCTGGCCACGCTCGAGGACTTCTTCGACGACTGCGCCAAGGGAACCCTGCCGTCGGTCAGCTTCGTCGATCCGGAGGTCGGCGCGGTCTCGCTGATCGGCAAGACGCTCGCCTCGCTCCCCGTGCTCGGCCCCATCCTCGGGACGCTCGGCACGATCGGCGGAGACGAGGAGGCACCGCAGGACATGTACTACGGCGAGGCATGGGCCCACCGCGTCGTCGAGGCCGTCCTGCGATCACCGGCCTGGCCGCGCACGATGCTCATCTACACGTACGACGAGCACGGCGGCTACTACGACCACGTGCCGCCCCCGCCAGCAATCCCGCCCGACTCGATCCCTCCGCAACTCACTCCTGGTGATCTGCCCGGGGGCTACGACATGTACGGGCCGCGGGTGCCCGCCGTCGTCGCCTCACCCTATGCCAAGCCGCGCGCCGTCACCAACATCGTCCACGACCACACCTCGGTCCTAGCCACCATCGAGGCCAAATGGAATCTGCCGGCGCTCACATACCGCGACGCGAACGCAGCCACCGTCATGGACTTCCTCGACCCCGGCCACGCCGCGTTCGCGACACCGCCGGACATCCAGGGACCCTCCCTTACCGGTCTATCCGGACCCGCGGCCTGACGGCGCCCGAGAGAGCGACTCGCGGCAACAGACGGACCGGTAGCACAACGATTGACCGTGGCAACTACAGGGCTGGTACCAGCTCGTCCGCACAGCGGCTGCGCTCTCGGGAGCGATTGAGGAGCCGCGCGCTCGCGTCAGGGAGAATGTGGAGATGGGTGACGAACGACTTCGCTCGGAGATCCGCGAGGAGCAGGAGCGGATCATCTCGGCTGTCAGATCCGCGGGTGATCACTGGGAGATGGCGAAGGCGGAAGACTCCTTCGCGAATCTGCTGGAGCGGATGGCTGACGAGCTTGAGGTGGGTTCGGCGCGCGATCGTGGCCGCTTTCTTGCCGCGGCACAGGCGCTCCGGAAGTCGGCGGCGGCGAACGAGGAGCGGTACGTCGCTGGGCTGGGGGCCTCAGCCGACGACTCCTAGCGCCCGGACCCGAAGCCGTTGGAGCGCGGTGTCGCCGACCGAGGGTTAAGCTGGCGCGATGGTCCGGACGGACACCGCCTCGCGAGTCATCGCCGCTCCGCCGGAAGCTGTTTACGCGGCCCTCATCGACCCTGAGGCGCTTGCGGCCTGGCTACCACCAGATGGGATGAGCGGCAGATTCGAACGCTTCGACGCCCGGCCCGGCGGGTCGTATCGACTCGTGCTGACATACGCGGACGCCTCGAACGCACGAGGCAAGGCAACCCCTGAGTCCGACGTCGTTGAAGTCGCCTTTGTCGACCTCGTCCCCGGCGTGCGGCTCGTGCAGGCCGCCGACTTCGTGTCGGACGACCCCGCCAACTCCGGCACGATGACTATTACCTGGGAGCTCGCGACGGTCGACGCCGGGACGCGCGTGGACATTCGCGCCGATGATGTCCCCGCCGGCATCTCGGCGGAAGATCACGCGGCCGGAATCGCCTCCTCGCTGGCCAACCTCGCCGCCTATCTCGAGCGGTAGCGGAGCTGGCTACGCCACGCCACGACGGCCCAGCGGACGGGACGCGACCTCGTACACGCTCACGTGGCGCCAGCTCGCGGCGGTGAAGGGCTCGCCACCCCAGCCGCCCCACCTGTGGCGCAGCTGCAGTCCGGCGATCCGCGCCATCAGATCGAACTCAGGCGGATAGGCAAGGCGCAGGCTGATCGGCCCCAGGCGGACGCCGTCAGCGCTCATGGACAGGTGAACCTGGTCCAACACCTGGGAGAGCGGGTCGTAGCGGCCCGCTTGCAACGTCACCTGGTCGGCGGCCAGGCGCTCAACGTCGACGAACCGCAACCCCGGGCGAGCGGGAGCGCTCGGTACGCGGCACTCGAGAACAAACACGCCGTCATCCGTCAGGTGCCGCGCCGCGTTCTCAAAGCAATGGACCTGCTCGTCCTGGGTGAGCAGGTTGCCAATGGTGTTGTAGACGAGGTAAACGAGAACGTACCGCCGGCCCAGGTCGACTTCCGCCATGTCCCCGTTGACGACGTGCACGCGATCGCCGCCGGGCTTGTGCGCAGCCGCTCGATCATGTGCTGAGATTGCTCGATCCCGTCTACCCGCCACCCCGGCGTGGATCAGCGGTAAGGCGATTCGGCCGGCCCCGATTGCGAACTCGAGGGCGTCCTGTTTCCGGGCGAGTCGGGCAAGGAAGTCCACCGTCTCCTGCTCATCGCCGCGAGCCTCGTCCGCCACGTAGCGCAGAGACGTCTCATGCCCAAAGCTCGTCTTCGGATCAAAGCCGTCCATGACGCTCACCCGCGGACAGCAACACGCAGCCGCGCAAGCCGGCGAACCCGGCGGCGACGGCAGACACCGATCACGCTCAGGCCGCCGTGTGAAGGCTCGGCGGGATCGATGCGCCGCCGCCGTTCGGCCTGGCGGCGAAGCTCGTCCTGTCGCAACAGAGCCAGCGCGTAAGTGATGTGAGTCATCGTTTCCTCCCGGTGTGGCGGATCGGGGCCAAAGTCCTGCTGGTGTGGTCTGTCACCGCGGCGCTCATGGCACGCCATGGTGGGCGCGGAGCCGGCCGAGAACAACGGCGACTCACGCACCGCAGCGATTAGGATTTCTTCTTGATGTGGGAGCTGGTGGAGCTGCGCGAACTGCGGGTCTTCCTCGTCCTGTACGAAGAACTCCATTTCGGCCGCACCGCCGAGCGGCTGCGCCTCTCACAGACGCGGATCAGCCAGACGATCCAGGAACTCGAGACCAAGCTCGGGACACCGCTGTTCGTGCGCACCAGCCGCCGCGTCACACCCACCCGGGCCGGGCACCAGCTCGAATGCGCAGGTGGGCCCGGTCCACGAGCAGCTCCGGAAGGTTCTGCGCGAGATCTACGAGGCGAACCGCGAGATCGCCGGAGAGCTCAGGCTGGGACTCGACGGCCCCAGCTCCGGCGGGCAAGCGCTCCCGGAGATCATCAGGCTGTTCACCGCACGCCATCCCGATTGCTCCGTTCAGGTGACGGAAACCAGTATCGGAGACCCGACTGTCCCGCTGCGCCGCGGCGACTTCGATCTGGTCGCTCTCGACCTTCCGGTTGATCAGCCCGACCTCGTGATCGGGCCGATCCTGCGCCGCGACGAGCGGCTGATCGGCGTCGCCACGGACCATCCGCTTGCCGAGCGCGACACCGTCAGCCTCGAGGACATCGCCGAGTTCGAGACGCACGACGGCGGCGGCAGCCAACCGGCCGAGAAGATCGACGCCTGGTCACCACCGCGCACCCCAACCGGCCGACCAATCCATCGCCGGCACCTTACAAACCCCACGTTTAGCCAGATCTTCGCGCTCGTGGCAGCCGGCGAGATCGTCCACTTCGCCTCCGACCCGCTCTTCCTCACCTACCCCGGCGTCGCCTACCGCCCGATTACCGACATGCCGCCGATCGAGTCCGCGCTCACCTGGCTCGCCAGCGCGGAAACCACGGCGATTCGCGCCTTTGCTGAAGTCGCGAGCGAGATCCTCCAGAACCGCATCGCCCAGCCAACGGCCCGATCTTGAATGGCGCTTCGACCCTCCCAGAGCTCTGTACTGAGCTGAGGTAGTGGGAGAAAACCGGCCGCGCCGCGGGCGGTGACGAAGCGCGGGGCCGGTGCCCGGGTGGCGACGGCCTCGTGGCTGATCCCGGGGTGATCTGACGGGGTTCTCAACCCTGTCTCAACCGTCGATCTCCACCCGTGATCCACCCGCGAATAAACCCCTGGCGCGATGCGCGCGGGGCGGCGTCGCCATAGCTTCAGGGAGCGTCAACCAACCCGCAAAGGAGCCCTGGAAATGTCCCCTCTGCCTGTGGCTGTGGGCCGGGCTGATCGTCAGCCGTCTGGTAATCAGCGGCGTCGGCCACGCCGGCGGCGCGTACGTGGCTGCCGGTACGACCGCGATCCTCCTGATGCTCGGCCTCAACCGTGTCGCCCAGGCGCTGGTGGTTGTTCCCCGCGCGATCGCGGCTGGAATCCCATTCGCCCCGGAGAAGGACGGCAGCGTGTTCGGCGCGAGCTGACTCTCGGGCTCCGCCGGCCGCGAGGGCTGACCGCCGGATGTTCAGCTGGTCCAAGCGGTCAGATCGCGGCGAGCCAACAAGCCAAGCCACCGGTCCCGGTCGACCGGCCCGCGGGACGCGAGCCCAAGCGATCCGCCACGCCCACGAGCAGCAGCTCACCTAGCCTGCGGTCGAAGGCACGCGGCGATGGGGACGGCCCGCTTGATCCCGTTGGCGATGCCCGAGGTGTAAGCGCGGAAGTTGAACCCGATGTCGCCGTCCTCGTTGTAGATCCAAGGGAACCGCTGGTCGACGACCTGGACGATGGAGATGTTCCCGTACGCCGGCAAACCTCGCGACTTCGGGAAGCTCGCATCAAGCGGAGCCACGTCGACCCCGTCGCCGGCAGCGGCGCGGGCCTTCTGAATGATCTGGGCGTCCCGCTGGGACTCGGCTGCGACGTGCGCGTTGGTGAAGCGGATCGTGTCGCCATTGCTCGCGTTGGTCCGGTAGCGGCCGACCTGTTGCGGTGTGACGCCGAAATGGGCGTTGGCCTGTCCGAACGGAATCCCGCCGCTGTAGTGCAGGCTGACCGCGATCGTCGCGTGGTCGTTGATGGCCTCGCGGACCCGCTCGAGTAAGCCGACGTTCTCGTCGGCGCTCGACTTCGTGAGGTCCACGACGTAACCGGCCGAGCGGAGGATCGTCCGGATCCGAAGCGCGGCACTCCACATGGTGACCCGCTCACCGGGCGCTCCGGCATTGTCGATCGACATGATGCCGGAGTTGTCGATGTCGATCGGGTGAAACGTGATGCCTAATGCGGTCACCGGCTTGGGGCCATCCACCTCGGCGGTGGAATCGAAGTTCGGTCCACCCGAGTGGCCCGGGTCGAGCACCACGACCGGCCGCTTGGCTGTGCAAGCCGGCGCAGGGTCGGTCTGCGCGATCGATGCTCGGACGCTCCGAACCGGCGCGGTGTGAGGTGCAGCCCCTGAGGCCCCACAAGCAGCGGCCGCAGTTCCCGCGGCAACAAGTGCGGCCGCGACTGCCCGGCCGCGACGTCGCCCTAACTCCCGTCTCATGTTGGTAGGTCACCTCCGATCTCGGTCGCTGACTTCGAAGCTTGCGCGAGATTACGGCAGGCCGAGCGTTCGTAACTGACAACGACGGCGACGCTCGATCGCGCGTAGCTGGCCAAAACGTATTGGCGCGATCCGGCGGACGAGCGGGGGACGGCGTTCACGGCGCTTCGAACGCGACGGTCGTTCCCACCGCGGACTGCACGAAGGCCTCGGGCATGGCACGGGCGATCGCGTGCACTGCCCTCCAGCCCGAGCAGTGCGCGGGCAGGACACGACCAACCCTGGCGGCGCGCAGGGCCTGGACCGTCGGTTCGATCCGCGCTTCGAACAGTCCGCCGGTGAGATGCAGGCCGCCGAGCAGACCGGCGATGCGGGATTCCCCGGTCAGACGCTGGGCGTGGAACAAAACGTTGATCACGCCCGCGTGCGAACAGCCCGTGATGATCACCAAGCCGCGGTCGCGCACGTTCAGGATGAGTGCCTGGTCGTCCCAAATCATCGGATCAGGCCCCCAACCGGGTCCCTCGCGGGCCTCGTGGATCGGAAAGCCAGTCTCGAACTCCGTGACCCGCTCGACCTGCCCGGAGACCAGAACCGTGCCGTCGAGCAGCAGGCTGTGTGCGCGCTCCTCGATGACCTCGAGCCCCTCGGCCTCGAGGGCGTGACGGCTCGGCGGCGGCAGTCGCACCTCACCGCCTGAGGGGAACACGACTCTCCGTTCGCGCCAAGCATCGGGGTGGATCACCAGCGGCAGCCGTGAGCGCCCCCGACGACGGACCAGACCCTCCAGGCCGCCGTGATGATCGGCATGGCCGTGCGAGATGACGATCGCCCGCAAGTCACCCAGCGGCATCTGAAGCACGTCGAGGTTACGGGACACCGCGTGGGGCGTGAGGCCGGCGTCGTAGAGCACGGTGCGCCGGTCGCTGTCCTGCTCCACGCTGACCAACGCAGAGAAACCATGTTCAGCAACCAGCTGCTCAGCGGCGCCGAAGTCCCGCGCCTGGTAGCGAACCACGCCCTCCTCGCCGGCCATCAGCAGATCGAGGTAATTGTCGATAACGACGGTCACCTCGACACGATCAACCGGGGCGAGCACAGGCCGATCCTACGCCCCGACTCGCCGGGGCGCCGCCGTCGCCTCCGGCGGTTAGCCTCGCGTGATGATCGCATCGGTTCCTCAGGCCGATCCGCCAAAGCTGGGCCTGCGGATCGTGCGTTTGTTTCGGCCCCACCGGGGCGTGCTGACACTGATCGTCGCGATGATTTTGCTGACCTCGGTGTTGAGCGTGATCAGCGCGCTGCTGGTCCGTCGGGTGTTCGACCAGGCCCTGTTCGTTCGAGGCGGTCCCGACCTCGGGGTGCTGTATCCGTTGGTGGCGGCGTTGATCGCGATTCCGATCGTCAACGGGGTCCTGAACGTCGCCCAGACGTACTTGACCGAGGTGGTGGGCAACCGGGTGCTCCAGGAGCTTCGCACCCGGCTGTTCGAGCATCTCGAGCAGCTGTCGCTGGCGTTCTACACGGCGACTCGGAGTGGCGAGGTTCAGTCGAGGCTCGCCAACGACGTCGGCGGGGTGCAGACCACGATCACCTCAACCGCGTCGTCGGTGGTCAGCAACGTGGTCACGCTGGTGTCCTCGGTGGTGGCGATGCTGTTGCTCTCGCCGCTGCTGACGGCCATCTCTCTCGCCGCCACTCCGGTGTTCGTGCTGTTCAGCCGGCGGGTCGGACGCGCGCGGCGAAAGGCTCGTCGCGATGCGCAGGTTTCGCTGGCGGCGATGGGCTCGATCACCCAGGAGACCCTGTCGGTGTCGGGAATCCTGTTGGCCAAGGTATTTGGGCGCCAAGAGCACGAGGTTGAGCGCTACCGCGCGGAGAACGCCAACCAGGCCAACCTGCAGATCCGGCAGGCGATCGTCGGGCGGTCGTTCTTCGCGGTCACCCAGTCGTTCTTCGGCATCAGCCCGGCGCTGGTCTACCTGGTCGCCGGGCTTCAGGGCACTCAAGGTGGCCTCTCGGCAGGGACGCTTGTCGCGTTCACGACGCTGCAGACCCGGCTCCTGTTCCCGATCAATCAGTTGCTGCAGGTCTCGGTCGACGTGCAGTCATCGCTGGCGCTGTTCGCGCGGATCTTCGAACTGATCGACCTCCGGCCACGGATCACGGATCGGCCCGACGCGCTCGGCATCGAGGCAGCCGACATTCGAGGCGAGGTCGCGCTCGAGCACGTGTCGTTTCGATACGGCGGCGGCGAGGACGGCGGTCCGCTCGCGCCCGACGAGGCGCTGCGCGACGTCTCGATGCTGGTCTCGCCCGGGCAGCTTGCGGCGCTGGTCGGGCCCTCCGGTGCGGGCAAGACCACGATCTCGTATCTGATACCGCGGCTCTACGACGTCGAGCGAGGGGCCGTCACGATCGACGGTCACGACGTGCGCGACCTGACGGCAGCGACGATCGCGCACGCGGTGGGGTGGTGACCCAAGAGAGTTATCTGTTCGGAGGCACGGTCCGCGAGAACATCAGCTACGGACGGCCGACCGCGACCGACGAGGAGATAGTGGCCGCCGCGAAGGCCGCGTTCATTCACGATCGCATCATCGCGCTCGAACATGGCTACGACACGATCGTGGGCGAACGGGGCTACAGATTCTCCGGTGGCGAGCGCCAGCGCCTGGCGATCGCGCGAGTGATCCTCGAAGACCCGCCGATCCTCGTGCTCGACGAAGCCACCTCGGCGCTGGACACCGAGAGTGAGCGAGTCGTTCAGGAGGCGCTCGCGTCCCTCATCCAGCGCCGAACCACGATCGCTATCGCGCACCGGCTCTCGACGATCCGAAACGCCGATGTCATCTTCGCCGTCGAAAATGGCACGATCGTCGAGCGCGGCACCCACGACGAACTTCTCGCACAGGGTGGCCTCTACGCGCGGCTGTACGAAGAGCAATTCGGCGACGGGGTGGTCGAAGCCCATTGCAGCGATGGTGTGATCCTGGCCAACGGTCGACCCTGCCGACCTTCGAGCCGACGTCCGCGCCCGGGCGCAGAGATCGCCGCGCTCCAGACCACCGAACCCTCGCCGTCGGAAGCCGAGGTCCCTGCTGAGCTTCGCGCGGTTCTGACGACCTAGCCCAAGAACCTACGACCGCGGAAGGCTGACGTTCCCTGGTCGCCAGTCAAGATGCCGGACAGTCAAGAGGCTTGACAAATTGTGGCGACCGATGTATACAGGTAACGGTGTCAAGCGATCACCAGCCGGGCCCGGACGACGTCCCGATTCCCGGGCTCCTTCGAGCGGCGCGCGGTGCCTACGGACACGCCATACGGCGGGCGCTTGTCGATCGGGGGATCGATGACGTACCTCCCAACGGGGCGTTCGTCATCGGCGGCATCGGGAATCTGGGCCAACCCTTCAGTGCGCTTATCCGACAGCTCGGCAACAGCAAGCAGGCCGCCAGCGAGCTCATCGACACCCTCGTCGTGCGGGGTTACCTTTCACGCACAACGGACCCCGATGATCGTCGCCGTATGAACATCACGCTCACCGATCGCGGCCGTGAGGCGGCCGACGGCGTCCGCGCGGGAGTGATTGCGGTTGACCGAGAACTGAGCGAGCTGCTTGGCGCAACCGGCGTCGAGCAACTCCGGGTCGGCCTCGTCGCCCTGTGTGACATCCGTGATCGCATGGAAAGTGAGCCGGTGCCAGGCTCGGCCGGCTGAGACACCTGCATCCCCGGTACCAGTTGGGCGTTCGCCCCGAAGTCCGTCGATCAGGTCGCGGGACGCGGTGTCGTCCGGCCGCGGACAGGTCGTTCAGAACGACGCGGCCGCCTCGACCATGTGCTCCATCTTTGCTTGCAGCACCGGCCGGCTGCGCGCGGGGTGCCGTCCAAAGCCGCACGATGGTGAGATCCATAGCCGCTCCTCGCCGACCACCCGCGCCCAGTCGGCAGCGCGGTCGCGGATCTTCTTGACCGTCTCGATGCCGTAGCTGGCCTCGTCCACGATGCCGGCCGCCAGCTCCATGCTCTGCGGCATGTCGGCGAACGCGTCGCGCTCGAGGTACTCGGCGAAGTAGCTGCACTCGAAGGCCGCGATGTCGATCACGCCATCCAGCTCTTGGAGCAACGGCACCCACGAGGCGTTGCGGACGATCGGCGAGATCGGCCTGCCCTTGAAGTTCCCGTTGCAGATGTGCATTCCCCGAGTCACGCCATCGACGCCTCCGAAGCACCCGGCGACGAGCGCCGAAAGATCTTTGGGGCTCATAAGACCCTCGTTGAGGATCATTCCGAAGAACGGCACGTCGAGCTGCACGTGCGGGCAGCCCGCCTCGGCCAGGTCGCGGATCTCGCGGTTGACTATGCCGACCAGGTTCGGCATCTGGCGGGCGAGCTCGTCACGCTGGTCCTGTGCGTGGACGGTGATCTCGAGCGGCCCTACCACGGTCGCCTTTCGCACTCCGCCTGGCAGCTTCGACTCGCGGCGGTAGGCGGCGGCGTACCCAAGTCCCTGGGGTGCCGATAGCTCGCCCCTGATGACGGCGTGCGCCAGGTCGTCGTAGTCGAATGGGTCGGGCTCATCGGGCTTGTCGATCTCGAACCCGTGGAGGACCCGCTGCATGTGATCGATGAAGTTGTCGGTGAAGTACTCGCCGCCGGTCCACTCGTCGAGTCCGAGGGCCCGCTGTTCGTCGATCGCCGCAGCGGCGGCGCGGCGCAGCAAATCGTCGCCCTGCTCCGGCTCGAGCTCACCGCGGTGGTAGCGAGCGAGCTGATCCTCGTGTTCGTCGAGCTTCCACCAGGATCCAACCACCGTGGTTCGCAGCGCCATCGACCGCTCCTTCCTCTCTCAGGGTTTTGTAGTACCGCCCCGGTTGCGCAGGAGTAGACCACAAACGCGGACGGCGCTACGCGGCGCGCCGCGAGCGATCATCGTCCGAACGCCCACGCCACCATCAGCGGGAACTCTTCTCGCCAGAAGGCGTCCCCGTGCGATCCGACCCGCTCGCTCATGACGACGTCCGCACCTGCACCGCGCAGCGCGGTCGCCCATCGCGTCGCGTTCTCGAGGAAGAAGGGCCGTGGACGGTACGTCGGCTGCTTCGAGGACTCCACCCCAGCGCGAGATCAACTGACCGTCACCGGCAAACACGACTGCCTCTGGCCGGTCTGGGGGGACGTACACCGTGACCTCCCGTCCGCCGTCGTACTCGAACGTCTCGGTGACGAACTCTCCCGAGACTGCACGGGCGAGTGCCAGGTCCTCCATCGACACCTAATGCTCTCAGCTGTACGGGCGCGAGCGCGTGGAGCAGGGCCTCCTGAGGAGCGTTGCGGTACGAGGCCCTGAGGTGACCTGCTACGTTGGTGTGAGCGGTCGGCGCCGTCGGCCGCGAGGCAGCTTGCTTAGGTTCCGCCTTTAGCGGTTCGGGTAGCCGTCGCCTCCCGAATCGTTCGCGGCCCCTCTTGCGCCGCCAAGGAGTTGCATATGTCAACAGGCTCTTTCGCTGGTCTGGGCGTCTCTAGCGCCGTCACCCGTTCGCTGTCCGCCGCAGGAATCACCGAGCCGTTTGAGATCCAGCGCGCGGTGATCGGCGATGCGATCGCCGGGCGAGACGTGATTGCGAAGTCCCCGACCGGCTCGGGCAAGACGCTCGCTTTCGGGATCCCCGTGGTTGAGCGCATCCGCGCCGAGGATCGGCGTCCGGCGGCGCTCGTGCTCGTGCCGACGCGCGAGCTTGCCACGCAGATCGTCGAAGACATCCGCGACATCGCGCACTCGCGAGCGCTACGCATCACGGCCGTCTACGGGGGTGTGGGGCTGGTCAAGCAGGCCAAGGAGGCCGCCGCATCGCACGTGCTGGTTGCGACGCCAGGCCGCTTAGAAGATCTCCTCGCGCGCGGAGCGTTCACGCTCCAGAACGTCCGGATGCTGATCCTCGACGAGGGCGACCGGATGCTCGACATGGGCTTTCGCCCAGCCATCGACCGGATCGTCGCCGCATGTCCCCGCGCGCGTCAAACGCTGTTGTTCTCCGCCACCCTTGACGGCGAAGCCGGACGCATCGCCACAAGCTTCACACATGACGCGGCGGTACATCGTCACGGTCCGGCGACGCGCCGCGCAAACGAAGAGATCGAGCACAGGTTCGTCGAGGTCGCGCACGAGCACCGCGTCGAGGCGCTTGTGCGCGAGCTCGAGCGCGATCGCGAGCTCACGCTCGTCTTCGTCAGAACCAAGCATGGGGTTGACCGGCTCGTCAAGCGCCTGGGGGCCCGCGGCATCAAGGCAGTGGCGATGCATGGCAACAAGTCACAACGCCAGCGCGAGCAGGCACTCGCTCGGTTTGAGTCCGGGGCGGTAGACACGCTCGTCGCGACGGACGTCGCTGCACGCGGAATCGATGTGGAGCGGATCTCGCACGTGATCAACTTCGACCCGCCCGCCGACAGTGAGACCTACGTTCATAGGATCGGCCGAACCGGCCGGGCGGGTCGCAAAGGCACCGGGATCACACTCCTCTCACCCGATCAGCACCGCGACGTCACCAAAGTCGCCGGCGAACTCGGCCTCCACCACGGCCTGAGCCAGGGAACCGGCCGGAGCATGAGAGCCGAACCCGTCGCTCACGCCCATCCCCATCGTCACACCCCGCCGCGCCGGCGCGCTCGTCGGCGAACGGCGACTCGAGCATAACTCCCGAGGCTCGGGCACGGCGCGGATGGGCCAGGCATGGCTCACCCGCTTACGCCCTGACCCGCTTACCCGCTGACCGCGGATGCGCTCGCGGGCGGCTCAACCAGCGGGCCTGGCGCGGCCTTTGCCCGGAGTGCGCCGCGCGTGGATAGCCAGGCGGCGAATCCGCCAAGGCACGGGACCCAGACAGAGATCGCGTGGTAGACGAGCACCGATCCGACCGAGGCGACGGGGGAGAACCCGTACAGGACCAGCGCGCCGGCAAGGCCGGAGTCGAGCACGCCAAGTCCGGCCGGCATCGGGATCATCGTGGCCAGGTAGCCGATGAAGTACGCAAGTGCCAGCGCGAGCACGCCGAGCGGATGACCGGTCGCGCGACACACGGCCCACAGCGCGCCCATGTCGAGGCACAGGAATCCGGCCGCGCCGAGCAGACGCCAATGCGGCGCGAACAGCGAATCACGCGCGCCTTCTAGCGAGCCCACAAGTGCACGGACCGCGGTCGGGGCTCGCGCACCGAGCCGACCGCCGAGCAGCATCGCAACCGTCGCCGAGCCGATCACGACCAGCGAGACCAATATCGGGATCCCGGCATGCGCAAGGTCGTGAGGGCCACGACCGAAGCCGAGCAGGAGCAACACGCCGGCGATCCCATTGACGGCGAACCCGAACAGGGTCAGAAAACACAGCAGCGCGCCGCAGCGCTCCACGAGACCACGAGCGCCATTGTGCTGGTGACGCAGGAGCAGGCCCGTGGCCGCGGCGGAGGAGAAGTTTCCGCCCGGGAGGAGCGCGCCGGCGCCCATGGCGATCCACGCAACCCGCCGGCTAACAGGCCGCGGCGGCTCCGGGAAGAAACGCCGGAACACCACGACGTAGCTCAGGCACGAGGCAAGCTCCAGCCCGACGGCCGCCGCCAGCCAAACAGGACTCATGTCACCAACGGTGTTGATGACCTGCCGAGGCGGGGCGACCCACATAAGCGCGCCGATCGACAGCGCGCCGATCGCAACCGTCGCGAGTCTGCGACCACGTCGCCCCGGTCGTCTGCGCGGCCGGACGGGAGTGCTCTGGTCACCGTTCACTCCGACCAGTCTGATCGATCGGGTATCGAGTCTGCGTTAGCACTCGACGAGGGTGCGCTGTCGATTCGGACGATCGGTTCCGTCCCGGGGGGGCGCCGTCAGCTCGGATTGACGGTGATTGGGGCGCGGGTGAGGTAACGTGGCCGCCATGGGCGAGGCGCGGATCGATCAGATAGTCGGCGGCATCTACAGGATCTCTCGCCTGAGCGCGAACGACCCGGCGTGACTCGTCTGGCTCTCGATCAGCCGACGCCACGACGGCATCGTCGGAGCCTCACGAGCCCCTGAGCGAGAGGAGTGCAGCGCTCGCCGGCGGAAGCTCGACAACGTAGCGGTGCTGGATTGGCTCGAGCGTCGTCGTCGAGTAGTTGCGGGTGAGCTCGCCGGTCGTGGTCGAGGCACCGAAGGTCTGACCGGCGATCGTGACGGCCGTCTGAGAACCGAGGCTGGGCGCCGTCAGCCGCTCGACCGTGGCGGCGCCGCCCGTGTGCGGCGGTCTGACTGCAACCACCAACGCTCTGGTTGGCGACTCGTTGATTGCGGTGACCCGAACGGTTCTGTCCGGTGCCCGGACGGCCCAGATCCTGAGCGCTTGGCTCGACGGAGCGCGGGTGGAGAGGAGTCGAGAACCGGCAGGTGCCGCGCGGGCAAACATCAGCATGCCGTAGTACATCGGGTCGACATGTGCCTGCCAGCCGTCGGACGCATGCGTAAACGAAAACGGCGCGTACAGAGCTTTGCGGAAGGTGTGGATGTTCACACCGTCGGCACCCGCCGCGGCGATATTGAACATCGTGTCGAGGACCCAGAGGGCCGAGGCGAACGTGTTGCTCACACCGGGGGCCCCGCCGCAGGAGACGCTGTTCAGCTCGTCGGCGCGAAGCGCCAGACCGTGAGCGTGAGCGACGCGGACGGCGGCCCGCAGGCTCAAACCCGGTCCGCGCGTGCTCCGGCGGCCCAACAGGTTCGGAATCGTCGGATAGGTTGAAGCGCCTCGCGCGGTGAAGCACCGGTGCAGCGGATAGCGGTGAAATGTGACGATGCGAACCCGCGGGTTGGCCGCGAGGTACCGGCTGAGTTCCGGCGTCCAGCGTGGCGCGCCGGAGGCGGGACCGACGAGCGGTACCGTGCGCGGCAGCGCAGATCGGATCGCGGCGTAGTCGATCAGGTACGAACGGAAGTCGTAGCGGGCCGGGCGGCCGCGCACTCCGACGCCGGCGTGCGTCGTGTACCAGTCGATGCTCCCGTAGACCTCGGGCTCGTTGCCGAGCTCAAACCCCATGATGAGGCTCCGTCCGATTCCCTTTAGGAGCGCCCGCGCCTCGGCTCGCGCGATGATGGCGCTGTCGGCTTCGAGGTTGATGCCGAGGATCAGGCGCGCATGCAAAGCCAGGGCGGTCGCTCGGGTGACCGCCAGCCACCGAGGCGTGAGCGCGTATCGGATTCCCCGAGGCTTGTTCACGCCCGGTGTCGGCCACCAGGTCCAATCCGTTGTGTCACCGCCGAAACGGATGACTGGCGACCCTGATGGATTGAGCTGCTCGACAAGCCTGATGAACGTCGGATTCGGCGAGACCGGATTGGCGCCGGAATAAGCCAGCGAGGAGGGATATTCGATCGAGAGACCGACGAAGCCTGCGGCGATCGGCCGACTTATCGCAGCGTCGGTGATGTCGACCAGCTGGGCATTCGCCGGCACGGCGCGGGGAACGGTGGCATCGCTGGGTGCGATCAGGACGGCAGCCGCGGCCACCATCAAGACCGCTGCCCCGAGCGTGAGGAGCGGCCTCGGGCGGCGTCGTAGCGGTGGCGCTGAGGCGACCAACGCTGGTCAGCCTCATCGCGAAAGCTGAAGCGACCTTCAACCGCGAGTTAGAAGCGGCTCATTCGGCCGTCGGTCCGCAGACAAGTGGTTGGCATCACGGCGGCACTTGACATGGTGCCATAGTGGTGCCAGAATGGTGCCATGAATCTAGAACCCTATGAAGACAAGCTCCGCGAGCAGCTCGCGACGGCCGCCGCGGCCGGCGGCGAGGAGGCGCTTTCGGTCGCACAGCGGCTGACGGCGGCGCTGGAATCCGCCGTGCGACTGACTCTGCTCGATGTGCTCTCGGCGGCGGCGGCCGAGATCACCAGCGAGCTCGCTCCTGGCTCGGTCGAACTGCGCCTGCGCGGGAGCGAACCGGAGTTCGTGGTCACGGTCCCGCCAGCCGAGACGGAGAGCGAGCAGGCCGATAGCCGAGACCCGACCGCTGGTTTGGCTACGAGCGCGGCAGCGGCCGGAGAGGGGGGGACCGCGCGGATCAACCTGCGGCTCCCGGACCACCTCAAGAGCCAGGTCGAGGAAAGCGCCGACCGCGAGGGCTTGTCGACCAACGCGTGGCTCGTCCGCGCCGTCGGGGCGGCCGTCGACCGCGGCCAGCCAGGGCCCCAGCGCGAGCAACGGAGCGCCCGCTCGAGCCAGCGCTACCGGGGCTGGGGGCGCTGAGCGCCCGTTGGCCATCGGACAACGAACTGACTGAAACCAACGAATGACAGGAACCGCGACATGACTCACTTCGAAACACCAAAACCAATCTCGGTCGTGCTCGATCTGCGCGTGGCGGACGTCCACGTCGCCGCCGGAGAGCGAGCGGACACGATCGTGGAGGTCCGGCCGAGCGACGCGTCCAGGCAGGACGACGTGACCGCGGCCGAGCACACGCGCGTCGAGTACGCCGACGGCAAGCTGCTGGTCAACGCACCGCGCCGGCTGCGGGAATGGAGCCCGTTCAGCGATGGCGGCTCGATCGACGTCGATATCGAGCTACCGGCCGGCTCGGATCTGAGCGGCCACACGGCGGCCGGCGGGTTTCACTGCACCGGTTCGCTCGGGCGCTGCGAGCTCAAGAGCAGCGCCGGCGAGATCAGCGTTGATCGGGCCGCACGGGTAAAGCTGACAACGGCCGGCGACATAACTCTCGAGCGGGTGACCGGGGACGCCGAGCTGACGACTGCGACCGGTGACGTACGCGCCGGCGAGATCGACGGCTCGGCGGTGATCAAGAACTCCAACGGCGACACCCGGATCAGCGAGGTTGGCGGCGATCTCCGGGTCAAGGCGGCAAACGGCGATATCGAGGTCGGGCGCTCGCACGGGTCGATCAGCGCGAAGACCGCCAACGGCCACATTCGCGTCGGGAGCATCGACCGAGGATCGCTCGTCGCCGAGACCGCAACCGGACACATCGAGGTCGGTATCGCGGCCGGGGTTGCCGCCTGGCTCGACCTCGACACCAGCTACGGCCGCGTCCACAACGGCCTCGAAACGACCGAGGGTCCCGGGTCGGCCGACGAGCAGCAAGTCGAGGTACGGGCGAGGACGGGGTTCGGGGACATCACGATCCGCCGCGAGGCCCAGCCCAGCGACAAGCTCCTTTCGGGAGGGAGGGACCGTGCGTGATGCAATCGAGGTCCACGGGGTCGGCAAGCGCTTCGGAGAGGTCGTCGCGCTCAACGGGCTTGACCTGACCGTGCCCGCCGGCACCGTGTTCGGGCTGCTCGGCCCGAATGGGGCCGGCAAGACGACGCTCGTGCGGATCCTGGCGACGCTGCTCGCGCCGAGCAGCGGCCGGGCGGCGGTTCTCGGCTATGACGTCGAGCACGAGCCGCTTGCCGTCCGGCGGCGGATCGGGCTCGCGGGTCAGTTCGCGGCGGTCGACGAGGAGCTCACCGGCCGGGAGAACGTCGAGATGATCGCGCGCCTCTACCGGCTGCCGACCAGCGAGGCTCGCCGGCGCGCGGCGGAGGTGATCGAGCGGTTCGAGCTCGTCGACGCCGCCGACCGTCGCGTGTCGACGTACTCCGGCGGGATGCGCCGTCGGCTCGACCTCGCCGCCGGACTGATCGGATTACCGCCGGTCGTGCTGCTCGACGAGCCGACCACCGGACTCGACCCGAGGTCGCGCCAGGAGCTGTGGCGGATCGTCGACGAGCTACGACGGGACGGCACGACGGTGCTGCTGACGACCCAGTACCTGGAGGAGGCCGATCGGCTGGCGCAACGGATCGCGGTCGTGGACCGTGGCCGGATCGCGGCCGAAGGCACCTCGGCCGAGCTGAAGGCGGCGATCGGCTCGACGATCCTGACCGTCCGCCTCGTCGACCGCGCCGCCGCGCATGACGCCTCTGCGGCGCTTGCCGGCCTGGGGGCCGCCGAGCAGCCGCACATGGACTATCGGCGCGAGCTTGCGAGCGGCGAGATCCGCCTGGCCGTCGAGGATCCGGGCGCGTCCGCGGAGGCGGTGCGGAGGCTCGACGCGCGGCAGATCGCGATTGCATCCGTCGAGCTGCATCAGCCCACGCTCGACGACGTATTCATGACCCTGACCGGCCACCCCGCCGAGGAGGGACCAACCGAACAGCAACTCGAACAGGAGGCCGCGTAATGAGCGCCACAGCCCAAGCAATTCCGTCCCGTGGCCGCGTCTCGCTGGCCGAGACAGCGACCGACAGTCGGATCATGGCCACGCGCCAGCTGCGCAAGGTGCTGCGCCGGCCGATGTACGTCGTCTACCTGTTCGTGCAGCCGGTCATCTTCGTGCTCCTGTTCCGGTACGTGTTCGGAGGGGCCATCAAGGCTCCTCACATCGGCTACGTGAACTACCTGATCCCCGGGATCATCGTGATGACGGCGATCTTCGGGGCGCTGACGACCGGGCTCGGGATCACCGAGGACCTGAAGGCCGGGGTCGTCGACCGCTTCCGGTCGCTGCCGATCGCGCGGTCGGCGGTACTGATCGGACGCACCGCGGCCGACCTGGTGACAAACGCGCTGACGCTGGTCCTGATGCTGTTGATCGGGTTTGCGGTCGGCTTCCGGCCGAGCCAGCCGGTCTACGAAGTGGTGCTGGCATTTGCGCTCGTGCTGGCGTTCGCGTACGTGTTCTCGTGGATCAGCGCGTATGTGGGCCTGGCGGTGCGCGATCCGGAGACGGCGCAGTCGGTCGGGTTCATCTGGGTGTTCCCACTGGTGTTCGCCTCCTCGGCGTTCGTCCCGACAAGCTCAATGCCCGCGGCCGTGCGCGCGTTCGCCGATGTCAACCCGGTGAGCCTCACCGTCAACGCCGCACGGGACCTGACCGTCGGCCATGGGCATGCGCTCGGTCCCGCGCTGGGGGCGCTCGCGTGGCTGGTTGGCCTGCTGCTGGTCTTCGTCCCACTGGCGGTCAGGCAGTTCCGTCGCGCCTGAGCAGCCGCGCACGCCACGACCGGCCGAGCGCCAGACCGGTCATCATGTGCCTTGCGAACACGCCAAGGAACCATGGAGGCTCAGTCTGTGGGCACATTGTTATCGGTCAACGTCGGCATGCCGAAGAACGTGCCCTGGCATGGTAAGGACGTCTACACCGGCGTCTTCAAGGACCCCGTCAGCGGTCACCGCCGGGTCGGCAAGCTGAACATCGAGGGCGATGGTCAAGGCGATCGGGCGGGGCACGGCGGCGAGCAACGTGCCGTGTTTGTCTACCAGATCGAGTCCTATCGGTACTGGGAACGCGAGCTCGGCCGGAACGACTTCGTCTACGGACAGTTCGGCGAGAACTTCACTGTCGAGGGGCTGGGTGACGACGAAGTCTGCATCGGTGACCGGTACCAAATCGGGACCGCAACCTTTGAGGTAACGCAACCCCGCGTCACCTGCTACCGGGTCGGGATCCGGATGAACGATCCGCGCATTCCCGCGATGCTCGTTTCACACCATCGTCCGGGCTTTTACTTCCGCGTGCTCGAGGAGGGCGACGTACAAGCGGGAGACCAGATCATCAAGGTCGAGTCCGGTCCCGAACAGATGCCGGTCGCTGAGGCGGATGCCCTGCTTTACCTCCCTGGGCACTCTCGACAGCAACTGCTGCGCGCACTCCGGATCTCCGCTCTCAGCCCCGGCTGGCAGGCGTCGTTCCAAGCGTTGCTCGAGGAAGAACCCGGGAGTGGCAACGCCGGGCTTGCGGTCACGAGCCCGCCGCCCGCCTGGCCGGGCTTCCGTCAGCTGACTGTCACCGCAATCACCCGCGAGAGTGAATCGGTGATCTCCATTCGGCTCGATGACCCAGACGGCGCACCACTCCCGGCCGCGCGCCCAGGCCAGTACCTCACGGTGCGGGTCCAGCCCGATCCGCGGCAGCGGTCGGTACTCCGCAACTACTCCCTCTCCGGACCGCCCGACGCCGGCTACTACCGCTTCACGGTGAAGCGCGAACGCGACGGAACCGCCAGCGGCTATCTGCACACGCGGCTCGCCGTCGGCGATCACCTCGACATTGCAGCGCCGCGTGGCACCTTCATCCTCGACCGGACCCATGCACCGGTAATGCTGATAAGCGCCGGGATCGGTGCCACCCCGGTGCTCGCCATGCTCCAGGCGCTGGCGGAGGAGCATTCCGATCGCGAGATCTGGTGGCTTCACGGCGCACGCAACCGGCGCGAGCACTCGTTCGCCGCCGAGGCCGACACCCTCCTCGCTTCGCTTCCGAACGTACATGCTCACGTCTACTACAGCCGACCCGATCCGGATGACCTCGCAGGCCGCGATTTCGACAGCGCCGGCCGGCTCACCGCATCCGCGCTCGCCGAACTCGAGCCGCCCCACGATGCCGAGGCGTACCTGTGTGGCCCGACGCTGTTCATGGACGACATCGGCGCGGGTCTGGCGGCGCTGGGGATCGACGCGTCACGCATCCATACCGAGCCGTTCGGGCCTGCGCCGGGGGTGACGCCGGGGATCGCAGCAACACCTGCGCGAACGCCACACTCACCCACCGGCCAACCTGGAACCGGCGCGACCATCGAGTTTGCTCGGAGCAGCCTCGCGGTGCCTTGGAGCGACGATTACACGAGCCTGCTCGAACTCGCCGAGGCGTGCGACGTGCCCGTCCGTTGGTCGTGTCGCACCGGCGTCTGCCATACCTGCGAGACGACCCTCATCGTCGGGACCGTCGGGTATAGCCCCGATCCGGTCGAGCCTCCCGCCGATGGGAGCGCGCTGATCTGCTGCTCACAGCCACGCGGCGACATAGTGCTCGACCTTTGACCCGGGAAGCCCACGCACCCCGTGCTCCGGGCATCGCCCGCACCGCGTTTGGTAGCGGCCGCGCGTCAAGAACTGTAAGACGACGGCAGCGACTGAGGGGAGCGCCGGTTCCACCCGTGAAACGGCGAGTAATCGCCGGCATCCCACGCTTCGCGTAGACCGGGCTTGCTCAGATCCCAGTCGGGGCGAATCTCGCTCGTCACGGTTCTCAGGTCGTGCCAGAGATCGACGAACGACGGACGCCCCCAGAACCAGTAGCCGTTGTAGATGCTGTGGATGACCAGCCCGGGCTTGAGCACGAGCGTGTGGGGCACCATCGGGTCGTGCTCGGGGTCGGTGTACTCCTGGATTTCAAGGTCCTTCTGGACGGTCCGCTCCGGGTCGGAGAGGAAGGGCCACTGGGCGCCGGTCGATGCGCGGAACTCCTGGCTCGAGTGGTGGGTGTCGGTCGAGATCGTGGCGACCTGCGTGTAGGCCACCGCGATCTTGGGATAGTTGGCGGCGAGCTCGAGGTGTTGCTGGTGCTCCTTGGGGCAGTAATTCCCACGCGCGAGCGTGAGGATCAGTGGGTCGTCGCCCTGGATCTCGCTGAGCTTCCGAGGATGGTCCTCGTGATCGGGCAACTCGTAGTCGGGGAATGTGCCGCTGGGTGCGATGTCGCTGCGCATGGTCCGCTCCTGTTTATGGTTGAGGAGTGACGAGAACGATCGCCGCCGTTCGGGTCCACGCTGAGCGTAGTCAACCGGCGCCGCGGGCGCCAGAGAGGGGGCGGTCTCGATGAGTAGCCGGACGCCGGTATGCGAGCTGCTGGGGATTGAACACCCGATCGTCGAGGCGCCGCTGTCTGCAGACCCCCGCCTGCCAGCCGCGGTCTCGAATGCCGGCGGCCTCGGCACCGTCGGGCTGGGGTGGGCCGATGACGCCGGAGACGTGGTTCGGGAAACGTCAGCCCTCACCGACCGGCCCTTTGCGGGCAACTTCGTTCTCGCCTTCGATCAGCACCATCGAATCGATCAGGCCCTTTCTGCGGGTCTGCGCATCGTGTCGCTGTTCTGGGGCGATCCCAGCAGCTACGTCGACTCGATACATGATGCCGGGGGGCTTGTCATGCACACGGTCGGCAGCGTCGAGGAGGCGCGGCGCGCAGTCGGATGTGGAGTGGACATCATCGTGGCGCAGGGTTGGGAAGCCGGCGGGCACGTCTGGAGCGGCGTGGCAACGCTCCCGCTGGTACCGGCGGTAGTCGACGCGGTGGCGCCGGTACCGGCCATTGCGGCCGGCGGTATTGGCGACGCTCGAGGAGTCGCGGCCGTGCTGGCCCTCGGCGCGCAGGCCGCCTTGCTCGGCACGCGGTTTCTGCTCGCCGATGAGATGCCGATCCACGAGGAGTACCGGCGCCGCCTGATAGCCGCGACCGAGACCGATGCCGAGTGGTATCCCAACCTCTACGAGGTGGGATGGCCGGACGCTTCGCATCGAGCTGTCCACAACTCAACGGCCGAGATGTGGGAGTCCGCGGGCCGGCCGGCACCGGGTAGTCGACCGAGAGAAGGCGAAGTCCTGGCGCACTTCGCTTCCGGCGAGTCGATCGTTCGATATGAACCCGCGCCGCCGATGGTTGGAACAACCGGTGAGATCGAAGCGCTGTCGCTGTGGGCCGGACAAAGCGTTGCGCTCGCCAAACAGCGGCAGCCCGCTGCGGAGATCGTGGCCGAACTCGTCTCGCGCTTGTAACCCGAGGCAGACATCGATGCTGAGGCCGATTCCGCCGGGCTAAGACGCCGATGCGGCGGGCTTGCCGAGGTCGTTGCCCCAGTGGGGACGGAACTGGATGCTGATCCGTGCGCCAAGGCAGCGGGCGGTCTTGGGGATCGCGTGCTGCCAGGTTCGCTGACAGCTTCCGCCCATCACGAGCAGGTCGCCATGCCCGACCTGGAGGCGCAGTCCCGGGCCGCCCGACTTCGGCCGTAGGGCAAACGGCCGGGTGGCGCCGAGCGACAGGATCGCCACCATCGTGTCCCTCGGGCTCTCGCGGGCGATGCGGTCTCCGTGCCAGGCGACGCTGTCGTTGCCGTCGCGGTAGAGGCAGAGCCCGGCACTGACGAACGGCTCGCCCAGCTCTGCGATGTAGTGGGCGTTCAGGGCGGAGCGGGCCTCGTCGAGCACAGGGTGGGGCAGCGCCTCGCCCTGCCCGTACCGGGCGAGAAGCCGCGGGACCCGGACGGTGCTGTCGTACATGTGCATCCGCTCCTCGTGCCAGGGCACGGTGCCGACCAGCACGTCGAACAGCTCGTCGGCGGCGGTGACGAAGGCCGGCCGCAGGTCGATCCAGGCGCCGTCGGAGAGCTCCCGGCGCTCCACGGCCGCCCCGAGGTCGGCGAGGCCGAGGTCGCCCGAGGAGCCAAGCAGCGAGGGTTGGACCACGAAAGACACGGTATGAAGAGTCTAGCTCGCGCGGGAACACACGTTCGCAACGCGAGTGGGCCTCGACGCATCCTCGGCCGTCACGTTCGCTGCTCGGGACGGCAACCGGCTGCAGCTCCGAGAGGGTCGCTAGCGGCGGCGTGTGAGCTTGCCAACGAGCAGCTCGACGGCGCGCTCGAGGTCGTTCAAAGAGGCGTGTTCCACAGACCTGATGCCGAGCTTGCGGTTGATCCAGGCGTTAACCTCGCGGTGACTGCTCCCGTCGCGGCGGGTTAGCTCGGCGACGAGCCGGTGGCGCTCGTTTCGTAGGCGCTCGCGCTGTTCGAATGCCGGCGTCCCGTGTGGCCGCGTGACCGGTTCAGGGTGGGGAGCGAGTTCGTTTGCGCTTGTCGCGACTCGCTGCGGCAGCGGCGGAGCGGGTGATCCGAACAGCGTCATCTGCGGGGTCACGTCCGCGCTCAACGGCTCGAACGCGAGCGTCTCACCGCGTTCTGACTGGGACACGTCGAGCCGGTCGAACTCGCGCGCGAAGTCATCCTCTCCTCGTCGCAGCGCGTGCCGGAGCTCCTGCTCCACGGCCGCGGCGTGGTCGCGGAGAACCGGGTCTGCCGGGATGTACAGCCAGCTCGGCTCCGGTGGGCGGTGTTGGATCGTGCGCACGAACCGGCCGACGATCTGCCGGAACACGAGGGGTGTCTTCGCGGCCGTTGCGTACACGCCGACCCGCAGGCGGGGAATGTCGACGCCTTCGGAGACCATGTTCACCGCCACGATCCACGGGTCGCGGGCAGTGGTGAACCCGGCCAGCTTCTCAGCAGCCCTTGGCTCGTTGTGCAGGACCACCAGCGGGCTCTGCCCGGTCGCCTCGCGCAGGAGCGCCGCGATTCTGCGCGCGTGGGATGAGTCCGCGGCGATCACCAACCCGCCGGCGTCGCGGTGCCCGTCGCGGCGGAGCATCCGCAGTTTGGCGTCGGCTTCGCGCAGGATCCGTGGCAGCCCGTCGGGCAGCTCGGTGGAGATCGCCGTGCGGTAGCGGCGACTGGCCTCGCGCCCCGTCAACACGGTCTCGAAGCTCGACTCGATCACGTCGTCGCCGCTTCGCCACGACAGAGTCCCGTCGTAGGCGACGAAGCACACCGGCCGGCAGATGCCATCGAGCACGGCATCGGCGTAGCTGTAGGAGATGTCGGGTTCCGCGAGCCCGGCGGAGTCGTAACGCACGCCCGGAATCGGCGTCGCATCCGAGCGAAATGGCGTCCCGGACAACAACAGCCACCGCTCGCAGCCGCCAAACGCCCTCGCGAATGACTCTCCCCAGGCCAGCTCTTCTCCCAGGTGGTGCGCCTCATCGGCGATGACGAGGGTTCTCGGTCTCGCCGCCCGCGCCCACCGGGCGGGCGCCTTCGCGATCCGCGCGTACGTCACCGCGACACCGTCAAACCCGGCCGGTACGGAGGGCGAGGGCGCGTCCACCGCCAGCTCGACATCCAACCGGCTGGCGGCCCGCGCCCACTGGCGCGTGAGCGGCCCCGTCGGACAGGCCACCACCACCGATCCCGCCGGCCCCGAGGCCAGCTGGCGACGAGCGAACTCCAACGCCGGTCGGGTCTTGCCCGCCCCCGGCGCCGCCGAGACCAAGAACGACCCCCGCTCCCACCGGTCCATGGCGGCCAGCGCGTGCGTCTGCCAGAAGCGCAGGGCGGGCGTGGTCTGGAGATGGGGCCTGGACACGGGCCGGACAGGATGACCAGCCGCCCGGACAAAACCGCCGAGCTCCCTGTGTAAGCCTTAGTGGACCCCGAGTCCGAGAGGAGCGTCTGTGCCCGCGTACATCGTCGTCGAGACTGACATCCACGACCCTGAGCAGTACGAGCTCTACAAGCAGGCCTCGCCCGCCGCAGTCACGGCCGGCGGAGGCCGCTTCATCGTGCGTGGCGGTGAGCTCGCGGTCCTGGAGGGCGATTGGCAACCCAAGCGCCTCGTGCTCCTCGAGTTCCCGGATCTCGAGGCGGCGAAGCGGTTCTACGAGTCGCCCGAGTATCAGGAAGCGAAGCGACTGCGCGAGAGCGCGGCGGGTTTCAACATGGTCGCCGTCCAGGGAGTTGCGTGAAGAAGATCGGATTTCTGTCCTTTGGTCATTGGAGCGCTAGCCCGCACTCGCGGACGCGCTCCGGCGCGGAGGCGCTGCGGCAGTCGATCGAGCTCGCCGTCGCTGCAGAGGAGCTGGGTGCTGACGGTGCGTACTTCCGCGTTCACCATTTCGCGCGTCAGCTCGCGTCGCCGTTCCCACTGCTGGCGGCGATCGGCGCGAGGACTTCGCGCATCGAGATCGGCACCGCCGTGATCGATATGCGCTACGAGAACCCGCTGTACTTCGCGGAGGACGCGGGGGCAGCCGATCTGATCGCCGGTGGCCGCCTTCAGCTGGGGATCAGCCGCGGATCGCCTGAGCAGGTGATCGACGGCTGGCGCTACTTCGGCTATGTGCCCGCCGACAGCGAGAGCGATGCCGACGTGGCCCGCAGGCACACCGAGGTCGCGCTCGAGGTTCTAAGCGGCGACGGGTTCGCGCAGCCGCACCCGCGGCCGATGTTCCCCAATCCGCCTGGGCTGTTGCGCATCGAGCCGCACTCACCCGGTCTGCGAGAGCGGATCTGGTGGGGATCGAGTTCGAACGCGACGAGCGTCTGGGCGGCCCGGCTCGGGCTCAACCTGCAGAGCTCGACGCTGAAGGACGACGAGACCGGCGAACCGCTCCACGTCCAGCAGCGCAAGCAGATCGAGGCCTACCGCGAGGCGTGGAGGGAGGCCGGGCATGACCGTCAACCCCGGGTATCGGTGAGCCGCAGCATCTTCGCGCTGACCACCGACGCGGACCGCGCGTACTTTGGCGCCGGCCGCGACTCCCAAGATCAGATCGGCATGATCGACGAGAACACGCGGGCGATCTTTGGCCGCTCGTACGCAGCCGAACCCAGCGTGCTCGTCGAGGAGCTTCGGACGGACGAGGCGATCCAGACCGCGGACACGTTGCTGTTGACCGTGCCCAACCAGCTCGGCGTCGAATACAACGCTCACGTCATCGAGAACATCCTCACCCACGTTGCCCCCGCTCTCGGCTGGCGCTGACATGCGCCTGCTGGTGGCTGACTAGCGGATCTCGCGGTTTCTGAGAGACGGTCGCTGGGAAGTTGTGGGGTGTCCTGCGGTCGCTGGAGGTGGGTGTTATGAGTCATCGACGAATCGCAACTGTCGTCGCCGTGCTGTGCGCCGCGGGGTCTGTCGCGGTGCCGGCAAGCGCGTCCGTCCGCGCGACTGGCGCGCGGCATCGGGCGCGCTACCCGAATGAGCCGGTCGCGGTCGGCACGGGCGGTGCCGTCGCTTCGATGGACGTCGGCGCCAGCCGGGCGGGCATCGACGTGCTCCGTCGAGGCGGCAATGCCGTCGACGCCGCCGTGGCGACCGCAAGTGCCCTCGGGGTGACCGTTCCGTTCGTCGCGGGTCCAGGCGGCGGTGGCTTCATGGTCATCTACAACGCGCGTACGCACACCGTCACCACGATCGACGGGCGCGAGACGTGCCCGTCGGCCTGCACGACCAATCTGTTCATCGATCCGACGACCGGCAAGCCGATGAACTACACCGCGGCCTCCGATCAGCCGCTGTCTACCGGTGTGCCGGGGAATGTCGCGACGTGGGCGACCGCCGTGCGCAAGCTCGGCCGGCTGTCGCTCGGCGCTGACCTACGACCGGCGATCGCGCTCGCCAAGCACGGTTTCGCGGTCAACTTCGACTTCAACCAGCTCGAGCAGTCCGGTCTCTCGACACTCCAGGCCTATCCGGCAAGCCGGTCGCTCCTGCTCACTCCGTCCGGGGATCCGCTGCCCGTCGGGACCTGGCTGCGCGACCCCGACCTCGCGCACACCTACGAGCTGATCGCCCGCCAGGGTCCATCCGCGCTGTATGACGGTCCGATCGGGCAGGCGATCGTGCAGGCCGATGATCACCCGGTGCTCACGCCGGGACAGACGATCGTCACGAACCCGGGGATCATGAGCGTTCAGGATCTGAAGTCCTACCGGACCCGCATCCTCGCGCCGACACAGGTGACCTACCGGGGACTGAAGATCTACGGGATGGCGCCGCCGTCGAGCGGCGGCTCGACCGAGGGCGAGATCCTCAACATCCTGAGCGGCTACCCGCTCGGCTCCGAGCCACGCGTCGAGGCACTGTTTCATTACCTCGAGGCGTCCCGGTACGCCTACGCCGACCGCAACGCGTACGTGGGTGACCCCAATTACGTCAATGTGCCGCTCGCCGGACTGCTCGATCCTAGCTTCGCGGCGACTCGCCGCTGCCTGATCGGCAATACCGCCGCCACGTCGCCGGTCGCGCCAGGCTCGCCGTTCCCGCCGTTCGCGGGCTGCGCCGCCAGCACGGACTCGGCCCAGTCCTCGGCGTCGCCCGAGGCCCATCACACGAACAACCTCGTGACCGAGGACAAGTGGGGCGACATCGTCGCCTACACCAACACGGTCAACTTCTTTGGCGGCAGTGGCCAAGTCGTGCCCGGCTATGGCTTCCTGCTCAACGACGAGCTGACCGACTTCGATTTCGCCCCGTCCTCGCCCGGCGCGAACGACCCGAACCTGCCGGCTGCCGGCAAGGAGCCGCGATCGAGCATGGGCCCGATCATCGCACTGCGGAACGGTCGCCCCGAGTTCTCGATCGGCGCCGCTGGCGGCTCGACGATCATCACGACGGTCGTCCAGATCCTCATGAACCACGTCGACTTCGGAATGAGCCTGCCCGCCGCGCTCGCCGCGCCCCGGGTGAGCCAGACGAACTCGTCGTCCAACACCTCGCTGGCCGAACCGGACTTCTACAACAGCGCGCTCGCCCAGCAGCTCACGAGCCAATACGGCGAGAAGTTCGCGGTGGCCACCGGGTCGATCCTCCCACTCGACAACTATCCCGGCGACGCGACCGCGCTTCAGATGCTCGGGAACGGCCGGGCGGAGGCGATCGCTGAGCCGGTTCGCCTCGGCAGCGGGAGTGCGCTGGTGGTGCAGCCGAGTTCCCGCTGATCGCACCGACCGCGTAGCCGAGGCGCCGAGTCGACGGCTCGACACGGGTGCGGCGTCGTGCGAGACTGGGTGCTGTGGGTGCGCACTTGCTGGTGTTCATCGGGGTCGCCGCGATCGTGATCGTGGTACCCGGCCCGGATACGGCCGTGGTCACCAAGAACGTGCTCGTTCACGGCCGCCGGGCTGCGTTCGGCGCGTCTCTCGGAGTCAGCGCCGGCCTGTCCGTGTGGACGCTCGCGGCCGCCATCGGGGTGGCATCGCTGGTGCGCGCGTCCGCCGTGGCCTTCACGGTTCTGAAGCTGATCGGCGCGCTCTACCTCGTGTGGCTTGGGCTCCAGGCACTTCGCGCCGCCGGCCACCCGGACTCCGGCGCGCCGCGTTCGGCGAACAAGCCGGCGATGGGGGCACTGGGCGGGTTTCGCCAGGGGTTCCTGAGCGATCTCGCCAACCCCAAGATCGGCATCTTCTTCACCAGCCTTTTGCCCCAGTTCGTCGATCCTGGGCACCCGGTGCTGCTTCCTTTCTTGGCGCTCGGCGCCGTGTTCGTCCTTATGACGGTGGTGTGGCTCTCTGCCTATTGCCTGATCGCCGCGCGGGCGGCCGCAACGCTTCAGCGCCCTCGCGTCAGGGCCGCGATGGACCGGTTCACCGGCGTCGTGTTGATCGCCCTCGGCTTACGCCTGGCGATAGAGCACCGCTGAGGTCACAGCTCGGCGAGGGGTTCCTGGCCGATCGCCGACCGCGACCCCCACTCGAGCAGCTCACGCAGCTGGGCGGGGCTGATGTTGCCACCGCTGCAGATGACCGCGACACGTCGGCCCGCGAGCCGCTTGCGGAGCCTCAGGACCGCGGCGAGCGCCGCCGCACCGGCGGGCTCGACCAGGGTGCGAGTCAGCTCGATCAGCTGCAACGTGGCCGCGCGAAGCTCATCATCGGCGACGAGAACAAAATCGTCGAGATGCTCGGCGAGGATGCGTTGCGGCAGCTCGAATGAGACGCGGGTCTGCAGCCCTTCGGCAAACGTACGCATCTCATCCGCGACCGGCCGCCGCTCCCGCCACGCGCGATAGGCGGCGGGCGCAGCCTCAGATTGCACCCCGATCACGACGATCCGCGGATTGATTGCCTTCGCGACGATGCAGGCCCCGGCCGCTCCGCTGCCGCCACCCACCGGGACGACGATCACGTCGATCGAAGGCTCGCGCTCGAGCAGCTCCAGGGTCGCCGTAGCGACGCCGGCGATCAGCAACGGCTCGTCGCCGGAATGGATGTATCGCGCGCCGCTAGCCACGGCCACCTCCTCGCACCGTTCGCGCGCCTCATCGAAGTCGACGCCGTGTTCGATCACGGTCGCGCCCAGCCCACGCATCGAGGAGACCTTCACCGGGTTGGCCCCTCGCGGCACGAAGATTGTCGCGGCGACTTCGAACAGCCTCGCCGCATACGCCACCGACTGGCCGTGGTTGCCGGTCGATGCTGCATACACCCCGGCAGCCAGCTGCGCCGGCCCGAGATGGGACACCAGATTGATCCCACCCCGCACCTTGAAGGCTCCGGTCGGCAGGTGGTTCTCGTGCTTGACGAACAGTTCCGACCCCACGACGCGGTCCAGCGCCGGATAGCGGCGCACCGGCGTCGGGTCAAGGTAGGGAGCGATTACCCGCTGCGCCTCGAACACATCGCGAAGCTGCGGAGGCGTGTCTGACATGCGCTGCTATTCGACCACATCACGCCAGGCCGCAGCAGCGCGCCGCCGATTTTCGAGCCCTAGGCGCGCAGGTCCAGGCGCCAGTCGTTGCAGGTCATGAAGTGCCCTTTCGGGTACTCGAACTCGCGGGCCCCGAGCAGCTCGAAGCCGAGCTTGCGGCAGATCGCATTCGAGGGCGCGTTAGTGACGTTCGGAAAGGCGTGCATAAAGCGGTGCGTGTCGTCGCGCTTGGCGAGCTCGATGGCCTGCGCAGTCGCCGCCGCCGCGATCCCACGGCCCTGGAACTCGGGCACGACCATCCAGCCGACCTCGTGGACCTCGTCGGCGCCCCACTCCTTGGTCCAGAATCCGACCGAGCCGACGCCGGCGCCGCTCGACACGTCGACGATCTTGAACATGCGATCGCCGCCCTCGAGACGCTCGTACCGGGCCTGACGTTCGCGCAGCCTGTCGGGGCTCTCGGGACCGCCGAGGTGCTCGGTCATGTGCGGGTCGCCCATCAACCGCTCGAGCAGCGGCAGGTCGCTGCTGCCCCACGGCTCGAGCGTCACGGTCGCGCTGATTCCCCGTGGCCGTTCCGAATCGCCTCGATCCTGCGCCGGGCCCACGACTCGGAAGTTACGCTACCTCGTGGTCGTGTCGTTGGTCACGTGCAGCGCGATCGGCGTCAGCGCGTCGGACGGGACGAGCAGCCGGAAATCGCTCCAGGGCACCTTCCGGCCCGCTGCGTCCGCCTCCACCCAAACCCACCGCGACCGATAGCAGGCGTAGCCGCGAGGCCGGGGCGAGACCTCGTAACCGTTGATGCTGCGGGCCAGCTCGCGCGCACGGTGCGAGCGGTCGGCCCAGTCGTCGACCCTGAACTCGAACTGGGCGCTGGCCACGTCCCTGATGCTGATGAGGCTCGTTGCCATGGGTCCGACCGTGCTATCGGCTCCTGGTGCGCCGCGCTTGTGGAGTGGACGGTCCGAGCGGACGGTTTGCGGAAACGTGCCGATCGCCACGTAGTCCGGCTCGGCGGGCGGTGAATCAGCGCGTGTCCGCGGAGCAGACCTAGCCCGCAGGCTGAGGTTCTGCGGGCGCTTCGTCGGCGGCTCGAAGCAGCCGTGGGCGCAGGCGCAGGTACGCGACCACGCCGCCCACTCCGGGCACCCAGAAGGCGACCGCGTGGTAGACGATCACCGCGGCGGCAGCGTGCACGGGGGAGATGCCGTAGAGCACGAGCGCACCGGTGAGCCCGGCGTCCAGCACCCCGATACCACCGGGAATCGGCACCCAGTTGGCGGCGTAGCCGATCGAGTACGCCAGCGTCAGCACCGCGATGCTGGGATCCGATCCGACCGCTCTCAGCAACACCCAGAGGACGGCGACGTCAAACCAGAGATAGCCCAGCGCGCCCAACAGCCGCCAACTGGGGCGCCTCCGAAAAGCGATCGACTCACCCTCGCGCACGCTGACGGCGATCGAGGAGAGCAATCTCGGCTGGCGCCGCCGCGAATGCAGGATCGCCGGCAGCCCCGCGATCGAAAGCGTCCCTGCCGCCGCGACAGCCGTCGGAAGGACCACGGTCAGAAAGCCGTGAGGCCCCGGGGCTCCGACGATCAACGCCACGCCGGCGCCTACGAGCGCAATGGCCGACACGGCGCCCCCGAGCAGAAACAGCGCGGCGGACCGGCGCGCGATCCACGGAACCGGCGCCCCCGTCAGGTGGGTCAGCCAACCATTGATCACCAGCCCGCCCGCTCCACCGCCTGGAAGCAGGGCGCCGGAGCCCTGCGTGGTCCAGGCCAGCGCCCGCGCGTCACGCGGCTCCAAGCGGTCGAAGAAGAGGCGGAACACGATCACGAAGCTGACGCTCGAAGCGATCTCGAGCGCCACCGCGAGCCCGGCCCAGCCTGGACCGATCTCGCCGATCTCGCGCAGCACCCCCCGCAGCGCCGGTACCGCGGCTAGGAGCGCGACCCCCAGCGCGACAAGCAGTCCCGTGGTTGCCACACGACGACCCACACCGGGCAACCGAAGCCGCGCCCCGGGCGCCTCCCGGCCGGCGGGCTTTCCCGCCGCGGGACGGTTCCCGGAACCGGGGCGGTTCCTCGCACCCGGACGATTTCCGGCCGCGGGACGAGCGGGGGCACCGGCGGGAGTTGAGGACAGTGCGGACATTGGCCTGTGACCTGGACGGTTGCTCACTCAATTTATATCGTAATCGGAGAGAAATGTCCAGTTGCGGGTCGTTGCGATGGTTCTCCCAGGTTCCGTCTGCCCTTGCGGACATGATTCCCCGCGCCTACACTGGGCCTCATGGTGGGTACGACCGAGACACCGAGGCGGAAGGACGCGCAGCGCAACCGGGAGGCGATCCTGGCTGCGGCGCGTGAGCTCTTCGCCGACTGTGCCGACGCTCCGATGTACGAGATCGCGCGGCGCGCTGGTGTCGGGCAGGCGACGCTCTACCGCAACTTCCCGGACCGTCGAGACCTGGCTGCCGCGCTGCTGCTCGAGGAGATGGAACGCACCGAACAACTGGCCGCCGAGCACGCCGGCGATCCGGACGCCTTCTTCGT
Source organism: uncultured Solirubrobacterales bacterium (assembly GCA_963735965.1). Taxonomy (GTDB): domain Bacteria; phylum Actinomycetota; class Thermoleophilia; order Solirubrobacterales; family Solirubrobacteraceae; genus Palsa-465. The sequence continues at coordinate 301,090 of CAVTNE010000009.1, forward strand.
GCTGCTCCGACACGTGGTCGAGGCGCTCGCACGCTTCCACGCGCTGGGCGAGCTGGCCCGAGAGGACGCTTGCGTCGGGTCCGCGCTCAACTTGCGCCGGCGCCGTCTCCGCGAGCTGCTCAAGGAGCCGCTGCGTGCCGCCAAGGCCGCTGGAACCGTGCGCTGCGACCTGACCATCGACGACGTCTTCCTGGTCGTGCTGATGGTCCGGGGCGCGATCGACGGGGCGGAGGGGGTCGCCGCGCGCGCCGCGGCCGCAAGCCGGTCGCTCGCGCTCGTGCTCGAGGGCCTGACGCCCTCGCGAACCGCCTGACGCCTTCGCGAACCGCCTGACAAGGGGCCTGGCCGGCACGGCCGGCTGGGGGCCGTGTGAGCTCGCCTGGTGGGCCTAGTGGAGAGCATTATCCGGAGGAGTAGTATCCGGAGAGAAGTGTCCAGTATTCACCCTCGTAGGAGGTAACGTGGCGGCCGCGACGATCGGTCTTGGCCTGCTGCTCGACGGCCTCCTCGACATCCGGCGCACGAACATGGCAGGCCCGCGGACGATCGAGATCCTGCTCACCGTCGCCGCTGTTGCGGTAGCGGGTGCCGTGATCGTCCTCACCGTTGCGAACGTCGCCAACCTGCGCTGGTGGACGTTCGGGCTTGGCGCCGGACTGGTCGGCGTCTCCCTGGTGGCGTCGAGCATCCACGAGCTCTCGAGCGAGCGTGTTCGCCACGAGCTCGAGGTCGCACAGACAAGCGTCGGCGAGCTGGCCGGGGTCGGCCGCTGACGAGAACGCACAACTGGGCGGGGCGTCGCCGAATCCTTCTAACGGTGCCTAGTCCGCGGCGGTCGAGCCGGTCTTCCACTCGGGCCGCCGCAGTCGGTAGAGCAGGACCGGCGGGAGCACGCCGATCAGCAGCACGCCGGCCAGAAGCGCGGCGACGTAGACGGGGGTGCTCGTCTCGTGGCCGAGCTGGCTCGGGGGGAACAGGCCGACGATGCACGCCGCCACCGAGGCGAGCACTCCGACCGTGCAGATCGTCATCAGCGCGGGCGCGCGATAGCCGCGCGGATGCTTGGGTCGGTTCACACGCAGACGCATTGCCGCGACGAACATGAGCACGTACATGATCAGGTAGACCTCGGTCGCGAGCGCGGCAAATACCCAGTACGCGCTCGACACGGTTGGCACGACCGCGTACAGCAGCCCGATAGCGGATACCACTATCCCTTGGCTGACGAGGATCCGGAGCTGGACGTCGTTCGCATTCACCTGCTGAAAGTACGGCGGGAGATAACCGCGCTCGCGGCCGATCCGCACGAGGCCCGTGGACGGGCCGGCCAGCCAATCCAGTAGGCCGCTGAGCGAGGCCACGACCAGCCCGATCGCGATAACGGGCTCGAGAAACCCGAGGCTGAAGTGGTGTAGGAGGAACCTGAATGCCTGCATCACGCCGGCGGTGAGGCTGATCTGCTGCGAGGGCACGGCGATCGAGATCGCGAGTGTGGGCGGGATGAACACGAGCAGGATCAGGATCACTGCAACCAGGGTCGCCCGCGGAAACTCGCGGCGAGGGTTCTTGAGATCGTCGACGTGAACGGCGTTGACCTCGACTCCGGCATAGGTGAAGAAGCCGTTGACGATCAACACGATGCTCGTAAGCCCATGCCACGGCGGCAGCACGTGATGCCGATTCAGCGGCGCCGCGGAGTGACCGCCCTGCAGCAGGTAGATCGCCGCCAGCACGACGAGCACGAGCCCCGGGATCAGCGTGCCGATCACGATCCCCCACGACGCGAGCTTGTCCGCGGTGACCACGCCCCGCGCGGCGACGAGGACCGACGCCCAGAACAAGACGACGATAACGACGGTGGTGTACAGCCCGCTGTGCGCGAGACTGGGGGCGAACACGTACGACAGCGTGCTCGCGACGTACGCAAGGACTGCCGGGTAGTAGAACGTGGTCTGCGCGAACTGGCACCACACGGCCCCAAAGCCCATCGCCGGCGAGATCCCCTGGCTGACCCAGTTGTAGACGCCACCCTTCCAGCCCGAGGCCAGCTCGGCCGACACCAGCGACGCCGGCACCAGGAACACGACCGCGGGCAGGACATACAGCGCAATCGACGCCAGTCCGAACACGGCCAGCGCCGGGGCGGAACCGAGGTCCCCGACTGACCCGACGGTCAACAGCGCGAGCGCGAGCCAGGTGAGGCGCCCCCTGCGAGTAACGCGACGCCGAACCCTGGGACCGGGTCCAGGACGGCCCCGAAACGGGCCGCGCACCCTCATCGCATCACCGGGGTGTCCAGGTTGCCTGTCTTGCGGGGGCACAGGCCCGTAATGATCGTTGAGACCTGACGTCTACCGCTCGTAAGGCTGTGTTAGACGGTCACGTTCCTGGCACGTGGCGTGTCGTTTGTGTAGACGGATCATGGGAGCACCGGAGCGCGACAGGGAGCCAGGCACCCGTCCGCCGCGTGTGCGTGGACATCCACACCCGCGAGCTCGAATACGCCGGCGAGAGCAGCGAGCGTATCTACACCGTCGCAGCGTGGCGCGAGACGCCGTATTTCAGCGACGCCGAGCGCGCCGCACTAGCGCTCACAGAAGCGGCGACGCGTCTCGCCGATCGCCCCGACCCGGTGTCGGACGAGGTCTGGGATGAGGCCGCTCGGCACTACAGCGAGCCACAGCTCGCTGCACTCGTCGTCGCGATCGCGACGATCAACGCATACAACCGGCTGAACGCGACCACCAGGCAGATCGCCGGCAAATGGACCGCCAAGATCGCTCAGAAGGTCCCTCAGGCAGCCTAAACGACCTAAACCCGTTCCGGCAGCGCCTCGTGGGCGACGTCAGTTGCGATCGCCGGCGCTGTGGTGCCGCCAGCCGTCGTGATACTCGGCGTCGTGCAGCCGGTAGAGCTGGTGGGCGTAATGGTCCAGGCGGTCGGCGGCGTCCTGCGCCTCGTGATAGTCCTTGCCGTGGTCGCGAGCCGGCGTTTTCTCTTCGGCGCGCTTGCGGACAATGTGAAGCTCTTCGCGCGCTACCTCCACGATCTTTCCCAGCGTCTCTTCAAGGTCCATGAGCTTCCTCCGTGTGGAGTAGAACGACGCGCTGATCTTCTCACGGGGAGAGCTGCTCACGAAATCCTCACGCGTCGGCTTACCGGCGGCTCCGGGGGGTACCCACAGAGAGGTGCCCGCGCGCTCGGCGCCGCGGACGGTCCTGAATTCTGGAATTCGACCAAGAATTGAATGATTCCGGATTACGAGTATGGTTGTGCGGTGACCCCGACCGCTGATCTCGATCTGGCCGTCGCGTTGCGCGATGCGGGCCTGCGCGTCACATCGCCGCGACTCGCGGTGTTGTCCGAGCTGACGGAGGGCAAGCATCTCACCGCGGATCAGGTCGCCGTGACGGTGCGCGGCCGTCTCGGCACGATCTCGACCCAGGCCGTGTACGACGTCCTGGGCGCCCTGACCCGGGCCGGCCTTGCCCGCCGGATCGAACCCGCCGGCAGCCCGGCTCGCTACGAGACGCGTGTCGGCGACAACCACCACCACGTCGTGTGCCGCTCGTGCGGCGCCATCACCGACGTGGATTGCGTCGTCGGTGAGCCGCCGTGCGTGTCGCCGTCGGACGCGAGCGGGTTCGTGATCGACGAGGCCGAGGTCACGTTCTGGGGTCTGTGCCCCGACTGCCAGACAACGACGAAGTCCAACGAGAAGGAGAGCGCCAGATGACCGATAAGCCACCTCGTACGACAACCGACGCCGGCATTCCGGTTGCCAGCGACGAATTCTCGTTGACCGTCGGCCCCGACGGTCCGATTCTGCTCCAGGACCAGTACCTGATCGAGCAGATGGCGAACTTCAACCGCGAGCGGATTCCGGAACGCCAGCCGCACGCCAAGGGGTCAGGGGCCTTCGGGGTGTTCGAGACTACCGAGGACGTCAGCGCTTACACGCATGCCGCTCTGTTCCAGCCCGGTGTCAGGACCGAAATGCTCGCCCGGTTCTCGACCGTGGCCGGCGAGAGCGGCAGCCCGGACACGTGGCGCGACCCTCGTGGTTTCGCGCTGAAGTTCTACACGTCCGAGGGCAACTACGACATGGTCGGGAACAACACGCCGATCTTCTTCGTCCGCGATCCGATGAAGTTCCAGCACTTCATCCGCAGCCAGAAGCGCCGTGCCGACAACGGACTGCGGGACCACGACATGCAGTGGGACTTCTGGACGCTGTCGCCCGAGTCCGCCCACATGGTGACCTGGTTGATGGGTGACCGCGGTATCCCCAAGACCTACCGCCACATGAACGGCTACTCGAGCCACACGTATATGTGGGTCAACGCGGGCGGTGACAAGTTCTGGGTCAAGTACCACTTCAAGACCGACCAGGGCATTGACTTCCTGACCCAGGAGGACGCCGACCGCGTGGCCGGCGAGAACCCCGACTACCACCGGAAAGACCTGTTCGAGGCCATCCGCGAGGGCGACTTCCCGAGCTGGACGCTGTACATGCAGATCATGCCGTTCGAGGAGGCCAAGACCTACCGGTTCAACCCATTCGACCTCACCAAGGTGTGGCCGCACGCGGACTACCCGCTGATCAAGGTCGGAACGATGACGCTCAACCGGAACCTGACCGACTTCCACACCGAGATGGAGCAGGCGGCGTTCGAGCCCAACAACCTGGTGCCGGGGATCGGACTGAGCCCGGACAAGATGTTGCTCGCGCGCGGGTTCTCCTATGCCGACGCCCACCGGGCCCGGCTGGGGGTCAACTACAAGCAGATTCCGGTCAACTCACCGCACGCGCCCGTGCACAGCTACAGCAAGGACGGCGTCGGGCGCACGGTCAACGTCAGCGATCCCGTCTATGCCCCCAACTCGTACGGCGGACCGAAGGCCGATCCGGCCGCGACGGATCACGCGGGTCTGTGGGCGTCAGACGGCGACATGGTCCGGTCGGCGTACACGCTCCGGGCCGACGACGATGACTTCGGCCAGGCGGCGACGCAGGTGCGCGAGGTCCTTGACGACGAGGCTCGCGACCGCCTTGTCTCGAATATCGCCGGCCACCTATCGGATGGCGTGTCCGACAAGGTGCTCGCGCGTGCGTTCGAGTACTGGAAGAACGTCGACCAGGAACTCGGCGGGCGCATCGAGCAGGCCGTCGGCGCGACGGTCGGCGCCTAGGTGTCAGCTGCGGCGGCCCGCGACCGCTATCCGGGCGCCCGGACCGGAAACTTTGCAGCGGGTTCGCGGCTGATACGAAGGTAATAGAGGGTCGCCCACAACTCCGAGACGTGGATGTCGGGGTTGTAAAGCGGGCTGCCGCAACCGTCGGTGAGCAGCTTGTGCGCCGCGCGCATCCACGAGGCGTCGAGCTCGCCCGCGCGTTCCAGGATCAACGCGATATCGAGGAGCTCTTCGCTGGCGGCGGCGGCCCGATCCTGGAGCAAGAGGCTGTATCGCGATGGCCTCCCGCGGTACGTCGCCGCCCGGCGGGCGCTGGCGGCCAGGCGCCGTCGTGTGCGTGTGCTGAGTAAACGGCGTTGCTTCCACATGCATGGATGAGCCCGCCAGCGTCCGTCTGATACATGCTCGCCTAAGCGGCGCTGGGAAGCTCGCGCAGATCAGGCTCGGTCCAGCGCGTGCGTGCCTCGGGACTGCCGAGCAACTCGCGGCTGTAGTGGCCCTCGAGCAGGTGGCGGTCGAGAAGGCCGGAGTTGCCGGCGATGAACTCATCGAAGGACGCCGCATCGCTTGCCGCTCGGTGGAGCACGACCAGATGGACCCAGCATCGCGTGATGGTCTCGTGATACTTGTCCGGTGCGCCGTGCGCACCGGCCAGGTGTCTGATCGCGGCGCCGACGACACGAGGGGTTTCGTCGACGTCGTAGATCTGGAGGTAGTTCCACACCAGCTCCAAATGCTCGCGGTGGCCGAAGCCACCCCGCGTACCGACAATCGACTGCAGGATCTCGAGGTCTTGTTGACGCATTCTCACGTGCCCCGGCCGCGCCGGTGGAACGATGCGCCCGGCTTCCCGGGGATTACGTCCGGCCCGGCGAGCCGCTCCAATCTTTCGCGTCCGGTTCCACCCTACTGGCTACGCTGGTCTCATGTCAGACCTCGGACCATCCGCGCCGCCGCCTGCGAGTCCGACGCTGTCCGCGTCGCAGCTCGCGATGCTCGCCGAGCACGGGGAAGAGCTCACCGCGAGCGTCGGGGACGTGTTGTATCGCGTCGGCGATCAGCGCTACCCGTTCATCGCGATCCTCGAAGGCGAGGTGGCGATCCTCGATGCCGCCGGCAACGAGATTCTCAGGCACGGGTCATCGGGGTTCCTCGGTGAGCTGAACCTGCTCTCGGGGCAGACGGTCTTCGTCACGGCGGTCGTGACGCAGCCGTTGCGGTACATCGCCGTCGACCGCGACACGATGCGCTCGCTGCTGTATGACGATGAGCCGCTCAGCGATCTCGTCCTCCCGACCTTCATCGCCAGGCGCGAAGCTCTGCAGACGGTCCGGGGGATCGGCCTCGAGATCGTGGGTCCACGGTCATCCCAGGCGACGATGCGGGTGGTCGCCTTCGCCCGCGCCAATCGCCTCCCGTTCACGTGGCGAGACCCCGAGCGTCCGGGCGATCCGGCAGCCGCAGAGCTCATCGCTGGACTCGATCAGTCGAGCCTTCCGCTGGTCAGGCTTCCTGGCGGGAGCGAGCTGCTGGCTCCGTCGGCCGGACAGGTCTCGCGCGCGCTTGGGATCGGGCGCGAGCTCGAGCCGCGCGAGGAGGTCGACCTGGTCGTTGTCGGTGCCGGGCCGGCGGGGCTGGGCGCCGCGGTCTACGGCGCCTCGGAGGGGCTCGACACCCTTGTGGTCGACAGCACCGCGCTCGGCGGCCAAGCGGGCACGTCGCGGAGGATCGAGAACTACCTCGGGTTCCCGGCGGGGATCAGCGGAACCGAGCTGACCAGTCGTGCCGTCACCCAGGCGCGGAAGTTCGACGCGCGCCTGGCGACGCCGTACCGGGCGGTGGCGCTCGAGCCCGGGGACGGACGCCACATCGTCCGGCTCGAGGACGATCGCGAAGTCGCTGCCCGCGCGGTCGTGCTCGCGACCGGCGCGCAGTACCGGCGGCTACCCGTCGAGAACCTCGAGGAGTACGAGGGGGTCAGCGTCTTCTACGCCGCCGGACCGCCGGAGGCGCAACTGTGTGGCGCGGAACGCGTCGCCGTCGTCGGCGGAGGAAACTCGGCCGGCCAGGCAGCGGTGTGGCTCACTCGCGGAGGCGCTCTCGTGACGCTGCTCCACCGCCGGGCAGATCTGCGCGAAACGATGTCCGACTATCTCGTGCGCGAGCTCGACCGGTACGGCGTCGCGGTGCGCGACCAGAGCGAGATCGCCGAGCTCCACGGGAGCGACGGGCAGCTCGAGGCGGTCACGCTCAAGAGCGGCGATCGCCTCGCATTCTCGTATCTCTTCCTGTTCCTCGGCGCGTTGCCGTGCACGGAGTGGCTCGACGATGCGGTCGATCGTGACGCGAACGGCTTCATCCTCACCGGTGCTGCCGCGGGGGGCGACCGTCTCCTCGACACCAACGTTCCCGGCATTCTCGCGGCCGGTGACGTGCGCTCCGGGTCGACCAAGCGCTGTGCGACCGCCGTGGGGGAAGGAGCGATGGCGGTGCAGCTCGTCCACGCTTACCTCGCGAGTTGACGCGGCGCGGCCGTGCGCGGCTCCCCGCTTGACGAGTTTTCAAGCGTCTGATTGAATAGGTTGCAATGGAATCAGCGCGCGCCGACCAGCGCCGCGAGGCAGGTCTGCGTACGCGGACGCGACTACTGGACGCGGCGCTGGACCTGCTCGCCGAGCGAGGCGAAGATGCTGTGACTCTCCGGGAGCTCACAGATGCCGCGGACGCCAATGTCGCGGCCGTGAGCTACCACTTCGGCTCGCTCAAATCGCTCTGTGACGCCGCCGTCGAGTATGCGCTGGAGCGGTACCTGGATGGGCAACTGGACGCCGTGAGCGGGCTCGATCCTGCCGCCAGCCTCGAGACACTGGCTGCAGCCTTCGCCCGCCCGATGACGCGAGCGTTGGCGACCGGAGGCCGGGATCTAGACGTGATCCGGACCGTGGCGCGGGCTGGAATCGATCCCCCCGAAGGGTGGGCTCGGTTCGATGCCAGGTTCGAACAGATCCGCGCTGACGTCCTCCGCGTGCTGAAGGCAAACCTCCCCGAGGTCCGGACACAGGAGCTCACGTTCCGGACGCGGTGCGTGGCCGGGCTGCTGAACTGGCTGGTGCTCGCGCCGGTCGGGGAAGAGCTCAGGAACAAGTCCGAGAAGCAGGTCGAGCGACTGCTCATACCCGTGGTCGCCGGGACCTTCCGGGGCACGAGTTCTCTCTAGCGAACCGGGCCGCCGCCTGCGCTGCGGCCGTGCTCACGCCGCGCTAAACAATTCAATCAAGTGCTTGACAGCGCCTGAATGCGGGTGTATAAAGTCAAGCAAGCGATTGAACGAATTGTTTTCTTGAGGGCACTGCCCTCCCGGAAACCAGCACAAGGAGGAACCAATGAAAGTGGCACTCACCGGTGCGACCGGCTTCGTCGGGTCCCACATACTCACCGAGCTCCACGATCATGGCCACGAGGTGTTGGCGCTCGTCCGCGATGAAGACCAGGCCGACGCGGTCGCGGGTCGCGGGGCCAGCGCGACCGTGATCGACCTGTACGACCGACCCGGCGTCGTCAGCTTACTGGGCGACGTCGACGGCGCGATCCACACCGCCAGCCCCGGTGACGCCACGAGCGCGGACCTCGACTCGGCAGTCGTCGACGGCGCGATCGAGGCGTTCGCCGGTACCGGCAAGCCCTACATCCAGATCAGCGGCCTTTGGGTCTACGGGAACAACACCTCGATCACCGAGGAGTCCCCGTTCAACGCGCCTCCGCTGGTGGCATGGAAGGAGCCGATCGAACGCCGAGTGCTCGGCGCGACCGGCATGCGCGGAGTCGTGATCGTCTCCGCTACTGCCTACGGCGACGGCGGCGGCGGGATTCCCGGTCTGGTGCTCGGCTCACCCCGTGACGAGGACGGCAACCTGATCATGCTCGGCACCGGCCGGCAACACTGGGCGGAGGTCCATGTGGCGGACCTGGCGGATCTGTTCCGTCGCGCGCTTGAGGACGAGTCGGCCCGCGGCCGCTATGTCGTGAGCAACGGAGTGCACGCGACGCTCGCCGAGATCACCGAGGCCGCCTCAGTCGCGGTCGGCGCTCCGGGAGCCGTCCCCGGCTCGGATGCTGAGGCTCGGGCGCGCCTCGGCGACTACTTCGCCGAGGTTCTCCTCCTCGATCAGGGCACCAAGGCGGCCAAGGCTCGTGCCGAGCTCGGCTGGTCGCCGTCCCATCCGGGGCTCGTGGACGAGTTCCTCGATGGGAGCTACCGCAAGGTGACGGCTGGTTGATCGAGAACGCGCTCGGTTGATAGAACGCGCTCGTCGCGCCGGCGTGAAGCGGGCCGCCTCGCGGTTCAGGCTTCGCGCGACAGGTCGACGAGCGCGTCGACATCGTCCTCGGCGAAGGCCGTGAGGTACCGCGCGAGCAGCGCATGCCCGTCTCGGCCGCGCGCCTCCGGCAGATCGTTCACGTCGATCGCATCGACGGTAGCGTGCGCTCGTTGGAGCGCGCTGTTCACGCCGGCTGTCGTCATCCCAAGCAGTTCCGCGACTTCGGACGCCCGCCAGGAGAGCACGTCCCGTAGCACGAGAACGGCGCGCTGCCGGCGCGGCAAGATGCCGATTGCGGTCACCATCGCGAGTCGTAAGCGCTCGCGGGCAAGGACGTGGTCGGACGGGTCGGCCTCCGTATCGGGATCTGTCGGCTTGGGCAGTTCTTCGACCGGGACCGGCTGGCGGGCGCTGCGCCCGAGTGCATCGAGACAGACGTTGGTGGCGATTCGATACAACCACGTCCGGAGTGACGCCCTGCCCTCGAAGCGCTCGGAGGCGCGCCAGGCGCGCAGCAGCGTTTCCTGAACGGCGTCCTCGGCATCGAAGGATGAGCCCAGCATCCGCCGGCAATACGCCGTCAGTTCCGCGCGCTGGCATCCGCTCGTCAGCACGCCCTCAACCGCGGTCATCATCGCCCACCTCAAGGACCTGAACGCCGGCGGCGCGGAGCCGGTTCGCGTACTGACGGCCATCATCGTGACGGTGCCCGCACACGACGATCGCGGATGGCGCGCCGGCAACGTTCGTGGGCATTGGCTGCTCCGCCGTGAACCTGGGGTGAACCAGGAGTTGGCGCCATAGCACCGGCCAACCACCGTCACGTGCCGCCAGTGCCAGCCGGGCGGCCCGCGCGCCGCCTGCCACGAAAATCCGGCCGTCGTCTCCGCCCAACTCGCCCGAGTGCTCGGCCACCCAGTGAAGCGCCGCTAGCTCGACCTGAACGGGATTCCGGGCAGGAAGCCCAACGACGACCGAGCTGTCGAGCCAATGGTCGGTCGGTGACAGCTCGTCGCTCAGAACGAGCGCGAGCGACACGGCGTTCTGCTGCGGCCAGTGCACTGTCGTCGGAACGCGAAGCGCGCCAAACCTGAGTGTCATATCGGCGACCATCACGCCGCCAGGCTTCCACCACTCGCGTGTAAAGGGAAAGGCCGATCGCGCAAGACGGTGTTGCGCGATTTGCATTACCACTGGTCGGCCGACGAGCGATACTTGGTCAGTGGATCAGCCCGCCAGCGTCCTTCCGTTCCCGCAGGCGCCGGACGGCATCGAGTTGCGGCACCTGCGGGCGTTCGTGGCCGTGGCCGAGGAGCTCAACTTCGGTCGTGCCGCCGAGCGGCTCTACGTCTCGCAGCCTGCCCTGAGCCGGCAGATCCGAGGCCTCGAGCAGCTGGTCGGTTGCGAGCTGCTACGGCGTTCGACGCATAGCGTCGAGCTGACGCTCGCGGGCGAAGCGTTGCTTGACCGGGCGCGCCAGCTGCTTCGCGACGTCGATGAGGCGGTCGCGGCGGCGCTCGCGGTGGGGGGTGAGCTGCTCGGGCGGGTGGCGCGGACGCTCGAGCCGATGCGTGGCCTGGTCGCCAACGATCCCGACCTCGTGCGGGCCAGGGCGACATTCGAGTCCATGAACGCGCAGTTCTCGCCGCCCGCCGGAACGACCACACGCCCGGTCACTGCCGGCGGCGTGCCGTCCCTCATTGTCTCTCCGGGTCGGGGTCACGAGCCGACGGTGCTCTATCTCCACGGCGGCGGCTATGTGGTCGGCTCGGCATTCGGTTACCAGCCTCACGTCGGCGCGCTCGCCGCGGCGGCGCAGGCGGCGATCCTCGTTCCCGATTACCGCCTCGCGCCCGAGCATCCGTTTCCGGCCGCACTCGAGGACGCGCGCCGCGCCTACCTCTGGCTCCGAGCGCAGGCCGACGATCCAGAAGGCATCGTCGTCGCCGGGGACTCCGCGGGCGCCGGGCTCCTGCTGTCGTTGCTCCTGGCGCTCAAGCGCGACCGGGAGCCGTTCCCCGCGGCCGCGGTGATCCTGTGCCCGTGGCTCGACCTGACCGAGCAGACCCCCTCGACCTCCGACGCCCCGCTCACGACCGACGAAGACGTGCGCCGTTGCGTGGAGGCCTATCTCTCCGGCCATCCCGCCGACGATCCGATCGTCGACCCGCTGCGCGCAGACCTCAGCGGCCTGCCGCCGATGCTCATCCAGGCCGCTACCGGCGACGCGCGGCTTGCCGACGCCAAGGCGCTCGCCGCCCAAGCCCAGCGTCACGGCGTCGCCGCGTGCCTCGAGCTGTTCCCGGTCGAGGCGCACGCCTTCCAGCTGTTCTGGTCGTTCCTCCCGGAAGCGGCCGATGCGATGGAGGCCGCGGGGGCGTTCATCCGCGAGCCCAGTGCGGAGGCTGAACGCCCCAGGGGCGCCGCCCGCCTCTAGCTGGGTTTGGTTTCCCAAAAGTCACCGTCGACCTTCAGCCTCCGGGCGAGTTATCGCCTGGATTCTCGAGCAGCTGGCCAGCGGCACACAGAGGACAGGCGCGTGGCTCCCAGATGCGGTTCGGGATCGCGGCGGCGTGCACGAGCGCGAACCGTTCGTCGTCGGCGTAATCCGCGGCGGATGAGCCGAGCACAAGGAGTGCGCCGATCGCGACGACATCCGCGCCGGCGGCTCGCAGGTCGCTCACCGTGGCACGCACCGCTGAGGCGGCGTTCATGACGTCGTCGACCACCGCGATCCGTCGACCGTACAGCCGGCCGCGTGTCGCTTCCGGCACCGCGTAGCGCGCGCCGAACAGCTCACCGCCGGCGCGCGCGACCGGCTCGGCGACGTACAGCTCAATGTCGAGCAGCGTCGCCACCGCGCTCGCGATCAGCCCGCCGCCGAGCAGCGGTCCGCAGACCGCCTCGGGCGCGACCGCGTCGGCAAGCTGACGCGAGAGATCCTCGACAAACGGGACCAGCCGGGCCGGGCGCAGGAACAAGGTGTCGAGGTCGAGCCACAGCTCGCCGTGATGTCCGGACTCGAGCTGGAAGTGGCCCTGGCGGCCGTCGATCAGATCGAGAAGGTCCCGTGTTGCGCCCATCGCTTCATGATTGCGCTCCGAACTCGTGGCCGAACCGGGCGCATGGTGTACCGTCTGGTACATGAGACCAGTAAGAGTGACAACCGAGGTGCCTTACCCACCCGAGGACGTCTACGACTTCCTCGATGTCATGTCCAACCATGAGCCGTTCACGAACCACATGCTCCGAGACTGGGAGTATTCCGGCCCGGACCGTGGAGTGGGTTCCAGAGCCAAGGTCAAGGTCAGCGCCGGGGGCCGAACCGACGCGATCGAGATCGAGGTGGTCGACGCGGAGCGTCCGACGCGCATCGTCGAGCGGAACGTCGGCGCCGGCGGCCACCGCGTCGCCAACGGCACGTATTTCCTCGCCGGGCTTCCGAGCGGGGGCACGCGGATCACGTTCGAGTACGCCTGGCAGAAGGCCCCACTGACCGAGCGGCTGGCCGCGCCTCTGGTCCGTGGCATCCTCCGTCGCGGCAACGAGCGGGCGATGCAACGCCTGGCGGATCAGCTTGCGGCCAAGGTGGGTGCTCAGACCGCGCGATAGGTCCGGCGCCGGCTAACACCGGCACGCCTGTACCGCATGGCTACAGTGCCGCCGTGGCCGACACGCCCCCCAAGCAACGTCTCCTCGACGCGGCGATCGAGTACGTCGCCGCCAACGGAATGAGCGACGTGAGTCTTCGCTCGTTGGCGGCGGCGCTGGGGACGAGCCACCGGATGCTGATCTTCCACTTCGGCTCGAAAGAGGGCCTCTGGGTGGAGATCATCCGCACGGTCGAGCAGCGCCAGCGCGAGATGCTCGGCGAGTTCTTGCCCGATCCAAGCCAGTCCCCCGGCGAAGCGATGCGCGCCTGGTGGCGGCACATCTCCGATCCCTCGTTGTCGGCCAACGAGCGGCTGTTCTTCGAGGTTTACGGTCAGGCGTTGCAGGGGCGGCCGCACACGACTGAGCTGCTCGACGGCATCGTCGAGGATTGGCTCGGCCCCGCCGTCGAAATCAACCTCGCGCTCGGGATGCCGCCATCGCTGGCGCGCGCACGTGCGAGGCTGGGCGTCGCCGTGACGCGCGGGTTGCTGCTGGACCTCCTCGCGACCGGCGACCGCGCTGGCGTCGACGCCGCTATGGACGAGTTCGTCGACGCGTACGAGACGTGGCTGGGAGACGAAGCCGGCCATCGGTAGCTTGCGTCCTCGGCGTCGCTGACCACCGGACAATGGCTGGACAATCTCCCGCGATTCGTGCCGGTCTCAGGTAGAACTCACGTCCGAGCCGTGTGTGGATTCGCGATCGAGCTGCGAGGCGTACGCAAGCACTACGGGTTCCGTCAGCCGTGGGTGCTGCGGGACCTGGATCTCGCGGTTGACAGCGGCAGCATTCTTGAGGTCGCCGGAGCGAACGGCGCCGGCAAGTCGACGCTGCTGCGGATTCTCGCCGGAGCGGTATTACCGACGGCCGGGGTTCGACATACCGCGGAGGGGCTGGCGCTGGGGTACATGCCCGAACGCCTGACGGCCCCAGCGTTCTCGGCCGGCGCCTATCTCCACCATCACATCCGGCTGCGCGGGCTCGACGACGACGAGGGCCGCCACGAGATCGCGGAGTTGGCCGACCGCCTCCAGGCTCAGCATCTGCTCGGCGAGCGGATGGCCAGATTGTCGAAGGGGTCTCTCCAGAGGGTCGCGCCGATTCAATCCCTCCTCGGTCGCCCGAGGTTCCTCGTCATGGACGAGCCGTTCGCCAGCCTGGACGCTCCTTCCCGCCGGACCCTGGCGGAGATCCTGCGCGAGCGGGCCGAGCGCGGGACCGCGGTGGTGTTCTGCGAGCACCGCGACGGATCTGCGCAGCTGGCCGATCGCCGACTGGTCTTGCGGGACGGCCGGTTGGCCGATGAGACGACGCCCGACGACCCCGGCGCCGGCGATTCAGAGGAGACGCCGGTGCGGTTCACAGCCGACCGCGACGCCAGCGACCGTGAGATCGCTCGGCTGATCGACGACGGGTGGCACATCGTCCGGGTGCAGGCGCACGGCCCGGGCTCGGTTGAGATCCGCGCGGTACGACGAGACGAATCATCGTGACGAGCGTCGCCAGGTATCTGCTCGCGGAATACCTCAACTCACGTCGGTGGGCCGCGCCGTTCTTACTATTGGTCGCCGGGGTCGTCGTCATCTACGCCCAGCCGCCGAACCCGGTGCTCGAGACCGCCGGCGGCGCCGCGGCGTTTCTACTGCTTGCTCAGTGCTGGCTGGCGCTGTCCTTTCTCAACAGCCAGCCCGACGAAGATCGTCGATTCTTGTGGCGACGATGGGAGGACGGCGGTTCGTCTGCGCCGGGGCGGGGAGTGCCGTGGCGGCGCTGTTCGCGCGACCGGCGGTCCGGAGTCGCGCGGTCACGGTCCTCGCCGTCACGGCCTGCCTCGTGATCACGATCCCGCTTGGCCTGTCGCCCGCGCCGGCAACCGCCAACGCGCTCGACACCACTTTCGCGTCGCAGGTGCCGGGCAGGTTCGGCGGGACGATCGTGTCGGTGACGGCGTTCGTCCTGGTGGCAACCTTCGTCAGCGCGTTGCTCTGGCGATACCGCGAGTAGCGAGGGCTCGGGCCAGCGGTGCGGCTTGTCGTCGGCTTCGGGGTCGGCGTCCTCGGCGGCCGCGTCTCCGCGGGATCGCCGGTTCGATTGCCGGGCGAGGCGTCCGGCGCGGCGGGCCCGGTCGGTGAGCAGGTACTCGATCTGGCCGTTGACGCTCCGCAACTCGTCGTCCGCCCAGCGATGCAGCGCGTCGAACAGGCGGGCGTTCAGTCGAAGCCCGAGCCGTTTGCTTTCCGGCATGAGGGACACCGATATCAGATTCATATTGTATCAGCATCATGCATGGCGGTTGGCGCTTGGCGTACGCTGAGCCGATGATCTCGCGAGGCCTTCCGGTCGTGTACGCCGCGAACGTCGAGCGAGCGGCGCAGTTCTGGGAGTTGCTGGGCTTCCGCCGGCACTTCCAGCTTCCCCCCGAAGGCGACCCTGGATACGTCGGACTGCACAGTGACGCCTCGCCGGCGGAGATAGCCGTGACCAGTGTTGAGTGGGCAATGGATCGCTACGGCCAGTCGCTCGGCGACGGTCCCAGGTTCGAGATGTACCTCTACGTCCCCGATCTCGACGCGATGATCGGACAGCTCGCCGGCGTGGGCGTGCCGATCATGCGCGAGCCCGAGGACATGCCGTGGGGAGAGCGGATCGCGACGATTGCCGATCCTGACGGCAACCCGGTCACGCTCTGTCAAGAGAAGTAGGCGGAGCGCGCCCGCGGGCGGACGCACTCCGCGTGACCCGCGGCCCTACTTCACGACGAACGAGCCGATGCCGCTCCAGTAGACGCCCAGCGGATTATTCGAGTAGTAGTGCGCCTGCCAGTAGTACTTGCCCGGGGTGACCGACCAGTAGCCCGGAAAGTTGAACGGGGCGAGGTAGCTGTAATCCCTGCCCTTCCAGTGTGTGGGGCTGACGAAGTCGCACCCGCTCGCGGTCGAACCGCAGACCTTGAGATGCCCGTATTCGTCGAGCTTTCGCGACCGCGAGACCGCGATGAACACTCCGTGGCTCGTCGGCTTGACCGGAACGTCGACCGCGAGCCTGATCCGGCCCGGCCCAACGCGCTTGTGGTTCGGTGATAGCAGCCGGGGAGAGAGGCCGCCGGCCGCGACCGCCACCGCCACCAGCACCACCATGAGAGCTGCCACCACCGCGCCGGCCCGGAACCCTGCCTTCCTGAACATACTGCTCGGCGGTGGCGGCATGATCGTCGGCGAGGTGCTGTCCGAGACCGCGCTACCCCGCCTCCTCGACGACGCGGTGCTGGCCCGGGCGTGCGGTCTCGTGTTCCCGGTCTCGATCTTCGGGATCGTCGCCGGATCGCTGATCGCCGGCCCGCTGCTCGCGGCGTTCGGGGTGACCGGGGCACTCGCGGCTTCGGGGCTGTTCGTTCTCGTCGTGGCCGCGCTGCTGCTTCACCGCCCGCTTCCCGTCAACCGGGAACGCGCGGTCAGCGTCCCGGCATGAGCGCCCCGGCTACGTCCGCCTCGTGACGAAGGAGCCAGCGCTTGCGGTCGATGCCGCCGGCATAGCCGGTAAGCGCGCCTCCCGACCCGACCACGCGATGGCAGGGGACTATGATCGCGATTGGGTTGCGCCCGTTCGCGGCGCCGACGGCGCGGGCTGCGGTCGGTCGCCCGAGCTCCCGCGCGAGCTCGCCGTAGCTGACTGTGGACCCGAACGGGACCGTCAGCAAGCGGATCCAGACCGTCGTGAAAAACGCGGGCGCGTTGTCCAGGTTAAGCGGGACCTCGAAGCTGCTGCGCTCGCCGGCGAAGTACTCCTCGAGTTGCTCACGTACCGCCGCGAACGGCGCGTCGGCACGGCGGCGTCCCCGTATCGCCTCAGGGTTTTCGGCGTGGGGAGCGGTGTAGAGGTGGCTGAGCCGATCTTCGTCGCCGCAAAGCAACAGCTCGCCGATTGGGCTGTCCACGTACGTGTACAGACTGGTGGGGGTGTGGTTGATCGTTGTCATCGCGCCCGTAGAACGGCGGGCGGCTGGGCGCCGTGAGATGCCGGCCGCGCCGGCGCGGCGAGCTCGGACCACAGGTGTTGCGTGGCGTACGCGCGGTAGGGACGCCAGCGTTTGGCGATCCGGACCGCGCTGGGTGGGCGGCCATCACAGCCGAGCCGCTCCAGGCCGTGTCGCACGCCGAGGTCGGTCGGCATGAACGCGTCCGGGTCGCGGAGGGCACGCATCGCGATGTAGCTGACGGTCCACGGCCCGATCCCCGGCAGCGCCAGCAGCCGGCGTTCGGCCTCCGCGGTCGGCATGGTTCCGTCGAGCGCGACGTCGCCGTTGGCCAGGGCGGCGGCGAGGCCGAGCAGCGCCCGCCGGCGAGACCACGGCATCGCCAGCCGGTCGGGGTCGGCGCGTGCCAATGCGGCGGAGGAGGGGAACAGATGGGTCACCGAGCCGACGGGTTGCTCGAGCGGCTCGCCGTAGTCCGCGACGAGTCGGCCCGCGAGCGTGGCAGCGCCGGCAAGCGACACCTGCTGCCCGAGAACGGCGCGGATCGCGAGCTCTTCCGGCTCGACCACTCCGGGCACTCGGCGTCCCGGAGCTTGTTGCACGAGCGTCGCGAGGACCTCGTCGCTTTTGAGGGCAGCGATGATGGGTGCCGGGTCGGTGTCGAGGTCGAGCAGGCGGCGGGCCGCCGCGACCGCCGCATCGAGATCGCCCGGGTCCTTGAGCCAGAAAGTGGCTTCGACGCCGGCGGCGGCGGGGCGGGCGGCGATGACGCCTGGTCCGCCCGGCAGGCGGACGCTACGGAGATAGACGTCGCCATCGATCTGTTCCACGCCGGGAACGGCCCGAGCGGCGAAGAACCGCACGAGACCGGCGACGTCGCACGGCGGTTGGTAGGGCAACCGTAAGTCGATGGGCCGGCGTGCCGAGCCGGTCACAGCCGGAAGATGAGGATGATCTCGTCGCGGTCGTCGCCGGGCGCAAGCCGGATCGCACCCGGGTGCCGCCCGACGACGGTATAGCCAAAGCGCTCGTAGAACCGTTCGACGCCGGTCCCTCCGCGAGTGGTCAGCATCAGCTGCTCGAGGCCGAGATCGGCTGCGGTCCCGTGGAGTCCCTCGAGCAGCAGGCGTCCCGCGCCGCGCCCCTGGAGCTCGGGGCGGACCATCAGACGCAGGACCGTGCGCCAGTGCCGTCGCAGTCCCGAGCCGCCGTCGACGAGGAATGCCATGCCGACCGCGGTGCCGTTCTGGCGCAGGATTCCGAGCAGATCGGTCCCGGCGGCCACGCGCGCGAGCTGCGAATCGAGCGTCCTGGCGACGGTGGTCGCGTCGGCGGGCGGGGTGAAGCCCACGGCGCCGCCGGCGTTGGTCACGTCAACCCACATCTCGAGCAGCTGTTCACGCAGGTCAGCACGCTTGGCGTCGGTGGGCTCGATTACGGCGTAGACGAGCTCGGGGACGCGGTCCTGGGGCGCATCCGGGGCGCGGTCCTGGGGCGCATCGGGGGCGCGGTCCGGGGGCACGTCCCAATGTTTGCATCAGGGGCGCGTGATGGCCGAGCGGCACGTCGCCGCGATCAACGCCGCGAACAGCCGGTTCCTGAACCGGGCGAGCTCGATGACCGGTTCCCGCTTGCGGAGCTCAATAGCGACGAACGCTAGCTGCACAATCGTGCCGCGCGTTGAGGACTCGTGACGGAGCCGCGCCCGGGTCGGACGGCGCTGCGGCACGATCCGGTGGCGGTGGCGCTCCGCGGGCCGCACCGTCTGCTCGAGCCCCTCGAGGTCGGGTAGTCGGCCGCGAACTGCCAGCGCGCGTCCTCGGTCCGGTGCAAATCACGCCAAAGCGTGCCGGTGGCCGGGCAGGCGTGCGGATAAGCGCCTGAGAGGCGCTTATCTGCACGGGGTTCGTGCTCGAGGCGCGGGTTTGGTGAGTTCCGCACCGTTGCGGGACGTACGGCAATCACGAACGAGCCGTGCCCGACGCGACGCGGGTTGTCAAACTCTCGCCGCAATGACTGAATCAAGCGCACCACACGCCATCCGCCGGCCGACTCCGGACATGCTCGTGGATGTGGACAAGCTGATCGGGGCCTACTACGACGAGCACCCGGACCCATCCAACCCCGCACAGGCGGTTTCGTTCGGGACCTCGGGTCACCGGGGGACGTCGTTCAACGGGACCTTTACCGAGGATCACATCCTCGCGATCAGCGACGCGATCGTCCGGTACCGCGCGGCGCAGGGGATCGATGGGCCGCTGTTCGTCGGACGCGACACGCACGCGCTGTCCGAACCGGCGTTCAGAACCGCGGTCGGGGTGCTGGCGGCTCACGGGGTGGACGTCCAGGTCGACTCCGAGGACGGCTTCACGCCGACGCCGGCGATATCGCACGCGATCCTGACCTACAACGCGCGCGGTGGCGAGCGCGCCGACGGTGTCGTGATCACGCCGTCGCACAACCCGCCCGAGGACGGCGGGTTCAAGTACAACCCGCCGCACGGCGGCCCCGCGGACACCGACGTCACTCGCCAGATCCAGGACGCGGCGAACGAACTGCTGCGCCGCGGCGTGCAGGGGATCGAGCGTCTGCCGTTCGACGACGCGGTCGGCCGCGCTCACCGGCACGACTACCGTTCGGCCTACGTCGGAGAGCTCTCGGCGGTGGTCGACCTCGACGAGATTGCCGGCTCCGGAATCCGGCTGGGCGTCGATCCGCTCGGGGGCGCCAGCCTCGCTTACTGGGAGGCGATCGCCGATCGCCACCGCATCGATCTCGAGATCGTCAACGACCGGATCGATCCGACGTTCTCGTTCATGCCGCTCGACCACGACGGCAAGATCCGGATGGACTGCTCCTCCCCGGACGCGATGGCCGACCTGATCGCGCTCAAGGACCGGTTCGACGTTGCGTTCGCCAACGACCCGGACGCTGACCGCCACGGGATCGTGACTCGGGAGGCGGGCCTGCTCAGCCCGAATCACTATCTCGCCGCGGCGATTGCGTACCTGTTCGGCGCGATGCGCCTAGATTGGCCCGAAGGGGCCGGTGTCGGCAAGACGATGGTGTCGAGCTCGATCATCGACCGAGTGGTCGGCGGCCTGGGTCGCCGGCTCGAGGAGGTGCCGGTCGGTTTCAAGTGGTTCGTTGGCGGGCTGCTCGAGGGCTCGCTCGGATTCGGTGGCGAGGAGAGCGCCGGCGCGAGCTTCCTTCGCCGCAACGGCCGGGCCTGGAGCACGGACAAGGACGGGCTGATCATGTGTCTGCTGGCGGCCGAGATGACGGCGCGCACCGGCAAGGACCCGGCACGGATCTACGGCGACCTGACGGATCGCTACGGCGCCCCGGTCTACCGCCGGATCGACGCCCCCGCCACGCCCGAGCAGAAGCAGGTGCTCGGCAAGCTCTCGCCTGACGACATCGCCGCGACCGAGCTCGTCGGCGAGCCGATCACGCAGATCCTCACGGCCGCGCCCTCCGGCGCGCCGCTCGGCGGCGTGAAGGTGGTGACCGAGAGCGGGTGGTTCGCGGCCCGACCATCGGGCACCGAGGACGTATACAAGCTCTACGCGGAGAGCTTCAAGGGCACGGAGGACCTCGAGCGGATCATCGAGGAAGCTCAAGCGGTCGTCGACGCGGCGCTGGGGCACTGAACCATGGCGCACGTCTTCTCGATCGTGCTCGCCGGCGGAGAGGGCAAGCGGCTCGCGCCCTTGACCGCCGACCGGGCAAAGCCGGCGGTTCCGTTCGGCGGCGTGTACCGGCTGGTGGACTTCGCCCTGTCGAACCTCGTCAACGGAGGCTACCTGCGGATCGTCGTGTTGACCCAGTACAAGAGCCACTCGCTCGACCGGCACCTGGCGCAGACGTGGAGCCTGTCGCCGATGCTCGGCAACTACGTGGCCCCGGTGCCGGCCCAAATGCGGCGCGGACCGCGGTGGTTCGTCGGATCGGCGGACGCGATCTACCAGAACTTCAACCTGCTCCGCGACGAGCGCCCGGAGCACATCATCGTGTTCGGCGCCGACCACATCTACCGCATGGACCCGCGCCAGATGGTCGAGGAGCACATCGCCAGCGGTGCGGGCGTGACCGTGGCCGCGATCCGCGCTCCGATCGACCAGGCCGACCAGTTCGGCGTGATCGAGACCGCGCCCGACGGCCGGCGGATCGCCGCGTTCCGGGAGAAACCGTCCGACCCGAAGCCGCTTCCCGACGCTCCGGACCAGGTGTACGCCTCGATGGGCAACTACGTTTTCAACGCCGAGGTGTTGATCGAGGCGGTCACCACCGACGCCCAGGACGAGACCTCGAGGCACGACATCGGAGGCAACCTGATCCCGATGCTGGTGGAGCGCGGCGAGGCACGGGTGTACGACTTCGCAGCCAACGAGGTGCCGGGCGCCACGGATCGCGATCGCGGCTACTGGCGCGACGTGGGGACGCTCGACGCGTACTACGACGCGCATATGGATCTGATCTCGGTCACCCCGATCTTCAACCTGTACAACCAGCAGTGGCCGATCCACACCTTCGCCGATCCGCTGCCGCCGGCCAAGTTCGTGTTCGACGAGGACGGCCGGCGCGGGCACGCGCTCGACTCGATGGTGTGCGCCGGCGTGGTCATGTCAGGCGGGGTGGCGCGGCGCTCGGTCCTATCTCCCGGCGTCCATCTGCATTCGTACTCCGAGGTCGAGGACTCGATCCTGATGCACAACGTCGACGTCGGCCGGGACGCCGTGGTCCGGCGCGCGATCCTCGACAAAGACGTTCGGGTCGCCCCGGGCGCGCAGATCGGAGTCGACGCGGACGCCGATCGCGAGCGCTTCGCCGTGTCGGCCGGCGGGATCGTCGTGATCCCCAAGGGCGAGGTCATCGATTGAGAGTCGCCCTGCTCACCCGCGAGTACCCCCCAGAGGTGTACGGCGGCGCGGGGGTGCACGTCGAGTACCTGGCGCGGGAGCTGCGCGTGATCGAGGACGTAACCGTCCATGCCTGGGACGCCGGCGACGTGCCGCATCGCGCGTGGGGAGCGCTGGCGGGCGACGCGCCCGAGCTGGCGGCGCTGAGGGCGCTGTCGATCGACCTCACGATGGCCGCGCGCACCGCGGACGCCGACATCGTCCACAGCCACACCTGGTATGCGAACCTGGGCGGCCATCTGTCCAAGCTCGCGCACGGCATTCCCCACGTCGCGACCGTCCACAGCCTCGAGCCGCTGCGGCCGTGGAAGGCCGAGCAGCTCGGCGGCGGCTACGCCATCTCGAGCTGGGCGGAGAAGACTGCGCTCGAGGCCGCCGACGCCGTGATCGCGGTATCGCGCGGGACGCGCGACGACATCCTCCGCGTCTATCCGGCGATCGATCCCGTGCGCATACCCGTGATCTACAACGGGATCGACACAGTTGAGTACGCGCCCGACGATCGGACGGACGCGCTCAAGCGCTACGGCGTCGACCCCGCACGTCCCTCGGTGCTGTTCGTCGGCCGAATCACCCGGCAGAAGGGGGTCGAGTACCTGCTTCGCGCGGCGCGCGAGTTCGATCCGGCGACGCAGCTCGTCCTGTGCGCCGGATCCGCGGACACGCCCGAGCTCGGCGCCCAGGTCGAGCGCCTCGTCGGCGAGCTACGCGCCGAGCGCGACGGCGTGATTTGGCTCGAGCAAATGCTTCCGAAGGTGCACGTGATCCAGTTGCTCAGCCACGCGACCGTGTTCGCGTGCCCGTCGATCTACGAGCCACTCGGAATCGTCAACCTCGAAGCCATGGCGTGTCAGGCCGCTGTGGTTGCCACCGCGACCGGTGGAATTGTCGAGGTCGTGGAGGACGGCGAGACCGGCCTGCTGGTGCCGATCGAGCCCGGCGATGACGGCACGGGCGCGCCACGCGATCCGCAGCGCTTCGCCGACGACTTCGCCGAGCGCGTGAACACCCTGATTGCCGATCCCGACCGCGCCGAGGCGATGGGGCGGGCGGGACGCCGTCGCGCGGTCGAGCAGTTCTCGTGGTCGATGATCGCCGAGCAGACCTCGGCGCTGTACCACACGCTGGTCTGAGGCCAGACGAGGGTGGACGCCACGGCAGCGACTGTCGAAGCCGGCGTACGCCGCCTACGAGGCGCGTGTCAGTGCACTCGCGCAGGGACCGTTCCGCTCGAACTTCGACAACTGCACGGAGCTTCAGCGCACTCATTCGGTCCTCCCTGTTGACCGCTGGTTGATAAGCGGACGATAACGCCGGGTGGCGGCCTTGTCAACCGTCGGTCAACAAGAGAGAGTCGGTATCGAGACGACATGCAAGATCTGCCACTGGACGTGATCGGACCCGACCTCGGCAGACCGCGCATGTCGTACGTGCTTCGTCTGACACGGTCCGGGCCAGGCGGGTCGGTTGGCAGGCGATGCAGGTCGCGTGGATGTCTAGTGGGGTCGCGCGGCCGGTCGAACGGCTCGGCCGTACCGGCTCGCGCTCAGAAGCGACTGTCGACCGGGAGCGCGCGGAGTCAATCACCTAGCCGGGGACAGGCTCGCCTCGGCGCGCGTGGGCTCGAACAACTCGACAGGGTTCCCGCTGGGGTCCTCGACCAGGATCTGCTTGCCGCCGACGCCGTCGACGACGTCGTTGCGGAACCGAGCGCCGTGCTCGCGCAGGTCGGCAACCGTCGCGTCGATGTCGTCGACCTCGAGCTGAAAGCGATTCCATCCGCCGGGCGTGGGGACCGTGCCGTCCGGCATCGCCGCTCCGCCACCGGGTCCGCCGCCGGGGGCGCTCAGAACAAGCCGAAGATCACCGCGCGAGAGCATCGCGAACGTGGGCGCGGGATGCATGACCTCCTGGAAGCCGAGTCGACGGGAGTAGAAGGCGATCGCCGCGTCGACGTCATCGACGATGTAGCGGACACTGACTGTAGGCATGCGGTGTTCCTCCGTCCTCGCTCGATGCTTAAATACGAAACGTACGCGTATCGCAGCGATACGTCAACGTTCTACAACGAATTCGATGAGCGCGCGGAGGGATAACCGGCCGGACCCGAGGATCGAGCGCTCGCGCATGGTCATCCTCGAGGCGGCGGTCGAGGAGCTCGCGGCCGAGGGCTATGGCGGGGTCACGATCGAGTCGGTCGCGGCGCGCGCCGGCGTCGGCAAGTCGACGATCTACCGGCACTGGCGAGACAAGCTGGACCTGATCGCCGACGCGTTCGAGACCTTTCACGAGCAGATGGTCCCCGACCTCTCTGATCGCTCGGCGCGCGAGGCGGTGGAGCTGCTCATCGGCCACGTTGCCGAGGTCGTCGTCGATTCGACGTTCTCGCGCTGCATCCCCGCCATGATCGAGGGCGCCGAACGGGATTCGCGCGTGCGCGAGTTCCACCACCGCTACTCAGTCGAGCGGCGGCAGGCACTGGTCGACCTGATCGCGCGTGGGGTCAGCGACGGCGAGTTCCGAGCTGGGCTCGATCCGGAGCTCGCGACCGTCGCGCTGCTCGGGGTGCTGTTCTACCGACGGCTCATGACCGGCGAGCCGTTCGACCCGGCGAGCGCTGGCGAGCTCGTGGCGTTAGTGCTGGGGCAGCCTGCCTAGGCACCGATCACGGTCGACGCCGGCGGCTCGCCTCAGCGCCCATCACGATCGGCCGTGGCGGTGGAGCGAGCGCGACTGCTCGGCCCGGATTGCCCAGTGCTCGTGGTCGCGCCATCGCCCGGCGATCTTGAGATACCGCTCGGAGAACCCCTCCCGCACGAACCCGGCCTTCTCGACCAGCGCGATCGAGGCGGCGTTGCCCGGCTGGATGTTCGCCTCGAGGCGGTGGAGGCGCAATTCGTTGAACGCCCGCGCCAGCACCAGCCGGAGCCCCTCGCTCATGTACCCGCGGCCCGCGTGCGCGGCGACCGCACCGTAGCCGAGGAACGCGCTCTGGAACAAGCCGCGGACGATCTCGCTGATGTTGAAGAACCCGACGACCGGGCCGTCGTCGGGAAGGCACACGAACAACGGGTCGTAGCGGTCATCGGCGGCGCGCGCGAGCAGCCGGTCATAGGCCTCGGGCGTGACCGGGGATTGCAACCACGGCCGGTGCAGCTTGGCGCTGGCGCGCATCGCCGCCAGGAACTCGTCGCGATCTGCCGGCGTTGGCGGCCGCAGCTCAACCCGCGCGCGCTGGGGCGTCATCATCCATGCGACCCCGGTAGTCCCACAATGACCGGGCCTCGTCGAACGTCAACATCCGCCAGCGCTCGGTCTCCGGTTGCCACACCCAGATCGTCACGTCGACGATGCTGCGAACGGCCTCGAGCAGCTCGATGGTGGTCCGGGTGTCCGCACCCTCGGCGAGGACCTCTCGAGTCATTACGTCGACCACCTTGAACTGCCTCGGGCTTCGTGGCTCGGCCGGCTTCGGCGCCGGCGGCTTCGGCTGACGGAGAACACGTACCGGCTCGGGCTCGGAGGCCGGCTTCTTGAGCACGCGGTCGAGCGGCACCATGTTCGCTCCGGTGCCTTTCGTTTCGGTGTCGAGAACCCAGACCTTGCCCACTTTGCAGCCTTTCTGATTGAGATCCGCGCGCGGAATTGTCGCTTACTAAAGGTTAGCTTGAGGTTTAAGATTGTGGCCGAGTGGTCGCTTCGGAGTCACGGTCCGGTCGTGAGCCGCTACTGCGCGCCGGCAGCTTGACCACGTCCACGGCAAGCTGCCCGCACACGGACGCCGGCTTTTCCTCGCGCATCAGCCGGCGGCGCAGCATCACGAACGCCGGCGCCCCCAGCAGGGCCGGAATCGCGAGCTGGAACAGGCGGTAGAGGAAGACCGCGGCGACGGCGTCGGACACGTTCACGCCGTACAGAGCGAACACTCCGACGAGCGCGCCCTCGGTGCCGCCGATACCGCCCGGGAGTGGGATGAGGTTGCCGAGTTGGCCGATCAGATAGCCGAGCACGAGCGTGCCGAACGACGGGACGTGGCCGACGGCGGCGAACGCGAACCCGAGCGCCGCGATGTCGAAGGCCATGTAGAAGAACGAGCCCGAGAGCGCTCCGAGGCTGTGCGTGCGGAGCAAGGCGATTGCCTGATCGATGCCGTCGGCCATTGCCGCGAGCGCCGACCGTCCCTTCAGGAGCGCTTTCCCGCTCAGCGTGGTGCTGTCGGCGTGCGCGCCGCGCTGGCCGAGGGCGCGCAGGAGCTTGGGGCTGAGCCCGGCGATCAGCACCCCGAGCGCGGTGATCAGGGCCGGCACGAACGTGAGCACCCAAGATCGATCGCCGGCGAGGATGCCGACGAACACCCCGATCCCGACCAGGATCAGGGCGAAGAAGTTCGCGGCGCTCGTGATCACGAAGAACGCGACGGTGCGGCGCGCGATGTGCCCAGTGGGCATCCCCGCTTGGCGAAGCGCCCATACGCCGAGCGCGAGGCCGCCGGCGCCGCCGGCGGGCAGCAGCGAGTTGGCCGCCTGCTCGGACATCGCGATGTCGTAGCTCAGCCCCCACGGCAGCCGTGAGCAGAACACCGCGCGGAAGCAGAGCAGATAGCCGAGAGCAGATCCGACCTCGGCGAGCGCGACGGCGACGACCCAGCCTGGGGTGGCGTCCTTCAGTCGAGCCTTGACCTCGCCGAGTCCGGGCAGCGCGGTGATGGCGATCACCACGGCGGCGATGAAGACCGCGACCTCCGCGACCCGGATCACGAGATGCCGCGGGTGCAGTTCGTCCGGCATCCGGCCGGTCGCGGCCTTGGTGCTCTGAGTGTCCTCGAGTTCCGAACGCGTCGCCAACCTATGAGTCAGCTTACGTAGATCGCCGACCCGGTTGGGCTACCTGGCAGGTAATCGACAGCCGTCGCGGCCGGTGGGAGCCTGCGGTGACTCGCAACCACCCCAGCACGACCAAGGAGAAGCAGATGTCAGACCCAACCACGATCGTCCGCACATACATCGAAATGTGGAACGAAACCGACCCGGAGCACCGGCGCAAGCTGGTCGCGAAGGCTCTGACCGAAGACGCCAGCTACCTCGACCCGATCATGGCCGGCCACGGCACCGACGAGATCACCGCGATGATCGGCGCTGCGCAGGAGCAGTACCCGGGGCATCGCTTTGAGCTCGTGGCCGGCCCGGACGTCCACCACGACCGCGTGCGTTTCACCTGGTCGCTGGGTTCGCCGGCCGGCCAGCCGATCGCCACCGGCACTGATTTCGCGACCACGGCCGGCGACGGCCGGATGCGCGACGTCACCGGTTTCCTCGAGTCGGCCGCCTAGTGGCGGCCGCGGTTACGGGCCGGTAATGCCCTTGAGCAGACGGGCTGCGGTGGCCGCATTCGCGGGGTAGAAGGCCTCGATCGTCAGCTCGGCGAGCGTGATCTCGACAGCGGTGCCGAACGTCGACACGGTGCTGAAGAAGGCGAGCTCCCGGTCGCCGTCGCGCACCCGCAGCGGGAGCACGATCTCGTTGGCGGCGCGTTCGTCGGGCGGCGTTTCGAGGCTGACCCCGGGATAGGCCGAGAGCTCCTCGTACAGGTGCTCGAGCTCTGGATCGCCCGTAATCGCCGCCTGGCGGCGGAGCCGCCCCAGCAGGTGAGCGCTCCACTGGTCGAGGTTCAGAATCCGAGGTGCCATCCCGACCGGGTGGAGGGTCACGCGCAGCGCGTTAGCCGGCGGCTCCAGCAGCTCGGGCGCCACCCCCTCGGTCAGGACCGAGACCGCGTCGTTGGCCGACATCAGGTTGTAGTAGCGGTCGAGGATCACCGCGGGGTAGGGCTCGTGGGCGCGGAGGAAGCGGTCGAGCGCCTGCTGAATCGGCGCCATGTCCGGCTCCCCGAGCGAGCGCTCGGCGTACTGGGGCGCGTAGCCCGCGGCAAGCAGCAGCCCGTTGCGCTCGCGCAGCGGAATTTCCAGGTGCTCGGCGAGGCGCAGGACCATGTCGCGACTCGGCCGTGCCCGGCCGGTCTCAAGGAAGCTCACGTGCCTGGATGACACGTCGGCCTCGAGCGCGAGCTCGAGTTGGCTGAGGCTGCGCCGCCGGCGCCATGTGCGAAGCAGCTCTCCGACGGTCGCGCGTGACGGGATCGGTTGTGCCAGTGCGGTGTCCACGGCCATGCGCCGAACGTAGCGCCCGTCCCGGGGGAGCGCAATTACCTCAGAGGTAGGCCCGCAGATGATCGTCGTGTAAAGCACGCTTGACAATACGCGCTCCGGGGCCTATCTTCCCTTGTCAAGGCAACTTGACAGCCAGCAAGAGGTTGCGGATGCGAAACCGGGTGCGCGAGTTACGCACCGATCAGGGTCTGTCGCAGGGTCAACTGGCGTCGGCGATGGGCGTCTCCCGCCAGACGATCAACTCGATCGAGCAGGAGCGCTACACGCCGTCATTGCCGCTGGCCCTGTCGCTGGCGCGATTCTTCGAAACGACGGTGGAGGCGATGTTCGATGCAGCAGGCGTGTAGGTCGAAGTGGTTCCTCCCGTTGTTCTCGGTCGCTCTCGGGCTCGTGATCTTCGGGGCGCAGTGGGTCGGCGGAGACCCGGGAGGCGGGCTCGTGTCGCTGGCGATCATGACGGCCTTCGGGACGGTGATCCTGCTCGGCGGCCGGAGCGAGACGATCCGCGGACTGCGCGGGGACGGACGGGACGAGCGTTTTCGGACGATCGACATCCACGCGACCGCGTTCGCGGGCGTGGCGGTGATCGTCGCGATCATCGCTGCGTTCGTGATCGCGCTCGCGCACGGACAGAGCGGCGAGCCCTACGACTGGCTCGGCGCGATCGGCGGCCTCGCGTACATCGCCGCGGTGGTCGTTCAGCGCATCCGCGGCTAGAAGCAAGCGTTCTCCCTCGCGCGCGCCCAATTTGTGAGACTGGGCGGCGTTGTGGAGGGCGGCACCCGCCAACTCGATCCGGAGTCGCTCGGCGCGCACATTGCGCGGCTGTACCGAGCGGCGTATGGCTTGTGCGGCTCGCGTCAGGATGCCGAGGACCTCGTCCAGGACACGTTCGAGCGCGTGCTCCGCCGCCCACGGTTCCTGCGTCGCGACCAGGACGTCGTGTATCTGCTCCGCGTGCTGCGCAACACCTGGATCAGCTCGGGCCGGTCCAAGCGGCAGGTCAAGATCCAACCCGCCGGCGAGGAGATCGACGAGATCGAGGCCCCGGTCGATCCGATCGCGCAATCGATCGAGGGCGCCGTCGTGTACGAGGCGCTGCAGGAGTTGACCCAGCCGCTCCGTGAGGCGCTGGTGGCGGTGGACGTGCTCGGTTTGTCCTACCGGGAGGCGGCGCGCGCGCTCGGCACGAAGGAGGGGACGATCATGAGCCGCCTGCACCGGGGACGCGAGCAGGTCGCGGCCCGCCTCGAGCGGGGAGGCTCCGCGGGCTAGACGTTCACGTAGGCGGGGCGTTCGGGTGGCGGGGGCGTTCGGGTGGCCCGGGCGTGGCCTTCGCCCAGATTAGGCGTGCGCCTGGGCGAGGACCGGAGCTGCGGCCAGCGACAGCACCACATCCGGCTTGGTCCGCGCGGCGAGCACGCACGTGCGCCCGTACCTGACGAGCGTGACCACCGACAGTCCGGACGAGGTCGTGAACACGTGCAACGGGACGCCCTCGAACCTCACCGCCTGCGCGTCGTGCGGCAGTGGAACCGCGTTGCCCGAGAACACCGTGTAGCTCAGCCGTGTTCCGTTCGGAAGGCGGTAGAAGACGGTCAGCGCAGGGCGTCCGCCGACGTGGTCGGTTCGCTCGCCGGTGGGCGGGACCGAGAACTTGGCGTAGTTCGGGTACGTGACGCCGCCGTACGACACGTCGAGCAGCTTGGCCGAGCGCGCGGCAGGGGCCGGAGCGGTCGAGGGCGCGAACGCGAGCGCGGCAGCCGCGGGGATGCTCGGCCCGCTGCCACCGCCGACGCCGACGATCCCGATCACGACCGCAGCGCACACCGCCGCCAGCCCGGCGACCGCGATCGTCCGCCGCCATGCGGGGCGGGACGCTCGGACCGACCCCCCGGATCCCGCTCGGCCCGGTCTCGCGGAACCTGCTCGGTCTGGCCTCTCGGACCCCTGGGCGGGCGTCCCATACCGCTCCCGCACCTTGGTCTCAACGGCGTGCACGAGCCGATCGGGTGGCGCTGGCCCGCCGGTGCGGAGGGCCGCGGCCACGCGACGCTCCGACTCGACCTGCCGGCGGATCTCCGGCTGATCGGCCCAGGCGCCAGCGCCGGCGCGCTCGACGTCGAGGCCGGGGTCGTCGACCAAGCGCGTGATCGCCTCGGCTTGCTGGTCCTCAGATGTGGGCTTGGATGGCATCGCTGTCCGCCGATCATAGGGCGCGATCCGGGCCTCGAGGGTGGCCCGCTGATGGCGTACCCCACGATTAGAACGACGCATCCGGCGGCGCCCTTATTCCATCCCCATCGCGGCTGGCACCGTTAGACATTTTTCACGGACAGGGATGGAATGCGGTCGCGATTGCCTGCGTCTTATCGTGATGTCGGCACCTCGTGGGGGCCGGGAGAAGAGAGAGTGAATTCTTCCGCCGCGCGGTGTGACCTCTGTCACTTCCTCAATAAGGAGCATTCATGCACAAGCATGCGAACAAGCACGCTCGCTCGTCGGCGGGCGTGTCCGGGACCAGCCGCCGCCGCCGCGCCGCCAAGTGGGCCCGCGTTGCGGTGGTCGCCGCCGCTCCGGTGCTCGGCGCCGGTGCCGTCGCTAGTCCCGCCCTGGCCACCCCTCAGGGCGCCGGAACCAACTACCGCTTCGAGACGCTCGACAACCAGGCTGACGCGACGTTCAACCAGCTGCTGGGCATCAACCAGCACGGCGTGATCGCGGGTTACTTCGGCTCCGGCGCGCAGGGTCACCCCAACAAGGGGTACCTGCTTGTGGCTCCGTATGGCCAGGGCCAGTACAAGAACGAGAACTGGCCTGTGTCGGCCCAGACCCAGGTCACTGGTCTTAACGACCGCGGGGTAACCGTCGGCTTCTGGACCTCGACGAACAACGGCGGAACCCCCCCGGTGAACGACAACCGTGCGTTTGTCTCGGTCCACGGTTACTTCATCGATGGCGACTTCCCCACCGACATGCCCGCGACTCCTCCGGTCGACCAGCTGCTCGGTGTGAATGACCACAACGTTGCGGTCGGTTCCTACAACGACGCGAACGGCAACACCCACGCCTACACGTTCAACGTCAATCGCAACCAGTTCAACGAGATCACGCCGGCCGGGATCGCCAACCCGACTGCCGCGGGGATAAACAACCGCGGCGACATCGCCGGCTTCGGAACCGACTCGACGCCTGACTCGTCGAACGGGAACGTCGTCGGTTACCTGCTCCGGCGCAGCGGGCGCGTCACCATCCTGAGCGTCCCCGGGTCGACCATGACTCAGGCGCTCGGCATCAACGATGACGACGAGGTCGTCGGCATCTACCAGACCGGCAGCGCCGACAACGCGATGACGCACGGCTTCACATGGACCCCGCAGCGCGGGTTCCAGACGGTCGATGATCCGCACGGCATCGGCGCGACCACGATCAACGGCGTCAACGACCAGGGCGACCTCGTCGGGTTCTACACCGACGGCAAGAACAACACGGACGGCCTGCTGGCCGTCCCCGCCAACTCGCAGCACCACCGCCGCTGATCGGACACCAGCCGGAAGGAGCATCGAGACCGGGCCGCCGCGGTGGCGGCCCGGTCTCGTTCGTGCGGGCGGCCGCGAGCGGCGAGACGCGATCGGTGGGGCTGATGGACCGCCTGCTAGCTTCGATGGAGACGGAATCGGAATCTCTTGTGAGGTAATGACCAATGGCTGAGATCGTCAAATTGATGACACGCCGCAAGCGAATTGCGCTGATCGCGCACGACAACTGCAAGGCCGAGATGCTCGAGTGGGCCCGGTTCAACCGTGGCACGCTCTCGGGCCACGAGCTGTGGGCGACCGGCACGACC
Source organism: uncultured Solirubrobacterales bacterium (assembly GCA_963735965.1). GTDB lineage: Bacteria > Actinomycetota > Thermoleophilia > Solirubrobacterales > Solirubrobacteraceae > Palsa-465. The sequence goes on from CAVTNE010000009.1 coordinate 333,167, forward strand.
GGCGCGCTGCTCGCCAACGAACTCGGCCTGGAGGTAAACCGCTTCTTCAGCGGGCCGCTGGGCGGCGACCAGCAGGTCGGGGCCGCGATTGCCGAGGGGAGGATCGACTTCCTGATCTTCTTCTGGGATCCGCTTGAGCCGCAGCCCCACGACGTCGACGTCAAGGCCCTGCTGCGGATCGCGGTCGTGTGCAATGTCCCGACGGCGTGCAACCGCGCGACCGCGGACTTCATCCTGTCGAGTCCGCTGACGGCGGAGGAGTACCAGCGCCCCGAGCCGGTGTACCCGGACGCGGATGCCGCGGCCGGGAGGCTCGCCACCACGGCGTAGCCGTCGACCCCGGCCACGGCATCGCAGTGTGGCCACGGCGGGATAGCTGTCCGGCCCGCGCCGGCACGGCTCGCCGTAGTGTTACGCCCTCGTGACCAGCGCTGAGGTGCTTCTCCATCCGGTCAGGCTCCGGATCGTCCAGGTGTTCCTTGGTGACCGGGCGCTGACCACGACCGAGCTCCGCTCCGAGCTCCCGGACGTGCCCGCCGCCAGCTTGTACCGTCACGTCGCTCGGCTGGTCGACGCCGGCGTGCTCGCCGTGGTGTCGGAGCGCAGGGTTCGAGGCGCGCTCGAGCGCACTTACATCCTCCGGTTGGCCGCGGCGAACATCGGCGTGGGGGAGTTCGAGCAGATGAGCGTGGACGAGCACCGGCAGGCGTTCACCGCGTTCGTGGCCGGCCTGCTGGGCGACTTCGACAGATACCTCGCGCGGGATGACATCGATCCGGTCCGCGACGGCGTCTCCTACAACCTCGCGGCGATGTGGCTCGACGACGCCGAGCTCGTGGAGCTGCGGCGGGACATCGCCCGTGTCTTCGGACCCCGGCTTGCCAACGCGCCGAGGCCTGGACGCAAGCGGCGTATCCTCGGCAGCGTCTTGTTGCCCGGGGAGGAATGATGCGCGAGCTCATCTACTCGATGACGACGTCGCTCGACGGCTTCATCGCCGATCCCGACGGCAAGATCGACTGGTCGGCCCCCGACGAAGAGCTCTTCCGGTTTCACACCGAGCGGGTACGCCGCGTCGGGGTGCAGCTGTGCGGGCGCCGGTTGTACGAGACGATGGTCTACTGGGAGACCGCCGATCGCGATCCGGCCGCGACCGATGCGACGCTCGAGTTCGCGCGCATCTGGCAGGCCCTCCCCAAGATCGTGTTCTCGACCTCGCTCGACAGCGTCGAGGGCAACTCGCGGATCGCGAGGGACGGACTGGCCGAGGAAGTGACGCGGCTCAAGCGTGAGGACGGCGGGGAGCTCGCGGTCGGTGGCGCGGGACTCGCCGGCGCATGCGCGAAGCTCGGTCTGATCGACGAGTACCAGCTATTCGTCAGCCCTGTCGTGCTCGGAGGGGGCACGCCCTTTTTTCCGGTGCTCGACGAGCGGATCGCCTTATCGCTGGTCGAGACCCGCACCTTCGGCGCCAAGGTGCAGTACATGCGTTACCGCGTGGCCGGGTAGCCGCGGATCGTGCGCCGGCACCGCGTCGTCGCCCCGATCTCGATACTGGCGGTCGCGATGACCGTCTTCGGAAGCTCGGCGAGCGCCGTGCCGCCCGCCGGCAGCGGTGGCGTTGGGCCCCAGGGGCGACCCCATCAACCGCTGCTCGCGGCGGTCCCGTACATGGGCTGGAACACGTACTACGGGGTGGGCGGGGTGTTCGACGAGGGGACGATCCTGTCGGTTGCAAGGTCGCTCCTCGATCGCGGTCTTGCGCGGGCCGGCTACCGGATCGTGTGGCTCGACTTCGGCTGGGCCACCGGTCAGCGGGACCGGAACGGAGAGCTCGTGATCGACCATCGCCAGTGGCCTCACGGGCTCCGGTGGCTGACCGACTGGCTCCATCGGCACGGTCTGCTCGCCGGGATCTACACCGACGCCGGCAAGAGCGGATGCCACGGTCAGGGTGTCGGATCGCTCGGGCACTATCAGCGGGACGCCGACAGCTTCGCCGCCTGGGGCTTCGATGCGGTCAAGGTCGACTTCTGCGGCGCCGGGCAGGCCGGCCTGGCTCCGAGGCCGGCGTATGTGCGCTTCGCGAAGGCGCTCGCGAACAACTCGAGTCACCGCAGGCTGATCCTGAACGTGTGCAACTTCTGGGTGCCCGGGCAGGTCAACGGAACGCTCCCGACGCTCGCGAACTCGGCCTACGCCAACTACCGCTGGGCACCCCGCATCGCTCAGAGCTGGCGGACGGACACCGATATCGGCTTCACGCGCGACATCCAGTGGGGCAACGTCCTGCGCAACCTCGACCACGATGCCGCCCAGCCGACGGCGGCCGGTCCGGGGCACTGGAACGATCCCGACTACCTCGGGCCAGAGCTTGGGATGACGAGCTCCGAGGCACAGGCGCAGCTCTCGATGTGGGCGATCCTCGCCGCCCCGCTGATCCTGGGGAGCGATCCCCGCGCGCTCTCGGGCGCGTCGGTCGAGATGCTCGAGAACCGGCAGGTGATCGCGGTCGACCAGGATCCGCTCGGGATCCAGGGCACGGTCGTCAATCATGAGGGCTCCGGGCAGGTCTGGAGCAAGCCGCTCAAAGGCGGGGATGTGGCGATCGCGCTCCTCAACCGGGGCTCGGAGGCGATGGCGATCACCACCAGCGCCGCCGAGGCCGGGCTTCGGTCGGCGCGGAGCTACAGGGTGCGCGACCTGTGGTCGGGCGCGACGTCGGGCACGACCGGCGCGATCAGCGCGGAGGTCCCGCCCGACAGCGTCGTGCTGTACCGCGTCAGACCCGTACCGGCGTGACCACGGCCACCGTCACGATCGCGAGCTACGCGGCCTCGGCGGCCGCGGTCGGGTGCTCGACCGGAACCGGCGCGTCGGTCCATTCGCCCCAGACGACCCGCGATGACCGCACCTGGTAGCGGTAGACGGTGCCCTCGTCGTTGACCATGTAGGTGTCGACGTCGCCCGAGCGGTTGTGGAGGATCAGCCGCTGACCGCTTTCGGCCAGGCGCACCAAGGCCTTGATGTTCGGCACGTCGACCGGCGGCCAGCCCAGGTCCTCGCCGGCGATGATCGGGACGATCAGGTGGCCGTGCTGGCGCTGAATGTGGAGGCTCTCCTCGAACGGCTCCGCGCGCTTGCGAAGGAATGCGTATAGGCAAATCCCGCCCGAGAACAGCAGACCGATCAGAGCGATCCACCGCAGCGTGCCGATCTGGGCTGAAGCTCCGAGGACCGTGATGCTTGTTGCTTTGAACCCCGGTGAGGAGACGCTTCCGGTCTGGGTCTGCGTGTAGTTGGCCTGCGAGCTTCCGGAGCCGGGCGTATTTCCACCGCCGACGACGAGCTGGCCGGATTGAGGTGAGAGGGTGAGGGTGGGTGCAAACTTGCTGGTGACCCGGTGGTCCCCGACGACGCCGGTGACGTGAACGCGAGGGCCGACCGCGACCGTGAAGCTGCCGACCCCGGGGCTGCCGGTCAACCCCTCGATCCTCGTGAGCAGCGCCTGAAGGTAAGGCAGGTCGAGCGTCACGTCGGTGCTCGTGCGGTCGCGGGTGAAGTGCGTCGGCGGGATCAGCACGTAGTTTCGGCTCCACCCGTTCGCGCCGACAAGCTTCAGCACGACCGACTCGGTGCCTGTCACGGAGCCTGGTGTAGCTCCGGTGATGCTGTAGTGGATGTGCATCGCGAGGCTATGGACAAGCGTGAGGAAGATCGGATCGCCCGTCCTGATGACACGGCCCGGATAGACAGGGCCGGGGGTAACTTGGGCGCTGTAGCCGAATGTGACCTGCTGCGAATACGGCGTCGTCTTGGCCGCTGGTTTCGCGTCGGGACGGGTGAAAGCGAACAGCCCGAGCACGACGAAAACCGCGGCGGCGCACGCCGACGCGGTGAGGAGCGCACCGAAGTTGAACGGTCGCGCGAGGTCGTCAGTTCGAGGGCTGGTCACGATGGGAATTCTCGGAGGTCCTGATCCAGTTGCTCCCGTCCGACGGCGCCTGCGACGCCTGCGGGTGTCCTTGACGCCGACGAGCACCAGGAACCCGAGCAAGGCGCACAATCCCGCCGCGAAGACCGGCGTGTGGACTGCCTTGAGAAGGAGTCCGCCGTGCGGCACGTGGAGCCAGAGCTTGCCAAGCAGTTCGGAACGGGTGGGCTGGACCGGATCGATGAAGTTGTTGTTGTCTCCCTTGAAGACGTACCTGCCGTTGCGGATCGCGATGATGCGGTGAAGCACCGTCACATGCAGCAGGGTGCTGTGGTAGGCGACGATCTCGCCGACCTTGTACGTGGACGCCGGCCTGACGATCGCGAGGTCGCCGCTGTGGAACCGCGGCTCCATGCTGACGCCGCTGGTCACCACATAACGGGTCGAGCCGCCGATGTTCGTCGGCGCGAGATACCACCATGCCACCGCCGCCATCACGATCACGGCGCCGGTGAGCAATGCGGAACGAAGTCGGGGTCGCTTCACGGTGACGGCTCATTCCGCATTTCGCACAACGCGCTCGGGAGAGCGCGGCGTCACGCCGCGCTCTCCCTCACGCTCAGCTCATCGCTTGTTACGAACCGCTGTTGTTGGTCAGGTCGTGCGTCCCGGAAGCGCCGGGGCTGGTGACCGTCAGCGAGAACGACGTGGCGGAGCCGGTCAGCTCGCCTCCGCTCTGATCGTGGCTCGGATCGAAGTCGCAGGTAACGACCGTGTTGCCACTGCCGTCGACTGAACCGGCCGGCGTGCAGTTGACCTTGTTACCGGGCGTGTTGTTGAACATGGCCACGAACGAGTCCGAGCCGTTCGTCGCGCTGCCCGTGGTGTAGTCGCCCTGGAGCGTAACGAGCACCTGGTCAATCTTCGAGTTGTCCGGGCTGAGCTCGTACTGCAGGTTGGTCGCGGTCGCGCCGATGATGCTGTCGCTGGCGTAACCAATCTGGTCGTTGCTCGTGCCGAACGTGGCGATGCTGTTCGTGAAGGCTGCGCCTCCAGCGGCCAGCAGAGCAATCACGACCACGGCCGCGATGATCCTTCTGGTCTTGCGCTGCATTAGTAGTGACCTCCTGGGTCTCCGTTTGCCCGCTGACCGATCGGTCATTACTAATCGCTTCGCCTCCGTGGACAGCGGTTTCCTGCCCTGTGTCATCGTCCAGACATTCGAAGCCCTTATCCGTAGTTACTGCGGATCAAGCGCTCGGCTTTACCGTCTGGCCTACAGCGGCACGGAGTGCTACGCCCGCTTTAGGTAGCTATTGGAGGGTCGGGCGGCGGCGGCTGCGAGTGCGCGCCAGCGCGACGCCGGCGAGGCACAGAGCGCCGCCCGGAAACACGAGCAGCGGCGGGACTTCGCCGAGGAACGCCCAGCCGATCAGGATCGCGAGCGGAGGCACGAGGTAAGTGGTCGATCCCATTCGGCCCGCGGTCGTGCGGGCCAGCGCGTATGCCCAGAGGACGAAGCCGGCGGCGGTCGGAGCGACGCCGAGATAGATCATCCAGCCGATCGTCGAGGCGCCGGCGTGGCCGACCCCGTGAACGAGCGAACCGGCGTACGGGAGGCAGATGATGGCGCCGATCGTGCACGCGAGCCACGTCACCGACAGCGGAGAGGCGTGACGGAGCACCGGCTTCTGCGCGACCACCCCACCGGCATAGGCGGCGGCCGCGACCAGGCACAGAATGGCACCCAGACTCTCGTGCAAGCCATGACGGGAGGTCGCCAACCCGATCACCACGGCGCCGGCGAACGACACCAGGCAGCCGGCCATCAGCCGCGGCGGGAACCCCTCGTGCAGGATCGAGCCGGCAAGGATCGCGATCAGGATCGGCCCGATATTCACGAGCATCGCCGCGGTCCCGGCGTCGACGCGCCGCTCGGCGGCGTTGAGCGCGACGTTGTAGACGCCGAACCAGAGGATGCCGCAGACGGCGATCCCCGCCAGCTGCCGCCGTCCCGGGAGCGGGGCCCGCCGGAGCAACACGAGCGCCCCGAGCGCCGCGCTGCCCACGAGCAGCCGGCCGAGCGCGAGCGCGCCGGGCGAGAGCTCGCGGTCGGCGAAACGGATCGCGACGAACGCCGACGCCCACAGGCACACCATCGTCCCGACCGCGGCGACCACGATCACGCGATCGCGCTGGCGCTCGCGCTCCGGTCGGGCGGGAGATACGGCAGGGGCGACCGCGGTCATACGAAGTAGAACGTTACGGGGCGGAAACTGTGAGATCGGTCGAAGTGTGTCCGCCGCTCCCGTGACGGCATACTGAGCCCGGTGGCGGTCCATTCCACCCCCGAGACGATCCGCGAGGTCCTGACCGAGACGCACACATGGGCGGTGGTCGGCTGCTCACCCGATCCGCGACGGGACTCGAACCGGATCGCGCGCCTGCTCCAGAGCCACGGCTATCGCGTGATCCCGGTCAACCCGAACGCGGAGGGAGACGAGCTCCTTGGCGAGCATCGCTACGGCAGCCTCGCAGAGATCCCGGAGAGCGAACACGTCGAGGTCGTCGACATCTTCCGCCGCGCGGAGCACGTCGGGGTCCACGTGGACCAGGCGATCCAAAGCGGCGCGCGGGCTGTGTGGATGCAGCTCGGCGTGATCGACGAGGCGGCGGCGCAGCGAGCGCTCGACGCCGGCCTCCGCGTGGTCATGAACCGCTGCCCAGCGATCGAGCTTCCGAGACTGGCGGCGTGAAGCGCGAGACCGAGCTTGCGCGAGGTCAGGTCCCCGGACTCGACCGGGCGACCATCCACCCGTTCGTCGACGCGACGCCGGGCCCGTTCTTCTATCAGCGGACGGCGCACCCGGTCGGGGCGGAAGCCGAGCGGCTCATCGGCGAGCTCGAGGGCGGTCACGCGCTCCTGTTCTCCTCGGGAGCGGGGGCGACGACCGCGCTACTGCTGGCGATGCTCGCGCCGGGGGCGACCGTGGCGGTGGCCGGCGGCGGCTACTACGGCACCGTGGGCCTGATGCGAGAGCTCTCCCGATGGGGGCTCGAGATCGAGGAGTTCGACCAGACGGGCGAGCCACCGGACGCCGACCTGGTGTGGTTCGAGCCATGCTCGAACCCGATGCTGACGTTCCCCGATCTGGATGTCGGCATCGGGCAGGCACATGCCGCCGGCGCGATCGTCGTCGTCGACAACACGGTGCTCAGCCCGATCCTGCTCCGTCCGCTCGAGTTTGGCGCCGACTTCGTCCTGCACAGCGCCACCAAGATCCTCGCCGGCCACCACGACGCGCTGATCGGGGTAGTCACCTGCGCCCGCGCCGAGGACCAGGCGCGGCTGCACGCGTTCCGGACTGCGACGGGGATCGTCGCCGCACCCGACCCGGCGTGGCTGACGCTGCGCGGGATGAAGACGCTGGCGTTGAGGGTTGAGCGCCAATCGGCCAGCGCGCTCGAGCTCGCGCGTCGGCTCGTCGCCCACCCCAGAGTCGAGCACGTGCGCTACCCCGGGCTCGGCGACCCGATCGCCGAGAAGTACGTCGACACCTTCGGGCCGCTGCTGTCGTTCGACGTCGCCGACGCCGAGGCCGCGGCCCGGGTCGAGGGCTCGCTCGAGCTGATCGAGAACGCGACCAGCCTCGGCGGGGTGGCCTCGACGCTCGAGGCCCGGGAGCGCTACGAGGGGTCACGCGTCCCGCCCGGCTTGCTCCGGCTGAGCGTCGGTCTCGAGGACGTCGATGACCTGTGGGCCGACCTGACGCAGGCGCTCGACCGCCGGACCGCTTGAGCGCCAGACCGCTTGAGCGCCAGACCGCTTGAGCCCCAGACCGCTAGACCCTCGCTAGCCTGCCGAACTCCATGAAGATCGTCTACACCCTGACCGACGAGGCGCCGGCGCTGGCGACGGCCTCGCTTTTGCCGATCGTGCGGGCGTTCGCGGCCGCCGCCGAGATCGAGATCGAAATCCGCGACATCTCGCTGGCGGGGCGGATCCTCGCCCAGTTCCCGGACGACCTGAACGGCGATCAGCGCGTGGCCGATGCGCTCGCCGAGCTCGCCGACCTGGCGGACGAGCCCGAGGCCAACATCATCAAGCTCCCGAACATCAGCGCGTCGGTGCCGCAACTCAAAGCGGCGATCGAGGAGCTCCAGGGCAAGGGCTACCCGATCCCCGACTATCCGGACGAGCCCGCCGACGACGAGCAACGCGACGTCCGCAAGCGCTACGACAAGGTCAAGGGGAGCGCGGTCAACCCGGTGCTTCGCCAGGGCAACTCCGACCGGCTTGCGCCGGCCTCGGTCAAGGAACACGCCCGCCAGCACCCCCACTCGATGGGCGAGTGGTCCTCAGACTCGAAGTCTCACGTCTCGACGATGGACGCCGACGACTTCCGCGCGACCGAGCGCTCGGTGACGGTCGACGGTCACGGCTCTGTCCGGATCGAGCATGTCGATCCGGACGGCAAGACGACCGTTCTCAAAGATGAGATCGCCGTGAAGGGCGGTGAGGTGCTCGACGCCGCGGTCATGCGCCGGAGGGCCCTCGACGCGTTTCTGGCGGAGCAGGTCGCCGACGCCAAGAACAAGGGCGTCCTCTTCTCGGTGCACCTGAAGACCACGATGATGCGCGTATCCGACCCGATCATCTTCGGACACGCCGTCCGGGCCTACTTTGCCGACGTGTTCGCCGAGAACGGAGACGCCCTCAAGCGCGCCGGCGTGAATCCCAACGACGGATTGGGCGCGCTGGTCAAGGCGATCGAGTCCCTTCCCGACGACCAGCGCGACGCCATCAACGAGGCGATCGACGCGGCCTACGAGAGCGGCCCACGCATCGCGATGGTCGATTCCGACCGCGGCATCACCAATCTCCACGTGCCGAGCGACGTGATCATCGACGCCTCGATGCCGGCCGCGATCCGATCCTCGGGGCAGATGTGGAACGCCGATGGGAAGCATCAGGACGCGAAGTTCGTGATCCCCGACCACTCGTACGCCGCGCTCTACGCGGAGACGGTCGAGGACTGCCGGCGCAACGGCGCGTTCGACCCGGCGAAGATGGGCAGCACGCCCAACATAGGTTTGATGGCCCAGGCCGCGGAGGAGTATGGGTCGCACGACAAGACGTTCGAGATCGCCGGTCCAGGAACCGTGAGAGTGCTCGACGACGCCGGCGCCACGCTGCTCGAGCACCAGGTCGACACCGGGGACATCTGGCGCATGTGTCAGACCAAAGACGCCCCTATCCAGGATTGGGTGCGGCTTGCCGTCGCGCGGGCGCGTGAAACCGGAACACCGGCTGTCTTCTGGCTCGACGAAACGCGGGCCCACGATGCCGAGCTGCTGCGTAAGGTCCGGCCGGCGCTCGAGGAGATGAACACCGACGACGTTCAGATCGAGATCCTCGACGTCGCCGACGCGGCCAGGTTCACGCTCGAGCGGGCTCGCAGCGGCAAGGACACGATCTCGGTCACCGGCAACGTGCTGCGCGACTACCTCACAGACCTGTTCCCGATCCTCGAGCTGGGGACGAGCGCGAAGATGCTGTCGATCGTTCCGCTGATGAACGGCGGCGGCCTGTTCGAGACCGGCGCCGGGGGATCGGCGCCCCGGCACGTCCAGCAGTTTCTCAAGGAGAACCATCTCCGGTGGGACTCGCTCGGGGAGTTCCTGGCGCTGGGGCCCTCGTTGGAGCTCCTCGCTGAAAAGGACGAGAACCGGCGGGCGCAGCTGCTCGCCGACACGCTCGACCGCGCGATCGGACGCCTGCTCGAGGAGGACCGCTCGCCCTCGCGGGAGGTCGGCGAGCTCGACAACCGGGGCTCTCACTTCTACCTAGCTATGTACTGGGCGCAGGAACTCGTCGAGCAGGACGACGATGCTGAGGTCGCGGAGCGGTTCAGGCCGCTGGCCGACCGGCTCGCCGCCGACGAGGACAAGATCGTCGCGGAGCTGAATGCGGTTCAGGGCTCTCCGGTCGACATCGACGGCTACTACCGTCCCGACATCGACAAGGTCGCGGCGGCCATGCGCCCGAGCGCCACCTTGAACGACGCGCTCGGCGCGCTCTGACGATTACCGCTTATCCGGTGAGCCGGATGCGGTCGGTCGCCCGATGGTCGTCGGCCGCTCGGGTGAGTGGGGGCCCGAATGAGAGATAGCGCCGGACGCCCGTGACCTCCATCAACCGTCGCACCTGCGACGAGCCGCGCGTCAGCCTCAGGAGGCCACGGTTGTCCTCGGAGATCTCGAACAGGCCGGCGACACTCAAATCGACCTCGCCTTCGACGGCGACGCCAACCAGATCGTCGTACTCGACGATGTCGATGCCTATGTTCGCGTTGTAGTCCATCGAGGCAAGGGCCCGCTCGGCCGCCGCCACCTACCCCACGAGGCGCCCACGAGCGGGATCGCCTCCGAGGAGGCTCTGGAGCGATCAACGGAAGGTCAAGGGTCTTTTCTCGCGGGCGGATCCCTGGTGCTCGGCGAGTCATGCTCGGAACCAACCCGGGCGAGCTCGACGAGCGCTGTCACCAGCGGGGTGGCCGCCCCGTCGGGCCATACCAACTCGAGGACCGCCGGCTCGGCGTCGGTCAGCGGAATTGCCTTGATTCCGAGGTGGGCGAACGGGACCGCGATGATCTCGGGGACGGTCGTGATCGCGCGGCCGGAGGCGACGATCGAGGCGACCTCCTCGGGAGTCATCGCCCCGTCGTCGGTACGGTGGGCGGGCGCGCCCCGATAGCCATCGAGGCCCCAGTAGCCCAGCCACACCGGATCGACCCAGTCGACGATCCCCGGGAATGTCTCATCGAGCACGTCGGCGACCCCGAGCTCCGTCCGCTCGGCCAGCGGATGGGTCTCGGCCATGGCCGCGACGAGCGGACTGGTGCGGATCGCCTGGCTGGCCAGGCCGGGCGCGCTCGGCGCGAACCAGCTAAGCGCCACATCCGAATCGCCCAGCCACGCCCGGGCATCGACCGGCGGGTAGCCGAGCTGGCGCCACTCGATCGTCGCGTCGGGATGCGCGGCAAGGAATCGCGTGAACAGGTCGCCGGCCATCATCGGCGGGGTCATCGCCATGAACCCGGCATGGAGGCGGCCCTCCTGCTCACGCGCCCAGGAGCGGGCGGTCGCGCTGGCCTCGTCGACCGCGGCGAGCGTCGCCTCCGCCTTCGCGAGAAAGGCCTCGCCGGCGGGCGTCGCCGTCACTCCCCGCGGACCCCGTTCGAGCAGCCTGACCCCGATCTGCGACTCGAGTCGTGCGATCGCCTGTGAGAGCGCCGGCTGCGCCAGCTGGAGTCGCCGAGCCGCCCGGGTCATCTGACCCTCGTGGACGACGGTCACGAAGTACCGCAGCTGCCTGAGATCGAGGTCGCGCCCTCTGACGCCGGCGCGCGTGGCACCCTCTGACCTGGGCGCACGTGGCAAATTGAACCGCGCGCCCCGGCCGCGGGGCGCGGACCATGTAGCGCGGAGAGCGCCTACCAGGCCTGCGTGCGAGTGCAGTGGGGGCAGCCGACGGAGGTCGTAACCAACGCCTCGAAGGCGTACCCGCACTCGCATGTGTACAGCGCGCGGTCCTCGGAAGGACCGCCGTGGCGTCGTTCGGCGGATGCGCCGACCGTCGCGTCGCTTTGTGTCAAAGAGCTCAAGCGCGCCTCCGCGGCGTGACCATCGCGTGCCCGCCGACGCCACCGAACGCCGCTCTCGCTCTGTTTCGATCTAACCAGCATCTCTTCTAATAACTCTTCTGGATCGGATTGGTTTCTCTATTAGAGGCCGATTCACAACCTTCTAATACGACGTTAATCGGCAGGCACCCCCAGTCAATGTGTGGCGCGGGGTTCGATGGGCCGGGTGTGGGAGAATCAGCCCGGAGCATGGATCCGAGCCGCAAGCGCGCCATACGGCTAACCGTCGCCCTCGCCGCCGCCGTGCTGCTGGCGTCGGCTCTCGTGTACGTCAGCTTCACCGCCGGCAACAAGGAGTTCACGGCTTCCCAACTGCTCGCCAAGGGCAAGCCGGGGCAGACGTATGAGCTCGCCGGCACAGTGTTGACCGGGTCGGTGGAGCGCGACGGTACCGAATTGCTGTTCCGGATCCGCGATCCGAAGCTCCCCGTGTCGGTTCCCGTCCGGTACAGCGGGATCGTCCCTGATCCGTTCGCGCCCGGCCGCGCAGTGATGGTCGCGGTCGAGAAGGACGGAACCGGCTACGTCGGCCAGGGAAACTCGCTTACGACCAAGTGCCCGTCGAAGTACCAGGCGGCGGCCGCGTCGTAGCGATGCTCGTGCCTGGCCGTCGGCGAAATGAGGCTGTGGCATGGCGCTGATCGGTCGCGCGCTGCTGATCATGGCGCTCGGCGTCGCGGTGTTCGGGATCGGCGCCTCGATCTACGGTGCCCGGGCCGGACGGCAGGAGTGGGTCATCGCCGGGCGGCGGTCGGTGTATGCCCTCGCCGCGCTGGCGACGCTGGCGTTCGCGATCCTCGAGAACGCGTTCTGGCGCAACGACTTCTCCTTCAACGTGGTCGCGAACCACTCGTCGACGACCACGCCGGCGTTCTACAAGCTGGCCGCGGCATGGTCCTCGCAGGAAGGCTCACTGCTCCTGTGGGTGTTGCTCCTGTCGCTGTGGTCGAGCCTGATCCTGTTCCTGACGCGCCGCCGGGCGCGCGAGATCGCCCCCTACGCGACCGCCGTCCTGCTCGGCTTCGGCACCTTCTTCACCTCGCTGGCGGTGTTCTACGCCAACCCGTTCTCGACCAGCGCGACCCCGCCGGCCGAGGGCGCCGGCCTCGACCCGCTCCTACTCCATCCCAGCATGATGATCCATCCCCCGATGCTGTACTCGGGGTACACGCTGCTGACGATCCCGTTCGCGTTTGCGATCGGGGCGCTGATCACAGGGCGGCTCGGCGCCGAGTGGATCGCGCTCACCCGCCGCTTCGCGCTCGCGGCCTGGCTGTTCCTGGGGATCGGGATCCTGCTCGGGGCGCGGTGGTCGTACACCGAGCTCGGGTGGGGCGGTTACTGGGCCTGGGATCCGGTCGAGAACGCCGCGTTGATGCCGTGGCTGTGCATCACCGCGTTCATCCACTCGATCATGATCCAAGAGAAGCGGGGGATGCTGAAGATCTGGAACGTGTCGCTCGTCCTCGCCGCCGGCACGCTGTCGATCCTCGGAACGTTCCTCGTGCGCTCGGGGATCCTCGACTCGATTCACGCGTTCGGCGCGTCCACGCTCGGGGTCCCGTTCGTGATCCTCCTCGGGGTCATGGTGATCGGCTCGATCGCGCTGATCGTGTGGCGGCGCGAGCTCCTGCGCTCCGACGCCCGGCTCGAGTCGCTGCTCTCGCGCGAGGCCATCTTCCTGTTCCAGAACCTGGTGCTTGTCGGGATGGTGTTCGTGGTCTTCTGGATCACGTTCTTCCCGCTGATCTCGGAGGCGCTGACCGGGACCAAGGTGTCGGTCGGGCCGCCGGCGTTCCGGCCGTTCATCGTGCCGCTGGCGCTGATCCTGGTGCTGCTGTCCGGGATCGGGCCGATCATCGCGTGGCGGCGGGTGACCGCCGCGAACCTGCGCCGTAACTTCGCGCTTCCCGTCGCAGCGGGTCTGATCACGTTCTTCGTCCTGCTGTTCTGGCCGGGCGGCCCGAGCTCACGGCCGTTCGCGCTGATCATGTTCGCGCTCGCCGGGTTCGTGCTGACGTCCGTCGGCCAGGAACTGGCGCGCGGCGTCGCGGCCCGCCGGGCGATGACCCAAGACCCGGTGCCGCTCGCGCTCGTCGGGCTGATCCGCCGGAACCGCCGACGGTACGGCGGCTACATCGTCCACGCCGGGCTAGCCGTGCTGCTCGTCGGCGTCGCGGCGTCGTCCTCGTTCCAGCACTCCCAGGACGTGATCCTCTCGCCGGGCCAGAAGGCCAGCGTCGACGGCTACACGATCCGGTACGTGCGCCCGACCGCGTCGGTGACCGATCAGAAGATCGCGTTCGGCGCAGTGCTGAACGTGTCGAAGGGCGGGAAGCACGTGACCACCGTCACGACCACGCGCAACTTCTATCCGTCGCAGAACCCCGCCGACGGACTGGTTGGCAAATTCTTCGACACCGCCAACTCCGACAGCGCGGTCGGACTCGACGCCGGCCTGCGCCGGGACATCTGGACGGTCATCAACGTCGACCCCACGCACCTGGCGACGCTCATCAACCAGGGCAACAACGTGTTCGCGGCGTACGCGCCCCAGGTCATGACCAAGGCGGCGAAGCTGCCGCCGGCCCAGGGACAGCAGCTGATGAACTCGCTGTGGGCCGAGCGCGACCTCGCGGTGACCGAGATCGCGCGGCGGTTCGTGACCCATCCGTGGCCGACGGAGTTCCTGCTGATCGTCGATCCGCTCGTGACGTGGATCTGGCTGGGCGCCCTGATCATCGGCGGCGGCGGCCTGATCGCGCTGTGGCCGGTGCCGTCGTTCGCCCGCCGGCGCGTCAAGGTGGCGTCCGCGCCCGCACGGCCGGCCCCGCCGGCGGGCGGGCCCCGAGTTCCCGTCCGCGAGCCGGTCTGAGCATGGAATTCCTGGTCATATTCGCGATCTTGTTTGCGGTGGTGGTGTTCGTGACCGCGCCGCTTCGCCGCCCCGGCGCCGCCACCGAGGGCGGCGCGACGGCTCTCCCCGACCTTGAGGCCGCGCGCGAGGCCAAGTACCGCGAGCTGCGCGACGCCGAGCTCGATCACCGCACCGGCAAGCTGTCCGACGCCGACTACGAGGAGCTCGACCGATCACTCAGAGCCGAGGCGATCGAGATCCTGCACGGCATCGACCGCGCTACCATCGACCCGCAATGAGCACGGTTCTCGGCTTCGTCCAGGTCATCATCTGCGTGGTCCTCGTGTTCCTGATCCTGATGCACTCGGGCAAGGACTCCGGGCTCTCGGGCGCGTTCGGGGTGGGGACCGGCGCCGGCCCGTTCGGCGGCGGCTCGCTCGTCGAGCGGAACCTGAACCGGTGGACGGTCGGGTTCGCGATCGCGTTCGTGATCAACACGATCATCCTGATCAAGATCGGTTAGGGGTTTTCTGGGCCGGGCTGCGTCCGTCGGACGCGGCGCGGCAGGCCCCGCTTGCGAGGCATGGATGCCGAGCGTGGCCGTGGCCGCGACCGCCGGTGCGCGGCGTCCGTGCCGCGCGGCGTTGTCGCGTCGGGCCGCCGGGCATCCGCGGGCGGACGGCTAAACGGCGGGCACCTGGAGATGGGGCAGTGTCGTATAACGCGTGCGGCACGTCAGGCGGTACCGTGCGTGGGACGCGGCGGCCCGCCGGGCACGGATGTCCGGCGGAACGGCCCCACGGACGCCGAGCGCAGCGAGGCCCATCACCGGCCTAACTGAGCACTCGGCTTGTCACGCCGGCCGAGTGTGGACTTTGGGCCGCTATACGGCCGTCAACTCGGTTTTCGACGCCTGGGCCGTGTCGAGTGTGGACTTTGGCCGGGGGCGGCGCGCGACCACGCGCGCGAGCCCGGGCGGGAGGCGGCCGTCGGTCGCCAGCCACCCGCCGGCGAGGATCAGGAGCAGGCCGGCGATCGCGCCGGCGCCGGGCTGCTCGCCCAGGAGCAGGACGCCGAGCGCGACCGCGACCACGGGGTTGACGTAGGTGATCACGGTGGCGCGGCTGGTGCCCGCCTCGGCGATCAGGATCGCGTAGACGACGAAGGCAGCCGCGGTGCACACCAGCCCGAGCACGACCACCGAGGCGATCCCGCCGGCTGACGGCACGTGGGCGGGGAGGTCGAGCACCGCCCACGGAAGCAGCACCAGCGATGCGATCGCGAGGCTCGCGCCCATCGTGGCGCGGGGGTCGAGGCCTGAGAGGCGGTGCTTGATCACCATCGGCCCGATCGCGTAGCCGATGGCCGTCACCATGATCGCCCCGATCCCGAGCAGCTCGCCCTTGTGGCCGGCGACGTCGAGGCCGACCAGCGCGATCACGCCGCCGAATCCGATCGCCAGGCCGAGCGCGCGAACGGGCGTGGGACGCTCGGAATGGTCGAAGCGCATCGCCAGCAGCGCCCCGATCAGCGGCACGGAGGCGACCATGATCGCCGCGAGCGACGAGGGCACGCGTTGCTCGCCGATCGCGAGCATCGGGAATGGGATCGCGATCTCGGCGATGGCGAAGGCGAGCAGCCCGCGCCAGTGTCTGCGGACGCTCGGGAGTGTGCCAGCCCGCCAGGCCAGCGCCAGCAGCACCAGCGCACCGAGCGTCACCCGGCCCCAGGCGAGCACGGGGGGCGTGACGCCGTGGTCGACGGCGATCTTGATGAACAGATACGGCACGCCCCAGATGAGCGAGGCCGCCGCGAACGCCACCCAGGCGCGACGCGTCATCCTGTGGAGTGTGGCACCCGCGCCCGCGACCGGTTAGCGAGCGCCGCGCTCGCCGAGCTGATCGACCAGGCGGAGCAGGTCGAGTGGGCTGAACGGCTTGGTCAGGAACAGGTCGGCGCCGGCCTGCTCGGCGTCGGACTCGACGTTGTCGCCAGAGGCCGCGGTCAGCATGACGATCGTGAGCTCGCCCGAGGAGTCGTCGGCTCGGAGCTGGCGGCAGGCCTCGATGCCGTTCAGGCGCGGCATGTCGACGTCGAGGAACACGAGCGTGGGTCTGGTCTGGCGGGCGACCTCGATCGCCTCGACCCCGTCGGCCGCCTCGTGGAGGTCGAACTCGGCGACGTCCTCGAGCGTGGTGGCGATCAGCTTGCGGATGAATTGGTCGTCATCGACGATCAGCACTCCGTGTCCGGGTGCTTTCCGCGAATCCGAGGTCATCGAATCTCGGAGGCGATCCGTTCGAAGACGTCGTCGTCGATCGAGTTGAACGCGTCGATGACCCGCGGATCGAACTGCGTTCCACTCCCGGCGGTGATCACCGAGCGCGCGTAACCCATCGAGGAGGCCGGGCGGTAGGGGCGGTCGGTGGTGAGCGCATCGAGCACGTCGGCGACCGAGAACGCGCGCGCGGCCAGCGGGATGTCCTCACCGGCGAGCTTGTCCGGGTAGCCGGTGCCGTCCCAGCGCTCGTGGTGCGAGCGCACGACCTCGGCGGCGTCCGTCAGGAACTCGATGCCGCTGACGATCTCGGCGCCGATCACCGGATGCCGGGACATCAGCGCGCGCTCTTCGTCGCTGAGGGGGCCCGGCTTGTACAGGATCGCGTCCGGGATCGCGACCTTGCCGACATCGTGGAGGAGGTAGCCGAACTCGAGCTCGGGCGTGATCTCGAGCTCGGGCGTGAACTTGCGCGCGATCACGAGGCCGTAGGCGGCGACCCGCTCGGCGTGCTTGCCGGTGTAGGCGTCGCGGGCTTCGACGGCGTTCGACAGCGCCCGAACGGTGGCCATGTACGAGCGGCGAAGCTCCTGCGCGCGCGCCCGCTCCTGCTTGAAAGTCTCGCGCAGGTCGGCCGCGTAGCGCTGGAGCTGGAGCTCCTTGTCGGCGGCTTCGCGCTCGCGACGCTGGAGCTCGGCGCGCAACCGCACGAGCTCGTCGATCAGTCCGATCTCGCTCTGGACCGCCATTAATTCCAGCGTACCGATGTCAACTCGTGCAGCATCAACCGACCCGTCCTGGCCGCAAGCCTACCCCGGCTGGGGAAAACTACCGCTCGCCGCGCAGCGCGGCAAGCACGGCCGACGCCGCGTACTCGGCCGGGACAACCTCCATCCCGAGCTTGCCGACGCCGGCGGGCGTCGGCGTCTCGCCGTCGGACATCAGGATCACCGCGCGCCGCACGCGCCGGCCGCGGAGGTCGAGCGCCTGGATCACCATCTGCGGATTGCGGATGCCGACGTCCACGAGCGCGACCTCGAACCGGCGCTCGCGGCAGACGCGCGCCGCGGCTGCGCCGGTCACCTCCCACTGGAACTCGATACCGAGGTCGTCGAGGGCGGGCTCCAGCGTCGTCTGGAGCTCCTCGCGCCCGACCACCAGCACCCGCGAGCGGCCGGCGCTGACCGCGGCGCCGAGCACGGCCCGCAGCTCATCGGCGTCGATCGGCTTGGCCACGACCCACTCGCCGGCCAGCTCCTGGCGGCCCGAGAACACCGACACGCACACGATCGGCGTCGTCGACAGCTCACGGTCGGCGCGGACCTTGTGCAGCACCTCGAAGCCGTCCATGCCCGGCATCAGGATGTCCAGCGTCATCGCGTCGAAGTGGCCCGAGCGCAGCCGCTCGAGCGCCTCCTCGCCATCGAGCACGATCGTGCTCTGGATGTCGAGCGTGGCGAGCTGGCTGGCGATCAGCTCGGCGATCTCGCGCTCGTCGTCGACCACGAGCACGTTCCGGCCCCGGATCGACTCGAGCGTGGCCTGCGAGTCGAACCCGGGGACGGCGGCGGGGAGCCGCACCTTGAACGTGCTGCCGAGGCCGGGCTCGCTCTCCACGCTGATCTGCCCGAAATGCAGGTCGACGAGCGACTTGACGATCGACAGCCCGAGACCGGTTCCGGGATTCGATCCGGCGCGGTTGCCGGCGCGGTAGAAGCGATCGAAGATATGCGCGGCTTCTTCCTCGGTCATCCCCACGCCGGAGTCCGCCACGACGATCTGCACCCATGCCCGATCGGGCTCGACGCCGACGTGGATGTTGCCGCCCGCGGGCGTGTATAGGTGCGCGTTCGTCAGCAGGTTGGCGATGATCTGGCGGACGCGCCCCGGGTCGGCGAGGGCCGAGGGCAGGGTGGGAGCGACGTACGACGTCAGGTGCTGGTCCTTCTCCCGGACGCGCGGCTCCATCAGCTCGACGACCTCGTGGACGACCTCGCCGACGTCGATCGGGCGGCGGTTGATCTCGACGTGGTCTGCCTCGATCCGCGCCACGTCGAGCAGGTCGTTGACGAGCTCGACCAGCCGATCGGTCGACTTGAGGATGATCTCGACGAACTCGCGCTGGCGCTCGGACATGCTCTCGGGCGAGCGCTGGAGGAGCTCGACGAAGCCCTTGATCGAGGTCAGCGGGCTGCGGAGCTCGTGCGAGGCGGTGGCCACGAACTCGCTCTTGGCGCGCTCGAGCCGGGCGCGCTCGCTCATGTCTCGCACCGTCCACACGACGCCCTGGTTCTCGTTCCCCAGGTTCGCGGCGGTGACCGCGAGCGAGCGTCCCCGGTGCTCGATCAGCACCTCGCGCCGGAGCGCAGACTGCTCGGGGGGCAGGGGGCTGGCCTCGCCGTCGACCTGGCTCCCGACGGTCAGCTCCGGGACGAGATCGGCGGCGCGGGGGTTGACCGTCGCGATCGTGCTCGAACCGGGCTCGGTGACGATCAGGGCGTCGCCGAGGCTCTCGATCGTGACGGCCAGGCGGTGGCGTTCCTCCTCGATCCGGCGCTGGGCGGTGGCGAGATCCGCGCCCATCGCGTTGAAGGCGCCGCCGAGATCCTGGAGCTCGCGCGGTCCCGACGGGGTGACGCGCTGCTCGAGCTTGCCCTCGGCGAGGCTCTGGGTGGCCTGGACGAGCTCGTCCAGCGGCGCGCGCATCGACCGGACGAGCACAGTGATCAGGGCGAGCGCGCCGATCAGGGCGAGCGCGCCGGCGATGATGATCAGGAGCAGGGCGCGGCGCGAGGCAGACCGCGCCTGGCTGCGGGCCTCGGCCTGGCGGGTCAGCTGGCGTTGCTGGAGTTGGGTGGCGAGTGCTCCGGCGTGCGCGAGCGGCCCGGTGACGGCGGTGGCGGCCGGAAGGCGGCCCGAGAGCGCGAGGTTCCGGGCCTGGTTCTGCGAGGCGATCTGCTGTCGGACGAGGCGCTCGCTGATCGGGTCGCCGTTGGCGAGGGTGCCGGCGGTGTGCGCCGCGGACTCGAAGGCGGCCGTGACCTGGCGGCGGGTGGCGGCGGCTTGCGGTCCGCGCGCATCGCGGAGAACTTCCTCCTCCGCGATCCCGGCGCTGGTGAGGTTGGCGGTGGCGGTGGCGAGCGCTGATGTTTGCTGGAGTTTGTTCTCGTAGCTCTGGCGCGAGTTGTAGAGGCTTGCGACGCCGAGCGCGGCGATCACGGCAAGGGCGAGCGTCAGCGCGATGAGCGCCAAGCGCAGCGAGCGGGCGATGGAAAGGCGCTGCATATCGTGGACGTTGGGCTGCGGAAGCCCGGCGTGATCGTACCCGCGCCACCGGCCTTCCAGCCGCGCTTGTGTACACAGTTGCGCGGGTACCATGCGGGCCATGAGTCTTGCGAGGGTGTGGAGGCGCCAGCTGCTCGGTGCCTCGACGGCTGCCTTGATCGTTCCGTTCGCGATGTTCGCTGCCCTGCTGGTGCTGGCGCTCGGTGGAGCCTTCAGCGGGGTCGGGGTGCTCGGGCAGTTGTTCGCGGGTCCGTCGCTGGTGGGGGTGCCGTCTGGTGCGGGCGGATCGTCCGGCGGTGCCCGTGGCGTCGGCCGTGTGGTCACGACGGCCTCGCTTCCGGTGATCCCGGCTGTCGTTCCGGCGGCTGCGCGGCGGCCGGCGCCGGCCAGGGGGCCGGCGAGCCGCACCGTTCCGGCCGCGACCCATCGCGGGGTGGGTGCCGGCGGTGGCGCGATCGCTCCTGTCGGCGGGACGGTCCGCCCGGTGACCGAGGGCTCTGGCGCTGGCGGTTCGTCTGGAGGTCAGGGGTCCGCTCCGGGGCGGGGACCGGCTCCTGCGCCCGCGCCGACCCCGGCGCCGGCTCCGGTTCCGCCGGCGCCGCAACCGAGCCCGCCACCGCGGACCACGCCCGTCGACACGGTTGTTACCGTGGTTACCAGCGTGACGCAGCAAGTTCCTGCTCCGGTCGGACCGGTCGCGACCCAGGTGGTCCAGGCGGCCGGCAGCGCCGCGGACAATCTCCTTCCGGGGAGCGGGCAGTCGGTGCCGTGAGACGCGGCGCCGGGTTTTGGGGCGCCGCGGCGTTGAGCGTGGCGCTCCTCGCAGGATGTGGTGGCAGCGGGCCGGCCATCGTCGGTCCGGGTCCTGACTCCTCGAGCGAGTATTCGAGCGCGACCGCGCAGGCCGGACGAGCTCCCCGGGCCAAGATTCCGGAGTCGGACTGGCTTCGGTTCAACTACGACGCCCAGCGCGATGGGGTCGGGCCGGCCGCCACCGGCATCACCGCTCGCAACGTGCATTCGCTTCAGCGGCGGACGGTCAGGCTCCCGGGAACCGTCGACTCGTCTGCGATCGAGCTCGCAGGCGTGACAGTGCGTGGGCGCAAGCGCGACGTGATCGTCATGACGACCACGTACGGACGGACGGTGGCCCTGGATCCGGGCAGCGGCAAGCGCCTGTGGGAGTTCACGCCCGGCGATATCCGGTCCTACGAGGGAAGCCCACAGATCACCACCTCGACGCCGATCGCCGACCCCGATCGCAAGTTCGTCTACGCGGCCTCGCCGGATGGTCGGATCCACAAGCTGACGCTCGCGACCGGGCGCGAGGTGCGCGCCGGCGGCTGGCCCGTCCGCGTCACCTTCGACCCGACCCACGAGAAGATCGCTTCGCCGCTGAACATCAGCGGGGGATCGCTGATCGTCGTCACCGACGGCTACATCGGGGACGCCCCGCCCTATCAGGGTCACGTGGTCACGATCGCGCTCTCCAGCGGGCGGATGACGGCAGTGTGGAACTCGCTGTGCTCGGACCGGCATGGGTTAATCGATCCGCCGAAGTCGTGTCCGGCCAGCGACTCCGCGATCTGGGGGCGCAATGCACCGGTGATCGAGCCGGGCACCGGCCGGATTCTGTTCGCCACTGGGAATGCACCGTTCAACGGCTCGACCGACTGGGGCGACAGCGTGCTCGAGCTCAGCCCCGACGGCAGCACGCTCCTCCACAACTGGACGCCGGTGGATCAAACGCGGCTGAACTCCGACGACCTCGACCTGGGAAGCACCTCGCCGGCGGTCCTGCCGGTCTTCGACGGCCGTCGTCTCGCGGTCCAGGGCGGCAAGGCCGGCGTGCTCGACCTGCTCGATCTCGACCGCCTCGATGGGACCACGGGCGGGCCCGGCCCGCGCCTGGGCGGGCAGATCCAGGAGCTGTCGTCGCCGGGCGGCGACCAGGTGTACACGGCCCCCGCCGTGTGGAGCCACAACGGCCGGATCTGGCTGTTCGTCGGAGACGGCTCGGGCACGTGGGCCTACGTGCTCGGCGGTAGCGGCGCGAGCCCGCGGCTGTCGGTGGCGTGGCGCTCCGGGAACGGCGGCACCAGCCCGGTGATCGCCGGCGGCCTGCTGTATGTGTACGACCCCGGTGGAGCGCTCGACGTGTACGCGCCGACGACGGGTCGGCGGCTGGCGTCGTTCCCGGCCGGCAGCGGCCACTGGAACAGCCCAATCGTGGTCGGCGGCCGGGTGATCCTGCCGGTCGGCAACGCCAACGATTACTCGACGAGCGGAACGCTCGACATATATCACCTGCCGGGTCGGTGACCGGGTCAGCGCGGGCGGATCGCGAGCACGTGCGCGAGCAGGTTGCGCGTCATCGCGACCACGAACGGATTCGGCTTGCGCGGCGCGTCGGGCGAAGCGCTCGGTACGGGCTCGAGGCCGAGCTCCCAGCCGAGCGTTCCGGTGTTGAACACGATCGCCCCTGACGGCTCCGTGTAGAGCGTGGTCTGCGCGAGGTCGTCGCCGCGCCCCGGACGCGGCTCGCCCGCCTCGACGCCCATGCACGGGGCACCGCCGGCCCCGACCACCTGCGTGTCGGGCGGGCTCGCGGCCGTGGTCGTGTCGAGCTCGTAGCCGACGATCCCGAACACCTTGGTCGCGGGCGTCATGCGCGTGTGGGCGTACAGCCAGAACGGGCGCAGGCCGGGCGCCGGGCGCCACCGGTAGTAGTAGTAGGTCGGCGGCCCGAGCTCCCGCAGTCGAGGCGTGATGCACCCGAGGTAGGCGGACCCGGTGAGCGATGCGCCACCATCGGGGAACGCGCCCGCCGGCTGAGCGCGATCGGGATCGAGGGCGGCGAACTGCTTGTACGCGATGATCGTCTGGTCCGGGGCGCCACGGTCCCCGGCACCGCGCGAAGCGCGGGCGTACCGGACCCGCCACGCAAGCGTGTCCGAGCCGAGGAACAGGAGGCTCGTCCCGGAGTCGCGGGCGTGCGCGAACGCCGTTGCCTGCCGAGCGGACCAGTACTCGGAGTGCCCGAAGTCGATGAGCGCCTTGTGGCCGGCGAGCTGGCCCGGATCGGCGTCCACCGACTCGCTCGTCGTGTAGGAGACCGGGTACCCGTACCGCTCGAGGAAGCGGATCATCGCGACATCGCGGGCGAAGAACTGGCCGGCGCCGGTGACGCTGTCGTAGGGACGCTGGTAGGAGACCTCGACGCCCTGGTTGGTGCCCGTGATCCGCACCCGGTCGGCGCCACCCGGATACAGGCTGTCCCCGCCCCAGGCGTTGTAGGCCTCGTAGGTCGAGGTCGGGAGCTGCGCGATCAGCGGCTGCGAACGCGCCGCGAGCACGACGAACAGGCAGTCGCTCTCGCCCGTCCGTGCCGAGAGCTTCGCGATGTAGATGCCGGTCGGGAGCGCCGAGGGAATGACGAACGTCAGGGTCGGGTGCCAGGCGCACTGGGTCAGGCCGGTGATGAAGCTGTGCGCGCACGGAGGCTGGGTGACGAGTTTGAGTGGCCGGGAGACCAGCACCTCGCGGCCGCCCTTTCCGCCGTACCAGCCAATCCGGAAGATCCGGATCACGGCCGTGCGCGATCCCGGCGCGCTCACGTAGATCCGCTCGGTCTGGCCGACAGGGACCGTCTGCTTGGCGACGTATCCGATCACGTCGCCCCGCGCGATGCCTCCCACCTGCGCCCGCGGGCCCGGCAGGCGCCAGGCCATCGTGCCCGCGTGGCGGTTCTCGGCGGCGACGGTGGGCTGGGCGCCCTCGGTCTTGACCAGCCACCGGTACCGGCCGCCGGTGGAGATGAGGGTGCCGGCGACGACGACTTGGTGGCGAATGGCCCGGCGATGGGTCGACCCGCCGCAGGCGGCGAGGAACAGGCACACGGGCAGGATGAACGCGGTGGCCCTACCCAACACGGTCGCCCACCGGGTCACGGTAGCCAGCGTAGCCGCCGGTCCGGCGACGCGTGCCGTGTGGTCGGACGGGCGGGCTATCAGGCCGCGTGGGCGAGGGCCGGAGCGCGTGTGGCCGCGTCCGCCGCGGCCCCTACGGGCACGGCGGCGAGCAGCCGCACGCTGAACACGGAGCCCGTGCCGGGCGTCGACGCGACGTCGATCCAGCCGTCCATCGCCTCGACCAGAGTCTTGGAGACCGCGAGCCCGAGCCCGTTGCCCTCGATGCCGCGAGATGGGGCATCGAGGCGCTCGAACGGCGCGAACAGGCGCGTGAGCTGCTGGTAGGTCATTCCCACGCCCGAGTCGACCACGTCGAGTCGGACGCCCTCGCTATCCGGGCGGGCGCGGATGGTGATCCAGCCGCCGGGGCGGTTGTACTTGATTGCGTTCGAGATCAGGTTGAGCAGGACCTGCTTGAGCCGGCGAGCGTCGGCCAGCGCCCACAGGGGCTTATCGCCGGCGTCGACGGTGACGGTCAGGGAGGCCTCAGCCGCCAACGGCCCGCACAGCGAGACCGCATCCTCGATCTCGGCGCTGAGCTCGACCGCACGCAGCTCGAGGCCCTGCGACTCGAGCCGCGAGACATCGAGCAGGTCCTCGATCAGCCCCAGCAGGTGGCGGCCGCCGGCCATGATCTGATCGACGCTGTGGCGCTGGGACTCGTTGAGCTCGTCGAGCGCGAGGAGCTGTCCGAAGCCGAGGATCGCGTTGAGCGGCGTCCTGAGCTCGTGGCTGGCCCGGGAGAGCGCCTGGTTGTGCGCGAACATAGTCCCTTATCGTCGTAGTCGGCCGAAAGCGTTAGCAGTAGTTCCCCGGGGGATCTGCGGGGAAGTACGGGTTTGGGCTGCGGTCGGCGCGGTCCCGGCGTCAGATAGGCGCGGTCCCGGCGTCAGATAGGCGCGGTCCCGGGCGTCAGGCCGCGCGCTCGAGGAGCTCTTCCGCGATCGCGAGGCTCGACGTGGCGGCGGGGGACGGGGCGTTCCGTACCCAGGCCACATTGCCGTTGACGCCGAGGCGGAAGTCGTCGACCAGCGACCCGTCGCGATCGATCGCCTGGGCCCGCACGCCGGCGGGCGCCGGCAGGACGTCGTCGACCAGCACCGCGGGCACGTACTCCGCGACCTCGCTCACGAACACCCGCTTGGACGCGGAGCGTTTGAGCTCGCCGACCCCCGCGCGCCAATGGCGTCGGAGCATGCGGAAGGTCCCCGGCCAACGGATCGCGTCGTAGGTGTCGCGCAGGTCGAATCGCCGGCGCTCGTAGGCATCGCGCGCGGTTGAGAGGATCGCGTTCGGGCCAAGCACGACGGTGCCGTCGATCTTGCGCGTCAAGTGGACCCCGAGGAACGGCAGCGCGGGGTCGGGTACGGGGTAGATCAATCCGCGGACGAGGTGCGACCGGTCCGGGCGCAGCTGCCAGTACTCGCCGCGGAACGGGACGATCCGGGGCTCGGCGGGCTCGCCCGAAGCGAGCGCGAGGCGATCCGCCTGGAGGCCGGCGCACACGATCACGCGGTCGCCCTGGACGGTCGAGCCGTCTGCGAGCTCGACGATCGGATGGCGGCCGTCCTGCTTTACCCGCGCCACCGGGGCGCTCGTTCTGATCTCCCCGCCGGCGGCCGCGACCTCGGCGGCGAACGCCTTCGCGACCGCGGCGAAGTCGGCGATGGCCGTCTCAGGCGAGTGCAGCGCGGCGACGCCCCGCACGTTCGGCTCGATCGCCGTGAGTTCGCCCGATTCGAGCCACCTGAGTCCCGGGACGCCG
Organism: uncultured Solirubrobacterales bacterium; assembly: GCA_963735965.1. Taxonomy (GTDB): domain Bacteria; phylum Actinomycetota; class Thermoleophilia; order Solirubrobacterales; family Solirubrobacteraceae; genus Palsa-465. The sequence goes on from CAVTNE010000009.1 coordinate 358,963, forward strand.
TTCTCGGTAGCGCGCTCGGATAGGCGGCGGAGCGGCTCGACCTCGCTGTCGTCCTTGGCCACGACCAGCTTCCCGCACGCGTCGTACGGCAGCCCGTGCTGGGCGCAGTAGTCGCGCATAAGGGCGAGCCCGCGCCGGCAAAGCCTCGCCTTGAGCGAGCCCGGGGCGTAGTAGATGCATGCGTGGACAACGCCGCTGTTGTGCGAGGTCTGGTGGCGGGCGAGGCCGTCCTCGCGCTCGAGGACGACGATATCCGCGTCCGGGGACGATGCGGCGAGCTGGCGGGCGGTGGCCAGGCCAAGGATTCCGCCTCCGACGACTACGTAGCGCATGGTCGGCAAGAGTAGGGCGGAGGCGGGTCGCGTGCCGTCCGCGGGGCGCGGGGCTGCTGGTTGGCGGCGGCGGGGGCAGGCGCTCGCGGTGGGCGGGAATGGGCCTCGCCAGCGTTGGATGTGGCGCGGCAGGCCTCGTGCGCCAGGGATCAGTGCGGAGCGGGGCCGGCGCCGCCCGGCGATCCCGTCCGGACGGGCCCGCATGGCCCCATGGACGCCGCCGTAGGCGGCCCATCATCCAGCAGCCGGCGGTTCCCGCGTCTGTGGATCCACCTGTACAAGGCCTTGTTCATGGCGCGCGGCGGTGCATTTCTCGCCAGAGCGCCGATTCGCCAGACGATCTGGCGACATGAGCGCCGTGGAGGCGCTTATGTCGCCGGGGTCGACGGCCCGGCGGGGGTTTGGCGGGTTCTGTGCCCTGGGGCGCCGGCAACCGGGGCTTACGACGCGCCGAGGCCGCGTTCCTCCGCCGCCTTGTAGGCGATCTGGAGGAAATCGGACAACGTCAGCGCGGTCAGCGTGGAGGCGGTAACTCGCGTCACCCGGGGCGCGAACATCAGCCCGGCGTGGAAGGCGCCGGTCGCCCACAGCCCGAGGCAGTAGGGGCAGGTGAGCAGCTCGCCGACCGCCCGGCGGACGCCTTCGCCGCGGGCTCGCTCCTCGACCTCGGCCGGCCCGCCGCGGCCCTGGTATTCGGTGAAGGGGGCGCGCAGGAAGGCCGTAACCTTGTCCTTGGCAACGAGCCGCGACAGCTTGTGGCTGGCGACCCCGATCAGGACAACATCGCGCGTCGAGACGGTCTCGGGCAGGCGGCCGGACCGCTTGGCGGCCGCCAGCGCGCCGGCGAAGCCCGTGTTCAACACGGCCGCAAGGCTCGCGTAGGTGCGGAACGGCGGTCGTTCGTGCGGTTCGGCATACCCGTTGAACGCATCGCGGGCCTCACGAGTTAGGCTGTCAACGCTCACGACGAGAAGCGCTACCCGCGGCTCGGGAAGGGAAACGCGCGGCATAAGGCTCGAATATCCGATGAGGCCCGCGCCGGCGCCTCATCGCCGGCGTCTCCGCCGCTCGATGCACCCGGTTGAGTGGCGACTCCCAGCATCTCGGCCGAGCGGAGCCAGAACCGTTCCGCCCCCACCCCGGGTCAAAGGGAGTGTGACGTTTGCACCGAAACGAAGTATTGAAGAAGAGCGCCCCAGCGGGTAGAAGAAACCTGGGCTGCTCTGCGTCTTTACCTTTCAGCCGCAGAAAATCTAAGCGGCGAGACTTACGAAACTCATCAGTTCGATGACCGTCGAACAATGTTATAATTCGATAGGCATCGAACTATGGATGACAAGAGGATTGAATTGGACAATTTTGAAGTAGATCGCCGGACTCCATCCCCCCGGTCCGGCAACCACGAAACCACCAGGCGCCTTCGGACGAGCACTCCGAAGCGCAGGTCGACCGCTGCCAATCGGCGCCAGGACCGGCGCCGGAGCGCGCATAACGGCGAGGCGGGTGTCGAGACCCGGCCGGTCGATATCGAGCGGGCAACGGGCTCGCTCGAGTCGCTCGAGCTGTTCATGCGCGAGGCTCGCCAGCATCCGCTGCTGACGGCGGCCGAGGAGATCGAGCTCGCCAAGAGGATCGAGCGCGGTGACCTCGAGGCCAAGGAGCGGATGATCAACGCGAACCTGCGGCTGGTCGTCTCGCAGGCGCGGCGCTATCAGGGCCACGGCTTGGAGATGGGCGACCTGGTTCAGGAGGGAATGCTTGGCCTGATCCGTGCGGTCGAGAAGTTCGACTGGCGGCGTGGGTTCAAGTTCTCGACGTACGGCACGCTGTGGATCCGGCAGGCCATTCAGCGCGGCCTGCAGAACCACGGCCGGACGATCCGCGTCCCGGTGCACGTCTCGCAGCGTCAGGTCAAGGTGCGCAAGATCGAGAGCGATCTGAACACCAAGCTCGGGCGCGAGCCGACGGACGAGGAGATCGCGGTCGTAGCCGGTCTCGAGCTCGACGAGGTCATGGAGCTGCGTGAGCTGAGCCGGGCGATGACCAGCCTGGACCAGCCCGTCAGCGAGGACGGCGAGACGGCGCTCGGCGATCTGCTCGCCAGCGACCGCCCCGAGCCGCTCGAGGAAGTGGCCGTGACCGAGCGCGACCAGAAGGTCAACGAGGCCGTGAGGCGGCTCCCCGCCGCCGAGGCGAGCGTGATCCGGCTGCGATTCGGTCTTGCGGGCGAGGAGCCCCGGACCCTCCGTCAGGCGGGATCGGAGCTCGGGATCACCGCCGAGCGAGCGCGCCAGCTCGAGGAACAGGGTCTCCGGCGTCTCGCGGCGACCGGTGAGCTCGAGGGCCTCAGCGAGGCCGCGTAAGCGAGTTAGCTTGATTTCGAGGGCCGGCCCGGCGAGTTTTCGCCGGGCCCGCTCTGTTTAAGCGGCGTCGCGGGCGATCAGCACGTCACACGGCGCGCGGGCGCACACGCGGGCGGGCAGCGAGTAGGCGCGCCACGGCGTCATCTGGCTCGCCGCCCGCGGGTCGATCACGATCAGCGCGGCCTCGGTTTCCTCGGCCACGTCGATGACGGCGTCGACGGTGTCGCCGCCGTGCAGGTGGGCGGTGACGCTGATCCCGCGCCGGCGGAGCTCGTCAGCGGCCGCGGCCAGACGCTTGTCGACGTCCGCGCGGCTGGACAGCACCGGCCAGTAGCTGTCGACGAGATGGACGTGCGCGCTGCGGGCCGCTGCGAGCTCGGCGGCGACCGTCAGCACGGGCGCGTCCTCGCCGTCGCGGGCCGTGAAGGCGTGCGCGACGATCACGTTGGCTGGCTCGCCTACGGCGTCGGACCGCGCACGGCGGTGGACGAAGTCCGCGATCTGCCGCCACATGGTGGTCGCCGGGACGAGCAGCCCGCGCGCGGCGGCGGCCAGGATGAGCCGGAGCTGAGGGCCGGCATCGGGCCGGGCCGGCAGCTCGATCTCGAGCTCGACCTGCGATCCCTCGCGGTGCCGGACGGTGTCGCCAAGGCGCTCGAGCAGCCTGAGCGCGTCCGCGTTGTCGGCGAGCACGAGCGCGGTAAACCGCTCGATGCCCTCCTGGCGGGCCCGCTCGACGAGGCGCTCGAGCAACTCGGAACCCAGGCCGCGGTTGTGCCACTCGTCGGCGACGACGATCGCGCACTCGGCGACGTCGTCGCTGACCCGCACGAACCGCGCGACCCCGACGGCATCGCCGCTCGAGGGGTCGACCGCGAGCAGCGCCTCGTGATCGTGGTGATCGACGACCGTCAGGTAGGACAACTGCTGGTCGCTCAGCTCGGTCAGTGGGCTCTGGAACCGCAGGTACCGCGACCGTTCGGACAGATCGGCGAAGCCGGAGCGCAGCAGCTCGCGATCCTCGGGTTCGATCGGCCGGATCTCGACCGACGAGCCATCGCGCAGGCGGGTGCGCGAACCGTCGGTCAAGGCGTGTTGAGCGGCGTCCCGGCGGCCGCTCCGTCGGCGGCGTGGGCGTGGTCGGCGATCGCCGGGATGAGCTGCAGCCAGGCCGCCTCGGGCAGGTCATGGCCCATCCCGTCGATCACCATCAGCCGAGCTCCGGGGATCGCCTGCGCCGTGGCCTTGCCGCCCGACAGCGCGACCATCCGGTCCTTCGAGCCGTGAATCACGAGCGTCGGCGCGGTGATCTTGTGTAGCTCGGTGGTGCGATCGCCTGAGGCGATGATCGCCCCCAGTTGGCGCCCCGACCCGGCCGGATCGTGGCCCCGGTCGTAGCTTCGGGCCATCATGTCGCGGATCCGGGCGGTGTCCTGGGGCAAGCCCGTCGAACCGATCGTCGCGAACATCCGCGACATGTGCTCGATGTAAGGCTCGCGCTCGGTTGGCGCGACCTGCAGGAGGTACGGGTAGATGCGGACCGACGGCTGGCCCTTCCACCGATTGCCGGTGTTCGACATGATCGACACCAGCGACCGCACGGACTCGGGGTGCTCGACGGCGAGCGTCTGGGCGATCATCCCCCCCATCGACACGCCGACGATATGCGCAGGGGCCAGACCGAGCTCTCTGAGCAACCCGGCGGCGTCGGACGCCATGTCGGAGAGCGTGTAGAGCACTGGTCGGATCCGCCGGCGCAGCAACTGGCCGGGGGTTGGCGGCCGACCGTGGATTCGCGTCGAGCGGCCGACGTCGCGGTTGTCGAAGCGCACGACGTAGAAGCCGCGTTCGGCGAGCTGCTCGCAGAACTCATCGGGCCAGCCGAGCATCTGCATCCCAAGCCCCATGATCAGCAGCATCGGCGGGTCGGCCTCGCTCCCGAACGTCTCGTAACAGAGGCTCACGGCGCCGCCCACCGAGCGGGACTGCTCAGCCATACAACCCCTCGAACACGTCGGCGTACTTCTCGTTCACGACGTTGCGCTTGAGCTTCAACGTGGGCGTCAGCTCCCCGTTCTCCTGGGTGAGGTCGTGGTCGAGCAGCGCGAACTTCTTGACCTGCTCGACCTTCGCGTACTTCGCGTTGGCGCGGTCGAGGACGTCCTTGACGAGCTGCCGGACCTCATCGGACTCCACCAGCGAAGCCATGTCCTCGGGCAGGCCGCGCTCGCGCGCCCACGGGCCCATCTCCTCGGCGTCGAGCGTGATCAGCGCCACCGGATACGGCCGCCGGTCGCCGTACATGACCGCATGCGACACCCAGCGCGACTGCTTGAGGTCGTTCTCGATGTTCGACGGGGTCAGGTTCTTGCCGCCCGCGGTGATGATGATTTCCTTCTTGCGGCCCGTGATCGTCAGGAAGCCGTCGTCGTCGAGCGAGCCGAGGTCGCCGGTGAGCAGCCACCCGTCTTCGGTGAAGGTGTCGCGCGTCGCTTCGGGGTTGCGCCAGTATTCGCGGAAGACGTTCGGGCCCTTGATCATGATCTCGCCGTCGTCGGCGATCTTGAGCTCGACTCCGGGCATCGCCCGCCCGACCGTCCCGAACTTCAGCGCATCGAGCGTGTTGACGACACCGCAGGCGGTCGTCTCGGTCATGCCCCAGCCCTCGAGCACGGGGACCCCACAGGCGTAGAAGAACTCGAGGATCTCGCTCGAGATCGGCGCCGCCCCAGACACGGCCTTGTCGAGCTTGCCGCCGAACAGCGGCCGGACCTTGCCGTACAGGGCCTCCTCGGCCCGATCGTACGCCGCGCTCAGCTCCTCCGGGACATCCTCGCCGCGAGCGCGCAGCTGCCGGACCTTGACGCCGACCTCGACCGCGCCCCGGAGCTGCTCCTCGCTCTCGGCCATCGACAGCGCGAGGGCGTAGAGCTTCTCGAAGATCCGCGGAACCGACGGCACGTAGGTGGCCTTGACCTCCATCAGCTCGGGGATGATCTGCAGCGGGTCGCCGCCCCAGTAGACGATGCCGGTGCCGACGTCGAACGAGGCGAGCTGAACGGTCAGCGCGAAGGCGTGGGCGAGCGGCAGGTAGAGGTAGGACAGATCGCCCTCGTTGATGAAGTGGATCTCCTCGACCATCCAGCCGACGGACGAGCAGTTGCCGTGGCTGAGGACGACGCCCTTGGGGGGGCCGGTCGTGCCCGAGGTGTAGATGATCGTGTACGGGTCTTCGGAAGACACGGCCTCACAGCGCCGCTCGAGCTCGCTCAGATCCCCGCCCCGACCCCGCTCGCGGAGCTCATCCACCGAGACGTCGCCCGAGCCCGCATCGATCACGACGACGTGCTCGAGATGCTCCAGCCCAGCCCTGACCTGCTCGATCTTCGCAACCTGCTCGGCGTCCTCGCAGATCACTACCCGCGACTGCGAGTTGCCCGCCACCCACTCGCACTCCTCCGGCGAGTTCGTCGGGTAGATCGGCACGACGACCGCGCCCAGGCGCGAGATCGCGAGGCTCGCGTACGTCCACTCCGGGCGGGTGTTCGCCAGCAGGCTGACGCGATCACCGGGCTCCACGCCGAGCCCCACCAACCCGAGCGCCAGCTCGTCGACGATCTCACCGACCTCGGCGAACGACCGCTCGACCCACTCGCCATCGTGCTTGTACTTGACCGCCGTCTCGTCGCCGAACCGCTCCGCCGCGCGCGCGGCCGCGCGCGAGATCGTCCGGTTGCTGGCTTCCACTGCCTCTGTCGCCATCAGTCACCTCCTGGCGTCGTTGCTACCCGCACTCATGATCCTGACAGGTCCGGTGTCAGCGAGCGGACCCTAGCCCGAGGAGCCGCTCGGCATTGCCGTGCGCGATCTTCTCCCGGTCGGCGTCGCTGATCGGGGCGTCCATAACGAAGTCGCGCCCTTCGGAATTGCTGCTGTACGGGTAATCGACCGAGAACATCACGCGATCGGCGCCGATCACCTCGAGCAGCAGGATCAGCGGCGGATAGCTGAACATCCCGCTGGTCGTGAAGTGGAAGTTCGAGGCCATGTACTCCTCGAGCGGGCGCGACAGCCCCGCCTGCTGCTGGAGGACACGCGACGAGCGCGCCAGGAAGAACGGCAGCGCCTCGCCCATGTGACCGATGATGATCTGGAGCGTCGGGTATTCGTCGAGCACGCCGCCGGCGATCAGGCGGAGGCCGTGCAGGCCGGTATCGACGTGCCAGCCCCACCCCGCCATCGACAGGGCCTGGGCGAACTGCGGCGTGAGGCCAGCGTAATAAGCCTCCCGTACGGCGGGCGGGGGCACGGTCGGATGCACGTAGATCGGGACCCCGAGACGCTCGGCCTGCTCGAAGATCGGCCAGAACTCAGGCGCATCGAGGAACTTGCCCTGCACGTGACCGTTTATCAGCGCACCCTTGAAGCCGAGCTCGCCCGTCGCCCGTTCGAGCTCGTCGGCCGCGGCCCCGGGAGCGGCGGTCGGGAGCGTGGCGAACGCGGCGAAGCGGTCGGGATGCGCCGCGACCGCGTCCGCGAGATAGTCGTTCGCCTCGCGCGCCAGACGGATCGACGGCTCGGGCTCGAGCTGCTCGGTACCCGGCGCGCCGTGCGACAGCACCTGGACGTCGATCCCGCCGGCATCCATGTCCGCGAGCCGCTGGTCGCCGACGTCGTCGAGCTTGGCCTGGATCGCCGCCAGCGGGCTGCCCGGCGGCGGTTCCGGAAGGCCGCCGACGGATCTCAGCATCGGCGCCCGGTAGTGCTCTTCCAGCGTGATCAGCCGCATGATGTGCCGCTCAGTGGCGAGCGCTCCACTGGGCCATCCGGACGAACAGCTCGGGGCGCGTGAGCGCCGGGAGGGCGGGGTCGAGCTCGCGGTAGATGGTGGCGACGTTGACCGCGATCCGCTCGGGGTCGCCCCAGTCGCGGAAGTCGGTCAGGTCGATGTCGTCGGCGGCCGCGTGCTCGTCCATGCCGGCCTCGAACCGCTTGCGGGACTCGTCGCTCACATACGTGAGGTAGCGCTGGACGTCGCGCACCCCGGACTCGTCGGTCACCGGACCGTGACCAGGAACGATCACGCGCGCGCGCAGGTCGAGGATGCGGTCGCACGCGGCGAGCCAGTTGGACACCGGGCCGTCCCACATGATCGGCGTGCCCTCGATGAAGAGCAGGTCGCCGGTGAACACGACGTCCGCGTCGGGCACGTGCGCGATCGTGTCCCCGAGCGTGTGCGCCGGCCCGAGCTCGATCAGCCGCACCTGTCGCTCGCCGACCGACAGCTCCTGCTGACCCTCGAACGATTTGGTCGGGAGGCGCTCGATCACCGAGGCGAAGTCGAACCTGCGCATCGCGCGCGCGGCAAAGGCCTCGAACTCCGGCCCCAGGTCGAGCTCGTTGAACAGCACATTCACCGCCGCGGCCGGGGCCGCCTTCATGTCCTCGATCGCGCGGGCGCTGGCGATGATCGGAATGCGGTCGGGGAGCAGCGAGTTGCCGAACCAGTGATCGCCGTTCCCGTGGGTGTTGAACGCCTGCTCGATCGGGCTGCGCTCGGTGACCGGCGCCATCGCGTCGAGCATGTCCTTCGTCAGCTTCAGATCGAACAGCGTGTCGACGAGCAGGGAGGTTCCGCCGGCGGTGATCAGCCCGGCGTTGCTCCACCCCCAGCCGCCGTCGGGCTGAAGGTAGGCGTACAGCCCGTCGCCGAGCTCGTGCAGTCCCCGTTCATAGGCGATCTTCATGCTCTTCTAGCTCTCAGAACTCCGGCTCGGCGGGTAGGCCGACGTAGTTCTCGGCGAGACTGCGAGCCGCGGCCTCCGACCGCGCGACGTACTCCAGGCGGGCGAGCTGGAGCCGGCGCTGGAACGGGCCGCCCCCGAGGTCGTGCAGCATCTGGGTCATGTAGTTCGAGAAGTCCTGCGCGCGCCACACCCGGCGTAGGGCGGCGGTCGTGTATCCGTCGGCGCGCTCGGAGTTGCCGACTCTGATCAGCTCGGCGAGCGCCGGGGCGAGGAGGCGGGCATCGTTGACGGCCAGGTTGAGGCCCTTGGCCCCGGTGGGCGGGACGATGTGGGCGGAGTCGCCGGCCAGGAACAGGCGGCCGTGCTGCATGGGCTCGGCCACGAACGACCGCATCGGGGTGATGCCCTTGTCCAAGATCGTGCCTTGGTTGACATTGCCCAAGCGCGTCCCGAGCGCGCTCCAGATGCGGTCGTCGGGCCAGTTGGCGATGTCGTCGTCGGCGTCGACCTGGAGGTACAGCCGGCTGATCCTCTGGGAGCGCATTGTGTACAAGGCGAAGCCCTCCGCATGCCAGGCGTAGATGAGCTCGTCGGTGGCCGGCCGGGCCTCGGCCAGGATCCCGAGCCAGCCGAACTCGTACACGTAGTCGTACTCGGTCAGGTGCTCGGCGATCGTCGGGCGGCTGACGCCGTGGAAGCCGTCGCATCCCGCGATCGCGTCGCAGGTCAGCTCGCCGGCCTGCCCATCATGCTCGTAAGTGATCCGCGGCTGGTCCGTCGTGATGTCGTGTAGCTCGACATCGCCGACCTCGAACAGGACCGGGACGCCGCGGTCGAGCAACGCCTGCGTGAGGTCTTTCACGACCTCCTGCTGGCCGTAGATCGTGATGTGCCGGCCGGTCAGCCCGGTCATATCGACGTAGTGGTTCTGCTCGTGGTAGCGGAGGTAGATGCCGTTGTGCTCGAGGCCTTCGCGCTCCAGGCGGTCGGCCACGCCGAGTTCGCGAAGGAGGTCCACGGTGTTCTGCTCGAGCAGCCCGGCCCGGACGCGCTTCTCCACGTACTCCCGATCGCGCGCCTCGAGCACGACACAGTCGATGCCCTCGCGGTGGAGCAGCATCGCGAGCATGAGCCCCGCGGGACCGGCCCCGACGATGCCTACCTGGGTTCGCACCGCCGCGAGTCTATTCCGGGGCCGCCACGACGATCACGTCGAGCGTCCGCGGCCCGTGGACGCCCTTCACGCGGACCATCTCGATGTCGACGGTGGCCGACGGGCCGGAGATGAACGTCAATGGCCGCGTTGGATCGAGGCGGGCGAGGGCCTCGGGCACCGAGGGGACGATCTGCTCGGCGCGGACCACGCACAGGTGATAGTCGGGAAGGAGCGTGAGCGCGCGCCGGCCCATGCCCGCGCCGCCGTCGAGGACGATCGTCCCGGTCTGAGCGATCGCGAGCGCGCATGTCGTGACCACGCCGTCCGCGCCGTCCAGGGCCTCATTGTCGAGCGGGGGGTTGTCTTTTAGAGGATTTGTTTTCAGTGACCGCCAGCCATCGGGGATGCCATCGGGCGTGATCACGTTGTGAGCCTCGCGTTGTGTGAGCGTGTCCCGGACGGTGGCGTCGACGTCGGCCTCGGACGTCCGGATCGCTCGCGCGTCGTAGTGGGCGAGCCGCTCGAGGAACGTGTCGAGGCCTTCTTGGGTGGAGGTGCGGTAGTTCCGCGGGATGTCTGACGCTTGGGGGCGGCTCCCGGGGCCGAGCGCGGATCGGACGCGGGCGAGGACTTCGTCGCGAGCGTTCATCGGTGTTGGCGGGTCCACCATTCGCGGAACGAGTGTTTCGGTGGGTCGGGAAGGTCCCGGGTTCGGGTCCAGCCCGACAGCGGTGGGGGCGCCCCGTGCCTGATGAACCGCATGAGCGGGGCGAGCTTCAGCGCGGCCGTCCAACGCCGGCGGCCGCTCATCGCGTTTGCCGCGGCGGCGAACGTGGCGTCCTGAAGCTTGTGGCGCTCGGCCTTGACCGCGTCGGCGCGGAGCTTGACGAGCACCGTCGGGATGTCGATCTTGACCGGGCACACCTCGTAGCAGGCGCCGCACAGGGAGGACGCGAACGGCAGCTCGGGGGCGTGCTCGACCCCGACCATCAGAGGCGTCACGATCGCGCCGATCGGCCCGGGGTAGGTCGAGCCGTAGGCGTGTCCGCCGGTCCGCTCGTACACCGGGCAGACGTTGAGGCAGGCCGCGCAGCGGATACACCGCAGCGCTTGACGTCCTATTTCGTCCGTCAGCGCTTTCGTGCGCCCGTTGTCGAGGAGGACGATGTGGACTGACTGCGGTCCGTCGTTTGGCGTGACGCCCGTCCAGATCGAGTTGTAGGGATTCATGCGCTCGCCGGTCGCCGAGCGCGGCAGCAGCTGGAGGAACACCTCGAGGTCGGTGAACTGAGGGATGAGCTTCTCGATCCCGACGACGCTGATCAGCGTGTCGGGCAGCGTCAGGCACATCCGGCCGTTGCCCTCGGACTCGGCGACCAGCAGTCCGCCGGTCTCGGCGATCGCGAAGTTCGCGCCGCTGATCGCGACCTTGGTCTTGAGGAAGAGACGTCTGAGATGAAGCCGGGCGGCCTCGGCCAGAGCGTGAGGGTCGTCGGTTAGGTCGGTCGGCGCGTCCGGCATGTGGTCGCGAAAGATCTGGCGGATCTCGGCGCGGTTGCGGTGGAGCGCCGGGACCACGATGTGGCTGGGCCGGTCGTGCGAGAGCTGGATGATCAGCTCCGCGAGGTCGGTCTCGTGCGCGGCGACCCCGGCCTGCTCGAGCGCGTTGACGAGCCCGATCTCCTGCGTGGCCATCGACTTGACCTTGATGACCTCGGTGTGGCCAGTTTGTTGCACCAGTGCTGTGACGATTTGGGTCGCTTCCTGCGCGTCCCGGGCCCAATGGACGTGGGCGCCACGCGCCGTGGCATTGCGTTCGAATTCCTCGAGGTATTGGTCGAGGTGGTGGAGGACGTCGTCCTTGATCGCGGCCCCGGCCTCGCGCAGCTGTTGCCAGTCGGGCGTCTCCGCCACGAGGCCGGCGCGCCGCTCCCTGATCGCGCCCGTGGCCTTGCGGACGTTCCGCCGGAGCTGCGAATCCTCGACCGCCAGCTTCGCATTGTCAGCGAACGGCGGGTCCTCGGCCCAGATCAGGTCGCCGCTGCTCACTTCCCGTCTGTCTCCTCGGTGCTGGCCAGGACCTCGGCGAGGTGAAGCGTCCGCACGCCGGCGCGGATTCGCTCCAGACCACCGCCGATGTGCATCAGGCAGGAGCGGTCGCCGGCGCACAGCACCTCGGCACCGGTCTCGATCACAGACTCCATCTTGTCGGCGAGCATCGCCGCAGACACGTCGGGGTTCTTGATCGAGAACGTGCCGCCGAAGCCGCAGCACTCCTCGTTGCGCGGGAGGGTCACGAGGTCGATCCCGCGGACGTTGTTCAGGAGGCGGAGGGGGCGGTCTCCGACCCCGAGCATCCGGAGCGAGTGACACGTCGGGTGGTAGGTCACGCGGTGCGGAAAGTAGGCGCCGACGTCATCGGTCTTCAGCACGTCGATCAGAAACTCCGAGAGCTCGTAGGTTCTGGCCCCGACCGTCTCCGCCCGGCTGGCGAGCAATTCGTCGCCGGCCGCGCGAGCGATCATCGCGTGCTGGTGGCGGATCGCGCCGGCGCACGAGCCGGAGGGGACGACCACCGCGTCGTACTCCTCGAACACGTCCACGTAGCGGCGGACCAGCTTCGGCTCGAAGTAGCCGCTGTTGGCATGCATCTGACCGCAACAAGTCTGCTCGAGCGGGAACTCGAGCGGCTGGCCGAGCCGCTCGAGGATGCGTACGGTCGCCTTGCCGGCGTCGGGGAACAGGGCGTCGACCAGGCAGGTGCTGAACAGCGCTACGCGCACGGTTGCATCATGCACGCTCGTCGCAGCGTGGTGCGGGCTCGTTCCAGGTCTGCCTGGACTCCGCAACAAATCGGGCGGATCTGCGGTGTTCCCGCGAGTCGGGCGGAAACTTGCCCCATGCCGGCGACCCCGACCGTGACCCCGACCCGGACCGTGACCCCGACCCGGACCGTTACCCCGACCCGGACCGTTACCCCGACCCGGACCGCGACCCCGACCCCGACCGCGACCGCGACCCCGATTCCGGTTAAACCACCACTCGCCGCCCCACAGGCGGTGAATTCGGATTCACCCGGCTCCGCCACGGTTAACGCCTCACTCGCGCGGCGGGGATGATCGAGTGAGGGGATGACCGGAATGCGGGCCGAGCGAGATCTGGCGGCGTCGCGGATCGCCGCGGTCCAGAAGACATTGCTGACCACCGAGCAACTCGACGGTTCCGGACTCGGAAACGATGCGGTCACGTACCGGCTGAAGACGGGCCGGCTCCACGTCGTGTTCCGTGGGGTCCTGTCGATGGGCTGCGGCGAGCTGCCGCCCTTGGCCCGCGAGCTCGCCGCCCTGCTGGCTTGCGGGAAGCACAGCTTCCTCAGCCACGCGTCCGCCGCGTTCGTGTGGGGTCTCCGCGAGACGGCGCCGGCGGACGTGGAGGTATCAGTGGTGGGGCGGTGCTCTGGCTCGCGCAACGGCATGCGGGTGCATCGGGTGCGCGAGATCGATCGGCGCGAGGTCCGCCGGTACGAGGGCCTATGGCTGAGCTCGCCGGCGCGGGTATGCCTCGAGGTCGCGGCCACCTCGCCGTCCGACGTCCCTGGCCTGATCGACGCGGGTCTTGGCAACCGGCGGATCAAGAAGCACGACCTCGAGGCGGTGGTGAGCCGCCACCGCGGACACCGAGGGGTGGCCCGGTTGGAGGCGCTTCTGGGCGACGAGTCGGCGATGACGATCACCCGTTCCCGGGCCGAGAAGGCCATGCTCAAGCTGATTCGCGACGCACGTCTTCCGGTCCCGGAGGTGAACGTGCGATTCGGTCCTTACCAGCCGGACTTCCTCTGGCGCGAGCAGCGACTGATCGTCGAGCTCGACAGCTACGGCTTCCACGGTGGTCCCATGGCTTTCCAAACCGACCGCGACAAGGACCTGTTCTACCGAGACGCCCGCTTCGACGTCCTCCGCTTCACGCGGGCACACGTCGTGTACGAGCCCGCGATGGTCCTCGTCAGGCTGGCCCGGGCGCTGGTGGCGTAGCGTCAGGCCGCCCGCGGTGCCGATTCGCGGCGCTCGACCTCGGCGCGAACGACCGGGGCCACCTTCGTGCCGAACAGTTCGATCGACCGCATGACGTCGTTGTGGGCGACGGCGCCGACGCTCATCTGACCGACGTACCGCTGGTTGGCGAACAGCTCGTGCTCGAACAGGATCTTCTCGGTGACCTGCTCGGGCGATCCCACCGCCAGCGCGCCGCGAGGCGAGCGGAGCGCGTCATACTCGGGCCGGCCCGACGGCGGCCACCCGCGCTCGCGCCCGATCCGGTTCATCATCGCGAGGTATGACGCGGCGAACGCGCTGTTCGCCGCTTCATCGGTCTCGCCGACGAACGCGTGGGTGTTGATCGCGACCTTGGCCTCGGCGGGGTCGTGACCCGCGGCCTCGAACGCCTGGCGGTAGAGGTCGACGAGCGGCACGAACCGCTCGGGCTGCCCGCCGATGATCGCGAGCGTCAGCGGCAGCCCGAGGGCGCCGGCGCGGATCACCGACTGCGGCGTTCCACCCACTGCGACCGACACGGGCAGCGGGTCCTGCACCGGCCGCGGCCACACAACGGCGTCGTTCAGCGGTGCGCGATGCTTGCCGGACCATGTGACGTGCGATGACTCCCGGATCTTCAGGAGGAGGTCGAGCTTCTCGGCAAACAACTCGTCGTAGTCATCGAGGTCATAACCGAACAGCGGAAACGACTCGATGAACGAGCCGCGCCCCGCCCATATCTCGGCGCGCCCGCCTGAGATCAGGTCGAGCTCGGCGAACTGCTGGAACACGCGCACGGGATCATCGGAGCTCAGCACCGTGACGGCGCTCGCGAGGCGGATGTGTTCGGTCCGCGCGGCGATCGCGGCGAGGGGGACGGCCGGCGCGGATACGAGGAAGTCAGGGCGGTGGTGCTCGCCGATCGCGAACACGTCGAGCCCGAGCTCGTCAGCGAGCCGCGCCTCCTCGAGGAGGTCGCGCATTCGCTGCTCCGGGGACACGCCCGAGGCGAGGTCGGCAAAGGTTGCAAGTCCAAGTTCCATATGGATAAGGATAGCAGGTAGTTGTGGGCACAACTGTCTAGTGCGGGCGCGGGGCGATGCGCGGGGGCCGGACGGGGGATTCGGGGCTGCGCGCGCGGGGCGATGCGGGGGGCCGGACGGGAGATTCGGGGCTGCGCGCGCGGGGCGATGCGGGGGGCGGGGCGGGGGTTCGGGGCTGCGCGCGCGGGCTGGGCGGGTCAGCTCGGGGTTTCCTCGAGCTCCGGCAAGGCCGTGAGCGAGAGCTGCCGCGCCCTCCGCTTCGCCGCCCCGACCGCCTCGGTCAGCGTGTCGATGTCGTACACGCCGTAGTGGCGCCGGCCGTTGATGAAAAACGTTGGGGTGCCGGACACGCCGCTCTCGTCGGCGCTGGCGACGTCCTCGCTGACCCGCTGGGCATACGCGCGCGTGCGCAACTCGTCCCGGAAGCGATCGACGTCGAGGCCAAGGTCGGTGGCGTAGCGGATGAGATCCTTGGGCGTCAGCTCACCCTGATGGGCGAGGAGGGTGTCGTACATCTCCCAGAACTTGCCTTGGGCCGCGGCCGCCTCGGACGCCTCGGAGGCGATCTGGGCGCTGGGATGGACGTCGTTCAGCGGCAGGTGGCGCCACACGTACCGGACGTCGTCCCCGTGCGAGGACAGCAGCTCGCGGATCGTGCTCTCGGCCTGGCCGCAGTACGGGCACTCGAAGTCCCCGTACTCGACCAGCGTCACCGGGGCATCGTCGGGTCCCCGGATGTGGTCGTACTCGGGATCGACGTCGACCGCAAGGTCGAGGATGTCCTCGGCGGTGCGGGCGACCTGGCGGGCCCGCAGCGTTTCGGGGAGCCGCCTGATCATGCGGGTCAGGGCCCATGCCACAGCCGGCGCCACCAGCACCGTGCAGAGCGTCCCGAGCCTCGCCTCGTCGAGCTCGATGCCGCGGAAGGCGAGGCTCGAGACGAGCAGCGACACCGTGAAGCCGATGCCGGCGCACGCGCCCGCGGTGAGCATCACCGGTTCGCTGATCGGCGACCGCGGCCCATGCAGCGCCGGTCGCGATGAGATCCAGGAGCCGGCGAACACGCCGATCGGCTTGCCCACGACGTAGCCGAGCAGGATTCCCCAGGTAATCGGCGAGCCGACCGCGGCGCTCAGCAGCTTTGAGGTCATGTGAATGCCGGCGTTGGCGAGCGCGAACAGCGGCACGATCACGTAGCTGGTCCAGGGGTGGAGCTCGTACTGGACCCGCTCGTTCGGCGAGATCGCTGACAGCAGGCTCTGTTGCGCCGAGCGCGCGAGCTCGGGCGTCGGCTGCTCGCGGAACTCGCGGGTCAGCATCGTGGCTCGCTCGAGGTCGTCGCGTGACGGCGGGTAGGCGCTCGTGCCGAGCCCGATCGCGAGCCCCGAGATCACCGGGTCGATGCCGGACTTGAACATCGCGACCCAGATCGCCACCGCCACGCCGATTGAGATCGCGGCGCGTCCAAACGGGGCATAGCGCAGCGCGACCAGCACCGCGAACAGCGCGACCGCGACGCTGAGCGCGAGCACCGAGACGTGCGTCGTGTAGACCGTCGCGATCACGACCAGCGCCATCAGATCATCGGCGACGGCGAGCGAAAGCAGGAACACCCGAATCCGGGTGGCGGTGCGGGGTGTCACAAGTGCGACGGCAGCCAACGCGAACGCCGTGTCGGTCGACATCGCCGCACCCCACCCGTGTCCGCCGGCCCGGCCGGCGTTGAACGCGAGGTAGATCGCGATCGGCACGATCACGCCGCCGATCGCCCCGAACACGGGGATCGCGAGGCGGCGGCGTTCGCGGAGCTCCCCGAGATCGAGCTGGCGCTTGGCCTCGAGGCCCACCACCAGGAAGAACAGCGTCATCAGCCCTTCGTTGACCCAGGTGCGGAGGTCGGCGGCGATTCCCGTGCTCCCGATGTGGATCGAGAGCTCGGTCGTCCACACCGTCTCGTAGCTGTGCCACCACGGCGAGTTCGCCCACACCAACGCGGCGATCGCCGCGCCCAGCATCACGAACGCGCCGCCGGATTCGGTGCTCAGGAAGCTCCGTACCGGGGCGGCGAGGTTCCTCGCCCACGCGGTACGGCCGCCATATGGCATCGCCTCTGTCGTAACACTCATCGGGCGCCCTACTCGATCAGGGGGGGCTCGCGAAGGTTCGTGTTGATCTGGCTCGACAGCGCCTCGGAGGCGGCACGCTGAGCGAGGCGCCTCTGCTGCTCGTCGGCGTCGTCGAGGAGCACGGCTTCGTACGCGTCCGCCGCGATCTGATAGCGCTCGCGCTCGCGCTCGGTGTCCTGCGCGGCGTCGCGGCGGAGCAACTCAGCCCGTTCGGCGACCTCGGCGGCGGGCTCGTCGGCGGGGTGCACCTCTTCGAACTCGGTGTCGCGCTCGAACGTAAAGCGGCGCTCGCCACTGGCAACGGGACGATGGGCGATGCGGTAGATCGTGATCGCGCCATCCTCCTCGACCCGGGTGTAGATCTCGAAATGCGTGTAAGGCTCGATCGTCGCTAGCCATTGCTGGCGGTGATCCTCGACGACGGCATTGCCGCGGCCCTCGATCGAGTTGGCCGTGATCTCGGCGACGTGCACCCAGCCCCAGTGGGTGACGACGAGCAGCGCTCCCACGACGAGAATCGCGATGCTCAGCCCGTCGATCCCGCTCGCGATGGCATCGATCAGGCCGAGCACCACGAGCAGGGAACCGATGATGAGCGAGGCCGCGGTGAGCGTTGCGCCGGTGCCCACGATCCGGCCGCGCGCGCCGCTCGGCACGAACGTCTCGGGACGGCCGACGACCTCGGGCAGGTTCCCGAGATCCTCGGACAGCAGTCGCGGGTCGGGTTCGCGCCCGACGAGCTCGGCTGGGCCCGGCTGTTCGGTCATGTACGAAGTGAAGGTACACCCCGATCGGAGGCGGTTCGCAGGGGTTTTGAATCGACACCTTGGTGTGCCCGGGACGTCGGTAGCCGTCCTACACTCTCTGTAAGTAGAAAAAGCGCCGGAAGCATCGGCCAGCGCCGGAGATAGGTCCCTGGAAAGGGGGCAACATGCCGTTGTTTTTCTTCACAGTTGAACAGCAGGAGCGGGCGATCGTCGAGCGGTTCGGGAAGTTCGTGCGCGTCGCCGGCCCGGGGCTGCAAACCAAGACGCCGTTCGTCCAGCGGGTCGCCGGGCGGATGAGCCTCCAGGTCGAGCAGCTGAACTCCGAAATCGAGACCAAGACCAAGGACAACGTGTTCGTCCGGGTCAAGCTCGCGGTCCAGTACAAGGTCGGCCCGGCCGACCAGCAGGTCCAGGACGCGTATTACAAGCTCGACAATCCCGAGCAACAGATCCAGTCTTATGCGTTCGACGTGGTCCGCTCGCACATTCCGAGCATGGACCTCGACGAGGCGTACGCCGACGCCGACACGATCGCGATGCACATCCAGGACACCCTCCACCGACAGATGGCGGACTACGGGTATGAGATCGTCAAGGCGCTGATCACAAACATCGAGCCCGACCAGCGCGTCAAGGACGCGATGAACAACATCAACGCGTCGCAGCGCAACCAGATCGCAGCCGCGGCCCAGGGCGATGCCCAGAAGACGCTGGCGGTCAAGAAGGCCGAGGGTGAGCGGGAGACCATGCGCCTCCAAGGCGAGGGCGTCGCCGCCGAGCGCAAGGCAATCGCCGAGGGCCTCCACGAGTCGCTCGAGATCATCGCTCAGCACGGTCTCGATATGCGCGAGGCGATGGCGCTCGTCGCGCTCACCCAGTACACCGACATGATCCGGGCCCTCGGCGAGAACGCGAAGACGAACACGATCCTGCTGCCGCACTCCCCGAGCGCCGTCGGTGACCTGATGGGGCAGATCCGCGACGGCATCCTGGTCGGGGACCTCGCCGCCGACAACACGAACAACTCCTCCGGTAACGCCGCCCTCCCGCCGGGTCGTCGCGCAGAGCCAACGCAGAGTTGATCAATACCCCCGCCGGGGCTTCCGGCGCCGTTAGACTCGGCCGATGCGCGCGGGCGGAGCGAGCGTCCCGACACGTGTCGCCGTTCTGATCGGAATTTTGCTGCTGCCGGTGATGAGCCTGGCGAGCGGGTCGGTCATGTTCGTGCCGCTGTTCGCGCTCCCGGCGATGTTCATCGTCTCGGGAATGCTGTTCGGCGGCGGCGACCCCCCGCCTGATCATCCGGACGCGGACGACGGCGGGGGAGGGGGGCCGCGGCGGCCTCGCCCTCCGGAAGACCCGCCGAGCGCCGGACCTCCGTGTCCCGACGCGGATCAGGCCCGGGCCAGGGCCCGCGACCACACTCGGGGCCGGCTCGCGCCTCCGCCGGCGCGGCGCGGGGCTCCTGGAGAGCCTGCTCCGAAGCGCGTTCGCCCGCGTCGCTGAGGCGGTACGGCGGGCGTAAAGGCCGTAAGGGGGCACCCTCTGAAACTAAGTGGGGTGGCGACCCGATCGACGGCAATCTTCCGATGTGGGACTGTCGCTCTTAGCCGACACTGGTGTCGTGATCAACCGCGATTCCAAGGAGCCGGACATGAGGACAGCAACGCGAGTCAGTCGAAGGATCGCCCGTGTGAAGGCACTCTGGTCAGAGCTCGATTACGTGCAGCGGCGCGTGCTCGAGAACACGACGGGTGTCCCGTTTATCACCCCCGAGGAGCGCCGCCGGAGCCTCCTCCGAGTTAGGCAGCTCGAGTTTCTGTATCGGGCCTGAAACCCGACGTGAATCGGTGACTCCGGTTCACGGGGGCTGCTGACGCGCGCACGCCGAGTGCAGCTATAAGATCGCCCTCCGTCCTAACGAGGGGAGGGCAAGTGGCTGATGTAGCGACCCCGAAGTCGGAGCGGCAGCTTCAGCTTGATGCGGAGGGCCTCGACCGGGGAGTTGGGTTCCTAGGACTGCTGTGGGCATCGGAGGGCTCGATCATCGGATCGGGCTGGTTGTTCGGAGCGCTCGTCGCTGCGACGTACGCCGGCCCGTCGGCGCTGATCGGCTGGGTCGTGGCGTCATTCATCGTGATCCTGCTCGCGTTGGTCCACGCCGAGCTGGGCGGGCTGTTCCCGGTCAGCGGCGGAACGAGCCGGTTCCCGCACTACGCGTTCGGAAGCTTCGCCGGCGCGACGTTCGGATGGGCTTCGTACCTCCAGGCCGCCACGGTCGCCCCCATCGAGGTCCTGGCCGCGATCCAGTACCTGTCGACGGCGCACTGGGCGCGCCACTTCTTCCACAGCCACCTGGTCAACGGTTTGCCCGCCAACACGCTGTCGGGCAGCGGCATCATCGCGGCGGTCATCCTGATGGTGATCTTCGTGATCTTCAACTTGGTCGGGATCCGCTTCCTGGCGCGCGCCAACAACGCGATCACCTGGTGGAAGGTCGCGATCCCGGTGCTGACGATCATCGTGCTGCTGGTTTCCAACTTCCACGGCTCGAACTTCAGCAAGGGCGGTGGGTTCTTCGTCCACGGCGCCGCGGTCAAGTCGATCCTGATCGCGATCCCGAGCGGGGGGATCGTGTTCGCCTTGCTCGGGTTCGAGCAGGCGGTCCAGCTGGGTGGAGAGGCGAAGAATCCCAGTCGCGACCTCCCGCGAGCGGTGATCCTCTCAATCCTGATCGGAGCCGGGATCTACATCCTGCTCCAGGTGGCGTTCATCGGCGCGCTCAGCCCCAGCTTCCTGCACGCACACGGCCCGTGGACGAACCTGGGGAGCGCCAACAGTAATCCCGCGGTGGTCGCGCTCAACGCGGGCCCGTTCTACACCGTGTCGAAGATCGCCGGGCTGTCGTTGCTCGCGTTCCTGCTCCGGATCGACGCGGTGGTCTCGCCGGCCGGGACGGGACTGATCTACACCACCTCCTCGGCGCGGCTCAGCTTCGCGCTCAGCAAGAACGGCTACGTTCCGTCGGCATTCGAGACCACCAACCAGCGGACGAAGGTGCCCGTATTCGGCGTCATCTTTGCGTCGATCATCGGCCTGCTCTTCCTGCTGCCGTTCCCGAGCTGGAGCGCACTGGTCGGCGTCGTCACGGCCGCGTCGGTGCTGATGTACGCGGCGGCGCCGCTGGCTCTGGCTGCGCTGCGCAAGCAGAAGCCCGAGCTCGAGCGGGTCTACAGCCTGCCCTGGGCGCCCGTGCTCGCCCCCCTGTCGTTCGTGTGCGCGAGTTGGATCATCTACTGGGCCGGCTGGGAGACGTACACGACGCTGATGGTGGCGATGCTCATCGGGTACGCGCTGATCGCCGCCTCGTACGCGTTCAACCTCAATCCGAAGGCGCCGAAGATGGACTGGGACGCCGCCGTGTGGATCATCCCGTACCTGGTCGGGATGCTAGTGATCTCCTATTTCGGTGACTTCGGTAAGGGTGGCATCGTCGGCGGGATCGGGTTCTTCAGGCACGTGCTTGACCACGGGGGCAACGACGACCTTGGGCTCGTTGGGGGCCTGGCCGCCGTCGCCGTCTGGAGCCTGATCATCTACTTCGTAGCGATCGCCCGCCGGCTCCCGCCGGACAAGGTCGACGAGTACGTCGCCGAGGTCTATCCCCCGCCGGTGGCCGAGTAGCTGCGCTCGGTCGCCGGTCTCGTCACGCCGGCCAGGGCCGCAGATCCCGGGCCGCTCGGACCGCGCCGGCACATAGGCTCACGCGGCTGCGGGCGTTGTACAGCGGACCGGTCCCGTCCGTGAGGAGGAGCCATGCCCGCGCGACGCCCTGCGCTGCCACGGGGCCGGGGTCGTCGAGCGTGTCGGCGAGCCGGCTCAGTTCCTCGCTGGCGGACTTGACCGCCCGGACGTTGGGGGTGACGCGGCCGAACCGTTGACCGCGATTCGCGTTGGCGTCGCGGAGGACCCGCCGAAGCGCGCCCGCCATCGACCACCGCCAATCCGGCTCCGTGAGGCGCTGGGCGCGGAGGGCGAGCGCGGCGCTCGCCTCCGGGGGAACCCCGTCAGCCAGTTCGCGGTCGAGCCTCTGGGCTCGCCAGTGGGCCGCCAGACGGTCGCGCAGCCGGGGTCGCTCCGCCGCGACCCGACCATCCCGGCCAACCGCCACAAGGACTGTGCACACGCTGCTCATGACCGCCGACCATGTTACGCTGGTCACGGTGACCTGTCAAGAGATTTTGTTGGTCACGATGGCTAGAATCGACTCGTGACCGATCTGCCCACCTGGTATCCGGACGCCGACGAGGCCAAGCCCGCCCCGATGCCGCTGCTTCGGGTGCAGGCGTTTCTCAACACGGTCGATCTCGAGCAAGGCGTCGACCGCCTGGCGGACCCCGACTCGGCGCGCGACTGGCTGGTCGCTGCCGGCCTGGTCGGTCCTGACCGGCCTGTGAGCCCCGCCGACGTCGCCGTCGCCCGCGAGGTCCGTGATTGCCTTCGAAGCCTGCTCGAGGCCGCCGGCGACGGCGATGGCGATGGCGACGGCGACGGCAATGGTTTCGGCGGCGGCGTTCGGGCCGAGGACCTCGAGGCGCTGCGTACGCTCGCGGCCGAGCACAGCCCGCGATTGACCGTGGCCGATGGCGGCGCGCTCGGGATCGAGTGCGCGCGCGCCGAGACGGTCGGCGACGGCCTGTTCGCCCTCCTCCTGGTAATCCGCAGCGCCCAGGAGGACGGGAGCTGGTCGCGGCTCAAGATGTGCGCGAATCCCGATTGCCGGTGGGTGTTCTACGACCGTTCGCGAAACCAGCAGGGCAACTGGTGCGACATGGCGGTCTGTGGCAACCGCCTCAAGAACCGCCAGCTTCGAGCCCGCCGGCGCTGACGACGGGTTTATCCCGAATCGACACTCGGTTTGTATCGTCCTAACGATCTGGTCCTGTATTAGGACGCTCGCGCTGGCCGCGGGCGTCGTCGCATTAGCACTCATTCCGTCGGCGTCGGCGGGGGCGCAGACGAATCGTCGCAGCCCGGCGGCCGTGCCGCCAGGCGGCCCCCTCACGCGTTCGAACCCGACGCCGCTGGCGCCCAGCCGGTACGTCACCGGCGCGCATTGGGTCAGCGGGCGCTACGACCCGCCCTCGAACCAGTGGGGCGACATCCTCCCGACGGTTTGGAGCGACGACGGGTCGACTTACGTGCTCATGGACGACGGCGGCACCGACGTCCCCCTGGCGGGAGGCTTCTGGCGCCAGTCGTTTGCCAAGATCTCCGGCGCTCCCCCGAACCTCCGTTTCAAGCGCGTCGCGACCGCTGCGACGCCGAAGCCGACCACGTGGGCGCAGGTCGGCGGCAATCCCGACAACGACGACGGTCCCCTCGGCCCGTTCTACAGCATCGGCTTCGCCGAGGCCGGTGGCGTGTTCTACGCCACCCAGCAGGAGAACTGGAACTGGAGCGCCAACGGACCCTTCAACGGCCTGGCCGGGATCGCGTACTCCACCGACCACGGCAAGACCTGGAGCTTCCCCGCCAAGGCGTTCCCGCCCCCTCTAGGCAACCTGACCTTCATCGACGGGGGCTTCCCGGGCGGCGCGTACCCCGACGGCTACATGTACGCGATCGGCACCGACCGGGAGTTCAACGCCTCGCGCCTGGTGCTCGGGCGGGTTCACACCGGCTTCGCCAACGTCACCGATCCCTCGAAGTGGCAGTGGTACACGGCGGGGGCGGGCGCCCCGCAGTGGTCGAGCTCCGTGGCCGACGCGACAGGAGTGCTCAAGTGGAACTCGCACATCACGTATCCCGAGATGACCTACGACGCCGGAATTCACCGTTACCTGCTGACGTTCACTTACTCCTACTCCTCGAAGGTGCCGGCGGTGTGGAAGGGCGGCGCCGAGCTGGTCGTCGCCGAATCGTCCACGCCGTGGGGGCCGTTCTCGTTCGTCGCCTCCTCCCGCGAGTTCGGTCCCTCGAACGGCTACGGCGCCGGGTTCCCGTCGCAGTGGATCAGCGCCAACGGCCGCCAGCTGTGGCTCAAGTGGGCCGCGAATTTCGACGGCTGCGCTAAGGGCCTCGACTGCTCGGGCAAGTACGGCTTCAACGTGGCCAAGGTCCAGCTCACGGTGGCGACCCCGGCGAAGAAACCCCCGGCACAGAAACCCCCGGCCAAGAGGAGCGCAAAGCCAGCGCAGCACAAGACCGACAGGGTACGTACGGTGGCGGTCGTCTCCGGCACCGCGCTGCCGCTCTTGCTGCTCGGCGTGTTCGGGTGGCGGGCGCGCCGCCGCCGCACTTAGCGCGAGACGGCGAGCTTCGAAGCGCGCCCGCCTGACCGCCGCGAAATAGTCCGCGCCGCCCGGTGGGTGATGCGGTCGCGCGCTGGCAGACCGATATGGCGCCGTTCTTCGAGCTCCCCGAGGGCGCCCGACCCGACACCGGGTTCGAGCGCCTCGAGGAGATCCTTCACCTGGCCTAGTCCTCAGCCTCTACCCGGACTAGTGCTCGGCCCCAGGAATCAGTGCCACACCCAACGGGCAAGGTGAATAACGAATGACAGTGTCTGGCCGCCGGTCTGCGCGGCCGTCACGGTCACGGGGAGGAGATGGAACACGCCGTTCGACTTGAGGTCGTTCTGACCGGCCGAGTTCAGCTCCATGTTCTGGAAACCGCCGCTGTCGGGGGCGATCGAGTAGGTCCGCTGCGCGATCGTCGTCCCGTCGTGGGACATCGTGAGCTGACCCGCGCAAGTGGTCGTGCCGTGGAAGCAACCGACCTCGGCGCCCACGACAAAGCCGGGGGAGACGAAGCCCTCGTGGCCGAGGACGACGGTCTGGCTGGTGGCCGTGGCGGACGTGGTTAACGTCTCATCGGAGCCGCTGGTCGTGCCGGCGGAGCTTGTCGCCACCAGCTGGTAGTGGTAGGTGGTGTTCGGGCTCAGCCCGTCCAGCGTCTGGTGGACGGCGACCACGCCAGTGCCGGAGCCGGCGCCGGCGGGTGTGGTCTGAAGCCCGTACGACGTCGTCGTTCCGTACTTGAAGTAGTAGCTGGTCGACTGACCGTTCGGGTTCACGGTTCCGCCGACGGTGGCACTCGACTGGCCGACGCTCGACGGCGACCCCGTGGTGACGGTCGGCGCGGCGGCCGCGGCCGAAGCCGGCGTCGGATGGCTCGCTGACGTGATCGCGAGCACGAGAAGGCCGCAGACAACTAACACGGCTGCCGCGGCGACGCGCATTCTGCGCATGCTGCCTCCCTTCGTGCGTGTTCAGTATCTACACGTAACAGGGGCAGCCGGCGAGAGTTGCGGGCAACGCTCCCTTGGTATGACTCCTGACGACCGGCGCCTAGACCCTCACATCGCGAGCTCGCCGGCGTCCTGCTCGAGCGCCGAGCGCGCGTCGGCCAGGGGGATCCGGAACCTGGGGATCGTCACGTGCGCGATCGGGCCGATCCCGAGCGCGTACACCACCGTCCCGATCCCGACGGTGCCGCCGAGCACCCAACCGGTGACCAGCACGGTGAGCTCGATCGACGTGCGCACGATCCGGATCGAATGGCCGCGCGCCGCCAGTCCGGTCATCAGGCCGTCGCGCGGGCCCGGGCCGAGGCCGGCCCCGATGTACAGGCCGGTGGCGATCCCATTGAGGACGACGCCGCCGAGCATCACCACAATCTGGGCGGCGAGCCCGTGCACCGGGGACACGATGGCGAGCATCACGTCGATCACGAGGCCGACGACGACGACGTTCGAGAGCGTGCCGAACCCGGGGCGCTGGCGAAGCGGAATCCACAGGAGCAGCACGAAAACGCCCACAATGATCGCCCAGGTCCCCACGCCGAGGCCGAGCCGCCGCGAGAGACCCTGGTGAAACACGTCCCATGGATCGACGCCCAGGCCCGCGAGCAGGAGCATCGCGCTGCTGACACCGAACAGGATGAGGCCCAGGTAGAGCTGGACGAGGCGTCGTAGGCGTGGCGGACGAATGCGCGTCATCGCACGAGTCTGACAGACAATGGCCTATGCAGCGACAGGCCAATTTGCTAGAAGTGGCTCGTGGCGATCACTCCGGCCAGCCGTCTGTCCGAACTGCTCGGCCCCTGGCGACGCGAGGGAACGAGCCGCGAGCGCCTAGCCGCCGCGCTCAGGTCGCTGATCCTCGACGGCCGCGTGGCGATCGACAGCCGGCTGCCCGCCGAGCGGCCCCTCGCGACCGCGCTGGGCGTCAGCCGGGCCACGGTCACCGGTGCATACAACCAGTTGCGCGAACAGGGCTACATAACGAGTCAGCAGGGGTCGGGGAGCTGGGTCACGCTGCCGGGCGGCCACCGGGCGGCTCCCGACGCGATCGTCGGGGGGCCCGGTCTCGACATGCGGATCGCCGCGCTGCCGGCGCCGGCGGTACTCGAGGAGCTGTTCCAGGCGGCAGCGCGCGATCTACCGCGCTGGCTCGACCACCACGGCTACGACCCGTTGGGACTGCCGCCGCTGCGCCAGGCGATCGCGGCGTGGTTCGAACGGCGCGGGCTGCCCACGCGACCCGAGCAGATCCTGGTGACGAACGGGGCGATGCATGGGCTCGACCTGTCGATCAGGGCGGCGCTTCCGCGCGGGCGGTGGGTGCTCGTCGAGGTGCCGAGCTATCCGGTCGCGCTCGATGCCCTGCGGGGCGCAGGCGCGCGGCTGGCGCCGGTCCCCGTGACCTCCGAGGGCTGGGATCTCGACGCGCTGCGCGCCGTGGCCCGGAGCCATCGGCCGTCGTTCGCGTATCTGATGCCCGACTTCCACAACCCGACCGGGGCCCTGATCGACGAGCCCGCGCGCCGGCGCGCGATGCGCTTGCTCCGCCCGACGAGGACGGTCGTCGTGATCGACGAGACGTTCGTCGAGCTCAACCTCGACGGGGTCGACATGCCGGCGCCCGCCGCGAGCTTCGGCGACGAGCGCACGATCACGCTTGGGTCGCTGAGCAAGGCCGTGTGGGGCGGCCTGCGTATCGGCTGGGTCCGCTGCGACCCCGCGATGATCCATCGCTTGGTGGCCGCCCGCGCCACCAGCGACATGTCCGGTCCGCTGTTCGAGCAGATCGTCGCCACTCACGTTCTCGGGCGACTCGACGAGATCCTGGTCGAGCGGCGCTCGATGATCCGCCGGCGGCGGGACGTGCTGAGGGAGATGCTCGGTCGCCGCCTCCCGCGGTGGCGGTACGCGCTGCCGGCCGGCGGAATGTTCCTGTGGGCCGAGCTCCCGGAGCCGATCAGCACGAGCCTCGCGATCGCCGCGGGGGAGCAGGACCTGCAGATCACGCCGGGTCCCCGGTTTGCGGCTGCCGGCGTGCTCGAGCGTCACCTCAGGCTCCCGTTCACGCTTGCGCCGGCGCAGCTCGAGCGCGCGGTCGAGATCCTGGCGAACCTCACCCCGGGGGCCGTCGGAGAGCACCGGCCCGAAGATCTGGCGTACGTCGCCTAGGTCTTCAGGCCTTGAGATCGTCCTCGCCGAGCTACGGCTGGTTCACCGCCCCGCGGCCGTCCTCCATCCTTCGGCGTACGACAGACGCGCCGGCTCGGAGTACGGCACCGGGCTGACGAGTGCGCGGACGCTGATCTGCTTGTGCGGATGGTCGACGGTGGTCTTGAGGGTGCCGCCGTCCGGCTCGCCCCACACGACCTGGACCTCGCTGCCGATCTCGACCGCCGGATCGACGGTGGCAAGCGACAGCGCGCGCTTCTCGTTGGCGCTGTAGCCGGTGAACATCGAATAGCCGACGACGTTGCCGTCGGGATCGAGCACCGAGTCGAAGTTCGACGAGCCGTAGTTGGCGATCGGCAGGTCGAAGAACTGGTACGGCTCCTCGTTAGCGAAGGTCACCGACGAGAGGATCCGCGTGATGTCCTCGTCATCCCAGGCCAACGTCACCTTCTTGCGCTGGCCCTCGGGCTCGATCTGCTCGAGCGCATCACGACCGATGAAGTCGTGGTCGAACTTGACGAACTGGCCGTAGCCGAGCTCCCAGGGGTTCAGGTAGTAGTCCTCGATGTCGCCCGAGACGAAGCTTCCGGCCAGCGCGTTGTTCGCCTCGTAGCTGTCGGCCCCGAGCCACTCGCGATAGCTCCGCAGAACCCCGTCGCCCGTGTAGATCGCCGGCAGCGGCGAGGGGATCCAGCCCGACTCGAGCGTGTTGGAGGCGTACGCGCGGGCGCCGCAGGGCTCGAGCCCGAACTCCTTGCCCGCCTCGAGGATCGTGCCGCGGATCTCGTCGTATGTCTCGTACGGACCCCACAGCTCGAGCCCGGGCTCGCCGGCCATGCCGTGACGCAGCGTCCGGACGCGCTGGCCGCCCACGTTCATCTCGGCCAAGCGGAAGAACTTGAGCTGCTCGACCGGGCCGCCGTTGACCTTCTCGATCACCTGCCAGGCGTTCGGGCCCTGGATCTGGAACCGCCAGTACTTGCGTGTCACCGCCTTGCCGTATGGACGCGAGGGCGAGCGATTGTCGTACTCAAAGTCAAGCTGGTATCCACCGGTCTCGGCGTGGAACTTCAGCCAGTTGGCGGCCGGGTTGCGGCCTACCCAGACGAACTCGTCCTCATCGAGATGGAACAGGATGCCGTCGCCGATCACGTGGCCGGCCGGTGTGCACGGAACGAACTGCTTGGCCATGTTGACCGGGAAGTTCGCGACGCTGTTGATCCCGACGTCGGACACCAGCTTTAGCGCGTCCGGACCCTTGAACCAGAAAT
This sequence comes from uncultured Solirubrobacterales bacterium, assembly GCA_963735965.1. Lineage (GTDB taxonomy): Bacteria > Actinomycetota > Thermoleophilia > Solirubrobacterales > Solirubrobacteraceae > Palsa-465. The sequence goes on from CAVTNE010000009.1 coordinate 387,274, forward strand.
TCACCATGTGGTGTGACTGATCGAACAGCACTGCGGTCTCGCGCCACGCCTTCTGCTCGTGTCGCCAGTTGGTGAACTCGTAGGGCACCACCGGATAGATGTACGCGCCGATCTGTGAGTTGCGAAGCAGGCCGACGATGTCTCCGGACTGATCGATTACTTCCTGAAGGGTGTTCGCAGCCATGGTCTCTCTCTTTCCCTTTGGGTTACGTCTTACGTCTTATCCACTGAACTGGCCGTTCTTTGCGTTGTGGTCGCGGAGGAGGAGGGCGTTCGCCCATGCACTCGTGCGGGCAAGCGCGTTGTCCTTGACCACCACCGGGTTCTCAAGCATGTCCTCTTCCTCGCCGTACGCCTTCAGGCGCTCGTAGGCCTGGGACCAGATGCACTCGGTGTCGTACACCTCGCACAACCCGTCGCGGGTCCCGCCGCACGGGCCGTTGCGCTGGTTCTTGGCGCAGATCGATTCCGGACACACGTAGGCGATGTCCGGCAGCGAGCAGTCGCCGCAGTCGCGGCATTTGAACATCGGGACCTTGGCGGCCTGCTCGACGAGGTGGGCGGCGCGGCCCACCGGGCGCGGGGCGGCGTCGATCTTTTCGTACAGCGATCGCGCAGCGTCGTGCAGCGATCCGTCGGGCTCGAACACGGTCCGGTGGACGCGCCGGCTGAAGCGGTAGGAGAGCGGGACGCGGAGGTCAGTGCGCCGCTTCTGCTTCGACTTCACGTACGCGGGATTCAGCTCGTCGGAGGAGAGCCCGGTGTCCGGGTCGGCGTCGAACAGGTAGAACTCGGCGGCGCGGCCGAAGCGCACCTCGCGAGAGAGCTCGCGCCAGTCGGCGCCCCCGTAGCCCTTCGCGCGGTCGAGGATCTCGAAGAACGTATCCGCCGTGGCGTGGCCGCCGAGATACGCGCCGCCGAAGCCGAGCCCGCGGGCGACCGTGAGCTGCTTGGCCGCGAGATCCACGAAGAACGACCGACCCTTGTCGGGGCTCGCCGCCTGGCGCTCGGCGAGCGCGAGCAACTCGTCCGTGACGATGACCCCCGGGATCCTCCCGGCGTGGAACGCGCGCGCGGCGGGGAGGGAGAGCAGGTAGACGTTCGCCAGCGCCCGCACCTCGAGGTCGGCTCGCCTGATGTAGCGCAGCAGCTCGTCGTCCTTGCGCGCGTTGTAGCCGATCTGGTTGATGACGAAGCGCGCGCCGGTCCTGGCCTTCTTGGCGAGCTTCTGGTACTGGGGAACGACCTCGCGCTCGTGGAGCTTGTGGTTCGTGACCACGCAGCCCAGGAAGAAGTTCGTCCGCTCGAGCCGCTCGCCCGTGCGCGCCACGCGCAAGCCGGCGTCCATGTCGCTGAAGAGCTTCAGTAGACCGACCGAGTCGATGTCGAACACCGGCGCCGCCGTGCCGCCGTAACCGGTGACCGGGTAGTCGCCGGACAGGCACAGGACGTTGTCGAAGCCCTCCGAGGCCAGCTTCCACCCCCGGCTCTCGAGCGCGTTTCGGTTCCAGTCCTTGCAGGCCAGGTGGATGATCACCTCCTGACCGCGGGAGACCAGGTCGGTGCCGAGTGTGTCCGGAGCGAGCATCGCGTTGCCGCCTGGGTTGTCGGTGATCGAGAGGACGTCGATCCGGGGATCGGCGGCGAGCGCGCGCGCCTTCTCGACGAGCGCCCGGCTGCGCTCGTTCGTCACGAGCCCCCGGGCGGTCACGAGCTCGACGGCGATCGAGAAAGAGCCGGGGACCTGTAGCGAGTCGCGGAACGACGTCGTCGTCAATGTTTTTCGAGCCTCTCCAACCGGAGTTCCAGCCTAGGTCTGCGCCTCTCCCACTGCAATGGTGCCTTCCGCTGAGCGGAAGGAGGCGCGAGAATGCCCCGCATGGCTGATGTTACGAGTCGAGTCGCGCGGGCGTTTGCCGTGCTCGAAGCCTTCACCCCCCGGCGTCCCAGCCTGGCGTTGTCCGAGATCGCCCGCCGCGCCTCGCTGCCCCTCACCACCACGCACCGGCTGCTCGCCGAGCTGTGCGCAGAGGGCGCGCTCGAACGCGAGGCCGACGGGACATATCGAATCGGCCTGCGTCTCTGGGAGATCGCCTCTCTGGCCCCGCGCGGAGTGCCGCTGCGCGAGGCCGCGTTGCCGTTCCTCGAGGACCTCTATGAGGTCACCCACGAGAACGCCCAGCTTGGCGTGCGCGAGGGTCGTGACGTCGTCTACATCGAGCGGATCGCCGGCCGGAGAGCAGTCGGAGTTCTCACTCGCGTGGGCGGGCGCTTTCCGCTGCACGCGTCCGGCATCGGCCTCGTGCTGCTCGCGCACGCGCCGGACTACGTGCGGCGCGCCGTGCTCGAAGGTCCATTGCAGCGGTTCACGCCGTACACCGTGACCGATCCGGCGCGGCTCGAGCGGATCCTCTCCCAGGTCCGCCGGGACGGCGTGGCAATTGTCGAGAGGCAGGTCACCGACGACGCGATGTCGGTGGCCGCGCCGATCACCGACGCGAGCGGCGAGGTGATCGCGGCGCTGTCGGTCGTGGCCAAGGTGGGGGACAGCGTGGCTCCGCGGCTGGCGCCGGTCGTCCGGGCCGCCGCGCTCGGAACCTCACGGGCATTGTCCGTGCGGCGGAAGTAGAAATACCGTTTGCGCGGAGGTAGTAGGCAGGCTGCTGACTTGCATACAGTTTTGCAATCTGTCTATACTCCGGGACGCCGCGGCGACGAACTCGCGCCGGAACCCGCCAGGAGGAGCTGACATGAAGCTGGTCACCTACGACGACGGTCGCGTTGGGGAAGTGGTCGACGGCGAGGTGTGGGAGCTCGACGTCCCCACCATGCGCCGCTACTTCGAGCTCGGCGGAGAGGTGCAACGGACCGGTCGTTCGAGTCCGCTCGATGGCGTGACGCTCCGGGCGCCGATCCTGCCAAAGAAGTTCTTCCACACAGCCGGCAACTTCCGCGAGCACCACGAGGAGTCCAAGAACGTCAACTGGTCGCACCCAGTGCTGCCCTGGATTGTGTTCTTCCAGAACGTCGACGCGATCATCGGCCCCGACGACGCGATCATCTACCCCGAGGCGCTGACCAAGGAGCTCGACTATGAACTCGAGCTCGCGGTCGTGATCGGCAAGGCGGGCAAGTTCTTCTCGCCCGAGGAGGCGGTCGACTACATCGCCGGCTATCTGATCTTCAACGACATCACCGCGCGCGACATCCAGCGCGAGGAGATGAAGTCGGGGGTGTTCTGTCTGTCCAAGAGCATTGACACGTTCGTGCCGATCGGCCCGTGGATCGTGACCCCCGACGAGATTCCCGACCCGAGCGTCCTGGGGATGGAGCTCCGGGTCAATGGCGAGGTGCGCCAGCGCTCGCACATGAGTCGGATGTCGGTGACCGTGCCCGAGATCATCAGCCACTACTCGGCGATGGGCTTCAGCGCCGGCGACATCATCTCCACCGGCACCGTGTCGGGCGTGGCCGGGTTCAGCGACGACGCTGCGTCGTTGTACCTGAAACCGGGCGACGTGATCGAGGCTGAGATCGCCGGCGTCGGTGTGCTGCGTAACCGGGTGATCTCGTGGGCGGAAGGGCACCCAGAACTTGTCTCGGAGGTCGCGACCGCGCAGTAGCGCGATGCCGGTTGTAGAGATCGACGCCGGCCGCCTCGAGGGCCGGCGCGCCGGCGACGGCGTCGCGTTCGAGGGAATCCCGTACGCGACGGCGCCGCGCTTCGCCGCGCCCGAGCCGGTAGCCGGCTGGGCCGGGGTGCGCGAGGCCTTGCGTCCCGGCCCCGCCGCGCCGCAGCCCCGGCGGCCGGCCTCCGTGTTCACGCACGGCGAGCTCGGCGCCACCGACGAGCAGTGCCTGAGCCTCAATGTGTTCGCACCCGGGCTCGAGGGCCGCAGGCCGGTATTCGTCTGGCTCCACGGCGGCGGTTTCGCGATCGGCCACGCCGGCGCGAGCCTGTATGCCGGCAAGCGGCTGGCGTCGGCCATCGACGCGGTGATCGTCACCGTCAACTACCGGCTCGGGAGCCTCGGCTGGCTCGGGCACCCCGATCTGGCCGTCGACCCGGGCGCGCCGGCGGCGAACTGGGGCCTGCTCGACCAGATCGCCGCGCTGCGCTGGGTGAGGGAGAACATCGCGGCGTTCGGCGGCGACCCCGACCAGGTCACGCTCGCTGGGCAGTCGGCGGGAGCGCTGTCGGCGATGGACCTGCTCGTCGCGCAGCGGGCGGCCGGTCTGTTCCGGCGCCTCGTGTTGCAGTCCCCGCCTCTTGGTGACCTCGCGCAGGCGCCCGCGGTCGCCGAGGCGTGGGCGGAGGCTTTGAGCGGCGAGGCAGGGGGGACGGGGCCGTTCGACGGTGCGCGGCTGCGCTCGCTCGAGGCCGACGAGCTCGTCGCTCTTCACGAGCAGCTGTTGGAGCAGCCGGCGTGGCGCGGGACCCGAGGCGGAGCTCTGCCGACGATCGATCCGGGCAGTCTGCCGAAGTCGCCCGCCGAGGTCGTCGGAGCGAGCCCGGAGGTCGATGTGCTGGTTGGGCACACCGCCGACGAGGGGACCTTCTTCTTCGACGCGCCGTGGCGACCGGCGCCGCCACCGGAGCGGGTGGCGGACGTCGTCGCGCACCTCTGTCCGGGCGAGGACGCGCGCCAGGTGCTCGATCGCTACGACGGTGACCTGGTCGCGATCGCCACCGATGCCATCGTGGCGGTGCCGCTGTTGCGGTGGGCCGAGGCACGCGCCGCGGCCGTCGAGGGCGCGAGCGCCGTGTACCGGTATCGGATCGACTATCCCGGCGCTGGTCCGCAGCTCCGCGCCACCCACACCGTCGAGGTGCCGCTCCTGTTCGGGACCTGGCAGGACGGTGGCCCCGGCGAACGGCTCGGCGGCCAGGCTCCCGATGCCGGCGCGGTGTCCGCCGAGCTCACCGCAGCGTGGGGACGGTTCGTCCACGGCGAGTCGCCGGGCTGGGCGCGCGAGGGCGTTAACCAAACCCCTACAAACTCGCATGACTTCACACTGGACACAAGGAGTGAAAGTGTGTACAGTTTCCCGCGATGGGCGCAGGTGAGCGCCCGCGAGGGAGAGACTTGAGCACCGCAACCAAACCACGACCGCTGCTCGACGTCAACGGCCTGCGCGTGGCGTACGGCGGCGTCATCGCCGTGTCCGACGTCGACCTCAAGGTCGCCGAGGGTACGGTGTTCGGACTGATCGGCCCGAACGGCGCCGGCAAGACGTCGATGGTCGACGCGCTGACCGGATACACCAGGCCGGCCGCCGGCTCGGTCGTGTTCGACGGTCGCGATATCAGCCGCCTGCGTCCCTACCGGCGAGCCCGCCTCGGGCTCGCGCGTACGTTCCAGTCGGTCGAGCTGTTCGACGACCTCACCGTCGACGAGAACCTGCTCGTGGCCAGCGAACACGTCACCGTTGGCACGGCGCTCCGAGACCTGTTCCTCCCGCACCGGCCGCCGGACCGGACCGGCGTCGACTGGGCGATCGGAGTGTGCGGGCTCGAAGACATCGTCGACCGCTACCCGTCGGAGATCTCCTTGGGCAAGCGCAAGCTCGTCGGCGTTGCCCGGGCGCTCGCCCGTCAGCCGCGTCTCGTCCTCCTGGACGAGCCCGCCGCCGGTCTAGACACCGACGAAAGCACCGAGCTCGGCTGCCGCCTGCGTACGCTACCCGAGGCCCACGGCGTGACGGTTTTCCTGATCGACCACGACATGGGGCTCGTGCTGAGCGTGTGCGACCACCTCATGGTCCTCGACTTCGGACGACAGATCGCGACTGGGTCACCCGCGGAGATCCGCGAGGACCCGCGCGTGATCGAGGCCTACCTGGGAGCGCACCATGCCGCCGCAGCCCACTAGCCCGAATACCTCCGGCCACGCCCTCGTCCTCGACGGACTGTGCGCGGGCTACCAGCGCATCCCGGTCGTCCGCGACCTGAAGCTCGAGGTGCACCCCGGCGAGGTAGTGGCCCTTCTCGGGCCGAACGGCGCCGGCAAGACGACGACGCTCGAGACGATCGCCGGGCTCAACCGGCCGATCTCCGGCTACGTGAAAGTGTCGGGTGAGGACGTGGGAGGCGTGCCCGCTCACGTCCTCGCCCGCCGGGGGCTCGCGCTCGTACCCGAGGGACGCGCGCTGTTTCCCGGGCTGACCGTCCGCGAGCACCTGCGACTCGCGGGCCCAAGGGGTGGCAGCCGCGAGGACGAGCTGCTGGAGATGCTCCCCGAGCTCCGCAAGTGCCTGCACCGGAAGGCGGGTCTGCTGTCCGGTGGCGAGCAGCAGATGCTTGCTATCGGTCGCGCACTCGTGACGCAGCCGCGGCTCTTGCTGGTTGACGAAATGAGCCTTGGCCTGGCTCCGGTGATCGTCGAGCGGCTACTGCCAATCCTGCGCCGCGTGGCCGACGAGCGCGGCACCAGCGTGCTGTTCGTGGAGCAGCACGTCGCGCTGGCACTCGAGATCTCGGATCGCGCCTATGTCCTGTCACACGGTCGGATCGCGCTCGATGGCGACGCCGCCCAACTCCGCGAGCGGCGCGAGCTGCTCGCCTCCAGTTACCTCGGGGAGGCGGCTGCCGCATGATCGGCCCGTCCACTGGCAACACAACCACGAGGAGAAATCGATCACACGTTCCAGATGGCTCGGCACGGCGGCCGCGGTGGTCGCCTCTGGGCTCCTGGCCGCCGGCTGCGGGTCGAGCAGTTCGAGCACTACGAGTAGCAGCGGTGGTTCGTCCGGCGCCACGAGCGCCACGTCCGCGACCACCACGACCGCGGCGGCGGGGTCGTCCGCGTTCGGCACCCCCAAGAAGGCGACTGGAAGCCCGTACGTGTTCGGGATGATCAACGACGAGACGGGTCCCGTGACCTTCCCGGAGGCGCGCCAGGGCGCGATCGCCGCGATGGAGTACGTCAACAACTACCTCGGCGGCATCAATGGCCATCCGATCGTGATCGACAGCTGCATCGGCGACGGCACGCCTGCCGGCGCCGGACGCTGCGCCACCGAGCTCGTCGCCAAGCACCCGCTCGCGATCCTCGGCGCCGCCGACGTCGGCGCGCCGGCGTCGATCCCGATCTACGCGCACGCCAACCTCGCCTACATCGGCGGCATCCCGTTCACCCCGGTTCCGTTCGTCTCGCCGAACTCGATCCAGTTCTGGTCGGTGAGCGTGGGCGACAACGCGGCGGCCGCCGTCTATGCCGGCAAGACGCTCGCCGTCAAGAAGGTGGCCCTGATGTACTTCTCGAATCCGCAGGCCGCGCTGATTCAGTCGAGCGGAGCCGACCTGGCGTACATCGACGTCCCGAACGGCTGCGGCAACGTGCTCAAGTCGCTCAAGAGCGTCGGCTACACCGGCAAGCTGATGGGCATCGATCCGTGCGGTGCGCCGCCGGTGATCACGGCGTCGGCCGGTGGCGCCGAGGGCATGTACATCGCGTCGCCGTTCATCCTGCCCACCGGGTCGAGCCAGCAGGCGCAGCTGTTCCAGGCCGCGATGAAGAAGTGGGCGGCCCAGGGCACGCTGATCGACTCGCCGTCGGTGGCCGGGTTCGCGACCGTGATGAACGCCCAGGCGGCGCTGAGCAAGATCTCGGGGACGCCGGACACCAAGTCGATCCTGGCCGCATTCAAGACCGGCTCGAACCACCCGAACTTCCTGTCGCATCCGTACACGTGCGACGGGCAGCAGATGACGGGAGCGCCCGCGATCTGCAACGACTACTACCTCATGAACCAGGTCAAGGGCGGCCAGCTCACGCAGGCGAACGCGACCGACTGGACCACCTCGAAGGGTTACTACAAGGGCCAGGGGCTCTGACCGTTTGATCCGAGCCCGCTCGCCCGCCGCCTGGCGGGCGGGGGTGGGCGGGCCCAATCAACTCACACAGCGAACACGTAACTACACATGTCCAGCTACATCCTGCTTCTGATCCTCGGCCTCGGCGCGGGCGCAACCTACGCCATCCTCGGCCAGGGTCTCGTCCTCAAATACCGCAGCGCCGGCGTGGTCGACTTCGCGCACGGCGCCGTGGCGATGTTCATCGCCTACGTGTTCGTCAACCTGCGCAGCTTCGGCGAGCTCGAGCTGCCTGTGGTGATCATCCCGCACCAGATCTCGCTGAACGGCGGGGCGGGCATCAACACGACGCTCGCGGTCGTCATCTCACTGGTTTACTCGGCCGCGCTCGGCTTCGTCTTGTACCGCCTCGTGTACCGGCCGCTGCGGAATGCCTCGCAGCTCACCCGGGTGTGCGCGTCGGTCGGGGTGATGTTGGCGCTTCAGGCGATCGCGGTCCTCAACTACAGCACCGAGCCGGTCGCCACCAACCCGATCTTCCCGAGCGGGTCGCTGAAGATCTCCGGCGTCACGTTCCCGCAGGACCGACTGTTCTTCACCGGCGTCGTGATCGTGATCTCGGTTGCGCTCGCTCTGATCTACCGCTACACGCGGTTCGGGCTCGCGACCCGGGCGGGGGCAGAAAACGACCGAGGCGCAGCACTCACCGGCATCTCGGCCACCCGCATCGCGTCGCAAAACTGGGTGATCGCCACCGTGCTGGCGGGCGCTGCCGGCATCCTGATCGCGCCGGTCGCGAGCCTCGACCCGACCTCCTACACGCTGTTCATCGTGCCGGCGCTGGCCGCGGCGTTGGTCGGCCGGTTCGAGTCGTTCTGGATCACCGCGCTGGCCGGGCTGCTGATCGGCTGCTTCCAGTCTGAGATCAACAAGCTGATCACGGTCTGGACGTGGTTGCCTCAATCGGGGCTGTCCGACGCGGTGCCGTTCATCGTGATCATCGTCGTGATGGCGTTCCGCTCGCGCTCGGTACTGGCCCGCGGCGGAGAGGCCGCCCAGAAGAACCCGTCGGTCGGCCGGCCTGGGTCGCCGCTGGCGTCCGCCGGCGCGTGCTTCGTCGGTGGGCTGATCCTGCTCCTGCTGTTGAACAATGTTCTCCGGTTCGCGTTCATCTCGTCGCTGACGGTCACGTGCATCGCCCTGTCGGTCGTGGTCCTGACCGGTTACGTCGGCGAGGTGTCGCTCGCGCAGATGTCGCTGGCCGGGATCGGCGGCTTCATGCTCGGGCACATCTCGCACGGGTGGGGCCTCGGCTTCCCGTTCTCGCTGATCCTTGCGGGTCTGTGCGCGGTACCCGTGGGGCTGGTGATCGGGCTCCCGGCGCTGAGGCTGCGGGGCGTCAACCTGGCCGTGGTGACGCTCGGATTCGCCGCAGCCATGGATGCGCTGATCTTCTCGAGTGCGGGCTTCGCCGGCGGCACCGCCGGCCTGCCGATCAAGGCGCCACATCTGCTCGGCCTCAATCTGGCGATCGACTTGGGCCACTCGACGAACCGCCCGATCTTCGGGGTCATGGTGCTCGTCGTGGTAATCCTGATCGGGCTGCTCGTGGCGCGACTCAGACGGGGGCCAGCGGGGCGGATGCTGCTGGCGATCCGCTCGAACGAGCGTCGCGGCGTTCACGTCAATCAGCCTGCTGGCGATCGTGTTCGTGGCCGGCGTCGGCCGCATCTCCGGAGCGGTCGTCGCCGGCATCATGTTCTCGGCCGCCGGCCTATTTGTCACGTTCCTCGACATCCACCTGAGCGTCGGCAAGTACCAGGCGATCGTCGCCGGCGTCGCGCTGGTGCTCACCGCGGTCCAGAACCCGGACGGCCTCACCAGCACCGCCACTGGCAAGGGGCCCGCGGTGGCGCTCATGAAGCTGCGCAACCGCGTGCTCGGGCTGCGGGCGACTGGGGCAGCCGGCCCGGCCCCGCCCGCGGTCGAAAGCGGCTCGGCTACCCCGGCCCCCGAACAGTCGCCCGACAAGCTCGACGTGCACCATCCGGTTGCCTGACCGGGCGGCGCGCCGTCCGAGCCGCCTGCGGGTCGAGCACCTCTTTCGTCCGCTCGGGCTGGGCACGTGCCAGCCCCGGTTCTCGTGGTGGTTGCCCAACGGCGCGACGCGTCAGCTTGCCTACCGGATCAGGTTCGGGTCCGGTTGGGACAGCGGCCGGGTTTCGAGCTCGGAGAGCGTGCTCGTCGAGTACGGCGGACCGGAGCTTCGATCGGGAGATCGCGTCACCTGGCAGGTCAAGGTGTGGACGGACCTCGGCGAGAGCGACTGGTCTGACCCGGGCGTGTTCGAGCTCGGGCTGCTCGAAGCGGGCGACTGGACCGCTCGCTGGGTAGTTCCTGTTGAGGTCGGTGTGCCGCCCGCGGGTTCGCGGCCGGCAACGCTCGTTCGCGGCGAGTTCGAGCTTCCGTCCGGGGCCGCGGTGGTGCGCGCCCGGCTGTACGCGACCGCGCACGGCATCTATGAGGTGTTCGTCAACGGCCGCCGCGTCGGCGACGCCGAGCTGACGCCGGGCTACACCGAGTACCGCGACCGGCTCCAGGTCCAGACCTTCGACATCAGCGAGGGCCTTGTGCCGGGTCGGAATGCGATCGGCGCGATCGTCTCGGACGGCTGGTTCCGAGGCCAGGTCGGACTCCCCCGAGCGCACGACCAGTGGGGATCGGAGCTCGGGTTCCTCGCGCAGGTGTGCGCGACGTTCGACGGTGGCGCGACCGCGGTCGCCGTCACGGGCCCGGGGTGGCGGAGCACTCGCTCATGGATCGAGTCGGCCGACCTGATCGCGGGCCAGTCGGTCGATCTCCGGCGGGTCCTCAGCGGGTGGAGTGAGCCTGGGTTCGACGACTCGGGCTGGGATCCGGTGTCGGCGGCCGACTACGGCTACGACAACCTCGTTGCCTCGCCGGCGCCGCCCGTGCGCGTGGTGGAGGAACTCTCGCCGGTATCGGTACGTGACGCGCGTGGCGGGCAGGTGTTCGATCTCGGTCAAAACATCAACGGCTGGGTGCACCTGCGGAACCTTGGGCCGGAGGGCACGTCGCTGACTTTGACTCACGGTGAGGCGATCGACGCCTCGGGCGACGTCACCACTTCGCACCTCGACGTGGACGTCCCGTTCCTGCCCGAGCCGCTGTCGGCGGGTCAAGTCGACCGGGTGGTTTCCGCGGGGCGGCCGGGCGACACGTTCGAGCCCCGCCACACGACGCACGGCTTCCAGTACGTGCGGGTCGAGGGGCATCCGAACACGCTCGAGCTTGGCGATCTGACCGGCGTGGTCGTCCACACGGACATGACCCGGACCGGCTGGTTCCGCTGCAGCGACGAGCGCGTCAACCGGCTGCACGAGGCCGCGGGGTGGAGCCTGCGCGGCAACGTCTGCGACGTCCCCACCGACTGCCCGACGCGCGAGCGGGCCGGCTGGACCGGCGACTGGCAGATCTTCGTACCGACTGCGGCCTTCCTGTACGACGTCGCCGGGTTCTCGACAAAGTGGCTGCGCGACGTCGCCGCCGAGCAGTGGGCGAACGGGCTCGTCGCCAACCTCGGGCCGAGCCCGCCGTCGGAGTCCGAGAACGGGCCGCTCGCCGAGCTGAACGGCTCGGCCGGCTGGGGCGATGCCGCCGTGATCGTCCCGTGGGAGATCTACCGCGCCTACCGCGACCGCCGAGTGCTCGAGGAGCAGTGGCCGTCGATGGTGGCGTGGCTGTCTTTTGTCGAGCGCTCGGCCGCGGGCGCGCGTCACCCCGACCGCGCGGCTCGGGGTGACGAGCCGAGCGCCCACGAGCGTTACCTGTGGGACTCGGGCTTTCACTGGGGCAAGTGGCTCGTGCCGGGCGCCGACCTCAAGGGGCCGGAAGAGTTCGAGGCGTTCCGACATGCGGACAAGGCCGATGTCGCCACCGCGTACTTTGCGTGCTCGGCGCGCCTGATGAGCCGGATCGCGTCGGTGATCGGACGCTCGGACGACGCGCTCCGTTACGCGGAGCTGGCCGAGCGCGTGCGGGCGGCCTGGGCCGCGGAGTTCGTTGCACCCGATGGTCGGCTGCACCCGGATACGCAAGCCAATCACGTGCGTGCGCTCGCGTTCGACCTCGTCCCGGACGAGCTGCGCTCCGACACCGCGGCCCGCCTGGTCGAGCTGATCCGCGCGGCCGACACCCACCTCGCCACCGGCTTCCTGGCCACGCCGTACCTGCTGCCCGTGCTCGCGGACACCGGTTACGTCGACGTCGCGTACGAGTTGCTGTTTACGGACACGATGCCGTCGTGGCTGTACATGATCGACCGCGGCGCCACGACGGTGTGGGAGTGCTGGAACGGAATCGGTGCCGACGGCAACCCCAACGAGTCGCTCAACCACTACTCGAAGGGCGCGGTGATCTCGTTCCTTCACCGCTACGTCGCTGGGATCGTGTTGCTCGATTCTCCTGGTCCCGCGTACCGGCACTTCCGAATCGAACCGCGCCCGGGTGGCGGGATCACCTGGGCACAGGCCGAGCACGACAGCCCGTACGGCCGGATCGAGTCGTCGTGGCGCGTCGACGGGGAAACGTTCGAGCTCGACGTCACCGTCCCGCCGGGCACGACCGCGGAGATCGTCATGCCCAATGAGGCTGCATACACCGTGACCGCCGGGCGTCACACGGTTCGATCTCGGTCAGCACGCGATCCGGCCCGAGCCTGAGCTCGCCGGGCAGGCCACGACCGGCCGCGGCGGCACTGCGACCGGGGCCGCCGCCCGGGTGACGGCGAAGTTCGTGCCTGTGAGCCTGGCATGCACCGCGAGTGTCGTCGCGGACGACGACACGGTGCGCGCGGAGAAGCGAAACGTTCGCGGCGCTCCGTTGACGAGCGCGTCTGCGCCCCAGCATAGGCGCCCGGCCCGGACGATGGCGCCCGGCGCTCGAGTGACGCGCAGCTGTCTTGGGAGGGTGACGCAGACGACCGGCTTTACGCCCGGTACCTGCTTGATCACACCGACCGTGACGACGAAGCCCACCACGTGTCCCAGCGTCGCGACGGGTTGAATTGGGATGATCCGCACCTTTGCGGCGGTCCTGCGGGTCGTCACCATCGCGGTGGTTTTCGCGGAGTCGTTGGCGTAGCTCGGATCGAACTCGTCATCGCTGGCGGTGACTGCGTCAATGAGCTGGCCGGGGCGGAGTGGTCGGATGTGTACCTCGAGTATCTCGCTTTGGCCCGGTGCCAGATCGGCCAGGCGGCACTGGATGTCCGCGCCGGAGCTGCACGTGGACGTTCCCGAGTCGATCGCTATCACCTGCGCAGCGGCATCGAGCGCGTCCGTGAGGTCGATGCCGGTCGCGGCGCCGGGACCGTTGTTGATGACGGTGATCGTGTCGGTCAGCGTCCCGCCGAGGATGTCCTGTGAGGAGCTCTCGGTCTCGTGGATGGCGAGGTCTGCCGGTGCGGCGGCGGGCGGCGGCATCGGGGCGGTCGCATCGCTGCTGTCGTTCGACGGGGTAGGGTCGAACTGTGACGCGCTGATGCTGGCTTCGCTCGTCGAGCCCGCCAGCGCGTCGCCCGCCGGCTCGACCAGGACCACGTCGACCGCCGCCGACCCTCCGGCGTCCATGTGCGGGACGACGCAGGTCACGTCGGTTGCGCTGACCGTGCATGAGCCCTGATCGATCGTGGCCGAATCGATCGTCGCTCCCGGTGGCACCACGTCGTGCAGCACGACGTCAGTGGCGTCGCCAGGCCCGTGGTTCTCGATGGTCACGTGGTCGTCGACCGCGTCGTTGCCGAACGCGGCTGGCGCCACAGTCTCGCTCTGCGCGAGCGCCAGGTCCGCCGGCTCGGCCGGCACCGGTCCCGGCGTCGCGCTCACGATCGTCTCCGACGAGAGCGCCGTCAGCTCCTTGCCGAGCGTGGGCGCGACGAACGTCGCCTGGGCGACGTTTCTGACCTCGTGCTCGGCGACGAGGTTGTCGTCGACCCGCACCTCGAAGCTGATCTGGGCGGTGGCGCCGGGCGAGCCGGCGAGCGCGATCGTGCCTCCGCGCCCGGCGGCGGCACCGCTCCCTAGATAGAACCGCACCGAGTTCTGCGCGGCGTCGTACTCGCCGAGATCATCGCCGACGAGGTCGGTCGGGCTGGCAACGTTCGCGGGTGCGCTCGAGATTCGCAGCGTCCCGGCGACGTATGTTGTGTTGGGCGGGACCTTGTCGGCAGCCACGAAGTTCGTCGCGGCCTCGAGACCCTCGTTCGCGAACGTGACCGTGTAGCGCAGCCGGTCCCCGGCGCGCGTGGGGCCGTCGGGATGCGTCAGGTTCGCTACGGTCTTGGTCGCGCGGATCACCGGGGCGTAGAGATCGGTGGCGAAAGTGATCACGTGGGGCAGGTATTGATCGCTGCTGGTTTTCAGCCCGATCGTCGCGCCTGTGGCGCCGTTAGCGAGGAACCCGTCGATCCCGATCCGTTTGGCGTCGAACCCGAGCTGGTTGACGTAATCGGGCGTCTTGTCGGTGAAGTACTGCCCGTCGTTCGAGATCACGCTGTTGAACATGTTGTTGGCCGCGTTCAACTTGTCACTGAGCAGCTTGCCGTCGAGCGTCGCACTGTCGCCGGTCAACCCGCGGTCGCCCTCGTAGGCTACGAACCCGAGCTTGGTTCGGACGGGTCCGCTCGGGGGTGTCTGGAATCCGCTGACTGGGATCGTCAACGCCGACTTGCCCTGCGTGACCGAATGGAGTCCATCGAACACGGTCAGGTTCCGAGGCGGTTCGCCGGCGGCCTCGTACGCAACCACCAGCGCCCAGCCCGCGTAGCGGTCGTCGCCCGTCGCTGACTGCACGTTTGCGACGGTGTACACGCCCGACCCGTCACGCTGCACCTGTCCCGTGACGTCGACGAACGCCGCGTAGGCGCCGGTGACGTCGTTACTCAGATCGACCGAGGCCGTCAGGTGATCGAAACCGGACGCGCGAGGCGGCTTGAGGTCGACCTTGCTCAGGCCTGCGACCGACGAATCCGGCGCCGACTTCCCGCCTGTCCCCGCGTTCGTACGCGAGCCGTAGTACAGGCCGGCGAACAGAACCCGAGCGCCGGCGGGGAGACTCAGGCGAGCCGACGAGGAATCGAGCGCCGCGGCATCGGTGTTCACGCGCACCATCGAGAAGTTGTTGTTGTTGAGCACGGTGCCTAGTCCGGCGCGTGCGTTAGCGCAATCGGGCACCGAGGTCTGACAGGTCTCGAGTGTGTTGCCGACGATCGCGATGTCGCCGTTCGCGTTAGTGCTGAACCGAGGCGTGAACGCGCGATCGGCGAGCGCCGCAGACGGAAGCACGAGCACGATCACCGCCGCGACAACGACGGGACCTCGTAACAGCGCCAACCCTCGTTTCATAGACCGCCTTCCCCAACAATCCGCGAGCCAACGAGTGATCCTACTCCGTATGGGCGCGCTCGCCAAGCAGCGCTTCGGCATTACCGCGACCGATCTCCTCGAGCGAATCGGGCCGCATCTCCAGCGCTCGGAGACCGTCGGAGGTCGCGGCGATTGGCACGTACGGGTAGTCGCTTCCGAACACGATCCGCTCGGGGCCGAGCAGCGCCGAGGTTGCGGCGAACGCCGGCGCGCTCGTCGTGGTCACGGCGTCGACGTGGATCCGGGACAGCTGACCTCGCTCGGCTTCACAACCGCGCGCGCAACAGCTCGAGCGTTCCCGCCCAGGCGCGCTCGGCGGCGTCGCGGTTGTATGCGGGCCGGTCCGGCATCGTGTAGCCGTGCTCGGCGTCCGGGAACACCTCGATCCGGTGCTCGACGCCGTGCTGCTCGAGCTGCTCGCGGAGCGGCGGGATGCTCGACACCGGGGTGACGTGGTCGGCCTCGCCGAAGCCGAGATAGAGCGCGCCCGCGACCCGGTCCACGGCGAGATGCGGCGAGTCCGGCTGGTCGGTGACGAGACGCGAGGGGTGCAGCAGCGAGGCCGCTCCCAGGGCCGAGCCGAACGCCTCGGCGCCGCGGAGCCCGAACCGGCCGCCCATGCAGAACCCGACACAGCCCCACGGACCGCCGGGTCGATCCGGCAGCGCCTCGAGCAGCAGCGTCGTGTCCTCGATCACATCATCGTCGCGCACGCGCGATGCCGCAGCCTGCATGCGTTTGAACTCCTCGGGATCACCGGCGCCGAGCCGCTCGACGCTGGGCCGGTCGGCCGGATCGAAGTGGTAGTAGAGATCGGGCAGGACGGCCGTGTAGCCGGCGCCGGCGAGTCGCTCGGCGTGCTCGTGCAGCGCGGGACGGACGCCCGGGGCGTCCATGTACAGGACGACCACGGCTGACGGCGCGTCGCCCTCCGGCCGGTGGACGTGCACGGGCATCGTCCCGCGCGGGGTGTTGACCTCGATCGTCTCTGCGCTCATGTCGCTCCTTCAGGTGGTCGCGTTCGTGACGAGGCGGCCGGCACGCGACGCGGCGCGCTCGCCCGCGATCCGGCCGAACACGATCGCGTCGGTGAGTCCGCCGCCGTGCTCGGTCAAGTGTCCCCAAATCGAGCCGGCGGGCTCACGCCGGCGGGTTCCGTCATCGGGCGGTACGGATCCTGACCGTCCCATCCATCGTGCGCGCGTCTGAGCATGTCGTAGAAGCCCAGCAGCTCGTCGCGACGCTGCAGCACCTCGATCGGGTGTCCGAGGAGTGGGCCACCGTCGAACCAGACCGCCGACACCGGGCCGATGCGGCCGGTGTGAAAACAGACGAGGCCTGTCGCCTCGAGGCGAGCGACCTCGTCCTCGAGGGAGTCGGCCAGCCAGCCGACGTGCCCCAAGCCGTCGCCCGGCTTCACCAGCGCCTCGATCAGGCCGGCCGGCTGCGCGTCGTGCACTTGGGTCAGCTCGACCATGATCGGACCCCACCATCCGAACGCGGAGGAGTGGTCATAGAGCGCCGGCTCGCCGCGATAGGTGACCTCGTCGAACACGATGTGCTCCAGCGCGTAGAACGGACCGGCGCCATATTGCCGAGCGAAACGCTCGGCCGCGGCCGGTAGATCTTCGACGACGTAGCCGACGTGGTGGAGCTCGGCGGTCACGGCGCTAACTGTAGACGATTCCTCAATCTGTATGCAATACTGCCGCCGGGATGCGAGTCGCGATCGACCACGTGGGTCTGTCGGTGGCGGACCTCGAGGCTGCCGAGGGGTTCTACAGCGCCGCATTTGGATTCACCCGCCAACTCGCGTTCGAGCTCAACCCGCACCCGATCCGGGGGCTGATGCTCGCGCATCCGTCGGGGTCACGGCTCGAGCTGTTCGAGCACTCGGGATCGATGCCCGGCCTCCAAGCGCCGGGTCCGATCGAGGCGCACGCCACTCGCGGCTCGCGGCTACAACCACTTCGCGCTCGCTGCGCCGAACATCGACGCGGTGTTCGCGACCGCGCTCGCCGCCGGGGCGACCGCAGTGATCGAGCCGCGGCCTTCGCCCGAGCCAGGCGTCCGTTTTGCGTTCCTCGCCGACCCCGAGGGCAATCTGGTCGAGCTGGTGGAGCAGGACTGATGGGTCGGCTGGACGGCAAGGTCGCACTGATCACCGGGACGGCCGGCGGTCAGGGCGCGGCGGCGGCTCGGCTGTTCGCCGCCGAGGGGGCGACGGTCGTCGGCTGCGATCTCGACGAGGCCCGGGCGAGCGCGGTGGCGGAACAGGTCCGTGCCGCGGGGGGCGAGATGTACTCAGCGGCGCCCGTCGACCTCGCCGACCCGGAGGACGCGGCGGCCTGGGTCAACGATGCGGTGGCGCGGACTGGCGGGATCGACGTCGTCTACAACAACGCATCGGCGCCGCGGGTGGGGCCGTTCGCGGAGATGAGCTGGGACGACTGGCGGTTCACGCTCCACAACGAGCTCGACCTGATCTTCACCGTCACCAGCGCCGCGTGGCATCACCTGATCGCGCGCGGAGGAGGGACCGTGATCAACACGGCCTCGGTGTCGGCCCACCGTGGCGCGACGTTCATCGAGCAAGCCGGCCACGGCGCCGCCAAGGGCGGGGTGCTCGCGATCACCCGCCACCTCGCCGCGTCCGGGGCGCCGCATGGGATCCGAGCGAACTCGATCAGCCCGGGGCTGATCGTCACCCCTCAGATCGAACCGTTCCTCGAGGAGCCCGGGCATCCGGTGCACGAGATGCTCCGTACCCACCCGCTGGGCCGGCTGGGCACGCCGGACGACGTGGCGCGGGTGGCGCTGTTCCTCGCGTCCGACGAGGCCGCATACCTCAACGCGGTCGACATCGTCATCGACGGCGGCCAGTCGCTGATCTCATGACCTTGGCCGGGGAGATTCTCTGGCGCGGCGAGCCGGGCTACGAGGAGGCGCGCGTCGGCCGCGTGTTCAACGCACGCCGTCCCGAGCGTTATCCGGCTGGAGTGCTGCTGGCCGAGAGCGAGGAGGACGTGATCGCGGGGGTCCGGCTCGCCCACGAACGTGGGCTTCAGGTCTCGGTGCGCGCCGGCGGCCACAGCTGGGCTGCGTGGAGCGTCCGCGACGACGCGCTCCTGATCGACCTCGCGGGAATTCGCGAGATCACCTACGACCCCGGCACGGGGATCGCCACCGCGAGTCCGGCGGTGAAGGGCGGCGCGGAGCTCGTGCCGTTCCTGACCTCGCTCGGACGGGCGTTTCCCGGCGGTCATTGCCCGAGCGTCGGGATCGGCGGCTTCCTGCTCCAGGGCGGCCAGGGGTGGAACAGCCGCAAGTACGGCTGGGCGTGTGAGAACGTCGCCGCGATCGACGTCGTCACCGCCAACGGCGAGCTGATCCGGGCCGATGAGGAGCAGAACTCGGATCTCCTGTGGGCCGCGCGCGGTGCTGGGCCCGGCTTCTTCGGCGTGGTCACGCGGTTCCATCTCCGCACGTACGAGCTGCCGCGGGCTATGACCCACGACACCTGGACGTTCGAGCTCGACGACCTGGAGCCGCTGCTCGAATGGATCGACGGCCTGCTGCCGTCGCTCGACCCGGTCGTGGAACCGGTGATCGCGGCGACGCGACTACCCCGCCCACAGGGGCCGCCGGTGCTCCTACTCCACACGACCGCGATGTGCGACACCGAGGAGGAGGCCGGGCGCGTACTGGCTCCGCTAGCGGCGTGTCCGATCGCGGACCGGGCGATCGCCCACGAGCACGGCCTGACGACCGTCGAGCTGGAGAACGAGGCCCAGGCCGCGCAAAACCCCGAAGACCATCGTTACGCGGTCGACTGCACGTGGACCGACGCGCCGGCCGCGGCGCTGGCTCCGCGCCTGCGCGCGCTGTGGTCGAAGCTGCCGACCGAGCACTCGTTCTCGATCTGGTACGGCTGGGCTCCGAGCCGCCCGCTGCCCGATATGGCCTTCTCGATCGAGGGCCACGCGTACATCGCCACGTACGCGATCTGGGCCGATCCGGCCGACGACGAGCGCCACCGCAGCTGGGTGGTGGAGCACACGCGCGGGCTGGCGGAGCTCGGGAAGGGCGTTTACCTCGGCGACACCGACCTCACGCGCCGGTCGGACCGGTTCCTCAGCGCGGAGAACTTCGCGCGCCTCGAGGAGATCCGAGCCCGGCGCGACCCGGACGGACGGTTCTGCTCCTACCTGATCGCGGACGGCGCGGAGCTCAACGGAGAACCAGACCGCCGTCGGCACACAGCGTCTGCCCCGTGATCGCCCCGGCGCCTTCCGAGACGAGGAAAGCGACGGTGGCGGCTATGTCGTCGGGGACAAGGCTCCGATCGATCGCCTGACGTGCGCGCACCTCGGCGAACGCCTCGGGTGGTGTGTCGGCCACCGCGGCCGGGGTCGGGGTCAGTCCGGGCGCCACGCAGTTGACGGTGATCCCTTCGCGCCCGAGCGCGCGCGCGAGCGTCCGCGCGATCCCGATCAGCGTGGCCTTGCTGGCGACATACGCGAGCAGATCTGGCGCCGGGGGTTCCCACACCGTGTCCGACACGATGAACACGATCCGCCCGAAGCCGCGGTCCGCCATTCCTGGAGCGAACGCCTGGGACAGCCAGAGCGCAGACTCGACGTTGACCGCCTGAACGCGGCGCCACGTGGCGGCGTCGAGGTCCGCCAGCGAGGCTCGGTCGAACGCCGCAGCTGCGTGGATGAGTATGTCGCAGCGGCCGTGGGTTTCGAGGACGCGGGCGGCGGTGGCGCGGACGGCGGTCTCGTCGCCGAGGTCGACCCCGAAGTCGGCCTCGCGGTCAAGGATCGCCACCGTGTGGTCGGTGGCGGTGAGCGCGGACGCGATCGCGCCGCCGATCGCGCCGGCGCCACCGGTGACTGCGGCCACCCGTGTCATGACCAGCAGCCCCGGTGGGAGTGCAAAAGTCGCAAAGACGTACCGGTGGCGCGAGCGGGGTGCACGTAAGCGCCCCTGAGACGCTCACGTGCACTTCGTCGGCGCGTGATGTTGGGCGTTGGCGAGTTTTGCACCGCTACTGCAGACTGTTGCATGGCTACTGCACGCATTTGACGGAAGTGTATACAATCCCTCGAACCGAAACTGGAACCCGAAGGCTGAGGAGAGCAATGTCCCACCAGGTCCATTCGCCGGCGCCCGTGCGTGAGCTGCCGGGCGAGCCCGTCCCCTACTACCTCGCCGACGGCGACGGCCGTGCGCATCTGCTGCTGGGTCAGGTTGGGCGTGCTCTGGCCTCGACCGAGGAGACCGCCGGCGCGATGTCGGTGATGACCGCGGTCGGACCGGCCGGCGGCCCGATTCCGTTGCACCGCCACGAAAGGGAGCACGACTACTTCCTGTGCGTCCGAGGCGCTGTCCAGGTGTGGGCCGACGGCCAGAGCCGGATCCTGTATCCCGGCGATGTCGCCAGCGTGCCGGCCGGCGTGCTCCACGCCTACCAGTTCCACGGGCACTACAGCCAGTTCATGGGACCGATCGCACCGGCGGGGTGGGACAGGTTCTTCGACTTCACCGGCACTCGCTACGCCGGACCAGCGTATCCCCGGGTCGACAACAGCCCGCCGCCGTTCGCCAAGTTCGGGGCCGCCGAGGCCAAGTTCGCGATGAAGTACTTCCCCGAGGAGCCGTATGCCGAGGCGACCGCCGGTCCCGACGACACGCTCCCGGGAACGCAAGGCGCGTACTTCCTCAAGGCCGGCGAGGGACCGCGCCATGTCCTTTTTGGTCAGGTCGCGTTCCAGCTGATGACTGGTGCCGAGAGCGGGGGACAGCTGGGAATGACGGTCACCGAAGGCCCCCGGGGACCGGCGGTCCCGGCCCACGTCCACGAGCGCACCTACGAGGCGATCTACTGCCTCGACGGCCGTCTGCTGATCACCCTCGACGGCGAAGACCATCTCCTGACCCGTGGTGATTTCGTCAGCATTCCCGCCGGCGTCGAACACGCCTATGCGATGGACGCCCACCTGACGCGGTTCGCGAGCATGTACGGACCGGCAGGGGCCGAACGCTTCTACGAGGTGGCCGGCCTGGTCGCCGAGGAGCGCATCTTCCCCGAGCAGTCTGAGCCCGTCGAGCGCGAGCGCATCGCGGCCGCGGTCGCCGCGGCCGGCCTAGACATCGCATTCGTCGGCTGATCCGGAGCGAGGACATGGACATCGGGCTTGCCATGACCGCGCGGGTGCTCCCCGTCAGCCCCCGCCCGCTCCCGGACGTTTACCGGCAGGTGATCGACGAAGCCGTCCTCGGCGAAGAGCTCGGCTTCTCGAGCTGGCTGATCGCTGAGCACCACTTCGCCGAGGATCGCCACAACCCGTCGCAGTTCCCGCTGCTGGCGGCGGCGGCGGTGCGGACCGAGCGGATCCGCCTCGGCACCTACGTCCTGCTGCTGGCGTTGCACAACCCGATCCGGGTTGCCGAGGACGCGGCCACCGTCGACATCCTGTCGAACGGCCGCCTGCTCCTGGCCATCGGGGCGGGGCCGATGGAGGGCGAGTGCGCCGTGTTCGGGATCCCGCCCAAGGAGCGCTTTGGTCGCACGTACGAGGCGCTTGAGATCATCGAAAAGTGCTTCGCCGGGAAGCCGTTCAACCATGAGGGCCGCTATTACACGTTCCGCGGTGCGCACGTGACGACCCCGCCGGTGCAGCCGGGAGGGCCGCCGATCTACATGGCGGCGATGGGACCGCAGAGCCTGGCCAGGGCCGGCGAGCGCGGCTACAACCTGGCCTCGGTGTTGCACACCCCGCTCGTCCACGTCTACGCCGACGCCCAGTCGGAAGCGGGCCGCACCCGCGACGACTACCGGCTGATGTCCGGACCGGTCACCGTTCACGTCGCCCCGACGAGAGACCAGGCCTGGGACGAGGCCGAGCGCGCGCTGCACTGGTGGGTGACCTTCTATCGCAGCCGGGGGTTCGACATGCCTCTGCCCGCTGTGGAAGAGATGCGGAACACGCCCGGCGTCGGCATCTTCGGCCAGCCGTTCGCGGTGGGGACGCCCGACGACGTGCTGGCGGTGCTCGAACGCCACAAGGACGCCGATCTCGACGAGCACCCGACCGACATTCCGCTGCGTCAGGCACGGAGGCTGATCGCGCGCGCGACCGACAAGGCCGCCCAGATGGGCGTGCGCGGTGCGTTTGCGGTCGTCGGCGGCAGCGGCGTGCTCGTATCGGCGTCGCGCATGGACCGCGGTGGCGCGGGCGGGATGGCGCGGGCGCGGTCGAAGGCGTGGATCTCGGCCACGCAGCAGATCCCGAGCACCGTGCATCACCAGCGGATGACGACACTTCCGGCGCCGATCGCCGCCGGGTTCGTCGCGTGCTCGCCGGAGGCGAACTTTCCGGGGGCCGGCGGGATGCCCGTCTACTCGGATAGCGGAGTCGTCGTCGGTGGCTTCAGCGCGTCAGGCGCGAGCATCGGCCCGTTCGTCGATATTCCCGGTATCGACCGCCGCATGCTGATCGCCGCCGGCAAGCCCGCCAACTCCGAGGACCTGATCGTTCAGTGGACGCTGGGGCTCCCTTATGAGGGCCAGCACGGCGATGACGAGAAACGATGGCTCGACGCGTTCGGCGAGCTCCCCGACGAGCCCGGCCTCGGGTATGAGGATCCGCCTCCGGCGAGCCAGCCCGAGCTCGAGTGGGCGCTCGGGCTGGCGGACGCGGCGATCGCCCATGCGACCGCACGGGAAACCCGGATCGCGGTGGCAGTGGTCGATGGCCGTGGCGAAGCGATCCAGCAGGACACGATGGACGGAGCTCCGAGCGCGGCGCCGTTCGTCGCCGAGGCGGTCGCCGCCGGCGCCGCGACGTTCCAGCGGCCGAGCGCCGAGATCGATCCGGCGCTGACCTCGGTGCTCCCCTACCGCGTCCTGACGGTGCGCGGCGGCGTTCCGCTCCGTGACGGCGACCGGGTCGTCGGTGGGCTCGGGATCGCTGGGCCCGACGTCGCGGTGTGCGAGCAGATAGCCGCCTCGGTCACGGCCGCCTAGCCCGGTGCCTGAGCGTGTCTGCATCGTCGGCGCCGGCGCAATCGGCGGTCTGTTCGCGGCGCACCTCGCTCAGCTGCCCGAGCTCGACGTGTGGGTATTCGATCCCGCCCTGGCTCATGTCGAAGCCATCAACGAGGACGGCCTGCGCGTCATCGGGGCCGTCGAGTTGATCGGCCGCGTCCAGGCGCGCACGGACCCAGCCGAGATCCCGGACTGCCCACTCGGGATCGTCGCCGTCAAAGGAACCGTGACGGAGGCAGCGATCGCAGCCACGGCTCGGATCTTCGCCGCCGGCGCGGTGTGCAGCGTCCAGAACGGGATCGGTGACGAGGAGATCATCGCCGAGTACGTCCCGCGCGTCATCAGGGGCGTGACGCTCCCCGCAGGTCAAGTCGTCGAGCCCGGGGTGATCCGGATGATCGGGCCTGGGCCGACGTGGATCGGCCCGTTCGAGCCGCGCCCCGCGACTCTCGACGAGATCGATCGGCTGGGAAACGTGCTCAACGCGAGCGGCCTGGAGACCCGGGTGCGGCCTGACGCGCGGGGCGCGCAGTGGACGAAGCTTCTGTTCAACGCCTGCACCAATCCGTTGTGCGCGCTGACCGGCCTGACGCATGGCGAGCTGTGCGACTACGCGGCCACGAGCGCCCTCGTCGACGCACTGCTCCGCGAAGGGATCGCGGTCGCCGACACGCTTGGCATCGAGCTCGAGGGGGACCCGAATGAGCTCGTGTACAGCGCGGCGAAGGCGAACTACCGGCACCGCCCGAGCATGCTTCAAGACGTCGCCGCGCGGCGTCCCACCGAGATCGCGACGCTCAACGGCGGGATCGTCGCCGTCGCCGACAAGGTCGGGATGACGGTCCCGCTCCATCGAGCGATGGTCGATCTGATCCGCGGCGTCGAGCGGAGCTGGATCGAGTCGTGACGGTCGGCTTTCCAGTTAACGCCACACTCGACGAGCCGCTCGCGCCGAGTGAGCCGTTAACCGTGCCAGAGCCGGGTGAATCTGAATTCACCGGCCGTCGGGGGGGCGAGTGAGAAGTTAACCGGGTTCGGCCCCGGAACACTTGCGCCTAATGTAGACGGATCTACAAACTGTATGCAATAATCAAGGAAGTCATGGATGCGCCGCAGAAGATCGATTGGAGCGAGCAGGAGTTTGCCGAGGTGAGGCCGGGGATCTTCGGCGCCACCGTGCACACGCCGCAGCTCACCGCCACGCTGTACCGATACGGCGCGGGCTCGAGCTGGGAGGAGCACGATCATCCGCAGGACCAGATCACGACCGTGCTCGAGGGAGAGATCGACTTCGTAGTTGCGGGCGAACCCGTCCACCTCAAAACGGGTCAGCTGGCGACGCTGCCGGGTAATACGTCCCACTCCGCGACGGTCCCAAATGACGGGACCGGAGCGGTCACGCTGAACGTGTTCACGCATCGGGACAGGACGCCCGGTGTCTGACTGGCTCGGGCTGACCGGCCAGCGTGTGCTCATCGCCGGCGGCGGTGGGACGATCGGTCGCGCGCTCGTAGATGGATTCGCAATCGCGGGCGCCACCGTGGCGATCACTGACGTCACCGACGAAGCGATGGCGGGACTGGATGATCAAACCGCGGTGCGGCGCGCAGCTGACCTAAGCGACGCCGCGACCGCGAGGGACGCCGTGGCACAAACCCGCCATGAGCTCGGCGGCCTCGACGTGTTCGTGCACTGTGTCGGGGTCAACGACCGCAGACCGATCGAGGACTACGACGCGAACGACTGGCACAGGATCATCGGCGTGAACCTCACGAGTGCATTCCACACCGCGACCGAAGCGGCGGTCGGCATGCGCGAACAACGCCACGGCCGGATCGTGTTCTTCTCGTCGGTGGCCGGCCGCAGCGGCCACAAGCACCACGGTCCGTACGCCGCGACCAAGGGTGCGATCAACCAGTTGATGCGGGTCATCGCGCACGAGTACGCCGAGCACGGGGTGACCTCCAACGCGGTCGCGCCCGGGTACATGGAGACGACACTGACGCGCGCGTACCTGGCGGCGAACCCGGACAAGCGCGCGGCGCTGGTCGATCTCATCCCAACGGGAAGGTTCGGGACGCTGCCCGAGGTGGTAGACCCCGTGCTGTTCCTGTGCTCGCCGCACGCGAGCTTCATCACTGGCCAGGTTCTGTACATCGACGGCGGTCGGACGATCGTCTGATGAGCGCTGGGAGCGACATGCAACGGAGATTCGAGGGGCGGACCTTCATGGTGACCGGCGCCGGGACCGGGTTCGGCGCCGCGCTGGCGACACGCGCGGCGCGCGAGGGTGCGGCGAAAGTGCTCATCCACTACCGCAGCTCGGCAGAGGGCGCAGAACGGACCGCCGAAAAAGTCCGGGAGACCGACGCCGAAGCCGAGATTGTGCAGGGCGACATCACCTCGTGGGCCGACATCCAGCGGATGGCGGCGTGGGCGTTCGAGGAGAACGGCGGCATCGACGTGCTCGTCAACAACGTTGGCGACATGGCGTCCGGCCAGGCGTCGTGGAAGGAGGTCACCGAGGAGGCGATCGACCACGTGCTGGCGGTCGACATCAAGGGGACAATGCTGATGGTGCACGAGTTCGGTCAGCGCATGGCCGAGCGGGACGGCGGCGCGATCGTCAACGTTGGCTCGACCGTGATCGTCCGCGGCAGCCCGCGGGCGCCGCAGTACGCGGCCGGCAAGTACGGGCTGCTCGGGATCACCAAGTCGTACGCGAAGGCGCTGGCTCCGAAGGTACGGGTGAACACGTTCGCGCCCGGGTTCATGGAGACCGAGGCGCTGCTCGCTCGACCCGAATGGAAGGCGGGACGTCGCGAGGACGTCCTCTCCGGGACACCCGCCGGGAAGATTCCCAAGCCGGAGGACATGACGGGCGCGGCGCTGTTCCTGGCCAGCGACGACGCCCATCACATCACCGGCTCGTACATGGTCGCCGACGGCGGCTACAGCATGCTCGGCGCGTGACCGGCAGGAGGAGCCCGATGGCAGACAATGGTCAGAACACGGAGGACGTCTACGAGCGGGTTCGCGGCGCGATCCTCGACGGGCAACTCGCCCCCGGCGCGGTGATGTCGCAGGTGGCGTTGGCGCAAGACCTCGGGATCAGCCGCACGCCGCTGCGCGAAGCGCTGCGCATGCTTCAGAGCGAGGGCCTTGTAGAGGGCGAGCCAAACCGGCGGGTCCGGGTCGCCCCGATGAACGCCAAGGACCTCGAGGAGCTGTACGTGATGCGCATCACGCTCGAAGCGGAGGCGTTGCGCCTGTCCGTCCCCCGGATGACCTCCGAGGATCTGGCGCGACTCGAGGGGCACATGGCCGAAATGGCCCATTATGCGGCCGAGAAG
The DNA here is from genome assembly GCA_963735965.1 of uncultured Solirubrobacterales bacterium. Classification (GTDB taxonomy): domain Bacteria; phylum Actinomycetota; class Thermoleophilia; order Solirubrobacterales; family Solirubrobacteraceae; genus Palsa-465. The sequence continues at coordinate 413,944 of CAVTNE010000009.1, forward strand.
GACTACCGCCGCTGGAATCTCCCGCACGAGCAATTCCACCGTGGCTTGACCGCGCACGCCGGCGAGCGCATCAACTTCGTGCTCGGGCAGATGTTCGATCACGCCGAGCGCTACCGGCGGCTCCACATCGGTCAAGGCCCGACCGCCTGGGCGACGGCCGATCACCGCGAGATTCTCGATGCCTCCAAGGCGCGCGATCGCGACGGTAGCGCCAGCCTGCTGGCCTCGCATCTCGCCAGGACGGGGTTCGAGGTCTCGAAGCTGCTCGACCCGGAGTACCAGCCGAAGCTGCTCGAGCTGGCGCTGACTGACGCCGGCGGCGAGCCGCCGAGCAAGGGCCGGCGCCGCAAGGCGCGCTGACTCTGTCAGGATCCGCGCTTGACACCGGCGGCGGGGCGCGAACCGCCGCATCGACCCCCCGGAGGCCTGATGAGCACGCGTGTGATGCCGAGCGTTCGCCCGTTACGAGACCGGCCGGCGTGGAAGGCACTCGAGACTCACTACGAAGAGATTCGCGGCAAGCACCTGCGTGAGCTGTTCGCGGCGGACGGCACTCGCGGCGAGCGCCTCGTGGCCGAGGCCGCCGGCCTGTTTCTCGACTACTCCAAGAACAGGATCACCGACGAGACCGTCTTGCTGCTCGAGGCGCTGGCCGAGCAGTCGGCTCTCTCCGACTGGATCGAAGCGATGTTCACCGGCGAGCGGATCAACGTGTCCGAGAACCGGTCGGTGCTCCACGTCGCGCTCAGGATGCCGAAGAACGCGTCGTTGATCGTCGACGGCGTCGACGTCGTCAAGCAGGTGCACGAGGTCCTCGATCGGATGGCCGCGTTCTCCGATCGCCTGCGGGAAGGAGAGTGGCGAGGCCACACGGGCCGGGCCATCCGGAACGTCGTGAACATCGGAATCGGCGGGTCCGACCTCGGGCCGGTGATGGCGTACGAAGCGCTCCGCCACTACTCCAAGCGCGATATGACTTTCCGGTTCGTCTCGAACGTCGACTCGACGGACATCGTCGAGGCCACGCGTGACCTCGACCCGGCCGAGACGCTGTTCATCGTCTCGTCGAAAACGTTCACGACGCTCGAGACGATGACCAACGCCCGCTCGGCGCGCGAGTGGTCACTGGCGGCGCTGAAAGATGAAGCGGCGGTTGCCAAGCATTTCGTGGCGGTCTCGACGAACGCCGAGAAAGTCACGGAGTTCGGGATCGACACCGACAACATGTTCGAGTTCTGGGAGTGGGTCGGCGGCCGCTACTCGATGGACTCGGCGATCGGTCTGTCGACGATGATTGCGATCGGTCCCGGGCAGTTCGGGGAGATGCTCGCCGGGTTCCACGCCGTCGACGAGCACTTCCGCAGCGCGCCGTTCGCGCAGAACCTGCCGGCGTTGATGGGAATGCTCGGCGTCTGGTACGGCGACTTCTTTGGCGCGCAGACGACCGGGGTGATGCCGTATGAGCAGTACCTCAAGCGCTTCCCGGCCTACCTCCAGCAGCTGACGATGGAGTCCAACGGCAAGCACGTCACGCTGGAGGGCCGCCACGTCGACTACCAGACCGGCGCGGTCTACTGGGGCGAGCCCGGAACGAACGGGCAGCACAGCTTCTATCAGCTGATCCACCAGGGCACCAAGCTGATTCCGGTCGACCTGATCGGGTTCGCCAGGACGCTCAACCCGCTCCACGACCACCACGATCTGCTGATGTCTAACGTGTTCGCCCAAGCCGAGGCGCTCGCGTTCGGCAAGACCGAGGAGGAGGTCCGCGCCGAGGGCACGCCGGAGAAGATCGTTCCGCACCGGGTGATGGAGGGCAACCGCCCGACCAACACGATCCTCGCCGAAGAGCTCACGCCACGCACGCTCGGCAGCCTGATCGCGCTGTATGAGCACCTGGTGTTCACCCAGGGCGTCGTCTGGGAGATCGACTCGTTCGACCAGTGGGGCGTCGAGCTCGGCAAGGCGCTGGCGGCGCGGATAATCCCCGAGCTCGAGAGCGACGCCGATCCCGAGCTTCACCACGACAGCTCGACCAACGCGCTGATCCGCCGCTACCGCGCGATGCGCTGACTCTGACAAGCACCGACATCCAGGAGAGCGATTCACATGCCGACGGACAAGCCGATGCAACTGGGAATGGTCGGACTGGGGCGGATGGGCTCTGGACTCGTCCGGCGGTTGACACGCGACGGACACCACTGCGTCGGGTACGACCGGAACGCGGACGTGGTCAAGTCGCTCGAGGGCGAGGGGATCGCGGGCGCGAACTCGCTCGAGGAGTTCGCGTCCAAGCTCGAGAAACCGCGCACCGCGTGGGTGATGGTGCCGGCGGGAGACATAACCACGCAGACGATCCGTGCCGTGGCCGAGGTGTTCGAGCCGGGTGACACGATCATCGACGGGGGCAACACGCACTACCACGATGACCTCCGGCACGCGGCGGAGCTTCGGGAGAAGGGAATCCACCACATTGACGTCGGCACGAGCGGCGGCGTCTACGGGCTCGAGCGCGGGTTCTGCCTGATGATCGGTGGCGAGGACGGAGTCGTCGAGCGGCTCTATCCGCTGTTCGGCTCGATCGCTCCCGGAGTGGCGGCAGCCCCGCGCACCCCGGGGCGGACCGGAGATCCCAGCCCATCCGAGACCGGCTTCCTGCACTGCGGCCCGAACGGCGCCGGCCACTTCGTGAAGATGGTCCACAACGGGATCGAGTACGGGATCATGGCCGCGTACGCCGAGGGGCTGAACATCATCAAGAACGCGAACGCCGGCAGTCGCGTGCAGGAATCGGACGCCGAGACGGCGCCGATGGAGCACCCCGAGTACTACATGTACGACATCGACACCGCCGAGGTAACCGAGGTCTGGCGCCGCGGGAGCGTCATCGCCTCGTGGCTGCTCGACCTCACCGCGGAGGCGCTGCACGAGTCGCCGGGGCTTGACGGCTACTCCGGCCGGGTGTCGGACTCGGGCGAGGGGCGCTGGACCTCGCTCGCGGCGATCGACGAGGGCGTCCCCGCGCCGGTGCTGACCACCGCGCTGTACTCGCGGTTCGCGTCGCGCGGGCTCGACGATTACGCGAACAAGGTGCTCTCGGCGATGCGGATGATGTTCGGCGGCCACCGAGAGAAGGCGAGCTGACCGTCAGCGACCCGATCGAGCGCGAGAAGCAGCTCGCGGCCGAGGCGGCTGCCCAGCTCGTCGAGGACGGGATGCTGGTCGGGCTGGGAACCGGCTCGACGGCCGCTTACCTGCTGCCGCCGCTGGCCGCCCGCGAGCTCGACATCACTTGCGTCGCGACCTCGCCCGCGACGTCGCAGGCGGCCCGCGCGCTCGGGATCGAGGTCGTGTCGTTCGCCGGGCTGGAGGCTCCGACCAGGCTCGATGTGACGATCGACGGGGCCGACCAGGTCGACCCGGCGGGCTGGCTGGTCAAGGGCGGCGGTGCGGCGCACACCCGGGAAAAGGCGGTCGCCGCCGCGGCGGACAGGTTCATCGTGATCGTGTCCGCCAACAAGGTCGTCGACCGGCTGACGCCTCCGATCCCGCTGGAGCTGGCTGAGTTCGGGCTGGCCGCCACGTTCGAGCGCGTACAGCCGGCGCGCCTCCGTGACGTCCCCCACAGCCCGGACGGCGGCGTGATCGCCGACTATCTGGCGGAATTCGACGACCCCGAAGTGCTCGCCACCTGGCTGTCGACGCAACCCGGCGTCGTCGAGCACGGCTTGTTCCCGGCGTCAATGGTCGCCGAGGTCCTGATCGGACGGGGTCAGAGGGTCGAGCGGAGGACGCCGCCGTCGGCGAAGCTGTAGGGCGGCCACGGTCCGGTGCAGACGAGCTCGACTCCGTCGAGGTGATCGCTGAGCTCCGCGACCATCGCTACGAACTCGCTCACCCGACCGCGGTCGACGAGATAGGCATCGAGCACCGGCAAGTCCCGCCGGGTACTGATCGCGCGGCGGATGCTGCGCGCGAGCGCCGTGAGCGGGTCGAGCTCGCTCGCGAGCCGGCGTGCACTCTGGCGCGTCTCGAGGCGATCGCGTAGATAGGCGACGCTCGACTCCGTGCGGGGATCGCGGGCCGTGTCCGACCCGGCGAGCCAGCGGGCGCTGAGGCCGAGCTCGACGGCGCCGTGTACGCGATCCAGGCGAGCGAGCAGATGCTGCCGGCGGCGGCGCAGCATCGCGCGCACGTCATCGTCGTCCGCGAGCACGCGCCCGAACGGCGCCGGCAAGATTGCGCGCGAGTCCGTGAGCATCTGGACCGTGCGCGCGTAGACATCAAGCGTCGCGGCGTCCGGATATGGCCCGGAGCCGTCGTGATCGGTGACGATCGCCATGTGCCGGCCGTCGCTGACGCCTCGAAGCGGCCGATCGTCGATCCCAGTCCCCACTGCGGCGGTCCCGTCGGCTCCGGCGACACCGTAGACCAGCAAGCTCATCGACTGAGCGCCCCGGTTGGAGACGCGACGAGCGGCGCGGCGTCCTGCCTGACGCCGCGCGCTCGTGCGCCTGGGCTCGCACCTACCCCGCAGCCAAGGCCAGGGCCGTGGCCGGTGCACCCTCCCTCAGCTCGAGCTTTGCCGGGCATGTGCAACCTCTCCGTCGCTTCTCGTACCCGCGCCTTGAGCAGCTCGGACCGATATTGGACGAATGTTCGACCCCGACTAAGCCTCTCGACTCCACGCATGATCGAGCGTTCGTGAAGATCGATCGACGTTCTTCGATCAAGCCGGTATGTATGCGTAGAGATGGAAGGCGAGACGACCGCGGCCCGCGCGGTTTGATTTTCCGGGCTTTGCTCGCGAAAATCAGTGGCGCAAATCTCGAACCGAACGGCTGAGTGGTGTTCGCAAACTCTTCTCAGCTCGGGGACGGGGTTGCGTGGATGGCACATTCCGTCCGCGGCGCTCCGGACCGGGCGATGGGGCACATTCGGCTTTCGGCCCCGAATTTGGATATCAAGCGCAGTTACGGGGCGCGACTCGCGTTCCTCATAGCCGCCTACTACCTCGCGGCGCACCTCGGCTACGCGTTTCGGTTCTCCGGGCCGGTCGCGGCCATCGTCTGGCTCCCGGTGGGCGTCGGCATCGCCGGTCTGTACACGTTTGGGGTTCGTCTGTGGCCGGCGGTCGTCGTCGGCGACCTGCTTGTCAACAACTACTCGGCGCTCCCGGTCGGCGCCGCCGTCGGGCAGAGCTTCGGCAATCTGCTCGAGGTCGTGATCGGCGCCGTGTTGCTCCGCCGGTTCGTGTCGACCCGGGCGCCGCTCGACACCGCCTCGAGCGTGGCCGGTGTGTTCGCGGCGCTCACGATCGCGACAGCAATCAGCGCGATCATCGGACCGCTATCGCTGGCGCTGCATAGCGTGATCCCGGCTAGCTCGCTCCTGCGAGTGGCGCGTACTTGGTGGCTCGGCGACTTCACCGGGGCGGCGATCGTGGTGCCGCTCGTGTTCGCGTTCACCACGCCGCCTCCGCATTCGTGGTTGCGCGGCCATCTGTTGGAGGCCGCGGTGATGTTGGCGACGTTGATCGGTCTGAGCTCGGTAGCCGCGCGGGTCGGCGGCCCGTCGAGCTACCTGGCATTCCCGGTCCTGATCTGGGCCGGGTTCCGGTTCGGGCCGCGTGGTGCGACGATCGCGATCGCGATCAGCGCCGCGTTCACGATCTGGGGCGCGACCAACTTCACCGGACCCTTCAAGGTGAGCGGTGACGACAATATCCCCGCGACTCAGATCTACATCGCGGTGGCGTCCCTGGCGACGCTCGCGGTGGCGGCGCTCGCCTCCGAGCGCGAGCAGCTCGCCCGGAGCGTCCGGGCTTCGCGAACCCGCATCGTCCTGGCGGCCGATGACGAGCGGCGCAGACTCGAGCGCAACCTTCACGACGGCGCTCAGGGGCGTCTCGTCGCACTTGCCGCACGTCTGGGGATGGCCGAACGCGACGCGCGCTCGTCGCCAGAAACCGCCGCCGCGTCGCTCGAGACAGCGCAGGACGAGCTGCTGGTCGCGATCGATGAGCTGCGTGAACTTGTCCAGGGGATCCAGCCGGCGGCGCTCCGGCGGTTCGGTCTGGCAACTGCCGTCGAGGACATCGCCGCCAAGTCCGCGACTCCGATCGAGCTGGTCGAGCTTCCCCACATCCGGCTGGACGAGACCACCGAAGCCACCGCGTTCTACCTGATTCGCGAGGCGGTGACCAATGCCGAGCGGTACGCACGCGCTTCGGCGATCCGTGTCCGTGCCCATCTGAGCGAGACGAGCCTCACCGTCGAGGTGCAGGACGACGGGATCGGCGGGGCGTTCGAGCGCAACGACCGGGGGCTCCAGGGGCTCCGTGACCGCGTAGAAGCCACGGGCGGGCGGCTCGCGCTCGAGAGCGAGCCGGGCCGAGGCACCCGGATCGAGGCCGAGATCCCGCGGGCGATCCGCCCGAACGGCTAGCTCGGGGACGCCGAGGACGGGCTGTTACTGGCCAGGAACAGCAGTGCCGCCTTGACGCGCCGGCTGACGTCGTCGGGGCTCTCGAGCTCCAGCTTGGTGAAGATCGCGTTGATGTGCTTCTCGACGGCGCGCTTGGTCAGCACCAGCGACTGAGCGATCGCGGCGTTGCTCTTACCCTGGGCGAGCTCGGCGAGCACGTCGTGCTCGCGCCGCGTGAGCGCGGACAGCGGCGAGTTCGCGCCGGCGCTGCGCGCATGCACGAGCACTTCGACCACCTTGGGATCGATCACCGAGCCGCCGTCGACGACCGCCTCGATCGCCGCCAGGACCTGCTGCGGATCGCTCACCCGCTCCTTGAGGAGGTACGCCCGGCCGGCGCTGCCGGAGTCGAGGAAGTCGAGTACGTAGCTGGGGTCGGCGAACTGGCTGAGGATGACCACGCCGATCTCCGGGTTGCTGACGCGTAGCTCGCGCGCAACCTGGATTCCCTCGTCCGTGCCGGTGGGCGGCATGCGGATGTCGGTGAGCACCGCGTCGGGCTGCTCCTGCTCGATCGCAGCGACCAGCGAGTCGCGATCGCCGCAGAAGGCGACGGCGTCGATGTAGTCGAAGCCGGACATGATTCGCTCAAGCGCCTCGCGCATGAGGAACGTGTCCTCGCCGATCACGACCCGGATTGGGCTCTTGGGTTCTATTCCTTGGTCCCGAGGTTCGGCGAACGAGCGCGTCAAGGCGCACCGACCTTCCGGCAGACAACTTCGAGAAGTGCAGCAAAGGTAGCGCGCTCTTAACGCCAGCGCGCATACGCGCCTTCAGGACCCGTCGAGACCTTCCTCGGAGAGGTAGATCAGCGTGGCCTTCACCCGGCGGCTCACGTCCTGGGTCTCGGGCAGATTCAGCTTCGAGAAGATCGAGTTCACGTGCTTCTCGACCGCTCGCTTGGTGAGCACGAGCGACTCGGCGATCGCGGTGTTGCTCTTGCCCGCGGCGATCTCGGCGAGGAGTTCGCGCTCGCGCGGAGTCAGCTCGGACAACTGGGATTTGGCCGCGCGGGAACGGGCTTCGATCAAAACGTCGACGATCATCGGATCGATCACCGAGCCGCCTCGCGCGACTGCCTTGATTGCGTCGATGAGCTGCTCCTTGTCGCGTATCCGCTCCTTGAGCAGATACGCTCGTCCGCCGGTTCCCTCCTGGAGCAGGCTGAGCGCATAGGCCGGCTCGGCGTACTGGCTGAGCACGACGACGCCGACGTCGGGGCGCGTGTCGCGCAACGCCGAAGCAATCTGAACCCCCTCTTCGGCACCGGACGGCGGCATCCGGATGTCGGTGAGGACGACCTCGGGATTCCACGTTGCGATCGCGGTCCGCAGCTCCTTGCCGTTGGTGCAGACGGCGACGAGTTCGATATCGGGCGCCGCGCTCAGAGTCGCGGTCAGGAACTCCCGGATCACGTAGGAATCCTCGGCCAGCGCCACGCGGATCCGTCCGGATTGGTGGCCGGCGTCACGGCGGGTGATGTGCTTGACGGTCGTGGTCATCAGTGTCTCACCGACGCCCCGGAAGGCATCAATCGTGCTTGCGCTCGCCGGCTTTCACAAGGGCGCGTGCCTGTCCGGGTGCGGAGGCGGGCACCACAGTTGTTAACGCCGGCGGCGTCATCCGGAACGGGCGATGACGAACGCGTTCGGTCTCGATGTGATCGCCTCGGTGAGCAGCCCGGTCTCGCGCGCGTCGAATTCGGGACCCAGCTCGAGCGGCGTGGCGATCACGTGGCTCGGCCACGCGACCGTGCTCGTCGAGATAGACGGGCGTCGGGTTATCACCGACCCCGTTCTGCGCCACCGGATCGGCCCGCTCGTCCGGATCGCACCGGATGCCCCCCAGCCGGGGACGGTCGACTGCGTTCTGCTCTCCCACCTGCACGCCGACCACACCGACCTCCCGACGCTGCGCGCGCTCGAGCGAACCGGCCCGATCCTGGCACCGCATCCGGCCCGGGAGTGGCTGACCGCGCGCGGGCTTGCCGACGTGCGCGATCTCCGGCCGGGCGACGAGATCGGGGTCGGCGGGCTCCGGATCAGGGCCACGGCGGCGGTCCACGATCCGCGGCGCCGGCCGCTGGGGCCGGCGGCGACACCGGCGGGCTACGTGATCCGGGGGTCGAGGGCCGTCTACTTCGCGGGAGACACCGACCTGTTCGCGGGAATGGCCGAGCTGCGCGGGGCTGTCGACGTCGCGCTGCTGCCGGTGTGGGGATGGGGCGCGCGCGTTGGGGCCGGGCACCTCGACCCGCGGAGCGCAGCGGAGGCGGCGGCGTTGATTGCCCCCGCGGTGGCGATCCCGATCCACTGGGGAACGTTCGCGCTGGCGCGCCCGGCGAGACGGGCCGCCGATCCCGAGCGGCCGGCGCGCGAATTCGCGGCCTTCACCAAGCAATACGCGCCCGCCGTCGAGGTGCGCGTGCTCGCCCCGGGCGAGCGCACCGCGTTGTAGGGAGCTCGACCTCCCGTCGCGGACGCCTCCTGAGTAGGACCGCGCGTCGCGGACGCCTCCTGAGTGGGACCGCGCGACTTCTCATCCGTTCCGGGGGATGCGCGCGATCCAGATTTTGCGATCGTTCCCGGAGTGTCCTGGCTGGACGAGGCCGAGCGAGTCGATCTCGCCGTCTACGCGGCGATCGCCGGCACGCCCACGCCGCAGCTGGATAACGCGATGCGACGGCTGTCGCGCGCTGCGGACTACTCGAGGCTGTCGATTGCTTCGGGGACGCTTCTGGCGGTGGCCGGGGGACGGCGGGGACGGCGGGCGGCGTTGACCGGGCTGGCGTCCGTGGCGGCGACCTCGGCGTTCGTGAACCTCGTGGTCAAGCCGCTCGGACGCCGTCCGCGTCCGGACCGCGACCTCCAGGAGGTACCCGCCGCACGCCAGGTTCGCATGCCGGCCTCGCGCTCGTTCCCGTCGGGGCATACGGCGGCCGCCACCGCATTCGCCGGCGGGGTCGGCAGCGTGCTCCCGCTTGCGGCGGCTCCCCTACACGTGCTGGCCGCGCTCGTCGCTTATTCGCGCGTCCACACCGGCGTGCACTATCCGGGCGACGTGCTCGCCGGCGCCCTGCTGGGAACGACTATCGCGGACATCGTCGGCGGCGTGCTCGCGAGCGATCGCTGCTGAGCGCCCATCGAGAGCAGCTCGTCGATCAGCTCGAGCACCTGGCGGTGTGAACCGCGCCGGCGGCGGGCTGCTGCCTGGACCATCCGGCTCCCGAGATCATCGGGCTGCGGCCACAGCATCAGCGCGAACGCGCCGCGGACGAGCGCGAATCGAGTCCAGCGCCGGCGCGTGCTCTCGCCGATCCACGCGGTCACGCGCTCCGCACGGGCTCGCTGGACTTCCTGCGATCCACGTGTGCCCACTACCCGTGCGGCGTAGCGGTAAAGGTCCTGGCGGCGGTCGTCGTCGATCCAGTCGTTGTAGGCCCGCAGGCAGGAGCCGATCACGGGGCACACCGATGCCGGGTGGTCGCTGAACGGCTCCCCCCCGAGCATCGAGGCGAGCTCCATAACGCACGCTCCCTCTTTGGGGGAGTCGTGCCGTCCCCTCCTCAACTTGACGGTCTGATGTGTCACCTGTGCCATGGCCGCCTCCCTATGGGTCGGATGCTTGATCGGCCGCTGAGTCGGGTGTCCCTCATTCGTCGGCCTCGAGGTCGTAACCGATCGCCGTCGCCAGCCGCGGCGCCGTCGACACGACGCGCGCGAGTCCCACCGCCGGGGCCACGGCGATCAAGACCCCGACGATCTCGGATTCGGTCGCTCCCGCCTCGACCGCCCGGTCGACTGTCGCCCGCAGCGAGCTCGTCGCGGCACCGAGAGCCAGCAGCGCGCCGAGCTGGACGAGCAGATCGACCTTAGGAAGCAGCGGCGCGGGGCCCGCATCAGATCCGCTCGCGAGAACCATGCCGACGGACTCCTCGTCGTTGAGCGCCAGCCGGCGTAGCAGGCGTTCGGTTTCCTCCACGGACGCGACGGTAGTCGCGGTGGTTTGGCGTTCATCGTCCGATCCGGGTGATGGCAACACTCGGCGAACGGGCAAGATCCGCCTGCGCACTCCAGCCCAGACCGTGGTGCGCGCCTCCGCGAACACGGGGGTGGACCACCTTGCCCGGGGGTCGCCACTCCGCGAGCGTTGTTTGCGGGCTCAGGAGCCCCTGCTTCCCGCCCGCCACATGACTATGCCCGCAGCCGCTCCCGCTCTCCGCCACGGACCGTCGACGAAACCGTCCGCGGACCGGGCGACCGCCACGACCGGGACGGCTCGCACCCCTCGGAGGGCACGCAAGGGACTTGTCCGGCGCGCCGCTCTCGTCCGTCGTCTCTCCGGCGCGCGAGACGCAACGCTCGCGGTGATCGTCGCACCCCCCGGGTACGGCAAGTCCAGCCTGCTCCAGGAGTGGGCCGAGCACGATGAGCGCGAGTTCGTGTGGCTGACCCCGGCCGCGCTCGAGGCGGCCGACGTCGAAGAAACTACGAGGTCGATCATCGCCGGCGCCGAGGCCGACGGAGATCGTGGCGTCGTTGTCGTCCTCGACGATGCCCATCTGGGCTCATCCGAACCGGTGCGCGACGCGCTCGAGCGACTACTGGAAGACCTGCCCGCGGGCTCGCTGGTCGCGGTCGCGTCCCGCGCCGAGCCGCCACTGCCGCTCGGCCGGCTCCGCGCGCGCCGCGCGCTGATCGAGGTTCGGGTCGAGGACCTCGCGATGATGCCGGCCGAAGCGTCGATCCTGTTGCGACAGGCGGGTCTCCAGCTCGACTTCACAGCGCTAGAGGCGCTCGTATCGAAAACCGAGGGGTGGCCGGCAGGTCTGTATCTGTCGGCGCTGTCGCTGCGCAAGCAGGTCGACTTGGGTAGCGCGCTCAGCCAGCTTCGGGGCGACGACCACTGCCTCGCCGAGTACTTCCGGGACGAGGTGCTCTCCCCGCTGCCGAGGGACCTGACCGAGTTCGCGGTCAGGACGTCGGTGCTCGACGAGCTGTCTGGTCCGATCTGCGACGCTGTACTCGAGCGCCATGGTTCGGGACGCGTGTTAGCACGCCTGGAGCGGGCCAACTCGCTGTTGCGCCCCCTTGATCCCGCTCACGAGCGTTACAGGTGGCATGGCCTGTTCCGCGACGCGCTCGGCGCGGAGTTGCGCCGGACTGCTCCCGAGTTCGTGCGCACGCTCCACGAGCGCGCGAGCCTGTGGTACGAGGCGCACGGCGATCGCGATCGGGCGATTTCCCATGCAGTGGACGCCCACAATCCCGTGCGGACGGGAGATCTCCTGTGGGCGAGCATCGTCACGTACGTCACTCGGGGACGGAACCAGACCGTCCAGGGGTGGCTGACCAGCTTCAGTCGCGACGAGCTCGCCGGCTACGCCCCGCTCGCGCTCGCGGCGGCGCACAGCTTCGTCGCGGCCGGGTGCGCCGCCGAGGCGCGCCATCTTGCGGCGGCGGCAGCGGCCGCGGTGGAGCGCAGCCCGGATTCCGGCCGCGAGCGCTCCTTGGCGGCGGGGCTCGCCGCCCTCGAGGCAGTCGTCGGCCGCGATGGAGTCCGAGGCATGGAGGGCGCCGCCGCGCGCGCGTGCGAGCTCGCGTCGCCGGACAGCCCGTTGCGCCCGGTTTGTCTGTTCCTCCGCGGCACGTCGGCGCACCTGGCCGGGGACCGCGCGGGCGCCGCGCGGATCCTCGAAGAAGCCGCAGATCTGGGCGCTGCGACGGCTCCCGGCGTTACGTCGCTGTCCCTGGCCCAGGCCGGGATGATCGCGATCGAGGAGCAGGATTGGGAGACCGCGGCGGAGCTGACCGATCGAGCCGCGAGGGTGATCGAGGAGCACGGCCTCGCCGACTATCCGATCAGCGCCCTGGCGTTCGCGTGCGCAGCGGCCGTTCGGGCGCACCACGGACGCGTCGACGAAGCCAAGCGCGATCTGCGCAGCGGGATCGATCTGCTGACCGAACTCGGCGACTTCATCCCGTGGTACGGCGCCGAGGCCAGGATCTTGCTTGGCCACGCTTCGCTGTGGCTGGCAGACGTCGTGCGCGCGCGCACGTTGCTCGCCGAGGCGTCGCGCTTGGCGCGGCGAACGCCCGGCGCGGTTATCTTCGCGCGCTGGTTCGACGAAGCGTGGGCCCAGATGGACGCGCTGGCGGAGACGAGCCTCGCGGGGCCGTCATCGCTGACGATCGCCGAGCTGCGGATCCTGCGCTTCCTCCCGAGCCATCGATCGTTCCGTGAGATCGCCGCTCAGCTGGGCGTCTCCGCCAACACTGTGAAGACGCAGGCCCACGCGGTGTACCGCAAGCTCGGAGCGGCCTCGCGCTCTGAGGCCGTCATGCGCGCGTCGGACGCTGGTCTGCTCGGGCAGTAGCCGATCCGGCATCCGCTAGGCCGAGCTCGAAGCCGAGCGCGAGGGCGAGCCGGGGCGCGGTCTCGACAAGTCGCGCCGAGCCCGCCGCGGACCCAGTCGCGACGAGCACGGCCGCGAGCGCGTCCTCGTCGGCGCCGGAGGTCGAGGCGAGCTCGACCGCCCAGCGCAGCGATTCCGTGGAGGCGCCGACCGCGATCAGCGCGGCGAGGCGAACGAGTACCCGCGTCCTCCGGTCGAGAGCCGGGTTGGTCAGGGCGTAGCCAGGCTCAAACTCTGGCGTAGGCGCCATCGCCCGCTTGAGCGAATGGTCGTCGTGTGCCGCCAAGCGCCGCAGTAGGTCACGTGCCTCGCTCACCCGTGTTCTCCGTCGACAATGTTTGCAGCATCGTCTCGGGGCGGACGAATCGGGGCATCGCCCGAATGGGGTGAAGCGCCGTCGGGTTAGTGGGCTCGTCCGTAAGTCCGCGGGACTCGCGGACGGGTCCACTAGAACGGGTCCGGCCAGTACAGGCTCTCGGCGAGCGACATCGCGACAAGCTGGGCGCGCGATCGCGCACCCAGCTTGGTCATCGCATTTCGGGTGTGGGTGCGAACGGTGTTGTGCGCGATTCGAAGCTCCTCGGCGACCTCGGGCCCGCTGTTTCCCAGCGCCAGCAGCTTCACCACGTCGATCTCCCGCGCCGATAGTTCGGGCCGCGGTCCCGCCGCCGCACTGTCCGCCTGGATGACCCGCCCCTGGCGCGCCACTCTCAGGGCCACGAACAGCACGCGTTGCTGGCCGGTGACGACCTCAGGGTGCCCCGCGAACTCGACGCTGACGACGCCGCCGTCGGCGCGGCGCAACCCGATCACGCCCGTGAACTGCTTATGCCGTAGGGCGGCATGCCATCGCTCCGCCGACACGGCGCTGCCGTCAGCGCGGAATTCACGGACGGGATGGCCGATCAGCTCACTCGGGCGGTAGCCGAGCAACTGCACGTAGGCGCCGTTGACCTCGACGTGCCGGCGGTCGTCGTCGAGCAGCACCATCGCGTTCCGGGACTGATTGAACGCGTCACGGAAAAGGGCGGCCCAACCGGATCGAGGATCGGCGGTCTCGGTTGCACTCATCGGTGTCTAGAACTGTGGCACCGATTAAGGAGTGCGTCCAGCGATGCCCCAAACGGTGGTGCTGGCCTCCCAGCGTGACGCATGTTCGCCGTGTTGCCTGCGGGGTCGTGGGCTGCGACTCTCGCGTCCGTGATACCCGGTCACAGGTATGCGGTGCGCGCATCGGTGGCGCTGTTCGCCGGGACGTTGCTGGCCTGGTCGGTCCCAGCGATGGCTCAGACCACGAGCACAACGACGTCCACGCCGTCCACTCAGACGATCACCAGGACGCAGTCGACGACGATTACCGAGCCTCCGAAGACGACGACCGAGACTGCGACCAAGACCCTGACGGACACGATCAAGAACAACACGACCAGTGTGATCAGCGCGAGCACCACGCCGGCGCAGACGACGCCGAGCAGCAGCAGCCCGGCCTGGTGGGTCTGGGTGCTCATCGGGCTGGGCGCGGTTGGGGTCGCGGTGGCGGTCTTCCAGCTCGGGCGTGGGAGCGGCGCGAAGAACGCGGCTGCTACCGATCAATGGGCTTCGCAGCGCCGGCCGCCGGACGAGTGGCCGACGGAGCAACAGCCGCCGCCGTCGCGGCGGCCTCCGCCGTCACGTTAGCTCGAGGATTCCGTACACGGTGACCGCCGCGCCGGCCACACCCGCGACCGGAGCGACGACCATTGGCCAGTGGGTCTGAATCCAGTTGGTGACCGGGAGGAGGAGCTCCGCTCCCTTTTCACCCATGATCGCGCGGATGGCGACGATCGCGAGCAGCGGCAGGACGTAGACCAGGTTGTAGAGCACGAGCAGCGAGATCTTGCCGGCGCCTGACACCGACGAGCCGAGCACCATCGCGATCGCGGCGAAGTAGGGAAAGGCGGTTAACAACTCGATCCCTGCGATGCCGGCGGCGAGCAACGCGGCCGAGGAGCCTTCCTCAGGTTCGCGGTGGCGGTCCGCCGGTTTCCCGGCAAGCGCGTCGCGCCGCCACCAGATCACCGCGCCGCCGCACATGACGAGCACTCCGACGACCGTGATGACGTCGAATTTGGCAGTGTGCGACAGCTTCGGCAGCAGCGACAGAATCAGGTCGCCGAGACCGAGCGCGATCGCGAGTCCGCCGGCTAGCGTTACGGCGAACGCCGTGACCGCGAACACGAGCGACCGGCGGACGGGGTGGGCTCCAAGAGCGAGGTAGGCGGCCGCGGCGATCAGCGACGGGTTGAGCGAGTCCGGCAGTGCGATCGCCACCACCGCGAGCGCCAGGCCAGCCATGGACGCCCAGGTTCGAGTACGCCCAACACCGGCGCATCATCCCGATCAGGTGATGAGCGGTCAGAGTCCGAGCGGGTGCTCGGTCTCAGGCAACTCGTCGAGGCTCCGGCGGAGCCTGGCAAGCGCGTTGCCGGCGCGGTTCGCGCGCAGCGCCGCGACCGCATTCGGGGCTTCCCAGCCGGCGAATATCGGGCATCCGATGCAGATCGCCACCACGAGGGGGATCGCCACCGCCGGGGCGGGGGCCAGAATCGCGCCGACACATACGGCGGCGCTGATCAGCGAGGTCGCGAGCGCCGCGAACACGACCAGTCGTGGCCGCGCCGGCGTCGCCGGGCGCCACTTCGCGAACGCGTAATCCTCGATCAGTGCTTCGTCCCCCATGTCGTTCGAGCATACCCCGATGGTCCCGTACAGAATCGGCAGCTACTGCATTCGGCTTAAGCGGCTTTGGTCCGTGCTCCGTCGGTCCACTCCGCCCGCGCGGCGGTCTCCTCGTTTGCTGCTTCGGGCATCAGGAGAAGCGCGGCGATCAGGAAGCAGATGCCGCCGACCGAGGTCCCGGCGTTGGCGATCCTGGCGCTTACGGGCTCGCCCGAGGAGGGCTCGAGCAGCGAGGCGATCGCCGAGGCGCCGAATGCGATCGATCCGAGGAGGTTGAGCGCGACTACCTTCCAGGCGAGCGTCCGATTTCGCCAACAGATCCAGCGATGACAGACCTCGGCGAACGCCAGCTCGCTCGCGATCAGGAACGCGATCGACCCAAACGCGTCCGGGGCCCACACGCGCGCGTTGGTCTGGTGTGTGGTCAGGTTGTGGTTCAGGGCGGTGAAGGTGCTGATGTTGAAGAGAAGCGTCCCGATCAGCTGCACGACCGTCGCCAGCCAGTCGATCCGCCGGGGATCCCAGGACGCCGGGCGCCAGCGAACGGGCCCCAGGCGGGGGCCGAGCCCGCGCTCGGCGTTGACCGCCTCGGAAAACTGGAGATAGGCGGCCGAGGTGAAGAACAGCGATCCGACGAAGAACGTCAAGCCGATCCACGATCGCGGGATCGCCCATTGCGAGGCGATCCCCCCACGGTGAAGCACGCCGATCCGACCACGAACAGGACCGCCATCCACCAGCTGCGGCGATGCGGTCGCCACCACGGCGACTCCGACGTCGGGTGGCTCGCATCGATCGCGTAACCTCGCCTCGCCGCGGAGCGCTTGCGATGGCTTCGCGACTCCCAGTGGTACTCGGCGCCGTCGGGCGCCCGGATCATCTCGTGCGTGACGAACGGCCCTGGACCGGACGCCGAAAGGCGCGTCCAGCCCTCGGGCAATTCGACGTAGCCACCCGTGGCGGCGTAAAGGCCGGCGTCCCCAGACGGGACGGCTACCCGAGCTTCCCCGAGCCGGCGGCTTTCGAGAGGGGATCACCGCCGCGACCGCGCAGGATCACGGCGAAGCCGACGGCGAGGAGCGCACCGGCGGCCGGGCCGACGACGTAGGCCCAGAAGCTGCTCCAATCTCCGCTGACCAGGGCGGGTCCGAACGAGCGCGCCGGGTTCATCGAGGCGCCGCTGACCGGCGCCGCCCACAGACCGGCGAGCGCGACGTACCCGCCGACGCCCAGCGCACCGATCGTGCCGACGTTCTGGGCAGCGGAGGCGGTCCCGAGGATCACGCTGACAAGACCAGCGGTGAGCGCGATCTCCATCAGCAGCGCCTGCCAGGCGTGATATCCGGGGCCCGGGAGCGTCGCGCCCAGATGCTCGACGTTGCCGAACACGGCAAGCAGGAACAAGCATGCGAGGGTCGCGCCGATGAGCTGCGCGGCCACGTAGCCGAGGGCACGGCGCGCCGGGAAGTCGTGGCGCAGCGCGAACGCCACCGTGACCACGGGGTTGAGATGGGCGCCGGAGACCGCACCCATGAACAGGATGACCGCCATCACCGTCAGGCCTGGCGCGACCACCGCGGATGCAAGGCTGATCTGTCCTTTCGCGTGGAGGATCCCGCCTCCGGCCGCCGCCAGCAGAAGCAGGAACGTGCCCAGCACCTCGGAAAAGAGCCTCCGGTAGGCGAGCTTCGGATCGTCGAACTCGTCCCGGTAGCCGAACTCGAGGGTCAGCAGACGGAGAGCCCGGGCACGATCGTGTTCGCCCAGTCCGCTCGACGATGATGACGCCGCCATGAGCCCAAGATTGTGAGATCTGCACCGGACGGCACTTCACGCGAGTGGCCTGACGTAGACCGGCTCGGTGCGAGCTCGCCGCACCGAGCCGGAACTCCCTGGGGTTGGGCGATGTCAGGCGGTGATTCGCTTCCCGTAGGCAACCAGTCCGTAGATCGCCAGGATGTCGAGCGTGAACAGCGACAGCGACCAGAACGGATAGGCGGGCATCATCAGCAACTGCGCCAGGGCATTGGCGCTGAGCACGGCAACGCCGGCCCACCGCGCGAACTGGTTCTTGACGTACACGCCGAGCCCCACCGCGAGTTGGAGCACGCCGATGCAGAGCACGATCCAGCCCCACGTCTTGAGGTCGCCGAACACATAGTGGGTGTTGGCCGTGAAGAAGTGGGCGTTGCCGATCGCGGCGATGCCCTCGATCACGTTCATCGTCCCGAGCAGCAGCAACAACACGCCCGAGAACACGACCCAGCCGTAGCCCCGATCGTCGTCCGCATACGCGTCGTATCTCTCCGCGGCCGTCGCCTGAGGTGTTGAGTGAACCGACATTGCACCTCCTGGTGGTGTCGTGACGGGCTGTGCGCCACCCGTCCTGTCTCAGGCAAGATCCCACCGCTCGGACGGACTGGCAATGGTGCGCTCTTGCCACTGGCGGGATGCCCGCACCCGTCCCCACCGTCGATGCCTCACCCCTATGAGGTGATGTACACGTAGCCCCGCACGGAGAAGATGGCCGTCGATGACCGGGCACAGAATCTGGGCCGCCGCCGCCCTGGTCCTGGGCGCCGCCGCGATCGTGCTCGCCGTGGTGGCCGCGATCGTGCGTTTCCCCGACGGCTTGACCGTGCTGGCCTGCTTCGCGCTGGCGCTCTGCTTCGCCTGGTACGGAATTCGCCGGCGGGGTGCGGCCCGGTCGCTCGGACTCGCCGCGGCCGCGCTGTTCGCGGCCGGGGCGGTCGTGCTCGTGATCGTCGAGGGCCGGGTGATCGTCGACGTGTTGATCGTGCTCTGCGTTGTTGCCGCGCTCGCGGCGGCGCGCCAGGCCTTCAAGGTCCACGTGAAGCTGCCGCAGGCCCAGCCGCCGAACAAGCCCGTGCTCTTCTACAACCCGCTGTCGGGTGGGGGGAAGGCGGAGCGATTCCATCTCGCCGACGAGGCGCGCCGGCGCGGCATCGAGCCGATCGAGCTTCACCGAGGCGACGACCTCCAGACGCTCGTTCGCAACGCGGTCGCGGATGGCGCCGATGCGCTGGCGATGGCCGGAGGAGACGGCTCGCAAGCGGTGGTCGCGATGATCGCGGCCGAACTCGACCTCCCGTACGCGTGCATACCGGCGGGGACCCGTAACCACTTCGCGCTCGACCTCGGGGTCGATCGCGACGACGTGGTCGGAGCGCTGGAGGCGTTCGTGCGCGGCGGTGAGCGGCGGGTCGATCTCGCCGAGGTCAACGGACGGGTGTTCGTGAACAACGTCTCACTCGGCCTGTATGCCGACGCGGTACAGAAACCGGGGTATCGAGATGCAAAGCTGCACACGCTGCTCGAGGAGGTCCCGGATGCGCTCGGACCGGCCGCTCGGCCGCCCGATCTGGTCTGGCGGAGTCCCGAGGGCGAGGAGTCCGCGGTCGCGATCCTCGTGTCCAACAACGCCTATCGCCTCGGTCACGCGCTCGGCTCGGGCACGCGGCCGCGACTCGACCGAGCCGTGCTCGGGGTCACGGTCCTGGCGCCGACGACGGTGGGCGGAGCGAGGACGGCGCGCAAGCTCGGGATGCAGCAGTGGGTCGCGCCGACGTTCGAGATCGAGGCGGGTAACGGGGTCGCGGCCGGGATCGACGGGGAGGCCGCCCGGCTCGATCCGCCGCTGCGGTTCCGGGTCCTTCCTGGCGCGCTGCGCGTGCGGATTGCCCCGCATCACCCGGGGGCATCCCCGTCGGCACTCGAGCCCGAAAAGTCCTGGCAGACGATCCAGACGCTCGGTGCGCTCGTCGTGCACGGTGCGCCGTCTGACACGGACCTTGGCGGTGAGGCCGCGTACGTGTCCACGCCATCGCCAAAGTCCTGAGTGTCGCTCATCCGTTTCGGGTGATGACCCGCCAGGTCGCCCATCTGATGCTTGGCTTGCGCGCGGATGTCGCGCCTGACTCGGCGGCGGTCGCGGGATCGTGAGGCCGGGCAGCATGACCGATGTGAAAGGAGATGCACCCAATGGCAACGCTCGTTGCGATCGGTTACCCGGACCAGGGGACCGCCGAGCAGGCCAGGAATACGGTCAGGGAACTCGAGTCGGATCTGGTGATCCAGGCCGAACAGGTCGCGGCGATCTCGCGTGACCTCGAGGGCAAATACCACGTGCAGACCTCGCACGGCGGAGCCTCGGCCGGCGGCGGCGCATGGTGGGGTGGGTTCTGGGGCTTCCTGTTCGGGCTGCTGTTCTTCATCCCGTTCGCCGGACTCGCGCTCGGCGCGGGAATGGGCGCCTTGTTCGGCCACTTCGGCGAGAAGGGAATCGACAAGGCGTTCCAGGAGCAGGTGCGCGATTACCTCAAGCCCGGCACCTCGGCCCTCTTCATGGTCATCGATCAGGTCACTCCGGACAAGGCGATCGCCGCCCTTCAGCAGTACGGCGGGACTGTGATCCGCACGTCGCTGTCCGACGAGGACACCAAGAAGCTCGAAGAAGCGCTCCAGCCGCCGGCGCCCGTCAGCTGACGGGCCGTCTGACCGGAAGCGTGGGAGGTTGCTCGGGCGGTCTCCCACGCCCGACCGGCTGACCCTGGAGCAGCCGGCGCCACCCGAGCAGAACGTCGTGAACCGCGGCCGCGCCGATCACCGGATCGGGCGGCATGGCCAGCCTCACCGGATGCAGGATGAACGGCTGCGTCTGCGGGCCGCCCAGGCCACCATGGAACGAGATCAGCTCTTCGAACGCGCAGCCCTGCTCGACCTCGGCGTCGTAGAAGCTGTTGACCATGATGTCGCCGACGTGGGCGAACCCGTCGCTCCGGCGGAGGTGATCGGCGGCGGTCGGCGCGAATGGAGCGAGCGGATCCTCGCCGACGACTTCGTCGCCGGCGATGTCATCACCGGCGAGGTAGCGCGTGCCGCGCGCGCCGAGCACCACCGGCCCGCGCTCGCCGGAGCGCACAAGGAGGAAGCCGATGTGCGGGTGAGTCCGTAGCGCCGCGAGCAGCTTGGGGTGCCGTTCGTCGATCTCCTCGAGCGTCAGACGGCGGGGGCTGTCCATCAGGTAGATGAGTCCCAGATTGCCCGACGCAAGGACGATTACGTCCTGCCCGCCGGTGCCGTCGCCGCGGGCGCCTTCGACCCGCCCGGTGGCCTCGGCGACGGCGTGGCCGACCGCCGCGTCATTCTCGTCGCCGGTCTGGATCCGCGGCACGTTCCCACCCGCGATTGAGCGCTCGACGAACTCGCGCAGGTCGTAGCCGTTGCGCTGCTTGAACGTCGCCCCCTGCGTCTGGCCGTGGTCGGAGAGCACGACGAGCTCGTACGGACGAGGCGCGAACCGGCGGGCGCGCTCGATCCGACCGAACTGCTGGTCGAGCTTCCGCAGCGCCTCGAGCGTGTCCGGGCGCTCGAGCCCCGAGTGGTGGGCGACCTCGTCGTAGCTCGAGAACGTCGCGTACACGGCCGGGCGGCCGCGCATCATGTCGGTGAGCACGCCGAACACGATCAGGTCACGCACGCCGACGCACAGCGCGGCCCGCAGGAACGGATAGCGGCCGCCACGGTAGCCGCGCGGCGACACCTTGCGCCGCCGTTGCTGGATCGCGTACACCTTCTCCAGCAGCGCCTCCCAGATGAACAGTACGAGCAGCCGGGTGACGTTGAATCCGTTGGCCAGGAACGCGCGGTAGCCGGGATTGGCCTTCTTCTCGGCCCCCATGCGGCTGACCGTGAGGATCATCGCGTCGGCCTCGCCCGAGAACAGATTGCCGCGGCTGGCGCCGTCGTCGGTGAGCAGCCCGTTGCCGGTCGCGAGGCGGCGCTCGATCTCCGCGCAGTCATCGGGCGAGGAGCAGGTCATGATCTTCGCCGTCGCCTTCTCGACCCAGCGGAATGCAGGGATGTCTTCGTTCGAGCCGAGCAGGATCCCCGCCTGGCTGGCGCCGGTCTGCGAGCTCAGATCGGGCTCCCACTCGTCGAGGCGATGGGTACCGCGATCGAGCCAGCTCGCCATGTGGGGCGCGTTGCCGTCGCGGATCGCGCGCTGGAGGACCGGCCGCGCCAGGCCGTCGATCTCAAGGAAGACGATCCCCGGCTTGTCCGTCGATACCGCGCCGCCCTGCCGGCGCGCGATCCTGCGGATCACCCTGAGCGAGTACGTGTCGTCGTCGTTGACGCCGAAGATCACCTCGAGCACCAGCATCGACGCCGAGATCACCACCGAGGCAAGCAGCGCCCACCAGAACGAGTCGACCCTGATCGTCCGGGTCGTGATGTGCGATGCAAGCAGGAGCATGACGGCGTCGAGCACGAGCACCAGCACGAACCCGAGGGCTAGCGTGAACGGCAGGCGCAACGCCGCGATGATGGGCGGCAGCAGCGCGTTCAGCGCCGCGATCAGGACGGCTGCGGCCAGCGCGTCGGTGAACCCTCCGACGCTCACGTGGGGGACGATGGCCGCGGCGACGAACACGGACACGCCCGCCACCAGCCACGAGATCAGCACGTGAAACACGTTGTAGCGGGGCGCCTGTGGACGCCACGTCAGCTCCCGGCCGTAGGCCTCGCTCGTATCCATCGACGTTCAATATCGCTTGCAAAAGCCGTCGGTGTTTCATCCCCATCGGGTGATGGCTCGAGCCGGCTCGCTGGGACAATTCACATCATGGCCACAACTGCACGCAAACCCAAAGCCCCGGCTGTCCTCCATCTGACGGTCGACGAACGGATCGCCCGCGGCAAGGCCGCACGGGCCGAGATTCCGCGATCTCGCCACGCCGAATTCGTGGCGCCGGCGGATCGCGCGGACCCGATCACGCTGCTCGAGGATCAGGCGCGCACGCGCGTCCCCGAGCTCGTCCCGATCCGCTACGGGCGGATGCTGGTGTCTCCGTTCGCGTTCTACCGCGGCGGCGCGAAGATCATGGCCACCGACCTCGCGGGCACGCCGCGGTCGGGCCTGACCGTCCAGTGCTGCGGGGACGCGCACCTGTCAAACTTCGGCGTGTTCGCCTCGCCCGAGCGCCAGCTCGTGTTCGACATCAACGATTTCGACGAGACGCTCCCCGGCCCCTGGGAGTGGGATGTCAAGCGCCTGGCCGCGAGCATGCTGATCGCCGCGCGCGACGACGGGTTCGGCCCCAAAGACCAGGACAAGATCGTCCTCGACACAGTCGCCCAGTACCGCATGGCGATGCGCGAGTTCGCGGGGATGCACACCCTCGACGTGTGGTACGCGCACGCGGACGTCGACACGCTCGTGCAGCAGTTCGCGCCGCAGTTCAAGCGGAGCCAGGCCAAGCGGACCGAGGCGCAGCTGGCCAAAGCGCGGACGCGCGACAGCATGTCCGCGTTTTCGAAGCTCACCGAGCAGGTCAACGGCAGGGTGGAGATCGTCGACCAGTCGCCACTGATCGTGCCGCTCCGGGTTCTCCTCCCCGGCGAGGAGACCGGGCCGGCGCTCGAATGGTTGCACTCATTGATCCGCGTTTACCGCCAGTCGCTCGAGCACGACCGGCGCAAGCTGCTCGAGCAGTTCCAGCTGGCCGACTTCGCACGCAAGGTCGTCGGCGTCGGCAGCGTCGGGACGCGGGCGTGGATCGCGCTGTTCTTCGGTCGCGACGGAACCGATCCCCTGTTCATTCAGTTGAAGGAGGCTGACGAGTCGGTGCTCGAGGAGCACGTCGGCCGGAGCGTGTACCGGAACCACGCTCAGCGGGTGGTCGTGGGGCAGCGCATGATGCAGGCGGCGAGCGACATCTTCCTCGGCTGGATCCATGTCAAGGCGGGGATGGATGGAGTCGCGCGCGACTTCTACGGCCGTCAGCTCAAGGACTGGAAGGGGTCGGCGGAGATCGACCAGATGGTTCCTTCCGGGATGGCCGCCTACGGCCGCCTGTGCGGTTGGACGCTCGCGCGGGCCCACGCCCGCAGCGGCGACCGGATCGCGATCGCGTCGTACCTCGGCGCCGGCAACGTGTTCGACAAGGCGATCGTCGAGTTCTCGAAGGCGTACGCCGACCAGAACGCGCTCGACTACAAGGCGCTCGAAGCGGCCGTCAAGTCCGGCAGGGTGAAGGCTCAGACCGGCGTCTGAGGGTCGGCGGCCCCTCTAGCCGCCGAGCAGGCGGGCCTTCGCGGCGTCGTACTCGTCGGCGGTGATCGAGCCGCTGTCGCGCAGCTCGGCGAGCTGCTTCAGCTGGTCGGCGAGCGTGGCGCCGGCTGGTGGGGTCCCGCTCCGTGACTGCTGACGTCGCTCGCGCGCGTCAGCCACGCGGGTGCGAATCGCATGTGTTGCAGCACCCGAGCGTGCCTCCGGGAATTCGCGGGCCGTCTGCTGGATAAGGACGTAGGTTCCCAGCAGCGCGAGCAACGTGAACACGAGGATCCCGAGCGGCTTGCCGGTGGCGGGGATCGGGTTCCAGATGAACAGGAGGACCAGGATCGCGAGCACCATCCCGTAGGTTGCTATGGCCTGGTCGCGAAGGAACGGAGCGATCGCCTGCCGCGCGACGTACGCGGGGCGGGCCGGGCCGGCGAACCACGCGGCGGCGACCAGGATGATGCTGACGAACACGACCGCGCCGGCGACGTCCTTCAGGATCGCGGTGCTGATCCCGTAGACATGCGCAATCGTCACCTGGAGCGACGCGTCGTTTGTGAGCGAGTTCGCGACCTGCCCCTCGAGGATCGAGCGGCCGAGGATGATCAGCACGCCGGCGAGGATTCCGGAGAAGCCGATCGTCATCAGCGTCCGGCGCCGGTGACCCTTGGCGAGCGCGATCGCGAGCGCATACAGGAGCGGCACGAGGATCGTCAGCCACAGCGCCAGTCCCTTGATCGCCTTTCCGCCGTTCTGCACGTACTTGAGCTGATTGGACTTGAAGATCGTCAGGTTGGCGACGCTGGGCGGGAGCTTGGAGGCGATGTCCGACGGCAGCCCGAGACGCGATGCGATGTTGTTGAGGATTGAAGCGAGATCGAGCGTGACCACGCCTTGGTTGAACCCGACCGCGCCCTTCTTGCCGTTCACGATGTCGATGAACGTCTGGTCCGTGGCGCGGTTGGCCTGCGCCCATAACGTCTGGACCCGTGGGCGGCTGAGCGCCTGCTCGGCGCCTTGCACGGCGGCGTTGCGCAGCGCGCCGGCGGCAGGAGCGGCCAGCCCTTGCAGTTGAGTCGGCAGGCCCTGCTTGATCAGCCCGGCGACGTCGACGTTCGCGTACAGCTGGTCGACGAGATAGTTAGCGGTGCTGGAGCGGACGTTGGCGTCCTGAAGCAGCTGAGTACTCGTGTTGGACCAGTTGTCGGGGCTGAACAGAAGGCGATTGGCCCAGGTTGCGAAGATCCCGACAACCAGGAGGATCGTGGTCACACCGATCAACACATCGACGCCGATCAGCCGCCGGCGTGAGATCTTCGCCGGCGTCCCCGGCTGGCCGGTCGAACCCGGTGTCGGCGTCACGATCGCGTCCGGAGACTCGGTCGGGGCAGTGCTGACCGGAGACTCGTCCTCGCGGCCATCTGGCTCGTCAGGTCCCATCGCACACCCCCATCTCTTGTCTCATCTTCGCCCCTCATCGTCGAGGCAGACCGCCGCTGACGCATCGCCTGATTTGGGTGATGCCCGCGACGCGGCTTCGCTCGAATATCGTCTCGACCGCCGATGTCGGAAGACCGCAAAAGAAACCCCAGACTGGGTCCGCTGAGGCCGCTCGTGGGCCTTGGTGCCCGCGCGGCCACGGCCACGCTCAGGCCGATCGCCGGGGCCGTCGAGGCTGCCGCGGAGGCGGGCCTCAGCCTGGAGCGGCGGGCGGTCAACCGTGTGCTCGAGAGCGACGAGCTCGAGCGGGTCGTGGTCGTCGCGATCAACAGCGTGCATATTCAAGCCGCGCTGAAGCAGGCGCTCGAGAGCGACGGCGCGGCGCAGCTGATCGACAGCCTGTTCTACAGCGGGCTGATCGACCGGTTCCTCGCCGGCCTGGTCGACAGCGGGGCGCTCGACCGTTTCTTCGACCGGCTGCTGGGCAGCGAGGGCCTCTGGCATCTGATCGACGAGATCGCCTCGAGTCCGGCGGTGACGGCCGCGATCTCACAGCAGGGCCTCGGCTTCGCCGACCAGGTCGGCGATGACGTGCGCGCGCGTTCGCGCAAGGCCGACGATTGGATGGAGCGCGCGGCCCGGCGTTTGATCGGCCGCGGTCCCAAGGCGATCCCGGCCGAACCTGACGCGAGCTCCTCATGACCATCGCGGTCGGGCTGGCCGTGGGTGAGCCGCCCGTCGGGTCGCCGCCCGGTCCGGCCCGACGTGGGTTGCAAGACGTGCTCGCGCGCACGGTGGTCGTGGATGCGCCAGGGCCCTCGATCGCAGACGTCAGCCGGGCGAAGAAGCGCGCGATCTACGAGGCGTCCCGCAGAGAGCCTCCGGCGCTGCCGGAGTGACTTCGGCTCAACGTCCGAGCCGACCCACCTGATCGTCAACCGCGGCGACCGCGCCCACGTACGCAGCGTGGGTGAGTAGGCAGGTCGCCCTCACGTCGGGCGGCCACTCCGAGGGCGGAGGTGTGCGGCCGAGCGCCGGGAACAGCGTCAACGTCGCGGTCATCAGCGTGCCGAAGAAGATCACACTCGCCCGTGGCTCGCCAAAGCGCCGGCGAAGCAGTCCGTGCCACAGGCCGAACGCCGAGCCGTAGCTCCATCGCAGAGCCCACCCGAGATCCCGGTCCTCGCGGGCGGTCACGTGGGGGAGATGCATGATCGAGGCGACGATCTGCCCGGGGACGAGCGAGTCGTCGTAATCGAGCGGACCGTGGTGGCGGGGACGCAGCTTGCGCTCGACCACGTACGCCAGTGATAGAGCCGCCGTGCCGGCGGTCCCCGCGATCACGCTGCGAACCGGCCAGGGAACCTTCACATTCTTCTCCTCCCTACGAAGTTGCCGATGAGGATTCCGATGACGGTGACCAGGTAGAGCTGCCCGATCAGCATCTCGAGCACCGCGAGGGCGTGCCCGGCGGGCGTGGCCGTCGTGTAATCGCCGAATCCTGTCGTAGTCAAGACCGTGAATGAGTAGTACACCCGGTCGCCATTCGTGACATGAGTGCCTTGAGTGAAGAAAGCGTTGTCGACGGCATACGCGAACGAGATCGCGGATGCGAACAACAGCCCGACGAGCAGGTAGATGGCGAGCGCGCCCGCGACGGCCTGCACGGTGACGCCCTTCTCGCGGATCAGCCGCAGGACGCCACCGCCCAGGGCAACCGGGATCGCCAGCACCAACAGCGTCCCTACGAGGAAGGCGCCCCACGCATGCACGACCCCGGTGGCGATGCCGACAACGACAACGGATCCGAGGCCAGCGACTAACAGCGTCCGCACTCGGCGTACCTGGGCGCGCGCCCGCGATGTGGCGACCGCCACTGCGAGCGCTCCGGCCACCAAGGCGATGGCGAGGGCGCGGGCCCAGTCGGCGTCGGGGGCCAGCACTTCGAACACGACCGTGACGACGACGATCGCGAGGACCACCCCGTAACGGAACGACGCGTCGCGGTCGGATCTGGCACGAGCTCGATCAGCGCTGACCGTGGTCACATCGTCACCACGCGGTCGACGAGATCGAGCCCCTCATCTCGGTGCGTTATCAGCAGCACGGTGCGGTCGCCGGCGGCCGAGAACACGTCGTCGACCAGTTCGCTCGCGGTCTCCGGATCGAGATGGGCAGTCGGCTCATCGAGGACCAGCACCGGCGCGCCGGCGAGGAGCGCGCGGGCGAGCACGACCCGCTGGCGCTGGCCGCCGGAGAGCTCGCGTCCCTCCTCGCCCACAAATGTGTGGAGCCCGTTGGGCAGTCCGCGGACCCACTCCAAGATCTGTGCGCGGCGGAGCACGTCCTCGACCTCGTCGTCGCTTGCGTCCGGGCGCGCGAGCCTCACGTTGTCGCCGATCGACGCTGAGAACAGGTGCGAGTCCTGGCCGGCCACCGAGATCGTGCGCCGGACGTCGTCCTGACGGTAATCGCGAAGGTCGCGTCCGGCGATCGTCACCCGCCCCTCCTCGGGATCGATGAACCGGAGCAGCAGGTTAACCACCGTCGTCTTGCCGGCGCCGCTCGGTCCGACGAGGGCGACGCGCTCGCCGGCGTCGAGCCGGAGGTTCACGCCGTCGATCGCGGGGTGCGGCTCGCCGGGATACCGCGCCCGGACGCCGTCCAGCGTCACCGCGAACGGCCACACCGGCGCCGCGACCGGATCGGACGGGTCCCGGACGGTCGCCTCGACATCGACGAGCTCGAGCACGCGGCGGCCCGAGGCGAGTGTCGCCGACAGCTCGCGGGCGGCGGCGGCGAGCGGGGTGACGGCCTCGAACGCGGCGATCGCGAGCAGCGCGAGCGTTGCCACCAGCACGCGATTCAGACCGCCTGAGGCCGACGCGGTCACCCCAACCGCGAGCACGCCGGCGACCGTGGCCCCAGTCACCACCAGGCCGAGGCCGTCGCCGACGCCGGCGGCGAGGGCGTCGCGGCGAGCGAGTTTCACCAGCGCGGAGTCAGCGGCTCGAACGCGGTCGAGCGCCGCCTGCTCGGCACCGTAGGCAACGAGCTCTGGCGCCCCACGCAGCGACTCCACGAGCTCGGCCGACAGCAGACCGCGTGCGGAAGCCTGCCTCCTGCCCGCCCGGCCGCCTAGCACCCCGGCGAGGGCGGGCACCGCCACGCCGCCGGCGAGCAGACCGGCAGCGAGCACGAGCCCGGCGGCGGGGAGGAAGGCAACGGCGGCCCCGATCGAGACCGCCCCCGCGAGGACGGCCACGAGCGGCGGCAGCAGGCCGCGCAGATACAGGTTCTGGAGCGCGTCGACGTCGGCGACCATCCGCGAGAGGAGGTCGCCCTGGCGGTAGCCCGCGAGCTCGGCCGGCGCGAGCGGCTCGATCCGCGCGTAGAAACGCGCGCGCAGCGACCCGAGGACGCGCAGCGCCATGTCGTGCGAGGCGAGCCGCTCGAGGTAGCGCACGACCGGGCGGCCGATCCCGAAAAACTGGACCGCGACGATCGCCACCATCAGGGAGAGGATCGGGGGATGCTCAGCCGCGCGGGAGATCAGATAGCCGGAGGCAGCCATCAGGCCGACGCCGAACAGGACCGTGAGCGCGCCGAGGGTCGCAGTCACGGCCAGGCGCCCGCGCGGCACGCCTATGAGTCGCATCAGCGCAAACAGCGTCCCGCTCACGCCACCTGCCTCCGCTCCTCTGAGACGGCCGTGCCGTCGATCATACGGACGATCCGGTCAGCGTCCCGGACCAACTCTGGCCGGTGCGCGATAACGAGCATCGTCCGCCCGGTCCTGAGGCGCCGCACCGCGGCGGCCACGATGGAGACGCTCGTCGGGTCGAGATCGGCCGTCGGCTCGTCGAGGATCACGAGCGGGGCGTCGCGTAAAAAGGCGCGCGCGAGCCCGATCCTGCGGCGCTCGCCGGGCGACAGAGATCGCTCCCCGTCACCGAGGACGGTGGCGTACCCCTCGGGGAGCGCCCGGATGAAGCCGTCCGCGCCGGCGAGCCTCGCGGCCCTCACTATCGCCTCCTCGTCCGCGTCCGGGTCTCCGAGACGGATGTTGTCCGCGACCGTCCCGCGGAACAGGCTTGGATGCTGGGGCACCCAGGCGAGTTGCCGCCTCCACTCCTCGAGGCGGCACTCGCGCAGGTCGGTGTCGCCGACCGTCACCGCACCGGTCGTGGGCGAAAGCAGGCCGAGCAGCAACGACGCGACCGTGCTTTTGCCGGCGCCGCTCTCGCCGACGAGCGCCACGGCCTCGCCGGGGGAGAGCTCGAGCTCGAATT
Source organism: uncultured Solirubrobacterales bacterium (assembly GCA_963735965.1). Lineage (GTDB taxonomy): Bacteria > Actinomycetota > Thermoleophilia > Solirubrobacterales > Solirubrobacteraceae > Palsa-465. The sequence goes on from CAVTNE010000009.1 coordinate 443,378, forward strand.
CGTCGAGAACCGGGATCGGGCGGCCGGGGTAGGCGAACGAGACTCGGTCGAGTCGAACGGTCGCGCGCAGCGGGCTCGGTGCGAGGCGCGGACCGGAAATACTCGACGCCGCCGGGGCGTCGAGCAGTGCGAACAGCCGCCCAGCCACGGCCAGCCCGTCCGCGCTGGCGTGGTACTCGGCGCCGAGCCGGCGGAATGGGAGATACAGCTCGGGCGCGAGCACGATCACGGCCAGGCCGGCCTCGAGCCCGAGCGTTCCGTCGACGAGCCGGACCCCGGCGGTCACCGCGACCAGCCCCACCCCGAGGGTGGCCGCGAGCTCGAGCACGGATCCGGATAGGAAGCTCAGACGCAGCGTCTCCATCGTCGCCTGGCGGTAGCGGTCGCTGACGCGCGCCACGACCGTCGCCTCGTCGTGCGCACGGCCGAATGCCCGCAGCGTCGGCAGACCTCGGACCACGTCGAGGAAGTGGCCCGACAGCGTTCTGAGCGCACGCCACCGCGCGCGCGTCCTGTCCGCCGTGTAGGAGCCGATCAGCCACATGAACACGGGCACGAGCGGCAGCGTCACCAACATGATCACCGCCGCCTCGACATCCAGGAAGGCCACCCAGGCGATCACCAGGAACGGGACGATCGAAGCCAGCACGACCTGCGGCAGGTATCGCGCAAAGTATCCCTCGAGCGCTTCCACCCCCTGTACCGAGACGGTGGTGATCTCGGCGCCCGCGACGCCGTCGACCGCGAGTGGCTGCGTGCGCACCCGCTGCGTGGCGAGGGCAAGGCGGAGCTCGGACAGAACGCTCCAGGCGGCGCGCCGGCCTGCGACCTCCATGCCCCAGACAAACGCCCCGCGTACGACGAACGCGAGCACCAGCACCGCGAAGTCGGGCCAGAGCGTGCGGATGGGCGTGCCGTCGAACGCTCGCGCGGCGATCCGCGCGAGCATCGTCGCCCCGACCAGCACGGCCACGGCGGTCCCGACCCCGAGCGCGCAATCGACGGTGAGCAGCGGCCGCACCGACTTCGTGCGGCGGAGCAGGCGCGGATCGAGGGCGCGCACTCCTCGGTCCTATCCGGACGAGGTCGGGGGCGCGCTCACCCGCCGGCGAAACACGTGGAACGACCAGCCCTGGTAGAGCAGGACGATCGGGAAGAACAGCACCGCGACGACCGTCATCACGACCAGCCCGTAGTGACCGGCGGCGGCGTTGTTGACGGTCAGGTTGTAGGCATGGTTCGTACTCGAGACCATCACGTTGGGATAGAGCGCGATGAAGATCTGGCCAACAGCGGCGGCGATCCCGAATCCCGAGGCCGCGAACGCCCAGCCGTCGTTGCCGGTGCCGGCCAGCCGCTGGGCGAAGATCACTGCGATCACGCCGAAGATCTGAGTCGGCTGGGGCACGGTGCCGCCGCCGATCACGACCAGAGTCCAGATGCACCAGGCGATGTTCACGACGATCGCCAGCACACCGATCCTGCGGGCCGCGGCGCCGGCCCGGTCGCGGATCTCGTCCGTGGTCTTGAGCGAAAGGAAGGTCGCGCCGTGGAGGAGGCACAGCACGACCATCGTCACCCCGGTCATCAGCCCGTAGCCGGTAAGCAGGCTGAAGAAGTTCCCGGTGAACTCGTGCTGGGAGTCGATCGGCAGGCCGTGGAGGAGGTCGCCGAGAGCGACGCCGACCAGTAGCGGGATCACGAGGCTTCCGATCGTGAGCGCCCACGACCATCCATTGCGCCAGCGCGGATCGTCGCGCTTGCCTCCCCACTCGAACGAGACGCCGCGCGCGAACAAAGCCAAGAGCAGGAGCACGAGCGCCAGGTACAGGGCGGAGAACATCGTCGCGTACCAGCCGGGGAACGCGGCGAACATCGACGCGCCGGCCACGATTAGCCAGACCTCGTTCCCGTCCCACCACGGACCGATCGTGTTGATGCAGACCCGGCGGCCGATTTCCGAGCCACCGATGAACCGGTGGAGCATGCCTACACCGAAGTCGAATCCCTCGAGCACGAAGAAGCCGACCCAGAGAACCGCGATGATGATGAACCAGATCGTGTGAAGCTGCATACAGTCAGTAGGTCAAGGCCGGGGTGGCGGCTTCGGATCCGGTCGGCTCGGCGGCCTCGGCGTCGGCGTGGGCGAGCCCGTGCCGCGAGTAGCGGAGCATCAGTACGAGGTCGGCGGCGCCGAGCACGATGTAGGCCAGGACGAACGCGCTCAGGCTGATCCAGATCTGGGCAGAGCTGACCGACGGCGAGTTCGCGTTGACGGTCTTCTGGAGGCCCTGCACGATCCAGGGCTGCCGTCCGACCTCGGTGAGGAGCCACCCCGCGGTGTTCATAGCGAATGGGGTGACCACCGCCCACACGCACAGCAGCAGGAACAGCCGGGAGTTGCGCAGGCGGTCCCTGTGGACGAGCCACCCTCCCCACAGCGCAAGCAGCAGGATCAGGCCCCCGAGGTAGGCCATCACGCGAATCGACCAGTACTGGACGAAGACGTCGGGCACGTAATTGCCGGGTCCGTACTTCTTCTCGTACTGGGACTGAAGCTCGTTGAGGCCAGTGACCTCGCCGTTCCAGGTGTTGGTGGCGAGGACCGACAGGAGATGTGGGATCGGGATGATCTCCGTCGGCGTCTTGTCGTTGGCGCCACCGCCGATCTGGAACGCCGAGAACGAGCAGGGCTTGCACGTCGTCCACTGCGCCTCGGCAGCGGCGATCTTCATCGGCTGGTACTTGGCCTCGATCACGCCGAGCTGGTTCCCGACCGAGAGCTGGATGACGATCGTCGGGATCAGCACGATCACCGCGATCTTGGCGGTGCGGTGGAAGGACTCCACGTGTTCGCCTTTGCGCAGGTACCAGGCGGACACGGCGAGCATCACCAGACACCCGGTGATCAACGACGCGAGCAGCACGTGTGCGTACCCCCAAACGAACGTCGGGTTGACTAGCAGCGCCCAGATGTTGGTCAGCACCGCGTGCCCCTGCTTGTCGATCTTGTAGCCGACGGGGTGTTGCATCCACGAGTTGGCGACGAGGATGAACAACGCCGACAGCATCGATCCGATCGAGACCGCCCAGATGCAGCTCAGGTGCACACGCTTGGGCAGCCGGTCCCAGCCGAACAGCCACAGCCCGAGGAACGTCGACTCGAGGAAGAACGCGAGGATGCCCTCCATCGCCAGCGGGGCGCCGAACACCCCGCCGACGAACCGCGAGTAGGTCGACCAGTTCATCCCGAACTCGAACTCCTGGACGAGTCCGGTGACCACGCCGATGGCAACGTTGATCAAAAGCAGCGTCCCGAAGAAGCGGGCCATCCGCTTGTAGTCGTGGTTGTCTGTGCGGTACCAGACGGTTTGGAGGATCGCGACCAGGAAGGCCAGGCCGATCGTCACCGGGACGAAGAAGAAGTGGTAGATCGAGGTCGTCGCGAACTGCCAGCGGGCGAGGTCGTTCGTCACGGCAGTTCCTCGATCAGGCGGGGGTCACCAATGTCCCGGATGAGGTGACCGCGGGGTCGTCCTCCCAATCGATCACGGCGGCGTCCCCGCGGTCGAGGACGTGGGGGCCGCCGGTCTTCGTGAAGCGGTCCCAGCTCCAGTCGATGATCGCCTCGATCTTGTCCCGCGTTCCGGTCATCAGGCTGGCGTGCACACCCATCCAGGCCACGTGCGCGAGCTGCCCGTGTACCTCATGGTGGTTCTTGCCGACTTCGGCGATCGCCGCGCCCCGGCCGATCATCGCCATGATGCCCTTGTCGCGGTAGGCGAATGGCTTTCGCGGCTTGCCTGCGAACTCAGCGAGAATGTTGTCCGCCGCCGCCTTGCCACTCTGCAGCGCAACCGACCCGAGCTGGGGAAGGATCTCGCCGTCCGGGCCGGCAATGTTGGCGATGTCGCCGACGACGTACACGCCCGGGGTGCCCGCGTAAGTCAAGTCGGGTTGCGCGTCGATCCGCCCACCCCGTCCTTGGGCGAGGCCGCAGTTGGCCGCCACGGCGGCCGCGCTGATCCCGCCGCCCCAGATCACGCAGCGTGTGGGGACGACCGTGCCGTCCGAGAACCGCGCGTGGCCGGATCCGACCTCCTCGACGCCCGTGCTCAGCCGGAGCTGGACCTTGCGGTCGGTGAGCACCTTGGCCACGTAGGCGTGGGCCTTGTCCGAAAACGGCTTCAGCACCGCGTCGCCGTGGTCGAGCAGGTAGATGCGAGCGTCGCCGGCGTCGAAGCTGTGGTACTCGGCCGGCACTGTCACGTTCACCATGTCAGCGAGCGCGCCCGCGACCTCGACGCCCGTTGGGCCGCCGCCGACGATCACGAAGTTGAGTGCCCCACGCTCGATCAGCTTCGGATTCCGGTCGACGTGTTCGAGCAGACCGAGGATCCGCGAGCGCAGGTTTGTGGCATTGTCGAGCGAGTACAGCGGGAACGAGTGCTCCGCCGCGCCCGGGGTTCCGAAGAAGTTCGGTTGCGAACCGGCCGCCAGGACGAGCGCGTCCCCGGTCCAGGTGGCGCCGTCGGTCGAGGTGACGGTCTTGGCCGCGATGTCGACCGCCGAGATCTCCGCGAGCTTCACGTCGACGTTGTCCCGATCGGCGAACACCTCTCGCAATGAGTGCGCGATGTCGCTCCCAGACAGCAAGGAGGTCGCGACCTGGTAGAGCAGCGGCTGGAACTGGTGGTAGTTGTTGCGGTCGATGAGGGTGATCTCGACATCGTCGTGGTCGGCCAGTTGCTGGGCGCAGCCGAGGCCCGCGAAGCCGCCGCCGACGATCACGACGCGGTGCTTGTACTTGTCATCAGGCATGGGCGGGCTCCGGTTGTGGCTGAGCGCTGAGACGTTCGAGCAGGTGGTCGCCGACCCGGATGGCATTCGCCATCGCGGTGAGCGCCGGGTTGACCGCGCCGATGCTCGGGAAGAAGCTCGTGTCGACGACGTACAAGTTGTCGAGCTCGTGGGCACGGCAGTCGGTGTTCAGGACCGAGCTGTCAGGGTCGGTGCCGAATCGGCAGGTGCCGGCCTGATGGGCACATCCGGCGACCGGGATCGAGTTCTTGAGGTAGGCGTGATGGGGGAGGAGGTGGTCGTGGTGCATCCCCAGGTTCGCGAGCATGTCCTTGAGCTTGTGGAACAGGCGGTCTTTTGCCTCGTTGTTGCTGGCGTGGTACTCGATCATGATGTTTCCGTCGCGGGCGAGCGTGACCCGGTTCTGGGGTAAGGGCAGGTCCTCGGTGGAGAGCCAGAAGTCGACGGCGTGCCTCGCGACTTCCTCGAGCGACCAGTTCGGAGCGAACCGCGTCTCACCCGGTTTCTCGCCGTGGAACATCGGCGCTTGGGATTTGCCGACCATCTGCATGTTGCCGAGTGGGAAGTCGAAGTCCTCGCCGCCTGAGAAGTAGAAGTCGTTGACTCCAAGCGTCTTCTGGAACACCGTCGGGTTCTCTTCTTTGGAGAGCGCGAGCACGGCCTGGCTGTTGTGGAACATGTAGTTCCGGCCGACCTGATCGAAGTCGTTCCCGAGCCCGTTTGGATGAGCGTCGCTGGCTGAGGCCAGCAGCAGCTTGGCGCTGTTGGCGGCGCCGCAGGACACGACGACGATGTCGCCCGCGAACGTCTCGATCTCGCCGTCGCCGCACCGGACCTCGACCCCGGTGACGACCGTGCCGGCGCCGTTGGTCCGCAGGCGCACGGCCTCGGCATTCGTGAGCAGCGTGACGTTCGCGTGCTCGAGCGCCGGGCGGACGGAGATGACCTCGGCGTCCGATTTGGCGTGCACGAGGCATGGGAAACCGTCGCAGTTCTGACAGCGAACGCACATGCTGTAGGGCGGGTTGGTCTCGTCGAGCAGGATTCCGCACGGGGCGTGGAACGGGTGCAGGCCCTCCTTGGCGAGGTCGTCGGACAGCTGCTGGATCCGGGGCTCGTGCGAGACCGCGGGGAACGGGTACGATCCGCTCGCTGGCGGGTCGGTGGGATCCTCGCCGCGCGCGCCGTGGACCTGGTAGAGCTGCTCCGCCCTGGTGTAGTACGGCTCCATGTCGTTGTAGGAGATGGGCCAGGCCGGCGAGATCCCGTCGTGGTGCTGGAGCTCGCCGAAGTCCCGCTCGCGCAGGCGATACAGCGCGGCGCCGTACAGTTTGGTCGCGCCGCCGACGTAGTAGTGCACCTGCGGCTGGAATGGCGAGAGGTCCGCGTAGTACCAGGTGTCCGGCGTGATGTAGCGGCCGTCGACGAACACGTCCTGGGCGAGCCAGTTCTGTGGCTCGCGGCGAAGCCAATCCCCGCGCTCGAGCAGCAGGATCCGCTTGCCGGAGGGCGCGAGGTGGTGTGCCAGCGTGCCGCCGCCGGCGCCGCTGCCGATCACGATGACGTCGTAGTCGGTCATACGCCCAACTCCTCCACGCGCTCGGCAACTATGATGGTGCCGGCCGCCTCGACCAGCGCCAGATGCGAGAACGCCTGCGGGAAGTTCCCCAAATGTCGGCCGGTCGCGACGTCGAACTCCTCGGCGTACAGCCCTAGAGGCGATGCGACCTTGATCAGGCGTGTCATCAGGTCGCGCGCGCGCTGTGTCTCGCCGATGATCGCCAGCGCCGACACCAGCCAGAACGAGCAGATCACGAACGTCCCCTCCTTGCCCGACAGCCCGTCGTCGGTTTCGTCGGTCCGGTAGCGCAAGACGAACCCGTTCTCGGTCAGCTCGTCGGCGATGGCCAGCACGCTCGCTCGGAGGCGCGCGTCGTCGTCGGGGAGGAACCCGAACAGAGCCGCCAGCAGCGTGGACGCGTCCAGCGCCTCCGTCCCGTAGTGCTGGACCAGGACGCCGCGCTTGTCGACCCCGTGCTCGAGGATGTCAGCCTTGATCTCCGCCGCGACCTCGCTCCATTCAGCGGCCAGATCATTGTCGCCGCGGATCGCCGCGAGCTTGGTCGCGCGGTCCATCGCTACCCAGCACATCAGCTTTGAGGAGACGTAGTGCTGCGGCTTGCCGCGGGCCTCCCAGATCCCCTGATCGGGCTCGCGCCACACCGCCTTGGCGCACTCGGCCTGGTCTTTGATCAGCGGCCAGAGCCGCCGCGGGAGACGCTGGCTGCGGCGGGTGTGCAGCAGCACCGAGTCGAGCGCCGCACCGAACACGTCGTTTTGACGCTGGTTGAACGCGCCGTTGCCGGTCCGGACGGGGCGCGCGCCGCCATAACCGCTGAGATCCTCTCGGAGTTCCTCGGTCAGGTCCCGGCGGCCGTCGATCCCGTACATGATCTGCAGCCCGCCGTCGTCGTTGCGCTCGAGATCGGCGATGAACTGCATGAACTCATTGGCCTCCCAGTCGAGGTCGAGGAAGTGCAACGCCTGCAGCGTAAAGGTCGAATCACGGATCCAGGTGTAGCGGTAGTCCCAGTTGCGCTCTCCGCCGGGGGTTTCGGGCAGCGAAGTCGTGAGCGCAGCCACAGTCGCCCCGGTCGGCATGTACGTCAGGCCCTTGATGGCCAGGGCGGATCGCTGGATCAGCGGGCGGAACTCATGGTCGGGAATGCGTGCCCGCGACAGCCACTGTCGCCAGAAGCGCGTCGTCGCGTCGAGCCGGGCGTTGGCCTCGTCGACGGTGGTCGGAACCGGCGCGTCGTCGTCCCAGGCCAGTGCGCCGAACAGCGATTCCCCCTCCCGCAGCACGTGTCGCGCGCGAACGTGATTGGCCTCAATGCCAAGCAGCATGTCGGTCTGCAGACGCATCGTCTGGCCCGCTCCCGACGCGTCCGCGCGGTGACGGTCCGGCGTCAGCGTCCACTCCGGAAGCGCGCGCCCGTAGTCGAATGCCGGCTCGCACGTCAGCTCGACCTCAACGCTGCCCTCGATGCACGTGACCGTCCGAACCAGCATGTGATCGGCGTCCTCGTCGGTCGGCGGGCGCGTGTGCGGCGTGATCGCGTCCTCTCCGCGGCGGGGACCCATCGAGAGCCCTTCATGAACCATCGCCCATCCTGAGGGCGTCTTCCAGGCGGTGAGAAGTGTGTTGCTCCCGGGCGAGTACGTCCGTCCGCTCGGGACGTTGATCCCGAACGGGCCGAGCCGGAAACCGCCGGCCCCGCGATCCAGCAGCGAGCCGAACACGCTTGGCGAGTCGAACCTCGGGATGCACAGCCAGTCGATCGTGCCGTCGGGCGCGACCAGCGCGCCGGTGTGGCAGTCCGACAGGAACGCGTAGTCGGCGATCGGCGTGAACGGTGAGGGCGCGGCGGCGCTCTGAGGCATCGACGCCACGGTGCCCGTCGCCGCGGCCGCGGCAGCCGCAGCGGTATCGCCGTCGCGCTGGGCGCCCTTCTTGACCTTGGATGTGCTCATGACGCCACCCACGGCCCGTGCCAGGCGCCCACGCCCCGAACGAGCTCATCGGCTCCGCTTGGCCCCCACGAGCCAGGGGAGTAGGACTGAACCGGTGGCGGCTTCTCGAGCAGTGGCATCACGATCCGCCAGGTCTCCTCGACGCTGTCCTGGCGGGTGAACGGCGCGCTGTTGCCGTCGAGCGCCGCCTGCAGGAGTACCTCGTAGGGCGTGGGACCCTCGCCGCCCTCCGCCTCGAACTCCATGTCGAGCGTGATCTCCCGCGCCTTGTCCGCGCGGTGAGCGTCGAGGGTCAGACGGATGCCCGTAATCGGGTCGAGCTTGATCACGAGCTGGCTCTGAACCGGCGCCCGGTTCCCGAGCGAGGGGAGGAAGCCGAGGCGCGGCGGCCGGCGGAACACCACCCGGACCTCGGTCTGGGTGACCGGCAGGCGCTTGCCGGTGCGGATGAACCAGGGAACGCCGGACCACCGCCAGTTGTCGACCTCGAGCCGGAGCGCGGCATAGGTCTCGGTGGTCGAACCGGACGCAACGCCGTCGATGTCGAGGTACCCGTCGTACTGGCCGCGGACGTAGTGCGCGGGGTCCGCGTCGGGCATCGAGCGGAACAGCGCGAACTTTGCGTCCTTGAGCGTGCCCGGGTCGTTCCCAGCCGGGGCCTCCATCGCGGCGGCGGCGAGCAGCTGCATGAGATGGTTGACGACCACATCGCGCAGGGCGCCGACGGGATCGTAGAAATGGCCGCGGTCCTCGACCCCGAAGCTCTCGGCCATCGTGATCTCGACCGCCGCCACGTGATTGCGGTTCCAGACCGGCTCGAGGTTCGAGTTCGCGAACCGGAGGTACAGGAACTCGTCGAGTCCCATCTTCCCGAGGAAGTGGTCGATCCGAAACAGCTGCGACTCGTCTATGTACTGGTGGATCTCGGCGGCCAGCTCTCGCGCGGACTCGAGATCGTGGCCGAACGGCTTCTCGACGACCACGCGCCCTGCCTTGGTCAGGCCCGCATCGGTCAACCCCTTGATCACGCGGCCGAACAGGAACGGCGGGATCTCGAGGTAGAAGACCGGGCACTGAGGGTCGCCGATCGCGCCGGCCACCCGCTCATACGTCGCGGGGTCGTCGAAGTCGCCGCTGACGTACGACATCCGACCCGTGAGCCGATCGAACACGGCGTCGTCGATCTTCTCGCCTGAGCTCTCGATCGCTGCGCGAGCGTGGCTGCGCAGGTCGTCCTCAGACCAGTCGCTGACCGCGACGCCCACGATCGGGCAGCGCAGCAGGCCGCGCCGCTCGAGCCGGTAGAGCGAGTGGAACGTCATCACCTTGGCCAGGTCTCCGGTGATCCCGAAGATCACGAACACATCGGCGACCTGCCCCTCGGCAGCCGTCGCGCTCGGGCGAACACCGACCGCAGTACTCATAAGCTCGTCCTTCTGTGGGGGTCAACCGGCGGCTTCGATGCTCGAGCCGGGGGCCGGATGCCGCATCACCTCATCTGGGTGAAAGTCCGGTCGGACACGGCCCAACACCCGAGGGGCGTACTGTTTGCAACGGTTGCAGTCCAACCCGGGGTTCATAAGCACCGAGCACGCACCAACCATCTTTGGACCGGGGTGTGGTTTGAGTTGTGAGTAGCGAGGTTGTCGCCAAGTCTCAGAGGGCGTTCGAGCACGCCGAGCCGCTCGGGGGCGCTCCCGTCCGGTTGTCTCGGCTGCGCGATGGGCTGGAACGGCGCTGGGACTCGGTGCCGCTCGCGCTTCGCCTGGTCGGCATCGCGATCGTCGGCGCGTCCGCTGCGACCGCGGTCGGGCTCCTGACCGCCGCGAACCCTTCCGCCGAGCCGCGGGGTCTCGCGGTCGAATTGCGGGTCGTCCTGATCTCCGCGCTCATCGCGGCCGGGATCTATGCGCAGACGAGCAAGGTCCAGGCCAGGATGGGCGGGCTGCTGGTCGGCGCCGGCCTGCTCTCGTCATTGTGGCTTCTCAGCGGCTCGAGCAATCGGCTCCTGTTCAGCGTCGGGGTGGCGTTCACCGGCTTCATGCCGCTGCTGTTCGCGTATCTGATGCTGGCCCATCCGACCGGCCGCCTGGCCGCCGGAGCCGAGCGGCGGTTCCTGTGGCTGACGGGCGGCGTGATGGCGATCCTGTGGGTGCTCTCGATCGCGATGACGCGCCAGCCTCCGCTCCGGACCGCGTTGCTCCAGTGCAGCCCGCACTGCCCGAACAACGTGTTTACGCTGGGCTCCGCTACCGGCCCGGTGTTCGCGTTGCAGGCCGTCATGGTGCTGGCGTGGCTCGCGGCGACCTGCGGTACGCCCGTGTTCGTTTCCCGGCGGGCTCGTCTTGCCCCGTTGCCGGTGCGCCGGTCGCTGACCCCGGTGTGGGTCACGGCGACGGCGGCCGCCGTCCTGTTGACGTCGAGCCTCGTGTTCCACGCCGCGGGCGGACATGCGTGGCTGACCCTATGGGCCATCTACATTGCGCTCGTCGGCGTGCTGCCGCTGGCGATCCTCGTCGGACTGGCGAGCGAACGGGCGTTCATGGGGCAGGGGCTGGCCGAGTTCGTGAGCGAGCTCGCGAGGGTGCCCGAGGCCGACCCTGAGGCGCTGATGGCGGCCGCGCTCCGGGACCCGTCGCTGAGGATCGCCTACCGCCGCCCAGGTCGGGCGGCGTACGTGGACTCCGCCGGCGCGCCGGTGGTGGACCTGCCCGACGACGCCGCGGTCACCTGGATCGAGCGCGACCACGAGCCGGTGGCGCTGGTCATGTACGACTCCGACCTCGCAGGCTATGAGGAGTTTGTGCAGGCCGCCGGCGCGGCGGCGCAGATCCGTCTCGAGAAGACCCAGCTCGAAGCCGACCTCAAGGCATCGACGGCCGACCTGGCCTCATCGCGAATCCGGCTGGTGGGGATGGCCCACGCCGAGCGCCGCCGGCTCGAGCGCGACCTTCACGACGGGGTCCAGCAGCATCTGGTCGGCCTGCGTATCAAACTCGACATGGCGGCGGAGACGCTCAGGGAGGACCTCGAGCAGGGCGAGCGCGCGCTGGAGTCGGTCGGACGCCAGATGGACGACGTGCTCCAGGAGCTCCGCCTGCTCGCGCGCGGCATCTACCCGTCGCTGCTGCACGAATGCGGTCTGCGGGAGTCGCTCCGGTCCGCGGCCCGGAGCTCCCCGCTGGCGGTGTCCGTGCGCGCGGCCGGGATCGAGCGCTACCGGGAGGAACTCGAGATCGCCGTGTACTTCTGTTGTCTCGAAGCGCTTCAGAACGTCGTCAAGCACGCCGGCCCCGATGCGACCGCGATCGTGTCGCTCTCGCGCGAGGGGCCGTGGCTGTGCTTCGAGGTTCACGACACGGGCGTGGGGTTCGACCCCGCCGAAGGCGTCCTCGGCAGTGGAGTCGTGAACATGCGCGATCGGATCGAGGCGGTCGGCGGGGTCCTCGAGGTGACGGGGCGGCGCGGTCGGGGAACCTCGGTTCGGGGGCGCGTACCGGTCGTCTAGACACCTGCGCGCCACCTTGCCGTCGGGTGCGCCGCGGGCGAGGCTATGCGCGCACCCGTCCGCGCGAAAGGAACCAACTATGTGTCGCTGGCTCGCCTATGTCGGCTCACCCATTCTGCTCGAGAAAGCGCTGTATTCGCCCGTCCATTCGCTGATCGACCAGAGCCTGCACTCCGAGCTCGGCGCGGAGACGACGAACGGCGACGGGTTTGGCGTCGGCTGGTATGACGACCAGCCGACCCCCGGCGTGTTTCGCAGCATCGAGCCGGCTTGGAACGACCAGAACCTCCGCGAGCTCGCGGCGCACGTCACCTCCGGGCACTTCTTCGCTCACATTCGGGCTGCGATCGGCTCTCCCGTACAGCAGACCAACTGCCATCCGTTCCGGCATGGCCAGTGGCTGTTCATGCACAACGGGTACGTTGCGGATCTTCCCCGGGTCAGGCGCGACCTGCTTCTCGCGATCGACGAGTCGCTGTTTCCGGAAATCTCCGGGACGGCGGACACCGAGATCCTGTTCTACCTCGCGCTGACCTTCGGCCTCAAGAGCGATCCGCTGGAGGCGGTCGCGCGCACGATCGGGCTGGTCGAGGATGTCGGTCGGCGCAAGGGCGTCGAGTTTCCGTTCCAGGGCACGATCGCGACCACCGACGGCGGGCGCATGTGGGTGTTCCGCTACTCGAGCGAAGGCAAGTCGCGGACGCTGTTCTTCAGCCGCAACATGACCGCGGTCCGCAAGCTCGCTCCCGACCGAGAGATCCTGTTCGAGGTATCCGACGACTCGCGACTGGTCGTCTCAGAGCCCATCGGCGACCTGCCGGGGGCGTGGAACGAGCTGCCCGAGGGATCCTGCGGGGTGGTCGGCGCGGGTGACGAGCAGCTGCGCCCGTTCAAGCCGAAGGCGCCGGTGACCCAGGTGGCGGTGCCAGCCTGAAATGGGCGAGGTCGAGATCTAGTCGACGCCCCGGACCCGACGTCCGTTCTCGAGGTACACGCACCGCTCGGCGCCGGCGCACTCCGACAGGCGCCTGCGCAGCGGACCGCTGAGAAGGTCGAGCGCCTCGTCGAGCGGCGCGAGACGGTGATCGGAGATCTCGGACTCCTGGAGCACGACAGTGGCCAGGCTCGCGTCCGAGAACATGCCGCAGTCGAACAGGAACCGCATGCCGCCGGGGCGGCCGGGCTTCGGGGAGAGGAAATCGACGCACACGAGCCGCCCGTGATCGACCACCAGCCCGCACTCCTCGCGCGTCTCACGGCGGCAGGCGTCCCACGGCGACTCTCCGCCCGGGTCGATCTGGCCGCCCGGGATCGTCCACCCCTTCTTGTACGTCGGCTTGAGGATCAGCAGCCGGCCGGTGGTGCTGTGGATCAACGCTCCCGCCGAGGCCGGAATCCGGGGTGGCTCGGGCGGGAAGTCGGTCAAACGGTGGTCAGCGTGCGCGAACTCGGGGTGGCCTCAGGCACGGCCACGCGCTCGGCACCCGGCGTCCCCATCGCGAGCAGGGCGTCGATGAGCGCCAGCATCCTGGCGTGCGTCCGGTCGTCGTGGGTCGAGAGCGAGCGTACGGCGCTCGCGCCGAGAACGTCGAGCGGCGGCTTCGGGCCGAGCGCCCGCAACCGGGCCGGGAACAGGAAGTGCGTCCAGCGGCGGGCCTTGGACTGGGCCGTCCAGGCGCTCACGTGCTCGAAACGGAGACGCTCGACCTCGGCCGATCCCCGGCTGCCGACGACCCTCGAGGCGTAGGCGTAGAGATCCTGGCGGCGGCGGTCGTCGACCGAGTCGTTGTAGGCCCTGAGCAGCGAGGCGATCACCGGGCACACCGACGCGGGGTGGTCGCTGAAGGGCTCGTCGGCGAGCATCGAGGCCAGCTCCATGACGCAGGCGCCGTGGTCCTCGGACGTGTGCTTGCCTTTGCTGAGTCTGATCGTTTGGTAGTTGACTGGGCCCATTACGACCTTCCTATCGTGGTGGTTGTGATGCTAACCCCGCGGCGGCTCACTCTCCGACGGCTGCCATCTCGTCGGCAGGGGTGTGCAGGCCTCCGGCGATCAGGAGCAGCAGCGCCACCGTGCCGGTCCAACCGGTCTGGTGGCTCGCTCCGATGCCGGCGCCGTTGTCGCCGTGGAAGTACTCGTGGAACGGGATCAGGTCGTGCCAGTGGGGGTCGGTCTGGAACTTCTCGATGCCGCCGAACACCGGCCGGCGCCCGGTCTCGTCTTCGGTGAAAGTGGTCGTGAGGCGGTTCGAGATCTCGGCGGCGATCTCAAGCAGGCTCAGCTCGCGTCCCGAGCCTGTCGGGTATTCGACCTTCACCCGGTCGCCGTAATAGCGGTGGAGCTGGATCAGCCCGCGCAGGATCACCAGGTTCATCGGGAACCACACGGGGCCGCGCCAGTTCGAGTTGCCGCCGAACATGCCGGTGTCCGACTCCGCGGGCAGGTAGTGGACGTTGTACTCCTGGCCGCCCCAATCGAACACGACCGGGTGCTCGAGGTGGCGTCGCGAGATCGCGCGGATCCCGTGAGCCCCGAGGAACTCGTCCTCGTCGAGCATGACCGCGAGGATCCGCCGCAGGCGCGCCTCGTCGACGAGTGACGTCATGCGCCTGCCTTCTGGACTGACCCCGGGTAGGTGGGCGAGCTGGGGCAGCGAGTCCGAGAAGCGGCCGACGAATTCGGCGAGCAGGTCGAGGACCCCGGGGTAGCGGTCGAGCACGTCGGGCTCGAACACCGTCGCCGCGCACATCGGCAAAAGACCCACGAGCGAGCGGACTTTCAGCTCGATCGTCTGGCCGTCTGGCATCCGCATCACGTCGTAGTAGAAGCCGTCGTGGTCGTCCCACAGCGTGGAGTCGCCCTCGGGCGGGTTCATGGCGATCGAGATCCACATGAAGTGCGCGATGAACTTGAGGGCCATGTCGATGTAGGCGGGCTCATGGCGGGACAGCTCGATTGCGATCTGAAGCATCCACTGGCAGTACAGGGCCATCCAGGCGGTTCCGTCGGCCTGCTCGAGCTGTCCGCCGCCCGGCAGCGGCGCCGAGCGATCGAAGATTCCGATGTTGTCCAGACCCAGGAATCCACCCTGGAACAGGTTGCGGTCATCAGGGTCCTTGCGATTGACCCACCACGTGAAGTTGGTCAGGAGCCGGTCGAACACGCGAGCCAGGAACACAGGGTCGCCCTCGCCACGGATCTCGGCCTCGCGCTCGTAGACGTACAGCGCCGCCCACGGCGTCACCGGCGGGTTGACGTCGCCGAAGTTCCACTCGTACGCCGGGATCTGCCCGTTGGGGTGCAGGTAGCGGGTCTTCAGCAGCAGCTCGACCTGCTCCTTGGCGAAATCGACGTCAACCAGCGACAGCGGAGCGCAGTGGAAGGCCAGGTCCCAGGCCGCAAACCACGGGTACTCCCACTTGTCCGGCATCGAGATGATGTCACCGGCGATCATGTGGAACCACTGGACGTTCCGGACGCCGCTGGTCGGCGCATTGGGCCCCCACGGATCGACGCCGTGTTCGCGCACCCAGCGGTGCACGTCGTACTCGTAGTACTGCTTGCCCCACAACATGCCGGACAGCGCCTGGCGCATGACCATCGCCTGATCGTCGGTCAGCTCCGGCGGGATGACCGTCGCGTAGAACTCGTCGGCGTCGCCGCGCCTGTCCTTCATGACGAGGTCGAATCCCGTGTCCAGCAGTCCGGTGCCGGCGCCGCCTGTTCCGGCAGAGCCGATATTCGCCGTCAGCCGCAGGCGGATCTGCGCGCTCTCTCCCGGTTCGATTTGGAGGAGGTGGTGGGCGGCGACCTTGGTGCCGGTCCGCTCCGGGTTGACGGTGCCCTTCGCCGCTGTGACGAGGTAGTCGTTGATGCCGTCCTTGACGTACGGTGAGGCATTGGGCGCGCCGAACAGGCGCCGGTTGTTGGTTTCGTTCTCGCAGAACAGGAGCTCCGCCGAGGGCTCGGTCCGAAGGAGCCACTCACCCAGCTCGTCGTGGTTCGCGCGAACGAGGGCGTCATCGATTGCGGCCAGCGTCGGCTTCGGGACATCGTCGCCCCACGACCAGGTGTTGCGGAACCAGAGCGTGGGGAGGAGGTGCAGCGTCGCGGGGTCGGGTCCGCGGTTGTAGGCGGTGACCTGCATGAGGATGTCGTCCGGGGCCGCCTTCGCGTACTCCACGACGACGTCGAAGTAGCGGTCGTCGTCGAACACGCCGGTGTCGAGCAGCTCGTACTCCATCTCCTGCTTGCCGCGACGCGCGTTCGTGGCGACGAGATCGCCGTACGGAAACGCGCGCTGCGGATACTTGTACTGGCACTTCAGATACGAGTGAGTGGGAGTGCTGTCGACGTAGAACCAGTACTCCTTGACATCCTCGCCGTGGTTGCCCTCGCCGTTCGAGAGCCCGAACATCCGCTCCTTGAGGATCGGGTCGGCGCCGTTCCAGAGCGCCAACGCCAGGCACATTCGCTGGCGCTCGTCGCAAACGCCGGCGATGCCGTCCTCGCCCCACCGGTAGGCCCGAGAGCGGGCGTGGTCGTGGGTGAAGTAGTTCCAGGCGTCGCCGTCCTGGCTGTAGTCCTCGCGGACCGTGCCCCACTGGCGTTCGGACAGGTACGGCCCCCACGCCTTCCACGGCGCGGTGCCCTCGCGCGCCTGCTCGAGGCGCGCGTGCTCCGGTGTCCTCGGTGCCTTCGGAGGCAGGGCCATTTCGATGGCAGTCTCACGACCGCTGGCGGAACATGCAACGGTGTCCGCACCAGGCGGCGCCGGGTGCCCACCTGTGTCCGACCGGCACGGGTGTCGGTGACCGGGAAAACGCGGCGGGTATCGGACGCCAAAACGTGGTGGGAGCTTCCCGGAAGAACGGGTGCCGACCCTCTTGACCGGAGTCGGTCGGCGATGCCAACCTGCCGCAAAATGAAGCAGGTCGAACCCGAGCGGGTTGGGCGTGCGCTGCGCCAGATGGCCGAGGATCTCGTGACCGAGCGGCGACGCGTGGTACTGCTCCAGCGCGAGAACCGGCAGCTGAAGACCGAGCTCGAGGAGCTCCGGCGTGTCGTGGCCGCGCAGGATGTGGATACTTCGGTGGGAGATCTGGGCCGGCACCCCGGCGTTCCGGACTAGGTTCCCTCGACACGATGGCCACAGCGCCCACAAGCCGCAGGCTCGAGCCCGCTCCGCGCGCGCCGCTCGGCGCCCTACACGACGGCGCGGGCACGAGCTTCGCGCTGTTCTCGAGCGTCGCCGAGGCGGTCGAGCTGTGCCTGTTCGACGAGGGCGGTGCAGAGACCAGGTTTGACCTCGAGCAGGGCGACGCGAGCGTGTGGCAGGGCTACCTGCGCGGCGTCGCCCCCGGCCAGCGGTACGGCTTCCGGGTGCACGGGCCGTGGGATCCGCCGTCGGGGGCGCGTTGCAACGCAGCAAAGCTGCTGCTCGACCCGTACGCCCGCGCCGTCGCCGGCGAAGTGCAGTGGAATCCGGTGGTGTACGGGCATGTCACCGACGATCCGGACACGGCGGATGGGAGCGACTCCGCCCCGTACGTCCCGCGGTCGGTGGTGATTCCGGCCGCATTCGACTGGGGCGAAGACAAGCGGCCGGGTTACGCGATGGCGGACTCGATCTTCTACGAGGTTCACGTCAAGGGGTTCACCAAGCTCCATCCGGAAGTACCCGAGCACCTGCGTGGCACGTACGCGGGCGTCGCCCACCCGGCGGCGGTGGCGCACCTGAAACGGCTGGGCGTAACGGCGGTCGAGTTGCTTCCGGTCCATCAGTTCGTTCACGACGCCCAGCTCGTCGCCCGCGGGCTGCGGAACTATTGGGGCTACCAGTCGATCGGGTACTTCGCGCCGCACAACGGGTACAGCTCGTCGGGCGACGGCGGCGGCCAGATCGACGAGTTCCGGCAGATGGTCCGGGCGCTGCACGCGGCCGGCCTCGAGGTGATTCTCGACGTCGTCTTCAACCACACCGCCGAGGGCGATCAGTGGGGCCCCACGCTGTGCTTCCGCGGGATCGACAACGCCGCGTACTACCGGCTCGCCGACGACCGATCGCGCTACGTCGACGACACCGGCGTCGGCAACACGGTCGATCTGCACCAGCCCCAGCCGCTCCGCCTGGTGATGGACTCGCTCCGCTACTGGGTCCAGGAAATGCACGTGGACGGCTTCCGCTTCGACCTCGCGGCGGCGCTCGCGCGGGGGGCCAGCGACTTCGACCCGCACGGGTCCTTCCTCGAGGCCATCGGACAGGACCCGGTGCTGTCGGAGGTCAAGCTGATCGCCGAGCCCTGGGATACGGGATGGGGCGGATACGACCTCGGGCAGTTCCCGGCCGGATGGAGCGAATGGAACGGCAAGTTCCGCGACACCGTGCGCGACTTCTGGCGCGGCGCGGAGGGAGCGCTCCCGGGGCTGGCCACGCGGATCAGCGGCTCGCGGGATCTGTTCGGTCACGGCGGACGGCGGCCGACGGCGTCGGTTAACATCGCGACCGTCCACGACGGGTTCACGCTCGCGGACCTCGTGAGCTACAACGCGAAGCACAACGAGGCCAACGGCGAGAACAACCGCGACGGCAGCGACGACAACCGCAGCTGGAACTGCGGCGTCGAGGGGCCGACCGACTCGGCCCCTGTCCTCGCCCTGAGGGCCCGGCAACGGAGGAACTTCCTGGCGACCCTCATGCTGTCCGAGGGAGCTCCCCTGCTGCTCGGAGGCGACGAGTTCGCGCGCACGCAGCGCGGCAACAACAACGCCTACTGCCAGGACGACGAGCTGAGCTGGTTCGACTGGACCGCCGCGACCGCGAACGCCGATCTGATCGAGTTCACCGCGCGCCTGTGTCGCCTTCGCGAACAGCACCCGGTGTTCCGGCGACGCCAGTTCTTCACCGGCACGCCCGCGCACGAACACGAGCGCGACGATCTGGACTGGTTCCGGCCCGACGGACTTCCGATGACCGGGCAGGACTGGGGCGCGGTGTACGCCCGCTCGGTGACTGTGGCTCTGAGCGGGGCGACCGGCGACGACACCCCTCCCGACGACCCGTTTCTGATCCTGCTCAACGCCTGGTGGGAGCCGCTCGACTTCGTCATTCCCGCGTCGCTACGCGACCTCGCGTGGCAGGTCGAGGTCGACACGAACACGCCGGGCGCCGCCGGGCGGACAATCGACTCCTCGGCGCCGGTCACGTTGATCGGTCGCTCGCTCGTGTTGCTTCGAAGCCCGTCGTGAGCCGACTCGGTTCGGCTTCAGTTCGTGTGCGGTCGCTGGTCCAGGCGATCCAGGAGAACGACGAGGCCAAGATCGAGTCGGCGGTTCTCCGGCTGAGCCGCTCTCACCGCGCGCTCGCGCCGCTCGCGTTCGTCGTCAGCGCGGTCGTGCTGCTGTTCGACGGCCTGCGCCTGGTCGTCTCGAACTGGCGGCTCATGGTTGTGACGGTGCTTCCCGCGATGTGGATCTGGCTCGCGATGTACGACCTGAAGTTGCACTTCCTTCACGGTCGCTCGTCCCACGTGATCCGCGGTTCGATCCTGATCCCGATCTGCCTGGCGATCATCGCGATCACGATGGCGGCGTTCTTCCTCAACGCGGTGTTCGCGTTCGCGATCGCCAAGCCGGGGCGCCCGGAGGTCCGGCCCGGCGTTCTCGAGGCCAGGCGTCATCGGACGCCGATTCTGGTTTCGGGCGGGATCCTGGGCGCGCTTCTCGCGTTCTCGACGATGATCGTGACGCGCTGGGGACGCCCGTGGTTCGGACTCATCCTGAGCGCCGTGGTCGGGCTGATGATGCTCTGCTACGTCGCGGTGCCGGCGCGGCTGATCGGCGGAAAGCCGAGGCAATCGAGGCGCGACAAGCTGACCACGACCGCGTTGGGCGGACTGATCGGCGCGACGGTGTGCACGCCGCCCTACCTGCTCGGGCGCATCGGGCTGCTGATGCTCGGCTCGAAGGTGCTGTTCGTTCCCGGCATATTCGTGTTCGCGATCGGCATCACCCTGCAGGCTGGCGCCACCGGGGCGGTGCGGGCGATCAAGATGAGCGTGAGCCTGACCGCCGGGCGCCATCCCAAACAGGCGCCGCCCGACGTCCGTGTGACACAGTGAGCCGGCGATGCCCCCCGAGACCGAGTCCTCTCCAGGTCCTCAGAACTCGGATGTCACCCGGCGAACCTGGCTCGCGGCCGAGCGGACGTGGCTTGCGTGGTGGCGCACGGGAATCGGCGCCTCCGCGGTCGCAATCGGGGTCGGCCGGATCGTCCCGGAGCTGACTCACGGGGCGACCTGGCCATGGCGGGTGCTCGGGATCGCCTACGGCCTGATCGCAGTGGCGGTACTCGCGATCGGGGCGATTCGCCAGCAGCGAACCCACGACGCGCTCCGGAGGGGCACCTACTCCGAGCTGTCCTCGCCGACCGTGTTGTATCTGACCGCGGCGGCCGTCATCCTGTCGCTCGGCGCCGTCGCGCTCGTCGCGATCAGGTTGTGAGAGGGCCTGAACGGCGCGCCGCGCCAGCTGTCGGGCGCGCGAGCTCCGCACGGCTTCGACGTACGGGACCGGGCTGACCACGGCGCGCAGCTCGCGCTGGACGTGTGGCTCGACCGTTGGCTTCGACGTCCCGTCGTTCTCCTCGCCCCACACAAACGTCACCTCGGTGCCGGGCTCGGACAAGGGTCGGCGGGGTACAACGGCCGGTTGGGGTAGGTCTCCTCGAGGGTGGCGATGATCGCGGTCGAGTCTCCGATCGTGTTGCCGTCCAGCTCGAGTATTGGCAGGGTGTACTGGCGGCCCCGCGTGATCACCATCGCGATCGGGATGTGAAGGCCGCCGATGAGCGCTCGGCGATTGTGCCGTATCCGTTTGTGGTCAAGCGCCCAGCGGACCTTCTCGCTGTAGTGGGACACCGGCAGGTGCCAGAGGAGAGGCCGGGGTCGCATCAGTCAGGTCGCATTAGTCGCTAATATAAGCGCCTCATGGAGCCCTCCAGCGTCGACCGCCGCAGCAGCCAGCTGGACGACATCGCGGAGGCGCTCCCGCAGCGGAGCGCGGCGCTCTCGAGATTGTTCCTTACCCGGACGAGCGTGTGCGTGTCGCGTACCGAGGTCGGGGTCATGCGCACGCTGCGCGACGGGCCCCGGCGGATAACCGAGTTGGCGACCGAGGAGCGCGTGACTCAGCCGGCAATCACGTTGCTGGTGAACCGGTTGGAGGAGCGCGGGTGGGTGAAGCGCTTTCCTGATCCGAGCGATGGACGGGCGGTGCTGGTCAGCCTCACCCCCGTTGGCGAGGAGGTGTTCGAGCAGTTGCGGGCTGAGTACCGGGCGCTCCTGCACGAGGAGATGGCGACGCTCGACGACTCCGAGGTGGAGACGCTCGCGGCCGCGGTCGAAATCCTCGATCGTCTGATCGAGAGGCTTTCGCGTTGAGCGCGGTCGTCGGGGCCAACGGGGGGCCGCCGGGGACGCACCCGGACCGGTACAAGTGGATCGCGCTTTCGAACACCACGCTCGGGATCTTGATGGCGGTGATCAACCAATCGATCGTGATCATCGCGCTCCCGGCGATCTTCCGCGGGATTCACCTGAACCCGCTGATCCCGTCGAACACGAGCTACCTGCTGTGGATGCTGCTCAGCTTCATGGTCGTGATGGCGGTACTGGTCGTGAGCCTCGGCCGGGTCGGGGACATATTCGGCCGGGTGCGGATGTACAACCTCGGGTTTGCGGTGTTCACCGCCGGCTCGATCCTGCTATCGGTGACGTGGCTGCAGGGGAGCGCGGGGGCGTTGTGGATGATCATCATGCGCGTCGTGCAGGGGATCGGCGCGGCGTTCCTGATGGCGAACTCGTCGGCGATCCTCACCGACGCGTTTCCGGCCGAGGAGCGCGGACTCGCGCTCGGAATCAACATGGTCGCGGCAATCGCCGGATCGTTCATCGGACTTGTACTCGGCGGCGTGCTCGCACCCGTGGCGTGGCGGCTCGTGTTCCTGGTTTCGGTGCCGTTCGGGCTGTTCGGAACCGTCTGGGCCTACCTGAAGCTCGAGGAGCGAGGGATCCGCAGGCCCGCGAAGATCGACTGGTGGGGCAACGTCACGTTCGCGGTCGGGCTGATCGCGGTACTCGTCGGGATCACGTACGGGATCCTGCCCTACGGCGGGCACAACATGGGGTGGACGGCGCCGGGCGTGATCGCCGCGCTCGTGGGCGGGATCGCGCTGCTCGCTGCGTTCGTGGCTATCGAGCGCCGGGTGGCCTCACCGATGTTCCGGCTCGACTTGTTCAAGATCCGGGCTTTCAGCGGTGGAAGCGTGGCTACGTTCCTGGCCGCGCTGTCGCGTGGCGGGCTGATGTTCATGCTGATCCTGTGGCTGCAGGGGATCTGGCTGCCGCTCCACGGCTACAGCTTCAAGGACACCCCGCTGTGGGCCGGCATCTACATGCTGCCGCTGTCGGCCGGGTTCCTCGTCGCCGGACCGATCTCCGGGCGTCTGGCCGATCGTTTCGGGGCGCGGCCGTTCGCCACCGGCGGCATGATCGTGTCCGCGATCGGGTTCCTACTGCTGATCGCGCTCCCGATCAACTTCACGTACTGGCAGTTCGGCCTGGTGATCTTCCTGATCGGCGCCGCGATGGGCCTGTTCGCCGCTCCCAACCTGACCGGGATCATGAACAGCCTCCCGCCCGACCAGCGAGGGTCGGGCGCGGGCATGGCGGCCACGTTCCAGAACTCCGCGTCGGTGCTCTCGATCGGCGTGTTCTTCAGCCTGATCATCGTCGGCCTGTCCTCGACGCTGCCCGCGGTCCTGTTCCACGGACTTGCGTCGCACGGCGTGCCGCACGCCGCCGCGGAGCAGGTCTCGAAGCTGCCGCCGGTCGGCAGTCTGTTCGCGTCGTTCCTCGGCTACAACCCGGTCGGGACGCTGCTGGCGCCGACACTCCCGCACCTGCACCCCGCGACGGCCGCCTATCTCACCGGCCACAAGTTCTTCCCGACGCTCGTCTCCCACCCGTTCGCCACCGGCATCCACACCGTGTTCTACTTCGCGGCGGGGTGCTGCGTGGTGGCGGCGATCGCGTCCTGGCTGCGGGGCGGAAAGTACTACTACAAGGCGGACGTGGCCGAGGTCGAAGAGGCCGAGCTGCTCGAAGTCGCCTGATCGTCGCGCCGTCGCCCATTAGCTTGGGGCGGGAAGGTCACGCCGGTCGCGGGCGTCTTGCCAGGCTGGCGTGACCTGTTCGGCGATGGCGGCTCTTCCCCATAACACAACCCAAGGGGTTCAGGTTCGATGAGGAAGACTCTGCTGTTCGTCGCGGCGAGCGCCGCGGCACTCGCGCTCATGCCGGCGACCGCGCTGGCGAAGCGGCGGACCTGGCGCCGGGCGCGATGGTGCAGAACGCACGGCTCTCGATCACCAATGCAGGAGCCACCTGGGACAAGGTCGAACTGATAGCCCAGTCGTCCTCGTCGGTGACGGATACCGACAACGACGGCGACTAGTTCAGTAGTTGTCCCCAAAGGCCGCGGCGAAGCGGTAGGCCCGCCCCGCCACGCTTCAGCAGTGCCCGCGGCATTCGAGCGGCGGCCCTCGAGGCCGCCGCTCTTTTTTTTCGCTGCGCCTAGAGCAGGTCGGCCAGGAACCCGGCGGCGCGCGCCGCGCCGTCGGTCGCCACCGGGAGATAGTCGACGCGGCGACCGATTTCTTCCGAGATCGCCTCCGCGATCGCCTCCGGCGGAGAGTCGCGATAGTCCATCCGGCGCCCAGCGTGGTAACGCTCGAGCCGGTGGCGGACGTGGAGGTTCTGCTCGAAGTGGCGCGCGAGCGGGAAGTAGATGAACGGGCGCTGGTTGGCGGTCAGCTCCATCGTGGTCGTCAGACCTCCCTGGACGATCGCGAGGTCACAGGCCGCGAGGTGGCGGTAGAGGTCGTGGACGTAAGGCCGGATCTCGAGCCCATCCGCCGCCGGGAGCGCATCGGGATCGATCCGCGGGCCGGCGACCACGATCATCCGAAGATCTGGGACGAGTCGCTTGGCCTGCGGGTAGCTCGCGATCACCCGCCGGAGAAGGTCCTCGCCAATGCCCGAGCCCCCGACGGTGGCGATGCACACCCGCTCGCCGGCGCGGTACCCGAGCGCGTCGCGCAGCGCTTCGCGGTCGGCGACCGTCGTGGGATCGAACCCGGTGATGTAGCCCGTGAAGTTGAAGTGCTGCTCGGTCCATTCGCGAATCGGCGGCAGGCCGTCGCCGAAGCGGCCGGGCACCAAGTCGACAGGGTCGCCGACGAACAGGGATAGGTCGCGGACGCGCGGGTAGCGGTTGATCTGCTCGATCATCTCGGCGTTGTAGTCGGCGGTCAGCGCGGCCTCGCGCGCACCGCCCTCCGGCATCGGGAGCCATCCCACGAAGTCGCTGAGCCAGGCATACGGGCTCGTCTTCAGCTCGGGGTTCTCGTGCAGGAAGTAGTCGAGCTCCCATGCCTCGTCGCCGATCCAGAGGTCGTAGCGCTCCTCGCGGACCAGGTCGTGGAAGACCATGAAGTTCGAGACCAGGATCTCGTCCATTCGGCGGAAGGCGCCGAACACGTTCAGCTCGTGCTCGCGCGCCTCGGACTGGATGTGGGGCGACTCGCCGGCGAGATCGGTGCTCGCCGGATGAATTCGCTCGCCGTGGGCCGCGAGAACCTCGGTTACGGGATGCTGAGCGAGCCAGTCGATCTCGAGATCGGGGCGGCGCTTACGCAACTCGTCGGCGATCGCGACGTCGCGGCGGGCGTGGCCGAGGCCGATCGGCGAGGAGATGTAGAGCGCTCGGCGCCGGCGTGTGCTGGCGCGGGTCCATGCCCTCGGCGCCGGCGGCGGGCAGATGAACTCGCGCAGCAGCAGGTTGATCTTGACCGGGTCGCGGCAGTTCGGGATGTGGCCCGCGCCCTCGATTGTCACGAGTTCGCCGCCGGTCGCCTCGGCGAGCGCTGCCCCCTGCGCGAGCGGGCGGACCGCGTCGCGACTGCCGTGGATGACGAGCACCGGGCACTTGACGCGCCCGCACATCTCGGCGAAGTCCTCGTCGCGCGGGAAGGCGATGCCACGCGTCGTGTCCGCGAGCGTCTCGGGCGTGGTGTCGAGCGCCCAGCCGATCGCGTCTTCGATGGGCTTGGTCGAGTGCGGCTCGTCGAAGCACTTGGCGAAGAAGAACTCGAGGAAGTCGAGGTAGTCGCGCTTCCAGTAGAAGCTGTTGTACTTGGCCCACCCCCCGTCGGTGTCGAGCGGCTCGTCGAACGGTACGTCGCGCTCGGGATACCCGGCAGCCAGCCGGACCGCGGGGCCGATGTAGACGGCGCGGTCCACGCGCTCGGGGTGGTGGGCGGCGAGGATCGTTCCCCACAGCGCACCGCACGACAGTGACACCAGCGTCGCGCGCTCGGTCCCGGTGGCGTCCATCACAGCCAGCGCGTCGGCGGCGAACTCGTCGTTGCTGTTCGCCTCGGCGCCCGCCGGCCGGTCGGAGCGACCGTTGCCGCGCCCGTCGAAGGTGACGACCCGGCAGTGGCGCGCCAGGTACGCGATCTGGAACTTCCAGAAGCGCGAGTGGACGATCGACCACGTCGGGAGGAGCAGCACGGTCCGCTCGCCCTCGCCGTACCGCTCCCAGAAGATCCGCACCCCGTCGCGTTCCACGTACCCCTGTTCGTCGGGGTAGCGGGCGCGAGTCTGCTCGGGCGTAGCCGCGCCCGAGGAGGCGCGCGCGGGCGTGGCGCCCGCGAGTCCCCCCGGGCTCGCGGGCGCCGCTGTTGCTGCTGTCGTTCCGGTCACGGTCTCGCTTCGAACACCAGATTAAACGGCGTCTCCGCGGCGCGGCGGAAGCGAGTGAATCCGCCCGCCTCCACCACGTCACGGATTCGCGCCTCGCCTGCTTGCGCCCCGAGGGCGAGGCCGACATCCTGCGAGAGCGACGCGGGCGTGCACAGCAACGTCGAAAAGCCGTAGTACGCGCGGCCGACAGGGTTGAGGTTGTCCTCGACCCGGTCGCCGGCGTTCGGCTCGACGATCATCCACGTTCCGTCCGGGCTGAGCGTCGAGAGGACATGCCGAGCTGCGCCGACCGGATCTCCCATGTCGTGGAGGCAGTCGAACATCGTCACGAGGTCGTACCCGGTCCCGCTGTAGAGGGTCGACGGCTCGACGTTGAAGCTCACCCGATCGGCGACGCCGGCTTCCTGGGCGCGCGTGCGCGCCGTCTCGATCGACCCGTCGTGATAGTCCGATCCCACGAACGTCGAGTTCGGGAAGGCCTGGGCCATCAGGATCGTGGACGCGCCGTGACCGCAGCCGACGTCGGCGACGAGCGCCCCGCGTTCGAGCTTCTCGACCACGCCGTCGAGCCCGGGTAGCCACTCGGCCACGAGGTGCGCGTTGTAGCTCGGGCGGAAGAAGCGTTCGCATCCGTCATGAACGTCGTGGACGTGCTCGCCCCAGCCGAATCCCGCGCCGTTGCGGGCTACCTCGGCAATCCGCGGATAGTCGAGGACGGAGCCGATCGCGGTCTGAAAGAGCCCCGGGACATAGGCCGGGCTACTCGGATCGGTGAGCGCGACCGTCTGCTCCGGCGGCAGACTGTAGAGGCCGCTCTCGGGGTCATAGCTGACGAACCCGCCCGCGGCCTGAGCGTTCAACCACTCTCGGACGTACCGTTCGGCGGAGCCAGTGCGCTCGGCCAGCTCCGACGGCGACAACCCGCCGGTCCCGGCCAGCGCCCGATACCAGCCGAGCTTGTCGCCCATCACCACGAGCGCGGCGTTCAGCGTCGCCCCGACTTCGTCGACCGCGCGGAAGACGAACTGCATGAGCTTGTCCCCATCGACCTCGACGGGCTGCTCGATTGTGCTCACAATTCCCTCCTGATGTTGATTTTTAGCGAGGCTACGGTCGAGATGGGCGATCTCGCTTCCGGGGGGCACCTAGTCTTCGCGGATCTCGCCTGGTTTCGCATCGGGGGCGCGGGCGATGCTGGTCGGGCGTGAGCGCGAGCGCGAGCAGCTAGAGCGCACGCTCGAGACCGCGCGGGCGGGCGCGAGCGCGACGCTGGCGCTCGTCGGAGAGGCGGGAATCGGAAAGACCGTGCTGCTCGATCATGCCGCCGAGCGCGCCGCCGGGATGCGGGTCCTGCGTGCCCGCGGGATCGAGTCCGAGGCACAGATTCCGTTCGCGTCGCTGCTCGAGCTGCTCCGCCCGGCGCTGGCCATGGTCGATCGGATCCCGGAGCCGCAGGCGGTCGCGCTCGAGGGAGCGCTCGCGCTCCGCCGCGGGCCTTCGCAGCAACGATTCGCGGTCGGCGCGGCCACGCTCAGCCTGCTCGCGGCCTACGCCGAGGAGGGACCGGTGGCAGTGCTGGTCGACGACGCTCATTGGCTCGACGGATCGAGTGCGCAGGCGCTGCTGTTCGCGTTCCGCCGGCTGGTGGCGGACCCGATCGCGGTTCTGATCGCGGTGCGCGACGGCGACCCCTCGCTACTCGACGGTGCCGATCTGCCTACGTTGCGACTGGGCGGGTTGAGCCGCGGCGAGGCTGTCGCCCTGCTCGGCGGCCTTGGCCCGGTCGCGGCCGAGCGCTTGCACGGGGCCACCGCCGGCAATCCGCTCGCGCTGATAGAGCTCGCCGGCGACGCCCGCGATGTCGCGCTCGCTCCGGAGGGCGCGCCGGTGCTCGTATCGGCGCGCATCTCGGATGCATTCCTCCGGCGCCTCGACGAACTCGACGACTCCGCTCGTCGGGCGCTCGTGCTGGCGGCGACCAGCGAGAGCGGCGATCTGCCGATGCTCGAGCGGGCGGCGGATCGGCTCGGAGTCGATCTGGGCACGCTCGCGGTCGCGGAGGGCGGCGGCCTCGTGACGCTGAAGCCGGGGTCGGTCGAGTTCCGCCACCCGCTCGCCCGGTCGGCGGTCTACGCCGCGGCACCGATCGACGAGCGGCGCGCGGCCCACCGGGCGCTCGCCGCCGCGCTTCCCGATCGTGACGTCGATCGCCGCGCGTGGCACCTGGCCGCAGCGGCGGTCGGCACCGACGACGCGGCTTCGGCGGCGCTCGAACAGGCCGGTGACCGCAGCCGCGATCGGAGCTCGTACGCGACGGCGGCGGCCGCGTTCGAGCGGGCGGCGAGGCTCGCGCGCGACGGCGAGCGGCGAGCTCGTCTGCTGCTCGAAGCGGCCGAAGCCGGATGGAATGCCGGGCAGGCCGACCGCGCCGGCGCGCTGCTCGAGGAAGCCCGCGCGTCGACGACCGATCCGGCCACGGTCGTCGCGATCGACCACCTCTCCGGCCACATCACGATCCGCCGAGGTCCGGTGATGCGCGGGTGGGAGATCCTGACGACGGCGGCGGCGCGCGCCGATCCAGAGCGCGCCGTCGCGATGCTCGCCGAGGCGGTGCTTGCGTCCTTCGCCGCGGGCGACACGGCCGGGATGTTGTCGGCGGCCGAGGGGGCCCATGCCAAGCTGACCGACGACGCCTCGGTTCGGTCCCGGTTCATGGCGGAGACCGCGTTGGGGATGGCCCTCGTCCTCGGCGGCGATGCGGCCGCCGGCGCCGAGGCGCACCATCGGGCGGTCGCGCTCGCGGACAGCGCGCCAGAGCTCAAGGACGATGTCCAGCTGCTGGCGTGGCTGGCGCTCAACCCGCTGTTCCTGCGCAAGTCCCATGTGGGACGCTCGATGCTCGCTGAGGCGCTCCAGGTCGCAAGGGCCCGAGCCGCGATCGGCGAGCTTCCGTTCGTGCTGCTCCTGCTTGCCCGCGATCAGGCGACCTCCGACCGCTGGGCGGTCGCCGAGGCCACCTACCAGGAAGGGATCAGCCTCGCGCGCGAGAGCGATCAGCGCACCGACCTCGGCTTCGGCCTGGCGGGTCTCGCCTGGCTCCAGGCCCGGCGGGGGCGGGAGGAGGAGACCCGAGCGCTGGCCGCCGAAGCGATTCAGCTGTCGGTGGAGCTCGGCACGCGGCTCGACGAGGTGTGGGCGCACGCCGCGCTCGGCGAGCTCGCACTCGGGCTCGGCGATGCATCGCAAGCGGCGGAGCACTTCGAAGATCAGCGCGGGCTTCTGCGCGAACTCGGGATCACCGACGTCGATCTCTCTCCCGCGGCGGAGCTAGTCGACGCCTACGTGCGACTCGGCCGCGGCAACGATGCCGAGCTCGTCGCCGCCCAGTTCATGACCGCGGCAGAGGCCAAAGGACAGCCGTGGTCGATGGCCCGCGCCCTGCGGAGCCGCGGGCTGGTGGCCGACGATGAGGGGTACGCGGAGGAGTTCGTTCGGGCGCTACGCCTCCACGAGCACACCCCCGACGAGTTCGAGACCGCACGCACCCGGCTCGCGTACGGACAGCGCCTGCGACGGGCTCGCAACCGGGTCCTGGCCCGCGACCAGCTCCGCTTGGCGGTCGAGGCGTTCGAGCGTCTCGACGCCCGTCCCTGGGCCGAGCAAGCGCGAGCCGAGCTGGCCGCGACCGGCGAAACGGTCCGGCGGCGCGATCCGAGCACCGTCGACGAGCTGACGCCGCAGGAGCTGCAGATCGCGCTGCTGCTGGCGGCGGGGCGGACGACGCGCGAGGCCGCGGCCACGCTGTTCCTCAGCCCGAAGACAATCGAGTACCACCTGCGGCACGTCTACCTGAAGCTCGACATCCACTCGCGCGAGCAGCTCGCCGAGGCGCTCGCGAGTCGCGGCGACGGCGTCCAGGACGCCGCCGCCGTCAGCTGACGCGCCGGTTCACCGACCGCGCGCGCGACCGACCTCGAACGAGGCGCGGCTGTCGAGCTCGGTCGAGGAGGTGCCGAGCAGAACGGTGTATCGGCCGGGGGCGACGGTGAACCCAGCCTGACCGGAGTTGTAGTAGCCGAGGTCGCTCGGGGTCAGGCGGAAAAGCACGAACCGGCGCTGCCCAGGTCCGAGGTCGACATGGGCGAAGCCCTTCAGCTGCTCGGGCGGCTCTTGGGCGGTCGCGGGTTCCTGTAGGAACAGCTCAACCGTTGCGGGGCCGGGACGCTTGGAGCCGTTCCGGACGCGCGCCACCACGTAGGCGTTCCCGCTGGATCTGTCGTTGAACGCGCGCGCGCCAGCAACGTCGAACCGCTCATAGGAGGTCCGTACCCGCCGCGCTTCGTACCAATGTTGCTGAATCGTGTCAAGCAGGTTGTTATTACGATGGCTGCGAGCGGAAAACGATCGTGTGCCGGGGCCGATGGCGATCCAGCTACCACATACGTAGCTACATAGCCATCGGCCAGGTGCGCTCAGGTCGTCTCGCCCTCGACCACAGCCGGCTCGGACGCGGTCGTGTCCGGGTAACCGGCTTCGCCCGAGATCATCGCGTGCAGATGGCCGGCGATCTCCCGCCAGCGGCCATGATCGTCGAACCGGACGGTGGTGAGTCGGGGACGGACCCGCTCCGCTGCCGGGCTGTCGTCGCAACCGATCAGCGCCACGTCGTCCGGGATCGACACACCGCGGTCGCGCAGCACGCCGAGAACGACGAGCGCCTGCTCGTCGTTGAAGGCGTAGATCGCGGTTGCCCGCTTGGGCCGCTCGAGTTCGGCGGCGACGGTGCGTTCGATCGAGTCGCGGCTCACCGCGTCGCCGGTGTGATCCGGTGCTTCGCGTCGGCGCCGTTGAGGACGTAGCTGACGGTGGCGCGGGAGACTCCGGCGGCGACCGCGACGTCCCTGGAAGTCGGCCGCCTCGTCGGCCGTGCGCCCCGGGGATCGCCCGCGTCGCCTGTCACCCGCCGACGCCGCTGACGCCGAACTGGTGGGAGGTGCCAATCACCTTGCCGTGGGCGTCGAGTGCCTGAACCGTGAACGTCTTGCCGGCGCCCACGACCGGGATCGCGGTCTCGAACCCGGACTTGGCGGCCGTGGCGGCGACCGTGCCCGCGCCCGTGCCGGACTGCGCCAGCACCTTCCACGAGGCCACCTGAGTGGCGCCGTTCCAACTCGCGTACACGGTCGTCCGGCCGCCTTGCTGGCGGGCGGTGGCGGCGGGCGGCGTAAGCGGCTGCCCGACCCACGGCTCAACCCGAGCGCGGTAGCTGATGTCGGAGCCCGGTAGGCGGGCGTCGAGGAGCATGTCCCCGGACGCGCTGTACTCGGTGATGAATGGCGACGATCCCCAGCCAACCATCTCGTTCCCATTGGCGAGCGGCTCGAGGCTGCCCATGTAGTCGGAGTCGAACTTCGAGCCGTGGCTGTACTCGCCCGCGAGCGTCGCGGTGTGCGTCTGCTGGTCGACCTTGAGCACGAGGCCGCGGGAGGGCCCGGTCGGCGAGACGTAGGTGCCGCCGCCGGTGATCTGGCAGCAGTGGTCGTCGAACATCGTGACCAACGGGGAGCCGGGGTAGGTCACCACGTCGTGCTGCCACTGAAAGTCGGCGCCGGGGCCGATCTTGAAGCTCGAGTGCGGTCCCCCGAGCGTCCACTCGATCTTCCCGGTCGCGATGCTCACCTTGTAGACAGCCCACGTGTCGCGCATCGATACGACGAACGACCCGTCGCCCGGTACGTCGATCGCGTTGACGTGGTAGGCGTCCCATGGGAACCCGTTCGTGGGAAGCGTTGCCTTGGAGTCGCCCAGCGGGATGTGGTCGAGGGCATCCCAGCTGCGGATCAGCTTGCCGGTGTTGAGGTCGTACTCCTGAACGGCCGAGTCGATCAGCGCGCCGTTGTAGGCGCCGCCGTACCCCGACAGGTTCATCGGGAGGTTCTTGTTGGCGGTCACCCACGCGTCGTGGCCCCGGATCACGATCTCGTGCAGCGTCAGCACCCAGCCGTCGGTGGCGTGCAGCGTCGCCACGGTCTGGTAGTGCTGGTTGACGATCACGTACTCGCCCTGCTCGGTGGCGCCGGTGTTCGTGACCACCCCCTGCCACCAGGCGAGGACGGGCTTGCCGTTGTAGACCTGAAGACTGAGGTTGCCGGCGACCGCGCTCGTCGGCACCGGCTTGAACCAGACCGGCTGGAGGCTGTTATCGAGGATCAGCGGACCGCTCTGGCCGGTGATCGGCGGGTGGCTGAGGTCATAGAAGTTCGTCATCAGGATGTAACCGGGCGCGAGCTTGCTCGACTGAGGTTTGACGTCCGAGCGAATCACCGGCGGACGAAGCGCCGGCTCGGTCACGTAGCTGTAGGTGCCGTCGGTCGAGTACGCCCCGATCGGGGCCCCGTGGGAGCCGCCGAACGCGAACGCGACCAGCACGAACACGGCGACGACTGCGGTCACCCCGATCGCGACCGGAATCCTCTTCGTGATCGGTCCTTGGCCGGCGGCGCCCACCTTGGGCACGAGGGCGAACGTGACCAGCGCGGCAGCGGCGCACAGGCCTGCAGCGATGAAGTAGCCGAGGCGGAATCCGTCGGTGAGCGCCTGGGGCACGCCGTGGCCCTTGCCGATCAGCTGACTCGAGAGCGACGTCGCGAGCGTGATCAGGACGGCGAGCCCGAGACCGCCTCCGACCTGGCGGGAGGTGTTCACGAGGCCTGAGGCCAGCCCCGCCTGTCCCTCCTTGGCACCCTGGGTGGCGGCGATCGTCGAGGGCACGATCGACATCCCGATACCCGCCGCGGTCAGGATCCCTGGGAGCACCACGTAGAGAATCGGGCTGCCGCTGGCCGCGATCTTCGTGAACAGCAGCATCCCGAACGTCATCATCGTCAGCCCACCGCCAAGCACGGCGCGCACGCCGAAGCGACTGACGAGCTTGCCGGCGCTGCGGGCGACGAACATGATCGTCAGCGCCATCGGCAGGAAGCACAGCCCGGCGTGGAGGGGAGAGAGCCCGAGCACCTGCTGCAGGTACAGCGAGCTCAGGAACCACATCGGGAACAACGCCGCGCTGAACAGCAGCACGATCCCGTTGGCGACGTTCAGCGGCTTGCTCAGGTCCTTGAACGGGATCAGCGGATCCGACGCCCAGCGCACCTCGATCAGGTTGAACAGCGCCAGCAGCGCCAGCCCGACGAGGATCGGAACGAGCGCCTGACCCGAATGCCAGCTGCGCAGTCCGGCCTGCACGACCCCGTAGACGAGCACCATCTGGCCCACGGTCAGCGTCACCGCGCCGGCGACGTCGAAGCTCCGCCCGGCCGCTCCTCGGCGCCGATCGGTCACGACCGCGTAGGCGATGACCGCGGTGACGAATCCGATCGGCGGATTGATCAGCAGCACCCACCGCCAACTGAGCGTCTCCGTGATGATCCCGCCGAACAGCACACCAGCCGCGCCGCCCGCGCCGTTCATCGCGGCCCATAGCCCGATCGCGCGGTGAAGCTGCGGGCCGGGCGGGAATGACGAGGTGATGATCGCCAGGGACGAGGCGGCCATGAACGCGCAGCTGAACCCTTGGACGCCGCGGGCGACGACAAGCATCTCGCTGGTGGTGGAGAGGCCTCCGACGAGCGATGTGAGCGAGAACAGGACGAGCGCGGCGACGAACACCCGCCGTTGCCCCAGCTGGTCGGCCGCGCGGCCGCCGAGCATCAGGAACCCGGCGAACGCAATCGCGTACGCATCGACGACCCACTGCAGGTCGGCCGAGCTGAAGTTGAGGCTCGACTGGATCGAGGGCAGCGCGACGTTGACGATGCTCAGGTCGAGGATGACCATGAACTGGGCGACGCAGCAGACGACGAGGATCCAGGCCGAGCGAGATCCCCACGCGAACCGCGACCGGCGCGGGGACCCCTGAGAGTTCCCAATTCCTGGGGCCTCGACGGCCGCTCCGGGGCCGGCACCGCTGTCGACTACTGTCGCCCCACCGACTGCTGCGCCGTCGGCGTCCAGGGGCGCGGACGAAGTTTCAGATGGATCCATCCGCATCGATACCTTACCCTGAGCGTCCGGCGGAACGGGCGACGGGGTGCCCGTTTCCGCTGCGCCGGCGGCGAAACGTTTCGGCGCCGGGGGTGTCTTGTAACCTGAGTGGTGAACACTCTGAGCGAACGGGAGTCGCGTCTATGAAGAAAGCGTTGCTGAGCATGATCGTCGCCGGGTTGGCAATTTCGGGCTGCGGCGGCGGCTCGGCCTCGCAGACAAGCTCGAACGCGGCGGCGTCCACCCCCGCGACTTCCTCGTCAACAACCACCACGTCGTCGACCACTACAACGACGACTCACAAAACGGTGCATCACAAGAAGGCGGCGGTCCACAAGCCGAAGCCGGTCACGACGTCGACGACCCACACGACGGCTCCTACGCCCGTGACCACGTCGGTTGCGCCGCAGACCACGACCTCAGCGCCAGCGCCTACCACCACGCCGCCGAAGCCCGTCGTCGCGCCCCCGAAGACGACGAGCACTCCCAAGACCAGCACGACCAGCACCGGCCCCCAGGGCTACACCAGCACCCAGCAGGGGTACTAGCCGAGGCGCCAGGCCCGCCGTTCGTGCTGGTCGCCGGGCCGCCCGGGTCGGGCAAGAGTTCGCTGGCCGCCTGAACCGCCGGGGGTCAGATCGAGAGCCACACGGCGGTGTCGCCGGGTACCAGGCCGTCGTCGGTCAGCGGTCCGCTCGCGAGCAGAATCTCGCCATCCAGTGGGAGCGACACGGGATCGCCGGCGAGATTGACGAGGCACTGGAATCCCGGATCGCGCGCGAACGCCACCGCGCCTTCGGGCGCCTCGAGCCAGCGGAGCGTGCCGTCGCCGAGCGCCGGCTGGGCGCGACGAAGGGCGAGCCCGCGCCGGTAGAGCTCGAGCATCGAGCTCTCGTCCCCGGTCTCCGCCTCTGCCGTCAGCTCGCGCCAGGCCGGCGGCTGCGGGAGCCACGGCGGCGCGCTCGCATCGTCCGGGCTGAACCCGAAAGGTGGCGTGTTGCCGGACCACGGGATCGGCACCCGGCACCCGTCGCGGCCGCGCTCGGTCCGGCCCGATTGCTCCCAACCCGGGTCCTGCAGCGCATCCTCGGGGAGGTCCTCGACCTCGGCGAGTCCCAGCTCCTCGCCCTGGTACACGTACGCGCCGCCCGGCAGCGCCAGCATCAGCAGCGCCGCGGCCCGCGCCCGCCTACGGCCGACGTCGAGGTCGGCCGGCAGGTCGATGACATCGTCGAGCTTTCGCAGCGGCCGGCCGCCCTGGGGACGGGCATACCTGGACACCTCCCTGACCGTGTCGTGATTGGACAGGACCCACGTGGGCGGTGCGCTGACGGCCTCGTGGGCCGACAGCGCGGCCACGATCGAGGCGTGCATCTGCTCCGCGTCCCACGGCGCGAGCAGGAAGTCGAAGTTGAACGCGGTGTGGAGTTCGTCCCCGCGTACGTATTGCGCCAGCCGTTCGGGATGGTGGACCCACGCCTCGGCGACGAACACCCGCGGGTCGTCGTAGGAGTCGGCCAGCGAGCGCCACGACCTGTAGATGTCGTGCACGTCGTCGCGGTCCCAGTGGGGGTGGTCGACGATCTCCCCGCCGACCGGGGGCCATGCCGTCGAGCCGATGTCTGGAAGGCCTTCGGCCTTGGCCAGGCCGTGGGCGACGTCGATGCGGAAGCCGTCGACCCCGAGCTCGAACCAGAACCGCATCGTCGCGTCGAACTCGTCCCGAACGTCCAAGTTGGTCCAGTCGACATCGGGCTGCTCGGGGGTGAACAGGTGGAGGTACCACTGTCCGGGGCGGCCGTCGGCTTCCGTGACGCGAGTCCATGCGCGCCCGCCGAAGTTGCTCATCCAGTCGTTCGGCGGTGTGCTCCCGTCCGCACCGCGGCCGTCGCGAAAGATGAACCGTGCGCGCTCGCGTGATCCCGGCGCCGCGGCGAGGGCCTCCTGGAACCAGGGGTGATGGTCGGAGACGTGGTTCGGAACGATGTCGAGGAGGATGCGGAGACCGAGGCCGTGGGCCTCGGCGATCAGCGCCTCGGCCTCGCCGACGGTGCCGAAAAGGGGCTCGATCGCGCGAGGGTCCGAGACGTCGTAGCCCCCGTCCTTCATCGGGGACGGGTACCACGGGGTGACCCACAGGGCGTCGACGCCGAGCCCGGCGAGGTACGAGAGGCGCGAGCGCAGCCCCTGGATGTCGCCGATGCCGTCCCCGTCTCCATCCGCGAAGCTGCGGATGTAGACCTCGTAGATGACCGCGCTCCGCCACCACGGCCCTCCGCTGCGGCTGAGTTCCGCGTCTGTCATGCGCGCTGGATCGTCGTCGGAGCGGGGGTGGACTGGGTCATGCCGTTTCTTCTACCGCTCGCTCGGCGCACAGCCCGGCGCCGTTCGCGCATCGCCAACGGTACTCGGGGGTGAACGGACGCTGCGCTACGTCGTCCGGCGCTCGATCACGGTCAACGGTGCGAGCTCCTCGGTCGGCTCGCCGCCGATGCCGTCGATCGCTGCCAGCAGTAGTTCGACGCCACGCTCGCCGGTCTCGCGCAACGGCTGGCGGACCGTGGTCAGGCCGAGCACTTCAGCCATCTCGATGTCGTCGAAGCCGATCACCGCGAGGTCCCCGGGCACGCGCAGGCCGCCCGACCGGGCGGCTTCGAGCACGCCCATCGCCTGCACGTCCGAGGCGGCGAAGATCGCCGTCGGGGGTTCGGGCAGGCTGAGCAGCCGCTCCGCCGATGCGCGCGCCTCCTCACGCCCGTGAGGCGCCCGGACCTCGAGCG
This sequence comes from uncultured Solirubrobacterales bacterium, assembly GCA_963735965.1. Lineage (GTDB taxonomy): Bacteria > Actinomycetota > Thermoleophilia > Solirubrobacterales > Solirubrobacteraceae > Palsa-465. Next base: position 479,890 of record CAVTNE010000009.1, read on the forward strand.
CGCTGTTCCGCTTGATTCCGGCCCGTCGGAGTGCGCGGGCCATGCCCTGGTGCCGCCGCTCACTCGACGTGAACCCGAACGGGGTCGGCTCGTCCCCAACGAAGCCGATCATCGTGTGTCCCTTGGCCAGGAGGTGCTCGGTCGCCATCGTGCCGCCGAGAACATCGTCGATCACGATCCGGGGCAGCGCGGGGTGGACGACGTCGACGAGCACGACGGGCAGTCCCTCCCGGCGGAGGCTCTCGACCTCCTCGTCGGTCGGGCGCAGCGACATCACGAGCAACCCATCGACGCGGTCGGTGCGGGCGAAGCTCCGGAACGCGTCGTCGCGCTGGGTCAGCGTCTCGACGTCGAACAGCACCAAGTCGTAGTCGCCGTGGTCGCGGAGCCTGCCGACGACACCGCGCAGGCGCTCGAGCACCGAGCTGCTCGTGAAGAAGGGCGCGACCACGCCGATCATCTGCGTGCGACCCAGCGACAGACTGCGGGCCATAGAGCTGCGCCGGTAACCGAGCCGATCGATCGTCTGGTGGACCCGCTGGCGCGCGTCTTCGCTGACCAGCGGGCTGTCGTTCAGCACGCGCGAGACGGTCCCCACGCCGACCTTCGCGTGGCGGGCGACATCCCGGATGGTCGGGGCACGGTCCCGGGACTTGGGTGGAACCGGGTCCATCAACCGGTCAGCGTAGCTCCGGAGTCAATGTGCGGCATTTGGCTGCGGGGGCGTCGGCGCTCGAATGCGGAGGTGTCGGCAGTTGACTCCGGGGTGAGGTCCTGCGATATTGGAACCGGTTCCAAGATCAGCGCAACGATAGCTGCTGGAAATTGGCCAGACGAGGTGAGGCGCAGGCAATCAGCGTCCCCGGGGCGGCCGTGTCGCCGAACCCGTGTGCCGGCGTGACATCGTCCAACGGACGTCCGATAGCGGTCGCCGGCGAGGCGATCGTCGACTTCGTCCTCGAACTCGGAGGAGGAACGACGCCCCATCTCGGGGGCGGCTCGTTCACGGCGGCGCGGACGCTCGGCCGCCTAGGGCTGCGGCCGGTGTTCATCGGCCGGTTGTCGACCGATCGGTATGGGCGTGCTCTCCGCCGTGCGCGTGACGAGTCGGGCGTGAATCTCAACGGGATCGTCAGCACCGACGAGCCGACGACATTCGCTCGAGTGGAACTCGACGGCAACGGCACGCCGAGCTACCGCTTCTACGTGGAGGGCACGTCGACCGTCGGCCTGCTGCCGGATGAGGCCCGTTTGGCCATGCCGCACGATGCGGCCGCGCTTCACGTCGACGGGCTCGGCTTGGCCGCCGAACCGCTGGCGGGTGCGCTCGTGTCGCTGGTGCGCGAGGCCGGCTTCCGAACGTTGGTCCTCGTCGATTCGAACTGCCACGTCCAGGAAGTCCGCGGTGGGACGGCGTTCCGTGAGCGTCTGCGAGACGCGTTGTCGCTGGCGGACGTCGTCAAGGCGAGCGAGCAGGATCTGGCGTATCTCAACCCGGATCGAACCCCGTACCAGACCGCGCGCGCCCTGCTCGCGCGCGGTCCGGCGGTCGTATTGCTCACGAACGGAAGCCTTGGGGCGACGGTCCTCGCCGCGCGGGGCGAGGCGTTGGTCGAGGCGCCGCACGCGCAGGTGATCGACACGATCGGCGCCGACCACGCATTCGGCGCGGCGTGGCTTGCGGCGTGGGTGGCCGAGGGTCTCGAGCGCGGGGACCTCGGCGACTTCGAGGAGGTGGTGCGCGCCGCCGAGTTCGCCGTCCAGGTGGCGGCGCGCGCGTGCGAGCGGGCGGGGCCGGAGCCACCGCGCGGCGCGAAGGTCGATTCGGAGTGGTGCTTGGAATGAATGGGCCCGAACCAGCGAGGAGTCGAATCTAGGCACGCTGGCAAGAGCGGGCGCGGTTCTCAATATGTTCACCACGGAGGAGCCGGAGTGGGGAGTGACCGCAACGGCGGCGGCTCAGGGCTTGTAGTCCCGCAGCCCGTTCCAGTACTGCCGGGCGCAGAAGCGCTCGAGCCGCCAGAACGCGAGCGCCACCGACAGCATCAGGACGCCGAAACCGGCCAGGCCCCCGAACGCGCTGGTGACCACCGGCACGAGCGCCATCAACCAGCACCACACGGCGACCCAGCCAGCGGGCGCCAGGGCAGGTGGAAACTCCACTGCCGGCGCGGCGGTTCCTCGTCCTCGGGTGGCTCCCATCCGTGCTCCGGAGGCTCCCAACCGTCGCCATGCACGAGGCCGAAGACGAGCATCTCAGTCGTCAGTCACCTGCCGATTCCGATTTGAGGCTCCACAGCGTCGAGCCGTCGTCGCCAGGCGCGCTCACGACGATCCCGGCCGTCGCGAGCTTCTCGAGCGCACCGCGGAACTCGTGATACGAGATCATCCCGACCTGGGCGAGCGCTTCATACCCGGCACGTTCGTACAGGTCAGAGGTGCTGGTCGGGTCGATCGTCAGCACTCCCATGAGAACCGACTCACGGGACATGCGGGGTACGTTACTCCCGTCCAGTAACGGCCCGACCGAGCCTGGCTAGACGCGGCGAAGATGCATTTCTTCGACGAGCAGTCGGGCGAGGCGCTTACTTACGCTCGCTGACCGGCTCCAGCGGCAGCGGGGAGGGGGGCTTCAGCTCCTCGAGCCGCAGAAGCGTCATCACTCGCGCGGCGCCGCCCCGGGTCGACAAGCGTACGAGCACGCGCTGGAGCTGCGCGACCTCGCGCGCGACGACGATCAGCATCGCGTCGGTCTCGCCGGTCACCCAGTCGGCCGAGATGACCTCGGGCATCGCCCGGATCGCCTCGGCGAAGCGGCGGTGCGCGGTGTCGCCGTGGCTCTGCAACGTCACCGCGACGTAGACCAGTAGCGGGAACCCAGCCTCGGCGGCGTCGAGGCTGGCCGTGATGCTCCGGACGATTCCGGACTCCTTCAGACGCCGGACGCGATGCAGGGTGGCGGCTGGGGAGAGGCCGATGATCCGCGCGAGCTCCACGTTGGGGCGATCCGCGTCGGTCTGGAGTTCCTCGAGCAACCTCAGATCAATCAAATCAAGCGAAACTGGCATTTCACGAAATATTCCATCGTCTTGAAGGCGGGATGTCAAATTCAGCGCGGATGAATGGCCGATTTGGCCGATGCTCTGATCATGAACAACAGGCATCGTTCAGCGATCTTCGCCCTCGCCGCAGCCGGCACGCTGTGGGGCCTCAACGTGCCCCTCACGAAGCTGGCGCTCGGCTGGCTTGCCCCTGGCTGGCTGACCGTCGTCCGCTTCGCGGTCGCCGCTCCGCTGCTCGCGCTTGTAGGCCGACGCTGCCTTCGCGACGCGCTGACGCTGCCGGTGCTCGCCTCGGGCGCGATCGGGTTCGGCGCGGTGATCTTGCTCCAGAACGCCGGCATCGAGCGGACCAGCGTGAGCCACGCGGCCGTCGTCATCGGCGCTGCCCCGGTGCTCGTGGCACTGATCGCCGCGAGCGTCGGTCGGGCCGCGACCCGGCCGCTCACCTGGGGTGGCTACGCGATCGCGCTCGTCGGAATCGCGCTCGTCGCCGGGGCCGGTGGGGGCGGCGCGACGCCGCGGGGCGACCTACTGGTGCTCGCCTCGGTCGTTCTGTCGGCGGCGTTCATTGCGATGCAGCCGAGGCTGCTCGCGGGACGGGATGCCGCCGCGGTGACCGCCGTGCAGTTCGCGGGGGGCGCGCTCGTTGCGCTGCCGGTGGCGGTCCTTACCGAGCACGCGCCGCAAGCTCCCGGAGCGGCTGTGCCGATGCTCGCGTTGGCGGCGCTGGCGCTCGCTGGCACGCCGCTGCCGTTTTGGCTGTTTGCCTTCGGACAGTCGCGGGTGCCGGCCGAGCTTGCCGGCGCGTTCCTGAACCTCGAGCCGGTAGTCGGGGCCGTCGTCGGCTGGCTCGTGCTCGGGGAGCCGGCGGGCGTGTGGCAGATCATGGGGGTGGCAGCCGTGATCGCGGGAATCGCGATGAGCACGCTTCCGCCCAAGCCGGAGGCGCGTCCCGAGCCCGTCGTGGCCCGGCTCGCATACAAACTTCTTACCTTGCGACCGTGAGGCCGACGGCTGGCGCCCGATCTACAGGGCACCAGACCAAAGGAGGCCTCAATGATGAGGAAGCAGCGATCCGCCGTGGCGGTGGCAACCACCGTGCTGACGCTCGCCGGCGGCAGTGGAGCGGCATGGGCGTGCACCGGCGATCCGGGATCTGCCGGATCGACCGGTACGACGACCACATCGGGCACGACCACGGTCGGCACGACGGGAACGACCGGCACGACCGGCACGACCGGCACGACCGGCACGACCGGCACCACGTCCACGACGTCGAGCACCGGGACGACCGGCACGGCGGCGACCACGACCGCGGTCCGGCACAGTCGCCGCGCCCGGCGAGCACGCCATTCCTCCCGGAGTGCGTGAGGAGATGGGGAGGGGCGCCGTCGCGCTCCTCCCCACATCTCTTACAAACTCCCGACGGGCGTGCGTGATCGTGCGGGGGGACTCGTGAACGCGCAACTCGTGCCCACGTCCCGCCTCGCGCGCCTGTCGCTGCGAATGCAAAGTGACGAGCGGCTGGCGGAGCTCGCTGGGCGAGGTTCGGATACCGCGTTCGAGGCAATAGTCCATCGCTATCGGCGCGCGCTGTTCCGGCATTGCGCGCGGGTGGTGGGCGACGCCGACGCCGACGAGGCGGTGCAGGAGGCGCTGCTCAAAGCCCACCGGGCGCTTGCTGGCGGAACGCCGGTCCACAACCTCGGACCATGGCTGCACGCGATCGCCCATAACTCAGCGCTCGCGACGCTGGCCGGCCGGCAGGCCGGTGCCGAGTACCGCGAGGGGGACATCAATGTCGGGATCGACGCGGACCACGTCCATCGAGAGCGCCTCGACGCGCTCGTGGACGCGCTCCTGTCGCTGCCCTACCGCCAGCGCCGGGCGCTCGTGATGCGCGAGTTCGAGGGCCGTACCTACGACGAGATCGCCCTGCGGATGGGCGTCACCAACGGCGCGGTGCGACAGCTCCTGAGCCGGGCGCGCACGTCGGTGCGGGACCGGCTCGGGACGTTCGTTCCCGCCGATCTGCTGCTGCGATGGACGACCGTGACCACGTCCTCGGGTGGGTCGCGCGCGGCGACGCTCGCCGGCGGCGGTGCGCTCGCGGCAAAGTTGACCGGCGCGGTGCTGATGTCGGCCGCCCCTGTGGTGGCAATCGCCCCGGCGCCAACGCCAGGCCCGAGCTCGGCGGCGTCTCCGGCTCGCCACGCGCCCGCGGTCAGCCACGCGCCTGCGGTCAGCCACGCGCCGGCGGTCAGCCACGCGCCGGCGGTCAGCCACGCGCCTGCGGCCAGCCACGTGCCTGCGGTGCGGTCGGTCACGCGGGCTGCGAGCACCGACCGGGGCGCGGCCGTCCGCGTGATCGCCGCGGTTCGCGCGCCCGTGTCAGCGTCCGGACGCAGCGAAGCGCCCGCCGCCGTACGACCCCAGGTCGATCACGAACGCGAGCGCCACGAACACCCACTCGAATCCGGTCACGTGGTGACCGGGACCCCACGACCAGAAGGCGGCGTAGGCCAGAGTCGTCCACGGCAACAGGAAGAACCCCAGGAGGGGGAGGACCCAGCTGCTGAAAGCATGGCTCAGAACGTCGCTGAAGATCCACAGCACGACCAGGGCCAGCCGGGGGGAGATGAGGGCGACCAGAGCGAGCAGACAGGGCACTCGCTGAATATCCCGGTTGCACCAGCCGTGGTCGTCACCCAAACAGGATGAGAGTGCGTAGGAGGCCAGCTGATCGCGACGTCCGGGAGGCGTTCCGCCCGGCCTGGCGCCCGGGAGACGTTGCGCCCGGCGCGGCGCCCGGGAGGCGTTGCACCGGCGCGGTCGGTCGGTCATGCTCCCTGTCGGCATTTTGAACAGTAAGGGGGTCGTCCGTGTCAACGGATTACGACGTGGTTGTAGTGGGCGCGAGCATCGCCGGGTGCACGACGGCGACATTGCTCGGGCGGGCCGGGGCGCGCGTCGCGGTGATCGAGCAGCGGCCGGATCCGACCGCTTACAAGACGATCTGCACGCACTTCATCGCGGCCAGCGCGACGCCGACGATCGAACGGCTCGGGCTGGCCGAGCGGATCGAGGCTGCCGGCGGAGTTCGCAACGCCGTCGAACTCTGGACGCGCTTCGGGTGGATCCGTGCCACGCTCGCCGACGACTTCGCCTACCCGCGCTATGGCTACGACATCCGGCGGGAGAAGCTCGATCCGATGGTGCGCGATCTGGCGGCTCAGGCGCCGGGCGTGGAGTTGCTATTCGGGCAGAGCGCAACCGCGCTGCTTGGCGCGAACGGACGGCCGACCGGTGTCCGCGTGGTTGACCGGGACCGGCGCGAACATGAGATCTCGGCGCGGGTCGTAGTCGCCGCTGATGGCCGCGACTCCCATATTGCCGACCTTGCGGGCGAGAAGGCTCGCGTGATGCGCCACGGCCGGTTCGCTTACTTCGCCTACTACCGAAACCTGCCACTTCCGACCGGGGACGTGAGCCTGATGTGGCTCCTCGATCCCGACGTCGCCTACGCGTTCGCGCAGGACGACGGGATCACGCTTCTGGCCACGTTTCAGACGAAGGACCGGGAATCCTGGTTCAAGCGCGATCTCGAGGCGAACTTCGAGGCCTATTTCCGTGGTCTGCCGAACTGCCCCGAGCTAGAGACGGGCGAGCGGATCTCGAAGATCTTGGGCAAGCTCGACATGTCGAACACCGTGCGGCGGGCGGGGCGGCCCGGCCTGGCATTCGTCGGGGACGCCGCGATGTCGGCCGATCCTGTGTGGGGCATCGGTTGCGGCTGGGCGTTCCAATCCGGCGAGTGGCTCGCCGACGCGCTGGCGCCGTCGTTCGGCAATGGATCCTCACCCTCCGACGCGGACCTCGACGCCGCGATCGCGCGCTATCGCAAGCGGCACCGGAGCCGGTTGCTCGGGCATTTCCTGATGACCTCCGACTATGCGACCGGCCGGCGGTTCAATCCGATGGAGCGAATGCTCTTCTCGGCGGCGGCCAGGGACGACCGGGTCGCGGACGGGTTCGTGGCCTTCGGCACTCGGTCGGTCAGGCCGAACGATCGCGAGTTCGCGCGCATGATGGGGCGTGCGCTGAAGATCAGTGCGCTCGGAGGGGGCAGGCCGCAGCTACAGCCACCCTCGGGTACGCACGCCGAGGGGACGTCGACACCCGCCTGCGTGGTTACCACCACGCCGGCGATCGACGGTCTCGCGACGCCGGTGTCGTCGGTCGGCGATCCGTCCTGGAGCGAGGCCGTCGTGTTCGTGCACGGGAACCCCGGGTCCCGGCGCGACTGGGACGACCTGCTGAGTCGCGTGGCCCCGTTCGCGCGTGGGATCGCGCTCGACATGCCCGGCTTCGGGCACGCCGAGCGGCCACGGAACTTCAGCTACACGGTCGAGGGCTATGCGCGCTTCCTTTCCTCAGCGCTCGACGCGCTCGGGGTCGAGCGCGCGCACCTCGTGCTCCACGATTTCGGTGGACCCTGGGGTCTCGAGTGGGCGATCGCCAACCCGGACCGGTTCGCGAGCGCCGTCCTGATCAACACCGGCGCGCTGGTCGACTACCGCTGGCATTACCTGGCGAAGATCTGGCGGACGCCGGTGGCCGGCGAGGCGTTCCAGGCCACCACGACGCGCTCGGGGCTGCGGATGGCGCTCCGCCACGGCAACCCTCGCGGCCTACCGAGAGCATTCGTCGACCGGATGTACGACGACATCGACGCCGGAACGACCCGCGCGGTGCTCAGGCTCTACCGAGCGACCGACGATCCGGGCGCGGGCGGGCGCCGGCAGGCCGAGGCGCTCGCGCCGTTAGATCGCCCCGCGCTCGTGGTGTGGGGAGCGCACGATCCGTATATCCCGGTGACGATGGCCGAGCGCCAGCGCGCCGCGTTCCCGAGCGCGCAGATCGCTGTCCTCGAGGACAGCGGGCACTGGCCGTTCGCCGACGACCCGGACGGCGTCGGCCGGCACGTCGAGCCGTTCCTGCGGGCGGTGATCGCCGGCCAGCGGGCGGGAGCCGCGGCGCCGCCGAGCTAACCCTCGTCTGCGTCCGCGTACTGGGCCAGCTCGGCCAGCTCGACCGCGGCGCCGAGTGCCTTGACCATCCCGCCCGCCGCGGCCACGACTCGCGTGGTGCCCACGATCGGCGCGACACCGGCCAGGACTCCCATGATCTGCTCGGTGGTGACGCCGACGTCACCGGCGGCGCCGAGGTTGAGCAGATACGACGCGGGTGGGGCGTCGACGGCGACGAGCGCCGCCACGCGGACGAGCATCAGCGTCTGCTCGTCGAGCCCTGACGTCTCCATCGAATCGAGGGTCATGCGGCCGAGGAGGTCGAGCAGGGGTGTGTCGGATGGTTGCGCGGACATGGAGCTTCCTCTCGTTCGGGTCGATGGCGCCTCCGCAGCTTGGGGCTAGACGGGCGCGCGGTCGTCATCCGATTCGGGTGAACCGTCGGGCGCCACCGCGTGGGAATCTGAACTGTGAGCCCGACCTCGCTCGAAGCTCTGGATCGCCGTCAGCAGCGGCGGGCGATCTCGCGCTCCGCGTTCCGGATCCTCGCGAGCGTCGTGGTGTTGTTCGCGCTCTACGGGACGCTGCCGGTGGCCGATCGGACCGGCCTCGGGACGCTCCTTGAGCTGTTCGTGGGCCTGATCATCTTCGGGGCCGTGCTCGGCTGGCAGGTGCTCAAGATCGTGGGCGCGGAGCATCCCGAGCTGCGCGCGGCCGAGGCGCTGGCGATCGCGGTGCCGATCGTGTTGATCGTGTTCGCGTTCACCTATCTGTCGCTGTCGCATGCCCAGCCCGGGAGCTTCTCCGAGCCGCTCAACCACGTCCGCTCCGTCTATTTCGTGATCACGGTGATCAGCACGGTCGGCTTCGGTGACATCACCCCGAAGACCGATGCGGCGATGATCGTCGTCTCGTTCCAGATCATGCTCGACCTCGTGCTGCTGGTGGGGATCGTGCGGGCCGTGTTCTTCGCCGCTCAGGTCGGCGTCCGCCGGCGCCAGACCGAACGGGACGCCGCTATGAGCGATTCCTCCATCGCTTCGGAACCAGCCAGCCAAAGTCCAGGCTGAGCTGGCCTTCGTTGCCGACAACGAACACGCTCCGGATCCCGACGGCGAGATAGCCGATGACGGCGACCTTCGGGAACAGGAACACGGCGAACAGGATCGCGACCGCGTACAGCGACGTGCTCGCCCACCTGCGCCGGCCGGTGGACGACTCGGCCCCGGCCCCCGTGGACGCGGGTGGCGCGCTCGCCTGAAGGGCCGGCCGGGCAGCGGCGTAGCGCTCGGCGGCGCGGAGCACCAATTCGATCGCCAGCGCAGCCGCGCCGTAGAACACCACCGCGGTGCGTTCGGCGGCCTCGCCGTGATGCAGCGCCTGCGCGAGCACGCTGGTCGGGAACGGTAGGAACGCCGCTGTCATCAACAGCAGGAGGTTGAAGCGCAGCAGCGTCGGGTCGATGAACCGCAGTCGGGAGAACAGGTTGTGGTGGGCCATCCAAACGCTCCCGACGGTGAGGAAGCTCGTCACATATGCCAGGTACGCGGGCCACTCGTGCAGGAGCGCCTTCCGGAGATGGTCGAACTCGCCGGGCGCGATCGAGATCTCGAGCACCAGAAGCGTGATCGCGATCGCGAACACCCCATCGCTGAACGCCTCGACGCGCCCTGTGTCCCAGCGCTGGACAGACCCCTCGTCTCCGGCTTCCGCCCCGACGCCGGCGGAAGTCACGTCACCGGCGGCTGCCATAGACGGCGGCGGCGGTCACGACGGACAGGGCGACGAGCAGCCCGAGCGCGGTGACCCAGGTCAGCCCGAACTTGTGGTGCACCCGGATGGCGTAGGCGAGAAAGCCGGCGGGGATCGCGATCGAGAGCGCGAGTCCGGCGGCGCCGATCGCCTGTCTGCGGCTCGGAACCCGGGCTCGCCAACCGCGCCCTGGCTCGGGCGGGCGTTCAGTGGGCGCGGGTTCGGCGGCATAGAACGCGCGGGTGCGCTGGAACAGCTGCCGCGAGTGGGTCTCACACCCCCAGGCCATCATGAGCATGAACGTCACGGGGAAGATCCAGGTGATCGCCCACAGCGCCACGAAGGCCGCGAGCCCGGCGGCGTCTCGCATCCGCGCGCGCCAACCGTTGTGAGGCTCGCCGCTCGGCGGACCGATGAACCCGCCGAATACCAGCATCCGCGCACCCGAGTCGATCCACAGCCGCAGCGGCCGGCGGTGCTCCGGCTTTGGCGGCACGCCCATTCCCTCTACGGCCAGGAGCCCGGCCTCCGCGTCCTGCACCGTCGGATAGACGCCGCGGAGCGACAGCAGCTCGGCCGCGGTCTGGAGGATCCCCGGATCGCGGCCGTACAGCGCCGCGAGCCGTAGGTTCATGCGGGCCTCCTGCCACAGATAGTTCATGTAGCCCGGGACGAGTGCGAGGTAGAACGGAGTCCCGGCAACCATTCCCTGCAGGCGCGCGATTCTCGCCGTCTGGGTGCCGAGCCCGCTCACCACGTCCCCCAGGTCGCCGTCGGCGTGGTTGGCTCTCGCTTCCTGCGCCCACTGGAGCGAGGGCTCGGCGAGCCTGTGGACGGCTTGGAGCGTGAGCCGCTCGCAGATGTGCTCCGGGTCGCGCCACGCCACCTTCACCATCTGGCGCGGCACGTCGGTGACGACGCGGACGCCGCGGCGCCCGGGGTCGTCTGATGAGTTCGGGGTGAGCGATTCGGCGGCCACAGGGAGGTCGAGTGCGACCGTCGCGGGACGCCGCTCCCGCGTCATCACCCGATTTGGATGAGCACGCCCGCGGGCACTAGTGGTTGAGCCGTCCGCCGTTTACGAGCAGCGTCTGGCCGGTTATGAACGCGGACTCGTCGGACACCAGGAACGCCACCGCCCCGAGCAGGTCGGCGGGCTGGCCGAGACGCCCGAGCGGGGTCGGAGCGACGTCGTACTGCGCCGGCGAGGTCATCGTCTGGCTGCCCTCGGTCGGGATGAACCCGGGCCCCAGCGCGTTGACCCGGATCTGCGACGGGCCGAGCTCGCGCGCGAGCACGCGCGTGAGCCCGACCACGGCGGCCTTCGAGGTGACGTAGTGCGCGAGCCCCGGTGAGCCCGAGAAGGCGACCTCCGAGGCTATGTTCACGATCGAGCCACCGCCGGCTTCGCGCATCAGCGGAACCGCGGCCTTCGCACACAGCCACACGCCCTTGACGTTGACCTCGAGCACTCGGTCCCACTCGTCGTCGTCGATCTCGTCGAACGGACGCCGGCCGAGGCCTTCGACGATTGCCGCGTTATTGACGAGCGCGTCGAGCCCGCCGAGCACGTCGTTGGCCTCATTGGCGAGCGCGCGTGTCTGCTCGGGCGCGCTGACATCGGTGATCGACGTCTGGATTTCGATACCCCGTGCGCTTGCTTGCTCGCGGGTCGCTCGTAGCCGGTCGGCCCGGACGTCCGCGGCCAGCACTCGCGCGCCGAGCGCGGCGAGGTGGAGCGCGAACTCCCGACCGAGTCCCTGTCCGGCGCCGGTGACGATCACGCGCTTGCCGGCCAGGCGCTGTTGCGGCATCACGCGGCCACGGCGGCGCCGTCGAGCCGCGGGGCGCGCGCGATCTCCCGATAGCAGTCGTAGCTCGAGCCGCGACCGATCCCGGGTCCTGAATGGAGAGTGGCCGAGGAGTCGTAGAGGTTGTCGAGTAAGACCCGATACCCGGTCAGCTCTGGCACCGGCCTGAACCGGCCGAGCTGGGAGGCGATCGTGCTGCCCGTCGAGTAGCCGCCCTGGAGCATGTTCGGCCGCTCGCGCTCGATGTCTCGCGGCGAAGAGACGCGCGTGGCGATCACATTCTCAATGGTCATGTTCGGCGCATAGCTTGCCCGTGCTCTGAGCATATTGTCGGTAAAGCGCTGCTTGACACCGCGCCCCTCGTTCTCGCTGAACCGTCGCCGCGGAGCCGAGAACTGAAGCGCGGCGGCTCGTGGAGCGCGAGGCTCGCCCAGAGAAGCTGGCCACGGTCGTAGTGGACGCCCCGCCGCCCCGCCCCGACCCCGATGCACCGGAATTGAGGGTGCCTAAGTACACCCTCGACGAGCTCTGAGCGCCCGGTGCATGAAAGGGTGCGTATAGCGGCCCCTTCTCAACACTCGGCCGCGGGAGCGTGCCGAGTGTTGACTTAGGCCGGTTGGTGGGCCGGCCGCCGGCGGGCGGTCGGCGGGGCAGGCCGCGTACGGGCCGTCGACGGGCGGCCGGCGGGCCGCCGGCCGGCGAGCAGGCCGGCGGATCAGACCGTGTCGAGCTCGGCGACGAGGGCCTCGACCCGCTTACCGATCTCATCGCGCGTGGCGCGCACCTCGTCGAGCGGCCGGCCGGCGGGGTCCGGGAGGTCCCAGTCGATGTAGCGCTTGCCCGGGATGTATGGGCACTGATCGCCGCAGCCCATCGTGACGACGACGTCGGCCTGCTCGGCGAGCTGGCGAGTCAGGAGTTGGGGGCGACGGCCTGCGAGGTCGATTCCGAGCTCGCGCATCGCCTCGACGACCTCCGGGTGGACGCGGCCGGCGGGAGTCGTCCCCGCGGACGCCGCGCTGTGCCGCCCGCCGACGGCCCGCTCGAACAGCGCCTGGCTCATCTGGGAGCGGCCGGCGTTGTGGAGACAAACGAACAGCACGTGAGCCATTTGTCGAGATCGTATCGATTCACAACCGTCAGTTCAATCGATATATATGGATGCAAACATGGCCGTCGACCTGGAACCGGGCCTGGAACCGGGTGCACGAGCACGCCCGGCGCGGCGATCATCCGCGCGCGGGAAGCCGTCAGCCGGGTAGCGTCACCCACAGCTTCGGCGCGAGCTTGGCGATCACGTCGGAGTCGAGCTCGCCGACGGTGGCAACCCCGGCGCGGTCCATGGTCATCGAGAGCTCCCGCCACGCCTGGGCCACGGGAGCGACGCGCGCCGTCGGACCGAAGCCGACCGCGGCGCGCAGCTCGTCCGCCCGCGAGCGCGCATCGTCGGTGGTGAGCTCGGCGAACGGCCGGTTCGCGCCGCGGATGTACACCTGCTGTTCGAGGATTTGGCGGACGTCGCTCATGCCAGTAACGAAGCCGCCACCGCGGCCTGGCCGTAGGCAATCCCGCCGTCGTTGACCGGAAGCCGCTCGGGCACCAGCACGCGCAGTCCCGTGGCGGCGAGCGCGTCCGACACTGACTCGAGCAGCAGGCGGCTCTGGAACACGCCGCCCGACAGTACGACGACGTCGGTGTCCTGGGCCGCGGCCAGCGCGACGCACGCGTCGACGGTGGCGCCGGCGATCGTTCGGTGGAACCTGCGGGCGACGACGCCCGCGTGCGTGCCGGCGCGGACGTCGGCGGCGACCGCGCCGATCGTCTCGCGGGGATCGATCACGAGGGGTGTGCCGCCCACCGCGATCGGATACGAGCCGCCCTCGTGCGGATCGCACGCGGCCTCGAGCTCGACGGCGGCCTGCCCCTCGTAGTTGATCTCGGCGCGGATTCCGGCGAGCGCGGCAACGCCGTCGAACAGCCGGCCCATGCTGGTCGTCGCCGGCGCGGCCGTGCCGGTGACGGCCAGCCGGTGCACCTGCGCCCAGGCGCGGGGATCGACGCGGCTCGCCAACGACGGCGGAAGTTGCGGCTCGTCGTCACACGCCGCGGTCAGCCACGAGCACGCCATCCGCCACGGCTGCTTGATCGCCCGCGCACCGCCCGGGAGCGCGACCGGGAGCAGCGACCCCACACGCTCGAATGAGCGCAGGTCGCCGAACAACAGCTCGCCGCCCCAGACCGTGCCGTCCAACCCATAGCCGGTGCCGTCGAAGATCGCGCCGAGCGCCGGACCGGGCTCTCCGTGTTCGGCGAGACACGCCGCGAGGTGCGCATGGTGGTGCTGGACGCCGATGAGCTCGACGCCGTCGAGCTCGAGCGCGTACTTCGTCGACAGATACTCGGGATGGAGGTCGTGCGCGACGACCTCGGGCTCGACCGCGAACAGTCGTGCGAAATGGTCGATCCCGTCGGTGAACGACCGCAGCGTCTCGTAGTTCTCGAGGTCGCCGATGTGGTGGCTGACCCACGCGCGCTTGCCCTTGGCGAGACAGAACGTGTTCTTGAGCTCGGCTCCGCAGGCGAGCAGCAGCCGCGCGGTGCCCTGGCCTGGGAGCGGGATCGCCGACGGGACGTATCCGCGAGAGCGCCTGAGGACCGTGGGGCGTGGACCCGCTCGTACGACCGAGTCGTCGGTACGGGTCTCGATCGGCCGGTCGTGGACGAGGAAGAGGTCGGCGATCCCGCGCATGCGATCGAGCGCGTCGTCGTCGCGGTAGGCGATCGGCTCGTCGGACACGTTGCCGCTCGTGAGCACGAGCGTGGCGCCGACGTCGGCGAGCAGTAGGTGGTGAAGCGGCGAGTACGGGAGCATCACGCCGAGCTCGGGTGCGCCCGGCGCGACCGACTCGGCGACCGCGGCGCCGGGGCGGCGCGGGGCGACCACGATCGGGCGGGCCGGGCTGGTGATCAGCTCGCGGCCGGGATCATCCAGGACGATCAGCGATTCGGCCACGGTCAGGGATGGCGCCATCAGCGCGAATGGCTTGTCCTCCCGATGCTTTCGGGTACGCAGCGCCGACACCGCGCGCTCCTCGTCGGCGCGGCAGGCAAGGTGGTAACCGCCGATCCCCTTGACCGCCACGATCGCACCGTCGCGAATTGCGTCCACGGCGGCGTCGAGCAAAGGGAGCGAGGGCCCGCATGACGGGCAGGCGTTGGGCTGCGCGTGGAAGCGGCGGTCGGTCGGGTCCTCGTACTCGCCGCGGCAGGCCGCGCACATTGTGAACGAGGCCATTGTCGTCAACGGCCGGTCGTACGGCACTCCGCGCACGATCGTGAACCGGGGACCGCAGTTCGTGCAGTTGATGAACGGATAGCGGAAGCGGCGGTCGGCGGGATCGAACAGCTCGCGCAGGCAGTCCTCGCACGTTGCGGTGTCGGGGGTCACGGGTGCGTCCGGCGTCTCGCCGCTCGGACTCCGTCGGATCGTGAAGGCGCGCTCGCCGCCGGGCACGAGCTCCTCGGTGACGACCCGCTCGAGTACCGCGAGCGGCGGCGCGTCCGGCCCGAGCCGAGCCAGGAACTGCTCGACGGCTTCGGCGGTCCCTTCGACTTCGAGCAGCACTCCGTGTGAGTCGTTGAGCACGTACCCGCCGAGCCCAAGCTCGCCGGCGAGCCGGTACACGTAGGGACGGAACCCCACGCCCTGCACGGTACCGGTCACCCGCACCCGCGAGCGGCGGGCGACGACGCTCATCCCACCAGCTCCACGAGTGCGTGATACGCGCTCGCCTGCGCCTCCTGGATCCGCGGGATGTGCTCGGAGCGGGTGATCACGACGTGGTCGGCGAGTTCCTCGCTCGCGACACGCCCGCCGTCGTAGCCGACAAGGGCGATCGTGACAAGACCTCGCCGCCGGGCCTCGGCCAACGCGTGGATGACGTTGCCGGAGTCACCCGACGTCGACAGCGCAAGCAGCGCGTCCCCGGGTCGGCCGTACGCGATCACCTGTCTCGAGAAGATCGCCTCGACGCCGACGTCGTTGGCGATCGCGGTCAGGATTCCCGGGTCCTCGGTCAGGTCGATCGCCGGGTGGCCGCCTGCGCGGAGGTCCGCGACGACGTCCATCGCGTCGGTGGCTGATCCGCCGTTGCCGAGCGCGAGCAGCTTGCCCCCGCGCTCGAACGTCTCGCGCAGCATCCCGGCCGTATCCGCGAGCACCGCCGCGTTGTCGGTGAGCGTCTGCTCGCGCAGCGCCCCGACCTCCTCGGCCTTCATCAAGACCGACCTCCGCACATCCTCGAGGACGGCGTCGAGGTCGCTCTCGCGCTCGTCGAGGAACGGATACAGAAAGCTCGAGGCGCCGGCGTCGTGGACGCGGCGCTCGCTTCGCCCCTCGAGCAGCCCGCGGTGCTCGAAGAACACGTGCACGAGCTCCCACAGCACGTGGTAGAGCGTCTCGACGAGCTCCTGGCGGATGTACGGGTCTGACACGGGTGGGTCGAACTCCCACTCGGCATCCGATCCGGGCGAGAACGCGATCGTCAGGCAGCCGCGCCCGCGCGCCACCGCGACGGCGCCGTCACAGTCCGCGCCGAAGCCCATCGCGATGTCATCCGGAGCCGCGATCAGTGCGACCTGGGCGGCAATGTCGCCACCCTCGCCGGCGAGCCCGATCGCCGGCAGCGCCCTCTTCCCGACGATCACCGGATGGACGAACTCGACCGCGACATGGCGGGCGTCGGACCGTGCCGCCGGGGAGCGGCCGAACGCGATCAACCGGCCGCCGCGCGCGAACCGCTCGGCCATCAGGTGGCACACGCGTGCTAGCCGGTCCGCCGACTCGCCGAAGAATCGCGCGTTGCACTCCGTGCGCTCCGCCAGCAGCTCGGCGACGGTCAAGCAATCGCCCCCTGGCGAGCGCCGAGCCGAAGCAACCACTCGCGCCACGCCTCGACGCCCTCGCCCGTCCGGGCGCTCAGCACGACCCTCTCCACGTCGGGATGGACGACGTCGATGTTGTAGAGCAGCTTCTCGAGGTCGAAGTCGAGGTGGGGCAGCAGGTCGATCTTGTTGACGATCACGAGCTCGCAGGCGCGGAACATCAGCGGGTACTTCAGCGGCTTGTCCTCGCCCTCGGTGACGGCGGTCACCATCACGCGCGCGTCCTCTCCGATGCGGAACTCGGCCGGGCACACGAGATTGCCGACGTTCTCGACGAGCAGCAGATCGATGTCGTCGAGCGGGAGCGCGGGGATCGCCGAGCGCACCATGTTCGCGTCGAGGTGACACTCGCCGCCGAAGCCCGCGCCGGTGTTGAGCTGTGTCACCGGTATGTGCAGGTGGGCCAGCCGGTCGGCGTCCATCGAGCCCTCGACATCGCCCTCGAGCACGCCCACGCGTACGCCGGGCAGGTCGGTGACGACGCGCTCGAGCAGCGTGGTCTTGCCGGCGCCGGGAGCACTCATGAAGTTGACGACCTTGACGCCGGCGCGGTCGAAGTCCGCCCGGTTGGCGCTCGCGATCGTGTTGTTGGCGTCGAGCGCGTCCTCGACGATCCTCACCTTGGTGCGATGCACTGCGCCTCCTCGACATCGATTGCCTCAACTTCGAACTCGTCGCCGGTGGCGACCTCGACCTCACTGCCGGCGCACTCCGGGCAGCGGAACGCCGGGATCTCGATCTGCCACTCCTGGCCGCACCCGCGGCAGTGCAGGCTCGCTGGGATCAGCTCCTGCTCGAGCCGTGCGCCCTCGCATACCGTGCCGCGTGCGACGAACTCGAAATAGAAGTCGAGCGTGTCAGGGACGACCTGCCGGAGCGCGCCGACCCGCAGGTACACGACCGTGACGGGGCGGTCGGCGGCGTGCTTCACCACCGTGTTGACGATTGCGGAGCTCAGCGACAGCTCGTGCATCAGCGGAGACCGCTCCTACTCCGCGGGGGCGGCAAACGCTCCAGACTGGAGCTCCGCCACCGTGTCCATGACCACGTCCAGAGCACGCTCGACTGCGTCCCGAACAGGCTCTGACAAACCCCAACCCATCTCCTCGACGTCAGCGGGCTCGCAGGCGATCACCACGACGCGTCCTGGCCACGCCCCGACCGACTTGACGAACCGCAGCACGGTCTGAGGATCCATGCCGTGGGGGTTGATCACGTCGCCGTCCTCGATCCCGCCCGGGACCGAGTCCTCGTCCGGCTCCATCACGTACAGCGTGCCGGGCTCGCCGCCCTGCTTGGACACGTCGAGGATTACCAGCGCGTCGTAGCCGCGCATGACCTCGTAGGCGAGGTCGAGCCCGCCGGTTCCGGCGTCCATCACGTCGACGCCGGCGGGCAGGGGGCGCTCGAAGAGACGCCTCGCCACCTGTCCGCCGAAGCCGTCGTCGCGGAGCCAGGCGTTGCCGACGCCGGCGATCAGGATGCTTCGCAGCGGCTCGTCGGTCATGTGTCGATCACCTCCACTTCCGGGGCAAAGAAGTACAGAAAGCGCCCGGTCTCACGGAGCAGATCCTGCCCCGGGTCGTCGTCGACGGTCACGCCAAGGTGCACCTTGCCGTCGTAGTCGGTGAGGATGCGCTCGATCGTGGCGCGGCGTCCGTCGAGCATCCGCGCCTGGATGTCGGCGTCGGGGCCGGGACGGATCACGACTTTCCCGCCGCGCGCGAACCGCACGCCGTCGACGGTTGCCTCGGGCTGGCCGGCCGTGGGATCCGGCAGGCCGGGCGGCTCGGTCGGGGGCACCTCGGTCACCGGGTCGCGGATTTCGACGCGTCCGTGCAGCGCCATGATGTCCTCGGGCGTGGCCGCGGCGGCGTGCGCGATCATCTCGCGCACGGCCGGATCGGCGGCCTCGATCTCGGCCCGCTCGGCGTCGCTGAGCACCTGCACGTGGAGCAGGAGCGCCTCCTCGATCTCGGTCGAGTCGAACAGCCCCCCGCGGCTCTCGGGCGCGATCTGGGGATGATCTGGGAGCACGTACGATGTTCCGAGAACGGCGTCATCGGCCGCGGTGGCGAGCACCGGGTAGATGTTGACGCTCGTCGGGGCGCTGTCGAGCGGGGAGCGGAACCGGCCGTCGGAGATGCGTAACACGACCTGGGTAGAGATCAGCGACTGCGCTAGCGCGCCGGCGCGGTCGAGCCCCGTGGGCGCCTCGGACGTGTTGTGGACGCAGCAGCGCACGAACGCCGAGCCGTCGGCGCGCGCCTCGGAGCGCAGCGTGAACCGCCCGCCGTCGAACGCCGCGGTGACGCGCTCGCCGACCGCGACCGGCCCGAGCTCGACGCGGCGCTCGGTCGCCCGGTGGCGGTCGCCGCTGGGGGCGAGGAATCGGAGCGTCGCGGTCACAGTTGCGCCTGGAGCCGGTTCGACGGCACACTCCAGGCGCACGTGGTCGAATGCGCCCGGGCATTCACTGGCATAAGCCGGCGGGTACACGATCCCGAAAGGCGTGGGCGTGGCGTTCTTGGTCGCGCCCGGGGTGTATGGATACAGCGCATACCCCTCCCACAGCAGTGACGTGACGAGCTCCTCCAGATGGTCAGTCATGTTTCAACAGTGAGCTGACACACGCGTCGAGCGTCGCCAGACCCCGTGCGAGCTTCTCCCGCTGTAGCGCCTCGAAGGTGTCGGCGCGGACGGCCACCCAGGCCGTGCCGGGATAGTAATGCCCGATCGTCTCCTGCCATACCGAAACCGGCATGCGGAAGTCGATCGACTTCGACCACGGGATCAGCGTCATCTGAAGTCCGCCGTCGTCGCCGGGGTAATAGATCATGCCGCTGAAGTGGAGGGCGAGGGGCGCCTCGCCGTCGGGAAGCGAGTGCAGGTACTTGGCCGCGGCGAGCTCGAGGTCGTAGTGACACGCGATCGGGACAGTGACCGTGATCGTCCCGGTGAACGCGGGCACGAGCACGTCGAGCTTGGCCCACACCAGGCTGCGGGTCGTGACCGCCCACCGCTCGGGGGCGCCAAACAGTTCGACGAGCCGTTCGCGTGTCCCGTCGTCGTAGCGGCGGCGGGCGGGCTCGATCATGAGCTGGACCGTGAGCGCGATCATGTACACGGGGGCGCCGGCCGTCTCGGTGACCTGTAGGTCGAATGAAAGCATCGGCGCGGCCGCGTACTTGACCGGGCGTGCGCCCAGGACCTCGAAATCGACGTCGCGTGGGCCCTCGGTCGCGACGGGGCCTGGCGATGTGTCCACTTCGAGGCTCACGCCGGGACCGCCCTCGCGCGGAGCCCCTCGAAGAACTCGGTCACGGCGACCTCGACGCCGCTGCCGCCCGAGATCCCCTCCCAGTGCGCCTTGATCGTGCCGGTGAGCTCGTAGCAGCGGTCGATAGGCGCGATCACGAAGAGCGGTGGATCGACGAGCCGATTGATGATCAGGCCCTCGATGTCTGGCTCGAGCCCCTCGAGCACGGGATTGAGCTCGCGCATCCGGCTCCACTTGTCGAAGTGCAACTCGCTCTCGGTCGCCCCGCCCGGGCTCGGGTACATCGCGACCACGCATGAGGTCACGGTCGACTCCATGAAGAATGCGAGCCCGATCGGGATCTGGAAGCTCGCCCACAGATCGTCGGGGACGTCCAGCCCGGGGAGCCAAAGCGTCCGGTTGCCGGTCGGCCGATAGTCGCCCTCGCCCGAGCGCATCGCCCAGCACGCCTCGCATGCGCACACGATCCGGCGTTCGGATAGTGCGAGCAGGTGGCGGTGATCCTCGGGAATGCCGACGCCGCATAGATCGCACGCCTCGGTGTCCGGAGCGGAGGGGGGCGACGCGCGGGCCGGCGGCCGCGCGAGCCCGCGCAGCCCGGACACTACGCCGGCCCGCCGGCGCGCCGCGACCGCGTCGTCGAGCAGCCGGCGGCCGTCGTTCATTGCGCCAGCGCCACCTTCACCCGGCCGTCCTCGCGCAGCAGCGGCACGGGATCGAGCTGCAGGCGATCATCGTCCATCGACCGGCCCGCGCGGGGGAGGAAGAACGATCGCGCGCACTCCGGGCATGACAAAGCGCCTGCCATTAGGAGCCCGTCGTGCAGGCGCGCGCCGCAACTCGGGCAGTGGTCGCGGTAGGCGAGCAGACTCCCGTCAACGTTGGCGACGAGCAAGTCAGCGCCGGCAACGTTAACCGTGGCCAGCGATCCGTCAGCGAGCGACGCGACCGCCGGGGCATCGAACCACGATGGTGCCACGGCCGGTCCCGACGTCACGACAGGGAGCTCTATGCCGGTGGGCACGGTCTGCGCGGCGATCCCTTCGACCTCGAGCCCCTCGAGATCGGGCGCCGCCTCCTCGAGCGCCTGCTTGATCGCCAGCTCGAGCGTCACCGACGACGCCGAGCAGTCCGAGCAGCTGCCTCGCAGGTGAATCCGCGCCACCCCGTTCTCGAGGGACAACAACTCGACGTTGCCGCCGTGGGACTCCATGTACGGACGCACGGAGTCGAGCGCCTGCTGCACGCGGTGCTCGAGCGGCACGGGGTGCAGGTCGTGGATCAGGAGCAGCGTCGCTACGAGGGGATCTTCCGCGAGCGAAGAGGCGATGCGCTCGCCCTCGCTGCCGGCTGCGAGCAGCGAATCGACGATTCGCTCCAGGCCGGCCCCGTACATCTGAACGACCGCGGACACCAGCTCCTCGGTTAGCTCACGCGGGGCCGAATCGCCGGTTGAGTCGAGCTGCGCCTGGAGATCCTGGACGCGCTCGACGAGCTGCTCGACGTCCATCCGGCTAGGCCAACGCCGTCGGGGTGTGCATGACCTTCCGGACCTTGCCCTTGCCGGTGTACAGGTGCACGCCGCACGGCAGGCACGGGTCGAACGACCGGACCGCCCGCATGATGTCGATCCCCTTGAAGTTGTCGGGTCCGTTCTCCTCGAAGATCGGCGTGTTCTGAACGGCGTCCTCGTACGGGCCCGGCGTTCCGTATACGTCGCGCGGGCTCGCGTTCCATGGTGTCGGCGGGTACGGCTGGTAGTTGGCGATCTTGCCTTCCTGAATCACCATGTGGTGCGAGAGCACGCCGCGCGCGGCCTCGTGGAAGCCGCAGCTCACCGCGCTGTCGGGGACCTTGAAGCTGTTCCAGCTCTTGGTCCGCCCGGCCTGCACCTCTTTCATCGCGCGCTCGAGGTTATGCAGCGCGATCAGCGCGCTGTACGCCTGGTGGTAGCTGCGGGCGCGGTCGCGCTCGACCGCGTTTGACTTCTCGGGCACGTTCCACTCGAGCTCCATCTCGGGCATGTTCGGCGAGCGCGGAAGCACCATCTGAATCGAGTGTCCGGTCGCCTTGGCGTAACCGAAGTCGACCAGCCCCGCCTTGGCGGTGCACCACTGACGGGCAAACGGGCCGCCACCGGTGTCGCAGCAGACGTGGGTATCGGTCCGCTTGTCGTAGATGCGCGGCGATACGACCCAGGTGTACTTGTCGGTGAAGTCGCGCTTCTGCGGCCGCGGCAGCGTGACCTTATTCCACGGGTGGTTCTTGTCGACCGGGTTGCCGAGCGGGTCGTGGGTGACGAACGTCGGCTCGTTCTCCCACCCGTCGAAGTAGGAGCTGCCGAGCAGGATGCGGATCATCAGGTTGATCTCGACGAGGTCCGTCGAAATCAACTCGCCGCCGATCGCCACGCCGGGGGTGATGTAACGCTTGCGACCCCAGTTCGTCATGTTCCGGTAGTCATAGTCGACGTAGTCCGGGTCGTCGAACGAACCCCAGTTGACGAGGTTCGTCTCGCGGAAGCCGACCATGTCGTACCCGGGCAACTCCTGGAGGAAGAAGTCGTACAGGTCGTCGTGCATGGGCACGCTGCGCTTGACGTAGTCGAAGTACCGCATCAGGCGCACGTAATAGTCGGTGCACGTCTGATGGGTGATGTCGGCGCTGCACCCACCCGGCATGATCGTCGAGGGGTGAGTGTGACGCCCGCCGAACAGGCAGTACATCTCGCGCGTGTACCGGGCGACGTGCAGGGTCTCCAGGTAGAACTCGCCCGTGAACGGATTGAGCGCGCGCATGATGTCGGCGATCGTCTTGTAGCCGTGGATGTCCTGTCCGGGCGCGGGTGTGTTCTCGGCCTTTGCCAGCAGCGTAGGGTTGGTCTCCTTGACCATCTGCTCGCAGAAGTCGACGTTCGCCATGCAATCGTTGAAGATCGCGTGGTCGAAGATGTAGTCCGCGGTCTCGGCCAGGTTGAACGCCAGGTCGCCGAGCGCGGGCGGCTTCACCCCGTACGCCATGTTCTGGTTCAGGCACGAGCAGGTGCAGTGATTGTCACCGCAGATGCCGCAGATCCTGCTCGTGATGAAGTGAGCGTCGCGCGGGTCGATTCCCTTCATGAAGATGTCGAACCCGCGGAAGATCATCGACGTGCTATAGCACTTGAGCACCTGCTGGTTGGTGAAGTCGATCTCGGTGTGAATGCCGAGGCTGCCCACGATCCTGGTAATGGGATCCCAGGACATCTCCTTGACCATCACCCGCTGCTGCTCGGGCGTCTCAGTCGCCATGTGCGTGTCTCCTCAAGGTTGGGGTTCGGTTGACTGGGGGCCCACCCGCCCCGTTACCAGCGCTTGACGTACCCGGTGGTGAGCGTCGGGCCCCTCCGACGCCACTCCGGCTCGATGTCGTGCTTGTCAGCCATCCGATGACGGAAGTACTTCACGATCGGGCCATACGTGTACTTGGTGATGTTCGCGTTCAACGCGCCGAACTTGTCCTCGTCCATGAACGGCATGAACTGGTCCGGGAATCCCGGCATCGTGCAGGCCATGCAGATCCCGCCCACGTTCGGGCACCCACCGATACCGTTTACCCAGCCGCGGACGGGCACGTTGCATTTGACCACCGGGCCTTTGCATCCGAGCTTGACCAGGCAGCGGTGATCGGAGCCATACTCGGTGGCGAATTGGCCCTGCTCGGTGAAGCCGGCGCGGTTGCAGCTCTCGCGGACCGTGCGACCGAACAGCCACTTCGGGCGAAGCGCGTCGTCGAGCTCCGGGGCCGGCGCCAGGCCGGCGAGGTGCAGCGCGAGGTACAGGAGCGTCTCGGTCATGTTGTCCGGCTGCGCCGGGCAGCCCGGGATGCAGACGATCGGCAACCCTGCCTTGGACTTCCACTTCCAGCCGAGGTAGTCGGGCACGCCCATCGCGCCGGTCGGGTTGTTCTTCATCGCCGGGATGCCGCCGTAGGTCGCGCAGGTGCCGACCGCGACGACAGCCGCCGCCTTCGGCGCGAGCCGGTCAAGCCACTCGTTCATGGTGATCGGCTGGCCGTTCTGCGGGTTCACGGCGAAGCCGGTCCAGTGGCCCTCGCCGTTGATCTCCTCGTTTCCGAGCGACCCCTCGATCACGAGCACGAACGGGTCGAGTTCACCCTTCTCGGCGTCGAACCACGCCTGCGCGTACTCCTGGCCGTTGGCGTAGTCGACGACCTGGTTGTGGACGACGACCTTCGGCATGCCGGGGATCGCCTGGAGGATGATGTCCTCGAGGCTCGGGTTCGTGGCGGAGGTCATCGCGACGGAGTCGCCCTCGCAGCTCAACCCGGTGGTCATCCAGAGGACATGCGCGGTGACGGCCTCGGTCTCCTTCTGCTTCGCGTACGGATTCGCCAACGCCGACATGCCGTCTCCTCTCGCTCTCTAACAGATCCTCGGGAGCGGGTCTCCCACCAGCTGATCCATCACCCGTTTGCCACCAAAACTCGTCTCTACCAGCACCATCCCGGGCGGCTCCGTCCGCACCTCGCCAATCTCTGCTGCCGCCTCGCAGCCGGAGACCGACCTCAAAGACGCCAGCGCCCGGTCGGCCGCCTCCGGGGCCACGAACGCCACGAGCTTCCCCTCGTTCGCCACATACATCGGGTCGATTCCGAGGATCTCGGCCGCGCCCGCGACCTCGGGCCGCACCGGAACCTGACGCTCGCGCACGATCATCGCCACCGACGAGGCACGGGCCAGCTCGTTCAGGACGGAGGCGACGCCGCCGCGGGTGGCGTCGCGCAGGCACCTGAGCTCCGGGCCGACCGCGTCCAGGAGCGAATCGACCACGGGCCACAGGGATCGCGTGTCCGACTCGATGTCCGCGTCGAGCTCGAACTCGCCGCGGGCGAGCATGATCGCGGTCCCGTGCTCCCCGATGCTCCCCGACAGCAGGATCCGGTCCCCGGGCCGGAGCGCCGCCGGCGACAGCCGCGCGCGCGGGTCCCGGCGCCCGATCCCGGTCGTGCACACGTACATCCCGTCGGCGTGCCCGCGCTCGACGACCTTCGTGTCGCCGGTGATGATCTCGATGCCGGCGGTCCGGGCGGTGTTTGCTATCGCCTCGACCTCGGCCTTTAGGTCCTCGGCCGCGAGGCCCTCCTCGAGGATCAGCGACAGGCTGAGCGCGAGCGGGCGGGCGCCCGACACGGCTAGGTCGTTCACCGTTCCGTTGACCGCGAGCTCGCCGATCGAACCGCCGGGGAACCGCATCGGCTTGACCACGTAGGAATCCGTGGTCAGCGCGAGCTCGAGGCCGCCGACCTCGATCGCACCCGCGTCGGCAAGCTCGTTCAACGCCTCCGACTCGAACGCCGGCGCGAGCAGCCCCTCGATCAGGCTCTGCGTGGCCTTGCCGCCCGCGCCGTGGGCCATGTTGATTCGCTCGTCGCGGAACTTGGGGCGCTTGCCGCGCGCGGTCTCGATGATCCCGAGGATCCTCTGCTCGCGCTCGGAGATGACGGCCGGGTCGGGGGTCACACGACCTCCCTCTCGCGCGCGAAGCGACCGAAGTTGTAGTAAGCAGCGCAGGCGCCCTCGGAGGAGACCATGCACGTGCCGATCGGCCGCTCCGGGGTGCACGCGGTTCCGAAGACCTTGCACTCCCACGGCTTGATCACGCCTTTGAGCACCTCGCCGCACTGGCACGCCTTCGGGTCCGCGACGCGGACCCCCGGCACGCTGAACCGGACCTCGGCGTCGAGGTCGGCGTAGGCGTCCGAGAGTTTCAGCCCGCTGTGGGAGATGAACCCGAGCCCGCGCCACTCGAAGTGGGGGCGGAGCTCGAACACCTCCGCGAGCACCTCGAGCGCGCGCAGGTTGCCCTCGTACGGAACCACACGCTTGTACTGGTTCTCGACCTCGCAGCGCCCATCAGACAGCTGGCGGAGGATCATCGCGATCGCCTGGAGGATGTCGAGTGGTTCGAATCCGGCGATCACGACCGGCTTGCCGTAGTCGGCCGGGATGAACTGGAACGGTCGCCCGCCGACGACCGTCGAGACGTGGCCTGGTCCGATGAAACCATCGAGCCGGAGATCCGGCGACTCGAGCAGCGCTTTGAGCGGTGGGACGATCGTCACGTGGGAGCACATGACCGAGAAGTTCTGGATGTGTTCGGCCCGCGCGCGCCTCAAAGTCAGGGCGGTTGACGGCGCGGTGGTCTCGAAGCCGATCGCGAAGAACACCACTTCCCGGTCGGGGTTCTGCTTGGCGATCCGCAGCGCGTCGAGCGGGGAGTAGACCATTCGAATGTCGGCGCCGGCTGCCTTGGCGTCGAGCAGGCTGCCGTTCGAGCCCGGGACGCGCATCATGTCGCCGAAGCAGGTGAAGATCACGCCGTCGTTGTGGGCGATCGCGATGCCGTCGTCGACGCGTCCCATCGGGATCACGCACACCGGGCATCCGGGGCCGTGCACGAGCTCGACGTTGGCCGGCAGCAGGTCGTCGATCCCGTACTTGTAGATCGAGTGCGTGTGACCGCCGCACACCTCCATCAGCTTGTAGTGCCGGCCAGGCTCGACCATCGACAGGATCTCCATGGCGACCGCGCGGCCGATGTCGGCGTCGCGGAACTCGTCGACGAACTTCATGCGGCGTGCTCCAGACGCGTCAGCGCCGTTCCCGCGTGCACGAGCAGGGTGTCGTCGGGGACAACGGCACCGACCAGCGCGATCTCGACGCTCGAACGTGTGCCGTCGGCGTCTTCGCACAGCGCCAGCCCGCGGTCCTCGTCGACGAGCACCACCGTCATCGGAACCCCGTCGTCGCCGCAGGTGATGCAGTGCTGCGCGCCGCAGGCGTCGCCTGCGAGGCCGGAGCCTGAGTCCGATGCCGCGCCGACCGTCACTCGATCACGCTGGCCTTCAGCTCCTCGAGCTCCTGCTCGTAGTCGGCCCCCATCCGTACCAGCAGATCCCGCGTGGCCCGGGCTTCCTCCTCGTCGACCTTCGAGATCGCGAATCCGACGTGGATCAGGACCCAATCTCCCGGCCCGACGCCCCCGTCCTCACCGTCGAGAAGTCCCACGTTGACGTTGCGGCGTACTCCTGCGACGTCGACTTTGGCCAGCCTATTCAGGTCATCGACGATTTCGATGACCTGGCCAGGGATCGCCAGGCACACGACTCGGTGTTCTATCACTCGGATGAGGAGGTTTGTGAAGGCCGGTAAGCGGGGTTACCAACCAACATGAGACCTGGTGCGGCACGATCTGACGGGCTTAGACTGGCCTTGACGTCGGCAGGTCTACAGACCAGAGAGGTTGTGCTGTGTCCGCCGAAGACCCACGGGTTGTCCAGGCAGGGCCCCTGCGGTGGCCCCGCCGTCCGCAGCTGGCTCCAGACCGGCCGGAGTCGATCGCGCTCTTCACGTACCTGCTCGACGCCGATGGGGAGCTGGCCGAGGAGTTCGATGTGCGTGCACGCATCGCCGCGCGTCAACTCGCCACGGCGAGGGTGCTTCAGGTCGGGATCGGGGCGTGTGACCTGGGGCCGTGGTTCGAGGCCACCGCGCGCGGCCTCGGGCTCCTGATCCTGGACGGCCTGCTCGCGCTCGAGATCCGGGTTGGCGGCCGCACCTCGGCCGAGCTGGTCGGCCCCGGGGATCTGTTGCAGCCGCTCGGCCCAGCGACCGATCAGCTGCTCATCCGAACCTGCGGATGGCGCGTGCTCCGTCCGACGAGGCTCGCCGTCCTCGACGGCGACTTCGTCGATCGGGTCAGGCCGTTTCCGCAGGTCGTGCGCATCCTCGCGCGCCGTGCCTGCCGCCGCCCGCTCGAGCTCGACGTGCTCCGGGCGATCACCTCCCAGCCCAGGCTCGACGTCCGCCTGGTCCTGTTGATGTGGCACCTGGCCGCGCGCTGGGGTCGAGTTGAGCCGACGGGGGTGCGCCTATCGCTGCCGCTCACGCACCGCCTGCTCGGTCAGCTGGTGGCGGCCGAGCGGCCGTCGATCTCCCACGCGCTCAAGCGTCTGGGCCAGGCCGGCCTCGTGACCGGCGCGACCGACGATCTTCACCTGCACGGGACGCTGGAGCACCAGCTCGAGGCGCTGACCGAGCGAGAGCCGGCCGTGACTGACCGATCGGCCGCGCATCCACGAAGGGTCCGACGACCGATCGCGTAGCCGGATGGTCGCCGCGGACCGCCATCCCGTGAATGTGCTCTGGCTGACGAGCGGGCTCGGCTGCGACGGGGACTCGGTCGCCATGACGGCGGCGCGCAACCCGAGCTTCGAGGATCTGATCCGGGGCTGTTTTCCCGGGGCGCCGCCGCTGATCATCTACAACCCGCTGCTCGCGTACGAGACTGGCGAGGAGTTCATGCGGGCGTGGTTCGACGCCGCGGCAGGCAAGCTCGAGCCGTTCATCCTCGTGCTCGAGGGCTCTGTCCCGAACGAGGAGATCAGCGGCGAGGGGTACTGGGCGACGCTCGGCGTCGACCCCTCGACCGGCGACCCGATCTCGACCTGCACGTGGATCGACCGGCTCGCGCCCCGCGCCGCCGCCGTGCTCGCGCTCGGCACCTGCGCCGCGTTCGGCGGAATCCCGGCGATGCGCGGTAACCCCACCGGAGCGATGGGGCTTCGCGACTACCTCGGCTCGGACTGGACGTCCCGTCTCGACGCGCCGATCATCAACGTGCCGGGGTGCCCGGCCCAGCCCGACAACATCACCGAGACGCTGCTCCACCTCGCGCTGTATGTCGTCGGAGCCGGGTCGATGCTCGACGTCGACGCGCACGGGCGCCCCCGGTGGCTGTTCGGCCGGACCGTGCAGCAGGGCTGCGGCCGCGCCGGCTTCGCCGAGCAGGGCGAATTCGCACAGACACCCGCCGACCACCGTGGATGCCTGGTCAAGCTGGGCTGCAAGGGGCCGGTGGCGAGCTGCAACGTCCCCCTCCGTGGCTGGGTCGGCGGCGTCGGTGGCTGCCCGAACGTGGGAGGGATCTGTACGGCATGCACGATGCCGGGCTTTCCGGACAAGTTCATGCCGTTCATGGACGCCAACCCGCTCGGCCTGCTCGGGGCCCGTGCGGCCCGGTTCACCTACGGGCCGGTGCTCCGTTGTCTCCGTGCGAAGGCGATCAGGCGTCGGTACGACCGCGAGCCGAGCTGGCGGGGACCGCGCGATAAGCTCACCAGTGGCTACGAGCCCAGGTGGTGAGATGCCGGTCTTGGTCATATTCGAGTGCGAGATCTGCGGAGCGCGACCCGACCCCGAAACGCAGGTCGCGCTCGAGCACCAACTGCTCGACCTGCGCCACGGCGAGTACGTCGACGCCGACCCCGGCCGCTGGCTGACCTGGCACGGACGCGGCATGTACGGACCCCAGCGCTACGCCTGCGGCGCGCACCGTGGCGAGCTGAAGGCGATGGTGCGAGAGCACTACGGCACGCTCGGCTGGCACCCGTGGGCGCGCGGGCCGCACCCGTGGGCGGGCCGGCGCGGGACCGATCGGGCGCGCACGCTCGTGCGTTCGCTGCGCTCGACGTTCGGCGCCCCCGGCTCGTAGGTAATCGAGAGCACGTTTCGATTGACGCGTTCCGCGGACCGGGCTAGGTTGCAGGCCTGCGGCAGTTCTGGTTTTCACTGAGCGCCGCGCAGCGGCGCACGCTGGTGATGATGGGTGTGGTCGTCGCGGCCCTGCACGTGGTCGGGTTCGCATCGCTGATCGCGCTGGTGGCGCCCAGGCACTATCAGCTAGGCACCGCGGGGGCGTTCTCGATCGGGATCGGGGTGACCGCGTACACGCTCGGTCTGCGCCACGCGTTCGACGCCGATCACATCTCCGCGATCGACAACACCACGCGAAAGCTGATGGCCGAGGGCAAGCAG
This sequence comes from uncultured Solirubrobacterales bacterium, assembly GCA_963735965.1. GTDB lineage: Bacteria > Actinomycetota > Thermoleophilia > Solirubrobacterales > Solirubrobacteraceae > Palsa-465. The sequence goes on from CAVTNE010000009.1 coordinate 509,646, forward strand.
CCGCTGAGCGTCGGGTTCTGGTTCTCGCTCGGGCACTCGACGATCGTGTTCGCGCTGGCGCTGCTGCTGTCGATCGGGGTCAAGTCGCTCGACGGTCAGGTTGCGCGCCCGGGCTCGAACCTGCACGAGGTCACCGGGTGGGTCGGGACGTTGGTGTCGGGGTCGTTTCTGTATGTGATCGCGGCGATCAACGTTGGGATCCTGCTCGGGATCGTGCGCGTGTTCCGGGCGATGCGGACCGGCCGCTACGACGAGGCCGAACTCGAGGAGCAGTTGTGTAAGCGCGGGTTGATGAATCGGCTGCTCGGCCGGTTGACCCGGACGGTGAAGCGGCCTGGGCAGATGTACAGGATCGGGATCCTTTTCGGGCTTGGGTTCGATACCGCGACCGAGGTCGCGCTGCTCGTGCTTGCCGGCGGCGCCGCGGGCGCGGGGCTGCCGTGGTACGCGATCCTGTGCCTGCCGCTCCTGTTCGCCGCCGGCATGTCGCTGATGGACACGATCGACGGTTCGTTTATGAACTTCGCCTACGGCTGGGCATTCTCGAAGCCGGTCCGAAAAGTCTTCTACAACCTAACGATCACCGGTCTGTCGGTCGCGGTCGCGGTGGTGATCGGCACAGTCGAGCTGGGCGGGCTGATTGCGGACAAGCTCAGCCTGTCCGGGTCGTTCTGGAGCTGGTTCGAGAACATCGATCTCGGCGCGCTCGGGCTGCTGATCGCGGGGATGTTCGTCGCAACGTGGGGGATCGCGCTTGCGGTGTGGCGCTACGGGCGGATCGAGGAGCGCTGGGACGCCTGGGTCGACCAGGCCTAGCCGGTGGGCTAGCGCTCACCGCCACCAGGGACGCCTGCGGAGGTTCGCGACCGCGACCCCCGGTGCGACGAGGTCGACCGCGTGTTGACTCAAGTGATCGAGGTGCTCGCACAGCCACACGCCGTAGTACGAGCCGGAGGACTCGTCAACAATCCCATCAGCGGCGAGCGACGGCGGGGCCAGCTCGGACACCGCCCTGTGATCAGGCTTACCGACCTGTTCGGCGAGCTCGTCGTACCAGGAGGCGAGCGTCGCGGTACGTCGCGCGAGCACGGCGCGAGCCTCGTCCAGGCCGGTGGCATCTCCCGGCATCTCCGCGACCGCGTGCGCCGTGAGACGTAGCCGGAGCGATCCGCCGACGAGCCGCCACAGGTCCTGCTTGGCGATTCGCTTGCTTCCCTGCTCGGCGAGGAAGCCACGCAGGCCCTCTTCTAGGCGGATCCCCGCGTTCCCCGCGGGCATCGCGGTATCGGGGTCGGCAGCCCGCGCTCCGGTCGCCCACTGCACCGCCTGGGTGAGGTACGACGCCCCCGTGCGGAACGCGTCGGCGAGGTCGTCGCCGACGACGGACGACACTCCACGCGGCCAGAACAGCGTGCCGATCACCGCGCTCACCGCGCAGCCGAGCGCGACGTCTTCTATCCGGACCACGCCGACCTTCCAACCCACGGGAGTGATCAGGTTGAACAGGATCGCGATCAGCACCGTAAACGCCGCCTGGCCGACGGCGAACGGCGCTGTCCCGGGCGAGTAGGCGGCTACGAGCACCGCGAACGGGAACACGATCCAGAGCGCGGTTTCGTCGCTGCCGATGGCCAAGACCAGCGCACCGCCGATCACGAACCCGATCGCGGTCCCGGCGATCGCCCGGAGCGCGGTGGCGCCCGTGGCTGACGCGTTCGTGCGAAGGACGGAAAGCGTCCCGAGCACCACCCAGAAGCCGTGCTGGACGGTGGTCACATCTGCCACGGCGACGGCCACCGCGAGTGCCACGGCGCCGCGAAGGCTGTTGACGAACCAGACCGAGCGCAGGCTCGCGTGGGTGTGGGCAGCGGTGGCCACGCTCGACACTCGCTGCACAGTTCGTATCGCGGCGTTCCCACCGGTGTACCAGCGAGCGCGTCTGGCTTCGAGCCACTCGGGGTCCACGAGCCGCGACGCGATCATCGACTCGTAGGCGACCCCGAGAACCGCCACGGCGACCGCGTTTGCGTGGAACGAGATCTGGGCGGCTTGCCGGAACTCCGCGGGCGGCGGCGTCGAATTCTGAATCTGAGTCAGGACGGCCGCCCGGCAGCGCTCGAGCTCGTCGATGTCGGGACGTGCGTCCCCGCCCGCGAGGAGTGAGGCCGCGTCTCGGAGCGCCGCGCTCGAAACGGCAATGAGCTCGAGGTCTGGCTCCGGAGCCTCTCTCAGGTCGTGCTGCTCCTCGACGGCGTCGGAGACCAGTACCTCGGTCCACTCGAGCAATTCGACGCAGTTCGCGAGCGCCTGGTCGGTCGCAGCCAGTCCGGTGGGGCGGTAAGGCGTCGACGTGAACTGGGCGATCAAGTCGTGCTTCGCGGCGACCATCGCCGCAAGATCGGCTTTGGTCGGCCCGCCACGGACCGCTGCGTCGAGCACGTCGGCGAGCTTGCCCGCTAGCGCCGACGCCGCGGCGTTCAGCTGGTTGCCTCCGCTCGATCGCGGCGAGAACAGCAGAACGAGGGCAGTCCCGCAGACCGACGCCATCCACCAGCCGATCAGGCGGTCCGGAACCATGCTGACCGTGCCGACGGATGCCGCCGGGAGGACCCACGCGAGCAACGCGCCCGTGACCCCGGACGCCGCGTTCGGTCCGGTGACGCCGGCGAAGAACACTGCGAACGTCGCGGGCACGGTCACGATCGCCACCAGCCAGGTCGTCGAGCTGACGATCGTGGCGATCGTGATCAACACGCTCCCGGTGAGCGCGAGCGCGAGGTGGGCCAGGAGCTTGTCGCGCCACGTCCCGGCAAACGACGCGAGCACGAGTGTGGCGAAGCTGCCGAACGCGGCGAAGGTAGCGATCTGCGGGTTGCCGAGCACCTTGTCGGTGAACGCGAACAGGCCGCAGACGCAGACCATCGCACGAATCGCCCGCATCGCAGCCGGGACCGACCACTTCGGGACGAAGTCGGACAGCTTCATCTCGGGCTCAGAGGACCCGGATCAGTCGGAACATGCGCGGGTGATTCCGGGGCGCCACCGGCATAGCTTGACATTGGTGGCTAGCGAGCCAGACCGTGGCAGTCGGCGCATCCACCACATGCGCCGACTGCCATGGTCAGCCCGCGCGGCGTCGAATGTCAGCTCGTGCGTGCTCCGGGGACGGGCGGCGGGTCACTGTTCGCGTATCGCCATATGCTCCTGGGCCCCGCGGGGATCATTCATCGGTCGGTTGGCTGATAACTCGGGCCATGTCCGAGTTATCAGCCAACGCGCTCGCTCAGTTCGGCCAGGCCGGATTCGATGCCCGCGGTCAAGACGCCAATGTCGGCCGCGTGGTCGCGGTCGCCGGTGACCCCGAAGTACAGGGCCGATGTGCATCGGGGTGACGTCGTTCTCGACGTGCAGGAACGTCGCGTCCTGCACGCTCATCTACTGCAAAGGCGCTCCTCGGCGCGCTCGAGCAGCCGCTCGAGCGCGCGGTACACGTCGGCGTTGACCGCCATCCCGCAGTGACTGCCGTCGATCTCGACCCATTCCGCGGACGGATCCAGGCATGCGCGCCAATCGACGATCGCGTCGCTGCGCGAGTAGACCGCGATCGCCGGCGCGTCCGCGCGGAGCGGTGCATTGAGTAGCGTGCGGAACTCCGAGCAGCAGTCGCCGTCGCGGCACTCGTTCGTGAATAGCCCCCGGATCCCGAGATCGCCGAGGAACGCCACCGACCGCACCGTCCGCAGCACCGACGGCGATATGGCGAGCTGGTCGAGCACGGGGGAGCCGAGCGTCATCACCGCGGCGGCCTGATCCGGGTGCTTGGCCGCGAGGGCGCGGGCGAGCGCGCCGCCACGGCTCTGGCCGATCACGATCGCGGGCTCGCCGAATTCGTCGAGCACTGCGCCGAGGCGCTCGAGCTCACGGCCGGCGCAGCCGACGTTGAAGCGGATGCCGCTCGTCCGCACCTCGTGGCCGCGGCGGTGCAGCCAGCCGGCGAGCGCGGTGAGCGAGGCGTCCCCGGCCATGAACCCCGGGATGAGGAGAACGGGCGGGCGCCGGTCGCGCTCCTCGGGCGGCCGAGGGACCCAAAAAAGCGTGTCGGTGAGCAGTCGCCCGAACTCCGGCCAGAAGCGAAGCTCATACCCGAGCGGAGCGCTCACGCGTCCGCCCCGTCGAGCTGGAGGATCAGCTTGCCCGTGTTCTCGCCGCGGAACAGCATCAGGAAGACCTCGGGGAATTGCTCGATGCCGGCGCGGACGATGTCCTCGCGCGATTGGAGCGCCCCGGCGTTCAGCCACTCGGCGAGGTGGGCGACCGCCTCGGGGTACCGCTCGGCGAAGTCGAACACGAGGAACCCGGTCATCGACGCGCGCATCACGAGCAGCTGCATGTAGTTCGCGGGCCCGTGAGGCGGCTGCTCGGCGTTGTACTGGGAGATCGCGCCGCAGATCACGACGCGCGCACCGCGAGCCAGCCGCCGCAGGACTTCGTCGAGCATGTCTCCGCCGACGTTGTCGAAGTACACGTCGACTCCGTCGGGGGTTTCCGCGCGGAGCTGCGCCCGGAGGTCGTCGCGCTTGTAATCGATCGCGGCATCGAAGCCGAGCTCGTCGGTGAGCCACTCGCACTTCTCAGGGCCGCCGGCGATCCCGACGACGCGGCATCCCTTGATCCGGGCGATCTGGCCGACCACGTTCCCGACGGCGCCGGCGGCGCCCGACACGACCACGGTCTGTCCCGGCTCCGGGCGCCCGATATCGAGCAGCCCGAAGTACGCGGTCAGCCCGGTGATCCCGAGCGCGCCGAGGTGGACCGGCGCCGGCGCGAGTGCCGTGTCCACGAGGTGCACCCCCCGGCCGTCCGAGATCGCGTAGCGCTGGATGCCGAACTGCCCGAACACGAGGTCGCCGACGTCGTATTCGGGGTTGCTGGACTGCACCACGCGGCCGATCCCTCCGGCCCGCATGACCTCGCCGATGCCCACGGGCGGCACGTACGACCGGACGTCGTTCATCCACCCGCGCATCGCCGGATCCAGCGAGAGGTACTCGAGCCCGACGAGGAACTGGCCGTCGGCCGGCTCGGGCGCCGGCTCCTCCACATACTCCCAGTCCGACGGCTTGGGAAGGCCGATCGGTCGCGCCGCCAGGCGCCACTGCGCGTTCGTGGGCGTCATCGGGTGAGCCTACCCGACCAGGTCGACGAGCCCAGGGGGCGCTCCGAGGACCTGCTTCGTCCTCAGCGCCCCGGATCCGCAGCCATGCGGCGCCGCCAGCGCTTGACTGCGTACGTGCCGGCGACCGCCAGCACCACGGCCCCGCGATCGCGAACGACCCCTGCTGGGCCAGCTCGACCGCCCGATCGAGCGAGTTCCAGAACACGTACCCGAGCAGCGTGCACGCCACCGCCCACAGACCCGCGGCGACGATTGTCGTCGGCACGAACCGGCGCGCGGGCATCCCCGAGGCGCCCGCGATGAACGGAGCGAGCGCTCGCACCCAGCCGATGAACCGGCCGAACAGGATCGTCTTTCGTCCGTGCCTCGCGAAGTAGCGCTCGACCTGCTGGAGTCGGTCGGGCGTGAGCTTGATCCGGTGGCCGTGCTCGAGCAGGAAGCCACGGCCGAGCCGGCGGCCGAGGACGTAGGACAGCGTGTCGCCGGCGACCGCGCACAGCCACACCAGCGCGATCAGCGGCACGAGCTCAACCTGTCCCCGGTAAAGAAGGGGGATGTACCGCTGGCGCCCCCGACGCTCAGGCACGGAGGTATTCCCGTTCATCGCACTCACCTCGAGTGAATCAGCAAGCGACGTGGACTCAGCAACCGGGCGCCCGTCGACGCCTGATCTGTGGAGGAGTCGGCGCCGTGCCGGCGCGATCGGGTCGGAGCCCCTCGAGCTTGTGCAACATCGCCCAGCGGCGCGAATCGAGGCCCCGCTCGGAGATGCCGAGCGTGTCGGCCACTTCGGACGGCCCGATCCCCGCAAGCAGCATGCCGAAGATCGCCTGCTCGTCGGCGCCCAGCCGGCGACGCATGGCGCCGGCCAACGCCGGCGGGACCATCGGGATCCGCGAGTGCCCGCGGGCCACCGCGCGGACGGCATGGCACAGCTCCGACCCGACGCCGCCCTTGCTGATGAGTCCGTCGGCGCCCGCCACCACGCACGCGGCCGCCAGCGGACCGTCGCAGTACGCGGAGTAGATCACCACCCTCGGCGGCGGTTCGAGCCGTTTCAGCATGCGGGTCAGCCACAGTCCGCTGCGCGAGCCGAGCTGATAGTCGACGACGGCGACGTCGATCGGGTCGCGCTCGGCGAGCGACCTTGCCTGCTCGGCGGACGAGGCTACTTCGACGACGACGATGTCGGGCTGGTCGTCGAGCAGCTGCGACAGGCCGAGGCGAATCGCGGGGTGATCGTCGACGATTAGTACGCGGAGAAGGGAAAGGTCCGCGTGGGTCCGGCCGTAGTCGGCGTCCGTGGTGGCGTGGAGATTTCCGTTGACAGTGACCATCTGATTGCTCCTCGATCTGATTGCTCCACCAAGATCGCGTAGTCGGCCCGCTACGAGAATGGGGGCGATCCCCCATCCGTGGGGCGTGCCGGGCAGCGCGTGGGCGAGCGGAGGAGCGCTGGGGCGCGCGGAGGAGCGCTGGGGCGTGCGGGGCAGCGCTGGGGCGTGCGGGTCGGCGCTCGGGGGAGCAGAGAGGGGGGGCCGAGATCAGCTGGATGCGGACTGGAGCGCGGTCACGATCCCGTAGATCGCGAACCCGCTCGCGACCCCGCTGAGCGCGCACGCCGGCCACATCCGCAGGCCACGCTTGCGCGCGAACAGCGGAAAGACCGCGAACACGATCAGCTGGCTCACCCACAGCGCGATCAGCGATGGCTCGAGCAGCGTGTTGTAGAAGCCGTCAGGGTCGATCAGCGTGAACGGCGCGGCCAGCACGACGCCGACGCCGATCGCGGCCGCGATCGGGCGGATTCGCCAGCGGGTGATCGCGTGCACGAGGCGCGTGAGCGCCAGGTACTCCCAGACGATCACGCCGGCGGTGCTCACAGCGATGCCGATGCCGATCGCCCGGGCCATACCCGGACCGACGAATTGCTCGGCAACGCTCACGCCCGGGATGTCTGTGTGCAGCAGGCCCGGAGCGGCCGCCAGGGGCGCCACCGCGAGGACGATCACCGCGGCGGTGACCCCGAACGCGCTGGTCAGGCCGCGGCGAATCGTGCGCGCCGGCGTCGCGAGCTCGCCCCCGAGGAACAGCGGGAGGCTTCCGCAGATGTAGAGCAGCGAAGTCTGGGCGCTCGCCTTGGCAAAAGCGCCCGCGGGGGCGCCGGCGCCAAAACTCGACACCGGTGTCGAGATGTTGGCGAGGGTGATCCCGTCGAGAATCCCGGCGAGGACCAGCTGCCCCGCGGCCATGACCCCCAGCACGATCAACGTGACGGCACGCCCAGCGATCATCACGGCCACGATCGCCACCGGAATCAGCAGCGCGAGCAACGTCTGGTACCCGCGCACGCCGGGCACGACGGCGGGGAGCAGGTCGTAGACGATCTGCACGGTGGTGTAGACGATGTACAGCCCGTAGCTGAACGTCCAGATCGCCGCCTGCGCGAGCGCAACCCGGCGGCCGGCCGCGGCCTCGACGAACCCGTACAAGCCTCCCGCGCCGTTTATGTCGTGGGAATACCCCAACCAGATCGCCAGCGGGGCCGTGAACACGACCACGGCGGCGAGCATCGCCAGACCTGCCGATTCGCCGGCATCGGCCACCAGGGCCGGTGCGCCGGCCGCCGCCAACGCGAGTGGGCCGCCGAAGGCAGCGGTCGCGACGAGGGCGAACGCCCACGGGTTGATCGGTCGCTCAGCGGTGGCGCGCGGCCCCCCGACCCCGGCGCCGATCTCGCCACCCTCGAGCGTGGCGACCCGAGCAGCGGCGGTGCCCGCGCGGACGCGGGCACCTGCCTGAGGGTCGGACACGAGTCGCCCCCCGGGCGCTGCTAGCCCCAGCCGCCGCTGGAGGAGGAGCTTGAGGATGAGCCGCCGGACGAGCTCGAGCTCGAAGAGCCGCCCGTGGTGATCGCCGTACCCGACGGGGCAACCAGCCACCACTTGGCGCCGAACGAGTTGCTGCCCTGACCGCTCGTGCTCCCGGCGCTCTTGTCGGCGACGAAGTAATACAGCGGATGACCCTTGTAGGTCACCTCTTCGGTGCCGTCCGAGCGCATCGTCGTGCCCAGATCAGACGCGGTCACGCCCGGGCCGGCGGTCGGGTTGCTCTTGGTGAGGAGCGGCGGCCATGCGCCCGCGCACGCTCCCGAGCAGCTCGACTTGCCGCCGGTGTCGGCGACCCAGAGGTAGAGGGCACGCCCGTTCGGACCGACGAGGTACGTACCACTCGAGCCCTTCGCCGTCTTGACGGTTACGCCTGTCGCCGACGACGCGGCGGCTGACGTGGTGCTCGAGGACGACGGTGCGTTCGTCGCGGCGGCGGCGGTAGAGCTCGTGCTAGAGCTGCTGCCGCATCCGGCGACGATCAATCCTGCGATCGCCAGCGCGGCGACCCCGGCTATGCGGAACTTGCCTGCTCTCCGACTGGCCATAGTTCACTCCCTTCGCGGTTTCACTGGACCGCGTTCAAAGCGCGGTCATTTGTGAAGACCCCGGGATCGGCAGGAACCTTCCGAAGATTCGGACTCGCCGGTAAGTGGACCGCTACGGGATGCCGAGGCCTGAATACCCCATCCGCTGAGCCTCCTCGACCGAGACGTTCTCGCGGCCGAGCGGCCACAGCGACACCGGGATCAGCTTGAAGTTCGCGAGGCCGAGCGGGATTCCGATGATCGTGAGGCATTGGGCGATGCCGGTGAACAGATGGGCGAGCGCGAGCTCCCAGCCGAACAGCACGACCCAGATGATGTTGCCGATGATCGACCCGACCCCGGATGTGTCCTTCTTCACGAGCGTCCGGCCGAACGGCCACAGGCAGAACCTGGCCATCCGGAACGCCGCGAAGCCGAACGGGATCGTGATGATCAGGATGAAGGCGAGGATCCCGGCCAGGCTGTACAGGATCGCCAGCCAGAGGCCGCCGAAGATCAGCCATATGACGTTCAGAACAGCTCGCACGTCAGACCTCCGGCGGAGCGGCTTCGGGGTCGCCGGCGACGGCGTCCTCGAGCGCTTTCGCTTCCTCGGCGCTGAGGTGGTGGCGTACCAGTCGCCCACCGTGCCGCTCGAGCGCGGCGACCATCGCGTCGACGTGGTCCGGCGCGGCCATCATGATGACGGCCGACGAGCCTTCTGGCACTTCCCGGCGGACCTCGTCGAAGAACGCGCTGCGCAGATGCGGCGAGCTTCGCTCCTGCGCGACACCGCCGACCAGGCCGCCACCGACCAGGCCCACCGCGAGACCGGCCGGACCGAAGAGCACGCCGACCACGCCCCCGGCGAGCGCGCCCTCGGCGGTCTTGCCACCCATGAACTCGAGCTCGTCGTCGGCGTCCACGTAGCGGCCGGCAAACGTACCGCGGACGATGATCCGGTTGCGCCGATGGTGCTCGACGAATGCGATCTGGTCCGCCCAAGCTACGCCATCGACCGACCGTGGGGCGCGAGAGTAAGCCTCCTCGGCGCCTTCGGTGTGGTCGAACACCATCAATGCGAAATCGACGCGATCCGTCTCCATCTGCGCCCGCACGATACGACTCACCCTGACGCTGTCGTCGTCCGAATCGGGTGACGCGCGAGTCGGATCGCGATCAGGAGCTCCTGGACGTCGGCCAGATCGCGAAGGTCGCAGCCCGTCCTCTCCTCGATCCGGGCTAGGCGGTGGTGCGCGGTGTTGACGTGGATAAAGAGCCGCTGAGCCGTGACCTTGGCGTTGAGGTTCGCCGCCGCATAGGCGAGGAGCGTGCTGGTGAGCGCGCCGCCCGCAGCGGTGTCGTCTTCGACGAAGCGGCGGACGGCGGGCGTGAGCAGCCGCAACACGGTCCCGTCGCTCCGCAGCGTGAGATAGTCGAAGGCGCTCAGATCCGGAAGCGACATCACCCCGCCTCCCGGCGGCAGCGACTCGAGCGCGGCGGACGCCTCCCGGTAGGCGTCCGGAAGGCCCGCGGTGGCATCGAACGCGGTGCTGATGCCGATCGCCAGCCGGACCCCCGTGCCGGCGAGCTCCCGCTGCACTCGCTCGACCGGCTCGGTCAGCCGGCGCGGATCCTGGGTGCCAAGGGCCCGGACGATCACGATCTCGTCCTGGCGGACGACGGTCAGCGGGCGGAGGGCGCCGCCGCTGGCGGCGCGCGCCAGCGCGGACGCGGCCGATCTGAGCGCGAGCTCGTCGTCAGCGGGGGACACCGGCACGGCAGCGATCAGCAGACAGCGCCCGCCGGAGTCGAGGCCGGCGGCGCGGGCGGCGCCGAGACGCGGCCCGGGAGTCGGCGTGCGCCCCGCGAGCAGGTCCTCGAGCAGATCGCGGCGGACGCGGTCGCCCTCGGCGAGCAGCAGCTGCTGGGCCTCGAGGTAGGCCTGGGCGGCGTGCGTGCTGGCGTGATCGATGAACTCCATCACGAGTCGCGCGGCCTCGAGGGCCGCATCTCTTGCCTCGTCGTCGAGGTCGGCGAATCCCTGGATCGCGTCCCAGATCACGCGGTGACCGATGCGGAACGCGTGCAGGAAGTCCGCGAGCGGAACGCTGCGCCGGGCACGGAGCGCGGCATGCGGACGGATGAACGCGAGATCCTGCTCGGTGACCGGTTGCCCGCGCACGAGGCTGGCCCGGAGCGCGTCATGGTTCTCGGCGACGTGCTCGGTCACGTCCGCCAGGATCACGGGATCGTCTATATCCCCGTAGGCGGGGATCGCGGCTCGGATCGCGGTGAGGCTCTCGGAGGCGAGCTCGGCCCGGCGCGCCGCCAGCATCGTGGCGATGCGTTGGATAGCGACGTCGCCGGGCACGAGCATGGCCTCAGGCGGTGACCCGCGGGGTGACCGGGCCGGACGGTGCGGCGATGCGACCGGGCACTGCGGCCAGGGCGTGCGACAGGGCTCCGAGCAGTGGGCCACACAGGAGAGACACCCACGCGCTGAGCGCCACGAACTGCCACGGCGTCGAGAACAGCCCACCGAGCGCGCCGGTGCCGGCTGCGAGCGGATGCGTCGTCAGGGCGAGACCGAGCGCGGCGACCGTGTGCGGGCCGGCGGCTCCGAGTACGTAGTTGTCGAGTCCGGTAGCGAACCACCAGAACAACACGGACGCGGCACACACGAACGCCGGCGCCGCCGCGAGCGAGCCGTCGGCGGTCAGAGCCGAGAGGATCACGAGGCCGCCGCCGACGATTCCGATGGCCAGGGCGATTCCCCAGAGGCTGGGCAGCCCAGCGAGCGCCGGGCCGAGGGTCATGATCACGATCGCGCCGATGGTTCCGGTCGTGGCCGCGATCAGGGTCTTGCGCAGCGCCATCCGGTCGGCGCCGAGCACGTAGTACAGGCCCCAGGTTACGAACGTTGCGGGGAGAACGAGCTGGAACTTCTCCGGCAGGCCGAACTTACCGAACACGCCGTCGGCGACGGTGAACCAGTGCAGGTTGAAGTTGAGGGTGAGCTCGGACCAGACGAATGCGACCAACCCGATACTGACCGCTAGCGGCACGGCTTGCTTTAGCCGGTGTGACATGGAACTGCTCCTTCCTCAAAGGAGGTGATTGGGTGCGGATAACGATGCCGATGGCGCCGCGTGGAATCATTGGCGCGCGGCGCCATCGTTCGGGAACGACCGTTGTGGTCAGATCACACCGGCGGGTGGCTTGATCTCGCGCTTGAGGATCTTGCCGGTCGGTCCCTTGGGCAGTTCGTCGATGAACCACACGTGGCGCGGGTACTTATACGCGGCGACGTTCGCCTTGACGTGGTCGCGGATCTCGGACTCGGTGACCTGCGTTCCGGGTTTGAGCGCGACCGCCGCCCCGACCTCCTCGCCGAGCGAGTCGTGCGGGATGCCGATCACCGCGGCCTCGCGCACCGCCGGATGCTCATACAGGACCTCTTCGATCTCGCGCGGGTAGACGTTGTAACCCCCGCGGATGATCAGTTCCTTCTTACGGTCGACGATGAAGTAACGCCCATCCGCGTCGCTCCTCGCGATGTCACCCGAGTAGAACCAGCCCGTCTCGTCGATCGCGTCCGCCGTGGCATCAGGGCGGTTCCAGTAACCCTTCATCACGTTGTGGCCCCGGATCGCGATCTCGCCCACGTCTCCGGGCGCCGCGTCCTGCCGGTGATCGTCGACCAACTTCATCTCGACGCCTTCGATCGGTGTCCCGATCGAGCCCGGCATGCGCTCACGGTCGGGGTGGTTGAAGCACGCCACCGGCGAGGTCTCGGACAGGCCGTAACCCTCGAGGATCACGCAGTCGAACGCTTCCTCGAACCCGCGGAGCACCTCGACGGGCAGTGCCGCTCCGCCGGACACGCACACTCGCAGCGTGCTCACGTCGAACTGCTCGCGGTCGGGTTCGTGCAGGAGCGCGGCGAACATCGTCGGCACGCCCTCGAACACCGTCACGCCATCACGCTCGATCGTCGCCAGCACCTTGCCCGCGTCGAAGCGTGGTATCAGCGCGAGGGACACGCCGGCGCTGACCGACGCGTTGAGCCCGCAGGTCTGGCCGAAGGCGTGGAACAGCGGGAGCGCCCCGAGGATCACATCGTCGTGATCGAGCGTGAACAGCGCCTTGCTCACGTCGGCGTTGATCGTCAGGTTCGCGTGCGTGAGCTCGGCGCCCTTGGGCTTGCCGGTCGTGCCCGACGTGTACAGGATCACCGCGGTGTCGTCGGCGCTGCGATCCACGACCTCATCGGCCGGCGCAGCGTTCGCGAGCAGGTCGGCGAACGACTCGGGTTCGACCACGATGCATTCGGCGCCGACCTCGGCCGCGCCTTCGCACGCGGGATCCGCGAACTCGTGCCAGGCAAAGATCGCCTTGGCCTCTGAGTCGCCGAGGTAGAACTCGACCTCGCGCTTCTTGAGCAGCACGTTCATCGGCACGACCACGCCGCCGGCGCGGAGCACGCCGTAATACACGATCGCGAACTCGGGGACGTTCGGGAGCATGATCCCCGCGCGGTCGCCAGGCTCGAGGCCGCGCTCGCGCAGCAGCCCGGCGACGCGGGCGGTCGCCTGGTCAAGTTCGGCGTAGGTGATGACCTCGTCGCCCATGCGCAGTGCAGCGCTTTCCGGATACCGCTGCACGGATCCGATCAGGTTGCTGGCAAGGCTCTCGTTCATCGACGTTCCTTCCTTCGGAGTCGGGGTGAACGACAGCCTCGCTCAGCATGAGCGCTGCGAACATGGCAGCCGCCGCCTAATTTGGGCGGTCGGTGTTGTGCGACGCAACCAATTCGGCGTCCGCGAGCCGGGCGGAAATCAGAATCTCGATCAGATGGCTGACCCGGTGGAGGTCCAGTCCGGTGCGCTCGGCGATCCGGGACAGCCTGTAATGCGCGGTGTTCACGTGGATGTGGAGGTTTTCGGCTGCGCGACGGGCGTTGAGGTCGCAGGCCACGTACTCCCGCAGCGTGGCTATCAGCGGGCCGCCATCCTGCGCGTCCTGCGCGACGAATTCGTGGACCGCCGGCGCGATCAGGCGACTCGCGGTCGGATTGGGGCGGAGCGTCAGGTACTCGAACGCGCTCAACTCCGACAGCGCAAATACACCCGGCGTTGAGGCGTGTGCGGCGCGGATCGTGTTCGCCTCCCGGTAGGCCTCGGGCACACTCGCCAGTCGCGACACGGCCGTGCTCACGGCCACGGCCAGCGGCAGGCCGGCATCGGCGAGCCGGTGCTGGACATCGTCGAGTCGCGGCGCGATCGTCGCCGGGAATCCGTCCGCGAGCGGCACCACGAGCACGATCTCGTTCTGGCGGACGACCGCCAGCGGTGGCGTGGTCCCTCCGGCGGCGCGGGCGAGCGCCGCTGCGCCCCCGCGCAGCAATTGCTCGTCGGCCGGGCTCACGCTCGGAATCGCCGAGATCACGACAAACGATGAGCCGTCGCGGAGCCCGGCGGCGTGGGCGGCGTCGAGGCGCGGGCCGGGCTCGAGGTCGCGGCCGGCGAGCAGGTCCTCGAGCAGGTCGCGCCGGATCCGCTCGCCGGTGGCCGCGAGCTGCTCCTGGGTTTCGAGGTAGACCTCGGCGGCGTGCGTAGTCGCGACCTCGAAGTAGCGGGGGAGGCGCGCCGCGAACGCGAGCGCCGCGCGCCGCGACTCGTCGTCATCGGCAAGCTCGATCGCGGCGTCCCACAGCACTCGCTCGCCCACGTAGAAGGCCTGCACGAAATCGCTCAGCGACACCCGTTTCCCGCGGCGCGCGGCGTGGGGGCGCACGAACAGCAGATCCTCACGGGTCACCTCACGGTCGGCTCCCAGCGTTTCGATGCTCGCGCGGAGGTGGGCGTTCACGTGGGCGCGGACATCGCGGCGCAGGTGCTCGTCGGCGTTGCGGTAGGCCGGGATGTCGGTGAAGATCTGCTCGGTCGCCTCGTCGGACAGCTCTTCCACGCGCTGCTGGAGCTTCTCGCGCAGCGCCGCGATCGCGGGGTCCCGGGTCAACGACAAGGCTCTCTCCTCACGGCCGATTGTACGCAGCACACAACGCGCGGCCGGGAACTTAGGGCGCCGGTCCGATGTGCCGGGCGTCGGCGCGAGCGAGTCTTATCCGACAACCACAACCCGGAGCTAGAGAGAGTGAGCGACAACGTGACAAGCGACGGCAACCAGTCCCGCATGCGGCGCACCGGCCGCGCCGCCCAGTCCGGGCTCGATGTGCTGCTGAGCGAGGCCGGAACCGGCGAGCCCTCGCGGTTCATCGCCCCGGGTGCAGGGGTGAAGGTCAGCGCTGGACTTGCGCGGCACCCGCGGCGAGTGGCCGCGCGCGCCGCCAACCTCGCCGGCGAGCTGCGGCGAGTCGCAGCCGGTCAGTCCGAGCTCGCGCCGGCCAAGGGCGATCGGCGGTTCTCCGACCGGGCGTGGGAGGGCAACTGGCTGCTTCGTCGTGTGCTCCAGGGCTACCTCGCCGTCGGCGAGACCGTCGACGGACTGATCACCGATGCCGACGTCGACTGGCGCGCCGAGCGGCGGGCGCGGCTGGCCGCCGGCAACGTGCTCGATGCGCTCGCGCCGACGAACTTCGCCTTCTCCAACCCGACCGTGATGAAGGAGACCGTCGACACCGGAGGGACCAATCTCGTCCGCGGGACGCGACGGCTTGTCCACGACTTCTCGACCCCGCCGCGGCTCCCGGCCACCGTCGACACCAGCAAGTTCGCGGTCGGCGGCAACCTGGCCGCCACGCCCGGGTCGGTGGTCCTGCGCACCGAGGTGTTCGAGCTGATCCAGTACCGGCCGTCGACCGATCAGGTGCGGGAAGTGCCGCTGCTGTTCATCCCGCCGACGATCAACAAGTTCTACGTGCTCGACCTCGCTCCCGGGCGGAGCATGATCGAGCACTACGTGGCCCAGGGCCAGCAGGTGTTCGCGATCTCGTGGCGCAATCCCGAGCAGGCGCAGGGGCACTTCGATCTCGACACCTACGCTGAGGCGGTCGCCGAGGCTCGCGATGCGGTCGCGTCGATCACATCGCAGAGCAAGGTTCACTTGGCGGCGGCGTGTTCGGGCGGGATCATCACTGCGGGACTGCTCGGAAACCTCGCCGACGCCGGCGAGCTCGACGGGGTGGCGAGCCTGACGCTGATGGTGTGCGCGCTCGACAACGACACCGAGGGCACGATGGCGGCGCTGGCCGGCCGCGACGTCGCGGCCGCGGCCGTGGCCGAGTCGGCTCGTAAGGGGTACCTCGACGGGCGGGCGCTAGAGGGCGTGTTCACCTGGCTCCGCCCGAACGACCTCGTCTGGAACTACTTCGTCAACAACTACCTGCTCGGGAAGGCCCCACCGGCCTTCGACGTCCTGTACTGGAACCAGGACACGGTCCGTCTCGCGGCCGGGCTGCACCGGGACTTCATCAACATCGGATTGGACAACTCGTTCGCGCATCCTGGTTCGCTCGAGGTCCTCGGCCGGCCTGTGGATCTGGGCGCGGTCGACATCGACACATACTTCATCGCCGGCGTCACCGATCACATCGTGCCGTGGGAAAGCGCGTACAGCGGAGCGCTCCTGTTCGGCGGTGATGTGCGGTTCGTGCTTTCAAGGAGTGGCCACATCCAGGCGCTGGTCAACCCGCCGGCGCGGGACGGTGCCGAATCCCGCGCCAGCTACCGCGTCGCCGACGAGCTCCCGCCGACGCCCGAGGAGTTCGTCGCGCAGGCCCCGCAGGTGCCCGGCAGCTGGTGGGGGGACTGGGACGGCTGGCTCAGCGAGCGCTCTGGGCAACTGAAGCGCGCGCCCAAGACGCTCGGCAACGCCACCTACAAGGCCCATGGAAAGGCGCCGGGGACCTATGTACTTGCCAACTGACGAACTGCCCCTGGTGCCGGACGAGCGGTGGTGGGGGGACCACCTCCGCGAGACGCGGTGGACGCTCGAGCTCTCACGGCTGCTCGCGGATCCGGTCTTTCACGGCCGCGGGGTGTCGCGCGGCGACGGGCGCCCCGTCCTCCTGATGCCGGGGTTCGGCGGTGGCGACCAGACCCTGCTCGTGCTCGCGGCGTGGCTGCGGCGCATCGGCTACCGCCCGCGTACCTGTGGCTTCGTCGCGAACACCGGCTGCTCCGACCGCGCGGTCGAACGCGTCGAACGCCATCTGGAACGTCTTTACGACCGCCATGCACGCCGGGTGGCGCTGATCGGGCACAGCCGGGGCGGGCACTACGTCCGGGCGCTCGCTCACCGCCGCCCGGAGCTCGTCTCCCACGCGGTCTCGGTCGGCGCGGGGTTGCGGCAGATGCTGGCGATGAGCTATCCCACGCAGGCCGCGGCCGGCGCGGCTCGGAGCGTCGTGCTCCGGAGCAGGCGCGCGCGCTCGCCGCTGTGCCTGACCGACGGCTGCGACTGCCAGTTCGGCGTCGACTTCGCGGGCGCGTTCCCGGCCGACCGGGTGCGCCTGACAAGCATCTACTCGAAAGGCGACGGCGTCGTCCGCTGGCAGTCCGCCCTCGTCCCGTACGGCAACTGCGTGGAGGTGACCGGAAGCCACGTGGGGCTGATCTTCAACCGCAAGACCTACCGGGCGATCGCCACCGCGCTCGCCGACCCAGAACTACCGAGTGGAGGACCCGATGCTGACCGCCCCTGAGCTATTCCATGACCTTGGCCATTCCCTGTCGACGGACTACTTCTTCCTGCGCGAGCAGCTGACCGAGGAGCAGCTCGAGGTGCTCCGGCGCGTGCGGTTGTTCGTGGACGATGAGGTGCTGCCGGTGATCGGCGACTACTGGGAGCGCGCCGAGATGCCGTGGCCGTTGATCCAGCAGCTTGGAGAGCTCGGGATCGTCGGCGAGGACATCCAGGGCTACGGCTGTCCGGGACTCGACCCGATCGCGCTCGGGCTGGTCCACATGGAGCTCAACCGCGGCGACGGCAGCCTCGGGACGGTCCTCGGCGTTCAGGCCGGGCTGGCGATGAAGTCGATAGCGATGCTCGGCTCCGAGGAGCAGAAGGAGCGCTGGCTGCCGCCGATGGCCAGGCTCGAGCAGTTCGGCGCGTTCGCGCTGACCGAGCCGAACCACGGGTCGGATTCGGTCGCGCTGGAGACCAGCGCGCGACGGGTCGGCGACTCGTACGTGATCAACGGGGCCAAGCGCTGGATCGGGGCGGGCAGCATCGCGGACGTGGTCGTGGTGTGGGCCCGTGACGAGGACGGCAAGGTCGGCGGCTTCCTCGTTGAGGGAGGCACCCCTGGCTACGACGCGCAGGTGATCGAGGGCAAGGGATCCCTGCGCGCGATCTGGCAGGCGCAGATCTCGATTGAGGATGTCGAGGTTCCGGTGGAGAACCGGTTGCCGGGCGCGCGCAGCTTCAAGGACACCGGGCGCGTCCTCGCAGGCACGCGGAGCACGTGCGCGTGGGCGGCGCTCGGCCATGCCGTCGCCGCCTACGAGAGCGCCCTCACCTACTCCAAGCGCCGAGAGCAGTTCGGGCGGCCGCTGGCGAGCTTCCAGATCGTCCAGGACCGGCTCGTGAAGATGCTCGCCGAGGTGACCTCGATGCAGCTCTACTGCCTCCAGATCGGGCGCCTGGCCGAGCGCGGCGAGCTCACCGACACGATCGCCGGGCTGGCGAAGCTCAACAACACCCGCAAGGCCCGTCAGGTGTGCGCCGAGGCGCGCGACATGCTCGGAGGCAATGGGATCCTGCTCGAGAACCATGTGATCCGTCACATGGCCGACATCGAGGCGATCCACACCTATGAGGGGACCGAGACCATGCAGACGCTGATCGTCGGCCGCGACATCACGGGGATTGGGGCGTTCGCATAAAGGGCCGGGCGGCTCCGCAACGACGGTTGCAAGGGAAGGAATCCGCGGGTACGGCTGGTAGCGTGGCCGCCCTTGAGCAGGCGGTACGCAGTGGCCGTGGCGTCCGTGCTGGCGGTTGTCACCATCGTGGCGAGCGCCGGCGTGAGCCGCGGCGATCTCGCGAGCCAGTACTCGGCAGGTCAGAACCGCGCCGGGCAGCTGCGCTCCGCGATCACGGCCGACAACACGAAGATCCGCGGATTCGAGGGCTCGATCAGCTCGCTTCAGGCGAGGCTCAACGTCGTCCAGCAGAGCCTTGATATCCAGGAGCAGCAGCTCGAGCAGGTAACGGTGGCGCTGGCGACCGCGAAGCGGCGGCTCGTCCAGCTGCAGCGACAGCTCGTGAGCGATCGCCGGATCCTCGCCACCCAGCTCCTCGCCGACTACGAGTCCCCGACGCCGAACCTGGTCGACGTGATCGTCGAGGCGCACGCATGGAACGACCTGGTCAACAAGGTCACCAACCTGAGCACGATCGCGAAGGCGAACGCGCGGACGATGCGAGCCGTGATCAGAACCCGTGTGGCGGTCGCCGCCGAGGCCCGCCGGCTGGCCCGGATCAAGATCCGCCGCGAGCAGACCACGACCGCAGTGCGCGTCGAGCGCGACAACATCGCCCAGCTCAAACTGTCGATCGTCGACCGCGAGCTCCGCTTCGCCCGTGACCGGTCCGCCAAACGGCGCCAGCTGACCACGCTCCAGAAGAAGCTGGCGCACGAGGCGACGGTGCTCGATCGCGAGGCGGCGGCCTCTGGTGGCGGCGCCGGGTTGCCGGTGGTTCCGCCGCCAGGTGGCTGTATCAACACACCGTATGTTCCCCACGGCGGCTCGACGGGCTTCTTCCCCGCGCCGGGGACCAACTACTCGGTGAACGAGGAGCCGGTCATCGCCGCCCGCCTGGATGCGCTCGGCCGGGCGCTCGGGCTGCACCTGATCGGCATCTCGGGGTACCGCTCCCCTGCGCACTCGGTGGAGGTCGGCGGATACGCCGACGATCCCCACACACGCGGTGAAGCGTCAGACACACCCGGCGTCGAAGGGGTGCCCGAGGCGACGCTCGAGGAGTTCTGCCTGACGCGTCCGTTCCCCGGCGCGCGCGAGGCCGATCACATCCAGGAAATCTGACCCCGGCCGGCGATCACCCGGGCCCGGCGCCGCGCCGGCGCCAAAACGCAGCAAACCCGTGACGTGCGTCGCGTCTTGGCGAGATAAGCGCCTCACCGGCGCTTATGCGCACGAAGCCGATGGGGTGGTGCGGCTTTGGCGAGTTCTGCACCCGGTGGGTTGGGATATTGGCCGCCTGCGGCGGCGTCCGTGGGGCCGGTTCCGCCGGACCTCCGTGTCCGGCGGGTCGCGTTCACCCCGCTGGGCACGGATGCCCTGCGGAACGGCCCCACGGACGCCGAGCGGAGCGAGGCCCTGAATCAGGACGCGCCGAGCGCCTGCTTGAGGTCCGCGACGAGGTCTTCAGGGTCCTCGACGCCGCAGCTCAGGCGAACCAGATCGGGCGGAACCGCCGCGGCCGAGTCCTCGACTGACTGATGGGTCATCGCCTGCGGCACCTCGATCAGCGACTCGACCCCGCCGAGCGACTCCGCCAGCGTGAACAGACGCGTGCGGGCGGCGAGCGCGGTGGCGTCGGGGTGGCGGAAGCTGACCATTCCGCTGAACCCGGGCCAGCGGACGTCGGTCACGCCCGGGGCGGTGCGCAGGAATTCGGACACCGCAGCGGCGCTTCGGGCGTGGGCGTCCATCCGGAGATGGAGCGTGCGCAGTCCGCGATGGACGAGGAAGCAATCGAACGGCCCGGGAACGGCGCCGACGGCGTTCTGGACGAACCGGAGCCTTTCGTACCAGTCGTCTGACCGGGTGACGACCGCGCCCCCGACGACGTCGGAGTGACCGCCGAGGTACTTGGTGGTGGAGTGCGCGACGAAGTCGGCGCCGAGCTCGAGCGGCCGCTGGTTCGCCGGGGTCGCGAACGTGTTGTCGACCGCGACGAGCGCATTGCGCCTGCGGGCGATCACCTCATCGATGTCGACCACGTTCAGGAACGGATTGGTCGGCGTCTCGACCCAGATCAGCCGGGTGTCCTCGCGCACGGCGCGCTCGACCGCGGCGAGATCGGTCTGGTCGACGAGGTCGTACTCGAGCCCCCAGCGCGCCATGACCTTGTCGACGAGACGGTAGGTGCCGCCGTAGAGATCGCCCGGGAGCACGACGTGCGAGCCCGGCTCGCACGCGATCGTGATCAGCGCGTGCTCGGCGGCGAGGCCCGAGGAGAAGGTCACCGCGCGCCCGCCCTCGAGCTCGCCGAGCGCCTGCTCGAGCGCCGCCCGCGTCGGGTTGGCCGAGCGCGCGTAGTCGTAGTCGGCGACGAACTCGCCGGGCCGGCGCTGGGCGTACGTCGACGTCTGGTGGATCGCGGGGATCACCGAGCCGTAGCTCGGATCCGGGGTCAGGCCGGCGTGTACCGCGCGCGTCGCAAACGCGTCGCGTTGCGCCTCCGAGTCGGAGCGGTTCACGAGGCGAGTGCTTCCAGCAAATCGGTGCGCGTGACGAGACCCTCGGCGCGGCCGTCGCGCGTCACCAGCAGCGCCTGCTGATCGCCGACCAGCAGCTCGACCGCCTCGCGTACGGGGTCGTCGGTCGACACCGCGGGGAACGGCGGCTCCATCACCTCGACGATCTCGGCGTCGAGGATCGCGGGGTTCTCGGCGGCGCGCTTGAGCAGGCCGCGCTCTCCGATCGCGCCGACGACCGTCGCCGGATCGTGGGCGCTGACCACCGGCAGCTGCGAGACGCGGTGCTCGTGCAGGAGCGCGACAGCGTCGCGCACGCGGTAGTGAGTCTGGACGGTGACGAGCGGCGGGATCTCGCCGGCGTCGCGCTTGCGGGCGAGCACGTCGCCGACGAGGAGCTGGGAGTCGCGCTCGAGGAATCCGTACTGACGCATCCAGGCATCGGAGTAGATCTTCGACAGGTACGAGCGACCGCCGTCCGGGAGGATCACGACGATCAGCGCGTCGGGGTCGTCCGTTTCGGCGGCGATCTGGAGCGCGGCATGAAGGGCGAGGCCGCCCGAGCCTCCGGCGAGGATGCCCTCGAGTTGGGCGAGCCGGCGCGTGGTCATGAACGCGTCCTTGTCCGAGACCGTGATCCACCGATCGATCACGGCCGGGTCAAACGTCTGCGGCCAGAAGTCCTCGCCGACCCCCTCGACCAGGTATGGCCGTACGTTCTCGGGTCCGCCGGAGTAGATCGACCCCTCGGGGTCGGCGCCGACGACGATGAGGTCCGGGTTGCGCTCGCGCAGGTAGCGGGCGGTGCCGGTGACCGTACCTCCGGTTCCGACTCCGGCGACCAGATGGGTGATCTGCCCGGCGGTCTGCTCCCAGATCTCGGGGCCGGTCGATTCGTAGTGAGCCTGGGGGTTGGCCTGGTTGAAGTACTGGTTCGGCTGGAACGCGCCCGGGATCTCGGCGGTCAGCCGGTCGGCCACGCGGTAATAGGACTGCGGCGATTCGGGGGGGACGTCGGTCGGGGCGAGCACGACGTCCGCCCCGTAGGCACGCAGCAGGTCGATCTTCTCGCGCGACATCTTGTCGGGCATGACCGCGATCACGCGGTAGCCCTTGAGCCGCGCCGCGATCGCGAGGCCGGTGCCCGTGTTGCCCGAGGTCGGCTCGACGATCGTGCCCCCGGGCTTCAGCAGGCCATCGCGCTCGGCCGCGTCGATCAGGGCGACCGCGACTCGGTCCTTGATCGAGCCGCCCGGGTTGAACGCCTCGAGCTTGGCGACAAGGCGCGGCCGCACGCCGGCGCCGATGCGCGACAGGCGGACGAGCGGCGTGTCGCCAATCGTGTCGAGGATCGAGTCGTGCAGAATCGGTGCGATGGCGGTATCGGTCATACCCTTCAGGATGACGATTCTGCGGCAGTCTCACAAGGAACCGAAGATTCTGCGGCTCATGGCTTTTGATTCAGATATTCTGCGGTTCCAGGTCAGCGAGTCCGCGTAGTGCCGAATCATCCACAGCCACCCGTCGACGCCACCGACCGAGCGCTGCTCGAGCTGCTCGCGCGCGACGCCCGCATCACGAACCAGCGCCTGGCCGATCGCGTCGGGGTGGCGCCGTCGACGGCGCTGGCGCGCCTTCGGTCCCTGCGCGATCGGGGCGTGATCCGAGGCTTCCACGCCGAGGTCGACCTGGCGGCGCTCGGCCGGCCGCTCCAGGCGCTGATCGCGGTTCGACTCGCGGTCCACGCGCGCGACCAGATCGACGATTTCACGGGCGCGGTGCGCCAGTTGCCCGGCGTGCTGATGGTGTTCCACCTCACCGGAGTGACGGAC
Organism: uncultured Solirubrobacterales bacterium; assembly: GCA_963735965.1. GTDB lineage: Bacteria > Actinomycetota > Thermoleophilia > Solirubrobacterales > Solirubrobacteraceae > Palsa-465. The sequence continues at coordinate 532,481 of CAVTNE010000009.1, forward strand.
TACCTGGTGTGGGTGGCCGCCGCCGACGCCCAGGACCTGCGCGAGTTCGTCGTCGATCACCTGGCCACGCATCCGTCGGTGGCGCACGCCGAGACCTCGCTGATCTACGAACACCACCGCGGTCCCGGGATCTGGGGCGCGGCCGATCCGGCATGAGCCCCGGCCGATCCGGCATGAGCCCCGGCCGATCCGGTATGAGCCCCGGCCGATCCGGTACCGGTATGAGCCCCCGCGGCGGACGCGGCATTAGCCCAGCACAACGCGTCGCCGGGCTGGGGACCACGATCTTCACCGAGATGAGCGCGCTCGCGCTGCGGACCGGGGCGATCAACCTTGGCCAGGGGTTCCCGGATACCGACGGACCGGCTTCCGTGATCGAGGCCGCGGTGACGGCTCTGCGCGGCGGTCAGAACCAGTACGCGCCGCTGCCGGGCGTGCCGGCGCTGCGCGAGGCCGTGCTCGAGCATCAGCACAACTGGTACGGCCTCCAGCCCGAGGACGTACTGATCACGTTCGGCGCCACCGAGGCGATCGCCTCGGCGCTGCTCGGGCTGTGCGATCCGGGCGACGAGGTTGTCGTGCTCGAGCCCTACTACGACTCGTACGCGGCGTGCATCTCGTTCGCGGGTGCGACACGGCGGCCGGTGACGCTGCGCCCGCCGGGGTTCTCGGTCGAAGAGGAGGCTCTGCGAGGTGCGATCGGTCCGCGCGCCCGAGTCCTACTGCTGAACACGCCCCACAACCCGACCGGCAGTGTCCTGAGCCGTGGCGAGCTCGAGACGGTCGCGGCGGCGTGCGTCGAGCACGACCTGATCTGCGTCACCGACGAGGTCTACGAGCACCTGGTCTACGACGGCGAGCACGTCCCGATCGCGGCGCTGCCCGGGATGGCCGAGCGCACGCTGACGATTTCGAGCGTCGGGAAGTCGTTCTCGTTCACGGGCTGGAAGATCGGCTGGTGCTCCGGTCCTGCCGAGCTTGTGGCCGCCACGCGCATGGTCAAGCAGTACCTGACGTTTGCCGGCGGCACGCCCTTGCAGCACGCCGCGGCCGCGGCGCTTCGGCTGCCCCGTGCGGACGTGGAGGCCTTGCGCGACGACCTGCGGTTCAAGCGAGACCAGCTGTGCGCCGGGTTGGACTCGGCGGGGCTGCAGCCGCTCATCCCGGGCGGGACCTACTTCGTCAACGCCGACGTGGGTGTGGACGCGGTCGAGTTCTGCCGGGATCTGCCGGAGCGGTGTGGGATCGTCGCCATCCCGACGAGTGTGTTCTACGACGATAAGGACGCCGCCGCCACGCTCGTGCGGTTCGCCTTCTGCAAGCGCCCCGAGGTGATCGCCGAGGCAGCGGACCGGCTCGCGCGCCTCAGGTAGACGGCTTGAGTCACATTCCTCAGGTAGACGCTTGAGTCACACTGCGGTTAAGTCCGCATTCGACCATCAACATTCGCCGAGTGTGGACTTGACCGTGCCGGAGCCGGGTGAATCCGAATTCACCCCGGGTGGCGCGGCGACTGAGGGGTTAACCGGAATCCGGGGACGGCGCGGCCGTCAGCTGCCGTCGGTGGTGGACAGGAGATCCTCGAGCTCCGAGACCGTGATCACGTCGGTCTGGCGCGGGAAGATCCGCTCGGTCAGGAAAGCGTGCACCTCGGGATCGGGGTCCGCGGTGGCGTCGGCCAACACGAGCACGCGGTAGTCGCGGTCGGTGGCGTCGCGGACCGTCGACAGAACGACGCCGCTCGTGCTGATCCCGGCGAGGATCAGCGTCTCGACGCCGCGCTCGCGAAGCAGGGCGTCGAGGTCAGTGGTCGAGAACGCGCCGACGCGGACCTTGCGGACGATGATGTCGCCTGGTTCCGGTGCTACCCGCTCGTGGACGGCGGTTGTGGGTGAGTCGGCGTGGAGCGTCTTCCCCATCGTGCGGGCGCGCTGGCCCATCCTGCTCGTGGGCGGGACGGCCTCGAGATCGGCGTCCTCGAACGCGACCCGGACGTAGCCCACGTGCGCGCCGGCGCGGCGGGCGGTGGCGATCGCCTCCTCCGCGCGCGAGAGCAACTCGTCAGGTTCGTCGAGCATGTCGACGACCCCATTCTGGTAATCCATCACGAGCAGCGCCGCGCAGTGGGGGTCGATCCGAGGGAGCGAGTCGGTCATCTGGCGTTCCTTTCGTGGGTTCGGGAGTCTCGGTGTGCACGTAGCGGCCGCCGCGCATCAGCGACGCAGCCGCGGCGAGCACGGACAGGCCGGCGGCGACGCTGAACACGACCACGAGGCCGTTGTGGAAGGCGGAGGCGATCAGCTTCGGGAAGAACTCTGTGCCGGTCAGAACGTGGTGCTGCGCCGGCGAGACCGACGTGAGCGCGCCGGTCGGCCCCAGCAGATGCGCCACCGGGTTCTCGCCGAGCACAGCGGCGAACAGCGACGACACCGGCGGCAGGTTGGCGACCTGATGGGCGATCGCGTGGGAGACGCCCTGCTCCTGGAGACCGGCGAGGAGCTGGCCGGGGAGGCTGGTCGCGAGGCCGGCGATCAGGAGCGAGAAGAACACGCCGATCGACAGCGCCGTGCCCGTGTTCTGGAAGGTCGACCGCATCCCGGAGGCGGCGCCGCGCTGGCGCGCGGGGACGCTGCTCATGATCGAGGCCGAGTTGGGGGCGCTGAACATACCGACGCCGATCCCGTTGAGCGTGATCAGGCCGGCGAACGCCCAGTAGGGGAAGTCGACGGGCAGCAGCATCAGGCCGACGAAGCTCGCCGCGAACACGAGCATGCCGGCGGTTGCGAAGCCTCTGGCCCCGAAGCGGTCCGACAGGTATCCACAGATCGGCCCGGAGATCAGGAACGCGGCGGTCAGCGGCAGCAGATAGATCCCGGCCCACAGCGGCGTCTCGGTGTAGCTGTAGCCGTGCAGCGGCAACCAGATCCCCTGGAGCCAGATGATCAGCATGAACTGGAGCCCGCCCCGGGCGACGGCCGCGATCAACCCCGCCACGCTGCCGGCGGCGAACGCGCGGATCTTGAACAGGCCGAGCTGGAACATTGGCTCGGCGACCCGTTTCTCGATCACAACGAACGCCACGAGCATGGCCAGGCCGCCGACGATCGAGCCGATCACCGCCGGGTTGGTCCAGCCCATCGCGTGACCCCCGTACGGCTTGATGCCGTTGGTCACGCCGATCAGGATCGCGCTCAATCCGACCGCGAACGTGATGTTGCCCCACCAGTCGATGCGGCCGGGGTGGCGCTCGCTCGTCTCGCGGAGCTTGTGGTACGCCCACACGGTGCCGAACACGCCGACCGGCACGTTGACCCAGAAGATCGCGCGCCAATCGATCTCGGCGAGTATCCCGCCGGCGACGAGGCCGATGAACTGGCCGGCGATCGCGGCGACCTGGTTGATCCCCAGCGCGAGGCCGCGCTGATCGGCCGGAAACGCGTCGGTCAGGATTGCGGCCGAGTTCGCGGTGAGCATCGACCCGCCGAGCGCCTGGACCACGCGCCAGCCGATCAGCCACTGGGCGCCGTGGGCACCGGTGAACGGGTCGAACGACAGCAGAATCGACGCCGCCGTGAACACGGCGAAGCCGCTGTTGTAGATCTTGACCCGGCCGTACATGTCGCCGAGGCGGCCGACGGTCACCACGAGCACGGCCTGGACGAGCCGGTAGCCCATGATCATCCACAGCAGGTAGCTGATGTTTCCCGCCGCGAGCGGGTCGAGGTTGATGCCGCGGAAGATCGCCGGCAGCGCGATGATCACGATCGAGCCGTCGAGCGCCGACATGAACACGGCCATCGTCGTGTTCGACAGCGCGATCCACTTGTACTGCATCAGATGCTGTGTGCGAGTCGCTCGAGCAGCGGTCCGACCGCCATCAGCTGTTCGAGCTCCGCGCGGCTGAACCCGGAGGAGAGCGCTTCCGCGAGCCGCTCGGTCCGAGCGTTCCGGCGATCGCGGAGCACGCCGAGGCCGGCGTCGGTGACCGACAGGATCACCCGTCGGCCGTCCTCGGGGTCCGGGGCCCGGGCGATCAAGCCACGCGTCTCGAGCGCCGCGAGCGTTGCGCCCATCGATTGCGGGCTGATCTGCTCGGCGCGAGCGAGCGCGGCACCGGTGGCCGGCCCGCCGCGGTCGAGGCGGGCCAGCGCCGCCGACTCGGACAGGCTGAGCTCGTCGCTCGTGGAGATCTGACGCAGGCGCCGGAGCAGCAGGCCGATGCTCAAGCGGAGCGTCGCCGCGATCTGTTCGGTGTCGATCTCCTGGACGGTGATTTCATCAGTCTAGTCTGATAAGCCTGGGCTTGCAATCTTGGGTCTACCGTCCGTTACCTTGCGCCACCCACGGCTGGTAGAGAATTGGGTCTCGAACCACCGGACCCGAGGAGAGAGACGATGTCCGCAACCGCCGCCCGTCCACCCGCGGCCACCGAGGTCGCAAACTGGTTGTCGCGCTTCGGCGAGGCCCTCGAGCAGGGCGACTCCGCCGGCGCCGCCGGGCTATTCGCCCCGGAGAGCTACTGGCGCGACCTCGTCGCGTTCACGTGGAACATCAAGACCGTCGAGGGCCGCGCCGAGATCGCGGACATGCTCGACCACACGCTCGGGCGCGTGAAGCCGCGCGGCTGGCACGCGACCGAGGAGCCCGAGGTCGCCGACGGCGTGACGAGCGCCTGGATCGCGTTCGAGACCGAGACCGGGCGCGGCGGCGGCCACCTGCGGTTGATCGACGGCCAGGCGTGGACGCTCCTGACCACGCTCGATGAGCTCAAGGGTTACGAGCAGGGTCTCGGGCCGCGGCGGCCGAAGGGCGTCGTCCACGGAGCGAACCCCGACCGGCATTCCTGGCTCGAGGATCGCCGTCGCGAGGCCGAGGAGCTCGGACACACGGTCCAGCCCTACGTGGTGATCGTCGGCGGTGGTCAGGGCGGGATCGCACTCGGTGCCCGCCTGCGCCAGCTGGGCGTGCCGACGATCATCGTCGAGCGCAACCCCCGGCCCGGCGACTCGTGGCGCAACCGCTACAAGTCGCTGTGTCTGCACGACCCGGTGTGGTACGACCACCTGCCCTACGTCAAGTTCCCCCCGAACTGGCCGGTGTTCTCGCCCAAGGACAAGATCGCCGACTGGCTCGAGATGTACACGCGCGTGATGGAGCTCAACTACTGGGGGTCGACGACGGCGAAGAGCGCGCGCTACGACGAGGACGCCGGCGAGTGGACTGTTGTGGTCGACCGCGACGGAGACGAGATCACGCTCCGACCGAAGCAGCTGGTGATGGCGACCGGCATGTCCGGGCGCCCGCACACGCCCGTGTTCCAGGGCATGGATCGCTTCAAGGGCGACCAGCACCACTCCTCGCGGCATCCAGGGCCTGACAAGTACCGCGGAAAGCGCGCGGTCGTGATCGGGTCGAACAACTCGGCCCACGACATCTGCGCGGCGCTGTGGGAGCACGGTGCGGACGTGACGATGGTCCAGCGGTCCTCGACGCACGTGGTGAGGTCGGACACACTGATGGAGATCGCGCTCGGCGCGCTGTACTCAGAGGACGCCGTGGCCGCCGGGATGACGACCGAGAAGGCCGACCTGACGTTCGCCTCCTTGCCGTACCGGATCATGGCCGGCCTGCAGGTTCCGGTGTACGAGCAGATCCGGGAACGCGATGCCGACTTCTACGCCCGTCTCGAGGCCGCCGGGTTCCAGCACGACTGGGGCGAGGACGGATCCGGCCTGTTCATGAAGTACCTACGGCGGGCGAGTGGCTACTACATCGACGTGGGCGCCTCCGAGCTGGTCGCCAGCGGGGAGGTCAAACTGCAGCCCGGGCAGGTCGACCACCTCACTGAGGACGCTGTCGTGATGGCGGACGGGACCGAGCTTCCGGCCGATCTCGTCGTCTACGCGACCGGCTACGAGTCGATGAACGGGTCCGTCGCCGACCTCATCTCCCAGGAGGTGGCGGACAAGGTCGGCAAGGTGTGGGGCCTGGGGTCCGACACGGCCAAGGATCCCGGTCCATGGGAGGGCGAGCAGCGCAACATGTGGAAGCCCACCCAGCAGAAGGCGCTGTGGTTCCACGGCGGCAACCTGCACCAGTCGCGCCACTACTCGCTGTACCTCGCGCTCCAGCTCAAGGCCCGGGCCGAGGGCATCGACACCCCCGTCTACGGGCTACAGGAGGTCCATCACACGCGGTAGCGCCCGACGAGCGCGTTCGCCGCGGCGAGCTCCTCTGCGGCGAGCGGGCGTCGGATCAGAGTGGCTCGCTCGGCGTATTCCGCGAGGATCGCCTCGCGGACGTCCTCGACGCTCACGCCGGGAACCTCGTCGGCGACCGCGCCGGTCGTGGCGGGGTCCCACTCGAGACCGAGCTCGGCGTAGACGTCCTCGAGCACGGCTTTGATCCGCGATCCCGAGTCGACGACGACCACCGTCGAGAGCAGCCACCCGCCCCGGACGACCCGCTGAGCCGCTCCGATCAGCTTCGTCTTGCCGCGGGCGTTCACGCTGAACTCTCCCGGGCAGTACTCGCCCGGGATCTCTCCGACGCGGGCATCGACGCCGATCCCGCGGAGCGCGCGGGCGTGAAGCTCGGCCGCGTCGGCGAAGCGAGCCTGGATGCCCGGCATCGCGTCGGCCACGGGTGCGATCTCGTCGAGCACGAGGCAGCCGCCGTCGTAGGCGGCGGCGCGGCCCCCGGCGCCGCGGACGACCGGGGTGAAGGCCCGCTGCCGGGCGGCGGTGACCGCCCCTTCGAATCCGGTCAGGAAGGTGTCGCGGCGCCCGAACGCCACCGTCGGCCGCGGGCGGTAGCTTCTGAGCACCGGCCCGCGTCGGTTCTCCGCAACCAGCGCGAGCAGGGCGTGGGGGAGGGCGACGTCGAGCGCGGGATCGTCGCCCGCGGACCCTTCCAGCAGGTCCACGCGCTCAGAGCTCCAGGGTTCGCCGGACCGTCGACGGATCGAGCTCGAGCGCGGCCACGTTCTGCTCGATCTGGGCGGGCGAGGTGGCACCGAACAGCACGGTGGCGACGGCGGGATTGGCGAGCGCGAACGCGATCGCGAGCGCGGCCGGCGTCGTCCCGAGCTCGGCGGCGAGCGCGCGCAGGCGGACGCCGATCTCGCGTGCGGCCGCATGCCGCGGGTCGCCGATCTCGGCCGCCGCGCGGCCGGGCTCGCCGGCGTCGTACTTCCCGGTTAGGACGCCACCGGCCATCACGAACGACGCGACCACGCCGGCGCCGGAGGCTTCCAGCGCGGAGGTCATCGCGTCGCTCTCGACCCACTCGCGGCGAGCGAGGCTGTACGGAAGCTGTGCGGCGCACGGCGGCGAGCTGCTTTGTGCGTCTGCCGCTCGCGTGGCTTCGCTGAAGGGAGCCGCGTCCCAGTTGACGACTCCCCAGGCGCGCGCCTTCCCCGAGGTCACGAGCTCGCCGACGGCGGCGACCATCTCCGCGACGGGGAGGTCGTCCGGCGGCGGGTTCGCGTAGATCAGATCGACGTAGTCGAAGCCCATCCGGGCGAGCGAGCCGTCGAGCTCGGCGGCGGCGCGCTGCTCGGGCCAGAACTCCCACCACAGCTTGTTGGACACGACCGCGTCCTCACGGTTCCACCCGGCGGCACGGAACAGCTCGCCGAACAGCACCTCCGAGTAGCCGGTGGGGATCGGAGCGGTTCCGGTCTCGTCGTCGTAGCGCGCGTCGTCGAGGAAGTTGAACCCTTGCTCACGCGCGGCTTGCATCACCGCGAGCGCTTCCTCGCGCGGGATCCGCTCGAACGTGCGCCACGACCCGAGCGACAACCGCGAGACCTGCAGCTCCGATGAGCCGAGCTGTCGTCGTTCCATTGGATTAAGGCGCGAGCCGCTCGATCTCCCAGGCTCCGTCGGCGGCGCGCCTGCGGTAGCGAAGGCGGTCGTGGAGGCGGTTGTCCCGGTGCTGCCAGAACTCGAACGTCTCGGGTGTGAGGCGGAAGCCGCCCCAGGTCTCGGGCACTGGCACCTCGCCGTCCGCGTAACGCTCGTCCAATTCGGCCACCCGGCGCGCGAGCGTCTCGCGACCGTCGATTGGCCGGCTCTGTGGCGAGGCGGCCGCGCTCAGCTGGCTCCCGCGCGGGCGGCTGTGCGCGTAGGCCTCGGACTCCTCCCGCGTGGTGCGCTGCACTGCGCCTTCGATCCGTACCTGGCGCCCAAACGGCTCCCAGTGGTACAGGAGTGCTGCGCGCGGATTGGCGGCCAGCTCGCCGCCCTTCCGTCCCTCGTAGTTGGTGAAGAACACGAACCCGTCGTGGTCGGCTCGCTTGACCAGCACCATCCGCACCGACGGCGCTCCGTCCGGGGTGGCGGTGGAGAGCGCCACGGCCTCGGGCTGGCTCACGCCGGCGTCCGCGGCCTCCTCGAACCATGCGGTGAACTGCCGAACCGGATCGGGATCGACGTCCTCCTCCCGGAGCGGCTGCGAGGGATCGGTCACCGCCGGTTAGGCTAACCCGTCGTGACGCCGGAGCCGCCGAAGATCGTCCGCCTCGACGAGCTCGAGGCGATCCCGCCCGAGCGCGCAAGATCCTCCGCGACGGACTCGAGCCCGATCACGGTGGAGCCGGCAGCCCGGCCAGCTGGATCACCGAGAACACGAGCAGGATCAGGCCGATGCTGACCAGGCCCATGCGAGCCTGGCGGAGTTTGAGGTGTCCGCTGATTCCGATGAGGAACAGGACCGTGGCCAGGAACACGGTGTCGCGCACGTACTTGTCCGCCGTGCCGCCCGCGTCCGAGCCCTTGGTGAACTCCGCGTCCGCCTGCGTGTCGAGCTCGGTGGCCTGGGTCTGCTGCGGAACCACGTATTGCGGCATGTAGGAAGGGCCCGGCGGAGCGTTTGGGTTGTGGGCCGGGTCGGTGGCGAGCCAGGCGTTGAACGCCGGCCGGTACCCGGGCCGCAGGCGGTTTTGTGCCAACTGCTCGGCGCGCTTGTTGCCGGCGACGAAGGCGGTGAACCAGGCGTTGAACGACACCGAATCGAGCGTCCTCGTCTGGAGCGCCTCGAGGTCGGCCCGGCTCGCCTTCGTGCGCAGCGCGGAGGCCCGTGCGAGCGACACCGACGACTCCGTGCTCCATTTTGCGGCGGCGAAGCCCGAATAGGCGGCGATCACCGCCACCACCGAGAGCACGACGGCCTCGATGATCGACAACCATCGCTCGTGACGCTCGCTCTGCTCGTGCTCGCCGTGCTCTTCAAGCTCGGCGTGCTTCTTGTGCTCGGCGATCTCCTTGCCTACCTCGGCCGCCGACAGGCCTTCGGGCACTCAACCAACTCCGGTCTCGATGGTGGTGTCGACTGCGAAGGATCGACGGCGGCGGCGGCCTGGCATCACCCGTTGCGGGTGAATCTTGCCCGGTTTGCGTAGTCTCGCGTGCGCGATGACCGCGCACGGCGTATCCGACGACGACCTCCGCCGCCGCTACGCGCAGGTGTTCGATGACGTCGCCGAGGAGTACGACCGCGAGCGCCGCGGCTACCCCGACGAGCTGGTCGACGCTGCCCGCGCCTACGGCGGTCTGCGCCGGGGCGACGCGGTGCTCGAGGTCGGGTGCGGAACGGGACTCCTGACGCGCGCGCTGGTCGCGCGTGGGCTGAGCGTCGACGCCGTTGATCCCGGGGCGAACATGATCGCGCTCGCGAAGAGACGCGTGGGGGAGGGGGCGGCGGTGCGCTTTCACCTTGGACGGTTCGAGGACGTTGGGTTGCCTCAGGGCGCGTTCGCCGCGGTGTTCTCGGCGACCGCATTCCACTGGATCGAGCCCGAGGTCGGCTGGGCGCGGGCGGCTCATCTGCTCGCGCCGGGCGGGATGCTCGCGCTGCTCCAGCACTCCGACGTTCGCGATGCGAGCACGGTCGAGGACTGGCAGGCGCTCCATGCGGCGCTCGTCACCGCCGCGCCCGAGATCGGTTTGCGGTGGCCCGAGCTTCGCGACGCGGACACGATCCTAAGCGGAGCGAACGCGCGAAGCGCCAACATCTCCGCGGTGTGGTCGTGGATCGGCCGGCATGAGCTGACCGTCCCGGAGGCGGCGCGGCTGTTCGACGACGTTCGGGTCACCGCCGTGCCGACGCACACCGAGCAAACCGGCGAGCAGCTGAACGCGTACCTGCGGACGACCTCGCTGTACCGACGACTCGAACCCCGCCAACGGGCGGCGCTCGAAGCCGAGAACCGGTTGGTCGCGGAGCGCCTCGGCGGGGTTATCCGCTCGAGTGAGCTCGCGGTTCTCGTGACGGGCCGGCGGGCCGAGGTGTCGCTACCGTAGCGACGGTGCGGATCGCCACCTGGAACGTGAACTCGCTCAAGCAGCGGCTGCCGCGGCTGTTGCCTTGGCTGGATCAACGAAAGCCGGACGTCGTCTGCCTCCAGGAGACGAAGCTAGCCGACGACGCGTTCGCGGAGCTGCTCGGGGATCAGCTCTCCGAACGCGGGTACGAGGCGGCGGCGCACGGCGAGGCGGCCTGGAACGGGGTGGCGATCCTGTCCCGGGTCGGGCTGGACGACGTCGTGGCCGGTCTCGCCAGGGCGCCGGGATTTCCGCACCCGGAGGCACGGGCCGTGTCCGCGACGTGCGACGGGATCCGCGTCGTGTCGGTGTACGTCCCCAACGGGCGCACCCCGGGTTCGGACCACTACGAGTACAAGCTGGCGTGGCTGGCGTCGCTGCGGGACGCGGTCGCCGCCGTCCCGAAGGAGACGGTCGTGTGCGGCGACATGAACATCGCGCCGACCGACGAGGACGTGTTCGATCCCGAGGCGTACGTCGGGCAGACCCACGTCACCCCGGCTGAACGGACGGCACTGACCGAGCTTCAGGCGGTCGGCCTGCATGACGTCGTCCGCGATCACTGGCCGGGGAAGCGGGTGTTCACGTACTGGGACTACCGGGCGGGCATGTTCCACCAGGACCTCGGGATGCGGATCGACCTGGTTCTGGCCGGGGATCGCGTCGCGGACCGCGTTCGTGCCGCGTGGGTGGATCGGCAGGCGCGCAAGGGCACCGGTCCGAGCGATCACGCGCCGGTGATCGTGGACCTCGACGAGGCGCCGGACGGTGACATCGGGCCGGTGGTGCCGCCGCCGTCCAACCCGGTCACCAAACGCGGCGCGAAGAAGCTCCCCCAGGCGCCTTAGGTTCGGATGCGACCGAGAAAACCCGCGATATTCGCGGGGAAACTCGGTCGCCAGCCGGTCTAAGGACGAGGCCGGTCGCGGTCCCGTGAAGGCTGGACGCGCTTGGGCTCGCCCGGCATCTTCGGATAGTCGGGCGGGTACGGCATGTCTCCGAGACCGCCTGCCACATCGGCGTCGTACAAATCGAGCAGCGGCTGGAGCGAATGCGCGACGTCGTTGATCGCGGCGTGGCGGTCGCCGACCTCGGCGAACCGCGCGGGCATAGTGGCTACCGTGAAATCCTCCGGAGCAACGTGCAACACCTCGTCCCAGTGCGAGCGGGGCGGAGACCGTCGCTCCGGGCTTCGGCCGGATGCTGTACGCCGAGGCGATCGTGCGATCGCGCGCGTTCTGGTTGTAGTCGATGAAGATGCGCTCGCCGCGCTCCTCCTTCCACCAGCTCGTCGCCACCCGATCCGGAAGCGCGGCGCTCGAGCGCGCGCCCGAACGCGATCGCGGCGTGGCGGACGTCGGTGAACGTCCAGCGCGGTTCGATCCGGACGTAGATGTGGATTCCCCGTCCGCCTGAAGTCTTCGGAAAGCCGACAAACCCGAGGTCGGCCAGTAGCGTCCGGGCCTCGCCGGCCACCCGCGCGGCATCCGCATAGTCCGTGCCCGGCTGCGGGTCGAGATCGAGCCGAAGCTCATCGGGGTGGTCGACGTCGCCGGCGCGCACCGGCCACGGATGGAACGTGATCGTGCCCATCTGTGCCGCCCAGCCGACCACCGCGATCTCGGTGGGGCACACCTCATCGGCGTGCCGCCCCGAAGGGAACGCGATCTGCGCGGTCTGCACGTAATCAGGCGCGCCCTTCGGGATTCGCTTCTGGTAGAAGGCGTCGCCCACGCGTCCCTCGCGGGTCGACAGCACCATGCCGGGGTAGACGCCCTTGGGCCAGCGCTCGAGCGTCGTCGGCCGCCGGTCGAGCGCGCGCATGATCCCGTCGTCGACGGCGAGGTAGTAGTTGACGATGTCGAGCTTTGTAACCGGCCGCGTGCGCTCTGTCTCAGGGAAGATAACGCGGTCCGGGTTGGACACGCGGAGCTCGCGGCCACCGGCGTCGACCGTGGTTGCCTCCGGCGCCGGCATCGTCTACGAATGACCCGCGATCGCGTGCGGGACGTACGGCTCCTCGAGCGCCGCGACCTCCTCCTCGCTGAGCGACAGCTGCTCGGCGGCGAGCGCGTCTTCGACGTGACCGAGCTTGGTCGCGCCCACGATCGGCGCGGTTACGCCGGGACGCTGTAGCAGCCACGCCAGCGCGACCTGAGCGCTCGGAACTCCACGCACCTCCGCAACCTGAGTCAGCCGGTCGACCACGTCGAAGTCGATGTCGAGTTGCTTGTAGAGCGCGTCCCCGAAGCGATCGGTGTTCGCGCGCGTCGTGAGGCGGTCCCCGGAGCGGGTGCGGTTGCCGGCCAGCAGGCCTCGCGCCAGCGGGCTCCACGGGATCACGCCGACGCCCTGATCGATGCACTGCGGGATCATCTCCCGCTCCTCCTCGCGGTAGACGAGGTTGTAGTGGTTCTGCATCGAGACGAACGGCGTGATCGCGATGCTCTGCGCCTTTGCGAACTGCCACGCGAACATGCTGCTCGCGCCGAGGTAGCGGGCCTTGCCGGCCTTGACGACGTCGTGGAGCGCGTCCATCGTCTCGTCGATCGGCGTACGCGGATCCCAGCGGTGGATCTGGTACAGGTCGACGTAGTCGAGCTCGAGGCGCGTGAGCGACGCGTCGATCGAGGCCATGATGTGCTTGCGGGACAGGCCGCGTCCGTTTTCGCCCGGCATCGTCTGCCCGTGGAGCTTGGTCGCGACCACGTACTCCTCGCGCATCCCGAACAGCTTGCGAAGCAGGCGGCCGGTGATGACCTCGCTCTGGCCGCCGTTATAGACGTCGGCGGTGTCGAAGAACGTGATCCCACCGTCGACGGCGCGGCGCACGATCGGCTCGGCATCCGGCTCGTCCAGCGCCCACTCGCGGCTCTCGTGAGTGCCGTAGCTCATCATCCCGAGGCACACCCGGGACACGCGGAGTCCGGTCCTGCCGAGGTTCACGTAGTCCATCGCTTGTCTCCTAACGATCGGGTTCTCAGGGTCAGCCGTCCACGGCGACCCTGACGTTACCCGGCGTCGTGCCGCGACCGGGTCCGGCCAGCGATGTCAGCAGGCCGCGTGTGCGGTCGGTCGTTTCGCGGCCGAGCACGCCGACGGCCCAGCGATCAGGATGTCCGCCGAGGCTCTGGACTCGCGGGCTGCGCCGACCGCGGTGGCGCGAACGGTGGGGGTCACGCGTCCGGTCGCCGACGGGAAAGCGGACACCAGGAAGCTCACAGACTGTCCGGCCCGCACGAACGCATCGTTACGGCAGTAGACGCCCTTGTACTTGAACGTGCCGGGCACGTGGACCTGGACGAAGCTGTGGGGCGGCGTCGTGCACAGGCGCACGGCCCCGGGTGGCGAGCCTCGCCCGAGGCTTGCGAACACCCGGTAGTTCAGCGGCGCGGCCACCCGTCCGGACGCAGGCGCGCTGATCTGAGCGTGCACGGCCGCGTTCGAGAGCGTCGTCACATTCGCCTCGGCCATGTTGTTGGTCATGTTCGTGTCCTGCGTTTCCGACGAGACGACCACGATGCTCCGGAGCGCGGCCACGACAAGGACTCGGGTGCGCGTCCGAACGGTGACGGTGGCGCCGGGCGCGAGCGTCCCGAGCGAGCAGCGCACCGGCCGGCGCTGCGTGCACGTGCCCTTGCTCGTGGTCAGCGACAGCACGTGCGCGACCCTGTTGGCCTGCGCGGGGTGGTACTGGGGGATCTCGCGGGCGACCGCTCCGACCGCGGGTTGGGGCCCGAGGTTGGTGATCCGGCTCACGGTCACGATCGTGCCGCCGACCCGCAGCCGCGCCGGCGTTATCTGGTGCGTGATCCCGAGGTCCGCCCCGGAATTACCGTTGTCCAGGCCCGGCCCCGGTGGTGGCTCGGGATTGCCCGGAGGGAGCGTCGGCTGCTCGGGGACGGTGGGCGGCTCGACTGGCGGCCCGGTGCCCGGACCGCCGCCGGTCGCGTACACGAGCGTGACCGTGACGAACTCGTTCTGGCCGTCGAGGATCGTGACCGGGTTGAGGCTGATCGAGGTCGAGAGCGCGCCGTGCGGATCCTCGACCGAGATCGTGTACATCGCGCCGCCCACGACCTCATCGATTGCCGCGGCTCCGCCGACGTAGCCGCCCGGAACGGTGGTTGTACCCGATTCGCCGGAGGCGAGCGTCAGCACACTCGATACGCTGCCGTTATCGCCGTCGGTCAGATGGACGTCCCACGTCTGCCCCGCCGGAGCGTCGCCGTCGGTCAACAGCTGGACGGTGATCTGGCCTTCGCAGTGCGCGCCGGTGCCGTTCGTCTGCACGGTTGTCGTGCCCGAGGTCGCTCGGATTACGCTCGCGGCGCCGCCGCCGCGGACGTAGAAAAAGAAGTCGTTGTGTGCGGGCACGTCGAACGAGCCAGAGTCGCTTCCGGTCAAGTCGATCCAGGTGACGTGCCGAGTTGTGTCGCCCGCGTTTCGCAGGCGCATGTTCAAGACGCCGTGGGCATCGATGCACAGTGGCGTGAGTGTCAGCGTCGTGTCGGGCGGACCGGCCGGTTCCGGCAGACAGCCGGTGTACTTGACCCGGTTGATTACCCAGCTCGAGTCGGGAACCGACGCCGCGATTAACTGTCCGCTCAGCTGCGGATGGTTGAGGCCCGTGACATCGGCGTTGGGAGCCAGGATCGTGCCCTGCCAGGCCACGCCCCGGGTGACGTTAAACCCGGTCGCGAGCGGTAGGTTCCACATGATCCCGGCTGCCGCGGCCGCGCCGGACAGGGTCATGTACTGCGGTCCGATCGTCAGGATCGTCGCGGTGTTGACGTTGATCAGCGCGGTCGCGCCCGGCTGGGTGAGGTTGATCACGATCCCAGCGGCCTGCGCGAGCTGGGTGGCGTCGACCGTGAACACGTTCAGCCCGGACGCGGTGCCGGTGAGGGTCAGCGCCCCATAGGCGAGGGAGACGGTCGCTCCCGGTGATTGCGGGAGATCGGCCACCGATGCGCTCAGCTCCTTGAGCGATTGAAACTCGGTGTCGAACGAGAACGGCGGCTGGGCGCGGGTCAGTCCGCCGTTGATCACGAAGTTCGAGCCGACGCTGCTCGTGCCGCCGTAGGTCACGCCACCGTTGACGGTCCCGCCCGCCCCCGTGGTCTTCCCCGCGGTGAAGTTGCCGCCCGCGGTGATCGTGGGAGACGAGTCGCCATTGGCCGGGGCGATGAGGTCACCGTCGAGGGTCACGTCGCCGGCGGCGGCGATCCGGCCGGAGACGCTCGTTCCCGACGTCTCCGAGGAATTGAACGCGCCGTCCGAGAACACCGCAAAGTTCGCGGCCTGGCCGAGCGATGCGCAATCGGAGGCGGCGGCGGACGCCCCTGCCCACAGACCGGCGATCACCATCGCGGCGCACACCGCGAGCGCGGCAAGCGTCCCCAACGCAACCCTGATCCCCAGTCCAAAGCGGATAAGGGGATCCTAATCATCGACCGTGCTCCACACAAACGGCCGCGTATCCCGGCCCCCCGATGTCGGAGGGCCGGGATGCCGCGAACGACTTGCGGCTACGGCTTGACTCGGTAGACGAGGCCCGGCCCCGGCCTCGCCGAAGTACAGCCAGCCGGCGTGCGCGCCGAGCCCGACCACGGGCGAGATCGTGCCGGTCACGAGCGGCTTGAGCTTGCCGCCGCTCAGCGGGAGCGACAGGACCTCGCCGTGACCCTTGGCGCCGATGCCGAGGAACGAGGTCGTGTAGATCCGCGTGCCCATGATCACCATGCCCATCAGATCGGTGTGTGGGCCGAACACCTGGAACGGAAGGGCGAAGCCCGCGCAGCTACTCGTCGAGGTCCAGTTGCAGTCGGGGAACCCGTAGTTGTCGCCCTGTTGCACCCGCAGGATGAAGTCCGGCGGGTTCTTGGCGCCCGAGTCCTGACCGAGGTCGGACACGAACGGGGATGACGAGCCCTTCGGGAACGCCATCTGCCACGGCTGGCGGATGCCGGTGGCGAACACCTGGAGGTCCTTGCCGTTGGCGTTGAAGGAGAGGATGTCGTACAGGAACGGCGACAGCGTCGACGCCCCGTGGTCGTTGTTGTTCAGGAGGCCGGTGTCGACTCCGACGTACAGCCGGCCGTTCGCGCCGAACGCGATCCCGTTGAAGCCCTGGAACCCCTTCGGCGCCGTGTAGATCGCCTTCTGCTTGGTGAACGTCTTGCCGTTCCAGCCGCTCCACTTCCACAGTCGCCACTGTGGACCCTTGGCCGTGATCGCGCCGCCGCTCACGTACAGCGCTCCGCCATGCCACGCGAGTCCTGCGACGAACTGAGGCGATCCCGGGATCTCCGTCGCCGTGCCGCTCTTCAGTACGAACACGCCGCCGTTGGGCGGCCCCTTCGACTCGGCACCGCCGTCACCCTCGAACACGTTGCCCGCGCCGAACGCAAAGGACGTCGGGGTGTGGAGGCCGGATGCCACCAGCTGAACCGGGTGACCGTTGGTGGCCTTGGGAGGGGGCGGCGGGCCCGAAGCCGCCATCGCAGCGGTTGCCGCCGCTCCGGCTGAAACGGCGGTTGCGGCGATTATCGCCGCGGCACGTCCACGCATACGTCGCTCCTTTCAGTGCGCCCACGAAATCGCGTCGAACGGCCCGGCCCCGGCCGAACGCGAGCGCGGAAGGCCAACAGATGACTTGTGATACGTGTTAGGGCAGGACCGCCTGGAGGTTGCGCGCGAGCTCCTCGAGCGTCGTAGCCGGCAGCCAGCGACCGTGCCCCCGGCGGGCGAGCGCCCTGCCGGCGTCGATCGAATCGGGCTCCCCGCTCGTGCCGAGAATGTGCAGGCCGTCGAGCGCCCCTGCGGAAGCGAGGGGGTCGGCGCCCTTGGTATGCAGGCAGTCGGACAGCAGGATCGCCATGCGGCCCCCCGGAGGCACGTGCTCGAGCTGGGCGGCTGCCGCGGTCAGCGCTCCCGCCAGATCCGTCCTGCCGTGACCGCGAAGCGAGAGCAGGTCGTCGACGACCTGTTCGGAGGGAACCTCGTCGCGGGGATCGCGCAGGATGATCGTGTCCCCGGCGAAGGCGATCACTCCGCATCGCAGGCGGTCCGAGGCCGCTTGCACGATCGCGGCCGCCGCCACGGCCGCAATCGCGACCGCATGTCCGGACATCGAGCCGCTGCGGTCCACAAGTAGGCACACGGCTCGGGGTGTCGCCGCGAACTGTCGCGAGACGAGCTGGCTCGCCTCGCGTGGACGCATCCCGTTGGTGTTCTCGAGGGTGCGCTCGACGTCGACGTCGCCCTCGGCGGAGCCCGCCCGTGCGACCAGCCGTCGCGTGCCGCGCCGCCGGGGCGTCCCGACGCGTCCAAGCGGTGGCAGCAGCCGTCTGGCCAGCCGGCGCGCCTCCCGCCTGAGCGCCGCGTCGGTCGCCACCGCCATGTCAGCCAGCAGCGCGACCGCCGCGTCGGGATCCTGGCTCATCGCGCCGGCGAAGGCGTCCGGATCGATCCGTCCGACGCGAGGGGAGACGGTGATGAAGCTCTCGTGCTCGGCGGCGAGCCGTTCGCGGCTGAGCGTCTCCCGCGCGGCATCGTCGATCTGGGACCGAGCCTCAGGAGCGCCGAGCGGTCCTGGTGGCTTCTGGTCACGGGGTGTGGTCTGCGCCGCCTGCGCCCGCTCGGCCGGCGGTAAGGCCGCCCGATCGGGGTCCTCGCTGGCGAGGGCCGCGTCGAGCAGCTGGGCGATCACCTCCTCGGCGGTGCGGCTCTGGTCCTCGTGGACCCGCACGCGGCCGGACATCGCGGCGATAGCGGCGTCGAGCAGGAGCTCGCGGCCGGGCTCGGATTCGCCGCGGACCTTCGCGAGTCCGCCAGTCAGGCGGACCATGTCGATCGAGCCCCGGACGGATGACCCGATCCGCACCGCGGGGTGGGAGCGACTGCCGCGCGCGATCGAGACCGCGATCGCGCCGATCCGTCCGCTCACTCCGGTCTGGTGCTCCACCACCTCGCGTTCCTGCGATTCGTCGAGGTAGCCGATCGCGATCCGGCACATCCGGTCGGCGATCGACTGGCTGACGCGGGCGGTGCCGATCGCGTCGAACGGGTTCATCGCGGCGATGAGCACGAACCCGTCGGCCGCGGCGATCCGGCCGACCCGCGGCACGACGACCTCGCGCTCCGCCATCGCGGTGATCAGCACGTTCAGCGTTTCCTCGGGTATGCGATTGAGCTCCTCCAGGTACAGAAGCTCGCCCGCGCGCATCGCGATCACCAGGGGTCCGTCGGTCCAGGCCTCGGCCGTATACCCGCCGTCGAGCACCAGCGCCGGATCGTGAGACCCGATCAGCCGCGCCGGCGTCAGCTCGGCATTGCCCTCGACGAACTGCACGCCTCGGCCGCTGGCCGCGGCGATGCTCCTGAGCAGTGTCGACTTGCCGGTCCCCGGTGGTCCTTCGAGCACCGTGTGGCACCCCTGTTCCAGCGCGACGGTGAGGATCTCGGCCTCGCGACCGAGACCCACCACCTTCGCGTCGACGTCTCGAGCGAGAGAAGTCAAACGATCTTTAGTGCTCGTGGATGATGACCCCGCGGATGTTCTTTCCGGCCTCGAGATCGGCATATCCCTCGTTGATCTCGGACAGCTTGTACTGCTTGGTGACGAGCTCGTCGAGCTTGAGCTTGCCGGCGCGGTACAGGTCGAGCATCTTCTTGATGTCATATGCCGGGTTGCAGTCGCCGAACAGCGCGCCCTTGACATGCTTTCGGTTCAGCACCAGGTCGGCGCCCGACAGATGAACGGTCAGGGCCTCGGGATGAGCGAGGCCCGTGATGACGAGCGTGCCGTTCTTACGCAACGACATCGCCGCGGCTTGAACCACCTGCTCGTTGACGACGTCGACGGTGACGATCGCGACGTCGGCCCCGCCAGCGGAGTTCTCCTGGGCGAACGCGACGCCCTCTTCGGCGCTGGTCACGGCATGGGTGGCCCCCATCTCCTGGGCGAATTCGCCCTTGTTCGGGAGCGGATCGACGGCAATGATCCGAGTCGCGCCGGCGTGCGAGGCGCCCTGGACGGCGTTCGCTCCAATGCCGCCGATGCCGAAGATGATCACGGTGTCACCGATCTGGACGTTGCCGGTGTTGACGGCCGAGCCCCAGCCCGTCGGCACGCCGCAGCCGCACAGCACTGCGACCTCGAGCGGCAGGTCCTCGTCGACCTTGACGACCGATTCCTGCCTGATCGTGGCGTACTGCGAGAACGTGCCGAGCATGCACATTGCGCCGATGCCCTCGCCGTTGAGCGTCGAGCCGTAGGTGCCATCGGGGAGATGTCCGTCGAGGATCGTCGCGCCCATGTCGCACAGGCTCTGGCGACCGGTCGAGCACCAGCGGCAGTGACCGCACGCCGGGATGAAGGCGCAGACGACGTGATCGCCTTCAGCCACCTTTTCGACGCCCGGGCCGACCGCCTCGATCACCCCCGCGCCCTCGTGACCGCCGACGTACGGCAGCGGGGACGGCAGATCGCCCGTCACGAGATGCAGGTCGGAATGGCATAGCCCGGCCGCGGTATAGCGGATCAGGACCTCGCCCCCCTTCGGGTCGCGCACGTCGAGCTCCATGATCTCCCAGGGCGCGTTGCGCTCGGTCAGGACAGCGGCGTTCGTCTTCATTTGCGTGTTCCCTCTCCTCGACAGTTGGGCCCCGGTTCGCCGAGGCACGGCTCGGTAATCATGCACGACTGAGGGCCAGATCACACGGCCGCGAGTGCTTCTACTTGACTCTCAATGTCCGTCGACTTGACTCTCAATGCACTATTGCTCGGGCGTCGGCCTGTACAAGAACGGCGACCTCAAGCTCGACGAGCTGATCACCAATCGTTACACGCTCGACAACATCAACCAGGGCTACGACGACATGCTCGCGGGTCGCAACATCCGTGGCGTGTTGATCCATGAACACTGACCGCTTGGGAAGAAACGTTGAACTATTCATCGTTTCTTCCCAAGCCGCGGACGAGGAGGTTTGACGATGACCAGCGCGATTCTCGATCCGACCGGACTGTCCGGTAAAAGTACTAACGTCGGTCTGACCCTCGCGCCCCGTCGGGGGGAGCTCAGTGGTGCGCGGATCGGTCTGCTCGAGAACGGCAAGCAGAACGCGCGCCTGTTCCTGGAAGACGTCGCCGAGGTGCTGCGCGAGCGCTACGGCGCCGGCGAGACGCGGGTCATGCGCAAGGAGAACTTCGCCCAGCCGGCGGCGCCCGAGCTGATCGACGAGCTCAGCCGCGAGTCGGATCTGGTGGTGATAGGCATTGGCGATTGAGGCTCGTGTAGCGCGTCGGCGGTCGCCGACGGAGTCCTCTTCGAGCGTCATGGGACACCGGCAGCGGTGATCTGCTCGGACGCGTTCAAGGCCACCGCTGATGCGATGGCGGATGTTCAGGGAGCCCCCGGCTACGTGTACGTGACCACGCCGCACCCGGTGGCGGGACTGACTCCCGAGCAGGTGCGCGAACGGGCCGAGGCCGTCGCCGGCGAGGTGGCGGCGTTGCTCGGCGCCGGCGAACAGGGCCGGGCGGTCCGTTAGGTGGCCGGCGAACCCCGCGAGCCGGACCCCGACGTCGCCCGCGAGGCGATCGAGTACTGCTACGAGCACGGCTGGACCGATGGGCTCCCCGTGGTCCCGGCCTCGCAGGCGCTGCTCGACGAGTTCCTCGCGCAGACCGGTCGCTCGCCCGACGAGGTGCTGTGGCGGATGGACCATCTCGGGCGCGAGTGCACGGTTCACACTGCCGCGATCAACGCCGCGATGGCCGGCTGTCCGCCCGAGTACTTCCCGGTGGTGCTCGCCGCCTGGGACGCGGTGATGCGCGACCGGGCGGCGAAGGGCGGCGGGTGGCAGTCGACGAGCGGGCCGGCGCCTCTGATCGTGATCAACGGCCCGATCCGAGGCGAGCTCGGGATCAACTGCACCGGCGGGATCTTCGCCGGCGGGTTCCGTCCCAACGCGACGATCCCGCGTGCGCTCGGGCTGATGCTCCGGAACGCGTTCGGCGTCGTCCCGCACGTGTTCGACCAGACGACCCAGGGGATTCCGGGCCGGTGGGCGATCTGCTTCGGCGAGAACGAGGAGGAGAGCCCGTGGGAGCCGCTCGCCACCGAGTTGGGACTGGACGCGAACGCGAACGCTGTGTCCTGCACCCTGACCCGCACCTACGAGTTCGTCGACAACCGCCACACGCAGGACCCCGAACAGCTGCTGAACGACTTCGCCGACACGATCTCCCGGACCGGGGTGATGATCTTCCGCGCCCAGTCGGCCGGGATCGTGTTCTGCCCCGAGCACGCCCAGATGCTCGCCGGCGCCGGCTACTCCAAGGCCGACGTCAAGGACCGGCTGGTCGAGCACTGCGGGCGAGTCGAGGCCGACCTGCGGCGGGCCGGCAAGGACGGGGTTTCGGAGGGCGGCCTCGGCGCCCGGTCGGCGAGCGAGCAGGAGCGGGTCCCGGGCGACGTGTTCACCAGGTTCCTGCCGGGCCGCGCGTCGGTCCCGATCATCGTCGCCGGCGCGCGCAACGCGGCGATCTCGATGGTGTTTCGTGTGTTCGGCGAGTGGTCCAACAGCCCGGTCGAGATCGAATCCGCGCGGTCGCCGGTGGCCGCGACGAAAGGAGGCTGAGACGTGTTCAGCGAGCAGGGGCTGACGGAGATGCGGACGATGCTCGCGGCCGACGGTTACGGCCTCGAGGCGCGAGAGGACGGCGAGCACGTCGTGATCGACATCATCGCCACCCCCGAGGCGTGCGAGGACTGCCTCGCGCCGCCGGACGTCATGCGGGCGATCCTCGGCAAGACGCTGGCGGTCCCGGCGGACGCGATCGAGCTCCACTACCCCGAATGAGCGTCGACGTCGACGGTCCGTTGAGCGCTGAACGGATGACCGGCCGAGTGGCACTGATCACCGGATGCGGCAAGCCCGACGGCAGCGGGCAGGCGATCGCCAAATCCCTGGCGGCGGACGGCGCCTCGGTCGTGGTCGCGGACCGCCGGTCGACCGGGGTGCTGAACCGCCGGCAGGAGGTCGTCGGCGCCGGGCAGCCGGAGTCGTGGCAGGGGCTCGATCGCGACGTGATCGACGAGATCCCGGTCGAGGTGTTCGACGAGATCATCCGCATCAACCTGCGCGGCACCTTCCTGATGTGCCGCGCCGCGGTGCCCGCGATGCGCCGCCGGCGGCGGGGGCGGATCATCAACGTCTCGTCGATGGCGGGCGTGATCGCGGCCCCGCGCTCGACCCCGTACTCGGCGTCGAAGGCCGGGATCATCGGGCTGACGCGCGCGCTGTCGATGGATGTCGCCGCATGGGGGATCACCGTCAACGCGATCGCCCCGGGTGCGCTCGACACCAGCCGTTCGGTGCTGAGCCTTGACCCGAACCTCGACGTCCGAGCCGAGATGAAGCGGCGCGGGCGCGGCCTCCCCGTCGGCCGCGTCGGCAGGCCGGACGACGTCGCCGCGGCGGTGCGCTACCTCGCCGGCGATGGCGCGGAATTCGTGACCGGCCAGGTGCTCGTCCTCGACGGAGGCGGGCCGGCGCCGTTCCCGTTGCCACGACCGGAGGAGGAGGCGGTTTGAAACTCAGGGTGCTGATGGAGCCGCGCCACGGCGCGACCTACGACCGCGTGGTCGGTATGGCCAAGGCCACCGAGGAGGCCGGGTTCGACGCGTTCTTCCGCAACGACCACTACCTCGGGATCGACTCCACCGATCCGGACTACCGGCCGACCGACTCGTGGACGACGCTCGCCGGCGTGGCGCTGGAGACCAGCCGGATCAAGCTCGGGACGCTGATGACGGCCGGTACGTTCCGCAACCCGGGCGTCCTCGCCAACGCCGTGGCCACCGTCGACCAGATGTCGAACGGCCGGGTCATCCTCGGCATCGGCACTGGCTGGTACGAGCGCGAGCACAAGGCGTTCGGCATCCCGTTCCCCGCGATCGGTGAGCGCTTCGACCGCCTCGACGAAGAGATGCAGATCATCAACGGCCTGTGGACGACGCCGCAGGGCGAGCCATTCAGCTTTGACGGCCGGTTCTGGCAACTCGAGGAGGCGCGCAACTTTCCGGTGCTCGTCCAGAGGCCGCGCCCGGAGATCGTCATCGGCGGCACCGGCCCGCGACGGACGCCGTTGATGGCGGCCAAGTGGGCCGACGAGTTCAACAGCGGCGGGGGCGCCGGGACCGCCGAGCGGTTCGCGAACGTCCGGCGCGTTTGCGAGGAGATCGGCCGCGACCCGTCGACCCTGCGCATGTCGGTGACGACCCAGGTGATCGTCGGTTCGACGCTAGCCGAGGCAGAGGCGCGACTCGACCGGCTGGGCGACCCGGGGCGCAGGATGCTGGCCAGAGGGACGGTCGGCGACGTCTCGACCGTCGTCGGTGCTTTGCAGGAGCTGAAGGCGGCCGGCGCCGAGGTCGCCTACGTGCACATCTTCGACATCGACGACCACGACCACCTCCGGCTGATCGGCGCCGAAGTGCTGCCGCAGGTCGCTTGAAAGGAGAGAGATCCGATGGCGAGCATGACGACACGAGCGGCCGTGCTGCACCAGCCCGGCACGGACTGGGAGATCACCGAACTCGATCTCGACCCACCCAAGGAATACGAGGTGCTGATCCGCTACAACGCGGCGGGCCTGTGCCACTCTGACGAGCACATCCGCCGGGAGGGCGGCAGTCACATCTGCTTCCCGCTCGTGGGCGGCCACGAGGGAGCGGGGATCGTCGAGGCGGTCGGCGCGGGCGTCACGCGAGTGGCGCCGGGCGACCACGTCGTGACCTCGTACATCCCGGCGTGCGGAAAGTGCCGCTATTGCTCGACCGGCCACCAGAACCTGTGCGATCGCGGCCTCTACGCCGGTGTCGGCTGTCTCCAGGACGAGACCTTCCGGTTCCACCGCAATGGCGAGGACTACGGCGGGTTCTGCGCGCTTGGCACTTTCTCGGACCACACGGTCGTGTCGGAGTACTCGTGCGTGCGGATCGATGACGACGTCCCCGTTCGAGGTCGCCTGCCTCGTCGGGTGCGGCGTGACGACCGGCTGGTGCTCGGCGGTCCGGGCCGGCGAGACGCGCGCCGGCGAGGCCGTCGTGATCTTCGGCGTCGGCGGGGTCGATCAACGCCGTCCAGGGCGCCCGCTACGCCGGCGCGACGACCGTGGTGGCGATCGACCCGAACCCGTTCAAGCTCGAGATTGCGACCAAGCTGGGGGCCACCCATACCGCGACGACCGTCGAGGAGACGCAGGAGATCCTGTTCGGACGCACGCACGGCCAGATGGCTGATCTGGCGGTGATAACGGTCGGGGTGCTCGAGCCGCAGACGACGGTCGACGCCGTCGGCCTGATCGGCAAGGCGGGGCGAGTGGTCGTGACCTCAGTCAGCCGCGCCGACGAAAAGTCGATCAGCCTGACCGGCTCGCCGATGGTCGGCTGGCACAAGCGGATCCAGGGCTCGCTCGCCGGCGGCTCGAACCCGATCTTCGAGATGCAGAACCTGCTGGGCCTCTAAAAGTCAGGGGATCTGAAGCTCGACGAGATCATCACGCGGAAGTACACGCTCGAGCAGGTCAACGAGGGCTATCACGACCTCCTGGCCGGCAAGAACGTCCGCGGCGTCGTGATTCACTGACCGCGCGTAAATCCCGGCGGGACGATCACGTCTTCGCGGACGAGTTCGGCGGTCGACGCGCGACCGAGGCCAAGCAGCGCCGACTCGATGCCGGCGCGCATTACATCGAGGACGTTCTCCACGCCCGCCTGGCCGGCGGCGGCGAGCCCCCACAAGTACGCGCGTCCGATCATCACTGCCTTCGCGCCCAGCGCGAGCGCCTTGACCACGTCGCCGCCGCGTCGGATGCCGCCGTCGAGCAGCACCTCGACCTGATCGCCGACCGCCTCGGCGATCGCAGGGAGGGCGCGGATCGAGGCTGGCGTGCCGTCGAGGTTGTTGCCGCCGTGGTTCGACACCGAGATCGCGGTGTACCCGGCGTCGACCGCGCGCCGGGCGTCGTCGACCCGGATCACGCCCTTGAGCATGAACGGGCCGTCCCACTGCTCGCGCAGCCACCGCAGGTCGTCCCAGCTCGGAGGCGGGGTCATCATCCACTCGCCATAGGCCCCGAAGAAGGTCGTGCGCGGCGCGCCGCGCGGAGCCATGTTGGGCACGGTCAGGTCGGGCGGGCCGCCCGCGCGAGTCCAGTCGGCAAACCAGCCCGGCCGGCTGAGCGCCTCGGGCAGGAGTCGGATCGCCGTCCGGAGGTCCATCTGCTCGGGGATCTTCGGGCTGCCCCAGTCGCGGCTGTGGCAGAACGTCCAGTCGAGCGTGACGATCAGGCCCCGCGTGCCCGCGGTCCGCGCGCGCTCGATCCGGGCGCCGATCTGGTCCCGTGAGCCCGCCCAGTAGAGCTGGAAGAACGTCTCGGGGTTGGCCGCGATCACTTCTTCGATCGGCTTGCTCGCGAACGAGCTGAGTCCCATCGCCGTGCTCCGCGCGGCGGCGGCGCGCGCGACCGCGACCTCGCCCTCGGGATGGACGGACGGCACGCCGGTCGGCGAGATCAGCACGGGCAGCGAGATCTCCGCGCCCATCACGGTCGTGGTCATATCGCGATGGGCGGGGGCGCCGCCGACGCGGGGAGCGAACCCGAGCTCTCGGAACGCGGCGACGTTGTCCGCGAGCGTCACGCCGGCCTCGGAGCCGGCGATCAGCGCGGAGTACACCGACCTGGGCAGGCGCCGCTTGGCCCGGCGCTGGGCCACCGCCACCGACTCGAACCACGGGTTGCGACCGAGCCTCATCGGGCCGCGGGGATGACCTCGAGCGGGCTTTCGTTGCACGCCCGCGAGGGCATGCGTTTCGACATGTCGACCGACGGCCGCGGAATCGGCTGGTTGCCCCGGGCGGCTAGCGCGCGTTCGCCGTGGCCGAGCACGCATTCCGGGTCGGGCCCGGCGAGCGGCAGCCCGGTGAAGAACTTCGCTGCCATGCACCCGCCGCGACACTTGTCGAACAGCCCGCAGCTCGCGCATGCCCCGGCGTGCTGCGGCTCGCGGAGGTCGCGGAACAGGTCGGACTTGCGCCACACCGCGGCAAAGCCACCGGGGTCCCGAACATTGCCGGCGCGGAACTCGTCGTGGATGACGAACGGACAGGCGTACACGTCACCGATCGGATCGATCAGGCACACCACCCGTCCGGCGCCGCACAAGTTCAGCCCGGGGAGTGACGCCCCGTAGCCACCGAGGTGGAAGAACGAATCGCCGGTGAGGACGGACTCTCCGTGGGCGAGCAGCCACTCGTACAGCTCGCGCTGCTGGTTCGCGGTGGGGTGGAGCTCGTTCCAGACATCGGCGCCGCGGCCGGAGGGACGGAGCCGCGTCAGCCGCAGCTGTGCGTCGTAGTGATCGGCCAGCGCCTTGAAGGCGTCGAGCTGCGACGCGTTCTGGCGCGTGACCACGACCGACAGCTTGAACCCGGTGAACCCGGCCGCGGCAAGGTTCTCCATGGCGCGGATCGCGGTCGCGTACGACCCAGGGCCGCGGACGTGGTCGTTGACCGACGCGGTGGCGCCGTCGAGTGACACCTGCACGTCGACGTAGTCGGTGCTCGCGACGCGGGCGGCGATCTCGGGCGTTATGCGGGAGCCGTTGGTCGAGAACTTCACCCCGACGTGGTGGGCGACGGCGTAGTCGAGCAATTCCCAGAAGTCGCGCCGAACGGTGGGCTCGCCGCCCCCGATGTTCACGTAGAACACCTGCATACGTTCGAGCTCGTCGATTACGGCCTTGCACTCGGCGGTGGTGAGCTCGCGAGGGTCGCGACGGCCGGAGCTCGACAGGCAGTGGACACACGCGAGGTTGCACGCGTACGTGAGCTCCCACGTCAGACAGATCGGCGCCTCGAGGCCGGTCTCGAATTCGTCGGTCAATGAGCGGGCGGCGTCAGCCCGCCGGCGCACAAACGACAACCGCCGGGTGCCGAAGTCGTAGGCGAGGGCGCCGAAGCGCTCTTGTCTCAGCTCTACGTCGGGATCCAGCTGCGCGGCCCGCTTGATCTCAGCGACCGTCGCGGTTGCGGTTCTAAGTAGACGCCGCACATGCCATCGATCGAGACATCCTCGACCAGCAGGTCCTCGATCACGAGCGCCTCGCCAGCCGGCTCGGTCGGGATCTTCTCCTCAGAGTCGGACTCCGGCTCGACAGCGGTCTCCTCGAGCTGCTCAGGGATGCTGCTCACAGCGACTCTCCTCTCTTCGCGCCAGCGATGCCCATCGGGCGCGATAATTTAGCACCCTGTGACAAATCTCGCTGACTTGAATTGGGTTCAGGTAGATGAAGGCCCACGGCGCGTGGTGATCGTGCCACTCGGCTCACTCGAGCAGCACGGGCCGCATCTGCCGCTCGACACCGACACGCGGATCGCGGTCGCCGTCGCGCGCGGGTCGGCGGAGGGGCGCGCCGGCGTCGCGGTGGCACCGGCGGTGGCGTTCGGCGCGAGCGGCGAGCACGACGCGTTTCCGGGGACGGTGTCGATCGGGACGGCCGCGCTGGCCGGCGTGCTGGTCGAACTCGGGCGCGATGTGAGCCGCCATTGGGATGCGCTGCTGCTCGTCAACGCCCACGGCGGAAACCGTGATGCGGTCGTCGCCGCACTGCACCGGCTCGAGCGCGAGGGACGGCGGTGCGCGGCGTTCTCGGTCGCGCCGCGGAACGGCGACGCGCACGCCGGTCGCGCCGAGACGTCGCTGCTCCTGCATCTCGATCCGTCCGCCGTCCGGAGCGAGCTTGCCGAGCCGGGGGAGGGCGCGCCGCTCGGTGAATTGCTGGAGCGTCTGCGAACCGACGGCGTCCGGAGCGTGAGCCCTAACGGCGTGCTCGGCGATCCGTCGGGCGCCACCGCCGACGAGGGGCAGCGGTTGTTCGAACAGTCGGTCGCCGGGTGCAGGGCAGTGCTCGATGAGCTGTTGGACGCCGACGATGGCTGACGGGCCGGGACTCACCGTGGTCACGGGCGCCGCGCGCGGAATCGGCGCAGCCGTCGCCGTCGGGCTGGCCGAGCAGGGCTCGTCGCTCGTGCTGATCGACGCATGCGCCGACCAGCCGGGCATCGGCTACGGGATGCCGGCGGCAGCGGACCTCGAGGGGGTCGCAAGTCGGTGCCTTCGGGCCGGCGCCGCTGACGTCGAGTTGCTCCGCGAAGACGTCGCCGGCGAGGAGTTCGCGCGCCGACTGTCGAGGGCGCTGGGGGGAAGGACTGCAGTAGCCGCGATCGCCGCCGCCGGCGTGATTGCGGGCGGATCCGCCTGGGCGACCGATCAGGACGCGTGGTCGAGCATGATGGAGGTCAACCTGCACGGCACCCGGCGCTTGGCCGAGGCAACCGTGCCGGGAATGGTCGCCGCTGGTGCCGGACGGTTCGTGGCGATCGCGTCCGCCGCGGCGCTCCAGGCGATGCCGGGCCTTGCTGCCTACTCGGCCGCGAAGGCAGCAGTGGTCGGCTACGTGCGGGCGCTGGCTGCAGACCTGGCGGGGACCGGCGTGGCCGCGAACGTCGTCTGTCCCGGTTCGACGCGCGGGGCGATGCTCGCCGAGAGCGCCGCGCTCTACGACCTGCCCGACCAGGACGCGTTCGCCGGCCAGCAGCTGCTCCGGCGAGTGCTCGAGCCCGGCGAGGTCGCGGCGGCGGCGGTGTGGCTGTGCGGACCTGGTGCCTCGGCGATGACCGGCGCGGTGATCCCGGTCGACGGAGGACTGACGTCGTAGACACGGTGCCAGTCCCCGCCGGGTGGCTCCTCCGTCCGGGCCGCGGCCTGCGCCGGGGTCATGGCGGCGAGGTCATGCTCGGTGGTTCGCCCCCGCGGCTGCTCAGATTGTCGAGAACGGGAGCGGAGCTCCTCGAGGGCTGGTTCGCCGGCCAGCCAGTTGGAGCGGAGCGAGCCGCGCGGATGCTGGCTCGGCGTTTGCTGGATGCCGGGCTTGCACATCCCGACCCGCCAGCGCAGCACCACGCCGCCGGCGAGGTGACGATCATCGTCCCCGTCCACGGGCGCGCAGACCAACTCGAGCGCTGCCTCGGAGCGCTGTCTGGCGACTGGACGACGATCGTCGTCGACGACGGATCGCCCGACGGCGGCGCGATCGCCGCCGCCGCCGACCGCTTCGGAGCGCGCAGCGTCCGCCACCGCGAGAACCGGGGGGCGTCTGCGGCCCGCAACACCGGCCTCGGGCTGGCCGAGACGCCGTTCGTCGCGTTCCTCGACTCCGACTGCATCCCGCCCCCGGGATTTCCCGGCGAGCTGCTCGACCACCTGGTCGATCCCGCGGTGGGGCTGGTCGCGCCCCGGATCGTCTCCTCGGGGGAGCATACGGGCAGGATCGCCGCGTATGAGCGGTGCCGCTCGCCGCTCGACATGGGGCCGGATTCATCGCTCGTGCGCCCGTTCGCGTGGGTGTGGTACGTGCCGAGTGCGGCGATGGTCGCGCGGCGCGCGGCGCTCGGCCGCGGGTTCGACGAGGACCTTACCCTCGGGGAGGACGTCGATCTCGTCTGGCGCCTCCACGACGCCGGCTGGCACGTCCGGTATGACCTGCGCATGCGCGTCGCCCACTCGGATCGGGTTGAGCCCTGGGCCTGGTACCGGCGCCGCGTCGCCTACAACGAGTCGGTGGCGCCGCTGCTCGTGCGCCACCCGGAGCGGCTGCCGGCTCTGTTCGTCTCGCCGCCGGCGGCGGTGGGCTGGGGCGCGGGTCTGGCCGGCGCGTGGCCGGCGCTCCCGATGCTCACCGCGTTGCGCGCCGCTCGGCTGCACCGAAGCGTCGCCGGGCGGCTTGAGGGCGCCGCGGGATGGGCTGTGCGCGCGAGCGTCCGGGCCACGGTCCAGGAGGGGCGCGATCTCGGCCGCGCGGTGGCGGGCCCGTGGGCGCCGTTCGCGATCGCGCTCGCGGCTGCGCTCCCCGCGTGCCGTCGCGGGCTCGCTCGCAGACTCACAGGGCTGCTCGTCGCGCTCGTCGTATCCGACTGGCTCGCCGACCGGCCGACGCTCGACCCGGTGTCGTACGCCGCTCTGCGCCTCGCCGACGAATCCGCGCGCGGCCTCGGCATCTGGATCGCGTGCGTGCGTGCGCGTGACTTGCGGGCGCTGCTGCCGCGGCGGCCGCCGCGGGTCAGTCGGCGCTGACCTCAGTGAAGGTCGCGGAGACCCCCGCCGAGCAGCCGGTACGCCTGTTCGAGGTTCGCCACGAGGTCGCTCGACGGGTCGTCGACCCACACGAGGAACGCGGCCATCGAGGTGCCGAGCGCGGCGTGCGCCACGGTCTGCGGAATCAGATCGCCGGCGCCGCACCGCAGCCGCTTCGCGACCCACTCTGCGATCACCTCTCGCCATTCCGCGTAACGCAGCGCCGAGTGGGCCTGGAGCGCGGGCACGCCGGTGATCAGCCGCATCCTGATCCGAAGCTCGGGAAGCTGCTCATCCTCGTAACGGTTCGACTCGACCGCCGCGCGACGGAGCGCTTCGTGGAGCGGTTCGTCGGGGGTGGTGGCGTCGAGGCAGTCGCGCAGGCGCTCGAGCACCCAATCGAAGTCGCCCCAGACCATGTCGTTCTTCGACGCGAAGTAGCGGAACAGCGTGCGGCGGCTCACGCCGAGCGCCTCGGCGATGTCGTCGACCGTGGTCTCTTCGAACCCGTGCTCGGCGAACATCTCGAGCGCAGTCCTGCTGACCGCGCTGCGCGAGGTCCCGGGGGGACGTCCCGGCCGCTGGGCGATGCTCTCGGACACCGATCCTACGTCCGCGGGTGCTCGTGGAGGGCGCCGGCTCCGATAGCCGTTGCCGGCTGGATCGCTCCGGGGCCGTCAGCGTCGGAGTGCGACCGCAGGGCCTCGGCGACATGGGAGAGGTGCAGGCGCATCGCCTGCTCGGCGGCCTCGGGATCGTGGGCGGCGATCGCCTCGACGATTTCGGTGTGCTCGGAATACGAGCGCTCGGGGCGTCCGGGAAGCATCACCGTTCGGTACTGAAAGCGGACGAGCTGCGAGCTCAGCGTCCGGGACAGGCGCTTGGCCGTCTCGTGACCCGAGAGCTCGAGAATTCGGCTGTGGAGGCGGGCGTTGGCGTTCGAGACCGCGAGCAGATCGCCGCGCTCCCGGAGCTCGCGCATCTCCGCGACGATCCCGCGAAGCTGGTCGACCGCGTCGCAGTCGGCGTTGAGTGCGGCGTGTCGCGCGGCCAGGCCTTCGAGCGCGGCGCGCGCCTCGAGGATCTCGACTGCCTCGGTTTCGGAGACCCGCCGGACGCGTGCGCCGCGATGGCGCTCACGCTCGACGAGCCCGTCGTGTTCGAGTCGGACGAGCGCGATTCGGACGGCCGCGCGACCGAGCCCGAGCTTCGCGCCCAGATCCTCCTCGAGCAACCGCTCGCCGGGCAACAGCTCTCCGCTCACAATCGCGTTTCGCAGATCCTCGTAACCGTCTGCCCTAAGCGACAAACGCACCTCTCACGCCGTAGTCGCGGTTGACATTACCGGAGCACTCCGCGCCTCTAGACGCCAACCGGCTCGAGCAGCTCGAGCTCGATCGACTGGTCCTCGCCGTCGGTGGCGCGGACGCGAGTGCCGGCGCCGATCCGTCCGTCGAGGATCGCGCGGGTCAGCTCCCTCTCGAGCGTGCGCCGCAGGTGCCGCTTGAGCGGCCGGGCGCCGAACTCCGGATCGAAGCCCTCGCGCCCGAGCCGCGCAACGAGCACGGGGTCGAGCTCGAGCTTGACGTCCCGCTCGTCGCGGAGCCTGTCCGCGATCCGCGAGCACAACAGGTCGGCGATCCGCTCGACCTGCTCCTCGCTGAGCGGTTCGAACACGACGATCTCGTCGATCCGGTTGAGGAACTCCGGCAGGAACGCACGCTTGGCGGCCTCGAGCATCCGGTCCGTCGCCGGCGGAGCGGCGCTCGCGGTGAAGCCGAGCGGGCGCTTAGCCTGTCCGGCGCCGAGGTTCGAGGTCATGACGATCACCGTGTTGGTGAAGTCGACCGTGCGGCCCTCGCCGTCGGTCAGCCGGCCATCATCGAGGACCTGGAGCAGGACGTTCCACACCTCCGGATGCGCCTTCTCGATCTCGTCGAGCAGCACCACCGAATACGGGCGCCGGCGCACCGGCTCGGTCAGCTGCCCGCCCTCGCCGTATCCGACGTAACCGGGCGGCGAGCCGATCAGCCGCGCCACCGTGTGCGGTTCGCGGTACTCGGACATGTCGATCCGGACGAGTGACTTCTCGGTGACGAACAGCCGCTCTGCCAGAGTCTTCACCAGCTCGGTCTTGCCGACGCCCGTGGGGCCCATGAACAGGAAGCTGCCCAGTGGCCGGTCGGGCTCGGCGAGGCCGGCGCGCGCGTGGCGGACGGTCTCGGCGACCGCATGCACGGCGGTCTCCTGGCCGACGACCCGACGGTGGAGATCCTCCTCGAGGGTCCCCAGCCGCTCGAGCTCACCGGCGACGAGCTGTCCGACCGGAATGCCGGTCCGGGTAGCCACGACGTCCGCGATCTCCTGCTCACCGACGACGACCTCAGCCGCCTCGGCGAGCTCAGACAGCTGCCGCTCTAGCCGGTCGATCTCCAGCTTGATCTTGCCCGCGTCCTCGTACGCCTCGGCATCCACGGCCGCCTGCTTCTCGGCGCGCAGCCGCTCGAGCTCCGTGCGCAGCCGGTCGCCATCGCTCCCGGCGCTCCGCAGCCGCAGCCGCGCCGCGGCCTGGTCGACCAGGTCGATCGCCTTGTCCGGAAGCCGGTACTCGCTGATGTAGCGGTCCGACAGCCGGGCCGCGGCCTCGATCGCCTTGTCGGCGATCCGGACCCGATGGTGCTCCTCGTACTGGGGGCGCAGCCCGTTCAGGATCGCGATCGTGTCCCCTACCGAGGGCTCCTCGACCATCACGGGCGAGAAGCGCCGGGCGAGCGCCGAATCACGCTCGATCTTGCGGTACTCCGCGAGCGTCGTCGCGCCGATCATCCGCAGCTCGCCACGGGCCAGCATCGGCTTGAGCATGTTCGCGGCATCCATCGCGCCTTCGGCGGCGCCGGCTCCGAGCACGGTGTGGAGCTCGTCGACGAACAGGATCACCTGACCGTCAGCGCCTGCCACCTCGTCGAGCAGGGCCTTGAGACGCTGCTCGAACGCCCCGCGGAACTGCGTTCCCGCGACCATCCCGGCGAGGTCGAGCGCGACCACGCGGACCCCGTGCAGGGGCTCGGGCACGTCGCCATGCGCGATCCGGAGCGCAAGGCCCTCGGCGATCGCCGTCTTGCCGACGCCGGCCTCGCCGATCAGGGCAGCGTTGTTCTTGCGGCGCCTCGAGAGCGCCTCGACCACCTGCTCGATCTCTGTCTCACGGCCGATCACGGGGTCGATCCGGCCCGAGTGCGCCTCCGCCGTCAGGTCACGGCCGAAGCGGTCGAGCGCTGGCGTCGACGAGCGCCGGCGAGTCTCGGTCTGCTGTCGAACGGCCGGGCCCGCCCCCGGGAATCCGAGTCCGCCGCCCAGCTGCTGCTGGGTCATAGCGTCGCGCGCGCATTGCTCGCACAGACCCCCGTTGCGCCGTTCGCCGCCGGAGACGAACATCACGTCGACCGCCGCCGGCCGCTCGCCGCAGAGGTCGCACAAGCGCACGTTCTGGTTGTTCTGGTTCTCAGTTTCCACGTTTCAAGTCCTTCCGAACTGTGTCAGATCTAAGTCGGTTCGACTAAGATTTTAGCGGGAGGACGACGGGGAGGAGGCAAGCGGCGCGACCGCCGGGAGGCGCGCTGGTGCGAGACCGCGCGTGTCGGGCCGAAATCACCTGATAATCCGGGGCTATGAAGCATCTCGACGGTCGGGCCGATGCGGTCGTCAACGCGCCCATCGCGACGTGCTTCTCGGTCCTGGCGGCGGTCGAGCGCTACCCCGACTGGAGCGGCGAATTCATTCGCGCGGTCATGGTGCTCGACCGCGACGCCGGCGGGCTCCCCGCGCGTACCCACGTGATCGTTCACGTCGCGCAGAGTCCGTTCGGCAAGACGTTCGAGTTTGACGCGGCGATCCGCGCTGAGCCGCCCCGCGCCGTGCATGTGAGCCGGCTGCCGGACCGACCGTCCCACCCCGATCGGTTCTCGATGAGCTGGTTACTCCACGATGAGGGTCACGGCACGCGGATCGGGCTCGAGTTCGCCGCCACGGTGTCATTCCTCCCCGGCCTGCTCCCGCTGCCCGGCGTCGGCGAGCTGGTCGCCCGTAGCCTCCTCGACGCCGCGGTACGCGAGCTCGGGGGATCCTCCGCCACGCCTCGCGGTGCGCCATCCTCTGTGTGATGGCGGTGTCGGCTCAACACCCGGTCGCAGCGGGAATGACGGCCTACGTGAGGCTCCGGCTGCGGCCGCACGTGTTCGGCGTCGAGCATCTGCGCCTCGAGCCCGGAACGATCATCGCGCCCAACCATCGGTCCGACAACGACGTCCCCGTGTTGGTCACGACGCTCTATCGGCGGTGGGCGCGGGCGGTGGCGCACGGTGCTCCGTGGCCGACGTTCGCGACTGACGACCACGCGTTCCTTCCGGGGTTCCTCGGCGGCTACCCGGAGGGGATCCCGTTGTGGCTGCGGCGCCTGCTGTGGCCGATCCGCGTCGGCGGCGTGCTCGAGCGGAACTTGCAGTGCGTGCCTGTGCGCGAGCCGAACGAGATGCGGCTCGTGGAGGTGCTCCGCGCCGATCCGCGGCTCGCGCTTGACGGGCATTTGCCGTCCGAGCTGCGGACCGCGCTCGCTCGCCGCGCCGCCGAGCGCGGGCGACTGGTCCCCGAGTGCGCCGCGGATGTGCTGCAAGGCATGTACGCCGATCTGCTGTGGACGCCGGTCGAACACGACGAGGTGCCGCGTCCGGGCGACGTTTGGCGCGAGCACCGGCGTTCGGCGGTGAGCGATTTTCGGCGTCTTGCGGAGACGCTCGAGGCGGGTGGGATCGTGGTCATCTACCCCGAGGGCGAGCTGTCGCCGGACGGACGGATCGGGACGCTGCGGGGTGGGCTGGCGTCGCTGGCCCGGCGCGGACGCGCCCGCTGGGTCCAGCCGGTGGCGATCACATATGACCCACTGGCGGGCCCGCGGCCACGCGTGTACGTGTCGATCGCCCCACGGGTCGTTCCGGTGCCGGGGCGGGTCACGAGCGAGGTGGCTGCTGCCCTGCGGAGCGCGATGCCGCTGACCACGGGGCAGATCGTCGCCTGGCGGTTGGCCCGTGGAGCGACGTCGGCGACCGAGCTCGACGCGGCCGCCGCCGATTGGATCGCCCGGGCTTGTTCCGATGGGCGACCGGTAGAGCCCGCGCTGCTCGGTCGCGGACGGCCTGCTGCCCTGCGGCGAGCTCACCGCGTGGCGCTGCGAACCGGCGCGTCCGACCCCGCCATCGGCCGTCTCGCGAGCGAGCTCGAGGACGCGCACGGACTGTGAGGCCCGAGCGCAAACGGCTGCTGGTGGGCGTCGCGGTGGCGATCGCGGCCACCGCCCTGGCGGTCGTCCTTATCGGTCAGGCGGCGCACTTCGCCGACCTGGCCGCACGCCTGCGTGGTGCCGAGTTCGGCTGGCTCGTGGTTTGCGCGGCCGGCGAGGTCGCCGCGTACGCCGGGTTCGTGGCGTCCTATCAGGCGATGGCGGAGCTCGACGGCGGCCCGCGCCTCACTTACACGACGGTGGTCCGGGTCGTCGGCCTGTCCTTCGGCGCGTTCAGTGTGGCGACGGCGATCGGGGGCCTGTCGGTCGACTTCTGGGCGCTGCGCGAGGCGGGCGAGTCTCCGAAGCTCGCAAGCGCCCGCGTCATCGCGCTCGAGACGATGCGGTGGGGAGTGCTGACGACCGCGACGTGCGTGGCCGGGCTCGTCGTGCTGCTCGGAGCGAGCGGCGGCAAGGTTCCGTGGGAGGTTCCGGTGGCGTGGCTGGTGATCACGCCGCTGTGCTTCGCGGGCGGGCTGTGGATCAGCGCCCCGGGCCGGCGCGCTCGTTTCACCCGATCCTCGGGCGGACGCGTGCACGACGCGCTGGGCGTGGCGGTGCGCGCGCTCGTCCTCGTGCGTGCCCTGACGCATGCGCCGGCGCGGCTGGTGCTTCGCGCGGTCGGCGGCGCGGCAGTGTTCTGGGCGGGCGAGCTGCTGTGCGCGTGGGCCGCGCTGCGCGCGTTCGGGGTGACGGTGGCGGTCGCGCCGCTCGTGCTCGGCTACACCACAGGCTATGTCTCGCTGGGCCTGCCGTTACCGGCCGGCGGCGCCGGCAGCGTCGACGCGGCGATGACGGCCGGGTTCGTACTCGCCGGAGCGCCTCTCGGAGGCGCGCTGCTCGGTGCGATCGCGTTTCGCCTGTTCAGCTTCTGGCTGCCGGCGATCGGGGCGGTGCTGTCTTTGGCCACGCTGCGGGGGCTGCGCGCGCGCCTTCACGCGGTGGCCGAGGGCCGTCCCCAGCCCCCGATGGCGCTGAGCTGACCGCGCAACCCGACCGCGCCCAACGCCCCGAGCACCAGCGGCACCCCGACTGCGACCGTGCGGTAGACGAGTACCGCCGGAACCGCGAGGCTAAGGGGCGCGCCGTAGAGCACGAGGGCACCTACTAGGCCGCCCTCGGTGGTTCCCGGGAGCGGGATCACGGACCCGATCTGGCCGAGCGTGTACCCGAGCAGCACGGTCCCAAGGCCGAGGCCGTCCCAACCCAGAGCGGCGAGGGCCCCCGCAAGCGCCATCAGATCAAAGACGATGTAGCCGAGCGCGCCCGCGGCCAGCCAGGGATCGCGGCCCGGCAGGAGGTCGCCGCCGGCGGCGAGGGCTTCGCCGACGAAGCCGAGCCGGCGGCGCCGCGGCGGTCCAAGGGCCCAGGCGAGCGAGGCCACGAGCGCGACCGCGATCGCCGCCGGCACGATCGACGCCGCGATTGAGTCCCCCGCGGGGAGCAGGCCCAAGGCGGCGCCGCCACCGCCGATGACGACCAGGGCGAGGTTGACCAGCACACTGCTCACCACGAACAGGCCGATGAGCCGGCCTACCGTCCAGGCCGCGGGCAGGCCCGCGTCGGTGAGGACCACAGCCATGAAGGCGAACCCAGCGGTGCCTCCCGCCGGGACGACGGCGTTGACGCCCTGTGCGGTCATTCCGAGGGGGATCGCGCCGCGGGGCGAGAGCCGCGCCCTGAAAGTCCGCTGAAGAGCAATCGCGAAGCTTACGACCGAAGCGATTTGCATGAAGACGGCGACGACGATCCAGCCCGGATCGGCGTGGGTGAACCGGGCGCGAACCGCGTGGAGCCCTGGGAGCTCCACGATCGCCAGCGCGATCACGGCGACCACACCGATTGCGAGACCCGCCCGCCGAATGAGTTGCTTACGGGTGAGCCGGCCGAGCACCTCGTCACGGTCCATCGCTTCGATTATCCGCCTGCGCGCGTCGCGGACGCGGAGGGCTGGACGGTGGTGAGCATCAAGCAGGACTGGGCAGCCGTGTTCACCGACGGCTAGGAAATGTTGTCTACCAACCGTCGGCGTTTGGGAAC
Organism: uncultured Solirubrobacterales bacterium; assembly: GCA_963735965.1. Taxonomy (GTDB): domain Bacteria; phylum Actinomycetota; class Thermoleophilia; order Solirubrobacterales; family Solirubrobacteraceae; genus Palsa-465. Next base: position 570,387 of record CAVTNE010000009.1, read on the forward strand.
CCGCGCCCGGCGGTACAACGTCGAGGACGATGTCGGTGTTCACCCCATCGCTACATGTCCTCGAGACACGGGGTGGTGTGCGCATCACGGTGCCCGGCATCACCCACGGGTCGGGTCAGACCCTCCAGGACGCGGCCGACGAGCTGGTCCGCAAGGTCCTCGTGATCGCGATGGCGTTCCGCGCGGACGGCATCGCTCCGGCGGGTCCGGAGCTCCTGCTCGATCCGGTGATCAACGAGTTCATCTGGGAGCTCGCGGGAATCGCCGCACGCGGCGATGACATCCGGGATCGGTTGTTCGGTTCGCGCCTCGTGGTGTGAGCCGGCTGCGCTATTGCCCCGCGGCTCGTCAGCCCGAGGCGATGGCGCGCGGCCTGGGAGACTTCGCCGCATGGAGATCATCCGAAACAGTCTCGAATCCGCCCGCGGCCTCGCCGACTGGTTCACCGGGACCGTCTACCTCGACACCGTGGCCACACCCGCGAGCCCATCTCGTGTGGCGGCAAGCAGCGTTCATTTCTCGCCCGGGGCCCGGACCGCGTGGCACACCCACCCGTTCGGACAGACCATCTACGTGACCGAAGGAATCGGCCGCTGCCAGCGCCGCGGCGGTCCCGTCGAGGTCATCCGGCCAGGCGACCGCGTCCACTTCGAGCCCGGCGAGCATCACTGGCATGGCGCCGCGCCGAACCGGTTCATGACCCATATCGCCATCCAGGAGGTCGACGACAGCGGCAGCCCCGCCACCTGGGGTGAGCACGTCACCGACGACGAGTACGGCGCCGAGCCAGCATGACGCGGCGCGCGTAGAGTCCACTGATAATCCACCCGGGAGGCAGAAGAAGCCGATGATCCTGATCTGCTACGACGGCTCGGCCGATGCCCGTGCGGCAGTCGAGCAAGCGGCGAAGCTGTTCTCGAACGAGCCGGCGACCGTCTTGACCGTGTGGGAGCCGTATGTCGACCTGGTCGTGCGCAGCTCCTTTGGCTTCGTCCCCTCGATCCCGGACGCGGACGAGGTCGACGAAGCGAGCCGCAAGGCTGCCGAGACTCGCGCCGCGGAGGGCGCCGAACTCGCGACCGGATCTGGCATGGCCGCGATCCCGAAGGCGGCCTCGCACTCCACCACCACCGCCCGCGCGATCCTCGCCGAGGCGGACGGGATGGACGTGACCGCGATCGTGATGGGGTCACGCGGGCTGACCGGCGTGAAGTCACTGCTCTTGGGCAGCGTCTCGCACGAGCTGATCCAGCATGCCGACCGCACTGTGGTCGTCGTACCGTCGCCCGAGGTGGCCCGCTCCCGCGCTCGCGCACTGCAGGACGAAGGCTCGCGCTAGCGCGGCTCATCCGATGTGGGCGATGCCCGCCCACAGCTGCGCGCCGATGATCCAGGGTCATGAAATGGGACCTGGCGATCGTGGCGCTGATCGTGCTGGCGGTCGCTGCAGCGTCGAGCCGGCTCAGCGGAACGAGCGTGACGCCGGCGATGGTGTTCGTGGCGCTCGGGCTGCTGGTCGGGCCGCTCGCCGCGGATGACTTCAAGCTGGCCCCCGGCAGCGCGGCCGTTCGCACACTGGCCGAGGCCACGCTCGCGATCGTGCTGTTCCTCGACGCCTCCAGGATCAAGCTCGACGCGCTCCGGCGCGAGTACGCGGTCCCGCTCCGGCTGCTCGGGGTAGGCCTGCCGCTCACGATCGCACTCGGCGCCGTGGCCGCGGTGCTGCTTTTTCCTCACCTCACCGTGGCCGAGGCATTGGTGCTGGCGGTGCTGCTCGCACCCACGGATGCGGCGCTCGGCGAGGCGGTTGTCACCGAGGCCCGGTTACCGTCGCGGATCCGCCAGGGCCTCAACGTCGAGAGTGGCCTCAACGACGGTATCTGCGTGCCGGTGCTGCTGATCGTGTTGGCGGCGGCCGATGTCGAGTTCAAGGCGTCGGCCGCCCACGGCGCGCTCCGGATCGTCGTCGAAGAGATCGGCTACGGGATCGTCGCCGGGGTCGCTTCGGGAGTGCTCGTGGCGGCGATCGTCACCGTTGGATCTCGTCGCCGCCTGATCGCCGGATCGTGGCTCCAGGTCATTCCGGTGGCGGGGGCCGCGCTTGCCTACGGCGTGGCGGCGGGCCTCGGCGGCTCCGGTTTCATCGCGGCATTCGTCGCCGGCGCATTCTTCGGCGGTCTCGTCGGGAGTGAGAGCGAAGCGGCGTCCCGCTTCGGCGAGGAGATCGGCGAGCTGTTGGGCGGCGTCACGTTCCTCGTGTTCGGCGCCGTCCTTCTGGGGACTGCGCTCGAGCATCTGACCTGGAGCGTCGCGGCGTATGCGGTCCTGAGCCTGACCGTGGTTCGCGTCCTTCCGGTCGCGGTGGCGATGCTGGGCAGCGGGGCGCGACTCCAGACGGTCGGCTTCCTGGGGTGGTTCGGCCCCCGAGGGCTCGCCTCGATCGTGTTCGCGGTCATTGTCGTTCAGGAAGCGAGCCTCCCCGGCACCAACACCATCCTCGTCGCCACTTATGTCACCGTAGGTGTGTCGGTCATGGCCCACGGGATCACGGCCGCTCCCCTGGCCCGTTGGTACGCCAACTGGTACGAGGCACATCCGACCCGTCGCCGCCCGGCGATGGAGAGCGTGCCGGCAGCCGCCCACCGAACCCGGGGCTATCGCGCGCCCGGCGCGACGCACGAGCCGCGATCCATCACCCGATTCGGATGATCCGCAGCGGGACCCAACCCGAAATCATCGGTGAACTGTGATCAGCGCCACGCCTGAACTAGATCCAGCCGGCGAGGACCTGGAGCGGGTCACTCGGCTCTGGTGGCTGGTGGTCTCCCTGGGCGTGCTGAGCGTCGTCGCCGGCGGCATCGTGATCGCGAAGCCGAGTCACAGCCTCAAGACGCTCGCGGTGATCGTCGGCATCTTTGTGCTGCTCGACGGCATCGCCGAGCTCATCCTGGTGTTCGACCGCCGAACCGCCAATCGCGGACTGGTCGCGCTGCTCGGGTTGCTCGACCTGGTCGTCGGCATCCTGCTGATCCGCCATCCGACCACCGGCGTGAAGGCGATCGCTCTGCTGCTCGCCATCTGGCTGATCGCCGCCGGCGTGGTCCGGCTGATGATCGCCTTCGACACCCACGGCGATCGTCTCGGGCGCTTCATCGTCGCGGCGATCGAGATCATCTTCGGAATCGTGATCGTGGCGAACCCCAACATCGGCTTCGCCACGCTCGCACTTCTGGTCGGGCTCGCGTTCATCCTGAACGGGATCGGGATCATCGCGTTCGGGCTGCTGCTGCGCGCTTTGAAGAACCAGCCGGGGCCACCGGGACTAGCCGTCGCGACCTGACCTCGGCGTGGCGCCAGGACACTTCTAGGCGACGGGGTCAGAGTGAGCACTTCACCGACGGGCAAGGGCGCGGCGACGGCGAGCTGGGTCGGGTCTCCGCGAGCGTTCCTCGCTCCGCTCGCGCTCGCGCAGTTCATCTGCAGCTTCGCCGGCTCGAACATGAACGTGATGATCAACGACATCAGTCACGATCTGCACACGGACGTGCAGGGCGTGCAGACGTGCATCACGCTGTTCCTGCTGATCATGGCCGTGCTGATGATCCCGTGCAGCAAGTTGACCGACCGCTACGGGCGCAAACGCTGCTTCACCGGCGGACTGGTGCTCTACGGAATCGGGGCGGTGCTCAGCGCGGTCGCACCGGGGCTGGGCATCCTGATCCTTGGTAACTCGGTGTTCGAAGGCGTCGGCACCGCGTTCCTGATCCCGCCCGTCTACATCCTGACCACGATGGCGTTCACCTCGATCCCATCCCGGGCCAGGGCCTTCGGAGTGATCAGCGGCCTGGGCGGTATCGGCGCCGCCGCGGGGCCGCTGATCGGCGGTCTGATCACCTCGGGGATCAGCTGGCGAGCCGCGTTCATCTTTCAGGCCCTGGTCATCTGCCTGATCGTCGTGCTGAGCCGACGCGTGGTCGATCCGATCCCGCCCGACCCCAAGCGGCCGTTCGACTCGGTAGGGGCGACCCTGTCCGCGGTCGGCATGTTCTGCCTGGTGTTCGGGATCCTCCAGGCCGGCAAGAACCGGACGCTCGTGATCGTGTTCCTGGTCGCCGCCGTCGTGTTCCTGGCCGGGTTCTTCGTGTGGATCCGGTCGAGGGAGCGAGCCGGCAAGGCGGCGCTGCTCGCGCTCGACCTGTTCAAGAACCGGACCTCCAATCTCGGGTTGATAACCCAGAACCTCCAGTGGTTCCTGTTGATGGGCTCGTCGTTCGTGGTCTCGGTGTTCCTCCAGACCGAGCGGCACTACAGTGCGATCAAGACCGGCGTGATCTTCACCGCGGCAACGGTCGGGATCCTGGTCTCGTCGCTCGCGGCCGAGCGGCTGTCCAAGCGGTTCTTCCAGAAGAGCCTGATCGCCGGCGGGTTCGTGGTCACCGTGGCGGGCATCGGGCTTCTGCTCGGCCTGGTGGGTGCCGCCAAGTCGAGCGCCTGGGCGTTCGCTCCGGGGCTGCTGCTGATCGGGCTCGGGCTCGGGGTGATGCTGACGCCGTCGGTCAATCTCGTGCAGGGGGCGTTCCCCGAGGCGCAGCAGGGCGAGATCTCGGGGCTATCGCGCAGCATCTCCAACCTCGGATCGTCGTTCGGCACTGCCGTCGCCGGCACGATCCTCGTGTCCAACCTCGCGGCATCGCACAACGGCGGCTACGTCGCTGCGATGATCGTTCTCGGCGCGCTCGGACTCGTCGGTCTCGGGGTCGCGTTCCTCCTGCCGCCGAACCCGCTTCCGACCGCAGACGCCGACGTCGGTGCGGAACCCGCCGCCGCCGCCGCGCTCCCCGGCGCGGCCTGACCTTCAGAGCGCGACCTGCGAGCCCATGATCACCGTGCGGTCGCCGGGGAGGCCGAAGTGATCGATCGCGCTCGATGCATTGCGGGCCATCGTGATGAACAGGTTCCTTCGCCACGTCGGCATTTCCGGGTCGTCGGTCGGCGTGATCGTGATGCGCGAGACGAAGTACGAGGCGTGTTCGATGTCGAGGTTGCGCTCGAGCATGCCTTGCTTGCGCGCCTGCACCAGCACGTCGGGGATGCTGAGCGTGTCGTGGTAGCCGAAGCGAGCGGTCAGATGGACCACTTTGAACCGGCCGTGGCCGAGCACCTCGGCCGCGCACCGATCGAACGTCTCGACGTGCGGAATGCTGACGGTGTCGGCCCTGACAATCACGACCTTCTCCGGGAGCGTGTGGGTGTGCTCGACGTTGGCACGCAGCGCCAACGGCGTGGTGTCCTTGTCGCGACACAGGAACACCGCGACGCCGGGAGTCCGGACCAGCGGGGGGTGCGCGGAGTCGAGACCTTCGAGGAACTCGTGGAGCGGTCCCTCCTGAGCGACGCGATTCGCCGTCACGATCACCTGGCCGCGACGCCAGTTGATCATCACGATCGACATCAAAGCCGCCACCACCAGCGGCAGCCAGGCGCCGTGCTCGACCTTCGCGACGTTCGCGCTGAAGAACGCGACCTCCACGGTCAGGAATAGGGCCGCGATCGGGGCCAGCTTCAGTTTCTTCGTCCCCCACAGCAGGCGGGCAACGGCGAGGAACAGCACTGTATTGAGGATGAACGTGCCCGTGACGGCGACGCCGTAGATGTCGCCCAGCTTGTTGGAGGAGCGGAACACGAGCGTCAGCGTGAGCACGCCGGCGCACAGCAGCCAGTTGATGACCGGGACGTAGATCTGGCCCTCGACCTTCGACGTGTGCGTGACCCGGAGCCTCGGGAGGAAGCCAAGCTGCACGGCCTGCTTGGCGACGGAGAACGAGCCCGAGATCACTGCCTGGGATGCGATCACCGTGGCCATCGCGGCGAGCACGACCATCGGCCACAGACCCCAGTGCGGGACCATCTGATAGAAGGGATTGAACGTGTTCGCGTCCTTCGCCAGAGTCGGGTGGTGGAGGATGAAAACACCCTGGCCCAGGTAGTTGAGCACCAGCGCCGGCAGGGCCAGTCCGAACCACCCCAGGCGGATCGGCGCGGCGCCGAAGTGGCCGCGGTCGGCGTACAGGGCCTCGGCGCCGGTCACCGCCAGCACCACGCCGCCGAGCACGAGATAGCCGGACGCGCCGTGATCGAGGAAGAACCGCACGGCCCAGGTCGGTGACAGCCCCTGGAGCACCGAGGGGTCCTTGACCACCTGGTTCAGGCCGATCAGCCCGATCACGACGAACCAGCACAGGATGACCGGTCCGAACAGCCATCCGATCGTTCCCGACCCGAACCGCTGCAGGATGAACAGACCGAGCAGGATCGCGACCGACAGCGGCACGACCAGGTGCGCGAGCGCCGGCGTGGCGACCTGAACTCCCTGGATCGCGCCGAGGACGGAGATCGCGGGGGTGATCATGCCGTCGCCGAAGAACAAGGCGGCGCCAAATATCCCGAGCGTTACCAGCAGCGTTCCGTGGACGACCTTGTTGCGCTGCAGAAGCGAGGTCAGCGCCATGATCCCGCCGTCCCCGCGATTGTGTGCGCGCATGATGAAGCCCGCGTACTTGATCGATACGACGATCATCAGCGCCCAGAAGATCAGCGATGCCGTCCCGTACACGGTCGCCGCCGTGATGTGCGCCGTGGCCTTGTATGAGCTGAAGATCACCTGATCGGTGTAGAGGGGGCTCGTGCCGAGGTCCCCGTAGACGACGCCGAGGGCACCGAGCGCCAGGATCGCCTTGCTCCCGTGAGCGATCACGTCGCGGTTGGAATCCGCCAGGGCCTCGAACCTTTTCTTCGTCGCCTCCGACTCCTCGGCGAGCGCGCTGCCGGACTGTGGAGCGACGTAACCGATCTTGTGAGCGGCCTCGTGCAGGCTGCGCTTCCGCGCGGTGGTCATCGCGGCGTCTCCTGACCAACATGGGCCGAGCGGTGCCGAGAGAGTGGTTCGAGCGCCGCGGCGGCCGCGCGCAACCGGCTTCCAAGCGCCCCGGGTTCGGTGGGCCTGTACAGCGGACTGTTGCCGTCGGTGAGCAGCGACTGGAGCAACGCGACCCCCTGGGGACTGACCGGCTCATCGGTCCGGAGCCGGCGCTCGAGCGTCGCGAGCAGTGGCCGGGCGGCGATCACCTCGCGCGGGTCCGGCCGGATCGCCGCGGTGAAACCGCGAGTCGTCGCCTCAGCATCGCGCACCACTCGCGTCAGCCCGGCCGCGATCCGTCTGCGGGAACGCTGACTAGTGAGCAGCCGGCTCCTGATCGCGAGCAGCGGGGTGGCGCCCGGGTTGGCCCCGGTGGCCAGGTGCTGGTCGAGCTCCGCGGCGCGCCAACTGGCGACCGCGAGGAGACGGGCACGCCGCCACCAGCCTCCGCCCGAACGGAGCCGGAGGGGTGGGTACGAAAGGCGCTCGGGGTCGGCGACAGACATCTCGAGATGGGTCCACCTCACATGCTGGCCGAGCGTCAGTCAAAGCCACGCTAAGAATCCGGTCGCCCCCGTAGAGATTTCGTATACGCGAAGCCGGTCCTCTGAGCCACAGGACCGGCTCGTGGCTAGCGCGTGTAGACCGCGAAGAAATCCCGGTCGTCTGGCGACAGATATCGCGTCGCGGGACGGCTCATGTCGGGGAGCAGCTTGGCTGGGTCTCGGGCGCCCAAGATGCCGTAGAAGTTGAACGTGGTCCACTCGTAGTTGATGTCGAGTTCCATCGCCCGGACCGCGCCGGCGTGTTGGAGGATCTGCGCCAGGCTCTCCGCGGTCTGGATGTCGGCCGCTGCGTAGATGAGGTTGCCGTGGGCGTCGACGCCGAGCCCAGAGCGCCACACGCGGACCGCATTTCCGAGGGTCGCTCCCCACAGCGAGTCGTTCGCCAGGGCCGGGTTCAGCTGCCCGTCCTCGACGATCAGCGGGAGGTTCTGGCGCGCGAAGCTGATCCCTGGACCGGGATCAGGGCCGCCGGTCCAGGTCCGGACATCGAGGGCGCCGTCGCTGTAGCCGATCAGCGTCGCTTGTCCTTGCTTCAGTGCCGCGTACGAGTGACCTTGGGAGAAGAAGCCGCCACCGGAGTCCTCGAGCTTGAACCCGCTGTTGAACGTGGCGAGCAGGCTCGAGCGCAGCTCCGGTGGCACCTGTGCCTGCTGACTTCCGTCATTGGGTGGTTCGTACCGGCCGGGGTACAACGCGACCCGCGTCCTCGTGTGGTCGATCCAGGCGACGCCGGCGACCAGTTGCGGGTAGCTCGGGTCAGGGCGGAAGGTGGTGACGAGGACGGGAGCGGCGCCGCGGACCAACGGGCCGGTTCCGCGCCACTGTCCCTCGCCTGACAAGGCTGGGGAAGTCGCGGGAGCGATCGGCTCAGGTGTGTAGCTCGTTGCGCGGACCCGCGCTCCGGCCCCGACCCGCGGGAGCCGCTTGAGCGGTGGGCCTCCGGTCGCGGGCGCATTCAGCGAGTAGTAGACGCTCTCGACGTCGGACACCACGCCGGCGGCACCGTTGTTGCGTAGCCACTCGACCGCCCGTACCCCGAAGGACACGTTCGAGGGTCCGGCCATCGCGCCCCAGAACGACACCACCAGGTCGAACAGGAGGATCAGCGAGGTGAGGACGACGATCCGCCGGGCACGGTGGCGGAGCGTGAGCTGCCGACGACGGACGCGGGCGCGACGAGCCGCGCGTGGGGGGCTCGCGTGCCTGGCGCTCGCGCGAGGAGCCGCGCGTGGGGGGCTCGCGTGCCTGGCGCTCGCGCGCGGAGCCGCGCGTGGCTCGCGGCCCAGCTCGTAGGCGATGATCCGGGCCTCGTAATGTTCGATCGCCTCGCGGCTGGGGCTGGGCATTTCCCTTCTGAGCGCGTTTCGACCGCCCGCCGGCGGCTCCTGCCGCTCGGCGGGCTGATGAGACCTTTCTAAGCTCACTGGACGTAAACGGCGAAGAAGTCCCGGTCGTCGGGTGCCAGGTACCGGGTCGGGGAGCGATCCATGTCCGCGAGCAGATTCGCCGGCTCGCGAGCGCCCGGATATCGGTACGTGATGAAGCTGGTCCAGTACGTGTTGATGTCGAGCTCCATCGCGCGGACGGCGCCGGCGCGGATCATGATCGCCGCGAGTGACCCGACCGTCTGGTCGTTGGCGGCCGCGTAAATCAGGTTCCCGTGTTTGTCTATCCCGACGGCCGAGCGCCACACCATGATCGCGTTGCCGAGCGTCGCGCCCCATTCGGGGCCGTCGGAGAGGTTGGGGTTCGGGCGGCCGGCGTTGACGATCAGCGGTAGGTTCTGGCGGGCGTACAGGACGTTGCCCGGCACGTCGGGTCCTCCAGGCCACGACATCACGTCAACGCGGCCATCGCGATAACGGACGATCGTCGCGGTGTCCCGCTTCATCGGCGCGTAGGTATGCCCGTCATACGCGAATCCGCCGCCGGAATCCTTCAGTTTGAAAGCGCTGTTGAAGGTCGCGACCAGACCGTTGCGTGTACTCGTCGGGACCTTCTCCGGCCCACGCGAGGCGATTGGCACGGCAGGCTCGGAAATCCCGGGGTACAGCATCACGCTCGTCCGCGTGTGGTCGATCCAGGCGACGCCCGCGACAAGGTGCGGGTAGTCCGGCTCCGGGCGGAAGCTCGTGATCAGCACCGGTGGGCGCGAGCCGCCGCGAGCGAAAGTGGGGTGCCAGACGCCCTCGTTTGAAAGCGCTGGGTGTATGACCGGCGGGATGTTCGGCGGGCGATAGTGATGGATCTGCGGGAGGTGGAATCTGATCGGCGGGATTTGAACCGGTGTAACCCCGACGACGCCCGATTGCGCCGGGAGCGCCTTGAGTGGCGGGCCGCCCTTGCTGGGAGCGGTCAGCGAGTAGTAGAGGTTCTCGACACGATCCACCAGGCCGCGTGCGCCGTTGTCGCGCAGCCACTCAACGGTTCTCACGCCGATGCTCGAATCGGATCGTCCGGCGAGCGCGCCAGCATACGACACTAGCGCCGGGATCAGACAGATCGCCGCGGCGATCGCCGCAATCCTGCGAACACGTGTCACCCGTCCGCCGGTGGGTCGCGAGCTCTGGCCCGACGACACAAAAACGGTGCGACGGTGCGAGACGTCGAACGGCTCTGTCGCACGGTCCGTCATCGTCGGCAACGTTGTCACAACAGACGACCATGAGCGTAAGCAATTCCTGAGAGCGTCCTTACCACTTTCGGGGGTGAGAGCGTCCTCATCACCGTCACAGGTTGGCCTTACGTAACGCTCTTATCTTGCCGTCATGGAGTCCGCCGGCGCAGGCCGCTTTCCCCTGCCTGGAGCGCGACGGAGTCGTCCGGGCGCTGTGATCGCGACGATGCGCCCGAAGCAGTGGATCAAGAACGTGCTCGTGGTCGCGGCGGCGGGCGCGGCCGGTGCGCTCGGCCACGATGACACTCCCGGCCGTGTGATCGTTGCGTGCGTGGCGTTCTGCTTGCTCGCGTCTGGGATCTACGCGATCAACGACGTCAGCGACGCCGAGGAGGACCGCCGCCATCCTCGCAAGCGCTTCCGACCGGTCGCGGCGGGAGAGCTCGACCCGCGGTTCGCGACCGGCCTGGGCCTATCGCTTTTGCTCGGGGGGATCCTGCTGTGCGCTGCGATTGCGCCGCTGCTCGCGCTCGTCGGCGGCGCGTACGCCGCGCTCACGCTTTCCTACACGCTGGTGTGGCGGAATGTGATCGTGTTCGACATCTTCGCGGTAGCCGGGGGATTCGTGTTGCGCGCGGTCGCCGGCGGTGTCGCGGCTCCCGTCACCCTCTCGCGCTGGTTCCTGTTGGTCGTGACGAGCTCGGCGGTGTTTGTCGCGGCTGCGAAGCGGTACGCGGAGCTGCTCCGGAGCGAAGGCCCGCGCGATCGCCGGCGACGGGTGCTCGACTCCTACACCCCGAGGTCACTCGAGCTGATCATGGCGGGTGCGATCGCCGTGGCCCTGCTCGCGTACTGCATGTGGGCGTTCTCGCTTCCCGCCGTACAGGGGCTCCCGTGGAGACCGCTGACGGTCTTGCCATTCGCCGTCTGCCTGCTCCGCTACGACGAGCTTGTCCATCGTGGAGCCGGGGAGGCCCCAGAGGATGTGCTGCTGTCCGACCGGCCGCTCCAGCTCGCGGGGCTGGCGTGGCTGGCGCTGTTCGCGCTGGAGGTCCATGCGGCAAGCTGAGGTGGCGCCGGCTCGTACGGGGGGGAACGCCGGGACGCACTCGGTTATCACCGGATGGGGCATGGGCCAGGAGGCAGACGTCACGATCGTCCGCCCGACTGACGTGGAGGAGTTACGCGCGTCGCTCCGGTCCATTGGCCACCGCCGCGCGCTCCCCCGAGGGATGGGCCGAAGCTACGGCGACGCCGCGCAGATCTCCGGTGGTCTCATGATCGAGACGACCAATCTGAAGCGAACCGACCTCGACCGCGAGCGAGGCATCGTGACCGCGCAGGCCGGGGTAACGATCGGCGAGCTCCTGCATCAGGTCGTCTCCGCCGGCTGGATCGTCCCGGTCGTGCCTGGTACCCAGAACGTGACCGTCGGCGGGGCGATCGCCAGCGACATCCACGGCAAGAACCACGGCAGCGTCGGGACGTTCGGGGCCCACGTCGAGGCGATATCGCTGCTGCGGGCCGATGGGGAGCTCGTGGAGCTTCTTCCTGGGGCGACCGACGGGGGGTTTGAAGCGACGGTCGGGGGGATGGGTCTAACGGGCGTCGTCGTGGACGCTCGGATCAAGCTCAGCCCGATCCGGGGCGCGATGCTTTCGGTCGACACCGACCGGGTCCGCTCGCTCGACGACGCGCTCGCTGCCCTCGCGGCTCGCGGGGGGCCACACCGTGTGGCGTGGCTCGACCTGCTGTGCGCGCAGCCCGGGAGGGGCGTGGTGACGCGCGCGGAGCACGTCGATGCCCCGGGCGACGGCGCGCCGGTCGTGCTCTCGCGCGCGACGGTGCCCCGTGCCTGGCCCGCAGGCGCGCTCCGGCCCGAGGTCGTTCGCGCATTCAACGCGCTCAAGTACGCGAGTGCCCCACGCGCCGAGCGCGGACATCCGGTGCCTTTCGGCCGCCACATGTTCCCGCTCGACTCGCTCGACGCTTGGCCGCGCCTCTACGGCCCGAGCGGTTTCCTCCAGTACCAGCTCGTCGTGCCGACCGGCTCCGAGCACGTCCTCGAGACAGTCATCGGAGGGCTGCGCCGGGGGGGAGTGCCCTGCTACCTCGCTGTGCTGAAGGATTTCGGTCCCGCCAACGGCGCGCCGCTCTCGTTTCCGCTCGCGGGGTGGACGCTGGCGCTCGACATACCGCGGGCAGCGCCGGGACTCGAGCCACTGCTCCGGGGCTTCGATCGCGCGGTCGCGGAGGCGGGCGGGCGCGTTTATCTGTCGAAGGACGCCCGGCTGCGCCCGGAAATGGTGCGCGCGATGTACCCCCGCCTCAGAGAATGGCGCGCCGCGCGCGAGCGCGTCGACCCCGAACGGGTGTGGTGCTCGGACCTCGCTCGCCGGGCGGGTCTGTTGTGAGCGACGCGCTACTGGTCGGGGGTACGTCCGAAATAGGGCTTGCGATCGTCCGGCGGCTGCGCGTCGGGCGCGTGTGGTTGCTCGGCCGCGACGAGGAGCGGCTCGCGAGCGCGGCCGCCTCGCTCGACGGCGCCGCGGTCGAGGTCGGTCTGCTCGACGCCGACGACATCGATTCGTCTCGCCAGGCAATCGCGCGGGCATTCGCCGCGTCGGGCGGCTTCGACATGGTCGTGATCGCGGTCGGCGTGCTCGGGGCCCAGGCCGGTCTCGACGCCGACCCGGACCAGGCGATCGAGGTGATGCGCGTGAACTTCCTCGGGGCGGGCTCGGTGCTGCTCGAGTGTCTTCGCCACCTACGGCAGCGCGGCGATGGGACGCTTGTTTTGCTGTCGTCGGTCGCGGCCGAGCGTCCCCGGGCCTCCAACCCGATTTACGGGGCCGCCAAGGGCGGCCTCGACGCGCTTGCCCAGGGCCTTTCCGACGCGATCGCATCCAGCGGGGTACGCGTACTCGTCGTGCGTCCCGGGTTCGTCAAGACCCGCATGACCGCCGGGCTCGAGCCGGCCCCGTTTTCGACAACGGCGGACGCCGTGGCGTCGGCGACGGTGGCTGCCCTGGGCGGACGCGCAGGAACGATCTGGGTACCCGGCCGACTCCGGTGGATATTCGCGGTTCTACGGCACCTGCCACGGAGCGTCTACCGGAGGCTCCCGCTGTGAGGCGCAACGTGTTGCTCGCTGACGTCGCGATCGCGGTCGTCGCCGCGATCATCATCTTGACGATCAGTCCCGGACTGGCCGTGGCGGCAATGATCGCGATCGTGGTCCTGGTCACCTCCGCGATCAGCTTCAGACGGGAGGTGCGTCGCGAACGCCGCGGCTCAAGCCGCGGGCGGCGCGGCTCGCGGCGGTGATGCCGTGACGCAGGACGAGTCCAGCACCCTCACAGCCGGCTCGCCACTCGCCCGAGGCGCGGGATCAACCGGGCGGCCGATCCGCCCAGAACGGCGTGGCGCTCGCTGGCGTCAAGCTCAGCGGTGTCCTTGACGTGACGTAGGCCACCGATCGAGATCGCGTCACGGGGGTACGGATAATCGGTCCCGAACACAACGGTGTCGAGCCCCGTGACGGATCGCAACATGTGCAGCACCGGGTCGCTGAATGCCGAGGCCGTGTCCCAGTAGAGGTGGGGGAGAACATCCGCGAACGCTCCACGCTCCTCGGCCCCGGGAATAACGTCCATCTCGTCGACGATCGCGAAGCGCGAGGCCACGAATGGGATCGTTCCGCCGGCGTGCACGAACACGTACTTGACGTCCGGAGTACGGGCGAAGGTGTTGCTGTAGTGAAGCTTGGCGATCGCCCGCGACGTGTCGACGGGGTAGTCCAGCAGCGAGTCGGGCAGGCCGAGGGTGTGCGCGATCGGATCCGGCGACGCGGTGGGGTGGACGAACACGACTGCCGCGCGGCGCTCCAGCTCGGTGAAGATCGGATCGAAGCGGCTATCTCCCAGATAGCTGCCGCCGGCGTTGGTGAAGATCGACACGCCGTCGAGCTCGAGGACGTCGAGTGCGTACGCGATTTGCTCGAGCGACCCGTCGACGTCGGGCAGCGGCAGGGCCGCGAATGCTCCGAACCGATCCGGGCGATCGTGTTTGATGCCCGCGAGGTACTCGTTGACCTGGCGCGCAAGCGTTCGTGCCGCGGCGTCGTCACCGAAGTGCACCCCGGGAGTGCTGATCGATGGGACCGCGACGTCGATCCCGGCGTCGTCGAGATACGCGATCGCGCCGTCGAGACTCCAGCGCGGCGGTGTGATACCTCCCGCGGCGCTCCCGCCCTCGTTCGAGGCCTCCCAGTAGAAGTCGGGAATCACGTGATGGTGAATGTCGACGACGAGGCTCATGCCGCCAGCAGCCGATCGGTGAGGACGATCTCGATGATCGCGGGGACGGTCCCGACGCGCGCCCAGTCGCGCTGGAGCTCGCAGGCGAAAGACACCCAGCTGATCGGCTGCGCGCCGGCCTGGACGACTCGCTCGATCCCGGCGCGATGCGCCTCGGGCGACGTGCCGCCGATCGCGTCCACGACGGGATAGACCTCGTACCCCTCCCGTAGGGCGTCGAGCGCGGCGAACGCCATGCAGACCTCGGTCCACAACGCGCAGAAGATCAGCTTCCGGCGTCCGGTCGCGTGGACGGCGTGCACGAACTCGGTGTCCTCCCATGAGTTGACTGTGGTGCGGTCAAGCGGCGGGCTGTCCTCGAGCAGTTCGGCGAGCTCGGGTACGGTCGGCTGCTGCTGGCCGGACGCGACGTTGACGGTGGAGTGGACGATCGGGAGTCCGAACGCTCTGGCCGTCTTCACGGTCGAGACGATGTTCTCGCGGAGCAGATCCGGGTCCATCGAGCGGACCGTCGCGAACTGTGACGGCTGGTAGTCGATCAGCACGAACGCCGCGTTCTGCGGGGTGATGAGATGGTCTGCGAGCGGGTCGCGAATCGCCTGGCTAGTCATTGGGCATCGGCTTCCTTTTGTTCGGGGACGCGACGGGAGTTACACGGTGGCGTGCTGCTGGAGCACGGCATCGAGGTTGCCCAGGACGCCCAGCTGGCCGAGGATCACCGTGCCCGACGGGTAACAGTCGAACAGCTGGATCCTTCCGTTCCGGAGACGGAAGACGTCGCAGCATGGCGCGTCCATTCGGTTGCCGGTCGGCGGCAGGACCCCCTGCGGAAGCCACAGTGGCCCGTCGTGTGTCCCCGCAGTGCCAGCTCGGCGACCACCACGCCACCATTCCCACCGGTTACGTAGACGTCGTAGAGCTCGCGATGCATGTCGGAGAACGCCGTACCGTAATTCTCAACGGGCTTTCCAACTTCGTCAGGCCCGCGGTAAGTGACGCCAACCGATTCGTCGACGAACACTCCGTCCGGGTTGAAACAAGCCACCCACGCCGGAAGGTCCTTGACCTCGGCTAAGGCGTATGCCTGTCGGACGAACTCCTCGTTGGTCATGTCGTTCCTTTCTGTTTCTTGCGTGGGTGAGCGCTCAGGCGGCTGGAGCCGCTCGAACGCCGCGATGACTAATCCCTGGCTGGCCCGTGTAGACGGCCGCCGCGATCCGCTCGGCGATCATGATCGTCGTCGGGTTCAGCGCCACCGATGTGACGACCGGCATGATCGATGCGTCGACAACACGAAGGCCCTCGACCCCCTTGACGGCGCCATGCGAGTCGACGACCGCCCAGGGGTCCTCGGGGCCGCCCATCGGCGCCGTGGCGACAGGGTGGCCGTAGGAGGCCAGGTTGGAAGCGATGACCTCGGCGAGCTTGTCGTCCCCAACCGCGTCACCGGGCAGGATCTCGAGTTCGAGGAACTGCGCGAGCGCTGGATTGCGTCCGATCCTGCGGGCGAGCTTCACCCCTTCGAGCATCCGCCGAGCGTCGCGCGGCTCGGCGAGGTAGTTGCAGTCGATCTCGGGCTGCTCGCTCGGGTCGCGGCTACGCAGCGTGAGGGTCCCGCGGGAGTCGGGCTTGACGACGGCGACGCTCAGCGAGATCGCGCCGCCGGTCGGGCTGTACTCGGGCGGGAACAAATGCGTCACGGCAATGTGGATGTCCAGCTCGTCCCCGCGGGCTTCGCTGGACGGCTTCCACAGCAAGGCGCCGACCGCCGGCCGCATGTCGAGCACATCCGTCTTCAGGGCGTACGCGTTGTAGTAGAACGGCTGGTCCTGCAGGTGTTGCCCGACGGGCAGATCAGCCACGACGGCGATGTCAAGCTCGGCCAGGTCTGCGGCCGGACCGACGCCAGAGCGCAGGAGGATCGACGGCGTCCCATATGAGCCCGCGGAGAGGATCACCTGGGCGGCCGGGATCTCACTGCCGCTTGCGGTGACGATGCCAACCGCTCGGCGCTGATCGAAGAGGACGCGATCGACGAGCACGTCGCCAGAGATCTTCAGATTGGACCGGTTGCGGACCTCCTCGGAGAGATAGACCAAACCGGTGTTCTGACGCACGCCGTCGATCACGTTGACCGGGTAACCACCGACGCCGCTCGGATCCGGGCCGTTGAAGTCGTAGCTACGTTGGTACCCCTCGGTTACGCTCGCGTCGACGAACCCGCGCAACGAGGTGGTCAGATCGTCGTAATTCAGCTGGCGGATCGGGAACGGTCCGGTCCGACCGTGGTGGGCGTCGTCCCCGTCAGGCGTGTTCTCCATCTCTCTGAAGGTGGCGTCGACGTCCTCGATCGTCCAGTCGTCAAGGCCGTGGAGTTGCCAATCGCGGATGTCCCTCGGCCGTGCGCGCATCGCCACCGTGGCGTTGTGGGCGGAGCAGCCGCCGAGCACCTTGGCGCGCGCGGCATCGATCTGCGGCGAGGTGGCTGAACCCCGGGCCGTGAAGCCCCACTCATGCTCGGGGTTGGCGGGCACGCGCGCGGCGTCCAGTAGGTCATTGGGGTAGCCGTCGACGCCGTAGGCCGTTCCAGCCTCGACCAGCAGAACCGAGCGGGTCGGATCTTCGCTCAGACGGGCGGCGAGCACGGCGCCCGCCGAGCCTCCTCCCACGATGACTACATCAGCGCGACCGGCGCGCCCGTTGCCGATGCCGGACATGGATCTCTCCTCCTCGGGTCGATAACTCGCCACCGATGGTCACGTGCGCGCAGGTGACGTGTCCTCGCCGGATCCTGGTGATTGGGCAGCGGTGACGCCATCGCGAACCGCGCGGCCCGACGGTCACCCGGGGACTACGACAGCTTGCCTTCGAGTTGCGTGCGCGACTTGACGCCGAGCTTGCGGAACGCCTTACGCAGGTGGTACTCCACGGTGCTCGTGCTGATGAACAGCCGGGCTGCGATCTCTCGATTCGTGTGGCCCTCCGCGGCAAGGCGGCCGATTTGGGTCTCCTGCGGCGTGAGCTGGTCCAGCGTCTCGGCGGTCCGTTTGCAGGCCCGCTCACCCGTCGCTTCGAGCTCGACTCGCGCGCGCTCCGCGAACGCCTCGACCCCAAAGTCCCTGAAGAGCTCGTGCGCGGTCCGGAGCTCCTCGCGAGCGTCCATGCGTCGGCGCTCGCGCCGCAGCCACTCGCCGTAAAGGAGGTGTGCGCGGGCAAGCTGCACGCGGATGCTCGTGCGACGCAGGCGTGTAATCGCTTCTCTGTAGTGGCTCTCGGCCTCATCGCCGTCGCTGAGCAGTGCGCGCATGCGTGCCTCGATACCCAGTGCCCAGTCGGTGCCGGCGGCGCGAGTCGTAGCTTGGACCCGCTCAAACGCGCGATGCGCACGCTCGGGCTGGCCTGATCGAACGGCCGCCTCGATCAGCTCCGTGAGCGCCCATATGGCGGGGCCTTCCATGTAAAAACGCTCGGCGGGTAGGGTCGCGGCCAGCGCCGCGTCGTAGCGGCCTAGGCCGTTGTAGAGGGTTCCGGTCAGGAACTCGGCGACCGTCAGGGCTACCCCCTCTCCTCGCGTGCGCGCCTCCTCGACCGCGATTCGTACCAGCTCCGAGAATTCGGCGTCGCGCCCGCGCACAGCAGCAATCGACAGGCGACCGTAGGAAATGCCTGCAATACCGGTTGCGTCAGTCACCGCGCTCAGCTCCTCCTCCAGCAGGGCCGCCGTTCTCAGGTCCCCCAAGAAGGCATAAACACTGCTCCGATTCGCGAGGACAAACGGGAGTGCGGAGAGCGCCCCCGTTCGCCGCACGAGCTCGAGCTGTCGCGTCGAGAGCACGCTCCAGGTCACGTCGTCCCACATGTGCAGCGCGATCCAGCTCGCAAACCACAGCCATCGAGCTTCATCCGGTGACGGGTCAACCTCGCGCGAAAAGCCGCTCAAAGCCTCCTTCAAAATCGGCGCGGCGGCGGCGTATCCCTCGGTGGTCTGGACCGCAAACCCGCGGAGCAGGAGATCGGGGGGACGCGGGGCGGGTGGCATCGGAGGGCCCGTGAGCGCTGCCTCGCCCGCCTCCACCAGACCTGCGCCGCGGGCCAGCCGGCCCGCGAACATGGCCGCCGAGAGCGCCTCCAGGTACGTCGCGCGCGCCAGGCTGGGATCGACCGGCTCGAGCTCGCGTGCGGCGGAGAGGAGTAGCGGGGTCGCGTCGCTGCCACGCCGCGATGCGAACGCAATCTGAGCACGCAGCAGATGCGCGCGAGCACGCACGGGGTCGTCCATGGCGGTCCCTGACTCCGCGGTCACCAGGAGATCGAGGGCATCGCCGAGGGCGCCGGACTGGAACTTCGTCTCCGCAGCCGCCAGGGCGCGGCGGGCGCGGCGCGAGGGTTCGGGCGAGAGCGCGACCGCGCGCTCGAGGAAGGCCGCCGCGGCCGCGAAACCCCCACGCGCCTGGGCCCGGGCTGCGGAATGCTCCAATTCCGAAGCGACGTCCTCATCGGGGACCGACGTCGCCTGCGCCCGGTGCCAGGCGCGCCGGTCGGGGTCGGTTCGTGGATCTGTCGCTTCCGCGAGCGCGCGGTGGACCTCGCGCCGCTCGTCAGCGTCGGATGCCCGGTAGATGGCCGAGCGAACCAGCGGGTGGCGGAACGCCACGCGCGGGGAGAGGACCAACAAGTCCTCCGATTCGGCGGTGTTCGCAGCCGACTCCGGAATGCCGAGCCGCTCGGCTGCGCGCCACACCAGCGTCGGATCGCCGACCGGGTCTGCCGCTGCTACGAGCAGCAAGCGGCGCGCATCCTCAGGAAGCCTTGCCAGCCGTCGCGCAAAGCTCGCCTCGACGCCGGCCGAAACGGGCATGGCCTGAACCAAGCCAAAGCCGCCCGCGAGCTGGCTCGGACTCAACCCGCGGGGGAGCTCCAATAGGGCCAGCGGGTTCCCGTGGGTCTCGGCAACGATCCGCTCCAGGACACGTTCATCCAGCGGAGCGGGCAGGACCGACTCCAGCAGCACCCGTGCATCACGACGATCCAAGGGTCCAACGTCTAGCTCCGGCAGACCGGTCAGCGCCTCGCCCAGCTCTCGTGCTGCGAACACGAGCGCGATCTTCTCCGCCAACAGACGCCGCGCCACAAAGGCAAGGGTCCCCGCGGACGCGCTGTCGAGCCATTGCGCGTCATCGATGAGACACACGAGTGGCTGCTCCTCGGCGGCGTCGGCCAGCAGGCCGAGGACCGCCAGGCCGACCAGGAACCGATTCGGTGCGGGGTGGGCGGGACCCCCAACCAGGCCGAACGCGACGCCCAGCGCGTCGCGCTGGGGGCTTGGGAGGCGCGCCATGAGCCCAAAGAAGGGAGAACAAAGCTGCTGAACCGCCGCGAACGGGAGCTCCATCTCCGCCTCGACTCCCGACGTCTCCACGATCCGGAATTCGCGTCCAGACGCGGCCGCATACTGCAGAAGGGCCGTCTTGCCGACTCCGGCTTCTCCATGCATGATCAGTACTCCGCCACGGCCGCTGCGCACGCCGTCCAGCAGGCCGTCGAGCACCTCGCGCTCCCGTTCGCGCCCGAGAAGCTGCCTGCCTGACGCAAGAATCTGCCGCGACCCTTCGCTCATCCCTGCCTAAGCATGACCGAGGCGACGCTCAGGCGTTGACTAAGGATTCGAGGATGCGAACGCTCGGCGACAGCGTCAGGCTCCGGTGACGAGGATCCAGGGATCGCGGCGGTCGGACTCGACCGAGATGGAGCAATTCTGAGGCGATGCAAACTTGTCAAACGAGTGATTGATTGACTAGTATACTCGAAGCACCCGACCGTTGGGACGGCATGAGCAGCTTGGCGACGAAGCCGCGTGGACCGCATCTCGAGCAGGCGACGACCTCACGAGACGTCACCGTCGCCCGCGGCCTGCTCGACCGGAATGACCTCCTCGAGCTGCTCGATCTCGCGCTGGCCAAACGGGTGACTGTGATTTCAGCGCCGCCGGGAAGTGGGAAGACCTCCCTCTTGCGCGCGTGGGCTCGCCGCTCGACCATCCTTGGTCCGGTCGCGTTTGTATCCGTCGACCGCGACCAGCAGGACGCTCAGCGCTTCTGGGCCGCCGTCCTTGACGCGGTCGGCGGATCCGCGCGCTCGGTCGATCCCGCGGCGCAACCTGCTGCGGCCGCTGGCCTCGACGCTGGCCAGCTGGTCGACAGAGTCCTGTCGGAGCTCTCCGATCAACTCGAACCTGGCGTGCTGATCATCGACGATCTCCACGAGCTCAAATCGGCCGACGCCCTTACGCAGCTCGAGCGTTTGCTTTCGGCGCTGCCTAGCTCTGCGCGCCTGGTGCTGTCATCTCGCCGGGATCCAGCGATCCGGCTGCACCAGCTCAGGCTAGCCGACGAGCTCGCCGAGATCCGCGCCGGCGATCTGCGGTTCACCCAGAGCGAGACGCGCGAGTTGCTGGCTGCGTCCGGGATCGGCTTGTCCGACGCCGGGGCTGCGGCGTTGTGTCAGCGGACAGAGGGTTGGGCGGCTGGCCTGCGTCTCGCGGTGATCTCGCTGAGCGGTCATTCGGATCCCGAGCGGTTCGTGGCCGAGTTCTCCGGCACCGACAGGGCGATTGGCGAGTACCTGATGGCCGAGATGCTCGAGCGCCAGCCGAGCGAAGTTCAGAGCATGTTGTTGCGAACGTCGCTCGTCGACCGACTGAACGGCGAGCTCGCCGACGTCCTGACCGGCCGCTCGGGCTCGGAGCAGATGCTGCTCGAACTGGAGGACGCGAATGCGTTCGTGGTGTCGCTGGACGCTGAGCGCACCTGGTTTCGCTACCACCAGCTCCTCGCCGACTTCCTGCGCCTGGAGCTGCGCCGAACCTTGGCTGAGGAGGTTTCGGATCTCCACCGCCGGGCCGCGCGGTGGTTTACCGACCGCGGCGACGTCGTCGACGCCGTGCGACACACGCTCGCCGCGGGCGACTGGGCGGTCGCGGCCAGGCTGGTCGCAGACCACTCGTTTAGATGGGTGCTAGACGGGGAAGCGGGAACGATCGACGCGGTCCTGGAGGCGTTTCCCGAGGGGGCATCCGCCGACCATCCTGATCTCGCGCTGGCTCATGCAGCCGCCGAGCTGAACCATGGACGGCTGGAGGATGTAGCTGCTCAGCTGGCGCTGGCCGAGAACCACATCCAGAGCGCCCCGCCGGCCCGCCGTCGCCGCCTCGCGGTGGCGACCGCGTCTCTGCGTCTGGCGCTGGCGCGGCGTAACGGTCAGTTCACCGAAGTAATCGAGCAGGTGAACCTGCTCGATGCCTCGATCTCGAACGAATCGAACGAACAGCTCGCGATGGGTAATGAGCTGCGCGCGGTGGCGCTGCTGAACCTCGGGATCGTGGAGACCTGGACCGGGCGCGTCGCCGACGCGGAGCGGCACCTCTCGGAGGGAGCGGCGCTTGCCCGAACGATCGGCGGACCCTACCTGGAGGTCTCGTGCCGCGCGTATCTAGGGTTCCCGTCAAAGCTTGTCTCGGTCGCGACCGCGCGCGAGCGCGGCCGTCAGGCGCTCGCCCTGGCCGAGCGTCACGGCTTGGACGATCGGCCGATCCTCGCGCCGGCGCTCGGGGCGTTGGGAGGGATGGCGATCTGGGTGGGCGAGTTCGACGAGGCAGAGCGCTATCTACGCCGCGCCTGGGACATTGCGGAGGCACGGATTGATTCGGCTGGCGCGGTGCTTCTGCACGCCGCGACGGGCATGTTGCACGCCGGGCGCGAGGAGCATGAAGCGGCGCTGCAAGCATTCGCTGCGGCGGAGCGGGCGGAGTTGCTGCTCACCGGTGTGCACGCTCTCGCATCGAGGATCACGGGCTGGCTCGCGGCCACGCAGGCGCGTCTCGGGAGGACGGATGACGCCCGGGCAACGCTCTCGCGATTCTCGGCCGAACCCGCGAGGATGGGCGACATCTACAACGCGAGCGCGGTCATCTGCATGGCGGATGGAGACCCCGCGGGGGCGCTGGACGTGCTCCCGGAAGTGCTGGACGTGACGCCCCCGATCGTCCCCGCGTTCACGGTCGTCGAGTCGCATCTGCTCGCCGGCCTCGCGCATCTGGAGCTGGGTGACCGACGCGCGGCAGCTGCCGCAGCCGAGGCGGCGCTCGCGGCCGCGGAGCCGGACCGGCTGATCTTCCCGTTTGCAATGACCCAGGCCGCGGAACTGCTCGACGCGCTACCACGACACGAAACGGCGCATCGCGCCCTCCTCGGCGACGTCGTTGACCTGCTGAGAGGCGAACTGATCCCGGGCGTCGACCGAGAGCGGCTAATGCAGCCGGACGGACTCAGCCCGAGCGAACTCCGCGTACTGCGATACCTGCCGACAAACCTGACACGGCCCGAGATCGCGCAAGAGCTCTACGTGTCCATCAACACGGTCAACACTCACATCCGCAACGTCTACGCCAAGCTCGGTGCCCGTGATCGCTCTTCCGCCGTGCAACGAGCACGCGATCTGCGGCTTCTCTCAACCGGCCGCTCCTGAAGACCGCCGGAGGGGCGCGAGCGTCGTCGCGTGGACAATCACCAGATTCCGGCGTCGCCGGCTCACTAGGTCGCGCTGGAGGATGATTCTGTGGAGACACCGCCGGGCTTGTACACGATCCGGATAAGGGGCCGGCTGGGAGCCACTGCCCTGTCCGCCTTCCCCTCAATGGTGTGTGAGACGGAAAGCGGCGAGACGGTGCTCACCGGCTTACTCGAGGACCGCTCCGCTGTGTTTGGCGTCCTCGGGCAGATCGAAGCGCTCGGCCTCGAGCTGCTGGAGCTCCGACGGATCCGGGGGGGCCCGATATCGCCTGGATCCGACGATGACCGTTCACCCGGCGGCGTGTGAGCCTAAGCCCACATCGCCAACCGAAAGTCGAGCCTTCATGCCAACCCAAACCGTTCGTGAGCCTAATCGCTGGGCGGTTCTCGCCCTGCTGAGCGTCGCGCAGCTGATGGTGGTACTGGACGCGACGATCGTGACCGTCGCCTTGCCGTCGGCGCAGCGGGCGCTGCATTTCTCTAACGACAGCCGGCAATGGGTCGTCACCGCGTACGCGTTGGCGTTCGGCAGCTTGCTGCTCGTGGGCGGCAAGGTGGGCGATCTGTTCGGCCGCAAATGGACGCTGATTGCTGGGTTGGTGGGGTTCTCGGGGGCGTCGGCGGTCGGTGGGCTGGCGCAGTCGTTCGGCCTGCTCGTCGCCGCGCGGGCGACGCAGGGGGTGTTCGGCGCATTGCTGGCTCCTTCGGCGCTGTCGCTCTTGACGGTGACGTTCGCGGGGACTGAGGACTGGCAGCGAGCGTTCGGGATCTTCGGCGCGGTCGCCGGCGGCGCCGGAGCGGTTGGACTTCTGCTCGGGGGTGTGTTGACGCAGGTGCTCTCGTGGCGGTGGTGCTTCTATGTCAATCTGGTGATCGCCGTGCCTACCACGATCGTGGCGTTGGGCCTGTTGGTCAACCACGGCGACCCCGACCGGGCCCGGATCGACATTCCGGGCGTGATCACCTGGACGTTAGGGCTGTTCGCGCTCGTGTACGGCTTCTCTAACGCCGAGGCGCACGGGTGGGGAGCCACGGCGACCGTCGTCGCGCTCATCGCCAGCCCTGTGCTCCTAACCACGTTTGTGCTGATCGAGCGTCGCGTCAAGCACCCGCTGCTGCCGTTGCACATCGTGTGGGACCGGGCTCGCGGAGGGTCGCAGGCGTCGCTCTTCGTGACCGGGGCCGGGATCTTCGCGGTGTTCCTGTTCCTCACCTACTTCATGCAGCTGACCCTGAGGTTCTCGCCGCTTAAAACCGGCCTGGCGTTCCTGCCCCTGACCGTCGTGCTGGTCATCACCTCAACGACCGTCCAGACCCGCGTGATCCAGCGCACCGGCGTCAAACCGCTGGTGCTTCTCGGGATGGCGCTCGGGGCGATCGCCATGGTCTTGTTCGCCCAGCTGACGCCCACCTCCAGCTACGCCAGCGCCGTCCTGCCGGGCCTGCTCATCACCGGCGTCGGGATGGGCTGCATCTTCGCGCCGACGTTCTCATCCGCGACGCTCGGCGTGGCGCCAAACGAAGCGGGCATCGCCTCCGCCATGGTCAACACGTCCCAGCAGATCGGCGGCTCGGTCGGCACCTCGCTGCTCTCGACGATCTACGCCACCGCCGTCGCC
Source organism: uncultured Solirubrobacterales bacterium (assembly GCA_963735965.1). GTDB lineage: Bacteria > Actinomycetota > Thermoleophilia > Solirubrobacterales > Solirubrobacteraceae > Palsa-465. The sequence continues at coordinate 594,991 of CAVTNE010000009.1, forward strand.
AGCTACCTGACCAGCCACCCCGGCGTCCAAGGCCTTGCTTCTGCCGCGCAGGTCCACGGCGACACGACCGCGTTCTGGTGGGCCGCCGGAGTCTTTGGCGTGGGCATCCTGGTCGCGCTGCTGATCCTGCCCAGCCAATGCGAAGCCCGCACCGCGACGACCATAACCGCGCTGGCACGACACGCGATCGGCAATTGCGACCAAGCCGAGACCGCGGATGGCGCGGCCGTCGCACGCGGCGCGGAGTCCCGAGAGCCGGCTCTGGTTCCGTAGGACTACGCCGGACCGGGTGCGTCCAGCGGGTCGCCGAACAATCACCATCATCCAGTGAGGACACCTCACCTGGGTGGGGGCGAACCTGCGGCCGATGCAACAGCACCCACAGGTTCTGCTCGAGGGAGGTCTGAGATGAAGCTTGTCGTCAACGGCGCCGAGGTCGAGGTTGACGACCGACACGCGAAGACCCCGTTGCTATGGGTGCTCCGCGATGTCCTCGGATTGCCCGGCACGAAGTTCGGCTGCGGAGCCGGCTTCTGCGCGGCCTGCACGGTGCTAATCGACGGACGTAACACGAAATCGTGCCAGACCGCGACGGAGCAAGCCGTCGAGAAGTCGATCACGACGATCGAGGGGGCGGCGGGTCCCGTGGTCGACGCGGTTCGCGATGCCTGGCACCGCGGCAACGTCGTGCAGTGCGGTTACTGCCAGCCCGGGCAAACGCTGGCGGCGGTGTCGCTGCTCGAGTCGAACCCTGCCCCTGACGACGCGAAGATCGACCAGTGGATGAGCGGGAACCTATGCCGCTGCGGCACCTATCCCCGGATCCGGGCGGCCATTCAGAAGGCCGCCGGCACACTCGCGGCGGGCGATGATCCGGGGCCGCTCGTCGCTCCGCCCGAGCTCGAGGTGCGTCGACTGACGCCGGATGAGCTGGCAGATCCGGTTCATCCATACATCCGGATCCACCAGGACGGGACGATCGTCGCGTACTCGAGCCAGATTGAGATGGGCCAGGGGATCCACACCGGGCTGGCCACGATCGTCGCCGAGGAGCTCGATGCCGAGTTCGATTCGGTCGTGGTTGTCAACGCGGCCAACGGAGGCGGCCCGCCGAAGGACGTGTACGGCAATCCTGACGCCGGGGGCGCGCTCCAGATCACCGGAGCCTCCAACTCAACCAAGGGCTTCTGGATCCGCTACCGCACGGTAGCCGCGCAGGCGCGAGCCCGGCTCGCGGCCGCGGCGGCGGAGCTTTGGGATGTGCCCGCCGACGAGGTCATATTCGAGCGCGGCGTCGTACGCCACGCGAGCGGCCAGGAGGCGACGTTCGGAGAGCTTGCCGCGCGCGCGGAGCGGCTGCCGGTCCCAGACGGTGTTGAGCCCAAGGACATATCCGACTACACGCTGATCGGAGGTGCCCGGCTCCGCGTGGACTCCGTGCCGAAGATCCTCGGCACCACTCGTTTCACGATTGACGTCAGTGTGCCCGGGATCCTGACTGCGGTCGTGCTCCACCCGCCCCGGTTCGGCGCCACGGTCGCGGCCGTGGACGACGAGGCGGCGCTGTCAGAGCCGGGCGTCGCGGCGGTCGTGAAGATCGAGGACGGCGTTGCCGTGGTCGCCGAGACGGTCGCGGACGCGCAGCGAGGACTCCGCGCCTTGACCGTGGAGTGGGATGACTCTGACGCCGAGCGGCGCAGCTCCGCCGAGCTACTGGCCGAGCATGTCCGGTTGCTGGAATCGGGCGAGCGGGCGGTGGTCGCGCGCGACGACGGCAGTACAGAGGCGGCGCTCGCGGACGCACCGACGGTTGTCGAAGCGACCTACGCCCTGCCGTATGTCGCCCACGCCACGATGGAGCCAAACAACGCGGCGTGTCGGATGCGCGACGACGGAGTGCTCGAAGTATGGGCGAGCACCGAATCGCCGGAATACACCCGGATGGCGGCCTCGGACGCGGCCGGGATCGACAAGGAGCGCGTCGAGGTTCACGTCACCTTCGCCGGGGGATCGTTCGGGCTGCATTCGAGCTCGGGCCGCGACCCCACGGCCGAGGCCGTGGAGGTCGCTCGGGCACTCGACTGGAGGTATCCGATCAAGCTCCAGTCGCTGCGCGAAGAGGATTTCAAGAGCGGCCGCTACCGGGCAATGGCAGTGCACCGCGTGCGCGCCGGAGCCGACTCCAACGGGCGGGTCACCGCCTATCACCACCAGATCGTCGCCGAACCGACATCGGTGAACCTGCCGTTCGTGCGGGATGCGATGTTCACGAACGGGGTCGACTTCTTCACGACGACCGGCGCCGCCGACCCTCCGTATTCGTTCAAGAACTTCAAGCTCGAATCGACCAACTTCGAGTCCGGGGTCCCGACGATGGTGTGGCGCTCGGTCGGCAACTCGCACACCGAGTTCGCGCGGGAGTCGGCAATAGACGAGCTCGCACTCGCGGCCGGCCGCGACCCCGTCGACCTGCGCCGCGACCTGCTCGCGGACAGCCCACGGACGCTCCGTGCGCTCGAGCTCGCGGCTGACATCGCCGGATGGACCGTGCCACCACCGGAAGGCCGCGCGCGCGGGATCACGTGCTCGAGTTTCCTCAGTCACAGCGCCAACGTGACCGAGGTCTCGCTAGATGGCCGCGGGCGTGTGCAGGTCGATCGGATCGTATTCGTGCTCGACTGCGGCATCACGATCAACCCGGATCTGGTCCGCGCTCAGGTCGAAGGCGGTCTCCTGTTCGGGCTCAGCGCCGCGGCGTGGGGTGAGGTGGTGCTCGGCGACGGCGGCGAGATCGTCACCCAGAGCTTCGACCGCTACCCGATCGTGCGGATGCGCTCCGTTCCGGAGATCGAGGTGCACCTGATCGAATCGACGGAACCGCCTACCGGTGTCGGCGAGGTCTCGGTCCCCTCCGTCGCGCCGGCCCTCGCGAACGCGATCGCAGCACTGACCGGCACCCGAATCCGTTATCTCCCGCTCGCCAACACCATCAAGATCGCCTAGCAAAGGAGACAGGCCATGCCGGACGTCACCGTCACCCCCAGCGAGAACGGTCCCTACATCGTCTCGGGCCCGGTCGTTCTGACTGCTCCCGACGGCCGTGTGATCGACCATCCCGACCCGATGTCGATGTGCCGCTGCGGAGGGTCGTCGAACAAGCCGTTCTGCGACGGGACGCACGCCACGATCGATTTCGACGGGACCCTTGCAAACTGATAGCCGCGAGGTCGCGGCGGCTCGAGCCGAGCTCGGTCGCCGCGATCAGCGGCCCCAGATCATTCGAACTCGTCAGGTGCGCCCGGTTGATAGAAGCCTGAGCTCGCGTGCCCGGCCGACGGTGGTGGAGCGATCACGGGTGCCGAGCTTGGTGTAGATGTTGCGAATGTGGGTGTTGACCGTGTTGAGGGTGATGTAGAGCTCCCTTGCGATCTCGGGCCGCGTCAGGTTTGTCGGCAGGTAGCGGAGCACGCGGAGCTCGCTCGGGGTGAGCTCCGCCGGTTGCGATAGGCGCTCCGGATCGACGCTCGGGACTGGTTCGCCTCGCAATAGTTCAGCGATGTCGGCGAGCAGGGCCCCGTGAGCCGTTTCGTGGCGCGGGAGCGCGTCGACCAGGTCCCCGGCCCCGGTCATGACGAACGGGAAGATCAGCCGGTCTGGCTCGGCGGCCCGGAGCGCGGCTTCGGTCGCGGCCTCTGCCGCGTGCCGGTCACCCAGCTCCAGATGCGCGAGGCCGGCGAGCAGATGCGTTTCAACGAGCGTGAACGCGGGGCCGGTTGGGGGCGTGGCGTCCGGAACGTCTCGAAGGACGCCGAGTGCACCGGCGGGGTCTCCCTCCGCCATGCAGATCACTGCTCGCGCGTTGTGAATGAAACCAATGGGACCGGGATCGGCAGAGAATCCGGCCAGCGTTTCGCGCGCCTCATCCGCCATCCCGAGCCGAGCCTGCGTGGCCGCGAGCCAGCCGACGACCGGCGTCGCGAAAGCGTGTACACCGGTCAGTAGCGACTGCGCCCGCGCTCCCGCGGCGAATCCTTCGAGCGCCGCTTGATGCTGCCCGCGGGCGGCGTGCGACTGGCCCGTCACCATGTGCAGCAGCACCGCTGCTGTCGGGTCAATTCGTGGCTCGGCGACCTCCCAGGCGCGGCGCAGCGCGCGCTCTCCTTCGTCGAATTCTCCCATCCAGATCGCCCAGAAGGCGACCGCGCCAAAGGCAGGCGCGAGTATTGGCCGATCGCCCAAGCCGTGGCGTTCCGCCAGGGCTATTGCCTGAAGCCCCCGTTCGCGCGCGCTCGCGAGCGAGACGCGCCTTGTCGGGAAGACTTCGTGAGCGCGACATGAGACCTCGAGGTAGGGCCGGCCGATCGCCTGGGCGAGCGCAGCGCCCTCGGAAAGGTGCCGTTCGGCGTCGTCGAATCGCCGAGACCACGTCTCCACGATCCCGAGATTCATCAGCGCGACCCCGCGCAGCTCAGTTCCCCTCGGGCACGATCTGTCTGCGATCGACGCATCAACCGCGTCCACCTGCTCCGCCACTTCGGCGAACTGACCGCTGCGGCGGGCCAGCGCCAATCGCAACGATGCGCTCGCCACCGCGAAGCGCCGGCCGCGGGCGGGCGGGGCGGTCTGGGCGTGGGACTCGGCCAACGCCAGCTGAGCAGCCGTTTCCTCCAATCGACCCTGCTCCAGCTGAACCGCCGCCCGCGCCAAAGCCAGCTCGGGATCATCGGCCGAGACCCCGCCGGGGAACGCCCGCAGCAGCATGGCGATCGCTCCCTCTTGTCCGTCGAGCATCAAACTGAACAGGTGGTCCGAGAGCAGCCGCGCCGCGTCCGGCCAGTCGCCGGCCGCGAGCAGATGTCGCACGGCCTCGACGGTCTCGCCGTGGTCGGCGAACCACCGGGCGGCACGACGATGGAGGTCAGGAATTTCGTCGGCCGACCTTCGGCGGAGCTCGAGGCGCAGGAAATCCGCCAGAAGGTGGTGGTAGCGAAACCACGTGCGCTGCGGATCCAGCGAGACGACGAACGCGTTGGCCTCCTCCAGCGCGAGCAGCGTCTGCTCGGAGCCCGAGCGGCCTGCCAGCAGGTCGGCGAGCTCGCCGTTGACCCGGTCGATCAGTGAGGTTCGCAGCAGCATGCTCCGCACTTCGCTCGGCTGGCGCTCGAGCATCTCGGCCATCAGGTATTCCCCGATCGCCCTGTCGGTGCCGGAGAACTCGGCCACGAACCGCTCGGGATCCGAATGACCGCTCAGCGAGATGACCGCGAGACGCAGGCCGGCCGCCCAGCCCTCCGTGCGCTCGTACAACGCGGCCACCCCGGAATCCGCCAAACCGATCCTGGACCCGGCGAGCAGTGCGCGCGCTTCGCTCTCCGTGAAGCGGAGGTCGGCGGCCCGGATCTCGGCGACCTGGTCGGCGAGCCTTAGCTGGTGCAGCCGGATCGGTGGGTCCCGACGGGATGACAGCACCACACGCGCACGGCTCGGTAGAACCGCGAGCAGATGCTCGAGTTGCGAGAGGGCCTCGGCCGATTTGAGCTCGTGGAGATCGTCGATGATCAGCACGCCAGGTTCGACTTGGTCGGAGAGCTCCGACAGGACTCTGTCGACCAGCTGGTCAGCGTTGAGGCCAGCGGCCGCAGCAGGTTGCGCCGCGGGATCGACCGAGCGCGCGGATCCGCGGACCGCGTCAAGGACGGCGGCCCAGAAGCGCTGAGCGTCCTGCTGGTCGCGCTCCACGGATACGAACGCGACCCGGCGGAGGCTCGCTGAACGGCGAGACCATGTTCGGAGCAGCGAGGTCTTCCCACTTCCCGGCGGCGCCGAGATCACCGTCACCCGTTTGGCCAGCGCGAGATCCAGGACGTGGACGAGGTCTTGCCGGTCGAGCAGGCCGGGGGCAACCGAATCGTCTTCTGAGATTGGCTGCTGCGCGTGATCCCCGCGCTCCGTCGTCGGCATGCCTGCCGCGCTCGCGGATCAGCTCTTCACGATCCGCTCGCTATGCGATGACGCGGTCCGCGCCGGCGAGATGCGCCAACAGGAGCCGTCCGGCTCTGTCCAGAGCAGCGCCCGCTTCGTCAAGCATCGCGGAAAAGCCCTGGAAGACGTGCGGCACTCCAGGGATGATCTCGAGCGTGACCTCGACATCGGCGGTGGCGGCCTGTCGCGCAAGGCGAACGGCGTCATCGAGGAGAACCTCGTGACTACCCGCCTGGATGATCAGGGGCGGCAGGTTGGACAGGTCGGCGAATATGGGACTGATCAGGCCAACTGCGGCGTCTTGTCCCTGCGTATAGTCGGCGACCCGGGGTTCGAGCAGTTCCCGGCTGAGCAGCGGGTCGGCGTCGCGCTTGGTATCCATGGTCTCCCCAGCGAGAGTCAGATCGACGTACGGTGACATGACGAACGCCGCGGCCGGCAGGGCCAGCCCGTGATCGCGGGCGTTGACCAGGGTGGCGATCGCCAGACCGCCGCCGGCGGACTCTCCCGCGAAGACGATGTCCGAAGGGGCGACGCCGTTGTCCAGCAGGGCTTCATAGGCCGCGAGAGCGTCGTCGACCGCTGCCGGATACGGGTGTTCGGGAGCGAGCCGGTAGTCGACGGAGATGACCTTGGCCTCCGTCCGCCGACCGACCTGCGAAGCCAGGCCAGCGGCGAGGAAGGCGTCCGATATCACGTACACGCCGCCGTGGAAGTACAGAACAACGTGGCGAGGTTCGATTCCGTCGATGGTGATCTCAGCAGTTCGGACACCGCCCAGCACGGCCGCGGTCACGGTCACGTCGGGAGGCAGCGGCTGCGCCGATGCCGCCGCTCGGAACAGTTGCCGTTGCTCGTTTACGTCGCTGTCGACGGGGAGGGCAGACTGTCGCAGGATTGCGTCGACGGTTTCTTGCTGCTCGGTGCTCACGGAGGATCTCCCTTCGTTGGGTTGGCCACGATTAGTTTTGGCCCCAGGGAGGTGAGGAGGCATCACCGGATCGCAGTGATCCGGCGGCGATCGCTGGATCACTGGGATCCGGCGATTACAGATCACCCTTGCCGCGGCGACGATCCGTATGTCGAGTTACCGACCGACGGACACGATTCGCTGCCCGCGATCAGGTCGCCCCATAATCCGAGAGTGAGTGATGGCTGATTCGGCGGTCCATGTCGAGGGTGTGGTCAAGCGGTTCGGGAAGACGACGGCGCTTGCCGGGGTTGATCTGGACGTGGAGGAGGCCACGGTGTTTGGGTTGCTGGGGCCGAACGGTGCGGGGAAGACGACGCTGGTTCGGGTGCTGGCGACGCTGCTGTCCCCTGATGCGGGGCGGGCTGAGGTGTTTGGCCGCGATGTCGTCCACGATGCCGCGGGCGTGCGGGAGCTTCTGGGGCTGACCGGTCAGTTTGCCGCGGTCGATGAGATTCTGACCGGCCGGGAGAACCTTCAGATGTTCGGGCGACTGTTTGACTTATCGGCCGCGGATGCTCGCGCGCGGGCGGACGAGCTGCTCGAGCGTTTCGATCTGGCCGACGCCGCCGACCGACCGGCTCGGACGTACTCGGGTGGGATGCGCCGTCGTCTGGACCTGGCGTCGAGTCTTTTGACCCGCCCGCGTGTGCTGTTCTTGGACGAGCCGACGACCGGGCTGGATCCGCGTAGCCGCATTGAGATTTGGTCGGTCGTGCGCGAGCTCGTCCGCGAGGGGACGACGCTTCTGCTGACTACCCAGTACCTCGAGGAGGCAGATCAGCTCGCCGAGCAGATCGCGGTGATCGATCACGGTCGGGTGATCGCGCAGGGGACCGGAAACGAGCTCAAGGACCGGGTCGGCGGGCAGATCCTGGAACTCGAGCTGGTGCGCGCGGAGGAACGGGACAAGGCCCGGGCGGCGTTGGCCGGGATTGGTTGTGGTCCGCCGGAGCCTGGCGAGCGGCTCGCGCAGCTGACGCTTCCGGCCCCGCGGGACGGGCTTGAGATGATCGAGGATGCGGCCTCCGCGCTGCGCAAGGCGGGAATCGGGGTGAGCGATCTCGGGCTGCGCCGGCCGACGCTGGATGACGTGTTTCTGCAGTTGACGGGCGCGCCGCCGAGCGAGAACGGGGCGGGGGCTGAAGTCGCGGGTGGCAACGGGCAGCCGAAACGGGCCCGCGCGGCTGCCGCCGCCGCTCCTCCCGCCCGTTCTCCTTCCGCGCCGCGTCCGGTGCCGAGACGCCCGCCGCGATGGCGGCGCCTAACGGCGCGCGAGCTCCGCGGGGACTTCACCGACGCGAACGTTGTCACCGGTCGCAATCTGCGCCACTTCGTCCGCCAACCGGACCTGCTGATCTTCTCGACGATCCAGCCGATCATGTTCGTGCTGCTGTTCACGTACGTGTTCGGCGGCGCGATCAGTCACTCGCTGCCTCCGGGCGTGAGCTACATCGACTATCTGCTGCCCGGCATCCTCGTCCAGTCGGTGACGTTCCGCGCCAGCCAGACGGCGGTCGGTCTATCCGAGGACCTGAAGCTCGGCGTGATCGACCGCTTCCGGTCGATGCCGATGGCACGGTCCGCGGTGCTGGTTGGCCGGACCGCGGCCGACCTGGTCCGCAATGTCCTGATCATCGTGCTGATGATCCTCGTCGGCTACATCATCGGGTTCCGCTTCCAGGCCGGCGTCGCCCAGGCACTCGGCTGCATAGCGCTCGTCAGCGCGTTCGGTCTCGCGCTCAGCTGGATCTTCGCCTTCGTGGCCCTGACCGTCCGCGGCGCCGAGGCAGCTCAAACAGCCGGCTTCGTGGTCCTGTTCCCGCTCGTGTTCGCGAGCTCCGTGTTCGTGCCCGTCTCGACCCTGCCGAGCTGGCTGCAAACGATCGCGAAGGTCAGCCCGGTCACCCTAGCCGCGAACGCCGCGCGTTCCCTGGCCCTCGTCCCCGGAACACCATCCTCCCTCGGCGGCGCAATCGCCTGGATCGCCGGCCTCCTGGCCGTATTCATCACGCTGTCCGTGTGGCGCTATCGGCGCATGACCTGAAATCACCACCATCCGGCGAGGCCGGCTCACCTGGGTCGGGGCAATCCTGCGGCTTGTGCGACCATTGCTCAAGGGATGACCCCGAAATCCGATGTCGGTGCTGTGGCCGGCGCCCCGCGAGCGAAACGCGCCGGGCGCGGGCGCAAGCGACCGGGCGGTTCCGCCGCCGCTGATCCGACAGCGCGAGAATTCCTTCGGCAGGTCGACCCTGGCATGCGGGAGCTGATCGACGAACGGTTCGGGGGGCACATGCCGTCAGCACAGGAGCTGCTTGCGGCCGACCCTGCGGAGCTTCGTGCGAGTGGCATGTCCAACCGCAAGGGCGCCACCCTCCGGGCGCTCGCGGAACGCTTCGTCGATGGACGGTTGAGCGACAAGTCGTTCGCGCGCATGACCGACGACGAGATCGAGGCGTCGCTGACGGAGGTTCCGGGGATCGGGCCGTGGACTGCGCACGGCTTTCTGATCGTGGCTCTCGATCGGCCCGACGTGCTGCTCTCGGGCGACCTCGCACTACGTCGCGCGGTGCAGCGTGCCTACGGATTCGACCATCCGCCGACCGAGGACGAGATGGTCCAGCTAGCCGAGCGGTGGCGCCCCTACCGGAGCCTCGCGGTCACCTACCTGTTCGTGTCCGAGTACGAGAAAGGACCGTGATGCAACCAGAGGAGAGCGTCGGGATCATCGGCGCCGGCCGGATCGGCAAGACCATGGCCCAGATCGCGAGCCGTGCCGGCCGGCGGGTCGTGATCGCCAACAGCCGCGGACCGGAGTCGTTGGCGTCAGTCGTGGAGGAGCTCGGCGACCGAGTCTCCGCCGGCACGGTAGAGGAAGCTGCGGCTGCGGACATCGTCGTCCTCGCCGTGATGTGGCCGGACGTTCCGAAGGCCGTCACCGGGCTCGACTGGGAAGGGCGGATCTTGATCGACCCCACCAACGACTTCGACCCCAGCGACTTGAACGGCCGCACGTCGAGTGAGGTCGTCGCCGATCTCGTAATCCCGGCGCGCGTGGTCAAGACCGCGAACATCCTCGGGGCCGGATTGCTCGCCTCGGACCCTCACGAGGCGGGAGGTCAGCGCGTGATGTTCCTATCGGGTGACGACGCCGACGCCAAGTCTGCGGTCCGCGCGCTGTTAGAGGCTGCCGGCTTCTTCGTCGTCGACCTCGGCGGGCTGCACGAGGGTGGGCAGATGCAGCAGTTCGGCGGCCCACTCGCCGGCCTCAACCTGATCCATCTCCCCTGAGCCAGGCGTCACGGACGGGCGCACACTCGTCCCGATAGTGGCGGTGCTGTAAGCGTGCAGGCAATGCTCCGAGCAGAAGTAGACGCGCTTGCCGGATCTCTCGACCGTCAGCGCCTTGGCCCGGTCGACCTTCATCCCGCATACCGGGTCGGTCGCACCGCGCCACTGCGTGAGCCAGAACAGGGCCGCGAAGATCCCGAAGGCGAGTAGGTTCAGGGCGAGCTTGTAGTTGACCTGGATCGAGCTGAAGATGTCGCCGCGGGTCGGTCGCGGTCCGGTCGGGATCAGCCCGAGCGCGCTGAAGAGGCCGCCGACGATCAGTGCGGCGACCACCATCGTCACGAACATCAGCGCCGTGATTCGGACCGTGAACCTGATTCCGTAGTACTTGCGGTAGATCAGCAGGATAGGCACGACGATCAGATCGGCGAACAGGAAGGCGAGCACCCCGGCGAACGAGATCCCGCCGGACCACAGAACGGCCGCGAGCGGCACGTTTCCGACCGAACAGACGAAGCTGAGCACCGCGATGATCGGGCCGATCAAGACGTTCTCGATCGTCGGCAACGGCGCCGGCGCGTGGCGGATGAACAGGTGCTCGAAGAACCCGTTGCCGAGTTGGGCGATGAACCCGGCCAGCAGGAAACCGAGCGTGATCTCCTTCCAAAGCATCTGCCAGTCGCCGCGGAAGTTGTGCGCGACGTCCGACCACGCCTGGATCGAGGTGAGCCGCTCCCGCCACGGCATCCGCTCACCGGCGGCGTGATGTTGATGGCCGGAGTCGGCCGCAAGCGCGTGTTCGCGCGCCTGCGTTTCGAGCCGACGGTCGACGAACAACCGCAGCAGTACCGTCATCAACACGATCATCACGATGCCGCCGAGGTATTCCGCGGCCGTGAACTGCCAGCCGATCAGCACCCACAGGACCAGCCCCAGCTCCCACACGAGGTTGGTCGAAGCGAACTGGAACGCGAGCGTGGAAGCGGCGCTGGCTCCCTTCTGGAACAGAGACTTGGCAATCGCGATGGCCGCGTAGGAGCACGATGAGGACGCGGCGCCCAGCCCCGTCGCCCAACCGACAGACCGTGCGCCCGAACCGCTCATCAGCCGCTCGATCCGCTCGCGCGGCACCCACGCCTGCACGATCGAGGAGATCGCGAACCCGAGCACGAGCGCCCACCAGACCTCCCATGCCATCAGGAATGAGTCCCTCAGGCCGTGCCAAAGGAAGTCGAGAACATCCACCGCATCCACGTTACCAGATACCCCTAGGGGGTAGAGGTAATTGATACAGTCTGATGTATGCCAAAGACCGAGGCGCCCACCAGGGGCTACACCGCCACCAAAGACCAGCTGCTCGCGCGGCTCAAGCGCATCGAAGGCCAGATCCGCGGGATCGAGGGGATGGTCGAGAACGACCGCTACTGCATCGACATCCTCACCCAGATCAGCGCCGCCCAGGCCGCGCTCGACAAGGTCGCACTCGGCCTGCTCGACGGGCACGCTCACACGTGCGTGATCGGCGCCGAGCCCGAGCAACAGGACGAGCGCATCGAAGAAATGATGGCCGCCGTCGGCCGACTACTGCGGCGGGGCTGAAACCTGGACGTGCCGCGATTGGACGCCGCCCCGGTCCAGCCGCCGCGGCGGGGGTCGGCGGCTACTGAAGGCCGGTGCGGACCGAGGTGATCCGCTCCGTGTTGAAGCCGAACCAGTGCATCCGGCCCATGTAGCGGGCGTGCTCGACCTTAAGGCACCGGTCCATGATCACCGTCACGCCGCCGTCCTCGGCGATCCGCGCGCCCTCCTCGTTGATCACCCCGAACTGGCACCACAGCGCGCGCGCACCGATGGCGACGGCGTCCCGCGCGATCGCCGGCAGCGCATCTGGGGCGCGGAAGACATTGACGACATCGACGCGTTCGGGGATATCGAGCAGGCTCGCGTAGCTGTCCGCGCCGAGGACGTCGGTCTCGCGCGGATTCACCGGGATCACCCGATAGCCGTGCCGCTTGAGGTAGAAGCCGACGAAGTGGCTGGCCCGCAACTCGTTGCCAGACAGCCCGACGATCGCGATCGTGCTTGCGGTGTGGAGCACTCGCTGGATCGTCGCGGGGTCCTGGTATCGCTCGAGGTCGATCATTTCACGCGCGCGAGCGCCTGCTCCAAGTCCCAGATCAGATCCTCGACCGACTCGGTGCCGACCGACAGTCTGACCGTCCCGGGGCCGACGCCGGCCGCGTCCAGTTCGGCGTCGCTCAGTTGGCGGTGGGTCGTACTCGCGGGATGAATGATCAGGCTCTTGGCGTCGCCGACGTTGGCCAGGTGCGACCAGAGCGTAACGCGGCGGATCAGCTCCTGCCCACCGTGTCGCCCGCCGGCACAGTCGAACGAGAACACGGCGCCCGCGCCGCGCGGCAGGTATTTCTCGACCAGGGGTCCATAGGGACTCTCCGGCAGACCGGGGTAGGTCACATTCGAGGCCAGCTCGTGCGACTCGAGAAATGTCGCGACCGCCCGGGCGTTTTCGACGTGGCGTTCCATCCGCAGCGACAGCGTCTCCAGGCCCTGCAAGAACAGAAACGCGTTGAAGGGCGCGAGCGCCGCGCCGAGATCGCGCAGCGTCTCGGCCCGCAGCTTCATCAGATAGCCGTAGGTCCCGAACGTCTCGTGGAACTGAAGGCCGTGGTATGCCCCTGATGGATCCGCGATCACTGGAAAGCGCCCATTCGACCAGTTGAACGTGCCGGACTCGACGACGACGCCGCCGATGGTCGTTCCGTGGCCCCCGATGAACTTCGTCGCAGAGTGGATCACGATGTCGGCCCCCCATTCGATTGGGCGGCACAGGTATGGCGTGGCGAAGGTGTTGTCCACGATCAGCGGCACATCGTGGTCGTGCGCGATCGCCGCCACGGTCTCGATGTCAAGCACGTTGCCGGCCGGGTTCCCGATCGTCTCGCCGAACAGCGCCTTGGTGTTTGGGCGGACCGCCCTGCGCCATGCATCCGGATCGTCAGGGTCAACCCACGTCAGCTCGACGCCCATCTTTCGGAGCAGATGCTTGAACTGATTCACCGTCCCGCCGTACAGCGCCGAGGACGACACCACGTGGTCGTCCGGTTGCAGCAGCGTGAAGAGCGCGGCTGCCTGTGCGGCGATCCCGCTGGCGAACGCCACGGCGCCGCAGCCGTTCTCGAGGCTCGCCACGCGCTCCTCGAAGACCGCGACCGTTGGATTCATGATGCGCGAATACGTGTTTCCGTACTCCTGCAGGTTGAAGTACGCCGCCGCCGATTCCGGGTCCTCGAACACATAGCTCGTCGTCTGGAAGATCGGCACTGCACGAGCTCCCGTGTTCGGGTCGGGCCGCTGACCGGCGTGGAGCTGCCGGGTTTCGAATCCGAACGCACGGGCCTCCTCGGATCGGTCGCGCTCGCCGGTCACGGGCTCCCGTCCAGGAAGCGACGAACGATCGGCGTCTGTCGCGCCTCTTCGAGCAGGAAGCAATCGTGGCCGTAGGGGGCATCGATCACGTGTAGCTCGACCGGCTTGCCGAGCCTCCGAAGCGCAGACTCGATCTCTTGCGATCCCGACGGGGGATACAGCCAGTCGGAGCTGAAGGCGATCAGCAGCGTTCGCCCCGAGACGGGTTCGAAAGCCCGGGTCAGCGATCCGCCGCCGTACTGCCGCGCAAGGTCGAAGTAGGTCAAAGCCCTGGATGTGTAGAGGTAGGTGTTGGCGTCGAACCGCCTTACGAACGAGTCGGCCTGGTGCCGCAGGTAGCTCTCAACCTCGAACTCCGGCTCGCTGATCGTGTAGCGGATGTCGTCGGCGAACTGAAGTCGGCGGCCGAACTTGTCACTCAGCGCCGGGGCGGAAAGGTAAGTGATATGGCCGATCATTCGCGCGACCCCCATGCCGGCGTTCGGCGCGCCCTCCGTGCCGTGGTAATGGCCTCCCTGCCACGCCGGGTCGCGCATTATGGCGTCCCGGGCGATCGCGTTCCACGCCACCCCCTGTGGGTGCAGCGCGTGGGTGCTGGCGATCGCCACGACGGAGTCGACCTGGTCTGGAAACCGGATCGCCCACTCGAACGCCTGCATCCCCCCGAGCGAACCACCGGCCACCGCCGCCAGCCGGGCGATCCCGAGCTCGTCGAGGAACGCTCGCTCGGTTCTGACCATGTCCGCAACGGTGATCACGGGGAAGTCAGAGCCGTACGGCCTGCCGGTGGCCGGGTCGAGCGATGACGGTCCGGTAGTCCCGCGGCAGCCGCCGAGCAGGTTCGTGGAGATGACGAAGTACCGGTTGGTGTCGAAGGCCTTGCCGGGACCGATCATCCCGTCCCACCAGCCGAGTGCCTTACCGGCCGCACCGTCGCGATCGTCCGCTCCGAAGCCGTCGCGGGTGCTCTGGCCCGCGGCCGTGTTCGAGTACCCGGCGGCGTGCGCGTCGCCGCTGAGCGCGTGGCAGACCATGATCGCGTTGTCGCGCCGGGGGGAGAGCGCGCCATAGGTTTCGTAGGCCACGCGGACCCGATGAAGGTCCCGGCCGCAGTCGAGCCGCACCGGGTCCGGCAAATCGACGTACCGCGTTTCGACGGTTCCGACCGAGCCGGCCGGGGGCGTCGGTGCTTGCGCCGTGGGGGCGGTCATATCGTTGTCGCGCAAGGTCTTGATATTGTCGACCAGCTTTGTCGAGAAACTACATGACGGTGTAAGGAAAGGGGCACGAGACAAGATGGCGACGATCGATAACGGAGTCAACGTGCAGGCGCTGCTCGATGCGCGCGCGGCCTTGGCGGAGACGCCGGCAGCGGCCCAGTTCACATGGCGGGCGTCGTCCAGGTGGACGAGCGGCGTTCACAGCGCGATCACTGTGCAGGACTTCTTTGGGCTCGGGGAGGAGCAGAGCCACCGGACCGAATTCGAGTTCGACTCCGACCACCCCGAGATCTTCGCTGCCGAAGACAATGGGATCACCCCGATCGAGTACCTGCTCGTGGGTCTGGCGGGGTGTCTGAGCGCGGGCGTGGCGTCGATCGCGCAGAATCGCGGCATTCAGCTGCGCTCTGTCGAGTCGACCGTGGAGGGCAGCCATGACCTCCGCGGGTTTCTCGGCGTGGACAGCGACGTCCGCAACGGCTTCAACGACATCAAGGTGACGTTTACGATCGACGCGGACGCGTCCAGGGAAGAGATCGAGGCGCTGGTCGCCCAGTCCCAGAAGCGCTCCGCGGTGTTCGACGCACTCTCGAACCCGACTGAGGTCACCGTCACCGTCGCATAGAGACCTCACCACTGCGCGCTGAGGGGCTCGCCATCGAGCGCATCACGACGGTTGTCATCGGCGCCGGACATGCTGGCCTCGCCGCGAGCTACTTTCTGCGCGAGCGGTCGGTCGACCACGTGGTTCTCGAGCGTGGCGAGGTGGCGAACTCCTGGCGGCACGAACGCTGGGAGTCCCTGAGGCTGCTCACGCCCAGCTGGCAGTGCCGTCTGCCGGGCGTCAGCTACGACGGTCCGGACCCGGACGGCTACATGACGATGGCCGAGGTGGTCGAGCTGATCGAGCGGTTCGCTGCTACGTCTGCTCGCGACCGCGTCCGAACCGGGACGAACGTCACATCTGTGCGGCGCATCGACGACGGCTACCAGGTGATGAGTAGCGGCGGTGAGATCCGGTGTCGGGCGATCGTTCTGGCCACCGGGGCTTGTAACCGGCCGTCCGTGCCGGGCTTTGCGCATGCGGTGCCGCCGGCTGTGGAGCAGCTGACCCCGTTCGGCTACCGCGATCCGAGCCGACTCCCCGACGGAGGCGTGCTTGTAGTTGGAGCGTCGGCGACCGGCGTGCAACTGGCGGCCGAGCTGAGGAGATCGGGCCGACCGGTGATCCTCTCCGTTGGCGAGCACGTCCGTTTGCCGCGGACGTACCGCGGCCGCGATGTCCTGTGGTGGATGAACGCGTCGGGCGTGTGGGACCAGCGCTATGACGATCTCGACGATCTCACCCGGGCGCGGCGGCTACCGTCGCCGCAACTCGTCGGGTCGCCAGAGCGAACGACGCTCGATCTGAATTCGCTATCTGCGATGGGAGTCGAGCTCGTGGGCCGCTGGGCGGCCGTCCGTGACGGCCGGGCGTTGTTCTCCGGCGGCCTGCGCAACGTCTGCTCGCTCGCGGACCTGAAGATGGACCGGCTGCTCGGCGTCTTCGACGATTGGACTACCGCCGGCGGATCAGACGGCGGGTTCGACCCGCCCGAGCGCTTCGCGCCGACCAAGGTGCCGCCGTCGCCGCGGTTGCAGCTCGATCTCCTGAGCGGCGAGGTCCGCTCGATCGTCTGGGCGACGGGCTTCCGGCCCGACTACCGTTGGCTCGACGTGCCAGTCCTCGACGCCAAGGGCCAGCTCCGGCACGACGGCGGCGTCGTCGTCGACAGTCCCGGCCTCTACGCTCTGGGACTGCCGGTCCTACGGCGGCGGAAGTCCACGTTCATCCTCGGCATCGAGGATGACGCGCGTGAGGTGATCGATCACCTTACGCGGTCCCTGGCCGGCGACTCCGACAAGCCGAGCCGGGTCGCGGCCTTGTCGTAGTACTCAGCAGACCGATCGGGAGGCCATGGCTGACCCGAACCAGTTTTTTGTCCTCCGCTCGTGCGAACGCTGCGAATCGGAGTAGAGTCGTGAGCGAGCTGGCCCTGCGGCCTCGATTCTCACCCTACGCCCTGATGCCACCGACGACGCGCTTGCGTCACGAGGCGGGAGGCGCGGGTTACTGGTTTTGTCTGCGGGGCTGGCCCCCGTTGCTCTGTGGCGCCAGCTACCGGCCCCGGGGCTTCGTCGCCTGGTCGAACGCGCCGCGGGTTCCTCCTTGCGCGCGTACCGACCCCGGCACTGGAGGTCGTGAAGATATGACGCGGGCGGAGCACTATCCAGCGACACGGCGCGGCGCGCCTTGCGATCGCTCGCGGCGGCGCGAGGCACGTTTCATGCACGGGCTTGAGCCCGCGGGCTGAACGCGAACGTGACGAGATGTCAGCGGCGGATCTCGGGGAGCTCGAAGAGGTAAAGGGGCTGATCGAGCGCGGGCTGCAGTTGGGCGTGCTCACCTACGCCGAGATCGCGAGCGCCACGGCCGACCTCGGGCTCGAGGACGTCGAGGTAGAGGAGTTGCACGGTGTGTTTGAGCGCTGCGAGATCGAGCTGATCGAGGAGGTCGATCCGGCTGCCGCGGCGGCCCTGATCGGCGTCGAGCGCGGGGCGGAGAAGGGGGCCCGTCGCAAGGCACAGCTGAATCTTGAGCCGGAAGGGACGACGGATGGTCTGCAGCTGTTCCTGAAGGGCATCGGCAAGGTGCGGCTGCTGACCGCCCAGGAGGAGGTTGTTCTTGCCAGGCTGATTGAGCGCGGCTCGTTCGAGGCCAAGCAGCGGATGGTCGAGGCGAACCTGCGGCTGGTGGTCTCGATCGCCAAGCGTTATCGAAACCAGGGGATGCCGTTTCTCGACTTGATCCAGGAGGGGACGCTCGGTCTCGTTCGTGCAACCGAGAAGTACGACTACCGCCGGGGATTCAAGTTCTCGACGTATGCCACATGGTGGATCCGGCAGGCGGTCGCCCGTGCCCTCGCGGACAAGGCACGGACGATCCGCATCCCGGTCCACATCGTCGAGAAGCTCAACCGGATCGGGCGCGCGGAGCGCAAGCTGGTCACCGGGCTGGGGCGCGAGCCGACCGACGAGGAGATCGCCGAGGTCACCGGGCTCGACGCTTCGGAGGTCGAAGCGATCCGGCGGTCTGCGCAGGCGCCGATCTCGCTGGCGACGCCCGTCGGTGAGGACGAGCAGTCTGAGTTCGGTGACTTGATCGCCGATGAGCGAGCTGAGTCCCCCTACGAGCGAGCCGCGGAGATCCTCGCCAACCAGGCCCTGCACCAGGCGCTCGAGAATCTTTCCTATCGGGAGCGTCGCGTGCTCGAGTTGCGCTACGGCCTCCGCGATCAGTCCCCGCGCACGCTCGAGGAGATTGCGCGCGCGTTCAACGTGACCCGCGAGCGCATCCGCCAGATTGAAAACCAGTCGCTCAAGAAGCTGCAAGCACTCGAGCAGACCCAGCAACTGCGCCACGACATCGGCGCCGCTTCACGCTATCGGACACCGAACCCCAAGCGCCCCTCGTAGCCGCGATCCGGCTAGGCGACTGAGGCGGCCGGCTTGGGTCGGGTCGAGGCGGGCTCCGCGCCGGTTCCTCGCACGCGGGTTGGCGCCGGCATCAACGCGGCGGCGGCGATGACCAAGCAGAACGCGAGCACGCGTCCGACGATCTGCGGTCCCCCGGCGCCAATCGAGTCGTGGAACACGAGGATGCCGCCGCTGATAGCGATCAGATTCGTGGCGACCGCCGTGAACGCGATCACCGCCAGGGCTGGCCCGAGCTGGAGGCTGCGGGCAGACGCGTAGAAAGCGACCACGGATGCGGCCAATGCCGCAACCGTCCAGGGACTGACAAGCGCCGATGCGAGCCCACCGTCGGCGGCGTGGGTTAGGAACTTGAGCGAGATGTCGGACGCGCCGAATAAGCAGCCGGCGGCGGCGGCCAGCAGCAACGCTTCGCGTTGATGGAAGCGGTCGAGCTTGCTCGCGCCGATCACCAGCAGCGAGCTGGCAGCGAACACTCCTGCTTGCAGCGCGATCAGGGCGACCAACGACGATGGGCTCGCCTCGCTCGGAGATCCGCCGGTTACGCCGATCACCGTCAGGCCCGCGGCCATGACGGCAAGGCCCATCCATTGGCGGCGACCGAGGCGAAAACCGAAGAATCGCTCGGCGAGGACCGCGAGGAATACAAGTCCGCCGGAGATGACCGCTTGGACAACGGAGAGCTGAATCAGAGAGAGCGCACCGACGTGAAGCATCCACGCCACGACCGCTCCCACCCAGCCGATCGTCCACCACTTAGAGGCGAACAGGCCACGGGCGCTGCGAAGCGGGTGGCGGCCGTCGACCGGTGGGGCGGCCACCGCGCCCCGGTGACGCAGCAGAAAACCCGCATTGGTGAGCACCGCACATCCGACTGCTAGGCCGAGACCGATAAACATGACTGACGTCTACCGGAGCGAGCGCTTCCGTGCTGCGGGAGCCATGCTTGACCGCCTCTCTGCCCTCTGGCTGGGAACGCCGCCCCGAAAGCGAGAAGAGCTGAGCTCGCCGAGCGCACACGCACCCTAGCAGGTCAAACCCGTGCATCCACCGGTACAGTCGAGAGGCCGTCTCCACCGCTCGATGTCTCGCTCTCACATTCGTCCTGTGGTCAGTTTCCGTAGGGAGCGATGAGGAGTGCATGTCAGGTGGAGAAGCAAACTCACGAACCGGGACCCGGGCGATCTACGGCAGACGCCGCGCTCATCGCGCTTAAGAAGGAGATCGCGCAGCGGAACGAGCAGGCACAGAGCGAGGCTCGCAAGCTGCGCGCCGCGCGCGAGCGCGAGCAGGCTCGCAGACGTCACCACGAGGATCTGCGTTAGAGCGATCGCTCCGGTCAGCCGCTCTGCTTTCTGGGACCGCTAGGCTTGGCGTACGGGCCGAGCACAAGTTTCGGCCAAGCAGTGCCCCGCGTTTTCGCAGTTGTTGCCTCGTTGCACCCTCCGCGTTTCGCAGCGCACATACCTAGGAGGGTTAAAGATGGCCACAGGAACTGTGAAGTGGTTCAGCGACAGCAAGGGCTTTGGATTCATCACGCCCGACGACGCCGGCAAGGACCTGTTCGTGCATCAGAGCGCGATCCAAGGCAACGGCTTCAGGTCGCTCGCCGAGGGCGCGAAAGTGAGCTACGACGCCGAGGAGGGCCAGAAGGGCCCAGCGGCGGCGAACGTCCAGGCGCTCTAGTTTCGGGCACCAGCCATACGAGCAGGGGGGCGCGCACGCGCCCTCCTGTTGTTTCCGCCGCGCGCCGCATGAGCCCGGAATGCGGGCCAGGGCCGCCGGCCTGAAAAAGGACGGACGCACATGGGTTCGACCGGCAAGAAGAAGACCACGATGGCAAAGCTCGCCCGCGAGAGCAGACTCCGCGAGCGTCGCGTGGAGAAGGAGGCCCGCAAGGAGGCGAGAAAGCAAGCCGCGGCACATCCGCCGGTCCCACCAAACGAACCCTCGATCGGCAGCCAAGAGTAGCCCGGCCTCACCGCTACCGGTGGCTGCACCTCGGGCTGTGTCTCGATCGAGCAGCTATGTGGCGAGAGCCCGGAGCATCACCACGCACTCGGGATTGACGCCGAGTAACTCTCCGCTCTCGGCCTCAGTTAGCCACGCGAGCTGCATGATCGATCCACGTGCGGCGTCGAGGATCAGCCGTTCGACATCCTTGGCCTCGCCCTCGACGCGATAGCGCTCGCTACCAAGAATGGTGATCTCCGTTATCGAGGCCATGACGGTGAGGGGTGGAATCCGGAGCGCGTGCCGTGGCTCCGGCAGAGCGTGACATACACGTGCCGATGGCTGGGCTCATGAGTGTCGGTCGTCACCATCGGGTTTCTCGCCTCAGCCTAGCTGGCCGAACGCGAGACCTGGCACGCACCTGCCGTCCTGGGCTGGTCCTCCAGGTGCTAACGTGTAGTCACGGGCGCGTACGTCGTCCGTGAGGTTCTTCGGCCGACGCAACGAATCTCCTTCTGAGCAGCTTGACCGCGCCGGCCCAGGAAGGAGTCCCATGTCATTCCAGCACTCCAACGGGAGCTTGTCTGCCGGGATCATGCTCGCGATCGACGGGGTCGACACCGCCCGCATGGCCTCGCTCGGTCGTAGCCCCGGAGGCGGGATCGTTCAGTGAAGACGCTGCGTGAGAAAGCCGAAGAGAAGCGCCAGGCCAAGCTCGATCTCATCCGCGAGCAGGTGGAGAGCGGGACGCTCGTGATCCGTCCTATGACTGCTGAGGAGCGCAGGCGCTACGCGCCCCGGAGCGCGCCGCCCAAGCGGTCGGGGAGACGATGATCATGGGTGAGCGCGACGGACTGCTCGCACGAATCCGCCAGGTCCGCCGCTCGGGGCCGGGCGCAGACGGACCGGACCAACGCTCGACCGTCGCTACACGCGATGATCGTATTCCTCTGCTCGAAGCGCGTATCGCTCACCTTGAGCGGCTCGTGGAGGGGCTGCAGGACTCCGTGCACCGGGAATCCGAGCGGCACGAAACTCTGATCGCTGACATCCAAGCGCAGATCCAGCCCAGCGCGATGGGCGCGGCCCTCGCGGAGGATGCTCGCAGCCGCGGTCTCTAGCCGGATGACGACGTTCTTTATCCCGGGTGTCGGCAGCGATCCAGGTGCCGTCGAGGGCGCGTACAGTGACATGAGCGGCGTGATCGAGCTCGAGATGGGCCGTCGGCCGACTACCCGTCGAATTCTGAGATTGTGGACGCGACGGGGAAGCGTGGACTGCATCACCGAGGTCGGCCGCTCCGACCCACTGCGAGGCGGTACTGTCGTGGCGATCTTCGACATGGGGGCCCGCCAGCCGTTCGTCGTCTGGTGGCAACCGAACACACGAGCGCATGTCGGCGTGCGTGAGATCCTCGGCTGCACGGCGTACGCGGTCTTGGAATTCGACCCGTGAGCTGGCGGCGCGTAGTCGAGCTACCCAGTAGAAGCTGTGCGATTGCTGCTGACGATCGGGTGCGCGACGGCACGCCGCCTACGGGCCGCGAGCCAGGCGACTAGCCCGCCGACTCCTGGCACCCAGATCGCGATCGAGTGATAGACGATCACCGCGCTCACGGCGGCCGTCGGCGACAGACCGTAGACCACCAGCGATGCGGCGAGTCCGGAATCGAGAACGCCGAGGCCCGCGGGTATCGGGACCGCTGTCGTCAGATATCCGATGCAGTAGGCGATCGCCAGCGCGAGAAAGCCGATGGGGTGGCCGGTAGCCGCGCACGCCGCCCACAGAGCCGCCATGTCCAGGCAGAGAAACCCCGCCGTCCCGAGCAGCCGCCAGTGCGGCGCCCCCACCGACCTCCAGGCGCCCTCGAGGCCGGCGGCGATCTCGCGAACGGCGCGGGGCGCGGCCTCGCCAACCCTCCGGGTCCCCACCGCCAGCAATGCCGCGAGGGACAGGACCGCGATCGAGACAAGAATCGGCCCCCCGGCGTGGAGCAGGTCGTGCGGACCGCCGGACACGCCGGCAAGTAGCAGAACCCCGGCCAGCCCGTTGACGATGAACCCGAACGCGGTCAGGAGGCACAACAGCGCGGCACAGCGAGTAAGCAGTGGCCGGGTGCCGATCTCATGTCTGCGCAGCAGCCAGCCGGTCGCCGCGGCCGAGGAGAGATTCCCGCCGGGCAGCACCGCCCCGGCGCCCATCGCGATCCAAGCAACGCGGCGGCTGACTGCGGGCGGCGGCTCTGGAAAGAAGCGTCGGAACACGATCACGTAACTCAGGCATGAGCCGAGCTCCAGCGCGATCGCCGCGAGCACCCAGGCCCAGCTCATCTCGCGGATCTGGTCGATCACCTCTCCAGGCGGCGCGACCCACAGCAGCAGGCCCACCGACCCGAGGCCCAGGAGCGCGGCGCCGAGCACGCGTGGGCTCGTGACAAGGCCGCCTCCAGCCGTGCCACAGCTCATCCGGCGAGCCTGACTCAGATCGGCGCGCGCTGGATGCATTCTCGCTCCTTACGAGTTGCGTTGCCTGAGGCAACGCCTCTACTGGCCGCCGAGAAGCCGCTGTAGACGCGCCGTTGCGCCTTACTTCCTGGACCCTGTCGGCGCGGCCGCAAGGCCATCGCCTATCAGCGTGCAGGCCCCGTCAATCTACTCCCTTCGAGCGCGTGACAACCGAGACTCCTCGTCGGTACGATGGCCCCAAGTCTGAAGTGGGCGATCTGGCTCCGGCGGGGCCGGTGGCGCCAAGTATCCGCAGCGTCAGTGAGCACAACACAGGGCGAAGCACCCAGAGGCAAGGCATGAGCGCCGGAGACCCCGCGGGGGGTCCCCAGCCGCTGGTCGGCGGCAAGCTGCTGGCCGAGATCACGAACCGGATCGTCGCCTTCATGCGCGAGCACTACGGCCGCGGGCCGATCAAGGCCAAGACCTACGTTCTCGACAACCTGATTGTGTGCGTACTCAGCGACGGATTCACCGCGATCGAGCGCACGATGGTGGAGGGGGGAGAGCCGAACCGCGTGCTGGACATGCGGCGCGACTTTCAGCGGGTGATGAAGCAGCGCTACAGCGAGATGATCGAGCAGCTCACCGGTCGCAAGGTACTTGCCTTCCTCAGCCAGGCGCATATCGAACCCGACCTCACGATCGAGATGTTCCTGATGGACGGGCCGGTTCCAGGCTTCGGCGCATTAGAGCTCGTTGATCCCCCGGCTCCGGCGGCGACCCCGGCCAGGATTCATAGGCCGCTGCTGAGCCGGGGCCACCGGTCGCCGGCTCGCTCTGTTGGGTCTCGACCACTCTAGGTGGTGGCTACCGAGACAGATCTCGGGTAGCCTAGGACCCTCGAGACAAACTGGCGGAACCGCTGGTGTTCGGCCGGATCGTTTCGATCAATAGAAGCTGGCGCTCATGGCGGTCTGAATGGCGGCTCGTGGGGGTTGTGCTCTCGAACGTCAACCCCCCCCCGCATCGGAGCGTTCCCCTTGTCCCCATCGGATTGGCGCCTCAGGCATGAGGAACTCGACGCTTACGCGCACCCCTGCCTCAGGCGAAGCGTATTCGAGATCCTCACCTCGGTCCCGCCGTATGTGGCCGTTTGCGTCCTGATGTACCTCGCACTTCACGCCTCGGTTCTGCTGACGCTGGTGTTGATCCTCCCAGCCGCCGGCTTCCTGGTGCGCACGTTCGTCGTCTTTCACGACTGTGCGCACGGCTCGCTCCTGCCCTCCAAGCGTGCGAACCGATTCGTCGGGCGGGTTCTCGGCCTGTTCGTGTTGTCACCCTTCCAGCGCTGGCGCCACGATCATGCGATTCACCACGCAACATCCGGAGACCTCGAGCGCCGCGGCGTCGGGGACATCATCACGCTGACCGTGGGCGAGTACCGGGGCCGCCGATGGCGAGGTCGCCTTGCCTATCGCCTGATGCGCAATCCGGTCGTAATGTTCGGGCTCGGTCCGATCCTCGCGATGGTGATCGGGCCGCGCATCGCAACCCGGTCGCAGCGTCCGCGGCTGCGGCACAGCGTGCTGGGGACTGATGCGGTGCTCGTCGTCGTCATCGGTGGACTGTGCTGGTTGATCGGCTGGCAGAGCTTCCTGATCGTGTGGGCGCCTTCGGCCATACTCGCCGGGTCGGTCGGGATCTGGCTCTTCTACGTTCAGCATCAGTTCGAAGACGCCTACTGGCAAAGCGCTGCTGACTGGAGTTACTCGGATGCGGCGCTCCGCGGCAGCTCCTACCTGAAGCTGCCGAGAGTGCTGCAGTTCTTCACCGGGAACATCGGCCTTCACCACGTCCATCATCTGAACTCGCGGATTCCGAACTACAACCTTCAACGCGCTCACGAGGAGAACGCGATCTTCGGCCAGGTTCCGACGCTGTCGTTGTGGGATGGGTTGCGGAGCGTCCGGCTCAAGCTATGGGACGAGGAACACGGAAAGCTCGTCACGTTCGCGCAGGCAGCCCGCGCGCAGCCTGCCAGGGCGGCCGCGCATGCAGCGGCGCCGCCCCAGGTCGCGGTTGGGGAAGGCGGAGCGCCGACGTAGGCTGCGATGCGCCGGTCGGCACCGGCGCGCGCTGGCGTCTCTCAAGTCAAGAGCGGCGGCCTGATGGAGCTGAGTCGTTGTGGCGTCTAAGGCGAGAGCGTCGCTGGATCACCCGCTCCTGAATGCCGCAGACGCGCGATCAGATCGTCGATCTCACCGAGCCATCGGTCTGCCCGGCCGTCGACGTCCTCGTCCCAAAGGTCGCGCAGCTCGCTCTCGTCGCGGACGCGCTGGACTGCCAGGATCGCCTGGTCTATCTCAGAGTCGTGAGGCCGATGGGGGTGACCGTCGACCCAACGGCGCACATCATCCGGCATGCGGTCGGGCGCGTGACCGGCGCACGAGGCGGATAGTTCTGCGGCCGCGATCGCCTCGCATGCCGTGGACAGGCCAAGGTAGTCGGCGTCGCCCAACGCTGTGTCAAGCGTTGATGCGATCACCCCGCCCGGATCAACCGCTTCCTCCACAACCAGGAACCAATCGTTTGCGGGCTCGTTCTCGAAACTTGCGGTGCCCCATGCGTCCACGGCCATCCGAACCATAGACGGCAGAGTCAGGTCGCCGCCGGCGGCGCCTCCACACAGGCCGCGTTCTCGGATGTGCCAGCATGAAGTTACTTTGCCATTGTTCAGAAGACGAGCGGCACCCCTGAGCGAGGAGGAGCGCGAGGTAGCTGCGGCTGATCTGGAGCGCATCCGAGGCGGCGGGATCCCGCTTGGAGCTGAGGATCGTCTAAAGCGGGTCGCGGCGTCGAGCGCGCCGGTCTTCACCAGCGACCTGACCGTCAACGAGTACGCGGTCGCGCAAGCCTCCGGTCTGACGCCAATCGCTCAGGTCATGGGCTCCTCGGTCGTCCAGCACGGCTGGCAGAACTATGGCTGGTCTTCCTTCGGCGGAGGGGTCCGCGAGATGCCGTCGTTCGCGGCGCCGTGGAACCTGGTTCGTCAGCGTTCGTTCGACCGCCTGCGGCAGGAGGCGCAGTTCGCGGGCGCGGATGCGGTGATCGGCATCGAGATGAATGCCAACAGCTCCGTCGGGGGCGCGGGCACCGTCGAATATCTCGTATTCGGGACAGCCGTCCGCGAAACCGCGCTCGCTGGTCGTGACGGTCCCCGCCCGCGGATGTGCACGCTCTCGGGCCAGGACGTGGACAAGCTGCGCCGCATCGGCGCCGAGACGTTGGATGTCATCGGCCACACCGCGGTGGTGTGCGTCGAACTCAGTCCGTACGCGAATCAGATGATGTCCTCCTGGTGGGGGAACCAGGAGATGATCGAGGTCACTCAGGGCGTCTACGCCGCCCGCCAACTCGCGATGGACAGCGTGCGCCAACAGGCAAGTCAGGTTGGTGCGAACGACATGGTGATCTCAACGCTCACGCACAACATCGATCACCACGAGTACGAGAGCCTCGGCTACCGGCATCACTTCTTCATCGTCTCGATGCACGTGCTGGGCACCGCGATTGCACTCGGTGCGCACGAGCCTCATCCTGCGCCGTTGGGCGTACCAGTGATGTCAATCAACCTCGGACATTAGTCCACCACCGCGTCAGGAGAAAAGCTGATGTCGACATACGATCCGACCAGCACCGAGGGCCTCGCGGAGCACGCCAGCGAGCGCCTGCGAATGAACGCCCGTGGGCTGTTCACGTCCGACCTCTCAGTGAACGAGTACCTGTGCGTGGAGAAGGCCGGCTTCGAGCCCGTGGGACTGGTTGTGGGCTCGAGTATCTACCACATCGGCTTTCAGCAGTCGAGCTGGAAGGCAAGCCAGGAGATGGGTGTCCTGACGCAGGCGATGTACGCGGCCCGCGAGCTCGCCATGACGCGGATGGAGGAGGAGGCCGATCAGCTGGGTGCTGACGGAATCGTTGGGGTCCGCCTCGAAGTCGGCCGCTATGAATGGGGCGCCGACATGGCCGAGTTCATCGCGATCGGCACGGCGATCAAGCACAAGGGCGGCAAGGTCCATCGCGCGCCCAACGGACGTCCGTTCACTTCCGATCTGAGCGGTCAGGCCTTCTGGACGCTTTTGCAGACCGGCAAGCGCCCGGTGGGCCTGGTCATGGGGACCTGCGTGTACCACGTCGCCCACCGAGGGATGATGCAGTCGATGCGTCAGACCGGCCAGAATGTCGAGCTCGAGCAGTACACGCAAGCCCTGTATGACGCGCGCGAACTCGCCATGGAGCGCATGCAAAAGGAGGCCGAAGCGATTGGTGACGGCGTTCTGGGGATCGTCGAGGTCAAGCTTCAAGCGAACAACCACGGCTGGGGGAGCCACGTGATTGAGTTCTTCGCGGTTGGCACCGCCGTCGTCCCCAACGAGCACGCCGAGGACGGGCAGCAGTTGCCGGACATCACGCCGGTCCTCGACATCAACGACTGACCGTTAGCCGATCGAGCCCTCCATCTGGAGCTCGATCAGGCGGTTCATCTCGACGGCGTACTCCATCGGGAGCTGCTTGATGATCGGCTCGACGAAGCCGTTGACGATCAGCTTTGAGGCGTCTTCCTCGGGGATGCCGTGTGACATCAGATAGAACAGCTGATCGTCGCCGACCTTCGAGACGGTCGCTTCGTGGCCGACGTTGACGTCGTCCTCGCCGATCCGGATTGTCGGGTAGGTGTCTGACCGCGAGTGCTCGTCCAGCAGCAACGCGTCGCAGACGACCTTGGACCTGGAGCCGTGGGCGCCCTTGGCGATCTCGAGCAGGCCCCGGTAGGAGCCGCGCCCGCCGTCCTTGCAGATCGATTTTGCGAAGATGTTCGAGGTCGTGTTGGGTGCGGCGTGGATGATCTTGGCGCCTGCGTCCTGGTGCTGGCCGGCGCCGGCGAACGCGATCGACAGGACCTCGCCATGGGCTCGCTCTCCAAGCAGGTAGATGCTCGGGTACTTCATCGTCAGCTTGGACCCGAGGTTGCAATCGACCCACTCGACCGTGGCATCGTTATACGCGACCGCGCGCTTGGTGACCAGGTTGTACACGTTGGTCGACCAGTTCTGGACGGTCGTGTAACGGATTCGAGCGCCGGGCTTAGCGATCAGCTCGACCACCGCCGAGTGAAGTGAGTCAGAGCTATATGTGGGAGCGGTACATCCCTCGACGTAGTGAACGTACGAGCCCGGCTCGGCGATGATCAGCGTCCGCTCGAACTGGCCCATGTTTTCGGTGTTGATCCGGAAGTACGCCTGTAGCGGCATGTCGACGTGGACACCCTCGGGCACGTATACGAATGATCCGCCGGACCACACCGCCGAGTTCAGCGCCGCGAGCTTGTTGTCGTTGGGAGGGATGACGGTCGCGAAGTACTGACGCACGATGTCCTCGTGCTCGCGCAGCGCGGTGTCCATGTCCGTGAAGATCACGCCCTGCTTCTCGAGGTCCTCGTGAATCTGGTGATAGACGACCTCTGACTCGTACTGTGCACCGACCCCGGACAGGAACTTCCGCTCCGCCTCGGGAATGCCCAAGCGATCAAAAGTCCGTTTGACGTCCTCGGGCACGTCGTCCCAGCTGCGGCCGGGCTTCTCCGACGCGCGCACGAAGTAGCGAATATCTTCGTAGTCGAGCTCGGCCAGCATCGGGGAGCCCCACGTCGGCTGCTTACGGGCTAGGAAGTGGTCGAGCGCTTTACGTCTGAACTCGCGCATCCATAGCGGCTCTGACTTGAACTCGGAGATCTTCTCGACGATCTCGCGGTTCAGCCCCTTCGGCGCCTTGTACAGATAGTTCTCGGCGTCGTGGAACCCGTAGCGCTGCTCGTAGTCGGCGTTGATGCCCGCAAGCTGCTCGTTCCCGGTAAGGACGGCTGCCTCGCGAGTCGCCACTACTCCACCTCGAACTTGGTCCGGGATTCCGGCCGAGGCAAGGCCACAGAGATCGCGGTCGCATAGGGCAAGTCGTGAGGGAGGTCCTCCGGTCCGATGACGCGGAAACCGAACGTGAGTTCCAGGCTCGCGATCGGCTGCGGCGAGTCCCCGCATTCGGGGCAACCGATAATGGACGCCGCCGCCGCGGGGGTGAAGCGAAGCCGGCAGTGTGGGCAGCAGAGGTGGGCCATTGGTCGGATCACGGCGCATTCCTTCCGGGTAGGGCCGGCGCGATCAGCGTGGCGCTGGCCACTGGGCCACCGCCTCGGTGCTGAAGCTGCCACGTTCGTCCAGCCAGCGCTCGGCGTCTGAGTTGTCCTCCGAAGCAGCGCGACGCGCGGCGAGATCGGCTGAGCCTGTCGCACTCTCGTGGCGCCGGAAACGCGCCGAGGCGGCACCGTCGCAGATCTGCTGTGCGGCTTGTTCCGCCGCGTCGTAGGAAGGGAAATCCCCCGATTGCCCAAGGCTTGAGCCGTCATCCGCGAGGATCTTCCAGTGATAGGAGCCCCCGTTGTCCTCGAAAATCAGGAACTCCATCGGTGCCAGCGCATGCACGCGAGCCGGTGGACGCGCGAGCTGTTTCGACGCGCGGGACTTCTTGTTTGCGGTGGCCATCGCCAACCGCCTCTCTGCCCTTCTGACCGAAGACGTCGCTCGGGAACCAAGAAGAGCGAGGGGCTCACTGAGCGCACCTACGACCATACCACATTCCGACCTGCGTGGTAGGAATTGGCATTCGCCTCTCGCGGATGGCCCTCGTCAGTCCAGCGCGCCGGGCGGCAGCACGAAGCGCAGCGGCACGCGAGCGGCGGTCGCGTCGCCTCCGGTCATCCGCGAGCCGTGAAGCCCCTGGCCGCGAGTCGCGGACACGGGCGCGTCCGGCGCGCCGTTATGTGCGGTGATCCAGTTCATGACCGCGGAGAAGTCGGCGCCTTCGGCGAGGATCGCCGCCCGCTCGATCACGACCCCACCCGAAGAGTGCGGACGCGACAGTCTGCTTACGAGTCCGTGGATCTCAAGATCGTCCACGGGTCACACGGTAGCTGTTGCGGACGGCAACGGCGAGTGATCGGGCTGCCGCCGGATTGCGACGTGCCCGATCGTATCCGGTAGGTCAGCTTCGAATTCGGTGCGCCCGGGGCGGAAGCCGAGCAGGGTGGTCAGCAGCAGAAGCGGGGCCCCCGCTGCCCATGCCTGGGGACGCGACGCCGTCGGGAAGGCCACGGGAACGGCCGTCACTGGCCGGGGAAAGCCGGCGAAGACCTCGGGCAGCCGATGCTCGAAATACGGCGCGGCGGCGAGGATCGCGGAGGCGACCGTGCCCGCCGCTTCATGGTGTCCGTATCTGGCGAGCCCGGCGGCGATCAGCGAGTTGTCGTGCGGCCAGACCGTGCCCGTGTGGTAGCCGAGCGGGTTGTATCCCGCCTCGCCTGTGGCGAGGGTCCGGACTCCCCAGCCGGAGTAAAGCTCCTCGTCGAGTAACTGTTCGGCGGTGATGGCGGCCTCGTGGTCGTCGAGGATTCCCGACCACAGCAGGTGCCCGACGTTGGAGGTCAGGCTGTCGACTTGCCGTTTGTCGCCGTCGAGAGCCAGGGCGTAGCAGCCGCGCTCGTGGACCCAGAAATCGCGCCGGAAGGCATCGCGGAGGTCGCCGGCACGGTGCTCGAGCCGCTCTGCGAGCGTCTCGTCGCCCCAGACCTCGCGGGCCAAACGCGCTGATCGCTGCTGTGCGTCGTACGCGTAGCCCTGGATCTCGCAGGTCGCGATCGGTCCGCGGGCGAGACGGCCGTCGGCGAATTGGATTGAGTTCCAGCTGTCCTTCCAGCACTGGTTGAGCAGGCCGGTTGTGGGGTTGCGGCGTTCGTACTCGACGTATCCATCGCCGTCGCGGTCTCCGCTGTCCGCGATCCATGCAAGTGCCGCACGGGCGTTGGGCTCGAGCTCTCGCACCAGCGAGTCATCACCGGACCACAGGTGGTATTCGTCCAGGAGGATTAGGAACAGCGGCGTCGCGTCGGCGCTGCCGAAATACGGTGAATGAGGCCGCTCGCGACGCCAGGTGAGCTCACCGAACCGCAGTTCGTGCAGAATCTTGCCGGGCTCCTGCTCTTGGAAGTCGTCTCGTACCTCGGCCTGACGCCCCGCGAGCACGCGCAGCGTGGTCGCCGCCAATCCGGGGAGGTACGGCAGCGCTTGCAGGCTCGTGATCAGGCTGTCACGACCGAACAGCGCCATGAACCACGGTAGCCCCGCCGCCGGGAGGGTCGGGTGCTGGTCCAGGTTGGGGCGCATGCGAAGCGCACCGAGGTCGCTGAGGCTCGCGCGGTACGTGCGCGTGAGCGCCGGGTCGGCGGCCTCCAACGCCGGGGCTTCGGCCAGCCACGTCTCGAGCTCGGCATACCTCGCCTTTTTTTGGTCCTCGAGGCCGCCTCGCGGCACTCGGCGCGCAAAGGTGATCCCGGGCTGGGCGGCATGCGGGGAAACCGAAAGGTCCACCGACCACTGCTCACCGTGAGCGAGTTCCAGGGTGAAGGCGAAGCCGTGGCGGGTGACGGTTGCCGGTGAGCTGGCCGCGACTGTGACCGACCGGTGGAAATCGCCACGCTCGTAGCTCAGGGTCAGGTATGTGTCATCGTGGTGCCAGGTCACGTCGCGCGCGGCGACGAGCCCGTCCTTGATCTCGAACAGGTCGGCGAAGTCGGTGTCGACATCGAGCGCCAGGCGTAGACGGCTCGTCTCGTGTAGATGGTTCGTCACGATCAGCCGCTCCATCCACACGTCGCCAACGAGACGATGGCGCACGATCGAGCAAGGCGCCTCTTCCTCAGGCCCCACCGCCGGCGTCAAAAAGAACTGTGCGTCGAAATGAGCGCTCTGGTTAAGACTCAACAACTCGAGTGGCGTCTCGTCGAGGCGAAGCACCCAACGTGATAGGAAACGAGTGTCGTCCGAGAAGAAGCCGTGTTCACGACCGCCGTCCGGTCGCACGTCGCCGAGCCGATCGCCGAGGACGAACGTGCTGCCGTCCAGGACACTGAGGGTCCGCTCAGCCACGAGCGACTGCAAACGCGGCGCCCGGAAGCGCCACGGCTCGATAGGCACCTTCGTACGCGGCAGCCACCACGTCAACGTGGCAATGCTCACTCACCCAGGCTCGGCAGTCCCGCGCAGCGATCTGCTGCAGCCGGCCTACCGCCTCGCTCATCCCGCGCTCGTCATCGACGAGGAAGCCAGTCTTCCCGTCGACGACGATCTCGGGCACCGCGCCCTCGGGGAACGCGATCACAGGCGTCCCGCAGGCGAGCGCCTCGACCATCACCATCCCGAACGGCTCGTTCCAGCGGATGGGCATCAGCAGGCCGCGAGCATGGGCGAACAGGGAGCGCTTGGCCGACCCGCCGACCTCGCCCACGAAATGGACTCGGTCGCCGTCGATGTGGGGCGCGATCTCTCGGTCGAAGAATGCCTGCTGACCGGGCTGGATCACGCCGGCCAAGATGAGCGGTACGTCCACGGCGCGCGCGGCTGCGATCGCGCGATGCGCTCCCTTCTCCGGGGTCATCCGGCCTACCCACAGAAGGTAGTCGCCCTTGCGCTCCTGCAGCCGCCAGGTCGCCAGGTCGATCGGGTTGGGGATCGAGGTGAGCGGCCCCAGCCCGAGCGGTGCCGATGACACCTGGGCACGGCTGATACCGACGAGCGTGCCCTTGTGGCCGTGCCGCGCGTAGAAGGCCGCGGTCTCCGGGGTGAACGGCCCGTGCAACGTATGCACGAGCGGGGTATCGATGCGGTTTGCCATCGCGAGCCCCGTGAAACCGCAGTGGTCGTGAACGACGTCGAACCGATCATGACCGATGGAGCTATCGATCGCGTCGAACGCTCGTCCGACATGGTCGACCTCGTACAACGACCGCTCGATCTCGTGAGGATGGGACTCCTCGAGCAGCGTCACCACGCTGGCGCGCGACACGGAGCCCGGAGCGCAGAAGAGGGTCACCTCGTGCCCCAGGCGGACCAGCGCCTCGGTGAGGCTACTCACGACCGACTCAACTCCACCGTACCCCGGCGCCGGGACCGGGATCCACGGCGGAGCGAGCATCGCGACACGCAGTGGTGCTCCTGGCGCGCCGACCGACGAGAGACCCCGCGGGCGGCCAGACCTCGTCCGTCCCCACAATTGACGACCGGACCGCAGTGTGGGCGCTGGGCTCACAGTATTCATCGACGCTCCTACGTGCCTCTCAGGCCGGGCGCTCGCGAGGCAGAGAGGTCAAGTAGGACCGGGCGAGGCGCACAATCGCCAAACCCCGAGGGAACGCGATGGACTTTCCTACCGTACCACGTGTCGGGTTAAATCCGAGTTGAGTGGTCGGAATAGGGTCAGGGAGTCCGTCGTTCGTACTGGCGGCACCGGGACGGTTAGGACTGCAGGCTGAATGGGGGGTAGCGGTCGGTGATCAGTAGGAAGGCGTAGGCCGCGACGCGGTTGTGCCAGCGGATCACGCCCTCGATGAAGTCGAACAGCGATCGTGGGTAGCGGCCGGTGAAGAGGATCGCGAACCAGGCGAAGATGGCGGCGAGGAGCGCGCCGATGGTGAGGAAGAACAGGACGATGTAGTGGGGGATCGCGAGGAGCCATTTGACGAGCGGCAGGCCGCGGTTGAGGTCGTGTTCGGCGTTTGGGTAGGGGAAGTTCAGGTGGACGGCCTGTTCCGCGTCGGTGGAGGGGTATTGGTCGTCCATTAGTGCGAAGTAGACGGCGATCCGGTTGGTGAAGCGGGTCAGCTGCAGGTTCCAGTCGTACCACCACCGCGGGTACTTCTTGCGGAACAGCAGCATCAGGAGCACGGGGATGAAGAGGATGCCGATGCCGCCTCCGGCGTAGCGGGCGCCGCTGCCTCCCGCGCTGGCCCCGAAGCTTCCGCCCTCGAGTGCTGCGGCGAGGATCGCGATCGGGATGATCGTGAAGATCCGGAACGCGGTGCTGAGCCGGTTGAGACTCCGGTCGGGGTAGTCGACCGAGTAGGTCAGCGGGTAGTGGTGGCCGCCGCCCGGTGGCAGCCCGCTGCCCGGCGATGATGCGGGCGTCTGTCCTGAGCTTTCCATGATGTTTCCTCTCTGTCAGGTGTACGGCGTATACTCAACTCCGGACTATAGGTGTACGTCGTACACTTGTCAAGCGCGATGACCCAACCCAAGCCGAACGCCGGCCGCATACGCCTGAGCAGACCGCTCGTCCTCGAGGCTGCCGTAGCCCTCGCGGATGCGGAAGGGCTGGACGGGTTCAGCATGCGCCGACTCGCGCAGGAACTCGGTGTGGTGCCGATGGCGCTCTACAAGCACGTGGCGAACAAGGATGAGCTCCTCGATGGCATGGTCGACATCGTCTTCGGCGAGATCGAGTCTCCCGCGATCGACGGCGACTGGCGCTCGGCAATGCGACGCCGGGCGATCTCCGCGCGCGGCGCGCTCAAGCGCCATGGCTGGGCGATCGGGCTGATGGAAACGCGGAACCCCGGGCCGGCCAACCTGCGAAACCACAACGCCGTAATGGGCTGCCTGCGCGAGGCTGGATTCTCGTTCCAGAACGCAATCCACGCCTACTCGGTCCAAGACGCCTACATCTACGGCTTCGCGCTGCAGGAGGAGACACTCGGGTTCCAAACACCCGGCGACGCCGGACAAGCCGCGCAGAGAAGAGCGCGCGCGATCGGCGCGCTCAACGACTACCCATATCTCGCCGAGATCGCAATCAAGCTGCCCGAGTCCGGATACGACAACAACCTCGAGTTCGGCTGGGGCCTCGACCTCATCCTCGACGGCCTCGACCGCCACCGCCACACCCGCCGGCGGTAACCCCACCCCTTGCGAACACCGCCGCCGATCGCGAATACCCAAGGTGGGGGTGTGTTTGCTGGCTGGGAGAATACGGTGGAATATTGGCCGCGGCCGTCAGTCATCGGCGCGCGGGACGGTCGTCACGCCGGCGGTTTTGCCCAATAGGTCCGAGTGCGACAAGATCATGTGGCGATGGGCGAGGTAAATCCAGACGAGGCGCTCGAGATCGGTCGCGGCGTGTTCAAGCGACTCGGTGATTGCACCGGCTCCGACATCGAGTCGGCAATCGGTTTGATTGCCCAAAGGCGGATCGACCGGGCCTGGATCGCGGAGCAGGCGGCGGGACCCGATCGGAATGAGTTGACAATTGCCCGCCGCTTCTTCGCTGACACGACGGACGCCGAGCGGGATCTCATCGCCTATTGGCAGATGGTCAAGCTCGTCGAGGAAGCACACCTGCCCTACACGACAGACCGCGACGAGTGACCGCCAGGCAGCTAAGAGGAGCGCGCCCCCAGGCGATCGTGACCGGCGGTCCGGTGATCGGGTTTGCGGGATCGGTCAGGCATCGCCGTACGGCGTTCAACCGCTCGGCTGTGATCCCTTGTGCGATCAACTCGGTCTCAAGGCGCTGGATTCCTCGGGCAATATGAGCCCAGCTCTCTCCACCGGCCGCAAGCAGGCGATATTGGCGACCCTGTAGCTCGATCAGCCCGGACCCTCCCTAGGGGTCGACGGTGTGACATTGAGCTCCAGCCCAGCGGAGTCGGCCAGCACGAGCACGCCGCCTGGTCGGAGCGCCTCGCCAAGTCGCGCGATCACAGCGCGCGGACCGGCCAGGTGCTCGAGCACAAACCGAGCGTGGATAAGGTCAAAGCCGTCCTGCGGAACTGGATCACCTAGGACGTCATGACGCCGGAACACGATGTCCCTGCCCCCGGCATCGAACCACCGATCGTCGAGATCGGTGGCTAGGACCCGCCCATCTGACCCGGCAACGACCGACAGCCAGCGAGCGATCGATCCGCGCCCGGCACCGACCTCCCAACAACGCCACCCAGCCGCTAGACCGACCTCGATCAGGGCGTTCCGGCTGTGGACATCAACGGCCCGTTCCAAGGCAGCAAGACGCTGTTCCTCGAACGTCCAGTCCTCTCCGAACGCATACCGCTCCCCCGACATCATCCAACAAATAACAGATGCCCGCGCTGCCTTCGCTGTCTACGAGCCAAGGACTGTGCCCACCAGGCACTTCGAACAGCGTCGCCTTTGGGATCTCGTCGATCGGGCGCCGAGCTATGGCTCGTTCGCGCAAGCCGCGCGCCAAACGCGCCCGTGCAGGAAATAGGATTCGCGGTACTCGTCCGTCCAACCGGACCGAGGCCGCGAGGTAATGATCGCGTCGTCGCTGACGTCTCCTTTAGCTCCGTTCGTCGATGCTTTACCGCTGCCGCCGCGGGTTTTGGCACGCGGGCACGACCACCTGACCGTTCGCATACGGGTGGCCTCCCACCGCTTTCACCGCGATCTAGCCCCGTCGCGCGTGTGGACGTTCGAGGGCACTGTGCCCGGACCGACGATCGAAGCCGAGCGAGGCTGGCCAGTCCGTGTCGAGTGGCGCAACGAGCTACACGGCGCGCTGCCCGTTCTGGTCACGGTCGCGCCGGCCGAGACCGACGGCGATGGCGTGCCGGTGCAGTGCCTGCCCGGGCTGAGCGGCGGCATCGCCGATCCGCACGCGGCGGCGCTAAAGGGGTTCACGGTCGTGCACCTGCACGGCGGCCTGACGCCGGCGGCCTACGACGGCTGGACGGAGAACATCTCGGCTCCGGGCCAGCACGCGGTCAGCGACTATCCGATGGATCAGCGCGCGGCGCTGCTCTGGTACCACGACCACGTGATGGGCGTCACGCGGTTTACCGTGGTGAACGGCAAGGTCTGGCCGGTCCTGGACGTCCTACCGGCCACCTATCGCCTGCGCGTGATCAACGGATCCAACGCACGCACGTTCCGCCTGGTGCTCCTGCGCGAGAGCCGGCCGGAACTCGATCGGCTCACGCAGATCGGCGCCGACGGCGGCCTGTTCGGAGCGCCGGTGGCCGTCCCGCCGGGGGGGTTGGTACTGGCCTCCGCCCAGCGCGCGGACCTGCTCGTTGACTTCTCAGACCTCCGGCCGGGCAGCGAGCTCACGTTCGTCAACACCGCCCGGATGCCGTTCAACGGGGCACCGTTTCCGGCGGAGTTCGCGAGCGACGCCGCCGACCTCGACGGCCTACTGCCGTATCCCGAGGTGATGCGCTTCCGCGTCGTCCCCGGGCCGTCGGCACGCCGCACTGCGCCCGCGCAGCTGACGACCGACGCCGCGCCGCCCAGCGCGCAGGAACTCGCCGGCGCGGTGCGCCGTTCAGTCGCGTTGGTCGAGCAAGAGCTGGACGGTGCCCCGAACATGCTCACGATGCGCGAGCTCGCCCCGGTGCCCGACGGCGATGCGACCAAGCCGCTGATCACTGTCGTTGACCGCGATGTCAGCACCGGCGCCGAGACGGTGACGCGCTTCCGCACGGTCGCGGCGCACTTCGAGGACACCGTGACGT
This sequence comes from uncultured Solirubrobacterales bacterium, assembly GCA_963735965.1. Taxonomy (GTDB): domain Bacteria; phylum Actinomycetota; class Thermoleophilia; order Solirubrobacterales; family Solirubrobacteraceae; genus Palsa-465. The sequence goes on from CAVTNE010000009.1 coordinate 632,251, forward strand.
TCTTCCCGACCCTCGGCGAGTGGGAGGTGTGGCAGTTCATCAACCTCACCGGGGACACGCACCCGATGCACATTCACCTGAACCCCTTCCACATCCTCGCGCGTCGCGCGATCACGCTGGACGTGCCCGAAGGCGGCATCGACGACCGCGACACGACGGCCACCGTGCGCCTCGGCCAGGACCCTAACGACGATCTCGACCACGCCATCGACGCCAACGAGCGCGGACTCAACGACACCGTGCGCGTGAACCCCAACGAGATTGTCGAACTGGCCGTGCGCTTCGAGACCTTCAGCGGCCGCTACATGTACCACTGCCACATCCTCGAGCACGAGGACCGCGACATGATGCGCCCGATCGTCGTCATGCCCCCAGAACTGATGCCGTTCATGAGTTGACCGCCCCAAAGCCCGGCGGTGCGGAGACCCGCTCTCCGCAATTCGTTGGCGATCGCTTTCGCTTCCTGGCACCGGGGGAGCTCGAGCGCCGCGGCGAGACGGCGATCACGTCAGACCCGGAGCTTCGCGATCCGCGCTGTCAGGTCAGTCCGGTGACGTTGCTGAGGTGGCGCCTTGCTCTCGTTGCACCTGGTGCGCTCTGGTTGACGCGGGCGCGTTGCGTCATGTCCGCGGACTAACGAGGATCGCCAGGTCGACGACGAACAGCACGATTACCACGTCGTTGACCACCGCGTTACCCGGAAGCCCAGGCGCGAGCTGCACAACTCCCCAGAGCGCAAACGCGCTCACCAGGATCGAGCGCGTCAACAGCTCTCGTCGATCGGTGTGGTGCGCCAGCACGTAAGCGAGATACGCAGCGGCAGCAAGGAATAAGGTCGTGCCCTCTAAGACACGTGCGAACGAGCCGCCGGCGACGGCACGCACGAAGATCGCGAGAAGTCCCGCGCCGGCGCTGGCAACGATCAGCCAGCCGGCGATGTGACGGAGTGGGCTGTGTCGAGTTCTCACGGACTTGCCGGAACTGTGGCAGTTCGACCGAGCTTGAAGTCAAGACGACGTCGTGGGGCCTGCCGTCGACTCGATGCCGAGCTGGCGCATTCGCGTCAGGTTGTCCTCGACTCCGAGCGCTGAGACCAGCTTCCCGCCCCGGACCGTGAAGACGTAGATCTCGTTGACCTGCTCGAATCGACGCCCCGTGGCGGGCACGCCGAGCCATTCGCCCCGATGGGTGCCCGAGCACCTGAAGTGGGCGACGACCTTGTCGCCCTCGGCGATTAGATCGACGATCTCCATCTCGAAGTCCGGGACTCGCCGCGCCAGGCGCGGCGCCCTCGAAGCAGAGCCAGGCGAGCGACATGGCGAGTCTCCGCGCGCGCTGGGCGCCGCGGAACCAATCGCTGCCGCCGAGCTGCGAGACAACGACCACCGGGGTAAGTTCGGCCACTGCGCGGACCCTGCCGTCAACTCGGTCGCTCGCCCGCGGCGATCGTCGCGGCGGCGCCGAGGAGCCGCTCGACGAGCACGCAGTCCTTCCATTGGCCGTCGAGCCTGCCGTGACGGCGTTGGACGCCGACCTCTGCGAATCCGGCGGCGCGGTGCGCGGCCCGGCTGGGTTCGTTGTCGGTGAACACGCGGCTGGTGAGCTTGTACAGCCCGTGGCGTTCCGACTCGGCGCAGAGCTCGATCAGCAGTTTGCGTCCCAGGCCTCGCCCGCGAGCTTCGGGGTGGACGTAGACGGCGTGCTCGCCAACGCCCTGGTACACGCAGCGGTCGGAGTACGCGCCAGCTCGTGCCCAACCGATGACCTGATCGTTGTCGACGGCGACGATAAACGGTTGGCCGTCCGCGGCCCAGCCGATGATGTCTGCAGTTGTTCGCGGCGCGGTCTCAAAGGTCGCGACGCGCTCGGCGATGCCGGCGTTGTAGATCTCGACCACGCGATCGAGATCGCCGGCCTCGGCCGGGCGGATCGTCAGCTGGTTGCGAAGAGAAGTCACAGCTTGCGAGCGCGGATGATCGCCGAGCCGGCGTGCTCGTGGACGCGGTGGGTCTCGGTGATCTCGACTTCTCCGAATCCGGCGTTCTCGAGGGCCGACCGGAACTCGGCCTGGGTGAGCGCGCCGGCGATGCACCCGGTCCACGCTGCCATATCGGCTCGTCTCTGCTCGTCCATGTCAGGGTCGGCGATCACGTCGGAAACGGCGAAGCGGCCACCGGAGCGGAGCACACGCCCGCTTCCCGAATCACTTGCGGCTTGTCGCCGGACAGATTGATCACGCAGTTGGAGATCACGACGTCGACGGTCTGGTCGTCGAGGGGCATGTCCTCGAGGTAGCCCTTGACGAACTCGACGTTCTCCAGGCCGGCCTCAGTGGCGTTGGTGCGCGCGAGCTCGAGCATCTCGTCGGTCATGTCGAGTCCGATCGCTCTGCCGGTTGGCCCGACGCGCCGGGCGGAGATCAGCACGTCGGTGCCGGCGCCCGACCCGAGATCGAGAACAGTCTCGCCGTCGTGCAGGTCGGCCACCGCCGTGGGCACGCCGCAGCCCAGCGAGGCGTTGATCGCATCCGCCGGCGCGCCGCTCTCGCCGCTGCCGGCGTAAAGAGAACCGCCGAACACGCCGTCGTCCTCGGCCGGACCGCAGCAGGCCGCGCCCAAGGCGGCGGCGGCCGCGTACTTCTTGCGCACGACCTCGCGAACCTGGTCGACGGTTGCGGCCGCGATACTCGTCGAGGGGTGCGGCGATCTCGCGGAGGAGCATCCACACTCGCTCGAATGCGCGTCGCCGCAGCACGACGCCTTCGCGGAGGGCTCGCAGCAGGTCTCCTGCGCCGCCGGGGTGCAGCACTCGGTGTTCAGGTCAGCCATACGGAGAGCTCCCTGAGCGCGTCGGGGATCACGAAGTAGTAGGCCCACAGGCCTTGGCGCTCGGAGCCGACGATCCCGGCCTCGCGGAGCACCTTCAGGTGATGGGAGACGGTGGGCTGGGAGAGGTCGAACAGCGGCACGAGCTCGCACACGCAGACCTTGCCGGCGTGCTTGCGCAGCACGTCGACGAGCTGCACACGGACCGGGTCGCCGAGGGCTTTCGCCACCGACGCCATCCGGACGGCCTCCTCGCGCTCGACGTCCGGGTAAACGACGGCCTCGCAGCAGGGCTCTCCGGGGGCGCGTTTTGTCTTCGGGGTCAGTTCCATATTGACGGCCATCTATCTACTTATATCGATTGAACTGACGGCTGTCAATGTATGCACTCCGGCGTGTTCTCGGAACTGGCGCGGAGAGCAGCAGCGTCAACGAGAGTGCCGCCGTGGCGACGAAGGAGGAGTGCCGGCTCGGTCTCACGCGTGCCGCATGAGTGTTGCCCCGGGATTGGGGCTCCAGTAGTAAGGCCGCGGCTCGGAGATCGGCTACGGTCGCCTGATGCCCGTTGACTTCGAGCAGCCAAGCTGGGAAGCGGCCAAATACCCTGGTCGCCACGTCGCTCCCGTGGGCGCTCAGGCCGGGGCCCGGGAGCTCGCTGCCAACGTCTACGAGCTCGACCCGGGCGCCGTCGGCTCGCCGTTGCACGTCCACCACGCCAACGAGGAGCTTTTGCTCGTCCTCGCCGGGACGCCCTCGCTGCGCGGTCCGCACGGGACGCAGCTGCTGTCGGCCGGGGCGGTGGTCGCGTTCCCTCGGGGCCAGGCAGGTGCCCACAGCTTGGTCAACCGCTCCGACGCGCCCGTTCGCTACATCGTCGTCTCCACGACCAACCGCCCCGACGTCGTCGAGTACCCCGACACAGGCGCGACGCTCGTCGTCCTCGCCGAGCAGCGCCTGGCCTATCCGCAGGGCGCCGACGCGCACCAACAGCCCGTCATCGCCAAGGCGATGCGGGCGGCGGCCGACCGAGACGCCTGACGTGGCCGAGGGTGCGGCCGATGCCGCTGCCGGGCAGAGCATTGGGGAACGTCCTCGGTGATTCCCGGGTCTGCTGCCTAGCTGAACACCGGTGCGGTAGTCCTGCCTTCACGATCGGGCACTAGTCTCGACGAACTTTCGGGGCCGTCTCGAGGCGCCCGCTTTGACCCGGCTTGCGTGGGAAGATCTGGGCCGTGCGTTCGCCACAGACGCTGAGCGAAGCCGACCGGCGGATCGTCGCGGCGTGGGCCGCGGACTGTGCGGAGCGGGTGCTCGGACTGTTCGAGACAGAAGCCGCCGGGGACAGCCGCCCCCGGGATGCCATCGCCCGGGCCCGGGCGTTCGCTCGTGGCGAGCTCGACGTCGCTGAACAGATCCGGCGCCGGTTCGTGGGCAATGCGGCCGCACGGGAGGTCGGTACTCCTGCAGCGGTGGCGGCTGCGCGCGCGGCAGGTCAGGCAGCGGCGATCCCTCACATGGGTGCGCACGCCCTGGGAGCCGCCGCATACGCTGCCAAAGCCGCGGGACTGGCTGCGGCGGACCGACCGGGGGTTATCAGCGAAGAGATCCGCTGGCAGGTCAACCGCATGTCTGTCGAGGTTAGGAGAGCGCTGTCACAGCTACCGCCGGTCGGTGAGAACTCGGCGGGCCCGCTCGCGCCGGGGCTCCTCGCGTCCGGCTTGCTCGGGAGTATCGTACGTGAGCTTCAAGCCAACGTGGCTCCGTCGATCATCTAGCCCTCACGGAATGATCGACGAGAGCACTGAATTCGGGGCGCGTGTTGCAGGTCATCTGCGCGAAGAGATACTTCCGTGGTGACCCGAACGGCGGCGACATCGTGACTAGCCACCGGCACCGGCTAGCCACCGGCACCGGCTGCGCGATGTCCCGCTTTGTTCTCGATACGCACACCCCTGTGCGTATCACAAGAGACCTGAGATGCGCGGATACTTACGGCAGCGTCAATGTCGCCGTGAGCGAGCCCGGAGCATCTGAATGGGTCACATTCGCCGAGCGGTGGAACGGCAGCAGCTGGAGTGCGACATAGAAGACAAAACCGTCCTCAGACCCTGCGCCGGAAGGGCCGTACGCCGAACGCGTTGCGCGGCCGGGGAGCGCATCGCGCCGCATTGCGCCCGGTCGTATAGGCCAGTAGCTCTTGTTCTACGCGGTGCCGATCGATGCCGGTCAATCCTGCGTCCTGGGATGGTGTCGGCGATCCGCCGGGGAATAGTTCGTCGTGGTCGTCGGGGTCGACGTTGGAGACTTGCTCAGTCCAGATGAAGGTGAGGAGAACGAGAATCGCGAGGAGCCCGAGCCCCCACCACGCGAGGACCCAGGGGTGCCGGGTGGCCGCTACCGCCACGATGGCGACGGCGCTCCACCCGGCACATGTCCACGCCCCCAAGAGCATCCACCGCGGTTGGGTGCACTGAGCCATCCAGGCCGCGAGCCCCGGATGCCGAACGCCTCTATACGTGTGGCCTGTGAATGCGCCAGGCCGACGCGCGCGTGGGTGTGACGCTCCACGCAAGGTTCGGGAAGGATCACTGGCATGAGGCGAAGGCAACGTCGCGGCCGCGCGGCCGGCGAGGCCCGCCGTGCCGCGTCCCGCGGTTCGCCGCTCTTCGATTGCGGAGCTGAGCTCGAGCCATCCGTGGAACGGGCGGCAAGCGTCCTCCTCGCTGGCGATGTATCCCGCGATCGGGGTCGCGTCGGGGTCGAGACCGATCAGGAAGTGGGTCGTGTATGCGATGTGGCCAGTCTCGCTCGCTGGGAATCGTCCCGCATCAGTATCGGTCCCTGAGATTTGGGCCTGGGCTCCCTGATCTTTCGCCGCCCGCGGTATAGAGTGGGCGGCGCCGAGCGTCCGTAAGGCCGGTATTAGTGGGGATCGACGTCAGCCAAGCTTTGCCGTTGCTGGAGCGCGACTCGGAGTTGGCCGAGCTGGCCGGCGACGTTGACGCTGTGCGGTCGGGGATGGGACGGCTGGTCGTGGTCGAGGGGCCGGCGGGGATCGGTAAGACTGGGTTGCTCGCGGCGGCGGGTTCGCTGGCTGAGGAGGCCGGGTTGCTGGTGGCGCGGGCCCGCGGGAGCGAGCTCGAGGCTGGGTTTGCGTTTGGTGTTGTGCGGCAGCTGTTCGAACCGCTTCTGCGCGACCCTCCGCGGCAGCGAGCCCGACTGTTGCGCGGAGCGGCAGGTTTGGCCGCGGAGGTGCTTGGCCCAAGCGTTGGAGGCTCGCCGCGGTCTACGGTTCGCTTACCGGAGGCCTTCCATGGGCTGTACTGGCTCATACTCAATCTCGCTGAGCGCGGTCCCTTTCTCGCATCGATCGATGACGCCCATTGGGCCGACCCGTCGTCGTTGCGGTTCCTGAGCTATCTGGCCGGTCGGCTGGAGGGAGTGGGCGTGCTGGTGATAGTCGCGGCGCGGCGCGCCGAAGCGCCTGCGGCCGATGACTTGCTCGAGGTGGTGATGCGCGAGCGCGTCACGAACGTCGTGCAGCTGCGGCCGCTCACCGTTGGGGCGACGGCGTCGCTACTCGGCCGCGAGTATCAAGGCGAGGTCGCGCCCGAGTTCGCCAGTGCGTGCCATCAGGCAACCCGGGGCAACCCGTTCTACCTGCGCGAGTTGATCCACGCGCTTCGCGCCGACGGGATAGACCCGACCGCGGCGCAGGTGTCACGCGTCGCTGGACAGGGGCCGGCGAGCGTCGCGCGCTCGGTGTTGACCCGGATCGCGGGTCTTTCCCCGGCAGCGGTGTGCGTGGCGCGAGCTCTGGCCGTGCTCGGAGGCGAGGGCACGCGTCGTGCCCTGACCGTGCTGGGCGGGCTCGATGAGGACTCCGCGGGCGCGGCGGTGGACGGGCTGACTGCTGCCGAGGTCGTGGTCGGCGCCGATCCGGTGTCGTTTGCACATCCGATTGTGCGGGCCTCGATCTATGCGGACATCCCCGCTGGTGAGCGCGCTCGTCTACAGCTGCACGCGGCGCGGCTGTTCGCGAGTTCGGGGGCGCCGGCGGAGCGCGTGGCCGCTCATCTGCTCGCCGCCCGTCCCACTGCCGACCGCTGGGTGATCGACATGCTCAGCGAGGCCGCTAGCGACGCGCTGTCCCGGGGTGCCCCCGACAGCGCGGTTGCCTATCTGAAACGGGCGCTCGCCGAAGCACCCGCCGGGGACGACCGACATAGGGTTCTCGCGTTGCTCGGCCGGTCTGAATGCCTCGCCTACCAGTCAGGCGCCAGCGCTCATCTAATAGAGGCGATGGACACCGCCTCGACGGCGGAGGAACGCGGCGAGCTCGCGTTGCAGGCAGCGCAGGCGATGATCATGCGAGACCCGGATCGCTCCGAGGCCGCAATCGAACTGCTCGACCGAGCGATCCGCGAGCTACCAGAACCCGATTCCCAATTGTCGATGCGTCTGGAGGCGCAGCTGCTGGCTGGCGCAGGGCTCAAGCTATCGACGCGTCGCGTTCAGGCCGAGCGCATGAACGGCGTGTATCCCAAGCGACTGGGCGACGAGCCCGCGGATCGGCTGCTGCTGGCCAACCTCGCGAATTGGACGCTGCTGGAGGGGCGCACGCCAGGCCGATTCGAGGAGCTCGCGCGGCACGCCGGACCTGCCGGGACGCCGGCCGAGGTCGCGTGCCGGGTGGCCGAACGTGCGCTCGGCGGCGGGCGACTATTGCGCGAAGAGGGACCAGACTCGCAGCTGTTCTATCTCGCGAGTTGGACCCTGTGGATGGCAGACCGCTTCGACCGGAGCGAGCACTGGCTCGGCCAGGCGCTGGAGGATGCACGTGAGCGTGGGTCTGTACTCGGCTACGGCATCGCCTCAGCCAGCCAGGCTGAAGTGGCGTACCGGCGCGGCGAACTCACGCTCGCCGAAGCTCATGCCCGGGCCGCCGCCGACACATCCCCCGAGGACGCGGTCGCGGTCCTGGTCGCGATTCTCCTGGAGCAGGGCCGTCTCGACGAGGCCGACCACATACTCGCCCCCTATCGCATCCCGCCCGACGCCGATCACCTCCTGTTGCAGCCCATCCGTGCCGCCCGCGCGCGTCTGCGAATCGCTCAAGGCCGAGCGCAGGAAGCCATGACCGACCTACACGCCTGCGGCACCTGGCTCGAAGCATGGCCGGTCAAGAACCCGAGTTTCGTCCCCTGGCGCTCAAGCGCCGCCCTCGCGCTCAGCCACACAGGCGAGCACGAACGCGCGCGCCAGCTGGCAGCGGAAGAGGTAGCACTCGCGGAACCCCTCGACCTGCCACGGGCCTACGGCATCGCGCTACGCACCCTGGCTGTGGTGGAGCAGACCACTGACCGAATCGACCTGCTCCAGGCGGCTATCGCCCAACTCGAACGCTCGGAGGCACGGCTGGAACACGCCCGCGCGCTCATCGACTACGGCGCCGCGCTCCGCCGCACCGGCCACCGAGCCGACGCACGCCGGCCGTTACGGCAAGGTCTCGACCTCGCCTACCATTGCCGGGCACCAGTACTCGCCGAACGAGCCCGCGAGGAACTGCTTGCGACGGGGGCACGACCCCGCCGACCCGCCGTCACCGGCCGCGACGCACTCACCTCAACCGAAGCCCGCGTCGCCAACCTGGCCGCCCAAGGCCACAGCACCCCGGAAATCGCCCAAGCGCTGTTCGTCACGCCAAAAACCGTCGAGACGCACCTCGCCCACACGTACCAAAAGCTCAAGATCCACACTCGGACGGAGCTTGCGCAGGCGCTCTCGCGCCAGCACGACGCGGTAAGCGACACAACGCACACGCCACGACCCTAGCCCAATCAACCGAACAAACGTCGACGCGCCGTCGTGGCCCGGGGAGGGCAGGCACAGTCGTGAGAGGCGCCCCGACCCGGTACATCGTGCGTTCCATTGGTGGTCCGCGGTCGGCATGCGCAATGCGGGTCGATGGATCCGTTGGGTCAGCGAAGCGACTCTTCACCACCTATTAACCATGTGGTGGCGCGCGGCGAGTTGGCTTCCTTGGGCCGTATCCCCGGTTAGGAGGAGTCCCTGCGCATGTTCGATCGTCTTGCCGCGCGCTTTACGGCGCTAATCATCTGCGCTGCGTCCGGCGGACTGCTGTCCGCGTCGGCGCTGGCGCTGCCCAACGCGGCGTCCGCGGCCTCCGCGGCCTCCGCAGCCGGGACGATGTGCCGGCTTGAGGGTCCGGCGGGCCCCGTCAGTCACGTCGTCTACATCCAGTTCGACAACGTGCATTTCCTGCGCGACAACCCGAACGTGCCGTCGGATCTCGAGCAGATGCCTCACCTTCTGAGGTTTCTCGAGAACGGGACGGTGTTGGCCAATCACCACGATCCACTCCTATCCCACACCGCCGACGACCTGGTGACCTCGATCACCGGTGTATACGGCGACCGTCACGGTATGCCGATCGCCAACGAGTACCAGGTGTACGGGAGCGATGGGACCACGAGCACCGCAGGATCGTTCGCGTATTGGACCGACCCCATCGTCTACTACGGCAGTCCGAATGGGGATCCGCTGCCGACGATGGTGGCGCCGGGCGGGGGCAACGCGCCAGCGCCCTGGGTGCCATACACGCGCGCGGGATGCACTTTCGGCAGCGTGGCTATGGCCAATACCGAGCTCGAGAACACCAGCCCGGATGTGGCGCAGGTTTTCGGCCCGAACTCGCCGGAGGCGCAAGAGGCGGATGACCCCAACAAGCAGGACCAAGCGGCGGCCGACTTCGAGGGCCTCTCAATCCACTGCGCTCAGGGTGACCCATTGTGCTCCGGTCCGCACGGCGTACCCGACCTGTTGCCGAACGAGCCTGGCGGCTACGACGGATTCCACGCCATGTTCGGCAGCAAGTACATCGCGCCGCTCCTGACCGGTCAGCCGACGGTGATGAACCTGGCCGGCCACCCGATCACGGACTCAAATGGGAACCTCGGTTTCCCGGGCTACGACTCGCTGCAGCCGGTCAACTCGCTCGCATACACGCTCGCTCTGCAGGAGCACGGCGTTCCCGTGACCTTCACCTACGTGTCGAGCACCCATGAGGCGGCTGACGGCACCCAGTTCGGCCCGGGGCAGGGCGCGTACGTGGCGCAGCTGCACACTTATGACCAGGATTTCGAGACGTTCTTCAATCAACTCGCCGCGCATGGCATCACCCCGAAGAACACTCTGTTCTTCGTCGGCTCGGACGAGAACGATCAGTTCGTCGGATCGAAACCGTCGCCCGCCAACTGCAACGGCATCGCGATCGCGTGCAACTACAACCAGCTCGGCGAAATCGATACCAACGTCCAGGGGCTCCTCGCGGCGCAGGGCATCATGACTCCGTTCGATTTGCATGAGGACTCCGCTCCGGCGTTCTACCTGCACGGACAGCCCGCAGCCAGCGATCCCTCGGTGCGCGCGTTCGAACGCGCTACGGCCGGGATCCAGGCCGATAACCCATACACGGGCGCGACGGACAAGCTGAGCCAGTACCTCGCTGACCCTACCGAGCTGGGGATCTTGCACATGATGACCGCCGATCCCGCTCGCACCCCCACGTTCGCTATGTTCGCGAACCCCTTCTACTGGGTCGTCGGGAACGATTCCGGATGCACCGGTTCCTGTATCGACCCCACCAACGCCTGGAATCACGGTGACGTCCAGCCCCAGATCACCCACACGTGGGCAGCGATGGTCGGGCCCGGGGTCGCCAGCGGCTTGACCGACTCGAGCTGGAGCGACCACACCGACATCCAGCCCACACTGATGGCGCTGCTCGGTCTTAAGGATGACTACGTTCCCGACGGCCGGGTGCTGACCGAGGTCGTGCCGCGCTCCGACCAGAAGCGCGCCACCCGGTCCAGCGATTACCAAGAGCTCGCAGAGGTCTACAAGCAGATCAATGCCCCCGTCGGGCTGTTCGGGACCTACACCCTGCAGGCGTCGACCAAGGCGCTCAGCAGCGACTCGCCCGGCGACCGCACCTATCGGAGGATCGAGTCAGCCCTGGCCGACCTCGGCCGGCGGCGCGCCGCGCTGGCCACCCAGATGATCGGCCTGCTTGACGGTGCCGCGTTCAGCGAGCGGAGAATCAATCCGCGCCAAGCGAGGTCGTTCGAGGAGGAGGGATTGGAGCTGATCGCCGAGGCCAGGTGGCTCGCCGACAAGTCATACGGGTAGTGGCGAGGGGGGCACGCAGCTGGCGGAGCCAAGTCGCCACGTGGTGACCGCGGCGCGGATCGATCGACCGGCACGTCTTTAACGGCACCCTCGCAGCGGCACATCCCCGGCCGAACGTGGGGGTCCACCTCACGGACGCGCTAGTCGAGCGACTGCCTCTCGCCCCTTAGACCGCCTTGGCGCGTTCGGGCCGCGTGGCTGAGCGCGCCGAGTATCTCCTCGATGTGGTGATCGAGGAATCGTTCGTCCTCCACGGCCAGGGGCTCGGGTTCCGCATTGTCCTGCCGCCCGCGGCTACCCGCGCCCGGCTCCGTCTCCCAAGCCAAGTCGGTCTCCTTCCTCCGGTTGATGCCGAAATGCTATTGAGCTTTAGACAAGTTTGTCCATCGAGCGAGCGAATCGCCGCCCGTGTCGGGGATCCCACACAATCGCGCGAGGATGACGAGTGGTGCATCACACGAATTCCGCGCGGTAGTTATGGAGGAACTCGGCGACTGGGCGTGGGGGGAAGGTGTCGGTCGTGTAGTCGTTCTCGCCGGCGACGTCGCGATGGTCGATCAAGGCCATGCGGCCGCTGCCGGCGAGGCCGGTCCAGGTGCGCGATGCGCGCACCTCGGGCGCCGCGGCGAGCAGCGACGCCGAGAAGATGGCGGGGCGGATCGTCGAGTACGGGACCGCTGTCGAGGACGCGACCTGGTCGATGCTGTAGTGGGCTCGCTGGTTGATCCCGAGTGAGTCCGCCGAGGCGCTGAGCACCGATAGGCGGGTGATCTGCTCGATCGAGCGGATTCCGGCGGCCGCGTTGATCGCGACGCGCTGCAGCACGCCCTCGGTCCCGATTGATCCCATCGCGATGAACACCGTGCGGATCCCGTCAAATGCCTCGGTAAGGTCGCGCGGGTCGTCGAGGCGCGCGGAACGGAGGCGCACCCCGTCGGGTTCGCCGAACGCGCGGCGGGCTTTGTCGGGGTCGCGCACGAGCGCGGCGACGTTTCCGTCGCGTCGTGCAGCGCCTCCGCCGCGTCGCGGCTGAGGAAGTACTGCGCGTAACGAGTGCCGGCGAAGTGCTCGCCCATGAGCTGCGACCAGAGCAGCACGGAACCCAGCGGCCGGTGGTTGACCACGAGCCGGACGGCTTGGCCAGCCTCGTTGAACCGGACTACCACCACGCTGCCGATCGGTTCACCCCGCACCACCGACGCGTGGCCGCACCGATGTCCCTCGCACATGAATTGCCGGACGCGTCGACTCTGGTTCTCCTCACGGGTTCTGCGCGGCATCCCAGAATGCGCATTGGTGGATGGCCGAGAACTCGGTCTCGACCGTTGGCCGCGGCGGCACGAGCGACATCACGGAACCCTCGAAGCTGACCGACGGCCAGTTGAGCATTGCGGTCGACGGGTTTCCAGTGGCTGCGAAGCTCGTCCAGGCGCTGCGCATGGTGGCGGCGAGGGTCTGCTGGTCGGGCGTGAGCGGTCCGGGGAACGGCGCGTTGGGCAGGTCGAACAGGTATTGGTACTCGGATGAGTGCGTGGCGATCGGGGGCAGCGCGGGGCCTGCGAATCGCGACGGCGCGTTGTCGTCGTTGAATTGATAGGCGAAGGTCGGCACGCGCTCCGAGGTCCAGCGGTCAACCTGGAGCGCCGGGCACGCGAAGTTCGCGTCCGACACGAGCGTGCTGAAGGCCAGTATCGCTGCCGGGTACGCGCTGAGCGGGTACTCGGCCGCGACCGCCGCGGCGCGCTCGGGCGAGACTCCAAGGACGGCGGCGATGTCCGCCTCGTAGCTATTTTCGTCGGTGACCGGCTCGGGCACCGGCACGAACATCCCGCCGCTCACGGCCAGGCCCAGGCCGGCGGTGAAGAGCCACTCCTCGTTGTGGTTGATGCCGTTGAGAATCGGCACGCGCGCGAACCGCCCGGCGGCCAACGCCGTCCCGATCGATTCGGTGAGCACCTTGCCATCGATCACGCCCGGGATGGCAGCCGACGGGAAGTTGTGGATGTCGACGAGGGCGGCCACGGGAACATGGCGCAGGCAGTCGGCCGTCTGGTTCGCGCAGCCCACCTTGGCGGCGAAGGTCTCGCCGAAGGCCTCGGCCTGCGCGAGGGGCTGCTGCGTGAGCGCGAACGCGCCGCTCTCCACGATCGCCCGTTCAAACAGCCCGCGCGACCCGCGCGAGACCAATTGGGCGAGCACCGAGACACCACCTGCGGACTGCCCCGCGATCGTCACATCGTCCGGGTCACCGCCGAAGTGGCGAATGTTTTGCTTGACCCAACGCAAGGCCGCCTGCTGGTCCATCAGCCCGTAGTTGCCAGCCGGACCACCGGGCCGCGACGCCAGCGCGGGGTGCGCGAGGAATCCCAGCGCGCCGAGCCGATAGTTGATCGTGACCACGACAGCGCCATCCGCCGAAAGCTTCGAGCCGTCGTAGTTGCGGCCGCCATCCTCCGTGAACCCACCGCCGTGAACCCACACCAACACCGGCCGATTACGGCGATGGCTGTCGCGCGGAGCCGGCGTGTAGACGTTGAGGTACAGGCAGTCCTCTGAAAACGGGGCGGGCGGCGCGAACAGGCTCGGCGCCTGTGGACAACTCGGAGCGAACTCGGTCGCGTCCCGGACTCCCCGCCAGCCAGCCGGAGCCTGTGGGGGACGCCAACGCAGGTTCCCGACCGGCGGAGCTGCATACGGAAGCCCCAGGAAGGCGTACCCGCCGCCGGGCACGGCGACGCCGCGGACCAGACCATCCTCGATCCGGACAATCGGCGCGCCGCCGGAACTCGGATTCGCGGACGCGACGCCAGTAACAAGCGTCCCGGCTCCGGCCAACGCGAGCGCCAGCACGCTCACCGCGGTACACAGCCCGGATACCTGAGCAAGCCGTGAAGACCTCGGGCTCATGACCTTGACTCCTTCAGTTCGGGGACCACGACCGGCGATGTCGACCAGCCGTCCGGCTGACAATCGGTGGGCAGACTCTGGTCGGTCTAGGATGCGACTCGCGTCAGTGGACCCCCCGGTTCCTCCACTGGTGCCCGGCCAGGATCCCTGGCGCGGTTAGCGGGCTCGGTGATGGATACCGCGAGGCGTCCTGGACGAGCTCGGTGGTTGTGTCGATCGTCGAGCTGACGTCGGCTCCTTTCAGCGCAGCGACTTGAACGCCGCGCGCATCTCCTTGCTGAAGAGCTCGGGCTCCTCCCAGGCGGCGAAGTGGCCCCCCTTGTCGACCTCGTTGAAGTAGACGACGTTCGGGTACGACGCCTCGACCCAGCTGCGCGGCGTCCGCCAGATCTCGCCCGGGAACGTCGTGAAGCCGAACGGGATCGACGACGCCGGCAGAGGCTTCTGGCCGGCAGCAGGCGCGTCGGGCCCGTAGGCCTCCCAGTACGACCGCGCCGCCGAAGTGCCGGTGCCGGTCAGCCAGTAGGTCGTGACGTTGTCGAGGATATGGTCGCGGGTAAGGTTGCCCGACGGCTCGTCGTCGGTGAAGGCGCGCGCGATCTTGTAGTAGGCGTCCGTGTCGTGATCCACCATCCACGCCGCGAGTGCGACGGGAGAGTCCAGCAGCGCGTAGCCGATGGTCTGGGGCCTGGTGGACTGCTCCACGAAGTAACCGTTGCCGCTCGTCTGGAACGTCTTGATCGCGGCGAGCGCCGCCTTTTCCTGCTCGGTGTCCGCCGGCAGGGCCGCGGGGTTGTTCAGCGCAGGCACCAGCAGGTTCGTGTGGACGCCGATCAGGCCCTCGGGCGCCAGGCGGCTCATCGCGTCGGTGACGCCGGCGCCCACGTCGCCGCCCTGGGCCACATAGCTGCGATAGCCGAGACGGCGCATCAGCTCGGCCCACGCCCGGGCGGTCCGGATCAGGTCCCAGCCGACCTCGGCCGGCTCGACCGAGAAACCGTAACCGGGCACGGACGGCAGCACGAGGTCGAACGCGTCCTCCGCACGCCCGCCATGCTCGGTCGGGTCGGTCAGCGGGCCGACGGTGTCGAGCATCTCGATCACCGAGCCGGGCCAGCCGTGAGTCATGATCAGCGGCAACGCCCCCTCGTGCCGCGACTTCACGTGGATGAAGTGGACGTCCACCCCGTCGATCTCGGTCTTGAACTGCGGCAGCGCGTTCAGCCGCGCCTCGCACCGGCGCCAGTCGTAATCGTTCACCCAGTACTCCGCGAGCGCCCGAATCGTCGCCAGTTGCACCCCCTGCGAGCGATCCCCGACGAGCTCCTTAGTCGGCCAGCGAACCGCTGCGATGCGGCGGCGCAGGTCCTCCAACGCGTCTTTCGGGAATTCAACGTGGAACGAGCGAATCGCCGTGGCGCCCGACTGTTCGGTTGTGGCAGACATGTGGATCTCCTCGGGTTGGTGGCGCAGCCCAGCCTGACCGTCTGACCCATGTGTCGCGCCCGTCAATGCCCTGGTCTGCACCCGGGTCCGCCTCGCTCGCGCCGCACGTTCGCTTCGGCCTGGGGCCGTTTTCCGCTTTCCCAGGTAGCTCAGGCCCTGGGTACCTCGACCCAGACGATCCGGAACTGGATCCGGGCTCAGCAGCTTAAAGCGGTGCGGATCGGCAACCGTTCCTGGTCCCTCACAGCGGACCGCGGACGAACCCCGTACGGCGCTCAGCCGTCGCCTCGCTCGATCATCAGATCGGTCGCCTTCAGGACCGCCGCAGCCTCGAGTCCGGGTGCTGGGCCGAGTTCCTCGACCGCGTCGCGGGTGACGGCAGCGGAGACCATGAACGAGCCTGGTTCGATCTCGACTAGCGCCATCACGCCCTCGATTTCGACGGAACGGACAACGCCATTGAGTCGGTTCCGAGCAGAGAGGTCGACATCCGTGCGGTGCCGTCGTGGGCGGCGCGCTAACCGAGCTACCTCCGAGACCGGGATCCGCCGGTGGCCGCGATCGGTGCGATACGACTCGACATCGCCGGCCCGGTCCCACCGCCGGAGGGTGTCGGCGCTGATTCCGATCGCGTTCGCGGCCTCGCCGATTGACATGCTCTCTGGCATCGCCGTTTAGCGTCGCACATCAGTGTCGGCGGCCTGCTGGATTTCCCCGGCGTGCGTGGTGTCGTAGCCGCCGAGCTCGTCGATCGTGCGGCGGATCGCAGAGTCGCGCAGCGTGCTTATCAGCGGTCCCGCTGCGCCCAGGGCGCTGCCCGGGAGCACGATGTCGTATTGCTCCCAGACGATCGGGATGAAGTCGAGATCGAGCGCGGCGGCCGCGGCTCTCAGGCCGACGCCGGTTGCGGCGACGCCCGACGCAACGGCTAGAGCGACCTCGAGGTGGGACGCCGTCTCCGGGCCGGGTACCGAATCCGGCGGTATGCCGGCATCCTGGAGCATGCGGTCGAGGAGGACGCGTGTGCCGGCGCCGAATTCGCGTTTGGCGACGCGGACGTTTCGAAGGTCGCCGGCGCGGGTGATGTTGTCGGGGTTTCCGGGGGCGACGAGGAGGCCTTGTTCGCGGCGCCAGAGGTGGATCAGCGTGGGGTCCCGGCCGCGCAGGAGCGCTGCTGCGTAGGGAGCGTTGTACTCGCCCGAGTGATGCAGGAGGTGGGTGGCGGCGCCGTCGGCGGTCCCGCGCCATAGGGCGGTGAGGCCTTGGAAGCTGCCGCGGGTTCCGACCGTGGTGATCGCGCCGCCGGCGTGGCGCACGACGATGTCGAGGGCGGGGTCATCGCTCCCGGCGAGACGGAATTCGCGTTTGGTGCCGAGCAGTCGCCGGGCTGCCAGCTGGGCGTCCGGTTCGATCCTGGCGCGGCGTCGGCCGCTGAGAGAGATCACCCCGGCGTCGGCGAGGTGACGGTACGCGCGATTGGTCGTTGACGCGGTCGTGTGCTGCTCGCGCGCGAGGTCGCGGACGCTCGGGAGCTCGGCGCCCGGCGCGAGCTCGCCGGTGTCCACGCGAGCGGCGATCGCTTGGGCGATGTCCAGGTATCGCGTCACGGTGGCGACTGTACGCGGGCAGATCGGCGACCGCCTGCGTCGCGGTGGTTCGCTAGGCTGCCGTGCCGATCTGCCGCACTACAGAAGGGAACACTGTGGCCCTACGAGCAGCGCCGAATACCTCGAGATCAATGGTCTCGCTGCTGGCGAGAAGCGCATTTCCCCGCCGGCCGCGCCGGCGTCTTGACGTCCGCCAGCTGCTCGCCGCACCGGTCCTCGGCGCGCTGGCGGTTCTAACGCTGCTCGTGGCTCCTGCGGTTGCGAGCGCCGACAGTCCGTCGACGCTGACGGTCGTCGGTACGAGTGATTTGAGCGACTCCGGGCTCGAGCCCAGTCTGATCCAGCCCGAGTTCAACAAGGCCTTCCCGCAGTTCACGCTCAAGTACATCGGATCGGCAACCGGCGCCGCGATCCAGAGCGCGGAGAACGGCAACGGTGGGCCAAGCGCGCTGATCGTGCACGCCCCCGCGCTCGAGAACCAGTTCGTCGCCAACGGCTACTCGTACGACAACCGGTACGGGAACGCGATCTTCACCAACGACTTCGTGCTCGCCGGACCGACCGGTGACCCAGCCGGCGTCGCGTCGAACGCCGCTCACAACATCGCCCAGGGGTTCGCGGACATCGCGACCGCGGGGAACAGCGGGACGGCCACGTTCCTGTCACGTGGCGGAACCACGACCGCGTCCGGTACCACGGTCGAGGAGCATCAGCTGTGGGCGTTGCTCCACGGATCGGGGTTGCAGCCGGCGAGTCTCGTGCTGTGCGACGTGAGCGCTGCCGACGGCGGCGGCATGACCCCGATCAAGTCGGCCGTGCAAGCGACGTCCGGACAGCCGTGCCCCGACAACGGCACCGTGAACAGCACGGACGCCCCAGCCTGGTATGCGATCACTGGCGTTTCCCAGGCTGCGAACGTGATCGAGGCGAACGCGTGCCCATCGCCGCCCGCGCCGAGTGGGCAACCGACCTGCTACGTCTTGACGGACCGCGGAACGTTCGACTACCTCGCCTCCGGTACCGACACAGCGGGTGGGATCCCGAACCTGAAGATCATCACCCGCGACAACAGCCCCTCGGCTCCCGGCGGCGCGAACGAGCTGATCAACTACTTCCACGTCTACATCATCAACCCGTCAAAGCCGGGCGAGACGGTGAACCTGACCGCCGCCCAGGACTTCATCAGCTTCCTCACCTCCCAGGCGTTCCAGTCGCAGCTGAAGACCTACCTCCCAACCACCGACTCGGGCGGACCTCCGTTCAAAGCGGACGCGTCGCCCAACCTCACCGAGTCCGGGCTTACGAAGAACTACAACGCCAAGAAGCCAATGACGGTGAGGGGCACCGTCATCAACGCCGAGCCCGGTTATCCGGCACTGTCAGGGGAGACCGTTAACGTGCAGCAGATCGTCGGCGGGGTACCGCTTACGGTCGCCAGCGGCAAGACGAACTCGACCGGCGCTTACAGGATCAAGTTCACGCCCAGCTCGACCGGGTCCTACGAAGTGTCGACCGGTCAGATCTCGAAGATCGAGGACGCCGCGCTCACCCCGCCGTACGGAGACATCCTGTCGCCAGCAGCAACGTCGCCCCTCAAGGTGAAAGTGCACGGCGCGACCTCGAACCTCCGAGTCGAGTCACAGGGCGGCAAAGCGCTCGTCATCGGCACGGTCGCCCCCGGCACCGGACACGTCAAGGGAACGGTGATCGTGTTCGCCCGAGCCGAGGGTAAGACGGGCGGATTCAAGAAGGTCGCGACCGACCGGCTGGCCACGACCCAGGGGAACTTCGCGATCTCGGTCCCGCTCGCCCCGGGCGATTGGAACGTCAAGGTGAAATTGCAGGACCCGAAGCAGGGGGTCGCCGCCGCGACCTCGCGGACGGTCAAGGTCACGATCACCCCCCGTCCGACCTCGAGCATCAGCCTCCACTCCGTCAACGGCACGCGCGGCGGGTTCACCCTCGCCGGCAACGCCTCCCCCTCTGGAGAGTCGGGGGCGAGGATCGAGCTCCTCAGGCTGAACACGACGCCCGGCGCGCCGGCACGATTCACCGTGTTCGGCATCGCAAACCTGGGCGCCGGGAAGGACAAGGTCACGTTTCGCGCGACGAGGATCAAGCACGGCACCCGATGGCTGCTGCAACTCGAGTACATCCGCCCGGGACAATCACCGAGCTTCTCCACGCTGGCGACCGTCGCGATCAGATAGGAGCCCGAGCCGACAACACTTCCACGCCGCTGGCACAGCGGGCCGGACCGGTTGCCAGGCGGGTTATGATCGTTTGGCGCCGCGGGGCGCTCCCGGTCCGCGGGAAGGGCGAAGCCCACCTGCAGCTGTTGTCGTGATTGTGGTCGGTGTCTCCTTTCCGGCCCGAGATTGCGGACTCCGGGCCTCGGCGAAAGGAGGCCTTCGTGCCAACTCGCGGTCTTCCCGGCAACGCCAATCTCGAGCAGCTCAGGAAGGGCGCCAAGTCTTTTCAGCGCGCCGTCCGCTCCGGTGATTCTGGTGCGGCGGAGGTCGTACGCGAATTCCATCCACGGCTGCATAACGTTGAGCTCGGCGCACCGGAGCTCGAAGGGTTCACGCGCGCGGACGCGCAGCTGGTGGTCGCCCGCCAGTTCGGGTTCTCGAGCTGGCCGAAGTTGAAGACACATCTCGACCTGGTCGCGCGGTACGCACGCTCCCCACACGAGCAGCCGGTCGGCGGTCCGCTGGACGACGAGAAAGCGGTCGTCGACGAGTTCCTGCGGCTGGCGTGCCTGACCTACGGCGACGATGACCCTGACCGGTTGCGTCGCGCCGAAGCGCTGCTCGAGGAGCACGACTGGCTGCCCCGCGCCACCATTCACACGATCGCCGCGACCGGCGAGGTCGACGCCGCTCGGGAGCTGCTGGAGCGTGATCCGTCGCAGGCGTCGCGGGTGGGCGGCCCGTTCGCGTGGGAGCCGCTTCTGTACGTGACCTACGCTCGTCTCCGGCTCGGGTCGGGTCGCTCGGCGGTTGGAGTCGCGCGGTTGTTGCTCGAGCACGGCGCGGATCCGAGCGCCGGTTATTTGTGGGAGGGGCTAGTCCCGCCGTTCACGGCGCTGACCGGCGCGTTGGGCGGCGGGGGCACGATACCCAGGCACCCCGAGGAGTTGGCCCTGGCGCGGCTGTTGCTGAAGGCCGGCGCTGATCCGAACGATGGGCAGGCCCTCTACAACCGCGGGTGGGGCCCGGACCAGGACGATGACTGGCTCGAGCTGTTGCTTGAGTTCGGTCTGGGGAGAGGCGACGGCGGCCCGTGGCGGGCGCTGCTCGGCGAGCGCCAGGACTCACCACAGGCGATGATGGAGGACCTGCTGATGGCAGCGGCCGCCAACGGGCTCACCGGTCGGGTGCGGCTTCTTCTCGCGCGCGGCGTGGGTCCGCAAGGCCGTGGTTCGCGGCATCCGATCTACCAAGGACGCTCGCCCGTGCAGGAGGCGGCGCTGGGAGGCCACAGGGACGTCGTGTCGCTGCTGGTCGGTGCCGGCGCGGCGTGGGAGCACGATCAGGTCGACGCGCTCCTGGCGGCCGCGATGGCTGGCGACCGTGACGCCGTCACCAGGCTGCTGGCGGCCGACCCGAGCCTCCGGAAGCGCGCGATCGACCGCCGCCCGGATCAGCTCGTGCGTGCCGCCGGCGAGGACAGGTATGACGCGGTGGCGGTGCTGATCGAGTTGGGTTTCGATGTCAACGCGCGGCCGCGGACGGCGCCACTGCACGAGGCGGCGATGCGCGGAAACGTGCCAATCATCGAGCTGCTGCTCGAGCATGGCGCCGACCCGAACGTCCGCGACACGGGCTACCACGCCACGCCGGCGAGATGGGCCGAACACCACGGTCAACACGAAGCGCAACAGCTGCTCGAAGCCCTCGAAGAGCTCGACGCGGCCACGGCGCTGCCGGATCACGCGAACGACGCAACGGTGACGTCGCAGACCGGGACCGCGATGCGGACTGTCGCAGCTGCGTTCACGGCGGTGTCGGAGGGCCGGTTTGACGAGCTCGGATCGATGCTTGCGGAAGAGATCGACTGGCGTGGACTCCCCGATGAAGACGGCCAAATCCCGCGTTGCTTGGGTCGCGCCCAGGCGCTTGAGCGGATGCGGATCGGGCTGTTGGCCAACGGCACGGTGTCGGTCAGCGAGTTCGTCGAGGAAGGCGACCGCGTCCTCGCGCGCGTGCATTCCGTCCGTGATCACGAGCTCGAGCCTCCGGAGCGATTCGTGGTCGCCACGGTCCGCGGCGGGCAGATCAGCGAGCTGCGCGGGTACGCGAGCGAGGCCGAGGCACGCGACGCGCTGCACGCCGGCTCTCCGCCGGGCGTCGACGCGCCCTCGCAGGCACCGGGTGAATTGCGATGAGCCACGTGACCGTGATCCTGCGTCGGTTGGCCGCGGCCGACCTGCCGGCCATCACGCCCTGGTTCGAGGACCCGGACACCCGCCGGTTTCTCGGCGGTCCCGAGTGGCCGGCGAGGATGCTGGCGATCGCCAACCGATCGATCGGCACAACCTTCCGGGGCGCCACCCAAACCGGCGCAAACCACTACCTCGGGCTCGCCGACGGGAGGCTGGTCGGCTACATCGACTGCGGCACATTTGACCGCTGCACCACCTACGGCGGGGAAGGACCTGACGGGCCAATCATCACCGAGACGATCGACGCTCTCACCGGGTCGATCGCGTTCGTGATCGACCCGACGGCCCGCGGCCGCGGGCTCGGTCGGGCGATGATCGCCGCCCTGATCGACAGGCCGGAGCTCCGCCTCGGAACCATGACACCGCGATCATCGCGCTGATGCTCGCGTGTCCCGGGCATGATCGACCCCAGCACGCGTCGCAACAAAGGAACGCTCACCGAACATGGCGTGGAGCGGCGATATGCCCGCTGCTGCGTAAGCCCGAAGCGGCAGTGCGCCGACTCCAGCGGTGGGCCCTGCTATTCGCGCAAGGCGGCAGCCTTACGGGGCTGAGCAGTAGAGGCGCTGCATCGTGTTGAACAGCGTCGCGCTCCCATGGTCCTGGGCCGCGCTGCTCGCGGCGTAGCCGTTGACGAGCACGACCGCCACGCGACTGCCATCGGGCGAGACCTGCACGGACGACATGTAGCCGTCGCCCCCGCCGTTGTGGCCGTAGGCGAAGCCGGTCGTGGCGCAGCCGTCCTGCTGGATCACGACGCCGAGGCCGTAGCTGTCGTTGCCGAGCCCGGCGCCGCCATTCGCATATGGGGTCTTCAGCGCCGTGAGCTGCGCGGGCCGCAGGACGCGCCCGCGGATCAAGGCCTCTAGGAAGTGAGCTTCGTCGGCGGCGTCGGAGACGATCCCGCCGTTCGCGGCGAGGCCTCCCGTCCAGCCCGTGGCGTCCACGAGCTTGTCGCCCGCGGAGAGCGAGTAGCCGTGGGCGTGCGGGCCGCTGATGTTCGGCGCCGGGTCATAGCGTGCGCTGTTCAGATGCAGCGGATCGATGATCTGCGTGCGAAACAGCGTGGGCAGGTCGGCGCCGCCGACGCGCGCCGCGATCAGCCCGAGGACCATGTAGCCGATGTTCGAGTAGTGCCAGGTGCTCCCGGGCTGGTAGAGCAGTGGCTCCGCTGCTGCGGCCTCGATCCACACTCGTGTTGGCGGGTAGGTGGGATCGGTCTGGGCGCGACGGAAGGCCGCCAGCACGAGGGCGCGCCGCGCCGGATCCTTGATCGTGCTGACGTAGTAGGCCGGCTCGGCGTAGAAGTCGTTGGTGTCGATCATGCCGCTCGTCATGCTCAGCAGCTGCTTGACGGTGATCTGGTTGCCGTAGGGCAAAAGCCCCGGCAGCCAGTGCGAGACTGTGTCCTCGAGCTTCATCCGCCCCTCGCCGACGAGCTTTAGGATCAGCGCCGCAGTCCACGTCTTGCCCACGCTGTTGAGGCGCAGGCGCGCATCCGGCTCCGTCGACGACCCCCTCTGCACGTTCGCCAGACCCGCCGACCCAACCCACACCCCCTTTGGGCCAGCGACATACGCCGTCGCCCCGGGCGCGATCCAGCCGCTTCCGCTGACCAGCCTGTCCAGTAGTCGCTGCGGATAGGGACCTCGCGGCGCGTAGGAACGCGGCGCGTAGGAAATCTGCGAGCCGCCCGAGATCGCACCTTGATCAATCGCGATCACAACCCCGACACCGACCGCCAGGACGAACACCCCGAGCACCAGCCACAGCACCCGCCGGTGAGGGCGATTCAAACGACGCCGACGGACTGAGGGAAGCTGAACGGACAACCGAGCATCCTCCTACCGCCACGGTGCCACCCCGCCAGCTCGGCCACATCGGTGAAAGCCGGAACGGGCCTGCGGAAAACCACGCGTCAGACGCTGCAACTACGACCCGGAGCGCAAACCCCACGGTGTCGCTTTCGCGTGAATTCGAGCGCGCCGGATGACGACGTCGCGCCGCTGGTTTGATCGAGAGGGAGCAGAGTTGCAGGAGAAAGCGCCGAAATGAGCGCTTTCAGCCGCCGGTGTTCAGCTCGCGAAAGACGGCTGGTCGGGACGCCTCCGGGTAGTTCAGGACCTCGAATCGGTCGCCGAACGCGTTGCTGAAGCGGGTCCAGTAGACGAGGTCCGGCTCGACGTTCAGCACGTCGACTGCCAGGGCCCCGTACGCCTGGCTATTTGGGTAACCGGGCGGCGCCGTCTCCGCGGCCGAGAGGGTTCGATACCGCGCGCCGGCGTCGTCAACCGTGCTCTTGACCCCGCCGATCGAAACGCCGTGCTCGACGTCCAGGGCCGGACCGACGCCCTCGTTCTTGAGGAAGTAGCGGAGTCGGACCCGCCCTGGCGGCGCGTCGCGCCCGGTGGCATCGCTGAGCGGTGGTCCAAATCCATGCGCGAAGACGATCGGCTGCATCTGGGCGCGCGCCGCCTCTCGCACCGCCTCGTTCTGGGCCGTCGACGCCTCGATGTGCTTATACACCAGCGCGAGCTCGTCGGCAGTCGTCTCCTTGAGCGCGTCGATCTGGTCCTGCGCGCTCCGCTTCATCGTCCTGACCTGGTCCACGACGCCTTCATCTGGAAACCAGCGAAGGTCGCCAGGATGATCGTCGCGAAGGCGGCGCCGAGGCCGCCGATCGCGACTAGGTCGGGGTCGTGGATAGCCGCAAGCGTGCGGCGGCACCCGGATGCCGACCTGCTGATGCACGGCAAGGATTTCGCCATGGCGCTGATTTCTGCGATCTGCCTTTGAGTCACCAAGCCTGACGAGCTGGCGAAGGTCGAGCGCGAGATGGGCGCACTTGATCGCTGGTCGGTCAGGACGGGCTAGGGTGTGCGGATGAGCGCCGATGCGCATGTTGGAGCGCCGGCGGTAGGGGCGGGAACGGCGAACGCGGCGGGCGCGGCGGGGATCGTCCTGATGACCTTGGCGGCCGGGCAGTTCGTCATGGCCCTCGACACGACGGTCATGAACACGGCGATCGCGACCGTCGCGAAGGACGTTGGAACCACGGTGACCGGGATTCAGACCGCGATCACGCTCTACACGCTGGTGATGGCGTCGCTGATGATCACCGGCGGGAAGGTCGGTCAGATGATCGGCCGCAAACGGGCGTTTGCGATCGGGTGCATCATCTACGCCTGCGGCTCGCTGACCACCGCGCTTTCACAGAATCTGACCGTGCTGATGATCGGCTGGTCGGGCCTGGAAGGGCTGGGGGCCGTGTTGATCATGCCGGCGATCGTGGCGCTGGTCGCGTCAAACTTCGGCAAGCCCGACCGTCCGCGCGCCTATGGGCTGGTCGCGGCTGCGGGCGCGATCGCGGCGGCGCTGGGGCCGCTGGTCGGCGGCCTGTTCACCACCTACGCATCGTGGCGGTGGGTGTTCGCCGGGGAGGTCGCGATCGTGCTGGCGATCCTCGTCCTGACTCGCCGCATGCACGACACGCCGGCGGAGGAAGGCGCCCGGCTCGACCTTGTCGGCACGGCCCTGTCCGCGCTCGGGCTCGGCACGATCGTGTTCGGCATTCTGAAGGCCGGGACGTGGGGGCTCGTGCAGCCCAAGCCGGACGGTCCTCAGTGGTTCGGGCTGTCCCCGGTGATCTGGCTGATCTTCGCCGGCGCCGCGGTGGTGGTCCTGTTCGTGTGGTGGGAGAACCGGCGGGTCAAGCGCGGCGAGGGGGCGCTGATCGACCCGGCGACGCTGCGCAACCTCCAGCTGCGCAGCGGGGTGATGTCCTTCTTCTTCCTGTTCCTCATCCAGGCGGGGATCTTCTTCACCGTCCCGCTGTTCCTGTCGGTCGCGCTGGGGATCTCGGCGGTCGAAACCGGCGTGCGGCTGCTGCCGCTGTCGCTGTCGTTGCTCCTGTTCGCTGTCGGCGTCCCCAAGCTACGCCCCGATGCGAATCCGCGGCGCGTCGTCCGGCTCGGATTCATCATGCTGTTCGGAGGCCTGGTGCTGCTGGTCGGCCTGCTCGACGTCGGCGTCGGCCCGGAGATCATCACCTGGCCGTTGCTGCTCGCCGGGTCCGGGCTCGGGATGATGGCCTCCCAACTCGGCGCCGTGACGGTCTCATCGGTACCCGACGAGCAAAGCGGCGAGGTCGGCGGACTCCAGAACACCGGCACCCAGCTCGGCGCGTCGATCGGCACCGCAGTCGCCGGCGCGGTGCTCATCTCCGCGATGACCGCGTCGTTCTTCACCGGAATCGAAAACAACCCAAAGGTCCCCGACAGCGTCGTATCGCAGGCGCACACCCAGCTCGCGGCCGGCGTGCCGTTCATCTCAGAGGCCGACGCCAAGACCGCGCTGGAAAAGGCGAACGTGCCGCCCGCGACCGCCGACGAGATCGTCAAGCAGAACACAAAGAGCCAGATCGACGGACTGCGCGCCGCGGAGGCCATCCTCGCGCTCCTCGCGCTCGTTGCCCTCCCGTTCACCCGAGGCATCCCGACCGTCCAACCCGGCGCCCAAGCCAAGCCCAGACCATCCCCGGCATAGCCGAGGCAGCCGTCTCTCGGAACCACCACGCTGCTGCTTTCGGCTAACTCCAGCAGTGCGATTAGGGATCCGTGAACGCGATTGGGCAATGAGAGACCGTCGGCATGCTGATCCGACGCGAGAGGCCACAGGACGTGGACGCGATCAGCGCCGTGACCACGGCAGCGTTTCGCCGCCGGCGCGACGCACCAGAACCGCCGGAGACGGCGCTAGTGAGTCGCTTGCGCGCAGACCCGGGTTGGCTCCCGGCGCTTTCCCTGGTCGCGGTGACCGATGATGCCGTGATCGGCCACGTCGTCTGCACCCGAGGGTTCGTCGACGACACCCCCCGCGCTGGGCCTGGGCCCGATCAGCGTCCTCCCCGACCACCAGGACGGCGGCGTTGGGCACGCGCTGATGCATGCCGTGCTCGCCGCGGCGGACGCGACCGGGGAGCCGCTTGTCGCGCTGCTCGGCGATCCTGCGTTCTACCAACGCTTCGGCTTCGCTGCGGCCTCAAAGCTCGGGATCGCCGCTCCCGACCCGGCCTGGGGCAGCCACTTCCAGGCGCGTGCGCTGAGTTCGGCCCCACGCGGCCTCACCGGTACCTTTCGCTACGCCTCGCCTTTCGACGAACTCTGAGGACTCTTCAACCGACAGCTGATCCGGAAGCGGACGGCGTCAACCGCCGACCGAGGCCGGACGACGCTGGCGCAGCTTAGGTCTCAGTTCGGAACCTGCGCCCGCTGGTCTCGTAGCCGGTCCACGTGCCGGCCTCGAGGTACGGGCGCCGCTGAGCAAGCCAACGGTCCCGGCTCCCACCCTCCCCGCTGCTCCCGTACGCTCACCCGGCCTACCTACGCCTCCGTATACCCGCAGACGTTGCCACCGCGTGGGTAGAAATGTTGTTTGTTGCCACGTGGCAACAAACCCACCATTACGGACGGTGCCGGCAGCGGCGACTGGCCAACAAGAAAGCCCCGCTGAGCGGGGCTTTTCTCATGCGCCCGAGAGGACTCGAACCTCCACGGACCATAAAGTCCACAAGGCCCTCAACCTTGCGCGTCTACCAATTCCGCCACAGGCGCTGGGGGCGGCCAGTATAGCCCCGCGGGGGTGGGTGCGAGGTCATCTTCACGGCGAGCGCGGGCGTGCGAGGCGGCCGTCTGCAGGGGTTTTGTTGGCTGGATTGATGCCGCCGAGTTGAGTCCGTCCTAGCGACGCGCTAATGTGCCGAACACATGTTCGACTCACTGCCGATCAGCGAGCAAATCGAGCAAGGAGCAGAGCGATGGACCTGACCAAGCGCCAGCAAGAAATCTTCGACTTCATCAAGCGTTATTCCGCGAAATACGGCTACCCGCCGACCGTGCGCGACATCGGCAAGGCGGTGGGATTGGCGTCATCCTCGACGGTCCATGCGCATCTCGCGAACTTGGAGAAGATCGGGCTGCTGCGGCGCGACCCGACCAAGCCGCGGGCAATCGAGCTGCTCGATCGGGCGGCCGCCGGCGTGCGGAACCTGGTGAAGCCGGGGTTGCCGCTCGTGGGCCACGTCGCCGCGGGCCAGCCGATCCTGGCCGAGGAGAACATCGAGGACTACGTGCAGACGCCGGAATACGCCGGCGGGACCGACGGCGAGTACGTGTTGCGGGTCCGCGGCGAGTCGATGAAGGACGCCGGCATCCTCGAGGGTGACCTGGTCGTGGTGCGCCCCCAGGAGATCGCGCAGGACGGCGAGATCGTGGTGGCGCTTGTGGGGGAGGAGGCGACGGTCAAGCGCTTCTTCCAGGAGGAAGACCACGTGCGCCTACAGCCTGAGAACGAGTCGATGGAGCCGATCCGGAGCAGAGACGTGCGCGTGCTCGGCAAGGTGGTGGGACTCATGCGGAGCATCACATGACCACGTGCACGCTTCCCGGTAACGCGTCGCTGTTCGATGCCCTCGATGAGGGCGGAACGCTCGATGAGCTCATCGCCTCGGTGTGGAAGGGTCTCCGCGCCGGCCGGACGGTCGACTGCCCGATCTGCGGCGAGGAGATGAAACCGCAGTACGGCGTACACGCGCGCGCGATCGGCGGTCGCTGCTCGGCGTGCGAGTCGACGCTGCGATAGCCATGCGTGAAACGTTTCGGCGTCGCCCCGGGTACATAGTTATGCTTGACCTTGGAGGCTGAGCAGTCGCGGAGGTGATGAGCCTTCGAGGAAAGTCCGGACATCACAGGGCAAGGGTGGTCGGTAACGCCGACCCGGGGAAACCCGCGGGAAAGTGCCACAGAAAAGACACCGCCTAAGCCTGGAGCCGCTGCAGAGCCCCAGGCCGGCAAGGGTGAAATGGTGCGGTAAGAGCGCACCGGCGTCGCGGTGACGCGGCGGCCAGGTAAACCCCACTCGATGCTAGGCCAAGCAGGACCGTTTGCAGGTGACCCGCCAAGGTCCGGGTAGGCCGCGCAGATGGATGACTGCTCTCGACAGAATCCGGCTTACAGGCCTCCTACGGAAAGACCCCGCCCCGGCGGGGTCTTTCTACGTCGGCCAGCGCCGCCAGGGCGGCCGCGTCACCAGGGACGCCGTGGACGGCGCCGCCCGGGAACGCCGCGGCGCTCCCCAGGTACAGGCCGCGCAGCGGCGTACGGTAGGGAGACAGGCGCGGGACAGGGCGGAAGACGACCTGACGCAGCCGATAGCTGCCGCCGCCGACATCCCCGCCGACCAGGTTGCGATCGCGTCGCTCGAG
Source organism: uncultured Solirubrobacterales bacterium (assembly GCA_963735965.1). Taxonomy (GTDB): domain Bacteria; phylum Actinomycetota; class Thermoleophilia; order Solirubrobacterales; family Solirubrobacteraceae; genus Palsa-465. Next base: position 660,955 of record CAVTNE010000009.1, read on the forward strand.
GTCGGCGGGACCCATCACGTGGCGCGCGAGGATCAGGTCGCGAAAGCCGGGTGCGAACCGCTCGACCTGGGCCTCGATGCGCTCGGCCAGCGGGTCGAGTTCGGCACCCCAGTCGACCCCCCTCGGCGGTGCGCGAGTGTAGGCCCAGGCGGTGTGTCGGCCGGCGGGCGCGCGTGAGGGATCGGCCAGCGACTGCTGACCGAGCAGAAGAAACGGCCGGTCGGGGAGGCGCTCCCGCCTTTCCCCGAGCGCCTTGGCCAGTTCCTCGTCCCCGCCCCCGACGTGCACCGTGCCGGCAGCCCGCGGCTCGGCGGCCTCCCAGGGGATCGGCCCGTCGAGCGCCCAGTCGACCTTGACGGTCGCCGGTCCGTAGCTGTACCGGCGCAGGAGCGAACGGTAGGTTCGGGGTAGCGCGTCGCCGGCAAGCCGCGCCAGCGCGTGCGGCATCACGTCGGCGATGACGACATCGGTCGCGAGCCGCTCGCCCTCGGCGACCCGCTCCCCGTCGGCGATCGGCGAGCCCGCGGCGACCCGCTTGCTGTCGGCGACCGGCGAGCCCGCGGCAACCCGCACGGCGGCGACGCGACCATTCGCCGCCTCGATCGACTCGACGAGCGCCCCTGTGCGCACCTCGCCGCCGAGCTCGCGGAGGTAGGCGACGAGCGCATCGGTCAGGCGCTCCGCACCGCCGGAGGGACTCGGCCAGCCGACGGCGTGTCCCATCAGGTTCAGGTAGACGATCGCGGCGGCGCTCCCCGCCCGGGCCGGGGCCACGTCGGCGTGGCCGGCCGAACCGTACAGCCATGCCCGCGACCCGCTGCCGTCGAACAGCCGGCGTGCGAGCCCCTCGGCGGAGCCGGGGATCAACCAGGCGAACCGGGCCGCGCCGACCGGCCCGAGGTCGGTGAGGAGACGGACCGCACCCGCGACCGGAGGAAACGCGCCGAGCATCGTCGCCCGGATCGCGTCGAACCCGTCGACCAGCGGCGCGACGAACTCCCGCCATCGCCGGCCGTCGCCTGGGTGCTGCGCGTCGAGGCTCGCCTCGGTGCGCTCGACGTCTCGATACAGCGCCACCGCCTTGCCGCCGGGGAGCGGGTGGGCGTAACACGCGTCCGGATGCGTCCAGCGCAGCCCGAGGCGCGCGAGTGGCATTCGCGCGAACACCGGTGAAGCCGCGGCGGCCGGGTAGACCGCCGAGAACGTGTCGTGGTGAAATCCCGGCAGGGTCAGCTCCTCGGTCCGGACGGCGCCACCCGGGCGATCGGCGGCCTCGAGGACGGTCACCGGGTGTCCGGCCTCGGCCAGCCGGATAGCCGCCGCGAGCCCGTTCGGGCCGGCGCCGACGACGACGGCCTTCATCAGGGGGGCACGGGCGCGCCCGCGAGCGCGACGATCGCGCCGACGATACCCGCGCCGACGAGCGTGACGACGATGCCGCGCCGCGCAATCAGCAGCGCGACTGCGGCGACGCCGAGGATTACGAACTGCCAGGTCTCGCGCAGCGCCCCCGCCAGCGGAATTGAGGCGCCGAGGATGGCTCCGATCGCTGCCGGGCCGGCGCCGCCGAGAAACGCCTGTGCGCGCGGGCTCGTACGGACCTGCTCGAAGTGGCGACCACCGATCAGCACGAACGCGAACGAGGGAAGGAACGCCACCAGCGCGGCCAGCGCGGCGCCGCCGACGCCGTGTGCCGCATACCCGACCGCGGCCACGGTGGCGACGACCGGACCCGGGGTGATCTGACCGAGCGCGACTGCGTCGAGGAATTGGGACGAGGTCATCCAGTGATACGTGTGGACGGCGTCCCCCTGCATCAAGGGGATGATCACGAACCCGCCGCCGTAGGACAGCGCCCCGACCTTGAACGCCACCCACGCCACCGCTCCGAGTCCGCCGGCGCTCGCGGCCGCCGCCACTGCCAGCGCGGCGATCGGCACCCAGCCGTGCGCGCGCGCCCGGGACCCGAAGCCGCGGACTATTCCGAGCTCGACGAGACCGCACGCGAGCAGTACGAGCACCAGGTAGGGGCCGATCGTCGCCGCCGAGCCCGCGCCGAGAATGGCGTAGGCGAACCAGCGGCCCGGCCGCGCCGCGCGCGCGAGGCTTGGGCGGGCCAGGTCAGATCCGGCGCGGACGGCGACCGCGGCCACCGCGGCGCCCGCCCCTGCGCCGGCGCCTCGGACCCACACCGGCGGGGATGAGCCGAAGAACAGGATCGACAGCAGGATGATCAGCACCACCGCGGGGACGATGAAGCCGAGCCCGCCGACCACCGCCCCGAGCGGGCCTCCGACCCGGCGCGCGAGGAAGATCGCGAGCTGCGTCGACGCGGGCCCGGGCAGGAGGTTGCAGGCGGCGAGTGCGTCCTCGAATTCGCGGTGGTCGATCCAGTGCTCCTCGTCGACCACCAGGCGCCGAAGGAGGGCGATGTGAGTCGGCGGTCCGCCGAAGCCGATCAGACCGATCCGCGTCCAGTTGAAGGCAATCGTCCGCAGCGGAACGGTTTCCGCGGCGGGGTCCGGCATCAGCCCACCGGTCCGGGTCCGCCGGCGACCCGGTCGAGCGCGGTGCCGTCGAGCCGGTGTGGGACCCACTCGTCCAGGCGCGCGGCGCCGACCTTGGCGTAGAAGCGGAGCGCCGGCTCGTTCCAGTCGAGCGCCGCCCACTCCAGTCGACTGTGCCCTCGCGCCAGCGTGATCTTCGCGACATGGGCAAGGAGCGCGCCGCCGACGCCGGCGCGGCGATGGGCCGGCGGGACGTAAAGGTCCTCGAGCCAGACGCCCGGCCGGCATTCCCAGGTCGAGAACGTCTGGTGGAACAGTGCGAACCCTGCGGGCTGCCAGACGACCTCCGGATCCGAGCGTGCCTCGGCGATCACCGCCTCGGCGGACGGCTCCGGTCCGAACAGCGCATCCTCGAGCAGCTCAGCGGTGCCGGCGACCTGGTCGCGGCCGTGCTCGTACTCGGCCAGTTCGAGGATCCAGCCGAAGATCAGCCCGACGTCGTCCCGCCGGGCATCGCGAATGGTGAGATCGACGGGCAAGGCGGCCTGACAATAACCGTTGCACGGGTCGCTGCTGGCGCGCCTCGGCGAGTTCCGAGAAGATGTGCGCGCCGATGTCACTCGTGCCCAGAGCGATCACCGCACCCGTGAGCCGGGTTGGAGCAGCTGCGCAGAACGCGCTCGAGGTCGCGCGGTTCGGCGGGCTGGCGACCGATGACGAGCCGTCGCCGTATGAGGTCTTCGCCGAGGAACGCGTGTTCAAGCTCCGCCGGTACTACCCGGGGACGAGCAACGGCTCGCCCGCGGTCCTGCTCGTACCGCCGCTGATGCTGGCGGCTGAGGTCTACGACGTGTCCCTGCGCAGCAGCGCCGTCACAATCCTCCACGAGCACGGGGTCGATCCCTGGGTGATCGACTTTGGGGCACCTGAGCGCGAGAAGGGCGGGCTCGAGCGCACGCTCGCCGACCACGTGCTTGCGGTCTCAGAGGCAGTCGATCGCGTTCGGAGCGAGACCGGCCGCGACGTTCACCTCGGCGGTTACTCGCAGGGCGGCATGTTCGTCTATCAGACCGCTGCGTACCGGCGGAACGATGGTCTCGCCTCGCTGGTCACGTTCGGGAGCCCCGTCGACACGCGGCAGGGGGCTCCGTTCGGGATCCCAGGTCAACTCGCCGTCGAGGTCGCCGAGGTGCTCGCGCTGGCGTTCCGTGGCGGCGGCGTCCCCGCATGGTTCAGTCGGAACGGCTTCCTCCTGCTCGACCCCATCAAGTCCGCGCGCAACCGGATCGAGTTCCTGCTCCAGCTTCACGACCGCGAGGCCCTGCTGCCGCGCGAGCGACAACGGCGGTTTCTCGAGGCCGAGGGGTGGGTGGCGTGGCCCGGGCCGGCGCTCGCGGAGTTCGTCACGCAATTCGTCGCGCACAACCGGATGCTCGAAGGTGGCTTCGTGATCGAAGACCAGTTGCTCAGTCTCGCCGACATCGCCGTGCCCATCCTGTCGGTGGTGGGTACGGTCGACGAGATCGCGCCCGCCGGCGGCGTGCGCGCGATCCGCCAAGCAGCGCCGCGAGCCGAGGTCTACGAGCTGCCCGTACATGCGGGCCACTTCGGTCTCGTCGTCGGGTCGATCTCGACGGCGGTGACCTGGCCGACGGTGGCGGCCTGGGCGCATTGGCGAGGGGGCGAGGGCGAGTTGCCGGACAACCTCCAGCACATCCCGGAGGACGGCGCCCTCGAACTCGTGCCCGAGGTACGCAACCGCGTCGGCTACGGGGTCGAGCTCGCCGCGGCGGTCGGGGTCGGGGCGGCGCGGTCGGCGCTCGGGCTGGCCGAGCGCGCGGTGCGCGGCGCCCGCGGGCTCTCGCGTGAGGCCGCCGCACAGCTCCCCCGACTGGCGCGACTCGAGCAGCTCCAGCCGAACACCCGGGTCTCGCTGGGGCTGCTTGTCGAGGAGCGCCGTCGCCGGGCGCCCGGCGACGTGTTCTTCCTGTTCGAGGACCGGGCGTATACCGCCGGCGAGGTGGGGGAGCGGATCGACAACGTCGTGCTCGGCCTACTGTCGATCGGCGTCCGGCAGGGCGAGCAAGTCGGTGTGCTCATGACCGCACGCCCAAGCGCGCTGGCGATCGCGGCGGCGATCAGCCGGATCGGCGCGGTCGCCGTCCTGATGCGCCCCGACGGTGACGCCCGGCGAGAGGCGAGGCTCGGGCGGATCGAGCGGATCGTCGCGGACCCCGAGCGCGCCGAGCAGGCCTCGGGGCTCGACGGCGTCGAGACGTACGTACTCGGGGGCGGTGGGTCGCCCCGTGACCTCGGGATCGCCCGGGCCACCGACATGGAGCAGATCGACGTGGCTGCGGTGACTCTGCCGCGCTGGTACACGCCGAACCCCGGGCGCGCCCGCGACCTGGCGTTCATCGTGTTCAGCGGCGAGGGCGAGTACACGCGCGCGAGCCGGATCACGAACAGCCGGTGGGCCCAATCAGCGTTCGGGACGGCCTCGGCGGCCGCGCTCGGCCCCGCGGATACCGTGTACAGCGTCACGCCCGTGTATCACCCGTCCGGTCTGATGATGAGCATCGGCGGAGCGATTGCAGGCGGCGCTCGTCTGGCCGTTGCCCGCAAGTACGACGTGTCCACCTTCTGGGAAGAGGTGAGGCGCTACGGCGTGACGGTGGCTTCGTACACATGGACGAGTCTCGACGAACTCGTCGATGCCCCGCCGCAGCCGGCCGAGCGGCACCATCCGCTGCGCCTGTTCATCGGCTCGGGCATGCCCCGCTCGCTGTGGCGCCGGGTCGAGGAGCGATTCAATCCGGCCCGCGTCGTCGAGTTCTACGCGTCGACCGAGGCGGGTGCGATCCTCGTCAACATCCGCGACGCGAAGCTCGGCTCGATGGGTCGGCCCCTGCCGGGCAGCGCCGAGGTGCGGATCGCCGAATATGACCTCGAGACGGAAGGTCTGGCGCTCGGGCGCAACGGGTTCGCGAAGCAGTGCGGCGTCGATGAGGTCGGGATGCTGCTCGCGCGGGTGAGCCCCAACGACCAGCTCAGCACCACGCCGCTGCGTTCTCTGTTCGAGCGCGGCGACGCGTGGGTCGTGACCGGCGACCTGTTCCGGCGCGACGCGGACGGCGACTACTGGCGGGTAGACGGCGCCGGCGACGTGATCCGCACCGACAACGGGCCGGTGTTCACTACGGCGATCCGGGATGCGCTCGGCGCGATCCCCGCGGTCGATCTGGCGCTCGCCTATGGGGTGCCTCGCGAAGCGGATGACCACGACGTCGCGGTGGCCGCGGTCACGCTGCGCGCGGGTCGCGAGCTGACCCCCCGCGAGCTCAGCCGGGCGTTGGGTGGGCTCGAACGCGAGCAGCGACCGGCGCTCGTACGCGTCGTGGACCGGATCCCGGTGACGACCTGGTTCCGGCCGCTGGCCCAGGAGCTCCGCGCCGCCGGAATTCCGGAGTACGGGGAGGGCGAGCAGGCATGGTATCTCGACGCGTCCGGCGCGGCGTACCGGCCCCTGACAGCCGCCGCCCGACAGCGCCTGACGCGGAGGCCGGCTACGCGGAAGCGGGGAGCGTCTCGCCCGAGTAGAGCTTGACGACGCGCACGGTGCCCGCCGGCGCCGCGTTGATGCAGAGCTCGCACAGCACGCACTCGTCGAGGTTCTGCTCGACGATCTCGACGCCGTTCGGCCCGGCGCGGAAGATGTCGACCGGGCAGACCTCCTCGAGCTTCGCGGCCATGCCGGGGTCACTCGCGACCGGCTCGTCGACCTCGACAGCGATGAAAAGCGCCTCGGTCATACCTTCGCTCCGATGCGGTCCTTGACGATCCGCGGGATCTCGGAAATCTCCTCGGCGACGACGATCCCCGCCTCGGCCAGGCGCTCGATCTTCTCGGTCGCGGTGTCCTCCTTGCCCTCGACGATCGTCCCGGCATGGCCGAAGCTCATTCCCGGCATCTCGTCCATGAACCGCCCCGCCATGAACGCGACGATGGGCAGGCGCGAGTGGGTGTCCGTGACCCAGCGCGCCAGCTCGGCCTCCATCCGCCCGCCGGGTTCGGTATAGATCACGATCGCCTCGGTTTGCGGATCGGCCTCGAACAGCGGCATCAGCTCCGCGTAGGTCGAGCCGATGATCGCGTCGCCGCCGATCGAGACCGCGGTGGATTGACCGAGCCCAGCCGCGGTCAGGGTCGAGGACATCTCGGTGGTCATGCCCCCGCTCCGCGAGATCACGCCCACGGGACCGGGGCTATACGACTTGGCGGCGTCCTTGGCCGGACCGCCGATGCCGCCCATTTTGATCACGTCGGGGACGATGATTCCGAGGCAGTTCGGTCCGATGATCCGCGCGCCGCGCTCGGATGCGAGCTCGACCATCTCCGCGACGTCGCCGCGTGGAATCCGCTCGGTCACGATCACGACCAGCTTGACGCCGTTCTCGATCGCCTCGAGCACCGCGTCCTTGGTGAACGCGGGGGGGACGGTCACCACCGAGCCGTCGATCGGGCCGCCGTGGTGCTCGACGGCCTGCGCGACCGTGTCGAACACGGGCACGCCGTGCACGTCGCGGCCGAGGCGGCCAGGGGTGACGCCGCCGACGATCTTCGCGCCCTCGCCGTAGTCCAGGCACTCGCGGGTCAGGTTGACGGCCTCGCGGCCGGTGATCCCCTGGACGATGAAAGTGGTGTCGGCGTCGATCAGGATGGACATGGCTAGGCGGCGACTCCTTGGATCTTCACTACGGCCCGGCGGGCGGCCTCGTGCAGCGACACCGACCGGTCGGCGTACTCGACGCCGTACTTGTCGAGAATCTTGAAGCCCTCCTCTTCCCAGGCGCCTGGGATCCGGAAGATCGCGATCTTCTCGGCGGGGTCGTAGCCGAGCTCTACGCACGCCTTGATCACCCCGCGGGCGACGATGTCCACCCGGGTATTGGAGACGATCGACATCATCACGGCGATCTTGTCGACGCCGGGCTTCTGGAGGACGAGCTTGGCCAGCCCGCAGGCCTTGCGCACCGAGGGGTTGCCGCCGATCTCACAGTAGTTGGCCGGGTCGCCGCCGTGTGCGCGGACCGCGTCGAACAGCGTCAGCGAACCGCCGCCGGCGCCGATCACGAGGCCGAGGTTGCCGTCGAACTCCGTCACGTTGCCGGCCACGCCGCGGTGATCCTGGGAGTCGACCTGCTCGCCGGCGAGCTCGAACGGGGTCGGCTCGCGCGCCAGCCTCGTCTCCTCGCCGCCGACCCCGAGCTCATTGAGAAGCGCCTTCTGGCGGGGCCGCGCCTCGTTCTCCATGTCCATGTGGGCGTCGAGCGCGACGAACGATCCATCCTCGAGCTCGCCGAGCGGGTTGATCTCAGCCAACGTCATGTCGTACTGAAGGAACAGCCGTGCGAGCCGGGCCACGATCGGCGTCAAACGATTCAAAGCGCTTCCGCTGATGCCGAGCGACGCGATCAGCTGCTTGGCCTCCCACTCGGAGAACGGGGCGCGCGTCGAGAAGTGCCGGCGGGCGACGTGATCCGGGTGCTCCTCGGCGACCTGTTCGATGTCGATGCCGCCCATATCCGAGAACAGCATCACCGGGCGCTTGCGAATTCCGTCCCAGACCACGCCGGCGTAGTACTCGTGCTTGACCGCGGCTCGCGAATCCACGAGCACGCCACGCGGCATGTGCCCGCCGATCTCCAACACCAGGATCTCCTCGGCAAGCACGGCCGCCTCATCCGGCGAATCGGCGAACTTGACACCGCCGGCCTTCATCCGGCCGCCGCTGAGGACCTGAGACTTGATCACCACCGAGCCACCGATCTCCTCGGCGATCCGGCGTGCTTCGTCGGCCGTCCGGGCGAAGCCGTGCTTGGTGACGGGGATGCCCGCCCTGGCGACTATCGCTCGCGACTCGTACTCGAAGAAGCGCATTCGGGCGTCGGAGCGTAGCGGACTACGGCGCGAGGTGGCGCAGTGGCTACGGCGGCGTAGTTTCGCAGGCGAGCGACCTGGCGCTAACTAATCTGATGAGTCCGATGAATTTGGTAATGTCAATCGACTAGATGAAGTAACCGCCGTCGAACTTCAGCGGGGACGTCACGCGGGGTGGGGGTTCTCCGGCCGGCGTCGGACCCCGTCAGCGACGGACTGAAGCCATGAGAACCACTCGCCCTCGAGGGGGTCCTGAATGCCAACTCGAACTCGAACTCGAACTCGTACCGGAACGCTCGCGCTCATCGCCACCGCCAGCCTAGTTATGGCCCTGGCGGGCTGCGGCGGATCTTCGGATTCGACGAGCACCGCGAGCGCCGGCTCGTCGAGCAACGCCGCGGCGACGAGCGGCTCGGGTAGCACCCAGCTCCAGCTCGTCGCGTACTCCACGCCCAAGAAGGCCTATGACGCCCTCATCAGTGCGTTCACCGCGACGAGCGCCGGCAGGGGCGTGTCGTTCGGCCAGTCGTTCGGTGCCTCGGGCTCCCAGAGCCGCGCCGTCGACACGGGCCAGCCCGCCGACGTGGTCGCTTTCTCGACCACGCCCGACATGACCCGCGTGGTCAAGGACGGGATCGTGTCCAAGGACTGGAACGCCAATCCGGAGAAGGGCTTCTCGAGCGACTCGGTCGTGGTACTCGTCGTCCGCAAGGGCAACCCAAAGCACATCACCGGCTGGGATGACCTGATCAAGTCGGGCGTCGACGTGATCACCCCGAACCCGTCGACCTCCGGAAGCGCGCGCTGGAACATCCTTGCCGGCTATGGCGCCCAGCTCAAGGAGGGCAAGACTCCCGCGGAGGCGCTCGCCTACATCAACACGCTGCTGACCAAGAACGTCAGCGTGCAGGACTCGAGCGCAAGCGCCGCACTCCAGACGTTCAACGGCGGCAAGGGCGACGTGCTGCTCGACTACGAGTCGGACGCGCTGGCGGCCGAGAAGGCCGGGGACGCGGTCCAGATCGTGTATCCCAAGCAGACCATCCTGATTCAGACGCCGATCGCGGTGGCGACGAAGAGCTCGCACGCCCAGCAGGCGCAGGCGTTCGTGAACTGGCAGTGGTCGACCGCCGGCCAGACGATCTGGGCTCAGAAGGGCTACCGCCCGGTGCTGTCGTCGGTCGCGAGCCAGTTCGCGAGCAAGTTCCCGACCCCGCCCGATCTGTTCACGATCGCCTACCTCGGCGGCTGGACGAAGGTCTCTAAGGACTTCTTCGCACCGTCGACGGGATCGATCACCAAGATCGAGCAGGCAGCGGGGGTGCCAACTGCCAGCTGATACCCAGACGGCGCCGCTAGCGGCGCCCGTCGCGCCGCGCCCCCGCCCTCGCGCGGGGGCGCGGTACGGCGCTGCGCGGGCGGGCGAGCTCGGACTCGGCCTGTGCATGGTCTATATGGCCGTGTTCGTGCTGATACCGCTCGCCGCGGTGGTCGTCAAGGCGTTCTCCTCCGGCCTGGGCACGCTGTGGAGCTCGATCGACAACACGCTCGCGGTGCGGGCGCTCGTAATCACCCTCGTGGCGTCACTGATCGTCGCTGCGATCGGCGCCGTCATGGGCACGCTCGTGGCGTGGGTTCTGGTCCGCGACTCGTTCCCGGGTAAGCGCTTCGTCAACGCGCTGATCGACCTGCCGTTCGCGCTCCCGACCATCGTCGCCGGTCTGACGTTGATCGCTCTGTACGGACCCGACAGCCCGGTCGGCGTCCACCTCGCCTATACGCGGGGGGCCGTCGTCGTGGCGCTGCTGTTCGTGACGCTGCCTTTCGTGGTCCGCTCGGTGCAGCCCGTGCTGATCGAGCTCGACGAGGAGGTCGAGGAGGCGGCTGCGTCCCTCGGCGCCTCGAATGCCACCACCTTCCGTCGGATCGTGCTGCCGGCGCTCCGGCCCGCGATCTTCTCGGGCGCAGCGCTCGCGTTCGCGCGCTCGATCGGCGAGTTCGGTTCGCTCGCGCTGATCGCCGGCAAGGTGCAGATCGCCTCGATTGTGATCTACGCCGACATCGAGAGCGGCTCCGAGCAGTCGGCGGCGGCGCTGTCGGTCGTGCTGATGCTGCTGGCCTTGATCGTGCTGTTCATCCTCCGGCGGGTCGGAGCGCGAATTGATCGTTAGCCGCCGCACCACGTGGTCGCTGCGGCTCGTCGCGCTGGCCTACCTCGCGTTGCTTCTGTTGCTGCCGGTCGCAGTCGTGTTCTGGCGGACATTCGAGCACGGTGTCGCGACCGCGTGGTCCTACATGACGACGCCGGCGGCGGTCAGCGCGTTCTGGCTGACGGTGCTGATCGCCGTCATCGCGGTCCCGCTCAACACGATCTTCGGCGTGGGGGCGGCGATGGTCCTCGCCCGGACCAAGGCCCGCGGCAGGTCGGTGCTCGACGCGCTGATCGATCTGCCGTTCGTGGTCTCGCCGGTGATCGTCGGGCTCGCGCTGATCCTGGTGTACGGCCAGGGCGGCTGGTTCGGCGACGTGTTCCTGAACAACGGGATCCGGATCATCTACGCGGTGCCAGGGATGGTGATCGCGACCGTGTTCGTGTCGCTCCCGTTCGTCGTGCGCGAGGTCACGCCGGTGCTGCGCGAGGTCGGTGACGAGCAGGAGCAGGCGGCGGCCACGCTGGGCGCGTCGTCGTGGCAGACGTTCTGGCGGGTGACCCTGCCGACGATCCGGTGGGGCGTCGCCTACGGCGTCGTGCTGACGACGGCGCGGGCACTCGGCGAGATCGGCGCCGTGCTGGTCGTGTCCTCCAACGTCGCCGGATCGACGCTCACCTTGCCGCTGCTCCTGTTCCAGCGCGACGAGCAGATCGGAAGCCAGGTCACCACGAGCGTCTACGCGCTCGCGACTGAGCTGGCCGTACTCTCGGTTGCGGTCTTGCTGCTGATGACGATGTTCGGTTCCAGAAGGGAGACCTCGCAATGAGAATCGAGGCGGCTCAGATCTCCAAGCGGTTCGGCGACTTCACCGCGCTCGACGACGTGTCGCTCGAAGTGCCCGAAGGAGGACTGACGGCCCTGCTCGGCCCGAGCGGGTCGGGCAAGTCGACGCTGCTGCGGATCATCGCAGGCCTCGAGGAACCCGATCAGGGCATCGTCCGGATCGCCGGGCAGGACGTCACGAACGCCCGCCCCCAGGACCGAGGCATCGGCTTCGTGTTCCAGCACTATGCCGCGTTCGCCCACATGAGCGTGTTCGAGAACGTCGCCTTCGGCCTGAAGATCCGGAAGCGCAAGTCGGCCGACATTCGCGCCCGCGTCGAGGAACTGCTGGCGCTCGTTGGGCTGACGCAGTGGGCCGGGCAGGGACCGCATCAGCTCTCGGGCGGGCAGCGCCAGCGCATGGCGCTCGCCCGGGCGCTCGCCGTGGAGCCGAAGGTGCTTCTGCTCGACGAGCCATTCGGCGCGCTCGACGCGAAGGTTCGCGCCGAGCTCCGGCGCTGGCTTCGCCGGCTCCACGACGAGCAGGGCGTGACGACCGTGCTCGTGACCCACGATCAGGAGGAGGCGATGGAGGTCGCCGACACGATTGCGGTCATGAACAAGGGCGCGATCGAGCAGGTCGGTCCGCCTCGCGAGGTCTACGACAAGCCGGCCAGTCCGTTCGTCATGGGGTTCCTCGGGCCTGTCAGCAACATCGACGGCAAGCTGGTACGTCCGCACGACGTGAGCGTCTCGCTGACTGCCGAGCCCGGCCTGATCGAGGCGATGGTCAAGCGGGTGGTGCACCTTGGCTTCGAGGTCAGGGTGGAGCTCGAGCTCCAGGGCGGCGAGCAGGCCCGGGTGCAGCTGACCCGGGCCGAGGCGGAGCAGCTCGAGATCAGCGACGGAGACATCGTCTACGTCCGCCCCCCGATGCGCGCCACAGTGTCCGGCGACCCCGCCGAAGCGGACGTCTCCGGCGAGGAGACGGCCCTCAGCGCGTGACCCAGGCCTCGGGGTCCTCGGCGAGTGCGTCGATCTTCGACGGCAGCTTGCCGGCGGCGACGTCGGCCAGCGACACGTGTTCGACCACGTTGCGGAGGCTCGCGCGCACCGCTATCCACACGCGGGGCAACGAGGTCGCGGCGCCGGGATAGGCGCTGTCCTCGGGCGGCCCGCCGCGGACGCTGGCGAGCGGCCCCTCGACGGCGCGGATCACGTCGGCGATCGTCAGCTCGTCGGCCGGCTTCGCCAGCCGGAAGCCGCCTTCGGCACCGCGGTGGCTGCGGACGATCCCGGCGTGGCGAAGCTCGCCGAGGATGTTCTCGAGGAAGTTGAGCGGGATGTCTTGGGCGCTGGCGATGCGCTCGGCCTTGACCGGCTTCTCATCGGGCGCCGCGGCCAGCTCGACCGCCGCCCTCACCGCGTAGTCAGCCTTGGCCGAGATGCGCATAGTGCCTTATACCGTGGCAGGCTCGAAGCCGTAGGCCTCGGCCAGGTCGGGGTCCTTGTGGGCGAGCATCTCGGCCAGCGAGACCATCACCTTGCACTGCTTCCAGGTCGCGTCGTCCTGCATCTTGCCGTCGATCATGTGGACGCCGCGCCCGTCCGGGATCGCCTCGAGCACCTTCTTGGCGAACAGCACCTCGTCTGGGTCCGGGCTGAAGACCTTCTTGGCGATCTCGATCTGCGCCGGATGGAGCGACCACGCGCCGACGCACCCGAGCAGGAACGCGGCGCGGAACTGCGTCTCGCACCCCTGGACGTCGCGGATGTCGCCGTACGGGCCGTAGAACGGGAGGATGCCGGCGGACGTGCAGGCATCGACCATGCGCGCGATCGAGTAGTGCCATGGGTCCTGCTGAGCGGTGACGCGGGGCGCCTGTGGGTTGTCGGGGTCCGGATCCTCGATCACCCGGTAGCCGGGATGGCCGCCGCCGACGCGAGTCGTCTTCATCCGGCGCGAGGCGGCGAGATCGGCGGGGCCGAAACTCATCCCCTGCATCCTGGGGCTGGCGGTCGCGATCTCCTCGAGGTTGACCACGCCGAGGCCGGTCTCGAGGATCGCGTGGATCAGGATCGGGCGCTCGAGGCCGGCTCGCGCCTCGAGCTGGGCGAGGAGCCGGTCGACGTAGTGGATGTCCCACGGGCCTTCGACCTTGGGGATCATCATCACGTCGAGCTTGTGACCGATCTCACTCACGATCGTCGTGATGTCTTCGAGCACCCACGGCGACTCGAGGCTGTTGACCCGCGTCCACAGCTGGGTGTCGCCGAGCTCCATCTCCCGGCCGACACGGACAAGGCCGGCGCGGGCCGCCTCCTTGCGGTCGACGGGCACCGCGTCCTCGAGGTTGCCGAGCAGGATGTCCACGGTCGGGGCGATGTCGGGAACCTTGGCGACCATCTTCTCGTTGGAGAAGTCGAGGAAGTGGATCATCCGGGAGGGTCTGAACGGGATCTCGAGCACCGGCCTGGGGGCGCCGATGGCCAGGGGCTTTCCAAAGTCACGGGGATTTCGCATGGGCACAACGTTAGTTGGGTTGGGCGTGCGGGGCAGCGCATCCCGCGTGAGCGACCTGACATTCTCCGCGACATGAACCAAGTCGATACCGATCAGACGACCCGTGAGGCCTCGGGCGCGCACCCCTACGGGCGCTATCTCGAGGAGTTCGAGGTCGGGGCGGTGTACAAGCACTGGCCGGCCAAGACCGTCACCGAGGCCGACGACCACCTGTTCTGCCTCATCACGATGAACCACCACCCGCTCCACATCAACGACGTGTACGCCCGCCAGTCCCAGCAGGGCCGGAACGTCGTCGTGGGACCGCTCGTGTACTCGCTGGCGCTCGGGATGAGCGTCTCCGACGTAAGCGGCAAGGCGATCGCCAACCTGGCCACCGAGGAGCTCAAGCACCCCGCCCCGGTGTTCCACGGCGACACGCTGTTCTGCGAGTCCGAGGTGCTCGAGGTGCGCCCCTCGCAGTCGAAGCCCGACCGCGGAACTGTCCGAGTGCATACACGCGTGCTCAACCAGGACGGGTTGCTCGTGGCCGAGTTCAAGCGCCTCGTTCTCGTTCCCCGCAAGGGAAATGGGATCCCCGGGCACCCTCAGGACGGCGGCAGCCGCTCGGCCGAGTCAAACGTGGAATAGACCACGAGCCGGTCATATTCGCCATCTCCCGGGTAGGATCGGGGGTCCACCGAGACGCTAGGAGTTGCTGAACCCTCATGGCCCATACCGCACCGACGCACCAAGCCAGTTCCAACCATTCCCGCTTGCAGGGGTGGGTAGACGAGGTCGCGGCGCTGACCCAGCCCGACGACGTCTACTGGTGTGACGGCTCGGATGAGGAGTACGAGCAGTTCGCGCAGACGCTGATCGACGCCGGCACATTCGAGAAGCTCTCCGGCGACAAGCGCCCGGGCTCGCACCTGGCGCTATCGGATCCCGCCGATGTGGCGCGGGTCGAGGACCGCACGTTCATCTGCTCCGAGAAGGAGGAGGACGCCGGGCCGACCAACAACTGGACCGACCCCGGCGAGATGCGCCAGGCCCTCACCGGCCTGTTCCGGGGCTCGATGCGCGGCCGGACGATGTACGTCGTCCCCTTCTCGATGGGCCCGATCGGCTCGCCGATCTCCTACATCGGCGTCCAGCTGACCGACTCGGCGTACGTGGCCGCGTCGATGCGGATCATGACCCGCATGGGGCAGGAGGCGCTCGACGCGCTCGGTGAGGACGGCGAGTTCGTGCCCTGCCTGCACTCGGTCGGCGCGCCACTCGCCGACGGCGCGCAGGACGTGCCGTGGCCGTGCAACGCCGACAACAAATACATCGTCCACTTCCCCGAGACGCGCGAGATCTGGTCGTTCGGCTCGGGCTACGGCGGCAACGCGTTGCTCGGCAAGAAATGCTTCGCGCTGCGGATCGCCTCGGTCATGGCGCGCGACGAGGGCTGGCTCGCCGAACACATGCTGATCCTCAAGCTGACCTCTCCCGAGGGCGAGTCGAAGTACATCGCCGGCGCGTTCCCGAGCGCCTGCGGCAAGACCAACCTGTCGATGATGATCCCGACACTGCCGGGCTGGAAGGTCGAGACGATCGGCGACGACATCGCCTGGATGAAGTTCGGCAAGGACGGCAAGCTGTACGCGGTCAATCCCGAGGCCGGGTTCTTCGGAGTCGCGCCGGGGACGAGCAAGAAGACGAACCCGAACGCGCTCACCATGCTCGAGCGGGACATCGTGTTCACCAACTGCGCCAAGACCGATGACGGCGACATCTGGTGGGAGGGAATGGGCGACGCGCCCGCGCACCTCACCGATTGGCGCGGCGACGACTGGACGCCGGAGTCGGACAAGACCGCGGCTCACCCGAACGCGCGCTTCACGGTCCGCATCGCCCAGTGTCCGTCGATCGACCCCCAGTGGGACTCGCCCGCGGGCGTGCCGATCGACGCGATGCTGTTCGGCGGCCGCCGCGCGACCGTCGTGCCGCTCGTCTACGAGGCGCGCGACTGGGAGCACGGCGTGTTCCTCGGCTCGACGATGTCCTCGGAGAAGACCGCGGCCGCCACCGGAAACGTGGGCGAGCTCCGCTTCGACCCGATGGCGATGCTGCCCTTCTGCGGCTACAACATGGCCGACTACTTCGCTCACTGGCTCGAGGTCGGCCGTCGCAAGGGTGCCGAGCTGCCGCGGATCTTCTACGTCAACTGGTTCCGCAAGGACGAGGACGGCAAGTTCCTGTGGCCGGGCTTCGGCGAAAACTGCCGCCCGCTGGCGTGGATCTTCCGGCGGCTCGAAGGCAAGGCGGAGGCGAACGAGACCGCGATCGGGTTGGTGCCACCGGTCGGCGAGGGCGGCATCGACACGTCCGGGCTCGACATCGAGCGCGAGGCGGTCGAGAAGCTCCTCGAGGTCGACCACGGCGCCTGGATCGAGCAGCTCCCGCAGATGCGCGAGCACTACGGGAAGTTCGGCGACCGGCTCCCGGACGAGCTCCGCGGTCAGCTCGAGAAGCTCGAGCGGGGCCTGAACGCCGGCTCGTAAGAGCCGTTCTTCACAACGCCACGTACTCTCAGGGACGTGGCGCTGCCGTTCATACCGTCTGACGCCGGGCTGCTCGCGCTGCAGGCCGCCGTGGTCGCGGCGCCCCGGCCGGTGCCCAGAGTCGCCTGGCTCGAACGCTTCCGCGGCCGCGGATGGGCGCTCGTGCCGATCGGGTCGATCGTCGTCGTGATCTTTGCGATCCGCTACGTGTCGGACACCGCCACCGGCCTGACCGACCTCGCGCTCGTCGCGATCCCGATTCTGGCCGCGGTCGCGCTCGGGTGGGCGATGCGCGGCGCCCGACCGCTCGCGGCGCTCGCGGCGATACCGCTGTTCGTCCTCGCCTGGGCGAGCAAGAACACGCTGGCCGGCGAGGCGGCCGGCGCACTGTTATCCGCGCTCAGCTGCGTGACACTCGGCGTGCTGCTCTCGGCGGTGACGCCGGGGCGCTGGCTCAAGGCCGGGATCGTCCTGATGGCGGCAGCCGATGTGTGGCTCGTGACCACCGACCTGCTCCAGTCGCCGAACGCCGTGCTCGTCGCGGCCCAGCCGCCGGCTGGACTGCCCCAACTCCAGGCCGAGGTCTTCGGGACCGTGTCGATGGGCTACGGCGATCTGTTCGTCGCCGCGCTGCTCGGCGCCGTGCTGGCGGCCCAGTGGCGCCGGCAATGGCAGGCGGCGGTACTGACGCTCGCGATCGCGGCCGTGTTCGACCTGCTGTTCCTGGTGATCTCGGAGCTGCCGGCGACCGTGCCTGTGGCGCTGGCGCTGCTGGTTACCGAGGCCTGGCCGAGGCTCAGTGTGCTCCGTCACCGCCGCCCGTCGATGCGGGCGGACGCGATTCCTCGGCAAGCGAGGTGATCGCGAGGGTACCGCGAGCCGCGTCCTCGAGCACCTCGGTGGCCTCCTCGGCCGAGCGGGCGTAGAGCTCGACCAGCAGGTGGACGACGATCCGGTCGTCGTCGTGCTTGTGGAAGCGCACGTGCGTGAAGAACTCGCGCGTGCCGTGGTCGCCGAAGGCCGCGTACGACAGCGCGTCGCCGGCCTCGGGACCCGAGCATGTCTCGACGTCGTCCGCGTCGACGGTGACCGTGCATGACGCGACCCAGGGGGTCCCCGCAATCATCCGCTCCCAGCGGTCCTCGATCGGCTCAACGCGGCCGTTGTGGAAACCGAGGTGCGGCTGGTCGTGCATGCATTCGAGGCACTGGACGACCGCTTCCTGCATCTCGTCTACGACTTCGCCCCGCTCGCCGGTCTCGGGGTCGATCCGGTGGATGCCCTCGTAATGAACCTGGACCTCGAGGTTCTGGGACCAACAGCGGTAACAACGGAGCCAACTGCGTACGGACGTTGAGCCCTCCATCTCCTTGATTCTACGATGGCATCGTGAACAACCACCGCAAGGGGCGCTGATGCGGTTTCCGAGGGGAGGCTGATGCGGTTTCGCACGAGGCCAGTCGGGGCCATCCTTGCGGGCGGAGGCGGTCGCCGGATCG
Organism: uncultured Solirubrobacterales bacterium; assembly: GCA_963735965.1. Classification (GTDB taxonomy): domain Bacteria; phylum Actinomycetota; class Thermoleophilia; order Solirubrobacterales; family Solirubrobacteraceae; genus Palsa-465. The sequence continues at coordinate 678,931 of CAVTNE010000009.1, forward strand.
GCGGGGACAAGGCGATCGTGGAGCTGAACGGGCGGCCGCTGATCTCCTACCCGCTGGAGGCCGTTCGCCAGGCCCTTGGACACGTCGCGATCCTCGCCAAGGCGGACACGAAGCTTCCGTACGTGTCGGGCGTGACGGTGTGGATCGAGCCCGACGCTCGCCGCCACCCGCTGGTCGGCATCACCCAGGCGCTGGCGCTCGCGAACGGACGCCCAGTGCTCGTCTGCGGCGCCGATCTGCCGTTCGTCACCGCGAAGCTCGTGCAGCGGCTGGCGAAGGCCAATCCCGGCCGGGCGCCGGCGGTGGTGGCGTCCGCGCACGGTGTGATCCAGCCGCTCCTCGGGTGCTACCAGCGCCGGGCGCTCGAGTTGCTCAGACGAGGCGCGCAAGACGTCAGCCGCCCGGTGCGCGATTCGGTCGCGGCGCTCGACCCGGTGCTGCTCGAGGTCGACGACCCCGACGAGTTGTTCGACGTCGACTCGCCCGCCGATCTCCTCCAGGCGGCGGCGATGATGGACCGCCGTGCCGCCATGGAACTGCCGCCGTACTGACGGCCGACTGCGCTGCGGCGGCACCGTCGCCGCATCCGAAAATCGGGCCCATCTCTTTCTGGGTGAGGCTGATCAAAGCGGCCTAACGAGGCGCAAAGATGAGCTTGCTCGCGTCGTCCGAGGCTGATATTCATCCCGGCCGGGCCGGTCCATCGCCTCGAAGGGGGAGTCAATGCTGCAGGGAGCGTTCGCCGCTGGGCGGACTAGGGCCGCTGCGGTCCGGCTGTGCGCACCGGTTTGCGCTGTGGGCGCCGTGGGTGTCGCGGGCGCCGTCATGGCGGCACCGGCACTTGCCGCCGGCGCGGCTACGCCGGCCTATTCGAACGGCCATGCCTACCGCCACGGCGCGGTTCCGTTCCTCGGGCACCAGCACACCGTGCCATTCAACGCCGCCGGCACGGCCGCGGCCAGTGCCAACAACCTGAACTACGGCGGCGGGATCAGCGGCGTCGGCGTCACGACCGGCACCGAGCGGGTGTATCTGGTGTTCTGGGGCTCGCAGTGGGGGTCGCCGTCGACCAACTCCGCCGGAAACGAGATCTTCTCGGGCGACTCGAAGGGCGTAGCGCCCGACCTGCAGGCGTTCTTCAAGGGGCTCGGAACCGGCGGCGAGACGTGGTCGGGCGTGATGACCCAGTACTGCCAGGGCGTCGCGACGGGCGCGCAGACGTGCCCGAGCACCAACACCTCGCATGTCGCCTACCCGACCGGCGGCGCGCTCGCCGGAGTGTGGGAGGACACCTCCTCGGCAGCGCCGTCGACGGCGAGCGCCCACCAGCTCGCCCAGGAGGCGGAGAACGCCGCCACGCACTTCGGCAATACGACCACGGCGTCCAACCGGAACGACCAGTACGTAATCGTCTCACCCACGGGCACCAACCCCGACAGCTACAAGACGCAAGGTTTCTGCGCGTGGCACGACTTCAGCGGCGACTCGATGATGGACGGCGGCGGTGCGGTGAGCGGATCTCTGATCGCGTTCACCAACCTGCCCTACATCCCCGACGCCGGCGCGTCGTGCGGGCAGGGCTTCGTCAACACTCCGGGAACGCTCGACGGCGTGACGATCGTCGAGGGCCACGAGTACGCCGAGACGATCACCGACCAGTTTCCCGCCGGCGGATGGACCGACTCGACCGGGGCCGAGGACGGTGACAAGTGCGCCTGGATCTCCTCGGGCCAGGGGGCATCGCAGAACATCTCGCTGACCACGGGCTCGTTCGCCGTCCAGTCGACCTGGGCGAACGACTTCAACAGCGGTGCAGGCGGCTGCGAGGTGTCCCATCCGATCGTGACGAATACGGGCGGGAACACGGTGACGGTGACCAACCCCGGCAATCAGACGAGCACCGTCGGCACGGCGGTCAGCGTCCAGATCCAGGCGAGCGACTCCGCCTCGGGGCAGACGCTGACTTACTCCGCGTCCGGTCTGCCGGCGGGGCTGTCGATCAACGGCTCGAGCGGGCTGATCAGCGGCACGCCGACGACGGCGGGCACCTCCGCAGTCACTGTCAAGTCGACCGACACCACCGGCGCCGCGGGAAGTGCGACGTTCACCTGGACGGTGTCGACCGCTTCGAGCGGTTGCACGGCCACGCAGCTGCTCGGCAATCCCGGGTTCGAAACCGGGAAGGCATCGCCGTGGGCGTCGACCGCCGGTGTGATCAACCCGAACGGAGCCGGCGAGAGGGCCCACTCGGGCAGCTGGTACGCATGGCTCGACGGGTACGGAGTACCCCACACCGACACGCTCGCGCAGACGGTGACGATCGGGAGCGGCTGCCACACCGACACGCTGAGCTTCTGGCTGTGGATCGATACGAGTGAGCTCAGCTCATCGGCGATCGACACGCTCAAGGTGCAGGTGCTGAACAGCTCCGGAACCGTGCTCGCGACGCTCGCGACCTACAGCGACCTGAACGCCAACAACCAGTACGTCCAGGAGAGCTTCAGCGTCTCGGCGTACGCCGGTCAGAAGATCACGGTGAAGTTCACCGGCAAGGAGACGGGCACCGGCGGCGGGACGACTGACTTCGTGATCGACGACACCGCGTTGAACCAGGCCTCGTAGCTGTACCTCGGTGGGCTCGCCCGCAGGTCGCGGGACCTGTGGACGGGCCCACCAGCGGTCAGCCCCGTAAGTACGAGCGTATTGCGGGGCCGGCCACTAGCCGAACGTGAAGTCGTAGGCGCTCACGCCGGGCGGCAACTGTACGGTGAACCTGAACTGCAGCGCATTCGGAAACGACACGAGCGAGTACAGCCGCTGGCCGGTGACGGTCACCACGCCGTTGTGGACGTCGGCGCCGGCGTGAGCGTTCGGGATCGGCTGGCCGTCGAGCAGCACCCGGCCCTGGCGTGGGACGTTCCCGGCGGAGGTCAGCACCAGGTAGACCTTTGCGGCCTGGACGGCGCCGCTGATCGAGGCGCCGGTTCCCTCCGCAGTGATCGATTCAGACGAGGCGTTCCACGGGCCCTTCAGCGCGAACTGGTTCAGGCCTAGGTTCGACGCGCCCGGGTAGTCACGATTGCCGGCGAACAGCTTGGTCGCGAAATCCTGCTGGCGCGGCTGGGTGTCGAGGTACGTCTCGGGCGTCCCCAGCCCGGCCGAGGCGGTGATCGCGCTGGCGGTCATCGGCGGCGGCAGGCTCGTGGCGCCGGCATCGGCGAGGAGTGCCCGGACGGCGGCCTCGCTCTGTTTGTAATCGCCCTCGCCGAACTGGACGTGCCTGACCTGCCCCTTGGCGTCGATTAGGTACTCGGCCGGCCAGTACTGGTTCTGCCAGGCGTTCCACGTTCCGTACTTGTTGTCCTGGACGACGGGGTAGGTGATGCCGTCCGAGCTGATCGCCTGCCGGACGTTGCCCGCCTCCTGTTCGAACGTGAACTCGGGGGTCTCGACGCCGACGACGTCGAGGCCGTACTTGTGGTACTGGGCGTAGAGGCCCTTCAGGAACGGCAACGTGCGCAGGCAGTTGATGCACGTGTACGTCCAGAAGTCGACGAGCACGACGTGTCCGCGGAGCTTCGCGAGCGACAGCGGCCGATCGCCCGGCGTGTTGAACCAGTCCTCGGTGCCGGTGAAGTCGGGGGCGGTTCCGAGGTCGGTGAGCGCCGGCGTCTTGACGCCCGGGATCGCCACCTCGCGCTCGGCGACAGAGATCGGGATACCCGCCCGCCCGGCGGTTGAGGCCTCCTTCTGCGCGGTCACGAACCGGGACGTCGGGCGTAGCGACGCGAGGCGGTTCTGGACCGCGCTCGAGTTCTCGAGCGACCTCGTCGGATCGACCAGGATCGCCGGGAGGCTCGCGTCCTTGGCGAGATCCTCCTCGAACCGGACGTCGACGTTGAAGATCATCAGGACCCCGGTGGCGAGCAACACGACGCCGAGGGCGCGGTTGACCGCGCCGCCGCGTCCGACGCGGCGGATCCGGTCGATCACCGCGCGACCGGCGAACGCGTACACGAGCAGCACGGCGGACAGGCCCACCGCGTACGAGATCGCGACGAGCACGACGCGGGCGCTCGCGCCGCTCGAGGCGCTGACCGACGTCACCGCCGCCAGGATCGGACCGGCGCACGGGGCGCACACGAACCCGAGCGCGGCGCCGACGCCGAGCCCCGACCAGAACCCGGTGCCGCGGCTCTTGGGGCCGAACCGGCCGAGCCGGGATAGCGGCGCTTCCACGCGCGCGGTGACGTCAGGGATCACCAGCGCGACGCCAAACACGATCAGCACCACGATCGCGAGCGTCCGCGCGGCGCCACTGGCGAGGCCAACGCCCTTGACCAACTGTGCGAGCAGCACGATCGCGATCGTGAACGTGATTCCGAGCCCGATCACGATCCCGATCGGGCGGCGGCGGCCGCCGGTGGCGCTAGAGGCCAGCAGCGCCGGCACGACCGGCAGCACACAGGGCGTGATCGCGGTCCCCGCGCCGGCAATCAGGGCAAACAGCATCAGCAGCAGCATCTGCGCCTTAGATGATGCTGCCTAAGTTCTTGCGAAAGAGTTAATCGCCAGCTGGTTCTTACGCAGCTCTTCAGCCGCCGATCGCCGACATGCTGCGCGCCGGCTGGATGAAGCCCGCCTCGCCGACGTGATGCTTGAGCTCCTTGAGCCACACGGCGTCGCGGATGATCTGCTCGAGTTCGCGGTCGTCGACGCCGTCGCGCATGGGGCCCCGGAGGTCGGTCTCATTGAGCGAGAACAGGCAGGTTCGGAGGTGCCCGTCGGCGGTCAGGCGAATGCGGTTGCAATCGCTGCAGAACGGTTCGGAGACCGGATTGATGAAGCCGATCTTGCCGTTGCCGTCCGCAAACCTGTAGACGCGAGCGGTCGCGTGGGGCTCGCGCGGCGCGGCCTCGAGCGGATACACCGCGTCGATCGCGTCGCGGATCTCGGCGCCGGTCAGCACCTGATCCTGATCCCATGCGTGGTCGGCGTCGAGTGGCATGAACTCGATGAAGCGGACCTCGTACGGTGTCCGGCGGGCGAACTCGGCGAGCGGGATCACCTCGTCCTCGGTGAACCCGCGCATCGCGACCGCATTGATCTTGATCGGGTGGGCCTCTGGAAAGGCCGCGAGCCGCTCGAGCCCGCGAAGCACCTGGGGGAGGGCGTCGCGGCGGGTCAACTCGAAAAAGCGGTCGCGCTGGAGCGAGTCGACCGACACGTTGAAGCGGTTGATGCCGGCGCCCACGAGGGCCTCGGCGTCGCGCTCGAGCAGGAACCCGTTGGTGGTCACGGACAGGTCGTGGACGGTGTCGACGTCGGCGAGCATCCGGGCGAGCCGGGGGAACTCCTTGCGGACGAGTGGCTCGCCGCCGGTCAGGCGCACATCGTGCACGCCCATCTTGCCGAACACCCGCACCAGGCGCTCGATTTCCTCGAAGCGCAGAATCTCGGTGCGTTCGAGCCAGGGGAGGCCTTCGGCCGGCATGCAGTACTGGCAGCGGAAGTTGCAGCGGTCGGTCACCGACACGCGCAGGTCTCCGATCAGCCGGCCGTGCCCGTCGCGGAGTGGCTCGAGCTTCATTTAATTAAGCCTAGCCGAGACCGCCGGTCGCCCGGCGCTTGGGCAGAAACTCGGGCTATTTCCGAGTTTCTTCTCGGAGGTCGGTCTCGAGCAGGCCGAAGGCGACCATGTCGTCGCGGCCGTGGTTGCCGACCATGTACGAGCGCAGAACCGCCTCCCTGGTGAACCCGCAGCGCTCGGCCACCGCCTGTGAGGCGGGGTTCCCGATCGCCGCCATCAACTCGATCCGGTGCAGGCCGAGATGGACGAACCCCCAGTTAGTGATCAGCCGAACCGCTCGGGTCGCATGTCCCTGGCCGCGCGCGTCGGCCGCGAGCCAGTAACCGACCTCGGCACGGGCGTTCTTCCACGAGAAGCGCATCAGCGAGATAGATCCGAGCAGGCGGTCGCGGTCCTCGGCAGCCACGACCGCGAACGGCGCCGAAGCGCCCGCGTGGAGGGCATCGTGACGCTGGAGTAGGTAGTTGCGGGCGTCGGACGGCCCGTAGGGGTAGGGCACTCGCGTCCAGCGGGAAATCTCACGGTCCTGACACGCCGCCACGAGTGGGTTCAGATCGCTGTCGCGCCAGGCGCGGAGTGCTGTCGGACCTCCGACCAGCGGCTCGCCCGGGAGAACGATCCGCCGGGGTACGGCCTGACGGCGGCGGACGCCCCTCACCCGCGACTCTCCGCGCGGTCGGTCAGCGCCCGCTCGAGGTCCGGGACGGCAAGATCCGGGTCCTGATCGTTCAGCCAGCGCTCGGCCTGGAGGCGCCCGCCGAGTGCGCGGAGTCCCCGTTCGCCGTGCTCGACCACGTAGTTCTCGAGCGCGTGGCGCCGGCGGGCCTGCCGGCGGCGCTCCGGGAGATCGAGGCGGTCGCGGTGGGCATCGAGTGCTTGCGCCAGGTGATCGATACCGGTGGCCGGCGGAACGGACGAGACCGCGCACACCTCGGTGCTGGAAGCACCCAGCGCGAGCAGCGCGGCCCGCAGATCGGCCATCGCGCGGGTGGCGACGGCGCCGAGATCGGTCTTGGTCAGCACCAGCACGTCAGGGACCTCCATGATCCCAGCCTTGAGGAACTGGAGGACGTCGCCGGAGGCGGGCTGGACGACGACGGCGACGGTGTCGGCGGCGTCGGCGATCTCGGTCTCGGACTGGCCGACGCCGACGGTTTCGATCACGACCACGTCGAACGCGGCGGCGAGCGCCTCGGCGGCCGCTCGGGTGGCCGGGGCGAGGCCACCGAGGCGGGACCCGGCTGCGGTCGAGCGAATGAACACCCCGCGGTCCTTGGGATCGGCCTCGATCCGCGCCCGGTCGCCGAGCAGCGACCCCCCGGACCGGCGCGAGCTCGGATCGACCGCGAGCACCGCCACCGTTCGGTCCTGCGAACGCCAGTGCTTTACGAGCCGTGACAGGAGCGAGGACTTGCCGACGCCCGGGGGTCCGGTGACGCCGACGATGTGGGCCGGCGCCTCCCCGCCGAGCTTGGACGGCGAGACCTCCGCGAGCAGCGCCTCCGCCTGTTCGCGGGCGTCGGGGGCGCGGCTCTCGATCAGGTTGAGCGCGCCGGAGGCCGCGGTCAGGTCGCGGTCGCGCAGGCGCCTGCCGAGCTCGCGACCGTCTGCCACCGCACGCGCCCGGATCAAGCGCCGATGGCGCTTTGAACGCCGTGGCGTTCGGCGACCAGCGAAATGATGTCGCGCATCATCCCGTTCAGGTTCCAGTCCTTGGGTGTGTACACCGCGGCGATGCCCGCCTCGCGGAGCGATGCCGCGTCGGCCTCGGGAATGATCCCGCCGACGACGACCGGCACGTCTTCGGCGCCCGCTTCGCGGAGCGCCTCCATCACCGCCGGGATCAGCTCACGGTGCGACCCCGACAGGATCGACAGACCGACGATGTGCACCCCCTCCTGGGCGGCCGAGGTGGCGATCTGCGACGGCGTCAGCCGGATGCCCTCGTAGACGACGTCCATGCCGGCGTCGCGAGCCCGGACCGCGATCTGCTCGGCGCCGTTCGAGTGCCCGTCGAGGCCGGGCTTGCCGACGAGGAACTTGAGCCTGCGGCCGAGCGCTTCGCTGATGCGCTCGACCTCCTCGCGGACCTCGGCGAGGTCCTCGCTGGCCGCGGCCACGGCCTCACCGACACCGGTTGGTGCGCGGTACTCACCGAACGCCTCGCGCAGCGTCTGCGCCCACTCACCGGTGGTGGCGCCGGCGCAGGCGGCGGCGATCGTCGCGGGCATGATGTTCTCGTGGTCGTTCCGGGCGGTCTTGGCGAGCTGCGCCAGGGCGGCTTCGACGGCAGCCTGATCGCGCGTGGCGCGCCACGCCTGCACCGCGCGGGTCCGCTCGGCCTCGACCTCGGGGTCGACGACGAGGATCCCGCCGTCGGCGCCGGCGGTGAGCGGCGAGGGCTCGGTCGAGGTGAACTTGTTCATGCCGACCGCGATCTGGTCGCCGGACTCGATCCGCTGCCATCGCTTTCGGTGTGATTCGACGAGCGCCGACTTCATGTAGTCGACTGCCTCGACGGCGCCGCCGAGCTCGGCCACTCGGTGCATCTCCGTGCGGGCGCCCTCGAGCAGCTCGTCCACCAGCCCGTCCATCACCTTGGAGCCCTCGAAGATGTCCGGATACTCGAGCAGGTCGGTCTCGTAGGCCAGGATCTGCTGGAGGCGGAGCGACCACTGCTGGTCCCACGGTCGGGGTAGGCCGAGCGCCTCGTTCCAGGCCGGCAGCTGGATTGCGCGCGCGCGAGCGTCGCGGCCAAGGGTGACCGCGAGCGCCTCGACCGCGATCCGATAGACGTTGTTCTCGGGCTGTGCCTCGGTCAGGCCGAGCGAGTTGACCTGCACGCCGTAGCGAAACCGGCGGTGCTTATCGTCCTCGACGCCGTACCGCTCGCGCCCGAGCTCGTCCCACAGGACGGCCATCGCGCGCAGCTTGGCGTGCTCCTCGATGAACCGCACGCCGGCGTTCACGAAGAACGAGATGCGCCCGAACACGCTCCCCATCAGCTCCTGTGGCACCCGCTGCTTGACGGCGTCGAGGACGGCTATCGCATTGCTCATCGTGAACGCGATCTCCTGGACCGGCGTCGCGCCGGCCTCCTGGAGGTGGTAGGAGCAGATATTGATCGGATTCCACTTGGGGACGTGCTCGACCGTGTAGGCGATCGTGTCGGCGATCAACCGCATGCTCGGGCCGGGGGGGAACGCGTAGGTGCCGCGGCTCAGGTACTCCTTCAGGATGTCGTTCTGGGTCGTGCCCTGGAGCTTGTCCTCGGGCACGGGCGGGTCCTGATTCTGGGCAGCGACGATGTACAGCGCCAACAGCCAGGCCGCGGTGGCGTTGATCGTCATCGAGGTGTTCATCTGGTCGAGCGGGATGCCGTCCAGCAGCGTCGCCATGTCGCCCTTGTGGGCGATCGAGACGCCGACCTTGCCGACTTCGCCCTTGGCCAGCTCGTGATCTGGGTCGTAGCCGGTCTGGGTGGGGAGATCGAACGCGATAGACAGCCCCGTCTGCCCCTTCTCGAGGTTCTTGCGGTACAGCTCATTGGAGCGACGAGCGTCCGAGTGCCCGGCGTAGGTGCGCATCATCCACGGCCGGTCGGGCTCGGGCAGGCGGTGCGAAGGCGGTTCCGGCATGGGGCCAGAATTGTATGAATCCTTGGAACACGAACGTGACGGTTCACGTCGCGGGCGGATTCACTCGGTATGGTCAGGACCATGCCCGATCAGAGTTCCGCCTCATCCGAACACGCGCTGATGCAGGAGATCACGGCGCCGCTGGCGACGCTGCCCGACGACGCCATGCCGGTCGTTGTCGACGCCGACTTCCCAACCGCGCTACGTGGCTATGACCGCTTCGCCGTCGATGCCTACGTGCAGAAGACCAGCCAGCTCGTCGCCGAGCTCCAGGCAACCCGCTCGCCCGACGCGGCGATTCGCCGAGCGCTCGAGCGCGTCGGGGAGGAGGTGTCAGGGATCTTGCAGCGCGCGCACGAGACAGCGACAAAGATCACCGCCCAGTCCCGGAGCGAAGCGGAGGACCGGCTCGAGACGGCTCGCCGTGAGGCGGCCGAAATCGTCAGCGGAGCGGAGCAGCGCGTCCGCGAGCTCGACGCCGAGACCGACCGGATCTGGGCGGAGCGCCACCGAATCGTCGAGGACACGCGCGAGCTGGCGCGTGAGCTGCTGGCGATCACCGACTCGGCTGCGGGTCGCTTCCCGGCGGAAGCGGTCCCTCTGGAAGGCGCCGACGAGGCACCGGCCCTTGGCTCGGCTGCCCTCGGCTCAGCCGAAGCGGTCGTGTCCGCGGATACGGAGGCTGACTCGGGAGCGGACGACGTCGAGCCCGAGGACATTTTCGCCAACGAACACGATCAGGATGTGGAGGCGACTGCCGTCCTGCCGGTGGTCGAGCCGGCGGACCACGCGCCGGGGCACCACGAGCCCGGCGACGACGACCCGGGGCGCCATGAGCCGGCGGACGACGAGCCGGCGGACGACGAGCCAAAGCCCGAGACCGAGAGTCATTAGCGCGCCATCGCAGCGATGCGGCTGATCGACGTCATGCACCTCGGCGTGCCGCGGGTTATCGGCGCATGGGTCGTCGACGGCGTAGTCATCGATCCCGGTCCAACGTCGACCCTGGACACGCTGCTCGAGGGGCTCGATGGCGAGCGCCCCCGGGCGCTCCTCCTGACGCACATTCATCTAGACCATGCCGGCGCGAGTGGCTCCTTGGTCCAGCGCTGGCCCGACCTCGAGGTTTACGTGCACGAGCGCGGCGCGCGCCACCTCGCGGACCCGGAGCGGCTGCTGAAGAGCGCACGGATGCTGTATGGCGATGACATGGATCGCCGGTGGGGCGATATGGTCCCGGTCCCTGAGGACAATCTGCGCGTGCTGCACGGCTCGGAGAGCCTGTTCGACGGGGAATTCGAGGTCGCCTACACGCCGGGGCACGCCTCTCACCACGTCTCCTATCTGCACGACGGGACCGCCTTCGTCGGCGACACCGGCGGCGTCCGGATCGGTGGGCGTTTGACGCTGCCGCCCAGTCCTCCGCCGGACATCGACGTCGAGAAGTGGCATGCGTCGATCGAGCGGATTGCAGCGTGGAAGCCCGAGCGGCTCGTTCAGACGCACTTCGGGGCGAGCGAGGACCCCGAGGCGCAGCTCGCGGAGCTCTCAGCGCGCCTCGACGACTGGGCGGCCCGGGCCCGCAAGCAGGATCTCGATCAATTCGTCGCCGGGGTCCGCGAGGAGATATCCGGGAACGCCGAGGAGGAGCTGCTCGAGGCCTACGAACAGGCCGCTCCTCCCGATCAGCTGTACGCCGGACTGGAGCGGTATTGGCGCAAGCGCGCGGACGCGGAGGGTGCTGAATGAGCGGCCTCGCGAGCTATCCTGGGCGGGATGTCGCAGACGGTTGAGCTGCCGCGCGTGGATGGTCCGGGCAGCGACGTCGGCGGGCTGTGGCGAGTAGTTGTGTTGAACGACGACTTCAACACGTTCGACCACGTCGCCGAGACGCTCTCACGCGTGATTCCCGGCGTGTCGCTCGCGCAGGGGTACCGCCTCGCCGATCGGATCCACAAGAGCGGCTGCGCGATCGTGTGGAGTGGCCCGCGCGATGAGGCCGAGGGCTATTGGGAGCAGCTGAACGGAGCCGGACTGACGATGGCTCCGCTCGAGTCGGCTTAGGCTTCCGATTTCGTAACTGACGGTTCCGACGGCGTCTGAACGCGCCGGTCGCGGACCCTTAGCCCGCGGAGGACGCGCCGGTCGTGGACCCTTAGCCCGCGGAGGACGCGCCAGGCGTGGAACCTTAGCCCGCGGCGGCTCGTGGTCCGCTGGGCTTCCCCCGGCCGGTGAGCGTCTTCGCGACCTGCCGCTCGGGGCTGACGCGCACGACGTTCCACACGACTCCCAGCTTCTCCAGCACCGAGATCAGCAGTCCGGTGGGGTCGGCGATGCGCTCCCACAGGCTTAGCCCGTGGAACGCGGACGTCGGGAAGGCGTGGTGGTTGTGGTGCCACGCTTCTCCCATCGAGAGGGGCGCCAGCCAGAACACGTTCCGCGACTCGTCCTCGACGTCGAACCGCCGCCGACCGATGAAGTGGCAGACCGAGTTGATCGACCAGGTGACGTGGTGGAGCAGGAAGACGCGCACGAACCCGCCCCACAGGAGCGCGGTCAGGGCGGCGCCGAGACCGCCGCCGACGATCCATCCGAGCGCGAACGGGATCGCAAACCCGAGCACGACCCATACGAAGAACAGCTTGTCGATCACGCGGAGCACCCGGTCCTTGAGCAGGTCGGGCGCGAACCGCTCGCGCTCGGCCGTGCCGACGGTCTCGAACAGCCAGCCGACGTGCGCGTGCCACATTCCTTTCACGCCTCCCCAGAAGCCCGGGCCGCTGAGGTGGGGCGAGTGCGGGTCGCCTTCCTGGTCGGTAAACGTGTGGTGCTTGCGGTGATCGGCGACCCAGGTGATCACCGATCCCTCTACCGCCATCGAGCCGAGCACGGCCACGATCGCGCGGAACACGCGGCTCGACTCGAAGGCGCGGTGGGTGAACATCCGGTGGTAGCCGAGCGTCACGCCGAGCGCGGTCAGCACGTAGAGGCCCATCAGGAGCCCGAGCTCGAGCGGACCGACCGCCTGGTTCCAGAGCAGCACGATCGCCGCGATCAGCCCGGCCAGCGGAAGTGGAACGCCGATCAGGTTGACGATTTTGTGGGTCCTGGTCACTCGTCCCAAGGATAGGGCCACATTCCGGCTTTGCACACGATGCCTGTCGGTTCTTATGCGCGACCGTTGCCCGGGCTGTTTCGCCGGCGATTCGTCCTACGCGACCGCCTGGGCCGGAGTGGCGTCCTACGCGACCGCCTGGGCCGGAGTGGCGTCCTACGCGACCGCCTGGGCCAGAGTGGCGTCCTACACGACTGCCGGGGGCACCGCGGCGGGCGGTGGCGCCGGCTCGGGCTCGAGCCCCACCTCGGGGCCGAGCGCACCGGCGACCAGCTCGTCGTACCACACGTAGGTGATCGGGATCTGGTACTTGCCTGCGTGCCGGCGGCGGAACTCGATCATCTCCGGGCCTTCCCAGTAGCGGTACCAGGCCGCGTGGGATTCGAACCAGGCCATCTGCGTGATCTTGTAGCGGTCGTCGCGCGACTGATGGACCGCGTATTGGGTGGCGCCATATCGGAGAGCGAGCGGGGCCACCTGGGCGATATCGACCGCGAACTGCTCGTAGCGGAGCACCGTCGCATACCAATCGACATGCATGACGCCGGCCATCAGGCACCCACCTCCGCTCGAATTGCACCGGGACCCTCGGCGGTCTTGCCCTGGCCCTCTTCGGTGGCGCCGACGAGGATCGCGATCTTGCCGAGGTGCTTGTTGTCGCGCAGCAGCTGGTGCGCCTCGCCGACCTTCTCGAAGCCCATCGTCTGCCACAGCACGGGCCGGACCTTGGACTCTTCGATTAGCTGGTTCGCCTTGGTGGCCTCCCAGGCGTTGGCGAAGTGCGAGCCGACGATCTCCTTCTGGCGCATCCACAGATACCGTACGTCGAAGTCGAGCTGGTAGCCCGAGGTCGCGCCGCAGATCACGACCTTGCCGAAAGGCCGAACCGCCAGCACGGAGGTCGGGAACGTGGCCTTGCCGACGTGCTCGAACACGATGTCGGGGGCTTCGCCGAGGACGGCCTCGACCGCCTTGCAGAACCGCCGGGACTCCTTGAAACGAGCCAGCTCTTCGTCCTTACCCTCATCGCCGCGGCGCATCATGCCGGCGAACTCGGTGCGGTTGATGTAGCCGACCGCGCCGAGCTGCTGGATCAGCTGGCCCTTCTCTTCGCTCGAGACGACGCCCACGGCGTCCGCCCCGGTGAGCGCGCACAGCTGCGTGGCGAACACGCCGAGGCCGCCGGCGGCACCCCAGATCAGCACGCGATGGCCGGCCTGCAGGTGGCAGCGGTCGAGCAGCATTCGGTACGCGGTGAAGTAGGTCAGTCCATACGCGGCCGCCTCCTCCCACGCCAGTTGCGGGGGCTTGGCAAGCAGCTGCTGGGCCTGCACCTTGCAGAACTGGGCGAACGAGCCCCATGTCGTCTCGTAGCCCCAGATCTGCTGGGACGGCGCCGCCAGGGGGTCGAGGCCGTGGACCTCGGGGTCCTCGTAGGAGGCCTGGTTGCAGTGGATGACCACCTCGTCGCCGGGCTTCCACCGGGTCACGCCCGGACCGACCTTCCACACCACGCCCGATGCATCCGAACCGCCGATGTGATGACCCCAGCGGGGGTGATCGCCATAGCGCCAAACGCCCACGGGCTCGCCGAGCGCCGCCCACACGTTGTTGAAGTTCACTCCTGCGGCCATCACCCGGACGATCACCTCGAACGCCTCCGGTTCGGGGACCTCGATCTCCTCAATCTGGAAGGCGTCGGTCGGCTCGCCCTGGCGCTCCTCGCGGATTACCCACGCGGCCATCGTGGGTGGGAGCACACCGGGCTCGGTCTCAACGTGTGCGACTTGATTCAAGTCAACTGCCACTCGTGATGCACCTTCCTAGGGTCGGCGGGTTCGCGGGTTCGCGGGTTCGCGGGTTCGGCGGGATCCGCGGGATTCGCCAGTTCGGCGAGGTCCACGGGCTCCGCGGGCTTCACCTGGTCGGCGAGGTCCACCGGGTCCGCGGGGGTTCACCGGGTCGGCGAGGTCCACGGGTCCGCGGGGTTCACCGGGTCGGCGAGGTCCAGCGGGGTCGGCGCCGGATGCTACTGGGGCGTAGCTCGCGAGCGCGCCATGCGGTTCAGACGAGGCTGACTTCGGTGGGGACGTCCTCGCCCTCGGGCGCCTCGACGGGCGCCGGCGGCGGCGGCTTGACCTTCGGCGCAATCAGCCGCCAGGCGAGGGCCGCACCTACCAGCGATGCCGCGGCGCTCACCAGGAGCCCGGTGGACAGCGAGGAGACGAACGCTCCGCGGGCCACGGAGACGACCTGCGCCGGCACGTGATGGCCGGTCAGCGTGCCCCCGCTTCCGAGTGCGTCAGCGAGCGCCGCGCGGGTCTTGGCCGCGACATGGGGGAGTCCGGAGTCGATCTTGGACCGGCCGATCGTCGCCACCAGCGCGCCCATGATGGCGACGCCGAAGGTGCTCCCGACCATTCGGACCATCGACAGCAGACCGGACGCGGCGCCGGCCTTTGTGCGGTCGACCGCGTTCATCGCCGCCGTGCTCATCGGCGACATCACGAGACCCATCCCGAGCCCCATCAGGACGAACCCGGGCAATAGGAGGCCGTACCCGCTGTGCACCGTCAACCGCGACTGGATTCCCAGCGCGACCGCGACGATCACCAGGCCGAGCGTCATCAGCGGACGGGAGCCGACCCGGTCGGTCAAGCGCCCCGCGAGCGGCGCCATGATGATGATCACGATCGTCGAGGGCAGGAACCGGACGCCGGTCTCGAGCGGCGAGTAATGCAGGATGTTCTGGAGATAGAGCGTCAGGAAGAAGAACTGCGCGAACATCGCGAACGAGATCAGGAACGCGACCGTGTTCGCTCCGAGGAACGTCCGCGACTTGAAAAACGCGAAGTTGACGATCGGAGCCTTCACGCGGCGCTCGATCAGCACGAACCCAGGCAGGGCGATCGCCGCCACGACCAGCAGTGAGATGACCCGGGCCGATCCCCAGCCCCAGCTGTTGCCCTCGACGAGCGCGAGCACCAGCGCGGTCAGCCCGAGCGTGACCGCTGCGATCCCCGCGTAGTCGACGGTCCGGTCGACGGTCTCGTCACGGGACTCGTGGGCCGCGAACAGCGTCACCGCGACCGCGATCACGGCGATCGGCGGGTTGATAAAGAAGATCGCGCGCCAGCTCACATACTCGGTGAGGAATCCGCCGACCACTGGGCCGATTGCGAGCGCGAGCGCGCTGACCCCGGCCCACGTCCCGATCGCGGTTCCGCGCTGCTCGGGCGGGAACGCCTGGGTGATGATCGAGAGCGTCGCCGGCATCATGAACGCCGCGCCGATTCCCTGGACCGCGCGGAAGGCCACGAGGAAGGTGTCGCTCGGCGCGAACCCGATCGCCAGGCTCGACAGGGCGAACACGACCACGCCGAATAAGAACATCCGGCGCCGGCCGAAGATGTCGCCAAGCCGGCCGCCGGTCACGAGCAGGACGGCCAGCGTCAGCGTGTAGGCGTTGACCGTCCACTCGAGCGAAGCCAGCGAGGCGTGCAGGTCGCGCTGGATCGACGGTAGTGCGACGTTCACGACCGTGTTGTCCAGCATCAGCATGAACAGCGCGAAGCACATCGCGCCGAGCGTCCACCACTTGCTGTTCTCGTCGTTCACGAGGCGATGGCGCTGGGCGAGAAGGCGGTCGGTCATCGATCGAGGTCCTCCGGGCGGCAGGCGGCGATCTCGTCGCGGTCGAGCAGCCGTGTCAGCGCGTCTGCGAGGGCCCGGCGCTCGGAGGCGCTCAAGGTGAGTGTGAACTGATCGAGTCCGCTCAAGCGCGCGGCGTTCAGGCGGCGGATCGCGGTCCGCCCGCCGTCGGTGAGGCAGACGCGCTTCATCCGGCGGTCGTCCTCGTCCTCGCGGCGCTGGGCAAAGCCGCGTCGCACGAGGTCGTCAACCATGCGACTGGCGGCGGGCATCGAGACGTGGACGACCTCCGCGGCCTCCTTGAGGCTGAGCTCGCGCGGCTGGTCCTCGAGGGCGTGCAGCAGCTTGATCTGGCTCAGCGAAAGATCAATCGCGCCGACCGCCTCGAACAGGTCCGCGTTGCAGTTCTTGTGCAGGAACACGATGAGGGCGTAGAGGTCGCCGGCCAGGTCCGTGTCGCGCGATCGCTCGGTGGCCGCGCCGCCCTCAATCACACTCTCGCCCACCTGAGTTGCTTGCACGCATGCAAGTATTGCAGAAAGGCAACTGGCGCGGGTGGAGCTGGCGCGAGGGTCGGGGCGGGCGCGGGGCGGTGGGCGCGGGGCGGTGGGCGCGAGGGCGTGGGGAGCGAGGCGGGGGGCGGGGGCGGGGTGTGGGCGCGAGGCGGAAGGTCCGGGCGGGACACTCGAGGGGGCGAAGGGGCGAGGACGCCATGTACAACGTCGCAAAGTGGTCTCCGCCGGCGGCCCGACCGCACATAAGACGTCCACCACATGCTTATGTGCGGCTAGGGAAGGTGCGGCGGGGTGATTTGTCGCGTTTTACATAGAACGGAGCGCGACGGCGGGAGCGCGCTGCCCGAGACAAGGGCGGCGGCGGCGCGCCGGGGGCCGGGCCGAGGACCCGGGCGCGTCGGCCATGCACAACCCGACAAAGCCACCCGCTCCGGCGACCCGAGGGACGCATAAGCGCCTCCCAGGCGCTTACGTGCCCAAAGCGCCGGCGGGGCCGGGGCCTTGTCGTGTTTTGCATCGGCCCGGTGCGGCCGGGGGCTCGCAGCCGCCAGGGCGATCGGCGGCGCCGGCGGCCCCCCGGGGCTCGCAGCCGCCCGCGCGGTCGTGCGCTCCCGCGGTTCTCCCGCGGTCCGCGGGGCTCGCAGCCGCCAGGGCGATCGGCGGTGCCGGCGCGCCCGCGGGGCTCCGACCCGCCCGGGCGCGGGCGCCCGCCACGCCCGGGCAACTCAACCGCCTAAGGCTGGAGCAGTTGGTTGTCGCTGCTGGAGCGCTTGCTGCCGATGTGGATCTGGGCCGCCCGGATCGCGGCCGAGCCCGGGTCGCCGCCGCCGGTGGCGACCGAGTAAGTCCCCGGCGATGAGAAGTCGACGGTCACCTGGGAGGTTCCCTGAGGGTTGATCGGACCGGTGTCGGCGAGCGACTGGCCGGCGCTCGAGCCGTCGCGGAGGATCGAGAGCGACTCGGCCTGGCTGGCCTGGTTGGTGATCACGAACGCCACCGGGCCGGCGCCGACGGAGGGCGGCGACACGGACACGCGGCTGTTGTCGATGTAGACGGTCATGTTCACCGGCGCCGGCGGGCGCGGGGTGGTCACGCCGCTCGCGGTTGAACCGCATGCCGACACGGCCAGGACAGAGCCGGCCAAGATCACGATCGTCCACCTGAGTGGCCGCACCGCCCTCGCAGCGTCCTTGCCAGGCACCCGGGGACCCCTCTCGGTGTCGCCGTACTTACGGAAGGGACCACTGAGCATCTCGACGTAGTTCTCCTCTGCGGGGCCGTCCGGGGGAACCGGGAATCGTCGCGAATCCCGGTCGGGAGCGAAACCCTAATGACGGTAATACCCGCGCAAAGGAACGTAACACCAATCGATGTCGAATTCGCCGGCAGGTCCGAGCCCGCGAGGGCTTACGGCGCAGGCGGTCTCAGACTGTTGAGCTTTGCGTCAGCGAGGCGCGGCGGTGCTCGAGGTGCTCGAGCTCGCGCTGCAACTCGCTCCACGAATCGCTTTCGGCCAGCTCGTATTCCGCGCCGGCGAGATCACGAAGTCGTTCGGTGTATGCCATCCATGCGCGACGCGTCCCATCGTCAAGCTCGCGGAGCTTTTCGAGGTCAGGGGCGGTAGTGGTCACGACACCTCCTTCCCGAGGATTGGTACTACCGATCCTACCCGGGCTTCCGGTCATCGAGACTGATGCGACGGAAAGCGCTGCAATCCTGCTTGCTTGCTGTCCGGGGCGACGCGTATCACGCGTCTGTGACGTTGCTCGAGCAGCCGATCGCCACCGCCGAGTTCCTCGTGGTCGACACCGAGACGAACGGTCTGGGCGGCGATGCCTGCGAGATGACCGAGGTCGGGGCGGTCCTTGTCGGCGGGGGCGAGCTCCACGACCGGTGGTCGTCGCTGGTGCGCTGCAACCGGCCGCTCGGGCGCGGGATCCAGCGGTTCACCGGGATCACCCAGGAGATGCTGGCCGACGCCCCTGGCCTCGAGGCCGTCCTGCCCCCGCTCGAGGAGCTGCTGAGAGAGCGGGTCCTGGTGGCCCATAACGCGCCCTTCGACCGGCGCGTGCTGCGCCAGGCGTTCGAGCTCATCGGCCTCGATTGGCCGAATCCGCCGGTGCTGTGCACCGCCGCGCTCGCGCGAAAGCTGCTCCCGCTCCAGCGCCGTCGTGGCTTATCCGTCCTCGCCGACGCGCTCGGCATCGACGTCGCGCTCGCCCACCGGGCGCTCGCCGATGCGGAAACGTGCGCCCGCGTGCTGTGCACCCTGTTCCCCCGTCTCTGCGCGAACGCGATCACCATCGCCGATGCGGTTGCGCTGGCAAACCCTCGCCGCAAGCGAGCCACCGCCGGGCGCAAGCGCCGCGCCCCGGCGATGGCGCCCCCGCCGCGGCTCGACTTCGGGGAGCTCCCGAAGGACCCAGGGGTGTACCTGTTCCGGGACGACGCCGGCCGGGTGCTGTACGTGGGCAAGTCGGTCTCGATCCGCAGCCGCGCCCGCGCCCACTTCGCGCCGTCGACCGGGCCGGCCGACTGGACCGTGCAGGCGAGCGTGGTCGATTACCAGAGCACCAACTCGGAGCTCGGGGCACTGGTGCTCGAGAACCGCCTGATCAAGCAGCACCGGCCGCCGGGCAACATCCGCCTGGCCAGGAAGGATGAACGGCTCTGCTACATCCGCTGCCGGCTCGATATTGCGTTCCCGATCCTCGAGGTCGCCTCCGAGCCGGCGTCCGGCCATGCCGTCACGATCGGCCCGCTGCGCGGTCGCAAGCTCGCGCACGAGCTGGTCGAGCAGCTCGACTCGCTGTTCGGGCTGCGCCACTGCGGCCGCAAGCTCGTTCTCCGCGAGCATCCGTCCGCATACGGGCAGATGGGCCGGTGCCTGTCGCCGTGCCTCGGCGATCTCGATCCGAACCTGTACCGGCGCCGGCTCGACGAGGCGCTCGGCCTGTTCGTGGGCGCCACTGACGGCCGGGAGCGGTTGCTGGTCCACGTCAGAACGCAGATGCAGGCCGCCTCCGAGCAGCAGCTGTACGAGCGCGCCGCCTGGCTTCGCCGGCGCCTGCGCCGCCTCGGGGTGATCCTCGAGCGCCTCGGCGGTGGACTCGAGGCGACCCATGCGCGCGCTCGGCTACTGCTGGCGGCCCATCCCGTCGACGCCGAGCGCAAGGATGCGTTCTGGCTGGTCGGCGGCAGGCTCGTCGACTGGGGCGAGGCTCCGCCGGACACGACGCAGCTCGAGCGCCGGACCGAAGCCGCGCTCAAGCGGGGCGGCCGCACCGAGCTCGGCGCTCACGTCCCGCCGACCGAGATCGACGAGCTGCGAATCGTGTCCAACTACCTCGCGTCGCACCCCGAGACGACGCAGCTGGTGATCTAGAAGGGGAGCTCGACGACCTCGGCCGTCGGGCCCTCGCGGTCACCAGAGCCCACGGCAACGTTCGTCCCCGGCGGAGCCTCCCGGCGCACCAGCGCCAGCGCGATCGGCCCGACCCGCGGCGAGTCCGCGACGCTCGTCAGCCGCCCGACGGCTCGCCCCTCGAACGTCAGCTCAGCGCCCGGCGACGCCGGGCCGAAAAGCCGCAGTCCTCGGAGCTCGCGGTTCGGCTTGCCCCGGTAATACAGCCGGGCCACCGTCTCCTGCCCCACGTAGCAGCCCTTGGTGAACGACACTGCTCGTTCGTTGAGGCCGGCCTCCTGCGGGATCACCGAATCGTCGAGGTCGATCCCGTACCGGGGCCGCCCGCGTTCGATCCGCAGAGCCTCCACGGCCGCCTCGTCCACCGCCACCGCGCCCGCGTCCCCCAAGGCCGCTCGCAACCGCTCGACCTCCTCGGACGAACACAGCAGATCGACGCCGACATCGGCGCGAATCGCCCGGGCGGTGACCCCCGACCCGGGGACCTCGACGACCACGTGCGCGTGCTCGTCGGTCCCCAAGTCAGTCGTGCCCGCGATCCCGTCTGCCTCCGGCCCGATCAGCGACAGCAGACCGCGCTCGAGCGTCCGCTTGTGGAGCTCGACGTCGTAGCCGATGCTGAACTGCCGGATCATGTTGAACAGCCCCTGGAGAGCAACTCGCTCGGTGTCGAGCAACACTTCCTCGCCCGCGTCGAGGATCCGCAGATCGCCGAGCATCTTGCCCTTCGGCGTGAGGAACGCCGCGTAACAGCCCTGGCCGGCAGACAGCCCCTCGACGTCGTTCGTCACCTGGCCCTGCAGGAAGCTGCGCGCGTCGGCGCCGGTGAGCGCGAGCTTGCCGCGCTCTGAGCGGTCGAGCATCCCGCACGCCTCGGTGATCGTGCGGTAGTCGGTCGCCAATGTGTCCAGTGAGGCCATCCAAGGACAGGATAGGCACACCGACATCCCGATCTCCCTTCCGAAATTCAAATTTAGGCATACCATAATCTCTGTAATGGCAAGCCAGGACTCGACAGCGATCCGCTCCCAGGCGGTACAGGACTACGCCAAGGCGATCTACGCCCTGGAGTTGCGCGAGGGCGACGCCGTCAGCACCAACGCGCTGGCCGACCGCCTCGGGGTGACCCCCGCATCGGCGTCGGGCATGGTCAAGCGTCTCGACGAGCTCGGGCTGGTCGCGCATCAGCCCTACCGCGGCGTGTCGCTGACCGAGCATGGGCGGCGGGTCGCGCTCGAGGTCATGCGCCACCACCGGCTGCTCGAGCTGTACCTGGTCAAGTCGCTCGGTGTCCCCTGGGACCGCGTCCACCAGGAGGCCGAGGTGCTCGAGCACGTCCTGTCCGAGGAGCTCGAGGAGCTGATCGCGACCAAGCTCGGCGACCCGACGCACGACCCTCACGGCGATCCGATCCCGACCCGCGACCTCAGGATCGAGGAAGGCTCAACCGTCAGCCTCCAGACGCTCGAGGTCGGTGCCCGGGGAACGTTCGCGCGGGTGTCGGACTCCGACCCCGAGATGCTGCGCTTCCTCGCGGAGCGTGGGATCGCGCCGGGCGACCGGCTCGAGGTCGTCGACAAGCAGCCGTTCGACGGCCCGCTGTTCGTGCGGTTCGGCGACCACGTCCACGTGCTCGGCGGGTCGCTGGCCCGCGCGATGCGAGTCGAGGTGAGCGCGTGACGCTCCGCCGCCGTCTGCCCGAACCCGCGTTCGAGGCTGCCACCGACGCGGGCGCGATCGCCCTTCGCGACGGCGTCGCTGTCCAGAGCCCGCTCGAGCAGTTGCTCGCCAAGGGCCGTCTGCGGGCCACGCTGGCGATGCTCGGACCCGCGTTCGTGGCTTCGATCGCCTACGTCGATCCCGGCAACTTCGCGACGAACCTCCAGGGGGGCGCGAAGTACGGCTACCTCCTGCTCTGGGTCGTCCTGCTCGCGAACCTGATCGCGATGCTGATCTAGTACCTGTCGGCCAAGCTCGGCGTCGTCACCGGCCACAGCCTCCCCGAGAACATCCGCGGACACTGGTCCCGCCCGGTCAGCTGGGGCATGTGGATCCAGGCCGAGATCATGGCGATGTCGACCGACATCGCGGAGTTCCTCGGAGCTGCGCTCGGTCTGAACCTTCTGTTCGGGGTGCCGATGCTCGTGGCGGGGCTGATCACCGGCGTGATCGCGTTCGCGATCCTTGAGCTCCAGACCCGGGGTTTCCGGCGGTTCGAGCTCGCAATCACGGCGCTCCTGGCAATCATCTTCCTCGGCTTCCTGAACGAGACGCTGCGCATCGGTCCCTCGTCGCACGAGGCGCTGCGCGGTCTGCTTCCTGGCCTCGACGGATCTGGATCGGTCTACCTCGCGGTCGGGATCATCGGCGCCACCGTGATGCCGCACGTGATCTACCTCCACTCGGCGCTGACGCAGGCGCGGATGCCGGTCCGCAACGAGCAGGAGCGGGCCCGGGTGCTGAGGTTCGAGCGCGTCGACGTGATCATCGCGCTCGCCCTGGCGGGCATCGTGAACATGGCGATGCTCGCGGTCGCCGCCAAGCTGTTCCACACCCCGGGCCTGTCCGGGTTGAGCACGATTCCGGCGGCGCACGCGGAGTTCGGGCGGCTGGTCGGAGGCGGAGCCGCGCTGGCGTTTGCGGTGGCGCTGCTGGCCTCGGGGGCGTCGTCTTCGAGCGTGGGCACGTACGCCGGCCAGATCGTGATGGCCGGCTTCATCAACGTACGCATCCCGGTCATGGTGAGGCGCGCGCTCACGATGATTCCGGCTCTGATCGTGCTCGCGGTGGGCATCAACCCGACCGACGCGCTCGTCCTCAGCCAGGTCGTGCTGTCGTTCGGAATTCCGCTCGCGCTGATACCGCTCGTGATCCTCACCTGCCGGCGAAGCGTGATGGGGGTTCACGTGAACCGCCCGCTCACGACGGTCCTCGCGTGGGGCTGCGCGATCCTGATCACCGGGCTCAACCTGTTCCTGCTGTACCAGCAGCTCTTCATGTAAGGCAGGGCACCGCTAGGCTTCGTCGGCGAATGGCCCTGGCGGACACCTTCCAGCAGATCGTCGACTCGCTCCCCGACGACTGGACTGACCTCGAGTTCGACCTGCGCATCTTCGACGAGCGCCGCTACGTCGACGCCGCGGTCCTGCTCGTCACCTGCAACGCCCAGCCCTACTCCAAGAACGATTGGCACTGGCGGCTGCTGGTGGCCCACCGGTTCGGCCACGCCGCGGCGGTGCCGGCGGTCCACGCGGCGCTCCGCCTGCTCGACGAGGCCGAGATCGACGGCGAGCTCGCGGTCCGCGAGGCCCGGTCCGGGCGCGTCGAGGTCAACCCGATGTGGGGTAGGACCGAGGCCGTTCGCGAGGAGTTCCGCCGGATCCGCGCCCAGTAGCGCGTCTCGACGAGCGACCATGGCGCGCGTCGTCGCTTTCATCCCTGATCTCCTGTTCGGCTCGAACGTTGTCGGCGCGATGCACGCAGCCGGTCACGACCCGGTGCTGGTCGGAGACGCAGACGCGCTCGGTCGCGAGCTGCCTGGTGCCGACGTGCTCGTTGTCGACCTCACCGCGGACGTGCCGGAGCGGCTCGAGCAGCTCGAGGGCATCCCGGGCACGATCAAGACGCTCGCGTTCTACTCGCACGTCGAGGCCGACGTCCGGGCGGAGGCCCAGGGGGCGGGATTAGACCTGGTCGTGCCGCGCTCCCGGATGGCGCGCGAGGGGGCGACCCTGGTGTCGCGTCTGCTGGAGAACGGCTCCTAGGGCACGGTCACGCCCTGGAGCTGGACTCCGGACGGGTGGAGATCCGGGTTCAGCTCAGTCGCCTGGCTGACTCCCGCCGGCGGGATCGTGTCCATCACCTTGGGCACCGTCCCCGGTTGGTTGCAATACGCGTCCGTCGTGTCGCTGGTGGGGCAGACACCGAACGTGAAGCCGCCGGCGGGCTGCGTGAAGGTACGCGCCTGCCCCGGGCTGAATCCGTCCTGCCCGGTCAGCGCCACAGTGAAGACCCATCCCGAGCCGACTGTGCCGAACGTCTTCTCGGGCACGATCAGCGTCGCGGTCCTGCTCGGGGCGTCGGCGACGAACTGAGCCGTCCCCGCTGACCCGGAAAGCGACACCCAGACCGGCGAGGCGAACCCCTGGGCCTCGAGTCGCTCGCTCCAGGCGTCGGCGGGCGCGATCGTGTAGTTGAACGCCGGATCGGGCGGGCTTGCGGATGTGGGGGTCGCCGCGGGGTTGTGGACGTAGACATCGAGGAGCTGGGCGCCGAATAGCGATCCGAAGGTCGGAACCAGGGCGCGCAGCTGCACCTCGATGTACACGCTGGTCCCGTCCTGGCTCACAGAAAAGTGCGTGAGGTCGAACGACCCGGCGGTGAAGTTGCTCGAGGTCGGGTACTGGTAGGTGCCCGGTCCGTTGTCGTCTCCGGCAGGGTCGGTCATGTCAAGCACCGTGGTCCCCGGAAGCGGCCCGCCGATGATTGACTGCTGGACGTACCCGGTACTGCGATGCTGCGTCGCCGTGACCGTGATCGTCGTGCTGGCGAATGACGTCGGGAGAGCCAGCGTCCAGCTCCCGGACGAGTCCGCGGTCGTCGATGCGATCCCGGCCGTGCCCCCAAGCGGGCCGTCCGATTCCGCGACGACGCGAGCGCCCGGCGCGGTCGTGCCGGTGACTGTGACGGTCGGCGTGGTCACGGTCGCGCCCGGAGCCGGCGAGATGATGGTGAGCGGCAGCGTGCCGGGCATGCCGTTCCTCACATACCGGTCGGTGACGATGTCCGGCGTCTCGAGGTTGCGTCCGGTGCTCAGAGCGAGCGCCAGCCGCGCGTACTGCGACTGGGCCCATGTAAGCGGGCTGGCCGAGCCGGCGGGCTTGCCGTCCCTGAACCCGATCGATGCCGTCGTCGGGTCGCTCCCGAACGGGGAGGCCGCGAGGTCTGGGTCCTCCCACGCCTGCTCGGGCTCGAGGCCCTGGCCCGACGTCATGTTGCGCATCGAGGTGAGCAGGTCGTTGGCGAAGCGGGAGTCGCCGGCGGCAACCTCGTACTCGCCGCGCTCTCCGGACAGCACGGGCCAGAGGTGGCCGGTCCCGGTGTCGGTCGTCGGCCACGGCGCACCGCTGGGCGAGCAGCCCGTCGCGTTCGTTCCCGATGGGAGCACATAGCAGTCGCCGTAGCCGTCGGTCGACTGCGTCGGGTCGTAGCCGTACCGGTAGAAGCCCGGCCCGCTCGGGGTCTGGCGCTCGATCACCTTGTCGATGACGTTAAGCGACGCCTGCACGTCCGGGTCGCTTGCCGGCAGGATTCCGAGGCGCACGAGCTCGAGGAACCCGGCGTCGACGATGTTCTGCTGCGCCTCCTGGGTCGAGTTGCCGTTGTTGAGCGAGTACGTGATCTGCGCGTTCGGGTCATCGGTCTTGGACAGGCGCATGAAGTACCTGGGGGCGTAGGGCCCGTCGGTGGTGACCGTCCACTTCTTGATGTTGTTCGCGAAGTAGTCGGCGGTCGCCTGGTAGATCCGGGCGTGCGCCCGGTCGTGATTGGCGCGGGCGATGTTCGCGGCTGCTGTCAGGCCGGCGATCTCGGCCGCGATCGTCGAGGGTGAGTAGCCCGACTGCTCCTCCCAGCGCTCCACGCCGTCCGAGGGACCGTGCGCCACCAGGAAGTCGGCGGCCGGAATCACGTGGTTGGTGTACAGCGATGAGTCGCCGGCGAGACCGGACTGCCACGCCATCAGGATCGGGTAGGAGGTCTCGTCGAGCTGGAGGCCGCCCGTGTCCGGCGCGACCTTGCCGTTCTCGAGCGAGTTGCGTGGCATCGACCCGTCGGGCTGCTGCTGGCGGTCGAACAGGAACAGGGTCGCGTCGCGGGCGGTGTTGATGTCCCCGGCGGCGAGCAGCCCCGCGAACGCCTCGTACAGGTCACGCGCGAACACCTCGCGGTAGGAGCCGAAGTAAGTCGGCTTGCCGTTGGTGGCGTTACCCGCGGGGACGGCCTGGCCCCACGGCGAGGCGAGGCCGGCGGCGATCGCGCCCGGGAACTGCTTGTCCTCGCTGGCCTTGACCACGTTGACCGACTCGTAGTACTCGCGGTCGGCGGCGGCGCCGAGACGGAACGACGGGCGGCGGAGCCCGGAGTCATACCGGAGCCACTGGCGCTCGTAATCGGCCCATGCGTTGTTGAAGCTTTGCGACGCGGCTTGGTGGGCGACCGTGAGCGCGGTGTTCTCGTCGGTGCCGAACCCGAGCGCCAGGTCGACGGTGCGATCCCGGGGCAGACGAACGGCGGCGGTGAGGGCGACGTGCCCGTCCGGAGCGGAGGTGTAGGACGGGCTGAGCGAGTGGCTCGAGTCGAGCGTCGTCAGACCATCACTGGCCGAGTCGGCGTAGCCGACGCTGGTGGCGCCGAACCGGTTCGATGACTCGAGCGCCATGTACGTCGGAACCGCGTAGTCGCGGTTGACCGCGTTCGTCGTCGTGTTGGTGTTGTCGTCGACCGGGGTATTGCCCGGAGCGATCAGCGCACTGTTGCCGCCGGAGTTCTGGGAGCCCCCGCCGCCGGTGCCGCCGGCGAGCGGATCGAGGCGGACGTACAGTCGATCACCGCTTGGCCCGTGGAACCTGGTCCGCATGAGCACGGCGTTGCGGTCAGGATCGGCGATGTAGGTGGTGGTGATCCGGTAGCCGTGGGCGGCGTTCGCTTTATCGGGGGTGGCCACCACGGTGCAGCTCATGCCGGTCGGATCGGGGACCACCTTGTAGGTCATGTCGCGGGTCTGAAGGTCGGTGAACGTGCTCCCGTCGGTGACCAGGTACTGGAGGGTGTGCACGTTCGTGGCGTCGACGTTCGGCCAATAGGTGTCGGACAGGACGCCGTCGGCGACCGTGAACCACACCCGCGACGACGTGTTGCGGGCCGTGCCTACGCAGTCCTTGCGCGCGAGATCGAAGTAGCTCTCGCTGCCAGGTGCACCCGGGACTGTCGTCCCCTGCGCGCCGGTGGGCTGGCTGCTCGTTGCCGAAGCGACGCCGCCGATGGCGACCGCGATGATGACCGTGAGCGCGGACACAATCGCCAGCGCGCTGAGAAGCCGAGCCTTCACTGCCTACCTCCCTCGAGTGGACCTACCTGCAGCCTATGCCTACGGCCGTCCGACCGTCAAGCTCGCGCGCCGGCCACGCGCCCCCGGCGCGGGCGCTTCGTCGCCGGCGTCGCTCCCGAGATACCGAAGCACCACGACCGCGACGTCGTCGCGCGTCACCGCGCTCGTGCGCTCCGCCTCGTCGCGGAGGGCATCGGCGAGCGCGTCTCCGCTCGGCCCGGCGGCGACCTCGCGAAGCGCGTGTTCCGGCGAGCCGTCCGAGCCGGGTCCCTGGTCGGTCACGCCGTCGGTGCACAGCACGATGCTCTCGCCCGGGCACAGTCGCAGATCAACCGGGTCGAGCCGGATCTCGGGCCAGATCCCGAGCAGGTCACCGTGCGCGCCGAGCGTCGCCGGGTCTCCGCCATCCGAGACGAAGATCGCCGGCGGATGACCCGCGCACGCGACCGTGACGTGCGCTTCCCCGGCGTGCAGGCTGACCAGGGCGTAGACGATCGTGATGAACCGACCGTCGAGGTCCTGGCGCAGCATCGCCTCGTTGAGCGCGCGAAGTGCCTCGGCCGGCGAACGCGCCGAGCTGGCAAAGCTCCGCAGCGTCCAGCGAGCCATCGCGGTGATCGCGGCCGCGCCCGGGCCCTTGCCGCAGACGTCGCCGAGCACGACCGCCCACTGGTCGTTCCCGACCGGGAATATGTCGTAGAAATCCCCGCCGACGAGGTCGCCGGCGCCGGCCGGTACGAAGCGGATCGCGAGCTCGCACGACGGCACATCGGGGATGGCGATCGGCAGCAGGCTCTGCTGCAGGGTGCGCGCGGTGTGGTCGCTGCGGCGGTAGAGCGCCTCGGTACGCGCCTGGAGTGACCGCGCGTGGAGCGTCAGCGCGAGCCGTGCCCCGAGTCCTGACATCTCCTGGAGCTCATCGCCTCGCCAGCCCCGTCCGCGCCGCACCAGCAGTGCGCGGGCGACGATGCTGCCTCGCGCCACCGCGGCAAGGGTGAGCACATGCACGTGTCCCTGACCGCCGGCCGACTCCAGGACCGTGATGTGCGTGACGGTTGTGTGGCGCACGCGCGCGGTCAGCCGGGCCTGCTCCCAGCCCGCTTCCGCGCTCAGCAACTCGGCCGGGGAGAGGATCGCGTCCCCGGCGCTGACCCGGCCGAGCTCGAGTTCCGGCGCGTCCGGGTCAGGGAGCTCCTCGGCGAGGCAGTAGGCGTTACCGCGCTCGAGCGCGAGCGTCGCGAACGTGTCGAGCACCTCCTCGGCGGTCGTGCCGCGATCGAGCAGCGTCACCGCGTCGGCCAGGAAGGACGCGCGCTCCCGGGCGCGCTCACGGCCGACCAGCAGCCACCCCAGGAAGCCTCCGAGCGCGAGCGTCAACGCGGTCAGCACGATCAACACGACCACCGCAACGGTCACGGCCGTGTTCGCTGAGTTTCGGGCAGCGCGCTGGCGCGCCGCCTGGCGCGCCGAGATCAGCTGCTCGAGCTCCTGGGTCTGAAGACGGATGCCGTCGACCAGCCGCTTCCCGAGCGTGGTCGTCCGGACCGAGCGCGCGGCCCGCGGATCGCTCGTGACCTCGGCGATCACTCCCGGGACGTAGCTCGTCATATAGGCGCGCGCGGCGTCGGCGAGCGCGTTCGCCCGGGCCACGTACGTCCGTTCCTGAGTCGCGGCCCGCTCGAGCGCGGCCGCGGCGGTGGGCAGCTGTTTCTCGGCCGTCTACGTCGGAGCCAGGAACAGCGGCTTGCCGGTGATCACGTAGCCCCGGAGTCCGGTCTCGGCGTCGACGACGGCGCGCTCGACATTGATCGTCGCGTCGAGGTAGGACCCGGTGCCGAGCGTCGCCTTGGCGGTTGCACGCAGGTGAACGATGTTCCCGAGCAGCACCGCGACGCCGAGCGCCACCGTCGCGCCGCCGGCGGCGACGGCCACGAGCACCCCGGCGATCAGCCGACTCCGCGTCCTCATCGCACCGTGTACGCGGAGTCGAACATTTGCGCGACGTCGGGCGGGTGGCTGACGATCCCGAACCGCGCCTCCCATTTCGCCCAGGTCGCGAGCGTTGCCTGGTCGAGCACGCCGACGCGGCCGCCGGGACCGCGGAAGGCGGGAAGGAGACCGCTCAGCTGGGTGCTCACGAGTGCCGGGTCGAGCCCGGTGGCGTGGTGCTCGAGGTCGAGCGCCGCCTGCCGGGGGTGGGCGAGGGTGAAGTCGTAACCCGCGACGAGCGCGTCGACGACCCCGCGCGCGAGCGCCGGGTCGTCGCGAAGCGTCTCGCCAGTCGCGCACACGACGAGCTCGGGGTAGGAGGGGGCGCCGTAGTCGTCGACCCGGAAGATGTGGAACCCGGGCCGTTTGCTCTGGATCGTCACTCCCTCGTCGTTCCAGAACGAGGTGGCGCCGGCCACGCGGCCCCCCAGCAGGTCCGCCACGGCGTTGAACCCGATCGTGATGGTCTTGACCTTGGCCGGGTCGCCGCCGGACCCGGCGACAGTTGATTTGAGCACCGCGGTGTCGCTCGGGTCGCCCGTGATTCCGACGGTCTTGCCCTCTAGAGCACGGGGCGAGGCGACCCCCGGAGCCGCGATCACCGCCGCCAGCGGCCGCTGCACGATCGCCATGATCCCGACGAGGTCCTCGCCGCGCTCGCGGGCGATCGCGAGGTCGTGGATGTCGAGGATCGCGAAATTGACCCGGCCGGTCTCGAGCAACTTGATCGAGTCGGTCGTGGCGGTCGGTGCGATCACGTGGAGCCGCACGCCGTGGGCGCGGTCGTAGTGGCGCGCGAGCGCGGCATAGATGCCGGTGTGGACGGCGTTGGGGGTGAAGTCGAGGATCAGCGTCGCGTTCTCGGCGGATGGCCGCCCTGTGTCCTCGGAAGCTCGGGTCGAGGACGTGCCCGAGCCGCAGCCGGCGACGACGGCGGCAGCGGCGGCAAGCAGGCAGGCGCAGGCCGCCCGTGCACGGATCGGTCCTCGCATCAGCCGGGCCAGGATAGGCGCTCCATGGAGCCGGAGGGGCTGCTACGTAGAATGGGCCGCGCGCATGCGCCGCCGTGTCACGTTCAGCCGGAACCTCACGCTGTCGCTGTCGCGGACATGCCGCTGCTACTGCAAGTACTGCGCGTTCGCGACGCACAAGCCCCATCTGTATTCGCCGGACGAGGTCGTCGCGTTGCTGGATCGGGCGGTGTCGCGGCATCACGTGAAGGAGTTGTTGGTGCTCACGGGCGAGAAGCCCGAGGTGAATGCGGGCGTGGCGGCGCGGCTCCATGAGTACGGCCACGAGGACTTCGTCTCCTATGTGATGTGGGTGTGCGAGCGCGCGCTCGAGCGCGGGCTACTGCCCCACACGAACCTGGGTGTTCTCGGTGCCGGTGATCTCGCCCGTCTGCGGGAGGTCACGGCGTCCCAGGGGCTGATGCTCGAGTCGATCAACCCGGACCTCGTCGTCCACCAGGGGTCACCGACCAAGCACCCGGCGCTCCGGCTCGAGACGATCGCGGCCGCGGGCGAGCTCAAGATCCCATTCACGAGCGGGATCTTGGTCGGGATCGGCGAGACCGAGGACGAGCGAATTGCGGCGCTCGAAAAGCTGGCCGAGCTGCACGAGCGTCACAGGCATATCCAGGAGGTGATCCTCCAGAACTTCGTGCCCCATCAGAGCTACTACGGCCGCGAGCCGGCGGAGATCGCTGGTGCCGCCGCCGATGAGTACTGGCGGACCGGGGTGTGGGACGGGCCGCACCGGGATGCCCCGGCGTGGGCGTGCGAGGTCACGTTGGATGCCCTGGAGCGTTTGATTGCCGAGACGCGGCGTCTGATGCCGGGCGTCGGCATCCAGGTCCCGCCGAATCTGTCCGACTGGTGGCCGGAGCTTGTGCGGGCGGGCGCCACCGACCTCGGCGGGCTGAGTGCCAACGGTGATCACATCTCGCCGGAGCACCCATTCCCCTCGCCGACCAAGGTCCGCAAGCAGCTGCAGGCCGACGGGGTGGCGCTGTCCGAGCGGCTGTGCGTGTACCCCGAGTACATCGATCCGGAGTGGATCTCACGGCCGGTGATGGACGTGATCAAGACGGCGTACTGGTCGTTCATTCCACGGCGGGGGTCGGGCCGGCGGGTCGCGCTCCAGGTGGCCGACGACGCGGCACCGCGGGCGGTGGCGCGGGCCCGCGACGGGCTTGCCCTGACACCGGACGAGCTGACCGCGCTGTTCGCCGAGACCCGGCCGTCGATCATCGAGGACATGCGATGCGCGGCCGACGAGCTCCGGTACGAGCTCGCGGGGGACACGGTCACGTTCGTCGTCAACCGGAACATCAACGTCTCGAACATCTGCACCGTCGGCTGCGCGTTCTGCGGGTTTGGGCAGTCCCGCCGATCGCCGGACGCCTACGAGCACTCCGAGGAGGAGCTCGTCCGCCGCGTGAACGAGGCGATCGAGTTCGGCGCCACCGAGATCTGCATGCAGTCGGGCATCCATCCCGACTGGGACCTGTCGGACTACGAGAAGTGGCTGCGGGTCGTCAAGCGGACGGCGCCGCACATCCATCTGCACGCGTACTCGCCGATGGAGGTCGCCCACATGTGCGACGTGTCCGGGTTGTCGCCACGGCACGTGTTCGAGCGCCTCCGCGAGGCTGGGCTGGGGTCGACGCCGGGAACCGCGGCGGAGGTGTTGCACGACGGCGTCCGCGAGCGGATCTCGCCCAACAAGCTGCCGGTGGCGCGCTGGGTCGAGATCATCGAGGCCTCGCACGCCGAGGGAATTCGCTCGACCGTGACGGTGATGTTCGGCCACGTCGAGGAACCGTGGGAGCTGGCCGAGCACATGCGGGTCGTGCGCGAGCTTCAGGAGCGCACCGGCGGCTTCACCGAGTTCGTGCCCCTGTCGTTCATCCCGTTCCACACCCTGCTCGGTCGGACCCACGGGGTGGAGGAAATCTCGCGCGAGGAGAACCTGAAGCACACCGCGGTGTTCCGCCTGGCGCTCGGGAAGACCGTGCCGAGCCTCCAGGCGAGCTGGGTCAAGATGGGGCTCGATGCGGCCACCGAGTCACTCCGCTGGGGGGTCAACGATCTCGGCGGCACGCTGATGGAAGAGTCGATCTCGCGGATGGCCGGCAGCTACCACGGGGTCAAGCTCGATCCCGCCGAGCTGATCGCGGCGGCCCACCGCGCGGGCCGGCCGGCCGCCGAGCGGACGACTCTGTACGAGATCAGGCAGCGGTACCCGCTGTCGCGCGCGGCGTGAGCGTCGACCAGCCCATCACCGACCGCTCGCCCTCTCTGTTCGCGGGCGTCGAGCCGCTCGAGGTATTCGTCGAGCTCCTTGCCGAGATCGACATGCACACGTCGCCGACCGAGTTCTACGACCGGATCTGCGAGGCGATCTGCCGCCTGACGACGATGCGCCGCGCCGCGATCTTCATGGCCGACGGCGCGCGCCGGCGCGTCCGCGCGATCGGCTCCTACGGGATTCCGTTCGACCAGCTCTCGGGGATCCGCCCGACGCTCGTCAACACGCCGATCGCCCAGCGGGCGCTGCTCGAAGACAAGGTGGTCGTGGTGTCCGAGCGGATCGAGGAGGAGGTCCCGCCCGAGTACGCGCAGCTCCTGGGAGTGACCACGCTCGTCTGCACGCCGCTCAGCGCCGGCGGCTACGCCTACGGGGTGATCTGCGCCGACCGCGGCGGCGGGCGGTTCGAGCTCTCCGACGGCGAGCGCCACCTGCTGTGGACGCTCGGAAAGACCGCCGCGCTCGTGGCCGCCGCCCGCAACGTCACCCGCCAGCAGGAGCGGACGCGGCGGCTCGGCGAGCGGCTCGACCTGGCCCGCGAGATCCACGAGCGCGTCCTCCAGCGGCTGTTCGGGGTGTCGCTGGCGCTCGGGGCCGAGCAGCCGCTCGACCGCGAGGAGCGCGAGCGTTGCCGGATCGAGATGCAGGAGGCGCTGGCCGACCTCCGGCGCGCGCTCGAGCGACCACTGGCGCCGCTTCCGCCGGAGACGGGCACGACGCTCGCGGCCGAGCTCGACCGGGTCAGGAGGTCGCCCGGCGTGGTCGTCGAGGTCGACTGGCGAGGCGAGTCGACCGTCCCCGCCGACGTCGAGCCGCTCGCGCAGTCGGTGCTCGCCGAGGCGCTCCGCAACATCGCCAAGCACGCCGACCCGTCGCGGGTCGAGGTCGCAGTGTCGCGGGACCAGGACACGTTCATGCTCGAGGTGCGCAACGACGGCGCCCGGCCTCCCGCCGGGGACCCGGGGATGGGCCTGCGGCTGGCGACTTTTGAGGCAATCCAGCAGGGCGGCATCGTCGAGTCCGGACCGTTCGATGGCGATCGGTGGCGGGTGCGGCTGGTGGTGCCGCTCCAGCAGGAAGAGCAGTGATCGACGACCGGCGGCTGCGCGTGCTCGTGGTCGACGACCACGACGTGGTCCACTGGGGCTTCCGTGTTCTGCTCGGCGAGCAACCGTGGGTGGAGCGTTTCTTCCAGGCGCGCACCGGTGTCGAGGCGATCGCGCTGACCCGTGCCCACAAGCCGCACGTCGCGCTCGTCGACTTGTTCCTGGCGGGGGAGTCAGGCGCAGAGCTATGCGCCGCGATTCGCGAGGCCTCGCCGGCCACGCGCGTGCTGCTGATCTCGGGCGCCGGCCGGATGTCGCCTGCGGCCGCCCGCGCCGCCGGCGCGTCCGGATTCGTATCCAAGGACTGGGAGGCGAGCCGGGTGGCGGCGGCGGTGCGCCGGGTGGGGCTCGGCATGACCACGTTCCCGACGAAGGCCGAGCAGCCGGCTCCGCTGCTGACCGAGCGCGAGCGCGAGGTGCTCGACCTGATCGCGATGGGGTCGACCAACCGCGAGATCGCCGAGCAGCTGTACCTGAGTCCCCACACGGTCAAGGAGCACACGAGCGCGCTGTATCGCAAGCTGCGCGCCCGCAACCGCGCCGAGGCGGTCCAGCGGGCGCAACGGATCGGGTTGTTGGGGTAGCGACCGCCGGGCATGGACGCCCGGCGGAACGGCCCCACGGATGCTGCGCGTCAGCGCAGCCCATCCCCCGATTCCGGCTATCTCCACACTCGCCTTCCCCCGGAAGGGTGAATTCAGATTCACCCGGCTATAGCGCGGTTAACCCCGCAATCGCCGGCCGCGGCTTGTCGAGTGTGGACTCAACGTCGAGGCCGGAGCTATCGGCCGCCAGGGCGCATGAACCGTTCGAGCGCCGGCAGCTTGAACGCGTGCGGGATGTAGCGGCTGGCCAACATCGCGGCGCGGATCGGTAGCCCCGGCACCACCACGCGCTCGCCGGACTCGAGTCCCTCGACCCCGGCACGGGCGGCGTGCTCGGAGGAGATCAGCGTCCCGGGGACGGCCCGCTCGAACGACCTGCCGCTCGAGGTCTCCCAGCCGGCGATGTCCCAGAAGTCCGTCTCGACCGGCCCGGGGGCGAGCGCGGTGACGGTGACGCCGTGGCCGCGCATCTCCTGGTGAAGCGCCTCGGAGAAGGTCAGGACGTACGCCTTGGCCGCCGAGTAGCCGGCGGAGTACGGCATCGGCTGCATTCCCGCGGTCGAAGCCACGTTCAAGATCCCGCCGCGGCCGCGCTCGACCATCCCCGGCGAGAACACCCGCGTGAGATACACGACCGCTTCGACGAGTACGCGAACCTGCTCGAGCTCGCGCTCGAGGTTGGCCTCGTAGAACGCGCCGCCGGTGGCGAAGCCGGCGTTGTTGACGAGGATCTCGACGTCGAGGCCGAGCTCCTCGATGCGGCCCGGGATCCGCGCCCGCGACGCCGGCTTGCCAAGATCGCACGCGATCGTCTCGACCCTCACGCCGTGGTCTTCGCTGAGCTTGTCGGCGAGCGCGACGAGCCGCTCCTTGCGCCGCGCCACGATCACCAGGTTGTGCCCCCGCGCCGCGAGCAGCTTGGCGATCTCGCCGCCGATGCCGGCCGATGCGCCCGTCACGAGGGCAGCGGAAGAGGGTGTTGGCTTGGGGAGGCTCAAGGCTGTCGAGACGGTCCGGAATTCGGCAAGTTCGGCTCCCCCCGAACGGGGGGAAGTCCGCTGAGCGCCTGTATCCGGAACCGTATTGCCGCGTAGGGTGATAGCAGAATGGGAGCAACTGCGATCCTGTTTCCCGGCCAGGGAAGCCAGACCCCGGACATGCGCGAGACCGTCGCCGAGGTCAGGCCCGACCTGCTGTCGCTCGCCGATGAAATCGTCGGCGAGGACCCGTTTGCGCGCGCCGAGGAGGGCACGCGGTTCGCGCAGCCCGCGATCTTCTGCGCGAGCCTGGCGGGATGGGAGGCGCTCGGACGACCCTCCGCAGATTTCATGGCGGGCCACTCGCTCGGAGAGCTCGCCGCGCTGGTCGCGGCCGGATGCCTCAGCGAGCGCGACGGGCTCGAGCTCGTGGCGCTGCGGGGCAGGCTCATGCAGGAGTCCGGCGAGCGCGCCGGCGACGGCGGGATGCTCGCGCTGATGGGCGCCGGTGCCGCCGATCACGCCCCCGAGCTCGCGGACGCACACGGCCTGTCGGTGGCCAACGACAACTCGCCACAGCAGGTGGTGCTCTCGGGCGACCGCCGGGCCTTCCCGGACGCGATCGCCGCCGCGAAGGAGCTCGGGCTGCGGCCGATGGAGCTCCCCGTCACCGGAGCGTTCCACTCGCCGATGATGGCCGAGGCGGTTCCGTCGTTCGCGACCGCGCTTGAACGAGTCGAGGTCTCGCCGCCGCAAGGCGTGACGGTGCTCTCCGCGGTCACCGCCGCGCCGTTCGAGGACGTGCGTGCGCAGCTCGCCCAGTCTCTGACGATGCCGGTGCGCTGGCGCGAGGTGCTGCTCGCGATGCGCGAATGCGGCGCCGAGCGGTTCGTCGAGGTCGGGCCGGGGCGCGTCCTGACAGGACTTGTCAAACGCACACTGAAGGATGTGGAGCTCGCCCATGCTTGAGTCGCACCTGATCAGCCCGCAGGCACAGGGCAGCATCGAGGGCGACGAGCCGCCGCGGCCCGCTGTCCTGTCGGTGGCCGCCGAGGTCCCGTCCGCGCGCGTGACGACCTCGGAGCTGGCTGAGCGCCTCGGGGTCAGCGAGGACTGGATCGTTTCGCGGACTGGTATTCGTGCCCGGCCCGTCGCCGCTCCCGACGAGCGGCTGTCGGACTTCGCGGCGCGCGCCGGACTCGAGGCGCTGAACCGCGCCGGCGCCTCGCCCTCGGACGTGGACCTGGTGCTGGTGGCGACACTCACCCAGGACGAGCTCATGCCGAACGCCGCGCCGGTCGTGGCTCACGAGGTCGGCGCCCACCGCGCCGGCGCGATCGATCTCGGCGCCGCATGCACGGGGTTCCTGTCGGGGCTGTCGCTCGGCGCGGCTCAGATCGAGACCGGACGCGCCGAGTGCGTGCTCCTGATCGGCGCTGACTTCACCACCCGGATCATCGACTGGGACGACAAGCGGACCGCGCCGCTGTTCGGCGACGGCGCTGGCGCGGTCGTGCTCGGTCCCGTCACCGGTGAGCTCGGCGCGATCGGCCCGATCGTGCTCGGCGCCGACGGATCCGGCGCACCCGCGATCCAGATCGCCCACTGCTGACCGGAAGCTGCGGATGGACGGTCCCGAGGTCTACCGCCACGCGGTGGCGAGGATGGGCGAGGCGACGCTGGCAGCGGTCGAGGGAGCTGGGCTCGCACTCGACGAGATCGACCTGTTCGTCTACCACCAGGCCAACGGCAGGATTCTCCGGGCGCTCGCGGAAAAGCTTCACCTTCCGTCCGAGCGCGTCGTGGACTGCATCGAGAACCTTGGCAACTCCTCGGCGGCCACGTTGCCGCTTGGCCTCGTCGCGGCCGAACACGATGGCCTGCTCAGGCCGGGTGCGCGCGTGCTGCTGAGCGCGTTCGGCGCCGGGTTCACCTGGGGCGCCGGCGTGATCGAGTGGGGAGGCTCGGACAATGCCTGAGCCTTCGGCGAAGCGACAGGGCTCGGCGCTCGTCACCGGAGCCTCGCGAGGGATCGGCGCGGCGATCGCGCGGGCGTTGGCGCGTGACGGATGGCAGGTGGGTGTCAACTACCGGAGCGACCGCTCAGGCGCCGAGGCCGTCGTGAGCGATATCGAGAGCGAGGGCGGCGAGGCGGTCGCGCTGGCCGCGGACGTCGCCGACCCGGACGCGCCCGAGGCGCTGTTCGGAGCGCTCGAGTCCCGGTTCGACGGTCCCGTCCTAGTGCTCGTGAACAATGCCGGCATCAGCCGCGACGATCTCACCCCGTCGCTCGGCGATGAGGAATGGAACGCGGTGCTCGAGACGAATCTGACCGCGGCCTTCCGGCTCACTCGGCGCGCGCTGAAGGCGATGCTCCGCGCGCGGTCAGGCCGGATCGTCAACGTTTCCTCCGCTGTCGCCCTGCGCGCGAACCCCGGACAGGCGAACTACGCCGCCTCCAAGGCCGGCCTGATCGCGCTCACCAAGACCTCGGCGGTCGAGGTGGCGCGGCGCGGCGTGACCGTGAACGCCGTCGCCCCGGGATTGATCGAAACCGACTTCATCGGCGCGGCGTCAAAGGAGATCCTCCAGGCGATTCCGGCCCGCCGGGTCGGCACACCCGAAGAGGTGGCCGCATGCGTGCGCTTTCTGATTTCCGATGAGGCCAGCTACGTCACCGGCGCGGTGCTCGCCGTCGACGGTGGCCTCGCGGCCTAGAACCACAACCAACTGAAAGGAGACAAGGCAATGGCAACCGTCACCGCAGAACAGGTCGAGGCTCGGGTCGTCGAGACGCTCGCGAGCTTCGGCCCCGACGCCGACCAGATCACGCGCGGGTCGACGTTCGAGGAGCTCGATATCGACTCGCTCGACCTGGTCGAGCTGGCGCAGGTCGTCGAGGACGACTACGGCGTCGTGCTCAAGGGCGACGACATGAAGGAGCTCAAGACCGTCGGCGACGCCATCGACCTGATCGTCAGC
The DNA here is from genome assembly GCA_963735965.1 of uncultured Solirubrobacterales bacterium. Classification (GTDB taxonomy): domain Bacteria; phylum Actinomycetota; class Thermoleophilia; order Solirubrobacterales; family Solirubrobacteraceae; genus Palsa-465. Next base: position 716,943 of record CAVTNE010000009.1, read on the forward strand.
CGCGCGGACTGAAGCCGGGACCGCGTGAGCGACTCGAATTCAAACGGCCGCCCCATGCGACGTAGGGTCGTGATCACTGGTCTGGGCGCGGTGACGCCGCTCGGCGTAGGCGCCGAGGCTCTCTACTCGCGATGGGCTGCGGGCGAGTCCGGGATCCTCGACGGCGCCGGGGCGTGCACCGACTTCGAGCCTAGTGAGGTGTTGTCCGTCAAGGAGATGCGGCGGCTGGATCGGTTCTCGCAGTTCGCGCTGGTCGCGGCGGGGGAGGCGGTCGCCGACGCCGGTTGGGTCGGCGCGCTGCCGTACGACCCGATGCGTGTCGGTTGCATCATCGCCACCGGAATCGGCGGGATCCAGACGATCGAGCTCCAGCACGATGTGCTGCGCGATCGCGGCCCCGCGCGCATGTCCCCGTTGGGGATTCCGGCGCAGATGTCGAATGCGGCCGCCGCGGCCGTGTCGATGAAGTTCGGCCTCAAGGGCCAGATGTACAGCGTCGTATCCGCCTGCTCGAGCGGCGCCCACGCGATCGGCTGCGCACTGCGGATGGTCCAGTACGACGACGCCGACGCGGTCGTTGTCGGTGGCGCGGAGGCGACGCTGACGCCATTCGGGTTCGGCAGCTTCAACTCGATGCAGGCGCTGTCGCCGACGGGGATCTCGCGCCCGTTCGACGCGCGCCGCGATGGGTTCGTGATGGGAGAAGGAGCCGGTGTGCTGGTGCTCGAGGAGGCAGGTGCCGCGGCAGCTCGCGGAGCGAAGGTCCTCGGCGAGGTCACCGGCTACGGCTCGACGTCGGACGCTTACCACCTGACCGCGCCCGAGCCGAGTGGCGTCGCTGCGACGCGCGCGATCGAACTGGCGCTGAACGACGCGCGAATCGGGCCTGACGAGGTCGACTACGTCAACGCGCATGGCACCTCGACGCAGCTGAATGACGCCGCCGAGACGTCTGCGCTTAAGCGCGCCCTCGGGGAAGCGCGCGCCCGGAAGATCCCAGTGTCCTCGACCAAGTCGGCGGTCGGACATCTGCTGGGCGCGGCGGGGGCCGTCGAGGCCGTGGCCACCGTGAAGACGCTCAGCACGCGGATGATCCCGCCGACGGTCGGCTACGAGGTGCCGGATCCCGACTGCGATCTCGACTACGTCCCCGGCGAGGCCCGTCCGCTGGTGATGTCCAACGGGCATCCGCCGGTCGCGATCTCGAACTCGTTCGCCTTCGGTGGCCACAACGTGACGCTCGTGTTCAGGGGGGCGGAGTCGTGAGCGCGACTATTGAACGCGAACGGGTCCGCCGGCTCGATCCGCTCGAGCGCCTCGAGGCCTTGTGCGACCCGGGCAGCGTCCAGCCGCTCCGCTCGCGCGTCGTCCAGCCTCGACTCGGGGCCCGCGCGATCGCCGGCGACGGCGTGCTGGGAGCCACGGGTAGCGTCGACGGTCGCCCGATCGCCTGCTACGCGCAGGACGGCTCGTATCTGGGCGGATCGCTCGGGGAGCGCCACGCCGACACGATCGTCCGGGTGCTGAAGACCGCGGAGCGGGCCAGGATTCCGGTGGTCGCGTTCGTCGAGTCGGGTGGCGCGCGCATGCAGGAGGGCACGGCCGCTTTGGCCGGGTACGGCCGCATCTTCCGCCACACCGTTGGCCTGACAGGCGTGGTCCCGCAGATCTCGGTCGTGTCGGGCGCTTCCGCCGGCGGTGGCGCGTACTCGCCGGCGCTGACCGACCTCGTGCTCATGACCGAGGACGCCGCGATGTTCCTGACCGGGCCCGGCGTCGTGCGCGAGGCGCTCGGCGAGGACATCTCAGCCGCGGACCTCGGTGGTCACCGTGTGCACGACCACAACGGCGTGTGTCACCTGGTCGAGCATGACGAGCTGCATGCCGCTTTGCGTGTCCGCGAGCTGCTCTCGTACCTGCCGTCGTCGGCCGGTGGTTCGTTGCCGGTGCTGGATGCGGTCGGTCCGGAGATCGACGATCCCAGCTCCGTCGTGCCGTCCGAGCCCCGCCGGGCCTACGACGTGCGCGACGCGCTCCGCGGCATCGTCGACGCCGGTTCGTTGCTCGAGCTGTGCCCGCGTTGGGCCCGGAACATCGTCACGACGTTTGCCCGTGTGGAGGGCCGGCCGGTAGGTATCGTGGCCAACCAGCCCCATTACCTGGCTGGCGTGCTCGACGCCGAGAGCTCGGAGAAGGCGGCTCGGTTCGTGTCTTTCTGCGACTCGTTCGGTCTGCCGCTGGTTGCGGTGGTCGACACCCCGGGGTTCATGCCCGGCTCTAAGCAGGAGCGGGCGGGCGTGATCCGACACGGGGCGTCGTTGGTGCGGGCGTTCGCCGCGGCCCGCGTGCCGAAGCTCACGGTGGTCCTGCGCAAGTCCTACGGCGGCGCCTACATCACGATGAACTCGCGCGACCTCGGCGCCGACCTGGTGCTGGCGTGGCCGGAGGCCGAGCTCGGGATCATGGCCGCCCGCGCGGCGGTCGGAGTCGTTCATCGCCGCGAGCTGCGCGCGGCCGATGACGTCGAGGCCACGCGCGCCCGTCTGGCGGAGGAGTACGCCGAGGAGCATCTGCGTGCCGACGCGGCGGCCGCTTCCGGATTCGTCGACGAGCTGGTTGAGCCCGCGCAGACGCGCGAGCGGCTCGCCTACGCGCTGTGGACGCTCGCCGGTCATCGCCAGTGACGGTGTCGTGATCCTCGAGGGCAAGAGGCTCGTGATCACCGGCGTGATCACCAAGGACTCGATTGCATTCCACGCTGCTTCCCGGGCCTTGGAGGAGGGGGCGTCCGTGGTTCTGACGAGCTTCGGGCGGGCGCGGCGGATGACCGAGCGGGCGGCGACGCGGCTGTCCTCCGAGGTCGACGTGCTCGAACTCGACGTCAACAATGTTGCGGATCTGGAGGCGTTGACTTCGTCGCTGCGGGACCGCTGGGGCGGTGTCGACGGGGCGCTGCACGCGATCGCGTTCGCGCCCGAGGACGCCTTGGGTGGGCGGTTCATGACGACTCCGGCCGAGAGCGCCAGCGCAGCGTTCCAGACGAGCGCGTTCTCGTTTAAGGCGCTCGCGGGTGCGTTGGAGCCGCTGATGGAGTCCGGGTCGAGCATCGTCGGGCTCGACTTCGACGCCACCCTCGCATGGCCGATCTACGACTGGATGGGCGTGGCGAAGGCTGCCCTGGAGTCGGTATCGCGGTATGTGGCGCGGGATCTGGGGCCGCGCGGGATCCGCGTCAACCTGGTGTCCGCCGGTCCGTTGGGGACAGTGGCCGCTCGCGGGATTCCCGGGTTCGAGCAGCTCGCGGATCTGTGGCGCGTTCAGGCGCCGCTCGGGTGGGATGTCGAGGATCCCGCCCCGGTCGCCGACACGATCTGCTTCCTCCTGTCGGACTTCGCCCGCGCGATCAGCGGCGAGATCATTCACGTCGACGGTGGCTTCCACGCCGTCGGGGCACCCGCCCAGGGGTAACGCTGGACATTCCGGACGGGGCGTGGGCTCTAGCCTGCGTTGGGTGGATCGCTGGCTTGCGAACGAGCGCCTCGTGCGCATCTCCGCGCTGCTCGGGGCACTCGCGATCGCGTTCTCGAGCATCCTCGTCAGGCTGAGCCATGCCTCGCCATCGACGGCCGCGATCTTCCGCTGCGCGTTCGCCCTGCCGATCCTCGGCGTTCTGGCGTTGCTCGAGGACAAGCGGTTCGGCCGTCGCTCCTGGTCGGATCGGCGGATCGCGATCGGGGCCGGGGTGTTCTTCGCCGCCGATCTGATCCTCTGGCACCACTCGATCGATGACGTCGGCGCCGGGCTCGCCACCGTGCTGGCAAACATTCAGGTGGTGATCGTGCCGCTGGTGGCGTGGGCGATCCTGGCCGAGCGGCCCAGCCGGCGCGTCCTCGCGGCGCTCCCGATCGCGCTTGCCGGCGTGCTGCTGATCTCGGGTGTGCTCGAGCACGGCGCCTATGGCCGGGCCCCGGGTCGCGGCGCGGCGTTCGGGCTCGGAGCGGGACTCGCCTATGTCGGCTTCCTGCTGTTGCTGCGGCGGAGCAACGCGGACCTGCGACGCGTCGCGGGACCGCTGTTCGAGGCGACCGCGGTTGCGACCGTGTGCTCGGTCGTGGCGGGCGTGATTATCGGCGACGCCGATCTCGCGCCCGGGTGGCCGGGCATCGGATGGCTGATCGTGCTCGCGCTGACATCCCAGGTGATCGGCTGGTTGCTGATCACGACGTCGCTCCCGCGGCTGCCCGCGGCGATCACCTCGCTAACGCTGACGGTCCAGCCGGTCGGCTCGGTGGTGCTCGCGGTCGTGATCCTCAGCGAGGCGCCGACGAGGCTTCAGCTCGTGGGGGTCGCTGTCGTCCTCGCCGCCGTGATAACCGCCACAGCGCCCGGCGTGCGCGCTTTACCGGAACAGGTCCTGAGATTCCGGGCGAATGATCGCCGCCGCACCGGGCCCGTCATCGGGGGTGACGTGCCGCCCGGCACCGCCGATCAGGATCACCGGCCGGGATCCGTCCTTGGTACGAGCGAGGTCGGCAGCGGCCGCTAGTTCGTCCGCGACGGCGATCCAGGTGGCCTTGAGCTCGCGGCCGTCCTTGTCCGTTCGTCCCCGCCAGTCCTCGAGCGGGGACAGGCCGGCACAGCCAATCGCAACGTCGAGCTGACCGTGGCGCCACGCGCGCCCGAACGAGTCGGTGATGAGGATGGCCGGCGCGGCGCTCTGGAGCTGGCTGAGCCGGTTGCGGAGCGTTCTTGCGGACTGGTCGGGGTTGTGTGGGAGCAGAACCAGCGCGTCGTCGCCGGGGACGTTGGACGCGTCCACGCCGGCGTTGGCGCAGACGAATCCGTGGTGGGTGACGGTTATGAGCACACCGCGCGAGGCTCGCAGCACCTCGCGGGACTCGTCGAGGACGATCTGGACGAGTCTCGGGTCCTTTCCGAGTTCGTCGGCGAGCTCTTGGGCGTTGGTTTGGGGTTCGACCTCCGCGAGACGCCGGATCCGGCCCTCGGCCTTGGACACGACCTTGTGCGCGATCACGACCACGTCGTCGCTGCCGATGGGTACGCCCTGTGTGTGTGCCGCGTCCGCGATCAGGGCTCCGAGGTCGTCGCCGGGGAAGATCTCCGGGATCCCCTCTAGAGCAGTGACGGTTAGCGACACCAGCGGCCCCTAGGAGCTGGCCCGCATCAGCTGGTTGAGCATGCCGCGAGTGTGTGCCGCTCCTCCGTGGATGCCCGCCAGCCGACGCTGGAGTGCCTCGAGATCGTCGGGAGTGTCGACGTCGATCGCGAGCGAAGGCACCTCGACAACTTCCGCCGGCACTCCGGCCGCCTCGGCGTCGGCCATGTGCCGACGCCGGCTGTCCGGGCCGAAGCTCGGCGCGAGCACGTCGGGCGGCGCGAGCAGCAGGGCATTCGTGCCGGTTCCGTGTCGGTCGGGGACGATCAGGGCGGATCGCGCACCTGCGGGGTGGACAAGCAGTTCCTCGAGCTCTTTGGGGTCGAGCAGCGGACAATCTCCGGGGACGAGCAGCGTCCGCTCGATCCCGTCCTCGAGCGCGGCCTGTATGCCCTTTTTGGCCGCCGTGTTGTGGCCGCGCTCGTCGTCCTCGACGACGGTCGCGCCGTAGCCGCCGCCGATCCGCTGGGCGACGCGGTCGCCGCTGACGACGATCACCCGCTCGAGCGCCGGTACGCGGCGGAGCGCGACGAGCACGTCGGAGAACATCGCGTCGACGAGTGCGCGGCGGTCGGCGTCGCTCAGCTCAAAGCGAAGCCGTTGCTTGGCTTGCGAGAAGCTCTTCATGGGCAGGATCGCGACGGTCCGCATGGCGCGGGAACGCTACCCGAGGGCGAGCGCGAATCGGAGCGTGTCCTCGGCGACCCGCCGCCGCGCTTCCTCTGTGTCCATCAGGACACTCGTCTCGAGGGTCGGGATGGCCGTCGCTCGCTGATCGGCGACCAGGCCGTCGATCAGGTGTACGTAGTGGGCGGCTATGCCGTCGCTGGTGAGCGGCTGGCCTGACCACTCCATGAACGCCGCGGTTGGGCCCTTGATCACCTGTCCCCCGACCAGTGGGCTCATCGCCACCACGGGCGCCTTGCTGTCCGTCAGCGCTTCGAGAAACCCGGGCACCGCGAGAATCGGGGCGATCGAGATGATCGGGTTCGACGGGCCGATCACGATCGCGTCTGCTGTCGCGAGGGCGTCAACGGCCTCGGGCGTGGGCCGGGCGTTTCTCGCCCCGCGGAAGTCGACGTCCTGAACCGGATCTTTGCCTCCGGACCTGATCATGTACTCCTGGAAAGTCCACCACCGGTCCCGGGCCATGATGTGCGTGCGCACCGGAGTGTCGCTCATCGGTAGTACCAGGCCCGGGGCTTTGAGCGCTTGCGCGATCGCGGCGTGGGCGTCGGTTAGCCGCTCGCCTCGGTCTAAGCGGCGGGCACGTTCGAGTCCGATGGCGAGGTCCTCGTCGCCGAGGTTGAACCACACCTCGACCGACAGGCGTTTCAGCCCCTCCATCACGTTGAAGGTGTCGCCGGCAAGCCCCCAGCCGCGTTCGTCGATTCGGTCCGACAGCCAGAACGTCACCAGGTCCGGGTCGGGCGACACGTACGCGCCGTAGATCTCGATGTCGTCGCCGGTGTTCGCGATCACCGTCAGCGAGTCGCCGCCAACGACGTCGAGCATCCCACGGGCGAGCTTCGCGCCGCCGGTGCCGCCGGCGAGAACCACGACTTGGGTCGTCACTGCGTCCTCAGGCTCCCGGTGCGTGCCGCCGCCCGGGCGGTCAATGCGGGCCCAGGCCAGTGATCTTAATTCCGGCCCGGACCTTGTTGCGCACGTTGATCGAGATGATCAGCGCGGTGAACTGCTCGACGATCCGGGCCATCTCGAGCAGGCCGCAGTCGACCGGCCGCAGCCCTGGGATCGCCTTTATGAGCTCGGCGAGCGTCATCTTGTCCTCGCGGCGGTCGCCGCACATAAGGACGTCCTCGTCGAGGTGGTGGTCGAGGTCCGACAGGAGCGCTGCGCTGACGGTGTGGAACGCGGACACCACGTGCACGCCGTCGGGAGCCATCTCCTGCGCCTGCTGCGCCGCTGAGCCCTGCCAGACCCCGAGCGTGCGCGTCGCCTTGCCGCTCACAGCGGCCGCGAGCGGAACGGTGGCGTCGATCAGCAGGTGGTCCCCGGTAAGCGCTCCCTTGAGGTTGGTCATCGTCTCTGACTGGTTGCGGAACGGCACGCTCAGAATGACGATCTCGGCGTGCTTGACCGCCTCGTGGTTCTCGAACCCGGAGAAGGTTCCGTCCGGGACTTGCTCCGAGGCGCGATCGGCGGCCTCGGAGGCCCGGTCGGCGTCCCGAGAGCCGATCACGACCGGAATCCCGGCGAGGCCGAGCCTCAGCGCCAGGCCGAAGCCGAGCGCGCCGGTGCCGCCGACGATGCAGACGGGGTTCTCAGACACGGCGCGAGAGTGTACGGTTGTGTGGCTTATGGGGCAGGGTGCGCCGTGAAGGTCGTCCGGGTCTTGGTTCCGTGGCTGGTTCTGGTTCTGGGGGGGATGCTCGCGGTCGCGGTGGTGGTCGGCACCGCCGGCGCCGCCAGTGCGCCTTCGCAGCCCCTACCGGTGTCCGGAGCGTCGCTGACTCAGAACGGGCAGGATTTGGTCTGGCAGGTGGAGCTCGCGCAGTCGTTCTCGCCGGGCGCCCTGGCCCGCGCCCACGAGTCGCTCTGTCTGGTGATCGGACAGAAGTCGAGCTTCGAGTTGTGTCTCGCCGGGCCGGCCCACGGACGGCACACGCCGTTGCTCCGCGAGATCCCGACGGGAGGCGGCGGCGGCCAGGAGGTCGCCGCGACCATTACCCGCTCGAGCGACCGGGAGCTGAACGCGAGCTTCCTTCCTTCGAGCATCGGCCTGGTTTACCGGTCGCTGCACTGGCAGGTTCTCAGCTCGGTGGTCGCGTCCGGCTGCACCCCTGTCGTGCCTCGAACGCGTGGCTGCACGGTGCGGTTTCCCGCGGCGTCGTCGCCGCTCCGTCTGCATACCCCGGTTCTCGTCCGATGCGTAGCGAGCGGGCCCGACTGGGTCTTCCGCGGCCCATCCAATGTCCGGGAGATTGCGCTCACGTTCGACGACGGGCCATGGTGGGATCCGCCGACGGAGGCGTTCCTCCGCGAGCTCGAGCGCCTCCATGTGCCGGCGACGTTCTTCGAGATCGGCGAGCACATCCCCACCTACGACCCACGCGGAACGATCGAACGGCAGATGCTCGCGGACGGGGACATGATCGGCGACCACACCTGGAGCCATCCGGACATGGTCGGGCTGTCCGCTGCCGCGCAGCGCCAGCAGATCTCGCTGGCCGCGGAGGAGATCCGGAAGACCACCGGGTTCGAGCCGTGCCTGTTCCGTACGCCCGACGGCGCCGTCGATCCTTCGCTCCTCGCGCTCGCGCGATCGATGGGTTTCACGACGATCCAGTGGGACATCGACCCCCGCGACTGGGCGCTGCCCGGCGAGAGCGAGATCATCGACAACGTGCTCGAAAATGCCCAGAATGGGGGGATCATCGAGGAGCACTACGGCGGGGGTCCGCGCTACGAGACACTCGACGCCCTGCCCGCGGAGGTCGCCGGGTTGCGCAAGCGGGGGTATCAGTTCGTGACCCTCACGCAGATGCTCGGTTACACGCTCGTGTATCGCTGAGCGGGCGCCGCGTTCCTAGAATCGGCGGCGTGACCAGCTTCCCTGATCGCGTCCGCATCCGTGAGGTGGGGCCCCGGGACGGCTTCCAGAACGAACCCGAGGTGATCCCGACCGCGGACAAGGTGCGCCTGATCGAGATGCTTGGGGCGACAGGTCTGGAGCGGATCGAGGTCACGAGCTTCGTTCGGCCCGATGTGATCCCCCAGCTGGCCGACGCTTCAGAGGTGCTGGCTTCGGTTTCGCTGCCGGATCGGGTGTCGGTCGGCGTGTTGATTCCGAATCTCCGTGGGCTGAAGCGGGCGCTGCCGCTGCGGCATCGCTTCCAGGAGATAAACGGCTTCCTGTCGGCGTCCGAGACGCACAATCAGAAGAACGTCGGCCGGTCGGTGGAGGAGTCGCTGGACGGGCTGCGCCGGACGTTTGGGCGTGCGTTGGACGAGGGGTTGCGGTGCGAGGGCGTGATCTCGACCTCGTTCGGGTGCCCGTACGAGGGCCACGTCCCGGTGGAGCGCGTGCTCGACATCGCCTCCGCGCTCGTCGACGCCGGCGCCGTCGAGGTGGGGTTCGGCGACACCACCGGGATGGCCAATCCGGTACAGGTGCGTTCATTCTTCGCGGCGGCGTTCGAGCGCCTAGAGGGCGTCGAGCTGACCGCGCACTTCCATAACACTCGCGGCCAGGGCCTGGCGAATGTGCTCGCGGCGCTCGAGTCGGGAGTCGAGAGCTTCGAGTCGAGTTTCGGCGAGCTGGGAGGGTGTCCGGTTCCGGCGGGTGCAACCGGCAATATCGCCACCGAGGATCTGGTGTCGATGCTCCACGAGATGGGAATCTCGACGGGAGTGGACCTGGGCGCGCTGATCGCCGCCTCGCGAGCGGCGCAGGACGTCCTCGGACGCCCGTTGGGCAGCCATGTGCTGCTCGCCGGCCCGGTGGAGTGGCAGGCGGATGACCGATGACCACGGAGATGGATAACGGATGACCACTCGGGTGCATGACCGATGACCGACGTCGATCGCACCGATCCGCTTGATGTCGCGGTTTCGCGGGCGCGCGCCGGAGGTCCGGAGCGCCACCGCGAGAAGGCTCTGTCCCAGGGCAAGCTGCCGGTCCGCGAGCGTGTAGCCCGGCTGCTCGATCCAGGCTCGTTCGCCGAGGAGGGATTGCTCGCCGGCTGGCAGGAGGATGGCCTCGGCGCGGAGGGGGTGGTGACGGGCGTCGGAACCGTGGGGGGCTCCCCGGTGGCCGTGATGGCCAACGACCCGACGGTCAAGGCCGGATCCTGGGCACCGAAGACGGTCGAGAAGATTGTGCGGATCCAGGAACGCGCCTTGTCGCTGCGAATCCCGCTCGTGTACCTGGTCGACTCCGCGGGAGCGCGGATCAATGCGCAGGTCCAGATGTTCCCGGGCCGCCGCCATGCCGGGCGGATCTTCTTCAACCAGGTGCGGCTGTCCGGCGTGGTCCCTCAGGTGTGCGTGCTTTTTGGGCCTTCCGCTGCGGGCGGCGCGTACATCCCGGCGTTCTGCGACATCGTGATCATGCGCGACGGCAACGCCTCGATGTACCTCGGGTCGCCGCGGATGGCCGAGATGGTGATCGGCGAGAAGGTGTCGCTCGAGGAGATGGGCGGCGCGCGCATGCACACGTCGCGGTCCGGCGTCGGCCACGCCCTGGTGGAGAGCGACGAGGAGGGGGTCGACCTCGCCCAACGCTACCTCGGTTATTTCCCGTCGTCGTTCCGTGGCGAGCCGCCGGCCGCGCCGCCCGCGGCACCGGCGCCGTCGTCGGATCAGTCGATCCGCGACCTGATCCCGATCGACGAGAACAAGCCGTTCGACATGCGGTCGCTTATCGATGCTTTGATCGACGGGGGGTCGTTCCTGGAGATTCACGCCCGATGGGCTCGTGAGGTGATCGTCGGGTACGCGCGCCTCGACGGACGTGTCGTCGGGATCATCGCCAACCAGCCGAAGGTCAAGGGCGGCGTCCTGTTCGTCGACTCCTCCGACAAGGCGGCCCGGTTCATCTGGACGTGCAACGCGTTCAACATCCCGCTTCTGTTTTTGGCGGACGTCCCCGGGTTCATGATCGGTACGCAGGTCGAGCGCGAGGGCATCATCCGCCACGGCGCCAAGATGATCAGCGCCGTGTCCGAGGCCAACGTCCCGAAGATTTCGGTGATCGTCCGCAAGGCGTACGGCGCCGGCCTGTACGCGATGGCCGGCCCGGCGTTCGATCCGGACTGCTGCATCGCGCTGCCGACGGCGTCGATCGCGGTGATGGGCCCCTCGGCCGCGATCAACGCCGTGTACTACAACCAGCTCCAGGCGATCTCAGACGAGGCCGAGCGCGCCGCGCGCACCGAGGAGCTCCGGCGGGAGTACGCCGAGGACATCGACATCCTGCACCTCGCGTCCGAGCTCGTGATCGACGCGGTGATCCAGCCCGAGGATCTCCGCTCGGAGCTCATCCGGCGCTACGCGCTGATCGCCGGCAAGCATCGGGAGTGGCCGGAGAAGCGTAATCCGGTCACGCCGGTGTAGGCGTCGTCTCCGCGTTTGTCGCCCCGGTTGTCAGCGAGGCGTCGATGGCGCGGGCGAGCGTCAGGCCGAGCGTCAGCGCATTGTCGGTAGCGGCCTCGTCGATCGTCTCGGGCGTGTCGGATTGCTGATGCGAGCGAGGCGCGAGCCCCAGGTGGTCCAGGCAACCGATGGCGATCGCCGGGAGACCGGTGGCGCGCGCCGGGAGCGCCGGGGTCGCGCCCCGGCCGCGGTGGGGAGTGGCTCCGGCAGCGGTGGCCAGGTCTCGGAGGCTCGACGCGTAGCGCAGCGGAATCAGCCGGCCCTCGCTCATCCAATAGCTCGGGCGTCCGGTGCCGCAGGCCGCGATGCCGAGGACGATCGCGTTGCTGTGCCTGAGCTCTTTCTTGCGGTTTCGGAGATATTTGCGCAGGCCGAGCTGTTCGTCTTCGCCGGCGCCCTGGAGCACAAGCTCGACGGTCAGGTTTTTAGGAGGGTCGGCGGCGAGGGCACGGGTCAGCTCCACTGCGACTGCCGTGCCGGTGGCGTTGTCGCCGGCCGCCGGTCCGTAGTTTGCGGCGGCTGCCTCGAGCAGCAGCGCCAGCGCGAGGACCAGCGCCACCGTGGGCGGGAGCTGGATGGCCCCGAGGGCGCTCGATGGGTGGTGGGTCGTCATGCGCACGACCGCGACCGCGAGCTCGTACGTGATCGCGATCGCCAGCCACGCGTGCCACCCGGGAGCGAGGTCGTTCGTGGCGCGGCGAAAGCGCGCGGCGGTCCTGCGGAGGGCGTCGCGATAGATCAGCCCGGTGCGCCCGGCGTCGTAGTTCGCCGTGATGATCAGCCTGGCTCTCGGCTCGTTCTGGTCGGTTGCCGTGGCTCGGGTGGCGGACCTGATGACATTCTGGCTCGCGCGCTCGGGGCTGAGTCGGCGTCCGGGGGAGACGCCGACGGTGGCGTCGGCGAGCGCCGATATCAGCGCTATCGCCAGCAGGACGGCGCCGATTGTCGGGTGGCTGACCGCGAGGAGGCTTCCGGCCAGCGCCAGGGCCACGTGCCAGGCGTGTGCGAGCGCCCAGTTCGGGCGACACCAGAACGTCTCGATCCGGACCCGGTGGCGGCTCGCGACGAGCTCCCCGGCCAGCCATCGCGCGGCTCGCCGTTCCGCGTCCGTGCCCGGGCCTCGGTTCTCGAACCGCGTGAGGGCGGCGGTCGTCTCGATCGGTTGCATCGGGGCCGATGATCCCAGCTGGAAATCCGATAGAACCCGGTTCGATGACCGCGAACGATGAGTTGGAGCTGCTCGCGGTGGCGCGAGAGGCGGCCGAGGCGGCAGCGGACGAGCTGCGTGCACGCTTCGGCGAGCGGGCCCGCGGGGTGCGGTCGAAGAGCGGTCCGACCGACCTCGTCTCGGACGCCGACCTGGCGGCCGAGTCCGCGATCCGGTCGGTCCTCGGCGCCCGGCGACCGGGCGACGCGATCCTCGGCGAGGAGGGCGGCGAGACGGGGGAGGGGGAGCTCCGCTGGGTGGTCGACCCGCTCGACGGGACGATCAACTACCTCTACCGGATCCCCGCGTTCGCGGTCAGCATCGCGGTTGAGGACGCTTCCGGCACCCTCGCCGGCGTCGTCCTCGATCCGATCGCCGAGGAGCGCTTCGAGGCCACCCGGTCGGGGGAACCGGCTTTGAACGGACAGCCGATCCGTGCAGACGGCCGCGCCGAATCGCTCGACTTCGCGATGGTGGCCACGGGCTTCAACTACGACGCGGCCGTGCGAGCCCGCCAGGCCGACGTTATGCCCCGGCTGTTGCCCCGGATCCGCGACATCCGGCGCGTCGGCGCAGCGGCGCTCGATCTCTGCTGGTGCGCCTGTGGCCGCTACGACGCCTACTTCGAGCGCGGGCTCAACCCCTGGGACGTGGCCGCCGGAAGCCTGATCGCACGCCGCGCCGGGCTCGAGGTCAGGGATCTCGCGCCAGCGGAGGGGAACCCCGCCGGGACGCTGGCGGCGCCGGCGTCGTTCGTCGACGAGCTGCTCGAGCTCATCGGGGAGTAGCCGGCGCGACTAAACTGCCGCGAGCGCGGCGGTGGCGCAATCGGCTGACGCGGTGCCCTCAAAAGGCACTGTCCTTCGGGACGTGTGGGTTCGAGTCCCACCCGCCGCACCTCTTTTGCCGGGCAGCCTGCTCAGGCGGTCGCCGGCTCGCGGTCGCGCGGCGGCGCCGGCGAGTCCGGCGGGTTGTAGCCCCGCCGGCGTGCCTCGTCGATCGGTACTTCCTGCTCGACGTTCCAGCCTTGCGCGAACGCGCGCATCGAGACGACGATCAGGAGCACCTGGACCGGGATGAGCAGCAGCGTGATCGTCCCGAGCGTGTCGGCGCTCAGTCCGTTCCCGCCGAACAGCGACTGCGCCGGCGCGAACCCGGCGTGATTGCGGTCGAACCAGCTTGTTCCGGACAGCCCAAGGCCCGCGACGATCGCGATCATCAGCATCAGAATCGCCAGCCCCGCCGCGATCGGCAGCATGCCCCGCGCCCACTTCGCCCATATGTAGAACGCGATGATCAGGTACGCAATGCACCAGAAGAAGTTGAGCGGCTTCATTCCCTCGAGCTGCGACCAGCCACCGATCGTGACGATCAGGAGGAGCCCGACCGACGCGAGCAGGACCAAGGCCACGAACGCCTTCATCAGCTTGCTCGAGGCCTTCTCCCGATTCGGGTACACGACCGCATAACCAGGGGTCAGCGTCCGGTGCGGGGCCATGCCGGGACCTTACAAACTGTCGTTTGCACATGCGACGGTTCGGATGTCCGATTGCAGCCCGGCCATGGCCCTACCTCTTCGGCCCGACGAATTCGTCCATCCGCTGCACAGAGGCCAACCGATAGATCGCGACCTCCTTGTAGTTCGGACGGGTCCAGCGTATGCCGAGAGCGTCACAACTCGCACAGAACAGGCCCTTGATGTCGTCCGATCTGTTGCTGAAGACGTACCTCGGCGCCTCCCTGATGCGGTTTGCTTGACGCTCCCGGGCGATGAAGCGGCAGCCGTCGCTGTGAATCAACCCGCGCAGAAAGCGGCCGTGTTGTTCGTCGACTATGTCCTGCTGCCAGTCGGCAAGGATGATTGGCCGGTGGTGCTTTCTTCCCGGTCCATGCTGTGGGAACAGGCACAGCCAATGCGTCGAATACATCGAGACCACGACGCAGGCCGAGTGTCTTTGCCGAGCCTGATGTGCGCGCTTCGTTGGGAACATCGCCTCCATTGCGCGACAACACTCTTTGATGATGCCTGGGTACCGAGCGTCCAGTGAGACGCGGAGGCGCCAGACACTAGACCGATGAGTTGCCGCGAGGCATCCGTCTCCCAGATACAGCCCCAGGACGTACGCGTAGTCTGCGGCCGGAAGTGGGAGGTGGCCTTCCTTAGCGCACTCCGAACCACTCGGACGGTGGGGATATTTGCCGTTGCGCCAGTCTCGAACTGTCCCCCGCGGTATTCCGGTGCGCCGAGCGATGTCGCAGTCGTTGAGCCCCATTGCGACGAGCTCCAGAACCCGCATCACTTCACTCTGAGACCGCATGGTTTCTCGGAAGGGAACGTATGTTCGTATCATCCTGTAAGCTCCAGACGGACTTCTGAGAGTTCGACACCTAGAATCTGACCAAGATCGCGGGCGTGGCGAAATTTGGTCAGACGCGCCGGCTTTAGGTGCCGGTGGGCTTAGCCCATGGGGGTTCGAGTCCCTCCGCCCGCATTCCATCCCGGTCGGTGCGTCCGCAGGGGACCACGGCTCGTTTCTGTCCGCGTCGCGTGCGAACATTCGCCCTGCAGACGTCGGACGAACCAGCACTCGGATCGGTACCATCGCGACTCACCCAGGGGAGTGAGTCAATGGCTACACGCATGGTCTCCAAAACCATGAATCCGGGTTCGAATCCCGGCTCCCCTGCTTGAAGTCCCATACGGTCTACCGGACCTTCAACACTCGAGAGCGTCGCGAGTTCGTTCGGATCACCGAGGACGTGGCAGAGGCGGTGCGTGATGCCGGGATCGCCGAGGGCATGGCGCTGGTGTGCGCGATGCACATCACCGCGGCGGTGTGGATCAATGACGACGAACCGGGCCTTCAGGCGGACGTGCTCGAGTGGCTCGACAAGGTGGCGCCGCCGAGCTGGCACGAACCCGCCAACGAGGTCGCGAGGGAGCTGCTGCCGGATTCGGGCGACTACCGGCACCATCGCGGTGGCGAGGACAATGGCGACGCCCACCTGAAGAACCTGCTCGTCCACCACCAGGTGATCGTGCCGGTCACCGACGGGGAGCTGGACCTCGGGCCGTGGCAGCAGATCTTCTACTGCGAGTTCGACGGCCGGCGGCCGAAGCGACTCGTGATCAAGGTGCTCGGGGAGTGACGGTGGCGCCCTCGCGCGTGTTCGTCGACGGCGCGCTCGAAGGGCACGTCGCGATCGTCACGGGCGGCGGGACCAATCTCGGCAAGGCGGCTGCGGCCGAGCTGGCGCGCTGCGGCGCCTCGGTTGTGATCGCCGGCAGACGCGCGGACCTGCTCGAGGAGGCCGCGGCCGAGGTTGGCGAACGTTGCTCGTGGGTGGCCGGGGACATCCGCGACCCGGCCGGCGCCGAGGCGATTGTCACCGCAGCCGTCGACCGTTTCGGGCGACTCGATCTCGTGCTCAACAACGCCGGCGGGCAATACATGGTTCCGGCCGAGAGCCTCGCGACCAAGGGGTGGCGCGCCGTCCACCGCCTCAACGTGGACGGCACGCTCGCGATGTGCAAGGCGGCGTACGAGCTGGTGATGCGCGACGCCGGCGCCGGCACGATCATCAACGTGACCGTCTCCCCGCACCACGGGATGCCGGCCATGGCCCACACCGGCGCGGCCAGGGCGGCTGTCGAAGCGATCACCCGGGAGCTCGCGTCCACCTACGGGTCCCACGGTGTCGCCGTCATCGCAGTCGCGCTCGGACGCTTCGACACCGAGTCCCTCCGCAAGTACCCAGCGGAGCTGTGGCGCACCGCGGCCGCCACCGTCCCCACGCAGCGCCTTGGGAGCCTCGAGGAGTACGGCTGGCTGATCGCGCTCCTTGCCACGCCCCTTGGCGCCTCGCTGTCCGGCTCGGTCGTCACGCTGGACGGTGCGCTCGACAACTGGACCGGACCTTGGCCTCCCGGCGACCTCACCAGGGACGGCGAGGTGCCGACGGAAGCGCGTCCGGCCGCGTGACCCGAGCTCCCGGGCTACCATCTGCCCTCAGCCGCGGGCGAGGTGTTAACGGCTGCACGGGAGCCTTCCAAGCTCTAGGAACGGGTTCGACCCCCGTCGCCCGCTCTGGTTCGGCGTAGAATCGCCCGACTACGGGGAGTAGCGCAGTCTGGTAGCGCACCCGGCTGGGGGCCGGGCGGTCGCAGGTTCAAATCCTGTCTCCCCGACTATAAAAGCCCTGCTAATAGGAGGGTCGCCAGTGGGCCACGGCGGGCCGCAGTGCAGCCAAGGGCGACAAACGGGCGACAAACGTAGGCTGTCCGTGCAGAATCGCGGACGGACTGGGCGGGCGATTCCCTCTCCGGCGCGACCCAGAACCGCCGACCCTCTCGCCTTCTCAGGCGCGTCGCCCGAGGAGAGGGTCGTCCACCCGATCACTGGGGCGAGCGGAACCCCTCTTGCCCGGTCGCAGGCCGCGCACTGCTGGCCGCGAGGGCGTGGCTCGTCAGCGCCGGCGAGGACGGATGTGTGGCTCGCTCGCGTCGAGCGGCCAGTTGATCCCGAGATCGCGCCAGATGCGAGGCTTGGGCACCCGCCCGATCAGGTCGATGAGCGGCGGCCCGAGCAGCGCGGCATGGCGCTCATCAGCGAGTGCGAGCTTGATCCAGCTGACCAGGAGGGCCAGCGCGAGCGGATCGTACGGATGCTCGACGTCGTGCCCGCGGGGGGGAAAGCCGTGCGCGAACCCTGGGGCCGAGATCTCGGCCGGTTGCCCTCGCCGGTGGCCGCCGTGGGACTGCATCAGCAGCACCGCTGCCAGTTCGCCTTCTGCGATCCGCTCTGGCCAACTGTGGACCGAGTAACTGTTGCCGTCGCGCTTCCAGGCGCGCTCGCGCGCCTTGCGCCAGGCCGGGTAGTGGATCGCGGCGCAGACCTCGACGACCGGCTCCGCGCGCCACACGGTCACGTCGGGTCGTGATGCGCGGGCTGCGAGCTCGGTGACCTGCCGCTGCAGGCTGTTTCGTGCCCGTGAGCGCCGCCAGCGAGTGCCGAGCCGTACCGGGCCGCTCACCGCCCGCACCGCAGGGTCGACTCGTGCAGCACCCAGCCGAGGCGCACGGACCCGCCAGTTGCGACGCGAGCTCCTGCGGCATAGCTGGCGAGTTGTTCATCGGCGCGGCGCGGCACGGCCGGCCGTGATCCACGGCAGCTGCCGTGCGGCGTCGAGGACATCAACGCCGCTGGCGGAAGGACATGGCAGCAATCGTTGCACACGGCCGTTCGTCGGTTGGGTCGCGAGATGTAGCGGCTGTGCACTCCTTGCCTGCCGAGCCCGCCGCGGCGATCACGGCTGCTCACAGAACGGACGATGGGGGATCTTGACCTGGGGCGGGGCGAGTGGCCCCGCGGTCACGCACCTATGCGCTGCTATCCGCGTGGCTCGCTCTGCGTTGCTCGAGCGAGCGCTTGCCGCGGGATGCTGACGTCCGTCACGGTCCAGCATCCGCGAGCTTCTGGCATTGCATGGGAGAAGTGCGCAACCCTGAGACCGGCGACGTCCTTCCAGTCGAGACCTGCATTCGTCGTCGCGCGGGCATCGCGGCCAGGACTCGGCTGGCTGCCTTTGTCCGGAAGCAGTTGTCAGCTGCCGTGCTATGGGCGCCGCGCTGATGACAGCTTCGCCCAAGAAGCAGCCACGCCGCCCGTGCTGACCTCGCTGCTCGTTCTGGGCGAACTCAGCAGCGCCGTGTCGGGTTCGCTGACTGTTGGTTAGCGGATAGGGGCGCCGGCGCTGCGTGTGCGGCCGTTTGCTGATGGCCCGCCGATATGAGCCTGAGCAAGCACGGGCCGCCCAGGCCGGCACTCCTGCTGCATGCAGCGCACGGCTGATGCCTTCCAAGGACTGCGCGGATCAATTAACGAACCTGAAACCGGCAACGCTCGAGCGGCGCTGTTTCGTTCGGGTGATCTCATCGCAACCAGCGGGTCCGCTCCCGACCGCGTGTCGGCGAGCGCGGCGCGCGGTCGGCCACCGGAATCCTGGCCGGGCAACCGCTCGCACTGCGGCGGCCCGGGATGCTCGAGAGGCGAGGCTGAGGCCTCGTCGTTGAGCGAGACCCCGGAGGGGCAGCGACTGGTGCTGCCGTGCGGACCGGGTAACGACACGCTCCGCTCCCTTGTCTGCTGGACTGCCCGGAGGGTGTGCGCGAGAGTCGCATGCTGCTCTGCAAGCCAGATTTGGGAGATCGCAATGACAAAGAACGAGCGGCCCGACGATGGGGCTGACATGGGATTCGACGTGCACGTGGCTGAGCGGTATCTCACGGAGCCGGCGATCGACCGTCGCCTTCCCGAGCACAGCCGCGAGCCGAGGACGGCGGTCGCGCTGCTCGAGTCGGAGACGACTCTCGACGGGGACCCGGCGAAGAACCTGGCGACCTTCGTGACCACGTTCATGGAGCCCGAAGCGGTCGCGGTGATCGCCGCCAACCTGCATCGCAACTTCATCGACCATGCCGAGTACCCGCGCACCGCCGAGCTCGCCAGGCGCTGTGTGCGGATGCTCCACGGTCTCTTTCACGGTACCGGCGAGCCAGACGCGCCCGGCACCGCGTGCGCCGGCTCCTCCGAGGCCGTGATGCTCGGTGCGCTGGCGATGAAGTGGCGCTGGAAGGCCGCCCGCACCGCCGCGGGCAAGCCGATCGACCGGCCGAACCTGGTCTACGGAGCCGACGCGCATGTCGTCTGGGACAAGTTCTGCCGCTACTTCGAGGTCGAGCCGCGCCAGGTGCCGCTAGCGCGCGGGCGCTACACCGTCGGCGCCGACGAGCTGGCGCCGCGGATCGACGAGAACACGATCGGGGTGGTCGCCATCGTCGGTACGACGTTCACCGGTGACTGCGACGACGTCGCCGGGATCGACGCGATGCTGCGTGAACTCGCCGGCCGTGGGCTCGAGGTGCCGATGCACGTCGACGCCGCAAGCGGCGGCTTCGTCTTCCCCTTCTCCGATCCCGACTTCGCGTGGGACTTCCGCCTGGCCTCGGTGAAGTCGATCAACGTCTCGGGTCATAAGTTCGGGCTGGTGTATCCCGGCGTCGGCTGGCTCGTCTTCCGCGACGACCGCCAGCTCCCCGAGGAGCTCGTCTTCTATGAGGACTACCTCGGGCAGCGCGATGCCACCTTCACGCTGAACTTCTCGGGCAGCTCGGCCTTCATCCTCGCCCAGTACTACAACTTCATCCGGCACGGCCGGGCTGGCTACGCCTCGCTCGTCCGCGCGATGGACGCCAACAGCGCCGCACTGGCCACGCGGCTTGGCGCCGAGGACGCGCTCGAGCTGATCGAAGGGTCGCCGCGGCTGCCGTTGGTCATCGCCCGCGTCCGCGACGACGAGCCGTTCACCGGCTCAGACCTCGTCGGCGAGCTCGCCAAGCGCCGCGGCTGGATGGTGCCCGCCTACCATCTGCCGCCGGCCAACGACGACCAGCAGATCCTGCGCATGCTGGTGAAGATCAATCAGTCGCGGGAGCTCGCCGACGCGCTCGCCGACGACTTCCACGCGTCGATCACGGATCTGCGCTCGCGCAGCGCCGGCCGGACTGTCCGCCAGCCGATCCACAGCGGGCACGGCTACTGAGCGCGCTGCAGCAAACGCCGGGATCGAGCCGCTCGTGCCGCGCCACTAGCGACTGCCCGAGCCTGCTCCATCCGACGATCGAGGACCGGCCGGGCGAGCGGCGGGATCCCATATGGCCCCGCTGCTCCTTCAAGGCAACCGCACGCCATCGCGACGTTGAACTTATCCGGCTCGTCGACGAGCGACTCATGGCCGGACTCCCCAAACCAGACGAGCTTCTTCGATGGTGCGTTGAAGTAAGCGACGCTGGTCTCCGGGGGCACCGTCGTGCCAGGGTTTGACGGGGTGGCTTGCGGGCGCGGGTGCGGCCGGTGGGGGATCTCGGCTGCCATGGCGCGTTCGCTGATGTGGGCCATCGGAGTCTCCGAGACAGCCGGAGGGCGAGGTAGACGAGGCTGACGAGGACGGGAACTTCGATCAGTGGCCCGACGACGCCGGCAAAGCAGCTCGCCGGACCGGCGGCCGCGGTTTCCCGAGCGACAGTCAGCAAACGCAACGCGGCGCTGCTGAGTTCGCCCAAACCCAGCGGTGCGGGTCCGCCGAACCGCGCCAGGCGGCCCCACGATCGCATCCCTGGAGAGCGATCGTCCCGCAGCGCCTCGAGCCGGCGATGCCGATGGCGACGAGGCAGTGGCGAGCACGGCGACCGGCGGACGAGCGCTCGGGCATGGATGCGATCGTCACGGCGTCGCCGATGCGCGAGGTGAACGAGGAAGAGCGGCTGGCGAACGACTCTATTACCGTTCGCTGCGCCGCCAGCATCCAGCCGACATGGCGAAAGCGGACGGTCGACGAGCGCGAGGTTCGAGAGGAAGACTTTCCATTCTGCTTTCCACTGGGGATCCGAGCCCCGTATTTACGGGCGATTCGGTCACTCCAGGCCGGTCTCGAAAACCGGTATGGGCGGTTCCGTCGATCGAGGGTTCGAATCCCTCCCTCTCCGCTTTTGTAGTTGTAAGACCTACGGCGCTGCGCGCCCCGCGGCCCGGGTATCCGCCTGCACCGGCGTGCCGGTGTTTCTCTTGCAGCGACACGGTCCGCTTCCTACGCTGGCACAACCCCGTCACGATCAGCTGAGCACGCACAACAGCCGCGGAACCCCAGTCGGAAACCCCCACGAGCCAGGAGACGCTTACCTCCGGTCTCTCGGCCCTCCCTAGCCCATCCCTAGCCCGACCCCGTCCGCTCATACTCGCAAGTACCCGAGTCCAATACGAGCAGTCAGCTTCGATGCGTGCTGCCGTAATGCAATCGCCGCACCTGAACGGCTCGATCCGTCCTGCCGGGCTTCGCGGCGAGCTTCTCGGATCCAACGCTGTCCCGCCGCAGCACTCGTACCCGTGGAAGCCCGAAAGCAGGACTCGACCGTACGACGGTTCTGGTGCTCGGGCTCGCAAACGAGACGGCCTTCCAACGCGCCTAGGACTGGCGCCTCTGGCCTCTCGCGCGTCGGTTACGATCGTGTAGCCGATGCAGGACGGGGCGTTAGCCAGCAGCGGCCGTACCAGGACCGGGATCGCGGCCCTCACGCTCGGCGCGCTCGGAGTCGTCTTCGGTGACATCGGCACGAGCCCGTTGTATGCGTTCCAGAGCGTCTTCTTCGTCGACGGTGGCGTTGTGCACCCCACCGCGGCCCATGTCTACGGCGCCGTATCGCTCGTGTTCTGGACGATCACGCTCATCGTCTCGGTCAAGTACGTGACGTTCGTCATGCGCGCCGACAACGACGGGGAGGGCGGCATCATGGCGCTGGTGGCGCTGGTACAGCGGACGCTCGGGCCCACCCACCGCGCCACCGCCAAGCTCGTCGCGGTGGGCGGCGTCGGCGCCGCGCTGTTCTACGGCGATAGCGCGATCACGCCCGCGCTATCCGTTCTGTCGGCCAACGAGGGCCTGAAGGTCGTCGACCCAGGACTGGATCCCGTCGTGGTGCCGCTCACCGTAGGCGTCCTCACCGCGCTGTTCGTAGTGGAGCGATGGGGGACCGAGCGCATCAGCCGCCTATTCGGTCCGGTGATGCTGGTGTGGTTCGCCGCGATCGCGCTTGCCGGCCTGCGCGAGGTCGCGCAACGGCCCGCGATCCTCAAGGGTCTGTCGCCGACCTATGCCACATCGTTCCTTGCCCATCAGCCCTTCATAGCCCTCGTCGCGATAGGCGCCGTCGTGCTGTGCGTGACGGGCGCGGAGGCGCTGTACGCAGACATGGGCCATTTCGGGCGCGTTCCCATCCGCCTGGCCTGGTTCGCGCTCGTGTTTCCAGCGCTCTCGCTCAACTACCTCGGGCAGGGCGGACTGATCCTGGCCCACCCCCACGCGAAGAGCAACCCGTTCTACCTCCTTCTCCCCTCGTGGTCGCGCGCGCCGATGGTCGTGCTCGCCGGGGCCGCCACGGTTATCGCTTCGCAGGCGGTCATCTCAGGGGCGTACTCGCTGACGAGCCAGGCGATCCGCCTCGGCTTCCTCCCGCGGGTGACCATCCGGCACACCTCGAGCAAGGAGGCCGGCCAGATCTACATCCCGCTGGTGAACTGGGCGCTGTTCGCCGCCGTCGTGACGATCACCCTTGCCTTCCGCACCTCCACGCGCCTCTCGGGTGCGTACGGCGTGGCCGTCACAGGCACCTTCATCACCACCACGATTCTGTTCCTCGTCGTGGCACGGGCGCAGTGGCACTGGACACGCTGGAAGCTCGCCGTGTTCGGAATCGTCTTCCTCGGGATCGAGACGACCTTCTTCCTCGCCAACCTTCCGAAGGTGCCCCACGGCGGGTGGGTGACGTTGCTCATCGCCGCGATCATGTTCACGCTGATGAGCACCTGGCAGCGCGGAAGCCGCATCGTCGCCGAGAAGCGCGCGCGCAACGAGGGCTCACTCCAGGGCCTGCTCAAGGAGCTCCATAGCAACGAGTCGCACGTGGTCCGCGTACCGGGCACGGCGATCTACCCGGATGGCTCGGGCGACACCGTCCCGTTGGCCCTGCGGGCCAGCGTCGATCGGCTGGGGGTGCTGGAAGAGTCCGTCGTGATCGTCTCTGCCGAGTCCGTGAACAGCCCGCATGTCGACCCCGACGAGCAGGTCCGTATCGACGACGGAAGCTCCCGGACGGACGGCATCGCGCTCGTGACCGCGCGGTTCGGCTTCCAGGATTCGCAGGACGTGCCCGCGGCTCTGCAACGTGCGATCGACGACGGCCTGGAGGGCGACGTGGACCTCGATCACGCGTCGTACCTGCTCTCCCGCACCAGGATCGCCGTGACTGATGACCCTGAAATGCCGCTCTGGCGCAAGAGGCTGTTCGTCTTGATGGCGCGCACCGAGGTCGACCCGGCCGACGACATGTCCCTGCCCGGCGAGCGCACCATCGTCATCGCGTCCGAGGTCACCC
>CAVTNE010000010.1:0-559015 GCA_963735965.1 uncultured Solirubrobacterales bacterium
CGACCGAGGCCGTCCATTACACGGGCCGCCAATGGGTTGATGTTGCGGCAGTGTTGACCGGCGGCGTGATCGCGTCGGATCGAGGGCCGGGAGTGGGCTGGGCCGCTCGCGTTCAGCGCCGCGATTGTGCTGTTGATACTCACGGTCCTGGTTGCCGCGCACAAGCAGCGCGAGCGGGACTGCGCGATCGAGCTAGTTCTGGAAGGGCGCGAAAGGGTTCCGATTGCGGCTGTGCAGCGTCAGCGCCAGCGGCTCCTCTCGGATCGGACTCGTAACGGCCTTGCGGGCAATCTCGAGGATCTCATCCGGCAATCGGCCAGCCGTTCGAGGCGTCAGATGCGGGTCACGCCGCTGCCGTTCGAGCCGATGGTGGTGAGAATGGTTGCGGGGGAGCTTCGCGGCGTGATCGGGTTGCTGCGGGCCGAGGGGGTGTCGGCCCGTGGTGTCGCTCGAGCCGAGCGGTTGGTCGAGCGCGCGGTGTCGCCCCTGTACGGGCAAGACGTCGGTGCGCTGCGCGAGGAGCTGCGCCGGGTGCGCGATCTGCTGGCGAACGGACGTATGTGATTGCGAGCCGGATGCCTAGGCGAATTTGCCCGGCTGCGCACCTATCGGATCAGTGCCCCAAATGGAGGCGATCATGCGAACGACAACCAAGCGCCGCGTCAGCCGGATCATCGCTTGGCTTCGAGATACGTGGGCCGAGCTCGATTACGCGCAGCGCCGCATGATCGAGCTGAACCTGGCGATCCCGGCGCTGCGACCACCGCCCGACCGTGCGGAGCATCGACGAGCTGGAGGCTCTGTACGCACTGCCGTCGCGAGATCCAGAGGATGAATTTTGAGTAGCTGAGTAGTGTTCGCGGCGCCAGCGCGGCGCGACGGGTAGGGGTAGTTCGTATGCAAGGGATCGAGCTGATCGTTGCGTTGTTGCTGGCATCGACCGTGCTGGCGGGGGTGGCGCGGGCGATCCACGTTCATTACGCGATCGTGCTCGTGCTCGGGCGGCCTGGCCGTCGGGCTGGTGTCGGGAACCTCCGCGCCACAAGTCGACCCCCACACCGTGCTGTTCGTGTTCCTGCCCCCGCTGATCTACGCCGCGTCGTTCAGCTCCTCCACGCAGGATCTTCGAGCTCACGCCCGCGCGATCGGGCTGCTCGCGGTCGGCCTCGTGCTGCTGTCGATGACCGCCGTGGCAGCGGTCGCTCACACGGTCGCGGGTATCGGATGGGGACCGGCACTGGTGCTCGGCGCGATCCTCGGACCCACCGATCCGATCGCGGCGACTTCCGTCCTCCGGCGCCTGGGCGCACCCGATCGCATCTCCACGATCCTCGAGGGTGAGGCGCTGATCAACGACGCACCGGCCTGACCGTCTACAAGCTCGCGGTCGCCGCGGTGGTATCGGGACACTTCTCGCCTGGCGCGGGGATCGTCAAGTTCATCGCCGTCGCGGCCGGGGGGCGGGTTGGCGGCCGGATGGGTCTCGGTGGAGGTCCGCAAGCGCATCGACGAGCCGCAGATCGAGATCAGCATCTCCCTGCTAACCGCGTACCTGGCCTACATCCCGGCCGACCGCATAGGCGCCTCGGGCGTACTGGCCGCGGTGGCCGCCGGGCTGTACACCGGAGGCCGAGCCGGATCGATGCTCTCACCCACCTCTCGCCTTCGCACCCTGGGATTCTGGGAGGCGCTCACGTTCCTGCTCGAATCGGTCCTGTTCCTGCTCATCGGACTAGAGCTCCCGCACATCACGCGCGGTCTGTCCGTGGAAAAGCCGCTTCTATATTCAGCAGCGGTCCTCGTCACGCTAATCGCGGTAAGGATGGCCTGGATGTTCACGGTTCCCCTGATCGCTGAGCTGGTCCGTCCGAGCAGCCCCCGAACGTTGCAGCAATCGCGCCGCGCGGAACAGATCGTTCTCGGCTGGAGCGCGATGCGCGGCGGCGTATCGCTCGCCGCCGCGCTCGCGCTACCCCTGACCGCGGCCGGGCGTCCGTTCCCCGACCGCGCGAACGTCATCTTCATCAGCTACGTCGCCATCGCCGCAACGCTCGTGATCCCGGGACTGACACTGTCCCCCCTGGTTCGCCGGCTCGGGCTCGGCGAAGACGAAGCGGTCGCCCGCGACGAGGCCCGAGCACGCGTGCAGCTCGCCCACGCCGCGCTCAAGCACATCGAGGACCTAGCCGAACGCGAACAACTGGCAGAACCAGTCGTGGACCAACTCCGAACGACCTACGAGCTACGAATTCATCGCCTCGAGCCGCACGCCGACGGGAACCCGGCCGGCGGCGACGACGCCGCGGCCGCCCGCCGGATCCGCGAGCTGCGCAGGGAGCTAATCGGCGTGGAGCGCCGCCGACTCGCGTACCTCCGCCGGCGAGGCCAGATCTCCGCCCAGTCCCTGCGGCGGATCGAACACGAACTGGACCTCGAGGAATCTCGACTAGCTCAATGAGGTCATCGAGTGGCCAACGGTCACGACGCGGGCCCAAAGCCCGCCGAGCACGGTGCTCCTGGCCGATCAGCCCGCCGCGTCAGTAGTGCCCAGATAGTTCTGTCCTCGTATCCTCCGCTCCTCGGCCGTCACGGGCGCCGCTTCGCGACTCGCTTCGCTCGGCCCTGTCGGGCCGCGGTTGACTGCCGGTCCGCGCCGGCTGGATGGCAATGAAGGTCCGCTGACGCGGACCTCGTCAGAGCGCCGCGACCAAAGGAGCACACATGTGTATTCCGGCAGTTCGAGTATCCGGGCGGGTTCGCAGTTATCGCAGCCTCGAGCCAGCGGTCATGATGACCCCGACCGTCGCCGAGACCCGGTCGGGGAGCGCGTGTGAAGCTCGCGAGATAAGAGCGTCCGCCGTCGGCGAGCGCGTGCTGTATGGCCAGCGAGTCGACGGGCGTCGTGCGCTTTCTGCCGGGGGAGCGGTCGCTCTAGTGTCGGCCAGGGCTCGTGCCGAGGACGACAGGTGTCGTTTCGTCGCCGGAGTGTGGCGGGAGGACGTGGGAGAGAACGACAGAACGACCGGCGCGCGCTGGTTGGGCGAGTAGCGACGGATTGTGAAGCGCGGTCATGAGTGTGACTTCGTGAAGGCAGCAGGGCGCGGACAGGCGGGCGCGTGGAGCTGGCGGGGTATTCGGTGAGGCGCGGCGATCGTGTGCTGTATGGCCAGCGGGTGGACGGGGTCGTGAGAGTGACTGACGCTCCTCTGGCCGCCGGCGGTCGCGCCAACCTGGTCGAGCGCGGGCCGGAGGAGGAGGGCGCCAATGCGAACGCGGTATTGCAGGCGTTGATCGCGGACTCTTTGCAGCAGGCATTCGTTCTCGACGAGGTGCCAATGGCGGCGATCCCGTTCTAGGTCTCGGGCGCATCGGTCCGATCGGCGCGGACGTTCGTGCGTCGGAGTGGATCCCGGCTATTCTGCTGCGCCGGACGTGAGGCCGGCGACAGGGGGCGCGAATCGCCGCCGGGAACCTGTCCTGAGGGACGCGGTGTCGGATCGTGCGGCGGCGACGTTGCGGGTGGCGTTGCGGGTGGTGTTCGGGTCGGCGGTCATGGCCGATGGCTGGTCGCTGGTCGCCCTGGTAGTGCGGGCGGGTCGCCGGTCGTCGTTAGACTTGCACGTGGAGTGCCGGGAAGTCTGGTCGGCGTGCCCTGACTGGGAGGCCGTGTGATGACCCGGAAGCTGTACAACTCGCAGTTCGTTGGGCGTCCGCGTGAGCGTTGCTGGTGTGAGCAGGACAGGGGCGGATAGGGGGTGTCCGACGGGCCGCTGATCGTTGTCTTCGTTGTCAGCGCGATGTTGAGCCTCGGGTCGAGCTGGGTTCTGGTGTCGAGGCTGGAGAGGGTTGGCGCTCGGCTTGGTCTGTCTGAGGCGCTGTTGGGGATGCTGGCTGCGTTGGCGGCCGACGCCCCGGAGATCACGGCCGCGGTGACCGCGCTCGCCGGGCATCAGGCTCGGATCGGGGCGGGGGTGGTGATCGGCTCGAACGTGTTCAACTTGGCGGCGCTGCTCGGGCTGAGTGCTGTTCTCGCCGGTGGGATCGCGCTGCACCGGCGGGTGATTGTGATGGAGGGGGCTGTGGCCCTGTGGGTAGCGGCGGTGTGCGTCGGCGCGATTATCGGACTGCTCACACCGGCGGTTGGGCTGTTCCTGGTGTTGTGCGTGCTGGTGCCGTACGCCGTGGTTCTCGGGGTGCGCCGCGATCGACTTCGACGGATGGGCCTGCCTGCGCGGTGGGTGAGCTGGCTGACGGACGCGATCGTGGAGGAGGAGCTTGAGCTCGAGGTTGCGATCCATCCGCAGCGTGGTCGGGCGGTGGACGGGGTCGTGGCGGCGATCGCGGTGCTTGTGGTGGTTGGCGCCAGCCTCGCGATGGAGCAGTCGGCCTCGAAGCTCGGGGCGCGGAACGCGATCCCGGAGATCGTCGTAGGCGGGCTCATTCTCGCCGCTGTTACGAGCCTTCCGAACGCTGTCGCGGCGGTGTATCTCTCGGCGCGAGGGAGGAGCACAGCGACGCTGAGCACAGCGATGAATAGCAATGCGCTCAACGTCGGGGCCGGCCTGCTATTGCCGGCGACGATCGTTGGATTGGGAGGGTCGTCGGGATCCGCGACGCTTGTGGCCGCCTGGTATTTCGGTTTGACTGCGTTCGCGCTCGGGTGCGCTTATGTGGGCCGTGGGCTGCGCCGCTGGCACGGCGCGCTGATTATCTGCGCGTACCTGGCGTTTGTCGGGATGGTGCTCGCAAGCGCGTACTCATCACCGGTCGGGATGAGCGTCAGCGCCGCTCTAGCCGCGGCGACCGGGATCGGGGCGGCAGCCTGGATGATCCGCCACACCGGCCGGCGAGCAAACCGCCGGCTCAGGGCCGGTCGTGGCTCGGGGGAGGCCCTGCGAGATCTCGACCGCGGAATCGCTGGAATCGCGTTGTTACACGGTTCGGACCCGAATCGGGGCAGCACGCCCGCGATATCGAATGGACGGGCCCGACCGGACCTCCCGCCGGCGCGGGATTCATCCCTTATCGCCGGGTGGCCGATCACGACGATCTGGTGCACCGCGCTCGCGATCACTTCGGTCATCGCGGCTACGGACGCTTTGCTCGGGCATCACGTGATCCTGATTTGGTTTCTGATTGCGGGACCGTGCTGCGGACTGCTCACGGGCCGCTGGGCGCGGACGGCTACCGCAGGTGCGTGGGCGGTCGCGCTCGCTGTGCTTCTTGGAGTCCCGGACGGGATCTGGGGCACGTGGACGCATCTAGCCTTCCTCGCCCCGGTATTGATCGTCGCGGTCGCAAGCATTGCGTCGGCTGCGTTCATCGAGAGGCGCCGTTGGGACATTCGACGCTGAGGCGACGCGGCGCAACATGTCAGCACGCAAGCCGTTCTGTCGCTCCCGCCTTGACTGCGGTGGGCACTTCGCCGGCGTTGCCGTGTGCTGCAGAGCGCGGAACGCAGGCTCAACCGGGAGCGCTTGGCGACTTCGGGATCCAGAGCTCGGCGGGTCGGGCGTGGCCGTCGGTGTGGGCTCG
Source organism: uncultured Solirubrobacterales bacterium (assembly GCA_963735965.1). Taxonomy (GTDB): domain Bacteria; phylum Actinomycetota; class Thermoleophilia; order Solirubrobacterales; family Solirubrobacteraceae; genus Palsa-465. The sequence goes on from CAVTNE010000010.1 coordinate 5,536, forward strand.
GCGAGCGAGCCGGCCTGCGTCTTCGAGCGCGCCGAGGGCGCGGTCGATCTCGCGGCCTTTCTTGTTGCGGCCGAACAGGTCGCGGGCCTCGGTGCGGCTGATCCCGTCGTGGCGGTCTCTTGCGAGCGCCCAGATGTCGTCAGCGGTTGGGTCGCCGAACATCCAGGCGCTGCTTGGCTGGGCCCAAAACCCGTATCTACAGGGAATGGACCGTCAGCTCAGCTCACCCTGAAGGTTCTTCCAAAACGGCCGCAGCCTTCGACGCGGCCTCGTGCTTGCTGGGTCGGCTCGCCGCCGGCCCCCAGCAGACGCGCCGACCACCGCCGCCCCACCGGAGGAGGCGTCGGCGTGGCGCTCGTCTCGCTTCAGTCCCCAACGACCTCCAGCGGTCCGCCTTGGACGCTCGAACGGCTCTCCAGCGGCATCTCGACTTGAGTGGCGACTAACGCTTAGCGTTGGATTTCGCAGACTTGTGGTCGGAACCCCAGTCCGGCAGATTACCTCTCATCTGAGCCACTGCCGACCGAAAGGCAGGCAGGCGGAAGGTGGGGCGATCCACAAGATCTAGGCTCGCTCGAGGACCGACGGTCGGGTGTCGAGCTGCGGTGTCAGGCCGGTGGCGTGTCGTTGCTGACTGGATCGAGGATCCGATATGCGAGCAGCTTTATTCGGTCTGTCACGAGGAACCACACGAGCGCGTAGCCCCACACGAACAGTGCTCGGCCCCAGCCGATGGGTGTCATGAATATCCCGTAGACCGCCAGCAGCGTCGCCACGGATTCCGCTGTGAGCACGGCGATGACCAAGATGCGGGCGGGGCGGATGGACCAGAACGGGCCGCGTGTGCGGGTCAGGAAGATCGTCAGGCTTCCCGCCACTGACAGCAGCAGGTACATGAGCGTCTGGAGGTGCGCATGGTTGAGGCCGAATACCTGGTCGCCGAGGAGGAGCAGGCCGAACGCGGCGACGGGGCCGACGATGCCGAGGACGGTCGCGATGCCGAGGACCAGGCGCATGTCCCATGCTTCGGGCTGATGCTTGTAGTGGACTTTGTCGTAGGCGATCGACAGCATCGCGCCGTCGTTGAGCAGTGCCAGCATCACGATCATCACCGCCGTCACCGGATAGAAGTTCAGGATCAGGATCGCGAGGGTGATGAACAGCAGGTGGGCGCCAGATGTGGTTGCTCAATGCAATAATGGTAGTATGCACTCTCTGTCTGCTACCAGCACACCCAAGCGCGGCCCGGCGGAGAATGATGGGGATGAGCTCGTCGTTGCGGTTCTCGGGGCGAGCCGCGCGCTTGTGGCGGTGGCCGCTCGCTCGCTCGCGAACGTGGCTGCGGACGTGACGCTGGCGCAATACCGGGTGCTGATCGAGCTGGCGGCGCGAGGTCCGCAGCGACCCGCTGACCTTGCAACGGCACTGCGGGTGGACCGTTCAACGGCTACAAGGATGTGCGACCGGCTGGTGCGCAAGCGTCTAGTGCACCGGCGGCGGGCGAATGACGACCGCCGCGGGGTGCGCGTCTCGCTCACGGCGGCCGGGGGTGAGCTGGTCGCGGAGGTGAGCCGCCGCCGCCGCGCAGAGATCGCGACGATCGTGGAGCGGATGCCCAACGCGCACCGCCGACCAGTGGTAAACGCTCTGCGGGCTTTCGCGGAGGCGGCCGGCGAGGTCCCCGAGCAGGACTGGTCGCTGGGCTGGGACGTTTGATCGGTGACTGCTGAGCGCCCGCGCGACGGATCCAGCGACGCGGTTTGCGACGGATCCAGCGACGCGGTTTCTAGGTCTGTGGCTCCCGCGGGGCCAATTCTGGCCCGTCGCTCGGTGTTCCGCTCGGTGTCGGCGTGGTTGGGGGGTAACCGGCTCGGCCTGGCGGTGCTGGCGCTGATCGTCGGCGCCGGCGCGGGCTTGGGCGCGGCCGTGTTCAGGGAGCTGATCTACGCGTTCACGTGGCTCGCGACCGGCTATACGCGGTTCGGCCAGCAGGGCCACGCGCCGAGCCTGCACTTCCCGGCGCTCGGGATCTTCTTCGTGCTCGTGATCCCGGTCGTGGGCGGGCTGCTGTACGGGCCTTTGATCCAGCGTTTCGCGAAGGAGGCCCGTGGCCACGGGGTGCCGGAAGTGATGCTCGCGGTCGCCGAGAACGGCGGGCGGATCCGCCCACAAGTGACGATCGTCAAGGCGCTCGCCTCGGCGATCTGCATCGGCACTGGTGGATCGGTGGGACGCGAAGGGCCGATCGTCCAGATCGGATCGGCTTTCGCTTCGACGCTCGGGCAGCTCGTGCGAGTGTCGGAGAACCGGTTGCGGATCATCGTTGCGTGCGGCGCCGCGGGCGGGATCGCCGCGACGTTCAACGCGCCGGTCACAGGGCTGTTCTTCGGGTTTGAGATCGTGCTGCGCGAGTTCTCGCTCGACGCTCTGTTCGCAACCAGCCTCGCGGCGGTCACCGGCGATGTCATCAGCCGCGTGTTCTTCGGCTCCGCGCCGTTCTTCACCCAAGTGCCCCACGAGCTCGTTCTGGCAAACGACAGCGCCTACCTGCTCGTCGCCGTTCTCGCGCTCGCCGCTGGACTGATCGGCGTCGGCTTCAAGACCTTCCTGTACTGGCTCGAGGACTTCGCCGACGAGCTTTGGAAGGGCCGCCCGGAATGGGCGCGGCCGGCGGTCGGCGGCGTCGCGCTCGGCCTTGTGCTGCTCGCGCTCCCACAGATGTATGGGGTGGGCTATCCGGTGATGGGCAAGGCGCTCGCCGGCCAGTACGCCCTATGGTTCGTCGTCATCCTGATGCTCGGCAAGGTCCTGGCGTCCAGCCTGACCCTCTCGATCGGCGGCTCGGGAGGGGTGTTCGCCCCCTCGCTATTCATCGGCGCGATGCTCGGGCTGGCGTTCGGCACCGTCGCGCACCACCTGTTCGGGCCCGCGATCGGCCCGCCCGCGATGTACGCAGTGGTCGCGATGGGCGGAGTTTTCGCAGCCGCCGCGCAGGCCCCACTGACAGCGATCGCGAGCGTCGCTGAGATGACCGCCAACTTCGGTCTCACCCTCCCGATCATGCTCGCCTGCGGGATCGCGGCCGCGGTCTCAAAGCAGCTCTCCTACGGCAGCATCTACACCACGAAGCTACTGCGCCGCGGGATCGACATCGAGCGGCCAAGAACGACCAATCTGCTACAGAGGCTGACCGTCGCGGATGTCATGCAACCCATTCCACAACCCGAAGGCGACGCACGGCTCCTCCGATCACCGGAGCCCGGCGGCGAACGCGACGCGATCCCGGATGGGCTGTGGGAACGCGTGGCGGGCCCGGTAACCGACACGCGCAAACCCCAGGAGCTGTTCGGCGACGAGACACTTGAACAGGCGTTACGGCAGCTCACCCTGTACGACCACGACGGGCTGCCCGTAGTCTCCGACGACCGGCGGCACCTCCAAGGCTGGATCACCCGCCAGGACGTGCTCCAAACGCTCGCCTCCAGCATGAGCGCCTCCGCCGCCGAGATCGAGCACGGCGCCATCGCAGCCGACTTCGCCGCCCAGGACCCCGAAACCCTCGCCCACACGCCCAGCACACCGCTCAGCGGCTACGAGATCGTCGAGATCACCATCACCCCCGAGTCGCCCGCGCTCGGCCGCCGCGCGGGCAACGTCGCCTGGCCGCCCGGAAGCCTGATCGTCGCCATCGGCGAGGGACACGAGATCGTTCCCGTTCGCAACGACACCGAACTCCACGCCGGCGAGCGAATCATCCTCCTCGCACCAGCCGCCGCGCAGCTCGATCCAAGCTGAGGAGCTACGCGCAAGTCGCGTTCAGTCATGTCAGCTGACTCATCCGGGGTGAACCTCGCAGTCGACGAATGCGCGGTGGTTGCCCGTCACGGTTCGGGTCAGCGGTAGTCGGGGTTGGCGAAGTCGAATCGGCAGCCGGCGTCCCACAGGCTCTTCTGGTTCCCGTGCGCGGGGATGCCGCCAGCGTCCTTGAGCATCCGCGCGAGGTGCATGAGGTTCCATGCGAGGAAGGTGGTGTTGCGATTGGTGAAGTCGTTCTCGGGTCCGCCGGAGCCGGGATCGAGATAGCTCGGGCCAGGCCCGGCCTCACCTAGCCAGCCCGAATCTGCCTGCGGAGGGATCGTGTACCCGAGATGCTGCAGCGAGTAGAGGATGTTCATCGCACAATGCTTGGCCCCGTCCTCGTTGCCCGTGATCATGCAGCCACCGACGCGGCCGTAGTACGCCGCACTGGCCAGCCTCGTTGAGGAGATGACTGTTGCCATAAAGCCGTTCGATCACCTGCGTACAGACTGAGGGCTTCTCACCGAGCCAGATCGGCGAGAGCAAGACCAGGATGTCCCGGCCATCACCTTCTCGAAGATCGCCGGCCAGTCATCCTGATCCCAGCCGTGCTCAGTCATGTCCGGATACACCCCGGTCGCGATCTGATGGTCAACCGCCCGAACAACTTCGACGGAAACCCCGTTGCGCTCCATGATCGCGACCGCGAGATCCGCGAGACCGCGCGTGTTCGACACCTCCGGCGAGCGCTTCAGCGTGCAATTGATGAACAGCGCGCTCAGGTCGGAGAAGTCCCACTTCGACTCGGCTGCCAGCTGCTCGTGTTGTTCGGTCAGATTCGCCATCGATCATCTCCTCATCGGTGGTAGGTCCGTGATTTTGGGCGTTCTCCCAGCGGGCCGGGCGGTTTCGCCCAGCGCGTAGATCAGGTCTGAGTCGGTGACGATCTCGATCAGCGCCGGTCCGGGTGTGCCGCGGCGGTGTCGGAGCGTATCGTCGAGTTGTGAACCATCGGTGACGCGGATTCCGAGCGCACCGCAGATCTCTCCGTCTTTGACGTATGCACCGCCAACCTCGTGATACTCCCGGCTCGGGCGCTTCAACTCGACGACGCCGAACGGGCTCACCTGTTCGACCTCGCCCGCGCCGCGCATCCAATGTCTGCGCGGCCTCGTCGGCGCCGAGCCAAGCAATCCGTCCGGCCCGAGGTCCAATGGACCCTCGACGCGATCACCGGCGCCACCGCGTTCGTGAGCAACGAGCGCATCGACATCCTTGCCGCCAACCAACTCGGACTCGCGCTGTACTCCGAGCTCTACGACGGACCCGTGCGGCCGGTCAACACCGCCAGGTTCGCATTCCTCGATCCACGGGCCGAGGCGACAGTCGGCGACTGGGACCGCGTCGCGAGCGAGTCGGTCGCCATCCTGCGCTCCGCTGCCGGTCGGGACCCTCCAACCGCGAACTCTCAGACCTCGTCGCCGAACTCGCAACGCAAAGCAGGGCGTTTCGCACCCGCTGGGCCACGCCTAACGTCCGCTTTCACAACGCCGGCGTCAAGCACTTCTGCCATCCCGTCGTCGGCGACCTCCGCCTGACCTACAACCGACTCGACCTCGCGGCCGACCCCGGCCTGACGCTGTTCACCTACACAGCCGAGCCCGGCCTCGCGCTCAGAAGAAACACTGAAGCTCCTCGGCAGCTGGGCAGCCACCGTCGACCCCATAGAAGCGACGCACGCGACCGACCAAAGCTGAGGCGGACCGCGATACGCAGTCGCACCGCCCGCTCACGCGCACCTGCTCCCTGCGCTGCAACAGCCACGAGCGGACCTGCTTTCAACTCAGGACGATCCTTCTCTCCGTATTCGAGTCCTCCCCCCAATGCGCGGGAAGCGCGCATGGCCACCGCGAGCAGTCCACGGCGGAGCTCGGTGCGCCTGGTGCTAGCCAGGCGACGAAACCCTGCAAGCAGCGGAGCGGCAGCGGCGCCGGCAGCGCTTTCGCTGCCGGTATCGGACAGCCTCAGCCACGCGATCGCCGGACGCCCGCGTGGCTGCTCTCCTTGGCCGACGGCAACGCTGAGCCCGCGCGGGCCGCGGACGGGAAGGTCGCCGAATCGCAAGCACGCATCCATACCCGTCGAATGCTGAAAGCGGTCGCCGGCGCGGGCGACCGGTGGCGCGTGCTCCTGTCCGGGTGCGGAAGTCTCGAGCGTCGTTACAGCGGTCCCCGTTACTGCCCCTAATTCGTGAAGGCGGCAGTGATGCCGCACTCCTCGTCCTCGTCGGGAGAATCAGCGGCACGCGCGCCGTCGGCGTTGGTGGTTCGCCTGCGATGTAGCAGCGGCGCGTCGCTTGCAACCGACCGCGAACTCCGCCGCCGAGTCGCCTTGACGCTGACTACTGCGGTTGGGCGGGGGGAGTCCGCTGGCTCATACGAGCACCCACGGCGACTTCGGGCGCTTCATGCGCGCGCTGAGTCGCCCGGCCGAAGTGCCCGAGCCGCTCACGGCGGGCGGATGTAGGCGCTCGCGGCGGCCGGCCGCGAGCACGGGATCGAGCTGCTGGGCCGACTGCTCGACGGGTAGCCGGGATGTCGGCGCTCGCTGCGCGTCAGCGGGCGTGAGCCGGCGTCCGTTGACGGCTCTTGCTGGTGTTTACGTACCGGTGGATCACCTCGAGCAGTGCGTTTGTCGCCGTCGTGGCGCGGCGGTCCTTGGCTTCGGCCAGGTAGGTGTTGAGGGTTGGCGCGTGGCGTCGAATCGGGATCAGCGAGATCTCGGGGGCTTGCTCCGCGATCGATCGTGGAATGAGCGCCACGGCAAGGCCTTCGCGAAGGAAATCGATCAGGCTCGCGAGGTCGTTCATCTCGAAGACGACGTTTCGATCAGCCCGCGCAAGAGAGAACGCCCGCTCGGAAGCCATGCGCAATCCCCAACCCGGGGGGCCGTCGGCGAACGGTTCGTCCTGTAGCTCGGTCAAATCGATCTCTTTGCGCCCGGCGAGCCGGTGCCGGGGGCCGGTGGCGAGCAGCATCACTTCGCTGGTCAGTCGCGTTAGGTCGAGTCCCGGTGTTTGTTCGTTGGTCAGCGAGATGAAGCCGAGGTCTAGGCGGCCGTCTCTGACCTGTTCGGCCATCTCGGCGGATGTTCCCGTGTGTCGGACGCTGATCTGGACCGCCGGATGGTGGGCATGGAACTCGGCAAGCAGCTTCGCGACGCTGATGCTACGCATCGCCTGCGCCTGGATCGTCCCGATCGTGATCGACCCGCGCAGGCCCGCGCGGACCTCTCCGACTAGGTCCAGGGCCAGCACTTCGGCCGCCAGCAGCCGGCGCGCCTGGGGGAGCAGCACGTGGCCGGCGTCGCTCAGCTGAACTCGGCGCGTCGTCCGGTCGAACAGCGTCGCCCCGAGTTCTCGCTCCAAGGTCCGCACACCGGCCGACACCGCGGACTGCACGACGTGCAGGCGGTCTGCTGCCAGCGTGAAGCTGCCCTCGTCAGCGACGGCCACGAACATCCGGAGCTGGCGCAGCTCCACGACCACCGAATATATCAAAACAACAGATAAGTCGCATGCAAACTTTGCGTTGCGACTGCATGATCGCGGTTCAAGAATGCGGTCATGGCAACTACCACACCCACCCATGTCTCAAGAACGGTCGCTCTTGTGAGGCGCACTCGCATCGCGAGGGCGGAGCCCGCAGCACCTCACGCATCGACGACGAACGGGAAGGAGCTTCGAATGCCCGAGCAAGCAACAGGATCACCTGGCGCAGGCGCAACCGACGGCGGGGAGGGCGGGGACGCCGTTAGCGCGCGGCGTTGGTGGATTTTCGCGGTCCTCGGGATCGCACAGCTGATGATCGTGCTCGACATCACGGTGGTCAATATCGCGCTGCCCTCGGCACAGCGGGCGCTGCATTTCTCCAACAACAGCCGGGAGTGGATCGTGACCGCGTACGCGCTCGCATTCGGCAGCCTGCTACTCGCGGGTGGGCGGATCGGCGATCTGTTCGGCCGCAAGCGGCTGTTCGTGGCGAGCGCGACCGGCTTCGGCGCCGCGTCGGCGGTCGGCGGCGCGGCGCAGAGCTTCGGGATGCTGGTGGCGGCGCGCGGGCTGCAGGGCGTGTTCGCCGCGCTGATGGCACCCGCGGCCCTATCGCTGGTGAGTACGACGTTCACCGATCCGCGCGAGCGCGCGACCGCGTTCGGGATCTGGGGAGCGATCGTCGGCGCCGGCTCCGCGATCGGGCTCCTGCTCGGCGGTGTGCTCACCCAGTCCCTGTCCTGGCGCTGGACGCTGCTCGTGAACCCCGCCTTCGCGACCGTCGCCGCGCTCGGCGCGGTCGCACTTCTGCGCCGCGACGCGAGCTCGGCCCGCGAGCCGATCGACGTCCCCGGGTTGCTGACCGCGACGGCCGGCCTGTTCGCGCTCGTGTACGGTTTCGCGCACGCCCAGAACCACAGCTGGGGATCCTCCACGACGGTCGGGTTCCTGGCGGCCGGAGCCGGGTTGCTCGCGGTGTTCGTCGCGATCCAACTCCACGCCGCGCACCCGCTGCTGCCGCTGCGGGTCGTGCTCGACCGCAACCGCGGCGGGTCCTACCTGGCCATCGGCATCGCCGGCCTGGGCACCTTCGGCGTGTATCTGTTCATGACCTACTACCTGCAGCAGACCAAGGGCTACCCCCCGACCCGGGCCGGCCTGGCGTTCCTGCCGCTGTCGGTAGCCGTGGTGATCGCCGCCGCGATCGCCGACGCGCGGATCGTGCCCCGCACCGGCCCCCGACCGGTCGTCGCCTCAGGGATGGCGCTCACCGCGATCGCCATGGGCCTGCTCACGCAGCTTGGTGTTGACTCAACGTACGCCGCGGACTTGCTCCCCGCGCTGCTCCTGGCCGGCGTCGGGCTCGGCCTCGTGTACGCGCCCGCGTACGACTTCGCGATCCGCGGAGTCGAGCCCGGTGACGCCGGCGTCGCCTCCGGGCTGGTCAGCGCAAACACCCAGGTTGGCGGCTCGCTCGGCTTGGCGCTGCTCAGCACCCTGGCCGCGACCGCCACCAGGCACTACCTCGCCGGCAAGCACCCCAACCCGAGCGTACTCGCGCACGCCGCCGTGCACGGCTACACCACCGGATTCTGGTGGGCGGCCGGTTTCTTCGCCGCGGGCGCGGTCATAACCGGACTGCTGCTGCACGGCCGCGCCCCGCGCACGGCACCGCGAACCGAAGCCGGAGCCAACCTTCAACCGGCCAGTGTCAACTAAACCTCTGGGCCAGCCAGCCCTACGACCACCGCCACGCCCGCTGATCCGCCGCACACAGGCGCACCGTCTGAAGAGATCAAGAAAGGAGCCCTCATGGCTACCACGACCCTCAAAGCGAGCAACGACCCTTTCTTCAGCGTCCAGGAAGCGACATACGATCTCCTGAGGCGACTTGGCCTGACTACGATATTCGGGAACCTTGGCTCGACCGAGTTGCCCTTCCTCAAGAATTTTCCTTCAGATTTTCAATACATCCTGGCCTTGCAGGAAGCTTCCGCTGTCGCGATGGCTGACGCACATGCGCAGGCAACGGGAAAGCCAGCCTTGGTGAATCTCCATACCTTTGCCGGTGTTGGCAATGGTATGGGCAACATTCCTGGGGCTTACATGAACAAGTCCCCGCTAATCATCCTGGGTGGTCAGCAGACCCGGGAAATGCTGGTGGGCGACGTGTACCTGACCAACGTTGACGAAACAACGCTTCCTAAACCTTGGGTGAAATGGTCCTATCAGCCCGTGCGAGCCGAGGACGTACCGGCCGCCGTCATGAGAGCCTACGCGACAGCGCTTCAGCCTCCGGCTGGCCCCGTATTTATTTCGGTTCCGCTGGACGACTGGGACAAGCCTGCCTTGGGCAGCGCCGTCGTGAGAACCGTCAGCACTCGAGTCGCTCCAGATCCCGAGCGAGTAAAGATATTCGCCGACAAGATCGGCGGTGCTCGCAATCCGGTACTGATCTATGGCCCAGGCCTCGAAAAGGCGGGTGGGTGGGACGTCGGCGTAAGGTTTGCTGAGAAACTTCAGGCCCCCGTACTGTTCTCACCCTTTACCGAAAGAATCTCGTTCCCGGTTACCCACCAGCAGTTTCAAGGAAGTCTTCCGCCAGCGATCGGCCCGGCGTCCGAGCGGCTGCGCGGATTCGACCTCGCGATAGTCGTCGGAGCGCAGGTCTTCCGGTATTACCCCTACGTTGCCGGATCGTATCTTCCAGATGGAACTGAGTTGCTTCAAATCACCTCGGACCCCACCGAAGCAGGAACGGCATTTGTAGGCGACAGCATGCTTGGCGATCCGCATTTGGCTCTCGAGGCGTTGATCGATCTGGTTCCGGAGAACACCAAGCGGGAATGGCCCAGTGTGCGACTCCTCTCCCCTTAAGGTTTCCAGCGAGGGAGACGTGTTGTATGCAGATGAAGCATTCGCCACCCTCGCCGAATCTCGGCCTGCCGATGCGATCCTCGTAACCGAGTCAACATCCAATGTGACTGAACTGCTCAACGTCTGGGCGATCACTGCGCCAGGGTCATATTATTCGTTCGCCGGCGGCGGCCTTGGCTGGGGAGCTCCCGCTGCCGTGGGTGTCGCCCTGGCTCTCAAGACCCAAGGAGTCAAGCGGCCGGTGGTCGCTGTAATTGGCGACGGCGCGTTTCAATATTCAATCCAGTGCCTCTATACCGCCGTACAACACAACCTGCCGGTGTTATTCGTTGTTGTTCGCAACGGCGAGTACGGAGTCCTGAAGGACTTCGCTGTCCTTGAACACGCGCCGAAGGCACCGGGGATGGACCTTCCCGGTCTTGATATTCCAAGCACCGCCAAAGGTTTCGGTTGTCGGGCAATCGTGGCGAAATCAAAGACAGAAGTCAGGGAGGCTTTCGTGGCGGCCTTGGGAGCCGACTCGCCGACGGTGATTACAGTCCCGGTTAAGCCCGAGATTCGTCCCTTGGCCCAATAGTAGTCTGCCGATAGAGGGCTACTGATCCATGCAGACGAGTGACTGGGTCAACGACCGATCCGAAGCATGATCGAGCCGACAATCACCGGGACCGCCCAGATGGTCAGCGCCTTCAGAACGTGGTTCGCCCGCACTTGGCACGGGTCAGGAGGTCTGTCGTCTTTGGTCGGCTGCATGCCGCCGCCCCGCTGACACACGGACGGGACGCCGAGTCGGGCGTTTCACGTTGACCTGTTCCCGTGGACCCATGCTCATGCGTTCGTCGGTGTGTGCCAAGACGAGGGAGGCTTCACACCGCTCGCCAGATCGCAGACCCGTCGTGCTTTCGAGCGGTTGCCGGGTCGGCGACTATAACCTCGGGACGACCGCGGATCGAGTGAGGATCTCAGGCTGTGCCGGGCGTGCCGATCGGGTTTCCCTTCAAGCTTGACGACGAACAGCTCGACCGAGCGATCGCAGATATGCTCGAACCGGGGAACTGGCCTGGCTTCGACGACTTCGCGAAGCTGGGACCCGACCTGAAACTCGCGTTGCTCGCCGCCGGGGTCAGAGAACGGCAACAGCGCGACCAGGCTGAGTCCGCCGCGCGAGCCCTTCGCGTGGCGTACGCGACGCTCGTCATCTCGCTCCTCGCTGTCGTCATCGCGCTGATCACCGCCTTGCGGCCTGAGGCGCCCGACGCACGGGCGGCACTGGCGCCACCTGCCACTGGCACGAGAGGCAGCTCGCCGACGAGATTCTCCGCGGCCGTCGTTGCATGACCGCCGCTCGTATCCGCCCGGCGCCTGTTGAATCCGTGCGGCTCGATCCTGAGCTGCGCTAGCGTCTCGCCGATCGAGCGAGCACCGTAGACGCTCGCTTGCGGAACTCGCCTACCTCGGGTGGCGCGTATAGCGCCGCGATCATGGTCCGCCCCGACGATTCAAAGCAAGCGGCGTTAGCCAGGATCTGCTCGCGTCAACGCTACCGATCCCGCTACGAAGCGGTCACCAGACCTCGGTGATCGGTATAGGCGTAATCCACGAGCGCGCCCTGGCCGGGCGCGCGCGACCCCTTTCATGCGACGGCGGTCGTCTGAGCTCACGATGGCTTCCTCGAACACGCGGGCGTTTCGCCTGCGAAAGCGTCTTGTGGATGCTGGCCCTGGAGCCTAATCTCGATCCGGCGAGGGTCCCAGGCGGTGTCGTCGAGACCGGCGGTCGTCGTCCCGAGCGGGAGTCGCGGAGGTGCTAATCAAACCGGCCGGAGGCCGGCGGATCAGCGCAAAGCGACATCTGACCGACCTCTCCCGCTACGCCCGACCAGCGGCGCTTGCGCGTCGCGACTGCTTGCGTCACGACGCCGGACTTCGTGCTTTCCTCGGGAGCCGCCCCACATTCCGTCCACTGTATGAGCGGAAGCCTCGACCCACATCGGCGGCAATTGTCTTGACTGTTGCTCAGCTATGTCCTGCGTCCGGAGCGCGGGATGGCGCCGGGACAGGACCACGTTCGCGCACCGGAAAGGCCGTCGCTGGCGCCTGTGATCCGGCGCCGACAGATGAACGCGTGCAGAGGCGAGCAGACCGGTGCTGTAGTGCGAAACTTCTGCAAACGAGGTGCGGGAGCGCTCCATGCGCTCCCGCTGCCGATCGTCTTCACCCGCCTGATCGCGGGGTGTGCAGCTACCTCAGGGTTGTGTGAACAGGTTCGTGCCGACGTTAAAGAACAGATTCGTCTTGATCCCGGCTGTGCCGACGTTCGCCGTCCTCCAGATTCCGTAGGTGTTGTTGGCGATCACGTTGCCGACGACGCGCGTGTCGGTGACCGGGACGACCGCCGAGAACAGGATGATCGCCGTGGTCGACAGGTCACCGGAGTCGGTATCTCCCGCGGTGTTATTCGTGCCGAAGAAGTTCCCGATCACTCGGTTTCCGTTGACATCCTGCTGCGGGGCATGGCTGTGCAACTGGAAGCCGCCCTCGCCGTTGTCCGCGACGAAGTTATGGACGAACGTGTTGTCGTATGCCCCGGTTCCCGGATACGGCGCCGCGTCGAGCAGGCCGGCTCCGCCGTTGTGCTTCGAGACGTTGCTCACGACGAGATTGTCGTAGACACCGGCCAACCCCGGCTGGGGTTGCCCCGTCGTCGCCACCGCCCGTGGGTCGTGGCTCGGGAGCGTGATACCGCAGTCGAAAGCGTTGTCGGTGCTGGCGTTGAACGCAATCAGGTTGTGGGCAGCAGGACCCACCGAAGTCGGACCGCCCGTCGCTGTAGGCAGACCCCCGTCGGAGACGAGGATTCCCCCGACGTTGTTCGCGACCTTGTTGTCGACCACGCGAGAGTAAGTCGTCGCGAGCAGGTGGATGCCCTCGCCGCAATCGTCGCCGTCCGTCGGCGAGGTCGGGCATGCGGCAAACGGATTGGTCGCAGTGGTGTCGTACGCCAGATCGTTGTGCTCCACCACGTTGTCCTCGACAGTCACCTTCGACACGTTTGCCGGGCTCGCAGTTGGACTCGCCGGCCAGCTGCTCGGCAGCGGCTCGACCAGGATGCCTTCGAGTTGCGCGTGCTCGACCGTGAAGCCGCTGACCGTACTCTTGTTCGCCTGATCGAGGACGCCGTTGGGTTCGCCCGAGGCGTCGATCACGGTATTGGCGGCTGAAGCTCCCGATGCCCGGTTCGAGGTGAGCGTGACACCGGAGAGTCCGGGCGTTATCACGTTCGCGCTGCCCCCGGGGTTCGCCGACTCCAGGTAGGTCCCGGGACCGACCAACACGCGAGAACCGGTCGAGGCCTGGCTGAGCGCATATCCGATCGAGGCGCAGGCACGGGCCGGCTTCTGGCAGTTGCCCGAATCGCTACCCGTCGTGGACACATACAGCGTGCCGTGCGCCCATGCCGACGCGACGCCTGGCAAGAGCATTGCGGCAGCGATGGCAACGAGGAACGCCAAGGCGCCGCTCATCACCGAGGCTCGAGACCCGCCGGGAGGTTGCACGAACGCGCGACGCGTGCAGGAAAAATACATTGCTGGCCCCCGTTTCTAGACCCGTTTGATCGAGGCACCGGCGCCGACCCGCTGCAAAGCGGCGGCCAGCCTAGTTCGCCAGGCGGGCAATGTCAACCACGTTGCTGCCGCGACTGGCGTAGCCACGCAACATGGCCGACCCCAAGCCGCAGCCGGCGGGTGTGCGCAGCGAACCCGCGAACTGCCAGCCCGATCCGCGAGACGACAGCCAAGGAGGGGACCGCCGGTTCCGAGCAGGGCCAGACACTGGGCGGGCTGCCCCGCCGAGACCGGCGGCGGGCTCTCGCTCTGCGACCGATCCGGCAGCGCGCTGCGTCCGGCGACTACCTCTTATTCGATACCGCAGACCGACCGTCTGGAGATTCGCTCGCGCTCGGGACGATGTCCGACAGCGACGCGTTCGCGCCGGCACGCATGACCGCTCTCGCAGGCGAAGCGGCAGCCGGCGTGGTGGCCGCTGTTGGCTCATCGATCGCGTCGAGCAAGCGTCGGCGTTACGGCGCCGGCCCTCGGCGGTCGGCGGCGACTCACTCGTCGAGGCGTTGGTGTCTCCTCGTAGCCATGCCCCCAGGAAACGATCGAGCCGCGAGAGCGGAAGCCTTGACCCCAGCCGGAAAGCTCCTCCGCTGCGGAAGACGACCGGCGCTCTCGCGTGACGCCCGCTCCCTCAAGGAGCAGCAGCGCGCCGGTCTCCCGGTGACGATGCCGAGGTGACGGAGATCGAAGACTTCTCCTTCGGCAGCGCGAACAGCAGCCCGGAGGGCGCTTGCCGGCCGCGGAATCGGCGCGATCCTCGCTAGCACGGGCTCTTCTGCAATCCGAAAGAGTGCAGGCGTCGAGCCCATCGCCCACGTCGCTGCCGCACGGGACGACACGCAGGAGCGCGGCGAGATTCAAGGCTGGCTACCGAACGCCCATGAACATGCGGGAGCCGCCTCGTGCGGACGTCCTTAGTTCCGCCGGGAGTGCTCGCGGCCGCGGCATCCGGAGTCGCGGTAAGTGCGGCATTCGGCGACGTTGGTGGCCGGGAACATGTCGATGCTCGGAATACCTGGAGACATGGCGTCCGATCGACGTTCGCCGGCTTATGACCGTGTTGTAGAGCGCCACCGGGCGGTGGCGCTGGCGTGCCACTTCCGCGAAGCCGAGGGCCTGTCGATTGCCCAGATCGCCGATCGTCTCGGGCGCTCGCCCGCGACGATCAAGGCCTACTTCTATGACCCGACCGGCGAGAAGGCGCGGGCGGTCAAGGCCCGTTATGTCGGCGTGTGTCGCAGCTGCGGCGCCTACACCCAGTCGCGGAACGGGAAGGGGGACGCCTACGCCTATTGCA
Organism: uncultured Solirubrobacterales bacterium; assembly: GCA_963735965.1. Classification (GTDB taxonomy): domain Bacteria; phylum Actinomycetota; class Thermoleophilia; order Solirubrobacterales; family Solirubrobacteraceae; genus Palsa-465. The sequence continues at coordinate 20,680 of CAVTNE010000010.1, forward strand.
AGGCGTGCCACCCGGGCGCGATCGCGCGGCGCTGGACCCGCGAGCGCGTGGTCGCGGCAATGCTCGACTGGCGCCGCCGCTACGGCCGGCTGCCGTCGTCGTACGACTGGTCGCGCACGCACGCACGCCGGCGCGGGGGAGAGGCGCTCGAGCGCCTCAGCACAGACGACTGGCCTTCCGCCGGCGTGGTGACCGCCGTCTACGGGAGCTGGAAGGCGGCACGAGCAGCGGCCGCCGAGCAGGTCATCCAGACTGGCGATGGCAATCGACGGTCGCGGGAGCGTCGGTCCTGACGACACACGGCCGGCCGGGAGGGAGGTCATCGCCGATCGCCAACCGAACGCGCACGATTGTCCGGGAAGCGGCTGCGCAGATCGGGATTCAGGGCGGGAAACGCTGTACCTAGAAGGCAGTGCTTTCCAGCGGCGATTGAAACGGGATGCATTGTCGTGACCACCCAGATCAGCGAGCTCGGCTGGCGCAGCGCCGGGGGCGGGCCGTAGCGCCGGTTTCGGACGGGGCGGCCGTCACGACGGTGGAGCCGTCTCGGCAGATCGCGCTGACTCAGCAGGAGGCGTGCCGTCGCTCGGCCGTTGCGAGGAGTTCTTCGTGGAGGACGCCCGGCCGCACACGCGGGTGGGGGCGTCGGCGCCGCAGGCGGCTGTTCCCGGTGAGTGAGCCGCGACGCTCGCTGGACGACGTGACCGAGTACGCCGTAGGTGCGGTCTTCAGCGACCAATGAACGATCTCGATCTGACAGATCGGCTCGATCGCGCCCATGAACGGTCGCGCGACGCCCACCAGACTGTCGCTGATCCGCTGCTTGACGCGAATGACGCGGCCGCCGTCCTGAAGATCAGCGCCTACACCGTCAGGCAGCGGGCGAGGCGCAGGGAGATCCCGGCGATTCGCCTCGGGAAGTTCTGGCGGTTTCGCCGTTCCTCGCTAGATGCGTGGATCGCCGAGCAGGAACGGCTGCAACGGTGATTTACGATGCTTCTCGACATGGTCATGGGGGACAAACGTGAGTACGGGACCGGGACCCTCTACGTCGGCAAGGACGGCTGCTGGTGGGCTCGCTGGCACACGCGTGACGGTCGCCGGCCGCATCGCAAGCTCGGGCTCGCACGCACTTCTGGTCGGCGGGAGGGGCTGACAAAGAAGGAGGCAGAGGCGAAGCTCCGCGAGTTGGTGCTGGCGGACATCGGCGGGGAGCGCAGCCGCAACAGGGCAGCGCCCACCGTGAAGGAGATGGGAGACGCGCTGATCGCACGGATGCGCCGCGACGACCTCAAGAACAGTCACATCGAAACAGCCTCCGGGCATCTCCGCAAGCACATCAACCCCATGCTCGGCGACATGCTCGTCTCCGAGGTCGTCGAGAGCGACACCGAACGGCTGGTCACCCGGCTGACTAACGCCGGGCTCGCGCCGAAGACAATCCGCAACTACATCGGCACTTTCCACTCTGTGATGGGTCTCGCCGTGCGCGGGCGCCACATCGAGCGCAATCCGGCGGCGATGGCCGAGCTCCCGAAGGTCCGAAAGTCGAAGACGTTGCGGTTCCTGAACCACGACGAGCTCAACCGCGTCGTTTCCACACCGCTGCCCGAGTCGGATCAGGAGCTCGTGGCCGCGTTCCCGCCGAGCCGAAAGAAGGACCGCACCAGCGAGTTCGGCGGGCCGCAGGCCGCCCGGGACTGGTGGCCCGTTCTGCGCATGTTGATCCTGCTCGCGGCGATGACCGGAATGCGTCTCGGCGAGCTGCGGGCGCTGCGCTGGTCGGATATCGACTACCGCGCGATGAAGATTCGAGTCCGGCGGGAGTATGTCCGCGGGCAGTACGACAAGCCGAAGTCGCTTGGGTCGGAGCGCGGCATCCCGCTCGCCGCTCGGCTCGTGACCGAGCTCGACGAGCACCACCAGCGCACCGTGTGGAACCAGGACGGCGACCTGGTGCTCGCCCACCCACACACCGGCCGTCCGCTCGACCACGCGCGCATCGGCCTGCACTACCACGCAGCTCTGGTCCGCGCCGACGTGCGCAAAATCAGGGTGCACGATCTCCGGCACACGTTCGGTACGACCATGGCGGCCTCAGGAAAGTCAGCCTCCGCACCCTCCAGGAATGGATGGGTCACGAGGACATCCGCACGACCCAGATCTACGCCGACTACATGCCCGGCGAGCGCGAGTCCGAACTGATCGACGACGCGTTCGCTCCGCGGACCAATCGCGGACCAATTTTTGCAAACGAACCCCTCCGAGACCCCCTGGAACGCCTGTAAACACTCGATTCCCATTGATCGCAACGATGGGCTATCGGGTTCGAATCCCGGTAGCGGTATAGCCACGAAGCCCCGCATAGAGACGGGGTTTTTGTATACCCGAATGCGCTTCATGATGCCGACCGTGGTTGTCCCGCTCACGGGCGGCACAGGCAAGTTCCCTGGCGCCCACGGTCGCGTGAAGTCGACGAGCATCGGCAACACCAACAACAGCGACATCACGATCACCTTCAGCGGCTGATCCGCGGGCATGGCGCGGAGGTTGGCCGTCGCGCCACCGCCGATCCACGGGCGCGCCGCCAGGGAATGCCCTAGACCCGCCTCGACTTCCCCCGCTACGGCGTCTGCCACCCAGAGGTCGACGGGGAGTAGGGGGAGCGCCACGAGGCGGACGCTGATCGCGTGGGCAATGAGCGGGTCGGAGACCGCCGGCGAGGAAATGGAGTGAGGGACCCCCAATGATTCGCGCCCCAGATCATGCCCCCAGTAGTGGGAGCCCTCACTGCCGCCCGTTACCGGCTTCGCGCCCAAACGGGTAGCGACTGCTGTGACAAGTTGCCGCAATTTGCAGCGAACATGACGATCTCTCCCGCTTTTCGGTGCTGGCGGTCGATCGGCATGCAGGCGACGGTGCGCTGGTCCACCACCGCGCGGAATCTCCACACTCCGCGCAGTGGCTCCTCGTGCGTGAAGACTCTTATCGGCTCGACCGCGAGCGCCCACAACCGCTCGACCGAACTCAAACCGAACTCACAGGCACTGGTGCTGGATCGCGAAACTAGACGCGGGCGCGGGGGAAGCCGACATGACCGCCATCGATCATCTCCGCGCCCTGCCCTTCACGCGAATCGCGTCGACGCGGTCCTCCCCGATCCGGAACGTTTTCGCGCCGCGCTCGAGGAACTCGTCCGCGCTGGCGAGAGCACGCTTGCGCGCGGCAGCGCCCCGGACTGAGGACGAACTGCTTAGCCGCCGCCGCCGCTCACGGTTCCGCTACCGCCACCGCCTGGCGAGCTTCCGCTCCGATTCGAGGAACCTCCTGTCCCACCGCCGGCGACTCCGGTTCCGGTCGACCTCGACGTGGTCGGACGGGACGTGGCGACGCTGTTTCCGCTGCTCGGTGCCGGGTGGCTCGGGGCGGAGACCTCAGTGACGGGAGCGGCGGGAGCGAGCCTGCTCGGGGCGGGCAGCACCGCAGCAGCACTGGGCTCAGAGCCGGTGCTCCCGCTGCCGGCCACGTAGGTGGGCTGCGGAGCGGAGGGCGCCGAGACTGGGGGCGGAGGGGCCGGGGCCGATCGCTTCAAGTAAGTGGAGGCTCTCGCAGGCGCCGGAGCCCTGTGGCTTGTGGCGACATGCTTCTTAGCGGCGACCTTGTGGGCGCTACGAGGGGTTGGTGGCGCCGACACGCTCCTTGGTGGCGCCGGCATGCTCTTCGATAGCGCCGACATGCTCGGTGCCGTGATCGTGCCGGTGGGCCGGTGCGTGCTAGCGGCGACCGCCGACGCGGTTGCGGCTCGCCTCGGCTTCTTGCCCCCTGCGGATCCGAGCGCAAACACCGCGGCCACTGCGAGCGCCGTTGGCACCAGGATCAGCGACTCCGTCCGCGGCGTGGGCAGCAAACGACGACGCCCGACCGGGCGCTCGGTGAATGCGAAACGGGCGGGGGCTGTGGCTGCGCGACTCTCGACTGCAGAGCGGCTCGCTGGAGCCGCAGCAGAAGCCTGCCCCGCGGCTTCGCGCGTGCTCCGTAACGCCGCGAGATTGGCAACGGCGTAGGGATCGCCGCCTTCCAGGGCACGCCCGAACGCTGCCTGTGCGCCATCGAAATCACCCCGCGCCGCCAGGACCGCACCCAGATTGCACGCTGCCGCCGCTTGTCCTTTGTCGTCGGCGATGCGATACACGCGCTCGGCTCCCGCGATGTCACCGCGTTCCTCGAGCAGCAGGCCAAGATTGAACGCGCCGTTTGGATCGCCGCGGTTCTGCGCCCGGCGGTACGCCGCCTCGGCGCCGCGGAGGTCACCGCGATCCTCCAACAGCACACCCAGGTTCACCGCCGCGGCGCCGTGCCCCCGCGAGTCGGCTTCTCGGTACGCGTCTTCGGCCGCGGCAACGTCGCCCCGCTTCTCGAGTAGGAGGCCGAGATTGAACCTGCCGGCAAGGTCGGGAGGCTGATCAACCGCCCGGTAAGTGTCCCTCGCCATTCGCCGCAAGCTCTCCGATTTGCTAAGCGATGATGCGATAACAGGAGTGTAAATCGGGATCGCTCCGATTCGGACGGTTAGGTGCCGATTTGATCGTTGAACTAGACTTTCGGCCGGGTGTCGGGAGTATCGACCGGGATCGGGTCACCGCTTCCGGTCACTTGCGCCCGCTCCCCGCGCCGACGCAGGCGACGCTGGGCTGGGTGGCTCTGCAGCAGTTGACCTCGTACTGCCAAAAACTCAATCCTTGGAAGCTGGCCGCGAACGCCGGTAGCGGTACTTGCGGGAAGGCGGCGAGGCTCAGCACCTCGTGGGCCACTACCGGCTCCGGAGCTCACTGCTCCTCCTGTCCCGGCTGTTAAGCGAGAAGTTCGCCGGCACCCCGTAAGCCCAACACTCCGGTACCACCGTGGACTAAAATTCTCGCCGGGCGGCACTCCGGCCCAAAAGATCGCGCGCTAGAGATTGCCGAGGCTGAGGTGGAGGTTGGCCCCGACTAGCGCCAGCGGCCAGAGCACTGTTGCCACCACAGCCGAGAGGACTTGGGACAGGCTCCCCAGATGGGCGTAATAGCTGTGCTGGGAGGCGACGATCACGCCGATCACTACGTAGGCGATCGTTGCAAGACGCGGCATCCGATCATGTTCGCCAACCGCGGCAGCGCTCCTCCCACGGCTCCATGTGCCACGGAACCGCGCGGATAGACATACAGACGCGCTGGCCGGCGGTGGTACATTTAAGACGTGCGGACAAATTCCAATCTAGATGTTCAGCAAACGAGCCGCTCGTTCATCGAGGAGGCACGACGAGCGCAGATCGTCGGCTTCGCGATCGACACGATCGCCGAGCTCGGTTACGGCCAAGCGTCCCTGGCTCGGATCGCCGGACGAGCCGGGATCAGCAAGGGCGTCATCGGCTACCACTTCGCCGGCAAGGACGATCTGATGCGAGAGGTGGTCGCCGAGGTTCTGACGCGGGGCCGTGAGTACATCGAGCCTCGGATCCGCGCGGCGTCGAGCGGCGCGGAGATGCTGCGGGCGTACATCGAGTCGAACCTCGAGTTCATGGGGCGGTATCGAAATCACGTGATCGCGATCGCCGAGATCGCGCGGAACGCGCGGCGCGCCGACGGCGAGCCCAGCGTCGACCCGGCGGCTCTGGAAGGCGCCGTCAAGTCACTCTCAGAGCTGCTCGCGAGCTTTCAGAAGACGGGCGAGTTCCGTAAAGAGTTCGATCCGCTCGTGATGGCGACCGCGATCAGGGCGGCAATCGACGCCGTGCCCCGCCGGCTCGCGAACGAGCCGGCGCTCGACCTCGAGCATTTTGGCCACGAGTTCGCGGAACTGTTCGATCTCGCCACGCGCGGCTCGAACAGCCGCTCGAAAACGCAACGCCAGCGGCCGGTTCCGATCGTGAAGTGACGCCGTCGCCGTCACCTCGGCGCCGTCTGATCCGGCTGGTCGCCGGCCTGGTGCTACCGCTGCTGGTCTTTTTTTGCGCTGCTTGGCGTTCTCGGCAACGCCACCGGGGCACTCGCCATCACCGATGGAATCCCAGTCGTGTGGCTGCTCGCGTACGGGATCTCGCGCCGCAAGATCGAACCGGTCGGGCTGATCGTCCTCACGGTGTTCGCGCTCGCGCTCGTCCTCTCGATCGCCTTCGGCGGCAGCGCCCTACCGCTCGAACTACGCCGCGCGGTGTTTCCCGGCACCGTGGGACTCGCATGCCTGATCTCCCTAGCCGTCCACCGCCCGCTGCTGGTGGTCGCCGTGACCAGAGCCCGTCATGCGCGCGGTGAGGAGACGGACGGCCCGTCCAGCCTCGACAGCCCCGGCGCCCGCCGCTCACTCGCCACGCTCACCGCGGTCATCGGCGTGACGGGCGTCGCCGACGCGGCCGCGCAGATCATCCTGGCGCTCACGCTGTCGACGACACATTTCGTCGCGTGGCGCGGATCGCCAGTTACGTGAGCATCGGGAGCGGAATCGCCGTCGGATTCCTCTACGTCCGCGACGTCCGCGCGCGGCTGCAACGCCACTGAGTCATCCGTCGGTGAAGCTCAGGCGCGTCCCCGCGCGAGGTCGAGGAGACGCCCGAGCACGCGGTCGCCGTCGGCACGGATGCCGTTGTGCTCGTACTCGTTGGTAACCCATGGCCGAAGACCCCGGATCTGCGCCGCCGTCTCCTCGGAGAAGGATCGCTCGACGTACATGTCCTCGGCGTAGATCGCGGCGGCGGCCGGGACCTCGTTGGAACGCAGGACATCGTCGTCGTACAGGCGCGGCCATTCCCGGTCGGCCAGCAGCTGCGACGCCTCTCGGAGGGACGCGAGCGCCGCGTAGTCGGAAAACATCCACGAGTAGACGTGCTCTCCGGTGAACAGCTCCGGAGCCTCGAACTCGTCCGGCAGCATGCGCTCGGCCGACCAGCGCGTCTTGCCTCCGTCCGCCCAGGACGCCTCATGCAGGATCGCGTAGATGGGGTCGCGCGTGAAGGAGATCGCGGCATCGACGTCGTGGAGGAACGCCGGCGATCTCGGCGGGAGCTCGAGTATGTAGTGGAGCCGCTCGGCGCCGTCGCTCATGCCGAGCATCTGGCCCAGCTGGCGGAACCGCCGCCAGGTCAAACGGTCGCCAGAAGGCAGGACGATCGCCTCGCTCTCGACCAGATCGTGCACCGCCAGCACTCGCTCACGATCGGCGGGATAGCGCTCGTAGTATCGGCGGTTGCGCTCGAGCACGCGCTCGTACGTGCGAGCGTAGACCTCGTCGATCCGGGAGCCGAGCGCGGGGATGCCGCCCGTGATGAGCGCCTCGCGCAGCCCTTCGGGGGCGAGTGACAGGTAGGTCGTCACGCAGAAGCCCCCGAAACTCTGGCCGAGCACGCTCCAGCGCTCGCCTCCGAACTCGCGCCGGATCCACTCCGCGTCGCGGACGATCGAGTCGGCTCGGAAGTGCGCGAGGTAATCGGCCTGTTGTTGCGCACTCAGGCCCGCGAGCTGCCCGACCGGCGTCGAGCGCCCGGTGCCGCGCTGGTCGAGCATCAGCACCCGGAAGTCCCTGAGCGCCCGGTCGAGCCATCCAGGGGCGTTCGGGCGTCGCGTCGGTCGCGGGGCTTCGAATCCCGGACCGCCCTGGAAATAGACGAGAAACGGGCGATCCCGCCCGTCCGGGTCCGCAAGCTCCCGCGCGAACACCGCGATTCGATTGCCGGCGGGATCGGCGTGATCGAGCGGGACCTCGAACGAGTGCTCGATCGCGGCCAGGCCGGGGAGCTGGACCACGTCAGCCATCGACGAATCATGCCCAGAACCGGCCGGTGCGCGCTGGACGCGGTGTAACGTCCCGACAGGCGGGGGGTTTGGAGTATTGACGCGTGTTGATGCGTCACCGTATGTGGAAAGCTCTATGCACATGACGCGTGCCGAACGCTTCGCAAATCTTCTGGGCGTGGTCGTCCCGTTCGCGGGCGTGCTCGCCGCGATCGTGCTGCTCTGGAATCGCGCCGTCGACGCCAACGACCTCGTGATCCTGGTCGTGATGTACATCGCCACTGGCTTGGGGATCACGGTCGGGTTCCACCGGCTGCTGACGCATCGCGCGTTCCAGACCTATCCGTGGCTCGAGCGCACCTTTGCGGTGCTCGGCTCGCTCGCGGTCGAAGGATCCGTCCTGGACTGGGTCGCCGACCACCGTAAGCATCACGCCCACGCCGATCAGGAGGGCGATCCGCACAGTCCGCACGTTGGTCACGGAAGCGGGCTGAAGGGGCTGTGGCATGCCCACACCGGCTGGCTGCTCGAGACCCAGGGCCAGGCCGACTGGAAGCGCTACGCCACCGAGCTGTACGAGGATCGGCGCATGCGACGGATTGGACGCAGGTTTCCGTGGCTTGTGCTCGTCTCGCTCGCGATCCCGACGCTAGCCGGGTTCGTGCTCGACGGCTTCACGCTCCGCGGCGCGGTGCTCGGATACGTCTGGGGCGGCCTGGTGCGGATCTTCATGGTCCACCACGTCACCTGGTCGGTGAACTCGATCTGCCACTTCTTCGGGAGGCGGAGATTCGAGATCGAGGACCACTCGACCAACGTCGCGTGGCTCGCGGTGTTCTCGTTCGGAGAGTCCTGGCATCACAACCATCACGCCTTTCCACGCTCGGCGTACCACGGACTGCGGTGGTGGGAGATCGACCTCTCTGGCCTGTTCATCTCCACGCTCGCGAAAGTCGGTCTAGCGTGGAACGTCGTACGGATCACCCCGGAGCGCCAGCTCCAGAAGTCGGCTGCGTCCGTCCCCGCCGCTCACTAGCGCTCACACGCGCGTTCCAGCATGCCCGCGCCCTCCAGCGTGTCCGCGCATCCGTCCAGTGCCCCCGAGAACAATTCGGTGACGATCAGGGACGCCCGCCCCCAGGATTGGGATTCGATCTGGCCGTTCTTCCACGAGATCGTTGCGGCGGGGGAGACGTACGCCTACGACCCTGAGACCGACTACGAAGCGGGCCGGCGCCTGTGGATGATCGGGCCGCCCGGGCGGACGGTGGTCGCGACCGACGCCGACGGGACCGTGGTGGGAACGTCGAACATGTATGCCAACCGACCGGGCCGCGGGTCGCACGTCGCCTCCGCAAGCTTCATGGTCGATCAGTCACGCGCGGGCCGCGGTACCGGCCGGGCGCTCGGCGAGGAGGTCATTGCATGGGCCCGCAGAAGCGGGTTCAGGGCGATCCAGTTCAACGCCGTCGTCGAGACGAACGAGCGCGCGGTCGGGCTGTGGCGGTCGCTCGGGTTCGACGTGGTAGGCACCGTTCCAGAGGCGTTCGAGCACCCCGACCGCGGATACGTTGGGCTGCTCATCATGCACCGATTTCTTTAATGCGCGACTATGTCCGGCCGTTGTGCCGTACAGGGCCGCTCGATCGGGTACGTGTCCCAAGGGGAACAAATTGCCCGTCCGTCCGCTGTCCACGGTTGAATCCGCCAATCAATCCCCACGATTCCATCCAGGAGGAGTGCCGTGCCGTTAACACAGGCCCAGCTGGTGACCGCCGTCGCCGACCGCGCCGATCTGAGCAAAGCCGATGCGAAGCGCGCGGTGGAAGCTCTTGAGACGATCGTGCTCGAGCAGCTCGGGAACGCCGAGAAGGTCCGGATCGGTGGCCTCGTGCAGCTGACCGTCCGCGTGAAGCCCGCCACGAAGAAGCGCACCGGGCGTAACCCCGCGACCGGCGAGGAGATCACGATCGCTGCGAAGCCGGCGAGCGTTGACGTGCGTGCGCGACCGCTGGCCAAAGCGAAGGCCGCGCTGCCGTCGGTTCAGAAGGCTCGCCGCCGGCTAGCCGCCTGAGACGCGCCTCGCGAGGGGGCGCCCAGCAGAAGGCTCTACGCCAGCGGCGGTGGGGTTCCCTCCGCGCTGGCGGCCAGAGCGCTGTCCCAACCGCATACGGCACAGGCGTAGTTGAATGCCGATCGCGCGAAGGCGAGCGCCGTTGCGCGGGGATCGGGACTCGCGCGAACGTCGTCCCAGTCGAGGATGTATTCGCCGAGCACGGCGTCCCAGCGTGCCGGGGGGATCAGCGCGTCTGCGAAGCCTTCGCGGGCGGGGTGCGCATAGGCGTAGAACGCCGCCTTGCCATACCGCCCGTCGCCCGGCCACCAGCCGATCGCGACCTCTTCTGAGTCCATCGCGTTGCGGAACAGGTAGTCGTTCGACGGCGGTTGCGCGCGCCTGCCCGAGAACATATTCACGGCTAGATCGAACGATCCCCACCAAGCGTTGACCGGGGTTGAGCGCCCGCGATATGGGGCGCGAAACGCGGCGAGGACGAGCGCCGCGTGGGTCGCGGCCTTGAAGTACGACGCGACCTGATCGGTGTCATAGGTGGCGTGCTCGGCGTCCTCGTCGAGAGGCTCACCCCACGTAACTTCCTGGGGCGTGGGGTTGATCGCGACCGGGGGGCTCAGGGTGTTGACCGCTTCCAGAAGCGCCCGCGTCACCTCGCCGACCGGTCGGTTGGGAGTCAGTGGCACGGCGATGGCACCTCGGTCGGTGTGCTCGGCGATCGCCTCGTGGCGTCTCAGATCGAGTGCGATCACGAGCCCACCCGAGCCGTCGGGCGCGGGAAGAAGGGCGGTCTCCCAGCCGCGGGCCGTGAGGCGCATGGCCGAGTGCTGAAACTGAGGCTCGGGCGGGGCTAGGGCGACCGCGATCTTGCCGAGGACCTGCGTGTGGGCGTGTAGCGTGTCGCACGTCGCGCTCCACTGCTCGTACGAGACGGCCGGCCAGTCCGCGGGCATAGGGGGACGCTATCCGATCGCCGCGGGACGGCGTCGATGGGGGTCAGGCACCGGTGCCAGACTGTGGCGGTGCCCTTCTGGCGTTCAGGACGCGGTCGCGGCGCCGATGCCGGCGGGGGCGGGGACGCGAGCCGGCGCGAGGACGCGGGTCGACACGAAGACGCGGGTCGACACGAAGACGTGGGTGGTCACGAGCTCGCTGGTGGAGGCGTGAACGCGGGTGCAGGCAATGACCCGGGTCGCGGGGACGAGGCCGCTCAGGGGGCGCGAGAGGTCGAGGCCGCGATGCGCCGCGTTGCCGAGCAGGACACTCCAGAGAACCGTCGAGCCCTGTTCGAGTTGCTGCTCGAGGCCTCCCTGACGGCCGCCGCGGTCGACAAGCCACCGCCGGGCGCCGAGCAGGGACTCGCCATGCTCGAGGGCAAAGAGGGACCGGTGTTGCCGGTGTTCACCCGGGTCGACGCGCTGCTCGCGTGGCGCCCGACTGGATACACCCCGGTCGCCGTGCCGGCTCGCACGTTGTTCGACATGGCCGCGCACTACGACGCCGCGAGGATCGAGGTGAACCCGGCGTCGATGCCCCGCGGGTGGATCTCTAGGGCCGAGATCGCCGCGCTGGCGCAGGGCCAGATCCCCCAGGGCCCAAGCGACGCTCCGGTGCAGACGAGCCCGCAGCCGAGTCAGGTGAAGGTCGGCCGACCGGCCGCCAGGCCACCAGACGCCCTGATCGACGCCGTGCGGCGGGCGCTCGGCTCCCAGCCGCACGCGATCGCGGGCTGGTTGTTCGTGATTGCCGAGGGCAGCGACCCGGCGCAGCTGATGGTCGGGGTCGAGCTGGCTCGTGGCCTCGGTCAGCCGGAGGTGGAGGCGACGATGCAGGCGATCCTCGAGGAGACGTGGGCGCGGTCGACCGAGGCCGAGCAGCTCAGGTTCATGCTCGTTGCGGACCCCGCCTTCCGCGAGACGCTGGCAAGCGGCGCCGGCGAGCTCATCTACATGAGGTAGCGCCGTTCGAAGAAACGCAACTCGCCGACGACGCGACGGTGGCCGGTGCCATGGTTGCCGCGGTATTCGACGCACGACGGCGTGGGTAGAAGGAAAGCGTGACTGAAGGCACGTCATCGGGCCCGCCCGCGGAACCGCCCCCGACCTCGACTCCACCCACGACGTCGACATCGCCGGGCATGGAGGCGCGACCGCCGGCGAAGCCGGAGCCGGCACCGACCACCAAGACCGGGGTCGCGTTCGGCGGGTTGATTGCCGGCGCGATCATGCTGATCCTGCTGCTCGTATTCATCCTCGAGAACACCGAGAGCGTGAAGATCAGCTACTTCGGCGTCGGCGGCCACCTGCCGCTCGGGGTCGCGCTGCTGCTGGCAGCGATTGGTGGCGCGTTGGTTACAGGGATAGTTGGCGCCGCCCGCATCGTGCAGCTTCGCCGGCATGTCCGCCGGCGTCCTCGCCCCTAATCGACCACGGGCTCACATCTCGGCCGGCACCCGCCCGCGGAGCTCGGCGAGCCAGGCCGTGGCCGTCCCGTCGCTAGGGGCGCGCCAGTCCCCTCGCGGCGACAGAGAGCCGCCCGAGCCTACCTTCGGGGCGTTCGGCATCGCCGAGCGCTTGAACTGGCTGCTGCGGAAGAAACGCTCGAGGAACACTCCCAGCCAGTGCTTGAGCTCGCTCAGCGAGTACTCGTGGCGGCGCTCGGCCGGGATCAGGTCGGGCCAGGACCCGGCTGAACGGTCGCCCCAGGCGTGCTGCGCCAGGTACGCCACCTTGCTCGGCGGATAGCCGAAGCGGACGATGTAGTAGAGGAAGAAGTCCTGGATCTCGTAGGGCCCGACGACGCTCTCGCTGTCGGCGCCGGGACGATCGGAGTCAGGATCCTGACGGGGCACGAGCTCCGGCGAGATCTCGGTGTCGAGCACGGACGTCAGGACCTCGCCGACCTCGGGGCCGAACTGTTCTGTGTCGATCGCCCACCGCAGCAGGAACTGGATCAGTGTCTTCGGCACAGAGGCGTTGACGTGGTAGTGCGACATCTGGTCGCCGACCCCGTATGTCGCCCAGCCGAGCGCGAGCTCGGACAGGTCGCCGGTGCCGAGCACGAGCCCGCCGTGGTAGTTCGCCAGCCGGAACAGGTGCGAGGTGCGCTCGCCGGCCTGGACGTTCTCGTAGGTGATGTCGTACACGTTCTCGCCGAAGGCGGCCGGGTGGGCGAGATCGCGCAGCATCTGCGTCGCCGCGGGGCGGATGTCGAGCTCCTCCCCGCTGACGCCGAGCGCCCGCATCAGACGATGGGCGTTGCCGAGCGTGTGCTCGCTCGTCGCGAAGCCCGGCATCGTGTAGGCGAGCACGTTCTCGCGCGGGAGCCCGAGCCGGTCGACGGCCCGGGCGGCGACGATCAGCGCGTGCGTCGAATCGAGGCCGCCCGAGACGCCGATCACGATTTTCTTGATCCCGGTGGCCTCGAGACGGGTCTCGAGCCCGCGCACCTGGATGCTGTAGACCTCCTCGCAGCGCGCGTTCCGGCTTGCCGGGTTCGCCGGCACGTACGGGAACCGCTCGATCCGGCGGCGGAGCGGGACGACCGGGCCGTCGGAGCCCGCGAGCCCGAGCGACAGCGGGATCCTCCGCATGCGGCCCAAGCGCCGGCGGTGATCGTGGATCGAGTCGCCGTAGCTCGAGGTGCTGGCACGGTCGGAGACGATCCGGTCGAGATCGACGTCGGCCATGATGAGTTGCTCGGCGGTCGCGAACCGCTCGGATTGCGTGAGCAGGTCGCCGTTCTCGTAGATCAGCGCCTGACCGTCCCAGGCGAGATCCGTGGTGGACTCGCCCATTCCGGCAGCCGTGTACAGGTACGCCGCGATCGTCCGTGCCGACTGCGACTCGCACAGCTCCCGGCGAAAGCCGGCTTTGCCGACGGTGATGTTGCTCGCCGACAGGTTCGCGAGCACGGTCGCGCCCGCCAGCGCGGCGTACGTGCTCGGCGGGATCGGCACCCACAGGTCTTCGCAGATCTCGACGTGCAGGGCGAAACCGGGGAGGTCCTCGGCGGCGAACACGAGATCCGCCCCAAACGGCACCTCCTCGGACGAGCCGGACGAGCCCGAGGAGCCGGAGAGGCCGGGCAGCCGGATCCGGTCGCCCACCGCGTCGCGCGCTGCCCGGAACTGGCGCTTCTCGTAGAACTCCCGGTACTCGGGCAGATAGCTTTTGGGAACGACGCCCAAGATCCGGCCGCGGTGAATCACGACCGCGGTGTTGAACACGCCGTACTCGAACCTCAGCGGCGCGCCCACGACGATGATGGGCGACAACGACGCGCTCCCCAAGACAACACGATCCAGAGCCCCGGCGACGGCGTCCAACAAAGCGGTCTGGTGGAGCAGATCGTCGATCGAGTACCCAGAGAGCCCGAGCTCGGGGAAGATCACGAGCGCCGCGTGCTCGTCAGATGCCTGCTGGGCCAGCACCAGGGTGCGGTCGGCGTTGAACTCGGGCTCGCCGATACGCATGTGCGGGACAGCAGCCGCGACCCGGACGAATCCATGGGTGTAGAGGGACGCAAAACTCATTGGTGTGGCGGTAGTGTCCGTGGCGGGTAGCAGAGAAACATGGATAGCGAACGTGAGAATTCCGCCGTTTCCGAGGGAGTCCAGGAGCTAGTCGACCAGCTCCTGGCCCGGAGCGAAGCACGCGGCGATTCGTGCGTGGAGCTATCGGAGCTGAGCGAGCTTATCCAGGAGGCAGATCTTGGCGACGAGGACGCCCAGATCCTGCACGACATGCTGCAAGAGCGCGGGATCGATCTGCGGGACGACTGCGGTCGTCGCAACGTCGAGCAGACGAGCTACGCCAACGACGATCTGGCGGGTCGTACCACCGATGCGATGTCGCTGTTCCTCCAGGAGGTCCGGCGGTATCCGTTGCTGACCCGGGCCGAAGAGGTGGAGCTGGCCAAGGGGATCGAGCGCGGCGACATGGAGGCCAAGAGCCGCCTGATCAATTCGAACCTCCGCCTCGTGATCTCCAATGCCCGCAAGTACCAGGGCCACGATCTGCCGCTGCTCGATCTAATCCAGGAGGGCATTCTCGGGCTGATCCGCGCCACCGAGAAGTTCGACTGGCGAAAGGGGTACAAGTTCTCGACCTACGCCACGTTCTGGATCCGCCAGGCGATTCAGCGGGCGCTCGACAACCGGGCGCGGACGATCCGGATCCCGGTGCACCTCGGGCAGCGCGAGCGCCGGATCGCGCGGGCGACGAACGAACTCGCCGCCAAGCTCGGCCGGGAGCCCACCGACGAGGAGATCGCGCAGGCGGCCGAGATCAGCGTCGAAGAGCTCCGCGAGGCGCGAGACGCGACCAGGGTGGTCACGAGTCTCGATCGGCCGGTGGGGGAGGGCGAGGAGACGCCGTTTGGCGCGCTCCTGGCAAGCGACGAGCGTGGTCCCGAGGAGGAGGTCGACATCCTGCTTCGCGAGGATGCGCTCCGGCGCGCGCTCGACCAACTCCCCGAGCAGGAACGCGAGGTCGTCAAGCTCCGCTACGGCGTCGGCGGCGATGAGCCGACGCCGCTGGTCGAGACCGGGCGCCGGCTCGGGATATCGCAGGACACGGTGCGCCGGCTCGAGCGCAGGGCGCTCGCAGAGCTAGCCGAGAGCCGCGAGCTCGACGCGCTCAGACCCGCGGCTTAGGGGACACCACTGGCCGGACCGGCCCGTCGGCGCGGCGCGCCACAGCCCCGCCCCCCGGGGGCGCGCCGATCGCGATGAGCTCGTCGACCAGAGCGAGCGCGGCGGCGTGTGTCTCGTCGGTTACCTTGCCGATCGCGTGGACGGCGTACGTCCCCGCCGGCTCCGGGTCGATCGACCGCTCCTTGTGGACCCGGCGCATCCGTAGACGGTCGAGCATGGACCGCGACGAGCGGCGCTCCCACAGCTGATCGGCCCAGCCGAGCAGCCGCGCCGCGCGGGCTTCCTCGACCGCCGCGGAGCCCGCCGTTCCGACGGTCTGGGACGCGAACCGGTACAGGTCGGCGCGGCGGGTGTCGTCGAGCAGGTCGTTGTAACCACGCAGGAACGAGGCGATGGGACGCGACACCGAGCGCGGGTGGTCGCTGAATCCCTCGCCGGCGAGCATCGACGCCAGCTCCATCACGCACGCGCCGTGCTCGGGAGAAGAGTGTCTGCCTCGACTGAGCTTGATCGTCTGGTGACTGACTGGCGGCATCACGTCCTCCTAGGTTCTGGTCTCCGTATCGGTCCCCCAAGGGCACTACGCATCATTGCGCCAGACGCGCTCGCGATCAACTCCGACTTCACGTTTGGTGTACTTCCTTACGCCGGGGCGGCGTCGCGCGCCGTCGCGGCTAACCGTGGCGGCCGGCGAGCACCGGAGTGTGCGGCGTCACCTGGCGGCGAGCTCGCGCGGCGCGTATCGCGCTGGTTCGGGCGTCTCGCGGAAGCGTTCGGCGGTGGCGCGGGCGGTCCGACTCGCCCACCGCGTGGTGGTGAGCCACCCCACGGCCAGATTCACGACGCTGAGGCCCGCGATCACCCACCACCCGGCGTGGGTGGCGGCGGCGAAGCTCGGCATGATCGCGCCCGACAGCGTGCCGCCGGCGATCGCGCCGATCACCGCCACTCCGAGCGTCAGGCCGACGGACCGGCTGGTGGAAGCGATCGCGGCCGCCACTCCCGCCTGGGAGCCCGGCATCCCGGACACCGCGGTGTTCGTGATCGGCGGGTTGACCATCCCCGAGCCGATTCCGAACAGGAAGTAGGCGACGAGCAGGTACACCGGGGCGGTGGTGGGCGTCAGCCGCGTCAGCATGAGCGCCGAGACGAGCATCGCGCTCGCCGCGATCACGAGCGGGATGCGAGCGCCGCGACGTCCGACGATCCGCCCGGAGATCGGCGCGCACACGAGCACCATCCCGGCCATCGGCAGCAGGTACAGCCCGGCGTGGAAGGGGGAGAGGTGACGGACGCCCTGGAGGTACAGCGTGTTCAGGAACAAGAATCCGCCGAGCCCGGCGAACGCGCAGATCGCGATCGTGCTCGCCCCCGAGAACGGTGCGCTGCGGAAGAAGCGCATCTCGACGAGCGGCTCCCGGCGGCGGAGTTCGTACAGCACGAGCGCCACGAAGCTCACGATCGAAAACGCGAATAGCGCCATGATCTCGGGGGAGGTGAAGCCGGCACGGGGACCCTCGATGATCGCGTAGGTCAGCGAGGCCAGCGCGGCGATCACGAGCAGCTGCCCGACCGGGTCGAGCCGGCGCGGGTGCGCGGCTCGCGACTCGGGCACGAGCGAGGTCGTCAGCACGAACGCCGCGGCCCCGATCGGGACGTTCACGAAGAACACCGAGCGCCACCCGATGGAGTCGACGAGGGCGCCGCCGAGGACCGGTCCCAGGGCGATGCTGAGCCCGAACACCGCGCCCCACATGCCGATCGCCATCGCGCGCTCGCGCGGGTCCTCGAACACGTTGCGGATGATCGACATCGCGACCGGGTTCAGCATCGATCCGCCGATCGCCTGTAGCACGCGGAACGCGACCAGCAGTTCGAGCGTGGGCGCGACCCCGCACAGGAGCGAGCCGAGCGAGAACACCACGAGCCCGGTCTGGAACACGCGCTTGCGCCCGATCCGGTCGGCGGTCGAGCCCGACAGCATCAGCAGGCTAGCCAGCACCAGGGTGTACGCGTCGATGACCCACTGCAGCCCCGACACCGACGCGTGCAGGTCGTTGCGGATCGAGGGCAGGGCCACGTTCACGATCGTCGAGTCGAGCCCGACGATCAGCAGGCTCATGCAGCAGATTCCAAGTACGAGCAGCCGTCGCCGGCGGCTCAGGCAGCCCTCCGAGCGCACGTTGCCATTTTCGTCCATCACCTCGATCGTACCCACGCCTTCTCGGCTGTCACAGTTACCCCGAACCCCGCGCCTGCCGCCGCCGCCTTGAACGACCCGGACCCCGCACCCGCCACCACCGAATCCGGGAACCGCACGGGCGTGTTCGTGCGCGGCCGGCCCAGCGCCCGCAACTTGACGCGCCGCATCGAGCGCGGCCGGATACCGCGGACCGGCAAGCATGCCGAGGGGGGGCACGACCTCAGCGTCCCCGGCGGACTCGCGGCACTGAGCCTCGACGCGCTGTCGAGCGTCGCCTACGGGCCGGAGGCGATGATGGTCGTGCTGGTCGCCGCGGGAGTCGGGGCCCTGAAGTACACGGTCCCGCTGGTGGTCGTGATCGTGGCGATGCTGGGGTTGCTCGTCGTCTCATACACCCAGGTGATCGACGCCTATCCAGAAGGCGGCGGTGCGTACTCGGTGTCGAAGGCGAATCTGGGGCGCACGCTCGCCCTGTTGGCGGCCGCGTCGGTGGTGGTCGATTACGTGCTCACCGTGGCGGTCAGCCTCGCCGCCGGTGCGGCCAGCCTCGGAAGCGTGTTCCCGGGGCTCTCACATCACCTGCTGCTCGTGAGCCTGGTCGGGCTGGTGATCCTCACCACCCTAAACATGTTCGGGATCGCCGAATCGGCGAAGGCGCTGATGCTGCCGACGATCGTTTTCATCGTCAGCATCCTCGCGACGATCGTGGTGGGGGCGCTGCGCTCACATCCCGTCGCGCACATCGGCACGCCGATGCAGTTCCCCGCCACCGAGGCGGTGGGGGTGCTGCTGCTGCTGAAGGCGTTCGCGTCCGGATGCTCCGCGGTGACCGGCGTCGAGGCGATCTCCAACGGCGTTCCGGCGTTCCGCGAGCCGCGCATCCGGACCGCCCAGCGCACCGAGATATCACTCGGCGTACTGCTCGGGGTGATGCTGATCGGGCTCGTGCTGGTCATCCGGGCTCATGACGTCGTACCGAGAGGCGGGGTCACGGTGCTCGCTCAGGTCACCGCCGGTGCGTTCGGCACCGGCTGGCCGTTCTACGTCTCGAACATCGCTGTCGCGCTCGTGCTCGGCCTAGCGGCCAATACCAGCTTCGGCGGGCTGCCGGTCTTGCTGAGTCTGCTGGCCAAGGACCATCGAATGCCGCACGCGTTCTACCTGCGAGCCGAGAAGCCCGTGTACCGGATCGGGATCGTCGCGCTCGCGCTCGCGGCCGCGCTCCTGCTAATCGCTGTGAACGCCCAGACGAACAGCCTGATCCCGCTGTTCACGATCGGGGTGTTCGTCGGGTTCACGCTCAGCCAGATCGGCCTCGTGCGTCACTGGTCGAAGGAGCGTCCGAAGCGGTGGCGGCTGCGGGCCGCGCTCAACGGGACCGGCGCGGTCATGACGACGATCGCGGTGTTCGTGTTCGTGTTCACGAAGTTCCTGGCCGGCGCTTGGGTAGTGGTGGTCGCGATCCCCGCGTTGATGCTGCTGTTCCACCAGACCGAGCGCTACTACGACGCGGTCGCGGTCGAGCTGAAGCTCGGCAAGACCCCGCCCAGGCCGCGCAAACGCGACAGCATCGTGATCGTCCCGACCTCCACCGTGAACCTGCTGACCCAAAAGGCGGTCAGCGCCGCGCTGTCGATCGGAAACACGGTGGTCGCGGTGGCGGTGGCCGGCGACGAGGAGGAGAGCGAGCGGATCAAGCGCGATTGGGACGACTGGTCATGCGGGATTCCGATCGAGGTGCTGCTCGATCCCCATCGGTCGCTGGTGCGCAGCGTGCTGCGCTACGTGAAATCGATCGAGGACGAGGACGCTACGATCGTGGTCCTGATCCCGGAGATCCTGCCCCGCAAGCGCCGGCACGAGATCCTGCACAACCAGCGTGCCCGCCTGCTGTCAACGGTGCTGAAGGCGCGCACGAACGTGGTTATCGCGACCCTGCCGTTTCACCTGCACGATTGACGCCGTGCGGCTCGCCGCGAAGCCTCGGCCCGCGCGACGGGGTCGCCGGCACAAGGCGCCGACTCGGGGTCAGCTGGTCGTCCTCGCTGGGGCGCAGTACCACGATCTCGCCCGCGGCGTGGTCGAGCAGCCAGGCGACATCCTCGGCGTCGAAGCCCGTGCTCCCCTCGGACGCGGCCGCGATCACGATCCGGTCGTAACGCTCCTGCGCGATCGCCTGACGGAGGGCGTGACGGCGATTACGGCCGCGAACGATGCGCGAGTCGACGGGCACGCCCGCTTCGGTGGCGCGCTGCTCGACGGCCTCGAGCAGCGGCATCGCCATCGAGCACTGGCGCGGGAGCGCGCTGTCGAGCGGGAGGTCGAGCGACACGCGGGCGAGGAACACCGGCACGAGCGTGGCGCCCTCCGCCCTGGCCAGGCGGAGTGCCGCGTCGAGCGCCCGTCGCGAGAGCGCGCCGGCGACGAACGGGAACAGGATTCGCCGGCTGCTGCTGGCTTGCACGGTCGTTGGCCGCCGGAGCCTGTCCCGGAGGGCCGCGCCTGCGAGCGCCACCACGGCGAGGGCGAGGATTACGACCACAATGATCAGCACGGTAGTCATGCCGATTCTCCTTTCATCCGCTTGGTCCGGTCGGCCACGATCCGGAGATCGACCCCCGGCAGGGCCTCCAGAAGGCGGTCCGGCAGCGCGGGTTTCGTGAGCCGGCGGAGGGCTCCGCGCGGCTCCGGCGTTCCGATCAGCACATAGGTAGTTCCGCGGTCCTGCGCGACGCGCTGGGCGACGGCGGCGACATCGCCGCCGTGCTCGATCAGCAGGTGCGCGCCGAGCACGCTCGCGAGCTGCCGGAGAGCGTCGAGCTGCTCTTGCTCATCGGCGTTCGCGTCGTGGTCGGCGACCCAAAGGACGTCGAGCTCCGCGCCAAGCCGCTGGGCCGACCGCCATGCCCGGCGGACCACGCGCTGGGATCGCGGATTCGGTGTGACCAGCGCGAGCAGGCGCTCCCCGACGGCTGCGGGGGCGGCGGTGTCGACCAGCCGTTCGTCGCCAGGGCGTCCCACGCCGTCAACGAGGATGCGCTTCGACTCGACCTCCTCGGCGACCTGCCGGAGCGCGACCTCGCGCAGCGCGGCGAGATTCTCGACCTTGAAGAAGTTGTTGAGCGCGGCCGGCACGCGCTCGGCGGGGTAGACCTTTCCGGCGACCAGCCGCTCGATCAGTGATTGCGGCGTGATGTCGATGAGCACGACCTCGTCGGCGGCCCCGACAACCGCGTCGGGGACCGTCTCCCGGACGCGGATGCCGGTCAGCTCGGCGACCTGATCGTTGAGGCTCTCGAGGTGCTGCACGTTGACGGTCGAGAACACGTCGACCCCAGCGGCGAGGACGTCCTCGACATCCTCGTAGCGCTTGGCGTGCTCGACGCCCGGAGCGTTGGTGTGAGCCAACTCGTCGATCAGCGCGAGCTCGGGCTGGCGCCTGAGGATCCCGGGAAGGTCCATCTCCTCGAGCACCGAGTCCCGATAGGTCACCCGCCGACGGGGGATGGTCTCGAGACCATCCGCCTGGGCGGTGGTTTGGGCGCGGCCGTGAGGCTCCAGGTAGCCGATCACAACATCCCGTCCGTTCTCGGCCTCGGCCTGACCCTCGCGCAGCATCTGATAAGTCTTGCCGACGCCAGCGGCCATCCCGAGGAAGATCTTGTGGTGGCCTCTATTGGTCACGCTCCCAGGAGATTGTGAACGACGAGATCGATCAGCTTGATGCCGATGAACGGGGCGATGAGACCGCCGAGGCCGTAGATCCAGAGGTTGCGGCGCAGCAGGGCGCTGGCGCCGATCGGGCGGTAGCGGACGCCCTTGAGTGACAGCGGGATCAGCATCGGGATGATGATCGCGTTGAAGATGATCGCGGAGATGACCGCGGACTGGGGGGTGCCGAGGTTCATGATGTTGAGCACGTGGAGCGGGCTCTGACCGCCCTTGGTGGCGGCCCAGGTGGTGGCGAAGATCGCCGGGAGGATCGCGAAGTACTTGGCGACGTCGTTGGCGATCGAGAACGTGGTCAGCGCGCCGCGGGTGATCAGCAGCTGCTTGCCGACCTCGACGATCTCGATGAGCTTCGTCGGGTTCGAGTCGAGGTCGACCATGTTGCCGGCCTCGCGCGCCGCCTGGGTACCTGTGTTCATGGCCACGCCGACGTCGGCCTGGGCGAGTGCGGGCGCGTCGTTGGTGCCGTCGCCGGTCATCGCGACCAGGCGCCCGGTGGCCTGCTGCTCCTTGATCAACGCGAGCTTGGCCTCCGGCGTAGCCTCGGCGAGGAAGTCGTCGACCCCGGATTCCTCGGCGATCTTGGCGGCGGTGAGGCGGTTGTCGCCGGTGATCATGATCGTGCGGATGCCCATCGCGCGGAGGTGGTCGAACCGCTCGCGCATCCCCTCCTTGATCGTGTCCTTGAGGTAGATCACACCCATGACCTGGGAGTCCCGCGCGACCGCGAGCGGCGTTCCGCCCTCGCGGCCGATCCGGTCGAGCACCGGCTGGAGCTCGACGGGAGGCCGGCCGCCCTCTTCGGTGACGAACTTGATCACGGCATCGCCGGCGCCCTTGCGCAGGTGGCGCCCGTCAAGGTTGACGCCGCTCATGCGTGTCTGGGCGGTGAACGGAACGAATTCGGCGTGCAGGTTGGCCATGTCGTGCTCGCGAATGCCGTACTGCTTTGCCAGCACCACGATCGAGCGGCCCTCCGGCGTCTCGTCCGCGAGCGAGGAGAGCTGCGCGACCTCGGCCAGTTCCTTCTCCGAGACGCCCGGCATGGGGATGAACTCGCTCGCGAGCCGGTTGCCGATCGTGATCGTGCCGGTCTTGTCGAGCAGCAGCACGTCGACGTCGCCCGAGGCCTCGACCGCGCGGCCGGACAGCGCCAGGACGTTGCGGCGCACGAGCCGGTCGATGCCGGCGATGCCGATCGCGGACAGGAGCGCCCCGATGGTCGTCGGGATCAGGGCGACCAGCAGCGAGATCAGCGTGGTCTCGGAGATCGGCGTGTGCGCGAACAGGCCGAACGGCCGGAGCGTCGCCACGACGATCATGAAGATCAGGGTCAGTCCCGCGAGGAGGATGTTGAGCGCGATCTCGTTCGGCGTCTTGCGGCGCTCGGCGCCCTCGACCAGGTCGATCATGCGGTCGAGGAACGAGTGTCCAGGCTCCTGGGTGATCTCGACGACGATCCGGTCGGACAGCACGCGCGTGCCGCCGGTGACGGCGCTCCGGTCGCCGCCGGACTCGCGGATCACGGGTGCCGACTCGCCGGTGATCGCCGACTCGTCCACAGAGGCGATGCCTTCGATCACCGTGCCGTCGCCGGGGATCAGCTCGCCCGCCTCGACGACCACGACATCGCCCTTCGTCAGTTCCGAGGCCTGCTTGACCGTTCCGTCCTCGAGCTTGGCGACCGTCTCCTGGCGCATCGCGCGGAGCGTGTCGGCCTGGGCGCGTCCGCGGCCCTCGGCGAACGCCTCTGCCATGTTCGCGAACACGACGGTCAGCCACAGCCAGAACGAGATCACGAACGTGTACCAAGCGGGGTCGTTGCCGCCGAGCGCCTTGCCGCCGAACACCTGGATCAGCCAGGTCACGGTCGTGATCGCCGCGCCGATCTCGACCACGAACATCACCGGGTTGCGGATCTGAACCCGTGGATCGAGCTTGACGAAGCTGTCGAGTATCGCGCGCCGGACGATCTCCGGTTGGAACAGTGAGACCGCGCGGCGCTCGGTGGGCCGTGGCGGCTGCGGGCGCTCTTCGGGAGGGGCGTTCACGCTCATGCGCGCGCTCCAGTCATGCGATCGAGGGCCAGGTTCAGCTCGAGCACGTTCACTCCGGACTCACCCGAGAATCCGAGCCCACGCCCACCGGTGTATTTCGACACCAGCGTCATGACCGCGGTGAGCGTCAGGTGACGCACCGCGGCCACCCTGTGCGCCTGGATATCCGCGTTACGCACCGAGATGTCAGGATCGATACCCGAGGCCGAGCTGTTGGCGGCGTCGACCGGCACGTTGGACGCCGTGAGCTTGCCCGGGTAGTAGCGCCCGTTCAGCGCGATGTAGGCCTGGATGTTGGAGGAGATCGCCTGCTCGGTGGCGGTGTTGTTCGGACCGAGGTTCGAGAACGTGGTCGCCGCGGCATTGTCTGGCGGCACGGTCGCCGACGGCCGCGTCTGGAAGTACCGCGGGTCGGGGTTGGTTACCGGTACGCCGTTCTGCATCTCGGGCTTGCCGTGCTTGTAGGCCTGGACTCCGAAGTTCTGACCGATGAGCTGCGAGCCGACGAGCTTGCCGCCGACCTTGACCTGCTGGCCGTTGGCGTTGCCGGGGAAGGCGACCTGGCTGATGCCGGTGATCACCAGCGGGTACAGAATCCCGCAGAACAGTGTCAGTACGACGATCCCGATGGCGGAGGTGACGAAGTCGCGTTTCATATCAGTACAGGTGTCCGGTCAGGCCCTGCACGATCGGACCGAGCAGCAGGGCGGGGAAGAACGTGAGCGCGCCGACGAGCACGATCACGCCGATCAACAGCACCACGAAGGTCGGGTTATCGGTTCGCATCGTGCCCAGACCGGCAGGGCTGATCCGCTTGCCGGCCAGCGCGCCGGCGACCGCGAGCGCGAACAGGATCGGCGCGTAGCGGGCGAACAGCATCGTGAACCCACCGAGGAGGTCGGCGAACGTGATGCCGTGCGACCCCAGGTTGCCCGCGTTGGGCTGGACGAAGCCGCCGTAGCCCGCGAACGCGGAGCCGTTGTTGTTGGCCTGGCTCAGATACGCGTAGAACGTCTCGGAGAATCCCTGGGGAGAACCGGCGGCCGCGGCCGAGATCGACGCCCGGCCGGCGCTGCTCGCGGTCGCCAGCGCGGTCGAGAACAACGCCGCGAGCGGCGTGATCAGCAGCCCGAGCGCCACGAGCTTGATCTCCCTGGCCTCGATCTTCTTGCCGAGGTACTCGGGCGTGCGTCCCACCATCAGCCCCCCGATGAACACCGCCAACAGGACATACAGGAGGATCGAGTACAGGCCGGTTCCAACGCCCCCGAAGATCACCTCGCTCGCCGACAGGTTGGCCATCGGCACGGCGCCACCGATGCCAGTAAACGACTCGATCGCGCTGTTGACCGCGCCGCACGATGTAACTGTGGTCACCACGTCGAACAGCGCCGAGCCGGCGATCCCGAACCGCTGCTCCTTGCCCTCCAGGTTGCCGCCGGTCGATCCGGCGACCACCTGGGTGTGAAGCCCGGCCGCGTGCTGCGCGGGCGAACCGTGCGCCTCAGCGATGTACGCCACGCACACCGCACCCAGGAACATCACCATCATCGTCGCGAAGATCGCGTACCCCTGCCGGCGGTTACGGGCCATGCGGCCGTACATGAACACCAGCGCCGCCGGAATAATCAGCACCGACAGCATCTCGACGAAATTCGAGAACCCGGTCGGGTTCTCAAACGGATGGGCCGAGTTCGTGTTGAAGAACCCGCCCCCGTTTGTCCCAAGCTCTTTGATCGCCTCCTGAGAGGCCACCGGGCCCATCGCGATCTGGTTGGCCAGGCCCGTCGGCCCGTTGAAGCTCAGGTAATGCGAGAAGTTCTGGATCGACCCCTGGAACACCAGGATCAGGGCGACGATGAACGACAGCGGGATCAGTACCCACAGGACAGTGCGGATCAGGTCGTGCCAGAAGTTCCCGATGCTCTTACCGCTGCGCCCGATGATCCCGCGGATCAGCGCCACCGCCACCGCGATACCCACACCAGCGGACAGGAAGTTCTGCACGGTGAGCCCAGCCATCTGGCTGAAGTAGCTCATCGTCGTCTCCCCGCCGTAGTACTGCCAGTTCGTGTTCGTCAGGAACGACGACGTCGTGTTGAACGTCACGTTCCACGGCGCGGAATGGAACCCCTCCGGGTTCAGCCCGGTCCAATTCCACAGCGTCTGCGTGCGCAGGATGAAATACAGCAGCAGCCAGCCCGCCAGCGAGAAGATGATCAGGCTCTTCGCGTACGCCTTCCAGTCCTGACCATGCTCCGGGTTCACCCGCACGACCTTGTAGAACAGACGCTCCGGCGTGAGGAACAACGGGTCGAGGAATGTCCGCTCGCCGCTGTAGACAGCCGCCATGTAACGGCCGAGCGGCATCGCCAGCACGGTCAGAACCGTGACGAACACGAAGATGGTGAGCCAACCGGCGAAAGTCATCCGCCCGGCCTCACTAGAACTTCTCCCCCCGCAGCAGCGCGTAAAGCAGATAGATGCACACGAGCACGGACACGACCAGCCCGAAGAAGTCCGCACCGCTCAGGTGACCGATGAACGCCGCGAGCGGAAGGTTCATATGGCGTCGATCCCGTAGACCAGCGCGAGGAGGACGGCGAACATGACGACGCCCAGCAATATCGATAGAACATCCATGCACCTATCCTCGTAACTGTTTAATCAAGAGCCCATACAGAAATCTGGGCCAGGCATACAGATCTTGTGAAGAGTCCCTAGGCGGGTTCGTTTCCCGGGTCCTCGTCGGCGTCGAGCGCCAAGCCGTCGGCGATCCACCACACCGCCTCCCGCAGGCGGTCGACGCCGCCCGAGCCGTACAGGGGGCCGGTCCCATCGGTGAGCAGGTTGAGGACCCGGGCCACGCCGCAGGGGCTGACCGGGTCTGGTGATTCGAGCCGCTCGGCGAGCCCGAGCAGACCCTCGCGCGAGGACAGCACTGCCCCGCGGGACAGCGGCAGCGCGGCGGAGAGCCGCGGTGCGTTGGGTCGCTCAGCGTCCTTCACCCGCGCGCGCAGCGACCGCGCGAGCCGGCGCCGGGTCCGCGTGCCCGCCAGCTGACGCCCCCGCAGCGCCCGGTCCTCGAGCGGATCTCCGCCGAACCCATCGGCGAGCTGCTGAGCGAGACGTCCTCGATGGAGCGCAACCCGGAAACGCCGGCGCAGGGTCGGCGACAGAGACCTAGGACCGAGTCGCGACTCGGACGGCCCGGCATTCTGAACGCTCGGATGCTTCATGCCGCGTGCGGGGCGTGCTGGAACCCATCCACGCTACGCTGGGTTCCGTCAACGGGACGTACAGATCCGCCCCGAACCCATCAAGATTCCGTAAAGACCGCGCCGATAAGCTTCCAGGGATGGACCGAGGGCGCCCGCTGCACAGCTCCTCCACACGAATCCTGTCGATCGCGATGATCGTGATCGGGGTCGCCCTCGTCGTTCGCACGCTGGTGGCCGGCGGAGGCGCGCTCGCCACGGGGATCGTTCTCGGCGTGCTGTTCGTGCTCGCCGGACTGGCCCGCTTGTACCTGCAGCTCCGGGGGTAGGGGTGGGTTTCTGACGCCTCCCGAGCTCACGTGAGAGACCGGCCATTCAGCTACCGCGCGCTGTTCGCGGTCGTTTACACCGCCTCGGTCAGCTCGGTGTACTTCGCGCTCGGGGTCGTTGCGCGTCACGCCAACGGGCTTACGCCGGCCGTGTTCCTGGTCGCCGGCCTGTTCTTCGGCCTGACGGCGATGACCTACGCGGAAGGCGCCTCGCTCCACCCCGAGCGGGGCGGCTCGGCCGTGTTCGCGCGCTACGCGTTCAACGAGCTCGTGAGCTTCGTCGCCGGGTGGGCGATCTTCCTCGACTACACGATCCTGATCGCGGTCACCGCGCTGACCGTCCCGGCCTATCTGGCGGCGTTCTGGGGGCCGATCGGGCGGGGGACGCTCGAGATCGCGGTCGCGCTGGCGGTCATCGCGCTCGTGGCCGTCGACAACCTCACCGGCGTCAGCGCCCGCCGCATCCGCACGCGGCTGCTGATCACCGCCGGCGATCTGATCCTGCAGGCGCTGATCATCGTCCTCGGTCTCGTGCTGGTGTTCGACCCCCATGCGCTCAGCGCGAGCATCCACCTCGGGACGGCGCCGAGTTGGTCGGATCTCGCGTTCGCGCTTCCGATCGCGGTGGTCGCGTTCACCGGGATCGAGGCCGCCGCGAGCATCGCCGGCGAGGTCAGCGCCAACCGTAGCCAGGTCAAGCTGCTCGTCGGACCAGGCTCGGCGGTGATCGTGCTGATCTACGTCGGGATCTCGCTCGTTGGCGTCGGGGCGCTTCCGGTCCACGACGGGATGACCGCGCTCGGCACGACGCACATCAAAGCGCCGGTACTCGGGGTGGCGGAGGCGTTTCATCCCAAGTGGCTCGCCGACGTGCTGAAGTACGCCGTCGCGATCGGCGGCGCGCTCGGTCTGTTTGCCGCTGCCGGTTCGGCGATGCTGGGGGTCTCACGCGTCGGCTACTCGCTCGCCACGAACCGCCAGATCCCGAGCGCGGTCGGGCGTCTCCACGGTCGCTGGGGGACGCCCTACGTGGTCATCGGCGCGGCCGCGCTCGCCGCTGGCGGCCTGGTGCTGCCGACGAACCTCGAGTTCCTGGTCGGGATCTACGCGTTCGGCGCGCTGCTGGCGTTCACGATCGCGCACGTGTCCGTGATCGCCCTGCGGTTTCACGAGCGCGACCGCGAGCGGCCCTACAGCATTCCGTTCGGGGTCAAGGTCTCCGGGGCGGACGTGCCCCTGCCGGCGGTTGTCGGCGCCGTCGCTTCGGCGCTTGGGTGGGTGGCGCTGCTCGTGTTCCACGCCGGCGCGCGGTACGTCGGGTTGGCGTGGATGCTCGGCGGGGTGATGCTGTACGTCGGATACCGCAAGTCGCAGCAGAAGCCGCTGCTGCGGCGAGTGACCATTCCCGAGCGGGCGCTCCGCTACGAGGCGCTCGAGCCGGAGTTCGGCTCGATCCTCGTCCCGATCCTGGGGACCCCACTCGACGACGACATCATCCAGACCGCCGGCCGCCTGGCGGGGGAGACCCGCGACGACCTCGAGTCCGAGGGGGCGGTGATCGAGGCGATCTGGGTGTTCGAGATCCCGCTGGCGCTCCCGATGGACGCGCCGCTTCCCGACGCGCAGGTCAAGCGGGCGCGCGAGGCGCTGGCACGGGCCAAGCTCGTGGGTGAGGAGTACGAGGGCGTCGAGGTGGCGACCGCGATCGTGCGCGCGAGGCGCGCCGGCGAGGCGATCGTCCGCGAGGCGCGTCGGCGCGGCGTCGAGGCGATCGTGCTCGCGGCCGAGGAGTCCTCGCGTGTCCGCGGTGGGTCGCTGTTGGGTGGTGTGGGCGGCCCGCTCGAGAACTACGTGGGCGACGTCTCGCGCTACGTGATCTCGAAGGCGCCCTGCCGCGTGATCCTGACCGCGCCGCCGGCGGACTGGCGCGCTCGGACGCCGCCGCCGTCGGTCGAGCCTGCGCCGGTCCCCGCCGACGAAGAGCAGCAGTCCGCCCCGGCCGACAGCGAGCCAGCCCGTCCGGGGGCGAGGCAGGCGGATGGCTGAACGGCGGCTGGAAGGCCTCCAGCGCGTCCTCGGCGTGTACCCGCTCGCGTCGAGCGCGTACGGCAACGTCGGTTCCTCGATCTACTACGCGCTGGGGCTGGTGGCGGCGCTCGCGCTCGGGCTGACGCCGCTCGTCTTCATCATCTCGGGCTTCATCTTCTTCCTGACCGCCTCGACGTACGCCGAGGCGACCGCGATGTTCCCCGAGGCGGGCGGGTCGTCGTCGTTCGCGCGGCATGCCTTCAACGAGTTCTGGTCGTTCTTCGCCGCATGGGGCCAGATGCTCAACTACATGCTGACGATCGCGACGTCGGCGTTCTTCGTCCCGCACTACATAGGAGGGCTGTTCTGGCCGGCGCTCCAGCACCCGCCCGGCGACGTGATCGCCGGGATCATGGCGATCGTCGTGCTCGCCGGGATCAACATCCGCGGGGTCCAGGAGTCGATTGGCGTGAACCTGGTGCTGGCGGTGATCGACTTCTGCACGCAGGTGCTGATCGTGATTGTCGGGCTCGTGCTCGTGTTCTCACCGCAGACCCTGATCGACAACGTGCACCTCGGCGTGGCGCCAACCTGGGGCGACTTCTTCGTCGCGATCCCGCTGTGCATGCTCGCCTACACCGGGATCGAGACGATCTCGAACATGTCCGAGGAGGCCAAGAACCCGGGCCTCACCGTGCCGAAGGCCATCAACCGTGTGGTGATCGCGGTGTTCGCGATCTACGCCCTGCTGCCCGCGATCGCGCTCTCAGCGCTGCCGGTGCGCTGTGTCGGAACTCACTGCCAGACGCTGCTGGGGGTCGACGACCAGCACGGCGGATACGCGGGCGATCCGGTGCTCGGCGTGGTGCGTGCGCTCCACCTCGGGCCGCTCCAGCACGCGGCCGAGATCTATGTCGGGCTGCTCGCGGCCACGATTCTGTTCATCGCCACCAATGCCGGGATCCTCGGGGTGTCGCGCCTGACCTACTCGATGGGGATCCACCGGCAGGTCCCCGACCGCCTGCGCCGGCTGCATCCGCGGTATGGAACCCCGTGGATCGGAATCATCATCTTCAGCACGATCGCCGCGCTCACGCTGATCCCCGGGCAGGCTACGTTCCTGGGCAACCTGTACGCGTTCGGCGCGATGCTGTCGTTCACGATCGCGCACGTGTCGGTCACGCGCATGCGGATCACGCTGCCCAACGCGAACCGGCCTTACCGACCGCCCGGCAACATTCACATCGCCGGGCGTGACCTGCCGCTGTTCGCGATCGTCGGCGGCGCGTGCACGTTCGCGTCGCTGTTGGTGCTGACCGCGCTCCACACAAGCGTTGCGATCGCCGGGATCGGCTGGCTCGCCGTCGGGATGATCGTCTACCCGGTCTACCGGCACAGCCAGGGCCTCGACCTCACGACGACCACCAAGGTGGCGATCCCACGGCCCGCGACCGAGACCGAGGCCGAGTACGAATCGGTGCTCGTGGCCTTCGACGAGAACCACTACCTGCCCGAGGTGATGGCGACGGCGGCGAGGCTGGCGGCGCGCCGCCGGCGCGGGATCCACGTGCTGGTGACCATCCCGGTTCCCGCGACGAGCCCGATCGATGCCGCGCTGCCGCTGAAGGAGGCGGCCGCCCAGTCGGTCATCGAGGAGGCCAAGGTACAGGAGGGACGGCGCGTGTCCGGCCACTGGGAAAAGGTCAGGGCCGGTCAGACGGGCCGGCGGATCGTCGACGAGGCCAAGGCGATGCACGCCGCGGCGATCGTGATGCCGATGCCGTCGGACGGGAGCGGCTTCGGGCGGGCGCTCGCCACCGTGCTCCGCGAGCGGCCCTGCCGCGTGATCGTCGAGTCGATCCCGGCGCCCAAGCGCAAACGGTCGCCCGCGGCGGCCTAGCATTACCAGACATGAAGGATTGGCGAGCCGGGCTCGGTGCGGTCCGGTCGTACCCGGGAAGTGTTGGCGGTGCCGCGATCGTGTTCGCGGAGATCGTGGTCGCCGTCGGCGCCGCCACGCTCGGCGTCGCCGCGCTGCAGTCGACGACGTCCGACGCCGCCGGGCTCGGGAGCCTGTATCTGCTCGCGGTGCTGCTGATCGCGATCCGGCGGGGACAGCTCGCCGCGCTCGCCACTGCCATCCTCGGAGTGCTCGCGTTGAACTTCTTCTTCGTTGCGCCGCGCCACCGGCTGGCCATCGCCCACTCCCAGGACCTCGTCGAGCTCATCGTGCTGCTGATCGCGGCGGTGGTGGTCGGCCGTCTGGCCGCGGTCGCCAGGGAACGCGCGGCCGAGGCGGAGAGCCGCGCCCACGTCGCGGCCGCCCGCGAGCGGGAGGCCAAGCTCGTCGCCGAGGTCGCCTCGGCGATCCTCGCCGGGGAGAGCATCGACGCCCAGCTCGAGTCGGTCGGAAACCGCGTCTCACTCGCCACCGCCGCCGGACACGCGCGGGTGGTCATCGCATCCGTCCCGACCGCGGGGCCCGACGAGATCACCGTGCCGCTGCACGCGCGCACCGGAAACGCCTGGCTGTACCTGTCCGGTGACGCGGCCTGGGACCAAGGCGCGCTCGAGCGCGTGGCCGAGCCACTTGGCCGCCTGATCGACGTCGCCGTCGAGCGCGAGCGGGTATCGGAGCGGGCTGCTGAGACCGAAGCCTCGCGCCGCGCGGAGGTCGCCAAGACCGCGATCCTGCACGCCATCTCCCACGACTTGCGCTCGCCGCTCACCGCGATCACGACCGCGGGCTCGGCGCTCGCGATCGGAGCGGTAACGCCGGCCGAGCGGGCTGAGCTGATCGAGGTGATCGAGAGCGAGAGCGCGCGGCTGGCCAAGCTCGTCGACGATCTGCTCGACCTGTCGCGGATCGAATCCGGGGCGGTGGCGCCGCAGGCGGACTGGTGCGACCTGCACGACGTCGTCGCCTCGGCCGCCGTGCACGCCTCGGGCGAGCACCCAATCGAGTTCGAGCTCCCGGGCGATCTGCCGCTGGTACGCGCCGACGCCGCCCAGCTCGAGCGCGTGTTCTCGAACCTGATCGAGAACGCGGTCAAGTTCTCTCCGCCGGGAGCGCCGGTGCGGATCAGCGGCGGCTCCAGCTCGGGACGGGTGGCCGTGCGCGTGGCCGATCGCGGCGGCGGGATCCCACGTCGCTATCGCTCGCAGGTGTTCGATCCGTTCTTCCGCGGCCGGGGCCAGGCCGGCGCCGGGTCCGGTCTCGGGCTCGCGATCTGCCGCGGGTTCGTCGAGGCCAACGGCGGACGGATCGTCCTCCAGACCGGTCGCGACACCGGTACCTCGTTCACGGTCAGCTTCCCGGTCGCTCGTCAGCCGGCCGATGCCGACGAGGCGGTGACGGTTCAAGGATGAGTGCGACCGCTCCACGCGTACTTGTGGTTGATGACGAGCCGCAGATCGTCAGGGGACTGAAGATCCTGCTGCGCAGCGCGGGCTACGCGGTCGAGGCGGCCGAGACGAAGGCGGACGCGCTCGTCGAGCTGGTGTCGCGCCCGCCGGACGCCCTGGTTCTCGACCTCGTCCTACCCGACGGGGGCGGAGTCGAGATCTGCGAGGAGGTCAGGCGTTGGAGCCGCCTCCCGATCCTCGTGCTCTCTGCGGTCGGCGACGAGCGCGAGAAGGTGCGCGCCCTCGACGCCGGCGCCGACGACTATGTGACCAAGCCGTTCGGGACCGACGAGCTGCTGGCCCGGCTGCGCGCGCTGCTCCGCCGGTCGGTCGACGTCGGCGGCAGCCCAGAGCTGAAGATCGGTGAGCTCGTGATCGACCTGTCCGACCGGCTGGTCACCCGCAACGGCAAGCCGGTCCACCTGACGCCGATCGAGTTCGACCTCCTGCGCGTGCTCGCCCAGCATCAGGGACGACTCGTGACCCAGCGCCAGCTCCTGCGCGAGGTGTGGGGACCCGAGTACGGCGACGAGACCCACTATCTGCGCGTCCATGTCGCTCACATCCGGGCCAAGCTCGAACCGGATCCATCGCGTCCGCGGTACCTGATCACCGAGCCGGGCGTCGGCTACCGGCTCCGCGATCCGGCTGGATAGGCGGACGGGAACTCCCGGGGGCGTACTTCGGGGCTGTGCGGCCGAACGGCGGGCACCTGGAGGGTGGGTCGCGCTTTACACGCGCCGACCCTCGCCCCGTTTCCGGTTAATTAAATTCAGGTCAACACTCGGCACGCTCCCGCGGCCGAGTGTTGAGAAGGGGCCGCTATACGCACCCTTTCATGCACCGGGCGCTCAGAGCTCGTCGAGTGTGTACTTAGGCACCCTGAATTCCGGTGCATCGGGGTCGGGCGGGGGCGGCGGCGGGACCACGGTCGAGCACGGCCGCGCCACGGGTGTCGAGCTAGCCGGCGGCGCGCGGATCGGCGCCAAGCAGCCGTTCTTAACGGATTCTCTACGGCAAGCCCCGGATGTTTAGCGGGGCCTTGACGGTGTGCCGCTACCGTCGATCAGGGTCGATGGCTCGGATCGAGACTCACGGGCTCCGCCGCAGCGTCGGCGTGGGTGGTCTGTTCGCGACCGCCTACGGCAACGTCGGCTCCTCGATCTATTACGCGCTCGGCCTGGTGGCGGCGTACGCGCTCGGGCTCACGCCGGTCGTGTTCATGTTCGCGGGCGGGCTGTTCGCCCTCACGGCCAAGACCTACGCCGAGGGCGCCTCGATGTTCCCCGAGGCCGGTGGGTCCTCCTCATTCGCTCGCCACGCTTTCAACGAACTCGTGTCGTTCTTCGCCGGCTGGGCGCTCAGTCTCGACTACATCCTCACGATCGCGATCTCGGCGTTCTTCGTGCCGCACTACCTGGGCGCGTTCTGGCCGGCGCTAACGCACCCGCCGGGCGACGTGATCGGCGGGATCACCGTGATCGCAGTGCTGGCCTGGCTGAACATCCGGGGGATCGGGGAGTCGGCCAACCTCAACCTCGTCCTCGCGGTGCTCGATCTCGCCACGCAGGTCCTGATCATCTGCATCGGCGCGGTGCTGGTGCTCAACCCGTCGCTGCTCGTGCACCAGGTCGATCTGGGCTCGACGCCGACGTACTCGCACCTGATCTTCGCGTTGTCGCTGGCGATGCTCGCGTATACCGGGATCGAGACCGTCTCGAACATGGCCGAGGAGGCGGTCGACCCCGGCCGGGACGTGCCGCGCGCGGTCAACTACATCCTGATCGCGGTCCTCGGCGTGTACGCCGGCATGACGGTCGTGGCGCTGTCGGCGCTGCCCGTGATCGGCCACGGCGCCACCGCCTACACCCTGCTCGGCGAGACGCCACAGCACGGCGGCTACCAGAACGACCCGGTGCTCGGGATCATCTCCCACCTCGGGCTCGCGACCGGGGCCACACACGTGCTCCGCTACTACGTCGGCATCCTGGCGGCGACGATCCTGTTCATCGCCACGAACGCGGGGCTCATCGGGATCTCGCGGCTGTCGTGGTCATTGGCGGAGCACAGGCAGCTGCCGGCGATCTTCTCCCGCCTGCATCCCCGCTACCGGACGCCGTGGTTCACGATCGTCGTGTTCTCGGTGTTCGCCGGCATCCTGCTGATTCCGGGCAAGACCGACTTCCTCGGCAACCTCTACTCGTACGGCGCGATGCTGTCGTTCACGATCGCGCATGCCGCTGTCATCGCGCTGCGGATCAAGGATCCCGCCCGCGAGCGGCCCTACCGGATCGGCGTGAACTTCCGCTTCCGCGGCGCGGAGATCCCGGTCAGCGCGGTGATCGGCGGGCTTGGCACGTTCGCCGCCTGGGTGTCGGTGCTCGCTCTGCACGTCGACGCGCGCTACGTCGGCACCGGCTGGATGGTGTTCGGTCTGATCGGCTACCTGATCTACCGCCGAACCCAGGGATTCGACCTCACGAGCCACCACAAGATCGAGCGGCGCGAGCGCCCTGCCTTCTTCGTCGAGCTCGAATACCGCTCGGCGATCGTGCCGATCTTCGGCACCGATGTCGACGCCTCAGCGCTCCGCGCCGCCGCCAAGCTGGTCGGCGAGGACGCCGCGGTCGAGGCGGTGTACATCCTGCGCGTCCCGAACCAGCTGTCGCTCGACGCCGGACTCGACGAGGAGGAGAAGCTAGGCCTGAGCGTGCTCGAGAGCGCCAAGCTCGCCGGGCGGAAAGCCGGCCTCAAGGTCCAGACGCGCCTGATTCGCACGCGCAGCCCGGGGGCGGCGATCGTCGAGGAGGCGGAGCGCCGCAACGCCGAGATCATCTATCTCGGCACCGCACACGCGCCGCCGTCGGAGCGCGCCCTCGGGCCGACCGCGAGCTACCTGCTGTCCCACCGGCCGTGCCGGGTAGTTATCGAGACGCCGCCGCAGACCGGCGCGCGGCCGCCTCAGAGCGCGAACCGGTAACCGACCCCGGGGTCGGTGCGGATGTAGCGCCGGCCCCCGGCCGGCTCGATCTTGCGCCGGAGGTTCGCGATGTGCGCGCGCAGCACCTGCGTGTCCTCGCCGTAGCCCGGCCCCCAGACGGATACGAGCAGGTCGCGGTGGGTCATCAGCCGCCCGCGGTTGCGGACGAGCAGGCGCAACAGGTCGAACTCGGTCGGGGTGAGGTGAACGTCGTCGTCGTCGACCCGCACGGTGCGTCGCGCCAGGTCGACCTCGAGCCCGTCGACGCGGATCACCGCCTCCTCCGGTTCGGGGGCGATCCGGCGGAGGTTCGCCTGAAGACGCGCCACCAGCTCGCGCGGGCCGAACGGTTTGGTCACGTAATCGTCGGCGCCGGCGGCGAGCGCGCGGACCTTGGCGTCCTCCTCGCCGACGGCCGAGAGCACGATCAGCGGCATATCGGTCCATTCGCGCAGGCGGCGGGACAGCTCGACGCCGTCGAAGTCGGGGAGCACCAGATCGATGATCGCCGCGTCCGGGTGGCGGAGCGCGGCGAGATCGAGCGCCTCCTCGGCCGTGCTGGCCGGGATCGCTTCGAAGCCCGCGTCTCGCAGGATGACGCGCAGGGCCCGCAGGATCTGCTGCTCGTCATCGACGACCAGGACGGTAGGTCGGGGCTGGGAGCTCACGTCGGCAACGCGGGCTCGGCGGCGGGCTGCGGCTGCATCGGCAGCTCAATCGGGAGGGAGACCACGAAGCTGGACCCCTGGCCGGGAAGCGACTCGACCGCGATCGTCCCCGCGTTGGCTTCGACGAACCCCTTCGCGATTGAAAGCCCCAGGCCGGACCCGGCGCCAGCCTCGCCACTCCCGGCCCCTCGGTAGAACGGCTCGAAGATGCGGTCACGCTCCGCGGCGCCGATGCCGGGTCCCTGGTCGACTACACGCACCACGACCCGCGGTCCGTTGCGGCGGATGTGCACCGATACCGGCAGGCCGCCGGAGTAGCGCACGGCGTTCTCGAGCAGGTTGGCGAACGCCCGCTCCAGATGCGCGGCGTCGGCTCTGACCGCGGGCACGCCGGGATCGATCGTGATGCGCACGTCGCTCCCGGACTCCGACAGACCTTCACGAGCGGCGTGGACCACGTCCTCGAGCGAGACCCAGTCGCGGCGCGGGTCGGCCCGTCCGGCCTGGAGTCTCGACAGGTCGAGCAGCTTGTCGACGAGGCCGGCGAGCTGCTCGCCCTCCTCGATCACCGCCGCGCTCAGCTCGGCGCGCTCGCCCGCGGTCAGCGAGTCGCTTCCGAGCGCGTGGCCGGCGGCCAGGATCGCGGTCACGGGCGTGCGCAGGTCATGCGAGACCGTGCGCAGCAGAGCGGTCTTGACGTCGTCGCTGCGCCGGAGTGCCTCCGTCTCGACGGCCTCGGCCTGCAGCGCATCACGTCGCAGCGCGATCGCGACGAGCGCCCCGAGCGCCGGCACCACGGACGCGTGCAGCCGCTGCTCGGTCTCCGCTGAAACGCGGCGCGGAACGACCAGGGTTGCGATCTGCCGGCCGTCGGCACCGCTCAGCGGCAGCGCCTGGCGCCGGCGGTCGCCCTCCACCGCGCCTAGCTCGATCGAAACCGAGCCGATTCCGAGCGCTAAGGCGACGCGTCGGGCGGCGGAGGCGAGCGCGCTGTCGGTCTCGGAGCCGCCGAGCAGATCCCGGGCGATCGCGGCCGCCAGGTCCGCTTCGGCGCGCCGGCGGTCGGCCTCCAGCGCGCGGCTGCGGGCAAGCTCGGCCACCGTGCTGATCGCCGCCGCGGCGAGGACGAACGCCCCCAAGGCGACCCAGTTGCGACTGTCGGCGATCGTGAACCGGCCGGTGGGGGGCAGGTGGAAGAAGTTGAACGCGGCGGCGCTGAGCAGCGACGTGGCGAGGCCGAGCGGCAGGCCCCAATAGGCCGACACGAGCAGGACCGCCGGCAAGTACACGACGCTAAGCGAGACCACCGGCGCGAGGCTCTTGAGCGGATAGATCGCCGCCGTGGCCGCGGCCACCGAGAGGACCGATACCGCGATGCCGATCAGGATGTTCGGCTTCGAGGCGCGCAAGATCGCAGGCCGCTCGCCAGAGCGCACGCGCGGCGTCGCGCTCACGCCGTGCCAGCACCCCCGTAGGACCCCGGAGGCGCTCCATTCGATTGCGCGGTGGCGATCTGCTGGAGGAGCGCGGTGGGACTGGTGCCGCCGAGGACGCGCAGGCGGGGCAGCCGGTAGGGATCCTCGCTCGAGTTGGCCCAGCCCGGAATCACCGTGGTCGAACCGACGAACCCGGCGGCCTTGACCGCGGCGATGACGGTCGCGTCGTAGTGACCCGACGGGTAGCAGAACCAGTTGACCGGCACGCCGTAGCGCTTCTGCAGCGCCTGGCGAGCGGTCGCGACTTGGTACTTGAGCTGAGCGGCGTCGAGCGTGATCAGATCGGCGTGGCTGATCCCCTGGGTGTCGAGCTCCCAGCCGGCGGCGATCAGGCCCCGCACCTGCGAGTCGGTCAGCCCACCCTGGGAGGGCGGCAACCCACTCAGCTGGATGTTCTCGTCGCCGACCCAGCCGAGGCGCTTGAGGACGGGCAGCGCGTTCTCGTACTGGGAGGCGTAGCCGTTGTCGAACGTCAAAACGACCGGCTTGCCGGGGCCGAGGGAGACGCCGCGGCTCCAGTAAGCCTCGAGCTGGTCCATCGTCACCGCGTGCCAGCCAGCGGCCTTGAGCGCCTGCATCTGCGCCGCGAACTCGTCCGAGGGCACGTACAGCCCCGGGAACGGCGCGCCCGCCGGCGGCGGGTTGATCACGTGGTACATGAGCACGGGCACGGTCGCAGTCCCCGGCTTGCCCGTGCCTGTGCCGGTCACCGTCGTTCGCGGGAGGCCGGTGGAGGCCGATGCCTTGGCGTGCCCGGCCCGCGCCGACGACGCTCCCGCGTGATGTCCGGTGTGGGCGGCGTTCGTCGCGATGGTGGGGGGCGACGTCTTGCCCCCGCCGGTCGCGGCCAGGCCGATCAGGACCGCGGCGAGCGCGACCGCAAGCAATCCACCGACCGCGATCAGCCGATTCCGGCGTGCCCTGGCCTGCCGCGCACGCTGGCGGGCGACGCGCCTGGCGCGAAGCTCCTGCTCGTTCATGAGCCCACGAGCGTACCCGCCACGAAGGCGAAATACAGGCCTATCAGCGCCGCCGCCTCCGGCCGGCCCATGCCCCGCGGCCGCGCCAGCGCCGCGATCGTGACGAGCGTGGCGCCCACGAGCCACGCGAGCTGGAGCTTCCCCGTGGTGGTGGCAGCGGCGAACGTCACGAACAGCGACGGGACGATCACGCCGAACGCCAGATTGATCGTGTTGCTGTTGAACGTCTCCCCGACGAGGGCCGCGCCGCGGCCCGCTCGCCCGAGCCGAGTCGCGGTGAGCGCGTTCGGGATGCTCGTGAGGGGGCCCAGGATCAACACCCCGAGGACCGCATGGGAGAGGTGCCAGGACCCGGCCAGGCTGAGCGCGGCCTGCACCATGCCGGCGCTCCCGGCGACGATCACGATCACGTCGAGCACAATCAGGGCGATGAGGTGGTGGGTGGGATTCCCGGAGGTGTCCGGCTCTCGCTCGGGGCCGGCGTGCTCGTGGAGCGCCCGGGCCAGCCGCCGCAGCGGCGACTGCGGCCCCTCGCCGAGACGCTGTCCGGAGACCACCACGGACACGTACGGGATGAGCACGACCGCCGACAGGACCGCTGCCACGGCGGGCGAGAGCCAGCCCAGCAGGAGCGCCGCCGCGAGGAGGGTGACCGTTAAGCCAACGATCCCCTCGAGCAGCAAGGTCTCGGGCGCCAAGCGCACCGAGCCCGCCAGCAGGGCGCTCAGACCGATCATCGCGGCCAGGTTGAACCCGTTCGAGCCGACGAGCACGCCGACGCCCACGTCGTGAGCGCCCTTGAGCAGTGCGAACAGCGCCGATGAGATCTCCGGGCCGTCCGCGGCCACCGCGGTCAGCAGCCCGATCAGCGCCTCGGGGAATCCGAACCGGACACCGAGGCGGTCGAGCCGGCGTGCGAACAGCCGCGCCGCCGCGAGGGTGACGCCGAGCGAGAATGCGAACAGGAGGACTGCGAGAGCGGGGGACATGCACCTCTGAGGTCGCCAAGGTACGCGCCGATCAGTCTTCCCGGCTCACCCCGGCGAGGACGTTACCTGAAGGAGTCCGCCTCCGAGCGGCGAAACGCAACGCCATGCTCCGCAAACGACGTCACCCGCAGATCGACATTCGGTCCCCGCAGCCCGCCCAGGGCTTCGAGCACCTCGCCGGCGAGTCGATCGCCGTGCTCAAATGGCTCCGCGCCAATCAGGTCGAATTCGTGCTTGTCGGACCGGTGGCGGAGGCCATTCGCGGAGGCGGCGACAATGCCGGCCCGGTCGCGATCGTGCCCGCGCCGTACCGGCGCAACTTCGAGCGGCTGTCGCGCGCGCTCGACGCCTCCGGGGCCAGGCCCCGCCCGGGCGCCGGCGCCGAGGCTGCCCGGGCCAAGGCCGCGGCGGACAAGGTCGCGGGCGGTCAACGCTGGGAGTTCCGCACCGGCATCCACTTCCTCGACGTCGAGGGACGCACGACCCATACGCCCGGCTACCAAGAACTGCTGTACGAGGCCGGGCGGTTCGAGCTCACGCCCGGACTCAACGTGGACGTGGCCTCGCCCGAGGACATCGAGCACTATGCGCACGTTCGCCGCACCGGCACCCCGCCGGAGCTCCGGATCACGCGTGGCGTGCACCACGTAGAGATTTAGAGCCTTAGCCCGGGCGCCCTCAGGACGGCCACAACGAGGCCACTAAGCTGGCCCCATGGGGATTCGTCCAAAGACGGCGGCGCTGGGGGCGGCGGCCTGCGTGGCCATGCTCGCGCTCATCTGGTTCGCCGCGTTCCACGTCGGCTTCGCGCAGCGTGCCGACCGGACGATCTACCTGCAGTTCATTGATCTGCAGACCCACGATCGTGTCAACTGGGCCGCGGCGCACATCGTGGCGCTGTTCAATCCGAATCCCTACGTGTACCTGGCGCTCGTGCCGCTCGCCGTCTCGCTCCTCCGACGGCGGCCGTGGTCGGCGGTCGCCGTAGCGGCGATCATCCTCGGAGCGAACGTCACGACCGAATTGCTCAAGCACCTTGTGAGTACTCCCGGCGCGTTGTCCTGGCCAAGCGGGCACTCAACCGCCGCGATGTCGCTGGCTCTCGCCTCGGTGCTCGCGGCGCCGCCTCGACTGCGACCGGCCACAGCGGCGCTCGGCGCATTGCTGGCGATCGCGGCCGGCTGGTCGGTGATCGCGAGAGGCATGCACTACCCGAGTGACGTCGTCGGCGCGTTTCTGATCTCGGGGATGTGGGCCCTGTTGGCGGTGGCCGCACTCCGGGCTACCCAGCGGTGGCGTCCGCTGCCCCGAGCCGGCGCCCGCCCGACATCGATGCGAGAGACGCTTGGCGCCCCGGGTGCGATCCTCGCGAGCGCGTTGCTTCTGACCGGGATCGTGATGGCCAGCCGGCTCCATCAGGCGTTCAGCTATGCCCGTGTCCACGAGGCATTCGTGATCGGTGCGACCGCGATCGCGGCGCTCGGGCTGGCGCTGTCGACCGTCCTCGTGCTGAGCGTCCGCCGCTAGTGACGTGAGTCGTTAATTCGCGTGCAGTAGCGGGTGATGGATTCGAGAATCTGATCGGCGGTCTTCGCCCAGACGAACGGCCGGGGGTTCTCGTTCCACGTGTCGATCCACGCGCGGATGTCGTATACAAGCTCGAGGTCCCTGAGCGCTTGTAGTCGTGGGTCGCGCGCTCCGGGGTACCGGGAAGCATCGGCAGGATCGGTGCCGTCCGATCGAGCGCCTGGATCTGCGACTTCTCATCCACACACAGAACGACCGCCCGCTCGGGCGGATCCAGGTACAGGCCGACCACATCGCGGACCTTGGCCACGAACTGCGGATCGCGCGAGAGCTTCCAAGTCTCCTGGCGATGCGGCCGCAACCCAAACGCTCGCCAGATCCGCGACACAGCCGTCTGCGAGAGCCCGACCTCCGCGGCCATCGATCGCGTCGACCAGTGCGTCGCGTCCTTCGGCTCGGTCTCCAGCGTCTTGATGATCACCTCCTCAACCTGAGCGTCACTGACAGTCCGTGGCCGGCCAGGACGCGGCTCATCAAGCAGCCCATCAAGCCGATCCGCGGCGAACCGCAACCGCCACTTCTTCACCGTCGTGCGAGCCAGCGAGAGCCGGTCCGCGATCTCCGTGTTCTTCAGACCCTCGGCCGCCGCCAACACAATCCGCGAGCGCTGCGCCAGCGCCTGGGCACTCTTCCCCCGCCGCGCCCACGACTCTAGCTGCGCACGCTCCTCATCACTCAGAACCACCCCAACCGCTATCGGACTTGGCATCAACCAAGTCTACAATCACTGACCGCGAACTATTGACTCACGACACTAGCGGTACTTGCCCGGCTCCCACAGCGGCTCGTCGCCGCCGTTGGCGCCTCGGCTGAGGATGAAAAACAGGTCGGAAAGCCGGTTCAGGTAGCGCACCACCTCGGGGTTCAACTCCTCGCCCCCCGCCGCAATCGCGAGGCGCTCGGCGCGTCGGCACACCGTCCGGCACACGTGGAGCTGAGCGGCGGCCCTCGTGCCTCCCGGCAGCACGAACGACTTGAGCGGTTCGAGCGTGGCGTTGACCTCGTCGCAGCGCTCCTCGAGCCATGCTGTCTGTTCGGGGATCACGCGCAGGCGCTCCTTTTCGGGGTCGTGCGGGGCGGCAATATCCGCGCCGACGTCGAACAGGTCGTTCTGGATCCGGTGGAGCCAGCCGGCGTAGGCCGGCGGCAGATCCTCGATCGTGAGGGCGAGCCCGATGTGCGCGTTCAACTCGTCGACCGTCCCGTAGGCCTCGATCCGGGGGTGCGTCTTGGGCACCCGGCTCATGTCCCCGAGATGGGTCTCGCCCGAGTCGCCCAGGCGCGTGTAGATCCTCGTCAGATTTACCGTCATCGGTGCTGGCGAGCGAGTCTAGAGCGCGCTCGGCGGTACCATCCCACCCGTTCAAGGTCGGTGGTGATGGGAAGCCGGTGAAAATCCGGCGCGGACCCGCCACTGTGATCCGGGGACGCCGGTCGCACAAACCGCCACTGGCGACGTCGAGTCGCCGGGAAGGCGCGGCCGGTAGGCCCGTCAGCCAGGAGACCAGCCGCCGACCGCCAAGCCGATATGCCCTCGTGGAAAGGGGTGGCCCTTATGCATCGCAGGACCGTTGTCGCTCTCGTGGGAGCGACCGTCATGGCCCTCGCGGCCTCTGGGGCGGCGCTCGCCGCCAGCTCCGGCCCGGCCGTGAGCGTCCAGATCAAGAGCCTGAACAAGACCCTGCTCAAGCCGACGACCGAGCACGGCGAGACCGGGTGGATCACCAAGGGCGGAACGCCCAAGGGCAAGTGCCCGGGCGACAGCGCCGCGGGCGCGCTCGACGCGGCCACGCACGGCAGATGGGCCGGCAAGTACTACGCCAGCGTGGGCGGCATCTTCGTCACGTCGATCGACGGCGTGAAGCCGACCGGCAACGACTACTGGAGCGTGTACGTCAACGGCAAGCCCTCGAGCAAGGGCGTCTGCGACATCAGGCTCAAGTCGGGCCAGAAGTTGCTGTTCAAAGAGATCAAGTAAGTCCTGCGGTTGGTCATGACACGCAGGGCTGCGGTAACGGCGGTCGCGATCGCTTCCGCGATTGCGATCGCCGGATGCGGCCTGGGCGCGGGCAAGTCGACCTCGGGCACGGTCACGCTCACGGTCACACGGGGGTTCGGCGCTGCCCCGGTCGGCACGGTGAGCGAGAAGAGCATCCCCGGGTCCCAGACGGTGATGCGGCTGCTCGAGGGGTCCTTCAAGGTCGCGACGCGCTACAGCGGCGGGTTCGTCGAGTCGATCGACGGACACGCCGGTAGCTCCTCTCGCCTCGACTGGTTCTACTACGTGAACGGCATCCAGGCGAGTCTCGGCGCGGCTGGCACTTCGGTCCACAAGGGCGACCGGATCTGGTGGGACCTGCACGACTGGACCGCCACCGACTCGATCCCGGCGGTCGTCGGATCCTTCCCCGAGCCGTTCGTCCACGGCACAGGGGGCCGCCGCTATCCCGTCACCCTCGAGTGCGCCACCGACACCGCTACGGCGTGCCAGCGGGTCACATCCGAGCTCAACTCGATGGGGGTCCCGGTCTCGAGCCAGGCGATCGGTGGGGGCTCGGGGACGG
The DNA here is from genome assembly GCA_963735965.1 of uncultured Solirubrobacterales bacterium. GTDB lineage: Bacteria > Actinomycetota > Thermoleophilia > Solirubrobacterales > Solirubrobacteraceae > Palsa-465. Next base: position 64,403 of record CAVTNE010000010.1, read on the forward strand.
ACTCGATCGGCGTCGTCGTCGGCACCTGGCGCGATGTCCACGGCGAGTTGCTGTCCCAGTTGATCGCTCACGGCCCGCCGTCGAGCGGGGTGTACGCGAAGTTCATCGGGGCCAGCGGGTCTTCGCTCCAGCTGCTGGACCCGGCCGGAAAGGCCGTCCGGACGCTCGGCGCCGATGCCGGCCTGATCGCCGCGACCGCGCAGCCCTCGACTGGACCGTTTTGGCTCATCACCGGCACCGACGTCGCGGGCGTGTCGGCGGCCGCTGACGCGCTGACGCCGGCGCGGCTGCGCGACCACTTTGCGCTCGCCGTGCAAGGGTCGACCGACCTCCCCGTGCCGCTCGAGGGGGCGACTTGATCTACCGCCGGCGCGCGAGCCCGCTGCACGCCGCCCGCGCCGGCGTCGGGTGCGCGTATTGCCTGGCGCTCGCGCTCGCCGTGCTGCTGCTGTCCGCGCCCATCCTCCTCGGTGCGCTCGTGATCTCGATCGCGGGCGCGGCCGTCTTCGCCGGGGTCAGTCGCGAGATCCGCCGCGCGGCGCTGCTCGCGCTCCCGCTCGGGCTGCTCGTGATGGCCGTCAACATGATCGCTGCCCAGGGCGGGCTGACCGTGATCGCCCGGCTCGGGGATCTCCCGGTGTTCGGCCAGACGGACGTCACGCTGGAGGCGACCGCGTACGGGGCCGTGCTCGGCGTGCGGGCGGTCGCGTTGATCCTGTGCGGCGCGCTCTACACGGCCGCGATCGACCCGGATGAGGTGCTCGCGCTGTTCCGCCGCTGCTCGTTCCATTCGGCGCTGACCGCGACGCTGGCCACCCGGATGGTCCCGGTGCTGGCCCGCGACGCCCGGCGGCTCGCCGATGCCCAGCGCTGCCGACCCGGCCCACCGCCGTCCCGGGCCCGGCTGATACGCGCGACCACCGCCGGCGTGCTCGATCGGGCGCTCGACGTCGCCGCTGCGCTCGAGGTCCGCGGTTACGGGGCGGCTCGGCGTCCGGGGCCGCAGGGCCGGAGGGCGAGGCCCGGGCGGGTGCGCAGCCCTTACTCGCGGCACGACCTCGCGTTCGCCGCCTCGGCCGTGGGGCTGATCGCGCTCGCGATCGGGGCCCGCGTCGCCGACCTCGCTCCGTTCAGCTCGGACCCGTCGCTGTACGCACCGATGCGCGCCGGCGGCGTCGCCGTGGCGATCGCGATCGTGCTGTGCGCGCTGCTCCCGTTCGCCGACCGCAGGGGAATCGAGCGGTGAGCGTCCTCGCGCTCGATCACGTGACGTACACCTATCCCGGCGCGTTCGCGCCGGCGATCTCGGACGTGACCCTCGAGATCGGACCAGGCGAGCTGGTGGTGCTCGCCGGCGGCTCGGGCTCGGGCAAGTCGACGCTGTTGCGCGCGGCCAACGGGCTCGCGCCGCACTTTTACGGCGGGGTATTCGGCGGGCGGGCGACGGTGGCTGGATGGGACACGCGCGAGCACGGCCCGGGGACGCTCGCCGCCGCGGTCGGGACGCTGTTCCAGGATCCCGAGACGCAGGTCGTAATGGGCACCGTCCGCGCCGAGCTCGCGCTCCCGCTCGAGAACCAGGGGGAGGCGCCGGCGGCGGTGGCGCGCGCGGTCGAGGAGGCGGCGCTCGCGCTCGGGATCGCGCATCTGCTCGACCGCCCGACCGCCGAGCTGTCGGGCGGCGAGCTGCAGCGCGTGGCCCTCGGTGCGGCGCTCGCGGGCCGGCCAAAGCTGATCCTGCTCGACGAGCCGACCTCGCAGCTCGACCCGGTCGCGGGCGACGAGCTGATCGCGCTGCTCCGGCGACTCAACGAGGACTTCGACGCGGCGATCGTGATCGCCGAGCACCGGCTCGAGCGCTGCCTCTCCTTTGCGGACCGCGCGGTCGCGATGCGCGGCGGGCGCGTGGTGTGTGACGCCGCGCCGGCCGAGTTCCTGGCCTGGGCCTGGGAGTCGGCGCCGGAGCTCGCGACCCCGGGCGGGCGGCTGCTGGCCGGACTCGGGCTCGAACCGGTGGCCGGCGTGAAGGCGGCCCGCGCCGCTCTGCGGTCGCGCGGGTTGTTGCCGGAGGCGGTTGCGGGCCTTGCGGGCGAGGGCGAGGGCGAGGCTGGGGACGCCCGGCGCTCCCCGCGCCGGCGACCCCGCGCGCCGGAGCCCGCGCTCCGGTTCGACCGGGTGTGGCACGAGATCGACCGCGGCCCGACCGTCCTGCGCGGCGTCTCGCTCTCCGTGGGCCCGGGCGACCGCGTCGCGCTCATGGGCCGGAACGGCGCCGGCAAGTCGACACTCCTGCGCCACGCCGCCGGGCTGATGAAGCCGACGCGAGGGAAGGTGCGGAACGCCGGCCGGGTGGCGTTGCTGCTCCAGAACCCCGCCGACTACCTGGTGCACGAGCAGGTCCACCAGGAGGCCTCGGCCGGCGCGCTCGCCACCGTCGGCCTCGGCGATCCCGCGCTGCGCGAGCGACATCCGCGGGACCTCTCGGGCGGGGAGAAGCAGCGGCTCGCGCTCGCGATCGTGCTCGACGACCCCGAGCGTCAGACCGCCGTCGTGTGCCTGGACGAGCCGACCCGCGGCATGGACCGCCGCCGCAAGGACGAGCTGGCCGCGCTCCTGTGCGAGCTCGACGCCGCCGTGGTGGTCGCCACCCACGATCCGGAGTTCGTGGCCGCGTTCGCCCAGCGGGTGATCCTGCTCGCCGACGGCGCCCCGATCGCTGACGGCTCGCCGCACGAGGTCCTCGCCGGCGGCACGTACTTCGCCACGGAGACCGCGCGGATCCTGGGCGGTGCGGGCGGCGTCCTGCTACCCGCCGAAGGTGTGGCGCTCGTGAGTGGTTCGATGGCGGCGGGCCGTTCGGTGGCGCCGGATCGTTCGGTGGCGCCGGATCGTTCGGTGGCGCCGGATCGTTCGGTGGCGCCGGAGGCCGAGGTGGGCGCGTGAGCTGGCAACTCGGCGCGTTCGCGATCCTCGCCGTCGCGCTCGCCGGCGGGTTTGCCTGGTACGAGCGGGTCCATCCCGACGCCAGGGTCGTCGCGCTCGTGGGCACGCTGGCGGCGTTCGCGGCGCTCGGGCGGATCGCGTTCGCCGCGTTTCCCAACGTCAAGCCGACGACCGACATCGTGCTCGTGGCCGGATACGCGCTCGGCGGCGGCCCCGGGTTCGCCGTCGGCGCGCTCGGGGGCCTGGCCTCGAACTTCTTCTTCGGCCAGGGACCGTGGACCCCGTGGCAGATGGCCGGGTGGGGCGCGACCGGCGTGATCGGCGCCGGACTGGCGATCGCGACCGCCCGGCGAATCGGCCGCTGGTCGCTGGCGATCGTTTGCGCGGTTGTGGGGTTCGCGTTCACCGCTCTCCAGGACGTCGGCGACTGGGTCACCTACAGCGACCACAGCCTGGCCCAGCTCGGGGTATACGTGGGCAAGGGAGTCGGCTTCGACTTCGTCCACGCCGCCGGGTGCCTGGTGTTCGCGCTCGCGTTCGGGCCGGCCCTGATCAGGTCGCTGACCCGGTTCACGATACGACTGAACGTCACGTGGCAGGCGGCCGCGCCGCTGCTCGCGGTCGCGGTGATCGTCGCCCCTCTCGGCAGCGGACGGGCGAACGCGGCGAGCACGCCGAGCGGCTACCTGCTCGCAGCCCAGAACGCCGACGGCGGGTTCGGGGGCGCGCCCGGCTCGGGTTCGTCGGCGCTCTACTCGGGCTGGGCGGCGCTCGGCCTGGCTGCGGCCGGCGAGAACCCGCAGGATGTGGTCCGGGACGGACACAGCCTGATCGGTTATGTCGAGGGCGAAGCGGGCTCGTCCGACCCAGGCGACATCGAGCGCAACATCCTGGTCGCCGCGGCCGCCGGGATCCCGGCCACGGGCTTCGGCGGACGCGACCTGGTCGCGGAGCTCCGCGCCGTCATCCGCCGGAACGGATCGGTCAACAATCAGACGAACTGGACCTCGTTCGCGGTGCTCGCACTCCACGCGGCAGGCGTCGCGCCATCGCAGGCCACGCTGGGATGGCTCGTGCGCCAGCAGGACGCCGACGGCGGCTTCAACTTCGGGACCCGCGGCGGTCTCAGCGACGTCGACGACACCGGCGGTGTACTCGAGGCCCTGGCGGGCGTCGGTGGGTCGGCGGCGACGCATGCCCGGGCCCGCGCCGTCGCCTACATCCGCGGTCAGCAGGACCGCGACGGCGGCTTCCCGAGCATGCCCGGCGCCGGCTCGAACGCCCAGTCGACGGCGTTCGCCGTCCAGGGTCTGCTCGCGGCGGGGGTCGACCCGGGCGTGCTCCACCGCCGGGGCGCGCCCTCACCCGACGACTACTTGCGCTCCCTGATCGCCGGGGACGGTCACGTCCGGTATTCGCGCTCGGCCGACGAGACACCGGTGTGGGTCACCGGCGAGGCGCTGATGGCGCTCGACCGCAGAACGCTTCCGATTGCCGCGGTGGCGCGGCGAACCACGCCGGCTCAGTCCACATCCGCCCCGACCGCCGCGGCCGCGCATCCCACCTCCCCGCGCACGAAGCCGGCCGCGTCCCGGCCACGCCGCCCGACCAGCCGCTCGTCGATACGCCGGCCGCCTGGGGCCCTGCTCGCGACGGTCCCGCCCGAGGCGACGGCGGAGCTCGACCGGCTGGCGGCCGACGCCGGTGTCCTCACCGCGGTGGGCCTGGCTTTCCTCGGCACGAACTGAACGCATGTCAGGACAAAGTCGGTACCCTCCGGCCCCCCGGATGCAGATCGGAGTCCCCAAGGAGACCGCCGAAGGCGAGCGCCGCGTCGCGCTTGTCCCCGAGGTTGTGGGCAAGCTCACCGGCGGTGAGGGCGGCGTCGAGGTCGTGGTTGAGCGAGGCGCCGGCGCAGGCGCGCTGATCCCCGATAGCCAGTACGAGGAGGCGGGCGCCCGGATGGTCGAGGACCCGGCCGGCGTGTACGAGGCGGACGTGGTCGTCAAGGTCGCGGCGCCGAACGCGGATGAGATTGGACGTCTGCGGTCAGACACCGTGTTGATCGGGTTCCTTCAGCCGCTGACGGCAGGCGAGTCGATCCGGGCGATCGCGCAGACGGGCGCGACCAGCTTCGCGATGGAGGCGATCCCGCGCATCAGCCGGGCCCAGTCGATGGACGCGCTGTCCTCGCAGGCGAACATCGGTGGGTACCGCGCCGCGCTGATGGGGGCGATGGAGCTCGGCCGCTATTACCCGATGCTGATGACCGCGGCCGGGACTATCCGCCCGGCGACGGTGCTGGTGCTCGGCGCCGGCGTGGCCGGCCTGCAGGCGATCGCGACCGCGCGGCGTCTCGGGGCGGTGGTGCAGGGGTTTGACGTGCGGGCGGCGGTCAAGGAGCAGGTCGAGTCGCTCGGCGCGAAATTCCTCGAGTTCGACCTCGGCGGCGACCTCGAAGGCGCCGGCGGGTATGCCCGCGAGCTCACCCCGGAGCAGCAGGCCCGCCAGCAGGAGCTGATGGCCGAGGCGATCGGCAAGGTGGACGTGGTGATCACGACCGCCGCCGTGCCGGGGCGGCGCGCGCCGGTGCTGGTCACCGAGAGGGCGGTCGAATTGATGAAGCCCGGCTCGGTGATCATCGATCTGGCCGCGGAATCGGGCGGGAACTGCGAGCTGACCGAACCCGGTCAGACCGTCGTGCGCCACGACGTGAAGATCGTCGGGCCGCTGAACGTGCCCTCGACGATGGCCGAGCACGCCTCCCAGCTGTACGCGCGCAACATCCAGTCGCTGCTTGGGCTGATGATCTCCGATGAGGGTCGGCTGACGCTCGACTTCGACGACGAGGTGATCGCCGGCGCCTGCATCACGCGGGATGGCGAGATCGTCCACGAAGCGGCCAAGGCGGCCGCCGAGGCCGCGCCGGCGGCCAGCTCCTGAACCTGAGGAGGACACGATGAGCGTCATGACCGATATCGCCATCCTGGTGCTAGCCGCGTTCGTCGGATTCGAGGTCATCTCGAAGGTCCCGAACACGCTGCACACGCCGCTCATGTCGGGCACCAACGCGATCCACGGAATCGTGGTGCTCGGTGGTCTGTTGTTGATGCACGAGGCCACTGGTGTGCTGGAGCACGTTCTGCTGGTGATCGCGATCGCGTTCGGCACGATCAACATCGTCGGTGGTTTCCTGGTGACCGACCGGATGCTCGCGATGTTCAAGCGCAAGCCGGATCTGCCCGAGGGATCCGCCCCCGAGGAGCTGGAGGGCGGCGGCAAGTGATCGCCACGATCTTCCTGCAGTCGTCGAATTTCATCGACGCGTGCTACATCGTCGCGTTCTCGCTGTTCATCTACGGCATGAGCGGGCTGACCGGTCCGCGCACGGCGGTGCGGGGCAACAAGATCGCCGCGATCGGCATGGCGATCGCGATCGTCGCGACGCTGCTTACGCCGCACGTGCTATCGGGGTCGAGTACGCCGTGGCTGATCGCGCTCGGCCTAGTGATCGGAATCGCGGTCGGGGTGCCGGCCGCCCGCAACGTGCACATGACCGCGATGCCGCAGATGGTCGCCCTGTTCAACGGCGTCGGCGGCGGCGCGGTCGCGATCATCGCGTGGATTGAGTACCGGCACGCGTTTGGGGGCTCGTACGCGCTCAGGGTCGAGATTCCGTCGTTGTTCGCGGCGATCGTCGGGTCGATCTCGTTCTGGGGATCGAATATCGCGTTCGGGAAGCTCCAGGAGATCCTGCCCGGCCGGCCGCTCAAGCTCCCCGGCCAGGCGATCATCAACGCGGTGCTGCTCTTGATCTGCGTGACCAGCGCGGTCGTGCTCGCCGCGGGCACGCACTCGCAAGCGCTGTTCATCCTCGGCATCCTGGTCGCGGCGGCGCTTCTCGGGAACGCGGTCGTCCTCCCGATCGGGGGGGCCGACATGCCCGTTGTGATCTCGCTCCTGAACGCGTTCACCGGTTTGTCGGCGGCGGCGACCGGCGTCGCGCTCAACAACACCGCGCTGATCGTCGCCGGCATGATCGTCGGTGCGTCCGGGTCGATTCTCACCAACCTGATGGCCAAGGCGATGAACCGCTCGGTTCCGGCGATCGTCGCCGGCGGGTTCGGTGGCGCGATCGCGGCGCCGGCCGCCGATCGCCCGGAGGGCGGGACGGTGCGCTCGACCTCGGCGCAGGATGTCGCGATCCAGCTCTCATATGCCCGCCAAGTCGTGATCGCTCCGGGCTACGGGATGGCGGTGGCGCAGGCGCAGCACGCCGTCAGGGAGCTCGAGAGGGCGCTCGAGAAGAAGGGTGTCACGGTCAAGTTCGCGATCCACCCCGTCGCGGGCCGGATGCCCGGCCACATGAACGTGCTCCTCGCCGAGGCCGACGTCCCGTACGACCTGCTCAAGGAGATGGACGAGATCAACCCGGAGTTCCCGCGCACCGATGTGACGCTCGTGATCGGCGCCAACGACGTCACCAACCCGGCGGCCAAGAACGAGCCGGGCTCGCCGATCTACGGCATGCCGATTCTCGAGGTCGACCAGTCGGGTTCGGTGATCGTGCTCAAGCGCTCGATGGCGAGCGGATTCGCCGGGATCGACAACCCGCTGTTCTACGAGCCCAAGACCGCAATGCTGTTCGGCGACGCCAAGCAGTCTGTGAGCGACATCACGTCCGAGGTTCAGGCGCTCTAGTTAGTTAGCCGGGGATTGCGTCTGGGTATCTGCCAGCAACGATGGATCCGAACCGCCTCAAACAGATCCCGATCTTCTCCCACCTGTCCGACGAGGAGGCGAAGCGCCTGGCGGCCTTCGCCACCGAGACGAGCGTGGCCGACGGGCAGATCCTGATGAAGCAGGGCGACTACTCGACGGAGCTGATCGCGATCGAGGAGGGCAGCGCCGACGTCATCCAGGACGGCAAGAAGATTGCGTCGCTCAACGAGGGCGACCTGATCGGGGAGATGGGCCTGATCGAACGCGAGCCCCGCAACGCCGATGTGATCGCGACCTCACCGATGCGCGTGATGAAGCTGACCCACTGGGAGATCCGGCGCATGTCGGAGGAAACGCTCGACCGGATCAAGGAGATCGTGGCCGCGCGTCGAAAGGAAGGGGTTGCGGACCCGGCGCACTGATCCCGGCGTCGGTGAGTTGTGATACGGTGCGGCCCGCCTAATTCCCGGCCAGCCAAACCGGGGAGCGGAGGACCCAAATCGTTGGGGCGAGTCTCGCGGTGATCCGCGAGAAGCGCTCATGCCCTGAGCGCGAGCCCGTCAGCTAACTCCGCAGGCCGAAGGCGCCAATGCAACGCGTCGCCCACGGAGGGCTTGCCTCTGTTCGTTTTCAGCAGGATCGCTAGAGGGAAAACGTGCAAGGACAGCGCGGCGCGGAGGGCGGTGGCGGCCCTGGCCGAGGGTCGGTTAGTGATGGAGCGTATTTCGAGACTTGCGGCGCTGCTCGCGGTCGCGTTGCTCGCGCCGGCTGCCGGCGCGGCGGCGGGGACGACGCACGCGTCGGGCGGCGCGGCGATGGTCAAGGCGAGCACCCCGAAAGGGATCGTGAAGGCGACCGACTCGGGATCGGTGTTCACCCGGATCCTGCGCAAGGGGGATAGCGGCGCCGATGTCAAGACGCTGCAGACCTGGCTGACCGACGTTGGGGACACGGTCCCCGAGACCGGTTACTTCGGATCGATGACCAAGGCCGCCGTGGTCGACTTCAAAACCTCGATGAGTCTGTCACCCGCGAACGGGGTAATCGGCCCCAAGGCGGCCGCGACCCTGCTAACACAGGTTAAGAAGACGGCCCAGGGGTCGGGCGTCCTCGACACCCCCGGACAGTCCCCCGCCACCTCGAGCGGCTGGGTGTTCCCGCTCGAGCCGATCTCGCGGGTGCTCCCCTCGAGCGATTGGAGCCTCGATCAGGGCGTCGACATCGGCACGGTCAACAACGCGTGCGGCCCGAAGGTGGTCGAGGTCGCGATGACCGCGGGCACGATCGTCCAGGAGGGCATCGACGGGTTCGGGCCCGCCGCCCCGGTGATCAAGGTCTCGAGCGGTCCGTACGCCGGGCGCTACATCTACTACGGGCACGCCCTGCCCGCGCTCGTCCCGGTCGGGACGCAGGTGACCGCCGGCGAGCCGATCGCCGAGGTCGGCTGCGGCGACGTCGGCATCTCGGACGCCCCCCACATCGAGATCGGGATCAGCGACGCTGGCGGACCGCCATGCTGCCCGGGCTATCAGGAGACATCGCCGGCGATGTACGACATCGTGCTCAACCTGTTCAGGACAGCCGGGAGGCAGTAACCGGCGGCTGGGCGGGGTGCCCCCGGGAGGGCCCGGGTGGGGCGGACGGGTGCGCCCGGGCGGTGGGCCCGGGCGGTTCGGCCCGGTTACCCTCGGGGCGTGGGTAACGCGCCTCGTCTCCCTCTCCGCACCGCTGCGGGCACGCTGGAGCTCGGCGGGCGGCCGTGGCTGATGGGGGTCGTCAACGCGACGCCGGACTCGTTCTCTGACGACGGCGCACATCGCACGCTCGAGCAGCGGGTCGAGCTCGCGCAGTCGCTGCTCGACGCGGGCGCCGACATCATCGACATCGGCGGGGAGTCCGGGAGGACTGATCAGCCGCCGGTCGAGGCCGAGGAGGAAATCGAGCGCGTGGTCCCGCTGATCGAGCGCGTTGCCGGGGAGCTCGGCGCGCTGGTATCCGTCGACACCTACAAGCCGGCGGTGGCGTTTGCCGCGATCGGCGCCGGCGCGGCGATCGTCAACGACATCAGCGGTTTGCGCGATCCCGAGCTGGCGGACGTGTGCGCAGGAACCGGCGCCGGGCTGGTTCTGATGCACACGCGGACGGCGCCCAAGGAGAAGCTGCTCGACCCCACGCTCGATGGCCTGGTCGGGGCCGACGTGAAGCGGTTCCTACGCGAGCTGATCTCGGTGGCAATGGCCCACGGCGTGTCGTTCGAGCAGCTCATGCTCGACCCGGGGCCCGACTTCGGCAAGACCCCTGCCCAGACGATCGAGGTCCTCCACGAGCTGTCCTATCTGCACGCGTTCGAGCGACCGCTGTTGCTGGCGGTGTCGCGCAAGGATTTCGTGGGGGCGATCACAGGTCGACCCCCGCGCGCCCGCCTGGCCGGAACGCTCGCGGCGGTCGGCCACGGGGTCGATATGGGCGCCCACGTGCTGCGGGTGCACGACGTAGCCGCCGTCGCCGACTACCTGGCCGTGCGCTCCGCGCTGACCGGCGAGGCGGCGGTCGACCCGCAGCTGCGGCTGGACACAGAGCTGCGCCGCGAGCCGCAGTCTCGATAGTCGGTAGAGCCGAGACCTACTACATTGGAGAGGCTGAATCGCCGGTCGCTGGCCCAACGCGACCGGAGCCCACCGATCATCCTCAAGGAGGTAGCCGCATGTCCATCCTCGATCGCGACGCGCTCGCAGCCAGCCCGCTCGCCGACCTTCACGCCCTAGCGTCCGAGCTCTCGATCGACGGGTATCGCCGTCTTCGCAAGGGCGACCTCATCGACGCGATCGTCGCCCGACAGGGCGGATCCCCGGCCGAGCGTGCCGAGGACGACGATCACGACGCCAACGGCGCGAGCGATAGTGCCGGCGAGGGCGCTGCCGATGGCAACGGCGACGAGGATCGTCCCGCGGCCCGCCGGCGACGCGGACGGCGCGGCGGTCGAACCCGGACGGCCGCGAAGGAGGAGGAAGCCTCGCGGGACGAGGAAGCCGCGAAGGATGACGAAGCTGAGGCTCCGGTCGAAGCTCCCGACGAGATCGAAGACCACGTCGAACGCGCCGAGCGTGGGGAGCGTGCTTCCGAGGATGAGATCGTCGAGGGCGAGGTCGAGCTCCTGCCGAACGGTTCCGGGTTCCTCCGCGTTAGCCCGCCCGAGCCCTCCGAGGACGATGTCTACGTCTCGGCGGCGCAGGTCAAGCGCTGTGAGCTCGTTCCCGGCGACCGGATCTCCGGCCCGCGCCGCGCGCCGCGTCGGTCGGAGCGGTTCGCGTCGCTGATCCGGATCGACACGATCAACGGCCGTCCCGCCGACGAGGTGGCTGACAGCACCCGTTTCGACGACCTACCAGCTACCTACCCGAGCGAGCGCTTCCGGCTCGGCTCCGACGATCCGACGATCAAGGCGATCGAGTGGCTGACTCCGTTCGGCCGTGGCTCGCGGGTCTCGATCGTCGGGCCCTCGCGCGCCGGCAAGACCGAAGCGCTCCGGCGACTTGCCGCGACCCTCGCCGCGCAGGACGACGTTCAGGTGACGCTCGTCCTCGCCGGCGTCCGGCCCGAGGAGATCACCGCGTGGCAGCAGGGCCCGGCCACGCCGGCGGCGGCGGTCAGCTTCGCCGCCTCGGCCGACGCCCAGGCCCAGACCGTGGAGCGCGCGCTCGACCAGGCCCGACGGCTCGCGGCACGCGGCTCGCACGCGGTCGTGCTCATCGACACGCTCGGCGGGATCCAGCCCCACGCCGCCCGTAGGCTGCTGGCCGCAGCGCGGAACATCGACGGGGGCGGCTCGTTGACCGTGATCGCCACCGCGAACGAGCCGCTCGGAGGGGAGACCACGGTGATCGCGCTCGACCCGGTGCTCGCGAGCACGGGCCGCTTCCCGGCGCTCGACCTGATCGCGAGCGGGACGATCCGCCCGGAGCTGCTCGTCGGCGACGCCGGCGCCGAGGCGATCGCGCGGGCGCGGATGGAGGCCGTCGACGGGTAGATCGACTGGTCGTGACGTGGGCGCGAGACCGGCGCGCGCAGGACGACCACGGTCGAGCCCAGATACTGCTCGGTCTCGGGTATCGACAGATGGGGCTCGGCGATGAATCCGAGCCGGCGCGCTTCCTTCGCGATTCCGTCCGCCGATACGCGGTCGAGCTGGACAACGACGTCCTGGGCCTCGAACTCGCCGGGGGCGCGTACGATCGCGCGGCGCCGGTGGATCGCGGCGCGGCCGTGATCCCCTACGACTCCGAGCAACTGGCTCGTGTAGCGCATGCCGAGGATGTCGCGAACCGCGGGCGGCGGTGGCACGTCGTGATCCGCGTCGAAGCAGTCCATGGCGTCGGCGACCGCGGCGACTAGCAATCCACCAGGCTCGAGATGCTCGAGCGCGCAGCGGAGGAACGCCTCCCGGCCCGGCGGTCCCCCGAACAGTTGCAACGTCTGCATCGGCACCAGGATCAGCGAAAAACTCCGGTCCAGGGAAAAGTCCCGCGCGTCTGCGACCACGGTCTGTACCGGAAGCGTTGCGGCCCGGCAGACCAAGGCGGCCAGTAACGGCTCGCACACATCGAGCGCAACCACATCCACGCCCCGGCCGGCAAGCTCAAGCGTCACACGGCCGGTGCCCGCGCCGACGTCGAGCACGGGTCCGCGCGCCCTCTCCGCCAGCGCGCGCCAGAGAGCAAGGTCCTCCCTGTACCCACCGCACTCGAGGTCGTGCCAGACCGCGTCGAGGTTCATGTCCCGGCGTCCCTCAATACGCAGTGCACCGCGAGCGGTGGCGCGGCTCGGCCTTGTAGCGCTGCTCGTGGCCGCGGTTCCAGAGGACGGAGTCGATGTCGGCCTCGCGGGCACCGGCGCGCTCGCCCGCTAGGAGGCCGACGGCGTGTAGCGCGCACGCCCGGATCTCGACCTCCTCCGGTGACCCGTGCTCGATCAGCTCGCCGCGGTCGATCCGGTCGAGTAGGCCGGGGTCGTAGCTCAGCAAGCCGTCGATGCGGAGCACGTGGGGGACCAGGTTGTCGGCGAACATCGTCAGCCGATCGAGGTCACGGAAGGCCGCCACGCCGGCGCGGGCGAGGTCCGCGGCGGCGATCTGGGCGCGTTTCAGGAAAGGCACCGTGAGGCCGTCGTACTGGGAGCTGTCCGCGAAGCACTCCCAGCCCTTGAGCTCGTCGACCAGCGCTGCGGCCGAGCTTTCCGCGGCGTCGATCACGGCTACGAACCGGCCTTCGTGGTCGGTGGCTACGTGTTTTCCGAGGTCGTTGAGGGAGCGCGCGAACAGGGCCATCAGTTCGTGTCCCGGCTCCTGACCGAGCGTGGCGGCGATCGCTTCGGCGTCGAGATCGGTCAACTCTTCTGGACTCCACGGCCCGTGGCTCTCGAAGCGATCGCGGACGCCGGCCGCGATCGTGAAGTAGCCAGAGCGGCCCTCGCGCTTTCGGAGGGTGGGGAACCAGCCCGAGCCGAAGTTGATCGCGTCCAGGGTGAGCCAGAACGCCGCGAGCTCCTCGCGACTTCCGTCTGTGAGGTGGGATTCGGGGTCGGGCTCGGCGGGATCGAGGTCGACCGGAAGCGTCCCGATGTAGGCGGAGGTCTGGTCGGGGTCGATCCGCACGAAGCGGGCATTCTCGGCGACGGCCGCGCAGGCGGATCGGAGCTCGGTGAGGACATCGACCACGGCCGCAGAGGATGACGGTTCTTGAGGCCGGCAACGACCACCACCCCCGCTACCGTTGAATCTGACCCTATGCCAGACACCGCCACCGAGCTCGAAACCCTTCTCTCGGGGCTCAACGACCCCCAACGCGAAGCCGTCACGTACGGCGAAGGACCGCTGCTGATCCTGGCCGGCGCGGGGTCCGGAAAGACCCGGGTTCTGACCCACCGGATCGCCTATCTGGTCGCGACCGGCGCCGCCAACCCGAACGAGATCCTCGCGATCACGTTCACCAACAAGGCGGCGGGGGAGATGCGCGACCGGGCCGAGTTGCTGGTGGGCCGGCGCGTGCGGGCGATGTGGGTGATGACCTTCCACGCCGCCTGCGCCCGGATGCTGCGGGCGCACGCCGACAAGCTCGGGTACACGCGGCGGTTCACGATCTACGACCAGGCGGACGCGCGGCGGTTGATCAAGCGGTGTCTGGACGATCTCGGAATCGATCCCAAGCGGTTCACGCCGGCGTCGATCCACAACCAGATCTCCGACGCCAAGAATAAGCTGCGCGACGCCGACTCGTACGCGCAGATGGTGGGCTCGTTCTTCGAGCAGACGGTGGCCGACGTCTACCGCGCCTACGAGCGCGAGCTTCACCGCATGAATGCGATGGACTTCGATGACCTGCTCGTGCGCGCCGTCAACGTGCTCGAGCTGTTCCAGGAGGTGCGCGACCACTACGCCGGCACGTTCCGCCACGTGCTCGTCGACGAGTATCAGGACACGAACCACGCCCAGTACCGCTGGCTCCAGCTGCTGGCCGAGGAGCGGCGGAACCTGATGGTCGTCGGGGACGATGCGCAGTGCCTGGTGGCGGGGACGCAGGTGACGATGGCCGACGGGTCTTGGCGGGCAATCGAGGACGTTCGCGTAGGGGATTTGGTGCGGTCGGCCTTCGGCGGCGGTTCGTTCGGGCCTGCGCGGGTGGTGCGCGTCCATCGGTCGGAGCGCGTTGAGGGCGTCGCGATCACGCTAGGGTCGGGGCGGCGGCTGATCAGCACGCCGGAGCACACGCACTTCGCCGGGACGGAGGCTGGCGCGCCGGTGATGGCAGCAGGGATTCACCCCGCCACCGCGGCGACGGTGCTCAACCCCCCAAAGCACCGACCCCTCTCGAGCCTTGGCGACATAAGCGCCTCCAAGGCGCTTATGTCGGCAGAGCCGGTCGGGTCGGCGGAGTTTGGCGTGTTTTGCACCGAGGGCGTCGGAGCCGACAGGCACCACCGCGCCCGCGTCGGCCCCGACGGCGCAAGCCTCCCGTTCACGCCGGCGGCGCTCATCCGCCCCGGCATGGTCATGTTCGACGAGAGCGGGGGCTACGACGTGGTCGAGTCGGTCGAGCGCGTCGTGCTGGAGGCACCCGTGTACGACCTCGACATCGCCGGCACGCATAACTTCATCGCCAACGGGATCGTCACCCACAACTCGATCTACGGCTTTCGGGGCGCCGACATCCGCAACATCCTGGAGTTCGAGGACACGTTCCCCGACGCCCACGTGGTCAAGCTCGAGCAGAACTACCGCTCGACGCAGACGATCCTCGACGCCGCCAACGCGGTCATCCGCAACAACCGGGGGCAGAAGCCGAAGTCGCTGTGGACCGAGCTCGGGCAGGGCGATCCGATCAGGATCCGCGAACTCGAGGACGAGCACGCCGAGGCCCGGTTCGTGACCGGCGAGATCCAGCGGTTGCTCGACGACGGCGGCGTCTCGCGGGCCGAGGTCGCGGTGTTCTACCGGACCAACGCCCAGTCGCGGGTGCTCCAGGACACGCTCGTGCGCGGGGACGTCCCCTACCAGGTGATCGGGGGTACCAAGTTCTATGAGCGCGCCGAGATCAAGGACGCGATCGCGTACCTGATCACGCTGGTCAACCCGCAGGACGCCGGCGCGTTCACCCGGATCGTCAACTCGCCGCGGCGCGGGATCGGAGCGACCTCGCTGTCGCGGCTGCTCGCGTTCTCCAACACGACCGGGATCTCGATCTGGGATGCGGCCTCCGACCCCGAGCAGGTGCCTGGGCTCGGCGGTCCCGCCGTCAAAGCGTTCAAACGGTTCATGGCGACCATGCACGTGCTCCGCGAGCGCGTGGAGGCCGGGCCTCCGATCGCCGAGCTGCTGAAGGAGATGCTTCAGGAGACGGGCTACCTCGAGGCGCTCCAGGCCGAGCGGACGATCGAGGCCCAGGGACGGATCGAGAACCTAGATGAGCTCGTCAACGTCGCCGCCGAGTACGACGCGGCGGCGGAGGGCGATCCCGCGCGCGAGCCCTCGCTGGCCGAGTTCCTCGAGCAGGTCGCACTGATCTCCGACGCCGATGAGCGCAGCGACGACGAGGGGCTGGTCACGCTGATGACGCTGCACAACGCGAAGGGCCTCGAATACCCGATCGTGTTCATGATCGGGTGCGAGGAAGGGGTGTTCCCGCACTCGCGGGCGCTCGACGAGGGTGGCCTCGAGGAGGAGCGTCGCCTCTGCTACGTGGGCATCACCCGCGCCCAGCGGGACCTGTATCTGACCTACGCCCGGACTCGGAATGTTTTCGGCGCGCGCAGCTTCGGCGCGCCCAGCCGGTTCATCGGCGAGATCCCCGACGAGCTGACCGACCGCGAGCAGCAGCAGCCGCGCGGCCTGGCCGGGGTCCGGGCACGGGCGACGTCGTGGGCCTCCGCGGGGTCCTCCGGTGGGGGCGGGCCGTCGTGGGACGCGGACGCGCCGGCGGCCGCCGCGTTCCGCATGGGCGACGACGTCACCCACCCGAAGTTCGGCGAAGGGGTTGTGACCGGCCTCGAACCCGGCGGGATCGTGGTCATCCACTTCAGCCGCGACGGGTCCGAGCGGAAGATGGTCGCCGACCTGGCGCCGATCTCGAGGCGGTAGGGCTGCTCGATCCTTTAGGGTCTCGCTCCGGCATGAGCGCGACCATCATCGACGGGAAGGAGGTGGCCGCGCGGGTCCGCGCAGACGTGGCGCGTGCCGTGGCGGCATTTCGCGAACGCACGGGCAAGGCCCCCGGCCTGGCCACCATCCTGGTCGGCGACGATCCCGCGTCCGCGGTGTACGTGGCGAACAAGCGCAAGGCCTGCGCCGAGGTGGGGATCATCGACTTTCACCAGCACCTCCCGGGCGACTCCAGCCAGGACGATGTCGCGGCGGTGATCGAGGACGGCAACGGCAACCCTGAGGTGAGCGGGGTCCTGCTCCAGCTCCCCGTCCCGAAGGGGTTGAACGGCAAGGAACTGACCGCGCTGATCGAGGCCGACAAGGACGTCGATGGTCTCACCCACGTCAGCGCCGGCCGGCTCATGCAGGGCGCGCCGGGGCTGCGGCCGTGCACCCCGCTTGGCGTGATCGAACTGCTCGACGCCTACTCGGTGGCGCTCGAGGGCGCCGAGGCGGTCGTGGTCGGGCGGTCTGACCTGGTCGGGAAGCCCGTGTCGTTCCTGCTGCTCGAGCGGAACGCGACCGTGACCGTGTGTCACTCGCGCACGCGCGACCTGGCGGGCGTTTGCTCGCGGGCCGACGTGCTGGTCGCCGCGATCGGCCGCGCCGAGATGATCGGCGCCGAGTTCGTCAAGCCCGGCGCCGCAGTGATCGACGTCGGCATCAACCGCACGGATGACGGCCTCAAGGGCGATGTCCAGTTCGACGCGGTCGCGGCCAAGGCGGGGTGGATCACGCCCGTTCCCGGTGGCGTCGGGCCGATGACGATCGCGATGTTGCTTCGCAACACGGTCACGGCGGCGATGCTGCAACTCGGCTCTCGCTAGCCGGGGAGGAATCGGGCCGCCGGCCTCGAATCGGCAGTCGTGGAGAACCAGGTCCGCAGGCTCGGCCTCGAGCGCCTGTCCCGTGAGGACTGGGTGATCGTTGGGGTCGCCGCGCTGCTGGTTCTCGACCTGCTGCTGCTGCCGTGGTTCTCGTTCGGTGCCACGATCACCGTCGGCTCAACCACGCTGTCGATCGGCGGCTCGGCCAGCGGCGTGGACGCGCCGGACGCGTGGCTCGGGGTGCTGGCGCTGATGGCCACCGCGTTCCTGATCGCCGACGTGCTCACCGAGCGACTCGCGCCGGAGACCCGGCTGCCGACTGTCGCGGGCGACCGGATCACCGGCCGCTACTGGCTCGCCTGCACAGCGGCCGGGCTGCTCGCGTTCAAATTTGTCCTCCATATCGGACGCTTCGGCGAGCTTGCCCTCGGGTTCTGGACGGCCGTGCTGCTGGTGGCCGGGCTCGTCGCGCTGACCCGCAGGGCGCGCCACGCGGCATCGGCGGCCCCCGCACCCGCCGGCTCCACCGTCTAGTCGGTCGACGGGAAACCCACTAGCCTGCGCGCCAATGGACTTCGATGCTTCGCGTCTGCGGCGGGGCGAGTGGCTCGCGGGCGCGAGCGCGGTGCTGCTCGCGATCTTCTTGGTCGGCGGCAAGTGGTACGACGGCGCCGGCCGGACGGGCGGCTCGCTGACCGGCTGGCAGGCGCTCACCGACCTTCGCTGGCTCCTGCTCGTGACGATCGTCGCCGCGGTCGGGCTGGTGTTCACCCAGGCGACGCGCCGGGCCCCCGCGCTGCCCGTGACGATGAGCCTGGTGGTGATGCTGCTCGGGATCGTCACCGTGGTGGCGCTGATCATCCGCGTCCTGATCGACCCGCCGCCGAACGAGCAGGCGGGCGCTTACCTCGGCCTGCTGAGCGCGATCGGGATCATGGTCGGCGGCTATCTCTCGCTGCGACAGGAGGGCGTCGCGCGCCGGGACGCGCCGGCGAACATCCCGATCGCCCGGCCGGGCGCGGGCACCGAATCCTAGAATGGACGGTTAGATGCTCGATCGTGAACAGGTGCTGCACGTCGCCGGCCTCGCACGGCTCGAGTTGAGCGAGGACGAGGTCGAGCGGATGTCCGTGGAGCTGTCAAAGGTGCTCGACCACATCGAGAAGATCGGCGAGCTCGACCTCGAGGGCGTGCCGCCGACCTCGCACGTCGTCGACGTCGTGAACGCGTTCCGGCCCGACGAGCCGCAGCCCTGCCTTCCGGCCGAAGTGGCCCTGGCGCAAGCCCCGGAGCCGCTCCACGGCGGCTTCGGCGTCCCCAGCCCCGGCGCGGCGTGAGCGAGCTGATCGACCTGTCGGCGGCCGCCGCGGCCGAACGGATCCGCGCCCGCGAGCTTGATCAGGCCGAACTGTTCGACACCTACCGCGAGCGCGCCGAGGCGAACGACCTGAACGCGTTCACGTGGGTCGCCGACGGTCCCCCGGCGCGCGACGGCTACGCGGACAAGCCGCTCGGTGGCGTGCCGGTGGCGGTCAAGGACCTGTTCTGCACCGAGGGCGTGCCCAGCCAGTCGGGCTCGAAGATCATCGAGGGCTACCGCCCGCCCTATACCGCGACGGTCGTCTCGAAGCTGGCCGAGGCGGGCGCGCCGCTGCTCGGCAAGACCAACCAGGACGAGTTCGCGATGGGCTCGTCGAACGAGAACTCGGCGTTCGGGCCGGTGCTGAACCCGTGGGACCGGGACCGCGTGCCGGGCGGCTCGTCAGGCGGCAGCGCGGCGGCGGTGGCGGCCGGCTTGGCGCCGTGGGCGATCGGGACCGACACCGGCGGATCGATCCGTCAGCCGGCCGCGTTGTGCGGAATCGTCGGGCTGAAGCCCACCTACGGCGCCTGCTCGCGCTACGGGATGATCGCGTTCGCGTCCTCGCTCGATCAGGCCGGCCCGTTGACGCGGGACGTAACCGACGCGGCACTCATGTTCGCGCAGATGGTCGGCCGCGACACGCGCGACTCGACCTCGCTCGAGTTCCCGGGGGAGATCGCGCTGCCGCGGGCGGAGGATCTAAAGGGCATCCGGCTCGGCGTGCCCGAGGAGTTGATGGACGAAGGCAGTGGCATCGAACCGGGGGTGCGCGATAACTACAACGCGACGCTCGCGCTCGCCGAGCGGCTCGGGGCGACGGTCGAGCCCTGCCGTCTCCCGCACGCGCCGCACGCGCTGTCTGCGTACTACCTGATCGCGCCGGCGGAGGCGTCGGCGAACCTGGCGCGGTTCGACGGCGTCCGCTATGGCCTGCGCGTCGGCGGCGATGAGGACCTGGTGACGATGTACCGGCGCACACGCGAGGCCGGGTTCGGGCCCGAGGTCAAGCGCCGGATCATGCTCGGCACATACGCGCTTTCGAGCGGCTACTACGACGCCTACTACGGGACGGCGCAGAAGGTACGGACCAAGATCGCCGAGGACTTCTCCACGGCGTTCGAGCGTTTCGACTTCATCGTTACCCCGACGAGCCCGTGGACGGCGTTCGAGCTCGGCTCCAAGACGGCCGACCCCCTGGCGATGTACCTGAACGACTTCATGACCGTGCCGATGTCGCTCGCCGGGACACCGGCGATCTCGATCCCGTCCGGTCTGAGCGAGGGCCTCCCGGTCGGCTTCCAGCTCGCCGGACCCGCGTTCAGCGAGGGCCGCCTGCTCGACGCCGCCTACGCGCTCGAGCGCGTCATCGGGTTCGACGGGAGCGAGGCCCGAGCCAATCACCGGCACGGAGGTAGCGCGGTATGACTGTCTATGAGCCGGTGATTGGCTTGGAGATCCACGTCCAGCTCAGCACCCGCACGAAGATGTTCTGCGGCTGCATCCTGTCGTTCAACGACCCGCCGAACATCCACACCTGCCCGGTATGCCTGGGGCTGCCGGGCGCGCTCCCGGTCCTCAACGAGCGCGCGGTCCACTACGGAATCATGATCGGCCTGGCGCTCGACTGTGACATCGCTGAGCGCTCGCTGTTCCACCGCAAGAACTACTTCTATCCCGACCTGCCCAAGGGCTACCAGATCTCCCAGTACGACGTCCCGCTGTGCCTTGGCGGCCACCTCGGCGATGTCCGCATCCACCGTGTCCACCTCGAGGAGGACGCCGCCAAGCTGAACCACCTGGGGACGAGCGGCCGGATCCACGGTTCTGATCGAAGCTGGGTCGACTTCAACCGCGGGGGCACGCCGCTGGTCGAGATCGTGACCGAGCCGGACCTGCGCTCGCCCGAGCAGGCGCGCGAGTGGCCCGCGCTACTGCGGACGACGCTCCGGCAGCTCGGCGTCTCGGACGTGAACATGGAGGAGGGGTCGCTGCGCGTCGACGCGAACGTGTCTGTACGGCCGGTCGGCTCCACCGAGCTCGGGACCAAGACCGAGCTCAAGAACATGAACTCGTTCCGATTCCTGGAACGGGGGGTGCGGGCCGAGATCGCGCGTCAGATCGCACTGCTCGAGTCGGGGGAGCCGGTCGTGCAGGAAACGCTGCACTACGACCCGGGCAGCAACTCGATCACGTCGCTGCGCTCCAAGGAGGAGGCGCACGACTACCGCTACTTCCCCGAGCCTGACCTGGTCCCGCTGGTTGTGACCGACGAGATGCTCGCGGCCGCCCGCGCCGACATGCCCACGGAGCTGCCCGTAGAGCGCGCCGCCCGGTTCGAGCACCAGCTCGGCCTGCACGCCGACACGGCGTGGCTGTTCGCGCGACGCACCGATCTCGGCGACTACTTCGAGCGGGCACTCGCCGCCGCCGGCGGCAACGGTGAGCCGGCGACTATCGATCCGGTCGAGCTGTCGAACTGGATCCCGCAGCTTGCCGAGCGGATCGGAACCGAGGCCGACCCGGCCGAGAGCAACGTGGCCCCCGAGAGCCTCGCGGCGCTGGCGACGATGGTGAAGGCCAAGGAGGTCAGCCGGGACGCGGCGCGCGAGGTCCTGACGCGGCTCGTCGACGAGGGAGGGGACCCACGGGCGATCGTCGAGCGCGAGGGCCTCGGCGCGATCACCGGCGAGGACGACGGGATCGGCGAGATCATCGACCGCGCGATCGCGTCCGATCCCGCGGCGGCCGAGCAGGTCAAGTCCGGAAACGGCAAGGCGATCGGGCCGCTTGTCGGCTACGTCATGCGCGAGACCAAGGGCCGCGCGGACGGGGGCGAGATCACCCGCCTGATCAGGCAGCGCCTAGGGTTGTAAGCGGCGGGTGGCGCCAGCGGGTGGCGCCGGCGGGTGGCGCCGTAGCCCCGGAACACATGCACGGAAACGTGGCCGGAGCCGACGGTCGTGCCATACAGGTCGATCCGGGGTTCGATGACCCGGGCGCGCGACCGGGGTCGACGCGGAGCAGCCGTAGATGAGTCCTCGACGATCCCAGCCGAACGTATGCAGCCGTCCGGGACGGCGGATGTTGCTCAGGCGACGCTAGTTCAGCCGGCGCGAAAGCCGGCGAACAACGAACCCGGCACCGAGCAGCGTGCCGCCGCCGACGACGAGCAGGACGACGTCGAGCCCGGTGAAGGGCAACGTGCCCGCGGAGGTGGTAGCGGTGCCGTTACCCGTGCCGGCCGTCCCGGGGGTTCCGGCGGTTCCGTTGCCGACAGACGAGCACGCCTGCGGCGAATAGCCCTGACAGGTTGAGCTAGAGCTAGCCGAAGCGGCCGCCGGCACGACAAAAGCGAGGACTCCAAGAACCCCTACCAGCGCTGCAATGCGTTTCATGAATCCCTTCGTTCGTCGCGGATCCCCAATATCTCATAAAGCTTACACGAACCTTCGGATACCACGCAACTCATAGCCAGCGCTACCCAAACATATTTGACCGGATTTCCGGGGTATATCGACCGGACCGCCGGATTACGTCAATGCGGGATCGCCGGAATCCACGCCGAGACCGTTTACGGCAAGCGCGAGCTCCTGGAGGGCGGCATTCGGCGGCAACGGGTGAGCGCTGTCGACCTGATCCAGTGCCAGCCGGACCACCGGCTCATGGTGGTTGATCGCGCGCGCAACCTCGAAGTCGTGGCGTGCCATCGCCCGGTTGCCGCCGGCCGAGGCGGCCAAACCTGCGCCGAACCAGCCGTACCAACCTCCGGGGTCGCGGGAGATCGCCTGCTCGAAGCGTCGCAGCGCGGTCCCGTACTGCCCCGCTGTCAGGGCGATCGTGCCGGCGACGCGATCCGGGTCGGGGCTGAGCGGGTTGAGGTCGGCTGCGGTGCTCAGATCTCGGAGAGCACGAGTTGGATCGGTCTGCCGGACGTCGCTGGCGACCGATTCCTCGCGGACGGACACATACGGGAAGCCGAGCGCGACCACAGCGGCGAGCAGAGCGAGTCCGCCGGCGGCGAGCATGGCGACACGAGCCACCGGGCGAACCGTCCAATCGGTCCGCGCGGTCGGAGCGGTCCGAGCGGTCCGAGCGGTCCGAGCCGTCGAATTGGTCCGATCGGTCCGAACCATCCGAACCGGCCGGAGCGACGACCCGTCCTCCGTATCCGGTCGGCCGAGCGCCCCGGCAACGGCGAGGAATCCGAGCGCCGGGCCGCTCAGGGCAGGGAATTCCCAGAACCAGTCGACCGAGCCGTGGATCAGCCACACTACGAACGGCATGAGGGCCGCGGCGGCGGCGGCGCCGGCAAGTCCCGGGCGCCGTCGGCCGCGCAGAGCCGCGGCGATCGCGGCGACGACAAAGGCCGCGAACAGCAGGAACCCGACGAGCCCGGTGTGGGCGAGCAGCCGGAGCTCGAGGCTGTGCGTCCAGGCAGGCTCCTCGCCCGTGCGTCGCCTCGTCACGTAGTAGTCGTCGAAGTTGTCCTGCCCGAGCCCGCCGATCGGGTGGGCGAGGAAGGCGTCGAGCGACACCCGCCAGAAGTCGTAACGCCCGCTGCCGACGTCGGTGAAGTGCGATCCGCCTGAAGCCGTCTGCACATGGCTGAATCCCTGCCACTGCCGCGAGATGAAGCCGAATGGATCACCGTGCGTCGCCGCGACGCCGCCGGCGCCCACGGCCACCACCGTCAAGCTGATCACGACGGCGCCGAGTAGGCGGCGCCGGGCGGCGCTCGGCTCCCGCTGGGGCCTCAGTGACTCGACCCAGGCGGCCACCGTGGCGACCACGAACGCCAGGCCGCATAGCAGGAGCGCGGTGTGACCGGCGTGCGAGGCCGCGTGGTCGAGCGCCGGCCCCGGAGAGGTGGCCTGGTAGACGTGCAGCAGGAGGTGGATCGGCGCGGCCGTCGCCGCCACGGGTATCGCCGCCGCGGCCACGACCCGCAACCGGTCGCGGGCGAGGACGATCGCGACGATCGCGACCAGCGGCAGAGTGAACAGCCAGCCCCGGCTCTGCACGATCACCGCGAGTTGGAGCCCCGCACACGCGAAGGCGATCAACCCGCCCCGGAGTAGCCCCGGCAGCTCGCGACGCGAGGCGAGGACGATCGCGGTGAGCGCCTCAATCGTGAACAGCGCCGCGGTCGAGTTGAAGTACCCGGTGGGCGCCGCCAGCCGTCCACCGATCACCAGGGCGGCGACGTGGTCGGCGGAGGCGAGCCGAAACAGCAGGACGATCGCGATCGCACCGACGCCGACCACGAATGCCACGAGCGCGATCAGCGCGCCGCGGACGGTCCACGGCAGCACGAGCATGGTCGCGAACACGACCAGATACAGCAGCGCTCGGTTCGAGCCCGCAAGAGCGTCCCCTGGCGATCCGGCCCAGATAATCGAGAGGTATGACCAGGCGACGTAGAGGGCAAATGCGACGAGCGCCACCTGGCCGGCGCGCGAGATCCGCACCGAGCGGAGACCGCGCCCGATCAGCACCGCGGTGAGTAGCGCAACCATGACGAGCGCGCCCCAGTACCACGTATCCGCGTCATAGCCGCCGTCGTGGACGGCCCACACGAGCATCAGGGCCACGACGATCAGCCCGGGAATCAGCGCCACCTCGGCCGGGAGCCGGTGGCGAGCGCTCGCCGAGCGAGGGGCGGCGTCCTCGACGGTTGCCGGGCCGGCGGTCATCGCGAGCCGGTCAGCCGGCGCGAGCTGCGCTCGTCGCCATGATCCGCTTCACCTCGGTGGCGACGAGATCCACCTCTCGCTCGGAGTAGTTGGAGGCCAGCGGAAGCAGAAGGTGGCGCCCCGCCAGCTCCTCGGTGCGGGGCCGGGACGGGTAGTCGCGGTAGTCGGTGAGCGCCGTGAGCGACGGATAGTGAGTCGTCTGGATGCCGAACGCGTCCAGCTCTCTGACGAGGCGCGCGCGCGTGGGTTCGTCGTCGAGCAGGATCGCGAAGCCGAAGTGAGAGCCCCGCTCGACGTCCTCGTCACCCCACGGGATGCTGACTCCCGGGACATCGCGTAGCCGCTCTCGATAGCAACGAACCAGTCTCCGCCGGTGGGCGATGTCGGCGTCCAGCCGGCGAAGACGACTCAACCCCAGCGCGGCTCGCGGCTCGTCGATGCGAAAGTTGAACCCGATGTCGACGATGTCGTAGGTCTCGGAGTGACCACGGTGGCGGTCCCAGGTCATCGAAGTCATCGCGTGGGAGCGCAGCGAAGCCGCCGTGGCGGCGATCGCGTCGTCGTCGGTGAGGATCATCCCGCCTTCGCCGACGGCCAGCTGCTTCTTGGAGAAGAACGAGAAGCAGCCCGCGGCACCGACCGTGCCCGTGATGCGGCCGGCGGCGTCGCGCGCGGTGATGCTCTGAGCGCAGTCCTCGATCAGGATCAGCCCGTGCTCGCTGCAGAGCTGCTCGAGCGCCTCGAGGTCGCACGCATATCCGAGCCAATGGGTGGCCAGGATCGCGCGCGTGCGCGGGCCTACCAGCCTTGCAGCGTCGTCCGGGTCGAGGTTGAGATCGTCGGGTCCGATCGGCTCGACCAGCACCGGTCGGGCGCCGCAGTGGCGCACGGCGGCGGGACCCGCGACGAACGTCATGGCGGGCACCAGGACCTCGTCGCCCTCGTCGATGCCGACAGCTCGGAGCGCCAGATGAAGCGCGGCGGTGCAGGACGAGACGGCGACGGCATGCCTGACCCCGAACCGCTCCGCGAACGTCTCCTCGAACGCGCGGGTGCGCGGGCCCATCGTCAACCACCCGCTCTCGAGCACGCCCAGGTAGGCGTCGATGTCCTCCTCGCTTAGTTGAAGGTCGGTCACAGGCAATGTCCAGCGCAAACCGCGGCTCAGAGCTCCTCCGCGAGGGCGGCCACGACCCGGTCCTGGTCGTCCTCGTTCATGTGCGAGTACAGCGGCAGCGTCACCTCGCTGCGTGCGGCGAGCTCGGTGTTTGGAAGCGACACCCCGGGATACCGGGCCCGGTAGGCGGTGAACTCGTGCACGGCGGGATAGAACAGGCTGGTCTGGATGCGATGCTGCTCGCGCAGCGCGATCCGGAGCGCGGATTGGCGCGAGGGTTCCTCGAGCATCACCGGCATCACGTAACAGGAGGAGGTGGCGACCATCTCGTCGGTGAACGGGACGATCAGGCCCGGAATCTCCTCCAGGAGGCGCCGGTAGCGCGAGGTGAGCACCCGGCGTCGGGAGACGTCATTCTCCAGGCGGCGCAGCCGCGAGAGGAGCAGCGCGGCGCGCGGTTCGTCGATCCGGTAGTTGAAGCCAAGCCCGGGCACGTCGTAGTCCTCGGAGGCGCCCTCGTGGCGATCCCAGCTTCCCCGAGTCATGGCGTGACTGCGGCGCGAACGCGCGAACGCCGCCACCGTGGCGTCGTCGGTCGCGAGCAGGCCGCCTTCGCCGGCGGCGAGCACCTTGTTCGAGAAGAAGCTGAACGCACCGGCGAGGCCGAAGGTCCCGAGTTGCCTGCCGCCGAGCGTGGCCATCGGCGAGTGGGCGGCATCCTCGAGCAAGGAGACGCCGCGTGCCGCGCAGAGGTCAGCGAGTTCGTCCACGGACGCGGCGTAGCCCCCGAAGTGCATGGCGACGACCGCACGCGTTCGCGGGCCGATCAACGCCTCGACGTGCGCGACGTCGATCACCGGCTGCTCGACGCCGACGATGTCCGCGAACACCGGGGTCGCACCGGCGTAGAGCACCGCAGCGGCGGTGGCCGCCATCGTGTACGAAGGGACGATGACCTCGTCGCCGGGGCCGACGCCGGCGGCCAGGTATGCAAGGTGGAGCGCCGCCGTGCAGCTCGACACTGCGACGGCGTAATTGCACCCGAGTGACCGCGCGAACTCGGTCTCGAACGCGATCGTCCGCGGCCCCATCGTCAGCCAGCCCGAGCGGAGTGTCTCGGCGACCGCGTCGAGGTCCTCGCGCGTGACCTCGAGGTCGAACACTGGAATGAAGCGGTCAGGGGATGTTTCGATAGCGCCCATCGAAGGGGTCTCCAAACCGCTCCTGCTCGAGCGCTTTCAGCACCTCGGCAACACCATCCGGCACCGTCATCTCGGTTTCGAACCCCAGCACGGCGCGAACCTTGTCGAAGCTGACCTTGTAATCGCGCGGGTCTTCGTCCCGGCGCACGAACGCCACCTCGCCGCGGTCGGTCTGCCTGCGGATCTCTTCGACGAGATCGAGCTTGCGGTAGTTCTCGCCCGATCGCCCGACATTGAAGACGTCCCGGGCCACGCGGTCGGCTGAGGCCTCGAGCACCGTGCGTACCGCCCGACCGGCGTCACCGACGTGTACGTAAGGCCGCCAGAACTGCTCGCCGAACACCTCGAGTCGGAGGTCGGCCCATAGATCCCGGGTGAACTCGTTGACGGTCAGGTCGAACCGCATCCGGGGCGCGACCCCGTAGATCGTCGCGAAGCGCAGGCATACCGGCTCGAGGCCGGAACCATCGGGCTCGAGAAGAGCCTGCTCCATCTGCACCTTCTGCTCGGCGTACAGCGAGACGGGCGCGAGCACGCCGGTCTCGTCGATCGGCGTGGTCGGATCAGCCATCCGCCCGTAGTTGGAGCAGGTGGAGGCGAACACGAACCGCCTGACTCCGAGCCGAGCAGCGTCCCGCACCAGGGCTCGCGTGCCCTCGACGTTGACCTCGTTCGACGCCTCCGGATCGCGGGCGCAGGCGGGATCCCCCACGATCGCCGCCAGATGCACCACGGCGTGCGCGCCGCCCAGCGCGCGTTCCCGCGCCGCGCCGTCGCGGACGTCGCCACGAATGAGCTCGACGCCGGCGCTTTCGAGCTGAGCCGCCACGTCAGCCTGTCCGTGCAGGAGGGTGTCGAGGACGCGAACGCGGCGACCGGCCGCGGCCAGGTCGAGGCACAGGGGCGTCCCGATGTAGCCCGCGCCGCCGGTGACGACGATCACGTCGCCGTTGCTCTGCGACATGCCCAAGCTCAGCTCGGCTCCGAGCGAGGGTCGACGATCTGATCGAGGTCCTCCGTGCGGGCTGAACGGGGGACGCGCCGAACATGCGAGCTTCGGATCGGGCGCCCGGTCCGCGGGGCGCCTTGGCCGAGCCCGCCGGGACCGGGGAGGACGCCGTCGTCCTCGCGGTTCTGGCTGTAGCCGTAGTAGCCACGAGCGCGCTCGCGTACGCCGTTGACGACAAGCCCGAACCCTTTCTCGGGATGACGCTTGAGCACCGCCGATGCGGTGCGAATGTGCTCTCGCGTGGTCAGATAGGGACGAGCGACGATCAGCACCACGTCGATCGCCGGGTTATGCAGCATCACCTGGGCGTCGGCCACCGGCAGAAGCGGCGGGCCGTCGATGACGACGAAGTCGAACCCCCCGGCGAGGTCCTCGAGCACCCGGGTCATGGCCGGTAGGCGGAGGAGCTCGGCGGAGTTGGGCGTAAACGAACCGCTCGAGAGGACGTAGAGCGACGGGAGCGAGGGTGACTCCTGGACCAGCTCGAGCGCGCTGCCGCCGTCGACGAGGGCATTCATCAATCCGCGCCCGTTGGTGGTGATCCCGAGCCGCCCCTTGAGGGCAGGGCGGTGCACGTCGCCCTCGATGAGCGCCACGGACTTGCCGGCGGCGGCCATCGCCCGCGCCAGCCCCCCGGCTACCGACGTCTTGCCCTCCTCCGACACGGCGCTCGTGACGAGGATCACCTGCGGCCGTTCTCGGAGCGAGATGAAGCCGAGGGCGTCTCGCAGAATGCGGAAGGGCTCCAGATCGAGATGCGGGGCGCGCTCACCGGGCAGCTTCCGCCGTAGGGGAATGGTCGTCATGGCCGGCAGCCCGTACAGCCGCTCGAGGGCCTCGGGGGACTTGATCCGGCGGTCGAACAGGTCGAGTAGGAAGATCAGAGCAAGCCCGATGAGGATGCCCGCGGCGAGCCCGATCGCCGCGTTGCGCTTGACCTTGGGCGAGGAGGGCGAGGTCGGAACGCCCGCTCGCTGAACGACCTGAGTCCCGCCGTTGGTGACCGCCTCGAGGGCGATCACTTGCTCGAGTCCCTGCTGTAGGGCGGTGCGGTTCGGATCGCTTGCCGGGAGCCGGGCCAGCTCGTTCTGGAGCCGCGCCTGGCCAGCGACGAGCTGGGCCTGCGCCGCTGTTGTGAGGTAGTTGACGAGCGCGGTGGCGAACGCGTTCGCCTTGGCCGCGGCCGCCGCGGGGCTGGGATCGGTGACGGACACGTCGATGATGTCGTCCGAGCTGTCCGCGGAGGCCTGGACCTGAGCCTGGAGGTCGGCCACCGATTCCGGGGATTTCAGCGCCGACTTGACCTGGGCGGCGATCGTGCTGGAGGTGACGACCGAGGTGTCGTCGCTCTGCAGACGCGCCAGCGTGTTCGGGTCCTCGGCCTGGGCCTGGCTGGGCGCGATCACTGCGGGGAGATTTGACGGCTTGACCAGGAGCGACGCGGTTGCGGTGTACTGCTTCTGGGCGTGGAGGGACAGCCCGAGCAGGACCACGAAACAGACGACGGCCGAGATCACGACCAGCCACCATCGCTCGCGGATCACGCGGGCAGCGTTGACCAGCGCCGAATTATCGGACGGTTGCTCGGCCCCTGCTGTGCTTGACCAGGTGGTCATAGCTCACTAAATGTATCGGCCGATCTGGCGCCCGGCGTAAGCGACTGGAGGAGCCGGCCGAAGGCCAGCGCGAACTGCTCGGGCGAGAAGCGCGCGGCGTTGGCGCGCATCTCGCGTTCGTCGAAGGTCATCGATTCGAACTTCAGGATGCCCTCGCACAGCCCGTCGACCGCTTGGTCGTCGTAGAGCACGCCGGTGCGTCCATCGAGCACGGAGTCCCTCACGCCGCCTGACCCGTAGGCGATCACCGGCACGCCCGCGGCCTGGGCCTCGACCGGGACGATTCCGAAGTCCTCGAGGCCCGGGAACAGCAACGCCCGGGCGCGCGCGAACAGGCCGGGGACGTGATCGTCTGGCACGTGGCCGACGAACTCAGTGGTAGAGGAGGACAGACCCCGCAGGCGATCGAGGTCACGGCCGGCGCCGGCGACGATCAGCCGGCGGCCGAGCCGCTCGCAGGCCCGGATCGCGACGTCCACCCGCTTGTAGGGGACGAGCCGGCCGAAGACCAGATAGGCCTCACCCGGATCGCGCTCGACGTCAAGGAGCCGCGAGACCTCAACCGGGGGATGGATGACCCGACTCTCGCGGTTGTAGATCTCCCGGATGCGGCCGGCCACGAAGCTCGAGTTGGCGATGTATACGTCCGGTCCTGCCGCCCGTTTGCGGTCCACTCGACGCAGCCACGCGGTTCCGAGCGGCACCAGCGGGCGGGCAACCGGGCCGATCGCCTCACCTTTGAGGAATCCCGGATCCCAGGCGTAGCGCATCGGGGTGTGGCAGTAACACACGTGCGGCACGCCCGCCGGCACGCGCACGTTCTTGGCGCACGCGTGGTTGGAGGAGACGACCAGATCGAAGCCGCTCAAGTCAAACGAGCGAAACGCGGGATCCATCAGCGGGAGCAGGTGGGTGTAGCGGCGCTTAGCCCCAGGCACGCGATTCAGGAACGAGGTGTGGACCGGGTGGCGGCGCAGCAGCTCGGGCCACGGGGCAGGGTCGTAGATCGAGGTGAAGAGCTCGGCGTTCGGCAGGAGACCCAAGATGGCGTAGACCACCTGCTCGGATCCTCCTGGAATGGTCAGCCACTCGTGGACGACGGCGGCGCGGGGAAACCGGTCAGCTAGCGCCGCGCCCATGGACTGGGGGATGATCGCACCTGGCTCCCTACCCTTGCCCTCGTGGTCGACCTGCACTGCCACATCCTTCCCGGCGTCGACGACGGACCGCGCACCGTGGAGGAGGCGGTCGCGATGTGCCGGGCGGCAGAGCACGAGGGCACCCGAACGCTGGTGGCGACCCCACACGTGAACGGCGACTACCCCGACGTGACCGCGGGCGTCATCCACTCCGGTGCCGCCGCCGTCAACCGCGCGCTGCGCGCCGCCGCCGTCGCGGTGGACGTGCGGACCGGCGCGGAGGTGGCGCTCTCGCGCGTAGGGGAGCTGTCCGACGCAGAGCTCGACGGGCTCACTCTTGGCGGAGGCCGCTCCGTGCTGCTCGAGCTCCCCTGGACCTCGGCGGCCACCGGCGCGATGGGCGCGTTGCGGGCGTTCGCCCGGCGAGGCTATCGGATCGTGCTCGCCCATCCCGAACGCTCGCCGATGCTCCAGCGCGACGAGGCGCTCGCGGCAGAGCTGGTCCAGGCGGGCGTCCTGTGCTGTCTCGATGTGGCCTCGCTCGACGACCGGGCCAACCGACGGACGCGGACGATCGCCCGCCGGCTGTTGGCGGCACGCCTCGTCCACGCGATTGCCTCCGACTGCCATGACCCGGTGCGGCGCCCGCCACAACTCGTGTCGGTGCTCGAGCGGGCGGGTCTCACCGCGCGGCAGATCGACTACTTCACCCGTCAGGCGCCCGAGGCGATCCTCGCTGGCGAGGCGGTGCCGCCTCCGCCGGCGGTCGACGAGGAAGGTCCCCGGCGTCGGTGGCTCCACCATCGGAGGTGAGTGTCACGAGCCCCGGGGCGGACGTCCATCGGGAGCGTCATCGTCGCCCCGACCCGACGCCGTCGCGCTCGAGCGACCGCTGATAGACGGTCTCGGTCGCCGCGGCGATCCGATCCCAGTCGAACGTGTCCCCCGCCCACTGCCGGCCGTTCTCGCCCATGCGGCGGAGCTCAGCCTGGCCGGCGACGGCGGCCTCGCTGAGCGCTTCGGCCAGCGCGGACGCAGTGGCCTCACGACAGATCCAGCCGGTGGCGCCCGCCAGCACGGCCTCCGGCAACCCGCCGGCCGGATACGCCACGACGGGCCGAGCGAACCCGTAGGCGAGGTGGAGCACGCCGCTCTGGCTGGCCCGGCGGTAGGGGAGGGCGACGAGGTCGGCCGCGGCAAACAGCCGGCCGACCTGGTCGATGGGCTGGAATCCCTCCAGCACGGTGACGCGACCGCTAAGCCGCGGCGACCGCAACCTGGCGGCCGAACCTGCAAGCCCACCGTGGTTCTCGCCGGCGACCAGCACGTGCCACTCAGGGGCGTCCGCCGCCGCGTCGAGCAGGTCACCCAACCCCTTGTCCGGTCGGAGAACTCCGAAGAGCAGGACGACGAGGCCGTCCGGCGGCAGGCCAAGTGCCGCGCGCGCCGCGTGGGGATCGGCTCCGGTGGCGGCATCGGCCAGGGGCAGGTAATGGCCGTGGGGGATCACGGCGGGAGGACGGCTCACCCGCGCGCGGTCGGCCTCTGTGTGCACGATCGTCTGGCTGGCGAGCCCGGGGAAGATGCGAGCGCTGTCCAGCAGGCCGGACTGACGCTCGAAGGTGTTGTGGGCGGTGTAGACGAGCTTCGCGCCGGCGCTCCGGAGCAGCAATGTCGCGACCAATCCGAGCGAGGGGGCCTCCCAGCCCTGCACGTGGATCACTGCGTGGCGCCGGGCGAGGACGAGGAGCTCGGGCAGCGAGGCCAGGAACCACAGACCGTTGGCGACCGGCCCCAGGCGAGCACGCCGAACCAGCTGAGCCGGGCGGGAGTGACCGCGAACGTACGCGAACACGGGGACGATGTGCACCCCCGGCGTCGGTCGGTAGAGGTGGTCGCGCGCGGTGGCGATCGTGACCGGGAGGCCGCGGCGCGCCAGCCCGGCAGCGAGCAGGCCGGTGTAGTCGGCCACGCCACCACGCCCGCCCTGTTCGACGATCAGCACCCCGCGCGTGCGCAGAGCCGCCTCGGCCGCGACCTCGTCGTCGATCACCGAGGGCACGGTAGCGGTCGGCTCTCTCCCGGAATGAGTGGGTACCCTACGCGCGATGAGGCGGGCGGTGATCCTCGCCGGCGGGCTGGGGACTCGGCTCCGCCCCTATACGACTGTGCTTCCCAAGCCGCTCATGCCAGTGGGCGACCGACCCATCCTGGACATCGTTGTCCGACAGCTGGCTCGAGCGGGGTTCGACCGGATCACGATCGCCACCGGCTACCTGGCCGAGCTGATCGAGGCCTTCTTCGGCGACGGGTCGCGCTATGGGATCCCGATCGATTACTTCCGCGAAGAGGAGCCGCTCGGCACCGTCGGCGCGCTCAGCCTGATCGATGGGCTCGATCACGATTTCCTTGTCATGAACGGCGACATCCTGAGCGACATCGACTACTCGGCGCTGCTCGAGCGCCACCGCGAAGGCGGCCAGATGGCGACGATCGCGGCGCACGAGCGCGAGGTCGAGGTGTCGCTCGGAGTGATGCGGTTGGAGGACGGGACCGATCCGACGCTGGTTACCGGCTACGTCGAGAAGCCGGTGCTGTCATACGTGGTGTCGATGGGCGTCTACTGCTTCGCTCCGAGGGTCCGCGAGCACATCCCGGCCGGCCAGCGTCTCGACCTGCCCGACCTCGTCCTGCGCCTGATCGCCTCGGGCGAGGCCGTCCGCGCCTGGCGCTCGGAGGATCACTGGCTGGACATCGGTCGCCACGACGACTACGAGCAGGCCCAGGACGAGTTCAGCCAACTTCGTCACCGGTTCCTGCCCGACGCGTAGGGCTGGGCAGACGTGAGGCTTCGGCTCGAGCAGGCAGGCCGAGCGATAACGGGGCGTCCGCCGACGGCGTATGACGCTGCCGCGAGCGCGCGGCTCCATGATGTCGCGCCCACCCCGGCGGTACTCCGCGCGCTGCGCACCCGACGTGTACCGCCTTGGCCCGAACGCGCGCGCCAGCGGATCGCGATGAAGCGGGGCGGGCTCAGCTACGAGTCCGACTGGCTCGGGCCGCTCCAGGCCGCCCGGCGCGCCGCGCTCGGTCAGGCCGCCGACGGGCCGCCGCGGTTCCTGGTCCGAGTGGACGAGTTCCCCTACTACTCGGGCTACGACGATCCGCGCTTCGGCTATGAGGCCTCGCAGCGCCTGCATTCGGTTATGGCCGAGGCGGGGGTCTCGTACCTGCTGTCGCTCGTACCTCAGTGGACCCACGAGCCGCTCCGGCCGGACGGCCACGGCGGACGGTCGCTGGACGATCGCGACCTGGAGCTAATCAAGCGGATGGGCTCCGAGGGCGTCACGTTCGCCCAGCACGGAACCACCCATCGGACGCGCTTCAGCAGCCCGCGTCGCCATTCGGAGCTGCGCGGGCTGGACGCCCGGGCGCTAGGCGAGCTGCTCGACGACGGTCGACGGCGACTGGAGGCGGTGGGAGTCCGCCCCCGCGCGCTCGTCCCCCCGTTCAACCGGTTCGGCGCGGGGCAGTGGCCGGTGCTCGCGGGGCGATACGACGTCGTCACCGGCGGCCCCGAGAGTGTGCTCGCGATGGGGTTTCACGGCGGTCCCCAGTGGCGCGGGCAGGCCGTCTACCTGCCGTGCTACGCCCCGCTGTACGAGCGTGCCTCGGTCGTACTCGGCGCCGTCGAGCGGACGCTCGATCGGCAGGTTGCGACGTGGGTCCCGGTCGGGTTACACATGGGGTGGGAGGTCGAGGACGGCTTCGCCGCGCTCGCCCGCGTGGCCAAGCGGATCGCGCCCTACGCCGCATCGTGGGACGACTTCCTGGGAGCCGTCGAGGAGAGCCGCAACCCGTGAGCTCGGGGGGGAGTGGATCGCTGTGACCGTCGACCCGCTCCGGGGACGAGACGTGGTGTGCGTCGGCTTCAACGACTGGGACAACGAGATCTGGACCAACCAGCACCATCTGATGACCAGGCTCGCCGCCGCTGGTAGCCGCGTGCTGTTCATCGAGTCGCTCGGGCTCCGCCGCCCCGATCTCGGCTCCGGGCGCGACCTCCGCCGGATCGCGCGCCGGCTCCGACGCGGGCTGTCGGCGCCGCGGCTCCTCGACGGCGTCACCGTCCTCTCGCCGCTCGTGCTGCCGCTTCACTCGAGCGCTCGCGTCCGCGCCGTGAACGCCCTGCTCCTGCGGGCATCAGTCGGGCTCGCGGCCCGCCGAATGCACCTCCGGGGTCCGGTGCTTTGGGCCTACGTTCCCCAGGCCGAGGTGCTGCTGGACGCGGTGCGTCCCGAAATCGTCGTCTACCACTGCGTCGACGACATCGCCGCCCAGGAGGGCATCGACGCGGCGAGCTTCGGCGCAGCCGAGCGCCGATTCGCCGCGCGCGCCGATCTGGTGATCGCGAGCTCGCCGGCTCTGGCCGATCGGATGCGCACGATCTCGGAGCACGTGTTGTATGCGCCCAATGTCGCGGACACCGACCTTTTCGCCCAGGCGCTGTCGCCCGGGCCGATCGATCCTGCGCTCTCGAGGCTGCCCGAGCCCCGGATCGTGTTCGTGGGCGCGGTCGCGGCCAAGAAGATCGACCTGGACCTGCTGGCCGCACTCGCTGACGCACGCCCCGAGTGGAAGTTCGCGCTCGTGGGTCCGGTTGGGCTCGGCGACCCAGGCACCGACGTGTCGGGCCTCGCCGCGCGCCCCAACGTGCGCCTGCTCGGCCCCCGACCGCAGCGCGCCCTACCCGATGTGCTTCGCGGGGCCGCCGTGGGTCTCATCCCTTATCGGCATACCCGTCTAACCGAGAGCATCTTCCCGATGAAGGTGTACGAGTACCTGGCGGCCGGGCTTCCGGTCGTCGCCACCGGCCTACCGGCGCTCGAGGGGGTGGGCGGGGTGGAGCTCGTGGAGGGCGCGGCCGCAGCGCTCGAGGCGATCGAGACCGCGCTCGCCTCGGATTCTCCGGAGCGGCGCCGCGCACGCAGCGAGGCGGCGCGCCGGCACTCGTGGAACGCCAGGCTGGACGAGATCGCGACCGCGCTGGCTCTATGAGCTACGTGATTGTCTCGTCGGTGACGCCGACGCTCCGCAGCGGAACCGGACTGCGGACCTACGGCGTGACCGCCGCGCTGGCGCGCCGTCACCACGTCGAGCTCGCCTACGTCGTGTTCGGCCCGGCGGCTCCGGCAGCCGAGTACGCCGACATGCCGAACGTGACGATGCGGCCACTGCAGGCCGCTCGGGGCGCGCGGCGCGGACTGGAGTTCGCCCGCGCGGCCGGCCGTGGGATCCCCATCGGGGTGGCACGCGGGATATCGCCGGCGCTGTCGTGCGTGCTCGACGAGGTACCTCCGGGAGCGCGCGTCATCGCCGACGCGCCGGTTGCCGCCGCCGCCCTGCTGCCGTTCACGCGGTCCAGGTCGCTCGTGTATCTGGCTCACAACGTGGAATCGAGCGGATTCCGCGGCAGCTCCGGGCGGGCGGCGCTCGAGCGATTCGAGCGGCGGGTGTTCCGCGCCTTCTCGGAGTGCTGGCTGGCCACCCGGTCCGACGAGCGACGGGCACGGGCGCTGGCCGGGGAGGAGATCGCGACGCGCTACGTTCCGAACGTGATCGATGTGACCCGGATCACGCCGGTGTCGCCGTCGGGGGCGCACCGGCTGCTGTTCGTCGGTGACTTCACTTACCCGCCGAACCGGGAAGCCCTCGGCTTCCTGGTCAATGAGGTGCTTCCTGTGCTCTGGCGGGCCATTCCGGACGTTCGGCTGTCCGCGGTCGGCGCAGGCCTGGCGGACATGCCGCGCGACCGACGGATCGTCACCCCGGGCTTCGTCGAAGATCTCGCGAGCGCCTACGGAGCTGCGGACGTCGTTCTCGTCCCGCTGCTCCGCGGAGGAGGCTCGCCGCTCAAGTTCGTCGAGGCACTCGCGTATGGCCTCCCGGTCGTCGCCACCGCCCACGCCGCGGCTCTGCTGGAAGACGGCGTTCCGGGGCGTGATTTCATGGCTGCTGACGGGGCGGACGCGTTTGCCGAGTCGGTCGCCGAGCTGCTCGGGGATCGCGGACGCGCCGCCGCGCTCGGGCGGGCCGGGCGCGAGCTCGTGGAGCGACGCTACTCGGTCGACCACCTGGCCACCCAACTCGTCGGCTGAGCGGGGCGCGCCGATAACCCAGCAGATGCCCGGACTCAAGATCGTCAGCGTCATGACCACCGCGTCGGCGGGCGGCGCCGAGTTCGCCGCCGTTGAAATGCTTGACGCCCTCGCCGCCCGCGGCCACGACGTCGTGATGCTGTCCGACCTGACCGGGATCGGTCGCGACAGCGCCGTCCGCGTCGAGCCGCTGCACACCGGGCCCAAGCTTTCGGTCAGGAGCTGGCGGCGGCTGGCCACGGGGTGGGCCGCCTACGTCCGCCGCCTGCAGCGGGCGCTCGAGCAGCAGATGCCCTACGACGTGCTGCTGGTCCATTACAAGAAGGAGCAGCTAATGGTGCCGTGGCTGCCGGGACGGCTGCGCCGGCACGTGGTGTGGGCGGAGTGGGGGCCCGTTCCGTACCAGTTCCGAGGCGGGCTTCCCCGGCGCGCCTACCTGCGCGCGGCGCGCGGAGCCGACGTGGTGATGGCTGTCTCCGCAGGCACGAAAGCCTCGGTCGAGGCGGTCGGCGT
The DNA here is from genome assembly GCA_963735965.1 of uncultured Solirubrobacterales bacterium. Lineage (GTDB taxonomy): Bacteria > Actinomycetota > Thermoleophilia > Solirubrobacterales > Solirubrobacteraceae > Palsa-465. The sequence continues at coordinate 101,397 of CAVTNE010000010.1, forward strand.
TCCAAGCCGCAAGGTCGCGGTGGTGCCGAACGTCGTCGATGTCGAGGCGATCCGCTTCAGCGGGGAGGGCCGACGCGCGGTCCGGGAGCGGCTCGGCATCGGGGCGGATGCGTTCGTCGTGGGATGCATCTCGCGCTTTCACCCCAAGAAGCGCAACGACGTCGTGGTCGATGCCGTCCTGCGCCTCGATGATCCCGGCGTCCACGTGGTCATGGCCGGCGCGGGGGAGACCGAGCCGGCGCTCCGCCGGCAGGCCGAACCCCTGGGTGCGCGCGGCCACTTCGTGCCGACGCCCACCAGCGACGTGGCCGACGTGATGAGCGCGTTCGACGTCAGCGTGTTCTGCCCGTCTCCGACCGAAGGGGCGCCGCGCGCCACGATCCTCGGAATGCTCGCAGAGCGGCCGTGCCTGGCCACCGGCGCGGAAGGCGTGGCCGACCTGATCCGCCCCGAGTTCGGCGCGATCACGCAGCCGGAGAACGATCCCGCTGCACTGGCGACAGTCCTGCGCACGTATCTCGCCGATCCGAGCCTCGGTCCGCGCCAGGGCATGGCCGCGCGCGCGTGGGCAGAGGGCGTCTACGCGCGGCCGGTGGTGGCCGTCCAGATCGAGCAGCTCCTGACCCAATCGCGCTGAGTCGGGGCGTGCCGACCGGCAATATGCGCTGATGGGGGCGACGAGTGTCAAGGAACCGCTGAAGCGGGCTCTCGGCCCGGTGTGGGTCTCGCGTGCCCGCCGTCTCAGCCGGCTACGGTGGATGACCAAGTACCGGCTGATGCGCAGCCTGGGCACGGACATCGGTTGGCGCCACCGCTTGACCTACGTGCTGCTGGACCCCGAGACCGAGAGCTTCTCGTACGAGCTCGAGAACCGGGTGGAGATGATCGGCGCGCTGGCGAGCGCGCTGGGACGCCCTCAGGACGAGTTGGCTGCGTACGCCGCCGAAGCCGATCACGATCCAGAGCTGAACGGAGTGCTCGCTCGCCGCGTCCGCCGGCGGGTCGACGTCAAGCATCATCTTTCCCTCGGACATCGCCTGGCCTGGTACGTGATGGCTCGTGCTCTCCAGCCCGAGACGATCGTGGAAACCGGGATCTATTTCGGACTGGGTTCGCTGGCGCTGCTGCGAGCGCTGGAACGAAACGAGCGCGCCGGCAGCCCGGGCACGTTGATCTCGATCGACGCGAACCCGGACGCGGGCACTCTGGTCCGGCCTGAGCTGCGAGCCAACTGGCAACTGGTCACCGGCCTGACCAGCGATCGGCTCCTGCCAGCCCTCGAGGGGCGCCGGGTGGGGCTGTTCCTCCAGGACACCGCTCACACCGAAGAGAATCAGCGCTTCGAATTCAACGCAGCTCTGGCGTACGCGGCCGACCGTCTCGTCCTGATCGATGGAAGCGGTGGCTGGGCGCCGACGCTCCACAAGTTGTGCGCGGAGCGTGGGGGCACCTATCACCATGTGCCGGTCCGCAGCCGAGCCCACGTCTACCCGGGCCTCGACGTCGCCTTCGGCGTGTTCGAGCGGGCCACGCGGCAACCGCCCATCACCTAGGCGGGTCGCTCACCGCCTTTCAGGTGACCGGGTCCCGCTGGAGAAACCCCCTGACCTCCGCCGGCGTCAGCGCGCCCAGCGCGAATAGGAATCCGACGTAGAGGGCGAAGGCGAGGACGGCCAAGCCACCGAGCGGCACGCCGGCACCGTGGGCGAGGGCCACGCCCACCCCCATCGCAGCAGCGGCGGCCGCAATGCGGATGAGGCGGCCCCACTTCGGCTTCATGTCAAGTCGCATGAGCACGCTGCGCATGCTCAGCGACATGACGGTGAACTCCGTCACCAGCGTGACCCAAGCTGCGGCCCGGAATCCGTAAGGCGGAATGAGCGCGACATTCAGCAGCACGTTGACGATCAGGCCAACGGCGGCGTAGGCGAAGTAACGCCGCTGCAGACCGAGGATCACAACCATGTTGCCGGCCAGATATCCGAAGGAGATCGATACGAAGGCACCCATCAGCACCGGTAGCGCGCTCGCCGCGGGGGCGAACGCGACGCCGAACAGGAGGACCATGATCGGCCGGGCGGCGACCACGGTGAACGCCAGCGCACCCAGTGAGCCCATCGACAAGTACTCGCCCGAGACCTGCAGCAGGCGCCGCACGCGCGGCAGATCGGCTGGATAGGCCGACGCGATCAAAGGGAACAACGTGGCCATCACCGAGCCGGGTACGAACTGCGCCTGATCGAGTATCCGGTACGCGGCCGCGTACAGGCCCGCCTGTCGACTGCCCGCGAACACGAACACCAGCACCTGGTCGAGCCGCACATAGGCGGTGACCAGGATCCCGGCTGCGCCCAGGACCGCACCGACCCGGAGCATCGGGCCCCACAGCGCTCGCCCGCCGGCGAGTCGGACGGGGCCACGCCGGAGCACCAACACGACGGTCAGTGCGGTACTGACCAGGTTCGCGAGGAGGAAGACGACCGCGAATGCGCGGATATCGGATGTGTACGCGGCGACGAAAGCCGTGCCGGCGGTCCACACCACGCTGTTGACGGTCAGCACCAACATCGACAGGTCATTGCGAACTCGCAGCTGAAATGCCGCCGACAGCGAAGACGCCGCGCCCAGGATCGTCGTCGATGCGATCAGAGCGCCGGCCACCCCTACCCTTCCGTTCGGCGCGACCGCGAGCATCGCGATGAGCTGGGCGATGGAGATCGGGACGCTGAGGAGCAGGCGCAGGCCGAGCAGCGCGCCGAGCCATTGAGGCTGCAACTCGGGATTGCTCGCGGCGCGACTGACTGCCACCTGCGTGAGACCGAGATCGCCGAAGCTAGTGGCGATCTGGGCGATCGCCAGGAGCGTCGACCACTCACCAAACCCGCGCACGCCGAGCGCGCGCACGAGGATCAGCGTCACGACCACGCCGAGTAGGAGGTTGCCGGCACGCGCGAACACCTGGATCCCGATATCGCCGATGATGCGGCGCCGGCCGAGGCTCAGCGGCGCCGGCCCGTGATCTAATGCCTCCTGTTCGCCCGTTGCGCCCGATCCGGGTTGCGACATGTCGCTGGACAAGGCGGCGGTACTACCGCACGAAAGTGGAGGTGCGACCCGACCCGGCCAGGCGACGCGCACCGTGAGTCGCACCGAACAGCAGAGCCACCCACAGCGCCACTATCGAGATCTCATAGAACAGATAGTCGAACAGACCCTGCGCCATCAGGCCGCAGAGCGCCGCGGCGAAGGCCGTGTTCCGAATCCCGCCGTGTCCCGCGGCCCGAATCGCGCTGATCAGCGCGCCGGCGAACAGGATCAGGAACCCGGCGAGGCCGAGCCAGCCCGCGTCGAGCCCGATCTGCGTCGGCAGCTGGTGGCTGTGGAAGAAGACGGCGGTGCCCGTGCCGAGCGCGGGGTGGCCTTCGAGGTAGTACGAGAAGTTCCCGTAACCGAGACCGAGCGGGTTGTGGGCAAGCGCGTGGCGGCCGGTCGCCTGCAACGCGAAGCGCTGCTGGTCTTCGGTCTGCTGCCCGGTCGGCGCCGAGAACCGGTTCAGGAACTCGGTCCGCGTCTGCGCTGGCGTGGCGATGTAGCCGACCACGACGAAGATCGCGATGAGCGCGATTGCGCGTGCCACGACCGAAGCGCGCCGCAGGCTGAGGACCAGCAGGACAACCCAGCCCGCCCCGACACACAGGAGCGCTCCGCGCGAGAGAGAGGCCGCGACGCCGAGGAGGATGATGACGAGCGCGACGCCGTAGGCGAGGCCGCGTGTCCTTTCCTGGTTCGCGAACGAGTGCAGCGCCTCGCCCGTGGCGAGGACGGCGGCCATGCCGACGAACCCTCCGTAGACCGTGTAGTAGCCGAACGTTGAATCGACCAGCCCCGCGACGTACGGCGGTCCCACGATCGTGTAGATGCCGGCTCGCTGGAGGTAGGCAAATCCCACGACCACGACCGCGGAGCACGTGATGATGTCCATGAGCCGGCGGTTGGCATCGGGCCGGTCGCGGAACACGCTGAAGGCCGCGGCCAAAAGGATGAGCACGCCGAGCCAACGGATGCCGCCCCACAACGCCGATCCCTGGTTGCGGGCGGCGATGACCGTGAGCAGACTGCCGATCACGAGCGCAAACGAACCGAGGCCGACCCACCACGGTACGTCACGGGTCCTGATACGCCACATGAGCACCGCGGCGGCGCTAAAGATCAGAACCTCGTTCGTTCCGGCGTGCTGCACCGTGAATTCGAACGGCATGGCCGCGACGACAATGCCCAGCCCCAGCGCCGGACGCAGCGCGACGATGGCCAGAACCACGATCGCGAGCACGCCGAGCCCAGCCTTGAGCTGGTGCTGCGGGCTCCCGAGCTTGTACAGGACCACCCCGAGCAGCGCCGCGAGGAGCGCCGAGAGCAGAGCGGTCGCCGGCCCTGTGAGGAGCAGCCCGTTACCCAGCCCGGCCTGAAGACGGTTCCTCATCGCCGGTCAGCTTAGCCGGGCCGACCCCGGCGCTCGCGGCGAACCGCGGTCGCACCAAACCGCCTCAATCTGCCCCAAACCTGCGTCGAACATTCGTCGAAGCGTCCAACCGGTATTAAGGTCCTCGCGAACCGGCCGATCTACTCGAGTGTGAGGCGCCCCCCGGCTCGCCGCGTGCTCTCGAGATGACCAGCGCCTGGATCCGCATCCTCTGCTCGTGCGTCGGCCTCGCCGGCGCGATCGGATGGACCGGAGGGGCGGCTGCAGCTCCGCGGGACACGCTGAGCGCGGCCGGCCAAGCCCTGTCGGGGAACCCATCGAGGACGTTTGCGCATCGCTCGCCACCGTCGCACACCGTGGCGCTGAACCGCGGCAGGCTACGGGTGTCGGTGAACAACGTGTATGGCGCGGACGCGGACTCACTGTTCCGGAATATCGGCGTCTCGTGGGAACGACTCGACATCGGCACGGGCAGCGGCCTCCGTTATGTGCAAGCTGCCGTGGCCGACGGCATGCACGTATTGCCCGTCTTCACCGAGGGCGACGGCGGCAGCCTGGACGGGCTCACCCCGTCTGAAGTCACCTCCGACATCGACTCGCTCGTCCCACAGCTCACCCGTCTGGGGGTCACCACGCTCGAGTTCGGCAACGAGGTCTACCGGTTCCTGGATGCCAGGAGCTATGCCGCGCTCTACGATGCCGCGCACCTCGCCGCGGCCCGCCGCATCACGTTGCTCGCGCCGGCGACGACCGACTACTACGAGCACGCCCGGGGCGGCAGGGCAAGCTGGTTCAGCGATCTTGCGGCAGCGCTCCCCGGCGGGGCTGCCGAGGTCGACGGATTGACCCTACATCCGTACGGGCCAATGACCACGACGTGCACCGACGGTTACGGCTGGCCGATGCTGAGCGGACTGCACGCCGAGTCGGTGCGAGCAGGCTTCAGCCAGTCGCTGCCGTGGTACATAACCGAGGTCGGGCAGCAGGTCTGGGGTGCGCCAATGGAGTGTCAGCCGCCGGTGAGCGAGGGCGTGCAGGCTTCCGACGTGACGAAATACCTCACCGCTGTGGCGGTGAGATATCCGTGGGTCACGTTTCTGTCGTTCTACACCTCGCGCGACGCCGACAGCGGCTTCGGGTTGCTCAATCTCGACAACAGCCCGAGGCCGGCGTTCCTGGCGTTGAAGGCCTGGATGGCGGCTAACGCCGCTCGGGTAGCCGGCTGATAACCCCGCATAACCCCTCGCAGAAGCGCTCGTAGTTCCAGTGGCGCTCGGCGAACCGCCGCCCGGCGCGCCCCATCTCGCGGCGGGCTGCGTCGTCGGAGGTGAGCTCCGAGATCGCCCGCGCCCATCCCGACGGATCGTCGCCCTCGACCCAGATCCCGCAGCCGACCGCCTCGATGTCGAATGGGAAGTAGGGGGAGCGCGAAACGATCACCGGCTTTCCGAGCGCGATCGCGTCCGCGACCTCGGTGAGTCCGGTCAGGCGGCCCGGATCGCGGATGGGAACGGCAACCACGGACGCCGCCGCGATGTCGTTCAGGCTTCGGGCAGCGAGGTACTGTCCGGGAGCGTCGGGATCAACACCGTCGATATCGCCCGGGCGGATCAGACGGACGCGGTCATTGGGTGGCTCGGGCACCTCGCGCCCGAGGTCGTAGACGACGCCCTGGGCTCCCGAAATGTTCAGCGCCGTTGCCAGGGTGCTCAGATCGCGATTCGACTTGCCCGCGCTCACCACCCCGAGACTCTCGCCCCGCGGGCGATACAGCGGACAGCCCAGGTCGGGGCCCCACGGGAGATTGACGATTTGCGCCCGGCCCCGCGGAAGCTGGCTGTGGAGCTCGGCCGCGAGCACCTCGCTCAAGCACACGAGCACGTCGTGTCGCGAGGATGCGATCCGCCTGACCGCGCCTCCCACCGGATGGTGCACGACGGACACCAGCCGCGTCGCGGGCAGGAGATCGCGCGCGAGGGCAACGCCGGCGAGACCATTCTGATCGGCGCAGTAGAGAACATCGGCGGCTGCCATCCGACGAAGGGCATACGCCTCCTGGTCGAGATGTCCGAGCAGGCGCCTACTCCGCTCGCTGAGCACGTCGAGCAGATCGCCTTCGTGGCGCTCGTGAAAGGGCGCGATGGCAACGGCGTGGCCCGCGGCCACCAGCGCATCGACGCCCCACAGATGCTGGCGCGGCACCAACCCACGCTCTGAGGACTCCCACATCTTCCGCAGTGGGTAGTTGTTCAGCGCGCAGATGTTCGCCACGGGCGGGCGATTGTATGACCGTCGCCGACGTCGCCGGGGCCCAGTGCTTGGGCGGCACTAGACTGGCGGCCTGTGATCAGCGCGGGAGCAGCGCCCCTCGAGGCCGTGATCGTCTCGCGCAACCCGCCCGGGTTCATCGGGGGCGTCGAACGCTCGTGTGCGCTGCTGGCCTCGGTGCTGAGCGAACGCGGGCTGCGCGTGACCACCATATGGCCCGAGCGGGAACCGGGACGCTGGATCTACCGGCCGGGGCTGGGTTCGCTGTGGCTCTCTCATGAGCTCGCCTCCGATCCTCGTGTGGCGCTCGCCGACCTGGTGGTGACGAACGGCATCTTCGGCTGGCGTTTTCCGACCGCAGCGCGGCGTGTACATGTCTTCCACGGCACGCTGGCCGAAATGGCGCGGTCCGACGCCGCTCGGCTGGCGCCGTCCGACCGGCGTGCCGATGGGCTGCCTCGCCGTGAGCTGCTTCGCCGCCGGCTCGGCGGTGGACTGGCGGAGTGGCTGGCTGCCCGTCACGCAACGGTCGTGTGCGTGTCGGAGTCGACGGCCGAAGAGGTGCAGCGCCACTACCGGGTCCACGCCGACGCAGTGATACCGAACGGCGTCGATATCGGCATGTTCGCGCCGCGCTCCCGGGCGGAGGCGCGCGCCCGGCTGGACCTGCCGGGTAGCGAGCGAATCGCGCTGTTCGCCGGCCGCCTGAACGCGAGCAAGGGCGGCGGTTTCATGCGCGCGGCGTGCGAACGGGCCGGCTACCGGCTCGCGGTGGCCGGTCCGCGAGGCGCGTCCGGTGCGCTGTACCTCGGTGCGATGTCACCGGCCGAGATGTCCGTCGCGTACGGCGCCGCGGACTGCGTGCTGCTGCCAAGCGTGTACGAGGCGTGCAGCTACGTCCTCCTGGAGGCACTCGCCTGCGGCGTCCCGGTGCTGACCACCCGGGTCGGTTCCGTGCCATCGCTGCTGCGCGCGGTGCCCGAATATGACGAGCTGTGCGTCGAGCACAGCGAAGATGACCTGGCGGCGAAGCTCGACCACCTGCGTCACGCCGACGCCGACGCCGTCGTCCGGGATGCGCGCGCCTGGGTCACCGAGAACAACAGCCTCGAGCAGTACGCGGCACGATGGAACGTGCTGCTCGACGCGATCGAGGCGTCTGGTCGTGTGGCAGCGAGCGCGTGAGCTTTCAAAGATCCCGGTCGAGACCGTGGCGCGTCTCACCGGTGTGCGCGCCAGTCCATACGTCGCCGAGCTCGTCGGCGAGGACCTGGCGGCGCTGGGCGGATACCTGCTGAACCCGTCTCGGCGCCGGGCCGAGCGAGAGCAAGCCGCGTCCGCGCGTAGCGCCGAGGACTGGTTCGCGTTCGCGCAGGCTCACTTCGGCGTCGGTCCGGTGCAGCACATGGCCGAGATCAACGGCCTGCTCGGTCTCGCGCACGAGAACGGCACGCAGGTCGTGTGTGAGATCGGCACCCGTGACGGAGGCACCAGCGTTCTGTTCAGCCAGCTGCTCCGGCCCCAGAAGCTCATCGTCATGGACCTGTACGCGAAGAACCGGTGGCGGTTGCGTCGGGCAGCTCCTCCCGGTCAAACCGTGGCCGTCATCGATGGCGACACCACCCACCCACGGACGGTGGCGCGTCTGCGGCGAAAGCTGCGAGGGCGATGGATCGACTTGCTCCTGATCGACGGGGATCACGGATGGAGCGGCGTCAGGCAGGACTTCATCAACTACAGAGAGTTCGTGCGCGACCGGGGCCTGATCGCTTTCCATGACATCTGCGAGGTCAAAGATCCCGAGCGCGGCACCGCCGGGGACGTGCCGGCATTCTGGAAGCTCGTGAGCACGCTCTATCCGTCGGGCGAGTTCGTCGCGACACCGGGACAACAAGGTCTCGGCATCGGGGTCATTCGCTACCGCGCCGATCAGTCGATCGCGCCGGTGGCGTCTGCGCTGACCCCGCCGGGATGAACCTTCCTCGCCGGCGGGCGGTGCTGGGCTGGCTGGCCGCCGCCGTCGTGCTCGCCGTGATCGCGGTCCTGACCGCCGTCATCGTTTTCTCCGGCCCCGGCAAACGGGGAGGGAAGGCCGCGGCGGCGGGAAACCGCCGGTTCGCCCATGCCGCCGCAAGCTGCTCGCCGCGGACCTTGTCGGCGCCAGCCTCGAGCGGATCACCGCCTCTCCTTCTCGGGATCAGCGCCAGCATCAGGCTCGAGCGCGGGGCCCACCGCTGCGAGCAGACTGTGCTGGCCGCCGAGACGGGGGTGCGGGCCGTGCGCGAGGACATCAGCTGGGCACTGACCGAGCCGCACGAGAACCAGTACGACTGGAGCAACTACGACGCGGTCGTCCGAACGGCGACCGAGGCGGGCCTGACGGTCCTGCCGATACTCGACGACGCTCCGGCGTGGGCCGCACCGGGCGAGGGATGCCTGCCTTCGGCCCCAGCCGGCTACGCGGCGTTCACGGCTGCGAGCGTCGCCCGCTACGGGCCGGGAGGGACGTTCTGGCGCGACAACCCCGATCTCCCCGCGCGCCCGCTCCTCTGGTACGAGCTGTGGAACGAACCGTGGGATGCCGCCTGCAACCGCGAACCGGCGACCTACGCCAGGATGGTCGTCGCCGCGGTGAACGCCGCGCGGGCCATCGACCCCGGCGTCCGGTTCCTGATCGGCGCCGACACCTCATTTCACACGCTGGCGGGCCGACGGGAGGACTGGATCGCCGGCATGTACGCCGCCGTCCCCGACCTCGGGAGGTATTTCGATGCTGTCTCCGTCCATCCGTATGGCGGGGACCCTGACGTGTACACGCCGGGTAGTGACACCGACAATCAGCCCGGCCGACTCGAGCAGGCGCACGCCGAATTCGCCGCGCACGGCGACGGCAACAAGCCGCTGTGGGTCACGGAGATCGGCTGGTCAACGTGCTTCGGAGGGTCGGGATGCGTCACCGAAGCCGAGCAGGCGCGGTACCTCGAGGAATTCCTCCACGACGCCGTGACCATCTGGCGTTCCTACGTGCGTGCCGTATTCGTCTACGACCTGCGCGACATCGCTCCGACCCCCGCCGACGATCCCGAGGCGTGGTTCGGCCTGCTGCGTCCGGACCTGTCCCGCAAACCGGCGTGGTCGGTCTTGCACGACTTCGCGGACCGGCTTCGCGGCTAACGACGCACTGCGGCCGCACCGAAAACCGTTCGTTCGGCCACCCGTCGAGCGTGCGCTCAAGCAGTGAGAACCGGCGCCGATGCGAGAACCGGCAGGTGCTTAGTCCTCAGACGCAAGGCCGCATCTAACTAGCGCAGTCCCCCAGTGGCGGGGATCGCGGCGGCACGCGCTCCGTCCCCGGTCACCGTAATGAAGCTGACAAAGGATGGCCGTACGGCTCGCGTGCGGCTGCGATCACTGACGCGCCTTTCCCTTCTGCCCGCGCGGCACATGCTCGGCCTGTGGCTGCTCGTGACTGTCATGGTGATCTGCGCCGGTGACGCCGTGGCGACTGCTTCGCCAGGACGGACGCCGGGCGTGCATTCCGCCCCGGCGGAGAGCGATCGCACCGTGCTGACGGTTCAAGGCGGGACGTTGCATTGGACCCGCGTGCGCGGAGCCTCCCGCTATGTCGTCGCGGTGACCCTCAGCCGCCGTCAGGTCACGTACCGAGTTGTGCGCGGCGTGACGTTCAGCCCACGGCATCGTCCGCGGACAACCGTCGGCTTCAGGGTCCGCGCGAATGTCCGGTCGGCGCCATGGTCCCGATCCGTCTCGATCACCTATCGGCAGGTCAATGGCCCACTCCAGCGCACCGGCTCGAGGCCCGGGAGTGCGAATGCTCCTCCGGCCGTGCCTTCACCTACCGCGCCGTCAAGCTCCCCTACATCGTCGGCGAGCTCTCCTCCGAGTACCCAACCGTCCCCGCCGGCGCCAGCCACGAGCAAGCTAAAGGTGGGGGTGATGGATCTGGGGAACTACAACTATGCGCCGTTCGACTCGGCTTCTCTCTTCAGCCGGCTCGGCATCACTTACACCCGCGAAGACGTCGACCGCGGGCAATACACGGGGACCTGCGTCTGGGAGGACTACGTCTGCACCGCGCTGCAGAACGGGATTTCTCCGCTGGTCCTGTTCGAGGGCTATGCGGACAGCGGCATGACCACCGAGATCGTCCACCTCGCGCGGAATCTCGACGCGCTGGCCGAGACCTATCCGATCATGAACAAGATGCATGTGATCGAGTTCGGCAACGAGGTGTACTGGGGCACGAGCGGTCCGGCCGAGAATGCGACCACGTACGGTCGCCAGTACAACGCCGCGCACGCGGCGCTGGCCGCCGCCGGCCTCGGAAGCTGGAAGCTGCTCGCCGTTGGTAACGGCCTCGGCACGTGCGTGAACTCATACACGAGTCCCGCCTGGATCAACCAGGTCATCGCCGAACAGTCCTCCGGTGCCGCCGGCATCGATGGCTGGACTGTGCATCCTTATGGGCCGATGACCACCGACTTCGGGTGTGGCGCGGCCGGCCAGGGGTTCGGTTGGCCTACCGTCGTCGACTACCACAACATCGCGGTCAGCGCCGGGAGCGACGCCCCCTGGTATGTCACCGAGGTCGGTCAGTGCCTCGGCGGCGCGGGCTGCAACGACCCTGTGCCCATGGGAAATGTCAGCGACATGCCGCAGGCCGCCGGCTCGGCGCCCTACTACACCCAGGCCGCCGACATGCGCCAGTACCTCACTGACGCCGGCGGCGACACGCGCACCGGCGCAGCCACACGGTACCCGTGGATCGCCGCCCTCATCTTCTACCAGGCCTACGACGACAGCAGCGGATGGTTCGGCCTGGCCAGCAACGGAGTCAACCTGAACCAACCTGTCAACTATCAGCGGCCGGCTTTGAGCGAGCTCGAGCAGTGGATCGCGGCCAACGGCGAAGGCTGAGACCCCGAGGTCGCTAGCCCTCGCCGTGCGCGGCGATCCATTGCGTCAAAGCGTTGAAGGCGGGCCGGCGGTCCGAGGGGCCATCGGCCCCGCACACGCGGGCTGAATTCTCCGCCAGCAGGCCGTAACCGCCCGACCCATCATCGCAGCTTGTGTACCAGTTGAAATACACAAGCCAGGGATACTTCGCAGCGGCGTTGAGGTAGCGCGTCATGTCGCCGGCCTGCGTCGCAGGGCTCACGACCGTGGGACAGGCGTTGCCGGCGCTGATGCACTGTCCGACCTCGGTGACATACCAGGGTGCGTGGCTCCCGTGGTCCACAGCAATCTGGTGCCAGTCGCGCACGTCCGGCCAGCCGAAGCCGTGAGGCCCGTGGCAATCAGGGGTTGCGTCTGTGACCATCGATCCGTACGGGTGGACCGTCCAGCCGTCCACCTCGTGTGGTCCACCTGCCAGGTGTTGGACGAAGGTCGGAATCCAGTCTTCCGCTTGGTAGCTGCCACAGACGGCGGTCGCATTCGCCAGTAGCTTCCAAGACGAGAGACCGTGCGCGGCCAGCGCCCGGTGCGCGGCGTCATATTGGGTGGCGTACTCGCCGGCCCCCTCGTTGATGTAGACCTCGTTGCCGAACTCGATCGCGCTCAACTTGGTCAGGCTCGGATACCTCACCGCCAGCGACGAGAGGCGCTGCGCCAGCGAGACGACCTCGGCGCTGGCCACGGCGGGAGGGACATCCTTCAGCGACCCGTTGGGGCCCGGGTTGTACAAGACGAGGGGGATGATGCCGTCGCTCAGCGCCTTGGCCACCAGAACGAGATCGCTTCCATCGCCCACATCGAGTCGCTCGTACCGAACTCCGGCGTTGCGGAAGATCTCGTCCACGCCCCATCCGGTCGTGTTCTCGACCGAGACCATCAGGCGCGCCTGGTCCTGGCTTGTACGGCCGACTGCCGGCCAGGTCATTCTCACCGCGCGTGACCACCGAGCGTCGCGAACGCGCGCCCTGACCACGAAGGAGACGGTGTGACCCGGTCGCGGGGCGGGTGCAAAGCGGGTGCCTTTGACGACGTGGAAGGTCGTCAGGCGCGCTCCTACGGCGGCGACGAGATAGCTCCCTACGCCCGGCAGCGAATTCCAGCGCAATGTGCGACCCGCTCGTCTGAGCGCGGGCGCTCGGCGCACGGAATGAGTGCGCATAGCGGGTGCGGGAACTGCCCCCAGCACGAGCGAGAGGAGCAGAGCCAGGACCGGGATCGAGTATCGGCGCATCGGGACCGTTCGGCCGGCAGGGACTGCCTTGGCACGCCGCGACCCGCCACGCAGCGCCGCCGGTGATGACGCGAATGACTTTCCAGGCGAACCGTCCCTGCTCAACTCACCGGTAACCTGCCCCATCCCACTCAGACCTGGCCGGGCCTCTCAAAGATGTGCGGAATTCATGCAGGAAACGTGTGCAAAGCACCGACGCCCAAATAGGAGAAAGAGCCCGTCTTTAGTAGGGCTCGCGAGAAAATGGTGGATATTGAGCCCGGCCGGAGAGTCGTCGCGGACCGCCCGTGCGTCGTGCCTTACCTGTACGTGCACACCCCAGATGAAGTGTTCGAGTACCCCTCGGCCCGCGCCGGGAACGACCTCACGCGCCTCGCCTGGCGGTACCTCGAATGCGTCCTCGTGCAGGTTGCATCCCTCCGCCTGCGGAGGGCGGATTGCGACATCGTGTTCGTCACCAACGTCGCCCAGCGTCGCGCGGCGATCGGGGGCCACGGCACGCGCCTGCTCGAGTCGATCCTCGGTTACGGGGCGGAGATCCGCCACGCGGAGTACGACCATCGAGCCTGGGCACGAAGTCCGAGCTTCTACTCATCCCACTACGTGTTCGACGCGATCGATGCCGTCGCCGACGAGGGCCGCCTGTGTCTGCTCACGGACGTCGACTGCGTATGGATAGATCCCGCGCGCGTGTTCGTCACCGCCGCGAAGCTCGATGCGATCGGGTCGGTGCAGCTCATCTATCCGCCCGACTTCGATCTGAGTGGTCTCTCGCCGACTAGCCTGGGCCGGCTAGCCGGCCGGCTCGGGGGGAACGATGTCGCGGTGAAGGAGTGGATCGGCGGCGAACTGCTCACCGGGACCGGGCCACAACTCGCGGAGCTCGGGCGCGCGGCTAGCGCGCTCGAGGCAGAGGCAGCCGCGGCCGGCACGCCGCTGACCACCGAGGAGCATCTCCTCACCCTTGCCCACACGCTCAAGCGCGTTCACTTTGGCAGCCTCAACGGTGTCGCGGGGCGGATCTGGACGGGGCCGCGACATGGCGCGGTGAACCCGGAGCGTCCGCTCGAGCTCGGCCTCTGGCATCTGCCGGGCGAGAAAGGCCTCGCGTTCCGCAGGGCCGCGAACGATCTCCTGAAGCGGCGTGAGGCCGGTCTGCAGCGCGATCTCGCCGACCCGGCGGCCGCGGGACGGCGCCTCAACGTCACGGGCTTGGCGCGCCGGCGCCGGGTGGCCGATGACGCCTGGATCGCGAGGGAGCGCGCCCGTTCGCTCCTCGCCTCTCGAATGCGCCGTTGACGGCGCTGCGACGCCTACTGGGTCTGCTCTAAGGGGTGCGGGCTGGGTCGGCCGCGTGCTTACGGGCCCTCTGGCTGTCGCGCAGGCGCGCGACTTCGCCGACCGTGAGCATCATGATCTTCAGGTCGAGCCCGAGCGACCAGTTGCGGATGTAGTAGTTGTCCCACTCGACCCGGTCGGCGATCGACGTCTGGCCGCGCAGCCCGTTCACCTGTGCCCAGCCGGTGATGCCCGACTTCACCCGAAGCCGGTCGTCATAGCGGTCGACCTCCTCGCCGAACCGCTCGGCGAACTCTGGCCGCTCGGGACGAGGCCCGACGATGCTCATGTCGCCGCGCAGGACGTTGATGAACTGCGGGACCTCGTCGAGTGAGGTCCGCCGGAGCCAACCGCCGAACCCCGTACGCCGATCCTCGCCCTCGACGCCGCCGGGAGCGCATCCGTCGGGCGGCTCGAACGCTTCATCCCGATCGCGAGCCGGCTCGCGCATCGTGCGGAACTTGAAGACGTCGAACACGCGACCGTCGCGACCGACGCGGCGCTGGCGGAACAGGATGGGACCGGGAGAGCTGAGCCGGACGCCGATCGCGATCGCGGCCAAGGCCGGTGCGAGCACGGTCACAGCGAGCAGGGCGAAGCTCCGGTCGAGCGCATGCTTGATCGCGAACTCCCATCCCCGGGGGTTGGTCGGACGCAACGAGATCAATGGCAGGCCACCAATGTGATCGAGGACTGCGCGGTCGTTGATCGTCTCGAACAGACGCGGGACGAGTGAGACCTCGATCCCAAGGCGCTCGCACTCCCTGACCTTCTCGACCAGCACGTGGTCCGGCTCGGATGAGAAGGCAAGGATCACGCGCCGTGCCCTCGTGTGCCGGATCGCCTCGGCCAGGTCGTCGAGCCCTCCGAGAATCGGAACCGCGGACGCGGGTGCGTAGCCGATCCCGGGCATCGGGTCGGAATCGAGGAAGCCGACAGGTCGGACGCCGTAGTTCCGGTCCCCAGAGAACCGTCTGACCAGGCGCTCGCCGACGACGCCGGCGCCGACGATCAACGTCGGGATCGCAAGGGCCTCGTTGCGACCGGCCTGGAGGCGAACCGAGCCGAGCACAAGTCGCGCCAGGGTGAGGTACACCGCGGCGAACAGCCACAGACGGACGGCGAGCCCAACCGGATGGGAGCCGCCCAGAACCGAGCCGGCGGCGATCATCATCATCGCCGAGAGCGACACCGCCCCGAGTACGTAGGCGGCAGTGTCGAGTGGGGAGAGGTGCAACCGCGCGTCAGGATCATGGCGGAGGCGGAGAAGAGCCAAGGTCAGGAGCGGAAACACGCCGGCGATCCACTGAGACCGGCCGCTGTCCGGAATCGGCCCGGCGTAGAGCGCGGCGATCGACGCGAGGCACAGCACCACGAGGTCGACCAGGAGTCGGACCTGAGCCCACATCCGGCCGTCGAGAAGCCGGGCAATCCCGGCCGCGACTGCGTCCGAGCGCGCTCTAGAGACGCCGAGAGCCGGGGACTGCTCGGCGTGCGACGCTGCCGGCGGTGTCATCCGGACCGTCCGCGTCTGTACGCACCACGGCGCGGTTTCCCGTCGTGGCTCGGAGCCACTTCCTTGTCCCCTTCCAACTTGGATTCCCCCTAAGCTGATGCCAACAATCCCTTACCAGCTCTACCTAAAGGGATCTTATCACACCAAAAAGCGCGTAATTCATCATAACTGCCCAAACCTATCCGCAATATGCGAAGTCTGCCAGGGGCGCCGGACGGCGGGGCGTACGATGTCCGAAACCCATCACCAGGAGGCGCCGCGATGTCGCGACTCATCAGGATGGACCAGACCGGCCACACGATGCTGGCGGAATGGACCATCGACGATCCAGTTAGCGCGGAGGCGGCTGTGGCGGCGTTCCGCACCGAACTGGAGCAGGGGTACTACGCCCTCATCTCGCACGGCGAGGGCCAGGCCGAGCAGGTGCGCGAGTTGCCGCTCGACGCGTCGGTGGTCATCCTGCGCCGCCCGATCGCCGGGGGCTAGGGCGCTGACCCCATCCGCCGATATGGCGCCGGCGACCACCAGCGGGTCGTTGGCGAACGTCCTCCCGGAGGTCGCCAACGTCTACTGGCGCCCGCGAGCGAGCGAGGGGACAGTGCAGCGCGTCGGCCGGTTGTGGACGCTGTCGAGCGTCGCCCACACGGCGCCGTTCGTCGCCGGCGCGATCGCCCTCGGCCTCGCCGGCCCGATCATGCTCCCGTTCGCCGCGCTATGCCTGGTGCACGCGTGGGCGATCCCGGAGCTGTACGCCGCCCGCGGCGCCCGCTCGGTCAAGCCCCGCTCCGCTTCCGGCGCCAACCCCGAGCAGGTGGCGGTCGGGCTGCTCGGTGACCTCGTGGATCACGTTCCGCGCGAGGTTTATGCGCAGACGGGCCTGATGATCGAGCGCGGGCGGCTCGGCGTCTGGTTGCTCGGCGAGGCCGGTGCGCTGCTCTTACGCCCCGGCGGCCGGCGTGTGAACTGCTACTGCGTCAAAGCGACCGGCACGGGGCTGCCGCCGAGCGACCGAGTCGCGCACCTGCTGCTCGCGCTGCGCACGGACGAGTCGGGCTTTGCGACCGTGGCCAACCTGGCGTTCTCGGGCGCACGCTGGCGGGTCCGCCGGCGCCTGACCGCGCCCGCGCGCACGGCGCTCGACGCCGCCGCGCGGCTGACCTGACCGCACGATCTTTGTACCCAGGGCCAATGTGCGGGCGAGCCCCGCGGCCG
Source organism: uncultured Solirubrobacterales bacterium (assembly GCA_963735965.1). Taxonomy (GTDB): domain Bacteria; phylum Actinomycetota; class Thermoleophilia; order Solirubrobacterales; family Solirubrobacteraceae; genus Palsa-465. The sequence goes on from CAVTNE010000010.1 coordinate 118,419, forward strand.
ATCATTCTGGCCATGACCCGTTCAGTTTCAGCTTCCAAGGTGTTGCTCGTTGCCGACCGCCGCACCGCTCCGTCGCCGCGCGAGTCGGTGCCGGTGCGTCGCTACCGGATCGCCCGCCTGCGCTTCGACCCGCCGCCGGCCTCCGGCGAGTCGCGGTTCGAGCACCTCAAGCGCACGTACGACTGACCGCCGCCGAGGGTTCTTAGCGACTCCTTCGGGAATCGTGCTCCGGCAGGAGTACGCTTATGAGCATGGATACTCAAATCGAGGCGTCGAGGTCTCGTACGCCGGTTGTTCGCAAGGCATTCGCCGGCATCGTGCTGGTCGCCGCGGCCGCGCTGCTCTTGAAGATCGTCATCGGATTCGTGGTCGCGATCTTCTGGACGGTGGTCGTGGTCGCGGCGGTGCTTGCGGTCCTCTGGGCGGTCAAGACACTCGTCTGGTAGCACCACGCCCATCATTGGCATGGGCCTGCTGGTAATCATGTTCTTCTTTGGTCTGGCCGGGGGCATCGTCGGCCGGATCAAAGGCAGTTCGTTCTTCATGTGGTTCCTGATCTCGGGGGTCATCCCGTTCTTCGGGCTGCTCGCCGCCGTCTGCTACCGCTGGGACAAGGAGGAGCTCCGGCGCCAGTGTCCGGGCTGCGGACGGGTGCTGAAGCTGCACGACACCGTCTGCATGGCGTGTGGCGAGGAGCTCGAGTTCCCGGACGTCGCGATCGCCTCCGAGATGGACAACCGGCTCCGCGCTACCTCCGCGCCGCGCTCGGGCTGACGGCGGCCCGCGATCCGGGTCCGGACGGGCCCGCCTGCGTGGTCGCGGCGACGGCCCCGCTCGGCATCCATGCCTCGCCGACGGGGCCTGCCGCGCCACATCCGACGGACGCCGAGCGCAGCGAGGCCCAAAAACCCGCCGGAAACCCACTGTTACACTCGCCTTCCCGCGCGACCGGGTTGACGGCCGCGCCCGCTCTGGTCCGCCGAAAGGAGGCAACGCATGCGTGCAGTCGACGCCCTGATGGAATGCTTGAAGGCAGAAGGTGTTGACGTCGTATTCGGGCTTCCCGGCGGCGCGAACCTCCCGACCTATGACGCCTTCTACGACGCGGGCATCCGCCACATCCTCGTGCGCCACGAGGCCGGCGGTGGCCACGCCGCCGAGGGCTACGCCAAGGCGACGGGCAAGGTCGGCGTCTCGCTCGCGACCAGCGGCCCGGGCGCGACCAACCTGATCACCCCGATCTGCGACGCGATGATGGACTCGGTGCCGGTGGTGTTCATCACCGGCCAGGTGCGCACCGAGCTGCTCGGCACCGACGGGTTCCAGGAGGCAGACACGATCGGGATCACGATGCCGGTGGTCAAGCACAGCTTCATGATCCAGCACCCCCTCGAGATCCCGCGCTCGATCCACGAGGCGTTCCATATCGCGCGGACCGGCCGCCCGGGGCCGGTCGTGGTCGACATCCCGCAGGATCTGAGCCGGGCCGACATCCCGTACGAGCCGGTCGCCGACGTCCGGCTGCCGGGCTACCAGCCGACTACCGAGGGCAACCAGAAGCAGATCCGCCTGGCGGCCAAGGCGCTCGCCAACTCGCGCCGGCCGGTGATCTACGCCGGCGGCGGGGTGGTCAGCGCGAACGCCGGGCCGGAGCTGGTCGAGCTCGCGACCTCGGACAAGTTCCCGGTCACGACCACGGTCATGGGACTCGGAGCGTTTCCGGCCCCGCACGACCAGTGGCTCGGGATGCTGGGGATGCACGGCACGCGCTCGGCCAACTACGCGATGGACGAGGCCGACCTGATCATCGCGATCGGCGCCCGGTTCGACGACCGCGTCACCGGCAAGCTGTCCGAGTTCGCGCCGCGGGCGAAGTTCATCCACATCGACATCGACCCGGCCGAGATCTCGAAGAACGTGCCGGCGCACATCCCGATCGTCGGCGACGCCAAGAACATCATCCCGCGGCTCACCGCCGAGTACCGGGCGCTCGCGGCCGAGCCGAACCGGTTCGACGAGTGGTGGTCGCGGATCAGGACGTGGCAGCAGCGCCACCCGCTCCAGTACGAGGACTCGACCGACTCGGAGATCAAGCCCCAGTACATGATCCAGGCGCTGTACGAGGCCACCGGCGGCGACGCGATCGTCGCCAGCGACGTCGGCCAGCATCAGATGTGGGCCGCGCAGTACTTCGCGTTCCGCGAGCCCCGGCTGTGGATCAACTCCGGCGGGCTCGGCACGATGGGCTTCGGACTGCCGGCAGCGATGGGCGCCAAGGTCGGGTGCCCCGAACGGACCGTCGTCTGCATCGCCGGCGACGGCTCGGTGCAGATGAACGCCCAGGAGCTCGCCACCTGCACCCAGGAGGGCATCGGGATCAAGGTGTTCATCATGAACAACGGCTATCTCGGGATGGTCCGGCAGTGGCAGGAGCTGTTCTGGGACAAGCGCTACAGCCAGGTCGACATGGGCGACTGGCCCGACTTCGTCAAGCTGGCCGACGCGTACGGGGCCACCGGTATCCGGCTCGAGGACAAGAAGACGCTCGTGAGCGACATGAAGGAGGCGCTCGCGATCGACGGGCCGGTGCTGGTCGACGTGCGTGTCACGCGCGAGGAGAACACCTATCCGATGATCCCCGCGGGTCAGCCGGCCCGGAACATGGTGGGGTGATTGTCAATGGGTGAGCCAGGAACAAAAGAGGTGCTGTCGCTCGATGAGCTCGAGGCCGCGGTGGGCCTCCGCACCGGGCGCAAGCACGTCCTCTCGATCCTCGTCGAGAACAAGCCGGGTGTCCTGACCAGGATCGCCGGCCTGTTCGCGCGGCGCGGGTTCAACATAGACACGCTCGCCGTCGGCCCCACCGACGACGAGCGCCTGTCGCGGATCACGCTCACGCTCGACGGCGCGGTGCATCCGATCGACCAGGTCACCAAACAGCTCCACAAGCTCGTCAACGTGCTCAAGATCCGCGATCTCGAGCCTCGGGACACGCTCGCCCGCGAGCTCGCGCTGTTCAAGGTGTCCGCCGACGGAGCGAGCCGCGCCGAGGTCATGCAGATCTGCGAGATCTTCCGCGGCAAGGTCGTCGACGTGACCAAGCGGGCGATCGTCGTCGAGGTCACCGGCACGTGCGACAAGGTGGACGCGTTCGAGCAGCTCGTCCGGCCGTTCGGGCTGATCGAGATGGCGCGGACCGGCGAGATCGCGATCGCCCGCGGGCGCAGCGAGACATAGCGCTCGGGCTCTCCTCGGCGGAAGGCTGGCTTGACGCCGCGAGCGTCCGGCGGCTCGAACGTCGGCTCGCCGACGCACTCCGGCGCGCCCGCGCGACCGGGGTGCCGCAGCTGGCGAGCGTCACCTCTGGCGTCGACGCCGGGGCGGACCCGACCGCGGTGGCGGTTGCCTCGCGCCGGGCCGGTGAGCGGTGGTTCTGTCTCGAGCAGCCCGACCGGGACGGATACGCGGTGGCGGCCGTCGGGTCGGTGCGGGGGCTCGAGGCGGGTGGCGCCGACCGGTTCGGGGTTGTCGCCCGGCGCTGGTCGGCCGTGGCGGCCGACGCGTTCGCGGATGCTTCGGATGGCCCTCCGGGGTCCGGGCTGGTGGCGCTCGGCGGGTTCGCGTTCGCTGAGGATGGGGGCGGGTCGCCGCGGTGGCAGGGCTTCTCGCCGGCATCGCTGGTCGTGCCCGAGGTGTCGCTGGCTCGGGGCGGGGGACGGGTGTCGATCACGGTCAACGTCGAGGCCGCGCCCGACGACACCGTCGAGGATCTGCTCGCACGCGTGGCGGCGCGTCTCGGTGAGCTCCGCTCGCCGGCGTTGCCGATGCTCGACCCGGCGCCGGCCGGCGAGTACCGGGTGGTGAGCCCGATGCCGCCGTCGCACTTCGAGGAGGCGGTGGCGCGGGCGGTGCAGCGGATCCGCGCCGGCGAGCTCGAGAAGATCGTGCTCGCCCGCGATGTCGAGGTCTACGCCCCCGTAGACCACGACCTGGGCGCCGTGCTCGGGCTGCTGCGCGAGGCGTTCCCGTCGTGCTACGTGTTCGCCGTGGGACGCGGCGACGCCGCGTTCATCGCCGCGAGTCCCGAGTTGTTGGTGCGACGGGACGGGGCGCGAGCTTCTACGGTCGGACTCGCGGGCTCCTCGCGACGGAGCGCCGATCCCGCGATCGACGAGCACCTCGGGGAACAGCTGCTGCAGAGCGAGAAGGACCGAGAGGAGAACGCGATCGTCGTACGGCGGATCGCGCGTGCGCTCCGACCGGTGTCAGTGTGGGTCACGGCCGCGCCCGAGCCGTCGCTCGTGCGGGTCGCGAACATCATCCACCTCGGCACCCCGATCCGCGCCCAGCTGGCGGCGCCTTTGAGCGCAGTGGAGCTGGCGGGCATCTTGCATCCGACGCCGGCGGTCGGGGGCGAGCCGTTGGAGGTTGCGGCGCCTTTGATTCCGGCGCTCGAGGGACTCGACCGCGGCTGGTACGCGGGGACGGTGGGGTGGACCGACGCGGCCGGCGACGGTGAGTTCTGCGTGGCTTTGCGCTGCGCGCTGATACGGGGGCGGATGGCGCATCTGTACGCCGGAGGCGGGATCGTGCGCGACTCCGACCCGGTGGCGGAGCTCGCCGAGACCGAGGTCAAGCTGGGCGCGTTGCTGCCGCTGCTGGCGGGCTGACGAGGAGCCTGGTCGAGAAACCCCTCGTATATTGGGGTTTCTCGACCAGGCCCGTCCGATCACCGCGGGAGGGCGGCAAGGGCGGCCTCAGCCACGCGGCGGTGGAGCGCCAGGTTCTCCTCGCGGTCAGTTCGCACCTCGAGGATCGTGGTGGCGGTGTCGGCCATCGAGCGGTCGATGGCGTCGCGGAGGTCGCCCAGCGTGCGCGGTCGGCGGTACTCACAGCCGTAAAGCAACGCGGCCTGGGCGAAGTCCAGGCCGTGGGGGGTGGCGACGTGCTCCTCGAACGCGTCGGTCTCCCCGGCAACCGGGAGGAAATGGAAGATGCCGCCGCCGTTGTTGTTGAGCAGCACGATCGTGAGCGGAAGGCGCAGCCTCGACGCCGCCATCAGTCCGCCGATGTCGTGGCCGAGCGCGACGTCGCCGATCAGCAGCACGACCGGCCCCTTGCCGGCGGCGGCCGCGCCGAACGCGGACGACACCGTCCCGTCGATGCCGTTCGCGCCCCGGTTCGACAGCACGCGCGGGCCGCCGTCGCGGGCCGGGAAGAACTCCTCGACATCGCGGATCGGCATGGAGGACGCGACGAACAGCGTCGACTCGGGCGGCAGCCACCCGCCGAGGGCCCGCGCGACGCGCGGCTCTGACAGCTCGTCGCCGAGCGTGCGGTCGATCGCGCCGGCGATCGCGTTATCGGCCGCCCGCCAGGACTGAAGCCAGTCGCGATCGGCCCTGATCGTCGCGCCGGCGCCGGGCCCCGAGTCGATAGTGAGCGGCGCCCTGATCCGCAGCCCCACCACTGCGTCGGGATCGTGCCAGACGACATCGGGATCGAACGCGATCTGCGCGGTTTCGAGCCTGGCCAGCCACGCTCGCAGCGGCTTCGATGTGGGGAGGTCGCCGGCGCGGATCACGAACTCGGGCCTGTGGCCGGCGGCGAACTCCGGGTCGCGCAGGAGCAGGTCGTAGTGGACGATGGCGGTCGGCCCGCGGCGGGCGCCGGAGAGCGGATCGCCAAGCAGGGGGATGCCCGCCTCGGCCGCCACGTGCGCGATCTGCCTGCCGCCGTCGGGCTGACGATCCTGGCCGGCGACGATCACGATCCGCCCGGAGGGGTGCGCGTCGCGGCCGGCGTCGCGGCCGGCGTCGCGGCCGGCGCCGAGGTCGGCCCGGCCCCCGGCGGGGACCGTGGGAGCCGGCACCTCGAACATCACGTATGGCCGGCCGCCGTCCCGGCCGCTCTGGTCCTCGGGGAGCGGCTCCGACAGGACGAGCGGCTCGCGGAGCGGAAAGTTGAGGTGCACGGGTCCCGGAGGGCCATCGGCCGCGGTCCAGTAGGCGCGGCAGGCGAGCGTGCGGATCCAGCGCAGCGACTCGGGCGTCGCGCGGTCCAGCCCGACCTCGAAGAACCACTTGACCGCGTCGCCGTAGAGCTTCAGCTGGTCGATCGTCTGGCCCGCGCCGACCTCGCGCAGCTCCGGAGGCCGGTCTGCTGTGAGCACGATCAGCGGCACGCGGGCGTGGCGCGCCTCGATCACCGCGGGCGCGAGGTTGGCTGTGGCCGTGCCGGACGTGCACGTGATCGCGACGGGACGTGAGGAAAGCTTGGCCGCTCCGAGGGCGAAGAAGCCGGCGGACCGCTCGTCGATGTGCGACCAGCAGCGGATCCGCGGCTGCCGGACGAGCGAGAGGACGATCGGCGTCGAGCGCGATCCGGGTGCGGTGCAGGCGTGCTCCATCCCGCAGCGGGCGAGCTCGTCGCAGAAGGCGCGCAGCAACAGGTAGGTGTCGGTGGCGGTCATGATGCGGATCTGATGGCGCGCGATGTCGTCCTCCTGCACGGCTTCACCCACACCGGAGCGAGCTGGGACCCCGTGGTCGCGGCGCTCGCGGAAAGCTACCGGGCGCTCGCCCCCGACATCCGTGGCCACGGGTCCGCGTCCGCGCGCGAGCCTGTCGCGCTCGACGGCGTGCTTCACGACGTGGCGGAGCTCGCGCCTGAGTCGTTCACCCTAGTCGGTTATTCGATGGGCGGCCGGATCGCGCTCCACGCCGCCCTCGCGGCCGCGCTCCGGCCCCGGGTCGAGCGGCTCATCCTGATCGGCGCCAGTCCGGGGCTTGCCGACCCGGCCGAGCGCGCGGCACGCCGCGCCGCCGACGAACGGCTCGCCGACGAGGTCGAGCACATGACGATCGATGAGTTCGCGTATCGCTGGGCGCAGACGCCCGTTCTCGCGGGGCAGCCTCCCGCGGTGGCCGTGGCGGTCGACGCCGACCGCCGGCGAAATCAGCCGGCCGGGTTGGCGCGCGCGCTCCGGGGCCTCGGGACCGGCGCGCTGCCGTCGCTGTGGGAGCGTCTCGGCGAGCTCGGCGTCCCGGTCACGCTCGTCGTGGGGGAGCGCGACGAGAAGTTCGGAGCGATCGCCGGCGAGATGGCGCGCGGGCTAGCCGATGCAAGCGTCGTTACAGTCGCCGGGACCGGCCACGCGGTCCACCTCGAGGCGCCGGCGCGCGTCGCGGAGTTGATCGCTACTAGGCGGCCTGGAGGATGACCGGGCTGTCCGGTCCGCACTCGCAGACGTCGTCGAGGAGGCGCATTGCGGTCTCCTGCTGCCACCGGCCGCTCTCGACGAGAGTGCGGCACAGGGAGGCGACATCGTCGAGCGCGTCGCATGCCTCGACGTCAGCGCTCAGGTCTTTGCTGAAGATGAGGTTGTCGGCGGCGTAGCGGACCCGCTGCTGCTCGTTGTCGAGCAGCTTGCTCGGGCCCATATCGTCGAGCGTTTTGATGACCCGCCTGTATGCCTGGGAACGTTCAGGACTCATCTTTGTATCTCCCGGTCCGATCGAACGGCTGCTCAGTTGATCAAGTGGTCGTCAGCTGAGCCCTCTGGCTTTAGTACGTCAGAGAAATTTCTTCGGTTCACACTTTTACCCGCGGATCGGCCGATCAACCGTGACCTGCGTCACATTTGCGCCGGTCAGCCGGGGCGGTACCAGGAAACGAGCCCGTCGCCGAGGCCGGCGCCGGTGGGAGCGTCGATCCGGCCGCCCCGCGGCGGCAGTGGATCCTCGCGGTCGGCGAACAGCGCGAGCGTCGCCAGACCGCACGCCCGGCGGGGGCGGATGACCGCCGCCGCGTGCAGCGCCGCGGCGATCCCGAGCGGCCCGTCGAGGGTCGAGGCGAGGTACACGTCGTAACCGACGGCGCGCGCCCGGCGAGCCGCGTCGACCAGCCCGGTGATGCCGCCGCAGCTCGCGACCTTCAGGCACACGGCGTCGCAGACGCGCTCTTCGAGCGCCCCGATTGCGGCCGCGGTCTCGTCGAGCGCGAGCGGCACGTTCGTCGCGGCCGCGAGCTCGCGCGTCTGGGCGAGGCCCCGGACGGGCTCCTCGCACAGCTCGATCCCGATCGGGGCGAGCGCACGCAGGGTCGCCCCGGCCTCCGCGATCGACCACGCGCCGTTGGCATCAATCCTGATCGCCACGTCGGGTCCGAGCACCGCCCGGACGGCGGCCAGGCGGCCGGCGTCGTCACCGATCCCGACCTTCGCCTTGACGGTGTGGAACCCGGCCGCCCTGGCGTGGCTCGCCTGCGCGGCGGCGCCAGCGCGGTCGGCCGCGGCAACCGTGTAATTCACCTCGACCGGCGGTGCGGCGAGCGCGCCGAGCAGGCGCCACACGGGCTGATCGGTCCGCCGGCCCTCGAGGTCCCACAGCGCCATGTCGATTGCCGCGACCGCCGGCGGCAGCACCGCGAGGCGCGTGCACTCCGCCAGCAGCTCCTCGCGCGCCAGCCGCGCCGCGCGGACGAGCGTCGACCGGCAACCGTCGAGCGCCTCGCGCACGTCGTCCACGGTCACACCGTGATAGTCGGGGAGAGGCGCCGCCTCGCCGAACCCGACCCGGCCGGCCGAGTCCTCGAGGCGCAGGAGAACGAGCGCGCGCTCGTCGATGGATCCGGTTGCCGAAAAAAACGGCGCGCGCATGCGCGCCCTTAAAATTTCGACGTCGAACCTCACCGGCCCGGGAGCACGGCGTTGACCCTTACCGGCTCAGGAGCACGCCCGCGGCCAGCAGTGTGCAGAACACGAGCTGCAGCATCCCCGTCTGGGCGAGCGCGCCGTTGAGCGAGAGTCCGTCGGTGCGGTTGCGGACCACGCGCACGACGCGGGCGGCCAACGGCAGCGTCAACCATGCCAGCAGCAGCCAGGGCCCGAGCGGACCGAACGCCCACGTCACGGGCACGAGCACGTAGGCCAGGTACACGGTGACCGCAAACACGATCCGCGCGCGGTCGCGCCCAAGACGAACCGCCAGCGTGCGCTTGCCGGCGCGGCGATCGGTGTCGATGTCCCGGGCGTTGTTGACCATCAGCAGGCCGGACGCCAGCAGCCCCACAGGCACCGCGAGCGCGAACGCCTCCCATTCGAGGTGCTTGACCTGGACGAAGAACGACCCTGCGACCGCGACGATCCCGAAGAACAGGAACACGAACAGCTCGCCCAGGCCCTCGTAGCCGTACGGCTTCGGGCCGCCGGTGTACAGCACCCCGGCGAGGATCGAGGCGGCGCCGACGAGCAGCAGCTGCCAGCCGGCGACGATCACCAGGTAGACGCCGGCGAGCACGGCGACGCCGAAGGTCAGGTACGTGGCGATCAGGACCTGGCGGGGCGGTACCAGCCCACCGGCGGTCACGCGCACAGGGCCGAGCCGATCCTCGGTGTCGGCTCCCCGCCGGGCGTCCGAGTAGTCGTTGGACAGGTTTGTCCCGATCTGAATGAACATCGCGCCGATCAGCGCGGCCAGGAACCGGAGCGGATGGAATACGTGCAGGAAGCCGGCGAGCGCGGTGCCGACCAGCACGGGCGCGATCGCGGCCGGCAGCGTCCGCACGCGCGCGGCCATCAGCCAGATGCGGATGCTGTTGGGTTTCGTGGCCTCGCGGGTGGCGGCCATCAGGCCTCTCGGTTCGCGGCCATCAGGCCTCTCGATTCGCAGCCATCAGGCCCGGCGCGGGAACTTCGAGAAGTCTGGCCTGCGCTTCTCGAGGTAGGCGTTGCGCCCCTCCTGCGCCTCCTCGCTCATGTAGAAGAGGAGGTTCGCGTCGTGCGCGAGTTGCTGGATGCCGGCGAGGCCATCCTCGTCGGCGTTGAAGCTCGCCTTGAGCATTCGCAGGGCGAAGGGCGACAGCGCGAGCATCTCGCGGCACCACTTCACGGTCTCCTGCTCGAGTTGATCGAGCGGCACGACGGTGTTGACGAGCCCCATCGACAGCGCCTCCTGCGCGTCGTATTGCCGGCAGAGGAACCAGATTTCCTTGGCCTTCTTCGGCCCGACCAGTCGCGAGAGCACGGTCGCGCCGAAGCCGCCGTCGAACGACCCGACCTTCGGCCCGGTCTGGCCGAAGCGGGCATTGTCGGCGGCGATCGTTAGGTCGCACACGACGTGGAGGACGTGGCCACCGCCGACGGCGTAGCCGGCCACCATCGCGACCACCGGCTTGGGGAGCCGGCGGATCTGGACGTGCAGGTCGGTGACCTCGAACCGTCCGACGGCCTGGTGTCTGCCCGCGTTCGTCGGGTCCGCGCCGGTGACATAGCCGCCTCGCTGACCCCGGACCCGCTGATCGCCACCAGAGCAGAACGCGTCGGGGCCCTCGCCGGTGAGGATGATCACGCCGACGTCGAGATCCTCGCGGGCGCGCGTAAACGCGTCAGACAGCTCGACCACCGTCTCGGGCCGGAACGCGTTCCTGATTTCTGGCCGGTTGATCGTGATCTTGGCGATGCCGGCGGCGTCGTCGACGCCGGTTTCGTAGCGGATGTCGCTGTAGTCGCCGGCCGGTTTCCAGGTCGTTGGCACCGGCGCGAGACTACCGTGTCGGTCGTGTCCTCCTGGATCCACGCCGCCGCGGACCGCCGGCCCGACCGGGTGGCGCTCGAAACGCCCGAGCGGAGCCTCACCTCCGCCGAGCTGCGCGACGCCGCCGTCGCCGCCGTGGGCGGCCTCCGCGGCGCGAGGCGGGTGGCGATCGCGCTGCCGGCCGGGGTGGACTTCGTAATCGCGGTGCACGCATGCCTTGTGGCCGGCGCGGCGGTCGTGCCGATCGACCTCAGGCTGGGCGAGGCCGAGCAGGAGCAACGCCTGGCCGGTGCCGATCTCGTGATTTCGCAACCGCTACCGCGGAGCCCCGCCGGCGATCTGGAGTGCGTCGACGGCGACAGGCCGGTCGCGGTGATGCACACCTCCGGAACGACCGCTGTGCCCAAGCCGGTCGTACTGACGCATGGCAATTTCCTGGCGAGCGCGCTCGGCTCCGCGGTGGCGCTTGGGCTCGACCCCGCCGAGCGCTGGCTGTGCCCCATGCCCCTGACTCACGTCGGCGGTCTCTCGATCGCGATCCGGAGCGCGATCTACGCCACGACGGTCGTCGTGCATGAACGGTTCGACACCGCGGCGATTCTGTCCGAACTGATGGATCCGACGCGGCGGATCACGCTCGTGTCGCTCGTGCCGACGATGCTCGCGCGGCTGCTCGACGCGGGCCTGGAACGGCCACCGACGTTGCGCTGGGCGCTGCTCGGGGGAGGGCCGATCGCGCCGGCGCTGGTAACGCGCGCCGAGGCCGCCGGCGTTCCGGTGGCACCGACCTACGGGATGACCGAGGCGTGCTCGCAGATCGCCACGTTCGGCTGGCCGCTGGCCGGCGTCGACCTCCGGGTCGCCGACGACGGCGAGGTGCTCGTGCGGGGGCCGGTCGTCTCCGCCGGCGCGTTGACCGCCGACGGCTGGCTCCACACCGGCGACCTGGGACGGCTCGACTCGCGGTCCAGGCTCGAGATCGCCGGGCGCAAGGCCGACACGATCGTCACGGGCGGCGAGAACGTCGCCCCGGCCGAGGTGGAGGCGGCACTGCTGGAGCATCCCGCGGTGGCCGATGCCGCCGTCCATCCGCGGGTGCATCCGGAATGGGGCGAGGCGGTGGTGGCGACGGTCGTGCTCCGCGACGGCGGCGTCGCTGCGCCCGAGGAGCTCCGGGCCCACTGCGCGGCCCGGCTCGCCGGCTTCAAGGTGCCCAAGGTGGTCGAGTTCGCGGACGTACTGCCGCGAACGGCGTCCGGCAAGCTGCTCCGGCGCCAGCTTTAATCGGTGGCGTGTCCTCCGCCACGAGGTTCGAGGAGTCCGAGTCCCCCAACCAGCTGACGATCGAGCAGCTGGCGGCCGAGTCGGGCATGTCGGTGCGGAACATCCGCGCCCACCAGGCCCGTGGGCTGCTCGATCCGCCCGAGGTCCGCTCACGCGTCGGGTACTACGGCCCCGAGCATCTCGCGCAGCTGCGGCTCGTCCGTGAGCTCCAGGACGACGGCTTCAACCTCGGGGGGATCAAGCGGCTGCTCGACGACACCCAGGGGACTGCCGAGCGGTTTCGGCGCTTCGGCGAGGCGCTTCACGCCGCGGCGAGCGGTGAGCCCGGCGAGACGCTCACGCTCGAAGAGCTCGGGAAGCGCTTCCGAGTGAGCGCGCACGAGGCGCCCGAGGTCCTCGCCGAAGCGGAGCGCCTGGGCGTGCTCGTGCCGATCGGCGACGGGAGGTTCACGGCCCCGAGCCCGTCGCTGCTGGCGATCGCCGAGGAGGTCGTCGGGCGCGGGATCTCGCTCCGGAGCGCTCTGTCGATCCTCGAGGAGATCGACCGCCACTGCGAATCGGTGTCGCGGTCGTTCGTCGAGCTGTTTCTGCACGAGATCTGGAAGCCGTTCGCGCAGGCCGATATGCCCGCCGACCGCTGGCCGGAGATGGAGCAGGCCGTCGAGCGGCTGGGGCCGGTGGCGTCCGAGGCGGTGATGGCGATCTTCCAGAGGCGGCTGAGCGCGCAGATCGAGGGGGCGTTCGAAGAGATCGTGCGGCGCCTGGCCGAGCGCACCGACGGGACGGAGGAGTAGGTGGGCGCGACCGACCCCGAGGCGCTGCGCAGCGAAATCGTCGCCCGATGGGAGCGGGCCGCGCCGGGCTGGGGTCGGCACGCCGAACCGTGGCGAGAATTCGCGATGCCGGTGTCGGCGTGGATGATCGATCACCTCGAGCTGCAACCTGGCCAGCGTGTGCTCGAGCTCGCGGCGGGTCCGGGCGACACCGGGTTCATGGCCGCGGAGCTCGTGACGCCCGGCGGCGTCCTCATTTCGAGCGACGCCTCGGAGGGGATGCTCGAGGTCGCCCGGACGCGCGCCCAGGAGCTCGGCGTAGACAACGTCGAGTTCAAGCGACTCGAGCTCGAGTGGATCGACATGCCCACCGCGAGCGTCGATGCGGTCCTGTGCCGGTGGGGCGTGATGCTGACCGTCGATCCGGGCGCCGCGATCCAGGAGATGCGGCGAGTGCTTCGACCTGCAGGACGGCTGGCGCTGGCGGTATGGGACCTGCCCGACGCCAACCAGTGGATGACGCTTGCCGACCGGGCGCTCGTCGAGCTCGGCCACGCGCCTGTTCCGGATCCCGATGCCCCAGGGCCGTTCTCGTTGTCGGCGGTCGGTCAGCTGCAGGAGCTGCTCGAAGCGGCCGGATTCATCGACGTGGTCGTCGAGCCGCTCGAGTTGCCGCATCCGCCGATGACGGTGGATGAGCAGCTCGCGGAGAAGCTCGATCTGTCGCGGATGTTCGCCGACACGTGGGAGCGCCTGTCGGACGAGGAGCGTGCGGCTGCGACGGCCAAGCTCCGCGAGCTGGCCAAGCCGTTCACCGGCGCCGACGGGTTGATGATGTTGCCGGCGCGGGCGCTGGTGGCCGCGGCCGAGGCGTGATCGCGAAGGCGCGACGCGCCAAACAGATGAACGCGATTTTGCACGCGGCAAGGGGCATTGCAGTGATACCGGTTGGCGGCCGTCTTGAGCACACTGGGACGCATGCGTTTGCGTTTTTTCCTGCTCATCTCGGCCATTGCGGGCACGATGCTAGCCATCCCCGCAGTCGCGTCTGCCTACTTCGTACACGTCGTAGGTCAGGGTGAATCCCTGTCCTCGATCGCCGCTCAGGACGGCCTGAGCGTCGATACTCTCGCCGCCGCCAACGGCCTCTCGCCCGATACCCAACTCCTTGTCGGCTCGACCATCCAGATCCCGCCCCAGGGGACCACGGCGGTCACCCCGGTCAGCGCCTCATCGACCACGGGCGGCACCGCGGGCGATGGTGACGCCGACAGCGACGAGACCGGGGCCGGCACCGCCGTTCCGGCCAGCACCGGCACCTCGGGGGCCTACGTCGTGCAACCGGGCGACACGCTGTCGGCGATCGCGGCGCGGTCGGGCGTCAGCGTGGACGCCCTCGCGGCCGCCAACGGGCTGGATCCGAACGCGTACCTCCTGACCGGCACCGTGATTCACCTCGCGGGCTCCTCCTCGAGCTCCGCGGGCACAATGGTTCCCGTCAGCGACACGACCACGACGACGTCCTCGTCCGGCGCGGGCGCCTCGTACGTCGTGCAGCCGGGCGACACGCTGTCGGCGATCGCCGCTCGCTCGGGCGAGAGCGTCCGTGCGCTCGCGGCCGATAACGGGCTGGACCCGAATCACGCGCTCTTGACTGGGACCGTTATCCGGGTCTCCGCCGGCTCGGCCGGCTCGGGCACTTCAGCCGACGCGGCCGCCTCGCAACCCGTGGGCGCGACTGCTCAGGGGACGCCAACCGACCCGCCGTATCCGACGCCGGAGCGCGTTTCCGCGTCCCAGGTCGGATCGATCGCATCCGCCAACGGCGTGCCGGCGTCGCTCGCCGACGCGATCGGCTGGCAGGAGAGCGGTTTCAACAACGACCTCGTCTCGAGCGCCGACGCCCGCGGCGTGATGCAGATCCTTCCCGGGACGTGGGCGTGGATCCAGCAGTCGCTCAACTCCGGGGGTCCGCCGCTCGCGCCGGCCTCCGCGGCCGACAACGTGCGCGGCGGGGTTCTGCTGCTGCATTCCCTGCTCGACGCCACTGGGGGCGACCAGTCGCTCGCCGCCGCGGGCTACTTCCAGGGGCTGCCGTCGGTCCAGCAGAACGGCGTCTACCCGTCGACTCAGCAGTACGTGAACAGCGTGCTCGCGCTCGAGAACCAGTTCGGCGGGGGCGGCTGAGCCAGCCTGAGGACCTCGCCGGGGAGCCGCGTCGGCGCATCTACTACGCTCCCCGGCAATGTTCTACGACGACGACGCTGACCTCCACAAGCTCGACGGCAAGACCGTCGCGATCATCGGCTACGGCTCTCAGGGCCACGCCCACTCACTGAACCTCAAGGACTCCGGCGTGGACGTCGTAGTCGGGCTGCGTGCGAGTTCGAGCAGCGTGGCCAAGGCGCGCGAGCACGGGCTGCGCGTCGTCGAGCCCGCCGACGCCGCCAGCGAGGGCGACATCATCATGATGCTCGTCCCCGATGAGCTCCACCGCGCAGTGTGGGAGTCCGGCGTCAAGGACGGGGTCGCCCCCGGGAACATGGTCATGTTCGGGCACGGCTTCTCGATCCACTACGGCGAGGTGGTGCCGCCTCCGGACGTCGACGTCGCGCTGGTGGCGCCGAAGGGCCCCGGCCATCTCGTTCGCCGCCAATACCTCGAGGGCTCCGGCGTACCCGGACTGGTCGCCGTCCACCAGGACCCGAGCGGAGACGCGCTGGCGCTGGCGCTCGCCTACGCCAAGGGCATCGGGTGCACCCGCGGCGGCGTGATCGAGACCACGTTCAAGGACGAGACCGAGACCGACCTGTTCGGCGAGCAGGCGGTCCTGTGCGGCGGCGTCACCGAGCTGGTGCGCGCCGGCTACGACACCCTGACCGAGGCTGGGTACGACCCGCGCCTCGCCTACTTCGAGGTGCTCCACGAGCTCAAGCTGATCGTCGACCTGATGTACGAGAAGGGGATCGCCGGGATGCGGTACTCGATCTCGAACACCGCCGAGTACGGCGATATGACCCGCGGCAAGGTGATCATCAGCGACGCCACGCGCGAGGCGATGAAGAAGGTTCTCGCCGACATCCAGTCCGGCGACTTCGCCCGCGAGTGGATCGCCGAGAACCGGGCCGGTCAGGAGAACTTCAAACGGATGCGCGAGGAGCAGGCCGGACACCAGGTTGAGGTCGTCGGCCGCGAGCTGCGCGCTCAGATGGACTGGATCGACACGGAATTCCAGGAGTAGGTTCGGGACGTCCGCCCGGGCGGGGTAGTCCGTTACCTTGAATGAGGCGCGCATGACCAAGTCCGGCACCGTCCTTCAGATCCCCGATGAGCTAAAGCCCGCCGACGGGCGGTTCGGCTCCGGCCCTTCCAGGATCCGGCCCGAGCAGCTAGGGCGACTCGCCCAGGAAGGCGTCGGGGTGATGGGAACCTCGCACCGTCAGGCGCCGGTCAGGGGCGTTGTCGCCCAGATCCGGGCCGATCTGCGCGAGCTCTTCTCGGTCCCCGACGGCTACGACGTGACGCTCGGCAACGGCGGCACCACGGCGTTCTGGGAGGCCGCGACCTGCTCGCTGGTGCGCCACCGTGCGCTCAACCTGGTCTACGGCGAGTTCTCTTCGAAGTTCGCAGCGTGCACGCGAAAGGCGCCGTTCCTCGCCGACCCGATCGTGATCGAGGCCGAACCCGGCGATGCGCCCGAGCCGCAGTCCGATCCGGACGCGGACGTGATCGCCTGGGCCCACAACGAGACCTCGACCGGAGTGATGGTCCCGGTCTCGAGGCCGGTCGACGCGGACGGTGCGCTCGTGATGGTCGACGCGACGTCGGCCGCGGCCGGTCTGCCGGTGGACGTCGACCAGACCGACGTCTACTACTTCGCTCCCCAGAAGGGCCTCGGCTCGGACGGCGGACTGTGGCTTGCCCTGCTCAGCCCCCGCGCGCTCGAGCGGATGTCCCAGATCGCGGCGCATCCCGGTGATGGCCGGTGGATCCCGGAGTTCCTGTCGCTCCAGATCGCGCACGAAAACTCGGTCAAGGACCAGACCTACAACACGCCGGCGATCGCGACGCTGCTGCTGCTCGCCGATCAGCTCGAATGGATGCTGGAACGCGGCGGTCTTGACGCGATGGTGGCCCGGACGACCGAGTCCTCGAGCCACCTGTACGAATGGGCCGCTGGTCATCAGCACGCAACTCCGTTCGTCAGCGACCCCGCCAAGCGCTCGCTGGTGGTGGGGACGATCGACTTCGATGCCGAGGTGGACGCGGCCGACCTGGCCTCGACGCTGCGCGCGAACGGAATCGTCGACGTCGAGCCCTATCGCAAGCTCGGGCGCAACCAGCTGCGGGTCGGGATGTTCCCGGCGACCGACCCCAGCGATGTCAAGGCGCTCACGGCCTGCATCGACTGGGTCCTGGAGCGTCGCTTGTGACCGCCACCGAGTCCGCCTCGGTTTCGCCACAGCCGAACGGGGCGCGCCCGCGCGTACTCGTGGCGGAGAAGATCGGCGACTCGGGGATCGCGCTTCTGAAGGAGCACTTCGACGTCGATCTCGGGGTCGGATGGTCGCGCGAGGAGCTCGAGGAGCGGATCGGCGAATACGACGGGATCCTTATCCGCTCGGCGACCAAGCTCGACGCGCCGCTGATCGCCCGGGGTGGGCGTTTGCGAGCGGTCGGCCGGGCGGGGGTGGGGGTCGACAACGTCGATGTCGACGCCGCCACCAAAGCCGGGATCATCGTCGCGAACGCTCCCCAGTCGAACGTGATCACGGCTGCCGAGCACACGATGGCCCTGCTGCTCGCGCTCGCCCGCAACGTGCCGCAGGCGCACGCATCGTTGACCGGCGGCGCGTGGGAGCGCTCGAAGTTCTCGGGCGTCGAGCTGTACGAGAAGACGCTCGGGATCCTCGGCTTCGGCAAGATCGGCCAGCTCGTCGCCGAGCGCGCGCGGGCGTTCGGAATGCACGTGATCGCGTACGACCCGTACGTGTCCGCCGAGCGCTACCGCGAGCTGCGGGTCGAGAAGGCCGAGTCCTCCGACGACATCTACGCCGCGGCGGACTTCATCACGCTCCACCTCCCGAACACGCCAGACACCCGCGGCTGGCTCGACGCCGAGGCGCTCGCCAAGTGCAAGGACGGCGTGCGGATCTTGAACGTCGCTCGCGGGCCGTTGGTCGTCGATGCCGACCTGCAGGCCGCGCTCGACTCGGGCAAGGTCGGCGGGGCCGCGCTCGACGTGTTCGCCAGCGAGCCCGTCACCGATCACCCGCTGTTCGGCTACCCCAACGTGATCGTCACGCCGCATCTGGGCGCCTCGACCGCCGAGGCGACCGACCGCGCGGGCTATCAGGCCGCCGAGCAGGTGGTCGCGGCGCTGACCGGAGGCGTCGTCACGAGCGCGGTGAACGTCCCCGCGATCTCGCCCGAGGACATGGAGGTGCTCGGGCCGTTCGTGTCGCTGTGCCGGGCGCTGGGGCGGATCGCGGTCGAGTTGGCACAGGGGTCGTCGATCGACCTGGTGCGGACCGAGTTCCTCGGGCGGATCGCCGAGCGCGACACCAGCCTGCTGACGATCCAGGTGCTGCTCGGGGTGCTGCGTGGGCACACCGAGGAGGAGGTGGGCATCGTCAACGCTCCCGGTCTCGCGGAGCAGCGGGGGATCGAGGTCGTCGAGATGAGGCGCGCTGCCGTCCGCGACTACTCCGACCTCGTACGCGTGACCGTCGAGAGCGGCGAGGAGACAGTGCTGGTCGCCGGCACCCTGTTCGGCCGGCGCAACCGTGAGCACCTGCTCGAAGCCTGGGGCCAGCGCTTCAACATCCAGCTCGAGAAGCACATCACGATGTTCCGATACGGCGACGTACCGGGCATGATCGGGCGAGTCGGCACGCACTTCGGCGAGCACGGCATAAACATCGTGTCGGCCGCGGTCGGGCACGTGGACAACGCCGACACGGGTGAGGGACCATTGGCCGTGATGGTGATCACGACCGACTCGGCCGTTCCGGACGACGTGATCAGCGAGATCGTCGCGCTCGACGGGTTCGAGGCCGGTCGCACGATGACGTTGTAGTCGGCGTCGTCGCGGGCTTGCTCGCCAGCGCACTAACACGGTCTGGGCCGGTCGACCGGGCATAGGCCGGGTACAGTTGCCAGGGATGAGGGTTGTCGTCGCGCCCGTGCGCAGCTTCCCCTGCGGCGAGCGGCGGATCGTCGACGTTGGCGGCCGCTCGATCGGCGTGTTCCGGGTCGGTGAGCGGTTTTACGGCGTGCGCAACCGCTGTCCCCATCAGGGTGGGCCGTTGTGCCTGGGACATGTGCTAGGCGACGCGGTGGCGGACGTTCCGGGGGCATCGGCGTCGGTCACGGATCCGCTGCGGATCGCGTGCCCCTGGCACGGCTGGGAGTACGACCTCGACTCGGGTCAGTCGTTCGTGGGCACAGTGGCGTCGGGCGTCCGCAGTTACGGCGTCGAGTTGTCGCCCGGAGAGTCGGTAATCGAGGACGCGGGAGCGCGTCCGGCGGCGCCACCGAGGCGAGTGCCGGGTCCGTAGGTCGCGGAGACGTTCGACGTCAACGTCGAGGATGAGTACGTGGTGCTGCATGCGTGACGTGAGTCATGTCTTCTTCGCAGGTTGAGATACGTATCGGGGTTTCGTCCGGGGCGCTGAGGTCGGTGGAGCTTGTGGACTGCGACGTGCACGCGCAAGCGACCGAGGCGATGCTCGCTAAGTATCTGAGCTCGTCGGCGAGGCGGCTGCTCGAGCGGTACGGGCGGCGTACGCCACGGGTGACCGAGTGGTATCCGCGCGCTCGCCACTCCGGTATGCGCGTCGACGCCTGGCCGGGCAAGGCCGGTCACATCTGGGGCAGCGACCCCGAGCTCATGCGTGAGCAGCTGCTCGACGAGTTCGACGTCGACTACGCCGTGCTCGAGGTGCTGAGCGGGCAGGACTGCTACGACCACCCGGACTTCGCGGCGGAGTGGAACTCGGCTGTGAATGACTGGCAGGTGGATTCATGGTTCTCGTTCGATCCGCGGCTGCGGGGCACGATCGCGGTCCCGCACGAGTACCCGGCTTTGTCTGTGGCGGAAATCGAGAGGCGTGCCGGCGATGACCGCTTTGTGGCGGTGCTGTTGCCCGCGAGCGCGGCCGAGCAGCTCGGCCATCCCAGGTACTGGCCGATCTACGAGGCCGCCACCGCTTATGGTCGGCCCGTGGCCTTCCACACGGGCGGCTACGTCGACCACCGGGGGGCCGGGTATCCGTCGTTCTACCGCGACTATCACGTCGGCAACGGCATCGTCATGCAGAGCCAACTCGCGAGCATGGTCGCCGGCGGCATGTTCGAGTCGATCCCCGGGCTTCGGGTCGTGCTGACGGAGTGCGGCGTGGCGTGGGCCGCGGCTTTGCGCTGGTCGCTCGACGCTGCCTGGGAGCGGATGCGCGACGACGTTCCGAGCCTGACACGCAAACCGTCCGAGTACATCGACGAGCACGTGTGGTTCACGACCCAGCCGATCGAGGAGCCGGACGATCCACAGCACCTTTTGTATGCCATGGGTCAGGCTCGACTCGGTGACCGATTGGTGTTTGCGACCGACTATCCGCACTGGGACTTCGACTCGCCCAAGCAGGCGTTGCCGCGTGCGTTCGGGCCGGAGTTGCGCCGGGCGATCCTGTGCGAGAACGCGCTCTCCTTGTACGGCCTCCCGCGCGAGCGGGCGGTGTGATGGACACGTGTGTTGACTGCGACGTCCACTGTGCTCCGTCGTCATTTGACGCGCTCTTCCCTTACCTGAGCGACTACTGGCGCCAGTACATAGGCGAGGCGGGGATCCGGTTGAACGGGGTGGCGCACGCGTATCCGCCAGGCGTTGTCGCGCCGGCGCCGTCCAGTTACTCCGAGCTCTCGGAGCACGTCTTCTCGGCCGAATCCGAACCCCGGTTCGTCGTGCTGAACTGCTTGACGGGGTTCGAGACCCACCGGAACCCGTACTTCTCGGCGGCGGTGGCGTCGGCGATCAACGACTGGGTGCGCGAGGAGTTCCTCGCGCGCTCCGACCGGCTGCGCGCGAGCGTGGTGGTGTCGTCCGTTTCGCCCGACGACGCGGTGTCGGAGATCGAGCGAGTGGGGGAGGACCCCCGCTTCGTCCAGGTGCTGTTGCCGGTGCGCAGCGACCTGCCGTGGGGGCACAAAAACAACCACCCGATATTCGAGGCCGCTCGTTCGGTCGGGCTCCAGGTGGACGCTGCACGCCTGGGGTCGCCCCGGCAAGGCACCCACGCCCAGCGGCTTCACCACGACCTACCTCGAGGACTATTTGGGCAACCAGCCGATCGCCCAGGCGCAGGTGCTGAGCTTCGTCTCAGAAGGCGTGTTCGAGCGGTTTGACGACCTGCGGGTCGTAGTGACGGAGTGCGGCTTCGCCTGGCTGGCGCCGCTGTTGTGGCGCTTCGACAAGGACTGGAAGGGCGTGTGGCGCGAGGTGCCGTGGGTCAAGCGCCGGCCATCGGAGTACGTGCGCGAGCACTTCCTGTTCACGACCGCGCCGGCGCATCTCCCCGGCGACCCGGCGGCGCTGGGTCAGTTGCTGGACATGATGGATGTGCCAGGGACCCTGACATACGCGTCCGACTACCCCCACGACCACGGCGACGGCCTGTCGCTCTTGTTGGATCAGCTGAGTGAGGACGACCGCCGGCGGGTCATGTGGGGTAACGCGGCTGCGGTGTATGGCCTGGCGTGAGCGCGGCGACGGGGTCCCTATGTCCAAAGACCCAATTTTCAGCTAGAACAGGCGTCCAAAACGGTCCAGGACGATCGACGGGCGCGCGCGTAGGGCGCCCGCCGGTTCGGGTCCCGAACAGCCCGCCGAAGGGTGGCGCTAAATCGGCCGTTTTGCGGGCGACTTTAGAGCCGTAGACAGAACTGGACGAACGTCCTATTGCGGGAACTGCAAACCCCGGTACCTTTTGCGAGGCAACGGGGCGCAGTCCCCAGCAAATGCAAGAAACGGCAGGGGCGCAGGCAGCACGCTGTGAGAGGTAGGACTGCCCGCTGTTTTAGCCGTCGACGGAAAGGAGCGCCGCACCATGGGTTGGCGATACGGCTGATTTGCACCCGGGAGGGGTACGCGTCTCGCGACCCCTCCTTTGCTTTCCGCGGCGTTGCCTCACTGATCGGCTTCGAGCAGCCGCACCTTTAGTTCCGTCCAGACGGGTCTGGACGTTCTCCCGATTCAGGCTTTTCAGGCACCGGCCGATGATTACAGGGCGATGGACCGCAAGAATGCCACGGATGGCAACGAGCGCGCACCGCATGCGGATCGTGCCGCGGTTTGTTACGCGCTCGCCGTCGTCGCCGCCGTCGCCGTTGTTCGACTGACCGCCGGGCTCGACCGGTGGAACCTCGGCCAGCTGCTGGTGCTCGGCGCATTCCTGTGCGTGAGCGCACTCACGGATGTAAATGCCGGGGTCAGCAAGGTCAGGGTGTCAGCCGACCTGATCGGGCTTGTGATCACCGTTGTGTTGCTTGGTCCTGGGCCCGCTGTCGCCCTCGGTGCCGCCACGACACTGGTTTCATGGATGCGCACTCGTGTGGCGCCGCATTTCGCGCTGGTCAACCTCGCCACGTTCATGTGGTACCCGCTGATCGCGGGCCTGTTCTTCCACACGGTCGTTCGCGTCTTCGGTCTCGGACCGCACACGGGCGCTTATTACCTGGCCGTCTTCCTGACGTTCGTACTGGCCCTCGCGGTGAACTTCATGGGCGTCTTCGTCCATCGGTCCTATATGGACGGCTCATCTTTGGCCCAGGCGGTGCGCGATGTCGTGTTCCCGATCCTGTCGGCGGAGCTCTTCTCTGCGCTGCTGACGATGGTGGCCACGTACGTCGCGATCGAGGCCGGGACCGCAGGAATCGTCCTCACTGCGCTCGCGCTTCTCATCTTCCAGTACTTGGTCGGAGAGCTGCTGAAGTCGAAGCGTCGTGGTGAGCAACTCCACCGGGTTGCCACCACAGACGACCTGACTGGCCTGGCCAACCGCGAACGCTTCCGCGCCCGGCTCGACGAACGGATCACTTCAGCGCAGGCCGCCGGCGACAGCTTCGGAGTGATGCTGTGTGATCTCGACCGCTTCAAGGAGATCAACGACACGCTCGGCCACCACTTCGGAGATGAGCTGCTGCGCGATCTCGGTCCGAGGCTGGCGGAGGCCGTTGGCCCCGAGGGTCTTGTGGCGCGGCTCGGCGGCGACGAGTTCGCCGTGCTGCCGGGCGAGAACACCGCCGACGCCGACGAGCTCGAGGCCATCGCCCGGCGGTTGACGGCGTGCGTGCAGCAGCCAGTCGGGGTGGACGAGATGATGCTCGAGGTTGGTGTCAGCATCGGGATCTCGCGTTTCCCGCGCGACGGTAACGATCCGCACTCGTTGCTGCGGAGCGCCGACGTGGCGATGTACGCGGCGAAGGAGGCGCACGCCGGCTGCAAGGTGTACGCGGCCGCCCTCGATCGCCATTCGGTGCGACGTCTGAGCGTGCTGAGCGATTTCCGGCGCGCGCTCGACTCCGACGAGATCGTAGTCTTCTACCAGCCGATCATGCAGATGGGCGGCACGCGCGTGCACGGGGCGGAGGCCCTGGTGCGCTGGCAGCATCCCGAGTTGGGGCTGCTGCCGCCATCGGACTTCATGCCGATCGTCGAGCAGACCGGGCTGATCGGGCCGATGACCCGCCATGTGCTCGAGCGCGCGGTGGCTCAGTGCGCGGCCTGGCGCCGGGCCGCACAGGCGCTGACCGTGTCGGTGAACCTGTCGGTCCGCAACCTGCTGGATCCCGACCTGGCTTCGCTGATAGCCGATCTGCTCACGATCTACCGCCTCGACCCAGCGGCGCTCGAACTCGAGATCACGGAGAGCATGCTGATGTCGGATCCCGACCGCTCCCTGGTCACCCTGACGCGCCTCAGCCAGCTCGGCGTCGGGCTGTCGGTCGACGACTACGGCACGGGCTACTCGTCGCTCGCGAATCTCCGTCGCCTGCCGATAGATGAGCTCAAGATCGACAGGTCGTTCGTCTCGCCGATGCTGAGCGACGAGAGCGACCTGATCATCGTGCGTTCGACGATCAACCTCGGCCACGATCTCGGGCTGACCGTAGTGGCGGAAGGGGTGGAGGACGAGGCCACGCTGCACCGCCTCGGGGGGCTCGGGTGCGACCTAGCCCAGGGCTACCACTTCTCCAAGCCGTTGCCGCCGGAGGCGTTCAACAAATGGATGGGCGTGCAGGTCGGCCCACCTCAGAAGCCGGCCCAAGCAGCATTCCAGGAGACCGAGCAGGCAGCCGCCTGAGCGCGACGCTCAAGCGACGCCGTTTTTACCGATACCGCGTGGGCCGTCCACGGAATGCTGCTCAACCCGAGCTACTTCATGCTGCGATGCGGCTAGCGCTCTCGTCGGGGGCGGCTGACTGCGCGTCGATCCACTCGTCGATACGCGCCCACCAGTCGTAGAGCCACGGGATGCGCTCCTCGTCCGTCGGCGGGCACCTCAGACGCGGGCACGAACCACATGCGCGTGTGCAGCGTCCGGCCGATCGGCATATCGCGCCAGAACTGGCCCGGGTACGCCGCGAGCCCGAGGCCCGTGTGGGCGGCGAACACGACGTCGGTCTGGCGGGTGGCGTCCAGCGCCGCCAGCACGCCCGAAGGCTGGGGCGGCAGCACGTGCGGCATGCGCTCCGCCTGTTCGGCCGAGCTCCGGTTGCCCCGCCGGCGCAGTCGCAGCAGCGCGGAGCGCCGGCGCTCGGGGGTGAAGTTGCCGCCTTCGGGGAACAGCAGCAACGCCCCTCGCGGACCGAGCTCTGTGGTGATGTGCGCGATGATCTCCTGGGCTTCCTCACGATCCGCGTTGTCGAGCATCCCCTGTGGGAGCCGATGCGCGAGCAGGTCGATGCACGGGTCCACCGCGAGGCTCTCCTTGAACACCACGCTCGGCCGGCGGCGAAAGCGCGACATGAGCTCATCGAGCACGAAGATCGTGTCGCCCGGGCCTGCATGGCGGCTGAGGATGATCAGGGGCTCATCGGACTCGAGCGCGCTTGCCGCGTCGGCCGAGAGCTCGGCTTGGACATCGATGTCGAGCGTCCGCCGTCCGGCGTCAGCCAGCGCGCCGACGAACCAGCGCAGCAATCTCCAGTGGAGCGCCTGCCATCGGCGCGTGCCGACCCGTACGCCGAAGCCGGCCCCGAGCCACAGCGCCCCGCATCCGACGAGGGCGGCAAGCTCGCAGCCGAAGTAAGCGATGGTCAACCGGGTCACGATCAGTGGCTGCGGGCGGCGGGTGACCGCGCTGGCGACCTTGCCGAGCGCGAGCAGCACAGGAGACACGAGCACAACCATCGTCGAGACGATCAGCCAGACGACCACGGTAACCGGCCTGCGGATCGAGACGGGCGGCATCAGGTCCCGACCAGGTACTGGCGGGATGCTTCGTATGCGGAGTCAATCTGCTGCTCGACGGTGCGCGCGATGCCGCACCAGACGCAGCTGGCCGGAGACGTCGTTGTAGGCCGGGGCGGCCGAGCCGCCGGTGGGGAGGACGTGAAGCTCGACGTCCGCCGGCAGCGAGTGCAGATCGTGCGCGAAGCGGTGCCGACGGGCGACCTCGAACGCGACGAGGCCGACCTCCCAAGGCCACCGCGGCGGCTTGAGGGGTTGCTCGAGGCGTCCGACCTGGAGGACGTAGATCCGGCTCGCCCCGAGCATGACCGCCCGGCTCACGGGAATCGAGTTGACGATGCCGCCGTCGATGAAATGCTCACCGTCAATCCGAACGGGAGGCAGGATGCCGGGCACGGCGCACGAGGCGAGCACCACGTCCGCGAGCGGACCGCTGTCGAACCAATGCTCGGCGGCCTGCTCGATCGAGGCTGCGACGCACTGAAACGGGACCAAAAGCTCTTCGACCCGCTCCGCCGGGAGCACCTCGATCAGCCGTTCGCGCATCTCCCTAAACGACTGAAGGTGCGTCCCGCTGCGCGCGAGCGTCGTCACCCGCCGCAGCACCGTGCCGGGCGACCGGTCCGCTAGGTTGGCCGATCGCCACAGCTCGGTCAGGCGCTCGACCCCGGCGAGCGTCGGATCGGCGGCAAAGAAAGCACCGTTGATCGCCCCGATCGATGTACCGAGAATGACGTCGGGCCGGACGCCGCACTCGGCGAGCGCGCGGAGCATCCCGACTTCATGCGCGCCCAGAATGCCGCCACCACCGAGGACGAACGCAACCTCGTACACCGGCCGGTCCGGTGACATGCCTAGAACAGCGCCACCTGGCCGTCCGGGACGGGCGGCGCGAGGCATTCGGGTCCGTCGTAGCGGGCGTCGTTGACCGCAGGACCGACCGAACGGACAGCGGTCTCGGCCCGGCTCAGACCCCTCAGCAACTCGTGCAGTCGGTCCGGCGGCCGGGAGCGCTCGAGCCACGCGGACTCGGTGCCGGGGGCGAGGATCACCGGCATGCGGTCGTGCAGCGAGGCGATCGCCGGATTCGCCGCGGTCGTGAGAATCGTGCACGTGCGCAGCGTGTGCCCCTTGTTCTGATCGTCGTGCCAGATCGACCACAGACCGGCGAACGCGAACATGCCGCCGTCGCTGCGAGTGATGTGGAAGCCCTGCTTCGGCCCGGCTGCTTGACGCTGCCACTCGTAGAACCCGTCCGCGATGATCAGGCAGCGGTAGCGCTCGAACGGACGGCGGAACGCGGCGCGCTCGGCCACGGTCTCGACGCGCGCGTTGATCATCTTGAGGCCGGTGTCCGGGGTCTTCGCCCAGGCCGGCACGAGGCCCCACCGGAGTAGCTCACCGCGAGGATTGCCCTCACGATCCGTGGTGACCGCCAGAACCTCATCGCCTGGCGCCACGTTGTAGCGCCGGCGGATCTCGACGGACTCACCGGTCGGAAAGCGCGACCGGACGTCAGCCGGGTTGGGCGTCGCCAACGAATAGCGCCCGCACACGGCGCGACGTCAGCGCGGCCGAGATGCGGATGCGATCTGTTCCGCGCGCGCGGCCTTCGCGCGTTTCTGCCGTCGCCGTCCGACGAACGCAAGCACGCCGACCGCGATGAGAACCAGCAGGAACCCGTAGAAGATCGCGATGTCGACCGAGATGCCGCCGGCCGCCGAACCGATGCCGTAGACGATCCCGAAGCCGATCGCCAGGACGGCGATCACCAAGACGATCGCGATCAGGATCCCGCGGATTCGCATCAGGGCCCCGGCGCTCTTTGGAGGCGCGATCAGCCCGAGGAACCTGAGGCTCCGGAGCTGGCCCGCGCTCGGCGACTCGACGCCCAGCCGTTCGGTCGCCTTCTTCAGGTCGTCGGCGCGGCGCTCGGCGAGCGCGAGTGACGCATCGGCCATCCGCCGGATTCCGACGCGCTCCTGCGGCGTCGCCGCGGCCAGCGCCCGCTGGAAGTGACCGCGCGCCGCCTTGGCGTCGTAACGCTCGGCAGCGCGGTAACCAAGAATCGCCTGCGCCGCGGCTTTGTACTTGGTCTCGGCCTCGAGCTCTTCGTCTGACTTGCTCTCGAGCCGCTGCATCGCCGCCATCTGGCCACGCTGCTCGACCCGCATCACTCGCTGCTGCTTCGGCATCGAGACAGGAGTCTAGCTGCGCTCCGGCGCCAGTAGGCGCAGGATCATGTCATCCGGGTTTGGTGGCGAGCAGGTACGCGCCGGCCGTCCGGCGCAGGCAGTCGTTCTCAGCGAGAGCTCGGTCGAGCTCGGCCACGAACCGCCGCTGCTCGTCCTCTGTGAGGGTGGCCGAGATCGCCTCCCGCACGGTCGGGGCGTTGGGATTGGGAGCGCTGTCCAGAAACGCGTCCAGGTCGACCGGCTCCATTCAGGAGCCCCGAGCGATGTCGATGTGGCACTCGACGTGAACCGTCTCGAAGCCGGCATCGTCGGCGAAACGGGCTAGATCGCGATCACCGAAGCCCATCATCGCTTCCCGGTAGGAGTCGCCGCCGGCGAATCTTGTCGTGACCTTCCCGGCGAGGTCGCTGACTGCGTGGACCCGGAACCCGTAGAAGAGGCCCTCCGGTTCGGGATACATAAGGCGGTTGATCGGCTCGAACAGCGACACCCGCCCGCCCGGACGGAGTACCCGGGCGAACTCGGCGAAGGCCCGAGGCTTGTCGGCGACGTAGATCAGCACCGAGCGCGTCGTGACGACGTCGACCGAGGCGTCCGAAATGACCGAGAGGTCCTCGGCGGGCGCGCGCACGAACTGAGCTCGCGCGGCCTCGGTCAGATCCGCGACGTAGCGACGGCACTGTTCGAGGAGCGCCTCCGAGACGTCGGAGAAGATCACAACACCGCGCGCGCCGACGCGCTCGAGGCCGGCCAGACCGATCAGCCCGTCGCCGCAGCCAACATCGAGCAGCGTGGCGCCGTCGAGCGGCTCGGCGGCGCCCAGGACGCGATCGCGGATCGGCGCGAGGCGGTCGCGGGTGATCGCACGCTGGTCTTGGCTGCCGCCGTCGCGGCGCCCCAGCAACCAGCGAGACCACTGGTCAGGCTCAGTCGCCAGTAGCGCCGGCTCGTTCTCGCATAGTGGTCGACATAAGATCGATTATCGAGCGTTCATTGAAGCCGCGAGCATGACCATCGACGACTTTGGGACCCGGCGCCCGGAGGCCCGCCCGTGCCCGGAAACGGCCGCGGCGCGGGCATAACGCCGCTGGCGGAACACGGTAGGTCCTCACTCGACGGACTGCCGGCGGCGAGTGCGGAGAAAACCGTGCAATAGCCGGGTGAATCCGAATTCACCATCTGGGCCGGGGTCGAGTGTGGCGAAACCCGGATTTCGCGGGTGCCCCACGCGCTTCCCCGCAGAGGTGGGTGGAGGCCACGACGGAGCCATGCCCCGATGGTCGCGGGCGCGCTGAGAGAGGGCGGATCGTCGACTGGCTCTGGACTCCATCCGGGTCCTGACAACATGCGGACCATGAAGACCAGCACCTCGACCTCCACTCCGAACGTCCACACGCTCACACGCGTGCTCTCGTTCGTGCACGAGAACCTGGCGAAGACGGCCGACAAGCTGCGGCCGATCGAGGCCGGCTGCGTCGTCAGCACGCCGTCGCTGCCCGCGGTGTGGAGCGTCAACCAGATCCGGGTGGCGCGGCCGCTCGCGTTCGAGGCGCTGATCGAGCTCGCCGAGGAGCAACTCGCGACGCGCTACGTGCACATCGTGAGCGAGAACCAGGAGACCGGACCCGAGGCCGAGCGAGCGTTCCGCGGGGCCGGCTGGAAGACCGAGCGCGAGGTCTGGATGGTCCTGGGCGCCGAGCCCGACCGCGCGGCGGACACGAGCGTCGTGGTGGATGTCGGCGAGGACGAAGTGGCCGAACTGATGCGGCGCTGGTTCGCCGAGGACGAGTTGGATTCCGGCGCGCTCGATCAACTCGTCGAGTTCAGCCGGCGCGAGGCCCGAGCGTGCGCCGATCGCCTCCTCGGCGTCCGGAGCCCTGACGGCCACCTGGTCGCGGTCTGCAAGCTCCGCTCCGACGGCCGTACTGCCCAGATCGAGGACGTGTACACCGCTCCCGAGGCGCGCGGACGGGGATTCGGACGGGCGGTGGTCGCGCGCGGGGTCGAGCTCGCGCGCGAGGACGGGCACGACGTGATCTTCATCACTGCCGACGACAACGACTGGCCCAAGCAGCTCTACGGCCGGATCGGCTTCCGGCCGGTTGGCCGGATGTGGCAGTTCCACTACGACTGAACATCGCGCGGTCGCCGGCCCCCGCGGCCAACCGCTACTAGGCGGCGTCGGCGAGCTCGAGGGCGTTCGAGTCGGTGTTCTCGACCAACAGATCGACGACCGCCCGCTCCACCCTGGTGCGTACCCGATCGTCGGCGACATCGAGGTCCGGGATCCGCTCGAGCGCCCCTGCGATCGTCCACCCCGTCAGGTAGCGGTCGAACACGCGCGGGTCGATGTACGAACGGCGCGCGACCGCCGGGGTGTTGCCGAGCAGTGCTGCGACCGCCCGAACCGACTCGTTGATCGCGCGCTTGCGGGCGGTGTTCGTCGTGGCCTCCCGCCCGTTGGCAGTCAGCGTCACGGCGGCCATCACGGTCGCGTTCCAGGTCCGGAAGTCCTTGGCGCTGAACTCCTCGCCGAGCTGGTCCTTGAGGTATTCGTTGATGTCGTCGGAGCGGAGGTCGCGCCAGCGTCGTCGCTCGCGGTAGGCGAGCAGCTCGCCGGATCCGCCCCGGCGCCGCTTGAGCGTGGTGACCAGATCGATCGTCACCGGATCGTCGATCACCTGCAGGCGCCGGGTCCCTCCTTTGCCCGGATAGTCGAACTCGACGACGTCGCCGTGAACGTGCACGTGCTCTTTGCGGACCGTGGCGAGGCCAACTCCGCTGTCCTCCGCGGCGTACTGCTCGCTCCCGACGCGAAACATCCCGAGGTCGAGCAGCCGCACGGCCGCTGCAAGGACCCGGTCGCGGGTCGGCTCATCACCGGCGTGGAGGACTCGACCCAGACGCCGTCGGAGGCGCGGCAAGAGCTCCGCGAAGGTCAGCATGCGTTCGAACTTCTCGCGGTCCCGGCGCTCGCGCCAGCGCGGGTGGTAGAGATACTGCCGGCGTCCGGCGGCGTCGACTCCGGTCGCCTGCAGATGGCCAAGCGGGTCGGGACACAGCCATACGTCTTCCCACGCCGGCGGGACCGCTAGCCCGCGGATCCGTTCCAGTACCGGGGACGCCTTGATTGTCTTCCCGCGCTCGTCCACGTAGATGAAGCCGCGTCCGCGCCGGACCCGCCGCAGTCCGGGCCCCGAGCAATCGGACCGTCGCAGCCGTTGCCGGCGGGCGGGGGAAGCGGCGTCCCCGGGCTCAGCCTCCCTGGTGCGTGCGTTTGATCGGCGTGGCAGACGGCCCTCATACCCGGGATCGCGTGCCTCCACTCGGGCGCTCCATCCCCCCGGCCGGCAGCGCAACTTACGCACCCCCACCGGGTATATG
The DNA here is from genome assembly GCA_963735965.1 of uncultured Solirubrobacterales bacterium. Lineage (GTDB taxonomy): Bacteria > Actinomycetota > Thermoleophilia > Solirubrobacterales > Solirubrobacteraceae > Palsa-465. The sequence continues at coordinate 149,059 of CAVTNE010000010.1, forward strand.
GATGCCAAGTTCTGCCTAACACGGGAGGTAGGGATGAAGCGCAAGCTCGAGAAGCTGTTGCCCGCAGGGCTGCTATCCGCGGTTCTTGTCCTCGGTACCGCCGCCCTTGCGACCGCCGCGTCCTCGCCGTCGGTTACGACCGGGAGCCATTCGCACGTCACGGACACAAGCGCGAAGCTGCTCGGAACGATCAACCCGAACGGGAACGCGACTGCGTATTACTTCGAGTGGGGTCTCACGACGGCGTACGGCGTCACCAGTGTCGAGCATTCGGCCGGCAGCGGGACCAAGCCTGTGGCCGTCAGCACGACCGCGTCCGCGCTGATTCCCGGCACGGTCTATCACTACCGGCTCGTGGCGGCGAACGCGACCGGTAGCGCGACCGGCTCCGATCACACCTTCCGGACCGCGGGCAATCCTCCCCCGGGCGTGTCCACCGGGCCCGCGACGCAGATCAGCAAGAACGGAGCCACGCTGACCGCGGTCGTCAGCCCCAACAAGCAGGCGACGACCTACTACTTCCAGTACGGGCCTTCAACCGGTTACGGCTCGCAGACGATGACCGCGGCGGTGCCAGCCGGGACCGCGCCGGTGACCGTGACCGCGAGTGTTCAGGGCCTCGAGGCTCAGACGATCTTCCACTACAGGATCGTGGCGCTGCACGGCAACACGGTTCCGCAGCCGGGCGCCGACGCGACGTTCATGACGCTCCCGATCCACCGGCCAGTGCCGCACATCCACGCGCGGACGACGCCTCTCCGCGACCGAACCAACCCGTACGCGTTCACCACGACTGGATCCGTGCACGGGCCGTCCTGGATTCCGGCGATCTACGACTGCCGGGGGAGCGTGTCGATCCGGTACTTCCGTGGCTCGCGCCGGATTGGATCGACTTTGGTGCCGCTCGGACCGGACTGCAAGTTCTCGGGCCAGACCGTGTTCACCAAGATTCCCGGAGGCCATGCACCGGTGGCGATCACCGTGGTCGCTCACTACCTCGGGAACTTCTACCTGACCCCTCACAAGACGTCGGGTCAGACGATCACGTTCGGGTAGTGGCCGCGCCGCCGTACCGCGACCGCTCTACCGCGGGCGGTCGCGCAGCCGGTACACCAGCCGCAGCCCGGACCAGATCTGGTCGATCGCGCAGACCTTGTTGTCGACGAGCCCGGCGGCGAGTCCGAGGTCGCGCACCACGTCCTCGGTGACATCGGTCGTGACTCCCGATGCGCGCTTGGGCCAGGCAATCCAGAGTCCCCCGGCGGGGTCGAGCGCGGCGCTCAGACCCGCCAGGCGGCGCTCGAGAGTCGACCGGCGCGAGAAGAAGGCGACGATCACGTCGAACGGCTCGCGCCCGAGCCGCCGGCGCACCGCAACGCCGTCCGGCAAATCGCCGAGCGTGGAATCGAACCCCGCGGGCGCTCCGATCAGCCCGACCCGAGCCCCGGGCTTGATCCCGAGCTTGCGCGGCAACGGCGTGCCCGAGTAGCCGGCCGTCCCGCCCGCGGCACTCATCGCCGGTCCGCCCCGCCCGCGGCACTCATCGCCGGTCCGCCCGGCCGGCGTCGCTCATCGCCGGTCCGTCCCGCCCGCGGCGCTCATCGGGCGTCAGCCTCCGCCGCTACCTCCGCGATGAGCTTGGACAGCTGGCTGCCTTGCCACGCGATCGGCGAACGGCCGGGCTCGTCGAGTACGAGACGTGCGCCCGGAATCGCGGCGGCGTAGGCCTCCCCCACGGCCTGGGGATGGCCAGGATCGGGCTCGTCGGCGCTCGCCACGACCACCGTCGGCACGGAGATGTCCGCGAGCTCTGAAATCTGTTCGAACGGGCGCGACCGTGGAACTGCCCGGAGCGCGTCCGCGAGGGCGGCGAGATTCGAGTGTTGCGACAGGCGTTGCCGCGTCACCTTCTCCACCGTCTCCTGCCAGGACTCCGGGAGGTCGGCGTCGCCCTGCGCTGCGATGAAACCTTCGATGCCGCCGCTCTCAAGGCCATCGGCGAGCGCGTCCCAGCGCGCAAACCGTTCCTCGCCGTAGTGTTTCGCCGGGTCGTACGCCGGGGTTATGACAACCAAACCCCCCACGCGGTCGGGGGCATGAAGCGCGAGCCAAAGGAGCGTGTGCGCGCCCATCGAAGCCCCCGCCAGCACCGCCCGCTCGATCCCGCGGGCATCGAGCACGGAGACCAGATCCATCCCCAGGTCGTCGTACGTGTAAGCAGAACGCGCAGGCGCCGGCGAGGACTGGCCGTGTCCGCGCGCGTCGTAGGCGACCACGCGGTGGCGCGAGCGCTCAAGCGCCCGCGAGCCCATCACCACGTACCTCCGGGTGGCGGTGAGGCCGTGGAGCAGGACGACGGGAATCCCCTCCCCCGTCTCGTCGCCCTCGAGCGTGACGCCGGGGCCCTCCACCACGATTCCGGCCATGAGCTAATCGTCGACGAGGATCGTCGAGCTGTCGGCGTCAGGCGTGGTCGGCGAAGTTGACGTAAACGTAAGGTTACCCGAGGTAACGGCGTCGCTACCATCAGAGACATGGACGTCACAGAAAGCACCTTCCAGACAGCGGTTCTCGACCGCTCTCACACCGTCCCGGTGGTCGTCGACTTCTGGGCGGAGTGGTGCGGACCGTGCCGGCAGCTTGGGCCGGTGATCGAGCGGGCCGTCGATGCCCGCGGCGGCAAGGTCGAGCTGGCCAAGGTCGACGTCGACGCCAACCCCGGGCTGGCGCGAGCATTCGGGATTCAGAGCATCCCCGCCGTCAAGGCGTTCCGCGACGGGGAGGTCGCTGCCGACTTCATCGGCGCGCAGCCGCCGACGGCGGTCGAGCAGTTCCTCGACTCGCTGCTTCCCTCCGAGGCCGACGGGCTGATCGAGCGGGGGGACGAAGAGTCGCTCCGGCGCGCGAACGAGCTCGAGCCCACTCGCGCCGATGCCGCGGTACCGCTGGCCAAGATCCTGAAGGGGCGCGGCGAAACCGACGAGGCGCTGGCCATCCTCGCGCGCGTCCCCGGAAGCTTCGCCGCAGACGGCCTCAAGGCCCGGATCGGCCTCGAGTCGGCGGCGGGCAACGGCGCGCAGCCGCCGGTGCCGGATCTCAGCGAGGCGTTCGCGGCGCTCGACGCCGGCGACAACGATCGCGCGCTGGACCTCCTGCTCGACGCGCTTCCCACCGCCGACGGGGCTCGCGACGACATCCGTCGCGTTGTCGTCGGCGTCCTCGACGAGCTCGGGGTCGAGCATCCGCTCGCGCGCAGCGCTCGTCGGCGGCTTGCCTCCGCCTTGTACTGACCAGCGCGACTTCGCTGTCGAAGCAGAGCGGCCGCCGTCGCCGCGCCGAAGCCACACTTTCTGCGCAATCAAAGCTGCAGTTTTCTGCGAATGACTTGGCGCTCATCTGGGTATCCGACCAATCGAGATGAGCTGTGGCGACGCTCTGAACGAGTCCTACCCGGCTGTGCCGGAGGTCGTGCCGCTGGCGCGTCGCGCATTGGCGTCCGTCGCGGCCGCCGCGGGGGCCGCCGGTGAGCGGCTCGACGAGATCCGGTTGGCGGTCTCGGAAGCGCTCACCAACGCGGTTGTGCACGCGTATCGAAACGGCGAGGCCGGGCGGCTGCACGTCACCGCTGCGGTCGCCTCGGACGAGTTGTGGGTGCTGATCGGCGACGACGGGCGCGGCCTCCACGCGTGGAACGACAGTCAGGGCCTCGGCATCGGGCTGTCGCTGATCTCCGGCCTCAGCGACGACTTTGCGGTCGTCACGCGCGCGTCTGGAGGCACCGAGGTCCAGATGCGTTTCGACCTGCGCAGGGCCGTGTCACGGCCGCGCGGGGTCAATCACGAGGGTCGCTGTGCTTCGCGACCGCTCCAGCCTGATCTCGCTTCTCCACGATGATGTAGCCCGGCCTAGCCGCGACGACTGTCTCGACGTCCGGCATCTCATGGCCGGGAAGAACCACGAACCGCCTGGGGTGCGAGCGGATCTGCTCGTACTGGCGGACCGTCAGCTCGATGAGCCGGTTGCACCCGACACGGGCGCATTCGCAGCGGAAGCCGACAGGACTGTCCTCGTCACCGGGCCACTGGCCTCGCTCGATGCCCTCGTTGACATCGCGGATGGTGGATTCGGTGGCACCTGCACGCTCCTGCTTCTGCTTTTTGCCCTCCACAACCGCATGTTCTCACGCCGTGCGACGCCGCGCCAGCGCGGCCATGTCCGCCGCACTCCGAGCACGGCCACGCGATCTCGCGCCGCCGCACCAGCAGTTACACCACCAGCGTGAGCTGATCCTCGGCGGCGGCGCCGGGGAGCTCGAGACCGGCGACGCGAACGCCAAGGAGACGGACGGGCCGGGGCGGTGAGAACCGGCGCAGGAGATCGAGCGCGACCGGACCCACCCGGTCGGCCGAGCTCACCGCCTCGGCGAGGGTTCGCGCCCGGGTGTGAGTGCTGAAATCGTCGAGCCGGACCTTGATCCCGATCGTCCGTCCACGTCGTCGCTGGGCGACCAGTCCGGCGCACAGGTGCTCGACGAGGTCGTCGAGGATCGCCTCGAGCCGCTCCGGATCCCGGATGTCCTCGTCGAATGTCTGCTCGCGGGACTCTGAGACGACCTTCCGTTCCTGGGTCACCGGAGAGTCGTCCTCGAACCGGGCGCGGCGCTGGAGCTCGGCCGCCAAGCGCGGACCGAAATGCGGCGCCAGCTGCTCGTACGGCGCCGCCGCCAGCGCTGCGAGCGTCTCGATCCCGAGCGCTCGCAGCCGCTCCGCCGTCTTCGGGCCGATGCCGGGAACCAGCGCGCACCGCGAGGGACCGAACCGCGCGCAGGCCTGTTCGCGGCTGAGCACGACGAAACCCCTCGGCTTCTCGGCGTCTGAGGCGACCTTGGCCACGAGCTTGTTGGGCCCGATCCCGATCGAGCAGCCGAGGCCGGTGCCCCCCTCAATGTGTGCGGCCAGACGGCGCATCGCGGCGTGCGGCGCCGGTAGACCGGTGAGGTCGAGGTACGCCTCGTCCAGCCCGATGACCTCGACCGCGTCGACCAAAGCGCGCACGCCGGCCATCACCTCGCGCGACGTCTCGCGGTAGTAGGCGAAGTCGGGCGCGAGGAACACGCCCTGGGGGCACAGACGCCGCGCCCGCGCCGCCGGCATGGCCGAGCCGACACCGAACCGCCGCGCCTCGTAGGAGGCGGTGGTCACAACCGAGCGGGGCCCCGTGCCGGCGACGATCACCGGTAGGCCCCGAAGCTCGGGGCGCCGGCGCAGCTCGACGGACACGTAGAACGCGTCCATGTCGAGGTGGGCGACGCATCGGTCCGCCATCGATTCGCAGGCTAGGACACGCCCCAGACGTGAGGCGTGTCCCAGCCGTGCGTGGGAACAGCCCAGGCGCGGCGCGCGGCGCTACTGGCTGGACCAGACCTGGCCGACGCCGCCGAACCCGAGCGCGCCCGCGGTCGTCTGGTTGAGGTCCCAGTCCCGGCCGCCGACGTAAGGTCCGCGGTCGTCGACGGTCGCGGTGACCGTGCGGCCGCCGTACCGGAACACGACCGTCGTGCCGCACGGAAGCGTCCGGTTGGCCACGCCGTTGCCGGCGTGGAACCCGCAGGCGGTATTGCCGCCGTCGTTGTACCAGGACGCCTCGGCGGGGCGGAACACGGTCATCTGGCCGGCCCGGGTCGTCGACCCTCCGTTCAGCCGGTCGCCGGCGAAGCGGACGCGCATCGACTGCTGGCCGGCGCTGCCGGCGACGTAGCGGAGCACGAACCGCCCGGCCGACTTGGTCCGCGCGGCCGCGAGCGTGTGCCAGGAGCCGTTCTGCAGCGCCTGGAGGCTGACCTTGCGGCCGCGCGCGGCGGGAAGCAGCCTTCCGCGCACCTGTACCGCCTGGCCCGCGTTGACGTCGAACCCGCGGCTCGGAACGTGGACCCGGGCGGCGACGTTGACGGGTACGGCCGAGCTCGTCGCGGCTCCGCCGGTGCCGGCGCCGCGGGCATGAGCGACGAACGGCGTCAACGACCCGCTCGAGGCGTCGAGTACGCGCACAAGACCCGATTGCTCGAGCCGGGCGGCGAGCTGAAAGGCGCCGGCGCCATTGACGGTCGCCGAGCCGAGCTGGCTCCAGACGGCGCCGCCACGGCGCGCGAACTGGAGCACGACGGTGTGCCCGGCGTCCCACGCCGACTCGCTGCCGGTCACGACGAGGTCGCGCCCGTAGGCGATCCGGCTCGACCGGGGCTTGATATGCAGCGGAGCCTGCGTCGGCGAAGCGAGGGCCTGACCGGCCGCCATCGCGGCCGCTGCGGCTGGGATTCCGATCATGAGCGCGCCGATGCCCAGCCGACTGCGGCGCGATTTGGTCATGGCTAATTCAGGCCTCAAAGCGAGGACCTCCTTGGATTTCGACCGGGCGCCTACGGGGTTAGCTGACGGGCTCGCGACCGCTGGCGGCGCGCTCCGCGCGCTCTCCAAAGCAGGCACTACGACTGCGGCCGGCGCGTTGGGCCGGGCAAGTCGATTCGCCCCGGCCAGGCATGTCTCCGCCCGGCGATGGGTCCCCCGCTCGCCCTCGTAACGGACGAGGACGACTCGGCAGGTCAATCAATAAGTCGGGCAGGTTAGGCGTCGCCTTTAGGATCTGACTGTGACGTCCGTCACAGCCGCCGGCGGTCTCGAGCGCCCATACCGCAGCGGTACGAGCGCGCCGCGACTACCATCCGAGCGGTGGCAAACAAGGACCGGCTGACCGGGCTCGACAGCTCGTTTCTGCACCTCGAGCGGGACTCGGCGCACATGCATGTCGCCGGCTGCTCGGTGTTCGCCGGGTCGGCTCCCACGTACGACGAGCTCGTCGAAGCGATCGAGTCGCGGCTTCACCTCGTGCCTCGGTACCGGCAGCGGCTAGCGTTCGTTCCGTTCGGCCAGGGCCGTCCGGTGTGGGTGGACGATCCCCACTTCCGGGTCCACTACCACGTGCGCCACACCGCGCTGCCCCGCCCCGGGGGCGAGAGCGAACTGAAGCGGCTCGCGGGGCGGGTGTTCTCTCAGGCGCTCGACCGCAGCCGGCCGCTGTGGGAGCTGTGGCTGGTCGAAGGGCTCGCCGGCGGGCGTTTCGCGGTGCTGTCGAAAACGCACCACGCGCTGGTCGACGGCGTCTCAGGGGTGGACATCGCCACCGTTCTGTTCGATACCTCGCCCGACCCGCTGCCGGTGGCGCCGCCCGATCACGGGTGGGCGGCCCGCCCCCTCCCCAGCCGCGCCCAGTTGCTGGCCGACGCGCTGCTCGAGCGCGCGACCGTGCCGACCGAGGTCGTGCGCGGTGTCCGGGCGACGGTACGCGGGCCGCGCACGGTGGCCGTGCGCGCCGGCAAGGCGCTTGGGAGCATGAGCGCGCTCGCGTGGACTGGACTGCAGGCCGCCCCGTCGAGCCCGTTCAACGTGCGGATCGGTCCGCATCGTCGCTTCACGTGGGTCAACGCCGATCTTGCCCGGTTCAAGGCGATCAAGAACTCGCTCGGCGGAACCGTCAACGACGTCGTGCTTGCGGTCGTTGCCGGCGCGCTCGGCCGCTACATGCGCCTCCACGGACTGGCGACCGACGATGTCGGCCTGAAGGCGATGGTTCCGGTTTCGGTCCGCGCCGACGTCGAGCGCGGGGCGCTCGGCAACCGGGTCGCGGCGATGTGGGCGACCCTGCCGATCGGCGTCACGGACCCGGTCGAGCGCCTGCACATCCTCGGCGAGGCGATGGTCGGGGTCAAGCAGTCGGGGCAGGCCGTCGGCGCGGAGATCCTCACCGCGCTGTCCGGCTTCGCGCCCCCGACGATCATGTCGCAGGCCGCGCGGCTCCAGGCGCGCCAGCGGCTGTTCAACCTCGTGGTGACAAACGTCCCCGGTCCGCAGTTTCCGCTGTACCTCCTGGGCCGGGAGCTCGAGGCCGTGTACCCCATGGTTCCGCTGGCCGAGAACACCGCGCTCGGAATCGCGATCCTCTCGTACAACGGGCAGCTGAACTTCGGCCTCGTGAGCGACTACGACGCGCTCGCGGATCTCGAGGTGCTTGCGGACGAGCTGCGGTCCTCGATCGAGGAGCTCGCGGCGGCGGCCGGCGCACCGTCCGCAGGCCCCGACGGCGAGACCGCGCCGGCAACCGGCTCGGGCCGCCGGGCGCGCGCCACCCGGTGACGCCGGTCACCGAGCAGCCCGGCGCGCGCGCCGCGCGACTCGCGGCTGATCAGGGTGGCCGAGCTGATAGCGATCGTGGTTGCCTCGCTGGTGCTCTCGATCGGGCTGATCCTGCTGCTGTCGGGATACTTCGCCGGGCGCGACCAGGCGGCGGTTTCCGGCGGAACGAGCGGTCCGGGGCAGGCGTTCCCGGACCTCGGTCACTCGGCGCTGAGCCGTGGTCAGCCCCATCCCAGCTACGACTCGAACCCGCCGACGAGCGGCGCGCACGTCCCGGAGGCGGTGACCAGCGACGACGCCGTCCTGAACGACGATCAGCTGCTCGAGGCGCTGCAAGTGGGGAACGTCGTGATCGTGTACGGCACCCGGACTCCGCCGGCCGGGCTGACCCAGTTCACGCGGTTGGCAGCGCCGGCGTTCACACCCGAGCTCGCCGCCAGCGGCGACGCGGTGATCCTTGCCCGCCGCCCCGGGACGACGGGGTTGGTGGCGCTCGCCTGGGCGCACCTGCTCCGCGTCTCTAGCCCGTCGGCCCCGGCGCTCGGCCAGTTCGTCAGCTTCTGGTTGGGTCGCGGCGCGCCCGCTCGGTAGCGCGGGCCGGGGCTAGAACAGGCCCGCCACCGACAGCGGATGCGACTCGTAGCCCCGGGCCAGCCGGTAGAAGAACCCCCCGTCGGTCATGTCGGTGGTGTTCCCCGACGCGCCCGCGCCGAACAGCAGCCCGACCACCCCCGAGTCGCGGGTGGCGCGCAGGTGGGCGGATGAGCCGGGACCGAGCCACCATTGCAGGCGGTTGTCGCGGTAGTGATTCCAGGTGTCGTTCTCGTGGGTATCGCCGACCGGTAGCTGCCACAGCACCACGGCGGTGTGGGTGCGCCGGGTGAAGCCCGCGATGTAGCGGTTCTCACGGGCGAAGTCGGCCGGGCCCCACCAGGTGTGCGGGTTGCCCTCGACGTCGCGGTAGTAGTCCGCGTCCCGGTCGGTGACGTCGTTGAACACCAGGTCGAAATGGGCGTGCAGCGCCTCGTAGAACGCCGCCGACTTCGCCGCCAGCGCATCCACCTCGGCCAGCGACGGCTTCGAGTTCGTGATGTCCATGTTCGTCCCCCATACGCTCAGATGCCAGGCAAGAACCACACGCGGCGCCAACGCATCCCGCAAAGCGATCAGACGATGAGCAAACGACCGGGCCAGCCCAACGGCGCGGGCCTGCTCCAGATACCCCCACAGATCCGGCTCGACATGGATCACCACCAGTCGCGACCCGGCGGCCGCCGCCACGCGCCGCAACAGCAGGCTGTAATCGGCCCAGTAGGCGCGCATCGTCGCCGGATTCCGCATGTTCGACAGGTCCCGGGCCTGCTCGCTCCCACCCCCCGACGGCGCGGACTGGAGCATCTGGTAGTAGGTGAACACCGGGATCGTGTGCGCCGCGAACGACTCGTGCACGTACATCGTCACGAAGCTTCCGTTCGGGTTCCAGGAAGCCCAGCCGTGGCCGGTGTTGACGCCACCGGCGAGGTACTGGTAGCGCATGTCGACGGGCGCGTGGGCGTGCAGGGCCTGCGCGTCGCCGGGGGGGTCGCTCACGCCCAGAGCTAAATGGTGAGGCCACCCCACCGGCAGAGGTGCCAGCGCGAGCGGCAGCATCAAGGAGAGCAGGGTGCGGCGCATGTCTCGGGCGGGTGGACGGTACCCTGGTGCGGCCCGAACCCTACCCAGAGTCCGCTCGGTCTTGTTCGCGGCCGGCGCCGGTCATGAGTCTCGAACGGCGATAGTCACCCGCGCCACCGCGCACCGGCGCTGCTCGTCGTCGGAGATCTCGACCTCCCAGACCCAGGTCGTGCGTCCCCGGTGCCGGCGAACGGCCGTGGCGTGGATCGTGCCGGCGGTGACCGGATGCAGCGTCGTCGTCTGTTGCGAGAACCCAATCGCAATCTTGCCGTGGGGGCCAACCTCCTCGGCGGTGCCGCGAGCGGCGAGCGACTCCGCGACCGCGCTGTAGACGCCGCCATGGACCGAGCCCGCGGGCTGCGTCAGCTCCGCGCGCACAGGGACGCTGCCCCGGACCAAGGAGTCCGAGCATTCGGTCACCTCGAGCCCGTAGAGCGCGTCGAAGCTCATGCGAACGCGGGACCTTACTGACCGCCCATGCGCCGCACCCCGGCGTGGGCCCTACTACGCTAAGCGGTCGCGATGGCGTCGATCGACACGCTACCCCCAGACCAACGCGCGGTTCTCGACCTCGTGCTGCGGCGCGGCCGCAGCTATGACGACATCGCGCGCCTGCTCGCGATCGACCGTGCGTCGGTCCGGGCGCGAGCGCTCGCGGCGTTCGACGAACTCGGCCCCGACACCGGCCTGGCGCCGGAAGCGCGTTCGCTGATCACCGACTACCTGCTCGGGCAACTGCCCGCAAAGGTGGCTGAGCAGACGCGTGAACGGCTGGCCACGTCGCCGTACGAACGTGCCTGGGCGCGAGTGCTCGCCTCTGAGCTCGCGCCGATCGCGAGCGAGCCGCTCCCCGAGATCCCCGACGGGACCGCTCGCTCCAAGGCAACGGCAAACGAGGCGCCACCAGCGGCCGATGAAAGCCGCCCCGCAACGACCCCCCGCCGGATCCCGCGCCCGACCGACCGGCCGAGCTCGCGGCTCGGCGGTGCGATCTTCCTGCTCGTGGGCGCGATCGTGGTGTCGTGGTGGTCGTGTTGGTCGTGGTCCTGAGCAGCGGCAGCTCGAACAAGCCAACGTCGGGCACCACCGCGGCGGCCGACGGCACTACCGCGCCGGCCGCCACGGGCGCGCCCACCGGAACGACCGGGACGACCGGGACCACCGGTGCCAGCACGACGGGAACGACCAGCGGCACGACCTCGGCCACCAGCGCGAAGGTCGTCGGCCAGATCAACATGAACCCGCCGAGCGGCACCGGGAACGCCAAGGGCGTCTCCGTCGTGGTCAAGGCCGGCAGCGCCTACGGGATCATCGTCGAGGCGCAGGGGCTGGCGCCGAACTCGCACAACGCATATGCCGTGTGGTTGTCCAACTCGCCAACCGACAGCGCTCGGGTCGGGTTCGTGAACACGCCGGTCGGCAAGAACGGCAAGCTCCAGACCGAGGGGGCGCTGCCGACCAACGCCGCCCACTTCAAGAACCTGCTGCTCACGCTCGAGACGTCGGCCACCCCCAAGGTCCCGGGTCAGGTCATCCTTCAGGGCGCCCTCAAAGGCGTCTCCTAACCGGCTTCAGCCGGAGATCCGCGCGAGCCCGTCGAGGGCCTCGTCGAGGCGTTTGTTCGTCGCCCGGCGCAGCATCAGCGCGCCCGTTCGCGAGTACCCGCGGAGCTTCTGGAGCTGGGCGATCGTCACCTGCGACGTTCCCCCGTGCGCCGGCTCGATCAGAACCTCGGTGATCGCCTCGTCGAGCACCCGCTCGAACGGAGTTCCGGCGACCTCCTGCTCCCAGGCGCGGTGCCCCGAGGGCTCACCACCGCTCCCGGGCGCGTCGGACGTCACGACGCGAAAGTCCATCCGGACCGGTCGCCTGCGCTTGGTCTGGAACACAAGCGTGAACCGCTCCTCCTCGACGCCCTCGACACGCGTGACGTTCGGCCACCAGCGCGTCATCGCGAACGGGTCCTCGACCACCTGCCAGAGCGCCTGGGGCGTCGCGATCAGCTGCCGCGTCCGCATCGCCCTCGACAGGGCGCGGCGCTGCGGCATGAAGCTCGAGTCGAACGGCCGGCTCATGAGGCGTACTCGACGCTGACGGTCTCTGGTGTGATGTCCCTGAACAGGATCCCCTGCTGCGGGAAATCCGGGATCTCGCGGACCAGCGCTCGGAGGTCGACCGGGCTCACGCGGCCTCCCAGACGAGGTCAGGTGGCGATCTTGCGCAGATCGCGGATCAGCAGCAGGTGCTTCAGGTGCGTGGTCACGGACGCGAGATTCTCGAGCGCCTCGATCGCCTCGCGCCGGCGCTCGGGGTTGCGCGATCGCAGGGCCGGGGCGAGGATGCTCTGGAGCAGCTGCGCCTCGCGATCGGCCGAGCTGCGGAACACGCGTAGGTTCCGGCCGCCGACGCCATAGCGCGCGAGCTCGGAGACCGCTCGGACGATCTCACGCTCGGTCTCGTCGAAGTAGCGCACGCCGGCGCGCACGTCACCCTTGATCACCCCGTAGTCGACCAGCTCGCGCACCAGCCCCGGCTCCGCTCCGGTCTCCTCGACGACATCCTCGAGCGAGTACAGCGCGCCCGGATCGCGCGTCGAGACGAGCGCGCGCCGCATCGAGCGACCGTCGGCGGCCGGCGGCGGGGCTGTGACCTCACGCTCCGCGCGGCCGCCGGCGAGCTCCTGGCGGATCACCCGGAGCGGCAGGAACTCGTCGCGCTGGAGACGGAGGATCGTCCGCAGCCGCTGGATGTCGGACTGCGTGTAGAGCCGGTAGCCGCCCTGGGTCCGGCGCGGCGAGAGCAGCTTCTGATCCTCGAGGTAGCGGATCTTCGAGATCGAGATGTCAGGAAACTCCTGGTGGAGGGCCTTGACCACGGTCCCGATCGTGACCGCCTTCTGACGTGGCCGCTCGGCATCCGAAAGCGGCGGATCCTGGATCTCGACGGGGGCGGGCTCGTGGGTCTCGGGAGTAGCCATCAGCGCCTCAGGAACGCGAGCTTGTATTTCCCGATCTGGAGCTCATCGCCGTCGACGAGCCGATGGGACTCGATCCGGCGGCGGTTGACGTAGGTGCCGTTGAGCGACCCGCAGTCGTCGAGAAAGTAGTCCTGTCCCCGCCGCACGAGAATGGCGTGGTCACGGGAGACCGTGACATCGTCGAGAAAGATGTCCGACACCGGACGGCGGCCGATCGTGACCCGTCCCGCGCCGAGCGGAAAGCTCTCACCGGCGCGCCCCCCGCCGGCGCGGATCACAAGCGCCGGGCCTCGCTCGACGACATCGTCCAACTGGACCTCCTCGAGCTCGCCGGTCTCGCCCAGCTTGTACGTAGCCGTGGTCGTCCCCGGCGGAGGATCGGAATGCGCGAGGAATGCGCCGCAGCGCTGACAGTAGTTGGCGCCCTCGTCGTTGGCAAAGCCGCACTCTGGACAGTGCTGGGCCACCGGCGGTCACACGACTATTCGGACTCGGACCCCGGGACGCGACCGGCCAGGATGTCGGTCAGCTGCTGGACATCCGCCCCGGTGATCACGAGCTCGCCGGTCTCGTCCTTCTTGCGCAGCCGGTTGACCAGCTCGGCGCGGAGGATGTCGATCTTCCCGTGGAGGATTCGCCGTCGATAGGAGATCTCCATCTCCTCATCGGTCAGCTGCTTGATGAGCTCCTTGAGCTCCTGATCGGTCAGTGAGCCCAAATCGGGAAACGTATCCATGTAGAGCAGACCTCCGGGTGCTTCCGGGTCGGAGTGGCGAAGCGAGCAGTATAGCCTGGCAAACTCGGAGGCTCAAGCTCAACTTGAGCGTTGGGAAGGGTCGTGCTCGAGCCCTACCTGCGGGCGTTGCCGGGATGATCCGCGGGCTTCTCGGGAGCGCCGCGAGCGCGCAGCTCCTGCCTCCCGCGACGCACGTACAGCACCGTCGCGATCAGCCCGAACGCCATCCCGACGTACAGCAAGATCAGCGCCAGCCAGTGGACGCCGGCCATCGCGAAGAACGGCGCCCCGGCGATCGGGGCCACGCCGATCCGCCCAGCCCAGTTGATCTGAATCTCGAGACCGCGCGAGAGCGCGTAGCGGCTGGCCACGAGCATGAACAGCTCGCGGGCGACGACGATCGCGATCGCCCACTTCGGAAGCAGCGAGAAGTGCCAGCACACGACCATCCCTGAGACGATCAGCAGCCGGTCGACGACGGGATCGAGCAGCGCGCCGAGTCGGCTGTACTGGCCGGTCAGGCGCGCGAGGAACCCGTCGAGGTAGTCGGACCACCCGATCAACCCGAACAGCACGACGGCCAGGGCGTCCTGTCCGTCGGTGCTCGACAGGGCGACGATCAGGAACACCGGGATCCCGGCAAGGCGGATGTAGTCGATCGCATTCGGGATCGTCCACGGGTTGAGCGGATGGCCGGACAGCGTGGACTCGGGCGCCGGCCCAGAGCGGTCGATGCCGGTCAGGCGCCGCTTGCTGATCGGAGGGCTCAAAGCACCGCCCGGCCTACCGGTCACGGCAACCCGCGCCAGAGCGCGGCGATCTCCTCGGCCGCGTCCTCGAGCAGCACGCTGCTGCTCTCCCGGCCCCGCCGGATCTGCACCTCGACCTCTCCGGACCCGAGAGTCCGCCGCCCGACCGTGACCCGGAGCGGGCACCCGACCAGCTCGGCGTCGGTGAACTTCTCCCCCGGTCCGGCGTCGCGATCGTCGTAGAGCACCTCGAGCCCGAGCTCCATGAGCTCGCCGTACAGCCCGTCGGCGAACGCCCGCTCCTCGGTGCCCTCCTTGCCGACCGCGACCAGCGCGACGTCGAACGGCGCGATCGCCCGCGGCCAGGAGATTCCCTGCTCGTCGGCGTACTGCTCGACGGCCGCGGCGGCGGCCCGCGCCGGGCCGAACCCGTAACACCCCATCCAGATCAGCTGCTCGGAGCCGGACTCGTCCAGATACCGGGCGCCGAGCGGCTCGGAGTACCTGGTGCCGAGCTTGAAGATGTTGCCGACCTCGATCGCGGGCTCGATCCGGATCGCGCGGCCGTCGATGGTGTCGCCCGCTACCACGGCGCGGACGTCGACGCGCTCGAACGGGAAGTCACGGCCGGGCTCGACGCCGCGCAGGTGGGCGTCGGGCTCGTTCGCGCCGGTGACGTACGGGCCGGGCGCCACGCCCTCGTCGAGCAGGATCGGCATCTGCGCCCCGACCGGGCCGATGTACCCGGGCGGCCCCAGCCGTGCCGCCACCTCATCGGGATGCGCGGGGCGGAACTCGGACCCGAGCGCATTGGCGAGCTTGATCTCGTTGACCCGGTGGTCGCCGCGCACGATCACGAGCTTCATCGCGTCGCCGTCGACGATGACCGGGAACGCCTTGAGCAGCGCCCCTGCGGGCACCGCCAGCTCGGTGGCGACGGCGTCGATCGTGGTCATGCCGGGCGTGGCGATGGGCCGTGGCGTGTCGATGGGGGCCTCGAGCGGCACCGGCTGGGCCTGCGCGCTGGCCACCTCGACGTTGGCGGCGTAGCCGTCCGCAACCGCGACCTCGTTCTCGCCGGCCGGACACGGCGCCATGTACTCGTGCGCACCGCTCCCGCCCATCATCCCGACGTCGGCCTCGACGCGGTACCACTGAAGACCGCAGCGGTCCATCATTCTGTCGTAGGCGACGACGTGGTTCTGGTAGGACACCTCGAGTCCGGCCGGATCGCGGTCGAAGCTGTAGGAGTCCTTCATGATGAACTCGCGTGTGCGCAGGACGCCGGCGCGGGGACGGGGCTCGTCGCGCTCCTTGACCTGGAAGTGGTAGAGGAGCAGCGGCAGGTCGCGGTACGACTTGACCGCCGCCGCCACATGGGTGGTGACGACCTCCTCGTGGGTCATCGCCAGCACGAGGTCTGCACCGCGGCGGTCTTTCAGCTTGAACAGCTCCTCGATCCCGTAGCGCCCGGTACGGCGCCACAGCTCGGCGGGCTGCAGCACGGGCATCAGCATCTCGTGGCCGCCGATCGCGTTCATCTCCTCGCGGACGATCTGGACGACGCGCTGGTGGACGCGGTAGCCGGCCGGCAACCAGCTCCAGAACCCTGCCCCGACCTGCCGGATCAATCCGGCGCGGACCATCAGCTTGTGCGACAGCGCCTCCGCGTCGGCCGGCGGCTCGCGTTCGGTGGGCAGGAAATAGGTGGAAAGGCGCGTCATAGGGTCACCATGCGCAGCGTACCCGGGCGTGATACAAGGAGGACGTCCCGAAGAACCTCATGCAAGGAGCCGTCGATGGCCTACGAAGTTCCGCCGCTGCCGTACGACTACAACGCGCTCGAGCCGACGATCGACGAGCAGACGATGCACCTGCATCACGACAAGCACCACCAGGCCTACGTAACCGCGGCCAACGGCCTGCTCGAGGGCACGGAATGGGCCGATAAGCCCGTCGACGAGGTCCTGAAGAACCTCGACAAGCTGCCGAGCGACAAGCAGGCCGGCGTCCGCAACCAGGCCGGCGGCCATTCCAACCATTCCAAGTTCTGGGAGTGGATGTCGCCGAACGGCGGCGGCGAGCCCGACGGCGACCTGCGCGCGGCGATCGACGCCGCGTTCGGGTCGTTCGACGACTTCAAGGCGCAGTTCAAGGACAACGGCGTCAAGCGCTTCGGCTCGGGCTGGACGTGGCTCGTCCACGACGGCTCGGGGCTGGCGCTCCTCTCGACCGCCAACCAGGACAGCCCGATCTCAGACGGCAAGACCCCGCTGCTCGGCAACGACGTGTGGGAGCACGCCTACTACCTGACGTACAACAACCGCCGTCCGGACTACCTCGACGCGTGGTGGAACGTCGTCAACTGGCCGAAGGTGGCCGAGGGGTTCGCGGCAGTTAGCTAGCGCGGCCGGGTCTCGCTTCGCTCGACATCCGTCGGATGTGGCGCGGCCCGGCCCGACAGGCGAGGCACGGATGCCGAGCGGGCCGGGCTGCGACCGCCACCTACCCCGTCCGGACAGGAATCGCGGACTGACCGGACGGGGAACAAGGCCCCACGGACGCCGGCGAAGCCGGCCCCTAAGCCCGAGTGAACCGGCGACCGGCGACGGGCGACGCATCCTCGTCGAGCGCGGCCGCCGCTTCCATCGCCGCCAGGCGCTCGGGGGTGATCGCGGTCTCGTCCTCGTTCTCGGCGAGCCATTCCTGCGCTTCGGCCGCGGCACGCTCGTCGCGCACGACCTTCTTGCCCGCGGCGTAGTACCTGTCTATCTCCGCGAACAGCTCGTCGACGAGATCCTCGGTCCGGACCTTCTTGAGCGGTTCGCCGCGCGAGTAGATCATGCCCATGTCCTTGGCGCCGGTGATCCCGAAGTCGGCGTGCCGGGCCTCGCCGATGCCGTTGACCGCGCACCCGAGCACCGAGACCTCGATCGGGTCGTCGTACTGGGCAAGGCGCCGCTCGACCTCGGCCACGACCGTGTCCATGTCGAACTGGAGGCGGCCGCACGTCGGGCAGGCGATCAGCACGGGCCCGCGCTCGCGCAGCTTCAGCGCCTTCAGGATCTCCCAGGCGACCTTGACCTCCTCCTCGGCGTGGAAGGTCGAGAGCGAGATCCGGATGGTGTCGCCGATGCCGTCGGCGAGCAGCGTACCGAGGCCGACCGCGGACTTGAGCGAGCCCGACCACTTGGTGCCGGCCTCCGTGATCCCCAGGTGCAGCGGATAGGGGATCCGCTCGGAAAGAAGGCGGTTCGACGCGATCGTGTTGGGCACGCTGGTCGACTTCATCGAGACCTTGAAGTTCGTGAACTCGAGCCGCTCCATCAGCTCGACGAACTCGACCGCGGCGGTGACGAGGGCCTCGACCGGGTTCTCGAACTCGAGGTCCCGCAGGTGGGCCGGAAGCGACCCCGAGTTGACGCCGATCCGCAGCGGCGTGGAGAGCTCGTTTGCGCGCTTTGTCACAAGCGCGACCTTGTCGGGCCCGCCGATGTTGCCTGGGTTTAGGCGGACGCAGTGGGCGCCGACGTCCAGCGCCTTCAGCGCGAGCGTGTAGTTGAAGTGGATGTCGGCGATCACCGGGATCGGCGAGTCCGCGACGATCGTCTTGAGCGCCTCGACATCCTTCTCGCGGGGCACGGCGACGCGCACGATGTCGGCGCCGGCGTCGGCGACCGTGCGGATCTGGGCCATCGTGGCGCCGAGGTCGGCGGTCTCGGTCTTGGTCATCGTCTGGACGGCGACGGGCGCGCCACCGCCGATCGGGACCCCACCCACGTGGATCTGGCGCTCTGAGGCCATACGGCGAGTGTAGAGGCGGTTAGGTGGGCGCTGGGTTGCAGGCCCGTGACCGCCGAGCGCAACTTAAGAGCTTCCGGGTAGTTGCTTGTACCGTGCGCAAAATCAGACGCTTAATCCCCATAGCCGCTCTGCTCGCGAGCACGGCGGCGCTAAATGCTGCTCCCGCCGCCGCGTCGACGACGCAGGTGGCGGTCTTCCAGGCCGACCCACAGGTGCTCGGCAATCCCACTGGAACCCTCCAGACCCTGCGTGACCTCGGTGTCGGCATGGTCCGGGTGAACATCACCTGGAACGCGATCGCGCCCTCGGCGCTGTCGACCTCTCGCCCCAAGGGCTTCGACGCCACCAATCCGGCCGCCTATCCGGCCGGTGGCTGGGCGCCCTATGACGCGTTCGTGCGGACCGCCACGGCCGACCACATCGCGGTGGACTTCACGCTCAACGGACCCGCTCCGCTGTGGGCAACCGGCTCCGGGGCGCCCAAGGGAACCGCCGGCTACTTCCGGGCCGACTGGGAGCCGTCGGCGAAGGAGTACGGATACTGGGTCAAGGCCGTCGGCGCCCGCTACAGCGGCTCGTACAAGCCCGCCGGCTCGGCCGCGGCGCTGCCGCGCGTGAGCTTCTGGTCGATCTGGAACGAGCCGAACTACGGCTACGACATCGCCCCGCAGGGCACCGGGCGCAACCAGTCGACGCCGAACAGCCCCCGTATCTACCGAGGCCTGGTGGACGCGGCCTGGGGTTCGCTGAACGCCACCGGTCACGCCACGCGCAGCGACAAGATCCTGTTCGGCGAAGTGACGCCGCACGGCAACGCGACCTTTGGCGTGTTCGCCAACATGAAGCCGCTGATCTTCGTCCGTTCGCTCTACTGCGTGGATTCGAACTACCGGGAGCTGCGCGGAGCGGCGGCGAGGGCCCAGGGCTGCCCGACGACGGCGGCCGGCTCGCGTGCCTTCCGCAAGCAGAACCCGGCTCTGTTCTCGGCCAGCGGTTTCGCCGCCCATCCCTACGAGGAGGCGTCGCCACCGAACGTGCCGACCCACCTGTGCGGCTCGAAGCTGTGCGCGGGTAATCCGGCTGACCCGGACTTCGTCGATCTGCCCGAGGTCCCGCGCCTCGAGCGCACGCTCGATCGGCTGAACGGGATCTACGGCTCGCACTCGCACTTCGCGGTCTACAACACGGAGTACGGGTTCCGGACCCGGCCGCCCGACCCCCACGAGGGCGTCAGCCAGGCGAACCAGGCGGTCTATATGAACGAGGCCGAATACATCAGCTACCACCAGGGACGGCTCGCGAGCTACTCCCAGTACCAGCTGATCGATCAGGCGCCGCCGGCGTACTTCGACACCGGGCTCATCAACCCCAACGGGAGCCACAAGCCCGGCTTCGACGCGTACCGCATGCCGCTGTGGCTGCCGCACACCTCGACCCGCAAGGGCCGCAAGCTCGAGGTCTGGGGCGACGTGCGGCCGGCGTATTTCGCCAAGCTGGACACGGGCAAGGCGCAGAGCGTCCTCGTCCAGTTCCAGTCGGGCTCGAAGGGCGCGTGGACGACGATCGCGACCGTCGCGATCAAGAACGCCCGCGGGTACTTCGACACCCACGTGAAGTTCCCGGGCAGCGGCTCGGTGAGGCTCGCGTGGACCTATCCGACCGGTGACCCGCTGCTCGGCGGCGGGACGGTCAACAGCCGGTCCCAGAAGGTCACGGTCAGGTAGGCCGATTCGATCTGCGCGTGGTCAGGCCCCGGTCCGTCCGGGGTCTGACCCGCTTGGATCGGAGGATCCGCGCACGGAGGTCGCGCTCGGTCGCGGTCGACCCCCGAGAGACCTTGGATAACGCGGCAATCGAGTCCATCCGCGCGGGCCGTGCCGTGTTGCCCGCGATTATCGTGCACAGCTCGGCAGGGAGCGGCTGGCGCGCGCCAATTGCCGTGTTATGCACGCATCCGCACCCGGGGCAGCGACCGCGGACCGCCGCGCACTGCGCCGCGACCCCGCCCCGGCGGCGCGCCACCCCACCCTCAGGCGCCCGCCGTTGACGTTCCACGCGGTCGGGCCGGGCACCGGCTCGTGCCATTTGATGCTGAGACTCAGCCGGGCGAGCCGGGGTCGGCTGACTCGTCATCGCCGGCCGAGCCGGAATCGCCTGGTCCGCTTCCGCCGGCGGGGTCTTGATCGGTCGGGCCGCCCTGACCACCCGGGCCGCCCTGACCACCCGGGCCGCCCTGACCACCCGGGCCGCCCTGACCACCCGGGCCGCCCTGACCACCCGGGCCGCCCTGACCACTCGGGCCGCCGGCATCGAGCTGCGCGCGCCGGCTCCGGATCGCGAGCGCGCCGAACGTGAGCGCCCCGAGCGCGAGCAGGATGATGACGATCAACAACCACGTCGGGAGCACGGAGCCGCCCGAGCTCGAGCCGCCGCCGGAGCCGTTGCTCGAGCTGGTTCCGAGCTGGGCAAACAGCTGCTTCTCGATGACGTCGTAGCAGTCGCTGTACTCGCGGACGTCGGCCGGAAGCTTCGCGAGCGCGGCCGTCAGTGTGGCCGCCGAGTAGTGGTGCGTCAGCCGGTCGTTGGCCGAGCAGTCGGCGATCGCCGCCGCCGGGGTGTCGCCCGAAGCGGCAGCGGCGATCGCCGCCGTGGGACCGGCGACGAGCGCGCAGACCAGCGCGAACACGATCAACAAGCGTCGTGTCATCGGGGCAAGCTTATGAAGAATCCGCCCGATATAGCGCCGTGAGCCCGTCGTAGAAGCGATCCTCGCCGAACCGCTCGCGCGCCCGGGTGAGGGCGGCTGCACCGCGCTCGGCCCTGAGATCGGGGTTCTGCCAGAGCTCTCTCAGCGAGTCCGACCATGCGATCTGGTCGGTCGCCGGGAGCGTTGCATCCTCGCCCACCAGCTCAGGCAGGCCGCCCCGATCGGCCGCTAGCACCGGCACTCCGGCGGCGAGCGCCTCGAGCACCGAGTACGGGCAGGGCTCCTCCCAGCGGGAGGGCGCGAGCGCGACGGCGGCCCGCGCGCGCAAGTCGGCCAGGGCCTCGGGCGGGAGGAGGCCGCTGAAGCGGACGTCCGCGCCCGCGGCCAGGTCGCGCAGGCGCGCCTCGTCAGGCCCGGTCCCGGCGATCACGAGCGGTACGCCGGCGGTCCGGGCGGCCGTGATCGCGGTGTCGAACCCCTTCTCCTCGGTCAGTCGCCCCGCCGCCAGCGCGAATTCGCCGGC
Source organism: uncultured Solirubrobacterales bacterium (assembly GCA_963735965.1). Classification (GTDB taxonomy): domain Bacteria; phylum Actinomycetota; class Thermoleophilia; order Solirubrobacterales; family Solirubrobacteraceae; genus Palsa-465. Next base: position 170,415 of record CAVTNE010000010.1, read on the forward strand.
GCCGGCATCCGATTCCGCGACGAAGGCGTCTTTGGGCATGAAGTTGGGCAACGTGGCGGTTAACGAGGGCGGGAGCCCCAAGTCGCGCAGACGCCTGGCGGTCGCCTCGCTGACGGCCACGAACTGGTCGACGTGCTCGTACAGCCGGGGCTGCTGCCGGCGCAGGGCCGCGGCGTAGACGACCGCCTCGGGCAGCGACCCCCGGCAGCGGAGCCGGACGCCGGGCAGCGTGCCGGCGCCACGGCAGCGAAAGCACGGCGCCCCGTCGCGGTAGGCGACGCCGATCGCGCAGAACAGCCGGAAGTTGTGGAGATGCAGCAGTGTCCGGGCGCCGGCGTCCTGGGCGGCGGCGAGCGCCCGCCAACCCAGCGTCGGATGGACGTTGTGGGCGTGTACGACCTCCGCCCCCATCCGCCGCACCGCGCGACCGACGGCGTCGGGATCGAGGCCGCCTGCGAGCAGGCCGGCCGCCGCCTTGGCGGGCCCGACGTCCGCGCTCGAGCGTTCGAGCACCTCGACCCCGTGGCCACGACGCCGCAGCAATGCTGCGATCTGCGCGACGGCGCGCTCTTCCCCTCCGGTCGTCCGGTAGCGGTTGTGGAGGAGGAGGACGACCACGCTCGGCCGGGCGTTTCTAGTTTGTGCCGTGCGGGCTCTGGACGAGCACGGCTGCGCCCGCCACCGGAGGTGTGAGCAGCTGCCCGGCGATGGCGGTTATCTGCGACTGGGTCAGCGCCCGTGCGGGCGCGATCGAGAACCGGTCGACCAGGAAGTCGTCGACCGTGTGGCTGCTCACGAGGCGCGTACCGGCGGGCAAGGCGGGGGCGCGCGTCTGCCAGCGATGGCCGACGACGTCGACCTCGTCGACGGTCACCGGGCCGGGGGGCGTGCCGGTCCATGGGACGCCGGGCAGGTAGATCGCGAGCGGATCGGTGGCAGTCGAGCCATCGTTGGCGACGATCGCGCGGGTGGCGCTCGCCGGCCCGAGCGTCCGTGCGACGCCCCGCCAGTCGGAGCGCTGGTACTGGGCGTTGTCGCTGATCTTCACCTGGGCGTAGACGAAGCTCGCGAGCAGGACAACGGCGAGGACCGCCCCCGGCGCCCGCGCCCGGGACGACGTGCACGCGGCTCCGACGACCACCGCGAGCGGGATCCACGCCGGGATGAGCGCGCGCGGGATGTAGTAGTCCTCGCCGAGCAAGGCCACCACGAGCGGCACGAGCAGGACCACGGCCGCGAGCGCGGCCGCCGCCCCCGCGCCCCGGAGCTCGCTCGAGTCCGCACCGACCAGGAGCAGGACGATGCAAGCCCCGACGAGGACCGCCGCGCCGAGGAGCCCATAGCGCACGCCTGGGCTCTGGTACAGGGTTCCAAGCCCGAACGCCACCGGCACCTGCTGGATCCGGAGGTGCAGCGGCGTCTCGTCGATGAACCCGAGCAGGCTGCTGGTGGCGTGCGAGAACAGCAGCGGCAGGAGTGCCACCTGCACCGCCGCGACTGCCCCGGCCGCGATCGCGATCGCACGGTCGCGGATCACGTACAGGAGCCAAAGCGCCTCGGCGGCGACGAGGAAGCCCGCGAAGGCGTGGGTCAGCACCGCGAGCGCGGAGAACACCCCCCAGAGCGCGACGTTCCGGGTCGTCGGCCTGTGCCAGGCCTTTGCGAAGTACAACAGCGACGCGCCGCACAAGGCCGCCAGGAGCATGTACTCGCGGGCCTCTTGGGAGTACCAGATCATGAACGGGCTGAGCGCGGTGAGCGCGGCGGCCAGCAGCCCCGCACGGCGCGAGACGAGCTCGCGCCCGCACAGGTAGGCGATCGGGATGAGGGCGGTCCCGGCCAGCGCCGAGAGCGACCGCAGCCCGACCTCGCCGGTCCCGAACACACGCGCCCACAGCCAACCGAGCACGAAGTAGAGCGGCGGATTGGTCTCGTGGACGACCATCGAGTTCAGCATCGAGCCGAACGACAGGTGCAGCTCATGGGCGGCCTGAGCCTCGTCGAACCAGTAGCTCTGGGACCCCAGCGTCGCGAACCGGAGCCAGGCCCCAACCACGACCACGCCCGCGAGCAGCCATGCTTCGACCGAAGTGCTTGCTACGCTCACCGCCCTAGAGGTCCGGGCCGCCACTGCGGCGTCCGAGCGGGCCGGGACGAGCATCCGCGCGCATTGTAGAGCGGGATTGAACGTCGGCCCGCCGCCGCCTGACCGCTCTCCGGAGCCGATCGCGCCATCCTGTTGACACGAACTCTCGCGCTCATCCTCAGCCGATTGCGGCGTCCAGCAAGGGCGCTCAGGCTGCCCGCGGGGGCGTGTGCCTTGAGCATCGCGGCCGTCGCGGTCGTCGTCAGCGGTTGCGGCGGCGGAGGCGGGAAGACGCAGGACACCTCGTCCTCGAGGTCGCAGCCGATGGAGACGATCTTCGAGGCCCAGTCCCAGCTGTTCGCGAGCCCTGGGCCGACCCTAGATGCGCTCAAGGCCATCGGCGTCGACGACGTCAAGGTGTTCATGCCATGGGCCTCGATGACGCCGTCCGCGCTGTCGCACACGCGGCCGGCCGGTTTCGACGCCACCAACCCGGCGGCTTATGCCGCGCCGCTGTGGGCGGGCTTCGACGCCGTCGTCCGGGCCGCGGCCGCGCGCGGGATGGGCGTCGACCTCGCGCTCGAGGCGCCCGCGCCGCTGTGGGCGACCGGCCCTGGTGTACCTCCCGGCACCTCCCCCGGCTTCGTGGGCGCCTGGGAGCCCTCGGCCAAGGAGTACGGCCTGTTCGTGCAGGCGGTGGGCAAGCGCTATTCGGGCCACTACACGCCTCCGGGAGGCAGCTCTCCCCTTCCGGCCGTGCGCTTCTGGTCGATCTGGAACGAGCCGAACTACGGTGCGCAGCTGGCTCCCCAGGCGGTTGACCACTCGACGGTCGAGGTATCGCCACTGCTGTACCGCGAGCTCATCGACGCCGCGTGGACCGCACTTGGCGAGACCGGGCACAGCGGCGACCAGATCCTGATCGGCGAGGTCGCGCCCCGCGGGCAGACCACCGGCGATCAGCCGGGCAATTTCTCCGGAATGGTGCCGCTCCGCTTCATACGGGCGCTCTACTGCGTGGACCAGTCGTTCCACCCGCTCACGGGGACGGCCGCCACCCTGCGGGGCTGCCCGGCGACGGCATCAGAGTCCAAGGCGTTCCCTGACCAGCATCCGGGGCTGTTCCACGCCAGCGGATTCGCCGTCCACCCGTATCCCCAGGGTCAGGTGACGCCGAATGTCCCCACCGCGAACGAGCCCGACTACGCCGACCTCCCGAAGCTCCCCGACCTCGAGGCGACGCTCGACGGAGCGCAGAAGGCGTACGGACTGGACACCCGGTTCCCGATCTACGACACCGAGTTCGGGTATCAGACCAACCCGCCGGAGACGATCCAGCGGGCGATCCCCCCAAAGCTCGCCGCTTACTACCTGAACTGGGCCGAGTACATCAGCTGGCACAACCCACGGGTGGCGTCGTGGGACCAGTATCTGCTCACCGACCCCCCGCCACCGAGCAACTTCGATACCGGGCTCGAGTTCGCCAACGGGAAGCCCAAGGACCCGATGTACGACGCGTTCCGGATGCCGCTGTATCTGCCCATCTCCACGGGCAAGAAGGGACAGGCCCTCGACGTGTGGGGCGACGTGCGGCCGGCTCACTGGCAGCCGTCCTCGTCGAAGACACCGCAGGTCGCCCTCATTCAGTTCGAGCCCGCGAGCGGGGGCGCCTTCAAGACGATCGCCCGCGTCACGATCACCGACAAGTACGGCTACTTCAACACGTCCGTGACTTTCCCGTCAAGCGGATCGGTGCGAACCGCGTGGTCCTCCCCCACGGGACAGATCTACAGCCGGGTCGCGCCCGTCACGATTCATTAGACGGGTATTAGGCGGGGCCAATCGGCGCAACTTCCCCCGAGCAGGTCTGTTGTCTTCTGCGATGCGACTGGTGAGGCGGCTCGCGGTGGGTCCGTTGATCGCCGCGGCTTTGGCGGGGGCGGGTTTCCTGTCGCTGCCCGCGGGCGCGTCGGCACAGACGAGTCAGGTCGGGATCTTCCAGGACGACGTGCACGTGCTGACCGCGCCCGGCCCGACGCTCCTGGCGCTGCGCGGGCTCGGGGTCGGGGTCGTGCGGGTCACGCTCGCCTGGAACACGGTGGCGCCGGCCCAGCGGCCGCCGGCTGGGTTCAAGGCGTCCGATCCGGCGTCGTACCCGGCCGCGAACTGGAGCATCTACGACCAGATCGTCCGTGACGCGCACACCGACGGCATCGCCGTCGACTTCTCGCTGACCGGTCCGGCCCCGCTTTGGGCGTCCGCCCCGGGTGTCCCCGCAGGCACCCCGTCCACCTACGCCGGCAGCTGGAAGCCGTCGGCGTCGGCGTTCCTCTCGTTCGTGGAGGCGGTCGCGACGCGCTACAGCGGCAGCTATGACCCGACGGTCGGCGCGATCGTCCACGGCAGCGCCGGCGACCTCCCGCGGGTGACCTTCTGGGAGCTGTGGAACGAGCCGAACTTCGGCGAGGACCTATCGCCGCAGGCGATCAAGGGCTCCACCGTCCCGACGGGAGCGCCCGAGTACCGGAGCCTGCTCCAGGCGGGCTGGAGTGCGCTCGGACTCACCGGCCACGGCCGGGACACGATCGTGATCGGAAACCTCGCAGCCCGCGGGACCAGCGGGAGGCCCAGCCGTGGGGCCCCGCAAGGCTTCCCCGGCAACTTCGGTCAGACCAAGCCGCTCCAGTTCATCCGCACCCTGTACTGCGTCGACTCGTCGTATCGCGAGCTTCGCGGCGCCGCGGCCGCGTCCGTGGGCTGCCCGGCGAACGCCGCCGGATCGCGCAGTTTCCGTCGTAAGAACCCCGCGCTGTTCAACGCCACCGGGTTCGCCACCCACCCGTATCCGATCAACAAGCCGCCGACCCAGGCGAGCTCGAACGACCCGGACTTCACCGAGTTCTCGGAGCTGCCGCGACTCGCTCGCACGCTCGACCGTCTGACGCGGACGTACGGCTCGGGCAAGCGTTTCGCGATCTACAACAACGAGTACGGCTACATCACGAACCCGCCGAACCACAGCTCGTCGCATTTCGTCTCGCCGTCGACGGCGGCCTACTACATCAACTGGGCGGAATACCTCTCGTGGCGGAGCTCGCGGATCGCCAACTCGATGCAGTTCCTGCTGTACGACCCCAATCCGACCAAGAACGTTCCGGAGTACGGAGGCTTCGCCAGCGGCCTGATCTTCTACGGCGGCGCGCGCAAGCCCGGGTACAACGCCTACCGGCTGCCGCTGTTCCTCCCGGTCACCTCGGCGCGGCGCGGCCGCTCGCTCGAGGTCTGGGGATGCCTGCGTCCGGCGCACTTCGCCCGCCTCGACACCGCGGGCACGCCGCAGCAGGTGCAGATCCAGTTCGCCCGCGGCGGGTCCGGGACGTTCACGACGCTCCGAACGGTGACGGTCACGAACACGCGCGGTTACTTCGACCTGGACATGACGTTCCCCGCGAACGGGTCGGTCCGGCTGGCCTGGGCCTATCCGACGAATGACCCGCTGCTGACGCCGAGCCTGATCACGCCGGGCGATGCCAACACCGTCTACAGCCGCACCGTGCAGGTGAAGGTCGGACAGTAGTCGTGGTCGGGAGCCGGCGTACCGCGGCGCTGCTGCTCGGCACCGTGGTCGTGGCGGCGCTGGTGATGGTCGGTCGGCCGGCGGCGGCGCTTGCGTCGAGCGGTCAGGTTTCGATCGTCGAGGACAACGTGCACCTCCAGGAGGATCCGGTGGGGACGCTCCTGCAGATGCGCGCGATCGGGGCCGACGTCGTCCGCGTGTCGGTGCCGTGGCAGGCGATCGCGCCCGCTCCGACGGCGGTGCGTCCGCCGGTCGGTTTCGATGCCGCGGACCCGGCGTCGTATCCGGCGGCGAACTGGAAGCTGTGGGACGAGATCGTCGTCGATGCCCGCCGCGACGGCCTGACGGTCGACCTCGATCTGATGGGCGGCGCGCCGCGCTGGGCGCTCGGGCCGGGGCGGCCGAAGGGAAACAGCAACCCGAACTGGGAGCCCTCGCCGGTGGCCTTCGGGGCGTTCGCACAGGCCGTGGCTACGCGGTACAGCGGGATATATGACCCGAGCGCCGGTTCGGTCGCTCAGGACCGGTCGGGCGACTTGCCGCGGGTCGAATTCTTGTCGATCTGGAACGAACCCAACTACGGACCGAGCCTCGCGCCCCAGGGCGTCCCCGGCGACCTCGCGGTCGAGAACAGCCCGCACATGTACCGGCGGATGGTGGACGCGGCGTGGGCGGGCCTGGCGGCGGCCGGCCACGGGCCGGCGACCGACACGATCCTGATCGGCGAGTTCGCGCCGCGCGGCGAGAACCGCTGGGGCGTGTTCTCGGGCATGACCCCGCTGGTGTTCCTGCGCGCCCTCTACTGCGTCGACTCGACCTACCGGCCGCTTCAGGGTGACGCGGCCCGGGTTCGCGGATGCCCGACGACGCCGGCAGGGTCGCGACGCTTCCGTTCCCAGCACCCGGCGCTGTTCGCGGCCGGCGGCGTCTCGGACCATCCTTATTCCAGGTGGTATGCTCCGAATTTCGAAGCCGATCCCGATCCCACGAACGGGGTCTCGATCGCCGGCTACGCGTCGCTGGCGGTGATCGGCAATCTCGGTCGCGCGCTCGATCGCGTTCAGCGGGCGTACGGGTCCAGCCGACAGCTGCCGATCTGGAACACCGAGTTCGGCTACATCACAAGCCCGCCCAAGCGGAGCCCGGATCCGGGGTCTCGCAACAAGGTGCTGTACGTCTCACCAACCGTGGCGGCCGCCTACGACAACTGGGCCGAGTACATCAGCTGGCGGAATCCGCGCCTGCGGTCGTTCGCGCAGTACCCGCTTTTCGACCCTGTGCGCGCCGTCAGATCGAACGACTGGGGCGGGTTCGCGAGCGGGATCGAGACGTGGGCCGGGGCGCCGAAGGCGACATACGCGGCGTGGCGCCTGCCCCTGTATCTGCCGGTGACTTCGGCCCGGCGCTCGCGCTCGCTCGAGGTCTGGGGCTGCCTACGGCCGGCGGTGGCTTCGGCCGCTGGGGCCGCAGCGACGCAGACCGCTGGAGCCGGAGCGTCACAGACCGACGGGACCGCGGCCGCACAGACCGCCGAGATCCAGTTCGCGCCGGGTACGTCCGGGGCGTTCACGACGATCCAGACGGTGACGCTCAGCGACCCGAGCAATTGCTACTTTGACGTCCGGGTGAAGTTCCCCGGAAGCGGGACCGTGCGGCTCAGTTACGACGATCCGCCGCTCGATCCGACGCTGGCGGCCGACCCCGAGCAGATCGAGAGCCGGTCCGTGCGGATCTCCCTCCACCGATGAGATCGCGACTACTGACAGCCGCCGTGGTCATCGCCGCAACGTATGCGACCGGCGAGATCCTGGCTCCCGCGGCGCTTGGCTCGGCGAGCCAGGTCTCGATCATCCAGGACTCGGTCCAGATGCTCGACGCCCCGGCGCACACCATGAGCACGTTCCGGGCGCTCGGGGTCCGGACGGTGCGGATCATCGTGGTGTGGGCGCAGGTCGCGCCCGGGGCGCAGGCTCGCAAGGCCCCGCGCGGCTTCAAGGCGTCGGACCCGAGCTCGTACCCGGCCGGCAACTGGGCGCCGTACGACGAGATGATCGAGCTCGCGCACCAGAACGGCCTCGGGGTCGACCTCACGCTGAGCGGCGGAGCCCCGCGCTGGGCCGAGGGACCGGGGATCCCGCCGGCGGCGCTCGACAATCAGTTCTGGGCGTGGCGGCCGTCGGCGTCGGCGTTCGGTCAGTTCGCCCGGGCAGCGGGCGAGCGCTACAGCGGGACCTACGTGCCTTCCGGTCAGACCACGCCGCTGCCGCGCGTGGACTTCTGGGCGATCTGGAACGAACCCAACTTCGGCGAGGACCTCGGGCCGCAGGCTGTCAACGGGTCGACCATGTCGGTCGCGCCGGGGATGTATCGGGCGCTCGCCGGCCAGATGTGGACCGCGCTCCAGGCGACCGGCCACGGCCACGACACGGTTCTGATCGGGGAGTTCGCGCCGAGGGGCCTCAGCGGCGCCGCGAACCGCACTCACCCGCAGGGACTGCCTGGGGAATTCGGTCAGACCAAGCCGCTTCAGTTCCTCCTCACCCTGTACTGCCTGGATTCGTCTTACCGCGAACTCCGCGGCCGCGTCGCCAAGGCCGTGGGTTGCCCGACAAATGCCGCCGGCTCGCGTCGGTTTCGCAAGCAGAACCCGGCGCTGTTCAACGCCACCGGGTTCGCCGACCACCCGTACCCCGACAACGCCCCGCCGAATATCGAGACCTCAGCCGACCCCGACATCGCGACGTTCCCCCGGATCCCGACGCTCGAGCGCGAGCTCGATCGGATCCAGCGGATCTACGGCTCGGGCAAGCGCTTCCCGATCTACAGCACCGAGTACGGCTACATCACCCACCCCCCGAACCACGACTCGTACGTCTCGCCGGCGACCGCGGCGTACTACATCAACTGGGCCGAGTACCTGAGCTGGAAGCAGCCCAGGGTCGCGAGCACGATGCAGTACCTGCTGAACGACCCGCCCCTGACCGCGGCGTTGCTGCGCGGCGACGGGGGCTTCACGAGCGGGCTGTTGTCCGCGAACGGCAGGCCGAAGGCGACCTACGCGGCCTATCGGCTGCCGCTGTTCCTGCCCGTGACCTCGGCGCGGCGCAACCGCTCGCTCGAGGTCTGGGGGTGCGTGCGGCCGGCGCGCTACGCGCTCCTCGGCGCGGCTGCACTCCCCGGGACGTCCGGTGGCTCATCGCAGACGGGGCCAACCGGCCGACCTCAGACCGCACGCGTCCAGTTCGCGCCCGGGTCGTCTGGAGCGTTTACAACGCTCCAGACGGTGACGATCTCCAACGCGAACAACTGCTACTTCGACGTCCGGATGCGGTTCCCGGGGAGCGGTACGGTGAGGCTCGCCTACACGTACCCGAACAACCCGTTGCTGCTGTTGCCGCCGTCGGTCGAGGGTGCGACCGTGTACAGCCGGTCGGTGGGTATCAAGCTCCGCTAGGCGTACATCGCGTCGATCTCGGCCTGGTACTTGGCCTCGATCGGACGCCGCTTCAGCTTCATCGTCGGCGTCAACTCGTCGCCGCCGGGGAGCCAGTCGCCGGGGACGATCTTGAAGTTCTTGATCTGCTCGACTCGGGCGAGACGCGCGTTGGCGCTCTCGATCCCGCTCCGGACGGCTGCGATCACCGGCTCCGCGCCGGCGAGGTCCTCGAGCGCCTGACCCTCTATCCCCTGCTGCTGAGCCCACTGCGGCGCGTAATCGGCGTCGAGCACGATCAGCGCGGTGTTGTAGCGCCGGCCGTCGCCGATGCACACCGCCTGCCCGATCAGCGGACTCGAGCTCTTGAGCGCGGCCTCGATGTTGGCCGGCGACATGTTCTTGCCGGCCGCGTTGATGATGATCTCCTTCTTGCGGTCGACGATGCGCACGAACCCGTCCTCGTCGACCGACGCGATGTCGCCCGTGTGGAGCCAGCCGTCAGCGTCGATGGCCTCGGCCGTCCGGTCCGGCGCGTTCCGGTAGCCGGTCATCACGCACCCGCCACGGACGAGCAGCTCGCCGTCCTTGGCGATCTTGATCTCGACCCCGGGCTCCGCGGGCCCGACCGTGCCGATCTTCACCTCTCCCGGACGGTTGCAGGTTCCGACGCCGCACGTCTCGGACATGCCCCACAGCTCGGCCAGCTCGATCCCGAGTGCGTGGAAGAACTCGAGCACCTCCACGGGCGTCGGCGCCGCGCCGACGTTAACCGCGATCGCCTGGTCGAGTCCAAGCATCTCGCGCAGCTTGGAGAACATCTGCTCGTCGGCCTGGGCGACCTTCGCCTCGAGCTCGGGCGGCACGACCTCACCCCGCTGCCTGAGGCGGACCCGTTCGATGGCGGCCTCGACGGCCTCCTGCACCGGGCGGCGCTGCTCCTCGGGCTGGGCGGCCTGCATCGTCTCGAGGCCGGCCTTGAGCTTCTCCCAGATCCGCGGCACCGCGAAGAACCAGGTTGGACGCACCTGAGGGAGGTACGACAGCACCTCGCGCGGGTTCGGGCAGCATGTGATCGTCCCGGCGTAGATCACCGGGATGTAGTGGTGCGCCATCCGCTCGGCGATATGCGCCGCCGGCAGCCACGAAATCACCTTCGCGCCCGGATCGAACCTGATCACCTCCTCGACGGCCTGCGCCCCGGACATGACGTTGCGGTGAGACAGCTGAACGCCTTTCGGCGGTCCGGTCGTACCCGAGGTGTAGATCAGCGTCACCAGGTCGTCGGGGCCGATCTCGGAGAGGCTCTTGTCGAGTTCGAAGTCGGGGTCCGCCAGGCCTTCGACAACGGCGAGCGAGACCGTGTCCGCGGCATCGCCGTCGACGACGATCACGTGCTCGAGCCCGGACAGGCTCTTGCGAGCCTCGAGCATCGTCGGCAGGTGGGCCTGCTCGACGATCGCCACGCTCGAGCCGGCGTCGCCCATCAGGTATTCGATCTCGTTCGGCGGATAGGTGAGGTAGATCGAGAACGGCGTGGCGCCAAGCATCGTCGCGGCCAGGTCGACGATGTGGAACTCGGGGCGGTTGCCGAGCATGATCGCGACCGTGTCACCCCGGCTCACGCCCAGCTTCGCCAGACCTCCCGCGACCGCCTCGACCCGCCGGAGCAGCTCCGACCACGTGATCGAGACGCTGTCATCGACGGTCCTGACCGCGACGATCTCGGGGTGGTTGGTGGCGGTCCGACGTAGGGCTTCGGTCAGCGTCGGGGCGTCGACCGCTCGCCCGACCGCCGGCGAGATCGTGGTGCTGCTCTCCATGCTTCTCCTCTATCCAGGCCTGGGGTTGCGGCGTAACGGTATCAGCGGCCCGGCCGCCTTCCGGGACCTGGGCCTGCCGTTCGCCGGACCCCTCAGTGCAGGCCGAGACCAGGGCCGGACAGCGTCGAGATGTCGTTGCTCAGGCCAATCACGAACACGAGCAGGATCAGGACGAAGCCGACGACGCCGGCCCGCTCCATGACCTCGAACGGGATCCGCTTGCCCCGGACCTTCTCCGCCACCGCCCAGAACACATGGCCCCCGTCGAGCGGGAGGAACGGGAACAGGTTGATGATGGCCAGCGACAGCGAGATCAGCCCGAGGACGTAGAACGCCTGCGTGGTGCTGGTGGCGAACGACTCCTGCGTGGCGGTGTAGCCGTAGACGATGCTGTGGAGCTGCTTGCGCTCCTGCGGCTCGAAGATCCGGGCCACGACCGACACGGTCCGGGTCGTGACGTACCACATGTTGCTGCCCGACAGGGACGCCGCCTGGGCGACACCGACCGGCTCCTGGGTGGCGCCGAAGCTGATTCCGAGCAGCGGCCGGTTGTCGCCGGACGTTGTGCTGTAGCGCGGACGGATCTCGAGCGTCACCAGCTTGCCGTCGCGGTTGACGACGACGCGGGCGGGCGTCGCCGCGACGCAGTTGTTCACCTGAGCGCCGGCGCAGCGGTGAGTCCCGATCTGGTTACGGATCGCGTCCTCGGAGCCGCTGACGCCGTCGACCGAGACGACCTTGTCACCCGGGCGGATGTACGCCGCCGATGGCCCGTGGACCGTCACCGTCTGGACGGTGGTGTTCGCGACCTGCTGGCCGTTGGAGACCGCGATCGCCCAGAAGATCACGAACGCGATCAGCAGGTTCACCGCCGGCCCGGCGAGAATCACCACGATCCGCTTCCAGACCTTCTGGTTGTAGTAGGCGCGCCCGCGGATGGCATCGGCCTGGGTCTGGAGCTCGGAGATCCTGTCCTCCAGCTCGCGGTCCTCCCGGGCCGGCGTCTGAGCGCGGCCGGAGTCCGGTGCCCGCGAGGCCCTGACGTCCTCGCGTTGCCGATCGAGCTGCGCGCTGAGCTCCCGGATGTCGCGATCCTCGGTCAGCTCCTCGTGCGGGTTCATGCCCGTGATCTTCACGTAGCCGCCGAGCGGGAACGGACCGATGCCGTACTCCGTCTCGCCCCGGCGGAATTTGACGAGCAGCGGTCCCATGAACAGCGAGAAGCGCTCGACGCGCATGCCCACGGCCTTGGCAGCGGTGAAGTGGCCCGCCTCGTGGAGGATGATCAGCGCGACAAAGCCCAGGAAGGCAAGGACGTACGACACCGCGTCTAGTGTGGCAGGCGTTTCCCCGGGGTTCGTAAGAACGCGATCAGATCAGCCTACGCCGGCGCCCGCTCGGCCACGAGCTCGCCGGCGAGCCGCCGCGCCTCGGCATCGGCTTCGCCTAGCGCCTCGAACGAGTGCACCGGCCGAGACGGAAGCTCCGCCAGCGTCTCCTCGATCACGTCGGCGATGTCCAGAAACCGCAGGCGGCCGCTGAGGAACGCATGCACGGCGATCTCGTTAGCGGCGTTCATCGTGCACGTCGCGGTCCCGCCGGCGCGCGCCGCGTCCTTGGCGATCCGCACGCAGCTGAACGTCTCCTCGTCGACCGGCTCGAACGTGAGGCTCCCGAGCGCGACCAGGTCGAGTGGCCGGACGGGGACGTCGACGCGCTCGGGATGGTGGAGCGCGTAGGAGATCGGGACGCGCATGTCCGGGTAGCCGAGGTGGGCAAGCGTGGCGCCGTCGCAAAGCTGGATCAGGCTGTGGATGATCGACTGGGGGTGCACGACGATGTCGATCTGCTCGTACGGCGTGCCGAACAGGTGGTGCGCCTCGATCAGCTCGAGTCCCTTGTTCATCAGGGTCGCCGAGTCGATCGTGATCTTCCCCCCCATCGCCCACGTCGGGTGGGCGAGCGCCTCCTCGACCGTGACGTGCTCGAGGTTCTCTCTGTGCTTCCCCCGGAACGGGCCGCCCGATGCGGTCAGGATCAGGCGATCGACGGTGCCCGGGCGCTCGGTCGCGAGCAGCTGGTGGAGCGCCGAATGCTCTGAGTCGACCGGGATGATCGCCGCGCCCGTCGCCTGCGCGAGCGCCGTGACGAGGTCGCCGCCGACGACCAGCGATTCCTTGTTCGCGAGCGCGAGGTCGATCCCCTCGCCCAGCGTCGCGACGGTCGGCAACAGCCCCGCGGAGCCGACGATCGCGTTCAGCACAAGGTCGCACTCGCACTCGGTGATCAGGCGTACGACCCCGTCGGGGCCTGCCAGCACGGCTCCCCCTGTCCATGCCTCGCTCGCCTGGGCGGCAGCCAAGGGATCGGCGACCGCGACCTTGCGCACGCCGTGGCGGCGGGCCTGCTCGAGCAGCGGCTCCCACGAGCTCGACGCGCTCAGCGCGACGACTGTTAGCTCCGGCGAGCGCGAGATCACGTCGAGCGCCTGGACACCGATCGACCCGGTCGAGCCTAGGATGGCGACGCGTCGGGGCACGCAACCAGTCTAGGGAGGCGGGTTCGGCTCTCGTGGACGGCCAGCGATGTTTGGACGACCGGCGTCAGTGGACGGCCGGCGCCAGTCGACAGCCGGCGTCAGTGGACAGCCGGCGTCAGTGGACGGCGAGCCAGATGTAGTAGCCGACCACGACCGCGAACAGCGCGCCGTCGAGGCGGTCGAGCGCCCCACCGTGCGGTCCGAACACGCTGCCCGAATCCTTGGCGCCGGCGTCGCGCTTGATCACCGATTCGAACAGGTCGCCGAGGGGCGCGACGATCGCCACCGCCACGCCGAGCAGGATCGCGTGTCCCTGGCTCAGCCAGGTCTGGTACAGGCCGGCGAGGAAGACCGCCAGGATCGCCACGAGCATGCCGCACACGAGGCCCTCGACGGTCTTGTGGGGCGAGACCGTCGGCGCGAGCGGACGGCGCCCGAACAGCCGCCCGCCGAGGTAGGCGCCAGTGTCCCCCACGAACGTGCCGACGAGGACGTCGAGGAACACGCCGTCGCCGTGAGGCAGCTCGCGCAGCAGCTCGGCATGCGCGAACGCGAAGCCGACGTAATAGATGCCGAGCAGCGTGCCGGCGATCGCGATCGTGGGGCGGCGCCGGTCGCTGATGATGACCGCGAGCAGTGCCACGGGGACCGCGGCGACCGCGACCTCGAGGACGTGCGCCGTGTCGCCGGACCGCGCGACGAGCACCATCACCGTGACCGCTGCGAACCCGATCAACGCCACCGGCCGCCAGATCGACAGCAGCCCGTACAGCTCGTGCATACAGATCAGGCCCGCGGCGATGATGAACAGCGCGAACGGAAGCCCGCCGATGTTGTTGAAGATGATCGTGGCGATCGCCAACGGGATCGCGACCAGGATCCTCGTGAACAGCTCTGGCCGCCGGCGCGACCGCTTGGGCTCGTCCTCCCGCGGCGCTCGCCGGCGCCGCTCCTCGGAGGCGCGCGACCGGTCAGTCCGGTCAGTTCGACTCGTCCGGTCGCTGCGGCTCGTGCGGCCTGAGCGCGCGGGCGGCATCGCTAACGACCCCCGAAGCGACGGTTGCGCTCGGCAAAGTCCTCGAGGCTCTGTTCCAGCGACTCTCGAGAGAAGTCCGGCCACAGCTCGTCGCGGAACAGCCACTCCGAGTACGCCCCCTGCCACAGCAGATAGTTCGAGATTCGCCGCTCGCCGCTAGTGCGGATGATCAGGTCGGGATCGTGCATGTCGGGGGCGTAGAGAAGGGCGCGGAAGTCGTCTTCGTCGCCCGACGTGAACTTTCGCGCTGCGTCGAGGATTTCCGCCCTGCCGCCATAGTTGAAAGCCACGAACAGCGTAATCCGGTCGTTGCCCTCGGTCAGCTGCTCGGCCCATTGCATGCGGTCGATCAGATTGGGCGGGACGGGATCGCTGCGGCGCCCGATGAAGCGGATCCGCACGCCCTCGTCGTGGAGCTCGGGCGTCTCGGCTTCGATCCTACGCGCCATCATCGCCATCAAGCCCTGGACCTCTGCAGGAGGGCGGACCCAGTTCTCGGTCGAGAACGAGTACACGGTGAGCTCGCGGATTCCGAGGTCGACGGCGTCGCGCAGCCGGGCCTTCACCGCGTCCGCGCCGGCCTCGTGTCCGGCCAATGCCGGAAGGCCGCGGCGGGCCGCCCAGCGGCCGTTGCCGTCGGTGATGATCGCCACGTAGCGAGCGCGTGCCCGGTCGCTCTCGGCGGCCCCCCGCTCCTCGCGAGTTACCACCAGCTCGTGGGGCTCCTGGAAACGTTCCAGTCGACCCACTAGACCTCCAGGATCTCGGCTTCCTTGTGCTTCAGTGCCTCGTCGAGCTCGCTGATCCGCAGGTCGGTGACCTTCTGAAGCTCGACCTCGCCACGGTGCTCGTCGTCAGATCCGGCCTCGCCGGCCTCCTTGAGCTCGCGCAGGTCGTGCATGACGTCGCGGCGGACGTTTCGAATGGCGACCCGGCCCTCCTCGGCGATGTGCCGGACCACCTTGACGAGCTGCTTGCGGCGCTCTTCCGTGAGCTCGGGGACGCCGAGGCGGATCAGATTGCCGTCGTTGTTCGGGGTCAAGCCGACGTCGGACTCGAGAATCGCCCGCTCGATGGCCTTGATCGAGGACTTGTCGTACGGCTGGATCGTCAGCAACCGGGCCTCGGGTGCGCTGATCGTCGCCAGCTGCTTCAGCGGTGTCGCGGTGCCGTAGTAATCGACCTGGATCCGGTCCAGCAACGCCGGGCTGGCCCTTCCGGTGCGGACCGATCCGAACTCGTTCTTGGTTGAATCAACTGACTTGTGCATCCGCTCCCGCGCATCGGCCAAGAGCTCGTCGATCATGTCGGTGGTCATGTCCTCACCAGCGTCCCCACTCGTTCCCCGGACACTATCTTGTCGATGTTGCGCCCGTCGGCCATGTTGAAGACGACGATCGGGAGATTGTTGTCCATGCACAGGGCAAAGGCGGTCGAGTCCATGACCTGAAGCCCTCGGGTAAGCGCATCCTTGTGGGTGATCTCGGGGATGAACTCGGCGTTCGGATCCGTCCTGGGATCGGCTGTGTAGACGCCCTCGACGCGGTTCTTGGCCATCAGGATGATCTCGGCGTGCAGCTCGGCGGCCCGCAGCGCGGCCGCGGTATCCGTCGTGAAGAACGGGTTGCCGGTCCCGGCGGCGAAGATCACGATCCGCCCTTTCTCGAGGTGGCGCATCGCGCGCCGGCGGATGTAGGGCTCGGCGACCTCCGAGATCGTGATCGCCGACTGCACCCGGGTCTGGACGTTCTCCTTCTCGAGCGCGTCCTGGAGAGCCAGGGCGTTGAGCACGGTCGCGAGCATTCCCATGTAGTCGCCCGTGGCGCGATCCATGCCCTTGGCGGCCTGGGCAAGGCCGCGGTAGATGTTGCCGCCGCCGACCACGATCGCGACCTCGACGTCTCGGCGGTGGACGGCCGCGATCTGTGACGCGATCAGGCGAACCCGGTCGGCGTCGGTTCCGTACTCGAGGTCGCCCATCAGCGCCTCGCCCGACAGCTTGAGCAGGATCCGCCGGTAGACCGCGGGATGGCTCGAGGGACGAGGGATGACGCTTGGTGAGCTCAACTGCCCACAGCAAAGCGCGCGAAGCGCCGGATCACGACGTTCTCGCCGGTCTCGGCGGCGAGCGCGGCTCGCAGCTCCTCGATCGTCTTGCCGCCGTGCTTGTCCTCGTTGACGTGCTTCTGCCGGAGCAGCACCACATCATCCAGCCACTTGTCGATCTTGCCGCTCACGATCCGGTCGCGGACGTTCTCGGGGCGGTCGGCCGCCTGCTCGATAGCGATCCGTTCCTCGCGCTCGCGGTCCTCGGCGGGGACCTCCTCGTCGGTCACCGCGATCGGGGCCGCGGCGGCGATGTGGAGCGCGAGATCCCGCGCGAACTCGACGAAGTTGTCGTTGCGGGCGACAAAGTCAGTCTCGCAGTCGACCTCGACCAGCACGCCGATCTTGTTGCCGGCGTGGATGTAGCTCTGCACCACGCCCTCGGTCGCCTCCGCGCCGGCGCGCTTGGCCGCCTGGGCCTGCCCCCGGGCGCGCAGGATCTCGACCGCACGCTCGACGTCGCCGCCGGCTTCGGTGAGCGCTTCACGGCAGGCGAGCACCCCCGCGCCGGTGCGGTCGCGGAGGGCCTTGACTTCCTTAGCGGTGATCGCGCTCATTAGTTCTCCTCCGCGGCGGGCTCGGGGGTCTGTTCGGCCGGGGCGGCCTCGGGCTCCTCGGCAGGTGCCGCGGCCCCGGCCTGTGGCTCCGCGGGGGGTGCCGCCGCCTCGGGCTCCGGCTCCGGCTCGGCGGCTGCTGCGGCCTCGGGCTCCGGCTCCGGCTCGGGGGCTGCCGCGGCCTCGGGCTCCGGCTCCGGCTCGGCGGCTGCCGCGGCCTCGGGCTCCGGCTCCGGCTCGGCGGCTGCCGCGGCCTCGGGCTCCGGCTCCGGCTCGGCGGCTGCCGCGGCCTCGGGCTCCGGCTCCGGCTCGGCGGCTGCCGCCGCCTCCGGCTCCGGCTCGGGGGCTGCCGCGGCCTCGGGCTCCGGCTCCGGCTCGGCGGCTGCCGCCGCCTCCGGCTCCGGCTCGGGGGCTGCCGCGGCCTCGGGCTCTGGCGAGGGCGCCTCGGGTGGTGGCGGGGCTGCGGCCTCGGGCTCTGGGGCAGGCTCAGGCGCCTGCGCTGGCGGCGCCGCGGCTTCCTCGGCTGCGGGCGCGGCCGGAGCTGCCTCAGGCGCCGGCGCAGCCTGAGCCGCTTCGGCCGCCGGCGCAGCCTGGGCTGCCTCAGCTGCCGCTGCCTCCTGGCGCGCTCGCTCCTCGGCCTCCTGCCGGGCACGCTCCTCCGCCTCCTGGCGCTCGCGCTCGAGACGGGCCTGCTCCTCGGCCTCTTGACGCGCGCGTTCCGCGGCCTCCTGCCGGGCGCGCTCCTCGGCCTCCTGGCGCTCGCGCTCGAGACGGGCCCGCTCTTCCTCCTCGCGGAAGACGTTGTGACCCTGCGAGACGACATCGCCGATCGACTTCGTGATCAGCGCGCACGACCGGATCGCGTCGTCGTTGCCGGGGACGACGTAGTCGATCCCGTCGGGATCGCAGTTGGTGTCGACGAGGCCGATGATTGGGATGCGCAGCCGCTGGGCCTCGCGCACCGCGATCGCCTCGGTCTTCAGGTCGATCACGAACACGGCGTCGGGAAGGCGCTGCATGTTCTTGACGCCGCCGAGGTTCGCGCGCAGCTTCTCGAGGTCCGCCTGCGCGGCCATCCGCTCGCGCGTCGGCAGCAGCTGAAGCTGCCCCTCAGACTCGTACCGCTCGAGGTCGTGCAGCCGCTTGATCCGCTGCGAAATCGTGTGGAAGTTCGTGAGCAGGCCGCCCAGCCAGCGGTGGTTGACGTAGGGCATGTCGGCGGCTTCCGCGTTCTCGCGGATCGTGTCGCGCGCCTGCTTCTTGGTCCCGACGAACAGCACCGTGCCGCCGCGACGCGAGATGTCCGACGCGAACTGACGTGCGTCCTCCAGGAGCACCTGGGTTTGAAGGAGGTCGATGATGTAGTTCCCGTCGCGCTCGCCGAAGATGAAGCGGCGCATCTTGGGGTTCCATCGACGTGTCTGGTGGCCGAAGTGGACGCCGGCCTCCAGTAGCTCCCTGATTCCGATCTGAGCCACTGTTGCTACTCCCTTGTGTTTTTTGGTTTACATCGCCCGCTCACGCGCGACTCGCGGACCTCGTATTTCGAGGCAGGGCGCGATCCGCATGAACGGGATAGGGGACGGTCAAACCGAGTTTACGCAAGTTTTGGCGTGCCACATCGTTTTCAGGTGTAGCGAGCCATTCGCTTCCCCTACCTTCAGCGGTGGCTTGTGCGCGGGCCGAACCTCCCTTCCCCTACCTCCGGTGGCTCGGTTCGCAACGTCAGGCGGGGCGGCTGTGGACGGGCCGCCCCGCCTTCTTTTTGGCAGGTGGCCGGCCGGCCCGTTCGGCTACGCATGGAACGCGGATTGCGGTTAACGCGGCACTCGCCGCGCGCCGCGCGGTGAATGGAGATTCACCCGCTCCCGCCACGGTTAGCGCCACACTCGGCGTCGCGCGCTTGCCGAGTGGTGGGTTAACTGCAGACTCACGACGCGGTGGGCCTGCGGCACAGCGTCCCCGGGCAGTCCGCGTCCCCGGGCAGCCCGCGTCCTCGGGAAGCCCGCGCCCCGGGCAGTCCGCGTCCCCGGGAAGCCCGCGTCCCCTACTCGCCGGCCTCCGCCACCGCCAGCGCCGCCAGCAGATCCTCCGGGAGTGGCGACACGACATCGATCACCGCCCCCGTCACCGGATGCGAAAACACCAGCCGCGCGGCATGCAGGAACTGGCGATCCAGGCCGAACCGGCCACGCACCCCGTACTGAGGGTCGCCGGACACCGCGTTGCCGATCGCCGCGAGATGGACGCGGATCTGGTGTGTTCGGCCGGTCTCGAGCGTGACGCGGAGCAGCGCGCTCCCCGGCAGCAGCCGCTCGATCTCGAAATGGGTGCGCGCCTCGCGCGGCTCGTCGCTGTCGATCGACATCAGCTTTCGGTCGCGCCGGTGGCGCCCGATCGGCGCGTCGATCGTCCCGGTCCGCGCCGACGGGTGACCATCGACGAGCGCCAGGTACTCGCGCCGAAGCCGCCGACCCGCCAGCATCGCCTTCAACGCGCGGTGGACCTCGTCGTTCTTGGCGACGACCAGCAGCCCCGACGTGTCTCGATCCAGCCGGTGGACGATCCCCGCCCGCGACGGTTCCTCCCCGCCGGCGGCGCGCCCCTCGAGCGCCTGCGCGAGCGTGCCTACCCAGTGACCGCGCGCCGGGTGTACGACCACGCCGGCCGGCTTGTCGACCACCAGCAGGTACTCGTCCTCGTAGGCGATGCCGAAATCGGCCTGGATCTCGGCAACCACCCCCGCGCCGCCGTTGCGCACGTCGTCGTCGATCTCGATCGCCTGTCCCGGTCGAACCAGGTGACGCTTCGGAACGAGCGCGCCGTCGACCCGCACCCGACCCGCATCGATTAGCGATTGCGCTCGCGCACGCGAGCCCACCGCATCGGCCAAAAAGCGGTCGAGCCGGGTGCCGGCGGCCACCTCGGGGACATGCAATGTCTCGGCGCTCACCCCTTCGCCCGGGGACCCTCGAGCACCCACAGCAGCGTGAGCACGCCGAACGTGATCGACATGTCGGCGACGTTGAACGCCGGCCAGTGAGGCAATTGGATGAAGTCGGTGACCCCGCCGCGCGCGATCCGGTCGATCAGGTTGCCTATGGCGCCCCCGACCAGCATCCCCGTCGGCAGCCACAGCAGCGCGCGCTCGGGCCGCATCGCGAAGTAGCCGATCAGGAACGCCAGCGCCACGAACGTGACCACGAGCACGAGCGCTCCGCCGCCGGCGAACAGGGTGAACGCGACGCCGGTGTTCCGGTCGTGCACGAGCGTCACCCCCGGGAGGAACTTGTGGTGGTCGCCGAGAGCGATGTTCGACCGCACCAGGCTCTTGGTCACCTGATCGAGGATCACCACCACGGCCGCGACCAGCGCGGCGCGGGCGAAGGCCGCCACCCGGACCGATGCCTGCGTCTGCGTCATCTCAGGCGGGCACTCAGCCCGCAGCCACGACCCGGCGCATCAGCCAGAGATCAGGTTGACCACGATCGTCCGCACGATGTACAGCACGATGATCGCGATCATCGGAGTCAGGTCGAACATGCCGATCGGCGGGATGAAGCGCCGGAAGATCTTCAGATACGGCTCGCACACGTCCCGGAGGAAATTCATGACCGCGTCCATGTACCGGGAGTACGGCGGACGCAGCCCCAGCGAGAACATCATGTTGAGCAGGATGTACACGAAGATCAGCAGGATGTAGACGAGGAACAGCGCCGAGACGTAGTTCGCGATGTCGCCGCGGGTGACCGCTTCGACCAGCATCAGAGACCTGACCCCACGACCGCGTCCATCGCGTCCTGGAACGCGGGGCGCACGCCTCCGCGTTCGAGCGCCGCCAGTCCGCGCGCCGTCGTTCCGCCCGGCGAGGCCACCTCGCGGCGAACCGCGAGCGTGTCGTAATCGCGCGTGTTCAGCAGCGCGGCCGTCCCGGCCATCGTCTCGGCCACGAGCCGGCCGGCGAGCCCGGCCGCAAGGCCGTGGCGAACCGCGGCGTCGACCTGCGCCTCGACCAGCAGCGCCTGGTAAGCGGGACCGACCCCGACCACCGCGCCGCAGGCGGGCATGAGCCGCTCGGGGACATTGACCACGGTCCCGAGTCTGCCGAACAATTCGAGCACCTGGCGCTCTAGCCCGGTGTCGACCTCGGGCTCGGCCGCGTAGCAGATCACCCCGCGGCGGACCTCTACCGGAGTGTTCGGCATCAACCGGAACACCGGCACCCCGTACTCCTGGCGGAGCGCTCCCGAGTCGACACCGCTGAGCACCGACGCCACCGCCTTGGCGTGCCCGCGAAGCTCCCGCGCGACCGCCATCCACTGCGCCGGCTTGTGGCAGAGCACGACCAGGTCGGCGCGATCGGCGACGGCGACGTTCGAATCGAGCGCCTCGCCCCCAAGCTCGTCGGCGAGCGCCTTGGCCCGGCCGGAGCCGCTGTCGGACACGAGCACGGGATCTCCCCAGCCGCGTGCGAGCGCACGCGCCATGTTCCCGGCGCCGATCAGACCGACATGCATACAGTGAAATCTAGCGCTGGCGAGGAAGCCGGCCAGCGTGCCGGTTCAGCTCTGGTTGAAGAAACCCTTCTCGAGCAGCTGAGCGCGTTGCTCCGCCGACACCTCGACGTTGCGCGGCGTGAGCAGAAACACCTTGTCGGCGATCCGCTGCATTCCGCCGTCGAGGGCATACGTGAGCCCGCTCGAGAAGTCGATCAGTCGCTTGGACAGGTCGTGGTCGGTGCTCTGGAGATTCAGGATCACCGGGATCCCGTCCTTGAACTTGTCGGCGACGTCCTGGACCTCGTTGAAGTTCTTGGGCGCGACGAAGTGCACGCGCACGTCTCCGCTGCGGCCGTTTCCGCCTCCGCTCCGGACCGGTCGGAGCGATGTCGTGCGCCGCTCGGCCTCGGGGTCGTCGGCGAAGATGTCGTCGAACTCGTCCCGCCGGCGCCGCGAGCTCAGGCGTCGGACGTTCGGCCGGTCGCGGTAGGCGTCCTGGGCCTCGACCTCCGGCTCGTTGTGGGGCTCGACCTCGTCCTCGTAGTCTTCGTCGTCCGCCAGCCCGAAGTACATGAGCGTGCGGTGCCAGGTGTCTCGTAAGGCCATCTCGGATTCGAAGTTTCGTTAGAAGACCGCGATTCCCTGCTGATTATGACGCGCGGGAGCGGTACAAGCTCGTGCCAAGTCGCACAATTGTCGCGCCCTCCTGCACGGCGATCAGAAAGTCCTGGCTCGTGCCCATCGACAACTGAGCCAGACCGTACTCGGAAGCGAGCTCTCGGAGGGCAGCGAAATGCGGCCGGCTGGCCTCCGCCGACGGCGCCAGCGGCGGCATCGTCATCAGCCCTACGACCCGCACCGGAGACCGCTCGAGGTACGCCGGCAGCTCCGCCGGGGCGATCCCGCTCTTTCCCGCCTCGCCAGCCACGTTGACCTCGATCAGGATCTCGGTCTCGGGCGTTCCATGACGTCCGAGCTGCTCGAGCGCCGACTCGCTCGCGACCGTCTCGATGTAGCGGACATAGGGCAGTACCTGGCGGACCTTGCGGCTCTGGAGCCGACCGATGAAGTCCCACGTGAAGGCGCCGGGGTAGGCGTCCGCCTTCGCCACGAGCTCCTGCGCGCGGTTCTCGCCGACGAGCTCGATGCCGGCCTGCGCCAGTACCCCGAGCTCCTCGAGCGGCACGTACTTGACGGCGGCGAGGATCTGCACCTCCGCGGGGTCGCGGCCGGTGCCTGCGATCTCGGACCGTACGCGCTCGAGGTTCTCCCGGACGGTCTCAACCCGCAGGCCCGTGATCAGCTCAACCACACCAGCCCAGCCTGTCGCCCGGTCACGCCGTGATCGCGGCGGTGAGAGAAGAACAGGGACTCGTCCGAGCAGATCGTGCACAGGTCGACGTCGTGCACGGCCTCCACACCCGCTCGCTCGAGCTGGTCCCGCGCGATCGCCTTGAGGTCGATGTTCCGCCCGTCGCGGACGCGTTCGTCGTACTCGGAGAACAGCTCGAACACCTCCTCCCCCACCTCGTAGCAGCACCCGCCGGCGCCCGGCCCGATCGCCGCCTCGAGCGGACCGTCGGCGCCGAGCTCGCGGACGGCGCGCACTCCCTCGGCCACGATCCCGCCGGCCAGACCACGCCAGCCGACGTGCAGCATCGCGACCGCGCCGTCGCCCGCTACGGCGATCGGCAGGCAATCCGCGGTCAGCACCATCGGCGCGACGCCGGACAGCTGCGTCGCCTGGCCGTCGGCCTTGGAAAGCTCGAGGTCTTTATCGGACGGCGGCGCGACGCCGACATCGCTCATGCCGGAGATCGTGCGAACAGTGATGCCGTGGACCTGGTAGATCAGCGCCACCGGCACACCGGCCTGCTCCTGCACCCTCCCCCGGTTGCGCCGGACCGCCTCGGGACGGTCGTCAGTCATGCGACCGAGGTTGAGGCTCGCGTACGGGCCGTCCGAGAATCCACCGCGCCGCGTCGTGAACAACGCCCGCGCGCCGGCCAGGTCGATCCCGATGTGTTCCTCCCAGGCGTAGAACGGCGCCGGCAACCTCATCGGCCTGTTGTACCAACCGCTGCCTTAAGCGCGGCCGCAAGCTCCTCCCCGCGCCCGGACGCCTGCCCATCGAGCTTCGCCGCCAGCGCCGCGCGGAGCCCTCGCCCGATCGCCGGCCCCTCGGCCACACCCGCGGCGAGGAGGTCGCCTCCGTCGATCTCGAGCCGGACGTGGCGGAGCGTGTCCAGCCACTCGCGGGCCTCAGTGGCAGGCCCGAGCGCGCCCGCCAGCGCCACCAGCTCCGGAGGCGCGCCCGCCACCGCCTCGGCGATCTCCGACGGCGCGCTCGCCGCGTGCAGCGCCCGGGCGACATCGTCGGCGCGGGTGGCGGCGAGCAGGATCGCGTCGCGGTCCTCGGCCTCGAATGCGAGCGATTCGAGCAGCGAGCCCAGCTCCGCCGCCGGAACGCCAAGCGACGACACCGCGAGGGCCAGGCGGTCGCCCGGCGCGCCCTCCGGGAGGAGCGCCAGCGCACGCCGAGCCAGCGCCTCGTCCGACATCCTGAACCCAGGGTGGATCGCGCTGTCGAGTCCGAGATCGGCGAGTTCCAGCAACGCCGTCACCGGGTCGCGTTCCCGCGCCAGCAGCCTGAGCTCGGACCCGAGCCGCGGACCGCTGACCGTGCCGAGCGCGCCACCGGCGACGGCCGCGTCCGCCAGCTCCCGGGTGTGCGGCTCGACCTCGAACCCGAGGCGGCTCGCGTACCGCGCCAGCCGCAACAACCGCGTCGGGTCGTCGATGAAGCTGCGGTCGTGGAGCACCCTGAGGCGACGAGCGCCGAGATCCTCGAGCGCCGCCGGCGCCGCCGTCAGCCCGCCCGCGTCGGCCCCGGCGAGCGCG
Organism: uncultured Solirubrobacterales bacterium; assembly: GCA_963735965.1. Taxonomy (GTDB): domain Bacteria; phylum Actinomycetota; class Thermoleophilia; order Solirubrobacterales; family Solirubrobacteraceae; genus Palsa-465. The sequence continues at coordinate 194,969 of CAVTNE010000010.1, forward strand.
AGCGCGATCGCGTTGACAGTGAAGTCGCGTCGCACGAGGTCTTCGGCGAGCGGCGCGGGCTCGACGTCGGGGAGCGCGCCGGGGTGCGCGTACGTCTCGCGGCGGGCACGCGCGATGTCGTAGCTGTGCCCATCGAGGACAACGGTCGCGGTTCCGAACCGGTCGTACGCCTTCAGTTCGCCTCCCAGCGACGCCGCCACGGCGCGCGCGTCCCCCTCGACGACCAGGTCGAGGTCGAGGGGCGCCCCGCCCAGCAGCAGATCCCGCACCGCGCCCCCAACAAGATGAACTCCGGTGTCGTCTCGAAGGTGCGCGAGCAGCGGCTGCGCGGCCGGGAGCGCCCGTACGCGGTCAAGGGGGTCGGGAGGAAACTTCGGCATAGACATAGTTTCTTCCCAAGCGCTTCCGAGAGGCGGGTGGCTAGCATTGCCCGCCATGCCGGGTCCCGGTTCGCGACGGTGGCTGCGGTGGGGACTCGTCGCCGTGGTGGTTCTGTTGGTCGTAGCGGGAGGCGCGGTGGCTTACGTCCTCATCCACTCGCCCCACAACGTCTCCAATCCCGACGTCGCCTTCAGCACGCCCACGACCACGGCCGCGCCGAAGCCGAAGCCGGTGGTCAACGACTTCCTGTGGCCGCGATATGGCTACGACGCCGAGCGCACCCATTTCTTTCCGCGCGCGAACGTGCCCCAGCCGCCGCTTCACATCGGGTGGCGCTTCCAGGATTACGCTTTGCTCGAATTCCCGCCGGTCATCTACCAGAACACGCTGTACGTGATCGACGACGACGGCTCGGCGAAGGCGCTTGACAAGCTGACCGGCCACAAGCTGTGGGAAACCAAGGTGGGGACACTGGCCGCCGCCTCGCCGGCCCTGGGGGTAGCGCAGGGCCTGATGTACGTGGCGCTGCTCTCGACCAGTCCGCACGCCGGCCAAACTCCGGGCAACGGGCGGTTCGTGGCGTTGTCGATGAACACCGGTCGGGTCGTGTGGTCGAAGGTGATCCCGGCGGGTACCGAGTCCTCGCCGATCGCATTCGGCAACTCCGTGTACTTCGGCGACCAGAGCGGCACCGTTTACTCGCTGAACGCCACCACCGGCCGACTCAATTGGACCTTCCACGCGAGCGGTCCGGTGAAGGGCGGCCCGGCGCTGGCCAACGGCGTCCTCTACTTCGGCGACTACTCCGGACGCGCGTACGCGGTGAACGCCGCCACCGGGCACCAGGTCTGGGCGTCGAACACCAACGGGGCCGACTTCGGATTCGGCTCTGGCAACTTCTATTCAACGCCCGCGGTGGCGTTCGGGCGCGTCTACATGGGGAACACCGACGGGCGTGTGTACTCGTTCTCGGCCAAGACCGGTCAGCTCGCGTGGGCCACTGGCACCGGCGCCTACGTGTACGCGTCGGCGGCCGTTGACAACACCCCTGGCCTCGGCCCGACCATCTACCTCGGTTCCTACGACGGCAACTTCTACGCCTTCGACGCGAAATCGGGCGCGATCCGCTGGAAGCATCCCGCCGGCGGCAAGATCTCGGGGTCGGCCACGATCGTCGGCAACGTCGTCTACTACTCCGATCTCGGAACGAAGACCACCGCCGGCCTTGACGTACGCACCGGCCGCAAGGTCTTCTCGTTCGGAGACGGCGCATTCAACCCGGTCGTCGCCGACACCCACGCGATCTATCTGAGCGGATACACGATGCTGTACCAGATGCTTCCGAATCGCTAACGTAATCCCCACACAGCGCTCGCCGAAAATCCACACGCGCTCACGAAATGCCCGCTCAGGGCGTGCAAAGTGCCCTGCATGGAACGTGTGTTCGAGCGCTTTTTGCTATCCTCTGGTGTATATGCGTTGTCGTAGTGGAAGTCATTGCCAGGAGCCGACCCTTCCGGGCCGTAGGTTCTGCGCGGACCACGCAGCGGAGCTCGATCGCATGCGCGAGGAGCTGAAGGACGCTGCCGCAGCCCGCATCGGTCGCGGTCGGCCTAAGCGGTCCTCGACTTGCTGCCGCCCTGGCTGTTATGAGCCCCGTGTCCCGCCCGCCGCGTACTGCGATGCATGCGCTGCTGCCGGATACGTAGAAGAGGCCGCGTAATCGCGGCCCCCTTCAACCGGGCCAACATACAACTGTAGGTTCACCCAGAGGGCCGGGATTCCGCGCCCCGCGGGTGCGTGGGCCGAGATGAATTTGGGGCCTCGCTCCGCTCGGCGTCCATGGGGCCATCAGACCCCGTCCGGACGGGCTCTGATGGCCCCACGGATGCCCGCGAAGCGGGCCCTAATCCACCGAACGCACCGCCACCCCTTCCCGGGCGAGCGCGGCCTTGATCTCGGGGACGGTGTGCTGCCCATAATGGAGGATCGAAGCGCACAGCACGGCGTCCGCGCCGACCTCGAGCGCCTTGGTCAGGTGCTCGAGCGCTCCGGCGCCACCGGACGCGATCACCGGAACGCCGACCGCGCCGGCAACGGCCGCGGTCAGACCCAGGTCGTAGCCGGCGTTGGTGCCATCGCGGTCCATGCTCGTCAGCAGGATCTCCCCCGCGCCGCGCTCGACGCCCTCGCGCGCCCAGTCGACGGCGTCCCGGCCGGTCGGCGTCCGGCCGCCGGCGACGAACGCCTCCCAGCCGCCGCCGTCGCGGGCCTTGGCGTCGATCGCGAGCACGACGCACTGGGCACCGAACGTCGCCGCGAGCTCGTCGATCAGCTCCGGCCGAGCCAGCGCCGCGGAGTTGACCGACACCTTGTCGGCGCCGGCGTCGAGCACCGCCTGGGCGTCGGCGACCGAGCGGATGCCGCCGCCGATCGTGAACGGGATGAACACGTCGTCGGCCGTCCGCCGCGCGAGCTCGACGACCGTCTCGCGCTTTTCCGAGGTCGCGGTGATGTCGAGGAACACGAGCTCGTCGGCACCGGCGGCGTCGTAGCGGCAGGCGAGCTCGACAGGGTCGCCGGCGTCGCGCAGGTCGACGAACCCGACACCCTTGACCACGCGACCGCGATCGACGTCGAGGCACGGGATGACGCGCTTGTAGTGCATCAGCCGTCGAGCACGGCCTGGCCCTCGGCGACCGTGAACCGACCCTCGTAGAGGGCCTTGCCAACGATCACCGCGCTCAGATTGACCTCCCTGAGCTCGACTAGAGCGCGCAGATCGTCCAGGGTCGACACCCCGCCCGAATACGCGTAGGTGCCGCGCACGGCCTCGGCGACGCGCCGGGCGCCGTCGAGGTCGGGACCTTCGAGCATCCCGTCGCGGTCAATGCTCGAGTACACGAACCGCTGGACGCCGCGCGCGCTGAGGCGCTCGATCACCGCCTCGATCGGGATGTCCGTCTGCTCGGTCCAGCCCGCACCCGCGAGCTTCCCCGCGCGGGCGTCGATGGAGACCACGACGCGGTCCCCGAGCTCGGCGATCGCCTCGTCGAGGAAGTCGATGTCGGTGTACGCGGCGGTCCCGATCACGACGCGGTTGGCGCCGGCGTTCACGACGTCCCGGACCGACTCGATCGTCCGCATCCCGCCCCCGACCTGGATCGGCACGTCGACGTCCGCGGCGATACGCCGGACGTGCTCGAGATTGACCGGGGCGCCACTGCGCGCGCCGTCGAGGTCGACGATGTGCAATCTCCGCGCGCCGTCATTCACCCATCGCCGGGCGGCGTCGAGCGGGTCGGCGTCGTACACCGTGCTCTGGTCGAACTCGCCGCGAGTCAGGCGGACGGCCTTGCCCTCGAGCATGTCGATCGCGGGCAGCAGAATCATGCGCGCACGCCCGCGCAGATCCCCACGAAGTCGTGGAGCATGCTCAGCCCGTTGCGCGAGGACTTCTCGGGGTGGAACTGGACGCCGAACACGTTTTCCCGAGCGACGATCGTCGGGAACCGTTCGCCGTACTCGGTGGTGCCGACGACGGCTTCGGGGTCGCTCGGCCGCGCCGCGAACGAGTGCACGTGGTAGAACGCGCAGCCGCCGGGCGGCAGGTCGTCGGTCAGGCTCGAGGCGCGCTCGAGCCGCACCTCGTTCCACCCGATGTGCGGCATCCGCAGGCCCCGGGCCTGTAAGCGGGTGACCTCGCCGTGGATCAGCCCGAGCCCGGCCGCGCCGCCCATCTCCTCCGAGGAGTCGAGCAGCAACTGCATGCCGAGGCAGATGCCAAGGAGTGGCGTTCCGCGCTCGACGCATTCGAGGATGACGTCCTGGAGGCCGAGCTGTTCGAGGCTGCGCACCGCCTGCGGGAACGCCCCGACTCCCGGCAGCACCAGCCCATCGGCGGCGCGCAGCTCGTCATGGTCGCCGGTGATGGCAGTGCGTGCGCCGACGTGCTCGAGCGCCTTCTCGACCGAGCGACGATTCCCCATGCCGTAGTCGACGACGACGACGCTGGTCACGTGAGTGTCCCCTTCGTGCTCGGCACCCCGCGCTCGGTCGCGTCCAGCGCCGTGGCGGCCCGGAGCGCTCGGGCTGCCGCCTTGAACGCCGCCTCGATCATGTGATGAGCGTTGGTGCCGCGCTCGATCGTCAGATGCAGGGTGAGCTTCGCGTTCAGCGCCAGCGCGCGAAAGAACTCCTCGACGAGCTCGTGGTCGAAGGTGCCGATCGCGCCAGGCGGGAGACTCGCCTCGAACGCGCACAACCCGCGGCCGGAGACGTCGATCGCGCACGAGGCGCGGGCCTCGTCCATCGGAATTGTGGCCTGCCCGTAGCGGGCGATCCCGGCGCGGTCGCCGAGCGCCTCATCGAGCGCTTGGCCGATGCAGATCCCGACGTCCTCGACCGTGTGGTGGGCGCCGGTCTCGAGATCGCCGCGGGCTTCCAGACCGAGGTCGAGACGCCCGTGGCGCGCGAGCAGGTCGAGCATATGGTCGAAGAACCCGACGCCGGTGTCGCGCTCGCCGCCGCCGCTGCCGTCGAGTGCGAGGCTGACCTTGATCTCGGTCTCGCCGGTCTTTCGCTCGATCAGTCCGATCCGCGTCATCGGGGCCCATTCTCCCGAATGCGGGCTTCCATCGACCGGGCGTGGAGCTCGAACCCTTCGGCGCGGGCGAGCGGGGCCGCGAGTTCCGCGAGCTCCGCAGGCGCCTCGACGTGGACCTCGCTGAACCGTCGGACGAAGTGCTCCGGGGAGACGCCCGAGGCGAACCGGGCGGCGCCGTTCGTCGGCAGGATGTGGTTGGAGCCCGCGATGTAGTCGCCGAACGCGGTGCCGGAGTCGGCGCCCACGAACAGGCAGCCGGCACGGGTGACGTGGTCCGCCAGCGCCTCGACCTCGGGGCCGACGAGCTGGAGGTGCTCGGGGGCGAATGCCTCGGCGAACGCGATCAGCTGTTTCGCCGTCGGCGCCGCCACCAGGCACGCCACCGCGCCGGTATCGGTGGCGCTGGCGAGGCGTTCTTCGAACACATCGAGGGTTCCGGGGGCGTCCGACGCGGCGACCACCAGCGTGCCGGGGCCGTGCTCGGCCTGGGCCAGGAGATCGAGCGCGAGCGGCCCGGGGTCCGCGTCGCCGGTGGCGATCACGAGCAGGTCGCTCGGCCCGGCGAAGCCGTCGATCGCCACCTGCCCGAACACCTGGCGCTTGGCCTCCTGGACGTACAGGTTCCCGGGACCGACGATCACGTCGACGGCGGGGACGGACTGGGTTCCGTACGCGAGCGCGGCGATCGCGTGGGCGCCGCCCATCCGGTACACCGAGTCCACGCCGGCGAGCCGGCACGCCGCCAGGACCACGGGATCGAGGTCGCCGTCGGTGCGCGGTGGCGAGCACACGGCGATGTGCTTCACCCCGGCGAGTCTGGCCGGAACCGTGCCCATCACGACCGTGCTCGGGTACGGGGCGCGGCCGCCGGGTACGTACAACGCCGCGCGGTCGACAGGCGTGCGGCGGAGGATCACCCGGTTCTCCCCGAGCACGACGACCTCCTTTGCACGGTCGCCCCATGCCGCGGCGACGGCTTCCACGTTCCGGATCGCGCGCTCGATCCCGCGGCGCACGTCCGGGTCGAGCGCGGCCGCGGCCGCGTCGAGCTCGTCGTCTCTGACCAGCAGCGCCAGCGGCTCGCGGCCACCGGTGTCCAGCGTCCGCGAGTAGTCGCGGATGGCCCGGTCGCCGCCCGCGCGCACGGTGGCGATGATCAGCGCGACCCCATCGCGGACCGACTCCGGAGGCGGCACCAGCTTGCGGATTTCGGCCGCCACGCCGGTGGTGTCGTCGGCGCCGCTCAGCGCAAGACGCTCACACCGCATCGAGCCGCTCCAGCAGCGCGTCGATCGTATTCGCCTTGAGCTTGTGGGCCACAGGGTTCGCGATCAGGCGGGCCGTGCTCCGAGCGATCTCCTCGCGCACGACAAGACCGTTCTCACGCAGCGTCGCGCCGCTCGCGGTGAGGTCGACGATGCCCTCGACGAGCCCGGTCAGCGGCGCCAACTCGACCGATCCCTTGACCTCGACGATCTCCGCCTGGCGCCCGGTCTCGAGGAAGTAGCGCGTGGCGATCCGCGGGTACTTGGTGGCGATCCGGACCACGCCGAGGCGTCTGAGCGCCTCGGCCGCCGGATCCGTGCCGGCGACCGTCGCGAGCACCATCGTGCATTGGCCGTACCCGAGGTCGACGAGCTCGTACAGCTCGCGCTCGGACTGCTCGAGCAGCACGTCCTTGCCCGTGATCCCAAGGTCAGCGGCGCCGGCCTCGACATAAGTGGGAACGTCCGAGGGCCGCATCGTGATGATGCCGGCCTCATCGAACAGGAGCTTCCGGTCGTTGTCGCGTACCTCGCCGGTGTCGAGTCCGAGCCGGTCAAGCAGGTCGAGCGTCTGGGTGAACAGCGCGCCGCGAGGAACCGCGATCCGCAGCTCGCTCATCGGCCGCGCTCTTCACTCGTGAGCGCGATGTGCAGCCGCTCCACGTTCAGCGCGAACCCGACCGCGGGCAGCGGCCGCCCGAACCGCCCGAGCAGCTCGTCGTAGCGCCCGCCGATCCCGATCGGCACGCCGTAGGCGGGGTCGTAGACCTGGAAGATCGCGCCGGTGTAGTAGCCGAGGCTCCGCACCAGTCCGAGGTCGAAGATGATCCGGTCCGCGACGCTCGGCTCGAGCAGCGCGTGCACGGCCCGCATGCCTGTCACCGCGGTGTGGAGCGGGCCCTCGAGGTCCTCGAGCACCGCGGGGCCGCCTCGCGTGCGGGGCGCGCGCAGGAGGACCTCAGCGTGGGCCGGATCGACGCCGAGCTCCGCGATCTCGCGCTCGAGACCGACGAAATCCCCGTCGACGAGCTCGGTGAGGATGTGCTCGCGGCGGGCCGGGTCGACGTTCAAACCGTCGAGCAGGGTCGGGTACAGCGAGGCGTCGCCGAGCCCGACTCGGTAGGTCTCGAGACCCGCCGCATCGAGGGAGTTGCACAGGACCGTGAGGACCTCGGCGGTGCCCTCGGGGCTCTCGGCGCCGATCAGCTCGATTCCGGCCTGGAGGAACTCGCGCGACTGACCGCGCTGCGGACTGACCCCGCGATAGGCGTGCGCGAAGTAACAGAAGCGGAGCGGCGGCTCGGCTTCGCGATACCGCGTCGCGACCACCCGGGCGATCGGGACCGTCATGTCCGAACGGAGCACGAGCACGTGACCCTGTTCGTCGAACATCCGGTAGGCCGGGCGGCTCGCGTTCATGTCGGCACGATCGAACGTGCCCTCGTACTCGAGCGCCGGCGTGTACACCTCGCCGTAGCCCGCACGCTCGAACACTTCCCGGACGCGGTCGGTCATCGCGCGGAGCTCGCGCATCTCGTCGGGCAGGAAGTCGCGCGTTCCGCTGGGGATGCGATCGACCATCGCCCGGGAATGTGTCAGTTACGGCTCGCTCACGGCTCGCTGAGTGCGGGCCGGGCGGTCGCGATCAGACTGAGACCGGCACGTCCTCCTCGCGCTCGATCCGGGCGCCGAGGTCCCGTAGCCGTTCGTCGATGCGCTCGTAGCCGCGGTCGATATGGCGGACGTTGCCAATCTCGGTGACTCCGTCGGCCGCGAACGCGGCAATCAGCATCGCCATCCCGGCGCGGATGTCGGGCGAGTCGACGCGCTGGCCATGCAGGCGGCGCGGCCCGACCACCATCGCGCGGTGCGGATCGCAGATCGTGATCGACGCGCCCATCAGCACGAGCTTGTCGACGAAGAACAGCCGGTTCTCGAACATCCACTCGTGGATCATCACCGACCCCTGCGCCTGGGTGGCGAGGGCCAGCGCGACGCTCGTCAGGTCGGCCGGGAACGCCGGCCACGGGCCGTCCTGCACCTTCGGCGTGTGATCGCCCTTGTCGTTGCGTATCACGAGTTCCTGGTTGCCGGGGACGATGATGTCGGCGCCGCGCACCTCGGTGCGCAGGCCGAGGCGGTCGAACACGAGGCGAATCATCCGCAGGTCCTCGGAAACGGTGTCCTTGACGATGAGCTCGCCGCCGGTGACGCCGGCGAGCGCCATGAAGGAGCCGATCTCGATGTGGTCGGGGGCGATGCCATGGGTGCAGCCCCGGAGGCTGCCGACGCCGTGCACCGTCATCACGTTCGAGCCGATGCCGTCAATCTGCGCGCCCATCGCGGAGAGCATCCGGGCGAGGTCCTGGACGTGCGGCTCGGACGCGGCGTTGCGGATCACGGTCGGCCCCCGGGTGAGCGCCGCGGCCATCAGCGCGTTCTCGGTGGCCATCACCGAGGGCTCGTCCATCAGGAAGTCGCAAGGCCTCAGCCCGAGCGGCGCCTCGAGCCGGATCTCGTGCCGGTCGTCGTCGACCGTGGCGCCGAGCGCGCGGAAGGCGTCGAGGTGCGGGTCCAGCCGCCGGCGGCCGATCACGTCCCCGCCGGGCGGCGGCATCTGAGCGCGGCCGAAGCGCGCGAGCAGTGGACCCGCGAGCAGGAACGAGGCGCGGATCCGCTCCGCCAGCTCGCGATCGACCTCCCAGCTGTCGACGCTCGAGGCGTCGATCGAGATCTCACCGGGGCCAATCCACTGGACGCGGGCTCCAAGCTGCTCGAGCAGCAGGGTCATTGCCTCCACGTCCCTGATCCTGGGGACATTGCGCAGGATCACTTCATCGTCAGTCAACAGGCACGCGGCCAGGATCGGGAGCGCGCCGTTCTTATTGCCGGCGGGAGTGATAGTGCCCGCCAGGGGCCTCCCGCCTTCGATTACGAACTTTTCCATAGGGGGCCGCAGCGTACCTTCTCGTGTCGCCAGACCCGTGCCGGGTGGCCGTCCGGTCGCTTTCGCCGGGGATCTCGCCCCTGCTACCCGCTCTCCCGCCTCGCGAGCGTCGAGGATCCGGATCCGCTCAGCTAGGGTTCCCTCCATGCAGGTTCAGCTTTCGCGAGACGAGGCGTGGGACCTCCTTTGTGAATGGACTTCTTCTGACTCGCTCCGCCGCCACATGCTGGCCGTGGAGGCGGCGATGCGCGCCTACGCGCCGCGGTTCGACGGCGACGTCGATCTGTGGGGGCTGACGGGGCTGTTGCACGATCTCGACTACGAGCGGTATCCGAATCTCGACGACGGCCACCCGCGCTATGCCTTGCGCGAATTGGAGGCGCGTGGCTATCCGCCCGAGCTCGTGCGTGCCGTCGCGTCGCACGCCGAGTTCCTGGGTGTGTCGCGCGACTCACCGATGGAGAAGGCGCTTTTTGCGGTGGACGAGCTGTCGGGATTTGTGCTGGCTGTCGCCTACGTGCGGCCGGAGAAGCTGCAGGGAATGACGCCGAAGTCGGTCAAGAAGAAGCTTCGTCAGCCCAGCTTTGCCGCGGCGGTCAACCGAGAGGAGCTCGTGCACGGCGCCGAGGAACTCGGGGTCGACTTCGACGAGCACCTGACGATCGTGATCGGGGCGCTGGCCGAGCGGCAGGACGAGCTGATGCCCGCCGGCAGTGCGTCGTCCTAGGCGCTGTTGCGGCGCTGTTTGTACTCGGCGAGGCTCGGGACGACGCCGAGCGGCTCGAGCAGGCGCGCGAACTCGATCGCGCGGCGCACCGGGCCCTCACCGCAGATAACCGTAAGCGCCCGCCCCTGGCGCGCGAGGCGGCGATGGGTATTCATCAGGACGGTCAGCCCGAACGAATCGATGAACTCGGCCTGGCTCAGGTCGATCACGACATCGCCGTCCATCCTGCGAACGATGTCGTCCAGCTCCGGCGTGAGCCGGCGGGCGGTTAGGACGTCGAGCTCCCCCGTCACTGTGATGACGGTCGCCTCCGACGCCTGGCGCGTGCTCAGATCGAGGTGAATCGGGCCTCGCGGGCGCAGTGAGCGACCGAGCGTCGCGTGGTCTGCTCTATGTTTCATCGGCTGCGCCCTCCTGGTGGCGATGGTGCCCCCGGACGCAGAGTCCGAAACTTGGGGCATCGGGAGATCCGGGTCAGGAGCCGGCTCTGCGCCGCCTGTATTCATCGAGGCTGTCGACGACGCACAGCGGCTCGGCAAGCCCGATCAGCTCGATCGTGCGCCGCACCGTTCCGGCGGGGCAGATCACCGCGAAACGCCGACGCGCCCGGTTGCTTGTGTTGACGAGGGCGTGAACCCCAGCCGAGTCCATGAACGAGGTCGCGGTGAGGTCGATCGCGATGTGGCGGTGTTCCACGGCGAGGATCGGGTCGACCGCGGCCGCGAGCTGAGGAGCAGTCAGCAGATCGAGTTCGCCACCGACTGCAATCACGGTGCCCTCGGGCAGGTCTTGGATGACCACCGAGAGCCGAATCGGCTCTTGCGTCGGCGCGATCGGCTCTTGCGAAGGCACGACCAGCCCTTCCGAAGGCACGACCGGCCCTTGCGCACGGGGATCGGCGGGAGCGCCGAGGGTCTCCTCGAGGTTCGTCATACGTCTCCGATCAGAAGCGTTCGCAGGTGACTCATTGCGGCGCTCGCCGGCAGACGCGGGCGCTTGTAACTGGGTCGAGCCGGCCCGGATGCTCCAGCGGCCTTGCCACCTACATCGTGTCTGCTCGGATTTGGGCGTCTCGCTTGCCGGACGCAACGCGAGACGCTCCGAGAAGGTACCCGCAACTTGGCGGGTGCTCGACGCGACCGTACGCGCGCGTACGTCCGAATTCGGACAGACGCCGCGACGTGATTTGGGCCTACCCAGTGGCGGCTTTCGGGCCCATCGAGCGGCGTGACTCGACCGACCCCTGCCCAGCCTCCCGCCATCTCTCAACCGGCCAACTCGGTCGCCGCCAGGTCGCCACTCGGTCGCCGCCCGGGTGCGCACCGTCGGCTATGGTCCGCCGGCATGGCCGACGCGGTCAAGATCGCAGTTCTCGAAGGTGACCAGACGGGGCAGGAGCTGCTCGAGCAGTCCCTTCGGCTGCTCGATCCGGCGCTGCTTGGGCTGGATCTGGAGCTCCAGCGCTTCGATTTATCGCTGGAGAATCGGCGCGCCACGGCGAACGGGGTCGTCAGCGAGGCCGCCCAGGCAATGTGCGAGGCCGGCCTCGGGCTCAAGGCCGCGACCATCACTCCCGAGGGCAAGGACGACGTCGGCTCGCCGAACCGCATTCTGCGCGAGGCGGTCGACGGGAAGGTGATCGTCCGGACCGGGCGCCGCCTTCCTGGCGTCGCCCCGATCGCCGGCGTCCACTACCCGATCTCTGTCGTTCGGATGGCCGTCGACGATGCCTACGGGGCCAAGCAGTGGCGAGAGGGCGATCCCGGAGATCCGTCGGAGATCGCCTATCGGACCGAGAAGATCACGCGCTCGACGTGCCGCGCCGTTGCGGAGTACGCGTTCCGAACCGCGGCGAAGATGAACGCCCGCGTCTACGGCGGGCCGAAGTGGACGGTGTCGCCCGTGTACGAGGGGATGCTGAAGGAGGAGATGGACGCGGCTGCCGCCCGGCATGTGGGTATCGCGTACGAGCCGGTGCTGATCGACGCCACCTATGCCGGACTGATGTCGGGCGCCCCCGATACTGCACTCGTGATCCCGGCGCTCAACCGCGACGGCGATTGCCTGTCGGATCTCGTGCTTCCGATGTTCGGCTCGATCGCCGGCGCCGAGTCCGTCCTCCTGGCGTTCGACAACGAGACGTACGAGACCACGGTGGCGATGGCCGAGGCGCCCCACGGCACCGCGCCGGCGCTCGAGGGTAAGGATCTCGCCAATCCACTCGCGATGATCCTGGCCTGCGGCGCCCTGCTCCGCCACGCCGCCGACCGTCACGGGCCGGCCGCCGAGCGCGCATCGCGGGCCATTTACGAGGCCGCGCTCGAGGCGATCGGATCCGGAGTCAAGACGCCCGACCTCGGGGGCAACGCCACCACCAGCGAATTCACGACCGACGTCGTCAACCGGGTCGCCACCAAGATCGAAGTGTGGTCGACGCTCGGCTCGGCCGCGTGAGCCCTTGATGACCGGGACGCAGGCGACGTGATCTCCGGGACGCAGGCGACGTGATCTCCGGGACGCACGCCACGTGATCTCCGGGACGCACGCCACGTGATCACCGGGACGCACGCGATCATCTACAGCCAGGACGCAGACGGCGTGCGCGCGTTCCTTGGGGATGTGCTCGAGCTGCCCTCGGTCGACGTCGGCGGCGGATGGCTGATCTTCGCTCTTCCCCCGGCCGAGGTCGCGGCCCATCCCACCGACGGCGCCGGCTCATGCGAGCTGTATCTGATGTGTGACGACATCCAGGCCACCGTCGATGAGCTCCGACACAAGGGCGTCGAGTTCAGCCGCCCGATTGCCGAGGAGCGGTGGGGGTCGGTCACGTCGATAGCGTTGCCCGGCGGTGGCGAGCTCGGGCTGTACGAGCCCAAGCACCCCAGTCCGGTTGTGGATTAGCCGCCCGCGTTTCGGCCGTCCTCAAGGGCCGATCCGCGTCCTCGGCCAGCCCGAATCCGCCCTCCCAACAGCGTTATGGAGCGCTCCGTCCGGTCCTTCGCCGGCGTTATGAAGCGCCCGGGTTTTTCCCTGCAACAGCCGACCCATTCCGTCCGACCCACCTCCTAGGGTCTCGAACATATGTTCCAGTCTTCGAAGACCCGCCTGCGCGCCTGGATGGCGCTCGTCGACGACTTCCTCGGCGACCCACCGGATGACGCGCAACTCGATCTCGAGCCTTGGGCCATGCACCCGCATCGCCGCCCGCTCCGCTGGGAGCGCGAGCGCCGCGCCGGTAGCGTCAAGCCCCCAGCTGCCCACTGCCTCTGCCCTGTCCGGTCCACGCCGGCCGGTGGCGACCGAAGCGAGGTGATGCGCCAGCCGTAAACGGATCGCCGGCCGCCGCGGGCAGAAATCTGGCCGGCGAGCCGACGAGGGCCTTAGGAGCCCGGGAGAGCCCGCCCGCGAGGCCTTACAAGCCCGCGGCGAGGCCGACAAGCCCATTGCGAGGCCGAAAGCCCATCCGAACGAGACGCGATACCCCACTGCGGGACGCCGGAGCCTGGGAGGTCTGTCGTCACGCGCGTCGCCTGTCACCCACCGCGCGAGCTCGCTCACCGGCCGATGTGGCGGGCCGCGCCGGCACGAGGACCGGTTGTGGTTCTCGCAGGAGGTTCTCAAGCGATCGTTGCCATCGAATCCGCCGGCAACGTCAGGTTCGTTCGGCGTGGGCCCGGCCTCGAGTGGGCCCGACGAATGCCGCGCTCTAACTCGCCAGGCAGGCGGTCGAGGCCCGAGCCGGCGGTCGAGGCCGGCTAAACGCCAAGCGTCGAAAGGAGCGCCTGGATGGTGGCGTGCGCGCCCAAAATTGCCCCGCTGGGCTCACCGGTCGTCTTGTCCGTGGGCGCCGTCACGAGGCCGTAGAGCACGACCAGGAACGTGCCGATGCCCAGCACGAGGCAAATGACGAGCAGCGCCACCACCTGGGGGTTGGCGCGGAGGAACTTGATTAGGTCCTGCCTCGTCAAGTTCCTGTGAATGCTCGCTGTGTACCGCAGTGAAAATAAACCGGCGGCGACCTACTCTCCCAGGCCCTTGCGGGCCAAGTACCATCGGCGCTGAGGGGCTTAACTGCTCTGTTCGGAATGGGAAGAGGTGTTTCCCCCTCGCAATAGCCACCGGAAACCGGTAGAGACCAGCGCCCTCCTCGGGCCTTCAAAACTACACAGTGCCAATGCACGGATATCAAAATATCCGTCAAGCCCTCGACCCATTAGTACCGGTCTCCTACGAGTGTCACCACTCTTCCAGATCCGGCCTATCAACCTGGTGATCTTCCAGGGGTCTTACTCCCTCAAGGGGATGGGAGAACTCATCTTGAGGCCGGCTTCCCGCTTAGATGCTTTCAGCGGTTATCCGATCCGCACGTAGCTAACCTGCGGTGCCCTTGGCAGGACAACAGATACACCAGAGGTGCGTTCGTCCCGGTCCTCTCGTACTAGGGACGAATCCTCTCAATTCTCCAACGCCCACGGCAGATAGGGACCGAACTGTCTCACGACGTTCTGAACCCAGCTCGCGTACCGCTTTAATGGGCGAACAGCCCAACCCTTGGGACCTACTTCAGCCCCAGGATGCGACGAGCCGACATCGAGGTGCCAAACCGGGCCGTCGATGTGGACTCTTGGGCCCGATAAGCCTGTTATCCCCGGAGTACCTTTTGTCCGTTGAGCGACGGCGCTTCCACTTGCTACCGCCGGATCACTAAGGCCTGCTTTCGCACCTGCTCGACCTGTCGGTCTCGCAGTCAAGCTCCCTTGCTGCCTTTACACTCTACGCACGATTTCCGACCGTGCTGAGGGAACCTTTGCGCGCCTCCGTTACATTTTGGGAGGCGACCGCCCCAGTCAAACTACCCGCCTGTCACTGTCCAGCGCCCGGATTCACGGCGCACTGTTAGAGATCCAATACACCAAGGGTGGTATCTCAAGGTTGCCTCCACGCCAGCCGCAGCCGGCGCTTCCAAGGCTCCCACCTATCCTGAGCGAGATGCATCGAACCCCAATACCAGGTTGTAGTAAAGGTTCACGGGGTCTTTCCGTCTAGCCGCGGGTACTCGGCATCTTCACCGAGACTGCAATTTCACCGAGCCCCTCGTTGAGACAGCGTTCAAGTCGTTACGCCATTCGTGCAGGTCGGAACTTACCCGACAAGGAATTTCGCTTGAGCTCTTACCACCGTGAACGGTGGCGGATGGCGCGTCCTCGTGTACACGCACGCCTTCCCTGCATGTCGCCATGCAGACGGGACCATCTCATCATCCAGTGTCATGGATGTTCGGCGTATGGCCTCTGAGGATTCTGAGTAGGTCGGTCCTGGGTTTTTGGCGGTTCATCGTTTCCGCGATCTCAACGATCTCAGCGAGCCCCTCAACAGTGAGGTGGCGGCCCGACTCGATCATTTCGACACACTTCGCGAACTTCTCGAAGTTGAGGTGCTTAGACGAATGCAACGGATGAGCGTGGAAGAACGGAATGATCGTCGCGATCAGATCCGCCCGCCGGCGCACCACGTAGCGATACAGGTGCTCGCGGTGGTTGTCGTACCGCTTGTTAGCGAGTACCTGGCCCACCCCGAAGAAGCTCTCGAGCTCGTGTAAGCAAGACACGCTTTGTGCGCCTTGCGTCACCGCAAACTCATGAGCCACCTGGTAGCCGGTTCTGTAGCCGCTTCGGCCCGCCCCACCGCTCTGGCGGATGAAGCCGATCGAGAAGCATCCTTCTCCGTCTACAAAACCAATAACCCAGCCTTCCTGCCTCAGCCTTTCCTGCTGGTTTTCCGCACCGTTCGAATTGTCACTGCCCACCACCGAAGTGTAGGGCGAGTACCGGACGGATACTCGGGTTTTCCAGCATATAGCCGAATGCAATCCACACTGTTACCAGTGTGGTGGGCAACGATTTACCTTAGGACCGTTATAGTTACGGCCGCCGTTTACCGGGGCTTAGCTTCGGTGCTTCGGGTTGCCCCTAACACCTCCACGTAACCTTCCGGCACCGGGCAGGCGTCAGCCCCTATACGTCGTCTTACGACTTAGCAGAGACCTGTGTTTTTGGTAAACAGTCGCTTGAACCTATTCACTGCGGCCCTCTCGGGCTCCCCTCGCGAGGAGGTTCACCCTACTGGGGCGCCCCTTATCCCGAAGTTACGGGGCGATTTTGCCGAGTTCCTTAACGAGGGTTATCTCGATCACCTTAGTGTTCTCCACTTGCCCACCTGTGTCGGTTTTGGTACGGGCACGCGCTTCCTCCCTAGAGGCTTTTCTTGGAGGCAGGGCTTCCGGGACTCGCCGGCTTAGAGCCAGCTGCATTCGCACCTCAGGTTATGCGGCTCCGGATTTACCTAGAGCCACCCCTACATGCTTAGCCCAGGACGACCATCGCCTGGGATCCCATAGCCTTCCTCGTCCCCCCATCGGTCAAACAGAAGCGACGTGGTACGGGAATATCAACCCGTTGGCCATCGACTACGCCTTTCGGCCTCGCCTTAGGTCCCGACTGACCCTGAGCAGACGAACTTTACTCAGGAACCCTTGGGCAATCGGCGGAGGGGATTCTCACCCCTCTTTCGTTACTCATGCCGGCATTCTCACTTCCGCCGCCTCCACGGCTGGCTTACGCCGCCGCTTCTCGGGCGCCGGAACGCTCTCCTACCGCGCGCGAACCCGAAGGTTCACGCACCCGCAGCTTCGGTGACTAGCTTGAGCCCCGTTACATTGTCCGCGCTCGAACACTTGACCAGTGAGCTGTTACGCATTCTTTCAAGGATGGCTGCCTCTAAGCCAACCTCCTGGTTGTCTCTGCATTCGAACATCGTTTCCCACTTAGCTAGTACTTAGGGACCTTAGCTGGCGGTCTGGGCTGTTTCCCTCTTGACGCTGAAGTTTATCCCCCAGCAACTGACTCCCGGAGTAACCGTGACGGTCTTCGGAGTTTGCCTGAAGTCGGTAACCTGGTAGGGCCCCTAGTCCAAACAGTGCTCTACGGCCGCCACGGAATTTATCCGAGGCTATACCTAAATATATTTCGGAGAGAACCAGATATCACTGAGCTTGATTAGCCTTTCACTCCGACCCACAGGTCATCCGCCCAGTTTTCAACCTAGGTCGGTTCGGTCCTCCACGAGGTCTTACCCCCGCTTCAACCTGCCCATGGGTAGCTCGCTCAGCTTCGGGTCTACCGCCTACGACTATGTCGCCCTATTCGGACTCGCTTTCGCTACGGCTCCGCTCATCGCTTAACCTTGCCGCAGACGAGTAACTCGCCGGCTCGTTATGCAAAAAGCACGCGGTCACGGCACAAGGCCGCTCCCACCGCTTGTAGGCACGCGGTTTCAGGTACTATTTCACTCCCCTTCCGGGGTACTTTTCACCTTTCCCTCACGGTACTAGTCCGCTATCGGTCACCAAGTAGTACTTAGCCTTGGAGGGTGGTCCCCCCAGATTCAGTCCGCGTTTCACGGGTGCGGACTTACTCAGGAACGCCTGCAGAAGTCTGCGCAATTTCGTCTACGGGACGATTGCCCTCTGTGGTGCGTGGTTCCACACGCTTCGACTATCACGCAGTTTTGTAACTTCTGCCGGAGCAGCCACACTCCGGACCAGGCGCCCTACAACCCCCAACGTGCAACGCGTGGCCGCTTACACACGCCAGGTTTGGGCTCTTCCCTTTTCGCTCGCCACTACTCAGGGAGTCTCGTTTGATTTCCTTTCCTCGGGGTACTGAGATGTTTCACTTCCCCCGCTTGTCTTCGCCACGCCTATGTGTTCAGCGCGGGATAACGTCGCATTACCGACGCTGGGTTTCCCCATTCGGGCATCCGCGGGTCACTGGCCATTCAGCGCCTCACCGCGGCTTATCGCAGCCGTTCACGCCCTTCATCGACTCTTGGTGCCAAGGCATCCACCGTGTGCCCTTACTATCTTGACGGTTGATCGAGGCGAATCCCTCGCGGGATTCGCATCAGAGAAATCGAAGATTTCTCAAAGGTAATCGCCGCTAGGCGATTACCCGATACCCGTGTCATTGGCTACTGTGCAGTTTTCAAGGTCCGAGAAGAGGCGCGCTCGCAGCCAATGCCCGCGGACCGTGGTCTACGAGCGCCGGCGGCGAGCCGGTCTCTCAAAACTCAACAGCATGCGAACCGCATCACTCGGGCGCGAAACCCGTATGCGCGGCCTGCCAGGCCCGGTCGACATTGCTAGAGCTGATCGCTCGAGGCGATCGCTGCCCATAAAGGGCTCCCTAGAAAGGAGGTGATCCAGCCGCAGCTTCCGCTACGGCTACCTTGTTACGACTTCACCCCAGTCGCGAGCCCCACCTTCGACGGCTCCCTCCCAAAAGGGTTAGGCCACCGGCTTCGGGTGTTGCTCACTCCCATGGTGTGACGGGCGGTGTGTACAAGGCCCGGGAACGTATTCACCGCGGCAGTGCTGATCCGCGATTACTAGCAACTCCGCCTTCATGCAGGCGGGTTTCAGCCTGCAATCCGAACCGAGACGCGCTTTAAGGGATTCGCTCCACCTCGCGGTATCGCAACCCTCTGTACGCGCCAATGTAGCACGTGTGTAGCCCTGGACATAAGGGGCATGATGACTTGACGTCATCCCCACCTTCCTCCGGTTTGTCACCGGCGGTCTCGCATGAGTCCCCAACTAAATGCTGGCAACATGCGACGGGGGTTGCGCTCGTTGCGGGACTTAACCCAACATCTCACGACACGAGCTGACGACAGCCATGCACCACCTGTGATCCTGCCCCGAAGGGAGACCGTGTTTCCACGGCTGTCAGGAACATGTCAAGCCCAGGTAAGGTTCTTCGCGTTGCGTCGAATTAAACCACATGCTCCGCTGCTTGTGCGGGCCCCCGTCAATTCCTTTGAGTTTTAGCCTTGCGGCCGTACTCCCCAGGCGGGGCACTTAATGCGTTAGCGTCGGCACGGAGGGAGTCGACACCCCCCACACCTAGTGCCCATCGTTTACAGCGTGGACTACCAGGGTATCTAATCCTGTTTGCTCCCCACGCTTTCGCGTCTCAGCGTCAGTACCGTCCCAGCGAGCTGCCTTCGCCATTGGTGTTCCTCCTGATATCTGCGCATTTCACCGCTACACCAGGAATTCCACTCGCCTCTTCCGGACTCTAGCCCGACAGTTTCCACCGGCTTTCCAGGGTTGAGCCCTGGACTTTTACAGCGGACTTACCGAGCCGCCTACACGCTCTTTACGCCCAATGATTCCGGACAACGCTAGCCCCCTACGTATTACCGCGGCTGCTGGCACGTAGTTAGCCGGGGCTTCTTCTGAAGGTACCGTCACTCCAACCGGCTATTCACCGGCGGAGCTTCGTCCCAACTGAAAGGGGTTTACAACCCGAAGGCCTTCTTCCCCCACGCGGCGTTGCTGCGTCACGCTTTCGCGCATTGCGCAAGATTCCCCACTGCTGCCTCCCGTAGGAGTCTGGGCCGTGTCTCAGTCCCAGTGTGGCTGATCGTCCTCTCAGACCAGCTACCCATCGTCGCCTTGGTGAGCCGTTACCTCACCAACAAGCTAATGGGCCGCGGGCCCATCCCGATGCGGAGGCCGAAGCTTCCTTTCCCCAGCGGCCTTATGGCCGGAGGGCACATTCGGTATTAGCCCGAGTTTCCTCGGGTTGTCCCAATCATCGGGGCAGGTTACCCACGTGTTACTCACCCGTTCGCGGCTTTGCCCCAGGCCGAAGCCTGGTTCGTCGCTCCACTTGCATGTGTTAGGCACGCCGCCAGCGTTCGTCCTGAGCCAGGATCAAACTCTCCGTGAAGAACTGCTGAGACGGGCCGCCGAAGCGACCCGCTTCACAAAGAGTCGTCGAGGTCCGGTTCCGCCGGAGCGGACACTCCCACCTAGCGTGGTGGGTGGACCCGGGCCTGTCCGCTGGTGGGATCAGGCCCCTGCGTCCACACAAGGGGATCCGATGTACACCACGGATCCCGGGACGCAAGACGGGGTTTTCAATCTGGCACCGTCATCTCGCGGCCCACGAAGGACCGGCAGAGCGACGGCGTCGAACCTGGACACACATCTCGACCGAGGGTTCGGTCGAAGAGTGCGCATGCTGTTGAGTTTTCAAAGACCGTCGCACCTCTTCGGGAGGGGTTCCTCCCCAGGGCGCGTCCAAGAACGTTTCCGGTCTTGGAGCGGACCGGTGAGTATAGCGCCACAATCGCCACGTAGCGAGGGGCGTGCTCGCCGGCTGCACTGAGGGTAGCGCGTGAGGCCTCAGGCCGCTTTGCGCCCGGCCCGGGCCGTAGGCCGCGTCGGCCGAGGGGCCGCGGCGCGACCGGTCGGGACCGGGCGGCGAGACAGCCGGCCCGGTCCGCGGCGCCGCGCCTCGATCGCGCAGCTGTGGCCGGGCGGGACGGGCGTCTCGGCGTCTACGACAGCACCTGGACGGTTACGACTCGCTGGCGGGGACGGTCGTCGAAGTCGATCAGCACGACCTGCTGCCAGGTCCCGAGCGTCAGCCGGCCGTCGACGATCGGGATCGTCTCGGACGGCCCGATCACAGCGGCGCGGAGATGGGCATGGGAGTTCGTGTCGGAGTTGAGGCGGTTGTGTTCGTAGTCGCCGGCGCTGGGGATCAGGCGGTCGAGCAGCGCCTGAAGGTCGTGGACGCCGCCGGGCTCGTACTCCATCGTCGTCACGGCGACGGTCGACCCGGTGGCGAACACGCTCGCCACGCCCCGATCGACGCCCGCGGTGTTGACGACGCTGGCCACGCCCGGGGTGATGTCGACGATGTCCCCGTTGCCAGGCGTCTCGAGCCGAAGCAGCCCGCCGTGGACGGCCACTCGCTTACTCCACCCGTACGCGCGCGAACCGGCGCTTGCCGAGCTGAAGGATCTTGCCGTCGACCTCGGCGGCCGGCAGGTCCAGCGCGCCGTTCCCGATCGTCTCGCCGTCGAGCTTCACGCCGCCCTGAGCGAGGCTGCGTCGCGCATCCGACCGCGACACCCCGAAGGCCCGCTCGAGCAGCGCCGGCAGGTGCACCTCGGGCTGATCGGCCGGCCAGCTGACGGTCGGCATCTCCTCGGGCGGGAGGCGGTCGATGTGAATGCGGTCGAACTCGCGCTCGGCCGCGTCACCCGCTTCGGGCCCGTGGAAGCGGGTGACGAGCTCCCGGGCGAGCGCCCGCTTGGCGTCCCGGGGACCGAGATCCGCCGGCGGATCGGTACCCAGGAGTAGCTGGTACCAGGTCTCGAGCGCGTCGTCCGGGATGCTGAGGGTCTTGCCGTACATATCGTCGGGCGACTCGGTGACGCCGATGTAGTTCCCGAGCGACTTGGCCATCCTCTGGACGCCGTCGGTACCGGGCAGGATCGGCGTCGTCAGGATCGCCTGCTCGGGCACGTCGTAGTGGCGCTGGATGTCACGCCCGAGGAGCAGGTTGAACTTCTGATCGGTCCCCCCCAGCTCGACGTCGGCGCGGATCGCCACCGAGTCGTAGGCCTGGAGTAGCGGATACAGGAGCTCGAGCACCGAGATCGGCGTGTGGGTGGCAAACCGCTTGGCGAAATCGTCGCGCTCGAGCAGCTGGCTGACGGTGGGGATGCGCGCCAGGTGGAACAGCTGCTCCATCGACATGTCGAGCCATTCGCCGTTGAACCGGACCGTCGTGCGAGCGGGGTCGAGCACGGTGAACGCCTGCTCGGTGAACGTCCGGGCGTTCGCGTCGATCTCCGCGCTCGACAGCGCTGGCCGGGTGGCCGAGCGCCCGCTGGGATCTCCGACCCTGGCGGTGTAGTCGCCGATGATCAACACGACCTCGTGGCCGAGGTCCTGGAACTCGCGGAGCTTTTGGAGGACCACCGTGTGGCCGAGGTGAATGTCGGGCGCGGTCGGGTCGATCCCGAGCTTCACCCGCAGCGGTCGGCCGGCCGCCAGCTTCTGCTCCAGCGCCCCCTCGGGGAGGCTGTCAACGGCGTTTCGCGCAAGCCAGGCTGCCGCCTCGGCAGGACTCGAGGCGGATGGTTCAGCCTGTAGGGCGGGCGCCGTCCGGGCCTCGGAATCCATCCGGGCCAATGCTAGACTCTCGCCGCCGCGGGACCTCTGTTGCCGCTACGTCTCGCTGCGCGTCGAAGCCGTCGGATCGGCCCGGCGCGAGCACCCCCATTCGCATGATCGACGACGTCGAAACCCCGACACACGGCGATCAGCCGAACGGTCCGGTCGCGCCCGAAACGTCCC
Source organism: uncultured Solirubrobacterales bacterium (assembly GCA_963735965.1). Classification (GTDB taxonomy): domain Bacteria; phylum Actinomycetota; class Thermoleophilia; order Solirubrobacterales; family Solirubrobacteraceae; genus Palsa-465. Next base: position 217,115 of record CAVTNE010000010.1, read on the forward strand.
GAAGCCGGACCGGGGGCGATGGAAACGGAAGCCGCGGCGGAAGCGGGCGCCGCAGTGGAAACGGGCGCAGCGGCGGAAACGGAGGGCGACGAGGGAACGGACGCGGGCCGAGGTCGACTCGCGGATGGTTCTGGCGCAGGCGCCGAGGCCCCCGGACCAAGCCTCGGGTTCGCAAGCTTCGGTTGCTGCTGATCCTGATCGGGCTCGGCGCGCTCGGGGTCGTCTCGACCGTGTTCGGGATGATGATGGCCGTCGCCTCCGACCTTCCGCAAATCGAGAACCGGCAGGTGTACCGGGCGGCCGCCAACTCCTATCTCTACGACGACCACTGGCATCTGATCGGGCAGTTCGCACCGCCCAACCACGAGGCGATCGACCAGTTCCAGCAGATCTCGCCGTGGATGCGACGCGCGATCGTCTCCGTCGAGGATCGGCGCTTCTGGAGCGACCCGGGGGTCGACCTGCGGGGGATTGCCCGTGCGGTCGCCTCCGACGTGACCGGTGGCTCCACACAGGGCGCGTCGACGATTGCCGAGCAGTTCGTCAAGAACGCGTTGTCCGAGCAGGACAACCGGACGATCTTCGAGAAGCTCCGCGAGGCCGCGCTCGCCTATCACCTCACGCGCGAGTGGCCCAAGTCCAAGATCATGACTCAGTACCTGAACTCGATCTACTTCGGCAACGGCGCGTACGGCGTGGAGTCCGCGGCACGTGTGTACTTCGGCAAGCAGCACGGCTACAACTCGGCCGTGGCGCCTGGCCAACAGGGCTCCGGTTGCGGAGATGCGCCACGGCCATCGTGCGCATCCGTGCTCGAGCCCTACGAGGCCGCGCTGCTCGCGGGGATGGTCGCCGACCCAAGCGCGTTCGACCCGCTGGTCTACAAGCAGGCCGCCACCACTCGACGCAACATCGTCCTCAAGGACATGTTCGAGGAGCGCTACCTCACGCGCGCTCAGTACCTCGACGGCATCGAGCAACCGGTTCCGACCGCGAGGCTGATCCAGCAACCGCAGGAGCCTGCCGCGGCGCCGTACTTCACGAGCTGGCTGCGTCCGCAGATCCTCGCGGCGGTGGGACTGGGCAAGCGTCAAGTCCCGGACAGCGTCGCCGAGTACCGCGCCTACTACGGCGGCCTGAAGATCCGCACAACGCTCGACCTCGGGCTGCAGCAGGCTGCCGACCAGGCCATATCGCAAGAGCTCCCGTCCGGCTCCGGTCTCCCGAGCGCGTCGCTGGTGGCGATCGACAACAAGACCGGCGAGGTTCGCGCAATGGTCGGAGGACCGATCGTGAACGGACAGGAGGACTACAACCAGTTCCCATTCAACCTTGCCACCGAGGCTCAGCGCCAGCCGGGCTCGGCCTTCAAGCCGTTCACCCTCGCGATGGCGCTCGAGTCCGAGAAGTACGGGCCGGACTCGATCATCGACTCCGCGCCACAGGACTTCATCGTCCCGAACAGCGGCGGCAAGGAGCACTTCATCGTCCACAACTTCGGCAACATATACTCCGGCCCGATCACGCTCCAGGAGGCCACCGACGTCTCCGACAACACGGTGTATTCGCAGGTCGGAATCAACGTAGGCACCAAGAAGATCGCCAAGTTCGCCAAGCGCGCCGGGATCCGAACGCCGGTCTCCAGCAACTACGCGATGATTCTCGGCGGGCTGAAGATCGGGGTATCACCGCTGGACATGGCGCACGCCTACCAGACGTTCGCGGAAGGCGGCCGGAAGGTCTTCGACCCGGCGCTCGGGGCCCCGAAGCAGGGTCCGACCGGCATCGCCCAGATCTACTGCCCGGCGGTGTGCCCGCAGAAGAACGTGGTCGACACGCCGGAATACGAGCGCGTGCTTCCGGCTCCGATCGCGTCGGTCGTCCATTCGATGCTGACCGGCGTCGTGCAGTCGGGCACAGGCACCTCGGCCGCGATCTCGGGTGTCGACGTCGCGGGCAAGACCGGGACGACCACCAACTACGCCGATGCCTGGTTCGTAGGCTGGACTCCGCAGCTGACGACGGCGGTGTGGGTCGGCTACCCGAACAAGCTCGTGCCGATGACCACCGACTACAACGGGGCGCCAGTCGAGGGCGGCACCTACCCGGCGATCATCTGGCACAACTTCATGGTCCAGGCGCTGCAGACCCTCGCCAGCGAGAACCCCCACCAGAAGATCACGAGCACATCGTCGACTGACACCACCAGCGCGCCCGCGGTCCCATCGGCCGGTTCGGGCTCCGGTGGCAGCTCGACCTCGGCGACGGCGACGACGCCGGCCGGCGGCGGTACGACCGGCGGCGGAGCGCCGACGAGCGGCGGCACGGGCGGCGGGACAACCGGTGGCGGCGGCGGCGGTGGCGGGACGGCCGGTGCTGGTGGCGGTGCTACGGGAGGCGGCGGCGGGACGACCGGCGGTGGCGGCGGCGCCGGCGGCACGACCGGAGGCGGCGGTGGCGGCGGCGGTACCACCGGAGGTGGCGGCGGCGCAGGCGGCACGTCGGGCGGCAGCGGCGGCTCGGGCTCCGGTGGCGCCGGTCTCGGCGGTGGCGGCTAGCGGGCTGCGGCCTGCTCCACCCGCTCCGCCCGCGACAGCTCAGGACGCGACAGAAAGCGGTTCCCGTGCGCCGAGAAGCGCCATGGCAACTCGGCGGCCTTCGTGATTCCGATCCGCCGGCTCGGGACGACGGCGACGTCCCGCCATGCGTCGGGCCGGCCGACGATCACGACCGGCCCCCGGAGCAGGTCGGCGCCGTTGAGCTCGAGGCCGATTCCCAACGCCTCGGTCAGCTTGCCGGGACCCGAGCACAGGTCCTCGACGCGCTCGACACCGCGGCGCTCGCGCATCAGTTCGATCCCCTCAACCGGCTCGAGCGCACGGATCAGCACCGCGGCGCCCACGCCTACGGGCTCGCACACCGCGTTCAGGCAAGCGTGGACGCCGTACGAGCGGTACAGGTAGGCCACCCCGGGCGGCCCGAACAGAACCCGCGTCCGATTGGTGAGGCCGACAAACGCGTGGCAGGCAGGCTCCGATTCGTGATAGGCCTCGGTTTCAACGATGACCCCCGAGCTACCGCCGTGCCAGACCACGCACCCGATCAAGTCGCGTGCGACATCGAGGACGGGGCGGTCGTAGAAGCCGCGCTTCATGCCAGCGAGGCCCGGGCCCGCTCGAGCTGCTCGCGGACCCGTGGCAGGCTCGTCCCGCCGTGCGAGCGCTTGGTCTCGAGCCATGCGCCGTCCTGAAGAAGCGCATAGAACTCGTCGTCGAGCAGCGGCGAATGGCGGGTGAGCTCTTCGCGCGTCAGATCGGACAGTGCCTTGTCCTGGTCGATCGCGCTGCGGACCAGGCCCGCGACCACGCCGTGGGCCTCCCGGAAGGGCATGCCGCGGCGCACGAGCAGGTCGGCGACGTCGGTGGCAGCGAGCATCTCGTCCGCGGCCGCGGCGGCCAGGTTGTCCCGGCTGAAGCGAATCGAACCGAGCATGCCGTCGGCGGCGTCGATGCACAGCTCGATCGTGTCGGCGGCGTCGAACAGGTGCTCCTTGTCCTCCTGCATGTCCTTGTTGTAGGTCAGCGGCAAGCCGTGGAGCACGCCGTGGAGGGCGACGAGGTGGGCGGACACGCGCGGAGCCTTCGCGCGCAGGAGCTCGGCGGCGTCCGGGTTCTTCTTCTGGGGCATGATCGACGAGCCGGAAGCCCAGGCGTCGGCGACCTCGCAGAAGCCGAACTCCTCGCTTGACCACAGCACGATCTCGGCTCCGAGGCGCGACAGGTGGGTCGCGCAGGTAGCCGCGGCCGCCAGGTAGTCGAGGACGAAGTCGCGGTTCGAAACCGCGTCGATCGAGTTCTCAGCCACAGCGGCGAAACCGAGCTCCCGCGCGACGAGCTCGCGATCGGTGTCGAAGTTCACGCCGGCGAGCGCCCCTGCGCCGAGCGGCAGCGCGGCGGTTGCGGAAACCACCGCGGAGAACCGGTTGCGATCGCGGATCAGCATCCAGCAGTACGCGAGCAGGTGATGGCTCAGATAGACCGGCTGGGCGCGCTGCAGGTGCGTGTAGCCGGGCATCGGCCAGTCGAGGTGCGCTTCGGCGAGATTCGCGAGGGTCGTTGCCAGCCTGGCCGTGCGGTCGACGGCGGTGTGGGCGTGAGCGCGGACGAACATTGCGACATCCGTTGCCACCTGGTCGTTCCGCGACCGCGCGGTGTGAAGCTTGCCGCCGACCCTGCCGGCGAGCTCGGTGACCCGGCGCTCGATCGCCGTGTGGATGTCCTCGTCTCCGTCGGCGAACGGAAAGCTGCCTTCGCCGAGCTCGCGCTCGACCTGATCCAATGCGGCGTGTAGTTGGTCGCGTTCGGCATCCGAGATGATGCCCTGCGCGGCGAGCATCGAAGCGTGCGCGCGCGACTGCTGGACGTCGTAGGGCCCGAGGCGCCAGTCGAACGACAGCGAGTCGTTCAGCGCGCGGAACGCCGCGTCTTGAGGCTCGGCGAAGCGGGACATTTACGACGGATTATCGCCCGAGCACATCGCGCACCGAGTCGGCCACCTGCTCTACCTGGGACTCGGTCATGTCGGGGAAGAACGGCAGCGCGATCGACCGGGCGGCGACGTCCTCGCACACCGGGAACTCGCCCTCCTTGTGTCCGAACTGCTCGCGGTAGTAGCTCATCAGGTGAACCGCGGGAAAGTACGGCTTGCTCGGAACGCCTCGCGTGGCCAGCGCGCGCACGGTCGAGTCGCGATCCACGTCACGCGGAAGCTGGACGACGTACACAAACCAGCCGCGGCGTACCCGTCCGCGCTCCGGGCAGGGCAGCTCGACGCCGTCGATGTCCGCGAGCGTCTCGGCGTAGGCCGCAGCGACCCGCGAGCGGCCGGAGATCAGCGCGTCGAGGTGGTCGAGCTGGGCGAGGCCAAGGGCGCACGCTATCTCCGACAGGCGGTAGTTGAAGCCGAGCCGATCGTGGTCGAGCCAGTCCATGTCGGGGGCGCGGCCCTGGTTGCGCTCGGAGTCGATCCGCTCCTTGACTGCGGCGTCGGCGGTCGCGACCATCCCCCCCTCGCCAGTCGTGATCTGCTTGTTGGCGTAGAAGCCGAACACAGCCGGATGTCCGCGGCCCCCGACCGGCACACCGTCGGCGTCGATCGCGCCGAGCGCTTCGCAGGCGTCTTCGACGATCGGAAGCCCGAGCCGCTCGAACGCGCCAAGGTCTGCCGGGTAGCCGAACAGGTGCACCGGCAGCAGCGCGGTGGTGCGCTCGGTGACCGCCGCGGCAGCGGCTTCTGGATCGAGGTTGAACGTGACCGGATCGATGTCGGCGAACACCGGGGTGGCGCGCTCGTACACGACCACGTTCGCGCTGGCCACGAACGACAGCGGAGTCGTGACGACCTCGTCGCCGTCGCTGACGCCCGCCGCCCGGAGTGCCAGGTGCAGCCCCGCCGTGCCGCTGGATACGGCGCTCGCGTGGGCGGCGCCGACCGCGCGCGCGAACTCCCGCTCGAACTCGGCCAGCAGCGGCCCGAGCGACAGGCGGCCGGAGCGGAGCACCTCGAGCACGCGCTCGATCTCGGCCTCACCGATCACCGGGCGCGCGAGCGGGATGGCCTCGCCGGCGCGGCTGGCCACAGTCTGCCTCGCCGCGGAGTCAGTCACGAACCCGTGACGACGCGGCCGCATCGGGTAAGGGCGAGGGCCGGGTGGGCGGGCCCGACACGCGCATGCCGTACTCGAGCGAGTCGACAAGCGCCTCCCAGGAGGCCTCGATGACGTTCTCCGACACTCCGATCGAGCCCCACACCTGCTCGCCGTCGGAGGCGTCGAGGAGCACGCGCGTGATCGCGCCCGTCCCCTTGGTCTCGTCCAGGATCCGCACCTTGAAGTTGACGAGGTCGATGTCGCGCAGGTGGGGGTGGATCTCCACAAGCGCTTCCCGGAGCGCGCGGTCGAGCGCATTCACGGGGCCATTGCCCTCGGCGGTGCGAACGTAGCGCTCGCCGCCGACCCAAATTTTGATCGTCGCCTCGGTCTCGACGCGGCCGTCGGCGCGCTTCTCGACGATCGCCCGCCAGGACTCGAGCCGGAACAGTGGCTCGTAGTCGCCGGTCTCCTTGCGCAGCAGCAGCTCGAACGACCCGTCGGCGGCTTCGAAGTGATAGCCCAGGTGCTCGAGCTCCTTGACGCGTTCAACCAGCCGCCCGGCCTCGCCGTCACCGAGCGCGATCCCCGCGTCGCGGGCTCGTGCCTCGACGGTGCCCTTGCCCGACAGCTCGGAGATCAGGAGCTCGCGGCGGTTGCCGACGATGTCCGGGTCGATGTGCTCGAACGTCGCCGGGTCGACGTTGACGCCGGCGACGTGCATGCCGCCCTTGTGCGCGAACGCATTGCGCCCGACGTACGGCTGGTCGGGATCGGGCGTGAAGTTGAGCATCTCGTCGAAGAAGTGCGCGGTCTGCGACAGCGAGGCGAGCTGCTCGTCGGTGACGCACTCGTAGCCCAGCTTCAGCTGGAGGTTCGGGATGATCGTGACCAGATTCGCGTTCCCGCAGCGCTCGCCGTATCCGTTCATCGTCCCTTGCACGTGGACCGCGCCCTGTTCGACGGCAGCCAGCGAGCACGCGACCCCGCAGCCGGAGTCGTCGTGGCAATGGATGCCGACCTTCGCGCCCGTGGGAGCGAGCGTCGCGACGACCTCGGCGATCGCCGCGGCGATCTGATGCGGGAGCGTCCCGCCGTTCGTGTCGCAGCAGGTGGCCGTTTCGGCCCCGGCCTCCGCGGCCGCGCGGACGCAGCTGAGCGCGTATGCCGGATCGTCCGCGAACCCGTCGAAGAAGTGCTCGGCGTCGTAGATCACGCGCTTTCCCTCGCCGGCGAGGAACGCCACCGACTCGGAGATCATGCGCAGGTTTTCGTCGCGATCGACCTTCACGACTTTCTCGAGGTGTAGGCCCCAGGACTTGCCGACGATCGTGCACACCGCAGTGCTCGAGTCGGCGAGCACGCGCAGTCCGGGGTCGGCGTCAGCGGTGGTGTCGCGCCGACGCGTCATCCCGAATGCGGCGATCCGGGCGTGCCGGAACGTCTCCCCGGCGAGCAGGCCGAACAGCTCTAGCTCCTTGGGGTTCGAGCTGGGGAAGCCAGCCTCGATCACGTCGATCCCGAGCTCGTCGAGACGATGCGCCACCCGCAGCTTCTCCTGAGCGGACAGCGACATGCCCTCCCCCTGCATCCCGTCGCGGAGGGTCGTGTCGTAGAGCTCGATGCGAGTCATCCGGCTGCGGTTCGGCTCGGCACCTCGACGACGTCGAGCCATTCGGCGTAGCGCTGATCGCGGCCGTGGAGCGCATCGTCAAACACGCGTGCCAGGTCGCGCGTGATCGGGCCCGGCTCGCCCGAGCCGACCATGTGGTCGTCAATTTCGCGGACCGGCACCAGTTCGGCCGCGGTACCGGTCAGGAAGACCTCATCGGCGAGGTACATCTCGGCGCGCGCCAGGTCGCGCTCGACGACCTCGTACCCGAGATCTCGGGCGATCTGGATCACTGACTTGCGGTTGATGCCGTCGAGGATGCCGGCGGTCTGCGGCGGGGTGTAGACCGTGCCGTCGCGGACGACGTAGATGTTCTCACCCGAGCCCTCGCACACGAACCCGTGTGAGTCGAGCAGGATTGCCTCCTGATAACCGGCCTTCGACGCCTCGATCTTCGCGAGCACGCTGTTCAGGTACTGGCCGGATGCCTTGGCGTGCGGGATCAGCGCGTCGTGCGGTATCCGGCGCCAGCTCGAGACCTTGGCGCGGACTCCCTGGGCCTTGCCCTCCTCGCCGAGATATGCCCCCCACGGCCACACGGCGATCGACACCTCGACCGGAGCATCGAGCGGGTACAGGCCCATCTGACCGTACCCGCGGAACACGATCGGGCGGATGTAGCACTCGCGCAGCTCGTTGGCCGCGATCAGCTCGTGGGTCGCGGTCCGCAGTTCGGCGAGCGTGTACGGGATCGGCATGTAGTAGAGCTCGGCCGACTTGAACAGGCGATCGAGGTGGTCGTGGTGGCGGAAGATCGCCGTTCCCTTTGCGGTCTCGTACGCCCGAATCCCCTCGAATACCCCGGTGCCGTAGTGGAGTCCGTGCGTCAATACATGAACCTTCGCGTCCTCCCAGGCAACCATTTCTCCGTTGTGCCAGATGAGGTCCGCTTGTTGCACGACTGACTCCTTATAGGTGTTTGAGGACTGCCTGGGTGGCTTCTGACGTCGTTGCCGTGCCCCCCAGGTCGGGCGTGCGCAGGCCGTTGGCGAGCGCTCGCTCGACCGCCGATTCTATCGAGGCCGCCTGGGCCTCCATGTCGAGTCCGTGGCGGAGCATGAGCGCCGCCGAGAGGAACATCGCGAGCGGGTTGGCGGCTCCGGTGCCGGCGATGTCGGGAGCCGAGCCGTGCACGGGCTCGAACAGTCCGGGCTTTTGTTCACCGAGCGAGGCGCTCGGCAACATCCCGATCGAACCCGTCAGCATCGCCGCCTCGTCACTGAGGATGTCGCCGAACATGTTTTCGGTGAGGATCACCTCGAAGTGACGCGGTGCCGCGATCAGCTTCATCGCAGCGTTGTCGACGAGCAGGTGCTCGAGCTCGATGTTCGGGAATTCGTTTGTGTGGATCTCACGCACGACCTCGCGCCACAGGCGGCTGGTCTCGAGGACGTTGGCCTTGTCGACGCTGGTGACTCTCGATTTCGCGGCCGTGAACGCGACCCGGGCGATGCGCTCGATCTCCATTCTCGTGTAGACGCAGTCGTCGGAGGCCCGGTCCTTGGTGCGGGTCTTGTTGCCGAAATAGATGCCGCCGGTGAGCTCCCGAACCACGGTGAGGTTGGTGTCGTCGATGAGCTCGGGCTTGAGCGGGCTCGCGTCGTAGAGGGCCGGGAACGGCTTGACCGGGCGCAGGTTGGCGAACAGACCGAGACCTTTGCGCAGGCCGAGCAGACCCTGCTCCGGGCGGGGCTTGTCGGGGTCGGTGGTGTCCCATTTCGGACCGCCGACCGCGGCCAGCAGCACAGCGTCGGCCTGCTTGCAGGCGTCGAGCGTCTCGTCGGTGAGGGCGGTGCCGTGGGCGTCGATTGACGCGCCGCCGAAGAGATGCTCCTCGTACTCGAGATCCGCGCCGGCGGCTTTCAGCACGTCCAGGGTCGGCGCCGTGATCTCGGGGCCGATCCCGTCACCGGGAAGGAGGACGACACGCGGGGCCATGGTGGCGGGACGCTAACGGATCGCTGCCGACCGCGGACCTCACACGCGTACAAGGCGAAACCTCCCGCCAGCGGCTGCGCGGCGGCAGATAAGCAACCCCGGTGCGTGCGTTATGCCAGAAAGGCTGACACGGCGCGCTCGAGCGCCGGCGCCTCCTGCGGCCAGCGCGACGTCAAGCCGGCGGCGACGATCACGCTCGCGGCTCTGCGCGCCTGGACGAGGCAGGCGATCTCCGTGTACTGGGTGCGGCTGGTCCGGTAGCGGTCGATCACGCACGAGCCGCTGCCGTCGCGAAACCTCAGGTCACGCGCCGCAGCAAGCACCTGGTCCTGGCTGTCGCCCTCTTCGCGGTTGTGGGCCGGACGGAAGCTGCTCCAGTTGGCGAGCGTCTCGTTCGCCTGCTGCGGCGCCGCATTCAGGTACTCCGTGATCAGGCCGTTGCCGGAAGCGGCAACCGCGGCCGACACCGTGCCGGGGTCCGAGTGGATCAGGCGCCACGACGGCGGGTAGGCGAGGGCCGCGGTGCCGGCTAGGTGCGCGCGCCGCCATGCCGCGGGCGCCGGCGCGGAGCGAAGCCACGTGAATGCCGGGGCGCTCGCGGCCGCAGGCGCCGGGACGGTAGGGTGCGCCGGGACGCTGGCGGGGTGCCCGGGGACCGTGGCGGGGTGCGTGGTGGCGACCGGCGTGGCCGTGGAGTGCGTCACCGCGGCGGAACCGCATCCCGATGTCAGGGCTGCGCCGGCGAGCACGACAACGGTTGCGGTCTTGCGCTTGAACCTCATCATGTTCCGAGACTGCTCCCGGACCCGGAACCTTCCCTGGTCAAGCGCACTTCGGCTGCATTGGGTAGCGGCCCGCCCCCACGTCCACGGCTTTCAGGACGCCCTGTACCTGCTCAAGGGTCGCGGCCGCCACTGGCGGGTCGCAGCGGTGATCTACGACACCGGTTGCCCCGGCGTCCCGCGCAAGGTGCTACTCGACCTCAGGCATTTCTTTGCCGCCAGGGAGCCGAAGTTCCTGGCTCCCGGCGAGCCGGGATATCACGGCTGCGCCGCCAAGATCGCTTACGCGAAATAGATCCGAGCCGCGCGCGCACCAACGTACGTATCACGCGGTAGTGACACTGCTCTTCTTTAAGCGCCTCGCGTATCGAAAGTGGTGTGGCAACCATTTGGCTGTACAGCCAGTCAAACGAAACCTACGGCTGCGTAGGCGGACAGCGCTTGAGAATTGATCCTCGCCCAGCCCCCATCCGTCGGGTCTCGGAATCATCTGACACAATTTTGGGTAGAGATTAGACACGGAAGCTGACGCGCCGGGAAAGGAGTTATGGGCGGGCGCGCGCGAATTTCGTCAACCAGGGGACGACGGTCTGCAACTACGTCAGTCATTTCCGCCCCCAGCGGGCAATATCGGTCGTTCCGTCGTGAGGAACACGGCGACATGAGCGAGGAACCGGATACCGAGGCCGACAACATGACGCGCGTGGCCGTTCGTATCGCGATTGCCGATAATCGGCGACTGGTGGCCGAGGCCCTTGCCGCGCTCATCCGCACGAGCATGGGAGCTCCGAGGGAAACCCCGCGCAGAACATCGCGCGACGGCCACGGTCGGAGACGAATCGCTCAGACGACTCGCCTCGCGATCCCGATTAACACGTCTCACCCGTTCGGGTGGACACGAACCACACGCAACGGCGTTGTAAACGCCTAGGAAAGGTGCGTCGGGTTCAGCCAGGTGTCGCCGGCCAACCGGGGCGCACACGGAATCATCTAAATAAGCGGGGTAAGCCGGGTAGGGTCACATCGCGTCGCCACGCGCGGTAAACCTGTTGCTCACCTGTCAGGTGCGGCGGTCGGGGTTTGCTGACATCTGTGACGCGCAGCACTGACACATCGCACAGGCAAGCTGTAATCGCATCGACAAAAGCCGGGCCACTAGGCGAAGACCGGCGGGGCGGGGACTACGGCCGGCGCGCGGTCATGTTCAGCCGCACGTACGCGAGCACGAGCGGATCGCCGGCGCGCTCGAGCACCCGGTCGACAAATGGGCCGCGAAGACCGTCGGGCAGCGGGTCGAGGTGCCTCACGAGGCAGACCGTCTGGATGAACGAACGCGGATCCTCGGGCGTGACCGATTTGGGCTCGAGCCAGGAGCTGACGTCGACAAATCCGGCTCTTTGCAAACGATCAGCCGTGTCTGCATCGGTGGCGTAGTTCCACGGCCGCTGCCAGTCGGCAAAGTAAGGCGCGAACGGCTCCTCCCCCGCGATCTCGTCGGCCAGCGTCCGGAAGGCGTCGATGTTGCCCCGCCCGCCGCACTGGGCCACCAGCTGTCCTCCGGGCAGGATGGTCCGAAAAAGCGCGGCGAACAGCGCGTCGTGGTCGTGGATCCAGTGAAACGTGGCATTCGAGATGATTGCGTTCACCTGCTCGGGGATATCGAGCTCGACCAGGTCCTGGCATAGGACAGTGGCCCGGTCTCCCAACGCGGCGGCGGCATGCTCCACCATCGACGGGGCCACGTCGACCGCGTACACCCGGCCGCGCGGCACCATGTCGGCGAGCAGCGCCGTAACGCGTCCCGACCCGCACCCGGCGTCCAACACCACCTCGTCGCCGTCGAGCGAAAGCCGCGAGAGCTGCTCGCGCGCCCACGCCATCTGGGGATCGGAGACGCGGTCGTAGGTGGCTGCGTCCCAGTCTCGCGATGAGCCCACGCTCATGCCAGCGCCGTCGTGACCGGGCCGGAGCGCTCGCGGTCGTGTTCGTAGGCCGTGATCGCCTCGTCCTGCTCCAACGTCAGGGCGATGTCGTCGAGGCCGTTCAGCAGCCGATGCTTGATCTCGGGGTCGATGTCGAAGCTCGCCGTGCCGCCGGGCCACCGCACCTCCTGCGCGGCCAGATCGACCTGTGCCTCGCCGGCGTCAGCGATCGACGCGCACTCATCGGCGCCCAGCACCACCGGCAGCAGCCCGATCTTCGTGCAGTTCGAGCGGAAGATGTCGGCGAAGCTCGGCGCGATGATCGCCTGGAAGCCATAGTCCTCGAGCGCCCACGGCGCGTGCTCGCGGCTCGACCCACAGCCGAAGTTGCGCCCGGCGACGAGGATCGGGTTGCTCGGCAGGTCCCACCCTGGCTGCTTGGCCCAGTCGAAGAACAGGAACTCGCCGAACCCGGTGCGCTCGACGCGCTTCAGGAACTGCTTGGGGATGATCTGATCGGTGTCGACGTCGTCGCGCCCCAGCACCGACACGCGGCCGGTGATCGTCTCGATGGCCCTCATCGCCCGTCTCCCTCCCACTCTCGGATATCGACAAAGCGGCCCTCAATCGCGGCCGCGGCCGCCATCTGTGGCGACACGAGGTGCGAGCGCGCACCACGTCCCTGGCGCCCCTCGAAGTTACGGTTCGAGGTCGAGGCCACGCGCTCGCCGGGCGCGGCGATGTCGGGGTTCATGCCCAGGCACATCGAGCATCCCGCACCGCGCCAGTCGAACCCGGCGGCCCGGAACACGTCGTCGAGCCCCTCCCGCTCGGCCTGCACCTTGACCTGCTGCGAACCTGGGACGACCATCGCGTAGACGCTCTGGGCCACTCGACGCCCGGCGACGACCTCGGCCGCGGCCCGCAGGTCCCCGATCCGCGAGTTCGTGCACGAGCCGATGAAGACGCGGTCGAGCTTGATCTCCTCCATCGGAGTCCCGGGCTCGAGCGCCATGTACTCGAGCGCGCGCTCGTCCTGATCGGAGTTCGGCTCGGGAACCGCGCTCGTTACGGGCACGACCATTCCCGGCGTAGTTCCCCACGTGACCATCGGACTGATCGCCGAAGCATCGACATCGACCTGCTTGTCGAACGACGCTCCGTCGTCGGTCCGCAGATCCCGCCAGTGGTCCGGGACCGAATCCGGCGCCGCGGAACGTCCGATCACCCATTCGAACGTCGTCTCGTCGGGCGCGATCATCCCGGCGCGCCCTCCGCCCTCGATCGTCATGTTGCACACGGTCATCCGGCCCTCCATCGACAACGATTCGATCGCGGGCCCCGCGTACTCGACGACGTGCCCGACCGCGCCGTCGACTCCCATCTGGCCGATCGTCGCCAGGATCAGGTCCTTGGCCGTGACCCCGAAGCCGAGCGACCCGTCATAAAGGATCCGCATCGACCGCGGCTTCGACTGCACAAGGCACTGGGTGGCGAGCACGTGCTCGACCTCGCTCGTACCGATCCCAAACGCGAGCGCGCCGAAGGCGCCGTGGGTTGCGGTATGCGAGTCGCCGCACACGATCGTCATTCCCGGCTGAGTGACGCCGAGTTCGGGACCGATCACGTGCACGATCCCCTGGTGGTCCGAGCCCAGCGAGAACAGCGGGATGCCGAACTCCTCGCAGTTCCGCTCGAGCGTCTCCACCTGGACGCGCGACAACTGGTCGCGGATCCTGGCCGCGACCGGCGTGCCGTCGGTCGGAACGTTGTGGTCCGCCGTGGCCAACGTGCGGTCACGCCGCCGGACCTTGCGTTCGGCGAGTCGCAGGCCATCGAATGCCTGCGGGCTCGTGACCTCGTGCACCAGGTGCAGGTCGATGTACAGAAGCCCGGGCGCGACCTCGTGGGCGTCCCAGATCTTGTCGAATAGCGTTTTTGGCATCAGCTCCTCCGTAGGCCCGCGCTGAGTACCGCGAGCAGGATGGCGGGTGTGTCTCCAGGGTTCTCGAAGTGGTGAGGAAGATCCGCGTCGAAGGTCACACAGTCACCGGACCGCAGTGCGTACGACTGGCCGTCGCATTGCAGCACGACGGTTCCGGACTCAACCAGTGCGGTCTCACGGCTGCCGGGCTCGTGCATCGGCGGATCGCCCGGTCCTCCGGTGACCGCTCCCGGGGCGAGCGTGTGGCGCGATAGCTCGGCACGCTGGCCAGGCAGCGGCGGCGTAAGGATCTCGTAGTTGTGGCCGTCCACCGCGCTGGGGCCCTTGCGCCGCTCGCCGGCGCGGACGACCGTGACCGCGCCGTCCTCGTCGAGCCGGAGCAGCTGCGATAGCCGCAGCTCGAGGCCGGTGGCGATCCGTTTGGCGACCTGAAGCGTCGGGCTCGTCTCGCCGCGCTCGACCTGCGAGAGCATCGGCGCGCTCACGCCGGAGCGCTCGGCGAGGTCCCGCAGAGACAGGTCCATGGCTTCGCGCAGCGCCCTCACCCGCGGCCCGAGGCTGCCATCCGAAGCGCCTGCGGCGCCTGGAGCGCTTGCAGTGGATGACATACGAACGTACGTTATCACATACGGCAGGGCTCCCAAACGCCGCCGCTAGCCTGAGAAGCCATGCGCTCACGACCCGATGTGCTCGTCCTCGGCGGCGGCGGAGTCCTCGGCGAAGCCTGGATGATGGGCGTCCTCGCCGGAATCGAGGACGGCACGGGATTTGACCTGCGCGATTGCGACTACTACCTGGGCACATCCGCCGGCGCGATCGTCGCGGCGCACCTGGTCGCCGGCCAGCCGCCGCGCCGCCCCTCCTCGGTCGGAACCGAGCTCGAGCCTCCGGCCGTTCCGCGCCCGGTCGACGGACTCGCGGCCGCCGGACTGGCTGCAGCCCGCCGCGCCGGCGCCTGGGCGCTTGCTGCCGGCGCCGCGTTCGCGCCGCTCGCGCTCGGCCTGGCCGCCCCCGGCGGCGCGGTGACGCGCGCCCTGCTGCTACGGAGGCTGCCTCGGCCCAAACACACGCTGGCCGATCTGCGACGCAACATCGAGCGGCTTGACCCTCGCTTCGACGGACGGCTGCGGATCGCAGCCGTGGACCGCGGGAACGGCCGGCGCGTGGTGTTCGGGAGCCCGCGAG
This sequence comes from uncultured Solirubrobacterales bacterium, assembly GCA_963735965.1. Lineage (GTDB taxonomy): Bacteria > Actinomycetota > Thermoleophilia > Solirubrobacterales > Solirubrobacteraceae > Palsa-465. The sequence continues at coordinate 232,206 of CAVTNE010000010.1, forward strand.
CGCCGCGCGCCACCGTGGCCGAGGCGGTCGAGGCGTCGTGCACCATCCCCTGGCTGTTCGCACCGGTCGAGATCGGCGACCGCGAGTACGTCGACGGTGGCGTCTGGAGCCCAACCAACCTTGACGCCGCCCCCGCCGGCCGCGACACCCACGTGCTGTGTCTGAACCCGACCGCGAACCTCCCCAGCTCGGGCGGCGTGCTCGCGGTGGTGCGCGGCGTATCGCGCACCGCCGTTTCGGTCGAGGCACTCGCGCTCCGGCGTCGCGGCGCCGCGGTGCAGACGCTGGCCCCCAACGCCGAGTGCGCCGACATAATGGGCACGAACTTCATGGACCGCGAGCCGCGCGGGCGTGTGCTGGCAGCGGGCTACCGGCAGGGACTGGCGTTTGTCACGGCGTCCGCACCGGCGGTCCAGACGCCGCCACGGCGGTCGCTTCCTCAGCCTCGGCCATGATTCCGCGCCGGCGGACCGCGTTCGACAGAGCGCGTACGTAGGCACGGGCCCCCGCCTCGAGGATGTCGGTCGAGACTCCCTGACCGGAGCCATGGACCCCGCTCACCTCGAGCACCACCGACGTCTCGCCGAGCGCGTCCTGGCCGCCGGTGACGGCATCGACGCGGAACTCGCGTAGGCGGGCGTCGGTGCCGGTGGCGGCGTTGATCGCGCGGAAGATCGCATCGACCGGGCCGTCGCCCGTGAACGAGCCGGTGACCTCGTCGCCGTCAGGAGTCCGGATACCCACCGTCGCGTGCGGGGGCCGGCGCGTCGACGCCTCGACGTCGAACCACTCGAGTTGGTAGCCCGCGATCTCCTCGCGCAGCTCGTCTGTGACCAGCGCCTCGAGGTCCATCGCGGTGACGTGCTTCTTCTTGTCCGCGATCTCCTTGAAGCGCTTGAACGCGGTGTTCAGGCCCTGGCCGGACAGCTCGAAGCCCAGGTCGGCCAGCGCCTGTTGCAGCGCATGCCGGCCGGAGTGCTTGCCCAGCACGATCGAGTTGGTCTCGAGCCCGACCGTGGTCGCGTCCATGATCTCGTACGTCGTCCGCTCTTTCAGCACGCCGTCCTGGTGGATGCCGGACTCGTGCGCGAAGGCGTTGCGGCCGACGACCGCCTTGTTTGGCTGCACGGGGTAACCGGTCAGGCGAGAGACCAGGCGGGATGTCCGCGCGATCTCGCGGGTCACGACCCCCGAGTGCAGCCCGACGTCGGCGGAGCGCGTGTGCAGGAGCATCACGATCTCCTCGAGCGACGCGTTGCCGGCGCGCTCACCGATCCCGTTGATCGCACACTCGACCTGGCGGGCGCCGGCGAGCAGGCCGGCGAAGGAGTTCGCGACGGCCAGCCCCAGGTCGTCGTGGCAGTGAACGCTCAGGATCACCTTTCGCAGATCCGGAATCAGCTCGTAGAGGCTCTCCAGATACGCCGTGTACTCGTGCGGCATCGTGTACCCGACGGTGTCGGGGATGTTGATCGTGGTCGCACCCTCGTCGATCGCGATCTGGCAGACCTCCGCGGTGAACTCGATATCAGCTCGGGTCGCATCCATCGGCGAGAACTCGACGTCGTCTACGTACTGCTTGGCGTGCGCCACCGCGGCACGGGCCTGCCCCTTGACGTCGTCGCGGGTCGTCTGCAGCTGGTGCCGGATGTGGATATCCGACGTCGAGATGAACGTGTGAATTCGGGCCCTCCCCGCCCCGCGCGCGTCCTTGACGGCGTTCCAGGCGGCGTCGATGTCGGCCACGTGCGTCCGGGCGAGGGCGGCGATGATCGGTCCTTCGACGGTGCGCGAAATGGTTTGCACCGCTTCGAAATCCCCAGGCGACGTGATCGGGAACCCCGCTTCGATCACGTCGACGCCCAGCCGCGCCAGCTGCTGGGCGATCTCCAGCTTCTCCTGCGTGTTCAGCGAGATGCCGGGCGACTGCTCCCCGTCACGCAGCGTCGTGTCGAAGATCAGTACTCGGCTTGGGTCCTCGGGCTTGCTCATGTCACTCCTCTAAGTCTCGGTCTCGGGGGAAATTCCCTGGCCTCTTCCTCTAGGGCACCTCGTGCCCGGGAATTTCCCTTAAAAGAAACCTTCGGTTTCTTCGATGTCTTCTCGGTGCTGATCTCGCGGCTACGTGCGGCCGCCCACGCGCTATTCCCCCCGAGGGGGGAGGAGAAGAAGTCGAAGATCGAGGCGAAGCGCCATGCGCGCCAAAGCGTACCAAGTCGCCACGCACCGGCCTGATCGGCGTCGTCAGGCATGATCTGACGCGATGCGGAGGCTGTTGCTCATCGTTAATCCCGTGGCCGGCGGGGGCCGCCCGGCGCGCGCTCTCCCACAGGTCCAGTCCGCGATCCGACGGCTCGGGCTCGATCAGCGATTCGAGTACACGAGCAGCCTCCAGCATGGTCGCGAGCTGGCACTCGAGGCGGCGGCGAACGGCGAGGTCGCGGTGGCGTTCGGGGGGGACGGATTGATCGGGGCGGTCGCCGGCGCGCTCAAGCACTCGGACGGCGTGCTCGGGGTCCTCCCGGGTGGCCGGGGCAACGACCTTTGCCGGGTCCTCGGGATCCCGCGCAAGCCCGTCGCGGCGTGCGAGGTCCTCGCAACCGGTGTTGAGCAGGCACTCGACATCGGCCAGGCCGGGGAGCGAACCTTCATGGGCATCGCGAGCTGCGGGTTCGACTCGGTGGTGAACCGCATCGCCAACGACACGACGCGGGTGCGCGGTAGCCTCGTATACGCATACGCGCTGCTCCGGGCGCTGCCGAGCTGGCAGGCGGCAGAGTTCGAGGTTACGCTCGACGGCGGACCCACCCGGCGGTTCACCGGCTACTCGGTGGCCGCCGCCAACTCGAAGGCGTTCGGCGGCGGCATGCTCCTCGCCCCAAACGCCTCGCTTACCGACGGATTGCTCGACGTGGTCACTATCGAAGACATGTCACGGCTTCGCTTCTTGGCGCTCACGCCGACCGTGTTCAACGGCCGGCACGTGCGGCAGCGCGGCGTCGATGTCGCCCGCGCCGAGGAGGTGCACATCAAGGCGACGCGACCGTTCACCCTGTACGCCGACGGCGAGCCGCTGGGCGAGCTTCCGGTGACCATTCGCACGCTGCCAGGCGCCGTGCGGACGATCGTGCCGCGATGACGCTGCTCGGAGCCAAGATCGCGGCCGCCCGCGTGGTCGGAGAGGTCGCCCGACGTGCCGGACGAGGCGGCGGGACGAGCCTGCCCGGCAAGGTGTTGATGGCGCTCGAGCCGGAGGCGATCTCGGAGCTGTCCGCGCGGCTGCCCCGCGGCTCGGTGGTGATCTCGGCGACCAACGGCAAGACGACGACCGCGGCGATGGTCGCGTCCGTCCTCGCCCATGCGGGCATCCCGGTCGTGCACAACCGCGCCGGCGCCAACATGGCCGGCGGGGTGGCGTCAACGCTGCTCGCGGCCGCCCGCGGCGGTGGGCGGATCGATGGGGAGCTGGGACTGTTTGAGATCGATGAGTTCTGGCTCGACCGGGTCACCCCCGAGCTCGAGCCGCGCGGGCTCCTGCTCGGCAACCTGTTTCGCGACCAGCTCGACCGCTACGGCGAGCTCGACGCGATCGCCGACCGGTGGGCTGACGTGGCGTCCGGGGGCGGGGCGACCCGCAGTCTTGTGCTGAACGCCGATGACCCCCTGATCGCCGACCTCGGCCGCGACGCGCCGAACGTGACCTACTTCGGGATCGAGGATCCGTCGGTGGCGATCCCCGAGATGCAGCACGCGTCCGACTCCAAGCACTGCCGCCGGTGCGGCGCCGCGTACGTGTACGACGCGATCTACCTCGGCCACCTCGGTCGCTACCGTTGCCCGTCATGTGGGCGGGAGCGCCCCGCGCCGTCGGTCGCGGCCGAGCGGATCGAGCTCGACGGCACGCGCCGAGCGAGGTTCGAGCTGGCGACGACGACCGGGAGCTCGCCCATCGAGCTGCCGCTTCCGGGGCTGTACAACGTCTACAACGCGCTGGGCGCCGCCGCCCTGTGCCTCGCGCTCGACGTCCCGCTCGAGACTGTGGCGGCGGGGCTGCACGACGTCAGGGCCGCGTTCGGCCGGGCCGAGCGGATCGCGATCGGCGACGTCGAGCTCCAGGTTCTCCTCATGAAGAACCCGGCCGGCGCCAACGAGGTCCTGCGGACGCTCGTGCTCGAGCACGAGGAGCTGGACGTGCTGGCGGTCCTCAACGACCGAATCGCCGACGGACGCGACGTCTCCTGGGTGTGGGACGCCGATTTCGAGATGCTCGCGGGCCACGTGCGTCGCGTGACCTGCGCCGGCACGCGCGCCGCCGAGCTCGCCGTGCGCCTGAAGTACGCCGGCGTGCCTACCAACCGTCTGCACGTGATCCCGGCCCTTGCCCCCGCACTCGACGCGGCGCTTGGGCCGGTGCACGACGGTCAGCTGTACGCGCTGCCGACTTACACGGCGCTACTCGAGCTCCGACAGGAGCTGGCCGAGCGCGGCCATGCGCTGCCGTTCTGGGAGCCCGAGGCGGTGGGCGGCAGATGAGCGTGATCTGGCACGACATCGAGTGCGGCGCGTACGCGGAGGACCTGCCGCTGTGGCGTTCGCTGGCCGCCGAGTACGGCGACCCGGTGCTCGACGTCGGCGCCGGCACGGGCCGCGTGGCTCTGGATCTCGCCCGCGCCGGCTATCGCGTCACTGCGCTCGACCGGGATCCCGAGCTGCTCGCCGCGCTCGAGAGCCGCTCGGGAAGAAACTTCAGCATGGAGCCAGTTTCTTCCCAGTCGCTCGTGACGACAGCGCCGGCCGACGCCCGGGACTTCGATCTGGGCGAACGGTTCCCGCTGATCATCGTCCCGATGCAGACGATCCAGCTGCTGGACGGCCCGGACGGCCGCAGGCGGTTCCTGGCCGCCGCGCGCCGGCATCTGCTTCCCGGTGGCGCGCTGGCGATCGCGATCGCCGAGGCGCTCGAGCTGTATGAGGTCGTCGACGGGCTTCCCGCCCCGCTCCCGGACCTGCGCGAGGAGGACGGGGTCGTGTACTCGAGCCAGCCGATCGCGGTGCGCGCCGACCCGGGCGGGTTCGTGCTCGAGCGCCGGCGCGAGACAGTGTCCCGGGCGGGCGAGCGGACGGTCGAGCAGGACCTGATCCACCTCGACCAGCTCACGGTCGAGGATCTCGACCGCGAGGGCGCCGCCGCCGGGCTCACTCCGGGGCGGCATGAGCACGTGCCCGAGACCGTCGACTATTCGAGCAGCGAGGTGGTCATCCTCCGTGGCTGAGCTCCGCGTGTGCGCGCTGTACCCGGACCTGATGAACATCTACGCCGACCGGGGCAACCTGCTCCTGCTCGAGCGGCGCTGCGGGTGGCGCGGGATCGACTTCAGCGTGACAGCGAGCGGTCTCGGCGAGCGGCTTGACCCCGACGGCGCCGACCTCTATTACATCGGGGGCGGACAGGATCGCGACCAGCAGCTGTGCGCGCTCGACCTCGCCGAGGTCAAACGCGACGCGCTGCACACCGCCGCGGACCGAGGCGGGGTGATCCTTGCGGTCTGTGGCGGCTATCAGCTCCTCGGGCACTCGTATCAGCTCGGCGACGAGACTCTCCCGGGCACCGGGCTGGTCGATCTGGTCACCGTCCGGTCGGACGAGGCGCGGCTGATCGGCAACGTGGCGATCGAGGTCGAGCTCGATCCGGGTGTGCGGCGAGTACTCGCCGGCTTCGAGAACCATGGTGGTCGCACTCATCTCGGCCCAAACGCGACGCCGCTCGGACGGGTGCTGAAGGGATACGGCAACAACGGCGTCGACGGCCACGAGGGAGTCCGGCGCGGGAACGTGATCGGGACCTACCTCCACGGGCCGCTGCTCCCGAAGAACGCGTGGTTCGCCGATTGGCTGATCGAGACTGCGCTCGGTCTAGGCGAGCTCGATCCCCTCGACGACCGGCTCGAGGCCGACGCCCATGCGGACGCGCGCCGAGCCGCCGGAGTGTGAGAGCCTGAGGTGATGAGGAGAGGGGCAAGCCTCACGCTCTCGGTGTCGTCAGCGGTGGCGTGCGGAATCGCCGCGCTTGGGATCGCGGGCTGCGGAAGCGGGTCGCGTCCTGCGACCGCGGCCACGCCCGTGACGAGCGCGAGCACGAGCCCGACCACGACCACCGTCACGACGACCGCGACGATCACGACCACCACCACGGCGACGACGACGGTCACGCTCCCGGGCGCCGGCCGGCCGCCCGTGACGATCGGCGACGAGAACACCCCCGAGCAATTCCTGCTCGGACAGCTCTACTACCAGGCGCTGAAGGCCCAGGGCTTCACGGTGACGCTCAATCAGAGCATCGGCCCGCCCGAGGTGATCCGGCAGGCGATGGCCAACGGGCAGCTCGCCATGTATCCGGAGTACCTGGACACCTGGGACTCGACCGTCGCCGGCATCCAGCGCTCTTTCAAGTCTCGCCGCGCCGCGTTCGTGGCCGGGCAGCAGTACGCGCTCAAGCAGGGACTCGCTCTGCTGAACCCGACGCCGTTCAGCGATACCAACGCGATCGCGGTGGCGTTCGACTACGCGGTGGAGAACAACATCCAGTCGATCCCTGACCTGATGACGGTCGCGTCTCAACTGACGCTCGGGGGTGCGCCTCAGTTCCAGCAGAGCCCGACGGGGGTGCCGGCGCTCGAGCAGACCTACGGCGTGACGCCGGCGGCGTTCAAGCCACTCGAGCTCGGAGCCCAGTACATGGCGCTCGACTCGGGGACCGTGCAGGCCGCGGTCGTCTCGACGACCGATCCCCAGCTGCTGAGCGGCGGCTATCCGCTGCTGGCGGACCCGCAGGACATCTTCGGGTGGGGCAACGTCGTTCCGGTGGCGTCGGTCCGCGTACTCGACGCCGAGGGACCGGCGTTCGAGGCCACGATTGATCGCGTCAGCGCACTGCTCACGCTGCCGATGATGCGCGAGCTGAACGCCGCGGTGGAGATCGACGGTGAGGACCCGGCGACGGTCGCCACCCAGTTTCTCCAGGCAGAGGGCGTGCTGCCCCAGCCCTCGACCACCCCGACCTCGACCTCGACGTCGGGCTAGTGGGGTCGTCCCCGGCTCCCTAGCCGCTGCCGCTCGAGCCGAAGCCTCCGGCTCCGCGCTCGGACAGTGCGAGCTCGTGGACCTCGACGACCTCGGGCGTCTCGATCCGCACGAGCACGAGCTGGGCGATCCGCTCGCCGCTCTGCACCGTGAACAACTCGCGGCGGTCGGTGTTCAGCAGCAGCACTCGGATCTCGCCGCGGTAGCCCGCGTCAATCAGTCCGGGGGCGTTCACGAGCGCGATCCCATGCCGCGCCGCCAGTCCCGAGCGGGGCAGGACCAGCCCGGCCTGACCATCAGGAATCTCGACGGCGATCCCCGTGCGGACCGAGGCACGCGCTCCCGGTTCGAGCACGGCCTCCTCGAGCGCGTACAGGTCGAGTCCCGCGTCGCCGGGATACGCCCTGCTGGGCAGCCGCGCGCCGGCGTCGAGCCGCCGCACCCTGAGGCTCATGCGTACGGTCGGCTGAGCGCGAAGTCCTGATAGCGCGCGGCGACGGCGGTGGGGAGCTTGGCCATCACGCGGACGCCGTCCGGGGTGTCCTCGCGCTCGAGGTCGCCCGCGACTTCATGCAACTCGGCGAGTCGCGCGCCGGCGTCGTACGGGATCATCAGCTCGACGTCCTGCAACGTGCGCGCGAACTCCTCCTCGATGCGCTGCTCGAGCGTCTCGAGGCCTTCCCCCGTCACGGCCGAAATCAGCACGGCGTCGGGGTGCCGGCGCTCGAGCTCGGTCCGGCGCTCGTCGTCGATCCGGTCGGCCTTGGCGAGCACGAGGATCTGCGGGACGGCGTCGGCGGCGATCTCGAGCAGCACGTCCTCGACCGCACGCGTCATCGCGATCAACTCGTCCTCAGGGACGGAGGCGTCGACGACGTGGAGGATCAGATCGGCCAGGCGCGTCTCCTCGAGCGTCGCTCCGAAAGCCTCGACGAGCTGGTGGGGAAGCTTGCGGATGAAGCCGACGGTGTCGGTCACGAGGTAGTCGCGGCCGGCGGTGCGGAGCAGCCGCGTGGTCGGGTCGAGCGTGTGGAACAGGCTGTCGCGGACCCCGACGGTCGACCCCGTCATCGCGTTCAGCAGCGTCGACTTGCCGGCGTTCGTGTAGCCGGCGAGCGCGATCGAGGGCAGCTGAGTGCGCTCGCGCTCGGCCCGCATCACCGAGCGACTAGAGCGGACGTGGCCGAGCTTCCGCTTCAACGCCGAGATCCGGTCGCGCGCGAGCCGCCGGTCGGTCTCGATCTGGGTCTCGCCCGGTCCCCGGGTCCCGATGCCACCGTCGATCCTTCCGGCGCCGAGCCGCTCGAGATGCGACCACAGCCCGCGCATCCGGGCCAGGTTGTACTCGAGCTGGGCGAGCTCGACCTGGAGCTTGCCCTCCGCCGTGTGGGCGTGCGAAGCGAAGATGTCCAGGATGATCGCCGTTCGGTCGATCACCGGGAGCCCGAGCGCGGACTCGAGGTTGCGCTCCTGGCGTGGCGAAAGCTCGTCGTCGACCGCGACGAGATTGGCGTCTGACCCCGCGAGATCGGCCTTGAGCTCGTCGATCTTGCCTGGACCGAGGTACGTGTTCGGGTGCGGATGATCGCGCCGCTGCACGAGTTCCCCGACATCGGCGACGCCGGCCGTCTTGAGCAGCTCGCGGAGCTCGGCGAGCTGCTCCTCTCCGCCTTCCGGCACCACCGCGACCAGGTAGGCGCGCTGCCGGGCGCGGCCGCGCGGCCGCTGACCGTTAAGCGCCGCTTGCGGCGACTGGCGGGTCGGCTTGCCGTCTCTCTGCACTAAACCTGATGGTAGCTGCGCTTCCGGTCTACAACCGCCGAATGCGCTCGACCGCCTCTAGCAGCCGGTCGTCCGGCGTCGTCAGGGAGATCCGGAAGTACCCCTCGCCGCTGGTGCCGTAGGCGCCGCCCGGAGAGATGATCACGGCGGCCTCCTCGAGCACGTGCTCACAGTACGCAGCGGAGGACTCGAAGCCCTCTGGGATCGGCGCCCAAATGTAGATGGTCCCTTTTGGCGGCGTCACCGCTACGCCGGCCTCGGCGAGGGCGTCGCACACCAGATCGCGCCGACGTTGGTAGACCGCGTTCATCCGGTGCTTGTCGGCATCGACCTCGGGCGCGAGGGCGGCGGCACCGGCGAGCTGGACGGCCTCGAAATTACCCGAGTCGATGTTCGACTTGAGGTGCCAGTAGTGCTCGATCGCCTCCGCGTTCCCGACGATCGCGGCGCAGCGCCAACCCGTCATGTTGTAGCCCTTGGACAGCGAGAACACCTCGACACCGACCTCCTTGGCGCCCGGGGTCCGCAGGAAGGACGGCGCCACGTAGCCGTCGTAGGTCGTTTCGCTGTAGGCGTTGTCGTGGACGGCGAGGATCTCGTGGCGGTGGGCGAACTCGACCACCTCTTCGAAGAACCCGGGCGGGACGATCGCTCCCGACGGGTTGTTCGGGTAGTTGATGAACATCAGCCGGGCGCGGTCGAGGTCAGCTTGCGAGATCGCCTCCAGATCGGGAGCGAAGCCGCGGTCGGCCAGCAACGGCATCAGCACAGGCCGCCCGCCCGCGAGTAGTGACCCGCCGGTGTACACCGGGTAGCCCGGGTCGGACGCGAGCGTCACGTCCCCGGCGTCGAGGAACGCGAGGTGGAGGTTGAAGATGCACTCCTTCGCGCCGATCGCGGCCATCACCTCGGTCTCGGGATCGAGCTCGACGTCGAACCGCCGCTTGTAGAAGTCCGCGACGGCCTCGCGGAACTCCTGCCGGCCTCGATTCGACGGATAGTGGTGCGTGCTCGGATCCGCGACCGCGCGCTGCGCCTCGGCGACGATCGGCGCGTATGTCGGGGTGTCCGGATCGCCGATTCCGAGGCTGATCACGTCGACTCCGGCGGCTCGCTTGGCGCGGACCTTGCGCTCGAGCTCGGCGAACATGTACGGGGGGATCAGGTCCAGGCGGCTACTTCGTCGCATGCAGCTCCTCGAGGAAGGTGTCGGCAAGTGTGCCCTTGAACACGGGCACGGCCCACCCGGTCAGCTTGATGTGCAGTTCTCTGTCGATCTCGACCGTCAGCTCGCCTCCGTCGAGGACGACGGTCACCGGCGAGCGTCCGCCGTCGAGGACATACGCGACCGCAGCCCCGGTGGCGCCGGTGCCGCTGGCGGATGTCTCCCCCACACCGCGCTCGAAGATCCGCGCCCGGATCCGGGGGTGGGCGGGGTCCGAGTCGAGCTCGGCGAACCAGGACACGTTCGTGCGGTTGGGGAAGTTTTCGTGGTGCTCGATCTCGGGACCGACGGCCTGGAGGTCGAGATGCTCGAGCTCGTGCTCGTCTTTGACGCGGATCGCGGTCTGCGGATTGCCGACCTGCACGAACTGGAAGCGCCAGGTCCGGCCGGCAGCCGTGAGCTCGCCTTGCCCGTCGTAGGCGCCCGACGGATAGCTGGGGCTTGTCGCGGTCGCCCGACCCATGTCGACCGTGCACTCCCTGGCGGAGGTGATCCGCGGCCGGATGTCGCCCGCCGGGGTCTGGATCGCGAACGAGTCGGCGTCGGTCCAGTCGTGGCGGCGCAGGTACATGACGGCCTCGCGCGCCCCGTTCCCGGACAGTTCCGCCTCGGATCCGTCGGGATTGAAGATCCGCAGCCGGGCGACGTAGCCGGGGTCATCCGGTTCGGACAGGAGCAGGATCCCGTCGGCGGCCACGCCCGTGTGGGCCGCGCAGATCGCGCGGATTCGCGCCTCGGTTAGCTCGAACGGAAGCTCTGCTGCCTCCACGATCACGTAGTCGTTGCCGAGCGCTTGCCACTTCTCGAACTCCACCGGGCGCCAGTGTATGTGTACCGTCGCGCGCGCAATGGTCACCCGGCTGCAAGCCTCGGCGCGGCGCCGGCCATCGCTGCCGCTGTGGCTACTCGGCGCCGTGCTGGTCATTTCGTTCGCCGCGAGGCTGGCGTGGATCTCCGAGCCCTGCCGCTCGCCGTGCCGCGCACCAACCGACCACCTCCTCATCTTCGACGAGGACTACTACGTCAACGCGGCGCGCGTGATCGACCGTATTGCGCCGCCCGCCGGCGCTCCCTACGCGAACTCCCCGCTCGCCACGGACCCGAACTCTGAGCATCCGCCGCTGGCCAAGCTGCTCATCGGCGGCGGGATCGAGCTATTCGGGGACGGCCCGTTCGCCTGGCGCTTCCCGAGCGTGCTGCTCGGCACGGTGGCGATACTCGGGATGTTCGCGCTCGTCCGGGCGGCGGGCGGGGGGAGGTGGACCGCGCTCGGGGCGGCGGCGCTGATGGCGGCCGACAACCTGATGCTCGTCCACGGCCGGATCGGGACGCTCGACATCTACGCGGTGGCCGCGATGGTCTGGGCCGCCGCGCTGTACCTACGGGGCCGCCCGATCCTGGCCGGCGTGGTCGTCGGCGTGGGTGCGTGCGCCAAGGAGGTGACCCCGTATGTGCTGTTCGCGCTAGTGGTCCTCGAGGCGCTGCGGTGGGTCTTGCAGCGCAAGGGTACGGTCGCGGCGTTGAGACGGCTTGGGTGGTGCTTTGCCGCTTCCGCCGGCGCGTTTCTGGGCCTGCTGACGCTGCTCTACCAGATCGTCCCGCCCTACGACCCCCAGACTGGCAAGCTGGTGTCGGGCGTACCGTTCGGCGAGGTCGGGCGCATCCTCAGCTACGCCGCGCATCAGACCAGTCCGAACGGGCCGAAGGGGATCGCGTCGTACCCGTGGGACTGGCTGGTCGACATCAAGCCGATCACGTATCTGCGGATCAACCCCGGGCACCCGACCGCCGCGCTCAACCAGATCACGCCGGCAGTGCACTTCCTCGGGATGATCAGCCCGCCGATCCTGCTGCTGGCGATCCCCTCGATGGTGTTTGCGGGGATCGGCGCGTTTTCGACCAGTCGCCGGTTCGGGGCACGAGACGAGGTCGGCCTCGTGGGTCTCGCCTGGTTTCTTGGGACCTACCTGCCGTTCGTGCTGCTCAGCCTCCTGGAGAGCCGGACCAGCTACCTGTACTACATGGTGATCGTGATGCCCGGGATCTACATGGCGGTGGCCGACCTGATCGGCCGGATCGGCGCCGGCCGGATCCTGTGCCTCGCCTGGATGGGAGCCGTGCTGGCGGCGGTGATCGTGATGTACCCGTTCACCCCGTTGCCGTGAGGGCGACCGCAAGCGGGCCGTAGCGGAGGATCGTCGCTAGGTCTTGGGCGGATCGGACCGTGAAGCCCCCCGAGATGTCGGCGCCGTTGCCCGGTGCGATCCCATCGGGATACACCTTGAAGTCGATGTACGGGACGCTCAGCAGCCGGCCGTCGAGCGCGATCGCGAAGTGCTGGTTGAGAGTCTGCCCGGGCCCGCTCACTTCGTCTCCTCGGACGGCGACGGTTTTCGTCATGTTTTTGAACAGTGCGCCGCCGGTCTTGGTGAATCCGAACTGGAGGTCGGGCGAGCCGGAGGCATCGGTGCGCCGCTTGGGATGGGTGATGGCGGCCTCCGTCAGCACCGAGTGGTCCCTGAGCACGTAGAAACCGGCGTGCGGGTCGGCGAAGTTCGCGGGGCGGTAGCCGCTGGAGTCGACCGCTTCGAGCACGACGCCCTTGCGCGGCAGCCTGGACGCGAGCGCGAGCGCCTGACGCAGCGGCATGCTGCCCGCGCCGGTCTGGCCGGGGGCGAGCGATCCGGAGCCCTGGCTGATCTGGAGGGCGGTCGGGTTTTTGGGCCTGGAGCTGGCTGGCGACGGTCTTACCGTTCGGCGTGATCGCGTCGGCCTCCCAGTGAGCGACTACTTCGACCGCGTCTAGCGCCAGATCGTGCGCAACTGGCCGTGGTGATCGTGGTTGCCGGGGTATTCCTGCTCGCGCGAGGCTCGAATCGCCCGCCCGGATCGGCCGCCGGGACCGGTCCGCAAGACGTCACCGTCACCTTCAAGGCGACCGCGATCGACCCCAAGGCGCCGGTCGGTCCCGCGATCGACCGCTCGATTTCGATCCTGCTCAAGCGCCTTACCCAGGCCTTCCCCGGGACGAGCAGTCGTAGAACCTGAGCTGTCCGGGGACCGCGAGCGCGAGGATGCGGGCCCGGGCGGCGGTCCCGGCGTGCGGTGCCACGACGACGATGTCTCGTCCGTTCCAGGACACGGTCACGCTCCGTCATTTGATGTCTCAGACGCGAGAGGCCACGACTGACGCGCTGGCTGGCCACGAGCTCCGAGCAGTTCAGCATCTGGGCGATGTCGGCGTATTCGCGTTCCTCGACCACCCGCGACCGGACCGCCTTGCGCTGGGCCTCGGGGAGCTGTTCGACCAGCTCGAGGACCGGCTGATCGGGAGCGGAGGCGAGCTCGTCGACGCGCGCGAGGTCGTCGTCGTCGAGCACCTCGGGCTCGAACGCGAGCCGGCGGCGGGCGCGATCCTCGACCCGGCCGTGTCGCCGGCTCTCGAGCACGATCTCGGGTTTCGCTCAGCAAAAATCGGACCACCGTCGGTAGGTGCCGCCGGTAAAACGTCGCGAAGGCCGCCCCGTCGCCGACCACGACCGCCGCCATGAGCTCACCGTCGGTTCGGTTCGGGTCGAATGGCATCTCACTACGAGACTTTGCGCGGGGGTTGCACTGTGTGACGTTGTTCGTCGGTCAGCCGCTGCCGGGTTTCCACAGCGAGAGCACCTCGTTGGCGGTTTCCGCGGGCGATCGCTCCGTCGTGTCGACCAGTTGGGCGTCGGCGAGCTTGCGCATCCACGTGAGCTGCCGGCGCGCGTAGTTGCGAGTTCTCCGCTTCATCGAGTCGACGTCCCCGGCCAGCAGCTCCTCGAAGCCGAGCGCTTTGCGCGCGGTGGCCGACGCTCCAGCGGCGTGGGCAGCGCGCACCTCCTGCTGGGCGCCGGCGGCGACCATCGCATCGACCCGGGCGTCGATCCGCTCGTAGAGCTGCGAACGCTCCATCACCAGCCCGACCAGCAGTGTGGGGTGGCGCACAGCACTCGTCCACAGCTCGGAGTCTCCTGTGTGGGGGTCGAGCTCCCCGGCGTCGAGCAGCTCGAGCGCCCGGACGATCCGCTGTCGATCGCCGGGGTCAATCTCGTCCGCGGCCCACGGCGCTCGGTCGCGAAGCACGCCGTGCAGCGCCGGCGCTCCCCGGCGCTCGAGCTCGGACAGCCACCGCTCCCGCGCCCCTTCGGGAGGCGGGGGCCGCAGGCTGAGCTCGGCCAGTGCCGCCCGGAGGTACAGCCCGGTCCCGCCGACCACGATCGGGCGGCCGCCGGTGACCAGCAGCGCGTCGATCTCGGCGTGGGCCAGTTCTGCATACTGGCCGGCGCTGAAGCTGGCGTCCACGGGCAGGAACGAGATCAGCCTGTGCTCGAGCGACTTGCGTTCGTCCGGGGTGGCGGCTCCGGTCAGCGTCTCCAGCCCCTGGTACACCTGAAGCGCGTCGGCCGAGACCGCCACCGGCCGCTCGCCGAGCTCCCGCAGGCGACGGGCAAGCTCGATCGCGACGTCGGTCTTGCCGACCCCAGTCGGACCGAACAAAGCGATCACCTCGGCGCGCGGCATGGGCCGGAGTATCGTGGAGCGATCAGGATCGGCACTGGAATCTCGACCGAGCACGACCCTCTCACCGCCGGGACGGCCGCGGCCCGCTCGGCGGCCGCCGAGCTGAACGGCGACCGCCCTGACCTCGCGGTGGTGTTCGCGAGCGGCGCCCACCTGACCGCGCCTGAGGCAATGCTCGAGGGCGTCCAGGCGGTGCTCGATGCGGAGGCGCTGGTCGGCTGCGGTGCCGGCGGCGTAATCGGATGCGGGCGCGAGCTCGAGTCCGGCACGGCGCTCGCCGTATGGGCCGCCACGTTCGACGACGGCGGCGCCGCCACGCCGTTCCACGCCACTCTGACCGAAGGAGAGACGGAGCACCGGCTCGAGGGGCTTCCCGACCTCGAGGGGTCGAGCGGCCTCTTGATGCTGTCGGACCCGTACTCGTTCCCAACCGACGCGGTGCTCGAGTTCCTGTCCGAGCACGCGCCGACGGTCCCGGTGCTCGGAGGCCTCTCGAGCGGACGGACCGCCGGCGGCGACGGGGCGCTGTTCGTCGGGGACGAGGTGTACGAGGGCGGGGCGGTCGGCGTCAGCCTGCAGGGCGTCGAGATGCTGCCCTGCGTCTCGCAGGGGGCGGCTCCGCTCGGCCGTGAGGTCACGATCACGGCGGCGGAGGGAAACATCATCTACGAGCTGGCGGGACGGCCGGCGCTTCAGACCGTCGAGCAGATCATCTCTGAGCTCTCTCCTCGCGAGCGTGGGCTGGTCGCCGGCGGTCTCCTGATCGGGGTCGTCATCGACGGCGGCAAGCCCGAGTACACCCAGGGCGACTTTCTCGTGCGTGGGGTGCTGGGCGCGGACAGCGAAACGGGGTCGCTCGTCGTGGGCACGCAGGCGGAACCGGGCCAGGTCGTGCGCCTCCATGCTCGCGACGCGCGCTCGGCCGACGAGGATCTCCGCCAGGCACTCAAGTTGCGGGTCGAGGCCCTCGCCGGCGAGCGCCCGGCTGGAGCGCTCGTGTTCTCCTGCAACGGCCGCGGCAGCGCGATGTTCGGCATCGCCGACCACGACGCCGAGGCGATCGAGCGCGAGCTCGGAGGAGCGCCGTCCGCCGGGTTCTTTGCCGCCGGCGAGATCGGACCGGTCGGCGGGCGCAGCTTCCTGCATGGTTTCACCGCGACGCTGGCTGTCTTCCCGCGGGCTTCATGAGCCGCCTGAGCGGCAACGTCGTCCTGACCGGCGCCAGCGGGGGGCTGGGCCACGCGATCGCGCGGGCGGTGGCGCCCCGGAGCGCCGGCCTCGTGCTAACCGCGCGCCGGACAGAGGTGCTCGAGCCGCTCGCGGCCGACCTCGGAGCCCGCGTGATCGCCTGCGACCTGTCGCAACGCGAGGATGTCGAGCGGTTGATATCGGAGGCCGGACGCGTCGACGTGCTGATTGCCAACGCCGCGCTGCCGGCGTCGGGCTTCCTGCTCGAGTTGACCCCGCCTGAAATCGACCGAATGCTCGAGGTCAACCTGCGGGCGCCGATTGCGCTCGCCCGCGCGTTCGCGCCTGGCATGGCCGAGCGCCGGCGCGGCCACTTGGTGTTCATCTCGTCTTTGTCTGGAAAGGCCGCGTCGCCGGCGTCCTCGGTCTATTCGGCGACGAAGTTCGGGCTGCGGGGGTTTGCGCTCGGCCTCCGCGAGGACCTGCGCCCCCACGGCGTGGGCGTCTCCGTGATCCTGCCCGGCTTCATCCGCGAGGCCGGGATGTTCGCGGACTCGCAGGCGAGTCTCCCACCCGGCGTGGGCACGCGGTCTCCCGAGGAGGTGGCGCGGGCGGTGATCTCGGCGATCGAACGAAACCGTGCCGAGATGGCGGTCGCGTCGCTGCCGATGCGGCTTGGAGCGACGATCGGAGGCGCGGCGCCGGGGTTGTCCTCGGCGGTCAGCCGGCTGCTCGGCAGCGAACGGATCGCCGCCCAGATCGCCGCCGGTCAGCGCGACAAGCGCTGACGGGTTGTTCTGGCGCCCGGGTCGCGCGATGAGCATTTATTGTCTCCGGCCGATCCGCCGCGCGCGATGAGCACTCATTGTCTCCGGCCGATCAGCCATAAGCGCAACCCCTTTGTTCCCGGCCGCTGTTGACGGGTACGATCGGCATATGAGTGACTCCGCCTTCTGGCGCGAGCTCGGACAGCAGCTACGCGTCGACTCCATCCGGTCCAGCGACGCCGCCGGGTCCGGCCATCCGACTTCCTCGATGTCGGCCGCCGACCTCATCGCCGTGCTGATGGCCAACCACCTGCATTACGACTTCGACAAGCCCGACGATCCCCGCAACGATCACCTGATCTTCTCCAAGGGGCACGCCTCGCCGCTGTACTACAGCTTCCTCAAGGCAGCCGGTGCGATCACCGACGACGAGCTGCTCACGTTCCGCAAGCTCGGCAGCCGCCTCGAGGGCCATCCCACGCCCATCCTGCCCTGGGTGGACGTCGCCACCGGCTCGCTCGGGCAGGGGCTGCCGATCGGCGTCGGCGTCGCCCTGGCGGGCAAGCGCCTCGACCAGCTGCCCTACCGGGTGTGGGTGCTGTGCGGCGACAGCGAGATCGCGGAAGGATCGATCTGGGAGGCGTTCGAGCACGCCGCGTTCAACAAGCTCGACAACCTCACGGCGATCATCGACGTCAACCGCCTCGGCCAGACCCGCGAGACCATGCACGGCTGGGATCTCGATTCCTATGCCGACCGCGCGCTCGCATTCGGCTGGCACGCGATCGAGATCGACGGCCACGACGTCGACGCGATCGACCGCGCCTACACGGAGGCGGCGGAGGCGCACGACCGCCCGACCGTGATCGTCGCCAGGACGAAGAAGGGCAAAGGCGCGAGCGAGGTCGAGGACAAGGAGGGCAAGCACGGGAAGCCGCTGTCCGATCCCAAGAAGGCGATCGAGGAACTCGGCGGCGAGCGCTCGCTGACGGTTTCGGTGGCCAAGCCGACGGGAAACGCCGAGCCTCACCGGATCGACCCCGGCGCCGACGTCCCGTGGCCGAGTTGGGGACCCGATGACGAGGTCGCCACCCGGCGCGCCTACGGCGACGCGCTCGCGGCGCTCGGAAGCGAGCGGACCGATGTCGTCGCGCTCGACGGTGAGGTGTCGAACTCGACGTATTCGGAGCTGTTCGCCAAGGCGCATCCCGACCGCTACTTCGAGATGTTCATCGCCGAGCAGCAGATGGTCGCGGCGGCCGTCGGTCTGCAGGTGCGCCACTACCGGCCATTTGCGTCGACGTTCGCGGCGTTCTTCTCGCGGGCCTACGACTTCGTGCGTATGGCGGCGATCAGCCGCGCTCGCATGTGCCTCGTGGGATCGCACGCCGGCGTGTCAATCGGCGAGGACGGCCCGTCCCAGATGGCGCTGGAGGACCTCGCGATCTTCCGCGCCGTTCATTCGAGCACCGTCCTATACCCGTCCGACCCCAATCAGGCAGCGGCGCTGGTACGCGCGATGGCCGACTATCGCGGGATCGCGTATATGCGGACGACGCGAGGCGCGACGCCCACGATCTACGGACCGGACGACCGGTTCGAGATCGGCGGCTCGACCGTCCTGCGCTCGTCCGACGACGATCAGGTCACGCTCATCGGCGCGGGCGTCACGCTCCACGAGGCGCTCAAGGCCGCCGACGAATTGAGCGCGCAGGGCATCGCCGCTCGGGTGATCGATCTCTACTCGGTCAAGCCCGTCGACGAGGAGACCGTCCGCCAGGCGGCCGCCGACACCGGCGCGATCATTACCGTCGAGGACCACTGGCCCGAAGGCGGGATTGGCGACGCCGTCCTCGCTGCGCTGGCGGAGGTCGAGGGCGTACGCGTGCATAAGCTGGCCGTGACTGGGATGCCGGGTTCCGGCAAGCCGGCCGAGCTGCTACACGAGTTCGGGATCGACTCCGACGCGATCGTCGCCGCCGCCCAGGACCTGGTGCGCACGCCCGCCGGCGCGAAATAACGAGCGGGTCGCGGTCGGCGGCCCGGGGGTGAAGCGTGGATCGCGCTTAGGAAGAAGCGCGGTTCACCGCCGGCGCGGGCCTACGGGAGTTGCCGCCCGACGGGAGTTGCCGCCCTGGGGCGGCCGTCCTCCTTGGTCGGCTCGTCTCCGTCGTTGGCCGCCGGCGGATGCTTGCCGTCGTCGGCGATGACCGCGTGCTCACCGGTTACGCTCGCGAGCGCGTCGATGATCTCGTCGGCCAAGCGGGCGCCGTCATCGGGACGGTCAGGTGTTGCCTGAACCCTCACGATCACGTCATCCCCATCGAGCTCCTGGAGGTTCACCGTCACCGGTCGGCGGGTCGGCGTCTCGACCCCGTCGTCGAGAATCTTCTGGACCTGCGTCACGGGGATGCCCTTGCCGAGCCGGACCTTCACATCGACGGATTCGGGTTCCCTTATCGGGACGACCACGGCCGATAGCACGACGTTGTTCGGCACCATGATCCGGTCGTCCCCCTGGACGAGCGTCGTGTAGAGCAGGCCGAGCGAGCTGACGATCCCTTCGATCTGGCCGCCAACCGCCCCCGCCTGGAAGCGCACGCGCTCGCCGACGCGGAACGGTCGTGCGCTGAGCAGCACCATGCCGGCGAACAGGTTGCCGAGCGTCTGCTGCGCCGCGAGACCGAGGATCACCGCGGTGAACGCGCTCGTTGCGACGAGCGAACCGGCGCTCAGTCCTGCGACGTCCAGCGCGACGACGACGGTGATCACGACGGTCACGAGCCGGACCAGGAAGCCGACTGTGCCGGCCGTTCCCGGATCCATGCGCCGGAAGAACGTGGGTCCCGCGATTCGGCCGATGTCGCGGGCGATCGCCCAGCCCAACCCGAGCAGCGCGACTACCGCCGCGATCTGGATCACGGTCACCAAGGTGCTGCCGGGATGGACGCCGAACCAATTCCGGTAGTTGTCGTACACCACGACGACGGCGATGAACGCCACGATGAGAACAGCGGCGCGCCGGCGCGCTGCGCTGACGCCCTTCTGATTGCTGTCTACAGCAAGGCCGACGCGCTCCCACTCGTCGCTGCGGGTCTCGAACATCTGATCGAGACGGAAATCTGGTCTTGGTGGCTTAAAGCGTTGTGGCATTTGTCTCGTTGTGCGCCTTGCGAATCCCTTCTACCTATCACCGGTGGGCATCGACGGTTTCATGAGAAGCTCAGAATAGGCGACCCTGGTCAGGCGCCCATGCCGTTTCGTTTCGCGCGGAATTTGCGTCCTCCTGGTCCGGTTTGCGCGGCCCGTACCGCCCTCGCATCCGCCCGGTCGGCGTCAGATCGGGGCCCTTCACGAGCTCGCTCAAGTGCTTACGCTCGTCCGGCGGAGCGTAAGCGCCTCGCTGGTACAGCTTCCTATAACGGTCTACCAGATCCGGACGATGGTTCCGCAACCAATCGAAGAACAGCCCCTTCACGTCGGCCCGGAGATGCAGCGCGATGCCGGTCACGTAAGCCGCTCCCGCCTCTGAAGCCAGCTCCAGGATCTTCGCAACCTGCTCGGGCTCGTCGTTGATCCCCGGCATCAGCGGCGCGATCAGCACGCCCGTCCTGATTCCGGCGCGGGTCAGCTCCGCCACCGCCTCCAGCCGCGCCCGCGGGTTGGGCGTGTGCGGCTCGGTCGCCCGCCAAGCCCGCTCATCGAGCGTCGGCACCGACAGCGCGGCGCTGAACTCCGTCCGCTCGGCGATCTGCTTCATCAGCGCCAGGTCCCGCAGCAGCAACGGCGATTTCGTCAACACCGAGCACGGATTCGCCGCGTCGCGCATCGCCTCCCATATCCCCGGCATCAGCTTGTAGCGCCCCTCGACCCACTGGTACGGATCAGTGTTCGTGCCGAGCGCCACGTGCTCACGCGCCCACTTCGGCCGCGCCAGCTCCGCCCGCAGCAGCTCGGGCGCGTTGACCTTCACCACGATCTCCCGCTCGAAATCCCGCCCGGCGTTGAAGTCGAGGTACTTGTGCGTCGGCCGGGCGAAGCAGTTGTGGCTGACCACCCCGTCGGCGATGAAGTCGCCCGTCCCGGTGGTGATGTCGTAGAGCGGCATCACCTGCCCAAGCGGCTCGATCTCGACCACTCTGAGGTCCGCGAACGCCTTGACCATCTGCCCCTCGATATGGCGCTTGCGCGTGATCGCTGGGTCAGTCAGGTGGAAGAACCGCAGGTGCTCCGATAGTCCGCCGCGGATGCGGATGCACTTGAGACCATTGGCGTTGTCCGTCCGATCGATGCCCACGTCGAACCCCAGCCGTCGCGCGCACGCCTCGGTCCATGCGAGGATCTCGGGGTCAGTGTTGGCGATCCTCAGGGCGAACGCGCTGCGACTGCCCTCGGCATCGAAGATCCCGGCCAGGAATCCTCGGCACCATTGCAAGCTCGGTGGTATCGGCCACTCGATCAGATCACCTTCCCGTTCGAAGGAACCGGCGCTCTGGGCGGTGATCGCGACCATCTCGCGGTGCGCGAACGACGCCACTTGGAACACTCGTTCACCCGTGTCGGCATCCGCCGCGGAGAGGAATTCTCGCGCTCGCCGGAGCGCCTCCAGATCGGTGAGTGCCAGCCGGAACCGGTAGCCCGCATAACGCCCGCCATTCGCCCGTCGGCATTCGTACGAGCGCAGCGTGCCGTCGCCGCGGACGATCCCGCAGACGTACCCGCGACGGTAGTCGGCATCGTGTTCCGGCTGCGGCGCGAACGCCGCCGTTCCGACGAGCCTGTTGCGCGTCGTGAGATGCGGTCGATCCGGCTGGCCCGGGGCGCTGTTGACGACATGCTTCCAGCCTCGGTTGCTGAGCAGCCGATGGTCGCCGCCGACGATCAACTCCGTCCCGGCCTCCAGGGTCACCCGGTAAGCCGGCTTGACGGCGATCCACTTATCAAGCACCGTCGTAGACGCGTATTGCCGGTATCCCGACGTCCCCACCTCGGTCCCGTAGATGGCCTCCCCCACCTCGAGATCAGCGATCGGCTTGTGTGTCCCATCCGCCATCAGAACCGGCGTTTCCCCGGCCTGGCAGTAGACACACGCGTGCGTGCAGCCGCGATAGGGGTTGATCGTCCACCGGAACGGCACCTGCGACGCCTCTGGGACTCTGTTCAGAATCGACTTGGCCCGGACCTCGTAGAACCTCGTCTCGACAGCCTCGGGTGCGTCGAAATGGCGCACGACCGCTCCGTCCCGGTAACCCGGGAGCCGGGCTCGCTCCTCAATATCGTTTTCAAGGTTGCTCCAGCGCACGAACACATGTTCGCATGTGCGCCGGACGGACCCTTAAGAACCCTCCGAAAGCACCCCGCGAGGCCTATTTGCCGAGGCTGAGGAGGTGACCGAACCGGCCCAGCTGGAGCGCCGAGGCCTCCAGCGACAGCGCGATCTGCGCGTCGGGCTCGATGCTGTCGTGCGTCAGCAGCTCGAGCAGGCCGATCGTCGACGTTCCGCTCCGGACCGGCAGCAGAAGCGCGGAACTCATCCCGTGTGCCGCCGCGGTCTGGAGCCGCTGGTCGTCGACCGCGTCGATGTCGGTCAGCCAGGTTAGGTGTGGCGCCTGGAGCGCCTGGTCGAGCAGCGAGCCGTCGCGCTTGAGGCCTGCCTCCCAGGTCAGCGCCTCGAACCGGTCGAGCCCGCGATGCGCGGTCCAGGTGGCCGCGCACCCGAGGCCGTCTGACTCATCGGGAAGCCATGCCGTCACGGTGTCCCAGCCACCCTCTGAGCCGAGCACCTCGACGGTCTCCTTCAAGACGTTCCGCCACACCGACTCGCGGGCGAGCGAGGCGGCCAGCGTGCGCTTGGCCGTCGGCTGCCAGCTGACGCCGGGTGCGGTCTGCGGCTGAGTCGCCTCGCGAACCGACTCGAGGGTGGCCAGCTCGACCGCGGGCAGAACCGTGTCCGGAGAGCCGGCGTCTTCGTCCGAGACGACTTCGTCCGAGACCTCGACCGCAGGCACCGGGTCGGGCTCGGGATCGGAGACCGCATCCGGTTCCACGGCGCGCTCTTGAATCCGCGTTTCGAGCTGCTCCTCGAGCTTCGCGATCGTCGCCTCCGCCTCCTCGGCCCTCACGCGGCCGTTCTCGAGCTCGCCTTCGAGCTCCGCGACGCGCGCCTGCCCACGCTCGACCTCGCTCTCAAGCTCCGCGACCCGCGCCTGCCCTCCCGAGACCTCGCTCTCAAGCTCCGCGACCCGCCCGCGCCCCAGCTCGACCTCGCCCTCGAGCCTCGCGACCTGCGCCTTCCCCAGCGCAGCCTCGCGCTCGGCGTCGTGGGCGCGCTCGACCGCCATCTTGAGCTCGGCCTCGAGTTGCTCGAGCCGCGACTGCCAGCGCACGAGCTCGTCGTCGAGCCCAGCCACCCGGGCGGTCCCGCGCGCGAGCTCGGCCTCGGCGGTCTTCGCGCGGTTGCGCCATTGCTCAATCTCGGCGTCGGCCTTCTCGATCCGCGCGAGAGCCGCCTTCGCGTCGCCTTCGGCGTTCTCTACCCGCGCCACCGCAAGCTCGAGCTCGCCCTCGGCTTTGTCGGCGCGCGTGACCGCGACGCGAAGCTCGCCCTCGGCCTTGTCCGCCCGCGCCACCGCGAACTGCAGCTGGTTTTCCGCCTTGTCGGCCGCGGTGGCCGCGAACTCGACCTCCCGCTCGGCCTTGTCGGCCCGGGCGATCGCTTGCCGGAGCTCGCCCTCGAGCTCCTGTGTCCGCTCATGCGACTGCTCATGCGACTGCTCGAGGACGCCGGCGCGGACCCGTTCGCGCTCGAGGTCGCCTGTCAGCTCGCGCAACCGCTCCTGGGCGCCGACAGCGCCCTCCTGCAATGCCGCGACCTGCTTGCGCTCCTGCTCGAGCTCGCCGGTCAGCGCCGCCCTGGCCCTGATCGTGGCGTCGCGCTCCGCCACAGCTTGCGCCAGCGCGGCCTCGGCCGCCGCTCGCGCCTTCTCGGCCGCGATCAGCTGCGCTCCGGAGTCGTCGCTGCTGTGCTGACGCTCGAGCTTCGCCAGGTGCTCGCGTGCCTGCTTGGCCTCGAGCTCTAGCGCTGCCCTGGCGTTCGCCGTCGACTCGCGCTCCGCGACCACGGCCGCCCGCGCCGCCTCCGCCTCGGTGCGCGCCTTCTCGACGTCGGCTCGGGCCGCCTCGGCATCGGCCCGGGCCCGCTCCAGTTCGGTCCGCGCCGCATCGGCGTCGGCGCGGGCGCGCTTGACCTCGGTGCGCGCGGCTTCGGCATCGTCGCCGAGCCGCTGTCTGACGAGCGTGAGCGTTCGCTCGAGCTCCTCGGCACGCTCGCGCTCACGCCCCAGGGCGCGCTCGAGATCAGCCGCTTGCGCCGCCAGCGCCACTTCGGCGTCTCCCCGCTCTGCGTCGCCGGCCGCAAGCTTGCGCTCGAGATCGCTTAGCCGCGCCTGGGCG
The DNA here is from genome assembly GCA_963735965.1 of uncultured Solirubrobacterales bacterium. Classification (GTDB taxonomy): domain Bacteria; phylum Actinomycetota; class Thermoleophilia; order Solirubrobacterales; family Solirubrobacteraceae; genus Palsa-465. The sequence goes on from CAVTNE010000010.1 coordinate 256,254, forward strand.
GTCTTCAGTTCGGCGGCCAGCTCCTCGTTCGCACCCAAGGCGGCGTCGCGCTCGGCGATCGCCGTCGCGCGCTCCGCCCTCGCCTCGGCAACCGCCGCCTGCTGCTCGCGATCGGTCCCGCCCGACACCGGCTCGCTGGTGGTGGTCGCGGGCGCCGACCGGCCGCGGGCATCGGGGAGCACGCCCCATTCGGCGAGCATCTCGGCGCGCACGCTCTCGGCATCCAGGCGGCTCCAGCGCTCGATTCGCAAAAGCCGCGCAGCTTCGCTGCGCGCGACGTTGGCCTCTGACGAGGGCGCCGCGACACCACAGACAAGCGTCGGCACGCCCTTGGCGTCGCCGACCGGGAACCGGAGGACCACCAGCGCATCGCGCCCCTGGTAGGGCCCGACGAAATACTCCAGCTGAAGGGGCTCCTCAACCTCGCCCTCGCGTTCCTGTAGGCGAGGGCCGTCGACCGTTTCGGCGGGTGGGAGCTCCGCGTCGGTACGGCCGAGTAGTTTCTCCTCGGTGGTGTCGAGGAACGTCGTGAAGCGGGAGTTCACCCGGACATAGCGACCGTCGAGATCCTTGAGCCAGACGATCGCGGGGCTCTCGTCGAGCGCCCCGTCGAGCAGCGCTCCGCCCGCATCGCCGAGCGACGGCAGCTCGTCCGTCGGCAAATTGATCAGTACGTGCCGCTCGCCGGCACGGTCGGAAACGGCCGCGATATCGACGGCAACCCCGTCGAGCTTCAGTACCGCGGCGTTAGCCTGGCCGTCGAGAACGCGCTGGAGCTCGGGGGACTGCTTGAAGAGCTCCTCCATGTCCTTGTACCACCGGCGGAACGGCTCCGTGCTGTGCTCGAGGCGGCCGTCCTCGCCGAGCAACCCGAGAGCAGGCATATTCGTGGCCGCAGCAAGGGTGGCCATTACCGCTCCACTGATCCGTGGATCGCTCCCACAATCAGCGTTTCGGCGGGCTTAGAGCACGGAACCGCTGCAATCCCGGCCTCTGGACGGATGTCCACTTTGCCGAGTTGGCGAAACTGGACGAATGTCAGCGCGCGGCGCGGCTCAGGATCGATTCCTGGCCCAAAAGCGTCTGGCTCGTGGCGTTCAGGATCTCGACTTCGACCAGCTCTCCGGGGGCCCCGAACCCCGCGAAGTTCACGACCTTGTTGTGCCGCGAGCGTCCCCGCAGACGGGATGGATCGGTACGCGAGGGACCTTCGACGAGCACCTCGAGCGTCCGGCCAACGAATCGCTGAGCCCGCTCGTGCGCGCGTCGCTGAACCACCTCTACGAGGCGCTGCAGCCGATCGACCTTCAGCTCATGCTGCACCTGATCCGGCAGCCCGGCGGCTTCAGTGCCGCGGCGCGGCGAGTAGATGAACGTGAACGCTCCGTCGTAGCCGACCTCCTCGGCGACCTCGAGCGTCCGCTCGAAGTCCGCCTCGGTCTCGCCCGGGAAGCCGACGATGATGTCCGTCGTAAGCGCGCAGTCCGGCACGTGCTCGCGGATCATCGCGACGCGATCCAGGTAGCGCTCGCGCGTATACGTGCGCCGCATCCGCTTGAGCACCGCGCTCGACCCGGATTGGAGCGGCAGGTGGATGTGCTCGCAGAGCGCCGGCAGCTCTGCGTGGGCGCGGATCACGTCCTCGCGCATGTCCTTGGGATGCGGGCTGGTGTACCGGATCCGGTCGATCCCCTCGACCGCGTCGACCCGCCCGAGCAGCTCGGCGAACGTGGTGCGCTTCTCGCGCGGCAGGTCGCGCCCGTAGGAGTTGACGTTCTGGCCGAGCAGCGTCACCTCGCGGACGCCATCCTCTGCGAGAGCCTGGACCTCGGTCACGAGCTCATCCGCCGACCGGCTGACCTCCCGGCCGCGGGTCGAAGGGACGATGCAATACGAGCACACGCAGTTGCAGCCGACGCTGATCTGCACCCAGGCGTGGTGATCGCGTGCCCGCTTCGCGGGGAGGTGGCCGGTGAATCCCTCGAACTCGAAGTAGCCCTGGGCCGTGAGCGAATCGCTGACCAGGAACTCGGCGAGCTTGTGCACCTGACCGGGTCCGAAGGCGACGTCGACGAACGGGAACCGCGCGAACACCTCCTCCTTGACCGACTGCGCCCAGCAACCACCGACCCCGACCACCACACCGGGACGCTCGGACTTGAGCCGCTTGGCCTCACCCAGATGCGCCACGAACCGGCTATCCGCCTTCTCGCGGATCGAGCACGTGTTGAACAGGATCAGGTCGGCCTGATCGCGCGCCGGCGCCTCGGCATAGCCGAGCGACTCGAGCATGCCCTTCATCCGCTCGGAGTCGTGCTCGTTCATCTGGCACCCGAAGGTGGTGACGTGATAGGTCCGCACTGTCGGCAAGGGTACCTCGGTGCCTGGCCGGGTCGCGGAGCAGGGCGCCGGGCCTGAACCCCCGCCTAGCCAGAGCGACGGTCGTGACCTCGGCCGGGAGAGAACGTGTAGGCGACGCTGATCACCAGTGCGACCAACCCGACAATGAAGATGATCGTCCCAGCGGTCTGGATGTTGATCCAGCTGACGTGAGCCGTGACGGCCCACTTCAGGATCCCGCCAACCGCGATCAGGAGGATTGCCGCTCCAATCGTCACCGTGCAGGCCCACCTCGGGGTGCTTTTGCCACTCGTCGAACGATTGACCTCGACTCTAGTCCTCCCGCGATCGGTCGGTAACCGTCTTTTAACAGTTTTGCTCCGGAACAGGGAAGCCTCTCTGCGCCGTGGACGATCCAAGACATCCGCGTCGGCGACTGACTCGCCGGGGGCTGCTCAAGAGCGGCGCGTTCGGAGCGGCGCTGACCTTGCCCGGTGTTCGCAGCGCGGTCATGAGCGCGAGCGCGATGGCCGCCACCCGAGTCCCGGACAGCCTTCCCGACCCGAGCCGCCCAGCCGGGACCGCCACCGCGGCCATGCCGTTCGACCACGTCGTGTGCGTGATGATGGAGAACCACTCGTTCGACAACCTGCTGGGCGCGCTGCCGCGACTGGGCCAGCCCCATGCGGATGCCTCACGTTCGACCGCGCGGGCCAGGCGACCAACTCCAACCCCAGCTCGAACGGGACGGTTACGTCGTTCGTGCTCACCAACACCGAGCAGGCCGGGAGCGTCGATCAGTCCTGGGACGCCACCCACCAGCAGATCGACGGCGGCAAGATGGACGGGTTCGTCACGTCGGTCAACTCGGTCGAGCCGATGGGCTACTGGACCGACGAGGTGTTGCCGTTCGCCTACTCGCTGGCGCGGACCTTCTGCCTGGCGAACCGCTGGTTCTGCTCGGCCCCGTGCCAGACGTACCCCAACCGCCGGTTCCTGATGGCCGGCACGGCGTACGGAGACATCGCCACCGACACCCAGAGCCTCGAGGACGCCCCACCTCCGAACGGCACGATCTTCGATCGGCTGCACGTCTACGGGATCAGCTGGACCAACTACTTCACCGACCTCCCACAGACCGGAATCATCCCCTCGATCATCGAGAAGTACCCGGGCAACCTGGCGCCTATCGCGAAGTTCCTGACCGATTGCGCGGCGGGAACGCTGCCGAGCGTGAGCTTCGTCGACCCCGAGTTCGGCGTTCTTTCCGACATCGGCTCGCCGTTGGCGTCGCTCCCTCAAGTGGCGACGCAGCCGACGGTGGCTGAGGTCCTCCAGAACGCGAACGGCATTGGCGGCGACCAGGAGAGCCCACAGGACATGTATTACGGCGAGGCGTGGGCGTACCAGATCCTTCAGGCCGTACTCGACTCTCCAGCCTGGGCGCGCACGCTGCTGATCTACACCTACGACGAGCACGGTGGTTATTACGACCATGTTCCGCCGCCGGCGGCGATCGCGCCCGACTCGATACCCCCGAACCTGTCCCCCGGCGACGCCCCGGGCGGTTACAACCTCTACGGGCCGCGCGTCCCCGGGATCGTCGCGTCCCCCTATTCGAAACCGAACGGAGTGACGAACGTGCTTCACGACCACACCTCGGTGCTGGCCACGATCGAAGCAAAGTGGAACCTGCCCGCGCTGACCTACCGCGACGCGAACGCGACGACCGTGATGGACTTCCTCGACGTGAACCGGGCCGCCTTCCTCGAGCCGCCGACGACGTTGGTGTCGCCTTCTCCGACCGGGCCGTCGGGACCCCTGGGAACGTCGAGCTGATGGCCATTCGACGCCCCGGGCTCCTCCGTCGCCGCCGTAACGTCGTCGCAGCGATCTGCGCGGCCGCCGCGGCCTGCGCGACCCTGATCCTCGCCCTGCTTCCGGCGGGCGCTCCCGCGGCTGGCTTCCAGCTGCCGCCGGTCCGTCACGTGTTCGTGATCATGCTCGAAAACCAAAACTACGCCGGAACGTTCGGCGACCCATCCGCCGATCCGTACCTGGCCAGCACGCTGCCCAAGGAGGGAGCGCTGCTGAATGACTACTACGCCACCGGCCACGAGAGCAACGACAACTACATCTCGATCGTCTCGGGCCAGCCGCCGAACCCGCAGAACCAGGCCGACTGCCAGATCTTCGACGACTTCGTCGGCGCCGATCTGCTGTCAAATGGTGTCGAGTCCGGTACCGGTTGCGTGTACCCGGCCAGCGTCCAGAACATCGGGAACCAGTTGTCGGCCGCCGGGCTGAATTGGAAGGCGTACGAGGAGGACATGGGGAACGACCCCAATCGGGAGACGGCCGCCTGCGGCCACCCCGCGTTGAACTCCCAGGACCAGACCCAGAGCGCGGAAGCCGGCGATGGCTACGCCACGCGCCACAACCCGTTCGTCTACTTCCACTCGGTGATCGACAATCAGACGTACTGCGACCAGCACGTGGTCGCTCTTGGGTCGCCGACCGGCGCGATGCCGGCCGCCGCGCTCGGCGGCGAGACCGGCCTTGCCACCGACCTGAAAAAGATCTCGACCACGCCGGCGCTGTCGTTCATCACACCGAACCTGTGCGACGACGGCCACGACTACCCGTGCACGAACCAGTCGAGCGGCGCATCGGCACTCACGGACATCGACACCTTCCTGCAGACCTGGGTGCCGCTGATCACGAACTCGCCGGCATACAAGAAGAACGGGCTGCTCGAGATCACCTTCGACGAGTCGGACGGCCCCCAATCGGACGCCTCGGCGTGCTGCGGCGAGCAGCCGGGCCCGGGAGACTCGCCGCTCCCTGGCATCACCGGGCCGGGCGGCGGACTGGTTGGCGCCGTCCTGCTGTCGCCGTTCATCGCCCCGGGCACGGTCGTCGACACCCCGTACAACCCCTACTCGTCGCTGGGAAGCTGGGAGACGCTGTTGGGGCTGCCCCGGCTGGCCGATGCCGCCAGCGTCCCGGCGACATTCGGGTCTGACGTGTTCAGGGCGTCGACGGGCTGACCGGCGACGCGCCATGGACCTGCCTGACGACCTGCAGGGGCGGACGCTCAGCCGGCGAGCACTCCTGCGCTAGCGTCAGCTCGGCTCGAACCCCGGCAGGACGAGCTCAATCGTGGCACCGTGCCCATTCTGCGAGTCGCGGACGCGAACGGTGCCGCGGTGAGCCTCGGCGATCGCGCGCACGATCGCGAGCCCGAGCCCGGCGCCGCCGGGCGCCGAGCGTGATCGCCCCCCGTCCGTCCGGTGAAACCGCTCGAACACGCGCTCACGCTCGGCCTTGGGGATTCCGGGGCCGTCGTCGAGAACGGCGAAGCGGATCCGATCCGGCGCCAGCTGGGTGACGTCGAGACGGACGAGGCCGTCGCGCTCATCGGTGTGCTCGATCGCGTTACGGGCGAGGTTGCGGAGCGCCTGGGCGAGACGATCGGGGTCGGCCTCGAGCGAACCGTCGACGACCGTGCCCAGCTCGAACCTGCGCTCGGCGGTCAGGCTCATGCCATCCCAGAGCTCCGTGACGAACGGCCGGACGTCGATCGTCTCTGCCCGTAGGAAGTCGGTCCTCTCGGCCTGCGCGAGAATGAGCAGATCGTCGACGAGCCGGCTGACCCGGGTGATCTCGGCCTGAACCAGCTTTTCGACGCGGGTCACTTCGTCAGCCGACGGATTCTCCTGTGCCGCCAGCACCTCGAGCTGACCGCGGATCACGGTGAGGGGTGTACGCAGCTCATGCGATGCGTCGGCCACAAACTCGCGCTGGCTGGCGAACGCTTCGGAGAGGCGGTCGAGCATTCGATTGAAAGCGTCCGCAAGGACCCGCACCTCGTCCCGGCGGCTGCTCGATATCTCCATCCGCGGGTCGAGGTCACCGGCGTCGACGCGTGTTGCCACCTGCGCCATCCCCCGAAGCGGCGCCGACACGCGCGCACCAGCGAGGTACGACGCGACCAAAGCGAGTATTAGAACGATTGCTCCGGCAAGTACGAACGCGCGGGCGACCCCGTTCTGGGCGCGTTCGACGAGCGCGAGCGGCTCGCCGGCACCGACGATCAGATGCAGGGTTCCGAGGTCCGCGCGACGCTCGAACAGACGCATTCGGCCAACGTCCGCGATCAGCGCAGTGGAAAAGCCGATCCGCGAGACCTCGAGGTTCTTCCCTTCGGCGTTCTCGATCCGCTGCTGGGACGCGGTCTCCCCCTCGTCGGGAGGGCCTCCGCCGAATACCTCGGGGTGATTGCTTTCAGGCGCTGCACCGGGCACCAGCACGAACAGCAGCGTCGAAGTCGCGTTGTACGGCTGGGTGATGACATACCGCGCGGCCGCCGCCGTGATCCGGCTAGGCCGCTGCCCGCTTATCGCGTTCAACGACTGGATCATCTGGCTGGTGTCGCCGCTGATGTCCCGGTCGATCTCGCTCCGCAGCTGCGCGCCCGTGTCCTGGTACACGACGAAGAACACGACGGCCGCCGACACCGCCATCACGCCCGCGACCCATGCCGTCAACCGCCAGCGGAGCCCGGCCGGCAGCGCCGAGGATATTCGCGCGCGCGCACCGGACATCGGTCGCGCCCGATCGTTAATGGCTCGCTTCCAGCCGGTAGCCGACCGAGCGAACCGTGACGATCGGCGGGTTCGTGCCCTGACGGCGGAGCTTGCGGCGCAGGTATCCGATGTAGACGTCGACGACGTTCGTTCCGGGGTCGTATTCGTAGCCCCACACTGCGCGCAGGATCTGCTCACGCGAGAGAACGTGGCCGCGGTTGTTGATGAGGTAGGCGAGCAATTCGAACTCGGTAGTCGACAGCCGGACGAGCTCGCCGCCCCGGCGGACTTCGCGGGTCAGCAGGTTCACCTCTATGTCGCCGGCGCTCAGCGTTGTCCGGGGAGATTGCGCCGCGGCGCGCAACTGAGCGCGGATCCGGGCCGCAAGTTCGGTGAGCGAGAACGGCTTGGTGAGGTAGTCGACTGCGCCGGCGTCGAGGCCCGCGACGCGATGCTCGACTTCGCCGAGCGCCGTCAGCACGATCACCGGCAGCCCGGGTTTCGTGTCGTGCAGCGCGGTGAGCACGTCGAGACCGCTGCGCCCGGGAAGCATCAGATCGAGCACGACGAGATCCACGTCCTCGGTCTGTGCGGTCACCGCGCCGCCCGAGCCGTCCATCGAGGAGATCACGTCGAAGCCCTGGGCGCGGAGTCCACGCTCGAGAAAATCGACGATCCCGGGTTCGTCTTCTATTACGAGAATCAATCCAGGCATGACAAACCGCCGCCGCCTCGGGGGCGATACGTCGCCCGATGATAAAGGCGGCCATCGTGGGCCGCCCGGGTGAAGAGCTTTCTCATCCAGGCCTCACACTGGACTTACGGTCGCGCGGACAGAATCGAGTCCCATGGGGACGAGTGACGATGCCATAGTCGGGCGGCATGACGAACTCCGGCCCCGTGCCCAGCTTGCGCGGCGGTGGCGCTCAAAGTCGCTCACAGGCGGCGGCGCCGACGGCAACGAGCAGCTGACCGCGGTCAACGGCGCGATCCTGATCGTTCTGCTCGCGGTCATCGGATTCACCATCCCGCAGCTGAGCCAGTTCATCTGGTTGCATCTGTTCGTCGGTCTGCTGGTCATCGGACCGGTCGTGCTCAAGATGGCGAGCACGGGATACCGGTTCCTGCGCTACTACTCCCACGACGCCGAATACCGGCGTAAGGGTCCTCCCGAGATTGTGCTGCGCCTGACCGCGCCGCTCGTGGTGATCTCGACAGTCGGAGTGTTCGTCACCGGCATTGCACTGCTGATCGTAGGACCGGCGCATCGCGACCCGTGGCTGCTGCTCCACAAGGTGACGTTCATCGTCTGGATCGTGTTCACGAGCCTCCACATCCTCGGGCATCTGCCCGCCGTGGCACGGGCGCTTGGAATCGGAGGGCGCGAACAGCTGCAGCGCGTCAACGCCGCCGGCGGCGCTACCGGGCGCTGGCTCGCTTTGACGAGCGCGCTCGTGGGAGGGCTCGTGCTCGCGATCGTGTTGATCCCGTCGTTCGCGAGCTGGACCGTGCACTCGGTGTTCATGCACCATCACCACCACTGAGCGCGCGGCCGGCCCGACGGCATCACGCCTTCGGTCCACCGCGTATCAACCGGATGCGCGATGGACCGAGTTAGACGATTGCGTCAGTTGTGGCCTAGCCGCAGGTGGAAGCCCACGCGCAGGCGTCGAACCGGTCGGCGCTGGAGTTCGGCGCCGAGGGCGCGCCGATCACGTTGCCGTTCGAGTCCGTGAGATCCATCTCCTCGGACGCCTTGAGACCAGCCGGGGCACCATTGACGGTGGCAGAGCTGAACGCGGGATTGGTCAGGTTGGGCAGTGCCGCGAACCCGGCGTTGGTGCCGATCTCGAGCGGGGTCTCCTGGATCCACTCGGCGCTCGCGTGAGTGGATGGGTACGGCGCCGTCTGAGTGAACGTCTCGCCGCGCGTCACGTCCTGAATCGTGATCGTCCAAACATCGGAGTCGGCAACGACCTCGGAGATCGACGCGTGCATGTGGTCACCCGGCACGACCGTCATGTTGCTGATGGTCAGCGACGGCGCGGGGACCAGCTCCCACCATGCCGAATATGACGCGGCTCCAGTTGCGTCGACATCTTGCTCGGTGCCGGTCTGAATCACCGTCGAGTCGGTCGCCGTACAACCAGCGTCGATGCAACCGCCGCCGATCCCGATCCAATCCGAGGAGTCCTCGGCCTGGCCACCGGTGTGCTGGGTCGCGGTCGGAACCGTCCAGTCACCCGTGATCGAGTTGAACAGCTTGCTTCCCTGCTCGAGCGTCCCCTGGTTGTAACCGAACCAGTTGCTGCTCGAGTTCGTGTTTGCGCGCAGATGTGGCGCAAGGCGCAGTAGCTGGCCGTGGGAAGTGAGAGCAGCAGATGCGCTCGCCGCGGCCACGCCACAGGTTGCCAACGACACAGACAGAACTACACCCAGGCGCCTCAGCCGGCTGGGTGATAAGGCCCTTCGATTCATCGAGGTCCCTTTCCTCGGCGGCTGGCGGATCTAAGCCGCCGCACCTCCCGCAGAGCGACCCGCCATCGTGACGTATACCCGCGCCAAGCGAATTCCACGCGGATGTGTGAGCGCGCGGACGCGACTGCGGCGCGGTCCAACGCGGGTGTCAGCGTGCGTACTCGACCGCGCGCGACTCCCGGATCACCGTGACCTTGATCTGTCCGGGGTACTCGAGCTCCTTCTCTATCTCTCTCGCGATCTCGTACGACAGCGCCGTCGCGGCGTCGTCATCGATCGCGCCCGGCTGAACCATCACCCGGATCTCGCGGCCGGCCTGCATCGCGTAGACCTTGTCGACGCCCTTGTGACGAGTGGCGATCTGCTCGAGGTCTCGCAGCCGCTTGACGTACTGCTCGAGCGACTCGCCCCGGGCTCCAGGCCGCGCGCCCGACAGCGCATCCGCGGCCTGCACGATGACCGCCTCGATCGTCTGCGGCTCGACCTCGTTGTGGTGGGCCTCCATCGCGTGCGCCACCGCTTCGGACTCGCCGTACTTGCGCGCAAGTTCACCGCCCACGAGCGCGTGCGGTCCCTCCACCTCGTGCGTCACCGCCTTGCCGATGTCGTGAAGCAGCGCGGCGCGCCGAGCAGTGCGCGCGCTCGCCCCGAGCTCCGCGGCCATCATCGCGGCCAGGCGCGACACCTCGATCGAGTGCGCGAGCACGTTCTGGCCGTAGCTGGTTCGGAACCGAAGCCTTCCAAGCACCTTGATCAGCTCAGGGTGAACGCTCTGGACGCCGGCGTCGAACACCGCCTCCTCGCCCATCTCGACGATGTGTCCCTCGAGCTCGGACTTGGCCTGGTAGTACATCTCCTCGATCCGCGCGGGATGAATTCGTCCGTCCTGAAGCAGCTTCTCGAGCGTCAGCCGCGCGATCTCGCGGCGCACGCCGTCGAAACCGGACAGCACCACCGCGCCCGGCGTGTCGTCGATGATGAAGTCGACCCCGGTCAGGTTCTCGAGCGCACGGATGTTGCGACCCTCGCGGCCGATGATCCTGCCCTTCATGTCGTCAGCCGAGAGCTGGACGACCGACACCGTGGTCTCGGCGGCGTGGCCCGCCGCAAGACGCTGCATGCAGACCGACAGGATGTTCCGGACCCGGCGCTCGGCCTCGCGCTTGGTCTCCTCTTCGATCTGACGGATGCGACGCGCGGCGTCGTGCTTGGCCTGCTCCTCAACCTTCTGGAGCAGCAGCTGCTTCGCGCGGCCGGCCGACAGCCCCGAAACCTGCTCGAGCGAGCGCTCTAGCTCATGGCGGGCGTCGGCGAGCGCCGCCCGCTGCTTCTCGACCTCCGCCTCGCGACTCGCGAGCGCCTCCTCCCGACGCGCCACCGCCGCCGTGCGCTCGAGCATCTCGGCGTCGTTGCGCCGTGGGTTCGGGGGCGGCGCGGCTACGACTGCCGCACCCGGGGCCGGACCCGCCACGGCGGCCGTCCGGGCGCCGTGCATCCGACCGTAGCTGATGGCCGCAACCACGATTCCCACCGCGATCAGAGCTGCGGCCCCGATGATTTCCATGGTCGATCCTCTCCGTGCGGTTCCGGCGTAGTGCCGGGACCTACTTCAAAGCTTTGATTTTCGGAGCGACCGATTGGCCCGCGCGAGCCTGCGCAGACGGATGCCGGTACGGCGGTTGGTGCCTGCCTTCAGTCGGCGGCTACCCGGCGGGTTCTAGGTCTTGTCTGTATGGACCAGGTGGCCCGATGGCCTCTGCCGTCAACAATTAGTCCGGAATCCAAGATATACGAAATTTGCTGGTGTTCTTTGCGGCCCGTGGGCCCTTCGTTCGCTACTTGGATCGTAGTACCGGCGAACGGTCGGCGCAATCCCGCGCGGTCGGTCAGCCGGCGGTCGGGGGCCGGCGGAAGCGGCGTCCGAGGCCGCCGTGAGCGGATCGCAGGTGGATGGCGGCCGGATCGCGGGCGCGTCGCGTGCCGCGAGGCCTCCGTCAGCGGACGGTGGACGTTGGCGCGCCGACGCTACGACGCGTCCAGATCTCGTATATGGGCGGCGATCGCCTCAAGCGCGACGTCTGAGTCGTAACCCTTGCGCAGCAGCACGCCGAGTGCGCGCTCGCGCTCCCGGCGATCTGAAGCGGGCGAGGGGAAGCGCCGGCGCAGGACCGCGAGCGCGCGATCGATCTCGCCACCGGAGTCCTCCTCGTGCTCGCGCTCGCGCTCGACGAGCGCGGCCTCGACGACATCGGGATCGACGCCGCGGGCGTGGAGGACCTGCCGTATCCGATCAGCGCCCCACTGGTCGAGCTCACGCTTGTCCTGGACGAACAGGCGTGCGAAGCGGGCGTCGTCCAGGTGGCCCTGCTCGGCGAGCGCCTCGATCGAGCGCTCGGTGTCCCTCGCGTCGATGCCCTTTCCCTGGAGATGCGCGCGCATCTCCGCCCGCGTGCGCTCACGCGAGTTCAGGTAGCGGTACGCGATCGCGAGCGCCCGCTCCAGACCGGCCTCGGTGTCGAGCACGAGCTACGCGGCGCGTCCCTCGGCGGCCGCCTCTTCGCCCACGGCTTGGAGCGGCGGCCCCTCGCGCTCGATCGTCTTGACCAGGTCGCGGTTGATCCCGAGCGCCGCGTAGACCTTGGATTCGATCTCCTTGGCCATGTCCTGGTGCTCGTCGAGGAACGCCTTGGCGTTGCCGCGCCCCTGACCGAGCCGCTCATCGCCGTAGGAGAAGAACGAGCCCGATTTGGTGACGATGTTGTGCTCGATGCCGTAGTCGAGCAGGCAGCCCGAGGTCGAGATGCCCTTGCCGAACTCGATATCGAACTCGGCCTGCTTGAACGGCGCCGCCACCTTGTTCTTGACGACCTTCACCCGGACGCGGTTCCCGACCGCCTCGGTCCCGTCCTTGATCGTCTCGATGCGGCGGATGTCCAGGCGTTGGGAGGAATAGAACTTGAGCGCCCGACCGCCGGGCTGAGTCTCGGGCGAGCCGAACATCACGCCCACCTTCTCCCGGATCTGGTTCGTGAACACGCACAGCGTCTGGGTGCGGTTCAGGCCGCCGGTGATCTTGCGCATCGCCTGCGACATCATCCGCGCCTGCACGCCGACGGTCTGGTCGCCCATCTGCCCCTCGAGCTCAGCGCGTGGGGTGAGCGCCGCGACCGAGTCGATCGCGATCACGTCCACCGCCCCCGACCGGATCAGCATGTCGACGATCTCGAGCGCCTGCTCGCCGTAGTCGGGCTGGGACACCAGCAGCTCGTCGATGTCGAGCCCGATCCGCTGGGCGTACAGCGGATCCATCGCGTGCTCGGCGTCAATGAACGCGCATACACCACCGAGCTTCTGGGCCTCGGCGAGGATGTGGTAGACGAGCGTGGTCTTACCGGATGATTCCGGGCCGAAGATCTCGATGATGCGCCCACGCGGGACGCCGCCGATCCCGAGCGCCAGATCAAGCGGCAAAGCGCCTGTGGGGATCGCATCGACGGCCACGCGCGCGCCCGGGTCCCCCATCCGCATGACGGTGCCCTTGCCGAACTGTCGCTCGATCTGCGTCAGAGCGCCCTGAAGCGCGGCCTGTCGCTTGGCATCCGCCTTCGGGTCAGACGTGGCCCCCGACTTCGGGCTTGCCTTGTCTTGCTCGCTCATCTCCGTTCGGCTCCTTGTCTCATACTTTGAACCCACCACGGTAGGTGGGGTGGCGGACGGAAAAGCACGCTAGAGCCGGCGCCTTCAACGGAACAAGACACGTTCGTCATCGAACGCAAACAAGTTCGTGCCAATTGTGTGGCGGGGGTCGGATGGGTGGCGGCGTTATGGAGGGCGGGGCGGTGCGGAGGGTTGTGGCGGTGGGCGACAGGCGGGAAAGGCGGCACCTGGGGAATGGGATCCCTGAGAGCCGGCCCGGTCGCCGGCCGGAAAGGCGGCACCTGGAGAAATGGGTGGGGTCCCGGGAGCCGCCCCGGTCGCCGGCCGCGCGGGCGACCGGGTGAGGGCGGGGACCTGCATGGTCTGACATTCGAGCTGGGGGGCGTGGAGCGTGTCAGACGACGCATCTGGGGCGTGCGCGGACTGCCAAGGTCTAGGTCGCCGGCGTCGATTGTCAGCTCTTGCAGGTCCGGGAGGCCCGGGGCGGTGGGGAGACCGCGGGTGCGGTGGCGGCGTGGAACATGCATGACACGGCAACGGAGCGGGTTTGGCTGGACTGTGCCGTGAAACGCGCGATATACGTGCGTAGCTCGGCAAGGTCACGACGAAGCGCGGCGATTGCCGTGTTATGCAGGTCGCCGGGGCGGTGGATCGTGTCGCGGGGGCGGTGGATCGTGTCGCGAGGCCCGAGGGTGACGCCGGGCCGGGGCGGGCGGGGCCGCGGTGGCGCGGGACCCGACCGCCAGAGGCACGGGACCCGACCGCCAGAAGCGCGGGACCCGACCGCCAGAAGCGCGCCACCCGACCGCCAGAAGCGCGCCACCCGACCGCCAGAAGCACGCCACCCGACCGCCAGAAGCGGGGAGCGCGGGAACGGACCGGTGGCGCGGCTCAGGCCGGGCGGTCCAGGACGTTGCGCAGCGCCGGCTCCAGCTCGGGATACCGGAAGTGGTACCCGAGCTGGTCGAGGCGCGCAGGCATCGCCCGCTGGCCGGTCACGACGATCTCGGCCATCTCGCCATAGAGCGCCTTCAGCGCCAGCGCCGGCACGGGCAGGAACGCCGGCCGTTTCAGCACCCGCCCCAGGGTCCGCGAGAGCTCGGTGTTCGTCACCGGCGTTGGGGCGGTCAGGTTCACCGGGCCGGTGGCGTCGTGGTTGCCCAGGCAGAAGGCCATGGCGCCGACGACGTCGTCGAGGTGCACCCACGGGACGTACTGGCGGCCGCCGGCGACCGGTCCGCCGATCCCGAGACGGAAGAACGGGAGCATCTTGGCGAGCGCGCCGCCCTCACCGGACAACACCACACCCGTGCGCGTGACCGCCACTCGGACGCCGGAAGACGCGGCCGCGAGGGCCTCGCGCTCCCATCCCACGACGACCCCGGCCAGGAAATCACTCCCTGCCGGCGCAGCCTCGTCGATGGGCTCCGGCCCGCGGGGGCCGTAATACCCGGTTGCGGATTGCGAGACGAGCGTCGCTGGACGGACGTCGGGCGAGCAGCGACGTCAGCCCCTGGACGAGGAACCGCGTCGACGCCACTCGCGACTCGCGGATCGCTGCCTTCGCTTCGTCGTTCCAGCGCTGCGCCACCGGCGCGCCGATCAGGTGCACGACCGCGTCTGCGCCGGCGAGCGCGTCCGACGGTGGCGGCTCGGCAAGAGGATCAGGCCAGGCGTGCACGACGACGCGATCGTCGAGCGCCCGGCGGCCGCGCTCGGGATCTCGGGACAGCCCCACCACCTCCTCCCCACGAGCCAGCAGCGCGGACACGAGTGAGCGCCCGATCATCCCGGTGGCGCCAGTGACAACGACACGCATGAGACCGACGATACCCGCGGGATCGATAGCTAGACGCGCGCTACGACCAGATCTCGTCGAACAGCGCCTGGTCGAAGGGCACGAGCCAGCACTCGGCGATCCGCCCCTCGACCACTCGGAACACGCCGACGGTCTCCCACGAAACCTCACGTCCCTCACGCACCGCCTGTCCGCCGGCGAGTTGAACCACTCGTCCCGCGATCATCGCCGTTCCGTGGACGGTGACGCGAAACGTGGAGTCGGTGATCCGCCGGCGAGTCTCCATGTACGAAAGCACGGCGTCGACGCCGCGATGCTCGCCGGCGATCGGGCTCGTCCCGGGCACATGCCACACGACGTCCGACGCCAACACCTCACGCAGAGAATCCGCCGAGGCAGAACCGGCGTACACGCGGGCCTGGAGATCGTAGAAACGGCGTACAACCGACACGGGGTCCGCCGCACCCGGCGCCGACCCCAGCGAAACCGACGCCAGTGCCTCGTACCGCGCGCCACCCGCCCCCAGCCGCGACCGGTAGAGCGTCACACGCGAGCACCGCACCCCCAAATCATCTGGTGGTCCCGGCAGCGAGACCGGCCGGACCCTCGCGTCGCGGCCGACGCGCGCCACCGTGACGTGTGCCAGGAAGGGCCTGGACTCCGGCGCGTACCACCCGCCGGCGACGAGCGCCGCAGACAGCACCGATTGAATGCGCGCGATAACCCCGTCGGGATCCGACAGCGTCACCGCCAGCACTCGCGGGCGGCGCGTTGGCAACCACAGCGCCGAACCGAAACCCGAATCCGCCATCGGCTCGCCCGCGGCCACCCCGCACGCCGCGGCGATCTGATCGATCTCGCCCTCTGGGCGTGAGCCGAGGAAGCACAGGGTGGCGTGCAGGTCTTCGGGACGGACGGGACGCAACCCCGGCACGTCGGCGAGCACGGCGGATCGCCACGAAGCCAGCGTGTCCCGCGCAGCGTCAGGAAGCTCGAGAGCTACGAACAGCCGAGCGGTCGCCGCGCCCGACCGGCTCACGCCCGCTCGGCCCGGGCACCCGCCTCGGGAACGGCCGCTTGCCCTTCCACAAGGAGCCGGCGGAGCAGATGCATGGCGACCGTCGTCGAGCGCTCGCGGACGTCCGACCGGTTCCCGGGGAGCCGCGTGCGGCGGGTGATGCGCGCGCCGTCGGGTCCGCACACCGAGAAGCACACCGTGCCCACCGGCTTCTCCTCGGTGCCGCCGTCGGGACCGGCGATCCCGGTGATCCCGATCCCGTAGGCAGCGTCGAACCGTGCGGCGGCGCCCGAAGCGAGCGCCTCGGCCACCTCGGTGGACACCGCCCCGAATCGCACAATCAGGTCCGGATCGACGTCGGCCAAAGCAACCTTGGCCTCGTTCGAGTACACGACGACGCCGCCGGCGAAGTAGGCCGAGGATCCCGGCAGCTCGGTCAGCCGCGCCGACATCAGCCCACCGGTGCACGACTCCGCCACGGCGACCATGCGCGAACCCAGGAGCTTGGCCACCTGCGAGTCGACGGTCGACCCGTCGCGCGAGAACAGTTGCTCGCCGTGCCGGGACGCGACGAATTCGACGAACGTCCGATACGCATCGTCGGCAAAAGGCTCGTACCGCGTCGCGATCTCGATCTCCCCACGGCGCAGACAGGTCGTGATCTCCAGCTCCTCCAGCGGCACGCCCGCGGCGTCGGCATCCCGGAGCGTGTTCGCGATCTCGGACTCCGGTATCCCGTACAGGCGCAAGATCGCTCGCCGGTACGAGCGGGCTCCGGCGATCGCCGCCTGGAACGCCTCGGTCGAGCGCGCCATCTCCCACATCTCGTGGAGCTCGCGCGGCGGTCCCGGGAGCACGACGACCGTCGGCCCCGATCCGGAAGCCGGCGGCACCACCAGCCCCGGCGCCGTGCCCACAGGGTCGAGAACCGTAGCCCCGGCCGGAACCACGGCCTGCTTGCGGTTCGCCGACCGAACAGCCTCCAAGTCGAGGCCCGGCCAGCGGCTCATCAGCGGGCGGAGGATCTCGGTGATCTTCTCCTCGAGCTCCGCGTCGAGGATCATCTCGCGTCCGGCGAACTCGCCCACGATCTCGGCGGTGAGATCGTCGGCGGTCGGGCCCAACCCGCCGCTCGTCACGATCAACGCCATCCCCTGGGCAGCCATGTACCGGAGCGCCGCCACGAGGTCACCGGGCCGGTCGCCGACGATCTGGATCATGGCGGCGTCGACCCCGATCTCGAGCAGGCGCTCGGATAGCCACGGTCCGTTGCGGTCGGAGATTATCCCCGTCAGGACCTCCGTGCCGGTGACCAATATCCCGGCCCGAGGGCCGCCCGCGGACCCGCTCATGCGCACGTCGGCAGCTGACCTGCCGGCAACGGACTCGTCTTCCCCGGCGTCAGCGAGTACCCGATCGGCGACCCCACGGTGGGGGTCACGGACTTGCCGTTCACCTTCATCTGCACGGAATCGTTACCCAACGTCACCATGAGCTTCTTCGCGGTCGCGATCGGGATCGTCTGCCCGGACGTGAAGATCACGCCCGGTATCAGCTTCTTGCCGTTGCCGTCCTCGACGCAGACATACACCGAGCTCGTGGGCACTAGCTTGAGGGTCACGGTCGTCGGCTTCGGCGGAGGCGCCGGCCGGTGGTGGTGCGTCGTCGAGGTGTGGGTCGACGACGACGTCGTACCGCGCGCGCTCGTATTGGTCGACGGTGGCGGCGTGGTCGAGCTCGCGTTGTTGTTGTTCTTGCTCAGGCTTCCGACGAAGAACAGCGCGACGACGACGGCCGCCAGCACGAGCACGACCGCGGCCGCGGGCCCGAACCGAGGGCGGCGGCGCCTACGCTCGCGCTCGCGCCCGAGCGAGCTGATCGGGCGCAGGTCCTGGTCGGCCGGGCGCTCGTAGCGACGCTTGTACTCGTCGATGAGCGCCCGCGTATCGAGGCCCAGGAACTCGCCGTACGTTCGCAGGAAGCTCTTTACGTACACGGGGCCTGGCAGCAGGTCCCATTCCTCGTTCTCGATCGCGCGCAGGTACTTGGCGCGGATCTTGGTGCGGGCTTCCACCTCGCTGATGTCGATCCGCGCGCGGATTCGCGCCTCTCGCAGTGTGGTGCCGATATCGGCCATCCGCCTGCGAAGGCTAGTACGACCTTCCTCAACCACGTTCGGTCCAGTCGGCGTCTCGCCGCCCGTGGCGGCGTCCTCGCTCGGTCACGTGCCGGCTACGCCGCTCGCGCTGGCCGCGCAAGGGACTAGTGCTCTTCGTCGACGTCGTCTGGGACGCGGACCGGAGGCGCAGCCGCCGGCCCGTCGGCCTCCGCCAGATGGGACAGAATCCGGGGCACGTCGGCTTCGGTGATCAGCACCTGGCGGGGCTTCGAGCCCTCGTAGCCGGAGATGATCCCGCGGCGTTCGAGCATGTCGATCAGCCTTCCCGCCCGCGTGTAGCCCAGCCGCAACCTCCGTTGCAGCATCGAGGTCGACGCGGTGCCCATCTGAGCCACCAGCGCGATCGCCTCGTCGAGCAGGGGGTCCTCGTCGGGGTTGAACTCCGAGGAGTCCTCCGAAGACCCGGAACCGCCATCGTCGGACTCGACCTCCTCGAGCAGCTCGTCGCGGAACTCGGGCTCGCCCTGACGCCGCCACGCCTCGGTGAGCTCGGCGATCTGCTCCTCGTCGATGTAGGCGCCCTGGATCCGCTGGAGCTTGCTCGAGCCCACGGGCGAGAACAGCATGTCGCCCTGGCCGAGGAGCGACTCGGCGCCGTTGTGGTCGAGGATCACGCGCGAATCCGTCTGGGAAGAAACCGCAAACGCGATCCGCGAGGGAACGTTCGCCTTGATCATCCCGGTGATCACGTCGACTCGCGGCGACTGGGTCGCCAAGAGCAGATGGATCCCCACTGCGCGCGCCTTCTGCGCCAGCCGGATGATCGAGTCCTCGACGTCGGCCGGCGCGACCATCATCAGGTCGGCGAGCTCGTCGATCACGCACAGGATGTAGGGAAGCGGCGGCTCGCCCCGCTTCTCCCGCGCCCGGTTGAGCTCGGGCAACGAGCGCGTGCGCGCGAGCGACATCGTCCCGTAACGCTGCTCCATCTCCTTCACGAGGTTCTGTAGCGCGTTGGCCGCCATCCGGGGGCTGGTGATCACCGGCGTGAGCAGGTGCGGAATGCCCTCGTAGTGGTTGAGCTCGACCTGCTTCGGGTCGACGAGGACAAGTCCGGACCTCGTGCGGCGTCGCCCGAAGCAAGATGCTCGACAGCATCGCGTTTACGCACGCCGACTTGCCGGCGCCCGTGGTGCCGGCGACGAGCAGATGCGGCATCTTCGCCAGGTCGGCGCCGATCGCTCGGCCCGCGATGTCCTTGCCGAGCCAGACCGTCAACGGCGACCAGTCGGGCGGCGGGTCCTGGAACACGTCGCCCAGATGGACGATCCGCCGGCGTGCGTTCGGGACCTCGACGCCGACCGCCGTCTTCCCCGGAATCGGCGCCAGGATCCGGATGTCGGTCGCCGCGAGCGCGTACGCGAGGTCGTCTTTGAGCTGCGCGACCTTCGAAACCTTCGTCCCCGGCGCCAGCCGGATCTCGTAACGGGTGATGTGCGGACCGGTGACGCGGCCGATCACCTTTGCCTCGATCCCGAAGTGGCCTAGCGTCTCGATCAACGCGGCCGCCACCTGTTCCTGGCCCGCGGTGTCCGGCTTGGCCGCCTCGCCGGTCGAACGGACGAGGAACCGTGAGCGAGGCACGTGCCAGACGAAGCTCGGGTCGTCCGTGACGCTCGCGCGGTAGCGGCCCTGTGGAGTCAGTTCATCGGGCGAGGGCGCCTCGGCCCGCTCGCCCTCGGGCTCGGGCGCGTCTGGCTCGAGCGCCCCTGCCTCTGGAAGACGCTGAGCCAGAGGCTCGGGCTGGTCGTCATCGTCAGCGCCGAGATCCATCGGAGGCGGCGCCTCCACATGGGTGGCGCGGATGACGAGCTCCGAGGTATCGGGCTCGGGCGGCAGCAGCGGCTCGACCGGCTCGTCCTCTCCGCCGGCGGATCGCGCGACCCGCGCCCGAGCTGCCGCCGTGGCCGGCCGGCGTGCCGCGGCAGGCGTCCCGGCTCCCGAGCGCCGCAGCACACGCGTCGTGCCGGCGACCCCGGCGCGCCCCGCGCGAACCACACCCGCGACGCCCGCTCCCGTGACCAGGATCAGCCCGGCGATGAACAGGAACACCGCGAGGATGTCGGCGCCCACGGTCGAGACCAGGTGCGAGGTGACCCACAGCTCACCCTGTCCGAGCACGCCACCGCGCCGCTCGAACAGAGACGCGCGCCAGAACTCAGAAGAGGGAACCTGACCCGGCCCCACGCCCAAAGTCCCCGCAGCCAGCGCGAGCGTGATCGAGCACGTCAGGCAGATCGTGCCCGTCCGCAGCGGCCGTCCGGGCGGCCGCATCTCACGCATCAGCACTAGTGCCCCGGCGATGACCAAAGCCGAAGGAACGACGTACCCGAGCGCCCCGAACAGGAACCGGAAGCCCGTGACCGCGCCGTTCCCGAGCGTGCCTCCGTCCCAATCGGCGTAGGCCACGCCCCCGAGCAGGATGCCGACGGCGATCAGTCCGAGCCCGAAGATGTCGACGTGGTGCGGCTCGATCTCCACGTGCGGAAGCCGCACGGTTGGCAGCCCAGCCAGGAGCGAGCGCGTCGCGCGCTTGGGCGGCGGCTTCTTTCGCTTGCGGGCGGCCATTTGCGAGGGACCCCCTTCGACGCGCCCGGCCCGCTTCCTCCCGCAGTCGAGGGCCCCAAACGTCCGCTTCCTCCCGCAGCCGAGGGCCCCAAACGTCCGCTTCCTCCCGCAGCCGACGGCCGCAAACGCGCAGAAACTAATCGCGCGCCGTACCATCTGCACACAGAAATGACGGACTACGAGCGGACACCCCGCGTCCTCGTCGTCGAGGACGACGACGCGATCGCCCAAGTGCTCCAGCGCTCGCTACGGATGGAGGGCTACGAGGTCCGGATCGCCGGCGACGGAACCACGGCGCTGAATGAGGCCCACGGGTTCCTGCCCGACCTGCTGATCCTCGACCTCGGCCTGCCCGGCATCGACGGCGTCGAGGTCGCCAAGACACTCCGTCAGACCGGCGACGACGTTCCGATCCTCGTATTGACCGCGCGGGACGGCGTCGAGGCGCGCGTCGAGGGGCTCGACGCCGGCGCCGACGATTACCTCGTCAAGCCGTTCGAGCGTCAGGAACTGCTGGCCCGTCTCCGCGCATTGCTGCGACGCCGACCGCCGCGAGGCCAGGCGACGCTGACGATGAGCGATCTCAAGCTCAACCCGGACACCCACGAGGTCACCCGGTCGGGCCGGACGATCGACCTGACCCAGCGCGAGTTCGAACTGCTCGAGTACCTGATGCGCAACGAACGGATCGTGATCTCGCGCCAGCGACTGCTCGACGAGGTGTGGGGCTATGACCCGTTCTCGATGACGAATACGATCGAGGTGTTCGTCTCCAACCTGCGAAGGAAGCTGGAAGCCGGTGGCGAGCCGAGGCTCCTACATACGATCCGCGGCGCGGGCTACGTTCTCCGCGTATAGGTCGATCCCGATCCGCTGGCGGCTGGCCGGCGGCTCGGCGATGTTGACCTGCGTGATCCTCGCGAGCTTCGCCGCGATCGTCGGCGTGCTCACCGACCGCCAGCTCCGCGGCCAGTTCAACGACGAAGTCCGGGCCAACTCCGAGCAGCTGGCCCAGAACATCAAGCTGAAGTGGATCGGCAACAGCGGGAACCTCAAGTGCAACCAGGAGGTCTCGCTCAAGGACTACGCGAGCGCCGAGCACGTTCAGATCAGGATCTTCAACCAGGCCGGCCTGCTTCTGTGCACGCAGGACGAGGTGCGCATCAAGGGGGTGAAGTCGCTGTCGGCGACGCCGTTCTTCCCGCTCCCGTCGAGGGAAGGGACGGTTCAGGAGGGCGGCTACCGGGTCGTCGCGACCCAGCTCGGAGTGGAGCACAGCCCGGTGTGGCTGCTGTACGCGCGCCCGTTGTCCGACGTCGACCGCACGATCGCGCGCGTCCAGGTGATCCTCCTGCTCGGGGTGCTCGGCGGTACCGTGCTCGCGCTGCTCGGCGGGCTCGCGACCGCTGCGCGCGCGATGCGCCCGATCGTGCAGCTGACCGAGGCCGCGCGCGAGATCGAACGGACGCGCGACCCCAGGCTCCACCTGCCCCTCCCCGAGGCCGACGACGAGGTCGCGGAGCTTGCCCGCACGGTCGAGGGGATGCTCTCCTCGCTCGACGCCGCGCGTGGCGAGACCCACGCCGCGCTCGAGCGCCAGCGCGAGTTCGTCGCCGACGCCTCGCACGAGCTGCGCACGCCGCTCACGAGCCTGCTCGCCAACCTCGAGCTGCTCGCCGAGGAACTCGACGGAGAGCAGGCCGACACCGCCGAGGCGGCGTTGCGGTCCGCGCGGCGGATGCGGCGCCTCGTCGGCGACCTGCTCCTGCTCGCGCGGGCGGACGCCCGCCGGCCTGTGTCGCGGGGTCCGACCGATCTCGCCGACGTGCTGCTCGAGGCCGCCTCCGAGCTCGGGCCGATGGCCGAGGACCACGAGCTGTCGATCGACGCTTGCGCGGCGGTCGTGCCCGGCGTGCGCGACGACCTGCACCGCCTGACGCTCAACCTGATCGAGAACGCGGCGCGCCACACTCCCCCGGGCACGCACATCCGCGCGGCCACCGCGGTCGACGACGGAGTGGCGGTGTTGACCGTCGAGGACGACGGGCCGGGGATCCCACCCGAGCTCGGCAAGCGCGTGTTCGACCGCTTCGTCCGTGGCGCGGGCACGGGCACACGCGGCTCCGGCCTCGGCCTCGCGATCGTGCGCGCCGTCGCCGAGTCCCACGGAGGCTCGGTCACGCTCGAGCACCCCGACGCCGGCACCGACGCGGGCAACGACGCCGGCACCGGAACGCGATTCGTGATCCGCATCCCCCGCGACCCGACCGCCGCCGCGAAGCCGCCCACGGCCATCGCCGGCAACGGTCGCCGCCGCACCCGGAAATAGCCCGTAAGGCGCGTCAGGCGCGTAAGGCGCGTAAGGCGCGTAAGGCGCGTAAGGTAGCCGCGCTAACGCTGCTATCATTGCTTGCCGATAAGCAAGCAAATGATTCAGTACGAGCCCGCCACCCATACCCCGCCCGACACACTCCCTGACACGCCGCCTGACATCGACATCGACACCACCGCGCGCCTCCGCGCGGTCATCGGGCGACTGTCTCGGCGCCTGCGCCCCACCGCCGCCGCCGTCGCGGCCGGGCTCACCCCGACCAAGATCTCGATCCTCCTGAGCGTGGCCCGAGAGGGCCCGATCCGGCTCTCGGACCTGTCAAGCGCCGAAGGCGTCAATCCCACCCAGCTTTCGCGGACGATCGCGCACCTGGTCGACGCGGGTCTGATCGAGCGCGCGGCCGACGAGGGTGACCGGCGTGCCGCGTGGGTGAAGCCGACGCCCGCGGGCCGGCGCCTCGCCGACCGGATCCGCCGCGAGCGCACCGACGCACTGAACCTCGCGCTCCAAGACCTGGACCCGCGAGAGCGCGCTCAGATCATCGCCGCCCTCGACGGGCTCGAGCACCTCGCCGAGCAGCTCAAGGGGGCGCAGTCTTGACGCGGGCAATCCGCGCCGGCCGCGTTACCTTCGCCGCACTCTCGGTTCCGAACTTCCGCCGCTACTACAGCGGCCAGGCGATCTCGCTGATCGGCACGTGGATGCAGATGACGGCGCAGGCCTGGCTGGTGCTGAGCCTGACCCACTCGAGCACGACGCTCGGCGTGATCGTCGCGCTCCAGACTCTGCCAGTGCTGATCCTCGGCCCCTACGGCGGCGTCATCGCCGACCGCGTCGACAAGCGCCGCCTGACGATCGGGCTCCAGACCGCGATGGGCGTCCAGGCGCTGATCCTCGGCGTGCTCACGGTCACCGGCGAAGTGCAGGTCTGGCAGATCGGCATCCTCGCGGCCCTGCTCGGCTTCAACAATGCCTTCGAGAACCCGGCGCGCCAGTCGTTCATGCTCGAGATGGTCGGCCCCGAGCACCTCCGCAACGCGGTCAGCCTCAACTCGGTGGTGGCCAATACGGCGCGCATGATCGGTCCCGCGGTCGCGGGAATCCTGATCGCGACCGTCGGCGAGGGCGTCTGCTTCCTGGTCAACGCGGTCAGCTTCGTCGCCGTCATCGCCTCGCTGGTCACGCTGGATCTCACAAAGCTGAATCCCACGACGCCCACCCCCCGCGCCCGCGGCCAGCTCCGCGAGGGCCTCAGCTACGTCCGCCACACGCCCGAGCTCGCGGTGCCGCTGCTGATGATGGCCGCCGTCGGCTGCCTGACCTATGAGTTCCAGGTGTCGTTGCCGGTGATGGCGAGCCGCGGCCTCCACGTCGGCTCGACCGGCTTCGGGTTCATGACCGCCGCGATGGGGTTCGGTGCCGTGCTCGGCGGGCTGCTGGTGGCCGCGCGTGGGAAGATCGGGGTCCGGCCGCTCGTGATCGCGGCCGCCGGCTTCGGCGTGACGATGTCGCTGGCGGCACTCGCCCCGAGCCTCCCGGTCGAGCTGATCGCGCTCATGTTCGTCGGCTCGGCCAGCATCTCGTTCATGTCGATGGGTAACTCGACGCTCCAGCTCACGGCCGCGCCGGACATGCGCGGCCGCGTGATGTCCTTGTGGTTCGTCTCCTTCCAGGGATCGACCCCCATCGGCGGCCCGATCGTCGGCTGGCTGATGGCTGTCGCCGGCGCCCGCGCCGGACTCGGGATCGGCGCGATCACGTGCTTCATCGTGGCGCTCGCCGGTCTCGCGGCACTGGGCGGCCTCCCCCGTCGTCGCGAAAACGTGCGGACGCGGGGCGAGGTCGGCGTGGCCAGCCGTACTACCTGAGTCTGATCCGCGGCCCCAAAGATCGCTCCCGCGGCCGATGGTCCGGAGCGCGTCCCGCACCGATACTCCCCACATGATCACCGTCGAAAATGTCACCAAGCGTTATGGGGACAAGGTCGCGGTCGACGATCTGACCTTCACGGTCACGCCTGGGATCGTCACCGGCTTCCTCGGACCGAACGGCGCCGGCAAGTCAACCACCATGCGTCTGATCCTCGGGTTGGACGCCCCCACCTCCGGAACGGCCACCATCGACGGCCGCGCCTACCGCGATCTCGGAGCGCCCCTGCACGAGGTCGGGGCCATGCTCGAAGCCCGCGCGATCCACACCGGGCGCTCGGCCTACAACCACCTTCTCGCCCTCGCCCAGACCCACGGGATCGGGCGCGGTCGCGTGGACGAGGTCATCGACATGGTCGGGATCCAAGCCGTCGCCAAGAAGCGCGTCGGCGGGTTCTCGCTCGGCATGGGCCAGCGGCTCGGCGTCGCGGCCGCCCTGCTCGGCGACCCCAGCGTGCTGATCCTCGACGAGCCCGCGAACGGCCTCGACCCCGAGGGCATCCTGTGGATCCGCACGCTCCTCAAGCGGCTGGCCAAGGAGGGACGAACGGTGTTCCTGTCCTCGCACCTGATGGCCGAGATGGCCCAGACCGCCGACCACCTGGTGGTCATAGGCCGCGGCCGCCTGATCGCCGACACGAGCGTGGACGAGTTCGTCCAGCAGGCCTCGACCGGCGCCGCCGTCCGCGTCGTCTCGCCGCAGGCGACCGCGCTGCGCGACGCGCTCGCGGCCAAGCAGGCGCGCGTGGACAGCATCGAGCGGGAGGTGCTCGAGGTCCACGGCCTCACCGGGCAAGAGATCGGCGAGGTCGCACTGGCCGAGAAGATCGTGCTCGCCGAGCTGACTCCGCTTCAGCTGTCGCTCGAGCAGGCGTTCATGCGGCTGACCGGAGAAACGGTCGAGTACCACGCCGCCTCCACCGATGACGACACCGACAACACCGACCTGAAGGCCGCAGCATGAGCGCAACATCAGCCACCCTCGAAGCCCCTTCCCGCGCCGCGTCGATTACGCACGGCCGCGTGACGCAAGTTCGCGTGATCCGGTCGGAGTGGACCAAGCTGTGGTCGCTCCGCTCGACCCGCTGGACCCTGCTGGTCGCGATCGTCGGCATGGCCGGCCTAGGCCCGCTCGTCGCGGCCGTCCAGATGAACCGCTGGTTCCACATGAGCCCGGACGACCGCTTGCATTTCAACGCGATCAACACCGGGCTCGGCGGTTACCACTTCGCCCAGCTTGCGATCGGCGTGCTCGGCGTGCTCGTGCTGACCGGCGAGTACAGCACCGGGCAGATCCGCTCCACGTTCATGGCCGTGCCCAAGCGCCTGCCGGTGCTGTGGGCCAAGGCGGGCACGTTCGCGGCGGTGACGTTCGTGCTGATGCTGATCTCAGGGCTCGTCGCGTTCCTCTTCTCGCAGAGCATCCTGACCCAGCATCACGTCCAGACGTCGCTCGGCCATGCGCCCGCGCTGCGGGCGTGGGTCGGCGCCGCGCTGTACCTGGCGGTGCTCGGCGTCCTCGCGCTCAGCCTGGGAGCGATCGTCCGGAACACGGCCGGCGGGATCGCCCTGTTCGCCGGACTGCTGTTCGTCGTCCCCGGGCTGGCGGCAATCCTCCCCACCAGCACCCAGAACGCGATCAACCCGTACCTGCCCTCGAACGCCGGCACGACGATCCTCGCCGGCGTCCACGAGGCGCACACGTTCTCGCCGTGGGGCGGCTTCGCCCTGTTCTGCGGCTACACGGTGCTCGCGCTCGTCGTCGCCGCGGTTCTGATGAGGCGCCGCGACGCGTAACGTCCCGGACGTGAAACGAAGCCTTCGGCCGCGGCGCTGGGATGTCATCAGCGCCGCGGCCATCGTGCTGCTGACCGTGCCCGAGCTCGCGCCGCGTCACGGCGGCCCGGGCGCCGTCGCCTTCGACATCGCCTTCGCCATTCCGCTGCTGTGGCGATCGCGGTGGCCCTTCCCGGTATTCCTGGTCACGGCCGGGATCGCGTTCGTGCAGTGGCTGGTCGGGGTCCGGGTGCTTGGCGACTTCGCGCTGCTCATCGCCCTGTATACCGTGGCCAGCCGGGAGGACCGGCGCACGTCGCTCACCGCGGCGGCGATCCTGGAGTTCGGGGTCATCCTCGCGCTTGCCCGGTGGTTCCACGACGGGCACATCCGGAGCTTCGTCGGGCTGACGGGACTGGTCGCCGCCGCCGGCATCCTCGGGCAGAACATCCGGAACCGGCGGCAGCTGCTCGAGTCTCTCCGGGAACGGGCCGACCGCCTCGAGTACGAGCGCGACCAGCAGGGCAAGCTCGCGGCCGCAGCCGAGCGGGCGCGGATCGCACGCGAGCTCCATGACGTCGTTGCCCACAACCTGACCGTGATGATCGCGCTCGCCGACGGCGCGGCCTACACCCTCCACGACTCGCCCGACAAGGCGACCGAGGCGCTCGAGACGGCCTCGCGAACGGGTCGTGAAGCGCTCGCCGAGATGCGGCGGCTGCTCGGCGTGCTCCGCGAGCAGGATGAGGCGGCCGACTCAGTCCCCCAGCCCGGCGTGCCCGAGATCGACGCGCTGGTGGAACAAGTCCGGGCCGCCGGCCTTCCGATTAGCTACCGCGTCTCCCCGGGCGATTGTGCCCTTCCTCCGGGGATCCAGCTCACGGTCTTCAGGATCGTCCAGGAGGCGCTGACGAACACCCTCAAGCATGGCGGACTGACGGCCACCGCCGAGGTCGAGCTCGTAGCCACCACGAGCGACGTCCGGCTCTCGATCACCGACAGCGGCACGGCGACGATGCCCGCGAATGGCAACGGCGGCTCGGGACTGAGGGGAATGCGGGAACGCGCGGCCGTGTACGGCGGCGCTGTCGAGGCGGGTCCTCGGCCGCAGGGCGGCTGGGTCGTCTCGGCACACCTGCCGTTGGAGGCGGAGGAGCTTTCGTGAGCGATCCATCCCCTACCAGCATCCTGCTCGTCGACGACCAGCCGATGCTGCGAATGGGCTACCGGATGATCCTCGACGCCCAACCCGACCTCACCGTGGTCGGCGAGGCCGAGAACGGCCTCGAGGCGATCGAGCTGACGGACCGCCTCGAGCCCGACGTCGTGCTCATGGACGTCCGCATGCCCGGCCTCGACGGAGTGCAGGCGACCGAGCGGATCGTCGCCTCGGGGAGCGACTCGAGGATCATCATCCTCACCACCTTCGACCTCGACGAGTACGCCTACGGAGCGCTCCGCGCCGGCGCGAGCGGGTTCTTACTGAAAGACGCCCCGCCGCCCGACATGCTCTCGGCGATCCGCGCGGTCGCCACCGGCGACGCCGTCGTCGCCCCCAGCGTGACCCGGCGGCTGCTGTCCCAGTTCGTCCAGCACCTCCCCGGCCCCACCCACAAGACGCCCGACGACGCCGCCAAGCGCGTCGAGTCGCTGACGCCGCGTGAGCGCGAGATGCTCGTCGAAGTCGCCCGCGGTCTCTCGAACGCCGAGATCGCCGACCGCCTAGTGCTGTCCGAGGCGACGGTCAAGACCCACATTGGCCGGATCCTCGCCAAGCTTGGCCTCCGCGACCGGGTCCAGATCGTTGTGTTCGCCTACGAGACCGGGCTGGTCCGCCCGTCCGGGTGAAAGCGGTCAGACCTCGACGACCACCGGCAGCACCATCGGCCGGCGCCTGAGCCGGTCGTACACGAACGCCGCCAGGTCGTCGTGAAGCTCCTGCTGGAGCATGTCGATCTCGCGCAGGCCGTCGTTGGCCGCGCGCGCGAGCGAGCGCTCCACCTCCACGCGGATATCCTCGACCAGGTTGTCGGCCTGCTCGACGAACGGCACGCCGCGGAAGATCACCTCGGGCGGCACGACCGATTCCCCGGTCTGCTCCGACACCGTTGCGACCACGATGAAGATCCCGTCACCCGAGAGCATCCGGCGGTCGCGCAGCGCGACGTCCGCGGGATCGCCGATGTCGACGCCGTCGACGAAGATCATCCCGGACTGCTCGGGCTCGCCGTACCGCGCGCCGTGCTCGTCGAGCTCGAGCGGCATCCCGTTCTCGCCCTTGAACACATCGTCGGGATCGATCCCGACGGCGTCGGCGAGCTCGGCGTGGAGCCGGATGCGCTTGTAGTCGCCGTGTATCGGCATCACATACCGCGGCTTCAGCAGGTTCAGCATCAGCTTGAGCTCCTCGGCGTAGCCGTGCCCCGAGGCGTGCACCGGCGCCTCGCGCGGGGTGATCACCTCGCAGCCGATGTGGAACAGGCGGTCGACGGTCTCGTTGACCGCGCGCTCGTTGCCGGGGATCGGCGTGGCCGAGAACACGACGGTGTCGCCGGGGTGCAGCTTGATCATGCGGTGGTCGTTGTGCGCCATGCGCCGGAGCGCCGAGAGCGGCTCGCCCTGGGACCCGGTCGAGATCACGACGATCTTCTCATCGGGCCAGTCCTCGACCTCCTGGGGCGGGATCAGCGTCCCTTCGGGGAACTCGATGTGGCCGAGAGAGCGCCCGATGTTCACGTTCTTGCGCATCGACCGGCCGACCAGCGACACCTTGCGCCCGAGCTCCGCAGCGGCGTCGATCACCTGCTGGACGCGATGGATGTTCGAGGCGAAGCTGGTGACGATGATCCGTCCCGCGGCGCGCGCGAACACCTCCTGCAGGTGCGGGCCGACGTCGCGCTCTGAGGGCGAGAACCCCGGCCGGTCGGCGTTGGTCGAGTCCCCGCACAGGAGCAGCACGCCCTCGCGCCCTAGCTCGGCCAGCCTCGAGACGTCCGCGGGATCGCCGTCGACCGGCGTCTGGTCGAACTTGTAGTCGCCGGTGAGCACCACATTGCCGACCTCGGTCCGCAGCGCGACCGCACACGAGTCGGGAATCGAGTGGGTCATGTGCACCAGCTCCAGCCCGAACGGACCGAGCTCGAGCTGCTCACCTGGGCGCAGGTCCTCGAGCGTGGCGTCGCGGAGCTTGTGCTCGTCGAGCTTGGAGCGCGCCATCGCGATCGTCAGCCGGGCCCCGTACACCGGCGGGGACGAGCCAAGCTCGCGGAGCACCCAGGGGAGCGCCCCCAGGTGGTCCTCGTGGCCGTGGGTGATCACGATCGCCTCGATCTCGTCCGCGCGGTCGCGCAGATAGCCGAAGTCGGGCAGCACGAGGTCGATCCCGAGCATGTCGGTGGTCGGGAAGCGCAACCCGGTGTCGACGACGACGATCCGTCCGTCGTATTCGACGACGGTCATGTTCTTGCCGATCTCGCCCAGCCCACCGAGCGGCAGGACCCGGAGAGTGCCGTCACTCACGCTCGGGTGTGTTGCAGCAGCCCGTGGCGCTCGAGCATCGTGCGGATGACCCCCAGCTCACGGTCGTCAAGCTCCACGTACGGGAGCCGAGTCGCGGCCGAGGGCAGTAGCCCCAGGAGGTGGAGCGCGGCCTTCGTGGCGCACGCGAGAGGTGCTACCGGCATGTCGGCGTAGACATCCCTGAGCCCGCCATCGATCGCGCGGCGGTGGTCCGGTTCGTCGACCATCCGGTGCATCTCCTCGCCGAACAGATGGCTGGCGACGAGGATGCCGCCCGGCTCGCCGAGGTCGAGCACGTCGGCGAGCAGGTCGTCGTTGCCGGCGTAGATCCGAAGGCCGTCGATCTTGGCCAGGTTCGCGGCGTTGGCCTGCTTGACCGCGACGATGTTGTCGAGCTGGGCGAGCTCGGCGAGGAGGTCGTTGGACATGTCCGACCCGGTCCGCTGCGGGATGTTGTAGAGAACGATCGGCAGGTCGGTGGCGCGGCAGATCTCCTCGTAGTGGCGGACGATCCCGCGCCGGCTGGGGCGGTTGTAATACGGGTTGACGTGGAGCAGCGCATCGGGCCCGATCTCGGTGGCGCGCTCGGTGAGATGGATCGCGTGGCGGGTGTCGTTCGATCCGACGCCGGCCACGATCGTGCAGTCCTCGCCGATCTCCTCCACCGCGAGCCGGATCATCCCGAGATGCTCCTCGTCGGTGAGCGTCGAGGCCTCGCCGGTCGTGCCGCAGATCACCAGCCCATCCGAGCCGTGCTCGACCAGGTGGTGCATGAGCGCGACGGCCGCGTCCTCGTCGACGTTGCCGTCGGCGTCGAACGGGGTCACCATCGCAGTCAGAATCGAGCCGAGGTTGTCAGCCATCGGCGGATTATCGCAGGGCCGGCAGCGTCCCGGCGGCGCGGGTGCGCGCTACTTGCGGGCGCCCCAGCTCAGCACGGTGAGCGGTCCCATGCTCCGGTCGGGCGCGGCCGGTGGGGGCGCGACCACGGGATCGGGCTTGGGCGGGTCTGAGACCACATGAGTGACGGGGGCATCGGTCAGCTTGCCGATCCTCTCCGGCAGCCCGGCGTGCAGCCACTTCGACAGCTGCAGCGGCAGCGTCGAGACGATGATCTCGTCGTACTTCTTGGGGTCCCAGGCGTCGGTCACCGCCAGGATCGGGTCGGCATTCCCGACGGTGCCGTCGGCCTCGAGGCCGGCCGCGCGCAACTGCTCGAGCGCCTCGGACAGGGTCGCGAGCGCCGCCTGTCGGCCGCCGCCGAACGGGGTCGCCGGGATCACGAGGGTAAAGCTGGCCGGCGCGCGTTCCGTCAGCGCGCCGATCAAGTCCTCAGAGGTCGCGGTCACATTTGCCACCACGAGAAAGCTCCGTTTCCACGCCATGACGACCTCCCTTGTGCGATAGACCGAGGTCCAAGATAGCGCGCGGGGTGGCGCGCGCAAGCGGCCAGGTGGACAAATTGGTACGCGCCAGGTGGGCCGTGTGGATGGGCCTCGCTCGGAATCCGGCTTCGACGCGGATCGTTGCTCCGGCGGGCACGGAGCCGGATTTCGCGAGCTCGGCATCCGTGGGGCCGTGCGACCCCGTCCGGATGGGGCACATGGTGGTCGCGGCGACGGCCCCGCTCGGCCTCCCTGCCTCGCAGACGGGGCCTGCCGCGCCACATCCGACGGACGCCGCCGCAGGCGGCCCAATATCTAGCTTCCGACCGCCACCTCGGGTACGGGCCGCTCGCCCTTGCCGCGGACCAGCGGGCCGTTATAGGCGCCGGGCTTCGGGCGGTGCTTGCCGCCCGGGAACGCGAGCCGGATGATCGTGCGCTGCACCATCCCGAGCTGCTGGTGGAACGGCCCCGAGTTGTACGGGAGCCCGTACCGCTGGCAGATCTCGCGCACCTTCGGCGCGATCTCGCCGTAGCGGGTGCTCGGCATGTCGGGGTACAGGTGGTGCTCGACCTGGTAGCCGAGGTTGCCGCTGATCACGTGGAACACCGGGCCGCCGTCGATGTTGGCCGCGCCGGTCAGCTGGCGGACGTACCACGCACCGCGGCTCTCGTCCTCGGTCTCCTCCTCGGTGAAAGTGAACGTCTGGTCAGGGAAGTGACCGCAGAAGATGATCGCGTAGGACCACACGTTGCGGATCAGGTTCGCGGCGATGTCCGCGGTCAGCGTGCGCTTGAACGGCTCTCGGAACGAGCGGCGCTCGACCATCTGCTTGAGGATGTTGCCGGTCGGCTTCTCGCGACTCCGCCGGAGCTTCTTCAGCCCGTACTTGACCGACAGCTTGTTCTCGCGACGGCGCTCGATCCCTGCGCGGGCGGCGAAGTAGCCGAGCTCGGCCAGCGTCATCACGATTCCGCTGATCAACGGCCAGGAGATGTAGTCCTTCTGGATCTGGGTCCGGGCCTTGCCGGCGATCCCCTTGAGCTCCTTGCGGACCTGCTCCTTGCTCTTCTCGCCCTTGCGGATCGCCTCGAAATCAAGGTCGTGGACGGCCACGCCCCACTCGAACAGCATCGCCAACACGATGTTGTAAATCGGCTGGAGCAGGTAGAACGGATACCACTTCTGCTCGGGATCGATCCGCATGATCTCGTAGCCGAGGTCGCGGTCCTTGCCGAGGATGTTCGTGAACGTGTGGTGGATGTAGTTGTGCGAGTGGCGCCAGGCCTCGGCCGTCGAGGCGGTGTCC
This sequence comes from uncultured Solirubrobacterales bacterium, assembly GCA_963735965.1. Taxonomy (GTDB): domain Bacteria; phylum Actinomycetota; class Thermoleophilia; order Solirubrobacterales; family Solirubrobacteraceae; genus Palsa-465. The sequence goes on from CAVTNE010000010.1 coordinate 289,130, forward strand.
CAGTCCCACGCCCGCGAATTGATCACGGGATCGTTCATCCAGTCCCACTGGCCGTGGAGCACGTTGTGGCCGATCTCCATGTTCTCGAGGATCTTGGCCATCCCGAGCGTCGAGGCGCCGATGATCCAGGGGATCCGCCAGCGAGACGCGATCAGCTCGAGCCGGCCGAGCAGCGCCAGCCGGCGCTGCAGGGCGATCATCGAACGGATGTAGCGCGCGTCGCGGTCGCCGAGGCTCTCCTTGACCTGCTCGTGCAGCTCGTCGAACTCCCGGCCGATGGCCTCGATTTGTTCAGGAGTGAGCGTGTGCAGCGGATTGTCCGGCTCCTCGATGGCCACGCGGCCGTTTGTGTGATGTCCGTTCTGAGTGGCAGTAGCCATGTACGGAACTCCCCCTCCGTAGTATCGGGTTACAGATCGATCTCGACGGGGCCTTCGGGCGCGCTGATGCACGTCCTGATGACCTCGCCCTCCTGGCCGTAGACCTTGCCGTTGCGCAGGTCGCGGACCCGGCCGCTACGCAGCTCGCCCACGCAGGTGTGACAGATGCCCTCGCGGCAGCCGAACGGGAGGTCGAGGCCCGCCTCCTCGCCGGCGACGAGGATCGGCACGCTCCCGTCGGACTCGGCCTCGCATTCGGACATGCAGAACTTGATCGTCCCCCCCTCACCCTCGCCGGTGAGCCCGAGCTTGGGCTGAAAGCGCTCCATGTGCAGCCGGTCGCAGTCGGCGCCTGATTCGAAGTGCTCGGTGAAGGCGTCGAGCATGTCGTTCGGCCCGGAGATGTAGGTGTCGCGCTCGCGCCAGTCCGGGCACAGACGGTCGAGGTCGCCCGGACCCATGCGCCCGTTCTCGCGCGTGAGCTGCTCGTGGAGGTGGAAGCGGTCGTGCTTGGCGGCGAGGCCCCGGAGGTCGTCTCCGAACATGACCTCGTCGGTCTCGCGCGCCGAATGCAGAACGACGACGTCCGGCATCTCTTCGGCGTGGTCGAGGTGGCGGAGCATGCTCATGATCGGCGTGATCCCGCTGCCGGCGCTGATGAACAGGAGCTTGGGCGGCAGCGGGTCGGGGAGCACGAACTCGCCCTCGATCTTCGAGAGCGAGACGATCGTGCCCGGCTTGGCGCGGTCAACCAGGTAGGGCGAGACCTTGCCGTCGTCGACGCGCTTGGGCGTGATGCTGATCAGGCCGTCCTCGCGGTAGGGGTCGGAGGTCAGCGAGTACGCGCGCCAGTGCCGGACGCCGTCGATGTCGATCCCGATCCGCACGTACTGGCCGGGCTTGTGACCCGGCCAGCGGTAGCCCGGCTTGATCAGGATCGTCGCCGCCTGCTCGGTCTCGTGCTTGACATCCTGGATGCGACCGCGGAGCTCGCGGGTCGACCAGAGCGGGTTGATCAGCTCGAGGTAGTCGTCGGGCAGCAGCGGCGAGCTCAGCGACTCGAGCGCCTTGAGCACGCGGCGCTGGACCGGGTGAACGTTTGGGGGTGCGCCTCTTTCGGGCATCTACTGATGAGTAATATCCAGTCCGGGTAGGTTCCTAACCACCTTGCGAGAAACTTCTGGGACAGCTGAGAGCTCGGCGTCGGGCGTGCGCCGGCGAGCGGGGACACGCGGAGTGCCGCGCGAACGGCGCGAGCAGGAGATCCTCGACGTGGCGGGCGCGATCTTCGCGCGGGCCGGCTACCACTCGGCCTCGATGGACGAGATCGCCGACTCCGCCGGGGTGTCCAAGCCCATGGTCTACGCCTACTTCGGGTCCAAGGAGGGGCTGTACCTGGCGTACATCGAGCGCGCCGGCGGCGAGCTGCTCGAGCGGCTCGTGGCGGCGAGGTCGCCGGACCCAACGCCGGGGGCGCGCCTGCGGGCGCGGATCACCGAGTTCCTGGCGTTCGTCGAGGAGCACGGCGACGGCTGGCGGGTTCTGTTCCGCGAGACCGGCTCGACGCAGCCGATCGCCGAGCACGTCGCCGAGATCCGCGAGCGCATCGCGGCTGCGATCGGGACCATGATCGAAGCCGGCGCGGGCTCGTGGCCAGGCTATGGGCCGCCGAGGTCCGACGCGATCGCGCACGCGCTCGTCGGCGCCGGCGAGTCGCTGGCCAACTGGTGGCTCGACCACCCCGACGTCGGGCGCGATCAGGTCGCCGATTGGTATCTCGGCGTCGTGCAGGCCGTCCTGGCCGGCCCTCGCCGCGCGTCCGGCTAGGTCGCTACTGCATCTCGAGCAGCCGCTCGAGCCCGACCACGGGCGACTCAGTGAGGTCGCCGACCTTGCGGACCGCGAGCAGCACCCCGGGCATGAACGACTCGCGATCGGTCGAGTCGTGGCGGATCGTCAACGTCTGGCCGACGTCGCCGAGGATGACCTCCTGATGGGCCACCAGCCCGGGGAGGCGGACGGAGTGGATGGGCGGCGTGGCTCCGGTTTGCGAGGCTGCCGCCATCAGGGCCGCGGTCCGGGCCGCGGTGCCGCTCGGGGCGTCGAGCTTCCGGTCGTGGTGAAGCTCGATGATCTCGGCCTTGGCCATGTGCCTCGCGGCCTGGGTCGCGAACTGCATCATCAGCACGGCGCCGATCGCGAAGTTGGGAGCGACGAAGATGTTCCCCTTGGCGTCTTTGAGGTCGTCGAGCTCGTGCGGGTCGAACCCGGTGGTCCCGATAACGACGTGCACGCCGGCGGTGGCGGCCTCGCGGGCGTTGGCGACCGCACTCGCCGGGATCGTGAAGTCGACAAGCACGTCGGCGTCCTCGAGGACGGCGATGACGGGCGTGTCCACCGCGGGATCGGCGCGCCCGGTGAGCTCCATGTCCGGCGCGGCCTCGACGGCGTTGCAGACCGTCTGTCCCATGCGCCCGGCCGCGCCCGCGACCGCGACCCGGATCGCCACGCCTAGCGCGTCTCCACGAGCGCCGGCCCGACCGCCCCCAGCGCCTCCTCGAAGCGGGCCTCTTCCGGCCCGATGCCGGCGGCCGACAGCCGTTCGGGCGACCACAGCTCGTCGACGAGCCCGGCGAGGTCGTCGAGCGTGACGGCGTCGATCCGCTCGACGGTCTCATCGAGCGAGAGCAGCGGCATCCCGGCGAGGATCTCCGAGCCCAGGCGGTTCATGCGCGCGCCGGTCGACTCGAGCGCGAGCACCACTCGCCCCTTCAGGTTCTCCTTGGCGCGCTCGAGCTCTTCGGCGGTGGCGGGCTGCTCGCGCAGACGCTCGAGCTCGGCTCCGACCACGGCCAGGCCTTCGGCGACGTTGTCGGGCCGCGTGCCGATGTACAGCCCGACCTGCCCGGTGTCCTGATAGGCGCTCGTGAACGAGTAGACGGCATAGGCCAGCCCCCGGCGCTCGCGGACCTCCTGGAACAGCCGTGAGGACGAGGTCCCGCCGAACACGTTGTCGAGCACACGCAGCGCGAACCGGCGGTCGTCGTGCCGCGCCAGGCCCGGGCCGCCGAGGCACACGTGGTACTGCTCAGTGTCCTTACGCTCGAAGCGGTAATGGGCGGCGACCGGCGGCGGCGCGGGCGGGGCGTGCGGAGCCCGACCGTTCGTTCGCTCCGACACGGCGCGCGCGGCGAGCTCGACGAACGCGTCGTGGTCGACCGCGCCGGCGGCCGCGATCACGACGTTGCCGGGGCCGTAACGGCTCGAGTGAAAGTGCTTGATCTCCTGAGGCGGCGTCTCGGCGATCACGGGCGCCCGCCCGATGATCGCGCGCCCGAGCGGATGCTCTCCGAACACGGCCTCGCCGAGGAGGTCGAACACCTTCTCCTGAGGGTCATCCTCGTACATCGCGATCTCTTCGAGGATCACGGCGCGCTCGGAGTCGATGTCGGTCAGCGCCGGGCGGAAGACCATGTCCGCCATCACGTCGAACGCCTCGGGGACATGCTCGTCAATCACGCGCGCGTAGACCGACGTCGTCTCCTTGCCGGTTCCGGCGTTGAGCTCGGCGCCCATCGCGTCGAAGATCTGATCGATCTCGAGCGAGCCGTACTTCTCGGTGCCCTTGAACAGGAGATGCTCGAGCAGGTGCGACAGCCCGGCGTGCTGGTCGTCCTCGTTACGCGAGCCGGTACCGATCCAGAACCCGACCGAGACGGATCGGACCGAGGGCATGGCCTCGGTCACGACCCGTACGCCCGAATCCAGCGTGGTCAGCTTGTGCTGCTGGAGCACGTGTGTCTGCTCAGCGGCGCTCGGGATCGCGATCCCGCACGCGTCCGGCGTCACGGGCGCCATCGCGGGCGGCGTCGCGAGCACCGTCGCGCGGGGGGCGGTCGCGGTCACGGTCGCGCGGGCCGCGGCGGTCGCGGTCGCGCGCATCGCGTCCACCGCGGTCGCTGCGTTCGCGGCGCGGCGGACCGTTGTCGCCGGTGCCGACCGCGGCCAGCTCCTCGACGCTCTTGCCGGCGATGTCCGGATCGTCGGCCAGGCGCAGCCCGATCCGGCCGCGCTCGCGGTCGACCTCGACCACCCTGACGTTCAGCTCGTCGCCCTTGTTGAGCACCTCCTCGACCGACGCGATCCGGCGGCCCGGCGCGATGTTCGAGATGTGAAGCAGACCGTCGGTGCCCTTGGCGAGCTCGACGAAGGCGCCGAACGCGGTCGTCTTGACGACCTTGCCGGTGAACTCGTCGCCGACCTCGACCTCCTTGGTCATCGACCGGATGCGGTCGACGAGCGCGTCGCCGCGCTCCCGGTCGGCGGCGTAGACCAGCACCATGCCCTCGTCGTTGACGTCGATCTGGGACTCGAACTCCTCCTGGAGGGCCCGGATCGTCTCTCCGCCCTTGCCGATCAGCAGGCCGATCTTCTCGGGGTCGATCTGGACCGAGGAGATGCCGGGCGCGTACTTGGACAGCTCGGACCGCGGCGCGTCGATCACCTTGTTCATCTCGCCCAGGATGAACGTCCGGGCGGACTTGGCCTGGGTCAAGGCGTCACGCAGGATCTCGAACGTCACGCCCGTGATCTTGATGTCCATCTGGAGCGCGGTGATGCCGTTCTCCGTGCCGGCGACCTTGAAGTCCATGTCGCCGAGATGGTCCTCGACCCCCGCGATGTCGGTAAGGACGATGTAGTCGTCGCCCTCCTTGATCAGGCCCATGGCGATGCCGGCCACGGCCCGCGGAAGCGGGACGCCGGCGTCCATGAGGGAGAGACTCGATCCGCAGACGGAGGCCATGCTGGACGATCCGTTCGACTCGAGGATGTCCGAGACGACGCGGATCGTGTACGGGAACTCCTCCTGGCTGGGGATCATCGGGACGAGCGCCCGCTCGGCGAGCGCGCCGTGGCCGATGTCGCGGCGCTTGGGGCCCCGCATCGGGCCGGCCTCGCCCACCGAGAACCCTGGGAAGTTGTAGTGGTGGAAGTAGCGCTTGGCCGTCTCGAGGCCGAGCGTGTCGAGCCGCATCTCCTCGCGGGTGGTGCCGAGGGCGACGACGGATAGCGCCTGCGTCTGGCCTCTGGTGAAGAGCGCGGAGCCGTGCGCCCGGGGGGACACACCGACCTCGATGCTGATCGGCCGGATCTCGTCGGAGGTGCGGCCGTCGGGGCGCTTCTTCTGGATCGCGATCCGCTCGCGGATCAGCGTCTTCTCGAGCTTGTCGAACGCGCGCTGGGCGTTCGCGCGGTACTCGGCGTAGGTCTCGGCCTCGGGGTCGCCCGAGTACTGGACGATGACCTCCTCCTCGACCGCCTTACACGCGTCCTGGCGATCGAGCTTGTCGACGACCTGGGTGGCGGCGTCGAGTGCGGCGCCGTGCGAGGCCTTGATCTGCTCGTACAGGTCCGCGCTGACCTGCGGGATCTCGACGACGGTCTTCTCCTTGCCTGCCTTCTCGGCGAGCTCGCGCTGGAGCGCGCAAAGCTTCTTGATCTCCTCGTGGGCGATGTCGAGCGCGTCGAGAATCTCCGCCTCTGGGATCTCGTTGGCGCCCGCCTCGACCATCAGAATCGCCTCGTCGGTGCCGGCCACGATCAGGTCGAGGTCGGTGTTGTCGACCAGGTCCTCCTCGTTGGGATTGACCACGAAGTTGCCGTCGACCTTGCCGATCCGCACCGCGCCTACGGGCGTCGGGAACGGGATGTTCGACACCATCAGCGCGGCCGACGCGCCGTTCATGGCGAGGATGTCGTAAGGATTTACGTGGTCGACGCTGATGGGCAGCGCGACCAGCTGGGTCTCATACCGCCAGCCCTTGGGGAACAGCGGCCGGATCGGCCGGTCGATCAGGCGCGCCGTCAGCGTCGCCTTCTCCCCCGCGCGACCCTCGCGCTTGAAGAAGCTGCCGGGGATCTTGCCGGCTGCATACATCCGCTCCTCGACGTCAACCGTCAGCGGAAGAAAGTCCACGTCCCGCACATTGCCGGCGGTGGCGGTACAGAGGACCATTGTGTCGCCCGCTCGGACGACTACGGCGCCGGAGGCCTGCTTGGCCAACTTGCCGGTCTCGAACGAGATCTCCCTACCCTCGATCTCGACGGACACGCGCGTCACGGCGTCACTCATATTCAATTCCCTTCCACCCCGCCCTTCGGTCGGCGGAGTCCTTCTCGTTCTCATCGTTAGTTCCGAACGCCCATGATGGTAGCGGGGAGTTGGCCACCGACGCGGCTGCATGATGGGTGGCCGGAGGGCGTTGTGCGGGCGTCGCCCGCCGTGACACCCCGGAACCGCCACGACACGACATTCGGCGCGCGTTCGAGGGACCTTGCCGACTCACGCACGATAATCACGGTCAACACGGCGGGGTTGGCCCCGGACCGCTCGATTGTCGAGCTATGCAGGTCTTTCGCGGGTGCCCCGCGGGCTCGCCGATGGCCGGGCCCCGACGCGGCGCGGCAGTGCACTCCCGAACGTGGGAAACCTGACAATCGGCGCCGGTGATCGCGACCATGGCAGGGCGCGCAGGCCCCACATGCGCCGTTTGCCACGGTCGCCGGGGGAACGCGCCAGTGTGAGCTCATGCACGTCCCCGGCACCGGCCGCAGAGCCGAGCGCACCGCAGCGGCGCGGGACGAACAGCCGCACATGCCATCCAGGGCACAAAAAAGGGCCGCCCCGCCCGCCGGCGCGACGGCCCTTCCCGACCGAGTTGGTTATTTGGTTATGCCCCGAGATCGAGGGCGCGGCCCGCGCGGCCGGCAGCCGGCGCGGTCGCGCGGCTGCGGCGCTCGAGCGCGGCGCGTCGACGTGCCCGCCGATCTGCGATCGAGGCGATGAGCGACTTGTCGGCAACGACCGACCAGGCGCAGAGGCCGACAATCGTCACGAGGACGAAGGCGATGAAGAAGACGTTCAAGAAGACAATGACGGGGGCGCTCATGTGGGGCTCGCTTTCGGTCGGTTGATGTCGCACGACCATGATCGCCCCGGCCTGCAAGACGAGCGTCGGCTCAGCGTCGGACTAACGTAAGAGCCCGAGTCCCGGCGCTGAAACCGGCGCCATTGCAGGGGATTCGTGTCCTAACACGCCCGCCCCGCTACTCCCGGCCGCCAACCTAAGCGGACCGCTCGATCCGGTTGTGGTAGCGTAACCGGACCGTGCAGTCCACATTACCACGCCGACAGGGAGTCCTCTGATGACCGACAGCGCAGCCCCCGGCGCCCCGGCCGCCGGCGCGCCCACATTCGCGACAAACGGTGCCTCAGCCGCCGGCGCAACCGCGTCCGCGACAAACGGTGCCTCAGCCGCCGGCGCAACCGCGTCCGCCACCGCGACACCCGCGCCCCCGGAACCGCCAGCCGCCACGGTGCGCACCGACAAGAGGCGCTACTCCAATCGGTGGCTGATCCTCGTGATCGCCTGCCTCGCGCAGTTCATGGTCGTGCTCGACGCCACCGTCGTCAACGTGGCGCTGCCGTCGATCCAGAAGGGCCTGCACTTCTCGTCCTCGAGCCTGCCGTGGGTGGTCAACGCGTACACGCTGATCTTCGGCGGCTTCCTTCTGCTCGGCGGGCGCGCCGGCGACCTCCTCGGCCGCAAGCGAATGTTCCTGGTCGGCACCGCGGTGTTCGCGGGCGCTTCGCTGCTGAACGGGCTGGCGCAATCGTCGGAGATGCTGATCGTCGGCCGCGGGCTTCAGGGCCTCGGTGGCGCGCTTCTCTCCCCCGCCGCCCTGTCGATCATCACCACGACGTTCACCGATCGCAGCGAGCGGACCAAGGCGCTCGGCGTGTGGAGCGCGATCGCTGCCGGCGGTGGCGCGGTCGGACTGATCCTGGGCGGCGCGCTCACGCAGCTCGCATCGTGGGAGTGGATCTTCATCGTCAACGTCCCCGTCGGCCTCGCCACCGTGCTACTCGCCCTGCGGTACGTGCCCGAGTCGCGGGCGGACCTCAAGCACCGCACGTTCGACCTCGCCGGCGCCGTCACCGTCACCGGCGGCCTGATCGTGCTCGTGTACGCGATCGTCAAGGCGCAGTCATTCGGCTGGGGCTCGGCGCGCACGATCGGGCTCATCGCGGCCGCGTTAGCGCTCCTCGCGGCGTTCGTCGCGATCGAGGGACGGAGCGTCGCTCCGCTGATCCGGCTCAGCATCTTCCGCGTCAAGACGCTGACGGTTGCCGACGTCGTGCTGCTGCTCGTTGCCTCGGGTCTGTTCGGGATGTTCTTCTTCGCCTCGCTGTACGTGCAGGAGATCCTTGGCTACAGCCCGCTGAAGGCCGGACTGGCGTTCCTGCCGGTCACCGGTGGCATCATCGTCGGCGCCGGTATCGCCCAGCCGCTGGTCAAGCGCGCGGGCGTTCGCAACGTGGCGCTGATCGGAATCGTGCTGGCAACGATCGGACTGGCGGTGCTGTCCCAGGTGCCGGTGCACGGGACATACGCCGCGAATCTGCTTCCGGGCCTGCTGCCGATGAGCATCGGGATGGGCCTTGTGTTCGTCCCGATCACGCTGATGGCCACCGGCGGCGTTGACGCCAACGACGCGGGCCTGGCCTCGGGGCTGTTCAACACGGCCCAGCAAGTCGGCGGCTCGCTCGGCCTCGCGATCCTCGCGACGCTCGCTGCGAGCAAGACCTCGAACGTCCTGGGCGCTCTCCACGGAAGCGTGTCAACGGCCGCGACCAACGCCGCCAAGGTGTCGGGTTATCACGTCGCGTTCGTCGCGGCCGCGGCGATGCTCGCCGCCGGCGGCGTGATCCTCGCGGCGATGGTGCGACGCCGCGACCTCGAGAACATCGACCTCGAGCTGGCGCCTTCCGCCGCCGCGGCGTAGGTAGTGTTGTTTCGATGACGCCAGCCGAGCGGGGCCTACGCGCCGATGCCGAGCGCAACCGCCGGCGGCTGCTGGACGCAGCCGAGGCGCTGTTCCGCGAGCGCGGGCTCGACGTCGGCGTCGGCGAGATCGCGGAGCGCGCCGGCGTGGGTCGCGGGACCCTGTTTCGCAACTTCGCGTCGAAGGAGGATCTGGTCGCGGCGATCGTGGTCGAGCGGATGAGCGAGGCCGTCGAGGAGGCCCGGGCACTGCTGGACGCCGCTGACCCGGTCGAGGCGCTGTTCGGTTTCCTGGAGGAGCTGGTTGGGCGCCAGCAGCTCGACCGGTGCGTGTTCGACGCGGTAGGCGACAGCTTTCTCGCCAACGAGGAGATCCGCGGCGCTCATGCCGAGATCGTCGCCGGCGTCGAGGGGCTGTTGACGCGCGCCAAGGAGGCGGGCGCCGTCCGCGACGACATCGGGGCGATGGACGTCCTGATGATGCTGAAGGGCGTCTTCGAGGCCGCGAGCGCGTTCGCCAACTCGGAACCCGGGATGGTCACGCGGCAGCTCGACCTCGTCCGCGCCGCGATCAGCGCTCATTCCGCGGATCGGCCGCTGCGTGGACGGCCACCCACGCTGGCCGATATCGAGCGGGCGTTTCCGCAGGATCAGGGGCCCGCCGCCAAAGCCGGCTGACACCCGAGGTGGGCCGCCGCGACGGTATAGGCCGCCGCGACGGTACGCGACGGCCCGCGAATGCTTCGTGAGGCTACGTGTCCGGCTACGCGCCGACGTCGATCGCCCGCCGACCAGGCCCGCGATAACCGGACTGCTCGCGCGACAGGCGACGGCGCTCGTAAGCGGGCCGCCGCTGCGCCCGCGCGTTGGCGCGCTCTGTCAGGCGTGCCGCAAACGGGCGGTCGGAAACGATTCCCCAGGCGCACAGCCCGACGATCGCGACCACGATGCCCGTAATGAAAACGATGTTCAGGATGATCATGATGGCCGGCATTCGGCGGCGTCTCCTTCCTCGGTCGGGTTGAAGAATCAGGCCTGAGGCTTTCCCGGCCCCGCAAGCTGAACGTCGGAGAAAGCTAAGAGAAACGTAGGAGCGGCTCAGGCGGGCTCGCCCACGCCGCCGCCGACGCGCTCCTAGGCCCGTGCCGGCAGCGCGACCGGATCGAGCCGATAACCCAGTCCGCGCAGGGTGGCGATGGTGACCGCGGGGCCAAGCTTGCGGCGCAGCGCCGCCACGTGCACATCCACGGTCTTGGGGCTGATCGCATCGGTGCCCCAGACAAGCTCGAGGAGCTGCAGGCGGGTGTGGATGCGACCCGGATAGCGCAACAGCGCCCCGAGCAGATCGAACTCGCGGCGGGTGAGCTCGACGTCATTGCCTCCGCTCGAGCAACGCCGCGCTTCGAGGTCGAGCTCGAGCTCCCCCGTGCGCAGGACCGTCTGCTCGGTCTCGAAACCCCGGGCACGGCGCATCTGCGCGCGCATACGGGCAGTGACCTCGGGCATCGAGAGCGGCTTGACAACGTAGTCATCGGCGCCTGCCTCGAGCTCGGCGATGCGCGCCGCCTCGTCGCGGGAGGCGGTCAGCATGACGATCGGTACCGTCGACTCGCGCCGTACGCGGCGCACCAGCTCCAACCCATCGATCTCGGGAAGCGTCGGGTCGACCAGAGCGATGTCGACTGTCCCGCGGCGGAGCACAAGCAGGGCCTCGAGGCCGCTGGACGCCTCCAGGACCTGGAAGCCGTCACCTCGCAGGTGCGCCGCGATCAGCTGCCGGACGCGGCCGTCGCCCTCCGCCACCAGAACACGACCCCCAGTGATGCCCATCTCCTACCCGACCGCTCGCTTTGTCATCGTGTCCCACTGCCGCAGGGGTAGCGGGACACCATGGCAACGACGGTGATCGTCCTAAACCTGCGTTGGGGAGGGCCGCGCTGACTGGCGCGGCCCGTTCGGCCGTCGTCTCGATGGCCGCCGGGTTCAGCGCACCGCCGCATCGACCGCGACGGCGACGAACAGGAGCGCGAGGTAGAGCAGCGAGTAGTGGAAGAGCACGGCGGCACGGGCAGGCGAGCCTTCGCGCCACAGGCGCCATGCGAGCACACACAGCGCCCCTCCGAGGATCGCGGCCCCACCCACGTAGACAAATCCGAAGGTGCCGATCGCCCCGGGTACCAGCGTGACCCCCAGGAGCAGCACGGAGTACCAGAACACGAGTCGCGCGGTCGCCTGAGGACCGCGCACCACCGGCATCATCGGCACTCCCGCTGCCGCGTAGTGGCGCGATAGGAGTAGCGCCAGCGCCCAGAAGTGCGGCGGCGTCCACAGCAGCACGATCAGGAACAAGAACCCGGCCCCCAGTCCGAGGCTGCCGTGTGCCGCCGCCCAACCGGCGAGCGGCGGAATCGCGCCGGCGGCGCCACCGATCACGATGTTCTGGGCCGTGCTCCGCTTCAGCCAGCACGTGTAGACGACGACGTAGAACGCCCCGCCGCTGAGCGACAACGCGGCGGCCAGCGGGTTTGCGAACACCGCGAGCACGGCAAAGGCGAGCGCTGACAGCACCAGGCCGAACGCGGTCGCCCGGCCCGGCGAGATCCGGCCGGCCGCGACCGGCCGCGATGCTGTGCGCGGCCCCATCAGCCGGTCGATGTCCCGGTCGAGCACGTGATTCAGGGCGCTCGCGCCGCCGCAGGCCAACGCACCGCCAACGACCAGCGCCGCCAGCGGCACCAGCTCGGGAGCGCCGCCGGCCGCGGCCACCATCGCGCACACGGCAGTGAGGACCAGCAGCGACATGATCCGGGGCTTGGTCAGCGTCACGTAGTCGCGCCAGGTGGCACTCGCGCGCCGGGCGCGCACGGGCACAGGAGCTGGCAGCACCTCGACGAAATCGCTGACCGCCACCGTCAGGCTCCCTCGGTCCTCGCGATCTCGATGTGCTCGCTGTCCCCGTTCACCGGGTGCCGCGAGACGTAGGTGCCGTAATCGGCCCACACGGGAGCGAGCATCTTGCGTGTGCCGCCTTCATTACGCCTCGGGCTCGGGCGGGAGCGTCTCGGGGATATTGGGCCCCGGAGTCGTCGCAGCCGGCGTCGAGCTTGCTTCTGGCCCGTCGGCCAAGTCGGGCACGCGCGAGGAGAACATCCAGTACCACACCGCGAGCGCGATCAGGAGTGCCACGGGCAGCAGCAGTGTGAGCAGCGCGCCGGCGAGGAAGTCTGCGATGGGAAGCATTGACAAGGCTGTCTCCTCCTCAGGTCGTGAACGCCGCCGGAGCTGCGCCGGGCGAGTTGTCCGGCTCCAGCCATCGGTAGAAGCCCAAGATGAACGTGATCGTGTAGGCGAGCGACCCGGGGACCCACATGACGCCCGCAGCAAGCTGCTGATCGGTGAGGGCGCTGATCCCGCCGGGCCGGGTCTGGAGCGCTGCGTAGTAGCCGTAGATCGGGTGCTGAACTATGACCAGCGTGATCGCGAGCAGCCAGCCCACGACCATCGCGCTGCCCGCATAGGCGACCCGCACCGGCCAGACCAGGCGCGGGCGCAACGGACCGGGGTCGATCACGCGGGCCCAGAACAGAAGCCCGGTGAAGAAGAACATCGCGTGCTCCAGCGCGTGGACGGCGCCGGAAGTTAGGGTGGCGTCGTACGCGGCGGGAATATGCCAGCCGATGACCGTCGCGTTGAACAGGATCCACGCCGGGATCGGCCGGGCGAGCGCCCGTACCGGCGCCACCCAGCGCGCACGAGCGATCGTCCGCGCGACCTTCGTGCGTGGCTGCAGCGGCAGCGCGCGCCACATCCGCGGCCACGGCCTTCCGAGCAGCAATAGCGGCGGGGCGACCGTGAGCAGCAGGATGTGTTGGAGCATGTGGACCCAGAACAGGTCGTCGGCGTAATAGTCGATCGGCGAGTCGAGCGCGGTCACGAGCGTCAGCAGGCTCGCGGAGAACGCGAGCGCCTGTAACGGCGTCGGTCGATCCCGCCCTCGGCTGCCGAGCACGTAGAGCCCGGCGGCGATCGCGACGTATAGGAGCGACGGGTCCAGCGACCAGGGCGTGAGCGGCATGGTCAGCCGATGAGGTACAGAAGGATGTAGGCGAGCACGCCGATCGCTGCGAAGAACGCCCAGTAGAACGAAGAGGCCTCAATCCCGGCCAGCAGCAGCGCGCTCTCGCTCGTTGGCACATCGGTTTCGCGCATCTTGCCCTCTCGGCGCACGCGCCACAGGCTGGCGACCTGAATTTCGATCCAGTACAGGCCCATCAGCGCCGCGATCGCGTACGTCGCCGTCCATCCGAAGAACACCGCGGCATAGCCGCCCTGGGAGGCGCCGAAGTCGAGGCCGATGTACTCGACGAACTGGAGCACGATCGCGACGATTCCCATGAGCACGGCGATCATCCCGGCTGCCATCGAGTCGCCGGCCGGACGCCTCGCCGCCAGGCGGTAGATCACAGCGCTGAACAGGAACAGCGCCGCGATCGCGATGCCGAAGCCCCCGTCGGGGACCACGTGGCCGATCTTCCAGCTGTGGTTGGTGTCGAGCGCCTTCAGGTAGAAGAAGGCGAATAGGAACGAAGCGAAGAAGAACGAGATCGCGCCGCACACGAGCCGGCCGCCGACCCAGATCGCGCGGGGCTGCCACTCCGGGGGCTCGGGCTCGATGTGACTGGCGACGGGGGCTGAAGCAGAGGCTTCCATGGCTTACGCATTTCCTCCGGCCGGCACGATTGCCGGCGCTGTTGCCGGGGCCGCCTCCACCCCATACGGGTACGGGTCCGCGTCAAACACGGGGAGCCGGTCGAAGTCGTGCAGGGGCACGGGCGTGGGCAGCGTCCACTCGATGCTCTTGGCGTTCCACGGGTTGATCGCGGCCGGCTCGCGCTTGATCAGCAACGACCACACGACGTTGAACAGGAACACCAGCATCGACAGCCCGATCACGTAGGCCGAGATCGACACCCACTGGTTCAGACTCGTGAACGATGGGTTGTAGGTCACCACGCGGCGCGGCATTCCCATGAACCCGAGCGCGAACAGCGGCGCGAAGGTCGAATTGAAGGCGATGAACAGCGTCCAGAAGTGGATCTTGCCCAGCCGCTCGTTGAGGTTGATGCCATACATCTTCGGCACCCAGTAGTAGATCCCGGCGAAGAACGCGAAGATCAGGCCGCCCATGATCGTGTAGTGGAAGTGCGCCATCACGAAGAAGCTGCCGTGGGTCGTGATATCGCTCGGAACGTCGGAATTGAACACACCCGAGATCCCGCCCCAGAGGAAGTTGAAGATCCAGCCCAGGCAGAACAGCATCGGCACCGTCAGCCGTATTCGCCCACGCCACAGCGTCCCCATCGCGCACAGGAAGATGAACCCGGTCGGCAGCGAGATCAGCTCGGTGGAGAGCATGTAGAACGGCCGCAGGTCGGCGTTGATCCCCGATACGAACAGGTGGTGCTGCCACACGAAGAAGCTCAAGAACGAGATGCCGAGCAGCCCGGCCACGGCCAGCCGGTAGCCCCACAGCGGCTTTCGGGCGAACACTGGCATCAGCTCGAGCACGATCGCCATGCCGGGCAGCGCGAGGATGTACACCTCCGGATGGCCGAACACCCAGAACAGGTTCTGGAACAGATAGGCGCTGCCGCCCTGCCCGGGGATGTAGAACGCGGTCTGCAGGGTCCGGTCGCTCGCCGCCATCAGCAGCGCGGCGATCAGCATCGGCGCCGCCAGCATCATCAGCCACGCGGTCGCGTACGTCCCCCAGACGAAGATCGGCAGCCGCGACCAGGTCATGCCCCGGGCGCGCATCGTGGTGATCGTCACGATCAGGTTGAATCCGAAGAGCGTCATCGACAGGCCGACAAGCGCGAAGAAGCAGATATAGGCGTCGTAGCCGGCGGTCCCCTGGGCTCCCAGCGGCTGGTAGCCCGTCCAGCCGGTCTGGAAACCGCCGAAGAAGATCGTCGTGAGCAGGATGACCTCGCCGGCCATCAGGAGCCAGAACGTGAACGCCGAGAGCCGCGAGAAGGCCATCCGTCGCGAACCGATCATCAACGGCACCAGGAACGTGGCAAACGGCCCCAGCAGCCCCGAGGTCATGGTCCCCATCATCATCGACCCGTGCATGCCGACCAGCGTCAGGTACTGGTTGGCGCCGAACACGTGGACGTCGGGCTGGAGCAACTCGGTCCGGATCAGCATTGCGTTCAGCCCGGCGATGAAGAAGAACAGCCCGATCCCGGCCATGTACTGCTTGGCGACGACCTTATGATCGGTGGACAGGCTGAAGTACCGGATCAGGCCGTACGCCTCGGACTCGTTCTCGGCCAGCGACGGGGGATGTCCGAGCAGCCGCTTCACCGGGTAGTTGGCGAAGCCCAACCCGACGAGGAAGCCGACCACGCCGAGGAAGTAGCCGAGCATGATCGCGATGTCGTTCTCGCCCGCCTCGGCCGAGTAGTAGGCGACGTTCGCGCCGTGGATGTGATCGCCGATGTAATGCCCGACGTACCAACCCACGATCCCCAGCAGGATGCCGGTGAGGATGTTGAAGCCGATGAGCTTTCGCCAGCCCCTACGAGGGGCGGTCGCCGACACTGCAATGGCGCTCATCCGGCCCTCCTCAGTGCTTGTGGGAAGTAGGTCTTGGAGTACGGCGGCAGGGTCTTGGTCGCCGGGGCGAACTTGACCCTCTGCTGGGCGATCCACGCGGCGAATTGCGTCTTCGGGACGACTTGGCCCTGGTTGAACATATAGCCATGCCAGAGTCCGCAAAGCTCGGCGCAGCGCACGTGGAAGATGAGCGGTCCCTTCGTCGTCACGTACGCGATGTTGTTGACGCCCGGGTTCGCATCGGCCTTTACGCCGAGCTCATACGCCCAGAACGAGTGGATGACGTCGAGCGAGGTCACGTTGAACTGCACCAGCGTGTTCTCGGGCAGCTCGATCTGGTTGGTCTCGACCCCCCCATAGGCCGGGAAGCGGTAGTTGAACTGCCACTGCTGCGCGACCACCTGCACCACCAGCCGGCTCCCGCCCGCGGGCACTGACGGAGTCGCGAGCGGGTTGGGACCCTGACCCCCGCCGGATCCGTCGGCGAGCAGCCGGACCGTGCCGTAGCCGGCGAGGAACAGCACGAGCGTCGTCGTGACGATCAGCCACCAGAACTGGACGCTCGAGTTGCCCCGGATCGGCGGTCCATCGAGAACCACCTCTGGGGTGCGCTCCCGAAACGCCCACAGTACGTAACCCAGATACACGAGCACTCCGAGCGCCACCGGCGTGGCGAGGGCCAGCAGCACCGTGTTGTCGGTGACCTGCCCGGACGCCTCGACGCTGCCGTTGCCGGGCGGGAGGCCCGGGCCGAGGACGAACACGACAACCGGCACCATGATCACGCTGGCCAACAGCCACAGCAGCACAATCCTGCGGAAGTGGTTGGTCTCGTCCATGCCTCAGACTCCCGCCGGCTCGCTCATACGACTTTGATGAAGCCGTCCATGTAGCCGACGGTCTGCATCGGCCCGCCGAACCCTGCGATGTATCCCGCGGCGCACGGCACGAAGCATTGCCAGCGGTACAGGCCTTTGCCGGGCGTGCGGAACGTGAACGAGGTGATGGTGTGGTCGAACGAGAGGCTGCACGGCGCGTTGCTGCAGGGGTTCTTGGCGTTGTCGGAAATGCCCTCGAGCGGCACCGCCAGGCCGATCTGCGGAATCGAGAACACGTGCGAGGCGCTGTCGGGATCGATCCCCTGCGTTGTCTTGCCGTTGACCGTTATGACGCCACCGACCGTCCCGGTGGACTGGCCGAACCAGTTGTTGCGCAGCGCCGAGGCGCTGTCGTAGTTGAAGATCGTCACATGCACGAGCGTGTTCGCCGGCAGCACGAACGTCGTCTCGTGCTGCCAGTTCTGTGAACGGGCGTCGACCACGTAGTAGGAGACCCAGGTCGGGTGCGGATCGTTCAGCGCCGCGGCCGGGACGGTCCCGAGGTTGAGCTGCACCCCCGAGGACGTCTGAGTCGCCGCTGCCGAGCCGGGCACGTTCGTCAGGTAGAGCCCGATGTAGAGTCCGATCACAACGCAAACGATTGCGGCGAAGATCGTTATTCCGACGATTCGTTTGCCAACTGCAGTCAATCTGCCTCCAGGCTCCTCGGCGCGGTTTATATCTCGCGCAACGGCGGCAGCAAGGGCAGATGACGGCAATGTCATCGGGCTGTCATGTGCACGTCATTTCTGAAGCGATGTGGCCGGAACCCAGGCAGGTGTCCGCGCGAACAGAGGCCCGCGGACGCCGCCGGCAAGGACGGGTCGCGGACCGGCGCGCTCCACGCCGGAGGAGCGCCGGTCCGGCGCTCAGAAGCTGCGCGAGATCGCCTGAACGACGGTGGCCGTGTCCGAGACGTCCTCACCGAACGCCTGGTAGCAGCCGGCATTGATCGCGTTGACCACGCCCGTCGGCGAAGGCCCCCAACCCCGCGAAACCGGACCGTGCTCCCTGACGTACAGCCTGGCGTAGGCGTCCTGCTCGGTCACGTTCGTCGAGCCCCACTCCGCGCAGGTGGTGCTGTCGGTCACCGCGCCGGCCTTCGGACCCAAGGCGACGAGCACAAAAATCGCCACCGTCGAGGCCAACAGAGCTGCTACGGCCAGCGAGGCCAACTTGTGGGACGCGACCAGGCCCCGGAGCGTCCATGGCACGAACTCCGCCGGAGTTGGTGTCGCCGAAGGGCTAGTGCTCACGATGAGAACATGCGAGGGGGCCCGACTTATAGACCATGGATCCCTGGACCGTCAAGGCGAGCGGGCGAAGCGTTGAGATGAGATTTCGGGTCGCTGACGGGAGGCTCAGCTCCGGCATCCCGTGCTCGTTCTCGTGCTGCATTGCGGTGCAGTGGGCCTTCAGGGGCCTCCGGCTCGCACGGATCGCCGAAGACGCGGAGTCGTGTTGTAGCTTTCCGAGCGGCAGCAGGGAGATCGATGACACCAGTGTCATTTGGCCGTCATTTACAGGTCATCTTTTGAGAGGTATTGTCTCGGCGCAAACGTGGGGGCTCGAAAGAGCAGATGCGCATATTGATTGTGGAGGATGAGGCGCGGATTCGAGCCTTTCTCGCGCGCGCGTTCGAGGCCGAGGGGTTCGGCGTGGACGTGGTCGCGGACGGCGAGCAGGGCCTCGTGCGCGCGCTCGCGGGCAACTACGACCTGGTGATCCTCGACCTGCTGCTGCCGGGGTTGAGCGGGCTCGACGCGCTGCGCGAGCTGCACCGGGAACGGTCCGAGCTCCCCGTCCTGATCCTGTCCGCGCGCAGCGACCTCCCGATCAAGCTGCGCGGCTTCGAGCTGGGTGCGGTGGACTACGTTGCCAAGCCGTTCTCGCTCGACGAACTGCTCGCACGCGCGCGCGTGCAGCTGCGACGGGCGCGCATCGCCGAGGGCAGCACGGTGATCCGGGTCGGCAGCCTGGTGCTCGACCTCGCACGCCGGCAGGCCCGCGTCGGCGACGTGGTCGCCGACCTGTCCGACCGCGAGTTCCGCCTCCTCCACTTCCTGCTCGCGCACGTGGGCGAGGTGGTCAGCCGTGAGCGGCTGCTTTCCGAGGTCTGGGGGTACGACTTCGATCCGAGATCGAACGTCGTCGACGTCTGCATCAGACGGCTACGCCGGCGGCTCGGGCCGGACGCACCGATCGAGACCGTGCGCAATGCGGGCTACCGTGCCGCTGCCTGAGCTCCGCCGGTCACTTCGACGCTACCGAGTGGAGCTCCTATGGGCGACGTTCGCCGTCGCGAGCTACGCCGCGATCGTCGCCTGGCCCGACTGGCAGACGATCCTGTGCGCGGGCCCGCTGCTGGTTCTGATCGTCGTGCTGATGGTGTGGCACGCGCGCCGTCGTGACGACGCCCTCGGCATCGCGCAGGCGCGCGCCGAGGAGCGGCGCTCGATGCTCGAGCGCCAGGAGCGGTTCATGCACGACGCCTCGCACGAGCTGCGCACGCCGGTAACGATCGCCCGTGGCCACCTCGAGCTGCTGCTCGGGAGCGGAAACGACTCCGAGCTCGAGGTGGCGCTCGACGAGCTCGGGCGGATCGACGCGATCATCGGACGCCTTCTGCTGCTCGCGACCGCCGACCAGCCCGACTTCGTGCAGATCGAGGGCATCGAGATCGAGCCGTTCTTCGAGGACGTGTTCATGCGCTGGTCCGAGGTCGCGCCACGGGCGTGGCGACTCGGCACGATCACGCCCGGTACGGTGGCCGCCGATCCGGACCGGCTGCGCGCGGCGCTCGACGCGCTGATCGAGAACGCGATCAAATACACCCGCAGGAACGACGCGATCGAGCTGCGGGCGGTCAGCGGCGCGCCGGGGCAGTTGCTGATCGAGGTCGAGGACGAGGGCTGTGGGGTCCCCGACGATGCGCTCGCGCGGGTCTTCGATCGCTTCGCTCGGGCGGACGCCGGGCGCACGCGGTCGGCCGGCGGCGTGGGGCTCGGTCTCGCGATCGTCGACGAGATCGCCAAGGCCCACGGCGGTCGATGCACGGTGAAGAACACCGGGCACGGCTCGATCTTCGCGCTCCAGTTACCGGAGTTCGTCCCCGCGGGCGCCTTCCGCGCCGACCCCGACCAGCACCCGCCCCGCACCCCGCTTACCGCGGGCGGGAACCGCTCAGCCGCGCCCCGCGCCGAGCTCCTCCAGCGAGTGGACGTCGATCTCGCCCGCCTGGAGGGCGCCATTCGCGACCAGCGTCGGCGTGGTAACGACGCCGCCCCGCACCCCTGATTCGAAGTCCTCGCGTACTCGTGCGCTCACGGACGGGCTCCTCCGATCGGCGTCGAACCGCTCGAGATCGAGCCCGAGGGTTCGCGCCCGGGCCCAAAGATGCGGATCCTCGAGCCGTCCCTGGTCGGCGAACAGCAGGTCGTGCATCTCCCAGAAGTGGCCCTGAAGCGCGGCCGCCTCGGCCGCGCATGCCGCCGGCCACGCCCGAGGATGGCTCGAGCGAACCGGGAAATGGCGATAGGCGATCCGCAGAGCGCCCCGGCTGAGCTTGGCCGACGCGGCGGCGCAGTACGGGCACTCGAAGTCCGAGTAGACGATGACCAGGGGCGCGTCTTCGGCCCCCTTCACATGGTCCTGTGCGCGCAGTCCGGGAAGCGGGGCCGAGCTGAGCTCGCTCAAGCCTGTCCGACTCGAGCGGCGGCCGCGTCCAGCCCGTCGAAGATCAGGTTGGCCCCGGGCAGCTCGGTCGGCACCGGCGCCTGGTAGCTCCAACCCACGACGGCGTCGGGTCCGACGATCACGAGCGCGCGCTGTGGGAAGCCGCCGGGGTGGTACACGCCGAACGCGCGACAGGCGGCGCCCTTGGGCTCGAAGTCCGACAGCTGCGGGATGCTCACCCCAAGCTTCTCCCGAAACGCCGTCTGCGACCAGCGCGCATCGCAGGACACGCCATACATCGTCACCTCGCGCTTGGCCAGGTAGTCGCTCAGCACGTCCTCGTAGAGGGCGATCTGGTCGGTGCACACGGGGCTGAACGCGAACGGATAGAACACGAGCACGGTCGTGTTGCCCTCGAGATCCGCGCGGGTGAATTCGGTGCCGTCCTCGCGCTGGAGCGTGAATTCCGGGGCGGGACTACCCGCCTCGATCGGTCCGGCGGAGGAGGGCTCGCTCACCGACGCAGGCCGAGCTCGCGCAGGATCGTGCGGTAGCGCTCCAGATCCTCGCGTCGGAGGTAGTTGAGGAGCCGGCGCCGCCGCCCGACGAGCATCAGCAGCCCGCGGCGGGAGTGGTGATCCTTGCGATGCTCGCGCAGGTGCACGTTGAGGTCGTTGATCCGCGCCGTCAGCAGCGCGATCTGGACCTCGGTCTTGCCGGTGTCGGCAGGACTGTCTCCGTACTTCTCGGTGAGCTCTTGCTTGCGTTCCTGGGTGATAGCCATCGGCTCGATGAGGCTAGCAGGCCACTCGTGGACCGGGTCGCCAACCGCGCCCGGCCGTCACTACGAGCCCTCGCGCCGGCATAGCTCGCGCGTGAGCTCGATATCGCGCGTCATCTGCTCGACCAGCGCCTCGCGGGACTCGAACCGGCGCTCGCCGCGCAGCCGGGCCAGGAAGTCGATACGCAGCGTACGCCCATACAGGTCCCCGTCGAAGTCGAGCAGGTAGGCCTCGACCAGCAGCGCCCGGCCGGTGCCGAAAGTGGGCCGGACGCCGATGCTGACGGCGGCGCAGGCCTCCGCGGTGCGCGCGGCGTAGATCCCGTGGCCGGGGCAGACGAGCGCCTCGTCGGGCACGATGTTGGCGGTCGGGAACCCGAGCGTCCGGCCTCGCTGGTCGCCTTCCACCACCTCCCCCCGGAGCTGGAATGGGGCGCCGAGAAACCGCGTGGCGATTTCGACCTCGCCGGCGAGCACGAGCCCGCGGATGTGGCTCGAGGAGACGATCTCGCCGTCAACCTCGACCAGCGGCACGACCCTCGTCTCGAACCGTTCGTCCGAGGCCAGCATCTCCGGGTCACCGCTCGCGAGGTGTCCGAACCGGAAGTTCTCCCCCACCGACACGCGCGTCGCCTGAAGGCGCTCGACCAGCACGTGATCGACGAACTCCGCTGCTGACTGCTCGGCGAACTTCTCATCGAACGGGATCACGACGAGCTCACCGACCCCGAGCTGCGAGATAAGCTCGGCCTTGGCCTCGAGGCTCGTCAGCAGCTTCGGCGCCGCCTCCGGCCGGATGACCTGCAAGGGGTGAGGCTCGAACGTGAGCACGGTGTCGCTGCCGCGGATCACCTCTCGGTGTCCCAGATGGACGCCGTCGAACTCGCCGACCGCCACTCGCCGCGGCCGCTCCCGGACCTCGGAGAGCATCGTTAGTTGCATCGGCGCGGAAGGCTAGTGGTCTCGGCGTGTCTAGTGGTCTGGGAGGCGTTAGCCCCGGAGGCCGATGACCGGTCCAAGCAGTCCGTCGCCGCGCGGCGCCGCCAACGCAATCAGCCCGCGATCATCGGTGAGCCGGACCACCTCGGCCCCAGCCGCGTTGCCCGCCACCGCGCCCCCGTGCCCGGCGCGCCGGGCGGCCTCGGGATCGAGCCGGACCTCGGGCATGAACGACAGCGCGTCGTCGAGCCCGACGATCCGCTCGGGATCGGCATCGGCCACCTCGAACCGGCCGATCGCCGTCCGCCGAAGCTCCTCGCAATAGGCGTCGCCGAGGTCCGCGATCAGGCTCCGCACGTATGTCCCTGACGAGCACTCGATCACGAATCCGCGCCGATCGCCGTCCCGCCACCGCTCGTCGAATCGGTACACCTCGACCACGCGCTCGGCCAGCTTGACCTGCTCGCCGGCACGGGCGAGCGCGTAAGCGCGACGGCCACCCACCTTGACCGCCGAGTACGCAGGCGGGCGCTGGCGCACGGAGCCGGTTGGAAGGTCGAGGTCGCCGGCCGGGACCACGCCGGTCGCCGTGATCTCGCCCTCTGGATCTCCAGTCGTCGAAACCGCGCCGAACCGCGCCGTCGCCTCGTACCGCTTGGACAGGGCCATCAGGAACCGCTGGACGCGCGTGGCGCGACCGACCAGGATCAGCAGCAGCCCGGTCGCGAACGGATCGAGCGTCCCGGCGTGCCCGACCTTGACCCGCCCGGACCGCCCGCCCCGCGCACCGAGCGCGCGCCGCATCCGAGCCACCACATCATGAGACGTGATCCCGGCCGGCTTGTCGTAGAGCACGATCCCGTCGGAAACCGGGTCAGCGTTCACTTCGCCGACAGCTGCCGCGCGACTTCCTCGCGCAGGAACGCGACCAACTCGGCCAGCTCGAGCGAGGTCGAGAAGCCCGCCGCCTGCCGGTGCCCTCCCCCGCCCTGGACCCGTGCGATCGCCGAGACGTCGACACGGTCGTCGCTGGCCCGCAGCGACACCTTGCGGGCGCGGCCGTCATCGTTGTGGTTGCCGGCTCGCTCGCGGATCAGGGCCGCAACCGCCGTGCCCTCGACCGCGCGCAGGTGATCGATCACCCCTTCGGAGTAGCTCTCCTCCGCCCCCGAGTCCGCGAAGTCCTGCGCGTCGAGCTCGGTGACGGTCAGCCGCCCATCGTCGTAGCGGTGGACCTTCGCGAGCCCGCGCGCCAGCAGCGCGAGCTTGCCGTAGGGCACGCCCTCGTACACGCGGCGGTAGATCTCGTGGACGTCGACGCCGGCCTCGATCAGATCGGCCGCCATCACGTGCGCGCGCGGCCCGGTGTTCTCGTACATAAAGCGGCCCGTGTCGGTGATCAGGCCGACGTACAGCGCCTCGGCGATGCTCCGCGTCGGATCGACGCCCAGCCCGTACATCAGGTCCCACACGATCTCGGCGGTGCAAGAGGCCTCCGGGAGCACGTAGTTGACCGTGCCGAACCGCGTGTTGTCGTGGTGGTGGTCGATGTTCACGGTGTGGGCGCCCGGCCGGCGAAACGCCTCGGCCGGGTTGCGCTCGAGGTTGCCGCAGTCGAGGAACACGATCGTCCGCTCCTCGAGGTCCTCGGGCGGCGCCTGCACCAGTCCGGGCAGCGCAAAGAAGCGGTACTCCTGCGGCAGCGGCAAATCGGTGGCGTCGATGAACATCAGGCAGTCGTGCCCGAGCGCGCTCAGGATCTCCTGGGTCGCGATCAGTGAACCGAGCGCATCGCCGTCGGGATTCTCGTGGGTGACGACGATCAGCTTGTCGGCGGAGCGGAGCTCCGCAAGCACTTCGTCGCGATTTGCCTCTGCACCGTTCTCACCCATCCGCGTCCGGTCCCTGGTCGATCAGCTGTGAGATCCGCATTCCACGATCGATCGACTCGTCGTACTCGAATGTGACCGTCGGCGTGTGCTTGAGCGACAGCTCAGCCGCGACCCTCCCCTGGAGGAAGCCACGGGCGGAGCGCAAGCCCTCGAGCGTCTCCGTGCGTGCCTGTTCGTTCCCCAGGACGCTGACGTAGACACGCGCATGGCGGAGATCGGGGCTGGTCTTGACTGCGGTCACGGTCACGAACCCAACTCGTGGATCTTGGAGATCTTTCGCGATCGCGTCACTGAGAACCGCGCGTACGGCCTCGTCGACGCGGCGCATCCGGCCGTCGGCCATCCTACTCGCTCCCCCGGAGTGCAGTCATCAGAAGGTTCACTCCCACAGGTCATCGACCGACGTGACGATCCGCTCGACGCGAACGTTGTCCGGCCAGCGAGCCTCGAGCCATCTCTCCACGTTGTCCGCCGCGGCCGCCAGCACTCCGAGCGACCCACCCGTGAGCGCGGCGGTCAGCCTGGACCGCTGCCAGAGATCCTGATAGTCGACCTCCGCGACCGCCGCCCCGAGGCGCCCATGGAGCTGCGCCTTGATCGACGACAGCTCCTTGCGCTTGCTCTTGAGGGAGCCCGCGTCCGGAAAGTGCAGATCGATCACGAGCACCGCGACGAAGCCGCTGTCCGACATCGCCCTCCACCCTAGCCCTAACTTCTAGACGAGCTCGCGCTCGACCTGGCGCGTGGTGTAAGTCTCGAGCACGTCGCCTTCCTTGACGTCGGCGAAGTCCCTGAGCACGATCCCGCAGTCGTAGCCGGCGGCGACTTCGCGCACGTCCTCGTTGAATCGGCGCAGGCTCTGGATCTGGCCGTCGTAGACCACGGTCCCGTCGCGGATCAGGCGGACCTTAGAGCCGCGCGTGATCGTGCCGTCGATGACGTGGCACCCCGCGATCGTGCCGACGCGGGAGGCCCGGAAGATCTGGCGCACCTCGACCGACCCGAGCGTCTCCTCGACCTCCTCGGGCGCGAGCATGCCCTGCATGGCGTCGCGCAGCTCCTCGATCGCGCGGTAGATCACCGAGTAGTGACGGATCTCGACGCCCTCGCGGTCGGCCACCTGGCGGGCATCCCCGACGGGCCGCACGTTGAACGAGAGGATCACCGCGTCCGAGGCTGAGGCGAGCATCACGTCGGACTCCGTCACGGCGCCCACCGCGCCGCGGATCACGTTGACCGAGACCTCGTCCTGGGGGAGCTTGGCGATCTCGTCCTCGATCGCCTCGAGCGAGCCGGCGACGTCGGACTTGAGCACCAGGTTCAGCTCCTGCACGCCGCTCTTGAAAATGTCCTCGAGCGAGACCTTCTTGCCCGACCGCCGGGCCAGCGCCTCGGCCTTCAAGCGGGTGGCCCGTTCGCCCGCGAGCTGGCGCGCGCGCCGCTCGTTCTCGACCACGCGGACGCGTTCGCCGGCCTCGGGCACGCCGTCGAACCCGAGCACCTCCACCGGCTCGCCGGGAAGCGCCTGGCCGATGCGGTGGCCCATGAAGTCGTTCATCGCGCGGACCCGGCCCCAGTGAGCGCCGGCGACGAGCGAGTCGCCGACCTCGAGCGTGCCCCGCCCGATTAGGATCGTGACCACGGGGCCGCGGCCCGGGTCGAGCTTGGACTCGATCACGGTCCCCGACGCCGGAGCGTCCGGGTTGGCGCGAAGTTCCTCGACCTCGGCCATGACCAGGATCGTGTCGAGCAGATCCTCGAGCCCCTCCTTGGTCTTTGCCGAGACGTTGACGAACTCGGTCTCGCCGCCCCATTCGACCGGCTGCAGGCCGAGCTGCGCCATCTCGGCGCGGACTCGGTCGGGCTGGGCGCCCTCCTTGTCAATCTTGTTGACCGCGACGAGCATCGGGACCCCGGCCTCCTTGGCGTGGTCGACCGCCTCCTGGGTCTGCGGCTTGACGCCGTCATCGGCGGCGACCACGATTACGGCGATGTCGGTGACCTTGGCGCCGCGGGCGCGCATCGCGGTGAACGCCTCGTGACCCGGAGTGTCGAGGAAGGTGATCTCTTTGCCGTCCTGCTGGACCTGATAGGCACCGATGTGCTGCGTGATGCCGCCGGCCTCGCCGGCGGCAACCTGGGTCTGGCGGACTGCATCGAGCAGCGAAGTCTTGCCGTGGTCAACGTGGCCCATGATCGTCACCACCGGAGGCCGCTCGACGAGCTCCTCCTCGGTATCGGCGAACACGGGCTCGACGACGGTCTCGTCCTCGGAATGCACGATCTCGACGGTCTTGCCGAGCTCGGCGGCGAGCACCTGAATCGCCTCATCGGCCAGCGTCTGGGTGAGCGTCTTCATCTCGCCGAGCGCCATCAGCTGCTTCATGATCTCGGGGACCGGGACGTCGAGATACTCGGCGACGTCCTTGACCGTCGAGCCCGAGTTGATCCGGATGGCGTCGGGCTCGGCGAGCGCGGTCTGCGAAGTGGACGGACGCGACTCGGCCTCCTCGTCGTACACGCCGCGGCGCCTGCGACCCCGGCGTTGACGGCGCGGAGGCTGATTGGTCTGCCCGGGCGGTCCGCCGGTGCTACGCCGCGATGCTTGCGAGTCGATCACCACGCGGCGGCGGCCCCCGGCGTTGCCGGGGGCGCGCTCACCCTGGAGCGAGTCGCGCGTCGGACGCTTGGGGGACGTCTCGCTGTCGCCGCGGCGGGGCGCATCCGATTGCGGAGGCGCCGAAGTGTCGGACTGTGGTCCGCCGTCTGGCCGATTGGCCGGAGGCTCGGGTCGCGCGGCGGGGGCATCGGCGCGAGCGGCCGGTGCGTCGGAGCGCGCTTCGCCACGCGGACGCTGGGAACGCTCGCCGCCCCCGCCATCTGCGCGCTTCTCGCGGGCACCGCCGTCCGTGCGCTTCTCGCCGCCACCGCCGCCGGCGCGCTGAGGAGCTCGCTGCTGGCCACCACCGTCGGCGGGCGCCGCATTCTGGCCGTTGCCGTCGCCGTCGCCGAGAACGCGGCGGGCCTCGCCCTCGTCGACCGAGGACGACACCGCCTTGACCTTCAGGCCGGCCGCCTGGAGTCGCTGCAGCACTTCCTTGGGCGGAAGGCCGCGCTCCTTGGCGATCTCATGAACACGCTTACTCATCTACAACCAGTGTAGGCGCCCTACTCGCTCCCGTTCGCGGCCGCCTGCACCTGATTGGTGTCCTTGCCCTCGAGCGCCTGGTGGGCCTCGATCCCGCAGTAGCGCGAGCCGGGCAGCGCGGCGTTCGGGCAGCGCCGGCCGTTGGAGAGGATCGCGTGGCAGCGGCCCTGCGTCTCCTCCTCCTCGTAGCCGTGCTGGGCCTCCTCGGCCGCGAACTCGGTCTCGGAGCGGATGTCGATCCGCCAGCCCGTCAGCCGGGCGGCCAGGCGGGCGTTCTGACCCTCGCGGCCGATCGCCAGCGACAGCTGGTCGTCGGGGACGATCACGGTCGCCTGCTTGCCGGCGTCGTCGACCAGTACCTCACGCACGCGCGCGGGAGACAAAGCCTTGGCCACGAACCGGGCGGGCTCGTCGTTGTACGGGATGATGTCGATCTTCTCGCCGCGGAGCTCGGACACAACCATGCGCACCCGCGAGCCTCGCGGCCCCACGCACGCGCCAACCGGGTCGACGCCGTCGACGTGCGAGACCACCGCGATCTTCGATCGGTAGCCGGGCTCGCGGGCGACGTTGGTGATCTCGACGAGGCCGTCGGCGATCTCGGGCACCTCGAGCTCGAACAGCTGCTTGATCAACTCTGGATCGCGACGGGAGACGATGATGCTCGGGCCCTTGGTCGAGTTCGAGACGTCCTTGATCACGGCCTTGATCCGCTGGGAGTGGTCGTAGCGCTCGCCCTCGACCTGTTCTGACTTCGGCAGCAGCGCCTCGACCCGCTCGCGCAGCTGCACGAGCGTGTAGCGCGAGTCGGACTGCTGGACGATGCCGGTGATGAGCTCGCCGACGCGGTCGCGGTACTCCTCGAACATCATGTCGCGCTCAGCCTCGCGGATCCGCTGAAGGATCACCTGCTTGGCGGTCTGCGCCGCGATCCGTCCGAAGTCATGCGGTGTGACGTCCTCAGTCTCGATCTGGTCCTCGTACTCCTTGAGCTTCTCGAGGTCGATCTCGGGCTCGGGCGGCTCGCGCATCTCGCCGGTCTCGGGATCGACGGTGGGCTGCTGGTCCGGCGCCGCGTCGACCAGCAACTGCTCCTCGAGCTCCGGCGGGATCTTCAGTTCCCAGACCTTGAAGTCACCGCTGTCGCGGTCCATTTCGACCTTGGCATAGCGCGCCGCTTCAGGCGTCTTCTTGTACGCCGACAACAGGGCGTCTTCGAGCGCCTCCATCAGCTTCTCGGACGAGATGTTCTTTTCGGCGGCGAGGCCTCGAACGGCCTCGACGATCTCTCTCGACATGGCTTCAGTCTCCAGGTACGAGGTTGGAGCGGGCGATTTGCTCGTAGGGGATCGTGACAACGCCGTCCGGCGCGGCGATCGTCACATCGCGGTCCGATGCGCCGACCAGCTCGCCGGTCACGCTCTTGTGGCCGTCACGGGCCTCCCGTAGCCGCACGCGTGCGTGCCGGCCGAGGAAGCGGGTGTAGTGCTGCGGCTTGGTCAGCGGGCGGTCCTGCCCCGGGGAGGACACCTCGAGCGAGTAGCGGTCGCGATAGTCGTTCAACTGCGCCGAGACGCGCTCGCACAGATCGAGCGACACGCCCTCGGGATGATCGATGAACAGCCGCAGCGTGGCAGGAGCGACGACCTCGGCGAGCAGCACGTCGACGTTCGGCTCGCTCGTGGCGAGTCGGCCTTCGATCTCCATTTGGAGGTTGCGCTCACTGGACTGCACTGCGGATCTCCTCCGTCACACATTAAAAAAGCGGGCCAGCGCCCACTTCGGGTACTGCTCACCGGGCGGACACCCGGCGCTCGACTTCACGATTCAGATTAGCACCGGTTTGTCGGCCCTGACACCCGTCCTGGTGCCTTCAACGTCGCCCGCGGGCAACGCGCCTGCCGCGAGGTCATCCGGAGGACGCCGCCGCACGCGGCCCTACTCCTCCGGGGCCTGCTCTTCCGGGTCGTCGCCGGCCGCGCGGGCGCGGGCCCGGTCGCGGTAGAGGCGGTAGTCGTGACGGCTGGGTTGCATGCCGGCCGCCTGGGCGAGCGGCTGGCGAGCCTCGGCGTGGCGTCCGAGCAGCTGCAGCGACCGGCCGAGGCAGAAGAGCGCGTAGTCGTTGGTGGGCGCCCGGTCGATCACCGCCTGGAACTCGTCGGCGGCCTCCTCGTAGCGCTGGGCGCCGAACAGGGCGCGGCCGAGCGCCTCGCGGATCGAGGTCTTGTCGGGGGCGAGGTCGCGGGCGCGCGCGAGCGGGATCGTGGCCTGGTGATTGTGCCCCGCTTCGAGCAGCTCCGTGCCTCTGATGTACAGCTCGTAAACGTCCTCCATGGACTAACTATCTTAGTCGCGCCGCGGGCGGCTTTAGCCGCGCGTCGGAGGGCGTTCGTCGTGGGGAGCGCGGCGCCGGGGGCGCGGCGGCAGCGCCCACAACGCGCGGAACGCCCCGCCGATCCCAAGCCCGGCGCGCAGCTGGGCGCGGAGCGCACGCCGCTGGGCGAGCGTCGGCACATCGGTGCCGCCGGCGAAGCGCGCGACCCGCAGCGTCCGCACGTAGGCCGCGGCCTCCGGCGAGGTCCGGAACCGCCGCTCGACCGCCGCGAGCGTCACCCCGGTGCCGATCGGACGCCCGCTCCGCGCTAGTGCCCGGTCGAGCTCGGCGAGCAGCCCGTCGGGACCGAGCGGCGCCCGCCGGCGCCAGGCGAACAACACGATCGCGACCACCACCGCGAGCACGGCCAGGACCACGTACAGGAAGGTGTTGCTCGATCCGGTGGTGTGTACCGTCGGTGAGCCTCCCGGCGCCCCGGACAGGGTGCCGGCGCGGCGCGTCTGATGCTGGAACTGGCCGGTATCGGTGAGGCCTCCGACCGAGGAGATCGGGATCTTGCCGCCGCGCGCCGGCGCGGCCGCCGGTGTGGGATCGAATGTCACCCAGCCGTAGTGGGGGAACCACGCCTCGACCCAGGCATGCGCGTCGACGTCGTTGACCAGCCACTCCTTGTTCGCCGTGTCGTAGACACCGGTCGTGAACCCGGTCGAGACCCGTGCCGGGATGCCGCCCATTCGAAGCAGCAGCGCCATCGCTCCGGCGAACTGCTGGCAGTACCCGAGCTTGTTCTCGAACAGGAAGGTGAGCAGCGGGAACTGGGTGAGCGGCGGGTACTCGTCGTAGCTGAAGTTGTTCGCCGGTGAGAGGTAACTCATGACCCGCTGAACGAAGGCGTACGGCGTCTTGGACTTGGACGCGAGCCCCTGGGCGAGCACGTACGCCGGCCAGTACGGAGAGCTCCTGATCGCTTGGGTCCCCGTGAAACCCCCCTGGCCGGTGGCGACCGTCGGCACGTCGCGGCTGCCGAACGCGGCGAACACAACCGTCTGCGGGAGCCCGCGCTGGGCGGTTGCTTTTTGCGGCAACGTCAGCGCGAGGTCGCCCTGCCGGACGCCGGCCGGGTAATTCGTTCCCGCCTTCGCGAGCGCCGAAGCGTTCGGATGCGGGCTGTAGACGGACACCGTGTAGGCGTCGCCGGGACCGAGCGCGGTCGCGCTCGCCCACGTCCCGTCGCTGGTCCCCGGAACGGGCGGCGTCGTCAGATGACCCGGCGGCTGCGTCGTGTATCCGGCCGCGATCACCTGTGTGGTGTCCATCGCGCGGATCGTGACCGTCAGGTCCTGCGAGTAGTGCCTGATCGTGCGCCGGCTCACGCCCGGCAGCCCAGCGCCACTGCCGACGCCCCCGGCCGCCCAGCCCGACCCGTCGAAGTTGTCGAGGTTCTCGCTCTTCCAGTACTCGCCGGCCCACGCCTTCGGTGTTGCCGACACGTTGAGCACCGTGTTGCCGGTCCGCGGCCAGGTCAGGGGCCCGTAACGCTGCGTCCAGTCGAACCGCACGACGTGCGAAGAGATCAGGCCACCGGTCAGATTATGGGTGTTGATCCAGGGGGAGTGCCGGTCGAGAGCCGGGGCGAAGGCCATCCCGACGGCTCCCGTCGTCAATAGGGCGAGCACCACACCGCCGCGTCGATCGGGCGCCACCCGCTCGCCCCACATGAACAACGCGAGGAGGAGGAACAACACCAAGCCCTGTAGATACGCGAGATGGGGAGACACGGACACGTCCGGCACCGCCACGAGCGCGATCAACGGCAGAGCGGCGCCCGCGCGGCGGAGATCCCCGAGTCGGGCCGGTGCGAACGCCAGGAGGAAGGCGGCGTCGAGTAGCAGCACCGCCGCGCCGAGCAGCATCGTCACCCGCACCCACTGGTTGATCCCGGCGTACGGGACGAAGATGCCAGGGAGCGCCGACAGCCCCTGACCGATCCCGTTGGCGGTGTCGGCAACGCGCAGGTGGGTTGTCCACGGCAGCGGCACTCCGCTGATCGGGAAGACCGCGAGGATCGCGATCAGCGCGATCGGTGCTCCCAGCGCGGTCAGCGGCTCGGTCGCGCCCCGGAGCGCGGCGCCGGCGCGCTCGCGCTCGACCAGCACCGGTCCGAGTCCCGCGAGCAACAGCGCCACGGCGAGCAGACCGAGCAGCCTTGCGGTCGGAGCCGGGTTCATCAGCGTCCCCCAGCGGACGACGCCGTACAGGCCGAGCGCGCCGAACGACAGCAGTCTGATCAGCGGACGATCGCGCCCCTTGGCGATCGCGCGCGGGCGCGGGCCCTGGTCCTTGCGGAGCGGCGCGAGTACCGCGACCTGGGTGTTCGTGCTCACGCTACGCGCTCCCTCACCCGCCGGCCGGTGCCGACGACGAAGCCGACGCACCCCGCCACCTCGAAGCTCGCCCGCTGCCGGGGCTGGTTGGCCAGCCCCTTCGGAACCACCAGGATCGCGGCTCGGACGCCGGCACCCGCGAGGCCGGCGGGGAGCCGGGCGTGCGCCGTCGCCGCGACGTAAACGACCTGGGCAGATCGGGCGCCCGGGGCGAGGCCGGGAGCTCTCGCCTGGGGTCCACCCTCCACGAGCGCCAGCCTGGCGTGCGCGACCGGCCACGCGATCAGGTCGCGCTCGACCTCGAGCGGCCGGTACTCCCCGGGGAGCAGCAGGCCGCAACCGGTGCGGGTCCCGAGCTCGAGCACGAGCGAGGCAGCGGCACGCACCGCGGCGTCGAGATGCTCGGAGCTGTGGGCGGACTCGTCGACCCGGGCGTCGACGACGACCAGCGGTCGCGTCTCGGTGTCAGCGCGCAAGCGCCGCTCGAGCAGGCCGGCGCCGCGCGCGAACGCGGCCCAGTGGATCCGCGAGGCGGGCGTGCCCTGCCGGTAGGGCCGGAGACCGTCGACCTCGGTGGCGCCGAACGGCTCCAGTGGGGCCGCGCCGGTGGCGCGCCGCCACTTCTCCCCCGCCCCCGGAACCCACTTCACCCGCTCCGTCCGCGGCAGCACCAGGATCTCCTGCGCCGGCGACAGGCTCACGCGCTCGGCGCGGGCGAGCTCGAGCGCGTCCGACACGACCAGCGTCGGCGGCTCGATCCGCCTCACCCCGCGGCGCGGGAACGAGGCCACGATCCGGACGCTCGCGGAGTTGCCGCCGGAGATCATCGACATCGGCCCGCGGATCGAGATCGGCTCGCCCGCAAGCGGATCCTCGACGACCGCTCCCGGCAACCCCCACGGTCCGCGCCGGACCTCGATCGTCGCCTCGACAGGCTCGTCTTCGACGACGCGCTCGGATTCGAGCTTCCGCTCGATGCTCGCGCCGCTGGCCGCCAACGTCACCCACGCCGGCGCGGCGACCCCGATGAGCGTCATCGCGACGCCCGGGACGAACAGCGGAGCGGCCTCGAACGTCAACGCGGCCACAATCAGGACCAGCCCCGACACCGCCACCGCGCCTGCCCGCTTCACCGCGCTCGTTCCTCCTCGAGCGGCGGGTCGAGCGGGTGGGCGGGCCCGGCGGTCACAACGCTCTCACCGATGCGACGGCATCGCTGACGACGTCCGCCCCCGACCGTCGTGCCGACTCGGGAGCGAGCACGAGGCGGTGGGCTAGGACCGACTGGGCCAGTGCCTGGACGTCGTCGGGAAGGGCGTGGTCGCGCCCCTGCATCATCGCGTAGGCCTTGGCGGCGCGGAGGAGCA
This sequence comes from uncultured Solirubrobacterales bacterium, assembly GCA_963735965.1. Lineage (GTDB taxonomy): Bacteria > Actinomycetota > Thermoleophilia > Solirubrobacterales > Solirubrobacteraceae > Palsa-465. The sequence goes on from CAVTNE010000010.1 coordinate 322,376, forward strand.
GCAGGCCGGAGCGCGGGCTGGCACCGAGGTCGACGCGGGGATCCTCTCGCGTGCGCCACAGCAGCCGGACGATGTAGTCGCGCAGTGGCTCGGAGGCGCGAACCCGCTTGGCCATGTCCTGGGCGGCGAGCACCTCGGCGGCGGTGGCAACGGGCGCGAGCGTCAGCACGCGATCGCCGGCCTCGTGGTCGGCAAGCATCCCGGCCTCGGCCCCACGCGAGGGGTATCCAAGCGTGATCTTGACCATGAACCGGTCGACCTGCGCCTCGGGCAGCGGGTACGTGCCCTCGTACTCGATCGGGTTCTGGGTCGCGAGCACGAGGAACGGGCGCGCCAGCTCGTGGGTGTGGACATCGACGGTCACCCGGCGCTCCTGCATGCACTCGAGCAGACCCGACTGGGTCTTCGGCGACGCGCGGTTGATCTCGTCGACGAGCACCACGTTGGCGAACACCGGGCCGGGGCGGAACTCGAAGCGCCCCTCGCGCTGGTCGAACACGTTCGTCCCGACGACGTCGGCGGGAAGCAGATCGGAAGTGCATTGCACGCGCGCGAACTGACAGTCGATCGAGCGGGCCAGGGCCCGCGCCAGCGCCGTCTTGCCGACTCCCGGGTAGTCCTCGATGAGCACGTGGCCCTCGGCGAACAGGGCAACCATCAGGTGCGTCAGCGTCTCGGGGCGCGCCTGCACCGCATTGGCAATGTTCCCCGCGAGCCGCCGCGCCAGCGCGGCGACGGCCTCACACTCGTGCGGGGCTACGGGTGTCTGCTCGGGCTCCATCCGTCCCACCCCTGGTCGTACGTAGTCGCTCCACTTCGTCAAGGACAGCCTCTGCGACCCGATCCTTCCTGGTCCGCGGCACGTGCCGCTCGGCTCCGTCCGCGGCGAGGATCGTTACCTCGTTGTCCTCGGAGTCGAATCCGATTCCCTCGCCGGCGATGTCGTTGATCACGATCGCGTCGAGTCGTTTGCGCTCGAGCTTGCCCCGGCCGCGCTCCACCGCGCCCTGTCCGTGCTCGGCGGCGAACCCGACGATCGTCTGATCCTCGCGCCGGAGATCGACCAGCGCACTCAGCACGTCCTCGGTCGGTTCGAGCTCGAGCTTGGGGACCCCTTCGTCCTTCCCCAGCTTGGTGTCGACGGCGCCGGCTGGCCGGAAGTCGGCCACGGCGGCGCTCATCAGCAATACATCGCAGGCGGCCACCTCGTTCCGGACGGCCGTGGCCAGCTCCGCCGCCGTCCGTACGGGGACCACGCGCACCCGGGCCGGGGTCTCGAGTCCGACGTTCGCGGCGATCACCGTCACGGCGGCGCCGCGGCGGGCGGCCTCGCGCGCGAGCGCGTAACCCATACGCCCCGAGGAGCGATTCCCGACGAAGCGGACGCTGTCGATCGGCTCGCGGGTCCCGCCCGCGGTGACCAGCACGCGCAGCCCCTTGAGCGACGGCGGCCGCAGCAGCGCCTCGCACGCCTCGAGTAGCTCGGCAGGCTCGGGCAGCCGCCCGATGCCGTGCTCTCCGTGCGAGGCCAGTTCACCCTCGCGCGGGGGGATCAAGGTCACGCCCCGCGCCCGGAGCAGCTCGAGGTTGGCCTGGGTGGCCGGATTCAGATACATCCGGTTGTTCATCGCGGGCGCGACCGCGACCGGGCAGGCCGCCGCGAGCGCCGCGGTGGTCACGAGGTTGTCGGCGTGGCCGTGCGCAAGCTTGGCCAGCGTGTTCGCGCTCGCCGGCGCGATCAGGTACAGCTCGGCTCGCTCGACCAGCGCCAGGTGGCTGATCGGGGCCCGTCCGGGAAGCGGCTCGCCGGGATACGAGCCCCGCGCGGGGTCGGCATCGAACTCACTGGTCAGTACCGGCGCCCCGGTGATCCCCTCGAATGACGCCCGGCCGACGAACCGCTCGCTCGTCGGCGTCTGGATCACCCGCACTGCGTGACCCCGCTTGACAGCCAGCCGTGCCGCCTCGAGCGCCTTGTAGGCCGCGATCCCGCCCGTGACGCCGAGGAGCAAGCGCGCCATTTACGGGGCCCCGTGCGACCTCACCGGTAGTGGTACTTCAGCTTGCCCTGCGCGACCTCTTCGAGCGCGATCGTCAGGTAGTTCTTCGACCGCGTCTCGACCATCGGGGGCGGGAATTCGTCGAACGTGCCCTCGCCGAGGTTGTGGTAGTACGAGTTGATCTGGCGCGCGCGCTTGGCGGCCACGATCACGCTGGCGTAGTCGGAGTCGACATGCTCGAGCAGCTTGTCGATGCGGGGTGAGATCAAAGCGAAGCCTTTCTTCCCAAAAGAGTGTTGGTGACAGGTTAGCGAGGGGACCGGGTCCGCACCGCACGTTCTGGCGCAGATACGGGCAGTGAGGATCTAAGGGTCCATCGCCGACGAGACGATGTCGGCGAGTTCGTCCGTCGCCTGCTCGAGCCGGTCGTTGACGACCACGTGGGCGAACTCGGGCTGGGCCTCGAGCTCTTGTTCTGCGGTCCGGAGCCGCTCGTCGACCTGCTCGGAGCTGTCGGTGCCGCGGCCGACGAGCCGCGCGCGGAGGGCCTCGCGGGAGGGCGGGGCGATGAACACGGCGACGGCGTCGGGCATCGCGGCGCGGACCTGGCGAGCGCCCTGAACCTCGATCTCGAGCACCACGCCGGCCCCGGCGTCCAGCCGCCGCTCGAGCTCTGAGCGCAGCGTCCCATACCGGTTGCCCGAGTACCGGGCGTGCTCGACGAAGTCTCCGGCCGCCACCCGCTCCTCGAACGCCTCCGGCGTTAGGAAGTGATAGGCGACGCCGTTCTCCTCTCCCGGCCGGGGGTTCCGCGTGGTGGCCGATACCGAGAGCTCGAGCTCAGGTATCCGCTCGAGCAGGCCGCGGATCAGCGTGCCCTTGCCGACACCGGACGGACCGGTGATGACAAAGACCTTCGGACTGTTCGCCACCGGTAGCGGTCGGTCAGCCGGCTCGGTCGTTCAAGCGGCGGCGCGTGGCCTAACGCCGCCGCATGAGCGCGACCAGCTCCCGCCGCTGGCGCTCGGACAGACCGCCGACGGTTTTGCTCGGCGAGATCTTGCACTGGCCCAGGATCTTGTTGACCTTGACCCGGCCGTACTTGGGGACGGCGAGGAGGAGGTCGAACACCTTCGCGGTCGCCAGATAATCCGGTGGCTCGAGCAGAAGCCGGTCGATCGGCTGGCGGCCAGCCTTCAGATCACGCTTGAGCTGTGCCCGTCGGGTGCGGATGTCGTTGGCCCTCTGGAGCGCCTCCATGCGTTGCACGAGAGAGCGCTCGGGCGCGGCGGTGGGCTTGGAGAGGGATTCGCTGACCGGCGGCATGGGCGGCGACTATACATCCTGGGACAGGCCGATCAAGATAAATCGCCCATATTCGACTAGACCTCAAGCTGAGCTAGAGCATTGTCGAGGATGGTTTGGGTAAATACCTGAGTTTGCAGGGGGTTTTTCTTCGCACTCAAAATGTTCACAGTGCGAACAACGAGCGGTTGCCGGCGCCTCTCCGGACTGGTTGGGAGTCGGGAGCGGAGGGGCTGCGCGGCCACCGCCGGCGCCTCCTACACGGCGCTATTTGCGAGAAGTTCTCCGAGCTCGGATGCGATCCGCTCACCGGCCGCCGGATCGCGGAAGCTTTCGGTTCCGATACCCACTAAGGCTGCGCCGGCCCGCATCAGATCCAGCCCGTCGCGCCCGGCCTGAACCCCGCCCATCCCGATGATCGGGATCTCGACCGCCTGCGCGACGGCATGGACCTGGGCTAGCGCGATCGCGCGCACCGCCGCCCCGGACACGCCACCCGTGACGCCCCCCAGCCATGGTCCGCCGGTCTCGGGGTCGAGCGCCATGCCCTTGATGGTGTTGATCAGCGAAACCGCGTCGGCGCCCGCCTGCTCTGCCGCCCTGGCGACCGCGGGCACGTCGGTGGCGTTCGGCGTGAGCTTGACGATCAGAGGCTTGTCGCTCAGAGCTCTGACACGGTCGACGAGTCTCGCGGTCTCGCCGGGATCGGCGCCCATCACGAGCCCCGTCTCGACGTTCGGACAGGAGACGTTCAGCTCGAGCGCGCTCACCTCGGGGCGCTCGGCGAACGCGGCCACGAGCTCGGCGACCTCGTCGCGGCTGAACCCCATGACGTTGACGATCAGCGGCACCGGCAGCCCCGCGAGCCAAGGCAGGTCGTGCTCGAGGTATCCGCGGAGGCCCTTGTTGGGAAGCCCGATCGAGTTGATCAGGCCGCCCGGGACTTCCCACAGACGCGGCGGCGGGTTGCCCTGGCGCGGCTCGAGCGTCACCGTCTTCGAGACGAACGCCGCAAACGGGAAGCGCTCGAACAGCTCGTCGCCGAAGGCGCGATGCGCGGCGATCGGATCGAAGGTGCCCGAGCCGTTGATGACCGGATGGGCGAGCTCGATCCCGCAGAAGTCGACGCTCAATGTCCGGCTCCGGCGACGAGCGCGCTCTGGAGTTTGTGCGCGTCCAGGACCGGGCCGTCGACGCATAGGCGGACATAGCCGTCGACGGTCGGCACCACGCACCCGAAGCACGCCCCGAACCCGCAGGCCATGCCCGACTCGAGCGCGAGCTGCGCCGGGGTGTTGCGGTGATCGCAGATGGCGCGGACTGCCTCGAGCATTGGAGGCGGACCGCAGGCGTACACCTCGGCGCCGCCATCGTCTTCGTCGTCGCGGGCGTCGAGCTCGTCTTCGAGGAGATCGGTCACGAGCCCGTGGTGGCCGGCGCTGCCGTCGTCGGTGGCGAGTGTGGCGTCGGCGAGGAGCGCCGCGCCGCGGGCGTGGTCCTCGTCCCGGAACCCGAGCAGGACCCGTGATTGGGTCCCACCCGCCCCAAGGTCGTCCTGCCAGATCGCAAGGGGGGCGATACCCACGCCACCGCCGACCAAGAGCGGCCTACGGCCTTCGCCCGGCGGCGCGAAGCCGTTCCCGAGCGGGCCGACGATCGCAAGGTCGTCACCGGGTCCGAGCTCCGACAGGCGCTTGGTGCCGGGGCCGACGTCCTCGATCAGAAAGTGGAGCTCGATGCCTTCGGGCCGCGGTCTCGCCCGCAGCACGCTGAACGCCCGCGGGAGGAACGGCCGACCGCCTTCTCCCCCGCCCCACCGCTCGGCGGCCGCGAGCATGTAGAACTGGCCGGCCTGCGGCTGTGGACCGGCGGTGTCGCGGCAGCGGATGACGACGTAGGAACCGTGCCGCTCGCGCGCGGTCACGGGCGCCGCACGGCGGCCGAACGGCGCCGGCACCCGAGTCACTTGACCTCGCTCGTGCGGCGGTGGTGGATCTCCTGGAGCGAGAGCACCTCGGGCTCGCCCCGGCGCGCGGCGGCGATCGCGCGGGCCGCGGCCATCCCACCGGTCATCGTGGTGACGCACGGGATGCCGCGGGCGATCGCGGCGGACCGGATCTCCCAGCCGTCTGCGCGCGCGCCGGTGCCGACGGGCGTGTTGATCACGAGGTCGACCTCGCCGCGCTCGATCCAGTCGACCACGTGCGGCGAGCCCTCGCCGATCTTGTTGATGGTCTCGGCCGGGATGCCCATCTTCCGGATCGCCTGCGCGGTGCCCCGGGTGGCGACGATCTCGAAGCCGAGGTCGTGGAGGATGGTGGCGATCCCAGTCGCCGCCGGCTTGTCGCCGTCCGCGACCGTGATGAACACCCGGCCGGCGTTCGGTAGCTGCGAGCCGGCGGCCGCCTGCGCCTTCGCAAACGCAGTCGGGAAGTCGCGGGCGATTCCCATGACCTCGCCCGTCGAGCGCATCTCGGGGCCGAGCAGCGAGTCGGCGCCGGCGAACCGATCGAACGGCAGCACCACCTCCTTGACGCAAACGTGGCCGTTGCTCGTGTCCGGCGGTAGGTCAAGATCGGCAAGCCGCTCGCCGAGCAGCACGCGACAGGCGAGCTTGGCCACCGGCAACCCGATCGCCTTGGACACGAACGGCACCGTCCGCGACGCCCTCGGGTTGGCCTCGATCACGTACAGCGTGTCCTCGCGGATCGCGAACTGGACGTTGAGCAGCCCGACGACCTCGAGGGCCTTCGCGATCCCCTCCGTCTGGGCGCGGATCTGAGCGAGCATCTCCGGGCCGAGCGTGTGGGGCGGCAGCACGCACGCCGAGTCGCCCGAGTGGATCCCCGCCTCCTCGACGTGCTGCATGATCCCCGCGATCCACACGTCGGTGCCGTCCGCGAGCGCGTCGACGTCGACCTCGATCGAGTCCTCGAGGAAACGGTCGAGGTAGATCTTCGGGTGCGTGGGCTGAATCCGGAGCGACGCGGGTGAGGTAATCGGCCAGGCCGTCCACGCTGTAGACGATCTCCATCGCGCGGCCGCCGAGCACGTAGCTCGGGCGGACGAGCAGCGGGAACCCGACGTCATCGGCTTGTGTCAGCGCGTCTTCCGGCGATGTCGCGGTCGCGTACGGCGGGGCCTTGTAGCCGAGCTCATCGAGCAGCGGACCGAACCGCGAGCGGTCCTCGGCCAGGTCGATCGCCTCGACGGTCGTGCCGAGGATCGGCACGCCGGCTTGCTTGAGGCCCGCGGCGAGCTTCAGTGGCGTCTGTCCGCCGAACTGGACGATCACGCCCACTGGTTGTTCGACGTTGCAGACCGCGAGCACGTCCTCGAGCGTGAGCGGCTCGAAGTACAGGCGGTCCGAGGTGTCGTAGTCGGTCGAGACCGTCTCGGGGTTGCAGTTGATCATCACCGCGTCGCGTCCCTGCTCGCGGACGGTCTCGGCGGCGTGGACACAGCAGTAGTCGAACTCGATCCCCTGCCCGATCCGGTTCGGCCCCGACCCGAGGATCACGACGCTGGGCCTCTCGCCGCGATCGATTTCGTTGTCGGGTCCGTTCACGCGCGGGCGTTCCCACGACGAGTAGTAGTAGGGGGTGCGCGCCGCGAACTCGGCTGCGCACGTGTCCACCGACTTGTATGTCCGGGGGTGGGTGGGATCCGAATCAATCGCGCCCGGGTCGGCGACAAGCTCGGCGAGCTCGCGCAGGAACCACGGATCGACGCTCGTCCGGCGGTGAAGCTCGTCGATCGGGATGCCCCGGCGGAGCGCCTCGAGCAGATGATCGAACCGCTCGGCCCCGGGTTGTGCGAGGGCATCCACCAGGGACTCGTCGTTCTCCGGGTGGCGGGGGTTTGAGTCGAGCTCGCGCGATCTGAGCGCCTTGGCGAACGCCTGCTTGAACGTCCGCCCGATCGCCATCGCCTCGCCCACCGACTTCATGTGGGTCGTGAGGTCGGCCTCGGCGCCGGGGAACTTCTCGAATGCGAACCGTGGCCACTTGACGACGCAGTAGTCGATCGCGGGCTCAAAGCTCGCCGGCGTCGCCTTCGTTATGTCGTTCGGAATCTCTTGCAGCGTGTAGCCGACCGCGAGGCGCGCGGCGATCTTCGCGATCGGAAACCCAGTGGCCTTGCTCGCGAGCGCGCTCGAGCGCGACACGCGCGGGTTCATTTCGATGACCACGATCTCGTCGGTGGCGCGGTTGACCGCGAACTGGACGTTCGACCCACCGGTCTCGACCCCGACAGCACGGATGGCGGCGATCGCCTGGTCCCTGAGCGTCTGGTACTGCTTGTCGGTGAGCGTCTGCTGGGGCGCGACGCACACGCTGTCGCCGGTGTGCACGCCCATCGGATCGAGGTTCTCGATCGAGCACACGATCACGACGTTGTCCGCCCGGTCGCGCATCACCTCGAGCTCGAACTCGCCCCAACCGAGCACCGACTCCTCGAGCAGAACCTGCGAGATCGGCGACGCTTTGAGGCCGCGACCCACTATGCGCGCCAGGTCGTCTTCGGTCCTGACGACGCCGCCGCCCTTGCCGCCGAGCGTGAACGCCGGCCGCACGATGAACGGCAGGCCGATCTGGGAGACGGCGTTCTGGGCATCGTCGATCGTGTGGGCGATCGCGCTGCGCGGCACGCGCAGGCCGGCGGCTTGCATCGTTTCACGGAAGATCTCGCGGTCCTCGGCGCGTTCGATCGCGTCGTAGTCGGCGCCGATCAACTCGACGCCATTGCGGTCGAGCGTGCCGTCCTCGTAAAGCGTCTTGGCGAGATTGAGCGCGGTCTGGCCGCCGAGGGTCGGCAGTAGCGCGTCGGGACGCTCGCGCTCGATCACCTGCCGCACCGGGCCGGCCAGCAGCGGCTCGATGTAGGTGGTCGTCGCGACCTCCGGGTCGGTCATGATCGTCGCGGGGTTGGAGTTGACGAGCACGACCTCGTAGCCCTCGTCCATCAGCACCCGGCAGGCCTGCGTCCCCGAGTAGTCGAACTCGGCAGCCTGGCCGATCACGATCGGTCCCGACCCGATCAAGAGGATTTTGTGAAGATCGTCGCGACGGGGCATTCGGCGTTACGCCGCCTCGCGGATCTCGGTGACGAACCGGTCGAACAGATGCAGCGCGTCGTTCGGCCCCGGGCCCGCCTCGGGGTGGTACTGGACGGTCGCGCCCTGGACGTCCTTGAGCACGAGGCCCTCGACGGTACGGTCGTACAGGTTGATGTGTGTGAGCTCGGCCGCGCCGTAGTCGGTCTCCCAGCGCACCGCCTCGTCTTCGTCGATGGTCTTCGATCCGTTTGGACCGAGGACCGCGAAGCCGTGGTTCTGGCTCGTGATCTCGACTACCGAGGTGGTCAGGTCCTTGACCGGATGGTTGGCGCCGTGGTGGCCGAAGGGCAGCTTGTAGGTCTCGAGGCCGACCGCGCGGCACAGCAGCTGGTGTCCCAGGCAGATGCCGTAAACGGGGCGCTTGCCGATCAGCTCCCTGATCGTGTCGACGATATATCCGAGCGATGCGGGGTCGCCTGGGCCGTTCGCCAGGAAAATCGCATCCGGGCCGCCTTTGAGGAGCTCGTTCGCGGTCGCGGTGCACGGGTGGAGCTCGACGGTGGCCCCACGCTCGACGAGGTTGCGAACGATCGAGCGCTTGACGCCGGTGTCGATCAGCGCGATCCGCGGCCCGTCGTTCCCGTCGCCGACGACGGTGCGCTGCTTCGGCGTGACGTCCCGCACGAGGTCACGGCCGGCCATGTCCGGCTCGGCCTCGATTACGTCGCGTGCCTGCTGCTCGGTGAGGATGGCCGGGAAGACGCCCCCGCGCATCGCGCCCCGGTCGCGGATGTGGCGGACGAGCGCGCGGGTGTCGACGTCGGTGATCGCGGGAATCCCCTGGCTGGCCAGCCAGCTGAGCCAGCCCTGGGTCGAACCGGCCGCGTCGTCGCGGTCGACGGCCGCGCGCATGATCGACGCACGCGCGTGCGCGCGGTCTGACTCCATCGCCTCGTCCGAGGTCCCGTAGTTGCCGATCTGCGGGTAGGTGAAAGTGATCAGCTGGCCGGCGTAGCTCGGGTCGGTCATCGCCTCCTGGTAGCCGGACATCGAGGTCGTGAACACGATCTCGCCGACGGCGTGACCGTCGGCGCCGCACGCGAGTCCGTCGAACCGGGCCCCGTCCTCGAGCAGCACGTATGCGGTGGCTGCCTTCAACTGACCGCCGGGGCCGCCGCGGTCATGATCGGAGCGCGGAACGCGATCGTGCCGGCCGCGAGCGTCAGCAGCACCTTGCCCTGAAGCGTTCGCCCGTGGTAGCAGCAGTTGGACGAGCGGCTGACGTAGCCGTCGGCGCCGACCTCGAAGCGCGCGTCGAGATCGACCAGACACAGGTTGGCCGGCTGTCCCGGCTCGATCCGCGGGATCGGGAGCCCGTACAGCGCCGCGCCTTCAGTCATGCGATGGACGATCACGTCCAGCTCGAGCTCTCCGGGCAGGACGAGCTCGGTGAACAGGGCGGCGAACGCCGTCTCGAGTCCGGTCGTCCCCATCGGCGCCTGCTCGAACGGCACCTCCTTCTCGTGGCTCGCGTGCGGAGCGTGGTCGGTGGCGATGCAGTCGATCACGCCAGATCTGAGCGCCGCGACGAGCGCCCGCCGGTCGTTTTCGCCGCGGAGCGGCGGGTTCATCTTGAACCGGCTGTCGAGCGTGCGGACCATGTCGTCGGTCAGCGTCAGGTGGTGCGGGCAGGCCTCCGCGCTGACCCGGATTCCCTTGCTCTTCGCGTGCTCGAGCGCCTCGACCGACTCGACGCAAGAGAGGTGCTGGAAGTGCACCCGGGCGTCCTCGTAGCCGGCGAGCGCGGCGTCGCGCGCGACCATCGTCGACTCCGACAGCGACGGGATGCCGGCGATGCCGAGCCGCGCCGAGGTGGCGCCCTCGTGCATCGCGCCGTCGCCGGACAGGTCGGGGTCCTCCTCGTGGAGCGCGATCACGCCGCCCGCGAGTCGCTGGTACTGCAGCGCCTTGCGAAGCGTTCCCGCGTCCACGACGGGCTTGCCGTCGTCGGTGAACCCGAGCGCGCCGGCGTCGCGGAGCTCGGCCATCTCGGTCAGCTCGTCGCCCTTGAGGTTCCTGGTGATCGCTGCCAGGAAGCCGACGGGTACTTGTGCCTGACGTGTGGCGGTTTCGATTAGTGATCTAAGGATCGACGCGTCGTCGAGGACCGGGTCGGTGTTCGGCATCGCGACTACCGCGGTGAAGCCGCCGGCAGCCGCCGCCGCGGTCCCCGTCTCGATGTTCTCCTTGTATTCCTGCCCCGGCGTCCGCAGATGGACATGCGGGTCGACGAATCCCGGGAACACGTGGATGCCCGCGGCGTCGACGGTCTCTGCACCAGCCGGGGCCGACAGTGACCCCGGTTCGCCGAGCTCTGCGATGTGGCCGTCGCGGATCAGGATGTCGTGCTGCGCATCGAGGTCTGTGCGCGGGTCGAGCACGTGGGCGCCGGTGATCAGGATCTCGGCCGGCTGGCCCTCGCGATGGAACATACGCTTGGCGTCCGGGGTCATGCCGCGACCGCCTCGAGCGTCGGCGCTCCGACGAGTAACTCGTAGAGCACCGCCATCCGGACCGCCACCCCCGCTCTCACCTGCGCTCCGATCAGCGCCTGCGGGGAGTCGATCGCCTCGCCGCTCAGTTCGACCCCGCGGTTCACCGGGCCGGGGTGCATCAGCAGCTGGTTTGGGTTCAGCCGCGCCGGCGTGATCTGATAGCGGCTGGCGTACTCGCGGAGCGAGGGCACGAATGAGTCGCGCATCCGCTCGTGCTGCATGCGCAGCACGTACACGACATCCGCCTCGCCGATTTGATCGAGCGTGGTCTTCGCCTCACAGCCGAGCGCCTCGATCTCGCGCGGGATCAGCGTCGGCGGTCCGCACACGGTGACGTGTGCGCCCATCCGCGTGAACGCGAGAATGTTCGACCGCGCCACCCGGGAGTGGAGCACGTCGCCGACGATCCAGATGTTGGTGCCGTCGAGCGACCCGAGCCGGCGGCGTAGGGTGAAGACGTCGAGCAGCGCCTGCGTCGGGTGCTCGTGCTTGCCATCGCCGGCGTTGATCACGGCGGCGGCAGTCCAGCGCGCCACCAGTCCTGCCGCGCCGGCGTGCGGCGAGCGGATCACGATCGCCGCCGGGTCGTACGCCGACAGCGTCTGAACGGTGTCCTTGAGCGACTCGCCCTTGTCGACGGCCGAGCCCTGCGAGCGGATCGAGACGACATCGGCGCTCAGCCGCTTGGCGGCGAGCTCGAAGCTCGAGCTGGTGCGCGTGCTGGACTCGTAGAAGAGGTTGACGATCGTCCGGCCGCGGAGTGCCGGGACCTTCTTGATCTCACGGCCCGAGACCTCGTCGAACGACTCGGCGCGGTCCAGGATCCGCTCGATCGAGGCGCGATCGACATCGTCGATCGAGATCAGATGCCGTCCGATCCGATTCATGCCGCCGCCCTCGCCCGTTCGATCTTCACTTCATCCTCTCGGTCGACCTCGTCGACGCACACGTACACGCGCTGGTCCTGCGAGGTGGGGATGTTCTTGCCCACGTAGTCGGGCCGGATCGGCAGCTCGCGGTGGCCGCGATCGATCAGCACCGCCAGCTGTACCCGCGCCGGCCGTCCGTAGTCGAATACCGCGTCGATCGCGGCACGCACAGTGCGCCCGGTATAGAGCACGTCGTCGACGATCACGATCGTCTTGTCGTCGACGCGGAAGTCGAGGTGCGTGGCGTGGACGACCGGCGACGCGGGCCGCATCGCCAGGTCGTCGCGGTAGAACGAGATGTCGACGTCGCCGAGCGGTACGCCCGGTTCGAGCAACTCGCTCGTCAGCGCCTGCAGGCGCCTCGCCAGCACCGCGCCACGCCGGTGGATCCCGACGAGCGCCACCGCGCCGTCCGGGTTCTTCTCGACAATCTCGTGAGCGATCCGCACCAGCGTGCGGCGCATGTCATCGCGGTCGAGTACGACCGTTGCCATCTAAACGCGCTCCTTCCTGGCCTCACCGGACCGGGTTAAAGGGGCCGACTCGGATGAGGGTAACAGTGGGGGCGGCGGACGGTGGCGGTGGCGGTCGCGCGGCGTTCTCTGCACCTGGAGGCCGGACTGCGCGGGTGGCGCGGCGTTTGGGCACCTGAAGGACGGACTGCGCGGGTGGCGCGGCGTTTGGGCACCTGAAGGACGGACTGCGCGGGTGGCGTTTGGGCACCTGGAGGGCTGCGCCCGCGGGGCCGTCGTGGACGCGCTTCGCCGGCGACCCGCATAACACGACACCGGCCGCTCGCAATCCTGACCTTGTCGACTTGCGCACGATAATCACGGGTAACGCGGCACGGCGCGGCGCTGCCGCGGCGATTGTCGCCTTATGCAGGTCGGACACAGCTGCCGTCAGGCGCCGGCAACCTGCTCCCGCCCTCCCTCAGGTGCCCGCCGTTCGCCGGCCGCCCCGGCACCCGCCGCCCCACCACCCGCCGCCCCCGGCGCCGGCCCGCTTGACCGGCGCGAGCCTACGCCGGCGGGAGCCGGCGGTACAGCACGTGGGGCATCCTCGCGTGAACGATGTCGCGCTCGTATTGGAATCCGGCCTTTTCCATCACCCGCCGAGAGGCGATGTTGTCCGGGAGAGTGAAGGCGACGATCGAGTGCAGGCCGAGCTGCGCAAAGCCGACCTCGACGCAGGCGTTGGCGAGCTCGGTGGCGAGGCCTTGGCGCCAGCGCTCGGGGACGATCGCCCAGGCCGCCTCGACATCCTGAAGGCCGGCGGTGAAGGTGTGCTGCAGGCCACCCCGCCCCACCATCGCACCGGTCTCGCGGTCGCGCAGGAGCCACATCCCGAAGCCGTGGCGATCCCAGTGTGCGGCCTTCGAGGACAGCCCGTCGATGATCTCGGCCTCGGTGGGTGGCGTCCGCCGGGCCCAAAGAGTGGCGCCGACCCGGGGATCGAGCAGCAGCCGGCACTCCTCGGCGGCGTGCTCGGGCGCCAGCCGCTCGAGCAGCATCCGGGGCGTCTCGAGCCTTTCGATCGTGCCCGTAGTCATCTCGCCGTGCCCGTACTCATGTTGCTGTGCCCGTAGTCATGTCGCCGTGCCCGTACTCATGTCGCCGTGCCCGTAGTCATGTCGCCGTGCCCGTAGTCATCCCGCCCTGTCCGCCACCGCCTCGGCCTCCTCCTCGACGGCCGCCCGCCGGTCGTCCCACCTGATCAGCTCGGGCTCGCCCCGCTCGGGGAACGGGATCTCGATCGAGTCGAAGTCGCGCGGCAGCACGGTCTGGGGGAAGATCGCACGCGCCTCGTCGCGGAGCACGCCGACCGTGTAGCGAGTCGAGAAGTGGGTCAGCGCGAGCATCGACACGCCGGCGTCGCGCGCCAGCGTGGCCGCCTGGGCCGCGGTCGAGTGCCCGGTCTCGGCGGCGCGATCGTGCTCCTCCTCGGTGAACGTGGCCTCGTGAATCAGCACGTCGGCCTCGTGGCTGGCGATGACCAGCGTCTCGCATGGCGAGGTGTCGCCCGAGATCACGATCTTCCGTCCCGCCCGCGCCGGCCCGAGCACCTGCTCCGGCTGCACGCCCCGGACAATCTCTCCCCGCTGCAGTTGCCCGAACTCCGGCCCCGGGACGACCCCGAGCGCGGTGGCGGTCTCGGGGTCGAACTCCCCGGGCCGTTCGTCCTCGTAGATCACGTAGCCCAGCGCGTTCGACACGCGGTGCGCGACCGGCACCGGCGCGATCTTGTAGCCGTCGCGTTCGAGCAGGTCGCCGGGCGCGAGCTCGATCAGGTCGAGCTGGTAGCGAACCCGGCCGGCCGCCCGCAGGGCGAGCGTGAGCAGCTCCCGAAGGCCCGGGGGTCCGTGGATCGCGAGCGGGCGCTCGCGCGCGCGAAGATCGAACGTCTTCAGCAGCCCGGGCAGCCCGAGCCAGTGATCGGCGTGATAGTGGGTCAGGAACACCTCGGTGAGCTCCGTCAGACCGACCGACTGGACAAGCTGGCGCTGCGTCCCCTCGCCGCAGTCGAAGAGGATGCGGTCGCCGCCGCGGCGGACCAGCAACGCCGGCAAGCCGCGCCGCGGGGTCGGGATCGAGCCGGCGGTGCCGGCGAAGAAGACCGAGAGATCCATCTCGTCCAGTCTGTCAGTCGAGGTCGATGAGCTCGAAGCTCACGCCGCCGTCCGCGACGGTCGCGATTCCCATCGTGTGCCGCGGCGCCCGTCGCCGCTCGGTCGGGCTGCCCGGGTTGAAGATCTGGAACCCGTCGGCGTCCTCCTCGTGCAGCGGGATGTGCGAGTGGCCGAACACGACCGCGTCCGCGTCCGGAAACCGCCGGCGCAGCCGCGCCAGTCGCCCCTTGGCCGGGCCGGCGTCGTGTACCAGCCCGATCGTCACCCCGCCGGCGTCGACCGAAGTTACCGCCGGCAAGCGCCGCGCGCACCTCGGCGTCGTCGACGTTGCCGTAGACGGCGCGACCGGTCCGTAGGACTCGAGCTCTCTCAGCACCGCGAGCCGCATCAGGTCGCCGGCGTGCAGGATCAGATCGGCCCGCCGGAGCCGCTCGACGCATGCATCCGGGAGCCGCCGGCTGGCTCGCGGCATGTGCGTGTCCGAGATGACGGCGATCTGCACGGTAAGCTCCCTCCTGTTCTGAGATGTTCCGCGGAACACCCCGCGCCCGTAGCTCAGGGGATAGAGCGTTCGCCTCCGGAGCGAAAGGTCGCACGTTCGAATCGTGCCGGGCGCGCTTCGGTCCCGGCCCAGCCGCGCGCCGGTACGTTCCGATTGGATGGTGCTAGTTCTAGCTCGGAGGGGGCGTCTGGCTGAGGATCGCCGCGAGGAACAGCGCCGCAAGCAGGAGACTCGCCTCGACGGCGAGCGTCCGGCGAATCGTGGCCGCCGGCGCTCCAGCCGAGATTCGAGGGACCGCGACGCGCCGGTGGAGACCGCCAAGGGCGAGCGCGCCCGCGAACACGACAGTCTTCAACAGCAGCGTGACCCCGAAGGCGCTGGTGATCAGCGCCAACGGCGCGGGCAGTTCGCGCACCGCCAGGTACGCGCCCGCGAGCACGAGTGCGCCAACCATGATCACGGCGAGCTTGGAGAAGCGAAGCAGGCATCCCAGCACCAGCGCCTCCCGGTCCGGTCGGGACAGAGGCCGCGCCACGCCGAGGAGAATCAGGAGCGCGACCAACCCTCCTGCCCACAGCGCGCCGGCCACGAGGTGGACATAGTCCGCGATCAGCGCGATCGTCCCACGCGAGGCGGAATGGCTGGCCCAGCTGAGGCCGAAGGCGATGCCGAGTGAGGCCACGCCCGCGCAGGCTAGGAGCGGCTCGCGGCGGCGGGGCGTGGCCCAGGCGCCGACGAGCAGCGCCAGCACTCCGAGCCACGCGAACGTCGTCAACGTGAATGCCTGGCCCAGGTGTGTGCCGACCCGGATCGGGATTATCTGGGTGTTGACGACGTTGGCGATCCCTCCCCCGACGATCGGGTAGGCCCCGATCAGGAACCCGAACAGGCCGGCGTGGAGCGCGACCGCAGCGCCGACCACCGCCACGAAGATCGCGGTCCCCGCCTCGCGGTCGGACCGATCGCCGAGTGCCCGCGCCGCGGGCGCCAGCACGATCGCACGGAAAGTGAGTGCGCCACCTGCCAGCGCTACGCCCAGGAACTGAAGCCAGGCCAACACCTTGGGCGCCACCGGGATGCCAACGCCGCTTACCGGCGCCGGCGGCAGGGGCTTGGCCCGTACGCCGAAGCTGAATGCGCCCTCCGTGACGTGGCCGTCGTCGCTGGCCACCATCTTCCACCGCACCGTGTAGCTGCCTGCGCGGCTCGCCTCCACCGGAATCACGACGACGCTGCCGGTCACGCGTGGCGGGCCGGCCAGATTCCGGCCACGGGGGTCCACAACGGCGACCCGGGCGTATCCGGGCACGACGTCCTCGTCGTATCTGAGGGTGACGACCCGCGGCGCGGCAGACAGCACGGCGTCCCACCCCGGGGTAGAAGTCAGCAGGACCGCGTGCGCTCCGGCTGATGCCGGGACGGCCAGCAGCAGCACAGCGACCCATCCAGCGACTCGGAGCGCCCGCGGCACCCGAGGCAGCCGGAGGGGAGCGCTCACGACGCGGCCGCCACCGGGATCGCGATCAGCGCCAGCGCGAATCCGGCCAGTGGCACGATCGCGAGGGGAATCAGAGATGGCCGGTGCCGGCGCACGCGGATTAGGTCGACCAATCCGCCGGCGATCAACAGGCTCCCCATCGCCAGGTGCCAGCGCGCTCCCTGACCCGACGGGTCGATCACCACGTGCACGATGAACAGCACCCCGCAGCCCAGGAATGCGAGCGGGAGGACGTTGTCGAGCCACGGCCGGTCGTAGACGCCGCGTCGGCGCGCAAGCTCGAGGGCGCCTGCGGCGAACAGGATGTCCCCCCAGAGGAAGTGCACGAGCATGTCGTGCACGACGTCGGCGAACACCACTGTGGCCCACACGCCGACGGCGCCGATGATCAGCGCCCAGGGAACCACCAGCGAGCGGGACCGCACCGGCACGCCATCGCTGCGGATCAGGGGCAGGTACTCATCGAGGATGATCGCGAGGAACAGCGCGCCCAGGATCCAGTGCGCGCGGGCGATCTGGATTTGAGGAAGGATCACCGGCGACGACTCCGGTAGCAGAGCCAGGCGCTCACGAGAACGAGCAGCCAGGGCGGCTGGTCGAGGTCGTATGCCAGGTGGGTGGGGCTGACCCCGTAGTACGGGAGTCCGCGGAGGATCGCCCACACGAGCCCGGCGGCGACCAGCACGAGCCCGACCACCGCACGGGACCGGACGAGCGTGGCGCGCGCGCCGGACCGAACCGGGTGCACCGGATCTCGCTCGCCTGGCGGCGCGGATGTGCCGGAGTCGGCAGACTCGGTCACGACGCCCTCGACGCGCTGATTCGATGGATCGCTCAACAAACGGCGGTGTCCCGCGTCCTGCGTTTCGACCCCTTTCGAACGCTACCACCACCCCTCGCCCGCCGCGTCGGCGCGGGATCACACTACGACACGGGATATGCGGACTCGGGCACGACGACCGAGTTGGCGGTCTTATCGTGCCAGCACTGCTTCTCCCGATCCCACAGCATCCACAGGTAGCCGATGTAGATGATGATCGCGGACACGATGCTGGTCACGTAGCGGATCGCGGCGCGGCCGTACCCGATCGGGCCGCCGCTGCCGAAATCCACGACCCTGATCCCGAGGAGGCGCTTGCCCGGCGTCTGACCGCGCGGCCCTCCCTCGAAATACGTGTAGTACGAGATCGCGATGAGAAACCCGACCGCGTAGCCGCCGCCCCTGAGCAGTGCGATCAGGACAAAGCTGATGACGCCGAGGATCAACCCGTCGACGAACGTCGCGCCGAACCGGCGCCAGAACCCTGAGCGAGGACCGGTCGCCCTACCCGTCTGTGTGTACTCGGCTGTAGCCACGGTTCCCCTTTGTTGGATCGGCTCTCCCATGCGAAAGCGCAAGGAACGCTAACCCTGTGGGCGGCGTACCCGCAACTCTGAACCGCCTCAACGGGTCCGCTTGATGCGCTCGAGACTCGCGCGTCGCTCGAGAAAGCGCCGGACAGCCGCGACCTCCTGGGGCGTGACCGCGCTCGTGTCCCCACGCTCGCCCGACGCGCCCCCGGCCGCGCCCGCGGGCGCGACGCTCGCCGTCTACGGGTTCTTGGCCTTGCGGGGCGTCTTCGCCACGGGCTGCTCGCGAGTGACGATCGTCCCGGCCGCGATGTCCCCCGGACGCCGGTTGCGCTTGTCACGGCGATCCCCACGATCGACGGCAGGTTCAGGAGGAGCGGGCCGTCGACCAGCCGCATCAGGTTGCGGATCGCGCTGGCGGGCAGGTCGACCGGCGCGCCCGAGTCCCGCAGGACCCGAAGGTGGCTCATGCGCTTCCGGGCGTCTGTCCGCCGGCCAGGAGCTCGAACAGGATCGGGTAGAACAGCAGGATCACGAACGAGCCGATCACGAACACAACACCCACCACCCCGCCCGACAGGCCCGCGACCGGACCGGTGATCGCGGCCAGGATGCCGAGCAGGATCAGCATGATGACGAGGTCCACGCCGCGCGCGATGAACCGCGAGCCGAGCCCGGCCAGCTGTAGGCGGAGGTCGACGCCCTCCGGCGTGGCGATCGTGATGCTCTCGTCGAGGTCCACGCGGCGACGACGAGCGTGGCGACGATCAGCTCGATCACGATCAGCGCGCCGTTCGCCCCGAGCACCGCGGCGCGGTCGGCCGCGGGCTGCGAGTTCGAGTTCAGGTTGAACGTCCCGCCGGGCACGTCGTTGCCGTTGGGCAGAACCGACAGGAGCACGACCCCGGCGAGGATCCGCAGCGGAATCACGACCGCGGCCGTCGCGCCCATCAGCGTCCGCGCGTTGCGGAGATAGATCTTGATCGCAGCGTCCAGGACCTCGCCGACCCGTCGAGGCCGCATCGTGGTCGCGCTCATCGGCGCAAGATAACCGGGCTACAGAGAGCGAAGCGCCGGCAGGAGTTCCCGCTCGGCCCAGGCCGTGAACGGCTCCTGGTGGTCGGCGCCGATCTGGACGAGCGCGACCTCGTCGAATCCCGCGTCGATGAAAGCCTTGACCGCTTCGACGTGCTCGTCGACGTCGGGTCCGCACGATAGGGCGTCGGCCACCTGGTCGGGGGTGACGAACTGCGTCGCGCTTTCAAACGAGTCGGGGTTGGGGAGATCGGCGTTGACTTTCCAGCCGAGCCCGAACCAGCGGAACTGCTCGTGGGCGCGCTTGATCGCGGCGTCGCGATCGGAGTCGTAGGCGATCGCGACCTGCCCGACCCTCGGTTTGCCGCCACCGCCGGCCTTGTCGAACATCTCGGTCAGCTCCGCCTTGGGCTCGACCGCGATCATCAGGTCGGCCTTGTCGGCGGCGAGCTCGCACGAGTCCCGACCGGACACCGCGACCCCGATCGGCACGCGCTCGTCCGGGAGGTCCCAGAGCTTGGCGGACTCGACGTCGAAGTAGTCACCGCGGTAGTTGACGGTCGCGTCGCCGTTTGTCTCGAACAGCAAGCCGATCACGTCGACAGCCTCGCTCAGCATCGCTTGCCGGGCGCCGACCGAGGGCCAGCGCTGCCCGACGACGTGCTCGTTCAAGTTCTCGCCGGCGCCGAGCCCGAGGCGAAAGCGATTCTGAGAGAGGATCTGCACGGTCGCGGCCTTCTGCGCCACGACCGCTGGGTGGTAGCGGAGGATCGGGCAAGTGACGAAGCTCATCAGGCCAATGCGCTCGGTGGCCTGGGCGGCAGCGCCGAGGATCGACCAGGCGTAACCCGAATGACCCTGCGTCGACAGCCACGGCTGATAGTGGTCGCTGATCACCGAGAAGTCGAAGCCGGCCTGCTCGGCACGCTGGACGTCACGCACGAGCTGGTCGGGGCGCGACTGCTCGCACATCATCGTGTAGCCGAGCTTGGTCATGGGCTCCGGCTACCCATGGGGTCGGGGAATTAACTCGGCCGCGACTCCGCTCAGCCGTCAAGCTTGTCGCGCTTGCGCTCTTCCTCCGAGGGCTGGGCCACGAGGTCCCGGTCGTGGTGCGGCTCGCTCGTGCTCGTGCTCCCGGTCGGCGTGTGGGAGTCGTCGCCGAGCGGCTCGTCGCCCCCTCCGGCCGGGTCTCTCGGGTCGGGGCGCTTGTCGTACGGGTCCGGCCACTCGGTCGGATCGGGGTTGGTCGCCGGGTTGTTGAGCTCGTGATGGGGGTCGTGCTCGTCGGCGGGCGGCGGGGTGTTCCGTGGGTCCTCGGACATTCGAGACCTCCTCGTGAATCGCCGGATGAATGCCTACGCATTCAACTACCCGCCTCGAGTCCCGACTGTGCAGAAGTCGCCAAACCGCGCCACCACGCCGCGCGTCGGTGAGATAAGCGCCTCGGAGGCGCTTATGTTGCCGAGGCGCCGGCAGGTGCGGAGGCTTGGCGAGTTACGCACGGAGAGCGGTCATGGGGGCGCGACTCCGTGTCAGGACGGGGAACCTGGCCCCAAGGACGTCGAGCGCAGCGAGACCCAGGAACGGCGCCGTTACCGCGACCACGCCCCTGGGTAGACGACCGGCGATGAAGGTTCTCGTACTCACGAGCGAGCCGATCACCGCCGACCAGCTGCGCGGCGCGCTGCGGACCAATGTCGACCCATCCGACGCCGAGGTGATGGTGGTGGCGCCGGCTTACGCGGAGAGCGGCCTGCGGTTCTGGATGTCGGACGCCGACGACGCGATCGCCAAGGCCGAGCAGGTTCGGCGGGATAGCGTGCAGGAGCTCGACAAGGCCGGGATTTCCGCGAGCGGCGACACCGGCGAGTCCGATCCGCACACCGCGCTCGAGGACGCGTTCAAGACTTTCGAGGCCGACCGGATCGTCGTCTTCACCCACGAGGGCGATGATCAGCGCTACCGCGAGGACCTCGACCGGGACAAACTCGCCGAGCGGTTCGGCGTGCCGGTCGATCACTCCACCGTAACGTAAGGTCGCAGCCGCAGCGACCGCATCAGCCGCTTGGCGTTCGCCGGCGCGAACCCCTGCCAGTCGTTGTTGAAGTAGGCGTACACCTCCTCTCGCCGGCGCCACTGCGCGATCCGCCGCGCCCAGGTGTCGATCTCCGATTCGGAGTAGTTGCCGGCGCGGCCCCGCGACCCGTAGTGGAAGCGGACGAACCGCCAGTCGGCGGTAGCCTCGTACGTCTGGAACGGCCGCTCCGGGTGATCGCCGATCGTGACCGCCACGTCGCGCGCCCGGAGCGCATCGAACACCTCGGGAACGAACCAGCTGGCATGCCGGAACTCGATCGTGTGCCGGCCGGGCGGGGCCGAGTCAAGCAGCTCGAGCCAGCCGTCGAGACGCGCGTCGTCGCGGTGGAAGTTCTCGGGCAACTGCCACAGGACCGGCCCGAGCTTGCCGGCGTCGACCATCGGCGCCAGCGGCTCGTAGAAGCGCGCGATCCCCTCGCGGATGTCGACGAGGCGCTTGACGTGGGTCAGGTACCGGCTCGCCTTGACCGCGAACAGAAACTCCGGCGGGGTCTGCTCCACCCACCCGGCGACCGCGTCGCGACGTGCCAGCCGGTAGAACGTCGAGTTGACCTCGACGGTGTCGAACGTCGAGGCGTAGGTCTCGAGCCAGCGGCGCTTGGCGACGCCCTGTGGGTACAGCCGACCGCGCCAGTCGTCGTACATCCACCCTGAACAGCCGATGCGTACCTGCTTCATCGGCCGGGTAGGGGAGCTGGTGAATGAGTTTCGACTACCCGCCCGCCCCGGTTCCGGAGCGACCCTCGCTGACGAGCCTGCACCGGGAGGTGGAGGAGTGCCGCGCCTGCGATCTGTGGGAGGGCGCGACCCAGGCGGTTATGGGCGAGGGCGCCAAGGACGCGAGCCTGATGCTGGTCGGCGAGCAGCCCGGCGACCGCGAGGACATCGAAGGCCATCCGTTCGTCGGCCCCGCGGGTCGCGTCCTCGACCAGGGACTCGAGCGCGCCGGGATAACCCGCGACGACGTGTACATCACCAACGTGGTCAAGCATTTCCGCTACAAGCTCCGGGGAAAGCGAAGGATCCACCAGACGCCCGACCGCTGGCAGGTCAACGCCTGCCTTCCGTGGCTCGAGGCCGAGCTCAAGGTGATCAAGCCGGAAGCGCTCGTGTGCCTCGGCGCCACCGCCGCCCACGCCCTGCTCGGCTCGCACATCCGGATCGGGCGCGACCGCGGCCGGCCGATCGACTCGGAGCTCGCCGATCTGGTCACGTTGACGACCCATCCGTCGGCGATTCTGCGGGCAGACGACGAGGACCGCGAAAAGGCGATGGACCAGTTCGTCGCCGATCTAGAGGAGGTGGCGAAATGGCTGAGCGCGAGGTAGTCGTCGTTACCGGCGCCACCGGCGGGGTGGGCCGCGCGGTGGCGCGCGAGTTCGCCAAGCAGGGGGCGGCCGTCGGGCTGGTCGCGCGGGGCCGCGCCGGCCTGGAGGCTGCCGCGCGCGAGGTCACGGAGCTCGGCGGCACCGCCTACGCCCACGAGGCCGATGTCGCCGACTTCGACGCGGTGAACGCTGCGGCGGCCGCGATCGAGGAGCGCCTCGGACCAATCGACGTGTGGATCAACAACGCGATGACGACCGTGTTCGCGTTCCTCGACGACGTCGACCCGCACGAATACGAGCGCGCCACCCGGGTGACCTACCTCGGAGCAGTATGGGGCACGAAAGTGGCGCTCGCCCGGATGCTGCCCCGCGACTACGGCACGATCGTCCAGGTCGGCTCCGCCCTGGCCTACCGGGGCATTCCGCTGCAGGCGCCGTACTGCGGCGCGAAGCACGCGATGAAGGGGATGTTCGAGTCCCTGCGGTGCGAGCTCCGGCACCGTGGCAGCAACGTGCATGTGACGATGGTGCAGCTCCCAGGAATGAACACGCCGCAGTTCGACCACTGCCTGAGCAAGATGCCGCGCCACCCGATGCCCGTGCCGCCGATCTACCAGCCCGAGGTCGCGGCGCGCGCGATCTACTGGGCCGCCCACCACCGCCGGCGCGAGCTGTACGTCGGATTTCCGACGGTGTACACGATCATCGGTAACAAGCTCGCGCCGTGGCTGGCCGAGCGCTACCTGGCTAAGACCGCGGTCGATGGCCAGCAGACCAACCAGCGGTTCGACGGGAGCAAGGCCGCGAACCTGTTCGAGCCTGTCGACGGCGACCACGACGAGGGCGCGCACGGCATCTTCGACGATCAGGCCCACCGGTACAGCCAGCAAGCCTGGCTCAGCCGGCACCGGCTCGGGTCGGGGCTGGCCGTCGCTGCGGCCGCCGCGGGCGGCGCCGCTGGCGCTCTCCTCGCTCGCCGTCGCGCTTGAGATCCAGCCGCTCGGCGAGCCGCGACGCGAGCGCCATGATCGTGAGCGCCGGGTTGGCCGATCCCTGCGTCGGCATCACGCTGCCGTCGGCGATGTAAGAGGTTCGGCACCTCCCACGCCCGGTGATCGGCGTCGACCACGCTTTGCTCGGGGTCCGATCCCATCCGGCAGCCGCCGACGAGGTGGGCATAGCGGTCCGTCGCGAGCACGTCTTGGGCCCCCCCGGCGTCGAAGATGTTGTGCAGGGTCTGCTTGGCGTACGCGATGTTCTTGCGGTCGTTCTCGCACTGTGAATAGTCCATGCGCGCGACGGGGATGCCGTTCGCGTCGGTGACACTCGGGACCACGGTGACTCGGTTGTCCGGCAGCGGGAGCAGCTCGGACAGGATCCCGAGTGTGTACCAGTGGTTGTAATCGCGCATGTACTCGCGGAGCGCCTGGCCCCAGTGACCGTGGCCGAGCACGTGCTGAGCGTGCTCGATCGGCAACGGCCCGACGGTCTGGATCGAGAACCCGCGCGCGAATCCGCGCCGTTCGTCGGTCTCGTAGAACTGCTCGGAGGAGATCTCCGGCGGCGGCGCCTTGTACATCCGCATTTCGTCGGGGAAGCGGCCGGCCACCTGCGGCGCGCCCTGCACCATCACGCACCGTCCTACCTGATCGTTGTTGTTGGCCAGGCCGTGGGGAAAGCGCCGGCTGATCGAGTTGAGCAGGAGCCGCGGTGTCTCGATCGAATACCCGGCGACCGCGACCGCCTCTGCGCGCTGGAAGCGCTCGCGGCCGTCGTTCATGTAGTGGACCCCGGTCACGCGCCCGCTCGACTCGTCGATCTCGATGTCCATGGCCATGGAGTCCGCGCGGATCTCCGCGCCGTGCTCGATCGCGTCGGGGATGTGGGTAACGAGCGGCGACGCCTTCGCGTTGACCTTGCACCCCTGCAGGCAGAAGCCGCGGTAGATGCAGTGCGGCCGGTTCCCGAACGCACCGTTGGTAATCCCGACCGGACCCACCCGCATCTCGATCCCCAGCTTGCGGGCGCCTTCCCGAGCGACGTCCGCGCCGCCGGCGATCGGGTGGGCGGTGTGGGGGTAGCGGTGCGGATCGCCCCACGGCCAGTAGTCGCCGGCGACCGGCAGCTCGAGCTCGAGCCGCTCGTAGTGCGGCTTGAGGTCCTCGTAGGAGATCGGCCAGTCCTCCCCCACCCCGTCGCGCGTACGGACCTCGAAGTCAGAGGGGTGAAAGCGCGGGCAGTAGCCGGCGTAGTGGACCATCGAGCCGCCGACGCCGTGCCCGCAGTTGTTCTTGCCGAGCTCGACCGGATCCGAGCCGCCGATGATCCGCTCCTCGGTCCAGTACAGCCGGTGGGAGCCCGCCTCGTCGGAAACCCAGTCCTCGTCGGGATCCCAGAACGGCCCCGACTCGAGCACCACCACTTTCCAACCGCGGCGAGCGAGCCGCTGGGCGAGCGTGGCCCCCCCGGCGCCGGCCCCGACGATCACAAGATCGACGGGGTAGGAGTCGTCGTAGCGCGCCATCCGCTCGCGCGGCACGGCGCGGCGGTGGACGTTGAGCAGGAACGCCGAGTCGTTGTCCGGCGGTCGGACCGCGCCTCGTAGAAGGGTCCTGAGCTCGTGCCGGCGGCTCACGGGCGGGCGCGCTCCTGGTCTTCGCGCTGCTCGGTGTCCTTGACCGGATCTCGCTCGAAGGCCTGAGCGCCTTCCCAGCTCTCGCGTTGCCCGGCACCGATCCGGGCGTAGCCGCGTGGATACGCCGGGCCGCCGAAGCCGATCTCGTTCCACGCCCAGGGATGGGAGTAGAACGCGCTCAGCATCGCGCGGGTCACGACCTTCCAGACGCGGGCCGGTTCCAGGGCGTCCCACACCTCGCCGTGCAGGGTTCCCTTGGCGAGCGCGTCGACGACTCGCTCGCGGACGTCCTCGGACGCGTTGACGAAATCCGCGGCGCCGTGCTGGCGCGCCGCGGCGTCGAGCCCGACGGCCACCCGCCGCCAGGTCTCGCGGTCGTCGGGCAGCTCGGCGTAACGAAAGCCGTCGAGCTCGCCGGCGAACAGCTTGGCGTCGACCATGTTCAGCACAGGAATCTTCGGCTCTGAGTCCTGGGCGAGGACGAGGTCGCAGAACACCCCGAGCGTGAGCGCCTCCGGCGCGGTGAAGAAGCGGATCGGCGGCACGGTCCGGGCGCGCTCGAACACCATCTCGCGGGTGACCGGATCCCAGTGATCGGCCTGCTCGAGCACGTTGTACTTTGGATAGCGGCCGCGCATCTGCGGGGTCACGCCGTTCCGCTGACGCGGCAGCTCGGCAGGAGGCGCCGGCTGCCCACCCGGCCGCAGGTTGGGAAGATGCCCCGCCTCGCGGTAGTCGTGCGAAGCCATCAGCGCTCGCGCCCGAACGCGGCGGCCGCGAGCCCCATTCCGCCGACCAGCGCCAGCGAACCCGGCGCCAGCAGCGGCGGCCCCATCACGAGGTTGAACAGCGGCTCGTCGAAGCCTCCCGGCTTGCGGGCGACGCCGCGCACGTGGGTGACGACTCCGATCAAGCCGTCGAGGCAGTAGAGCGCCGACACCGCCGGCAGCCAGGTCTTGGCCGCGCGCTCTGACCGCACCCCGGCCAACCCGGCGGCGGTCAACGCGGGCGTCAGCGCAATCGGGGTCCACATCCACTTGTCGCCGAATGACCCCTTGAAGTGCTCGAAGTAGATCTCGATGCCGAGCGGCAGCGCGCTGAACGCGGTGGCCCCGGCGAGCGTGCGCTGCATTCGGCCGGCGCGGACGTTTCGCCACCACCGGGTTGCGGCACGTTCCGGCGGCGTCGTGCGGCGCACCCGCGGCGTGAGATTAGGAAGCTGCATACCGCTCCGCGTCGGTGCGTTTGAGCTCAAGGCCGATTCCCGGGCGATCGAGATCGGGCGCCAACGCCCCGTCGAGCGGCTCGACCACCCCGTCGAACAGCATGTGCTCGATCCGGACGTGATCGTGGAAGTACTCGAGGTGGACGAAGTTCTCGAGCGCCGTCGCCGGGTGCATGTGGATGGCCGGTCCGCAATGGAGCGACAGCGGCACGCCATGGGCATGACAGATCCCACCGACCCGGAGCAGCTCGGTGATGCCGGCGCACCGCGTCACGTCGGTCTGGAGGACGTCGACCGCGCCGGCGTCGAGCATGCGCTTGAAGTACGGCGCGTCGTAGCCGTACTCGCCGGCGGCGATCTCCATCCCGGCCGGCGCGCGGTCGCGGACGAGTCGCAGCCCCACGAGGTCGTCGGAGGAGACCGGCTCCTCGAACCAGCTCACGCGCGCCTCGTCCGCGAACCGACCAGCGAGATCGAGGGCCTGCTTGCGGGAGTAGGCGCCGTTGGCGTCGACGAATAAACGAGCATCCGGGCCGATCGCGTCGCGCGCCACGTTCACGCGATCAGGATCCCGCTCCGGCTCGGAGCCGACCTTCATCTTGACTCGCGGTATTCCCTGCTCGACCCAACCGCTCAGCTGCGCGCCGAGACGGTCGTTCGAGTAGGCGGTGAAGCCGCCCGACCCGTACACCGGCACGCGGTCGCGCGCCATCCCGAGCAGCTTGCACAGGGGGAGGCCGAGCACGCGGGCCTTCAGATCCCACAGCGCGGTGTCGACGGCCGCGATCGCCATCGAGGTGATCCCGGGCCGCCCGAGGTTGCGGGTCTGCGCGACCATCGCATCCCACGCCGCCGGTGGCGCCATCGCGTCCCGGCCGTGGACGACGCCGGCGAGCTTCGAGTCGATCAGCTTCGCGGTCGAGACGTCGGCGTAGGTGTAGCCGAGCCCACGCTCGCCGGCGCCGTGGGCGTGTACGACCACGATCGTGGTCGCGTCCCACGCCAGCGTGCCGTCGGCCTCGGGGGCGTCGGTCGGGACCGTGTAGGCGCCGACCTCGAGCTCGTCGACCGGGATCTCGGCGCGAGCCGCCGTCGCGGTGGTGGTCATCGGCCGGGGAGGAACTCTTCGACCTTTTGCTTGAACGACTGCCTGACGATGTCCTTGGCGTCGGGGTC
This sequence comes from uncultured Solirubrobacterales bacterium, assembly GCA_963735965.1. Taxonomy (GTDB): domain Bacteria; phylum Actinomycetota; class Thermoleophilia; order Solirubrobacterales; family Solirubrobacteraceae; genus Palsa-465. The sequence continues at coordinate 349,702 of CAVTNE010000010.1, forward strand.
CCCGGCCAGGAGCGCGGAGGTGAGCGCCTTCGCCTGGTCGATGGTGATGTGCGGCGGCAGCGGCGGAACCGAGGGATCGGTCACGGCCTCGAGCACGACGGGCCGGTCCGAGGTCAGGGCCTCGTCCCAAGCCGGACCCACCTGCTCGGGCGCGTCGACGCGGATGCCCTTCAGCCCGAGCAGCTCGCCATAGCGGGCGTAGGGGAAGTCCGGGAGGTCCTGCGAGCCCTCGAACTTCGCGTCGCCTTCCATCGCGCGCTGCTCCCAGGTCACCTGGTTTAGGTCGCGGTTGTTGAGGACCAGCACGATCAGCCGTTGGTCGGGCCACAGGTGGCGGTACTTGGCGATCGTGATGAGCTCGTTGATCCCGTTCATCTGCATCGCGCCGTCCCCGACCAAGGCGAACACGGGCCGGTCGGGGTAGGCGAACTTCGCCGCGATCGCGTACGGGACGCCCGGCCCCATGGTCGCCAGCGTTCCCGACAGCGACGCCTTCATCCCCTTGCGGAGCTTGACGTCCCGCGCGTACCAGTTCGCGGAAGAGCCCGAATCAGAGCTGACGACCGCGCCGTCCGGCAAGCGCGTGGAGAGCTCGTGAAAGAGAAGCTGCGGATTGATCGGGTCCGCGGTGAGGTGAGCGCGGTGCTCCATCAGGTCCCACCACTCGCTCACCCCGCCCTCGATCTTCTCGCGCCACGAGCGGTCCTGCTTGCGCTGCAAGCGGGTGATCAGCGCCCGCAGAGTCTCTGCGCTGTCGCCGATGAGGTTGACCTCCATCGGGTAGCGGATCCCGATCATCTTGCCGTCGATGTCGATCTGCACGCCGCGGGCCTTGCCCTCCTCGGGCAGGAACTCCCCGTACGGGAAGCTCGAGCCGACCATCAGCAGCGTGTCGCACTCCTGCATCATCGCCGAGCTCGGCTTGGTGCCGAGCAGGCCGATCGAGCCGGTCACGTAGGGAAGGTCATCGGGGAGGACGGCCTTGCCCAGCAACGCCTTGGCCACGCCCGCGCCAAGGATGTCGGCCACCTGGGCCACTTCGTCGGAGGCATGGAGCGCGCCCTGCCCGACCAACATCGCGACGCGCTGACCCGCGTTCAGGATCTCGGCCGCCCGGTCGAGGTCCTCGTCGTAGGGGAGGATCCGCGGCGGCCGGTAGCCCGGGCCCGAGTGGACCGTGCCGTGCGCGTGAGGCGGTTGCGGCACGGCGTCCGCGTCCTGCACGTCGTTCGGGATGATGATCGCCGTCACCGTGCGCTCCGCGAGCGCGATCCGGATGGCCCGATCGATGAGATGGCGGATCTGGGTCGGCGACATTGCGACCTCGACATACTCATGCGCGACGTCCTTGAAGAGGCTGTTCAGGTCAACTTCCTGCTGGAAGTTGCCGCCGATGCCTGCGCGCGCCTGCTGGCCGACGATCGCGACCACGGGCTGGTGGTCGAGCTTGGCGTCGTAGAGCCCGTTCAGCAGGTGGATCGCGCCGGGTCCCGAGGTCGCCAGGCACACCCCGACCTCGCCGGTGAACTTGGCGTGGGCGCAGGCCATGAAGGCGGCCATCTCCTCGTGACGCACCTGGGTGAACTCAGGACCCTCCCCGTCGCTCAAGCGGCTGAAGGCGCCGATGATGCCGTTGATTCCGTCACCCGGGTATCCGTAGATGCGCTTGATCCCCCAGGTGCGCAGGCGTTGCAGGAGATAGTCGCCGACCGTGTCACTCATGCCATTCACATTTCCTTTCCTCTGCGGGCCTTCCCCTCGAGGTGTCGCTACCCGCACTCGACGCCGACTAACGGCGGGCGGCCGCAGCTACAACTCGTCGTGGGCGCCTTTGAGCGCCGCGGCGGCGTCGATGTGGGCGAGGTGGGTGAGCCCCTGCGGGAAGTTGCCGAGCAGTTCGCCGGTCTTCGGGTCGACCTCCTCGGAGAACAGCCCGAGGTCGTTACTCCGGGCGACCGTCTTGTCGAAGATCACCCGAGCCTCGCCGAAGTCGCCGGCCTGGGCGAGGCACTCGGCCAGCCAGAACGAGCAGCACAGGAATGCGCCCTCCTCGCCGTCGAGTCCGTCGTCGCGCCGGTAGCGGTAGATGAGCCCGTCGCCGGCGTCGAGCTCCTCGCGTATCGCCGCGATCGTCCGCAACATGCGCTCGTCGTCCCAGGCGATGTACTCGACCGTGGGCAAGAGCAGCAGCGCGGCGTCCATCTCGGTGCGATCGAATGCCTGCACGTATACGCCGCGTTTGCGATCGTAGCCGTGCTCCTCGACCGCGTCTCGCACCTCGTCGCGGGCCTTCTTCCAGCGCCGGATCGGTGCGCGCCGCATGCACTCGTCGGCGAGCCGGATGCCGCGATCGAGCGCCGACCAGCACAGGACCTTGGAGTGCACGAAGTGCTCGGGATCGCCAGCCCATTCCCAGATGCCCTTGTCGGGCTCCGACCACTGCTCGGCGGCGTGGTTGATCAGCGACACCAGGAATCGCCAGTCGTCGTCGCTCGGCGAGTGGCCGCGCCGGTGCCAGCGCCACGTCAGGTTGACGAGCTCGCCGTAGGCATCGAGCTGGGTCTGCTCCGCGGCGTCGTTGCCCACCCTGACCGGCGCTGATTTGCGGTAGCCCTCGAGGCCTTCGACCACGTCGCCCCTGAGCCGCCGCTCGCCGCCGACTCCGTACAGGACCTGCAGATCGCCGGCGTGGCCGGCGGCCGAGCGCATGATGAACGCGCGGAACGCGTCGGCCTCGCGCGTCGCGCCGAGCTCGGTGAGCGAGCGCGAGCTGAAGCTCGAATCGCGTACCCAGGCGTAGCGGTAATCCCAGTTGCGCCCGCTGCCGATTGCTTCGGGGAGCGCGGTCGTCGGAGCGGCGGCGATTGCTCCAGTCGGCGCATAGGTGAGCGCCTTGAGCACGAGTCCGGAGCGGCGCGCCGCCGGCTCGTCGCGGGTGCCGAGGCGGAGCGACGAGGCCCATTCGCGCCACCACTCCACCGTGCCGTCGAGCTGCTCGTCGAGCGACTGGGCGTCGGGCTCCTCAGGCGGGCCGGCATCGACGCGCTCGGGACGGCAGTAGGTCAGGGCGAGTCGAACGCGGTCTCCGGGGCCGACCGCGAACCGTCCGACGAGCTCGTGCGCCGGATCCTCGGACAGCTCCTGCTCGCACCAGACGAGCAGCGCATCGTTGCCGCCGATCGTGCTGTGCAGCCGATGGCTGTGGCGGCGGATCCACGGCCGGACCTGTCCGTAGTCGAACCGGGGCGCGACCCGGACCTCCACCTCGAGCGATCCTCGGACGCCTTCGATCACGCGCAGGATCCGCCGTGCGTCGGCGCCGACTTCGCCGTCGCCCATCAGGAAGCAGTCGATCAGCTTCGCCTCGCCACCCGTCCCGAGCAGCGTCGTCTCGAGCACCAGCGTGTCCTCGTGATACGAGCGTTCATAGTCCCACGGCCCGTTTCCGGTCGGGACGATTGAGCAATGCCCTCCGTGCCGGCGGTCGAGGATGCGGCCGAACGCGCTTCCGGAGTCGAATCTCGGCAGGCAGCACCAGTCGATCGAGCCGTCTCGGGCGACGAGCGCCGCGCTGTGGCAGTCGCCGATCAGCGCGTAGTCGCCTATGGGCGGGTATGCGTCGGCCGCAGGCACGGACGCTGGCTACCCGAAACGGATGCCGAGTCCACTCGGGGGCGGGTTTTCGGAACCTACCGACGGGTAGCGCCTAGAGCAGGGACCACGAACGAGAGGAGCTCGAACATGAGTCTCACTGACAAAGTGACGGGCAGGGTCAAGAAGGCGGCCGGCGACCTCGCCGGAGACGACTCGCTGAAGCGCGAGGGCCGTCAGGAGGAGCGCAAGGGCGAGGCCAAGGACGAGTTGGCTCGCGACCAGGAGCGCGCCGACCGCAAGGCGGAAGAGGTCGCCAACCTGGAGCGCAAGACCTCGTAGGGTCTCGGCGACCGTCGGGGCGCGGGCGCCGGCGGCGCCTGCGCCCCGGCAGGCGCCGCTATTGTGGGCGAGGCCGTGCCTCGCCGCCGCTCCCGAACCGACCGCCCTGGCATGGGCGCGGAGGTTTCCCGTGAGGCGTGGATGCGGCTGTTCGCATGCACTGGCGCGGCGGCGCTCCTCCAACTCGACGGGACGCTGATCACGGTTGCGCTGCCGTCGGTGGCGCACGGCCTGAAGGTGTCGAGCGCGTCGACGGCGGCGATCCTGAGTGCCTACTTCGGGGCATACGCGCTCGTGCTTCTGCCCGGCGGGGCGCTCGTCGACCGGTTCGGCGCGCGCCGTCTGGCGCTGGTCGGGCTCGCCGTGTTCGCCGTCGGCGCCGGCGCGGGCGCGCTCGTGTCGAGCATCGGCGCGCTCGTCGCCTCTCGCGTGGTACAGGGCGTGGGCGCCGGGCTGGTCAGCCCCGCGGCGCTCGCCGGCGCGGTCAGCGGCTTCCCGCCAGAGCGCCGCGGCAGCGCGCTCGGCATCTGGGGCGCGTCCGCGGGCATCTCGAACCTACTCGGGCCGCTGCTCGGCGGGCTGCTGACCGTGGCGTTCGGGTGGCGGGCGAACTGGTGGGCGCTCGTGCCGCTCGCGCTGATCGCCGCGGCCGGGATCGTCCGGTGGGTGCCGCACGTCGTGCACGGCGAGGGCGGCGGGACCGTGGGCTACACGGTCAACCGGATCGTCATGGCGGCGACGCTCGTCGCCGCGCTCACGTTCGCGGTCATGATCGGCTGCTTCTACCTCGCGTCCCAATATCTCCAGCGCGACGCCGGCTACTCGGCGCTCGGCGCCTCGAGCGCGCTCGTGATCGTCGCCCTGCTCGTGGGCGCCGCGGCGCCGATCACCGGGCGCCTCGTCGACGAGCACGGCGAGCGCCTGCCGGCGGTCCTCGGTTTCGTCCTCGCCGGATCCGGACTGGCGGTGCTGGCGATCCCGGGGATGCCGCTGTCGAGCTTCGTCACGATCCTGCCGCTGATCCCGGTCGGGTTCGGACTCGGGATGCTGTTCGTCCCGACCTCACGCGCGGCGCTGAACGCCACGCCGCAGGCCTCTCACGGCCGCACGTCGGCGGTCCTCTCGGTCGGCCGTCTCCTCGGGGCCGGCGTCGGCGCGGGTCTCGGCGGCGTCGTCCTGTCGAGTGGCACGGACGCGTCGACTGTGCACAGCGCGATGCTGCTCGCGTGCATCCTGTGCGTCGCGGTCGGGATACCGGCGTCGATCCGGCTCGGTAGCCCGGGCGCCGGGATTCCACGCACCCAAGTCACCTAGCGACCGCAACAGATCGGTGCCACCGGGTTTCGTCGCGCCGTTTTCCGCGGCGCCGTACGGGGAAAACCTGTCGACGTGGTCAGCGGGAGACCCACAGTGCTGAACCTGCGCCTGAACAGCCGTCCGGACAGCGCCCGGCTGGTGCGAGCGGTGCTCGGCGGTGTCGCCACGCCGTTCGCGCTCCGCCCGGAGCTGGTCAACGATCTCAAGACGGTCGTCAGCGAGGCCTGCAACAACGCCGTCGATCACGGCTACCGCGGCGAGAGCGGCGCGATCGCCGTGCGCGTCGACATCCAGCTCGAGGAGATCGAGGCGACCGTGCGCGACTGGGGCGGCGGCTTCCAGGAGCTCGCGGCGGCAGGCGACCACCTGCGGGTCGGTCTGCCGCTGATCAACGCGCTCGCCGACCGGGCGCAGTTCCTCACCGCCCCCGGCAGCGGCACCGAGGTCCGGATGGGCTTCGATCTTCGCCACGATCCGCGCCGGACGGAGATGCTCGTGCGCCTCGAGCTCCCGCGTCAGCTTCTCGATCACCGCCCGCGATCAGCGGTTCGAGTTGACGATCGGCCCGCTCAAGCCCGGCAGTGGCGAGCGGCTTCAGGCGGTCGGGACTTCAGATCACGATGCGCCCGTGGTCGAGCTCGCGGATGAGCTCGCGTTCGAGGCGCTCGAGCACTGCGAGCTGCTGCGCGTCGTGCTGATCGACCACGACCGCGATCTGACCAGCGCCCGCGGCCACGAGTAGCTCAGCGCGGCGATTCCGCGCCGCTACTCGTCGTCGTAGTCGTCGTCCTTGTCGTTCTCTTCCTCGTCGTCCTCGTCGGGATCGTCCCATCCCTCTCCGTCGCGCTCGTCGTCATCGTCGTCATCGTCGTCGTCATTGGGCGGAGCGCCCGGAACGCTCGGATCCCGGCGCTTGGCCTGCCATTCCTGGGCGGCGTCCTCGGTCCGCTGCCCCAGCTCCTGACTCCGATGCTCGAGCTCGTCCGCCTGCTGTTCGAGGCGATCTGCAAGGTCTTTGCTGTCTGTCTCCGTCATGGTGCCGGGCTACCCCAGCCGCGCATCTCGCACACGTATGGCGTGGCCAAAACCGCCCACATCACTGGCGCGCTCTGATCGTCATCCCTTCGGTCGTGGAGCGCCTTATCTGCTCGAGCGGCGCCCGATCGCCTCCGCGCTCGAGCGGGCGCACCCACAGCTCGTCCACCAGAACGGTCACGGTCGCGATCAGCGGCACGGCGATCAGCAGCCCGATGAAGCCGAACAGCTGGTCGACGGCGACCACTCCGATTGCGACCATCGCGGGATGCAGCTTCACGGTCCGGGCCACGACGAGCGGCTGGATCACGTTGCTCTCGAGCTGGTGGGCGACGATGTAGATGGCCGCTACCAGCAGCGCCTCCTTGGTCGAGATCGTGAGCGCAAGCGCGATCGGCGGAATCGAGCTCGCGAGGGCACCGAAGTACGGAACGATCATCGCGATCGCGGTGAACACCGCGAAGAAGGCGGCGAACGGCAGCCCCACGATCTCGAGACCGATGTAGGTCAGCACGCCGAGCACCACCATGCCGACGAACAGCCCGCGCAACCACGCGATGTAGGTCGTCCGCAGCCGCACCAGGATGTGATGCACGTGCGGCCGCCGGGGGATCGGGAACAGCCTGATGAATCCGCTCACGAGCGGCTCGGGGTGAATCGCCGTGTACAACGCGGTCAGCAGCACGACGATGATCGCGGCGACCGCCGCGGCCACGCTCGCCCCGAACGAGGCCACCGGGCCGAGCAGCTTCGACGGGTTGTGGGTGTAGCTCGTGAAGAAATGCTGGATCTGCGCGGTGATATGCACGGGGGATGAGCCAGTCAGACGTCCCAGTCGGCGCGTGAGCGAATCGCCGATCGCGGGCAGGGACGCCGCGAAGTGGTTCACCTCACGGCTGAACACCGGGACGATCAGGGCGACCAGACCCGCGACCGCCGCCACACCGAAGAGCAACCCGAGCGTCGCCCCGACGGCCCGCGGGATGCGCCAGCGGGCCAGCAGGTCGGCGAACGCCGACAGCGGCGCCGCGATGATCACGACGATCAGGACGCCGAGGACCAGGGTGACAAGCGCCTCGAAGATCATCGCGGCGATCACCAGCCCGAAGGCGAGCAACACCATCTTGTACAGAACCGCCGGGGTGATCCTGGAATCGCTCATCGCATGTCAAGGCTGCCCTCGATCGGCGTCCTCTACCCGTTGACGGCGGTTGCACGCCATCCGGGATGGCACTCTCTGCCGAATGCCTCGAGCGCGCTCCCGGCCCGCGGTCCTCGCTCGCGTCGGCGACCTCGTCGCCGAGCGCGACCCACTGCGACCTTCTGGGCGCCTCCTGCGCGACGGCCATATGGACGCGTCTTACGTCGATCTCGCCGATCCCACGCATCTCGAGTTCGACTACATGCGGTGGATGCGGATCGTGCTCCGCGCCGCCCGGGCGCAACGGGTCCTGCACGTCGGAGGCGGCGGGTGCGCGCTGGCGCGGGCGCTTGCCGCCGAGGATCCCGGCGGACGCCAGGAGGTGTGCGAGGTCGACCCGGACGTGCTCGCGCTCGCTCGCGAGCACCTCGGGCTCAGGCGAGCACCCGGTTTGCGGGTGCGGTTGGCCGACGGACGAGCGTTCATCGCCGGCCAGCCCGCGGCGAGCTGGGATGCGGTGGTGATCGACGCGTTCGTCGCCGCCACCGTGCCGCGACGGCTGATCACGGTCGAGGCTCTGGGCGACGTCGCCCGGGTTGCGCCGCTCGCGCTCGTCAACGTCGTCGACAACCGTTCCGCCCGCGATGTCCGGGCGATTGCGGCCGGCCTGTCGTCGGCCTTTGCCCACGTGTGGACGCTCGGTGGCTGTCGGGTTGGGAACACGGTGGTCGTCGGCGCCGGCGCGCGGCTCGATCTGCGCCGGATCGCGGCGGCCGCCGCGGCCGACCCGTCGCCGGCACGGTTCACCGGGCCGGAGGCGATGGCGCCGCTGATCGCCGGGACGGCTCCGATTCGTGACGAGGACGTCGATGTTCGAGGGGTTTGACACCCGCGCGCTCGAGACCGGGCGCGGCACGATCCATGCCCGGATCGGCGGCGGCGGCCCGCCGCTCCTCCTTCTCCACGGCTATCCGGAGACCCATCTGATGTGGCATTCGTGCGCGCCCGCGCTGGCCGAGCGGTTCACGGTGGTGGCGACCGACCTCTCGGGCTACGGCGACTCGCTGCGGCCGGCTCCGGCCGCCGACCACGCGCCACACTCGAAGCGGGCGATGGCCCTCGACCAGGTTCAGGCGATGGCGTCGCTCGGGTTTGAGCGGTTCGCGGTGGCCGGGCACGATCGCGGCGGCCGGGTCGCCTACCGGATGGCGCTCGACCATCCCGGTCGGGTCAGCTCGCTCGCCGTGCTCGACATCGTCCCCACAGCCGAGGTGTGGGCACGGGCCGACGACCGGCTGGCGCTCGGGTACTGGCACTGGGGCTTCCTCGCGCAGCCCGCTCCACTGCCCGAGCGGCTGATCGCCGCCGACCCCGAGGCCTACTTCGAGTATCACCTGCAATCGATCGGGCTCGGCGTTGAGCCGGACCGCTATCCCGAGCGCGTGCTCGCGGCCTACCGCGCGCAGCTCGAGGACGCGAGCGCGGTTCAGGCGATCTGCGAGGACTATCGTGCGGGCGCGAGTATCGACCGTCAACTCGACGAGGCCGACCGCGGGCGGCAGATCGAGTGTCCGGTGCTCGTCCTGTGGGGCAGGCGCGGCGCGCTCGAGCCGTTCTACGGCGATGTCCTCGCCGTGTGGCGGCCGTGGGCGCGCGACCTACGCGGCCGGGGCGTCGAGGCGTCGCATTTCCTCGTCGAGGACCGCCCCGACGAGGTCGCGCGCGAGTTGGCGGCGTTCTTCGGAGGTCTTACCGGCGCCTAGCGCCTTTGCGGTCGGTTGCGGGCCGCCCGGAAGAGCTCGGCGGTCTCCGGGTCCATGTAGTAGTCGGTGCCGCCGTCGGCCCGGCCCTCGGTCGCGATCGGGAGCACCCGGCCGAGGTGGCGCGAGTACCGGCCCGGCCAGGCCAGGATGCCGGCGACGCCGTGCGACCCCTTGTCGAGGCCGAGGTGCTTGGCCACCTGCTCACCCGGTATCCGAGCGCCCGGCTCGTCGGCCAGCAGGTCGATCAAGTCGCGCGCCGGCGGTGCCAGCTTGCGGTACAGCCAGGCCGCCTGCTCGGCATCGTCCGAGGTCCACGGCTGCGCGTCGCCGTGGCGACGCGGACCGCGCCGGCCACGGCGTCCGGGCCCGCCGAACGGCGGCGGAGTTCCCGGCTCGGACGTTAGAAACGCCGCGAACCACGCGTAGAACTCCGGCACCCGCTCCTCGGGGACGGCCACCGTGACCTGCTTGTCGGCCATCAGATCTCGGTCGTCTCGGTGCTCGGCTCGCGCTGCTCGGCGGGCTGGCCCTGTTCGGCGCGCTCGCCTCGGCGACCGCAACCGCGGCCGTGATGTCCGTGATGCCCGTGGCCATGACGGCCGGGGCCGTGGCCGTGGCGCTCATGTCGGCCACCCCTGCGGCCACCCGGGCCGGCCAGGAAGCGGGCGACGAACGCGTTGAACTCGTCCACACGCTCCTCGGGGACATCGACCGTGATCTGCTTGTACTGCGGGTTTGGAGTGATATTCGACTCCATGTTTACTCCTTTCGGATTGCTTGTGAATACCAGCATAGCAGAGGTAAATACTTAAGTAAAGTCGCCTCGGCGTCCTCGTTTCGCAGACGGGGCCTGCTGCGCGATATCCGACGGATGGCGAGCGAAACGAGGCCCCACATCACAGACCCGGCGTTCGCGGCCCCGGTCAACGGGTAACGAGACAGCCATGACCGTCGCGGTGCTTGACATCGACGGGACGCTCGTCGACACGAACTACCACCACACGCTCGCGTGGTATCGGGCGTTCCGACAGCACGAGATCATCCTCTCGCTGTGGCGCATCCACCGGCATCTGGGGATGGGCGGAGACCAACTGGTGGCCGCGGTGGCCGGCGAGCGCATCGAGGAGGAGCACGGCGATGACATCCGCGCCGCCGAGAACGTTCTGTATCTCGAGCTGATCGACGAAGTCGAGCCGATGGCCGGGGCGCGCGAGCTGATCGAGCAGCTGAGGCGCCGCCGCCACACCGTCGTGCTCGCGAGCTCGGCCAAGGCCGACGAGGTCGACCACTATCTCGACCTGCTCGATGTCCGTGAGCTCGTCGACGGCTGGACGACCTCGGCCGACGTGGAGTCGACGAAGCCGGCCCCCGATCTGGTCCAGGCGGCGCTCGAGCGCGTCGGCGGGTCGTCCGACGACGCGGTGATGGTTGGCGACACCACCTGGGACGTCGAGGCCGCCGGCAAGATCGGGGTGCCAACCCTCGCCGTGCGTACGGGTGGGTTCGGCGTCGACGAGCTCGAGAAGGCCGGCGCGGCGGCGGTGTTCGAGTCCGTTACCGAGCTGTGCGAGAGGCTCGACGAGACGCCGCTGCGTTGACCGCCAGCACCCGCGCGGCGCGGCGCAGCCCGCACGCCCGGAGCATCGCGACGCCGTCACTCACGATCTGGCCGACGGTCTCGCCCTGGTAGATCCAGGCCGGGTTGCGGGCGTAGACCGAGGCCAGCTTGACCGCGCTCGCTCCCGCCGATGCCTCGAGGCTGGCGAGATCGGCCCGATGATCGCCCGGGAAGGCCGTGACCTGGTAGGTCAACCCACAGTCGGCGGCGATATCGCCGGTGGCGCTGTCGAGCTTCATGGCCTGCGGAAGCGGAGCCTGCGGCGGAGTCGGGCCGCATCCGGCGAGCGCGAGCGCGAGCACGATCAGGATCGGCCCGACGATGCGCAGGACGGTGGTGCTCGGCACGCTCATGTCAGCAGGATCAGTGACGCGCCGCCCAACATCGCGGCGGCGGCCGTCCACCAGGCGATGTAGTCGCGGGTGTCGCCGCTGTGGAGCCGGCGCAGGGCGGTCAGCGCAGCCCGCGGCCGACGCTCGAAGCCCGCCGGCAACCGCCGGCGGATCGGGGCGCCGAACAGCGTGAGGGCCGCGATCCCGACCGCGCCGAGGACGCCGGCGGCTCCGTACAGGTAGTCGAACGCCTCCACGTGACTCGTGGGCGCGGGCGGGAAGTGCGTCGACGTCCCCTGGAGTACCCAGGTCGCGTACGCGGCGTGGTCGGTGAAGCGCGAGGCGGCGGTCTCGATTCCCGGGATGGCGCCGGGAATGAGCCCGACCACGATCGCCCCCACCAGGAGCACGCCGGGGACGATCAGCATCAACGGTGGGGTCACGTCGCGCTCGATTCGCTCCTCATCCGATTCACGAGGCAGGCGGAGCTGGATGTCTTCCTGGCGCTGGGACGCCCCCCACCCCATGAACACGCGACCGGCGACTCGGAGCACGGCACCGCCGGTCAGGATCGAGGAGATCACGAACACGGTCGGGAGCCACGGGTAGTTCTCCTCGAGCGCGGTGCCGTCGACGATTGACTTGCCGAAGAATGCGGTCACGCCGGGGAGCGCGCTCAGTAGCAGCCCGCCGACGGCGAACAGGACGCCGGCGGCCCGGAGCTCGCGACCCCGGCCGTGCAGGTCGAACTCATCGACCGTGCCGAACCGGTGCAGGAGAACGCCGACGAGCATGAATAGCGCCCCCTTGGTGAAGCCGTGCCCGATCACGTAGGTGGCCACGCCGGCGACCCCGTGCACCGTGAGGAGTCCGACGCCGCACGCGAACACCCCGATGTGGCTGATCGTCGAGAACGCCAGCAGCCGCTTGAGGTGCCGCTGCGTGTAACACATGATCGCGCCCCACAGCGCGGTCACCGTCCCGAGCGCGATGAGAATCGCGCGGAGCTCCTCGGTGTGAGGGCCGAGCGCGCCCGCGAACACCACCCAGTACAGCCGCGCGACGGCATAGATCCCGAGCTCGGCCATCACCCCGGAGAACAGAACGCACACCGGCGTCGGCGCCACGGCGTGCGCATCGGCAAGCCAGAAATGGACGGGCACCGCCGCGGCCTTGGTCAGGAAGCCGATAAACAGCAGCGCCATCGCGACGACGACAAGCGCGTCGGCACGGTGGCCATCGAGCGTCGCGCCGATCTGCGCCATGTTGAGCGCGCCGGTTCGTCCGTACAGCAGCGCGACTCCGATGAAGATCGCATACGCGCCGACGCTGTTGGAGATCGCGAAGTTGATCGCTCCCTGGATCGGCCCCCGCTCCTCGATCCGGTATGCGGTGAGCGCATAGGCGACCGCGCCCATGAGCTCGAAGAACACCAGCATGTTGAACAGGTCGCCGGTCAGGCAGAACCCGACCATCCCGGCCATGAACAGCAGCATCAGCGCGTGGAACAGGCCGTCGGCCGCGTCGAAATACCGCCATGAGTACACGAGTGCCGCGGTCACGAGGATCGCCGAGAGCGTGGCCACGCCCGCGCCGATCGCGTCGACCGAGAACGAGATCCCGATCGCCACCGAGTGGCTCGGCCGCCAGCCGCCCATCCAGTAGGCGAACGGGTGGTGGATCGCGCGCACCAGCAGGATCGCGCACAGAGTGACCACAGCCAGCGCCACCCCGCCCGCGAGAAGGTCGTTCACCCGGCGCGGCGTCCAATGCCTGATGGCGACCAGAAAGGCAGCGCCCATGAGCGGCACCACGACAGGTAGCGCGGTGATGTGCATCTGGCGTCCCTCCTCGGCGGACGGCTAGTCGCGCAGCGCGCGCAGCTTCTGCGGGTCGAGGCTCCCGAAGCGCTTGTGCGCCTGCACGGCGAGGGCAAGCAGCATCGCGCTCACCGTCGCCTCGATCACGACGTCGGTCAGCACCAGCACCTGGACGACGGGATCGACGGCTTTGCTGGTTTGGGGGATATCGGCGAAGATCGGCGCCTGGCCACCCTTGGTGTAGCCGATCGCGATCAGGATCACGTAGGTGGCCGACTGGACGACGGTCAGCGACAGGATCGCGCGGATCAGGTTCCGGCTCGAGACGATCCCGTAGAGCCCCGCGAGAAACAGCCAGGCCGCGATCGCATACGGCAGGAAGCTCACGACTCTCCCCGGCTCCTGACCAGGATGGTCTGGTCGAGGAACTCGCTCCAGGCCACCAGGAAGGCGCCGCTCACCTCGAGACCGACGGCGGTGCTGGCGACGTCGATCTGCCCCGCCGAGAGCAGGTGCCCGGGGATTCCCAGCGGCAGGAAGTTCTTGAAGAAGACGCCGACGAACACGAGTCCGCCGAGCCCGACCAGCCCATAGCCGATCGCCCCGATCGCGTCGCCGATCTCGACGACCACCTGGGGCGCGACGATGCGCATGCGCACGTACCGGCCGGCGAGGAACACCGCGAGCGGGCCGGTCGCCAGGATCACCCCACCCTGGAATCCCCCGCCCGGCGTGATCTGACCGTGGACGACGATGTACACGCCGAGCGCGAGCAGGACGGGAATCAGTACCAGCGAGAGCGCGCGCAGCGCCTCGCTCGCGCCGACGAACTTGTGCTCCTCGGCCTCCTCCTGATTCGGATGCTGATGCTCGTCGCGGAGCTGCCTCAGAATCAGCACGACCCCGAGCACCGAGGCGAACAGGATGAACTCCTCGCCGAGCGTGTCGAACCCGCGGATGTCGAAGTTCAGCGCGGTGACGAGGTCGGTGGCGTGGCGCTCGGTCACTCCGATGCCGTCCAGCACGTGACCGTAGACGCCGCTGTAGTCGCCGAACGCGGGTAGCCCGGCCAGCCCGATCACCAGCACCGCACCGAGGCCGGCGGCGGCGACTCCGAACAGCGCGAGCCGGGCGGTGCGGCTCACCGGTCGTCTTCCCGGCGCTGGCGCTCCTGCTGGCGCACCTTCCGCAGCGCCAGCAGGATCATCACCGGGAGCCCGACGGTCGAGACCACGATCTCAGACAACGCCACGTCGGGGGCCTGGAAGACGAAGAACATCATCGTCAGGGCCAGGCCGTAGATGCTGAGCATGAGCGTCTGACGGAGGGGGTCGCTCGCCGCGACGACGCCGCCGCCCAGGAGCGCGACCGCCGCCAGCGCCGCGATCTGCAGCACCGTCACTGGTCTGAACCGTCCCGCGTCTTGGCCCGCCAGTCGCCGAGCTCGCGGATGAGCAGGCTGCGAACGGTGGTCTGGACCATCACCGGGCCAGCCAGGATCAGCACGACCCCGACGAGCAGCGCCTTGTCGCCGATCAACGAGAACGACTCGCGCACCAGCACCGCGACGCCGATCAGGAATCCGCCGAAGCCCGCCAGCCCGACGTAGTGAAGACGGTCGTAGACGTCGCGCATCACGCACAAGCCGAGCACCGCGATCAGCTCGATCAGGCCGCCGGCGATCAGCAGCGCGACCGCGACCACCGCCCTCCAGCTCACAGGTCTCGCTCCATCAGCCGCGCGAAAAGCAGCGAGCCGACCAGCGACATCAGCGCGAACACGACGGCCAGGTCGATGAACGGCTGGCGGTGGAAGCCCTCGGACAGGAGGACGAGGATCGTGGCCAGGAGCACCGATCCGACCTGCATCGCGGCCAGGCCGTGCGGAGGGTCGGCGAGCAGGGCGACCGCCCCGCACGGAATCAGCGCGAACCCGAGCGCCGCGGCCGCGATCTCCCACTCGTTCACGGCTGTCCCCAGGTCACCCTGGCTCCGAGGCCGAGCACGTCGATCGCGTCGTCGCCGCCGGTCTGGCGGAGCTGATGGCCGAGGAGCAGCTCGCGCTCGGCGTCGACCCCGACGATGATCGTGTTCGGCGCGAACGAGCCGAGCGACTCGGCCAGCGCGCGCCGTCCGGTCTCGAGCGCGTCATCCCCGTCTCCGGAGGGGAACGGCACGGAGCGGAAGACGCCGTTGACCCTCCGCGGGCGCACCAGCTGCCGGAAGGCGAGCAACGAGACGAACGCGATGTCCGACGGCGCCTTGAGCAGCGGCCGGTGAATCCGCCCCAGCCACCGCAGCCGCGCTCGGAGACCGCCGGCCGTCTGCTGCTCGCGCGCGAGCTCGAACCCCGTCGCCGCGATTGCGGCCGCGCCGACCGCGACGATCAGCTCGGGAAGATCGGTGGTGTCGATCAGGAGCAGGTAGAGCGCGATCGCGAACAGCCAGCCGGCCGACCACGCCGCGAGTCGGTGCGCTAACCGCTGACGGCGCCCGCTACTCGGAGCGTTGAAGGACGAGTTGCCGGTCTTCATAGGGGATCGCCGCCCGCGCCTCTCCCCGTTGACGAGCGGTTGTAATCAGGAGCCACGGGTAGACCAATGTTCAGGCAGTCGTGGACGGAGGTCGATCGAACGTGGATGAAGTTCAGGCGCGGCGTTCCGGTGTGACGCACCGGAACGGGCGACCCGTAACGCGTGAGCACCAGGCGAAGCGCCACGCCGAACAGGCGGCGCGGAAGGTCGCCGATCGCCGCGAACGCCAGTCCGGCGCGGCCGGCTGGGTAGCCGACCGCGCCTCGGAGTGGTCACTCGACGGCCCCGATTGGGGTTTCATGGACCGCCAGAAATACCTCTGGAACCCGCTGATGGACTATTGGTTCCGGATGGAGGTCGAGGGCTGGGAGAAGCTCCCCGACCCGCCCGCGCTGCTGATCGGGATCCACTCTGGGGCGCCGTTCGTGTGGGACGCGTGGACGGTGGGAGTGCAGTGGTGGCGCCATTTCGGCGAGGACCGCCCGCTGCACGGCACGGCCCACGATGCCCTGATGGCGCTCCCGGTCCTCAGCGCGTACTTTCGGCGCGTGGGCGTGCTGCCGGCGGCCCCGGACAGCATCGCCGCGGCGCTCGCGGCGGGTCGCGACGTGGCCCTCCGGCCGGGCGGCGAGCGCGATTCGCTGCGGCCGTGGACCCAGCGCGACGAGGCCGTGCTCGCCGGTCGCATGGGGTTCATCAAGCTCGCGATTCGCAGCGCTGTGCCGATCGTGCCGGTAGCGACCGTCGGCGGACCCGATTCGATGCCGGTGATCGCCAGCGGCCGCCGGCTCGCCAAGCTACTCGCGCTCGATCGGGTCGCGCGCCTGAAGATGTTCCCGATCGCGATCCAGGTGCCCTGGGGAGTATCCCCGGCGCTGCTGCCCGAGATCCCACTGCCGACCAAGATCCGGACCTCGTTCGGTGACCCGATCGAGCTCGATCACGACCCCGAGCGCGCCGAGGACGAGGACTACGTGAACGCGAAGTACCGCGAGGTCCGCGCGAGCATCCAGCACGGGATGGACGCGCTGGCGCGCCGGCGCCGGCTGCCGTTGTTCGGCTGACCGCCGGCGCCGGAATCCGGGCTAAGCCCGGAGTCGCGCTAAGCGGCCACGCGCTGCTTGTGCTTGCCCTCGGCGAACTCCTCGACGACCTTGGCGCAGAACGCCGGCAGGTCGTCCGGCTTGCGGCTCGTCACGAGCCCGTTGTCGACCACGACCTCCTCGTCGACCCACTCCGCGCCGGCGTTGCGCAGGTCGGTCTGGAGGCTCGGCCACGACGTGACCTTGCGGCCCTTGGCGACGCCGGTCTCGACCAGCATCCACGGCCCATGGCAGATCACGCCGACCGGCTTGTCCTGCTCGAAGAACGTGCGGACGAACTTCACCGCGTCCTTGTCTACGCGGAGCTGGTCGGGGTTGGCGACGCCGCCGGGAAGCACTAGGCCGTCGTAGTCGGACGGATCGGCGTCGGACACCGCCTTGTCGGCGTTGATCTTGTCGCCCTTATCGAAGTGCTTCCACATCTCGACCTCGCCCTTCTCGAGCGAGATGATGTCGACGTCGGCGCCCGCCTTGCGGACCGCGTCGAGCGGCTCGGTCACCTCGACCTGCTCTGCGCCTTCGGTGAACAGGAATGCCACGCGCTTGCCTTTGAGCTCGTCGGCCATGACAGCGCTCCTTTCTGTTCGTAACTCTGTGTTGGTAGCTTCACTTTTCCGCTACCCAGGCAATCGCGGGCGTGAAACAGGGGCGGTAAGCGCGGGGCAGCCCGCTCGTGAGACAACCCGCGCTCCAATCGCAGGCTGCTCGGAGCGGGCGCGCTCCGTGCTCGGGTCAGTCGTCGACGAGCACGAGGAACGGCTTACCCTTCTCGACGACGTACGTAGCGAGCTCGGCGGCATCGTCGTCGCCGACGTTCTTCACCGAGTGGATCCTCTCTGCGGGAACCATCAGCGCTTCGCCGGCGCTGTACGTCTTGGCCCCGACCCCGTCGATCGTGTACTCCAGCCTGCCTTGCAGGACGTAGATGATCTCTTCTCCCGGATGCCAGTGCCGAAACGGCTGCGCGTCCCGACCGAGCTCGACGCGGTTCTGGATGACCATGCGTCCAGGGATACTGAGGTCGCGCTCCTGCAGATCGGTCCGCCTGATTCCCGGCGCCTGCTGAACGGTGGTTCCCGGCGCCTGCTGAGCGCTGGTTCCCGGCGCCTGCTGAGCGCTGGTAGTCATCTCGACCTCCGATGGTTATGTGGCTGTGTGGCCTTGTGGTTATCGTGGGTCGCTCGGCTAACGCAGCGCCCGGAACGCGGCGCGCATCTCGCTGGCGAATAGTTCGGGTTCTTCCCAGGCGGCGAAGTGGCCGCCCCTGTCGACCTCGCCCCAGTAGATGAGGTTCGGGTAGACCTTCTCGGCCCAGGTCCGTGGTGCCTGGAAGATCTCGCCGGGGAATACCGTGAAAGCCGCCGGGATCGAGACCTCCGGTGGGGTATGGCCGGCCGCGGCGATTGCGGCGCGCCCGCTCTCCCAGTAGATTCGCGCGGCCGACGTCGGGGTGCTCGTCAGCCAGTACAGCGTCACGTTGTCGAGGATCCTGTCCGGGGTGAGCCCACCGGCGGGATCGTCCTGGAGAAAGGCACGTGAGATCTTCTCGTAGCTGTCGGTGTCGTGGTCGAGGATCCAGGCCGCGAGACCGACCGGGGAATCCGTGAGGGAGTAGCCGATCGTCTGTGGCGTCTGGCCCTGTTCGGCGATGTAGCCCTTGGTGAACTGCGCGTGGTAAGCGTCGAACGCCGCGCGTTCCTCCTCGGTGAGCTCGGGCACCGGCGCGCGTCCGGCGAGCGCCGCGGTCACGTCGGGTGGCAGCCTGCGGAGGAAGTTGAGGTGAATGGCGACCAGGCCCTTCGGCGCCTGGATCGCCATCGTGTCGGTGACCGCGGAGCCGACGTCACCTCCCTGGGCGACATAGCGGTCATAACCAAGGCGCCTCATCAGCTCCGCCCAGGCTCGTGCGACGCGGCCCGGATCCCAACCGACCGTTGTCGGCTCGCCGGAGAAGCCGTAACCGGGCAGGGACGGCAGCACGAGATCGAACGCGTCCTCGGCGCGTCCGCCGTGCGCGGTCGGGTCCGTGAGCGGGCCGACGACCCCGAGGAGCTCGATCACCGAGCCGGGCCAGCCGTGCGTGATGATCAACGGCAGCGCATTCTCATGCCGCGACCTCACATGGATGAAGTGAATATCGAGGCCGTCGATCTCCATCTTGAACTGCGGCAGCGCGTTCAGCTCGGCTTCGCAGCGGCGCCAATCGTGCTCGGTCGCCCAATAGCGCACGAGCGCCTGAATCGTCGCGAGCTGCACGCCCTGCGACCGATCCCCGACGAGTTCCTGGCTCGGCAAGCGGGTCGCGACGAGTCGGCGCCGCAGGTCCTCCAAGCCCTCGGGCGGGAAGTCAATGTGGAAGGGGCGGGTCGCCGAAGCGGCCGTCCGGTCGGTGGTAAGAGACATGTGGCTCCCTCTACTTGACGACGCCGAAAGCCTGCCTCCTCGCCTCTCCAGTCGCTTCCGCGGAGACCCTGGTCCGCACCCTGGTCTGCGTCCGTTCCGATCGCGCGCCGGCCCTCCTCTGGGCTACGCAGACAGCGATCACGCATATCCGCGTCCTCAGCTGCTGATCAGCGTGGGCGTTCCGAGCGGGATGTGGGCGAGGAGCCAGCGCCCCTCGGCGAGCGTGACGCGGACGCAGCCGTGGCTGGCGGCCTCGCCGATGCTCCCGCTGTCCGGGGTCGAGTGGATCGCGATCCGCGTTCCCCCAGTCCATCCCTGGATCGCGTGGGGGGAGTGGGCCGACAGCGCGAGGATGCAGCAGCCGTAGGGACCGGCGGGATCGTCGGTGACGAGGCGATCGGTGACCGCGAACCGCCCCGTGGGCGTCGGCGCGCCGCCGGTGCCGACCGCGACGGTGTAGCGGACCACGACCTTCCCGTCGTCGAGCACGGTCAGCCGGCGGGCGCCAAGCGAGACCTCGAGCTTCCACGACTCGCGGCTTAGCGAGACCGCGCTCTGCGCAATCCAACCGACCCGCCCGTTTCCCGCCTGCGACGTCATTACGCCAAGCCAGCCTGGCGCGTGGTTGACGACCCACAGCACCTCGGGCGAGCCGAACTCGGTCTTGGTGAGGAGCCTCGCGATCGAGTGGGCGCCCGGGCTCGGCGACACGCGGAGCGCCGTGGGATGGACGATGCGAGCAACGAGCGCGCCCGAGCCGCCGGGGACGCCGGGGACTTTCGGCTTTGGCTTCGGCTTCGGCACAGTGGTCGTCGCCGCGGTGGCGTCCTGCCCGACAGGCGTGAACCCGGCGACGGTGGTGGCGGCTGCGCCGGCGCCGGGCTTCTGCAGCCCGATTGCCACGCCGACGGCGATCGGGATCCCGGGAACCAGCATCGCGAGCGCCAGGAGTAGTGCTCTCCGCGAGGGGACCCGACGGCGCTTACCGCTCATAGCGCAAAGTTAGCGCAGCGTTTGCCCGGAATTCATCGGTTGGGGGAGCGTTTGCGCAACGTCCCAGGAGCTTCATCGCTTGCGTGGACGCGACCGCGGCGTTTCCCCGGCGTTCACCTGTCGGACGGCGGCCCCTGGGTACCCTCTGAGACATGTTCGGACTTAGAAGCAGGATGACGATGATCGAAGCGGACCGCGCGCTACCCGGGCGCGAGGCCGAGATGCCGGTCCCGGCGCGTCATGCCGTTTTGGCATCGCCGTTGAAGCCTCCGTTTCCCGAGGGCGTCGAGCAGGCGATCGTCGGGATGGGCTGCTTCTGGGGCGCCGAGCGCGTCTTCTGGCAGGCCCCGGGGGTCTACACCACCGCAGTCGGCTACGCGGGTGGGATCACGCCCAACCCGACATATGAGGAAGTGTGCTCCGCGCGCACCGGTCACGCGGAGGCGGTCCTGGTCGTGTTCGATCCTGCGAAGACCGGCTACGAGGAGATCCTCCGGCTGTTCTGGGAGAGCCACGACCCAACTCAGGGCATGCGCCAGGGCAACGACGTCGGCACCCAGTACCGCTCCGCGATTTACTACGCGACCGACGAGCAGCGTCAGGTCGCCGAGGCGACCCGCGACGCGTTCGCCGAGCGCCTGCGCCAGGCGCGGCACGGCGAGATCACGACCGAGATCGCCGAGGCCGGGCCGTTCTACTACGCCGAGGAGTACCACCAGCAGTACCTCGAGAAGAACCCCTGGGGCTACTGCGGCCTCGGGGGAACGGGCGTCAGCTGCCCGGTCGGAGTCGGCGCGGGTGCGCGGGCGACCGTGAGCGCACCCGGTACATAAAGCGAGCAGCCTGAGTGCGCCGGCGACCGCCAGCGCACCCCGCAGTAACTCCAGCGCGCCGGCGGCTCAGCCGCCGGCGACCGCCGGCAGGATCGTCACCTCGTCGCCGTCGGCGACCGGCGTTTCGAGGCCGTCGAGGAACCGGATGTCCTCGCCACCGACGTACACGTTGACGAACCGGCGCAGGCCGCCGTCCTCGGCGATGCGGTGACGCAGCTCGCCGTAGCGCTCATACAGCGCGTCGAGCACCTCCCCGACGGTCGAGCCCTGGACGTCCGCGGTCGCCTCGCCGTCGGTCGCGGCACGCAGCTGGGTGGGGATCTTGACCGTGATTGCCATTGCCGTGCAGTGTTATCACGCCACGGCGACGAGTCGTTCGGCGGCCTGCTCGAACGAGTCGAGCGTCGGCTCGATCTCCCAGGCTTCGAACGTCCCGCGCGCGACGTCGAGCGTCTTCAGGCCCTCGCCGGTGATGTACGCCACGACTCGGTCGCCCGGGTCGATCGCTCCGCGCGCCGCCAGCTTGGCGAGCACCGCCACCGTGACCCCGCCGGCCGTCTCGGTGAAGATCCCCGTCGTCCGGGCCAGCAGCTTGACGCCCTCGCGGATCTCGTCGTCGGTCACTGACTCGATCAAGCCCTCGGTACGCCGCGCCAGGTCGAGCGCGTACGGCCCGTCGGCCGGATTGCCGATCGCCAGCGACTTGGCGATCGTGTCCGGCTTGACCGGGCGGCAGAAGTCCTGCCCGGCCTCATAGGCCGTCGCCACCGGCGAGCAGCCCGCCGCCTGAGCGCCGTGGAAGGTCGGCAGCTCGCCCTCGATCAGCCCCAGCTCGAGCCACTCCTCGAACCCGCGCGCGATCTTGGTGAACAGCGAGCCTGACGCGATCGGCGCCACCACCGTGTCGGGGAGCTCGAAGCCAAGCTGCTCGGCGGTCTCGAACGCGAGCGTCTTCGACCCCTCGGCGTAGTAGGGACGCATATTGATGTTCACGAACGCCCACTCGTGCTCGCCGGCGAGCTCCGTGCACAGGCGGTTGACGTCGTCGTAGTTACCGCGCACCGACACCAGGTTCGTTCCGTACACACCGGTCGCGAGGACCTTCTGCTCCTCGAGGTCGTGGGGCACGAACACGTAGGACTCGAGGCCGGCGGCGGAGGCGTGCGCCGCCACCGCGTTTGCCAGGTTGCCGGTGGACGCGCAGGCGACCGTCTGGAATCCGAGCTCGCGGGCGCGGGCGAGCGCCACCGAGACGACGCGATCCTTGAACGAGTGCGTCGGGTTGGCCGCGTCGTTCTTGATCCACACCTCGCCCAGTCCGAGCTGCTCCGCCAGCCGTTCGGCGCGCAGCAGCGGGGTGTAGCCCGCCGGGAGCACGCCGCGCGGCGGCGCCTGCACCGGCAGGAAATCGCTATAGCGCCACAGCGAATGGGGACCGGCTTGGATCCTCCGCTTCAGCGCCTCCGGATCGGTCGAAGCCCGCGGCGCGTAGGCCACCTCAAGCGGCCCGAAGCACCGCTCGCACACGTACCTCGCGTCGAGCGGGTAGGTTGTCTTGCATTCTTTACAGCGAAGAGACTCTGGCGGCATATATGAAAAAACCTCCGCCGGGGTCAGTGGTCGGAGGTCCAGGAACCGCCCTATCCACATCTCCCAGGCTTGTCGTTGGAGCCTGATGGAATTGGCACCTTCCCCTTTCGGGAGGTTGCCGGGGTTTCATAGGGCCAGTCCCTCCACCCCTCTGGATGCGTACAGCTATGTGCAACGAATTATATGCAGACGATCGCCAGATTTCGAGCCGGCTTGAGTCCCAGGGGTGTCTCGGGGTGCCGGCGGCCCGGGATGCGGTGGGTGGCCGGTGGCGCTCGGGGGTGGCGGAGCATTTTGCGCGGCGTAACGATCTCGCCTGCCCGGTGTTGAAGCGTCGGCATGGCTGCGACGTCCGCTGATCCGCTCGAGCGCCTGGAGGCGACGCTGGCGCTGTCGTCGCCCGCGCCCAGCCGGCGCATGCTGATCATCGTCAACCCGTACGCGACCACGGTCTCCGACCGGCTGAAGAACCTCGTCGTGTACGCGTTGCGGGGCCGCTATCAGGTGGACGCGATCGACACCGACTCCCGTGGCCACGCGACCGAGCTTTCCCGGGAAGCGGCGCGGGAGGGCTACGACGTGGTCGTCGCCTTCGGCGGCGATGGGACCGTCAACGAGGCGGCGAACGGCCTCGCGGGGTCGGGCACGCCGCTGTGCTGCCTTCCGGGTGGCCGCGCGAACGTGTACTGCCGGATGCTCGGGATCCCGAACGACGTGGTCGACGCCACAGAGCATCTGTTGCTGATGGCCGACGACTGGCGACCGCGGCGGGTGGATCTCGGGTCGGTGAACGGGCGCAAGTTCCTGTTCTCCGCCGGGGTCGGCCTCGACGCCAGCGTGGTCGAGCGGGTCGACGCGCACCCGAACCTGAAGGCGAGGTTCGGCGAGTGGTACTACACCGTGACGGGCGTGGGTACGTTCAACCGGCGCTACCTGGTGCATCCGCCCCGGCTCGAGGCGCAGATCGGCGAGGAGACGCTGGCCGGGGTCACGGTGATCGTTCAGAACTCGACGCCGTACACGTACTTCGGTGCCAGGCCCGTGGATATCGCCGAGGGCGCGACTCTGACCAGCGGCGACCTCGCCGGCGTGGTCCTCGACCGCGCTTGGCCCACCGACGTGCCGACGATCATCGGACGCGCCTTCTCCAGCCACCTCAAGGTGAGCCGCCACCGCCACGTCCATCCGTTCTCGGGGGTGCACGGCCTGCGCGTTCGGTCGCGGGACGACCGTCCGCTCCCGATCCAGGTGGACGGGGACTACCTCGGAGAGGTCGACGAGGCCGAGTTCGGCGTTAGGCCGGCCGGCATCGCGGTCGTCTCCTGACCGATGCGCCGCGCGGCCGCCGCCATCCCCCGCCTGCCGCTCGCGGTCGCCTCCGTTCCGCTCGCCGTGGCCGCGGCGTTCGTCGGGGCGCCGGCGCTCGTGTCCGCCCACCCGCTCGCCAGCGCGCCCGACTGCCCGATCTTCCCCGCCAATAACCCCTGGAACCAGCGGGTGGACAGGCTGCCGGTGGCCAAAAACTCGGCGAACCTGATCGCGCGCATCGGCCTGAATGATCCGGTCCACCCCGACTTCGGGTCGGGGCTGTACGACGGTGAGCCGATCGGAATTCCGTACACGGTCGTCGGGTCGAACACGCACAGGGTGCCGGTCACGTTCCAGTACGCCTCAGAGTCGGACAAAGGCCCGTACCCGCTGCCGCAGGGCGTCCCGATCGAGGGTGGCTACAGCTCGAGCGGAGATCGTCACGTGATCGTTGTCGACCGCAACACCTGCACCGACTACGAGCTGTACGCGGCCTACCCGCACGACCACGGCCTACGCTGGAGCGCGGGCTCGGGCGCGATCTTCAACCTGCGCTCGAACCACCTGCGGCCTGCCACCTGGACCTCGGCCGACGCCGCCGGCCTTCCTATCCTCCCCGGGCTCGCCCGGTACAGCGACATCGCCGCCGGCGGGATCGACCACGCGCTCCGCTTCACCGCGCCGTGCACCGCGGCGCGATACGTGTATCCCGCCCGCCACGAGGCGTCGACATGCAGCGGACCGAACCTTCCGCCGATGGGCCTCCGTGTCCGGCTCAAGGCTCGCGTAAGCATCTCGGGGCTCCCCCACCAGGCGCGTGTCGTGGCCGAAGCGCTCAAGCGCTACGGGATGATCCTCGCCGACAATGGCTCGCCCTGGTACATCTCGGGCGCGCCCGATCCGCACTGGAACAACGACGCGCTGCATTTGCTCGACCGCCTGACCGGCCAGGACTTTCAGGTCGTCAGCACGAGCTCGCTCCCGCACCCCGGCCTGTAGCCGAGTCGCCCGGGAGGGTGTAGTCACTCCGCGGCCGGTGGCCGAGGGAGTCCTGCCCGGCGGGTAGCCGAGTCCTGCCGGGGCCGGGGTTTCGAGGGATTGGGGGGTGAATTCCGGGCCGCTCGAGGCTCTTATCCTCGTGACCGCTCGCCTCACCGAACGCGACGTCGAGCTCCTGTCGTTCCTGTCCGAGCACCGCCTTGCGCTGCCCGCACACGCGGCAGTCCTGCTCGACGTCTCCGCCGGCACTGCCGCGGCCCGCTTGAGCCGACTGGTAGACGCCAAGTTGCTCAAGCGCGAGCCGGCCGTTCCCGGCGCGCCGTCCTGGTACCGGATCACCCGACGGGGCCTCGGCGTGATCGGGAGCTCCCTCCCTCCGCCGCAGATCGACCTTCGCTCCTACCGACACGACGTCGGGGTCGCGTGGTTGTGGCTCGCCGCCCGCGGCGGAGCGTTCGGCCCGGTCAACCAGATCATCGGCGAGCGCCGGCTCCGCTCACTTGACGGCGCCCGCGCGGCGGACGACGCTCCCGCAGCCGATGCTCCCGCAGCCGATGACACCACGGCCGGAGTCAGGCTGGGCGGGTTCGGTCCCCACGGCCGCGAGCGGCTCCACTATCCCGATCTGATCCTCCGCACCAGCGGCGGCCGGCGGATCGCGCTCGAGCTCGAGCTGACGCCCAAGACGCGGACTCGTCTCGAGACGATCCTGGGCGGCTACGGCGCCGATCCCCGTTTCGACGGCGTCGTCTACCTGGTCGAGCGGGCCGCGCTCGCCACCTCGGTCCGGAACGCGGCCCGGAGGCTCGGCGTGTCCGAGCTCGTCGCGATCCGGCGCGTGCGCTTCACCGTCTCGACCCCGCCGTGCGCGAGCCGATCGGCGATTCGAGAGCGGGCGGCCGAGGTCGGTCGATGAGGCCGCCGGCGTCCCGGGATGGACTCCTCCGGTTCCTGACGGTCGTGGCGTTCGCGGCGTTGCTCGTCTCCGCCGTCGGACTCGCTGGGGCGCTCCTGTTCGCGATGGCCGCGGTGACCACAGCTCGCGCCGCGCGCCTGGCCGCCCGCCGGTTCGGCCACCAGCAGGGCACGGAGGGAATGATCGCGCTCGGCGTGGACCGGCGAGGGCGGCCCGTCGCCCTTCGCGAGGACGACCTGGCCGCGCATGGGCTGATCCTGGGCGCGAGCGGCGCCGGCAAGACCACCACGCTACTCGCGATTCTCTCCCACCAAATCCAGCGGGGCCGCCCGGTGGTGGCGGTGGATATGAAGGGGTCACCGGCTTTCGTGCGGGTGCTCGCCGAGTCGGCGGCCGCCGCCGGGCGACCGATCACGGTCTGGACGATCGACGGCGGGGCGCACTGGAATCCGCTCGCGCACGGCAACGCCACCGAGCTCAAGGACAAGCTGATCACCACCGAGCGGTTCACCGAGCCGCACTACAAGCGGGCTGCCGAACGCTACGTACAGACGGTCTTGCAGGTCGCCGGCCACATCCACCCGGAACGTCCGCCCACGTTGTCCGAGGTAGTCGCGCTCATGGATCCGCGCCGGCTCGCGAGCTCGCTGCGCAGCCTCGACCGCCCGCTCCGGGAGCGAACGCAGGACTACCTCGCGGCGCTGACGCCTGATCAGTACAGCGCGATCCGCGGGCTCCAGACGCGACTCGCCGTCCTGACCGAGTCGCATACCGGTCGGTTTCTCGAGCCGCCATCGGGCGTGATCGGCCGGACGATCGATCTACGCACGACGCTGTCTGGCCCCGAGGTGGTCGTGTTCAGCCTCAACTCGAGCAGGTACGGGCAGCTCGCCGCCCAGATCGGGACGCTCGCGGTCCAGGACCTCGTCGCGGCCTCGGGCGATCGGCTGTACGAGCCGTCTCGCGGACGGTCAATCGAGCCGGCGATGATCGGAATCGACGAGTTCTCGGGACTCAGCAGCGATCACGTGGCGGCGCTTCTGTCGCGCGGCCGGGAGTCCGGAATGCAGGTGCTCGTCGCCACCCAGGAGCTCGCCGATCTCGAGCGGGCCGCCGCCGGCCTCCAGGACCTCGTGCTCGGTGTCACCGCGGTCAAGATCGTGCACCGTCAGGAGGTTCCACGCTCGGCGCTGACGATCGCCCAGATCGCGGGTACCGAGATGGTCTGGGACCGGACGTATCAAACCGGCGGCCCGCTGATCGGCGGTTACGGGACCCGCGGCACGCGCCGGCAGGTCGAACGCTTCGTCGTCGACCCGAACGAGATCAAGGCGCTCCCGACCGGCGAGGCGGTCGTGATCTCGAAGCTCCGAGGTGGCAAGCCGCGTACGGTGCGGATCGACCCGCGGCCACGCCACCCACCCCCGCCGCGCCACCCAACCCCGCCGGGACAGCCACCCCCGCCGCAACGAAAGCCACCTCCCGATCTAGGACGCTAGGCCCGCGGCCGTAGGACGCTAGGCCTGCGGCCGTAGGACGCTAGGCCTGCGGCCGCGGCCCGACCACGCAGACGAATCCGAGCGGCTCGTCCCCGGCCGCCTCGAAGCAGTGGAGCTCGTCGCCGGCGACGTACACGACGTCGCCCACACCGACCTCGTGGACCGCGTCCCCGAGCGTGACCCGCGCCCGCCCCGCGACGATCATCACGCCGTGATCGTGGGGATGGCGCTCGCGCGCGGTCCGTCCGCCGGGCGGTACCTCGAAGTACCGCATCCGGTACTGACTGGCGCCCTCGGGCTCGCCGATCAGCTCGTGCTTGCGTACGCCGGCGAGTGACGGATCGTCGTAGTTCTGCGGGTGGACGCCGTCCCAGCCGCCGCCAGAAGACCGGCGGTGGATGACGCCCACGCTCGCCCTTACGCCGCGGCCGGGGTCACCCGGTAGGCGTCGAACACCGCGTCGATGTTGCGGAGCCGGTTGATCGCCTGGTCGAGCGACCGCGTGTCCCCGACCTCGACCACGAACCGGTTCTTGACCATCGGGTGATTGACGATGCACCGGGCCTCGAGGATGTTGATGCCGGTCTCGGCGAACGTCCGCGACATGTCCTCCAGCAGCCGGTGGCGATCCCAGCCGTCGACCTCGATCTCGACCCGGAACGACGTCTCGGGATCGCCGTCCCAGGACACCGGGGTGAACCGCTCGGGATCCTTCTTCAGCACGGCCACGTTCGGGCAGTCCTCGCGGTGGATCGTGATCCCGCGGCCGAGCGAGATGTAGCCGACGATCGGGTCGCCCGGGACCGGGCGGCAGCACTTGGCCATCCGCAGCATGACCTCGTCGATGCCCTCGACGGAGATCCCGAATCGGGACGAGGTCGTGGTGGCGCGGGACCGGCGCCGGCGCGTCTTCAGAAGGTCGTCGGCCGCCGTCGGCTCGGACTCCGCCGCCTCGCCCTGCTTGAGGCGCTGCATGATCTTGTTGACGACGACCTTGGCCGAGATCTTGGCGCCCCCCAGCGCAATGTAGAAGTCGTCCGCCTTGCGGAAGCCCATCTCGCGGATCACGTCGGCGAGCAGCGGTGAGCCGACGATCTTCTGCGCCGGCAGCCCCTGCTTTCTCAGCGCGTCCTGCAACTGCTCGCGCCCGGTGTGCTCGGAGTCCTTGCGCGACTCGGCCTTGAACCACGCCTTGATCTTGTTGCGCGCCCGCGTCGTCTTCACGAGCGCCAGCCAGTCCCGCGACGGACCGCGCTCGCGCTTGGACGTCAGCACCTCGACGATGTCCCCTGACCGCAGCTGATAGGACAGCGGGACGATCTTGCCGTTGACCTTCGCGCCGACGCACCGGTGGCCGACGTCGGTGTGGATCTCGTAGGCGAAGTCGAGCGGGGTCGCGCCGGAGGCGAGCGACTTGACCTCGCCCTTGGGCGTGAACACGAACACCTCGTCCTCGAACAGGTCGACCTTGAGGGTCTCCATGAACTCGCGCGGGTCCGCCTCCTCTTGCTGCCAGTCGAGCAGCGAGCGGAGCCACTTGAGCTTGGTGTCGGACGCCGGCGGCCCGGCGGCGCCGTCGCCGCGGGGCTGGGCCCTACTGCCGTCCTTGTACATCCAGTGGGCCGCGATCCCGTACTCGGCGAGATCGTGCATCTCCCTGGTGCGGATCTGGATCTCGAGCGGGCGTCCCTCGGGCCCGATCACGGTCGTGTGGAGCGACTGGTACATGTTGAACTTGGGCATGGCCACGAAGTCCTTGAACCGCCCCGGTAGCGGCTTCCACAGCGAGTGGATCACGCCGACGGCGCCGTAGCAGTCCTTGACCGATCCGACGATCACCCGCATCGCGGTCAGGTCGTAGATCTCGTTGAACTCGCGCCCCTTCTTGGTCATCTTGGCGTAGATCGAGTAGAAGTGTTTGGCGCGGCCCGAGATCTCGGCGTGGATGCCGAGCTCCTCGAGCTCCTTGTTCACGTAGCCTGCGGCCTGGTTGACGTACCGCTCGCGCTCGGCGCGCTGCTGCGCGACAAGCCCCTTGATTTCGTTGTACTTACGCGGGTGCAGGGTCTGGAAGGCGAGGTCCTCGAGCTCCCACTTGATCGCGTGGATACCGAGCCGGTGGGCGATCGGGGCGTAGATGTCGAGCGTCTCCCGGGCCTTCTCGATCTGCTTCTGCTTGGCCATCGCGCCGATCGTGCGCATGTTGTGCAGGCGGTCGGCGAGCTTGATCAGGATGACCCGGATGTCCGTGGCCATCGCCACCATCATCTTGCGGTAGTTCTCAGCCTGGGCCTCGTCGCGCGACTGGAAGGTCAGCCCGGTGAGCTTGGTGACGCCGTCGACGAGACTGGCGATCTCCTCTCCGAATGCCTCGCGCACCTCGTCCAGCGAGGCTGAGGTGTCCTCGACGGTGTCGTGGAGGAGCGCGGCGCACAGCGTCTCGGTGTCGAGGCGCATCCCCGCGCAGATCTTGGCCACGCCGACCGGGTGGACGATGAAGTCCTCGCCCGAGCGACGGCGCTGGTCGGCGTGGTGCGCGCACGCGTACACGAACGCCTCCTCGACCCGGTCGCGGTCGATCGTGGCGGCGGACTCGTGCGCGTGCTCCTCGACGATCGCGAACAGGTCGCCGAGCAGCCGCCGCTCGGCCGGCGTCAGCTCGGCGCGTTCGACAACATCGCCGTTTCCGTCTGCAGGCGCAACCCGATCGATCGGAGGCCGCTGGGCGGCGAACAGCGCGGACCCGGACCCGTCGTCGCGGCCGGTCGAACCGTCCCCGTCCGCCTGCCGGGCCCGGCTCAACTTCCTGGAAGATGATTTGCGCTGCTCAGAAATCTTTGACCGTCCTCGTACCGCTGAGCGTAGACCCTGTAAGCCGGGGAGCGCTCCAGCGCCGTCGGCGCGGCGCCCACGATCGCCAGGGCCGGCAGATCCCGGTCGAGGCTGACGAGCTCCAGCTCCGCGAGCACTTTGATCAGCCGTCCCGCCAGCCGAGCCGGTCGGGGGTGCGGGCCGTCGCCGCGAAGCAGGTGCTCGAGCTCCTCACCGGCCACCCTCCCCCGTAGCTTGAGGCTCCGGTAGAAGGCCACGAGCGAAGCCCGCAAACCGTACTCCAGCTCGTGCATCTGCTGCGCAAAGCGTAGCTCAGCCTCGCCCCACGCCAAATGGGTGAAACCACGCCCAACGGCCAGCGCGTCTCTGTCCGCCGCGCACGTGGGCGGATCGAGCGCGACGACGTGCCCGAAGCGCTCCCCCAACCCGGGGTCGCGTACGAGCGCGCAGTACGAAACCAGCGCGAAACCGCCGATCCGGGCGCGCAGCCCGGTCAACCGACGTGGCGCATCGGCGCAGACGGCGAGGACCTGGCCTCCGGCCGCAATCGCGTCGTGCAGGACCGCCAGCGGGCTCTGGCCCCGGCAGTCGAGCATCGTTCGATCGCCCGCCCGCGCCGCGCCGGGGGCAACCTCGAGGCCCGGCGGAACGTCGAGATCGCCGTCGCGCACCGCCGCTTTGGGCGGACCGTCGGATTCGCCGTCCCCGAGCGCCGCGGCCAGGTAGTCGTCGGGCTCGCCGAGCACCTCGATCGGGTCAGGCGCGCACGGTCGGGCGTGCCCGAGAACAAGGCGCGGCTCGACCGCCCCGTTCCAGAAGTTCCGCTCGAGGCGGAACGTCGCGTCGACCGGAACTTCGACGTCGACGCCGAGTTGTCCGTCGCACCCGAACGCGACCGCCCGCGCGCTCGCCCCGCCCGAACCGACGACGAACCGCAGATGGCGCCCGTCCCCCATCGGCCGCGGGTCGCGCAGCCGCGCCCCGGGCACGAGCAGTCGGCTGCGTGGGTTGCCCATGCCGCACGGCTCCAGCTTCTCGAGCTCCTCGGCCAGCTCGAGTCCGAGGTCGCAGCCGGACACGATCGCGTCGACCCGCTCGCGCGCTACCAGCATCTCGGGAAGGATCACCTCCCGGGCGTGCCGCTCGAGCGCTTCCCGGAAGCCGTCGATCCGATCCCGACGAATCGTCATCCCAGCCGCCGCGCGGTGGCCGCCGTAACGCTCGAGGTGCTCGGCACACGCGTGCAGCGACCCGAGCAGATCGAACCCGGGGATGCTCCGCGCCGAGCCCGAGCCCACGTCCTCCTCGAGCGCGACCACCACGACGGGCCGGTGATGACGCTCGACGATGCGGGAGGCCACGATCCCGACGACGCCCGGATGCCATCCCTCGCCGGCGAGCACGTACGAGAACCGCTCGCCACCGTCGGCGACCTGATCGGCGACCTGGGACTCAGCCTCCCACACGATCCGCTGCTCGACCGCCCGGCGTTCGGCGTTCAACCTGTCGAGCTCGGACGCGATCTCGCCGGCGCGCCCCTCGTCGCCGGTAAGCAGCAGCTCGAGGCCCGCGTCGGCGCGCCGCAGCCTGCCGGCGGCGTTGATCCGCGGCGCGAGCCGGAATCCGAGCGTGCCGGTGTCGATCGCGCTCGGGTCGACCTTCGCGACCTTCATCAGCGCGCGCAGCCCTGGTCTCGACGTCCGCGATAGCGCCCGCAACCCCTCGCGGACGAGCCTCCGGTTCTCGCCGGCGAGCGGCATCAGGTCCGCGACTGTGGCGAGCGCCACCAGCTCGATGTCGTCCTCGGCTCCCGGCGCGCCCAGCGCCTGCGCGAGCTTGTAGGCCACACCGGTACCACACAGGTCTGGACACGGATACCCGCATACCGCCGGATGGACGATCTCGCAGTCCGGCAGCCGCCCGTCCGCCCGCGGCGCGTGATGGTCGGAGACCACCACGTCCAGGCCGGCCGCGCGCGCGGCGGCCACCTCGTCGACCGCGGTGATCGCGCAGTCGACCGTTACGAGGAGGCTCGCGCCCCGCGCGGCGAGCCGCTTCACGGTGTCCGGCGAGAGCCCGTAGCCGTCCGTAAGCCGGTCGGGCAGGTACCAGCCGACGTCCGCCCCGAGGGCACGGAGCGCGCGGACCATCGTCGCCGTGGCGCACACGCCGTCGACGTCGTAGTCGCCGTGGACGACGATCCGAGCGCGGTCGCGGATGTGGCGCTCGATCAGCGCGACCGCGCGGTCGATGCCGGCGAATGCGCCCGGGTCGTGGCCCTCGCTCGGCTCGAGGAACGCCCGCGCGGCGCCCACGTCGGACAGCCCGCGGCGGACGAGCACCTGCGCAAGCACGTGGCTGACGCCCAGCTCCCGCTCCAGCGCGAGCGCGGCGGGCAGGTCGTAGGTGGGGATGTCGAGCGCCGGCGGCTGCGGCAGCCGGTCCGGTACGGCACGGAGGGCTACGTCCGGGCGGGGAAGCTCGACCGACTCTGAGCGAAGGAGGGCTGCCTCGGGCATGGCGGCAGCGTATGAAGCGGCCCCGACGGAACCGTCCGCTGACCGCCCAAACCGCGATCAAATCGTTGCGCGCCGTCGCAGAATTGGAACCAAATGCCGCCGTCCGCGCGGCGTGACCGCTTGAATTGCCGGCAGCTCGGTCGGCGTTGGCGCCCGGGCGAAGGGATCGGCAGGCGAACCGAACGCCGGGCATCCGAACTGACCGGTGGCGGTCGCCCCAGGCGGTGGCGGTCGCGCCAGGCGGTGGCGGCGGCGGTCGCACCGTGCATAGCGCGACAGTTGGCGCGCAGCAGCTGGAGCTTGCCGAGTAGTGCACGATAATCACGCGTTACTCGGCAACGTCGCGGCGAACGACGTCGATTGTCGTGTAATACAGGAATTTGGGGCGGGGACCTGCCTAACCTGACATGAACGCGGACTCGGCGGACCGCGTCAGACGGCGCATGCCCCGCATGCACGATCTGCCACGGTCACGCGCCCTGGCGTCAAATGTCACCTGATGCAGGTCGGGACGGCCGCCGGCGCGGCCACCGCGGGGCACCCCCAGGTGCCCGCCCGCGCGCGGCCACCGCGGGTCACCCCCAGGTCCCCGCCGCCGGCGCCGCCACCGCGGCTCACGCCCAGGTGCCCGCGTCTCGAGGCGCGAGCTGCCCGGAACCTGACGGGCGGCCCGGATTGGACGACTGACGATCTACCGGCTCAGGCCATCTCGGGCCCGAGACCGCCGGCGCGCTCGCGCCGCAGGCCCTCGAACCAGATCACCGCGAGCCCGATCAGCGTGCCCGGGATCGCCTCGAGCGCCGTGACCAGATCGGTGTCGTGGCGCGACGGGACCGAGAACCCATGGATCGCCCAGGCCACGAACACCGCGCCGATGAGCGCGCCGACCAGGGCGCCCACGATGCCGCCCCAGAAGTGATCGGGCAGCCAGATGGTGAAGTGCCAGATGGCCAGCCCCATCATGCCCCAGGCGAGCACGGCCATTAGCGGCGTCTCCCGTGGCGGCGGTTCCGGCTTCTCGGCTTCTGCGGCCGCTTGGACGTGGGGGCCATGCCCTCGTTCTCGGCGATGTCCGGCGCCGGCGTCACGTTGTCGGCGGGCGGCTCCTGCGCCTCGGGCTCCTGCTCTGGCCGTTGCTGCGGTGACCTCTGCTGCGGTGGCCGCTGTTGCTGCGGCGGCTGTTGCCGCGGCGGCTGTTGCTGCGGCGGCTGTTGCTGCGGCGGCTTCGGGGCGCCGTTGCCGGCGCGCTCCGATCCGCCGCGACCGGGGCCGGCGCGACCGGTGCCGCCGTCTGACCGCCTCGAGCGCCGCGTGATCCCAGACTGTGAGCGCGGCCTCTGCGACTGGGGCGCCTCGGCCGCAGCGGCATCGTCGTCCTCGACGCTACGGGCAAGCCGCTTGGTCAAGGTCGAGGTGCGGCCGCGCTGACGATCTTCCTCGGCGAGCTCGAGGTCGAGGTCGCGCTTCATCTCCTCGAACTCGGCCGCGGACACGCCCTCGGGCGAGAGCTCGGTCAGCCGGTCGGCACGCCTGGCGCGGCGCGGCGTCGGCTCCACGTCGGCGGCGGTGGTGGCGTACGCGGGCACGTACCCGAGCTCGGACTCGATCCGCTCGCGGCGGTGGCGGTACTGAGGCTCGCGTTCCTTCCAGTGCGTGAGCACCGGCGACGCGATGAAGATCGACGAATACGCGCCCGAGGCCACGCCGACGAGCAGCGCGAACGCGAAGTCGGTCAACTCGGTGGACCCGGCCGTGCCGCCGAACAGCAGCAGGGCGATGATCGGCATCAGCGTGCACGAGGTCGTCGCGATCGACCTGGTGAGCACCTCGGACATCGAGCGATTGACGATCTGGGAGAACGCGGCGCGCGGCATTCTCGGGATGTTTTCTCGCACTCGGTCGAACACGATGATCGTGTCGTACATCGAATAACCGAGAATCGTCAGCAGCGCGGCCACCGTCGCGGTCGTCACCTGGCGCCCGGTCAACGCGTAGACGCCGCTCGTGATGAGCAGGTCGTGCGCGAGCGCGATCATCACCGGGATCGAGAACTTCCACTCGAATCGGAGCGCCACGTAGGCGGCGATCACGAGCAGCGACGCGATGATCGCGATCACGGCGCTGTTGGCGACCGTCCTCCCGAACGTCGGGCCGACCGAGTTGTACTGGAAGTCCTTGCCGTTGCCGGCGATCCCGAACTTGCTCTGGAGCGCCGTCTGGAGCTTCTCCCTTCCTCCTGAGGGCAGCGTCTTGAACGAGATCTGGTAGGCGTTGGCCCCGAAGGTCTTGGAGCCGCTGACCTTCTGGACCTGCGGGTTCGACACTCCCTGAGAGCTCAGGAGCTGGGAGACCTGCTGCTGGCTCGCGGCCTGCTCGAGCCCGACCGTGATCCGGGTCCCGGAGGTGAAGTCGATTCCGAGGTTCAGGCCCTTGCCGCCGATCGCGAGCGCGCCGATCAGGAGGATCACGCCCGACATCGTGAAGAAGTACTTCGAGGCCCCCATGAAGTCGAACTTCCACGTGCGCTTCTCGCCGCCCGCCCCGAGCATCGCCGGGCTCGAGATCATCCGCGAGCTGCCCATCGTGCTCAGGATCGCCTGCGTGGCCATCACGGCCGTGAACAGCGACACGAACACGCCGATCCCGAGCGTGAACGCGAACCCCTGAACGTCCGAGGTGGCGAGCACGAACAGGATGAACGCGGTCATGATCGTCACCACGTTCGCGTCGATGATCGCGGTCAGGCCCTTCTTGTAGCCGGTCACGATCCCCTGGCGGATCGATCTGCCGTTGCGGATCTCCTCCTTGACGCGCTCGAAGATCACGATGTTCGCGTCGGCGGCGACGCCGATCGTGAGGATCAGTCCCGCGATGCCCGGCAGCGTCAGCGTGATCGGGATCAGCTTGATCAGCGCGTAGAAGTAGATCCCGTAGATCAGCAGCCCGAAGGTCGCGATCACGCCGAGCACGCGGTAGTAGGCGACCAGGAACACGATCACGACCAACAGCCCGATGAGGCCCGCGGTGAGCCCGTTGTGGAGCGCCTGCTTGCCGAGCGTGGCCGAAACCTGCGACTCGGAGATCAGCTTGAGGTTGATCGGGAGCGCGCCCAGGCGCAACTCGTTGGCGAGATCCTGGGCCGAGGTGATCGTGAAGTTGCCGCTGATCTCGGCGCCGTTGTCGCCGTTGATCCCGTCGGGGTACTGCTTGAAGTCGATATACGGAACCGTGATCAGCTGGTTGTCGAGCGCGACCGCGAAGTGCTGGTTGAGCGTCTGGCCGAGGCCGCTGACGAGGTCGCCGCGGTGCGCGATGTTCGCCGTGACGGCCTGGAACTGGCTCTTGCCCTTGCCGCTGAAGCCGAACGAGACGTCCGGCGAGCCCGTGCTCCCGTTGGTGCTCTGCTGGGGATTCGTGATATCGCTGCCGCGGAGCGCGACGTCGTCCTTGAGCACGAAGAACTGGGCGCTCGGATCTCCGATCGGCGTCTGCTTTGAGAAGCTCGCCGGGATCGCCTGGAGCACCACCGTCCCCCGCGGCACCTCCAGGATCTGGCCGTCCGACGCGCTGACGCCCGCCGGCAGCCCGGACAGCACGGCCTCCCTGCTGTCGTCGGGCCCGTTCAGGAGACAGTGCTCACCGGCGGCGGGCACCGTGTTGTTGGCCTTGGCGACCGCGGCACAGGCGGCGCTGCCGGGGGCGCCGAACATGTAGTACTGGTTGGTGATGCGAGAGTTGGTCGGGCTGGCGCTCGGCGGCTGCTTGGAGGCCAGCGTGACCGCGTCGTATAGGTTCATGCTCCCTGCGCCCGGCTCGCCCGGGGCGCCGTTTGTGCCTGTGCCCGACCCCTGGCTGATCGTGGTCGCGCTTGGGTCCTGGGTCTGGAGCTGGCTGGCGACCGTCTTCCCGTTCGGGGTGAGCGCGTTGGCCTCCCAGTCGTAGAAGGCCAGCTGGGCGGTCGTGCCGACCTCCGCCTCGGCGCGTGCGGTGTCGGTCACGTTTGGGAGGCCGACCGTGATCTGATTGCCGCCCGAGGTCTGGATCTGGGGCTCGGCGACGCCCAGCTGGTCGACGCGGTTGCGCATGATGTCGACCGCCCGCTGGAGCGCGTCCTGGGTCACAACGGGCGTCTGGGCGCTCGGGAGTCCCTGGTAGACGAGCTCCACCCCGCCCTTCAGATCGAGGCCGAGAACGGTCTTCTTGGGTTTCACCGCGCCGGGGATGCCGGCGATCACGACGAGCGAGCCAATTACCAGCCCGACGACCAGAAGCAGGATGAAGCCATTTCGCTGGCGATCAGTCATCGGTCTGGGTGGATGCTAGAGGTACTTGACCGTGGACGGTGGCGCCCGAGCCGAATTGGCGCCTAGTGATGGTTCGTTGGCGTGAGCACGACGAGCACGCCGCCGTCCTCGTCGTCGTACGCCGGGAAGATGTCGGCGACCGCCTTGGCGGGCAGGTCGCGTTCGGCGTGGACCTCGACGGGCTTGCTCTTTACGCGGACCTCCCACTCGAGCGCGGTGCGAACGTGGTCGGTGCCGTCGTCGAAGCGCAGCCCGAGGACGTCGTGGACCGGTCGTCCGATCACCTGCTCGGTCTTCAGACCGGTCAGCTCGAACGACCCGCGACCGCAATCGACGATCCTGGCGTCCGAGTCGCACGCGAAGAACGCTGCGTTCGGGGCCGGGTAGTAGTCGTCGAGGAGCTCATAGAGGTATGCGAATCCGCATTTCTCGCATCCGCGGGCCTCGTTGCGGAAACCGGCGTTGCGATCGGTCCCTATCGATCGATTCCCACAGTGGGGGCAGATGAAGTAATGCTCGTGGCTCATTGGCGATCTGAGGATAGCCTGACCGCTTTACCCGACCCGTTACCTCTTCACGAACATTTAAAGGAGCGAGAGCGGGCCGGGCGGCTCGAACCCGAGGTGCGCGAACGCCCGCTTGGTGGCGGCGCGACCCCGCGGCGTGCGTTCGATCAGGCCCCGCTGGAGCAGATACGGCTCGTACACGTCCTCGATCGTGTCCTGCTCCTCCCCGACGGACACGGCCAGCGTGGAGAGCCCGACCGGGCCTCCGCCGAACTTCTCGCAGATCGCGCGCAGGATCTCGCGGTCGAGCCGGTCGAGTCCCTCGTGGTCGACCCCGAGCAGGTCGAGCGCCTCGATCGCGACGTCGCCGGTGACCACGCCCGTGCCGCGGACCTCGGCGTAGTCGCGGACACGTTTCAGCAGCCGGTTGGCCACGCGCGGCGTGC
This sequence comes from uncultured Solirubrobacterales bacterium, assembly GCA_963735965.1. Lineage (GTDB taxonomy): Bacteria > Actinomycetota > Thermoleophilia > Solirubrobacterales > Solirubrobacteraceae > Palsa-465. The sequence continues at coordinate 387,445 of CAVTNE010000010.1, forward strand.
CACGGCTCCGCGCGGCGATCGCCCGGGCGCCGTCGTCCTCGATCGCGACCTCGAGCAGCCGGGCCGAGCGGCGGACGATCGTCGCGAGCTCATCGGGGCCGTAGTGCTCGAGCCGATGCTGGATCCCGAAGCGGTCGCGGAGCGGGCCGGTGATCAGCCCCGCGCGTGTGGTCGCACCGATCAGCGTGAACGGCGGCAGCGGGATCGTGACCACGCTCGCCCCGGCCCCCTGACCGATCGTGATCGGCAGGCAGGCGTCCTCCATCGCGGGATAGAACGTCTCCTCGAGCGCACGGGGCAGGCGGTGGATCTCGTCGACGAAGAACACCGAGCGGGGCTCGAGCGCGGTCAGGAAAGCGGCGATGTCGCCCTTGCGCTCGAGCGCCGGACCGGCCGTCTGCACGAACGGGACCCCGAGCTCGGCGGCCACGATCTGGGCGAGCGACGTCTTGCCAAGGCCGGGCGGCCCCGCGAACAGGACGTGGTCGAGCGCCTCGCCGCGGCTCGAGGCCGCCTCGATCGACACCGCCAGCTGGTCCTTGAGCGCGTCCTGGCCGACGAAGTCGACGAGCCGGCGCGGACGGAGGGAGCGATCGAGATCCTCGTCGGGCAGCTCCTCCGGATCCTGGATCCGCGGTGGCCGGTCGGGATGAATCTCCCGCACGGGGCTCATCGGCGCGCCGTCCTCAGCGCATGGGCGATCAGATCCTCGGGCTTCTGGCCCTCGGCGCCGTCGAGCAGCTCATCGGCCTCGAGCGCGGTATAGCCGAGCCCAAGCAGTCCGTCGCGAGCGAGCGCGCGCGGGTCTTCGCTGCGCACGGCGGTGATCACGGCCGGCGCGCTCGCGGTGGCGCCGACCTTTTCTCGGAGCTCTGAGACGATCCGCTCGGCGGTTCGCTTGCCGACGCCGGGCGCGGCCTGCAGGCGCGCGGTGTCGCCGGCGGCGACCGCGGCGAGCAGGTCGCGCGGAGGCCCACCCGACAGCACGGCGAGCGCCACCTTGGGGCCGACCGACTGGACCGCGATCAGCATCAGGAACAGCTCGCGCTCCTCCTCGGTCGCGAACCCGTAGAGCGCGAGCGCGTCGTCCCGGACGACGAGGTGGCTGTGCAGTGCCACCGACTTGCCGACCGCGGGAACGTGACGGAGCGTCTCCGCCGAGACGGCGAGGCGGTAGCCGACGCCGCCGGTGTCGACGACGACGTGATCGCCGCGGCGCACCGCGACCGTGCCCGACACCATCGCGATCATGCCCGCGCTCCGGTCGCGGTCCGCGCGAGCGCCCGCTCGAGCGGCGCGCGGTTGCACTCGCAGATCGCTACCGCGAGGGCGTCCGCGGCGTGGTCCGGCGAGGGTGTCTCGGACAGGCCGAGCAGCCGCGCGACCATCCGCGCGACCTGGTCCTTGCCGGCACGGCCGTGCCCGCACACCGCGCCCTTGACCTGTTGGGGCGTGTACGAGCGCGACGGGATCCCGCGCTGGCCGGCCGCCAGCAGCACCACCCCGCGCGCCTGGCCGACCGCGAAAGCGGTCCTGGCATTGGCGCCGAAGTACAGCTCCTCGATCGCGACCGCATCCGGGGCGTGCCTCGCGAACAGGTCGACGACGTGGCCGTGGATCTCGGCCAGCCGGCGCTCGAGCCGGACCCCTGCGGGGGTCTCGATCACCCCGGCAGCGACCATGCGCAGGACCGAACCACCGCCCTCGACGACGCCGTAGCCCGTGCTGGCCGTGCCGGGGTCAATTCCGATCACGATCATTCCGGACACCATTCTGCGTCCGGGACCGGACGCCTCCCCCGGGTGCTACGCGGCCTGGCCGTCGGGGGGAGGTGGGGCGCCCTCGTTGGAGACGATCTCTGCACACAGGGCGACGCATTCGTTGCAGATCGCGACCTCGGGCGTCGGTCCGGCGACAATCGACGCGACCTGGCTGCGGGGCTTGCCGCAGAAGGAGCAGCGGATCGGCTCGGGGGACCGCCTGGGACCTCGGGGTTCGTCGGTCATCGCGGGTTACTTGGCCTCGCTTGGGAATCCGGCGCGACGCGGGTGGGGCTTCGAGACGTGCATGGACAAGATTCCCCTAGCTCGGCGTCCGTGGGACCTGGGAAGCCTCGTCCGGCTGGGGTCGCGCCCGCCAGCCGGGACGCCGCCGCAGGCGGCCCATCACCGCCCCACACAGCGCGTGTCGGCGCCGGGCGCGGTCATCCGGTACATCCTCCAGGCCCCGACCTGGGCGATGAACTGCTGCTGAGTCAGCCGGTGGTCGATCGGTGGCGCGACGCCGTCGATCGAGTCGTGTGGGCCGACGAACATCACGCCCTGGTGGCGCATCGAGGTCCCGACGCGGCCGAGCGTGACGTGCAGCTTCCATGCCAGCGCGGTCTGGACGCTGTGGTTGACCGCGGCGAAGCTCGACTTGCACGGGAACACGCCGGCGTGGCCCCCGACGGCGGCCACCGCGGCGGTCATCTGGTCGAGGCGGGTGACGGCCTGCGAGGCGGTGTGGTACTCGGCGCTGGCCTGGTTGATGCGGCCGCCCACCCACGGGATCGTGATCGCGACGAGGACCGCGGTCAGTCCGACGGCGACGGCGGTGCGGCCGGCCGGGACCACGCTCGCGCCCAGCTGGGCCAGGCGGACGATGCCGACGCCCGCGAGCACGCACGTCATGCCCGCGGCCGGAAGGTAGAAGCGCTCGAGGCCCGGATAGCCGTCGAGCGTCATCCCGACGACGATCACCCACCACACCACGGTCGCGCCGGCGAGCGACAGCAGCAACCAGTCGCGCGGCTTGTCGAACCACGCGAACACGGCCGCGACCACGCCTGCCACCAGCACCGGTAGCAGTTGGATGTCCACGCCGCGCCCGAGAACGGTGAATAGCGGATGCTTGCCGAGGTCGCCGTTGTACTCCTCGGCGTGAACGGCGGCCAGGAACGGCTGCCCCGAGCCGATCCACGGCGGGGCGAACCAGAAGACCGGGATCGAGAGCAGCCCGAGCACGATCCAGACCCGCAGCCGCGGCTGCTTGAACCACAACCACCCGGCGTACACGATGATCAGCGGCCAGGCCTCGGGGCGGATCAGCGACGTGGCGACGCCGAGCGAGAAGGCCCATCCGCGCCTGCCGTCGAGGTGGGCCAGAACCGCCCACAGCGCGGTCGCGATCAGCATCGGCTCGGAGGTTCCGCGGAACATCTCGTCCCACCACGCCTGGGTGATCACGATGCCGGCGCCCGCGATCAGCCCGGCCGCGACCTTGGCCCACCGCGGACCACGAATCAGCCGCGATGCGAGCAGGTAGGCCGCCACGACCCCGAGGAGACCGCCGGCGCGGGCGGTGATTACCCACAGCGTCGGCGCCGCGGTGCTTCCGAACAGCGCCCAGACTGTCGTGAACACCACCGGCAACGGCTTCCACGAGGGACCGCCGCTGATCGCGAAGCTCAGATGGGGATCGGTGACCTCGCGTCCCCACGAGATCCAGGCCCACGGGTCGTAGCTGGGGACCGTCGGCAGCACGGCCGCGGAGATCGCCGCGAGCACGATGCAGGCCAGCGCCGACCACAGGAACGGTGCGTATGGCAGGCCGTGCCAGTCCGGCAGCCGCGAGCGCGACGGCGCTCTGCCATCAGACCGCGGCCGCTCGGCGGGAGTCTCAGTGAGGACCTGACCCTCCACCCGCACGGAACCTCACGTTCGAACGTTGGGGGCGCTGTTCGGGGTGAACCGGCACCGCATCAGCGTGCCGAGTACTCGGAAGCCGTCGAGCGCGGTCAGCTTCTTGCCCTCGTCCGTGGCGCGCGCCCGGTAGTGCACCGGGACCTCGAAGATCCGCTCCCCGCGCTGCACGAGCCGGGCGGTGATCTCGGGCTCGATCGCGAAGCCGGGCGAGCGCAGCGGCAGGCTTCGGAATACGTCGGTCCGGATCATCTTGTGGCAGGTCATGATGTCGTGCAGGTAGACGTTGAACAGCATGTTGCAGGCGGTTGTGACGCCTTTGTTGCCCAGCACGAACAGGAACGAGTGGCTGGTGTAGCCGTCGAACGCCCGTACGCCGAAGCAGGCGTTGGTGCGCCCGTCGAGTAGGGGTGGCATGAGCAGACCGAGGTCGGTCGGGTCGTACTCGAGGTCGGCGTCGAAGATCGCGGAGAACTCGCCTTCGGCATGCGACAGCGCGGTCTGGATCGCGGCCCCCTTGCCCTGGTTGTGCTCGTGCTCGAGCAGACGGACCCGCTTGGGTGGGTGGGCCTTAATCAGATCTCGCAGAATCTCGCGCGTACCGTCGGTGGAGCCGTCGTCGACCACGATCAGCTCGAAGTCGGTCGGGAGCGGCGTGTCGAGGACCTCGGCGATCGCGCGCTCGACGCGCTCGCGCTCGTTGTACACCGGCATCAGGATCGAGAGCATGTGGGCGTTCTGTTTGGGTCGGAGGAGGCTGAGCGGGGGCTCCGGCGACAGCGATATGCGGCACTGGCCGGGATCGCACCCACGAGGGCGTTCGATGCTAGCCGATCGGCCGGGCGGTAGTGGGAGCACGCGATTTGCGCGAGGATTCAGCCATGGATTTCAGCACGCTGCTCGACGGACTGGAGGGCGAGGACCGCGCCGCGCGCGAGCGGCTGCTCGAGCGGCTGGCCGATGAGGGGTACACGCTCGAGGAGATGGAGGCCGCAATCGAAGAGGACCGGCTGGCGCTGCTGCTGGTCGAGCGCGTCCTCGGCGGTCGCTACACCGCGAAGGAACTGGCGAAGGAGAGTGGCCTTCCGGCCGCGCAGATGCTGCGGATCCGGCGGCTGCTGGGACTTCCCGAGCCCGGGCCCGACGAGCCCGTGTTCGGCGACGAGGAGGTCGACGCCGCCAAGGCCATCAGCATGTTCCTGTCCTCGGGTCTGGGGGAGGAGTCGATCGCCGAGATCACCCGCGTCCTGGGCGAAGGGATGTCGCGGCTGGCCGCCACCACGGCGGCCGCGTTCGTGGACGCCTTCCTCGAGCCCGGGGACAGCGAGGACGAGGTGGCCGAGCGGTTCGCCGTGCTGGCCGAGCAGCTGATCCCGGCGATCGATCCCGTCCTGCGCGCGGCGTACCGCCAGCACCTCGCCGAGAGCGTCCGCCGCGGGATGCTCAGCTCCGCCGAACGCGCGTCGGGCGAGGTCGCGGGCGACCAGGAGATCACGGTGTGCTTCGTGGACATGGTCGGGTTCACCCGTCTCGGGGCCCAGATCGAGGCCCAGGAGCTCGGCAGCCTCGCGAGCAAGCTGGCCGAGCTCGCGACCGACGTGACCCGGCCCCCAGTGCGACTGGTCAAGACGATCGGCGATGCTGCGATGTTCGTCTCATCCGATACCGCGGCAGTGGTGTCGGTCGCGCTGTCGCTGCTCGAGGCCGTCCAGGCGGCCGAGTTGCCGAGCTTCCGGGCCGGCGTCGCGTGCGGATCGGCCCTGCAGCGGGCCGGCGACTACTACGGCCACGCCGTCAACCTGGCGAGCCGCGTCACCGGCGTGGCTCGTCCCGGCAGCGTCCTGTGCACGCAGGAGGTCCACGACGCGGCACCCGACCAGTTCGACTGGTCGTTCGCGCGCAGTCACAAGCTCAAGGGCATGTCCGAGGCGGTCTCGCTCTACCGCGCCCGGCGCCTCGACCACGCGGCCTCGTCGTCCGACGAGAGCGCCGAGAAGCCTAGGAAGAAACCGAAAGCAGATCGACGACGAACACGAGCGGCGAGTTAGGCGGGATCGTCGGGGGGCTGCCCGCCTTCCCGTAGGCGAGGCTCGCCGGGATGATCAGCTCGCGCCGCCCGCCGACCTTCATCCCCGGGATTCCCTGCACCCAGCCGGGAATCACGCTGCCAGCGGTGAGCGCGGTCGTGAACGGCTGATTGCGGCTCCAGGAGGAATCGAACTCCTTGCCGGTCTTGTACAGGACCCCGACGTAGTTGACGGTCACGGTCTGCCCCGCCGTGGCCGTCTGACCCGTACCGGTGACGAGGTCCTTGGTCACCAGCTTGGTCGGCGCGGGCCCGCTGGGCACGGTGACGGTGGGCTTCTGTGAGATCGCCGGGGCGGGCTTCGGCGTGGTCGCAACTGGGGCCGCGGTGGCGCCCTGAGCGGGCACCAGCACGATGCCCGTCGCTTTGTTGCTGCTCCCGCATCCGGCCAGGCCCGCGGCGGCCAGCGCGAGGGCCGGCACGACAAACGCTCGTTTCGACATCGCGGTGAGGCTAGCGAAGGTTGTCGAAGAAGCCGGTAAGAACCGGTTACCGCCGGCCGTGGGTCACTGCGCGACGCGCTCGAGCACGGCGCTGTCGACGTCGAAATTGGCGTGGACAGCGCTGACGTCGTCGTTCTCCTCGAGGGAGTCGATCAACTTCATCAGCTTCCCGGCATCGCTCTCGTCGACCGGGACGCGGGCACGGGGGCGCTGCGTGAGGTCGGCGCTCTCGATCTCGACCCCGGCGGCCGTGAGCGCGTCACGGGCGGCGGCGAGGTCGGCGGGCTCGGTGATCACCTCGTAGACGTCCTCGTCGAGCGAGATGTCCTCCGCGCCGGCGTCGATCGCGGGCATCAAATCGTCCTCGCCGTAGCGGTTGGCGTCGACGACGACCACCCCTCGCTTGTCGAACAGGTACGACACCGACCCCGGCTCGCCCAGGTTCCCGCCGTGCTTGCCGAGGATGTGGCGCATGTCGGCGCCAGTACGGTTGCGGTTGTCGGTGAGCGCCTCGATCAGGAGCGCGACGCCGCCGGGACCGTAGGCCTCGTAGACGACCGACTCGATCTGCTCGGTGTCGGCGCCTTCGCCGGTGCCCTTGGCGATCGCCCGCTCGATGTTGTCCTTCGGCATCGAGGCATCGCGCGCCTTCTGGATCGCCAGCGCAAGCGTGGAGTTCCCGGTCGGATCACCGCCTCCCTCCTTCGCGGCCACGGTGATGGCGCGCGCCAACTTGGTGAAGTGCTGGCCGCGCCGCGCGTCGACGACGGCCTTCTTGTGCTTGATCGAAGCCCATTTGGAGTGACCTGACATACAACTTCAGTTTAGTCCGGGGTCCCGGTCAAAGCCCCTAGCGCGTCCGCGCGGCCGGGTGCTCCCGGTACCAGTCGATAGTCCGGCGCAGGCCCTCCTCGAGCGGGACCTCGGGACGCCATCCGGTGAGCTGGCGGAGCTTGGTCGAGTCGAGCCACTGGCGGTCGATCTCGCCGTGCGGGACGCCCTCGCCGCGGATGTCGGGTGCCACCGATGACCCGGCCAGCCGGCAGATCTGTTCGATCACGTCGAGGACGCGTCGGGGCTCGCCACCGCCGGCATTGAACGCCTCGCCGCGCGCAGCACCGCCGGCGGCGAGGGCCTTCCAGACCGCCAGGTAGGCGCGCGCCGCGTCCTCGACATACAGGAAGTCTCGCTCGGGGGAGCCGTCTGACCGGACGACGGGCGCTTCCCCGGCAAGGGCGGCGCACACGGCCTCCGGGATCAGTCGCGCCCGGTTGGTGTCGCCACCCCCGTAGACGTTCGCGAGGCGGGTGACCGCCACCGGAAGCCCGAACGTCTGCGAGTACGACCGGGCGAGCATGTCGGTCGCCGCCTTGGAGACGTCGTACGGATATTGCGGGTCGAGCGGGTGCTCCTCGCGGTAGGGGCGCTCGGGCTGGCGGCCGTAGGCCTTGTCGGAGGAGGCGACCACGATCCGCTCGGTCCCGTGCCCGCGGCAGGCCTCCAGCACCAGCCAGGTGCCGCGGATGTTGGTCTCGAACGTCGGCACCGGCGAGCGGTTGGCGGATCCCACCTGGGTCTGGGCCGCGAGATGGAAGACGGTGTCGACCTTGTACTCGTTGAGCACGCGGGCCACGAGCCCGTCGGTGCAGATGTCGCCGTTGACCACGTCGGCCGAGCCGGCGAGCCCAAGTTCGTTCAGCGATGAGACGGCCGGCTGATCGCGCCTGATCACGACTACGCGCTCGCCGCGCTCGAGCAGCGCCTTGACGAGCCAGGCGCCGATGAGGCCGTCACCGCCGGTGACGAGCACCGACGAGCTCACGCCCAAACCTTCCACGGCGCGTGACCGTCGTCCCACAGGCCGTTGAGCGTGATCGCGTCCTTGTAGGTGTCCATGCACTCCCAGAAGCCGTGGTGACGGAAGGCGCGCAGGTCGCCGGACGCGGCCAGCCGCTCGAGCGGCTGGCGCTCGAGCACGCTGTCCCGCTCGACCGCGTCGAGTGCCGAGCGCTCGAAGCAGAAGAAGCCGGCGTTCACCCACAGATCGCTCCGGGGCTTCTCGGTGAAGCCGAGCACCGACCCGTCCCCGTTCAGGCGGGCCACGCCGAACGGGAGCTCGGGCTGGATCACGGCCATCGTGGCCGCCCCGCCGTGCTCGACGTGGTAGGCCAGCAGCGCGCCGAGGTCGATATCGGCCACCCCGTCGGCGTAGGCCAGACAGAACCGGTCGCCGTCGAGCGCCGGCGCGGCCTGGTGGACACGCCCGCCGGTGGGCGTGTCCTCGCCGGTGTCCAGGCAGGTGACCTCCGCCCCGTCCGGCCAGCGCTCGGCGGCCGCGAACGCCGCGACCTGCTCGCTCCGGTATCCGGTCAGCAGCAGGAAGCGCCGGAAGCCGTGCGCGAGGTACATATTCACCACGTGCCACAGGATCGGGCGCCCTCCGACCTCGACCAGGGGCTTCGGCACCGAGGAGGCGTGCTCGTGCAGCCGGGTCCCGCGTCCGCCGCACAGAATCACGACGGTTGGCTTGTCCGCGTGCACTAGGCAGGCATTATTCACGGAGCTTCGCGTGGGTAGCATGCCCCGCGGTGACCGCTGTCGCGAACCCCGAGATCTTCAAGGCCTACGACATCCGTGGGCTGTACGGCAGCGACATCGACGCGGCCGCGGCCGAGGCCATCGGCCGTGGGTTCGCGCGGGTCATCGCCGAGCTCGAGGGTAAGGGGACCACCGAACTGCGACTCGGCCTCGGACGAGACATGCGGCTGACGGCGCCGGAGTTGTCGAGCGCGTACTGCCGGGGGATGTGCGCCGAGGGCGCGACCGTGTTCGACGCCGGCGAGGTCGGCACCGAGATGCTCTATTACCTCGTCGGCTCGCGCGAGCTCGACGGCGGCCTGATGTGCACCGCGTCGCACAACCCCAAGCGCTACACCGGCGCCAAGCTGGTGCGGCGGGGCGCAGTGGCGCTGTCGGGGGACGCCGGCATCGGAGAGGTGCGGGCGAAGATCGAGGCGGGACTCGACGGCGCTCCCGGCGGCGGGTCGGTCCAGCCCGTCCCCATATACGAGGAGTTCCATCAGGCCGTGCTCGGGTTCATCGATCCGGCGTCGGTGCGGCCGATGCGGGTGGTCTTGGACGGCGGCAACGGGATGGCCGGGCCGATGGTCGGGCCGGTGCTGCGCGATCTGGGACTCGACCTGATCGAGACCTACTGGGAACCGAACGGGCATTTCCCCGACCACGAGCCGAACCCTCTGCTCCCTGAGAACCGCGCGTTCATCATGCGCGAGGTGGTTCGGTTGGGAGCGGATTTGGGCATCGCCTGGGACGGAGACGCGGACCGTTGCTTCTTCATCGACGATCGGGGATCGTTCGTCGACGGCGACTTCCTGACCGCGCTGCTGGCCGACTCGATGCTCTCGAAGCACCCCGGCGCCACGATCCTGTACGACGTCCGCGCCAGCCGGGCGGTGGCCGACGTCACTGAGCGGGGCGGCGGCCGAGCCCTGATAAACCGAGTCGGTCATGCCTTCTTCAAGACGAGGATGCGCGAGGAGGACGCCACGTTCGGCGGCGAGGTGTCGGGCCATTACTACTTCCAGGACTTCTACTGCGCGGACTCGGGCACGATCCCGGCTCTGCTGATCCTGGAGCTGCTCTCGATCCGCGGCGAGCGCATGTCCGAGCTGCTCCAGCCGTACCGCTCGCGGTACTTCATCTCCGGCGAGATCAACTCCGAGGTCGCCGATCCGACGGCGAAGATCGAGGAGCTCGCCGGCCGGTATCAAGACGGCAGGCAGTACCGCCTGGACGGCATCTCGGTCGATTACGACGACTGGCACTTCAACGTCCGCCCGTCGAACACCGAGCCGCTGCTTCGCCTGTGCCTGGAGTCGCTGCGCTCGCACGAGGACATGGAGCGTCGGCGTGACGAGGTGCTGGCAGTGATCCGTTCGTGACCACGCCCGACCGGCGGCCGACCAGCGCCGAGGATGCCCTGGCGCTGGCGCAACGCGCCGGGATCCACCGACTCGCGCTGCCTACCCCGTTCCTGGTCGGCAGGGTCAACTGCTACCTGATCGAGGACCAGCCACTCACCCTGATCGACACCGGGCCGAACTCGGGCAAGTCGCTCGACGATCTCGAGCGCGCGCTCGCCGGGCACGGACGCCGGATCGAAGACCTCGAGCTGATCGTGCTCACCCACCAGCACATGGACCATCTCGGGCTGCTCGAGATCCTGGCGCGGCGCTCCGGCGCCGAGGTCGCGGCTCTGGACCTGCTCGCGCCCTACCTGGCGAGCTTCTCGCAGAGCGCGGCGGCCGACGACGAGTTCGCCCAGGGGGTCATGCGCCGGCACGGCGTCCCAGGCGACCTGGCGACGGTGGTCGGGGCGATGACGGCCGCGTTTCGGGCGTTCGGGTCGAGCGGGGACGTGACCCGCCCGGTGCGCGACGGTGACGAGCTGGTGCTCCGCGACCGGACCCTGCGCGTTCACCATCGACCGGGCCACAGCCCGTCGGACACGATCCTGTGGGACGCCGAGCGCGAGATCCTGATCGCCGGCGACCATCTTCTCGCCCACATCTCCTCCAATCCGCTCGTCTCGCGGCCGCTGTCCGGCGACCCCGACCAGCCGCGACCGCAGGCTCTGGTCCAGTACATCGATTCGATGCGGACGACCCGCGAGCTCCCGGCCCGGCTGGTCCTGTCCGGCCACGGCGATCCGGTCCTCGACCACGCCGAGCTGATCGACGACCGGTTGCGGATGCATCGCCGCCGGGCGGCCCGGATCCATCAGCTCCTCGACGCCCGGCCGCTCACCGCCTACGAGATCGCGGTGCAGATGTGGGGAAACGTGGCGGTCACGCAGGCCTATCTGACGCTCTCCGAGGTGCTCGGACACCTCGATCTACTCGTCGAAGCCGGGCAGGTCATTGAGCACGAGCGGGATGGGATCGCCGTGTTCGAGGCGATCTAGGCTCGCCGGCGGGCTGTCACTCGGCTGTCATTCGGCTGTCGCTCTGCGGACCAACTCGTCCAGAGTCGCTACGGCTTCGGGCGAGAATGGCCGATTAGCAGGGGACATGGTCAGCAGCGACACCGGCATGATGCCTGGGGAGCGTGCGCCGCGGCCGGAGGCTGGCGGCATCGCCGCTTCGGAGTACCCAAAACTGCTCGAGCGCGTGCCGGCGATCATCTACGTCGCCGACACCGGTGGAGATGGGCGCTGGCACTACGTGAGCCCCCAGATCGAGACGATCCTGGGCTACTCCGCCGCGGAGTGGTGCGCCGATCCGGGCCTGTGGGCCAAGCGCCTGCACCCCGAGGACCGAGAATGGGTCCTGGCGCGCGAGAACGAGCATCACGGGATCAAGCCGGAGAACGAGGCCCTCGAGTACCGCATGCTCCATCGCGACGGGCGCGCGGTGTGGATCCGCGACGACGCCGTGCTCGCTTTTGGCGAGGACGGCGAGCTCCGCTGGCACGGGATGCTGCACGACGTCACCTACCGCAAGGAGGTCGAGGCGGAGCTCGAGCGACGCGCCGCTCAGCAGGCCGCCGTGGCGCTGCTCGGCGAGCACGCCCTCGAGGGGGCCGGCACCGCGGATCTGATGCAGGAGGCTACGGCCAGCGCCGCCGACATGCTGGGCGCCGAGATCTCGGCGGTGTGGCAGTACCTGCCCGATGAGGGCTGCCTGATGCTGCGGAGCGGGATCGGATGGCCGGACACCGAGTTCGGAAACCTCCGCTATCCGGCCGGAGTGGGATCGCAGGCGGGGTACACGCTGCAAAACGGCGCGCCGGTGGTGGTCGAGGACTGGAATACCGAGACCCGTTTCGAGCAGCCGGACTTCCGAGGACGGCGAACCGGGTCAGGGCTGTCGGTCAAGATCGAGGGAGGGTCGCGCGGGCCGTTCGGCGTCCTCGTGGTCCAGTCGATGCGGGCCAGGGGGTTTGCCCCGCGCGACATGGACTTCCTGCAGTCGCTGGCCAACGTGCTCGCCGACGCGCTCGAGCGACAGGCCGTCGAGGATGCCATCCGCGAACGCGCCGTCCATGACCCGCTGACGGGACTCCCCAACCGCGTGCTGTTCGTCGACCGGCTCGAGCATGCGCTCGCGCGGCTGGGCCGGCAGGAGTCGCCGGCCGCGATCCTGTTTCTCGACCTCGACCACTTCAAGCTGGTCAACGACAGCCTCGGGCATCACGTCGGCGATGAGCTGCTGGCGGCGGCGGCCCCGCGTTTGAAGCACGCTCTGCGCGGCAGCGACACGGTGGCGCGATTCGGTGGCGACGAGTTCGGGATCCTGCTCGAGGACATCGCCTCCGAGCGCGACGCGATCGAGACCGCCGAGCGGATCGCGGCGACGTTCGCGCGGCCGTTCGTGCTGTCCGGGAGCGAGCACTTCGTCACCACCAGCATCGGAATCGCGCTCGCCACCGGCGGCGAGCGCGCCGACGAGCTCATCCGCGACGCCGACGCGGCCATGTACCGCGCGAAGGACCGGGGGCGGGCCCGCTACGAGGTGTTCGACGAGGGCATGCGCGGCCGGGCGATCGAGCGCCTGCGGATGGAGAACGACCTGCGCCGCGCGCTCGAACGCGACCAGCTGCGGCTCGAGTACCAGCCGGTCGTGTCGCTGCTCAACTTCTCGATCGTCGGAGTCGAGGCGCTGCTCCGCTGGCGCCACCCGGACCGGGGCGAGATTCCGCCTTCGGAGTTCATCCCGATCGCCGAGGAGAACGGCCTGATCGAGCCGATCGGCCGGTGGGTGCTCGAGAATGCCTGCCGGCAGGCCGCCCAGTGGTACGCGGCGCGCCCCGACTGCGCGCCGATCGCGATGTCGGTGAACCTCTCCGCCGTACAGGTCGCTCGACGCACCCTGCCCGAGGTGGTCCGCGCCGCGCTCTCGAGCACCGGACTCGATCCCGCCTGCCTCAGCCTCGAGATCACCGAGACGGTGATGGTGCGCGATGCCGACGGGCTCGCCGACATCCTGCAAGCGCTCAAGGCGCTCGGCGTCCGCCTCGTGCTCGACGACTTCGGGACCGGCTACTCGTCGCTCAGCTACCTGACGCGGCTCCCGCTCGACGTGCTCAAGGTCGACCGGTCGTTCGTCGACGGTCTCGGCAACGAGCCGCGCGACACGGCGATCACGGAGACGATCATCGCGATGTCCCGGGCCCTGTCGCTGGACGTCGTCGCCGAGGGGGTCGAGACCTCAGCGCAGGTCAACGAGCTGAGCCGGCTCGGCTGCACGGCCGCCCAGGGCTTCCACTTCTCGCGGGCGGTGCCGGCGCGGGAGATCACCGACGCGCTCGAGCGCGGTCCGGTGTGGCTGCCGCCGGTGACCGCTGACGACTGAGCTCGGTCTCGTTTCCGCTACGGGTTCCTGCTACGGGTAGGCGGATTCGCCGGAGCGGAGCGGCGAGACGTTCGCGTCCCGGCACTCGTACGCGCCGTTCGGGATCGACGTGCGGAGCGTGGCGGTGTCGTTGGGCGGAATCACCTGAAGGGAGTAGGCGGTCGCGCACCCGTTGGACGTAGCGACCCCGTGGCCGACGTCGAGCCGGAACGAGGCGGACCCGCCGGGGGCGATTACGAGTGGCGTCGCCGGCGTCGAGCCGAAGAAGTCGTTCGTCGTGTGGTGCGGAATCGTCGGGAGCGGATGGCCGCCCTGGTCGAGGAACTGGATCCCGGGCCAGCCGTATGTCCGGCAGGGCACCGTGCCGGTGTTCTTGAGCACGAAGCCGATCTCGCCGTGGCCCATCCCGCCCTGCTGGCCGAGGAATCCGAGCTGCAGATTGGCGGCGCGACAGGGCGGTTCGCCCGACGCCGTCGTCGTAGCGGTGGTCGTCGAACTCGTGGTCGTCGGCGCGGTCGTCGATGTCGTGGATGTCGCGGTGGTCGTCGTGCTGGTGGCGGTGGTCGTCGTGGTTGGGCTGCCGGCCGCGGTGGCGGTCGTCGAGGACGTCGATGAGCTGCCCGCGCTTCCGCACGCTGCAGGAAAGAACGCGCACGCCGCAACCAAGAGCGCGAGCGCCAACACCAGCGGTTTCCTCATGGCGGATTGTTCGGGCATGGTTAGCTCGGCTCCTTCCCCTTGCGCTCCACGCACGAGTGCGTGCCACTATCCGGACGCCACCATGGACCGTAGCGAGGAACTCCGACAGACGCACGACCGCCCACGCCGGAACCGGTTCCTGACGAACCTGGAGCGCCACATGCCGTTCTGGGAGCCGCAGCTCGTCGTGGCCTGCACGATCGCGCTCCAGCTGTCGCTGTCCAACGAAGTGACGATCGGTCCGACATGGTTGCTGCCAGCTCTCGAGGGCGCGCTGCTGATCGGCCTGGTCATCGTCTCGCCGAGGCCCAACGTGCGCCATTCCCCGATTCGGCGCCGCGTGGCGATCGGGATGATCGCGTTCGTCAGCGCCGCGAACATCGCCTCGCTCGTGCTGCTCTCTCACCGGCTTCTGCACGGCGGCAAGGAGAACGGGCATCAGCTGATCCTGTCGGGCATCGTGTTGTGGTGCACGAACGTCCTCCTGTTCGGGTTGTGGTACTGGGAGACCGATCGGGGTGGTCCGGTCGCGCGCGAGAACGGAGAACGAGACTTTCCCGATTTCCTGTTTCCGCAAATGACCTCCCCCCGCTGGGCCCCGAAGGATTGGATGCCAAGGCTCATCGACTACCTGTACGTTTCGCTCACGAACGCGACCGCGTTCAGCCCGACCGACACGATGCCGTTGACGGCAACCGCGAAGTGGTTGATGGGCACGCAGTCAATCGTGTCGCTCGTGACGGTGGGGTTGGTCGTCGCCCGGGCCGTCAACATCCTCTCCTGAACGCGATGACCAACGCCCAACTCAAGAGTCCGGACCGCGAGGCGCTCGAGCGCTCGATCCACGAGATCGGCACCGACCTGGCCTCGGCGTTCCCGTCGAACGCCCGGCATCCTCTGAGAGCCCTCGACCAGCGCGCGATGGATCTGGCGTCCGCCGACCAGGAGCTCAAGGCCGCGCTCTTTCGTTTCGTCGACGTCACGCCGGCGTGCCGGTCGCTCGACGACCTCGCTCGGCACCTGCGCGAGTTCCTGCGCGAGGTGCCGGATGCGCCCCCGCCGCTCGCGGCAGCGATGCGGATGGCCGACAACCGAGCGGCGCGAACCGCGATCGGCGCGGCCGCGGCGGCCGGGGTCAAGCACATGGCCCACCGCTTCATCGTCGGCGAGACGCCCGCGTCTGCGCTCGGCGTGCTCCGCGACCTATGGAATAGAGGCGTCACAAGCTCGGTCGATCTTCTTGGCGAGGCGACCGTCACCCAGGCCGAGGCCGACCGTTACGCGTCGCGCTGCGACGAGGCGCTGGTTGAACTGGCCCGGGCACAGCGAGGGTGGCCGGCGCGCGACGTGCTCGAGCGGGACAGCGTCGGGCCGATCCCCCGTACGAACGTGTCCGTGAAGATCTCGGCGCTCACCCCGCTGCTCCGACCCGACGCGCCGGAGCGAGGGCGTCGCGACGCGACTGCGCGGCTGCGCCCGCTCCTGCGCAAGGCCGACGAGCTCGGGGCCCACGTCCATATCGACATGGAGTCGCTCGATTCACGCGAGGCCGTGCTCGACCTGGTGCTCGAGACCCTGTCGGAGGATGAGTTCTTGCGCGGTCCCTCGGCGGGTCTGGTGTTGCAGGCGTATTTGCGGGACTCGCCCGAGCAAGTCGACCGGGTCCTGGAGTGGGCGCGGAGCTCGGGTCGCACGCCGCCGCTGACGGTCCGGCTGGTCAAGGGCGCCTACTGGGACCACGAGCTAGTCCAGGCCAGTCAGCACGGATGGCCCACCCCGGTGTTCGACGTCAAAGCCGAGTGCGACCGGAACTTCGAGACGCTCACCCGCCGGCTGCTTGACGCCCGCCCGGCCGTGCGCGTGGCGGTGGCCTCACACAACCTGCGCTCGGTATCGCACGCGATCGCCTACAACCGCCTCTCGGGCGGGGCCGATCAGGACCTCGAGCTCCAGATCCTCCGCGGCCTCGGGGACCAGCTAGCCGACGCCCTCGCTTCCCGCGGCTTCCGCGTGCGCGCCTACTGCCCGGTCGGGGATTTGGTCGCGGGTATGGCCTATCTGGTGCGCCGGCTGCTCGAGAACACCAGCAACGAGTCGTTCTTACACGAGCAGGCCGTAGGGACCTCGCTCGACGTGCTGCTCGCGGCGCCGTAGGAGCGCGGCCTAGCGCTTGAACCGTTCCGTCAGGCGGGCGATGTCGCCGTGGACGCGGTCTACCCGCGCGCCGACGATGTCGGCCAGCACCTTCATGAAGCGCACCTCGTCGGGGCCGAGGCCGGGTCGCGTATCTCGGCTGACACAGCACAGGGTCCCGTGCACGCTCCCGTCGGACAGCTTCACCGGCACGCCGACGTAGGCGTGGAACTCGGACGTGACCGGCAGCTCGCTGATTGCTGGCTCGGCTCGGGTGTCGGGCACGGCGCTCGGGATCTCGCCGCCCAGCATCCGCATGCAGTAGGTCTGCTCCACCGGGAACACCGTTCCCTGGTAGCGATTGACCGTGTCCGGATCGCTAACCAGAGCATGGATCGTCTGGATCCGGGAGTCGATCGTCGTGATGTACGACGCATCCATCCCGAGACGCTCTCGTGCGGCGACGAGCGCGAGTTCGACCACCTCGGCCTCCTGCGCCGACTCGAGCTTCTCGAGAAGCTCGTCGTAATCCGACAGCGCGGGCACTGTCCCACCTCCCTCCATGTAAACCCGATACTAGATGGACGACCGGGCCCTGGACAAGCGACCGCGGGTGCAATAGCTGATGCAACTGCGGGCGTATGCGGGAACTTCAGCCATAGTTCGCCCCTGCGATGAAGCGTTCAGCACGCTGGAGGAGGAGGCTTGCGCGCTTCCTCCTGGTGATCTTGGGTCTGGTCGCGGTGGCCGGACTGGCCGCGCTCGTCATCAGGTTCGCGCCGCCCTGGCTCGTTTCGACCAAGGGGCTTACAGGCGCCGCTCGGCTCCACGAGCTAAGTCGCGTTCGCGTGGCACTGCTGGTCATCGTTCTCGGGGCGGCTGCGTCCGCCGTATCGGTGTACGTGGTCATCGCCTCGTCGCGGGACCGCAGGCAAGAGCACACCGAGCGCCAGCTCAACGAGCGGTTCATGCGCGCGGTCGATCAGATCGGGCATCCGGCACTGGATGTGCGCCTCGGCGGGATCTATTCGCTCGAGCGGCTCGCACAGGAGTCGCCCGAGGACCACGGCCCGATCGTCGAGATTCTCGCGGCGTTCGTGCGCGAGCACGCCCCGTGGCCCGCGCGGACGGGCGTTTCGCGAACCGGCAACGGGGCCGCCGGCACCGACCCCCGGGGGCGCCCGGCCACCGACGTGCAGGCCGCGGTCACGATCCTCGGGCGGCGCACGCTCGCGCACGATCAGGACGGGACGATCGCGCTCTCCCACACCGCGCTCGCCGGCGCGAGCCTGACCGGGGCACACTTCGAAGGCGCGCTGTTCAGCGGCGTCAATCTGGAGGGTGCGGATCTGTTCAAGGCCAACCTCCGCGCCGCGGATCTCGAGGGCGCGATCCTCCGCGGCGCCGGGCTGCTGCTCGCGAACCTGAATGACACCGTGTTGTGGGGCGCGAACGCGGAGAACGCGCGGCTCTACGGCGCGAATCTCGAGGGGGCCGCGCTCAAGGGCGCCAATCTCAGAAGCGCCGGCCTGACCGGCGCCAACCTCAAGGACGCCGGTCTGCACAGCGCGGTCCTCACCGGCGCCGATCTGACCGGGGCGAACCTCGAGGGCGCCGGCCTCGACGGCGCGAACCTCGAGGGCGCGAACCTCGACGGCGCGAACTTGAAGGGCGCCGTGCTGCTCAACGCCGTGTACGACGCCTCGACGATCTGGCCCGCCGGCGTCGATCCCGCCAGTCAGGGCGCCGTCGCCCGGACTTGGCCCGAAGAGCTGAGCCGGGTGGCGCACCATGCCGAGAGCGTGCCGGAGCAGGCTTACGAGGGCTGGCCGCAGGAGGCCGAGGAGCAGGCTCAGCCCGGTTGGTCGCACCAGCCCGAGCCGGCACCGGAAGCCGAGTCCCAGCTCGAGTGGTCGCACGAACCCGAACCGGGACCCGACGCGGAGCCACACCCCGAGCCGCCGGCCGGCGAGGCGCACGAGTCCGGCCCGGCATCAGAGCCCCAGTCGCTACCGCCGCTGCGGTGGCCCCCAGACGACGACATCGGCGCGGACGAGCCGCCGGCCGGATAACGCGCCGGCCGAGCCCGGATCGGGCCTGTTAACGTCGGTTGCCTATGCCCTCGTTGCCTCCGTTTGCCAATGAGCCTGTGCTCGAATTGCGCCGCGCAGCCGTCCGCGCGCAGCTCCAGGACGCGCTCGCGGGCGTGGACGCCAAGCTGCCGCTGCGCGTCCCGGTGATGGTCGGAGGCTCTGAGCGGACCGGGGGCGAGCTGCTGTCGACCGATCCGGGCGCGCCCGACGACCTCGTGGCGGTGGCCACGCGCGCCACCGAGGCGGACGTCGCAGACGCGGTCGCCGAGGCCGAGCGCGGCTTCCGGGCGTGGCGTTCTGTGAGCGCCGGAGAACGGGCTGCCGCACTTGTCAGGGCGGCGGCGTGGCTGCGTGAGCGCCGGCTCGAGCTCGCCGCCCTCGAGGTTCGGGAGTGCGCGAAGCCGTGGCCGGAGGCCGACGCCGATGTGTGCGAGGCCATCGACTTCCTCGAGTACTACGCCCGCGGGGCGATCGAGCTCGCCGCCGGCCCGCGGCTGTTGCAGGTTGCCGGCGAGCGCAACGAGATGAGCTACGGGCCTCGCGGCGTGGTGGCGGTCGTCTCGCCGTGGAACTTCCCGCTCGCGATCCCCTGCGGCATGACGTCCGCCGCGCTGGCGACGGGAAACGCGGTCGTGCTGAAGCCCGCCGAGCAGTCGCCGGGATGCGCATTCATGCTGGTCCAGGCTCTGCGGGCGGGCGGCGTCCCGTCGTCCGCGATCTCGCTGCTCCCGGGCGAGGGCGACGCCGGCGCCGCGCTGGTGGCGCACCCCGGCGTGCACACGATCGCGTTCACCGGGTCGATGCCCGTGGGCGTCAAGATCGCCCGCGCCGCCGCCGAGGTCGCGCCGGGACAACGGCATCTGAAGCGCGTCGTGGCAGAGCTCGGCGGCAAGAACTGCGTGATCGTCGACTCCGACGCCGACCTCGACGAGGCGGTCCCCGGGATTGTGTCCTCGGCGTTCGTCTACGCCGGCCAGAAGTGCTCGGCCGCGGCGCGGGTCCTGGTCCACGAGGCGATCGCGGACCAGCTGATCGAGCGGGTGGCCGGCGCGGCGAGCGTGCTCGTCGTCGGCCAGGCCGATCAGCTCGACACCGACGTGCCACCGGTGATCGAGCGCTCCGCGCAGGACCGGGTGGATAGGTACGCGTCAATGGCTGCCGATGCCGGACGAATCGTGGCGCGCGTGGACGACGTACCCGATCGCGGTTGGTTCTGCGCCCCCACCGTCGTCGCCGATCTTCCCTCGGATTCGCCGGTGCTGAACGAGGAGATCTTCGGGCCGCTGCTGGCGATCGACCGCATCAAGGACGTCGAGCAGGCCTGCGATGTCGTCGACGGCCTTCCGTTTGCGCTGACCGGAGGTCTGTTCGCCCGCGATCCCGCCACCGTTCGCTACGTGCGCGATCGGTCCCCGGTCGGGAATCTGTACGTCAACCGCGGGATCACCGGCGCGATGGTCGGCCGCCAGCCGTTCGGCGGGAACCGCCTGTCCGGGACCGGCAGCAAGGCCGGCGGGCCCGATTACCTCCGGCAGTTCGTCGAGCCGCACGTCGTGACCGAGAACACCATGCGCCACGGCCTGGTGGTGTAGCCGGCGCCGCCGTTTTGTAGCGCCTCAGGCGGTGTGCGGGACGTTCAGGCGATCCCCAGGAACCATCAGGCGATCGATCGGGCCCTCCCAGCGGAGCACCGGACCCCACACCCGATGCACCGGAAAACGGGGTCCCTAACCCAACACTCGACGCCGCTCCGGAGGTGAATGTGGATTCAGGTGCCTATAGCGGCCATTTCTCCACACTCGAGCTTTGAGGATCGCCGAGTGTGCAGTTGTCCGCGTGCCACAAAAGCGTCCCCAAGGCCGCAGAAATCTCGAACTTGGGGTTGATTTGAGGGCCCGCGCGGTCGATTATCGACGGGGACATGCCGCTGCCTCCCTCAGTCGCGTGGAAGCTGTTGCTGGCGATCGTGCTCGTCGGAGCGATTCTGCTCAGCGCATGCGCGAAGGCGCCGCGCCGCCCGATGCCCCGGGGCGAGCTGCGCCGGCTCGTCCTGGCGGCGATGACCCTGTACGGGGTCGGCGTTTTCGCCTCGGTGACCCATCACGCGATGCTCGCCGGCGTCGTGTACGTGGCGGGAATCGCCGCGTGCGCGCTGGCGGCGTGGCTGTCCCGCGGCAGCGACTCCGAGGATCCACCCCGCGGCGGCGACGACCCCATCGACGAGCAGCCGCCGCCCGAGCCCGACGGCGTCCCCCGCTTCGACTGGCAGGCGTTCGAGCGCGACTTCCGCACCTACGCCCAGCGCGCGGGCACGCGATCGCCGGCGGGCAACGCCTAGTTCTCGCTGCCTCCGCCGTTCATCGCCAGCAGCATCTCGTGTACGCGGCTGTCTCCGGCCAGCTCGGGATGAAACGAGACCGCGAGCAGGTTGCCCTGCCTGATCGCCACCGGGTGGTCCTCGACGCTGCCGAGCACCTCGACGTCCGGACCGTAATCGGCGACCCACGGGGCCCGAATGAACACCGCGTGCATCGGCCCGCCCGCGACCCCGGAAACGTCGATGTCGGCCTCGAACGATCGGATCTGACGCCCGAAGGCGTTCCGGCGGGTGGTCACGTCGAGCACGCCGAGGTGATCGCGGTCGAGCATGATCATGCCGGCGCAGGTGCCGAGCACGGGCGTGCCGGCGCGCACGAGCGTCCGCAACGGTTCCGCGAGGCCCTCCCGCTCGATCCCGAGCGTCATCACCGTGGACTCGCCTCCGGGGATGATCAGCGCGTCCAACCTCTCGAGATCGGCCGGCACGCGGACCTCACGCGCCGTCGCCCCCAGCGCCCGCACGATCTGCGCGTGGGCCTCGAAGTCGCCTTGCAGCGCAAGGATCCCGACGACCTTCATAGGCGACGCTTCCGCGGATGTGGGCGGCACGCCTACCAGCCGCGGCCGGCGAGAAGCTGCTCAGACTCGAGCTTGGACGTCTCGAGGCTCACCATCGGCTGACCGAGGCCGTTCGAGGCCGCGGCGATCCGGGCGGGATCGCGGAAATGCGTCGTCGCCTCGACGATCGCGCGCGCCCGGCGCTCGGGATCCTCGGACTTGAAGATCCCCGAACCGACGAACACGCCCTCGGCGCCGAGCTGCATGACCAAGGCCGCGTCAGCCGGCGTGGCGATCCCGCCGGCGCAGAACAGCACCACCGGCAGCCGCTCGTCCTGCGCGATCTGGCGGACGAGATGAAGCGGGGACTGGAGCTCCTTGGCGGCGGTCGCAAGCTCGGCGTCGTCCAGCGTGGGGAGACGCCGAATCTCGGAGCGGATCACGCGGAGATGGCGGACGGCCTCGACGATGTCGCCGGTGCCGGCCTCGCCCTTCGAGCGGATCATCGCCGCACCCTCGCCGATCCGGCGCAAAGCCTCGCCCAGGTTGGTCGCGCCGCACACGAACGGAACGTTGAACGCCCACTTGTCGATGTGGTTCACCTCGTCGGCTGGTGTCAGCACCTCGGATTCGTCGATGTAATCGACCTCGAGCGCCTCGAGCACCTGCGCCTCGACGAAGTGGCCGATGCGGGCCTTGGCCATGACGGGGATCGTCACGGACTCCTGGATGGCCTGGATCATCGCCGGGTCGGACATGCGGGCAACCCCGCCGTCACGGCGGATGTCAGCGGGGACGCGTTCGAGTGCCATAACCGCCGCCGCCCCCGCGTCCTCGGCGATCTTGGCCTGCTCCGGCGTCACCACGTCCATGATCACGCCGCCCTTGAGCATCTCGGCCAATCCAGCCTTGACGGTGAAGGTCGCCTCGTCCCGCGGGGTCTGGGAGTTCTCGTCCATCGGGCCTGAGTTTAGCCGGGCGATAGCGTTACCGGCGATGTCCACACCGTCAGTGTTCGAGGGCTCGGATGGCCGTTTCGTCGCGACCGAGCTCGGCCGCGGGCCATGGGATTCGCGCGCGTTGCACGGTGGCGCGCCGGCGGCTCTGCTGGTCCGGGAGTTCGAGCGGCTGCCCGCCTCGGACGGTCTCTGTCTGGCTCGGGTGACCTACGAGTTCATGCGTCCGGTCCCGGTCGGGAGAGCTCGAGGTGCGACGCCGAGGTCGCCCGTCCCGGTCGGCGGGTGCAGCTGCTCGAGGCCACGATCGTGGCCGGCGGGGTCGAGGTCGCCCGGGCACGCGCGCTCCAGATCCAGGAGGCCGATGCCGGCGACCGCGCTTAACGGGTATGCCCCACCGCCGCCGGGGCCGGAGCACGGGCGCCCGGCCGACCTACGCCTGCCGCATAGCCCGATGTTCTTCCCCGACGCGATCGAGATCCTGTTCGTGTCCGGTACCTGGGGCGGCGGTCCGTGCACGGCCTGGTTCCGCCTCCACAGCCCGATCGTCGCCGGCGAGACGCCGTCGGCGCTCCAGCGCCTGGCGGCGGCCGGCGACTTCGGCAACGGCATCAGCGCCACCCTGTCCTGGGACGACTACCTCTACATCAACCCCGACCTCACGCTCTACGTGGAGCGCGAGCCGGTCGGGGAATGGATCTGCCTGGAGTCGGAGACGCGGATCGCGCGGCGACGGGGTCGGTTTGGCCGAGAGCGTTCTCTACGACGAGCGCGGCCGCGTCGGCCGCGCCACCCAGGCGCTACTCGTCGCCCCGCGCCGCTGAGAACGGCGATGCGACGGTGATTTCCCGCGTATATCGCGGGTTTTCTCAGTCGCCTCCGTTGTGAGCCGCGCCGTCGCGCAAATACGACAACAGACCACCCGCGAGCAGGATCTCGCGCTCGTGCTCCGAGAAGTCGTGCGCGAGCGTGAGGTCGTCTCCCGTGTCCTCGATCCGGGCGCTGATCGTCTCCGAGCCGCCCTCCAATTCCTCCCGGAGCTTCGGCAGCGACCACTTCTGCCCCACCTCGGCTTTGTCGTAGTCGGACTCGTCCGAGAACGTCAGCGCGACGATCCCCTGCGCGATCAGGTTCCGGCGGTGGATCCGCGCGAACGACTTTGCGATCACCGCCTTCACCCCCAGGTGCAACGGCGCCAGCGCCGCGTGTTCACGCGATGACCCCTGGCCGTAGTTGTCGCCGGCGACGATGAACCCGCTCCCCCACTCCTTGAGCCGCTTGCGGAACTCGGGGTCGCGGTGGCGCAGCGTGAACTCCGCGATCGCGGGGACGTTCGAGCGGAACGCCATCACCTCGACGCCGTCGGGCGCCAGGTCGCCGGTGGAGATGTCGTCGGGTTGGACGGTGGCGATGCACGCCTCGAGCGAGTCGCCGAGCGGGGTGTGCTCGGGCGGGCGCTTGATGTTCGGGCCGCGGGGGATCTCGATCGCGTCGGCCTCCTCCGGATCCGCGGGCGCGAAGATGTGGACGTCGTCCACGTACGGGCGCAGCTCCGGCATCGGCAGCAGCTCGGGCGGCTCCCCGTATACGAACGCGGGTCGGTGATCTTGCCGGTCAGGAGCGACACGGCCGCCACCGCCGGCGAGCACAGGAACACCGAATCCTCGGGCGTGCCCGACCGCCCCGGGAAGTTCCGGTTGAACGTCCGGAGTGAGTTCGAGTCCGACGGCGGCGCCTGGCCCATGCCGACGCACGGGCCGCACACCGGCTCGAGCATCCGCACGCCGCCGTCCGACAGCTGGCGGTACACGCCGGACTCGGCGATCGCGGCCAGGATCTGGCGCGATCCGGGCGTCGCCGTGGCCGCGACCGACGGGTGCACGATCTGTCCGTCCTTGTCGGCGAGGATCGCGCCCGCCAAGGCAAGGTCGTTGTACCCCGAGTTGACCGACGAGCCGATGCAAACCTGCGCGACCTCGGTGCCGGCGACCTCCTCGACCGGGACGACGTTGTCGGGGTTGTGCGGCTTGGCCACGAGCGGGCCCGAGCCCGCCAAGGTCGATCTCGACCCGGTCGTCGTAGTCGGCATCAGGGTCGGCGCCGACCTCGACGAAATCGTCCACACGGTTCTGGCTCTCGAGCCACTCGCGCGTCCGGTCGTCGGGTCCGGAACACGGCAGCCGTGGCTCCGAGCTCGGCGATCATGTTGGCGATCGTCGCTCGCTCCGGGATCGAGAGGTCGGCCGTCCCCGGACCGGTGAACTCGAACACCTTGTTCTTACCGCCGCTCGCGCTCAGCCGGCGCAGGAGCTCGAGGATGATGTCCTTGGCCTGGACCCAGGGCCGCGCGAGCTCACCGTCCAGGTACACCTCGACCACCTCCGGGCACGCGATCTCGTAGGGGTGGCCGCCGAGCACGACGGCCACGTCGAGTCCGCCGGCGCCGATCGCGATCATCCCGAGGCACCCGGCCTGCACGGTGTGGGAGTCGGCCCCGAGCATCGTCTGCCCCGGCTTGCCGAACCGCTCCATGTGGATGTAGTGGCTGATGCCGTTGCCGGGCCTCGAGAAGTGCAGCCCGTACTTGCGTGCGAGCGCCTGGAGCATGCGGTGGTCGTCCGGATTCTTGAAGTCGAGCTGGACGACGTTGTGGTCGACGTACTGCACGGCGCGCTCGACCTTGACCCGCGGCTCGCCGAGCTCCTCGAACTGCATCAGCGCCATCGTCCCGGTGGCGTCCTGGAGCAGCGCCTGATCCATCCGGAGCGAGATCGGCTGGCCGGCCTTGAGCTCGCCGTCGACCAGGTGCTCTTTCAGGATCTGGCGGGTCAGGCTGTCCGGCATCGGGTCGGCTCCTCTCGCGACGGAATCACAACCGGAACCTACCCCGCGCTTGGGCCACTATGCGCTGGTCGGCGGTCGCGGTGGCGCTGGCGTTCGCGATCGAACCGTCGCGGCCCTCGACTCGTGCGGAGACCTCGACGAAAGCCCCCACCGGCGCCGGCGCCTGGAACCAGACCTCGAACCCAGCGGCGCGAGCGTCGAGGCTACAGGCCAGCGCCATCGCCTCGGCCAGGGCGGAGGCGATGATGCCGTCGTG
This sequence comes from uncultured Solirubrobacterales bacterium, assembly GCA_963735965.1. Classification (GTDB taxonomy): domain Bacteria; phylum Actinomycetota; class Thermoleophilia; order Solirubrobacterales; family Solirubrobacteraceae; genus Palsa-465. Next base: position 412,888 of record CAVTNE010000010.1, read on the forward strand.
GGCGCGGCCGCGGTCGGCCCCCTGATGGTCCTGCTTGATAAAGCAGCGGCCGGCGACCGCGCCCGGGGTGACTTCCTCGACCTCCAGCAGCAGCCCGAAAAGGTTGGTGCGCCCGCACCCGAAGCACAGCTCGTGGTGGACGAGCGCCACGCCGTGCGGCTACTTCAGGCGGAACGCCTTGATGCGCACGTCGTACTGCTGGGCGTCGCGCGAGTACACCCCGTATGCCAGCGCCTGGATCAGCGACAGGAGCGCGGTGTGGGAGCGGACGAACGCCGGCGTGTTCGACGAGTAATAGAGCCGGATCCGGGCCAGGCGGGCCACCTCGGACAGCGTGGCGTCGGTAATCGCGAGCGTCGGTGCCTTGCGGTGACGAGCCAGCTTCATCGTCCGCGTGATCAGCGGGTGCGGCCGGCCTGCCGACAGACCGATCACGAGCGTCTGGTCGTCGATCCGGCTGAGCCGGCCGAGCGCCTCCTGGGACGGGCTCGCCACGATCTCGGCGCGCAAGTCGAGCAGCATCAGCAGGTGGCGGAGGTAGCTCGCGAAGAACGCCATCTGGTCGGTGCCCGCGATCAGCACCTTACCGGCGGACACGATCGCGTCGATCGCGGCCTCCACGTCTCCGCGGGCGAGCTTGTGGGCGGTGTCCTCGACGTTCACGTGGTCGGCGGCGAGCGCCGCCTCGAACTCGGTGTGGTCGAGCGAGAACAGCGGGGTCACGCCGGCGCTCTCGCCGTTGGTCTGGCCCGGCGGGCGGCGCCGGTACTCGTCGCGCGCGGCCTGCTGGAGCTCGGGGAAGCCCTCGAAGCCAAGCGCTTGGGAGAAGCGCACCACGGTGCTCGACGAGGTGCTGGCCCGCCGCGCGAGTTCCTCAGCGGTCTGGAACGCCGCCTCGTCGAGATGATCGACGATGTACTGGGCGACATCCTTCTGGGAGCGCGAGAACTCGTCGAAGCGGGCGCGGATGTATGCCGACAGGGCCTGGTGGCCGGTCGGGGAGACGGTCGGAGTGGGAGTGACTGACTGCTTCATGGGCAGCCGTCTGATTCGACGCCGTTGCCCGGCGTCCTTCACCACTCTTGATTTCAGGCCCGTGAGACGGCCGCCCTCACACCGAGCAGGGCACCGCCGCTACTGGCGCTCGACGCGCTCCTGATTCTGTTTGCGCTCGGCGAGGACCTGGGCGACGATGTAGACGATCAGCACGTTCACGATCACTCCGATCCCGAGGAACGTGAGCAGAAGGGCGACCGTCGTTCCGAACGAACTCGGACTCTGGCCCAGGATTCCTGCGATAGCGAGCATCTAAGACCGGCAGCGTACCTCACGCGACTGCTAGCGTCGCGCCCGATCGTGGCGTGACATCGATCCCGGCCCTGTAGCTCAGTCGGTAGAGCAGCGGACTCATAATCCGTCGCGCCCAGGTTCGAGTCCTGGCAGGGCCATCGCGATCCCGGTCGGAATCGCGAGCTCTCGCGAAGACCGGGATCAGCATCGTCACGCTCGAGCAGCTCAACACGCTCCTGAAGCCCACCACGCTCCAGCCCGGGAGATCGGGTGAGGCTGCGCCGTTGAAGGTGCCGAGACGACGAGGCGGAGCGGTGTGACCATCCCGTTACTCCGTCGTGAGGATTCCGACCAGCGCCTCGACGCATGCGACACTGTCGGGGTGCGCGCGATCGTGCTGAACGCGTTCACCGGCCTCGCCGGCCTGGATCTTTCTGAGGTGCCCGATCCGTCTCCGGGCGACGGCGAGGCGCTGGTCTACATCCGGTCGGCGTCCTTGGGCCCGTGGGACCTGGCCGCCGCCGCGGGCGCGTTCGCGGGGGCGGGTGGATCGATCGACTTCCCGCAGGTGCAAGGCTGGGATTTCGCCGGCGAGACGCCCGACGGCCGTCGGGTAGCCGGCTTCGTCCCGCAACCGTGGATGCGAGTCGGAGCGTTCGCCGAGCAGATCTCGGTTCCAAGAGGCATTCTCGCCGAGCTTCCCGATGCGCTCGGCTTTGCGGAGGGCAGTGCGCTGCCGGTTTGCGGCCTCACGGCCCGCCTGCTGCTCGACGCCGCCGCGGTCGTGGACGGAGACCTCCTGCTCGTGGCAGGCGCGGCGGGGATGGTCGGCGGCTTTGCGCTTCAGCTCGCGATGGCCCGCGGCGCCCGGGTGATCGCGGCGGTGCGCGATTCCGACGCTGAGGAGGCGCGGCGGCTGGGGGCCGAGACGGTCGTGAGCACCGAGAGCGGTCTCGAGGCGCAGGTTCGGGAACGCCGGGGTGACGGCGTTGACGTGTGCCTCGACACCGTAGGGCTCGGCGATATCGCCCTGGCATGCGTTCGCGACGGCGGCAAGTTCGTGACGTCCGTCCCTACCGCAGTGCCCGGCTCTACCCGCGGGATCGACCCCGAGACCGTGCAGGTACAGCAGGACGCGGACGCGACAGCCGAGCTCGCAGGTCGCGCTGCAGCGGGCGAGCTCACAGTCCGCGTTGCCGAGACGCTTCCGCTGGAGCGGTTCCGGGACGCGTACGCTCGATTGGAGCGGGGAGGACTGCGCGGCAAGGTCGTGCTGGCCCCGTAAACCCCGGCGGTCGCAGCTCGGTGCGGGCCGTCATACGCGGTCGAGAATCCAAATCCGTGGCGCGATCACCGCGTTGAGCTGGAGCGCGAACAGCAGGCCGATCGCGAGGTACGTGTTGACCAGGCAGGTCAGCGCCGCGAGCGCATACAGGCACTGGTAGACGACGATCCGCCGCCGCATGGCGGCGCGCATCTCGTCGGTCGTGTCGCCGGTTATCAAGCCGGCGCGGTCGGCATACCGAAGGCTGATGAACAGCACGAGGCCGAGCGCGAACAGGTTCAACCAGTAGACAGCGATCGCAAGCCGGTAGGTGGTGTCCTGCGCAAGCAGCCCGGTTGAGAACGGCAGCACGGTCACCGCCATCAGGAACATCAGGTGGATCCACGTCAGCGCTCGGGAACTGCGCGTGAAGCTCTGAAACTGGGTCTGCTGGCCTACCCAGAAGATCCCCAACGTGAGGAAGCTCATGACGTAGGGCAGTAGCCGGGGCGCGACGTTGTGGAGCAAGCCGTGCGAGAGGGCTCGCTCGGAGGCGCCTCCGCCACCCGACCAGATCGGCTGCTGAGGGCGCTTCGGGACCGACGGGGCCTTCAGGTCGAGGACGAGGAGCGTCATTGCGACGGCGAACACGCCGTCGCTTAGCGCCGCCAGGCGTTCGAGGCTCGTGCCGGCGAACCGGTGGTAGCTCGTTGGCATCCGTCGCCAGGGAAGCTACTGCGCGCCTCGGCGGTCCCACGTCCGCCTGCGTCAGCTGTCGGAGACCCAGGCTGCGGTGTCGACGTCGCTGCCGTGATCGGGTGGAAGCTATTTCCTGCACGTCGCGCTGCACATCTTCGCCTACGTGCTCGATGCCTACTCCCTGTCCGCGAACCGCCGGCTGGTCGGCGTCCCCGTGGTCGCGCTCGGCGCGGCTCTGAACGTCGTCGCGATCATCATCAACGGCGGCGTGATGCCCGCGAGCGCGTCGGCGCTGCGGATCTCGGGAGTCGCCACCCGGGCGGGGTTCGACAACTCCGCGCACCTCGCGCACGCCCACTTCGCGTTCCTCGGCGACATCATTCCTGTGCCCGGCCCGTGGCCCATCGGCAACGTCCTCAGCGTCGGCGACCTGATCATCTTGGTCGGGGCGCTGATCGTCCTGCACCACGCCTGCGCCTCCCGCCTCTTCCCGCGCGTCGCCGAACGCGCCAGAATCTCGCGTGATGCGCGAGGTTCGACCGCCGGAATCTGAGCTCCCGCCCGAGACGGCGTCGTTCCTGGCCTGCGTGGCGACGATCCTGGAGCTGCCGTTCGAGGAGCTGCCACGTCCGTCTGCCGGCGAGGATCCCGCCACCGGGTGGACGGTCTCCCGCTGGCTCGGCGGGCTCGGGCTCGGACTGGCCCGGATCAACGACGCGGCGTCGTTCTCCTGGCCGGGACCGTGGATCGCGCGGGCCGGCGGCCGCTACGTCGTCATGTACGGCGTGCCGTCGGGCGTCGTGTGGGATCCCGTCGGCGGTTCCGAGGTCGACCCCGAGGACGGCTTCCTGATCGCCGCGGCCGACATTGCGCTCGCGCTCCCGCCGCGGCCCGCTGCGCCCACGGCCGCCGGGACCGTCGAGACGGTGGCGGTCGCCGCGAACGCGGCCGAGCCGACGCGCCTGCTCGAGACCGCCCGTGCGCTGGCCGGGCGAGGACTCGAAGGCGACCGGCACGTGGCGGGCACCGGGACGTTTCCCTCGGGAATGCCCGGGAGCGCACTGACGCTGATCGAGGCTGAGGTGTGCGAGTCGTTCGATCCGCCGCTCGAGCCGAGCGAGCACCGCCGGAACGTGGTCACGCGCGGGATCGACCTCAACGCGCTCGTGGGCCACGAGTTCACCGTAGGAGAGGTGCGGTGCCGCGGGATGAGGCTGTGCGAGCCGTGCACCGTCGTCCAGCGCTATGCCGGACGGCCGGTGTTGCGCGCGCTGGTGCACCGGGGCGGATTGCGCGCGGACGTTCTGGAAGACGGGCGGATCAGTATTGGCGATCCAGTCCGGACGGGCCCTCAAGGCCCCATGGACGCCGGCGAAGCCGGCCCCTCCTAATCTTCCAGGTAGCGGTACGCCGGGATCGTCAAAAACTCGATCAGCTCGCTCGACAGCGCCACGCCTTCGAATATCTCGCGGGTTTCGCGCGGGCGCCCGGCCTCCCAGACCTCGACACCGACCTGCTCGCGGATCTTGGCCGTCTCCTCGTCGAGCACCTCACGGACGAGCTCCGGCGTGACCGTCTGGCCATTGTCGAGCCGGACGCCGTGGTGCACCCACTGCCAGATCTGCGAACGCGAGATCTCCGCGGTGGCGGCGTCCTCCATCATCGAGTTGATCGCGGCGGCGCCGCGGCCGGTCAGCCAGAACGAGATGTACTGGAAGCCGACGTTGACGTCGGTGCGGAGGCCCTTCTCGGTGATCTGCCCGGGCGTGGAGCCGAGGTCGAGGAGCTCGCCGGCGGTGACGTGGACGTCGTCGCGCCGGCGCGACACCTGGTTGGGAGCGCCGTTGAGTCCCGTCTCGAACACCTCGCGGGCGACCGGCACGAGGTCGGGGTGGGCCACCCACGTGCCGTCATAGCCCTGTTTGACCTCGCGCTCCTTGTCGGCGCGCACGGCCGCGAACGCCTTCTCGTTCGCGCTCGTGTCCTTGCGGGACGGAATGAACGCCGCCATCCCGCCCATCGCGTGCGCGCCGCGCTTGTGGCAGGTGGCGGCCAGCAGCTCGGTGTAGGCGCGCATGAACGGCACCGTCATGGTCACGTCGACCCGGTCGGGCAAGACCATCTCGGGCCGGTCGGGGAAACATTTGATCGAGGAGAAGACGTAGTCCCAGCGGCCGGCGTTGAGCCCCGCCGAATGCTCGCGGAGCTCGTACAGGATCTCGTCCATCTCGAACGCGGCCGGAAGTGTCTCGATCAGGACGGTGGCCTTGAAGGTTCCGTGCTGGATCCCGAGCGCGTCCTGCGAGAACAGGAACACGTCGTTCCACAGCCTGGCCTCTAGATGTGACTCCATCTTCGGCAGGTAGAAGTAGGGCGCCGTGCCAACTCGGAGCAGGAGTCGCGCGCAGTGGAACACGTACATCCCGAAGTCGAACAGCGAGCCTGACACCGGTTCGGAGTCGACGAGCAGGTGGCGCTCCGGTAGGTGCCAGCCGCGCGGACGCACCAGCAGCGTGGCCGGGTCCTCCGACAGCTTGTAGTAGTTGCCGTCGGAGTCGCGGTACGTGATCGTCCCGTCGATCGCGTCGCGGAGGTTCCGGTGCCCGTCGACCATGTTGTGCCAGGTCGGCGAGTTCGCGTCCTCGAAGTCGGCCATGAACCCGTCGGCGCCGGAGTTCAGCGCGTTGATCGTCATCTTGCGGTCGGTCGGGCCGGTTATCTCGACCCACCGCTGCTGGAGGTCGTCGGGGGCGGGCGCGATGCTCCAGTCGCCCTCGCGGATCTCCCGGGTCTCGTCCAGGAAGTCGAGCATCTGCCCCGCCCTGAGCCGCGCGCGCCGCTGGGCACGCTCTTTGAGGAGCTCTTCACGGCGAGGCCCGAAGCGGTGCTGGAGCTCGGCCACGAACTCGAGCGCGTCCGGGGTGATCACCTCTTCGAACCCGGCCGCCATGGCCCCGCGCAGCTCCAGATTTCGTGTCGTCATCCCCTCATCCTCTCAGCTGAAGCTTCCCGGGGTTGACCGGATAAAACCAGCCGGACCGTCTCCGACTCGGCCATGCACAGCGCTCCCATCAGCGCCGCGACCCCCACCGCCACCGTCCACGCCGGCAGCTCGGCGCCTACTGCATAGAGCGCGAGCAGCGCCACGGCGACCGCGAGCTTTGCGTATTCGACCTCGCCCACCATCCGGAGCGCGAACGCGGCGTGCCCGACCAGGTACAGCGCCACGCCGCCGCACAGCGCCAGACGCGCCGGATCCGGGAGCGACGCCGACACCGAACCCCGCGTGAGGACCTTGACCCCGACCGCGAACGTGATGATGCCGGCGACGATCACGAGATGCAGATAGCTGTAGCCGTCGGCGGCGGCCAGCACGGGATCGTCGTGCGCCCGCAGGTGCTCCTCGGCGGTCGCAGCGAACCCGCTCTCGAAATACGTCCACCACATCGTGATCGTGATAACTACGCCGAGCGCGACCGCCACCACGATCTCGGCGGTCAGCTGACGTTCGGCCGAGCCGCCGAGTGCGCCGACCCCGATCGCCACGATCGACTCCCCCAGGCAGATGATCACGAACAGGCCGTAGCGCTCGGCGAAGTGCGCGACGGCCACCTGCTGGAGCCCGCGCAGCCGCTCCCTCGTCAGCCACGCCGGGCCGGCGTAGTCGATCGCCGCCGCCAGCACCCACAGCGCGGTCCTGGCGACCCCGGTCGCAAACGAGCCGGCGATCAGCAGCGCCATGCCGATGGCCACGGTCAGCGCAAAGCCCGCGATCGCCGACCACGACGCGTTGCCCTTCCGCGAGGCGTCGGCGTACAGCGCGAGGTGTAGGAAGCGCACCACCGCGTAGGTGACGGCGAACAGCGTGCCCTCGCTGCCGAAGGCGTGCGGGACCGAGAGGCCGGTGATGAAGATCGCGATCGAGGAGACGAGCAGGCAAGCGCGGAGCGTCGCCGAGCTTTCGACCTGGGCATTGGCCGCCCAGACGTATGCCGACCACGCCCACCACACGAGCGCGAGCACGAGCATCGCCCGCCCGAACCCGCGCCACGTCAGATCGCCCAACAGCAGCGTGGTCACCTGGGTGATCGCGAACACGAACACGAGGTCCCACAACAGCTCGACAGGGGTCGTCCGGCGCTCGCGCTCGACCGGACTCGGTCCGGGCTCCCGCTCGGGCGTCTCGGGAACGGCTGCGGGCGCGGCTTCCTCCACGCCGATCAGTATCGCGGCGGCTCGCCTCGGGCCCGGTTCGCTTAGGGTTCACGCCCGACGATGAAGCTCGGCGCGTACCTCGGTTACTGGATTCCCGGCCAGACCCCGGACGATCAGCTGGCGGTCGTCGTCGAGGCCGAGCGCCTTGGGTACGACTCTGTGTGGGCCGCCGAGGCGTATGGATCGGACGCGGCAACCGTGCTCGCGTGGCTCGCCGGCGGCACGAGCAAGATCAAGCTCGGGTCGGCGATCTTCCAGATGCCGGCACGAAGCGCGGCGATGACCGCGATGACCGCGGCGACGATCGACATCATCTCGGGCGGCCGCATGGTGCTCGGGATCGGATCCTCGGGACCGCAGGTCGCCGAGGGCTGGCACGGCCAGCGGTTCGCGCGCCAGCTGCAGCGGACCCGCGAGTACGTCGCGGTCCTGCGGCTCGCGCTCGCGCGCGAGCGGGTCGACTACCAAGGCGAGACGCTCGAGCTGCCGCTCCCGGATGGGCCGGGCAAGCCCCTGAAGCTCATGATCTCCCCGGTGCAGGAGCGGATCCCGATCTATCTGGCGGCGATCGGACCCAAGAACACCGAGCTCGCCGGCGAGATCGCCGACGGCTGGATCCCGGTGTTCTTCTCGCCCGAGCACGTCTCGGACGTGCGAGAGCTGCTCGAGGCGGGCGCGCGGCGAGCCGGACGCTCGCTCGACGGGTTCGAGATGGCTCCGTCGGTCAGCACCTACGTCTCCGAGGACCGCGAGGGCGCGCGCAACCTAATGCGTCCTGCGCTCGCGCTGTACATCGGTGGAATGGGATCGCGCAAGCAGAACTTCTACAACCAGCTCGTCCAGCGCTATGGGTTCGAGGACGCCGCGCGCAACGTCCAGGACCTCTACCTCGACGGCAAGAAGGAGGAGGCGGCGGCGGCGCTGCCCGACGAGCTGATCGACCTCGTCACCCTATGCGGACCGAAGGGGCACGTGCGTGATCGGCTCGCGGCGTTCCGCGAAGCCGGCGTGGGCACGCTGATGATCAACCCGATGGCGTTCACCGCGCCCGAGCGGATCGAGCAGCTGGCAGCCGTCGCCGAGCTGGCGGCTTGAGCGCTCCGGAGGATCGGCGCCGCAGGCTCCGCATCTTCCTGGGGGCGTTCGGCGAGCCTGGTCACGCCTTCCCGATGCTCGCGCTGGGCGCGGAATTGGCGGCGCGCGGACATGACGTGACCTACGAAACGTGGTCGCGGTGGCGCGAGCACGTCGAGGCCGCCGGGATGCGGTTCGTGTCCGCTCCCGAGAACAAGCTGTTCCCGCTGCCCGGCGAGCCGTTCGAGATGTACGAGGCGGTGGTCAGGGCCACCGGGCCGACGCGGCGGTCGGTCGCTTCCGTGGCGCCCGATGTGGTCGTGCACGACATCCTCACGCTCGCCCCGGCGATGGCGGGCGAGCTCGAGGGCGTGCCGGTGGCCACGCTGATCCCTCACCTGTATCCCGCCTCCGGGCCCGGCTTTCCTCCCTACGCGCTGGGTGCCCGTCTCCCGCGTACGGCGGTCGGCCGGATGCTCTGGGACGCCCTGGATCGCCCCTTGGAAGCCGGGTTACGCCGGGGGCGAGACGAGCTGAACGAGGCGCGGAGGCGGCTTGGCCTGCCTCCGGTGGACCGCCTCCACGGAGGGTTGAGCGAGCGCTTGTGCGTGGTCGGCACGTTTCCGGCGCTCGAGTACCCACGGACGTGGCCGGATGGCGTGCACGTCGTCGGGCCGCTGATGTGGGAGATGCCGTTCGGCCGGGTCGATCCGCCGGGCGGAGACGAGCCGCTGGTGTTGGTGGCGCCGTCGACGGCGCAGGATCCCTCGCACCGGCTGTTGCGGGCGGCTTTGCTCGGGTTGGGCGGCGAGCCCGTTCGCGTGCTCGCGACATGGAACCGCCGGCCGCTGCCTGACCGAGTCTCGATCCCGGCGAACACGCGGCTGGTCGAATGGCTCTCGTACACCAAGGAGATGCCGGCGTGCTCGCTCGTGATCTGCCACGCCGGCCACGGAACGATGGCGCGCGCGCTGGCCTGCGGCTGCCCGGTGCTCGCGGTCCCGCACGTCGGCGACATGGCCGAGAATGCCGCTCGCGCGGACTGGGCCGGGGTCGGTGTCCGACTGCCGTGGCGGCTGCTGGGGCCGACTGCACTGCGACTCGCGGTCCGCCGCGCGCTGGCCTCGCGGTCGCTGGCGTCGCGGGCCGGTGAGCTCGCCGCGTGGGCGGCGGCGCACGATGGCGCGGCCCGGGCGGCCGACCTCGTCGAGGAACTCGCGCGCCTGCCCGGTCAGCCGGTCGGATCGGACGCGCGGGCGCGGATGAACTCGATCAGCTCGGGAGCGTCCCCCTCGACTCGATCCATCGGCTCACCCGAGCAGCTGCACAACTCGACGACCGCGCGATCGTCGGTCAGCTCGAGCGGGCGCCAGACCGCGCCGTGAAGCTCCCAGTCCTCGAGCTCTGAGACGGTCAGGCCCGAGCGCACGTCACGCAACGCGGTCTCGTACTGGGAACGCGGTCTCGTGCTTGGGCACTTAGCTCCGGGGGTGGGACTCGAACCCACAACATTTCGGTTAACAGCCGAACGCTCTGCCGATTGAGCTACCCCGGATCGACATTGACTCGTCCAGGGACGAGGAGCGCGAACTCTAGCGGGAACCGCAGGCAGCGCAGAACGCCGCATTAACCGGACCACAACGCAATGCTCGGACCGGCCAACGATTGGCCAACGGCCGTCAACGATGACCGCTCGGGTTTCACCGGGGCTTGACGCAAACCGTCTGCCGGACGCCTAGCATCGCGCCGATTGTCTGATCGATTGTTTCAAGCGACGGCATGAGGCTCTGGTCTTGACTGGTCGACGCCGGGGGGGGCGACTCGGGGGCTCGCTGCTGGCGGCTGCGCTTCTCGCCGCGGGGTGCGGCGGGGGGTCGAACCATGCCGCCAACCCGGCCACCACCACGGGTTCGTCGACCTCTCCCACGACCACCACGTCGGTGCTGACCCCGAACCCGCCGGGCGTCGGGATCCACAAGATCCGCCACGTGGTGATCATCATGCAGGAGAACCGCTCGTTCGACTCCTATTTCGGGACGTATCCCGGGGCCGACGGGATCCCTGGACTAGCGGGGAACCCCGGCACGGTGCCGTGCGTCCCGAATCCCGGGAGTGGCGGCTGCGTGCGTCCGTTCCACGACGAACAGGACCGCGGCCTGGGCGGCCCACACTCCGCGGCGGCGTCGGTGGCCGACATAAACGGGGGCAAGATGGACGGGTTCGTGACCGAGCAGGAGCGCGGCATGTCGGGCTGCGCCCAGACGTTCAACCCGGCCTGCGGGAACAGCGGGGGCATGCCGGACGTAATGGGCTACCACACCGGCGCCGACATCCCGAACTACTGGACTTACGCGCACGACTTCGTGCTCCAGGACCACATGTTCGAATCGGTCGCGTCCTGGAGCCTCCCGGCCCACCTCTACATGGTGTCGGAATGGTCGGCGTACTGCACGCTCCAGGCCGACCCCACGAGCTGCCGCAGCGCGATCGAGAGCCCGCAGAACCCGCCCGACTTCGGGCGCCGCCTCGGCAATCCGGTGCCAACCAATCCGAACTACGCCTGGACCGATCTCACCTATCTCCTCCACAAGAACGACGTGAGCTGGGGGTACTACGTCTACAAGGGCACCGAGCCGGACTGCGACAACGACGCCGCGATGTCGTGCGCTCCGGTCGGACAGCAGGCCAAGACCCCAGGGATCTGGAATCCGCTGCCGTACTTCACCGACGTCCAGCAGGACGATCAGCTCGGCAACATCCAGTCGCTGTCGAACTTCCTCAGCGCCGCCAAGAACGGCACCTTGCCGTCCGTGTCGTGGGTTACGCCAAACGGGACGGTGTCCGAGCACCCGCCGGGTCTGATCAGCGCCGGCCAGACGTACGTCACCGGCCTCATCAACGCGATCATGCGGAGCCCGGACTGGAGCAGCACCGCGATCTTCCTGTCCTGGGACGACTGGGGCGGGTTCTACGACCACGTTCAGCCGCCGAGCGTGGACAACCTGGGCTACGGTCTGCGCGTCCCCGGGCTGGTGATCAGCCCGTACGCGCGGGCGGGGTTCATCGACCATCAGACGCTCAGCTTCGACGCCTACACGAAGTTCATCGAGGACGACTTCCTCGCCGGCCAGCGGCTCGATCCCAGCACCGACGGGCGCCCAGACCCACGGCCCGACGTGCGCGAGGCGCTGCCCCAGCTGGGCGACCTCCAGAACGACTTCGACTTCAACCAGGCGCCGCGCTCGCCCGTCCTCCTGAACGTGACCCCGAAGACCGACCTGATCGCGCCGGCGCGGACGGCGGCCGTCACGTCCCGGGCGCGCCGAGCGCTCGGACTGCCGGGAGCCGAGGCGCTTCAATCGTTCGAGATCGCCGCCGCGGCGCGCTACCTGGGCCTCACGCCGGCCGAGCTACGCCGGGAGATCGCCTCGGGACTCACGCTTCGCCAGATCGCGCGGGAGCACGGTCGGACGCTGGCGGAGGTCAAGCGAGCCGTGCTCGCCGCCGTACGCGCCACGCTCTCGCAGACGCTGCGCTGACTTTCTGCGGGGCTCCGCAGGTCTGGGGTCACACGGCCCGTTCGAGGCGGGCGACCACGTTGCGGATCTGGTCCAGCACAGCCTCGCGCTGGCGCGCCAGGTCACCGATCCCGCTGTTGCCCTCGGCCCTGGCGCGGCGGATCGCGCGCTCTAGCCGGGCTCGCTCGAGCACCAGACGGGCATGCTCGAGCTGGTCCTCGCTGACGTGCCTGGCCCGCCCGGCCCGCGCCACCAGGTCGGCGATGGTCCTCGCCAGCTCGTCGTCGTCCGGGGGCAGGTCCGCGAGCGGCGACTGCGTGCGGCCGGCGAGATGCCGAGCCGCCCGGCGCATGAGCTCGCTCGTGATCAGCTGTTCGGGATCGATCTCGAACAGGGTCCGCGCGCCCGCCTGGGGCAGGGCCACGCACAGGGCCAGGAACGTCCGCTCGGCGCGGAAGCCCTGATCGAGCTCGGCGCCGTTCTTGGGCGTTTTGTTGGCGGCGCCCGGCCTTTGGCCGAGACCGACGCCGGACTGGGAGGCGCCCTCGATCAGGGAGCCAAGCCGCGCCTCCGAGAGCTCCAGCTTACCCGCGACGCGGCGTAGCAGTTCCTCGCCGAACGCGCCGCGCGGCAGATCTCTCAGCGCAGGCCGGAGCTGGTCGAACGCGCGATCGCGGCCTTCGGCGCTCGTCAGGTCGTTGCGCTCGAGGATCCGCTCGACGTGAAACTTCACGAACGGCACCGAAGCCGCGACTCGCTCGCGCAGGGCCTCGGCTCCGTGGCGCTCGATCAGGTCGGCGGGATCGGTGCCCTCGGGGAGCGGCACGACGCGAAGCTCGACACTTCGCTTGTCGGTCACCTGGGCGGCGCGGAGCATCGCGTCCTGGCCGGCGCGGTCGGCGTCGAGGCACAGCACGAGGGTGTTGGCGATGCGTTGGAGCGCGGCGACCTGCTCGTCGGTCAGCGCGGTGCCCATGATCCCGACGGCATTGTCGAGCTCGGCCTGATGGACCGCGAGCACGTCGGTGTAGCCCTCGACCAGGATGACGCTGCCGACGCGGGAGGCCGCCGCCCGGGCACGGTCGAGGCCGAACAGCACCTCGCGCTTGTGGTACAGCTCGCTCTCCGAGGTGTTCAGATACTTGGGACGCTGGTTGTCGCGCATCGCCCGCGCCCCGAACCCGATTACGTGCCCCCGGACGTCGGCGGACGGGAAGATGATTCGCTCGCGGAACCGGTCGTAGATCTGGCCCGGGCGGTTCTGGGAGCGTTGCGCGAGCCCGACGCTCAGCAGCTCCTCGTCGCTGTAGCCCGCCCGTCGCGACGCGGTCAGGATCCGGTCCCACGCACTCGGGGCGTAGCCGACGCGAAACTCGCGGAGCGTCTCCTCGCGGAGGCCGCGGGCGTGCAGGTAGTCCCGCGCGGGGCCTGCCTCTCGGGCCTCCCACAGGTAGCGCGCGTAGTACGTCGCGGCGCGGCCGAGTAAGGACTGCAACCGCTCGCGGCGCTGGCGTCTCTCGGCGGCCTTCGGGTCCTCCTGTTCGGTCTGGAGCTCGACGCCGAACCGGTCGGCGAGCGACTGAAGCGCGCCGGGGAAGTCGAGTCCCTCGGTCTCCATCACGAACGTGAACACGTCGCCCGAGGCCTGGCACCCGAAGCAGTAGTAGACCTTCTCGATCGGATTGACGCCGAACGACGGCGTCCGCTCGTCGTGGAACGGGCAGCGGCCGACGTACTCGCTCGCGCCGGCGCGGCGCAGCTCGGTGTGGTCCGAGACAAGCGCGACCATGTCGACCGCGTCGCGCACTCGATCGCGCGAGTCGGCCGTGAAGCGCACCCCGCCCGCCCTCACGGCGCGAACGCCACCGGCACGCTCAGCGCCTCGAACGTGCGTATGCAGAACCGGTCGGTCATGCCGGCGAGGTAGTCGGTGACGCGGCGGGCGACGTCACCCGGCGGGATCGAATCGGGGATCTCGTCCGGGTGGGCGCAGTAGTAATCGAACAGCGACTGCACGACAACTCGGATCTTGGCGTGCTCGCGCGTCGCCGCTGGTCCCAGGTACACATGCTCGAACATGAAGTCGCGGAGCTCGGTCATCGCCGCGCCGACCGCCACTCCCTGAACGATGTCGTTTTGCGCCTCAGAGTTCTCGACCAGGTCGTGGACGAGCGTGTCGATCCGCCGGGGGCCGGTCTCGCCGAGAACGTCGATGGGACCTCGCGGCAGGTCTTCGGGCGAGAGGACGCCGGCGCGCACGGCGTCGTCGATATCGTGGTTTATGTACGCCACCCGGTCCATCAGCCGGACGATCTTGCCCTCGAGCGTTGCGGGCTCCTGCGCGCGGCCGGAGTGACTCACGATTCCGTCGCGCACAGGCGCGGTCAGGTTCAGGCCGAGTCCGTCGCGCTCGAGCGTGTCGACTACCCGCAGCGAGTGCTCGTGGTGCATGAACCGCACGCCGAAGCGCTCGGTCAGGCACCCGTCGAGCGCGTCCTCGCCGACGTGTCCGAAAGGCGGATGGCCGAGGTCGTGGCCGAGCCCGATCGCCTCGACCAGATCCTCGTTCAGGCTCAGTGCACGCGCCACCGTTCGCGAGATCTGCGTGACCTCGAGCGTGTGCGTGAGCCGCGTGCGGTAGTGGTCGCCGGCCGGGGCGACGAACACCTGGGTCTTGTGCTTGAGCCGCCGGAACGCCTTGCAGTGGACGATCCGGTCGCGGTCGCGCTGGAACGGCGTGCGGAGGCCGCAGTCGGGCTCGGGGCGCTGGCGGCGCGCGGGGTACGACGGCGTCGCCAGCGGCGACAGCTCGCGGGCTTCCCGGTCGCGGATCCGGTCGGCGAACGCCGCCGCGACGGGGCCCGTCGGGTGGTCGGTCCCGGAGCTCAGGAGTTGGTCGCTCATCTATCGTCGATTCTGACAGCGGGGTGGCGCCGGCGAGACGCGTTGTCACAAAGGCGTTGCCGGTCTGCGCGCGCGATTGTGGTGGCGCGGCCGGGGCGGGTCAGCGACTTGCGACCGCCGGGCGGCCGGGGCGGGTCAGCGACTTGCGACCCGCCGGGCGGCCGGGGCGGGTCAGCGACTTGGGACCGCCGGGCGTCTGCGGGCGGCGCTGAGAAGCGGCCGGAGCCGGACGTGCGCGTGGTACTCGGCGGTCTCGGTGATCGCGCGCTCGGCCTGCGCCAACACCAGTTCGGAGGCATCGGGCGCCTGGGCCAGCGGACGGCCGAGTGCGGCGACGAGGAAGCTATGGGACTCCTCGGCGAGGGGGAACGCCCCAGCCTCGCACGAGTTGCACACGACGCCGCCCGCGGCGGCTGAAAATCCCTGCAAATGCTCCGAATCGCCACAGCCCGCACACGATCCGAGCAGTGGAAGGATGCCGGCGGCGAGCAGCAGCTTCAGGCGGAACGCGAGTCCGTTGGCCGGGCGCGCCTGGCCGGCGTCCGTGTCCAGCAGCGCGAGTTCGTTGGCGAGCAGGCGGAACACCTCGGGGTGCGGATCCGGCGTCTCGAACAGGCGGCTGACCGCGTCGCAGGCGCGCGCGGCGGCGTCGAGCGTCGCCGCGTGATCGCGCAGCGAGGCGTGCGCGGCGACGGTGTCGACGCTCGTCACCGTATGCAGGTCGCCGCGGCCCTGGTGCAGGATCACACGGATGTGGAAGAACGGCTCGAGCCGCGCGCCGAACCGACTGCGCGCGCGGCGCACACCCTTGGCGATCGCGCCCAATCGCCCGTACCCCGGCGTGTACAGATGCAGAACCCGGTCCGCCTCGCCGTATCGGATCGAGCGGAGCACGATCGCCTCGGTCCTCAGCGACCCGGCCATCGCCCCACCGCAGCTATACTTAATGAAGTGATAAACCCGGTCACCATGTACACGACCGATGCGTGTCCGTTCTGCCTGAGGGCCAAGGCTCTGCTGTCCAAGCGCGGAATCGAGTACGAGGAGATCAATCTGGCACGCGATCCGGACGGTCGCGGCGAGCTGGTGGCTCGCACGGGGATGTTCACCTTCCCGCAGATCCTGATCGGCGAGGAGCTGATCGGCGGCTTCAACGAGCTGCTCGCGGCGGACCGCGAGGGACGGCTCACCGAGCTGCTCGCGGCCTAGCGTCTTCCGCTGGCCCGCGGCCTATCGTCTTCCCCTGGCCCGCGGCCTATCGCCGACCCACGCCGGGGCGTCGTGCGCGCGGCTTGCGCTGGCAGTGCTCGCAGACGTACGTGCCTCGTCCCCCGACGACGATCTTGCGGATCGTGGTCCCGCAGTTCGGGCACGGATCGCCGGCGCGCCGGTGGACCAGGAAGAGATCCTGGAACGACCCCCGCGCCCCGTCGAGGTGGCGGAAGTCGTCGATCGAGGCTCCCTTGGCCTCGATCCCGGCGTTCAGAGCCTCCTCGATTCCGTCCCGCACCCGCTCCCAGTCCGCGACGGTCAGCCGCCCGGCCGGGCGGAGCGGATGGATGCCGGCTCGGAACAGCGCCTCGTCGGCGTAGATATTGCCGACGCCGGCGATCCGCCGCTGGTCGAGCACAAACGCCTTGACCGGGGCGACACGCGCCCGCGCGAGCTCGCGCAGGTGGGCGGCCGTGAACTCGGGCGTGAGCGGCTCAATCCCGAGCCGTTCGGCCAGGTAGTGGTCGCGGGCGGCGGCACCGTGCACGAGGTGACCCGTTCCGAACCGGCGCGGGTCGACGTACACGAGGCGATGGCCGTCGTCGAGGTCGAAGATCACGTGCGTGTGCGGCGGCGCGACGCCCGGGTCGTACAGCAGCGTCCCGGTCATCCGCAGGTGCTGGAGCAGGAACCGCTCGCCCGACAGCGACCAGACGAGGTACTTGCCTGCGCGGCCGATCCGCTCGACGACGGCACCCGTGAGCTCGGCCTCGACGGCCGCCGGCGGGTCCGGCCGCGTCCACCGGGGATCGAGGATCTGGGCGGAGACGATCGTCCGCCCCTCCAGGTGAGGCGCCAGCTGGCGGCGGATCGTCTCGACCTCGGGCAGCTCTGGCACGGCTAATCTCCGACACCGGCCGCGACGAACGATTCCCCGGGGAGCTGACTCGCGCGCCCGCCGACGAGCCAGGCCAGCACGCTCGCACCCACATCCGCCAGCGACCCGTCGTGGCGGCGCGAGCCGTGGCCCTCGAACGCGGCCAACACCGGCGCGTACTCGCGCGTGTGGTCGGTGCGGGGTGAGATCGGGTCGCATCCATGGTCGGCGGTCAGCACCAGCATGTCCCTGGGTCGGAGGAGCGCCATCCACTCGGCCACCGCGGCGTCGATCGCCCGCAGCGCACCGTGGAAGCCGACGACGTCGTGCCGGTGGCCGTAGACCTGATCGGTCTCGACGAGATTCGTGAACACGAACCCGGCGTCCAGCGAGCGGATGAGATCGGTCGTCTCGGCGAGGGCACGTGCGTTGGTCGCTCCGGGATGTTGGGCATCGATGCCGACGCCGGCGAACAGCTGGCCGACCTTGCCGACGGCGTGGACCTCGACGGCGGACTCCTGGAGCTCCTCCAGGTAGCTGCGGCCGGGCGGCACGATCGAGAAGTCCCGCCTTCCGTCGGTGCGCCTCCACTCTCCCGGCGATCCCGCGAATGGCCGCGCGATCACGCGGCCCACCGCGTGGTCGGCCGGCAGCGCCTCACGGACCTTGCCGCAGATCGCGTACAGCTCGTCGGGGTCGAGGACGTCGACATGCGCGGCGATCTGCAGCACCGAGTCCTGGCTCGTGTAGACGATCAGCGCGCCGCTCTCGAGGTGCACGCTGCCGCACTGCTCGATCGCCTCGATCCCGTTGCAGGGCCGGTTGCAGATGACGCCGCGGCCGCCCGCGGCGGACACGATCTCGACGATCTCCTCGGGGAACCCCTCCGGATACGTAGGCAGCGCCTGGCCGGTCGAGACACCCATCAGCCCCCAATGGCCCGCGGTCGAGTCCTTACCCGGTCCGAGCGCGCGCAGACGGCCGTGGAGCACCGGGGCCTCCGCCGGCGGCACACCGTCGAGTTCGACGATCGAGCCGAGGCCGAGCCGGCCGAGCGCGGGCAACTCGAGCCCGCCGACCTCGCGCGCCAGGTGCCCGAGCGTGTTCGTGCCGGCATCGCCGTACCCCGCGGCATCCGGAAGCGCGCCGACGCCGCAGGCGTCGAGTACCACGACGAAGGCTCGTCTCACCGGCGTCCGATCCCCACGGTCGAGACTGTAGAACGGTCCCGCAGGTGACGCCCGCGGGGGCTGGTCGTCTTCAGCCGCGGCTGGTCGGCGTCAAGCCGCTGCTAGCCGTCTTCGGGCGTGATCTGGGCCCGAGGGTGGGCGTCGAAGTACACGTCGCGCAGCCGCTCGGTCGAGAGATGGGTGTAGATCTGGGTCGTGCCGATGTCGGCGTGCCCGAGCATCTCCTGCAGCGCGCGCAGGTCGCATCCGCCCGTCAGGAGATGGGTCGCGAACGTGTGGCGCAGCGTGTGCGGGCTCATCCGGTGCTCGAGGCCGGCGGTGCGAGCGTGGCGGCGCACGATCTTGTACAGGCCCTGCCGCGTCAGCCCCTCGCCGCGGAGGTTCAGGAACACGCGGCGCTCGGGGCGCAGATCGACGAGACGCGGGCGTCCCTTCTCGAGGTAGGCCTTGAGCGCGTCGATCGCCTGGCTGCCGATCGGGACGATCCGCTCCTTGGCGCCCTTGCCGTGGGCCGTGAGGATGCCCGCTTCGAGATCGAGTTCGGACAGCTCGAGCCCGATCGCTTCCGACGCGCGAAGGCCGCAGGCGTACATGGTCTCGAGCAGAGCGCGGTCGCGGAGTGCGGCCGGGCTCGTGCCGCGCGGCTGCTCGAGCAGGGCCGCGACCTCGTCGCGGCTCAAGACCTTGGGCAGCCGCGCCCGCGACCGCGGGGCGCGCAGCTCGGAGGCGGGATCGCGATCGATGATCTGCTCGCGCCGTAGGTGGCGGTAGAACGAGCGCAGCGATGCGATCTTGCGCTGGAGCGTGGCCGGCGCGGCGGCGGGCCGCTCGGAGCTTCCGTTGGCTACCTCGGAGACGAACTCCATGAGGTCGACGGTCCTCGCCTCGAGCGGGTCGAGGTCGTGGCGGTCGAGGAACTCGCCGAACTGCTGCAAGTCAGAGCGGTAGGCCTCGAGCGTGTTGCGCGACAGGCCGCGCTCGAGCTCGAGGTAGCCGAGGAAGTCGAACGTCAGGTCGTTGATCCGGCGGGCGCCCTCGACCGTGTGCGCGGTTGACATGCCTCGGGTATTCGGGGCGGCGGCCGGGGGTCCTGCTGGCGCGGCTACTCCACGCGGCGGTACACGTACACCTCCGCCGTGTATCCAAGCCGGATCGGCTGCTCCTCGCCGGCCGCCACCGCCCGAAGGCGCTCGATTACCTGCTCCCGCGTGCCGTTGGGCAGTGCGGCGACGAAGCTGATCGAGCTGAACCGGTCGATGAACCGGTCCGCGTCGAGAGCCTGCTCGAACGGTACCTCCCGCTGGGCCGCATGCGCGAACAGTCCTCCCGACTCGAGCGGCTCGCGCCATTCACCGCGGTGGTGGCTCGGCGTCCGGCGACGGTACCGGCCGATGATCTCGTCGACGGCCTGGTGGATCGGCTGGTCGAGGCGACGGCGATTCCACAGCAGCGCGACCTTGCCGCCTGGCCGCAGCACGCGGTGGAACTCCGCCGCCGCCACCGGCCCGTCGAACCAGTGAAACGCCGATGCGGCGGTCACCGCGTCGACCGCGCCGTCCTCGATCGGGAGCGCCTCCGCGGTTCCATCGAGCGCCCTGGCGTCGGGCACGACCCGCTCGAGCACGGCCCGCATCGCCGGAACCGGTTCGACCGCAACCACGGTGGCGCCGCTCGCGACGAGCTCTCGGGTGAGCTTGCCGGTGCCGGCGGCGACGTCAAGCACGGTCCGGCCGGGTCCGAGCTCGAGCTCCTGACGGAGCCACTCCACGACCTCGGGTGGATACGTAGGGCGTCCGCGCTCGTACGCGTCTGCCCCTTGTTGAAACCCGAGCGCCGCCTCCTCGCGGACGCTCACGACCGCTCTCCGCGCGCCCGCCGCGCCGCCAGCCACAGCAACGCGATCAGCGTCTTCGAGTCCTCGCACTGATCGATCGCCTCGTCGAGCTTCCCGACCGGCCACGGGACGATCTCGATGCGCTCATCCCCGTCGACCTCGACCTCGGGGCTGTCTGACAGCCCGTTGGCCAGGTAGAGCCACACGCGCTCGTCGCTGAACCCGGGGCTGGTGTAGAAGACGAACAGCTCCTCCCAGTTCTCGGCGCGCTTCCCGATCTCCTCGGCAAGCTCTCGCTTAGCGGTCTCGAGCGGGAGCTCACCGGCGACGTCGAGCTTGCCGGCGGGGATCTCGAGCGAAGCCGGCGCGCCGATCACCTCGCGGGGCTGCCGGGTCAGCCAGACCTGGTCGTCGTCGAGCGCGAGGATCCCGACGGCTCCGGGATGCCAGACCTTGTCGCGGGTCACCTCGGCGCCGTCGGCGAAGCGGAAGCGCTCGATCCCGGCGCGGACGACCGCGCCCTCCCACTTGATCTCGGACCCGATCGGCTCGAACCCGGAGCTCATCGAGCGCCGTCCCCGTTCGCGAGCGCCGTGCCCGCTTCCTCGACCAGCGCGATCGCCACGTCGAGCATGCCCTCGAGCGCGTCCGTGCTGATCCGCTCCGTCGGCTCGTGATTTCGCTCGGTCCCATCGGCCAGGTTGACGCACGCGAATCCGGCGGCGCGGAAGGCGTTCGCGTCTGAGGCTCCCCCGGTCAGGATGTGCGTTGGCTCATAGCCGCACGAGCGCAGTGCCTCCTCCGCGACGGTCACCTCGGTGGCGCGAGGTCGGATCCGGTAACCCTCGATCATCCGCTCGAGAGTGACGTCGAGATCGCATTCGCCGGCGTCGGCGGCATTCTGGAAGTGGTCGACCATCTCGGTCGTGAGCGCCTCGGCCCGATCCCGGTCGACGCTCCGCACCTCGCCCTCTATCCGGCAGCGCTCGGGGACGACGTTGATCGCGGTCCCGCCGTGGATCGTGCCGACGTTGGCGGTCGTCTCCGGGTCGATCCGGCCGAGCTGCATCGCCGCGATCGCCCGCGCCGCGGCGGCGATCGCGCTCCGCCCGGCCTCCGGCCGCACCCCGGCGTGGGCTGCCCGGCCATGAAGCTCGGCCACGATCCGGTGCAGGGTCGGCGCCGCGGTCACGATCTCGCCGATCGGCGTGGCGTGGTCGAACACGTAGCCAAAGCGGCTGTGGAGCCGGCCGACGTCGAACGCGAACGCGCCGAGCAACGAGATCTCCTCGCAGATTGTGAACAGGACCTCGACCCCGACCGGGGGCGCACCGGCGCCGCTGGTCAGCCGCCGGGCCACTTCCAGGATGACCGCCACCGCCGACTTGTTGTCGGCACCGAGGATGCCGTCGTTGGCGTTCGTCCAGCCGCCGTCGACGCGCACCGGTTCGAGGGGGGCGGTCAGCGGAACGGTGTCCATGTGCGCGCACAGCAGGATGCTGTCGCTGCCGGCGCCTGGAATCCGCGCGAGCAGGTTGCCGGCGTCAGCGCCCACCCGCGGCCCGGCGTCGTCCTCCTCCACCCCCAGGCCCATGCCGCGCAGCTCGCCGGTGATCCAGTCCGCGCAGGCGCGCTCATGTCCGGACGGGCTCTCGATCTCGCAGAGCGCGGCGAACGTGTCGTTGAGCCGCTCGCGCTCGGCTTCGGTGGTGCGCCTCACCGCGTGGCGGCGGGCGCGGCGGCCTCGGTGTCGTCCTCGGCGGGACGAGCACGGGGCGCGCTGTACTCCAGGGCCGCACCGACGAACTCGCGGAACAGCGGCGCGGGACGCTCCGGACGCGATTTGAACTCGGGGTGGTACTGCGACGCGATGTAGAACGGATGCTGATTGACCGGTAGCTCGATTGCCTCGACCAGCCGCTCGTCGGGCGACGTGCCGGAGCACACGAGGCCGACGGCCTCGAGGCGCCGGCGCAGATGGTTGTTCACCTCATAACGATGGCGGTGGCGCTCATACACGACCGGCTCGCCGTACAGCTCGCGGATCCGAGTCGAGTCGTGCAGCTTCACCGGGTCGGCGCCGAGGCGCATGGTGCCGCCCATGTCGGCGATCTCCTTCTGCTCGGGCAGGAGGTCGATCACGGGGAACGGCGTCTCGAGGTCGAACTCGGTCGAGTTGGCGCCTTCCATCCCGGCCACGTGGCGCGCGAACTCGGCGACGGCTAGCTGCATGCCAAGGCAGATGCCCAGGTACGGGATCTTCCTCTCGCGTGCGATCTGCGCCGCGCGAATCTTCCCCTCGATCCCACGGCCGCCGAAGCCGCCCGGGATCAGGATGCCGCTGGCGGACTCGAGCCGGGCCGCGACGGCGGGATCCCCGACCTCCTCGGAGTCAATCCAGTCGACATCGACCTTGGCGTCGTGGTGCGTTCCGGCGTGGCGGAGCGCCTCGACCACCGACAGGTAAGCGTCCTCGAGCCGCACGTACTTGCCGACGAGCGCGATCCGCACGCTCCGATCAGCTTCGGCCGAGCGACGGGTGATCTCCTCCCAGTCGGTCAGATCGGGCTCGGGCGCCTCGACGCCGAAGTGCTCCTTCAGGACGAAGTCGTCGACGCCCTCGTCGCGGAACACGAGCGGCACGCCGTAGATGTCGGGCACATCGAACGCGGACACGACGGCCTCGACCGGGAGGCTCGCGAACAGGGCGATCTTCCGCCGGATGTCGTCGCCGAGCATTGACTCCGAGCGGCAGATCACCATGTCGGGCGCGATACCGATGCGCCGGAGTTCGTTGACCGAGTGCTGGGTCGGCTTGGTCTTCAGCTCGCCGGCGTGGCTGATGTAGGGGACGAGCGTCAGGTGGATGAACATGCAGCGCCGGCGCCCGACGTCGACGGGGAACTGGCGGATCGCCTCGAGGAACGGAAGCGACTCGATGTCGCCGACCGTCCCGCCGATTTCGGTGATCACGAAGTCGACGTCGGTGGCCTCGGCCATCAGCTTGATCCGCTGCTTGATCTCGTCCGTGATGTGCGGGACGACCTGGACGGTCGCGCCGAGGTAGTCGCCGCGGCGCTCGCGCCGGATGACCGTGTTGTAGACGCCGCCGGCGGTCACGTTCGATGCCCGGCTCGTGTTGGCGTCGGTGAAGCGCTCGTAGTGCCCGAGGTCGAGGTCGGTCTCGGCGCCGTCCTCGGTCACGAACACCTCGCCGTGCTGATACGGCGACATCGTGCCCGGGTCGACGTTGATGTACGGGTCGAACTTCTGGAGCTGGACGTCGAGCCCGCGCGCCACCAAGAGACGGCCGATGGAAGCGGCGGCGATTCCCTTGCCAAGCGAGGACACGACCCCGCCGGTTATGAAGATAAATCGCGTCTCGCCTGCCGTCATACGGTCGCTTCCCGAGTGTAGTGGGGTTCGGACGGTCTGAAGGTAGCGCCCGCCCCGGACGGGCTCCGGAGTTCCCGGAGGGTGGTCGAGAAACGCAAACGGGCGGCCGCCGGCGCGGGTCAGGCGGCGCGGAGCAGCTGGCGAGCGTGGCGGCTGGCGGCGCGGTCGCCCTCGGCCGCGCCCAGCATGCGGACGAGCTCGCCCACGACCCCGTCGCCGGCGAGCGTCGACACCGTCGTGCGTGCCGGCGCCGCGGCCGTGTCCTTGGCGATCGTGAAGTGGCGCTCGGCCATCGCCGCCACCTGTGGCAGGTGGGTGATACAGAGGATCTGTCGCCCCTCGGCGAGGGCGCGAAGGTGCTCGCCGACCGCTCGGGCGGTGTGGCCCCCAATGCCGGCGTCGATCTCGTCGAACACGAGCAGCGGCGCGGGGCCGGTCGCTTCCGCGGACGAACCGGGACCACTGCGACCACCGGGACCACTGCGACCGCCGGGACCGCCGCGACCACCGGGACCACCGCGACCGCCGCGACCACCGCGACCACCAGACGCACCCGCGCCACCGGAAGACGCCGCGTGAGCCACGCTCAGGATCGCCAGCATCACCCGCGACAACTCGCCACCCGACGCGATCTCCCGCAGCGGACCCGCCGGCATCCCCGGGTTCGGCGCGATCACCAGCGACACCTCGTCCGCCCCGCGCGCCCCGCATCCGTCCGGTCGCCGCCGCACCTCGACGTCGAACTCGGCATCGGGCATCGCCAGCTCGGCCAGCCGCTCGCGCACCGCCGCGGCGAGCGCCGGCGCCGCCTTGCGCCGGCGGTCCGTGAGGTCCTCGGCGAGTACGTCCAGCGAGGCCCGGGCCTCGCCGAGCGACGCCTCGACCTCGGACAGCGCGATCTCGGCGCGTTCGAGCTCGTCGCGCCGCGCCCGGCACCGCTCCGCGTGGGCGAGCACCTCGGCGATCCCCCCACCGTGCTTTCGCTCCAGCCGCGCAAACTGCGCCAGCCGCTCTTCGATCTCCTCGAGCCGGCCGGGCGACGCTTCCAGCCCGAACACGTACGAACGCAGCGCACCGCTCAGCTCAGAGGCCTCGCCGCCGAGCGCCTGAGCGCGCTCGGACAGGCCGGCGAGCTCCGGGTCGATCCCGGCCGCCACGGCGAGTTGAGCGGCGGCCTGAGCGAGCAGCTCGGCCGCGCCGCCGCCCCCGTCTTCGGGCGAGATCGCCTCGGCGCCACCGAACGCCGCGACCCTCAGCGTCTCCAGGTGCCGCAGCCGGTCGCGCTCGACGGCCAGCTCGGAGGCCTCGTCCTCGGTCGGCGCCACGCTCTCGATCTCGTCGAGCTCGAACGCGAGCAGGTCGAGCTCACGTTCGCGTCCGGCCGCGAGCTCGCGCAGCTCCGTCTCGCGCGCCTCGACAGCCCGCACCCGAGAGTAAGCGTCGCCGACGCGGGCCCGGAGCTCCGACACGGCTTCGCCGCAGAAACCGTCGAGCACGTCCAGCTGGACCGCCGCGAGCATCAGCTTGCGGTGCTCGTGCTGTCCATAGAACGCGAGCAGGGCACTCCCGAGCTCGCGGAGGTCGGCCACGGTCGCCGACCGCCCGCACACGTAGGCGCGCGTCCGGCCGTCGGGCCACACCCGCCGCGCCAGCACGATCTCCTCGGCGCCGGTCGGGAGCAGCTCCAGGTCGGCCAACTCCGAGGGCAGCGAGAACACGCCCTCGACATACGCCTCCGCGGCACCGGCGCGCACGACCCCGCTGCCGGCGCGCCCCCCGAGCAGCAGGTCGAGCGCCTGCGCGAGCAGCGTCTTGCCGGCGCCGGTCTCCCCGGTCACGACGTTGAGCCCGGGCGCGAGCGCGAGCTCGGCCCGGTCGATCAGGAGCAGGTTCTCGACGCGCAGCTCGTGCAGCATGGGCGACGGTTTAGCACCACCGCCCGACAGATCGAAAGTTGTTGACCGTCGGTCAGGTAGGATCAGCATCGACATGCCCGCCGGATCACCGCCCGCCTACACCCGCCTGAACGTCGACGAGCGCCGGCGCCAGTTGCTCGACGCCGGTGCGTTGCTGTTCGCCGAGCACGCGTACGAGGAGATATCGATGCGCGATATCGCACAAGCCGCCGGCGTGTCGAAACCGCTCCTGTACCACTACTTCCCGTCGAAGATCGACCTTTTCAAAGAGGCGGTGGCGGAAAAGGCGGCCGAGCTCGCGCACCTGATCGAGCCCACGAGCGAGGGCACGCCGCTCGAGCAGCTCACGAACAGCCTCGACGCTTATCTGGCGTGGATCGAGGCGAACGCCCGCACGTGGTCGAAGCTGGTGCAAAGCGCGGCTTCCCTCCCCGAGGCGCGCGACCTGATCGAGGGCTTCAGGCAACGGACGATGGACATGGCACTCGCCCGGCTGACGAACGGCGGCGCACCCCGCCCCGCGCTCCGCACCACGATCAGCGGCTGGCTCGGCTACCTGGATGCCGCGATCCTCGACTGGACCGAGCACCGCGATCTTCCCCGGGAGGACCTGCGCGACCTGCTGGTCGCCGCCTTCGTCGCCGCGCTGCTCTCCGCCCAGGAGGCGGACCCGGAGATCACGCTCGCGCTCGGCGACCGAACGGCTGAGGTACGGTAACGGCCCGCACCACCTAGGAGGAGGAGAGCGATGGCCACCAGCGCGTCCCAGCTTGACCGGGGGCACCTCACGACCGGCCCGGCCGATGTCGACGTGGCCAGCCTGAAGCGCGCGCTGGCCCGAGCGGTCTACGGCGAGGTCCGCTTCGACGCGGGCACACGCGCGATGTACGCCAACGACTTCTCGATCTACCGCGCGGTCCCGATCGGCGTCGTGATCCCCAAGGGCCCGGAGGACGTGATCGCGGCCGTCGCGATCTGCCGCCAGTACGGCGCGCCGGTGCTCCCGCGCGGCTGCGGCACCGCTCCGAGCGGGCAGACCACGAACGTGGCGGTCGTGTTCGACTATTCGAAGTACTACAACGAGATCGTCGAGCTTGATCCGGACAACCGGCGGGCGGTCGTCCAGCCGGGGGTCATCTGTGACCAGCTCCGCAACGCCGCCGAGGAACACCACCTCACTTACGGCCCGGACCCGGCGACCCACGAGTACTGCACGTTCGGCGGCATGCTCGGCAACAACTCGTGCGGCACGCACTCGCTGATGGCCGGCAAGACAAGCGACAACGTGCTCGAGCTCGACGTGCTCCTGTACGACGGCACCCGCATGACCGTCGGCCCGACCTCCGACGAGGAGCTCGAAGGGATCATCGCCGCGGGGGGCCGCAAGGGCGAGATCTACGACCAGCTCAAACAGCTCAGAGACCGCGTCGCCGACCGGGTCCGCGCCGAATATCCCGACATCCCCCGCCGCGTGTCCGGCTACAACCTCGATCAGCTCCTCCCCGAGAACGGGTTCAACGTCGCGCGGGCGCTCGTCGGCTCGGAGGGGACGTGCGCGAACGTGCTGCACGCGACGGTCCGCCTGGTGCCCAGTCCGCGGCATCGCCGCACGCTGCTGCTCGGCTACCCCGACGTGTTCGGTGCCGCCGACCACGTCCCGGTGATCCTGGAAAAAACCACGCCGATCGGGCTCGAGGGGTTCGACGACCAGCTGATCAAGAACATGATCGCCAAGAGCCGGCTCGCCGCCGAGCGCCGCGTCCTACCGGACGGCCGGGCGTGGCTCTACGTCGAGTTCGGCCGTGACGATCCCGACGAGGCGACGGCCGAGGCGCGCGACGCGCTCGAGGCGCTCGCCGGCGGCCCCCAGATCGACGCCCGGGTGATCATCGACAAGGCCGAGAACGTCAGTGCCTGGAAGGTCCGCGAGAGCGCCGTCGGCGACAGCCGCGCCCCGGGCTACATGGACGCCGAGGGCAACTGGGAGGACGCCGCCGTCCACCCGAACGTGCTCGGCAAGTACCTCCGCGACTTCCAGCAGATCCTCGACGACCACGGCTACCGGTGCGTCTACTACGGCCACTTCGGCCAGGGATGTGTCCACACCCGCATGGACTTCGATCTCAAGAGCGCGGGCGGCGTGAGGACCTTCAGGTCGTTCATGGAGAAGTGCGCCGACCTCGTGGTCGCGTATGGCGGTTCGCTGGCCGGCGAATATGGCGAGGGGCACGGTCGCGCCGAGCTCTTGCCGAGGATGTTCGGCCCCGAGCTCATGCAGGCGTTCAACGATTTCAAGCGGATCTGGGACCCAGACTGGAAGATGAACCCGAACCGCCTGATCGGCGACGTGAAGCTCGACGAGGGCCTCCGACTCGGCCCCGATTACCGGCCCCCGCAGTTGCAAACCCACTTCGCTTTCCCCGACGACGGCGGGTCGTTCGCGACCGCGATCGAGCGCTGCTTCGGGATGGCCAAGTGCCGCAACCTCGGCAGCCTGACGATGTGCCCGAGCTTCCACGCCACGCGCGAGGAGAAACATTCGACCCGCGGCCGGTCGCGGCTTCTGTTCGAGATGCTGAAGGGCGACCCGATCACCGAGGGTTGGCGCGACGACGCGGTCAAGGAGTCGCTCGACCTGTGCCTGGCCTGCAAGGGGTGCACGGGCGATTGCCCGGTCCAGGTCGACATCCCCACGTACAAGGCGGAGTTCCTCGCCCACTACTACTCAAAGCGACGGCGCCCGTTGAACCAGTACGTGCTCGGGCTGCTCCCGTGGTGGGGACAGGTCGCCGCCCGGACGCCGCGGCTGGCCAACGCGCTCAGCCATGCCCCCGGGCTGGCGCCGGCCGGCAAGCGGATGCTCGGGATCGCCGAGGAGCGCGACGCGCCGAGGTTCGCGCGCCAGACGTTCCGGTCGTGGCACCGCCACCGCCAGCCCTGGGGCTGGGATCCTGACCGGCCGCCCGTGGTCCTGTGGGCCGACACCTTCACGAACCTGTTCGAGCCGCAGATCGGCATCGCGGCTCTGGAGGTCCTGGCTGCGGCGGGATTCGCGCCGCTGATCTCCCCTCGAGGGCTCTGCTGCGGGCGGCCGCTCTATGACTTCGGCATGCTGTCCCTCGCCAAGCGCGCGCTCCGCCGGGTGCTCGACGCGATGGCGCATACGATCGAGCTGGGCTGGCCGGTCGTGGTGCTCGAGCCCAGCTGCGCGTCCGTGTTCCGAGACGAGCTGCGCAAAATGCTGCCTCACGACGAGCATGCGCGCCGGCTGGTGGCGCAGGTCCACACGCTCGACGAGTTCCTGGACCGCCATGCGCCGGACTGGGAACCCCCGCAGATCGCGAGCCGGGCGCTCGTCCACGGCCACTGCCACCAGAAGGCGGTGATCGGGGCGCGGCCGGACCTGCTCAGGCGCGCCGGCGTCGACGCCGAGATGACGAACGCGGGCTGCTGCGGCCTGGCCGGCTCGTTCGGCTATCACGCCGGCGAGCAGTACGAGGTCTCGATGCGGATCGGAGAGCAGTTCCTGCTGCCCCAGGTCAGGTCCGCCGCCGCCGGCACGGTGCTGGTCGCGGACGGATTCTCGTGCCGGACGCAGATCGCCGCCGGCACCGGCCGCCGGGCGCTCCACACCGCCGAGGTGCTCGCGCAGGGGCTGCAAGCGATTGCATAACGGTTAGCTCCCTTGGGTAGGTAGCCCCCGAACGCGACCTTCTCGGCGCGTCCGGGAGGGAGAGGGAGGGAGGTTCCCGTGTACAAGCAGGTTCTCGATCCGGTGTCCCATTCGCTGGGGCTGACCGCGATCTTCGCCGTCCTGCCGTTGGTGGTCCTCTTCGTCCTTCTGGGCGGCTTCAGGCTGAAGGCCCAGTGGGCGTCGCTGATCGCACTCGGGGTGTCGATCCTGATCGCGATCACGGTCTATTCGATGCCGATCGGACAGGCCGGCGACGCCGCGCTCGAGGGCGCCGTCTTCGGCTTCTGGCCGATCATGTGGATCGTCATCAACGCGTTGTGGATCTTCAACATGACGGAGGTCACGGGCTACTTTGCGATCCTCCGAAGAGCCTTCAACGGCGTTTCCGACGATCCGCGCATCCAGGTCGTGGTGATCGCGTTCTGCTTCGGCGCGCTGCTCGAGGCGCTCGCCGGGTTCGGCACTCCGGTCGCCATCTGCGGCGTGATGCTGGTTGGCGTCGGGTTCTCCCCGCTCCGGGCCGCCTCGCTCGCGCTCGTCGCCGACACCGCCCCGGTGGCCTTCGGGGCGATCGCGATTCCGATCACGACGCTCGCGCAGGTCACGGGACTGCCGGTCCACCACCTGAGCATGATGGTCGGGCGCCAGACCCCGTTCCTCGCCCTGATCGTCCCGTTCGCGCTCGTGTTCATGGCCGACGGCCGGCGTGGGTGGCGTGAGGCCTGGCCGGCGGCGCTGACCGCCGGCGTCGTGTTCGCGCTCCTTCAGTTCGCGACCTCGAACTACATCTCGACCCAGCTGACCGACATCGTCGCCTCGCTCGGCTCGGCCGCGGCCGTGGTGGCGCTCCTGCAGATCTGGACGCCGCACGCTCCGGGCGCGCCGGCGACGCGAGTCGGGCACGGGCCGGCGATCGCCGGCGGAGCGGTCGCCGATACCGCGTTCGAACAGCGCATGGCATCCCAGGGGCGGCCACCCAGCCGGCGGGACACTTTCATGGCGTTCATGCCCTACATCATCATCATCATCGTGCTCGGGGTGACGAGCATCAGCGGGATCACCAAGGAGCTCGACAAGGCCACGAGCGCGTTCACCTGGCCGGGCCTGCACGTGCTGAACGCCAAGGGCAAGGCGCCGTCGAGCGAGACGTTCAAGCTCAACTACCTGACGGCCGCGGGCACGTGGCTGTTCGTCTCCGGCGTGCTCACCGCGCTCGTGCTCCGCGTCCGTCCCGCGCTCGCGGTCAAGACGTACTGGAACACGATCGTGCAGCTCCGGTGGGCGATCGTGACCGTGATGGCCGTGCTCGCCCTCGCGTACGTGATGAATCTGTCGGGCCAGACGATCACGCTCGGAACGTGGGCCGCCGGCGCAGGCGGATTCTTCGCGTTCCTGTCGCCGCTGATCGGGTGGTTCGGGACCGCGGTCACCGGCTCGGACACGTCGACGAACTCGTTGTTCGGCGCGCTCCAGGTCGCGGCCGCCCACAAGGCGCACCTATCGGCGACGCTGCTGGCCGGCGCCAACAGCTCGGGCGGGGTGCTGGCCAAGATGGTCTCGCCGCAGAACCTGGCGATCGGCGCCGCGGCCGTCGGCCTGGCCGGCAAGGAGGGCGACATCTTCCGCCAGGTCATCGGCTACAGCGTCGTGTTCGTGCTGCTGATGGGCGTGCTCGTGCTGCTCCAGTCGGGCGCGCTGGCGTTCATGGTGCCCTGAGGCGCCTGAGATCTCTCAGACGACCCTCAGAACGGCGGGGGTCGTCTGAGAGACAGCCAGGCGCCCCTCCGAAGCTGTCCCTACCGCATCGATGAAAGCCGGCCGAACTTCTCCCGCAACCGGTGGTAGAAGTTCGCGCCCGGCACTTGGGCGAGGTGTCCCTGGCCGTCGACGAAACGCGCCTCGATCTCGTCCGCGGGCGGGAGCGTGCACACGGGACGCCCGTCGACGGTGACGTCGACGGATTCCTCGCGCGAGCGGTTCATGACCGTCAGGACGTCGCTCGGAGCCACGACCAGCGCGCGCGCGGTCAGCGAGTGCGGCGCGATGAACGACACCACGAAGCCCGCGACGCCCCAGGCCATCACCGGTCCGCCGTTGGCGAGGTTGTAGCCGGTCGAGCCCGCCGGCGTCGCGACAACCAGGCCGTCGCAGCGAACGCGCCCGATCTCGTCCTGCCCGACGGCATACGAGAGATCGGCGACGCGATTGCCCGGCTGACGATGCATGGAGACGTCGTTGATCGCGAGCCATTCGCCGTCGCTCCCCGACAACGCGATCCCGGGGAGGGACAGGACCTCGTACTCGCCCGCGAACGCCCGCTCGAACCCCATCGGCGCCTCGTCGCGATCGACCGTGGCCAGGAACCCGATCTCGCCGAAGTTCACCGCGAACACCGCCACACCCGTCCCGGCGTACTTGCGGAGCGCGGTGAGGATCGTCCCGTCGCCTCCGAGCGCGAAGCAGATGTCGACGTCGAGCTGGCCTTCGACGTCGACCTCGAGCCCCGGGCCGTGCTCGAGCCGGTGCTTGCGCGTCTCCTCGGGATCGATGAACAGGGTCGCGCCGCAGCCCCGCGCGATCTCGACCAGCGAGTCGATCGCCGGACGCGTCTCCGACGGCCGGCGGTGGGTCAGCACCGTGGCCGTCCGGACCGGGTTCAAGGCTCGATCTCCCGGGCGGCAGCTTCCAGATCCACCACGCCCCCGCCTCGCGACCCTTCGGCCAGCCACACGAACGTCTCGAGGTTGCCCTTCGGACCGGGCAACCCAGAGCTCGCATACCCGCAAACGGACGCGCTCAGCTCCCTGGCGGCCGAGGCCACATCGACGAGCGCACGCCGCCGGTCCTCAGCTGAACGGACGACGCCTCCCTTCCCCACCTGCCCCCGCCCCACCTCGAACTGCGGCTTGATCATCGCCAGGCAGTCGAACCGCTCGGCCGCGCACGCCAGCACCGCCGGCAGCACCTTCGCCAGCGAGATGAACGACACGTCGATCACGATCAGATCCGGCAGATAGGGCAGGTCCTCCGGCCGCAAAGACCGCGCGTTGCACCGCTCGATAACGGTCACGCGCGGATCGGACCGCAGCTGCCAGGCCAGCTCCCCATAGGCGACGTCGACCGCCACCACATGATTAACCCCAGCCTGCAGCAGGCAGTCGGTGAACCCACCGGTCGACGCGCCGACGTCGAGGGCGTGGCGCCCGGCGACTGGGAGGGACAGCGCCGTGAGCGCGTTGCGGAGCTTGATCCCGGCACGCGAGACGAACGGCGGCCCCTGGACGACCTCGAGCTCGACATCGTCGGGTACGAGCTGCCCCGGCTTAGCCACCCGCCGGCGCTCGGGAAGCACGAGCACGTCGCCGGCGATCACCGACGCCGCCGCAGCAGAGCGCGACGGGAACATCCCTCGCTGGGACAGCAACGTGTCGATCCGGACGCGCGTCAAGGCACGCGGAACGGTACGTGATTTTCGCGGGCGCTCAGGCGGCCAGCGTGGACATGGTCTCGACCGCCCACCCGAGGGCGTCGCGATACGAGGTCGCGATCCCGGGCGCCTGCGATCTGAGCGTGGTGACGTCGAAATCGCCCTGCTCGTAGCTGACCACGGCCTCGAGGATCGTGCCGGCCGGGCCCTCGCGCTGGAGGAGGGCGGCGGACACCTCGTGCGCGAGCGGCAGCTCCTCGACGATCGTCTCGAGCGGCACCTGAAGCAGCGCGTCGGCCACCGACAGCAGTCCGACCGTGAACAGCTCCTCAGAGGCGACGTCGACCCGCTCGGCGCCGAGCAGCTCGCACATCCGGGCGCGGGTGAGCCCGACCACCGACAGTTCGCGGGGCGCGGCCGGGCCGCCGGTGAGCGCGACGAGCAGAGCCCACCGCGACACACCGCGCGAGCCCAGCATCATCACCGCCTGGCGGATCGAGGTGATGCTCCCGCGCATGCCGACGTAGGCCGAGTTGATGTAGCGCAGGAGCTTCACGCTCAGGCCGACGTCGCGGTCGATGACCTCCTCGAGCTCCTCGATCGTCGCCGATTGGCCCTGGAGCGCGGCCAGCGCGACCAGCGTGCCCATCTCGCCGACGGGGATATTGCGGACCGCGGCGCGATGGCGGCTGGCGTAGAACGGCCCCGAGAACAGCTCGAACCCGAGCCCCTTGGCCCGTTCGAACTCGGTGTAGTCGACGAGGCCGGACGCCAGCGGCATCGCCCGCGCGTCTCGGATCCGGGTCACCGCGCGCGCCGCGTCCTCGGGTGACCAGGCGCGGAGGTCGATCTCGACGGTGCCGAACAGGTCGAGCAGCGCCGCGTCGAAGTCGGGGCGGTGCAGCTCGTGGAGCGACAGCGCATACCCGCGTCCGGTGAGGGCGTCGAGAACGGCGGCGATCTCGCTCTCCGTGGCGGTGTCGTGAGCGATCCGCAGCAGCACGCGGTCGGGACGCACCGGCGGGACCCCGAGCGCCACCAGCAGCTCACGAGAAAGCGGCAGGTGCGCCAGCGATTCGCCGACGAGCTCGTCGAGGCCGACACCGCTCAAGACGTCGCCCAGCAGCCGCGCGGCCGTCGCCTCGGCGGGCTCGGACCCGCCGGCGCTGGCATAGGCCACGCGGTAGCCGCTCACGCGCATCTGGCCGTCGACGACGGGTTGGCGCGAGATGTACAGCTCGGGCGGCCCGTCCGGCCGTGCAAGCTCGCTTGCAAGCTCCTGCGTTGCCACAGTTGAGTTGTCGGCAACCTAGGGCCTGGACCCTAGGGGGAAAGGCCCAGATCGACGCTTGGTGGAGTTCTTTCAGGCGATCGGGACGTCGGTGTATTCGGCGACGGCGGACTCGATCCGCTCGGCGATCCGCGCGCCGGTGAACCCGACCTCTTCGTGCAGCAGCTTGGGCGCGCCGTGGGTGACATATCGGTCGGGCAGCCCGACCCGGAGGATCCGGATCCCGCCCGCGCCCACACCGGCATCGGACAGGCTCTCCCACACCGCCGACCCGAACCCGCCGGCGAGGACGCCCTCCTCGACGGTCACGAGCAGCTCGTGCTCGGCGGCCAGCTGCGCCGCCAACCCGACGTCGATCGGCTTGGCGAACCGGGCGTCGGCCACGGTGACCGGCAGCCCGTGCTCGGCGAGGATATCGGCCGCCTCGAGCGCCTTGCCGACGCCCGAGCCGTAGCCGAGCAGGGCAACCCGCTCGCCCTCACGCAAGATCTCGCCGGTGCCGATCTCGATCGCCTCGGGACGCGCCGGCAGCGGCACCCCGGGGGCCTCGCCGCGCGGGTAGCGCAGCGCGAACGGGCCGTCGTCGTGCAGCAACGCCGTGCGCAGCATGTGCACGAGCATGGCCTCGTCGCGCGGCGCCGCCAGCACGATGTTCGGCAGGCAGCGCAGATAGGCGATGTCGAACGCTCCGTGATGGGTGGGGCCGTCGTCGCCGACCAATCCGGCGCGGTCCATCGCGAACGTCACGTTCAGCTTCTGCAGGCAGACGTCGTGGACGATCTGGTCGTAGGCGCGCTGGAGGAAGGTCGAGTAGATCGCCGCGACCGGTTTGCACCCCTGGAGGGCGAGCCCGGCGGCGAACAGGACGGCCTGCTGCTCGGCGATGCCGACATCGAAGTAGCGGTCCGGCAGCTCGCGCTGGAGGATATTCAGCCCGGTACCCGAGTTCATCGCCGCGGTGATCCCGATCACCCGCTTGTCGCGACGACACTCCTCCACCAGGGCATTGCCGAAGACCGACGTGTACTGCGGCGGGGCGGGCTTGCCGGGCGATGGCTTGCGCGCGGCTACCGCCGGAACGCCGTTGGCGATCGACTTCGGCTTGGCGGCGTGCCACTTCTCCATGCCCTCGAGCCCACCCTCTTCCGAGGGGGCGAACCCCTTGCCCTTGACGGTCGCGCAGTGGACCACCACGGGCCGCTGGGCGATCAGGGCCTCGCGCAGCGCGCGCCTCACCGCGCGTACGTCGTGGCCGTCGATCACGCCGATGTAGACGAAATCGAGCTCCTCCCACCACAGGCCGGGCGCCCAAAACGCCTTGAGCGACTCCTTGAAGTGGGGCCCGAGCCGCTCGAACGCGGCGCCGATCCCGGCGGGGAGCTTGGTCAGCCCCTCTTCGAAGCCCTCGCGCGCCCGCCACAGCTTGGGGTTGAGGCGGACCCGGTTGAACTGACGCGAAAGGGCGCCGACGTTGGGCGCGATCGACATCCCGTTGTCGTTGAGAACCACGACGATCGGGGTGCCCAGACCACCGGCCTGGTGCACGGCCTCGAACGCCACGCCGCCGGTCAGCGCGCCGTCGCCCACGACCGCGACGACGTGGCCGTCCTGGCCCTCGCCGTGGCGCATGGCCTCCTTGATCCCGACCGCATAGCCGATCGCGGTCGAGGCGTGGCCCGCGCCCATGATGTCGTGCTCGGACTCGGCGATCGAGCAGAACGGCGCCAGGCCCTGGTACTTGCGGATCGTTTGCAGCTGGTCGCGCCGGCCGGTCAGGATCTTGTGCGGATAGGCCTGGTGACCGACGTCCCAGAGCACCTTGTCGCGCGGCGAGTCGAGCATCGAGTGCAGCGCGACCGCGATCTCGCACGCCCCGAGGTTGGCGCCGAAATGACCGCCGATCTCGCCGACGGTGTCGATGATGTGCTCGCGCACCTCCTGGGCGATCTGCTGGAGCTCCTCGTCGGAGAGGCCGTGAAGGTCCTGAGGCTTGTCGATGCGGTCTAGAAGTCGGGTCATCAGAAGGATCGTGTCGCGATGAAGTCGGTGATCTGCTCGAGCTCGCTGTTACCCGATCCCGGCCGCCCCGCCTCCGCGAGCGGCGCGGCCTGCGCGTGCGCCGCCGCCTCCGCGGCCGCCGCAGCCTCCGCGAGCGCCGCAAGCGCCCGGGCGCGGGACTGCGCCGCGAGGTCGCGTGCGCCCTCGAGGCCGAACTCGGTGACGTAGGTGCGTTTGCCCAATCGCTCGTCGCTTCCTTGATGCTTCCCCAGCGTCTCCTCGGTCCCGGTGACGTCGAGAATGTCGTCCACGATTTGAAAAAGTACCCCGAGCTCTCGGGCGAACCGGTGGAAGTTGAGGATTCTCTCAGGTTCCTCGAGCCCGGCGAGTAGCAGCACGCATTCGATGCTCGCGGCGATCAGCCGGCCCGTCTTGAGCTCGTGGAGTCCGCGAAGGCCGGCGGGCCCGGCCGGCGCCGTACCGGCGACGTCGATGTACTGCCCGGCGACCATGCCCTGGGCCCCGGTGGCGCGGGCGAGCTCGGCCGCCGCCGCGAGCAGCCGCTCCGCCGGCGCCTCCTGGCGCGAGAGCAGCAGCACGAACGCCTCGGCATACAGGCCGTCGCCCGCGAGGATCGCGACGTCCTCGCCGAAGGCGACGTGGCAGGTGGGCCGGCCGCGGCGGAGGTCGTCGTCGTCCATCGCCGGGAGATCGTCGTGGATCAGCGAGTAGGTGTGGATCAGCTCGATCGCGGCGCCCAGCGGCAGCACCCACTCCGGCTCGCGCCCGACCGCCGACGCGGTCGCGAGCGCCAGCACCGGCCGGATCCGCTTCCCGCCGGCGAGCAGCGAGTAGCGCATCGCCTGGTCGAGGCCGTCGGCCGGGGGGTCGGCCGTGAACCGCAGCGATTCGAGGTAGCGCTCGACCAGCGCTCGGAGGTGCTCTGGGTACGCCTGTCCCGGAACCGGAGGTGGCACCAGTTCCTGCCCGCTCGTTACGGGGACCACTACGACGCCGGGAGCGGCAGCTGTCCGGGAAGGTCCGGCAGCGGCTCGAGCGCCGCGCGTGTCCGCTCGTCGACTTGAGAGCTGGCCTCGGCGGCCAGCCGCGCGCACTCCTCGATCAGCGCTAGGGCGGCGTCCACCTCGACATCCGGGGAGCGAAGCTGCTCGGCGGCCGCCTCTAGCCGCGCGCTCAGCTCGGTCAGGAGATCGTTCACGGTGTGGAAGGGTAGCGGGACCGAGTTCTCAGAACCGCAACAGGGCGCCGATCCCCTGGAGCGGGCCGAGGTCCGGATAGTGGTGCACCACCATGACCTCACCTCCCTGCGCCAGCGCGGCTTCCACGACGGCCTCGGTCAGTTGGTCGAACTCCTCCATCTCAGAGCCGTCCGCCGGGCAATGCCCGTCCGACTCGAGCGCGAGCAGTCCGCAGGTCGGACAGCGGAACCCGCGCATGTCCTTCCCGGGCTCGAGCATCAGGATCTCCACCCGACGCTCGTTCAGCGCCATGACGGTGTCGTGCGGTCCGCCGGCCGCGCGTCCGCCGCTTCCGATCCCGGCCTCGAGCCGGTCTAGCGCGTCGCGCTCGGTCCGCTTCTCGTCCTCGGCAACCAGCTTCGCCACCGCGCGGCGGATCTGCTCCTCGCCGGCGCTCGACAGATCGACCGCGACCCGTTCCGCGATCAGGTTCGGGCGCACGTCACCGGCGAGATGGGCCTCGAACCGGGGGACGATCTCGGACGGACCGCCGATGGCGAGGCGGTGGAAGCGCTCGGTCCGCCACAGCCGGTTGACCGCCTCGGCGACGCGGCGCAGGTGATCCTCGGTGTCCTTCTCGATGCTGCGCTCGTAATTCGGCTGCGACCAGCCTCCCTGGTCGTGCTGACCGTGAATGAACTGGTCGAGCCGAGCCTCCTCTCGGAGGCCGTCGGCCGGCCCTTCGAGCACGCGCCCCTCGCGGCGGTTGACGAGGGCCACAAGCCAGCGTTGTGCTTCCAGCGCCGCCACCAGCGGCTCGACGAACGGCGCCGGCCCGATCGTGACGCGGGCCTCGGTGGGCCGGCTCAGCTGCAGAACCTCGAACAAGCCGACCTTACGCGAGCAGAACACCGCGAGCGCTCGAGAACCCTTGAACGGCGCCTCGGACGAGCCCAGGAACTCCTCGATTCGATCGATGTCCTGCCGCAGCGAGATGCGGTCGTCGTGGCTGAGACCGTCCTGAGCGTCGAGGTCGCGGCGCGCGCGGTCCACCAACGAGCGGATCTGGGATGCCCGCGCCGGCGGGGTCGCAAACCGCTCCGGATCGAGGTCCATGTACAGGCTGATCACCGGGTGGCCGGGCCTGTACCCGATCAGCCGCCTCGCCTGGCCGGCGCCCTCGATCGTGCTCACGCGTTAGCGCTTACCCCACTGGCCCGAGGCGAAACCGCCGGGTGCGCTGGTCCGCCTCAGCTGCCGGCGTCGAGTGCCTCGTTGACCAGTTCGTCGGCGCGGGCGTTCTCAGCCCGCGGCACGCTCCGGATGCGCCAGCGATCGAATGCACGGAGCGCCGCGGTCGCCTCGGCGTGGAGCGGCTTCATCGCCGGGTGCTTGACCTTGTAGTCGCCGTTGACCTGCTTGGCGACCAACTCGGAATCGTTGACGATCTCAAGCTCGGTCGCCCCGAGCCCGCGAGCCCGCTCGACTCCCCGGAGCAGCGCGCGGTACTCGGCCACGTTATTGGTGGCCACTCCGATCCGCTCGCCCAGCTCGTCGAGCACCTCGCCGTCGGGGCTCGAGATGACGATCCCGATCGCGGCCGGTCCGGGGTTGCCGCGCGCGCCGCCGTCGACGTGGACGACGACCTTCAACGGCCGGCGGCCCGGCTCACTCGGTGGCGAGCTCGGGAAGCTCGCCGGTGACGCGCGGGCGCCGTCGATCTCGGACCGCGCGGTTGCCCCCGCCGCTCGAGCTCCGGCCTCGCCGCGACGTCTTGCGGCGGTCGACGATCACCTCGACGTTGGGATCGTCGGCGTAATAGCTCTCGAGCTTTTCCAAAAGCTCGTCGGCGAGCACCTCTGGGACGACGCAATAGATCACGCCAATGATGCTAGAGGACGTATCCGGAGATCGGCCATCGAACCTTTGTCCAGGGAGTAGCCCGAGCGTCAATCCTGTTTGACGGCTCGGCGGCCGGGTTTCAGGCGGGTCCGAGAGCCCCGTGCTCGTCGTAGGAGGCGTTCGGCTGACGCTCTTCGGGCCCCAGCTCGTCGAGCTCGTAGCCCTGGGCGGCGACCCGCACCACCGGCACCTCGTCGGACAGGTCGACCTCGTACCGGTACCAGCACAGCTCCCACGAGGCCACGATGTGGACCAGGCTCGAGTGCCCCATGTTCGGGTGGATCGAGACGGTCGGCGCCCCGAGCGACCGGGCCACTCCGGCGACGGTCCGACGGTGCTCGGAGTTGTTGAACACCTCGACCGCCGAGGCGATCTTTTGCTCCGCGCCCATCGGCACCGCGCGCACGTGGCGCGGCTCTCGCGTCGGCTCGCGCTCGCGCCGGCGCGCGGCCCGGCGAGGCTCGGCCGGTACGGGCGCCGGGGCTTGACGGGGCGCCGGGGCTTGACGGGGCGCCGGGGCTTGACGGGGCGCCGGGGCTTGACTGGGCTCCGGAGGCGGCTCGTACTCGTCCTCGATGGGCTCGGAAGGCTCGGCCGCGGGCTCGCGCCGGCGGCGCAAGCGGCCGAGGAACGAACCACGCCGGTTCGAGCTCGCATCGTTCTCGTCGTAGGTGGGCGCTGTCCCTTCGCGCAGCCACCCCTCGTTGAGCGCTCGGGGCTTGCACAGCTCGCAGACCGAGCGCCGAGCGCCGCCGTCGATGTAGATCTCGAAGCGCTCGCCACGCAGAAGCGTCCGCCCGCACACGTCGCAGATCGTGTACGCGGTGGACGGCCGGATGTCCTTGGTAATGGCCACGAGGTAGACGAATATAACGCGAGCGCGGCGGCGATTCAGGGTCCGCGACTGAGCAAGTGGCGGAATCCGGCGAGTGGCTGGGCGTGTATGACGCCGCCGGCTCGCCCCGATATTACTAGTGGTAAGTGAGGGCGAGCCGGTGGCGTCAGGCGCGTCCAGACGCCGTCGGAGCCCTCAATTGCAAAGTCGCAGGCCCTGATTACGCCTTCACGGCCTCCTTCTCCGCCCGGGTCTCCTCGACCACCTTGCCGGCGAGGTGCGCGGGGACCTCCTCGTAGCGCAGGAACTCCATCGTGAACTCGCCCTGACCGCCCGTGATCGAGCGCAGGTCGGGGGCGTAGGAGAGCATCTCGGCCATCGGCACCTCGGCCTTGACCTCGGTCATCCCGGCGCCGACCGGCTCCATGCCCAGCGGCCGCCCGCGACGGGAGTTGAGATCCCCGATGACGTCACCGACCGCGTCCTCGGGCACGGCGACGGTCGCGAGCATGATCGGCTCGAGCAGCGCCGGTCCGGCCTGTTCCATGGCCTGCTTCATCGCGAGCGAACCTGCCAACCGGAACGCCATCTCGGACGAGTCGACCGTGTGGTAGGAGCCGTCGTACAGGCGCACGCGCACGTCCTTGACAGGAAAACCGGCGACCACGCCGGCCTGCATCGCGTCCTGGACTCCCTTCTCGACCGCCGGGATGAACCCGGTTGGAATCACGCCGCCCTTGATCGCATTGACGAATTCGAACCCGGTCCCCGGCTCGAGCGGCTCGATCTCGATGTGGCAGTCCCCGAACTGACCCCGGCCGCCGGTCTGCTTCTTGTGGCGCCCGTGGGCCTTGGCGGACTTGCGAATCGTCTCCTGGTACGGCACATGCGGCGGGTTCAGGTTGACCTCGGCGCCGAATCGCGCCTTCAGCCGCTCGACGATGACCTCGACGTGTACCTGGGAGAGCCCGGCGACGATCTGCTCGCCGGTCTGCTCGTCGCGGTGCAGGTCGATCGTCGGGTCCTCCTCCTGGAGACGCCGCAGCGCGGTGAAGACCTTCTCCTCGTCGCCCTTGCTCTTCGGCTCGACGGCGAACGCCATCACCGGAGCCGGCAGCTTGACGCTGGGCATCTCGATCGGCTCGTCGCGCGAGGCCAGCCAGTCGCCCGCCTTCGTCTCCTTGAGCTTGGCCACCGCGCCGATGTCGCCGGGGCCGAAGTCGTTGGCGTGACCGGTCTGACTGCCCTCGAACGTGAGCAACTGGCCGATTCGCTCCTTGGTGTGGGTGCGGGTGTTCAGCACCTGGGAGTCCTGCTTGACCACGCCCTGGTAGACGCGGAACACGTTGATCCGGCCGGCGAACGGGTCCGCTCGGGTCTTGAAGACGTACGCGAACATCTCCTTGTCCTCGGCCGGCTCGAGCGTGACCTCGCCGACCTCGAGGCCGCCGTGCTTGACCGGCGAGGGAAGGTCGTCGACGATCGCATCGAGCAGGCGGTTGGTACCGAGGTTGCGGGTGGCGACGCCGCAGGTCACGGGGAAGATGTGGCCGTGGTTGGTCCCGTCCTTCAGCGCGGTGACGATCTCCTCGTGCGAGATCTCCTCGCCCTCGAGGTAGCGCTCCATCAACGCGTCGGAATTCTCGGCGACCTCGTCCATCAGCTTCTCGCGGTACTCCTCCGCCTGGGCCTGGAGGGCGTCGGGGATCGGGATCTCCTTGCAGTTCTCTCGCGTGATGCCGTCGTACTCGTAGGCCTTCATGTCGACGAGGTCGATCACGCCGCGGACCTCGTGCTCTGAGCCGATCGGGATCTCGGTCGCGACGACGTGCGGGCCGAAGGCGGACTTGAGCGACTCGAGCGTGCGGAAGAAGTCGGCGCGCTCGCGGTCGAGCATGTTGACGAATATCAGCCGCGCCAGATCGAGCTCGGCGGCGCGCTGCCACAGCCGTGTGGAGTGGACCTCGACGCCCATCACGGCGTTGATCACGAAGACCGCTGACTCGCACACGCGCAGCGCCCCGAGGGCGTCGGCGATGAAGCTCGAGTCACCGGGAGTGTCGATGAGATTGACCTTGCGATCCTGCCACTCGAACGTGGCC
Organism: uncultured Solirubrobacterales bacterium; assembly: GCA_963735965.1. Classification (GTDB taxonomy): domain Bacteria; phylum Actinomycetota; class Thermoleophilia; order Solirubrobacterales; family Solirubrobacteraceae; genus Palsa-465. The sequence continues at coordinate 454,725 of CAVTNE010000010.1, forward strand.
ACCGCGGCCGTGATCGACATCTGCCGCGCCTTCTCATCGGGATCGGCGTCCGAGACCGTCGTGCCTTCGACGACCGAGCCCATCCGGTTGATCGCGCCGGCTTGGAACAGCAGCGCCTCGTGCAGCGAGGTCTTGCCACTACCGCGGTGGCCGACGAGCGCCACGTTGCGGATGCGGTCCGCGGGCTTGTGCATGCCGTGCTCCTCTCCTCGAATGACCTGTGAAACCGAATTTACCGGGCCGGGCTCCGCCCGGCGTCCGCCGGATGAGTCGAGGCCGGCCCGATCAGGCGAGGCCGGATGCCGAGCGGGCCGAGCCGAGACCGCCATTCCGCCGCGCATCCATGCCCGGCGGGCGCCTCGGGGTCGCGTCAACCGAGCGACCCGGACAGCGAGTGGGTGCTAAAAGGCGGGCACCTGGGGCTGCGCCGCCGCGGGGGAAGGCCTCGACCTGCCTAACACGTCAGTGGCGCCGACTCGGCCGAACCGTGCCGAGCTACGCACGATAATCGCGCGCAACACGGCAAGGCCCAGGTCAGACGCATCGATTGTCGTGCTATGCACGTGTTCGGGGCCGCGATCAGCTATGGCCCAGCCTCAGGTGCCCGTCGTTCGGACGGGCGGATCGGCGCGGGACATGGATGTCCCGCGGAACGGCCCCATGGACGCCGCCGCAGGCGGCCCCAATCAGTCGAGCTCGCCGGCCAGCTTCGACCGCAGCCGCAGCACGGCCTTCGTGTGCAGCTGCGACACGCGCGACTCGGTCACGCCGAGGACCTCGCCGATCTCGCGCAGGGTCAGGTTCTCGTAGTAGTAGAGCGCCACAACCAGCTTCTCGCGCTCGGGCAGGGCCGCGATCGCGTCGGCGATCCGGTCGCGGAGCTCGGACTGGTCCATCAGCTGCTCGGGATCGGGCGCGCCGCGGTCGGGCAGCGTGTCGAGCAGCGAGATCGCGTCGCCGGTCGAGTCCGACACGCTCCACAGCTCGTCGAGGGCGACGATCGTCGAGTTCGAGATCTGGAGCAGCGCCTCCTGGAAGTCCTCCACGCTGACCGAGAGCTCGCCCGCCATCTCCTCGTCGGTGGGCGCGCGCTGGAACCGGGCCTCGAGCTTCATGTTGGCCCGCTCGATCTCGCGGGCGCGGGCCCTGCACCGAGCGCGGCACCCAGTCGAGCGTGCGCAGCTCGTCGATGATCGCGCCGCGGATGCGGGTGATCGCGTACGTCTCGAACTTGATCTCACGCGTAAGGTCGAACCGCTGGATCGCCGAGATCAGACCGCCGAGCCCGTACGAGATCAGGTCCGATTCCTCGACGTGGGCGGGCAGGCCCGAGCTCATCCGACCCGCGACGTACTTCACCAGTGGCGAGTACGCGACGACCAGTCGCTCACGAGCGCGCTCGTCGCCGGTCGCTTTGAAGCGCCTCCACAGATCTTGTAGCTCGATCGCCTTGACGTTGGTTTCCAAAGTGCCCCAGACGTTATAAAGCCCGCCTCACGCGCGGGGATGAGCGCGCGAATACGTGGATCTTAGGCGGGCCGACTCAACGCGAGTGTAGACCTGAGTGGTCGAAATGGTTGCATGCCCAAGTAATTCCTGAATCGCCCGCAGATCCGCGCCGCCGTCAAGCAGATGCGTCGCGAAGGAGTGTCGGAGGGCGTGAGGATGCGCCCGCGCCAGCGCCGGCGAGCGGGCCATCGCGCGCCTCGCCCAGCCGGTCAGACGCCGCCTCACGTCGGAGGTCGAGAGGCGGCGGCCGGACTTCGACAGGAACAGCGCGGGGTCGGTCGGGCGCTCGCCGGCGAGCGCCGGGCGGCTGCGGGCCAGGTAGCGCTCGAGCGCCTGGCGAGCGTGCTCGCCGACCGGTACGAGGCGGGTCTTGCCGCCCTTGCCCTCGACCCGAACCGTCTCCGAGTCGAAGTCGACCGAGTCGAAGTCGAGGTTCACGAGCTCCTCGGCGCGCAGGCCGCAGGCGTAGGCGAGCTCGAACAGTGCCCGGTCGCGGAGATCGAGCGGCGTGGCGGCGGGGATCGAGTCGAGCAGCGCGGCGACCTCCGAGGCCTTGAGCACTCGCGGCAGGCGCTGTGCCTTCTTGGGCGAGCTCAGCAGCTCGGCCGGGTTGTCCTCGCGCGCGCCGAGCTCCATCTGCACCCGGAACAGGCCTCGGAGCGCGGCCAGGCGGCGGGCGATCGTCGCCGGCGCGGCGCCGCGCTCGGACAGCCCGGCGGCGTAGCGGCGGAGCGTGCGCACGTCGACGTTGGCGGGGTCGACGGCGCGGTCCTTCGCCCAGACGGCGAAGTCGCGCACGTCGCTCGCGTACGCGGTCCGTGTCTTCTCGGCCACGGCCCGGCGGGCCAGGTCCTGGTCGAAAGCGGCCAGCGCGGCGTCCCACGCGGGGTTGTCGGCGGGCTGTGGCATCGCCGCCTGATATTCGCCGCGCGCGGCGCCGAGCCCTGCCTGCCGTGTCTCTGCCCGGGGGTCAGGTGACGTCGACCAGGGTGCCGATCGGCGTGTACTGGTAGACGTCGTGGGCCTCGGAATACGGCATCTCGACGCAGCCGAGGCTCTGGGCGCTGCCGTAGGAGGCGCGGAGGAACCCGTGGAGCGCGTCTCCGCCGTTGAAGTAGCTGACCCACGGCACGCCGGGGTCGCTGTAGTGGCTGCCGTCCGGGTTGGTGCCGCTCATCGTCACCGAGGGCGCGTGCTCGAACACGGCGAACACGCCCTGGGCGGTGGGTGCCTGCGGAATGCCCGTGTTGACGGGTCCGGAGACGACGGTTTTGCCGTTGTGCCACGTGGACTGGCTCTCGGGGCTGCCCTCGCTGACCTGCACGAACGTGTAGCCGAACGCGTTGGTCTTGCCCTGCACCGCCGCGGTGATCAGCGCGTTCCAGACCTGCGGGCCGGGGACACCGTCGGCGGTCATGCCGTTGTTGTCCTCGAACGCCATGATCGCGCCCTTGGTCATCTCCCCGAACGTGCCGGGCGCCCACATGTTCACGAGCGCGCTCGGTGTGTTCGGGTAGCGCTGGGTGAAGTGTCCTGCGGGAGCCTTGATCGCCGCCGCGAGCTGGTTGGCCGTGCTGGGTCCGGGCCCGCTCCCGTCGTAGTGGAAGCGGAGCGGCAGATACCCGAGGACCGCGAGCAGCTGTTGGAGGCGGAGCGTGGTCCCGCCCGGCACCGTCCACCCACTCCACGCGTCGCCGCTCTGCTTGGCGCCGACGAGGCGAACTCCGCTCGGCAGTCCGATGCTGACATGCGCGCCGAGGCCATACCCGAACCCCGAGGGCTGGAACTGGATCGAGTGATTGTTGATCTTGTGCCAGGTGCCCGACGACTGCGGTGAAATGGGCGGCATCGACCCGCCCAGCGCATTCGACACGGACTTGTTGAAGGTAAGGGTGATCGGCGTGTTCGCGCTGATTGTGCCGCCGGGCTGTGGGCTCGCGATCGCGGCGGTTGCGGAGCCGGCCGGGAACCAGCTGACGAGCGCGGCGGTCGAGCTCTCCCATGTGCGCGGTGCGGCAGCGACGTAGATCGTTCCTGCCTCCGCCGTGCGGGCCAGCGTCACGTACGACACCGGCGTCGCCAGCTCCTGGCGATGGAGGCTCGCCGCCGATGAGCCTGAGGAGACCGTCGACACGTTCTCGGCGAACTGCAGGCGCAGCGGCTGGCCCGCGCCGACCGTCAGGAAATGAGCCTTCAGGTGCGCGCTCGGCGTGGTCAGGGTCAGGTTCAGGTGCTCGGTCTTCCCGGTGAGCCAGGCGACCGTGCTCGGCCGCTTGACCACGACCTGGACCGACAGCCTCTCGTGCGCGGGGATCTTGCCGTTCGGCCAGATCTGCTTGCCGGACAGGTGCACCGGAATGGCCGAAGCGGTCTTGCCGCCGTAGGCCCTGACGCTCTCGATCGTTCCACCGCCTAGCGGCAGGTCGACCTTGGCCAGCGCGACCGGGTCGGTGGTGAGGCTCGCCTTCGAGCTCTTGAGCGCGATCGCGACAGCGACCGCCACGCCGACGAGGATCACCGCGATCCCAAGCGCAACGTATGGCCCCCGCCTACGTCCGGTCCGAGCCGCTGGATACGCCCGGCGGGACGCACTGGATGGTCTCGCCGGGCCTCGTTCAGGGCGTAAGTATGTTGCTCGCGCTCGTGCCAGCTAAGACCACCCCATAGCCAAACTGTACCGGTCGTCCAGTCGGTTCTTTGTCTGAAGGCCGTTTTGTTCAGGCTTCTGCAAGCGGACTTTCATCCTCGCGCCCATTTTGGGGGTGCGGACACGAAGGCTTAACGGGTGACCGCTCCCTCCGAGGCGCTCGAGACGAGCTTGGCGTACTTGGCCAGCGCGGCGGCCGGCGCGGGCCGCTCGGGTGCCTTGTATTCGCCGGCTCGCGCCGCGATTTCCTCCTCGGAGAGGTTGACGTCGAGGCGGCGGGCGTCGACGTCGAGCGTGATCTCGTCGCCGTCGCGGACGATGCCGATCGGGCCTCCCCGGACCGACTCTGGGGCGACGTGACCGGCCATCAGGCCGCGGGTGGCGCCCGAGAACCGACCGTCGGTGAGCAGCGCAACGTCCTCCCCCAGGCCCTCGCCGACGAGCGCGGCGGTGACCGCGAGCATCTCGCGCATGCCTGGGCCGCCTGCAGGGCCCTCGTTCCGGATCACGATCACATCCCCCGGATTGATGCTCTGGTCACGCACGGCCGCCATCGCGTGTTCCTCGGACTCGAACACGCGCGCCGGACCCGTCTGCTTGCGCCGCTCGTAGCCGGCCACCTTGACCACGCACCCCTCGGGGGCGAGGTTGCCCTTGAGGATGACGAGCCCACCGGTGGCCTTCAGCGGTTTGTCGAGCGGGCGGACGACTTCCTGCCCCTCCTGTTCAATGGCCTCGTCCGCGCACTGGCCGACGGTCTTGCCGGTCACGGTCTGGGCTGATTCGTGCAGGAGTCCCGCCTGTTTCAGCCGCTTCAGGACCAGCGGAATCCCGCCGGCTTCGTACAGGTCGGGGGCGACGTAACGGCCGCTCGGCTTCAGGTCGCACAGCAGCGGGGTGCGCTCGCTGATCCGGTCGAAGTCGTCGATGTTCAGATCGATGCCCATCTCGTTGGCGATGGCGAGGAGATGCAGGACGCCGTTGGTCGAGCCGCCGCTGCAGGCGATCGCGGCGATCGCGTTCTCGAGCGCGTCGCGGGTAATGATGTCTTTCGGCGTCTGGCCGCGCCTGAGGACGTCCATGACGAGTTGGCCTGCTTGTTTTGCGACCTCGACCTTGTGCGGGTCTTCGGCCGGGACCCCCGAGGAGGTCGGGGAGATCCCGAGCACCTGGAACGCCATCGCCATCGTGTTCGCCGTGAACTGTCCGCCGCACGCGCCCGAGCCGGGCGAGGCGGCCTCCTCGATCGCGGTCAGCTCGTCGTCCGTGATCCGGCCGGCGGCGTGGGCGCCGATCGCCTCGAACACCTCCTGGATCGTGATCCGCTGACCGTTGTAGTGACCCGGGTAGATCGACCCGCCGTAGAGCATCAGGCTCGGCACGTTCAGCCGGCACAGCGCCATCACGGTGCCGGGGATCGTCTTGTCGCACGCGCTGATCGCGATCACCGCGTCGAAGGCGTGGGCGGAGGCGACGAGCTCGATCGAGTCGGCGATGACCTCGCGGCTGACCAGCGAGGCCTTCATGCCCTCGGTGCCCATCGTGATCCCGTCGGAGATCGCGATCGTGTTGAACTCCATCGGCGTTCCGCCGGCTTCGCGGATCCCTTCCTTGATCTTGGCCGCGAGCGCGCGCAGATGGAAGTTGCACGGCATCGTCTCGATCCAGGTGTTGGCGACGCCGATGAGCGGCTTGCTCAGCGCCTCGTCGTCGTAGCCGATGCCCTTCAGCTGGGCGCGGGCGGCGGCGCGCTCGGGACCCTCGGTCAGCGCACGGCTCTTGTGCTTCAGATCCATGGGGCGCGGAACGTTAGCCGCTTGCGCGTCGGGGGCCCTACGCCGCGCTCTGGCGGTCAGGCGACGCGCTGCCGTCGTCGCCTGCGAGATGCCGCATGCGCGCGCGCTCCCACTGCGAGAGGCGCCACAGGTCGCGCCGCACCTGGGCCGGGTCCAGCTGGCGGCCCGGGAGGTGCATGTTGGCAGCCGAGATCATCCGACGCTCGTCGCCGGTCAGCGCCATCCACTTCGCGAGCACATCGTCCGAGTCGGGCAGGCGCGCGCTGCCGTACGGACGGGTCTCGTCGGGGAACGTGACGCAGTATTCATTGAGGAGGCGATGCGTCTGGGCCAGGTAGGCGAGGATCGGCCGGTGGGGGTAGATCAGGTAGGCGTACGCCGCGCCACCGGTGCCGCCGACGTCGTCCGGTCCATCGGCCAGCGTTCCCCATACGCGGAGGAACCCGAGGTCGCGGTACATCGCCCACTCCTCCTCGTTGACGCACGAGCGGAGCAGCGCCCTGGCCTTCGATTCGGCGCGGCGCTCGCGGCCGGGGTCATACGACCACGTGGGGGTGCGCTGGCGGTGCGCCTTGTACCGGCTCCACAGATCGTCGATCCGCGGGACGATCAGGTCGGACACCAGCGCAAGAGCGACAAGCGCGGTCGCTGCGAGCGCCAGCAGCATGACGCCCGGACCTACCTACCGCCCGCGGCCCGCGGGAAGAAGATCACGCGGTCGGCGTCCCAGGGGATGTCCTCGAACGTGCGAACCATGATCGACTCTCGCCGCCCGTGCCGGCCCGAGACCGGCACCGCCGCCCACAGGCCCGCGTCGAGCTGCCGGCGGAACTCCTCGATCAGGCGCTGCTCGTCCTCAGCGCGCTCGACGTCCCCTTCGGCGATCAGAACCTCTCCATGGCCTGGCTTCATCCTCAGGAAACGCACGGAGGGATTATGCCAAATGCGTGTCGGCTCCCGGACCATCCGAACCGCTCAAAACTGCCCAAACATCCGGTTTGCAGGCAATCCCCAGGATGTCGACGGGGCCTGGTCCGGTCCCGATCTCGCGCAGGCCCTGCGCCACCGCTCGGGAGGCGAGCTCGCGGGCGACGCGAGCGGCCTCGATCGGCTCGTCGCCGTGAGCGAGGCGCGCGGCGAGGACCGAGGAGTGGGTGCAGCCCGAACCGTGAGCGGCGCCGTCCTCGTGGCGGTCGCCGTCGAACTCGACAAGCCGGTCTCCGTCGAAGAACACATCGGTTCCCTCGGTGCGGTGGCCGCCGGTGATGACGACTGCTTGCGGTCCGAGGGCGTGGATCCGCTTCGCCAGCTCGGGGACGTCGAGGTCGCTGCCGGCGAGCGTTCTCGCTTCGGGAACGTTCGGCGTGACCACGGTGGCGCGCGGAAGCAGCGTGTCGATCAGCGCGTGACGGGCGTCCGGGGCCAGCAGAACCGCGCCGGACTCGGACACCATCACCGGGTCGAGCACGACGGGCGTGGCTTGCGGGAGCGCTTCTTCGAGCGCTCGCGCCACGGCCTCGATCGTGGCGCGGTCGCCGAGCATCCCGATCTTGACCGCGTCGACGCCGATGTCGTCGGCCACCGCCTTCACCTGGGCGATGATGATCTCCGGCGGGATCGCGTGGACGGCGGTCACCCCGACGGTGTTCTGCGCGGTGATCGCGGTGATCGCGGTCATCCCGTGGACGCCGCAGGCGGCGAACGCCTTGAGGTCGGCCTGGATGCCGGCGCCGCCGCCGGAGTCGCTGCCGGCTATCGAGAGAACCCTCGGAAGCACGACCTCGAGCGTACCCCGCCCGAAGCGACTGCGATTTACCGCCAATATCGCGGAAAATCGCAGTGGCGTTCAGGAGGCGATCTCGTATCGGCCTCCCGCGACGCGCCTCACGAGCCCCTCGAGTTCGAGGGCCGCGAGAGCCGCCAGGCCCTTGTCGGGCTCGAACCCCGCTCGCGCCAGCGCCGCCGCGGTCTCGTGCCCCTCGGCGATCGCCGCGAGCAGCGGTGCGAGCTCGGCGGGCGGGGGCGGCCGGCGCGGCTCGGGAGCGATCCGCTCGCCGACGCCGAACAGGCGATCGAGCACGTCCTGCGCCCCGCGGACGACGCACGCCCGACCGCTCGCGAGCAGCGCGTTCGACCCGGCCGCCTGCAGCGTGGTGACCCGCCCCGGCACCGCTCCAACCGGGCGCCAGACGTCGTAGGCCAGCCGCGCGGTGACCAACGAACCTGATCGCTCGCCGGCCTCGACCACGACGGTCATCGCGGCCAGCGCCGCGATGATCCGGTTCCGCGCCGGGAACATCCACCGCCACACGCTCGTCCCCGGCGCGATCTCCGACACCGCCGCACCTCCGCCCGCGACGATCCGCCGGTGGAGCGCGCGCCTGCTGGCGGGATACGGTCGGTCGGCCGGGCCGGGCAGCACCGCCACCGTCGGCATCCCGGCATCCAGCGCTCCGACGTGGGCGGCCGAGTCGATCCCGACGGCCATGCCGCTCACGACCGTCATCCCGGCGACGGCGAGTCCCCGCCCGAGCGACCGGGCTACGTCCAGCCCGTACGCCGTGGCCCTCCGCGCGCCGACGACCGCCACCGCATCGTGGAGCATGGCATCGCCGGAGATCGGGTCGACCACGCGCTCGAGGTCGCCGGCGACGTACAGCACCGCCGGCGGGCCGGCCAGCGCCAGCAGCCCCGCCGGGTACGCCGGGTCACAACGGCACAACGCGTCGAGGCCCGCGGCGCACGCCCTCTCCCGTACGGCATCGACGTCAACCGCCTCGAACTCCTGCTCCAGGTGCGCCTTTTCCCGCCCACCGACCGCCTCGATCAGCTCGTCGTCACCCAGCCCGAGCACCCGCTCGATGCGACCGCGTGCCGGCTCGAGGTGCCCTCCCAGCCTGCCAACCAGCCACGAACGGGCCATGCAACGGTCGCACGCGCGCACGTTCAGGCCGCCAGTGTCCGCTCGGCCTCGCCCCGTTGACGCAGGCTGAGCGCCGTCAGCAGGTCGCCGTGCGTGATGCGGGCGTGACCCGAGAGGTCGGCGATCGTCTGCGCCACCCGGAGCACCCGGTGGCGGCCGCGGGCACTGAGCGCGCCGACCGCGTAGGCCTGGGCCAGCGCGTGGTCCGCCGCTTCCTCGAGCCGGATGTGGCGCCGGACGAGCCGCGAGTCCATCTCGCCGTTGCACCGCGCCGCGGACCCCGCAAGCCGGAAGCGCTGGCGCTCGCGAGCGTGGGCCACGCGCGCCCGCGCCCGCGCCGACGACGTCTGCGCCGGCGCGCGGAGGTCCTGCTCGGTCGGCCGCTCGACGTTGATCAGCAGGTCCATGCGGTCGAGCAGCGGCCCGCTCAGCCGGCGGCTGTGGCGCCGCAGGTCGGCCTCGCCGCAACGGCACCGGTCGCCGACGCCGGCGAACCCGCAGGGGCACGGGTTGGTGGCGGCGACGAGCATGAACCGTGTCGGGAACACGAGCGCGCGCTGGCCGCGGACGATCGTCACGCACCCGTCCTCGAGAGGCTGCCTGAGCGCGTCCAGGGTCGTGCGCTGGAACTCCGCGAGCTCGTCGAGAAACAGCACGCCGTGATGCGCCAAAGTGGCTTCTCCGGGCCGGGGGACCGTTCCGCCGCCGACGAGCCCGGACGACGAGATCGTGTGATGGGGCGCCCGGAACGGCCGCGCCCCGATCAGGCCGGCGGCATGCAGCCCCGCGATGCTGTGGATCCTCGTCACCTCGATCGCCTCGGCGCGGGTCATCGCGGGCAGGATCGACGGGATCCGACGCGCGAGCATCGTCTTGCCGGTTCCCGGCGCGCCCTCGAACAGCAGGTTGTGACCGCCGGCGGCGGCGATCTCGAGCGCCAGCAGCGGTGCCGCGTGGCCCCTGATGTCGGCGAGATCGGGTTCCGCCGCGGCACCGCCCGCGCCGGTCCCGCCGCCCACGCCGGTGTCACCGGCGGACGGAGCCGGCAGCGGGGGGAGCGCGGACCCGGCCAACACTTCCGCTGCCTCGCGCAGGCTCGAAACGCCGGCGACCTCGAGATCCTGGACCAGCGCCGCCTCGCGGGCCCGCTCGCGCGGGACGATCAGCCGCCCGAGCCCGGCCCGCCGCGCCCCCTCGGCTACGGCGAGCGCCCCCGGCGAGTCGCGCAGCTCGCCGCTGAGCGAGAGCTCCCCGAAGACGGCGTAGGCGGACAGCGCCTCTGCCGGGACCTGCTCGCTCGCCGCCAGCACGCCGACCGCGAGCGCCGCGTCGAAGCCGGGGCCGACCTTCCGCAGGAACGCCGGCGCCAGATTCGCGGTGATCCGGGTCTGCGGGAACTCGAACCCCGAGTTCGCGATCGCCGAGCGGATCCGGTCGCGCGACTCGCGCACCGCCACGTCCCCGAGCCCGACGATCGTGAACGCCGGCAGGCCACTGCGGATGTCGACCTCGACCCACACCTGACGGGGATCGATCCCATCGATCGCGAACGTGACGATGCGCGCGAGCATCGCCGCAACGTACGCGCCGGCGCGTCAGCGGTGGGTCACGCCGCGTTCCAGTTCTGCTCAGGACACAGCGCACCGTCTGCGGAGAATTGGAACACCGCGTATGCCACCTGTCACGCGCCCGCGCGTAGCGTGCGGCGCGTGATGACTGACCCTCGTCCACAGCTCGGCCGTCTCGGCGAGCAGCTCGCGGCCGAGCATCTTGTCAGGCGCGGTTTTCAGATCGTCGAGCGCAACTACCGCACGCGGTGGGGCGAGCTCGACATCATCGCGTTCGACGGCCGGACCCTCGCGTTCTGCGAGGTCAAGACACGACGCGCGCGCCCCGCCGGTGCGAGCCCGCTTGAGGCGGTCAGAGCGACCAAGCGCTCCCAGGTGCGCAAGATGGCCGGACGGTGGCTGATCGACCGGACCGAGCGGCCGCGCGCCGACACGCTCCGGTTCGACGCGATCGGGGTCACGGTCGACGGCGCCGGGCGGCTACTCACCCTCGAGCACCTGGAGGGCGCGTTCTGAGCCCGCGAGCGGCGCGCCAGCCCGCGGGCTACATCGTCAGTTGCTGGTAGGCCATCGACTGGAACGACATCCGGTGCAGCGGCGACACACCGAGCCGCTCGATCGCCTCGCGGTGCTCCGGGGTCGAGTAGCCCACGTGCTGGGCGAACTCCCATCCCGGATGGGTGGCATCGGCGCGGCGCATGTACCGGTCGCGCGTCTCCTTGGCGATCACCGAGGCCGCGGCGATCGCGGCGCTCTTGGCGTCGCCGTCGACCACCGCCCGCTGATCGTGACCGGTCGCCCGGACCGGGAAGCCGTCGCTCAGGCAGATGCAGCCCTCGCGCGCGACCTTCGAGAGCGCGTCATGGAGCGCGGCCAGGTTCGTCTTGTGCAGCCCCCGGGCGTCGATCCCGGGCGCGCACCGCGAGACTATCGCGACCTTGGTGGCGAGCCGAAGGATCACCGGGAACAGCTCGGCCCGCACCTCGGGCGTCTGCTGCTTGGAGTCGTTGAGCGCGCCGAGGGCCCGCACCTCGCCGGGTCCGATCGCGTCGAGGTCGAACAGCACGGCGGCGGCCACGAGCGGTCCGGCCAGGCAGCCCCGGCCGGCCTCGTCGGCGCCGGCGACGAACCGGACGCCGAGCGAACGGTCGAATCGGAACAGCCGGCGGGCGGCGCGGAGCGAGCGCTTGCGCCGTGGCGGCGAGGCCGCTCCGTTGGCACCCGCGGGCGCTCCGTTCCCGGCGGACGCTCCATTCCCGGCCGACGCTCCGTTGGAACGGCTAGAGGAATCCGATGCGGTCAGGCGGCCAGTACGTGAAGAACGCAGTGCCGATGATCCATTTGCTCGGGATTGGGCCCCAATAACGACTGTCCTCCGAATCCGGGCGGTTGTCCCCCATCATGAAGTAGTCGCCGGGCGGAATCTTGATCGCTTTCCCGAAATTGCACGTAGAAATTCCGCCGCAGGGCACGGTGTAGGAGTCCTTCTCCTGTACGCCGTTGCGGATCACATGCCCATTGACAATTCGGATCGTGTCGCCGGGGAGGCCGACCACGCGCTTGATGAACGTCTGGCTCGACTCCTGCGGAGTCGGCGTATCGCACGCCTGAGCGGTCAGCCCGCCTTGCTGTCCGCCCTGGTCGGGGTTGCCGCACACCGGATTCGTGAAATCGGCGCCGTGAGGCGGGTGGAACACGATGATGTCGCCAATGCCGGGATTCCCGGCCAGGCGGTTGGTGAGGACCCGCTGGCCGACATCGAGCGTCGGGACCATCGACGGGCTGGGGATGCGGTACGGCTTGACGATGAACGCCTGGATCAAGAGCGCCAGCGCGACCGCGATCGCGACCGTGAGTACTAACTCGATCAGGCCCTTCATCGATGCGCTCCGGTCGCCGGAGGCCGCCACGCGGCCACTAGTGGCCGCTCACCGTATTTGTGTGGGGAGCCACTAGAAAAATCCGATCCGGTCGGGCGGCCAGTAGGTCAAGAACGCCTTGCCGATGATCCATGCTCTCGGGACCGGGCCCCAAAACCGGCTGTCCTCGGAATCGGGGCGGTTGTCGCCCATCATGTAGTAGTCGCCCGACGGAACGGTGATCGTCTGCGGGAAGTTGCAGGACGCGTCACCGTTGCAGGGCACGATGTAGCTGTCGGACTCCCGCTTCCCATTCCGGTAGACGTGACCGTTGACGATCGACAGGAGGTCGCCGGGGAGCCCGACCACGCGCTTGATGAACGTCTGCGTGGACGGTTGCTTCCACTGGACCGAACACGCCGCCGGAGCGTCCTGGCCGCCGGCGTTCTGGCCCTGGTTCGGATCGGCGCAGCCGGAGTCGTAGTTCTTGGGCGGATGGAAGACGACGATGTCGCCGATGTGGGGCGAGGAGAAGTCCATGCCGATCCGGTCAACGAGGACGCGCTGGTTGACCCGGACGGTGGGAAGCATCGACCCGCTTGGGATGCGGTAGGGCTTGACCAGGAACGCCTGGATCCCGAGCGCGAGCACGAGCGCGGTAACGACGATCACCGCCAGCTCGAACAGCGTGCGCACCGGCGACTTTTTCGCCTTCGTCACTCCGGCTGTTCGCCGGCGGATGCCTCCGCAGCCGCCGGGCTGGCGTCCTGCGGCGCCGTCGTCGGGGGATCGGAATCCTCGGACTCCTCAGCGCTCGCAACCTCCGCGCCCGACTCAGCCTCTGCTTCGGTCCCCGACTCGGCCTGTGCGTCAGCCGCCGGCTCGGCCTGGGCCTCGGGGGCCTCAGCCACGGCCGCCTCAACGTCGGCGGCCTCGATGTCCGCCTGCCCGTCCTGAGGCTCCTCCTCGGGGGCAGGCATGTGCAGCAGCTCGCGCTCGACCGCCACTTCAGGTGCGGCGCTGCGACGCTCGCGCACGCGAGCGCGCTTGCCGACGCGACCGCGCAGGTAGTAAAGCTTGGCGCGGCGGACATCGCCGCGGGCCGCCACCTCGATGCGTTCGATCTTCGGCGAGTGCAACGGGAAGGTTCGCTCGACCCCGACTCCGAACGACTGCTTGCGGACCGTGAAGGTCTCGCGTGCCCCATGCCCCTGGCGCTTTATGACAACCCCTTCGAACACCTGGGTCCGGCGTCGTGTGCCCTCGATCACCTGGAAATGGACTCGCAGTCTGTCCCCGGCGTCGAAGCTGGGTACACGGCGGAGCTGTGCGCGCTCCAGGCTGTCGATCACGGTGCTCATGACGTTGCGGATCCCTGCCACACACGGTGGTGTGTCCGGTGGGGCCTAATTCACAGCGCACGATGCGCCGGCGCAGGGCCGCCTATGGTAGCGGACCTCCTTCGCCGGTTCCCCGCGCGGCGCTCTGCTCGAGGCGCCACTCCTTGATCCGGGCGTGATGGCCGGACAGGAGCACGTCGGGAACACGCCAACCGCGGTAGTCCGCCGGGCGCGTGTAGTGCGGATACTCGCGCGCGCCGGCGAGCGCCTCGCTAAAGGACTCTTCGAGCGCAGAGTCGGGATGCCCGAGCGCCCCCGGCAGCTTGCGCAGCACCGTGTCGCAGAGGACCATCGCCGCGAGCTCGCCGCCGGCGAGCACGTAGCGGCCGATCGACACCTCGTCGGTGGCGAAGTGATCGACGATGCGCTGGTCGAAACCCTCGTAGCGGCCCGACAGCAGCGTCAAGGACTCCTCGCGCGCGAGCTCGGACGCCAGCGCATCGTCGAGCAGCCTTCCGCCCGGCGCCAGCACGATCACGCGCCGGTCGTGGCGCAGCTCGACCGGGTCGCGGCCGTAACGCGCCCGCAGCGCGGCCTCGACGACGTCGACCCGCAAGACCATGCCCGCGCCGCCGCCGAACGGCGTGTCGTCGACCTGGCCGGCGCTCAGCGGCGTGTGATCCCGGTAGTTGACGTACTCGAGTCGGTGGCCGGCGGCGAGCGCGTTGGCGACATGCCGTTGGCGCGCGAACCAGCCGAACGCCTCGGGGAACAGCGTGAACACGTCGATCTCCACGTAGGCCTTCGAGGCTTACGCCTCGCCGAGGAACTCGAGGTCGATGTCGATCGTCCGGTTCTCGAGATCGACCTCGCGCACGGCGTCGGTGACCAGCGGTACGAGCAGATCGCCGCCGCCTGTCCGCTCGACCTCGAGCACCTCGCACGAGGGCAGCTCCATCAGCCGCTTGACCGTCCCGACTGCCCGGTCGCCGTCGTGCACCGCGCAGCCGGCGAGGTCCTCGGCCCACCACTCGTCGGGGCCGAGCTCGGGCGCCTCGGCGCGCGGGATCAGCAGCTCCTTGCCGCGCAACGACTCGGCGGCCGCCCGATCGTCGTGGTCCTGGAGGCGAAGGATCACGCGCTCAGCGGTGCCCGCGCGGCGGGTAATGTCGAGCTCGCGATCGTCGACGACGAGGCTCGCCGCCGCCGCGATCAGTTCGGTGTTCGGGCGCGTGACGTGAAAGCTCCCGTCGAGTCCGTGCGGGCGCCCGACCCGGCCGGCGAGAAGCCACTCACGCGAAACGCTCACCGGCGTGCGACGTCACGCGTCGACGATGTCGACGAACACGCGGCGCTTGCTCCTGACCGCGGCCGTCTTGACCACCGTGCGCAGAGCCGCTGCGGTCCGGCCGCCCCGGCCGATCACGTTGCCGTAGTCGTCGTCGGCGACGGACAGCTCGAGCACGATCGCCCCGTCGTCGTCTTGGACCTCGTTCACGCGCACGGCGTCGGGATTCTCGACCAGACCGCGCGCCAGGTACTCGAGCAGCTCTTTCATCGGAGCTCGCTGACTACTGGATGCCCTGGGTGCGCAGCAGCTTGCGGACCGTGTCCGAGGGCTGCGCGCCACGGTCCAGCCAATCGCGGACGCGCTCCTCGTTCGAGCGTGATCGTCGAAGGATTGGTCTGGGCGTTGTAGTGCCCGACGATCTCGATCACGCGCCCGTCGCGCTTCGCGCGCTGATCCGCGACGACGACGCGCCAGACGGGATTCTTGCGTCCACCGATGCGAGTAAGCCTTAGTCGTACAGACATTCGAGCGATGAGGGTAGCGGGTGAGGGCGAATGTTCGACGGCTCCTGTCGCCGTCGTGGGGTCAGCGCGCCTGGCGCATGAGCGCGCCGAGGTCGGGCATGCGGCCCTGGGCGACCTGTCGCATGACCTTGCGCATCTGCTCGAACTGCTTGATCAGCGCCTTCACGGCCTGCACGTTGGTGCCGGATCCCTGGGCGATCCGGAGCCGTCGCGAGCCCTTGATCAGCTCGGGGTGCCGGCGCTCCTGCGGGGTCATCGACAGGATGATCGCCTGGATCCGGTCGAACTCGCGCTCGTCGACCTTTACGCCGCGGAGCTCCTTCCCCATCCCGGGGATCATCCCGATCAGCGACTGGAGCGGACCCAGCCTGCGGACCTGACGCATCTGCTCGAGGAAGTCGTCGAGTCCGAACTCCTGCTTGCGAAGCTTGCGCTCGAGCTCGGCCGCCTGGTCCTGGTCGTACGCGGTCTCGGCCTTCTCGATCAGCGTCATCACGTCGCCCATCCCGAGGATCCGCTGAGCCATCCGGTCCGGGTGGAAGCGCTCGAACTGGTCGAGCTTCTCGCCAGTCGAGGCGAACAGGATCGGCTTGCCGGTGATCGCCTTGACCGACAGCGCCGCGCCGCCGCGAGCGTCGCCGTCGAGCTTGGTCATGACCACGCCGTCGAACTGGACGACCTCGGCGAACTGCTCGGCGACGTTGACCGCATCCTGGCCGGTCATCGCGTCGACCACGAGCAGCACGTCGTGGGGCTTTACGGCCTTCTTGATGTTGGCGAGCTCGGCCATCAGCTCCTGGTCGACGTGCAGGCGACCGCTGGTGTCGACGATCAGCACGTCCTTGCCCTCGGACTGCGCACGGTCGCGGGCCCACGCGGCGATCTTCACCGGATCCTGATCGGTGCCCTGCTCATACACGGTCGCCCCGGCCTGCGCTCCGACCTTGATCAGCTGGTCGACGGCCGCGGGGCGGTAGACGTCGCAGGCCGCCACCGCAACCGAGGAGCCGTGTTGCTCCTTCAGGTAGCGGGCGAGCTTGGCGGTGGCGGTCGTCTTCCCGGAGCCCTGGAGCCCGGCCATGACGACCACCGTGGGCGGCCGCGGCGAGAACGTCAGATCGCGGGCCGCGCCTCCCATCAGCTCGGTCAGCTGGTCGGAGACGATCTTCACCACCTGCTGGCCGGGGTTGAGCTTGCCGATCACATCGGCCCCGAGCGCGCGCTCCTTGACCGCGTTCGTGAAGCTCTTGACGACCTTGAAGTTAACGTCGGCCTCGAGCAGCGCGAGACGGATCTCGCGCATGGCCGCGTTCACGTCGGCCTCGGTCAGCGTGCCGCGGCCGCGGACGTCGGCGAGCGTCGCCTGGAGTTTCTCTGCGAGTGAGTCGAACATGTGGCGCTTTCAGCGTACTGCGAGACGGGTAACCGCATCCAGCTCTGGCCTCGCTCGCCCGGCTTCAGGATTCCACGGAGACCGCTCCGCTCGCTCGGCGGCTTCCACAGTCCGGCATCCGGCCGGGCTACTCCGTGACCAGCGCGCGGGCGAAGTCGGTCGAGTCGAACGGCCGCAGGTCCTCGAGCTGCTCGCCGATCCCGATCAGCTTGACCGGGATCCCGAGCTCGTTGGCGATCGCGAGCGCGATCCCGCCCTTGGCCGTGCCGTCGAGCTTCGTCAGCACGAGGCCGCTGACCGGAACGGCCTCGGAGAACAGGCGCGCCTGGCGAAGGCCGTTCTGGCCGGTCGTGGCGTCGACCGTCAGCAGCGTCTCGTGCGGCGCCTCGGGGATCTGCTTGGAGATCACGCGCTTGACCTTGGCGAGCTCGGCCATCAGATCGTCCTGGGTGTGGAGTCGGCCCGCCGTGTCGATGATCACGACGTCGGCGGCGTCGCGCCGGGCCGCGGCGATCGTGTCGTAGGCGACCGATCCCGGGTCGGCATCCGGCGGGCCCTTCACGAACCCCGCGCCCGCCCGCTGGGCCCACACTTCGAGCTGCTCGACCCCGGCCGCGCGGAACGTGTCCGCCGCCCCCACCACCACGGTCTGCCCGAGCTCCTTGCTGAGGTGCCAAGCCAGCTTGCCGACCGTGGTCGTCTTGCCGGTGCCGTTGACGCCGGCGACGAGGATGATCGTCGGCTCGGGCGTCAGGTCGATCCGGTCATCGCCCGTCCGGGCGATCTCGGCGAGCAGCTCGGTCAGTCGCTCGGTCAGGGCCTGGCCCCCGGAGATGCTGCCGTTGGTCGCCTCCTGCTCGAGCTGCCCCACCACCTGGGCCGTGGTCGCGGCGCCGACGTCGGCATAGATCAGGGCCTCTTCCAGCCGCTCCCAGGTCTCGTCGCTCAGGTCCTCGAACAGCGTCGCCTGGATCTCGCTCGTCAGCGCCTGGCGTGTCTTGCGGAGGTTCTCGCGCAGCCGGCGGAACATGCCCCGCCGGCGCTCCTGGGTCTCAGGCGCAGCCTCGTTATCCGGCCCCGCCCCCCCGGTCGCGCCGTCGACGATGAACAGGTCTCGCCAATCTCGTGCCATCGGGCGGCGAGGTTAGCGGGGCCAAGCGCCCGGATGGGGTAACCGCAGCCAGCTCTTGGCCTCGCTCGCTCCGGTCCGAGAGTCCACGGAGACCGCTCCGCTCGCTCGGCGGGTTCCACTGCCCGGCATCCAGCCGGGCGTCTTTACGCCGCCTCGTCCTGCGCCGGCAGCCGGCGCGAGATCACTTTCGAGATGCCGTCGGAGCCCATCGACACCCCGTAAAGCGAGTCGGCGGCCTCCATCGTGCGCTTCTGGTGGGTGACGACGATGAACTGGGCGTGGCCCGAGTAGGTGCGCAGCAGGTCCAGGAAGCGGTCGATGTTGAGATCGTCGAGCGCGGCCTCGACCTCGTCGAGGATGTAGAACGGGCACGGCCGGGCGAGGAACACGGCGAACAGGAAGGCGAGCGCGGTCATCGACTTCTCGCCGCCTGATAGGAGGGTCAGGCGCTTCATCTCCTTGCCGGCGGGCGTGATCTCGATCTCGACGCCGAGCAGATCCTCCTCCTGCTCCTCGCGCGAGTCCCCGGCCTCGTGGCCCTCGCGGTCGCCCTCGTCCCGTCATCGGCGTCGTCGGCCTTCGCGCCCGCCGGCGCCGGCCCGCCACCGAGCACCCGCGACGGACCCTCGTGCTCGGCCACCAGCCGCAGGCGGCCGTGGCCGCCTGGGAACAGGCGCGCGGCGACATGTTCGAAGTTGCGCGCGGCCGCTTCGAACATCTGCTCGAAGCTCTCGCGGATCTGGCGGTCGGTGTCGGCGATCAGCTTGTTCAGCTCGCGCAGCGCGGTCTCGAGGTCGTCGCGCGTACGCTCGAGCTCCTCGACGTGGGCAACGGCCTCTTCGTACTCGGCCTGGGCGAGCGGGTTGACCGGACCTAGCTGCTCGCGGCGGCGGGCCAGCCGCTCGAGCCGGGTGGTGAGCGCCTCGCGCTCCTCGGCGGCGAGCTCGGTATCGGCCGGCGCACGCCTCGAGCTCGAGCCGGCTCGGCGAGCCCGGCGACCTCCTGCGCGGATTCCTCGACCCGGTCGCGGGCGCGCTGGAGGCGGACCTGGCTCTCGGTCAGGCGTTCGTTGCCCTGCCGCAACTGAGCGTGCAGCGCGGCCTCTCGCTGAGCGCACTCCTTGAGCTCTGCGGCAACGTGCTCGCCGGCCTCGCGGTCGGAGCTCAGCTCGAGCTCGAACTGCCGGCGCCGCTCGGCGATCGCGCTCGACACGTGCTCGAGCGCGGCGATCACGGCGCGGACTTCGGGCAATAGCGCCTCGTCCCGGGCGGTCGCGGCCTCGAGACGGCCGATCCGGGCGAGGCGCTCCGAGCGCTCGCGCTCCTGGCGCTCGCGCGCTCCCCGGGCCGCCGACAGCTCGGCGGACAGCTGGGCACGACGGCCGGCGCCAGGGCCGTCGTCAGGCGCGGCCCGCCGGCGCTCGATCGCCGCCGCGAGCCGCCGCTCCTGCTCGCTCGCCTCGTCGCGCTCGGTCACCGCGGCGCGATGCGCGGCGACGGCGTCCTCGGACTCGGACTCGGCGCGGGCGACGGTCTCGCCGCCGCGCTCGAGCATGGCGCGCGCGGCGAGCTCGGTCTGCACCGCGGCCTCGCTCTCCCGAACGAGCCCGTCGCGCCGGTTGCGTTCGGCCAAGACGCGCTCCTCGCCGACCGCCGGCGCCTGGCGCAGCTCGCGCGTGCGCGACGACCAGACCCGTCCGGTGCGCGTGACCGCAACGCCATCGAACCGATCGGCAAGGTGCTCGACGCTCTCCACCACCCACACGTCGCGCAGCAGTCCTCGGGCGAGCGCCGCCGCCTGAGCCGGCCCGTGGACATGGCCAGCGAGCGGCTCGGCTCCGTCCTGCGGCGGGATACCAGCGGGGGTAGGTGTTTGCGAAGCGCCGCCCGGGTCGGCGATCAGCGCCCGGCCGCCGTCGGCGCCCGCGCGATCGAGCAGCGCCCCCGCGGCGCCCCGGTCCTCGAGCACCGCGGCGCGGAGCCGGCCGTCGAGGGCGGCGGCGACCGCGAGCTCGTAACCGGGGTCGACCTCGAGCTGGTCCGCCAGAACGGTGGCGCCGCCGGGAGAGGCGGTCTGGCTGCGCACGAAACTGATTGACGGCCGCGAGCTCCCCGCCAACCCGCGCCGCCTCGCGGCGCGCGGCCTCGACGGCCCGCTCTGATTCGCGCAGGGCGCCGCGGGCGTGCTCGAGCCGTTCGCGCGCCTGCTCCCGCGCAATCCGCCGCTGCTCGACGACCGCCGCGCGCTCGGCGACCGCCGCACCGGCGGCGCGAAGCTGTTCCTCGAGCTGTGACAGCTGGCGCGCGAGCTCTGCCTCGCGGTCGCGCTCGAGCCGCGCAAGCTCCTGTTCGAGATCGGAGATCCGGGCGTCGAGGAGCGCATCGGGGGCGTCGGCCTGCGCGGCGTTGCGCAACCGCTCGAGGTGCTCGCGGCCGTTCCGCAGGCGGCCCTCGAGGTTCCGCTCCGACGCGCGTACGGCCTCGGCGCGGTAGGACAGCCGATCGCCGGCGGATTGCGCCAGGAAGCACCGTCTGGAGAGCTCCTCGCGGTGGGCACTGCGCTGCGCCAACGCCTCCTCCGCCGCCTCGCGGCGGCTGGCGACGGCGGTGAGCTCGCGCTCGACCTGCTCGCGTTCGGCGCGCGCCCGGGCCGCTGCCTCGTCGGCCGCCTTGAGCTCGGCCTGGTGGCGGCGCAGGTCGTCGCGGGAGAGCTCCCAACGGGCTTCGAGGGTCTGGCGCTCGATCCGGGCGTGCAGCTCGGCGGCCTCCGCCTGGCGCTTCAGCGGTCGCAGACGCGAGCGCGCCTCGCGTTCGACGTCGAGCGCCCGGTCGAGGTTGTCCTGGGTGTGGCCGAGCTTCAGCTGGGCCCGTCGGCGGCGCTTGCGGTGCTTGCCAAGCCCGGCGGCTTCCTCGATCAGCATGCGACGGTCACGGGGCTTCGATGTCACGATCGACTCGACGCGCCCCTGGGAGATCACCGAGTGCATCTCCTTGCCGAGGCCGGTGTCCGATAGCACCTCAATCACGTCGACCAGCCGGCAGCGCGCGCCCGCGAGCCGATACTCGCCGTCGCCGGCGCGGTCGAGCCGGCGTGCGATCGAGACCTCGGGCGCGCCGAGCCCGAGCATTCCCTCGCTGTCGTCGAGGACGAGCTCGACCTCGGCGCCACGCGCGCCCTGGCGTCCCGGAGCTCCGCCGAAGATCACGTCCTGCATCGACTGTCCGCGAACGGCCAGCGGCGACTGCTCGCCGAGCGCCCACAGGACGGCGTCGGTGATGTTCGACTTCCCCGAGCCGTTCGGCCCGACGATCACGCTCACGCCCGGGCCGAACTCGAGCCGGGTGCGGTCGGGGAACGACTTGAACCCCTTGAGCACGATCGACTTCAGATACAAGGTCGCCGTCCGTTCCTCACTCGAGCGCCTCCAGGGCGACCTGGGCGGCCTCCTGCTCGGCGTCCTTCTTGCTCCGGCCCCGGCCTCGCCCAACCTCGACGCCGGCGATCATCGCGCTCACCGAGAAGGTGCGGTCGTGCGGCGGTCCCTGCTCGTCGACGACGTCGTAGGTCACAAGC
The DNA here is from genome assembly GCA_963735965.1 of uncultured Solirubrobacterales bacterium. Taxonomy (GTDB): domain Bacteria; phylum Actinomycetota; class Thermoleophilia; order Solirubrobacterales; family Solirubrobacteraceae; genus Palsa-465. Next base: position 476,280 of record CAVTNE010000010.1, read on the forward strand.
GCGCCCTTGCGCGCGAGCCGTTCCTGGAGCGCCGACTTGAAGTCGACCGGATGCTCGAGCGCCTCCTCTATCTCGGGCCCGAAGGCGGCGACGACCGCCTCGGCGGTGCGGTCGTACCCGTATGCCAGAAAGCACGCCCCGATCACGGCCTCGATCACCGAGGCCAGCACCCGCTCGGTCCCGACGAGCGCGGGAACGGTGGACGACACTCCGAGTGGCGCCGCCGCAATCAGCCGCTCGGGCACGCCGAGCCGGTCGGCGACCTCGCGGCACGACCGGCCGGAGACCGCCTGGGCGCGGATCTTGGTCAGCCGACCCGGGCCGAACCGGTCAGCCTCGAGCCGCGGATAGAGGTACGACGTCACCGCCAACGCGAGCACGCTGTCGCCGAGGAACGCCAGCCGCTCGTAGGAGTCCGACCGCCGCACCGTCCACGACGCGTGGGTGAACACCGGTGCGGAAAGGTCCTCGGGAAGGCCGTCGAGTAGCTCCTGGAGGAGCGCGGTCGAGTCACTCACGCTTAGAAGGTGCTCGGCGCTCACTCAGCATCGGGGCCCGCGCTCGCCGACGCCGGTGCGTGCGTCTCACCTCCGGTTACCCCCAGGACGAATTCCACGGCCTGGCCGACGGTCCGGATGCTGGCCGCCTGTTCGTCGGAGATCCGCACGCCGTATGAATCCTCGAGCTCCTGGACGAGCGTGTAGAGATCCAGGGAGTCCGCGTCTAGATCCTCCTTGAAGCGCGTCGACTCGGAGATCCGCTCGGGATCGACCTCGAGCTCGTCGACGAGGTGGCCGCGGATCACCTGGAAGATCTCTTCGCGGGTCATCTTCGGGAAACCGTAGCCGTCGCGTCGGACGGGCCACCGGCTGGTTCGCGGTGCGCGTCGACGTATGCGGGAGCCGGACGCAGCGCCCCCGCCTGCACGAGGGCGGCGCGCGTGCGGCCGATCACGTCGTGCTGCACACCCCGGGCGGCCACGTCGATCGCGTGGGCAAACCCGCGCGCGCTGAAGCGCCCGTGCGCACACACGCCGAGTTGGCGCAGACCCAGCATGTAGGCGCCACCGGCGCCCTCGGGGTCGATCTGGTCGCGGAGCTGCTGCATCGCCGGCGCGATCAGTCTGTTGCCGAGCCGGCCTCGGGTGGTCGTGCCCGCGGTCTCCCCGACGAGCCGCAGCGCCCGGCTCGAGATTCCCTCGATCAGCTTCAACGTGACGTTGCCCGTGAACCCGTCCATCACGACCACGTCGGCGACGTCCTCCACGATCTGGGTGCCCTCCACGTTGCCGACGAAGTTCAGCCCGGCGCCGCGGGCGCCCGCGAGCTGCTCGTGCACGCTGACCAGCTCCGGCGTGCCCTTGCCGGGCTCCTCCCCGTTGGACAGCAGCGCCACCCGGGGGGACTCCATCCCGAGCACGGCCTGGGCGAACGCCGATCCCATGTGCGCAAACTGCACGAGGTGCTCAGGACGGCAGGTGACGTTGGCGCCGACGTCGAGCAGCAGAATCGGCGAGCGGCCGGGGTTGGGCAGGGGCAGCGCGAGCGCCGGGCGGTAGACGCCGCGGTCGCGGCGGAGGTTGAACAGGGCGGCGGCAAGCGCCGATCCGGTGGATCCGCCGGAGACGAACGCCTGAGCGCGGCCCTCGGCTACGGCCTTCGTGGCCTGGACGATCGAGGCCTCGGGGGTGGTGCGGACCGCGTTCGCGGGGTCGGCCTTCTTGGCGATCGAGACGGGAGCGTCGACGACCTCGACGCCGTCCGGCACCTCCCCGATCTCACTCGCCGGGCCGAACAGGAGAACCCGGATGCCGCCTGCGGCCGCGCGGGCAGCCCCGGCCGCGACCTCGCGAGGCCCGAGGTCGGCCCCGCCCGCATCCACCGCGACGGTGACCACGCCCGCCGCTCTCAGGCGATCCGCTCGTCCCGGTCCGGAACGATTACCTCGCGGCCCTTGTAGTAGCCACACACCGGGCACACCCGGTGAGGAAGGCGAGGGCTGTGGCACTGCGGGCACGCGTTATAGCCCGGCGTCTCGATCTTGTGTTGCGAGCGCCGCTGCGTGGTCCGCGCATGGGACTGCTTCTGCTTGGGGACGGCCATGCGGGCAGTGTAGCCATCCCGCCCCCGGAGAAACGCCGCGCCCACTCACTGGAACCGCAGCAATCCCGCCCCGGCGAGATCAGCCTCGGCGATCCCGCCCCGGTGAGATCAGCGTCGGCGATCCCGCCCCGGCGAGACCGGCGCTATTCGAAGCGCAGCTTCGACAACTCGGCCCAGCGGGGATCGGGCTCGCGCTCGTGCTGGTGGCCGGGTCCGGCTTCATTCAGGTTGGCCCCGCACACCGGGCAGAGGCCGGCGCAGTCCTCGCGGCACAGAATGTTGGCCGGCAGGGTCAGCGCGAGCGCGTCGCGGACCCACGCGCGCAGGTCGAGCACGCCTTCCTCGATATACGGTGAGACGAGCTCATCGTCGCTTTCGTCCCGCTGGCGGGCGCGGCCGCGGCCGGAGGGCTCGCCGCGGTGGGCCTTGACCTCGTTCGGTTGCGAGACCTCGCGCGCGTCGACGGTGAACACCGGGAACGCGGGTTCGAGGCAGCGCATGCACGGTCCCACGAGCGAGGCCTCGAATCGGAGCCGGAGCGCGTACCCGTCGCCCGTCGTGCGCGAGACGTCGAGGCGAACCGGCACCAGCGAGGGCTCAACCGCATAGGGCTCGCCGCCGAGGGAGAACGGCTCAATCCCCACGGCCAGGTCAAGACGGCGCCCCTCGCCGGTGCTGAGGCGCAACCCACCGAGGTCGAACGTGTCGGTGCGCGGCGGCATCCCAGATCCGAGCTTATCGCCGGCTTCGACATCATCTGTGGCGTGTCCGGCTGGTTTCGCTCCTATGGCTTCGCGGAGGTGCTCGACGACCTGTTCGTCGGCGCCTATCCACTGGATGAGGACGACGTGCGCGCGCTCAGTCGGCGCGGGATCGGGCAGGTCCTCAACCTCACCCAGGACAGGGAGTACGAGGGCGGCGAGCGCGGTGCCGCGGAGCGCGCGCTGGCGGCCGCCGGCATCTCCGAGCATCGCCTGCGCCTGACCGACTACGGCGGCCTCCCCGCCGAGACGCTCGACGCCGCAGTCAGCGTGGTCGGGAGCTGGCTGGACGAGGGCGAGCGCGTCTATCTCCACTGCCGGGCGGGCTGGCAGCGCTCCGCCGCGGTCGCCGCGGGCGTGGTCGCGATCCGCGCCGGCGTCGGAATCGACGACGCGCTCGCGCTGGTGCAGGCGCGCAAGCCGACAGCCGACCCGCTGCTCCACCAACGGGAGGATCTGCGGCGGTGGTGGGCGGCGCGCGAGCAGGCCCGCTGACGCCGATGGCGCTGAGGCTACGTATTTGGTAGCTGGATCGCCAAACCCGAGACGACCCCGCAGGCCTGCGCGCGAATCGACCCCGGGCGCGCGAATCGACCTCGCGCGCGCCGCGCGCGCTAATCGACCCCGCGGAGCCGGCGCATCGTCAGCTGCTCGGGCGGCTCGCGCCGCCGGCCGCCCTCGCCCGCGCCCTCGCCCGCGCCCCCGCCCCGCCCGCGGTGAGCTCGGCGGTCTGGACGCTACGCGCGCTCACCGTCACCTGCTCGATCTCCGGAAGGTCGCGGCCGGCGGCGACCGACCCGTGATCCTCGAACCGGCGCGCCGCGGGAAGCACCCGCGCCTCGTAGGAGCCGACCGCGTCGTTGTACGCCCGCACGGTGCTGTTCAAGCGGTTGCCCAGCGTGGCGAGGAGGGTCGAGAGCTTCACGAGGCGGCCGTGAAGCTCGCGTCCGAGCTCTGAGATCGCCTGGGCGGACTCGGCCACACGCTCCTGCTGCCAGCCGTACGCGACGGCCCGGAGCATCGCGAGCAGCGTCGTCGGCGTCGCGATCAGCACGCGCCGTGCCATCGCATCCTCGATCAGCGCCGGATCGGCCTCGAGCGCCGCGCCGTACAGGTGCTCGCCGGGCAGGAACATGACCACCAGGTCCGGCGCCGAGTCGAGCCCGGCCCAGTAGGCCTTGTCGGCAAGCGCCTTCACGTGCCGCCGGAGCAGGCGGGCGTGATCGCGCAGGTGCCGCTGGCGCTCGTCCTCGTCGCGGGCCTGGTAGGCGTCGAGCACGCCCTGGAGCGGCGCCTTGGCGTCGACGACGACATGCTTGCCGCCCGGCAGGCTGACCACGAGATCCGGGCGCAACGTCGTCTCGTCGCCGGCGACGGCCGACTGCTCAACGAAGTCGCAATAGCGGACCATGCCCGCGAGCTCGACCACGTTGCGGAGCTGCATCTGGCCCCACTGCCCGCGGGCGTTCGGCTTGCGCAACGCGGTCACGAGCGCGCCGGTCTCGGTCCGGAGCTTCTCGCCGGTGTCGGCGAGGCTCTTCAGCTGCGCCTCGAGGCGCCCGCGCGACTCGCGGCGCTCCTGGTCGAGCTGCAGCAGCTGGGCGTCGACGCGGCCGAGCTGCTCCTTGAGCGGAGCGACGAGCTGCTCGACCGCCTGCCGACGATTATCGAGATCTCCCTTGGCCTCGGCCCGCGCGGCGTTCAGCTGGGCGCGGTTGAGCTCAGTCAGCTGGTCGATGCTCGACTTCAGCGCGTCGGCACTCAGCGCCTTGAACGAATCCGACAACCGCTCCTGGGCGTCGGCGAGCGTCGCCAGCCGCTCCTGCGACCGGGCCTGCTCGTGCTCGAGGTCCGAACGAGCACGGACGAGCTCGCGCTCGAGCTCTCCCGCCCGCCCCGCCTCGTGCGACAGCGAGCGCAGGCGGGACCGGAGCGCGAGCAGGACGGCGCCGGAGCCGGCGAGCAGTCCGATCAGCAACCACAGGGCGTTCATCAGGTCGCTCAGCATTGCGCGGCCCGCGGACGGAAAGTTGTCCCTGCAAAGCGAGGGTTCGCCCCGGCCTTGCCAGAATCGCCGTTCGTGCCCGGAGATCGCATCCGACGCCACGTGGTCGTGCAAGGACGCGTGCAGGGAGTGTTCTTCCGCGACTCGGTGCGGGAGCGCGCCCGTGCCCACGGTGTCTCGGGGTGGATCTGCAACCGCGCTGACGGCGCCGTCGAGGCCGTGCTCGAAGGGCGTCCCGACAACGTCGAGCGGGTCTTCAGGTTCTGCAAGACCGGTCCGCGCCAGGCTTCGGTCGATAGCGTCGAAGTCAGCGAGGAGGAGCCCGAGGGCCTCAGCGGATTCGAGATCCGCTAACGCCCGACTTCGGCATCCGTTAGGCGCGCGACTCGACCCGGCTGCGCTCGCGCGCGGCCTCGATCAGCGCCCCGAACAGCCGGGTCCTGCGGCGCGCCGTACGACCCCGGGTCGAGATCAGCCCCGCCGATCAGCATCAGGCCGTCGATCCGGTCGAGCAGCTCGAGCGGAGCCTCCGGGTCGACCGGCAGAAGCACGGCCACGCCGCCGGCGCGCTGCACGGGCGCTACGTACGAGTCCGCGACGAGGTGCGCGTCCTGGTCCCAGAACGCCCAGCGCGCGCGCTCGCGGACCGCGCAAATTCCGATCACCGGGCGGTCCGCGTCACTCCCCCGGAAAACCCCGTCGGTCATCGCGAGATCCCCGCCACCTGATCGGCGAACACCTCCATCAGGCGGAGAGCACGCGCCCGGTTCTCGGCGTCGCGCTCGCGCGTCTCGGCGAGCAGACGAGCGGGATCGAGGCCCTGGCGTCGCAGGGCGACGCCGTCCTGGCTGATCCAGCTCGCGACGATCTCCGCGGTCACCTCCGGGTGGAACTGGACGCCGAGGCTGCGCCTTGCGATGAAGGCCTGCGGTCCCGCGGGACTCTCGGCGAGCAACTCGGCGCCCTGCGGCAGCGTGAACGTGTCGTAGTGCCACTGAAGCCACGGCCCCTCGCCGACGAGCGACGGGTCGAGCGTGCGGATCGGAACCCAGCCGATCTCCACCCGCTCTGCGCGCATCGCCTCCCCGCCCAGTGCCCGCGCCAGCAGTTGGCTGCCGAAGCAGATCCCGAGCACGGGGATGTCCTGACCCGCGGCGTCCCGCAGCAGCGCCAGCTCGCGCGGCACCCACGGCACGGTGTCGTCGTACGCGGCGCGCTCGGAGCCGAGCGAGACGACCAGGTCGTAATCGCCCGGGTCGCGCTCGCCTTCGTCGACGTCGATTCGGAAGACGTCGACGCGAGCGTCGTGCGCGAACAGCCAGTCGCTCACGTGTCCGCCCGGACCGTCCTCCCCGTGTTGGATGACGAGCGCGCGCAAGGCGGTCGCTCAGTCAGCCAGCGCCGCCTCGAACACCTCGCGCGCCTCGGAACCCCGGACCGCGAACACCACAAGCTCGATGGTGGAGCCGCCGGCGTCCAGATGCCGAACCACCTCATCAACCTCAATCCGTGCCGCCTCGTCGAGAGGGAAGCCGCCCACTCCCGTGCCGAACGCGACAAGCGCGACCGACCGAGCGCCGAGCTCTGAAGCCCTGCGCAATGTTGCGGCGGTGGCCGCACGGATGATCTCCGCAGACGTCGGGCCGCCGAGCTCCATCGTGGCGGCGTGGATGACCCACTTGCACGGCATCTCGCCGCCGCTCGTCTCGACCGCCTCCCCCAACCCGATGGGGGCGACCGACGAGCTCTCGCGCTGAATCGACGGTCCGCCGGCGCGCGAGATCGCGCCCGCCACGCCCCCGCCGTGCTTCAGCTCCGTATTCGCCGCGTTGGCGATCGCGTCGACTTCCAGCTTGGTGATGTCGGTGTCGAGGACCTCGATGGTCACGACACTTCGACGGGCTCTTCCTTGCCCGCCAGCCGCTCCCGGCCCCGGCGCACCGCCGCGATGAACTTCGAAAGGTTCACTTCAAGCGTGTTCAGGATCTCATCCGCGTAGTCCTCGGCCCCGAGCCGGATCTCGCGTTCGCGAGCGCGAGCGTCCTCGATGATGTCCTCGGCGCCACGCTCGGCCTGCTTGGTGATCTCCTCCTCGGAGACCATCCGCTCCTGACGCTCGCGCGCCTCCTTGACGATCCGCTCGGCCTCGCGCTTGGCCTCTGCCAGCATCTCCTGGCGCTCCTTGACGATCCACCGCGCCTGCTTGATCTCCTCGGGGATCGTGGCACGCATCTGGTCGAGGATGTCGTAGATCTCCTCCTTGTCGACCCGCACCTGATCGGTCAGCGGGACCGCCCGGGCGTTGTGCACCAGATCGTCAAGCTTGTCGATTAGTACAAGGACATCCATCCCAAAACCTCTGTTTCGTTAGCGGCTTAGCCGTTCCTTCAAGGCGCTGGCGACCTCTGCGGGAACAAGATCATCGATGTCCCCGCCGAACGTGGCAAGTTCCTTGATGCCGCTCGAGCTCAGGAAACTGTACTTGGCGGACGCCATGAGGTAAACGGACTCGATCTCCGGGTCCTGCCGGCGGTTCAGCTGGTTCATCTCCAGTTCGTACTCGAAATCCGAGATCGCCCGCAGCCCCTTGACGATCGTCATCGCCCCGCGCTCGCGCGCGAAATCGACGAGCAGGGTGCTGAATGGCTCGACGACGACGTTCGAGACGTCCCGCGTCGCGCCGGTCAGGAACCCAACGCGCTCTTCGGTGCTGAACACGGTCGAGCCTTTGCGCCACGGCAAGTTCACGACTGCCACGATCACCTGGTCGTACATCTTTGAGGAGCGCGCGATCACGTCGAGATGGCCGTTCGTGACCGGGTCGAAAGTGCCGGGGCAGATCGCGATGCGGTTGTCAGGAGCCATGGATTCGGATCAGGGTGTCGCCGTACCGGCGCTCGTCAAGCAGCTCGAGGTCGAGGTCGAGTGGAGCTCGCCGGTCGCTCTCGGTCACTACCCGGGCGCGGGTCGCCAGAACCGGTCCCAACGCCGCCGAAAGCTGCTTCCCGAGAGCGCTCGCGTGCCGATATGGAGGATCGAGGAACACCAGATCGTAGAGACGAGCCTTCCGACGTGCCGCGTCGAGGAACCGCAGCGCATCCTGCCGACGCACCTCGGCGGCCACGCCGATCGCCTCCAGGTTGCGGTGAATCGCCGCCACCGCGGCCGTCGATGAGTCGACCAGGACGGCTTCGGAAGCCCCTCTAGACAGCGCCTCGATCGCCAGCGCACCCGACCCGGCGAACAGGTCGAGGACCCGCGCGCCATCGACCGAACCCGCTCCCGAACCCGAGCTCGACAGGATCGAGAACAGCGCCTCCCGGACGCGGTCCGAGGTCGGCCTGGTAGCACGACCGCGCGGCGCTACCAGGGTCTGACCGCCGAACCGTCCCGCGACTACGCGCACGCCCCAGGCCCCGACGCCTCACGCCCGGATCGGCGCAAGCGCCTCCGAACCGAACGCCCCGACGAGCGCGTCGGCCAGCAGCGCGTGCTCTGGGGCCACGAGCTCCGGATCGACCGCCACGACGTCCTCGGCGTACCGGCGCGCCCGCTCGAGCAACTCGGCGTCGCGCGGGAGTTCGGCGACGCGGTACTGCGCCTCCCCGTGCTGGCGCGTGCCGACCAGCTCGCCCTCTCCCCGGAGCTCGAGATCGATCGCGGCGAGCTCGAACCCGTCGGTGTGCTCCGCCAGCGCGCGCAGCCGCAACGAGTCCTTGGGCCCGAACAGCAGGCAGATCGAGTCGTGCGCGCCCCGCCCGATCCGCCCCCGCAGCTGATGCAGCTGCGAGATCCCGTACCGGTCGGCGTCCTCGACGAGCATCACGGTCGCGTTCGGAACGTCGATCCCGACCTCGATCACCGACGTCGCCACCAACACATCCGCGGAGCCCGACGCGAAGGCGGCCATCGCTTCCTGCTTCGCCGCCGGGCGCAGCTGGCCGTGCACCAGCACCACCTCAAAGTCCTGAAACTCGCCGGCGCGCAGCCGCTCGAACTCGGCTGTCGCCGCACGCACCTGCAGCATCTCGGACTCTTCCACGAGCGGACACACCACGAACGCCTGCCGCCCCGCGCGGAGCTCCTCGCGGATCCGATCGTACGCCCGCTCCCGCTCGCTGGAGCTCGAGCACACGAACGTCTTGATCGGCCGGCGCCCGGCGGGGAGCTCCTGTAGAAGCGTATGGTCGAGATCCCCATAGCCGGCCAGCGCCAGCGTGCGCGGGATCGGTGTCGCCGTCATATGCAGGACGTGCGGCCGCTCGTCTCCAGCTGCCTTGGCGTCGAGGGCGGCCCGCTGGCGGACGCCGAACCGGTGCTGCTCGTCGACCACCGCGATGCCGAGCCGCGCGAACTGCACCGTGTCCTCGATCAGGGCGTGGGTCCCGACGATCAGCGGCAGCTCTCCCGACGCGAGCTTGCTCAGCAGGTCCGTCCGCCGGCGCCCCGGCGTCGATCCGGTCAACAGGCCGAGTGGCACGACCGAGCCCGGCATGAGGCGCTGGATCGTCGCGAAGTGCTGCTCGGCAAGCGTCTCGGTCGGCGCCATCAGCGCGCCCTGATAGCCGTGCTCGACGGCCCGCAGCAGCATGTAGAGCGCGACCACGGTCTTTCCGGATCCCACCTCGCCCATCAGCAGCCGCTGCATCGGGACGGGGTGCCGGAGGTCCTCGTCGACCGCGTCGAGCGCCCGCGACTGGTCGCCGGTGAGCGAGAACGGGAGCATGTCCGAGAGCCAGCGCGCGGTCAGGTCGCGCTCGCCGTCGAGCACGGGCGCCCGGCTCGAGGACCGGCGACGCAGACGCCGGCGGAGCAGTGCGAGCTGCGCGAGCAGCAGCTCGTCGAAGGCCAGTCGCCGCCGCGCGAGCTCGAGTCCGGCGTCCGAGCCCGCGAAGTGGGCCTCGGTCAGCGCCGCCACCCGATCCGGCAATCGCTCGCGGACGAGAACGCCCGCGGGAAGCGGCTCGACGACGTCCTCGAACGTCAGCCTGTGCTCGCGCACGAGCGCCAGGATCTGGGTCGAGGTCAGTCCCTCTGTCGCGGGGTAGTGCGCCACCGTCCCGTCCCCGCCGACCGCGTCACCGGTGCGGGCATGGGCCTGGACGCGAAACCGCCGCCGCCCCTCGAACTTGCCGTGCAGCGCGAGCCGCGTGCCGACCGGGTAGCGCTGCTCGAGCCAGGGTTGGTTGAAGAACGTCGCCTTCATCGCGCCGGTGTCGTCGGCGACCGTCGCCTCGACGAGCGGCCGCATGCCGCGGCGGCGCACCGACCGCGACGAGATGCTCTTGACCTGGACGACGACGGTGGCGCTGTCTCCGGGAACCAGCTCCGCGACCACGCGGGCTTCGCGCCGGTCACGCGGCAGGTGCAGCAGCAGGTCCCCGACCGTCTCGAGACCGAGTGTCTCGGCGGCCTTGCGGGTCTTGGCCCCGTCGAGCGCGAGGGACTCGCGCAGCTTCGACGGCCGCGGGTAGCGCACAGGCGCCGCCTCGAGCTCGGACGGCTCCAGGGGATCGGACGTGGCGAATGCGGTTGTGGACACCTGCCCGGCAGATGATGACCGTCGCTCCGGACCCGCTCGCGCGCCCGGACCGACCTGGCTCACGCTGCGGAGGCGACCGCTACTCGGCCGCGAGCAGCCACCACTGTGCCTGCTGACCCCCGTCAGAGAGCTCGAACTCGACATCACCATGAGCGAGCGCCTGAACCGTCCCGTCGTCCAACGGTGCTTCGGCTCCCCGCAAGCAGGTGATCAGCTCGGCGTCGTGCGCGAGCTGCTCGAGTACCTCTCTGAGAGCCTCCCGCGGCCGTCCCCAGGCGACGATCTCCTCCTCGACGAATCCGACCGCGTCGCCGGCGTGGAACCGGCCCTGGGCGTCGTCGAACACGGCCGGCGCGACGGCGCCGGTGCGGACGTGCTCGAGCGCTCGGGTCATCGAGGCCGCGTTCTGGCCCGAGTTGCGCGTCGGGTCGAGCGCCACCGCGGCGGCCAGGCCGGCCTGGGGGGAGAACGACGGGACGACGCACACCGGCTTGTCCGACAGCTGGGCGGCGCGCTGAGCGGCTTCGAACGCGTTCTGGCTGTTCGGCAGGACCACCACGTGCTCGGCCTCGATCGCCTGGATCGCGGCGACCAGTTCGTAGCTCGAGGGCGTGAGTGACGGCCCACCGTCGAGCGCGCGCACACCGAGGCTCTCGAACAGCGATTCCATCCCGGCCCCGCTCGCGACCGCCACGGCACCGCAGACGACCGGCTCGGCGATCGGCAGCCGCTCATCACGCTCGCTCCGCGGCGCTGGCGACTGCCGGGGGTGGGTGATGCGCGCGCCGACTCGGTGCTCGACCGCCGGCTGCTCGCCTCCACGGAGCGCACCGATGATGCCGGCGACGAACACCGTCAGGGCATAGCCGCCGGCGTCGACGACGCCCGCTCGGCGGAGCGCCGCCAACCGATCGGGTCCACGCGCCACCGAGCTCTCGCCCGCCTTGAGCGCGCGCTCGATCACGGTCGCGATGACCGCGTTCTGCTCCTCGGCGCTCGCGTCGGGCGCCAGGCGGGCATCGGGCATCCTGGCCGCCTCTGACGCGACCTGGACCCCCATCTCGCGCACCACGGTGAGGATCGTGCCCTCGACCGGGTCGCGCACCGAGCCGTAGGCCTGGTCGGCTGCGCGCGCCAGGGCGGCGCTGATCAGGACCGGGTCGACAAGCTCCCCGGGACGGCTGGCCAGCTCCTCGGCGGCGCCGCGGATCAGCTGCGAGAGGATCACCCCCGCGTTCCCGCGAGCCCCGAGCAGGGCGGCCCGCGCCACCGAGGCGACGATCTCGTCGCGGCCGAGGCGCTCGATCGTGCCGTCGGGGGACGCGGTCGCGAGGCGATCGAGCTCGTCGAGGACCGCGCGCATCGTCAGCACCATGTTGTCGCCGGTGTCGCCGTCGGCGACCGGGAACACGTTGAGTTGGTTGATCTCCTCGCGGCGCGCCTCGAGCGCGGACAGCCCGGCCTCGAGCACCGCGCGGAAGCGGAGCAGGCTTGCGTCCGATCCTGGAGCGTTAGCGCCCGATCCCGGGGTCGCATCCAGTCCCGGGGCGGTCCCGCTCGATCCTTGAACGGTCGGAGGCTCGAGAGTCTGTTCTAAGTGTGATTCGGGCTTCAACAACGCGACGCCTGACTGCGGATCGCCCGAGCCGCAGCCGTTTCAATCACTTGGCCTTGGCGACCTTGCCGGCCTTCAGGCAACGTGTGCAGACATAGACCCGCCGAGGTGTCCCGTTGTCGTCAATCCGCACCCGCTGGAGGTTTGGATCGAAGCGCCGCCGGGTGGCGACCATCGAGTGGCTCCGCGTATTTCCGAACGAGGGGCCCTTCTTGCACACGTGACAGACCTTGGCCATGGCGGGCGAGTATAGCTTCCGGGCCCGCGGAAAACCGGCCGGCCAATGGACGGGAGGCGACGGTGCCCGTGGGGCCCGCCGGCGAGAGCGCTCCCGGGGCTCAGTGCGCCGCGGGTCCAAGCTTGCAGCGAATTTCCGGCAGGGTTCGTATTCTTTGGGACGGGTAATGAGGCGTTTCGATGGGTAATCAATCCCAGCCGGACGCGCGAGTTCGGAAGGATCTGGGGCTTCCGGACCGCTACGCGGCGCTTCGACACATCGCCAGCGGCGGGATGGCGTCCGTCTGGTGTGCCCGCGATCACGCGCTCGGCCGCAACGTCGCGATCAAACTCCTCGCCGAGCGATTCGCCGACGAGGACGACGCCAACGAGCGCTTCATGCGCGAGGCGCGGGCCGCGGCTCGGCTGTCGGGGCATCCCAACGTGGTGATGATCTACGACGTCGGCGAGACCGAGGTCGAAGGGCGAGCGTTCATCGTGATGGAGTACTTGGCCGGCGGGACTGTGGCGGATGCGCTCCGGGTCGACTCCGTGCGCCGCGTCCACGCCGTCAAATGGCTGACGGAAGCCGCGTCGGCACTCGATTACGCCCACAGCCGGGGCGTTCTTCACCGGGACATCAAGCCCGCCAACCTCCTGCTCGACCGCGATCGGACGCTGCACGTCGCCGACTTCGGCATCGCCAGGCTCGGTACCGAGGACACGATTACGGGCAGCGGTCAGGTGCTCGGAACCGCCTCCTACCTCGCTCCCGAGCGCGCGCTCGGCCAGCCCGCCACCGCCGCCAGCGACCGGTACTCGCTCGCGGTGACGACGTTCGAGCTACTCGTCGGCGAGCGGCCGTTCACCGCCCAGCACTTCGCCGCGCAGGCCCGTCAGCACATCGAACAGGCGCCGCCGGCCGCCAGCGCGATCAACCGCACGCTTCCTCCGTCGGTCGACCGGATCCTCGCGCGCGGCATGGCCAAGCGCCCCGGGGAGCGCTGGTCCTCCGCACAAGACTTCGCCCAGGCGATCGAGTCCGCGCTGACTGAGGCGGCGACCCGGCCGCACCGCGCCGGCGCCTCGGCGGCGGCCGCTCGGCCCACCAGGCAGTCTGCTGCCGGACGGACGCCCCGTCCGGCCGGACGGACGCCGATCCCGGCCGGACGCACGCCCCATCCCTCCGGACGGACGTCCGACACGGCCGGCAAACGACGTACGTCGCCACGCACGGGATCGCATCCGCCGGTCGCGTATCGCCGGTCGGCACGCCACCGCGCCAGGATTCCCGCCCTGGTAGCCCTCGTCGCGGGGGTGATCGCGTCGATCGCGATCGCCGGCACGATGGGCGGCGGCGGCGGCGAACACCCGGCGCAGTCCGCAGCGAGCGTCCAGCACCAGACCTCGGCGGCCACCCACAAGACCGAGGCGGCGCCCCGGAAACCAGCAGCCACGCCCAAGCCAAAGACGACGCCGACGGTCACCGTTACCCCCGCCGCGGCCACGACGCCGCCGCCGACGGCCGACACGCTCGAGGCCCGCGGGCACCAGCTGATGGCGGACGGCAACTACGCCGCCGCGATCGCCACCTTGCGACAGGCCGTCCAGGCGGCCGACCCGGGCAGCCTGACGTACACCTACGCGCTGTTCGACCTCGGGCGCTCGCTGCGCCTGGCCGGCGATCCGACGGCCGCGGTCACGGTGCTGTACCAGCGTCTACAGATCCCCAACCAGACGGGCGTCGTCAGGCAAGAGCTGCAACTGGCGCTCCAAGCGCTCGGCCAGAAGGTGACGAGCGGCGGCACCGGCGCGGGACCGCCCGGCAAGAGTCACGACCACGGCGGCACCGGCGCGGGACCGCCCGGCAAGAGTCACGACCACGGAGGCCCCGGGGTCGGACCGCCCAACGTCGGTGGACCTCCGGGCGCGCCCGCCCCAGGTCCACAGCCCAGTTCCCAGGGCGACTGAGGGCGACTAAGAGATTGGGCCTCGCTGCGAGGCCCCACCTGTCAGTCGCCCGATCGAGCTGGCGGCGAGCGCGTCCTTGACCGCCAGCGAGGCCAGCGCCGCCTCGGCCGCCTGCCGCCCCGTGTCGCGCTTGGAGCCGCCGGTCACGCGATCGAGCGCCTGGGCCATCGTGTCGACGGTGAGGACGCCGAACCCGCACGGTACGCCGGTCTCGAGTTGAACCGTCTGGATGCCGCGGGCGGTCTCGCGGCAGACGTGGTCGTAGTGGTCTGTCTCGCCCCGGATCACGGCGCCCAGGCACACGATCGCGCGGTAGCGCCCCAACTGGGCCGCGTACTGGGCGATCAGCGGCAGCTCGAACGCGCCAGGGACATCGAACCGATCGATCTCGGCCACCCCGGCCTCGTCGAGCGCGTCACGCGCGCCGGACTCGAGCTTGCCGGCCAGCTCCGAGTAGAAGCGGGCCACGCACAGCGCGACGCGCGTCCCCTCGTGGTCGCCCATTACTGCGACCGGTGGCGCACGCGATCCTGCTCGACTTCGTCGCGCAGCATCTCCTCGTCGAGCGCGAGGCCCTGATGATGCAGCGTGTGCCCGAGCCGGTCGCGCTTGGCACGGAGGTACGCCTCGTTGTGCGGGTTCGGCATGTGCTGGATCGGGATCTGATCGGTGACCGACAGCCCATAGCCGGCGAGCCCGGAGATCTTCTTCGGGTTGTTGGTGAGGATCCTGATGCTGGTCAGCCCGAGGTCGACGAGGATCTGGGCCCCGATGCCGTAATCGCGCAGGTCGGCGGGTAGACCGAGCTTGAGGTTGGCGTCGACGGTGTCGAGGCCCTCCTCCTGGAGCTTGTAAGCCCGCAGCTTGTTGAGCAGTCCGATGCCGCG
This sequence comes from uncultured Solirubrobacterales bacterium, assembly GCA_963735965.1. Lineage (GTDB taxonomy): Bacteria > Actinomycetota > Thermoleophilia > Solirubrobacterales > Solirubrobacteraceae > Palsa-465. Next base: position 491,379 of record CAVTNE010000010.1, read on the forward strand.
GCCCTCCTGACTCAGATACAACAGCACACCGAGCCCCTCGGACTCGATCATCGACAGCGCTGACTCGAGCTGCTCGCCGCAGTCGCAGCGAAGCGAGTGGAACACGTCTCCGGTGAGGCATTCGGAGTGAACGCGGACGAGCACGTCGTCCCGGCCCTCGACATCGCCCTTGACGAGCGCGACGTGATGCTTGTTGTCGATGAGCGACCGGTACCCCACCGCCATGAACTCGCCGAATCCCGTCGGGAGCTTGGTCGACACCACCCGCTCGACGAGTTTCTCGTGCTTGCGGCGGTAGGCCACGAGGTCGGCCACCGTGACCATCTTGAGATCGTGGCGCTCGCAGTAGGGCTCGAGGTCACGCACCCGCGCCATCGTCCCGTCGTCGTTCATGACCTCGCAGATGACACCGGCCGGGATCAGCCCGGCCAAGCGGGCGAGGTCGACCGCCGCCTCGGTCTGGCCGACGCGCTCGAGCACGCCGCCGGGCTTGGCCTTCAACGGGAACACATGCCCGGGTTGGACGAGCTCGCGCGGGCTGGTCTGGGGATCGATCGCGACCTGGATCGTCCGCGCGCGGTCCGCGGCGGAGATCCCCGTGCTCACGCCCGACCGCGCCTCGATCGAGATCGTGAACGCGGTCTCGAACGCCGATTCGTTCTTGGCCGCCATTAAGTCGAGCCCGAGCTCGTCGCAGCGCTCGGGCGTGAGCGACAGGCAGATCAGGCCCCGCGCCTCCTTGGCCATGAAGTTGATCGCCTCGGGGGTGACGAACTGCGCCGCCATCGTGAGGTCGCCCTCGTTCTCGCGGTTCTCGTCGTCTACGACCACGACCATCTTGCCCTGGCGGATGTCCTCGATCGCGTCCTCGATCGTCGCGAACGGCGTCTGGACCGAGCTCATCCGGCCCTCACCATCAACTTCTCAACATATTTCGCCAGCACGTCGACCTCCAGGTTGACTCGCCTGCCCGCACCGATTCCGCCTAGCGTCGTGCGCTCCAGCGTCTCGGGAATCAGAGAAACGGTAAACGATCGATCGTCCACCTCCGTGACCGTTAGCGAAACTCCGTCGACCGCGATCGACCCCTTCTCGACCACGTAGCGGAGGACCTCGGCGGTAGCGCCGATCCGGATGCGCCGGGCAAAGCCGTCGTCGTGCTGATCGAACACCTCGCCGACCCCGTCGACGTGCCCCTGGACGACGTGGCCGCCGAGACGATCGGTTGCCCGCAACGGAAGCTCCAGGTTCACCGAAGCGCCGGGCGCCAGATCGCCTAGTGACGACCGCGCGAGTGTCTCGTTCATGGCGTCGGCGACGAACGAGTCGCCGGCAAGGTCGACCGCGGTCAGACACACGCCGTTGATCGCGATCGAGTCGCCGGCGTTCAGCTCGGGCACGAGCGGCGTGGCGATCGTGATCCGCGCGCCGTCATCCGAGCGCTCGATCCCAGCCACCGACCCGACCCCCTGCACCAGTCCGGTGAACACCGCCCGCCTACCAATCCTTGACGCGCGCGGACACGAGCAAGTCCTCTCCGACGCGGTCGCACTCGAGCGTCAGCGCGCGTGCCGCATCCGCGATCGCGTCCACGCCCTCGCCCTCGAGCGGATCGCGCGCCGTCCGGCCACCCAGCACCATCGGCGCGAGGAACAGACGCATCTCGTCGACCTCGCCGGCGTCCATGAACGCACCGGCGAGATGGGGGCCGCCCTCGAGCAGGATCGAGCCGATCCCGTCGGCACCGAGCTGGTCGAGCGCCGAGCGCACCCGCGCCGGCTCGTGTTGCCCAGTGGCCACGATCACGTCAGCGCCGTGAGTGGCGAGCGCGTCGGTGGCGGTGCGCGGGGCGGCGCGCGAGACGACCACGGTGAGCGGCACTTCGCGCGCGCCGAGCACGAGCTTCGAGTCCAGCGGCAGGCGCGCGAGCGAATCGAACACGACCCGGCGCGGCTGACGAATCACGCCGTCGATCCGCGCGGTCAGCTGGGGATCGTCGGCCAACGCCGTCCCGATCCCGACCGCGACGGCATCGCACTGCGCCCGCCAGTGGTGCGCCAACCGGCGGCTCTCCTCGCCCGAGATCCACTTCGAGTCGCCGCCGCGTGTAGCGACCTTGCCGTCGAGCGTCATCGCAGACTTGAACAGCACCCAAGGACGCCCGGTGCGGGCGTGCTTGCGGAAAGACTGGTTGAGCAGGCGAGCGCGCTCGGCCAATTCGCCGTCGGCGATCACGACCTCGATCCCCTCGTCGCGCAGGATCCCGAGTCCGCGGCCGGAGGCGTGCTCGCTCGGATCGTCGGAGGCCACCACCAGCCGCCCGATTCCCGCATCCCGGATCGCGTCGGTGCATGGGGGTGTGCGTCCGTGGTGGCAGCACGGCTCGAGCGACACGTACATGGTGGCGCCGCCGAGGTCGCGTCCCTCGGCCGCGCGGATCGCCTCGATCTCAGCGTGCGGGGCTCCGAGCGCCTGGTGGAACCCCTCTCCCAGGACCTCGTCCTGGCGTCCGATGACAGCCCCCACGAGCGGGTTCGGGCTCACCTGCCCGCGGCCGCCCTCGGCCAATTCGATCGCGCGAGCGAGGTGGAGACGGTCGATGTCGGTGGGCGCGGACACAGGGCCTTGGAGCATAGGACGCGAACTTAAGCGGAAAGCCACGTTCGCACGCTCGCGTGCGGTGGGAGGTCCTCCGGCGTCCCGCTCGCTACCGTGTTAGCGGTAGCTCTAGGGGCGTACCGCGCTCCATCCCGCCGGGGACCTCGTTTTAACCCGCAGGCCGGCCCGTTCCCAATGAAGCTCATCATCCAAGTTCCCTGTTACAACGAGGAGAGCCAGCTTCCGCTGACGCTGAGCCGACTGCCTCGCGAGATCCCAGGGATCGACGTCGTCGAGTGGCTGATCATCGACGACGGTTCGACCGATCGCACGATCGATGTGGCCAAGGAGAACGGCGTCGATCACATCGTCCGGCTGACGAACAACAAGGGCCTGGCGGCGGCCTTCCAAGCCGGGCTCGACGCCGGCCTGAAGCTCGGCGCCGACGTGATCGTCAACACCGACGCCGACAACCAGTACGAGGGGTCGGACATCCCCAAGCTGGTTGCGCCGATTCTCCGTGGTGAAGCCGACATGGTCATCGGCGACCGCCAGGTCGAGACGATCGAGCACTTCTCCGGGTTCAAGAAGCTCCTCCAGCGGCTCGGATCGTGGGTTGTCCGGCACGCGTCGTCGACTGAGATCCCGGACACGACGTCGGGCTTCCGCGCCTACAACCGCGAGGCCGCACTGCAGGTGCAGGCCGTCTCGAAATTCACTTACACGCTCGAGACGATCATCCAGGCGGGCCGGCTCCAGGTCGCCGTCGACCACGTCGCGATCCGGACGAACCCCAAGACCCGCGAGTCCCGCCTATTCCCCTCGACGGCGGCGTACGTCCGGCGCAACGCGCTATCGATCTTCCGTGTCTACTCCCAGTATCAGCCGCTCAAGGTGTTCTGGACCGGCGCGCTGATCTGCGGCACGGCCGCGCTCGCGATCTTCATCCGGTTCCTCGTGTACTTCATCGACAACCCCTCGACCGCCGGGCGAGGGCACATCCAGTCGCTGATCGCCGGCGGCGTGCTGTTCAACGCCGCGATGCTGCTCGGGGCGCTCGGCGTGATCGGTGACCTGCTCGATGCCCAGCGCACGCTCTCGCAGCGGACGTTCGAGCGGGTCCGGCGGATCGAGTTGCAGCTCGGGGTCGAGCCCTCGCACTACGAGCGCGGAGCGCCGGCTGCCCAGAAGAAGGACCCCGCCGCCGAGAGCGACCCCGCCGCCGAGAGCGACCCCGCCGCCGAGGAGGACCCCGCCGCCGACACGGACGCCGTCGCCGACAAGGACCCCATCGCCGAAAGCGCCACCGGAACGCCGCCGGCCAGCAACGGCCAGACCGGCACGGAGGCCCCGGACCGCAGGGCACTCGAGGTATGAGTCGCGCCCCCGAGGTCGCCCCCGCCGGCGGCGGCCCGAGCGAGGTCCCGACCGGCAACACCTTCGACAAGTACGGCTCGACCAACCCGGTCGTCCGCCGCCTGATGTCGGGGTTCGAGGGCGCGCTGGCGGGTCTGTTCACCCGCGCGGCACCCGAGTCGGTGCTCGACATGGGCTGCGGCGAGGGAGTCCTGACCTACAAGTGGGCCCAGGCGCTCGGGGACCGGCCGGTGCTCGGGATCGATCTGGCCGACCCCAATCTCGAGGCCGAGTGGAGCACGCGCCGGCGCCCGAACCTCGAGTTCCGCGCAATGAGCGCGGAGGAGCTGCAAGATCTGCCGTTCCCGGACCGCTCGTTCGACCTCGCGGCCGCGATCGAGGTGCTCGAGCATGTGCCCGATCCCGAGCTCACGGTCGCCGAGATGGCGCGCACGGCCGCGCGTCACCTGCTCGTCTCCGTCCCGCGCGAGCCGCTCTGGCGAGCCCTGAATGTTGCCCGCGGTGCCTACGTGCGAGAGCTCGGCAACACCCCCGGCCACGTCAACCACTGGTCGAAGGGTGGCTTCATTCGGATGCTCGAGCGCCACGGCGAGGTGGTCGAGGCCTGCTCGCCGTTCCCCTGGACGATGGTGCTGGTGCAGGTCCGATGACGCCGCCGGAGAACACGACCATCGCTCCTGCGCCCCCCGGCGCGAACGGAACCGCGGCCGCGACGGCGAACGGCGCGCCAGAGGGTGAGACCCAGCAGTCGTACGCCTCGGGCGCGCGCGTCCTCTCGATCGGGATCGCGTCCACCGGCATCTTCACGTTCCTCTATTTGGCGCTCGCGAGCCGCTCGCTCGACCCCGCCTCCTACAGCCGGATCTCGCTGTGCTGGGCGATCATGTTCGTGATCCTGTCGGTGATCTACCGGCCGATCGAGCAGCTCCTCTCGAGGACGATCGCCGACCGCCGGGCGCGGGGCCTGCACGGCCATCCGCTCCGGATCCCGGCCCTGATCCAGGGCGGCTTCGCGACGCTGTTTCTGATCGTGGCGCTGGCGCTGCGATCAGAGATCGAACAGGGGATCTTCGACGGCTCGAGCGCCCTCTACTGGATCCTCGTGATCGGCGTGCTCGCGTACGCCGCGAGCTACTTCGCCCGGGGCTGGCTCGCCGGCCACCAGAGGTTCGCGCTGTACGGCGGTCTCGTGTTCCTCGAGTCGACTTCGCGGTTCATGTTCGCGCTCGCGGTCGCGGTCGGAATCGCCTCGGGTCAAGCGGTCGTCGGGCTCGGGATGGCGGTGGCGCCGTTCGCGTCACTGTGCGTGATCCCGTTCGCATTCTCGCGGCTGCGCGTCGACGCCCCGTCCGGCGTGCCGGTGGCGGACGCCGCGCGCGAGGGGCCGGCTCACGCCGAGATCGAGGAGGCCGCGGCCGACCTCAGCTTCAAGGGGGGCACCGGGTTCGCGGTCTCGGTCGTCGGGATCATGCTCGCCGAGCAGACCCTGATGAACGCGGGCGTCCTCATCGTCGCCGCCAACGCCGGCAGCAAGGCCGGCCTGACCGTCGGCATCACCGGGTTCGTGTTCAACGTGCTGCTGATCGTCCGCGCGCCCCTCCAGCTGTTCCAGGCGATCCAGACCTCGATCCTCCCCCACCTCGCGAGCCTCGAGGCGCGCGAGTCGGCCGCGGAGTTCCACGAGGCGATCCGCACCACGATCAAGGTCATCGCCGCCTTCGCCGGCGCGGTCGCGATCGGACTGCTCGCGATCGGGCCGCTCGTGATGACCGCGCTGCTCGGGGACAAGGGCTTCCACTACGGGCGCCTCGGCCTCGCGCTGGTCGGCCTCGGCATGGGCCTCCATCTCACCGCCGGCACGCTCAACCAGGCGGCGCTCGCGCGGGGCCGCGCCACCCGGGCGGCGGTGGCCTGGCTGTTCTCGGCGGGACTGTTCGTGGTGTTCATGCTGTCGGAAGCGATCAGCAACGAGGTGACCCGCGTTGAGGTCTCGTACTTCACGGCGGCGCTGGTGTTGTGCGGCCTGCTGTGGGCGGTGTACCGGCTCGGGGCGGCGCCGGCGAGCGGCTCGGGCTCCCGGCCTTAGCTGAGGGCGAGCCGGCCGGCCGCTCAGCGGCTCGAGAGGGTCTTGGACGCGGGCCGCCCGGCCGCTCAGCTGCTCGAGAGGCTCTTGCACGCGGCCTGCCCGGCCGCGGCTTTCTGCAGGTCCGGGTTGGTAAGGCCGCTCGAGTCGATCCCATTGAGCGAGCTCTTCACGTTCGCCCCGAGTGCCTGTGCGGCGGTCCTGAACGACGTCGGGGAGTCGGTCGGCAGCGAGTTCGACTTGGTGATCGCGACACGGAGCGTGTCCCTGAGCTCGGTGAACGTCTTGGTGATCGTGCCGGCCACGGTCTCGCCGTTTGAGATGTCCGGCGTGCCGGCCGCCTGGATCTTGGACAGCGCGCGCGACGCGTCTCCCTCGACGGCGACCAGGAACCCCCGTAGCGCCTTCTTGGCCTGCGCGGCGTTCGGCGCCGTCGTCGAGTTGAGCGCGCTACTCCGGGACACGACGTCCTTCTCGAGCGGCGAGATGGCCGAGCAGACGGTGCCCACGTAGGTTCCGGCGCTGACCTTTGAGGATCCACTCGACCCGCATCCCGCGCACACCGCGACGGCGAGCACCATCGCCAGAGCGGACCCAAGACTCCCGAAGCGCACCGTGGTCAGGCTACCGTCGGACCCGAGTTGATGCTGCGCGGACCGGAGGGATCACACCGCGCCGGCCGCGGCCGCGATCGCGGCGTAGGCGGCGGCCGGATCGGAACTACCGAACACCGCCGAGCCGGTCACGAGCAGGTTCGCGCCGGCCTCGACGCACGGCCCCGCGGTGGCCTCGTGCACGCCGCCGTCGACCTCGAGCGCGACCTGATCGGGCAGCGCACCGCGCATCCGCGCGAGCTTGTCGAGCGACCACGGGATGAACTGCTGGTTGCCCCATCCCGGGTTGACGCTCATGCACAGAGCCATGTCGAGCAGCTCGTGGGCGAGCTCGAACAGGCTGTCGGCGGGAGTCCCCGGGTTGAGCGCGACGCTCGCCGTGCAACCCCCCTCGCGGATCGCGTTCAGCGTGTAGTGCAGATGCGGTGTCGCCTCGTAGTGGATGGTGATGCTGTCGGCGCCCGCCCTGGCGATGTCGCCGACGTACCGTTCGGGACGCTCGATCATCAGGTGCACGTCGAGGATTCCGCCGGCGCCGTGCACGCGCTCAGCCAGCGCGTCGACGACGATCGCGCCGAACGTGATCGGGGGCACGAAGTGACCGTCCATGACGTCGACGTGGATGACCTTCGCGCCGACCGCGAGCACCTCGTCGACCTGCTCGCCGAGGCGGGCAAAATCCGCTGAGAGGATCGACGGCGCGATCCGACGCTCACGCAGCAGCCGCAGGGTCGTCTCCGCCCGTCCGCCGGCCGCGACCACTCAGACCGCCCGGAGCATGCTGCCGTGACAGTGGTTGCAGGCCACGATCGCGGTGCTCGACATGCGCACGATCGTCGAGTGCTCGCCGCAATTCGGGCAGACCGATACGAGCTCGTACCGCTGCAGGCAGTACACGCATCGGTAGCGGCCGGGTGCCGCGGTCGGGCGAAGCCAGGGTTCTCCGCACCCCGGGCACTCCGGACCGAGCTTTGGCATCGGTTCGGTCACGGTAGACACACAGGTTAACGGGCCGCTCGGGCGGCTCAACCCCGCACGGGTGTCAGCGTGCCGAGGCACGGCGTAGGCGAGCGATGAAAAATCCGTCGGTGCCGTCCCGGTCCGGGCGCAGCTGAACGCGCTCTTCCACCGAGAAATCGTCGTGCTCGCGCAGGAACGCCTCGATTACGTCGTCGCCCTCGGCGCGCGAGATCGTGCACACCGAGTACACGAGTGCTCCGTCGGGCGCGAGCGCCGGTGCGGCGGCGGCGAGGATCCGCGCCTGGAGCGCCGCGAGCTCCGCAATAGCCTCGGGCCGCCGGCGCCAGCGAAGATCCGGCCGAGACTGCAACGTGCCGAGCCCGCTGCACGGCGCGTCGACCAGAATCCGGTCGAAGTGCCCGTCGGTCCGCGGAATCGCAGCGTCTCCGACCTCCAGGCGCACACACGACGTGCGCATCCGGGCGCATGTGCGCTGGAGCGCCGCGGCCCGGCCGGGGTGCTGCTCAACGGCCACGATTTCGCCGCTGTCTCTCATCAGGGCGGCCAGATGGGTGGTCTTGCCCCCGGGCGCCGCGCACAGGTCGAGCACGCGCTGCCCCGGATGTGGGTCGACGATCCGCGAGACCAGCATCGAGGCGCGCGACTGCGGCTGGACCTGACCGCTCGCCCAGAGGTCTGATCCCTCGACGTCGAACGGGCCTTCGACCACGAGCCCCTCGGGGACGCCAGCGGCCGGCCGGCTCGGGACGGGCAGCGCCGACGTGACGTCGTCCGGGGCCGTCAGGAGGGTGTTGACCCGGAGCGCCGACTCGGCCGGTTGGTTGATCTCGCGCAGCAGCGCGCGGGCTTCCTCGGCGCCCAACTCCTCCCACCACTGGCTGGCGAGCCAGCCCGGCACGGAGTGGAGGATCGCGGCTTGCTCAGGCGAGCGGTCGTCGAGTCCAGCGAGTAGGCCTGGTCCCTCCCGCGCCGCGCGGCGCAGGACCGCGTTGACCAGGCCGACGGCGTGGAGGCGCGTCCGCTTGACGAGCTCGACGTTCTCGTTCACGGCCGCGTGAGGCGCGGTCCGGTCGAGGTACAGGAGCTCGTACAGCCCGAGGCGGGTGGTCGCCAGCACGGGTGGGTCGAGCCGTGCGAGCGGTCGGTCGGTCAACTGCGCGAGGACGTGGTCGAGCGTCGCGCGGCGCTGGATCGTGCCGTAGCTGAGCACCATCGCCAGGGCGCGATCGCGTGGCTCGAGGCCGGACGCCTCGGCCGCGAACGCCCGGTCGGCGTAGGCGTCCTCCTCGAACGTGCGCCGGATCACTCGCAGCGCGCACGCACGTGCCGGCGAGACCCGGGTGTGACTCTTCGTCACCGGCACGCGCCTATTTCCTGTGCCCGCGCAGGTAATCGGCGCCGCTCATTGGCCGCCCGCCCGGGGGCTGCACCTCGACAAGCTCGAGCGCGCCCTCGGCGCATCCGAGCACTGGGAGCGGCCCGTCGAACGCCACGACGCCCTCCGGCGGTCCGGTTTCGTCGCCGGCGAGCGCCCGCGCCGCCCGCACCCCGAGCCGCGACCCGTCGCCGAGCACCACGTAGGCGCCGATGTGCGGGGTGAGCGCGCGCACGATGCGTTCGAGCTCGACCGCGGGGCGCGACGGGTCGAGCTCGCGTTCCTCGGCGGAGATCTTGGCCGCGTACGTGACGAGCACCTCCTCCTGGTCGACGCACGGCGGTTGCCGGTCGAGCGTCTTGACCAGCAGGTCACCACCGAGCGGTTCGAGCCGGCGGGCGAGCGTTCCGTAGGTGTCATCGGAGCGGATCGGCTCGGGTGCCTGGGCGCACACCGGCCCATCGTCGAACCCTGCGCCCACGCGCATGATCGACACGCCCGTGACCGAGTCCCCGGCGATGATCGCCCGCTCGATCGGAGCGGCGCCGCGCCACCGTGGAAGCAGCGACGGGTGGACGTTGAGCATCGGCCAGCGCGACAGCAGCGGCTCCTTGATGAGCGCGCCGAAGGCACAAACGCAGACCACCTCTGGGTGGACCTGCGCGATCGTCTCGACCGCCTCCGGATCGTTCACCGAGGCGGGCTGGTCGAACGCGATCCCGAGCTCGCGGGCGGCGTCGGCGACCGGCGGCGGCGACAACTTTCGGCCGCGTCCGCGGGCGCTGTCAGGCCGGGTGACGACGAGCTCGGGGCGGTGCGGTGAGTCCGCAAGGCGCCGCAAAACTGCGGCCGCGAACTCCGAAGTGCCTAGGTAGACGGTGCGCACGCGCGGGCTCGGGGCTCGGAGGGCGAGCAGGCAGGCTACGCGGCCTGCTGCGCCTCGCGCATGGTGCGCATCGCCTCCTTGCGCTGCTCTCGGCTGGTCCGGTCGAGGATCAGCACGCCGTCGAGGTGATCGATCTCGTGCTGGATCACGCGCGCCTCGAGTCCTGAGGCCTCGATCATGATCGGCTCGCCATTCTCGTTGAGCGCCCGCACCCGGACATGGACCGGCCGATCGACGTCGACGAGCACGCCGGGAAGGCTCAGGCAACCTTCCTCCATCGACTCGGTGTCGCGTCCCGACCACTCGACCTCCGGGTTGATCAGCGCGGCGAGCTCCGCCCCGTGCTGGACGCGGTATACGAGCAGGCGGTGAACGATGCCGACCTGCGTCGCCGCCAGCCCGACTCCGATGGCGTCGTCCATCAGGTCGCCCATGCGCTCGATCTCCTCGTGCAGGGCATCGTCGAACCGTTCGATCGGACGCGCCTTGGTGCGCAGTACCGGATCGCCGAACTGACGGATCTGGGCGAGGGCGGCCTTCCGGCGAGCCGCAGCCTCGGGATCGAGCTCGGCCTCCCTCGGATCGGCGTCAGCGCCGGCCTCGAGGTCTTCCTCGAGGGCCTCCTCAGTGGTGGCTTCAGTGGTCGAATCGGACACGGAATCAGCTTAGTGCGTCGCGAGAGTCAGAGACCGCCGGAGTCACTGCGGGTCGACGTCGACACTCACACTTACGCCCCGGCGCACGGCGTCTGTGGCGCACTCGTCCACGGCGCTCCCGACCGCGCGCACGGTCGTGCCTCGGTCTTCGCACTTGATCACGAGCTGGCTGCGCGACCGGCCACGCAGCCTGAACAGCGGCGCCGGCCCGAGCAAGGTCTCGCCCACCGGCGTGATCAGCCCGTGCAGCCGCTTCGTCACCGCGAGCGCATCCTCCGCCTGCGACGCCGAGCAGACGATGCGGATCAGCGACCCGAACGGCGGATACCGGAGCGCGCGCCGGCGCGCGAGCTCCTGCTCGAGGAACCCGTCGGAGTCGTGGCGTGCGGCGAACGCGAGCGACTCGGCGGCCGGAGCGAGCGTCTGAACGAGCACCCGGGCGGGGGGGCCTGGCGGGGTGGGTGGGGTGCCCGGGGCCCCATTTTCACCGCGTCCAACGCGCCCGGCGAGCTGCGTCACGAGCGCGAACGTCCGCTCCTCGGCGCGGAAGTCCGGGAACCTCAGCGTCTGGTCGGCGTCGAGTACGACCCCGAGCGAGACCTCGGCGAAGTCGTGGCCCTTGGCCACCATCTGGGTCCCGAGGAGCACCCCGGCCGGGGACGCCTCGAACGCTTGCAGCGTCTGGGCGAGGCGGTCCTTGCCGGCCACGGCGTCCGCGTCGAGCCGGAACACCGGGAGGTCGGACCCGAACGCCTCGCGGAGCTCCTGCTCCACGCTCTCCGTGCCGGCTCCATGGCGGGCCACGGCGACCGAGCCGCACTCCTCGCAGCGACTCGGCGCCCGCCGGCGGTGCCCGCAGTGGTGGCACGCGAGCTGGCCGGCGGCGCGGTGCAACACGAGCGCGACCTCGCAGTTCGGGCACATCCACACGTGCCCGCACCCGCGACAGGTCACGAAGTTCGACCAACCGCGGCGGTTCAGCAGGACGATCGCCTTCCCGCCGGCGCTGCGCACGTCGGCCAGCGCCATCCGCGTGGCCGGATGGAGCGGATGGTGGGTGCCGCGCATGTCGAGCACCTCGACCGGCGGCAGCGATCGGCCGTCGATCCGGTCGCGGAGGCGCAGGCGCGTGAGGGTGACGGCGCTCTCGGGGCGCGGGGTCGCGCTGCCGGCGAGGACCACCGCGCCGTGCATGTGGGCCCGGCGGATCGCCACCGTGCGGGCGTCGTAGCGGGGATCCCCCTCGTGCTTGTAGGACGCGTCGTGCTCCTCGTCGACGACGATCAGACCGATGTCGGCGAGCGGGGCGAACACCGCCGATCTAGGCCCGACGCACACCCGCGCCTCGCCCGAGCGCAGCCGGAGCCACTCGTCGTGCCGCTCCCCCTGGCCGAGTCCCGAGTGCAGGACCGCGACCACGTCCCCGAACCGGGCCTGGAAGCGGCCGACGGTCTGGGGCGTGAGCGCGATCTCGGGCACGAGCACGATCGCCCCGCGGCCGGCGGCGAGCGTCTCCTGCACCGCGCGCAGATACACCTCGGTCTTGCCGGAGCCGGTCACGCCGTGCAGCAGGAACCGACCGTCCGCGCCGCCGCCGCTTCGCAGTGCTCCGAGAACCCTGTGGAGCGCCGTCGTCTGCTCATCGGTCAGGGCCGGCGCGGCGTCGAGCCGCCGGCCGATCGACACCGATCGCGGGCGGCGCGCGTGGTCGCGCCGGTCGAGGGTCACGAGACCGCGGCCCTCGAGGCGGCGGAGCGTCTCGGTTCCGAGCGACGCTGCCACCGCGGGGCCGTCGCGGCGGAGAGTTTCGAGCGCGGTCCGCTGGCGGTCGGTCAGGCGATCGCCACCGTCGAGCGCGTCCGCGCCCGCGCCGGTGAGCTCGGCCACCAGCACCTGCCTTCGCTTGAGGCCGCCCGCGGTGCCCGGCGGGAGCACCAGGCCGAGCGCCCTCGCCGGCGTCGAGCAGTACTCGCTTGCGATCCAGCCGGCGAGCGCGACCAGGTCGGGCGGAACTCCGGGAGGCAGGACGGCGTCTGGCTCGGCCAGCCGGTCGGGCGCCAGCTCGGACTCGTTCGCGAGCTCGAGCACGACCCCGAGCGTCCGCCGGCCGCCGAACGGCACCCGCAGCAACGAGCCGACGCCCACATCGGCCTGTTCGGGCCGCAGCTTGTAGTCGAACGGTCCGCGGACGGCGCGCGTCAGCGTGAGCGGCTCTACGCGTGCGATCAGGTCCGGTGGGCGTTGCAAGCGGGGGTTCATCGAGTTACCGGAGAGTAAAGTTCGGTGAGGATGACGGCCCATCGTCCCGCCGACACCCTGCGGGAGCCTGTTCCCGGCCGTAGCGACCGAGCCGAGCGCGGCCTCCCTGATCCGACGATCCTTTCGATGTGCGACGACCTGCTCGGCGAGGTCGGACGCCGCGACCACATCTTCCATTGGCTTCGTGCCCCGGGCGAAGACATCGACGAGTGGCTCCCGGTCAGCGCCTACTACCCGCGCGCCCGGCTGGTCGTCATGTGCCGGTCGAACCCGGGGCCGCACGACTCGATCTACCGCGACCAGGTTCCGGCGCACGGGCTGGGCCTGCTCAGGCTCGACCCCACCGCGCTCGGGCCCGACCAGAAGGCGGTGCGGGAGGCGCTCGCGGCGCGGATCTTCGACCTCGAGCACATGCCGCGCGAGCGCGCCCGTCCCAAGACCCGCCCAGAGAGGCGGCCCGGGCGCCGCGAACGCGCCCGGCCCAAGACCGGTCCGGGGAGCCGGCCGGATCCGGCGAGACCTCCCGACCCCGAAGGGCGCCGCGACCGAGAAGGGCGCCCCAACCCCGAGCGGCGGCGCGACCCCGAAGGGCGCCGCGAGAAGCAACCACCGCCATCGGCGTGGACCCCGGTCAAGGTCGAACACACCCCGGTTCCCCGGGGGTACGTGCACGGCGCCGGCGTCGTCGCCGGCCTGGTCCTCGCGGCGGTTCTGATCGCCGAGCTCTACCTGGGCGTGATCGTCGTGGCGTTCCACCACGGCCGCCTGTTGTTGGGGCTCGCGATCGTGCTCGAGGCGTGCTCGCGCATGCTCGGAACGGGGGCCGCCGAGCGGGCTGGGGAGCGCGGGTGGGCGTTTGCGTGCGCGATCGTCGGCGCTCCGGTCGTGGCCTGGTTCGCGCTGCTTCGGCCGTCCGGCCGCCTCCAGACCGAGCCGGCGCCGCTGGCGGGGCTGCTCGCGGTGCTGGCAGGCGCCGTGGCCGTGGTCGGAATCCTGATTGGAGGCTGATCTTCGCGCGGTACCCTGGCCCGGGTGAACCCGGAACCAGGGGAGCAGGTGTTCTTCCACGGCCATCCGTCGTGGCGGTCGATGCTCGCGTTCTACGTGCGGGGGCTGCTGATGGCGATCATCGCGGGCGTAATCGCCGGCGTCGTCACCCGGATTTCAGGCGGCGGCGTGCAGGCGGGCTGGGTCGGCGCGGCGGTGCTCGTCGTGTTCATCATCGTGTTGGTGTGGGGGCTGATCAGACGGATCAGCACGACCTACACGATCAGCAACCGGCGCCTCACGATCCACTCGGGGCTCATTTCGCGCGAGATGCACGAGACCCGGCTCGAGCGCGTCCAGAACGTCAACTCCCGCCAGCATCTGCTCGAGCGCATCCTGGGTGTGGGGACGGTCGACTTCGACACCGCCGGCGGGGCGGCGTACGACTTCAAATTCCGCGGCGTCGACGATCCTGGGCGGATCTGCCGCACGGTCGACCGAGCTCTGCACGAGCTAAGGCTCACCCACCCACAGGTATAGAAGCGGCCGCGGTTGGGAGCAGCGGGGGTACGCCCCCGCGGTTGTGAGCGGCGGGGGTGCGCAACTCGCCAAAGCCTGCGGCGCACAGTCAACCCGGGGAACATAAGCGCCTCGGAGGCGCTTATACGACCAGGGTTCTGGAGCCAGGTGGGGTTTGGCGAGTAATGCACCGACACACGCCATCGATAACGCCCGAAACACCCCTCGCGGTGCGCCGGCCAGACCGCTGAGCCGTTCGCGCCCGGCGGGCGCCGCGCTAGACGTTGACGGGAGCGGTGTCGAGTCCGGCCGAGGCACGGAGGGCGGCGGCCTTGTCGGTCCGCTCCCACGTGAAGTCGTGGTCCTCGCGCCCGAAGTGACCGTACGCGGCCGTCTTCTGGTAGATCGGCCGATGCAGCCGCAGGTAATCCCGGAACGCGCCCGGACGCAGATCGAAATGCTCATCGATCAACTCAAGGATCCGCGAGCGACTCACCTTCTCGGTCCCGAACGTCTCCACCATCACCGACACCGGATGGGCGACACCGATCGCATACGCCACCTGCACCTCGGCCCGCTCGGCCAGCCCAGCCGCCACCACGTTCTTAGCCACGTAACGCGCGGCGTACGCGGCGCTACGGTCGACCTTCGACGGATCCTTACCCGAGAACGCGCCACCGCCATGCCGGGCCATCCCGCCATACGTGTCGACGATGATCTTCCGACCGGTCAGGCCGCAATCGCCCATCGGACCACCGATCACAAACCGGCCCGTCGGGTTCACGAGCAGGGCCTTGTGCAGCTTGCGGGCGTCGTACAGCTCCTCGGGCACGACCGGCTCGACGACGTGCTCCCACAGATCGTCCTTCAGCAGCGACTCGGCGCCTTCACGGTGCTGCGTCGAGATCAACAGCTTCTCGACCTCGGCCGGCCGCCCGTCGACGTAGCGGACGGTGACTTGCGTCTTCCCGTCGGGGCGCAGATACGGCAGGATCTCGGCGCGGCGCACGTCCGCGAGGCGCTTGGCCAGCTTGTGCGCGAGCGAGATCGGCAGCGGCATCAGCTCCTCGGTCTCGTTCGACGCGTACCCGAACATCATCCCCTGATCCCCCGCGCCGGCGACGTCGAGTTCGTCGTCGTCGCCCGGATTCACGCGCGACTCCCAGGCGCGATCCACACCCTGGGCGATGTCGGGCGATTGCTTGTCGATCGCGTTGATGACCGCGCACGTGTGGTAATCGAACCCGAACTCGGCGTTCGTGTACCCGATCCGCTTGATCGTCTCCCGCGCCACCTCCGGAATGTCGACGTAGGTCGTCGTCGTGATCTCGCCCGAGACCACCACAAGACCCGTATTCACCAGCGTCTCGCACGCCACCCGGCCGTTCGGATCGTCCCGCAGCACCGCGTCCAGCACTCCGTCGGAGATCTGATCGGCGACCTTGTCCGGGTGACCCTCGGTCACAGACTCGGACGTGAACAAGTACTCGTTGTCGGAAAGCATCTTCATGGGATCTCGAGGCGTAGCTCCGTGGTGGTGTCGTGCTCTCCGCTCGTCGAGCTCAAACCGATGGTGCGTACCTTGGTCAGGTCGGGGAGCAGCTCGCGCACTCGCGTGCCGCTCGTCAGTCCGATCTGCTCGCCGAGGCCGATGAGCTGGCTGAAGTCGGTAAAGAGTACCGAGGACAGCTGCGCCGGCCGATCGGCAAGCGCCGTCTGATAAGCCTGCTGGTCGGCGAGTGAGTGGCCGCGGCTTACGACCTGATCGATCGCTCGAACGCTGGTCGACACGACCACGAGCCCGTTCCACACCGCGTAGTCGATCTGGAGCCCGGAGCCGAGGCCGAGCTCGTGGACGGTGACGCCGCCGACCTGCTGGTCACCCAACCCCGCGATCTGGCCCGGCCCCGACGTCGGCGCCGGGAACAGCGCGGTCAGCGGACCCTCGAGCCCCGCGAGCTCGGTCTGCGTCGCTGCCTGATTCGCGGTCCTGGCGACGATCAGCAGTGACGGTGACGGCCCGGGCGACAGCGCCACGGCCGTCTCGCCGGCGAAGATCGAATCGATCTTGTGGACGTTCACGCCCTCGGCCGTGAGCGCGGCGCCGAGACGAGCCAGGAGCGGCGCAATGTTGCCGGCGAACCCGGCGGTCGCCGCGGCGCGCAGCAGCTGCGGCGCCGCGCGGTTGAGACCGTCGACGTCGAGCATCAGGGTCGACCCGGCCGGGAGGATCGACCCCAGCGTCGGCGTGAAGGTGAGCGGGTGGGAAGCCCGCTTCGCGAGGAGCGCGCTGTGGATCCACACGTCGGCCTCGCCCGGGGCTGCCGAGACCGACATCGCCGTCCCCTGGAGGTCCGGCCGGTCGAGCAGCAACCCGAGCGCGCCGGCGACGCCGCCGCGACTCTCGAGCAGCCCGCGCATACCGGCGACCGGCGCATACGCGTCGAGCACGCGGCCCGCGGGCTCGCCGGCGGACGCTCGCTCATACACGGCATCGTCCGCAAGCGATCCGGCGCGACCCGCCGCGGCGTCGATCGCGGCGCGAACTCCAGCGGCGGAGCCGACTACGAGGTAATGCCTGACGAACGCGAGCTCGGTCCCGGACGCGTAGCGGAGGATCCGAACGCCGGCATCCGCGCTGAGCGCCACAGCACCCGCGCGCGCCACCAACGCCCGCGCCCGAGCAGCGTTCTTGACGCCGAGGACGATCAGCGACGAAGCGCTCCCGTCTGGCGTCGGCAGCAGCGCGAACGCCGCCTCGTTCCCCAGCCACGGCCGGACCTCGTTCGCGAAGCTGCTCGAGCCCCCGACGATTGCTCCCAGCCGGTCGACGACAGCCGCGTACGCGAGCGGATAGTCAGGGAATCGTCGCGCCACCGCCTCGGCCTGACGAACAGACGGCCGGCCCGGGTCGGTCGACAGGTGGACATACGCGAGCGCGTCCGCGGGAACGACCTGGGCGGCGCCGGTGGCGGGCGGCGTGACGCCCGACCCGGCCAGCAGGACCACCACGAGGATCGTGATCAGCGCCGCGACCCCGGCGACGATGACCGCCGCGCGCCGGCGAAACACCTGGCGCCGCCGGCGATCTTCCGGTGGCCTTGGACTCGGGCCGCGGTGCAGCATGTCGACGCCGTTCGGCGAGGTTGTACGTGGCCGCGTTACGGTGGACATCGGCACGTTCACTGAAGCATTTCGTTGCGCCCTTTGCGCCGGTTCGCCCTGGTCAACAGAACGGTTCCCGGTGCGATGGGGTTACAAACGTGCCCCGGGCGACGCGGCCGCGTCGCGGCCGATCAGACGCGCGCCGCGACGGTCAGGCGGCGGCGCGACGACTCCGGCCGCGGCGCTCGTTGCGCTCGACGAAGTCGATGATCACCGGAACGCCCTCGAGCCGGTAGCGCTCACGCAGACGGTTCTCGATGAAGTAGGCGTAGTCGCGCGTGACGCGGGCACGCGAGTTGACCTGGATCGAGAACCGCGGCGGACGTTCGCTCGTCTGGGACATGAACAGCAGCTTCAACCGGTGCCCGCCGGCACGCGGGCCACCGGCGGGCGGCTGCCGCGCGGCGACGACGTCGGACAGGAAGCGGTTGAGCTGGGGCGTGGGGATCCGGCCCGCGCGGCGGTCGGCGAGCGCGACCGCCTCGACCAGGAGCCGCTCGACGTGCCGCCCGGTCTTCGCGCTCGCGGTCAGCACGCGAGGACGGAGGCGGAGCTTCTGATTGGCGCGGGCTCGCTCGTGATCGAGGTCCACCCCATCGGCCAGGTCCCACTTGTTGAGCACGAGCGCGGTGGCGCATCCCGATCGCATCGCGAGCTCGGCGACGCGCAGATCCTGGGCGGTGATCCCGTCGGTCGCGTCGCACACGACCAGCGCGACGTCGGCGCGTTCGGCCGCGCGCCGCGACCGCAGCGACGTGTAGTACTCGATCGACTCCCCCACCTTCGCCTGCCGGCGCAGCCCCGCGGTGTCGACCAGGATCAGCGGGCGGCCCTCGAACTCGACCTGGAGGTCTATCGCGTCGCGCGTCGTCCCCGCGACCGGCGAGACGATCACCCGCTCGTCGCCCGCGAACCGGTTGACCAACGACGACTTGCCGACGTTCGGCCGCCCGATCACCGCCAGGCGGACAACCTCGTCCTCGCCCTCCAAGCCCTCCGACTCAAGCGGCGACGATCCCCCGAGCTCGACGATCCGGTCGAGCAGATCCCCGGTGCCGAGCCCCTGCGCCGCCGACACCGCGATCGGCTCGCCGACGCCCAGCGAATGAAACTCCGCCGCCAGCGGGATGTCCCGCGCGGTGTCGACCTTGTTCGCGGCCACGACCACCGGCAGAGATCCTCGACGAAGCAGATCCGCGATCTCGTGGTCACCCGGCCGCAATCCCGCCCGCGCATCCACGACCAATACAGCTACGTCGGCGTCTGCGAGCGCCGCCCGCACCTGCTCGTGGACGGCGGCAGCGAGCTCGGCGCGATCATCGAGATCGACCCCGCCGGTGTCCACGAGCGTCAGCGACCGGCCGTTCCAGTCGGTGTGGAGCTCCTTGCGATCGCGGGTGACGCCGGGGCGCTCATGCACGACCGCCTCCCGCGACTCGGTGAGGCGGTTGACGAGCGAGGACTTGCCGACGTTCGGATACCCGACGATTGCGACCTTCATGGCGGATCCGAGGCTAGCGTCCCCCGGATCCGCCGATCAGGTCAATCTGAATTACCCGGTCGGAAGGTCCGTCCCGGCGCCGGCGCAGTAGCCGGCGCCCTCGGCCGAGTCGTTGCTCCACAACGACTGGACCGCGAACGTCCCGCCCGCGTTGCCGGTGACGTCACCGATCGCGCCCGGAATCGGCTCCGGCGGACCCTGTGCCGTCAGCAGGTTCTCTCCGACCCACGCGCACTTGTCGCCGTTCTCGTTGGCGTCGAGCGGGTCGTACCACCCGCCGATCTGCTGCGCGCTCGTCCCGGTGCCGATCACGTCCTCGGCGCCCGGGTCGGTCACGGTCTCCTCGATCTCGTGCCCGAGCACGATCGAGAACCCGTCGAGCTTGCCGGCGGCGCCGCTGTTGACCGCGTTCTCGCCGCACTCGTTGGTGCCGCTCGAGTTGATCGCGAGCGAGTAGGGCATGTTCGTCCACGCGATCCCAGGCGTAAGCCCGTTGTAGATGCCGCCTTCCAGGCCGGGCTGCGTGTAGTCGTGGAACGCGCAGTAGCCCGACGACAGCGCGTTCGGGTCGCTGAAGTTCGGCGGCTGCGCGATGATGATGTTCGAGTTGGCCAGATCGGTGATGCCGAAGTGCGCCACCGCGCGCTGCGCCTCCGTCGCCAGGTCCGTGTAGGTGTTCGTCGGCCCTGGCGGGTTGCTCGACGACGTCCCGACGAGGCTTGAGGCGTCATTGGTGTCGTCGACCCAGATGCCCGCGAGCTGGTCGGTCGGGTTCGTGATGTGCTCCTGGGCTCCGGAAGAGTCCGTCTGGTAGTACTGCGTCTGGATCCCGGCCCAGTTCGTGCCGCCAAGCTGCTGCAGCCAGTCGGCCATGTACTTGCCGGCACCGTCGGGATCGCAGCCCAGCGTGGCCGAGAGCGAGCCCTCGGTGATCGACTCCGACGAACACATGTCGCTCGCCGGGAACGCTCCCGACTCGCCCCAGCCCCAGAACACCAGGTACTCCTTCGGCGTCGTCTGGACGTGCCCGCCGTAGTAGGACATGTTTCCGAGCACCGGCAGCGTCGTCGCCGGGAACTCGGGCAGCCCGCAGTTGGAGAACGGCGAGGGCAGCATGCCGTTCTCCGGACACGGCGGCGCCGGCGGCTGTAGCGAGCCCACGGGCGCGAACACGTGCTGCTGCCAGTAGGCGCGCTGCGTCTGCACCTCTTTCTGCAGCGTCGGCATGAGAATCGGCTTGGCCGATGCCGCAACCGCACCGAACGCCATCATGCCCGCGACCACCAGGGGCACGCCAACCCCGCGAAGCAAACCTCTCTTCATGTCTTGAATCCCTCTGTTCCGCCCCTGCCAGGGCGTCCGCTGGATATGAGAGCGGAGCTCCCAAGGCTCCGCGTGCGCGGTTATACCCCGTTAGCGCCCCGCGCAAGCGCAGCGATCCGCTGCACCACCGCGGGCAGCGTCATCCCGGTCGTGTCGATCACCACTGCGCCGTCCGCGGGCGCCAGCGGTGAATGCTCGCGCGTGCGGTCGCGCTCGTCGCGGATCGTCTGCTCGGCCAGGACCGTGTCGACGTCGACGCCGAGCTCGGCGGCCCGCCGGCGGGCACGCTCGCGGGGATCGGCATCGAGGAACACCTTGAGCTCGGCATCCGGCGCCACCACCGTGCCGATGTCCCGCCCCTCCGCCACCCAGTCGCCGCTCGACAGCAGACGCCGCTGCTGAGCGGCCACCGCGCTCCGCACGGCGGGATCCGCGGCC
The DNA here is from genome assembly GCA_963735965.1 of uncultured Solirubrobacterales bacterium. Classification (GTDB taxonomy): domain Bacteria; phylum Actinomycetota; class Thermoleophilia; order Solirubrobacterales; family Solirubrobacteraceae; genus Palsa-465. The sequence goes on from CAVTNE010000010.1 coordinate 512,141, forward strand.
GCCCGCGACGCGGCCTCGGAGACCTCGGGCGTGCGGATCTCGTCGGTCACGTCACGGCCGTCGACCACCATTCGTTCGCCCGGCTCGATCGCGAGCGACGCGGCGATCGCGGCGGCCGGCGCGCCGCGCTCACGGGCCGCCAGCGCCACCGCGCGATACATCGCGCCCGTGTCCAGGTACGTGAACCCGAGCTCCCTGGCGACCGCGCGCGCCACCGTCGACTTGCCGGCGCCGGCCGGTCCGTCGATCGCCACGACCGTCACGCGATCAGCCCCGCGAGATCCTCCGCGAACCCCGGATACGAGACCTCGGCGGCCTCCATCCCGACCACCTCCACCCCCTCCTCGGACGCGAGCCCGGCGACCGCGCCGAGCAGCGCCAGTCGATGATCGCCGTGGCTATGCAACTGCCCTCCGCGCAGCCCGCCGGTCCCGCTCACCACGAACCCGTCCGGGAGCGCCTCGATCCGCGCCCCGAGACCGCGGAGCCCCTCGACGACCGTCGCGATCCGGTCCGACTCCTTGACGCGAAGCTCGGCGGCACCGCGCACCACCGTGTCGCCCTCGGCGAAGCAGCCGAGCAGCGCAACCAATGGAAGCTCGTCGATCGCGAGCGGCACCTCCTCGGCCTCGACCGTCGTCGCCTCGATCGGAGCGCCAGAGACGTCGATGTCGGTGACCGGCTCGGCCGCCCGGAACGTCCCCGGCTCCTCGAGGTCGGCGAGCACGATCGCCCCCATGCGCTCGAGTATGCGCAGGAAGCCCGACCGCGTCCAGTTGACGCCCACGCGCTCGAGCACCAGCCGCGACCCCTTGACCAGCACCCCCGCCGCAATCAGGAACGCCGCCGACGACGGATCGCCGGGCACCTCGACTTCGCCGAGCTCCAGCTCGTCCGTGTTGCCCACGGTCGTCCGAAACCCCGCACCGTCGGACACGCGCGAGACCGGAGCGCCCGCCGCCGCCAGCATCCGCTCGGTGTGATCGCGGCTCGGGGTGGGCTCAATCAGGGTTGTCGCGTCGGTGCACAGCCCGGCCAGCAGCACGCAGGACTTGACCTGGGCGCTCGCGACCGGAAGCTTGTACTCCACCCCGGTGAGCGTCGCGCCGTGGACCGTGAACGGCGGGAACCGGCCCTCACGCGCCTCGATCCGAGCCCCCATCAATGACAGCGGCTCCGCGATCCGGTCGACCGGGCGGCGGCGGATCGAGTCGTCGCCGTCGAGCTCGAAGCTCTGTCCCGGGTGGAACGCCAGCCAGCCCGGAAGCAGCCGCATCAGCGTGCCGGCGTTGCCGACGTCGATCGGTCCATGCTGCGGGAGCGCGTTGCGCAGGCCGCACCCGCGGATCAGCAGCCCGTCGGCGCGGGGCTCGACGATCGCGCCGAGCTTCTGCACGGCGGCGAGCGTCGACCGGGTGTCGGCGGCGTCGAGATAGTCGCGGACGCTCACCGGCTCGGAGGCCATCGCCGCGATGATCGCGGCGCGGTGGGAGATCGACTTGTCAGGCGGCACCCGCAGACTGCCCCGGAGCGGCCCGGACGGGTCGAAGCGCACGTTCACGCCCGCGCCACCGGGAAGCCGAGCCTGCCGACAAGCTCCTCGGCGCGGCGCGCCTCCGCCTCGCCCGCGATCCACATCGCCACGACGCCCTCGCTCATGTCGGGCGCGGGATATAGCGCCATGTCGGTGATATTGACGCCCGCACGCCCGAGCTCGAGCGCGAGCTCGGCCACGACGCCCGGTCGGTTCGGCACCGAGGCACGCAGCTCGAACAGCGGACCGCCCGCGAGCTGGGCCTCGAGCAGCCGGCGCCGGTCCTCGGCGGCGCCGTCGTTCCATTCAGTCAGCCGGCCTGCATCCCCAGAGGCGAGCGCCTCGCGGACATACGTCAGCCGCGCGATCGTGTCGTCGATCCGCGCCCCGATCGCATCGCGGTTCGAGACGTAGATGTCGGTCCAGATCGCGCTCGGCGCGCCGGCCACGCGGGTGGCATCCCGAAACGAGGGCCCGGTCGCCGGGAGTCGCTCGCCGCCGGCCGCGAGCGTGCGCGCGGCCTGCGAGACGAGCACGTTCGCGAGCACGTGCGGCAGGTGCGAGACCGTCGCGAGAACGGTGTCGTGAACCTCCGGCTCGATCGCGACCGGTCGCGCGCCGATGCCGTGCAGGAACCTGTGCAGGCGCTCGTAAAGGATCCCCGACGTCCTCGAGGTCGGCGTCAAGTACCAGGTGGCGCCGTCGAACAGATCGGCCCGCGCGTGCTCGACACCCGAGGTCTCGGCGCCGGCCAGCGGATGGCCGCCGACGAATTGGGATTCCCGCCCATCCCCGTCGAGCGCCGCCACGATCGCGCGCTTGGTCGACCCGACGTCGGTGACCACGCAGTCCGTCGGCGCCGCCGCGAGCACCGACTTGACCGTCCCGGGCAGCGCCCCCACCGGAACCGCCACGAACACGGCCTCGGCGTCGCGCACCGCGCCGGCGACGCTGTCCGCGGCGCAGTCGATCGCGCCGCGTTCGCGCGCCGCCTCGAGCGCGCCGCCGCCCGTGTCGTAGCCCACGACGGAAGCGTCGAGCCGCTCGCGCGCGGCAAGTCCGATCGAGCCGCCGATCAGCCCGACGCCGACGAGCGCGACCCTCACCTAGACGGCGGCGAGCGCCTTCCCAGCGACCGCCGCGGCGGCCTGGACGCGCTCCACGTACTCGGCGAAGTCGTCGGCCACGAGCTGCTGGGGACCGTCGCAGATCGCCTGCTCCGGGTGGGGGTGGACCTCGACGATGATCCCGTCGGCGCCGACGGCCGCCGCCGCCAGCGACAGCGGCATCACCAGGTCACGCCGGCCGGCGGCGTGGCTCGGATCGACGATCACGGGCAGGTGGCTGAGCTCCTTCAGCACCGGCACGGCCATCAGGTCGAGCGTGAACCGGTACGAGGTCTCGAACGTGCGGATGCCGCGCTCGCACAGCATCACCGCCTCGTTGCCCTCTTTCAGCACGTACTCGGCGGCCATCAGCAGCTCCTCGAGCGTCGAGGAGAAGCCGCGCTTGAGCAGCACCGGGCACCCCGAGCGCCCGACCTCGGCCAGCAACGAGTAGTTCTGCATATTCCGCGCGCCGATCTGGACCACGTCGGCCACCTCGAGCACCTGGTCGAGGTCGCGCTGGTCCATCAGCTCGGTGACGATCGGCAGGCCGGTCTCGGCCTTGGCCTCGGCGAGCAGCCGTAGCCCCTCTTGGCCGAGCCCCTGGAACGCGTAGGGCGAGGTCCGTGGCTTGTACGCGCCGCCGCGGAACAGCGTGCCGCCGGCGTCGCGGACGATGCGCGCGGTCTCGAGCGTCTGCTCGCGCGACTCGACCGTGCAGGGACCCGCGATCATCGCGAAGCTGTTCCCCCCCAGCTTGCGGCCCGCGATGTCGAGCACGGTTCGCTCGCCGTGTTTGAACTGGGTCGAGGACAGCTTGTAGGGCTTCGAGATCGGGACCACGCGGTCCACTCCCGGAGCTCCGTCGAGCTCGAGCCGCGCCACGTGCTCGCGGTCGCCGATCGCTCCGATCACGGTCAGTTCCTCCCCGCGGCTGAGGTGGGCACGCGCGCCCACACCCTGCACCCGGTCGATGACGGCCTGCACCTCCTGCTCACTGGCCGTCGGTTTCATCACGATCATCATCTCTTCGGTCCTCTCTGGTGCCTGGAAACTCTACGAAAGCGGGCGGTTCGGGTTTCACCCGACCGGGGGGTTTTTCGGCGCTCGGCCTTTCGAGGGGGCCCGCCGACTATGCGGGCGGGCAACGACGGGAGCGGGCCGGGCGCCTAGCTAAATCGCCAGGCGTAGGAGTAGCCGCGATAGACGTAGATCGTGCGGCTACGGACGCTCATCGTGGCGGGTTGTACCAGACGGCCGCCGGAATGCCAAGGGTTTCAACGACGGGCAGCTGAGGGTGGGTGGGCGGCGGCGTTCGCCCACCCCCGGACGTGCATAGCACGACAACGGGCGCCCGCCGGCGGCACCGTGCCGAGCTACGCACGATAATCGCGGCCAACACGGCAGGGTCCGAGCAGAGCGCGTCCATTGCCGAGTTATGCAGGTGTTTTCGGGCCGGTCGCCCCGGATCCGCGATCGAGCCCAAGAGCCACACTCCAGGTGCCCGCCGTGCAAGGCCCTCCGGCTACGATCGCCGCCGCCTCAGCCCGCAAGGACAGCGGCCAGCGCATCAGCGAATCGCTCGTTCTCGGCGTCGGTGCCGACCGTCACCCGGAGCGAGCGCTCGCGGCCGAGCGACGCGCCGGCCCGGACGAGCGCGCCGCGCTCACGCAGGCCCTCGACAACGTCGGCCTCCTCGACCGACTCCGGCAGATGGAGCCAGATGAAGTTCGCGTCCGACCGCGCCACCCACAGACCGAGCGAACGCACGCGATCCTCGAGCTCGAGCCGGGCCGCGATCGTCTCGGTCACGCGCCGCTCGACCTCGTCCTGGTGCTTCAGCGCCTCGACCGCGGCCGCCTGCGCGGCGGCGTTCAGGTAGAACGGCTGGCGGACCTGGTCGACGGCGACGCGGAAGTCCTCGGCGCCGCACAGCGCGTACCCGACCCGAAGCCCCGCGAGCCCGTAGACCTTCGAAAACGTGCGCAGCAGCACCACGTTCGGGTACTTGCGCAGCAGCTCGAGCGAGGCGTAAGTGTCGCCGAGCGTGAGCGAGAACTCGCAGTAGGCCTCGTCGAGAATCACCGCGACGTGACTCGGGATCCGGCGCAGGAACGCGTCGATCTCGTCGAGTCCGACCGCGGTCGACGTCGGGTTGTTGGGGTTGCAGACGAGCACGAGCCGCGTCGCCACCGTGACCTCGGTGGCCATCGCGTCGAGGTCGTGACGGTCCTCGTCGTCGAGCGGCACCTGGATCGCCCGCGCCCCCGATGCGGCGGCGAGATGCGGGTAGACGCTGAACGCCGGCCAGGCGTACACCACCTCAGCGCCCGGCTCGAGCAGCGCCTCGCCGGCGGCGAGCAGGATGTCGCACGAACCGTTGCCGAGCGCGATCCGCTGCGGCGGGATCCCGTAGCGGTCGGCGAGCGCCCGGCGGAGCGGCATGTACGACGGGTCGGGGTAGCGGTTGACGCCGCCGAGCACGCGCCTCGCCGCCTCGACGACCTCGGGCAGCGGCGCGAAGCAGCACTCGTTCGAGGCGAGCATGGCAACCTCGTCGCCGAGGTCGTATCCCCCGGCGAGCGGATAAACGGGCATCCGGCGGACGCGCTCCGCAAACTCAATCGGCATCGCGCCGCCTAGGGTATCTGTTGGGCCTCGCACGGAATCCGGCGCGACCGCGGTCGCTGCTCGGAGACGCGCAGAGGCCGGATTCCGCACGCTCGGCGTCCGTGGGGCCACCTACCCCATCCGGACGGGGCCGCATGGCCCCACGGACGCCGCCGGAGGCGGCCCCTGATTATTGGGCGGACTCGAGATCCGCCCTCAGCACGCGCGCCTCCCCCAGGTACACGTGCCGCGGCTCGTGGTTCTCGTCGGCGTAGTAGTGGACCATCACCCGGATCACGCGCGGCAGCGAGCCGGGGACCGGCACCTCGCGCGTGCACAGCAGCGGAACGCGGCTCAACCCCAGTGCCCGGGCGGCCACCGCGGGGAACTCGGCGTCGAGATCGTCGGTTAGCGTGAAGATGCAGCTCACCATCGCCTCGGGGCGAAGATCGTTCCGCTCCATCAGCTCGCGCATCAGCACGTCGGTGGCGCTGAGGATCGCGTCGGCCTCGTTGGCGTGGACGGTGTTGGCGCCGCGCAGCGCGAAGAGACGCATGACCGCGGCAGTGTGTCAGTTACCCGGCGTGCACGATGCTCGAGGTGGCGAGCACGCGGCCGGCGCTGTCGAGCGACTGGACCTCGACGTACGGCTGCGCCGCGATCGTGGCCTGCGTCTCGAATCCCTGCTTGGTGGCGGTCGCCACCGCCTGGAGCGCGTCCTCGCTCGCGCCGGCGAGCACCCGCCACGAGGCCACCTTGGTGGCGCCGTTCCAGCTCACGTACACGTTGGTCGTGGCGCCGCTGGTCGTCGTGGTCACCGACGGCAATGTGGTTGGCGTTCCGATCCACGGGAACCGGTACGCGCGATAGCTCGAGTTGTTGCCCACGAACCGGCCGTCGAACACGACCTGACCGCGCTCGTCGTACTCGCTGAAGTACGGCTGCTGCCCCCAGCCAAGGAAGTCGTCGCCGCCCGGCAACCCCTGGACGTTGCCCTCGAAGCTCGCCGCCAGCGCCGGCGAGTGCACCTGCTGATCGACGAGCGTCGCGGTCATGCTCTTGTCGTTGAGCCGGACGACCATGCCGCGCGACTCGGAGTGGATCTTCGGGGGGCCGGCGCCGTCGTCGAACAGGGTCACGGTGGGATCGGTGTCGGTGTGGAGCCGCACGTCGTGCTGGAACGCGAACTCGGCTCCAGACCCGAGCCTGTAGCTCGAGTTCTTGCCACCCAGCGTCCACACGACCTGACCGGTCCGGTGATCGACCTCGTACGCGGCCCATGTGTTGCGCGCCGAGATGAGCAGGTTGCCGTCTGGCTGGAGCTGCACCGAGTTGATGTGGAAGTAGTCGAAAGGCGCGCCCGCCGACGTCACCGCCGGTTCGTAGGCGTCACTCAACGGGACGTGGTCCAGGCTGTCCCACTGGAACAGCAGCAGCCCGGTCTTCACGTCGATCTCCTGGACCACCGAGTCGAGCACGACCTGGCGCGAGGCCATGTGGACATCGGTCGCGTTCCAGAACACCGGGTAGTACGCGGTGATCAGCGCCGTGCCCTGCGGCGTCAGCCGGAACTCGTGCAGATCAGCGAACAAGCCGTTGGCGGCGTGTACGACTCCGATTTGGCGGTAAGCCGAATTCTCGATCACGTCCTCGCCGGCGCCGACGCCCGCCCCCGAATAGCCCTGCCACCAGGTCAGGACGTGCTGGCCCTCGTAGCTCTGAACCTGGAGGTCTGCCGCCATGTCCCCCTGGGGCACCGGCTGGAACCACACCAGCGTCCCCTGCTTGTCGAGGATCATCGCGCCGTTCTGGGTCGGCCCCTGCTGCGGAGTGAGGAAGATGTCGTCGCCGTCGGAGCCGGGAGCGGGGTCCAGCCTGGTGATCTCGACCGATGCCGGCGTCAGATCGGGCCGGGACTGGAATGTGAGCTCGTCCCCGGGCACCCGGCCAGCAGGCGGCAGGGGAAGCGCCGGAATCGACCCCGACGGCGTGGCCACCGTGAAGTGGAACGTTCCCGGTGTGCTCGCGCCGAGGATGTGGAGCCCGGTCTGAACCGTAACCACCTCACCGGGGTCGAACGGCTTCGCCGGCAGGAAGCTTCCGCCGTCTCCGTCGGAGTCCGATTCGAACTGGCCCGCGTGAACGCCGGTCTTCGAGCCCGTCACGACCACGTTGCCCACCCCGCGGATCGGCAGGCCGCGGAACGCGATCTGGGTCTGCGGCGAGGCCACCCGGTCACCCGGGATCGGGAACACGCTGACGACCGGCGGGGTGCTTCTGGAGGTCCGGGTGCTTCGGGTGATTTGGGCCGATCCGCAGCCCGCCACGCCGAGGCCGACCAGGGCCGCGACAAGCGCGATCGCGCTACTCGACCTCATACACCGCCGCGCACCCGAACGAATGCGTCGAGCGGATGACCGGGCCGAGCAGCTTCGGGATGTCGGTCGTGGTCTCGCAGTCGGCCAGCAGGAATCGCACGCCGCTGCTCAGCACGAAGCTACGGGCGGTCTCGGGGGTCGGGTCTCCGCTCGGCGCCCCCGCGAACAGCCACTGCGCGTTGTACGTCAGGCTCATGCATTGCGGCTCTGACCACAGGCAGTCCCCGATGTAGGTGTGCCGGCCGGTCTTGCCGGGAACGACCGCGCCCAGGTAGCTGCGGGTGAGCACGCTGCCGGGGTCCTTGTCGCGTGCCAGGTAGTTCAGCGCGGCGCGCTCGTCGCTGCGGATGAAGTTCGCGTTCTCGGGAGTGGGCGCCGCGAGGCCCTGGGCGATGTGCAGCTCCTCGTACGTGGCCGGGATAGTGAACAACGCGACGAGGACGGCACCGGCGAGAACAGGCCGCTGGATGCGCTCCCAGCCAATGATCGTGAGCCCCTCAACCGCGAGCACGGCGAGCGGGATCGTGATCCCCTGGAACGAGTGCAGCGGCGTCGCGCCGAGGCTCGTCCCGGACAGCACGAAGATCGCGAACGCCGCCACCGGCCACGTCCGGGTAGCCGCGGCCAGGAAAGTTGTCGGGCGCCTCGTGTACGCGACCGCAGCCGGCACGAGCAGCGGGACGAGCGCGATCGTGATCGTCCAGAACGAGAACGAGTGCTTGCTCGCAACCTGCGCGAGCTTCCAGCTGATATCCGACTTCCCGAGGATCGCGTAGTAGAGGAGCGGGATCCCGGTGCCGCCGAGCGTGGCGATTGTCAGCTTGAGATCGACGCGCTTGTAAAGGCCGCTCACAATCATCACGAACTCCGCCGCCACCACCACCCCGATCAGCAACTCGCCGTTCCAAGGATGCAGCAGGCTCGCGAGGCCTCCGAGCAGTCCGGCGAGCCACAGCCGGCGGTTGTTCAACCGGGAGTCGTGGTGGGCCACCAGCGACCACACCATCGCGGCCAGCGCCATCACGCCGAACACATAGCCCCACGTCAGGAAGCCCGGGAACAGGTCCCCGAGAACGCTGAAGCTCCCATACACGTTGGTGAACGAGCCGAAGAACAACGCGAGCACGAGCGCCGCCCGGCGTGGCCAAAGACCGGTCAGCAGACGCCGGGCGAACCCTCGCACGGCGAAGAAGAACGCAACGACCGCGACCGGCTTCCACAGCAGCAATGACAGCCACGGCGCCATCCCAAGCGCGGTGAGCCCGCCTGAGACGACTACGGCGGGATTGAAATAGTCCGCCGGCGTGTCTCGCAGCACGAACAGGTTCGATGCCAGCACGTGCTTTGACGCGTCCTTGATCCACGCCAGGTACTGCATCTGGTCGACGATGTACACGCCGTCCGTGCCGGTCCACACCCGGCCGTGGACGATCACCTGCCAGAGGTCGGTCCCGAGCACGAACAGGGACACGACCGCGAACAGGCAGAGCACGGACGAGTCGAAACGGTCTAGGCCGCGGCTACCGCGTGGAGGGAGTCGAACGGGGGGCAGGTCGGGCGCCGGACCGGTTCCGCCGCCGTCGACCAGCTCGATTTCAAGGCGCATTGGCGCGCGACGCTAACACGATGCTAATAATCACGGCATAAACCCGCCGAGGGGCTTGGCTATTGGGCTTGGGCTAAGAGCCGGATGAAGCTGGGGCGTTCCGGCTCGCGGTTGGGGGGCACTGCCGCGGACTCGGCCATGACCGCGGGTGTGAGGATCTTTAATCTATCTGTTGCTTCCGCGGGGCTACGGCTTGGCCCCGGGCATCTGCTGCGAGGCCGCCGCCGAGTACGACGATAGCTTCGCCTGAAGTGCCGACGATGCCTGGCCGGCGGACCCGTCCAGCGGGTTGAAGTTGACGAGGCTCCAGACCTTCCCGGATGCCGGGAGGAACACGAGCACGAGGAACACCGTCAGCGCCAGGGCCACGCGCCGCAACCGCTCGCTCGAGCCGAGCGCGGCCAGCGGCAACAGCCAGATGACGTACCACGGCATCACCCACGCGAGGCTCGCGATCAGCGCGAACGTCGCCCACCCGGCGCGCGTGATCCAGTCGCCGTCGCGGCGGAGCAGGATGATCACGACGACGACGAGCGCGACGTCGGCGAGCCGCAGGATGCCCGACGTACCGCCGCCAACGCCGATGAAGTAGCCGAACAGGTTCGGGAAGCTGAACGGCGTGAGCAGGCTCCCCTGCTGGGACAGGTTCGGAATCGAGAAACCGAACAGAAGGAGGCTCATCACGAGCAGCGGGATCCCGGCCAGCGCGCATCCGATCAGCACCTGGATCCGGCGGCGCGTCGGGCGCGCCGCCACGAGCAGGAACGGCAGCAGCAGCACCGCGCTGAACTTGACCGCGACCGCGACCACGAGCATCGCGCCCGCCGACTTGTCGCGGCCGGCGAGCAGGAAAGCGATCGACGCGGTCAGCGGCACGAGCATGAAGAAGTCGTTGTGGAAGCCGCCCACCGCGTACACGAGGTAGATCGGGTTTAGCCCGACGAGCACGGCCGCATACCGCGGGTCGCGGCCGAGCCGCTTGGCGCACCAGCACACGATCCCGATGAACGTGAGGCTCAGCGCAACCGTGACCACCTTGACGACCCAGTACGCCACCGGGATCGGGAGGAACGCCAGCGGATAGCTGAGCGCGGTGAACAGCTCGCCGTAGGGGCTGTGCAGGTTGTCCCAGGTCGCGAAGTGGTAGATCGGGTCGTGCATCTCCTGCCCGATCACGTGGGTGTACGGGTTCATCCCGTGCAGACCCCCGAGCCGCGCGTACCCGAGGTAGTTGCCCATGTCGGTGAGCTGGAACGGCGGCGCCAGCATCAGGATCACGTTGGCCGCGACGATCGTGATCACGATCGCGCGCGTCGACAACCTCCGCAGCGCGGTGAGCGCCACGCCGTACGCGCCGAGCAGGATCAGGATGAGCGCGCTCAACGAGTAGTTGGTGACGGTCGTTCCAACGTGGGCACCCTGGAGCACGAACTGCAGCGGGCCCGCCTCCCAGGACGCGAAGATCTGACTCGAGCGCGGTACGAGGATCGTCGGCGCGTGGGTGGCGTACAGCACCATCAGCAAGACGCCGCCGACGATCGTGGCCAGCGCGATCTTCCCCGCCCTGGCGGTGTACAGCACCTGCGGCGTTCTGAACGTTCGCGGCCTCAGCAGCCGGCCGATGCCCGGTAGCGCCAGCGTCGTGTCAGCCGACGCAGTCGCCGTCCCGGCGGTTGCGGCGCTCGGAGTGAGCGCGGGTGACGCGCCGGCGCTCGAGGCGAGCACCGGTTGACCGTCGCTGGGGCCGGATTCGTGACGCATCGGTTTAAAGAATGTTGCCCGGTGGGCGGGTTGAAATCGCGTTAAGCGCTCAAGGCATGGGACCGCGGGCGGAACTGACCTTAACATCCCGGCCGTGAGCGTCGGCGCGGCCGCACCCGACCTTCGGCGTCCCGCGGCGCCCACGCAAGCGTCACGGGGACGTGCCGCGCTGGCTGATCCGGTAGTGATTGCGGTCGGCGCGTTGACGCTCGTCGCCGCCGTCCTGCGCTTCTACCGGCTCGGTCATCAGGGCTTCTGGTTCGACGAGGGCAATACCGCGCTGCTCGTGCATTTCTCCCCGGGCAAGATGCTCGGGCTGATCCCGCAGACCGAGTCGACGCCCCCGCTCTACTACTGCGTGGCGTGGATCTGGGCGCGGGTCTTCGGCTACAGCGAGACGGGGTTGCGCTCGCTGTCGGCTGTGTGTGGCGTATTGATGGTGCCCGTGGTGTACGCGGCCGGCGCGCGGTTGATCTCGCGGCGGGCGGGGGTGATCGCGGCGGCGTTGGCGACCTGCAGCCCGCTGCTGATCTGGTACTCGCAGGAGGCGCGGTCCTACCAGATGCTCGCGTTGCTCGCGAGCTTGTCCCTGCTGGCGTTCGCGTACGCACGGGTTGCGCCGACGCCGCGGGTGCTGGTGGCGTGGGTGGTGGCGTCCGCGTTGGCGCTCGCGACGCACTACTACGCGGTGCTGGCCGTCGTGCCGGAGGCGGTTTGGTTGCTGTGGGTGCATCGGTCGCGGCGGCCGGTTCAGGTTGCCGTTGCGGTCGTCGGTGTGTGCGGCCTCGGGCTGATCCCGCTCGCGATCAGCCAGCACGGGACGGGGCGCGGCAACTGGATCTCGAGCGCGCCGTTCGGGCGGCGGCTCGGCCAGATCGTGCCCCAGTTCGTCAGCGGGTTCGAGGGGCCGGCGCACGGCGTGTTCGAACCGGTGGCTATCGCTGTGGTGGTGATGTCGTTGGTGCTGTTGTGCGTGAGGTCGTCCGGGTCCGAGCGCCGGGGTGCCTTCGTCGCCGGCGGGCTCGCACTCGCGGGGTTCGTGCTCAGCCTGCTGCTCGTCGCCGTCGGGTTCGACGACCTGCTGACGCGCAACATGCTCGCGATCTGGGCGGCGTGCGCGCTGCTCGTCGCCGGCGGGTTGGCGGTGCCGCGGCCGCGGTTCGTGGGTGTGGTTGCGGCCGGGGTGCTGTGCGTGTTTGGCGTGGTCACCGCCTTGGGCGTGGCGTTCGATCGCGGGTATCAGCGCCCCGACTGGCGGGTGGTGGCATCGGCTTTGGGGCGGTCAGCGCCGGCCGATGGACGCGCGATCCTCGTCCAGCACTACCGCGACCTGTTGCCGCTGTCGCTGTACGTGCCCGGGTTGAAGTCCTGGCGCGGCGGTGGCGCCGAGCGGGTCGGCGAGTTCGACGTCGTGTCGTTCACCTCGCCGGCGAGCTCCGGGTTCTGCTGGTGGGGCTCGGCGTGCAATCTGTGGCCGTCGCAGGCGCAATCCTCCTATCCGATCCCCGGCTTCCGGCCGGTGTCGGAGCGCCACGTGTTGCAGTTCACGGTCGTGCGTCTTGTCGCGTCGCATCCGGTGCGCGTGACGCCTGCCGAGGTTTCGCGAGCCCTGACGACGACGCACCTGACAAATGACGAGCTGCTGACCCAGCGCTGACCGCGTCTCGCGGCGTCGCGCTCGCGCCCTCTCTCCGGGCCCCGCTCCAGGCGCCGCTCGGTTGCCGTGCTATACGCGTCGAGCCGCCCACTCGACGAGGGTGTCGACCTCGCCGGCGGTCAGCTTCCGCCACCGCCCGCGCGGCAGATCGCCGAGCGACAGCGGACCGAACGCCACCCGCTCGAGGCGCTTGACCGGGTGCCCCACGGCCTCGCACATCCGCTTCACCTGACGCTTGCGTCCCTCGTGGATCGTGATCTCGATCGTGTCGGCGGCGACGCGCCGCACCTTTGCCGGCGCGGTCCGGCCGTCGTCGAGCTCCACCCCATCGCGCAACGCCCGCAGCGACGCCTCCCGCACGGGCGGGCCGCCCACCACGGCGCGGTAGGTCTTCTCGACTTCGAAGCTCGGGTGGGTCAGCCGGTGAGCGAGGTCGCCCTCGTTGGTGAGCAGGATCAGCCCGGTGGTGTCGATGTCGAGCCGGCCCACCGGGTACAGGCGCTCGGTCTGCGGGACCATCGTGACCACGGTGGGGCGCCCCTGCGGATCGCGGGCGGTCGAGACGACGCCCGCGGGCTTGTTGAGCGCGTACACGACTCGCTCGGCGTGACCGTGAGCGACCGGGTCGCCGTCCACCGCCACGGCGTCATTCGGGCCCACGTCGCTAGCAGGGTCGGTCACGGTCTCCCCGTTCAACGTCACCCGGCCTGCGCGGACGATCTCCTCGCTCGCGCGGCGCGAGGCGAAACCGGAGGTGGCGAGGTACTTGCCCAGTCGCATCGGAGCTGCTGCCACCATAGACAGCGTGGATCTGGAGCTTCTCGACACCAAGCTGGCCGAGCTCGGCGAGCCACGGTACCGCGCCGGCCAGGTGTGGCGCTGGGCGGCGCGCGGTGCCGGCACCTTCGACGCGATGTCCGATCTGCCGCTCACGCTGCGCGACACGCTCGGCGAGACGGTGCCGTTCAGCAGCCTGACGGTCGAGCGCGAGGCGCACGCGAAAGACGGCACAGTTAAGGCGCTGTTCTCGACCGCCGACGGCCGCCCCGTCGAGGCCGTGCTCATGCGCTACCGCGACGGCCGGCGCTCGCTCTGCCTCTCCTCGCAGTCGGGCTGCCCGCTCACGTGCACGTTCTGCGCCACCGGGCAGATGAAGTTCGGGCGCAACCTGACCGCCTCGGAGATCCTCGACCAGGCGCTCCACTTCCGCCGCGTGACCGATGTCGACCACGCCGTGTTCATGGGCATGGGCGAGCCGATGATGAACCTCGAAAATGTGCTGTCCGCGTGCGAGCGGCTACCCGACATCGGGATCACCCACCGGCGCACCGCGGTCTCGACGATCGGCTGGATCCCCGGGATCGAGCGCCTCGCCGAGAGCCCGATGCCGATCCGGCTGGCGCTTTCCCTGCACGCCGCCGACCCGGCGCTCCGGACCCAGTTGATGCCGGTCAACGAGCGCTACCCCCTCCCCGATGTGATCGCGGCGTGCGAGGCCTACTACGAGCGCAAGCGGCGCAAGGTGTTCGTCGAGTACGTGATGCTCGCCGGCGTCAACGACTCGTTCGCGCAGGCCGGGCAGCTCGCCGATGTTCTCGACCCGCGCATGTTCAAGGTCAACCTCATCCCGTACAACCCGACCGATTCGGCGTACACCGGCTCGAGCCAGAAGGCTGTCGCCGCGTTCCGCGATGAGCTCGAGCGCCGAGGCCTGGACGCCACCGTCCGCGTCACCCGTGGCCGCGACATCGACGCCGCGTGCGGCCAGCTGGCGGCGCGGTCGACCGTGCCGGCGTAGCCAGCGCAGCCGACCACGGCGGCGCGATCGCTCGACCCGGCGCCAGCCCCCAGTACGCTTCGAGGCGGAGCGAAGTGCGCGAGCTTGGCCTTTTCCACGCGAAGTTCGTCGGGCGCATCGGCGCAGTGTTGTGCGCTCTGGTGGCCGCCGGCACCGCCACCGCGGGCGCGTCGACGGTTGTCCCCGCCACGCAGGGCCGGCAGGATCAGGTGCTTTCGAACGAGACGACGTTCACGCGCTGGGCGTACGTCGACCAGATGTCATGGATCCACCGCGGCCCGAGCACCTCGTCGCCGACCGTTGCGCGGCTGACCTGGTACACCGCGGATGGCTTCCCCTCGATCTACGTGCTCCTGGGGGAGCATTGGGACGCCAGCGGCCGGGAGTGGGTGAAGCTGCGGATCCCCGGACGCCCGAACGGCCGCACAGGGTGGGTCGAGCGTGGCGCGCTGGGTCCGTTCCACCTCACGCACCTGCTGGTGGTGGTGAACCGGGAGCGCGAACGCATGTACTTCTACCGCGACGGCCGCCAGATCTGGAGCGCGCCGGTCGGCGTGGGCAAGCCGAGCACCCCCACCCCGGCCGGCCACTTCTGGATTGACGAGCGCTTTAAGATCAGCGACCCGGGCTCGGGCTACTATCCCTATGCGTTCGGCACCACTGACTACTCGACGCTGACCGAATGGCCCGGCGGCGGGGTGGTGGGGATCCACGGTCCCTACTACGACGCCCTGGGCATCCCGGGACAGATCTCACACGGCTGTATCCGCTTGCAGGTAGCCGACGACTTCTGGCTCGCCGCGCACGTGAAGCTCGGCACGCCGCTCCGCGTGATGTAGAACGCCGCCGCGATCAGCTCGCGGCGCGGGCCTCGCCGGCCTGGAGCAGCCGCTCGCGCAGATCGGCCTCGAGCTCCGGCGACGGGTCGAACGTCTCGAGCGACGGCAACTCGTCGAGCGACTGCAGTCCGAACAGCCGCAGGAACAACTCGCTCGTCCGGTAGAGGACCGCCCCGAACTGCGAGCGACCCGACTCCTCCACCAGACCGCGTTCGAGCAGCGTGGCCGCGGCCGACTCGGCGTTGACTCCGCGAATCCGCGCGATCTCGGGCCTGGAGACCGGCTGAAGGTAGGCCACGATCGCGAGCGTCTCGGCCTGCGCCGGCGTCAGCGTCGGCGTGCGCGGGTGGGCCAGCAGCTTCTTCGCGGCGGGCTCGGCGTCGGCGTGGGTCGACAGCGCCCAGCCGCCGGCGATCTCGCGGAGCACGAGCCCACGGCGCTCGAACTCGTAGTACTCGCGCAGGCGCTCGAGCGCCGTGACGACCTCGTGGAGCTCGGCGCCGGTGGCGTCGGCGAGCGCCTGGGGATCGACCGGGTCGGCGCTCAGGAACAGGAGCGCCTCGACCGTGCTCTCGAGCGGAAGGCTCATGCCGTCATGCGCTCCTCGGGCCGGGCGGCGCCGGCCCCGTTCGCCGCGATCGTGATCTCGCCGAACGGCTCCTCCTGGGTCCAGCTCAGCTCGCCCTGCTTGTGGAGCTCGAGCACCGCGTACAGCGTGACCGCGACCGTGACCCGGTCGGCCTGGACAACCGCCTCGTCGAACGAGAAGCTGCCGCGCCGCAGCAGCGTGCGCAGGTGGGCGAGGCGCTCGGCCACCGTCACGCGCGATCCGACCATGTGGCGGACGTCGACCGGCGGAGGGATCTCGAGCAGGCCGCCGATCGCCCGCGCCAGGACAGCCGGGTCGTAGACCGCGCTCGCCTCGGGCAGCGAGGCGCGCCGCAGCGAGGCCGGGAGCGGTGCCGAACGGAAGCGATGGCCCTCCTGGCCGGCGAGCAGCTCGCGCAACGCCGCCGACGCCGCCCGGTAGCGGTGGGCGTCGAGCAGGCGGGCCAGGAGCTCCTCGGCGGCCTCGCCCGGGTCGAGCTCGATCAGCTCGTGCATGTCCTCGCCGGGCAGCAGCAGCCGAGACTTGAGCTCGAGCAGCGCGGCGATCAGCACCAGGAACTCGGTCGCGGCTTCGAGCTCGAGCTCGCCACGGCGCTCGAGGTGGTCGATGTATGCGATCACGACCTCGGCGAGATCGACCTCGAGCAGGTCGATCTCCTCGCGCAGAATCAGCGTCAGCAGGAGGTCGAACGGCCCAGCGAAGACGTCGAGGTCCAGCTCCAGGTCGGCGATCCGCATGGCCCCGGCAGGCTAGCGGCGCGGCCGGACCGGACCGACGCCCATCGCCTGGCGGACGTCGACCATCGTGTCGGACGCGATCGCCCGAGCCTTGTCAGCCCCGGCGGCCAGGATCTGCTCGAGGCCGTCCTCGTCGGGCCGCAGCTCCTGATAGCGCTCCCTCACCGGCGCCAGGTATTCGACCACCGCGTCGCCGACGGCCTGCTTGAACGCCCCGTATCCCGATCCGTCGAACGTCTGTTCGACCTCCTCGGGCGCGGTCCCGCGGACGGCGGCGTAGATGTCGATCAGGTTGGAGATCCCGGGCTTGTCCGGGGCGCGAGCGACCTCGCTCCCGGAGTCGGTCACCGCCGATCGGAACTTCTTGACGATGACGTCCGGTTCGTCGAGGACCAGCACGGTGCCCTGTGGGCTTCCGCCGGTCGTCGACATCTTCTTGTCCGGGACCTGGAGGTCCATGATTCTGGCGCCGACCGCCGGGACGCGGAGCTCGGGCACGACGAGTGTCTGCCCGAAGCGCGTGTTGAACCGCTCGGCGACGTCCCGCATGAGCTCGACGTGCTGGCGCTGGTCCTCTCCGACCGGCACCTCGTTCGCCCGGTAGGCGAGCACGTCGGCGGCCTGGAGTACGGGGTAGAAGAACAGGCCGGCGGACACCAGGTCGCGCTGGGATCCGGCCTTGTCCTTGAACTGCGTCATGCGGTTGAGCTCGCCGAACGAGGTCACCCCCGAGAGCAGCCAGCACAGCTCCGAGTGCTCGTGGACGTCGCCCTGGCGGAAGAAGATGCACCGCTCCGGGTCGAGCCCGGCCGCGAGCAGCGTCGCTGCGGTGTCGTAGACGGCCTCCCGCAACGCCGCGGGCTCGTACGGAACCGTGATCGCGTGCAGGTCGACGAGGCAGTAGATCGCCTCGCCGCGGTCCTGCCCGGCCACCCACTGGGTGATCGCGCCGATGAAATTGCCGAGGTGCTTGCGTCCGGTCGGCTGGATGCCCGAGAAGATCCGCATCGCCCCCTCCAGGCTATCCGTCGGGGCGCCGCCGTGACGACTACGGATCGGCCAGCAGCCGCTCGAGCGGGGTATCGGCCCTGCTCGGAGCGGGCTTTTGCGTGCGCTCGTTTCTCAGCACGTAGGCGGCGATGACCCCGCCGACCGCCCCGCACACGTGCCCTTGCCAGGAGACGCCGTAGTGGGGCACGACGCTCGAGAGCAGCGCGCCGCCCCAGACCACGCCGACGATCAGGCCGATCAGCAGCTCGAGCACGTTGCGATTGAAGAAGCCGCGCGTGAACAGGTAGGTGGCATAGCCGAACACCACACCGCTGGCGCCGTCGGTGACGACGCCCGATGGGGAGATCAGCCACGTCCCGATCCCGCCGACCACGATCACGATCAGCGTCACGAGCGCGAACCGCTTGGCCCCCTGGAGCGCGATGATCAGCCCCATGAAAACGAACGGGACCGTGTTCGCGATCAGGTGCTGCCAGCTCACGTGGATGAACGGCGCGGTGAAGATGCCCCACAGGTGCCCGATGTTCCGGGCGTAGATGCCGTCGCTGTCGAGATGGTTCGAGTCGAGCGTGTTGACCGCCTCGATGAACCACATGAGCACCACGACGCCGGCCAGGACCGCGACTCCTTCGAGTTGCGCTTGACCTCGACGAACCGGGGATCTGGGGCGTTCGCTTGGAACCGTGGTGCTCATCGGGCGCTCACGCGCTTAAGGATCGCATGTGGCTGACACGGGCAATGAAGCTCCCGCTAAGAATCGAGCGCCGCGGCCGCGACCGCCAGCGCCACCGCCGCCCGATCGCGCAGCGACCGCGCGAGCACGAACTCGTCGGGGGTGTGGGCGCCGCCGCCGCGCGGACCGAGGCCGTCGACGGTGAGCGGAATATGGGGCGCGAAGTGGCTGGCGTCGCTGGCGCCGCCGCGCGGGCAGCCGATGATCGGGCGCCCGAGCCGCGCGCCGGCGCGCTCGAGCAGCGCTCGGGTGGCATCGCGGGAGTCCATGCCCGGCCAGATCCGCAGCATCTTGGTCTGCAGGCCGACGCCGTCAAGATCCTCGGGCACCGCCGCGCATACTGCGTCGAACGCCTGGCTGCGGTCGGCGCGCATGTCGCACAGCAGCTCGCCCTCGGCCGGCACGACGTTGAACGCGTCGCCCGAACGGACCACGGTCGGGACCACGCTCAGCCGCTCGGCGCCGTTCGGATCGTGATGCTTGGCGATCTCGATCGCGGTGCTGGCCAGCGCCAGCAGCGCGTTCCGGCCCCGGTCGGGTGCGCTTCCGGAATGCGATGCGCGGCCGGTGGCGCGCACCCGCATCGTCCCCGCCGCCTTGCGCCGCACGACGACCGCGTCGTCGCCGTCGGAAGAGAGCTGGCCGCCCTCGAAGCACAGGCAGGCGTCGTATGAGGCGAACCGCTCGATGTGGCGGAACTCGTGCCGGCGCCACTCTTCGTCGGTGACCAGCAGCACGGTCACCTCGGCGAACAGCTCGGGGTGTGGCGCGAGCGCCCGGGCCACGCCGAGCGCCAGCACGTCTCCACCCTTCATGTCGACCGTTCCCGGTCCGTACAGCCGGTCGCCGTCCCGGCGGAGCGGTGCGTGGGATGCGTGCTCGATGACCGTGTCCAGATGCCCGAGCAGCAGCACCCGGCCGGAGCCCTGGCCCTCGAGGCGCGCGATCATGTCATCGGCACTTCCGGGCGTCGAGCAGGGAACCCGTTCGATCTCGGCCTCCGGTGGCAGGAACGCCGCGCACAGCGCGATCGCCTCCTCGGCTCCGTCGATGTCGCCCGACGGCGAGGACACCGCCACCAGCGCCTCGAGCTCGCGCACCGCCCGGGCCGCGATCTCGGCGGCGCCGTCAGCGACGAACTGATCCATCGGCGTAGCTTCCCGATTTCGCCAGCGCGAGCACTTCCTCGGCCGGGAGCGACACCGGCGGTCGGCGCTCACGAACGTGCCGCGCCGACAGCTGGCAGAGCGCGTCGTTGACGGGCGTTGCCACCCGGTGGAGCCGACCGAGCAGCGAGACCTCGCCGTTCAGGTAATCGGTCTCGACCGTCGGCGTGCCGCGGGCGAGGCTCTGCCGGGTCGAGGACCCGGCGCGCTCGCGGCCGGCAATCGGCTGGAGGTCCAGCTCCCTCCAGCGCCCGACGACGTCGTTGACCTCGTCGGCCACGAACTCAATTCCGGCCGCGGTCAGGGCGGCCCGCCCCTCTTCCTGGGCGAGCTCGATCACCTCGTCGGCCGCCGGCCCCGGCTCGCACATGGCGTCCACGGCGTTGGCTAGGTTCGAGAGGAGTTTGGCGTGCTTGTAGCGCATGATGTCCGGCCGCGGCACCGAGCTGAAGTCGGAGTCGCCGAGCGCCCGCGAGACCGCCTCGCACGAGGCGTCGAGGCCTTCCGGGTAGCGCCCAACGTCGATCACTCCGGTTCCGCGCGTTCCGTAGGCCTGGACGATGCCGGGCTCGAGGTGCGCGGTCGGGGACATCACGACTGCGCCGTATACGTTCGGGAACAGTCGCAGCGCCGCCCGCTCGTTCTCGACGCCGTTCTGGAGGCAGAACACGGGGGTCGTCGCGGGGACGGCGGACCTGAGCTTGCCGAGCGCGTCCGCCGTGTCCTGGCTCTTGGTCGCGAGCAGGACCACGTCGTCGCCGCTCCAGGCGAGCGCGTCCGGAGCATCGGCGACCGGGATCTCTAAGTGCTCGGCGGTCGCGTTCGGCTGCTCGAGCGTCAGGCCCCGGTCGCGGATCGCCTCGTAATGCGCGCCGCGGGCGATCAGCGCCACGTCGTAGCCGGACTGGTGCAGCTTCGCGCCGACGACGCCGCCGATCGCGCCCGCACCCAAGATCACGAACCGCATGCGGTGCGGGCTAGTCCTGGGTCATCGCCTGGCGGACGACCGGATGGCGCGCTGCCCCGGCTTCGTCCAGGCGTCTCACGGGCGTCGTGTACGGCGCGGCGCGGGCCACCTCGGGATCCTCACGGGCCTCGCGGAGGATGTCGGCGACGATCTCGGCGAAGCGGTCGAGCGTCTCCTTCGTCTCGGTCTCGGTCGGCTCGACCATCAGCGCCTCCTCGACGATCAGCGGGAAGTAGACCGTCGGCGGGTGGACGCCGTGATCGAGCAGGCGCTTGGCCATGTCGAGCGTCTTGATCTTGAGCTCTCGGCGCATCGGCTCGCCCGAGAGCACGAACTCGTGCATGCACAGGCGGTCGTACGCGGCCGGCAAGTACTGAGCGACGCCGGCTTCTCTGAGCTTCGCCAGCAGGTAGTTCGCGTTGAGCACCGCGGTCTCCGAGGCCTCCTTGAGTCCGGGTCCCCCCAGGGACCGGATGTACGCGTAGGAGCGGACGAATACCCCGTAGTTGCCCTGGAACCCGCGCAGCCGCCCGATCGACTTGGGGCGGTCGTAGTCGAGGTCGTAGAACGGCTCCTTGCCGTTGGTCGTCGACTTGCGGCGGACGACCTGGGGCCGCGGAAGGTACGGCTCGATCCGGTCGGACACCGCGACCGGCCCGGCGCCGGGGCCGCCACCTCCGTGGGGCTGGGTGAACGACTTGTGGAGGTTGAAGTGGACGATGTCGAAGCCCATGTCGCCCGGGCGGGAGATGCCCATGATCGCGTTCAGGTTCGCCCCGTCGTAGTAAAGCGTCGCCCCGACCCCGTGGACGATCTTCTCGATCTCCTCGATCCCGGTCTCGAACAGCCCGAGCGTCGACGGGTTCGTGAGCATCAGGCACGCGACGTCCTCGTCGGCCTTGGCCCGGAGGTCGTCGAGGTCGACGTTCCCGTCTGCGTCGCTGACGACCTTCACGACCTCGTATCCGGCCATCGTCACCGTCGCCGGGTTGGTCCCATGCGCGGTGTCGGGCGTCAGCACCTTGGTGCGATGTTCGCCGCGATCCTCGTGGAGCGCGCGCGTAAGCAGCACGCCGGCGAGCTCGCCCTGCGAGCCGGCCGACGGCTGGAGCGACACGTGCGGGAGCCCGGCGATTTCGCCGAGCGCGTCCTGCAGCCGCCACATCAGCTCGAGCGCGCCCTGGGCATAGCGCGGATCCTGGAGCGGATGCACGCGGGCGTGGCCGGGCAGCCCCGCGACCCGCTCGTGCAATTTGGGGTTGTGCTTCATCGTGCACGACCCGAGCGGGTAGAAGCCGGTGTCGAGGTCGAAGTTGCGCTTCGAGAGGCGGTTGTAGTGGCGGACGATCTCGGGCTCGGCGACCTCGGGCAGCCGCGGCGGCGCGGCTCGCCTGGCCTCGGGCGGGAGGAGGTCGTCGAGCGGGCGCTCGGGGACGTCGGTGCCGGGGGCGACGAAGGCGCGCCGGCCGGCCTTCGAGCGCTGGTAGATCGTGAGGGTGTCGTCGGCTTGCGCGATCATGCCGTCGCCGTTGCTCCGGCCGCCTCTCGCTCGGCGGCAACAGCGGCGCCGAGCACGTCGGTCAGCCGGTCGATGTCCGCGCGGGTGCGGCGCTCGGTGATCGCCACGAGCAGTCCGTTCTCGTACTCCGGGTAGTCGCGCCCGAGCGCATATCCCGGGTTGATCCCCTGCTCCTGGCAGCGCGCGATCACGCGCTGCACCGGCGCGTCGAGCTCGACCGCGAACTCGCGGACCACCGGGTGGTCGTGGATTTGGGAGATGCCGTCGGTGGCTTTCAAGCGGTCGCGCGCGTACGCGGTCCGCTGGAGCATCAGCTCGACGAGCTCGACGATCCCGCTCCGCCCGAGCCAGCTCAGATAGATCACGCCGGCGAGCGCGTTCAGCGCCTGCGCGGTGCAGATGTTCGACGTCGCCTTCTCGCGGCGGATGTGCTGCTCACGCGTCTGGAGCGTGAGCACGAACCCGCGCTTGCCGTCGACGTCCTTGGTCTCGCCGGCGATCCGTCCGGGCATGCGGCGCATCAGCGCCTCGGTCGCGGCGAAGAAGCCGAACGACGGTCCGCCGAAGTCGAGGCGGTTGCCGAGCGATTGGCCCTCGCCCACGGCGATATCGACGCCGGACTCGCCGGGGGTCTTCAGCAGCGCCAGCGGCAGCGGGTCGCACGCTGCGATGCTCAGCGCGCCGGCCTCGCGGGCGGCACCAGCAATCGCGGTCAGGTCCTCGACGGCACCGAGGAAGTTCGGTTGCTGCATGATCACCGCGCTCACGTCATCGCCGAGACGTGGGATCTCGGTGGCGCCGTCGTTCAGCGGAGCCTCGACCACTTCCATGTCCCAGGCGTGCGCGAGCGTGCGCACGCACTCGCGCGAGTGGGGATGCACGCCCCGCGAGATCACGAACCGCTTGCGGCCGTTCGTGAGCTTGGCGACGTATCCGGCGGCCGCCACCGCGCTCGGACCCTCGTATACCGACGCGTTCGACACCGGCAGACCGGTCAGCTCGGAGATCGCGGTCTGGTACTCGAACATGGCCTGCAGCCCGCCCTGCGAGATCTCGGGCTGGTAGGGCGTGTACGGGGTGAGGAACTCCGAGCGCAGGATGATCGAGTCGATCAGCGCCGGCACGTAGTGGTCGTACATGCCCGCCCCGAGGAACGAGATCTCATCCTCGGCCGATGTGCTCTTGGCCGCGAGCGCCTTGAGCTCCTCGAACACCTCCTGCTCCGACAGGCCGGGGTCGAGCGCCAGCGGGCGGTTCAGGCGAAGCCCCGCCGGGATCTCGGCGAACAGCTCGTCGATCGAGCCGACGCCGATCGCTTGAAGCATCTCGCTCCGGTCGGCGTCGGTGGCGGAGGTGTAGCGAGTCACGAGCTCTCTAATCGAGCGTAGCTTGGTACTCCGCCGAGTCCATCAGCGCGTCGACCTCGGACGGGTCAGACAGCCTCACCTTCACGAGCCAGCCTTCCCCGTAGGGGTCCTCGTTGATGGTCTCGGGCTTGTCGGCGAGCCCCTCGTTGACCGCGGTGACCTCGCCCGAGAGCGGGGCGAACACGTCGGAGACCGCCTTCACCGACTCGACCTCGGTGTACGGCTGGTCCTTGCTGATCTCCGCGCCGACGTCCGGCGCGTCGAAGAACACGACCTCGCCGAGGGCGTCCTGGGCGTACCAGGTGATCCCGAAAGTGGCGGTGTCTCCGTCGATCCGAGCCCAATCGTGCTCGGGGTGGTACTTCAGGTCATCCGGATAGCTCGGATCGGCCATGTCTATCTACGCTCCCTTTTTGTACAGAGGCTTGCGCTCGACGATCGCGGGCCGCGTCCGGCCGCGGACGTCGATCTCGATCGGCGTGCCCTCGGCGGCACGCGCGGTGGAAACGTACGCCATCCCGATGCCGCGCTCCAGGCAGGGCGAAAACGTGCCGCTCGTCACCTTGCCGCCGCCGATCACCGGGTTGCCCTGGCGAGCGATGCCCTGCCCCTCGATCGCGAACGGGACGAGCTTCTCCGCGGTGCCGTCCTGGCGCGCCGCTGCCACCGCGTCTGAGCCGATGAACCCGGTTCGTTCCTTGCAACACCATCCAAGCCCGGCCTCGATCGGGTTGCGGTTCTCGTCCATGTCGTTGCCGTACAGGTGGAAGCAGACCTCGAGCCGGAGCGTGTCGCGCGCGCCCAGACCGACCGGGGTCGCCCCGGCCTGCGTGATCGCGTCCCAGAGCCCGGAGGCGTCGTCGGGGCGCGTGAGGAGCTCGACTCCGTCCTCGCCGGTGTAGCCCGTACCGCACACCAGCACCGCGGCGCCCGCCACCGAGCGCTCGCACACGCGGAAGCGTCCCGGCAATGCCCCGTCGGAGAGTTTGCGGACGAGGTCACGGGCCTTGGGGCCCTGCACGGCCAGCATCGCGAAGTCGGCGGCGCGGTCGACCACGTCGACGTCGAACCCATCGGCGTGCGACTGCAGCCAGGCCAGGTCCTTCTCGTGGTTGGCCGCGTTCGTGACCGTCAGGAAGGTGCACTCGGCCAGCCGGTAGCTGAACAGGTCGTCGAGCACGCCCCCGTCCTCGCGGCACATCACGCTGTACTGCGCCCCGCCCTCGGGCATCCGCCGGAGGTCGTTCGATAGGAGGTGCTGGAGAAAGTCCAGTGCCTGCGGGCCGGTGGTCTCGACCTGGCCCATGTGCGAGACGTCGAACACCCCGACGCCGGTGCGCACCGCGATGTGCTCCTCGCGGATTCCGGCGTACTGGACGGGCATCTCCCAGCCGGCGAACGGGACGAGCCTCGCGCCGGCGGCAGCGTGGCGGTCATAGAGAGGAGTGCGCCGTAATTCGGTGGTTGACGACACCGTGAGTGGAGGCTAGTACACGGGGCATCGGTGGTGGCGGTCCGGTCCGGACGGGCCCTCACGGCCCCACGGACGCCGTCGAAGACGGCCCCCAACCCCGAATCAGGGCGCGATCTGCTGGGTGGAGTGGTAGATCTGCGACACCGCCGCCCACGCCGGCTTCTCGTTGCCGTAGAAGTCGACCAGCCCCTTCTGGTTGTACGGGGGATCGGGGCGCGGATCGCCGCCCGAGTACGTCGGGAACGCCACGTAGTTCTGGAGCGCGAAGTAGATGGCGCCGGACAGCCACGGCTTGGTCGCGAACACGTTCAAGTGCAACGCCACCGAGTTGGCCTGGAAGGCGTACGTCCCGCGCTCCTCGACAGGCCCGTCGCGGTTGCCGTCGAAGCCGAACTCGGTGATCATGATCGCCTTGGTCGGGTAGCAGGCGCGGACCGAGTCGAGGAACGGGCTGAGCGCGTCGCGGTCGTCGTCACCACCGCCGCCGGCGTCGAACCAGCCGAAGTACTCGTTGTCGCCGATCACGTCGAGCGGGTCCCAGGCGCTCTGGCAGCCGAGCCCCGGCCAGTTGCTGACCGCCATCCCGACCGGACGGGTCGGATCGAGCTTCTTCGCGAGCGCGGTTGCGCCGGCGATGTACCGGGCCTCGGCCGCCGGCGGCGGTGAGGGCAGCTCGTTCCCGATCGACCACAGCAGGATCGACGGGTGATTCTCGTTCGAGAGGATGTTGTCCTCGAGCATCGCGTGCGCCTGCCCCAGCCAGCCCGGCTGGCCGAGATAGGTCGACTGGACCTGGTACACGGGAACCTCGGACCAGATCAGGATCCCGTCGCGGTCGGCCATCTCCTCGATCTCGGGGCCGACCGGGTAGTGCGCCCGGATCACGCCGGCGCCGATTTGCCGCACCCAGCTCATCAGCTGGGCGTCCTGGGCGGGCGTCATCGCGGCCCCAGCCTGGAGCGTCTGCTCGTGGAAGTTGACGCCGCGGAGGTTCAGGAATCGGCCGTTCAGCTCCAGGCGGCCGCCCACGACCTTGATCGTCCGAATCCCGCTGGAGGTGAAATAGCCGCCGAGGCGCCGGCCCCGTGAATCGGACAGGGTCAGCGTCGCGGTGTAGAGCTTCGGATGCGCGGGCGCCCACAGGGACGGGTGCGGGATCTTCACCGACCCATGCGCCGTCCACGTGCCGTGTGGAGCCAGCGTCGTTGACCCGAACTTGACCGGCTTGCCCCCGTAAACCCCGCTCAGCGACACCTTCTGCCGCGAGCCGGTCATGTTCCGCACGACCACCTGCTCGACGATGTCGGCGTCGCAGTTCGGGCAGGCATGGAGCGTCTGGATCCCCACCTGCGACAGGTCCGCGGTCTGCACGGCCCGCAGGTAGACCTCGCGCAGGATTCCGCCGTAGTTCCACCACTGGCCGCCCGGACCCGGCGGCAGGTCGGCGGCGGTGCGGCGGTTGTCGACGCGCACGATCAGGCGGTTGACGCCGGCGCGCAGGCCGGTCAGGTCGAGCTCCCAGGGCACGTACGCGCCCGCGTGGGTGCCGATCTCGCGGCCGTTCAGCCACACGGTGGCGCGGTAGTTGACCGACTCGAACCGAATGATCCACTGGCGAGCCGACTTCGGGACATAGCTCGCGAACGCGCCGGCCGGCACCGTGAAGTCGCGCCGGTACCAGCCGACGTAGCCGTTCATGCTGGCCTGCGAGAAGTCGCCCGCGTTGTAGGCGTTTGGGATGGTGGTCGTGGGCCAGCCGTCGGTCGATGCGATGTTCCGGTACCAGCGCTGGGCGACGCCCACGTCGGAGGTGTCGGGTCGGTACAGCCAGGTGCCGCCGAGCAGGTAGCGACCGGTCTGCCCGTCGCTGTACCACGCGCCCTTGGTCGGCGGCGACGCGCTGTACGTGGGTCCCTGCGCGCGGGCGACACCGCTCACGCCGAGCGCGAGAAGCGCCCCCAGAACGACCGCGCGCCGGATCATCCGCGCTTGCCCGGGGTGCTCGAGTTCGAGATCTTGATGCGCCGGACCACCGTCTTCGGGTTGCCCGCGCGGTCCGCGACCGTGACCGTAACCTTGTACTCACCCGCCCGGCGATAGGTGTGGACGACGCGGTGGGTGCCGGGCCTGACGCGCGTCAGCGTCCCGTCCCCCCAGCGGATCGTCAACTTCGCGATGCCGGACGCCGGCGCGGGGTCATGGTAGGAGAGCCCGACGACCTCTTGTGAGCCGACACGTCTCGGACCCGACTCGGCCACCTTCAGCACCGGCGGCACCGTGTCCACGAATACCTTCCCGATCCTCGAGCCCGCGGTGAGGCCGGCCGGATTGCTCGTGGTCACATACCAGGTGTGCGAACCGTTCCGGAGCGCGACCGGGACCCGGAGCGAGCCCGCGCCCGTCTGCCCGAGCTGCGTGCGGTCGAGGGTGACCGTGTAGGTGAACGGTCCCCACCGGCTGCTGGACGGCGTCCAGCTCAGCACCGGCTGAGTGCTTCGCGAGTAGGCAACCGTCTTCGACACGGTCGCCGCAGCCGGCGGCTGATAGAGCTGGTCGGCGACGATCTCGCTCGAGGCGCCGGTGCCCTGCACCCAAGCAACCGCGGCGTCGCCGCCGCCGTCGCCCGTGGCCGCCAGCCCGCGGGCGGCGTCGGTCGGACCCGAGGCCGGGTTCGACACGACGAGCTCGGGGCCGAGCGTCGAGGCCCTCGGCTCGTAGCGGATGCGGATCTCGGCCGGTCCCGCCGTCCCCGGAGTCTGCTGCCAGGCGATCAGGTCCGAGAAGATGCCCGCGACCCCGGGAACCGGGTACGACGCCGCGCTCGCCGGCAGGCTGTTGATCTGGAGCACGGTCCCGGGCGCGCCGTTATTGCCGAGCTCCATCGCGACGACGGCGTTTGACGACTGGCCGGCCGAGGTGACGAAACCCTGCCCGTACTCCGTCATCGCGACGTCAGGGTCCTCCGCGCTCGACGTCCCCGGAGTCGAGAGCCCGTCCGTCGTCACGACGCCGTCGTACTGCGAACCCTGGAGCCGGTTCATCAGCACCCGCGTCTGCTGCAGGCCGCTACACGACACCCGCTCCTGGAAGGCCACGTCGGCGTACGAAGAGTCGCCCCCGGCCGCGACCTGCGGCTCACCCGCGGAGACCTCGGCGCAACCCGACACCGACGGGACGTCGGCCTGTTCGTCGACCACGCTTGGTGCCGTCCCCCACACGCGCCGCGAGTACACGTGGCCGCCCTCGCCCCAGGTCACGATCGCGACGCCGTCGCCGGCGGTGGCGACCTGGGGCACTCCGGCGCCGGTGCCGGCATCGTCGGCGGGAGTGACGTTCAGCGGCGCCCCTTCGACCGCCCACGCCCCGTTGTAGTAGTACGCGGCCCTTACGTCGTGCCCCGCCCCGTCGACGGCCGTGAACGCCAGGTAGGCCTTGCCGAAGTTGCTCATCTGAAGCGAAGGGCTGCTCGCGCCCGAGGCCAGACCATCGGGCGTGCCGAACGGCGACGATGGGCCCGCCGCGTCGACCACGTAAAGCACCCCGCTGTTTACGAAGGCCACGAGGAGCACTCCCCCGTTCCCCGCCGCGATGACGGGCTCCGACGAGCCGGCCGGAAGCAAGCCATCGACCTCCTGCGGGGCCTGGAACTGTCCGCTCTCCAGGCGGGAGACGAACACGCGCGGCTGCCCGGCCACCGTCTTCAGGTAGACGAGACCGCCCGTCCCGTCACGCGCCACCGACATGCCGCCGAGACCCGAGATCGCCGCGCTGGGACCGTCGATTACGGTCGGCGGAGCCGGCGACGGCTGCGCCAGCGCCGGGCTCGCGAGCACCAGAAGAGCGCCCACTGCGAGCACCGCGGCGCGCGGGGCCCCACCTTGCATCAGTTGTCGGCCGTAACGTCTGACGGACCTACAACAACGAAAGACGGGCAGGGTTGCGCCGCGGCGCCGGCGCCGCCCGCCAAGTGTCAGCGATCTTTCAAGAACGACGGGATGTCGATCTCGTCGTCGCGGATCTCGAGCGAGGACCGCTGATCCTCGTCCATCGTCACGTCGCGATCCCTGCCGCGCCGGCGCGTCGACTCGCGGGCCTGGCTCGGCCGGGCGTAGCGGTGGTCGAAGCCGGTGGCGATCACCGTGACCCGGACCTCGTCGCCCATCGAGTCGTCGATCACGGCCCCGAAGATGATGTTCGAGTTCTGATCGGCGGCGCTCTGGACGATCTCCGCGGCCTCGTTGACCTCGAACAGCCCGAGGTCGTGACCGCCAGTGATGTTCAGCAGGATTCCGGTGGCGCCCTCGACCGACTCCTCCAGCAACGGCGAGGAGATCGCGGCCTTGGCGGCCTCGGCGGCGCGGTTCTCGCCGCCGGCGTTGCCGATGCCCATGAGCGCGGTGCCCGCGTCGTGCATGATCGTGCGGACGTCGGCGAAGTCGAGGTTGATCAGGCCGGGAATCGTGATCAGGTCGGTGATGCCCTGCACGCCCTGGCGCAGGACGTTGTCGGCCTCACGGAAGGCGTCGAGGATCGTCGTGCGGCGCTCGACGATCGCCAGCAGCTTCTCGTTCGGGATCACGATCAGCGTGTCGACGTTCTCCCGCAGCTTGTTGATCCCGTCCTGGGCCTGACGGGCGCGCGCGGTGCCCTCGAACGCGAACGGCCGGGTAACGCACCCCACGGTCAGCGCGCCGATCTCGTTCTTGGCGATCTCCGCGATCACCGGCGCCGCGCCCGTACCGGTGCCGCCGCCCTCGCCGGCGGTGACGAACACCATGTCGGCGCCCTTCAGCGCCTCCTTGATCTCGTCGCGGGACTCGGCCGCCGCGCCCTGTCCGATGTCCGGGTTGGCGCCGGCGCCGAGGCCCTTGGTCAGCTCGTGGCCGATGTTCAGCTTGATGTCGGCGTCGCACATCGCGAGCGCCTGGGCATCGGTGTTGCAGGCGATGAACTCGACGCCTCGGAGGCCGGCATCCACCATGCGGTTGACCGCATTGGTGCCGCCGCCGCCGACGCCGACGACTTTGATAACTGCGAGGTAGCTACCGCTTTCCATTCGTGACCGTCCGACCCTTGAGTTAGCGTTGAGCGTTTTGTGGGCAGTCGCTCTTAGCGGGAGTTTCGCACGTTATTCCCTGGAGTTGCGGGAAGTCAACGTTTCCCGCCCGGACGCAAGCATCGTTGCAGAACGCCCAACCCTCGATGGGCGTGTAAGAGTTGCCGATTTTTGACAGTAAAGCTCGACTTGAGGGTTAGGCTCCTGGCGTCGCGCTCGAAGCCTGCGATGGCGACGCTGCCTGGCCCGTCGCGCCCGCCGATGCGCCGGCCCCGGTCGACGCGGCCGGGCTCGAAGCCGTCACGGCCGTCTGCGAACCGTTCCCGCTCGTGGCCAGCCCCGCCGCCGACAGCGCCTGGGAGCTGACGCCCGCGGCCGGCCGCTCCGGGTCGCTCACGTCGACGTAGGAGGCGTCCGCCGAGCCCGGCGCCGCGAGGACCGCGGCCGCCGCCCCCCACTTCGCCTCGAAGTCTCCGGCCGGGCCGAAGTAGATGCTCGGGCCCGAGCGGAGCTGGACGACCAGGCCGTGGGGCGGGCTGGTGGTCACCTGGCTGATCTTCGGCTGGAGGCGAGGCGGGGCGTCGGCGAGCAGCTCGAGCGCACCCAAGGCGTTCTGGTCGGTTACCCGCGAGCCTCCCGGGAACGACTGCACCGGCACTGCGGGCAGCGAGCCCGTGGGCACGTCGTGAACGAGCGTGCCGTCGGCGCTGGCGGCGACCGTCTCTCCGCCGGCGGTGAGCGCGCCGACCGGCAGAAGCTCGATGACCTGGATCCGCATCCCGTGCGGGAACTGCGTCGAGACCCGCAGGTTCTTGACCACCGGGTAGGGCGCGACGGCCGTCCGGAGCTGTGACAGCTGAACGTCGAGCGTCGTCATGTTGCGCGCCGCGAGGCCGAGCGCCGAGCGGATCTGGCCGGCGTCGGGACCCGCCGCGCCGGTCACGGTCACGCGCTCGACGGCTACGAGCGAGGAGTCCCGGAGCCACACCCACGCTCCGGCGAGCACGGCGAGCAAGGCCACCGCACCCGCGATCACCTTCACCCGAAGCCGTACCCGTCCCTTGGCGACGATCATGCTCGCTTCCAGTCGGCGGGGAACTCGACCGGCCCCAGCGCCTGCACCTCGGGCTCGAGCTCGACGCCGAACCGCTCCTTGACGCGCCTGCGACCCTCGGCCATCACCGCGATGACGTCGGCGGTGGTGGCGTCGCCGTGGTTCTCGATGAAGTTGGCGTGCTTGGCGGAGAACCCGGCGCCCCCGATCCGCATGCCGCGGCAGTCCGCGGCGTCGAGGAGCTGACCGGCGGTCCGGTTCTCGGCGCGCGGGTCGTCGGGGTTCTTGAACGTCGAGCCGAACGTCTTGATCCCGGACGGCTGAGCGGCCTTGCGGCGGGCCCGCATGTCGGCCAGCGTCGCCTTGACGTCGTCGCTGGCCGCCGGCGCCAACGCGAACGATGCCCGGGCGACGACCTCGCCGGCGCCCAGGCTCGAGCGGCGGTAGGCGAAGCCGAGCTGCTCTGGAACCCGTCGCTCGGTCCCCGTGGCGCCGGACACGTCAACCCATTCGAGCACCCGGGCCAGCTCGCCGCCGTACGCGTTGGCGTTCATGCGAACGGCCCCGCCGACCGTCCCCGGGATATTGACCCCGAACTCGATCCCGGTCAGCCCGGCTTGCGCGGCCCGCGCCGAGACCGCCGGAAGGCGCGCTCCGCCCCCGCAGTGAATCTGCGTTCCGTCGAGTTCGATCGTGCTCAGCTCCTTGTCCAGCTTCAGGACTAGTCCGCGGACGCCCGCGTCCGCCACCAGCAGGTTCGACCCCGAGCCCACGACCCCTACCTCGAGCCCCTCGTCCGCGGCCCACGCCAGCAGCCGCTCGAGCTGCCCGAGCGACTCCGGGCGCGCGAACAGCTCGGCCGGTCCGCCCGTGCGGATCGTTGTCAGGCGGGCCAGCGGGTAGTCGCGTGTGACCCCGGAGGGCAGCGCAGGCATCGGGATCAGCGTAGATAGCAGTCCGGCGGCCGCGTTATGACACCAGCGACCGCGACAGCGAATCGATGTCGCCCGCTCCCATCGCCAGGCAGAGGTCGCCCTCGCGGAGCGTCGCCGAGAGATACCGTCGGGCGTCCTCCATCGTCGGCATCCACGCCACCGTCCGCCCCTCCGCCGCATCGGCCGTGGCGGCGGCGATCAGGTGTCCGTCGACGCCGGGGAAGTCCTCGGCGCGCTCGCGCGCCGGGTAGACCGCGAGCACCACCGCGATGTCGGCGCCGCCCAGCGCGCGGCCGAACTCGCGCGAAAGGGCGCGCGTGCGCGAGTACAGGTGCGGCTGGAACACGGCCACGAGTCGCGCCGGCGCGAGCGTCCGGGCCGCGGCGATCGTGGCCGCGACCTCGGTCGGGTGATGGGCGTAGTCGTCGTAGACGGGGACTGTGGTTTCGGTGGTCCCGAGCAACTCGAACCGACGTCGAGCCCCGCGGAACGACGCCAGCGCGGCCGCGGCCGGCTCCGGGTCGGCGCCGGCCAGCGCCGAGGCGGTCAGCGCCCCCGCCGCGTTGACGGCGTTGTGGGCCCCGGGGACGCTCAGGGACACCTCGATCCCGCGCCAGTGAAAACGCGATCCCCGCGGGGACATCGCGGTGTCGGCGGCGTCGTACGCGAGCGCCCCGGGCGGGCACAGCGCGACCAGCTCGGACCGGTCCCACACGACGGCTCCGGTCGCCGCACGCCCCATGAACTCACGCAGCGTCTCCTCGAGGTCGAGACGCGAGCTGTAGGTCGAGTGATGGTCTAGCTCGGCGTTGGTCAGGACGGCGACATCGGGCGAGAGCTGCAGCAAGGAGCGATCGGACTCATCGGCTTCGACGACGATCCAATCGCCGCCGCCCCACCCGGCGTTGACCCCGGTGTCGCCGAGCTCGCCGCCGACGACGTACGCCGGATCGAGCCCGCATTCCCGGAGGATGTGGACGATCATCGCCGCGGTCGTGGTCTTGCCGTGGGTGCCGGTGACCGCCAGGCACCGGCGGAGCGACGCAATCTGCGCCAGCAGTTCCGAGCGGTGAAGCTCGCGACCGGCCCCCGCCACCCGTTCCGGGTTGTCGGGAGGCACGGCCGTCGAGAAGACGACCTCCGCGCCGGCGGGGACGTTCTCGGCCCGGTGACCGAGCGCGGGCTCGATCCCGTGCTCGCGCAGGCGACCGGTGTAGCTCGACTCAGTGCGGTCCGAGCCGGTGACCTGAGCGCCGAGCTCGCGGGCGATGATCGCGAGCCCGCTCATTCCCGCCCCGCCGATGCCGACGAAGTGGAGCCGCCGCGCGGACCAGTCCTCGGCGGGTGGGGTCACCCCTCGCGCTCGAGCACGACGACCGGGATGTCACGGGTCGTCTTGTGCTGGTACTCGTCGTACGCCGGCCAGCGCTGCGGTCATCAATTTCCACAGCTCAGGCTTCTCGTCGGACGACACCGTGCGGGCGTGCGCCTTGAACCGGTCCCCGCGCACCTGCACCATTACCGCCGGCGCAGCCGACAGGTTCAGGTACCACGACGGGTCCTCCTCGGCGCCCCCCTTCGACGCCACCACCACGTAGTCGTCGCCGTGCTTTCCATAGATCAGCGGCGTGCTCCGCTCCGCGCCAGAGCGTCTGCCGGTGGTCGTCAGGATCAACACCGTCGTCCCCTGCCAGTCGTGTCCCTCGGCGCCATCGGTCTGCAGATACCGCCTGACATGCTCCTGGCCGAACAGCATCCTTCCACCTCGATTCGGGGGTATTTCCGGGCCGAGGCTATACAAAGCGCGCCGCCGCCAGCAGCTCGTGGGCGATGTCGTGGGCCGCGTGCGGGCGGGCCAATGCCGCCGACGCGCGCGCCATCGCCGCCAGCCGCCCGGGGTCGGAGAGCAGGCGCCCGACCTCGTTCGCGAGTCGCGCGGGCGTGAGCTCGGAGTCCGGGATCACCACGGCGGCACCGGCGCGTTCCATGAAGCTCGCGTTGGCGGTCTGATGGTCGGCGGTGGCGTACGGATAGGGCACGAGCACGGCGGGCTTGCCGTGGGCGGCGATCTCGAAGATCGAGCCGCCGGCGCGGGCGACGACGAGGTCGCTGGCGAGCAGCGCCTCGCCGAAGGACGAGATATAGCCGCGCAGGTCGTAGTGCGGTCCCGGCGCGTGCAGGTCCTCCAGGTCGCGGAGGTCTCGTTCGCCGGCGGCGTGGAGCACGCGAAAGCGCGCGCCTGCGAACGCCTCGACCGCGGCCCGATTGATCGAGCGCGCCCCCTGCGATCCACCGAACACCAACACGCACGACTCGCTCTCCCCGATCCCGAACCGCGCCCTAGCCGCGGGCCGATCGGTGGCGGGCGCCGGGACCGGCCGTCCGGTGACCAGGTAGCGCGAGCTGTCGCGGCCCTCGATCGGGAACGCCAGACATACCCGCCGCGCGAACGGCGCGAGCAGCCGGTTGGTCAGCCCGAGATGGCTGTCGGCCTCGGTCAGCACGAGCGGGAGCCGCGAGAGCACCGCTGAGAGCCCCACCGGCCCGGCGACGTAGCCGCCACCCCCGAGGACCGCGGCCGGCCGAAGCTCGCGCACGATCGCCCGGGCGTCGCGCACCGCGGCACCGGCGACCGTGGCCGCCCGCGCCGCTTGGACCGGCCGCCCGCGCGGCAGCGGCATTACGCGCAGCGTGCGCAGGTCGTATCCCGCTGCCGGAACGAGCTCGAGCTCGGCGCGATCCCCACCGACGAACGTGACCTCGGCGCCGTCAGCCCGCAGCGCGTCGGCCACCGCCAGCGCCGGCACGACGTGCCCCGCGGTCCCGCCGGCGCCGATCACGATCCGCGGCGCTTTCAACTTTCTTCGGCTTCGGGTTCCGGACGACGCGCAGTCCCGGGCGAGAGATGTTGAGCAGCAGCCCGACGCCGGCGAGGAGCACGCACAGGTTCGTAGGCGCGTAGGAGATGAACGGCAGCGGAACGCCCGTCAGCGGGGCGATGCCGAGGACGACGAAGATGTTGAGGATCCCCTGACAAAGAATCAGCGAGGTCAGACCGGTCGCCAGCAGCTTCGCATACCGATCCGCGGCACGGCGGGCGGTGCGCAGGCCGGCGTAGGCGAGCATCCCGTACAGGCAGACGACCCCGAAGATGCCGAGTACGCCCAGCTCCTCGCCGATCACCGCGAGGATGAAGTCGGTCTGAGCCTCGGGGAGGTAGAAGATCTTCTGCACCGAGCGCCCGAGTCCGACACCGAACAGCCCTCCCGACCCGAGCGCGATCTGCCCCTGAACCGCCTGGTACCCGGCGCCGGACTTGGTCGCGGCCGCCCACGGGTGAAGGAACGAGGTCAGTCGAGCTCGCTCGTACGGCTGGGCCGTGGCCAGCAGGATCACGCCGATTGCGACGATTCCCGCGAGCAGCGCGACATACCGCATCGGCATCCCCGCCGCGACCAGCAGCGCCGCGATCGACAGCGCCACCACGAGCGTCGTGCCCAGGTCGGGCTCGACGACGATCAGCAGGCACGCCGGCCCGGCCAGCACGGCGATCGGGGCCACCGCCTGCTTGAAGCTCCGCATCCGCTTGGGATGGTCGGCCAGGTAGCGCGCGACGTAGACGACCAGGGCGAACTTCATCAGCTCGGAGGGCTGGAACTGGATCGGCCCGGCGGCGAACCAGCGACGCGCGCCGTTGATGTCGACGCCGAAGCCCGGAACCAGTACAAGCAGCAGCAGTAGAAACGACACCCCCAGCAGCCAATTGACCAGCTTGGGGGTCAAGATCTCGAGGCCGTGGCGCGCGAACACGTGCATCGCGACCAGGCCGAGCGCCCCAAACATGAGGTAGCGGACGAACTCGCCGGCGCCGCTACCGCCGGTGGAGAGCACGCCGAGGGGCGAGGACGCGCTGTAGACCATCACCGCGCCGAACGCCAGCAGGCACAGGGTCGCTGTCATGAGGATGCGGTGCTCGAGCGGCGGCGGCACGCGCCGCGACGCCGGCCGCGAGCGCTTGCCGGCCCGTGCCGTGCGTCCCCGAGCCGACTCACGGGCCGCGGCGGAGGCGGCCGGCGTCGCGGCGCGGGCCATCAGGCGGCCTCCACGAGCGCGCGGAAATGGTCGCCACGGGCCTCGAAGTCCGAGTACTGATCGAAGCTCGCGCACGCAGGCGAAAGCAGCACGACCTCGCCGGCGACCGCGGTGCCGCGCGCGACCGCGACCGCTGAGGCGAGATCCCCGGCCTGGTGCACCGGAACCCCGGCCCCCAGCAGCGCCTCCCGGAGCTCGCCGGCCGCCTCGCCGATCAGGTACACCGCGCGGCAGCGCTCGGCGACCAGAGCCGCCAGCGGCGAGAAGTCCTGTTGCTTGCCGCGCCCGCCGGCGATCAGGTGGATCGGGCTGTCGAACGCCTCCAGCGCGACGATCGTGCTCGCGACGTTGGTCGCCTTCGAGTCGTTGATCCACGCCACGCCGTCTACGACCGCGACGCGCTCGAGCCGGTGCCGGACCCCGGCGAATGTCCTCAGTCCGGTGGCGACTGCCTCGACCTCGATGCCGCGGGCGAGGCAAGCGGCGGCGGCCGCCATCGCGTTTTGGACGTTGTGAGCGCCCGGAAGCGCGATCTCGTCGACGCGGATAATCGGCTGCTCGGACCACCACAGATGGCCGGCGCGCTCCGACAGCTCCGGGCCGGGCCCCGAGCCGAACAGCACTCGGCGTGCGCAGCCGCCGAGATCCTCGATCCCGAGGTCAGCGGCGGCGACTGCGATGTCGTCGTTGCCCTGGTTGGCGAAGATCCTCAGTTTGGCCGCCACGTATTCCTCGTACGTGCCGTGGCGGTCGAGGTGGTCGGGGGACAGATTCAGAAGAACGGCGGCCTCCGGCGAGAACGCCACCGCGTCCTCGAGCTGGAACGAGGACGCCTCGCACACGACGGTGACATCGTCATCGAGCCGGCCGATCAGCGACGACGCCGCGGTGCCAACGTTGCCGGCCACCGCCACCGGCAGCCCGGCCTCACGGTAGACGTGGGCGATCCATTCGGTTGTGGTCGTTTTCCCGTTGGTCCCCGTCACGGCCACGAACTCATTGG
Source organism: uncultured Solirubrobacterales bacterium (assembly GCA_963735965.1). Taxonomy (GTDB): domain Bacteria; phylum Actinomycetota; class Thermoleophilia; order Solirubrobacterales; family Solirubrobacteraceae; genus Palsa-465. The sequence continues at coordinate 549,154 of CAVTNE010000010.1, forward strand.
GGATGAGCCGCCATGCGAACTCGAGCTCGCCGAGTACGGTGAGCCCGCGGGATCGCGCCGCCGTGATCGCAGGCGCGTCTCGGGGTACACCAGGGCTCTTGATGAGCGTCCTGGCGCGGGCGGCAAGATCGACGCCTGACGCATCCAGGCGTACTTCGACGCCCGCCTCGCGAAGCCTGCCCGCGGCTTTTGCGAGCGCCGGATCGTCGGCCTTGCCGGCGTCCACACCGGTCACCGTAAGTCCCCGAGTCCGGAGCGCGAGGGCCGCGGCGACACCTGAACGAGCCAGCCCGACGACCAGATACGGCCCCGGCGGCAGCGGGGGCCGCGGCTTGGGCGTCATCCCCGAATGCTGAGGCGGTACACCGTGAAGGCGATCGCGGCGCACGCCGCCGCGACGATCCAGAAGCGCAGGATGATCTTGGTCTCGGACCAGGCTTGCAGCTCGAAGTGGTGGTGGATCGGCGCCATCAGGAACACGCGCTTTCGGAACAGCTGGAACGAGAACACCTGGATCAGCACCGACAGCGCCTCGATCACGAAGATCCCGCCGAGCAGGATCAGCAGGACCTCGGTGTTGGTCATGACCGCGAGGCCCGCGATCGCGCCGCCGATGCCGAGCGAGCCGGTGTCGCCCATGAAAATGCTGGCCGGGAAGCTGTTGAACCACAAGAAGCCGATGCAGGCGCCGACCATGCAGGCCGCGAGCACGGTCAGGTCGGTTTGGCCGTCGGTGATGAAGGTGATCCCGATGTAGGCCAACAGCACGATCGCCGAACAGCCGGCGGCGAGCCCGTCGAGCCCATCGGTCAGGTTCACCGCGCTGGTGGTTCCCGCCACCACGAGGTAGATCAGCACGGGGTACAGCGGTCCAAGATCGACGCTTGCGTCGACAAACCGGAGGCTGATCGACTCGCTCACGTGCGCCTTCTGGGTCGCGACCCACCACAGCCCGAGCGAGATCGCGATCGTGACCACGAGCTTGGTCCGCGCGCGCAGCCCGAGCGAGCGGCGCTTGACGATCTTCGTCCAGTCGTCGGCGAAGCCGAGCGCGGCACACGCCAGAGTGGCGCCGAGCACTCCCCTGGACGCCCAGTCGCGCGTGGACAGGATCAGGAACGGCACCGCGAACGCGATCATGATGATGATCCCGCCCATCGTCGGCGTCCCGGCCTTGGTCTTGTGTCCCGCCGGCCCTTCCTCGCGGATGTTCTGACCGAACTCCCGACGGCGCAGGAACTCGATGAACTTGGGGCTGAGGAACAGGCACATCAACAGCGACGCGGTCCCCGCGATCAGGACCCGACCGGAGATCGAGCCCATCAGGCGTGCGCCCCAGCGCCGCGACTCGGCCTGCTCTCGCTCGTCAGCGCCCGGCAGACTGCCTTGAGTCCCACCGCGAGCGAGCCCTTGACCAGCACGATGTCGCCGGGACGCACGAGCTCGGGCACCAACTCAGCCGCGGCCGCGGCGTCCGGAACCGAATGAACCTCGCCTCCGAAAGGCTCGCCGATCGCCTCGGCGAGCGATCCGACTGTGACCAGGAGCTCGACGCCGGCTTGCGCGACCTGCTCTCCGATTTCGACGTGATAGTCGCGTGCGGTCGGTCCGAGCTCCCGCATGTCGCCGAGCACCGCGACCGGCCGGGCGTCGGGGGTGCGCGCCGCGGTCTGCACCAGGTCCTCGAGGGCCGCGCGCATCGACATGGGGTTGGCGTTGTAGCAGCCATCGATCAACGTCGCACCGCCGGGCAGCGTCAGATGCTGGCCCCGGCCGACGGTGAGCTCGAGCGCGACGCCGCCCTCCGGAGTGACGCCGACCGCGCGGGCGGCGGCGACCGCCGCAAGCAGGTTGCGCCGCAGGTACGACTGGGTGAACGGCACCTCGAGCACGATCTTCTGGCCGGCGAGGTCGATCTCGACTTCGCCGGGTTCGGATCGCTTCAAACGGACGTCTCCCCCGTCCCCGAACGTGATCGTCTCGAGATCGGTGCGCAGGTGCGGGTCGAGCAGCGGCTCGTCGGCGGGAACGATCGCGGTGCCCCCTGGAGGCATACCGGCGAGGAGCTCAGCCTTGGCCGCGGCGATCGCCTCGATCGTCCCGAGGAACTCGAGGTGGACCGGGCCGATGCTGACGATCACGCCCACGTCGGGCTCGGCGATCTCGGCGAGCTCGGCGATCTGGCCGGCGCCGCGCATCGCCATCTCGAGCACGAGCACCTCGGTTCCGGCGGGCGCGGCCAGGATCTCGAGCGGCAGACCGATCTCGGTGTTGAAGTTGGCGCGAGAGGCGACGGTGCGGCGGTGGGGCGTGAGCAGCGCCAGCAGCAGATCCTTGGTCGAGGTCTTGCCCGTCGACCCGGTGACGCCGATCACCTTTGCATTCAGGTCGCGGCGCCACGCGGTGGCGAGGCGCTGCATCGCCCTGAGCGGGTCGTCGGCGGCGATCAGCGCGCCGGGCACGGCGCACCTGGCGGCCTCAGCGTGCTCGGGCGTCGTCAACACCCCCCACGCGCCGGCGGCGAGCGCCTGCGGCGCGAACCGGCCGCCGTCGTCGTTCTCGCCCTCGAGGCCTATGAACAGCGATCCGGGGCCGGCCTCGCGCGAGTCGATGACCGCGCGCTCGGGACCCGTCGCGACGGGCGGCGGCGCGACGAGCCGGGCCCCTGCCGCCCGTGCCAGTTGCTCGGGTGTCCAGGTCCTCATGCTCTGATTCGGGAGGGTACTGGCCGGGTCGGGCGGTTAGGACGCGGTGTCGGACCGTTACGACGCGGTTAGCACGGCTGCCAGGGTCTCCCGGGCGACGGTCACGTCGTCGAACGGGATCTTGCGTCCGCCTTCGAACTCCTGCCCTTGCTCGTGTCCCTTGCCCGCGATCACAACCACGTCGCCGGGTCCCGCGCCGGCGATCGCCGTGTGGATCGCGGCGCGGCGATCGGCGTCGTGCTCGATGTCCGATCCGGTGCCCACGAGGATCTCTTCGATGATCGCCTCCGGGTCCTCGGACCGCGGGTTGTCCGAGGTCACGATCACACGGTCTGCCAGTCTGGTCGCGATCTCGCCCATCAACGGCCGCTTGCCCCGGTCGCGGTCGCCGCCGCATCCGAACACGACGTGGACGCGGCCCTTTTCGGGTCGGGGGCCGTCTACCAGCCCCCGGGCGGCGCGCAGCACGTTCTCGAGCGAGTCCGGCGTGTGCGCGTAATCGACCAGCACGGCGAAGTCCTGGCCGGCGTCGACCGGTTCGAACCGTCCCGGAACGCTCCCGGCGGTCTCGATGGCGGCTCTTGCCGTCTCGGCGGAAACGCCCAGCGCGCGGACCGCCGCGAGCGCCCCGAGGACGTTGTAAACGTTGAACAGCCCGGGCAGCGGGGACCGGACCTCGCTGATCCCGTCAGGCCCGTGGACTGTGAAGCGCGACCCGGTCAGGTCGGTGGTGACGTCGCTCGCGCGATACGTGGCGTCGTTCTCCACCGCGAACGTGATCGCGTCGGGGGTCTGTTTGGCCAGCCGCGCGCCGTACGGGTCATCGACGTTGACGACGGCGTGCCGCGCGCGCCCGTTTGTGAACAGGCGGCGCTTGGCCTCGAAGTACGCCTCCATCGTGCCGTGGAAGTCGAGATGGTCCTGGGTCAGGTTGGTGAAGATCGCCACCGCGAAGTGGATCGCATCGGCTCTGTGCAGGTCGAGCGCGTGCGAGGAGACCTCCATCGCGCACGCCACGTCTCCCCCTTCGAGCATCTCGCGGAAGGTCCGCTGGAGGTCGATCGCCTCGGGCGTCGTGCGCTCCACCGGGCGCTCGGTCCCGGCGATCACGCTCTTGACCGTGCCCAGTAGGCCAGTCTGGCGTCTATCCGCTTCCAGCAGGGCCTGAACCAGGAACGCGGTGGTCGTCTTGCCGTTCGTGCCCGTGACGCCTACGGTCTGTAGGGTCGCGGTCGGGTCGCCGTAAAACGCCGCCGCCGCCGGCGCCATGGCGGCCCGGACGCTCGGCACCCGGATCTCCGGAACGCCGAGGTTGAGGGGGCGCTCCACGACGAGCGCCACCGCGCCCCTGGCGATCGCTTCCGGCGCGAACTCGTGGCCGTCCCGCGTGAACCCGGGCACGCAGAAGAACAGCGTCCCGGCGCCGACGGCGCGGGTGTCGTAGGCCAGGTTGCTGATCTCCAAACCGATGGCGTTAGCCGGCAAACCACCGATCATGCGGTCCAGTTGCATGCCCGCAGAGTACCTGGGGCGGTGGCGAGTCACGGCTACGCCGCGCCGCGTCGAGTGGCTCGCGATGCCTATCTGACAGCGCCGTTCGGGGAGCTCAGGAACAAGTTGCGCGCCGCCACGCCGTTCGAGCCACCCGCCGGCGGCCGCCCGGCGAGCCCATCATCGGGCGACCAGTGCGATCCGACCTGCGCCGCCTCGGCTTGACCATTGCAACTCCTCTCGATCAAGCGCTGCAACAACAACTTGATTCCGCCCAGCAAGGCTCGTTAGGAGTAGGGTCCCATGGTGAGATTCCGTAATCCGGGCGGAATTGCGCTCACCCGTGAAGTAACGGTCGCGCTCCATGTCGGCGACACCCGGTCAAGCTCCTGACCAGGTGGCTTGGCGTGGATCTCGTTCGTCGACCAGACCGTGAGCGACGCTTCTCACGCGAGGCGCAGCGCGAGCACCTCGGGGCCGCGATTCTCGAATTCGCTCGACCGCCGTCGAACCCGCCGGAGGCTGGTTGATGAGGATCCGGCTGTTCGGTAGCGCCATCCGCTTCCTTGCGCTCCCTCGGCCAGTAGCGGCGAGCCCACCGACATTGCGATCCCGTAGCAGATGGCCTGCAGGTCCGGGCGAATGAACTCCATCGCGTCGTAAACCGCTACGTGCCGAGGCTCCGGGAACTCAACTCTGCGTGAGCGGAGTTGAAACTGAGTTGCACCGGGAAAGGCGCCTGATTCCGGTGCACCGTCCCGGGTAGTGGCGACGCTCTCCGGAGCCGGTTCTACTATCAGCGCGATGTCGACCGACGGGCTGTCTCCGGCGCTTCGCGCCGCCGCCGTGCGCAACCTCCTGGTCGATCGCCTCACCGCCGAAGTGACGACGCTGTTCTCGGACGCCGGGATCCGCTGCATGCTCATGAAGGGTCCGGTGATCGGTGAATGGCTCTACGGAGGGACCGTGCGCAACTACGGCGATTCCGATCTGTTGGTCGCCCGCTCAGACTGGGACCGCGCAGTCGCCCTCCTGGTTCAACGAGGCTTTCGGGATTACCTCGCACCGATGGGGCATCCTCGCATGGAGTCGCTCGCGGGAACAGGTTATAGTCGGGGCTCCGAATACGTCGACCTCCACTCCACGATCGACGGCTTGGAGGCGGCGCCCGAAGACGTTTGGAACTGTCTCTGGGCGACCGCCGGCACTCAGGAAGTCGGTGGACGTACCGTCGCGGTGCCTTCTCGCCCAGCTGTGCTGATGCATCTCGCTTTGCATTCGGCGCATCATCAGATGCATCCGACGACAAAGCCGCTCGAAGACTTGAGACGAGGCATCGAACGTGCGGATCCGCTCGAGTGGGGCGAGGCCGCCAGCCTCGCGGACGAGCTGGGGGGCCTGGCGGCCTTCGCCGCGGGTCTTCGACGCCTCCCAGAAGGATCAATGCTCATCCGAAGGCTCGGCATCGGTGAGGTGCGCTCAGTGAGGTTTGAGGTAAGAGCCCGCGGAGTTGCTACAGCCGAAGGGCTCCTTGAGCTCTTGGCTCCGGGGCTGAGCGTACGCCGGAGGGCGTCGCTCGTTCGAAGGGAGCTGGTACCGAACCCTAGGTTCATGCGCTGGTGGACACCCCTGGCCCGGCGGGGAACAGCCGGGCTGCTTGCTTCCTACCCGCTGCGATGGGCCTGGCTTGCCGTGAATGTGCCGGCAGGTCTGGCGGAGCTTCGACGCGCTCGGCGTAGGCAACGGACGATCTGAGCCCGCAGCCGCCGGGTCACTCCTCAGCCGATATCCGAAGGATCCCCGGTCCGAGACCACTCTCCGCATCCAGAATCAGCTCCGCCGCTGCGTTACGGGACGTGACGCCTAGCTTGCCGAAAGCCGAGGTGAGGTGGCTCTTCACGTTGCTCTCGGTAACCACCAGCTTCCGGGCAATTTCGGCATTCGAGAAGTCGAGCACCACCATCGCCAGGATTTGGCGCTCGCGAGGAGATAGCGAAGGACGGTCCACGAGCTGCCTAAGCACGCGAGGCACAACGCACTGGCCGACCGACACAGCCGACAGCGTCGGCAAGAGAGAGCGGTCGAGCTCTGCCTTCAGAACCGAGCCGTCAACGCGTGCTGCGACGGCGCGAGAACCCCGAGTCGACGGCAGTTCGGCAAGGATCGCGACGAGCGGGCCAGCATGGAGCTTTCGGAGCGCGGGAAGCTCCGATACCTCGGTGCGCGTCGCACGCGTCCAGGTAACGATGCCGATCGCCTCGGCGCTCGACGGGGGGTTTGGCTCGTCGACAATTGTGGCCTGTCCATTGAGAGCCGCCAGTGCCTGAGGCCACAGCCCGACGTTATCGTGCAGCAGCCGAACGGCCGGTATAGGCAACCTCACCGCGCGAGAAGATACATGGAAGCAGAAGGGCCACCCCCCGTCCGGAGGACCGGCTCCGGTGAAGAGGTGCTCGTGAAGGCTGCGAATCCCTACGGATTGGTCGCGATGTTCGGTGGGATTGGCTGACCGACCGTGAAGTTCCCGTCGAAGATAGGGCCCGTCGTGTGGGCGGCCGTGAGATCAGTGAGGTCGCCATGGTCGACGATATGCGGCTTCTCGTACTGCTTGCCGGCACGGACGTCTTCGCTCATCAGCATTGCTCCTTAAGAGTCGATTGGTCGGGAGAATGATCCAGCACCTCATGTGCGCTGGCAAGTGCAGAGAAAGTACGAGTCATCGCTTCAGGCCCGGCGGGAACTACCGTTGCACCGCACCGTCACTCAGGTGTCGCAGCCATGAGTCGATGGTGGCCAGACGAAACAACATGTCCGCCAGACGGTACCGGGCGATTCCCCGGGTACTTCTAAGTGCTGAGATTTCATCGATAACGTCCTCGCGCACGTACGCACGGACCGGTGCCCCTGCAGACGAAATCCGACCCAGGAGACCTGCGCCCTCGGCCCCGGCCAGCGATCTGACAGAAAGTTCATTGAAATAGCTCTTGGCGTAGCGTGTGCGCACCTGCTCGGGGATGAGACCAACCAGACTGTCGCGGAGAAGGGGTCGATCACGCACCGAGTCAAACTGCAGCTCGGGCGAGATCGACAGCACGGCTTCGATGAGCCGCGCGTCGTGCGTGAATGGGTGGCGCCGATCGAGTTGGGAATCCACAGAGACTCGTCGCAAGTCGCCGCTGATATCCAATCGCTCAACGTCGTGGAGCAGGCTGTCCACCGCCGCGCTCCACCACAGTGGGCCGTCCCCCCTCTTCCACGTCCATCGTTCGTCCCGCTCGATCAACTCGCGAGCATCCTCGTCTCGAACCAAGGGGCTCAATCCGGCGCGCGGGCCGCGCAGACGCCGCCGCGCTGTCTGTGCTTGTCGCGGCGCTGCGCCGCTGATCCCGTACCTGCGAAGAACGCGGAGCCGTGTCGAGGGCTCGTCACCGATACCGGGCAACTGGCCGGTCAGTCGCCATGACGCAAGCAAGCGAGCTTTACGAAGTTCATCCGCGATGAGATATGGCTGCACTCCGAAGAGCTCATCTCCACCCTCCCCGTCGAGCAAGCCATCTACGCCCCGAGCTCGAGCAGCGTCCATCAGCGGCCGCCAGACCGCAGTGTTGACGGAGCTGGGTGGAAGCGACCATCGAGTTATGTAATCCAGCACCGGTGGAAAGATCGGTGTTTCCGAGTAGGGCAGGGTAATCAGCTCGACTTGTGCCGTCTCTGGCGTCTGCTCAATCAGCCATGACTCGTCAACGTCGGGGTAGCCCGGAAAGGTGCGCGCCAACGCGATCGTTTTACCGCCGCGTCTCTCTGAGAGCCCGGCGGCCACGCACGCCGAATCGATGCCGCCACTCAGCTGGACCGCGGGTTGTTTCAGGCCCTCCGCGGCGCGATTTACGGCTGTGAATGCCGCAGCTCTGAGGAAGGCAGCACTCTCGTCTCTAGCGACGTGCTCGGGCTCACGGAAGATCGGTCGCCAGAAGCGGAACCACGTCGATCGCCCGCTCGGACATCTCGAGCGCGTGACCTGCCAGCAGACGGTCGATACCAGAGAAGAGGGATCTCCCGAGCGGGAGGGAGCGACGGTCGAGCCACTGAACAACGGCTAGACGGTTCGGCGGCGGAGTGGCCGGCAGCAGCTCGAGCAGATCAACAAGATGCTCCGCAAACAGCACCTGCTCCCCGCGCCGCGTGTAGGTTAGGGATCGAGCCCCGAGGTGATCGTGGGATACGAGAACCTTGCCTCGGAAGCGATCCACCGCCACCAGCACGTAGGCCCCGTAAAACCGCGCAAGCGCTGTTTCGCCCAGACAATGCAAAGCCGCAGCGGCGGTGTCGGCTGCAGTTCTCCGGGAGGGTCCTAGCTCTTCGCCGAAATCGCTCACATCGAGCCGGCCCGCGATCCACACCCGCCAGCTGCCCGCTTCGCCGCAATGCAGTGATCCCGTCGGAGCGGCAAGGGTTAGCAAGTCATCGTGACTGGGCTCCATACCGGTGCGTCGCGTGGCCCGCTCAACCACCGCACGCGCGTCAGGGCCGTAACCTCCGATCAGCATCGGAGCCTACATTCTCCGCGTGTCTTCGGCGTCGGTTCCATCCAGCCTCGGTGATTCAGCTCAATCGCGTTCGGAAACCCGCTCGGTTCGACGCGGGCCTCCCCCTAACCGCCACATCGGTCCCGCCGTAGATGCAACGCCCTTTGCAGAACGGCTGATAGCTCGGCGAGGCGCTCATGCTCTGGAATCGGTGCTGGGAAGGAGCTGGCACGGCCGCGAACTCACCCACGCGTGGGCGGCGAAGGGCCGGGGACGGACGCCGATGACGGAGCTTCGGATGGAGGTCCCGACGCTCCATCAGCATGGAAGGGTGGAAGGACCGAAACAGGACAACGGACGTCCATCGGCAGCGGGGCTGAGCAATCAGCGTTGACCGCGTGCGCGAGGCGCCAACCGACGAGAACCTCGGCCGGTTCCGGCCGAGCCTCGTGGCGTCGCGCGTATATTCCAGGCTCCTGACAGCATCCTTAGGATGCCACGTGGAAGTGAAGCAACCATCGAAACCGGGTGACGTAGCCGAAGACCCCGGCGCCCAGCCTGCGTTCGCCGCAACAGGCCCTTGAACTCGACTGTTGCGGTCGGGCTGATCGGCATCAGACCGGCACCGTCTCGCCTGCTGACGTGCGACCAGATTGCTGCCGCGATATCAGGCGGCGTCGCACCGGGAACCACGTGTGCGTCACCGGCACTCGCTCAGCCAAGCGGGCAAAAGTCCAGATGGTGGTGTTAGACGCGCCGCAACCCGGATGAGATATTCAGACGTGGCTGCCAACAGACTCAACGGACTCGCGAAGGGTACGGCAACTCGATGCGGACTGTAAGCGGACCGTTTGAGCAGATAAACACCCGCGAGCGGCCGCGCACGAGCCGGTAGACTCCGCCACAAACGCCAGGCGATCGGCAGCGGCCCGAGCGCGCGCAGACCGGTTGGAGACTGAGCGCTAAGGCACTGCGCCGCTGGCGCGCGCACATAAAGAAGATCGTGGCTCCCAGGGTGCGCCATCAGCTCGGTTATCCAAAGCGACAACATCATCGCTCGAAGAGCGCTGCACCCGCCATGACAAGGTGGGCGGCGAGGGAGCTCGGCCGACTCCGGGCGGTGCGCACAAAATGTAGCTA
>CAVTNE010000011.1:0-650297 GCA_963735965.1 uncultured Solirubrobacterales bacterium
AAGCCGACTTCTCTGCGACCGGGGTGGGTGCCCTCTATACCCCGGGGACGGCGGCGCTGATCCCCGCCGGAGGACGTGCCCGACCGGCGCCTGCCGCTCTACCGCGGCTAGTCCCTTGACCCTGCTCCAGCGACCCATCAACAGGGGTCCGCTTGACGAGGCATCAACGAGGGTTCATGGCATTCACCCGTCCGGTCTTCCCTGGCCCGCGGCCGCCCGGATGGAACTAGCCGCCGCTTCGGCTTCCCTCCGATGCTTCCGCACCCCGCCGACCAGGAGCCGCCGACGCAGGTCAAGGGCGGGGACAGGCCGTCGAGCACGGACCTGAAACGACACGCTCGACATCACATCCGCTGATCCTCCAATCGGTAGTTCACTCGTTTCGTGCGACCTCGCGTCGCACCGTCCCATCCGGCAGAGACGCGGGCGTCGGCGCCGGTGGCTGCTCCGCCACCATTGCGGGAGCGCGCTTCTCGAGGTGTTAGCCGGCCACCGGTCGCTCAGCTAGCGGCGGTCGTGCCCGCGACCGTCGCGCCTCCGCTTGCTCGCTGGCGCGGACACGCTGATTTGCAAGCGATCGGCCGGCTTCCGTTAAGGACGAAAACGAGGCGTCTCCTGCCGGCCGCGGCAGGCCGCCGCGAGCGCTACTCCCTTTCGTCCGCACCAGCAGCGACGAGGAGCCCAACTCCGGTGGCTGCTCCGCCACGCGAGCGACAGCCAAGTGCGCTTGCAGCGCGTCGCGGAGCGGGCCAATAGCAAGCACGTCGGCGACTCTCGCTGCCGCGGCATAACAGGCCCGCCGGCTGATCCCGCCAGGGCGCGACGGTCGACGGCGGCTCGAGGCTCGAGATTTGGCGACGATGCGCGCGGGGTTGTACCTGCTTTAGTTGCCGAGGGGTATCTACGTGGGCCGCTCGAGCGGCCTGCACATGCAGCCGGCGGTGAGCCGTCCCTTATCCGACGGCCGGCCCGAGCGACGACTCCCATAGTTGTGGAGCCGCACTCGGATGCCGGCTGTTCGGGGTCGATGACCGCTAGGCGGCGATGGACTTTGCCGCGTCGTGGCGGCGCAGCGAGTTGGCGGCGCTGTCAACGACATCGCGGAGCAGGTCATACTCCGTGTGGACCAGTCGGTCAGCCATCTCGAGGCCCGACTCGGTGATCTTTTTCGCGACCTCCGACGTGCTGGTGACTTCGTGAGGCAACGTTTCCTCGATGGTGATCACGAACTTCCCGATGGCCTCAATCGCGGCCCGCTCGCTCGTCTCGAACGACTTCAACAGCTCATCCGAGAGCTTCGCGGTCGTGTCGACGACGCCTGCAAGGCGAGCCGTCGGGATGCTGACCACGTGAATCTCGGATGTTTTCGCGGTCGGCGTAGGCTCGGTGGCAATGGCAGTCATTTGATGCTCCTTTCCGAACGTATGTTCGTATATCTTTAATACACCGGCCGTCGACTTCGGGTTACACCCAGTCGGCACAATCGTCGGCTTCTCGGCGGCCTGCAGCGCCGTGCTTCGACACCGGCGGTGAACTCCGCGCCGGCGGCTTCTCACAGGGACATCGCGATCGTCCCCAGGCGGCGGTGCGGGGCCAAGGTGCGCTATCGGAATCGCCCAAACCACGCGTCTGGCTGCCGCCGATCGACACCCCGGGTGGAGCGGCACGGAAGCGACCGGCGGGAAACCCGCATCAACGTTTCGGGAACATTCCGATTTCGCCGGCGTGCCTTTGTGCGAAGTTTGTTTTGGACACGCTGGCTCGATCCGAAGGGATCTGCAATGGCCAGTGAGTCGGTGACCATCCCGCGTTCGTGCGCGCGCGACTTCGCCGCTCGGGCGACGGTATCCGCGAACGAGATAACCCGCCGCTACGGGGGGGAGAGACGGCGGTCGAGGCGCTGCGGGGGTGTCGCTGTCGATCGTCAGGGGCGAGCTGGTCGCAGTGATGGGCCCTTCCGGGTCTGGCAAGTCGACGCTGCTGCACATCCTCGCCGGCCTGGACCGTCCGACGTCGGGGGAGGCGTTCATCGACGGGGTCGCGCTGTCGGCCATGCACGACGACGAGTTGACGCTGCTGCGCCGCGAGAAGGTCGGCTTCGTGTTCCAGTTCTTCAACCTGCTGCCGATGCTGAGCGCGGAGCAGAACGTGGTGCTGCCGGTCAAACTCGCCGGCAAGAACCTCGACCAGGAATGGATCGATCAGGTCATCGCCGACGTCGGATTGAGCGATCGCCGCGCGCATCGGCCAGCGGAGCTGTCGGGCGGGCAGCAGCAGCGGGTAGCGATCGCCAGGGCGCTGGTCACTCGCCCCTCGATCCTGTTCGCCGACGAGCCGACCGGCAACCTCGACTCGAAGGCCGGCCACGAGATCCTGGAGCTCCTTCGCTCCTGCGCGTCGACCTACGGGCAGACGATCCTGACGGTCACCCACGAGCCTCGGGTATCGACAGTCGCCGATCGCATCCTGCTACTTGCCGACGGCCTGATCGTGCGCGAACTGGACGACGTCTCGAGTGGCGAGGTGAGGAGCGCGATCGACGCGCTCGAGGGATGATTGCTGTCGTCCTCGGCGGGCTGCGGATGCGCAAGGCGCGCGCGGTGACGACCGCGATCGCGATCGTGCTCGGGGTCGCGATGATCAGCGGCACCTACGTGCTGATGGACACCACGATGCACGCGTTTAACAGCATCTTCGCGACCGCGTATTCGAAGGCCGACGTGGTCGTCGTGGGCAAGAGCCCGATCTCCGGAGCCGGTGTGTCGATGCCGCCGGTGCCCGCGACGGTGCTGACCAGGATTCGCGCGCTGACGCAGGTGCAGGATGCGCAGGGCTTCATCGACGACCGAGCGCAGCTGCGCAACGCGCACGGTGGCTCTGCAACTGGACCCGGCAGCCCGTTAGCGTTCGGCGTTCCCAGCCACGGCAGCTCGTTTAACGTGCTGCAGGTCGTGACCGGTCGACGGCCGGCGGGCCCGGGCGAGCTCGCCGTCGACCCGCAGACGGCCAGCGCGAACCACCTCGCGATCGGCTCGATGATTGGGGTCGTCACCCGCCGGCCGCTAGAGTTCTTCCGCGTCGTCTGGCGAGTGTCGCGAAGCCGCTGCTGGCCGCCGTAAGCGTCGTTGGCGCAACCGTGCTGGGCGTCGGCCTGTTCGCCGCCGGGCTGTCGACGGTCGTCCGGCTGCTGGCGCTCGCGGCCGGCGCCGCCCTGGTGTTCGTCGGTTTGGCGTTCGCATCGCGCTGGCTCGTGACGCCGCTTGCCCGCGCGATCGGCAAGCCGTTCGAGCGCATCGCCGGCACCGCCGGGACACTCGCGGGCGAGAACGCGAGCCGCAACCCGGCGCGCACAGCGGTCACGGCCGGAGCACTGACGGTCGGCGTGGCGCTTGTCGTGTTTGTCGCCGTGCTCGGCGCTGGCCTCAGCGCAACGCTCAACACGTCGATCAACCAGCAACTCCGTGCCGACTATGTCGTCAACTCGAGCAGCGGACTGCTGCCACCGGCCATCGGCGACGCGCTGCGGGCGGCGCCCGGAATCGAAGCGACCGCCGCCCGGCAGGGCGAGATCAGCGCCTACGGAAAGACCGAGCAGATGAACGGCGTCGACCCCTCGAGCATCGCGCGCTTCTACAACTTCAAGTGGACGGCCGGATCGGGGCTGGGCGCGCTGGCCCAGCTCGGGCAGTCCGGGGCGATCGTCTCGCAGCAGTTCGCAGAGGATCATCGCCTCGCTCTCGGCAGCACGTTCAGCGTGGAGACGCAATCAGGGGTGAAGCTCGATCTGATCGTCCGCGGCGTCCAGCAACCCCCGGTCGTTGGCTCGCTGGTCGGAGCGGTCACGATCAGCACGGCGCTGTTCGACCGCAGCTTCACCCAGCCCGCAGACACAGGGGTGCTCGCCGACACAGGCGGCGCCAGTCCGGCCGCCCTCAAATCGCTCAAGAAGCTTCTCTCCGGGTTCCCGAGCGTGACCATCCAGACCGTCCCCGCTTTCATCAAGACCGCCCAAGCGTCGATCGCGTCGCTGCTCAGCCTGTTCAACCTGATGCTCGCGCTCTCGATCATCGTCAGCGTGTTCGGGATCGTCAACACGATGGTCCTTTCGATCGTCGAGCGCAGGCGCGAGATCGGGACTCTCGCGCGATGGGCATGACCCGTAGACAACTGCGGCGGATGATCCGAATCGAGAGCGAGATCACGTCACTGATCGGCGGCGTGATCGGAATCGTGGTCGGGATCGCTCTGGCCGCGCTCGCCACCGTGGCCCTGTCGACGTGGAGCCTCAGCTTCACGATTCCGTGGCTGACAATCGGCCTGATGCTCCTGACCGCCTTCTTCGTCGGGAGGGCCGCAGCCGGTTCCCCTGCGCGTCGCGCCGCTCGCCTCGACCCACTGCAAGCACTGCAGTACGAGTAAGGCGCAAGGCTTGCGGATTCCGTGCGCACCCCGCGGCCAGCCGCTCAGAAGACCTCCGCTTCGTCGTGCCGCGGCACTCCCGTCAGCCGCGAGCGGCGCCCTCGCTCCGCGTAAGGAAAGCGCTTGACTCGCGCCAGGAGCTCGTGCATCGCGACCGGCGGCGGTCCGGGCCGCGACCTCCGACCCAGTGGGGCGAACGCAGGCGACACGCCCCGCCCGCGGCCATAAGCCGTCGCACCGCGTCACACAAAACTCGGATGTCCGGGAGGGCGGCGCGGGCCGTCCCGGACAAGGAAGACCGGCGACCGACCCGCCGAGGTCATAGGCCGGCAAGCACAGCCTGTGCCTCCGCGATGCCGGGCCGGTCGCCCTTCGCCTCGTACAGCTCGAGTGCCGATCGCACCTCAGCTCTCGCCTCCTCGGCACGGCCAAGGGCCGCCAGGACTCGCGCAAGCCCAAGCTTCGACTCGGCCTGCGTCAGGACGAAGTCGGTCAGAAAGGCGTGGTGGACGGCGCTGCGCGCCCATCGTTCCGCCTCCGCGCCGTCTCCTTCGGCGACGGCGAGTTCGGCTCGCACGCGGTGGGTGATCGCGTAGTTCAGGACGTCCTCGGCCGCGGTGAGTTCGTCGGACAGAGCAATGGCCCCGCGCGCCGCATCTCGATCGCCCAATCGCACGTAGAGGTCTGCCAGCCTCGCCTGCGTCGTGGACCGGTAGGCGCTGTCGCCGAATTGCACGTCGATCGCATCTGCGCGGAGACGTGCCTCGAGCGCCGCCCGGAGGTCACCGCTCGCGACAGCGATGTCCGAGAAGAACTCCCATCCCCACGATTCGAGCACGCTGCTAAGCGCCGCAAAGATGTCGATCGCGCGGAAGGCCCAGTCACGAGCTTGGCCGAGGCGCCCTTCGAGCCGCGCCGCCTCGCAGCGGCCGATGGCAACGAACCCCTCCAGGTAGGGCCCTTGGCCGTCCTGCTCGATCGTGTCGAGCGCCGCCGCGAGAGCCCTGGCATGCGCCGCTCCGTAGATCTCTGTCGATAGGTACTCGGCCAGCGAGCGCGAGCGGAGTCCATCGTCGTGGGCTTTCCCCGCGTGCTCCGCCGCCAGCATCAGCTCGCGCGCGGAGTTGGCCGCGCTGCTCCCGAGCCAGTACCGCCCGGCCGCCAGATTGTGCGCGATCGCGAGTCCGCGGTGATCGCCGACTTTCGCGAGTTCATCGAGCAAAGCGGGGAGCTCTGCTTCGATCGTTGGAGTCGCCTCTTGGGGGCGAGCCTGGATCAGCCACTTGAGGCGCAACAGAGCCGCCGCACTGGCGGTAGCCGGCATCCGCTCGGCGTCGACCAGCAGCTCGTCGGCACGGGCTACCTCGCCGGCCACGATCAACTCGTCCGCGAGATCGACGGCGACTCGAGCACTCAGCTCCTCCCCTACCGGGGCGAGCGACAGTGCTCGCTCGAGCAGATTGCGCGCAGCGGCCAGGTCGGCGCGCATGCCCGCCTGCCGGCCGGCGGCGTGCAGATGGGCGGCGCCGTCGCGCGCGAGCCGCGGGTCCACGAGACCGCCCAGCTCGCGGCGGTAGCGAACGGACTGGTCCAGGTGCCAGCCGGCGATCTCATCCAGCTCGGCCAGCTCACGGACCGATCCCTCGAGCCAGCGCGCGAAGCGTTCGTGCAGGTCGGCGCGCGTGGCCTTCGGCAGGCCGTCATACGCGGCGTCGCGGATCAGGAGGTGCCTGAAGCGGAACGCTTCATCCCCCTCGAGCGTTGCGGGGTGGGGCCGAATCAGCTCCTTGCGGACCAGCCCAGCCAGCCCCAGCTCGACCTCCGCCGCGATCCGCTCGTCCGCCAGGGCCCGGACCGCCAGGCGGTGAAAGACCTCGCCCTCGATTGCGCCGCGCTCGAGCAGCTCGCGCTCCTCTACTTCCAACCGCTCCAGCCGCGCCGCGAGCAACGCCTGGATGGTCGGCGGAATCTCTACCGTGCCTCGCTCCTGCGCGAGCGCCACCATCTCCTCGAGGAACAGCGGATTGCCGTCGGCGGCCTCGATCACCCGGGCGCGTGACTGCGCGTCGAGACCGTCGCCGAGCGCGTGGAGCAGCTTCTCCGAGTCGGCCGTTCGCAGTGGCTCGAGCAGCGTCGCGGTCGCGTTCAGCTTTCCGCCGCCCCAGCTCGGGCGTCCCTCGAGAAGCTCAGGGCGCGACGTGCACAGGAGGAGGATCGGAGCGCCGCGGCTGAGATCGGCTACGTGATCGAGCAGGTCGAGCAGCGTCGGCTCGGCCCACTGGAGATCGTCGATGTACAGGATCGTCGGGCGCTCACGGGCGCCCGACTCGAGCAGTCTCCGAACGTCGAGGAACAGCTCCTCGCGCGTCGCCGCGCCGCCGGTGCTCAAGCGATCGAGGGTCGGCCTGGCTCGCTGGCCGGCCGACGTCAGGGCCTCGACGAGCGGCCAGAAGGTGATGCCCTCGCCGTAGTGCAGGCAGCGACCGCTCAGCACCGTCGCTCCGTCGCCGACACGCGCCAGTAGCTCCGCCACTAGACGCGACTTGCCGACCCCCGCGACGCCGAGCAGCGTGAACAGGTGACAGCGCGATTCACGGACCGCGCGCTCCCAAGCCTCCAGGAGGAGCCGCAACTCACGATCCCTGCCGACCAGCGGCACCTCGAGATGACGCGCAACGCCCGGCGCGGCTGGGTCCACGGAAACCAGCCGGAACACCGCCACCGGTTCGGATTTGCCCTTCAGCTCGACGGGTCCGAGCGCCTCCACGCGGACAGCATCGCGGACCAGCCGTAGTGTGTCCTCGCCCAGCAGGATGTCGCCCGGTGCCGCAGCCTGCTCCAGGCGGGCGGCCACATTCACCGCGTCCCCGACGGCCAGGTTCTCGCCCTCGCCCATCAGCACCGTACCGGTGTTCACACCAGTTCGGAACCGCAGCGCCACCCCGACCTCCTCCGCCAGCGCGGGCATTCGCTCCCTGATCTCGGCCGCGGCCCGGACCGCGCGCAGCGCATCGTCTTCATGCACACGCGGGATCCCGAAAACCGCCATAACCGCATCGCCGACGAACCGCTCCACCGTTCCTCCGTGACGCTCGATCGTCGCCCGCAGCTCCGCAAAGCACCGGTTGATCACCCCGCGCAGCACCTCAGGGTCGAGCTGCTCCCCCAGCGCAGTCGAGCCCGTCATGTCGCAGAACATGGCGGTGACGACCTTCCGCGTCCGGCGTAGCGACCGCGACTCCCCGAGCGGGGCGCCACAACTCGGGCAGAATCGGAATCCGTCCGGACTCTCGGCGCCGCAGCGTACGCAGGTCAACATGGGGATGACATCCTCTCACCCGGTAAGTCCGCGGTCGAGGCGGCCGTCCCTTCGGTCAAAGCTGCGGAGCGTCCGGCGCGCGAGAGTCGCGTGCTTCTACAAGCGCACCATCGTCGGACGGGTATGGCGTCGAATCCGCTATCGCCGAGGTCTCGACGAGACCAGTCACGACCGCCTCAGGCGCACGGGTCGCCTGCGGATTGCTACGCCTGAGGACGGCGCACATCCGCAGGAACGTGATCGTCCGTGCATCCGTCGGCACTGGCACTACTGCTCGCCGTGAGGCAGCTGACAGTGGGTCTCGAGCGAGTCGATGCGTTCGTCCGAGGTCCTTTAGACCCGGCCGGCGCCATCCCCGCACGAAGCCATGCCTCGTGTACGGACAGATCTCCACCAGCGCTGTCGGCTCACCGGCTTCACGCCCGCGGCCGCGAGCTTTTCCGGATTAAGTCGCCCCCGGTGCTCGTCGGTTGAAACCACACGTTGCCCTCCAACCACCGTCACGTCAGCCGTCCTCGGGTCTCTCGTCGTCTTGTGGATGGTGCGACGTTGCGCAAGGCCGGAACCGGTCCACCTAGTTGAAGGACGAGAAACCGCGGCGGCGGTCTCTGGCCAAGTTAGGGTTGGAGCGTGAGGAACTTGCGCGAGCGGCCCGCATCGGCGGCGCCGCACCGGGTTGAGCATTGTTGGTTTCGCCTGCTCTTGATCGTCATGATCGTGAGTCCGGTCCTGGCAACCGCAGGCGTCGGCCGAACGTTTGCGCCCTTCGCCGTGCCCCACCGCTCGCGCGGTCCCAGGCGTCGATTCGGATTGAGCTTCAGCACCGCGTCGAGCGATGTCAGCCACTCCGCCACCCGATCGAGATTCTCCTCGTCCGGCGCAACCGCGATGTCGAGGTCCTCGGTATTACGCACGTACCCGTAGAAGAGCATCGCGCCCGCGCCCGTGACGACGTACTCGACTCGGTGTTCGCGCGGACCATGCAGCAGCTGCCGCAGGTTCACGAGCGGCTCGGTCATCGAATCCGCTTGGCAGCAGATCGAATCCATGCGGCATCGCGGGAGAGCCGCTCGAACAACTGCAGCCGTTGTTCGACGCTCATCGCCTTCACGCGCCGCATCATCAGAAGCCGCGACTCGTCCATCGGAAGCCCCGGGCGGGTCTCGAGCGCGCTGCTCCTGCTGCGATTGGTCTCCTGCACTCCATGGATTCGGCCAGTGCCCAGCGACCGCCGCGAGGCGGCATCCCCAAGTTGGCCGGACCTCATCGTTCCCAGCGAGGCGCTCCGGCGGAAGCGGAGCCTGCCCGCCGACAACGTCGTTCTCATCCGTCGACTCGTTTCTGCGTCTCGGTGTTCTGCAATCCCCGTTCCAGCCTCGCCCTGCGCGAATGGCTTAGCTCGAACCGTCGTGCCGGGACGCTCCGCCCCACGACCATCGGTCACCCGGCAGTCGTCCCGCCGATCCGCCCGGCCCGTCCTGCCACGGGCCATGTTCGTGCCGCTGCCCCCTCCCACCGTCAGCCGTATCCGACCCCGGGCGTTGTCGACCGGACCCCGCTCGTCCTGTTTGCCCCGCTCCTCCACGGCGCCTTCTCGTCAGGTGACGTTGCAGACTGCGCGGCGGGTAACCTGGGGTCGAGGCCAGGCCGGCCACGATCCTGGTGTCAACGGGCGTCCACGCTCGCGACGAGCGCTGGCTTCAGCACGGACCGGGGCGGCGGCTTCGCCGAGCGCTGCTCCTATTCGATCTAGGCGACAGTGTTAGAAGCTGTTGCAGGGCAACGCCGGGCGCTGACTCAGTTGAGGGCGTGTAGCCGGCTGGTCGGCTGCAGACACACGCCGAGTTCTGTTTGCACATCGATGGGTAGTGAGGCGACCGGGCAGACGTAGCCGGCCGCATCGAGCACCGGGTGCCACGCGCCCATAACGCGGTGGAAGATTGCCGTCGAGTATCCGGTGAACCGCCCGCAAGGGCGCAGGTGATTGAAGTCGGCTCGGGCGTACGCCTGGTCCGTGGCAAGGATCGTGATGCTCAAGCAGCGAAGCGGGTAACCGTAGGCCGCTGCGACCCCTGCTGGTCCCCTTTGGCGCGCCAAGGCGCTCACGTGTCGAGCGCCGTCAGGTCCGCCTAGCAGCGCGCCCGCCATGGCTAGGATCGCGATCAACAGCACGAGCGCAACAATCGCAGGCCACCGGGTGACCTTCTGGATAGCCACGATCCGCTCGCGAAAGGTGCGCGCATCCGGGTCCCCCAACACCCTGATCTCCACCAGGATCACCTCCGGCAGGTTCGACGACTCGCTCGAACGATCAGGGGCTTCGTTCTTCCCCATAACCCCAGTATCCCGCCGACCGCAGATGCGCAAGCGGACTGCTTAGTCCGACACCGCAAAGCGCTCCTTTCCAACTGAAGCAGGGATGGGCGAGAAACGCGCCTCCGAATGCGGCAGGTAGACGACGCTGCTGGATTGGGCCCAGATCCGACACTCAGCGGTTGCCTCCTCGCGACGGCACCCCCAGGGTCCTCCCACGGTCAGTCGGGCCGCGGCTCGGGCCTGCTCCCAACCCGCTGCTCCTCGGTGCCCCGCTCCTTCGACGCGCTGCTCGTCACGTCACGCGTTGGAGTCTGCGCAGCGGTGACCTTGTTCCACGTCAGCCGATCAGCATCCTGATCGGCAACGGGCTCACGCTCGGAACGACCGCTGTCGCGTGCCGCGTCGCTCGACCGCCCCGCACCCACCCGCGGATCTGAACCGGCTTGGAGATAATGCGAGACGGTGGGAGAAGTCAGCTACATCTCGAAGGTCCGGATCGAGCGGCTCGGCGGCCCCCAGCGGCTCGCCTACCTGCCTACCGAGGAGAGCCCCGTCACGTTCGGGGTCCACTCGGAGGTGGCCGAGCACTACGGCGTCGACCCGGAGCGGTATCCGCCGCACGCCACGACGCTCGACTACGTCGTCGCTGCGGCCGCCGGGTGACTGGCCGGCACGTTTGCCGGCGCGCTGGAGGCGCGTCACATCGACGTCGACCCCAAGCGCTACGAGGTCGAGGCCACCGGCGAGGTCGAGACCGAGGACGGCGTCCTCGTGATCAAGCGGATCAGGGTCGATTACCGCCTCGCCGTCCCCGCGGACCGACGCGCCGAGGTCGAGCGAGTTCACGGCGTGCATGCTCGCTTCTGCCCGGTAGCCCGGAGCCTCGCCGGTGCGATCGACATCACCACCCACCTCGAGCTGCTCTAATCGATCGCCGGAGCGGCCACCCCGGCCGATGCGCGCAGCTTCCGCCGCGGTGTGAGCGGTACTGCGGTCGCAAACGCGCGCCGGAACCGCGGGTGCTGATCGCGACCGAACAACCAGCGTGCGCTTTATGCCGGCCTCGCGCCGATGCTTGTCCCGAGCCGGCAACTACCGCGAGCAGCAGGTGGCATCCGGCATCGAACCGGCGGTCGTGCTCCGGTCGATCGCCGACGTACCGTCGCCGTCGGCTGTCAGCTCGTGGCCGAGCGCCTACGACGCCTGCGCGCTGCCGCGCCGGGCCGGACCTGGCGCGGATCGTTCTGCCTGGCTCGGCTCGGAACTGACCTCGACCGCGCCTCGGACAGGCTCCTCACGGTCGTCCATCCCTGTCGGCCCGAACCCTCGGACTCCGGTACCGGTGAGCTCGGCGACTCCGGGTCAGGATCCCGGTCGTCAACGCGCCCAAACTCAGCGCATCCCGGATGTAATCTCCTCATCCAGGGGTAAAGGCTAAGGAGCAATGCGCCGCGCGATTTCGGTGCCAGCAGTGCTTGAAGTGGTCGAGGGGTTCGATGCATCCGGCGGCGCGAGCGTCGGCCTCGTGGCGTGGGAGTTATGCCTCGACGAGCGGCTGGTTCTTGGTGCTTGGGAACGCGCGAGGGCGGCGGGGCTCATCGCTCCGGCCGGCCACGACCAACACGAGCAGCTGTGGCGGCTAACTCCGGCGGGCTGGGCGGCGGACCACGGCGAGCGCGAGCGCGCCTGAGTGCGCACGGTCGCTCGGCCGGTCGTGGTCTGGGCCGGCCGAGCCTGTCACTCGACGATCTCGAGTGTCGAGCGCGGCGCGGGGGGAGACCGCCGGACGATGGACACGATCGAACGAGCGTCGGGACGTGCTCGATCACCGTTCGTGTCCCCTCACGGAGTGAGGGGTGACACTCAACGCCGGCGGCGCGTCCGGCTGCCGGTGCTGACGCGGCGAGCCTTGTTGATCGCCGCGGCGACCGACAGCCCAGCGTCCAACGTGTTACGCAGGGCCATCACCTCTCGATGAGCGTAACGGCGCTGTCCGGCGGCCCTACACACCGAATGTGGATAGCCAAATCGCTCTTCCCACGCTCGCAGCGTGTCCGGACTCACGCGAAGCATCGCCGCTGCCTCATCCGGCCGCAGATCGCGCATCTCCCAGCCCGGTAGTTTCGCCGATTTCGCGCGACAAGTCGAGCCTGTACACGAGGCCGCGCACTGTGCCCGGGTCACAGCTCGTATTGCCAACGGCGTGCAACAGCACCCTGACGTATTCAAGGCGCGCACGACAGATCCTGCTCGCTACCACAGATTCACGGCCGCGCCCGGACGGTACCCCCTGTCCGGTGCGCTCCCATGAGCTCGGCGCCCCGGCGCTCGTTCACGATCGCCACCGGCAACCACTGAGACCAGTCCGGCGCGACAGCGATCCGGTCAGACACTTGAAGCGTGCAGTCCGCGTCGACCGTCTGGTGGCTGAACCTAGGGCGCTCCCTCGGAGGCTATGTGGTGCTGCGTTACCCCGGCGTCCGGGAGAAGAGACCGGGAGACGTCGGCGGCTCGTTCGAACCCGCCACCGCCGATCTCGGTCGACGACGCCGGCGGCCAGTCGAGTCGCTCGGCCAGCTCCGCCGGCCCGAGCTCCATCAGCCCGCTTCGCGCGAGCGCACGGTATCCGTCGCTTGGATCGAGCCCCAGCCAGTCGACCCGCCGCTTCTGAAGGTCGACGATCAGCAGCTGGTCGACCTTGTGCGCGCCGTAGAAAGCGAGTTTCTCCCACGTCTTATCCCGCGGCGAGAGGATCTCCACCACAGCGCGGCGGTGGGCACGTACACCTCATTGGGCCCGGGCCAAACACCCCTCCTCCGTCCGGCACAGGTAGTCATCCGGTGTGCCCAGGTTGAAGATGCTGAGCATCGGCAGTAACCCCGCGGTGGGATTCTGCATCGCGCGCGACCGGTTTACGATTCCGCGCCGCGCTTTCTCTTGGCGCGCGCGAGCAGCAGCCGGTCGGCGAGGATCCCGAGCAGGAACGCGAGCACGATCACGACGATGAGCGGCGTCTGGCCGGTCGCGATCAGCCAGTGGACCTTCACGTCGTTGAGGTTGATTACCGCGAACACCACCACGACCGCCCCGATCACCACGGCGGCGATCAGTCGCTGTCGGTGGCGACGCTCGACCTGTGTATGAGATGGACGAACCGGGTCGGTCGCGCGATCGGTGGGCTGTGGCGTGGCCATCGGGATCCCTCCTTCACTGGAGCCGGATGGTGGTCGGCAGCTTCCATTCTGCTCCTCGCATGCGTCGCCCGCCAGCGGTTGGCGAGGATCATTCGTCAAGCACGATTTGATCGGCTGGCTCGATCGCGCTTAGCTCGATGCCGAGCTAAGCCAGGCCTCCCTTGGCTCGGCCTGAGTCGGGTGGGATCATCAATCTATGAGCCCTGCTGGGTCAGGCAGAGGCCAGTTCCGCGGCGGGCTTTGCGCGCGTCCCGACCGAGGGAATCCGGCGACGCTCCAGGACGATCCGCCCGAGGGTCACGTCTCCGGGCTCCCGCCGCGAAACGCGCGGTCTCTGCCGCCAGTTCCTATATCGCCGTGGATGCTGCCCTGGTTGCTTCCGGCGGGCTTGCTCGGGACAGTCGTGCTGATCTCGCTGCCAGGCACGTTCGCGTACGTTCTGGCGGGAATTTGGGGCTGGCTGGTATTTCCGTATGCCGCCGCGTACATCTACGCTCATTCGCGGGCCGACGGGGGCCGTATCGACGGGAATGGCTCCCGTGACAGCGAAGCGGACTACTGGCGGACCAAGTTGATGTAGCCGCGCAGACGACGGCGCTGCCGGGATGGCTCCGGCCCGACGATCCGGTTTGAGCGAAGGCGTCGCTCTCCGCGAGCTTTTCCGTACGAGCACCTGGAATGCGCAACGAACGGCGCCGCCGGTCCGGGGCGTCCGCTCGGCGTCGTCGCGCCTGCTGCTTAATGTGCACGGGGCTGGAGCGATCTAGGCTGTCAGGACGTGAAGATCCGCTTCGCCGTCGGCCCTCACGCCGGATCCCTCTCCGGAGCGGAGACGGTGGCGTTCGCCGAGGCGCTCGAAATGGCCGGGTTTGACGGGCTGTGGCTGTCGGACCTTCCGGTCGCCCCGGTGCTCGACCCGCTGCTCGGGCTGGCGCTCGCCGCCGGACGCACGAGCCGGCTGCACCTGGGCGCCAACCTCGTCCCCCTCGGCCGCAATCCTTTTCTGCTGGCCAAGGAGCTGGCCCAGCTCGATCAGATCTCCGGCGGCCGGCTGCTGCTCAGCTTCGTCACCGGCCTCGGCCAGCCCGGCGAGCGCCAGGCGCTCGGGCTCGACGGTACGCGTCGGGGCGACGTGCTCGAGGAGATGCTCGGCCTCGTGCGCAGCTGGTGGGCGGGCGAGGCTGTGGATTACCGCTCCGGGCGCTGGAACTTCGACCACCTCGCACCGGCCGCGCGGCCGGTCCAGGATCCGCTGGAGGTGTGGCTTGGCGGGCGCGGGCCCCGGGCCCTTGACCGCGTCGGGCGGATCGCCGACGGGTGGCTGGGCGCCCAGCTGACTCCCGACGAGGCCAGAGCGGCCCGCCACCGCATCCAGGAGGCGGCGCGGCGCGCCGGGCGCGAGGTCGACCCCGAGCATTTCGGGATGAGCATCCCCTACGCCCGCGTCCCCCCATCGTACGAGCTGCTGGGTCCGCTCGCCGCCCGTCGTCCCGATATCGACGCGCTGGCGTTCGTGTCGGTCGGCCGGGCCGGACTGCGCGGCTTCATCGAGGGCTACGTCGACGCCGGCCTGTCGAAGTTCGTCGTCCGTCCACTCGCCCCCGTCGCCTCCTGGGCGGAGGAGGCCGCATGGCTCGCCGACGCCATCCTCGACCTGCAGACCTGACACGGGCCCCGCCGAGCGGAACGGCGGCTGCGACGTCCCCATGCTCACGCCGCGGCCCCCTCCCACTGTCAGCCGCGACCCGACCCCGGCCGCTGTCGACCCGGAATGCGCTCCTCCTGTTTGCCCCGTTACTTCACGCGCTCTGATCGTCACGTGACTTGGAGACCGCGCGACGGGTGATCCGGGGGGGCGCCGCCTCGCTAACCATCTGATCGGCAACGCGCTCACGCTCCCGAACGACCGCCGCCTCCATCTCTGCCCGCACGCCACTCAGAAGCGTCCAGCCCGGAGCAGGCTCATACATGGGACTGAACTGTGTGGTGGTTCGCTCGAAGAGCTATCTGGTGCTGCGTGACCCCGGCGTGGGAAGAAGAAACCGATGCGGTCGCAGACAGCAAGCGCCTCACTCACTCGCCGCCGGGCCCGGTGATCAGCCGTGGGCGGGCAACCCGACGTCCGCCAGCTTCAACGGAACGTCCCCATACGGGTCGAGGCGCTAGACCAGCGAGACGCGGTGAAAGCCGTCGGCGATGTCCGACCCGGCGCCGGCGCCCACTACCAGGACGGGACTCAGGGCCTTCCCTGCGACCACCTTGATCAGGTCCTTGACGACGCCCGGGTCGTCGAGGGGCGCCGCGGTCAGACCGCAGGCCCGGAGGATGTCGTTCGCCTGGCGCGTGGTCAGCTTCGCCTTGCGCAGGCTCTTCACCGCGTTGTCCGTCGCCGGCGGGGTCAGCTTGAGCGAGAGGTACGCGTGAGCGGCCGCGTAGTCGTGCTCGGCAACGTCCTTCTCCCATCTGATCGGCACCTGACCGTCCTCGGGCTTGGCTGCCTTGTCTTTGGGCATGGGCTCAGTTCCTCCAGTCCGATCGTGAAATGCGCCGGTCAAGCCTTCCGCCCGCCGCCGTCGCGCGGCTGCGTCGCCTGCCCGACCTCGCAGGATCGAGGGATCGCCGACCGCGACGGCAACGGGGGTCAGATAGCGTGTCCGTCCTCCAGGACCTGAACTGGTCTCCGATTAGTCATGGATGGACCCGCGGGGAGTCTCAGGCAGGCACCGTCGCATCCGCGCGACGAGAATGGGTGGGACTTCGGTGAACACAGCGGACGTTGATCCAGGCGGCACGGCGTCTGGCGCGAATACGGGTTCCTCGATCCCGTCGAGAACGAACCGTGCCGGAACCAGCTCTGGAGGAGCTCGCTGAGCGGGCGATGGAAGTACCACTGCACGACCGGCTGGCCCTCGAGGGCGACCCCCAACTGAGTCGATGGCCGGATGTAGCGTGAGACCTTGACCGAGTAGGTGCGAACAACGCCACGCTCGTCCTCGAACTGCTCGAGGACTCTGGTCGCTTCGCCGTTGAACGCGGGATGGAGGATCGAGAACACAAACCGACCGTCTCGCCGCAGAAGCTTCGAGGAAACCGCGATCATCGGTTCGATCTCGACCATGTCCATGATCGCCATGCTGCAGACGACAGGGTCGAATGAAGCTGGCTCGCCGAGCGCCAGCAGCGCGGTCGTATCGGCGGCGTCTGCGAGCCGGTACTCGATGTCGCCCCCATGCGCGCGGGCGCGGTCTAGCATCGCCTCGCTGAAGTCAGTCGCAAGCACGCGAGCGCCCAGCTCCGCCATGCGCCGCGTGAACATCCCGTTCCCGCAGGCGATTTCAAGCACCACCTCGCCTGGCGCGATCCTGAGAAGCCGCTCGACGGCGGGTTGAATCAGGTCTCGCTGCCAGGTGTTGCCGGCCTGGATCTGCTCATCCCAGTAGGGGGCGAGGGCGTCCCACACCACACGAACATCCTCGGGCGCTGGCCGCCGGTTCGTCACCACAGCGAAGTATCGCGATCCCAAGCGGCCCTCGCCCTGCGTCTCCTCTCAGCCTGCGCGGCGGGCTGGTGCGTTGAGCCGAGTCGGCACCCGTCGAGCGGGTGATGGCAGTCGGCGCGGGTCGAAGTTGCCCTCGAAGGCGAACCCGGCCTTCTCCGTGAGCGGCGCGAGCCGTGGTTCGACACCGGGCAGAAGACAACGATCCTCGAAACTCAGCCTGTGGAAGCTGCGCGCTCTTCCGCCACCGGTCGGCTCGGACCAACAGCCCGGGCGGCCGCACGCTGAGCGTCGGCGCGAGGCGAGCCGCGAGTCGACCAGCAACGAGGGCGTGTTGGAATCGCGCTGCCGACGCCAGCACGTCGCGCGGTCGACGGCGAAGACCACGCTCTTGCGCCAGCAACCCCATAGTCGCGTTTCGGCTTCCGCAAGGCCCACGACTGGCGGCCCCGCGCGCGGCCCGGCGACATCGGCGCGTCAGGCGCGCCAGTCGCCGCTTCCCCGAGCGCCCCGGGATCCCATCCCGGTCAGCCCGAGCCAGACCCCGACGCGCGCTTCCTCCCTAGCTCGAGCGGCTCGTGCATGTGTCTTGCCCCACTCGCTCTCGAGTCGCCCGCGACTCGATGCCCTGACCGTTGCCTGCTCGGCCCTCACGCTCCGTCGGTGATCCCTTGCCGCTCCAGGCGAGTGACCTGCTCGCGCCAGGCGCTCGGCCGCGGAACCACTCGCGGTCTCACTCGCAGTGACCATGGTCGCCACCATCTCGTCGAGGATCCTGACCGGTCAGCGCCACATGTCCCGCGACGATCCGGCCGACGCCAGCCGAACGGCTTCGGACTGAACCTGCTGGGATCCCTTGGCGAGCTATGCGATGCTGCGCACCCCCGGCGCGGGGTGAACACGCCCAGCGCCGCCGCGGATCTGGGAGTCTGGTCGGATGGATCTGATCATTCGCTCCGCGGCCGCTACTGATGCGGACGCCGCGGGCCGTCTCTACCTCCGGGCCCGCTGGGCCGCCGCCGACATTGGAAGCATTCCGCCGCCGGCGCACGCCGATGATGAAGTCTCCGACTGGATCAGCCAGGTGGTCATGCCGGGGCTTGAGTGCTGGTTGGCTCAGACTCCGGGCGGCGAGCTGGTAGGTCTTCTGGTGCTCGACGGCGATTGGATCGATCAGCTTTACGTGGATCCGGATCTCACCGGCCGCGGAATCGGTGCCCAGCTCCTAGACGTCGCGAAGCGCGAACGACCTCAAGGGCTGCGCCTGTGGACGTTCGTCTCCAACGAAAGTGCGCAGCGCTTCTACGAGCGCCACGGCTTCAGCGAGGCCGAGCGCACCGACGGCACCCGCAACGAGGAGCGAGCGCCGGACATTCGATACGTCTGGAACGGGTCGCTTCCACCCGGGTGGCATCGAGATCCGGCTCGCGATCGAGCCGAGCCCCGGCCGCGCGGCCTCGCCGGCCAGCGCTCCCGTCGCGCCCTGTCTGCCCGACCACCGTGACCGGCGCAACCGTCGCTCGGCGCCGCTACCTCATCCGGCCCGCGTCCGACGCGACCCGCTCCTTATGTTTGCCCCGCTCCCCGATCCCCGAATGCTCATCCGTGCCCACATCACCCAGGCGCGTCCAGCCGAGCACGTCAAGCCTGGCGTGAACTAAGAGGTGTCGCTCACTCTGGTGAGGAGCTATGCCGTGCTGCGTGACCCCCACGGGGGAGAACACCAAGCTATCCAAAGGGAGCGTCCTGAGATGAGCCAGAGGTAGACCTGTTCGCCCTAGCGTAAATCGGCAGCGCCGCAGTCGCTCCACCGACCGCCGACGCGGTGCCTGGAGCCGCTCCTGGGTCCAGTGCGACCGATCTGGGAGACGGGCGTGTATCAGGTGGGAGACGTCGAGCCTCTATTGGGTGTCACGGACGACCGTGGACCGGGGTGGCATGGAGACCCTTGGGGCGGACGACGAACGACGGCTCGCCGGTGAGCCTTGGTCTGCGATGAGAGCACAGAGCGGTAATAGGCCATCAGCCACCAAAGGGGGATCATGCCTCAAGACACGGCAACGCAGACAGACGGGCTGGCCGCCAGCCACGAGGCTCCGGGACTGAAGGCGGGGGTCGTGCGGCGTGCGGGGCTCGACTCGGCCGCTGTGCTGGAGCCGACGGAGCTGGGGCTCGCGGGCCCAGCGGGTGGTGCGGCCAAGTTCACCGACAACGGCGGCCCGATGCTTCAGGTCGTTCAGCTCTTCCTCATCTACTGGGGATCGACGTGGACGGCAAATCCGCCACCGACGCCGACCGCGGGCGAGATCACCTCCGCCTGCTCGACGATGATCCAGAGTTCGTACATGCCGGGGCTCGCTCAGTACCGGGGGCTGGGACGCGGGTTCCTCCGCGGCTCGGCGGTCATCACCTCGTCGAACCCGCCGAACGGATTCACCGACAGCGACGTCTCGAACTTCATCGACGCGCAGCTGAACGCCGGGACGATTCCGAGCCCCGACGTCGATAACCAGACGCTCTACATGGTGGTCATGCCGACGGGGGTGTCAGCGAGCAACACGAGCTTCATCGGCGAGCACACCTACTACACCCGATCCGGACAGAGGATCCATTTCGCATGGATCACCAACTCGGGAAACCTGGCGTCTGTGACGACGATCATCAGCCACGAGCTGGTGGAGTCCGCGAGCGATCCGGAGGGAAGCGCCCTTCTCGGGGTGGCCGGTACCTGCAGCCAGGGCGGCTGGTGCGAGATCGGCGACGTCTGCGGCTCGACCTCCGCGCTCAACGGCGTCACCGTCCAGTCGTATTGGTCCGACCAGGACGGACAGTGCATCGTGCCAGCCTGGCCGAACCGGGTGTACCCGCGGATCGGAGTGCAGTGGACGGGGACCGTCCCCGCCGGCGCCTCCGCCCGCTGGTTCACCTTCAACTGGCCCGAGTGGGAGCGTGTCGAGTGGCGGATGCTGCCGACGGCGCCGCGACCGGGTGCCGCCGAGCTCACGTGGGATGTGGCGATCGAGCGAGCCTCGGGCAACTATCTCACGTATTGGATTACCGTGACCAACCTCACCAATCAACCCGTGACGTTCGAGGGCCGCTACTGCGTGCTCGGTCGAACCTGATCATCCGACGACCGAAAGGGAGCAACCAATGACCACCGGGGTGCAGTTCCGCGGCACACTCGCGCCAAACCATAGCCAGCGCTGGTTCACGTACAACTGGTCCGCCGTCCAGCACGTGCTCTGGGAAGTCGTCCCAGACACCGCCCGGCCGGGCGCGGCCGAGGTCAGCTGGAACGTCGCCATCGAGCGCGCCGACCCAGCACACGTGACCTACTGGATCACCATCAACAACCTGACCAACGTCTCTGTGCAGTTCGAGGCCAGGTATGCGATCGTCGCGTGAGGAGACGTCGATGCGATTCGTTATCGAGATCCCAGACCAACTCGTGCCCGCCGCCGCACCGAGAGATCCCGGCGCCGCCAGGCCGGTGACCGACACGTTCTCCGCCGGTCCGGCGCAGGCCGCCACCGATCCGGCAGCCCCTGCACTCGCCGCGAACTCGGGGGGCGAGGCAGAGGAGGTCGCCGGTGGCATTGCGATCACCCGCGACCCCGGCGGGGCGATCGATGGCGGGGCCGCACCAAACGGAGGATGAGACCCTGGGCCCATGCGGCCGACCACGGGGGACCCGGAGCGGCGCATCCTTGGCGTGACGCCGCTTAGGGCGAATCAGCACGGGTCGAATGGCGGCCTCGCGCGCTGCGCTTTGCCCTACCCGCTCGGAACGGTGGTCGGAGTCCGCTCTCTGATGGGAGCGGCCACCTGATCGCCCTCTGAACGCACGAGCTGCGCCGCTCCCGGATGGACCGCCCGGGATCGTCCGGAGGAACGGCCCGCCGGTTGATCCCGCCCGCGGCGGTAGACCCTCGCTGTCGCGCGACCGTGTCCGGCTGAGTTGAGATCGGGAGGAGTGCCTTGATGTCGTCCCTGACGTTCAACCTCCGCGGCCCGGGTCGTGCCCCTGTCTGACTGACCGGCGAACGAAAGCCGGCAACGCTCGCGACCGTTTGCCGTGCCGCCCATCGCGTCCGCCATACGGCTATGGCGGCCGACCCACCCGGTCGCTCATCCGCCACCCCCATCTACTCCTAGGACGGTACCGCGTTCAGTCGAAACTGTGCTCACCATCGGGCCACTGGACGCGCCCCAACAGGATGGGTCAGCGGCGGGACTTATATCGGTCGCTCAGAAGCGCTATGAGGTCCGTCGTTACCCCGGCGTGGGGACAAGAGACCGACGCGGTCCAGAAAGAAAAGCAGGACAAGTAAACCACGGCGGCTCCGGGCTTTTCAAGGCCCCGTGACGAAGAATCCGTGCCATTTCCAGGTCCTCCACCCCCCCATGTTCGGGGTGACGATCTCGGTCCGCAAGCACACCCTTTGAGCCCAGGCAGTCAGAAACCCCGTTCAGTTGACGGGGTACGCACCGCGCCGTTCCCGCCTCATGGCGGGAGATCGCCGCTTCACCAGCCTGACCGCCGCGGCGTACTTGCTGCTCCTACGCCGCAGACCCCGCCGAACCAGAGCAACCCCCGCAACTGCGGCACATTTTCTCAACGCGATCGCACTCGCCGCGGCGTACCTGAGCCGGGGTGCGGCGTAGTTTCGCCTGCTCGCCCCATGGCCGGTGCTGGGGCCGGCTGAGTTTCGCCTTCGAGGCGCTCTGAGGAGTCCGGAGCCCGGCGTAGATTGGCCTCGCGATGGAGCGAGAACCGCTAGACAGCGCCGAGTACGAATCTCTGCCCCACCAACGGTCGTCCGGGCGCATCGGCCCCGTCGCCCCGCCGGGCCCGCCCGTCGGTTTGCTGCGCCACAGTACGCGCCGACCGTTTCGGCGGTGCGATCAGACCAACTGCCCTCTCGACACCGAGCTCGCTCTTGGACGCTGCTGGGGCCCGGCCTGCTGGTGGTGGTTAGCGCGTCCCTCGGCACCGTCGCCGAGCTCGACGTGCGCGCGGCCCGCAGCCTGTTCGCGGCGCTCACAGGGGTCCTGCTCTTGGGCTGGGCGCGGCTCGCCTGGCGCGGGACGCCGCGTCCGGGACCATTCGACGCCGCCGTAGCCCGAGTGCTGGATCGCTTGGTGACCGCTCTCGGGACGTTCTTCGCGATCGCGCTCTGGGTGGAGTACGCGCCTTAGGCTTCTGTTGCGTTCTCAAAGACGGGGGTGATCGCGATGGGTGGGGTTGGGCTCATCATTGGCATAGTCGCAGCGGCGCGCCACACGTGATGTGAAGTCATACGCCTCTTCGCCGACGCCGCGCACCCCGATCTCGCGCAGCCCGTCGAAGGCGCCATCCTGCGCGGTCAGCTGGCGATCACGTGCCCCTCGGGTCCTCCCCGGACCGAACGACGTGGCTGCCTCTGTCCCGAGAGCAGCGGCGGCTACGAGCACGCCGGAGCCCGAATCGTGGCTGCTCTGGGTTGGGAGCAGATCCCGACCGTGGTCTCCGAGGACTCCGTTTGAATCACACCACCGACGGCAGGAGCAAGCGCTCCCGCCGCCGGCCGCTGCCTGCCTCGGGATTTGTCAGAGCGTGATCGTCTTTTTCAGCGTCTGGTAGCCGCTGTCGCTGATTGTCACGGTGACCTGCTGCCCCGAGCGCCCTGAGATCGTGAGCTTTGCGTGGCCGGTCCCGTTCGTTGTCTTGTGGCTGCCCTTGGCCGAGACGGTGGCGCCGCTCACGGCGTCTCCGGCGTCGGTCGCGCGGGCCTTGAGCTTGAACTTGCCTCCGCCGAGATTGATGGCGGTCACGCTCGCGGAGAGCACGGGCACGATGCGCGCGTAGTAGAAGCCCGATCCCGCCTGGGTGCCGTTCGGGTTCCCGCCGATGAGCAGATCGAGCGGGCCGAGCCGCCCGTCCCCCGCGAGTGTGAGCAGGGATGACCAGTTCATCGGGCCGAAGATCTGAATCGGCTCAAACCTGGTGTCCGCCTTGTTCGACCGAGTTGCCGCAAGCACGAACTTGCCGGTCTTCGTGTTCTGACCCCACCACATCACCCACATCCGGCCGGCCGGGCCGGTGGCAACGCCCCACTCGTCCGCGTGCACATGTTTCGCTGATCCGACCGCGACCGACCCGCCGCCGTACCGAAGCAATCTGATCTGCGTGGTATTTGCGAAATTCGCGGGATAGGCGGCGAACACGCCCGGGCCGCTGTCGCGCCCGGCGATAATCAGCGGCACGCCAGAGCCGTACTGGGAAGGGACGGGCGCTTTCTGCGCTGCACCCGTAGACGGGGCCACCTGCTGGAGCCAGAGCCCACCCGAGCCGTCGCATGAGTCCCAGCCCGCGACGGCCGCGCCGGTGGCGGCGTCCACGGCCGCATCGGTGTTGCCGGCACAGCCGTCGGTGCTGTTCGTGATCTGCGAGGTGGGCGAACCCGGCCCGAATCCCTGCTGGATCACGATATTGCCGCAGCAACCCGCGACGAGCACTGCCGTGCCGTTCGACACCGCCAGCGGAACGTGGCTGTCGCCGAATCCCATCGAGCCGCTGCCGATGTTGGTGGGCGCCGACCAGGTAGCGCCGCCATTGGTCGAGGAGATGCCCCAGGGGCCGTCGGACCCGAAGGGGTAGCCGCCCCACGTTGCCTCGAGCGCGCCCGAGGGCATCACCGCGAGGCCGGGACTCCCCTGCGCAGACTGTCCGTTCCAGTTCAGCGCCTGCACCGGTGATCCCAAGTGACCCGATGGACTGATCGAAATGGCTGATATCCCGCTGTAGGAATCCCCCCAGTTCGTGTTCTGGGTCACCACCACGTGCAGCACGCCGTCCGGGGTTCGGGCGAAGCCGACCGGGGTTGCGCCGTAGCCCGCCGTGGCGATCTGCGTCGCATGCAGCGTCGCCCCGGCCGCTGCCAGCGGCGCCATCAGCGAAAGCGCGAGCGCACCCACCACCGCGCAGAGCAGCTGAATTGTCCTACCTCGGTCCTTCATCAGATTCCTCCCTGATCACAGGCCTCACGGCCGATCGGCGGTTGGCAGATTCCACGGCGAGCGCGCGGCTTCGAGAATCCGGTCGAACGGGATCTCGGCGGCCTCGACGGCCGTCCGAACCGCTCCGAGCTCGCCCCGAAAAAGACACAGGACAACCTCGTCGTCCCGCATCAGCAGCGAGCCAAGGTAATCGACGGGTCGACCGTCGGCGGTGAGCCGCTCGGCCTGTTCGCTCGCGCGCACGTCGAGCGCCCGAAGGTCGCTCTCATGAACGTCGGGCCATAGGCACTCGGCCACGTACTCGCTGACTGCGGGGTCGGACACCGCGGCGACCGTAAAGGAGTGCGGCGGGGGAGTGAAAGAGAGGAAACCCTATGCCTGAGGCTGGTCGACCTGTCCGATCAGCGCTTCGTCGCGGCCCTGAAGGGTGTTCGCCAAGCCTACGCGTGACCGTACCCCGAGCTTGCGGTAGACGCGGGTGAGGTTTGCCTCCACCGTCTTGATCGACACGAACGCCCGCTCGGCGACCTCCTGGTTGGAGAGCCCGGAGGCGGCGAGCCGGGCCAGGCGCCACTCGGTTTCCGTCAGCGCGTCACGGTTGGCGCCCGGACGGCCGATGCGGGCGAGCTCCTGGCAGGCCCGCTCGACCCACAGGCGCGTTCCCATCCGCTCGAACTCAGCCAGCGCCTCTTCGAGCAGTTCTCGCGCCTGTCCGCGTTGCCTGAACCGGCGATATGTCTCGCCCGCGAGCAGCAGCGTGCGGGCCCGCTCGAACGGCATGTCCACCCGATCGTGGATCTCGAGCGCCCGGTGGAACGCCGCCACGGCCGCTTCGCGCTCGCCCCGCGAGGCCGCGAGCAGGCCGCGGCACCGGTCCGCAAGCGCCGTCGCCCAGTCCCGCTCCAGCTCTTGGGCCGAACGCTCGAACAGTCCGAGACAGCGCTCGGCCCGGTCGAGCTCCCCCAGCACGACGAGCGCCTCGATCTCGTCGGGCAGGAACACCAGGAAGGACGGGTCGGCGCCGAACATGCCCAGGACCTGCTCGGCGAGCGGGCCCAGCACGCGATCAACCGCGACCGCCTGGCCCTCTGACGGCTCGAGCAGCCCGAGTGCCCACATCGGCCAGATCGCGCCCGCACGCCACTCCAGCCGCTCAAACACTCCGAGCGCCTCAAGTGCCTCGGCACGCGTGGAGCTGCTACCCCGGTGCGCGTGGACAAGAGCACTGGCGCCCAACGCGATCGCCCGAGCCGTATGGTCATCCAGTAGCGCCGCGGTCTCCTGCGCCGTCTCGGCCAGGCGTTCCGCCTCGCCCAGCTCGCCCTTCCACACGCGGGCCTGCACCATATATAGGAGGAGCATCGGCGCCGCGCCCTCTTGCCCGCGCTCAACCGTCTCGTCGTACAGCGCACCCAGCCGTTCGAGCGACCCGTCCATATCGCCCAGCCACAGGCGGAGGACGCCGTCGAGGTACCGCGGCCGTACAACCAGTGGTAGCTCGACGGGATCGGCCAGTTGCAGAGCCCGCGCCAGCTGATCCTCATCAAGGCCACCCCCGACAATGAACCGCATCATCGTCAGGCAGCCCAGCGCGGCCGCCAATTGCCGCGTCGTCTCCGGCAGCCTCGGCATGCTCGGCCGCCGCCCTTGCGTACTCCGCCCCGCCGGGAAGATTGCCAAGGCCGGCCATCGAGTAAGCGAGCTCCAGCTCCATCGCGGCCTGGAGCCGCGTGTCGCTTCCCGCCATGGCCAGTGCCTGAGCTGCCGTTTCACTGGCCCGCGTGTAACTGTTGCGCCGACCCTGGAGGTGCGCCAGCAGCTGCAGGGCCTGCGCCCGCAGCGAGTCGGGTGGCGAGGCCTCGAGCAATCGCTGCGCCAGCTCTTCAGCCCGTGCCAGGTCACCGGCATCGAAGTGGAACTGCGCCGCGGCCAGCGACCGCTGCCCTGACGCGGCCGCCTGTGTCGCTGGCGTCAGCCGCGCAGCCAGCTCGGACAGCTCGGCGGCTGCGTCGGGCGCGCCACGTGAGGCGGCGAGCCGGGCCGCGTCGTCCAGTTGCGCCGCCACCACCGAGTCGGGCTGCTCTGCGGCGAGCGCGAGATGCCGAGCTCGCTGTTCGCGGTCAGATACCAGTGCGGCCGCCTGCCGGTGAAGGGCTCGGCGATGCGCGACCGGGACCGAGCTGTACGCGGCCGACGCGAACAGCGGATGCGAGAAGTGAACCCGTCCAGAATCGTCCACCGCGACAATCCCCGCCTCCTCGGCGAGGCCGAGCGCCGCCAGATCGACGCTCCGGGCGTCGGGGTGGGATAGCGTCGCGGCGAGCAGGACGGCGTCCCGGGTCTCCGCGGGCAGCCGCCTGAACCGCGTGGCCGTGAGCTTGCGTAGGTCATCCGGCACAGGCACCGGCGAGGACACCGGCTCGCCGCCGCCGCGCTCGCTGATCATGCGCGCGATCTCCAGCGCGTAGAACGGGTTGCCGCCCGCCAAGCTCGAGATCCGCACGAGCTGCGGCCGCGGAAGCGGCCGACCGCGGCGTGCCGAGAGAATGCGGCCGAGGGCAGCGAGCGACAGCGGGCCGACCGTCACACGGCGCAATCGATCATCCGCGATGGCTCCGCCGATCAGCGGGCCGGCGACCGGCGAGCGAATCGAGCACAGCAGCCCGACTCCTTCGCCGTCGAGCCGACGCGCGGCGAACTCGAGCACCCGGCGGGAGGGCAGATCCAGCCACTGCCAGTCATCCACGGCAACGACCACGACCTGTGAGGCGGCCAGGGCATGAACGAGCCCCAGGAACCCCGCGGCCACGGGCCGCGCGACCCCATCACCGCCGGCCGGCGAGATCCGCAACATCGCCACCTGCAAAGCCTCGTGCTGGGGCGCGGGCAGCGCTGCGAACGCCGCCTCATCAACCCGCGACAGGAGATCGCCCAGCGCCGCGAACGACATCTTCGCCTCCGCCACCGCCGGCCGGCATGCAAGAACCAGCGCCCCGCGCTCCTGAGCCCGACGCAGCCCCTCTCGCCAAACCGTCGTCTTGCCAATTCCGGCCTCGCCCTGAAGCGCGAGCGCCGTGAACTTGTCGGCAGATCCATCAAGGAACCCCTCGACCTCAGCCAGTTCGGCTTCCCGACCCACGACCCCCGGCACCATGAACGGCAATTTAGCGCTGGGCTCGACTAGCCAAGCTAGTAACAACCCCCATGGACTTGGTGATTGTTGGGTGAGCGCTCGTCGATCAGAACCGCCCGAGCAGCTCCGCCTCGATGTCGGCGAGATCTTGAGCCGAACTCCAGAAAGTCCACCTGGTGCTCGCGGCGCCCGTGCAGTCGTCCGCGCAGGTCGACAGCACTGCCGTGTTGCGCAGGCGACGAAGGAGCTGGCTCGCGGAATCGCCCACACGCGCCACCGCGACGCCGGCCAAGCCGCTGCCGGTTGTCGGTGAAGCCAGCCACGACGCAGGCGTCGCGGCTCCAGGCGTCGAGCGATAGCGGACGACGGGGGGCGACGCCCGCGATGGCGCGAACGGTCACGGTGGAAGCTTGATCATCATGCAAGCGCCCGGTTTCGTGGGCGCCGCCGGTGACCGGGCCGAACCCATTGGAGGACATCATGTCCGAGCCAAGACTCGTGGATGTGACCGGTCGTATGCGATCCCCAGCCCCGATACCGGGGCACTGGGCGGGGTGTGCGCCGCCGAACAAGGGACAGCGCTATCCGGCGGATCCGCCAACGGTCGAGGAGATCATCCTCGTTATGCGCCAGGCTGGCCCAGGCCCCCCTATGCAGACAGGACGCGTGCGCTGATCGCGATTCTGTGGCGCGCCGGACTGCGGATCAGCGAAACGCTCGCCCTGACGGAGTCCGATTTGGATCCGAAGACCGGGTCGGTGCTGGTTCGCGTCGGGAAGGGCGGGAAGCGCAGGACAGTCGGGATGGACGAGTGGGCGTGGGACCACCTCGCCCGTTGGACCGAGCACCGGATCCAGCTGCCGATCGGTCCGCTGTTCTGCATCCTCGCCGGACCGACCCGCGGGCGCGGCTGGTCAGCGACCGCTGCCCGCGGTGAGCTTCGGCGGCTCGCGGCGCAGGCGGGGGTACGGCGGCGGTTCGCGCCGCACCAGCTCCGGCACGCTCACGCGATCGAGATGGCCCACGAGGGGATCCCGTTGCCGATCATTCAGAGGCAACTCGGGCGTGCCCACCTTGGGATCACGTCGATCTACCTGCAGGGAATCGATACCCGTGAGATCGTCGACACGGTCCACCACCGCCGCCCGCCGGTGATCCCGGCGAGCGCCGGTCTGCGGCCGTAATCGAACCGGACGGCGGGCTCGGCGTCGGCGCACCACGAGCCCGCCGCTCTCGGAGCGGTTCTCCCCGGGCGCGCAGAGCGGTCACCTCGCCGAAGTCGGAGCTCATGATCCATCCTGTCCGGAAGCAAGCGCGCGCCGTGCCCGTTGCGGGCCCCAGATCACTGTCGGTTTGCGAACGGAGCAGCCGCCGCGCGGATCGGTGTGTCGGCCGTGGCTGCCCCGGGGAGCCGCCACGGCGAACCTTACGGCTAACTGGTGCTTCGATGAGGCACCGCCCCGGTCGACCGCTTGCGCGGGGAGCCGGGCGACCGCGCCTGAGCAAGCACCTCGCACGCCGGCGGCCGCTGCTCCTACGCCTGCCGGAGCGGCAGCGCGGTCGACCTGGCGTCCGCGTCGAGGCACGTCGACGCGTGGTCCGCTGGCGCGATGCAGTAGTCGGCCGCGGTCCGTGCGATCGAGGGTTGTCGTCCCCAGCAGGAGCGAGATCGTGGTCACCCAGCGCTTCCGCAATGCCTGACTGATCAGCGGTCGACGGTGCCGACCCCGCGACGGGCGTTGTCGTGATTTCGTGAGTAACGGGGCACGGCCGAGCGGGGTGACGCGGCCCTGTCCACGGCCCAGGCAACGGTGATCCGTTTGGCTCGCGGGCGGGTGCCCTGAGGGATCGCCAGGTGGGGCTGGCGCGCGAGCATACCTATGCCGCCGCGAGCTCCGCCAGACGCCGCATCGAGTCGCTGATCACCTCACGCTGGGTGTCGAGGCGGTGCGCTTCAGCCTCGGGGATTTCGACATCGACGTTGATTAGCGTGCCTTCCCCGTCCGGCGCCAGCCGCCACTCGAAGCGGAGATCCGAGACCAGGCACGACACCGTCACGCACTGCTCCTGGCGCTGAGTCTCGAGCACCTGGGCCATTGGGAAGTCCGGATAGCCCTCGGGATACATCGTGTAACGGTCGGGAGCCTCCCGGTCGACCGTGCCCACGCCGGTCCACCACTCGGGAAACCGGGCCGGGTCGTAGAGCAGCTTCCAGACCTCTTCGGGTGGCGCGGAGGACGTCGTGGTGTCATGAAACGACGGCATTTGTTCTCCCCTCACGGATCGCTTCGAGGTCAGCGCGGGCGCGCGCCAGCTCCCGCTCGGGCTCGACCAGCCCGACCACCGGGCGCCCCAGGTCGGCCAGCACGCCGGCCATGCTGTCCGCTCGGAGGTTCGCGGCGAGCAGACGTTGCCAACCGGCGATCGACTCCTCGAACCGATGCGCCGCCTCGCCGTAGTCCTCGCGCGCGCGCGCGACCAGTCCCTGCACTCGGGCGAGCCGTGGCACGAGCGTCGCGGGAAAGTCGCTGGGCCTGACCGGCTCGAATACCGCCGCTCGGATCTCCTGGGCCGCCTGTTCGGGGCGGCCGGCACGAGCCAGCGCCTCGGCCAACGCGATCCGCGTCACCGGCCGGCTGATCGGCGCTTGCTCGATCAGCGACGCGCCGAGCAGCTGGGCCGCGAGGTCCCATTCGCCTTCTTCCAGCGCCACCAGCCCGCGATCGTGGCTCGCCATGGCCAGCCGATCCGGCTGCGCGAGCTGCTCCGCCAGGGCTTGCTCAGCTTCGGCGGCTCGCCGCGCGTCCTCGAGCCGTCCCAAGCCCCTCAGGACAAACGCCGTCGCCGCTAGCACGTCGACCTCGATCCCTTTGAGTCCGCGGCCGGCGATCGCCGCCGTCGCTCGATCGAGGAACTCGAGCGCGCGCTGGTGCTCACCCGCCGCGGTCGCCGCCCCCGCCGCGTTGACCCAGGCCCCGTAGGACAGGTCCGGGCGGCCGATTCGCTCGCTGGCCTCGCCCGCGGTGGTCGACGGGCCGTAGGACTCAACGAAGCGACCACGCCGCATGAGCGCCAGGCCACGCGCGTGGGCGATGTCGTAGATGCGCCAGTCGTCGCTTGCCTCGCGTTCGGCGCTCAGCGCTTCCAGCAGGCGGTCGGCCTCCTCGACGCTTCCGGCCACAGCCTCGGACCATGCGCATGCGGCCAGCGCTTCGCTTCGCTCCTCGCTTGCCGGCAGGCGGGTTCGCTCGAGCAGCTCAAGCGCGGCGCGGGCACTGTCGAGGGCGACGCGCGGATAGCAGATCGGACCGTGGTTGGCGCGGGCATGCTGAAGCCGGGCACGGGCGACAAACAGCGGGTCACCTCCCTCCAGCAGCGCGAAGGCCCGCCCGAATGCCTCCTCCGATCGGTCGCGACGGTGGCGCCAGGCTTCGAGCTCGGCGAGCTCGAGCCACAGCTCCGCGCGTTCCGGCGCGATCCCCAGCGCCTCGTCGACGTAGGCCACCCCTTCATCGAGGGCGCCGACGTTCCTGGCGTTCGCCGCGGCCCGCGCCAGGTGCGGCACCGCCTCCGCGTCGGCGCGCGCGAGCCGCAACTGCCGGGCCAGCTCGGCGGGCCGCGGGAGCGCGCCCGCCTGCTCGCAGGCGAGCAGCACCTGCGCCCAGCGATAGTGCAGCCCGGGCCGGCGCGGCTCAGCGATCTCCTCGTAGACGGCGTCGCGCAGCAGCGCGTGCCGGAACGCCACGGCGTCACCGGTTGCCACCATCAGCCCGGACTGGAGCGCCGCCGTCGCTGCCCCCTCGGGATCCTTCAGGGACAGGCGGCCGAGTTCTACGGCCTCGATCGGCCGCGCCGCCACGGCGGCGATCTCCACCAGGCTCCGAGCTTCGTCGGGCAGGGGAGCGACCGTGGCCCGCACCGATCCGCGCACGCTGGACGCCACGTCCTCTCGGCCCCGGCCGAGCGCTCGCGCGGTCTCGACCGCGAGTAGCGCGTTGCCTTCGGCGCGCTCCACGACGCGCCTGACGTCGGCGGCGCTCAAACGGGCCGCCCTGCGTGCCAGCATCGCCACCGGCTCCGAGGCGAGCGGCCCGAGCTCGAGCTCGCATGCCAGCAGATCCCGCGCGCGGAGGGCGTGCTCTAGCCGGTCGGCGTCAGTGCTCGAAGGAAGCTGACGCCGGGTGATCAGCATCATCACCCGCAGCCCCGCCAAGCGCCGGGCCGCGTAGGCGGCCAGCTCGAGGCTCGCCCCGTCGGCTGCGTGGACGTCCTCCAGCACAAGCAGCACAGGGGCATGTCGGGCAGCCCAGTCGAGCAGCGCTACCACCGCCTCGTACAGCCGCGTGCGCTGCAGATCCGGCGCCACCGCGCCGCTGTGCCCGACGCCGCGCGCGAAGTGAGCGGGCAACTCCGCCGAGAGGACGGCCAGATCGTCCGGCCAGGCGGCCTCGGCTCCCGGCGCGGCGAGCGCCGGCAGCAACTCCCGGACGAGCTCGGCCCACAGACTGAGGGGTGCCATACCGCCCAGGTCGAGCGCCGCCGACACGGCGGTCAGCCCGCCCGAGGCCTCGACCCGCGAGCGCAACTCGGTCGCCAGCCGCGTCTTGCCGATCCCAGCTTCGCCGCGGATGACCGCCGCCGCACCGGTCCCCGCCGAGACCGCCTGCCACGTCGACTCGAGCTCGGTCAGCTCACGCTCGCGACCGATCAGCCCGAGCAGGCCCGGCGCCGCCGGACGCACTCCGGCCATCGGGACGGCGGGCGTCGCCGCGCGTAGCCGCTCGACCAGCTCCCGCGTCTGCCGGGACGGCGCCACGCCCAGCTCCCGCCGCAGCCGCTCGGCCAGCGTACGATAGGTGCGCATGGCACCGGCGCGGTCGCCGGCTCCTTCGAGACGCTCGATCAGCCGCCGGTGCGCCTCCTCGTCGAAGCGGTCACGCTCGACCTGCCGGCGCGTGAGCTCAATCGCGTCGCGAGCCTCGCCCCGCTCCTCCGCATCGCTTGCCAACTGTTCGAGCAGCTCGATCACCCGGTCGCGGTGACGGTCGCGAGCCCCCACCGCCCAGTCGTCCTCGAGCCCCTCGAGCAGGTCTCCACGGCACAGTTCGAGTGCGGCGGCCGCATTGCTGCCGGCCAGTAGATCGAACTCACGCACGTCGATCCACAGCTCCGCGCCTTCGGCCAAGCCCACGCCCTCCCCAGCGACCTCGAGGGCGTCGCCCACCTGGCGGCGCAGCTTCCACAGGGCGCTGCGTAGGCTGGCTCGCGCGCTCTGGTCAAGGACGTCGGGCCAGAACAGGCTGGCCAGCTCGCTCCGCGCGACCGGTCGCGACGCGAGCGCCAGGTAGGCGAACACCGCCCACGGGCGCTGCGAAACGGGCGAGTCGATCACGGCCCCGTTCAGCTCGACCTCGAGCCTGCCAAGCAGGCGTGCGCGCAGCACGTGCGAAGCCTACCGCGCGCTTTGACGCTCGTTTGACGGCGGCTGGACGGCCGAGCGCGACCCTGCACGGCCATGGCATGCAAACAACTAAAGGAGGACGCCATGAGCACAATCACCAGCTTCGATCTCGACCGCTTCACCCGGGCGGCCGAGGAGCGCGACGCGGCGACCCAGCTGTCGATGTACGGGCCCGACGCCGTGGTAACGATCGTGGACAAAATCTGCCGGCCCGGCTCGCCTCGGGTGCTGCGCGGCCACGAGGAGATCAAGGACTGGCTTGAGGACATGTACGGGCGCGAGATGACCCACAAGGTCCAGCACACCGTGAGCGACGACACCGGTGCCGCCTACACGCAGGCGTGCCGGTACGCCAACGGCACCAACGTGCTGTGCGCCACAGTCATTGAGCTCCGGGACGGCGTCATCTCCAGCCAGACGGCGGTACAGGTCTGGGACGAGGCGTGAGCCATGTCGACCACCGTTCAAACGATCGATCAGGCCAAGCTGGATGAATTCATGGGCCGCTTTGTCGGCGACCTCGGGGCCGCGCTGAGCGCAGCGCTCGTGGTGATCGGCGACCGGCTCGGGCTCTACCGCGCGATGGCCGACGGTGAGCCCGTCAATCCCGAGGAACTCGCGCAGCGGACGGGCACCGACGCCCGGTACGTCCGCGAGTGGCTGTCCAATCAGGCCGCCGGCGGCTATGTTACCTACGACCCCGGGCACCGCACGTTCTCGCTCACTCCCGAGCAGGCCTTCGCGCTGGCTCAGGAGAACAGCCCAGCGTTCGTGCCGGGCGCGTTCCAGCTCGCCACCGCGCTCATCAAGGACGAGCCGAAGATCACCGAGGCGTTCCGCACCGGAAAAGGCGTCGGCTGGCACGAGCACAACCATGACCTGTTCACCGGCACCGAGCGGTTCTTCCGCCC
Source organism: uncultured Solirubrobacterales bacterium (assembly GCA_963735965.1). Taxonomy (GTDB): domain Bacteria; phylum Actinomycetota; class Thermoleophilia; order Solirubrobacterales; family Solirubrobacteraceae; genus Palsa-465. Next base: position 33,252 of record CAVTNE010000011.1, read on the forward strand.
GGGGTACGTCGCAAATCTCGTCTCGTCCTGGATCCCGGCGCTAGACGGTGTCCAGGCCAAGCTCGAGGCCGGCGCACTTGTCGCCGATGTGGGCTGCGGCCACGGCGCCTCGACGATCCTGATGGCAGAGGCGTTCCCGCGATCGGAATTCGTCGGCTTCGACTACCACCAGGCATCGATCGAGCACGCGCGGGAGGCGGCGGCACAAGCCGCCGTCGAAGACCGTGTCAGCTTCGAGGTCGCTCCGGCCAAGCAGTACGCCGGCGACGGCTATGACCTGGTCTGCATGTTCGACTGCCTGCACGACATGGGCGACCCGGTCGGCGCCGCCGCCCACGTGCTGAGCACGCTCACCGCTGACGGAACCTGGCTGATCGTCGAGCCCTACGCCGGCGACCGGCTCGAGGACAACCTCAACCCGGTAGGACGGGTGTACTACGGTGGGTCGACGCTCGTCTGCACACCCGCCTCGCGCGACCAGGAAGTCGGGCTCGCGCTCGGCGCTCAGGCGGGTGAGACACGCCTGCGCGAGGTCGTCACCGCCGGTGGCTTCACCCGGTTCCGGCGCGCCGCCGAGACGCCCTTCAATCTCGTCCTGGAGACTCGCCCGTAGCTACGTTCACGATCGGACTTTGGCGCTGAGGCGACACACGCGTCAGCCCCAGCGCCAAAGTTGCTCGTCCTCGGCCCACCGACAGCGAGGCCTCGAGCGACTCCCTGCGCCGACTGGCCAGTATCACCGTCCACCCGACGATGGCACCACCCGAGACGAATGTCCGACCGCTCCTCGCGGCACCAACGCGGCGCCGGCTCACGTTCTACGCAGGTACTTCGTGCGACTAAGCCAGATTCGCCCGACGTTCGAATTCACGCCATAGCGTGTCTCAACTCGCGAGCGGAGACCACCCCCGAGGGCGAGCGTTTCACGCTCAAGCGGCGACATCGAAAGCACCTCCGCTCCGGCCGAAATGCGACCAAGGGGGCCCGGTTGCTTTACCAGCGGTGAACTGCAAGGGTCGCCAGAACCCAATCTCTAGTGGGAGGAAGACCAATGCCGAAGTTCTTGATCGAAGCGTCGCTCACCTCGCAGGGCGTCAAGGGCGTTCAGAACGAGGGAGGTACCGCGCGCCGGGAAGCGGTGTCCAAGGCCGTGGAGAGTGTCGGCGGGCACCTCGAAAGCTTCCATTTTGGGTTCGGTGACCACGATGTCTTCGTGATCGCAGATTTTCCCGACAACGAGAGCGCGGCAGCTTTGGCGCTTGCGGTGAACTCGTCCGGCGCCGTGACTACAAGAACGGTCGTGCTTCTGACACCCGAGGAGGTCGACAACGCAGCCAAGCGCTCTGTTGAGTATCGAGCGCCAGGCGCGTGAGCCGCGGCGGCATCGCGCTCACGCAGTAGGTCATTAAGAAATCGAAGAGTCGTGCCGCCGCCTCGTGCTTGCGCCCTGCGCTAAGAGGAGGCGTCCGCTGCGTCGATACGGACTTCTGACATTCGCCAATTCGGGCATCCGCTGCCGCGGCCCGCGCGATCCCTTTGATCCGCGGGCCGCCGCATGGTCGGTGAGTGCATCGGCGAGGTCTCGATCACGGCAGCCGCCGGCGCCTCGCTATCCCTATGCCACGCTTGCGATCGCCCGCACGCCTGCCGCGAACTCGCAGGACGACGGAAGCAGGTCCCGCACGGTCAAGCTGACTCGGCCCCTGCTCGTCGCTCAAACTCGCGCTTGGCGGTGAAGCTCCGGCCGCGAGGGACGCGACCGCCCTCGGAACCGCGCTCACCACCGTTTGTTCGGGCGGCAGGCGCCGATGCGCGGCGCAGCGCTTGACCTCAACCGGGAAAGGGGTATGCGTCGGTCGGCGTCCGACTGCGCCGGCGCATACGTCTTGACCTGGCGAGGAGATGCCCGCCAGCTGGTAGGGGTCGCTCGTGCTCTCGTCAGCCCTCGGCGTAATGCTCCATGCCGGCGAAGTCGAGCACGACGCACGGCTCATCGCCGACCACTTCGCCGTCGTGCCCGGGTGGAATCGCGACCACGTCGCCAGGGCCGAATTCGAGTTCCGTGCCGTCATCCATCATCACCTTTTGACGCCCCGACAGGACGTATCCCAGGTGCGCCGCCTGGCAGCTGTCCGTGCCGGCCAGCGGCTTGACGTGCTCGGACCAGCGCCATCCCGGCTCAAACGTGGCCTTGCCGACCACGCCGTCCCCGACCTTCAGGATCTCGACCCGTCCCTTGCCGCTCATAGGCCGCACTTCGTCAGGCGAGGCGAAGCTCTTCTTCTCAAGCCGCACCGCGGTTCTCCTCTCTTCACTCGACGGGCGCAGTGGTGCCCCGTCCGGTCGGGCGATCCTAATTGCCCGTGAACGCTGCTCGGGGAATCTTGGTTGCCTTTTGGCTCGACGTTTGCAACAGCGGAGCGTCCGTTTTCCGTATCCGCGCTTTGTAGGACGCGTGTCGTGGGCGGGGTCGTGCTGGTCGACGAGGGAAAGCAGGACACGGCGACTCCCGCGATCGACCGCCGGCTCGGCCGGCTGCTGTCGCTTTACGCGTTTATGTGCAGGTGGTTTGTGAACGTGCCGTGGTTGCTGGGGATTGACGTCGTTCACATATGATCGACGTCGCCACCGTGAGCCGTTGGCGAACGTGCTGACGATGCACGAAATAAACGACCGAAGTCGGTCGCCGACTGGCGGGAACGACAACGGCTCACCTGGGGTAACGGAACACGGCCACGCCTCCGCCGATCGCGCAGCGATGCGGTCGGGGCTCGCTCGAGCCGCCGGGCGACTGACGAAGCGCCACGTGCTTCCGCCAGCGGATCCACCTGGTCGAGGCGGCCCGAGCACGCGAGATCACCGGCCGCGTACTTCGCCACGGTCCAGCGCGCGGATCAACCCCCGCGCGCTCCTTCACGTCATTCGCGTCGAGCACAACCTCACATATCGCGTCGGCCAGTCCGTCTCAGGGGCCGTTCGTTCCCGTGATTCACACGGTCAGTGCGACCTCACATAAACGCCTGATGCAGCAGTCCGGGGCGGTGCCCGCCGAGGCTGCTGCTCTTGTGCTTGCCACTCAGGAGTTCGTGGCTAACGCTGGAAGGCGGCCGTCAGATCAGCGCCGCCGGACTGCCGCATCGCCGGGGCGGGCGGGCAGCCTTGGCCGTGTCGGTGGGCGTGGCTGTTGGTGTTCCAAACCAGCAGCGCTGGAAGCATTTGATCGATGTGGCTGAAGCTGTTGCGGGTGGCCCGAGTCAGCGGTGTCGTTGGGGGCAACGCGAGGCTCTCCGGAGCGCCGCCGCGCTGGTGGCGGCGCTCCGGTCTGGGGTCGTTCGCTTGGGGGCTCTCAGGCGGTGGCTGTGGCGGTGGCGGTGCGGGTGCGCCGCCGGTGTGCGGCTGCGAGGACCTGCGCTGCGGCGACGGGGATCGTCAGGGTGGTTGCGGTAACGAGGACGATCTGGACAGTTCGCTGAACGACCGTGAGGTTCGCCGTGTAGCCGCTGTCGCCGAAGCCTGAGAGCACGCTGGCGAGGCCGACGACGACGAGTAGGGCGGCGGCGAGCGTGCCGGTTGGACGTTCGCGCCAAGCCGCCGCGGCGGTGACGATCGCCAGCTGCGCGACGAGGAAGGCGAATGGAGCGTTGATGGCGGTGCCCGAGCCGATCGCGCGGCTGGTGTGTGCGAGCCCGGTCTGGATCGCGACGACCGCTCCGACAAGGTCGGCGGCGGCTACCAGCAGGTAGAGGCGGGCGAGAAGCGGGAGACGGGTGAACGTGGTGTGTGACATGGTGACCTCCTTGCTCGGTGTTGTGCCGAGCACGGTAGGCCGGGTCGGGTTGGGGGTCATCGGTCCTCGGGTGGAACCTGCTCAGCCCTGGGGCTGATGCCGCGCGGTGCCGGGAGGGTTAGGCTCGCGGCATGAAGCTTCGGGCGTGGATCGGTGCTCGCGGTGATCTTGTGCTGGCGGTCGCGCTTGCGATTGTCGCCCTGACGCAGGCGGCCGTCGCCCCGATCGCGGCGGTTCCGCTGGCGGTGTTGATCGCGCTGTTGACGACCTTGCCGGTCGCGGTGCGACGCACCCATCCCTCCGCAGCGGCGCTGGTTACGACCGCGGCCGGCCTGATCCCCAGTCATGGCTACGTCTATGTGGGATATGTCGTCTCCTTCATCGTCTTTTATTCGGTCGCCGTTTTTGTGCCGCAGGGGCGCCGTGTCGCAGCAGTGGTCGCGGCGGGTGTAGTCCTCGCGGTGTTGGGTTCGGCCATCCACGGAGCGGTGTTCGGCGATTACTTTGGGGCGTTGAGCGCGGTGGTGGCACCGGCTGTGGTTGGCAGGTTCGTGCGCTACCAGCGCGAGCAGTCGCGCCGGCTTCAGGACCTGACCCGCCAACTCGAACACGAGCGCGAATTGAACGTCGCGCGCGCGCTTGCCGATGAGCGGGCGCGGATTGCGCGCGAACTTCATGACGTGGTCGCCCACACGATCAGCGTGGTCGCGATTCAGGCCGACGCAGCCGAGGCCGCGCTCGACGCAGACCCCGCCCGCGCACGTGCACCGCTTCAGACGATCCGGCGCTCGGCGGCAGAGGCCCTCACCGAGATGCGTCGCCTACTTGCCGTTCTGCGCGCCGACGAACCGCCCGGCGAACTCGCGCCCTCGCCCGGCCTTGACCGGCTGCCGGCTCTGATCGACCGCGCCCGCGCCGCCGGGGTGGACGTCGCCCTCGAGGTGACCGGCGCGGCGCGGCCGATACCAGCGAGTCTCGACCTCTCGGCCTACAGGATCGTGCAAGAGGCGCTGACAAACGTCGGCAAGCACGCCGGCTGCGCGCCCGCGAGGATCGCTCTCGACTGGGGTCAGGACGCGCTCGCGATCGAGATCCGCAACGCGGGCGCCAGCCCCGAGCCGGCCGACCGCAATGGTGCCGGACACGGCCTGATCGGGATGCGCGAGCGGGTGCGAATGCTCGGTGGCGAGTTCAACGCCGGCCCGGCCGGCGGTGGCTTCGTCGTCAGCGCGCTCTTGCCCTACCCGGAGCGGTCGTGGTCCGCGTCCTGATCGCCGACGACCAAGAGCTTGTTCGCAGCGGCTTTCGGCTCGTCCTCGAACTCGCGGGCATCGACGTCGTCGGCGAAGCCCAAAACGGACGCGAGGCAGTCGAAGCGACCCGCACCCTAAGGCCCGACGTCGTGTTGATGGACGTGCGCATGCCCGAAATGGACGGGATCGAAGCCACACGCCGGATCGCTCTCTCCGGCGTTCCCAGCCGCGTGCTCATCCTCACAACCTTCGACCTCGATGAGTACGTCTTCCAGGCACTCCGGGCCGGGGCCAGCGGCTTCCTACTCAAAGACGTCGGCCGCGAACGACTCGTCGACGCCATCCACACGATCGCGGCAGGCGAGGCGCTGGTCGCACCCACCGTGCTCGAACGGCTCGTCACCCACTACGTCAGCCGGCCCCCGATCCAACTCGCCAGGCCTCCAGAGCTCGCACAACTAACCGACCGCGAACTCGAGATACTCACCCTCGTCGGCCGCGGACTCGCAAACTCCGAGATCGCCAGCACGCTCTTCATCTCCCTCGCGACCGTCAAGAGCCACATCCGTCACATCCTCCAAAAGCTCAACCTACGCGACCGCGTCCAAGCCGTCGTCCTCACCTACGAAACCGGACTCGTCACACCCGGAACCACCGACTGACCCCCACCTCCCACAAGACCGCAGCCGCAGAAGGGGCGGCCATCGCTACCGAGCTTGCGCAGACTCCTCCCTCTAAGCCTCCGGTTTGCTCGACATCCACCACTCCCGCCGGCGCTCCTGCATCTGAGCAGTCCCGGCCGCGCTCGAGCCAACGGCGTCACTGCTGGTGTCACGAAGGACGGACCACTTCGCCGGCCGAGCCGGCGGGAGTTCTGACTTCTGCTCCGGACCTGCGGGCACCAGAAGCAGCAGCGCTGACCTCGTGCCGCGTGGGCGACGGAGCAGAAGCGCCTCCGTGATGACGTTGGCGGCTGCTGCTCGATCGATCCACCACGGTGGCGCGTCACATGCGCGCTGCTGAGTTCAGGCGGAAAGAGAACCGAGGCAGACCCTGAGAGCGTCCGCCGATCAAACGTATCCTCCTGCCAGAGTCCCCACCGCTGCTTTCTATGCGAAGGGGCTCGACCACCCCACATTGGCCGCGGCTGGTCGCGTTCCGGACGAGCGCTGTCGGGCACGTTGTTCGGGCCGATGCAGGCTTGCGCGAGTAGCCAGAGAGCAGTCTCTGGCGAGCGACGGCTGGTGCTCGTTTGCGCCGGAGCGTCATTCATCGGTCGCCGAGTCTGTAGCGGTATTCGATCATCGTGAGGCCTGGGATCGGGTCGTCGAACGGGTCGCTGGCCGGCAGCCAGCCCTCGCGCTCATAGAAGCGCCTCGCCCGCGTCTGGCCGACAGCCACGAAGAGCCGCAACTCTGTGAAGCCACGCTCGCCGGCCACCTGGAGGGCGGCGCGGTGAAGGTCGGTAGCCAACCCGGCGCCCCAGTGATCGCGGCGGACAAAGAGGCCTGAGATGTGCGCAAGCGACGAATCCTCGACGGGGTGTGGCGCGCGTGCGCCAGGCAGAACGGTGATCTGGCCCACCAACCCGCCCTTGGCCTCCGCTACGAGGCAGCACACATCCGGGTCGGCCAGCGCCTCGCGCAGATGCTGCAGCTCGGCCTCGAACGACGGCGCCGTCCAGCCCGGCGGCGCGAACGAAGGGTAGTCCTCGACGCCCTCGATGACGCCCAGAGCCAGTGGCTCGGCGTCGGCGAGGATCGCCCGGCGAAGGCGAATCGAGTCATCACGCGCCACGTCGATGCAGTGTCTCGCAGAACAACCGCCACAGGCAACGGATACCCACTCTGCTGCTCCGGGGCCAAGCAGCAGCACCGGGCGCGATTGCCGCAAAGATCGAGTTGGACCACTCCCGGCGGCGTTGCTCCATCTGAGCAGCACCGGCCGCGCCGGCGGCGAGGGCCTTGCTGCCGCTTTCCGGGGGAGCGGCAGCACCAGGAACGACGCCGCCCGGCGTGGTGCTGCTCAAACGCGAGCGCGCGGCCGGTCGGTGGCCGCGCTGCCGCTCCGGCGCGGAGGAGCGGTCTGCCGGTACCGCCCCTCATCATCCCGGGGAGAGCCACGTCTGCGAGGGCGCCTGCTCGCGCTCGCGCAGGGAAAGCAGGCGCATGCTGCTTGCGCCCGAAGGTTAGGGGCATTGCAGGCCAGGCCGATGCCTGGACGCTCCGCGTGGCCCGGGGTGAGGAGCACAGCGAGTAATTGGCCGAATCCACTACGAGGCAGTGATCCGATACGAACGCATGTCCGTGTGGGATCCCGGACGTTCAGATCACGCGTCCCGCGCCTCAGATCGCGGCGGGTGTGCCCTCGAGCAGGGCCAGCAGCTGATCACGATTCGGTCCCGGGAGGGGCGGATGCTCGCTGCTCCGAGCGATCTCGAGAATCCGCTCGACGAAGTCCTGCTTCGCGAACGCTTCTGCCAGCCGGGTCACGCAGGAACGCGACGCCACAAAGGCGCGAAACGCATCGGGATCGTGCGCGACCGCAGCGCGCAACATAGGTAGCAGCGCCGCCGAAGAGCCGCGGGGACGCCCCGGCACGAGGCCGTAGCGAAGCGCTTCGATCTCGGCCATGCGGGCGCGATCCTCCTCAACCGTCTCGCGATACCAGGGCGCCAACTCCGCCTCGGTCACGGCGCTCCACTCCTCGGCCAACCGGCGCGGATCCCCCAGGTGCTCACGAATCACCTCGCGGAGATGCTGGACGTGCCGCAGCCCCAGCGACATGCCGCGACCGAGCGAGGGATTGGTGCACGCCCACGCGTCGCCCACCGGCGCCACGCCGGTCGCCACCGGCACGCCGTCGACGAGAAACCGGCGATACCGGTCGAGCACTCCGCCCATCGCTTCCACGCCAGTAATCGGCTCACCCTCCAGCCAGTGCGCATGCAGGGGACACTCAGCAACCAGCGCCGTCCACAGGTGGGGGTCGCGCAGCCGCTTGAGCGGCCGGTCCCCCGCGGAGATGAAGACCGTCACCGACCAGGTGTCGTTGTCGGCGGGGAGGGTGAGGAGCGAGAACGTCCCAACCGCGGTCGTCACCGGGGCCCGGAACGCGGGGAGCCGGCCGTCCCGCGCGCGGAAGTGGCGCGTGTAGTAGATGAATCCGCTGTCCTCCGCCTCCTCGTAGACAGGCCGCGTTCCAGCCGCGTCGAGCCAGCGCGGGAGCTGCGAGCGCCGGCCCATGGCGTCGACCACCAGGTCGGCGGAGAGCTCCTCGCCGGACTCCGTCCGCACGCCGATCACGTGCGGGATGCCGTCGTAGACGCGCACGACGAGGTCTTGGACCAACACGCCCGTGCGGATGTCCAGGCCCGGCTCGGCTTCGGCCGCGCACCGCAGGACGTGCTCGAGCACCGGCCGGCGCGCGGTATTCGTCCACAGCCAATCATCTCCGATCCGCGGCCCGCGATCGACGATCGACGGCGGCATCAGGTCCAACATGTCGAATCGTACGGCACCGGCAGCCCGCAGCGCCAGCTCTACGTCCGGCAGCGCCTCCTCGAGCACGATCCGCCCGCACGGCAAGAGCAGGTGGGGCTGGCGGAACTGTGCGACTCCATCGCGCGACCAGCGTTCCCACGCTCCGTCGATCGACTCGGGCACGACGTCGACGTCGCGCTCCAGCACCATAACGTCGTGGCCGTCGCGGCGCAGCAGCATTCCCGCCGCGAGCCCGCAGACTCCAGCCCCCAACACAATGATCCTCGACACCGGTCCTCACCCCTTGCTGTTCGCTGCACCGGCGCCCCGTCTATAGCACGCAACAGTACTCCCGACCAGCCACGCCGGCAAACGACAACGGTTACGTGGGCAGGAAGTCGATCAGTAGGCGGTTTACGTCGTCGGGCGCCTCGAGCTGCATCCAGTGTCCGGGCCCATCGAGTCGCTCGTAACGCCACCGACCTCCCACGTTCTTCTTCGAATCGATCATCTGTCTCTCGGTGAGCGCGATGTCTCCCGAGCTCCACATTCCCATCGTGGGAACCTGAACCGGCGGCAGTCCCCTGCCCCGCGACGCCAACACCTGAGGCGGGAGATTGGCCCGGTAGTAGTTCAATCCCGGCGTGAGCGATGCGTTCGACTCGAGCTCGGCGATGACCGCGTCGGCGTCCGGATGGCGGCCCCAGGCGCGGAAGTTCGCCCATCCGTTGCCCGACAGCCACTCCTCGGCGATCCCGGGGAACTGGAACAGGAACATGTACCACGACTTCTCGTACTGCTCGAAGCCGTGCGCGCGCATCGTCGCGGGATGACCCACCGACAGCACAACGAGGTGGTCGACGCGCTCGCCGACCAGCGCCGCTAATCCCCACGCGATCGCAGCCCCCCAGTCGTGTCCCACGACGTGCGCCCGCTCGACGCCGGCATCGCTCATCACCGCCAGGACGTCGCTCGCGAGCGCCTGCATCCCGTATGCCTCGACCTGGGACGGCTTGTCCGACTGGCCGTAGCCGCGCAGGTCGGGCACGATCACCCGGAACCCGGCCCCGGTCAAGGCCGACACCTGGTGACGCCACAGCCGACCCGTGTCAGGGAAACCGTGCAGCAGCACGATCGGCCGACCGTCGCCGGTTAGCTCGTAATGAATCCCGACGCCGCCGTTCTCGATCCGCATCTCGCGGAATAGTTTGTCATTGACGTTGGTCATCGCCCATCGCGGCACCTGCGGGGCTGGGCGCCGAACGGGCTGTCGAGAACACCTTCGAAACCTTCCATGCGCCGATCGCGGTCGGAGCGGACATGATTGAGCTGCAAACGACGCGCCGCGAGCCCGCGCCGCCGCAATCTCAGGACGAGAAGGAGCGGCAATCCGTCCCCGCCGCTTCCCCGGACAGCGGCAGCGTCGAATGCCCGATGAGTGACGCCGTAGCTCGCCCGGACCGGGACGAGCCCACGGCAGCTCCTTCCGAAATAAGGAGGAGCAAGGCCTCGCGGCTGCTCTTCGGGGCATGAAAATCGTGGTCTGAAGGCTCCGTCCGGCCCCGCGCGTACGGTCGGGTGATCCGGGACAGGGGTCTTGTTGGGATGACGCGGACGGCAGGCCGTTTTGGACGATGGGCTCTGAGCCCGGGCTTTTCGGTGGCCGCCCCTGCGACTCGCCCGGATTGTGCTGCGAGCACGTATCGGTCTGTGTCGTTGTCCGGTTGCGTCTGCGGTGTTAGTCAACCCATGAGGAGGTGATTGGTCGTGGAGCAGGTGCAGCCGGTGGAGCGGTGGCTGGTCGCGCGGTCGGTCTCGATCTCCATCGCGACTTCATTCAGGTCGCGATCTGCGAGGAGGGGCTGACGTATAACGCTGGCCGGGTGCCGATCACCCCGGGAGGGATTGGACTCGCTGGCGGCGAGTCTTCAGCCGAGCGATCGGGTCGTGATGGAGGTGTCGGGCGGCGCGTGGGAGGTCGCCAGGCGGCTTGAGCCGAATGTGAACCGGGTGGTCGTGGTCTCACCCGATGACACGGGGATCGCCCAGGCGCGCACGAAGACCGACAAGCTCGATGCGCGCACGCTGGCTGTGCTCTTGTGGAAGGGGGAGCTGGAGTCGGTGTGGGTGCCCGACGAGCGAGCCCGGGTGCTGCGGCGCAGGCTGGCTCGCCGGGAGCAGCTGGTGCACGCCCGCTCGCGGGTCAAGAATGAGGTGCACGCCACCTTGATGCGCCGGCTGCAGGGCAAGCCGCCGTGCTCGGATCTGTTCGGGGTCAAGGGCCGCAAGTGGCTTGTGGGCGCTGGCGCGGGATCTGCCGGTCGATGAGGCGGAGACGATCCAGGCCGCGCTCAGGCATGTCGCGTTCCTCGATCGCGAGATCGCCGACGTCGAGCAGCTGGTCGCCAAGCAGCTGATGGGCTGGCCGGAGGCCAAGCGGCTGATGACGGTTCCTGGCGTGAACATGATCGCCGCCGCCGGCTTCCTGGCCGCGGTCGGGGAGATCAACCGGTTTCGCAATGCCAAGCGGGTGGTCGCCTACGTCGGCCTGGATCCCCGGGTGCGCCAGTCCGGCGAGCAGGCCGCCCGCTCGGGATCGATCTCCAAGCGCGGGTCGGTGGCGGCGCGCTGGGCGCTAGTCGAGGCGGCCTGGTCGGTGGTCCATCAGCCCGGACCGCTACGCGCGTTCTACCTGCGCGTCCGGTCGCGCCGCGGGCACGGCAAGGCGATCGTCGCTACCGCCCGCAAACCCGCGGTGCTGTTCTGGTGCATGCTCACCCGCGAGCAGGACTACGCCCACCAGCAGCCGTCGCTGACCGCCCAAAAGCTCCGGCGGCTCGAGGTCGCCGCCGGCGCCCCTACGCGAGTCGGCAAGCCCTCCGGCGTGTGGGCCACCCGCGAGCGGATGCGCCACGCCGAGAAGCAGCTCGCCGCCCAAGCCCAAGCCTCCTACGAGCGCGCCGTGCGTGACTGGCAGGCGACCGAGAGCAAGAAGAAGGATCCGGGCGCGAGCGTGACAGCGGAGCGCGCATAGTTCAAAGGCCCTCTGAGGGCAAGTCGCGCGGCAGGCCCGCGAGCTCCTGACGCCTGCGCTTTGACACGTCGTCGCTCGCGCCCGCCAACAACCTAACGCGACCTGACGACGTCGACAACCCACGACGAGGATCGTCCGCGCGCAAATACCGGCCACCATCGCGGCGTTGCGACCGACCGACACCGGGAACGAGCGCACACAAGGCGATCTAACACCCTCAACGACCCCCACCCCACCGATACGTCACCCGAAAACGAGCGGAAATTGCGTCAAAGAGCGTCACCGCCACCCTTGATTTTCATCGGTCGTCCACACCGGCAGCGCGGCGAACCGGCGTCAGATTGCTCGCAACGCCAGGGGCTGCGGCAGTCTGACCCGCGTCGCCACTGCCTGCTTCTATTAGACCCGAAGCGGCAGACTGGGCGGAGGGGGATGGGCTACCCCCACGCTCAGCTCGTAGATGGCCTGGCTTGCTGACTTCGTGAACACCAACGCGTCGGAGCGGCGCACGAGTTGGGTTGCCCGTCAACCGAGAACATGAGAGCATCGGCTGGTTTGGCCGGTCGTCAAACAGGTTGGAAAGTCGCCGCAGCAAACGCGCACAACGGTCCGCGTTGGATGTCGACTGGCAGAGAGCCTTGCGGGCGATAGTCGGGAGCACGAGGGTCCGGAGTGCTAGATCGCTGGAGGAGGGAGCCAAGCGCCGAACGGCTCGCTAAGCGCCGCGAGAAGGAAGCTAAGCGGCGCGAGAAGGAACGCGCTGCGGTATTTGAGCAGCTTCGTGCAGCCACAGTCACCGACCGACTCGAAGGCGGCGGCGACGGGCTACTGAGCGAGCCGGTACTGGTTTTCCGGGGTCCCCTGCACGGGGACTTACAAGTCTTTGATCAGGACGCGAAGACGGTTGGCGTTGCTCACGCTTTCGGTGGCTGGCGTTCGGAGTTGCACGATGGCGACGGGGCCGCTTTGATGGTCATCGAGGGATACGCATGGCTGTTCTTCTCTTGATGGGCCTTTGTACTCAAAGGACGGGACGGGAAGGAGTTCGCGCAAATCGGACCCCCTCACTGGAAGCTGTCGTACACGGTCCGACCGATTACGTCCGGTGTGGGCGAGCTCGGCATCATGAAGATCGGACTCCGACCCTTCTCGCGGGGGAGCGCGATTGAGGACGCCACGGGCAACGAGGTGGCACGGATCCACAGCGAGTCTGAGGGCGAGTACGTCGTCCAGATCGCGTCCTCGGTCGCGGGACCGCTCAGAGCGGTTGCAGTCGCAGCCAGCATCCTGTTGGACCTTTCGACCCGTGAGAGAAATGTGTGAGTCCCAAGGCGCGCAGCCAGAACTCGCCTATCCCCTACTCCTTTGATCGACTAGGGGCGGTGTGAGAGATGATGTCTCGCGTGGCCGCTGCTGAGGTTCGAGTTCGTGTACGGCCCGGCGCCAGGCGCGAGGAATTACTCCCGACGGACGACGGCTGGATCGTCGCTAGAGTGATGGCGCCGGCGCACGATGGTCGCGCGAACAAGGCGTTGTGCCGCCTCGTCGCAAAGCAGCTCCGCATCGCTCCGTCGAAAGTCGCGATAGTCCGCGGGGCACGCTCGCGCGAGAAGCTGATCCGCGTGGATGGTATGGATCACGCGGCAGTCACCGCCGCGCTCGGGATGCCGCACGGCTAGCTCGGGCGTCGCTCAACGGGGCTGCCCGATCTCGATCAACGCAGGAGCCGACGCGGGAGATTGGTGCAGTGCCGATCGACGAGGACGGGTGGATTGGCGTGAGCTACGGTGTCGATCCGGGCCCTCGCGCCGCATCGGGCGGCACGCTCGAATCCTCGCCCGGCGCGGGACCTTCGATCGACTCGATGACCGCCTCGCTCGGTCTAGCAGCAAACGAGTGCAGGCGACGTTCGAGTCGCTCTTGGAGCAGTTGCCGGACGAGCTGTTCCCGCCGACGCTGCTGGCGCTCAGCCTGCTCACGTAAGTCTCCATACCGGCGCCGCCGCTCGCTGGAGTAGCTCCCTTGTTTGTCGGTTGGGTCGCTCGTTGGAGGCACGTACGGACCACGCTTTAGCGATATCGAAGCAACACTCTCCGGGTCCACATCGAAGCGGCGTCCCTCAGCCCGGGGACGGCGCGTACGACGCAGACGTTGCTCAAACACGGCAGGCGGTCGCTATCAGCGAGACTCGACGGCACGGAGCCAGCCTGAGCATGCCAGCCGCGCCGCTTCCCGGGAGGCCTGGCGCCAGCATGGCCGCCGTTCACTGCAACGAGAGTTCGCGCTCGGCCTGAAGCCAGTTCGCGACATCGTCGCCGCCCGCTTGAGCCTCATAAATCTCGTGGGCGTGGATCGCGATCTCCTCGTGACTTGGCGTCGCTGGGCGACTAGCCTGGCCTCGCGTCTTCGCTGGCGTCTTCTTCGCGCCCGCCTTCGCCGGCGTCTTCTTGCTGGTCGGCCGTTTTGCTTGGTTATCCGGAGTCAAGGCCACGCTCCTCTCGATCGTTGCAATTCGCTGCGCCCTGGACCTGTATGCCGTCAGAACGTCGAGCCGTTCGTGCGGACAGAGCCGGTTCTGTCAATGGCTCCATGCCGACCGGGACAGCCACCACGCTCCCGGCACATCATAGGTTCACATTGTTGTGCCGAGATTTGCCCAAGATCGTGTAGGAGCACATCGGTAGTTCACACGGATTCTTTTCCTTCGGGCTTAATCGGGGCAGCCAGCGGGGACTCGACCAGACTCTCGCAACCCCTGGCGTTGCAAGCAACCTGACGCCGTTCCCCCGCGCTCTCGCAAGGGACGACGAGCACTCGTCTCGTCGTCGGGCGCGAGACCGCTGCATCGCCGGGGCCGTGCGAGAGTCGGTGCAGCTCGAAGTCGGTGCCGAGCTGCAGCAGCGCTGCTTCCAGAGGCAAAGCATCAGCCGCGGCCGAGCGATCCAGTGCTTGCCCACCTTCGCGCGGATGACCGGGAACAAGCGACGCCGCACACACATCGCGCGCCGCGGGCGGAGCATGGGAGCAACAGTCAGGAGTTGCCACGCCGCGCCGATGCAATCTCGAAAGCAGGCGTCCGCCGGCTCGACACGGGACGCGTGGTTCGCCACGGTTTCGCTCACCCCGCCGAGGCGAGCCGGACGATCCCTTTCATCATTGAGCTGCGTGAGCGCGCGCTGGTGCAATGGCGACCCGGCGCAACTCCGGGATAGCTCGGGGCTAGCCACCGACGAGCAAGCACACGCTGTCGGGCGCGGTTGGCGTCAGGGCTGGCTGCACGGCCGGGTCGGCGCGGGCGCAGCGGCGGGTGATCGCGAATGCCGAGTCGAACCCGCGCGAATACGCTTCAGACCATCGTCGCATTGCGCGTCGGGCGACGTCGGGCTTGGGACCGGAGACGCGACGGCCGTCCCTCCGAATCGAGTCCGTGGTGATCTAATCGACGTATGCAGACTTCGGCGCGCGCTCGACATATCGCTTGGCCCACGCTAGAAATCGGACAGCATGAGCCACCGACGATCGACAGACGAGCAACTCTTGGGGCAGCTGCTCGCGCCACCGGATCTGGATGATGGAGTCGAGTCGCTCGATTACTGGCACCGGCGATCCCGCAAGCTGTCGTGGTGGCGGATCCGCGCGCGTCGGGAAGCGGTGCGGATGACTATTCGATGGGAGCAGCGGGTCGGCGCGGCACTCGTCTCGCATTCTTGGACGCCACTCGAGGCCCGGACCTCGGCCGCTGTGCTCGTCGCGCGCACGCGGCTGGCCCGTTGGACCCGGCGGGCCGGGATCGCCGTGCTGGCGATGATGATGACCGTCGTCGTGTTCGCGGCGGTTCAGATCGCAGCGGCCCTTGCATACCTGCTCCACGTGTTGTGATCGAAGATCCACACTGATCGGAGATCCACGTATTCCCGCGCTACCGCGCTGATGCCACACCCATCGACCACACAAATCGCACCCCGGACCTGGCGATCGCACCTTCAGCGGTCGTGAGGCATCGCTAGCCCGGGCGGGCGCCTCAGTCGCCAACCCGATAGCGCCATCCGTGGCGTCCCGAGGGTGGACGCGATCGTCCGCGACAGGCGCAAGCTGTGCGTCCGCTGCGCACGAGTTCGCGTGACGCTCGACATCCTCGTGGCGGGCCCGGAACCGGACTCCCGCGACCGATCGTCCGATTCCCAGTGCCGAATCGGGCGCTGCCGCACCTTGGTGTGAGGTAAATGCGTGGGGAATGCTCGTCACCGGCTTTCCCAGTAGCGGCTCGCCTGATGCACGGTGCGCGACCTATAGTGCGGGTGTTGCCGCGTGACGTCCGAGGAGATCCGATGGCTGCATATTTCGTTCTGATGCAACAGGTCGACGACGTCGACCGGTACCGCGACGAGTACCTGCCCGGGGTGAGGCCGCTGTTGAAGAAGCACGGGGCTGAGGTCCTGGTGGCGGGCTTCGACTCGGAGCTCGCGGAGGGTGAGCCGCCGAACAGCACCGTCGTGATCCGCTTCGCCGACACCGCGGCCGTATGGGGCTTCCTCAACGACCCCGACTACCAGCCGGTGAAGGAGATCCGCTTCAGCGTCACCTCGCGGGGGCAGGCAGTGGTTGCGCCGCAGTTGGTGCCGGCCAGCTGACGGCCCGCCTCGGCTGGCATGGGAGGGCTCGATCCGACCGGCGCGGCCCGGGCAGCGTCGACATGATCGAGGCAGTGGAGTTCAAACCGCCGCGGCTTCCAGCGCGCGCCTCCCTCGTCGCCAAAGGAGTGGCGCGACCCCGGCGCTCCGAGCACGAAGGAGTCGTCCGGCACTGGCGCTGCGGCACACGCATGTGGCCGAATCCGGTCATCTGTCGCAACTCGGATCGAGCCGAATCCGGACGATCTCTCTGCCGAAGCTCTCCGGGCGCCATGTTGTCCCGGCGCGCGGCTCTCGTGATTCTGTTCTTCGCGGGGTCGGCGCCGTGAGCGTATCGCTGGGGCTAGCGGAACCGTCCCGCTCCCAGACCCCCACCGGATCGATTCAACCGGAGGGAGGACTACGGACTTTAGGACAGCGGAAACGAGCCCACGGGTGATGGATCGGAGCTTTTGAGCCTGCTCGCGATTCACCTTGCTTGTCACGGGGTGGCGCCAAGCATCGCCTTTGAGTGAACCCCATGCCCAATCGGCTCGTACCTCGCGCGGAGAGCGCAGTCCCAGTCACGAGCTACGAGCAGTCGAAGACATGTAGCCCTGACGGCATCGAAGGTGGGCGTGACACCTGCCGGTCAGTCACGAAATCAACGTTACGACCGAATACAGGTGACACGCAGTGACTCATCGGTGGTAGGGACTGCCGACCTCGTGGACGAACAATAAGCACAGCGCGACGACTGTGAGGATGGCTAGGACTTCGACCACCATATGACCAACCTCCTCGTGTTGAAAGCTACTATCTGTGGGTTGATCCCTGTCGGACGCGTCGTCCGCGACTCAACGGAGGTCTTGACTCCAGCTATAGCTGGTGGAGGGCCACACCCCATCCGGTGAAAACCACACGAGATATCGGGCGTACTACGGATGCAGGCCTCGGGCGAGCTGACGCCATCGCTGTTGTAGCAAAGGTCACAAATGCGCAGCGCCGAGGTTCACCGCTTCGACGTCACGATCGAGAACGGCACCGTGAAGAGCTACCGTGTGCGCCTCGACGTCTCGTTCAAGTACGAACCGGACGTCGCTGCGTCGCGAGCCGATCATGCTGAGGAATGGGAGCACACTCGTCACGAGCTGGCAATAGCCAGGCAAGCTGCCCGTTAGCGACTGAGAGTCAATGTCGTCGGCGCCGGTTCGCAGTGTGGGGATGGCATGACTTACCTCGGCTTACGAGAGCTGCCAAACAAAGCTGCCCATCTCGCCCCGGGCCTGCCCCGCGCGCTGAGCTGGCGTGTCGCGCTCGTTCACGTGGCCAACCGTGGCACAGCGTTGACTGCCGATGCGCCCAGCCTTCGTGTCGATCAAACATGCACCTGTCGTGCTAGACGCGCCCAGCGGTACTTCGGTCGCGGCGGCTCGCCATCGCTTGGATGATTCCGATCGTCCTGGGCCGCCCGGGACGGCTGGCAGCGGGCGCTCGCAATCGTCCGCATGTGTGCGCCCGCAGCGCCAGTGCCGAACGACTCCTCTCGCCCTCTGAGACCGCGAACGCCGGGCCGAGCACCGGACCAGCCCGCTGTCGCAGAGTTGGCGACCATTGCTCAACTACAGGCACGGAAGCTGCTTCAAGGCCGCGATCGACCCGGATCGCGACCTTGGTTTCTCTCGCACTTTGGTGGTAACGCTCGCTGTACAAGGCGCCTACGCCATGGTTAGATCGGGGATGACACGGGGCGCTCGGGAAGCGCCGGGACCGAAGGGGAGAACAGAATCGTGATCGTGAGCATGCTCGCGCAGATGACGTGCGCGCTGGGCGACGCCGCCGCGGAGTCCGCGGCGTTCGACAGGAGGATGGCGAGGCGAATCAGGGCCGCAATGGACGCAGGCGAGCCTGAGCACCTTGACGACGTCCTGGACATGGCCGGGTGGATAGATGAGCGGCGTCTGATCGCAGCGGCGTGCGTTATGAGGAACTAATCCGCGGCCCCGCGCACGCCTCTCTCACGTTCGCCAACCGTCGGGACTGCGAGCTCACGAACTACGATCCGACCGGCTCCGAGCACGAGCACTGACGGAAATGTCCGGGGGGGTCGCCGGCTCCGCGGGACTCTCGAAATCGACCCGCAGCCGGCGTCTGCCGTCTGCATGTGACGCGCGAGTCTGTTGTTCGCGATTGCGATACCCGCGGTGCAGGGCGCCTAGTCGGCAACAGCGACTGCGACTGCGATTGCATTGATCGCGGCGGCTGCATGCGCTGAGTCGGCATGCTGTTTAAGCTCCGGTCGGCTGCACCGTTGTCGGCTGCGCGGCGCCCGTGCATATTTGGCATCGACCGGCTTTGCAACCACTGCTCCATCTCGTCCAAGTCGCAACTCTCAGCAGCGACGATCAACACCTCCGCGTTTCCTGGGAGCAGCTGCGCGACCCATTTGCTGGCTGGCGCAGTGGATGCCAGCGTCAGGCGCGTCTGGTGCTCAAACGAGCAAAGGGCGCTTCCGCTGGCCGACTGCCGGGTGATGTCGTCAGGGACGGCCGCGCTCGGCACGCTGTCTGAGTGTCGTCGCAGCGAGCGGCGTTGCGTGCCGCGTCTGGCGTTACGAGAGGGCGGCGAGGACCGCCTGTCCGAGACCGCGCAGGAACACCACGTCTCGCTGGCCCAGTTGCGGCCGCTGCTCGTGTGCCAGACAGCAGAGGACGTAGAGGCGGGCATCGCGCCCGGTCAGCGGCACGCCGATATAAGCGCCGACGCGAGCAGCGCGCGTGATCTCGAGATTCCTCACCTGCTCGTTGGCCTGGGCATCTGGCACCACATTCGAGAGTCTCCCCGTGAGCAGGCGGTGACAATAGGTGTCCTCGATCGGCATCGACGCGCCGGGACTCAGTCCGAACGAGTCGCCGTCACCTGCGACAAAGCGCACGACTTCGCGCCCGTCACATACCTCGCCGAGCACGGCGACGTCCATCTGAGTTTCCGTCTGAGCTAGCTTCAGCGCCCTGCTCAACGGGTCCTCTCCCGGGCTGCTATGACCGATAGGGGCGTCGGTCGCGCGAGCCTCTGGCTTGCGGCCCGATGAAGCTGAGCTTGGCGTGCGGTGCTGCTGCTCGCCCGGCACCAACCGCCACGGCGCGGCCGGCTGGTCCTCACTCAAGCCGGGAACGCCGCGGAGGTCCGAATCGATCCGCGGAGGCGAACTGCCGCGCCGGAGCTGATCGATGATGCGGTCGACCGCGCGGCGACGCCAATATCGGTGCTCGCTCATTGTTGCCGGGTCGGTAGGTGATAGGACTCCCGCCGGCACGGTCGAAGGTCGATCTGAAGCTCGCACATGACGGGTCCCAGGACGCAGCCTCCCCTGCTGACGGGGTCGACAGAGGTCCGATCCTAACAGCGGGCGAATGGCAGATGCGGAAACCACCGCCGTCGCGGGGGTGATTACTCCTATTTGAATCCGATGTGAACGCTCACCAGACAATCGCGGTCGCCTGCGATTTCGATCGCGAATCCATCCCGCGGTCGGTAACGAACGGCTCGTCAATGAGCCGCTACGACGGACTGCCGACGCGACGCTCCGGTCGCGGCCGATCGAGGTGCGCTCACGACCGTGTCGCTCGCGCAGGACGGCGGCGACGGCGGCGAGCGTCGGCATCGCCGACGGCCGCGATCCAATCTGCGAACGAAGAGGTCTCGATCGATCCATTCTTCGCTCCCATGTTCGTTCCGGAAGGAGAGGCCCTGCGCCGCCTGTTCCGCCGCGTTTGCGAAACCGGAGGATCCATTGCGCGGTCAAGGGCCCATCGAGCCGTAAAAAGGACCGAGGAAATTACGGATGTGCTTCTGGTCGGCGGCGCTACGTTCGCAACTCTGCGCCGTTGCGGTCGGCGGCGCGGTCAGGTAGCCGACGGGCCCTACGGTGTTGACCAATCGGTGTTCAGGAGAGGGTTGTGAAGTGCTCGGTCGAATCAGGATCCGCGTCTCCACTGGGCCTCCCGCGGCGCCGGGCGGACGGCGGGCGCCGAGCCTTCCGTCGGCTGGCAACACCCGGCAGTCTGGCCACGCGGCACGGCGCGTGCTCGCCGCAACGCACCGGGAGGTGAGTCGATGAATCTGACGACGGTCCGTGTGGACATCAGCATGCGTGGGGTATGGGAGGTCGCGCTGCCTGACCGAGGCGAGCGGGTGATCTGCGAGACCTTGGAGGAGGCGAGCCGTGTGGCATATCAGTGCGCGGCGGACCGACGACCGAGCGAGTTAATCGTGTGTGACGCGTATCACCGCGTGGTACACCGCGAGCTGATTGATGTCCGGGAGGGGCATGGGCGTGCGCCGCGAAAGGCCAATGAGCTCGTCCGCTCCTCGCGGTCGGAGGCCTGCTTGCGTGGGCCGATTCGCCCAAGGCAGAGCCGGCGCTAGACGACTCGCTCCTCGGCGGAAGCGGGTCTCGCGGTCACTCCGAGCAGAGGCTGGCGGCGGCCGGAACGTTAGAGGCGAGCCTCGCTTTCGGATGCCCCCAGAGGCCGTATCGCCAGTCGAGCCGGCGTACCGCACGATCTCTTGTCCTTCCTCGGTCTTTGGCCCGCGCTCGCTGGGCGACGCGCGGGGGCAGACGTCCGGTCGACGCGAAGGCGAACTGTTGGGCCGCCAGCGCCCTCATGGCTGCGCAAGCAGCTGGTGCATGAGTGCGCGACGGCGGAGGAGGCGGTGGGCGGCACGGATCATCCTCATCGAGTTCGTGGCTTGTATGTGTGACACCCGCTGCGATTGGATCGGCGGACGGCTGAGCCTGAAACGACTCGGCTCAGCCGTCCGCCGCGGCCGCGAAGATAGGGGCGTGAGCATCGAGATCGACGAGAGCATGCCGTCGATGCTGTGGTCCGAGACGCAGGATCGCCGATTGAAGGATCCCGAGCGTCAGCTGCTCGACGCGATCGCGGCGGGAGAGCTTGATGAGCATCTGGTCGCGATCGCCGACGCCGTCCACGCGCGCCGGCAGATGCTTCACACGGTCCGTTCCGCCCGAGCGATTGCCGAACTGTGCGTCGGTGACAACGTGATGTTCACGAATCGGATCCGGCCTCGGTACCTCGAGCACGAACTCGCCGAGGTCATCGAGGTTGACGACCGCACGGTCACCGTCCGGCTCCGCCGGCCGGTGGGGCGCTTCGTCGACTGCGAGCTTCGGTGCCCGCCGCTCGCGCTCCGCAAGCTCGACCGCGGAACCTCGACCCGGCACAGCTGACGGCTGGACGTCCGCCCACGGGCATCGACACGCCAGGGAGGGCAGCGTGCCTGGCGGTCCGTAAAGAGCAGCCGCGACGCAGTCCTAGCCGGTTTCAGGCCGTCACGGAGGCGCATGCACTTCGACGACCCTGCGCGACCCGCGTTCCCCCCCAGAGGAGCCCGCCACGCCGCGGTGAGGTCAGACGCTAGCGCCAGCTGGGAGCTCGGTACCCGTCCAGCTTGCACTATCGCATTCATGTTCTTGCCGGTAGCGAGGTTGCTTGCGCTTCGGCGACCAACCGCAACTCTGCGCCGACGCCGTGCTTGCCGCCGACGAGCAGACGCCGCCGGGCGCAGCCTGCGTAAGCTCTGCCTTGCCGCCGATCAATCAGCCGCTGTGGCAGCGATCCGATCTGACGACGACGTCTGCGCGCTGGCGAGATCTCCGACGCCAGGCCGTCGAATGGAAGGAGCCGCGACACCTTCACAACGAAGACACCGCAACCGTCGGGTCGGCAACCTGACGGTTGCACGAGCGCGGTGGTGGCCGGCTGCTCCTTCCCTCTGCGAGACCGGATGTGCGGCCACGGATCACGCGGCCTGCTGCTCGTCGTCGTGGCTGTCGGAAAAACCAGTCCAGAAGTTGGTGCGTCAATTGGTCGCCGGGATAGCAGATGAGCGCGACGGCCCAAATAGGGATATCACCGGGACCTGACTTTCAAATCGGGCCATTCTCGGGCACCTCGTCCCACCGTCCCTGGAACAGTGACCATTTGATTCGTTTACCCGACGGCCACCGTCCGTTCCAGGAGGCAGCTCGAGTCCGGCGTGCACTTCCGCTCCGGCCTGATCGTTGATATGGGGGAGCGTTTGTCTAGCCGCGGCGTTGTTGGGGTGGTTGTCCGCGGGGTAGGGGGGCTTGGCTGAGGGGGCGGCGGTCCTGGGGGGTGCGCGGCGCGCGGTCGGGCTGGTATGCGCGGGTTGGGTACCGCAGGACCGGGTTTGGTGGTGAGAGCCCGCTGTCTAGCGTCGAGCGTGGCCGCTGGGGCGGTTGCTCATAACGATTTCGCGGATGCTCTCGCGGGTGGTGGCCAGGCGCGTTCTGCCGCCTCCTCGGTCGAGGGTTGGGGGTGGGGTGGTGCCGGGGTTGGGTCAGGTGGTGGGGTGCTCGTTGGTGTCGGTGTTGACGATCGCCCCGCCGAACCCGGCGAGGTGTCGGGCGACGGCGGCGGCGAGGAGCGTTTTGCGCTGGCTGCGCTGGGTGTCAAGCCGCCGCCGGATGTGGTGCAGGCGTTGTGTGTGCTTTCCAGGCGGTCGCGATCATGACGGCGGGCTGGTCTTGTTGGCGGGTCTTGAGCGGCGGGCCGATTGTTGGCGGCCGGCGGTAGGGCCAGGCGGCTTTGACCAGGAGCCGGCGGGCGTGACCGGAGCCCGACTTGGTGATCGCGCCTTGGCGGCGGGACTGGCCGGAGCTCTTTCTCGGAGGGGACCAGCCCGACGTAGCTCATCAGCTGCTTGGGGTGCTCGAACCGTCCGAAGTCTTGAATCTCGGCGCACAGTCCGACCGCGGTCAGCGTGTCAATCCCGCGCAGGCACCGCAGCTTGGCGATGTCCCGCGCCCAGGGCGATGTGGGGACGAGCTCTGCGATCGTCCCTCGAGGGTGTCGCGGCGGATCACAAGCGCATCGATCGCGCCGAGATAGTCAAGGAACGTCGTCTGGGCGCCGCGCTCGGCCAGCTGGACCTTCGAGAGCCATTGGCGGTGGCGCCAGGTCCAGTTGTCCCCGGTGCCGTCGTAGCGGACGTCGCGGCGCAGCAGGAGCTTCCCGAGCCGGTGCCGGGCGCGCATCAACTCGCCGCGGATGTCCTCGCGCGCGCGAACCAGGTCGCGCACCGCCTCCTCCTCACAGCTGGGAACACGGACCGGGCGCAGAGCGTTGATCATCAAAAGGCGCACCAATCGCTCGGCGGCGCGCTGGTCGCCCTTGACCTTGTCCTGCGCGGGACGCTCGATCTTTCCCGGGGCCGCGATCACGCAGTCGACCCCGACCGCCACAAGCGCGCGAGCCAGCCCGAACCCAGTCGGGCCGGCCTCGTACGCGACACGCGTAGGACCGGGCAGCGCGGCGCAGAACCTCACCACCCCGCTCGTGTCCCCCGAAAGACGCTGCACGATCATCTCCCCGGACTCGGCGTCGACCACGCACGCCACCACCGTCGTGGCGTGCACGCCCAAGCCGACCCAGGTGCGAACCTCGGTCACGGTCGGTTCCTCCCATGCGGTTGCGGGCCGCTGCGCAGGTTCCAGCTGCGCGGCTACAAATCTCCCCCACGACCGCGTGGGGGACCGGCCAGCTTCCACCACCCCGGCCGGACGTCAGCCTCCATATGGTCTAGCGAACATTTTGCAAGCACTGGGCGCGTCAGTGTCCTAGGAACTGTGTAGGCCTGAGCGAAAGAGACGTTCATGCCTTCAACCAAAGAGAAGTCTTCATTTCAGCGAGCGACTGTTCCTGTACTGCCTGGCGCCGGCGGCGAGCCCCCAGGCGAGCCGCCGGCGCCCCCCTTGGAGGGGCGAGAGCCTCGGGCCCTGAGCCAGGAGCTGGTGGACGGGGCCGTTGACGGTGCGGCTGGCCGCCGCCGGCTGCGGCAAGCTCTCGGGATGCCGTCGGATCGGCGGATCAGCGATGAGGTGATCGACGAGCTGCTCGCCGGCGCCTCGACCGAGGAGGAGATCGCCGGGCCCGGTGGGCTGCTCGCCGAGCTGACCAAGCGGCTGATCGAGCGGGCGATGGAGGTCGAGCTGACCGACCACGTCGGCTACGAGCCGCACTGCGAGCCGCCGGGCGGGGCGGCCAATCAGCGCAATGGCGCACCGCCCAAGACGCTGATCACCGAGCACGGCAAGGTCCAGATCAACGCTCCCCGTGACCGCGACGGGACCTTTGAGCCGAAGATCGTCAAGAAGCGCCAGCGCCGGTTCGTTGGGTTCGACGACAAGATCCTGGCGCTCTATTCCCGCGGGCTGTCGGTGCGTGACATCCGCGCGCACCTGGCCGAGATGTACGGGGTCGAGGTCAGCCTGGACCTGATCAGCCGGGTGACCGACGCGGTGATGGACGACGTCCGCGAGTGGGGCAAGCGGCCGCTGGAGGACGTCTACCCGATCGTGTTCCTGGACTGCATGGTCCTGAAGATCCGCGAGGGCGGCACGGTCCAGCGCCGCGCGCTGTACCTGGCGCTCGGGGTCACGCTCGACGGCGACCGCGACGTGCTCGGCATGTGGTTCCAAGAGACGGAGGGCGCGAAGTTCTGGATGCAGGTCCTGACCGACCTGAAGACCCGCGGCGTCAGCGACATCCTGATCGCGTGCGTCGACGGCCTCACGGGCTTTCCCGAGGCGATCGAGGCGATCTTCCCCAAGACGACCGTGCAAACGTGCATCGTGCATCTGATCCGCAACAGCCTCAAGTACGTGCCCCGGCGCGAGCGCGAGCAGGTCGCCCGGGATCTCAAGCCGATCTACACCGCCAAGGACGCCGACCAGGCCCAGGCCGAGCTCGAGCGCTTCGATGAGAAGTGGGGCGAGCGGTTCCCGGTCATCACCCAGGCCTGGCTGAACGCCTGGGAGTACGTGGTCCCGTTCCTGGCGTTCCCTGAGGAGGTCCGCCGCGTGATCTACACCACGAACGCGATCGAGGCGCTCAACCGCCAGCTGCGCAAGGCGATCAAGACCAAGGGCAGCTTCCCCAACGAGGACGCCGCCCGCAAGCTCGTCTACCTCGCCCTCCAGAACGCCGTCCCGCAATGGACCAGGACCCGGAACTGGACAACGGCGCTGCTCGCGTTCAAAATCCACTTCGGTGACCGTCTCCCTGACACTGCAAACTGACTGTCACAGATTGACACTCACGGAGTCACTGTTACACTTGACATGAGCCGCCTACACAGTTAACCGTGCGGCCTGGCGCGTCCACGTGCGCGCATAGAGGCGAGGAGCGGGTCGATGGTCCCGTCCGTGGAATGACCCGCTTTGCCGCCCGAGCGCAATTCTTGTCGCGACGCGGCGCTAGTCCAACTGATCGGGGCAGGAGTGGCGGAGGTCGCGCGCTTGCTCTGAATCCGTTGCACACGTGTTGGTCGGCGTGGGAAAATGAGATCAATAGCCATGCGCGCTGTGGTGAATGGGATTGACCTGTATTACGAGGAGCGCGGGAGCGGGCCACCGCTGTTGTTGATTCACGGGACCGGCGCGTACGCCGAGTTGTGGTCACCGGTGCTCGAAGGGCTCGCACGCTCGTTTCGCGTGATCGCCTATGACCGACGCGGGTTCGCGCGCTCCCCGTCCCCGAAGCGGTGGTCGCTGTCTGATCAAGCTCGTGACGCGGCGGCGCTACTTGAAACGCTAGGCGCGTCACCGGCCACGGTCGTGGGATGGAGCGCCGGTGGCGTTGTCGCGCTCGACCTGGCGGCATCGTTCCCCGAGCAAGTCACCAAGCTGGTACTCGCCGAACCGGCCGTCCATCTGCTGGTGCACCCGACCCGTTCCTCGGTGGCGATGGCTGCTCGCTCCGCAGGCCACCGCTACGTGCGGCGCGACCGCGCGACGGCAGCAGCCACGATGTACCGCTGGGCGAGCGGATATAGGACGGGCGGGAACGCGTTTGACGGGTTTCCGCAAGCGTGGCAGCAGCAGATGCTCGCGCACGCGAGCAGCACCCTGCGCGAAATGGACCAGATGATGCGCCCGTACCCCTCGCGGGCCACAATCCGCTCGATCAAGTGCCCGGTCAGCGTGATCGAGGGCGAGCTCTCGGACCCGACGTTCCCCGTGGCCGACGCTTTCGTCATCCGCCTCCTGCCTCAGGCCGACAAGGTCTTGCTGGCAGGCGCCGGTCACTTTCTGCAAATCGACCAGCCCCAGAGATGGGTGGAAGCAATCGTCGACGCGACCGGCCCGACGGCGTCGTCGCAAGCCGCGGCTGGCACGGCACAAGGCCACGAAGCTGAATCGGCGCCCGGACGCGAATCCACTGGGCAGGCTTCCCAATGAGTCTCTACGGTCGCGTGTTCGCCGCCGGCTACGACAGGATGATGGCTGGCTCGGAGAAGGCAGTCCTGCGCGGGCACCGCGAAGCGCTGCTCGGTCGCGTCGCCGGACGCGTGATTGAGATCGGCGGCGGGACGGGCGTGAACCTTCCCTTTTACGGAAACGCTGTCGAAGAGCTGGTGATCACCGAGCCCGAGGAGCCGATGGCGCGCCGGCTCGAGCGTAAGCTGGCCGACTGCTCACTGTCCGTGAAGGTGGTCCGGGCACGTGCCGAGGAGCTTCCGTTCGAAGATCAGAGCTTCGACTTCGCTGTCTCCACGCTAGTGCTCTGCACGGTCGCAGATCCCAAGCGTTCGCTCGAGGAGATCCACCGGCTGCTCAAGCCAACCGGGCAGTTGCTGTTCGTCGAGCACGTGCGCGCGGATGACCCTCGGCTCGCGCGTTGGCAGGATCGTTTCCACGGCTTCCAGTTGCGGTTCGCATACGGCTGCCACTGCAACCGGCGGACGCTTGAGAGCATCGAAGGCGCTGGCTTCAAGGTCACTGAACTCAGCCACGACCGGTTGCGCAAGGCACCCCCGTACGTGCGCCCCCTAATTGTCGGCGCGGCTGACCGGCCGTAGTCCCCGCGGGAACCGGGCTGGGCTAGGACCATCCCAGCGATCGTCCCGCGCTTACGGAAGCGGAGACCCCCGAGAATGCGAAAGCCTGGCTCGGACGACGCTGCGGGACCCGCTTTCGCCGCGCCACGCATATTGGACCTCCCCCGGTTTGTGTGACACCCGGGTGCGGTTGTTGATGTTGATTGTTGTTGTTCGAGCGATTGATCTCAACCGGCGAGCAGAGAGAGTTGTTCGTAGTTGGCTGGGGAGAGCATTCCGAGGGTGGAGTGACGGCGCTGGCGGTTGTAGAACGCCTCGATGTATTCGAACACGGCGGATTGCAGCTCGAGCCGGTCGAGCGCCAGCTGCGGCGGTTGACGAGCTCTTTCTTGAGGGTGGCGAAGAACGTCTCGGCGACGGCGTTGTCGTAGGCGTCTCCGCGGGAGCCCATCGAGACCGCGATCCCGGCGTCGCGGGCGGCCCGCCCGAACGCCAGCGACACGTATTGCCCGCCTTGGTCTGAGTGGTGAATCAGCCCGGGCCCGGGGCGCCGGCGGGCGAGCGCCATCTTCAGCGCGTCGATGACCAGGCTCGCGCGCATGTGGGTGGGCATCGACCAGCCGACGATCAGTCGCGAGTAGGTGTCCTGGACGGCGGCGAGGTAGAGCCAGCCCTCGCCGGTGCGTAGGTAGGTGATGTCGGCGACCCACAGCACGTTCGGACTCGACGGGTTGAAGTCGCGCTCGACGAGGTCGGTGGCCGGGGTGATCCCGGGGATCCGGATCGTCGTCTTCCAGCGTTTTCTCGGCCTGACGCCGGTGATACCGGCGGCTTTCATCAGCCGCGCGACCCGCTTCTCCCCGACCCGGATGTCGTGCTCGAGGCGCAGCTCGGCGTGGATCCGCGGCGAGCCGTACACACCGCGGCTCCGCTCGTGGATCTGCTTGATCTTCTCGGTCAACCACGCGTCCTGGAGCGCATGATCGGACGGCGCGCGACGCTCCCAGTTGTGAAACCCGGTCCGGCTCACCCCGAACACGCGGCACATCAAGGCGACGGGATAGTTGCTCTTCTCCGCGGCGATAAACGAGTAGCGCTCGCCTACCGCCCGTCGTCCTCCTTCGCGAAGAAGACCGCCGCTGATC
Source organism: uncultured Solirubrobacterales bacterium (assembly GCA_963735965.1). Taxonomy (GTDB): domain Bacteria; phylum Actinomycetota; class Thermoleophilia; order Solirubrobacterales; family Solirubrobacteraceae; genus Palsa-465. The sequence continues at coordinate 61,450 of CAVTNE010000011.1, forward strand.
TGTGAATCCCGGGTTTTGCGATCACGTTTGGGCAGCAGTCGTTGGCACCACTGATGCGGTGTCGGTAGAGCGGTGGCGGTGTCGTCGGTTCAGCCGGTCGCGGCGCCCTGCTGATCGAGGCTCCGGTCAGGGTTGGGGTTTGCTTCGAGGGTGACTTTGTAGCCGAGCGCTTCGAGTTGGAGTTGCAGGCGACGGGCGCGGTGTTCGGGCGAGTAGCGACGCCGCAGCCAGTCAGGCCCGAGTTCGCGGAACGGCACCTGGTCGCGGACGATGTAGTAGTAGGCGATCAGGATGTCGTGGCGGGTGGCCCCGACGGCCTTGGGTTCGCCGCGGCGGCCACGCAACTGCGCGTGATGAGCGGCGAGGTAGGTGTTCTTGGTGCGGGCGGCGGCTTTCGCGGCCTCGGTTAGCGCCTCGGTCAGCCACTTCGGGCCGGGGCGGGTGCGGCCCGAGCGGCGGCGGCCGGCGGACTCGTCGTGGCCGGGGCAGATCCCCGCCCAAGACACCAGGTGCGCTGCGCTGGGAAAGCGGGTCATGTCAAGGCCGCACTCGGCGATCAGCACCTGCGCGGTCCTCAGCGCCACCCCGGGGATCGTGCACAACAGCTCGACGATCTGGTTGTGCGGGGCGAGCATCGCCTGGACCTTCGCGTCCAGCGTCGCGATCGCCTGATCGAGCGTGTCGATATGCACCAGCAGCTGCGCGACCAGGATCCCGTGATGGTCGACCTGGAAGCGGTTGGCCAGCGCCTCCCGGAGCTGCGGGATCTTCGAGCGCAACCTGGCCTTCGCCAGCTCGGCCAGCTCCTCAGGCTCAGTGACCCCGGAGAGCAGCGCGTCGAGCATCGCCCGCGCGGACTTCGAGTAGGTCTGCGAGGCGACACTGGTCAGCTTGATCCCCGCGTCCTGGAGCACCTTCTCCACGCGCTGGACCGCGCGGGTGCGCTCGTTGATCTGCGCCTTGCGCAGCCGGGTGACATCCCGCAACCGGCGGATCTCCGGCGGCGGGACGAAGCTCGGGCGCACCAAGCCGTGTGCGACCAGGTCGCAGATCCACTCCGAGTCTTTGACATCCGTCTTCCGCCCGGGGACGTTGCGGAGGTGCTGAGCATTCAACAGCCAGCATTCGAAGCGATCCTCAAGCACCTGGAACACCGGCTTCCAATACACGCCGGTGCCTCCATCCCAACCAGCGTGACCTCGAACGCGGCCAGCCACTCCGCTAGCTCCGAGAGCCCCCCAACCGTGGCTTTGAACGTGCGCGCCTTGCGCAACCAGCGGCGGCTGGTCTCGCTGGGGAAGCGGACCGTCGCCACCACGTTGTCGCGATGCACGTCAAGACCCGCGCACCGCTCGACCACCACATCCATCGCGTCCCTCCTTCGGAGACGGTCAACTGTTCACGTCACCCGGAGGGGACCTTCCATGATGAGTCTGATCTTCGCGCTCGAGGCAGCAGTCAACGGTCCCACAGATCCCCGCGCCATACTTTTCGACGGGCTCGGTCGCACCAAGCGGCGCCGGCGTCAATCCGGGCAACGACCAACGCCCGGGATTATCACGCCGCACAGGTGGCCGCGCTCCGTGCGGCCACGGGCACTTTTCGCAGGATCTCCCGCTCCATCCGCAGCTTCGCGTTCTCATCCCTGAGCCGGGCCAGCTCCTCACGCTCATCCGCGCTCAGCCCGCCCGGCCGCTCCCCCTTCGCGGCCTTCTCCTCCTTCAGCCAGTTCCGCAGCGTGACATCGGAGATCCCCAGATCCTCGGCGAGCCGGCGCTGCGGCTTATCGCCCAACAGAGCCAGACGAATCGCCTCACGGCGGAACTCCTCCGGATACGGCGGCCTCGTTCTCGGCACCAGACCCATCCTTTCCCCGGCTTACGACCGGAAGCGTCCAAGTGTCGTCGAAAACGGGGGAAGTCCATATCTCGCTCGCCTCGCCGACATGCTCGGAAAGCGCGGAAAGCGCGGAAAGCGCGGAAAGCGCGGGAGGCGGGACGCTCCCGGCGAGTGCTGAATCGCCAGGCGGATCCAGCGGTTTCACGCGCCTGGTGAGACGGTTGGAGGTAGCCCGATGCGGAAGGCGGAATTTGCACGCCGATCGCCCGGAGTAGTAGGTTCACGCGTGACTGGGTCAGTCGCCGGGGTCGATCAGATCGGGGGGCGGAGGGATCGTTGAGACGTTCAGCATCGTTACCGCGGTTGCGATCGCTGCTCAGACGATTGCGCTGATCGCGCTGCATCTGCTGCCCACGGATTACGACCCCAGGACCGACGCCGTGAGCGATTACGGCATTGGGCGGTATCGCGGTCTGTTTTGGACGCAGACCTTGGCGGGTGCGGTGGCGTGCTTCGCGCTCGCGGTCGCCCTGGGTGACGTTAAGCCATCGATTCCCAGTCTGGTCATCGTGCTGCTGGTGATCGCAGGCCTTGCACGCCTTCTGATCCCGGTTTTCCCGACCGACCAGAACGGCAGTCGGTTTCAGACCGCGCACGGCACGATCCACATGATCTTGGCGATCTTGATCTTCGCCGCAATCATCGTCGCCGCATCCAAACTCGGCTCAACGCTGGAAAACAGACCAGCGTGGCACAGCGTCAAGGGCTGGCTCACTGCCCTCCCCTGGGTCATGACCGGCGGGGCGGTCGGAACCCTGGTCGCGCTCAGAGGTCCCAGACTGAAGCGCATCGTCGGGCTCTTCGAACGCCTCTTCTACGTCTCCTCGATCGTGTGGTTCTTCATCGTCGCGATCGAACTAGCACGCATCTACTAGCTGGGCTGGGGTGTTCCTGGAGCGCCGCAAGGCCGAGTGCCCCAATGATCGACCAGCAGCGGTATCGCCCGTTTCGCTGATTAGCAGCAGAGTCCGACCAGGCGGGATTTCGGGAACCCCGCTTTCCTCGCGCCGCGATACTTCAAGCCGCTCGCGGGCGGAGACCTCTTAAGCGCGGCCAGCGCGCCGCCGCCGGCGTCGCTGTGCCGAACGAGCTCCCGGCGGCCGCTGAGGCGCCCTATCCGCGCAAAGCGAGGGCGACCCGGCGGCGCGGAGAGGCGCGTTCGAAGCATGAAAGCGGGTCCGTGCCGGGAAGATCGTTCGCGTGGCAATGGAGTGGTTGGTGTAGGCGGTGGCGGAGCGGTCCTCCGTCGCCGATGCGCTCGTCCGCTTCGGGGAGGTCGCGACGATCGCTCTCGAGGAATGCGATCGTCGCGCCGCCGGCCTGGTCCGCAGAACCGGGCGGTGCGATTGTAGGGTCGGCGGGAGGCGCCTGGGCCGCACGGCGTAGCCGACTGGCCTGGTTTCCTCCCGCCGCCACATCGAATCGGGTAGAGGCCAGGCTTGCCCTGGCCCCTCCCACACCACCCGGCATGCGGGTCCGCACCGGGCGGTTCGCTCAGCATTCCCGGACGCGGCGGTAGGGGTCGGTGAACCCTTTCAGGCCAGCGGTCTTGTGCCAGTAGGCGTTCGGCAGGGCGCGTTGGAGTGGCCAGGATCCGGCGACGCGCCAGTACCCCTTCTGCGACGCCGCCCATGAGCGGGCGTCGTGGTCGGGGATACCGAGCGCGCGGAGGTTCCGGTAGCGCGTTTGTGGACGCTTCCACTCTTTCCAGCGCACCTGTCTGAGCCTGCGGCGCAGCCACTTCTCGAGCTTCTCGAACGGCAGGATGGTGTCGGCAAACGCGAAGTAGCCGGTCCATCCGACCGTGAAGCGGTTGATCTCCTTGATCCGCCGCTCCATCGAGACGCCCCAGTTGCGCGTGGTCAGCTGACGGAGGCGATCCTCGGCCCGTCTGAGAGCCTTCGGAGCGACCGTGACACCGATCCTGCCGTCCCGGTAGCGGAAGAACTGGAACCCCAAGAGGGGTCGTTGGTCCGCGGGGGCGACCGCCGACTTCTGTCGGTTGACGCGCAGCTTCAGGCGCTGCTCGATGTAGTGCGTGACGCTCTCCATGACGCGCCGCCCCGCGCGCTCGCTTCGGACGTAGATACGTCCGTCGTCGGCGTAGCGCACGAACCTGTGCCCGCGGCGATCGAGCTCCCAGTCGAGGTCGTCAAGCATGACGTTCGATAGCAGCGGTGAGAGCGGAGACCCCTGGGGAGTTCCCTCCTCGCTCGCGTGCACCAGCCCGTCAGCCATGACGCCCGCTTCCAGGTAGGCCCGGATCAGCCCGAGCACCCGCTTGTCATGGACCCGTCTAGCGACCCTGGCCATCAGAGCGTCGTGCTGAACGCGATCGAAAAACGAATCGAGATCAAAATCGACGCACCACGCCGCGTCATCAGCGATGAACTGGCGTGCCCGCTCCACAGCGTGATGCTGCGAGCGCCCCGGGCGGAACCCGAAGCTGTGGGGATGGAACAGCGGATCGAAGACAGGCGTGAGCACCTGCGCGATGGCCTGGCAGATCAACCGATCCACCGCAGCCGGCACCCCCAGCATCCGCAGACCACCCGAGGGCTTGGGGATCATCACCCTGCGGACGGGCTGCGGCCGGTAAGTGCCCGCGTCAAGCTGCAAGCGGACCTCCGGCCAATGGCCGTTAAGCCACGGACGCAGCTCCTTAGTGCTCATCCCGTCGATGCCTGGGGCACCGGCGTTCTGCTCAACGCGTCTGAGCGCCTCAGCGAGATTGTCGCGGGCCAGGAACTGCTCCCACAAGCTCGCCTCGGCGGGGTGAGGTGCGGTATCGCCAGGCGCCGGGGACGGACTGCGCTCTGAACGGGGATCTTCGGGCTTCACCCTCCGACCCTCCCGCGCAGGCCCCTCACGGGGTTGGCTGCGGTCAACGTCCATCCCACGAGCACGAGCGTCCTGCGCCTCGGCTTCGCGTTCGGTCCTTCCCAGCGGCAGTCGATCCCGCTGGTAATACGACCTCTGCTGACTTCTCCACGGCGAGCGACGCCCTCACGAGCATCGCCGTCCCTTCCCACCCGGCGAGCACGCCAAGCGTGACCGGGCATCCCGGGACACCCGCGGAGATCTCCACGAGTAAGACCAGCAACCTTCATCGCACACCCACCGCGTTTACGGAACGGCCCCTTGATGACATCGGGCTTCGCCTCGTGGTGCAGACTCGCCCGGACCGCCCCGCCTTATACGCGCAGCCCACCGACGCCACCAAGGCCCCGATGCGCCATGTGTTCCTAGGGTCGCGACTTCGCACTCCGGCTTCCTCCCCACCCAGCCTCACGACTGAGCAGTTGCCATCGGCTTGTGGTTGGTGCCATCAACCTCCACAGGGGACTCGCACCCCCGAGCTGCTGGTCATGTCGCGCGCACACCGTGCATGCGGTTCTCCCGCACACGGCTCTCCGACGTTCTTCACCGTCGGCATTCGGCTCATCTCCCTCGCCAGGCCCGGTGGGGTCTGGGCGCGACGACGGTTCCAGAGAGGCTGATCAAGCCCAGGCGGTTCGGCGAGGCGTATGTGACGACTCGCCAGCCGTAGGCGCGCGACCGTTGGTGGCGTTCGGCCACGAACAGCGCGAGCCGGTTGTGCGCGTGGACTTGGATCAGGTTGAAGTGCCGGCCGGAGTTTCCGTAGCGGAAGTAGCCCGCCCAGCCGCGCAGGTACCGGTTGAGGTCCTGCACGATGTCCTCGATGGGCAAAAGCAGCCGTTCGCGCGCCGTGATTTCACGGACGCGGTCGCGGGCGTGCCGCATCGCCCGGCGTGCCAGGTTTGGGTCGTTCGCGTGGTATCGAGCTGATGCCAGCAAATCCGCATTAATGCAGGGGTTTCGGGACCCGGATTGCCCTCTCATCACGCCGACTACCGACTTGTTCGGTCCGATTCGTTTGACGCCAGGTTTGACAAATCTCCCCCTTGGCGAGAGACGCCAGCTGGGGGAGGCGAGGCATCAAAGACCTGCGAGCAGGCGTCAGACGACCGCCCCGGGCACCCATCGGAGCCGACTCCCCATCACGTCGGGCACGGCCGCTACCGTAGCCTTGTGAGCACCACCGCCGATGACTTGACGTTCGCAGCGGCGCGCCCTCTGGCAGCGCACCATCCCATCGGAATCTCGACAGGCGTGTTTGCCTCAGCGAGGGGCGATTGGCCTGGGCTGGTCGCCGAAGCGTGTCGAATATCGACCTTCGCCGTCGAACTCTCCGCGCTCTCCGGTGATGAGCTGCCGGGACTGGTCGCGTATTTGCGGGCCAACCCTCGCATGCCATTTCGTTATGTGGCCATCCACGCACCGGCCAAGAGCCGCGCGCCGGATGAGGCAGCAACCATTGGGATGCTGGCTGGGCTACCTCTTTGGGTGAGGTCGGTCGTGACCCACCCGGACACTCTCTCGGACGTCGGCCGGAACCGCGCTCTCGGTACCAGGCTCGTTCTGGAGAACATGGACGACCGGAAGTTCACCGGGCGCGTTGCCGACGAGATGGAGAAGTTCTTTGAGGACCTGCCCCACGCAGGCTTCTGTCTCGACGTGGCGCACGTTCGCGCAGTCGACCCGACGATGGACGCGGCGCACGAGTTGCTTGATCGCTTCCGTGCACGACTGCGACACGTGCATCTCAGCTCGCTCGACGACGGGCATCATGTGCCGCTTACGGAGGACGACGAGAGGCTGTTCGCCGACGTCTTGAACCGGTGCCGCGACGTGCCGTGGATTCTCGAGGCGCTGCCACCTAACCGCTGGGCGGCGCAGATGAAGACGACGGCGTTCGTGGTGCCTGGCGCAGCGCCAGCCACCGAACAAATGTGAGCGCTGATCGGGGAGTCTCCGGACTTGAGGCGGCGACCCGCCAGCCTTTCCCTCACATCATGGCCGCGCAGGCCGAGACAAACCGTCGCCTGCGCGAGCGCCGCAAGAGATTCGAGTCGGTCGAGGTCGATGAAGACGCGACCGTTGTCCTAACCGGGTCGTGGGGCCGCCATGAGATCACCAGCGAAAGCGATGACGACTTCATGGTCGTATTCGAGGGCTCCGTGCGAGACGGCGCGCGACTGTCGGTCGAGCAAGTTGCTCGAATTCTCGACGGCCGCCCGCTCGGCGTTGAAGACATTTTCGGCAAGCCGGTCGCGCTCGAGGATCTCCGCGAGAAGATCGGGCGCGACGAGGACACCAACGCGAATCTCTCCCGCCGGATGCTGTTTATTCTCGAATCGGTGGCAGTCTGCGGCGCGGACGTTCACGCGCGAGCACGGACGTCGCTGATCGACGGCTACCTAGCCGCCAATGTGAAGGACTACAGGCCTCCCCGGTTCCTCCTCAATGACCTCGTTCGCTACTGGCGAACAATTGCGGTTGATTTCGAGAGCAAGATGCGGGCTCGGAAGGGCGAAGGCTGGGGTCTGCGCAACGCCAAGCTTCGCCTGTCCCGCAAGGCTCTGTTCGCCGGCGGACTCCTGCCCGTACTCGGCTGTTACCGCTATCCCGCCTCCGACATGCTCGACTACCTGGACGAGCGGATGTCGGTTCCGCCACTCGACCGGATCGCGGATGCCTTCCTCGATCACGGCGCTCCCGACCCGGGCGTTCGAGCGCTGAACGCGATTGACGAGTTCCTCGCCATCCTCGATGACAGCGACCAGCGCATGCAGTTGAGCGCGCTCGGCGTGGCTGAAGCTCGTGACTCGCAGCTGTTCACACGGATCGCGGGAGCTGGGCAAGGAGTTCGAAGCCGGCCTCCTCACACTGCTGTTCGACGACCCCGAGCTTCACCGTTGGGTGCGTGACTACCTCATCTTCTGAACGAACCCGGCCCGACCGGGACCATATTCAGAATGGCGGCATCGCCTTCGACCTCGACACCGAGATCGAAGCGGCCCGGCAGGAGCTCGCCGAGCTCGATCGTCGGCGAGAGCTCGCCGCGGCACGCTTGGCCGAGTTGGACCACCTTCGGGGCTCACGCATCGCGACAGGTGCAGAGAGCAAGTGTTGGACTCCGGCTTCCGAGCTCCGGATCTTTCGCGATTTGTTTCGTTGCCGCGAGGACGTCTTCGCCGTCCGCTGGGAGAACCACAGCGGCAGTCGATCTGGCTACTCACCGCGGTGCGCGAACGAGTGGCAACGCGGCGTCTGCGGCAAGCCCAAGGTGCGCTGCGGCGAATGCGGCAACGCAGCGTTCATCACGTTCGACGACCGTCAGCTCATGGCCCATCTTCAGGGACGCGAGGTGATCGGGATCTATCCGTTGCTGCCCGATGACCGTTGCTGGCTGCTCGCGATCGATCTTGATCGAGGCTCATGGCGCGCCGACGTGGAAGCGCTAACTCGGACATCTCGCTCGCTTGGCCTCCAACCCGCAATCGAGCGATCCAGATCCGGCAACGGCGCCCATGTCTGGTTCTTCTTCACCGACCCGGTCCCAGCCGCCGAAGCGCGACGGCTTGGCTTCACCATCCTCACAGCCACCATGGCTCTGGGTGCGGCGCTCGGCATCGAGTCCTACGACCGCCTGTTCCCAAGCCAGGATGTCCTCCCGAGCGGCGGATTCGGAAACCTCATTGCGCTACCCCTACAACGCCACGCCCGCAACGCTGGCAACACTGAATTCCTCGATGAGAGGCTCGAGCCACATCGCGATCAGTGGTCATACCTCGCGTCGCTCCCCAAGATCACGCCGGACCGTCTCACTGAGCTGATCGCCGATGGCGACGAGGACGGGGCCCTCGCCGTACGCCGGGCCGAGGAGCGCAGCGACCCACCGTGGCGGCCGCCGCGCACCCTGCGAGAGCGACTCAGCGAAACTCGACTGCCCGAGTCGATCGACACCACGTTGGCGGATCGCGTCTACATCGATCGTTCGAAGCTTCCTCCGACACTCGCTCACGCGATCAAACGACTCGCGACGTTCTCCAACCCGATGTTCGCCGAGCTCCAGCGGATGCGGCTGTCGGTCGCGCGCACGCCTCGTGTAATCGGGTGCTTCGAAGATCTTGATCGCTACCTGGCTCTCCCCCGTGGCTGCTTAGCTGACGTCGCCTCCCTTGTGGGGGAGCTCGGCGTCCAGCTCAACCTACGCGACGAACGTGTCGCCGGCGAGACGGTCGAGCTCGAATTTTCCGGTGGTCTCAACGACTCGCAGCACTCCGCTGCCCGCGCACTCCTTAAGCATGACGTCGGCGTCCTGTGCGCACCCCCTGGCTGGGGCAAGACCGTGCTCGCGACACACCTGATCGCCAGCCGCGCATGCTCCACGCTTGTGCTCGTCCACCGCAAACCCCTGGTCGAACAGTGGATCGAAAGGCTCTGCCAGTTCCTCGACGTACCACCGAAGTCGATCGGGACGCTCGGTGCTGGCCGGCGCCGGCTGACGCAGCGAATCGACATCGCGATGATCCAGACACTCGCGCGGAGCGGGGACCTACGTGACCTCGTCCGGGCCTACGGCCACGTCGTGATTGACGAATGCCATCACGTGCCGGCAGTGCAAGTCGAACGCGTGCTCTCAGCGATCCCAGCCCGATACGTCACAGGCCTGACAGCGACACCGTACCGGCGTGATGGTCATCAACCGATCATCACGATGCAGTGCGGGCCCGTCCGCCACAAGATCAGCGGACCCAGGGTCACCGCGGGAAAGGCATTGGGGCGGCGTGTGATTCGCAGGGACACGACCTTCGACCCAAGCATCCTCCCAACGCAGGCGTCGATTCAGGAGATCTACGGCGCACTAGCGAACGACGTCGACCGGCTGGACTTCGTCCTCGCCGACATTCGAGAGCTCGTTCATGAGGACCGCGCTCTGGTCGTCCTCACCGAACGCCGCGAGCACCTCGACCGGATCGCTAAGTCGATCGGAGACGAGGTACCCAACGTCGTCGTTCTCCACGGCGGGATCAAGCCCAAGGCCAGACGTGCGGCCATGGCCCAACTCGCCGCGCAGCGACAGAACCAGCCCCGACTCATCCTCGCGACCGGCCGGTACCTCGGAGAAGGGTTCGACGACCCACGGCTCGACACCCTCCTACTGACCATGCCGATCGCGTGGAAGGGAACGGTTGTGCAGTACGCCGGCCGCCTCCACTCCGCCCACGCCGCCAAGCGAGACATCCGAATCTACGACTATGTCGACGTCGAGGTGCCGGTTCTCCGGCGCATGTACGCGAAACGCCTCCGCACCTACACAGAGATGGGCTACGCCTGCGATGGGTCGGCGCAAGAACTCAGTCTCCTAATTGGCTGAGCGTGTCCTTCGAGTGGTCCGCTCGCTCGCCGCACCGTTCGTGTCTCGGTCGCACACGCTCCATCTTCGGGTTTCGGCCCGAAGACTGCCGGGTTATGAGGTAGCGGGGGCGGGATTCGAACCCGCGACCTTCGGGTTATGAGCCCACGATCATCATTCGTGCAAGTCCGTGCTGATCTTGGCCAAGGTCCCCCGGTCCATCCACCACTAGCCGCCGCTGTCGAGACGTACGGGATCGTGCGCATGGGTTCGTGAGAGATCCGTTTGATCGGGCTACCACATGACCGATTCTTCGCGCGAACCGAGTCGCCTCGCCGGGCATCAAGGGCGCGGCCGTCGATCTCGTACTGGGGCGTTCGTCGACGGTTTCATCGCAGCGTCGCTTCGCGTCGACGCGAGCCGTGGCGCGGGTATCGGACAGGCCGTCCGCCAACTCCGGAATCTGTATGCCTCGAGACGGGAAACACTCGTGTCGCCATCACACCGATCCTGCAATCGGCCACGGCGGCATGACCCGGGCTTTCCCAGTCAGGGCCAGATGAGCTGAGCGGCCAGCTCAGTGGTGCTTACGCCGAGTAGACGACCCCGCTCGAGGGGACTGTATTCCCCATCCGCCTCAAGACCGAGCCAATGGATCCCGCGTTCCGCCGGGACCACGATCATGACCTCATCAACTTGGTGCCGGGCATAGAACGGGAGCTTCTCCCAGGTGTCGTCACGCGGTGACACGATCTCGACGATCAACGCGGCAGTGCGGTTCCATTGCGGCGCGTATCCAGGACGCAGAAGGGCAAGGTCCGGAACGCGATAGTTGTCCTCGGTGCCGACCCCGACCGTGCCAACGACGACAAGGTTAAGGGCGGACGCATGCGGATCCAGGAGTACGTGCAGCGCGTGGGCGAGACGCTCGTGCTCGACGCTCGGCGGCGGGATCACATGGAGAACCCCCTCCCACACTTCGTCGCGGCGGTCGGCACCGCTTCGTCGCCGCTCCTCAAGCAACCGCTCAACCCAAGCGGGCTGCGGGTCCAACACCAGCGTAGGCATACCGGAAAGGCTACCGCCGCCATGATGGCGCAGCTCGGCTTACCGCTTGCCCCGTCCCGGCGTCCCGTCCCCGTCGACCGCCTGCTCAAGCTGGCTCCAACGTTCCACCGACACGACGACTGCCCGCACTCGGTTGCGCTGGGTGAGGACGAGCTTCTCGACTTCGCCCTCCTCGAGTTGCGTGAGTAAAGCGCCGAAGTCGCGCATCGCCTCGCGGACGGTGCGGAGCTCGTCGGTGCGGATGCGGAGCGAAGGGGTCTCGTCGGCCATGTCGTCGGCGACGGTAGACGGAGGGGCGGACAGGTGACGACAAACCGTCGTCAGATTGTCGGCGTTCCGTCCGAGGCTGCTGTCACCGTGTCGCACGCGATGGAACCGATGCAGGATGACGCCTCATTGGTCTTTCGGCTTGCCCACGGCGAGGGCTCCGCGCTCGGGCCGCTTATGGAGTTCTGGGGCGACCATCTCCTCGACACGTGCTTCCGGGCACTACGCGACGCTGTGCGCGCTTTCGACCTATATGCCGAGGTGTGGGCGACGATTTACGATCGGATCCGGTACGGCACTCAACCGTTGCCGCGGGCATTCGGACCGTGGGCAGTGGAGATCATTGCCGATCTGCTTGGCACGGCCGCGAGCGAGGGCCGGATCCCCAACCGGGCGCGGCATCGAATGAAGCTCGCGCCGTTCTCGCCGACAGCGGGTGAGGTCGAGCGTATCGACGCGTTACGTGACCCGAACGTAGTCCGGGCAGCCCGCGACGAGCTCCCACGCGATTTTTCCGCCGCCGCCGACCGCATGCTTTCACACATGCCCGGTCCGGCAGCGATATCCCGGATCCTTCCTAGTGCGGAGGACCGCGCGTGAAGCGGGTGCCGATGTCGCTGCATCGCGCGCTCGCGGAAGCTGCCCTCAATGACCGGGGGGCGGCCCCGGACGCGGCTCCCGTAGCCTCGCCGGCACTCACCGCGCAACCGGTGCTCGCGTACGCCACCGCTGAGAACGCCGAGCGCTACCGCCGCCTGATGCGCGTGCTGTGGCTCGAGCATCGCCACTTCGGGTTGCGCCTACGACCCGAGGAGATCTCCAACCGAGTCCGCGAGCTGTTTGGCCTCGCGCTCACCGCCGACGAGGTGAACAACCACCTCAAGCAACTCCACGAATGGCAGGCCGTCGAGCGCGAGCACGACTCGAGCCTCGCGAGCACCCCAAAGGAATACCGCCGCAGCCGGTTCACATACGACATCACCCCTGCCGGCCGGCGAGTCGAGGAGCTGCTGGCCGAACTCGACGAGCTCCGCGGCCGCGGCGGGGCGCTCAGCGGCTCACGCCTACCCGCTCTCCGCGACGCGCTCCTACGGCTCGGCGACACCCTCGCCGAAGAAACCCCTTCCGCCCGAACCCTACGCTCGATGTTCGAGCAGATCGCCGGTGAGCTCGAGCAGCTTCACTCCGCCGCCCTGGACTTCATGCGCTCGCTCGACCGCGTGGTCGCTCGCGGCGAACTGGTCGACGACGCCGAGTTCGAGCGGTGCAAGAACGCATTGCTCGAGCACCTGCAGGGCTTCCGTCGCGACCGCAACCGCCACGAGGAGGAGATCGTCGCAGCAATCGTGCGCGTCGATCGGCTTGGGATCGAGCGTCTCTCCGAGCTGATCGTCTCCGGCGAGGAGATCCCGGACCTCCCAAACGCACCGGCGAGCCGCGTCCGCGCCGAGCGGGCCACTGAGCTTCAGCAGCAGTGGGCGGGAATCCGCAGCTGGTTCATCGGATCCGGACGCACGCGCTCGCCGTGGGATGTCCTCGGCGAGAAGGTGATCCAGGCGATCCGCGCCATCCTCGACATCGCCGAGGCGATCGTCGACCGCCGCACCGGCCGCGCCGACCGCGCCCACGCGTGCGTCCATCTGGCCCATCTCGCCGCCAGCGGCGATGCGCAGGCCATCCTCGCCGCCGCGCTCGGTACCGCGCACCCGCGTCACGTCGGATCGCCTCAGCCCTCGGCGACGCACGTTGACGGCCATCTCAGCTGGTGGGAGTCGCCGCCAGCACCCGTCGTGGCCCACCTCCGCCGCCCGGGCACGCGCTCACCCGGAGCGGGCTCAGGCACCCCAATCGCCGATACGACCGCCGCCGGCCGGCAAGTCGCTGTGCGCCGCCAGGCCGAACGAGAGGAGCTAGAGCAGGCGCTCGCTCGCTTTGCCTCGTCTGCCGGTCCTCTCCGCCTCGCCGACATCGGCAGACTGCGGGAGGGCGACTTCCGTCACCTGCTCACCTGGATCGGCCGCGCCTTTGAGAGCAGCCAGGACGTCCACGGAGCGCGGCATGCGTGGTCCTCCGACGGGCGCGCTCGAATCGCCCTGCTGGCCCCGACGCCGGACCGCGTCACGATCGCTACGCCGATCGGCACGTTCGAAACCCCGAACTACGCCCTTGAGGTCACCCGCCGGTGACCGCCTCGACGACCGCGCTGCAGGCCGAGGAGGAGCGTCGGATCGCGCTGCGTGCGCTGCTGGCGGAGCCGTTCGTGGGCGCCGAGGAGTCGGTCTTCAAGCTCGTACGGCGCCACGATGCCGAGCTCGCCCGGCGCTGCACCGAACTGCTCGGCTACCGGCTGCACGTCACGCCGAGCTTCGCGCGGCTGGTCAAGACACCGACCGAGCGCAGCGTACGCCGGGGGACCCGAGTCCCGCCGAGCGGCCCGAGCGCGCGCGACCGCTCCAAGGACGAGTGGCCGCGACTGAGCGATCGTGGCGTCGTCCTCCTGTTCCTGACGCTCGCCGCGCTCGAGCGCGGCGGCCAACAGACGGTCATCGGCGAACTGGCCAAGGACGTCGCCGATACCGGCGCCCGCGCCGACCCGCCGCTCAGGGTCGACTTCGACAATCGCCCCGAGCGCACCGCGTTCGGTGACGGGCTCGAGCTGCTCTGCCACTGGGGCGTCATGCAACTCATGCACGGCCGTCGCGGGACATTTGCCAACCGAATCCAGGAGGACGACGACAGCGAGGCGCTGTTCACCATCGATCGGCGGCGACTCGCGCTCGTGCTAAAGGACCCGTTTGCGGCCCTGGCTGCCCACACCAGCGAGGACCTCGGCCAAGAGCCCGAGGCCGCAACCCAAGAGGCAAGGACACGGCAGATCCGCCACCGTCTCGCCCGGCGGCTCGTCGAGGACCCCGTCCTGTACCTCGATGAGTGCACCGAGGAAGAGCGCGCGTACTTCGTCTCACAACGCGCCAACCTCGAGCGGCGGGTCGAGGACTGGATCGGGTTGGCCGTCGAGCGACGGGCAGAGGGGACGGCCGCGCTCGAGGCGGGGCGCGAGCTGACCGACCTGCCGTTCCCCGCCGGTTCGACGGTCAAGCAGCTCGCGCTCCTCCTCTGCGAATGGCTCGCGGGAGAGCGCGAGGCGAGCTGGTCGGATCTCCGCAGGGTCGTGCGCGCGCTCCTGGCGCAGCACGAACGGCACTGGAACCGCTCGCCCGACGACGACGAGGTCGTCGACACGATGCTGGAGCAATCGACGTCATTGCTGATCGATCTCGCTCTCGTCGCGCGGAGCCTCACGGGGTTGCGCGCTCGGCCACTATGCGGGCGGTTCCGCGCCCCTGAGGTCAGGGTGGCCGGCGCGGTATGACCGCCGTCGACCGCTTCCGGCTCGTCCGCGCCGGGATTCTCAATCTGTACGAGTACGGCGATCAGGTGTTCGAGCTCGCCGGCGGGCGCCTGCTGCTGCGCGGCCACAACACCTCCGGCAAGACGAAGGCGCTCGAGCTGCTCCTGCCCTTCGCCCTCGACGGCGATATCTCGCCGCGCAAGCTCGATCCGTTCGCGAAGGCAGCCAAGGACATGCGCTGGAATCTCGTCGGGTGCATCGAGGGCGACCAGCGGACGGGCTACGTGTGGCTCGAGTTCGAGCGGCTCAGCACCGAGGGGACCGAGCGCGTCACCGCTGTCATCGGGATGAAGGCAAACGCGAACGTCCAGGGCGTCAAGCGCTGGTACGCGGTCGTGCGCGACCGCCGGATCGGCGACGATCTCGTGCTCCGTCGCGGCGAGGTGCCGCTCAGCAAGGCGGAGCTTGCGGCGGAGCTGGGCGACGAGTGCCCGCTGATCGCAACACCGAGCGAGTACCGACGGACGATGAACGACGCGGTCTTTGGCTTCCCGAGCGAGGACGCCTACCAGACGATGCTCACGCTCATGCTCGAGCTCCGGCGTCCACACCTCTCGAAGGCGCTCGACCCGTCCGGAGTGACCCGCCTGCTCAGCGGGGCGCTACCTGAAGTCGACCATGACCTCATCCGCCGGCTGGGTGATGGACTCGAGCAGCTCGAGGAGATGCGACGCTCGCTCGAGCGGCTGCGCCGCGCCCACCGTCGGCTCACCCGGTTCGTTGCCGATTCTTACAGCGCCTACGCCCGAGCGGTCCTCCGTGAGCGGGGCGATGCGCTACGCCGCGCGGAGACGGCGTACGAGAATGCGGCGCGGCGCCACCGCGACGCGCTTGACGCCGTCACCGAGGCACGCCGCGATACGGAGCGGGTCGCCGTCGAGCTGGCCGGCGCCCAGCAAGCGGCCGAGCGGGCGGAGGGCGCCCTGACGGCACTGCTGCAGTCCCCCGAGTGGCGGTCGGTGGAGGCGGTCGAGCAGCTCGCGCGGCGGGCCGAACGACAGGCCGAGGCGGCCCGTGCGGCACGCGACCACGCCGAGCACGCCGCCGCCGAGGCCGTGATTGGCGAGGCGCAGGAGGCGCGGATCACCTCAGACCTCGCCGACGCGGAGGGCGAACGCGAGTCGCTCCGGGAGCACCTTCGCCGGAGCGCGACCGAGAGCGGGTTCGGGCCCCGCCACGCCGTCCTCGACGAACAGCTCGGCGCCGGCGATCCCGAGCTGTGGCGCGGGCTGGCGGTGCAGGAGGTCAAGGCGTGGCGCGGCGTGCTCGCGAGGCAGGAGGAGCTCCTGGCTGAGATCGACCGCGCCCAACGGGGGCTCGAGCAGGCGGAGGCGGTTGAGGAGGCGCAGGCGCTGCGTCTGCGCGGAGCGCGGAAACGCCTGAGCGACGCGCGCGCCGCGCTGGAAACCGAGCAGGAGCATCTGGCTGAGAGGGTCGACCGGTGGGTCTCCGAGCTCCGGGAGCTGTGGACGCCCGACGTGCCGGCCGTCCTCGCTGCCGCCCTCGACGCCGGCCGCCCTGGCGCCGCGGAGCCGAGCACACACTGGCGGGCCGCCGCCGACGAGCGGCGGCGAGAACTCGCTCGGACGCGCGCCGGCCTCGAGACCTGCCACGCGACGCTCGACGACAGGCTCGGCGAGCTGACCACTGCGATCGACGAGCTCGACGCGGATCTTGACTCCGGACCGCAGCGGTTGACCACCCGGCCGGCCAGCCGGGACGATCGGCCGGGGGTGGCGCTGTGGCAGGTCATCGATTACGCGCCGGGGGTTGATGCCGACGCCCAGGCGGGGTTGGAGGCGGCGTTGGAGGCTGCGGGGTTGCTTGACGCCTGGGTCACGCCGGACGGCGCGCTGCTCAATCGAGAGACGCTCGATGCGGTGCTCGTCGACGGCCCGCGGCACGACGGCCGGACCCTGGCGGACGCGCTCCAGCTCGCACCCGAGGCGCCGCGGCCGCTCGGCGCAGCGCTTGCTGCCATCGAGCTCGCTGACGACGCTCCGGCAGCCGGCGGGATCGCGGTCGACGTCCGAGGTGGGTTCGCGCTCGGGCCGCTGCGGGGCCGGTTCGCCAAGCCGCAAGCCGAGCACATCGGAGCCCGCGCTCGGGCCGCCGCGCGCGCCCGGCGGCGGGCAGTACTGGTCGCCGAACGCGAGCAAGTCGAACGTGAGCGCTCCGCAAACCTCGACTCGATCGCGGAGCTCGATGCCCGCGCGCAGCGGCTGATCGACGAGGAAGCTGCCTTCCCATCCACTGACGACGTCGCTGGCGCAAACCGCGAGCTCCTCATCGCCGACCAGCACGCCGACCAGCTCGCCCGCGAGCAGGCCGAGGCTGCCGCGGCGGTGCGGCGAGCTGGCCAGCACGTGGAACATGTCCGCGGGGTCAGGCTGGAGCACGCCGAGCAGGCAGGACTGCCGTCGCTGCTGAACGTCGCGGAGCTCCGCGCCCGCGCAGAGGCAGCGAGCCGGTACCAGGATGGGCTCGGGCATGCCGTCGACGCCGTCCGACGCGTCGAGATCCAAGCCGCGCGAACGCGGGAGGCTCGCGAGCGCCTGGCAGGACTGCGGACGCGCGCCGAGCAGCTCGACCAGGCTGCGCAAGCCGAGGCGACGGAGGCCCGCCGCCTCGTCTCCGAGCACGCCGAGCGCGAGACGGGGCTGAGCGCGGACGCCGCGACCGTTCGCACGCGGCGACAGACCGTCGACGAGCAGTTCCGGGATGCACGCACGAACGTCAGCCGCCTGCAGGCAGCCGACAAGGAGGCCGCCGGCATGCTCGCCGCTGCCGTCGAGCGGGCGCAGAACGCCGGCGAGCGTGAGGCCGAGGCGCGCGCCGATCGGGAGGCGGCGCTGAGCGCATTTGCTCGGATGGAGCGCGCAGACGTCTTCCGGCTCGCGCTCGACGAGGACGTGCCTGCTGACCATCGCGACGCGGCCAACTGGACCCTGACCCGCGCCCTCGAGGTGCTGCGAGGCATCCCGGGCAGCCGCCTGGTGAGCGACCCACCAGACAAGCTCGCCGCATCCCTCAGCCGCGCCTGCAGCGACCTCGATCGGGACATCGCGCAGGAGGGCGACATGAGCGTGTTCACGACGCTTGACTCTGAGGGTGTACTCGCGGTCCGCGTCCGTGACGGTGCCGCCGAGCGGTCGCTTCCTGAGCTGACGTTCCGGCTCGCCGCCGAGATCGACGAGCGGGATCGAACACTCACGGCGGAACAGCGGCGGGTGTTCGGCGAGGCGCTGCTCGAGGAGATCGCCGCCCATCTTCGAGCGCGGATCCATGAGGTCCGGAGCCGGGTCGACGAGATGAACGGCGTCCTGCGGCGCAGCGGGACCGCGGCCGGGAAGGTCGTGCAGCTCGCGTGGCGCCCGCGCGGCGAGACGGAGGCGGCGAGTGTGATCCCCTTGATCGGCAAGCCGGCCAGCGGCCTCGCCGACGTCGAGCGTGATGCGCTCGTCGGGTTCTTCCGGAACCGGATCGAGCTGGCGCAATCGGCCGAGATCGATGCCGGGGATGGCGAGGCCACGGTGCAGACATTGCGTGATGCGTTCGACTACCGCCAGTGGTTCAGCTTCGAGCTGTGGGAGGGCCTCGGCCGAGAGCGGCAGGCACTCACCGCCGCCCGGCACGCCGTCGGCTCCGGCGGCGAGCAGGCGGTGCTCATTCACCTACCGCTATTCGCCGCGGCCGCGGCCCTCTACGACGGCGCTCGGTCCGCGCCACGGTTGGTGATGCTTGATGAGGCGCTCTCGGGCATCGACGACGACACGCGGGAGCGCGTCATGGGCGCCCTCGTCGATCTGGACCTCGACTTCGTCATGACCTCGCACGAGCTATGGGGGACCTACCACACGGTTCCCAGCCTGGCGATTTACCAGCTGTACCGCGAGCAGGGCCTGTTCGGGGTCCATTGCGAGCGGTTCGTGTGGGATGGGTCGCTGCTGCGCGAGGAGGAGCAGGGCGATCTCTTCCGCGCATGACCCTTCGCACTATTGACGACGACTTGGAAGATCCGGGGCTGGCACGTCTACTCTCGCTGGCGCGAAAGCGGTTCGAGGCGCTCGGCGGCGTCCGCGGGCGGATCTGCGTCCCGGGCCTGAGTCCCGCTGAAGCGCTGGCGATCGACACGCTGTGGCGGCGTGCGGCACGCAAACGACCGCGGCGCGGCCAGGACTTCTCCTGCTCATTGAGCGATCTCGACGCGTCGCTGCTCGCGATGCTCGGAGTAGGTCTCGAGGCGGCCCTTGTCCGGACCGGCGGCCCCCTTCACCTGCGCCCGCAGCGGCGAGCCGAGGATGGCGCGCGGACGACCGCGTTCTGGGACCGAGCTCTGGATCACCCGCTGTGTCGCGACGACCCGGCTGTGCGGGCGTGGGTGGAGCGGCTTCGCGGCACGGGAGCGCTCGGTGCAACACCCTGGAGCACCGACCGCGGCCAAAGCCTGCTGTCGAGCCTCGCCGTGGGCGAGACGCTGCCCCGGCACCCGCCGATCGAGCGCTCCACGCTGGCGAACGAGTGCCTGGGCGACCCGCACGCGCTCGACGACGGCACCGTTGTCGGCGATCGGGTCTTCGCGCTGATTGCCGTGCGGGACGGGCGCGCCGGGGACCGCATGACGGCGGGTGAGCGCCGGTCGCTGTTCCAGCGCTTCGGTGTCCTGTGCGATCCCGCTTCGGCGACCGTCCTTACCCTCGGGCTCCACCCGATCGGAGAGTCATCGCTCGAGCAGGCGCTTCGGCTCCTCGTCGGCGGCCATGTCGTGCTCACGCTCGGTCAGCTCTCGCGTGTTCGCCTCTGCTTCGCGCCCGGCTTACGGATCCGCCTATGCGAGAACCCGGCGGTTGTCCTGCGGGCCGAGGACCGTCTTGGCGTGGCAGCGGGCCCGTTGATATGTACCGGCGGCTGGCCGGGTAGCGCCGTGTGCGCGGTGCTGGACGTCCTGCGCGACGCCGGGTCCACCTTCGAGCACCACGGCGACTTTGACTGGGAAGGGCTCGCGATCCACAGCTGGCTGCGCCAACGCTACGACGTCCGAGCATGGCGGTTCGACGCCGTCGCGTACCGCGAGGCCGTCGCATCAACCTCCCCGCCGGGAGTGATATTGAAAGATCCACGCCATCGGCATGCGCCCGACGATCCCCTCGTGGCAGAGCTCAAACGGCAGCACATTGCGGTCCCGGAGGAGGCGGTGCTCGACCAGCTCGTCGCGGACCTGAGGCAGGTTCAGCCTGCCGCGCTCAGGTGATGATCGGAGCGCGAGACGGCTCGGCACTGCTCGGAGTTCATTTGCAACGGCGCGGTTCCAATTGAGCATCGGGAGCGTGAAACCTTGCTCATGCGCGTCCGTTGTGCCGGAGAATGGGAGACGTGAGCGGTATCAGTGACGACCAGACGGGGGTTCCGTCGACGGAGCGGAAGCTGGGTCGGTGGGAGCGGTGGACAACCGACTGGGACGGCCAGCCGATCGTCGAGTTCGATTCGGAAGCCCACGAGAAGTGGCTCGAGAAGTGGGCGCCGGAATGTCGGCGGCGCGTTCGGCGCGCGCTTGGCTTCCGGGAACGGAACATCGGCGAGCTCGAACTTCGAGTCCCGCTCGGCGGAGACGATCACGGGGTATGCCGCGTCATCCTGGACGAGCGAGACAACGAGGTCTATGTGCGAGTGCTCGTGTGCTGCTGCGACGATGATGATGACGACGACGGGCCGTGGCGCGAGCGGGAGTACACGGACTGTCCCGTGCGCGTCTGGCTGAAGCGGCCGCTGGGCGAGCGAGCGGTGATCGATGTCGACAGCGACGACGAGCTTCCGCTGTACATCCCCCGATACCTCGACAACGTTCGCCAGCCTGACCACGGATATCACCCCGCCAACCGACGGCGACGGTCGAGCATGCCATGACGGACGAGTCGCGATGACACATGGTCTCGCTCGAGGTACAGCGTCGGGCACTCCGTCGCAAGAGAGCTTGAGCAGAGGCACGGAACCCGAGGACACCACCGGCCGATCAGAACGAGATCAAACGAGATCAAACGGCGGTATCGCCCTAATGGAAAGGCCCCCGATCTCTCGGAGGCCTCGATTTCCAGCGATTTTCAGGTAGCGGGGGCGGGATTCGAACCCGCGACCTTCGGGTTATGAGCCCGACGAGCTACCAGACTGCTCCACCCCGCGGCGGACTGAGAATCGTAGCACCGTGTGAGCGCCGGAGCGGTTTTGCGCGGCTTGGATCGCGGCGACCGCCGCGCACGAGCGCGTGCCAGCGCCTCGTCCCAGCCCCGATCTGACCGTACTTCTCGCCGGTTCCGATTCGATTGACACCTCACTTATCTCGGCGTAGGGTTGGCACATCGTCCGTTAGGAGCATTGCCGAGCCGAGGCGGGTCTCGTGGGGAAGGAGGGGCCTATCACCTGATGATGGTGGTTCGCGCCGGAAACGCGGATTGCCGCGTGCGCGAGAAACGCCGATGGCCCCCTTCGAGCCGGCTCTTCCGGCGCTGGCCTATGTGGCTCGGTCAGTCGACACGTGAGGAGAGAGATGGGTCTTTCTCGGTTGTTCCGAGGACGTCTTCGGTTACTCGGATCGGCTGTCGCCGCGGTGGCCGTGACAGTCGGCGTCGTCGCGGCGACTTCAGTGGGCCAGTCCGCCGGGTCCTTGAGGGCGCACGTCACGGGGTGTGCGGCAGGAACCAACGTTCAGATCGCCGACGGCCCGATCTGCGGAAGCACGGCCGCCAACGGTGTCGAGGAGTGGCTCGGCATTCCGTACGCTGCGGCGCCCGTCGGCACGTTGCGGTGGGCGCCGCCGCAGCCGCACGCGGCATGGACAACCACACTGGAGGCCACCCAGTTCGCGAATGAGTGCCCGCAGCCGGCCGTGAAGTCCGGGCCGTCGGCGTCGGGGTCGAGCGAGGATTGCCTCTACCTCAACGTTTTCGCACCTGCCGGCGGCGGAACGGACCTGCCGGTGATGTTCCACATCCACCCCGGGGGCCTGTTCAAGGGCAATGGCAATGGCGATTACTCGCTGATGGCCGCGACCGGCCACGAGGTGATCGTGTCGATCAACTACCGGCTGGGCATCTTCGGGTTCCTGGCCAACTCGGCGTTCGGTCATCATGCCGGCGACTACGGCCTGCAAGATCAGCAGTTCGCGATGAGTTGGGTGCAGCAGAACATCGCTGCGTTCGGCGGAGATCCGCGTCACGTGACGATCTTCGGAGAGTCGGGCGGCGCCTCGAGCGTGTGCGACCAGATCGCTTCGCCGACGGCGCACGGCCTGTTCCAGGGCGCGATCGACGACAGCGGGGAGTACAACACGCTGTTCGGCGGTCCAGGCGTCCGGCCCGGCGGCTCGTACGACCTCGAGCCGCAGGACTGCAAGTCATCCGTGCCCTCTGAGCAGCAGGCCGACAGCATCGGCGCGGCGTTCGCGTCGTCCGTCGGATGCGGTGCCGGCACGGCGGACGTCGCGGGATGCCTGCGGGCGCTACCGACCGACGCCGTCCTCGAGGCGTCGGACACGCCCGGCGACGGTTACCAGTACGGCGGCCAGGGCACGGTCGGTCCGACGATCAACGGCACGACGCTCACGAACACCCTCCGTCAGGGGCTCAGGACGGGCCACGTGAACCGGGTCCCGGTGATGATCGGGACCGAGCGCGACGAGGATCTGGTGGGTGAGCCGACGACGCCGGCAGACTACGTCCAGATCGTCGAGGCGCAGTACGGCCGGTATGCGCAACGTGTCCTCGCGCTGTATCCGCTCTCGCATTTCGAGACCCCGTTCATCGCCTGGCGGACGCTCGCGGCCGACTCCGACACGGTCTGCCCGGCGATGGTTACGGACGAGGACCTCGCCCGGTGGATGCCGGTGTACGGATTCCTGATGAACGACAACGACCTCCCGCCGTACCAGCCGACGGGGACGAGGGACACGCCAGCCGGAGCGGCGCACGACAACCCATGGAATTCGTATGAGCAGCCGCAGGCAACGCCCCTCGACGCCAATCAGCAGGTGATGCAGGATGAGGAGATCGCGCGGATGACGACGTTCGCGCGCACCGGCAACCCGACGGTGCAGGGGTTCGCGGTGTGGCCTGCGTTCAACCGCTCGGGCGAAGAGATGGAGCTTGAGCCGGCGGGCGACAGCGAGGTCATGTCGAGCGCGCAGATCTCGGCCGACCACAACTGCGGATTCTGGGACTCGATCTCCCCGGGAGTGGGTCGGGAGGCACACAGGCGCTGACCCACCGCTAACCGAACAGAATGGGGCCGGGCTTTGGCCCGGCCCCGTCGATCGCGACCGGCGAGCCCGGCAGCTAGGCTGGCACGCACGGTGATGTCAACCAACGACCGCCCGGCGACCGAATGTTCCGCCCTCCCCCTCCCCGACCGCGACGGCGCCCTCGAGCATGCCGCGGAGCTGATCGGCGCCGCGTGGCGGAGCTTCGACCACCCTCGCCCCGGCCAGCCGCTCCCCAACAAGCACACCCACGAGTTGCTGAGCCGCACGCTCCCAAAAACGCCGTCGGATCCGAACGCGTCACTCGACGCCGCCGCCGACGTGCTCGACCGCTCGCTGGCGCAGTCGCGACCCCGCTGGTTCGCGTATATCGGGTCCTCGGGGCTCGAGATCGGCGTGCTCGCGGACGCGCTGATGGCCTCGCACGACGTCAACGTCGCGAACAGCGCCGGCGCGGCGGACCTGCTCGAGGCGCAGACGATTCGCTGGGTCGGACAGTTCGTCGGCTTCGATGAGAACGCGAGCGGCCTGCTGGCGGCAGGCGGCACGATCGCCAACCTGACCGCGCTCACCGCGGCGCGCGAGCGGGCGCTGCCCGGCGTCCGGCACGAGGGCGCCGGCGATCGCAAGATGGCGCTCTACTGCTCGGCCGAGGCGCACTACTCGGTCCGCCGCGCCGCCGAGGTGCTCGGGATCGGCGGCCGCAACGTGCGCGCGATCCCGATCGACTCGCACCGCCGCATGGACGTCAGCGCATGCGCTGAGGCGATCGACAACGACCGCAAGAACGGGGTGATCCCCGTGGCGGTGGTGGCCACCGCCGGCACCACGCTGACCGGTGCGGTCGACACCATCGACGCTCTCGCTGACGTGTGCGGCGATGAGATCTGGCTGCACGTCGACGGCGCCTATGGCCTTCCCGCCGCGTCCACGCAACGAGCCGGCCACTCTGTTCAAAGGCCTCGCCCGCGCGTACTCGGCAACGGTCGACGCCCACAAGTGGATGTACGTCCCCAAGGCGTGCAGCGTGCTGTTGATGCACGGCGTCGCGGCGCTCGAGCATGCCTTCTCCCATCACGAGGGGTACATGCCGCACGGTGAGCAGCTCCACGCCGTCGACCGCTCGCTCGAGTACTCCCGCCCGCTGCGCGGACTCAAGCTGTGGCTCGCGTTCACGGTCCATGGCGCCGACGCGATCCGGGCGGCGATCGAACGCAACCTGGCGCAGGCGCGACTCCTCGCGAGCCTTGTCGAAGCCGACCCCCGCTTCGACCTCGCAGTCGAGCCGCAGCTGTCGGCGGTCTGCTTCCGCCACCTGCCGCCGCCGGGAATCGACGCGGACTCGCACAACCTGGCGCTCGCCCGCGCTGTCGCCGCCGACGGGCGAATCCTGTTGGCACCGGCCGAGGTCGACGGCGCCACCGTGCTGCGCGCGTGCTTCGTCAACCACCGCACCACCGAGGACGATGTGCGCGCGATCCCGGATGTCGTCGCGGACGTCGCGAGCAACCCATGACCGACGTGGTCGAGGTCGAGGGCGTCAGCGTCCCGGTCGACCACTACATCGACGGCCGCCGCGTCGCCAGCGAGACGACGTTCGAGGTTCGAAGCCCGATCGACTGGGACAACTGGAAGCTCGCCGAGGTCGCCAACGGTGGCCAGGCCGAGGTCGACGCAGCGGTGCAGGCCGCCCGCAATGCCTTCCCGGCCTGGGCGCGACTCGGACCCGACAAGCGCCACGAACACCTCACCAGACTCGCCGACGCGATCGACGCCGCGGTCCCCGATCTGGCGAAGGTCGAGTGCGCCGACAACGGCTCGCTGTACGAAGCCATGAGCCGGCGCGTGCTCCCGCGCGGCGCCAACAACATCCGCTTCTTCGCCGACTTCGCGCGCGACCGCCTGAACGACGGCGACACCGCTCGCACGCTCCACGGTGGCGAGCGGAACCGGGTCCGCTATGACCCGGCCGGCGTTGCCGCCGTATCAACGGCGTGGAACGCGCCGTTCATGCTCGCGACCTGGCGGGTCGGGCCGGCGCTCGCGGCCGGCGACACCGTCGTGTTGAAGCCGCCCGAGTGGGCGCCGCTCACGTGCTCGCTGCTCGGCGACCTCGCTGACCAGGCCGGGCTGCCGCCGGGAGTCCTGAACGTCGTCCACGGAACGGGCGCCGGCGCCGGCGCCCCGCTCACAGGTCACAAGGACGTCGACCGGGTCGCGTTCACCGGCTCGCCGGCGACCGCCCACACCGTCTATCGCGACGCGGCCGCGAACCTCACGCCGGTGTCGTTCGAGCTCGGCGGGAAGTCGCCGTTCATCGTGTTCGAGGACGCCGACCTCGATGCCGCGGCGGCGACCGCGGCCTATCAGTACGACAACTCCGGGCAGGTCTGCCTCGCCGGCACCCGCCTGCTCGTGCACCACGAGATCCTCGACGACTTCCTCGAGCGGTTCGAAGCGAACGTCGCGAAGATCCGCGTCGGCGACCCGCGCGACCCGAACACCACATACGGCCCGCTGATCCACCCGGTGGGGCTCGAGCGCGTCACCGGATACGTCGAGCGCGCGCTCGAGTCCGGCGCGAATCTCGCGTTCGGGGGACGGCCGCTCGGCGGCCTGTACTACCCGCCGACGCTGTTCACAGATGTCCGGCCGGACGCCGAAATCCTCCACCGGGAGGTGTTCGGTCCCGTCCTCACGCTTCAGACGTTCGAGGACGAGGCGGGTGCGATCGCACTCGCCAACAACACGGATTACGGCCTGGCGGCCACGATCTACACCGGCTCGGAGGAGCGGGCCGACCGCGTCAGCGCCGCGGTCGTAGCCGGGACCGTGTGGGTCAACTGCTTCTACGTGCGCGACCTCGAGACGCCGTTCGGCGGCGCCCGCGATTCGGGTATCGGGCGCGAGGGTGGCCATCACTCGTTCGACTTCTACGCCGACGTGAAGACGGTCGTCGAGCGGACCTCGCTGTTCTCAGCCGGCGAATGAGCCGACGAGCTGGCGGCACAGACGCCCGACCTGCGCGGGATCGTCGGTGTACTGCGAGGGCTTGAAGCAGATCGTCGTGTAGCCGGCCTCGAGCTGCGCCGGAATCGCCTCGGCGGCCTCGGCGAGGTCCGCAACGCCGCCCCCGGAAGGAAAGCGCCCCCGGATGCCGCCAACGACTTCGAGCTCTCTCGAAGTCACGGCCGGCGGCGGCCATCGCGTCGACGAGCGGCCGGAGCTCGTCCGCGGTCGGCTGGCCGAACGGGTGAAAGCCATCGCCGTACTCGACCAGGCGGCGCACGATCCACGGACCGACAGACATGCCGCCGAACCACAGCCTCGGACCCTCGGCGCGGTACGGCTTCGGCTCGAGGTAGATGTCCTCGAACCGATAGTGGCGACCTCCGAACGAAGCTGGACCCGGACGCCACAGCGTCCGCCACGCCACCAGGTGCTCGTCGAGCAGTTCGCCACGGCGCTCGAACGGGACGCCGAGCGCCGCGTACTCCTCGCGGTGCCAGCTCACCGTCGGCTGGACAACGAGCCGCCCCTCGCACAAAAGGTCGAGCGCGGCGAGCTGGTGGGCGAGCAGGACCGGGTGCCGCAGCGGCGCGATGATCGCCGCGCCGATCAGCCGCAGCCGGGTCGTGACCGCCGCGATCGCGCTCATGAGCACGATCGAGTCGGGCCACGGCGTGTCGGGGTCCTGGTTTCCCGGAGCGGCGTAGTCGCGCGGGTTCGCCGGACGGCCAAGCGCCCCTGCGGAAGGCCCGAGCACGATGTGCTCGCTCAACATCACACCGTCGATCCCGGCGTCCTCGGCTTCGACGGCCATCCGCACCAAGGCCCGCAGATCGCGCGGCGAGGTCATCGTCCAGTTCTCGGACAGGACGAGAACGAAGCGCGGCGGCGCCCCGGAGAGGCTCAAGACGACGCCAACGTGACGCGGACGGGCAGCCGCTTGAGCCCGTTGGTGAAGTTCGTCCGCTGGCGCACCGGCTTGCCGGCGAGCTCGATGCGCTCGACGCGCTCCACGAGCTCCTCCAGGTACACGCGCAGCTCGAGCCGGGCGAGATGCGCCCCGAGGCACTGGTGCGGGCCGCCGCGGCCGAACGTCAGATGATCGGTCGGGTTGCGAGCCACGTCGAGGCGATGCGGGTTGGGATAGTGGTCGGGGTCGCGGTTGCCGGCGGCGAACCACACGATCACCTTGTCGCCGGCCGCGATCTCGACATCGCGGACGGTGATGTCGCGGGTGGCGGTGCGCCGGAAGAACCACACCGGCGAGGAGAACCGCAGCAGCTCCTCGGTCGCGGACGAGATCAGCGAGCGATCGGCGCGGAGGCGCGCGTACTCGTCGGGATGCTCGGCGAGCGCGAGCGTCCCGAGGCTGATCGCCTGGCGCGTCGTCTCGTTGCCGGCCACGATCAGAAGCGCGAATGTGTTGTCGAGGTCCTGGTCTGACATCGACGCCCCGTCGACCTCGCCGTTGGCGATCAGGCTGAGGACGTCGTCGCGCGGGCAGGCGCGGCGGTCGGCGTAGAACTCGCGTCCGATCGCGCAGAGCTCGTCGGCCCAGGGCGAGCCGAACGGCTTGTACCGGTACTCGTCGCGTTCGCCGGCGTAGGCGTGGTCGCCGACGTACTCAGGGTCGGTGTCGACGAGAAGCCTGTCGCCGAGGTCGATCAGGTGGGGGAGGATCTCCTCGGGCAACCCGAGGATATGCGCGAGCACGCGGATCGGGATCGGCGCCGCGATCTCGTGCACGAGGTCGAACTCGCCCTGCGGAAGCACGGTGTCGAGCCGGTAGCGCACTAGCTCGCGCAGCCAGTCCTCGTAGCGGCGGGCCGCGCCGGGGGTGAACTGCCTCGAGATCAGCCGGCGGTAGCGGCCGTGCTTCGGCGGGTCGAACTCGAGGAAGTTCCGGCGCGCGGCCAGCACGTCCTCGGGCAGGTCCTCGATCGTCGCGGCGCCTCCGACCTCGGAGGAGTACGTCTTCGTGTCGCGCAGGACCGCGAGCACGTCGTCGTACTTGGTGAGCGCCCAGAACCCGCGGCCGTCCGGCTCGGGGTGGCGGTAGACGGGCGCCTCGCGCTGGAGAAGCTCGAACACCTCCCACGGCTCGTGGTCTGCGAACAGGTCGTAGTCGAGCAGGTCGACCGACTGGAGGTCCGTCGCCATGGTGGCGCCGAGGATACCATCGTTCTGCGTAATGTATCCACGCTGGGTGGGTTGGGGTGGGCGCGCGGTGCAGTTAGCGGGCGGGCGCGCGGTGCGCCGGCGCAGGGCGCGGTGCGTTGCCAGATCGGGTCGCGTGGCCGCGCCTGGCCAGGCGGGCGCGCGGTGCGTCGCCGGAGGCGCGCGGTGGGGCCCGGCGGGACGCGGCGGTGTGGGTCGAAGCGAGCGAGCGCCAGCCCGATCCGGCCGGCGCGGCTCTCTTGACACGCATCCCAACACTTGCGAATGTATCCGAAACCCCCGGGACTGGACAAAATCATCCAAACCGGGGATTCGTGGACCCACACCGGGACGCGGACGGTAAGAGAGGACTCGGTCGATCCCGCACCAGGGACGCGGAGGGTAAGGAGAGGCAATGGCAACTCAACCGGTCACCGGCGCCGGGACGATCGGCGACGCCAGCACTACCCAGCCGCACCTGGGTAAGAAGCATTTGACCACAGTGCACGCGATCGGGCAGGCGCTCGCGATCGGCCCGATCTTCTCGGTCGGTCTGGTGAGCGGCCTGGTGGCGAACGTGGCGGGGTACTCGACCCCGGCGTCGATCGTGCTCGGCTCGATCGGCTCGATCGGGCTCGCGTTTGTGATCGCGATTTACGCGCGGCGGTATGCCGGCGCCGGCGCGATCTTCGAGTACCTCTCGCACGCCGTCCACAACTCGTTCGGGATCTTCTCGGGTGCGGTGTACCTGCTCGGAACGCTGTTCCTCGGCGCCGGCGGGATCTACATCGGCCTGGGCTTCCTGGTCCAGGGGTTCTTCCAGAGCCACATCCACACCAACATCCCGTGGTGGGTCGGTGGCGCCGCCGGCCTGGCGATCGCGTTCACGCTGAACCACTTCGGGGTGCGGCTCGCGATCCGTGGCGTTCTGCTGCTGGCCTCGATCTCATCGATCCCGTTCCTGATCCTGTCGGTCGTGATCATCGCCAAGGGTGGCGTCGGTGGCAACACGCTGTTGGTGTTCAGCCCCGGTCAGACTTCTTGGAACGCGGTGTTCAACGGGATCCTGTTCGCGGTCACGCTGTTCATCGGGTTCGAGGCGGCCGCCTCGATCGCCGAGGAGACCGAAAACCCTCGAAAATCGATTCCAATCGCGGTGGTGGGCGCGGTGGCGCTGAGCGCGGCGCTGTACGTGTTCGTCTGCTACGCCGCGACGATCGGGTTCGGCAAGACCGCGCTCGAGAAGGGCGCCTGGTTCTCGGCGGCGAGCCCGATGGGCACGCTCGCCACCACCTACGTCGGCAACTGGCTGAGCGTGGTGATCGACCTGGTGATCATCCTCGACGCGTTGTCGCTCAGCATCGCGATCATGGTCACCGCGTCGCGCATCATCTTCGCCTTCGGCCGCGACGGCCTGCTGCCGCGCGCCGCCGCCAAGACCAGCCGATACGACACCCCCGTGGTCGGCAACCTCGCGATCGCGATCTGGAGCATCCTGCTGCTGATCTGGGCCGGCGTTACCCACTACGGGGTGCCGGTGAAGCTGCCCAACCCGATCGAGGCGTTCAACATCACGACGTCGGCCGGGAGCTACCTCGTCGAACTGATCTACATCTTCCTCGCAGTGTTTGCGCTCAAGCTCCTATGGCAAAGCCGCCACGACGAAGGCGGCCTGTGGTGGAAGACGATCCTGGTGATGCTCGGCCTGGCCACGCCGATTCTCGCGTTCAAGGGCGCGCTCGACCCGTTCCCGACGTTCCCGAACGACCGCGGCGTGTTCATCGCGATCGCCTGCATCGTGATCGCCGCGGTCTGGTACGCGTTCCTGCACTTCGCGCGCCCCGAACAGGTGAAGGCGGCCGCCGCCCACGCCGTCGAGCACCGCGGCGTGCCGGCGCTCGATGAACCGATCCCGGAGCCGTCGCCGGGCGCCGCCGGCTAGCGGAGCTCCATCCGGGCCGCCGGCCCAAACTGCGTTTCGGTCTCGCCCACGTGAACGAACCCGACGCTCCGGTAGAAGGCGTCGGCGTGCGGATTGGCGGTGACCTCGATCCGGTCGATGCCCTCGCGCCTCGCCCGCGCGACGACATCGCCGACGAGGCGTCGCCCGACGCCGCGGCGCATCCAATCGGGATCTACGAACAGGTCCTCGAGCTCGAGCGCGCCGCGCTCGAGCCGCCGAGCGGTGGCGAACCCCAGAATCGTGCCGTCGGGCGCGACCGCAACTCGAGTCAAACCTCCGGCGACCGCCTCTTCCGTCGGACCGACCAGCTCGGGGTGGGCGAGCATCAGCTCGCGGTCGCGCTCGTTTGACAAAGACGAACGCCTGAAGACGCGACGGAGAACCGGCAGGTCCGAGGGGACGGCGGTGCGTATCTGAACCACCGACGCAGTCAGAGCAGCTTCGAGTACTCCTCGAACTCCCAGTCGGTGACCCACGCCCGGAACCGCTCGAGCTCGGCCATCTTGATCGTCTCGAACGTCTCGACCAGGCGCGAGCCGAGCGCGTCGATCATGACCTGGTCGTCCTTGAGTGCCTCGAGCGCCTCGGCGAACGTGGTCGGCAACGGCTCGCCGAGCAGCTCCTCGTCGAGGTCATAGATCATTCCCGCCACCGGGTCGGGGGGCTCGAGCTCGCGGCGGATCCCATCGAGCCCGGCGGCCAGCGCGCCGGCGTAGGCGAGGTAGGGGTTGGCCGTGCCGTCGCCGAGGCGGAGCTCGAGCCGCGTCGAGGACCCGCGCTCCTTGGGCACCCGCACCAGCGCCATCCGGTGATCGTGCCCCCAGCAGACGCGCGTGGGGACGAGTGCCTCGGCGCTGATCCGCCGGTAGGCGTTCACGGTTGGGTTGAAGAACACCATGAGCGCGCGGCCGTGCTCCATCATCCCCGCGATGAAGTGGCGCATCACCGGCGTCAGCCCGTGGGTACCCTCGGCGTCCTCGCCGGCGTTCGCCCCCTCGGCGTCGACGAGCGACACGTGCAGATGGAACCCCGAGCCCTCGTCGTCGTTGAACGGCTTGCCCATGAACGTCGCAGCAAGCCCGTCGAGCGCGGCCATCTCCTTGACCATCGCCCGGAACCGGAAGGCGCGGTCGGCGGAGTCGAGCGCCGCCGAGTGGCGCAGGTTGATCTCGAACTGGCTGCGGCCGTATTCGTGTGCAGCCGCGATCGCGCCGACCTCGAGTTCGACCGCCGCGTCCAGCATCTTCGCGAGCGTCCCGCGAGGGTCGGCCATGTCACCGACGGTGTAGACCGCGCTGTCCTGGCCGGCGTACGGACGGAACCCGCGAGGCGAATTCGGATCCGGCTCCATCAAGTAGAACTCGAGCTCTGGCCCCACCACCGGCGACACCCCGAGCTCTGAAAACTGGGCGAGCACCCGCTTCAACGCGCCGCGGGAGTCGAGCGGATGCGGCTCGTGGGTGACCGGGTCCTCGAGGTCGACCAGGCAGGCGACGACGTCCTCCTCCCACGGCAGCGGGACGAGCGTGTTCAGGTCGGGGCGCGCGAGGAAGTCGGGGAAGCCCTGCTCGAAGCCGGCGACCACGTTGTGACGCAGATCGACGGTCATGATCGCCTCGACGAATCCCATCCCCTCATCGGCCACGTGGGGGAAGGCCGAAATCGGGATCAGCTTGCCGCGGGCGATCCCGTGCAGGTCGGCGTACTGGAGGCGGACCGCCCGGACGCCGACGTCGGCCAGCTCGGAGAGACTCCCGACCAGCCTGGCCCGCGCGGCGGCGGCGCGCTGCTCGCGCGGGTCAGAGTGCTCGGGGGCGGCGCGATCGCCGAGATCTTGGGTCATGTGTCTCTCCTCTCGTTGACCGGCGCGCGGTCGCGTCCCGTATCTCCCGCGCGATTTGCGCGTGCCGCGCGAACGTCTAGGCATTGGGCGCGAACGCGAGCGTACCGGCGTCGACGACCGCGGCGCCACCGTCGACGGTCAGCACCGCGCCGTTCACGTACGAGGCGGCCGGCGAGGCGAGCCAGGCGACGGCTTCGGCCACTTCCTCGGGGCTCCCGGCCCGCCGCGCGGGTATGTCCCCCACCGCGATCGCGTACGCCTGCTCGCGGTCGACTCCACGCCGCTCCGCGAGCACGTCGATCTCCTCGTCGGCCATCGCCGTCCGGATCCAGCCGGGACAAATGGTGTTGGCTCGCACTCCTCGCGGCCCGTAGTCGAGCGCGATGCACTGGGTGAGCATGATCAGTCCGGCTTTGGAGCTGCAGTACGCGGCCGATGCCGGGTCCGCTCGCAGCCCTGCCAACGACGAAACGGTTACCAGAGCGCCGCGGGTCTCGATCAGATGTGCGATCGCGGCCCGGCAGACGAGGAACGGTGCCGTGAGGTTGGTGCCGATCACGAGGTTCCAGCGCTCGATCGTCTGCTCGGCGACCATCGCCCCCGCCCCGGCGCCGGCGCTCACGACGAGCGCGTCGAGGCGCCCGAACCGCTCGACGCAGGCGTCGACCGCGCGCTGAGCGCCCTCGGGAGTCGAGGCGTCGGCGCTGACCGCCACTCCCCCGATCTCGGAAGCGATCTCCTGCAGAGGCTCAATCCGCCGCCCGCTCACGCACACGTCCCAGCCGCCGGCGGCCATCCGCCGCGCCGTCGCGGCGCCGATCCCGGTCCCGCCCCCGATGATCAGCGCAGTCGGCGTCAAGGTCAGTCCCGCAGGAACTGCTCGACGAGCGACTCGGGGAACGACTTGTCGGCGACGTTGTACGCAAGCGCGGTCATCCGCCAAGAATCACTCAGATAGAACCGCTCGTACAGCTCGCCGCGCCCCCCGAGCTCCGACCCGAGGAAGTCCCAGGCCAGCCGGAACAGTCGGATCCGCCGCTCGGCGTCGGCGCCGGCGGCCTGGAAGTACTGCTCTATCTCGTCGTGCAGGGGCCCGTCGAGGTCGGCCCGCGACGGTGTCGCCATGAACCCGCCGCCGCCGATCAGCTGCAGCAGCTCGTTGACCCGCGGAAGCCATTTGGGCATCTCCCCTCGCAACGCCACGAACGGCCGCTCGTCGGGAGTCATGACGCCGCCCTCATCCAAAACGGCCCCGGCCTCCGCGGCGACGATCGCCGATCGCGCCAGCTCGCTCATCGACCAGATCTGCCCGAGCTTCTCCTGGATGTGGTCGAACCGAACCACGCCCGTGGTCGTCGCGATCGCATGCCCCAGCCCAAGCGCGAACGACAGCTTCACCCACGCGCGCGTGAACGCCTGGTGCATGATGTGGCTGCGCCAGCCCGTGTCCGTGATCACCTCGCTGTAGCCGACGGTGTCGCCATCCAGGAAAACCCGCTCGCGCGGGATCTCGACGTCGTCGAAGATCACGACCGCGTCCATCTCGTCGAACCGCGACGACAGCGGATAGTCGTACCGGTCGCGTTGCTTCGAATAGCTGTCGCGGCAAATGAACTTCAGGCCCGGGGTGGCGATCGGGATCGCGAACGACAGCGCATAGCGCCCATCCTGGGGGCGGATGTCCGACCCCGGGTAGACGAGCAGCTCGTCCGCGAACGGCGCGAGCGTGGCCAGCATCCGCGCCCCTCGGACCACGATCGAATCCGCGGTCTCGGAAACCTTGTGGAGCGCGACCTGGCCCATCGCCTGGTCGGCCTCGGGTTTCGTCCGGTCGACCTGCGGGTTCATCAGCGCATGGGTGGTCGACAGATCCGCGTCGCGCATGTACTCCTGATAGGCGACCAGGTTGGAAGCCAGAGCCGAGTTACCCCGCCGGGCCCACACCTCCGATCGACCGGCGAAGCACGCGAACGTCACGTTCAGATAGTCGGGCGTCCGCCCCATCACTCCGCCGGACAGCGCCGCGACCAGCTCGAACGCCTGTCGGCGCCGGACAAGATCGTCGTACTCCCGGGGGATCAGGTGCGTGACGTTCACCAGGCGGTCGGGAGCCGCCGACGGGGAAGGCGCGAGCATCGAAGACGCGTGCGAGTGCTGGAGATCGAACACCCGGGCGAGCGACAGCGCGGCGTCGCGGAGCTCGGGATGGTCGAGCGGATGGCTGATCCGCTCGCCGCGGAGCCAGATCTCGCGCCCGCCCTGGCGCAGCCCGGCGAGGTACTGCTCGCCGGTGCGCGCCCCGGTTGCCTGTCCGGTCGCGGCCAACGACATCACCGGGACTCCGCCGGAACCGCGTCGGGAAGGGGCGGCAGCGGGTGGCCGAGCGCCTCGAGGCCCTGGCGCTCCCAGTCGACTGCCGCGGCGTCGAACCGGAAGTACGAGCGCGGCGGGAGGATGCCCCAGGTGTTTGACGAGTGGGCGTTGTCGGGCCACTCGCGCGGCTCGTGATCTGCGGACAGCTGCTCCATGTCGCTGTAGAGCTCGACCATGCACTCCTCCTCGGGGATCCGCACGTACGCCGCCAGGTTCTGCCCGAGCGCGTGGCGCACCGGACCCCACGCGAGCCACCGCCCATGCTGTGCGAGATGGTCGAGCGCGACCCGCAGCTCACCCCAGTCGGTCAGCTCGAACGCAAGGTGGTGGAAGTGGTAGTAGCCCTTGCCCACAAGTGCGACCGTGTGGTGGTCGGCGCCGAGGTGCAGCCACGTCCCCTCGTCCCCGAGCCGGTCGGTTACGCGGAGCCCAAGCACGTCGCAGTAGAACTCGACCATCTCGGGAAGCCGGCCCGTGAGCGAGTTCACGTGGCCGAGCTTGCGCGGATGAAACCCGCCGAGCGTCGTCGTCGAGCGCGCGATCGCCGGGCGGGGGTTGGGATCCGGCTCGTACGCCAAGAGCTCCACCCCGTGACCGTCGGGGTCGCGCAGCCGAAGCGCACCGCGGTCAAACTCGTACCCCACCCCCAGCCCGTCCAGCCGCGCACCGGCATCCTCGAGCATCACTCCCCGCGCTAGCTCGTACCCCGTGTGGTCGGCGCCGGGAACATCCGACTGAACGAGCTCGAGCGAGTACGGCTCGTACGCGCAGGCGAGCCGGGCGCGCTCGGGAGTCAGCTCCCGGATGGTGAGGCCGAACTGGACAGACCAGCGCTGTGCGGCGGTCGCGAGATCACTCGTCCGAAGACAGACATGGTGGATTCGGCGGAGCAATTTTGGATACAGTATCCGCGCCGTGGGACCTGGTCAAGAAGACGACAGCGACCGCCGCGCCCGGGCGCTAAAGCGACTGGCCGAGCTGGACGACGAGCCCGGCGGCGACGAGTTCATCGCCCGCATGGGCGTGCTCGGCGACTGGATCGTCGATTGGGCGTTCGGCGACGTCCATACCCGCCCCGGCCTGCCGGCGCGTGAACGCGAGCTGATCATCGTCGCGGTGCTGACCGCGCTCGGCTCGAGCGACCCCCAGGTGCGCGCGCATATCCGGGCACTCCGGGCGATCGACGTCCCGTGGAGCGAGATCGAGGAGACGATTCTCCAGACGACTCCGTACGCTGGCATTCCGCGTGCGGTGAACGCGATGAAAGTGCTCCGCGAGGAACAGGAGGCCGATCGGTGAAGGCTGTGCGGTTCGTGAACCCGGAGGGCGAGACCCGGATCGGGGCGCTGGACGATGACGGGACGATCACGGATGCGGGCGCCGCCGGCCCGCAGGGTTTCGTCCCCACGACCCTGGCATGGGACGCGCTGCGACAGGCGGACGGCCCGACCCATAGCGTCGGCGACGTCAGGCTGCTGCACCCCGTGGTGCCCAACAAGCTGATCGGGATCGGGCTCAACTACCGCTCGCACGCCGAGGAATCGCAGCTCGACATACCGAGCGTGCCGGTGATCTTCGCGAAGTTCTCCTCGTCCCTGATCGGGCCCGGCGCCGAAATCGTGATCCCACGCGAGGAGACCCGCCCCGACTACGAGGGCGAGCTCGCGGTCGTGATCGGACAGGGCGTCTACCGGGCCGACGCGGACGAGGCGCGGGCCGCGGTCGGCGGCATCGCTGCGATCAACGACGTCTCGGGCCGCCGCGCTCAGCTCGAGACGCCGCTTCGTCAGTTCACGCTCGGCAAGAGCTTCGACACGTTCTCGCCGCTCGGGCCGTGCATCGCGCCCGCCGACGGCGTCGACCTCGCCGACATCGACCTCCGCACGACGGTCTCGGGCGAGGTCATGCAGGACGCGAACACGCGCGACCTGATCTTCTCGGTGGTCGAGCTGATCCAGTACATCTCGGCCGGCGCGACGCTCGAGCCCGGCGACGTGATCGCCACTGGGACACCCAGCGGAGTCGGCGACTCGCGCTCGCCCAAGCGGTACCTGCGCCAGGGCGACACGGTCGATATCTACATCGAGGGCGTCGGCACGCTCTCGAACCCAGTCCGCAACGAGCGCTGATTGGAGCGTCGCTCCGAGGGTTTTTCCGCTGGTCACGGTGATAGGTTGCCCGGGCACATAACAGGCCGAATCACCGGACCATCCGTGGCCGGTGAGCGGGGGACCCACAGCGATCCGTGATCGCGGGGGCGAATCGCCGAGCAGCTCGGCGTAGCGCAACGCGCGAGCCCGTCAGCTAACCCCGCAGGCCACACGAGGAGGTTTGTGGACACCGCGCGTGAGCGTGCCGGGGTTGATCCCTGGCGGGACAAGTACGGCTGGCAGGAGACTGATCGCTGGCAGGAGACGGACGGCTGGCAGGACGCCGACCCGTGGCAGGAATCGCTCGAGCGGTCGCTCGCCCGGAGAGGCAAGTCGGCGCCGTCGTCGACCGGGGACGACCGTAGCCGCTCTCGCCCGAACGACCGCAACCGCCCTCGCCCCGACGACCGCAACCGCCCTCGCCGTGGCGACCGCAACGGGCCTCGCCGATCCACCGGCAAGCGCCTCCGGACCCGGATCCTGAGCGCGAAGACCATCGTCGCGGCGGCGGTCGTGGCGGCGATTCTGGCGAGCGTGCTCGCCAACAATGGACCGGACTCCGCTCCGACGCTGGCGCGCGCGGACGCGCAGCGGGCCGCGACAGCGGCACCGTCCGCGAAAGCCGCGCCACGCCGCACTGGCCGCGTGGCGACGCTGCCCGCTTGCGATCGCACCCGCGGGCTACATGAATCCGCTCGCACAAGCGATCGTCAACCCGGAGCGGGTCGACCAGGGCGTCGACTACGCCGGAGTCGGGAAGCTCGTGGCGATCGGCGCCGGCCGGATCACCCGCCTGACAACGGAAGGCAGCGGCTGGCCGGGCACGTTCATCCAGTACCGACTGCTCGACGGCGCCGACGCCGGCTGCTACGTCTACTACGCCGAGGGCGTCCTCCCCGCGGACGGGCTGCGCGTCGGCGATACGGTCAGCGCCGGCCAGCCGATCGCGACGATCATCCCGGCATACTCGACGGGCATCGAGCTCGGGTGGGGCGCTGGCATCGGCACGAAGGCTTACGCGAAGGTCGCCGGGCAGTGGAATCCGACCGACGACGAGGACAACGTCGCGAGCGCCGCGGGCAAGAGCTTCTCCGCGCTGATCGGCGCCCTCGGAGGACCGCCGGGCAAGATCGAGGGCGGGAAATCCGGCTCAGAGACGTCCGCCTCGCCGTAACGTGACATCGCCGGATTTCCTTAAGGGAATCCGGCTCGGAACCTCTAGAACACCGTTACGTAGCGGTGCCGGATTCCCCCGAGCCGAGGATGTCGGTCGAGCGCTTCATCGCATCGGTCAGGTGTCGGCGCACGAGCGACTCGGCGCGCCGACCGTCGCCCGCCTCGATCGCCTCGATGATCTGCTCGTGCTCGCGGACGTCGAGCAGCATCCGCTCCTGGGTCTCGACCTGGCGCTCGTAGATCGTCTCGCCGATGCGGGCCACCCACAGCCGCTCGGCGAATTGGACGAGGAACTCGTTCCCAGAGGCTTCGGCGAGCGCGAGGTGAAACTCGCGGTTGGCCTCGAAGCTCCGCTGGACGTTGCGGAGCGAGCGACGCTGGGCGGCCACGGCGGCGCGCATCCGCGCCAGCGGCTCCGCGAGTCGGCGTCCGGCGGCCAGCCGCGCCGCCCCCGGCTCGATCACCGTCCGGGCCTCGTACGAGCCGCGCATGCCGACCTGATCGACGTCGGCCACGCGTGCTCCCCGGTTGGTCCGCATCTCGACGAGCCCCTCGGCAGCCAGCCGGCGGAGCGCCTCGCGCACGGGCGTGCGCGAGACGCCGAGCTCCTCGGCCAGGTCCTCCTGGTGAACCCGGGCGCCGCGGGGAAGCGATCCGCTCGAGATCCGCTCGCGGATCGCTATGTACACCTGGTCGACGACGCTCGCGATGTTGAGACGGTCGGCCGATGCAGCAGGTTCAGGCAAGCTCATCCAGCACCGCTGCGGTCGCCGCAACCAGCTCGTCGACCTCGTCGTCGGTGATGATCAGCGGCGGCGAGTACGCGACCGAGTTGGCGTACGGCAGCCCGCGGCCAATGACCCCGCGGCTCAGGAGAGCCTCGGTGAACGGCCCCGGCGCGACCGACGGCTCCAGGCCGATCGCCCACACGAGCCCCTCGCCCCGAACCTCGGCAACGCCGCCCCGCCCGACGAGTCCTTCGAGTCCCGCGCCGAGCCGCTTCCCGGCCGCGGCCGCCTTCGCCGGCAGATCCTCGGCCTGCATCAGCCGGACGTTCGCCACCCCCGCTGCGCAGCACGTCGGGTGGCCGGTGTAGGTGTTGCCGTGGGCCAGCATGTAGCCGGGGTCGGCCTCGAGCCATTCCCGGACGCGCGGCCCGACGAACACGCCGCCGAGGGGCAGGTATCCGCTCGTCACCGCCTTGGCGAAAGTCATCAAGTCCGGCGTCACGCCGTAGTGCTGGGAGGCGAACCACGAGCCGAGCCGTCCGAACCCGGTGATCACCTCGTCGAAGATCAGCAACGCGCCGCATTCGTCGCACAGCTCGCGCAGCCCCTCGAGGTAACCCTCGGGCGGCGGGAACACGCCGCCGGCGCCGATCACAGGCTCGGCCATGATCGCGGCGATCCGATCAGGCCCGTGGTACTCGACCGCGGCCCGCATCGCCTCGACGCTGTCGCGCTCAACCTGGAAGAAGTCGGGCAGGAGCGTGCCGAACGGATCGCGGTTTGCCGGGAGCCCGCCGGCCGACGTCCCGCCGAGCATCACGCCGTGGTAGGCATAGTGGCGGCTGAGGAACACCGTGCGGCCGCCGTCGCCGGCTGCCTTATGCCCGGCCCGCGCGATCTTGATCGCGCTGTCGATCGCCTCCGAGCCCCCGCACGTGAACAGCACCCGGGCGTCGGGGATGGGCTCGAGCTCCAGCAGCAGCCCCGCGAGCTCGTCCTCGGGGGCGTTCGTGAACCGGGCGAACGTGTGGTAGGCCTCGAGTTTTCCCATCTGCTCGGTGACAGCGTCGGCGATCTCGCTCCGGCCATGGCCCACGGCGCAGTACCACAGCGAGGCGGTGCCGTCGATGTAGCTCTTGCCATACACATCCCAGATGCGGGAGCCCTCGCCGCGCACGATCTCGAGGTAGTCCTCGGCCGCGCGGGCCGGGGCGGCAAACGGATGCAGGACCTGGGGAATGCTCAACGGACCACCTCCACGCTTCGTTCGGCTTCTTTTTCGGGCATGGTCAGGGCGACATGCAGCGTCTGCGCCGTGACCGCCGGCTGCTCGCCGACCTCCGGGAGCGCCTCCTCGTCCTGGACGACGGTGTTCTCGAGCCTGCCGATCCCGTCGATCTCGACCGCGACGACGTCGCCCGGCTCCACCGGCCGCGAGTTCGCCGGCGTCCCGGTGAGCAGCACGTCGCCGGGCTCGAGCGTGATCAGCCGCGCCACGTCGGCGATCTGGTAGGCGAACGAGAACATAAGGTCCGTCCCGGTATGCCCGTGCTGCACCTCTTCGCCGTTCACGAACGTCCGCAAAACCAAATCCTCCGGGTCGACGTCGCCAGGGTCGACCATCACCGGGCCGAGCGGACAGAACCCATCCTGGCCCTTGACCCGCAGCATCGAGCCGCGGTCGGCGTGGCGGAAGTCGTGGACGCCCCAGTCGTTGGCGACGGTATAGCCGCCGACATAGTCGAGCGCCTCATCGATCGTCACCCGATGGCAGCGGCGCCCGATCACGACCGCGACCTCGCCCTCATAATTCAGGAAGCGACACCCGGGAGGCCGAAGCACCGGAGCGAGATGGCCCGATAGCGACGACGGCGGCTTCATGAAGTAGGACGGCTCGCTCGGCATACGAGCCATCTTGTATTCCTCGGCCCGCGAGCGGTAGGTCAAGTGGGTGGCGAGGATCTTGCCGGGTGTGACCGGTGACAGCCAACGCTGGACTTCTTTGATCTTGATTTCAGTCCCGTCGCCCGTGACCGTGTCGCCATCGAGCGTGGCGTCGATGGGCCGGCCTTCGTCCTCTATCCGCACTCGTTTCATGTGATCAGTGCCTCCTGTTGGTGCTGGGCGACGACCTCGACCCCGTCGACGGTGTAGCCGAAGGAGTAGCGGTAGCCGCGGAGCATCTCGCGCGGCGCGATCGCCTGCAGATCCTCGAGCGTGTCGTCGTAGAGGCGGAGCTCGGCGCTCCCCTCCCAGACCTCGGTGCGGTCGCGGTCGTAACCGCCGGAGCGCACCAACTCGAACACGTCTGGCCGGTCGCCGGCGGCGGCCGGGAAGTGGCGGGTGTTGTACATCGGCGGGTCGTTCACGGTCGGCCCGGTCTCCGAGACGCGCTCGAGCGTGACCACCATGCGCGCGACCTGCCGGTCGTTGGCCGTGCAGGTGGCGCCGAAGCGACCGCCAGGCTCGAGCCCGGGCGTCGCCTTGCCGGCGGCGAACAGCCGCGTCATGTGGATCGAGCCGAGTTTCTTGGGGAACCCCTGGATCCACCCGCGGAACATCGCGAAGTCCTTGTCGACCCAGATGTACACGCAGCGGCTCACCGGCTGGCCGTTGTAACGAGCGCCGACGACCAGGAAGAACTCCCGGTACTGGGACTGGATCGGGTCCTCGAGCTCGTGGAGGTCGAGCGAGCATGACTGCCAGTCGGCGAAGATCGCGGCGACCGCGCCCGGGTCCTCTGCCGGCTCGAGCTCGGGCGGAAGGAGCGCCGCCACCGCGTCCGGGTCGGTGCGGTACTCGGCGATCAGGAAGTCGCCCGAGTAGTGCCACGGCGGCGGGGGGACGATCCCCGCCCGCCCGTCCGGAGACAGCGGCGCGGTGTACCCGCGCAGGGTCACGCAACCACCCCGGACCGCTCGCGGCAAGCCGCGACCAGCTGCGCGAACAGCCCGCGCTGCGAAGGCTCGTGCATCTTCTCGGGATGCCACTGGACGCCGACGCACGCCCAATCCGTTCGCGGCTCGACTGCCTCGATCACGCCGCCCGGCGCGGTGGCCGTCACCAAGAGGTCGCCAGGGTCGGCGATGCCGTGGTGGTGGATCGTGTTGACCGCGATCCGCGCTGGTCCGCCGAGCGCGCGCCGCACCCGCGAGCCGGGGACGAGCTCGACCGGGTGGCGCGCCGACAGGATCTCTTCGGGGGCGAGGCCGTCGAGGTCCTGATGCGCCTCGCTCGCCGTCAACCGTTGCACCAGCCGTCCGCCGTGAGCGGCCGCCAACAGTTGCGCGCCCCGGCACACCGCCAGCGTCGGAAGCGAGCGGTCGCGGGCGGCGGCGATCAGCGCGAGCTCCCAGGCGTCCGCCTCGGCGTCGGGATCGGAGACGTTCTCGGCCGCGGCGCCGTACGAGGCCGCGTCGACGTCCCCACCACCCGTGAGCAGCAGCCCGTCAGCAAGCCCGAGCAGCTCATCGAGGCATCCTGCGGCCCCGACCGGTGGCCGCGAGACGACCAGCGGCAGCCCGCCGGCATCGGCCACGCGTGCGGCGTAGGCGGGGTCGAGGGTGTCGAGCAGCGTCCCCTCGCCCAGATACGTGGAGAGCGGACGGCGCCACGAGGTAACGAGGATGCGAGGACGCTCCATACGAGAGGTTTAAGGTTGGGCCGCGAAGCGCGAGCGCTCTGAATACATTATGTGATCGACGAGGTCCCCGCCAGGGTCGTCCGAACCTCTTCGGCCTCGCGCAGCTTGTAGCGCTGGACCTTTCCGGTCGGAGTCCGCGGCAGGTCCTCGACGAATTCGATCACGTGCGGGTACTCGTAGCGGCGAAGGTTGTCCTTGCACCAGGTGCGCAGCTCGTCGGCGAAGGCGTCCGGGTCCGCCGGCGCGCCCGAGGTGCAGATCACGAATGCCTTGATCCGGCTGATGTCGTCGACGTGGACCCCGATCACTGCCGCCTCGGACACCGACGGGTGGCGGACGAGACAGCCCTCGACATCGGCCGGAGACACCCACAGCCCGCCCACCTTGATCATGTCGTCCGAGCGGCCTTGATAGACGTAGTGGCCGTCGGCGTCGACGATGTAGCGGTCGCCGGTGTGGAACCAGTCGCCGCGCATCGAGAAGCGGGTTTTGTCGCGCTGGTGCCAGTAGTAGGCGGCGCAGCTGTCGCCGCGTACCATCAGGTCGCCCGGCTCGCCGGGGCTCACGTCGAGCCCGCGCTCGTCGACGAGCCTCAGCTCGTACCCCGGCACCGGGCGCCCCGACGTCCCCGGGGCGAGATCGGCGAGCGTGTTCGAGCAGTAGATGTGGAGCATCTCGGTCGAGCCGATCCCGTCGAGGATCGGCACGCCGGTGAGGGCCTGCCAGCGGGCGAGCACCGCCGCGGGCAGCGCCTCGGCCGCCGACACGCACGCGCGGACGCCCGAGAAGTCGACCTCGGCCGCCCCCCGGGCCTTGACCATTGCGGCGTACAAAGCCGGCACCGAGAAGAACAGCGTCGGGCGATAGCGGGCGACCGCCTCAAAGATGCGCTCCGGTGTGGAGCGGCCCTTGACCAACCCCGCGCACGCCCCGACCGAGAGGGGGAACGACAACGCGTTTCCCAGGCCGTAGGCGTGGAACAGCTTGGTCGTCGAGTAACACACATCGTCGGCGGAGATCTGCAGCACGCCCAGCGCGTACTGCTCGACGGTCACCCCGATGTCGCGGTGCGCGTGGACGACCCCCTTCGGCCGTCCGGTCGAGCCCGAGCTGTAGAGCCAGAACGCCATGTCCTCGCGGTGGGTATCCGCCGGCGGTGGCAGTTCCCCAGAGCCGGCGTGTGCGCGGACCATGGCATCAAAGCTCGCGTGCCGGCCCGGGTCGCCGTCGACGACGAGCACGTGCAGGCCGAGCCGCGAATCGAGCTCGGCCTCGAGCGCCGGCAGCAGCGACGCCTCCACGACCAAGACGCGCGCATAGCTGTCGTCCAGGTAGTAGACGTAGTTATCGACACGATCCATCGGGTTGACCGGAACCGGGACGGCGCCGATCCGCATCGCCCCGAGGAACGTCGCCGGGAACGCCGGCGAGTCGTCGAGGATCATCAACACGCGCTGCTCGCGCTGGACATCGAGGTCGGTCAGGTAAGACGCGACCGCCGCGGTCAGCGAGGCTAGCCCGCCGTAGGTCACCGCCCCGAAAGCGGTCAGGAGTGCGGTCTCCTCAGCACGACCCGTCTCGAGGTTGCGGTCGAGCAGCGTGCTCGCGTTCAGTCGCTCCGCTCCGCTCACGGTCGGGTCGAGTCTAAACCGGGGGTCAGGAGCGCGCCCGCTTATTCCGTCGGTGGTCGTGCTCGCCGTTCCACGCCAGGATCCGCTCGCACATGTCGACCGCCTGGGAGGGCGTGCGCTGGATGTGAAAGCCACCGGGATAGCGCACGAACTCGGTCTGCTTGCCGAGCAGGCGTAGACCGGTGTAGAGCTCTTCGCCCTGCGAAATCGGAACGCGGAGGTCTCCCTCCCAGTGGACGACGAGCACCGGCGTGTTCACGGAGGGCAGGTAGGTCAACGGCGAGCGCTTCTCGTACTCCTCGGGCCGTGACCAGGGCGTACCGCCCATGTTGAA
Source organism: uncultured Solirubrobacterales bacterium (assembly GCA_963735965.1). Classification (GTDB taxonomy): domain Bacteria; phylum Actinomycetota; class Thermoleophilia; order Solirubrobacterales; family Solirubrobacteraceae; genus Palsa-465. The sequence continues at coordinate 105,575 of CAVTNE010000011.1, forward strand.
CACTTCGAACTCGGTTATCTCGGTCGTGAGCGCCATGCTCCGCTGGTCGATGACCGCGGCCACGGCCGTTGCGGCCCGGAAGCGATCGGTCCTGGCCACAAGCCAGCTCGTCATGAACCCGCCGTACGAGCCGCCGCTCACGAACTGCCGTCCCCGGTCGACGACGCCGCGGTCGATCAGGTCGTCGCAGCAGGCCAGGATGTCGTCACAGTCTGCCCCGCCCCAGTCCCCGGTAGACCCGCTCGCGAAGGCCTGGCCGTAACTCGTGCTGCCACGCGGATTGGGCAGCATTACGGCGTAGCCCGCGGCCGCGAGCGCCTGGTGCAGAGCGAGCCAGCGGCCGGACGGCCACGAGGCGTGCGGGCCGCCGTGGATTTCGACGTGGAGCGGCAGCCGCTCCGGCGCGCGACCCGGTGCAAGCAGCGTGAAGTACTCGACCTCCGTGCCGTCAGCCCGAGCGATCGTCGTCCGGCCGACCGGCGCGAACTCGACCTCGGCCACGAGATCGTCGTTCAGCTGCGTCACCGGGGCGGGCTCGGCGCCGGCGGTGGTTGTCGCGTACGCCTCGCTCGGCCGGTCGGGCCATGAGCCCGTGTATACGACGGTTCGCCGCCCGGGCCGGGCGGCCACGCCGTCGATGATGACATCGCCGCCCACCAGTTCGCGACTCCGAGATTCGCCGACTCGCGCCCGGTGCAAGGTGACCGAGCCGTGGTCGGCCACGACCATCACGAGCTCGCGGTCGCCGGTCCAGCAAAACGGGGCGGGGAGCCCGGGCCAGAGCACGGTGGGCCGATCGAGCTCGGGCGCGACGCGCTCGGGGCCCGCGCTTCCGTCGGCGGGCACGACAAATATGTGCGTGTCCTCGTTCCACTCGTCGGTTTCCCGGCCGGCGAACGCGATCTTCGCGCCGTCAGGCGAGAAGACGGGAAACGCGACCCGACCCTTGCCGTTCGTAAGTCGCCGCGGGCGCCCACCATTCGCGGGCACGACCCAGGCGTCGCCGCGGAACTGCCGGTCGTCGCGGCGCGGGTGCCGGTCGGAGGCGAACGCGATCGTGTCGCCGTCCGGAGAGAACGACGGGTCGGCGTGGTCGTACTCGCCGCGGGTGAGCTGCCGGGCCGAGCCGTCCTCGACCTCGAGCACGAACAGGTGGCGGCGGCCGTCCTGCCAGCCGACGCCGTCGAGCCGCGCCGCCAGCCCCCGCACGACCCGAGGCGCGTTGCGCTGAGCGGCACTGGCCTTCGCTCGGTCCGGCACGCCGACGCGGCAGACGACGACGAGGCGCGTCGAGTCGGGCGACCACGCGAACTGGCTGACCGGCCCGGGGAGGTCGCCGACACGAGTCGGCACGCCACCGTCGAGCGGCGCGAGCCGCACATGGGCGCGCTCGGGCTTCCCGTCGGGGGCCGAGATGTAAGCGAGCCAACGGCCGTCGGGCGACCAGGCGGGGCTCTTGTCAGCCGGGCCTTCGGTGAACCGCCGCGGGGCCGACGACCCGTCGGCGGCGGCCACCCAGATCGAAGAGCACAACCGATCCTTCTCCTCCTCGGCCTCCGCTACCGCGAACGCGATGCGTCGACCATCTGGAGACAGGTCCGGCTCGCCGGCGGTCCTCAGCCGGTACGCGTCCTCCGGACGGAAACGTCGCTTCGCCATGAGTCGCCCTCCTGCCCCGTTGTTCGTTCCGCGGTCAAGCGGCCCGCAGCAAATCTACCGATTCCGGTCTCTCGACAACCGGGCTTTGCCAGCAGCCACTGGACGTCGCAGATCCGCCGCTCGGCGAACCCGGCCTCGCAGTACGCGAGGTACAGAGTCCACAGGCGCTGGAAGCGCTCGTCGTATCCCTGCTCGGCGAGCACCGCGGACTGTGCGGCGAAGTTGCGGCGCCACCGCCGGAGCGTCTCGACGTAGTGAACGGTCAGGTCCTCGATGTGGACTGTCTGCATGTCGGTACGCCGCGCGACGTTCCGCGCGATCACCTCGAACGACGGCAGGCATCCGCCCGGAAAGATATGAGTGTTGATGAACGACCTCGAGGCCTTCTCGACCTCATAGGCGCGATCGTCGATCGTGATCGCCTGGAGGAGCATCGTGCCGTCATCGGCGAGCAGCTCCGAGCACCTGGCGAAGAACGTCCCGGTGTGCCGCCAACCGACGGCCTCGATCATCTCGATCGAGACGACCTTGTCGTATCGGCCGCTCAGATCGCGGTAGTCGGTCAGCAGGACGGTTACGCGCTGGTCGAGCCCCGCACGGCGAACGGCGTCGAGGGCGTGGGCGTGCTGCTCACGCGAGATTGTCGTCGTCGTGACCCGGCAGCCACGGGTGGCGGCGGCGTGGATCGCCAGCCCTCCCCACCCCGTGCCGATCTCGAGCAGGTGGTCGTCGGGTCCGAGCGCGAGCTTGTCGCAGATCAGCTCGAGCTTGGCCAGCTGCGCCTCCTCGAGCGTCATCGCGGCGTCGTCGAACACCGCGCACGAGTAGCTCATGGTCGGGTCGAGCATGCGCGAGAACAGCTCGTTGCCAAGGTCGTAGTGGGCGGCGATGTGCCGCCGCCGGCGGCTGCGGGTGCTCCGGTTGAGATACGCGCGAGCGCGCTGGAACGGGACCCGCACCGGCGCGATCCTGGCGCGGAGACGATCGAGGCCGGACGCGTTCCGCGCTGCCAGGCGGACGAGCGCGGTCAGGTCGGGCGAGTCCCACAGGCCGTCGGCGTAGGCCTCCGCGAGGCCGCGGCTCCCGCGAAGCGCCAGCCGCCACATCTTCGCCGAGCGGACGACGATCGTCGCCGCCGGTGGCCCCGAGCCGAAGGCTCGGCGCTGACCGGCCTCGACCACGGTCAGGGTTCCGGTCCTGATCCGCCGGAGGAACACCGACAGGATCCAGCGGGCCGCGCGGTCGATCACGCCGCGTCCGATCATGCCGCGCTCGCCCTCGGATGCGGGTGCACCCGGGCGCCGGCCAGCACGAGGCCGAGCGCATGACCGTAGATCAGAGCGAGCACCCGGAGGTTCGCGAACGGATAGCGCGCGGCGACGCGTCCCGCCGAGGCAGGCGTCAGCTCACGGCGGCGTAGCGCGAGCGTCGCGTCGAACGTCAGCTCGTCGCCGCGGCGGCTCTCGATATGGACGGTCAGACGCTCGCCCGGCGTGTCGGTGAGCACCGTGTAGCGGTGATCCATCCCCATGAACGGCGATACATGCAGCGACTTGTCGAGGTATGCCGTTCCGCCGGGGACGACGTACGCGCGGCGCTCGCCCCACGGCGTGTTCGTGACCTCGGCGACGACGGACTCGACCTGCTCGCCGGCGGCGTCCAGGCAGTAGTAGAAGCTGACCGGGTTGAAGCAGTGCCCGAAAGAGCGCAACTGGGTCAGGACGCGGACCGGGCCGCTCGGGCGCGCACGCCCCTGCGCTTCGACCGCATCGCGAATGGCCTGACCGAGCGGGCGCGTGGCTGGCCCGAGGTAGTCCCGCCGGCGAAACCGCAGCAGACCCGGCTGCGGGGCGACGAACCGGCCGCCGAGGAGCGTGGGAACCTCGTCGAGGTCGATGTAGAACAGCGCCAGCCGATGCCGGAACTGGCGACGCGGATGGGCGCGCCGGTGGCGGATCGTCCCCTCGTAGATGCAGCTCGCGATGCCGGTCATAGCCGTCCGCCGAGCCGCTCGGCCACGCGCAGCGCGCTGCGAACGCCGTCCTCGTGGAAGCCCCACCCCCAGTAAGCACCGCAGAAATGGGTGTGACGCCACCCGCTGACCTCGTCGAAGCGCCGCTGGGCACTGACACCGTCGGCCGTATACACCGGGTGCGAGTAAATGATCTTCCGGATCACCTTGGCCGGGTCGATCGCCTCGGTGCGGTTCAGGGTCACGCAGAACTCGCGCTCGGCCCGCAACGACTGCAGGCGGTTCATGTGGTAGGTGACGGTCGCGCGAGCCGCAGGCTCCGGTTGCCAGTGGTAGTTCCAACTCGCCCACGCGTGGCGGCGCCGCGGAAGCAGGCGCACGTCGGTGTGGAGCGCGGCCTCGTTGTGCTGGTAGGGGATCGCGCCGAGGATCTCGCGCTCGCGGTCGCCGGCGTCATCGAGCAGCGCCAGTGCCTGATCCGAGTGCGTCGCCAGCACGACCTCGTCGAAGCGCTCGGCCTCGCCGCCGACCGGACGCACGAGCACGTGATCGCCGCCGCGCGTGACAGCAGCGACGGGCGTCCCCAGGCGAAGCCGCCCGTCGAACCGGTCCAGCAGCGCATCCACGTAACGCCTGGAGCCGCCGACGACCGTCCGCCAGCGCGGTCGGCCACGGAAGCCGAGCATCCCGTGGTTGTCGAAGAACTCGGCGAGGAACCTGGCCGGGAAGCTCCACATCTGTCGCGGATCGGCCGACCACACCGCGGACGCCTGGGGCACGATCAGCTTGTCGATGAACTCGCGGGATAAGCGCAGGTCTTCGAGCCAGTCGCCGAGCGACGGCCCGCGGCCGGCGTGCTCGGCCGCGAGCAGCGTGCGCGCCGCGCGGTTGAAGCGCGCGAGGTCGGCGACCATGCGGTGAAACCAGGGCTTCAGCAGGTGGCGCCGGTTCGCGAACAGCCCGTTCGGCGACGCGCCCGAATACTCGAAGTCGCCGAGTCCGTCACTCACGCCGAAGCTCATCGTCGACGGCTGCCAGGGCACACCGAGAGAAGTGAGCAGCAGTTCGAAGTTCGGATAGTTGCGGTCGTTGAACACGATGAAGCCGGTATCGACGTGATGGGTCTCGTTCGGCGTGTCGACCCGGATCGTGTTCGTGTGGCCGCCGGCGTAACCGGCTGCCTCGAACAGCGTGACCTCGTGCCGGTGCTGGAGCAGATGCGCCACGACCAGCCCGGAGATGCCGGCGCCGACGATCGCGACTCTCATCGCCGTCTCACCACGCCCATGTAGATGATTCGCATTGCGAGCGCGGATGGATCACTGGTCGACCGCAGCCGCCAGCGCGATGCTCGTGAGCGCCGCGCCGCCGCCGACCGCCACCGTGGCAGGGGTAGAAGCCGGTGGCAGCCGACGGCGGCCGATCGCGGTCGCGATCACGTCGGTCAGATCGCCGGCGGCGCTGGCGGCGAGCCAGGGCCGGAGCGGCCCGCCGCGAGTCGCCGCGAGTAGCGCCCCGGTGTGGAGGACTGTCTCTCGCGCACCGAGAGCGCGAAGCGCGACCTGAACCGGCGCGTCCTCGGCGGCCGGACCGAGCCACCGAAGCGCGAGTCGCCGTGGAGCGACGATCAGCGCGACGCCGTAGGCGATGCGGAGCGCGATGACTGAGCCGGCAGTGACTCGGGCGGCTGTCATGACCACCAGGTTACCACTTTATGTCGAGATAAACCTCAACGACTTGTTGAAGCTGCCTTGCTGCGGTACGGTCCAGACCCGTGCCGTCCTCAGCCCCCGAGCCCGGCTTGACGATGCGCGAGATGTCCGCCCGAAGCGGGATCAGCGAGGCGACGTTGAGGATGTGGGAAGCCCGGCACGGATTTCCTCAGCCACGGCGCGTCGCAAGCGGCCACCGCCGCTATTCCGAGCAGGACCTCGCGCGCGTCCGCGCGGTGGTCCGGGGCCGCGAGCGCGGGCTCTCGCTTCACGCGGCAATCGAGCTCGCCCACGATGCCGGGGACGACCGGGCGCCCTCGGTGTTCGCGTCGCTGCGCTCGCGCTACCCGCACCTCGAGCCACAGCTGGTGTCCAAGCGCGCCATGCTCATCATGTCCCGCGCGATCGAGGACGAGTCCTTGGCGCGCGCCGAGCGGCCCCTGCTGTTCGGCTGCTTTGAGCGCGAGCGCTTCTACCGCGCGTCCGAGGGTCGCTGGCGAGAGTTGGCACGCACGGCCGAGGGCGCGGTCGTGCTGGCCGACTTCGGGCGCGTGCGCCGGCCGAAGGGCGGGCCGATCGAGGTGCCGATCGCGCCCTCGGATCCGGTCGGCCGGGAGTGGGCGATCGTGTGCGAGTCCTCGAGTTTTGGGGCGTGTCTCGCCGGCTGGGAGCGGCCCCCCGACGCTCCGGGTGAGCGCTCGTTCGAGGCGGTGTGGACGGTCGAGGCTCCAGCGGTGCGCGTCGCCGCGCAGGTCTGCCTGCGGCTGGCCGCGGCCGGCGCGCCGGACGTCGCCGAGGGTATCGGCGACCGGCTCGACTCGACGCCGGTCGCGCGCGAGCACGAGCTGCGCTCGGCGATCCAGATCAGCACCCGCATGGTCCGTTACGCCACCGCCTCATAGCGACCCGGATCCGGGCGTTCGACGCCGGCGCCGAGTGAGCGCCAGCTCATAGCGAGTCGATCCCGGCGCGCGCGAGCGCGGCCTCGCAGTAGTTCCACAACCGCTCACGGTCGGCCTTGCTCGGGGCACGCGGACCGAAGCGGTAGTGGGTGGGACGGGCGCGCCGGTCGTGCCAGAAGAGCCCGGTCTCGCGCGTCGCCTCAGGAGCCGCCCCGAGCCACACGATCGTGTCCGCGCCCTCCTCGGGGGTGCGGAGGATGGTACGCGTGATCGCCCGGAACCCCGGCATCGCCCCGCGCAGTCCTTCGGTGTCGGCCCACCCCGGGTGCATCGCGTGGACGACCACGCCGCGCCCGCGCAACCGCTCCGCGAGCATCTCGGTGATTACGACCTGCTCGCGCTTGGTCCGCGCATAGAGCTTCCTGGGCGAGTACGGCGTCCCGTCTGACTCGGGGTCGCCGTTCCCCGGCAGCGACTCCGTGTACATGCCGCCGGAGCTCACGTTGATGACGCGGCCGAGCAGGCCGGCGAGCATCGTGGTCAGCGCGAGCGGCGCAAGCACGTGCGTCGCGAACATCAATTCGTGCCCGTCGGCCGAGCGCGTTCGCTCGCTTGGCATCACGCCGGCGTTGTTGACGAGCCCGTCGAGTCGCGGCTCGCGCGCCGCGAACTCACTGGCGAAGGACTTCAACGCCGCGAGGCTCCCGAGGTCGCAGACCGCGGGGCGGACGTCGGCGTTCGGACACCGTCCGCGGATCGCCCGCACGGCCTCGGCAGCGCGAGCGTCGTCGCGCGCGTGCGCGTGCACCGTCGCCCCGAGGCGGGCGAACCCGATCGCGGCCGCGAGCCCGAGCCCCGACGCCGCCCCGGTGACGAGCACCGCCTCGCCGTCGATTCGCGGCGGGTCCGCCGGCCACCCCGGCAGGCGCCGCCGCGCCAGCAGGCCGATCCGCCCGTACCCGAGCACGACGCTCCGATCGAGTGCGGTGTCTAGCATCTTGTTGAGATAATACGCAACATTATGTTGAATGCACGCCCCCTCGGATGACAACTCTGCTGTGGCTCCGCCGCGACCTTCGGGTGCACGACCACCCCGCGCTCGAGGCCGCACGCCGCGACGCGGACGCGCTCGTGCCGGTGTTCTGCTTCGACGACCGCCTGCTGCACGGCCGTCACTCGTCCGGCCCGCGTGCGCAGTTCATGCTCGAGTGCCTGGACGATCTCGACCAGTCGCTCCGGGCGCGAGGCAGCCGGCTCGTCGTGCGGTATGGCCGACCGGAGACCGAGATCCCGAGGCTCGTACGCGAAACGAACGCCACCGCCGTGCATTTCAGCGCCGACCTCGGTCCCTTCGCCCGCGCGCGTGACGCGCGCGTGAGTCGTGCGCTCGGGGCTCCCGTTAATGAGCATCCCGGGACGTTCGTAGTCGATGACCTCGACGCGATCCGCACCACCGCCGGGACCCCGTACACGGTGTTCACGCCGTTCTACCGGGCGTGGGCGCGCGCGACCCGGCGCGAGCCGCTCGGCGCGGCCCGCAAGCTGCCGCCGCTCCCAAATTCACTCGACCCCGGCTCGCTGCCGTCGCTCGCCGATCTCGGCCTGACCCAGGAGGTCGAAGATCCGCGCTGCCGCGGCGGCGAGACTCGGGCGCGGAAGGCGATCCGCGCCAGCAGCACACCCCTCTCGCCGTATCTCCACTTCGGATGCATCTCCCCTCGGGAACTCGAGCACCACGCCGGAGAACTGGGACGACAGCTGTGCTGGCGCGACTTCTTCGCCCATGTGCTCCTTCACCACCCGCAGAACGCGCGCTCGGAGCACCAGGCCCGGTACCGCGGCACGATCCGATGGAGCCGCGCGCACAAACGGTTCGAGGCGTGGTGCGACGGACGCACCGGCTACCCGTTCGTCGACGCCGGCATGCGCCAACTCAGGCGCGAGGGCTACATGGACAACCGGGCGCGACTCGTCGTCGGGTCGTTCCTGACCAAGGATCTCGGGATCGACTGGCGCTGGGGCGAGCGTTGGTTCATGCGCCTGCTGCTCGACGGCGACGAGGCGAACAACAACGGCAACTGGCAGTGGATCGCGTCGGTGGGGGTCGACCCACAGCCGGTGTCGCGCCGGATTCTCAACCCGGCGCTCCAGCAGGCCAGGCATGACCCGGAGGGCAGCTACGTGCGCAAGTACGTCCCCGAGCTCGACCAGCACCCAAACGACTACCCGGCTCCGATCGTGGATCATGCCCGCGCGCGCGAGGAGGCCCTCGCTCGATACCGCGGCCAAGCCGGTTGATCCGGGCAACAGGGGCGCGGCCGCGATGGGGCTTACCCGCGATCGGGCTTACCCGCGATGGGGCTTACCCGCGATCGGGGGCTTAAGCGCGATCGGGGGCTTAAGCGCGATGGGGCTTGATTTAACTTAAGCCGCTCCGACGTGTGGAGTTACGCCGCTCCGAGGTGTGGAATGAAGCCGGCCCGACGCCCGACATACATAGCGCGGGGCCGGAGGCGATGTACGCCCCCGGCCCCGAGCAGCACCTACCCCAGGGTGTTGGAGATCGTCTATCCCACGAGGGCCGACACGGCGCCGGACTGGATCAGCTCCACAGTCGTCGCGATGTCGACATCCATGTAACGGTCTCCATCGAGGAATGGAACGTGCTCGCGCGCGAGCCGGAAGGCCTCCTGCGTCCGCGGGCTGCACTTCTCCACGCCGCGGAGCTCGAGCGCCTGACAGCAGGCCAGGAGATGGATCGCCGCGACGTTCTGCGCGAGCTCGACGATCGAGCGCGCGTCGCGCGCCGCGATCGTTCCCATCGAGACCTTGTCCTGGTTGTGGCACTCGGTCGAGCGCGAGTGGATCGTGGCCGGATTGCAGAGCTTCATCGCCTCGGCGGTCATCGCCGAAGCGCAGATCTGAAGTCCCTTGAAACCGTGGTGGAGACCGGCCTCGGGATGGCCGGGTTCGAACCGCGGGATCAGGTTCGGAGTCAGGCCGCGGTTGAACTTTTCGTCGACGACGAGCTCGAGCTGGCGGTCGATCAGATCACACAGATTCGCCAGTGCGACTTTTAAAGAATCCATAGCCTGGCCGACGTGGCCCCCATAGAAGTTGCCACCGCTCTCGACGCGTCCGCCGGCCACGTTGAACAGAGGGTTGTCGTCGGAGGAGTTGATTTCGATCGTGAGCCAGCGCTCGACCCAGTCGAGCACGTCGCGCAGCACTCCGGTGACATGCGGGGCGCAGCGGATCGAGTACTTGTCCTGCACCTGGCGATCGAGCTCGACGAACTCCGCGCCGTCGAGACCGCCTTGGAACAGCTCGTCGCTGTCGGCAGCCAGACGCGACTCGGCCAGCAGCTCGCGGATGTGGCGCGCGCTCGTGACCATCCCCGGGTGGGGCTTGGCGTCGTCGAACAGGAAAGCGTTGAAGTGACCGCGGTTGCCGAGCATCGCCTCCGATGCCATCGCGGTCAGCAGATCGGTGATGTCGGCGAGCTCGTACGCGGCGCCGACCGCCATGCACGCGAACGCGCTCATGAACGACGTGCCGTTGGTGAGCGCGAGACCCTCCTTGGCCTCGAGCAGGATTGGCTCGAGCCCGATCTCGGCCAGGACGTCCGCGGCGTCGCACTCGACGCCGTCGAAGGCGACGCGGCCGTCGCCGCCGAGCGCCCGCCCGACATAAGAAAGTGGCGTGAGGTCGCCGCTCGCCCCGACCGAACCGCGCTCGGGGATGAACGGGACGACGTCGTGGTTGAGCAGATCGAGCAAGCGCTCGACGAGTTCGACGCGCACACCTGAGTTGCCCTTCGAGAGGCAGTTGGCGCGGAGCAGCATGGTTACGCGGGCGACCTCGGGCGGCGCGATCGGGCCTGTGCCCGCACCCATGAAGCGCAGGATGTTCTGCTGCAGCCGGGCCGCCTTGCCAGGGGAGATCTGGCGGTGCGCACTGTCGCCGAAACCGGTCGTAACCCCGTAGATCGGTATCTCTTTGGCGATCAGCTCATCCTTGAGCCGCTTGCTCGCGCTGACGGCCCGGGCAGCACGATCGGACAGCTGCACCATGCGGGTTCGTCGAGAGACCTCGAGCGCGTCGCGCACTGTGAGCGACGCGCCATCAAGTTCAAGCGCCGTCCGACCGGAACGCCCCTGCGTCGCCGAAGTGATGACGGCCATCGTCAAACTATCCCGCGGTGATAGGCTTGACGCAACTCACACGCACTCGATCGCTACTGAAATGCAGCTCAGTCGCCCTATAGACGGCATTGACCGCAAGATTGTTGCGTTGTTACAGACCAACGGGAAGCGGACGTTCGCGGACATCGGCGCCGACGTCGGCCTGTCGGCGACCGCGGTCAAGCGCCGCGTAGACCGCCTCGAGGGCGACGGCGTGATCACCGGGTACGGCGCGCGTATCAACTGGCGGGCGCTCGGCGATGCGATCGAGTCGCTGATCGAGATCTACTGTGCCGACCGAACGTCGCCCGCGGACGTCGGACGCTCGCTGGCGAAGGTCGACGAGATCGTCTCGGCGTTCACGGTCTCGGGCGAGGCCGACGCCGTGATCCGCGTACGGGTGGACAGCATCGAGCATCTCGAGCGGCTGGTTGAGCGGCTCCGGCGCGACCCGAACATCGTCAGGACACGGACGCTGATCGTGCTCTCGACGCTGCTGGACCGGCCATGAGCGAAACGTTCGCATCACCGGACATCGCGATCGACCGCCGCGCGGACGGCGCGATCGTCCTGAAGTCACGGGTCGAGCTCACCGAGTGGGAGCCATCGATCACGGCCGTGCTGCGCAAGCGCGCCGCGGACCACCCGGACCGACCCCTCGCCGTCCACGGGGGCATCACGCTCACCTACGGCGAGGCAAAGCAGCGCGCCGACGCGCTCGCGGGCGCGTTCTCCGCGCTCGGCCTCGGTCCCGACAAGCCCGTGATGATCCTGTCGGGCAACTCGCTCGAGCACCTGGTCGTAAGCCTCGCCGCGTACGCCGCCCGCGCGCCGGTGATGCCGATCAGCGTCGCCTACTCGTTGTTGAGCGCGGATCACGCGCGCATCAGGGCGATCGCCGAGCTGACCGAGCCGGGCCTGGTGTTCGCCGACGACGCCGGCCCGTTCTCCGGCGCACTCGATGCGCTGGCGCCGCATGCACCACAGGTACTCGTCGCCCGCGGCGAGCGATCGGGTGCGCTCCGCCTCGCCGACTTGTGGGAAACCAGCGCTCACCGCGACAGCCCGCTCGATGGCGATCCGGGTCCGGACGCCGATACCGTGGCAAAACTCCTATTCACATCCGGATCAACCGGCGTTCCGAAGGGCGTCATCAACACCCACCGGATGCTGTGTTCCAACCAGGCGATGCTCCGCTTGCCATGGCCGTTCCTGTCCGAGGAGCCGCCGATTCTCGTCGACTGGCTGCCGTGGAGCCACACGTTCGGCGGTAACCACAACCTGAACCTGGCGCTCTTCAACGGCGGCACGATCCACGTCGACGACGGCCGGCCGGCGCCGCCGCTGTTCCCGAAGACCCTCGCCGCATTGAACGAAGTCCCGCCGACGCTGTACTTCAACGTGCCGGCCGGCTACGCGCTGCTCGCGCCTGCGCTCGAGAGCGACCCCGCGCTCGCCGAGCGGTTTTTCAGCCGCCTGCGGTTCATGTTCTACGCCGCGGCCGCGCTCCCCGAGACGCTCGCGGAGCGCCTGCGCGCGCTGGCCGAGCGGTATGCGGATCACCAGGTGCCGCTGACCTCGAGTTGGGGCACGACCGAGACGTCGCCCGCGGCCACGACGATGCACTATCTCGGCGCGCCGACCGGATGCATCGGCGTCCCCTATCCCGGCGTCAGCGTCAGGCTCGCCCCGGTCGGCGACAAGCTCGAGATCCGGGTCAAGGGACCGATCGTCACGCCCGGCTACTTCCGCCAGCCCGAGCTGACCGCGGCCACATTCGACGAGGAGGGCTACTACCGCTCCGGCGACGCGGCCACGTTGATCGACGACCAGGACCCGAACCGGGGGATGATGTTCGACGGTCGGATCGCCGAGAACTTCAAGCTGCTGACCGGCACCTGGGTCACGGTGGGATCGCTGAGAACGCGCCTCCTGAGTACCGCCGGGGTCCTCAGCGATGCCGTGATCGCCGGGTACGACGCCGAGTACGTGGCGGCCCTGGCCTGGGTCACCCATGCCGAGGCGCAGCGCGACGCGACCGCGCTTCGCGAGCGCCTGTCGCAAGCGCTCACCGAACTGAATCAGGATTCGGGTTCGGCATCGCGCGTCGAGCGACTGCTCCTGCTCGAGACGCCGCCGAGCCTCGACGCCGGCGAGATCACCGACAAGGGCTACCTGAACCAGCGCCGGTGCCTCGAGTGCCGTGCGCGCGACGTCGCCCGGCTGTACGCGGACCCCCCGGCCCGGAGGTGATCACCCCGGCGCCGGCTTAGGACCGCGGTGCACGATCAGCACTCCGCGGCCTCCGCGCCCGAGCTCACGGAGGACATGGGTCCTCGACGGGCACTCGCCCCCTCGCGCGCCCGCGGACGCGGGCGAGCAGCGGCGGCGAGTACCAGGCGGGACCTTCCATGTCGACGAAGCGCCTGAGATTCGGGGTCTGCGGCCGCGCGCCGCCGAGCGCGTAGAGCACGACGGCAATCAGCGCACCGGCGACGGCGAGTCCGAACCCGATCCACAGCGCGATGCCGGTACCGGTGGTCAGGTTACCCCCGACCGTAACCGCGAAGTGCACGAACAGGGGCGCAATCATGAACGCCGCGACCGCGCGCAGTAGCTCGACGATCGCGAACACGCGCTGCAGGTTGTTGGACGGCAGCGAGAAGCCGGCGACGAACAGGGCCGGCGCGACGCTCGCGCCGAGTCCAACGCCGGTCAGCCCCGAACCGATCAGCGTGAGCGCCTGACTAGGAGGAAGCTCGATCCGGAAGACGGCGATGCCGGCGGCCAGGAACGCCATGCCCACGAGTGGCAGGTAGTGCATCGCGCGGCTCTTCATCACGATGCCGAGGGCGAATGCCGTGAGCACGGCCCCGGCCAGCTCCGGCAGGAACAGCAGACCCACATGCAGCGCGGAGTAGTGGGGCGCGAGCAGCGCGGCGGTCAGATCGGTCGCCGCGACCGAGGCAGCGGCGGCGAACAGCGCAAGGGTGACCGCGGCCACGGGAATCGTGCTCGAGAGCATGCTGCGGATGGTCAGGAGCGGGCGCTTGGAGCGGTACTGGTTGACGATCAGCACGACGATCAGACCCAATCCGAGGATCAGCGGCACCACTGTCCTCGCATCCAGAAATGGATGCGTGAGCAGCTGCGACGCGCCGTAGAACGCGGAGACGCAACCCACGGCCGCGAGAGCGATCACGTTGGGGGCCCAGGGAGCGCTCCGATCCATCGGGGGCGAATCCTCGAAGGTCAGAATCGACAGCACGAACGCGGTGAGCGAGATGGCCGCGACGATCCAGAACAGCGGCCGCCAGGCGTCGGCGCTCGCCTGGATGCCTCCCAGTGTGGGGCCGAGCGCTACCGCGCCGAAGATGCACAGGCTCATGATCACCGCCGTCTCGCGGAGTCGATCGAGTCCGAAACTGAGCACGAGCGGCGGCACGGCCGCGATCAGAAGCAGGCTCGTGCACAAACCCTGCAGCACACGCCCGGTGATGAACATCGCGGGGCTCGACGCCGCCGCGGTCAGGACCGAGCCGATCACGAGCACCGCCGCGTACAACACCATCATCCGCCGCTGGGGCAGATGCTGCGCGAACTGGACCGCCAGCACAGTCCCGACCGCGTAGCCGGCGTTCGCCAGTCCCGACCCCAGGCTCATTGTCTGGAGGGTCGTATGCAGGTCTTTCGCGATGATCGGCGTCAACGGCTGGAGCGCGGCCGACAGCGCGAGATAGGGCACCAGCGCGAACACGACCATCGCGGCCGCGGCCGGATAGCGTCCGGCCAACCGCCCTGGTCGGATCGTTTGACGCTCGGCAAGCATCCGCTATCAGGAATAGCAGAGTGGCCGTGTGAGGCTCAGCGACCGGGAGCCGGGCGGACCGCGATCGTCACGTCGACGAGCGCGCACAGCCTGTCTTGGGCGTCGCGGAACTCGTGGCCCCACGTCCACTCGCTGTCGTCGTGGCCGCGCAGCACGGCTTGGACGTCGACGGTGCCGCTGGTGATTGGGCGCAGGAAGCTCGCGTAGTTGCTGAGCCCCGACCCGACGTAGCCGGCGTGCCAGACGTTGTTGACGGTGGCGACCGATGCCACGGTCTCGGCGACCGCCGAGTAGATGCCGCCGTGCATCAGCCCGAGCGGCTGCTTGAGGTTCTCGCGAACGGTGAAGCGCACGTGCGCCGAGGTGTCCGTGAGGTCGACCCACTCGAGCCCGAGGAACCCCTCGAACGTGTTCTCGAGCGGGATCACCGGGGCTGGGAGCGATGCACGGTCCCAGGGCGGCGGCCCGTCGCTCACGTGCGCCCGGGGGTGACAACCGGCGCTGCCCTCACCCCGCCCCCAGCACGACCGACTTGGTCTCCGTATAGAAGTCGAAGGCCTCCTCGCCGTGCTCCTTGCCGTAGCCGCTCGACTTCCAGCCGCCGAACGGAAGCTCGTCGTAGACCTTCGTGCGCGAGTTGATCCAGGTGTAGCCGGCCTCGATGCGGGTCGCGGCTTCGCGGGCTCTTTGGAGATCCTTGGTCCAGACGGAGGACCCCAGCCCGAACGGCGACGCGTTGGCGCGCGCGATCGCCTCGTCGAGATCGCTTACACGCCAGATCGGGAGCGCGGGGCCGAACACCTCCTCGGTCGCCATCGGCGAATCGTGCGGGGGATCGACGACCACCGTGGGTGCGTAGAAGAAGCCGTCGGCGAGGTCAGGGTCGTCGGGGGGTCCGCCGCCGGTCCGTAGCTCGCCGCCGGCGTGCAGGGTCCGCGATACCTGGCCGGCCACCTCGGCGCGCTGAGCGTCGGTGTGCACCGGGCCCATCTGCGTCCCCTTGACGTCACCCCGGCCCACCTTCAAGCGCTTGGCTTTTTCGACGATCGAGTCGATCACCTCGTCGGCAACCGACTCGAACACGTACACGCGCTTGATCGCGAGGCATGCCTGGCCGCAGTTGTAAAAGCGCCCCATGCTCGCCGCGCTGGCGGCGGCGGCGATGTCGGCATCGTCGCAGATGATCATCGGGTCCGAGCCGCCCAGCTCGAGCGTGATGCGCTTAGTTCCGCGCGCCGCCTGCGCCATGATCCGCTCGCCCACGGGGGTCGACCCGGTAAACGCGATCTTCCGGGTGAGGGGGTGCGTGACGAGCGCCTCGCCCGCTTCGGAGCCGCGGCCCGTGATCACGTTGAAGACACCGTTTGGGAGGCCGCCTTCGGATAGCAGCTCGGCGAACCGCAGCGTGGTCAGCGGCGTCGTCGCCGCGGGCTTGGCCACGACCGTGTTGCCGGCGACCAGCGCCGGCGCGAGCTTGTTGCACAGCAGCGTGGTCGGGAAATTCCAGGGCACGATCGCGCCGACCACGCCGATCGGCCTGCGCAGGACGTAGCCCTCGACGCCGGGATCGAGGTTCGGCGTGTGGGCGCCGCGTAACGCCTTCGACAGGCCGACGTAGTGAAGGAGGGTGTCGATCGCCTTGGTGAGCTCGATCTTCGAGTCCCGGAGCGTCTTGCCCTGTTCTCTGGTCAGCAGCGGGATCAGCTCGTCGAGGTGCTCCTCGACGTGATGCGCCGCACGCCCGAGTACCTCGCCGCGTTTCGACACCGCGAGCTCCGACCAGGCGCCGAGGGCCCCGGCGGCTGCCTGCACGGCGGCGTCGACGTCCTGCGCCGACGCGGCAGCCACCGAGGCGAACGCGCGACCCTCAGCTGGATTGACGACCTCGAGCGGATCGCCGGAGTTGTCGTGCTGCTCGCCCCCGATGAACGACCCGGCGTACGCGGTCATGGTCTCGGTGGTCATGAGCCCACGAACTCCGGCTGTCGCTTCTCGACGAACGCGTGCAATCCCTCGTCGGCGTCCCTGGACCTGAACAAGTTCTCCATCAGCTCGCCCTCGAGCGCGAGCCCGTCCGCCAGCGCCCGCTCACCCCCCACGTATACGCACCGCTTGATCGACGCGATCGCCAGGGCGGCGCCGCCCGCGAGCCGCGCGGCATACTCGAGCACTCGGGCCTGCGCTTCCTCGGTGTCGTAGACGTCGGCGACGAGTCCCCACTCGCTCGCCTCCTCGATGCTGAACGTGCGCCCGGTGACGAGCAGCTCGAGTGCCCGGCTCGGACCGATGAGGCGGGTGAGGCGTTGAGTACCGCCGTTGCCGGGGAGAAGACCGAGCGTGACCTCGGGCAGACCGATCTTGTACAGGCCGGCCGCGCCCAGGCGGATGTCGCACGCGAGCGCGATCTCGAGCCCGCCGCCGAGCGCGTGGCCGGCGATGTACGCGATGAATACCTGCGGCGCAGCCGCCATCTTGTGGAACGCCGCCTGGCTTACGCTGATCATCTCCATATTGGCCTCGACGTCGCCCTCGAGGAACTTCTTGATGTCGGCGCCGGCCGAGAAGAACTTCGGGTTGGCGCTCTGGACGGTGACGACGCGGGTGGCGCTCGAGATGGCCGCGTCGACCGCGGCGGCGTACTCGGTCATGAACTCGAGGTCGTAAGAGTTGGCCGGCGGCTTGTCGAGCGTGATGAAGCCGAGCGGACCGTCGTCGTGGTAGGTGACAGCCATGCTTATGCGAGACCTCCGACGACGACGGACTTAATTTCCACGTAGGAGTCAAGCGCCTCGATCCCGTGCTCCTTGCCATAGCCCGACGCCTTGACGCCGCCGAACGGCAGCTCGTCGTAGCCGTAGTGGATTTGGTTGACCCAGGTCATCCCCGATTCAATCTCCTGCGCCGCGCGATGGATGAGGCGGGCGTCGTGCGTCCAGATGCTCGACCCGAGGCCATATGGGCTGTCGTTCGCCCGTGCGATCGCATCGTCGAAGTCGGTGAACCTCTCGACGGGGAGAACCGGTCCGAAGACTTCTTCGCGCATCAGGCGCGAGTCGTGTGAGGGTTCGCCGATTACGGCGGGCTCGAGGAAAAACCCCTTGGGGTGGTCCGTGATGCCGCCCCCGATGAGGAGTTCGCCTCCGTTGGCGACGCCGTCCTCGATCTGCGCGAGCAGCTCGTCCCGTCCGGCCCTCGTGTGGATCGGTCCCATCCTCAGCTTCGGCTTCTCGGCTTTGACGGTCCCGTCGCCGGGCTCATACCGTCCGACTCGTTCGACGAGCTGCGAGACGAAGCCGTCGTAGACCGAATCGTGAACGAACACGCGCTTGCACCCGAGGCACGCCTGGCCGGCGTTCCAGTAGCGGCCGATGATCACAGCCTTGACCGCCGCGTCCACGTCGGCGTCGGAGCAGATGATCACGGGATCGCTTCCGCCGAGCTCGAGCGTGAGGCGTTTCAGGTCGGGGGCGGCGAGTTGCGCCACGTGCCGTCCTACCCCGGTCGATCCGGTGAAGGCGACACGCCTTACGTCGGGGTGCGTTATGAGCGCGTCACCGATCGTGTCCCCGCGGCCCGTGACCACGTTGAGCACCCCGTCCGGCACGCCCGCCTCGCTGAACAAGCGGGCGGCTTGCAGAGTCGCGAGCGGCGTGGTCGCCGCCGGCTTCGCCACGACCGTGTTTCCGGAAGCCAGTGCCGGCGCGACCTTCGTCCCGAGCAGCGTCAGCGGGAAGTTGTACGGCGTGATCGCCGCACACACGCCCATCGGCCGGCGGATCACCATCCCGTACGCCGGGCCGAGCGTCGCCGGCAGCTCCTGGTAGGCGCCGCGCACCTTGGTCGCGGCCTCGGCGTAGTAGTGGACACCGTGCGCGAGGTGGGTCACCTCGCCCATCGCCTCGGCGATCGGCTTGCCCTGCTCGGCCGTCAACGTCGCGGCGAGCTCCTTGGCGTTGGCTTGGATCAGGTCCGCGGCCTTCGTCAGTATCGCCGCGCGCTTCTCGACATCGGTCTTGGACCACTCCGCGAACGCGCGCTTGGCGGTCGCCACCGCCAGCTCGACGTCCTCGGGCTTGCCGGCCGGGACCGTGGCCACCGTCTCTTCCGTGGCCGGGTTGACGACCTCGAGTTCCTCATGAGCGGCCGCCTGGCGCCACTCACCTCCGATCAGCATCTCGGGCACGCTGCCTCCAGTGTCGTTTCAGGGAACGCGCTCGTGGTGGCGAACGCGACTCGTTCTCAGATAATGCTCGCGCAACTCTTGATAGTGCTGCGCGGCGCGGCCGGTCCAGGCCAGCGCGGAGCCCGACAGCTCCTTCTTGATCTGCGCCGGTACTCCGGCTGCGAGGACGCCCGCGGGAATCTCGGTCCGCTCGGACACGACCGCGCCGGCGGCGACCATCGCGCCCGCGCCGACGCGCGCATGCTGGAGGACGATCGCGCCCATCCCGATCAGGGCGCCGTCCTCGATCGCGCATCCCTCGAGCATCGCGCCGTGACCGACGACGACTTGTTCTCCGATCACGGTGGGGAGATCGCTTGCGCAGTGGATCACGGCCGTGTCCTGGATCGAGCACCCGGGACCGATCTCGATGTGGGAGACGTCCCCGCGAAGCACGGTCCCGAACCAGATGTTGCACCGCTCGCTGACGCGGACGTCGCCGATCAGGACTGCGGTGGGCGCGAGGAACACGTCCTCGCCGATGGCCGGCCCGACTCCGTCGAGCTCAACGATCGTGGCCACTTGACCTCACCATGGAGAGACTATACGATGGCGGGCGTTAGTCAAGTGTCACACGTCGCTCCCGAAGAACTCGCCCCCTGGTCCGAAGAGCAAGTGCAGCAGCACTTGGCCGCCGGCAAGCTCGTCGAGGGGCTGCAGCACATGTCGCCTCGCTATCTCGAGGGCATGCGCCGGATCCTCACAGTGTCGGCCGATACCGAGTTCGTGAGCGCGCCGGCTTATCTGCGCGCCGCCCAGCACGCTCCGGCGTTGAACAACTTCGGGTCCGCGATGTCGATCATCCAGGACGAGCTCGCGCACGCCCACATCGGCTATCGGCTGCTCGGGGACCTGGGCGTGGACATGGACGAGTTGATTTATGAGCGGCCGGCGGGTTCGTTCAAGTACCCGTACGCGTTCGACGTGCCTTTGAACTCGTGGGTCGAACTGGTGTGCGCGAACGCGTTGTACGACCAGGCCGGGTTCGTGCTCCTGTCCGACGTGTACCAGTCGAGCACGTTCGGCCCGTGGAAGCGCGCGCTCGCCAAGGTCGACAAGGAAGAGACGTTCCATCTCCGGCACGGGCGGACGTGGTTGCGCAAGCTGGTGAAGGATCCTGCTGGTCGCGCCGAGGTTCAGGCCGCGGTCGACTGGATGTTCATCCTCACCCTGGAGTGGTTCGGACTACCGGACTCGTTGAAGCAGCACTCCGAGCAGCTGGATTACGGCTTCAAGGGCAAATCGAACGATGAACTCCGGCAGTGGTGGATGTCGGAGGTTGTTCCTTTTATGGATGAGATAGGTATCCGTGTGCCCGCCCATCACGCCATCGAGCGAGATGTTTACGTGATCGACTGTCCGTTCCCCGCCGCTTTTGACGAGGAGAAGCGTTCGTGGTTGTTGGACGATGGCGCGATCTCATGGGATGACGTGATCGCGCGGTGGCGGTCAAAAGGGCCTATGAACACCGACTACGTGCGGACGCTGCAGCGCGGTTATCAGACGACTTCTCTGAGGAAATGACCGTCGAGGCGAGACTTTGGGACGCACTTCGCCACGTCGAAGACCCCGAGATCCCAGTGTCGGTCGTCGGCATGGGGCTGATCGTGTCGGTGGCCTACCGGGCTGAGACGCGGTCCGCGGAATTGCAGATCACCTACACGTCGATGGGCTGCCCGGCGATGGAGTTCATCGAGGACGACATCCGTTCGGCGCTCTTGGCCGATCCGGATGTGGACGTGGTCGAGATCGAGGTCGTGTGGGATCCGGTGTGGACGAAGGCCCGGCTGCGGGACGACGCGCGGTTGAAGATGCGGTCGCTCGGGATCGCGGTATGAGCCGCACCGATGAAACGGTGTGGGAGGTGTTCGCCCGCAGGGAGTACTCCGAGCCGCTCCACCATGTGGGTACGGTCACCGAGGAGGACGAGGATCTGGCGGTGGTCTCGGCGCGCGCGATCTACGACGAGCAGCCCTGGATCGAGATGATCATCGTGCCCCGGGGTTCGATCCGTGAGGCGATCAGGGCGTGAGCAGCCTGCGCGTCGATCCCGCCACCGCGACGATGATCTCGCTGATCGGATCGCTCGCCGACAACAAGAGCGCGCTCGGGCGACGCTACGGCGAATGGGCCGTGAGCGCGCCGACGATCGAGTCCGCAGTGGCGGCGGCCGCGATGGCTCAGGACGAGCTCGGTCACGCGCGTTCGACGTACCCGGTCCTGGACAAGCTCGGGGTCTCGCGCTCCGAGGAGACCGGTCTGGACGCCGGTCACCCGATGTTCGTGATCTCGCGCGAGCTGCCCGACTGGGCGTCGTTCATCGCGGCGAACCTGGTTGTCGACGGCGTGCTCACTACGTTCGTGGCCTCTGCGCGCGCAAGCTCGATCGAGCCGCTGGCGCAGCGGGCACGCAAGATCCTCCAGGAGGAGGGCGCACATCGTGTTCACGCCGAGGCGTGGGCTCGGCGGATCGCTCGGGTTGGCGGCGACGATCAGTCGCTGCTGCGGGTGCGAGTGTCCGAGATGTGGGCGTCGGCGGCACGCTGGCCCGGGCCCGACTCGGACGCCGGGTACGCCGAGGCTGTGGCGACCGGCATGGTCGACTCCGGCCCCGCGGCGATCCGTGGCCGCGTGCGCGACTGGCTTGGTGCGCTGATCGACGACGTGGCGCTCGATGAGCCGTCGGACTGGTCGGACTGGGACGAGCAGCTTCGCCGATGACCTGCCCGTTCTGCTCATCGCCGGACGTGGAGATGGTATCTGCGTGGGGCGGTCAGATCATCACCTGCCAGATGCGCTGCCGGGGCTGTAACACGTACTTCGAGGCGATCCGGGACGCGTTCGAGGGCACTCCGGACGAGAACCCCTCATGGACGACCAGCTCCGTCGACGGTCGGTAGGCGCCCCGGCGGCTCGCTCGCTGCTTCTGACGATCCTCGGCGAGTACGTCCTCCCCCGGGGCGAGGCGGTGTGGCAGGAGACGCTCGTCGGCGCGCTTGTCTCGGTCGGCTATAGCCAGCAGGCCGCCCGGCAGGCGCTGGCCCGGAGCGTCCGCGACGGGTGGCTTTCGACGTCACGCCACGGGCGTCGGGCGCGGGTGTCGTTGAGCGCGCGGACTGCTGACCTGCTGGCGAGCGGCGCCTCGCGGATTTACTCGTTCGGGCTGCCGTGGCAGTGGGATGGACGGTGGCTGGTGTTGATTCTGCGCGTCCCCGAGGCGCGGCGCGAGGTCCGGCATCAGCTGCGGACGCGCTTGGCCTGGGCCGGGCTCGGCTCGATGGGCGGCGGAGTTTGGTTGACACCGCATGTCGAGCGCGAATCCGAGCTCCGTGAGGTGGTGTTGGAGGCGCCGGCGGCCGAGGCCACCTCGTTCGTCGCTTCGCTCGGCGCGTTCGGTAGCGCCTCGGAGGTGGTCGCGGCCGCCTGGGATCTAGACCAGGTGCGCTCGGCGTACGAGGCGTTCATCGCGGATTTTGGGGCAATCCCGCCGTCCTCGTCCTCCGACGAGGCGTTCTTCCGGATGCAGACGCTGCTGGTTCACGCCTGGCGGAAGTTCCCGTTCCTGGACCCCGATCTTCCGTCCGAGCTGCTGCCCGCCGGCTGGCCCCGCCGACGGGCGTACGACCTGTTTGTTAGCCGCCACTCTCGTTGGGAGGCCCGGGCGCGGTCGTACTTCGACTCGCTCGAGGCCGATCGTCCGCCCCGCGACGCCGTGGCGGCCTGAGCCACCGGGCCCGAGCCTGACCCCGAGGTCGCCCGGGTCCCCGAGGGCCTTGGGAAGAAACTATGACTATTTTCCGTAGTTTCTTCCCAAACGTCAACACGAGCGCCGGGCCAACCGCCCGGCGCCGTTGGCGTATCTGGGGGCGGTAGGCTCGGACGGCCGTGCCGTCTACCACCCTCAACATCGCCGGCGGAAAGCTCGAGCTTCTCGACATCCCCGGCGACCTCGACAAACCACCCTTTGTGCTCCTGCACGAGGGGCTTGGTTCGGTCAGGCTGTGGCGGGGATTTCCCGAGCGGCTCGCGGCGGCGACGGGCCGGCGAACGGTGGCGTTCTCGCGCTTCGGGCACGGGCAGTCGGATCCGCCATCAAAGCGAAGGACCCCGACCTTCATGCACGAGGAGGCGCGGAACGTCCTGCCAGAGGTTCTCGAGGCGCTGAACCTCGACGACCCGGTGCTCGTCGGGCATAGCGACGGCGCCTCGATCGCGCTGATCTATGCCGCCGATCATCCCGTTCATGCGGTCGTGGCGATGGCGCCCCATGTGTTCGTCGAGGACATCTGCCTGACCGAGATCCGCCACGCTCGCGAGGCCTACGAAGCAGGCGATCTGCGCGAGCGGATGGCGCGCCATCACCGAGACCCGGACGCCGCCTTCTTCGGGTGGAACGACGTCTGGCTACATCCCGCCTTCCCCCGGTGGGACATCAACGACCTCCTTGACCGCATCCAGTGCCCGCTGCTGCTGATCCAGGGTGAGCGGGATCAGTACGGAACGATGGCGCAGCTCGACGCGATCGAGCAGCGAGCCGCCGGCCCGGTCCGCCGGGTTCACCTCGACTGCCAGCACTCGCCGCCGACCGAGCTGCCCAACGAGACGATCAACGCGATCGCGCAGTTCGTGGCGATTCTCCGCGGCAACCAGATCCGCTTCGCCGAAGAGTCGTACGACGGCCCGGGAGGCCAGGCGCTCATCCCCGCCTACGTGGACGAGATTCGCGCGCTGTACCCGGATTGGACGCCGGAAGACCCCCCGCGCCTCACCGCGCGGGATGTGGAAGCGCCCGCGGGCCGCTGGCTCGTCGCATATCGCGGCGCCCATCCGATCGGCTGCGCCGCGCTCAAGCGCCTCGACGAACGCACTGCCGAGATCAAGCGGGTGTACGTCGCACCGGATGCACGGGGCACCGGTGTCGCCCGCGCGCTGCTCTCGCGCCTCGAGGAGATCGCCCAGTCCGCCGGCTACGACCGTCTCCGTCTCGATACGGGCGCCCGGCAACCGGCTTCGGTCGCGCTGTTCACCTCGATCGGGTACGAGCAGATCTCCGACTACAACGGTAATCCCGTCGGGGCCCACTGGTTCGAGAAGCGGCTCGCGTGACCGACGACCTGACCAACGGACCTGAGCACCGCGTCACGATCCGACTCGCCTCGCTCCGCGACGCCGAGGCCATCGCGCCCCTGCTCGGCCAGCTCGGATATCCAACGACCGCAGCCGAACTGGCAGAGCGGATCGAGCGGCTGGCCGACCGCCCCGATGGCGAGGTCCTGGTTGCCGAGCTCGACGGCGAGGTCGTCGGCCTGGCCGCCTACCAGCTGATCGACGTGATCGAGCGACCGGATCCGCAATGCCGGATCACGGCGCTGGTGGTCGACGATCGCCATCGGCGACGCGGCGTCGCCTACGCGCTCCTCCACACGATCGAGGAGACGGCCCGCGACTTCGCGTGCTTCCGGCTCGAGGTGACCGCGCGGGCGGATCGTGCCGACGCCCTCGCCTTCTACCGCGCCGCCGGATTCGACGAGCGACCTCGCCGCCTGGTCAAACCGCTCGAGCACCCGCAGGATGATCTCTGACTAAAATCAGAGAATGGCCGGCGCGTTAGTCGATCAGGTCCGCAGCTTCAACCGGATCGTGACCCAGCGCGTCGGAGCGCTCGACGACCGCTATCTGCAAAGGAACCGGCCGCTCGGCCAGGACCGCGTGCTGTGGGAGATCGGGACCGAGGGATGCGCCGTGCGCTCTCTCCGATCTCGGCTCGGCCTCGATGCCGGACACCTCAGCCGTCTCCTTCGGGCGCTCGAAGGTGCCGGCCTGGCGGTCACCATGCCCAGCGCGGCCGACGGCCGAATCCGGGTCGCGGCGCTGACCCGGAAAGGGCTGTCCGAGCGAGCAATCCTCGATCGCCGGAGCAACGACCTGGCCGAGTCCATCCTGGCTCCGCTCGAGCGCCAACCAGCAACAGGAACTTGTCCGGGCGATGCGCACGATCACCCGGCTGCTCACAACCGCGACGATCGAGATCCGACCGGCTGATCCGACAAGTGACGACGCGCAGCGCTGCCTCCACGCCTACTTCGCCGAGCTGCACCGGCGCTCGGACACCGGCTTCGACGCTGGCGCCGGGATCTCCGCCGAGCCCCACGAGGTCACGCCGCCGGCCGGCCTGTTCCTCGTCGCCTATCTGCGCGACGAGCCGGTCGGGTGCGGCGCGGTCAAACACCATCCCGGCGCGCCCTCGGAGGTCAAGCGGATGTGGGTGGCGGAGTCGGCCCGCGGCGCGGGGATCGCCCGACGAATACTGGCCGGGCTCGAGGCCGACGCAGTCGCGAGCGGCGCGACCACCGCGCGGCTCGAGACGAACAGAGCGCTCAAAGAGGCCATCGCGATGTACCGCTCCGCCGGATATGTCGAGGTGCCGGCCTTCAACGACGAGCCGTTCGCGCACCACTGGTTCGAGAAGCAGCTGACAGCCGCAGCCTGATCGTGGCAACCTCGCAGCGTGCGGCTGACCTTCATCGGCTCGGGCGACGCATTCGCCGGCGGCGGTCGCTTTCAGGCCTGCCTGCTCCTCCAAGGTGGCGAGGAGCCGATGCTGCTCGACTGCGGGGCGACCACGCTAGTCGCGCTCAAGCGAGCGGGAATTGACCCGGCGTCAATCGGCTACGTCGCGGTCAGTCATCTCCACGGCGACCACTTCGCCGGCCTTCCCTGGCTGATTCTCGACGGCCAGTTTTCCGAGCGGACCAGGCCTCTCGAGGTCGCCGGCCCGCTCACCACCGGTGAGCGTGTCGAGCGGACGTTTGGGGCGCTCTACCCCGGCAGCGCCGAAGCCGAGCGCGCGTTCTCGACGACCTTCACCGACCTGCCCGAACGGACCCCGTGGGAGTTCGGCCCCGCGCGTATCACCGCATTCGAGGTCGCCCACTCGAGCGGCGCGCCTTCGTATGCCCTGCGCGTCGAGTACGCCGACAAGGTGATCGCCTACTCGGGGGATACCGAGTGGACGGACGCGCTGATTGACGTCACCAAGGAGACAGACCTGTTCGTGTGCGAGTGCAATTTCTTCGAGAGGAAGGGTCCTGGGCACATGGACTACCGGACGCTCGTCGAGAAACGCCCCCAGCTCGGCTGCGATCGGATCGTGCTCACGCACATGAGCGAGGAGATGCTCGGGCGCCTCGGCGAGGTCGAATTCGAGACGGCCTCCGACGGCGCGGTGATCGACCTTTGAGCGGTCCGGCGTGATCCGCGCGGCCGCGACCGCCCTCCCCGCGCTCGCCCTCCTCGCGCTCACCCTCCTCGCGCTCACCCTCCTCGCGCTCACCTTGACCACCGGGGCGATCGCGACCGTGGCGCCGGCGCGCATCCTCCGGGTCGGCCCCGGGCAGCGATACCGGACGCCGTGCCAGGCGATCGCGGCCGCCCACCCCGCGTACACGATCGAGATCGATGCCCGCGGCAACCGGACCTACCGCGGCGACGTCTGCGCCTGGTCGACCAACCGGCTGACGATCGTCGGCGTCCACGGACGCGCCCACATCGAGGCCGCCGGAAAGAGCAGCCAAGGCAAGGCGATCTGGGTGATCGCCGGCAACGACACGACCATCAAGAACATCGAGTTCTCGGGCGCCCGCGTGCCCGATCAGAACGGCGCCGGCATCCGGCAGGAGGGCGCGAACCTGCTCGTCGAGCACTGCTACTTCCACGACAACCAGGAGGGAATCCTCGCCGGCGACAACCCCGCGAGCACCATCGTGATCGACTCCACGGTGTTCGCCCACAACGGCGCCGGCGACGGCTTCTCGCACAACCTCTACATCAACCACGTTCGCAGCTTCACGCTGCGCTACAGCTACTCGACCGAGGCGCGGGTCGGGCACCTGGTCAAGTCGCGCGCGCTTCGCAACTACATCCTTTATGACCGGCTTACCGGCGAGCACGGGAACGAGAGCTACGAGCTCGATCTCCCGAACGGCGGGCTGTCCTACGTGATCGGCACGGTGATCCAGCAGGGGACAAGCACCCAGAACCCGAACATGATCGCGTACGGCGAGGAGGGCGACCTGAATCCCGGCTCCCGCCTCTTCGCCGTCAACGACACGTTCGTGAACGACCTCCACCACGGCGACGCGATCTTCGTCGGCTCACAAGTCACGCACCCGGTGTTCGCAGAGAACGACATCAGCGCGGGCGGCACGTCTTTCGTCTCGCAGCGCAGCGCGCACACGCTCCACGACTGCGTCACGAGCAATCCAGGATTCGTGAACCCGGCCCGCTACGACTACGGGCTCAATGCGAGCTCGCCGTGCCGTCGCGTCGGGAGACGTCCCGGCTCGGCCAACGGCTTCTCGCTCGTCCCCCGGTTCCAATATGTCCCGGTCGCCGGGCACGCCACGCGCATTGACGGCGGCACGATCGCCGGCGCGTTCGGTGGCTGATGTCGGCGTCGGCTACCGGCCGGTCCAGGTGGGTGCGCGCTTCTGGAGGAACGCGCTCATCCCCTCCTGGGCATCGGCGGCGAGAGCGTTCTCGGTCATCACGCTCTTGGTCTGCTCGTACGCTTCACGTTCGGTGCGGTCGACCTGGTCGTAGAACGCACGCTTGCCGACCGCTACGGTGTAGGAACTCGACCCCGTGATCGCATCGACGAATGAAGCCACAGCCGCATCGAGCTCGGACGCGGGCACGACGCGGTTGACCAAACCCCAGTCGACCGCCGTCAAGGCGTCGATCGTCTCGCCGGTCAGCAGCATCTGTAGCGCGCGCTTACGTCCGATCGCCCGGGAGACCGGGACCATCGGGGTTGAGCAGAACAGGCCGATTTTGACGCCCGGGGTGCCGAAACGGGCGCCTTCCGCCGCCACCGCCAGGTCGCACGCCGCCACAAGCTGGCATCCTGCGGCAGTCGCGACCGCGTGCACCTTCGCGATCACCGGTTGCGGCAGCTCGTGAATCGTCTCCATCATCACCGTGCACGTGTCGAACAGGCGCGCGAAGAACGCCTCGTCCCGGTCGATCATCTCCGACAGGTCGTGGCCGGCCGAGAACGCCGGGCCGGCGCCGTCGATGACGATCGCCCGAGTCGTCTCCCGCGCCGATACCTCGCGGAGCGCCGCGATGACCTCCTCCATGAGCTCCAGCGACAGCGCGTTTCGCTTCTCAGGGCGGTTGAGCGTTATTCGCGCGGCGCCCGCGTCGGCCGCGACGAGCACGTTCCGGTACTCGATCCCAGAGGGCGAACTCACGAGCCCAGGGTACCGCCGCTTGAGGGTTCACGGGGCGCCGGGGCGGGCATGATGATGGAAGTGAGCGTCAGCGATGCGCGGATCGAACGACCGGGCAGAGGGGCGCTTGGCCGCACCTCCCCCGCGAACAAGCCCAGCACTCGCGCTTGGCTATCCGCACACCTGGGCTGGTGCGGATTGGCCGGCTTGCTCTTGACCGGTTTGGTGATCGCCGTCTCCGCGGGCAGGACGAGCTGGTTGCTTCCGACCTCGGCCCAGCCGGTACCCGGGTCGCTGGCGGGCGTCTTCGGCCATTCGGGTATCGACCTCGAACTCGGCGGTCTGATCACGGTACTGGGGCTGATGTTTGTCTCCTACTTGGCGGCGATTCGAGGCGCGGATCAGCTTTCGCCGCGGGCGGTGCTGATCGCGGTCGCCGGCCTGAACGCCGTGCTTCTGCTCGCGCCGCCGCTGTTTTCCACCGACGTGTTCAGCTACGTGGCCTATGGCCGCATCGGCGCCATGTACGGGTCCAATCCGTACCTGCACGGACCGAACGCGATCGCCCTGGACCCGGCGTACACGTTCATCGCGGCCCGGTGGGTCGCGACCCCAACGGTGTACGGCCCCCTGTTTACCGCGATGAGCTACGTCCTGGCCCCGCTGAATGTCGGGTTGAACGTGCTCGCATACAAGGTGATCGCCGCGGGCTCGAGCCTCACGATCGTCCTCGTGGTCTGGAAGGCCGCTCGCCTTCGCGGTGTCAACCCGGTCAGAGCAGTGGTGCTCGTAGGGCTCAACCCGGTGATCGTCGTGTACGGGGTCGGTGGCGGCCACAACGATCTGTTGATGCTCGCGCTGCTGCTCGCCGGCGTGTACGTGCTGCTGCGAAACAACGGGCAGGCGAGTGGGGCGCTGATCGTCGCCGCCACTGCGGTGAAGCTGACGGCCGGCATCCTGCTGCCGTTCGTATTCGCCCACAATGCCCAGGGGCGAGGCGGCCGCGGGATTCGCGCCGTGTTCGTCGGCGTCGCCGTTGCCGCCGTGCTCGGCGGCATCCTCAGCTTCGCCGTCTTCGGCAGCGGCCCGATCCATCTCGCGAACACGCTCGAGCAGGTCCAGCATGGGGGCGGCCTGAACAGCTTTTCGGGCCTGTTGCTGACGCTGGTTGGGCTCGGGCATCTCAGTGGGCCGGTCGGATTGGTACTTCAGATCGCCTTCGCGATCTGCGTGGCGTGGCTGGTGATGCGGGTGTGGAGGGGCGAGCTCGACTGGATAACCGGCGCCGGATGGGCGACGGCGGCGCTGCTGGTGACGGCCGGCTTGCTTCTGCCGTGGTATGTCGGCTGGCTCGTGCCGTTTGCCGCGCTCAGCACCGACCGTCGCCTGGCGACCACCGCGGTGGTGCTGACGGGCATCGGTTTGACGACCCTGTAGGCGCCCGCACGGATGATGGAGCGTCGCGTCTATGCCGAGCGGGCCGCGCGCGCCTTTGCCGCCATGGAGGCCCACTTTCGGACGCCCGAAGGGCTTTATCGGCGCGACCGAAGACTTCGCCGGCCCGGCACCGCCGCGCACCTCTGGCCGTTCTCGCGCGCCCTGTTCGCGACGCTCGATCTTGCCGGGATCGACGCTGACCTGCCGGGCTTCGACGCCGATACGGCGCTCGACGGCGACCTGGTCGCGCTCGAACGCTACTGGGTTCCCGACGGAGACCCGCCGGCATTCTCGTCAGACGTAATAGGCACGCGGATCGGCGGCGACCGCTACTACGACGACAACGCCTGGGTGGGCCTCGCGCTCGTCCAGCTGGAGCGCCTCCGCCCGGGGTCGGGATACATCGACCGCGCCGAGGAGCTGTTCCAGTTCGCCGTGAGCGGCTGGGATCGGCGCGAACTCACCGATGCCGGCGGGGTGTTCTGGGTCGAGCAGGGTCGCGGCATCGGCGCGCGCAACCACGACCGCAACACGGTCTCGAACGCGCCGAATGCCGAGCTCGGGTTCCACCTCTCCGAGCTCAAGGGAGCCGCAGCCACGGAGCAAGGACGCGCGATGTACGACTGGGTCGTCAAGACGCTCGATGCCGGCCGAGGCACCGAGTCAGCCGGCAGCGGGCTCTTCTGGGACAAGGTGCGAGGCGACGGCACGATCGACAAGACGGTGTGGACCTACAACCAGGGTTCGATGATCGGGGCGAACGTGCTGCTCGCTCGCCTCGAGCCTCCGGCACAAGCCAGCGTGTACCTCGACCGCGCGGAGGCGATCGCCCGCAAATCCCTCGCCTACTTCTCGCACGCGGAGTACATGCGCCAGCCCGCGGCGTTCAACGCGATCTTCTTCCGGAACCTACTCCTGCTTCATCCGGTCAGCCGCGACGCGAAGCTGCAGGGCGACATCACCGACTCGATCCGCCAGTACACGGACTACCTGTGGGACCACACGCGAGATCGGCGTGATCGGTTCCATCTCTCTGACGGCGGTGTGACCCTCCTCAATCAGAGCGCGGTCGTCCAGCTGCTCGCGCTGCTTGCGTGGGACCCCGGCGCGTACGGCACACTCGCCTAGAGGTCGGCTCAACCCGACGGCCTTCGTCTGGCCGAGGGGTCCTCGCGAACCTCTAGCCCCCGCAGACCCGGCGGCGCCGCGGCGTGCGGTCTCGTCCAACCGGCAAAGCAGTACGAATTCGTACGACGCCGCGCTGCCAAACCTTTCCAATCCCCTTGAAGTCACCTTTTCTCTGACAATGAACAGTGACCAATTGACTCTTAGACTGCGGCTTGCCACGCGCAGCGATCTTGACACGCGGCTTACTCACACATAGCATGAGTCCAAGTTGTAGGGCGAGTGGAGGGCGAGATGGTAAACGGCCTAGTGGGCTCACGACGGCCGGCGCGGCGCTTGGTAGGAGCCGTCGCCGGAATACTCATCGGTTTGGCTGGGATCAGCGCTGCGCCGGCCGCAGCGACCCCCATGCGCGGCACTGCGCGCGTTGCCGCCTGTAGCCAGGATGTGGCCTTTGGCCTGATCGACGCTACGACATCGGGATGCTTAAACCAGGTCGCGCCGGACCAGTGGCAGACAGCCGACACAGTCACCTTGAACGGCGTGCCCATCACGCCGGTGGCTGGCACCACCCTCCTTCTCACCGCGCCGAACTCGAGCTCGCCGGGCGGACGCGTATCAGTACAGACGCCCGCAATAACGCTCGCCGGTGTCACCATCGCTCAGGGGCAAGTCAACTGGAACCTCCCTGCCGGAAATAAAGGAGACGAGAAGACAGTCTTCGACACCGGCATGGTCAATGGCGAGAAGCTGTTCGGGTTCCCGATCTCGGGGTCGGCCCAGATCCGCATCGGGTGGGACGCGACTAACAACCTCCGTTACTTCAAGTTCCTCGGCAACCTCGCGCTGCCGAGCATCTTCAAGAACGGTCCGGAGCAGGGGGCCGGCGGACTAACGGCCTCGGTAGGGCTGCGCGTGGACGCGGCCGGCGTCCACGCTGACAACGTAAAGGCGCAGATCACCAACGCGTACATCGGCACGCTGCAGGTGAAGAACCTTTGCTTGTCATATGTAGGGGCCGGAAGCAGCACGGCCCCCTGCTCCCCGCCGAACTTCGGTGCCCAACCCTTCCTAACCTGCACAAACCCCGGGAATGTGGCGCGGTGGGACGGCAGCGCGGAGATCGTGCTTCCCACCGCCGACCACCCCGCCGTCGGCGTCTGGGCCGGCGTGCAGAACGGCCTGTTCAGCTACGCTGGCGGTCAGGTGACGCACCTCGGCAACTCGGTACCGATTGCCCAAGGCGTTTATCTCGACAGCGTCGCCCTGGCGGTCTGCGTCACGCCTCCACCGCTCGCCTTCAAGGGCGGGGCCGGCGTAAATATCGGCGCGACCGTCGGAGGTGTCACCCCGCTGACCATTAACGGCAGCCTGCAGTACACCGACAGCCGGCCGTGGCTGATCGAGGCGCGTGGCAACGTACTGGTGTTCGGGCGCCAGGTGGCGGACGGGTTCCTCCGGTACAAGTCCGACAACACGATCGACTTTGGCTTCAACGCGAGCTTCGACTTCAAGGTCGCTTCCGTGAATGGCTCGGTCGCGGGCTGGATCGAGGCGCGCAGCCCGCTGCGCTTCACCGTCCTCGGCACCGGCAAGGTCTGCGTGGCCAGCATCGCGTGCTCGAGCGGAGAGGTGACGGCTTCGTCGGTGGGACTGGCTGGTTGCTTCACCCTGGTCGACTTCCCCTACCCGGTCATACTCAAGAACAGCGACTGGAAGTGGTACGCGCCGTGGCGCGTGCACACCGAGATCAGACACAAGCGGATCCGCGGCGGCCTTGGCGTGCGCTGGCCGAATGGCAGCCCGAACCTCATGGGCGACTCGTGCGACGTCGGCCCTTACCAGGCGACCCGCTCAGCTTACGACGCGGCGGTCGGGGGCTTCAAGCTGGCGGTCACGCGCGGCACGTCACTTCTGACGCTCCAGATTCACGGGGCCAACCACCCGCCGCGGGTCGTTCTGATCGCGCCGGACGGCAAGCGCTACGCCTCGCCGCCGAGCAACGTGGTGATTCGGCCCGGACATGAGGTTTTCGCTCCCGATCCGTTGAACGCGACGGTCAATGTCGCGCTGGCCCGACCCGTCGCGGGCACCTGGACGGTACGGGCACTGGCGGGCTCGTCGATCACCGGGCTTCACCGTGCCAACGCCGACCCGCCGCCCGCGATCGCGGCAGGCGTGAGCCCCGGCAAGTTCAACCTGACCCTCGGTTACAGCTACCAGGGCGATCCCAATCACCTGACGCGGTTCGTAGAGCGCGGTGGCAACTACGAGCAGGAACTCGGAGCGGCGCGCGGGGCGCCCTGCCAGCGCGATACCAACCAAGCCCCGCGTCCGCTCTGTGGGGAGATCCATTTCACCCCCGCCCCGGGTCCGGCCGGCGTACGTCACATCTATGCGATCACGACCATGAACGGCGAGATCACCGACATGCAGCTCGTCGCCACCTACCACGCGGCGGCCGAGCCTGAGCCCTCCGAGGTGCCGAGGCTTGTCCTCGACCGCGTCGACGGCGGGGTCCGGATCAGCTGGGCGGCGAGCCACGCGCCGATCGCCGCCGCGCGGCCGATGATCTACGACATCGACGTGAACGTCAGCGACGGACGTCGTCTGCTCGACGAGACCCGCCGCGGGGACGACCATGTGTTCGTGCCCGGTATCGCGCGCCAGCTTCGGGTCACGGTGCGGGTCGCGGGTGTCCGCAAGGACGACACCCAGGGGGCGATGCGAACCGTGACGCTAGCTCCTGGTCACGCCCAAGCGGCGTGACCAGCGGCGGCCCGTCCGCCCTGACCCGAAAGGAAACGAACCACGATGACGCCGTCACACCTCGGCCGGGTGACCCGGCTGCTCCTCTCGCTCGCTCTAATGGCCGGCGTCGGCGCCGCCGTGGCCGCGGCTGGCGCCGCCGCCAAGGTGCCGGCGGGTCAGCCGTTCGTCGTCCGGGCCATCGGCGACTCGGTTACCGCGGGCTTCGGCTTCTGCGGGCTACTCGATCGGCACTGCACGGACGGCCCCGGCCAGCCGTACTCCCTGTCCGAGCAGTCGGTCTGCCGGGGCGGCGACTACGACGATCGCTGCTCTTCCAACAAGGGTGACTACACCGCGCACGTGCCGGGTACGGACGGCGTCCCGGCGATCTCCTGGGTCGCCCAGTTCGCCGTGCGTGAGGACATCCCGGACTTCATCAACTACGCGGTGACCGGGTCGAGACCGGACCAGTGGGACGACAACAGCCCACATGGGTTCTATGACTTCACGACGCTCATGCAGGACGTGTTGAACGCTAGTCCGGATCTGACGCTGATGACCCTGGGCGCGAATCCGGTGCTCCACGAGTTCTACTCAAACCCGCGTGACATCGCCTGCGTCCTGCTCCCGCTCGACCAGGTTAGGAAGTGTGCCCTCAGGGAGCTCGAGAAAGTTCACTCCAAGCAGCACCTCGAGCACATCTACGAGCGACTGCTCTCGGTGCCGACTAACCACGTGATCGTGCTCGGGTATCACACCCCGCACCCCGCGATCCGCCAGGTCATCCTCGGCAGGACGATCGAGTTCTACCTCCCCAGGTACTCGGCGGTGCAGGCGATCATCGCCGAGATCAACGCCACCGTCCACCAGGCCGTCGCGAACGTGGCGGGCAAAGGCACGAACGATCAGCGCATTCACTTCCTGAGCATGGAGCCATGGCCGCCCGAGGAGCACCAGTGCCTGGACGCCATGCACCCGCCGTGGGTCATCTCGTGGGATTTCTGCATCCATCCGACTGAAGACGGATACCGGCAATTCACGGATCGCCTGGTCGGTTACCTCCGCGACCATCCGGAGGCGGCCGGGATGCAGCCCGGTTGGGTGAACTGACCGTGGCGGAGGTGTCCACGATCCCGGCGCACGCCGGGCGAAGCGCCGGCCAGGGCGCGCCGATCGAGCCACGTGGGAACGCACCACCCGCCGCACCGCAAGCCAGGGGTCCGGACCCACGAGCGCGATCCAGCCCGCCCGGAGGCGGGGCCAGCGCGATCCGCCTGCAGCTTGCGGACGAGTGCGAGGCGATGGCGCGTTATGCGCTCGGGTCGGGCATGGCCGTGCCGCCGTGGGTGCTCGGCGTGATCGAGCGCAGCCGCATCGGGGCAGATGCCGCCGAGCGGGACACGAGCCGCGCCGAGCAGTCCGCCGATCCATACGAATCGGGAGAGTGGGACGTCGCGTCGCTCATCTCCGCCCCGCCGGCACGGCTCGACGAGCTCGCTCGAGCCCACGTCGCCTTGGCGCGCCTGATCTACCCGGCCACGCCGCGCGGCATCCTGCTGCTCAACCGGGGCCGCCAGCACGGCCGGTTCAAGTCGCTTGGTCCTGTCCGCCTGATCCGGCAGATGCTGCTGGTGGTGATCCTGATGCTCGCCGGCTTCGTGGTGCTGGCGATCTCGCCGGACATCAACAGCTCCAGCGGCGACATCTTCAAGGACTCGGGTACGCCGCTGCTCCTGAACGAGCTGTTCTACATAACCGCTGGTGGCCTCGGCGCGGCGTTCTATGCCCTGTTCACGGCCTACCAGTACATCGCCGCCGGGACCTATGACACGACGTATGAGACCAGCTACTGGATCCGTTTCATCCTCGGGCTGATCGCGGGCGTCGTGCGCCGTCGCTGATTCCGATCAGCGCCGGCAACAGCTCGGGCAACGTAACGCGTCCGCTGCTGGCCCTGCTCGGCGGCTTCTCGGCTGCGGTGCTGTACCGGATCCTCGAGCGGCTCGTGCACACGGTGGAGGCGCTTGCCGAAGGTGACTCCAAACCGGCCGAGCAGGCCAGGCACGAAGCCGTGACGGCACGGGCGGTGGCCCAGATGGGGGAAGACCGCCTGGCGTTCGTGGGAGAGCTGGTTCGCCTGCGGGACGAGCTCGGCGCCGGCGAGTCGACCAGGCACGCGCGCGCGACCATCGAGACGCTACTGGCGGGACTCCTGCCGCACGACGCGACGACGGGCCCTTCCGACGCGGCCAGATCCCGGGGTGAGTAACCATGCGAAGCGCCGCCGGACCGACGGCGTGAGGAACCGGCGGCTTTGATCGTGCGTTTTCTTCTCGTCAACGTTCCGACCCTGTGGCTCGGAGTGGGGCTGGTGGTACTGACAGTTGGGCTGTCGGCGCTCGGGCTCGCCCTCACCCGGTGGCGGGTCGCGCCCGCCAAGCTCGCGAAGCTCCAGGACGTGGCGGGATTCGTGATCGCGGTGGTCGGCGTCATCTATGCCGTACTGCTCGCGTTCGTCGTGGTCATCGTGTGGGAGGACTTCGGCTCGGCCGACACCACCGCCAGCAACGAGGCGGTGGCCGTCGGCAACTTATACCGCGACGCCATCGGCGTTGGCGGCCCCGAAGGCATCAGGCTCGAGGTGGCCGTCCGGACCTACGCGACCAGCGTAGTCGAGTCCGAATGGCCGCATATGGCCGTATATCAGGACGGTAGTGGCGACACCGAGAACGACCTCAACCTCGTGTGGGGAGATGTGAAGGCCCTGAACGTGCCGGCCACCTCGACCGTTCAAGCTGATTTCGCGGACCAGGCCATCCGCGACGTTTCCACCGCCACCGAGGACCGCCGCGCGCGGCTGCTCGAGAGCCAGAGCCAGATCCCGAGCACGCTGTGGGTGGTGCTGCTCGTGGGTGCGTTCATCACGATCACCTTCACTTACTTCTTCGCCCTCGACAGTCTCGGGCACCAGGCTCTGATGGTCTCGGCGCTGGCCACGCTCATCGCCCTCTCGCTGCTGGTGATCCTCACCCTCAACCTGCCCTACACCGGTGATGTGTCGGTAAAGCCCGAGGCGATGCACACCGAGCTGGACTCGTTCGCGCCGACGATGTTCTGACGGGCGATCAGGCCCTTCCCTGCTTGCGATAGCGAGACACCGCCAGCGGCGCGAACACGGCAGTGATCGCGACGGTCCACACCACCGCCCCCCAAACGTAGTTGCCCGCCGGCAGGCCGAGCCACAGCGAGCGGATGGCGTTGACGGTGATCGTGAACGGGTTGACCTTGGCGAAGGCCTGCAGGACGGACGGCATCGAGGCCACCGGGACGAAGGCCGAGGAGATGAACGTCAGCGGGAAGATCGCAATGAACCCGACCGAGTTGGCGGATTCGGGCGTGGAGGCGACGAGACCGACGAACGCGAACACCCACGAGAAGGCGTAGCCGAACATCAGCAGCAGCACGATTCCGGCGATCACGTGGAGGACGTCGGTGTTGAACGAAAAGCCGATGATCACGCCGGTGACGAGTAGGATCGCGACCGACAGGGAATTGGTGACGATGTCCGAGAAACGTGCGCCCGGCAAGCACCGCCGCACGGGCCATCGGCAGAGATCGGAAGCGGTCGATCAGCCCCTTGTGGACGTCCTCGTTCAGCCCGAGCGCGGTGACGAACCCGCCGAACGCGATGTTCTGGACGATGATCCCCGGGATCAGGAACTGGACGTACGGGATGCCCGGAGTGCTGATCGCACCGCCGAACACGTAGCGGAACAGGAGCAGGAACATGATCGGCTGGACCGTGAACGCGAGGAGCAGCTCGGGCGCGCGGCCGGATGAGGTTGCGCTCGGCGATCACGAGCGTATCCGAGACGAGCCGCCTCATACCGGCGCCGCCTCCGGTGACTCGTCCGCAGTCGCCTCCTCGACGGCGTGACCCGTGAGCTTCAGGAACACGTCGTCGAGCGTGGGGCGCCGGAGCGCAAGGTCGTCGACCTCGACGCCCGCCTCGCTCAGCCGGCGCACGGCCTCGACGATCGTCCCATGGCGCTGGCGGACGCCGATCGTCACCAGGACTCCGTCGCACGACGGAGGCTCGTCGGCCATCGGCAACAACGCGTGAACGGCGGGCCCGGCATCGGACGGATCCTCGAGGCGGACCTCGAGCCGCTCCCCGCCGACCCGGTCCTTGAGCTCGTCCGAGGTACCTTCCGCGATCACGAGCCCGTGATCGATCACCGCGATCCGATCGGCCAGCCGGTCGGCCTCCTCCAGGTACTGGGTGGTCAGGAGAACGGTCGAGCCTTCGGCGACCAGGTCCTCGATCACATCCCACATCCCAAGCCGGCTGCGCGGATCGAGACCGGTGGTGGGCTCGTCGAGGAACAGCACGGGCGGCTTGGCGACGAGCGCCGCCGCAAGGTCGGGTCGCCGGCGCATCCCGCCCGAGTACGTCTTGACCGGACGCTTGGCCGCATCGGTCAGGTCGAACCGATCGAGCAGCTCGATGCCACGCGCCTTCGCCTTGCCCCGGCTCATCCCGTAGAGCCGTCCGACCATGACCAAGTTTTCGAGACCGGTGAGGTTCTCGTCGACGGCCGCGTATTGGCCGGCGAGCCCGATTCGCTCCCGGAGTTCGCCCGCGTCGGCCACGACGTCGAGCCCGAGCACCGACGCCGTCCCGCCGTCCGCCCGCAGCAGCGTCGTGAGCACGCGCACGAACGTCGTCTTGCCGGCGCCGTTGGGCCCGAGCAGACCGAGCACCGTCCCCGCGGTGACGTCGAGATCGACGCCGGCGAGCGCCTTGACTTCGCCGAACGACTTCACGAGACCGCGGACGGTGATCGCAGGGACCTCGGAACTCATGCGGCCCACACTACGAGATCGGTCGACCCGCCCCAGCGGCGAGAGTTAGCATGGGCCTCCTCGTGAGCGAGGTCGAGGTTTCCCCTGAGCCGGGCGTCAATGGGCCGGAGCCAAGCGTGGCGGCACATGCAGCTACAGACTCGCCAGGCCGGACACACTCATCGGTGGCCGACGTTGTCGGCGCCACGATCGCTGCCCTCGGGGTCAAGGACGCGTTCGGTGTGCTCGGGAGCGGCAACCTGGTGGTGACCAATGCGCTGGTCAGGCACGGCGCTCAGTTTCACCCTGCCCGCCACGAGATGAGCGCGACTTGCATGGCCGACGGGTACGCGCGGGTCACCGGCCGGGTCGGCGTGGTCAGCGTCCACCAGGGCCCAGGTCTGACCAACACCATGACCGGGCTCGCCGAGGCCGCCAAGAGCCGCACGCCCGTGCTGGTGCTCGCCGGCGAGACACCCGCGGCGGCGCTGACCTCGAACTTCCGGATCGACCAGCACGACCTGGTCGAGTCGGTGGGGGCGATCGCCGACCGGGTGCACGGGCCGAAGACCGCCGCCGATGACGCCGCGCGCGCCTACCAGCGGGCGCTGACCGAGCGCCGGCCGGTCGTGCTGATGCTGCCGATCGACATCCAGCCGCAGCCCGCCGGGCAGACCGAGCCGTCGCGACCGCCGCTACCGCCACTCAGCCCCCCCGAGCCGGCGACAGACGCGGTGAAAGCAGCCGCAGACCTCCTGACCGCGGCACGCCGGCCCGCCATCATCGCCGGCCGCGGCGCGGTCCTGGCCGGCGCGCGAGGAGAACTCGAACGCCTCGGGCAGGCGATCGGCGCGGTGCTGGCGACGTCCGCACCCGCCAACGGCCTGTTCGCCGATCTCCCGTACGCGCTGGGCATCTCCGGCGGATTCGCGAGCCCATTCGCCGCCGAACTGCTTCCCCAGGCCGACGCCGTGCTCGTAGTCGGCGCGTCGGCCAACCACTGGACGACCAAGCATGGGGCGATGATCGGCGCCGATGCTCGCGTCATCCAAATCGACACCGAGCCGAGTGCGATTTCGCGCAACCGGCCGGCCCACGTCGCGATCATCGCCGACGCCAAGACGACCGCGACGGCGCTCACCAACGAGCTCACGAACCGAGGCCACCTAAACGAGGGCTTCCGCACCCCGGAACTGGCGAACGAGATCGCCACCCACCGCTGGCGCGACGACCCCTACGAGGAGGCCTCGACCGACGAGTGGATCGACCCTCGCACGGTAAGCATCGCGCTCAACGAGCTTCTGCCGAAGGACCGCGCCGTCGCGGTCGACTCCGGCCACTTCCTCGGCTACCCGTCGATGTTCCTGGACGTCCCCGACGCGCGCTCGTGGTTGTTCCCGAACGGGTTCCAGGCCGTCGGGCTCGGCCTCGGCAACGCGATCGGCGCCGCGATCGCGCAGCCTGACCGTCCGACGGTCGCCGCGATCGGCGACGGCGGCGCGTTCATGGCGCTCGCCGAGCTCGAGACCGCGGCGCGGCTGAAGCTGACGCTGCTCGTGATGATCTACGACGACGCCGCGTACGGCGCCGAGGTCCACCACTTCGCACCGATGGGCCACGACGTCTCGCTTGTCCGCTTCCCGGACGCCGACCTCGCGGGGATCGCGCGCGCCGCCGGCGCGAAGGCCGCCACCGTCCGCCGGACCGAGGACCTGGCGGTCGTCGAGGAGTGGCTCGTCAACCCCCACGGCCCGCTGGTGCTCGATGTGAAGGTGAACCCGACGATCTGCGCGGAGTGGCTCGAAGAGGCGTTCCGCGCCGGCTGACACCACTAAGGAGAACATGAATGTCCACCACCCAGCCCGCGACCGCCCTGCTCGAAGCGCTCAGCAACGGCAGCATCGAGATCGTCGACTGCACTCAGCCGCTCAGCGAGTCGACGCCGGTGATCCAACTCCCGCCGCCGTTCGCCAACACCCCCGGGCTGTCCCGCGAGGAGATCAGTCGGTACGACGACCGCGGCCCCGCGTGGGCGTGGTACACGCTGACGATCGGCGAGCACGTCGGCACGCATCTCGACGCGCCGATCCACTGGGTCACGGGCAAGGATGGCGCCGACGTGGGCTCGCTCGGCCCCAACGAGCTGGTCGGGCCGGCGTGCGTGGTCGACAAGACCGCCGAGACCGAGGCCGACAACGGCTACCTGCTGACCGTCGCCGACCTCGAGGTCTGGGAGGCCGAGAACGGGCGCATCCCCGACGGCGCGTGGGTTCTGTTCCGCACCGGCTGGCAGTCACGAGCGCAGGACCAGAACGCGTTCCTGAACTCCGGACCACGAGGGCCGCAGACGCCGGGGCCGGACGTCGAGGCCTCCCGATGGCTGGCGGAAACCCGTCAGATCCTTGGCTTCGGGACCGAGACCGTCGGGATCGACGCCGGCGCCGCGCACAGCTTCGACCCGCCGTTCCCGCTCCACAACTTCCTGCTCGGCGCCGGCCGACTCGGGCTCACGCAGCTTGCGAACCTCGACAAGCTGCCGGTCAGCGGCGCGCTGCTCGTGGTCTCGCCGCTCCGGCTCGTCGGCGGCACCGGCAGCCCGAGCCGCGTGTTCGCGTTCGTGCCTAAGGGCTAGCGGCGCTCAGCGCCGGCGCCGCCGTCACAGCGTCGAAGTGACGCTGCGACGGCGCCGCCAGCTCCGTGTACAGCCCGTCGAAGATGTCCGCGGCCCGCGTGCGCGGGGTCGACAGAGGCGCGAGCTCGTCTGGCAGCTCGGGGTCTAGCTGCGCGAACGCGCGGAACGTGTGCATCAGCCGGGTGCGGACGAGAAACGCCTCCCGATCGGACAGCGCCTCGGGTGCCAGGTACCGCTCGAAGCCCGAGCAGAACGCCTCGTAGCGCTCGGCGAGCCCGCTCAGATCCCATGCCCGACTCGTGAGCGCGGGGAGCCCGAGCGCCGAGCCGACGCGCGCCAGGAACACCGTCGCGAACTCGGCCACGCCGAGCTCGCCGACCAACTCGACCACCTCGGCACAGTGGTCGTGGGGGGAGACCCACACGCTGTCCTGCACCGACCCGAACCCGAGGAAGCGCAGCCGCCGGCCGAGCCGGGTCCGCTCGAGCCGCCGCTCCTCGGGGATCTGGTGCCAGAGGACCGTCCACGGTCCGGCGTCCGCGGGCAGCCTGCCGAGGGTGAAGATCCGTCCGTCGCCCTCGATCAGAAGGCGTTCGCATCGCGGCGTCAGGTGGTAGTGGACCATCCGCCCGGAGCGCACACGCTCGATCAGCCCCCGCCGGACTAGCCGCGTCAGCGCCGCGCGGGCAGCGCCGTCGGAGAACCCGAACTCGCGCAGCAGCATCACGAGTCCGCCCGACCATACCGTCCGCCCGAACGGGCGCACATACGTCCCGAGCAGCGTGACGACGAGATCCTGCGGTTGAAGGGGCTCGCCGCTGGTCACGCGCGCACGCCGGTACTCACACGTGCGCGTCCGACGAGATCAGTGTGACCTCGTCAAACGTCCGCTCGAGATCTGACCGGACGCGGTCGCGCCCGGCCGGCGGCTTACGAGATCCCGCTTTATATTGAGGCACCCACCCGCCCACCCACGCCTCCATGTCGAACTCCTGGTCGGCCGCGGCGTGGAGGGTCCACGCCGGGTCGTACAGGTGCGGCCGCGCGAGCGCGCACAGGTCGGCGCGGCCGGCGGCGATGATCGTGTTCACGTCGTCGTAGCTCGAGATCGCGCCGACCGCGACCACCGGGATGCCCACCTCGTGCCGGATCCGATCGGCGAACGGCGTCTGGTAACTGCGCCCGAAGGCGGGCTTCTCCAATGGCGTCACCTGCCCCGATGACACGTCGACGAGGTCACAACCGTGGGCGGCCAGCATCCGCGCGAGCGCGACCGCGTCGTCCGCACCGAAGCCTCCCGGCACCCAGTCGGTCGCCGAGATGCGCACGCTCAGAGGCTTCTCCGAGGGCCACACCGCGCGACACGCGTCGAGCACCTCGAGCGGGAACCGCGCGCGTCCTTCCAGAGACCCGCCGTATTCGTCGTCGCGGAGGTTCGACACGGGTGACAGAAAGCTCGACAGCAGATAGCCGTGTGCCATGTGAATTTCGAGCAAATCGAACCCGGCCTGCAAAGCCCCGCGACACGCCGACACGAATTGAGCACGTACCACGTCCATGTCATCGCGCGTCATCGCTCGGGGCACCTGGTTGCGCGGGCCATACGCGACCGCCGACGGCGCGATCACCTCCCAGTTACGACCACTGGGCAGGGGCTCGTCCATGCCCTCCCACATCAGCTTCGTCGAGCCCTTCCGCCCCGAGTGCCCGATCTGTGCGCCCACAGCGCATCCGCCATGCGCGTGAGCGAACGAGACAATTCGCTTCCATGCGTCGACATGGTCGGGCCGGTACATGCCGGCGCACCCGGGCGTGATCCTCCCGATGTCAGACACGCAGATCATCTCGGTCATGACCAACCCGGCGCCACCAAGCGCCCGCGCGCCCAGGTGCACGAGATGGAAGTCACCGGGCGTTCCGTCGTCGGCCGAGTACATGTCCATCGGCGAGACGACCACCCGATTCCGCAATTCCAACCCCCGCAACCGCAGCGGCGTGAACATCGGCGGCCGCGGATCCGGATGCACGGCGCTGACGAACCCGGGATCGCGCAGCCGCAGATTCTCATACGTCACGCGTCGGGACCGCGTGAGCAGGTTGAACGCGAACTGAAGCCGCGGCTGTTCGACGTACCGGCCGATGCCCTCGAACCACTCGAGCGACGCCTGGGCGGCACGCTGCGTGCTCTCGACGACCGGGCGCCGCTCGGCCTCGTAGGCGGATGTCGCGGCAACCACATCGTCGCCGTGAGATCGGAACGCCCATGCGAGCGACACCGCGTCCTCCATCGCGAGCTTCGTCCCCGAGCCGATCGAGAAGTGCGCGGTGTGCGCGGCGTCACCGAGCAGCACGACGTTGTCGACACACCATCGTCGGTTGCGCACGGTGACGAAGTTGATCCACCGCGAGTTGTTCGAATACAGCCGGTGACCCTCGATCGCGTCCGCGAACAGCTCCGAGGACCACGCGACGTTCTCCTCCACCGACCGGTCGCCGAGCCCGAGCCGCTTCCACGTGCGCTCGTGCATCTCGACGATGAACGTGCTCATCCGCTCGTCATACGGGTAGGCGTGCGCTTGAACCACGCCGTGCTCGGTCTCGGCGATGAAGAACTTGAACGCCCCGAAGGCGACATCGGCACCGAGCCAGATGTACCGGCAGTGCCGGCGGTCGAGCACAGGGACGAAGTCCCGCGCGAGCGCGGTGCGGACCGCGCTCGAGGCGCCGTCGGCCCCCACGATCACATCCGCCCCGCCGAGCTCGGACAACGCCGGGGCCTCCGAGCGGAACCGCACGTCCACGCCGAGCGCGACGGCCCGCTCCTGCAAGATCCGGAGCAGCTCCCGCCGGCCGAGCGCGGAGAACCCGTGGCCGCCGGACGTCGTCCGCGCGCCGCGATGGTGGATGTCGATGTCGGTCCAGCGCGTGAACTGCTCGGCGATCTGCGAGTACGTCTCGGGATCGGCGTGCTCGAACACCGTGAGCGTCT
Source organism: uncultured Solirubrobacterales bacterium (assembly GCA_963735965.1). GTDB lineage: Bacteria > Actinomycetota > Thermoleophilia > Solirubrobacterales > Solirubrobacteraceae > Palsa-465. The sequence goes on from CAVTNE010000011.1 coordinate 149,067, forward strand.
CGTCGGAGAACACAACCCCGAACCCGAACGCATCCGTCGGCGCATTGCGCTCGTAAACAGCGATCTCGCAGTCCGGGCGGATCTTCCGCATCAGGATCGAGAAGTAGAGCCCGGCCGGGCCCGCGCCGCAGACAGCGATCTTCATCGCGAGCCCGTCACGCCCCGAGATCGGTCAGGTGCTCGTATTCGAGCGCGAGCCCGTTGACCACGTTGTGCATCAGCGCGAGCGATGCGAGGACGCCGGCGTGTGCGTTGGGCGGCAGGTCCTCGGCGGACAGCGCCTTCAGCTCCTCGTAGACCGCGAGCAGGCGCTGCTCCTCCGGACTGAGCTCGGATCCGAGCAGATCGACGGTCACTTCAGCCCCGCCATCGGAGCGGTAGGCGAGTCGCGCAGGTCGATCATCCGCTTGGCCTTGAGCTCGAACCGTGGAAGCTCGCCGGCGCCGGCGAGCTCGATCTGGAAGTTCAGCCCTTCGTGGGCGTGGGCGAGCCGGCGGTGTAGCTCGACGCGCAGGTGCTCCCATGCTTCTGCCGATGACTCCGGACCGAGCTCGAGCCGCAGCTTGATCTCGTCGCGGATCCCCTCGTGGAAGACCACGGTCTGGAACTCCTCGACCTCGGGGAATTCACGAACGATCGCCTCGATCGCCCGTGGGTACACGTTGGTCCCCCGGATCAGCTTCATGTCGTCGACGCGCCCGAGGATCCCGCCCTCGTAGATGTCGAACCCGCGCCCGCACGAGCAGGTCGCAGCCGGAACGCGACACACGAGGTCGCCCGTTCGGTAGCGGAGCAGCGGGATCGTCCCGCGGCCGAACGACGTCACTACGCGCTCGCCTCGCTCCCCGTAGCCCACCGGCTCGAGCGACACCGGATCGAGCACTTCCTCGAGCACCTGGTCCTCGATGATGTGCGTGCCGCCGGGCTGGTGGGAGCACTCGAACACCATGATCGTCCCGATCTCGGTCATGCCCGCGGTGTCGTACGCCTTGGCCCCCCACAGATCCTCGATCAGCGCCTTGGTCTGCGGAATCGAGCCCGCCGGCTCGCCGGACAGGATCAGGCGACTGACCTTCGAACCGCGCAGGTCGACGCCGAGCCGATCCGCCTCCTGGGCCAGACGGATCGCGTACGTCGGCGTGGCCGCGACCACGGTGGCGCCGAAATCGATGATCTGGAGCACCCGCGCCTCGGTGGTCTGCGCGCCGCCCGGCACGTTGAGGACGCCGATCTTCTCCATCGCGTAGTGAAGGCCCCAGAAGCCGATGAACGACCCGTACCCGAACGCAATGTAGGCAACGTCGTCCGGCCGTACTCCGCAACCCCAGATCCCGTAGCACCACATCTCGGCGATCCAGGCCCAGTCCTTGCGCGAGTCGAGAGCCCGGAGCGGGCCACGACCGGTCGTCCCCGAGGTGGTGTGGATGCGAATCGCCCCCTCGCCCCCGATCACCGGAATCTCGCCGTACGGCGGCGCCGCGTCCTGCGAGGCCATCCACTCGTCCCGGGTCAGGAACGGAGCCCGGCGGAGATCGTCGATTGACGCGAGCTGCGCCGGGCCGAACCCCTCGTCGGCAAAGCGACGCTGATACCACGGGCTCCTCGCGGCCGCCCACTCGCACTGGCGGCGCAGCTTGGCGAGCTGGAGCGCCTCGATCCGGTCCCGATCAAGGGTCTCGCTCTTAGGGTTCCAATAGGTGCTCTCCGTCGCCACCGTGGCTCCGCGCGAGAATACCTGACGTTGCTCCGGACTTCTATGTCGAGTATCGTCGGGCGTGCGGCGCCGGGGACCGGGATCGTCGGCGCCGCGCCAGGAGGCTCAGGGGTATCGTGCGCGTCCAGACGCGCCATGACACCGCACCGAATCGTCAACGTACCCGAGCTCGGCGAGCCCAGCGGCTTCTCGCACGCCGTCGTGGCCGGAGGGACCGCCGTGTATCTGGCCGGCCAGATTGGCAGCGGGGAAACCTTCGGCGAGCAATTCGAACGCGCGTTGGGCAATCTGGTGCTCGCGCTCCGCGCCGCCGGTGGCGAGCCGGAGCACCTCGTCTCGCTCCAGGTGTTCGTGACCGACGTGGCCGCCTATAAGGAGGCGCGACCCGCGATCGGGACGGCGTGGCGCAAGCACTTCGGCCGCCACTACCCGGCGATGGGGCTGTTCGGGGTGACCGAGCTGTTTGAGCCCACCGCGCTCGTCGAGCTGATGGGCGTCGCCGTGCTGTCGGGGTGACGGACCGCCGCCCGGTGTGGCACCGTTAGCCGGAGTGCGCTCCCCGCCGCGCCGACGCCTCACAGCCCTAGCGCTGCTCGCGATCCTCGTCGTCGCCGTCGTTGGGGGCCTCGTCGCCTCGCGCGGGACCAGCGCGCACGATCGTGACGCCGCGGACGCTGCGGACGCCGCGGACGCCGCCGCCGGCCGAACGCTGTCGCTGACCGTGGCCACCTCGACCGCGGGGCGCGCGATCCAGCCCGGGTTCCTCGGACTGTCGCTCGAGTACCCGGCGGTCGAGGCCTACGCCGGCAGCGACCCGAACGCGATCAACCCGGTGTTCGAGCAGCTGATCCGCAACCTCACGCCGGGACAGGCGCCCGAGCTGCGGATCGGCGGCGACACGACCGACTGGACGTGGTGGCCGGTGCCAGGGGTGCCCAAGCCCAACGGGATCAGGTACTCGCTCACGAATGACTGGGTGCACGTGACGGCCGCGCTCACGCGCGCGCTCGGCGCCCGACTGATCCTCGGGATCAACCTCGAGCTGGGCAGCGCGGCCGATGCCTCGGCAGAAGCGAAGACGCTCATGGCCGGGATCGGTGCCGGCTCGATCGAAGGCGTAGAGCTCGGGAACGAACCCGAGCTGTACGGGAGCTTCTCGTTCTACCGACTCCCGAACGGCCAGCACGTCAACGGCCGCCCGGCGGGCTACGACTTCTCCGACTACCTGCACGATTTCTCGCGAATCGGAGGGTCCGTGCCCAAGCTTGCGCTAGTCGGACCCGCGACCGGTGGCCCGCACTGGATCCCAGACCTTCCGACTTTCCTGCGCGCCCAATCGAGGGTCCGGGTGGCCACGCTGCACAAATATCCGCTCCAGAGCTGCTTCATCCGACCGTCCGAGCCCCAGTACCCGACGCTCGCGCACTTCCTCTCGCCTGCCGCGTCGCAAGGACTCGCGAACAGCATTGCCCGGTTCGTGGGGGTCGCCCACGCGCGTCATATACCGCTGCGGATAGACGAGATGAACTCGTTGTCGTGCGGCACCGCGCCCGGGATCACCAACACCTTCGGGTCCGCGTTGTGGGCACTCGACGCGGTCTTCCAGATGGCCCGCGTCGGCGTCGACGGGGTCAACATCCACACGTATCCGGGGGCCCCGTACGAGCTGTTCACGTTCACCCACAGCGCCGGCAAGTGGAGCGGGTTCGCCGCACCCGAGTACTACGGCCTCTTGATGTTCGCCCAGGCGGCCCCGGCCGGCGCGCACCTGTTGCATACCTCGGGCGCGCTCGGCAACGTCCGGGCGTGGGCGACGCGCACGCCCGACGGCACGATCCACGTCGTGCTCATCAATGACTACACGGCGCAGTCGCGGACGATCGCCGTCCGGATCCCCGGCGCCACCGCCACCGCCACGCTCGAGCGCCTGCGGGCGCCCGGCGTCTCGGCGCGGACGGGCGTGACCCTCGGGGGCCAGGGCTTCGGCACCGCCACCACGACAGGGCTTTTGAGCGGGCCCTCCAACGTGACCACCGTCACGCCGGCGAACGGCGACTACTCCGTAACCCTGCCTCGGGCGAGCGCGGCCATGCTCACGATCTCGCCGGCTGGGTGAGGTGTATTTCACACATTTCTAACCGGGCTCCCGGTAGGTTTTCCTCCTAATAGCTCCCGATACCGGGGTTCGGGAGCGCGGAGTCAAAGGGGGTCGCCATGGGTGCGACCGCAATCGACGAGGCCAAGCTCGAAGCTTTCATGGGCAAGGCGCTCGGAGACATGGGCGCGATCATCAGCGCCCCATTGATGGTGATCGGCGAGAAGCTCGGTCTGTACCGGGCGATGGCCGGTGCTGGTCCGCTGACATCGGCGCAATTGGCCGAGCGCGCGGGGGCCGGCGAGCGCTACGTTCGTGAGTGGCTGGCCAACCAGGCCGCCGGCGGCTACGTGACCTATGACGCTGAGAGCGACACGTTCACGTTGCCTGAGGAGCACGCGCTCGCGCTCGCCTACGAGGACAGCCCGTTCTACATCCTCGGGGTTTTCGAGTCGATCGCCTCGCTGTACGCCGATGAGGAGAAGATCCTCGAAGCGTTCCAGACCGGCGCCGGCTTCGGCTGGCACGAGCACGACCACCGGCTGTTCCGCGGGACCGAGCGGTTCTTCCGCCCGGGCTACCGCGCGCACCTGGTGGCTGAGTGGCTGCCCGCGCTCGACGGGGTCGTCGCCAAGCTCGAGCGCGGCGCGAAGGTGGCGGACGTCGGATGCGGCCACGGCGCCTCGACCGTGATCATGGCCCAGGCGTTCCCGAACAGCGAGTTCTACGGGTTCGACTATCACGCGCCGTCGCTCGAACGCGCCGCGGAGGCGGCGGCCGAGGCCGGCGTCGCCGATCGGATTCGGTTCAAGCAGGCCGCGGCCAAGGAGTACCCGGGCCATGGGTACGACCTGGTATGCGTGTTCGACTGCTTGCACGACATGGGCGATCCCGTGGGGGCGTCGGCCCACGTGCTCGACTCGCTCGACGGCGACGGCACGTGGATGATCGTCGAGCCGATGGCCGGCGACGATCTCGCGTCGAACCTCAACCCGGTCGGACGGGTGTTCTACGGCGCGTCGACGGTGATCTGCACGCCGGCGTCGCTGGCCCAGGAGGTCGGCCTCGCGCTCGGTGCCCAGGCCGGCGAGGCTCGCCTCCGCGACGTTGTGACCCAGGGCGGCTTCACACGGTTCCGGCGGGCGGCCGAGACGCCGTTCAACCTTATCCTGGAGGCGCGGCCGTAGCGGTCATTTCGCGCAGCGCCTGCATCCCGTCCCACACGTCGACAAACCGCGTGGTCAGCGGCGAGAACCCGAACCGGATCACGTCGGGACGCCGATAGTCCGGGATCACCCCTCGCTCGATCAGCCGCGCACACAGTCCCCGCGCGTCCGGATGCGACAGCGCCACATGCGCCCCGCGCCGCGCCGGGTCGCGCGGGGACGCGACGCGCACGGTCGCGAGTCGCTCGTCCGCGAGCGCGATCGCCAGCTGCGTGAGCGCGATCCCCTTGGCCCGGATTGCGTCGATCCCCGCTTCGGCGACGAGCCGCACGCCCTCGTCGACCGCCGCCAGCGCGAGCACCGGCGGCGTTCCCGACAGAAACCCGCGCATCCCGGCAGCGGCCTCGTACCCGGGGGCCATCTCGAACGGGTCGCGCCGCCCGAGCCACCCCCAGATTGGCTGGCGGAGCTCTGACTGGAGCTCGCCGGACACATACATGTACGCGGGCGCCCCTGGACCGGCATTTAGATATTTATAAGTGCAGCCCACGGCGAGCGGGACGCGGTCGCCATCGAGCGATATGGGCACGGAGCCGGCGCTATGGCTGAGGTCCCACAGCATCAGCGCGCCTGCCTCACGCACGACCCGGTTGATCCAAGCCATGTCGGCGATCCGCGCCGACCTGTAGGAGACGTGCGAGAACGTGACGAGCGCGGTGTCCGGGCCGATCAGCGAGGTGACCGTCTCGGGATCGCCGTCGAGCCATACGAGCCGAAGGCCGCGCGCGTTTGCCACGCCCTCGAGCACGTACCGGTCGGTGGGAAAGTTGTCGCGGTCGGTGATGATCTGTGAGCGCCCGGGCCGCGCGTCGAGCGCCGCACAGACGAGCTTGTAGAAGCACACCGTGGTCGAGTCGCCAATTACTACCTGTCCCGGGCGCGGCCCCGAGCGCAGCCGCGCCGAGTCGGTCGCCGATCTCGATTGGGAGCTCGAGCCATCCTTCGTCCCAGCCCCGGACGCCACGCCGGCCCCAGCCCTCGCCGACGAGATCTTCCAGCCGCGATGCCGTCGCCCGCGGCAGGCACCCGAGCGAGTTGCCATCGAGGTACACCACCTCGGGGTCGATCACGAACCGCTCGCGGAACGGGCGCAACGGATCGCGCGCGTCGAGCTCGGCCGCGTGCTCGCGGGTCAGCTCCGCGGACAGCGAGCGGTTCACCGCCCGAGGTAGGCCCGCTTGAGGTCCTCGTGCCCGAGCAGCTCCGACGCCTGGCCGCGCAGCACGATCTCGCCGGTCGAGAGCACGTACCCGCGGTCGGCGATCGACAGCGCCATCGTCGCGTTCTGCTCGACCATCAGGACCGCCACCCCCGAGTCGTGGACCTCCTTGATGATCCGGAAGTTCTGCTGCACGAGCGCCGGCGACAGGCCCATCGACGGCTCGTCCATCAGCAGCAGCCGAGGCCGGGACATCAACGCGCGACCCATCGCGACCATCTGTTGCTCGCCGCCCGACAGCGTGCCGGCAAGCTGGCTCTTGCGCTCCTCGAGGCGTGGAAACAGCGTCTGAACGCGCTCGAGGTCGGCGTCGAACGTGCTCCGGTCCTGGAGGACCGCGCCCAGCTCGAGGTTCTCGCGCACGGTCATGTCGCCGAACAGCCGCCGGTTCTCGGGAACGATCGCGAGCCCGTTGGCGATCCTCTGCGCCACCGGCCAGCTCGTCACGTCCTCACCTTCGAGCAGCACGCGGCCCGAGCGAGGGCGGACGATCCCGAGGATCGTCTTCAGCGTGGTCGACTTGCCCGACGCGTTGCCGCCGAGCAGGCACACGAGCTCGCCGGCGTCGACCGCGAGCGACATCCCCTCGAGGATCCGCATCTGGCCGTAGTAGGTCGTGACGTTGTCGAGCTCGAGCAGCATCAGGCCTCGGCAAGCGCCTCGGGATCGCGGCCCAGGTATGCCTCGACGACCGCCGGGTGACTGGCGACCTGCTCGAACGTGCCCTCGGTGATCTTTACGCCGTGGTCGAGGGCGACGACGCGGTCGGAGATTCCCTCGACGACGTGCATGTCGTGCTCGATCACGAGGATCGCCAGGCCGAGCTCGTCCCGCAGGCGCCCGATGATCTCGGTGACCTCGTGCGTCTCGTTCGGGTTCATCCCGGCTGCCGGCTCGTCGAGCAGGAGCAGCTTCGGCCGGGTCGCGAGCGCCCGGGCGATCTCGAGGCGCCGCCGGTTCGCGTACGACAGGCTGTAGGCGGGCTGCTCCCAGCGGTAGCCGGCGAGCCGCTGACCGAAGAACGACAGCACCTCCTCGGCGAGCTCGCGGACCTCGCGTTCCTCGCGCCGGGCCCGAGGGAGACGCAGGATCGACTCCCACGGCATCGCCTTGGTGTTGCCGTAGGTCGCGGCCATCACGTTCTCGATCACCGACATGTTCAGGAACAGGCGCAGGCTCTGGAACGTCCGCGCGATCCCCTTGCGCGTGATCTGATGCGGCGCCTTGTCGCCGATGCTCTCGCCGAGGAACCGGACCTCGCCCTCCGTCGGCTCGTACACGCCCGTGATCACGTTGAACACGGTGGTCTTGCCGGCGCCGTTCGGGCCAATCACGCTCACGATCTCGCGCGAGTCGACGACCAGGTCGAGCTCGGTCAGCGCCTTCAGGCCGCCGAATGCGAGCGACACCTTGTCGAGCTCAATGACCGGGGGACCGTCAGTGGACACTCAGACCACCTCGACGCGTTTCTCGCCGAGCAGCCCCTGTGGCCGCGCGTTCATCATCACGATCAGGATCGCGCCGATCAGGATCTGGCGCGTGATCGAAGGCTGGGCGACGAGCACGCCTTCCCACACGCATGCCGCCAGATACAGCGTCGGGACCAGCACCACATCCCGGGTGCGTTGGCTCTTGATCTGCCGGAGCGCGACGGCCAGGCAGATGAGCACGACGAAGCCGATGTTCCCGGCGGTCGTCGGATTCTGGGGGACAACGACCCAGTTGTGGACGGCGTCCGCGATCCAGCCGGTCGATTGCGGGCCGCCGGCGACGGCGGTCTTGCTGATCGCTTCGACGATCGTGTGCACAACGATCCCGAGGACGGCCGTCGCCCCCAGAATCACACCGAGCCGCCGCCACGGGCGGATCTTGACGAACATCGTCAGCAGGATCACGCCGTAGAAGAGGTAGCCGGCTTCGGTCGGACTGCGCAGGAAGCCGTCGAGCAGGACCGACAGGAGCAGGCCCCCGAGGATCGCGCCGCCGATGCTGCCGGCGCCGCCGAGGATCAGTGCCGCGTAGATCAGGATCAGGTACGGAGTGTCGAAGTCCGTTGGGAACACGTTGATCTGCTGGGCGGCGAACACGGTCCCGGCGAGCGCCGCGACGATCGCGCCGAAGCTGAACGCCATCAGCTTCACGCGGTTGACGGGGATCGTCATCATCCCGGCTGCCAGCGGATCCTCGCGGACCGCACGCCACGCGCGGCCGGTGCGGGAGTTGTCGAGCAGGTGAAGCGCGGCCGCGCTCAGGACGAGCAGCACCAGCAGGAAGTAGAAGTAGCCCTTGTTGGTGGTGATCGAATGGCCGAAGGCCCGGATCGGATCGATCGCGGTGATCCCGTTCGGACCTCCGAACACGCTCGGGGCGACGTTGTTGGTGAACTCGACGAACGCCTCGCCGAAGAACAGCGTCAGGATCGCCAAGTAGTCGCCGATCAATCGCCGCGACGGCAGGCCGACGATCAGCCCGAGGCACGCGGCGCCGACCGCGATGACCGGGATCGAGATGTATGCGGCCAGGTGGATGCCGGTCGGTGAGTTCAACTGGTTCGACGACAGCAGCGCAAAGCTGTACGCGCCGAATCCGTAGAACGCGATGTAGCCCAGGTCGAGCAGTCCCGCCCAGCCGACCGAGATGTTCAGCCCGAGGGCCAGCAGCGCCAGCAGCAGCGCGTTGATGCCGACCTGAAGCTGGAAGTCGTTCGTCGTCAGGAGCGGCACGATCAGCCCGAATAGCGCGGCCAGCCCTAGCTTCGGCCACCACCCGACTCGTTCTGAGAGCCGTTGGGCGTCGCCGAGCCAGCCGGACGCGTACTCGCGGCGGCCGGCGCGGCGCGCGACCCACTCGTCGGCGCCGATCGAGGGGTCGGTCGGCGGGGCGCCCGCGGGGTCCTTGGGGACGGTGCCCGAGGGGTCTTGCGGCTCGACGCTCATCCCTAAACCTTTTGAAGCGGCACCTTGCCGAGCAGCCCGCTCGGGCGCACCAGCATCATCACGATCAGGATCCCGAACACGATCAGATTCGTGTACGTCGAGGAGATGTAGCCGGTGACCATCGACTCGGCGATGCCGATCAACAGCCCGCCGAGCATCGCACCCGGGATCGAGCCGATGCCGCCGACGACGGCGGCGGTGAACGCCTTCAGGCCGGCGACGAAGCCCATCAGCGTGTAGATCGTGTTGAACGCGAGCCCGTCCATCACGCCCGCGATCCCGGCGAGCGCCGACCCGATGAAGAACGTTGCCGCGATCACGTAGTCGACGTCGATCCCGAGCATCTCGGCGGCCTCGCGGTCGGCGGCGACAGCCCGCATCTGCTTCCCGAGCGTGGTCCGGTTGACGAGCAGGGTCAGACCGATCATCAACAGCACGCTCACCACGATCACCATGATCCGCACGATGTCGATGTTGAGAATGCCGATGTGGATGCCGGTCGAGAACGAGATGAACGTGCTCGTGTTGTACTCGCGGTACGACGCCCCGAACAGGAGCAGCATCGCGTTCTCGAGGAAGAACGAAACCCCGAGCGCGGTGATCAGCGGCGCGATCCTCGGGGCATCCCTCAACGGCCGGTACGCGAAGCGCTCAATCGCGACGCCGAGCGCGCCCACGCCGCCGCCGGCGAGCAGGAACATGAACAGGAGCAGCAACGGCACCGGGATGGTCAGGGCCGTCGGCCCGCCGAACCACTGGATCACGAAGTAGCCGATGAACGCCCCGACCATGTACAGGTCCCCGTGGGCGAAGTTCAGGAGCTTCAGGACGCCGTAAACCATCGAGTAGCCCAGCGCGATCAGCGCGTACAGGCTGCCCTGGGTGATGCCGTTCACCAGCTCCTGGATGAAGAAACGCATGCGTCGCCAGTCCTTGCGCAACCCTAACGCCCGGCCGCGGCGCGCGCTCAGTGCGCGCGCCGCGGGAGCGTCACCCTCAGCTGGTTACGAGTTCGTGACCAGGACGTACTTGCCCGACTGGTTGATCTTGAACAGGAACCACTTCGCACCGATCAGGTCGCCCTTGGTGTTGAAGTGGATCGGCTGCCCGAGGATCGACGTCGGCTCTGCGGTGGCCTTGACCGCCGCCAGCACCGACGCGCGCGTCGGGGTGCCCGACTTGCACGCGGTGGCGATCGCCTCGTCGAGTACGTGCGTTGCCGCGTACACGGGCGGTCCGAACGTCCCGAACTTCGGGTACGCGGTCTTGGCCGCAGCCACGATCGACGCGTCCGCCGGGATCGCCGTGATGTCAGGCCCGAACGCCGAGACGTACGAGCCCGGGATCGTGAACGACGAGGACTGCATACCGTCGGTGCCGACGATCGTCGCGTTCTTCTTCTGCTCCTGGAGGTTCTTGCCGAACTGCTCGCCGTTGGCCGCTACCTGCCACGGCAGGACGACCACAGTCGTCTCCGGCGTGACCTTCGCCACCAGCGAGGAGAAGTCCGTGACCTTCTGGCTGACCGACTCGTGGTCGACCTTGATCCCGGCCTTCTGGAACACCGGGATCATCGACGACACGAGACCGGTCGAGTAGACCTCCTGGTCGTCGACGATCATCAACGCCTTCGGGTGGAGGTGCTTGATGATGAAATCGGCGTCCTGCGGCCCCTGGACGTCGTCGCGGGAGACCACGCGGAAGAACGTCGGGTTCTTGCCGGAGTCCGTCAGCGCCGGGTTCGTCGCCGAGCCCGTGATGAACGCGAGGCCGGCACGGCCCATCAGCGGCCCCACGGCCTGGACTTCCTGACTACCCGCCGGACCGACGACGCCGACGATCTTCGAGTTCGAGGTGAACTGCTGCGTGACCGTGGTCGCCTGCGCGGGGTTCAGCTGGGTATCGCCCTGGACCAGGGTGATGTTGGTGCCGTTGGCCTTGTTGTCGTCGGCTATGGCCAGCTTGGCGAAGGCCAGCTGCTCGTCGCCGAGTACCGCCACCTGGCCGGTGATCGGGGCTTCGATGCCGATCGACGCGGTGCAGGTCTTGGAACTGCCGCCACTGCTTGCGGCCGCAGTCGAACTCCCGCTGCTGGCCGAAGTGGTGCTGCTGTTACTGCTGCTCCCGCAGCCGGCTGCGACCAAAGCGGTCAGAGCCATGGCGGCGAGGCTGATGCGTGCCTTCATTGACGCTCGAACTCCTCCTGTGGATGGATCCTTAGACCACGATTACGACATTGGGTCATGCGGTCGTGACCGGCGGCGTCCCGGGGTATGCCGAAGTGCCGTCCGGGTAATACGCGGCCGCCGGCGAACCGGCTGGCCGAAACACGGCGACGAGACGCATGACGGTCTCACCCGTGTTCTCCAGGCAATGCACGGTCCGAGCCGGCAGCTCGAGGCACGAGCCGGCGGCGACCGGAGTGTGGCCGCCGCCGGTGTGCAATGTGCCCTCTCCCTCAATCACAAAGATGACTTCGTCGTAGATGTGGAAATGCTCCGGCGCGCGCTCGGTCGGGATGTAGCCGACGAAGTGAGTCGCTGACCGCAGGCCCGTGCTGGGGTCGGCGACGATCCTGAACCAGCGTGCCGTGGTGGCGTCGTGCGCTTCCTGGTCGGCGAGCCGGCGGACGACGGTGCGCCGCCCGGCGCCGTCGGTGCCGGCGTCGGCGGGGACTGGATCGGAGATTCGCACCGAGACCACGCGCATCGGCTGCGAACTTCGGTTGCTGAGCTCGTACTCCTCTCCGGGAGCGAAATAAGCGCCCGTCTCGGGCCCGACCGAGTGGCGTTCGCCGTCGAGGGCCACCTCCCCCTCGCCCACGAGGACGAACAGGACCTCCTCGGCCTCCCCGGTGGCGCGGCTGATCGAGCTGCCGGGAGCGCACTCGATCACCGACTGTTCGAGCCCAGTGCGCCGGCCCCCCGGCGCCGGGTCAGTCGCTGGCAAGCCTCGCCTCCAGCGTGATTTCCGTCCCGGCCAGCGCGCGCGACACCGGGCAGGTGTCCTTGGCCCGCTGTGCGAGCCGCGCGAACGTGTCGGCGTCGACCCCCGGCACGTCGCCGACGGTGTCGAGCGCGATGTTGGTGATCGCAAAGCCGGTGTCGAGCTGCTCGAGCCGGACCTCTGCCGTCGTGCCCAGGTCGGCCGGAGGATGACCGGACTCGCTGAGCAGATTGGCGAGCGACATCGTGAAGCAGCCTGCGTGCGCGGCGCCGATCAACTCCTCGGGGTTGGTCGAGCGCTCGACGTCCTCGACCCGGGCGCGGAGGGTGAATGGCCCCTCGTAGGCGCCGCTGCCCACGCCGATCCGGCCACCGCCACCGGCCAGGTCGCCTTGCCAGCTCGCCTTAGCGGTGCGTGTGACGCGGACGCTCATCGCCGGGTGAGAGTAAGCCAACTAACCTTGCGATTGCGTTATGCGTTAAGCCCCGTCTTACCGGCGGGGTCCTCGAGAACCCCGACCGACAGGAAGGAGCCTATCGATGGCTCAGATCGCGGACAAGCTCGACGTCGCCGCCGCTCGTCAACGCTTCTCCGCGCTGAAGCAAGGGTTCATGTTCTTCGACGCACCCGGCGGCTCGCAGGTCCCCGACGAGGTCGGCGACGCGATCGCGCGGACGCTGCGCGAGGCCAGCGCGAACCTCGGCGCCGGGTATGAGACCAGCCGGCGCGTGGGGCGGATCTTGGAGACCGCCGAGACGGGGGCGGCGCGTTTCCTCGGGTGCGAGCCGCACGAGGTCATCTTCGGCGCGAACATGACCTCGCTCGACTTCACCCTGTCGCGCACCGCCGGACGCGAGTTCGCCGCCGGCGACGAGATCCTCGTCTCGTCCTTGGACCACGACGGCGGGGTGGCGCCGTGGCTCGAGCTCGCGTACGACCGGGACCTCACCGTACGCCACGTCGAACTGCTCGACGACACCACTCTGGACTACGACGACCTGGCTTCGAAACTGGGACCCCGGACGCGGGTGGTGGCGTTCGCCTGGGCCTCGAACGCGATCGGCACGACCGTCGACGCCCAGCGCGTGTGCAAGCTCGCCCACGACGCCGGCGCGCTGGCGTGGATCGATGCCGTGCACTACGCCGCGCACGAGCCGATCGACGTCCGCCAGATCGACGCCGACGTCCTGATCTGCTCGCCGTACAAGTTCTGCGGGCCGCACCTCGGGATGGCGTACGGCCGCGCCGAGGTGATCGAGCGGTGGCGCCCGTACAAGGCCCGGCCGGCGCCGGCCACCCCTCTGGGGCGCCGGTTCGAGACCGGGACGCAGCCGTACGAGCTGCTCGCGGGCTTCAACGCGACGCTCGAGTACCTGGACTCGATCGGCGGCTTCGAGGCGATCGTTCCCTACGAGCGTGGGCTGGGCGAGCGGTTCCTGTCCGGGATCTCCGACGCTGTGTCGGTGTACGGCCTTCCGAGCATGGAGGGCCGCGTCCCGACGTTCCTGATCAACGTGGCGGGGGTCTCGGCTGCGGACGTCGCGACCCGGCTGGCCGAGCAGAACATGGGCGTCTGGGCCCACGACTCCTGGTACTCGCTGGGGCTGTACCAGCGCCTCGGCTACGCGGACCAGGCCGTTCGCCTCGGGTTCATCCACTACAACAGCGTCGACGAAGTCGACGCGCTCGTCGCGGCCCTGAACGAGATGGCTGCCTAACGAGCGTTGCTGAAAGGCCCCACTGTGGGGCCTTTCAGCAACGCTCGTTTCTCAGTGGATCGACATCCGCTCCGTGCCTAGGTACAGCTTGGCGGCGTACGACTCCGGATCGGCGGCGAAGTACCGCTGTAGCGCGCCACCGTTGAGGGCGTCGTCCAGCGCCGCCATGATCATCGACTGGTCGAGCACCAGCCGCCGGTGTCCAACCTGACCCGTAACCGGGTTGACGGCGTCGTAGAAGCCGCCGTCGGAGGTGTAGATCCCGGGATACAGAGTCCGGAGCTTCTCGAGGTTCGAGACGGCCTCGGATCCCAGCACCGGCAGTGCGATCGCCGAGGCGTGCGGGCTGACCGTGTTCTCGGTGGCGCACGTCAGGCACCACGCCAGCGGCGATCCCGACCCGAACGCCTGGCCCTCGACGCCGAAGCCACCGTAGTTCCCGGTGTCATCGGCGGTCGAGGACGGCGACATCCCCCACACGGGGTAGTGCAGCTCGTCGGTCGCGTACTTGACCTGGACCTGCGCCCAGCGGAGGTCGTCGAGCCCGAAGCTGTGCGGACCCCAGGTCGTCTCGGGCACGACCAGGTTCGCCATCAGCCCCTCGAACATGCCGCCGGCGAACGTCGGCACGAACGTGAGCGACGTCCCCGGATACGTGTAGTGACCCGCCCACACGGGGAACTGCTTGCCCGATTGCGGGTCGGTATACGTGTGCCAGTAGCCGGTGCCGGGGCTGAACGACGGCGCCGGATCGGTGGCGCACCGCTGCGGTGGGTCGGTTCGCCATGTCCGCCACCACACATCGCCGGGCATCTGGTGGCGCCCCATCCCGACGTACATCGCGATCCGCGGGTCCGAGTACAGCGCCCCGTTGTGGTAGCCGGCCGGCCCCTGGTCGACGTAGAAGCCGCCGTACATCTGGCCCGTCGGCTGACCCCCGAGCGAGGCGTTGACGTTGCAGTCCGTCTGCGCCCGGTTGTCGTAGAAGATGCTGAAGTCCATTGGCGCCAATAGCAAGTCGGCGAGCCGGCGCACCGCCGGTAAGGCCCGCTTCACCTCGATCAGCCCGGTCGCGTACCACCCGTTGTCGACGGCCGAGACGAACCAGCAGCTGTCCTTCTCCTCCGGCGTGGTACCGGTGCAGTCGCCCTGCCCCGGGTTCGATAACACGTTCCCGTTGTCCGTGTCGTACCACTGGTACAGGAAGCCGTCGTAGCGCTTGAGTCCCGCGACCTCTTTCAGAGTCGCCCGCGCAAGCTGGTCGGCCCGCGACTCGGAGATCAATCCCATGTCGTGGGCGGCGACGACCGCCCACAGGTACACGCCGACGTTCGACGCCGACGTGTACGTGCCGCGGACCGAGCCCGGGCCGAGGTTGTCGAGCGGCAAATGCGTCACCGGGTCGACGTCGGCCCCGTAGAACCGCCAGGTGTCCTGTGCGATCCCGTGCAGGACCGCCTTTTGCCGGGGGGTGAAGGTGGCGGCGCCCGCCGGCGCCGCCACTACGAGAACCGCCGCCGCCATGATGGCGGCGGCGATCAATCCACGGACTCTCATCCGACCGTGAACGTCGTGGGCGTACCCGCATCCGCGGTCGAGCTGTCGCCGACCCACAGCTTGAACGGACCCGGCTGGACACCGAACTGCCCGTTGTTGTCGTAGAACCCGAGGTTCTGCGGTCCGAGCTTGAACGTGACCGTCTGGGACTGTCCCTTCCCAAGCGACACCCGCTGGAACCCTTCGAGCTTCTCGACCGGCTGCAGGATGCTCGTGTCGTCCTCGTGGAGGTAAAGCTGCACGACGTCGTCGCCCGGCACCGAGCCCGTGTTCGTGATGCTGGTGCTGACCGTGAACTTCCCGCCTCTCGATCGGTGGATCTGCGGGCTCGAGATCGAGAACGTGGTGTACGACAGCCCGTACCCGAACGGGAACTCCGGCGCGTTCGACACGTCCAGGTACCTCGACGTGTACTTGTTGTTCGGATCGTACGGCCGGCCCGTCGGGAGCTCGTTGTAGGACATCGGAACCTGGCCGACGTTCTGGGGGAACGACATCGGGAGCTTCCCGCCCGGATCGACCTTCCCGAAGAGGGCGTCCGCGACAGCGTCGCCTCCGGTGGTTCCCGGGTACCACGCCTCGAGCAGCGCCGGCACCCCACCGGCGTGTGTCGTCGGATCCCCACCCAGCTGCGGGATCGTCAGCGGCCGCCCGTTCATCAGCACGACCACGTATGGCCTTCCGGTGGCCTTGACCGCATCGATCAGCGCCTGCTGCTGCCCCGGCAGGCCGATGTCGCTCCGCGACGAGGCCTCGCCGGAATCGCCCGCCGGCTCACCGACCACGATGACCGTCACGGCCGAGGACTGCGCGGCCGTCTGCACCGCCCCGGTGTCGGGCTCGTTGCAGGGGTCGGCGACAGTGAACGTCGCACATCCGTTCACGGAAGTGACGTTGGTCTGCCCAACCACGTTCGCGATCCCCTGCTTGACCGTCACGATCTTGTCGTTGCCTTGGAAATTGGGCGATGACGTGTCATAACCGATCGGCACGTCCGGCCCGAGCTGATCGATCGGGTCGTCGCCCAACGGTCCGACGACGGCGACCTTGCCCACCGTGGGGCTCAGCGGCAAAGCGTGGTTGTCGTTTTTCAGCAGGACCATCGACTCGTCCGCGGTCTTCCGCGCGGTCGCGATGTTCTGCGAGGTCAGCTCTTCGCTGGCGACGCGGGCGTCGCTGCCCTGGTACGGATTGCTGAACATTCCCGCCAGGTACTTGAGCGTCAGCACGTGCCGGACGGCGTCGTTGAGCTGCGCCATCGAGATCTTCCCCGACATTAGGAGCGACGGACCGTAGGTCGCGTACGTGTCGTACACCGGGTTGGTCGAGGTCATACTCACCGCCATCTCGATGTTCTCGCCAGCGGTCAGCGCCAGGCGCGCGGCGTCCGCGCCGTCGGACGCGTAGCCAAACTCCTCGAGCTCCTGGACCGCCTGGTAGTCGCTCAGCGTGGCTCCACTGAAGCCCCACTCATCGCGGAGGATCTGCGTGAGCAGGTACGGGTTGGCCGTATTCGGCACGCCGTTGAGCGAGTTGAACGAGCTCATCACCGTCGCCGCGCCAGCATCGACGGCTGCCTTGTACGGCGGCAGATACTCGTTGAACAGCTGCTGGGTCGACATGTCGACCGTGTTGTATTCGCGGCCGGCGACGGGGGCGCCGTAGCCGCCGAAGTGCTTGATCGTCGCGGCGACCTTGTCCGGCGCCGCGTAGTTATTGCCCTGGTAGCCATCCACCTTCGCGGCGGCGATCGCCGAGCCGAGGAACGGGTCCTCGCCGGCGCCCTCCACCACGCGTCCCCAGCGGGGATCGCGGCTGATGTCGACCATCGGGTTGAACGTCCACTTGATCCCGTCCGCGGCCGCCTCGTCGGCCGAGACCGACTCGTCGTTCTGGACCTGGGTCGGGTCCCAGCTGGCGGCCTCACCCAGCGGCACCGGGAACATTGTCCGGTAGCCGTGGATCACGTCGAGCCCGAAGATCAGTGGGATGTGATGGTTCGCGGCTGACGACACCGCGGCCTTCTGAACTGCGTTGATGTTGTCGACCCCGGTGAGGTCGAGCACCGTGCCGATCTTGCCCGCCGCCGCCAGCGACGCGAGGTCGCTTCCGGTTGGCGTGCTGGGGCCGGCCATTTCGAGCTGACCGAACTTCTCGGCGACCGTCAACTTGCCCAGCAGGGCATTGACCTTCGCGTTGATCGCCTGCTGCTGCGCCGGAGTGGCGGCGCTCTGCCGCACGTGTTTGGCCGGCGCGTGGCGGGTCGTGGACGCCGCGTTGGACGACGTGGACATACCGCTCACGAGCAGCGCGACGGCGAGGCCAAGAGCCGCTAGGGCAGCGCCTAACCCGAACCTCCGTCTCGGCTTGACCCAAACGGCTGCAGCGAACTTCTCTGACATTTCCCTCTCCCTGTTGCGGTGGCCGCCGCGCACGGCGTACCCAACGGAAGCGGGGTCTGAAACGTTAAGACGCGTCTGCCGCGTAAAACGTTCCACGCTCGACGGAGTGCACGACCACCGAGACGTCGAACAGCAGCTCATCACGCAGCCGCGTCATGCCAAGCCCCTCGGCAACGCGGATCGACCGGGTGTTCTCGGCGACGATCATCGCCGTGAGGTAGGGGTAGGCGAACTCCCGAAACCCCCAGTCGGCGCACGCCCGCGCCGCTTCGGTGGCGTACCCGTGACCCCACTCCTGGCGGCGGAGCACCCACCCGACCTCGGCTTCGTCGTACTGCGGCCAGTACTTGAGCGCGACCCGGCCGACGAATCGGCCGTCGTCGGAGGCGAGCAGCGCAAACAGCCCGTGGCCGTACTCGCGCCAGTCGTGCTCGTCGCGTCGCAGACGCTCGATCGCCTCATCGCGGTTGAACGTCCGGACGTACCGGCTGACCTCGGGATCCGCGTGGAGCTCGACGAAATCGTCGAGATCGCTCATGACCATCGGGCGGAGATATAGACGTTCGGTCTCGATGTGCACAGCCGGCGCGGCGCTCAGTCCTTGCGCCCCGACACGAGCAGGCCAGCCCCGACGGCGACGATCGCGAGACCGCCGGCTCCCCCGACCAGCCCCAGCCGCCGGGGCGATCGTGCGAACCACGCCCGGAACCCGCCGGCGGCGAGCGCCCACATCGTGTCCGACACGAGCGCGATCGCGGCGAAGATGAGGCCGAGCAGCAGGATCTGGGCGGGCACGTAGCCGCCGCCCCGGCTCACGAACTGCGGCAAGATGGCCGCCAGGAACACGACCGTCTTGGGGTTGGTGGCGCCGACGGTCGCGCCCTGCAGGAACGACCGCCGATCAGATTGCGCCGCGACCGGGGCGGCAAGCGCCGCCGCCAGCGATCGCCGCTCCCTGAACGTGCTCACGCCGAGGTACACGAGGTAGGCGCCGCCCACCAGCTTCAACGCGGTGAACGCCGCCACCGACTGCTCGGCCAGCGCGCCGATGCCGAACGCGACCGCGATCACCTGGACGTATTCGCCGAGCGCGTTGCCGACGACGGTCAGCACCGCCACCCGCCGACCGCTCGCGAGCGCCCGCCCGACCACGAACAGAACGCTCGGTCCTGGAATCACGATCACGACGAACGCCGTGATGCCGAACGCCAGCAGCCGGTCCGCGGAGAGCACACCCCCAGTCTAAGTGGGCGCCGTGGTAGGTTCGCCCGCGTGGAGGACTCGCGCACCACCGCGGCCTGAGCGCGGACTCGACTTGACACCTAGCCAGACTATGCCTAATGTCTCTAGGCATGAAGGCGGACACGCTCAACGGACAGCTCGACCCGCTGATCCTGGCCACGGTCGCCGAGGAGCCCGCGCACGGCTACGCGATCCTCCAGCGCCTGAAGGAGCGAAGCAGCGGCGCGTTCGACCTCGCCGAGGGCACGATCTACCCGGCGCTCCACCGGCTTGAGCGCGACGGGCTGCTGAGCAGCGCATGGTCGACGGACAGCGGACGTCGCCGGCGCGTGTACAGCTTGACGCGCGCGGGCTCGTCCGCGCTCGAGGTGCGTCGGCGCGAGTGGAGGCTCTTCGCCCATGCCGTCGAGGCGGTGATGGGATGAGCTGGCTCGACGACCTGTCCGGCGAGCTGTACGCGCGCGGCGTTACCCGCCGCGACCGCGTCCGGATCGTGGCCGAACTGACCGACCACATCGCGTGCGAGCCCGGGTGCGAGGAGCGGCTCGGCGATCCCCGCGAGCTCGCGACGAGCTTCGCCGACGAACTCGCGACGGCCGAGGCCCGCGGCTCGGCGTTTGCCACGTTCGGCGCGCTCGCGGTTGCGGCGGTGGCGCTTGTCGTCTCCCTGATCACGCTCGCCCGCTTCGCCCACTATCCGGGCTATTCGAATGGGCTTTCGACCGCGCTGTTCTTCCCCGCGCTCCTGGGGATGGTGGTGGCGCCGCAGGTCGCGCTGGTGGCGGGAACCCTCGCCGCATGGCGGGCGCTACGCCGCCGCTGGGTGACGAGCCTTCCCGCCGCCGAGATCGCGCTCATCCATCGCCGAGCGCGAGTCGCGCTGGCCGCGGGCTTCGCGACGATGGCCGGCGTCGAGTTGTACGTTGTCGACTTCTGCGAGCGCCTTCCGGCGTGGTGGCTCGGCCTCGCGGGCGGCCTTGCCGCAGCCGCCGGCTTCGGGCTGTGGGCAGCCGCGCGAACGCTCGCGCGCGCTCGGACAATCGTCTCGGGCGCGGCCGGGCCGGCCGGGGACATCTACGACGACCTGCCCGCGGTCGGATCGGGCTGGCTGCGCGCCCGGCCGTGGCTGCTCGGTGCGCTCGCGTCGCTCGCAGTCGGACTCGCGCTGGGCGCGTTCGAGGCACACGCCGAGCACTCGGTCCTCGAGGGCATCCAGCGCGGGCTGTTCGAGGGACTTGCCGCCGCAGTCGGGTTCGTCTTGCTCGGTCGCGCCATCGGGGCCCGGCCTGCGGGACAATCGACCGAACATGGGGCTTCCCGATCCGAATGACGTCGCCGCCTACGACGCACTCGAGCAGCGCCTGATCGGCGGCCCGCGACAGCTGAAGAGCCGGATCGAGCTCAGCGAGTACGACCCACGCTGGCCGGAGTTCTACGCCGAGCACGCCGCGCGGCTGCGTGCGGCACTGGGCGACCGCGCGGTTCGCCTCGAGCATGTCGGCTCGACCTCGGTCCCCGGACTCCCGGCCAAGCCGATCATCGACATCGGACTCGAGGTGCCGGACTCCGCCGACGAGCCGGCGTACGTCGAGGATCTCGAAGCCGCCGGATACCTGCTGCGGGTCCGCGAGCCCGAGTGGTTCGAGCATCGGCTGTTCAACACCCCGCAGCGCGACGTCAACCTCCACGTGTTCTCGGCCGGCTGCTCGGAGACCGACCGGATGGTGCGATTCCGCGACTGGTTGCGCGGCAACGACGCCGACCGCGAGCTGTACCTCCAGACCAAACGTGAGCTGGCCGCGCGCGACTGGAAGTACATGCAGCAGTACGCCGACGCCAAGACCGGCGTCGTCGAACAGATCATGGCCCGTGCCCTCCTCAACCCACGAGGGTGAGCAGCAGGCCGGTCGCGCGGTGTGGTCGGGCTCGACTTCCGCCGGGCGACGATGCTCGACCGCCCGGCCGGGTCCGGTTAAATTAAGTCAACACTCGACAACCCCGCCGCCGGCGAGTGCGGGGTTAACCGTGCCAGGGCCGGGTGAAGATGAATTCACCGCGCGGCGGGCGGCGAGTGTTGACTTAACCGGGATCGGGGGCCGGGATCGGGGGTCGGGATTGGGGAGCCCGGGATCGGGGGCCGGGGTCGGGGTGGGGTCGGGCCGCAGTAGCCCGCCCTACGCCGCGCTCCCCTTGCGCTCGGCGTCGAACAGCTCCACCAGCCGACTCCGCACCTCCCACAGCTTCGGGATCTGACGCTGCGCGATCAGCTTGCCGAGCACCTGGACCGGCGTCCCCTGGGTCCCGATCGTCTCCTCGCCGAGAGCACGGGCGACGATCGTGTAGTGGCGGAACCGCCACACCCAGATCCGCTCGTCCCACTCGGTCAGGAGCTCGGCCAGCTGGTAGAGCTGCTCGTGCTCGCGGCCGTGGCGGTACAGATCTTCCAGATCGAGTCCCGCCTCGGACAGGAGGCGGTCGAACGCCTTGGCCACGCGCTGGGTCACGGCCGGCACGCGCCTGAACCCCGGCGAGTCAAAGCCGCTGCCGTGGCCGAGCACCACGCGGATCTGCGAATACTCCCAGGGATCCATCTGGTTGAGCATCTCCATCTGGGTGGTGACGTACCCGAGCGCGACCACGGCGCGCCGGAGCAACCGGAGCGCGGGATCGATCCGGTCCTGCTCCAACCAGCCGGCGGCCTCGTCGACCTCGGTCGTGGCGAACTTCAGCCACAGCTCCGAGGACTGGTGAACGGTCTGGAACAGCAGCTCGTCGTGGTGGACGCGCTCGCCGGCGGTCTTCTGTAACGACAGCAGCTCGTCGGTGCGCAGGTAGCGCTCGTAGTCGCTCGCGCCGGCGCCCGGGAGGACTGGCGCGTGGAGGTCGTCATGGGCGCTGTCGTTCACGAGTCACCTCCTTCGAGGATGCCGGCCAGCTTGGCCAGATCGATGTTCCCGCCCGACACGATGCACACCACCTTTCCCGTCCCCGCCCGGCCCGACAGCGCCGCGGCCGTGGCCAGCGCGCCCGCCCCCTCGGCGATCACACGAGCGCGCCCGGCGAGCGTCCGCACCGCCGCCGCGGCATCCGCGATCGGCACCGACAGGGCATCGTCGACAAGCGGCCGCACGCGGGGCCACATCGTGTCGAGCACGCGTCGGCTTCCGGAGCCGTCCACGAACGACGGGCTGTAGTCGACGTCCGTCGGTTCTCCCGCGGCGAGCGCCGCCGCCAGCGCGGCCCCGGTCGAGGGCTCGGCGGTGTAGATCCTGGTGTTCGGCTTCAGCGCGCGGATCGCGCTCGCGATCCCGACGGTGAGGCCGCCACCCCCGTACGGGATCACGACGGCGTCGGGGTCGGGCAGGTCGTCGAGGATCTCGAGCCCGATCGTGCCGTTGCCCGCCATGACGCCCTCGTCCTGAACGGGGTGGACGAACAACCCGTCGACCCCGTCCACGCGAGAGGTCACGATCGCCCGCCACCAGTCCTCGTAGGGCACCTTCAGCACGTGGCCGCCCAGGCGCTCGATCGCGGCGAGCTTGGCCTCGGGCGCGTGCTCGGGCACGGCGATCGTCACCGGCAGCCCCAGCTCGCGCCCGGCCCAGGCGACGCCCTGGGCCATGTTGCCGGCGCTGGCCGTGACCAGGCCGCGCGCCCGCGCCTCGGGCGGCGCCAGCCGGACCGCGTTCGTCGCACCCCGGATCTTGAACGAGCCGATCGGCTGGAGCGTCTCGAGCTTCAGGTAGATCTCGGTGTCGGGCGGCACGCCGTCGGCGCGCAGCGGCACGAGCGGCGTCCGCACCGCCACGTCGGCGATGCGCGCCCGCGCCGCCTCGATCTCGGTCAGCTCGATCACCGCGAACTCGTCCCCCGCCCGATCACAGAGCCACCTCGGTCCCGATGCCCAGCCGGAGCGCTCGCTCCACGGCGCATTCGGCCGCGGCGAGATCCTCGACCGCCAGGCCGAGCGAACGGAACACGGTCAGCTCGCCGTCGCTGCGACGTCCGTCCGCGATCCCAGCCAGCACCTCCCCGAGCTCGCCCCGGACGTGGTTCTCCCCCGAGATCGCGCCCTGCTCGACCGCCAGCCGGTACTCCCCCGCCTCGTTGCGGAGCGATTCCCGGCTGTCGCAGAACAGCGCGCTCGCCGCGACGGTCTCGACGTCGAGTTCGCGGTCGCGAGGCACGCTCGCGCCGACCGCGTTGATGTGCGCGCCGGGGGCGAGCCAGTCGCGCCGCACCACGGGCTCCCGCGCGGTCGTGGCCAGCACGATGACGTCGGCGCCGCGGACCGCATCCTCGGCCGACGGGGCTACCGCCACCCGCCGTCCCGTCGCCCTCGCGTGACCGTCGGCCACCTCCTGCGCGTGTGCCCGGTTGGGCGCGAACACGCGAACGTCCTGGAACGACCGCAGGGGCGGCAGCGCCTCGAGATGGGCCTTGCCCTGGACGCCCGCACCCAGGACCGCCAACACCCGGGCATCCTCGCGCGCCAGCAGCCGGGTCGCCACCGCGCTCACGGCGGCCGTCCGGACCGACGTCACCGCCGAGGCGTCGAGGATCGCCTTCGGCGCGCCGGTGGCGCCGTCGAACAGCGTGACCGTCCCCTGATGGGAATCGAGCCCCCGCGCGGGATTGCCCGGGATGATGCACAGCGACTTGAGCGAGAAAACCGGTTCGTCGCCGCCGCGCCAGGCCGGCATCGTCGCCATGAACCCGGCCGCGCTTGGGAACTGGACCATCGACCGCAGCGGCATCAGCGCCTCGCCGCGCGCGTGCGCAGCGAGCACCTCAGCCATCGCGTCCGCGCACGCCTCCGGGGTGAGCGCCGCGACCACGTCGTCGTGGCCCAGGATCAGCACCGCGCGATCTCCTCGCGCTGCGCGCTGGTCAACGGGCGCTCGAGCGCCTCGCGCACCGGCTCGAGATGCTCCGGACGCCCAGGGCCGACGACGACCTGTGTGACGCGCTCGTCGGCCAGCAGCCACGCCAACGCCAGGCCCGCCATCGAGCGGCCGTCCTCCACTGCGATCTCGGCCAGGCGCTCTAGCCGGTTGAAAGTGGCATCCGACAGGAACGCGCCGTACGGCTCGGGGCGCTGGGTCATGCGCGACCCCGCCGGGAACGGCTCGCCGCGCCGGTACTTGCCGGTCAGCCATCCGCCGGCCAGCGGACTGAACACCAGGTAGCCGACCTGCTCGCGAGCGCAGAGCGGCAGGACTTCCGATTCGTCCCCCCGCGCCAGCAGCGAGCGCTCGTTCTGGATCGCCTGCGGCGAACCCGCCGCGAGCGCCGCCTCGAGCTGCGTCGCGTCGAAGTTGCTCACCCCGTACCCGCGGACCCGGCCGATCGCGACCAGCTCATCGAATGCCGCCATCGTTTCCGCCACCGGAACATCGGGGTCGAACTCGTGGGCCAGGTAGAGATCGACGTAGTCGACGCCGAGACGATCGAGGCTCGATTCGAACTGACGGAGGATCCGCGCTCGTGCGAGACCGTGATCCGCGCCGGCGTCCATCGGGTTGAACGTCTTGGTGGTGATCCCCGGTCGAACGCCGCGGGTCAGCATCCAGCTGCCGATCATCCGCTCGCTGCGCCCGCCGCCGTACGCATCGGCAGTGTCGAAGTGATCGATTCCGGACTCCCACGCCGCGTCCATCAGGGCGAACGCCTCGTCCTCGCTCAGCCCTTGCCCGAACAGCTCGGGCGCCGAGCCGACGCCACCGAAGTTGCCGCACCCCAACGCGACATGCGGGATGGTCTGCTCGGAGCGCCCCAGCGGGCGGCGCTCGATCGGAAGCGTGGCGCTCATCTCGACGCCAGCCTATCGACCGCCAGCCTGACAAACTGGCGGGAGCTTGGCTCGCTTGCGCCGGCATCGTCTCGTCCTCGCCGCGCCGCTCGCGACGGCTGTCCTGGCCCTCACCGGATACGCGCCGGCGAAGACCAAGCCGAGCCCTGCGCCCCAGGACGTCGCGGTGGTTTCGGTCTCGCGCGCGGCCGGCGGCCCGCGAATTCAACCTGGCTTCCTCGGGTTGTCATTCGAGAACACCGCGATCCTGCCGTACGCCGGCAGCGACCCCAAGGCGCCCGACCCCGTGTTCCTGCAACTCGTCCGCAACCTCAACCCGGGCCAGTCGCCGCAGCTCCGGATCGGTGGGGACAGCACCGACTGGGCGTGGTACCCGGTCCCGGGCCTGACCGAGCCGCGCGGCGTCCGGGTGACGCTCACGCCGCGCTGGCTCGACGTCACGCACGCGGTCGCCGCGGCGCTGAACGCCCGGCTCATCATCGGTATCGATCTCGAGGCCGACAGCCGCGGCGCCGCGGACGCCGAGGCGAGCGCGTTCGAGCGGGGGATCGGGAAGCAGCGGATCGAGGCGCTCGAGCTCGGCAACGAGCCCAACCTTTACAGCAGCCTCACCTGGTTCGTCGCGCCCGACGGCGTCAAGGTGACGGGGCGCCCGCCCGGATACGACTTCTCGTCGTTCCTCGGCGAGTTCACCTCGTTCGCGAAAGGCCTGCCGGGCCCGCTCGCCGGACCGGCCACGGGCTCGCGTACCTGGATACCGCTCACCGGCCAGTTCCTCGCCGCCGAGCCGCGCGTCGCCGTCGCCACCCTGCACGCTTATCCGCTCCAGACGTGCGACCTCCCGCCGTCGTCGCCGATCTACCCCACGATCGCGCACCTGCTCGCCCCCGCCGCGGCGAACGGCCTCGCCGACGGCGTTGCCACGTACGTCCCCGTCGCCCACGCCCGACATGTCGCGGTGCGCATCGACGAAATGAACAGCGATTCGTGCGGGGCCGCGCCCGGCATCAGCAATGCGTTCGTCTCGGCGCTGTGGTCGCTCGACGCGCTGTTCGAGATGGCGCGGGTCGGCGTCGACGGCGTGAACATCCACACCTACCCCGGGGCGACGTACCAGCTGTTCACGTTCACTCACCGGGGCCGGAAGTGGCGGGCGTCGGTCGCCCCCGAGTACTACGGCCTCGACATGTTCGGCCAGGCCGCGCCGGCGGGATCGCGCCTCGAGTCCACCACGATCACGAACGCGCAGGGGATCACGGTCTGGGCCACCCGCGGGCAGGCGGGCCATACGCGCGTGGTGCTGATCAACGAGAGCCTCGACCGCCGCACGGTCGCGGTGGGCGCCGACGGCACCGGTCCGGCGACACTCGAGCGCCTGCGGGCGCCACGACTCAGCAGCACTTCGGGGGTCACGCTCGGTGGCCAGAGCTTCGGCGCCGAGACCACCTCGGGGCGGCTCGCAGGCCGCTCGACAGTCGCCAAGCTGAAGCCCAGCCAGGGCCACTACGAGTTCACGCTGACGGCGGAAAGCGCGGCGCTCGTCACGCTACCGTAAGCACAGTGCCCGTACTGGAAGCACGCGGCATCGTCAAGACGCTCGGCGTCGGGCGCGCCGAGCGGCGTGTGCTGGACGGGGTCAGTCTCGAGGTCGACGCCGGCGAGGTGGTCGCGGTCCTCGGGCGCTCGGGCAGCGGCAAGTCGACCCTCCTGCACCTGCTCGGCGGCCTCGACCGACCTGACGCCGGCACGATCGCGCTGGCCGGCCAGCGCATCACCGAGCAACGCCCGCGCGCCCTGGCCCGGACGAGGCTTCGGCACGTCGGGTTCGTGTTTCAGTCCTTCCACCTGATCGAGGAGCTGAGCGGCGAGGAGAACGTGCTCCTGCCGGCCCGTCTCCCCGGCGCACTCCGCGGCGGAGAGCGGCGAGCCCGTCGCCTGATCGATGAGCTTGGCCTCGCCGAGATCGCCGGCCGCAGGCCGCACGAGCTCTCGGGCGGCGAGCAGCAGCGGCTCGCGATCGCCCGGGCGCTCGTCAACGACCCCGAGGTCGTGCTCGCCGACGAGCCGACCGGGAACCTCGACCAGGAGAACGGCGCGACCGTGCTGGCCATGCTCCGCCGCCTCACGCGCCGTGCGGTCGTGATCGTCACCCACGAGCCCGAGGCGGCTCAGGTCGCCGACCGGGTCCTCCATCTCCACGACGGGCGACTCGCGGACCGCCCCCGGGAGCTGGCCTGAAGGCCGCGCTCCGTGAGGCCCGTTACGGCGTCAGGGTCCGCCGCCGGCGCTCGCTGCTGACCGGCCTGGGAATCGCGCTCGCCGCCGCGATGCTGGTGGCAGCGCTGGTCGTCTCGGACAGCCTCGGGTTCGGCTTCGACCGGGCCGCGCGCGTGGCCGACCTGCCGGACATCATCGTGCGGTTCAACCCCCAGGCGGCCGGCCGCGTCGCCCAGCGGATCACCGCGCTGCCGGACGTAGCCGCGTACACCGTGCGCACCGAGGTCACCGGCGTGGGGCTGGGCACCGCCGACGAGTTCGCGGGCAACGGCGCGGCCGAGGTCGTCGGACAGGGACGGAGGGGCTACGCGATCGTCGGCGGCCACGACGTCAGGGGACCGGGCCAGGTCGTTGTCGAGCGCGGGTTGGCCGACGCCTGGCACCTCAGACTCGGCGGCGCGCTCACGATCGACGGGCTCGGCACCGAGCGGATCGTCGGCTTCTCGGAGAGTCCGGACAACGTCGCCTATCCGCTGGCGGTGCCGCGCGTGTACGTGACCCAGCGGGGCATCGCACCGCTCCCCGCGAACCTGGCCGAGATCTGGCTGCGCGACCCCCGCAACCTCGACGAGGTGCTCGTCCAGGCGCGCGCCACGAGCTACGGCCTGCGTGGGCTCCGGTTCGTCACGCGATCGGGCGTGCACGGGCTGCTCGACCAGGCGGCGGGGATCGTCATCGACCTGCTCGTGGCCCTGTCGCTGATCGCGCTCGCGACCGCGACCGTGATGCTCGCCGCCTCCGCGCGCGCCGAGGTCCAGCGGCGCCTCGGCGCGATCGGCGTCCGCCGCGCGGTTGGGGCCTCGCGCGGACACCTGGCGCTCACGCAGGCGCTCGAGGCGCTGTTCGTCGCGGCGCCGGCCGCGACGCTCGGCGCGATCGGCGGCGCGCTCGCCACCTACGGCCCGACCACGCGGCTGCTCGTGCTCCTGAACGAGCCTGCCCCCGGCACCGCCCTGGCGCCGGCGCTGGTGGCGACCTGGCTGGTGGCGATCGCAATCCCGGTGCTCGCGGCGGCATGGCCGGCGTGGCGAGCCGCGGGACGCTCGCCGGTGGCGCTCCTCCGCGGCGCCGAGCTTGGCCGCGGCGCACGGCGATCGGCCCGCGTGTCCGCGCCCGGGGCCGGGCTGACGGTGCTCGGCGCCCGGCTCGTCGGCGCCCGCCGCACCCGCCTCGTGGCCACGGTGTGCGCGCTCGGGTTCTCGACCGCGTTCGTGCTGCTGATGCTCGCGCTCGCGTCGGCGCTCAGCTCGCTCGAGACCGACCCGCAGGCGCTCGGCAAGCGCTACCAGCTCAACGCCCAGCTACCGGCGTCGGCGGTTCCGCGCGTCCGCGCAATCCGCGGGGTGCAGGCCGTCGCCCCTCGCTACGAGGAGGAGGCCGTCGACTCGTACTCGCTCGGCGAGACGATCGACGTGATCGCCTACCCCGGCGATCACACCACGTTCGAGAACCCGCCGCTGGTGTCGGGGACGCGGCTGCGAGGGGGACACGAGGCGGAGGTGGGACTCGGGCTCGCCCAGGCCCTTGGGCTGGCCCCGGGCTCGACCCTCGCGATCCAGCTCGGGTCCGGAGCCGAGCTTCGGCTACGCGTAGCCGGGGTCGTGAGCTCGCTCGATCACGACGGCCGCGTCGCCTACGTGCCGGCGTCCGCGCTGCTCGACGCCGACCCGGCGGCCGCATCCGACGAGCAGCTCGCGGTCGTGGTGAGACCGGGCGCGAACGTGGCCGCGGTCAGCGCCGGGATCGGAGCGCCCGCGGCAGCCGCCACCGGGGCGGTCGGCCGCGGCGTGCCGCTCGTGGCCGTGCTCCGCTCGATCCTCCGCGCGGTCGCGATCGTCGACGGCCTCGTCTGCCTGTACGCGCTGATCCAGGCGTGCGCGCTGACGGTCCAGGAGCGCCGGCGAACGATCTCGGTGCTCCGCGCCTTCGGCGCCGGCGGCGCCGCCGTGCGACGGCTGCTCGCCGGCGCGGTGATCGCGCTGGTGGTGCCCGCGGCCGTGCTCGGGATCTTGATCGAGCGGCTGTTGCTCGGCCCGGCGCTGGCCAGGCTGGCCGCGAGCTACGTGACGCTCCCGCTCGGGGCGAGCCTCGCGGAGATCGCCGCCGTGCTCGCCGGGCTGACGCTCGCCGGCGCGGTCGCGGTGGCGTGGGTGGCGCGCCAGACGACGCGCGAGAGCGTGCTCGCGGGGATGGGCGCGCCGTGAGCCTGACCCGGCGTGAGGCCCTCGTGCTGGGCGCGGGCGCGCTGCTGACGACCGCATGCGGCGGCTCGCGCTTGGCGAGCGCCGGCGACACCGGATCGACGCTGGCGTCGACGTGGTTCGATCCGGGCGGAACCGGGACGCTCGCGCCCGGTCCGGGTGAGGGGTTGATCGCCCGCACCGAGCTCGGGCCGGCCCGGGCGTCCGAAGGCGTGATCGCGACGCTCGCCCACGTCACCGACGCCCACGTGCTCGACGCCTCCTCGCCGGCCCGAGTGCCGTTCCTCGACCGCCTCGGGCCTCCGTTCGAGTCGACGTTCCGCCCACACGAGACGCTCACCGCGCGGGTGCTGGCCGGCGCCGCGCGCGCGATCAGGACGCTCCGCCCGGACGCCGTCATCCAGGGCGGCGATCTGATCGACAACGATCAGCGGAACGAGCTGGGCTGGGCGCTGGCGGCGCTTCGAGGCGGGATGGTCCGGCCCGACCACTACTCCGGGGTCCAGCTCGCGAGCGACCCGGATCCGTTCTATTACCGGCCCGACCTCGATGCGCCGCAACATCCGGGCCTGCTGTCCCACGCCGCGCGTTCGTTCTTCACCATGGGCGCGGGCGCGCCGGTGTACCCGGTCCTCGGCGACCACGACATACTCGTCGCCGGCGAGCTCGCGCCCACCGCCGAGACCCGCGCGCTCGCGGTCGGCGGCGAGGCGCTGTGGGAGCTCCCGCCGGGCCTGTCGCTGCCGCCCGGCACCTCACTGACCGCCGGCGGCTCGCCCGACGGGGCCCCGCTTCCGGGGCTCGTCCAGGGGTTCCTAGCACGCGCGTTGGCCGGACCGAAGGTACGAGTGCCGGCGAATCCCTCACGCCGGGAGATGGATGCCGCCGAGGCCATCGGAATCCTGCGCGCCGGCGCCGGGAGCAGTCTCGACTATGCCGTGGACATCGGACGCGACCTCCGGCTGATCGTGCTCGACCTTGCCCGGCGCGCCGGCGGATCCGGTGGTCTGGTCCGCCCCGACCAGCCCGGCTGGCTAGCCAGCCAGCTCGCGGGTGTTGGTGGCGCGGGCGGGGGTGGGCGGCTGGTGATCGTTGTCTCGCACCAGCCGCTCGAGAGCTCCGAGGGCGGGGACCAATTGCTGGCGCTCCTCGACGCCCATCCGAGCGTGATCGCCGTGCTGTCCGGGCACACCCACCGCAACCAGATCGAACCGCGCGCCCACTACTGGCTGATCAGCACGGCGTCGCTGATCGACTACCCCCAGCAGGCCCGGGCGCTCCGGGTGCGGCGGACCGCCGGCGGCGGCGTCGCGATCCAGACGTGGATGCTCGACCACGCCTTCCCCGGGGATCTCGGCACGATCTCGCGACAGCTCGCGTACCTCGACGCCCAGGGCGGCCGGCCGAAGGGCTTCGCCGGCGGCCGCCTCGACCGCAACGTCACGCTGTACCGGGCTCCGGCCTATAGATGGCGCGAAAACGCGCACATCACACGACAATCAACGCGATCGTCGCCGACCGTGCCGTGTTGCCCGCGATTATCATGCACAGCTCGGCTAGGCCCGGCTGGCGCGCGTCAAATGCCGCGTTCTGCATGCTCGCCGCCGCGCCGAACGCCCGGGCACCACCGCACCCCCTCGGGTGCCCGCCTCTATCCGCTCCCGTCGCCGCCGAGCGCCTGGGTGATGTCGGCGATCGCGGCCTGCTCGCCGGGGCTCACCGCCACCCCGTCCTCTCGGTGGGCACTGGCGACGTGGTCGGACAGCGTGAGCACGAACCGACGGTAGTCGTTGACTTCGTCGGGCGTGGCCTTGGCCTCGAGCACCCCGACGGCGTCTCGAATGTGCCCGAGCGCGGCGGCCTTCACGTCATCGACGGAGTGGTAGAAGTGGTGATCGACCTCGGGCCTGGCGGAGGCGATCGCGTCGAGCAGCTCGCTCGCGCCGTGTTGCTGCCGGGCCTCCGCGTAGGATTTCGCGATCGCGAAGCTCTCCTTGAACGTCCCGCCCCTGGACGCCGTCGCCACTAGCTGGCCCGCGGCCGGCGGGCCCTTGAGAACCGTGTCCCACTCCTGCTCGGTGAAGTCGCTCTTCCCAGTCATCGGATCACCCGTGTTGGGTGATGTTATCTCGTCCGGCGTGGCCGTTGAGTGTGCGCGACCGCGCAAACCACAGATTGGAGTCGCAGTGTTAGTGCGTCGCAAGTTCCTACACATTCCTGGACGTCCTCTGGGACATCCTCATCATCACCGCCTGGCTGATCTTCTTCTGGATCGCCATCACCGTGCTGATCGACGTCTTTCGCCGCCACGACATCTCGGGCTGGGCCAAGGCCGCCTGGGTGATCTTCGTCGTGATCCTCCCATGGATCGGCGTGCTGGTCTATCTGATCGTGAACCACACGGGAATGGCCGAGCGCCGCTACAGCGAGGCCGCGGCCGCCCAGTCGCAGTTGGACGATTACGTCCGCCAGACCGCCGGCACAGCCGCCAGCCCGACCGCGGAGATCGCACGGGCGAAGGAACTGCTCGACAGCGGCGCGATCACCCAGGCCGAGTTCGACGCGATCAAGGCCAAGGCGCTGTCGACCGCTTAGTTTGGGCCTCGCTCCGCTCGGCGTCCATGGGGCCGGGGAAGCCTCGTCCGGCTGCGGATGCTACCCCGCCGGGCACGGACGCCCGGCGGAACGGCGGTCGCGGCATGGCCCGGTCGGCGTCCATACCTCGGCTACTGGGCGTGCCGCGCCACATCCAACGGACGCCGGCGAAGCCGGCCCCTAACTAACGACCGTCTCGATCGTCTCGATCGGCTCGAGCTGCGAGATCTCCGACCGCCGGTTCTCCCAGTGCGGCGGGATGCACATGTGCGTCCCGAGCTCTTCCTCGGACTCGTCGATCGTGAACCCCTGCGGCGTCCCGTAGGCGATCTCGACGAGGAGGCCGCTGGGGCTGCGGCAGTACATCGAGAAGAAGTAGCCGCGGTCCTTGGCCTCTGAGACGTCGGTGAAGCCGAGCCCGACAAGCCAGTCCTTGACCTCCTGCTGGTTCTCGGCCGAGACGACGTCGAACGCCTGGTGGTGGATCGTGCCCTCGCCGAAGTTCCATGTGCCCTGCGGCAGGTCGGGCTCCTCGACGAGTTCGAGCATGCGGCCGTGGCCCTGCTCGTCGCCGATCTGGAACTGCTGGTGCTTGCCTTCGGCGGACAGCAGCTCGCCACCCATCCCCTGGGTGACGAAGAACGTCATCGGCTCGGGGTCGCGCACCGACGTCGTGGTCCCGTAGGCGCCGCGGATCGCGTGCTCGGCTGGCACGATCGCGTCGTAGGGCTCGCGGTCGTCGTGATTCGGGTCTTCGACGATCTGGTACTCGATCCCGCAGGGGTGGCGGAAGAACAGCCGCTCGGTGCCGAACCGCTGGCCCGGCTCGCGCGGGATCGAGAACTCGGAGAGCCGGTCGGCCCAGAAGCCGAGCGAGCCTACGGGGACCGACAGGTTGAGCGACTTCGCCTGGTTCGTCCCGCGCCTGCCCATCCAGCCGGCCTGGCGATACGGGAACGCCGTCAGCAGCGTGCTCGGGTCGCCGAGACGGTTGCCGTAGTACAGGTGGTAAATGGGGATCTCGCCGTCGAACAGCACGGTCTTCTTCACGCTCTTCAGGCCGAGCACGCGCACGTGGAAGTCGTAGTCCTCCTGAGCGCCGCCGACGCAGAACGTCAGATGGTGGGTACCGCGGATGAAGCCCCGAGCCATGATCCTGCTCCTCTTCCTCGTGGTCACTTGTGGCGCGCGGGCCCGATTCTAACCAGGGCGGGTAGTTGCTCCTTGGACCTGAGCGCGGTGGTTTCAGGACGTGCGTGGGGTGCGCAGCCAATCCGCGAACGCACCGCCGGGAACGGCCCAGGTGCGGCGTTCGCGTACGAGCTCCCGGATGAAGCCGAGCACCCGGTGGACCCCGTCGGACCACGCGTCGTCGAGCATCAGGAACGGGTGGAGGATCAGCGTCTGGCTGCTGCCGGCGTTCGCGAGATCCTGGAGTTCCTCCTCGAACAGATCGGTGAGCGCGCTCGGTCCGAGCGGGCGCTCGGGATCCCCGCGCGAAATGCGCAAGGCCGCGAAGCTGTCCATCAGGTGGTAGGCGTCGACCAGTCGCCAGTCGAACGGGACGTAGGCCAGCCCGCGGCGCACGCCGGCCTCGCCTCCGGCGGGCGAGCACCACTCGATCCCGGCCTCGCGCAGCAGCGCCGGCGAGCGCGCGTTCATCTCGCCGCCCGGCGGCCGCAATCCGCGCACCGGCAGCCCGAGCGTGTCGAACCCTCGCACGCTGCGCTCGATCGTCTCGCGTTCTTCCGAGGCGTTCAGCGAGGTCCAGTCCTCGTGGCGCCAGCCGTGGAGGCCGAGCTCGTGGCCGCGGGCGGTGATCTCGCGCAGCGCGTCCGGGTAGAGCTCCGTGTTGAGCGCCTCGACGAAGAACGTCGCGCGGAGGCCGTGGGCGTCGAGTTCGTCAAGGAGCCACGGCAGTGCTTTGGTGACCGAGGGGTCCGTTCCCACCGGGTCCTCAGCTGGCCTCTCGCAGCGCTCGAGTGCGCTCGCTTCCCCCAGGTTGTCGATCGTCAGGACGACGGCGCTCGGCAATCCGTCTGGCCCGAATTTCCCCACGAGCGCATCGTATTGACGGTCAACGCAATACTTCCTCGCCATGCCGAGCTCTTCTCGCGTAGCCCTCGTGACCGGCGGTGCCGGCGGTATCGGCAGCGCAATCGTGCGTGCGCTGGCCGCCGGAGGGCACCGTGTCGTGGCCGGCGACATCGCCGACGACGCGCCCGCCGAGGCGGCGCTTTCGGTTTACCTCGACGTCACCGATAGCGGATCGGTCGACGAGGCCGTCACGCGCGCCGAGCGCGAAGTCGGCCCGATCGAGATCCTCGTCAACACCGCCGGGTGGGACGAGTTCCACCTCTTTCTGGAGACCGAACCGGACTTCTGGGACGGGATCATCGAGCTCAACTACAAGGGATGTCTCCGGGCCTGCCGCCGGGTCGTGCCCGGCATGGTCGAGCGCGAGTACGGCCGCGTGGTCAACATCTCTTCGGACGCCGCCCGCGTGGGCTCCTCTCAGGAGGCGGTCTACGCCGGCGCGAAGGCGGCCCAGGTGGCATTCGGCAAGACGCTCGCGCGCGAGATCGCCCGCAGCGGGGTCACGGTCAACAGTGTCTGCCCCGGGCCGACCGAGACGCCACTGCTGGACGGGATGCTCGGCGCCGGCGAGGCCAGCGCAAAGATGGTCGAGGCCCTGCGCCGGGCCGTGCCGATGCGCCGGCTCGGCCGGCCCGAGGACGTCGCCGCGGCGGTCGTGTTCCTGGCCTCCGACGCCGCCGGCTACATCACCGGCCAGACGCTGTCGGTCAGCGGCGGGCTGACGATGGCGTGAAGACCGGCTCGGGCCCGCGGTCCGGCATCCGATCGCGGTCCGCGAAGAACTCGGCGCCCTCGATGCTGATGCGGGGCGTCACCTTGTCGAGCCACCGCGGCATATACCAGTTGCGCTCGCCCACCAGCACCATCAGCGCGGGGACGAGCAGGCAACGAACCACGGTGGCATCGAGGATCACGGCGACCGCCAGCCCGATGCCGAACTGCTTGATGGTCGGATCCCCGTTGAGCACGAAGCTCCCGAACACGAACACCATGATCAGCGCCGCGGCGGTGATCACGCGGGCAC
Organism: uncultured Solirubrobacterales bacterium; assembly: GCA_963735965.1. Taxonomy (GTDB): domain Bacteria; phylum Actinomycetota; class Thermoleophilia; order Solirubrobacterales; family Solirubrobacteraceae; genus Palsa-465. The sequence continues at coordinate 184,128 of CAVTNE010000011.1, forward strand.
TGGTCACGAGCCCCGACACGACCGAGCTTGTGTTGTCCTGACCCTCGTGGACGTGCTCCTCTATCTGGCTGACCAGGAACACCTCGTAGTCCATGGACAGACCGAACAGGATCGCGAACATGAACAGCGGCACGTAGGAGACGATCGGGACCGCGCCCTTCAGCCCTATCGCGCCACTTAGCCAACCCAGCTGGAAGATCGCGGTCAGCACGCCGTACGAGGCACCGATCGAGAGCAGGTTCATGACCGCCGCCTGCGGCGGGACCACCACGGTGCGGAACGCCAAGACGAGGAGCAGGAAGCTGAGCACGATCACGACGGCGATCTGGAGCGGCAGCTTGGCTGAGATCTTCGCCGCCAGGTCGACGTACCCGGCGGTGCTGCCGCCCACGTAGGCGCGCAAGTCGGTGCCCTTCTCGGCACCGGGGATCGTGCTGTTTCGGAGCATGTTGACGAGGTCGGTGGTCTGGTTCTCCGCGGGGCCAGCCTTGGAGATCGCGTTGAAGTACGCGGTGGTCGCGGCTTTGTCGAGCTGCATCGGCGAAACGCCTGCCACACCCGGAGTCGAGGCCACGTCTTTCTGAAGCGTGGCTAGGCGCGGGTCGCTCGTCCCGTTCTGGGCCGGCGTGCCGAGCGTGACGGCGATCAGCAGCGGTCCGTTGACCCCGGGCCCGAAGTTGTCGGAGATCAGGTCGTAGGCGCGGCGAGCCGTGGTGGACGTGGACAGCGCAGCGGTGTCCTGCTGGCCGAGCGTCAGCGAGAGCAGCGGGATGGTGAGCGGGATCAGGATTGCCAGTGCGGCGAGTCCGGCCAGGACCGGCTGCTTGGCGATTTCGCGTGCCCACCTCGCCCACAGTCCGTTTCGTACCTCGTCATCGGTCGCGGGACGGCGCACTCGCAGCGAGTTGATGCGAGGGCCGAGCAGCGCCAGCTCGGCGGGCAGCAGCGTCAACGCTGCGAGGACAGCTATCACCACCGAGATCGCGGCCATCAGTCCCATGGTCGTGACCAGCGGGATTCCCGCCACCGCGAGCGAGACGAGCGCGATCGTCACCGTTGTCCCGGCGAAGAAGACGGCTCCCCCGGAGGTGGCAGCAGCGCGCGCGATCGACTCGTCCATCGCCAGGCCGTCGTGCAACCCCCGGAAGTGACGCGTCACGATAAACAGCGCGTAGTCAATCCCGACCCCGAGGCCAATCATGGTGGCGAGCGTCGGCGCGACCGTCGGCACCGTCGCGACGTGGCCGAGCATGCGGATCACCGCGAGCGTCGAGAGCAGCGCGAAGATCGCGGTCACGATCGGCAGCAGCATCGAGGTGACCGTCCCGAAGGTGATCGTGAGGATCACCATCGCGGCGATGATCCCCACCAGCTCGCTCGACTCCGTCGAAGGCTTCGACACCTTCTGGCCGAGCTGACCGCCGGTCTCGACCTGCAGACCGGCCGCGTGCGCCGGTTTTGCGGCCGCGTCGATGATCGTCTGCGCCTCGGATTCCGACAGCGAACCGGGGCTCACCGCCAGGGTGACCGAGATGTAGCCGGTGGCCTGGTCCTTGCTCAGAGCCGAGGCGCCCTGTGGCGTCAGCGGGTTCACCACTGCCGCGACATCCTTGTTCTTCGACAGGTTTGCCGCAGCCTGGTTGACGGCGTTCGCATTGTTCTGGTCGGTGAGCTTGCCGGTCTTGGCGTGCATGACGATCGGGCTCGTCCCGTTAGCCTGAGCCGGGAATGAGCGCTTCAACACCTCGGTCGCATGCTGGCTATCGGTGCCGGGCAGCGAGAGGTTGTCGTTGGTGTTGTCGCCGAGCCGGTGCGAGACCGCAACCAGAGCGATCGTCGCCACCAACCACACGCCGAGCACCACGAAGCGCCGGCGCACGCAGAATCGCGCAAGTCGATACAGCACACCGGTCACTGGTCCTCGACCCCCTTGCTCGCAGAGAGGACGGCTTCCGTGCCGTGCGTCGGATCGTCCCGCGCCGTCTCGGCAGAGTCAAGACAGGCGCCGATGTCGACGGCGCGCGCTCGCACACGCGAACATCCACGGAATCCGGCGCGCAGAGTTCATTCCGAAGGAGCTGATGCATGGACTTGACCGACACGCTGTACGAAGTTGACAACGGACTGGCCTGGATCACGATCGATCGGCCCGACCGGATGAACGCCTTCCGGGCGAGGACGGTCGATGAGCTAATCCATCTGTTCACGCGAGCGTGGGCCTCCTCTGAGGTCGGGGTGATCTGCTTGACCGGCGCCGGCGACCGAGCGTTCTCTGCCGGCGGCGACCAGAAGCAGCGCGCGGAGACCGGCGACTACGGGCCGAGCGAGTCGGGGCTGTTCGAGATCGAGCGCCTGCACCGGTTGATCCGGGACGTACCGAAGCCCGTGATCGCGGCCGTCAACGGGGTGGCGATCGGGGGCGGCCACGTTCTCCACGTTCTGTGCGATGTGACGATCGCGGCCTCGACTGCCAGCTTCGGCCAGGTCGGCCCGCGGGTGGGCTCGTTCGACGGCGGCTACGGCACCGCGTATCTGGCGCGCGTCGTCGGCGAGAAGCGCGCGCGGGAGATCTGGTTCCGCTGCCGGCGGTACGACGCGGCTACCGCCGAGCGCTGGGGCCTCGTCAACACTGTCGTGCCGTTGGAGCGGTTGCGCGAGGAGGTCCGGGTGTGGGCGGACGACATGCTGGCGCTGTCCCCGACCGCGCTTCGCTTCCTCAAACAGTCGTTCAACGCCGACACCGAGCACATCGCGGGGATCGGCCAGCTGTCGTTCAGCGGGCTAGGGCTGTTCACCGATACCGACGAGTCGCGCGAGGGCGTGCGGGCATTCGCCGAGAATCGCCAGCCGGACTACTCGGGGTATCGCGCGGGGGCGTCGAGTTAGGCCGCGGCCGTGAGGACGGAGTCGAGCAGCCCGGGGAAGCGCTGCTCGAGATCGTCGCGGCGGAGCATGCTGAGTCGCGTCGCCCCCTCGAGGCGCTGACGGATCACGCCCGCCTCGCGCAGCACCTTGAAATGGTGCGTGCAGGTCGACTTGGTCACCGGAAGATCGAAGCTCTTGCACGTCCGGGGAACCCCCGCCGCCAGTCCGCAGACGATCTTCAGGCGGATCGGGTCGCTGAGCGCGTGAAGCACCATCGCCAGCTCGATCTCCTCGACGGCCGGGTGGGCGAGTGACTCTTCCGGGGCGTCTGCCGTAGTGACAGAAGCGTCTGTTGGAGTCGGTGCGTGGATGACGTTGGCGCTCATCGTTCTGACCCCGATGATAGTACGACGATCATCAAACCACCTGCTATGGTTCGATAACCATCGTACTGTGCGGAAACGGACGCCGCGCAGGCTGTCGAATCGGCGTGGTTCCGATCGTCACCTTCATATGAACACGACCTCGACATCCGAACATCCGCATCTGCGCGCCACGCTGCTGTTGTGCTGCCTGGCGCAGTTCATGGTGATCCTCGACGTCTCCGTGGTGAACGTCGCGCTCCCATCGATTCGCTCGGCGCTCCGCTTCTCAGAGCAGGACCTGCAGTGGGTCGTCAACGCCTACACCGTCACCTTTGCCGGCTTCCTCCTGCTCGGCGGGCGCGCCGCTGACCTGCTCGGCCGGCGGCGTGTGTTCGTCTTCGGGCTGACGCTGTTCGCGCTCGCGTCGCTCGCCGGCGGGCTCGCTGACAGCAAGGTCCTCTTGATCGCCGCCCGCGCGGCGCAGGGCCTTGGTGGCGCGATCGTCGCCCCCGCATCTCTGTCGATTCTCACGACCACGTTCACGGAGGGCCCGGCCCGTAACCGCGCGGTCGGCACCTGGGGCGCGATGGGAGGCGCCGGCGGCGCCGCGGGCGTGCTGCTGGGCGGCGTGCTTACCGATCTCCTGAGCTGGCGCTGGATCCTCTTCATCAACGTCCCGATCGGCCTGGTCGCGGCCGTCCTCGCCGAGCGCTACATCCTGGCCGGCCGTGCCGAGCGCAGCGAGCGGAACTTCGATGTCGCCGGCGCGGTCACGGCAACGCTCGGGTTGTCGGTACTCGTGCTCGGGATCGTGCGCACCGACGTCACCGGCTGGGGCTCGCTCCCAACGCTCGCGCTGATCGCCGCGGGCCTCGTCCTGCTGGCGGCGTTCGTCGCGATCGAGGGCAAGTTCGCCAAGGCGCCGTTGATGCCGCTCCGTATATACGCGTCGCGCACGCTGCGGACATCGAACCTCGTGGTGTTCACGCTCGGAGCCTCGACCTTCGCGATGTGGTTCTTCATGTCGCTGTACCTCCAGCAGGTGCGCGGCTACTCGCCGCTTCGCGCGGGGCTCGCGTTCCTGCCGATGACGCTCTCGATCGTTGCCGCGTCGACGCTCGCCTCACGCGGGGTCACGCGCGTCGGACCGAAGCCGCTGCTCGTGGGCGGGATGGGCCTGCTGGCCATCGGCCTGTTCCTGTTCACGTTCCTCTCGCCGGGCGGGAGCTACCTCGGCGACGTCCTCGCCCCGTCGGTGCTGGCGGCGGTCGGAATGGGGCTGGCATTCGTCCCGGCCGTGATCGCGGCGGTGTCGGGGGTCGCGCCCCACGAATCTGGCCTTGCGTCTGGCCTCATGAACACCTTCCGTCTGTTCGGCGGCTCGCTTGGGCTCGCGATCCTCGCCGCGATCGCCACCGCACACACGAACCGCGATCTGCGGCACGCGGTTGGGATACACGCGGCGCTGACCAACGGATTCGTGGTCGCGTTCGGGATCGCCGCCGCGTTCGCGGCAGCGGGTGCGCTGATCGCGGCGGTCGGGTTGCCCCAGGTCTCGACGCGGGCGTCGCGGCGCCAGGCGATCGCGGCCGAGGGCGCGTAGCCCTCTGACCGGGGACAATCCCGCGGGCGATGGCCCGCTGCTTTGTCACCCGTGAGCTTCCCGGCCCGGCGCTCGACCGGCTTCGCTCGGTTCATGACGTCGAGGTTTGGGGCGAGCGCCTGCCGCCGCCTTATGACGCGCTCGCGGCTCACGCGGCCCGTTCCGAAGGTCTACTGACGTTGCTCACCGATCGGGTCGACGGCGCGCTCATTAACGGCAGCCCGGACTTGCGGGCGATCGCGAATTACGCGGTCGGCTACGACAACGTCGATCTCGACGCCGCCGCGGCGCGCGGCATCCCGGTCGGTAACACGCCGGACGTCTTGACGGATGCCACCGCCGACCTGACGTGGGTGCTGCTCCTGGCGGCGGCGCGGAAGCTGCCCGAGGCGATGGCGGCGGTCCGGGAGGGCGACTGGCTGACCTGGGAGCCGGCTATGTACCTCGGCGCGGCGGTGTTTGGTGCCACGCTCGGGATCGTCGGGTTCGGGCGGATCGGACGGGCGGTGGCGCGCCGAGCATCGGGGTTCGACATGGAGGTGCTGTGGTCGGATGGCTCGGGGTCCGGGGGCGGAGTTCCGCTGACCACGTTGCTCGAGCGCTCGGACTTCGTCTCGCTCCACTGCCCGCTGACACCGGAGACGCACCACCTGATCGACGACGCCGCGCTGTCGCGGATGCGCTCAACGGCGATCCTCATCAACACCGCGCGGGGAGCGATCGTCGACCACGATGCGTTACGCCGCGCCCTGATAGCCGGCGAGATCGCCGGCGCAGCGCTCGACGTCACCGATCCGGAGCCGCTCCCGCCCGGCGACCCATTGCTGACCGCGCCCAACCTGATCGTGGTGCCGCACATCGGGTCGGGCACGCGGGTCGCCCGCGAGCGGATGGCCGACCTGGCGGTCGACAACCTGCTCGCCGCGCTCGACGGCCGGCCGATGCCCCATCAGGTCGGCCGCTGACGTGCGACGGGCGGTCGTCGACATCGGCACGAACTCGACGCGGCTCTTCATCGCCGACGTCGACGACGGGAAGGTGGTCGACGTGCTCGAGCGCCGCACCGAGATAACCCGGCTCGGTACGGGGGTCGATGCCGACGGCCGGCTAAGCGATGAGGCGATGGAGCGCGTATTTGCCGTACTCGATCAGTACCGGAAGCTGATCGACAGCGACGGGGTCGCCCGCTCGGTCGCGGTGCTGACGAGCGCGGTGAGAGACGCTGTCAACGGGCGTGAATTCGCCGAAACGGTCGGGTCGCGGTGGCGGCTTGAGCCTCACATCCTCACCGGGGACGAGGAGGCCCGGTTGACGTTCCTCGGCGCGACCAGCGAACGAGACCCCGACGACCGAACCCCGACGCTGGTCATGGACATCGGCGGCGGATCGACCGAGCTCGTGATCGGCGCCGGCCGCGAGATGACCTTCCACGTGTCGACCCAGGCCGGGGTGGTCCGGCAAACCGAGCGCCATCTCCACGCCGACCCGCCCACGCCGGCCGAGCTCGACGAGCTCGCTTCCGACGTCCGTTCGATCCTGGCCTCCGGCGTGCCGGAGCGGGTGCGGCGGTCGGTGCCGTGGTCGATCGGCGTGGCCGGAACCGCGACCTCGATGGCGTCGATCGCCCAGGAGCTCGACCCCTACGACCCGGACAAGGTCGAGGGCTACGTGGTCGGGATAGGTGAGTGCCGGCGGATCCTCGACCGGCTCGCTGGGCTGACGGTCGAACAGCGCCGGCGCGTGCGCGGGCTCCATCCCGACCGCGCGCCCACGATCGTGGCCGGCGTGGTCATCTTGCTCGAGACGCTCGCGTTGTTCGGACTGGACTCATTCGAGGTGTCGGAGAACGACATCCTGCGCGGCGCCGCGCTCGGGCTCGAGTAGGTCGACACCCGCCCCCCTAATTTTTGTGGCATGGGAGTGCGCCGCTCATGGTGGCCCAGGTGGTCGACCTGACCCGGGCCGCGCCCCAGTCCGGGAGCTATCGAGGCGTGTCAGCGATGGGCCTGTTCTGGTCGCAGCACCTCGTCGCGCCGGCGGAGCCGCCAACGACCTGACGGTCACGAGGCTGGTCGTGCGCGCCGGTGGGCGCCGGATCGGTTCGGCCACCGTCACTCAGACGCTGGTCCGGCCAGGGGTCACCGAGCACACCGAGTCGGTCGCGAAGGCCGGGTTCGTGGGCGACTACTTCAAGCCGCCTGGCTCCGCTCGTCGTCCGGCGGTGATCGTGTGGGGCGGCTCCGAAGGCGGCCTCGGCGAGAGTCCGGCGTGGGCCGCAATGCTGGCGTCGCGCGGCATTCCCGCGCTCGCGGTCGCGTACTTCGACGAGCCCGGACTGCCGTGCGCGCTCGATTACATACCGCTCGAGTACTTCGTGAAGGCGATCGACTGGCTGCGGAAGCAACCAGAGGTCGAGCCCGGGCGAGTCTGGACTCTGTCCGCCTCACGGGGAAGCGAGGCCGACCTGCTCGTCGCCGCTCACTGGCCGGCGCTCGTCCACGGCGTGATCGCAGCGGCGCCCAGCTCTGTGGTCTGGGGTGCGATCTCCGGGGAGTGCCGGTCGCTCGGGTACACGGCGTGGACCCTCCACGGCCAGCCACTCAACAGCGCCACCGCCGAGTCGGGGTACACGCGGAACCCTGACGGCTCGTTCAGCGAGCGCAGCTGGTTCCTGTCCGGGCTCGCCGGTCCTGACGCGGCCGCAGCCCGCATCCCTCTCTGGCGCTTCAAGGGACCGGTCAGTTGATGAGCGGCGGCGATGACCAGCTGTGGCCGTCCACCGTGTTCGCCGACCGGATCATGGCGTCGCTTCAACACGATCCCGCCCGCCACGTGCATCTGAACTATCCGGACGCGGGACACCTCGTCTTTGGCGTCCCATTCGCGCCGGCGGCGATCGAGCAGAAGAACGCGACGGGCGCCGTACTCGATCTAGGCGGTACCCCGGCGGGGAACGCCGCCGCTCACCTGAGCGACTGGCCGGCCGCGATCAGGTTCATCAGCTCGAACTGACCCACCGGACCTGCACAACACGACATTCGAGGGAGTTCAGCGTGACTGTGCCGAGCTGCGCACGATAATCGCGCGTTACGCGGCACGGTGACCGGTCTCGGCGTTGATTGTCGTGCTACGCAGGTTCAGGCGGAGGCGCGGAGGCGGACGCTGATGTCGGCGCACTCCTCGCACACCGATGCGGGCACGACTCCGACGCGCATCAACAGCCCGAACACCTCGCAACCGAGGCACACCGCGAAGATCGACTCGAGGCCGGCGGCGACCACGAACAGTCCGAGCACGACGTCGGCGGCGGTGTGATCGCCGAGGACCAGCCCGAGCACGAGCGCGGCGCTCGCCATCACCGCCCCCATCCCCTGGGCGAAGCGCTTCGGCGGACCGGGAACGGGCTTCTTGGCGCCGAGGCGCGGCGCGATCACGTTCTGGGCGGTCCAGCCGAGCGGGCTCAGCGTCGGCCCGGTCAGCACGCGCGCCCAGAATCCGTACGTCAACGGAACGAGCAGCCAGTACGCGCCGGTGGCGAGGATCACGAGCACGGTGATCAGGACGACGCCGGCGACCACACGCGCCGCCTTCTCGTTCACCGGGTTCGGAAAAGAAAACAGCTCAGCCACGCTTTCCAGTATAAGGCGACCGGAATTAGAGCCTATAAATACCTGCGAGCCCGAGTAGATCAAACGTCCAGTCACTGTTCTAAACGGAACTAAACGAATGTACGATTGTCCCGGGGTGCGTTAGTGGGAATGATTGCTGCGGGGCCAGGTTTGTCCTTGGCTCCCAACATAGGCTCGGGCGAAGCCGCAGACATCGGCGCCTCCCGCCGTCCGAGCCACTCTAACCGGCCCTTTCTGGCACGTACCCCTGCCCGTCCCGATTGGGCCAAACCTGGATCGGAAGCCGCCCGCTGAGAATGCGGGCGGTTTTCGTATTCGGGGACATGTGACGTACGCCCCGCGGTCCCACGCTAGGCAAGGTTCGAGCGACGGGGATAGGCGACGCTGGGGTCGGTCAAGACGTTGATGAGAGCGGGCACACCGCTGGCAAGCCCGCGCTCGAGCGCTGGCTGCAGCTCCGCCGGCGTGGACACGAGCTCGCCTTCGCACCCGAGGGCGGTGGCGACCTGGTCGTAGCGGGTCGCCGGGCGGAGGTCGGCGGCGACCGAGTAGCCGTAGAGCGCCTCCATCGGGTGCTTCTCGAGTGCCCAGATGCCGTTGTTGCCGATCACCGCGAGGACGGCGACGCCGTGGCGGGCGAGGGTGTCGAGCTCCATGCCCGAGAAGCCGAAGGCGCCGTCCCCCAGGAGCAGGACCACCTGGCGATCGGGCCGGGCCAGCTTGGCCGCGAGCGCGTAGCCGAATCCGGAGCCGAGGCAACCGAGCGGCCCGGGGTCGAGCCAGCAGCCGGGCTCGAACGAATCGATCAGGCGGCCGGCGTACGAGACGAAGTCGCCGCCGTCGCCGATCACGATCGCGTCCCGGTCGAGCACGCGCGACAACTCGCCGTACACCCGCATCGGGTGCAGCGGCGCCCGGTCGTCCGATAGCTCGCCGGCCTCGGCGGCGCGGGCCTCGTTCTCCGCCGTCCGGAGCGACTCGATCCAGGCCTCCCGCCCCGACGACGACCCCGACACCGACGACCCCGACACCGACGACCCCGACACCGACACCGACGACGATCCCGAACCGCCGGCGGCGGCTCGCAGCGCGTCGAGCGTCGCCGGCAAAGCCCCATAAAGCTCGGCAGCGAGGGCGCGAGGCGGATCGCGATCGGGCTCGGCGGCGTCGATCGCCACGATCTCCGCGTCGGGCGCGAACGCGGCGCCGAACCCGAGCCGGAAGTCGAGCGGCGCTCCGATCACGAGTGCGACGTCAGCCCCCCGCAGACCGGTGCTGCGCGCCCGCGAGAACGCGAGCTCGTGGTCCGCCGGCAGGCACCCGCGCGCCAGGCCGTTCAAGAAGACGGGAATCCGGAGCTCCTCCGCGAGCGCGCGCAGCGACCCCTCGCCGCGTCCCCAGTACAGCCCCGCGCCGGCCATGATCACCGGCCGGTCGGCGTCTCGCAGCAAGGCGCCGACCCGGTCCACACCCCGGCCCTCGGCGCCCGCGCCACGCCACGGTTCGGACACCAACGAAGCGGAACCCTCGGGAGCGACGGCCTCCCCGAACACGTGGTCGAGCGGAAAATCGAGGAACACCGGCCCCGAGTGCGGCGTGATCGCGGTCCGCAGCCCCCGATCGACGAGCTCCGGAATCTCGGCGGTCTGGCCGGCGGTGGCGGCGAGCTTGACGAGCGGCCGGACGAACGGCACGTGGTCGATCTCCTGGAGGGATCCCTGGCCCCAGCGAAACTCGGGCGCCCGTCCGCCCAGCACGAGCACCGGTGAGTGATTAGAACTGGCAGACGCGATCGCGCTCATCCCGTTGGTGACGCCAGGGCCGGCGGTCAGCGCGCACACGCCCGGGGTACGAGTCACCTTCGCCCAACCCTCGGCCGCGAACGCCGCGGTCTGCTCGTGGCGGACGTCGACGATGTCGATCCCCTCGGCCCGGCAGCCGTCGTAGATCGAGAACAGATGGCCGCCCGAGAGCGTGAATAGCTTGGTGACGCCGTGCTCGCGCAGGCGCGCGGCGATCAGCCGTCCGCCGTGAACCCGGGTGCTCGTCTCGGCGTCCGTCGCCACGGGCGGGGACGCTACAGCGCGTGGGCGGCGAGCAGCGCCGCACCCTCGGAGAGGATGCGTTCGCCCTCGATGAAGCGGCGCCCGAGCCGGAGCGCCGGCAGCGCCTTCACCCCGCGAGCGTGGAGCCCACGGGCGGTCGCCCACAGCGGGCGATCCCGCGCCGCGTCACGCGCCGCGGAGAGGCACCCGTCGAGCGGAAGTCCCGCCGCCGCCGCGGCGATGCCGAGGATCTCGGGATCTTCCAGATCGAACCCTCCGCAGAACGCCAGGCGTGCGGCCGCAAGCGCGAAGCTCGCGCCGGCGCCGTTCTCGGCGGCGTACGAGGCCGCCCTGAGCGCGTGGCGGGTGTTGGCGGGGAACCAGTCGGGCCAGACGAGCGGAAGCCGCGCCGTGAGTGCGTGACGCTCGGCGAGCTCACGGGTCGCGTCGAAGCGTGCCCAGCGCGCGCCGCCGTCGAGCCCGACGGCCGGCGCCGGCACCCATTCGACGTCCCCCAGCACCCGCTCGACTCGCTCCGCCACCAGGTAGGAGAACGGACAGGCGACGTCGTAGAAGAACGCCGCGCGGACACCCCCCCTGGGGCGAGACCGATCGGCCAGCTGATCCTTCAGCTCGATCACTTCACCCATGTACCTCAGAAACGAAGCTGAACGGCAAAACTGACGTAAAGCTGCTTCCCGCGTTGACTCCGTGTTAAGCGCCTACCCGAGCAGCCGCTGGACTACTACAAAATGGGCATTTGCGCAGGCAATAAACCGCCGGACGTCGGTTAGACTCGAACTTGGTAGGTACGCACCGTCCACCGGGAGGACATCCCATTCCGCACGTACCCCCACCGAAACGCCACCCCTACGATCAATGGTCCCCGGACGCCCGGGCGCTCGACCTTGTCGGCGACAAATGGACGTTGCTGATCGTTCGTGATCTCGCCGCAGGCCCACGACGATTCGTCGAGCTCCAGCGAGTGCTCCCCGGGATCTCCACCGAGCAGCTCCGCTCTCGGCTGAACCGGATGGTCGCCGACGGCATGCTGACCCGCAAGCGCTACCGCGAGGTTCCCCCGCGCGTCGACTACGAGCTCACCGCGCGGGCACGGGAGCTGATGCCCATCCTCGGCGAGCTCGCCCGCTGGGGCTACGAGTGGGCCTGGAGCCCGCCACGGGCGAACGAGTCGATCGATCTCGGCGCGATCTTCAGGCTCGCGCCTGGACTCATAACCCGCCCGACAGCCACCGGCACGGTCGAGTTCAACGTCGACGGGCCTGAGGGCCGCGCCGCGTTCGCGTTCACGCTGACGGACGACTCGGTGACCGTCGACGAGCACCCGGCGGATCTCCCCGACGCGCGCGTCACCGGATCCGACACGGCATGGGTCAAGGCGTTCTCGCCTGAGCGTGACCGCTCCGGACTCGAGCTGACGGGTAACCAGGAGCTCGCGGGCATGCTGATCGACGGCCTGCTCGGCGCCGGCGGCGGCGCGTCGGACCGCGCCCGCTACGCCGCGTAACCCAGCTCGAGCGGCCGCGACTGCGGGCCGCGACTACTTAGTCGGGTAGCTCGCCTGGAGCAGGTGCGGGATCTGGCCCTGCGAGGCGCCCGGCAGCGCCGGGGCGACCCAGCACGCTTCCTGCGCACCCGGTGTGCCGGCTGAACCGCTCGCCGACACGGAGCCGTTGCCGCCCGCGCCGGTGTTCTTGCAGTCCCACGCCGGGAAGTTGCCCTTGGTGAATATCTGCGGATTCGCCAGCCAGACGGGCCCGGGGTAGGTGTTGCCGCGGTTGTTCGAGTCGCGGTTGGGGGCGAGCGACAGCGTCTCTGAGCCGACTGGCGAGAACTGGCGCAGGTAGTGGCCGACGCCACCCGAGAACGAGGTGGTGGTGGCCGCGATCGGCGAGGCGCCGTTGGAGATGAAATCCGAGATCAGCTGCTGGTGGTCGGACAGCCAGCCCAGGATCGGGTTGAGCTGCTCGAGGAAAGTCCCGAGTGAGCCGAGCGTCGGCTCCAGTCCCGTCAGAATGTTGTGGACCGCGGGCAGTCCTGTCTGCGAGACGGTGATGAGCGGCCCCAGGTTGGTGAACAAGTGGCGGAGCGGCGGCGAGAGCTGCTGCACCGATTGGAGTGTCGGCTTCAGCTGCTGCGCGACCGGATCGAGCTCCTTGATCAGCGGGTCGGTGTTGACCGAGAACGCCTGGAGCTTCTGCATCGTCGTCTTGGTCTCGTTCAGGAAGGTCGGGAACACCTCGAACGTCTTCGCGAGCTGGTTGTTGTTGGCCGCGGTGGTGGCGAACGTCTTCTCGCCGCTCGTGATCAGGTTCTGGAGCGCTGTCTGGTTCGCGCCGAGGGCGCCGAACACGGTGCCGCCGTTTTGCAGGAGGCTGACGACGGCCTGGTGCTGGACGTCGAGGACCTGGAGGACGTCGCTCGCGTCTGCCGCGAATGACGGCAGGTTACCGAGCACGTCGTTGAGGTTCTGGTCGTTGCCACTGACCGCCGTTGAGAGCTGCTGCTGCCAGACCTGGAACGCGTGCCGGGTGGTCGGATCGAACGCGTTGAAGATGTCGGACAGCTGCACCTCCGACTGCACCTGCCCCTGTGGGATCGACCCGCCGTCGCGGATCGGCGGCGCGTTCGGGCTTCCCGGGATCAGCTGCACGTAGGTCTCGCCGAGGATCGTCTTCGTCCGGAGGATTGCCTTCGTGTCCTCGCGGATCGGCGTGTACTGGGTCTGTAGCTGGAGCGTCGCCTCGGTCCGGTTGCCCTTCGGATCGAGCTGCGTCGAGACGACCTTGCCGACGGTCACCCCGGAGATCCGGACGTCGGCCTGAGTCGCAAGGTCCTCCGCATTCGGGAACGACACGCTCACGCGATAGCCCTGCGCGCCCAGCGGAATCGTCCCGCCGAACGACAGCCACAGGAACAGGAGCAGACCGACGCACGACAGCGCGAACAGAACCATCGTGATGACGCGGGAGATCGGAGGGCTGCCGGTATGCATCAGCCCGAACCGGTCGGGAGCTTGGGGAGGAACAGGTTCGACTTCGTCCCGGCAACGCCCGAGCCGGCGTGGGGCGACAGCGCCGAGATGCCGGACAGCGACGAGTTCGACTGTGCCGTCGCGGTCGCGGGGTGCTGGGTCTTGTACTTGGCGTACGCCGACTGATCCGCGGCGGCCTGGGTCGGGCACAGGTTCGCGCTGGTCAGGATCGGCGTGAGGTTCATCAGCACCTCATTCAGCGCCGAGGAGTTCGCGAGCTGGGCGAGAGTGGCGCAGCTGGCCTGGAGGAACAGCGGGCGGAAGTCGCCGTTGGCGTCCTGCACCGAGAACAGCGTGCGGGCGTTGTGATCGAGCCACGCGAGCCACCACAGGTAGCCGTGCTCGGTGTCGCCCGGGTTGTACCCCACCATGTTCACGAAGTGGTTCAGGACCGTGAACACGTTGCTCAGATTCGGCGTGGCGGCCGCCAGGTTCTGCGCGGCCGGCCGGAGGTTCCTGACCACCGGGCGTGCCGCGACCACGAACGGGCGGATCTGGTTCTTCACGATCGGTGCGCCCGGTACCGCCAGCGCCGTCAGCGCCTGGTTCGCTCCCTTGATCGCGCCGGCCGCCGGCAGCAGGTTCTTGGCCGCCGGCCCGAGCTCCTGCGCGAACGCCTGCACCTTGGCGAGTGTCGCGGTGGTCTGATTGAGCGTGCCCGGGAGGTCGGCCACCGCGCGGCTCACATTCGAGCCCTCGGACGCGAACGCGCTGAACACCTTTTCGCTCGAGTCGATCAGCTGGACGATCTGCGGCTGCTTGGCCGCCAGCGCGACGTTCAGGCGCTTCAGCGAGTTCACAAGCTGACGGAGATCGGTGCCGCGCTGGGCGACCGCGCTGTTGAGGCGCGCGAGGTCGCGGTGGGTCGGCTCGAACCGCTCCATCACCTGGGCGAGCTGATCCCCGCCATTGTTCTTCAGGCCCTGCCCGGCGCCGTTCACGAGCAGGTCGAGGTACTCGCGGCTGTCCGAGTCGAGCGAGGACAGGATCTCGTCGAGGTTCACGACGGGCATCGTGTTCGAGACCGGGATCGTGTAGCCGGACTTCGCCGCCGGTGCGTTCCCGATCCCCGGGCTGAGCTCGATGAACATGTCGTCGAGGCCGGTGCGCGGGCGGATCAGCGCGGTCCAGTTCGTGCGGATCAGGCCCTGGTACTTCTTGTCGATGCTCATCTTCACGACGCCCTCGCCGTTCTCGAGCGATACGCCGCTGATCAGCCCGACCTGGACTCCGGAGATGCGGACGCTCTGACCCTGACCCGGGGTCACCGCCTGTGCCGTCGAGAAGTCGGCGTTCAGCGTGTACTGGCTCGGTGTGATGAAGGGGATCGAGAGGCGCTCGTTGGTGAGGACGTAGCCAGCCACCCCGACCGTGATCACGAGCAGCGCCATGATCGCCGCGAAGTCCTTCCAATGCTCTCTGATCGCGCGTTTCATCGGACGGCGTGGCTCGTGGGCTTGGGAGTCGTGCTGCTGGCGGGCTTGAGCGCCGGCATCGCCGCCGTCCCGAGGCCGAGCCCGGACAGCGAAGCGATGCTCTTGACCTCCGGGATCGCCGCCGCCGCAGCGGACTCCCACCGCAGCGAGGCGCCCGGAGCGGCCAGGCCGCTCGACTGCTGCTGGGGCGGCCCGCCGGTCGGCGTGGACAGATCGGTGATCGGCGGCTGGGTCTCGCACGCGACACTCGGCTCGAGCGGCGGCGACTTCTGACCCGGAGGCGACTGCGGCTGCTCGCCTTCGAGCGGCGATAGCGACTGGCCGAGCAGCCCGGGCTGGAGCGAGTAGGTGAGTGTGCCTCCGGTTCCGAGGATCCGCACGTACGGGCCGTTGGCGTCGAAGTTGCGCGACTCGCCGGCCAGGCCGGGGAGGTAGTCGACCGCCTCGACGTACACCGGGCGTGCTGGGAACCCGTTGGACGCGTTGAAGTTCGGATCGTTGATCGTCAGCTTCGTCCACGGGATCACGACGTTCGACACGCAACTCGACGCCGGCCGCACGCCGTTGGCCATCAGCGGGACGCTTTCCCGCGTGAGGTTCGACAGCGCCGGCACGGTCTTCGCGAGGTCGGCGGTCAGGCCGCGCAGCTCCGACGGCGAGACGAGATAGCGGAGCTGGGTGATGAACGGCAGGCTGGCGTCGATCATCGGGCCGGTCGACTTGACGCCCGGGATCAGCGCCTTGGCGAGCTGCGGCAGCGGACCGGGCGCGCAATTCGGCACCTCAGCGCCGGAGCAGAACGCGGCGTTCAGCGCGTGGAATGCCGGGATCGCCGCCGCGAGCGTCTTCGGCAGCTCGGCGACCGCATTCGAGAGGGATACGTTCTCGCGCGCGAACGCCGCGGCGGTCCCGTTGAAGTTCGTGATCAGGTTCTGAAGCGTCTGCGGGTGGGTGTCGATCGCCCCCGACACCGTTCCCTGATCGTTGATCGCGTTCGACAGGTCGTGCGGATCGATGCCGAGCGCGTCGTGCGCGACGACCGCGGAGTACTTGTACGCCGGCAGCCAGTATTGGATCGAGGCGTTGTAGGACTTGCCACCCTTCTTGAGCGCGGTCCCGAATTGTTGGAGCAGCACCTGCAGGTTCTGGCGGGTGCCGGACTGGAGCGACGTCAACACCTGGTCGAACTGCACCGGCTCGGTCCCCTGCTGGATCGGGAACGTGTAGCCGGAAGGCGCGGTCGGCGCCTCGGGGGTGCCCGGGTGCAGGTCGACGAAGAAGTTGCCTTCGAGGAAGATCCGCGGCCGGATCGCGAACGTCGCGTCCTTGTGGATCGGCAGCCCGTTGTCGGAGACCGTGAACGTCACGTCGGCCGCCGAGCACTGCTGGCTCGGAGCCACAGAGGTCTTCTGCGGGGTACCGCCGAGCTTGCACCCCGGCACGGGCCCGACGCCCGTCACCTGGCCGACGTCGATACCGGCGATCCGCACCGGCGACCCCGGCTTGACCCCGCTGGCGTTCGAGAAGACCGCGTGGACCGTGTATTGGCTGGCGAACGGGTTCGCGAACTTCGTGAACCCCAGGTAGACGAAGATGACGATCGCGATGATCGCGATCAGCCCCGCCTTGAAGGGAGAGATGCCGCCTCTGCGAAGGCGCTTACGCATCAGTTGTTCCCCGGGACTGAGGGCGTGGTCGGCCCGGTCTGCGGCGCGCGGGTGAACGTCTCGCCCGCCGGCACGTGCGCTCGGCCCGCAAACGTCGGGCCCTGGTCGCCGGGCGTGTGGGTGTCGGTCGCGAGATCGCGTCCCTGCGGGTCGAGCCCATTCAGCTTCTTCGGATAACCGCGCTGACCGGTCTCGCAGTCGGCGTTGCCCTGACTGTCGACGGCGGCGCCGTACGTCTGACCGTGGAAGTACTCGTTGCCGCCCAGAGGCGTGTCGGCGCCGCCGCCGTTCACCGGTGCGGTGGCGCCCTGGTCGGACACGTTGTTGGACTGCGCCGGGTTGCTCTGCATCAGCAGCACGCGCTGGGCGAATCCGAACGCGGTCGCCTCGGAGATGTGCTCCGACAGGTACGTCCACCAGTAGTTCCAGTCGTCGCACACCGTCTGGAACGGCCCCAGGTATCGGACCATCGGGTTGAGCGTCTGGACCGTGTCGACCAGCGCGTTAAGCGCGATGTTGGTCCCGGGCGCCGAGGCCAAGGTCTGCAGGGCCTGCATCGTGTTCTGCAGCCTCGAATTGAGCGCCGGCGTGCGGCCGAGCACCTGGGTGCCCTGCTCGAGCGCCGGGTTGAGCACCGGCAGCGCGACCTCGAGCGAGTGCGTCGCGGGCGTCATGTACTGCCCGAACGTGGTCAGGTCGGTCAGCAGCGGCTGCTGCTTTATCAGCGACTGGGTCGAGACCTGCTCGGTCGACGGCGACTCGGCGATCGTGGCCTTCAGGTCGGCCGGGTTCCGGTCGATCGCGGCGAACGTCGTCGCCATCTTCCCGAACAGCTGAGCGTTGACCTGCGCCACGGGCGCCACCGCGCCCATGAACGAGTTGAGCCCGGTGAAGAAGCGCGTGAGCTCGCTGCTCGGGTCGGACAGATAGCGGGCGACCGGCTCGAGGTGCCCGAACAGCGACGGCAGGGCCGCGATCGTGTCGTTCAACGCCGCCCCCCGCGAAGCCAGCGTGTCGCCGAAGCCGACCAGATCCTCCTGGGCCGCCGCCCGGGTCTTGGGGTCGAACATCTTGAAGACGTCGTCGAACTGGACCGGGACGTTCGTCTGCGACACCGGGAGCGTCGCGCCGTCGGCGAACATGTGCTGCGAGGTCCCCTTGTGCAGGTCGAGATACTTCAGGCCGAGCACCGACCGCGGCTGGATCGAGACGCTCGAGTCGATCGGGACCTGCCCGTAGGCCTTGTTCAGCTTGAGTGTTAGCTGCGCCCCGGCCTGCCCATTCTCGAGCGTCACGGGCTTGAGATCGGAGACGATCCCAATCAGGTAGCCGCCCTCGCGCACGTCGTTGCCGGCGACCAGCTCCGACCCGTTGGCGATGTCGACCTTGAGCTCGCGCGTCGGCACGAACGGCAGGCCCTCGTTGGCGTTGTAGGCCAGGAACACCGCGACCAGCAGCACGAGCACGGTGACCGCCCCGATCAGGACGGGGTTGGCGAAGGCGGATTGCTGGCGGCGCGTCATGGCGACAGGAGGTAGTTGAGGAGCTGCTGGGCCTGCTGCGCCGACGGAGCGCCGTTGTTCGGGGTACTGGTGGTGGTCGTCTGCGGCTGGGACGGCAACGGCACGCTCGGCAGCGACGAGGTGACTCCGCCGAGCGGAGCGGTGGCGGCACCGACCGCCTTGTTGACCTGTCCGAGCGCGTTCTGGACGCTTGGCGTGCTCGGTGGACTGACCCCGGTCGACGGCACCGGACTGGATGGGCTCGTGGTCGTGCCGGTCGCCGCCGCCGGGGTGGTCGCCTTGTTGCCCTTCTTGGCGTTCTGCCCATTCGTGCTGAGCGCCGCCGCCGGGCACTTGGTCGCGCTCGTCGTCGGCCCGGTGTGCCCCGGAGGCGCGCCGCCCGGATCCGGCACGCACGCGCTCGGATCGGACGGGTCGGTCTCGTTGACGCCGGGCTGGTTGGGACCGAGCCACGAGTAGCACTGGCGGGCGGCGGAGCCGTACTGCTGGAGGTTCGAGGCCACGGTCCCGAGCGACGCGTAGGGCGTGCACATCGGGCTGGCGAACGCGTCGACCGCGAGCATGTGACCGTACGGCCCGAACGTGTTGATCGCCAGGGTCTGGTTGAACGCGTACTGGAGCAGCGCCTGCAGTCCGCTGAAGCCCTTGCCGCCGGGGCTACGGGGGTCGGGCTCGACGGCCCGGTCCTGGGTGTCGAGATCCTGGAGAACGATCGCCAGGTTCTGGGCGAGCTCCCCGGTGCCGGCGCCGCCCTGGCTGGTGGGCGCGGCGAACTTGTTGAGGATCGACACCGTCGGCGCCGCCGCCGTGACCGCCTGCTTGCCGGTCACCGACGCCTGGCCGAGCGACTGCAGCGCGGGCAGCGATGCGTTCGCGAACCCGCACTGATTGCCCTGGTGCGGGAGCGAGCACGGCGCCAGGTTGGTGAACAGCGTGTGCAGCTGGCCGGCCGCGGCGTTCAGGTTGGCCAGCACCGGCGTGTTCGCGGTCGCCGCCGTGCCGAGCTTGGCCATCGTCGGCTTCAGCTGCTCGAGCAGGCCTGGGAATCGCTGCAGCGCCGTCTTCAGATTCGTTTGCTGCGTCGCGGTATCGGTCGCGGCCTTGTCGGCCTGAACGATGAAGTTCTGGACCTGCGTGGAGTTGTTTGCGAGCGCGGTGACCACGGCGTTCGAGTTGGCCGTGAGCGCCTTCAGCGTCTGCGAGTCGTTGCCGAGCAGGTTGAGCAGGTTGTCGGTCTCGTCGATCGCCGGCACCGCGCGTTTCAACGCGGTCTGGAGATCGGTGGAGCGCCCCGCCACCGCGGCGCCCAGCTCGTTGATGATCAACGTGAACCGCTCGCGCTGCGGCATTCGCATAATGTCCGCGAGCAGGTCGGCCGGGATCGTCGAGAACGTGTGCGAAGCCGGCAGCGTGGCGCCCGAGGCGAGCGACTTGCCGTACTGGCCGGGCTGGCAGTCGACGAAGTACTCGCCGATCAGCGACTGGGGTCGTGACTGGCAGGACGCGTCGGAGCGGAACGCGCCGAACCCCTTGGTGGTCACCTGCACCGTGACCAGCGCGTCCAGCTTGTTCTGACAGTGGGCGGTCTTGTCCTCGTAACACAGGTTGATCGAGCTGATCGAGCCCGCGGGGACGCCGGCGACCTTGAACGGCGCGCCGCTCACGAGCCCGAAGGCGTTGCCGAACTCGAGCTTGTAGGTCGGGTTGCTCGGCCCGCCCGTGAATCCGCCGGCGACCACGATGAAGGCGACGAGCACGAGCCCGATGGCGGCGCTGAGGAGAACCCTTCTCATCTCAGTTCCCCGTCGGGTCCTCGGCCGGGTTACACGGGAAGCCCGACTCCGGGTACCAGATCGAGCCGCGCTCCATCGAGCCCGGGCAGCGGTCTCCCTGCCCGGACGTCAACAGGCCGCCCGAGCTGGTCGGGCCGCCGGTGCTGCTGTTGCCGAACGCGAGCACCTGGCGGAGCACCGGCTGGAGGAACGACGGCAGCAGGTTCAGGCTGCCGTTCTCGATCGAGCCGACGCCGACCACCGGCGCGATCCGGCTGGCGCCACCGTTGGCGTCGATCACGCCCGGATGGGTGTAGCCCTCGAACCAGCCCGTCAGGTCGACCGCGTACGGCCGGGCGGTGGCCATCTCCGGGGTCGAGTTGTTGAGCGCGATCGTCGACTGCGGGAACGCGCCGAGCCGCTGCTGGCCGTTGGCCTGGAGCGTCCCGTTGCACGCGCTCGCGGCCCGGCTGGTGCCGCAGGTGACGTTCGACAGCTTCACGCTCAGCTCGAGCAGCTGGATCAGGTCGTTCTGGCCGGGAGTGCTGGCGGAGCAAGGCTTCGGCCCGCGTGAGCAGATGATGTTCGCCAGGTCTCGCACCGTCGGGACTGCGTTCTGCGCGAGCGGCCGGAGCTGGGCGAGGAACTTCTGGAGCTTGGGCGCCACCGGCTTGGACGCGTTGACCAGCGGGGTCAGGGCGTCCAGCGAGTTGCGGAGGTTCACGAACGTGGTGTCGGCGAGCGCCATGAACCCGGGCAGACGCTGGATCGATTGCCCGAGCGCGGTCGACTGCGAGGCGAGCGCCTCGGTCGTGGTCCCGAGGTTCTTGACCAGCGCGGTCAGGTCGGAGGACCGCCCCGCGATCGTCGAGAGGAGCTTCGAGGACTGCACGACGAAGTTCGTGAAGTCCCCCCCGTTGTGCCGGTCGAGCTCCTGGAACAGCGTGCTGCTCGACGCCACCGCCGGGTTCAGGTACGCCCACGCCGCCTGGGCCGCGGCGCCCTTGCCGGCGAACTGCGAGCCCGCGCCTTGGATCAGGTCCTGGATGCCCTTGAGCGTCGGCGGGTTGAGCGTGTTGAACAGCTCGTCGAGGTCGACGGCACTGGTCGTGTCCTGGGTCCCGATGACGCCGCCTGACTGGATCTTCGGCGCGCTCGCCGGGCCGAGCCGCAAGTCGATGTAGCGGTTGGCGATGCCCGACAGCGACGCCAGCCGCACCGTCGCCTCGGTCCCCTGGTGGAGCGGCACATACGACGAGTCCGAGATGTTGATCGTCATCTGCGCCTGGCCGTTGGGCGTCAGCGCGATGCTCGACACCGTGCCGACGGCGTTCCCGGCCACGTCGACCTGGTCGCCCTTGACGATCTGGCTCGCGTCACCGAACACCAGCTTGACCTGGTAGTTCGTTCCGCCGGAAAGCAGAATCACGGCGACGACGAGCACGGCAATTGCGACCGCAGCCACTGCAGCCACCCTGCCGACCACGGTCGAGTTTCTCACCGCAAACCTGCCATGCGAATCTCCTCCCGCGCGGACCCTGGTAATCCGACGCGCGGACCTAAATCCGAACCTAGCAAGGGGTTTGTTCCACTGTCAATTTCGAACCGACACGCCTGTCGGAAGCCCTATCGGGCTATAGATACCCGGGTCCAAACCCCTTATCCGCACGCGCGCGTGGGATGGGGATGGGCCTCGCTCGGGAATCCGGCGCGACGCGGCCGGAGCTTCGAGACCTGCATGGGCCGGATTCCCCTAGCTCGGTGTCCGTCGGATGTCGCGCGGCAGGGCACGCAGGTGGGACATGCGACGACTGCCACGCTGCGACCGACGCGCTCGAATGGCAGGTGTTGCAGGTCGCCCGGACCGGCGATCGGGGCACACCGCCGCCTCGGACGAACCCGCCACCGCCCATCCACCCGATAGCGTTATGCCCGCGCCCGGGTGGTGGAATTGGTCAGACACGGTCGCCTTAAGAGCGATTGCCCAAGCGGCATGAGGGTTCGAGTCCCTCCCCGGGTACCTCCTCGTCCAAGCGGCGTATGCGGGAGTCGCCGTGCGAGGACCGCAACTAATCCGCTGCTACGGTGTCAGTGCCAGCGACGGCCCTCGGTAGGTCGGGCGTCTCCGCGGTCTGGATGGAAGTCTCAGCGCTTAGATATTCGGGAGGAATCGGCCTTCACGCGCGCTCGCCGCTGCTGAGGCTGCAGTCCGACGAACGTCTCGTGACGCTGATGCGGCGGGGCAACACGGCCGCCTTCGAGGTCCTCGTCTCCCGTTACCACTCGCGGCTGCTCGCATTCTGCCGGCACCTGCTGGGCTCGCGCGAGGACGCCGAGGACGTGCTCCAGGAGGTCCTGTCGGCCGCCTTCAACGCGATCCTCGACGACGACCGCCCGATCAACGTACGGCCGTGGCTCTACCGGATCGCCCGCAACCGCAGCCTCAACCACCTCCGCCGGATTCAGGCCGTCGGCGTCGACTCGATGGACATCCACCTGTCCGAGCACGGCGCGACGACCGCCGACAAGGTCCACGAGCGTGAGGAGTTCCGACTGCTCGTCGACGACATCCAAGGGCTCCCGGAGACTCAGCGGACGGCGCTCGTGCTTCGCGAGATGGACGCCCTCTCCTACGAGCAGATCGCGGAGGCGATGGAGACCACCGTGCCGAGCGTCAAGTCGCTGCTCGTCCGAGCTCGGGTGTCGCTGGCCGAGGCTGCCGAGGCGCGCCTGCTCACCTGCGAGCAGGTGCGGATCGAACTGGCCGAGGTCGCCGAGGGCCTACAGCGGCGACCCGGCGCGCTCGTGCGACGGCACCTCCGCTCGTGCGATCGCTGCTCAACGTTCAAGGGCCAGCTCAACGAGACGAGTAAGGCCCTCACCGCCGTCCTCCCGGTCGGAGGGTTCGTGCTGCTCCGCAAGCTCGCGATCCTGCACATCGGCCACTCCGCCGGCGCCGGCGCGGGCTCGAGCGCGTCGGGCGCGAGCGCGGCCGGCCAGGCCGCCGCCGTCGGCGGCACCGCAGCCGCGGGCGCCACCGCGGTCATGGGAACGACAACGACCGGCTTCCTGTCGGCGAGTGTCGGGGCGATCGCGACCAAGGCGGCGGCCGGGCTGGCCGCGGCGGCGCTCGTCACCGCCGGCGCGGTCGAGGTCGAGCAGCCGGCTCGCCCCCGCCATCACCACACTCCCGCCGTCACGACCCCGACCACCGCCTCGGTTCCGAGCCCGCAGACCGTCGCGGCGGTGGTGACCCATACCCCCGCGGTCCACACCAAGATCGACACCCCCGTCGCGCCGACCCATCACAAGCCCGCCGCGAAGAAGGCGGCGGCGTCGACGTCGCACAAGCAGGCGGCCAAGACGACGACCAAGAAGGGGACGACGACGACGACGACGGCGACGGCGACGAAGGATGCGAAGCCGAAGCCGAAGCCGACGGCGACCGTGCTCGCGGGCCGCACGCAGACCCAGACGGACTCGACCGTGCTGGCGGGCTCGACGACCCCGGCCACGACGACGACCACCGCAGCGACCGGCACCACCACCTGCCCGGCGACCGGCACGAGCACGACGACGCCGACCACCACGACCACGAGTTCTCAGAGCGCGGACACGGGCACCTCGAGTACCACGCCGGCCACTACGTCAACGACTGCGGATCCGGGCACGACCACGACCAGCACCCCGACCACCCCGTCCGCCGACACCACGGGCTCGTCCTGCGCCGGGGACTCCTCGGCAACGACGAGCACGACGACTACGACGATCACTGGCTCGAGCTCGGGGACGGATTCGAGCTCCGGCACCGCCTCGGCTGGTTCGGCCCTCACGGCCCCCTCGGGCGGCGCGACTCCTTAGCGCGGCGCCGCCGCCTAAGCTTCCGGCGTGATCGACGCCGGCCAGTTCCAAGCGGTCGACATGCGTGTCGGCCGGATCGTTTGCGTGGAGGAGTTCCCCGAGGCGCGCGTGCCGGCCTGGAAGCTCCAGATCGATTTCGGCCCTGAGATCGGAATCAAGCGCTCCTCGGCGCAGATCACCCATTACGCGCGCGAGCAGCTCGAGGGCCGGCTGGTCATCGGCGTGGTCAACCTCGTGCCCCGTCTGATCGCGCGGTTCAAGTCCGACGTGCTCGTGCTCGGCGCGCTCGACGAGACCGAGGGGGTCGTGCTGCTCGGACCGGACAAGCCGGTCGCTCTCGGCTCCCGGATCGCCTAAGGCGCGCCGCGGGCTGGGGTCCCGGGGGCCGGCTGGGTCCCGGGCGCCACCTACGGCCCAGGGGCGCCACCGACCCCCCGGAGCGCCACCTACGGCCCGGGGGCGCCACCGACCACGAGCGCGCCCTTCGGGGCGCCGTCGATGTCGAGGGCGTAGCGCCCGTTCCTCAGGCCGGTGAGGAGGATTGACCCGCGGCCGTGCGCTGGGACCGTGAGCGCGTGCGGGGAAGGTGTGTGGAGGATCGCGTGGTGCGCCCGCGCGTCGCCCGAGACGACGGTCAGCAGCACCGGGATGCGCGCCGGCGCGGTAACCGTCGGCGGGCTCAGCGCGCCGCTCGCGAGGACCGTGAACGTCGCCGGCAGCCGGACGTCCGAGGGCGGCGTCGAGGTCGTGCTCGGGGCGGTCGGAGGATTGGTGTCCGGGGCTGTCGGAGGAGCGCCGGAGGCCGTCAGCGGCGCCGTCTGGGTGGTGCTCGTAGTCGCCGAGGTGGTCGTCGTAGTCGTCTGGCTGGTCGTCTGGCTGGTCGTCCGCGCGGTCGACGTGGGTGTCGACGACGTATCGGATTTCGACGATCCACACCCCGCCCCGGTGCCAAGTAACACGACGCACAAAAGAACCGCGAAACCCCTCACGTTTGCAGGATAAGGGTCGATTACCCGGGGCGATCAGGGAGATGGGACAGGGCGCAGACAACGACGTCCGAAGGCTCGTCGAGTACGACGCGCTCCGCCGCCGGCTGTGGATCCTCGGGCAGCGATGCCACCACGGCGCGACGGGGAGCGTGGTCGCCGCCGCTGCATTTCTCGCGCTCGTCTCGGATCCGGCGCCGGTCGGCAAGCCCTACGCCGGGCCGCGGTCGGTTCTGGCTCTCACCGCCGCCGGCGGGGCACTGATGATGGCGCACGATTGGAAGGACCGCGCGATCTGGTTCGAGCGCGGCCGCGGGTCACAGCTCTAGGGCCTTAAGTCAACATTCGGCGAGCTCTCCTGGTCGAGTGTGCGGTTTGGTACGGCCGGCGCACCCGAATATGCATTCGGCTCCTGAGCGACGCCGAGTGATGGGTTCGGCCGACCGAACGACGGCGAGTGAGGGGTTCGGCCGACCGAACGACGCCGAGTGATGGGTTCGGCCGACCGAACGACGCCGAGTGATGGTTCGGCCGACGAGAAATTTGGCCGGTGCGGAAGCTCGATCCGCGCTCCCAATAACCTTCGACGCGCCATGCCAGTGCGCTGCGCCATCCTCCCGCCGACGCCCGTGCCCTACCGGGAACCGCTGTTCCGGGCGCTGCACGAGCGCAACGACCTCGACATCTGCGTGATCTACCAGTCCGCCGGCCAGCCGAGTTGGGACGTGCCGCCGGACTGGTTCCCCAGCGAGCACCCGTACCCGTCCGTGCACCTGCGCTCGTGGCAACGCCGGCGCGCCGGCCGGACGCCGGTGCTGTGGCCGCACGGGGTCGAGCGGGCGCTGACCGCCGCCAACCCCGACTGCGTTGTCGTGTCCGAGTACGGGCCGGCGTCGTTGCGGGCGTTCGCCTGGTGCCGGCGCCACCGTCGCGCGTACGTGATCTTCACCGAGTGCACGCCGGGGATCGACCCGCTGCTCCCGCGCTGGCATCTCGCGCTCCACCGCTGGCTGGCCGGGCGGGCCGACGGGTTCATCGCGACCAGCTCGGCCGCGCGGGCCCGCCTCGAGGCATTCGGCGTGCCGGACGAGCGGATCGCGGTGGCGCTCCAGGCCGCCGACGTCGAGTCCTTCCGGCGCGCGGCCGCGGCGAACGGCCACCCCCGACGTGGCGGCGGACCGCTTCGCGTGATCAGCGTCGGCCGCCTCGTCCCCGACAAGAACTTCGGCGCCCTGATCGAGGCGGTGGCGCGGATCGGAGACCAGGCCGAGCTCGAGATCGTCGGCTCGGGCTTTCTCGAGTCCGACCTGAAGGAGTTGGCGGCCCGCCTCGAGGCGCCCGTACGGTTCCGTGGCCACGTCCCGCCCGGCGAGCTTCCGGGCCTGTACGCCACCGCCGACGCGTACGCGCTGACCAGCACGTACGAGCCGTTCGGCGTCGCCGTCCGCGAGGCCGCCGCCGCCGGCCTGCCGATCATCTGCACGAACACCGCCGGCGCCGCCGGCGACGTCGCGATCGAAGCCCGCAACGCCCTGCTCGTCAACCCATACAGCGTCGAGGAGGTCGCCGTGGCGCTCGAACGGCTGGTAGCCGATCCCGACCTGCGCCGGCGAATGGCGGGTGAGAGCCGGGCGATCGACCGCGAGACCGACGGCAGCGACGTCGAGACGTTCGCCGCCGCTGTGCTCAGGGCCACGGGTCGCCGAGCAACGCCGGCAGCACCTCCTCGCGTAACCGCTTGACCGACGCCTCGGGCCGGTAGGGCTCGAGCGCCGCACGTGCCGCAACCCGGTACGCCGCCAGTTGCGCGTCGTCCGCCGCGAACGCCACCTCCAGCGCGCCCGCCAGCGACCCGGGATCACGGTCGCCCGCCACGAACGAGGGCCCGAGCCCGCGCGCGATTCCCAGCCCCGGGAACGGGCCGCCGCCGGCAGCGCCTACCAGCACTGCACCGCGGTCGAGCGCCTCGAGCGGCGCGATCCCGAAGTCCTCCCACTCGGCCGCGCTGACGAACACGCGGGCTCGCGAAAGCAGCTCCCGGAACGACTGCTGCGGCAGCATCCCCGCGAGCTCCGCCCCCGGCGGCAGGCGACCGCCTCGGCGGGCCAGGAACTCGACCGCGCGCTCGGGCTGAATGCCGGCGATTACGAGCCGCGCGCCGGGCAGCCCGGCCCGCTCCCAGGCCGCGCACAGCAGCGCGAGGCCCTTGGCCTTAGGGTCGGGCGTGTAGCCGATCACGAGCGGCTCGCGCGCGTCGGCGGGTGCCGGCGCGCGCGCGATCGGCGGCGGGACCAGCACCGTCGGCGCGGACCCGACCGGCAGCGCCTCGATCGCACCGGGGCTGTGCGGCATCAGCACCCGCGCGGCGGCCAGTTGCCGGCGCTCGAGCGCGTGCAGCGGCGCGCTGGCGATGCCAGGGCGGTTGAGGCGCGCCGGCGAGTCGAGCCACACGGCGAACGGCACGCCGGGGTCGCCGGCGAGCAGCGCCGCCGTGGTGGTGGAGAACACGACGGACCGCGGCCTGTGCCGGGGTAGCGCGGCGGCCAGCGCGCGCCGCGCCGCAACCGCCTCGACCGCGTCGTTGACCGGATACGCCCGCCGTAGCGCGTTCGTCAGTCCAATCGAAGTCCCCACCGCTGCGACGGACGCCCCGGCCTCGCGCAGCATCTCCACGAGCTGCGCGTCCGCGAGGCGCAGCCCGCGTGTGGTGCCGAGCGACAGCACCAGCAAGTCGACCCGGTCGCTCAAGGCCGTGCGGAGCGGGACTCGAGCGCCGAGCCGTACGCCGCGACCGTCTCGATGCCGCACCGCTCCCAGGTGAAGTTCGCCGCCACCGTCTCGCGTGCGGCGGCGCCCAACCGCACGAGCTCGGAGCGATCGCCCGTCAGCCGATCGAGCACGGCGGCGAGCGCGCCCGGGTCATCGGGCTCGACCAGGACCATCCCGGGACCGGCGGCGGCGATGTCCTCGGGTCCGCCCTCGCCGCGGCTGCCGATCGCGGGCAACCCGGCCGCCATCGCCTCGACGAACGCCACCCCGAACGGCTCCTCGACGCCCGGCATCACGAACAGGTCGCACGCCGCGGCCCGCGCCCTCGCGTCCGGATTGTCGAGCTGCCCGAGGAACCGCACGCGATCGGATACCCCCAGCTCGGCCGCGAGATGCTCAAGCGGCCGCCGACGCGGACCGTCTCCGATCACCAGGTACTCGGGCCTCCGGGCGGGGTCGATCATCGACAGAGCGCGCAATACGACGTCGTGGCGTTTGCGCGCCACCAGGTGCGCCACCGTGACCATCCGTACCGTCCCGTTCGACGAAGCCGTCATCGGGGCCAGGTCCGCCCCCAGATAGACGACCCGCACCGGCAGGCGGCGGCCCGCGATCGACTCGCACCGCCGCGCCGCCCACGTGCTGTTCGCCACGACCAGATCCGCCGCGGCCATCGCCGCCACGCATGCCCGCCGCCCCACCGAGCTGTTCTCGGGCACGTTGATCATGTCCGGCCCGTGGGCGGACACGACGAACGCACGTCCGCGCCGCCTGCGCACCCAGCGCGCGGCGGCGTGACCGGCCGGCGCCAGGCAGTGAGCGTGCAGCACATCGAATGGCCAGTCCGCGTGGAGCCGATCGAGCGCCCGCCCCAACGAGGGCGCGGCCCAGTAACCCCAGCTCCCATACGACATCGGACGAGGGGGCGCCAGGAACGGCACGGGCTCAACCGAAACGCCGTCCAACGACAACGGCCGCAACGATGTCCGGGCCCCCTCGATCCAGCGGCTCAGCTCCCCAGTGGCCGGGGGAATCTCCAACAACCGTCGCGCCACCGACAGCGGTGGAATCGGACGACGCAGCGCGAGCACCCGGACTTCGGCGCCCGCGTCACGCGCGGCCAGCGCCTGCCGGTGAGCCCAGATGCCCAGCACCGGATCTCCCGGCGACGGGTACCACTCCGCTACGACCGCGACTCGCACGCGCGGACCTACTGTCCGACGGAGAACAGCGCCTCGAGGTCGTGGCGCGAGTAGACCTCGAACGCCACCATCGTGTGCGTTCGCGCGACGCCCGGAAGCTGGGAGATCTGGCCCGTGACGACCTTCGCAAGGTCCTCCTGCTGACGCAGGCGGAGGACCGCGACGAAGTCCCACTCGCCGGTCACCGAGTAGGCCTCGGCCACCCCCTCGAGGTCGGCAAGTTCGCCGCCCAGCGTGGCCAGCCCCGCGCGTTCGGCCTGGATCAGGACGATCGCGTGGGTCACGTCGAGTGCGACTGTCCGGGATCGAGCACGACGACGTTCGACTGCGTGGCGGACTCGACGTCGGACTTGAACGCCTGCGCGTCGGTTTCGATCGGCGGGAACGTGTTGTAGTGGCACGGAATCACGGTCTTGGCGCCGACCAGCTCGGCCGCGTCGACCGCGTCGACTCGGTCCATCGTGTAGTGGCCGCCGATGCACATCAGCGCGACGTCGATCGGGTGGCGCTTGCCGACGAGCTGCAAGTCGGAGAACACGCACGTGTCGCCCAGGTGGTAGACGATCGTGTCCTGGAAGTTGATCAGCAGGCCGGCGGGGACGTTAGCCGTCCCCTTCGGCGTGGTCGAGGTGTGCCAGGCCGGCACGAGCTTGACCCAGCCCCAGTCGAACTTGACCGTGCCGCCCATGTTCGGGTCGAACACGTCGATGCCCTCCTCGCCGAGCTCGTTGGCGATCTCGACGATCGCCACCGCGGGCGCGCCGGTGCGCTTGGCGATCGCGACGGTGTCGCCGATGTGGTCGCCGTGGCCGTGGGTGAGCAGGATCGTGGTGGCCGCGGCGTCGTCGGCGCTGATCGCGGCCTTGGGGTTACCGGTCAGGAATGGGTCGATCAGAACCGTCGTGTCGCCGTCGGCGAGCTCGAAGGCGGCATGGCCCAGAAAGCGGACTTCCATCGTTTCTCAATCCTCCTCTGTCGTTTGCGATCCAGCCAGCTCCCGCGCCAATTCGAAGCCGACCGCGACGCCGACGAACATCCCCAGCCGGGTCTCTTCGGCGAGCATCGTCTGCACAGCGCGGATCCGTTCGGTGACGTCGTCGTGTCCGGCCGCCTCCTGCACGGCCTGTCTGTGGCCCAGGTCGAACCAGCCACCTTCTTCCAGTGCGGTGGCGAGCACTCGCTGGAGCGCGGGCGCGGAGCGCGCGACCAGGTCTTGCGCAACCCGAAGCCGCTCGGGATCGGCAATCGCTGCGATCGCGACCTCCAGCTCGGCGTCGGTGTAGGCGCGGTCGACCACGGGGCCTTCTGATCATACGTCCGACGCCGCCGCAAGACGCCCCGGGGCGACCCGGCTGCCGGCGAGCCCGGGCCCGACGCCTACCGTTCGCCGGTGAGCGCCAGCGGCAGCCCGATGAGGATCCCGGCCAACACGCCGACCCCCGCGGAGATCCAGCTCGCGCCGGCGCCGACCAGCGGCATGAGCGCCACCACGACCCCGATCACCGCTGTCCCGAGCAGGTCGCCGTCGATCTCCTCGCCGGCACGGAGCCTAAGCAGATCCGGGATCGCCCACGCGATCAGCAGCGCCAGCGCGCCGCCGTTGGCGCCGAGCGCAAGCGGGAGCGTCGAGTCGGTGGCGGTCACCGCAGCCCCGCCGACGGTCGCGATCCCGAACAGCAGGAGGACGAGCACCGGTCCGTGCCGGCGCTCGAGCAGCCAGCCGTACAGCGCGATCGCTCCCAGGGTCACGATCGCGTAGCCGGTGTTGACGTACGTGAACGGCGCCACCAGCAGCCGCCACCACAGGTGCGTGCCGTATTGCGCCCACAGCTCGATCGCGTGGGTGCTTCCGACGAGCGCGGCGCGCCACAGCAGCGTCCCGGCGAACCCGGCGACGACCAGCGCGATCGTCGCATACGGATGCGACTCGGCGCGGATCCCCGGGATCTCGTCGCGGCGCAGCCTCGGCAGCGACGGGCTCGGCGAACGCCGCTTGCGCTCGGTCGGGCGCCCTTCGCGATCGAGTTTCGGGGCGCGCTTGCGCAGCCGACTGCCGCAGTACGGGCATTCGGTGATGTACGGGCTGACCTCAGATTGGCAGTTCTTGCAAATTACGAACAGATCCGGGCCGCCGGTGCTCATAGCTCAACGATTGTAGGACGGCGGGACTGTCGGGAACAGGGCTCCCTGCCCCCGATGGCGTATCCGTTGGCTATACCGCGGTGGCGGCCACGATCTCGGCCATGACCTCGCGCAGATCGTGGTTGGCCTCGTACACCACAATCTGTCTCGCGGCGCCGTTCCCGC
This sequence comes from uncultured Solirubrobacterales bacterium, assembly GCA_963735965.1. GTDB lineage: Bacteria > Actinomycetota > Thermoleophilia > Solirubrobacterales > Solirubrobacteraceae > Palsa-465. The sequence goes on from CAVTNE010000011.1 coordinate 215,213, forward strand.
GCTCGAGCAGATCCTCGACGGCGTCGAGCTCGGCCACGGACCCGAGGTCCTGGGCGTGCTCGCGCATCCGGTCGAGCAATCGGCGGGCGAGCTCCCGCGCCGGCACCCGCTCCCAGCTCGGCAGATCGACCAGATCGCCCTCGAGGCCGTGCCGGGCCGCGAGCCACTTGTTCTCGTCGAGCATCTCGAACGGATAGCGCGACAGCGACTTGCCGGCGTCGAAGTGTTCGCACAGCCCGCGCACCAGGCCCTGGACCATCGCCGCGATCCCGAGCGTGTGCTCGACGTGCGTCTGGGAGTCCATCACCCGGACCTCGACGGTCCCAAAGCTCGGATGCGGCCGGACGTCGTGCCAGAGGTAGGTGTAGTCCTCGATCACGCGAGCGTTGACCATGAACTCGATCCGGCGCTCATAGTCCTCCCAGTCCTTGTACGTCGGGGGGATGCCGTTCCGCGGGAACGCCCGGAAGATCGGCGTCCGCGTGGAAGCCAGGCCGGTGGCCTCGGCCCGCCAGAACGGCGAGTTGGCCGACAGCCCGAGCAGGATCGGGATGTGGACGCGCATCCCGTTGGCCACATGAATCGCCTTCTCGGGGTCGTCGACGCCGACGTGCACGTGCATCCCGAAGATCAGCTCCTGGCGCGCGACGAACCGGAGCGCCGAGACCAGATCGCGGTAGCGCGGCCGCGCCACGATCCGCTGGTCCTCCCACATCGCGAACGGGTGGGTTCCGGCCGAGCCGATCGTCATGTTCTTGCGCGCGGCCGTCTCGCGCACCTGGGCTCGGAGCGCGCGCAGCTGCTCGCCCGCCTCGGCGGTGTTCCGGCACGGATCGGTCGAGACCTCGAGCACGGACTCCATCAGCTCGGGCTTGATCTCGCCCACCGGAGGCGCCGGTTCGAGCATGCTCTCGATCGCGTTGACGAGCTCGAGCGAATCGGCATCGAGGATCATCAGCTCCTCCTCGATTCCGATCGTGTACGGATCTCCGCGGAACTTGTGGTCCATCGGGCGCCAGCGTAGCCGTAGACTGAGACTTAGACGACCAGCGAAGCGAAGGGACGATCAGATGGCTCTCGGATACGACGGCAAGCTTTACATCCTCGCGTTCGACCACCGTGGGTCGTTCCAGAAGAAGATGTTCGGGATCCAGGGCGACCCGACGCCCGAGGAGACCGAGCGAATCTCCGACGCCAAGCGGCTGATCTTCGAAGGCATGCTGGTCGCCGTCCGCGAGGGCGCGGAGGCCGGCGCCACCGGCGTGCTCGTCGACGAGCAGTTCGGCTCCAACATCCCCGAGCAGGCGCGCGAGCACGGCCTGAAGCTCGCGATGCCGGTGGAGAAGTCCGGGCAGGACGACTTCGACTTCGAGTACGGCGACGAGTTCGCCGCGCACATCGAGAAGTTCAACCCCGACTTCTCGAAGGTGCTCGTCCGCTACAACCCCGACGGCGACGCCGCGATGAACAAGGAGCAGCTCGTCCGGCTGAAGCGGCTCGCGGACTGGCTCCACGAGACCGACCGGAAGTTCCTGTTCGAGCTCCTGGTCCCGGCGACCGACGAGCAGCTCGCCTCCGTCGGCGGCGATACCGACCGCTACGACGCCGAGCTCCGACCGGAGCTGATGCGGCGCGCGATCGAGGACACCCAGAACTTCGGGGTCGAGGTCGACGTGTGGAAGATCGAGGGCGTCGACGAGCAGCGGGACGCGGCCATGCTCGCCGAGCAGGCCCGCTCCGGACCGGGACGCGAGGGTGTCACCTGCGTGCTCCTCGGCCGCGGCGCGTCGACCCAGAAGGTCGAGCAGTGGCTCCAGGTCGCCTCGCCGGTCGAGGGCTTCATCGGCTTCGCGATCGGCCGCTCGATCTGGTGGGACGCGCTCAGCGCGTTCTTGAACGACGGGCTTGACCGCGAGGCCGCGGCCGAGCAGATCGCCAAGAACTACCTGCATTTCATCAACGTCTACGAGCGCCAGGCAGTGCACTAGCGCGCGCCCGGACCTGCATTAGCGGTCGGACGCCGCTCGCCGCTGTCCACATCTACATAACGCCCGCGTTCCGAGCTTGGTAGGCTCGCGGCCGCATGGCGATGAAGATGCGCCAGAGTCTCGCCGAGCTGGAGCAGGAGTTCCGGCACGAGATCCAGCAGGACCGGCGACGCCAGGACCACGTGATGCGCCGCGCGGTCTCGCGCACCCGCAAGCGCCGGCGCGCGCGAGAGAGGAAGCGCAGTTCACTGCGGTTCTGGCTGCTCGTCGCGTCGCTGATCGGAACAGCGGTCCTCGTGACGATCGCCATGTTCGAAACTCTGTACTACCTACTCGGCTAAGCGGCCCTCACCCCGACGTTCGGGCCGCCGGCGGGCTCGGGACCTCCGACCCTCGTGGTAACCGCCACCCGCCCGGTAGCGGTGTTAGGTGCCTTCTCCTAGCCCACGCAGCGCCGCGTCGACCTCTTCGCGGGCGCCCTTGCCGGAGCCGAGACGCTCCTGCTGAATCTCGAGATAAACCTCCTTGCGGAACACCGGGATGTCACGCGGTGCCTGAATCCCGATTCGCACCTTCTCGCCCATGATCGCCAGTACGGAGACCTCAATGTCGTCGCCGATCATGATGCTTTGGTTGGACTTGCGGGTTAGTACCAACATTGGGGGATGTGCCTCCCTGCTCGCCTGGTCGTCAACGAGGCAACCGGAACGTCTCGTATCCACGAGGGCCGGTCCGCCAAGGCCAGCATACCGGTTGGGTTCTGTTCTACACAACCTATGTGGAGGATGTGCAGCACTCGGCGCCTATGTGGAGCATGTGCAGCACTCGGCCCCCGGGAGGGCGTCCCGCCGCGCTCCAACCGTTGCCTGTACTAGTCTCCGCGCCGAAGATGGCGCGCCGATCGCTACGACCCGAACTCAACCGAATCCGTGCATGGGTTCGCCAGGGACGCACCGACGCCTGGATCGCCCACCAGCTCGAGGTGACCGTGCAGCAGATCCAGGCGTTCAAGCGCGAGCAGGGCCTCGAGCCCAATGGCGATCCCGACGCCGGCGCCGCCGCCGACTTCGACGATGAGATCGACCTCAGGGCCGAGGACGACGCGCTGATCGCCGCCGAGCTCGAGGCGGCCGAGGCCCAGCGCGCGGAGGAAGCCGAGGACGACGATGACGACGGCGACGGCGATAAGGCCCCGGCCAAGCGCCGGCGCGGCCGGCGCGGCGGGCGACGGAGCACCCGCCGCAAGGGGAAGCCGATCGAAGCGACTTTCGACCACGGCGAGGAGGGCTACGGCCTGTGGCTCGACCCCGCCGTCCAGGACGATCCGATCTACGCCGAGTACTGGGCTGGACACCGTCCGGTCGAGGTCGCGATCGAAGAGGATCAGATCATCATCCGGCGCGTCGGCGACGACGACGCCGATGACAACGACAGCGACAGCGACAGCGACAGCGAGTAGCGCGGTTTACTGGCTATACGGGTCGTAGGTGCCGAACGTCCAGGCATTGCCCTCGACGTCACGCGCGCCGTACTCGCGCGAGCCGTAGGGCTGCTCAGCGAGCTCGCGGATGATCTCGGCGCCGGCCGCTTGGGCGCGTTCGTAGTGGGCGTCCGGGTCGGCCACGACGGCATAGATGGTCACGGGTGGCTGAGCGCCGTTCGGTGATGAACCCTCGGATGCCGGGATGCCGCCGAACATAATCAGCCCATCTCCGAGCCGCAACTCGGCATGCTGGATGCGGCCGTCATCGCCGCGGTAGACGGCCTTCTCCTCGAACCCGAAGGCACGTTTCAGCCACTCGAGGGCGGCCTCCGGGTCGCGATAGTGCAAGGCGGGAAAGATGTTCGGTCTCATGGTCGGGACCGTACGCCCGGGCGAGCGGTCAGTCTTGAACAAATGGGACCCCGTCGCCCATCACCCCGCCGTATCCCGGCAGCAGGCGAGTGACGAAGTCTCCGGGCGTAGTCCCCGCGAGCTCGCGGAAGTCGCGGTTCAGATGCGACTGGTCGGCATAGCCGCACTCGTAGGCCACATCGGCCCAGCGCACGGGCGCGCGCTCGATCCGCCGGCGCACCGCGCCGAAGCGGATCAGACGGGCGACGGTCTTCGGCGCGAGCCCGACCTGCTCCCGAAAGCGCGCGTGCAGGTAGCGCCGGCTGCAGCCGAGCTGGGCGGCCAGCGAGTCGACGCGTTCGCGTCCGTCGGTCTGCCACAGCCTTCTGATCGCCCACGCCACAGCGGGCGTCGGACGCGGGCCTGCCTGGGCGCGACTGATCAAGAACCGCTCCACGGCGTCAAGGCGCATATCCCAGTCCGCGGTGGCGTGGAGCTCATCGACGAGGGTGTTGCCCGCGGCCCCAAAGGCGTCCTCGAGGCGCACCGTTTGCCCTGTTGGCGCGTCCAGCGGCATCCCGAGTACTGACCACGCCCCGAGCGGCGTGAGCTCGAGGTCGATCGACGCGTAGCGGCGCGCGTCGAACCCCACAACCGCGTACCGGTCGCTGAGCCCACCGATCCAGGCGTCGGGAAGCGGCTCGCCGTCGTGCGAGATCGATCCTTCGAGGTCGACGATCAGCGTGTATGCGGGACGCGGCGGCTCGAGCCAGCTCGAGAACGTCGCGCTGGCCTGCTCGAAGCCCAGCAGGTCGCGGTACAGCAGCCCGCGCAGCGCGGGGTGTGGTGTCCGGACGGCACGGGTCCAGCGACCAAGTTCGTGCTGGTCGCGGATCAGTCTCGTTCGTGTCGGCGCCGCGGTGATGGTTCGGACCTTAGTCGGTCATTCCTCCCGGATGATGCGCGTCCCGCCGGCGTAGTCGCTGGCCCCACGCACGAAGCGCGCGAACGCCGCGCCGGAGACCGTCGTCATATCCCACGCCTCGGGATTGCCGGGCGCGACCCGGGTGGCGATGTCGAAACACCAGTCGGTGCCGTTGTCGACGTAGTACTGCGCGAGCTCCTGAGTCGTGAACGTGCTGCCGACCCGTCGGCGCAATTCGCTCACGATCTCGGCGGTGACGCGCTCGAGCGCGGGCTGGTCGCGGGGATCGGCCTGCGCCAGCCGTCGCTCGCCCTCGCGCCACAGCCCAACGACGTCTTCGAATCGGATCATCGCCCGGCCGGATGCTGGGCGGTGGTGACAGCCGGCGCGCGCGGAACGGTCTCCCGGAACCCTGAAGTGGAGCGCGCGCCGGCCCGGAGCCGGACGCGGTTACACCACGGTCGGAGGCTCAGTGCCCGGGGAGCCCGGTGACCTCGTACGGATGCTCGCCCGGTCGAACCATTCCGAGCGCGCGGGCGTCGCTCAGGATCGTCGCCGGCTCGCCCAGCGAGCGCTGCTGCGCGCTCAGGCTCGCGTTCGAGCGCGTCAACTGCTGCACGATCGCCTTTTGCTGGTTGGCCTGGGAGCGCACCGACAGGTAGGCGAGCCCGCGCTGGACGTACAGGCCCGCGACGACCGTCAGGACCAACAGCAGGCTGACCCGGCCAACCCGGTCCCAGCGGACGCGGCCCCGGAGTCCACGGCTCGCCACCCGCGCTCTTGCTCGCGGGCGAGCGGGTCGCGTTCGCGCGCTCGCGGTGCGGCTCTGGCGGCGCGGTGGCGCGGTGGCGGGACGGGCTGAAGGCATCCGCTGAGGCCTTCGTTCGACGCGGTCGTGGTCCTTCCTGCTGCAACAAACGCTGCGTCGTATGCGCAGCGATGGAATGCGCCGGCGCGCTCGCCACTACGACCGGAACGCGCTGCGACCCGGGTAGCGCGCCTCGGCGCCCAGCGCCTCCTCGATCCGCAGCAGCTGGTTGTACTTGGCCACCCGATCGGTGCGCGACGGTGCCCCGGTCTTGATCTGACCGCATCCGGTAGCGACAGCCAGGTCCGCGATCGTCACGTCCTCGGTCTCCCCCGAGCGGTGCGACATGACCGCGGTATAACCGTTCTCGCGCGCCAGCCGGATCGCGGCGAGCGTCTCGGTCAACGTCCCGATCTGATTCACCTTGACCAGGATCGAGTTCGCGACGCCGGCGTCGATCCCGCGCTGCAGCCGTTCCGTGTTGGTCACGAACACGTCGTCGCCGACGAGCTGAACCCGGTTCCCGAGACGCTCGGTCAGCAGCGCCCAACCGAGCCAGTCCTCCTCGCCCATCCCGTCCTCGAGCGAGATGATCGGGTACTTGTCGACCAGCTCGCCCCAGTAGTCGGCGAGCTGCTCGGACGTTAGCGTCCGGCCCTCGTGCTCGAGCACGTAGTTGCCGTTCTTGAAGAACTCCGATGCCGCGGGATCGAGCGCGATCGCGACCTGGTCGCCGGGGATGTAGCCCGCAGTCCGGATCGCTTCAACCAACACCCCGAGCGCGGCCTCGTTGGACTCGAGGTTGGGCGCGAACCCACCCTCGTCGCCGACCGCCGTCGACATGCCCTGGTCGTGGAGCGTCTTCTTCAGCGTGTGGAACACCTCGTCGCCCATCCGGAGCCCTTCGCGGAAGCTCGGGGCCCCGACCGGCACGATCATGAACTCCTGGAAGTCGATCGCGTTGTCGGCGTGCGCGCCGCCGTTGATCACGTTCATCATCGGCACGGGGAGCACGTGGGCCCTCTCGCCGCCCAGGTAGCGCCACAGCGGCAGGCGCTCCTCGGCCGCGGCCGCGTGGGCAGCCGCGAGCGACACGGCCAGGATCGCGTTCGCGCCCAGCCGCGACTTGTTCGGCGTTCCGTCAAGCGTGATCAGCATCCGGTCGAGCGCGGCCTGACTGGAGGCATCCTGGCCGTGGACCGCGGTGGCGATCTCACCGTTCACGTTCTCGACCGCTCCCATCACGCCCTTGCCGTTCCAGTCCGATCCGCCGTCCCGCAGCTCGGTCGCCTCGAACTCGCCGGTCGAGGCGCCGGAGGGCACCGCGGCGCGTCCCCACGCTCCAGAACGCACGCTGAGCTCGACCTCGACAGTCGGGTTTCCTCGGCTGTCGAGAATCTGGCGGGCGTGTACGTGCTCGATCTGGCTCATGGCGGCGTAGCCTCTCCCTCGGTCAGGCGCGCCCGCGCGTAGTACGCGAGCTGCTCGTCAGGGCCGAGATCGTTCCAGCTATGGCCTTCGGATGCGGCCAGCTCGCCACCGGCGACCACGCGGGCCCTGAACCGGTCGGCCGCCGCGCGGAGCGCGAGCTCGGGATCGACGGCGAGTTTCCGCGCCACATTGACCACCGCGAACAGCACGTCGCCGAGCTCGTGGAACTGCTCATCGCGGGTCCGCGCGTCTACCAACTCGTCGATTTCGTCCCGCGCCGATTGGATCGGGCCCTCGACGCCGGGGAAGTCGAATCCGCTCGACGCCGCCCGACGCTGGACCTTGCGCGCGTACAGCGGCGCCGGCAGATTCTCGGGGACCTCGCCGAACACGCCCGGCTCGCGACCGGGCTCGGTGCGCTTGATCTGGTCCCAGTTCCGCCGTACCTCGGACGAGGTCTCGGCCTCGACCTCGCCGAACACGTGCGGATGGCGGCGGATCAGCTTGTCGGTGACGTCGGTCGCGACCTGCGCGAGGTCGCCGGCACCGCGCTCCTCAAGCAACAGCGCGAGGAAATGCACCTGGAACAGCACGTCGCCGAGCTCGTCGACCATCTTGGCGTCGTCGCGGCGATGGGCGGCATCGGCGAGCTCGTATGACTCCTCGACCGTGTGTGGAACGATCGAGCGCTCGTCCTGCTCCCGGTCCCACGGGCACTCCACTCGCAGGCGGCGCGTGATCGCGTCGAGACGCGCGAGCGCCTCCGCCGCCCGGTCCGGAGGCTTGGGGTTGGTCACCCCGTCGACGAACCGGTGGTGCTGGTGGTCGCCGTCTTTGGCGCTTTGTAGCCCTGGCAGTCGGCCATCGCGTACTCGGCACGGCACGTCGTCTGGCTCAGCCACGCCTTCTTGGCCTGGTTGTCGACCGCGGTCTGCGCCGAGGTCTGCGCCGTGGATTGGAGCTGCTGCTTGATCTGCGGCGTGGCCTGAGCGAGCGACTGCTGCGTGCCGCTATTGATCTTCGTGACCTCGAACACGTAGTAGCCGAACTGACCCTTGACCGGGCCTACCAGCTTGTTCGCGGGCGCCGCGAACGCGGCGGTGGCCAACGCCGACTCGACCTGCTGCTTGTTGACGTTGTTCAACACGCCGCCCGTGCTCTTCGTGGTCGGGTCCGTCGAGTACTTCTTGACCACCGTCGCCCAGCTCTGGCCGGAGTCCAGCGCCTTCTTCGCCGCCGCCGCGTTCTTCTGCGACGACGCCAGCACGATCTTCAGGCTCCGCGTCGGCTGGGTCCCGAACGACGACTGGTGGCTGTTGTAGTACGCCTGGATGGCCGCCGTCGTGACCGGCTGGGTGTGCTTGGCGATCAGCTTCTGCAGGATCGCGTTGATCCGGAAGCGGAACATGATGTCCGCGTTCGTCTGACCGGTCTGGCTGAGGAAACTGGTGTAACCGGCCGGGTTTGAGGCGAACTGCGCCTTCTTGGCGGCGTCCAACGTCTTCTGCACCTGGGCGTCGGTGATCTTGATGCCCAACTTGCTGGCCTCTGCCTGGTACCAGTACGACTTGATGAGGTAATCCATCACCTGGCTCGAGAGCTGCTGGAACGCCTGCTTGCAGTCGTTACGCAGCGTCGCCGTCTTCTGCTTCGCGAGGCTCGAGACCTCCTTGCGGACCAGCGCGATGCAGTTGTTGAATTCGGGCGGATCGTTGGGCACGATGATCGGCGAGCTTGACCCCGACGACTGGCTCTTGGCCGCCACGTACATCCAGTGGTTGAGCGCCTGGACGGAGATCGGGTTGCCGGCCATCGTGGCCACGGCATCGCCGGGAGTGCTGCTGCCGCAGCCGGCGATTCCGAGTCCGATCACAAAAAAGGCGCCGAGCGCCAGAAAAGACCTACGAACCTTCATCGGCGGTCGATGGTAGCGAGGGTGTGGCGAGGTGGCGGTGAAGAATGCCCTAAGAGTGGATTGGGGCCTCGCTCCGCTCGGCGTCCGTCGGATGTCGCGCGGCAGGCCCCGTCTGCGAGGCATGGATGCCGAGCGGGGCCGTCGCCGCGTCCGCCTGGGGGGCCGGGCATCCCTGCCCGGCCCTAAGCCGCTTCGCGTGTCACCGCGAGCAGCACATCGGCGGCCTTGACCACGGCCGGGAACCGCTTGACCGGGTCCTCGGGCACGCGCACCGATAGCTGCGACTTCCCCGATTCGTACAGCGCCTCGGGGATCTCCTGGCGGAGCCGTTTGGCCCGGACGGAATCGAGCTCGACCGGGGTGACCGCGAGGCGGCCGTTGCGGAACGTCACTGCCCGCGCGCCGGCCTGGCCGAGCTTGATCCGGGCCTGCTGGAGCGCGATCAGGTTCTTGAGCGGGTCGGGGAGCTCGCCGAAGCGATCCTCGAGCTCGTCGCGCAGTTGCATCAGGTCCGCGACCTCGCGCGCACCGGCGATCCGGCGGTGGACGTCGACCTTGGCCTGCTCGTACGGGATGTAGTCGGCGGGCACATAGGCGTCGACGTTGACGTCGAGGCGGACCGGCTCCCAGTCGTCCTCGGCCCACTCGCCGTCGGCGGCCGCCGCCACCGCTTCGTCGAGCATCTGCATGTACAGCTCGAACCCGAGTGCCGCGACGTGCCCGGACTGCTCGTCGCCGAGCAGGTTGCCGGCGCCGCGGATCTCGAGGTCGCGCATCGCGATCTTGAAGCCGGCCCCGAGCTCGGTGTAGTCACTGAGGGCTGACAGTCTCTGCGCCGCGTCCTGCGTGAGCGCGGCGGCGGATGGATAGAGGAGATAGGCGTACGCGCGCTCTCTTGACCTCCCGACGCGTCCACGGATCTGGTACAGCTGCGCGAGCCCGAACGTGTCCGCCCGCTCGACGATCAGCGTGTTCGCCTGCGGGATGTCGATCCCCGACTCGATGATGCTCGTCGACACGAGCACGTCGGCGTCGCCTCTGAGGAAGGCGAGCATGCGCTGTTCGAGCTCCTTTTCGTCCATCTGCCCGTGGGCGACCTCGAACTTCATCCCCGGGCACAGCGCGCGCAGCCGCTCGGCCGTCTCGTCGATCGACTCGATCCGGTTGTGGAGGAAGAACGCCTGGCCGTTGCGCTGGTGCTCCCGGAGCAGGGCGGTCTTGACCAGCTCCTCGTCGTACTCGCCGACGTAGGTCTTGATCGGGCGCCGGCCCTCGGGCGGTGTCTCGATCACGCTGATGTCGCGGATGCCGGCCATCGACATCTGGAGCGTCCGCGGGATCGGGGTGGCGCTCATCGAGATCACGTCGACCCTCAGCTTGAGCTGGCGCAGGAGCTCCTTCTGCTTGACGCCGAAGCGCTGCTCCTCGTCGACGATCAGCAGTCCGAGCTCCTTGGGGCGGACGTCGCGGCTCAGTAGTCGGTGCGTGCCGATCAGGATGTCGACCTTGCCGTCCGCGAAGCGTCTTACGGCCTCCCTCTGTTCGGCCTGCGGACGGAAGCGGGAGGCGTGCTCGATCGTGATCGGGAAATCCTTGAGCCGCTCGGTGAACGTGCCGTAGTGCTGCTGGGCGAGGATCGTCGTCGGCACGAGCAGCATCACCTGCTTGCCGTCCTGGACCGCCTTGAACGCCGCCCGGAGCGCGACCTCGGTCTTGCCGTAGCCGACGTCGCCGCAGATCAGCCGGTCCATTGGGCGCGGCGCCTCCATGTCGGCTTTGACCATCTCGATCGCGTCGCGCTGGTCGGGCGTCTCGGTGAATGGGAACGCGTCTTCGAAGTCGCGCTGCCAGTCGCTGTCGGGCGGGAACGAATGGCCCTCGCGGCGCTTGCGCTCGGCGTACAGGTTGAGCAGCTCGCCGGCGAGCTCCTGAGCGGCTCTTCTCGCGCGGGCCTTGATCGTGTCCCAGCGGCTCCCGCCCAGCTTGCTCAGGGGTGGGTGCGTGCCGCCGGCGCCGACGTAGCGACTGATCTTCGCGAGCTGGTCAACCGGGACGAACACCTTGTCGGAGCCCGCGTATTCGAGATACAGGTAGTCCCGGGTGACGTTGGCGACGGTCTTGGTGTCAAAGCCCGCGAACCGCGCGATCCCGTGGTCCTCGTGCACGACGATGTCGCCGGTGCGCAGGTCGGCGAAGCTGCGGAGCACGCCGCGTCGGCGGCGTCGCTCGGGCTCCTCGGGCGCGCGCCGCCGATGGAACAGCCGGTGCTCGGGGATGACCGCCAGATGCAGTTGGGGGGCGATGAACCCCTGCTGGAGGCGAGCGTGGGCGAACGTGATCCGGCCGTCGGGTCCCGGCGCCTCGTCCGCATCTTCCAGCCAGCGGACCTTCAGGCGGCCCAGGTTGTAGGCGGCCCGCTCGCCCTCGCCCTTGCGCGCGAAAGTCACCACCGTGCGGTATCCCGAGCGATGGAGCTTCTCGAGCTCGGGCTCGGCCTCTTTGAGGCTCCGAGCCTGGAGGTCGGCCGACTGGGCGCGGAACTCGAACGGCTGGTCCTGGTCGATGCTCGACAGCCGGATGGTTGCGCGCTGGCTCAGGGTGGCGTCGATGGCGTCCGCGTCCTCGTACAGGTGGCGGGCATCGCGGTCGCGGAAGGCTGCCGTCACGTCCTGCCAGTGGTCGGCGAGCGCCGGGGCAACGTCCTCCTCGCCGGCGATCACGATGCTCGCGTCCTGCGGCGCCAGCGCGAGGAATGGATGGAAGTTCTCGACGGGGAGCAGCTCGGCGATGTCGGGGCGGTCGTCCTCGTTCTCGAGCGCCGCAATCTCGGCGAGCTCGCGGTGCTCCTCGGCGAGCTCGGCCGCCGGCTCGATCTCGACCAGCTCGGCGTCGCCGAGCGAGCGCTGGGTGAAAGTCGAGAACCACCGCAGCGACTCGATCTCGTCGCCGAACAGGTCGACCCGCACGGCGCGGTCCTCGGTGGCGGGGAACACGTCGAGCAGACCGCCGCGGATCGCGAACTGACCGCGATCCTCGACCTGGTCGACGTGCTCGTAGCCGGCGGCGACGAGGTCGCGGGCGGTCTCGTCTAGGTCGAGCAGATCGCCCTGCCTGAGCACGAACCCGTGGGGGCGCAGCGATGGGTCCGGCACCTTCTCGGACAGCGCCACAGCGCTCACCACGACGACGGGCGCGTGGGTTTGGCTCTCGTCTGTGAGTGCGTCGAGCGCGGCGATCCGCAGGCCGACGAGATGCGGCGGCGGCGTCAGGTGAGACTCATAGGTGACGCCGCGGCTCGGGTAGTAGCGGACGGTGCGCGGCTCGAGCCAGGTCTTCAGTCCGGCGGCGAGGTCCCGGGCGGCGCGATCGTCGCCCGCGACGACGATCGCAGGCGTGTCCGGGTCGCGGTCGAGCAGGGCGGCGAGCAGAAAAGGCCGCAGCGATTGCGACACGAACGCGCGGCCGCCTTGCTCCGCCAGGATTGCGACCTGGGGGTCTTCGTCGGCATTGACCAGGAGCGTTCGCAGCATCTCTGTATTCGAGTCTAGGTCGTGCTCGGCGGCCGTTGATACACGGCCGTGAACGTCCCGAATCGCTCCTCCCGGGGCGGCTCTTCGCGGACCTGATGCTCGATGAGACCGGCGTCGACGAACGCGTCCAGGTCTCCGCGGCTGAGCGGCCAAGGCCGACTCGTCAGCGGCTCGGTCGGCTTGCGCGCGGCGGTGCGAACGAACAGCCATCCGCCGGGAGCGATTGTTTTCGCGATCGCCGTCGCCGCCTGTCTGCGGAGCTCGAGCGGAAGCGATTGGAGCGTGCGGATCTCGACTGTGAGGTCGAAGGACGCCTCCCAGGCGGCCGGGAGGTCGAACAGATCGGCCACGAGGTAGTCGACGGTCGACGCCGGGAAGCGGCTGCGGCACAACTCGATCGCCGTCGGTGAGATGTCGAACGCGGTGACGCGGTAACCGCGCCGGGCAAGCTCCTCGGCGTCGTCGCCGAGCCCGCACGCGACCACCAAGGCGGGTGCGCCGTCCGCGGCGGCCCCCGTGTCCAGCCATTGTTCGAGCGCTGAGTTCGGCGCCAGGTTCGCCCAGGGGATCGAGGCGAGGTCGTCGCCGGCGTCGGCATAGATCCGCTCAAACGCGGGTTCGCCGCGCGTTGCTTCTTGATCCTCAGCTGTCATCGCCGGCGACGGTTCGTTCGGCCACGTCAGCGGCGTCTTCGATCAGCGCCCGGACGTCGTCTTTCGGCTCGCGGAAGCGGCCGAGGACGTACGCGGCGACGCGATCGGGATCGGTCGTCGGCGGGCGCCCGACACCGATCCGGACGCGCGCGAAATCGGGCGACCCGAGTCCGGCTCGGAGCGACTTCAGGCCGTTGTGACCGGCCAGCCCGCCACCGGTACGAGTGCGGATCTCGCCGAACGGGAGATCGATCTCGTCGTGGACCACGAGCACGTGATCGAGATCGACCTTGAGCGCGCCACGCGCCGGCGAGACCGACTGGCCGGCGTCGTTCATGTACGTCATCGGCTTCAGGATCGCGACCCGCGGACCGCCGGGACCGGTACGGCCCTCGGTCACCAGCCCCCGGTACTTCGACTTGGCTTTCGGCAGCGACCACCGCTCGGCGAGCGCGTCCGCGACCTCGAACCCGATGTTGTGTCGAGTGCCGTCGTACTCGGCGCCCGGATTCCCGAGGCCGACGATCAGCCAATCGACAGGTGCGTCGCCCGGCAACTAGTGGTTGTCCACTACTCGGGCGGGCTACTCGCCCTCGTCCCCGCCTTCGCCCTCGCCGGCGGCCTCTTCGGCGGCTTCCGCCTCGGCCTCATCGGTGGTCTCGCCCTCGGCGACGAGTTCGGTCTCCTCCTCGATCCCCGGCTCCTCCTCAAGCTGGAGCCTCGGCGGCGAGAGCGAGGCGACCACGGTCTCGGGGTCGTCGAGGAGCGTGACGCCGCGCGGCGCCGTGATGGCCTCGAGCGTCAGGGTGTCACCGATTTGCATGGTCGAGACATCGTGGTGGATCGCGTCCGGGATGTCGGTCGGAAGCGCTTCGATCGTCAGCTCGCGCGTGATCTGCTCGAGCACGCCTCCCTCCTTCGCGCCGGGAGCATCCTCCGCGCCGGTGAGGTCCAGGACGACCATCGCGCTGATCGCCTGGTCGAGCCGAACGCGTAGCATGTCGATGTGGATCGTGTCGCCGGTCACCGGGTGGCGCGCAATCTCCTTGACGACGACCGGGATGGCCGCGTCGCTGCCGATACTCAGCTCGAGCACGGCGCCCGCGTGCGCGAGCGCATTCCGGAGCACACGGCCGTCCACCTGGAACGAGAGCGGATCCTCGCCGCCGCCGTAGAGCACGCCGGGGACGCTGCCCTCGCGGCGCAGGCGGCGCGCGGCGCGCGAGCCCGAGGGCTCGCGAGGTTCGACCGAAAGTGCTGTCGTTTGGGCCGTTGCCACGACGGGCGATGGTAGCGGGCGGGCCACGGCGAGGCCTCTTCACGCCCGGACAACATGGCGCTAAGCTTGACTTTATGTCGGCAGCCGCTCAGCTCATGCTGATGGTCGGCGGTATGCACCTCCTCGGTCTCGTGTGCGCGGCGGTGCTGATTCTTCCCGCGCTGCGCGACAACCCGGAGTTCCCGCCCCGGCCCGACGGTGGTGCGGATGGCGGCTGGGGCCGCGGTCCAGATCTTCCGCCGAAGGCCCCTCAGGGGCCTCGAGGCGGGATCCCGCTCCCCGACGCCGAGCAGTCGCTCATCCGTTTGCGTGATGGCCGGACGCTTTCCGAGCGCCTCCCCAAGCGCGACCGGCGCCCCGCCCGGGAACCCGAGCGCACTCCGGTCCGCTCGCACTAGTCAGTAATCGCGCCGGGTTAATACCGCGCCGGGCAGGCCGCGTCGCTTGCGATCCGGTGGCTGACCACGAGCAGCTCGACCTTCAGGCCGCTTATCGGGTTGCCGCCGCGGCGGACCTTGACGCACTGCACGATCGGCAGACCGTACGAACTCGTGTTCCACGCCACGCGCGCCGTCCCTTCGGTGCCGCCGAGCGAGAAGCTCGTCGACGGCTGGAGCTGGATGATCGAGACCGGTCCGGGATGCTTGAGCGCCGCCGCGTTCGTTGCCGCACGTTGTCTGCACGCGGCGTCGGTCCGGCAATCGGTGATGTCGCCGACGACCGCGTTGGCGTCGCCACTGGCCTCCGACTGGACGAGCGCGGTGATCGCGGACTGCTCCGCGCTGTTCGCGCTGAACACCCGGGCAAGCAGCGCGCTGATCACGAGGAACAGGACAAGCGCGGCGAGGATCCCGATGATGTAGACGCGGCGCATCGCCGCGTAGGTAAGCGCAACGGAGGGCGGGGCTACTCGCTCAGTTCGAGGAACCGCTCGACCGACGCCTCCTGGTGGTCGAGCCGCTCGGCCAGCGCGCGCGCATGCTCCGCGGCGGCCTCGAGAAAGTCCTCGACGCACCGCTCGGGGTCGTCAGCGAGGGGATAGATGCGGATCACGTCCTGCTGGGCGCAGGCGATCCCCATCGGCGGCTTGCCCTCGGCGAGCGTCCGCGCGCTGCACACCGGCGTGACCACGAGGTGCGACTCGGGTGCGATCAAGGCGGTCGGCATCAGGCGGTGGGCCGGGAGCCGGACAGACAGCTCGATCGAGTGATCGACGCTGACGCTCGAGCCGAGCAGGTCACGGAGCGGCTCGCGCCACACGTCGAGGACGACGTCGGCGCCGACGAGCGCGTCGCGGAAGGCCGACGCCTGCTCGACATACAGCCGCTCGGCTTCGGCGCGGTCGTCGGCATCGGCCAGGTCGAGATCGCACGGCACGCGGAGCATCTCGTTCGCCGCCACCGTCGTCCCAGCCGGCCGGCTGCCGCGCGTGACGTAGGTCTGGAGGGTGCCGAGATCCCGGCGCCCGTGGAAGATGACCGTGACCGATTGGCTGAGCGGCAGCCCTCCCACCTTCAGCGAGACCGCAACCGATGAGGACTCGTCCAACAGCGCCCGACGTAACAGCTCCTCCGCTGAGCCTGTCTCGGACCTTGAATCCTCATCGAGCATCTCGGGTGCCTCCTCCCGATCCTTGCGGTCACAGCAGGTTAACTTCTACCCCATCGCGCCGCTATATCCGCTTGGATAGGAGGGTAGGGTGAGAGCATCATGAGGATCCTCTATAAGCCGTTCGGGATCATCGCCAGTCTGGTCGGGGCCAAGATCGCCAACAGCGTCTTCAAGGCGCTGTGGTCTCGGATCGACGACGAGGAACCGCCCAGGCCGACCACGGCCGAGGCGAGCTTCCCCAAAGTCGTGGGCGCGGCCGCGCTCGAGGCCGCCACCGTGGCCGCGATCAGCGCCGCCGTCGACCGTGCGGGTGCCCGGACGTTCCATCACCTGACGGGAATCTGGCCGGGCGAGCACCACGAGCCAGAGCCGGCGAAGCGCTAGCGCGCCATACGCCGCGGGCCCAGCCGGACGCCTGCCGGCGATCGCCGCCACGCCGGCTGCGGAACCGCTCGAGGCCCGCTACCGGCGGTCCTCGTCGGTGACGCGGAACCGCTCGAGACCCTCCCGCGCCCAGTCGGGGATCCGCGTCTTGGCGATCGTCTTCAAATCGACGAGCACGTGGCGCAGTTCACCCTCGACGATGAGGTCGGGTCCGCGACGCGCCTCGTGGCGGGTGAGGACGCTGGTCTGGCCGAGATGCGTGACGGCGACCGACAGCGCAAGCTCGTCGTCGAACCGAGCGGGCTTGCGGAACCGCAGCTGGGCTTCGGCCAGGACGATGTCGATTCCGCGCTCGAGCATCGCGTGGTAGCTGCCGTACGCGGCGCGCCACAACTCGGTCATGCTCGTGTCGAAGTAGGTCAGATAGTGCGCGTTGAATACGATCCCTTGGAGGTCGGACTCGCCGTACCGGACCCGGAGCGTGTGCACGAGGGGCTGGCCCACGGTCGCCGTCACCCCCCGCCTCTCAGGACGAAGCCCCGCTCGGCGAGCTCGGCCAGGGCGGTCTCAAACGCGGCGAAGTCGCGGTCTAAGAGCGCATCGATCGGCCTGCCAGCGGGCCCGGACACCCGCACCCAGCGCGCGAGGACCGCCGGCCCGGCGCGCTCGGAGGCCTCATCGAGCAGGTCGAGCAAGATCGGCAGCTCGCCGCGGTGGTCGAGCTGTCCGGAGAGCAGCGTGAGCGGGTCGGTGTCGAGGACCCGACAGAGCTCTTCCTCGCTCAGCCCGAGCATGTCCATCAGCCGGACGGCGCGGCCACTCTGAGCCCGCCGTCCGAGCTGGGGATCGTCACGTTCTCCCATAGCGCCGACGCGCTTCCTGATTCCCGCGGTTGCCGCCGGCGGGCGGAGTTCTCAGAACAGCTGGTTCTCGCCGCCGAACACGTCACTCACGGACCCGTCCGTGAAGATCTGGCGGATCGAGCTCGTGAGCAGGTCTGCGCACGACAGCACGCGCACGTTGTCCGGAGCGCCGGCCGGGAGCGGAATCGTGTCGGTGACGACGATCTGCTCGAGCCGCGCGCTTCTGAGTTGCTCCCACGGCTCCCCGGAGAAGACGCCGTGTGTGGCCGCGGCGTACACGCGACGCGCGCCGGCGTCATACACGGCCTCGGCCGCTGCCCGCAGCGTTCCGGCGGTGTCGATGATGTCGTCGACCAGCACGGCGGTCTTGCCCCGCACGTCGCCGATCACGTAGCCGATCTCAGCGACCTGCTGGTTCGGGCGCTCCTTGTTGAGGATCGCCAGCTCGGCGCCGATCTTCGACGCGAACTGCTTGTTCAGCTTGACGCGGCCGGCGTCCGGCGCGACGACGACGAGATCGTCGAGTCCCAGGTCCCGGAAGTACTGCGTGAGCATGAACAGCGCG
Source organism: uncultured Solirubrobacterales bacterium (assembly GCA_963735965.1). Lineage (GTDB taxonomy): Bacteria > Actinomycetota > Thermoleophilia > Solirubrobacterales > Solirubrobacteraceae > Palsa-465. The sequence continues at coordinate 232,999 of CAVTNE010000011.1, forward strand.
GTCATGTGGTCGCAGGGCTTCTGGAAGAAGCCTTGGATCTGGCCCTGATGGAGGTCCATGGTGAGGATTCGGTCGATCCCCGCCGACTCGAGCATCCGCGCGACCATCCGGGCGCTGATCGGCTCCCGCGGGGCGGACTTTTTGTCCTGGCGCGAGTAGCCGTACCACGGGGTCACCGCGATGACCCTGTGGGCGGACCCGCCGACGGCGGCGTCGACCATGACCATCAGCTCCATCAGCGCGTCGTTGGCGCTCAGGCCGGTGTCCGGGTTGCCGCAGGTCGGCTGGACGATGAACACGTCCGCGCCCCGGACGGACTCCTCGTAGCGGCAGTAAACCTCACCGTTGGTGAACGTCTTCAGGGTGATCCCGGCAAGCCCAACACCCAGCTTGGCGGCGATTTTGGCGGCCAGATTCGGGTTCGCGCGACCCGAGACGAGCATCAGCCGCTTGCTGGCGTCGAGGACCAGCTCACTCCGGGCGAGAGGCGTCTCCAGCAGGCTCATCGTGGTATCGAGTGTAGGGTCGAGCGGGGACGGATCGAGGGCCGACGGATCGTCGTCTCGGGCTACTAGGACGAGGGCGTTGATTGTCTCGTATCGCCGCTATTCGCGGCACCGCCCTCAGACACATTCTTATCGCTGGCGTCACCATCGCGCGACTCTAATTTCCGCTGATTGCGACGTTCACCGTAGCCCTCGACGTTCCGCTGGCGCGCCCGGGCGATGCCGAGGGCGCCCGGGGGCACGTCATCGGTGATCACCGACCCGGCTCCCGTATACGCCCCGTCGCCGAGGCTGACGGGGGCCACGAACATCGTGTCGACGCTCACGAATGCGCCGGCCCCGATCGAGGTGCGGTGCTTGTTCGTGCCGTCGTAGTTGGCGGTGATCGTGCCGGCGCCGATGTTCGACTTCTCGCCGATGTCGGTGTCGCCGATGTAGGACAGGTGGGGGACCTTTGTCCCGGGGCCGATATCCGAGTTCTTGATCTCGACGAACGTGCCGGCCTTCGATCCCTCTCGCAGCACGGCGCCGGGCCGCAGGTACGCGAACGGACCGACGCTGGCCCGCTCACCGACGTCGGCGCCCGTCAGGTACGAGTGGACGACGCTCGCGCCGTCCCCGATACGGGAGTCGATGATCGTCGTCACCGGGCCGACGCGGGCGCCGACGCCGATCTCGGTGGCGCCGTGGAGGCTCGTGAACGGCGCGATCACGGTGTCCTGACCGATCTGCACGTCGACGTCGATAACCGTCGCCGCGGGGTCGACGATCGTCACCCCGGCGAGCATGTGGCGCTCGTGGATCCGGCGCTGCGCCACCGCGGTCACCGCCGCCAGACCCACCCGGTCGTTGACGCCGAGCTCACTGGAGTCGTGGATCTCGTGCGCGCGCACGCTTCGCTCGTGGGCCCGCATGATCGGCAGCACGTCGGGCAGGTAGAACTCTCCCTGCGCGTTGTGGGCGGTCACCTCGCCGAGAGCGGCGATGAGCGCCCCACCCTCGAACGCGTAGATGCCCGTGCTGATCTCGCGAATCCGCATCTGGAGCTCCGTCGCGTCGCCCGGCGCCTTCGTCTCGACCACACGCTCGACCGTGCCGTCGGGCGCCCGCACCACCCGGCCGTAGCCGCGCGGGTCATCGAGCACCGCCGTCGCCAGCGTCGCCGCCGCGCCCGAGCTGGCGTGCGCCTCGGCCAGCCCGGCCAGCGTCTCCGGGTGGATCAGCGGATGATCCGCGTTCAACACAATCACCGTGTCCGCCGGCTCGATCTGCGCCACCGCCGCTTTCACGGCATCAGCCGTGCCCAGCGGCTTCGCCTGCACCGCCACCGTCACCTCGGGGTCCAGCACGGACGCCAGCGGCCGGTCGGGCCCCTCGACCACGACCACCTTCCCCGCGCCGGCAGCGCGGGCAGCCGCCACCGGCCAGGCGATCATCGCCCGGCCGCATACCTGGTGGAGCAGCTTCGGCATAGCGGAGCGCATCCGCGTGCCCTGCCCGGCAGCAAGAATGACAACGACCGGCGCGGCCACACCGTGATCGTAGGCGATTGCGCGCCAAACGTGGGACGTCAGCGGTCCCGCTAGGTCACCGGAACGAAGCCGCAGACCCGCGCAGGCGAGGCTCGGCCGCGAGCCGCGACAGCACTGGGAGCACACGATCGGGGTCGCCGACCGACTGACGGATTGTCAAGCGGCCCGTTCGTCAGGCGTCACCTCCTCGCCGGCGTTCCGTTCGCGCTCGTACTCGTACCAGCGGATCCACTTCCTGACGGCGTTGTCCGAGACGCCGTACTTCCGCCCAATCGCGAGGAAGCTCATCGACGCAACATCGATCATCAGCTGCTCATATGAAGGACGCTCGACCTTGCGCCGCTCCACGACCGGCACTCCCCGAAGGGCCATCCCCTTGACTCTTCCCCAGCACTTCTGGGAGCAGTATCGGTGGCGGATGGTGCGAGGTACGAAGGTCTGGCCGCATCCCGGGCAAACCCTCTCCCAAGGGAGGTTGCGACCGCAGTGGGTGTCCAGCGTGGCGGCGCAGTTCGGGCAGACCATCCGCAGGTTCTCGAGCCTGTTGTCGTTCGAGACGCCGTTGATGTGATCCAGCACCAACGACATGCGACGACCACGCCAAAGCTCGTCTTGACCGCACATCTCACAGTGAGGTTCCAGGAGGCCGTTCGCGAGCAACCGTCGCTTGAGGTTGAACCGGTTATACGTAGAGTTCTCAACGAGCACTTCGTGGAGCGGGATCTGGACCGTCCGAGCCGCCCTGCGACGACCGATGTCAGGATCGAAGTGGCCGGTGTCGATCGCCCACCGCCGCGCCCATTTCTGGAGCGTGCGGTAGTTAGCCCCCTTCACGGCATAGCCGAGCGAACGGAGCGCATCCGCCCAGCAGTGCGCGCCGCCTATCGCAGCGCGGGCATCGGTTTCCGAGAAGGGTGGCGTCCGAGGCATCAGGGAACATATGTTCCCATGTAGGTCGGACGGAAAGATAAGCGTATGCAGTCACTTTTGCCTAGCGAGCTAAAGCTGGGGAGCCCGGACTCGGACCGGGACAAACGGCTTCAAAGGCCGTTGTGCTGCCATTACACCACTCCCCAAAGTATTGGAGCCGTCGGCACGAACGACGTTATCTCATCCGCGCCGGCGCTCACCGGACGGGGTCCGCCTCTCGGCCTACTGACAGGTCGTGCCGGTGCTGTTGCTACCGACGCCCGGCGGCGTGCAGAGCGTCTCGCGCGAGATGTGCCAGCCCGAGTCCGAGATGTCGAACAGGTAGGGCGGCAGGATGTTCGCGAGGCGGTCGTCGTAGTTGTAGTTCTTCACGTACCCGTCTTGCGCGGTGCCGTTGGAGCCGGCCACGCCGACCGGACCGCGGAAGTACTGGGCAATCGCGCCGTGGACGGCCAGGGTGCCGGGGGAGGCGCCGCAGTTGTAGTTGTCGACGATGAACGAGTGGTTCAGGGCGAGGATCGCGGCGTCGATGGTCGGGTTGGTCAAGGTCTGGCTCGCGTTGTTGGTCGTGCTGCACCCGGAGCTCGAGTCGCTGCCGTTGATGCCGTGCATGACCCGCACGAACTCGTTGGCCACGAGGCCGAGGGTGGCGCCGCCGCTCGGGTTGCCGTTGCTGTCGGCTGACGTTGTGATGCTGCCGTTGATGATCACGTTGTTGGCCGCGCCGATGGTGACGGGCGTGGTGTAGTTGCCCGACACGTACACGTCGCCGGAGCAGCCGTAGAAATGCCCCCCGGAGTTCGTCGGATAGGTCACGCCGAATGGCGTGTAGGCGGACGTGGTGCACCCAGAGGCGTTGTTGACGTAGATGATCGGCTGGCTGACAAGGTTGACCGTGACGGAAGAGCCGCACGTCGTAGTCGCGCAAGTCGTGACGGTGGCGGAGTTGCCGTTCAGCACGACCTGTGTTGTGCCGCTGTAGACGTTGCCGTACTGCTGGGCATCGGTCAGCAGCTCGGAGTTGTCGCTCGGCGTCGGGATCGGCTTGGCGTTGTAGACCGCCGTCCCCTTGAACACCGCGCTCTGGCAGTTGCTCCCCGAGCAGACGTCCGCGGCACTGGTACCGGGCGCCGAGCTCTCGATCTTGTCGCTCGGCGTGCGGCCAAACGTCGGTGACGCGCCGGTGTTGATTAGGTACTGATCGTCCGTGTAGGCCGGGCCATTCATCGTGTCGGGGGAGATCCAGACGATATTGCAGCTCGAGTTCCGGCTGTTGCGATAGAAGACGCCGCAGGAGCTATAGCCGGGAATCCCGTCGTCGACCGCCTCGAAGTGCGTGTACCACAGGAAGTCGAGCGGGCTGTCCATCCGGAAGCTCACCAGGACCGAGCGCTGGACCACGGGCCGGGCTCCGGCCGACCCGGTGAAGACGATCCGGATCGTGCCGGTCGTACTGTCGACGAGCGAGTTGATCACGTTGCTGGTGCAGCCGGTGTTGCCGTTGGCGTAGATCGGCTTGAACGTGTACGAGGCGTTGTCGGATGATCCAGGCACGTTCACCGCGGTGCTCTGCGCGTCGTTCGTGCACGTCTCCCAGTAGTTCGGGTTCTGGTTCATCTGGTAGAGGTAAGCCTGGATCCCCGCGGTGGCGGCGGCGTAGGCGCGCTTCGACGCGAGGTTGTCGGTCCCGATGTGGATCTCACCCGAGACGGCGTAGAACACGGCGGTCAGAAGCAGGCTCGTCACGAGCAGCACGCCGAGGGCGATCACCATCGTGAAGCCGTGCTCGGCCGACGCATGCGAGCGGGCCCAGCGGAAGGTCCTGCCAATGGCACTGAGGATCACTCGCATGGTGAGAACGTCGCTCCGTCTCCGACGTGGTTGGCGGCCGGCGTGAAGCGGAACGTGATCGAGTCGCTCACGGCCGTGCCGACGTCCGAGTAGTTGGTCTTTTCGTTGTATCCGCCGGCCGGCCCCACGCTGAGGTTGATCATCACCTCGGCCACGGTCGCGGCCTGCGTCGCGTTCAGCGCCGCGCCCGGGGCGAGCGGGTTGAACACCGTGGTGCTCGTGCCCGGGACCGGGGCGGTCCCGTCCGGAAGAATCTCGTAGTGGTTACCCGCGGCATCCGTTCCCGGCGCCGTCTGGTAGGCGAAGTACTGGAACACGGGCGTGAGCGGCTGTAAGGCCGACGGGCGGCTCTGGGCCACGTTGGTCAACACCGTCCTGCTCGATTGCAGTGTCCCCCGGTTCCAGACCGGAACGCCGTTGCTGTTCGTCGTCTGCGTCGTCGAGTACGTGTTGTCGACGAGCGTGTTCGTCGGAGCCCCGTTGAAGTCGATCTCGTGCCACAGCTCAGTAGGCGTGGCGGTCGTTCCGGTGGAGCTCAGGAAGATCAAGGCGGTAGGGCTGCTCCCGGTCTGGATCGGCGTCTCCTCGTCGGCGAAGCAGGCCGAGTGGAGCTCGTTCTCGATCCCAGTGAACGCCGGGCGCGCGCGCGAGGTGGCATCGACCTGGCTGAACGCGTGCGTTGTGTTCTGGAGCGTGACGTCCATGATCGTGAGCAGCGCCATCAGCACGACGATGCCCGCGACCATCGTCGCGAGCAGCTCGACGAGCGTGAAACCATGCTCGGAACCCAGAGAGCGCGCCATCAGCACTTACCCTTGGTGGAGCTCGTGGTGAGGGCGACCGTCAGGACGTACGGCGCCGAGAAGCTCGGGGTGTACGAAGCCGGCGTCGTGTAGTCGTAGTAGGTACCGCTGTTGTTGTAATCGACGCACGTGACCAGCGATCCGGTGAGCCCCGAGCCGCTGGCCGTCGATCCACTCGTCGCGTTGCTTGCGAACGGCAGCCCATAGATGTAGGAGCTCGATGGTCCCGCGCCGGCGTTGGCCGACGTCTCCGCCCACGTATCAGAGCATGTATTGCCGGTGCCACCGGTGAACACGGTTTTCACGTCGGTCGGGACCTTGGTGTTCGATCCAGCCCAGGTGAAGTTGACCCGGAGCTCGGGCTCCGCGATCGTCTGCGTAAGGTTCGACCCGGGCGTCACCGTGAACGTGTCATAGCCCGCGGGCGGCTGCTCCTGCCGGCACGTACCGGCCCAGACCTGGTAGTTGTTGGTGTAGCTGACGGGGTTCGTCGAAGACACGAACGGGAAGAGCCCCATCGACGACGTCGGTGTCGAAGCGGTGATCGTCGGGATCGACGAGGTCAGCGTTTTCGCATTCGTGCGGTATGCAGCCATCGGGATACCGGCGCCGCCGCTCGAGAACCACGACAACCCATCGGCGTACGCCGTCGTCGTCGTGCCGTTGATGACGAAGTTGCCGGTCAGACCCGCGGCCTGCCCGAGTTCGATCGGGTTGCCCTTGCCCGGCGGCGTGATACCCGTGCTGGCCACAGTCGCGGTGTCCGCGAGCGGCGACGGGTTCCCGTTCGGGTCGACGTAGCCGACGTCGGTGTAGGTCAGGTTGTACGAGCCCGAGTCGAGCCCGCTGAAAATCACGCACCCGGTTGAATCGCTGGTGCCGGCGTCGCTCTCCGGGCCGCTCGCCGACAGCGACACGCCGGCAAGCGGCGAGGCGGTCTGATCGTGGAACTGGACGAGAAGACTTCCGCCGGCATCGGGTGAGATCACGCTCTCGTCCGTCGCGAGCGTCTTGGTCACACCGCTCGCGCTAGTCGAGGTGACCGTCGAGATCGTCTTGAAGTAGGTCGCCGACGCGCCTCCCGAGCTCGTGCAGCTCTGTCCGTTGCTCGTGCTCAGGTACCAAGCCTTCGAGGTGATCGTGTACGAGCTACCACCGGCCTTGGCGGTGTAGGTCTGGCTGAGGTTGTCGAGCTGTTCGGCCGACAGCCCCTTGAGCCGTTCCTGATCCTGCTCGGCCAGCGCCTCGGCCTGGGAGCGGCTGTTCTGGTTAGCGATGATGTCCGTGTTCGTGATCAGCGCGCCGGCCACGGCCGTCGCGATCAGGGTCGTGATCAACGCGCTCACCAGGACCTCGATGAGTGTGAATCCCCTTTGCGACGCTACGCGAGCGCGCACCCGTTGCCCGAATCCCGTGTTCACGGTTGATGGATCGACTCGCTCCGGCCGCTGCTTGAGAAACCGGACTGGTGGCAATCGCACGTTGAGCGGGACATGGTCGGTTCAGGGTGGATCGATTGCGCGCGCGAGCCCCTGCGGGGTAAACGGTTGCTCGCGCGCGTTATGCGATGTGTCGGCGGCCCCCAGGTGCCAACTGAGCCGGCCTAAACCGAACTGGACAAATAGCTGAGTGCGGGGGCGGCGACGCCGGCCCGCGTCCGGGTCGGACGCCCTAGCGGCCTCGCCGCAGGATCGTCGCCACGTCCCCCGGAAGCAGCGGATCGGCCAAGGCCGCACGCAGATCGGCCGGCCGGTGAAGCGCGCGTTCGGCGCGGAGGATCCCGACCTCGTAGCCGACATCGCGGATCGCGGTGAGCGCCACTCCCATCGCGTCGTGCCGCCACGTCTGCTCGGGCAGCGCGAATAGCTCGGGGAGCGGACGGGAAATCCCGACCAGATACAGGCCGCCGTCGATCGCCGGCCCAAACACAACGTCGCATCCCGCGGCCAGGTCGCCCAGCGCCCCAGCGGCGTGGGCCGCGCGAAAGCGCGGCAGGTCGGGCCACACGATCAGCAGAGGGCCGCGGGCGCGAGCGAGGACGCGCGCAGACGCGTCCGCGAGCCGGCCCGCGATCCCCTCGCCGTTCTGCGGGAACAGCACGGCGTCGGCGCCGACAAGCCGTCGCAGCTCCGCGCCGGCGTCCGGAGGATCGTGGGCAACGTGGATCGGCACCGGCGAGATCTGTCGGGCCCACACGGCCGCGTGAGCGATCAGCGCCGCCTGCAGTTCGAGGCAGCCTTCGCGACCGAGCAGCGGCTCGAGCGCCCGCCGCACCTCGCCAGGCCGCGGCGCTCGCGCCATGAGCAGCACGGCGGGCTCCGGTCCGTTCATCCCCGGACCCTACCCTCGGGCGACGAGTCGTCCACCGCGTGCTACCGGGGTACCCGACCGCCCTCCGCCCCACGCTCGTGGGCGGGACCGCGCGGCGCGGCAATGCCGAGCACGCGCATCGCCTTGAGTCCGAGCGAGAGCTTCTCGCGGCCGTCGGTGGACGAGACATCGAGCCCGGTCAGCTCGCGGACGCGCTCGAACCGGTAGCGGACCGTATGGCGGTGCGTGATCAGACGCTGCGCGGTCGCGTTGACGTTGGCGTCGCACTCGAGGAACGTCGAGAGCGTGCCGAGCAGGTCGGTCTCGTACTGCTCGTCGTAGGAGACAAGCGGCCGCACCGTTTCGTCGTAGAACCGCCGGAGCTCGGCCGGGTCGCTCATGTAAGGCAGCAGCAGCTGATACGTGCCGGTCTCCTCGTACCCGAGCTCGATGCGCTCGGGTTCGCCCTCGGCCACGTTGGCGGCGAGCAACGCCTCGTTGCGGGCGCGCCCGAGATCGAGGGGATCCTCGGCGCGGCGGCTGCGCCCGACGGCGAACGCGAACCCAGGCAGGCCCGATTCGAGCTCGCGTAGGATCGCCGAGGCGGCCCGACGGCCGGTCTCACCGTCGCCGTCCGGGAGCAGGACCGCGATCTCCGAGGCCTCTTCGGCCGTCGGTGCGGCAATCGCCCCCGGCGCGATCGAGCGCGCGCCCCGCGCCGCCAGCGCCAGCATCCGCCGGCGCCAGTCCTCCTCGGTCGGGCTGCGCGGGTGGGCGCGGATGATGACGACGCTCGCGCCGGACCCGAGGTCGGAGCCAAGCTCCTTGCCGCGCGCGACCAGATCCCCGCGGCCGTCGATCCGACCGTCGAGCACGGCTCGCATGAACCCGGTGGCGGCCTCCTCGGAGGCGCGCTCGGGCGCTCTCACCCGCTCGACCTCGGACGCGATCAGCGTCGTGACCAGCCGCAGGAGCGAAGGGTCGGTCGGGCGGTCCGACGCCCTCATCCGCAGCCTGCCCACGGTCGACTCGGCGACCTTGAGTTCGATCGTGGTCACACCTTCGGCGTCCCGCATCAACGAGCGCTCGTCGGCGGGGCTGCGGGCCGCGACCGCGAGCACGCTCGCGGACCGGTCCATCAGGATCAGGCTGGTGTCGAGCGCGCGGGCGGCGGCACGGAGGATCGCCGGAAGACCGGCCCCGTCCTCGACGGCATCGGTGATCGCGGCCAGCGCAGCCAGGTCGGGCCCGGCCGGCCCGGTCTGCTGTCGCTCAGCCAACCGGTGAAGCCCCGCTCGGGGTCAGAACACCCTGGGCCACTCGACCACCACCACGGCGCCGAGCACCACCCCGACTCCCACGAATGCGGCGAGCACGTAGGCCGATAGCGCCACGGCAAGGAGACGCTCGTGCACGCGCCGGTACGAGGTGACCGCCGGAACCACCACGAGCAGGAGGAACGCCAGCAGGCCGAGGACTCCGAGGCCTGCCGCGACCAGGTAGGTGATCTGCTGGTTAGTCATGGATGTCGGTGGAATTGTGCCGAACGGGGCCGATGCGCGGTCGCGCCGGGTGTTGCGGTCACTTACGCAGCGGAATCCCGAACTCCTGCCCAACCGGAGTGGCCGAGATCGCCCGAGGGTAGTGGCGAACCAGCTCGGCGGCCGCCGAACCCGCCCGCACCGACCCGTCTTCCCCCCAGAACAGACCCGCGACCGTCGGCCCCGAGCCGCACACGACCGCTGCGTCCGCGCCGGTCTCGCCCACGGCCCGGAGCGCGTCACCCAAGGGTGGACAGAGCGCTACTGCCGCGGGCGCGAGGTCGTTGACGATCAACTCCGGCGCCAGCTGGCCGCCGGGACTCGAGGAGAGTGCCGTCGCCGCAAGCGCGAAATCCGCCGGCACCCGGGGAAGGCCGAGCCGGTCCGCCTCCCGATAGACGTCAGCCGTCGAGAGGAAGTGCGGCTGGGGCACGATCACGAGAGCGTGCGGGGCGAGCGGCGCGCGCCGGTCGATCAGCTCGCCGGCGCCGGTCCCCAGCGACAGGCCCGGCTCGACCGCGCTGGGCACGTCGGACCCAAGTTCGGCAGCCAGCTCGGCAAGCGCGGTCTCAGGTAAGGCAGCTCCCGCGACCACAGAGGCAATCCGGAGCACGGCAGCCGCATCCGCCGATCCGCCACCCATGCCCGCCGCAACCGGAATCCGCTTCTCGATCGTGACCCGCACGGGCGGTGCGCCCCAGCCGCGCGCCCGCAACCCGGCGAGGGCTTGAGAGACGATGTTCGGCCCGGACACGCCCGGACACACGACCTCGTCGTCCTCGCCGCCTGCGGCGGTCACCTCGAGCTCGTCCGCCAGCGACACCGACTCGATCAGGGTCGCTACCTCGTGGCGCCCGTCGTCCCGAACCGGCCCGAGGAACAGGCTCAGGTTGACCTTGCCCGGCGCCCGCGCGACGACCCTCACCGAACCGAGAGCCTCGCCGCGAGCTCGCGGAATTCGGCGGGCGAGAGCCGCTCGGCGCGCTCGTCGGCCGGGTGGCCCATATCCACCAGCGTCGCCCGCGCGCGGTCGCGCACGCCCGCAGCAGCGCCGGGCGCCAGCGCGAGCGACCCGGCCAGCGCCTTGCGACGGTGCGCGAACGCATCGTGGACGAGCGATCGGACCTCGGCATCGACGACCGCCCCATCGCGCCGGCGCAAGCCCACGAGCACCGAGTCGACACGCGGGACCGGACGAAACACCGTTCGGGCCACCGGCCGCAACACGCGGACCTCGCAGGCGAGCTGCGCGAGCACCGACGGCGCCCCGTACGCCGACGTCCCCGGAGCCGCCGCGAGTCGCTCGCCGACCTCGCGCTGGACCATCACGACCCACCGCCCGACGGATGGCAGCTCGTCGATCGTCCGCAGGATCACGGTGGCGGCGATCCCGTACGGCAGGTTCGCGACGACCGCTGTGGGTGCCGGATCAAGTGCTTGGAAATCCAGGTCAAGAGCGTCGGCGAAATGAACCGTGACGTTGGAGAATCCAACCAAGGAGTTGGAAAGGGCCGGTTCGAGACGCCGGTCGAGCTCGACCACGTGGAGGTGATCGACCAGGCCGGCGAGCCGCGCGGACAGGACCCCCGGCCCGCCACCGATCTCGAGCGCGACATCGTCCGGCGAGAGCTTCGCCAGCCGCTCGATCACGTCGAGGATGTTCCGGTCGACCAGGAAGTTCTGGCCTAGCCTGACCACCCGAACACCTGGGCCGCGCTCGCCTCGATCGCCGCGTCGAGTTCTTCGTACGGCACACGGCGCTCGAGCGCCACCGCTTGCGCGGTCGACACGACGTTGGCCGGCTGGTTCGGCTTCCCACGCACGATCTGAGGCGACAAATAGGGAGCGTCGGTCTCGACCAGCAACCGATCGGCCGGCACCCGCACGGCCGCGACCCGCAACGGAGCGGCCTTGGGGTAGGTCACATTCCCCGCGAACGAGATCCACCAATCCTCATGCTGCAAGCACTCGTCGATTCGCTCGGGCATCGAGAAGCAGTGGAGAATCACCCGAACGCCGCCGGCAAGGTCGCCCAGCATCGACAGCGTGTCGTCCTCCGCGGCGCGCGTGTGGATGACCAGCGGCTTACCCACCGAGCGCGCCAGCTCGATCTGCGCGGCGAACGCCCGCTTCTGGTCGGGAACGGGCGCGTAGTCGCGGTAGTAGTCGAGGCCGGTCTCGCCGATCGCCACGCATCGCGGGTGCGCCGCGAGCGCCTCGAGCTCGGCGAGGTCCGCGTCGTCGAAACCCGTGGCGGAATTGGGGTGGCGCCCGATCGCGGCGTACACCTGGGGGAAGTCCTCGGCGGCCGCGAGGGCCGCGCGACACGACGCGCCGTCCGTCCCCACAGTGACGATCCGACTCACGCCGGCTTCAACTGCCGCGGCCACGAGCTCCGCGTCGGGAGGCTCGCACAACTCCAGGTGCGTGTGGCTGTCGATCACGCCCGGGGCCCCGGCCGGTCAGCCGCGCTTCGGGAACAGCGGCTCGAGCGCATTCACCAACCCGCCGGCAACTTGCGGGGCGTACGACGACGCCTCGTAGTCGACTCGCGGCGCCCCGAGCGCGTCAAGCAGACGCGCCGTGCTCGCCGGCATGTACGGATGAAGTAGCACGCTGACGACGCGCACCCCCTCGGCGAGCGACGCCAGCGTCTGATCGAGCGCGGCCGCCTCCGAAGGGTCGCGCGCGAGCTGCCACGGCGCGCGCTCCTCCACGTACCGGTTCAGGCGCCGGACGCGCTGCCAGATGTTTTCGAGCGCCTGCGTGACCTCGAGGCGGTCGAGCAGCGTCGCGACGTCCGGGGACAACCCCTCGAACTCCGCCGCCAGCGCAGGATCTGTCGCCACTGCGGGAACCTGACCATCGCGATACCGCAGCAACATCGCGATCGTCCGGCTCGCGAGGTTCCCGTACTCGTTGGCCAGCTCGCTCTCATAGCGCGCGCGCACGGCCTCGATCCCGACGCTTCCGTCGCCACCGAACGACACGTCGCGCATCAGGTAGAAGCGGAGCGCGTCGGTGCCGTACTCGTCGATCACCTCAAACGGGTCGAGCACGTTGCCGAGCGATTTGCTCATCTTGCGCCCGTCGGAGCCGAGCAGGAAGCCGTGAACGAACACGTGCTCGGGCACCGGGAGATCCGCCGCCATCAGCATCGCCGGCCAGAAGACCGTGTGGAACTTGAGGATGTCCTTGCCGATCAGGTGGTAGGTCGCGGGCCAGAAGCGACCGGTCAGGTCCTCGCCCGGCCGCGCGTACCCGAGCGCCGTGTAGTAGTTCAGGAGCGCGTCGAACCACACGTAGAACACGTGCTCGTGGTCCCAGGGGACGGTCACGCCCCACTTCAGCCGCTTGCGCGACAGCGAGATGTCCTGGAGGCCCGACGCGATGAATGACCGCGCCTCGTTGTAGTGATGGGGCGGCATCACGAACGTCGGGTTCTCGGCGAACAGCCGCTCCAGCGGCTCCTGGAACGCCGAGAGGCGGAAGAACCAGTTCTCCTCCTGGTGCCGCTCGAGCACGATCTCATGGATCGGGCAGCGGTTGCCCTCGAGGATCTCGTTCTCGACCTTGAAGTCCGCGCACCGCGGGCAGTACCAACCCTCGTAGATGCCCTTGTGCGTGTACCCGTTGTCGTGGACCCGCTGGAGGACCTCCTGCACGCGCACCATGTGCTCCTCGTCCGAGGTGCGGATGAAGAAGTCGTTGGTGGCCTCAAGGATCGGGGCGAGCGCCTTGAACTTCTCGGCGTTCCGGTCGGCGAGTTCGCGTGGCGAGATCCCCTGGGCGGCGGCCGCATCGGCGACGGGCTCGCCGTGTTCGTCGGTACCCGTCAGGAAGAACACGTCCTCGCCGCGTTGGCGCATGTGGCGGGCGGCCACGTCGGCGGCGATCGTCGTGTACGCGTGGCCGAGATGCGGCTGCGCGTTCACGTAGTAGATCGGGGTGGTGATGTAGAACGACATCGCTACGTCTGACTTTATTGGGCCTCGCTTCGCGCGGCGTCCGCCGGATGAGTCGAGGCCGGCCCGATAGGCGAGGCTGGATGCCGAGCGGGCCGAGCCGAGACCGCCGGGCGGGCCGGGCATCTGTGCCCGGCCGGGGGTGACCGCGACCACGCCCGCCCGGCACGGAGGCCGGGCGGAACCGGCCCCACGGACGCCGCCGAAGGCGGCCCCTACTCCGAAGTCAGCGCGCGATACAGCGCATTCGCGGCCACGCCCGTGAGGTCGGCTACGACTGAAGCGGCGACTCGAGGCTTGGCGCCAGCCTCCACCAGCCGCCTCACCGCCTCGACCGCCGGCGTCATGTCGTGGGCGGTCGACTCGGGCGCCCCACCGACGACAAGGGCCACCTCTCCCCGCGGCGCCTGTCCCCGATACCGCGCCGCCAGCTCGCCTGCGGTGCCCCGCACCACTTCCTCGTGGATCTTGGTCAGTTCGCGGGCCACCGCAACCGGTCGTTCGGGATCGAGCGAGGCGAGCACCTCGAGCGATGCCGCCAGCCGTCGGGGTGACTCGAACGCGACCAGTGTCTCGGGAGCGCTGAACACGGCCTGCAAGTCGCCCTTCTTGCGCGGGAGGAAGCCGGTAAACCGCCAGCGGTCCGCGGGCAGCGCGCTCGCGACCAGCGCCGCCAGCGCCGCCGAAGGCCCGGGCAGGACCTCGACCGCCAGCCCGCCCGCCACGCAGGACTGGACGAGCACGAATCCGGGATCGGACACGAGCGGGGTGCCGGCGTCGGACACCAGCGCCACGACCGCGCCGTCGCGCATCTTGGCCACGAGCTCGTTCGCGCGCTGGCGCTCGTTGTGCTCGTGGTAGCTGACGAGCTGGCCTCCCACCCCGTAGCGGTCGAGCAGGATGCGGGTTCGACGCGTGTCCTCGCAGGCGACGATGTCGGCCTCGCGGAGGGCGGCCAGTACCCGAAGGGTGACGTCCTCGAGGTTGCCGATCGGCGTCGGGCAGACGATCAGGCGACCGGCGCTCATCGGTTCCCCGCCATCTGGGCCAGGCCGTCGAACGCCAGCGCCGCCGCCCCGATCATCCCCGCCTCGACCCCGAACGCCGCCGGCACGATCTCGACGATGTCCTTCGACGGCGGGAGCGCCCGCTCGGCGACCTCGGCGCGAACGGGGCCGAGGAGCAGTTCGCCGGCGCCCATCACGCCGCCGCCGATCACGACCACCTCGGGGTTGAACGTGTTCACGAAGCCGGTGATCGCCACGCCGAGATTGCGGCCGATGGTCGCGATCGTCTCGATCGCGGCCTCGTCGCCGTCGTGGGCCAGCTCGGTCACGAGCGGTCCGACGAGCTCGCGGCCTTCCGCGTGTGCCCGTCCGAGGCCGGAGTCGGGTCGCTCGTGGGCCATCCGCAGCGCCTCGCGGGCCAGCGCGGTGCCGGACGCGAGCGATTCGACGCAGCCGTGGTTCGGGCAGTTTCCCTGGCACGGCGGGCCGTTTCGGTCGATCACGACGTGCCCGAGCTCGGCCGCCGCGCCGATTGCGCCGCGGTACAGCTCGCCGCGGAGGATCAGCCCGCCGCCGATGCCGGTGCCGATCGTGAGCAGGACAGCCTCGTTGCAACCGCGGGCGGCGCCGGCGCGATGCTCGGCGATTGCCGCACAGTTCGCGTCGTTGTCGACGAACACCGGAAGATCGAGCCGCTCGGTCATTACGTCGGCGAACATGATGTCCTTGAGCGGCAGGTTGACGGCGATCACCGCGTTGCCCGTCCGCTGATCGATTAAGCTCGGGATGCCGAAGCCGACCGCAGCGACTTCTCCGCCGGCGCGAGCGCGTGTTT
This sequence comes from uncultured Solirubrobacterales bacterium, assembly GCA_963735965.1. Lineage (GTDB taxonomy): Bacteria > Actinomycetota > Thermoleophilia > Solirubrobacterales > Solirubrobacteraceae > Palsa-465. Next base: position 248,279 of record CAVTNE010000011.1, read on the forward strand.
CCTCGACGGCGTCGACGACGACATCGAGGAGGTAGGAGACGTCGAGGCGGTTGATGCTGCGTTGCGCGCGGTGGTGAACCGACAGCCTGGAATCGACCGCGCCGGCCAACAGCTTCGTACCGCCCATGTCGACGCCGATGGTGCGCCGGCCCGGCATGCCGTCACTATATGCACACATGCCCAGCGATCTCGAACAGCGCCCATACAAGCTCTACCGGTCCGGCCCGAAGGGCCTGAGGGCCCGCCTGCGCGGCGAGGAGGACGAGCTCCGGGGCCCGGTCGAATACCAGAAGTACGGGGGACGTGGAGACCGCGGCCCGCGGCGCCGGGTCACGCCCAAGCGAGTGATCCTCGGGCTGGTGATCGCGCTCGTGGCGTGGCTGCTGCTGTCGTTGGTGGTGTTCCTGATCAGCGCCTCCTCGCAGTCCGCGGGGATTCCCGCCGACGCCCAGAACGCGCTCGCGTCCGGCGGAAACATGCTGACGTCGGCCGACACCGTGCTGGTGATCGGCACCGATCAGCGGCCGGCGGGCACGCACGAGGGCGGGGCGAACACCTCGGACACCGGCAGCCGGTCGGACACGCTGATGCTGTGGCGAATCGGCGGCGGGACGTCGCGGCGGCTGTCGATCCCCCGCGACACGCTCGTGTCGATTCCGGGTCATGGGACCAACAAGATCAACGCCGCCTACGCGTTCGGCGGTCCGGCGCTCACGATCAAGACCGTCGACCAGTTCACTGGGCTGAAGATCAACCACGTGGTCATCATCAACTTCGCGAACTTCCCGAAATTCATCGACGCGATCGGCGGCGTCAACGTCAAAACCGGGCGGATCTGCTCGCAGATCAGCGGCGGCGCAGCGAACGGCGGGTGGACGCTGGACCTCCAGCCCGGGACGCATCACCTGAGCGGCATCCAGGCGCTCACGCTCGCCCGGACGCGGGAGAACAGCTGCGATGCCGCCAGCAACGACCTCACGCGTGAGGGCTACCAGCAGCAGATCCTGAACGGGATCAAGAGCCAGCTGCTGACGCCGTACACGTTCTTCCACCTCCCGTGGGCGTCGTGGTACGCACCGCAGGCCGTCCGGACCGACATGGGCGGGTTCACGCTGATGAGCATGTTCGTCGCCTCCGAGCTCGGTGGGTCGGCGCCCGTCCAGATCCTCAAGCCAACCGGCGGCGAGAACGTGCCGGGGGTCGGCGATTCGCTGACCGTGACCCCCGGGGCCGTCCAGCAAGCGGTTTCGAAGCTCGTAAACGGCTGACGCACCCCGACGGTTGCTGAGTTTGCCCCCACTGTGGGGCCTTTTTCAGCACGCACTTGAGGATTCTCGGTTCCTGCCGATATGGATAGGGTGACCTTTGCCCTTGCGGCGCGCCTCCGCAGGGCGCGCACCTCCAACAAGCGTCCAGGCGCGTGAGCCGCGCCATCGGGTTCATCCGCCGCCACCCCCGGTCGTTCGCGGGCCTCGTGGTCGTCCTCCTCGCCGCCGGCGTGGCGTTCACGCTCGGCGCGGGCGGCCCCGTCCGCACACCGCCGCCGCGCACCGTCGCCGCCGCTTCGGTCGTCCGCGCGTCGTCCGGATCGCTCGCGCCCACATTGGCCACCCTTTCGGTCGTCCCGGTCGGGGCCAAGACCACCGGGCACGCTCAGGCGGCCGGCAGCCGCGGCCGCGCCGGCGCCGTGGTCCACCTAGGCGTGCGGGTAAAGGGCCCCGGCGTCGCCGCCCCCGCGCCGACCAGCCACGGTCTTGCGGCCGTGCTCCGGCAGACGACCGGCCTCGCGCCCGCCCAGGTGTCCACTCGCCAGCTCTGCCCGGCTGCCGACTCCGGCCACGCCAGGTGCGCTGCCGAGGCGCTCGTGCTCCGCTCCACTGGGGCGCTCGTCCATCCCCGCGTCGCCCGCGCGTCCTCGGGCGGCCCGCTGTACGGCGATGCACCCGCGTATCTGCAGCAGGCCTACGACCTTCCCTCTCTGTCTCAGACGAACGGGAGCGGCGACACCGTGGCGATCGTCGACGCCTTCGACGACTCGACGGCGGAGGCGGATCTGGCCGCGTACCGATCGTTCTACAACCTTCCGGCGTGCACGTCCGCCACCGGGTGCTTCCGCCAGATCAACGAGCACGGCGGGTCGACGCCGCCCCCGATCTCGGACGCCGGCTGGAGCCAGGAGACCTCGCTGGATCTCGACGCGGTCTCCGCGATCTGCCCCAACTGCCACATCCTGCTGGTTGAGGCGAACTCGACGTACTCGAACGACATGCAGGCGGCGATGCAGACCGCGGCCGCACACGGAGCGAATCAGATCTCGGCCAGCTGGACCATCACCTCGGCCGACGCCCCGGCAGGGCAGTACACGTTCCCGGGCATCGCGACCGTGGCCGCGACGGGCGACACCGGCTATCTCGGGGCGGGCCAGGACAGCTTCCCGGCCGCGCTGGCGGGCGTGACGGCCGCCGGCGGGACCACCCTGACGCCGGCGAGCCAGACGTCGAACCTCCGTGGCTTCGGCGAAGGCGCCTGGTCGGGCGACGGCTCCGGCTGCGCCACCGAGATCGCCAAGCCGGCCTATCAGTCCGACACGGGCTGCACCGGTCGCTCCTACGCCGACCTGTCGGCCGACGCCAACCCGGAAACCGGCCTGGCGGTCTATGACAACGGCAGCTGGCTCGAGGTCGGCGGCACCAGCCTGGCCACGCCTTTAATCGCTGCGTACTACGCAATCACGGGCGTCACCAACTCGAGCCCCCAGTGGGCCTACCGCAACTCGGGAGCGCTGAACGACGTGGTCAGCGGCTCGAACGGCACGAACTGTGTTCCGAGCTATATCTGCAGCGCGGGCGTCGGTTACGACGGCCCGACCGGCCTGGGGTCGATCTCGGGCGCGGCCGTCGCCGGCTCCCCCGAAATCGGAGGTACCTACGCCGAAAGCCTGGCCGCGCACAGCGCCACGATCAACGGCGGGATCTACCGCAACGGGCTGGACAGCACCTGGTCGATCCAGTACGGCACGAGCACCCAGTACGGCCTGGCGACCTCACCCATCGACATCGGCGCCGGGAGCCCACCGCTCGCGGTCACCGGCTACCTCTCCCAGCTGACGCCGTCCACGACCTACCACTACCGGCTCGTGGCGCAGAACAGTCAGGGGACCACGTATGGCAACGACTTCACGTTTACCACGCCGGCGGCTCCGGCCGGCGGTCCGACGGCGGCGTTCACGGTCTCCCCAACGACTCCGGCCCCGAACGCCCAGGTGACCTTCGACGCGAGCAGCTCGACCGCCGGCAACGGCACCCTTCAGAGCTACGTCTGGAACTTCGGCGACGGGTCGGGGACACAGACCTCGAGCGGCCCGACTATCACCCACACGTTCACCACCCGCGGGGTCACCACGGTGTCCCTCGCCGTCACCAACGGCGCGGGTCAGACCGACACCACCACGCGGATGGTCACGGTCGACGATCCCCCCAATCCCGCGTTCACGCCGTCTGCGACGGTCAACAACCCGGACGAGGTCAGCGTGGATGGGAGCGACTCGGCGGCGGCGACAGGCGGCGAGATCACCCACTACAGCTGGGACTTCGGCGATGGCACCACGCAGGACACCGGCGCGACGGCCACCGCCGGTCACACCTACGCCGCCCCGGGCACCTACGTGATCAAGCTCACCACTACCGATGAGCTGGGCGTCAGCAACACGGTCAGCGAGACCGTGACCGTGCTTGGGTTCAGCGCCAGCTCCAACGGTCCCACGCCGGGCGAGGACGTCACGTTCATCGGGCCGAACTCGGGGGGATCCTTCGGCACGATCACCGACTACAGCTGGAAGTTCGGCGACGGCATCACCGACGACACCGCCGCCAAGCCGACCGACGCCCATGCCTTCTTGAGCCGGGGGAGCTACCCCGTCTCGCTCACGATCACGGGCAGCGGCGGCACCTTCACGAGCACGGAGATGATCACGGTCGACACTCCGCCCGACGGCGTCCTTCCCGCCTCGCCGATCATCGCCACCCCCGGGGAGTCGGTGAGCCTCGACGGAAGCAACTCGACGCCCGCGCCTGGCGGCTCGATCAGGAGCTACACCTGGAACTTCGGCGACGGGACCGCGCCGGTTACCGCAGGCTCACCGTCGGCCACGCACGTCTACAGCGCTCCCGGTACGTACACCGCTACGCTGACGGTCACCGACAACCTCGGTGTCACCGCGAACGCCGCCGCGGCGCAAACGGTGATCGTCGATCAACCCGCCGCCGCGTTCTCTTCCTCGTCGTCGACACTCGCGCCAAATGCCGTCGGGACCTTCGACGCCACCGGCGCGAGCGACTCGATCGGCAGGATCACCGACTACAGCTGGAACTTCGGCGACGGCCCGAGTCAGGACGCCGGGGCGACCGCCACCACCACTCACAGGTACAGCCAGCGCGGCAGCTATGCGGTCGCGCTGACGGTGACCAACAGCTACGGGCAGACGGCCACCACCACGCACGCGGTGACCGTCGACGACCCGCCCACCGCGGCCTTCACCACATCGGCGACCGTCGCCACCACCGGAGCGACACTCGGCTTCAACGCCGGCCCATCGGCCGCCATGAGCGGCGGCTCAATCGCCGACTACAGCTGGAGCTTCGGCGACGGCTCGAGCCAGGACACCGGGACGACCGCCACCGCCTCCCACGCCTACGCCGCAGCCGGGACCTACACGGTGTCGCTGACAGCCACCGACGATCTCGGGATGAGCGCGACCGTCTCCAAGCAGGTGACCATCGAGACACCGACGCCCCCCGCCCAGACGCCCACGACCATCACTCCCGCCCCCGACCCCACTCCGGCGCCCGCGCCCGCCCCGACCACGCCGGCGCTGAACCCGCTGTCCGCGAGTGTGGCCGCCGCCAAGCAGCAGCGGCTCGCGCCCGCGCTGGCGCACGGTGTGCGGATCAGCCTGTCGGTGAGCCAGGCCGCGCGGGCGAGCTTCCAGGTCACGATCCCGGTCTCTCAGACCCGGCTGGCCCACTCCGCTCGCAAGCCCAAGACTCGCTCGATCGCGCTGCTCCACACGGGCGCTCAGGCGGTCCGCACGGGGGCGCACACGCTCACGCTCAAGCTCTCGCAGGCGGCCGCGCGCGAACTGGCCGGCGCCGGACCGCTCGTGCTGAGCGTGAAGGTGTCACTGACCGCCACCAACGGCGCCACGATCAGCCGCACGGTCAAGGTCACGCTTACGCGCTGACGCGATGCGCTCGCCTGACGCGCCGGGCGGGGCCGGGCGCTGAGGGCGCGCCGGGGGACGGTCCTCAGTCCGAGGACTTCGAGGCGGTCGTCTTCGACTCGGACGACTTCTTCGAGTCCGACTTCGAGGAACCCGAGTCGGAGGAGGAGGACTTCGAGGAACCCGAGTCGGAGGAGGAGGACTTCGATTCGGACGACGAGCTGTCGCCCTTGTCGCCCTTATCGCCGCTGCTGTTCTCGCGTGCCCGCTTGCGGGTGCCGTAGTCAGTGTTGTAGAAGCCCGACCCCTTGAAGTGGACCGCGACCGGGTGGAACACGCGCGCCACCGGCGCCTCGCACGTCTCGCAGATCTGGACCGGATCGTCACTCATGCGCTGCATGACCTCGAAGGTGTGGCCATGCTCGCACTTGTACTCGTAGATCGGCATCGCTTCACTAAGTATAGGCCGCGGTTTTGGCACTCTCAAGGGGAGAGTGCCAAAGGCCCGGGCGAGCGAATCAGCCGCTCGGCGTCGCCGGCGTCTGCTCGGTGATTGTCTGGCCGGCGGCCGCGGCCTGGTTCTTGACCTGAGAGATCGTGCTGTCGATTCCGTCGACGTCGCCGGCGCTCGCCCCGCCCGATTTCACGCTGCCCGCGAGGCCATCGAGCTTGTTCTCTAGGGCGGTTATCGGGGCGACCAGCTTCGAGAGCGTCGGGCTCGACTGAGCGTCGGCGAGCGCGAGCTTGAGCTCGTGGTAGACGAACGCCCCCGCGAGGGCCGCCTTCACCGTGGTGAGCTTGTGCTCGAGCGGGTGGCTGAGCTCTCCGGCCGTCGCCGGCTTGTAGATCCAGCGATGGAAGGCGCCGAAGGCAAGCCCCGCATGGAGCACGAACTTGGTCTTGGCGAGATGGGTCGTCGTCGTGGTGGACGCGGAGGCGGTCGCCGCGGGCGCCGCCGGCGAACTGGTCGGCGACGAGTTCGAGCTACCGCAGCCCACGAGAGCGAGCGCGAACACGCACAAGACGAGGCAGACCGGATACCTCATCGCGCTCCAAGTTACTGCGATACGTCGCCCCCGGCAACCGTGCCGGCCAGCCTCTTCGATGTGCGGCCTGTGGACTAGCATCCTCCGCGCGATGCCGACCGACGTGGTCACGATGGACAAGATCGTCTCGCTGTCCAAGCGGCGCGGCTTTGTGTTCCCGAGCAGCGAGATCTACGGCGGCCTCGGGTCGAGCTACGACTACGGCCACTACGGGGTCCTGCTCAAGAACAACATCAAGAACCAGTGGTGGCGGGCGATGCTCCAGGAGCGCGACGACATCGTCGCGCTGGACTCGGCGATCATCCAGCACCCACGCACATGGGAGGCCAGCGGGCACGTGGCCGGCTTCACCGATCCGCTCGTCGATTGCCGCACGTGCAAGCTCCGCTTCCGCGAGGATCACCTCGCCCAGTCCGCGTGCGGCCGCAAGCCCTCCAAGCATCCCGGCGAGACGCCGGAGTGCGACCTGACCGAGGCCCGCGACTTCAACTTGATGTTCCAGACGACGGTTGGCCCCGTCGCGGAGGAGGGCTCGACCGTCTACCTGCGCCCCGAGACCGCTCAGGGGATCTTCCTCAACTTCAAGAACTACCTGCAGTTCTCCCGAAAGAAGCCCCCATTTGGGATCGCTCAGATCGGCAAGAGCTTCCGCAACGAGATCACCACCGGAAACTTCATCTTCCGCACGCGCGAGTTCGAGCAGATGGAGATGGAGTTCTTCGTGCCCCCGCCCGAGGCGCCGCAGTGGCACCAACACTGGCTGGCCGAGCGGATGAAGTGGTGGACCTCGCTCGGGCTCCGGCCCGACCATCTCCAGCTCCGCCCGCACGACGCCGATGAGCTCTCCCACTACTCGAGCGCGACCAGCGACGTTGAGTACCTGTTCCCGATCGGGTGGTCAGAGCTCGAGGGGATCGCCAACCGCGGCGACTTCGACCTCACCCAGCACGCCAAGTTCTCGAACCAGAAACTTGAGTACGTCGACACCGCCACCGGCGACCGCTATGTCCCGCACGTGATCGAGCCCGCCGCCGGCGTCGATCGCGCGATGCTGGCGTTTCTCGTCGACGCCTACGACGAGGATGAGATCGAGGGCGAGCAGCGAACCGTGCTCCGCCTGCACCCGATCCTCGCGCCGGTCAAGGTCGCGGTGCTCCCGCTCGTCCGCAAGGACGGCCAGCCCGAGCTCGCCCGCGAGATCTACCAGGACCTGCGCGAGCGCGTCCAGGCCGAGTACGACGAGGGTGGCGCGATCGGCCGACGGTACCGCCGACAGGACGAGATCGGCACCCCGTGGGCGGTGACGATCGACCACCAGTCGCTCGAGGACCGGACCGTGACCCTGCGCGACCGCGACAGCCTCACCCAGGTGCGGATCGCGATCGAGGACCTGGCCGACGAGATCGGGAACCGGCTCCGGCACCCCTGGCGGTCGCCTAAGCTGGGCTGAGTCGATGCCCGCGACGATCGCCGCCGACCAGATCTCCTACGCCGACCTCTACGCGCGCTGGGAGCAGGGCAACTGGCGGGCGACCGAGATCGACTTCACGACCGATCGCGAGCAGTGGGAGCGCGAGTTCACCGAGGTCGAGCGCGCCGGCGCGCTGTGGACGTACTCGCTGTTCTTCCACGGCGAGGACTCGGTGGCGGACAACCTGTCGCCGTTCATCGACGCCGCCCCGCGCGAGGAGCAGAAGTACTTCCTGGCGACGCAGCAGGTCGACGAGGCGCGCCACGCGGTCCTGTTCGCGCGGTTCATGCGCGAGGTGGCCGGAGCGGGTGCCGATGTTGGATCCTCGTTGGCCGAGACGCGGCCGAAGCTGACCTGGGGATTCCGCAAGGTGTTCGAGCGCCTCGATCGGATGGCCGACGAGCTCCGCCGCGACCGTTCGAAGCCCAAGCTCGCCCAGGCGATCACGCTGTACCACGTCGTGATCGAGGCCTCGCTCGCTCAGCCCGGCCAGCATTTCATCGAGGAGGGGCTCGGCCGCCGAGGGCTGCTGCCCGGCTTCCGCGAGGGAGTCGGGAACGTCGCCCGCGACGAGCAGCGCCACATCGCGTTCGGGGTCAAGATGATCGCCGACCTGGTCCGCGAGGACCCCGAGTGCGAGCCCGCGATCGCCGAGCTGTTGCGCGAGGTCCTGTCGTTCACGGTGGCTGTGTTCGTGCCGCCCGGCTGGGATGAGCGCTACGTCACCAGCTTCGGGTTCACCCTCGAGGACATCTTCACGCAGGGCGCCGAGGCGATGGAGGGCCGGCTGCGCGCCGCCGGCCTCGACCCCGGCTCGATGCGGCTCGGGCTGCCGTTCGACCTGCCCGCGTCGGCGCGGGCCGAGCGCGGGCTGACGCTGCTGCGCGCCGGATACTTGGGCGAGCCGAACGGGGCGGTCAGGCCAAGCCCCGAGGCCACCGCGATGCTGTTCGACGGCTTGCGCCGCCAGATCGATCCGTCGGTCGCACCGGGAGCGACAATCCAGTGGAACTTCACCGACGCCGAGCCGTGGCACCTGCGGATTGCGGGCTCGGGCGCGCCCACCGCGGTGGCGCCAGGGCGCGTCGAGGGTGCCGACCTCACGTTCCACTGCCGGTTGCAGGACTGGGTGGACATCGCCGCCGGGCGCACCGAGCCATGGCGCGCGCTCCTCCAACGCAAAGTGCGCCCGAGCGGCAGCCTGCGGATGCTTGTCCGCTCGCGTCGGCTGTTCGCGTAAGAACAGCCGGGCTGTCCACATACCGGGCCGACTACGCCGGGGTTGCATAATCCGGGGCAGCCCGTAGTTCGCTCCGTCCAGGAGGTCGGTATGCCCGACCAGCAGCAGGCGTTGGTGCTTGGTGCGTTGCGTCGCGCCGCCGGTACGCCTGTGAGCTACGCCGAGTTGCGCGGCGCCGGCGTGGAGTTTCCGGCAAGCGTGGTGTCCGAGCTCGAGCTGGCCGGAGTCCCGATCGAGCGCTGCCGCGGCGAGGGGCGAGGGCCGAGCGTACGTCTCGATCCGGCGTTCGAGCCGGCTGACGAGCCGACAGCCGAAGACGAGCGTGCGGTAACCGCCCGCGCGGTGGTGCCGACGGTCGAGGACAGGCCCCGAGGCAGGCGTGCCCGGTCCCCCGTGCTCGTCCCGGTCGCGCTGCTCGCCGTGATCGTCGCGGTCGGGGCGCTCGTCGCGACCTCGGTCGGCGGACGCGGCGGAACGCCCAAAGCCCGCATCGCGAGCCGACCCCACGCCAGCCCGGAAATCGAGGTGCGGTCGACCCCCACGACAGCGACCACGGCGACAAATCCGCCGCCTCCGCCCCCGACCCCGGTTTCGCTCGGACTGGCCCGGCAGCTCGAGACGCGGGGACACGGCCTGCTCGCGAGCGGAAGCTACAACCACGCGGTGGGGGTGTTGCGGCGGGCGCTGCTCGCCACCGGCGAGGACGTCAGCGCCTGCGTGCAACCCGCGAGCACGATGTGCCTGACCTACGCCTACGCCCTCTACGACCTCGGCCGGGCGCTCCGGCTGAGCGGCGATCCCGCCGCCGCCGTACCGGTCCTCGAGCGCCGGCTCGAGATCGACAACCAGCGTCCCACGGTCCTCGCCGAGCTCGAGCTGGCCCGCCACGGGACGACGTGACCCCGGTGCGCCGGGTGGGGGCCCCGCGGGGGGCGCCGCGTGGGAGCCCGCGTGGGGCCCCCGCCTGGGAGCCCGCGTGGGGGCCCCGCGTGGGGGCCCCGTGGACGAGGGATGGTCAGCGCCTGGCGCATCCTCCAGACCCCCGACGCCTTCGGCCGAACTCAACACTCGGCGAGCCACCGGGCTCGAGTGTTGGCGAATGGCCGCCATACGCACGTGAATCCACGTTCACCCTTCGGGAGAGTGCCGAGTGAGCACTTTGGCCGATCCGGGGCCGCGTCCTCCCCGGTCGCCGATGGCACCGCCCCTCCCTCGACGCCGATGGCCCCGCCCTCCCCCGACGCCGATGGCCCCGCCCTCCCCCGCCGCCGATGGCACCCGCCAGCTACGGGATCGTGAGCGCCACCGAGGGCGAGGCGCCGGCGACGTAGCGGGCGCTCGCGGCCGTGCGCGCGATCGCCACGTAGCGACCGGGACGCCCGGGACGGAAGCGTGCCGCGAACTCGCCTGCGCCGGCCGGAACGCGCCTGGCCGCGATCAGGCGCCTGCGCCCGCCCATGACCCGGTAGAGATCGACCATGACGCTCGGCAGCGGCGGGGACACGGTGCCGGTGACCTCGACCGGAGGCCCGGGGCTGCCAAGGCTCAGCGTAAGCACGGGAGCGACCGCGATCGCCACGACGTTCGAGGCGGCGGCCGGCGCCGGGCGGTGGAGCGCGCGGATGAGCAGGTTGCCGGCGGGTCTGAACGTCGCGCTCCAGCTCCCGTCGGCGGCGGTCGTCGGCGTCGCGATCGTCTGCTCGGCGCCTCGCGTGATCTCCTGGAGCTCGATCGGCTCGCCGGCGAGTGGGCTGCCGCTCGAGAGATCTGCAAGACGCCCGGACACGGTGACCGGCGCGCCGGAGTTCACGGTGGCATCCGAAACGGACATCGTCAGCCGAGCCGGCGAGCCCGCGAGCCCTGCCACCTGCGGGCGGATCGACGGCAGCCGGGCGTAGAAGGCATTGCCGGGGCAGCTCGTCTGGTCGCCGTCGCGGTGGCCGGCGACGCGCGGCAGCGACACGTGCACGCCGGGAGCAAACGGCGTGTAGAAGGCGTCACCGGGACTGACCTCGACCGTGACCCGTCCGAGGGTCGGCACGCCGTGGAGCGACAGCTTCCACGCCAGCAGGTGCTCGAGCGCCCCGATCGCCGCCGGTGGTGGCACGTCGTCCATGAACGACCCGAGCACGACCATGCCGGTTGACTCCTGGTTGTAGCCGCCCGCGTGCGCGCCAATCACCGGCAGATCGATGCCGCCGGCGCGCGCCTCCCAAATGCGCCCGTAGGCGTCGACCGCGAAGTTGTACGCGATGTCGAAGTAGCCGCGGACGTACCTGTGGTAGGTGAAGATCGACATCAGGATCGAGGGGACCTCGCCGGCGCCATAACCGTTCGGGCTCTCGCTGTGGTGGACGAACGCGAGCTTGACCGTGCCGTAGAACGGTCCGTTGCTCGGTGGCGCGTGGCCCTGGGCCCAGGCCGAGCGCGCGATGATCGCCGGCTGGCCGGGGCCGGCGTCGAGTACCGGCTGGGCCAGCGGGAACGCCTGGGCCGCGTGCGCGGCACCACCCGAGCTTGCGCCAACGCCGGCCGCGACGAAATGCAGCCGGACGCCCCGGACCGGCGACGAGCTACGCAACTGCACATAGTCAGCCGGGCCGGTCCAGATCGGCTCGCCGAAGTGGGTGCCGGGGCTCACAACCCGGTCCGGGCCGTGGCCGAGCACTGATGCGCCCGTCCAGGGACTCCATGTTCCTCGGTCGGAACGCCGACTCCGTAACTCGATCTGCGCACGGACCGGCGCGCTCCACTCGACGCCGATCAGCGCGAACTGTCGTTGGGCTGGGACCATCGCCGATTCGCCGGCGAGCGATCCGAGCGCACGGCTGAACACGGGGCTTCTGCTGTTGGCGCCGAGCCCGATCGCGGGACGCACGAGCGACGCGGCGCCGGCGACGGCCGCGCCGCGGAGCACCGCGCGGCGCGTGATGCCGTGCGCTTCCTCCCCGCTCGTCATCGGCGCGGTATCGGCATTCGGGTAAGCGCCGGGGCGACGGCGACGGGATTACTTCTCACAACGGCAACTTCCTGTAGACCGCGCGGGCGGGAGGTGGAGCGCGGCGAACCCATAGCGTAGGGCTCCAGGCGCCCAGACCATGTGGTTACTCCTTCGCCCGCAAATGAGACCCCGTTCACTCTGCTCTTAGGTGCCCGTAGAATGCCCTATACAGGTCAGTCACCGAGTGCGCGCGCTGCCGGCGATGACCGCAGGAATCTTGGCCGTGCTTCACGGCTGCGCCGGCGCGTCCGTGTCCGCCCCGCGCGTGTCGCCCCGGGCGACCCCGCGGACCCGGGCGACCCCGCGGACCCAGGCGACCCCGCGGACCCAGGCGACCCCGCGGACCCAGGCGACCCCGCGGACCCGCCTCGCGACGCCCGGACCGACGTTCGCGGTCGGCATCCGAACGGTCACGTTCGTCGACCCGAGCCGGACCGTTCGCTTCCCGGGGAAGCCGCCAGAGCCGCGAACGCTGGTCACCGTGATCCGCTACCCCGCCACCGGGCCGCGTTCGGGCACCGACCTCCCGAATGCACCGCCGGCCCTGACCACAAAGCGGTTTCCGCTCATCGTCTTCGGGCACGGCTTCGCCGTCACACCCGGCCCGTACGCGCGGCTGCTCCAAGCCTGGGCGCGGGCCGGCTACGTCGTGGCTGCGCCGATCTTCCCCCTCGGCAACGCCAACGCCCCGGGAGGCCCGAACGAGTCGGACATCGTCAACCAGCCGCGGGACATGAGCTTCGTGATCACGCGCATGCTCCAACTCGACGCGACCCCGCGCAGCTTCTTCCAGGGCTTGATCGCGCCCCACGCGATCGCGGTTGCCGGGCAGTCAGACGGCGGCGAGACCGCGCTCGCGGTCGCCTATGACCGCCATTACCTCGATCGGCGGGTGCACGCCGCGGTGATCCTGTCGGGCGCCGAGATCCCCGGCGTCGGCGGCTTCGATTTCTCCGCGCCGAGCCCGCCGCTGCTCGCAGCCCAGGGGACCGCGGACACGACCAACCAGCCTCGGTACACCTACGCGTTCTTCGACGCCGCGCCGCGACCGAAGTTCCTCCTCTCGCTCATCGGCGCCCAGCACCTGCCGCCGTACACGACCGAGGAACCTCAGCTCGGGATCGTCGAGCGCGTGACCACCGACTTCTTGAACAAGTACCTCAAGCAGACGCGTCGAGCGCTGACCACGATGCTCTCGGCCGGGAATGTGCCCGGCGTAGCCGCGATCACCGCTGACCCCTAGTGCCACGCTAACTCACGGTCGCATCCGCCGACACCCGGAACCCGCCGGGCACGTTCGTCGCGCTCACGGCCTTCACCTTTATGTGCGGATCGTTGAACAGCGTGAGCGTGGCGATCCCCCCGAACGGGACGTTCGGCGCGACCACAAGTGCCCCGTCCTGAGCGGCGACGGTCGCGTCGACAGTCGCAGTCAGCCCGAGAATGCTCGCCTTTCCTCGCAGTGTCAACGAACCGTTCTCCGATGCGATCGGCTCGACGTTCTGGAGGAAGAAGACCGCCGAGCGAAGGTCCGCCTCGGTGACCGTCGCCGACCCGACGAGGTCGCTGCCGCGCTTGCGCAGCGTGGCGTTGCGCAGGGTTATCGGTCCGAGGTCGAGCTGCTGCACGGAGGCATCGAGGGACGCGGCGTCCCCCGCGCCACCGAGCGTCTGCCCGAGGCGACTGACGGGGGCGCGATAGCGGCCCATCCGCACGACGACGCTGTCGGCCCGATGCCAGAGGAGCTTGATCGCCGGGAACGAGCTCACCTTGACCTCGAGCACCGTCCCAGATTGCTCGAGGTTGTTGCGGAGCTCCTGCGCCGCGACTCCCGGAAGCACAAGCTGCGCGACCACCAGGATCAGGAGCACGACCCCGACGACGGCGAGAACGACTATGCGACGCAAACCACCGGCTAGCTCAAGACGGCGCGCGCGGCGACGGTCGCCTGCTCGACGAGCGGGCCGATATCGAGCTCGGGCTCACTGAGGCGCCGGACCATCACCCCGTCCGCGAGCGCGAACAGGAACAACGCCGCGAGCGACGCCTCGATCCGCAGCGACAGCACGCCGGTCTCCCGCTTGCGTTCGAGCGCGCCGGTGAGGTGCGACCGGGTCCGCCGGCCGAGCTCAGCGAGCTGGGCCGCGATCTCGTCGTTGCGCTGCGCGAGCGTGAGCATCTCGTAGATCATCACGGGAGCGGGTCCATCGCCGAGCCACTCCTCGAAGCTCCGCACGAGCGCATCGAGCACGTCCTCGGCGTCGGTGGCGCCGCCGATCGCCTCCTCCAGGCGCTCGATCCGCACGTCCGACTCGCGGCGCACGACCTCGACTAACAGCCGCTCCTTGCTGCCGAAGTAGTAGTGCAGCAGCCCACGCGACACGCCCGCTTCGTTCGCGACGTGGTCGAACGTGGACCCCGCGATCCCGCGCGCGGCGACGCTGGTCCGCATCGCCTCGACGATCCGCGCCGCCTTGTCGCCCGCCAGCTCACGAGACCTCGAGGCGCCTGGTTCGGTTGCGGCCTCCAAGACACATGATTCTAGTGCCCTCTGCGGGGCGTTAAAGCGCCGGAGGCGCCGGTGGGCGCCTCCGATCCAGTGGTCGACGTCGACGCACGTCCGGCTAAGCGGCACCGACCGGCGAACTTGGCGGGGTCGACGGCGTGCTCGGCGGCGGGGTGTACTGGAACTCCTCCTCCTTGCCGAAGATCGTGTCCAGCACCTTGGTGCGGAGCTTCTCGCTGCCGGCGAGCGCCAGCCCGAACCCAAGCGTGAGGATCATGAGCTTGCGACCGAACCCGCGGCTCTTCTTGGCTTGCTTCTTGGGCGCCTCGGTGAGAGCGGTGGTCGCGTCGCGGAGCGCCTCGGCCGCGTGCTGCAGGTCGCGCTGGAGCTTCTTGTCCTCGATCAGAACCTTGGTCGCCGGCTTGCCGTTGGAAAGGCGGGCGTACGCGCTCCTGCTCGAGTCGAAGGCCGTACGCACGTTCTCCCGCAGCTGGGCGTCCTGGATCAGACGCTGGATGTAGGGCGTCGCCTTCTTGATCGTGTCGAAATCCACGGCACTGAATGGCGCCGCAATGGTCTTCTTACTTCGTGATGGCATTGCTCTCCCTCGTGCGTGGGTCGTGAATAGTCAGGATACGCCAATCCCGCCCCCCGCCGGTCGTTTCTGGCCGCATCGCCCCGCCGGGCCGCCAAAGGCCCGTCTACGCGGCCTGGAGCGTCTTCGGACGCCTGCGGGCGGGCCTTCGCTGAAGCGCGACCTCTAGCGCCTCCTCGATCGTCGAGACGAAATGGAACTCGAGGTCCTTGCGCAGGTGCTCGGGGATCTCGTCGACGTCCTGCTCGTTGAGCGCCGGGGCGATCACGATCCGGATCCCGTTTCGCTGGGCAGCGAGCGCCTTCTCCTTGAGGCCGCCGATCGGCAGCACCTGGCCGGTCAGCGTGATCTCGCCGGTCATCGCCACGTCGGAGCGGACGAGCCGGCCGGTGAGCAGCGACACGAGCGCCGTGACCATCGCGACGCCAGCGCTCGGCCCGTCCTTCGGAGTCGCGCCGGCCGGGACGTGGACGTGGATCTCGTGGGTGGCGAACCAGTCCTCCGGAAGATCCGGGACGAGCTCGGCCGCGTTCGACCGCACGTACGACAGGGCCGCCTGCGCGGACTCCTGCATCACCTCGCCGAGCTGGCCGGTGATCGTCAGCCGGCCCGTGCCCGGGAAGGCCGTCGCCTCGATGAACAGCACCTCGCCGCCGACCGGCGTCCAGGCCAACCCGGTGGCGACGCCCGGCCGCGCCGTGCGTCGCCGGGTCTCCGAGAAGAACCGCCGTTTGCCGAGCAGCTCACGGACGCGGGGCTCGGTGATCGTGACCTTCCGCTTGGCGTTCCCCTCCGCCACCTGTCTGGCCACCTTGCGGCAGATCGTGCCGATCTCGCGCTCGAGCTGCCGGACGCCCGCCTCGCGGGTGTAGTCGGAGACGATCGCGCGCAGGGCCGAGTCGGTGAACGTGATCCGGCTCGGGCTGAGGCCGTTGCGCTCGATCTGGCGGGGGACGAGGTAACGCCTGGCGATCTGGAGCTTCTCCTCCTCGGTGTAGCCGGCGAGCTGGATCACCTCCATCCGATCGCGCAACGGACCCGGGATCGTGTCGAGCGTGTTCCCCGTGCACACGAACATCACGTCCGAGAGGTCGAACGGCAGGTCGAGGTAGTAGTCGCGGAAGGCGTTGTTCTGCTCGGGATCGAGCACCTCGAGCATCGCGCTCGACGGATCGCCGCGGAAATCGGAGCCCATCTTGTCGATCTCGTCGATCATCAGAAGGGGGTTGCGGACGCCGGCGTCGCGCAGCGCGCGGATGATCACGCCGGGCAGCGCGCCGATGTACGTCCGGCGGTGGCCGCGGATCTCGGCCTCGTCGCGCAGGCCCCCGACGCTGATCCGCTCGAACTTGCGCCCGAGCGCCCGGGCCATCGACCTACCCAGAGACGTCTTCCCCACCCCCGGCGGGCCGACGAAGCACAGGATCGACCCACGCGCGTCGGGCTTCAGTTGCCTCACCGCCAGGAACTCGAGGATCCGCTCCTTCACCTGCTCGATGTCGTAGTGGTCCTCGTCGAGCACCTTGCGCGCATGCTTGAGGTCGAGATTGTCCTCGGTCTCCTTGTCCCAGGGCAGCGCTGCGATCCACTCGAGGTAGGCGCGGATGACGCCGTACTCGGCCATTGCCGGCTGCAGCCGCTCGAGCCGCGCGAGCTCGCGATCGACCTGCTTGCGGACGACCTCGGGGAGCTCGAGCGCCTCGAGCTGCGAGCGCAGCTCGTTCACCTCGGCCTGGACCTCGTCGGCTTCGCCGAGCTCCTCCTGGATCGCCTTGAGCTGCTGGCGCAGGAAGTACTCGCGCTGCCCCTTGTCGAGCTCGGATTGGACCTGGGACTGGATCTTCGACCCGATCGCGACCACCTCGAGCTCGCGCGCCAGGATCTCCGAGAGCCTTCTCAGTCGCTTCGCGACGTCGACCTCTTCGAGCAGTTCCTGCTTCTCCTCGGTCGGGATCCGGAGCGCGCCAGCGATCAGGCTCGTGAGCACGCTCGGGTCCTCGACGTTCGCGACCATGATCTGGAGCTCCTCGGGCAGGTAGGGCACCTGCTCGATGATCTCGGTGAACGTGTGCTGGACGTTCCGCATCAGCGCCGTGAGCTCGGGCGTGTGCTGGACGACGTCCGGCATCTCCTCGATCTCGGCCACCAGGTACGGCTCGGTCTTGACCCAGCGCACGAGCCGGATCCGCTGGCCGCCCTGGATCAGCACCCGCAGCGTCCCGTCGGGCACGCGAATCATCCGCGCCACCGTTCCGAGCACGCCGACGTCGTAGAGATCGTCCGGGGTGGGCGTCTCGACGTCGGTGTTGCGACTCGCGACCATCGCGATCGCGCGGTCTCCGCTCAGCACGTCGTTGATCAGCTGCACGCTGCGCGGCTGCCCGACGTTCAGCGGCACCAGCATGTCGGGGAACGTGACGGTGTCGCGCAGCGGCAGGACGCCGACCTCGTGGGGCAGCTCGCGCGTCGCGCCGATGGCCACTTCCTGGGCGGGGCGCTCGGCGGTGCCGACCTCGATCATGAGCCACCTTCGAGATCGGCGATGCGCACGGCGCGAGTCCCGACGTCGCCCCGTACGAGCGGCAGCTCGACTCTCAGCATCCCATCCTCGTACGTGGCCTTGGCCTCCTGCGCGCGCACGTCGGCACCCAGCTCGATCACGCGCTGGAACGGACCCCGCTCGATTTCGACCTGCTGGTAGACGTCGGTGTGCGACCCCCCCGGCCGGCGGACGCCGGACAGGATCAGCTTGCGGCCCTCGATCTCGAGCTCGATCTCGGACGGGTCGATCCCGGCGAGCTCGGCGGTCACGATCGCCCGCGGCGGGTCGAGGGTGTAGGCCACGTCCACCGCCGGCATGAAGCCAACCCGCCGGCGTGCCACGCCGGCGCGCTCGAACACGTCGCCGAACAGCTGATCCATCTCGCGCCGCATCCGTTCGAAGTTGGCGAACAAGTCACGCTCGGACATCCTGACGCAGGTTAATAGGCCGCCTGCGGCGGCGTCCATGGGGCCGTTCGGCCGGGCGTCCTTGCCCGGCCGGGCAAGCGCGACCTACGCGAGTTCCGCGGGCACGGTAAAGACAGCGCCATCGTGGGCGAGCTCGACCGGGCGCCCGAAGGTGGCGGTGGCCTCGGCGCCGACCCACTCAGCGTCGAGCTCGTCGGAGAAGTGGGTGAGCACGACCCGCCGCGCGCCGGCGCGCCGACCGTGGTCGCCCGCCTCCCCCGGTGTGAGGTGACCGCGGACTCCGGTCCGCTCGGGTCGCGGCAGCGTCGCCTCGATCACGAGCAGATCGGTACCGCCGGCGAACTCCACGAGCTGGTCGTTCGGACTGCAGTCGGCGCTGTAGGTCAGCCGCCCGCCCGCCGCGCGGAGCTCGACCGCAAACGTGCGCGTGTAGTGCGGCACCTCGCAGAAGCGCACGTTGATCGGCCCGAGGGTGAGCTCGTCGGGGCCGTCGTACTCGCTCAGCGCGAAGGCGCGCTCGATCAGCGCCTCGTCCCCCCAAATCGACACGAGCTGGCGGAACAGATCGCCGGCGCCCATCGGCGCGTGCAGCTGAGGCCGCGCCGGCGAGTCGGTCCCGGGCCAGCCGGCGACCGCAACCGGCTGCTGGCGCGGCGCGTACGAAAGCGCGTAGCTGAACGGGATGAGGTCGAGGAGGTGGTCGGCGTGCAGGTGGCTGATCAGGACCGCGTCGATGTCCACGTAGTCGCGGTAGTGGCGTAGCTTCGAAAACACGCCGTTGCCGCAATCGAGCAACAGGGCATATCCGTCCTCTTCAACCAGATAGCCGCTGCAGGCCCCGCCGGCGTCCTGCCACGCCGGCGATTTCCCCAGAACGGTGATTCGCACGCCTCTCCTCTCTAGATCGACGCGCCACTCTAGTCGCTTGCGCACAGACTTATCGTCGATTCGCGGCGACGTGCCCCTGCCCGGTTTGCGGCTCAGCGATATTCGAACGGAAGCGAGTCCGCGATCGCCGCCAGTGGTGGCGCGGACGAGTCGCGCGCCGACGCGGACAGTGCTACTCCCTCGGGCCAACCGATTCCCACCGCAGGGTCGTTGTAGGCGAACCCGCCCTCGAGCTCCGGGTCGTAATAGGCCGACGTCTTATACACAACGTCGGCGACCTCGCTGAGGACACAGAATCCGTGGGCAAAGCCATCCGGGCAGTAGACCTGGTGATGCGCTGAGTCGTCGAGCATGAACCCCTCCCAGCGGCCGAACGTCGGGGAACCCCGCCGGAGGTCGACGACGACGTCGTACATCGCGCCGCGAGCACAACGGACGAGCTTGGCCATGCCGGGCTGAAAGTGCATCCCACGTACGACCCCGCCGCGCGACCGGGAGTGATTGTCCTGGACGAACTCGTCAAAGATGCCGTGCTCGGCGAGCACGCTCTGCCTGTAGGTCTCCAAGAAGAACCCGCGATCGTCGCCGCGGACGACCGGCTTGAAGAGCACCGGACCGGACAGCTTGGTACGAAGACGCTCGAGCACGTGCGTGGTCAAGACGGACGTGGAATCGCGAATTCCGGGACGGCCGAAACGGTGCTCAGTTTCGGTCCGCGTCGCGCCGGCGCGGCGCCTCGACGATCCAGCCGATCAGGATCGTGACCAGCACCACCGCAATGAACCCGGCGATCAGCGGCCAGTACATGTGCGCAAACACTACACGCCGGCGTGCAGGGCGACCTGCTCGCTGGCGGACGGGAACGCCCACGCCACCTGGAGCCGGCGGTCCTGGCGGAACACGAACCGCAGCTGGCTCGGAGGCCGCAAACCGTCCGGATGATTGGGTCTGTACGTCGCGCACGGACCCGCGTTCGAGACGGCACAGAGGAGGTTCTGGTGGAAGAAGCAATCCTCACAGCTCACCTTGTTCGCACGCGTACGTACGTCATTCACGCCCCGGTCCTCCTCGTGTAAAGCTCGACCTCGACTGCGACCATCAAAGCGGACTTCTCCCCCCTCCTGCAACGTCGAATTCCGGAAATCGCAAGAACTTCACACTTGGCTAAATACCTGCAAACAGCGGGATATTTAGAGGCCGAGCGGAAACCTCGTGCAATTTCCGTAGCTTTCCTCGCCGGATGGCGCCCAGCACTTCAACTCCCGCGCCCGGGCCGCGATGAACATCCTCGTGACCGGCATCACCGGCTTCGTCGGCTCCCGCCTGGCGCCCCGTCTCGAGCGTGACGGCCACGCCGTGCGCGGGTTCAGCCGCCGGCCCCCTGACACGGGGTCGCACATACCGATTGTCGTCGGCGACGCCGTGTCGGGAGATGGCCTCGCCGAGGCGATGCGTGACATCGACGTCGCCTACTTCCTGATGCACTCGATGGAGCCGGTCGCCGACGTCGCCTCGCGCCACGGAGACGCCGGCGCCTTCGGCGAGCGCGAGCGGGCCGCCGCCGAGAACTTCGCGCGCGAGGCCGCCGCCGCAGGAGTGAGACGGGTGATCTACCTCGGCGGTCTGGTCCCCGCCGGCGGCCCCGTGTCAGCTCACCTCAGGAGCCGCCTCGCGGTCGAGGAAATCCTGCTGTCCAGCGCTCCGTGTTCGGTGGCTTTTCGCGCGTCGATCGTCATCGGAGCCGGATCCCGGTCGTTCCGGTTCCTGGTCAGGTTGGTCGAGCGCCTGCCTGTGCTCGCGGTGCCCGCTTGGCGCACCCACGTCACCACTCCGATCGACGAGCGTGACGTGACCGAGATGCTGGCGCGCGCGGCGACCAGCGAGGAAGTATGCGGCCTATCACTCGACTTGGGAGGACCCGACGTCGTTACCTACGGCGAGTTGATCGACAGGATCGGCGAGCACTTGCTCCTCGCGCGACCGACCATCAGCTTCAAGCGCCTCACGCTTACACCAATCGCGAGCCGGGTGTCGGCGGTGATCGCCGGCGAACAGCACGCCCTGATCGGCCCGTTGATGGAGAGCCTCGACCAGGATCTGCTGCCCAGCGACAACCGGGCAGTCGAGTTGTTGGATGTCAGGCTCCACTCACTCGACGCCGCGATCGAGCACGCCCTCGCCGAGTGGGAGGCAACCGAGCGGCTCGCCGCTCGTTAGTGTCTGCGCGATCATGAGCACTGTCCACGCGACGATCGAGATCGACGTGCCGGTACAGCGGGTGTGGGACACGGTTATGGATCCCAATCACCTCAAGGACTGGGTCACGATTCACCGCTCGGTGAGAGACGTCTCCGATCAGCCGCTGCGCAGGGGCTCGACGATGGAGCAGGTACTCCACATCCGCGGCGTCTCGTTTCACGTTCACTGGACGCTGACCGAGGTCACGTCTCCCCGGCACGCCGAATGGGAAGGCCAGGGCCCAGCGCACTCGCTCGCACGCATCCGGTATGAGCTTTCGGGCGACGGAGACGGACCGACGAAGTTCGACTACACGAACGAGTTTGCCCCTCCCGGTGGGCGGCTCGGCAGCGTGGCCAGCCGGTTCATTGTCGGGGCCACATCCCAGCGTGAGGCGAACAATTCACTGGCTCGCCTCAAGGCACTGCTCGAACGCACTTGACGCACCGTCAGTAACTACCGCTATCGTGTTGGGCGGTTTTTATCGTTCATCCCTAGGAGGGAGAGGCATTTGGCTGGATTTGTCGACAGCACCGTGAAGGAAATAGACGACCGACTCCGCGAACTCAAGGAGGAAGTCTCGAAGCTCGAGGCGGCGCGCTCCGCACTCGTCGGGACCCGGCGTGGCCCGGGTCGCCCGCGTGCTGCACGCGCCGCGGCGTCGACGACAACCACCCGCCGCCGCACGGGTCGCCGCCCCGGTCGCCCGCGTGGTCGCAGCCGCGGTGGTACACGTGCCAACCAGGCGCTGGAGCTTGTGCGCAGCCAGCCCGGCATCACGATTCCGCAGATCGCGGAGAAGATGGGTATCGAGCCGAACTACCTGTACCGGGTCATGCCCCGGCTGCTCAGCGACGGACAGGTAAAGCGCGAGGGCCAGGGCTGGCATCCGGCCGGCTGACCGACGTCAAGTCGGTGTAAGGACCGGGAGAGCCGCCTCGCACCCCCAGCGCCGGATGGCACGGGCGAGGCGGCCTCCAAGACGTTTAGACAGTCTCCAAGATCAGATCAGATCAGGTCGAGCTGCTTAACCATCTCGCGCTCGTCCTTGAGTTCCTTGACAGTCACGTCGAGGCGCGAGCGTGAGAAGTCGTTTAGGTCGAGTCCCTGCACGACCTGGTACGAGCCACCCGAACAGGTGACGGGCACCCCCGCGATGACGCCTTCGTCGATGCCGTACGACCCGTCGGAGGGAATGCCCATAGAGACCCAGTCTCCATCGGGCGTGCCCAGCACCCAGTCATGTACGTGATCGACGGCCGCGTTGGCGGCCGAGGCAGCGCTCGACGCGCCACGCGCCTCGATCACCGCGGTCCCGCGCTTCTGAACGGTGGGAATGAAGTCGTTCTCGAGCCACTCCTGGTCGGAGACGACGTCGGCGGCGTCCCGGCCGTTGACCTTCGCGTTGAAGATGTCGGGGTACTGGGTCGGCGAATGATTTCCCCAGACCGTCATGTTCGTGATCTGCGCAACCGGAACGCCTGCCTTGGCCGCGAGCTGCGCGATGGCACGGTTGTGATCGAGCCTCATCATCGAGGTGAACCGCTCGGCCGGGATGTCGGGCGCGTTGCTTTTCGCGATCAGACAGTTGGTGTTGGCGGGGTTCCCGACCACGAGCACCTTGATATCCGACGCGGCGTGATCGTTGAGCGCCTTCCCCTGCGGCTTGAAGATCCCGCCGTTCGCCTCCAGCAGGTCACTCCGTTCCATTCCCTTGGTCCGCGGTCGAGCGCCGATCAGCAGCGCGACGCTGACGCCGTCGAATCCCTTGTTCGGGTCATCTGTGATGTCGACCCCATTGAGCAGCGGGAAGGCACAGTCGTCGAGCTCCATCGCGGTTCCCTCGACCGCCTTCAGCGCGTCCGGGATTTCGAGCAGAGACAGGTGAACGGGCGTCTCGGGACCGAGTAGCTGGCCGCTGGCGATGCGGAAAAGGATTGCGTAACCGATCTGGCCGGCGGCTCCGGTGACGGCTACTCGTACGGGCGAATCAGTCACTGAGGTTCATCTCCTTGTCGGGTTGTCCCGCCAAGTTATCGTGCTGCTCGCCGCGGGGCGGCGGCGGTGGCGCCGCGCCTTAGCGAAGGTCGAGGTCGTACACCTGACCGATCTTCGTTTTGAGGTAGTCGACGAACGGACCGACCGCGATCGGGCCGCCGACGACCCGGTTGAGCAACTCAGTAGTCGTGAACTTGGCGCCGTGGCGGTGTACATGCTCGCGCAACCACTCGCGCAGCCCGTGTAGCTCGCCGGCGGAGAGTTGCGCGTCGAGATCTGGAAGGTCAGCGTGCGCGCGCTCGAACATCTGCCCGGCGATGAGGTTCCCGAGCGCGTAGGTTGGGAAGTAACCAATCAGCCCGGCCGCCCAATGCACGTCCTGGAGCACACCGTGCGCATCGTCGGGCACCTCCACCCCGAGATACTCCTTGTACCGCGCGTTCCACGCCTCCGGAAGGTCTGCAGTCGCGAGCCGCCCCTCTACCAGTTCCTGCTCGAGCTCGAACCGGATGATGATGTGCAGACCGTAGGTGACCTCGTCGGCCTCAACGCGAATCAGCGAGGGTGCAACCCGGTTGACGGCGTGGTAGAGCGTGTCGGGCTCGAGCCCCGCGAGCCCATCCCCGAAGACCTGCGCGACTTGCGGCGCGAGCACGCCGCAGAACGGGCGCCCGCGACCGACCATGTTCTCCCACAGCCGGCTCTGGGATTCGTGGAGCGCCAGCGATTCGGCGTGTCCGAGCGGCGTGCGCTGGAGCGACTGCGCGATGCCCTCCTCGTACAGGCCGTGCCCGCACTCATGCATCGCGCCGTACACCGACGTCGGCAGGAAGCCCTCGTCCCACCGCGTCGTGATGCGAACGTCGTGATTGCTGAATCCGGTGGCAAACGGGTGGACGGCATCGTCGATCCGCCAGGCGGAGGGATCGAAGCCCATCTGCCGCAACAGCCAGTTGACCAGCTGCCGCTGGCGAACGACCGGGAAGTCGCCGTAGAGGAGCGAGTCGTCCACTCGGTCGTGGTGTTGCTCGACGATGGCGATCAACGGCCGGAGCTCCGACTTCAGCTCGTCGAACAGCCGCGCGACCTCGCGGGTTCGCCCCTCGGGCTCGTAGTCGTCGAGCAGCGCGTCGTAGGCGCAGTCGAAGTTGTCGAAGCAGTCGACGTAGCGGCGAACCAGCTCGAAGTTGTGCTCCAGGTACGGCAGGAAGCCGGCGAAGTCCGACTGCTCGCGGGCGGTCACCCACGCCGCATGACCCACCGAGGACGCACGCGCGAGGTCGGCGGCGAGCTCGGACGGGACGCGCCGCGCCTTATCCCAATGGCGCTGGGTGACCCGGACGAGCGAGGCGTCGTCCGAGTCGGGCGGCGCGCCATCGAGATGCGACGCCGCGGCTTCGAGCAGCCGGCCCGTCTCCTCAGCGACGAACATCTCGTGGCTCAGCCGCTGCACGGTGGCCACGGTCTCGGCACGAGCGGGCGCGCCCCGTGGAGGCATCATCGTCTGCTGGTCCCAATCCAGCAGCTGGGCGACGTTTCTCATGTCCTCCAGCGCCGCCATTCGCTCGCGTAGCTGTTCAAATGGATCTGCCATCGGTATCTCCCCGGGTCCCGTTCACGCTAGGTCGCCTTTGCGCCTATGCGACCATTGCAGCATGTGGCGCCGGCCGTCGTCGATCAAGCTCATGGACCTGTTCGGTTTCCGGATCGGCGTAGACCGCAGCTGGTTCCTGATCCTATTCCTCGTGATCTTCCTGCTGTCCGGGGAGTTCCGCCAGGCCCTGCACAGCTCTGACGCCGTTGCGTATCTGACCACGGTCGTGACCGTACTCGTGCTGTTCGGGTCGTTGATCGTCCACGAACTCGGCCACGCCCTGGTGGCCAGGCGAGAGGGGATCACGGTCCGCCGGATCGACCTGTTCCTGTTCGGCGGGCTCACCGAAATGAGCCGGGATGCCGCCACGCCGGCCGAGGACTTCAAGATCGCCGCCGCCGGCCCGCTGGCCACGTTCGGGTTCGTGCTGCTGTGCCTTGCGGTCGACCTCGCGATCGTGGGCCCTCACCGGCTGATACACGCCGCCGAGCTCGACAACACGGTCCAGATCACGCCGGTCCTGCTGTCGCTGAGCTGGCTGTTGTTCTGGAACATTCTCCTGCTGTTCTTCAACCTGGTGCCGGCGTTCCCGCTCGACGGCGGCCGGATGACCCGAGCGGTCATCTGGCGAGTGACGGGCCAGAAGGAGCGTGGCACCCGAACCGCGGCCAAGCTCGGACAGGGCTTCTCCCTGGTGCTCGCCGGCATCGGCGTGTTCGTGACCCTCGACTATCGGAACCTGTCCGGCCTGTGGCTGATCGGGATCGCGTTCCTCATGTACCAGTCGGCCAAGGCAGCGCTCGTGCAGACCGCGATCAGCGCCCGGATCGAAGGCGTCCGGGTCGCCGACATCATGGACCGCCAGCCCGTCGCGATCCCGTCACGAACGGCGGTCACCCAAGCCCTCGACGAGTTCTTCCTGCGCTACGGGTGGTCGTGGTTTCCGGTGATCGACGACGACTACCGGTTTCTCGGGATCGCCCGGCAGGAGCGCCTCGCGGCCGCGCAGGACCGGGGCGAGGACTGGCTCACGGTCGACGCGGTGCTCGAGCCCGAGCAGGACGGGGGCTGGCGCGTCAACGAGGATCGGCCGATCACCGAGGTCATCTCGTCGGAGAACCTCGGCCGTCTGGGGGCGCTGATGGCCGTCGACGGCGACGGCGTGCTCCGCGGCGTGGTGACCGTCGAGCAGGTCCGCCGGGCGCTCCAGGCGGCGTTCGGGTCCCCCGGCCGCCTCGCCTAGCCGTGCGCCCCCGCCTCCCCTAGCCGTGCGCGGCCGCCTCGCCTACGCGTGCGCGAGCTCTGAGGACTTCCGCTCGATCGCGTCGAGCAGGTCCTGGTAGGACTTCGCGAACGACTCGACGCCCTCGTCGACGAGCTGGTGGAGCACGATGTCTTCGACGTCGACGCCGGCCTCCTGGATCTCGCGCATCGTCTGGTGGGCCTGGTCGACGTCCTTGTCAACGGTGCGCTCGGCCTTCCCGTGGTCGCGCGCCGCCACGATCGTCTGGTCGGGCATCGTGTTGACGGTGTCCGGGCCGATCAGGTTGTCGACGTACAGCGTGTCCGGGTAGTCGGGGTTCTTGGTCGAGGTCGAGGCCCACAGCGGACGCTGCGGCCGCGCGCCCTTGGCCGCCAGCGCCTCCCAGCGCGGCCCGCTGAAGATCCGCTGGAAGGACTCGTACGCGATCTTGGCATTGGCGACGGCGGCCTTGCCTTTTAGGTCTTCACGACCGGTTCCCTCGAGTGCCTTATCCACCTTCGTGTCCACTCGAGAGACGAAGAAGCTCGCCACCGACGCGGCCGACTCGAGCGACTCGCCCGACTCTGCCCGGCGCTCGAGCCCGCGGAGGTAGGCCTCGGCGATCGCCTCGTAGCGAGTGACCGCGAACAGGAGCGTGACGTTGACGTTCAGGCCGATCGCTGTCAACTCCTCAAATGCGCGCACGCCGGCGTCGGTGCCCGGCACCTTGATCAGCACGTTGGGGCGGTCGATCGCGGCACGGTGGTGCTTGGCGGCCTCGATCGTCCCGTCGGCGTCGAACGCGAGAGACGCCGCGACCTCGAACGAGATATAGCCGTCGGCGCCCTTCGTGCGGTCGAACGTCTCCCGGAGCAGGTCCGCACCGTCACGGATGTCCTTGTAGGCCAGCTGGTTGAAGATCGCCTCGACGTCGTTGGTCTCGTTCAGCAGCTCGCGAAAGGCATCGTCGTAGCGGTCGGAATGACCCATCGCCTTCTCGAAGATTGTCGGGTTCGAGGTCACGCCGCTGAGGCCGTCCTCCTCGATCAGGCGGCGCAGGTCCCCATCGTCCAGAAGCTGTCGGCTGATGTTGTCCAGCCAGATGGACTGGCCGAGGGCCTCGATCTCGCGCAGGTGGTTGCTCATCTTCTCGCTCCGTTCGTCGTGTCTCTATGAAGGTTAGTTACCTCACGCGCCATGCCATGATCAGCGTGCTGCGAAGCTGGCCGTCGCGCCGGCGGTAATGGTCGCGCCGCAGGCCCTCTACCTCGAACCCGGCGCCGGCATACAGCGCAATCGCCCGGGCGTTGTCGAGCCAGACCTCGAGCGAGATCTTGTGGGCGCCGCTCGTTCCGGCGTGGTCCTGGACGGCCGCGAGCAGCGCTCGCCCGCCGCCGCAGCCACGAAAGTCGGCGAGGATCGCCATCCCGATCGTCAGGACCCCCGGGGTCGTCTCCTCGACCGCCGCATGCCCAACCTGGCGGCCGTCGTCGTCCTCCAGCACAAAGAGCACCGCCGGTTGCCCGCGCTCGACGACGTCACGGAGCCGCTCGGCCCGTTGCTCGATGTCGACCGGCGGCTGCGCGCCCAGGAACCCCTCGGGGGCAACGGCGGCCACGATTCGGGCCGCGTCGGTCACATCGGCGACACCGGCCCGGCGGACGATCACGCCTGGGTAGTTTCCCCGTAACGTTGGGCCAATGTCGGCGAACGTCGTCGAGAACGCCTTCCGTGAGCACCGCGCGCGCGTGCTCGCCTCTCTCGTCGCCGGGCTGCGCGACTTCGAATTAGCCGAAGACGTGTTGCAGGAGGCGTTCGAGCTCGCGCTCGAGCGCTGGCCGCGCGACGGCATCCCGCGGACCCCGGCGGCGTGGCTGTACGCGGTGGCGCGCAACCGGGCGATCGACAGGCTGCGCCACCTCCGCACGGCCGAAATGAAGCTCGAGCAACTCGGCGCGGTTGTCGAGTCCGGCTCGGTCGACGCTCCGGACCCGGTGCCGGACACGCTCGCCGAACTCGGCGACGAGCGCCTGGCGCTGCTGTTCACCTGCTGCCACCCCGCGCTCGCCCCAGAGGCGCGGGTCGCGCTCACCCTCCAGGCGGTCGGCGGCCTCACCGGGGCCGAGATCGCGCGAGCGTTCCTCGTGCCCGACGCGACGATGTCGCAGCGCCTGGTGCGCGCCAAGCGCAAGATCCGCGACGCCGGAATCTCGTTCGAGCTGCCCGGCGACGCCGCCCTCCCCGACCGTCTCGAGGCCGTGCTGTCGGTCATCTACCTGATCTTCAACGAGGGCTATGCCGCCACCACCGGTGCTGACCTGGTGCGGACCGAGCTGTGCGCCGAGGCTCTCCGGCTCAGCAAGCTGCTGGCGACGTTGATGCCCGACGAGCCGGAGATCCTCGGGCTGGTCGCTTTGATGCTGTTCCACGACTCGCGCCGCGGGACCCGCACCGGCCCCGAGGGCGAGCTGATCCTGCTCGCCGATCAGGACCGCTCTCGCTGGGATCGGCGCGAGATCGAGGAAGGGGTGCGCGTCCTGAACGGCGCACTGCGCCTCCGCCGTCCCGGTCGGTACCAGATCGAGGCGGCGATCGCCGCGCTCCACGCCTCGGCCGCCTCCGTGGACGAGATCGATTGGTCGCAGATCGCGGCGCTTTACGAGCAGCTCCTGGCGTTCGTCCCCTCGCCCGTGATCGCGCTTAATCGAGCAGTGGCGGTCGCTGAGGCCGGCCGCCCGGAGGACGGCCTTGCGCTAGTCGACCAGATCGACGGACTCGAGCGCTATCACCTCCTGTACGCCGTCCGGGCCGATTTCCTGCGCCGCCTCGGTCGCCCTGATGAGGCGGGCGACGCCTACCGCCGAGCGCTCGAGCTGACGCGCAACCCCGCCGAGCAGGAGTTCATCGCCCGGCGGTTGGATGAGCTGGCGGCCGGCCGGCGACCATAGACTGCGCTGCCAATGGACGCGAGCATCCACCCGAGCGCCGTCATTCACGAGGGGGCCCGGATCGGCGCGGGAACGGTGATCGGCGCCGGCGCGGTCGTACACGCCGGTACCGAGGTCGGCGAGCGCTGCGTGATCGAGGACGGCGTGGTGCTCGGGAAGCGGCCGCGACTCCGGGCGGGGTCGAGTGCGGCCGGTGGCGAGCTCGCGCCGCTTGTGCTCGAGTCGGAGGTGACAGTGTGCGCCGGCGCCGTCGTGTACGCCGGCGCGCGCGTGGCCGAGCGAGCGATCATCGGCGACCAGGCCCAGGTCCGCGAGCGCTCGAGCGTCGGCGCGGGATCGGTCGTCGGCCGCGGCTCGTCGGTCGACTTCGGAGCGCAGGTCGGCGCCCGCGTCCTGATCCAGACTGGCGTCTATGTGACCGGCGGGTCGATCGTCGAGGACGACGTGTTCCTCGGCCC
Organism: uncultured Solirubrobacterales bacterium; assembly: GCA_963735965.1. Taxonomy (GTDB): domain Bacteria; phylum Actinomycetota; class Thermoleophilia; order Solirubrobacterales; family Solirubrobacteraceae; genus Palsa-465. The sequence goes on from CAVTNE010000011.1 coordinate 277,693, forward strand.
GGGCGTGCTCACCACGAACGACAACACGATGGGCCGCCACCCGCGGGGAGAGCCACTCGAAGGTCCGACGTTCCGCCGCGCCTGCCGGGTCGGCGGTGGCGCGGTGCTCGTCCCGGGAGTGATTATCGGCGAGGAGGCGTTCGTCGCCGCCGGCGCGCTGGTCACCCGCGACGTCGGCGCGCGCGAGGTCGTGATGGGGGTGCCGGCCCGTGTCGTCCGGCGGGTGCCTGACGAGGATTTGATCGAGCGCTGGCGCTGACCGGGCAGTCAGGTCTTGGGTCGTTCGAGCAAGCGAGCCTGACCGCCACGGTCCGGGCATCGCCCGTACCCATGACGACACGATTTTCCGCGCCTCACACCGGCTGGACGAGCCCACGATTTCCGATGAGACGTCAGTCGCCGGTGACGGCGGCGAGCGCGGCCACGACCTCGCCGGCGCGCTCGGGATCGAGCGCCGCGCTCATTGGCAGCGCCAGATTCGTGCGCGCGAGCCGGTCGGTCGCTGGCAGCGAGCCCGTTGGCGCCGCGTACGGCGCCATCGCGGGCTGCTCGTGCAGCGGCCGGCGGTAGTAGGCGCGAGCCTGAACGCCGTGGTCGGCGAGACCCGCGATCAACTCATCGGCACGCGGGTGGGTGGACACGTACAGGTGCCACGCCGGCTCGGCGCCGTCGGCCACCACCGGCGGGGTCACGAACCGTTCGATGCCCGCCTCGGCGTACGCCTCGGCCGCCGCGCGCCGGCGGTCTGACCACGCGTCGAGCTCGGGCAGCAGCACGCGCAGGATCGCCGCTTGGATCTCGTCCAGCCGCGAGTTGTAGCCCACGTACTCGAACGTCCGTTTGTCCCGCGACCCATGGAACCGCAGCGCCCGCGCCAGCTCCGCGATTTTGTCGTCATCGGTAGTGATCGCACCACCGTCGCCGAACGCACCAAGGTTCTTGGACGGGTAGAACGAGAACGTGGCGACGTTCCCGAGCGACCCCGCCCGCTGGCCGTCGAGGCTGGCCCCGGCCGCCTGCGCAGCGTCCTCGAGCACCGGCACGCCGAACTCGCGAATCTCCGCCACCGGCGCCGGGAGCCCGAACAGGTCGACGGCGACGATCGCCTTCGTCCGCGGCGTGAGCACGGCGCGAACCGTGTCGACGGTCACGTTGCGCGTGTCCGGGTCGACATCGCAGAAGACCGGGCGCGCGCCAGCGTTGACAATCGCCTCGGCCGAGGCATAGAACGTGAACGACGGCACCACCACCTCGTCGTCCCGCCCGATCCCGAGCGCCCTCAGCCCGATCGTAATCGCGTCGGTGCCGTTCCCGACACCAATCGCATGCTTGACCCCGATGTAGTCCGCGAACTCCCGCTCAAACGCCTTGACCTCTGGTCCGAGGATGTAGGCGCCGCGCTCGACGACCGCGCCGATCCGCTCCAGGATCGCGGCCCGGAGCGGGAGCAGCAGCGTGTCGGTGTCGAACAGCCCGATCGGCATCGGCGTCAGACCCTACCCGGCGGATGTCTCGGATGCAGCGCGATTCGGTTTGACTAGAACGGATATGCATCGCTGTCCGTGAGATGCGGGCGCCGACGGGTACTCACTCAGCACGGGGATCACGCCGGGTGTCGCTGGAGCAGGCGCGCGGCAAACAACGCCCGCCGTACCCAACCTCATTCACTTCTCATCACCGAGCGCGCCCCTGCTGGCATGCTCATGTCCGGTCCGCCCAGGCGCCCGCACGTTCGTCACAGCGCTCTCCAATGCAGCAGAAGGCGACGAGCCCCGGCGCGCCTCCTCGTCTGAGGAGCGCCGGGATCGTCTCGTCAGCCCACAGCGACCTCAGCGGGCTGGCGCTGGGACTGATGATCGCGGCGGCCGCGGGTCAGGCCGCACGAGCCGCCACAACTTCAACCCCGCCGATCGCGGCGTGCACCGCACGGACCACGCGCTCTATCTCTTGGGGCTGGAGGTCTGGATGCATCGGCAGCGACAGCTCCTCCGCCGCCCAAGCCTCGGCGACGGGAAACTCGCCGTTGCCCAGATTCGCATCCCTCAAGGTCGGGTGGTGGCGGACGGTCGGCGAATAGTGGACCGCGGTGCCGACGTGGTGGGCACGGAGCGTCGCCGCCACCGAGTCCCGGTTCTCGAACCGGGCCGGGAACACGTGATACACCGACGGGCTGTGCGCTCCCTCCTCCACCAACCTCACCTCCGGTGAGAGCAGCGCGCGGTAGCGCACGGCGTGAGCGCGCCGCGCGTCGGCCCACTCGTCCAAGCGCGAGAGCTTTACGCGCAGCAGAGCCGCCTGGAGACTGTCGAGCCGGTGGTTGCGCCCGAGTTCGTCCTCGCGCCGACTCGACTCCCGCAAGCGGCGCAGTCGAGCGGCCACCACCGAGTCGCCCGTGCAGATCGCACCGCCGTCACCTAGCGTGCCGAGGTTCTTCGTCTGGAACGAGAACGCGGCGGCGGTGCCGATCGAACCGGCACGGCGCCCGCGGTACCGCGCGCCGGGTGCATGCGAGCCGTCCTCGAGCACGATGAGGCCGTTCTTCCTTGCGACCTCGTCGAGCGCCCCCATGTCACAAAGCTGGCCGAACAAGTGGACGGCGATGATCGCCGCGGTTCGAGGCCCGATGGCTGCGCGCGCGGCATGGGCATCGATCAAGCCGGTGCCGTCGTGCACGTCGCACAGCACCGGTGTGGCGCCCGCCTCCAGGACGGCCAGTGCCGAGGTCGCGAACGTGTGCGCGGGCACGATCACCTCGTCGCCCGGGCCGATCCCACATGCGCTAAGGGTGAGGGCAAGCGCCGAGGTGCCGGACGCAATGCCCACGCAGTGCAAGGCCTCGCAGTACTCGGCGAAGTCAGCCTCGAACCGCTCGACTTCCTCATCGGACGCGAACGCGCTGGACGCGAGCCGATGAGAGAACGCCTCGTACAGTTCAATCTCGACCCGGCCGTGCTGGCGGTCGACCGCTATAAAGCGCGCTACTTCGCCGCGATCTGCCGCGGCAACTCCTGCTGCCTCCACAAAACTATCCTTGCCCCGTATTTCCTTGCCGTGTATTTATCGCAGGTGGGACGACACCGACAAATAGGGCGCCACGCCCATGCGTCGTTCAACGAGGTGAACGCAGCTACCAAACCGGATCAAGGCGCTCCGCATATAATCCCGGCAACGGGGCTGGTCCGTGCCGTGCACCGACCACGGTTTACAAAGGGCCAGAAGACTGTTTACATGTCGATGAGCGAAGCCGACCGGCGGAACGCACCCATCCGCGTGCTAATCGTCGACGACCACGACTTGTTTCGCACCGGTCTGGCCACGCTCCTCGCATCTCAACCCGACATCGAGGTGGTGGCAACGGCATCCGGTGGGCGCTTGGGAGTGCGTCTGGCGGACGAGCTCCGTCCGGACGTCGTGCTGATGGATGTCCGCATGCCGGACCTCGACGGCCCGCACGCCATCCGTCAGATTCTCGCGTTGCATCCCGGGATGCGCGTGCTCGTCCTGACCGTGAGCTCGGAGAGCGCGGATGTCGAGTCGGCGCTCGAGTCCGGCGCATCCGGCTTCATGGCCAAGGACACCCCGGTCGACAGCGTCGTGATCGCGGTCCGGGCCGCCGCCCAGGGTGTGGCCTGGCTGTCGCCGCGCGCCGCCGAGCTCGTTCTGGGGCGTGTGCGACAGCGAAACGTCGAGCGGGAGCTGGAATCTGGATCGCTCGATCAACTGTCGGCGCGAGAGCTCGACGTGTTGCGCCTGATCGCACGCGGCATGGATAACGCGGAGATCGCGGAGGCACTGACCATCAGCCCTCGGACGGCTAAGAACCACGTCTCCAACATCCTCGCGAAGCTGGGGTTGCCCGGCAGGGTCCAGGCGGCGATCTATGCCGTGCGCCGCGGCTTGGACTGACCGGGATCGAGCGGGAGGAGTTCGGCGGCGCCCGGCACCCGCCTGTTCCCCTTCAGTACAAACCCGATCGCCAGCAGACACGCTCCGTTGTTCTGCGCCAAGCGCAGCTCCTCAATCACGGTGCGCAGCGACCTGATGGCCAGCCCGACGTGGCCAGCCGTGCCATCTCGATCGTCCGACCCAGAAGCCGCATCGGAGTTGATCGACTCGAGCGTCACCAGCGCGCCGCAGCTCGCTTCGAGCGCGGCCTCGATTCGGTCGAGAACTGGTAGGAAGTCGCGAGGATGGGCCATGACTCGTTCAGCCGATCCGGACATCGTCGTCGCCCGGGGCCCCGGCCGCAATGAGCTAAGTGGCCGCCGAGCGTTCAGGTCCGGTGCACGGCGGGCTAGGCCATCTAGACGCCGGCGCGGGTCCGCGCGTCGGCGTTCGTCAAAGCCGCGCGATCCTCGACGCCGAGCTTGCGGACCAGCTCGGAGACGTGCCGTCGCACGGTGACGGGCGCGATCGCCAGTCGCTCGGCGATCTCCGCGGTGCGGTGGCCGCGGCGCAGCATGCCCAGCACCTGCGCCTCGCGCGTCGTGAGCGCGTCGGCTCCGTCGCCGCGGCCGCGCAACTCCAGCAGGAGCTCCAAGACCATTGATCGCGGGACGACGGCTTCGCGCTCGCTCACCGCCCGGACGATCCGGCGCAGGCGGTCCGCATCGAGCGCGCCCGGCACGTATCCGACCGCGCCGGCTCGCACGATGTCGAGCAGCAGATCGACGTCGTGACCCTCGGTCAGCACCACGACCGCGGCGTCCGGCGCAGCGCGACAAATCCCGCGCACGGCAGCGAGCCCGGAGCCGGTGAGATCGTCGCCGACGAGGCACACGTCAGGCTGCTCTCGCTTGGCAGCGCGAATCGCCTGCTGGGCGTCGTCGACCTCGGCGCACACCTCGACCTCACCATCGAGCGCCATCTTGATACCGAGTCGTGTGGCTTCCCGATCCGCGATCAGCAGCCTGAGCCGACCGCTCAAGGGACAACGACCTCCAGCTCAGTTCCCCCTCTCCGCGCCGGGCGAACACTCAGGTGGCCGCCGAGTGCAGCGGCACGCTCGCGCATGCTGCATAAACCGAAGCCCTCGGCCGGGGCCTCGCAGTCCGTACCGGCGATACCGCAGCCGTCGTCCACGACGCGGAGAGCAACCCCGCTCGGCGCGTTCCGCAGCGAGACGATCACGTTCCGCGCTCCCCCGTGCCGAGCCGCGTTGGCGATCGCCTCGCGCGCTATCCGACTCAAGTGCTCCCGCGCATCTGAGGGCAGGTCGCCGTCGAGGTGCGCGTCGACGGCGATCGCGACATCGAATCGATCCCGCAGCTCCTGGGCCACAGCCTCGAGAGACTCGCGGACGGTTGCTCCCTCGGGATCGGAAAGCTCGGAGATCGCGTTCCGCGAAATCGCGAGCGCCCGCCTGGCGGCGACCACGACCGGATGCTCGTCCCCCATCTCCTGCGCGATGCGCGCGCCGTGAGCGGCGATGAACGCCAGATCTTGGGCCAGTCCATCATGCAGGTCCTCCGCCACGCGCCGGCGCTCGGCCAGCGCTGCGCCCCGCGCCAGCTGTGCGCGGACACGCCTCTCCGCGCTGACCGCAGCCGCCAGCAGGAGCCCGAACGCGATCATGCGCAGCGCATCGCCGGGACCGACACGGCCCGGCGAACCCGACAGCGTCACCAGATGAGAGAGACTCACGAAGGCGAGCAGCGCCATCGCCATCGCCACCGGCGCCGCGCCGCGGTCCGCCTCGACCCGATGGCGCCGGACGAAGCCGGTCGCCGCGCAGGCGAGCGGTCCGGCAGCCGCGAGGGCGAGCAGGAACAGTTGCGGATGCGTGAGCGCACCGGCGAACCTCGTCGCGTCGCTCGCCGCTTCCCGGCCCTGTCCGCCCAGCAGCACCGCGCCGACGAAGGCAGCCATGAGCGCGACCATGCCGAGCACGGCGGTGACGGCGACCGAATGACGGGAGCTCGGGATCAGGTGGCGTGAGTGGACGAGCGCGGCTGCGGCGAAGATCGCACCCACCGCCAGCTCGCTCCAGAACTCGGCCGCGGAGAAAAAGGCCGCGGTCCGCAGATTCAGCGCGGCGGGCAGCGCGGCCGTCCAGAAGTTCATCAGCCCCAGCACGAGGAACCCGCCGAGCAGCAGCAGATCGCGGAGGCGACGCGAGTGCGCGAACTGAGCCCGCAGCAGCCAAGCCCCCGCAAGCGCGAACAGGGTCATCGTCATCTCCAGGGCCGCGCGCACTGGGGGTGCGTTGACCGACGACGTGCGCGTGGCGACCGAGAGCAACAACGCCACCGTCGCCGCGCCGAACACGGCCGCTGCGACGAGTCGCGCCGACCGCGCGGCATTCGCGAGCCGTGCGGGATTTCGCGTGGCCCGCCTGAACGCAGACCCTCGTGCGCCGCGCTTGGGAAGGCGGCGAACTAGATCCCACGACCAATTGTCGATGAACGAGACGCCTCCGAGCGCCTCGCCCTTCACGTCATCCTGCCCCATGTTCAGCCCCCAAAAGACCGGGCGCGAATCCTTCGCTATCGCCCATCATACTGGAACATCGGCATAAGGGCCTAGCTTTTTTAGCCCAAAGCTTCTAAAGCTTGCTTGCGAGGGGCAAAACCTCCGACTCATACACATAAACGGTGGATGACTCCCATCTCCTCCGTGCCCGGGAGCGCAGGCGCGCAAGGAGATTCAGGCCGTTCAACGGCGTTCCGGGGCGTTCATTCGCTTGAACGGCGCAATGGTCGGACCGGTCATTGACCGGCGGGTAGGCCGGCATGAGACTTTCGCCCAGAAGAAAGCCGAAGGTGGATGCCTTCGGAGGGGGCCTGAATGAGAGTCGGCCAGCGCCCGGGGTGAGCGTCTCCCAACGCTCGTGGGCGCGGCTCTCGTTCGAGGCGAAAGCCGCTGCAAAGGATTGAAAAAAAGTGATCACGGAAGTCTCCCTAGCCACAAGCCCAGCCACGGTGGGATTCACGAGCCGCACCGCGGTGAATTCATCGCCGGAGATGCTGCGAAGGACTCGTCTTGCGGTCGCACGCGCTAAGGAAGGCGACGACGAGGCGCTGCGATTCCTCTACGTCAGCTACTCCCATAACATCTACGGCTACGTCCGCTCGATCGTGCGCAACGACCATGAGGCCGAAGACGTCACACAGCACGTGTTCACCAAGCTGATGACGACGATCCACAAGTACGACGATCGCGGGATTCCGTTCTTCGCGTGGCTCGTCCGGATGGCCCGGAATGTCGCCATCGATCACCTGCGCGCAAACCGGCTCACCCCGACCGAGAACGTGTTCGATCCGAGCATGAGCACGGGGGCGGACCTCGATCGCGTCGAGACGGTTCGCGCCGCGCTCGCCGCGCTGCCCGAGGAGCAGCGGGAGGTCGTCGTTCTGCGCCACGTGGTAGGGCTCACGCCGGGCGAGATCGCCGACCACATGGGTCGGACGGAGAGCGCGATCCACGGTCTTCACCACCGTGGCCGGCGGGCCCTCCAACGCGAGCTGACCCAGCTCGAGTCGACTCCCTCGACGCGGGCGCCGAAGCGTCACTTGTCTGTCGTGTCGTGAGCAGGGCGGCCGCCCACTCCCCCGTCGAGACGCATGACCGCGCCGCCGGGTAGCCGACGCCCGGGACGGCCGCGACCGATGACGCGCTCCCCGAGCCCACGAAGGAGGAGCGCGAAGCCTCCGCCGAGCAGCCGGCGCTCCTCTGCTACGCGGGGCAGAGTCTCTGAGCCTCTCGCCGATGCTCCCGAGGGGAACTCGATCTCGAAGGTGTCCTCGAGAGCAAGCGTTACGTCGACGCTCGCATGCCACCTCATGCCGGCGGCATAGAGGTCCTCAGGCTCATCGAGCGCGCCGGCATCGAGCGGGAGCTCAGCGCGTCGTTCAGAAACCCGCCTGATCTCTGAGTGGAACTCGTCACCCATCCCTGAGTTGTGCCTCGATCACGACCAGGCCGGGACGGTTTCGGCCGAGAGCCGACCCGTAACGACACCCGCGGCACCGACGGGCCGGAAGAAGCGCGCCTGGCCATCCGTTTTCGAGGTAATGGGGCGCTATCACGAGGGGCACATCGACGGCCGATCAGCTCGGTCCGATTCAGTTAGCGCACGGTCGTCGAGACCCGGCTCCCGCATCGTCGTACGCGGCCGCGATCTCGGCGCGCATGAACTGCCCGACCCCCAGGACGCCCGCTTAATCTGCGGCCGAGCCGACGACCGGGCCCAGGTAGCAGCGAGTCCCATCGCGCGCATCGATCTCCGAATCGGGCAGGTAATGCGGGAACAAGCTTTCGACCCCGGACAGCTCCTTGAGACGTTCGAGCGCGTCGATCGACATGATCCGGCGGGCGTTCTGGGTCGGCTGGTAGAAGAACCGGTACGCGACGCCGTTGGTGGCAGGCAGCGCGTCGACCCCGGGTGTCAGTCGGAGCGCGGTGCGCATCGACAGCCTGGCGAGGCGCACACCAGTGTCATGAAGGGTGGCCAGGCCACTCGCAGAATGAGCAGCCAGCGCACCCGGGGCGCCCTCGGCAAAGTCACTCAGAGCGTCGACCACCGCCGCGAACTTCCGCAGTATCGGCCGGACCTGGGCCACCGACGCGTCGTTCGTGGCGACAAGCCACACCAGGGCACACCAATCCTTGACGCCGTCACAAATCTCTATCAGCTCCAGCAACCTTTAGCCGTAGACGACGGCGAGCCGCGGACGAGCTTTAGGTGCCCGGGAAGTGTGGGTCGGAGGCCGACTGGCCTATCAACCGCGACGAGCTCGACAGGGAAGGAAAGGGCCGAGGCGGCCCGCGGTGCTGCATGACAACGGTGGTAGTTACCGAAACCCCGACGCCGGCCTCTAGGCCGATCACCGTCGCGCTAGTGAACAACATGCCTGATTCCGCGTTTGTCGATACCGAGAGCCAGTTCCAACGGGCGGCGGAGGGCACTCACGGCGCGGCAGTCAACTTCGATCTGTACACGATCACCGAAATCCCCCGGTCGGAGGCGATCGCCGAAGTCATCGAGTCGCGCTACCAGGGGCTTGACGAGCTCTGGAGCCAGCCGCCGGATGCGCTGATCGTCACCGGCACCGAGCCGGCGCAGGTCAGCCTTCGTTACGAGCCGTACTGGCCATATCTGGCGCGCCTGCTGGAATGGGCAGCGGCGTCGGTTCCCACCACGCTGCTCTCGTGTCTCGCGTCGCACGCGAGCACCCTTCTGTTCGACGGGATCGAGCGGGTGCCACGCGCAACCAAATGCAGTGGCGTGTTCCACGGTGATGTCCAGGATCCGTACGACCCGCTGGCGTACGGGCTCCCGGACACGGTCCCGTTCCCGCACTCCCGGGTCAATGACGTGCCCGAGGACGCGCTGATCGACGCCGGGTACCGAATCGTCGTCGGCTCCGGCTCGTCCGGCGCCGGCTGGGCAGTGGCCGCACGTCTACGGGGGGACGGGCTGTTCGTCCTGTGTCAGGGACACCCCGAGTACGGCACGCTGAGCCTGCTGCGGGAGTATCGCCGGGACGTGCGTCGATACCTGTTCGGCCGCGGCGCGGTCCCGTACCCCCGCCTGCCCGAAGGCTATCTGTGCCGAGACGCGGTGGCCATCCTCGAGGGCTTCGCGGAGCGCGCAGCCGCACCGCGCCGCGACCCCCGAGAGCTGTGGTCGATGTTCCCGTTCGACGAAGTCGCCACGAGCGTGGAGAATACGTGGGCGACCCCGTCGGCCACGCTGTACGCCAATTGGTTGAGCCTGGCCCGCGCCACGTCACCCGTCCAGCCCTGATTTGGCCATGCACGACGAGACTCTCGCGATCCACGGCGGCTACACGGCTGACTCAACGCGCGCCGTGGCCGTCCCGATCTATCAGACGGTCGCGCACGACTTCATCGACGCTGACCATGCCGGCGGGATCATGGATCTCGAGATCCCCGGCTACCACTACAACCGCCTCAACAATCCCACAGTGGACGTGCTCGAGCAGCGGATCACCGCGCTCGAGTGCGGTGCCGCCGCGATGGCAGTCAGCTCAGGCGCAGCCGCGGTCAGCATGTCGGTCCTCAATCTGGTCAGCGCCGGCGACAACTTCGTGTCGGTCCCGCAGCTCTACGGAGCCACCTATACGTATTTCGCGCACGTGCTTCCCAGACTCGGAATCGAGGTCCGCTTTGCCGCGGACGACAGTCCCGAGTCGATCGGGCCGCTGATCGACGGGCGGACCAAGGCTGTCTTCTGTGAGACCGTAGGAAACCCGGCCGGCAACGTCATCGACCTGGCCGCCGTTGCCGACGTCGCGCACGCCCACGGGGTGCCGGTGATCGCCGACAACACCGTGGCGACGCCGTTGCTGCTGAAGCCGATCCGACACGGCGCCGACGTCGTGGTCCACTCGCTGACCAAGTTCATCGGCGGCCACGGCACGTCGATGGGCGGGATCGTCATCGATGGCGGCACGTTCCCTTGGGCTGACCATCCGGACCGATACGGGGAGCTGCTCCAGCCGGAGCCGGCGTTCCACGGCGTCGCGTACGCCGACGACTTCCCGGCGGCCCCGTACGTCACCCGCTGCAAGACCATCGGCTTGCGCAACACCGGCGCGATCCTGTCGCCGTTCAACGCGTTCCTGCACCTCCAAGGCCTCGAGACCCTGCCCGTGCGCCTCCCGCGCCACGAGGCCAATGCTCGCGCGGTGGCGGCGTACCTGGAGCAGGATCCGCGCGTCTCTTGGGTGAGCTTCCTCGGACTGCCCGACGATCCTTATTACGACCTGGCCCAGCGCTACCTCGGGGACCACGTGCCCTCGATCCTGACCTTCGGGGTTCACGGCGGTCGCGATGCCGGGATCGCGGTGTTTAACAGCGTCAACCTGTTCAAGCGGCTGCTCAACATGGGAGACGCCAAGTCGCTGATCACTCATCCGGCGTCGACCACGCACCGGCAACTCAAGCCGCGCGAGCTCGACGCGGCCGGGATCAGTCCGGACATGGTGCGCCTGTCGATCGGCCTCGAGCACCCCGATGACCTGATCGAAGATCTCGACCAGGCGCTCGCCGCGGCCGCCTCGACAGTCTCGCTGTCGCGCGTCTAACGCTAGCCGCCCGCCCCTGGGGGCCGCCGTCGCTGCCCTGCAGACTGCCTGCACAGTCGTGCGGGAAAGAACACGGCTTGACGCGAACGAAGACCTTGGCGATGCAGGTTCGCTGGCTCCTGGTCGCTACTGTCGCGCTTCCGCTCGTCGCCGCGGGTCGGACTTCATCGAAGTAGAAGCAGACCTCGAGCCGGGGGCTGGCAGCCATGTGACGGTGTGCCTGGCCGGCAAGTGCGAGGCGGCCCGCGGTCACAACGCGAGGCTCGCCTGTTACTCGGCGTCGTTCGGTGCATGCACAACGACGGCAGCGCGCCCCGGACCTGATCGCCGCACCACCGCGCAGACCCGATCGCCGCGCCTGCTCGCTCGTATGCGAGACGCGAGGATCTCGCGCGATTCGCTATACGAGAATTTCGGCGACGCAGGCGCCGAGATCCTCAAACGCGCGGATGCGGCTCTTCGGCGACGGGATGTAGTGGTTGAAGTGGCGGAACCCCTCGGTGAGGACTCCGAACATCCAGATCCGCTCCTGAGGACGCCCGTCGATGTCGATCGGATGAGAATCGGGCGTCAGGTCGATGCTGCCGACCGTGACCGCGCCATAGCGGAACTGACTGACGCGGCCGCGGTTGTAGAGCCGTGTGAGCAGCTGCGACGCCGACCCGTCGATGCGTGGATCCTCGAGGTGACCCCGGATCACGACGTCCGCGTCGGACATGCAGGCCTGCTCGAACGCCGTCGATGAGATCCTGGTCGGCGCGGTCGCGAGATCGTCCCTGCCGGGGGTCGGGCCCAGGCTGGGCGCGGGACCGTACGGGATCCGCAGCACGCCGGCGTCCATCAGGGCGAGGAACTGACGTGACCGCAGCGCCGGCGGACCGGCGACGAGGCGATGGATCCGGCTGCAAATGTCCGCGTTGAAGTCCAGGTAGGAATCGAGTGAGAGCCCACCCTGCTCGACGACCCTGCGCATGGGGTCGCGGAAGATCCGAAGCACCTCGGCTGCGGATTTCACCGGGCTGGCGCCGCCAGGCACCTCGGCCTCTCGCAGGTCGTTGGCCAGACCGTCGTAGACGAACGCTTCGTAGTCGCTCGTCGAATCGTACTTCGGTTGATGGCCGAAGAAGATGGCCTCGGCGTCGAACCGGCCGTAACGCATGGCCAGGCTTGCCAGCTCGTGGTCGAAGCGATCCCGACGCCATGCGGTCTTTAGGCGCTCGCGCACGGACGCGCCCTCGGCCCGCGATCCCGACTCCTGGAACGCGACCTGGGAGTAGTACCGCGAGTGCATTTCGGCGAACAGGAGCGGCAGCAGCTCGCTGCGCACGTCCACCAGGCGCCGGTGTCCGTTGTTGCGGCCGCTCAGTGTGTCGAGCGCTTCAGCTGTGCAGATGATCGGCTTGTAGACGTCGCTGCGGTCCACTCCGGTCACCGACTTCGCCGTGAACGGCAGCCCGCTCCGCGAGAACATCTGAATCAGCGGCTCACGTCCGCTCGGAACGTAGCGGAGCCCGTCCCCGTTCTCGACGAACTTGCCGCCACGGCCGACGCTCAGGGCTATCGCGACGTCGACGCCGACTAGTCCCATTCCGGCAACCGCGACCGTCGAGTCGGCCGGCAGCTTGTCGACGTACGTCGCGACCGGGTAAGGGCTCAGCTGGCGCGGCCGCGATCCCCCGTTGCCGTTGTCCTGATTGGCCGTGTGGCCGGACGTTACGATGACGTGGTCAACGATTACCGTGTCGCCGTTCGCGAGGCACACCTCCTCGCTTCCGTCGAGCTTGCCGACGAGGTCCACCGCTGAGGTGCGGTGATGGGTTATCTCGAGGTTCGACGGAGCGCCGGCGACGAGCGCACGGTAGAACCACTGGAGGTACTCGCCCATTAGACGACGCGGCAGGAAGTGATAGGACTCGATCGGCTCGCCGGCGGGATTGATCTCGCAGCGATCCCCGACCCACCGGTAGCCGCGTTGGAGCACCCAGTCGTAGAGCCCGATGCCGTAGCACGGCGGGTCGCCCTCGGTGGCGAACGGATACAACGTCAGCTGGCCACAGGGTGCGTTGAGCAGCAGGTAGTCGGGCTGATTGACGTCGTAGACCCCCGAGCCCGGCGTCCCGGGCTCGATGACGTGCACCTCGATCTCGAGCCCGGCGCACAGGCCGTGGCGAGTAGTCGTGACCACTCGCTCGAGCGCACAGGCGCCCCATGGGCCGAGTCCGACGATGGCGATCCTAAGCAAGTACGTGCCCTCCCCGAGTTCTGTCTAGTGAACGTCGGAAACCGGGCCGATCTTCCGAGAACGGGCCTCGGTCAGCCGTCACGCGGCCATACGGCGACGGAGCCACGTGGTGATCCCTCGGCCCATCGCCAGGCCTCAAACCGGGTGAGATAGCACGCGAGCCTGGGGTGGCAAATCTGGCGGGTCCTCGGCGAGGTCGGAATGCAACCGATCCGTCAATCGAAGTCTGAATAACGACTAACAGCGCGAGGACGAGGCTGGCGCGCCCGTTCTCTGTTCATGTCGATCAAGGGAGTTGTTGTGGCCCCGGCCGGCGATACGGCGCCGACCGCAGCGCTGTGTACCGAGCGCGTCGGCAATCGTCCAATCGTCTGCCACGCGCTCGATACGCTCGTGTCGGCCGAAATCACGGAGCTGGCGGTGGTGGCCCCGCCTCCGGCGCTCAAAGCCATCCGTGCGTGCGTGGAGGAGGACGGCGGGCCTGGACCCACCGTTAGATACCTGGTCCGGACAAACCGGCCGGACCTTCTGGGGTCGCTCGAGGCCGCAGCCCCGTTCGTCGGCGACGACGCGGCCGTCGTGCACCTAGCCGACGGCCTGGTGGGGGAAACACCGGACCGATTCTCGCGATTCCTCGCCGAACAGCCAGAAGGCCTCCTGCTGCTCGTGCACCGCAGCTCCGCCGAGCATGCCGGGCTGGGAGCGGCGACCGAGCGTCTGCTGGGCGTAACTGAGTTGAGTGGGTTCCGCAGCCGTCTGTCCGTGGCGGGAGTCTGCGCGTTTGGACCGGGTCTTCTACGCCGTGCTTCTGGCGCCCCCGCAGGTGCCGGCAGCCGCTTCGACTTGGTCGCGGTCGCCGAGTGGCTGGCCAGCCAGGGGCACAAGCCTCAGGTCGGATTCGTCCAGAGCTGGCGGCGGTATCGGGGCGATTCACTCGACCTGCTGGAGCTCAACCGGCTCGTGCTCGATCACCATGCCCCGGAGGGAGACCCCATCGATACAGGCGACAATCGCATCGAGGGCCGAGTGAGCATTCACCCGACGGCGGAGCTCAAGTCGAGCATCATCGTCGGGCCGACGATCATCGGTCCCGGCGCGCGTATCTCGAACTCCTTCGTCGGTCCGTATACGTCGGTCGGAACAAGCGCGGAGATAGAGGGCGCTGAAGTGGAGAGGTCGATCATCGCCGACGGCGCGCGGATCATGCATGTCAGCCGACGGATCGAAGGAAGCACGATCGGGCAGGGCGCGACCATATTCCGCGACTTCGCATTACCGCGCGGGATCCGCCTTCATGTAGGGGCGAACGCAGAGATGGCCTTCAGCTGAGGGTCGGCGACGGGCGTCGACGCGCGATCCGCCGCTCGGGCGGACATCGAACATTTCCGGAGCTCCGCCGCAAGCGCCGCTTCCCGTGGCTACTATGCACCGGCGGTGGGAGAGCACGTTAGCCTGGCAATCGTCGACGCGAGGGCCGAGCCCGTCGGAGAGTCCGGCTTCGAGACGAGTTCACGGTACTTGGCACCCATCGCCAACTTGCCGCTGATCTGGCACGTCTTCGACGAGCTGGCGGAGGGCGGGGTCGAGCGCGCTCTGATCATCGCGCGCGCCGGCGTGCGGCGCGAGCTCGAGCAGGTTCTCGACGGCGGCAGGTCCTGGGGAGTGGAGCTCTCGTACTCCGAGGTGGGAGACGCAGACGGCCAGCAGTCGGTCTTAGCGAGGACCAGGGAGAAGCTCTCGTCTGGGCCGGTCCTCGTCTATCCGGCGGATTGCCTGTTCCCCGGTCAGGTCACAGCTATGCGCGATCGCTTTTCGGCGGGCGATGTCGATTGCGTCCTATTGAGTCAGAACTCATCGGAGTCCTCGTTGCCCGGGTCCCGGACGTTCGCGACGGCGGCGATGCTCGGGCCGCGCACGGTGGAGGTTCTGGGCGACTCGCTGCCTTCCGGGCGCGAGCGGCGCGACCTCGTCAAGACACTCCGCGGTGGCGGCTGTCGCGTTGCGGTGTGCGAGGCGACGAAGCAGTGGTATTACAGCGGTTCCACCGAGCGCCTCCTGGCCGCCAACCGCATGGTTCTCGATGACTTGCGGGTGCCCGTGGTAGACGGATCGTTCCCAGACAACAACGAGCTCCACGGGCGGGTGGCGATCAGCCCGCGCGCGCGTGTTTCTCATTCCATGCTCCACGGCCCGATCGTGATCGACGACGACGCGATCGTGGAGGACTCGTTCATCGGCCCCTACACGGCCATCGGCCGGGGCGCCACGGTGATCGGGAGCGACCTGGACAACAGCATGGTTCTCACGATGGCCAGGATCGAGCATCCCGGACACCGGATCGAGTCGAGCATCGTCGGAGAGCGGGCCGCGATCTTGCGCAGCTACGAGCTGCCGAAGGGGCTGCACGTGCGGCTCGCGCCCGGATCGAGAGTGATCCTGAGCTGATCGTCGCCGACGTGACTGCGGCGTCAAATGCGGCCGCCCGGCCCGGACCGGACGGAGGGCACCGCGGACACGACGCCGAGGGGATGCTTGGGATCGAGCAGAAGGGAGACCGCTTCGCTGCGGGACCGGACACCCAATTTCGAGTACGCGGACGAGAGGTGGCTCTTCACGGTGCTCTCCGCTAGGAACAGCTGCGCACTGATCTCGCCGTTCGTGCAACCCCTCACGAGCAGGCCAAGCACCTGCCGCTCCTTCGCGGACAAAGCGGGCTTACGTACCGACGGTTGTAGGTTGCGCGGCACGGCGATCTGCCCCGCCAACGCCGCTGCGACCGTCGGTCGCAGGGCTGCCTCGAGCTCGTCGGCGAACACCAACCCGTCGATCCCGCTGTCGAGCGCGCGGCGCACGGCGCGGCCGTCGGCCGACTCGCAGACGACGACGATGAGTAGCTCGGGAAACCTGCTCTTGACCAGCTTGAACGAGTCACAATCGTCCGAGCCGAGGGTTTGGTGATAGGTGACGATCAGGTCGTCCGCCGCTCCGGCGACGATCAACCGCCGCACCGATGGGAGGACGCGCAACTGAAACGCAGACTGGGCTCCGAGCGCCCTCGACAGGCGCAGCTGTACGGAGCGTGCCTCCGCGGCCACGGCGACCGCCGCAACGCGCTGTAGCGGCTCTCTGGCTGCCAGACTGCTCACGTTCGAGTAACGCGAGGGTGATGGGTGGACTTGCATGCCCTTCCCTCGCAAGCGCAGGTCCGCCAGCAAGCATCGGGAGCTCGTCGACGTTGTATTGGCGAGACCGGCTTCGGCCCAAGCCATTCGAACAACGAGGACGACCGACACGATGCTCAGCGGACTGATGATGGATGACTTCCAGCTGTCGCTTACGGCGCTCGTGGAACGAGCCGAGCAGCTCAGCAGCACACGTTCGGTGGTGTCTCGCCGCTCCGACGGCTCGCTCGAGCGCACGACGATCGGTGACTGCACGAGACGCGCCCGACAGCTGGCAGACGCACTCGCCGGCCTCGGGGTCGGCGCCGGCGACCGGGTGGCGACCCTACTCTGGAACCAGCCGGAGCACCTCGAGCTTTACTTCGGCGTGCCGTCAATGGGAGCGGTGATCCACACGCTGAACCCGCGCCTGCACCCGGACGAGCTCACCTACATCGCCGCTGACGCCGAGGACCGCGTGATCGTCGTGGACGAGACGCTGTGCGACGTCCTCGACTCGGTGGCGTGGGAGTTCGAGCATGTGGTCGTCGTCTCGCGCTCCGGATCGGTCCGCAGCGGCTCGATCGACTACGAGTCGCTGATCGCTTCCTCGGAACCGATCAGCTGGCCCCGGATCGACGAGCGCCGAGCCGCGGTGATGTGTTACACGTCGGGCACCACGGGCCGCCCTAAGGGAGTCGTCTACTCGCACCGAGCGCTCGTTCTGCACTCGCTCGTGGCCGCGCTTCCTGACGTGCTTGGTCTGAGCTCGCGCGATGTGATCCTCCCGGCGGTACCGATGTTCCACGTCAATGCGTGGGGTCTTCCCTACGCCGCTGCGATGACCGGCGCGGCGCTCGTGCTGCCGGGCCCCCGTCTTGATCCCATGAGCCTCCTCGACCTGCTGGCTGGCGAACGCGTCACATTCACGGCCGGCGTGCCGACGATCTGGATGTCAGTCCTGGCAGCGCTCGACGCCGAGCCTTACAGATGGGACCTGACGACGCTCGACCGGGTGAACCTCGGCGGCGCCGCGGCTCCTATCAGCTTGCTCGAAGGCTTCGATCGCCATGGCCTCACGATCATCCACGGGTGGGGCATGACGGAGACCTCTCCGCTTGGCACCGTGTGCCGGCTGCCCAGTGAGCTCAACGCGTCATCGCCGACCGAGCAGTACGACTATCGCGCTCGGCAGGGCACGGCCATCCCGCTCGTGGAGTTGCGCGCGAGGGGCGAGGATGGCGAGCTCGTCCCGTGGGACGACCGAACGATCGGAGAGCTGGAGGTCCGCGGGCCGTGGGTTGCCGCGGGCTATCACCGCGGGGCGAGTGCCGACCAGTTCACCGATGACGGGTGGTTTCGGACCGGGGACGTCGTGCGCATCGATCACCGGGGATGCATACGGATCTGCGACCGCAGCAAGGACCTCGTCAAATCCGGCGGCGAATGGATCTCGTCGGTCGACCTTGAAAACAAGCTGATGGCTCATGACGCCGTCGCGGAGGCGGCGGTGATCGCGATCCCTGACGATCGATGGGGAGAGCGGCCGCTGGCCGCGATCGTTCTGCGCGCCGGGATGCACGCGAGCCCCGACGAGCTGCGCCGACACCTCAGCAGCGACTTCGCCAAATGGCAGCTGCCTGACCGGGTCGAGTTCGTCGCGGCGATTCCGCATACCGCGACGGGCAAGTTCAAGAAGACCGCGCTCCGAGACCAGTTCGCGTTGGGGGTCTGTTGCTCGTGGCGCGACGGCGCGACGGCGCGACCGCCCAGGCATTCATGAAATCCTTGCCGATATGCCCACCGGCGCCCAGGCACTGATCCGGACCCTCGTCGACGCAGGCGTCACGACGTGCTTCACGAACCCAGGCACGTCGGAAATCCACTTCGTCGCCGAGCTCGATTCGGTGCCGGAGATGCGCGCGGTACTGACTCTGTTCGAGGGCGTCGCGACCGGCGCCGCCGACGGCTACGCACGGATGGCGGACGCGCCCGGGGCGACTCTGCTGCATCTCGGGCCGGGCCTCGGCAACGGCCTCGCGAACCTCCACAACGCGCGCCGGGCCAGGGTCCCGGTGGTCAACATCGTGGGCGATCAAGCGACGCATCACGTGCAATACGACGCCCCGCTGCAATCCGACGTCGAAACGGTTGCCCGAAACGTGTCGGCGTGGGTGCGAACATCGAGGACGACCGCGGACCTCGCCCGCGACGCACGCGAGGCGATCGCCGCCGCGACCGGACCTCCCGGTCAGGTGGCGACGCTGATCGTGCCCGCTGACGTGGCCTGGCATCAGGGCGCGCAGGCCGCCATGCCAGCCCCGCCCGCGGCGCCACCAGCGGCTTCCGGAGAAACGATCGAGGCGATCGCGACGGCGATCCGGAGCGGCCGCCGGACCGGGATCCTGCTCGGCGGCAGGGCGCTGCGTCAGCGCGGCCTGCTCGCCGCGGCGCGGATCGCCGCAGCCACCGGAGCGAAGTTGTTCGCGGAGATGTTCCCGGCCCGCCTGGAACGCGGCGCCGGCCTCCCCGCCGTCGAGCGGCTCTATTACTGGCCCGAGCTCGCCTCGGTTCAGCTCGAGGGGCTCGAGCAGCTGATCCTGGTCGACGCGGCCCCACCGGTCACGTTCTTCGCCTACCCCGGCAAGAAGAGCTCGTTGGTGCCCGACGGTTGCGAGGTGCGCGAGCTCTCGCCGCCGGCGTCGGACGTGCTCGGGAGCCTCGAGGAGCTGGTCGAGGCGCTCGACGCCACAGACGCCAAGCCGGAGCTGCAATCAGCGGCGGCGCCGCCGCCGCCCGACGGCCCGCTCAACGCGGCGGCGGTGTGCCAGGCGGTGGGCGCGGTTCTTCCCGAAGATGCGATCGTGTCAGACGAAGCGATCACGTCGGGATTCGCCTTACCACCCAACACCGCGGGGGGACCGAGGCATGACTGGCTCACGCTCACCGGGGGGGCGATCGGCCAGGGGCTGCCGGTCGCAGTCGGGGCGGCGATCGCGTGCCCCGATCGCCCGGTTATCGCGCTCCAGGCCGACGGTTCGGCGCTGTACACGATCCAGTCGCTGTGGACGATGGCGCGCGAGCAACTCGACGTCACGGTCGTGCTTTTCAACAACCGCAGCTACAGCATCCTCGACGCCGAGCTCCAGCGCGCCGGCGTGCGCGACGCGGGCGCCAAGGCCAAGGCTCAGCTCGGACTGGGCGATCCGGACCTGGACTACACCCAGGTCGCCACCGGGCTCGGCGTCCCAGCGCGTCGTGTCGACGCAGCGGAGGCCCTCACCGGCACGCTCGAGGAGGCCATCGCCGAGCCCGGCCCGCAGCTGATCGAGGTTGTGATCCCCGCCGAGCCACCGCCGGCGGTGGTCGTCGGCCACGCTGAGCGCGCTTCGAGGCGCTGAGCGTACGAGCGCTCAGGCCGCTCGCCGCAGAACGCCCACAGCCCTTGACATCGGGAGCCGGTTGGCAAGCTCGTCGAGGCCTTGCTCGATCCCCTGCGCGATCAGCTCGAAGTGCTCGGTCGTGGCGGTGAGCGGCGGCGATACCGCGATCGCGGATCCGCCGGGCCGTACGAGCACCCCGGCATGACGTATGGCAACCGCCAGCGATGCGATGACACGCGGTTCCGCGTCGCGAGCGTCGGGGGTCAGCTCGACGGCGGCCATCGTCCCCACGCCGCCTCTGACCTCGGCCACGAGCTCGTGCGCCGCAAGAGGCGCAAGCGCGTCGAACAGCGCCTGCTCCTGCTCGCGGCCTCGCACAAGCAGACCCTCCCTCTCGATGATCTCAAGGTTCGCGAGCGCAGCGGCGCAGCACGTTGGGTGACCGGAGTACGTCGACCCGTGCCTGAAGATGGGTCCCCCCGGCTCACGCCAGAACGGCTCGGCGACCCGCTCGGAGACCATGACCCCGCCCAGCGGAAGGTAGCCGCTGGTCACGCCCTTGGCGAACACGATCATCGACGGTTCGACGTTCCAGCGCTCGATCCCGAACCACGTGCCGAGGCGACCGAACGCGCAGATCACCGCATCGATCACGAGCAGGATCCCGGTTCGCTGGCACAGCTCGGCGACGCCCTCCACGTACCCGGGGGCAGGTGGGTATACGCCGCCCGCGCCGATCACCGGTTCCATGAACACCGCGGCCACTCGCTCGCGTCCAACCCGCGCGATTGTCTGCTCCATGTCCTCGAGCGAGTCGTGGTGCACCTGGACCGTCTCGCCCAGCGGCCCGAACCCCTGACGGTTGCTGGGGATGCCGCCAAGCGCGGTCCCGAAGCCGTGCGTGCCGTGATAACCCGCGGTGCGACTGATGAGCGCGGTCCGGTCCGGTTGGCCCAGCTCCCACCAGTATCGGCGGGCCAGCTTGGCGGCGGTGTCGATCCCGTCGCTGCCGCCCGACCCGAAGAACACCTTCGCCGGCATGGGTGCCCGCTCCGCGAGAACCTCCGCGAGCTCCAACACCGGCCGGTTGGCGAGATCGAAGAACGCCGAGTACGCGCCCAAATGCTCCATCTGGGCGGCGACGGCGGCCCGGATCTTACGCCGGCCGTGCCCCACGTTCGCATACCAAAGGCCGGCGGTCGCGTCCAGGTAGCGCTTCCCGTTCGTGTCCCAGACCCAGACGTCCTCTGCCCTCTCCATCACGAGCTCTGAATGACGAACGGAGCCCATATCCGCGTACGGATGCCAAAACGATGTTTCAGTACTCAACCTAGACCTCCTGGCCGCGCAACGAGCGCACAGCCGCCTCGACTCCCTGTAAAACCCGAATCCCAGCCCGACCCATCACTCGAACAGCGGTAGCCGCGTGGGCAGTTGGTACACGGTCGCACCCGGATCCCGCTTGCCGATCGGCTTGGCGGGAACGCCCCCGACGATCGTCAGCGGGGCGACGTCCTTGGTAACCACCGCTCCGGCGGCTATAACTGACCCACGCCCCAAGGTCACGCCGGGAAGGATCATGGCGCGTGTCCCGATCCAGACGTGATCCTCAATCGCGACCGCGCCCGGCACGGGGTCGAACATCGGGTCGTCGGGGTCGTGTGTTCCACCCAAGATGATCACCTCGGGGGAGATGCTCACGTTGTCGCCGATCGTCAGGCCGCTGCGGAGGTCGAGCGTGCACCCGCGATTGATCCGCGTGTTACGGCCGATCCGCACGCCATACCGTCGGATCTCACCCGGACTCCAGAACCACACGTAGGTGCCCATGTGCACGCCGGTGTGGCGACCGATTTGCATCCCAAGCGCTCGCCGATACCAGGAATGACGAAATCTGAAGCTCGGCACGTGAGCCACGATGCAGTTCGTCAGGTAATTGAGTACCTGGATGCCGAACCCTCGCAGCGTGAGCCCAGGGTCCTCGACGTGCGACCGCGCAGCCGCCACGGCAGCCGTGACTGCTTGTGCCTCGTCGGCGCCCGATGCGATGGCGACGTTTTGCGTCATCTATCACGAGGAACGTGCGCCCGCGCCGTCCACTTTCGCGGACCTCGGATCTACGGGCTCCGCACAACGCCCGACCTGGTGCAGCACCTAATTGCGGCGCCCCGCATAAGGACGGGCCCTCGCCCGGCGTTGCTTGGTCATGTGTGGAATCGGAGGCTGTGTCCTGGGGCGCGGAGCGACCCCGAACCCGGATCGCCTAGCTGCAATGCGAGACGCTATGGCCCATCGTGGGCCTGACGATGCGGGAATCCAGGTACTCGACAACGTCGCGCTGGTTCATACGCGACTGTCGATCGTCGACCTCAGCGCGAACGGGCATCAGCCGATGCCCCATCCGGGCGGGGAGTGGTGGCTGGCTTACAACGGAGAGATCTTCAACCACGGCGACTTACGAACCAAGCTGAACGGATCCGCGTTCGTCGGGACGAGCGACACCGAGACGCTACTGTGGTCGCTCGAGCGGTGGGGGCTCGACGTGGTGTCGCAGCTGGGCGGGCAGTTCGCGTTCGCTGCCCTTGATACGCGCGCGGGGCGCGTGCTGCTGTGCCGCGATCGGTTTGGGATCAAGCCGCTCTACATCGCACGATTCGACGGAGGGGTGTGGTTCGCGAGCGAACCGAAGGCGCTGATCGCCGCCGGCGCGTCCGACGAAGCGGTCGATACAGCGTGGCACGATCTGTCCAACGGGACGTACCTCGGCGGCGCCGGAACCCTGCTGAAGGGCGTCACGCGCGTTCCGCCGGGATCCTGGACCGAAATCTCGCTTGAAGATGCCGAGCTCAAGACCTGGCGTTGGCATGTCCCGTCCCACGATGTCGATCCCGCCAGCGCGGCGCGTCTGAAGCGCCGGTCGCGGCCCGAGCTCATTGCCGAGCTCGAAACCACGCTTCGCGACGCCGTGCACAGGTCGCTACTGGCCGACACGACGGTCGGGACGCTGTGCTCCGGAGGCGTCGATTCGAGTCTCATCACGGCTCTGGCCGCCGAGAAAATGCCGGATCTGGTGGCGTTCGGCGCAAGCTTCGCCGGAGATGGAAGGTTGGACGAGGGGCTCGCCGCTCGGCGGGTGGCCGATGCGCTCGGGGTCGAGCTCGAGCTCATCGAGGTGACGCCAGCAACCTGGAGGCGCGCGTTCGTTCCGGCAACGGTACATCACGGGGTTCCAATCGCGAACGCCAGCGCGGTCACGGTGGCGCAGCTTGCGGAGCGCGCGAGGGAGTGCGGGGTGAAAGTGCTCCTGACCGGCGAGGGCGCCGACGAGCTGTTCGGGGGTTACGGCAAGCTGCACGCCGCCGCGCTGGCCGCGTTCCTCCCGTGGTATGACCGAGTTGTCCACGCTGCCGAGCCCACGCTGTGCAGCGATCCGATTCGGGCACTCAATCCCGTAAGCGTGTTCCGGAAGACGCGCGACATCGCGCGCGTCGCGCTCGGCCCACCGCCCGAGTCGAAGTGGCTGCCGGTATCGACGCCCGGCTCGGGCCACGGTCCAACGCCCGAATCGGTGATGGCGTACGCCCACCACGACGGCGACCGAGGTGCGCTCGAGGCGGCGCTTCTAAGCCACCTCGATTACTCGCTCTGCTGGCTGCTCAACCGCATGGACATGAACGTCATGCAGGCCTCCGTCGAGGCTCGAGTGCCGTTCCTGGAGCCCGACGTGGTCAAGCTCGTTCTCAACCTTCCGCTCGAGGCGAGGGTGGGACCGTGGTCGAAGGGCATCCTGCGCGACGTCGCCCGCAAGGTGCTGCCATGGTCGATCGCCCATCGCCCCAAGATCTACGGCATGGCCTTCGATGCCCGTACCTGGATCGAGGAGGCCGCGAACCCGAGCTTCCTGACCGACGGAATCCTCAGAGACACCCTCCGAATCCCCGACGCTGAGTTCCGGAACGTGATCGCCGCCGGTAATCACGTGGTGAGAGTCCGACTGTGGTCCGCCGAGGTCTGGTGCCGGTCGATGCTCGCCGGCCATTCGATTGCAGAGATCGAGCAGGACCTGTGGCTCGAAGGCTCGGGTTACCAGGAATTCCGTCGCGGGGCTGAAAGTGCTCTGAGGGCCGCCGCGTAGCCGCTCGCACGGCGACTTGGACGAGATGTTCACTTAGGCTCAGTCTGGACGGTCAGTGTGAAGGTTTCGGTGTGCATCGCGGCCATGCGGCCGGATACGGTCGGTTCGGCGGTCTGCTCGATCGTCAACCAAACCTACCGCGACTGGGAGCTTGTGGTTGTGGCCCAAGGTCAAGCTGCGCCCGCCATCTCTCAGACCGTGCACGAAGCGCTCCGAGGACGTGAAGGGCGGGTCATCGCGCAGGCGGGAAAAGGCCTCAGCCGCGCGCGAAACGCAGCCGTGGCAGCCGCACACGGCGACCTGATCGCGATGATCGACGACGACTGCGAGGCCGAGCCGGACTGGCTCGAGGCGCTCGTAGCCGCTCTTCGATCCACCCCGCACGCGGGCTTCGTCGGTGGAGCGCTCGTACCGCCGCCGCGCAGCCGGCGAGGCGCAGGCACTTGTCCGAGTTGTTTTCCCGGCGACGTTCTGTATGAGCCGCCGTACGCATGGACCGACCCACCGGAAGGTTTCGTGATCGTCGGAGGCAATCTCGCATTCCTACGTAGTGCGGCGGAGAGAGTCGGACCATTCGACGAGGCTCTAGGCGCCGGTACGCACTTTGCGGCCGCGGAGGAGATGGACTTTGAACGGCGCGCCGCCAACCTCGGCATCGCCATGCGAAGCACGCCGCACGCCGTCGTGAATCACACTTCCGGCTGGCGGTTTGGCATCAGGACGGTGTGGAACTTCCAGCGAAGCTATGCCCTCGGCAATGGCGCGCACGCGGCCAAGATGACCCTGCTCGGGGATCCGAACGGCAAGAGGGCCCTCCGTGACATGCAGCGGCTGGCGGCGCGGGATTGGCTTGATCGGCGTCACCCGAGGGCGCTGCCCGGTGGCCTGGTCCGCTACTACTACTTCGCCACGGCGTATCGCGAGTGCCTCAAGGGGTTCGTCGTCGATCGCCAGGGCGTGCTTCGACCGAAGCCCATCGAGCCTGCCCGGGTTCCCGTGACCGGGGAGTCGCGCGGGGCCGCCCGGTCGTCGTAACCGCAGTCGCGGTCGTGAGTCCGGTGCCGTGGCGCCGGTGGTGGCGCGCTGCGACGCTTGAGGTGTGACCGAGACGAGCTGCGTGGAGCGAGCCGGGGTGGAGCGAGCCGGCGCCGAGCGAGCCGAAGCGCGCCTACTCCCGGGAACCTCGACCGAGCACCTCGGCGGCGCCGAGACCCCGCACGGGCCGTCACGGCCGTCACGGCCGTCACGGGGCCGCCCCCAGGTCTCCAAGGCGGGCTACGTGCGCGCTTAGAAGCTGCGAGACGGAACGGCGGACCGTTCGGCTCGCCGAGACTGCAGAACGTTGCGGAACGCCAGTTCGGCGTGACGCATCAGTCGACGCCACCGCGGCTTCCGCGCGGTGCTCCAGTCGATCATCGAGTCATCGACGTCGTGGTTGCCGCGTTGCGCCTCGGTCACGTCTCCGGCTTCGACGCGCGCGATGAGACCTGGCAGGCCTTCGTAGAAGATCTCCGAGCGGTAGAGAGGGTGGATGGCCCACAGCCCAGGGTCCCGCCCGAGGAAGTCGATACGGATCAGCCCGCTCTTGACCAGTGCGTTCGACAAGATCGTCTCGGCACACTCGTACGGTGGATACCCGTCGAAACGTGCCAGCCAGACCCGGCGCGGGGAGGGCGGCACCACGACGACAGACCCGACCTTCGCGCGGAACCGTGCTCGATCGAGCATGCAGACGCGCGTGCTGATCTGGTCGGCTCGATACGCCAGTGAATCGATCGGCTCACGCGGCAGGGTCTGGGCAGTCAGGCGCCCGTCAGCGGTGGGCGGCCCAGGAAGGGGGCTGCACAGCAGGACGTCCTCCCGCGATTGGAGCAGTTGGACCGCTTCAGCCACCCACGATTGACTTCCGCCGCCATAAAGCATGTCCGAGTCCATGTGGAAGATGTAGTCGTGTTGCGCCGCCCAGAGCCCGAAGAAGTAGGCGTAGATCGGTGCTCCTCGCCAGTCCTTTTCGGGAATCGGCTGGCCACCTGAGAACACATCGGCGACCTGGCGGGCCACCTCCGGCGATGTGTCGACCTCCAGCAGGCGCAGATGCGGATACCGCTCCCGACACTCCTCTGCCAGCTCGCGCAGGCCGATCTTCCCACGCTGCCAGATGGCGGCATCAACCATCGGATTCTTGTTCACGTCCATGACGAGCAGGATCTCGGCGACCTGGTCGCCTAGCTGGCGGAGCTCGTGCGGCAGAATCTCGCGCGCGTGCCGCAGATCCGTTGGTGCAAGATTGATCTGCAGCGTCACATTCGGCGTAGCCTCGGTCACCAGCGCCTCCTAAACATCGCTTAATGAACGACCTGCAAAGGCGAACTCTTCTGGGTCGCCGACCCCGGGGAGGGGGCGAATCCCGACCTGCACGATTTGCGGTTTGCAGTGTGAATGTGCCTGGAGGCCTCGACCAGCCCAACGACGCATCCCATGACTATGGCTATGCGCAAGAACGTGAACCCGAGGTCGACGGCCCCTTCCAACGCCCACGCGACGACCGCCGCGGCGCCAATCGCACCGACTGCGGCGAAGAGTCGGTCCGGACACTTGGCGAGCCGGCAGCCCGCGATAATCGCCGCGCCCAGCATCGCCCAAAATGCGACGCCACCGACGATACCCATCCTCATCAGCACGTAGAGGACGCTGTTGTGGGGCACGTATAGGATCGCGGCGTCCTGCGCCGTCACCAAACCTGGCATCGGGAGGGCGTAGTTGATCTGCTGTCCGAACCCGGCGCCCGTGAGGCCATCGTCCAGGATGTTCAGTTTCAGGTTCGCGTCCTCTTGGACCCGGTACTCGTTCGACAGGGCATCGCGCGCGGTGGGCGCGAACTCGGAGCGAACCGCATCGGCGGGCTTGCCCAATGTACCGTCGGTGTGATTCCAGTACGCGGGCAGGTAGACCGCGGTGACTGCGGCGGTGATCAGGATCAAACGCCCGAGCGCGCGCCTGCGGTGAGGGAGCACCCGATAGCCGATGGCGACAATCGTCACGAGGCCGCCCCCCAAGACCATCCAGGCCGCCCGCCGATCGTTGACCATGTTGGCGAATAGCACGAGCGGAATGGCCCACGTGCCGACCGTCCGCAACCGCCCGCGAATATTGAACATCCACAACGCCGCCACGACGAGGAAGAACAGCCCGAAGAACATCGCCTCCTCATGCCCGAGCACGTTCTG
This sequence comes from uncultured Solirubrobacterales bacterium, assembly GCA_963735965.1. Lineage (GTDB taxonomy): Bacteria > Actinomycetota > Thermoleophilia > Solirubrobacterales > Solirubrobacteraceae > Palsa-465. Next base: position 304,892 of record CAVTNE010000011.1, read on the forward strand.
CGGCTCGGGCTTCCAGCCGCGGGTGACGATCCAGACCTCTACTCCTTGGAGCGACTTGAGGATTTCGGCGACAACTACCGCCCAGAGCATCGCGTATACCGCGGTTCGGGTTCTGATGATCACCGATGTCAGCAGGTAGGCCAATCCGAAATAGATGAACGGCCGGCACTCGAACAGCGACTCGCGGATGACGCCGTGGTGGGCCACACCGTAGACCTCGCCGAACAGCACGGCGCCGATCACAGCCGCGACCGCCACCGACAAGGGCGTTCGAGGCCACCACCGGCCCCCGGTCTCTGCGCTCCGGATCATGTAGATCGTGAAGATCACGACGGGGAACAGGTCGCTCGGGTCGAGGTGGACGGACCCGAGTCCTTGGAACATGGGGATGCTCTGAGTGATCGGGACGCCGACCTCGGTGATCCCGTTGGAGAGACCGATCGGGAACTGTTCGATTAGGAGCCCGACCAGGAGCAGGAGCACGGGACCCAACTGGGGCCGCATCCACACCGCCACCAGCACGAAGATCGCGAGAAGCGCAATGAGGTCGACCCCCTGGCCGCCGGCAGCGAGGGGCCCGGCAACCGCGCCGAGCAACACCGCCGCGAGACCGACCGTAAATGCGCGGTTCACTCCTCGTCGCCGCGTCGCCTCCGCGACGGGGACGAGAGGAGCCGCAACGGCCGACATCAGAGGACGCCGTAGCTGTGGAACGCGTACGCGATGACGGCCACCGTGAGCATCGTCGCCAGTCGACCGGCCTTACGCCAGCTGACCGGACTTAGGCCCAGCCCGACGAAGAGCAAGAGCAAGGCGTAGCCCCACTTAGTCACGCGCGTCAGCCTTCGGCGACGGCCGCGTTGGACTCGGCGTCAGATGGCTGATGCGTCACGTGCCTGCGCAGCTTCACCTCAGACCGTCGAATAGGGTGCGAGAGCGCAGATCCGTGACGGTCCGACGGCAGCATTGCAGGCGCGGGGGGCGCTTCGGGTGCCGCAAGACCCACGGGCCCAGGCTCCGTAGCGGATCGCGGAGGAGCCCATTCAGCCGCGGTGGAGGTCGGATCGGACATCTCCTCATCCCATTTGTCCTCGCGGCCGGGAGTCAGCATGACGATCACCAGCCCGCTCAGGAGCAGCACCGCCATGCCTGCTCCCACGGCCGTCTCGAGCAGTTTCTTGTACCCGGTCATCGGGGCGCCGCCCGATGTTGGCTGACCGAGCACCATGACGGTCGCGAAGCCGTTGTTACCGTTCGCCTGCGCCTGAGCCTGGCTAAGACCGGATGAGGCGGTGGCCAGAGCCGAGGTGGCGGCCCCCAAGGCGGCGTTCTGGCTCGGACCGGAGCCCGCTTTCGCCTGAGTCACGGCCCGATTCGCGCTGTTCACCTGAGCTTGGTAGTAGGCGACAGCTGAAGCCGCGAACTCGCGGGCCCACTTCTGACTGAACTTCTGGAGCTGGTTGAGGACCGACTTCACGATGTTGTGCGCGACGGTTGGTGAGGACCCGACGTCGGTCACCTCGAGCACCTGAGGTCCAGGAGTGCTCGAGGTCACCTGACCGAGCAGCGCAGTCGCGTTGGCTGGGTTGCGGAACCCCGCGTCTGCCAGTACTGCATCCTGGAAGCTCGCCGTCGTGAGGAGCTCGTTGAGCACGGTCTGCTCCGCGCTCGAGGGCGTAACGCCCTGGTTGCTGCCGGGGGTGACGTTCAGGGATGAGGTCGAAGAGGACTGGTTGTCGACCCATAGGCTGGCCGCCGACATATACGTGGGTGCCTTGTAGCTGAGGACCCCCACTGCGATCGCTACGATTACCGCGGGGAGCAGGTACCGCAGACGGTGTCGTCGGAAGGTCTCACGATATGCGTGCATCAAGTTCCTCTCTTGGCGCCGGACATCCGGGCCGGCCAGGGTTCCAATCGACTAACGCAGGGGGCCGCGCGAACCTTTCGGCGACTGCGGCTCGGATGAGCTACTCGAACAGGGGGAGCGGCCCGCCGAGGGAGTATGCGATCGCCGCTTCGCCGCGGGTCGCAATCGGTCGTGCCGGGACTCCGCCAACCACCGTCAGCGGCTCGACGTCACGCGTGACCACAGCCCCGGCCGCGACGACAGCGCCGCGCCCCAACGTCACGCCAGGCATGATCGTGGCCCGAGAACCGACCCAGACATGATCCTCGAGCACAACTCGCTCCGATTCATATTTGAACCACGGATCGTTGAGGTCGTGTTGCGCGGTCAAGATCATGACCTCGGGCGAGATGCTGACGTCGGCGCCGATGTCGATGCCGCCACGGAGGTCGAGGCACGCGCCCCGGTTGATCCACGTTCGCGCACCAATGCGTGAGCCATACCGGCGGACGTGACCGGGACCCATGTGCCACATGTGGCAATCGAGCAGGACGCGGGCTCCCTCGCCGATCTCGAGCCCAAGATATGACCGGTACCAGCGGTGGCGCAGCGCGAAGCTGGGAATCCGCGAGACCACGTGGTTCGTCACGTAGCCGCCGAATCGCACCAGCCATGAACGCAGCGGATGCGTCCGGGTGCGCGGTATTCGGACCGGCTCGTGATCATCAGACTTGGGTCGAGCCGCGACCGCCGTGTCGCAGACACCGACGCTCACGCGCTCTCCCGACGAGGATGGAGCTCCGGCCGCCGTGCAGCCGGATGAACAGCGGGTGACCGAGCTGAGCGCGATCGGACACGCCAACCGCGCTTATCCCATGCTGCAAGCCGGGCGAAGAACGGCACGTCGTCGTCCCAGCGTGTCGGTGGTCTCGGCGTGGAGGCCAACAGCGCGAGCAGACTCACGATCGCGCCCGCGAGTGCGCCGCCCACGATTCCCATCAGCTTAGTCCCCAGCCCAGCCACTGCACTACGCGGCAGCGAGGGCGGATCGAGCGTAGCCAGCGTCGCGCTTCCACCGTTGTGGCGAGCCTCGGCGTCAGCCTGCTGGCTCTCCGCCTGAACCGACGCGAGCTGGCTTTGCGCGAGTTGCAGCTGGGAAGCGAGCGTTCGGAACGTGCCATCGTTTTGCGAGTTCGCCTTGGGATGGGCGTGGGAATACGTCGCCAGCGATCCGCGGTTGCCAGCCACTATCGAATTGGCCGCGATCAAGTCGTGGCGGTAATAGGCCGATACGGTTTTCCCAATGCTCTCGCCGAAGGCGGTGCCTGCAACTCCGAGTTCCCGGATCAGCGACTCGAGCACGACGCGTGCCGTGTTCGGCGACGCTCCCGTGTAGCTCAGCTTGAGCACCTGCGGCCCTAGGGCAACGGCGCTTACGTCGTAGGGCCTAAAGGGGACTTCCTCGCTGCGGAACGCGCCTGGCTCGAGCCGCGTACCCCGCTCGACTGCGGTGTCGAATGCAGGCGCGAGTAGTAGTTCCGACACGACCTCGGCTTCGAGGGCGGCCGGACCGGCCTCAGCCGCCGCGCCCGTCGCGGAGACCTGGGCGCTCCCACCCGTCGCGAACTGCGCGCTTTCGCTCGCGGATGTCGCACCGGCGGCCGACGTGATCGCGGCGGCCAGGGACGACGGAATCGATCCTCCGTTGTCAACCCACAGGTGAGCGGATGACTGGTAGGCCGGCGGCGGACTGAAGGTGAACCATCCTGCGACTGCCGCTGCGATCACGATCGGCATGATCAGCAGCACGCGGTGCCGACGGAAAGTTTCGCGATACGCGCGCAGCTTGCCGGTGCGACGCGGCGCTAGTCCGGGCGCCGGCGTGCGCTGACTGCCGAAATCGTTCACGTGCAGTCAACGTGTGCGAACAGCGCGAACTCTCGCGGCCCGCCGAGCGTTCGGCGAGAAATCGTGAGAGGGACGGCGCCGCGGAAGCCACAGGCCATCGGCCGCGTTGAAGTCGTATGAACGCACTTGCGACGACGACCCCGGAGCTAACCGGCGGAACGACTCTCGCTACCGTCGAGGTTTCCGATGGCGAGCGGCGCGCAATCGCGGCGGCCATCGATCGCAGAATCGACGACGTCGTCGAGCTTTGGCTCGAGCTTGCGGAGAGCGGACCTTTGTACGCGCCCCCGCCAAGCGATGCCCCGTCGCTGTGGCGTGTCGTAACGGGCTACTTGAAACCTCTCGCGCTCCTGCTCCGCGATTCCCTGAACGGGTCGGCACTCCACCGGAGCCTCTACCTGGACGTCAGGCCATGGCACCTCCAGGAGCTTCGCCCGCAGGATCGGACTCCGGTGATCGCGAGGCACCTGCCAACCGAGGTTGACGCGCTGGCGAACCTGCTCGAGTACCCAGCCGTCTCGGACACGCTGATGGAGCTCCATCTGGACCTGCTCAAGCCACTGCCCGGGGATGCGCCGCGGCTGTTGATGATCGGCGATTGCATCATGCCCGAAATCCGCTTGTTCCTGCCGGCCTACTGTCGCCCAGGGGGCGGGATTCACTCGTCCCACGTCCAGTTCCACGCTGACTTCAGTGGCTTTAGGCCCGAGGCGGTGGCATCGCAGATCGAGCTCATGCGCCCGTCGCTGATCGGCCTGTCGCTCTTCAGTCACAACGCCACCCCAGCCTATTCTGCGCTACGGCAGGATGCTAAGAAGCTGCGCCCGAGCGAGTTGCGGGAGCGCATGGCGTTCTGCGTCGAGCAGCTCGAGAGTGCCGTCCAGACGATTCGCGCCGTGTCGGATACTCCGATCCTGGTCCACTCGCCCGCGGCTATCTCGCTGTCTCGCCGCGACCGCTACCTCCCCACGCCTCGGGGCCTGAAGCGGCTGATCGCAGAGCTGAACGAGCAGATCGCTGGCCTCGTCGACGCCGGCGACAACTTGATTCATCTCGACGAAAGTGCGGTGGCCAAACGTATCGGCGGCCGAGATGCGGCCGCTACGCGGCTGCTCTCATCCAGCTATCGCGAAGCCTGGTTCCACCCGATGCGGTTCGGTCCCGCCATGGCGGAGGAATATGCCGACGCCCTCGCGTCAATCGACCTGGTCGGATCGGCGAAGGCGCTCTTCGTGGACTTTGATAACACGCTCTGGGACGGCGTTATGGCTGACGGCCCGGTTCGCCACAACTACGAGGGCCAGGAACTGCTCAAGGAGTTACGCCGCGCCGGCGTGCTCCTCGTTGCGCTGTCGAAGAACGATCCGGCCAACATCCGTTGGGAGGAGATGCGTCTGGAGCCGGACGACTTCGTGCTGCACAAGATCAGCTGGCGCCCGAAGCCGGAGGCTGCAGCCGAGGCGATTCACGAGCTCGACCTCGCCCCCAAGGCATTCCTGTTTCTCGACGACAATCCCGCCGAGCGCGCGCTCGTGGAGGAGAACGTGCCGGGCGTTCATGTGCTCGATCCCGCCGATCCGTTCGCTTGGCGAACGCTGGGCCGCTGGCTCGCCAGTCCGTCCACCAAGAAGACGCCAGAGGCGCTCAAGCGGACCGAGATCTACCGCGAGGCCGCACAACGGCGGCGCGCACTCAGCGCCGGTGTCGACTACGGCACGATGCTCGCGTCCCTCGGGCTGGTTGCCACCGTACGAGACGCCACCGAAGCTGACCTCGAACGCGTGCTTGAGCTGGTCCAACGGACCAATCAGTTCAATACGACGACCCGTCGCCACTCCCGCTCTGAGATCGTGGCGATGGTCGAATCAGAGAATCATCATCTCGTCGTCGCCGAACTGCGCGACCGCTTCGGAGACCTCGGGATCGTCGGAGTGGTAATCGTCGATTATTCGCAGCGCGACTTGGCTGAGATCGACAGCTTCGTGATGAGCTGCCGCGCGATGGGCTTCGGCCTCGAGTACTTGCTCCTCAGCGAGCTGACCTCAGCACGTCCGGAACTCGTGTGGACCGGCCGGTTCATTCAGACCGATCGGAATGGACCGGCAGCAGAGCTGTTTCCTGGCGCAGGTTTCAGGCAGGGGAACGAAGCCCAGGTCTGGACGCTGGCGCCCGAGGCCGAGCGGCCCCGACGGCCCAGCTGGTTCGGATCCGCCGCTTAGCGGCGCGTCGCGGTCGCCCGCGCCAGTCTCTCCCCCCGCTGCCGTACCCGCGATCGCTGGTCGGCGGGCGGAACCCGATCAAGTCGGCGGCAGGACTCTAGGCAGACGCGCCGGTGATCAACCCCGGCGATCGGAAGCTTTTCCGCCCGGATCCACCCCGCCGATGCGAAGTTCGACGCGCCCTGTACGTATATCTGTTGATGGGACGAAACATCCGTCAAAAGATCCGGAACCGATGGTTTCGCCACATAGTCCAGGCGTTCTATTGGCGCGTCGCTCGATTCGGTCGGCGCGTGCACGGACGCGGTCCGCTCCTAGTGGCGATGGGCGATAGCCATACAGATCCATTCGTGGGACTCACGCTCCCGTGGCGGCTCTGGCTGCGTCATGTTGGCCGCCGGGGCTACAAGACTGTCAATCTGGGCCACGGCGGGGAGACCACCGCTGATATGTACCGGCGGGTCGACGACTTCCTCGCGGAAGGCCATCCCGAAATTGCAGTCCTGTTCGCTGGCTCCTGTGACGTGGAGCACGGCGTCGATCCGGCCGAGACCGAGCGAAGCGTCACATCCATTCTAAGGTGGCTGGATGAGCACGGCGTGAACAAGGTCGTTCTCATCGGACCAGGACTGCTGAACCTGGAGCGTCCTCCGTGGTGGTTGGCGCACATCCCTGATTGGGCTGAATCGGTGGACAGAGTGCGGACGATACTGAGGGATGTCGCTGCGCGGCACGATGTCTTGTTTGTCGATCTGGCTCAATTTCTGCGCGACCGTATTGCGCGTGGCGAAGACCCCGATTTCTCGCGTGTGCCATATCGGCAATCGCGCTCGTGGCACGTGTGCCCTGGGGATGCCCACTTCAATGCGTATGGTCAGCGGCTGATCGCGGAGGCATTTCTTGCGGCGACCGACCACTGGCGCTCCCCGTCGACCGTCCGCCAACCTTCCCACCACCGTCTTCGTCAGCCGCACGCGCAAGCTCGCCTTCGTTTACGTCGGCCAGTATGAAGCCCAGCGAACCCTCAACGCGGACATCGAGACGTACGCGCTGCTCGAGAGGTGAGGCCGAGTGAGGACCGCAGGGAGGATGACCGCGATTCTCGCGAGCATCGTGGTCGCGATGCTGGGCGCATTCGCGCTCGTTCCCGCCCCACCTGGATACGCCGACGGCGACCCCGCGAGCGACGTCCTGATCGGTGAGAACGTCTTCTATCCATACAGCCCCGCGGTCTCGACCAGCCTGCAGCGAACGCTCGACGCTGAGACCGCCACGGCCCGCCGCGCGCATTTCCCGATCAAGGTGGCGCTGATCCACGCGCCCACGGATCTGGGCGCGATTCCCATCCTGTTCGGCAACCCGAAGGCGTACGCCGACTTCCTCGATCAGGAGATCAGCTTCGCCAGTATGAAGCAGCTGCTGCTGGTGGTGATGCCGAGCGGCTACGGGGTGCAAGGGCTGGGTCTCGCCGCCACCCACGCTGCGGCATCGCTGAGGCTGCCGCGAGGAGCTACGAGCGATGACCTGGCGCGCGCCGCGATCGTCGCCGTCCCAAAGCTCGCGGCGGCCGCCGGGCATCCTATCGGGAGCGTCGCGCCGACGGACGCGCAAGGCCAAGAAGGCGGCAGAGAACGAACAGTCGCAGACCCCCGCGAGCTCGCCGGCTCGAATGGCGGGGCGCCCGTTCTGTACGCGGTAGCGCTGTTCGTCGTCGTCGCCGCGAGTGTGGGCGCGATACTCGCGCTGCGCTGGCGGAGCGCGATACTCGCGCTGCGCTGGCGGCGGACCAGCACGCGGTGAGCCGCCGCGCTCAGGCAGTCGGTTGCGCGGCGGCCGCCGCGCTCCGGCGGTCGGCTGCTCGGCGGGTCGGGCGTCGAGCGATTTCGCGAGCATGTCGAGGATGCCGGTGACCTCGTGCAGGATCCTGGCAGCGGCCTCGATCTCCTGCTCGATGAAGTCGGAGAGCCGGTCGCTCCAGAGCCACTGCCAGGCGGCCGACCTGCGCTCGAGCAGTTCCCACCCCTCCGGGTCGGCGCCCCACGTTACACCCCCGCCGGTCCTCGTGCTGCGCCGGCGCTCCACGATGTCGGCCGCCTCGAGCTGATCGAGGATCGCGGTCACCGTGCCGGGGCCACTCGGCCCTCTTGTCCAGCTGCCCGGCGGTCATCTCGCGAGCAGCTGGTTGACCGCGGTGCGGAGCTCCTCGACCTTGCTCGTCGGCTCGGCCGTGGATGGCGCCGTCTGCCGGGTGACAACCGCCCCGAGGCCGATGTGACTGTGTTCCCCAATCGAGATCCGGTGATGCGTTGTCGTCGCGATCTTGACACCGGCGCGATGAACGTGCCGTCGCCGATGTCGGCGCCGCTAAGCGTGCTCGCGTGACCGATGCAGACGCCACGCCCGATCCGCGTGTCTTCATGCACAACGACGCCGAGGCCCGTGATGAAGCAGTTCGATATCGCGGTGGATTCCGCAGTGGTACGGAAGGATCGCGCGGAAGACCACGTAATTGACGAGCTTCAGAACGCGGCCAGCGGGGTGAGACCCCGCCGGTGCAGACGCGTCGGCCAGTACCAAATTGTTTCAGCCTTCATTTCCTCTCCTCAAAGAGGGAGTGCAGTCCGCCGGTCGGGTCATCGACACGTGAACGCCGGCCGGAGCCGGAGCCGCGTATATCGTCGGATGCTTCGCGAACCCTCTACCGCCACTGACCCGGGGGGTGCGTCTACGGCCATCGCGGCATCTACGCCCGCTCGACTCTCTTTACGTCTGCGAGACGGCGCGACGACTCCACCTCCCGTGCCGTGACGGTGCCCCGGGCATCCGCCGACCGGCCGAGAGTCGGTGAGGTTAGACGTTTGATGGACTCACGCGCGAGGCTGCACGTAGCTCCCGCCTTCGCGCCGATAATCGAAGCTAGCCCGCCCTCGGCCGGGCATCTCGGCAGGCGCCGCACGCCGCCGCGCCTCACGACGTCATCGCCGGCACCGCTCCACGCCACGCCAGTACATCGTCGAAGGCCTCAATGTATCTGCCGGCAATCCGCGATGCGGCAAACTGAGCCGCGCTTTCACGCCCCGCTGCAGCCAGTCTGCTCCGGAGTTCATTGTCTCCGAGCAGCCGGAGCACCGCCTCCGCCAGGGCGGTGGCGTCACCGGGCGAAACGACCAGCGCGTTCTCTTCATGGGCAGCGAACGCCTCAAATCCATTGCCGCTGGTCAGAACCGTGGGCGCGCCGGCAGCCATCGCCTCCACGGCGGCTATCCCAAACGACTCCCAGAATGACGGGAACACGGCCACATCCGCGTGACCCAGCGCGGCCGCGACCTCGGCCAACGACATGCGGCCCTTCAAGGTGACGCCCTGGACAGTGCGAGCCTCCGCCTCGAGGCCCTGCAACACCTCACCGATCATGACCAACTGTGCGGTGGGGAAACGCGCTCGGATCGCCGGCATGGCCTCGAACAACTCACGAGCGCCCTTGAGTCGCTCAACCCGTCCGACGAACGCGATCGTCGGTCCCCCACTGAGCCAGCCGGGTCTCGTCCCCCTCGCTGCCGCTGCAACGACATCCACGTCGACCGGGTTGCCAATGACGTGACGACTCGGGGGAAGGGGCCAGCCGTTGCGGAGGTCCCACTCAAGCATCGCTGTCGAGGGGGCTATCACTGCAGCCGATCTTGCGGCTTGCAGCTTTTCGATGAATCCCATGTACCGCAGCCGACTCCGTTGCTTCCACGATCCGCGCGTCCACTCCGAGACGATGGCGACCTGCTCATGCGAGGTTGCCAGCGTCGTCACCAATGGCCCAGAGGTTTGGCGCAACGAGTAGAGGACCATGCATCCGTCGTACTCGGGAGCAAACACCACATCGAATGGCCCGCGACGCCGGAGCACCCGTGCGAATGTCAGCGGCCACCAGATCGCCTGAGGCCGGTACTCCGGCACGTCCACAATCTCGACTCCATCCAGGATCTGGTCGCCCCCAGCGTCGACCGTGAGAACGGTTACGTCATGCCCCTCTCCCTGCCACTCCGCGGCAAGCGATGCCATCATGCTTCCGATACCGCCTCCGCCGTTCACCGGACGATATTCCCGCGTCGCGATACAGATCCGCAACACGCGGTCGGGCCGCGGCCCATCGGTCCTTGCGTCGCCCGCGCTCCCCCGAATGGGCAACTCCCGCGCCCGCCGCTCCCGCGCTCTCGCGCCGGTGCGCGGGGCAAGCCGGTCGTGAGCTTCCACGCCGACCGCCTTGCGCAGCGGCACGGGCTCACGACCGGCGTCCAGCGTCTGAACTACGTCCCTGTTGAGGTCCGCAGGCAACGCGTCAACACCAGATGGACCGCAGCCCGTGGCGACAGCCCGACTCACGTCGCCGGCGGGAAGACCTGGATCTCGGCTAGCCCCACGTTCTGTGTGGTGCCGCTTACCGTACTCACGGTGAGCTGGACGCTGGTGGTGGTCACTGGCGTCGTCAGATTGACGACGGTCGCGCTACCGTCGTTGTTGAGGGACGGAACCGACACCGTCGAGCCGTCGCTGAAGGTCAGCGTGCCGCTGGTGATTTGATCCGCGGTGTTCGGCCGGTCGTACAGCACCACCTGTTGGACGGTTTGCGCCGTGCTCCAAGTGAGCTTCAGCCAGCTACCGGCTCCGCCACCGTTTGTCGCCCATTCGTGCGTGTAGTTGCCCGGGTAACCATCGACCACACCGTCGATCGCACTCGACGCCGACTGCCCGGTCGACGTGTTCTGCGAGGACGCGGCAACCGTGGCCGACGGAGCGATGTTGTTGCTCGGGGCGGCTACCGTAATCGTGACCGTCGACGTCTGGCTGACCTGGAACATATCGCTCACCACCAACTGGAACACGTATGTGCCCGCGGTGGGCGCCACGAAGGTCGGCTTGACCGCGGTCGCCGACGACAACGTCACCGCGTACCCGCTCGTCTGCGTCCACCCATAAACCGGAGCGCCTCCCGGATCAACGCTACCCGACCCATCCAACTGGACCGTCGCTCCAGTCGTGACCGACTGATTCGGGCCGGCGTTCGCGACGGGAATCGACGACGCGGCGTCCGTGATCGTCACGCTCGACGGCTGACTGGTGAGAGACCCATCGCTCACGACAAGCTGGAACGTCAACGTAGCCGCGCTCGATGGTGCCGCGAACGTCGGCTTCACCGCCGTCGACGACGACAACGTGACCGCCGGACCCGAGGTCTGCGTCCACTTATAACTCGGATTACCACCCGGATCGGAGCTCCCCGACCCATCCAGCTGCACCGTCGACCCAGGAGTCACCGTCTGAGCGCTCCCTGCGTTCGCCAACGGGATCACCGGTGTCCCTTGGGCGGCTGAAAAGACCTGGATCTCGGCTAGCCCCACGTTCTGTGTGGTGCCGCTTACCGTACTCACGGTGAGCTGGACGCTGGTGGTGGTCACTGGCGTCGTCAGATTGACGACGGTCGCGCTACCGTCGTTGTTGAGGGACGGAACCGACACCGTCGAGCCGTCGCTGAAGGTCAGCGTGCCGCTGGTGATTTGATCCGCGGTGTTCGGCCGGTCGTACAGCACCACCTGTTGGACGGTTTGCGCCGTGCTCCAAGTGAGCTTCAGCCAGCTACCGGCTCCGCCACCGTTTGTCGCCCATTCGTGCGTGTAGTTGCCCGGGTAACCATCGACCACACCGTCGATCGCACTCGACGCCGACTGCCCGGTCGACGTGTTCTGCGAGGACGCGGCAACCGTGGCCGACGGAGCGATGTTGTTGCTCGGGGCGGCTACCGTAATCGTGACCGTCGACGCCTGGCTGGACAGCTCCCCGTCGCTCACCACCAACTGGAACACGTATGTGCCCGCGGTGGGCGCCACGAAGGTCGGCTTGACCGCGGTCGCCGACGACAACGTCACCGCGTACCCGCTCGTCTGCGTCCACCCATAAACCGGAGCGCCTCCCGGATCAACGCTACCCGACCCATCCAACTGGACCGTCGCTCCAGTCGTGACCGACTGATTCGGGCCGGCATTCGCGATCGGAACCGTCGACGCGGTCACCGTGATCGTCACCGACGACGGCTGGCTACTCAGCGACCCGTCGCTCACCACGAGCTGGAAGGTCAGCGTCGTCGCGCTCGACGGCGCCGTAAAGGTCGGCTTCACCGCCGTCGACGACGACAACGTGACCGCCGGACCCGAGGTCTGCGTCCACTTATAACTCGGATTACCACCCGGATCGGAGCTCCCCGACCCATCCAGCTGCACCGTCGACCCAGGAGTCACCGCCTGATTGGGGCCGGCATTGGCCGTCGGAGGCTTCGGCGCGCTCACGGTGATCGTCACGGTCGACGGCTGGCTGCTGAGCGACCCATCGCTCACCACGAGCTGGAAGGTCAGCGTCGCCGCGCTCGACGGCGCCGTGAACGACGGCTTCACCGCCGTCGACGACGACAACGTGACCGCCGGACCCGAGGTCTGCGTCCACTTATAACTCGGATTACCACCCGGATCGGAGCTCCCCGACCCATCCAGCTGCACCGTCGAGCCGGTGTTGACCGTCTGATTCGGGCCGGCGTTCGCCGTCGGAGGCTTCGGCGCGCTCACGGTGATCGTCACGGTCGACGGCTGGCTGCTGAGCGACCCATCGCTCACCACGAGCTGGAAGGTCAGCGTCGCCGCGCTCGACGGCGCCGTGAACGACGGCTTCACCGCCGTCGACGACGACAACGTGACCGCCGGACCCGACGTCTGCGTCCACTTATAACTCGGATTACCGCCCGGATCGGAGCTCCCCGACCCATCCAACAGCACGGTCGACCCGGTATTGACCGTCTGGCTGGAGCCCGCATTCGCCGTCGGCACAACCGGGGCGCCCGCGGGTGCAGGATAAACCATGATCTCCGCGAGGCCCGCGTTTTGGGTGCCGGAGGCGACCGAGTTCACGGTGAGCAGCACGCTGGTCGTGTTCCTCGCCGGGAAGTTCACGACGGTCGCGCCTCCGGCGTTGTTGAGCGCACCCACTGAGACCGTGCTGCCGTCGCTGAAGGTCAGCGTTCCGCTGGTGATCTGATCGGTACTGTTCGGCCGATCGTAGAGCACCACCTGCTGGACGGTCTGAGCGGTGTTCCAGGTCAGCTTCAGCCAACTGCCGGCCTTGCCTCCTGCCGTCGACCACTCCTTTGTCGCGTCGCCTGGGTACCCGTCGACGATTCCATCGATCGCCTTCGTGGCCCCTTCCGCGTCCGCCAGGTCCTGCGAGGAGGCGGTCGCAGTGGCCTGCAGAGCGAGGTCCGGAGGCGTCACGCTGATCGAGATCGTCGTCGGCTCGCTCACTTGCGATCCGTCGCTGACGACGAGCTGGAATGTGAGCGTGGCGTTGGTTGCGGGCGCGGTGAAATTCGGCTTTGCCGCCGTAGAGGAGGAAAGGCTCACGGTCGGGCCGGCGGTCTGCGTCCAACGGTACGTCGTAGTTCCGCCGTCGGGATCGAGGCTCTGGGAGCCGTCAAGCGTCACCGTGGATCCTTGCGCGGCCATGTAGGTTGGCCCGCCGTCGGTGTTTGAAACGTAATTAGGGACCGTGGTCGTGGCAAGGGCGAGGGGCGGGTAGGTAATGCCGGGCCCGTCGGTCTCGGTGGCCGTGGTGTACTGGGCATTCAGCCACGGCCAGAACACGCTGGTTTGACAGGCCGCTTGGGTCTGGCACACGGCGTAGTCGAAAGGCGCGTAGGCCAGCCAGGCATTCATCTTGGCGGCGAAGTCGCTCCCGGTGACGTTCGGGGCCTGGTTCTGGGACGGATACCCCATGTAGCCGACGAGCGTGTGCTTGACCGCGTTATACGCGCGACTCGCCTGCTGAGCGAGGTACGCGGTTGTCAGGTGGTCGGCGTGGTCACCATTGCCATATGACCCGACGTAGTCCTGCGCATCGATGCGGTCCGGGCCGAAAGATTTCATGAGTGCCGTGAGCGTGTTGACCAAATCGGCTTCGGTGTACGAGGACGACCCGTCGACCGCCGTCATCTGGTTGATCGATCTAGTCCAGAGGGCCCTCAGGCTCTGCGAAAAGTTGGCCGCGTTGCCCGTACCGTCGGTGGCGCTATCGGGAAGGCGCATGAAGACGATCGAGACCTTGGGATTTCCGGACAGGGTCATCAAGGGCATGGGGTGTCCGCTGATCCCGGCGTCGGACTGGGTCCACGTGCTCGGCACGCCCGCCAGGCTCGCGTAGGTGGCCTCCGCGCCTTTCTCCCGCGAGGACCAGTAGCTTTGGCCTTGCCCGGCGTTTCCGGCCGTTACGAAGACGGTGCGGACGCATCGGCCGCTCTGGATATCGTGCAACAGATCTGGAGTCTGGAAGAGGAGCGAGTCATCTTCGTGCGCAACAATCGCCATGGTGGATCCGTTTGGGCACGCGGAATCCGCGAAGGAGGTCCACGCATGGGTGAGAAGCAGGGCCGCCAGGGCGAGGACGACGCCGAGGCAAATGGCAGGCATCGGGGGGCGCTTGCTCCTTATGTGTCTGGTCATAGTGTCACGGGCTCCTCATCGTCGGTCCACGCTCTGGGCTAGAAAGCCGAAATCGCGCCCCACTCGCTCACATGAGGAACGCGGTGGGTCTTATGATGCTTTCGCACAACATTGGGCCAAAAACGGACGAGTGTCGCGAGTAGCGATCTCATCGTGGGCTTCCACGGCTGGGCCATCGCACCGCAAGCGTCCAAGCAGCGATACACGACGAGCATCCGAAAGCCGATGTCTCTCGTCGAGGGACGGCCGAGCCGTCAGACCTTGACTGGAGCCGGTTCGCGCGGGCCCGGAGGCTCTGAGAGTCCAGTCGCATTTTCGACCGGACCCGTTGGTGGAGCCGTCCTGATCAGCCGGCCGCTGATTCTCGCGATCAGCCTGGCCCCGATTCCCATGGCGAGGCCCAGACCCGCAGCGCGGGCGCGGAGCCGGGCCAAGGCTGCAACCGCCTTGCCCGCGGATCGCTGAGCGACGCCACGAATCTGCCGCTGCTCCTCGCGCGTGACGGCCCCGAAGACGATGGCCGATATGGCCAGCGCGCAGCAACCAGCTCCGAGCGACAGGAAGGGTCCCGTGCCGCGAAGTACGTGGACCACGAGCCACATCCCAGCGCACGCGAGCGCCGTTCGGCCCACGCGGCTGACGGTCGTCAGGCCAACGATTCCGCGACCGAAGATGACCATCGCAGCGCTCGCGATCAGCGCCTCGGTCAGGGCGAGGGCGACGGCAGCGCCGATGGCGCCGTTCCCGTATTGATGCTGGGTGAAGGGAATAAGGAATGCGTTGACGGCCGGGTTGAAGAGCGTCGCACCCATCATCAGCCAGTTCCAGACGCCCTGTCGGTTGGCCGCGACACAGATGTTGCCCAGCATGATGTTCAAATACATCGGAACCAAGGTGATGCCGAGGATGACCAGGACCGGCACCGCGTGTGCGTAGCCGGGACCGTAGAGCAGAGGGACTACAGGCCCCGCACCAACGACGAGCGCCGTCATGACTGGGAGCGAGAGCGCGAAGACCACGTCCATCGGCCCACGGGCGACCCGCTTGAAGTCACTCCGCGACCGTTCGTGAGCATCTACCAGCCTTGGAAGGGACACCCGTTGAACGATCGTCGCAATGATCAGGAAGGTCCCGAACAATCGCATCGGGACGCCGTACCAGCCGACCACCGTCGGGTTGGTCATCACCGAAAGCATCGAGGTATCGATCCACAGGTAGATCGTGAAGAACAACCCGCCCGTCCAGTATTTGGCGCTGCCACGGGCGACGTCGGCCAGGTCGCGGATTGTTGTCTTCCATCGGACGTCGATGTATCGCCTCACCCAGCGGATGCACAGCGCGACCACCACTACAGCCGTCACCACCCAGCAGGCCGCGAAACCGATCGCACCAAATCCCAGCACCGCGAGAATAATGCCGGCAAGACCCTGCGAGGCCTTGCTGATTGCATCGAGCAGCGCCATGTAGTGCATCCGCTCGGTTGCCTGGAAATAGCTGGCGAGCGGCTCGCAGAGAAGCAGTATCGTCGTGGCAGCCGCACAGAGGTAGAGGACCTGGTCCTGGCGTGATCCGTAACCGGCGAGCTGGGCCCACGCGACGACGACGAGCCCGAACACTGGGACGAGGATCAGCCTGGCGATGGAGGCGCTCGCCACGATCCTGGCGGCTCGCTCGGGGGAGACGACGATCTCGCGCGTGACGTAGACCGCGGTCCCTGCGCCGAGGGCGATCTGGAGCATGGCCACTACCGCCATGCCGGTGACGATCATGCCCATGCCCTCTGCACCGATGAGACGCGGCACGACGAGCGTCCACGCCAGCGTCATCGACCAAGTGAACACCTGGCCCGCGCCGAGCGCCGCTGCGTTTCGTCGGATGGTCCGCGAACGATCCGGTACCTGCGCCTCGACGCGTCGATCGACGGCCTCCCTGCCGTCATGCTCAGCCATGCGCATTGCTGCGACGGCGCGAGGGTCGCGCGCACGTTGGCCTCCAGGGTATGGCCGCACGAGGACGGCCGATGGGAGTCGTCTCCACGGCGAATTCAACGCCCGATCGTGGGCTGTTCTTGCGCCCGAGGCGCGGTGGCACGGTCCAGCCTCGGGTCCTGGACTCCGCTCTCGCTCGCGCCGTCGCGCTGGCGTCGATCGGCACGATGAGCCCACAGCGCCATCCGTCTCGCAAGTGTTGGCGGCGATACGTCGTTGCTCCTTTAATGACTCCAGACATGCCACGTTTCCGCAACATCGAACATGGCTCAATCCGCCGCGTTATGCGCGGTTTCGTGCTCCTCCTCGGCGTGGCCGTGGTCGCGTCGATCCTTCTGCTCCACGGCGCCGGGGTTGCGCGATCTGTCAGCTATCGCTTCCGAGCCGTGGCCCATCCGCAAACGCAGTGGGTGCGCTGCAACCGCAACGCGCTGTCCGGCGCGCCCTCGACGTTCACGCCGCTGTCCGATCGAGCTGCCGCCGCGCTCGTAACGCCTGAGCCGGAGACCCGGCCCGACAACGCCAAGCCCTACAGCATCAACGGAGTCACGTATCCATCGACCAATTCCTACGTCCCCACGAACGCGCAGGTCGCCAAGTTCCGTTCGGCAAAGACGTCGCTCGGACAGCCCGTCCTTCAATTCAATCCATACTTGCTCTACGTCGACGGGCGTGACGGCTTGAAGCATCCAAGCACCGACGAGCTCATCCAGTGGGGGGCGCATAAGTGGGGTATTCCCGAGGACTGGCTCCGAGCCGAGTATGTACTTGAGTCCTACTGGAACAGCTTCATGCTCGGGGACCGGACTCCTGTGTCGGCCGCCGACTACAGCAAGTATCCGCCGCAGGCGCGCGTTCCCGGGACCCTGGACGCCTACCAGAGCCTTGGCATCACGCAGCTTCGATGGGACCCGAAGGGAGACTTCGGGGCCGGAACGGAGCCGCTGCGCTGGCGATCCACTGCATTCAACATCGACTTCCAAGCCGCGATGGTCCGGTATTTCTACGACAACCCTCAAGGCGCGCGGAAGGCATGGGGTGATTCGAGCTACCGGCCGTGTCAGAAGTGGAATAGCATCGGCGGCTGGTTCGATTCGTATCCGTGGGCGAACTCCGGGCAGGCTGAATACGTCAAGAACGTTCAGTACAACCTCACGACGACGGCCTGGAAGTCATCGGCCTTCCTCGGGTTCACTCCGACGCTCCCGCCAGGCGTCAAGCTGAAGTGATCGCCAAGACGGCGCTCGAGCAACATCGCACTCACCAGATTGGCTCCGCTGCTCGGACGCAGGCTGGGATCCTGGCGCAGGGCACATATACGGCGCGCTACGTGAACCCGAGGTCCGACGAGGTGACACTGGGGATGGACCCTCCGTCGGACGATATTCGTACTGATGGGCGTCAGCGGGCGGCGACCGAAGCCGTTGCTCCGGCATGGAAGCGATTCTCTACCCCGAGGTGGCCAGCCCACCGGTACCGACTCATCGCGCAGCAAGCGCGCCGGACCTCAACCCTCGGCACTCGCGCAGAGTCGGGAACGTGCCCGTCTTGCGCAATCGCGGGATGCGTGTCCTCAATACCTGGGTGGACGCGATCCCCGGGAATGAAATCCTGGCTCTCCTTTCCGGACCACCGCCGGCCCAGCCTCGACATCTTTGCTATGTCAACGCTCACTCGCTGAACATCGCGTACCACGACAAGCCCTACCAGGATGCTCTCTCACGCGCACATCTCGTCCTCAACGACGGAATCGGGCTTGAGTTTGCGGCGCGGATGCGCGGGTGCGGCTTCCCGGAGAACCTGAACGGCAGCGATTTCACGCTGCGGCTGCTGTCGCTCGCGGCCGAGCAGGAGTGGCGGGTCTATCTCTACGGAGGACAGCCGGGCGTCGCCGCAACGGCCCGAGACCGCCTGTTCGACACCATCGACGGCCTCCAGATCGTCGGGGTGTGCGACGGCTACGATCCGCGAACGGACGAAGAGATCATCGAGGACATCAGAGCCGCTGGGTCAGACATCGTCATCGTCGCGCTCGGCCAGCCGCAACAAGAGCTGTGGCTGGACACCCACCTCGCCGCCACGGGCTGCCACCTAGGCATCGGCGTCGGCGCGTTTCTCGACTTCGTATCCGGCCGAGTCGTCCGCGCGCCTGGCTGGATGAATCGCCTCGGCATCGAGTGGATGTTCCGTCTCGTACAAGAACCTAGCCGGCTCTGGCGACGCTACATCGTCGGTAATCCGCTGTTCCTGTGGCGGGCTTGGCGGCTGCGCACGGCCGAGTGGATCGAGGCTCCTGCACGTCTGGCGCTCGCCCGGTTGCCAGAGGGCGAAGCGGAGCCGGTCCACGCGAGTTAGCAGAGCGCGGGCACGTTAAGTGTTCGTGCGCTCAGAGTCAACGTACCGTCCCACTCCGCGCTCCACGCACGGCGACGAGGCGGCGCGATGATGCTCTTCGGTTTGCTTCTGGCCATAACGGGATGTATCGCGGCCGCCTTCGCCCTATATCTGATCCTGCTTGCCGTGGCTTCGTTCCTCTACTCGCAGTCGATTGATGGGTTCTCGCCTCGTTCGCGGCTCGTCGTTCTAGTCCCCGCCCACAACGAGGAGATGCTCGTTGGGCGTACGGTCCGTTCGCTGCGCGCGCAGTCATACCCGCGGGAGCTATTCCAAATCGCCGTCATTGCGGACAACTGCAACGACAGAACCGCTGCGGAGGCTGCGGCGGCGGGGGCGGATATCGTGATGGTCCGCGACGCGCCGACCGCCGGTGGGAAGGGTCGGGCGCTGCGATGGGCAATGGACCAGATCCTGGCCGCCGCCCGCCCGCCAGACGCAATCGTCAGCGTGGACGCCGACACGATCACGGACTCCGACCTGCTGCTTGCTCTAGCTGAACGCTTCGAGGCGGGAGAGCACGCGGCGCAGAGTGACTACCGTGCCTTCGGTGACGGTTCCGAATCTTCCGAGCTGAGGAAGGCCGCATTCGTGCTGTTCAACCGCGTACAGCCCGCGGGACGGCACGTTCTCGGCCGGTCAGCTTGGCTTGTTGGCAACGGGTGGCTGCTCTCGAGTGAGCTACTTCGGCGCCGGCCGTGGAACGCGTTCACGAGCACCGAGGATCGTGAGTACAGCGTCGATCTGCAGCTGGACGGGATCCGGATCGCGTTTGCCGGCGCGGCGGCGGTGCACGCTCCGACGGCGCCCAACCATCAGGCTGCGGAGACTCAGCAGCTCCGATGGGAAGGCGGATGGGCGAGCCTTCTACGCGCACGCCTGCCGCACCTTCTTCTTGAGGCGTGGCGCCGACGAGCGGCGGGGATGCTGATGACCGCGTTCGACCTGGCGGTGCCTCCGCTTGGGCTCTTGGCCGCTGGTGCCCTGGGTGGGCTGCTCATCACCAGCGCGTTCGCTGTTGTCGCAGGATGGTCCCCCTGGCTCGTACTCCCATGGATCGTCGCGTGCGCTGCGGTGCCAATCTATGTCGTCGTCGGGTTCATCGCCGCCGACGCGCCAAGCGCGGCGTATCGCGCGCTCCTGCATGCACCGCTCTTCGTCCTGACCAAGCCACTGAGTCTCCGGCGCACGCTTGGCTTCCGTGGTGACACCTGGGTGCGCACGGAGCGGGCGAACGAGGGCATACAGTGACACGGAAGATCGCCACGGCAGCCCGCGTTTGTCAGTTGGTTAGAACGCGCGGGTGGCTTGCTCCTCGCGTGTTTCGCTCTCCTCCGTCCTTCTCTTCACGCCTGAAGCTCGTCACCTATCGACCGACATGCTGACCGCACCCGCCAGTGCACAGACTCTCTCCCCGAGACTCCGTGTTCTCGTCGTCTCGCCCTACTTCCCCTTCCCCCCGACCTCGGGGATCACGATGCGAAACTACCAGGTGCTTCGGCAGCTGGCCGAACGCCATGAGGTGACACTCGCGAGCTTCGCAGCCGCTGATGATGACGCCGGCGTCCGAGAGCTGAGCCGGAGACTCCCGGTCAGAGCGGTGCGTCAGGCCGAGAAGAAGCGAAGCCTCGCGCGCC
Source organism: uncultured Solirubrobacterales bacterium (assembly GCA_963735965.1). Taxonomy (GTDB): domain Bacteria; phylum Actinomycetota; class Thermoleophilia; order Solirubrobacterales; family Solirubrobacteraceae; genus Palsa-465. The sequence goes on from CAVTNE010000011.1 coordinate 325,415, forward strand.
GACTCGGGCAGCTGCGATCGCTTGGCACGCTCCAGCCGTTCGCCGCCGGCGAGCTCCGGTCAAAGGAGATGCAAGCGACGATCGATGATCTGTGCGCGACCATTGATTTCGACGTGATCCACGTCGAGTCGAGCAGGATGTGCTGCTTTGACTTCCCGCAGGGTGTCCCGGTTGTGGTCGACGAGCACAACGTGGAGTACGAGTTGTTCCGGCGGCTGTCGCAGGGCGAGCGATCGCAGTTGCGCCGCGCCTTCAACGGGCTCGAGTACCTCCGCGTGCGTCGCTTCGAGGAACGGTGCTGGAAGCGGGTCCAGGGCTGCATCGTGACGTCTTCGCGAGAGGAGCCGACTGTCCGTGCCTGTGCTCCATCGACGCCGACAGCGGTGGTCCCCAACGGCGTGGATCTCGATTACTTCGCGCCGTGGACCGGGGAGGTGGAGCCGCGTTCCGTCGTGTTCAACGCCACCCTCGATTATCGCCCGAACGTGGATGCGGTGAACCATCTGGTCGAGGAGGTTTGGCCGCTCGTGTTGACGCGCTGTCCGTCGGCGCGACTGTCCATCGTCGGAAATGCACCCGAGCGTGAAGCACAGCGCCTCCGCCGACAGACCGTCGAGGTTGTCGGCCGGGTCCCCGATGTCCGACCGCACCTCGGCCGAGCGCAGGTGGTTGCGGTGCCGGTCCGCATGGGTGGTGGCACGCGGCTCAAGGTCGTCGAGGCGCTGTCGATGGCCAAGCCCATGGTCTCGACCTCGCTCGGCTGCGAGGGTCTGGCGGTAGCGGACCGCGAGCATCTGCTTATCGCGGATGATGCAGACGCGTTCGCGGCGCGCATCCTGGAGCTCTTCGAGGACCAGGCGCTGGGGCGACACCTCGGGTCGGCCGGACGCGCACTCGCCGAGCAGAACTACTCGTGGCGGTTAGCCGGCGACCGGCTGGACCGGCTCTACCGGCGGATCCTCGGTGACCGCCTCGCACCCCATGAACTTCTTCGCCGTCCGGAGCCTATCGGTTCCGATCCGCTGAGAGCCAGTGCCCGGGTGAGTGACGCGGCGTGATCCCAAGCGCAGGCATCGGTAACACTCAGGCGGCCGTGCCCGCTCCACCGGCCTCGGTTTGCGTCGACGACGGTGATCTCATGATCTCCCGCGTCGGCTTCGGGTGTGCGAGCCTGATGCGACTGCCGTCAGCCCGCCAGCGCCGGAACCTGATCGCAGCGGCGATCGACGCCGGGCTCACCCATTTCGACGTCGCTCGGATGTATGGGCTTGGAGCCGCCGAGGCCGAGCTGGGGCGCGCGCTCCTCACGCGCCGCAACAACGTCACAGTCGCTACCAAATTCGGCCTCGATGCCTCGGGAGCGTTGCGATGGCTCGGTCGCCTCCAGGCCCCCGTGCGCGCGGTGCTCGCGAGATCGACGGCGACCCGCACTGCAGTCCGCCGCAATCGGGAGATGTTCGTGGCGCCGCGCGTGTTCGACGTGGCGAAGGCACGAGCCAGTCTCGACACCAGTCTGCGGAAGCTGTCGCTGGATCATGTCGACATCCTCTTCCTCCACGACCCTCAGCCGCAGGATGAGATCGAGAGCGCGGCACTCGGCGTGTTCCTCGAGGAGGCGCGGACCGCAGGAAAGATCCGAGCCTGGGGGATGAGCTTGGATAGCTCCAATACCGCAGCCCTCTTCCGCTTGGCGGACCACGGCGTCGTCCAGATGCGCTACGACGCGCTGGACGACGCGCGCGTGCGTCCCAGATCAATCGCATTCGGCGCGCTGTCCGCTCTCACCGCGATCTCGGGCTTGATGTTGCAGTCGCAGGACGCGCGACGGCGCTGGACCGCCGCTATCAGCGCCAATCCGCTCGAACAAGATCTGCTTGCGAAGCTCCTGCTGGCCCATACGCTGGCGCAGCCGAAGGTCGTGGCGTCGCTCTATTCGACGACCCAGCTGCCGAGATTAGCCGTCCCGGCCTCGGTCATGCAGTCGACGATCCCGTCGGGTCAGCTGGAGGCGTTCTCGCGCTGCCTCGCCGATGACCGGGCTGTAATCGTCGGCCGCGCAGCCCGATGATCCGGGCGTCGACCGACGTACCCGAGGGGGCAACGCTCACCGCGGAGGTTGTCGTCGTCGGTTCCGGACCGATGGGCATCGTGACCGCTCTCGAGCTCGCCGACGCCGGCCACCGGGTATTGCTGGTTGAGACCGGCGAACTCGGGTTCGATGTCGCCGCGCAGGACCTGGCGCGCCAGGCCGACAATGACGAGTGGCACGTCCCCAGCGCGCTGGCCGTACGGCGTCAGCTTGGGGGCACCAGTGCGACATGGGGCGGACGATGCGTCCCGTTCGACCCGATCGACTTCGAACCTCGGCCCGCCGTCCCCGATGCCCTATGGCCGGTCAACCACGACGAGATGGCTCGTTACCTGGAACGCGCCTGCGAATGGTGCCGCTGTGGGCAACCAGTGTTCAGCGCGCTCGAGCTTCCGGAACTCGCCGAGCGCAGCATGATCCCGGGGTTCCGAGACGGAGATGTAGTGACGACTTCGCTCGAACGGTGGTCCCTGCCGACACGGTTCGGCCGCGTCTACCGCAAACGGCTCGAGAGGTCTCGAAACCTCGAGGTCATCACGGGGCTGACCTGTACGCACATCGCGTGCGATCCCCAGAAGGGGGCAGTGGACCACCTGGTGCTTCGCTCACTCGCCGGGCGTCAGGCGACAGCGCGGGGTCACTTCCACGTCCTCGCTACTGGGGGGCTCGAGGCGACACGGCTCCTAATGGCCTCGAACGATGTCCACAGCAACGGCATCGGGAACGGTTCGGGTCATCTGGGACGGTGGTATATGGCGCACGTGGAGGCTCGCGTTGCCACGGTCCATCTCAATACTTCTCCAGAGTCGACGATCCACGACCACGAGCGCGACGCGGACGGCGTCTACGTCCGGCGCCGCTTCACCTTCTCGCGGGAGTTCCAGCGACGTAAGGGCCTGCCCAACGCCGCGATCTGGTTTGTGAACCCGCCGATGGGCGACCCTGCCCACGGTAACGGCATCCTGTCCGGGGTCTACCTGACGCTCGTCTCGCCGGTCGGGCGCTTCATGCTGACCGAGGCGATCCGCCACGCCGGAACCAAAACCTCGGCCCCGGTTCGAAAGCGTGATCACGTTCGGAACATCGTCAAGGACCTCCGCTCGGCCGCCCAGTTCGCGCTCAGCTTCAGCTATCGCCGGTTCTTGAAGCCGGGCCGGAAGGCGCCGGGTTTCTTCGTTCGCAGCGCCGCGAATGTCTACCCCCTTGACTACCACGGAGAGCACCTCCCGAACTCGGATAGCCGAGTGGTGTTGACTTCAGAACGCGACGCGCTCGGCGTACTGCGGCTCCGGACCGAGCTGCGGTTCTCGGACGAAGACGTGAAGAGCGTCGAGCGCGCCATGCGCGAGCTCGATTCGGCTCTGCGCGACGCCGGCGTCGGGCATCTCGAGTTCCTGTTCGACGACGTCGCCGCCGGCACGAGAGAGTGCCTGGTGCAAAGCTCCGGCTTCCACCAGACCGGCACTACGCGAATGGCGGCTACCGCGGCCGACGGCGTGGTCGATGCCAACCTCGCGGTCTTCGGCGCCGACAACCTCTTCGTCGCGAGTACGTCGACGTTTCCAACGTCAAGCCAGGCGAATCCCACGTTGACCGGAATCGCGTTCGCGGTTCGGCTCGCGCGGCATTTGGATCAAAAGCTCCGGGCTGACCCCGACGTCCCAGAGATCGGGCGCGGGTCGGCAACGCCGGCGATGGCTTGAGGACGATTTTCGTCTAAGGGCACGCAAACCGGCCGAGATCCGGTGCGTTCCTGGGTCGACTATGTCAACTCAACAGGCAGCCATCTGGCCGAGACCCGAAGACTCTCTGGCAGGAGCGCCGGTTCGCGAACCCAACCTCGTCGCAGTTCCGGAGCCCCAGCCCGCTGCCGCTCCCGTCGTCGTGCCGATGAGCATCGGGCCGTGGGCCGCAGCCGACTCGGTCTTCTCTCGTGAAACGACCAAACAGCGACTGCTTGCGATCGCGGACGCCGCTGCGGTCGGGTTCGTGCTGTTTGCCATCGTGAGCGGACTGGGGATGCTGACCACCGGCGTCGCCGCTGCGATCAGCATCCCGGTGGTCATCGTCGTGTTCCAGCTGGCCGGCCTGTACAACCGAGATGAGCTGCGGCTTGGCCACACCACGTTGGATGAGGCGCCGCAGCTGCTGGCGTTCACCGGGCTGTTCACGCTATGCATCGCGATGCTCGTGCCGACCATCGGTCGCGCGGGCCTCGGTGGCGAGCGAATCGCCATCGTCTGGTCCACCTCCTTCATCGCGGTTCTGTGCTCCCGTTCGGTCGCCCGCACGCTCGTGCGCCGAATCCTTCCCACCGAGCGGTGCCTGGTGATCGGGGAGCTGGCGCAGGCCGAGCGAATTCGCGACAAGATCGCCACGAGCACCGCGCGAGCCGAGGTGATCGCCTGCATGCCGATGAGCGGCGACGACATCGCCGAGCTCGCGGATCCCCACGCGTTCCGATCGGTCGTCGACGAGGTCGGCGCCCACCGACTCATCATCGCCGGCAGCACGGCGGACGCTGACAGTGCCGACCTCGTGCGAGTCGCCAAAGCCGTCGGTGTACATGTCACCTTGTTGCCCCAGATGTTCGACGTCGTCGGTTCCGCCGTGTCATTCCACGACCTCGAGGGAATGACGATGCTCGGCGTCTCACGGTTCGGCCTATCGTCCTCGTCTCGGCGGCTCAAGCGAGCTCTCGACCTCATCTTCTCTGCCGTCGGCGTGATTTTGATCAGCCCGGTGCTCGCGGTCATAGCGGCCGCAATACGGATCGACTCAAGGGGCACGATCTTCTTCCGTCAGACGCGAATCGGCCGCGACGGACGCCCGTTCGCAATCTTCAAGTTCCGCTCGATGGTGGCCGATGCCGACAGACGGAAGGACGCGCTGATCGCGAAGGGCGCGGCTCACGGTGGACTGTTCAAGCTCCACGACGACCCCCGTATCACACGCGTCGGGAAGTTCCTCCGCAAGACATCACTGGATGAGTTGCCGCAGCTGTTCAACGTCCTACGCGGCGAGATGAGCCTAGTTGGTCCGCGTCCGCTCATCGTCGAGGAGGATTGCCAGATCAGTGGGCTTCACCGCGGGCGTCTCCATCTGACACCCGGAATGACCGGTCCGTGGCAGCTACTTCGCTCACGCGTGCCGCTGCAGGAGATGGTCGAGATCGATTACCTGTACGTGGCGACCTGGTCGCTGTGGCACGACATCAAGATCCTGCTGCGGACCGTTGGCCACGTCGCCCGCCGCGGGAACGTCTGACCCGCGAGGCAACGTTACTTGCGGAGCCGGGGCGCGGGGCCGCGGTCGCTGGCGCTGGGCTGTCGGGCTTCCGCGGAACCCGGGTTGGTGGCTTGGTGGGGTTGTGGGTTAGCCGATTGCGGTGATGTGGTCGTGGAACCACTGCCCCCAGCCGCTTCCGGGGGTGCCGTTGTAGTCGTTGATCATGCCCGACCAGGTTTCCCATTGGGAGCCGTAGTAGCTCTGGCCGAGGCTGTCGTAGTGGTCGATGAACTGCTCGCCGACCGAGTAGGAATACGGCGAGCTGAGCTCGGGACCGATCTCGCCCATATCGATCGGCATCACCGCGGCCACCGGGTCGTAGGTCGTGGTCACGCAGGCCAGGTTGTCGCAGAACTGCCCGTTGCCCGGATAGTTGTCCGTGTCGGCCATCAACTGCGGACTGGCCAGCGTGTCGTTGACCTTCACCCCGTCGGCCGAGTCCAAGAACCCGCACGACGTCGGCGACGTGCTGTTAGTGCACGACAGCGCATTCGAGAAGTTCACGCCGGGCACCTGGATGACGTTGGTCGCGCCCGTCCCGCGGATGACGTTGATCAGCGACTGCATCCCCACCGCCGTGTAGGCATGCCCGGCGTCATCGGTCAGGTCGCAATGCGAGCTCGACGAGGTCGGAGTGGGCGCCTTCTGTGTGCCCGGACTCGATTCCCACCCGGCCGGCAGCGACGAATCAGACGAGGTCGAGTACTGAACGTCACCTTGGCTCCAGCATTTCCAGGTCGAGAGGTCGTTGCTGTAGTTCGGGTACGGCTCTTCGTACAACTTGAGGATCACATTGGGGTCGTTCTTGAACTCGGTGGCCAACTCCTCGAACAGCAACGGGAAATGGCTGCTGTTCGGCATCTCTTCCTCGCCCGCATCGGTCGCGTACCAATTCGGCGTGTCGGTTCCCGGAGCCCCCTCGCCAAACACAAGCACCGGATAGATCCCGTACTTCTCCATGCTCGCGACCTGAGCCTTCACGAAATCGATGTAGTTCTGCCCCGAATACGCCGCCGGCACACCATTAATCCCCAGCCAGCAATCCTGATTGAGCAGCAACTCAAACGAGTTCATCTTCCACACCTCCATCGGCGCATACAGGCTGTCACCGATCGGCGTATCCGAGAACCCATACCCCCCATTCTGCTCACACGCATACGACGATCCCGTGATGAACGTCCCATGCAACGCCACCGCCTGCCCAGCCGCATTCACCAACTTGTCCCCCACCACATGCAGCGGGGAGAACCCCGTTCCACCCCCGCCCGAAGAAGCCGTCACCGCCTGAGTCTGCCCAGAAGTCGCCGACCGACTCCCGCCCGCGTTAGTCGCAGTGACCACTACGTCAATCGTGTCGCCCACATCCGAGGACTGCAGCGTATAGCTTGCACTCATCGCGCCCGAAATGTTCGAACAGCTCGAGGACGAGACGCAATCCTGCCACTCATACGCATACGAACTCGGGAGCCCCGACCACGACCCCGTCGAAGCGGACAGCGTCTGCCCCTGCCGCACCGTCCCGCTGATCACTGGCAACCCGGTGTTCGACGGAGCTGAGAGCTTCTGCACGGTGGCGGTCCGGGCTGAGGTCGCGGAGGTGGAGCCGCCATCGTTGGCGGCGGTGACCACGACATCGATCGTGTCACCAACATCAGACGCCTTCAGCGCGTAGGTTGCGCTGGTGGCGTTCGGAATGTTCGAGCAGAGGATCGCGCAGTCCTGCCACTGGTAGCTATACGAGCTCGGATTCGCGGTCCACGAGCCAGTAGTCGCCGCCAATGTGCTCCGCTCTTGAGCGGTGCCGGTAATCGCGGGCGCACCAGTATCGAGGGGCGGAAGGGTCGGCAAGCTAGGCACACTCACCGGCGTTGTCCCCGTCGTCGTCGGAACGCCCGCCGTCGGCAGCGTGCCGGTGGTGGGAGGAGCCCCGGACCCCACGACTGTGGATAGCACCGTGTTCATACGCTGCCCGCTGACGTAGGCCGAGATGCACGCGCGCGATCGGGTTCCCCAGGCCCACGACCGCGGCATCGAGGGCAGCCCGGCCTCGCTCAACGTCACGCTCCGGCACGAGACGCTATGGCTAGAGCCCGTATCCAGCGCCCCGCCTTTCCCGAGGACAGCGATCCAGTAGCCGCTGTCCTTGACCAGAGCAGTGCGCCTGATCGCCGCCGTCGCCCATCCACCGCCCGCCGGCACCCGCGTGGAGCCCGAGGCAAGCAGCGACCCAGGGCTGCCGCTCCGGTCGGAATAGACCCCAGCCAGTAGATTCTTGGCCGCGCTGTGGGCCGGCACGTAAACGCTGATCGCTTCTCCCCAACCCGTCAGCCTCTCCACGAACCGAAACGCCTCAACACGCCCGGCGCCCGCCCGCCGAACGCCGTGGCGGACCGACTTTCGACCAAGAAGAACCGTCATTCGAGTCCCGTGCCTCACGTGACGGCCGCGACCCGCGGCCGGCGCCGAAGCCGACCGCACAGAATCCGGCAGCACCTGACCCGAGGCAACCGCCGCGGTCATCGACAAGCACAGCACAGCGAGAATCGTCAACCGACGCATCCGGTCCCTCCCTGGGAACTAGCTATGAGTTAATCGACGTACAGCCGTGAAATGTATCGGCGCTCCCGCGCCGGCGCCACAGATATCCCAAAAAGCGTTAGATCGAACGTCCTCCCCCTCCAACAAATGTCCATACGCGGTTTAGGCTCGCGACACCCGACCGCTCGACCCGCGAATTGGCACCGCCGCGCAGCGACCGGGACAACGCATCAAATCCCTCACCATTCCTAGACATCTACCTAACTACTTCCCGCGGGGGAGTGTCCTAGGAACTGTGTAGGCCTGAGCGAAAGAGACGTTCATGCCTTCAACCAAAGAGAAGTCTTCATTTCAGCGAGCGACTGTTCCTGTACTGCCTGGCGCCGGCGGCGAGCCCCCAGGCGAGCCGCCGGCGCCCCCCTTGGAGGGGCGAGAGCCTCGGGCCCTGAGCCAGGAGCTGGTGGACGGGGCCGTTGACGGTGCGGCTGGCCGCCGCCGGCTGCGGCAAGCTCTCGGGATGCCGTCGGATCGGCGGATCAGCGATGAGGTGATCGACGAGCTGCTCGCCGGCGCCTCGACCGAGGAGGAGATCGCCGGGCCCGGTGGGCTGCTCGCCGAGCTGACCAAGCGGCTGATCGAGCGGGCGATGGAGGTCGAGCTGACCGACCACGTCGGCTACGAGCCGCACTGCGAGCCGCCGGGCGGGGCGGCCAATCAGCGCAATGGCGCACCGCCCAAGACGCTGATCACCGAGCACGGCAAGGTCCAGATCAACGCTCCCCGTGACCGCGACGGGACCTTTGAGCCGAAGATCGTCAAGAAGCGCCAGCGCCGGTTCGTTGGGTTCGACGACAAGATCCTGGCGCTCTATTCCCGCGGGCTGTCGGTGCGTGACATCCGCGCGCACCTGGCCGAGATGTACGGGGTCGAGGTCAGCCTGGACCTGATCAGCCGGGTGACCGACGCGGTGATGGACGACGTCCGCGAGTGGGGCAAGCGGCCGCTGGAGGACGTCTACCCGATCGTGTTCCTGGACTGCATGGTCCTGAAGATCCGCGAGGGCGGCACGGTCCAGCGCCGCGCGCTGTACCTGGCGCTCGGGGTCACGCTCGACGGCGACCGCGACGTGCTCGGCATGTGGTTCCAAGAGACGGAGGGCGCGAAGTTCTGGATGCAGGTCCTGACCGACCTGAAGACCCGCGGCGTCAGCGACATCCTGATCGCGTGCGTCGACGGCCTCACGGGCTTTCCCGAGGCGATCGAGGCGATCTTCCCCAAGACGACCGTGCAAACGTGCATCGTGCATCTGATCCGCAACAGCCTCAAGTACGTGCCCCGGCGCGAGCGCGAGCAGGTCGCCCGGGATCTCAAGCCGATCTACACCGCCAAGGACGCCGACCAGGCCCAGGCCGAGCTCGAGCGCTTCGATGAGAAGTGGGGCGAGCGGTTCCCGGTCATCACCCAGGCCTGGCTGAACGCCTGGGAGTACGTGGTCCCGTTCCTGGCGTTCCCTGAGGAGGTCCGCCGCGTGATCTACACCACGAACGCGATCGAGGCGCTCAACCGCCAGCTGCGCAAGGCGATCAAGACCAAGGGCAGCTTCCCCAACGAGGACGCCGCCCGCAAGCTCGTCTACCTCGCCCTCCAGAACGCCGTCCCGCAATGGACCAGGACCCGGAACTGGACAACGGCGCTGCTCGCGTTCAAAATCCACTTCGGTGACCGTCTCCCTGACACTGCAAACTGACTGTCACAGATTGACACTCACGGAGTCACTGTTACACTTAACATAAGCCGCCTACACAGTTAACCGTGCGCCCTCTCCCGCGGAAAAAGTGAGGGCGTTGTGAGGGGGCTTTTCCGTCCGGTGTGACGGTGAGAATGCCCTGCAACGTGTAGGGTCTTCTCGTCGAAAGGGGTGAGTGTGCTGACGCTCTTGGCCGGTCAGCCGGAGTGCCTGTGGGACGACGTGTTGCCGGTCGAGGTGAAGGAGCTGCCCGAGGATCTGGCGGCGCTGGATGGGTTGCTGTCCGATCCCGAGTTGTTGTGGCCGTTGGTGGAGCGGTGGCGGCGGGAGTTCCGGGAGACCGGGCGGTTGGTGCTGAGCGAGGGGCGGCCGACGATCCCGCTCGAGACGTATGTGCGGTTGATGCTGCTCAAGCAGCGCTATCGCTGGGGGTATCGCACGCTGGTGGCGGAGGTGTCGGACTCGATTCACCTGCGGCGGTTCTGCTTGATCTCGTTGACCGAGCGGGTGCCGGACGAGTCCACGGTGCGGAAGCTGACGCGGCGGATCGGGCCCGAGACGGTGGCGGAGATCACGCGCGCGTTGATCGTGCAGGCGACCAGGGAGAAGCGGTTCAGGCCCCGCGCGGTGCGGATCGACTCCACGGTGATCGAGGCCGATGTGAAGTACCCGACGGATGCGGGGCTGGCGTCCGCGGGAGTCAGGACTCTGGCTCGGGAGGGCCGCAAGCTGGCGAGGCTGATCGGCGAGCCGCAGCGGCGGGTGCGGGATCGCTCGCGGGCGATGGGGCGCAAGCTGCGGGCGATCAGCCGGACGATCCGCCGCCGCTCCGGGGAAGCCAAGGAGGAGGTGCTCAAGCTGACCGCCGAGACGGGCGAGTTGTTGGAGCGCTCGGTCAAGGAGGCGCGAAGGCTGGCGGCCCTCGCGCGGCGGCGGGCTCGTGGACGCGGCGCGAAGGCGAGGCTCAACGCGGCTGCGGCGATCCAGGAGATGGCCGATCGCTGCGAGAAGGTCGTCCGACAGATTCGTCAGCGCGTTCAGGGCGAGCCGATCAAGGACCGGATCGTGTCGCTTCACGACCCCGACGCCCGCCCGATCCGCAAGGGCAAGCTGGGCAAGCCGACGGAATTCGGGTTCGTGAGCCAGTTGGCGGAGGTGACCGAGAACACCAAGCCCGGCGCGCGGGGACTGATCCTGCCCGCGTCAACAGCACCGGGCAATCCCCAAGAAGTCGTGATGTTCCCAGACACCGTTGCCGAGCTCACGCGGCTCGGAATCACTCCGCGCGAGGTCGCGCTCGACGCCGGCTTTCAGCCCGGGCCAACGAACGCCGCGCTCGAGGACCTGGCACCCAAGACCGTGTTCATCGCTGGCCGTCAACAACCAGGCTCCAAGCGCACGCAACGGCGGCTGCGGCGCTACCGAACCGGGCAGGAGGGCCGCATCAGCCACCTCAAGCGGCGCTACGGCCTGGACCGATCCCGCCTCAAGGGCGACCAAGGCCGGCAGATCTGGACTGAGTGGGCGATCCTCGCCTACAACACCGACACCCTCGCCGTCCGGATCCGGTGAAACACTCCCAACCGCTCCTTCGACAAGAGCAAACCCATCACGTACGAACGGCCGCGCTCACCACCGCGCGGCCGTTTCGTTCCTCAAGAGTTTTTGGAGGGTCGACGGGAGGCGCCAGCGGTCGCACGGCATTGCCGACTGATCGCCAGATTCCTCCCGCCGCCACCTCGAATCGGGTAGAGGCCAGGCTTGCCCTGGCCCCTCCCACACCACCCGGCATGCGGGTCCGCACCGGGCGGTTCGCTCAGCATTCCCGGACGCGGCGGTAGGGGTCGGTGAACCGTTTCAGGCCAGCGGTCTTGTGCCAGTAGGCGTTCGGCAGGGCGCGTTGGAGTGGCCAGGATCCGGCGACGCGCCAGTACCCCTTCTGCGACGCCGCCCATGAGCGGGCGTCGTGGTCGGGGATACCGAGCGCGCGGAGGTTCCGGTAGCGCGTTTGTGGACGCTTCCACTCTTTCCAGCGCACCTGTCTGAGCCTGCGGCGCAGCCATCTTCTCGAGCTTCTCGAACGGCAGGATGGTGTCGGCAAACGCGAAGTAGCCGGTCCATCCGACCGTGAAGCGGTTGATCTCCTTGATCCGCCGCTCCATCGAGACGCCCCAGTTGCGCGTGGTCAGCTGACGGAGGCGATCCTCGGCCCGTCTGAGAGCCTTCGGAGCGACCGTGACACCGATCCTGCCGTCCCGGTAGCGGAAGAACTGGAACCCCAAGAGGGGTCGTTGGTCCGCGGGGGCGACCGCCGACTTCTGTCGGTTGACGCGCAGCTTCAGGCGCTGCTCGATGTAGTGCGTGACGCTCTCCATGACGCGCCGCCCCGCGCGCTCGCTTCGGACGTAGATACGTCCGTCGTCGGCGTAGCGCACGAACCTGTGCCCGCGGCGATCGAGCTCCCAGTCGAGGTCGTCAAGCATGACGTTCGATAGCAGCGGTGAGAGCGGAGACCCATATGAGCAGCGCTGGGTTATGCGCAGCTGCGCATAACCCGCCTTGGGGGGTTCCCGTCACCTCCCGCTCGACCGCCCCGTCCTGCATCACTCCCGAGCGCAGCATCGCGCGCAACAGCTTCAGGACGTGTCGATCGCTGATCCGCTCCTCGATCGCCGACATCAACCCGTCGTGCGGAATCGCCCCGAAACAGTTCGAGACGTCCGACTCTGCGACCCACCGCCTGCCGTCCCACGCCTCATCAATGAGGACCTGGAGCGCATCGTGCTGAGAGCGCCGGGGCCGAAACCCGTACGAGCACTCCAGCATGTCGGCCTGTCGCGGTAGGGACGGGCCTTGTCTCACAGGTTCGGCCCGCCCCCCGCACAGATCCCAGCGAGCGGGATTACCGCACTGGGCTCCTGCCTCGGGTGATGACGTCGAAATCGCTGCTCAGGCCAGGGATGCAGGATCCGCGGCGTAGGTAACCATCGAGACTCAAGGCGCGACATCCGCTCCCAGGTAGCCGATGTGCGCTGGCTGCGACGCATGAGCGCGTTCTGCCAGTGCCGGACTACTTCGTGGCGGAAGGCGCGTAGCGCCTTGGTGTTCTCGGGCACCGCGTAATACTGGTAGTGCCCGCGCAGGACGCTGGCAAGCCAGCGGCCCTGCTCTGGGATGGGCTGATGCCGACGTCGCTCGATTTCGCCTTTCAGCGCTCGCAGCTTGGCCCGCGCCCGTTTCGAGTCGGTGATCCGCTTGAGCTTGAACCGCCCCGACTTCCTCGTCTTCGCGCACGCGTGCGTGAAACCGAGAAACTGGAACGTCTCAGGCTTGCCGAGGCCACGCGCCCTGCGATTGCGGGAGGCGAACCGCCCGAACTCGATCAGCCGTGTCTTCTCGGCGTTCAGTTCCAAGCCGAACTTCGCGAGCCTGTCGCGCAGGTCAGCCCAGAACCGCTCCGCGTCATCCCGGTGCTCGAATCCCACCACGAAGTCGTCAGCCCAGCGCACGATGATCACGTCACCGTGCGCGTGCCGAGTCCTCCACTGGTGAGCCCAGAGGTCGAAGACGTAGTCGAGTAGCCGGGGGGAATCTCACCCCCCGGCGCTCACAGAATCGGGTAGAGGCCAGGCTTGCCCTGGCCCCTCCCACACCACCCGGCATGCGGGTCCGCACCGGGCGGTTCGCTCAGCATTCCCGGACGCGGCGGTAGGGGTCGGTGAACCCTTTCAGGCCAGCGGTCTTGTGCCAGTAGGCGTTCGGCAGGGCGCGTTGGAGTGGCCAGGATCCGGCGACGCGCCAGTACCCCTTCTGCGACGCCGCCCATGAGCGGGCGTCGTGGTCGGGGATACCGAGCGCGCGGAGGTTCCGGTAGCGCGTTTGTGGACGCTTCCACTCTTTCCAGCGCACCTGTCTGAGCCTGCGGCGCAGCCACTTCTCGAGCTTCTCGAACGGCAGGATGGTGTCGGCAAACGCGAAGTAGCCGGTCCATCCGACCGTGAAGCGGTTGATCTCCTTGATCCGCCGCTCCATCGAGACGCCCCAGTTGCGCGTGGTCAGCTGACGGAGGCGATCCTCGGCCCGTCTGAGAGCCTTCGGAGCGACCGTGACACCGATCCTGCCGTCCCGGTAGCGGAAGAACTGGAACCCCAAGAGGGGTCGTTGGTCCGCGGGGGCGACCGCCGACTTCTGTCGGTTGACGCGCAGCTTCAGGCGCTGCTCGATGTAGTGCGTGACGCTCTCCATGACGCGCCGCCCCGCGCGCTCGCTTCGGACGTAGATACGTCCGTCGTCGGCGTAGCGCACGAACCTGTGCCCGCGGCGATCGAGCTCCCAGTCGAGGTCGTCAAGCATGACGTTCGATAGCAGCGGTGAGAGCGGAGACCCCTGGGGAGTTCCCTCCTCGCTCGCGTGCACCAGCCCGTCAGCCATGACGCCCGCTTCCAGGTAGGCCCGGATCAGCCCGAGCACCCGCTTGTCATGGACCCGTCTAGCGACCCTGGCCATCAGAGCGTCGTGCTGAACGCGATCGAAAAACGAATCGAGATCAAAATCGACGCACCACGCCGCGTCATCAGCGATGAACTGGCGTGCCCGCTCCACAGCGTGATGCTGCGAGCGCCCCGGGCGGAACCCGAAGCTGTGGGGATGGAACAGCGGATCGAAGACAGGCGTGAGCACCTGCGCGATGGCCTGGCAGATCAACCGATCCACCGCAGCCGGCACCCCCAGCATCCGCAGACCACCCGAGGGCTTGGGGATCATCACCCTGCGGACGGGCTGCGGCCGGTAAGTGCCCGCGTCAAGCTGCAAGCGGACCTCCGGCCAATGGCCGTTAAGCCACGGACGCAGCTCCTTAGTGCTCATCCCGTCGATGCCTGGGGCACCGGCGTTCTGCTCAACGCGTCTGAGCGCCTCAGCGAGATTGTCGCGGGCCAGGAACTGCTCCCACAAGCTCGCCTCGGCGGGGTGAGGTGCGGTATCGCCAGGCGCCGGGGACGGACTGCGCTCTGAACGGGGATCTTCGGGCTTCACCCTCCGACCCTCCCGCGCAGGCCCCTCACGGGGTTGGCTGCGGTCAACGTCCATCCCACGAGCACGAGCGTCCTGCGCCTCGGCTTCGCGTTCGGTCCTTCCCAGCGGCAGTCGATCCCGCTGGTAATACGACCTCTGCTGACTTCTCCACGGCGAGCGACGCCCTCACGAGCATCGCCGTCCCTTCCCACCCGGCGAGCACGCCAAGCGTGACCGGGCATCCCGGGACACCCGCGGAGATCTCCACGAGTAAGACCAGCAACCTTCATCGCACACCCACCGCGTTTACGGAACGGCCCCTTGATGACATCGGGCTTCGCCTCGTGGTGCAGACTCGCCCGGACCGCCCCGCCTTATACGCGCAGCCCACCGACGCCACCAAGGCCCCGATGCGCCATGTGTTCCTAGGGTCGCGACTTCGCACTCCGGCTTCCTCCCCACCCAGCCTCACGACTGAGCAGTTGCCATCGGCTTGTGGTTGGTGCCATCAACCTCCACAGGGGACTCGCACCCCCGAGCTGCTGGTCATGTCGCGCGCACACCGTACGTGACAGTCTCCCGTCATACGGCTCTTGCAGGCCGACCCTTCGGTGGCGGCTTGGGCTGCCAGTGCACGAATAGCCCTGGCTCCCGCCGTTTGACAGCAGCGAGCCAGGCCCACGCACGGACAGGGCTGTACCTGAGTCGTTTGAACTTGTGCCTTGCCCATCGAACGAGATGCTGATCAATGCGGAAGGCAAGGAAGTGCAGCTCGGAGCGATAGAAGGCTCCGTAGTAGCCGATCCAGCTGCTCACTTGCGGGTTTATCTCCCGGGCGAGACTGGACAGGTCCTCGGTCGTGCGGCTCCGAAGATGCCAAGCCCTGATCGTATGGCTGACCGCCTTTCGTGCTGCCGGCGCGATCGCGGGCGCAAAGCTCATGAAGTAACCTCGCGGCCCTCGCGCCAGCCGTCCCCGGAAGGCATAGCCCAGGAAGTCGAAGCTGGTGTGCTCCGAGTCTCCTGGGCGGTTCGCGTCTTTGCAGTACACGACCTTGGTCTTCTCGGGGTGCAACTCAAGACCTACCGTCTTGAGTCTCTTGGCGACCTCAACCCATAGCCCTCGGGCTTGCATCTCGGTGTCACAGTGAGCCACAATGTCATCCGCATAGCGCTCAAACGGTGCGCCCGGGTGTTCCCGGGTCATCCACATGTCGAACGCGTACGTCATGAACACGTTGGCCAGCAGAGGTGAGATCGGCGACCCCTGAGGGGTACCTCGCTCACGAGCGACCAGGGTTCCGTCGGGCATCTGCATGGGGGCTTTCAGCCACCGTTCGATGTACAACAGAACCCAGCGCTCCTGGGTGTGGTGAGCTACCGCTTTGAGCAGCAGATCATGCGGGACGCTGTCGAAAAAGGCGCGGATGTCAAGATCTAACACCCAAGCCTGTTTCCAACAGCGTCGACGAGTTACGGCCAGCGCGTCATGGGCACTGCGCCCCGGACGGTAACCGTAACTGTCGGGATGGAAGATCGGCTCTAGCTTCTCTTCCAGCAGCGACGCAGCTGCGGTCTGGGCGATTCGATCGGCCACATTCGGCACTCCGAGCACCCGGACTCCCGTCCCATGATCCTTCGGTATCTCCACCGCACGCACCGGCGAAGGCATGTAACTGCCCGCGCTCATCCTGTTCCAGAGCTTGTAGAGGTGATCCCCCTCACGCTTCTCGAACATGCTGGTACTCACGGCGTCCACACCCGGCGCTCCGTCATTGGCCCGGACCTTCTTCCACGCCTCATAGACGAGGCGTTTCGGGATCTCAAACGACTTCACCGTCGGGTTCGCTCGGCCCATCAACTCCTCCCCGACCAGCGGGTTGGCTTCCGGGTGAGCTGGCCTGCCCGGCCCCTTGGCTCCAGCCCCATTACAGAGCCTTCGACGCTACTACGAGCCGGTCCGCCCCTGCGCCTCGCGGTACTCTGCCCCGAACGGTTTCTGCCGCCCAAAGGTTCTCCCTCTCGCGGCCAAGGGGCCACCGGCCCCGCAACTTGGCCGTCGGTATCGAGACACAGGTTCTCCTCTTCCACGCCAGCGCCCACGACGAGCTCACGCCACCTTAACACCGAGCACCACCAGAGCGACACGCAGGCCGCCCTCTGGCTACACCACGCCCAATCGCATGATGCTCTCCCGGAGATATGCACCGACCCCGGTTGCGATGCTGTGATTATTTTACGATGCGTCAGCAGTGGTTCAACCATGTTCGTCTTCTCGTCGCACACCTGACCCGCTGTCAGCGAGCCGTTTCCGTAATCGCTTCCCACCCCGGCTTTTGACCGACATGACATTACGGCGGTTTGGGCTCCCCGCCTGCACGGCGAACCCGGAGGACCTACCTCCATCACTGGCACAGCACGGATCACAACACGACCTTCTACATCGCCTCGCTTTCCTTTGAGGACACACATGCAGGTAGATGTTCGCCAGGAGCGGTGAAGCTGAAGCCCCTTGCGGAACACCTTCCTCAAACGCCGTCCATGACCCATTCTCGATGACCCCCGCGGCCAGCCATTTCTGGATCAGCCGCAGGACCCTCTTATCCGCGATCCGGTGCTCCACAAACCGCTCAAGCCACTGATGGTCGAGGCTGGAGAAGTAGTCGCGGAAGTCCGCGTCGAGCACCCAGTTCACCTTCTTGCCCACGATCCCGGCAGCGAGCGCATCCAACGCGTAATGCGGGCTGCGACCCGGCCGGAACCCGTAGGAGAAGCCCAGGAAGTCCGTCTCATAGATGGCGTTCAGCACCTCGACCAGCGCCCGCTGAAGGATCTTGTCCTCCAACGCGGCGACACCGAGCGGCCGCAGCCGCCCATCGGGCTTTGGTATGTACACCCTCCGCGACGGCCTCGCCCGGTATGCGCCCCTGTGAACCCGAGCGTGCAGGTCCCGAAGATTCTCCTCGAGATCCACACCGTAGTCCGCCCACGTGACCCCGTCCACCCCGGGCGCGGCCTTCGGCCGAAGCGCGAAGTACGCCGCTCGCAGGCGGTCGACGTCAACATGGTGCAGGAGCGCGGTGAACCGCGCTTCCTTGTCCGTTGCTGCCACGCGGCGTACGCGACCAAGCTC
This sequence comes from uncultured Solirubrobacterales bacterium, assembly GCA_963735965.1. GTDB lineage: Bacteria > Actinomycetota > Thermoleophilia > Solirubrobacterales > Solirubrobacteraceae > Palsa-465. The sequence continues at coordinate 343,222 of CAVTNE010000011.1, forward strand.
ACTGAGCGCGCCTTGCCCGGCACTGAGTCCGGGGCGCGTTTCGCCAGCCGCGTTTCCCTTGGCTGGTCGCCTTCCCTCCACCACCTCCGCCGCCCCGCCTTGGGCATTGTTCGAGCAGCTTCACAGGTAGTACGCGACCATCCGACTTCTCACGATCGTCCATCACGGGATTACGGCCTTGGCCTTCCCCGCACGACCCGCCCCTCCATCACGACAGGCGGGTGACCGTGAGATCTCCCGGTTCTCAGCATGGAGAGATCACACACATGCCGGGCTCTCAGACCCCGCGGGGTCCGCTGACGGCTCGCGAAAACGCCGCCAACGGTATTGCCTTCCGACGTCTTCGACCGCGTCGGCACCCCAATGTCAGAACCATTTCGAGGCTCAATAACCGGCCTGCGTGCACCCCTGTGAACGCTTCGCTGCGCCCTCGCGGGTCGCCAACGCATCACTCGGGGCCACCGTGACTCGCTACGTCTTCGATGTAGGACTCTTCCATTCCCTTCTCTCATGCCGGTTGTCCGGCGCTTACCGAAGATCGGCTCGATCACCGTCTTCAACGCCGCCTGAACGACGCGATCGCGAACCCGAGGGATCGACAACGGCCGCCGCTCGCTGCTGCCAGGCTTCGGTATGAACACCCGGCGGGCAGGCCACGGTCGGTAGCTGCCGTCCTTCAGGTCTGCGGCCAGCTCGTCAAGGAGCTTGGCGGTGCCGTACTCCTCGACGTCGGCGATGGTCTGTCGGTCGATGCCAGCCGCGCCCTTGTTGGCGCGCACCGACCCCCACGCCCACTCCAAGACGTCCCTGCGGTAGACCTTGTCATAGAGCGCGTGGAACTTACGTCCGGGATCGGCCTTGGCCGCCCGGTAGAGCGTTCGCTGTAGTTCTCGGACTGAATCCTGCTTGGCGGTCCTAGCCACGATGTGGCACTCACCGGCCCTTCCCTATGCGTGACGCATGAACGAAGCAGCGGCCCTTCCCTCACGCCGGGTTCTGTTGTCCCGTGCGCTCAAGCGGTAATACGGCCGCCTCCGACGCCCACCCGGCACCACGCCCACTTCCCGGATTGACCGGTTATAGGACGGGTCGCTCCGACGATCGCTCCGCAGCATCGCCGGGCCGGGGAGGGCCTCCCCAGTTCCCGCCGCCACCTTCCAAACGTTCAACGCCCCATACGCCGGGAGGTTCATCAGGGCTGCGCTTCCAGGCTCTTCACCCCTTCCGTGGCCTTCGCCCCGAACGGCCGGGCTCGGCTCCTCCTCTTCCCACCCGAAGGCGGGCTACTAACGACGCGGCAGGCTTCGCTTGATGCTGCAGACCGCTTGGTTGCTCCCCCAGAAGGGCTTCTGACGCTGGGCTTCGACCCGACCCGTTTCCAGACCGAGCCGCCAGCCTGCTACCGGGCCTCCTGGCAGCTACCCGGACCGGACTCACACCCGCTGGCGACGACGAGCTTATGTTGGATCACGATCTACATATCCGCCCTCCAACTCTGGGCGCACCCGCGAGGGCGCACGGTTAACTGTGTAGGCGGCTTATGTTAAGTGTAACAGTGACTCCGTGAGTGTCAATCTGTGACAGTCAGTTTGCAGTGTCAGGGAGACGGTCACCGAAGTGGATTTTGAACGCGAGCAGCGCCGTTGTCCAGTTCCGGGTCCTGGTCCATTGCGGGACGGCGTTCTGGAGGGCGAGGTAGACGAGCTTGCGGGCGGCGTCCTCGTTGGGGAAGCTGCCCTTGGTCTTGATCGCCTTGCGCAGCTGGCGGTTGAGCGCCTCGATCGCGTTCGTGGTGTAGATCACGCGGCGGACCTCCTCAGGGAACGCCAGGAACGGGACCACGTACTCCCAGGCGTTCAGCCAGGCCTGGGTGATGACCGGGAACCGCTCGCCCCACTTCTCATCGAAGCGCTCGAGCTCGGCCTGGGCCTGGTCGGCGTCCTTGGCGGTGTAGATCGGCTTGAGATCCCGGGCGACCTGCTCGCGCTCGCGCCGGGGCACGTACTTGAGGCTGTTGCGGATCAGATGCACGATGCACGTTTGCACGGTCGTCTTGGGGAAGATCGCCTCGATCGCCTCGGGAAAGCCCGTGAGGCCGTCGACGCACGCGATCAGGATGTCGCTGACGCCGCGGGTCTTCAGGTCGGTCAGGACCTGCATCCAGAACTTCGCGCCCTCCGTCTCTTGGAACCACATGCCGAGCACGTCGCGGTCGCCGTCGAGCGTGACCCCGAGCGCCAGGTACAGCGCGCGGCGCTGGACCGTGCCGCCCTCGCGGATCTTCAGGACCATGCAGTCCAGGAACACGATCGGGTAGACGTCCTCCAGCGGCCGCTTGCCCCACTCGCGGACGTCGTCCATCACCGCGTCGGTCACCCGGCTGATCAGGTCCAGGCTGACCTCGACCCCGTACATCTCGGCCAGGTGCGCGCGGATGTCACGCACCGACAGCCCGCGGGAATAGAGCGCCAGGATCTTGTCGTCGAACCCAACGAACCGGCGCTGGCGCTTCTTGACGATCTTCGGCTCAAAGGTCCCGTCGCGGTCACGGGGAGCGTTGATCTGGACCTTGCCGTGCTCGGTGATCAGCGTCTTGGGCGGTGCGCCATTGCGCTGATTGGCCGCCCCGCCCGGCGGCTCGCAGTGCGGCTCGTAGCCGACGTGGTCGGTCAGCTCGACCTCCATCGCCCGCTCGATCAGCCGCTTGGTCAGCTCGGCGAGCAGCCCACCGGGCCCGGCGATCTCCTCCTCGGTCGAGGCGCCGGCGAGCAGCTCGTCGATCACCTCATCGCTGATCCGCCGATCCGACGGCATCCCGAGAGCTTGCCGCAGCCGGCGGCGGCCAGCCGCACCGTCAACGGCCCCGTCCACCAGCTCCTGGCTCAGGGCCCGAGGCTCTCGCCCCTCCAAGGGGGGCGCCGGCGGCTCGCCTGGGGGCTCGCCGCCGGCGCCAGGCAGTACAGGAACAGTCGCTCGCTGAAATGAAGACTTCTCTTTGGTTGAAGGCATGAACGTCTCTTTCGCTCAGGCCTACACAGTTCCTAGGACACTCCCGCACCCGCGGCAAGTAACTAGGCAAAACCGGCTAGATACGGCGCGAGCCGCGCCCGGGGAACGTGTTAGCTCACAAAGCGGCCCGCTGGGGCCCGGGTTGGTGGCTTGGTGGGGTTGTGGGTTAGCCGATTGCGGTGATGTGGTCGTGGAACCACTGCCCCCAGCCGCTTCCGGGGGTGCCGTTGTAGTCGTTGATCATGCCCGACCAGGTTTCCCATTGGGAGCCGTAGTAGCTCTGGCCGAGGCTGTCGTAGTGGTCGATGAACTGCTCGCCGACCGAGTAGGAATACGGCGAGCTGAGCTCGGGACCGATCTCGCCCATATCGATCGGCATCACCGCGGCCACCGGGTCGTAGGTCGTGGTCACGCAGGCCAGGTTGTCGCAGAACTGCCCGTTGCCCGGATAGTTGTCCGTGTCGGCCATCAACTGCGGACTGGCCAGCGTGTCGTTGACCTTCACCCCGTCGGCCGAGTCCAAGAACCCGCACGACGTCGGCGACGTGCTGTTAGTGCACGACAGCGCATTCGAGAAGTTCACGCCGGGCACCTGGATGACGTTGGTCGCGCCCGTCCCGCGGATGACGTTGATCAGCGACTGCATCCCCACCGCCGTGTAGGCATGCCCGGCGTCATCGGTCAGGTCGCAATGCGAGCTCGACGAGGTCGGAGTGGGCGCCTTCTGTGTGCCCGGACTCGATTCCCACCCGGCCGGCAGCGACGAATCAGACGAGGTCGAGTACTGAACGTCACCTTGGCTCCAGCATTTCCAGGTCGAGAGGTCGTTGCTGTAGTTCGGGTACGGCTCTTCGTACAACTTGAGGATCACATTGGGGTCGTTCTTGAACTCGGTGGCCAACTCCTCGAACAGCAACGGGAAATGGCTGCTGTTCGGCATCTCTTCCTCGCCCGCATCGGTCGCGTACCAATTCGGCGTGTCGGTTCCCGGAGCCCCCTCGCCAAACACAAGCACCGGATAGATCCCGTACTTCTCCATGCTCGCGACCTGAGCCTTCACGAAATCGATGTAGTTCTGCCCCGAATACGCCGCCGGCACACCATTAATCCCCAGCCAGCAATCCTGATTGAGCAGCAACTCAAACGAGTTCATCTTCCACACCTCCATCGGCGCATACAGGCTGTCACCGATCGGCGTATCCGAGAACCCATACCCCCCATTCTGCTCACACGCATACGACGATCCCGTGATGAACGTCCCATGCAACGCCACCGCCTGCCCAGCCGCATTCACCAACTTGTCCCCCACCACATGCAAGTGAGGCGCCGATGGCGAACCCGGGTTCGATATCGGTCCAGGGCTCGGACTCGGTAAACCCGGCGTCCCCGCGGCAGACCGGTCGATGATGGCGGTCGGGCGTGAGCTCGCGGAGCTACTACCGTGACGATTGCTGCCGACGACGGTGACGCGGATCGTATGACCGAGGTCCGCGCTCGTGAGGGTGTACGCGTTGGCGCGCAGGCGTCGCTTTGGTCTCTTCGAGCCTGGACGATGAATCAGCTTGCACTTCGCTCCTCCCGCGTTGCAGCGCTCCCAGTGATAGACGAGCTTTGAGGCCCCAATCCAGCGGCCCGACGACGCGTGCAGAGTGATTCCGACCTCAGGGGTACCGGAGATCCTGGGAAGGCGCGTGTGCACGGGACGGCCAGAATGACCGTGGCGCTGCTTCGCGGCGAGGGCGACAGCAACTCCGATCGTCACGATCGCAGTTAGCGAGAGCAATAGCCCACCAAATATCTTTCTTGACAAACCGCGCCTCCTCCGTTGGCGAAATCACCGCCGCCCGTCAGCCACGCTAGCGCTGATCCGCCGCCGTCCCGGGGACCATATCGGCAGACTGGATAATGCGCGCTGCTTTCTCGTCGGTCCCAGCGCGCAGGCTCCGGCGGACCAGCATTATTAGCACGAGCAGACGGGTGAGTCGAGCGCAGAAGCAGGCCGAGCGACCTGACGTTCATTCGATATGAACGGGGAAGCGACGCTGTACTGGTAAGGCAAGTTGGTCTGCAGGTTTGATAACCGGACGGCGCTGGAACGGGTCGAGTTGGCGAGCGGCCCGAGCCAGATCCACGCCCTGCTTGGTGCCAACACCGCGGTGAAGACGACTTCGGCTCGCGCCCTCTGCAGGCTCCCGGCTCGCAGCTCCGCCGGCGCGCTTGCGCCAGCCACAGGTCGTGCAGACGGGCGAAGTAGATCAGGTTCTCCACAGGAACTGAGGGCTCATGAGGAGAGCCCCGACAGATCCCTTCTCCGCATGGCGGTTTTGCGCATGAAGAAAGGATTCCTGGTCCTGACAGGAGCGTCGGGATGAGCGTCATGACACCCCAATTCTGGGCAGCAGTCGACGAGCTGGTGATGCGTGCCCCCGGCATCGGCGCGCTCCGCCACCACCGCCTCGAACTGCTCGCAGCCAGGCAACTCCGAGCCCGCGGATTGGAAGTTGATTCCGGGCTACGCGAGGCTGAACGAATCACAGCGATGCGAGCGCTAGCCGTTCCGCATCTCCTAGCGATGATGCGTTCGGCGGTCGACGGTCCGCTGGTATTGATGAAAGGACCCGAGGTAGCCGCGAGCTACCCGTCCGCCGAATGCCGGCCGTTCGGCGATCTGGACGTGTTGACGCCCGACGCTGGCGCTGCCTTCGCCGCGCTTCGCGGTGCCGGGTTCATTGAGGTCGGCAAGTGCGACGCCGCCCACCACGCGCCACCCCTGGCGTTGCCGGGCGTTCCGCTCACGATCGAACTCCACAGCACGGTGAAGTGGATTGGCGGGCTTCCGAAACCCCAAAACCGCGAGCTACAGGGCTTGACTCAGCCGAGCCGCACCGGCGTCGAAGGCATCGAAGGCTTCGTCCCCGCCGCCCACGCCGTGCTCCTTGCCGTGCACGCGTGGGCGCACGGCCCCCTTCAGTGCCTCGGCCAATTGATCGATATCGCCGCCGCGCTCAGTGAGGCCGACCTAAACCAGGCCGATGAGATCGCACGCGGCTGGGGCTGCGACCGTCTGTGGCGGACCACTTCAGCCGCTATCGACGCGCTGCTAGCCCGGCGTGCGCCGTCGATGCCGTTGCGGACCTGGGCTCGCCACCTATTGAGCAGCCGGGAGCCGCGCGTGGCGGAGCGCGCGCTCGCGCGGATCGCCGCCCCGCCGTGGGCACTGCCCGGGCGCGCGGCGCCGGCCGCCGTTGGAGCCGAGGTTCTCAAGGTGGCACGACGCTACGAATGGGAGAATCGCGACGAGCAGTGGCTGCGCTCCCGACAGGCGCTGAGACACCCGTTCAAGACCGTCTCGGAGTTTCGGTCGTGACCGGCGACTGCGACGAGCGCACGACTCTCTGGTGGACGCATCGTTGCGTTGGTGACGCGCGTAGCCTCCTCGAGCGGGGCGCATACCTCCGCATGCCGCCCCGCGACTTCCGTCGGCAGCCGTCCGCGGCGTCGAGGTGGTCCCGCGGCTCAGTCGAGCCCCGTGCCTCGAGGCCGCGCTCATGCGTCAGCGCTGCTTCGCAAACGCGGGGTCATGCGTGATGTCGTGATCGGCGTGACGTCCCCAAAGGACGAGTTGAGGGCGCACGCGTGGCTTGCAGCGCCCGACGAGCGCGCACCGGCCGAGCGCTGGCACGAGCTGAAACGCGTCCCGGCATAAGCGGCCGCACGGTCGGACGAAAGTACCCGCCCGATCCTCTCGTTCCTAGGGTGGTATGGGGGACGCAAATCCGCTGCACGGGAGGGAATCTATGAGGCAGTCAAACGTCCTCGCGGCGCCAACCTCCGCGGCTGGCGAAAGGGCTGCGATCACCGGGAGCACAGTGGTGCGACTACCGGCGCACGTCGTGTTTCGCACGTTCTCGGCCGAAGCGCTCCTGCTGAACCTCGAAACGGGGCTCTATCACAGCTTGAACTCGACGGGCGGGCGCATGCTCGAACTACTGGCCGAGTGTGGGTTGGTGCAGACCGTCGTTGAACGGTTGGCCGCCGAGTACGACCGGTCCGAGGAGCGCCTCTTGCACGAGCTTTGCCGGTACTGCGCGGAGCTCGCAGCACATGGTCTACTCGAGCTAGATCCGTCCGCGTGATCACCAAGGTCTCTACGTTCGCAGTCGTCGCCGAGGCTTTGCCCCGGCTCAGGCCGCTGCCGCTCTCGCCGACCGCTAAACGCTGGAATAGCCGGCCGCTTTCCTTCTGGGCGCGGGCCAGCCTCGCCGTCGAGGTCTTCGCCGCGTATCTTACGGTTCGTCGGAGGATCTCCCGCGCTGAGCTGCCGACCTTGGTGAGCGCTCTCCGGGCGGGTGAGCGCCCGGGCGCATATCGGGACGCGACGACGCTCGACGGAGACCTCTCGCTGCGGCTCGGCTTCGCCGTGCAGACTCTGCTCCGCCACGCGCCTGGCGATGGCGTGTGCCTGGTCCGGGCACTCGTTCTGACCAGGCTCCTTGCCCGCCGGCAGATTTCAGCTCGGCTGGTGATCGGCGTCCGGAGCGAGCCGTCGTTTTCGGCCCACGCATGGGTTGAGCACCGAGGCCGGCCGCTGCTGCCAACGGACGCGGCGCACGAACGCTTGGTAGAGCTGTGACATCAGAGGCGACAGGCGCGACCATCGCTCGGCGCGGGCCGATCACCGCCGCAGACCTCTCGACACCGGCAAACCGTCGGCTGGCCATCCGGCACCTCCCCGAGCTGATCCGCCAAGCGCTGACGCTGCTCTGGCATGCCAGCCCACGCCAATCACTGGCGAGCGTTGCGCTGCAGGGATTCGCCAGCGTCGCCACGGTCGTCCAGCTACTCGTCGTTCGGCAGAGCGTGAGCGGCATCGCCAGCCTCGCGCACGGCGGGTCGCCCACCACGCTGATCGTCGACCTCGCGATCCTCGTGGCGATCACCGTCCTTTCCAGCGCCACCGCATCGATCACCACCCACCAGCAGCTGCTGCTAGTCGAACTGGTTGGAAAGAACATCCATGGCCAGATCATCGATGTGTCGACCGCCGTGGAGATGGAGGCGTTCGACATGGCATCGTTCTACGACCAGCTCGAGCGAGCTCAGACCTCAGCGCTCGTGCGCTCGATCCAGATGGTGTCGAGCGTCACCGCGTTTTTCACGAGCTTGCTCACGACCGCGGCCATCGCGGTCGCGCTCCTGCTCTTGCAGCCTGTGCTCGTGCCGCTGGTCGCGCTGGCGGGCCTGCCAGTGCTGCTCGGCGCGATGCTGAACGGCCGCAAGGCCTTCCTGTTCGAATGGGAACTGACGCCGCAGAACCGCGAGCGGCAGTACCTGATGGACCTTCTCACGGGTCGGTCGCCGGCGAAGGAGCTGCGCGCCTTTCAATCGATCTCGTTCCTTCGCCAGCGTTACGACGACCTCACCGAGGACCGGCTGCGACAGATGCGGGCGTTCGTTCGCGAGCGCGTGAAGGTATCCCTCATCGCCAATCTGGCCAGCGCCATTGGTCTTGCTATCGCGATCGGGTCGTTGGCCTGGCTGATCGGACACCGGTACATGACTCTCCCCACGGCCGTCGCTGCCGCCGTGGCGATGCAGCAGCTCGGTTCGAGAATGAGCACGATCATGGGCAGCCTCGGAAACCTCATCGAATGCGGCATGTTCATCGACGACTATCACCGTTTCCTCTCTGTGAACGCCGCTCGGCGCGAGAGTTCCACCTCCGATCTCGACCGGCGGAACGTGAACACGACCGACCGTTCGGCGCCGGGCGGTAGCACGTTCAACGGCGTGCGCCTCGATGAGGTCTCTTTTGCCTATCCGGGCGTTGACCGATTCGCGGTGTCCAACGTGTCGCTCGAAATCGGCAAGGGCGAGGTGGTGGCTCTGGTGGGCGAGAACGGTTCGGGGAAAACAACCCTCGTCAAGCTCCTGAGCCAGCTCTATCAGCCCACAGCCGGCGAGCTTCTGTGGAACGGGATCGACGCCCGGGAATTTCCGCGCGAGGACATTCAAGATCAGATCACGGTCTTGTTTCAGGATTTCGTGCAGTATCACCTAGCCGCGCAGGAAAACATCTTCCTCGGCCGCGTGGACCGGCAGCTGCATGACAACGACATCAGGGACGCGGCAATCCACTCGGGAGCGCACCACTTCCTGTCCGGACTCCCACAGGGTTATGCGACGCGGCTCGGCAGACAGTTCTTCGGCGGTCAGGAGCTATCGGTCGGTCAGTGGCAGCGGGTCGCGCTGGCGCGCGCATTCTTCCGCGGCGGCGAGCTCCTCATCCTGGACGAGCCGACGGCCTCGCTAGACCCGCGAGCGGAGCACGACTTGTTCACTCGAATGCGTCACCTGGCCGAGGGGCGCTCCGTCTTGCTTGTGTCTCATCGCTTCTCGACCGTCCGAAACGCCGATCGGATCTATTTGCTGGAGAGGGGTCGCATCAGCGAGGTCGGCAATCACGACCAGCTTATGGCGCGCGACGGCCGGTACGCAGAGCTGTTCGAGCTTCAGGCCTCTGCATACCGTGCACCTCTCGAGGTCGCTGCATGACTGCGGTCACCGCCGACACGCAAGCCGTTGAGCTCGACCCTCTCGAGATCCATACGGGCATCCTCTTGAATGAGCGGCGGACGCCGAACCGCTGTGATTCGACGGTCTTCGACGGCTCCACTCCGGAGCTGGCACTCGAGGACGCCCTGATTCCGGCGCTTCAGCGGACGCCCTGTCTCGTGGCGTACTCCGGTGGCCGTGATTCATCAGCATTGTTGGCGGCCGCGACGCATCTGGCACGACGGCGCGGCTTGGCGGACCCGGTGCCGGTCACGTTCAGATTCCCGCAGCACCCTCGGACCCAGGAGACGAGTTGGCAGGAACTGACGGTCGGTCACCTCCGCCTCGCGGACTGGATCATTCTCGACGATCACCTCGACCTCGACGTGATCGGCCCGACGGCCCAGGTGGCGCTGAAGAAGCACGGTCTCTACTGGCCGCCGAACGCCCACAGCTTGCTGCCGCTAATGCGCCTGGCGTCCGGTGGCTCGCTGCTCACCGGCAACGGCGGCGATGAACTGTTCAGCCCGTGGATGTGGCTCCGCATCGCCAGAATTCGGCGGGGTCGGATGTTGCCGGCCCGGATGGACCTCAAGGCACTCGCGTTCTCGTTGCTCCCCGGCGTCGCCCGCCGAGCGACGTACGAACGGCTCTCTCGGTTCGGTCCACCGTGGTTGAGGCCCGCGGCCGCGCGCGCGCTGCGTCGGCGGTTCGGGGCAGATATGAGGTTCGCGGGCTCGTGGCGCGCCGACTTGGAGATCTACCTTTCTAGCCGGTTCCGCGAGGTGGCCGCGGATACGTTCCGGCGCTTTGCCGACGATGCCGGAACCATGCTGGTCGAGCCGTTCTTCGACCCGATGTATGTGCGCGCTGTCGGCTACCACGCCCCGCGCGAAGGGTTCCGGAGCCGGGGGGAGGCGATGCAGGCTCACTTCGGCAAGCTGCTGCCCGACGCGGTGATTCGGCGCGCGGACAAGGCCGTCTTCACTGAGGTTTCGGCCGGTGCGGGCAGCCGGGCGTTTGCGGATGCGTGGGACGGATCCGGGATCGATCCGTCGGTGGCCGATCCGGAGGAGGTCCGGTCGGCGTGGAGGAGCGAGCGTCCGAGCATGCATTCGCTCACGATGCTTCAGGCGGGGTTCCTCGCGGGCGGTGCTTAACAGTGTGCGCTGGCGAGATCCATAACGGCATCGAGGCTGGCGTTGGTCTCCGTCCAGTCGCGGGACCGGCTCACTCGCCACGCGGGCACTTCGACCAGGTCCATCAGCGCACGCGGGTCCGCGGGGCCCACCAGAGCCACGTACTCGAGGTCGTAGAGGAGTCGAAGCCGCTCCTCAACCTTCAGCGGTTCGACGCGCACGCCGGCTCGATCGTGCCAGGCCAGGACGAATATCCCGCGCAGCGGCAGGCGTCGGGTCTCCGTCGGCGTGGAGAGACGGAAGCGCCGGCGACCCGAGACGATGCCGAGGTCGCGGGCGCTCGCAAACCGCGCCGCTACATCCGGCCTGAGGTCGACGCACCCGGGGCCTGGCCAGACGCGGCCGTCGAGTACAGCGACGAGATCGTCCGCGAGCAGGCGCACCCCCCGATTGGCGAGCGAAGCCAGCAGCGTGCTTTTTCCCGCCTCGCGATGGCCGACGACGGCCCAGGCACCCGCCGCGGTCGCAAAGGCCCCCGCGTGCAGCGTGACGTCGCCGCGCCATCGGGCGAGGAGGGCGAAGGGGACCGTGCCGAGCGGATGTATGAGCGCGTCGCGCACCGGCAGCTCGGGAAGGTGAAACATGATGCTCGGCGGATCGCGATCGATGAAGATGCTCGTCGCGCGCGTCGCGCCAAACGAGATCTTGTCGTTGTAGACCTCGGCGTGGTCCGCGATCGTCGTCGCCAGTCGCCACTCAATGGCGACTACCGGCGCCGTCGACTCGCAGGCGGTGAGGTCGTTCGGAGCTTCCGCGGTGTCCGGAAACTTCATCCGAAAACCGTACGCTCCGCGGTTGTTCATACACGGCAAGATCGTATTATCTATAAACCATGCGTTTCGCAGGGCGGACGCATCGAACGGGAGGCTAAATGAAAAAGCTCTACGAACTGCCGTCGATCACGACGATCGGCAGCGTCCAGAGCCTCACGCAGGTGAACAAGTGCGGCGGGAGCGGCGATTGGGCGTTCCCCCAGCAGCTCAACCCGAACCTGACGACAGGGGGCTGCACGCCGAGTCCGTAAGCCGGACCAGGCTGGCGCCGTGCGCCGGGTTTAGTTACTCACGCCCTATTCGGGCGTGAGGCAGGTTACGACGTACACCAGGGAGTCCGGCAGGGCAATCGGGGCCCTGCCGGAACTGGCCGCGCGCTGCGTGAAACCAAGAGGCGCGGCTGAAGTGCTGATCATTTCACGCGGATGAAGGTTCGGCCGCGCAGCTCGCGTGTCATCGTACGCCGAACCATCCGTGGCCTTTGCCGCGACTCGAAAGTCGCCGGCGGACGCGTAGCGGGGGTTGTGGAGGTGGAGGTTCAACGCGAGCGCGGTGAAATGCAGTGCGGCGTTGGTGGCAGCGACCTCGATCAGGGCCGTGCCGACACCGTGACCACGCGCGTCCTCGGCGACGGCCATCCTCAACTCGGGCAGTGGCGACCCATCCGTGGCCAGAATTAGTGATGGTTCGTGCAGGTGCCACCACGCGGCTCCGAGCCGGCGCTTATCACCGGTGGTCGCGACCACGGCGGCGCTCATCGTGCGCGGCAGCCACGCGAGGACCTCGGATGCGCCTGGGTCAGGCAGCGGACGGCGCTCCAGCGGGCACTCCTGTCCACATGCCGCCGGCTCGTCCCCGCGCCGCGTTCCGGTCAACGCCACACTCGTGCGCTCGCGCCCAGCCCGTCTCCGCACCAACGCGACTGGGCGATCAGATCGATGGTGCGATCGGCCACGAGCTCCTCGGCGACGAGGTCTCTTCTGGACACTCGAGGACCGCCTCGGGCTCGAACGGCACAGCGCCCGCACCCTCCACGAGCCCGCGCGCACGAATCACCCCCAAGCTCCTCACCGCCACCGCGAGCGTCTGCTCAACGCATTGCCGCCAGGAATGCTTCGGCAACCAGCCGCTGGCCGTAGGCGTTGAAGTGTGGATCGCCGTCCTTCACGTGCCAGGACCGCGACTGACGATACGGCACGCGCGAGAAGTCGAGATCCTCGCCGCGGTCGAGGCGATCCCGGAGGAAGCGGGCAAGGTCAACGAAGATCACGCCGTGGCGTTTCGCGACCTCGGCGAGCACGCACCGCACCTCGTCGAGCGGGGCAGTCGAGCCACTGGCATCCTCACTCCAGTTCAGCAGCCCGGGACTGATCAGAACGATCTTCCGGGCCCCCCGGTCTCTCAGCCACTCGACCATGAAGCCCACGTTCTGCTCGGTCTCAACATGATCAATGCGGAAGAACGCGTCGTTTGCGCCGCCAAACACGACCGCGATCTCCGGTAGTCCCTCACTCATCATCTGCTCGATGCGCCGACTCATATCCGCGGTCGTCTCGCCAGACACACCCAGATTGACGGTCTTGTAGCCGGTTCGGGCAACTCTGTGTAGCCACACCTGCCAGGGTAGGGTCGAGCCGCTGCCCGGGTCGGTGAGACTGTCACCTATCGCTACAAGGAGCGGTCCGCGCCCACTAACGCGGCGTGCGCCTCGGCCGATTCGCCAGTAGACGCGCTGGCGCACGTCGAATGACGTCCATCGCCGGATGGGGGCGTGAGCGCGAGACATCGTTCATAAGGTGTCAGGAGTGCGCGCGCACCCACGCCCGGGCGATCCGTAGAGCATAGATGACGCCAGAGCCGGCGAACAGCCCCACCGTAATCAGCAACCAGTTGCGCAGGTAGTGCGTCGTGAGATGGTGACCGCTCAAGGCAAAGTAATCGGCGTCGGACAGGCGGGAGACGAGTGGGAAGTAGATGATCAGGAGCAGCCCTGAAATCAGCGCTGGCGCCCGTATGTGATTGATCACGGGTATGCCGGTACGACTCGAGCCCGGCATGCGGACGACGGCCGCTCGGAAGAGACGATCGAGGCCGGTATAGGCGGAGACGAAGATCAGGTCGTGCGCGATAACGAACCCGAGGTACCACATGACCAGCTCTTTCACGTGACCACCGCTGAAGATCCGGTCGAACGCGAGCGCTGCGACGGCGAAAGCGGCGAGATGGCCAACCAGGTGCAACGGACTTGCGCCGTACCTGGCTCCGAAGCGTCGCGATGTTCTGCTCATATACGTCATGCGGCCTCGAAGCTGAGCTCGCGGACCCATTTCGTATTCAGCTCCCCGGGCACGTTGGGCACGATCACCCGCGCCGGGTAGCCGTGGTCGATCGAGAGGTCGACGCCGTTCACCTGTAAGGCCAGAAGGGCCCTCGGGTCGGTGAATTGCGAGCGACTGAAGCGTGCCTGGGGGAACCGGCCGGACGGCGCCTCGAGCGAGACCGCGTGCAGGATCGCGTCCTTGGGCGCATCCACCAAGCGGGCGAGGTCGGCGAGCGCCACCCCGTTCCAGTGCTGGGTCGTCGACCAGCCATCCGTGCACGTGATCGAAAGGGTACGGGTGGACTGTTGCATCGCGAGTAGCTGCTGGCGACTCAACGAGATCGCTCGTGCCCCGACGACGGTGAGACGCCAGTTTGGGCCTGTCATTGCCGACGTGATTTGGGCCGCCGCGGCTGTACCCGTGACCGGGAAGTCGTTCGGGCCGGTTCCGAACACGCGACCGCGAGGTGCCAGCAACGCCAGGCTGCGGAACGGGCCGCCGATGGAGGACCCCACCTGCACGGCGAAGATGGTCAGCGACGCGCCGCCTACCATGGCAAGCAGGCCGCGGCGACTGATCGTCGGGGCGGCGGGGTCGACGGGAACGAGGCCGCCGCTGTCCGGGGCCTCAGGCTTGGTTTGGCCCACGCCGTCCAGCAGGGGCTTTAGGACGCCGCGCTCGCGGTAGGCCCGGCGCATCACCGGGAGCTTGAGGCAAGCATGCAGGACGACCAACGTAACGACGACCCACGCGCCGTAGTAGTGGACCGTGTTGAAGTCGAAGTTATAGCGGTAGTAGTTGTCGATGCTGACGATCCCGGTGGCGAACTCGACCAACACGCTCGCTACCAGCATCAGCATCGATATGCGCTCGATCGCGCTCGCGGCGCTCGTGATCGCCGGCCGCCGGAAGAGCTTTGGCATCACCGACCACAGCTTGGCCAGCACGATCGGCGTGAGCGCCAGCCCGAGCGTCGAATGAGTGCCCTCGGTCACCGCGTAGCTCCATGACGGCCAAGACGACGGGAAGTGGAAGAGCACCGGGACGTCGCCCCCCGGACCCACGGTGCCGTTGCCCGCGAACTCCGGGTAGTGGGCCCAGTGATCGAGGAAGCCGGTAACGGCCATCACGACCAACCCCGGAATCAGCAGGGTGCCGAGGAACGAAGTCAGCCAGGGTCCGCGGATCGGACTGCGCCAGGACAGCGGACTGAAGGGTCCGGCCGCCCGGCGGCGCGGCGGATGGGCCGACGGCGCGAGTGTGCTTACCGCGTCTTCCTCTCGGGACTGTGTCACCGACACCTCAAACCCCTAACGTCAGGCCGCTTATAACGCTCCACCACTCAACGGGCGCGGCCCTTGCTTCCTTGCACGTCAGCGAGACGCGACGAAGCGCTGGACCAGCGCGATCCAGGCGTCCAGCCAGTCCAGGTGGATCACCCCGGCGGTGGCATGCTCGCGGACGCAGGTCGATGCAGCGCGGTCCTGCCATCGCGATACGGTCGCGGCACACGAGGACGGTCGCGGCACACGACGTCGTCGTCGGTCTCTACCGGCCTACCGGCTCGCGCCGGCCCCGCCGTCAGATCTAGCGCAACACCTCGTGGAGCAGCCTCCCGACGTGCTCACCGTGCTCGAGTTGATCGAAGCTGAAGCGGAGCGGGAACAGCGGATAGTCGATCAGCAACTCGGCTACCCCCTGGCGGATGCGGGGAGCGTCCGCTGTCCATCGCGTCGCCTGCGCCAGCAGTCGGCCCAGCTCGGCGAACTCGACCTCGGTCAATCCCCGCCGCGTCAATGCCTGGGAGCCGAGCCGAAGACCGAACTCGCCGTCGGTCCCCGGGATGTTCACCGAGTTCGTGCGGAACCCGCACGTCGGCAGCAGTTCGTTGGCGAGCCGGTTCGCGGCCTTGGCCGCACCGATTCTCACGTGTACCTGGTGCGTCTCCGTTCCGCCGTACTCCATGCCGGGCACGCTGACGCCATTGCTGTCGAGCACGTGCGCGAGCGTCCGGGCGTTGGCGATCACCTGCTCCGCGTAGGCGCGACCGAAGGTGGCGATCTCTTCGAGCGCGATGACCAGCCCCGGGAGGCACTCGGGGTGGCTGTTCGACTGCAGCTGCGGACAGATGGTCTCCCACATGATCTCGGCGAGGGGATGATTGCGATCGGCGAAGGCGATCACGCCCTTGTTCGGCCCCGGCAGGGTCTTGTGCGTGTTGAACGTGAGGATGTCCGCCCCCTGGAGAAGCGGCTGCGGAAGCAGCCCGCCCGCGATCAGACCCGCCGTGTGACTGATGTCGACCGCGAGCGTGACGCGCTCGCCGAGCGCGCTCGCGAGCTCTTCGACCGGTTGCGGCCGGCGGCAGTGCGAAGGCTGAACCAGCAGCAACTGAATGCTGCGATGCTGCTCGACGAGGCTGACGGTCCGCTCGACGTCAATCAGATCGCCGCGCATCGGGAAGGCGAACGACTCGATCCCAAGCCGCTCCGCGAGCACCCCGGCGCCGAAGTGCCCGCCGTCCTCGGGCGCCAGCTCGACGAACGCCTCGCCGCCCCTGCAGGCAGCCATTACGACCGCCTGCTCGCACATCGATCCCCCGTTCGGCCGCCAGTCGGCGATGTCGGCGGCGAACAACCGCTTCATCTGGGCGAGGAACTTCGCCTGGAGGGCGGGCAACGTCCCAGACCGGGGAAACGACCATTCCCCGCAGTGTCCTGCGGCTGGCGCGTCGAAGAAGTAGTGCTCGCCCCCTACGAAGGCCGCCGCCGCGCGCACGATCGTACTCGGGTAATTCTCGCTCGCCGTGAGCGTGGCCATGACCGTGTGGTAATGCCGATCCTGCGCCAGCATGCCCGCGAGCCAGCTAAGCAGCCTGCCATCCGCAGCAAGCGTCTCAGCCGGCGAACCGCTGGCGCGCTCCACGCGCGCCGAGCTCGCCCCTACCCAGTCGTACACGGCCATATCGAGTCCTTGTAGAGATTCAGGCGAGGACTTAACGCGCGCTCGGGCGAGCAACTTCCAGCCGCCACGCGCCCGACCCGCCTCCCACCTAGAATTCGCCGCCGTGCCATCACACGACGTGCTGATCATCGGGGCCGGCCTGGCCGGCCAGCGTGCGGCCCTCTCCGCCGCAGAGGCTGGGGCATCTGTAGCAATCGTCTCTAAGGTCCATCCTGTGCGCTCGCACTCGGTGGCGGCCGCCGGGGGGATCAACGCCGCCCTCAACCCCGAGGACACCTGGGAGTCGCACGCGTTCGACACCGTCAAGGGCTCGGACTACCTCGGCGACCAGGACGCGATCGAGATCATGACCCGGGAGGCGCCCAACGAGATCCTGTACCTCGAGCACATCGGCGTCACGTTCCACCGCAACGAGACCGGCCACCTTGGCACGCGCGCCTTCGGCGGCGCGTCGGCGGCACGGACGTATTACGTCGCAGACATCACCGGCCACGCCATCCTGCACGTCCTCTACGAGCAGCTGATGAAGCGCTCGGATCAGATCGACCGCTACGAGGAGTGGTTTACGACTGACCTGCTCCAGGACGAGGACGGCCGCTGTGTCGGCGCGATCTGCCGCGACCTGCGCGACGGTGCCCTCGAGGTGTTCAACGCCAAGGCCGTGATCCTCGCGTCCGGGGGCGCCGGCCAGGTATACCAGCCCACCACTAATGGACTGATCGTCACCGGCGACGGGATCGCCCAGGCCTACCGGATCGGGGCCAAGCTCATGGACATGGAGATGGTCCAGTACCACCCGACGACGCTCGCCGGCAACGGTCTGCTGATCACCGAGGGCGCTCGCGGCGAGGGCGCGTGGCTGCTCAACGCCGAGGGCGACCGGTTCATGGAGAAGTACGCGCCGAACAAGTTCGAGCTCGCCTCGCGCGACGTCGTGTCCCGCGCCGAGCAGACCGAGATCAACGAGGGCCGCGGATTCGACGATGGCACGGTCGCGCTCGACATCACGAAGGTGCCGCGGCGCCGGACGCTCGAGGCGCTCCGCGAGATCGTCAACATCGGCCGGGACTTCGCCGGCGTCGACATCACGCGCGAGCCGATCCACATCAAGCCCGGCATGCACTACATCATGGGCGGCGTCAAGACCGACTCAGACGGCCAGACGACGATCCCGGGCCTGTACGCCGCCGGCGAGGTGGCCTGCGTGTCGGTCCACGGCGGTAACCGCCTCGGCGCGAACTCGCTGCTCGACACGCTGGTGTTCGGCCGGCGGTCGGGCCTGCACGGCGCGACGCAGGCGCTGCAGATGCCGATGCCTTCCACTCCGAGTTCGCGTATCGCCGAGACCGAGAAGAACATCGTGGCGATCATGAACCGCAAGCAGGGCGGCCGGCGGATCGGCGCGATCAAGAGTGAGCTTGGGGAGACCATGAACGAGTACGTCGCGGTGTTTCGCGATGAGGAGGGGTTGCAGAAGGCGCACGAAATCGTCCGCCGGCTGAAGGAGGAGGCCGCTGTCGCTGGTATCGACGACCGCGGCTCGGTGTTCAACCAGGACGTGATCGCGGCGATCGAGCTCGGGTACATGCTGGATGTGGCCGAGACGATCGTGGTGGGCGCCCTGGAGCGCAAGGAAAGCCGGGGCGCCCAGTGGCGTCTCGACTATCCAGGACGCAACGACGAGGAATGGCTCAAGCACATCGATATCTCGATGGACGGCGCCGACGTGCCGCTGGTGAGCTACTCGCCGGTCACGATCACCCGCTGGCAGCCTGAGGAAAGGACGTACTAGCGCATGCCTGAGTACACCCTGAGGATTCGACGCTACGACCCGCAGTCGGGAGACGCCCCTCGCTGGGACACCCATACCGTCGATCTCTCCCCCGTTCAGTCGGTGCTCGACGCGATTCTCAAGATCAAGGACGACGAGGATGGCTCGATCGCAATCCGATGCTCCTGCCAGCAGGCGATCTGCGGCTCATGTGGCGTGCGGATGAACGGCAAGCCGGGCCTGGCGTGCAACACCCACCTCGAGGAGGCCGCTCAGCGCGGTCACGGCACCGGGTGGAACCCGCCCGACGAAGGCCAGCAGGCTCCGGTGATCACCGTTGAGCCGATGGGGAACATGCCCGTCATCCGTGACCTGATCGTCGACATGGACGCGGTTCACTGGAAGAAGATCCAGCGTGTCACCCCGTGGCTGATCAACAAGGAGCCGGTCCCCGAACGCGAGTACATCGTCCCCCACGAGAACATGGTCGACGTCACCCAGACGATGGCCTGCATCCAGTGCGGCGCATGCGTGTCGGATTGCCTGGCGATGGAGGTCGATCCGCTGTTCGTCGGCCCGGCCGCCCTGGCCAAGGCCTATCGGTTCGTGGGCGACCCCCGCGACGCCGATCACCGCGAGCGGCTGAACGACCTTTCCGAGGATCCCCACGGGATCTACGACTGCACACACTGCTTCAACTGCATCGACGCATGTCCCAAGGGCGTCGACCCGATGAGCCAGATCATGCGCCTGCGCCGCGTCGCCGGCTCGGACTTCGACATCAAGGACCGTAACAACGGCTACAACCACGAGCACGCGTTCGTGAAGAACATCCGCAAGAACGGCATCCTGCACGAGCCCGACCTGCTCGCCGACTCGTACGGCGGGAAGCTCCACCCGGCGGCGGGGAAGGAGTTGCTGAGTGGCCTGCCGACGGCAGTCACCGGGCTGCTGCGCGGCAAGATGACTCCGAGGACGGCTCTGCTGCACCCCCACAAGGCGCCGCCCGAGGTCAAGAAGCTGTTCGACACGATCGACGGCAAGCAGCAGCGCTACGAGCTGAACCTGTACGTGAGCGGGTACGAGGACGAGCCCGAAGCCACCGAGACCGAGGGGCAGTCATGAAGGTCGCATACTGGCCCGGCTGCGTAAGCCGCGGGTTCACCCCGGAGCTCCACGGATCCATGGCCAAGGTGGCGCCGCTCCTCGACATCGAGCTGATCGAACTCGACCGCGCCGCGTGCTGTGGCGCCGGCGTGATCGCCGAGCACAACCAGGAGCTCGCCGACACGCTCAACGCCCGCACTTTCGCCCTGGCCCAGCGCACCGATGGCGAAATGATGATGAACATCTGCTCGACTTGCCAGGGCGCGCAGTCGGAGTGCCAGGAGCGGCTCGATGCCAACACCGACTACCGCGACCACGTCAACTCGAACCTGTCCGACGAGGGCCTGCGCTACGAGAAAGGCCTGAGCAACAAGAACTTCCTCTGGCTGCTGGTCGAGAACTTCGGCCTCGACGAGCTCAAGTCGCGGGTGAAGCGGCCGTTGACTGATCTGCACGTGGGGCCGTTCTACGGGTGCTATATCGTCCGGCCGGTCGACCGGCTCGGAGTCGACGATGAGCACCCTCGCGACCGGTACCTCCACTGGGTGATCGAGGCGCTCGGGGGCACCATGATCGACTACGCCGGCGTCTACAAGTGCTGCGGGTTCCCGATCATCACGATGAACAAGGAAGCGTCGCTGAAGCAGGCCGGGCGCCACCTCGGAGACGCGATCGACGCCGAGGCCGACTGTCTGGTCGTCCCGTGCCCCCTGTGTCACCTGAACCTCGACCTCCAGCAGCCGGTGGCGTCCAAGGTCGTCGGCCGCGAGCTCGGCATGCCCGTGCTGCACCTGCCTCAGCTGGTCGGGCTCGCGCTCGGGCTCTCGCCTAAGGAGCTCGGGATGAACAAGCACATCGTCAGGCCGACGTCGGTGATCGACTGGTCAACGTCGGTCGTGGCCGGCGCACCGGCCTGACGACGTGGTTTAGGTTCAGACGATCCTTAACGACGAGGAGCGAGGCCCCTATGCCTCGCCCTCGTCATACCCCTATGTCCGCCCGTTGGAAGGTCTACGGAGCCGGAGGCTCGAAGTTCGGCTCGGGTAATACCCAGCGCCGGGGGATCCTGAAACATCATTATGTGGTTAGCGTGCCGACCGGCTATGCCGCGACCGAGGGGCGTCCGCGGAGCAGGCTCCGCTCCACGAGGACCTCGGCGATCTGGACCGCGTTAGTGGCGGCTCCCTTCCGGAGATTGTCGCTGACGATCCACATGCTTAGCGCACGGGGATGGGACTCATCGCGCCGGATCCGGCCGACGAACACCTCGTCCCGACCCTCGGCGCGGAGCGGCGTTGGAACGTCCTCGACGACGACACCGGGCATCGCGCTGATCAGCTCGCGGGCCTCCTCGGCCGAGAGTGGCTCGCGCGTCTGCACGTTGACCGCCTCTGAATGGCACACGCGCACAGGCACGCGGACGCACGTCACCGCGACACCGATCGACTCGTCCTCGAGGATCTTGCGCGTCTCGAACATCATCTTGCGCTCCTCGTCGGTGTGGTCGTCCCCGTCGGCGAAGTTGCCCGCGGCACCAATCACGTTGAACGCGATCGGCTCCGGATACACCTGCGGCGCGGGCATGTCGCTCCCGCGCAGCGCAGCATCGGCCTGGGCGTCGAGCTCATCGATCGCCTTCTTGCCGGTGCCCGAGACAGCCTGGTAGGTGGCCACGACCAGCCGCTCGATCCCAGCCTTGCGATGGATCGGCGCGAGCGCGACCATCAGCTGCATCGTCGAGCAGTTGGGATTGGCGATCAGTCCGTGGTGGCGCTCGAGGGCATGCGGGTTGACCTCGGACACGATGAGCGGGATGTCGGGATCGCGGCGGAACGCGGACGAGTTGTCGACCACCGTCGCCCCCGCCTCGACGAACCGCGGTG
Source organism: uncultured Solirubrobacterales bacterium (assembly GCA_963735965.1). Classification (GTDB taxonomy): domain Bacteria; phylum Actinomycetota; class Thermoleophilia; order Solirubrobacterales; family Solirubrobacteraceae; genus Palsa-465. The sequence continues at coordinate 364,804 of CAVTNE010000011.1, forward strand.
CCCACGCTCGCGAGGTGCCGGCGCCCGCGGAGAACAGCGCGAGGTCGAACCCGGTGAGGTCGGCGTCTTCGTTGAGCGGTCGCACGACGAGCCCGTCTTCGAGCTCGCGTCCGGCGGAGCGCTCGGTGGCGAAGGGCACGATCTCGCGCGTGGGAAACTCTCGTTCGCGGAGCAGCGTCCGCATCGTGGTGCCGACGACGCCGGTGGCGCCGACGACCGCCACCCGCAGCCCGCGACTCATCTCGCCTCCTGCCCGATCGGACGTTCGCGCTGCACCTCGGCCAAGCTCAGCTGGAATGCCGAGTGGAGCGCCTGCACCGCGCTCGGCACCGCCTCGGAACGAATCACACACGAGATCTTGATCGGCGAGGTCGAGATCATCTCGATGTTGATGCCCTCCTCGGCGAGCGTCTGGAACACCGTGGCGGCCACGCCCGGGTGCGAGCGCATCCCGGCCCCGATGATCGAGACCTTGCCGATCTCGGCGTCGGTGTCGATCGCCGCGAGACCCAGCTCGGCTCGGATCGGCTCGAGCGCTCGCTCCGCGGCGCGCAGGTCCTCCGTCGAGATCGTGAACGACACCTCGGCTTGGCGACCCTCCTCGCGCGGCTCGTTCTGGATGATCGTGTCGACGTTACAGTTGGCCTCGGCGAGCGCCCGGAAGATCGCCGCGGCGGCGCCCGGGCGATCGGGCACGCCGGTCAACGTGATCCTCGCTTCTTCGGTCGAGTGGGTCACTGCGGTGATGAGTGGGTGCTCCATCGTCTCGTCTTCTCCGATCACAACGGTACCGGGACTCGAATCAAAGCTGGAGCGGCAGTGCAGCCGCACGCCGTGCGTGCGCGCGTACTCGACCGAGCGGAGCTGCAGGACCTTGGCCCCCGAAGCAGCCATCTCGAGCATCTCCTCGAAGCTCACCTGCGGCAGCTTGCGCGCGTCCGGAACGACGCGCGGATCCGCGGTGAATACGCCCGCGACGTCGGTGTAGATCTCACAGACCTCGGCGCTGATGGCCGCCGCGAGCGCCACCGCGGTCGTGTCTGATCCCCCCCGGCCGAGCGTGGTCACATCGCGACTGGTGGAGACGCCCTGGAACCCTGCCACGAGCACGATCAGGTCATCGTTGAGAGCCTCGCGGATGCGGTCGGCGCGGACGTCGATGATCCGCGCCTTGGTGTGAGAGGTGTCGGTCACGATCCCGGCCTGCGAACCGGTAAGCGAGATCGCGCGGTGTCCGAGGTCGTTGATCGCCATCGCGCACAGCGCGCACGAGATCCGCTCCCCGGTCGACAGCAGCATGTCCATCTCGCGTGGGTCGGGGTTGGGCGACACCTCCTCGGCCATCTCGATCAGCTCGTCGGTCGTCTTTCCGCGGGCGGACAGGACCGCTACCACGCGCTTGCCCGCGTCGCGCTTCTCGACGATCCGGCGCGCCGCTCGCTTGATCCGGTCGGCGTCGGCGACCGAGGTCCCGCCGAACTTCATCACCACCGTGTCGGGCACGGTGATTAAGGGTACGGGGCCGTGGTCGAGGGCGTATCGCGCCCTCGCGCGCGTGGCTTTCTAGACCGCCCGCCGGCCGACCAGCGCCCGTCCTAGCGTGAGCTCGTCGGCGTACTCGAGGTCGGCGCCGACCGGCAGGCCGCTGGCGAGCCGGGTGACCGCCACCTCCGGGTCGAGCTCGCGCAGCCCGCCGGCGATGTGGAGCGCGGTGGCCTCGCCGGTAGTGGTCGGGTTGGTCGCGATCACGACCTCGCGCACCTGGCCGCTCCTCACCCGCTCGTACAGCTCGGCGATCTTGAGGTCCTCGGGATCGATCCCGTCGATCGGCGAGAGCGCTCCCCCGAGCACGTGGTAGCGGCCGCGGAACTCGTGCGTGCGCTCGATCGAGATCACGTCCGAGGGCTCCTCGACGACGCAGATGACCTCGGGGTCGCGGCGCTCGTCGGCGCAGATGCGGCAGCTTGGGCCGTCGGCGAGGTTGAAGCACGTTTCGCACAGCCCGATCCGCTCCTTGACCTCAGTGATCGCGCGGGCCAGCGCGAGCGCCTCCTCGTCGCTCGCGCGGAGCAGGTGGAAGGTCAGGCGTTGAGCGGTGCGACCGCCGACGCCAGGCAGCTTCGACAGCTCGGTGATCAGCCGCTGTACGGGCGGTGCGTACACGCTCGGTCCGACCCAGCTACAGGCCGAGACCGGGGAGCCCGAGGTCGCCCAGGCCGCCGCCGAGGCCGCCCGTGATCCCGCCAAGCTTCGTCGAGGCGAGCTCTTGGGCCGAGCGCAGACCCTCGTTGATCGCGGCCAGGACCATGTCCTGGAGCAGCTCGACGTCGTCGGGGTCGACCGCCTCGGGGTCGATCGTGATCGACTTGACGACCAGGTCGCCGGTCACTTTGACCGTGACCATGCCGCCACCGGCCGAGGCCTCGACGACCTCGTTCTTGAGCGCTTCCTGGGCGGCGAGCATGTCCTGCTGCATCTTCTGGGCCTGCTTGAGGATTTGTTGCATGTTCGGTTGGGGCATCAGCCCTTGACCTCGCCTTCTTCGGGATCGTCTTCGAGGACCTCTTCGGCGTCGAACTCCTCTACGAAGCGTCGCACGAGCTCCTCGCCTGAGAGCACGGCCTCGCCTTCCTGCTCCTCCTCGTCGTCGCGGAGCTCGTAGCGGAGCATGAGCCGGCGGCCGGTGACGGCCTTCAGCGCCTCCCCCGCAACGCGCCGATAATCCTCCTGCTCGGCCTTGCGCTTGAGGAACGCCGCGCCCCCCGGGAAGGCCAGCGTCAGCTCCCGCTCCTTGACCGCCACCGGGCGGGCGTCGGACAGCAGCGCGGCCAGCATCGCGTTCTCGCCGCGCACCAGGTCGACCACCGCCGGCCAACAGGCGGTGGCGTCGTCGAGCTCAAGTGCGCCGACAGGTTCCGGGGCGGGGCTGGGGTCGGGGTCGGCCGCCTCGACCGGCCCGCCGTTGTGGGGAATCGGTTCTGGCGTCGCGGACGCCGGTTCGGGCGAAACCTGCGCCGCGGCGCGGACGCCGACCCCGCCACCGACCACCCCCTGCTCCAGCCGCTCGATCCGAGCGAGCAGCGCCGACATCGATGGATCGAGCTCGGGCGCGGCCGCCTTCACGAGCACGAGCTCGAGCTGGATCCGGGCCTGGGCGCCGTTGGCGGTGGCGTCGAGCGCGGCCGACACGAGGTCGAGCAACCTGACCGCGTCGGTGTCGGCCAGCGCAGTGGCCTGCTCGGCGAGTCGGATGTCGCGCTCGGGCGTGACCTGGAACTCCGGGGGGACGTCACCAAGCACCTGCACCGCGAGCAGCTCGCGCGCGTGTACCTCGAGGTCGCGCAGGAGCTGGCCGGCGTCCCGGCCTGAGTCCGCGAGCTTCGCCGCCGCTCTCAGCGCTCGGCCGGGGTCGCGGGCGATCACCGCGTCGACGGCGTCGAACAGCTGCTCGGCGTCGGCGACCCCGAGGACCGCGAGCACGTCGGCGGGCACGATCGCTCGGCCGCCGGCGTAGGTCACGAGCTGCTCGAGCGTGCCGAGCGCGTCGCGGAAGCTCCCGGTGGCGTGGCGTGCGACCAGCGCCACCGCGCCCTTCTCGATCTCGATCGACTCCTCGTCGGCGACCCGCTGCACCACGGTCGTCACCTGCTCCACCGTGGGACGGCCGAAGTCGAAGCGGTGGCAGCGGTCGACGACCGTCGGCAGCACCTTCTGCGCCTCGGTCGTCGCGAGCACGAAGATCGTCCGCGGGGGCGGCTCCTCGAGCGTCTTCAAAAACGCGTTCCACGCCTGCGGGGAGAGCATGTGGGCCTCGTCGAGGATGTAGACCTTGTGGCGGCCCGAGACGGGAGCGTAGGCCACCTTCTCGCGAAGGTCGCGGATGTCGTCCACCGAGTTGTTCGACGCCGCGTCCATCTCGATGACGTCCAGGGAGGTGGCGCTGGCGATGGCGACGCATGACTCGCACTTCCCGCACGGCGCCGTGGTCGGCCCCTGGGCGCAGTTCAGGCACGCGGCGAGGATCTTGGCCATGCTGGTCTTGCCGGTTCCGCGCGAGCCCACGAACAGGTAGGCGTGGTGCACCTGGCCCTGTTCGACGGCGTTCTGGAGCGTTCGAACGACGTGCTCTTGACCGACGACGTCGGCGAAGGTGCGGGGACGGTGGCGGCGGTAAAGCGACGGGCCGGTGGACACGGAAACCGAGTCTAGTGCGGCGCTCGGCCGCGCCGCGGGTCGCGTCGCGCTGCTAGAGCCGACCGTCGCGAAGCATGGCGGACGTGGCCGCCAGCACCACGATCATCACGGCGGTGAGGATCGCCGCCGCCGCCACATCCCGGTGCAAAGTCACCGCCACGACCGCGATGGCGATCAGGCCTCCCACCAGGCGCGAGCAGTAGCCGACCAGCCGATTCCGTTCGTGCGGCATATCGGAAAAACGCTCCGGCATGCCGGGAACTTGTCGCCGGCGGGCCACCTTCACCCCCGCGCGAGGAGCGGGACGTCGTGGACGATGTCGGCCGGCGTGAAGCTGCTCGGGTAGGCCACCACGGTCTTGCCGGCCGGGGTGATCCCGAACACCACCGCGGTGTGGTCCTCTGCCTCCTCGTACTTGTTGACGCTGACCGCGATGCCCCACGCCTTCCAGATCGGGAGCAGTTGCTTATAGCTTCCGATCAGGTAGTCCATCCGCCCGGTCGCGTTCCGCTCGGCGAGAAAGTGTTTGACCGCGAGCGGGGTGTCGTTCTTGGGATCGACGGTGACGGCGATGATCTGGAGCCGGCGGGCCTCCGCGCCCAGCTGCCGCTGGGCCGCGGCCAGGTTCGAGACGATCAGTGGACAGACGTCCTTGCAGTGCGTGTACACGAACGTCACGAGGACCGCCTTCCCGCGAAAGGCGGAAAGGTCCACGGGCTGACCGGTGTAGTTGCGCAGCCCCAAGGCCGGCGTCGGCTTCGGCGGCTGGATCACGAGTCCCTCGAGTGTCGAGGTCGTGGCCGTTGCGCCATCGTGGGAAGACGATCCACAGCCGCCCACGACCGCCCCGAACATCAGGAGCAGGAGCACCGCGGCCCCCCGGTGCGCGCTTCGCATCAGCCAGCGATCGTATCGCCGCTCATTGCGGGCGAAAACTAGCCAAAGTGGGGGTTGGAACCCTATCTTGACAGGCCACTTTCCGGCGTTATGCTCGACGTGGCGGCACCCTGGGGGTTCAACCGGGGTCCTGGCTGGTGTCGCGCAATCGATATGGAGATCAGAGGCGGCCAGCTGGATCGCGGATCCGTCGTCGGGGGCTATCGCATCGACGGCGTGATCAGCCGCGGCGGGATGGGCGTCGTCTACCGCGCCACCAACGTCGCGCTCCACAAGGTCTACGCGCTGAAGACGCTCGCCCCCGAGCTGACCGATGACGTCCAGTTCCGCGAGCGGTTCAAGCGAGAGATGCGGATCGCCGCCTCGATCTCACATCCCAACGTGGTCGGGATCCACTACGCCGGGGAGCACGAGGGGACGCTCTTCCTGGTCATGGATTTCATCTACGGGACCGACCTCCATCACCTGCTTCGGGAGTCCGGTGCGCTAGAGCCAGAGCGCGCCGTCGACCTCCTGGCGCAGTTCGCCTCCGCGCTGGACGCCGCACACGCCAAGGGCCTCGTGCACAGAGACGTCAAGCCGGCAAACATGCTGATCACCGTCCGGGACGGCGCAGAGCATGGCTACCTCACGGATTTCGGGATCGCCAAGCGATCCGACAGCGTCGCCTCCCTGACCGCCACCGGAGGCGTTGTCGGCACCGTCCATTACATGGCACCGGAGCAGGTGACCGGGGGGCACGTCGACGCTCGCACCGACGTCTACGCCCTAGGTTGCGTCTTCTTCCTAATGCTCACCGGCGACGTTCCGTACGAACGTGAAAATTCGATCGCGACGCTGTTTGCGCACGTCCACGATCCGCCGCCGCCACTCCCCGACGACCTCGCCGAGCTGTATCCCACCTTCGGCGACGTCATCGATAAGGCGATGGCAAAGCAGCCCGAAGACCGCTACGTCTCGGCCGGCGACTTCGCTCGCGACGCGGCCTGCGCGCTGTCCGGGTCGCGCTACGAAGGTCCGGCGACGGTCGTGGCCATGGGCGAGGCTCGGCCGCGCCTGGAAGAGGACGAACCAGAGCCCGTCGACGTGCCTGCACGTGCAACCACACAGCCATCGCGACCGATGACCGTCCCGAGCGCGACGCCCGATGCACCGTCGGTGCCCGAGGACGCAGACGGACCCGCGGACCGGCAGGGACATCGGTTCCGATGGGCGGCAGTCGCAGCCGTCCTGGCCGTGGTGATCGCCGTCGTGGCGGTCATCGCCATCACGTCGGGTGGGTCATCGTCGCCCCCCACCAAGCCGGGATTCGCCTCAGCGCTCCGAGCGGTCCCGACGAACCGAGTCAACGGCACGGGGAACGCGACGATCCAAGTGCAGGGCAACGTTGCCACCGTCACCGTCGACACCAATGGGCTGCTTCGAGCAGCGCACCTGATGCACATTCATGGCGGCACCGGGAACTGTCCGCCGGCCTCTGCGGCCCAGACCTACAACGGCCACCAGTTCATCAGCGCGAGCGTCGGCGACAAGTACTACGGACCCGTGGTGACGTCGCTGACCCAGATCGGCGACACCGGCCCCGCCAGCCATCTGTCGTCGAGCCTATTCCCCCAGGTCGGAAACATCCGCTACAAGCGGACGATCGTCCTCGGCCCCGGGGTGGCGCAAGACATCCGCGACGGCCTTGCCGTCATCGTCGTGCACGGGATCGACTATGACGGCGCCAGCAAGTACGACAACTACCTTGGTCCGAACGCGGAAGCGTCGGCGCCCGCGCTCTGCGGGCCACTTTTCCCCGCACAGAGCGCCTCTGCGCCTCGGACGGGGGGCGCTCCACCGACCACGTACGTCGCGTCGCTGAAGCTCTACGGGCCGACCCCCGGTCAGCAGTCCGTCTCATCGCTGTTCTGGTGCCACCCCGGTGGCAAAGCGGTTAGCGCGGCGTCGGCGCCCGCCGCGTCCCGGGCTCGGGCGCCGACGTAATCGGGCGGACGAGGGGGCAGCGGGCGGAGGGGAGGATGGGCCAGGCTTCGCCGCGCCCCCGGCGCGGCCCAAAAGCGGACCGTGCACCCTCCGTCGAGGCCGGTACCCGGGGCGCGGCCGCCGTATCGCGACTCCTGTTCGGTGCTCCCGCGGCGCCTGAAGGTGGCCGCTTAAGGCTGCTTCCTTCCGGACCTGACCTGGTTCACGGGTCTTCATCGCCTAGGGACCAAACGATCGACATCACGCACAGGGCGCAGACCCCGGGGCCTGTGCCCCTCGGGAGGGGATTCAGCCCCGCTAGAGCGGATTGCGGGTACAGGGCACCGCTAGCACCCCGCCTAGCACGGTCCGTTACAGATCCTAGCGCTATGGGGGGTGGATGGGACCGGCGTTACCGCTATCTTGCCGCGCAGTGACGACTCTTCCCCGGAAATGCGCGTAGGAGTTGTAGGGCTCGGATACGTCGGGTTGCCCCTGACGGTCGCGTTCGCCGAGGCGGGTGACGAGGTCGTTGCCCTCGACGTCGATCCGCTGAAGGTCTCGGCGGTGGCCGCCGGCGACTCCTACATCGAGGACATTCCCTCGGACCGCCTCCGGGCGGTGCTGCCCAAGCTGCGGGCCACCTACCGCTATGCCGACCTGGCCAAGGCGGACGCCGTGATCATCTGCGTCCCCACGCCCCTGACCGAGAATCGCGAGCCTGACCTGGGTCCGCTGGACGCCGCCGCGAAGTCGCTCGCGCAGGTGCTCCAGCCCGGTCAGCTGATCGTGCTCGAGTCGACCACGTATCCGGGCACCACGCGCGAACGGCTGCTGCCATTGCTCGAGTCCTCGGGTCTGCGCGTCGGCGCCGACGTCAACCTCGCCTTCTCGCCCGAGCGCGTCGATCCGGGCCGCACCGACTACACCCTTCGCAACACACCCAAGGTCATCGGCGGCGTGACGCCGGCGTGCCTGGACCGCGCCGACGAGCTCTACAGTCGGGTGTGCGACCACGTGGTCAGGGTCTCGACGCCCGAGGCCGCCGAGCTGACCAAGCTGCTCGAGAACATCTTCCGCTCGGTCAATATCGCGCTCGTTAACGAGCTGGCGATCCTGGCCGAGCGCATGGGCATCGACATCTGGGAAGTCGTCGACGCCGCGTCGACCAAGCCCTACGGGTTCATGCCTTTCGAGCCCGGGCCCGGCATGGGCGGCCACTGCCTCCCGGTCGACCCGTTCTACCTGACCTGGCGCGCCCGTGAGTTCCACATGTCCACCGAGTTCATCGAGCTCGCCGGCAAGGTCAACCAGTACATGCCCTACCACTGCGCCGAGCGGGTGGAGCAGGCGCTCAACGATGTGTCCAAGCCGGTCAAGGGCTCGCGGATCCTGATCCTGGGCGCGAGCTACAAGGGCGGCGTCGGCGACATCCGCGAGTCCCCCGCTCTCAGGATCATCGAGGTCCTGGCCAGCCGCGGCGGGATCGTCAGCTATCACGACGAGTACGTGGCCTCGGTGCCGACGCTCGGACTCGAGAGCGTCCCCCTCGACGACGACGCCGTCGCCGCCGCCGACGCCGTCGTGCTCGTCACCGCCCATCCCGGGATCGACTACGGCTCCCTCGCCGAGCGGAGCGCGCTGTTCGTGGACCTCCGAGGCGTGACCCGCGGGATCCGAGTCGAAAACCTCGTCCGTCTGTAGATGCTCCCTGCCCGGATCGCCCCGGGGCGGCTGATCCTGGCGCTGACGCTGCTCGTCTGCATGCCGGCGGCGGCGCGTGCCGATTGGACCACCTATCGGGGAGATTCGGGCCGCTCTGGCGTCGACACGAGCAGCGTCGGCTCCGTGCCGTTCGCGTCCGCTTGGACCTCGCCGAGCCTCGGCGGTGACATCTGGGGCCAGCCTTTGGTGCACGACGGGCTCGTAACCGTCGCCACGGAGAGCGATCAGATCGCGGCGCTCAACGAGTCCACCGGGCAGCTGGTCTGGCAGGGGAGCGCCGGGACGCCGGTGCCTTCGAGTCAGCTGCCATGCGGCGACATCTCGCCGACGGTCGGGATCACCTCGACTCCCGTGATCGATCCCGCCACCAACCGAGTCTTCGCCGTCGCCGACACCCTGAACGGTTCGAGCATCCAGCACAAGCTCTACGCCTTCGATCTCTCGAACGGGAGCTCCGTGCCGGGCTATCCGGTGGACGTCGAGCCGCCGGGAGATGTACCGGCGGACCAGCTCCAGCGGCCGGCGCTGGCCCTCGAGAACGGGCAGATCATCATCGGCTACGGCGGCAACGACGGAGACTGCGCGACCTACCACGGCTGGCTCGTCGCCGCACCCGAGGCCGGCGGCTCGCTGCGGACGTTCGAGGACGACTCGATCGCCACCAACGGAGACGGGCCGATCTGGGGCTCGGGCAACGGCCCGGCGATCGATTCGTCCGGCAACGTCTGGGTCTCGACCGGCAACGGCAACACGGGGTCGTCCTTCGACTACCAGGAGTCGGTCCTAACCTAAAGCTCCACTCGAGCATGAACCTGCTCGACCACTGGACGCCCTCGAGCTGGCAGTCCCTGGACAGCGGCGACGTCGACCTCGGCTCGAGCGAGCCGGTGCTGCTTCCGAACGGGCTCGTCTTCCAGATCGGCAAGCAGGGCGTCGGCTACCTCCTGTCGGCCTCGCAGCTCGGGGGTACGGGCGCGAGCCCGGCCTACCAGGCGGCGGTGTGCAGCGGGAGCTGGGGAGGCGCCATCTACTACAACGGAATCATCTACGTCAGCTGTTCGACCGGGCTGCGGGCGCTGGCGCTGAACCCGAGTGCACCCAGCTTCTCCACGGTCGGCGCGTGGCACGTGACCTCGGCCATCAACGGCCCGCCGACCGTCGCTGGCGGCCTGGTCTGGGCCACGGATTGGAACAGCGGAACGCTGTACGGCCTCGACCCGCAAACCGGTCAGACGATGGTGAGGCAGGCGACGCCGGCGATGGAGCATTTCACCACCCCCGCCGCGTCGGACGGGAAGCTGTTCCTGGCCACGGGACATACGGTCGAGGCCTACACGATCGCCAATCCGTCCTCCCCGCCCGGATCGGGACCCGGCCTGTCCCCGGCTCCACCGCCGGCCAAGTGCTCGCTGAAGCTCCGCAGCGGCCGGGTCAAGCTCCACCATCCGAAGCAGCGCAAGCACCACAAGCGCGCGCCGCCCGCTTACGCGACCGTCGCCTTGACGGCGAAGTGCAACCAGGCCGTTCAGGTGAAGCTCAGCGGTGTCGTGAGCGAGCACCTGTCCAAGAAGGGGAGGCCCGGCAAGGCGAAGATCCGGCCGTTCCGCCTTGCGACAGTGCGGGCCCGGCTATCGCCCAACGTGACCAGGACGCTGCAGATCCGCCTCACACCGGCGCTGCTGCGCGCCCTCGGCCGCCACGTCCACGAGTCGGGAAAGTTCACCCTGACCACGGCGACCGTCGGTGGCACCACACGGGTGAACGCCCACGGCGTCCTGAGGCTGTGACCGGCACAGCGCTCCGCAGAGGATGCATCGGTGGGGGCGGCGGCGCCACCGCCCCCACCGATTGACTCGTGTCGGCAGGCGCTAGGTGCGGGTAGCACTCTGCCATTCCAGCGAGCGAACCCGAGTCGTTCTCCGGTTCGCTGCCGGCGCCTCCCGCGTACTTCGAGTATTCCCACGTGGGGCACTCGCCTGGGTGGGTTCGCTCCGATTCCCCGGGGGAGCTTTCTGCCTCAGCGTCTCCGCGCGTCGAAGGCGGTCGGCGGCGATGACGGCTTCCCGACGCGAGTGGACACCCAGCTTGCGCAACAGGCTCTTCACGTGGCTGTAGACCGTCGTCGATGACAGGACGAGTCGCTCGGCGATGTCCTGCGTTGAAGCGCCGTCGGCTAGCAGTTCGACGATTTCCCATTCACGGTTCGTCAAACGGCTGTGCAACGGCCGCCACCCAGCGTCCGGGAGGTGGCACACCAAATCGAGCAGGCCCGCGGTCAATCTGCGGGGAACGATCGCCTCGCCCGCCGCGGCTCGCTCGACCAGACGCGCGAGCTTGCCGGGCGAGATGTCCTTCGTGAGATGCCCGAACGAGCCCGCCCGCAGAGCGGCCAGCGCGGTCTCGTCGTCGTTCACCGAGATCGTCAGCACACGAGTCTCCGGCGCTCGGCTCGCCATCATCCGGATCAACCCCATCCCGCCGTCCGCGATCAGCGAGGTGTCGAGAATCACGACGGCGGGGCGGTAATAGCCGACGAGTTCGACGGCCTCTCGTCCGTCGCCGGTGGCGGCGACGATCGTGACGCCGGGCGACCCGGCCAGAACTGACCGCAGCATCGAGCGGGCCAACCCATCGTGATCAGCGACCAGCACACGTACCTTCCCGTCCGGTGGGCGCAGTGCGTGCCGGGGTCCCTGCCGGCGGTCCTCGATCATCTCGCGCCTCATCGCTCCGCCTCCTCGGGTGCCAGCGCCAGCATCTCGGCGCGGGCGACTTCCGCGACGTCCCGCGAGCCGTGTTCGCCGGCTCGCCGGAAGGCCTCGAGAGCCCCCTCGCGATCGCCCTCCTGCTTGAGCAACAGACCGAGGTTGCACGCCGCCTCGGGATTGCCGCGCCGATCCGCTCGGCGATAGGCCTCCTTGGCGTCGTCGCGCTCACCCTGGCGCTCGAGCAGCAGACCGAGGTTGTACGAACCGATCGGGTCGCCACGGCTGTCGGCCCGCTCGTAGGCTTTCCTCGCGCCTGCGAGGTCGCGTTCGTATTCGAGCAGCGCTCCGAGGTTGCACGCACCGACGGGATGGCCTCGCTCGTCCGCTCGCTGGTAGGCCTCCTTGGCCGCGGCCGAATCACCTCGCTGCTCCAGCAGCACGCCGAGGTTGCACGCCGCTCCCGCGTCCCCGGACTGATCGGCCAGACGGAACGCGTCCTCCGCTCCCGCGACGTCACCCTCCTGCAGCAGCAGCGATCCAAGGTTGAACGCCGCATCGGGATGATGATCGCGCTCCATCGCGCGCTGGAACGCATGCTTGGCCCTTGCTCGATCGCCCTCCTCTGCCTGCAGGACACCCACACCGAAAGCTGCCTCCGGGTGACCGCGCTCCTCGGCGCGGCGGAAGGCCTCCTTGGCGCCCTCCCGATCGCCTTCTTGGATAAGGAGCACGCCGAGCTCGAACGCCGCGCCCGGATGGCCATGGTGGTCCGCGCGTCGAAGCGCATCCTCCGCTCCCACCAGGTTTCCATCCTGCACGAGCATCAGGCCTAGCCTGAAGGCCGCGGCGCCCGCGGGCTGGTCTTCGCCGGCATTCCCCGGGCCACGGAGGAGCTGCTCCGCGGCGTGCTCTTTCAGATCGCCCGGGATCGGGGCGAGCTCCGGGACATCTCTACGCGCCCTGATTCCTCGCCTGAACTGCGGGACCGTCCGTCGGCGGTCCGACCTCCGACTCGGATTGCGCGAGCGGTCCTCTCGATTTGCGCGATGGTGCCAGAGTGCCGCCGCGAGCATCGCCGCAAGCACGCCGCCGAGGACGATGATCCATCCGATCGGGACGGTGCCCGTCGGGGTGGCTGTCCGTAGGGTCGGCGTGGACGTTGTCGTCCCGCCGGGGGTGGTATTCGAGGGCGGCAGCGTCGGGCCCGTGTGGGGACGGGTGGTACGCGGCCGCGGTGTTGCGGGACGTGTTTGGTGATGTTGGTGATGGGCTCGAGGCGCCGTCGCCTGCAGGCGATCGAGGGTCTGCGGTCCTGCGATGCCGTCGACTTGGAGGTGCCGGGCGGTCTGATACCGCCTGACGGCCTGTTCGGTCAGCGGCCCGTACCGGCCGTCGACCGCCCCGGGGCGGTACCCCGCAGCCGCGAGTTCTCCCTGCAGACTGCGTACCGGCTGTGAGCCTGTCCGGGTGTAACCCTCACCGGGATACATGGCGGCCCTGGCCGAGGCCAGCGCGGCCAGCGTCAGCGGCCCGGCGATGCCGTCGACCCTGAGACCATGGGCAACCTGGAAGTGCATCACCGCGGCGTCCGTGAGCGGTCCGTACCGTCCGTCCACGGGGCCCGGCGCGTAACCGAGGCTGTTCAGCCGACGCTGGAGCGCTTTCACCGCACTCGAGCCGTTGTGGGACTGGTAGCCGGCGCCTGTGGCGAGCACCTCGGTGCTCGGGCTTTGGCCACCACCGGCATGCGGTGGCTCTGATTTTGGGGTTGTTGTGCGAGTGGTGCGGGCCTGTGATGCACCTCGCGCCGCCGAGGCCGCGGAGCCTCGATGGTGCGGGCTGGCCGACGTGCCCAGCGCAAACGCCGGGGTTGCAGCCAGGACGAGCATCATGCCCGTGACCACCGCTGTGAGGAGCGGGAGCGAAGAGCCAACCGATGCGCAGCTCTTCGTCCACGCCCACAATGAGCGTGACACGAGTCTGTTCTCCTATTGCTGGCAGACGTTGCACCCGGGCGAATAGCCCACGGTGCAGGGACGTGAAAGAGACCTACGGTCGGTCAGTCCTTGCACCGGGGCCTAGGGCCCATGGTGCGGGGACGTGAAAGACCTAAGGTCGGTCTGTCAGCCCGGGCGCTCTAGCAAGGAGACGAACGGCTGCGGCACCGTGCGCCGCGCCGTCGTGCGAAGCGACGAGGACGCGCCGAGCACGAGCTCGACGGCCAGCGCGAGAAGTGCCGCCGCTCCGAAGAAGAACAAACCAAGGCCGCCAACCGCCGCATGACCCCCAGTTCCGAACGAGCCAGTGCTCAGTGGGGCGGCTGATTGGTTGGCGGGTGATGGGCCTCTACCGGCTCCATGATCGCGCCGGTCTAGATGCCCGCCCGCGACCGCCGAGCCGAGGAAGGACGACGTGAGTGACGTTGACGTCGACGTCCAGTCGCGGCTCGGTGCCACCCCGGCGGCGGACACCCCGAGGGCCGGGGTGTGGAAACCGTTTGGGAAGGCTGCGACCGGCAGGCTGACCGGAACGGTCGTCACGTGACGCGTGGACTGGAGACCACTCCCGGCCGGGGCAGCGGCCGTCACGGGGCGCGTGGATTGGAGACGGCCACTCCCGGCCGGGACGGCCGTCGGAGCCGCGGGCGGCCGGGCCGACGTCGTGCGCACGTTACTGGCGCCCCCTGAGCTGCTGCCATTCGATCGGAGCAGCGCTGGCACGATACCGGTCCTCACGCGCGCGAGGCCCGGCGTCACGACCTTGGCGACGAACGGCGTCGCGACTTTGGAGACGATGCCGGGGAGGCTCGCGACGGTGCTCGAGACGACCGACCGCAGGGACGTCGCCAGGGGAGTCACGACCTTAGAGACGCTCCCGACGACCGGCGCCACCGTCTTCGAGACCGTCGACTGGACCTGCGTGACGAGCGGAGTCACGACCTTCGCCACCGGCGCCACCGTCTTCGAGACCGTCGACTGGACCTGCGTGACGAGCGGAGTCACGACCTTCGCCACCGGCGCCACCGTCTTCGAGACCGTCGACTGGACCTGCGTGACGAGCGGAGTCACGACCTTCGCCACCGGCCCCACCGTCTTCGAGACCGTCGACTGGACCTGCGTGACGAGCGGAGTCACGACCTTCGCGGCGGTGGGCTGGACCTGTGTGACGAGCGGAGTCACGACCTTCGCGGCGGTGGGCTGGACCTCTGTGACGAGCGGAGTCGCGGCCTTCGCGGCGGTGGGCTGGACCTCTGTGACGACCGGAGTCACGACCTTCGCGGCGGTGGGCTGGACCTCTGTGACGACCGGAGTCACGGCCTTCGCGGCGGTGGGCTGGACCTGTGTGACGACCGGAGTCACGACCTTCGCGGCGGTGGGCTGGACCTGTGTGACGACCGGAGTCACGACCTTCGCGGCGGTGGGCTGGACCTGTCTGACGACCGGAGTCGCGGCCTTCGCGACCGGCGCCACCGTGTTCGACACCGTCGACTGAACCTGCGTCGCGACCGGAGTCACGACCTTCGGAGCCGGAGCCGGAGCCGGAACCGCCGGCTTAGCGACCGCCGGGACCACGACCTTCGGGGCCGGAGCGGTCGGCTTGGCGGCCGGCGCGGCGAGCTTCGCCACCGGCGCCACCGTCTTCGACACCGGAGTAGCGACGGCCGGCGCCGCGGCCTTGGGAGACGGAGCCGCGGGCTTGGCGATCGCCGGGGCCTGGACCGGGGCCTGAGGCGCCGGGGCCGGAGCCGCGGGCTTGGCGATCGCCGGGGCCTGGACCGGGGCCTGAGGGGCCGGGGCCGGAGCGGGAGCCGCGGGCTTGGCGATCGCCGGAGTCTGGACCGGAGCCGGAGCCGCGGCCTTGGCGATTGCCGGCGCCGCGGTCGGCTGCGATGCGCTGTGGGCCGCGGGCCCCGCGAGTGCGGACGCGACGGTCGAGCGTGCGCCGTTCAAAGCGTTGAGGCCGTCTGCCTGGGCGTTCGCCGTCAGCAGCGCGGAGAGAGCAAGAACCGCAACGCCGACCACCAGTCGCATCCGACGGATCTGCCGCGGGTACGTCCTGCGAATCTCTGATGATCGGCCTGTGGGCAATAGGACCTCTTAACTCTCCCTCTACTACTTCAGACTTAGCTTTCCCTCATACAGGCAGCTACAAACGCGAAACCCGCCGCATTTGCATCGCGAAACAGTGTCATTTGGTGATGGAGGAGCGGAGCGAGGCGTTTCCCTATCCGGCCGGGTGGGGAACCGCTCTTCGGTTGGGTGGGAATACTGGATAGGAATTATCCATCGTGCCGGAGTGCGTCCCGCGCGGTGGCGGCGAGCATTCTGCCATCGGCTGTTTTTACTCTACGCTCTGGCGCCAACGTCGTCCCGGTTGACCACTCGACGGCCTCCCCGTACTCGGGACCACGGCAGCGTGGAAAGGCCGTGACGATCTGTAACCTTTTGGCCAGCAGCACACCAGGTTGACCTCGCCCGCGTAAATCGGCAGTCAAATGGTCCCGCCAATACGTATCAGGTTGAGAACCGTCCCGCGCGTCGCCGCACCAATCTCCGCATCCGCTAGGTTCAGGCTTGTCGGCGGACGGTCAGGGACGATTCAGATTGTCTACGCGAGTGCCTCTTCGCCGGTGCTCCATCCTCCGCACGGTCAGGTCGTGGGCGATCAGGTCATTTCACTCGAAATGAAATGGCCCGGCTTTTTCGGCGGCTGGTGAGCCGCCCTCGGCTGCGACTTCGGCCAAAACAATGACGAGGGCTCTCTTGTGTAACCATGAGTAGAGCATCCGGCAACGCGGCAATCGTGACCAATCTATCCGCAGACGCCCGGGACCTGTATCACGTCGGCCGCCCGGAGGGATGGACCACCGAACGCGCTAGATGTATCCGTCGTTATGGCCGGCCGTCACCAGGCCCCCGATTTTGTCGCCACCGTATCCAGGCCAGCACGTCTTGCTGCTCCCGTACCTGTTCGGAACCGCGCGACGTAATCCCGTGTGGCCTCCGACCGCGAGTCGCTGCTCGCGCCCCACGATCAGATGCCGTTCAGCGCGACGCGCTGTTCATCGCGCCGCCGCTACCCAAAAGGCTAGTCTTTCTGCCGCCACCTCTAGGAGGTGTACATTGCTTTCCTTAGCCCTCTGTCGAGATGTGGAGGTGTTAGGGGTGTCGATAGTGGACCCGGCGAACGACGCGGCGCTCGAGGGAGAGCTTATTGCGGTCGCGAAGGCGGCCGGAGCTCGCCTACGGGCAGAGACCGACCAGGACGTCGAGGCTGCCCGCGCGGCGGCGGATGAACTCGTCAGATCCGCGTCGGCTGCGATGGCGGCCGGACATTCCCTCACCGCCATTGCGCATGCAGAGGCGCACGGAAAGGACAGCGTGCGGCAGGCACTTCGAGGGGACGCCCTGAAGCTAGTAGAGCGTTCTGGCGAGCGTGCACGCGAAATGCGCCGCGAGCATCATGAAGCCATCGCGCGCGCGACACGGTTGGGGCTCCCAATGCGAGAGATCGCACAGGCCGCCGGCGTCACGCACGGGACGATTCGGGCGATCAACAACCGCTTGGCCGGCGTCCCGTCGGGCTCAGAGGATGAAGCACCGGGCGACGAGGCGCTAGACGAGGCTTAATCGCGAATCGGCGAAGGGCCCGCCACGCGCGAGCCCCTCGCCGCCCTCTCCGTAGAGCACACCGAACGCGTCTATCGACACGCTCGGTAGGTGCGCGATTGCTGGCGGAACAGATTCGCGGCGGTCAGTTTCCGACCGAAGGCGCCCGGGGCCGTGCTGTCGATGACGCCGAGCTGCTCGCGCTTGCGAATGCGCACGCTGATCTTGCCAGCGAAGTGTCCGACCAGCTTCCCATTCGCGAACACCTCGACCGCGCGTGCGCGAACCTTTCCGACCCGCAGGCGCGCAACCAGCCGCGAGACGCATCTGTGGTTGGATGGAAGCCCGACGTTGGCGCTCTTGGGCACCACGACGGTCTGGCTGCCGCACGTCGTCACGGACGGAGCATTCGTGTTGTCGCCGCTGTACTCGGCCTGCCAGTTGTAGGTGCCAGGCACGTCCATAGCCATCGAGTTCGACACCAGCGTCGAGGACGGCACCGTACTCGTCCCGGCAGGGATAGAAGCACCAGAGCAGGTGTTGTTCGGGAAGAGCCGGAACATGACGCTTCCGGTGACGTGACCGTAACCTCCGGTCAGGTCGGCTGTGCTCTGCACACGCATACCGTGGAGCACATACAGCACCGCACCGCGCAGGCCGGCCGCCGCCTGGGTCGTCGTCAGCCAGGTGGTGATGGGCAGTTGGTTCGGAGCCGCCTCCAGCGAGAAGTAGGTCGAGCCACCTGGCGAGATCCCCGGCGAGAAGTTGACCGTCCCGGTGTTGTTGGGGGAAGGACCGACGTTGGAGAACCAGCTCGTGGGTCCCTCGTAGCCGTTTTGGACGTCGCCGTTGGACCACGCCGGCATGGAAGCTGCGTAGTCTTCGAACTCCGCGTAGTTGGCCGGTTCCCCCGGCGGCGGCGGGAAAGAGCACGGTCCGCGGTCGGCTCCGCAAGCAGTCGAACCCGAAGGCGTCTGACATCCCTTGGGTACCGCGCCGCTGGCGTTGTCACAGATGCCATCGCCGTCGAACTCGAACGTAATCGGCCCAGTGATGTTGAGCGAGGTCAGCGGCGCGGAGGTGTCGTTCTGGACTCCAACCAGGGCATCGGTAGGGCTACCGGTTTCGTTTGTCCCGACCAGGTTGTTGGCATAAGAAGGCTGTGAGGGATCGGTGGCCAGCGAGACACCCAGGGGGCTGACCGTGATCAGGTACTGGCAGCCGGTGTCGGCTCCCACGTCTGGGCATTGCCGGAACTCAGCCGCCGCAGCCGTGCTGGCAAAGGCTGCCCCACAGACGAGAACGCTCAAGCACACCAACCAGCGCGTCAAGCGATACATGTCATTTGCCTCCTTAGCGTTCCCCACGAAGGTACGACGAGAACCGGTCGCCGTCCGAGCCGGGCAAATGTATCTCTGACCGCGTGCCGTCTCCCCGGTAATTGGTATAGATCTCGACCGTCGGGACTTACTGGACGGCGGGGTATCCAGGCTTCGCGCGGCGCCGTTACGCAGGAACAATGGTGGTGTGACCACAAGCGCCGAGATGCTCCGCGTTCCCATCGCTCGGCTCGACAACGCGGACCCCGAATTGATGGACGAGTTGCTGGATGCGATCCGCCGCGTGGCCGCGAGCGCCCGCTTTACGCTCGGCCCCGAGGTGGAGGCGTTCGAAGCCGAATGGGCCGGCTACTGCGGCGCGCGGCACGCGGTCGCGGTCTCCTCGGGCACTGACGCTCTGATCCTGGCCTTGCGCGCGCTCAAGATCGGACCGGGTGACGAGGCCCTCGTGCCAGCAAATTCGTTCGTCGCCACCGCCGAGGCGGTCACGCTCGTCGGTGCGACCCCGCGCTTTATCGACGTCGACCCGGAGACGGCTCTGATCACGCCCGAGGGGATCGAGTCGGCGATCGGTCCCCGCACGCGGTGCGTCATCCCCGTTCATCTCTACGGACGGACGCTCGCGCTCGAGCCACTCGTGGATCGGGCGAGAGAGAAGGGGTTAGCGGTGATCGAGGATGCCTGCCAGGCCCACGGTGCACTGATCGGCACGCGCCGCGCCGGGACAGTCGGAGATGTGGGCTGCTTCTCGTTCTATCCAGCGAAGAACCTCGGAGCATGGGGCGATGCCGGCGCGCTGGTGACCGGCGATGCGCGGCTGGCGGACCGCGTGAGGCTCCTGCGCGCACACGGTGAACGGGTCAGGCACGACCACGCGGTGGTCGGCACCACCGCGCGGATGGACGCTATCCAAGCCGCTCTCCTGCGCGTCAAGCTTCGCCGGCTCGACGATTGGAATGACGCCAGACGGCGGATCGGAGCCACGCTCACCTCTGCTCTGCGGGCCGGCCCCGTGATCCCACCGGCGCCGGCCTCGCCAGGCACGGATCACGTGTTTCACCAGTTCGTGGTCCGGACCGAGGAGCGCGACCGGCTGCGGGCGCACCTCACGGAGCGCGGAATCGCCACGTCGATCCACTACCCGGTGCCGATTCACCTCACGCCGGCGTACGCCGGTCGCTCCACGCCGCGGCTGCCGTGCGCCGAGGCGCTCGCTACACGAATTCTCTCGCTGCCGATCTATCCCGGGATGACAGACCAGGAGGTCGGGCTTGTGGCGGGCGCGGTCGCGGGGTTTCGCGGTACCTGACGCGAGCGCGACGCCGAATCATCCGCCACAGCGTAAACACCGGATCTGCCAGCGACGGCAACGGATCGTCCCACGACGCCAGTGCCGCCTGGCGTGGGCGCCGCACCGACGCCGACCACTCACGCAGCGAGAGCTCGCCGGCTCGCACCGCGGACAACGCACTTGGAATGTCAGTGGCGAGCCGCACCCAGCGGACCCCAGGCTGGGAGCGGACGGGCTCGATCGGGAGTCCCTGGGACAACCGCCAGGCGAGATGCGGGAAGTCAACCCCGGCCCGTGGCCCCAGAGCGTGCCAGGTCCACACCCGGCCGTTGATATCGAGGAGCTTGTACGAGCCGTCGCGCGCGTCGCGCTTGAACTCGACCTCGACGAGCCCGTTCCAGCTCAGGGCCTCGACGATCAACCGGCCCAGCCGTTCGATCTCGGGGGCCTCCACCGTCTCCACGAGCGAGCTGGAATGTCCGAAGTCGCGCGGATACTGCCGAGTTCGTCGGGCGACCAGCGAGGCCAACGGGACGCCCTCCTGACACAGCGCCGCAAATGAGTATTGATTCTCGCCATCGCCGGGGACCAGCTCCTGAACGATGACGCCGGTCGGTCCCACCAATCCGGCCGCCTCGGCCCACCCGGCCATCAGCGAGGGACGATCACTGGCACGCCACGCCTTCGCGCGCGTGAAGCGATTCTCCTCGGGCTTGGCGTTGGGCTTCAGGATCACCGGGAACGGGCACTCCAACTCGGCCACCTCGACCAAGCTGCGGGGATACCGCGTCCACGGGTACGCCACACCAACCTTCTGGGCCACGCAGTGCGTGAGACGCTTGTGGTACGCATAGCGGAGCGCGTCCCAACTCGGGGAGGTTAGGGCGAACCTCTCGGCCAGCGCCTCGTGTGCTCGCGCGAGCGCCGCCGCCGACTCGTCATCGGTCGGGAACAGCGTCCAGCCATCAAGCCCATGATGCGCGGCCGCGGAGACGAGGGCGTCGACGACCGATGCCGAATCTGCCGGGACACGCAAGGACCGCGTGACAAAACGAGACACTCGCGCCACCGGGTCATCGTCCCGCGACGACAGCAACCAGGTCTCGACACCACGGCGTCCCAGGCTGCGCGCGATCCCGAGCGCTCGGAGATTGGAGCCGATCACCAGCGCGCCGGGCCTCGTGCGCATCACATCGACCCTGACACGAGAACGGCCCTGGGGCGCGAGCCGGCGCTCACCGCGGTATCGCCGACGGTCGCGAGCACCGAGGTGCCGGCGCTCACACGATCGCCTTCCGCGACCAATACGCAGAGGTCACGGCGCTGCGGGATGACCACGTCGACCTGCGAGCCGAGGCGGATGATCCCGATCCGCTGTCCTAGCGTCACCTCGTCGCCGTCGCTCACGTAGGAGGCGATCTGCCGCACCAGCCTCGAGGCGATCTGTACGAGCGCCACCTCCAATCTGGTTCCCACGATCAGCGTCGTGGTGCGCTCGTTCTGGAACACCATCTCGGGCCGCCGCAGCGATCCGAATCGACCCGGGAAGTGCCGACTCAAGACGACACGGCCGGCGATCGGCGCGCGGTTGACGTGTACGTCGAGGAAGCTCATGGCGATCCCGATGACGACGGCATCCCGCTCGTGCAACGCCGTGTGTGTCAACTCCGCGAGCGCCACGTGCTCCCCGTGCTTCGAAGCCACCGGCAGTTGCCCGTCCCGCGATCGCTTGACGTAGACGACCTCACCATCGGCCGGACTCACCACCAGGCCGTCTCCCTCCGGAGGGGCACGGTCCGGATCGCGGTAGAAGCGGTAGGCGAGGGTCGCCATCGCTCCCACAACCGTGAGAGCGGCACCCAGGAGGCTGCGCGCCCACGCCGGGAGCCCGGTCGCTCCGCCAATCGCCAGCGCCACCGCGCCGCCCGCGACCGCGATCGCCGCGAGGCCCACGATGCACCGGCGCATCCCGAGTTGCCATTTCCAAGCTAACGGAAGCATCGCCACCGCGGCCACGAGCCCCCCGGCCCACCCGGCGGCTACCGAGCTCATACCGACTCGAGCGCGGGAGTGGTCGGGAGCGCGCTCGCGGTCCCCGCGCCCGCGACGTGACTCGCCAGCCTCGGCGCTGCGAACGGCGTGCCGGCGACGAACCGCATCAGTGGTCCGAAGGTGCCGGCTGCGATGCTCCCGAGGAAGTAGAGCCCCTGAATTGACGACTCAAACGAGCGGTTGAGCACGGGGTAACCGTTCACGCAACGCACGGCGCGGACGAGCTCGGGCGCGAGGAACGGGTAGCGCGCGATGTCGGGCCGGAAGCCGGTGCCCAGCACGATGTGCTCGACCACTCGCGTGTCTCCGGAACCGAGCCGCAGCGAGACGCGTCCTCCATCCACGTCGGCCGATACGACCTCCACCCCGGTCTCGATCGGCACGTCGGCCAAACGGGGCACGAGCCATCCGCTCCCGGCGGGACGAATGGCGCGTTGGTCGAGTCGCTCCCGCGTCCCCCGCGGGATGCGCGCGAACGCGTCCGGAAAGGTCAACAGCCGGCTGAGGCCCGCCGGACCGATGTCCGACGGCGCGTACAACGCCTTGGTCATTATCCCCAGACCGTGGAGGCGCTGGCTTCTCAACAGCCAGTGGACCCGGGGCCTACGCACGAGCACATTCACGTCGGCGCCGGCCTCGTGCAGGAGTGCGGCGGACTCGAGCGCGCTCTGCCCGCCCCCGATGACCGCCACCCGCGATCCCGACAGCGCGCGCGGTGCGGTCAGTTCGGTGGTGTGGAGCGCGAGCTCGCGCGGCAAATGTTCGTATACCGCAGGCCGGGTGGTGAACGTCTCGATTCCCGCCGCCACCACCACCCGGCCTGCGGTCAGTCGTTCGCCATCGGCAAATTGCAGCCGGAAGCCCAATCCATGGGCGCTAACGCTCTGCACCCTGCGCTCATCGACATCCGGACTCGTGCGCCGTGTGAACCAGTCGCCGTAGGCGATGAAGTCATCGATCGGCAGCCGCCGCGAGAGCGACTGACCGAGCGACCGCTCGTAGTCGTCGAGCGTCAGCCCGGTCCCGACGGGCATGAAGCTCGTCGCCACCCAGGGCGAGCGGATCAACATGCCCTCCGGCATCCGCTCGCGCCAGAAAGACATCGGCGGCCCGAAGATCCGGACATCGAGATCCGCCGAGCGCAGCGATCCTCTGGCGGCCAGGCCGTACGGCCCAGCCCCGATGATCGCCACGTCGCACCGTGGCTCGCCTGTCCACCTGCCACTGCCGTTAGCACTCACGCTGCTTTCAAGCATCGATCTGCTCGTCTCCTTTGCCTCGCCGCCGCGATGACCACCTCAGCGAGCTGGTCAAGCAGCTTGGGATTGCTGTCCAGGCGCCGAAGCGGGGGTCGCTTCCGCAGCTCGATCCTCGAGAGCTCGGCCGGCGACCGTAGAAGCCGGGCGCGCCCGATGTCCTGCAGCCACCGATCCACCGCCCCCGTCTGGCTGCAGAAAATGCTGTATGCCGGAATCCCGAGGTAGGCCGCCTCGCGGAGCATCGTCCCTCCCGAGCAGATCACGGCGTCGACGCTCTTCAGTAGCGAGGCGAACGGGATCGATCGCTCGAGGATCACCGGAGGATGGCGCCACGACACGTCCTCGAGTAGGACCGCCTGCTCTGGCTCGCGCGGCGCGAACACCACCAACGCTCCAGCCTGGGCCAGCCACGCAAGGGTGGCTTTCGCCATCTCGGTGGACTGGTCGTCGTGGTAATGACTCGTTTCTGACGGCGGCCGGAACAGCACTTTGATCGCCTCCGCTGGAGTGTCACCCAGGTGGTACGGCTCGACCTGGTCGAGGTCTAATCCGGCGAAGGTCAGATCCTCCTTGAGCCCGCGAAACGGGATGAGCTGATCCTCGCGCAGTCCGTGACGGACGTAATGCTCCGCTCCAACCAACTCGGGATAGAAGATCTTCGAACCGGTCAAGCGGTAGATCGCGAGGTGAATGTGCTCGTAGTCGCCGATCAGATAACCGGGGACGCCCATGCGCCGCGCGGCCACAGCAGCCGACCGGGAGGCCGCGAGCAACACGTCGGGACGGCCCAGCGCCGCGAAAAAGCGAATCTGCTCGTGCGCGCGCAGCACGGCGGCCGCGCCCTTGCGCAGCGTGCCGCGTCCGACGCGCTTGCCGAACACCTGTGGCTCCGCGCCAGCGGCTCGGAGCATCTCAACCGTGCGGCCGTAGTCGCGGGCCGTGACCACGGTGCCAAGCCCGGCGGCTTCGAATGCCGCACGAAAAGGCAGGAGATACTGGACCTGGGGCGGATTGTCGATGTCAATCCAGACACATCCGTCCGCCGCCGGTCTGCCGGCTCGATCGCCCTCACCAAGCCGCGTGACGCCCATGGTCATGATTTACCAAGCGCCGTTCGTCGCGACCCTCCCCACACGTCTAGACACGCTGGGGGGCTCCAGGTCTTTCGGTTATATACACGGGCGCGTATAGGTGATCGCGACTTCACCGGCGGCCGGCCCGTGAGACTCCCACTCGCCATTCACAACCTGGAGCGACGTGGCGGCGCGACGCCGCCACCAGTCGGCCACCTCGTGCGGGAGCGCGGTCCACATTGCGGGGTCATCGCGCACTGACTCGAGCAGCCGGCGATAGACGGCCAGCCGCCCATCGTCACGCATGTAATCGGGGTGAACGATGAGCAAGGCCATGCCGCCGCGCGCCCGCAGGTACTCCACCTTCTGGCGCCAGAGCGATTCGTCTCGGCGCAGGATCACGAACAGCGTGTGATCTTGGGTCAGCGTGATCGGAAGCTCCACTATGTCCCGGTTGAAGAAGGGAAGCCACGAACAGCAACCACCCGCCATCGGCTCGAACGGATCGGTGTCCGGATACGAGCTGTCGTAGGCGAAGCCGAGCTTCGGCATTGCCTCCCACACTCGATGCGTCGCAGGAGAGCGAAACCCCGCCGACCCCCATCTCCGGGCCCAGCGCTGCATCTGCGGTACGCGGCTCTCCCGCGTGTCCCACGCGTCGAGATCCCGTCCATCGTGCCTGAGCCCGTGGACGCCGACCTCGCATCCAGCCCCTTTCAGATGCCCGACCAGCGAATCAGGCACCTCGTAGCGCTCGGGCACCAGGTTCCAACCGGACCGCAAGCCGAGTGTCGCCTCGATTGCCCGGATTCTCTCGATAGCGTCGCGTCCGCGACTCGTCTCGACGTCATGGGTGAGCACGAGCGCCCACGTACGTCCGCGCGGCCAGGGCGCGATCGACGGAACCGGCTCGCCGGCCGCGTCCGCGGCGCGCTGCAATACCAGATCGACGAGATCGTGCAGAGCCGGCTCCACCGGCCAGCGGGGGAAGACCGTACGGGCCTGGTGCCGGCTGAAGGCTCGCCTGAGCCCGATCTGCACGCGGCGAGGGAGTAGTGGACGGATCGCGTAGTAGGTACGCCGCGCGTATCCGGTCAGCGCCAGCGCGCGGTCTCCGCGCAGGGTGAGGTAACGCTCGCTGCGGAGGTTTCCGATCGTCTCGTCGGGGTCGAAGGGAAGAATCGTCGCGCCGCCGCGCGCACGCCAGATCCACGACCGCACAACGCCGGCACGATCGACAATCGGCGTCTCCCGCGACCATTCACCCGCGATTGAGCCCGCAAGCCCGGCCACCGCCGAATCAGGCGCGACGCACCCCCAGACCCGGATCGATCCGAGCGACCATCCATCGGCCACCTCGCCTTCGCCGACGAACCAGTGCAGGGAACGGCTGGAATCGAGCGCCCCGAGCGAAGCCCATTGGTCGCCTGACCTTTTAGTTTCCTCGCGCGTGTAAGGGACGCACAGCTCGTCCAGAACATTGAGACGCCGGGTGGCACTCAGAACGCCGGCCGGAGCCACGGATGGCCGGCCGGCCGGACCCACGGATGGCGACCGCCCGAGCTCTGACAGGCTCATATGGTGGCGACCATGCCTGCGGGCCCGGCTTCGCTGCCTGCCCCCGATGCCCCGAGCGACTCGGCCAGTACGTTCGCAACCCGGTGTGCGGCCTGACCATCCCACCCCGCGGGAGGACGAAGCGGGACGCGAGTCGCCCGGAGCATGTCTGGAATGTCTCGTAAGGCGTCGATCCTTAGACCGAGCAGTCGGTTGGTCCCGTGAGTCAGAGTCACGGGGCGCTCAGTGTTCTCGCGCAGCGTGAAGCACGGCACCCCGAGGAAGGTGGTCTCCTCCTGGACCCCGCCCGAGTCGGTGATGACGGCGCGCGCTCGGCTCTCCAGAGCGAGAAAGTCGACGTACCCGGTGGGATGGATCAGATGCAGTGAGTCGCTCGACGGCTTGAACTCGCTCGCCCGGGCCCGCGTCCGGGGATGCATGGGGAACACCACCGGGTAGTGGCGGCTCAGCGCGTCGAGCTCGTCAAGCGCCTCGATCAGGAGCGGACCGTCGACCAGGGCCGGGCGGTGCAGAGTGACGAGAACGTAGCCGCGGTGCGGAATGCCCACTCGCCGATGGACGTCTGAGCGCTCGATCCGTGTTCGCATACGGATCAGTGAGTCGATCATCGTGTTGCCGACCTCGTACACCCGGTGTTCCGGGATCCCCTCGCGCCGCAGGTGGTACCGCGCTTCGGGGCTGTGCGTGAAGCACCAGGTGGCCAGACGGTCAACCAGCACACGGTTGATTTCCTCGGGCATGCTCCAGTCGAAGCTGCGGAGTCCGGACTCGATGTGAGCGATGGGAACGTCCAGCTTCGCCGCGGCGAGGGCGGCGGCGAGCGTGGAGTTGACGTCGCCCGGCACGATCAGGAGGTCTGCTGGATCGTCGAGCAGCACGCGCTCAACCCGCTCCAGCGCCCGGGCGGTCTGCGCCCCATGCGTGCCGGAGCCCACGCCAAGCAGGTGATCCGGGGCGGGCACCGACAGCTCGGCGAAGAACACCTCTGACATCTCGCGGTCGTAGTGCTGACCGGTGTGGATGCCCACGTGCCGCGCGTCGGGCAGGCGAGCGCGCATTCGCTCGATGACCGGCGCCATCTTGATGAAGTTGGGCCGCGTGCCGAACACGTATGCGATCACCCGCCCGCGCGCGCCGGTGCGGCCGTAGGTCGAGGAGTGGCGGATTTCGGCCCCCGAGATCACCGCCATCAAGGTAGATCGTCGGCGACGGGAGATCGCTAACCCAAGGATGAGTTGTCGGTCGTCCGATCTGGACCATCGGGGGGCATCGACCGGGTGACGGCGTTGTTGAATACGGCGTGCATGAGCGCGAACAGCAGTGCCCCCGGGTACGAGTTCCGGCGTTGGGTACGTGCGGCTGCGACCGTGGCGCGTGACCCGCTCGACGGCGTCGAGCGCGTGCGCGAGCGCATCGCCGCGATCGGGCGGAGCCCGCGGCAGTCGACCGGGCTGCAGGCCGTCGCCGCCGGCGACAAGCAGCTGCATGCGCTGCTCGGGATCGGCTGGCCGTGTGACGCGTCGACGACATTCGACCCACTCTGGCAGTCGATCCTGAAGTCGCTCGAGCGTCAAGGGCTGGAATTCGGCCGTGGCTCCTATTCCGGGTGGGACGATGCCGATCCTGGCTTCGCGCGCGCGGCGTGGTGTCTGACGCGGCACAGCGCCGCACGCGTGGTCGTCGAGACCGGCGTGGCTCGAGGGCTCACCTCACGGGTCATACTCGAGGCGCTGAGCGACAACGGATCGGGCCGGTTGTGCAGCATCGACCTGCCGCCGGTTATGCAGAAGCCGAGTTCCGAGCGAGAGACGGGGGCCGCCGTCAGCGAAGGACTGAAACGACGCTGGACGCTGGTGCGTGGCTCGAGCCGTCACCGGCTGCCGCGGCTCTTGGAGGAACTCGGAACGATCGACCTGTTCGTCCACGACAGCCGGCACAGCGACCGGAATGTGTCGTTCGAGCTTACGCGCGCGTGGGGAGCGCTCAGGCCGGGCGGCTTCCTGCTGGTTGACGATGTGCACCACAACGGCGCATTCGCGTCGTGCGTCGAGAGCTTCGGTATGCCCCCGGCAATCGTGTGTTCCTCTGACGACGGAAAGGGCTTGTTCGGCGTGATACTAAAGCCGGATGCGGCGGGACCGGGAGCCGTTCTCTGATGGGGACGGGGATAGTCCGGGTCGCCCCGCCGAACGCCGGGCACCGTCACCCCGCAGTCGCGCGAGACAGACCCCCATCGCAATTCGCGCTTCCCGGTAACGGGCGAGCTCGCGGCGGCCGGGAGACGACGGTCGGAGCTGTGGTGATAGGCGGCGACTACCAGGGCCTCGGCATCATCCGCAGCCTCGGCCGGCACGGCATTCCGACCTGCGTGGTTGACGACGAGCATTCGATCGGGCGCTTCTCCCGCTACACCACGCATGCCGTCAGGGTCGCGGATCTCCGCGATGAGGATCGAACCGTCGCGACCTTGATGGCGATCGGCCGTCGGCTGGGTCTCGAGGGCTGGGTGCTGTACCCGACCCGGGAGGAGACGGTCGCAGCATTGTCTCGCCACCGGACGGAACTCTCCGAACTGTTCCGGGTGCCGACCGCGGACTGGAACGCGGTGCGCTGGGCTTGGGACAAGCGCAACACGTACACCCTGGCCGCCTGGCTGGGCATTCCGGCCCCGCGGACCTGGTACCCGAGGGACGCCTCCCACCTGTTCGACGTCGATACAGATCCGCCGTTCGTCGTCAAGCCCGCGATCAAGGAGGACTTCCTCCATGCCACCAAGGCGAAGGCGTGGCGGGCGAACAGCCGGGACGAATTGCGGTACCGGTTCGAACAGGCCGCTGCCCTGATCGGACCGGGCGAGGTGATGATTCAGGAGCTGATCCCGGGAGACGGACGCCGGCAGTTTGCCTGTTGCGCCTTAGTCAAGGACGGAGACATGGTGGCCACCATGGTCGCGCGTCGTCGTCGCCAGCATCCGCCGGAGTTCGGCCGGGCGAGCACATTCGTTGAGACGGTGAACCTACCGGAGCTCGAGGAACTTTCGGCGAAGTTCCTGAGCGCGATCACCTACTCCGGTCTCGCCGAACTCGAATACAAACTCGATCCTCGCACACACGAGTTCAAGCTCCTCGACTTCAACGCGCGAACCTGGGGTTACCACACGCTCGGCTTCGCGGCCGGCGTGGACTTCCCCTATCTGCAGTACGCCGATCAGACCGGGGCGCTCGTGACGCCGACCCGTGCGCGGGTGGGGCGGCGCTGGGTGCGTTTGGTCACCGACTTGCCGACAGCGCTAACCGAGATGTACCACGGCAGGCTCCGCCCCCGACCGTACCTCCGCTCGGTCACGGGCGCTCACACCGAGGCTGTCTTCAGTCTGACTGACCCCCTTCCCGGCCTGGCCGAGCTCGCGCTTATCCCCTACCTGATGTGCAAGCGCGGCTTTTGATGATGTACGTCGCTCAGACTTGAACACTTTGATCGACCCGGGCCCGTACCCGTCGTTCCCTCGCATGGGTTCGGGACAGCCATGGTGCCAACTGCTTGAGCGCGCGGTACATCGAAGCCTCGCTCCCTAGCCCGATGCGCGGAAGCGCCAGCGGGTCGTCGCCGCGGGATACATACCCCGGCACCGTTGTGTAGCCAAAGCTAACCCCGACGTCGCGCAGAACAGTCTTGGTGGTGACGTCGAAGTCAAGCGCGCTGCCATTCGGGTAGGCGAAGTGACACGGGCGGGACCCGACCAGCCTTTCAATCTCCCGGCAGCACTTCTCAATCTCCTGGCGTTGCTCGTCGATACCAAGCTTGGACAGAATGGGGTGTCGGCACGTGTGCGCGCCGAAGGAGACGCCGGCGCCGGCGAGCATGCGTACCTGTGCCGGCGTCATGAACAGGTGCTGCGGTGCCGGCGTAGCGAGTCGATACTCCCGCTCGATCTGCGTCAGCCCCGCCAAGATCCGGTCGAGCGGAACCTCTTTGAGCGCGGATACGAATTCGCACTTCGTCCTCACGCAGTCCCGGGCAAGACCCCACTGACGCCCGAGGGGCTCAATGCCGATCGTGCTCGCCAGATGATCCGCTCTGACGAACCACGGCACCGGACCGCCGGTCAGGACATCCGTGCAGACAAACACGGTATAGGGCAGCCTTGCCGGCGCGAGCACGGCATCCGCGACGTCCACGACCGAACGCCGCCCATCGTCGAATGTGATGGCACACGTATCGTTCTCCCTACTCCGTGCAACCGCCTCGAGCGGAACAACCCGTCGGCTTGCCAAGATCTCGCTGATGCAGTCCTCGAAGATCTGCCGGTCGGGCACGTCGTGAAAGACGAAGACGACCGGTCGGCGCTGAAGCCGGGCCAGCCGTCTGACCACACCGAGCAGTTCGTCACCCACTATCGGCACTCGTCACGAGCCGGCGGCCTCTGAGGTAGAGCCAGCCTCGAGCGGAGCCCGGTCTGAAAATGTCCCACTCGTGTACGACGCTGCCCCCGAAATCCTTCTTGAAGTCGTTGATCCGCAGCTGCGCCTGGTTGGCAGCGCCGGTGTACCAGCCGCCCAGATCGTATGCCTTTACGCCAGCCTCCCGGAACCGGATCATGTCATCCCAATGCAGGAGCCGATTAATTCCTCCGAGTCGATTGCGGTCGGCGGAGTCTGCCTCGAGGCGGAACATCGATGCTGAATGCGTGAGACGAGCCCGCTCCTGCTCCACGAGATAGGCGTGCGCCGCGAGCAAGCTGCCTCCCTCATTCCGTGCAGTCGATATGGCGACCTTGTCCGCCCGTGCCATGGCCATGAATTGATCTCGCCGAAGTGGAGGGACATTCTTGGTCGCGGCGAAGGCGTCGTAATAGTCAGCGAACTCAAGCAGTCGTCCCTCGTCGGAGCCGAGGAGAAACGCCGTTTGGACGTTGTCACTCCGCCCTGCTCGGTTGATCTTGTAGCGGTTGCTCTTGGAGAATGCCTTGAACAGCGCGTCCTGAGGCTGCTCTAAGTCGATGATCCGGGTCGATCGTCGGTGCGATGACCACCCCGCTCTCGTCTCCTTCAAGCAGAGCCCTGCGTACACGTCGCATTCCTCCCCAGGCGGCACGAAGCTGAAGTAGAACTCCGCTACGCGCACCATCAGACGCATGGGCACGATTGGCAGCGCCCTGCTCTTGAGATAGACGATATGACCCATCTCCATATTGGGACCGAGCCCGAGTAGACCACGTCGCTCCTATCACTCGACCCCCCAAGTCGCATAGAAGGGGACGCGGTTACCTAGACCAGGGAGTAGTTCGCCACCCGCTGATGCCCTCGGCCCGGGAGAATCGGGTTATCGCCCGTGCCGAAACTCGATGCACACCCAACGCCCAAGCGGATCGAGGCGCAGCCGCCAGTTTCGATCACCTACGCCGAGGTTCGGGAGGGCATGGCGCCGCTCGACTGGGACGAGCGCGTGCAGGCTCTCGGAGGCGGGCCATTTCATTGCGCTAGCTGGGCCCGGTACCGCACCTCGGCGGAGCACAAGCGGGCCCTGTTCTTCACCTGGTTCGCATCCGATTCGCCAGAACCCGCGGCCGTCGCGCTGGGCATCGAGACGGCGCTGCCCGGCCCGCTGAAAGCGCGGTCGATCCACTTCGACTCTCCGCCCGCGACGTCGATGGGCGGTCCCACACTACGTGCCGGCCTCGAGCGCTGGATGAGGAGTCAAGCTGGGGTGGCCGACGCCTGGTTGGGATCGTTCGATGCCAAGCAGGACTGGACCGACGGCGCGACCCGACCCACGCGCATCGAATTCCGAGTCGCCCCGGCGGCGCCGGACGAGCTGCTTGCCGGCATGCGCGTGATGGCCCGGCGGTCGATCCGACGGGCCGAAGGCCGCGGTATCGAGATCGATACCGACTCGCCACAGCTGAGCGCGTTCGCAGCCCTGTACGGCGAAACGCTGGCGCGACTCCGTCGTGCCAAGGGCGTCTCGACGCTGATGACCGACCACGACGAATACGCCGAGCGACTGGCGGGGCTGAGACAGGCCGGCACCGCCAGGCTGTTTCTGGCCTCCGCGTCGGGCGAGCCC
Source organism: uncultured Solirubrobacterales bacterium (assembly GCA_963735965.1). GTDB lineage: Bacteria > Actinomycetota > Thermoleophilia > Solirubrobacterales > Solirubrobacteraceae > Palsa-465. The sequence continues at coordinate 396,561 of CAVTNE010000011.1, forward strand.
GTCGCCGGCGCGCTCTTCACCGCCTTCGGTCGCAGGGCTTTCTACATCTCCGGCGGAACGAGTGAGGTTGGCCGTAAGACCGGGGCGATGACAGCCGTCCTGTATCGGGCGATGTGTGAGTTCTCAGCCGCAGGGTTTGAATGCATCAATCTCGGCGGCGTGTCCCCAGACGGCCAGCTCCCCTCGAGCGCAGACCACGGGCTGTACGAGTTCAAGCGCGGCTTAGGTGGCGTTGCTCATCCATGCCGTGACGCAACCATCGTGGTGCGGCCGGTGCGTCGGCGACTCGTCAACGGGGCCCGCGCAACCAGGGGAGCGCTACTGCGGGTCAGGTCCAACCGCTGATCGATCGAGGCCCCTCACGGGAAACCTCGCTTCGCCACTACCAGGCGAGGAAGCGGAAGTGGGAGAGCAGGTCGTGCGGCAGGTTCCCGTCTCCCTCGCGTGCCCAGGGCCAGGTGTAGCCAATCAGTGATCCGTACCACTGGTCCGGAATCGTCGGGCCGCCCTCGTTGCTGTCGTCGATGATTCCCCCGTAGACCTGCAACGTGCGACACATCTGCCGCTGCCACGTGTACTTGAGCGACGGCCATGTGTTGCAGTCGATCGTCGGGTCGAGCTGCATCCTGGCCCCCTCGGGCACACAGCTCGCCTGGTCGGTGCAGACGCCGTCCTCCTGGGTGGCCGGGGCCACCACCGGGCACCAGCTCATGTGATCGGAGCAGGTGTTGCGATAGGCCATGCCCAGCGCGTGATCCCAGGTGGCGCCCGCGGACATCTCGGTATCCCGGGGCAGGATCGTTCCCGCGCCGTCGGGAGTGCCGGATCCGCGCGTCCCTCCGGGCAGCTCGCCGCGGCCGGTCCGCCAGTTGGTCTCCGTCACCTTCGCGGCCGTCCACTCGCCGGCTGTCGGACACGGCTTGCGGTAGTAGACCGAGGACTTAGGCGGCTTGTGGGGGGACTGCGCCTTGTAGAAGTCAAATTCGACGTTGGTGCCGTACTGGGCGATGACCATGTGCCCCTCCGAGGAGGGATCGGGCACCGCGCCCTTGGGGATCGGCACCCACATGGTGGCCGCGCCGCAGCGCGGGGAGTCAATCCGTACCGGAACCTTGGGTGTGCCGCGGTGGGCGTACCAGATCGCCGGCGTGTAGTCGTAGGCGACGCCGACCGCAGGGGTCTTTTCGAGCGCCGCGATCAGGCTTGCGTTGTTCGGGGCGACCTTGGGGTTCGCGCCGATCGGGGTGTTCCAGATACTGGTCGGCGAATACCACCGGGGACTCAGCGGGCCTTTCCCACCCGACGCAGCCGGCGCCTTCGCCGGGGTAGCGCTGAGGGGGAAACGTCCGCTGGCTCCCGTACTGGACCCCAGACCCGCGATCACGATCGCAAGGAGGAGGGCGATCACGCTCGTCGCCACGATCTCCAGAATTCGCCTGCGGGCCATGCCCGACCCACGCGAGAATCGGGGTCTGGTCCAGGAAAACCCGGCAGCATTCATGAGCGCGTCCGCGGTCATCATCAGATCGACGATGAGGTAGACCACAGATGACACGACCGCTATTCCGATCACGCCGAAGCGAGGGGCGACCACGATGTCGCCGACGAGGTTTAGCAATAGACCAGCGATAAAGATCCAGGCGAGGGCCGAGTAGCGTCGCTGCGCCATCAGCACGCTGGCGGCAGGGGCGAACAGATAGGCGGAAGCGGCGGTGAGCAGGAAAATCTGGAACACCGTGACCGACTCCGGGTATCGGCCGCCCGAGATGATCGGAATCCCCCACGGGGCGAGCACGACCAGACACGCGACGCAGAGGCCTATCGGACCCAACCCGGCCCGCACCCACCGCAGGACCATCAGCCGCTGGGCCTCGGGCGAATCGATCATGTCCACCTGCGCGGTGCGCACGCGCAGGATGGCGCCAAGCGAAGGGGTGGCGGCGAGGACGATGGTCAGGTAGCGCAGCGACGCACCCAAGGTGGCCACCTGGTTCTGATTGAGCAGGGCACTGGCCACCAGTACGTCGACGTAGGCAAAGCCGGCGGCAGCCAGGTAGTAGAGCGAGAGCCAGCTCTCCTCTCGGTCGAAACCCAGGGACCGCCGCCGCGGGCGCTGACTACCGAACGCGTTCCGGGCGATCGGCACCGCGGCGGCCAGGCCGACCACCACCATCGAGGCGACGAACGACAGGCTGAGAACCTGGACACTCTGATGGGTGAGGCTGATCGCGACCGCCGCCACGAGCAGAGCGACCGCCCGCGTGAGCGACAGCGCGCCTGCCACCACGAATTGGCGCCTCGCCTGGAAGTGGGCAATGGTGAGCTCGGTGGCGCCATACCCGGCGGCAAACGCGACGGAGTAGAGGATCAGGTCGTCGCCGGCGCCGAACTTCGACCCCAGGTGCAGAGCCGCCGCGATCGGGAGTACGAACAGTCCGACGGCGAGGATCAGCAGCACGCCCTTGAGCAACGAGATCAAGAACAGGCCATCGTGTTCCCCGATCGCACCCCGGGAAACACTCTCGGCCTCCGCGCGCAGGTAGCGGGTCCTGACCCCGCCTCCGGCCGCCGCTCCGGCGAACTGCGCGAGCGTCAGGAACAACGTCGCGTACGCGTAAGCCGAGACCGTCAGGCCGCGGATCAACACCACGACGGTCACCGCGGCCACACACTTCGTCATAAGGTCGGCCGCGAAGGTCAGCTTGAAGCCCCGCCGGAAGCTCCGATTCAGCTCGACGGTGCTGGCATGCAACGACATCCGATGAACGCCAGCCTGGGGTCAGCCGTCGGGAGCCGCCCGGAGGCGAGGACGTGGAATCGGCTCGGCGGCGGGTTTCTTGGCGTTGTCGGCCGGGCTCACGGTGAGAAGTAACGTGACCACCAGCGGAGCGCCGTACTCCAGAGAGCCGTTGAACAAGGCGAACGGCAACAGCACGAGCAGCGGGAGCTTCGAGCGGGCCCTGGCGATCAAGGTCCACCAGATGAGAATCAACCCGATCAGCCCAATCAGCCCGAGCTCGACGCCTGCCTGGATTGCATCGCTCTGACCGACGACGTCGTTTCCGGTCGCCTGTTCTTCGATCCGCTCAACGCTGCGCAGGCCAGTCCCGTACGCCCAGTTCAGAGGAGAGGAAACCCACCACGCGTGGAACGCGGTGGTGTAGATCCCACCGCGCCCACTGCCGAGCGCGTCGAACGAGGAGAACTCGCCCAGCGTCTGTTCGTGGTGGAACCGCTGCACCAGCACGTTCCCCACCCCCGACCCAAGCACCGCCGCCGTGACCAGGGCAACCATGACGAAACCGCGCGCCCGCGCGCCAGCCTGGAACATCTTCGCGAGTAATGCGAGCAGGAGGCCGGGCAAGGTAGAGCGTACACCGGTGGCGAGGGTGGAGATCGCTCCGATCGCCGACACGGCTCCCCACTTCAAACTCGTTCCCATGCCGAGGCTGGCCGCCGTAATCGCACCGGCGAGCAACGCGAGGTCGTGCTGGCCGCCGAGTCCTTGGATGTCCCCGGCGGCGTAGTAGCTGTGGTTGAACCCGGCGAGACCGGCGAGGAGGTTGAACGTGATTGCGATCACGCCGCTCGTGAACGTGACTCTGCTCAACTTTTTCAGGGCGGGATCGTTTGTCCCCGCGATGACCGCGTACACCGTGAACGGGAACACGATGTACTTGGCGGCCTCGATGAACTGGGCCCCGTGAGGTGCTCGCGCGAGTCCGATGATGACCGGGAGGTAAAACAGGATCATCCCCAACCGGAGCCGAGACAAGGCTCTGCTTCCGTCGTCCCTCGGAGCCGCGACGACCAGCAACAGAACAACCATCGTGCCTGCCGTGAACGTCTCGGTGAGCTTCGGCTCCACCGCGCTGAACACCACGAGCCACGGGAGCGCCCCGGCCAAGAGCAACGCCACCCCCATCACACCACGGCGCGCCACGAACGCGCCCGCCACGATCAGCGCCACCAGCCCCAGCGCCGCGGCCAGCGATACCTGAAGCAGGGCCGCGATCAGCAGGCTCGCGACGGTCGAGGCGGCCAGAGCAAGGGCCCCCGCCCGTTCGGGATCAAGCAGCTGTCCGGGCCAAGGCAGTCGCACTCGACCCGCTTCCGGAAGCCCGTTGCCGGACGGCCCAATCATGTGCGGGTCATCATTGACCTTCCGCGGCTAAAGCTAAATGGGGCGCACGTGAAGACCGCTCGTTGGAGTTGGCGACGCTGTACCTTCGGCCAGGCCAGGACGATAGGCGCGGATCCCGTGCTCGCCTACGTTTGCGGCAATGAAAACTCCGCACGCCGAGGCACCCGCGCCGAGGCTGAACGGGACCGCGGCGGCGCCGGGCTTGCCATCGGCCAGCACTTGGCTCGGGCCAGCGCTCGACGCCGTGGAACATCGGCTCGAACTCGACGACCTGCGTGGCTGGGACCCCTACGACGCGCTGTGCTCGCCGTTGTTCGGGCTTCCGATCCTGCGCTCCAACCGCGCGCTGCGGTACGGCGCGCAGCAGGCGGTCAAACGGGCGCGCTGGAACCTGCGGCCTCTGCTGCGGATCTCCAGGCAGCTCAATCCGGTCTCGATCGGGTTGTACCTGCAGGGACAGGCTCTTCGGGTACAGAGCGATCCGGCGAGCCGTCGCCGGCGGCGCGACAAGGCCCAGGCCGCGATACTTCGTCTGGCCGCCACGGCGACGCCGGGCTACTCCGGCAGTTGCTGGGGCTATCCGTTCGATTGGGAGACGCGGTACGGCTCGGCACCGGCGGGCACGCCTACGGTCGTCGCCACCGGCATGGTCACCAACGGCCTGTGGAGCGCGCACCAGGCGTTCGGGTTGGAAGAGGCCCGTGGACTCATCCTCAGCGCGGCCGAGTTCGTTCTGCGCGACCTCCCCCGGATCGAGGCCCGGGACGGAAGCTTCTGCTGGACCTACGGTCCGGGAAGCCGCCAGGCGGTAGTGAACGCCACCCTGAAAGGATCGCGACTCCTGGCTCAGGCTCATTGGCTCGACGTAAGGAGCGAGCTCCTGCAAACTGCGCGCAGATCGGTTCGATTCGCCCTTGGCCAGCAGCTCCCCTCGGGAGCATGGCCCTACTCGCTCACCGATCGACGCGCGGACAACTTCCACACGGGCTACGTGCTCGAATGCCTAGGCGCGTACCGGCGCCACTCCGGCGATCGCTCGGTCGACGAGGCCATCGAACGCGGCTGGGCCTACTACCGCAACAGCTTCTTCACTGACGATTTGACGCCGAAGTACTACGACGATCACGTCGAGCCGTTGGACGCCACTGCCTGCGCGCAGGCGATCATCACCCTTTGCGAGTTCGATGACGTCGAGGCAGCCGCGCGAGTTGCCGAGCTTGCCCTACGCAGATTGGGATTGCCGGACGGCTCGTTCGCCTACCAGTGGCGGCGCGGCCGCGCGATACGCATTCCGTTTCTGCGGTGGTCGACGGCGTGGATGTACTGCGCAATGAGCCGATTGGCGCAAGCCGTCGGCCAGAGCCCAGCTCTCAAGTAGGAAGGCAAAGCGATGAAACAGGTTCTCCAGGAGCGCCGGACCGGTCAGACGGTGGTCCGCGTGGTGCCGCGCCCGCCCTGTCCGCCGGGCGGCGTGCTGGTCCGTAACCGATTCTCGACAATCAGCTCAGGCACCGAGCGGGCGCGGGTGCAGCTGTCTCAGAAGTCACTGCTCGGAAAGGCTCGAGACCGGCCAGACCTGGTCCGGGAGGTCGTGGCCCGCGCCCGCCGCGACGGCGTCCAGGCCACGCTCCAGATGGTCCAGCGCCGGCTCGAGGAGGAGACCTCGGTGGGCTACAGCTGTGCCGGAACGGTGATCGAGGTGGGTGAGCACGTTCGTGATCTGCTGCCCGGTGACCGGGTCGCATGCGCTGGAGACACGGCCGGCCACGCCGAGTTCGTTGCGGTTCCGGCCAACCTGTGCGTTCGTGTTCCCGACGGGGTGCCGCTCCATAGCGCCGCGCTCACGACGATCGCCGCGGTCGCCCTGCACGCGATCCGCCTGGCCGGTGCCGACGTGGGGAGCCGGGTGGCGGTCATCGGGTGCGGTCTCGTCGGGCAGTTGGCGCTGCGGCTGTTGCGGGCCGCGGGGAGCGAGACGTTCGCGCTGGACATCGACCCGCAACGAACCGGGCAGGCTCGAGCCGGAGGAGCGGACCACGCGTTCGCGATCGACCACGACGTCGCGCAGCGGGTCTGGGCGCTGACGGACTCGATGGGCGTCGACGCGGTTGTCGTGGCCGCGGCCACCGACGGCAACGGGCCGCTGGTGCTCGCGGCAGACATAGCTCGTGACTTGGGCACCGTGGTGCTGGTCGGTGCGGTACCGATCGACTTGCCGCGGGCCTCACTGTACGACAAGGAGCTGCGCTTCCGGGTGTCTCGCTCGTACGGTCCGGGACGCTACGACGCCGAGTATGAGGAGCGCGGTCTGGACTATCCGATCGGATATGTCCGCTGGACTGAAAGACGCAACATGGAGGCCGTCCTGCGGCTCCAGGCGCAGGGGCACGTGTCGTTCAGCGATCTGGTCGAGGTCGTGCCCGCCCAAGAGGCGCCCGCCGCCTACGCTCGCCTCACCAACGGTGCGCACGGGTCTCCCCGGGGCGCGTTTGTGCTGGCGTATCCACCCGCGGACGGGACGGCAACTCACCTCGCGGGCAAGGCCATCGAATTGGCCGGGACGACAACCACTCCGGGCTCAGCCAAGCAGCGAAGCGGGGAGGGCGAAGCTCCGGCGCCAAAACTTGGGACAGGCCGATCTCCGGTCGGGATTGGGCTGGTCGGGCCGGGAAGCTTCGCAACAAGGGTGCTGGTCCCCGCACTCGAGGCAGGCGGGGCCAACCTCCTCGTCGTGGGTGGCGGCGCTGGGCCGTCGGCCGCAGCCGCCGCCCGCAACGGGCCGTTTCGCCGAGAGGCGGCGGACGCCTCGGCCGTGATCGCCGACCGGGAGGTCGAGGCGGTCGTGATCGCGACTCGCCACGACAGCCATGCGACGTTGGTCATCGAGGCGTTGAACGCAGGCAAGCACGTGTTCTGTGAGAAGCCTTTGGCGCTGACCAGCGACGAACTGGATGCCGTGATGAAGGCGGCGCGTGCGGCGCGAGGAACTCTGCTGGTCGGCTTCAACCGCCGTTTCTCTCCGCTCCTGCGCGAGATGAGCTCGTTCCTCGGCGTCCCAGGCACGCCGATGACCCTCGCCTACCGGGTGAGCGCCGGCAGCCTGACCGAAGATCACTGGACCCACCACCCGGCGCGGGGGGGTGGCCGGGCACTGGGGGAGGCGTGTCACTTCATCGACAGCCTTGCCTTCCTCGTGGGTCACCCGGTGATCGAGGTGCACGCGAGCGGCCATGCTGTCGCATCCAGGCCGGTGCAGGCGTGCGACAACTTCCTGCTGACGCTCCGCTTCGCCGACGGCAGTGTCGCTTCGCTGGTCTATGTGTCCGATGGCTCGGGCTGCGTCCCCAAGGAGCGGCTCGAGGGCTTCTGCGGAACCCGTACCGCGGTGCTCGACGACTACCTCACACTCGATCTGCACAACGCGCACCGTCACGACCGGCGTCGCCTGAAGGCGCGGGACAAGGGGCACCGGCAGGAGATCGAAGCGTTTCTGCGCGCGACGCGCACCGGAGACGCTGCATTGGCGTTGGGCGAGATCGACAACGTGACGCTGGCCACGTTGGCGATCGTCGAGTCACTGCGGACGGGGCGGTCAGTGCGCTTGGCCACCGGAGCCAACTCGTGAGCGTGAGCGCCTGGACGCGCAGGACGAGGGAGACAGGCACCGAACTGCGCCACTTTCCCGTCGCGCGCGGCGTGGCGACGGCGGGAATCGTGGCCACCGCCGGCCGTTGTCTGCGACGGCCCCGGGCCGGCCTGCTCGCCGGGCTCGCCGCCGGTCTGGTAGAGGCGTCCGTCCTGGACCGGCTTGCCAGCCTGGCGCGCGATGTGCGCAATGCCGAGGACGCCGCGCTGCTCGCGCCGCTCCTGGCGCCGGCCGACATGCCGCTGGGGACCTGGGCAGCTGAACCTGACTTCCTGCGCCTCCTGGTGGCCGAGCTGTCACGCGATCCGAGTGGCGTGGTGGAGCTGGGATCCGGTGCCTCGACCGTGCTCATGGCTGCCGTGCGCCGCTGGCGTGGGGGTCCGCCGGTGATCAGCGTCGATCACGACCCGGACTTCGCGCAGCGGACTCGGGCCACACTCGCACAGGCCGGACTGGAGGCGCACGCCCATATCCACGTGGCGCCGCTGGAGCAGATCGTGGTGGACGGGCACGACATGGTCTGGTACGACCGCGACGAGATGGAGCGCGTGCTGCCGGCTCAAATCGACCTGCTGGTAGTCGATGGCCCACCGTCGAGAACCCGGCTGGCGCGCTGGCCCGCAGTGGAATTGCTGTCGATGAGGCTCAGCGACCGCTGCGTGGTGTTGCTCGACGACGGACGACGACGGGACGAAACGGCTACCGCGCTGCGCTGGGCGCGTCGCCATCCCAAGCTGGCGCTGTTCTGGCACGACACGGTGAAGGGCACCTGGCGGCTCGAGGCCACCTCGCGGGCGGACGGGCGAGCCCTGCAGCTGGCACGGCGAGGCATCCGGAGCATAGACACCCATCCGACGGGCTTCGGACGATGGTCGGTCAGACGCTGACGTCAGGGCCGTCGGCCGGGACGTTGGCCGACGGGCTCTCCTCCCTGGTCCCCGTGGTGCTCCGAGGACTCTCTCAAATGCAGGATGAACGCACCGGGCTGTTCTCTCACAAGGCGTGGATGGAGGACGGAGGTCGGCTCACCAATCGCGGAACCAATCCGCTCTACACGGGAGCGTGCGTGATCGGGCTATTCTCGGGCGAGGAGGGTCGCGCCGAGCCATACTTCGGGCAAGCCGCCCGAGCGCTTGACGCGCTTCTTCGACGGTCCAGCGAGCGCGATCCCGCCGTGCTGGCCACCACCCTTTGGGGTTGTGCGCTGGCGGGCCGGGTCGAAGGGCGGCGCCTGGTCGAGACGCTGATCTCCGTGGCCGAACCGCGGCGGTTGTCGAGCATGCAGCTCGGCTTGGCAGTCGCCGGGCTGGCCCAGTGGCTGCGGGCCGGCGAGCGGGCCGGGGAGCGTGACGACGGGCACACGATCGCCGCCGCTCGAGTGCTTGCCGGCGAGCTCAAGCGACGCTATGTCCCGGAGGCGCACGTGTTCTCCTCCATAGGGGGGCGGGGCTGGCGCCATCCCGCGCTGCTTCGGATGACCAGCTTCGCCGCCCAGGTCTACCCGCTGCTCGGCTTGTGCCAGCTCGCTGAGGCGACCGACACTGCGCCGCCGCCCGAGGTGAAGAGAGTGTGCGATTTCCTCGTCCAGTCCCAGGGCGAGCTCGGCCAGTGGTGGTGGTTCTACTCCACCCGAGCCCCGAAGATCATCGAGGGCTACCCCGTCTACTCAGTTCATCAGGACGCGATGGCAGCGATGGCCCTGCTGCCGGCGACCCGCCTAGGCGCCGGCGACTACCTGGATGCATTGGCCATCGGACTACGCTGGATCAGCGGCCAGAACGAACTCGGGCAATCGTTGGTGGACGGCCGCGCCGGACTGATCCACCGGGCGATCCAGCGTCGGGGGGGCGACTGCGACGGACTGGCCGGCTGGTCGCGCCGACAGCGCGGCGCGGCCTATGTCGCGGCGCTGGCGGGCCGCTCGCGCCCCGCGCCGTCGGAGCTCGAACCGTGCAGCGAATGCCGCTCGTATCACCTAGGCTGGCTGCTCCTGGCGGCGGCCATGGCCGCCGGCCGAATCTGAAGCTCTGGGATCGATGCAGGCCGCCGCGAGCCGGCGGTATACGCCCGCAGTACATCGACCAGCGCCGTCGCGACCTCGTCCCAGCTTTCCCCCGGCGGCGGGGCGAGATGCGCACGACTCCAATCCCGCCCGAGATGCGCGGCCACGGCCGCGGCGGCAACGTCCTGAGGAGCGTCCCAGCGTAGGGTCAGCCAGCCGGGCTTGTCGCGCACATACGCCGTCAGCGCATTCATCGGGCCGCGACCGACCACCGCGAGCCGAGGGATTGGCAGGGTCAGATACTGCACCGCCTTGCTCGGAAGCGTGGCTGGATTGTGGTTGCCCACCACGACGGCCAGGTCGTGCTGCGTAACCGTGGCAAGCACTTCGTTCCATGGCTGCTGGCGGCCGATCCGCACTCGGACGTTGGGCGGCGCTTGCTTGAGGGCGCCCGTCCAGTCGTCGCCCTGTTGAGTGAACACCACCGAGTCCCATTCTCCGCTGGCCGCCAGGCGCGACAGTAACGGTACGACGTCGAGGCGCGGACCGTACAGGCTGCCGTAGTGGACGAGCCGGAGGGTCCGGTCCGAACCTGGCCGCGCGCTCGGGAGCGTCGGCAGCGGCGCGGGACGATATCCGTTCGGGCGCACGATCACCGGCAACGCCGGAAACAGCTCCCGCAGCGCGTCGGCCTGCATGTCGGTCGTCACGACGGCCGCGGAGGCATGACGCCATATGAACCGCTCGCACCCAGCCGCCCGCAGTTGCCCGCTTGGGAGTGGCTCGTCGGGAGCCTCGGTGAGCGCCCAAGGATCGCCGGCGTCGACCACGTAGCTCACCCCCTCGCGCACGAGCCAGCGCGCGCCCCAGTAGACCGCGGAGAACGGATAGCCAACGAGCAGGGCGCCGTCCGGGCGTTGTCGGCGCCGACGCAGCATCCACCATGCTTCGGGCTCCCAGGCGTCGAGCACGACCGGAGAGGCGAGATGCGTCAGTTGGCGTAGCCGACGCCGGACGCCGGTCCGCCCCATGGGGCAGATCACCTCGGTGTCGGCGATCCGCTCAGCCACCTCCGCGATCGCCAGCGCACGCTCGCCGCGTGGCGACAGCGGTCGGTCGGCGGCAAAGGACACGATGACAAGCGACGGCTTCATGCGGGCACCAGCTCTGTCGTCTCGGCCACCGAGCGACGCAACCGACCGTAGATGCTCATCAGTTCGTCCACGGGGTCGCCGGTGACCACACGCCTCGGCAACCGCTCCCCTTGCGTGAGCGACTGCACGATCGCCTCGCTCCAGTCCGAGACCCCCAGAGCCAACGTCCGAACGCCCGCTGGACGGACGACGACGTCGCTGGCCAGAACGGGCACTCCCGCCGCGATCGCCTCCCGAACACTGACCGCGTCGCCGTCGGTCAGAGTCGGCCGCAGGTAGACCGCCGCCAAGGTGAGCGCCGGCGTCAGCGGCTCGCCCGAGAACACGCGAATGCGACGCCGGACGTCCTCGTCGTCGACTGTCTCGAGCAGGCTTCCAAGACGGTCTGACTCGCGGCGGGACCGAGGCGGGCTCGCCAGAAAGATCGCAAGGCGAAGCTCGGACCGGTCGACTGCGACCTGAGCAAAGCTCTGAATGGCCGTCTCGAGGCCGTAGATCGTCCGCCCGTGCCCGTCCAGGGTCAGCCGATAGGCGGACACCAGAAGGTTCGTTCCACCGCGCAGGAAGGCCTCCGTCTCCGGCGACAGCGCGGCCTGATGATCGTCGGCTGGGATGTAAGCGGGGATGACGTCGACCGGGGGCCCAACATCCCGAAGTGACCGCTCGATTTCCACCGAGACGGCGATCAGCACGTCGAAGCCCCTCAGCGCGCGCCTGGTCAGTTGGGCGATGCCTGGGACGGGGCTGCCGAGGTAGGGCTCGAGACTCCGGCCGTGAACGGTGGCGACGGTCGATCCCGCGCAGTGGCGCAAAGCGAATGCCGTGGCCATCAGAGTGGACCAGCGAGAATGGTGGTAGTGGACGACCCGCGCGTCGACGATCCGCAACGCGCGCCAGTAGCGCAGCGGGTTTCGGCGCAAATTGCCCGCGAGCAGCGGGTCGCGGCTGTGGCCGCTGAAGTGGTTGATGACCCTGACCCTCACCCCGCGCGCGCGGAGTGCCTGAGCGAGGCGTTCGACGTGGGCGGAGACTCCGCCGTAGGGCGGAGGGTACGGGCCGACCAGAAGAACGTCGAGATCGGTCATACGCGGGAGGGCGGCCAGATCAGGTGGCCGCGACGCGCGACGAACGCGCGGATGCCGCCCACGACTACGGATCCTGCAGCTTGTCGGTGTAGCGGTGTCGGCTGACGTTCCGCAACGCTTCGATCCGGCGGGAAGGTGGAGAGGATCGGTACTGTCCGTTGCCGTTGCCGATCGGGGTGACCGGAGCAAGGTCACGCCGGGACGCCGCACCGTTCACTCCACCGCCGGCGGGCGGCCGAGTCCGGGCAACCGCGTGGCTCGCGCCGACGGTGAGGAAACCCAACGCCAACACGGGCAACCTGGAGAGCGTGCCAGACAGATCCTCGATGACCCGCGGCCGGACCGGATCCGGCAGAGCGATGATCACCGCATCGGCGAGCGTGCTCAGCGTCTGAGCCTCACCGGAGGCGAGCAGGGACGGAGCGTCGATGAGAACGAGGTCGTACGGTGCGCGCTTGAGCTGCTCCATCAGGTCGGTGACCGCCCGGGTTCCCAGGAACCCCGAGTGCGGCGCCGGCCCCCCGAAGGGAAGAACATCGAGGTTGCCGCCGAGCTCGTGATCGGACGCGATCTGGGGCGAGCGTCCATCGCCGTTGCCGGCCTCATCGTGGCCCGCGGCGGTCGACGACGAGCCCAGCGAGGGCTCGCCGATCGGCACCGCGGCATCCTGAAGCGGGGTGCCGGCGAGGATCAGTTCGGTGACGCCCGGTCCGCCGTCGAGTCCGAAGAGGTCGCCGATCGCCGGCTGACGCGCGCTCAGATCGCACAGGAGAACGCGCTGCCCCGATTGGGCGAGGGTGACGGCCAGGTTGGCGACCGTCTCCGCTTGGCTGTTGTAAGGCCGCGCGCTCGTGAACAGCAGTGACTTGAAGTCGTGCTCCAGCCGGGCGAACTCTAGGCTGGACTTCAGCACGCGAAACGCTCTGGCCTCGCGTCCGTTGGGATCGTCCAGCACGACCAACGAAGCCGCGCTGCGATCGCGACGGTTCGACTCATTGAGGCTGAGCAGCGCCCGTACCTCGCGCTGCCAGCGGCGACCGGCGGGAATCGCGGCGAGCCGAGGAAGCTTTAGACGGCGTTCGATCTCCTCCACGCCCACGCGCTGGTCGAACGTCTCCACGAGGAAGGCCAGCGCGATGGCCAGGACGATCCCGACGGCAAGGCCGACGGCCGCGCTGCGTGCCGGGTGCGGCCCGACCGGGACAGCGGTCTGCGCGTGCTGAGCGAGCACCGCGTCGCTCGTCCCCGAGGCCGTGGTTGCGAGCAGCGCCTGCTGTTCGCGGCTGAGCGTCCGGAATGTCGAAGTGTTGGTCTGCCCCGCCTGCGTGAGACGCGCGAGCTGGGCGTTGATCCCGTTCAGCGCGCCGGTGATCGCTTGGTTGTCGATCGCCGTTCGGTATGCCGTGTAAGCCCGGGCGTAATTGGTGGCCAACAGCTCGGCGCGGGCCGGCGAGGAAGCCTCGACCGTGAAATCCAGCAGATCCGCGGTGTTCGGACTTGAGACGCTCGACTTGGCCAGTAGGTCCGATCCGGTTGCGCGGACGTGCGAGAGAGCCAACGCCTGTTGTGCCACCGCCGGATCCCGAGCCAGCGCCGCCTGGGTGGCGACATTTCGATCAGGCGAGCTTCCCGGGTACTGAGTCGCGAGGCCGTTCAAGCTGGCGCCCGGGCTGGAATAGGTGAGCAGCACTTGCGCCGAGGCGGAATACGTCTTCTGCCGCGCACCCGCGAGGAGCAGCGCCACGATCGGCACCAGCACTACGGCGGGGACGATCACCGTCCAGCGTCGCGCCATGACGGACAGGTAAGGGCGGAGATCAGCGCTTATCTGCGACACGGCCGACGACGCTAATCAGCCCCGGGCGCTCTGCCTACAGCCCATCGGGCTAGCTTCGACGCGGCCCCTAACCGGTGGTCTAGGTCCACCGCGTGGCTTGTCAATCGTTCCCGTGCCGTAGGCGTGGCGAGAACTCTCGCGTCGCCCCGTGAAGCTGCCTGCCCGCCACAGTGCCAACACCAGCAGCAGCCATCCGGACAGCTCCGTGCCCTCCTTCAGCCCGACCTTCACCTGATAGGCCCAACTATCGGTCCCCCACCCCAGCGCCCGCACCGCACCGGGCCCCAGGACGTGCACCACGTACGAGCCTGCCAGCGCCGCGAGCGCGACCCGCACCACTGTCATTTCGTCAGAGCCTTGCACGAGTCTCAGCACGCATACGACCAGACAGGCCAGAAGGGGTACGTAGATCAGCTTGCCGTGGCTCAGGCGGTCGACTTGGACGTGCGCGGGAGATACCTCGACCACGAACAGCAAGACCAACGCGGCAGCTGTCGCGCCCCACCAGGGCCGGCGTCGGGCCGCCCGCCCAGCCCGCAACGCCGCAAGTCCGCCACCGACGAGGAGCGCCCCGGCCGTGGCCCGATGCGACCAGCTGGAGGCCAGGTTGGCGTTGAGCAGGCCGATGCGCTCGTCATCGGCCCCGAAGTCGACGAGGTTGGTGAGCACGACCAAACCGGTGACCCCGACGACGAGGAGGACCGGCCGCGGAATGTGTCCTATGAGACCACCACGAGCGGAGGACTCACCAAGCCGTTGACGTGGGCGTAGTGGCTTGCCTCGGTGCGGTTGCCGACGTCGAGCTTGCGGTAGACGTTCGACAGGTGAAACTTCACGGTCTGCTCGGTCACCCAAAGGCTTCGGGCGATCTCCACGTTTGTGGACCCGGCGGCCACCAGGCGGAGCACCTCGAGCTCGCGCGTGGTCAATGCGGAATCGACGTCACTCGACGCCTGCGCGACCTGTTCGGCGGGTCGATCTAACCGCCTGTAGCGGTGGACCACATGACCTCTGACCGTCTCGCGCACGAGCGTGGCCAGGGCGGCCGGATGTGTCGCCTTGGCGATCGCGCCGTTGGCCCCGGCCTCGAAGACGGCGTCGAGCCAGTCGGCGTCCATGTCCATTGTCAAGACGATTACGGCGATCTCGGGCAGCGCCGACTTGACCCCGCGGATAAGCGCCAGCGCCTCCTCGGCACGATCCATGTCGTCGATCAGTACGACGTCGGGAGCGGCATCGACGATCGAGCGCGATGAGACGGTCCGACCGTCGAGGTGGCCCAGAATTCTGAACTCCCCGCTGTGGCGCAGCCCGATGGATATCGCCTCGAGGATCAATGAGTTGTCGGCCGCTACGACGAGCCGTTGCATGGTGTTGCCCCTTAGAGCCGGTCGATCCGGATCAGTTCACGTACCGTAGAGATGGCAACCTCCGGAGAAGCTGAACCAAGGTTTAGATGCCTGCCCCCTCTCCCGGGCGGTCTTCACAACCTGGCCTAGCGCGACCCCACGACGTCGGGTCATCCTCTCTCACCGATGAGCTCCGTCAAGCCAATCGAGGCGGATCGGACACCGGGAGCTCTCCTCGAGGGGGGCGTTGACGCGGCGCGAGACTTCGCGGGCGAACTCGTGGAGGCGATGGATGATCGGACGCGCGCGTTGCTGACGCGGGCGCGCGGGGCGCGCCGTTCTCGGCTCGTCCCGCCGAGCCTCGTGCTCGCCGACCTCCTCGGACTGAGCCTCGCCTACTACCTAGCCGCGATCCTCGCCGGCGGCCATGGTGCGCTGGGGTCCTCGGGCGAGCTGCCGATCTTCGTGCTGACCCTTCCGTGCTGGGTCCTCGTGGCCAAGCTGCACGGGCTGTACCAGCGAGATCATGAGCGCACTGATCATTCGACGACCGACGAGGTCGTGGGGATCTTCCACCTGGTCACCATCGGGGTCTGGATCCTCCTGGCGGCTTCCCGCCTGGCGGGGGAAACCAGTCCCGGCGTATACCCGCTGATCGCGTTCTGGGGGCTCGCGGTGCTCCTGCTCCCGGTGACACGAGCGCTTGCCCGGGAGGCCTGCCGGCGCAGCGGGGCATACGTCCAGAACACGGTGATCATCGGCGCCGGAGAAATCGGTCAGCTCATTGCACGGAAGTTCGTCAAGCACCCGGAGTACGGCATCAACGTCGTGGGTTTCGTCGATCGCGACCCACGGGCTCGGCGAGCCGACCTGCCCGAGCATTTCACCGTCCTCGGCCCCCCTGAACGACTGCCAGACATCATCCAATCGCTCGATGTCGAGCGCGCGGTGATCGCGTTCTGCCACGACTCGATTCCCGAGCTCCTGGCGCTCGTACGCCAATTGCGCGGCCTCCCTATCCGCATCGACCTGGTGCCCCGCCTGTTCGAGCTCATGGACCCCCGGGTTGCGCTCTACTCGGTGGAAGGGATCCCCTTGCTGGGCCTCCCCCCCACACGCGCGGCCACTGTCCCGCGCATGATCAAGCGTGCGATCGATCTCATCGGAGCGTGCATCGTCCTGTTCGCGTTGGCGCCCCTGTTCGCCTACATCGCGATCCGTATTCGGCTGGATTCCGAGGGCCCGATCCTGTTCCGTCAAACCAGGCTGGGCACGAACATGAAGCAGTTCACGGTACTCAAGTTCCGCACGATGAAGGTCGACACCGATCAGGCCAAGCACCGGGACTACATCCGGGCGACCATGACCTCCGACGCGGCCGAGACCGGGCTGTACAAGCTGACCCGGGATGATGCAATCACGAAGTGCGGGCAGTGGCTGCGGCGCACTAGTCTCGACGAGCTGCCCCAGGTGATCAACGTCCTGCGCGGAGAGATGTCACTAGTGGGTCCACGGCCGTGCATCCCGTACGAGATCGAGAATTACGAGCCCCATCACTTCGAGCGTTTCGCGGTCCCGCAGGGGATAACCGGCCTGTGGCAGGTGACAGCGCGGGCGAACTGCACCTACGGCGAAGCCCTGGACATGGACGTCGCCTACGTGCGCGGATGGTCGGTTGGTCTCGACCTGCGGCTTCTCGCGCGCACGCCTCTGCAGGTGTTTCACCAGAGGCAGTCGACCAAATGATGCCGAGGGCGAACTCTCGGCGTGACGGCGAGCGCCTCACCATGGCGGTCATCGGTCTCGGCTACTGGGGTCCGAATCTGATCCGGAACCTCCATGAGGTGCCTGACGTCGGAGAGCTCTGGGCGTGCGATCTGCGCACCGACCGGCTCGAGGCGATCGTCTCCCGCTATCCCGCCGTCAGGCCGACCACCAGCTACGACGAGGTGCTCGGGGACCCGGCGATCGATGCGGTGATGATCGCCACCCCGATCTCCACTCATCACCGCCTGGGGGCGGCGGCACTGCTAGCCGGCAAGCACGTGTTCGTCGAGAAGCCGCTTGCCGGCTCCAGTCGGGACGCGTTGTCACTGATCGAGCTCGCAGCCCAGCGTGGATTGGTCCTGATGCCCGGCCACACCTTCATTTACAGCCCCGCCGTTGTGCTCATCCGATCCTTGATCGAGAGCGGAGAGGTCGGGGACATCTATTTCATCTCGACGAGCCGAGTTAACCTCGGGCTCCACCAGTCCGACGCGAGCGTGGCCTGGGACCTCGGCCCCCACGACTTCTCGATCCTGCGGCACTGGCTCGACGAGACGCCTGCGCGGGTCAGTGCGGTCGCCCGCGGCTGCATCATCCCTGACACTCCGGATGTGGCCTTCATCGACCTGGAGTACCCGTCGGGAACGATCGGACACGTCGAGCTCTCCTGGCTGTCACCCAGCAAGCTCCGCCGTACCACGATCGTCGGATCGCGCAAGATGGTCGTCTACGACGATACCTCGACCGAACCCGTGAGGCTGTTCGATTCCGGCGCGACGGTCCGTGATCCTGCCACGTTCGGCGAGTACACCCTCACCTATCGCACCGGCGACATTCTGTCGCCGCACATCGAGGCGGCCGAGCCCATCTACCGGGAGCTCGAGGATTTCTGCGGGGCGATTATTCACGGAACTACACCGCGCTCCTCGGCGGAGCTCGGGTTGGATGTCGTCCGCACCATCGAAGCGGTCGATGCTTCGCTGGCAGTCGGGGGCGCCCCCGTGGCCGTCGGCTCGGCGCGCTCCGGCGGCCCGTTCGAGCCGCGCGTGTCTCTAGGCCCGGCGACAAACGGAGGCGCAGCCGCGTCAGCCTCCGGTTCTGACGCGGGCGCCGTCGTGTCGATTCAGTAGTAGCCATGTCACGCGGGCCGCGGACTGACGCGAGCTCCGATGGCCGTCCGACGAACTCCCGTCTCCGCCTCGACGGATTCCGCCCCCCGCCGCGGCTGCGCAGGATGAACCGGGTCCTTTGAGGAGAACACCCCCAGCTTGGGCCGCTGCCCGGGCGTGACCAGACCATTCACGTGCGCGTAGTGGCAGGCCTCGGTACGGTTGGCGACATCTAGCTTGCGGTAGATGTTCGAGACGTGGAACTTCACGGTCTGCTGGGTGATCCAGAGTTGCCGCGCAATCTCGCCATTGGTCGCCCCGGCCGCCACGAGCTGCAGAATCTGCAGCTCTCGATCGGTCAGCGCGGAATGCTCCGCCGGTGGCGCTTCCTTTTCCACCTTCTCGCCGGCGACGCTCGTCAACGGATGCACGATGTGTCCGTTCAGCGCCTCCCGCACCAGCGTCGCAAGCGCCGACGGATGAACCGCCTTGGAGATCGCGCCCGTGGCACCTGCCTCGAAGGCCTGGTGGAGCCACTCTCCTGACAGCTGGACCGCCAGGACGATGATCCCGACGTCGTTCGTCTCTTCTCTGATGTTCCTGATCAGGCCGAGCGCTCGCTCGGACTGGTCGGCTTCGTCCATGAGCACCACCTCGGCGCCGGCACCGATGATCAGTCGTGCCGTTGCGTTGTAGGCGTCGGTATATCCGAGCAGATCGAAGGCTCCGCTTTCGTGCAGACCCGAGCGGATCGCTTCGACGATAAGTGAATTATCTGCCACTACGATGAGCTTTTTTCTCACAACTCACCTCGTAGCGCAGTTGTCATTCTGGTCACAGTAATTGCCCTCCGCGATCGCAGTCGCATCCACTTGCATGTTTCGGAGGGTCAACCTTCCCCGGTAAAAAAGGCCTTCCCACCCGGCGTGATCGGAAGAGCGCGACTCGCGCGCCGCGCCCACCCCATCGACGGCGCGCACATAGCGGCGCCGTTAACGAGCAAGCGTCAGGACTAGCCGGGCCGTTCGAGGCGATGCCCTAGCACCGCCAGTCGCCACGGAAGCACGATCAACGTCAAGCGGTCGGAGAGCAGCCCCAAGAACAGCCAGACCGCGCACAGCGTCGCGAGCGTCCCTGCCGCGGTTCCACTGGATGCTCCTCCCGGAGCAGTAGCGCTCCTCGACGGGCCGGTCGAGACGCTGAGATCCATCAGCAACGCGGGCGGTTGGGGCGCCGCGGAAGTTGCGCCGGAGCGGGATGTCGAAGCGCCCGCACCGGGCGGGCTGATACCGCTCCCGGACGGATCGTCGCGACCCTGGGCTCCGGCCGCCTCCGGGACGTACCCATTCAGTATCGGCGCCGGCGCCGACGCCGCGACAAGTGGGCCCGAGAGACCGGCGGTAGGAACGGGGCCACCCACGCCATTGGCCGCCAGAATCGACCAAGCCGGATAGGTCGGCGCGTTGACCTGGGTTGGCGCAGGCGAGAGCTCGTTCAACAAGCGATGGAGGATGAGCAGCTCCGGGGCCAACCTGCGAGCGTAAGACGGCCCGAGCTTCGTCAGACGCAAGAGCAGCGCCCGGAGGTGTCGGATTCTGTTGATGAGTGAGGTAGCCTCCGGCGCTGAGGCGGCAAGGGTCGGCGACAAGCTCTGTTCCGCCGAAGCCAGGCCGTCGGCGGTCAGAAACTGAAGCTCCGTGGTGAGGGCCGTCAGCGCAGGACCCAGCGGATTGGCAACGGCTGGTTGATGCTCCTCCGCCCGGAGAGCCTGATAGGTGCGGGCGACCGCTGCGCCGCCGGCATTCTGAACCAGCGGAGCCTTCGCGCCCGCCGAAGCCGGACTCCTGGCGGAGGCTTGGAGCCGGGCCGATGGATCCGGCCCAGGCCCCGCGGTCGTCGTCGGGCCTTCGCTGATCGGCGAGACGGGGGCGGCCGCGGCCGCGAAGGCCGGAGCGGAAGCTCCGGGCTGGTTCGCTGCGCCCTTTGCGGCGGCGGCCGCCCCGGCCGTCGCGTTCGAGCCGAGGTTCCCCGATCCGGACGACGGACCTGAGCCGGAACCGGACGGCTTAGTCGTTGCGCTCCCTCCCGGGGAGGACGAGGAGGCAGCGGAGCAGGACGAGGAGTTGACCGTGCCCGAACCGGAGTCCGACCCGTCAGCAACCGTGCTGCCCTGGCCGGTGCCGGGTGATGGCGACGCTGCGGCCGTCGGCGCAGCGGCCGAGGCGCATCCGGCGGTCCGGCTCGAATTTGACGGCGACGAAGACGAGTTCGACGGTGCAGATGGTGCCGGTGCGGTTGAACCGGTACCGGAGGACCCGGTCGAGGCGGCGGGCGCAGCCGAGGACGAGCCAGCCGGCGCCGCGGACGAAGCACCGGAAGCACCCGCCCCCGCGCTGGTCGATGGGTCGGACCCTGCGCTAGCCGATTGGTCAGAGCTCCCTGTGGCTGCAGTGGAAGCCCCGGTTGTCGAGCTCGAGGACGCTCCGCTTGGGCTTGCGGCGGATCCCTGCGTGGCCGTGGCGGTCGCGGACGCGCTCGTCGCCGCAGCCGAGCCGGCCGACGACGCCGAGACCAGACTTGTGCCCGTCGAGACGGATGCCCCAACCGCGTTCTGCAGCGTCGCCGAGGAACTGACGCCCGCTGCCTTCGCGTACGGCGCCGCGACCACGATCGCGGCGATCGCTGCCACGACGGCACGCCAGAGGATGCCGTATCGGCACGCCTTTAGCGCGGCGATTAATCCGCCCCTCGCCAACCCGTTTGCCCCTTTCGATTTTGCGCCCGCTCCTACCGCCCCCTGCAGGTAGTTCGCTTCGCGCCTGCGACCGTCAAGCCATCGCCTTGACCGTCATGCTCAGCGAGCGGTTCAGTCAATGCTTCGGCACGTCGTGTGCAACTTTTTCTAACCTTCGTCGATTATAGCGATGTCTGTATCACTGAAATGAGTATTTATTACCCCGTTCAGTTCCTGAACGAAAATGAGTATTTATTACCCCGTTCAGTTCCTGAACGAATCGACACTCGGCGTTCAGTTGGGCACGATCTGGTGTCACATCAAATGCGTGAAGCGTCCCCGGTCGCTTTTCGAGGTGCACGGCCGAGTCGAGCTCGCGCGACCAGATCACGAACGCGGGAACGAACAACCGCCCACCAGCCGCACGTTCGCGTGACCGGGATGAGATTGATCTGAACCCGTAGAATCGGCTTGGCCGGGGCGCGTAGCTCAGTGGGAGAGCGCTCGCTTCACACGCGAGAGGCCGGTGGTTCGAGCCCACCCGTGCCCATTAAAGAGCCTGCAAAACCGCCGCTTTTTGCAATCGTGCAGACCGACGGCTTGACGCGAGAGGCCGCTCGATCCGGCGGAGGCGGGGCGCGACGGTACGCTGTGAGCATGTCTACCCGGGCTGCCACGATGACCGCCGATGAGCTCTGGATGCTCCCCGACGACGGTATGCGGCACGAGTTGCTCGCAGGCCGGTTGACCGTGATGGAACCGACCGGCTTCGAGCACGGGCGCGTGGCGGGGAATGTCCTCGGTCTGCTGCGCGAGCATGTGCGAGACCGGGATCTGGGGGTCACGTCCGCAGCTGAGACTGGGTTTGTGATTGGCCGAAACCCGGACACCGTCCGCGCCCCTGACGCAGCATTCGTCACGAAGGAACGCTACGAGGCGCTCGGGGCAACCGATCGCTTCTGGCCCGAGGCCCCCGCGTTCTCGGTCGAAGTGCTCTCCCCCGGCGACACGACCGCCGAGGTCCAGGCCAAGGCGTTCGCTTGGCTCGACGCGGGCACTAAAGCTGTGCTCGTTCTCGACCCCGCCACGAGGACGGCAACCGTGTATCGCCGCCGCGACGATATCCGCTCCTACGAGCGTACGGACGTGGTCGACCTCGCCGACGCCGTGCCGGGCTGGCGACTGTCGCTGCGCGAGCTCTCCGGCTGATCGAAACAAATGCTGGACCGTGGTGCCGGAGCAACGCGGCGTGGCTCTCCATATCGCTCGACCCGGTCTGGGGGCCTGCGCGACCGGCTCCGCGGTCGCGTCGAGACCTCTAATCACGGTCCTGCGGATACGCACGCCAGCCGCGAGGCGCGGCCCCAACTGTCCGATATGAGCAGCGAGATTGTCACCTGGGCGGCTGCTGCTCTGGTGCTTGCAAGATCCGGGTCTCCGGCTAGCACCGGGTCCGTTGAGCTGGGCCGTGGAGCGCTCGGCGGCGTGCTCGCTAGCCGCGCAAAGCGAGCGCTCGTTTATGGCGATGAGGTGCTTGTCACCCTTGTTGGCGCATGAGCGCATTGTGGGTGCCGGGGACCGTGAGCTCAGCTGCCCATTGTGGCGGTTTCGGCTGCCTCGGATAGGCGCTCTTCGGCGGATCTGGTGTGGATGTCGAGTTCTCGGGCTGCTTTGATGGCTGCGCGTCCGAGTGCGTTGGCGTAGGTTGGGAACGAGAAGGGGACGAGCGCGAGTTGCTCGACCTTCATGTCGGTGGCCATCGCGATCGCCGCGAGCTGAGCGAGTTCGACGGCGCGTTCTCCGACGATGTGGCAGCCGAGGATGGTGTGGCGCTGGCGGTCGGCGATGAGTTTGCAAAAGCCGGTGGGGCGTCCGTCGATGATCGGTCGTGGCAGGGAATCGAACCGCTGGGCCGCGACGACGACCTCGCGGGTCTTGCGGGCCGTCGTCTCGGTGAGTCCGACGGAGGCGTATTCCGGATCGGTGAAACTGCCGAGGGGGCTGACCTCGGCGGGGAGGGCGGTCGCGGTGCCGAGAACCGCGTTGGTCGCGGCGAGGTATGCCTCGCGGGCTGCTTCATGGACGACCATCAGGTGCCCGGTGACGTCGCCGGCGGCGAAGATGTGCGGCGTGCTGGTGCGAAGCTGGGCGTCCACCTGAACGTAGCCGCGTGGGTCGGTCTGGACGCCGGCGGTGGGCAGGTTGAGCTCGGCGGTGTTGGCGACCCAGCCGACCGCGATCACGGCGATCGTTGCGTCGATGTGGTGGGGAGTGCCGTCGGGTGAGTAGGTCAGCCGGACTCCGGCTAGGGAGGGTTCGACGCGGTCGATCCTCCCGGCGTTCTCGAGGACCTGGATTCCGGACGCGGCTAGCGCTCGGCTGACGGCGGCGGATACGTCTTGATCCTCGCTCATGAGAATCCGGGGCGCCGTCTCGAACAGCGTGACGCGTGACCCGAAGGCGTTGAAGATCGAGGCGAGCTGCACTCCGGTCGCGCCTGCGCCGATCACTAGCATCGAGGGAGGGGCGGAGGCGAGGGTCCAGGCGTCGCTGTGGGTGCAGGCCAGCTCGAAGCCGGGGAGGTCGAGTCGGCGTGGCATGCCGCCGGTGCAGATGATGATCTTCGCGGCGTGGAGGCGCGGCGCGTGGGCGCACTCGATCACGTGCGGGTCGGTGAACCGCGCGGCGCCGGCGTGCTCGTGAAGCGTGACTCCGGACTGTTGGAGTTCTTCGCGCAGCAGTGAGTGCGTGCGGACGTCGCCGGTCACCTCGCGGACGCGGTCGAGCAGCCGCGCGTAGTCGAGCGTGGGTTCGCCGGTGGTGATGCCGTAGCGCGGGAGTTGGGAGGCTTCGCGCATCAGGCGTGCGGCGTGCGCCAACGTTCGGACGGGCACCGGTCCGTCGTTGGCGGCCATACCCCCGAACTGATCGCGTGTGACCAGCGCGGTGCGGGCCCCGAGTCGCGCCGCGCGAAGCGCCGCCACCACGCCGGCGGGCCCGGCACCGATCACCATCAGATCGTGGTTCGTGGCGCCCGTCGAAGTCATGGCGACGATTTTCCGGGTCGGGGTGGGGGCGGCGTCCCCCGTTTCGGGTGACGCAGCGTCGGCGGTCCCGTGGGAGGGTGGGCGCGATGCGGGCGATCACGGCGGTGCCAGGCCAGCGCGGGAGCGTCGGCGTAGCGGAGGTCCCCGAGCCGGCCGAGGCAGAAGGTGCGCTTCTGGTCCGCGGGCGCCTGATGGGCGTCTGCGGCACGGACCGTGAGATCGCCCAGGGCGAATACGGCGAGTCGCCGCCCGGCGAGAGCGAGCTGATCATCGGCCACGAAGGTCTCGGCGAGGTGCTGGAGGCGCCGGCGAGCTCGGGCTTTCGTGCCGGGGATCTGGTGGTGGGGATCGTGCGCCGTCCCGATCCGGTTCCATGCCCGGCGTGCGCCGCCGGCGAGTGGGACATGTGCCGGAATGACCGGTTCGCCGAGCGCGGGATCGTCCGCCGCCACGGATACGGCAGCGAGCAGTGGCGCGTCGAGCCAGACTACGCGCTGCGAATCCCCAGCCAGCTCGGTGACTTGGGCGTGCTGCTCGAGCCGACCTCGGTGCTGGCGAAGGCGTGGGACCAGGTCGACCGGATCTCGCAGCGGGCGTTCTTCCTCCGCGGCCGGGCGCTGGTCACCGGCGCGGGCCCGATCGGGCTGCTGGCGTGCCTGCTGGGCGTGCAGCGAGGGTATGAGGTGCACGTCGTCGACTTGGCGACCGAGGGCCCCAAGCGCGATCTCGTCGAAGCGGTCGGCGCGCACTACCACGCCGGCGACGCCGCGGACGTCGACGCCAGCATGGATGTCGTGATCGAGTGCACCGGGCTGGGCGCGGTCGGACGCTCGGCCGGCCAAAGGGTGGTCAGCGGCGGGATTATGTGCCTGACCGGGATCATGAACGTCGAGCCGCAGTTCGACCTGGACGCGACGACGATGAATCGCAACATGGTGCTGCGCAACGCGGTGCTGTTCGGCACCGTGAACGCCGGCCGGCGGCATTGGGAGCAGGCCGTGGACGCGCTCGCCACCGCCGATCCGGCCTGGTTGCAGGCGATGATCACACGGCGGGTGCCGCTCAGTCGCTGGAGCGAGGCGCTCGATCGCCAGCCGCAGGACATCAAAGTCGTCGTCGATCTCACGGCGTGACCACCTCAAGCGCGGTTCCGTGGTCGGCGACCCCCGGGCGGCTCAGCGAGGGCCCGCGCTGGCACGAGGAACGCCAAGAGCTGCTGTGGGTTGACATCCTCGGCCGACAAATCCACCGTGGCACACTCGCCGCCGACGGAAGCCTCGACCACCTGATCACGATCTCACTGGACCGGCACGTCGGCGCGGTCGCGCCCGCGCTCGGAGGCGGATACGTGGTGGCTGCCGGGCCGGGGTTCCTGTTTGTCGACGAGGACGGATCGGTGCGCGAGCTGGTCCAGCCCGAGCGCGACCGGACCGACGTGCGGATGAACGACGGGGCGTGCGACCCGCAGGGGCGGTTCTGGGCCGGAACGATGGCCTACGACGAGTCCCCCGGCGCGGGCGCGCTGTACCGCCTCGAGCTCGACGGAAGCTGCACTACCGTGCTCACCGGCCTGACGATCGCCAACGGCATCGGTTGGAGCCCCGACGGCAGCACGATGTACCTGAACGACAGTGGCACCGGCCGCCTCGAGACGTTCCGCTTCGATTCCGGCAGCGGGGCGATCACCAAACGGCGCACGCTGGTGCGCAGCAACCAGCCCGGCGTCGTGCCCGACGGACTCACAGTCGACGCGGAAGGTGGGATCTGGGCGGCGTGGTGGGGCGGCGGCGCCGTCAACCGCTACGCGCCCGACGGATCGCTCCTAGCCAGCATTCGGCTGCCGGTCGAGCGACCCACGTCGTGCGCCTTCGGCGGGCCTGAGCTGGAGACGCTGTTCGTTACCACCGCGCGCGCGGGACTCGACGACGACGCCCTGGCCCGGCAACCCGACTGCGGGCGAGTCTTCGCGATATCAGGGCTGGGCGTGCGAGGGCTCCCGTGCCAGCCCTACCGGGGACAACTGCCGAAAGCCGCGCCCGCTCAATGAGAGACGACCGGCCGGCGCGATGAAGCACACCTCGGTCGACATCTACCTCGCGATTGACACCTTCCTGCTGCTGCTGATAGGGATCGGTCCGAAGATCGCGCTGGTGCCGTTCGTTGAGATCACGGCGCCGCTCGACGGCGCGACCAAGGCGCTGATCGTCCGCAAGATGCTGACCACCGCCACCGTCGTGGCGGTGCTCCTTCTCGGGCTCGGCGAGCTCCTATCCAGGCTGCTTCACTTCTCGACCGGCTCGCTGTCGATCGCCGGGGGGATCATCCTGTTCGTTATCGCGATCACGATGGTCCTAGGGAGCGTGGAAGCAAGCGACAGCTCGGCCATCAAGGGACGCGATCCGATGCGCATCGCCGCGTTCCCGCTCGCGGTCCCCTACCTCTTGAATCCCGCCGGGATCGTCGCACTGGTGACGCTCTCAGCCGAGGCGGACTCAGTCGCCGTCTTCGCGATGGTCCTCGGCGTTCTCGCGGTGGTGCTCATCCTCGACGTGGCCGTGTTCCGGTTGGCGAACCGGGCCAGCGACCACCTGGACGAAAGCCGCATGCTCGTCACCGAAAAGATCTTCGGCATACTGTTGGCGGCACTCGCCGTCCAACTTGTGCTCGACGGACTCGACAGCGTCGGCATCATCCACCTAACCGGTCACTGACGGTCGCCAACGGGCGAGACGCCGCCATGAGCGTTCGCCACACCGCTTCATCCCGCCGGCGTGCCGTGATTGTCAAGAGAAGGCCAGTAGGCTGGAACCGCTCCCACACCTAATGCGGACGCCAGCATCTGTTAAGACCGCCGCCGGGCCAGGTAGGGCACCGGCCTTCGCAGCGACGCGGGCCCGTTACCTAGCGACGCATTTCCTCCTGGCCAAGCGCGCAGCGCGTCGCAGACGAGGCGGGCCGATCGATCGTTGCTCCGGGCGCCAACTGAACATCGGGAAGCTGCACCAGAGCAGCCACGACCGCGTCGACACCAGGACTGCCGCTCCAGGCGGTGAGCAGTCAGACCGGAGTCCCATGACCATGGCTGGCGGAGACCTGCTCTTCTTGTCGCACGGGTATCTCGGCGCCTTCGTCCGCAGACGCGCTTAGCGCGGATCTCGAGCACGTCAGAGCCCTCGTGCCGGTCGTGAAACCGCCCTGAGCGGCCGCGCCTCGCAAGCCGCGCGAAGCAAGACCGCCGGTCTGAGTGGGGTCAAAGGCGCGTCCCAGCGTCAAAGTGGGAGCGTGTCGCCGGACTCGATGCGGGCGCAAGTGTCCAGTCCACGCCCCTGCGAGAGCGACACGCGCTGCACGGGACTGGATACCAATCGCCCCGAGACCACCGGGCGTCAGTTTGGGTTGACAAATGTCGGTTGTCAGTCTAGACTGACGGCCATGAGCGCTGAAGACATCGCCTCCGCGATCGCGTCCGACGACCCGGCGCTGGGGCTCCGCGCCTCGTTGGCGCTCCATCGCCTGGCTGAGCGGGTCGAAGCGGACCACGTCAGGTCGGCCCGGGAAAAGGGCTGGTCGTGGCAGCAGATCGGAGACGCCTTGGGCGTCACCCGCCAATCCGTGCACACCAAATACAACAAGGAGTCGTCGTGACCACCGAATCCGTGGTGCCAGAGGTGCTTCACCCCTGGGCCATCTATTTGCGGGCCAGTGAGGAGGCTCGTCGCCGAGGTGATCGCCGAACTGGCACCGATCACCTGTTGCTCGCCTTGTTGGAGGATCCATCGATCGAAGTCGTGTTGGGCGTGAACCTGCAGCAAGCTCGCCAGGTCCTTGAGTCGCTCGATCGCGAAGCCCTGGGCGCCCTGGGCCTGGGGTCCGGCGCCGACGCTCCCCCGCTGCCGATGCGCGCCGTGCCGAAGATGCCGAGGATCAGAGACGTCGCGAAGAAAGATCGCTTCCGCATGACGCCCGCGGCAAAGAAAGTGCTTCAGGAAGCGGTCAAGCCCAATCGCCGCAAGACGCAGGTCACGGCCCAGCAGGTGCTGGCCCAGATCCTCACGCTCCACCCACCAGATCCTGCGGCAGTGCTGCTTGGCGCTCTCGGCGTGAACACGTCGGCCGCGCTGCACGAGCTCGCATCCGCGCTCGCTCAACCTGACCCGACACGGGGCCGCAGGTGACAGCGGTCGTCAAAGCCGAGTCGCTGACGAAGCGCTTTGGCGAGGTTATTGCGGTCACGGACCTTTCGTTCGTGCTGGAAGGGGGGACGATCACGGGCTTCCTCGGACCAAACGGGGCAGGTAAGACGACGACGCTTCGCATGGTCCTGGGGCTGGCGTCGCCGACGAGCGGGCGGGCGCTCGTGTTCGACGGCCCCTACGCCGAGCTTGAGCATCCTGCACTGCGGATGCTTGGACGCGCTGTTGATGTTCCTGACTCGCGCGTCGATGAGGTGCTGAGCTTGGTGGAGCTCACCGAGGCGGCTCACCGGCGCGTGAAGGGGTACTCGCTGGGGATGCGCCAGCGACTCGGACTCGCCGCGGCGCTGCTTGGCGACCCGGAGCTGCTGATCCTCGATGAGCCGGCCAACGGGCTTGACCCGGAGGGAGTGCGCTGGCTGCGTGACTTCCTGCGCCGGCTCGCGTCGGAGGGTCGCACGGTGCTCGTCTCAAGCCACGTACTCGCGGAGGTAGCGCAAACCGTTGACCGGGTGCTGATCATCAGTCATGGGCGGCTCGTGGTCGAGTCCCCACTGGCAGAGCTGACCGCTCGCGCCGGCGGCGCGGTCCGCGTCCGCAGCGCCGACCCGCAGCCGCTCACGGCCGCATTGCACAGCAACGATCTACAGGTCACGATCGGTGCCGACCATTCGCTACTCGTACAAGGAGCATCGAGCGAGCGGGTCGGTGAGATCGCATTCGCCGCCGGCGTCCCAGTTCACGAGCTGATGACCGAGGGCGGCTCGCTGGAGGACATCTTCCTGCAACTGACGTCGGAGGCGCCGGCATGATCGCGCAGACCAGAGCCGAGCTGCTGAAGATTCGCTCACCCGGACCACGATCGGGCTGATTCTCGGGATGATCGCGCTGATCCTGCTGTTCACGCTGCTGACCGCGTTGCTCAGCCACCCAAGCGGACTCGCGAGCAAGGAGGACCAGCGCTCGTTCCTAAGCCTCGGCAGCATCGCAGGCGTGTTCTCGGCGCTCGCGGGCGCACTGCTTGTGACCAGCGAGTACCGCTACGGCACGATCCGCCCAACGGTGTTATTCAACCCTGCACGCTCATACGTCCTCAGCGCCAAGGTGATCGCCGGCGCGCTGGCGGGAATCGCGTTCGGGGTCAGCGGCGAGGCGATTGGCTGGGCGATCGGCAACGCCATCCTCGACGGACGTGGCATCACCGTCGCACTCAACAGCAGCGACATCGTGCTGCTCACACTTGGAGGGCTCGCCGGCGTCGCGCTGTGGGGCGCGATCGGCGCCGGCCTCGGCGCGATCATCCACAACCAGGTCGGCGCCGTCATCACCCTCCTCGCCTGGGGCCTCGTCGTCGACAACCTCCTATTCGGCCTCGCGCTTTCCATCGGACGGTCCATGCCGACACGTGCCGCGGACGCGATGATGGGCCTCAAAGTCCATCACCTACTATCGCCCGGCGCCGGCGCCGTCATCCTGATCGCTTGGGCCGCCGCACTCGCCGCCGTCGGCATCGCCCTAACCGCCCGGCGCGACATCAACTAACGCCCAGACCCGGCTGCTCTCAGAATTGGCGAACAGGCCGATGCCGTTGGCGACCCGCCGTTCGCTGCCGTCAGCAGCGAACACCCGCGCGAACACGAACGCAGGCGTCGGCCCGCGCTTCGCAAGAGTCGCGCTCGTCGCCAGTTGCGCAACCGACCGCGTCGCTGGCGAGCCCGGCGTCGTGAGCGACTGGCCCGTGGCCCTGCTTTGCCGCGGTTGCGGGAGTCTCCGATGTGCTTGCTGGCGGCCCGATCCGCGGCGGCTTGCAAACGCACCCGCGCTGTCGTTCGCGTTGGCGGAGCAGCCACCGGCGCCGATGCCCCCGTCGCTGCTGGATGGGACGAGCACCAGCACGCCGGCTCCATCGGCCGAGACTTCCGCACCGCCGGGGCGAGCCGCGCGTCCGAGGCAGACCTGACGTCGCCCTCACGTGCTAGCGCTCAAGGAGAAAGGCAGCAAGCACGGAAGGGGCAGTCTCGTGGCTGAGCGCCAGACGACCGATCATGAGGTCGAAGGAGACACCGAGCCCACACTTCCGGTCCAGGCGTCAAGGGGCCTCGCCGCGTCGTGGCACCTGGGTGCCAGTTCTACGCCGCGGAGGAGCGCGGCACCCCCGCATGAACGGACTCCTTGGCGCATCGCGGGCTCCATCGGGTGCCATCGGCGCGCGAGTCTTCGCGGCACGCCTGGCGACGCGCGCACTTCGTTGCGCGCCCCGACCAGCGCAGGGAGACGCGCCGGTCGACGCACGCGCAGGTACCGCCGAATGGTCCCTCGACGCCCGAAACCATTAAGCCCGTGGAGGTCGCCACGGGCTTAAACCCAGCCGATTTCAACGCAAATTGGCGGAATCTCGACGAGTCTCGGCAGCGCTTGTTATCTGTAAGCGTTCAGTCCGTGCGGCCTCAGGCGAGCGCGGGGAATGGATCGCCGCGGGCGTGGGCGATGATCAGCTCGCTGAGGTAGGTGAACAACGAGCGGCGCTGCTGGCGGCAGGTGGCGGCGGCCGAGAGCGCGCGTTCGGTGAATCGCTCGCCGGTGTTGCTTTGGGTGCCGAGCGACACTTTGCGGTAGATGACCGGCGCGCGGAGCGCGCGCTCGGCCGGGTTGTTGGTCGGCTCCACGCCGGGGTGGGTGGTGAAGGTCCAGAGCGCGGGCCAGACCTTGAGCAGGTTGTTGGCGAACTGCCGGTGCCAGCGATTGCGCGCCTTCTTCGGAGACGCCTGCTCGAGTAGCGCGCGCAACTCGGTCTGGATCGGCGCGATCTCGGCTTGGAGCTTTTGGCGGTCGTGATGCTCGTGCTGGTATGCGCGCCATGCAGCGAACAACCGGCGGGTGAGCGCGAGGCCGTGTTCGCCGAAGGTCTTCTGCTCGCCCAGGCCGTCGGCGTGGCGGCGGAAGTCGCGCTGGAGGTGTGACCAGCACACTTGGCGCTGGTTGGGATCGAGATGGCTGTAGCCGTTCCAGCGGTCAGAGACCACGATCCCGGGGTAGCTGGTGCCGATCAGGGCGTTGAACTGCTCGCGGTTGCAGTGCTGGGCGATCTGCAAGAACGTGGCCTCAGGGGTCGTCGCGGTCCACAACGCCCGGCCCTCACCCCGCGTGCGCCAGCCGGTCTCGTCGACATGCACCGCGTCCTGGTCAAGCACCCAGTCCTGCAGCTGGCAATGTGGGCCAGCCAATGCGTCTGAGGCGCGCTGGCAGATAGCGTCGACCGCGCCGGTCGACAGCGTCACCCCGAACAGATCTGAAGCCAGCTCGCAGATCCCGCGGCGGGAGATCCGATGCCGGGCGGTCAACGTCACCACCGCCGCTTGCAATCTCAACCCGAACGGAGAGGAGGCCAGCAGCGCAGGCAACCGGGCGCTGGTCCGTGCGCGACAGTGCCGGCAGCGCAGCTGATGGGTGCGATGCTCGGTCCAGGTCACGCTGATCGGCGGCAGCTCGCACACCTGGTGGCGGCCGAACCGCCCGCCCGGACGGCGCTGCTCATCATCAAACCGGCGCCCGCATCCGCCACACGCATCCGGATAGTGATCGACGATCTCATCCACCTGGTCCTCCGGCTTGAGAGCGCGACCCGCACCCTGGTGCCCGGGCTGCCCGCCAGCTTCGCGACGCTCGCGCTCCCGGCGCATCAGCTCCTTGGCCTTCGCACGCGCCTCCGCCCGCCGCTGCGCGCGCGTCTTGGGCGGATCCGTCGACGGCGGCTTAGAACTCGTCCGCGAGTCCTGCCGGGCCTGCGCCTCCAGCCGCTCTAAGCGCTGATCGAGCTGCTGCACCCGGGAGGCGAGATCAAGAATGAACTGCACACACGCCTCACGCCCCGAGTCATAGATCGCCTCCGCCTCGGCGCGGTCCATGACTGCAAGATTCGCTGCACCAACAAGGAATCCCTGCCCAAGGCCCCGACGACTGAACGCTTACTGTTATCTAGTCGTTTGCAGGGCTTTTCGGCGGAAACTCAGGCAATGCGGTATTGCTTCACACGCGAGAAGTCGCTGGTTCGAACCCAGCCGTGCCCATCAAGAAAGACCTGCTAATCGGCGAACTCACGACAGCTGGACGCAAGTCTCCTTCGCGATGAGCTTCACCGCGTGAAGCGCGCGCTAGAGCCACCGCCCAGGTAACAACGCCTGCGAGGACCTCCACCCGCAGCGGAGCCTCGCGTCCTGCTTCCGCCTGCCTGCGCCCGTGTTGAGCACTGGCGGCGGCGCTATGTCGGGTCAGACCGTGTTCGCTGCTGGCGCTTGTCGGTGCGGCTGCCGCACATTGGGAGGGAGGCCGTTGTTGTCAGGTTGTGAGCGTGTCGAGCGCGGCGAGGATCTCGTTGACCTCGGTGCGGCCCGTGTAGTCGGGGTGGATGTCGGCGAATCTCACGACGTGGTCGCGGTCGACGATCAGGACGGTCGGCATGGGCAACAGGGTGCCGCCGTCTGCGCGGGTGGTGCGGATGTCGACGCCGAGCTTGCGCTGTGCCGCGAGACCATCTTCGGCGGGCTCGAACGTGATACCAAGCGAGGACGCGAGCTCGGCACGCGTGTCACTGAGCACCGTGTACGTCAGCTCGGCCTTCTCCTTTGTGGTGAGCGACTCGTCCGGGATCTCCGGCGAGATCGCGACCAGGTGAGCGGAGTATCCGTCGAGGTGGGGCACAAGGTCCCGCTGGTAGCTACGAAGCGTCACATTGCAGTACGGGCACCAACCTCCCCGGTAGAAGACGATCACGGCGGGTCCCTGGGCGGTGAGCTCATCGAGCGTCCGGATCTCACCGGTCGCGTCGGGCAGCGCGAACGGCGCCAGCTTGTCGCCAACGGAGACCGCTCCGGCCGGGATTCCGCCGGCGGCGAGCGCAGCCTGATCGGACGCGAACACGGCGACTACTTCAGCGGGCAAGTGGCTGGCGGCGGTGGCTTTCACCTCGTTGACTTGATCGGCGATCGTTGCCATCGCTTCTCGATCCTTTCATCGCGGTTCATGGACGGACGGTCCCCTGGGTGCTAGCTCGGTGGTCGCGCTTCAGGATTCGGCGGGACGCTGCTCCATCCGAAACGCGCTCGCGTAAACGTGCGGTTGTCCTCGAACCGGGACCAGGACCATCACCACGTTTCCGCAGTGGCGGCAGCGAACGACCGCTCCAGGAGCGCGTGCGTAGACGACGAGTTCGGCAATCTGAGTGCGAGTCCCGCAGTGAGCGCACGTGCCGAGCGCGGTGGTCATCTCGTTGCCGAAGTACTCGAATAGCGGGCCGGCGATCGCGTTTCCGTCAAGTGCCTCCATCGTGCGCTTCTCCTCGTCTCAGGTTCCCGTGGGTCCAAACCGCTCCGTTTTGATCCGGCTCGGCTCGTGTCCGGCGTCAACAAGCGCCTCGGCCACGGCCTCGACGAACGCGGTCGGCCCGCATATGTAGACGAGCGGCCGTTGCTGCGGTGGCCAAGCTAACTCGGCTAGTAGGCCGCGGTCGACGCGCCCGCGGTGACCGCGCCAGTCGGCGGGCCAGTCGCGGGTGAGGGTGAGCTGCACATCGGCGCCCTCCTCGGCCACGTGCTCGAACTCCTTTTGGTAGATGACGTCTTCCAGCGTGCGCGAGGAATAGAGCAGCCGCGCGGGAGTCACGCGCCCGCTTGCCGCCCAGTCGCGGAGCATCGCCCGGAAGGGAACCACGCCGGAACCGCCAGCGATCATCAGCAGCGGTCCACCCTGCAAGGCTTCCCACACGAAGTAGCCGCCGATTGGCCCTCGCAGCTCGAGCTCATCGCCGGGTCTGAGCACGTCGGTCAGGTACGGCGAGACCTCGCCGTCGTCGAGCCGCTCGACGGTCAACACGAGGTGCTCATCCTCTGGTGCGGAGGCGATCGAATAGCTGCGCTCGGCCCGATAGCCGTCCTCGGCGGTCAGCCTGACATCGACGTGCTGCCCGGCGCGGTGGCCCCGCCAGTCAGGTAGATCGAGCATGACGCTCTTACACCGGGGCGTCTCGTCGACGAGTTCGACGACGCGGCCTAGCTGCCAGCTCAGTCGCCCTGATATCGCTGCTCGAGCCATGGGTCGCCGTGGTTGTGGTAGCCGTAGGTCTCCCAGAACCCCGGCTCGTCGTCGAGCGTGAGGGTCAGCCCGCGGACCCATTTGGCGCTCTTCCAGAAGTAAAGGTGCGGGACGAGCAGTCGCGCCGGACCGCCGTGCTCGGGCTCCAGCGGCTGCCCGTCGTACTCATAGGCCACCCATGCCTTGCCGTCGGTCACGTCGTCGAGCGGCAGGTTCGTGGTGTATCCGCCGTCGGACGAGGCGGTCAGGTACTCGGCCTCGGTCTGAACCGCATCGAGGAGCGTGTCGACCGCCACGCCCTTCCAGGTCGTGCCGAGCTTCGACCACTTGGTCACGCAGTGGATGTCGACCGTGACCGTGTCCGCCGGCAACGCGATGAACTCCTCCCACGTCCACGACACCGGCTCATCGACAGCGCCGCCGATCGTGAAGCTCCACTGCTGCAGGGGCGTGTGGGGCGTCGGCCCGGCCGACAGCACGGGGAAGTCGCCGGTGACGTACTGACCCGCTGGAACCCGCGACGGATCGGCCGCCGACCGCCGGCGGCCCGTGAACCCTCGGCTGATGGGAGACATCAGGGCCGTCCTTGGTAGGCGAATTGGGCGCGGGTCATCCACAGCTCCCGCACCACCACGTGATCCTCGAGCTCGCCGCGGTCGACCTCGCGCAGCGGGCTCTGCTTCGTTACCGTGGCGCTCTCGCCATCCGGGGAGACGCCGATCGCGACCGCGCGCTCGGCCACCGTGTCCGCCAGCTCCCGCCACGAGTCGATCAGTGCCTGCAGCTGGCCTCCGACCTCGGCCCGCTGATGAGGCTCCGCGAGGGCCGGAAGATGATTTGAGTGTGCTGTCGAGGTCACGCGTCTCCTCTCTTCGAGATGTGCTCTGAGGCACGCAAGGGCTTCACGCTCATCCGTTACGCGCTCCAAATCTCGGCGCGCGTGATCAGATGAGTGCGAGCGTCGAGGCGCTTCTTACCGATAGCCTGATGATCTCGTCAGCGGGTCTCCCCCAAGCGGTGCCGCACTCGGCTCGCGGGCCAACGACGTGGCGGGTCGGGGGGCCGAGTGTCCTGTCAGCCGAGCTGGCGGTCGAGATTGACGGCTGCACTGATCAGTGCGAGGTGTGTGAAGGCTTGGGGAAAGTTGCCGAGCTGCTCGCCGGTTGGGCCGATCTCTTCGGCGTAGAGGCCGAGGTGGTTGGCATAGGTGAGCATCTTCTCGAAGATCAGCCGGGCCTCGTCGAGGTGCCCGGCGCGCGCCAGGGCCTCGACGTACCAGAAGGTGCAGATCGAGAAGGTTCCCTCGTGTCCCGCCAGTCCGTCGGGGGAGGCTTCGGGGTTGTAGCGGTATACCAGCGAATCGGAGACGAGCTCGCGCCCGATCGCGTCGAGTGTCGAGAGCCAGCGTGGATCATGAGGGGCAGTGAACTTCATCAGCGGCATGAGCAGGACCGAGGCGTCGAGGATGCTGCCGTCGTAGTGCTGCACGAACGCCTGCCGGCGTGCGTCCCAGCCGCGGTCGTGAATCTGGCGGTAGATCTGATCGCGTGCGCCCTCGAGGCGGGGTCGGTCGGTGGGCACGCCGCGTGCCGCGGCCATCCGCAGCGTGCGTTCCACGGCGACCCAGGATTGGAGCCGGGAGTAGGTGAATTGCTGGCGTCCCCCGCGGGTCTCCCAGATTCCCTCGTCGGCCTGATCCCAGTTCTCGCACACCCAGTCGACCATTCGCTGAAGATGGCCCCACGTGCTGTGAGAGATCGGCGTGGCGTGCTTGTCGTACAGGTAGAGCGAGTCGACGAGTTCGCCGTAGATGTCCAGCTGCAGTTGGGTGGCGGCGTTGTTCCCCACCCTCACCGGTGCGGAGCCGCGGTATCCCTCGAGGTGCTCGAGCAGCTGCTCGGGGATCTCGCGGCGGCCGTCGATTGCGTACATGATCTGGAGCGGCCCGCTCTCCTCGATCTCCATCGACGTCAAGCGGTCGGTGAGCCAAGCCATGAACGCGGTCGCCTCTTCCGTGAAGCCCAGCCTGAGCAGCGAGTACAGCGAGAAGGCGGCGTCCCGGATCCAGGTGTAGCGGTAGTCCCAGTTGCGCTCGCCGCCGATCACCTCGGGCAGGCTGGTGGTGGGCGCCGCGACGATCGCGCCGGTCGGGGAGTAGGTGAGGAGCTTGAGGGTCAGTGCCGAGCGGTGCACCGTCTCGCGCCAGCGCCCCCGGTAGCGCGACTGCCCAAGCCATCGGCGCCAGTAGCCGACCGTCCGGTCGAAGAGTTCCCGCGTCTCATGGGCGCTGTGTCCATGCATCCGGTACTCGCCGGGCACGTGCTCGAGGATGAACGTCGCGCTCTGGCCTGCCTCGAGCTCGAAGAAAGCGTGCGCGTCGCTGCCGCGCGCCTCGACCGGAGTCTCGGTCTCGAGCGCGACCCGCCCAGCCGGGCTCTCGAAGAGAACGCCGCCGTCGTGCCGGTCGGCGCGGTGCTGCGTGCGCCCGAAGTCAAACCGGGGAGCGCATTCGAGCTCGAAGCGCATCCGGCCGCGCACGCCGAGCACGCGACGGATCAGCCGGTCGCGATGCGACCCGTCCCGGACCTCCCCGACCGGCATGAAATCCTGGACCTCGCCGACTCCCGCCGGGGTGAGGAAGCGCGTGATGAGCACGTTCGTGTCAGGGAGGTAGAGCTGCTTGTTCTGCCATTCGCCGCCTGCGGGCCGGAGCACGAAACGGCCGCCGCGGTCCGCATCGAGCAGCGCGGCGAACATGCTCGGCGAATCGAACCGAGGGCTGCAGTACCAGTCCACCGTCCCGTCGGTGCTGATCAGCGCGACCGTGTGCAGGTTGCCGACCACTCCGTGGTCGGCGATCGGCGGATAAGACACCGGTATCACGTTTCGATAAGGCTGCTCGCCGCGGACCGAGCGCCGAGTCGTGCGATCAGGTGGTCGCCGATGCGCAGCGCGTTCGCGATCGCGGTCAGCGACGGGTTGATGGCGCTGGAGGACGGAAAGAAGCTCGTGTCGACCACGTAGAGGTTGTCGACGTCGTGCGCTTTGCAGTTGACGTCAAGGGCGGAGGTTCCGGGGTCGGTGCCGAAGCGAACGGTTCCGCAGTTGTGGGCGATGCCCGCGAGCGGGATCTGCTCGCCGAGCACCGACCAGCGCGGGATGCTCCTGTGGTGACAGCCGAGCTGACCCACCAGGTCCTTGAGCTTCGTCAGCAGTCGCTTGTGCGGCTCAGTGTTGTGGTATGTCTTTGCCAGGTTGATGTTCCCGTTGCGGTCCACCGTCACGCGGTTGTCCGGGTTGGGAAGGTCCTCGGTGGTGAGCCAGAAGTCGAGCGCGTGTCTGGCGATGTAGTCGAGCGCGAGCCCTGGCGCGAACCGGGGCGCGCCGCCGCGCAGGATCGTGCGGTCTGATTTGCCGAGCATCTGGATGTGCCCGAGCGGTAGGTCGGAGTCCGCGGCGCCCCAGTAGTAGTCGTTGAGGCCGAGCGTCTTCTGGAACTTGGTGTCATTCGGCGTCCGGGAGATCGCGATCACGGCCGAGTTCAAGTGGGCCATGTAGTTCCGGCCAACGACGTCTGAGGAGTTCGCGAGCCCGCCAGGGTGCTTGTCGTTTGCCGAGCGCAGCAGCAGCGCGGCCGAGTTGACCGCACCGCAGGAGACCAGGAACAGGTCGGCAGCGAAGGTCTCCTCGCTGCCGGCGTGGTCGACCACGACCTGCGTCACGGAGCGCCCGGACGATCCTACCTCGAGTCGGGTCGCTCTCGCATGGATCAGTAGCGTGACGTTCGGGTGCTCGAGGGCTGGCCGCACGCAGACGACGTGCGCGTCGGCCTTGCCGTCTGTGAGGCAGGGGAAGCCGTCGAAGCGGTCGCAGCGGACGCAGCGGCTGGCCTCGCGGTTGGACTCGTCGAGGTCCAGGCCGACCGGGAGGTGAAACGGGTGATGGCCCGTCCTGGTGAGGTCGTCGTGCAGCTGCTGGATTCGCGGCTCGTGCGAGAGCGCCGGGTGGGGGAACGGCCCTGAGCGGGGCGGCTCGGTTGGGTCCTCGCCGGCTTGGCCGTGGACGAGGTAGAGCCTTTCGGCTTCGGCGTAGTAGGGCTCGAGGTCCGCATACGAGATGGGCCAGGCCGGTGAGACGCCGCCGTAATGCTTGACCTCCTGGAAGTCCCGCTCGCGCAGCCGAAACAGCACGCCGCCGTATACCTTGGTGTTGCCGCCGACGAAATACTGTGCGTGGGGACGGAACCCCACCCCGTGCTTGTCGTACCACCGTTCGGTGGTGACGTAACGCTCGCGGCCGAACACCTGCTCGGAGTCCCAGTTCTCTCGCTCGCGTGGGAGATAGCCGCCGCGCTCGAGCAGCAGGATCCTCTTACCCGTCGGGGCCAGGCGGTGCGCGAGCGTGCCGCCGCCGGCGCCCGAGCCGATGATGATGATGTCGTAGTGCTCCACGGCCTAGACGAGCGCAATCGGCGAGGTCCACGCCCCGGTCGCACCGCGCAGCTTGGCGTGTGTCAGGATCAGCGCGAACTCGCGCACGCCATCGCGCGCGAGCTCCGAGGTGTCGAGGTTTTCGACCACGAACATGCCGTGGCGGACGCTGAGTAGCTGCGGGACCTCGAACGGGCGGTCGGGATGCTCGGCGGGGACCGGTCCACAGCTCCACGTGTCGCAGCCCGTGAGCGCGACCCCCCGCTCCACCAGCCAGCTCGCGAGCTCGATACCGGGTCCCGGTTCGCCCGAGACGTAGGTGTCCGGGTCGTCCCAGTGCGCGCCCCAGCCCGTGTGGAAGAGCACTGCGTCACCGGGTGCCGGATCGATGTCGGGAACGCCGATCACCTCGCCGGCGCCGAGCGGCGCGACGTCGACCAGCCAACCCCGGGTGACGATCTGGGGCACTGTCTCGACGCCGAGTCGATTGACCCCTGCCGTGCCGGCGAGCTCGGAGACGCTCCAGCCGTTGTATCCGCGATCGCCGATCTGCAGGTGACTCAACGCATCGACGTGGGTGCCGAGCTGTTGGGTACCCGCGACCTGCTCGATGATCCAGTTGACGCGGTTTGCGCCCAGGCCCCCGCGGTTCGCGTGATGCGCGGTAGTGACGAGCGTCTGGCGGAAGTAGCGCCCAGGGAACGCCGGCACGTCCTGATCGAGGACCCGGCCGAGGTCGTAAAGCCGCCCCGAGCGCACCAGCTCGAGGGCCGCCGCACGCGTCCGGTCGGTGATGTGGTTTAGCATCCCGAGCTCGTCGTCGGGGCCGAAAAGCGACGGCCACCAGGCGGTGGCCCGGTCATCTACTCCGACGACCACGGCTCTCGGAAGTCGGCATACAGGGTCAGGCCGCCGTCCACGAAGATCGTCTGACCGGTGATGTAGGCGGCGTCATCGGATGCTAGGAACGCGCAAACGCCCGCCACCTCGTCGGCGGTGGCGGGGCGGCCCAGCGGAATGTGTTCGGCGACCATCGCCACCTTGACGGGATCGTCGACCCACGCGCGATTGATCGGGGTGATCGTCGCGCCCGGGGCGATCGCGTTGACGCGGATCCCTCGACCGGCGTACTCGAGCGCGAGGGTGCTGGTCAGATTCTGCATTCCGCCTTTGCTGACGCTGTAGCCGAGATAGCTTGGCTTCGGGATGAGCTGGTGAACGCTCGAGATGTTGATCACAGCGCCGGGCCTGGCCTCGGCCAGTAAGCGCCTGATCGCCTCGCGCGCGCACAGGAACGCTCCGCGTAAGTTCACCGCCAGGACCGCGTCGAAGTCCGCGCTGGCAAGCTGCTCGGACGGTCGCGAGATCTGGATGCCGGCGTTGTTGACCAGGATGTCAAGACCGCCGAGACGTTCGGTGGCCTCATCAACCATTCGCACGACGTCCTCCTCAGAGGACACGTCGCCCTGGACCAAGACGTCGCGGACGCCTTGCCGCCGCACCATGGCCATGCACCTGTGCACCTGTCCTTCAGTCTCGGCGGCCTCGTCGGGCGACGTCCGATAGTTGATCGCGACATTGGCGCCATGCTGAGCAAAGCGCACGGCGATCGCCTGACCAATGCCGGATGAGCCCCCTGTCACTAGGACGTTCTTGCCCTCCAAACCAAGCACGTCGTCGCGCCCAGCCATTGGCTCCGTCGTCGGCGTGCTCACCGGGACGCTCCCAGCCCGCGCCGAGCTCCCTCCAGCGCCGCGCCGAAGAGCACGTGCGAGGTCGCCTCCCAAGCGACCGCCGCGGGGGCAAGCCGCCATGGGGGCCGCTGGATTCCGAGCGCCGGGAGGACGGAGCCGTGAGTGCCGGCATAGATAGCCAGTCCGGCGACAGCGCCTGCGCCTCGGGTCGCGGCCGGCCACCGCCGTGCCACGCCGCTGTACGCGACGCCCAGACCGGCGCCGAACGTGTAGTGGACCACCCTCTGCGCCCGCACCCGCTGCCCGTCGGTCAGCCGGGCGCGACCGAGCGCCGAGGCAGCCCGGCCCACAATGACGGCGGGAGGCATGTTCTCCGGATGGCTACTCGGATCGGCTCCGACCTCCAGCTTCTGCGCATCAGACGGCGGCCAGACCGACTCGGCCAGGGTCTGCAGGCGCGGCTCGCTGAACGCCTTCAACCACGCCGCGAGCAGGCCCGACAACACACCGTCCGCTCGCGTCGCGTGATCGCGAGCGCACCTTTCTCGCCGAGACGCCCGCTGATGGCTTTCCTCACTGCTGCGGTGTTGCCTGTTCACTGCGCTTCCTCACCGAAGTTGCTAACGCTGGTCGGGTGGATCAGTGGCGCCGCCGGTTCGGCTCTTACTGGTGCTCATAAAGAAATTGACCAGCGGCGCCGGAGCTCCTGTTGTCTCACTGAAGGCACCCGACGGTCGTCGCGGGGAGTGGCGGCGGTAAGAACGTCAGGCGTCGCCACTCTCATGCAGCCGACAGCGTCAATTCACGCGAAAGCCGCTTGATCGGAGCGGTACAGGTGAGTGAAACGTGAGTACGAACTCCCCAGCAGCATCTCCAGAGCAGTTGCCGCCGGCCGCCGAGCCTGTCATCGCCTATGCCGAGTGGCGCATGTCGTGCACCTCGGTGTGGGAGGCGTACCGGGAGTGGTCGACCGCACCCCAGGCAGACGCAAACCTAGCTCACGCCGCGTACGCTGCCGCGCTCGACCGCGAAGACGCCGCCGCGCGCGTGTATTCGCGCCTCATAAAGCGCGGTACGGGCGGAGGCCGAGCGGCATGGACCTGGTTAGGACGCCAGCAGCCTGACACCGTATGAGCCGCTGATCATGAAGTTTGCCGACCCATGTCGCAACCGGCCGCGGCTGACCGATCGCTGAACATGTCCCCAATCCCGCCGGGTTTCCGACGCCGCTACAGCTCCGTCACGCACCGTGTACGACCTCAACGGAGGGCGCGGTCGATGTCGCGCCGGAGCTCTGCGCTCTGACAACGTGAGCGAGCGCTCACGCGATCTTGTCGAGGGGCCCAAGCCGGCGATCGACACACGGCAGCGCCCCTCCGCGGATCCCGTGAGCGTCGCCGTCGATCACCAACGCGACCCGAGGCACCCCCTGCGCTCGTCACTTGCCACCATCATCCCGGCGAGTGCCGCGCCGTACGGTTATACCCTGGCGATTTGGAGCTCGGGCGCGCTGCTCCTGCGCTCGGACGGCGTGCCGAGCGTCGGCGACGTTCTTCTGTTCGTGGGAGGTGCGATTGCTGGCTTCAACCTGCTCGGAGCGCTGGTCATTGGGGTGATCGGGCACGCGAAGCCGATCGAACGCCGGCAAGATCGCGTGGTCGCTGGCCTCCTCGACTGGGTTGCTCTCGGAGCCGTCGTTGGGGCCGTCTACGCAATCAGCAGGATCCGCGGCTGGGCACCGTGGCTGCTCGGACCACTCACCGCCACCGTCCTCTACCTGCTGATCGCGAGCCTGCAGTTGGCTGTGTTGGCCGCCCACGCACCGCCGAATCGTCGTGACGGTCCAACCAAGGCAGCGTAGATGTGCTCGCTGCACCGCCGGCCGCTGCACCGTAATCGCCGCTCGAGCGGCGAGACTCGCGGCCGAGAACCGTCGTACCCGGCAGCTGCACCGCCGCGACAGCGAGACCCATACGGTCCCCCGAAGCTGACGCGACGGCGCAACGCCATGTGCGGCCAACCGATTCGTAGACCAGGTGATCGAGCGGGTGGGTCAGCCGATCGTGAGGACGACCTTACCCGGACCGTGCTTGCCGGATTGCGCGGCAGCGCCTTCCTCCAGCGGGAAGCGCCCGTCGCTGGCGGCCAGGTCGGCAATGGCGGACGCGGCGGCCGCTTCCTCAAGGGGGAAGGTCGCGGCAATGGTCGGAGCGAGCTTGCCCGCGGCGGCCAGTGCGGCCAGGGCCGACAGACCAACCTGATCGGCTTCGACGATGATGCCGGCGAGGCGGATGCCGCGCTCGGCAGCGGCTTCTGCCACCGGCGCCAGGGTCGGCGGCTGCGTGGACACGAGGATGCCGCCCGACTTGAGAACGTCTAGGGCCCGGCCGGGGTAGTCGCCGCCGACGACATCGAGCACGACATCCTGGTCACGGACGACGTCCGTGAAGTCCGTACCGTTGTAGTCGATCACCGCGTCGGCGCCCAGCGAGCGCACGAACTCGAGGTCCGCCGCGGACGCGACCGCGGTCACGTATGCGCCCCGCGCCTTGGCGATCTGCACAGCAAGATGCCCGATTCCGCCCGCGGCACCGGTGATCAGAACGCGGCTGCCGTTGCCGACGCGGGCAGTGTCCACGAGCGCCTGCCAGGCCGTCAGCCCCACCATCGGGATGGCCGCCGCGTGGACATGGTCGAGGGCATCGGGCTTCGGTACGAAGGCACGGGTCGGACCAACCACGTACTCGGCGTAAGCGCCATGGCCCTGCGGGAATGGCAGCAAACCGAACACAACGTCACCCGGCTTGTAGAGAGTGACGCCCGGACCGACCGCCTCCACTCTGCCACACACATCCCAGCCAAGAACGAACGGCGGCTTGCCAACGAACGCGCCGGTCTCCCGGTTCGCCCCGTCGATCGGATTCACGCTCGCCGCGTGCACGCGGATCAGGATCTCGCTTACGCCTGGCTCCGGGATAGGGAGACTTACGAGCTTCAGGACCTCGGGTCCGCCGAGCTCGTCCTGGCTAAACTGCCTTCATGGTGCCGTTCATTGCGTCGCCCATCCTTGGCGCGTCCATCGCCGGCGCTTCCATCGTCTCGCCCATCTGTGTGGACTCCATCGTCTCCATCTGCGGGGCGTCCGTCGCCCCCTCGCCCATCTGTTGTGCTTCCATCGTCTCGCCCATCTGTGGGGTGTCCATCGTGTCGCTCATGCCGTCCTCCGATCGGTACAGGGCACGTCTTGCGCTGATCCGTCATGGGCTTGGTCTACATAGCCCAAACCGGAGCGCACGTCTACGTGCCGCTTTGACGTTCGGCGGTTGAGTGAGCGCGCACCGCCGCTTCTTACCACACGACCCCGAGCCGTATTGACCGCCGGCTAGCTAGTAGTGCCCGAGGTCAGCCAGCGCGTGGCATATGCCGACACTGACGGGTTTCGGCTGTAAGACCGGAACGCGATCCACCACTAATTGCCCCGCACTGCAACTCACCACCACTTCCCAGAAGGAGTTACCCCTTGTTGTATCGATTGACAAACCGGATTCGCTGGCGTGTGCTCGTCGCAGCGCTGGCCACACGGTGGCCGCCGCAGCGGCGCTCGTAGGGCAGGCGTCGGCCGCGAATCACAGCCTGCGGCACCGCACCCACAACCGACAACGCGCAGCACACCACGGGCGCTCGAGCAGTGATGGCAACACTGGATCGGCCACCGGGCTGGGTCAGCTGAGCGGCCTGCTCCCGACAAGCCATCTGACTCTGGAAAGCACCATTCAG
Organism: uncultured Solirubrobacterales bacterium; assembly: GCA_963735965.1. GTDB lineage: Bacteria > Actinomycetota > Thermoleophilia > Solirubrobacterales > Solirubrobacteraceae > Palsa-465. The sequence continues at coordinate 440,616 of CAVTNE010000011.1, forward strand.
GTGAACCTGAGCAACGAGACCGTTCGGCTCCCGATTTACCCAGGAGATGCTCCCGTGCCGGGGCATCCCGATCAGAGCGAACGCGTCTGGTACATCCTCGAGGACGCCTCGGATGAAGGCGCCGCCAAGGACCTGGGCGTCAACTATGCCCCGAAGCTCGCGAACATCGGGATCGGCTGCCCAGGTTGCATCCAAACCGTAACCCTGGAGAACCCATCTCCCCAAGACAACCCGTTCGGTCCCGCCCTCATCCACTTTGCGGGTGCGCCGGACTTCAGCCCGACTCGCATCGCGGTGCCGGGTCCGACGGGGTTCCCGCTGGCGTCGTTCCAGCCCGGGGCGGTGGCAGGTCCGGGGTACAGCCCATTCATTCGGATCGCAGGCTCGCCGACCGTCTACAACGCGCCGATCGTCGCGACCGGCGACGGCCCATACGACGTCGTGCACCACACCAACACCGCAGACCGAGCGGTGGGGATCCACATCGGAGGCCCGTCGGCGCCCGGCCAGTTCTCGGAGTCGTGGGTCGACATGCTGTTCGTCAAGGGCTTTGATGCCGGAGAGCCGATCGTCTACCTCAGCACGGACGCCGGGCAGCCGTTGACGGCGGTGCTCGAGCGCTCGACGTACGTTCCGGCGCTCAACGATGCCTCGTGTAACGGTTGCGATGACTTCCTCGGCTCGGCTCGGGAGCGCCTGTTCGGCTTCATCAACGGTCAGACCGGCGCGAGCAACCCGAACGCCCAGGGATTCCAGCACCTCGCTGAGGACGGTTATGTCGGCGACGACGCGTCGCTCGGTAACACGGCGATGATCGACGCGCTGCGCCACGGAGGGGATCTGCTCAACGTGTTCGGGGACTTCCCGACGCTCACGGACCCCCGGCACTCCGACGCATACAGCCCGCTGTGGGATGCGCAGCTCGGGCTGTGGACACCGAAGGCGGTCAAGGAAGGCCTCAACACTCGCCAGGTCGACGAGAACGTCGTCTTCAACCTGGCCGATCAGCGGCCCGACCTGCTGACCGGTGTCAACCCGGCCACCGGGCAGCCCGAGCCGTACGGATCGGTCGGTGTCGACATCAACTGCGCGGTCATCGGCTGGTCGGGAAGCAAGCCACCGACGGCGAACCTCGCGCCGCCCGCCCCGGGCTCGCAGTTCCCGCCGCGCTGAGCCGTCAACCCGGTGGGGCGACGGCGCGTCGCCCCACCGGTCCCGGAGCCCGTGGATCTTCACAGCACGCCCGTTCCACCAGGGCGTTACCACCGGTGTGAGCCCTCGCGACGAGGCGCCGCCTGGTGCCGGCCAGCCGTGATCGGACCGCCCGGAACGCTGAGATCGTCGCGCTGCGTCAGCTTCCCGTCGGCTTGACGGGCAGCTTGACGTATATCGACGTCCCGAGGCCCGCACGGCTGTCGATGTGGATTGTGCCGGCGATGGCCTCGACTCGGTCGACCAGTCCGGTGAGCCCCGAGCCTCCCAATAAGTCCGCGCCACCGCGTCCATCGTCGCTGACGGTCAGCTCGAGCCAGCCATCGCGGTGCTTGGCGCTTACCTCCACTTGCGATGCGTCTGCGTGTTTAGCGGTGTTCGTCAGCGCCTCCGCAACTACGTAGTAGCCGGCGACCTCGACGGGCTCCTCAAACCGTTCGGTGCCAAGGTCGAGGCGCAGGTCGACTGGAACCGCCGACCGCAGCGCCAGCGAGCTCAGCGCCGGGGTGAGTCCGTCCTCCGATAGCACGGCGGGATGAAGGCCCCGCGACAACTCGCGAAGATTGTCGAGCACGTCGTTCAGCCCGATTCCAAGGCGGGAGAGCCGGCCGCGGACGTCACCCAGGGCGGGCGGCACCGTCGCCTCTGCGCTCCGCAGCTCGAGCCCCAACGACACGAGTCGCTGCTGGGCACCATCGTGCAGGTCGCGTTCGAAGCGCCGGCGTGCCTCATCCCCCGCCCGCACGATCCGTGCTCGCGACTCCGCGAGATCAGCGCGACCGTTGGCATTGGCCACAGCGAGGCCGGCCTGACGCGTGAACTCTGCAATCCGTGCCTCGGTGTCCGAGGGGAGCGCTTCTGGCTGGCACGACAGTACGGCGATCACCCCCCAGGTCGCCCCCTCGACCACGATCGGGCTGGCGACGGCGGAACGGATGCCGAGCTCACGCACGGTGTCGGCGATCACCCCCGGCGCACCACCGTAATCTTCCTTGCGCCGAGGCGATCCGGTTCGCTGCACCTCGCCGGCCAGATTCTCCCCTTCGAGCGGTAACCGCGCGCCGACCGGAAGAGTGATCGCCCCGTCGCTCCAGCCGGCCACGACGGTCGCGCTCGAGTCGGCCTCGTACCGGAGGATCGCGGTGGCGTCGACTTCCAACAGCACCCCAAGCTCCTCGACCAGCGTCGCAAACAGGTCGTCGGTTGAGAACTCACGCGCCACCAGGGTCGCCACCCGTCGCAGCGCGGACTGCTCGGCCGCGAGCCGCTCCACCTTGACTCGCGACTCGATATTGGAGATCGCCGTGGAGACGAGCTCGGCGAACTGCGCGACTCGCTGTTCAGCGCCAGCAGGATATGCCCCGGCCGAACCGGAGTTAACCGTCATGGCGCCCCACAGCCGCCCGTCAACCACGATGGGACCTGCCGCGGCCCATCCTGCACCCAACTTGCGCATGACACTGCCCAGCTGACCGGCGACGCTGTCGTAGTTCTCGACGTGGGCGGGGCGACCCGTGCGAAACACCTGCTCGATCGCGCTTCCCCCTTCCAGCGCCACGCTTGCGCCGGGGGGGAACGCGTCCTGCGCCGTGCCCCGCACCGCCATGATCGTCACGGTCCCGTCCGGCTCGAACCGGCCCGTCCCGACAGTGGCGACGTCCAGCAAGCGACTGAGCTCCTCCGTAACGAGCGCGAACACCTGTTCCGCCGGTGCTTGCCGAGCGACGAGTTCGGCGACGCGACGGAGCGCCGCCTGCTCGGCGGCGAGTTGCTCCACCTCCGCCCGCGACTCGACGTTGGAGATCGCCGTGGAAATGAGCTCGGCAAACTGCGCCACACGGTGCTCACTTCCAAGCGGCAACGCCTCGGCGTTCCGCGCGCCGACGGCCATCGCGCCCCAGACGCGCCCACCGACCACGATCGGACCCGCAACCCCAGCGCCCGCCCCGTGCTCGCGCAGTGCGGCGCCGATCGGACCCTTGACCTCAGCGAAGTCGTCCACGCGCGCAGGGCGGCCGGTCCGGAGCACCTCGCCGATGGCGCTTCCGTCAGGAATCTCAAACTTGGCGCCCTGGGTCAGTCGGTCATCGGCGATACCGCGTGCAGCCAGGATCGTGGCGGTGCCGTCTTGGTCAAAGCGCACCGTCCGGACCATGCTGACGTCCAGGAGACGGCTGAGCTCCTCTGTGACGACAGCGAAGACCTCCTCGGAAGGCGCGTGACGAGCCACCAGCGTCGCCACGCGTCTGAGTGCGCTCTGCTCGTTCGCCAGCCGTTCGGACTCGGTCTCGGCCCGCCGTCGCTCCGTCACGTCGCGCGCCACCCCGTAAATGACCGCGTCCTTTACGACAGGCGCCGCCGACCATTCGAGCACCCTCGAAGAACCATCTTTGCGAAGGAAACGGCTCTCGAACGACCGCGTCCTTTTTCCTCGACCGATCGCGGCTGCCTCGGCCTCTGTCCTCTCACGGTCGTCCGGGTGGACGAAGTCGAGATACGGTCGCGCGAGGAGCTCTTCCTCGGTGTAGCCGAGAACCTGCTCGGCCGCGGGATTGACGCGCGTGAAATGTCCGTCGAAGTTGGCGACGGACACGAGATCCGGGGAGAGGTTGAAGATGCGGTCGAAATCTTGCTGCGCCTTCTCTCGCCGCGCCGCGATGACACCGACAGCACCGGCGAGGGCGGCGAGCAGGAGGCCGCCGGCAAGGATGATCCAAGGCAGGACGGCACCGGGGCCGCTGACCGATTCCTTCGGCATGACCACCGCGAATTGCCGTCCCGCGACCGCGAACTCGTCTTGGACGGCGTCTCCGCGGGCGCCTTCTCCCGACGAACCGGCGGCAGAGCTGCGAAGGCCGGGATCTCCTTCGCCAAGCTGAGCGGGAGCAAGATTGACCGCGCGTCGTAGAGGATCCCATCCGCCGGGTACTTGTCGGCATGGTCCCAGCCGAAACTGTCCCAGTAGGCCTGCGACGTCTCCGCCGAGACAAGCGGCACGCCGAGGCTCCGGTAGAGAGAGAGGTCGCCAGCGTCGACCAGCTTCGCAACGTACATCGTGCTCTCCTCGCCCGAGACCGCGATGATCCGCAGGTTCGACTTGCGTCTCGCGATCTCGGACAGCCTCGCCTCGGCTCTGCGGAACGCCGCGCGCGCCCGCACAATCGCGCTCGCCATGGTGTCGGCACCGAGCGCGCGGGCGAGATCGCCGAAGCGATCGATCTGCTTCGTCGCGCTTACGCGGCCGTCGAGCCCGACAATTGGCACCAGCGAGCCGATCTGCTTCTGCTGCGCGAGGTCCTTGAAGCCGAAGAGCGGCGAGTCCGCGGGCGGCGGGTACCACTGCGAGACGATCAACTCAGCCTTTAGCGAGAGCAGCGTCGTGATATCGATCTCGCCGTAGACGGAGCCCACGACCTCCGACGCGTCCCATGGGAGCCCAGCGAGGTAAGGATCCTCGCGCGGATCATCGCCGAAGACGCCGACAGGCGTCACGCCCCAATCGTTAAGCGCGGCGGCTGCCGTGCTGTAGGCAACGATCCGCGTCGGGCGCTTGGGCAACCTCATCATCTGCTTCCGATCGTCGACGAAGGTCCATCCTGCCGGCTCGTTACCCGCCGAGCCGCAGCCCACTAGGAAACTGGCGCCCGCGACAAAGCCGGCGGTCAGCGCCTGCCTCCGTGTGAGCGACCACTCGAGCGCGTTCTCGTTCATCGGCTTCCGCTGACGAGAGACGCGATCCCCTGGTAGTTCTCGGGCGCCGCATCGATCCACGACTTTCCGGCGATCACCGCGGACTCTGCTTGCGACTCGGTGTTCGAGGTCGCCGCCGAGATACGCTCGACAAACCGCGCGACACGCTCTTCGATCCCAGAGGGCAACGTGTCAGCCGTCGAAGATGCGACCGACGGTCGAGCGCAGCTCCGACACCCGGCACAGCGGACGCCTCGGATGAGCGCGCCCTCTGAGTTGGGGGTCAGGCTCGTGCCGCGGGCGCCCCAACGAACTGGGGCGCGGAAGGTTGCCCGGCCACCTTGCAAGTAGTCGCCGCGCTTCGTTCCGATGCCACAATGACGCCGCCGGCCGTGGGAAACCTCCGTGTGGTGATCGCAGACGATGACGTCCTCTTGCGTGAGGGCATCGCCAGCTTGCTCGAACGCTCGCGCTACGAAGTCGTAGGCCTGGCGGGCGACGTGACCGAGCTGATGGGGCTGGTGCGCGAGCACCTTCCAGACCTGGTCGTGCTGGACATCCGCATGCCCCCCTCCCATACGACCGAGGGTCTCGATGCCGCACGGGCGATCCGCGCAGAATCCCCGGAGATCGGCATCCTTGTGCTGTCCGCGCACGTCGAGGTCCATCGCGCGATGGACCTGCTCTCCGAAGGGCGCGGGCTCGGCTACCTGTTGAAGAGCCGTGTGACGGAGGTGGACGACTTTCTGGAGACGCTGGAGCGGATCGCCCGCGGCGCCTCGGTCATCGACCCTGCGTTGGTGAAAGAGCTGGTCGCCGCGCGGCGAGTCGAAGATCCTCTTCGCGACCTCACGCCGCGCGAGCGTCAGGTTCTCGAGCTCATGGCCGAAGGCCGGTCGAACGCGGGTATCGCCCGGGAACTCTGGGTCAGCGAGGGCACCGTCCATAAGCATGTGCGCAGCATCCTGAGCAAGCTGCCGCTGTCGGAGACCGCGGACGATCATCGCCGTGTGCTCGCCGTGATCACGTTTCTCCAGGCTCAATCCCTTGCCTCGTCGTGAGCTCCTGCCAAAAGCCGGCGGATCGCTGTCCCTGACAAGTGCGATTTGGGCAAGAAGCCGATTGCGGGGCTGGCCGCGATCAGGTTCGCGTAGTCCACCTCGTCGTGCGTCGATATCAGGATGGTGTGCGACCCCGTGCCGTCCCGGGTGTTCACGAGACGGCGGGCGAGGTCCAAGCCGCTCTCCGCACCCAGATCGATGTCCACCAGCACGACGTCGGGCTTCAGCCGCTCGATGAGGTGCACGGCCTTTCCGGCGGTCGCGGCGACGCCCACGACCGCGATGCCCTCGCCCTCGAGGAGCTCGCTCGCGGCACGCAGCACGTCAGGGCTGTCGTCCACGATCACGCATCGCAGCCTCATCGCGACAACCCCACCGCAGAACCGTTCCGCGCTTGATGGCTACCTGCAATCTCGCGTGTGCTCCCGTCGCTCACGGGATGTCCGGCGGCGGCCATCTTTGCCCGGAGGCGACGCCTGGCGTCGAACAGGTTCTTGTAGACCGCGTTGCGGTTGGTCCCGAGCTTCAAGGCCACGACGTCGATCGGGACGTCGTTAAGAGCCACCGCGACGAACACTTCGCGCTGGCGGTCGGTCAGCTCGCCGATTGCCCGCCACAGCGCGTCGAGTTGGGCCCGCTGCTCGAGCCGTTCCTCGGGCCGGAGCGCCACGGGGTCCGGCAGCTGGTCCCACGCGACTTCCTCGACGTCGGGCGGCTGTCGGCGCCACGCGTGGCGCGCGACCTTGGCCGAGACCTCGAACATGACGAACGTGTAGGCCCAAGTGGTGAAGCGACTGAGCCCACGGAACTCATCGAGCCTCGCCAGGACGTTGACGAGCGCGTCGTCGGCGGCCTGCTGCGCGAGGTCTTCAAACTCGGGACCGGTGACGGACCGCAGCTGGTGGCGCCGACGCGAGAGCTCGAAAAAAGCGACGCGGCGCAGTACATCGTGAAGGCGGGCGACCGTCTGGTGGTAGCGCGGATGCCCGGCCCGAAGTTGCTCCAGCCACCGTCGCGCCTCTGCGTCTGGACTCGGCGGCGTCCCGCGGGCGGAGAAGGGTGCGGCGGAGCTTGATCTGGGAGTCACGATACGGTCGGAGTCGCAGGCATTGCTGAAATGGTCCCTCGACGGAACCGTTTCGTCTGCACCCCCAGGACCCATTTCGGCATACCCCCTAGCTGGTATGCGCCCACAGACCGGCGTCCCTGCCTCACCTCGCGGAGGTTGATCGCCGCGTTACTCGGGGCTTACGTCGCCGAACCGGCTCGCCGCCTCGAGCAGCCCGTCGTGCTCGGCCCGGCAGCCCGAGCAGCCCTCCAGATGAATCGCCGTGCCGGGGTAAACCCGGGCCGGGTCCTCTCCTGCCAGCTCCAACTCTACGTAGGCGTCGAGGATGCTGGCGCCGGCGGCGCAGCCCGCATCTCCATAGGTGGCGCGGAGAAGCTCATCCAGCTTACGCAGATCGGTCATCCGGCCCTATCTTCCCTGAACAATGGATGTCCCACGGGCGGCATCTTCGTCCGCAGCTTACGGCTGGCAACGAACGGCTCCTTGTGGATTCGTTCGCGGGCGCCGTCGGCTGAACCTCATATCGCGTCTTCATGGCCGAGTTTGCCCGGGCCACTTGGATGGCTTCTCAAGCCGCGGCTGGCGCGACCACGTGGCTCTGGAGGAACGCGTTGATCAGCTCGGCGATCTCGACGTGGTGCGTCGCGGTCGCGAAGTGGCCGGTGTCGAGGAGATGCAGCTCGGCACCCGGGAGATCCTCGAGGTAGGCCCGCGCCCCGTCGGGTGGGAAGAACGCGTCGTTCCGGCCCCAGGGAAGCAGGGTCGGCGGTGTGTACGTCCGCAGGTACTCCTGCCAGGCCGGATACAAGGTGACGTTGTTTTGGTAGTCGTAGAGCAGGTCGAGCATCACCTGGTCGCGCCCGGGTAGCTCCAGGTAGCGCTGGTCGAGCTCCCAGAGGTCGGGGTTGACGCTCGTCTGATCCGGCACCCCGTCGACGTACTGGGACCGGGTGGCCTCGAGGGTGAGAAAGCCCCGGATCGCGGCTTCGTTTGCCGCTCGGTCTTTCCAGTAGGGCTCCAGCGCCTGCATCCCCGGCCCGAGCCCGACCTCGTAGGCATTGCCATTCTGGAGAACCAGCCCCTCGACGCGCTCGGGATGACGGGTGGCGATCCGGAACCCGACTGGCGAGCCGAAGTCGAACATGTACAGGCTGAAGCGGTCCAGTGCTTTGGCATCCGTGAAGGCGTCGATGACGTCCGCCAGTCGGTCAAAGGTGGTCGGTCCGGTGAGTGGCGGGCTTTGTCCGAACCCGGGGTAGTCGGGCGCGATCACGTGAACGCCGCCGGCGAGGCGCTGCATGAGCCGCTCGTATTGAGCCGACGAGCTCGGGAATCCGTGCAGTAGCAGCAAGTTCGCTCCGGAGGGATCGCCAGCCTCTCGGTAGAAGATCTCGGTGCCGTCTGCCTTGACCGTTCGATATGAGGTCACGTCCCCTCCTTTGTGCTCATGGCCGTTACACGACGGCCTCGTCGGGACATGGGCGCGACGACGGTCGCTGCTTCTTACTTGGCCCGCAGTAAGAAAGACCCCCGGGTCCGAACACTGACCTCGGGTGACCGTGCGCGCCGAACCCCGGAGCACGGGCAGCTGGTGCTGTTTACGCCACGACCGAAAGGCCTCCGATGCTCGACCGACCGGTCATCGTTTTCGACGTGAATGAGACCCTGCTCGACCTCGACACCCTCCGTCCCACCTTCGACCGGCTCTTCAACGACCCTGCCGCGATGCGGCTGTGGTTCGCGAACCTGATCACCTACTCCGAGGCGCTGACCCTCGCCAGCGTGTATCTGCCGTTCACCGATATCGGCTCTGCTGTCCTGCGGATGTTCGCCGCCACCCGAGGGATCTCGATCAGTGACGCCGACGGCGCCGAGCTCACCGACCGCTTCGCGTCGATGCCGACGCATCCCGAGGTTCCCGCGGCCCTGCGGCGACTGCGCGACCAGGGCTTCCGCCTGTTCACGCTGACCGACAACACGCTCGAAATCTCCGGCCGGCAACTCGAGCAGGCACGCATCATCGACCTGTTCGAACGCCGCTTCAGCGTCGACCAGACCGTGCACCGCCACAAGCCCGCGCCCGAGGCGTACGAGTCGGTGGCAAGCGCGCTCGAGCTCGATCCCGCCGACATGTGCCTGGTCGCTTGCCACGTCTGGGACACGCTCGGCGCCGTCGCGGCGGGGTGGCAGGCCGGTCTCATCCTCCGTGAGGGCAACGCCCCACTGGACGTCGGCCCACAGCCGAACTACATCGGGAACGACCTCGACGGCGTCGCCGATCAACTCGTCGCACGCTACGGCGCTCTGGCGACCGTCGTCGACTCCGCTCCCGCCTGAGAGACCTTTGCACCCTTCCGCCGAAGAGGAGCCAGGCCATGCCCGTCACGCAGATCTCGATCGCGAAGGGAAGACCCCGCGTACAAGCAGGCGACGGAGAACCGGTCATTCCGCAACGGCGGGACTCAGTTCTACAGGCCCAGCGAGCGGGAGGGCGCGCTGAGCACGTGACACCGGACTCTCCAACGCCGCGCTCCGCGCTCGACACGCTCACCCCAGCCGGAAACGGAGCGCCAAAACTCACGCGTTATCTAGGCGCCGGCGGAACGTTCAGGCTCGAACCACCACGGTTGCGCACAACCGCCGATCCGCTCGAGGGGCGGCACGCGACCTGGTTTGAGCTCTTCTTCGATCTGGTGTTTGTCGCGGCAGTGAGCCAGCTCGGTGGCGCACTGGCGCTGGATCCGTCCGCGCCCGTGTTTGCCCGGTTCGCGGCGCTGTTTGTGGTCGTGGTCTGGGCGTGGGTCCTCTACACGCTCTACGCCAACCGTTTCGACACCGACGACCTCATCTTCCGCCTCGCGAAGTCAGGTGCCATGCTGGCGATCGCAGCGATCGCGGTGAGCCTCCACGAAGCGATGGATGGTCGGGGTGGAACAGTCGGTTTTGCCGCAGAGTACGTGCGGGCGTTATTGATCGGGTTGTACGTCCGCGCACGCCGCCACGTCGACGGGCAGGGCCGCAGGCTCACTAAGGCACACATCGTCGGTTACTCGGCCACGACCGCACTGTGGCTCATTTCGATCTTCGTACCCAGTCCATTTCGCTACGCGCTGTGGACGGTTGCGATGGCCATCGACCTGGCGATCCCCACGCGCGCGTGGGCGGTGCTCAAGGGCCATTCCGTCGTCATCTCTCATCTCACCGAGCGCTTCGGCACGTTCTTCATCATCGTGCTCGGCGAATCCGTGGTGGCGGTGGTGGCGGGAATAGCCGGATTCGAGCTCACGATCGAATCGTGGATTGTCGGCGGCCTTGGGTTCGTGATCGCGCTCTGCCTGTGGTGGATCTACTTCGACCTCGCCGACACTTCGGTGGTGGGGCGCGGAGCGCTCGGGCTGGTCTATGTCTACAGCCACTTCCCCCTGCTGGCCGGGGTGGCGGCGTTCGGCGAAGGCACCCAAGCTCGCAATCACGCAAGCGGCGCAACCCGGCCTGGGAGCGGGGGCCCGATGGGCGCTGGCCGGCGGAATCGCGGCATTCGCACTGTCGCTGGCAGCGCTCCATATCGGAGCCGAGTGGACTTCCACGCGCGACCGCAGCTTCGTCGGCCGGACCGCCCTCGGCGCCCTGGCCCTCACACTGGCGGCAGTTGGTGGGCGAATTCCACCAGCCTGGTTCGTCGCGGTGGTGGCGGCCGCCGTACTCGTGCAGCTACTCATCGAGGCCTTCACCGTCAGAGCAGGCGCGGCGACCGTCGTGGAACCCCGCAGGACGGAAGGCCATGACGTGACAGCCCGGCAGAACCCCACCCCATCGGCCACCAACGGAAGCTCCGCATTGCCGGCGAATGAGGTGCTTTCACGCTGGCCGCGCTAGGTGCGGCGCGTGCGCCGGACAGCGCCTGCCGTGCGCGCTCGACCGGCTCGGGTCGCTCTCACTGCTGCCTTGTCGGCCCTGGAGTCTGGCACGAGCAACCTTGCTTCAGCGGCGCCCCTGGACGGTGAAGCCAAGCTTTCCGAGCACCTTTACGGCGCCGCTCTTGCCGCCTTCGAAATCACCGGAAGCAAGGCGCTGTCCCGTGGCAAATTCGTAAGCCGTGCCCAAGATTGCTTTCGGCGGGTACAGCCGTTCATTCCAGACCAGGTCGTAGGTCGTCGTGGGACCGAACCCATGCTCAGCGAAGAACCGCTCCGACCCCAGTTGGTCGTACTCCTTCAACGCGCGCATGACCTCAGTGTCGGTCACCTGGTCCCACGCGATCGAGCGTGTCATCCCGTCCCTCCTAGTCGTTGGGTTGTTGCATAACCGGCACGGTTGCTGCCGACCACCTACGAACCGACGCCTGATGACGTAGCCGCCGGTTCGAACAGCCGGATGGCGTTCTCGCAGCACACCACGGCCCACCGAGCTCGGTCGGTCGGCGCCGCTGCAGGGCCCGCCTTGCAGCATGCGTCGCGGGAACCCAGACGCGACGAACTCGCCGCTGGCGTTAGGCCAAGTGGCCCTGGCCGCAGCCACATACCAAACTGTGCAGCTGTCTGTCTGATCGCAGGACCACACTAGGGTTCGTGGCGCGTCGATTCGCCGTCTTACCCGCAACGACTCAGCCCACGGCGGAAGATCGCCTTGCCTTCACCGACCGACACCAGCTCAGCACCGATCAGCGCGGCCATCGGCGGGGGAGAGAAGTATTCATCCCAGCGGGCGACGGTTCCTGGTCTGTCGAGCAGCGTGCACAGCAGCCCGCCGTGGACGCCGTCATGCTCGCCGGCCTGCGCCAATGGGGCGACAAATACCTAAGCGAACAGCCGCCCCGGATCACCCGCCGGAAGGCCGACAAGCGGGCCGTGATCGCCGCGTCGAAGGGCACCGACGTAGTGCCCGAGGACGAACTCGAGAGCGTCCCCGGCCCCGGGCTGAAGACTGGCTGAGAGCGTTTGCCACCCTCAGGGCGGGCGCCGAGTCGCCCTGGCCGGCGACGACCAGCTTTGCGTCAAGGCGTGCGTTATCCGCGCGTTGCCTGCGCAGTCTTTGCTGTCAGGTTAGGAGGCGCCAGGGTCGTGGAGCAGCGGCGATCAGGGAGCACTCCGGCACCTGCCGCATGGCCTGGTCCCGCGAGCGTGGCGATGCCCTGCGAACCGGTCAGCGCGCTCCAACTCGACCCGTCGAAGCCCCATCGCACCGACAGCGCACCCTCGTCAAGGGCCCAGAGATGATTAAGCCCGTGGCGAGCGCCACGGGCCCAGCGGATTTGAACGCAAATTGGCAGAATGTCAAGGAATCCCGCCACCGTCGCTTATCTGGCCGATTGCAGGGATTTTGCGCTGAATCTCGGGCAGTGCGGTGTCGCTTCACACGCGAGAGGTCGCTGGTTCGAGCCCAGCCGTGCCCATATCGATTTGCAGGGATTTCTCGACGCTCTTGGCTATTGCTGGTTCGTCGAATCGCTCTCCGTGGCCCAGAGCGTGGCCCAGAGGCCTCCGATGGCCCAGCGGACAGGGCGACAAGTGCTCCGCCCTCCGCGTCGCGCCGTGGCGCCATCTCGAGGGCGTGACCCGACTCGACCGCATCACGACCGACGCAGCCATCTGCCACGATCGGCGTCGCGGCGGCTCCCCTGCTGATGGCCGACAAGCGGACGCGATCTATCGGGGCGCAAGCTCCTGCTTCTATGTTGGCGCGGTACTCATCCGCGGCGCCGACGGGACGCCTGAGTTCGTTACAGGGGTCGTGTGCTTGATCGTCGGCAACGGGCAAAATTAGCGGGCGCACGCTCGCTCGGCGCGAGGCGATCGCCTCGGGAAGCGCAGCAGCGAGCGAGGATTCTTGGCTCGCTCCTGCACGTTCGGTCTACTGCCACCCGCTGCGATCGCATCTGTCGGTTGATCGGTGTTGTGGCGGCTACATTGGGGACCGCGATGACGCGTCGCTGTTCTCCGGAAGCGGCCTGCCCGTCATGGTGATGCTGCTTCGCCGCCGCGGCGCTCGTCGCCTGATGCCGAGGTCCCGGGCTATGCCGAGAGGCCGCCGAGATCGGTGGGCGGAGGCGCCGGATACCGGGGGGGTCGCCGTCCTGCGGCTGCGGGTCGCCCTCCTGCGGCTGCGGCCGGCCAGGGGTCCGGAACGCGGCCGTGTAGCCGCGTTCCGTGCGATGGTCTCGAGTCAACGTCTAGGGTGCCGCCGACGGCAGCGATTCGGTCGTGCATGTTGCTCAGTCCGGCCCCGCTCGGGGTCCGGTTGGGGTCGAACCCGCGGCCGGTGTCGCTGACGGTGAAATGCAGCGCTTGGGCGGTATCCCAGGCGCGCACGGAAACTCGCGCCGGTCCGGCGTGCTTGGCTGCGTTGTCGATCGCGGCGAGGCAGGTGAAGTAGACCGCGCTCTCGACCTCGGGCCGGCAGCGGCGTATCCCGCGCGCTGACACGGTGATCGGCTCAGGGACGTAACGGCTGGCGGAGACCAGTGCCGCACTCAGTCCTTCGGAGGCCAGCAGCAGCGGATAGACACCACGCGCGAACGCGCGGACCTCCTCGATGGCCTGCTGGACCTCCTCTCCGAACCCGTTCAACGCCGCGCTGGCGTCCGTGTCGCCGCGGGCTTGGAAGCTCTCAGCAGCGAGCGCGAGCCGAATCCGCAGCCCCGTCAGACGCTGCTGAACTCCGTCGTGGAGATCTCGCTCGATGCGCCGGCGATCAGCGTCACCGGCCGCGAGCACGCGGCTCGCCAACCCCGGCGGGAGTACCCGCGACAGCGACTTCAATAAAGCACGGCGCTGTTGGCCGACGAGCGCCACCGCGGGCGGCGCGGTCTCCTTCCCTGAGACTCTCATCCGGGCACCGGATCGGCCACCGCTATCGCCGAGCCGACTGCCGTGTCCCCGCCCAGCGAGTCGCGCGTGAACGCCTCGACTGCGGTCAGGCGGGGCGAGCGCATCACGCTGGAACGTCCCTAAGCGTTGGTGCGTTTGCCGCCGGCGTGGCCACTACCGAGGGCGGGGATTGGTCGAGCAGGAGCTCGCACCAGACACAGGTAAGGGAGGGGTCTTGCCAGACTCCCCATGTCTCGCAGAGCTCGTCGACGAGCAGCAGCCCGAGGCCGCCTGGGGTTCCGGGATCAGGTGGGAGCAGGCAGGGTCTGAGGCGTGAGCCTGGGTCGGTGACGGCGATTCGAACTCGATCAGCGAGCGTCGTCACCTCGACGGTCAGCGCTCGGCCAGCGCCGACGTTCGCGTGGACCACGCTGTTGGTGACGAGCTCACTGACGAGCAGCCCAGCATCCGACGCTGTGGTGGCAGGAAGGTGGCCCTCGAGCTGTGAACGCACCGACCTGCGGGCCCGGGTGGGTGCATCGTCACCGCCAGGAATCCGCAGGGAGATCGATGGTGGCGAACCCGGCGGCTGGGACGCCGACGCCGTCATGCAGCGCCCCGCGTCCAAGACCGTATCGGCCGGGACTGAGTGGTCCGAGGGCCACGCGCTTCGCCCCAGGCGCGTGGCCGACGATCCCTCCTTCGTGTGATCGCGGGATCTGCTCGTAGAAGGCCCCTAGTTCCCACGATGCGATCGCCCGGGACGGCCGCCCCGTGCCGTCTGGCTGCTAGTACAGCGCGACCTCGGAGTTCGGAATGCGAGCTAGACGGGTGAGCAGCACGACGCTCCGGAAATCGGCGTCCCGGCCCGCGGGCTGCTTCGCAAAGAACGGGCGGCAAGCCGGCTGACAGCGCCGACTCAAAGCGCAACCCCATCACCGAGCCACCACACGTCCAGAACCACAGGCTCAAACCGGCGCGCGACGAGTACCGCACTTTCACTCCTAACGGGAGCTGCGTTGCCTTTGCAACGCCCCCGCCAGCCGCCCAGAGGCCGCTGCAGACGCGCCATACGCCTTCTTATCCAGGACCCCAACGCGGCTCGCCCAGCGGGCGGGCACAGTCAGCGTCCAGATCTCGACTCTACTCCATCAGGCCGCCGCCGCAACCAAGACGCTCCGCGAGCACGATCAGCGCGCACGACGCCCGGGTGAGCGGTCCGAGCCCCCGGACCAGCAGCCGTCGCCGCCGGGACAGCGGCGGGCTAGCGATCTACCGGTCTTCGCTCCGCGCTGATGCCTGGCCGCCCCGCCCGCGGGCGGCGCAGCCAAACCTCAACCTGTCCGACACTACTCCGATCCCAACCGAATACAAGGCATCCAAAAAAGAGGCCGGCTCGGGTAGTCTGAGAGTACGTTGGCGTTGAGCCGTGCGTCCGCTTCAGGCGCACAAGCTCAAACGGCGGAGAACTCGCACCGTGAGCAGCACAGACAGCAGAGCACGACGAGGTCGGCGATGAGCGAGGCCGGGCCAGAGGATCGCGCCACGCGGCCGCTCGTCGGTGGCAGGCTGCTGGCCGAGATCACCAACCGGATCGTCGCGTTCATGCGCGAGCACTACGGTCGCGGACCGATCAAAGCCAAGACCTACGTGCTCGACAACCTGATCGTCTGCGTGCTCACCGACGGGTTCACGGCGATCGAGCGCACGATGATGGAAGGCGGCGAACCCGACCGCGTGCTCGAGATGCGCCGCGACTTCCAACGGATGATGAAGGAGCGCTACAGCGAAATGATCGAGGCTCTCACCGGCCGCAAAGTGCTCGCCTTCCTCAGCCAAGCTCACGTCGAACCCGACCTCACGATCGAGATCTTCTTAATGGACGGGCCGCTAGCCGGATTCGGCGCACTGGAGCTCGTCGACCCCCCACCGACCGACCCCGACCCCGACCCCGCCGACGACTAACCGCCCGATCTCTAAAGCCGACGGACGATGACGATCGTGACCAACCCGCCACAGCACGGCGAGCGAGCTCGCGAACTAGTTTGATTTACCGCACGAGGTTGTCGCCGATCAGCGAGCGTTGCGGCGCCTTGCGGTTGCGGATTTGCGCGGCATGGATGCCGCTGGGGCGTTGCTGTTCATGGCGCGCTTGGCGCGGCGCTCCGCCGCTTCGCGCTTGAGCTCCGCTTGCTGCGTCGAAACCGATGCGATCTGCGCTGCACGACGCTCGGCGGAACTTGGCCGGCGCGCCGTCGGTTGCACCGAAACGGTCACCTTTTGCTTGACTGCCATCGCTGTCTCCTTTTCGATCTCACTAATCGCTGCTGATCACGGCATCCGCGGCTCGCGCATCTGTCAGCGTCGCGATCAAGGTCGCCAGCCCGTTCGTCGTCGTCGGGTGTCAATTGACGACGAGAGCCGCAGCGATCCGCGATCGCAAGTCAACTCGCCTCGTCTACGCGCTGCCCGATCATGTTGTGTCCGTGCCATGAGCTTCAAGCCTTCTGGTCCCTCTCTCGGGTCCGCGGACGGAAGAGGGCTAGAACCGCCACGCGGTCAATCAGACTGAGACGCGTCCACCGAGCCGGTGGGGTAAACGCCTAGAAGTACGGCACCAGCCCCGCAGTCAAAACCAGTGGCCCACGCCTCTCGCCTTGTGGCGCAGATTGCGCCGTCGGTGGCATTCGGGCTTGGGGTGAGATCCTGGCCGCAGGGCCAGCTCACGTACGACTGTACTCCGATTGCAGGCGATATGGGCACCGGATCTCAAATTTGCCTGGAGTAGGTCGGCGGGAACGCATCGGCCGACTCGTCCGACTTTCCGCGTTGTCCCCCTCCTATCCGATCTACTCAGCAGGTCAATGGACGCGGACACACAAATTGGCGCCGACAAAACGACCGCCAAACGTCACCGTGGCGTCGAGACCGCTGAACAACGATCAAACCCTCCAAGCCAAGTCTCAGCAAAACCCGGTCCGGTTCACCTTAAGGGGAGTATGGTTGACGTATCGCTCCGGGTTCTCCGTTTCTTCTGCCCCGCGCGCAGCATCTACAGAGGAACGAGAAGGGGCGTTTATGTCCCAGCCCGAACCCAACGGACGCCCGGAGGCGTCTGACATCCTTGAAGTTGAGGCTCGAACTCACCGGCGGACTGCATTGGTCGAAATGCGGGGCGAACTGGACATCGCCTCGGTCTCGGAGGTCGCCGAGGTGCTTGACGGCCTCGCCCCCGACGCAGATGGTGTGCGTCACGTCGTCCTGGACCTGCGCGGGCTGACGTTCATGGACGCCAGCGGAGTCCACGAGCTGATCCGCCAGAACGACTTTGCGCACCAGAACCGGCACAACCTCGCCGTCGTACGAGGGCGCAAGACGATCCAGCGACTGTTGGAGTTGACCGCCGTACAGGAGATCCTCGTCATGGTGGACGACCCCGAGGACCTAGCGCCGCCGCCATCCGCGCCCGCGGGTTAGAGCACGGCGTGTAAGGGTCGCGTCCGATACAGGAGTCTTTCGAAGGCTGGCTCGTCTCCTCCTGAGACCGCTGATGCGGCGCGTGACGACGACCTCGCACGGAGCCTGTGGGAACAAAGCGCCCAGCTCGTCAGCCTGCCCGGAGCCTGTCAAGTCCGATGAGACGCTTCGGGGTTGAAATTAGTGAGCGACCTCCTTCGTGGCGGGTTTGTTGATCCAGGCGGCGGTGGGCAGGTCGGGCGGGGCCGGCGGCCGGCGGACGAACCGTTCGGGGTGATGCGAGTAAGCAGTGTCGAGCACGCGTCCGCGGGCGGCGTGGAGTTCGGGCGCGCGTCCGTAGTGCACGGCGGCCGGGGTCATCAGCCCGATCCCCGAGTGGCGGTGCTCGTGGTTGTACCAGTGGAAGAAGCCCCGGCAGAACTCGCGCGCCTGCTCGATCGAGTCGAACCGGTTCGGGAACTCGGGCCGGTACTTGAGCGTCTTGAAGTGCGCCTCGGAGTAGGGGTTGTCGGTCGAGGTGTACGGTCGGCTGTGGGTCTTGGTGACGCCGAGCGACGTCCGGTCGCACTACTCACGTTGTGGAGTTTCTGCCGGAGCGGGTCCGGCTGGTGGCCGCGCCGGGAGCGCTGCGGGATGTCGAGCTTGTGGTGCTGGGGTGGCGGACGGAGGATGGCGAGACGGCGCTGATCTGCCGGCTGGTGGATGGGAGTTCGGGGACGATTCCGGCGCGGTGGACGGATCTGCCGTCGCGGGGCGTGGTTGAGCCGCGGTTGGGGACGGTCGCGACGCCGGAGGCGTGGCGGTTGTGGGGCGAGCGGCTGGCGGGGTTGTTGGAGCGTTGTCCGGGCCGCGGTCGAGCCTGCCGTGAAAACGGAGGTGGCAATGTCCGGTCAGTTGGCGCTGGGGATGAGCGAGACGGTCGTGCCGGCGGCGGTGTGGGAGACGCTGCCGCCGGCGAGTCAGCAGGCGATCGCGGTCGCGCTCGCGAGGCTGGTCGCGCGGCTGGTGGAGGCAGCGCGTGATGAGTGAGCTTGGGAAGGTCACGGAGGAGCATCGTCGGCGGCGGGCGGTGGTGTATGTGCGGCAGTCGTCGGTCGGGCAGGTGGAGCGCAATGTCGAGTCCGCGGCGCGGCAGTACGGGTTGCGGGAGCGGGCGGTCGAGCTGGGGTGGCCGGCGGGCGCGGTCGCGGTGGTCGATGAGGACACCGGCCGCTCGGGTGCGAGCAGCGACGGGCGGCTGGGGTTCAAGGAGCTGGTCGCCGAGGTCGGCCTTGGTCATGTTGGGTTGATCCTCGCGTTGGAGACGTCGAGGCTGGCACGGTGCTCGGCGGATTGGCATCGGCTGCTGGATCTGTGCGCGCTGACAGGGACGTTGATCGCTGACAGCGACGGCGTGTACTCGCCCGCGGACTTCAACGACCGGCTGCTGCTCGGTCTGAAGGGCACGATGAGCGAGGCGGAGTTGCACTTCATCCGTGCGCGACTGGTCGGCGGGCTGCGCAACAAGGCCAAGCGTGGCGAGCTGCGGTTGCTGTTGCCGGTCGGGCTGGATCGCGACGACGACGACGGGATCGTGTTGTCCGAGGATGAGCAGATCCGTCACGCGATCGAGCGGGTGTTCTGCCTGTGGCGTCAGCTCGGCTCTGCCCGGCAAGTGGTGATCGAGCTGAACAGCGAGGGACAAGCGCTCCCTCGCCGCACGATCGGGCAGCGACGGATCCGGTGGGCACGCGCGAGCTATAGCGCCGTTCACGACTTCCTGACCAACCCTGGATATGCGGGCGCGTTCGTGTACGGCCGCCAGCGGCAGGTCAAGCGCGTCGACGAGCACGGCCAGGTGCGCGTCGGCCGGGTTGATGTCCCGATCGAGGAATGGTCTGTCTGCCTCCCCGATCACCATCCCGGCTATGTCAGCTGGGATGAGTACCTCGCCACCCGCAAGCGCCTGGCGTCCAACGTGACACGACGCGGGGAGGGCAGCGGCGCCGCGCGCGAGGGTGGCGCGCTGCTGCAAGGGCTGGTGCGGTGCGGACGGTGCGGTCGCAAGATGCAGGTCGCGTACTCCGGCACTGGCGGCAAGGTCCGACGGTACGCATGCTCCCGCGGCCGCGATTGGCACGCGACCGGCAAGGCGTGCCAGACCGTCGGCGGCGCGAGGTTGGACAAGACGGTCACCGGCGCGTTCCTGGAAGCGGCCGCACCCGCCGGGATCACGGCGACCGCCGGCGCGATCCGCGAGCTCGAAGAGCAGCATGAGCAGCGGCTCGTGGGGCAGCGACTCGCGGTCGAGCGCGCGCAATACGAAGCCGACCGCGCGCAACGGAAGTACGACGCGTGCGAGCCGGAGAACAGGCTCGTCGCTCGCACGCTTGAGCGAGCCCTCGAAGCAGCGCTTGTTGACCTCGAGCGGGAGCGCGGGAAGCTCGCCCAGCTCGAGCGCGCCCGTCCGATACCGCTGACCGATCAAGAGCGCGAAGCGCTCGTGCAGCTCGCGCGGGAGCTGCCGAGGCTGTGGACCGCTGAGACGACAACCGATCGTGACCGCAAGGAGCTGCTGCGCACACTGATCGGCGAGGTGATCGTCACCGCAGACCACGACAAGCGTCGCGCCGCCGTCGAGGTGCAGTGGCAGGGCGGCGCGCGGACCGAGCTGAGCTTCCCGCTCAAGGTGGCCGGGCCGCTGGAGCAGGGTCGCGTCGCCGGGGACACGCTGGAGCTGATCCGCCGTCTCTCAGAGCATCACTGCGACCGGGAGATCGCCGGGATCCTCAACCGTCAAGGCCGACTGACCGGCACCGGCCTGCCGTTCACCGAGGGACGCGTCCGCGGGGTCCGCAGACACGCTGGCATCCCAGCCGCCCCACCACCGGACCCCAACAGCGAACTGCTCAGCATCGAGCGCGCCGCGAGCGAACTCGGCGTGTCTGTGCACACCATCCGCCGCTGGATCAACACCGGGCTGCTGCCCGCCGAGCAGACCACCGCGGGCGCGACCTGGCGGATCCGGCTCACCGACGAGATCCGCGCCCGGTTCGTGCCCGACGTCCCCGACGGGTACGTGCCGCTCGATGAGGCCGCCCGCCGCCTCGCCTGCGCCCGCCAGACCGTGCTGCACAAGGTCCAACGCGGCGAGCTTGACGCGATCCAAGTCACCAACGGCCAACGAAAAGGCCTAAGAATCAAGGTTCCCGCCGCGCCGTTGGACCTATTGATCAACGACTGACCGAGGAGGTGCAGTGTGAACCAACCCCGAGGTCGGCGAGCAGGAACGCGACCGGCTTGGAGCGCATCGGGCCGCCGCGATCGGCGTGGATCGTGAGCTGCTCGCGCGTGATCTGCTGGTGTTGGACCGACTGGGCGATCAGCGCCTCGGCGATCGGACCGGTCTCCCGGTACTGCACCGTCCAGCCGACCACGTAACGGCTGAACACGTCGAGGATCACATACAGGTAGAAGTACGTCCACTTCGCCGGGCCGAGCAGCTTGCTGATGTCCCACGACCACAACTCGTTCGGCCGCTGCGGCGAGCAACTCGGGCTTGGCATAGGCGGGGTGGGTGAGCTGGTCGCGGCGCTCGCGGACCCCGCCGTGGCGCGCGGCGAGGATCCGGTACATCGTGCGCGCAGAGCACAGGTAGGTGCCCTCATCCAGCAGCGTCGCGTAGGTCTCTTCTGGCGAGACGTCGACGAACCGCTCGGAGTGGAGCACCTCGAGCACCCGCTCGCGCTCAGCCTCGGACAGCGCCCGGGCGGGCGTCGGCCGCGGCCGGGCCGGCCTGGGCTCGGGCGGGCGGCGACGGCGGTACACCGTCGCCACGGACGCGCCCAGCGCGCGGCACGCCGGCCTGGTGCCGATGATCGGCGCCAGCTCCTGGACCGTGTCGCAGATCATCGCTCGGTGCTCCCGCTCTCGCCCTCGGTACCGAGCATCTGCTCCAAGAGCGCTGAGACGTTTCCCTGGATCTCGATGACCTTCTTCGCCTTCGCCAACTCCGCCTCCGCTCGCTCCGCGCGACGGCGCAGCTCACCGATCTCCACGTCGCGCCGGTCGGCCGGCTTGCGCCCACGCGGTCGGCCGAGCTCTCGCAGCGCGCCGTTCCGCCGCTGCTTGCGCCAATACGTCAGATGCGACGTGTACAGGCCCTCACGACGCAGCAGCTCACCGACCTCGCCCGGCTTCGTGCACGCGTCAGCCTTCGCGAGGATCTCGAGCTTGTACTGCGCGGTGAACTTGCGGCGCTTGGCCTGCTCGGCCAGCTCCGGATCGGGCACCCCCGCCTCGGCAGCGCGCCCGCCCGCCCCGAAACCCAGCTCGCCTACGGCTCGCTGGTCTTCGCGGCGGGCGGCATCCCCATCCGCCGCTCCAGCTCCATTCCCGGTCATGCTCAACATCCTGGCGTTCTCCGTTCTCGCCCTCAAGGTTCATAGATTCCTCGATGGTGAGCGTCTCGCCGGACGTTGACAGAGAGGGGCCTGCCGACGCGCGCGCCACGGAGCAGTTCCGTGGCCCAAGACGATGAAAAATCCCTGCAGACGGGATGTCGGTTGTAAGCGTTCAGTCGTCGGGGCCTTGGGCAGGGATTCCTTGTTGGTGCAGCGAATCTTGCAGTCATGGACCGCGCCGAGGCGGAGGCGATCTATGACTCGGGGCGTGAGGCGTGTGTGCAGTTCATTCTTGATCTCGCCTCCCGGGTGCAGCAGCTCGATCAGCGCTTAGAGCGGCTGGAGGCGCAGGCCCGGCAGGACTCGCGGACGAGTTCTAAGCCGCCGTCGACGGATCCGCCCAAGACGCGCGCGCAGCGGCGGGCGGAGGCGCGTGCGAAGGCCAAGGAGCTGATGCGCCGGGAGCGCGAGCGTCGCGAAGCTGGCGGGCAGCCCGGGCACCAGGGTGCGGGTCGCGCTCTCAAGCCGGAGGACCAGGTGGATGAGATCGTCGATCACTATCCGGATGCGTGTGGCGGATGCGGGCGCCGGTTTGATGATGAGCAGCGCCGTCCGGGCGGGCGGTTCGGCCGCCACCAGGTGTGCGAGCTGCCGCCGATCAGCGTGACCTGGACCGAGCATCGCACCCATCAGCTGCGCTGCCGGCACTGTCGCGCACGGACCAGCGCCCGGTTGCCTGCGCTGCTGGCCTCCTCTCCGTTCGGGTTGAGATTGCAAGCGGCGGTGGTGACGTTGACCGCCCGGCATCGGATCTCCCGCCGCGGGATCTGCGAGCTGGCTTCAGATCTGTTCGGGGTGACGCTGTCGACCGGCGCGGTCGACGCTATCTGCCAGCGCGCCTCAGACGCATTGGCTGGCCCACATTGCCAGCTGCAGGACTGGGTGCTTGACCAGGACGCGGTGCATGTCGACGAGACCGGCTGGCGCACGCGGGGTGAGGGCCGGGCGTTGTGGACCGCGACGACCCCTGAGGCCACGTTCTTGCAGATCGCCCAGCACTGCAACCGCGAGCAGTTCAACGCCCTGATCGGCACCAGCTACCCCGGGATCGTGGTCTCTGACCGCTGGAACGGCTACAGCCATCTCGATCCCAACCAGCGCCAAGTGTGCTGGTCACACCTCCAGCGCGACTTCCGCCGCCACGCCGACGGCCTGGGCGAGCAGAAGACCTTCGGCGAACACGGCCTCGCGCTCACCCGCCGGTTGTTCGCTGCATGGCGCGCATACCAGCACGAGCATCACGACCGCCAAAAGCTCCAAGCCGAGATCGCGCCGATCCAGACCGAGTTGCGCGCGCTACTCGAGCAGGCGTCTCCGAAGAAGGCGCGCAATCGCTGGCACCGGCAGTTCGCCAACAACCTGCTCAAGGTCTGGCCCGCGCTCTGGACCTTCACCACCCACCCCGGCGTGGAGCCGACCAACAACCCGGCCGAGCGCGCGCTCCGCGCGCCGGTCATCTACCGCAAAGTGTCGCTCGGCACCCAAAGCAACACCGGCGAGCGATTCACCGAACGCGCGCTCTCGGCCGCCGCCACCTGCCGCCAGCAGCGCCGCTCGTTGTTCACCTACCTCAGCGAGCTGATCATCGCCCACGCCCGCGGCGATCCATTCCCCGCGCTCGCCTGAGGCCGCACGGACTGAACGCTTACCGTCGGTTTGTGTCGCCAAACGCGCACCAACGGGCACGAACACCCCTGCAAATTTGCCATTTTGAGGACACGGCTCGCCCTCACTTCACAAGCGAGAGGTCGCTGATTCGAGCCCAGCCCCGCGCTTCCTCACGATCGTCGGCGGAGACCCCCGTCGCGTTCGTGTTCGGGTGCTGACGGCCAGCCCGGACGAGGCAGCCAACATAGCGCCGGCGTTGCGCAGGATTCTCGAGACGTGCATCTGAGATAGTCCGACGCGGTCGGCGATCTCCTCTTGAGTGAGTTCGCGAGCAAGCCGCAGCAGCACTACCGTCTGGTCGCGGAGCTTCAGCGTGAGAAGTGTCTGTCGGATCTCGGCCGAGAGTTCGACCCGCTCGTAACCAGAGTCGTCGGTACCTATGACTTCGTGACGCGGCGGGGCGGCCCCGTCGGCCGTCAAGGCGGCGGCGTCCAGCGAGGCGGGCGAATACGCCTCCAGTGCACGTAACGCCTCGCTGACCTCCTCCCGACCGACCCCAAGGTAGTTAGCGATTGCCTCCGCGTTTGCCGAACCAACGCCGAGCTCGCGCTGAGCTCGAAGTACACGTCCTGCGCATTCCTTCGTTGAACGGGGCACGTGCACACGCCACGTCGTGTCGCGGAAGTGCCGTCTGATCTCCCCGACGATCACAGGCCGGGCGTAAGCGGGAAACGCGGCGCCTCGGTCCGCCGAGTAGCGGTTGACCGCCTTGATCAGCCCCACGCTGGCCGCCTGGCAGAGATCCTCGATCGGCTCCCCACGCCCTTCGTAATCCCGCGCGACCCGACGCGCCAGCGGCAGGAATCGCATGATGACCGTTTCCCGCGCCTGTGCGTCGCCGGAGGAGCAACGGCGAAGCAGCCCGCTCAGATCGGACGTGGGCCGCTCGCTCAGGGCGCCCGCGTGCCAATGCGGCGTCATTTGTAACTCCTTTTGGGGTCCCGGCGCCTACGGGGTTAGCTGACGGGCTCGCGACGATCTTTCGACCACCGCTACAACCGGAACACCGGCTGATTCGCCCCGACTACTTGGGCTCCCCGTCCGCCGCGGCTGGTTCCGCGGCGGTTCGGCTATGTCGCGCGCACAATACTCGCTTCGCCTCGCGAGCACGTATCTACGTCGTCAGCACGGCCGCCGAAGCGTCAGCTGCCGGCGTTCCAGGCGACGTTGAAGCCCGACCCGCCGGCGCTGAGCGGGCCGGGGTTCGCCAGAACCTGGCTGCCGACCATCTGCGACGGCTGGTAGGCGAAGTCGGTGATCGGACCGCTGGCCGAACCGTTCGTTGCCGTCGCGTTGGTGAATGCCGCGTTGCCGAAGTCGGACAGAGTCGCAAGCGAGCCACCGACCTCGGGCCGCTCCACGATCCACTCGGCCGACGACTGCTGCGGCGCCGGCGAAGGCGTCGGGATGTTGATGCTGTATGTCCAGTTCCGGGTCGTGTCGTTGATCGCCAGCGTCCAGGTGGAGCCCGCGAGGCTGACCGAGGCGGTTATCGCGTCGCCCGGTGCGACCGGGTAGCTGGTGGGCGACAGCTCGACCTCATAGCCGGAGTTGACGGCGTTGTCCCCGTACATCTCGTACCAGGCGTCATAGCTCGGGGTGCCGCCGAAGCAGTCGGACTCGGTTCCGTCCTGCTCGACGGTCTGGCTCTGGGCGCCGTCGATCCCGATCCACTGCGACGAATAGCTGGTGGCGCTCGTCGGGCAGGTGACGGCGGGGACGCTCCAGCTGCCGGTCACGGCGCTGAACGCCTGCCCCAGCGCGAAGTAGCCAGACCAGTTGCCCGACTGACTCGCGATCACGATCGTGGCGGCATTGGTGGTGGCGGTCCCCGCGACGCTGCTGAACACGGCCCGGTACTCGTAGCCGTTCTGGGCCGTGGTCGGCTGGAATGTGTAGCTCGTCGAGGTCGCGCCGAGGACGGGGACCCAGGTCTGCCCGCCGTCGCTCGAGGTCTGCCACTGCGTCGTCGGCACCGGGTAGCCCGATGCCGCCGCGGTGAAGGTGGCGTAGTCGCCGTCCGCGACGGTCTGGTTCGTGGGCTGGGTCGTGACCTGGGGGGCGGAGTTTCCCGGCGGACCGGCCACAGTAAGCGTGGCGACGCGAGTCGTGGCGCTCCCGGCCGAGTTGCTCAGCACCGCGCGATACTCGTACCCGGTCTCGCCGGAGGTCGCGATCATCGCGTACGTCGTCGAGGTTGCGTTCGGCACGTTGCTCCAATCCGCGCCGGCGTCGGTGGAGACCTGCCACTGCGTGCTGGCGAGCACGCCGATGGCGCCGGTGATGAATGTGGCGGGATCGCCGTTCTGGACGCTCTGGTCAGCCGGCTGGACGATGATCTGGGGCGGCGAGGTGATCCTGCCCCCGGACGCTCCCGAACCCCCGGCTCCACCCGAGCCTCCCGGGCCCGATCCCGGGATACCGCCGTTCGGCGAGGTGGTGCCTCCCGATCCGGAAGACCGCCCGCGGCCGATCGTCAGCCGGGCTGCCTTCGTCGTTGCCCGGCCGAGGCGGTTCGTGAATACGACTCGGTATTCGTTGCCGCTCTGCGTCGGCTTGGCCGTGAACACGTAAGTCACCCGGTGCGCGCCCGGAATGTTGGTCCATGTCCGGCCACCGTTGACCGAGTGCTGCCACTGCGCTCTTGGAGCCGGGCTACCCGACGCGGCGGCGGTAAAGCCGGCAAGCCGGCCGGCAGCCACCGTCACGCTACGAGGCTGGACGACAACGGCGGGGCGCCGGCGGCCTCCTCGCGGGCGCACCATCGGTGCGGGACCCGGGTGGAGCCGCATCATGGGACCCGGGTGGAGCCGCATCATGGGACCCGGGTGGAGCCGCATCGGACCTACGCTCGTGTGCGTCGCCGTTCCGTGACCGGGTCCGGGCACCGTTCGGTGACCGGGTCCGGACGCGCGGGAGTCCGCTCCGACGCTAACGCCGAGCGCGACGACCAACACCGCCAGCGCGGCAAGCAGGACCCCCTTGTTGTGCACACCTCCTCATCGGCCTCGCGGCGTCGGCATGCCGCCTGCTGACGCCGGGCTCGACGAACATCCGAATCGGCGTGCCCCGGGTCAGGGCGACGATGCACCGCGGTGGCGCATGCGCACCGGCCGGGCGCGCAGGCTCGCCGCCCAGGCAACCACGATCAGGCCCGCACCGACCGCGAACACGATCAACGGCAGCGGGTTGCCCGAGTTCGACCCGGAGCCAGAGGGGGTCGCCACCGCGGCCGGGATCGGAACGGAGTGCCCGGCCGCAGCCGCGAGACGCTGGACTGCGGTGAGGGTCGCCGTCCCGAGTCCCGGACCGACCGCCGCATCGATCCCCACGCCATCCAAAGCAGACGGGTCGACCGGCGGCGTCGCTCCGACACCGACCAGCCCGAACCCGTTGGGCATGACCACGAGCAGCGGCCCGTGATCGACGAGCGAGAGCTCCTGGCCGAGGAACCGGGCGTACGTCTGCGGCTGGCGCCACAGCTCGGTGACCGATCCCAGGTCCGACGAGGAAGCGATGATCGCCACCCGGATCGGGTAGCCGCTCGCCGCGGCGCCGGAGAGCAGCGCGGACAGCTGGTTCTGCTGGGCGAGCGGGATTCCGGCGTCCTGGGGCAGGAACAGCGGCTGAGTGGCGAGGACGTCGCTCGCCGGATCGCCGTCCGCCAGTGCCGAGGAGGCAAGCAGGCCGAACGCAAGTGCCAGGAGCGCGGCCGACGAGACGAGCCGCGCCCGCAAATACCCCTTACCGTTGTGCGTAGAGTCCGTCACCTCGATGAGCCCGGGCAAGTCTAGGGACCGAACCCGCCGACGGACGGGGGCCTTCGTCGTCCTCGCGCTCGCGGCCGCGCTAGCCGCCTTTCCGACCGAGGCCCAGGCGCACGGACCGATCGCCCCGGCCGCCTCGAGCTATTTCGCGAAGGTGCTCGCGCTCCCCGCCGGCCTGCGGGCGAAGGTGATCGACGGCGACCTACGGATGTGGCTCCAGGCTCCGCGCAACCAGAGCGTGATCGTCCTCGACTACCGGGGCGCGCCGTACGTGCGGTTCACGAAAGCGGGCATCGACGTCAACCACAACTCGTCGATGTACTACCTGAATCAGACTCCGGTGGCGCTGACTCCGCCGTCTTACCTGACCGCGTCGACGCCAGCGAACTGGCACCGGGTGAGCAGCGGCCAGAGCTACGAGTGGCACGACGGAAGGCTGCACGCGCTGGCCGCGGTAGCCCTGCCGCCGGGAGTCTCGTTCGTCGGCCGGTGGCGTATCCCGGTCCGGATCGATGGTGAGGTCAGCTCGATCTCCGGCGGACTGTGGCACGCGGATCATCCGTCGA
The DNA here is from genome assembly GCA_963735965.1 of uncultured Solirubrobacterales bacterium. Classification (GTDB taxonomy): domain Bacteria; phylum Actinomycetota; class Thermoleophilia; order Solirubrobacterales; family Solirubrobacteraceae; genus Palsa-465. Next base: position 468,374 of record CAVTNE010000011.1, read on the forward strand.
TCGTGTGGTTCTGGCCGATCGTGGTGCTGCTGGCGTGTGTGCTCGCGGCGTGGCGACTGCGCCGCGACGCCCTCGACCGGCTGATGGCCAGGGTGCTCGCGGTAACGGCGCTGGTCTCTGTGACGATCGCCGCCCTCGGGCTGCAGTTGCACGGCCGGCCGACGATCACCCCGTTCCAGTTCGTCGAGCTCGCCGCGATCCTCGCGTTCGTCGGCTGGGGGTTCTCGCGGGCGCTGTTCCGCCAACCGGGGTACTTCACGTGCTTCCTGATCGGGGTGGCGGCGCTCTGGGCGGGAGGCGAGATGATCACGACGCTCCTGTACGGCTTCGTGCTGATCTCGCTCCCGGCGTTCCTCGCCCGGGCGGCGACGATCGTATGCCTCGGCACCGGCACCGGGCTCCTCCTGCTCGTGTTCCGCCTCGCAGATCACGGCGACTCTCGCACGCCGGCCCCCGTGTCCGCAGCGTCAGCGATCAACACCGCCGCGGGTACGCCGCCGGAGTGATGCGCCGCAGCCTGACTTGCTGCGCTGCGGTCGCGGCGCTCGTTGTGCCGGCGGGGTGCGGATCCACCCAGCGGGCCGCAACACACACGCCCGCGCCTCCGGCGGCGCTGGTCGCCCAGGCCCGCCCGATCGGCAGGGGCCCGAGCTTCCAGCCCCCGGCCCGCGGTCCCGTCCCGGGCGCGTGCGAGCGCACGCTCGGTCCGCGCGACGGCGTCCATGTTGAGGTGTTCGCCGCCAACCGCGTCGTGATCCTCCCCGCCGGGATCGGCACCAAACCGCCGCGGACCATGACGGCGGGCCGGATAACGAGCGCGCGCTGCTACGGCGATCTGGTCACGCTCGATCCCACGGGACTCTTGCTCGTACGCCCCGGGACGCATGCCACCACCGAGGACCTGTTCCGAGCGTGGGGAGAGCCGCTATCGAACCGGCGACTTGCTTCATTCGAGGCTGCCGCGGACGGTCACGTGGCGGTTTTCGTCGACGGCGGGCGGTGGCACGGACCACCGGAAGGCGTGACCCTCAGCCGCCACGCCGAGATCGTGCTCGAGATCGGCCCACACGTGCCTCCGCACCGCGCCTATACCTTCCCTCCTGGAGTGTGAAGTGATAGACGTTGGGGCCCCTTGTCGAGGCGTCTGAGCATCATCGCGCTGACGGCTGTGCTCGCGGCCTGCGGAATCTTGACCGCGATGGCGCGCGCCGACGGCGACCCCGCGAGCGACTACCTGGTCGCGAAGCAGGTCTTCCTGACCTCCTTGCCCGGCGCGGAATCGCGCTCGCAACAGGCGCTAGTGAGCGCTGTCCAGGCGGCGAACCGGTCCGGGTTCGCGATCCGCGTGGCGACCGTCTCGACCGAGTACGACCTCGGGTCGATCACGGAGCTATGGCGAAAGCCGCAGGTATACGCGCGCTTCCTCGGACTCGAGCTGTCCTCGATCTACAAGCAGCGGCTCCTGGTGATCATGCCGAACGGGTTCGGCTTCAACTGGCCCGGCCACTCGAACGCCTCCGCGTACCGTCTCCTGGCCGGCATCCGGATCGGTGCCGGCGACTCGACGCTCGCGGCGACGGCCGAGCAGGCGGTGCGGCAGCTGGCTAAGACCGCGGGCGTGACGATCCCCGCGTCGGCGAGCCAGCAGACGAAGGCCGGAAACTCGGTGCCGTGGATCCTCGTGGTGGCGGCCGTGATCGTGCTCTTGGGCGCGGCCGTCTGCGCACTCGTTGTCCGCCGCCGGCGGCGGCGCCCGCCCCGGCCCCAACCGCTCGAACCAGAGATTGCGCCCGGCGGTCCTCCGGGGTGGATGCGGTGGGCCGCCCCGGGCGTGGCCGCGGTCGCGGTTCTCGCGATCGGGACGCCGATCGCATTGCTCGCCATCTTCAGACACCCCGGCGCCACGGGCGAATCAGTGAACTCGATCGTCACGCCACCGGCGCTCAGCTGGCCCGCGAACAGACGCCCGGCGCCCAACTTCGTGCTCCGCGACCAGACCGGGCATACGGTGTCGGTGGCGCAGTACCGGGGGCGGCCGGTGATCGTGACGTTCGTCGACCCGCTGTGCCGCAATCTCTGCCCGCTCGAAGCGCACCTGCTCAACCAGGTCGTAGGCGACGTACCCGCGGCCCAGCGTCCCGCGATCCTGGCGGTCAGCGTCGACCACTGGGCCGATTCGCGCAAGGACCTGCTCCAGGACGAGCGTCGGTGGGAGCTCGTGCCGGAGTGGCACTGGGCCGTGGGCACCCCGGCGGCGCTCGCCCAGGTCTGGAAGCACTACGAGATCGGCGTGTCGGTGATAACGAAGAAGATCTCCGGCACGACGATCAACTACATCACGCACACCGAGGCCGCGTACGTGATCGACTCGACGGGCCACGAGCGCGCGCTATTCGTGTGGCCGTTCTATCCGCAGGATCTGCAGCACACCCTGGCGCAGCTGTCCTAGCGGCGCGCGGTATCTTCCCGGCAGGATGAACATGCGTCTGGAGCGCGGCGTCCTGATCAGGCGCCTCGCGCCGGCGGCAGTCATGCCAGCCGGTGCGTTCGCGGTCCACCAGCTTCGGTACTGGCTGGCCTTCGGCAACCAGGCAGGCCTGGCGCTGGCCGCCCAGGGCCACCGGTACCTGCACTCGCTCGTTCCCTGGATCGTGCTGCTGATCGCGCTGGCGTGCGGCGTGTTCCTGCTGACGCTCGGCCGCGCTCTCGGCGGCCGGGTGTCGCTCCCCCGCTACACGCTCTCGTTCTTCGGGCTGTGGCTCCTGTGCGCGGTCTGCCTGGTGGCGGTGTACGTCATTCAGGAGCTGCTCGAGGGGCTGCTCGTGACCGGCCACCCCGCAGGCGTGTCCGGTGTCTTCGGTTACGGCGGTTGGTGGTCGATCCCTGCGGCGGTCGCAGTCGCAGTCGTGCTGGCGGCCGCGTTCCATGGTGCACGACGCGTGCTCCAGGCAGTCGCCGAGGGCCGCGGGAAATCGGCTGCGGCCGCACCTCACGCCCCCCAGGTCGCGTGCGGCCTACTCGACCCCTTCCTTCCGAAGCTCGCGCCGCTCGCGGACGGCTGGTCGGGCCGCGGTCCTCCTCTCGGTTGATCTCGCGCGCCATCTGAACGGCGCGGTCCTGATCACCAACCAAGGAGGACAACCTTGAACCGTATGTCCCATATGGGGCTCGTCGCGCTCGTCGCGGCCGGCGCCGGGCTCTCGTTGCCGGCAGTGGCTTCGGCGCATGCGCGCATCAGTCCGCCGGTGTCGGTGGCGGGCAAGCTGCAGCTGTACAGCCTGGCCGTGCCGACCGAGAAGAGCGGCCTGACCACGACCAAGCTGGTGATGACGGTGCCGTCTGGGTTCGGCATCGATTCGTTCGTGCCCCCGTCGACGCCCTGGCACGTCCAGCTCGCCCAGACCGGTTCGGGCGACAGCGCTGTGATCACGAAGGTGACGTTGACCGGCGGGAATACGCCAACCGGCGAGGACACGTTGTTCCAGTTCCTGGCGCAGCCGTCGTCGGCGAAGACGTACACGTTCGAGGTCGAGCAGACGTACTCCGACGGATCGATCGTCAACTGGTCCGGCTCGGAGTCGTCGGCGGCCCCTGCGCCTACGATCCAGGCGGAGACCTCGCTCGGCGGCGGCGGTGTGTCCCTGCTGACGATCATCGCGCTGGTGGTGGGCGTGCTCGGGTTGCTCGCGGGCGGGTTCGCCCTGCTCGGCGGCTCTAAGGAGCGCGATCTGGCGTGACCCGCGCAATCCGACCCGCGCTGGTCGCGGCGGTGGTGGCGGCCGGCCTTGCGCTGCCCGCCACCGCCGACGCGCACGCATATCTGGTCAAGACCGTTCCGGCGGCGAGCGTTGTCCTGAACGCGCCGCCCCCGAACATCCAGCTCACCTACGACGAGGCGGTCGAGCCCAGGTTCGCGATCATCTCGGTTACCGACGCCCAAGGGCACCAGGAGACGACCGGCCCCGTCCATCGCTTGCCGGCCGATCCCGACACGCTCGTCGTGCCGCTCCGGCCCAACCTGCCCGAAGGGTGGTACCTGATCTACTGGCGGGCGATCTCGGTCGACGGCCACCCCGTCAACGGCGCCTTCACATACGCGGTCGGGCCGAACCCGGGCCCCGCGCCCCAGTTCCAGGTTCCGAGCATCTCGGCGACCGCGACGACGCCGGGGCTGCTGATCACCCGATGGGCGATGTTCGTGTTCGTGATGGGCGCGATCGGCCTGTTCGTGCTTCGGCTCCTGATCGCGCGGCCGCTCGTCCGGACCGTCCGTGGCGTGACCCTCAAGCCGCTGACGATCGCATTTGGAACCGCGGCCGCGCTCGGGCTTATCGCGATCCCCGTCTATCTCGACTTCTCGACCGCCAACGACTCGCTGCGTTCGGTGTTCGATCTGACCGCGCTCGTGCCGCTGTACCGCGTCACCGCGTTCGGGCGGGCGATAGTCGACCTCGAGGTGTGCTTCGCCCTGTTCGCGCTGGCGGCATCAACAGCGCTCTGGCTGGACCGTCCCGACCGCGAGCGGCGATCCGTCGCCGAGCTGATCGCTTCGGTCGGCGCGGTGCTCGCGGCGGGCGCGGTACTGATCGTCCCTGGCGCCGCCGGACACGCCGCGCAGACCTCGCCGCGCGGGCTGACGTTGTTACTCGACTGGCTGCACCTCGCGTCGGGATCGGTCTGGCTGGGCGGGCTCGTGGGTCTGCTGGTGGTGTGGTGGACGGTGTCGACCAGCGAGCGCGTGCCGGCCCTCTCGGCGCTCGTTCCTCGGTTTTCTAACGTCGCGCTCGGCTCGGTAGTCGTGGTCGGCGCCACCGGCGTCGGGGAGGCGGTGGTCCACATGCCGGCCGTCAACGCGCTGTGGGAGACCGGGTACGGGGAGGCGATCCTCGTCAAGGCAGGGCTGCTCGGCGTCGCGATGCTGATCGCGTCGGGCAACCTGCTTCGGTCCCGCCCGCGCCTGATCGGTGCACAGCGCCAGCCCGATCTCGGCCCACCCGCGGCGCGGCTGCTGCGCGGACTGGTGAGCGGCGAAATCGTCGTCGTGATCGCGATCGTGTTCGCCGCGGCCGTGCTCTCGAGCCTTGCGCCACCTCCGCCCGCATTCGCGCTCGAAAACTCGGCGCTGGCTAAAGTGGGGCCGGGACGGGTGGTGCAGACTATCAGCCACGCCGGGTACGTCTTGCAGGTCCTGGTCTCGCCGAACAAGGCGGCCGCGCCCGACTCCTTTGCGCTCCGAATCACCAAGGGCGGGCAACCCGTGCGCGGGGCCAACGTGACCCTCCTGTTCAACCATCTCGAGATGCAGATGCCCACGCAGGAGTATCAGCTCACCGAGACCGCCCCCGGCGTCTACTCGCGCGCCGCGCCGGCGCTCGTGATGGTCGGCCGCTGGGGGCTGACGTTCCAGGTGACGCCGAGGAACGGCCCGCCGTTCACGGCGTTGATCGTGGACCAGGCCAACGGATGAAACCCCGAGAAAAGGAAGCGCTCGTGACTAACCGTACGCCACGTCTCACCTACACCCTCGCCGCTGCTATCGCCGCCATCACATTGCTGACCGGCTGCGGCGGCGCCGGCAGCGGTTTGACCGTGCCGACGGTCGCGCCGGCCAGGGTGTACACGCTCGGCGGGTTCACCCCGAGCGCGCCTGTCACCGCCGGGGACCCGGTCACTGTGTCGTTCACTGTGGTGCTGCCGAGCGGCAAGCCGCTGACTCAGTACAAGACTGGCTCAGGCCCGCACACCGGGGTGCACCTGATCATCGTCCGCGACGACCTCGCGTACATCATCCACCAGCATCCGCCGGTCGGACCGAACGGACTGCTGCGCCAGACCGTCACGTTTCCGGCGCCCGGCCCCTACAAGGTCCTCGTCGACGTGTATCCGAATATTCCAGGGGGCCAGGCCAACTTTCAGCTATTCCGGATGATCGACGTCACCGGTGACTACAAGCCGAAGCCGCTGCCCTCATATCAGGCGAACCTGACCGCCGGCGGCTACCACTTCGACATTGCGCCACACTCCGCGCTCCACGCCATCCAGGCGGAGTTCCTCAACGTCGACGTGACCGGTCCCCGGGGCCAGAAGCCCACGTTCGTCCCGTGGTTCGGCGCGCTCGCGCACGCGATCTTCTTCCGGGAGGGTTCGCTCGACTACTTCCACACCCACATCTGCGCCCCGAACGCGCCGAACTGCGGCGCGCTGCCCGGGGTGGCCTCGTCACGAATCTCGGGCACGTCGAGTGCGCCCGGAAAGCTCACGATCGGCGTGCTGTTACCCGCGCCCGGCACGTGGCGCCTGTTCCTGCAGATGAAGCTCGGCGGACGCATCGTCACCGCGCCCTACACGCTGGAGGTGAGGTCATGAGGTCCGGTGGCGTTCGACTCCGCCTATTCGCCGCGGTCGTGGCGCTCGGCGCCGGCGTCGCCGCGGTGATCGTGGCGATCGAACTCGTGCGAAGCGCGCTCGGATAGGTGGGCGTGAAGGTCCTCGGGCTCATGCTCTTGCTCGCGGTCCTCGCGACCACGTTCGCGCCGGCGCGGGCAAGAGCCGATGGCGATCCCGCGAGCGACATGCTGCTCGCGCAGAGCGTCTTCTATCCGTTCAGCCCCGCGGTGGCGACCGGCCTCCAGAAGACGCTGAACGCCGAGGCCGCTGCCGCGAACCGCGCTCATTTTCCGCTCAAGGTCGCGCTGATCGAGTCGCCGGCCGATCTCGGGGCGATCCCGAGCCTGTTCGGCAAACCCCAGCAGTACGCGACCTTCCTCGACCAGGAGATCAGCTTCGCGAACACGAAGGATCTCCTGCTCGTGGTGATGCCGGCCGGATACGGCGTCGCCGGGCTGACCCCGCGTGCGACCGACGCCGCGGCCTCGCTTCCAAAGCCCGCGGGCCGCCAGAGTGACGATCTTGCGCGGGCAGCGCTAGACGCGATACCAAAGCTCGCCGCCGCCGCGGGCCATCCGATCGGCGCGGTGTCGGGGGCATCCGGAACCAGCGCGGGCAGCGGAGGAGGCGGGAGCGGAGGCGGTGGCGCGAGCCCAGCCGGGGTCGCCGCGTTGGCGGTGGGCGCCGTGGTCGTCGCCGGCGCCGTGATGTGGCTTCGACGTCGCCGAGCTCAGATCCGCTGACTCAACGCCGCTTCGGGCGGGGCGGTGGCGGGATCGTCTCGATCCCGGGCGGCTCCTCGGGCCAGACGAGGAGCACCTGGCACGGGGCGTGGTCCAGCGGGAACCGCGTTCGGGGACCGATGCTCTTGGGCCCGAGGCGGAGCTCGCCGTCGCGCGCGAGTACGAGCAGATCGGCGCCGGCACACGCCTGGACAACCTCGCGTTCGACCCTGCCTCGCCGCGCCATCGTGTGAGCGGGGCGCGCGAACCCGGTCCGCGCCGACTCGAGCAGCGCCTGCGCCTCCTCGTCGGCTATCGCCCGCACCGCCGGGCCGGGAGGTGGTGGCGGATGGCGCCCGAGCAGACGCGCGCCGGGGTGCGCGGCCAGCTCCTCGACGTCGGCCGGCGCCACGTGGAGCAACGTCACGTCCGCGCCCTCCGGCACCAGCGCACGCGCCCAATCGACGCAGGCCTCCCACGTGTCCTCGGATATCCACACCACGACGCGCATCAGATGACCTGTAGAGCCAACCACAACGCGACTGTGCAGGCCACCAGCGCCGCCGGAACGGTCAGCAGCCCGAGACGCGTGAACTCGCCCATGTCGGTCTCCTGGTCATGGGCATGCACGATCCGCCGCCACAGAAGCGTGGCCAGCGACCCGACGTAGGTGAGGTTCGGGCCGACGTTGACGCCGACGAGCATGGCCAGCACCGCGCCCGGACCGCTGACGGCGACGACGGGCAGGATGATCAGCGTCGCCGGCAGGTTGTTGAGGAGGTTGGCCCCGGCGGCACTGACCACGGCCACCAGGAGAAGGTCCGGCAGCGCCGTGCCGTGGGGAAGGAGCGCGTCGACCGCGGTCGACAGGCCGTGCTGGCTGGCGGCCTGGACGATGATGCCGAGCCCGAGCACGAACACCAGGAAAGCCGGCTCGGCCGCGCGCACGGCGGCCTTTGGATCAGGGCGCTCTCGCACGACCATCGCGACCGCGCCGGCTGTGGCGATCCACACCGGCGCGATCCCGATGAGCGAGCTGAGCGCGAAACCGACCAGCGTCAGTCCGACAACTCCCAGCGCAAACCTGGGCACCGGGGGCGGCTCGAGACTCTGGCCCGATCGCGACGGACCCGGCCGGCGCAGGTCGCCCGCGAACGCCCGGCTCAGAACGAGCCATTCGACCCCAATCGCGACCAGCCACGGGAGCACCATGAGGCCGCCGAACCGGGCGAACGACAGGCCGCTGGCCCTGAACGCGAGCAGGTTGGTCAGATTCGAGACCGGGAGCAGCAGCGACGCGCTATTGGCCAGGTGCGTGCATGCATACACGTGCGGGCGGGCGTTAGTGCGCAGGCGCGCCGCCGTCGCGAACACGATCGGCGTCAGCAGGACGACCGTCGCGTCGAGGCTCAAGACCGCGGTCGTCGCGGCCGCCACGACGAACACCATCGCCAGCAGCCGGCGGGGCTGCCCACGCGAGCCGAGCGCCATCCACGCCCCCAGCGCGTCGAACATCCCCGCGCGCCGGCAGCCGTCGGCCAGCACGAGCAGCGCTGCGAGGAAAGCGACGGTCGGGCCGAGCTGACCGAGCGCCTCGCGGGCGCCCTTCACGCTGATGATCCCCACGACCACCAGCAAGACCGCGCCGCCGGCGGCAACCGCCCAGTCCGGCGCCCACGCCGGGCGCGTCACGGCGGCCGCGAGGCAGGCCGCGAGCACCAGGAGGGCGACAGCCTCGCTCACCTCTGCGCCTCGGTGCCGTGCATCCGCCCATCATGCCGCCGAGATCGCGGCTATGCCTCCGGGCGACGGCGGCCGTCTACCGCCCGCCGTTCGTATTCGAACATCTCCACCCGTCCAACCCAACCGGGACTGGTTATCGGATCCCTTCGGGGGTAGCCGCGATGCGTGCAGTCGTTCGGTCTGGCTCAAGCGCTGGTCGACACGCGCGCGGTGTACGACCACCTGTTCTCGATCTACGTGCCGATCGCCGTCGGCGTGTTTCTTGTGATCGTCGTCACGGTCCTCACCGCGGTGGTCGTGTTCCGGCGCCGGCCGCCGGAACGCGCGGCGCGATGGCATGAGAACAACCCGCTCGAGGCCACGTACGCGGTCGTCCTCGGATGCGTGGCCGCGTTCCTGCTCTACCTGACCTTCTCCGCCGAGCACAAGGTCGACACGGTGGCGAACCGGGAGCGCCCAGCGGTGGTCGTCGACGTCACCGGTTCGAAGTGGGAATGGAGGTTCACCTATCCGGCGTACCGGTTCAGCGTGCAGAGTGGCACCGTCGGCCGCCAGCCGCTCGTCGTTCCCGCCGGTGAGGCGGTCCGTTTCAACATCACATCCGTCGATGTGATCCATTCGTTCTGGATCCCGGCGCTGCGCTACAAGCACGACGCGATCCCGGGCTCGGTCCAGGTGACCACGCTCATGTTCTCCAGGGGCGTGTTCCCCGGGCAGTGCGCGGAGTTCTGCGGGCTGCGCCACGCCGACATGATCTTCACGGCCCACGCAGTCAGTCCGGCGCAGTTCGCGGCGTGGGCGAAGAGGAAGGGAACGGGTCCGACACCGTGAGCGTCGCGACCGCACCCGTCGCTCGGATCTCGCGCATGACGGGCTGGTTCGGCGCCGTCACCAGCACCGACCACAAACGCATGGGGCTCACGCTCGGCGTGTGCTCGCTGTTTTTCTTCCTGCTCGGCGGGGTGTTCGCGCTGTTGATGCGGGCGCAGCTGGCGCAGTCGGACATGCAGTTCGTTTCGGACAACTCCTACAACGAGCTGTTCTCGATGCACGGCTCGACCATGATCTACCTGTTCGTGACGCCGATGGCGATCGCGATGGCGCTGTACCTGGTGCCGTTGCAGGTCGGAGCGACGCGCCTCACGGGCCCGCGGTTGTGCCTGGCCGGCCTGTGGACGTGGCTGTGCGGCGGCCTCGTCATGCAGCAGGGCTGGTTCGCGTCCGGTGGCGCCGGGCGGACCGGCTGGTCCTCGTACGCACCGCTGTCCAACGGCACCAACACCCCCGGGGTCGGACAGGATCTGTGGGTGATCGGCGTGATCCTGGCCGCCGCCGGCATGCTCGTGATGGCGGCGTGCCTGGTCGCCACGGTCACCCGCCGGCGCGCGCCCGGCATGTCGTTGCTGCGGATGCCGGTGTTCACCTGGACCGCGCTGGTGAGCATGCTGATGGTGGTGGGGGCGTTCCCGATGCTGCTGGTCGCGATGATCCTGCTCTACATCGATCGCCACGGCGGTCACATCTACACCGGCTTCGCGGGCGCGATCGATTATCAGGATCTGTTCTGGTTCTTCGGGCATCCGGTCGTGTACGTGATGTTCTTCCCGTACCTGGGCGCGGCGGCCGAGGCGATCGCGGTGAGCTCGCACAAGCGCTGGTTCGGTTACACCGCGTTCGTCGCGTCGATCATGGCGTTCGCGGCTCTTTCGATGGCGGTGTGGTCACACCACATGTACGTCACCGGCGGGGTCACCAACCAATACTTCGCGTTCACCTCGACGGCGTTGCTGATCCCCGCAGGAATCGAATACTTCGACATGGTCGGGACGCTGATCGGCGGCTCGATCGTGCTGCGCACGTCGATGCTGTTCGGCCTCACCTTCTTCCTGCAGTTCCTGATCGGCGGTCTGAGCGGGATCTTCGTCGCCTCGCCGGTGCTCGACTACCAGGCCTACGGCACCTACATCGTCGTAGCCCATTTCCACTACACGCTGTTCGCGGGCAGCATCTTCGGGTTCTTCGCCGGCGTGTACCACTGGTTCCCCAAGGTCACGGGCGCCTTCCTCCGCGAGCGGCTCGGGAAGCTCCAGCTGCTGCTGATGGTGGTGGGGACCAACCTGACCTTCTTCCCGATGTTTTTCCTGGGCAACGATGGGATGCCGCGGCGGGTGTCGCGGTACCCGACCCATCCGGGCTGGGGCACGCTCAACGAGATCGAGACGTTCGGCGCGGGGGTAATCGCGCTCGGCGTCCTCGTCTTTCTCGTCAACGTGTTCGTGTCGGTGCGCCGGCGCCTCCCCGCGGGTGACGACCCGTGGCTCGGGCACACGCTCGAGTGGGCCACCACCTCGCCCCCGCCGCCGCTCAACTTCGAAGCGCCGCTGCCCCCGATCCGCTCGTATGCGCCGCTGCTCGACCTGCGAGAAACGCGGAGCCCGGAACGCGCCGAACCCGAGGTGACCGCGGGCTGATGCGAGGCGGCGCGATCCCCGTCCTGGCCTGGGGCACGCTCCTGCTCCTGCTGGCCATCGGCAACTGGGTGTGGAACAGCAGGACCGTGAGTGGCCTCGCCGCCACTGGGGCCGTGGTGATCATCTACGGGTTCGGCGTGGCCTTGTGGCTGGCCCGGCGCGAGGCGATCCGGCGCGGCCCTCCGGAGCCGAACGCCGTGACCGAGTCGGTCCCGCAGGCGAGCGTGGCCGCGGCCCTCATCGGGATATCGGCCGGGTGTGCGCTGTTCGGCCTGGCATGGGCGAGGTTTCTGCTCGACCTCGGGATCGCGCTGTTCATCGCGTCGGCTGGCCTTCTGACCATCGAGCTCCGCGCCGAGCGCGCGAGCCGCCGGCAGGCGCCGAGCGAGGAGAGGCGCCGATGAGCGCGCCGTCTCTGCCGTCGCTCCTGGTCACTCACTGGGAGCTGAGCGCGTCAATCGTCGCCCCGGCGGCAGGGGCGGCGATCATGTACGGGCTCGCGTCCCGCCGGGGCCGCTGGCCGGCGCGGAGCACGGCCTCCTTCCTGACCGGCATCGGCGCGATCGTGATCGCGCTCCAATCGGGAATCGACGGCTACGACGCGCAGCTGCTGTCCGATCACATGGTCCAGCACCTGCTCCTGCTGGTGGTCGCGCCGCCGCTCCTACTGGGCGGACGGCCCGTCCTGCTCGCGATGCGGGCACTCCCCGCCCGTCGCAGGCGCGGCTTCGCCCGGAGCCTCGACCGAGCCAGGCGGTTCACCGGTCCTGTCCCGTCGCTCGGCCTGTTTGCGGCGGTGATCCTGCTTTCCCACCTGCCCTCGTTCTACGACGCGACGCTGCGCCACCCGGTGCTCCACGTCACCGAGCATGCGTTGTACCTCCTCGTGGGCCTACTCGTGTGGTCGCCACTGCTCGACGGCGACCCCGCTCCGCGGCACCGCCTGAGCGGCCTGGGCAAGCTCGTCTACCTGATCGCGGCGATGATGCCGATGGCGCTGATCGGCGCTTACCTCAACCGCCACGCCACGCTCGCGTATCCGCCATATGGGCCGCCGGCGCGGACCCTCGGCATCTCGGCGCTGGACGACCAGGCCCAGGCGGGAGCGATCATGTGGGTCGCTGGCGGCGTGGTCATGACCGCGGTCGGTTTGTGGGCGGCGGTCGCGGCGATGGCGGCCGAGGAGCGGCGTCAGGTTGCGCGTGAGGCACGAGCGGGCGCGTCGCCGACGAGCGCCGAAAGGATGCGTCCGGCGTGAGGCGGCTGCTCCTGCGCTGGCTCACCCACCGCTCGCGGGTTCCGCGCCGAGTGCGTGCCGTGGCCGCCATCGTCCTCGGAGCAGTCTCCGTCATCGGACTCGCCGCGCCCTCCTCGCCCGCTCAAACCGGGCAAACCGCGGGGTCGGGATCGGGAGTGGCCGTACCGACCAAGGTTCCCTTCTCGCCCGGCGCCGGCAATCCGACCGAGAGCTTCCCTGACTCACCGGCCCTCCGCGCCGAAGGCTTCACCCTGTACCAGGGGAGCTGCTCCTCCTGCCACGGGATCGCTCTCAATGGGACGCGGGGCGTCGCCCCGTCGCTGCGGGGGGTCGGCCCTGGGCCGGTCGACTTCTACCTCTCGACCGGGCGCATGCCGCTCGAGCAGCCGCGGGAGGAGCCGTTGCGCGGCACGCCGGCGTTTAGCCGCCACCAGATCGACGCCCTGATCGCCTACATCAGCTCGTTCGGCGGGCCGGCCGCGCCGACGGCCAACCCCGCCGCGGGCAACCTGGCGCTCGGGTTCCACGCGTTCACGCTCAACTGCGCCGGTTGCCACCAGATCGTCGCCCGCGGCGGGATCACGGTCGATGCCTCGGTCCCGGACCTGGAGGAGGCGACACCGCAGCAGATCGCTGAAGCGGTCCGGATGGGGCCCTACCTGATGCCGCACTTCGACTCGACCCAGATCGACCAGCAGGAGCTCGACTCGATCGCGCGCTACGTGATGTGGACGCGCCACCCCGACAACGCCGGCGGGTGGGGGATCTACAACATCGGCCCGATCCCGGAGGGCATGGTCGCCTGGTTCATCGGGCTGGCGGCACTCGTGATCGTCGCGCGGTTGATCGGAGAAAGGACGGGTGAGGAGGTATGAACAGGCTGTCGAAGCTGCTCGGGCTGCTGGTCGCGGCGCGGGCCGCACTGCGCGCCGCGCGCAGGCTAACGCCCGCGCCCCCTCCGCCGCCCGAGTCCGACTACGACCCGCGCAAGCGCGTCGTGCCTTCGAACCGGCGGGCGGAGGCGCTGGTCGCGGCCCTGCTCGTGCTCGCCGCCCTATTCGCTCTCGGGTTCACCGCCGTCTACGTCGGCGGGGATGCCAACACGCAGTTCCTCGGCGTCGCCATCGGCGGCGCGCTCTGCCTTCTCGCCGCCGCGGCGATCGTCGCCGGCAAGCTGGTCGTGCCGCAGGAGACCGCTGTCGAGGAGCGGGGTCCGTTGCTCGACGAGGAGCAGACCGAGAACGTGGTGAACCTGATCGAGCAGGGCGGCGAGGGAATCTCGCGTCGGGCGTTGCTCGCCGGCGCCGGCGGGGTGGCCGGCGCAGCGCTCGTGACCGCGGCGGCGACGCCGATCGCTTCGCTGGGCCCCGCGCTGAGCAATCTCCACAAGACCCCGTGGGAGCGGGGAACCCGCCTCGTCGATGACGAAGGGCGCCCGTATACGGCGAGCCAGATCGAGCTCGGCTCGTTCTACACGGCGCTCCCCGAGCATTCGGACCCGGAGGCATTCGGGGCCGGCCTACTCGTCGTGAAGCTGCCCGCGAATTACATCCACCTCCCGGAGGCCCGGCGGACCTGGGCGCCGGACGGGATCCTCGCCTACTCCAAGATCTGCCCCCACGCCGGCTGCGCGATCTCGCTGTACCGCTATCCGACATACGCGCCGACCAGCCAGGAACCGGCCTTCACCTGCCCGTGCCACTACTCGACGTTCCTGCCCGGAGAGGGAGGAAGGCTGGCGTTCGGTCCGGCCGGCCGCGCGCTGCCGCAGCTGCCGCTGATGGTCGACGACCAGGGGCACCTCCGCGCCGCCGGGCCGTTCCACGAGGACATCGGTCCCTCGTGGTGGGGAGTCCACCGGTCGCAGTCGTGAACACGGTCGAACGCTACGCCCACCGCCGCTTCCTCCGCGCCAGCCGCGGCGCCGAGGAGCGCCTCGGTGCATGGGCCGCGATCAAGTGGGCGATGCGCTACGTCTTCCCCGACCACTGGTCGTTCTTGCTCGGGGAGATCGCGCTCTACTCGTTCATCGTCCTCGTCGGGACCGGCATCTACCTGACGCTCTACTACGTCCCGAGCGACTCGCAGGTCGTCTATCACGGGACGTACCCCCTGCTCTACGGCGAGCAGATGTCCGAGGCCTACCGCTCGGTGCTGAACCTCAGCCTGACCGTACCCGCGGGGTTGCTGTTCCGTCAGGTCCACCACTGGGCCGCGGATGTGTTCATCGCCGCGATCGTGCTCCACCTGGTGCGCGTGTTCTTCACCGGCGCCTACCGCAAGCCGCGTGACCTGAACTACTTCATCGGGCTGACCATGCTGATGCTGGCGATCCTCGAAGGCTTCGCCGGCTACTCGCTTGGCGACGACCTGCTGTCCGGCATGGGCCTGGCGATCGCCTACTCGGTGGCGATGTCAATCCCATTCATCGGCGGGCAGATGGCCACTCTGATCTGGGGCGGTCCTTTCCCGGGAAGCGACACGTTCCTTGCGCGGCTCGAGATCGTCCACGTGCTGCTGATTCCGGTCGCGCTCGCGGTCCTGATCACGCTCCACCTGGCCATCATCATGCGCCAGCACCACTCGCAGTTTCCGGGACCCGGGCGGCGCGAGCGCAACGTCGTGGGAACTCCGATGTGGCCGGCGTACGCGCTGCGCGCGATCGGCCTGCTGCTGGCCGTCGCCGGCGTGCTGTTCCTGCTCGGCGGCCTCATCCAGATCAACCCGATCTGGCAGTGGGGCCCGTACCACCCGTACCTGTCGGAGAATGGCGCCCAGCCCGACTGGTACATCGGGTGGCTGATCGGCGCCCTACGGCTGATGCCCAACTGGGAGCTCGTGATCGGCGGTCGCACCGTAATCCCGAACCCATTCTGGGGCGGGGCCGCCTTCCCGCTGGTCGTATTCGGCGTGCTGTTCGCGTGGCCGGCCCTCGAGCGCAGAATCACCGGCGACATCCGCCGGCACGATCTCCTCGACCGCCCGCGCGACCGTCCGATCCGAACCGCGATCGGCGCCGCCTTTCTCAGCTGGGTCGTGATCGTGTTCGCGGTCGGGTCGACCGACCGGATCTTCTACCGCCTCGGCGTCTCCTACACCGAGCAGATCCACGTCTGGCGCATCGGAATCTGGGTGATCCCGATCGTGGGCTACTTCCTTACTCGGGGGGTGTGCCGGTCCCTGCAGCGCAGCGGCGCGCATCCGCTGCGCGCGTGGCAGGGAGACGTCGTTCGCCGCCGAGCGGACGGGACCATCGAGGTGCTCGCCGGTAGCCCGGATCGGATCGAGCCCAAGCCAAGCGAGCCACCGATAGGAACGGTTCCCGATCGGGAGTCCTGAAGCGACCGACATTCCCCGCAAACATCGCGGGAAAACGCAGTCGCATTCGGAGTCGGGCGCTCATGTGTACGACCACACACCCGGCCCGGGCTTACGACAAACTGGTCAGGCCGCGCGCTGCGCATCGGCGACCTCGAGGGTCGCCAGCGGAGGCCGCTCGGCCACCGCAACGTTGGCCACGGCGTAGTCCTCCCACGGCCGGACATAGTGGCCGCCGAGCGGCGCGCCACGTTCGCCGATCCGCCGCTCCACCGCGGCCAGCACCGCGTAAGCCATCTCGCCGAGCGCCCGCAGCGGTTGATGCCGGTTCTGGCGTCGCCCGAGGTCGCATTCGGCGAGCGCGTCGAGGCCGTGACGGCGCAGCGCATCGATGAGCACGGCGATCTCGACTCCGTACCCGACCGGGAACGGGACCGACTCGAGCAGGTCCCGGCGCCCGGCGAACTCCCCGGCCAGCGGCTGCCCGAACCCGGCGAGCCTGGGCTCGTGGAGGTTGAGCAACGGCCTCGCCATCAGCTCGGTGACCCGGCCTCCCTCGTTCGGGAGGGCCACGCCGCCGGCGAGCAGCGGCCGGTCGAACGCTCCCTTGACCAGGTGGAGCGTCGGGTCGACGAGCAGGGGCCCGATCAGCCCCTGTAGATGATGTGGATGGGGATTACCGGTGTCCCCGTCGAGGAAGCAGACGATGTCGGTGCTCGTCGCGTGTAGCGCGCGCCACATAGCGTCTCCCTTCCCGACCGCGGGCCCGTGGTCGGCCAGCACGTCGTCCTGTTCGATCACCCGCGCCCCGGCCTCGCGACCGATCCGCGCAGTGCCGTCGGCAGACGCGGCATCGACGACCAGTACGTCGTCGATCACGCCGGCGTCGCGCAGCGGCTGCACGGTGCGGGCCAGGACGTCGCCCAGTGTGTCGGCGCACTCCTTGGTCGGGATCACCACGCCTACCGTGGTCGAGCCTTTGTGATCGCGCAGCAGCTCGGGTGGAAAGGCGTCGGCTGTGTACCGGCGCCGTGCGGCCCATGTCGAGACGGCCAGGTCAACGGACAGTCCTCGCGCAGCGCGACCGGTGGCGCGCGCGGATGTGCGGACGCGCACGTCGCCTGGGCGGAGGATCGGGATGCCGTACCCGGCCAGGCGCTCGGCGAAGGTCGCGTCTTCCAACGCAACCACGGGCTCGAGCCCGCCGACCGCGCGATATGTCCCGGCGGTGACGCCGATCGACGCGCCGGCGAAGTGATGGTGGGCGGCGCTCGGGTCCGCCTCGCGGACCCGCCCAAGCCGCTGCGCTGCGTCGCGTTCACGACGATGGAGCACCTCCGGCGCGAGCGTGTGGATGTCCTCCGGGTCGAGCTCGATCAAGCCCGCGATCGCGCGCGCCCCGTCGCGGACGTGTCCGAGTTGGCGCGCGAGCCAGTCGGGCGCCGGCCGCGAGTCGGCGTCCGTGGTCGCGATCAGCCCCTGCTCGAGGCCGCGGGACAGCAGACGCTCGGCGGCCAGGTCCATGCCGAGGCGGCGCGCCGCGCCCGCACCAACACCCGGACCCTCGACGAGGACCAGCCGGAGTCCGAAGTGCCGTGCGCTGTGCTCGGCCACCTCCGCCGTGCGGTCGGCGCATCCATCCAGAACCAGGATCACCTCAAACGCGTCGGGCGGCACGGTCTGGGCACCGAGCGCCGCCACGCAGCCGGCGATCCGGTGCTCCTCGTCGCGAGCCGGGACGACGACGACACTCGTCAGCTCCACGGCGCCCCCCGCTCGATCAGCTCGCGGCCCCGCTCGTAGTCCTCGTCGGCTTCGTGGGTGAGCACGCCGACGATCTTTCCGTCGCGGCCGTACCACGCCGTGAACGCACCGTCAACGCGATTCTCGACTCGGGACTGCTCGAACCCGTCGCCCCAGGCCGAGTACTTGAGCGTGTGGTCCCCGATCGTCGACCAGAACCCCGGGACGGCGTCCCACTCGGCCGGTTGACCCGCGGCGCTCTGGCCCGCGACCTCGCCCTGGCCGAGGGCGTCGCCCCAATGCTCGACGCGGAGCCGGCGCCCGGCGCTTGTGTTCAAGGCAAACGCGACATCGCCGGCGGCGTACAGGCTGTCTCGTGCGGTCCGCATTGACGCGTCCACCGGCACCGCACCAGCCGAGAGCTCGAGTCCGGCGGCGACCGCAAGCTCGGTGCGCGGCGCCACGCCGGCCGCCATTACGACGACCTTGCCCGTAGGGCGCACCGCGCCGGCCCGCACCTCGAGCGACCCGTCGGCGATGGGTGCGATCTGTTCGACCTCGGCGCCGAGGTGGAGCCGCACGCCTTCCTCGTCCAGCCAACGGTGGATGCGCTCGGCAGCCGCTCGGTCGAGCCGCGCGACATTGGGCTCGGTTTCGTCGGAGACCAGCGTGACCTCGTGGCCGCGCCGCCTGAGCGAGGCGGCGATCTCGCACCCGATGAATCCCGACCCGATGACGACCACGGGATCGCCGGTGCGCAGCCGGGCGGTCAACTCGCGCACGTGGTCGAGCGTCCGGATCACCCTGACCGCGGGGTGGTCCGCCCCGGGTACGGGGAGCCGAGTCGGCTCCGCTCCCGTCGCGAGCACGCAGCTTTGATAGCGAAGCTCACGTCCGCCGGACAGCGACACCGACCGGTCGCTCGGATCGAGCGCCACCGCGCGACCGCTCACCAGACGGACATCCTGGTCAGCCAACCATGTCTCATCCTCGATCGGCAGCTCGTCCTCGCTCGACTCCCCACGGAGGAACTCCTTGGTCAGCGGCGGGCGGTTGTACGGCATCCGGTGTTCGTCGGTGACGAGCGCGACGGCGCCGCCACCCCCGGCCGCACGGAACGCGCGCGCCGCCGACAGGCCCGCGGGCCCGCCACCCACCACGAGCAGCCCCACCTCCTCGCTCACACGCGCTCCAGCACGTCGAGCGCGTAGTCGTCGGTGCCGCCGGAGCCGTGTTGCGTCAGCCAGGGTTGCTCATGCAGGACGCGGTGAACGTGCGCGGCATCCAGCGGCCGCTCTGGCCCAGGCGGCCGCCAATGGACGGCGACCAGCCGTGCTCCCAGCGCCATGCATGACTCAAGCCGCGCGAGCGTCGCGTCAAGCTCGGCGTCGCTCAGGTAGTAGAGGATCTCCGAGGCGACGACGAGGTCGAATGCACGATCAGGAATCGCGTCGGGGATCGCTCCCAGGACGATCCGGACCTGAGGCGTTCCGGCGAGCCGCTGGCGCGCGGTAGCGACCGCGGTCGGGGCAGCGTCGATCGTGGTCAGTCGCTCGCAGCGCGGCGCGAGCAACTTGCTGAACACGCCGATCGAGCTCCCGAGCTCGAGCGCGTCGGCGAACGGCCCGTCGCCGCATGCGTCTAGCGTGGCCGCGTACTTGTCGCGTTCGTACTCACTGGTCAAGTAACCCCACGGGTCGGGATCGGACCGGTAGCGCGCCTCGAACTCGGCGAGGGACATCCGCGCCATGCCTCAGCGCTCCTCCAACGCCGCGTCGCCGAGGCGCGCGAGCAGCGGGTCGAGCCTGTGCTGGAGCAGGAACACCTCGAGGTCACGCCGTGCTCGATCGAGCGCGCCGGCTCGCACGAACGGCCGCGACCCGCACGCCCGCGCCGCCTCGTCGAGCAGCACACGGCACGCGTCGGAAATTCCCACGCGTGCCTGGACTGCGATCTCGGGCAGCGTGTCGTCCGGCCCGTCCATCGCCTCGGCCCCGCGCGAAAGCCACAGGTCGATCGTCCGCTGCGCGGTGAGGATGCGCCCGGCCGCGAGCGCCTCGAGCGGCCCACGCCCCGGTCGCCCAGCCAGCTCGTCGAGCGCGGCGGTGGCGGCGGTATCGGCCATCCCGGCCCAGCTCGCGGCGGTGCGAAGGGCGTCGCGCGAGAACCACGGCTGCTCGGCGAGCGAGCCGGGCGCCCCGAACCGAGCGACGACGGGCGCGTCGTGGAAGACGACTCGGTGGGACACCGACGCGCGCAAGCCGTAGGAGCGGTACCAGGTCGGGTCGACCTGGACGCGCTGTTCGTCGGTCAGGTCGATCCAGACCGCGAGCGGTGGCCCGCCTTTGGCCTGGCGGGCGAGAATCAGGGCGCGGTCGAGCCCGCCGGCGCCCGAGCAGAACGTCTTCACGCCGCGCAGGACCTCGGTCCCGCCGACCTCGACGACGGTCGCGGGTAGTCCCTCGCCGGGTCCGGGATCCCCGCCCCACACGCCGGCGCGAAGTCGCCGGGCGACGACGGCGGCGAGCTCCTGGTCACGGACGTCCGCCGGGGCCTGGACCGCCAGCCGCTCGACGGCGTTCAGATGACCGTCGTAGATCCGCCCGACGGAGCCGTCGGCCCGCGCCACCTGGCGCACGAGGTCGAGCTCGGCGGCCGCGGGTGGCCGCGACGCTCCCGCCTTCGCGTTCCAGGCGAGCATCCCGGCGCGCTCGAGCAGTGCCGTCGGGCCCGCGGGAAAACTCGGAGTCGCGTCGCCGTCTCGATGTGCTGCGCCGGACGCGATCTCGGCGAGCACCTGCTCGAAAGCGGGTGAGATCAACGCGGGTGAGGTAAGTGCGGGTGCGCCCACACGCACCCGCTACCCGCCAGGCGGCTCAGTGATCGCGCCGCGTACGCGAACGACCGCGCGAACCGGACCCTTCCGAAGCCGAGGAACCGGAGCGGCGCACCGCGCCGCTGCGCTGCCGAGTACCACTGGAAGTCACGAAGGAGCCCTAACCGAGGATCTTGCCGATCTGCTCGGCCTTCTCGCGCGCGGCGCGCACCTCTCCTGCGACATTGCGCACCTCACCGGCGAGCTTGCCGAACTGCTTGCCCGCCTCGCCGATCTGCTGCGTGACCCCGTTGAGGTCGATCTTCGTGGTCTTCACCGGTATGCCGAGCACCCTCTTGTGCTGCTGGAACTTGGTGCGTCCGAGCAGGATCCCGCCGGCGATGCCGGCCGCGCCCGTTACCACCGGCACGCCGATCCTCGCGATCGCTCCAAGTCCGCTGTGGTTGGCGGCAGACCCGTTGCGCGAAGCCGACGGGGCTGCGCTCGTACCGTTGCTGGCCGTCGTCTTGGCCGCGGTGCTCTGCCGGCTCGCGCCCTGGCTGCGGCTCGTGCTCTTCCGGGCGCTCGCGCCCTGGCTGCGACTCGTAGCTTTCCTGCGGCTCGCGCTTTCGCCCGTGCTCTTCCGCGGGCTGGCGCTGCGCGAACTGCTATCGGCGCTGCGCGCACTCGCGCTCCCCGTACCCGCATTCTGCTGAGCGGTGCTCCGCTTGCGCGCACCGCTACTGGATGATTTCGTCGATCTATTCGACGACTTTGCCGACGAGCGACCCCGGCTTGCCGATCCGCCCGAGGAGCTGCGTCCACTTGACACGGACATTTCAACCTCCTGCTGTTCGACTCCCACCAGCTCGGAGTTGTCTCGAACTCTCGGGAGCAGGCCTTCTGACTTCGGCCTACCCAATCCTCTGCACGATGCCAACCCTTTTAGGACGAATGTTCGATGCCGGACTTATGGAAACAATCAACGAATGATCGAGAACTTTCCCTTCACCGCCCGAAATCGACAACTATCGGCGCCGCGATGCGGGTATTAGGAGCCTGCAACCGCAAACGGAGGATGAAATGGCCCGCGACGAGACCACGGCCCGCGACGAGACGGATCCCTACCGCCAAGCGGCGGAGGACGCGCTACAGCAACTCGACTGGTGCATTGGCTATCTGCACGGATCCACAAGACGAAGATCTCGACGCAGCTCGCAAAGCGCCGCACCTTCATCAAGCGAAACCTGATGAAGCAGGCGACGGAGCCCATCCCGAGCGAGGTCACGGACGAGACCTGAGCAACCCGCGGCGCCCCTGGAGGCGCCTCTGGGCGAAAATCCGGATTGAGGCATGGCGCGGTCGATCTGGAATGGCGTGATCACGTTTGGCTTGGCGGCGGTGCCGATCAAGGTGCATTCGGCGACCGAGGACAACGGCGTCCACTTCCACCAGGTGCACGCCAAGGACGGCGCGCGGGTGAAGCAGGTGCGGATCTGCTCCAAGGAGGGGAAAGAGGTCCCCTACAAGCAGGTGGCCAAGGGCTATGAGGTTCGCAAGGGCGAGTACGTGATGCTCGACCAGGAGGAGATCGACGCCGCCGCCGGCGTGCACTCGAAGGTGATCGTGCTCGACGAGTTCGTTCGCAGAGGCGAGATCGATCCCGTCTATTACGACCGCAGCTACTACCTCGGCGCCGGCAAGGACGGCCAGGACGCCTACCGCCTGCTCCACGACGCGCTCGAACGCTCAGCGCGTGTCGGCATAGGCCGCTGGGTGTTCCACAACCGCGAGTACCTCGTCGCGGTGCGGCCACTGGATCGCGTGCTCGCGCTGCACACGATGCGGTTCGAGTCCGAGCTGATCGACGCCGACTCGCTCGATATCGGCGCGCCGAGCCGGAAGCCGAACCGGCGTGAGATCGAGATGGCGAGCAAGCTCGTCGACTCTCTCCACGCCCGCTTCGACCCGAGTTCGTTTCACGACACGTACCGTGACCGCGTCCTCGACCTAATCAAGGCCAAGGCCAGCGGCGAGGAGCCGGATCTACCCGAGCCGTCGGAGCCGGAGGAATCGCAGGATCTGATGGCGGCACTCGAGGCCAGCCTAGGATCGAAGAGCTGATTCGTGCCTCGTGCGCTGTGGACAGGCTCGCTCAGCTTCGGCCTCGTCAACGTGCCGGTCGCAGTAGTGGCCGCCGCGCGCGACCTCGACCTCCATTTCCGCCAGCTCCATGAGAAGGACGGCGCGCCGATCGAGGTGCAGCGCTGGTGTTCGAAGGAGAAGGTCGAGATCCCCTGGGAGGAGATCACCCACGGCTACGAGCTGGACGACGGCGTTCAGGTGATCGTCTCCGATCTCGAGCTCCAGGCGATCGAGCCGCGCAAGACCCGGACGATCGACATCGAGCAGTTCGTCGACCTCGCCGACGTCGACCCGATGTACTTCGATCACCCGTACTTCCTCGTCCCCGCTGGTGATGACGACGGAACGCTCCGCGCATACCGTCTGCTCAGCGAGGTCATGAGCAAGACCGAGCGGGCGGCGCTCGGCACGTTCGTGATGCGCACCAAGGAGTACCTCGCGATCGTCCGCCACCGCGACGGAGCGCTGACGCTGACGACGATGCTGTTCGCCGACGACGTCCGCGACACCAAGGGCATCGACGCCGGCCATCAGAAATCGCACAAGCCGACGGCCAAGCAAATCGACGCCGCGGTGGCGGTGATCGAGGAGCTCTCGTCCGAATGGGATCCCGGCAAGCACAAGGATCGCTACCGCGACCGCCTCAAGCGCGTCGTCGACCGCAAGCGCAAGG
This sequence comes from uncultured Solirubrobacterales bacterium, assembly GCA_963735965.1. Classification (GTDB taxonomy): domain Bacteria; phylum Actinomycetota; class Thermoleophilia; order Solirubrobacterales; family Solirubrobacteraceae; genus Palsa-465. Next base: position 491,649 of record CAVTNE010000011.1, read on the forward strand.
GCGAGACGATCAAGGTCCCCGAGGACGGCGAGCCGCCGGAGGTGCCGTCGGACCTGATGGAGGCACTCGAGCGAACGCTCGAGGAACTACAGACCGGCAACGGCAAGCGGCGCTGACGAAACGCGACGCCGGTGTCGCCGCCGGGCCACCCGGGTAGCGGCCCGCTATGCGAGTTGTGGTGCTTGGTGCGACCGGGAATGTAGGTACGAGCGTGCTCGAGTCGCTTGAGGGCGAGTCCCGCGTCGAGCAGATCGTCGCCGTGGCTCGGCGCGCTCCGGATCGCGCGTTCGCGCGGACGACGTTCGCCGAGGCGGACATCGCGAACTCCGAGCTCGTCCCGCTGTTCCGCGGCGCAGACGCCGTCATCCATCTGGCCTGGCTGATCCAACCGGGCCGCAACGAGTCGATCACGTACTCCGTCAACGTCGCCGGCAGCGAGCGGGTGTTCAGGGCGGCGGTCGAAGCAAAGGTTCCGGCGCTCGTGTACGCGTCCTCGGTCGGCGCCTACTCGCCGGGGCCGAAGGACCGCCTGGTTGACGAGTCGTGGCCGACCGACGGGATCGGCAGCTCGTTCTACTCGCGGCACAAGGTCGCCGTGGAGCGAGCACTCGATCGACTCGAACGTGACCAACCCGAGATGCGGCTAGTGCGGATGCGGCCCGGGCTGATCTTCAAGGCTCAGGCGGCGACCGAGATACGCCGACTGTTCGCGGGTCCGTTCCTGCCGCGCGCGCTGCTTCGCCCTGAGCTGATCCCGTTCGTCCCTGACACCCCGCGCCTGCGCTTCCAGGCCGTGCACTCACTCGACGTAGGTGACGCATACCGGCGCGCGATCGTGTCCGATGCGCGCGGCGCGTTCAACCTCGCCGCGGAGCCTCCGATCGGGCCGGGGGAGCTCGCGCAAATCCTGCGAGCGCGCCGTCTCAAGGTTCCGCCGCAGCTGCTCCGGGCGGGCGCCGGCGTAACTTTTGCGCTACGCCTCCAACCTAGCGAGCCAGGCTGGTTGGACATGGCGTTCGCGGTGCCACTGATGGACTCGACCCGCGCCCGCACCGAGCTCGGATGGGAACCACGCCACGCGGGCACCGATGCGCTCGCCGAGCTGATCGAGGCGATGCGACTCGGCACCGACTACCGCACGCCGCCGCTGGCCGGGAGGACAAGCGGACCCGCGCGCATCCGTGAGTTGCTCACCGGGGTCGGCGGACGTCCCTAGGCAAGGTCGGCGGACGCCCGAGCCCGCCGACCCCCCGCGCTCACGCGCCGTTCGGCTGCAGCAGGATCTTGATCGCGCCGTCCTGCTTCTTCTGGAAGATCTCGTACGCGTGCGGCGCCTGGTCGAGCGGAAGCTTGTGCGTCGCCAGGTCCTCCACGCCGAGCGGGTCCGACTCCTCCTCGACGAGCGGCATGATGTCGTCGATCCAGCGCTTGACGTTGGCCTGCCCCATCCGCAGCTGGATCTGCTTGTCGAACAGATCCATCATCGGCATGGGATCGACCATCCCGCCGTAGACGCCGCTCAGTGAGATCGTGCCGCCGCGACGTACTGTGTCGATCGACGCGTGCAGCACGCTCAGACGGTCGACCCCGGCCTTCTCGGTCATCTTCGCCGCGATCGCGTCCGGGAGCATGCCCGTGAGCTGCTGGGCCAGCTTTCCGAGCGGCGCGCCGTGCGCCTCCATCCCGACCGCGTCGATCACCGCGTCCGGGCCGCGGCCGTCGGTCAACGAGCGGAGCGCCCCGGCGATGTCGTTGTGCTCGCGCAGGTCGACGGCGTTGACGCCGTGGCGACGCGCCATCTCTAGCCGCTCGGGGACGAGGTCGATCCCGAACACCTCCGACGCTCCGCGCCTGAGCGCGATCCGGCCCGACATCTGACCGATCGGGCCGAGCCCGAACACGGCCACTGTGCCGCCCTCGGGAATCGCCGCGTACTCCACCGCCTGCCAGGCAGTCGGGAGCACGTCGGACATGTACACGAACCGCTCGTCGGGCGGGCCCTCGGGAACCTTGATCGGACCGAACTGCGCCTGCGGCACGCGCAGCAACTCGGCCTGTCCACCCGGCACCTGCCCGTACAGCTTGGTGTAGCCGAACAGCGAGGCGCCCTTGCCCTGATCTCGCACCTGCGTGGTCTCGCACTGCGAGTAGAGCTGTTGGTCGCACATGTAGCAGTGACCGCAGGAGATGTTGAACGGGATCACGACACGGTCGCCCGGCTTGATGTGCGTGACCTCCGACCCGACCGCTTCGACCACGCCCATCGGCTCGTGGCCGAGGATGTCGCCCTCGTCGATGAACGGCCCAAGCACCTCGTACAGATGCAGGTCCGACCCGCAGATCCCGGTCGACGTGATCCTGACGATCGCATCTGTCGGCTCCTCGATCGTCGGATCGGGAACCGTGTCGACGCGGACGTCTCGCTTTCCGTGGTAGGCAACTGCCTTCATGCTCCGCTCCGTTCGATCGTGGTCGGAGCTCCGCTACCCGGAGACCATCGCGAGACACCGGCCCGCCCGGCTAAGACGACCTCTCCGCGGGTATGCCGCCGACCGCCCTTGTCCGAAACGATGCCGGCGGCGGCAGTGACGTTGCGTCGCAACCCGGACAGCGGTTTCTACACAGATTTGCTCACCCCAGGTTGTGCAACTTTGCTCTGCATACAGAAGCCGTCCTTGTCTAAGTCAAGTCGCTTGAGATAGCGTGGCGCCGCGCTCAGGGGTCTCGACGGACTGAGACCGCCGAGCGGGTTGACCTAGGAGCGGCGGCCGCACGGCCGCGTGTACCAGCGTGGAGGTCAGACAACGCCGTGAGCGTTACATCCCTGAGACGGAGCGAGCCGACGCCTCCCGGCGCGAGCATCGACGGGGAACTCGACTGGTCGTCGCTCGCCCCGATCGCCGCGGGGCTGGAAGCCGCGCTTGAAGCCCGCGCACCTGGCATTTACATCGGGACGCCCTTGGTCCGCAAGCTCGCTGCGCAGGTCAGCCGCCTGCTCGGGCTGGACGATCACGAGCGACTCGCGATCGACGTGTGCGCGCGGGTTCGGGACATCGGGATGATCGGGCTGCCGGACTACGTGATCGCGAACGCCGGTTCGCTGTCCGCCGGTGATCAGGCCCTCTTGAACCGTCATCCCGCGATCGGGGCCGCGATGCTGCAGTCGCTGCCGACCATGATCGCCGCCGCCGCAAGCGTGCGCGCGCATCACGAGCGATGGGATGGCGCGGGTTACCCCGACGGACTTCGCGGCGACGCCATTCCCTTGCCAAGCCGCGTGGTCATGGTCTGCGACGCGTTCGTGGCGGTCGCCACCGATCGCCCGCAGCGCCGCGGTATCGGCGCCGAGGGCGCGCTCGACTTCATCCGCCGCCACCGCGAATCTCAGTTCGACCCCAGCATCGCCGACTGCCTCGCGGCCGCCGTCACCGGCAAGCGAAGGTCCACGCCCCATACGTCCGCACCCGACCGCAGCCGCGAGCAGAGCCCGCACGAAGTGCCGAGGCCCCCTAAAGCCGTACGCGACCTGCGCACCGCGCTCGCCCGGTTCGACGTCGTGCCGGCGTTCGCCCCCGCCTGTGAGCAGGCCCTCGCCGCTCCGGACGCATCCGGGCCGGATGGGCGAAGCCCACTCGCCAGGGCGATCGAAAGCGACATCGGTCTCACGGTCGCGGTTCTCCGTCGCGCGCAGTCGCGCGCCGGTCAAACCGGGATCGCCAACGTCGTCGACGCGGTGGCCGTACTCACCCGCGACGAGATCGACGCCACGGTCGCATCGCTCCCACGCGCGTCGTTCCCGTGGCACAACGGCTTCGACGCGCTGCTGCTCCGTTCAAGGCTCCACGCCCAGACGGTCGCCCGTGCCGCAGAGCGGCTCGGGCACATGACCAAGCCATTCGACACCGAAGACCTCGTGGCCGCCGCGCTCTTGCACGACATCGGCAGGCTCGTCCTCGCGCGCGCGCGCCCCGACTACCTCGTCCCGCTCGCCGCCCGCCGCACGCCCGAGGAGCGGGTCCGCGAGGAGGTGCGTGAACTCGGCGTCGACCACGCGAGCATCGGCGGACTGCTGCTCGGGAGATGGGGTCTGCCCGAAGGGCTCGTCGATGCCGTGGCCAGACATCACCGTTCGCGCCCTGACAGCGAGACGGCGGCGCTGGTGCGACTCGCCGACATGGTGGCGCACCACTCCCAGGGCAATGCGGTCGATCGTGAAGCCATGCTCCGGCTCGCGGCCGAGTGGGAGCTTCCGGTGCAGGCTCTCCGCGACATCGTGTTCGACCAGCCGCCGGCGATCGTCGGCCGGCGCCGGCGAGCCGAGCACTCGCCGCTGTCGGCGCGTGAGACCGAGATCCTTCGCCTCGTCGCCGAGGGCAGACGCGACGCCGAGATCGCGACCGAGCTCACTCTCTCGGTCAGCACGGTGCGGACCCATCTGCACAACATCCACGCCAAGCTCGAGGTCGGGGGTCGCGCCCAGGCCGTGATCCGAGCCAGCGACATGGCTTGGATCTGAGCCGGCTCTCGATGATCAGGAACGCAGTGGCGCCCGCGCCAGAACGACGGTCCGTTTTCTGACCCAGGGGCCGGACCGCGTTATGTGGCCGGCTCGGCGACCAGCGACTCGAGCGGCGTGTCCGGGTCGGTGAGAGCGGCCGCGTCAACCGGCCGTCGCGAGCGGATCAGCGCCTGGACGTACTGGTTGACGTCCCACACGTTGACGTTCATGCCGCCGACCACCAGGCTGTCGCGCAGCCAGAAAGCAATGAACTCGCCGCCCTCGCGGTCGCCGCGGAACACGACCTCGTCCCAACTCGTCGCGTAGCCCGAGTACTCCATGCCGACGTCGTACTGATCCGAGTAGAAGTACGGGATCCGCTCGTAGGACTCGTCGTCGCCGAGCATCGACCGCGCGGCGGCCGGACCCTGGTTGAGCGCGTTGGCCCAGTGCTCGACGCGGATCCGCTCTTTGTAGAACGGGTGCCAGGCGTTGACGACGTCGCCCGCGGCGAAGATCCCTGCTGCCGACGTCTCCAGGTGCTCGTTTGCGACGACGCCGTTGTCGACCTCGAGGCCGGCGCCGGCCGCCAGCTGGGTCCGCGGCGAAATCCCGATGCCGACCACCGCGAAGTCGCACTCGACCACCTCGCCGACGCTCGTGAGCACACGCGAGACCGTGCTGTCGCCCTCGAACGCATCGACCCCGTGACCAAGGAGCATCTCGACGCCATGCCGCACGTGCACGTCCCGGTAGAAGGCGCCGATTTCGGGACCGAGGATGCGCTCGTAGGGCAGCTCCAGCGGATCGATGACGGACACCTCGAGGCCACGCTGACGCGCCGAGGCGGCGAACTCACTGCCGATCCAGCCGGCGCCGATCACGGCGACGCGGGCGCCCTCCACGAGCCGAGCTCGGAGCACATCGCAGTCAGCGAGCGTCCGGAGGCAGTGAATGCCCTCCAGAGCGGCGCCCGGTACCTCGATCCGTCGTGGCTCGGCTCCCGTCGTCAGCAGCAGCCTGTCGTACGCCAGCTCTTGGCCGTCGCCGAGGGTCACGCGCGAGCCCTGCGGGTCGATCGCGGTCACCGTCGTGGCGGTCATGAGCTCGATCTCGTGCTCGGCATAGAAGTCAGCCGGGTGGACGTATGCCTTCTCGCGCTCGGACTCGCCGCGGAGGTAGTCCTTGGTCAGCGGCGGACGTTCATACGGCCGCTCGGGTTCGGTGCCGATCAGCACGACCCGCCCGTCAAAGCCGCGGTCGCGCAGCTCCTCGGCCGCCTTCGCGCCGGCCAGGCTGGCGCCGACGATCACGAATGTCCGCTTGCTCATCTCCCGTCTCCTCTCTCGGTGGGGTAGCTGCGGCTTGCTGTTACTTCGCGCGCGCGCTCCTCGCGGTCGATCCGCGCCTCGAGGCTGCGCAGCGCGCGGGCGACCTGATCGAGCTTGTCCTGGGCGTCCCGGACGAGCTTGCTGATCTCGCCGAGCTGGTCGGCTGGGCTCTTCGATTCCTCGGCCATGGCGTCTACCGTATCGCTGCGCTGGTCGCGAGCGAACCCGCCGCGCAGTCAGGAACCGCGTCCGCTTCCGCGGGGATTGCCGCGGCCCCGGCTAGGAGCGTCACGAGCAGCCCGGCGAACACCATGATCACGGCTGCGAGCCGGAGCGAGGTGAGCTGCGCCACGCCTCCGATCAGCGGCGGACCGCCGAGGAATCCGAGATAGCCGAGCGACGTGACGGCAGACAGCGCCGGCCCGGTGGACACACCCGGCTGATCGGCACCCGCGCGGAACAGCGTCGGGACGACGCCGGCGAGCCCGAATCCCAGCGCCGCGAACCCGGCGATCGCGGCCGGCGCGGTGCCGGCGGCGAGCCCGGCGGCGAACCCCACGGCGGCGAGGGCGCCAGACCCGCGGAGCAGACCAACCGAGCCCCAGCGCGTCCACAGGCGATCGGCGAGCAGCCGCCCGGAGCCCATCGCCACGCTGAACACCGCGTACGCGATCGCGCCGAGCGCCGCCGATCCCGCGAGGTCGTCATGGACGAGCTTCGCGCTCCAGTCCGACGCGCCGCCCTCGGCCATCAGGCAGAACAGGCACGCGATTCCGAGCAGGACGAGGCGCGAGGGAAGCGCCCGCCAGCGCATCGCCGGTGCGTGCGCGTCGGCGTCCTCGTCCTGTCGGAGCAGGAGGCGGGTCGCGATCAGGCCCGGGATCCCGAACAGCGCCGTGGCCACCAGAAAGTGCGGGAGCGGCGCGACGCGGAGCGCGGCCGCGAGCGCGCCGAGACCGGCGCCGGCAAACCCGCCGAACGAGAATGCGGCGTGGAGCGAGGACAGGATCGGCCGCCCAAGGTGGCGCTCGACCGATACGCCCTGTGCGTTCATCGCCAGATCGAGCGTCGAGTTGGTAACTCCTACGACGAACAGCGCGCCCACCAGCGCGGGAACGCTTCGAGCCAGCGCCGGCAACGCGATCGCCACCATCAGCCCGGCGAGCGCGACCTGGCAGAACCCCCGGCTGGAGCGACGTGGGAGCCGGCGGCCGACGAGCGGCATCGCGATCACCGCGCCCACAGCCGGGGCGAGCAGCGCGAGCCCCAGCACGCCGGTGGTTGCGCCGACGCGATTCGAGAGCGCCGGGATCCGCGACGCCCACGTCGCGAACAGCGCGCCATCGACGAAGAACACCGCCGTGACCCCGGTGCGGGCGTTGAGGCGCAGTCCGAGGGGGGCACTCAGCCGTACTCCGAGGGCGTTCACGCGCGCAGCACCTCGATGCCGAGGGCCCGGTACGGGTCAAGCGCCTCGTCGTCCGCCTCCGCGTCGGTGACTAGACGGGTCACCGCGGTCAGCGGCGCGACCACCACCGACATGGCGGTGCCGAGCTTGTCGTGGTCGGCCAGGGCGACGACCTCGGCGGCGCCGTCGATCATCGCGGCCTTCACGTGGCGCTCCTCGAGGTCGTCGGTGGTGATGCCGATCTGCGGGTGCAGGCCGCAGACGCCGAGAAACACGACGTCGGCACGGATCGGCCGCAGCGCCTCGATCGCCTCGGCGCCGACGGTCACGAGCGAGTTCGGGCGCAGCGTGCCACCGACGACCGTCACCTCAAGCCCGGGGTGGTCGGCCAGCGCGAGGGCGATCGGCGGGCTGGTGGTAATCACGCGCGCGCGGAGCTGGGGGTTGGCGCTGAGCGCGCGGGCGACCTCGAGCGTCGTCGTCCCGCCGTCGAGCACCACGAGCTGGCCGTCTCGCACCGATTCGGCCGCCCGGCGAGCAATCGACGTCTTCGCCGCGGGCGCGCGGCGCGCCCGGGCCTGGAACGGCGCGGCGTCGCCGTGGCGGGGCAGCGCGCCGCCGTGCACTCGCCGGAGCAGGCCGGCTTCGTCGAGCTCGCGCAGGTCGCGGCGAATCGTGTCGGAGGAAACCTCGAGCTCGGCGGTGAGATCGGCGGCGAGGACGCGCCCGTGGGTTCCGAGTCGATCGAGGATCAGGGCGCGTCGTTCGTCGGTCAGCACCTGCGGGATACTACACGATCTTGCGTGTTCGTGCAGGATCATGCACGAACACGCATCGGTCTCCCCCGGGTTAGCGAACTCCCCGGGTTAGCGAAGTCTCACCGGCTCGTCCCACCTCGGAGCCGATATTCATGGGCGTAGACCCACGGAAGGGAGTCAACCCCCATGCACATCACCGCGGCGGCCTCAGCGTCGCAGCCCCATCAGTACACCGGCCCGGCAAAGCTCGCGGCCGACAACGACGGCGACGGTCGCAAGGGCGCAGCCGCGCTCAACGACGGCGACGCCGCCGCCCGCCGCGCCAACGCGGCCATCGCCCATACCGCGCAGTCGACCAAGACCAACAAGGTCGACGTCAAGGCGTGAGCGCATCCCAGGTCCGCGCCCGACGCCCGGCGGGCGTGGCGGCGCGGACCTGGGTGCTCAGCACCCCTGCGCCGGGCCGCCTGCACGCCAATCCCGACCGTCCGTCCAAAAGGCGTTCTGGCGGGCGCAGCCATGGGTATCTTGGATGCGAGTCCTTGAACCGGGGCAAACGTGACTGGCGAGACCTTCGAGAAGGAGCTGCCGCGTACGCGCGGGTCACCGGCGCTTGCGCGCCGGTCGCTGGCGCATTGGTTCGCCAGCGATGTGGACAGCAATGAGCTCCGCACGGCCGAGCTACTCGTCTCGGAGCTCGTCACGAACGCCGTGATGCACGGACACGGCAAGATCACGCTGCGAGCGCACCTCGACCAGGATCGCCTCCTCGTCGAGGTGATCGACGAGGGCGGCGGGTTCGAGCGCACCGTGCGCCACGGGGATTTCGACAGCATCGGTGGCCGCGGCCTCGCCATCGTCGACGCCGAGGCGAGCCGGTGGGGGATCCACGAGGGCACGACCCACGTGTGGTTCGAGCTCGAACGGCCGGGCCCCAGGCTCGGCCCTGAAAAGAACCCGGCCGACTGAAGCCCGCCGACTGCGCCGGCGGGTCGCCCGAGCGGTGAGCTCTGCAACGACTGCGGAGTTTCCGCAACCATGCCGAGGTGCCGGCCGAACGGCTGCTGGTCAACTTCTTCTACGCCAATCCCGTGGCTGTTCCCCGGCCTGCGCGACTACTACAACACGAGCGATCAGCTTCTGACGCATCGCACCCGCCCGCTCGACTGCTTCGACGTGCCGCTCGCAGAACGGCCGACCGTGGTTGAGACGTGCGATCTGTTCGATCGACGCCGTGCATCTCGTGTACGTGTGACGCGCGGCCGCGACGCCTGCGCTCACAGCTCCATCGTGAATATCTGGCCCTGCCAGCCGTTCAGCTCGAACCGGTTGGACCGGGCGAACCCCTGTTTCTCGTACCAGTGAACGAGCCCCGGAGCGTGGGCCCAGCAGTCCACCCGGAGGACCTCCGCATCTCGCTCATAGGCGACCTCGATCGCCTTTGTGACCAGCGCCGCGCCGATTCCCTGACCGATCAGGCGGCGCGAACTCAGCAGCAGGATGATGTACAGCTCCGGTAGGGGAGCCGGAGGGGCGTACGCCGGCGCCGGACCGACGACGAGCACGCCCACCGGCTGTCCGTTCCACTCGGCGATGTGCAATCCGCCGCCGGCCCTGAAGCCGTACACGCGCTCGCGGATCCCGGGCCGCTCCGAGAACGGGGTGGCTCCCCACTGTCCGGTCTGGCCCCGGTCGACGAGCCAGGCGACGGCTTCGTCGAACATCGCGATCACGGCGGGGCCATCGGCCTCGTCTCCGGGCCGGATCGTCAAGCCGCTCAACGACATGCAGCGACTCATTATCGGCGCCGATCGCCTCCCGAGCGCTCAGCCCCTGCGGTACTTGACGACCGCGATCGGGAGCGCGACCGCGATGATCGCGAGCGTCCATATCAGCGAGCGGCTGACGAAGTACGAGCTGGTATGTCCCAGCAGAGCCTGCGCGTGCGGACCGAGGGTCAGCGCCCGCACCGCGTCAACCATGTAGGTCAGCGGCTGGTGCTCGGCGAACACCCGCAACCAGCTCGGCATCGAGCTGACGGGCACGTACGCGCTCGAGACGAACGCGAACGGGAACACGATCATCCCCATCCCCTGGGCCGCCTGCGCGCTGCCGGCGAACAGACCCATCGTGATGAACACCCACTCGAACGCGAACCCGAATAAGACGACCAGCCCGAACGCCGCGAGTCCTTCCAGCGCCGAGCCGTGGAGCGTGAAGCCCACCGCGAAGGCGACCGCCGCGGTGAAGGCAGTGCTCCACGCGAGGATCGCCGTGTCCGCAGCCGCGCGCGCGATCAGAACCGACGAGCGCGGGATCGGCAGCGATCGCAGCCGGTCGACGAACCCCTGCTCGAGGTCCTCCGCCATCGCGGTGGCCGTCCCGATCCCCATGAACAGCACGCCGGTGGCGATGAAGCCGGGCACGAGATAGTCGACGTACGACATCCCGGCGATGTGGATCGCGCCCCCGAACATGTAGCGGTAGATCAGAAAGAACAGCGACATCTGGACGGTGGCGAGCACGATCAGCTGCGGCGTACGCACATAACGCAGGAGCGCGCGGCGGGTGACGGTTGCGGTGCTCCTGGCGAGCCCGGCGCCTCCGCCCGCGGTGCCGTAGACGACGTCTGTTGTCATTTTTGATTTTCCTTTCGGTTTCTGGTTAGGCGACGCGAGCCGCCATCGAGCGACTGTCTTCGATGGGCTGGCCTGTCAACGACAGGAACACCTCGTCGAGGTTTGGCTGGCGCATCGCGATGTCCTCGAGCTCGATGTCCGCGTCATGCAGCGTCCGGAGCGCCGCCATCAGCGCCTCGCCTCCCGAGTCGACCCGCACGGACACCTGCCGGGTCGATGCGTCGATCTGCACGTCGCCGTGGCCTAGTCGTCGCAGCGTCTCGGCGACCTTCGGTAGATCGGCATCGCGGCGAGCGTGAAGCTCGACGATGCTGCCGCCGATCTGCCGCTTGAGCTCGGCCGGACTACCGGTGGCCACCGAGGTTCCGCGGTCGATGATCACGACCTGGCTCGCGAGGTGGTCAGCCTCGTCGAGGTACTGGGTGGTGAGCAGCACGTCTGTGCCGGCGTGGACGAGCTCGCGGATCGCGTCCCACAGCTCGATCCGACTCCGCGGGTCGAGGCCGGTAGTCGGCTCGTCGAGCAGCAGCAGACGAGGCGCTCCCACCAGGCTCGCGCCCAGGTCGAGCCGGCGGCGCATCCCGCCCGAGTACGTGCGCGTGAGCCGATCGCCGTCGTCGACGAGCCCGAGCTGCTCGAGCACGGCGCCCGCGCTCGCCCTGGCGGCGCGGCGGCTCTGTCCGAACAGGCGCGCGACCATCTCGAGGTTCTCGCGCCCGGTCATCGCCGGCTCGATCGCGGCGAACTGGCCCGCCAGTCCGATCAGCCGCCGGACCGCCGCCGGCTCCGCCCGGGCGTCGCGACCGGCGACGAGCAGCGTGCCCTCGTCGGGTCGCAGCAGCGTCGCTACGGTGCGGACGAATGTCGTCTTGCCGGCGCCGTTAGGCCCGAGTAACGCGACCACCTGTCCGGCCTCGGCGGTCAGGTCGAGGCCGTCGAGCGCGACGGTCTTGCCGTAGCGTTTGGTGAGGCCGCGGGCCTCGATCATGGCAGTCATCTATCTGTCCTCCTCGGTTTGTCGATCGTCGGCGGGGAGGAACTTCTCCGCGAGCTCGCGCAGCCACTCCTCACTCCAGGTCAGCCGTCCTTCGCGCAGGTCATCGATCACGCCGGCGAGCCACGAAAGCTGGGCCTCGAGCATCGCCTTGCGGTACTCCTCCTCGAGCAGAAAAAGACGCGGCAGCCCCGTGTCTGCGGCCGCCAGTCCTCGCTCGGTCCCGTCCAGGGCGGCTTGCAGCTTCTCGGCGCGCAGCTCGAGCTCGGCGCGAGCGTCGTCGGGCTCCAGCCCGAATAGGATCGACAGTGCCGCGATGAACTCGGGGTACTCGCCTTCGGTGTCGTGGAGCATCTCGCGCAGCCACCGCCGGGCGACATCGCGCCCGGCGTCGGTGATCGCGTAGACGACCCGATCGGGGTAGCCCTCGGCGCGCCGAGTCTCGTGCACCTCGACGAGCCCGTGGCGCTCGAGGCGCTCGAGCGTCTGGTAGAGGCTCGCCCGCGACCTCAAGTTGACGACGCGATCCTTGCCCTGCGCCTCGAACATCTTCTGCATCCGGTAGACGTGCATCGGCCCCTCGAACAGCTGCCAGAGCACGATCAGTCCGAGCGAAGAGCTTCTCGGGGTTGTTGGATTCGGCATGGCCATTACCATATTAGTCAGAACATTACTAGTCAAGTGCTGACCGTCCGGACAACTGCCTGACTCGGCGCTTGGCCCATCGACTACCGTTTGCGTTCCAACCGGGACGACCTAACAGTCAGGAGCAGCAGCCGATGTCGACTTATGACCCTGCCTACGGCGGCGGCGCCGCCGTCACCCGTGACCAGACGCGAGCGGTGTTCGGCCAGGTCATGGGCCTGGTTGCAGTCACCGTCGGTTTCACCGCGCTCGGCGCCTACATCGGTCGCAACCTCAGCGGTGGTGCCGGGATCCTGTTCTTCATCGGTGCGTTCGCGTGCGTCTTCGGCCTGAACATCGCCAACTCGCGAGGGCGCGAGCAGCTCGCGATCGCATTCCTGTTCGGGCTCGGCCTGTTGCTGGGGCTCGCGGTGGCGCCGATCATCGCCTACTACGCGAAGGCGAATCCGGCGGCGCTGTGGCAGGCCGCAGGCGCGACCGGCGCCTTCATCGCCGGTGCCGGCGCGATCGGCTACGCCACCCGCCGTGATCTGTCTGTGTTCGCCCGAGCGCTGTTCTGGGCTCTGCTGGCGCTGATCGTGTTCGGACTCGTGACGATCTTCGTCTCAATCCCGCACTCGAACATCATCTACTGCGTCCTCGGCCTGGTGATCTTCGGCGGGTTCACGATCATCGACTTCAACCGCCTTCGCCGCGCCAACCCGAACGCCGCGGTGCCGATCGCGGCCGGCATCTTCCTCGACATCTTCAACGTCTTCCTGTTCTTCCTTCAGCTGTTCGGCGGCGGCGACCGGCGCTGAAGTTCGCGCTCCAGTTTCCATCGGCCGACATCGAGGCGCTCGCCGCCCGCTTCCCGGGCTCGGACGATTCTTCACGCCTGGCGGTTGGGGCCGCGGCACGCGACCGTGGCTATTACACGCGCGCCGAGTTCATCGAGGTGTGCTCGTGGAAGACCGTGCGCAGCCGCCCCAAGGTAGCGGCGAATACCGAGGCCGCGGTGGTCGGCGCCACCGGTCGGGCGCTGGCGGCCGTCGATGAGGCGAGCAGGATCGCGGCGCTACTGGAGCTGGAAGGTGTCGGCGTGCCGACGGCGTCGACGCTGCTGTATTTCGCGTTCCCCGACGACTACCCGATCCTCGACGTCCGCGCGCTCGAGTCGCTCGGGGTCAAGCCCCGCTCGACTTATCCGGTCAGCTTCTGGCTCGAGTACCTCGAGGCGTGCCGCCGGCTCGCGCGCGACGCCGACGTGAGCATCCGGACGCTCGACAAGGCGCTCTGGCAGCACTCCAAGGAGCTCAGCCCTCGAGCGCTCACGCGCCCTGGATCGTCTTGATCACCCCGCCGGCACGGTCCGCGTTGCCAGCGTCGTTTGTCCCGTCGTGCAGGTCGCGGCGGCGAGGTCCCGTACCGCCGCCACGCCTACGATCTGTTCATGGCCGACGGCGACCGACGTCAGCGCGCGCGGGAGATCTACCTCGCATTCGCGACCGGCGACCGCGACGTCGTCGAGCGCAGCTTCACCGACGACTTCACCTTCTCCAGCCCGGTCGACGTCGGACTGGACCGGGACGGTTACTTCGAACGGTGCTGGCCCGGCGCCGGCCAGGGTCAAGAGTTCGAGTTCGTCCGCGTGATCGAATCCGGTGACGAGGTGATCGTGACCTACAAGGTGAAGCACGCCGATGGCCACGTCGGAAGGAACACCGAGATCCTGACGTTCCGCGGCGACAAGGTGTGCCGCACCGAGGTCTACTTCGGGTGGAACGTGCCGTGACCGAACCACAACCAGAACCCTCGCTCGCCGGCCTGCTGGCGGCCGTACCGTTCATCGCGACGCTCGGGCTCGAGGTCGTGTCCGCGAGCCCCGAGGAAGTGGTCGGCCGACTCGCTTGGCGAGAGGAGTTGTGCACGGCCGGCGGGGTGCTCAATGGCGGTGCGCTGATGTCGCTGGCGGACAACATGGGAGGCACGTGCGCATTCCTCAACCTCCCTCCCGGCGCGGGCACGGCGACGATCTCGTCGTCGACCAACTTCCTGCGCGGGATTCGCGACGGCTACGTCACCGCGACCTCGCGGCCGCTCCGCGTCGGCCGAACCGTGATCGTGGTCCAGACCGAACTGCGCGACGACGACGGCCGCCTCGCCGCTCACACGACGCAGGCCCAGGCCGTGATCGGACCCTGACATCCGAGCCGACGCTCCGTACCCCCTCCGCCGGCGACGTCCGTGTTACGACCTGCCCGAGTGCGCCTACGCCTGTAAGTCGACACTCGACACGCCGCCGGTCGCGAGCGCGAGGTTAACCGTGCCAGAGCCGGGTGAATCCGAATTCACCCCGGCCGCGGCGACGACTGAGCGGTTAACCGGAATCCGGCCGTGTCGAGATACGCCCAGCACAGCGCGGACCACAGCCCAGAATGCACCCGCCCGCTCCTTCCCGCCGCAATCTAGACTGCGGCGGCCGCCGGGGCGTCGCGCGCCACCGGTGACATCCCGAGTGCCCGAAGCTTCTCCTCGAACGCCAGGATCCGCGCGGTGTCGACGTAGAAGTCGTCGTGCTCGACGATCTTGCCCCACCGGGTCCGCGCGACGATCACGACTCGGTTGGAGTACAGCTCCTCGCCGCCCGGCCCGGTGGCGCGATCGTCGAAGCGCGCGATCAGCGTCATCGCCCACGGCGGACCGCCGAGCCACAGGTCGCGAATCTCGCCCTTCAACCCCGCCGCCGTGAACTCGCGCAGAAAGCGCTCGATCGCCGGCTTGCCCCGATGTTCTCCCGACCAGCGGTGCGGTCCCTCGTTGAAATGCAGAACCGCGTCGTCGGCGTAGCCCGCCAGGAGCGGCTCGTAGTCGCCTTCATTGAGCCGGCGAAGGTCCCGGCGCAATTTGATGAGGGCCAGGCGCGGCAGCAGCGCGCGAGCGGCGGTGGCCGCGCCGGCGCCGGCGATCAGGCTGGTCTTGTGGGTCATGTCGTCGCCTCCGGGGTCGTGGGCTCTTGGGTCAGGGCGGCTCGAACGAGCGCCACCGCCGCGTCCGCGCACGCGGCCATTGGCTCGGTCGTTCGCAGCGACCGGCTGAGCAGGAACGCTCCCTCGAGCACGGCGAGCACGCTCAGCGCGAGCGCCCGGGCCTGCCCGCGAGGTACGCCCGCCGCCATCGCGTCGCGCTCGACCGCGCCGAGCCACGACTCGAACACGTCCGCGGTCGCCTGGCGCAGCACCTCGTGCGTGCTCGCGATCTCGCCCGCGACGGTCGCGATCGGGCAGGCGTCGGCGAAGTCCGTGGCCTCGAGTGTCTGGGCCGCGCCGGCGAAGAAGTCGCCCACGGCGGTGGGCAGGTCCGGCGCGGCGCCCGCGATCGACTCGTACAGCGCGAGGAAGAAGCGGCCGCCGGTGCGGAGCACGTCGTCGGCCAGCTGCTCCTTGCCGCCGGGAAAGAAGTGGTACACGGAACCGAACGGTGCACGCGCCTCGGTGGCGATCTGCTTGAGGCCTGTGCCGGCATAACCCTGGCGTCGGAACAGCTCTGCACTCGCGTAGAGGATGCGGTCGCGTGTGGGAATGCGGTCGCGTGTGGGAGTGCGGTCGCGTGTGGGAATGCGGTCGCGAGTGGGGGCGTCGGTGGCGCGAGGCATTTGGGCTGCGGCCGCCACCGTATCACGAGTAGAACGTTCTATCTAGTAGTTCGGAATTGGGTTGTCGCGAGGTGCTTGCGCCGGCGAGGCGTACGGTGTGGACGTGGACTGGCCCGCCGCCGAGCCGATCCAGACGGCACGCCTGACGCTCGAACCGCTGCGCGTCGATCACGTCGGCGAGATGTGCGAGGTCCTGGGCGACCCCGCCCTCTACGCATATACCGGCGGCAAGC
This sequence comes from uncultured Solirubrobacterales bacterium, assembly GCA_963735965.1. Taxonomy (GTDB): domain Bacteria; phylum Actinomycetota; class Thermoleophilia; order Solirubrobacterales; family Solirubrobacteraceae; genus Palsa-465. The sequence goes on from CAVTNE010000011.1 coordinate 507,789, forward strand.
CACCCTCGCTCGACGAGCTCCGGACCCGATACGCGATGCAGGCGGTGGGCCGCTCGCCGGATGGCCGCCACGGATGGCTGAACTGGATCGCCCGCGACCGCGACACCGGGGCCGCGATCGGCACCGTGCAGGCGACCCTCGACCGCACCACCGACGAATACCAGGCCGAGATCGCGTGGATCATCGGCGTCGCCTACCAACGGCGCGGATTCGCCACCGAGGCCGCGGGCGCGATGGTCGCGTGGCTCGAGGCTCAAGGCGTGCAGACGATCACGGCGCACATCCATCCCGGTCACAGCGCGTCCATGGGCGTGGCGCGCCGTCTCGGCCTGACCGCCACCGATGTCACGGTGGATGGCGAGACGCGGTGGCAGGGACCTCTTGCGCGTCCTGATCCGTAAGGGAGACGATGTGCATCGATCGTGTCCCCGCCGGGTGAATCCGTGCCGGCCGCGGCAGAGAGCCTCGCCGTCGCCGGCGAGGTCGGGCGCCTGCGCGCGGGCCGCCCGCGGTCTGAGGCGGCCCTCATCCGCGGCGCACTGGCCGGGTCCGAGGCCGATCTCGAGGCGCTATTCCGGCGCTTCTGGCCGCGGGCCTATCGGGCCGCGTTCCTGATCGTCCACGATCACGCGGCCGCCGAGGACATCGCCCAAGAGGCGTTCCTGGCGGCGATCCGGCGGCTCGATCGGTTCGACCGCCGGCGGCGGTTCGGTCCCTGGCTGGGCACGATCGTGGCCAACCGGGCGATCGACTGGGCGCGCGCGAGGACCGCTCGGCGCGAGACGGCCGATGCCGGCACCGATCCGCCCTCCCCGCCCGAGGTGCCGCTCGGCCGCTACTCACAGGAGGTGCTTGCGGCACTGGCGGCGCTGTCGCCCGAGCACCGCGCGGTGATCGTGCTCCGCTACCTACTCGAGTACAGCCCGGGCGAGATCGCCCGTGCGCTCGAGCTCCCGCGCGGCACGGTCAACTCGCGGCTGCGCCGGGGGCTCGACTCGCTCGAGACCCAGCTCGGGGAGATGGAGCGATGACGCCGTCGACCAAGCGCCGTCTCCGGGACTTTCGCGCGCCCGACGAGATCGGCGCCGAGAACCGGGCCTGGGGCGTCGTCCGGTCGGCATACCGCGAGCGCGAGCGCGAGCCAAGCACGGCCCGGCGGCCGCGCTGGCGGATCGCGGTGGCGCCGGCGCTCGCGCTGATCGTCGGCGCGGTCCTCCTCTCGCCGGCGGGCGCGACAGTGCGGCGGCTGATCCATCGAGCGCTCGGCGAGAAGCACGCGGCGCCCGCGCTGTTCGCGCTGCCGTCCCCGGGGCGACTGCTCGTGTCCGGGCCGGGCGGGGCGTGGACCGCGGCCGCCGACGGGTCGGTGCGGCGGCTCGGCCCGTGGTCGCAGGCGGCCTGGTCGCCACGGGGGCTGTACGTGGCCGTTGCCTCGGGCAACCAGCTGGCGGCGGTCGATCCGCGCGGCACGGTGCGGTGGCGGCTCGCGAGGCCGGCGGTCAGCGATCCCCGGTGGTATTCGCCGAGCGGTTACCGGGTCGCGTACCTCGCGGGGGGCACGCTTCGCGTGGTCGCCGGCGATGGAACCGGCGACCGCCTGCTCGCCGCCGGGGTGGCGCACGTCGCTCCGGCGTGGCGGCCGGGTGGCGCGCTCGGGCCGTTCGAGCTCGCGTACGCCACCGCGCGCGGCCGGGTGGTTCTCCGTGACGGCGACACCGGGCGCGCTCGGTGGTCGACGGCGCCCCTGCCGAGGCCGTTCGAGCTGATGTGGTCCGCCGACGGCGGGCGCCTGCTCGTGCTCTCGTCACACGAGGCGCGGACCTACTCGGCCGCCGGCGCCCTGATCTCCCGGGTCGCGCTGCCCGGCGCTGTGAGCGACGGCGCGCTGTCTCCCGACGGGCGGATGCTCGCGCTCGTGCTGGGCGGCCGCGAAGTCGTAGTCAGGAGCGGCGGTTTGTTGCGCCAGGTGCTCGCCGGCCCCGGCGTGAAAGCGGTCAGCTGGTCGCCCGACGGCCGTTGGCTGCTCGTCACCTGGCCGGCCGCGAACCAGTGGGTGTTCGTCCGCGTCGCCGGGACTCCCCGGATCGAGGCCGTCTCCCGGATCGCGCAGCAGTTCTCGAGCGGCGGCGCGGCACACGCGTTCCCCGAGCTCGACGGGTGGTGCTGCACCGTGAGGGGGGCGGCGGGATGAGCGCGCGGGTCGCCGCGGCGCTGACCGCGGCGCTGACCGCGGCGCTGGGGCTCGGCACGACCCTCGCAGGATGCGGCGGGGGATCGCATCATCGCCCGAGCGCGACCACCGTCGCCGCGGTGGCGGCCGTCCCGTCGCCGAAGAAGCGACCGGCGCCCGCCGCGGTCCGCCCCCCCGTCCAGGCCTTCGTCCCGGCGGAGACCGAGAACCGGCTGCTGGTGGTCGATCTCCCCAGCGGGCGCGTGGCGCGGCGCCTGGCGATGCCGACCGACCCTGAGGACGTCGCCGCCAACAGTGGCGCTTGCTCGAGCGTGGTCGTCACCAGCGCGTCGGCAGGAACGGTGACCGTGCTCGATCGTGAGACGCTTCGGCGCAGAAGCGTGATCGGCGGATTCGGGACTCCGCACATCGCCGAGATCGCCCCCGGCGGCGCGTACGCCTACGTGACCGACGACGCTCGCGGGACGGTGACCGTGATCTACCTCGGGACACCACGGGTAACCAGCACGATCGAGGTCGGCGCCAGCGCGCACCATCTGAGCTTCGACCCCGTGCACAATCTCGCCTGGGTGGCACTCGGGGAGACGGCGCGGACGATCGTGATCCTCAGCAGCGCCAAGGTCGCGCATCCGCGCGTGGTCGGGCGGTTCGACCCGGGTTTCCCGGCCCACGACATCGAGTTCAGTCCCGATGGGCGGCAGGCCTGGGTTACCTCGGCCGACAGCCCGGACGTGTCGGTGTTCGGCGCGGTCAGCCGGCGGCTCCTATTCCGCGTCCCGGTCGGCACCGGGCCGCAGCACGTCGCGTTCGCGGGCCAGTTCGCGTACGTGACGAGCGGCTACGGCGGGGTGATCGAGCAGGTCGAGGCCGCCACCGGCCACGTGCTGCGCCGCGCGAGATCTCCATACGGATCGTTCGAGCTAGCCACGGGGCAGCGTTACGTCGTCGCCTCCTCGCTGCTGCGTGGGACGCTCGCGATTTACACCCCGCAGCTCAAGCTGCTGCACGTCGTCCACCTGGCGCCGGCGACGCGCGAGGTCGCCATCTCGACTGCCTGAGCTCAGTTCTCGAGCCGGAAGCCGACCTTCAGCCCGACCTGGAAGTAGTCGATCGAGCCGTCGTCCTGGAGGTGGCCGCGGATCTCGGTGACCTCGAACCAATCGAGGTGGCGCAGGGTCTTGCGAGCGCGGTCGAGCGCATTCCTGATCGCATCGTCGATCGACCCGGGGGCAGAGCCGACGATCTCGCTGACGGAATAGACGTGATCGGTCACGTTGAACTCCTCGCTGAAGGGAAGGACGGGCGGCCGCAGCCTACAGCGCCTTTGGTGGCCTCGAGCGTTCGAGACGGGCCGTGTAACCGTTCGCGCGCGGCGGCGTATTCTTGCTAACCGCTTGCTCGAAAGCTGCTAAGCTGCAAGCACACTGAACCCCGATCCTCCAGGAGACGTACCTATGGCAACCACCACCACCCCCAAGACCGGCGCCCCGTCGTTTGACGCGGCGTTCGAGCAGGTCAAGGACAGCAACGAGCAGGTGTGGGCGGCCGCCCGCAAGGCCGGCAACCTGTACCTCGATTCGTACGAGAAGGCCGTCGACCGGACCGCCGAGCTGCAGCTGAAGCTCGCCGGCCTCACCCAGCAGGAGTGGCTCAAGAGCCTGATCGAGGCCCAGGTCGACGTCTCGAAGGAGCTCGCCAGCACGTACACCACGACGGCGCGCAGCTTCCTCAAATAACGCATCCGTCGGCGTTCGTTAGTAGCGTTCGCTAATAGACGTTATTCAGAAGCACCGGTGGGTTTACTGCCGGTGCTTCACCCTTTAACGGTGTTTCGCTGGTACTTCGCAGTTTCTTCGCAAGGAGGTCGAATATGACCGTTGTGCCGCAATGTCCCCCGGTCCCCGCGCCAAGTATGGCTTCGGGTCTTTTGGACAGCTGGCTCGACGGCTGCGCCGCGGCAGTCGAGAGCGTCGGGAAGTGCTGGACGACGGCGCTCCAGCGCGGACCCGCCGCGTTCGATATCCCGCGCTGGGTCGCGCTCACGACGGATCGCAAGGCACCGTCGTGGACCACGCCGCACGAGATCGTGTTCGAGACGCCGCTCGCGCGGCTACGCGACTTCTCGGTCTCGAGGCGCCGGGTCGTGCCGACGCTGGTGCTCCCCCCGCAGGCCGGCCACGACTCGTGCATCGTCGACTACTCAGCCGAGCAGAGCCAGATGCGGACGATCCTCGAGGCCGGACTCGAGCGGGCGCTCTCGCTGGACTGGGTCGGCGCGACGCGTGACTCCAAGGACGCCTCGATCGAGGACTACGTCGACATCGTCGACCGCGCGGTCGAGCACTGCGGAGGCCGCGTCAACCTGATCGGCGACTGCCAGGGCGGATGGCTGGCGACGATCTACGCCGCGCTCTATCCCGAGCGAATCAACACGCTCACGATCGCTGGAGCGCCGATCGACTTCCACGCCGGCGAGCCGGTGATCCACGAGGTCGTACGCCGCGTCGCTCCCGACGGCGACCTGCGGTTCTACGAGGCGCTGGTCGCGTCGGGCGGCGGAATCCTCGAGGGCCGCCACATGCTCACGGGCTTCATCATGATCCAGCCGAGCGCCGAGATCTCGCGGCAGATCGATCTGCTGCTGAACCTCGACGACGCCGCGCACGTCGCGCGCTACCGCGAGTTCGAGGACTGGTTCAAGCACACCCAGAACGTGCCAGGCGCGTTCTACCTGTGGATCGTGCGCAACCTGTTCCGCGACAACGCGCTGATCAGCGGGTCGCTCGAGGTCCGCGGCCAGAAGGTGGACCTCGGCCGCCTCGAGATGCCGCTGAACCTGCTCGCCGGCGCCACCGACCACATCACCCCACCCGATCAGGTCTTCGCGTTGGCGCAGTACGCCTCAACCCCGCCCGAGCTCGTCACCCGTCACGTCAGCACCGGCGGGCACCTGGGGCTGTTCATGGGCCACGAGGCGCTCCGCGAGCACTGGCCGCGCGTGCTCGCCGAGGTGTTCCACCACGCGCGCGCGGGTAGCCCTCGATAAACACCTCCGAAATCAGGGAGAGTCTCATGGGCGATCGAACGCAACGAGTCAAGGGCAAGGCCGAGGAGACGAAGGGTCGCGCGAAGCGGGCCGCCGGTGCCGCCACCGGCGACCGAAGCACCGAGGCCAAGGGCGCCGGCGAGGAGCTCAAGGGCAAGGCCAAGAACGCCGTCGGCAAGGCCCGAAGCAGCGTCAAGAAGTCGACGCGCTAGCTTAGCTAGCTAGTAACCGTCTCCTTGGGAAGAAACGTCGGCATGGACGCAGTTTCTTCCCAAGCGCCGGGGCCCGGGGGGTCACTCGGCCACGTAGTGGCGGTCGCCGGCCGGGTCGACCCACACGCGCAGCACCCTGCGGGTGCGCGGGTCGCGAAAGCGCTCGCTGGTGGGCCGCCAGTCCGGGCCGGGCTTGTCGACCTCGCCGTGGCCGCGCCCGCGGCGAGGCCGGCGATCGGGGTTGGTGGTCGATGCGAGCGGTGGCAGGTCCGCCACCGCCGCGGCGGCCGCCTCGCGGGTGTCGGCCTCGGCTACCAGCGCCACCCGTCGCTCGAGCTCGGCCATGTCGAGGCGTCCCTCGGCGGCGTGGCGCTTGAGCGTCTCGTAGAGCTGCTCGCGCTCCGCGTCGCCCAGCAGCATGATCGGCTACTGGACGCGATCGACGCGATCGACCTTGACCGCCGTCCCGTAGGCGACGATCTCGGTGAACTGCTGTCCGATCTCCGATGAGTCGAAGCGGACCGCGACGATCGCGTCGGCGCCGAGCAGGCGAGCGTTGTCGGACATGCGGTCGATCGCGTGGCGCCGGGAGTCCTCGAGCAGCTGGGTGTACTCGGGGATCTCGCCCCTACGCAGGCCCTTGAACGAGGCGGCGACTCCGCCCGTGAACCCCATGCTCCGGACCACGAGCCCGTAGCAGACGCCGAGGTTTTCGCGGATCCGCATGCCCGGCAACTCGATTGCGGTGGTCATCGGCAGGTCGGCAGCAGGGGCGGACTCAGACATCCGCGGGGAACTTATCAGGGGACGCCAGCTACATTCGCTGCTCGGATGACCCCACGGCGGCTCGTGATCATGCTTCTGCCGGCGCTGGCCGCGCTGCTCGCCGCGTGCGGTGGCAGCAGCTCGTCGAGCTCGTCGGCGACCTCGACCGCCAGCGCCAGCGCGACCGCGGCCACGACCGCCTCGACGCAGCCTTCGATCGGACCCGAGGGCATCCCGCTCGAGCAGGGGCCCGACCTCGCGTCGGCCTCGACCACCACCCAGGGCGCCACCGTCGACGGAGTGCAGTGCGCGCCGATCGAGCAGCTCGCCTACCACATCCACGCCCACCTCCAGGTGTACGTCGCCGGGCAGCCCCGCGCGCTCCCGGCGGCGATCGGCTTGATCGGCCCCATCTACGAGAACACGCCGTACGGCCGGTTCTACGGCGCGCAGCATTGTTACTACTGGCTCCACACCCACGCCAGCGACGGCGTCATCCACATCGAGTCGCCGAGCGCTCGCGTGTACACGCTGGGCACGTTCTTCGACGAGTGGCAGCAGCCGCTGAGTGCGACCGAGGTCGCCGGCAACAAGGGCAAGGTGACCGCGTTCGTCAACGGCAAGCCGTGGACGAAGGATCCGCGCGCGATCCCGCTCATCCCCCACGCCTCGATCCAGCTCGACGTGGGTAGCCCGGTCGTGGCCGCCCACGTGATCTCGTGGGCGGGGACAAAGCTCTAACTCAGCGCACCTGGTGGCGCCGCCGGCGCCGGATCTCGAGTCCGACCGCGACGAGCACCAGCACGACCAGCCCGATCGCCGTGACCGTGCCGACGTCGGAGAGGACGTCGAGCACCGGCGGCCCGACGTAGTACGCGGCGAGCCCGATACCCAAGGCCCACACCGCCGCGCTGACGACGTTCGTGACGTTGTAGAGGACCGGACCGACGCGATGGATCCCCGCGACCCACGACGGCGCGAGCAGGATCGCGATCACGGTGAGGCGGTCGAACACCTCCTCCCCGCGCTCCACCGCACGCAGCCGCAGGTTTCGGAGCGGGCCCGGGGCGGTCATCACCGTCCGACCAGCGAACCAGCCGACGAGCCAGCCGAGCAGACCGCCGGTGACCGCGCCGACGAACGCCCAGATCAGGACCGGGGTGATGTCGAGCTTGTGTTTGGCGGCGATGATCGCGGCCGCGATCAGCAGCGGTTCGCCTGGCCCGGGCAGTCCCACCCAACTCGCGAACGCGCCGAGCGCGAGTGCGACGTAATCGATCTGCGCGCGGCTCGCGATGTGGTGATGGAAGAGATGCAGCGCGAAAACGAGCAAGGGAGCCGTTCGATCGTGGCACACGGAGTGCCTAGACTCAGGCCCCCGTGCTGATCATTCCACCCGGACACGCGGAAACCCTCCGCACCAGCCGCCGTCTCAGCCCCCGCGAGATCTGGATGATCAGCGGGGTCGCCGGCGTGGTCGTGGTGCTCGCGATCGTGCTCGTGATCTCGCTCGCGTCGTCCGGACCCGGCTCGAAGTCCGGGTGCATCTACGCGACGATCCCAGCGGCCACCGGCGCCCAACAGTTGCACGAATGCGGCGCCCAGGCGCGGGACACGTGCCAGTCGGTGTTCGCGGCCGGCGCCTACACGCACCAGGCGGCTCAGGCGATCGCGTCCGAGTGCCGCAAGGCCGGGTTGCCGGTCGGTTCCTAAGAACGCCCCGGCGGGCATGGATGTCCGGAGGACGCCGCCGCAGGCGGCCCATCCTCCCCCGAAACCGCCGGAATCGCGGTGATTGCGGGATCCGCTTATCCCAATGTCCAGAGGCCCTCCCGGTTTGCTGGACCTGAGGACATAGATGCGCCCAGACCCGAAGACGACACTGGCGATGCAAATTGGCGTCGCCAGGCCTTGCCCTGGGGCGTAGTCAAGGACAAGGAGATCCAGTTGCCACTTGAAGCACCGAGTTGGCTCAACTCAGGAGACACGTCGTGGCAGATCACCGCCGCGACGCTGGTCGGGTTGATGAGCGTGCCCGGCCTCGCCGTCCTCTACGGCGGCGTGATGCAGAAGCGCTGGTCGATCAACAGCATGATGCTGACGTTTGCGACGTTCTCGATCGTGCTCGTCGTGTGGGTCCTGTGGGCGTTCAAGATGGGCTTCGGCTCCCCGTTCCACGGGCTGTCGCACAGCGGCTTCTTCGGGAACTTCATCGGGAAGCCGGGGCCGTCGCTGTCGCACACCGAGCTTCAGCACCAGGCGAACATACCTCTGGTCGGGACCACATCGTTCCCGCAGTCGGCGCTCGTCTACTTCCAGTTCGTATTCGCCGCGATCACGCCGATCCTGGCGCTCGGATCGGTGCTCGGGCGCGTCAACTTCAAGGCGTGGATCCCGTTCTGCGTCCTCTGGATTACGTTCGTGTACGCCGTCGACGCGTTCCTGCTGTGGGGCGGCGGCTTCTTCGCCCATCACGGCGCGGTCGACTTCTCCGGCGGTTACGTGATCCACCTCTCGGCAGGCGTGGCCGGGTTCGTGGCGGCGGCGGTGATCGGTCCGAGACTCCAGCGCGACCGCGAGATCGACGCGCCGAACAACGTCGCGATGGTCGCGGTCGGGGCCGGATTGCTGTGGCTCGGCTGGAACGGCTTCAACGGCGGCGACCCGTACGCGTCGAACATGTCGGCCGCGGCCGCGGTGCTCAACACGAACCTGTGCACCGCGGTGGCGCTGCTCGTGTGGATCGCGTGGGATTACCTGACCGGCCGCAAGCCGTCGATGATCGGCACGGTCAACGGCATGATCGTCGGCCTCGTCGCGATCACCCCGGCCGCCGGCTACGTGAACGGCTGGGGAGCGATCGCGATGGGCATCATCGCGTCGACGATCGTGTACTTCGCGCTCAACTACCTGAGCCGCCTGCGCCCGTTCCGGAACGTCGACGATACGCTCGGCGTGATCTACACCCACGGGTTCGCGGGACTCGCCGGCGGCCTGCTGGTCGGCGTCTTCGCCGACCCGCAGATGGCGCTGTTCTACAAGACCAGCAAGCACGGCCTGATCGCAAGCGGCGGCGTCGCTGGCGTGATCCACGGCAACTGGACGCTGCTCAAGTGGCAGTTCTTCGCCGCGCTGTTCGTGATCGCCTGGACGGGGGTGATCACGTTCATCCTGCTCAAGCTGGTCGGCCTGGTCATTCCGTTGCGGATGTCGGAGCAGAACATGGAGCTCGGCGACGTCGCCGAGCACGGCCACGAGGTGTACCCGTCCGACGTCCCGTCGCTCGGGTACCCGAACGGCATCCCGGGCGTCTCCGGCGGAGCCGGCCAGCCCCCTGTTCCGGCCACGCCCTCGACGGCGTGAGTGCGGCGGGCGCGCCATCGACAGCATGACAACAGCGGGCAATCGGGTTGGGAGGCGCAGCTGAGCGCCTCCCAGCCCACGCCCCTAACGATCGTCTCGCGGGCCGTCGCCGGCGATGACGGCCTCGAGCGCGTCGCGTGTTCTGCATCCGACGCGCTCTCGCGTCCTGTGGTGATCGTGCTTCCGTCGCTCGGCGACCCGGTCGTCTGGCCGGCGGATTCGATTCCAGATGCGCTGCTCGGCGAGGTGGTCGAGTACGCGGTGGCGGGCGGGGCCGGCGCGCCGCCGGCGGCGGTCTCGCACGCGGTTCCGATCCAGATCGGGAGCGACGTGGTCGGGATCGTGGCGGCGATCACGGCCAACGGCGCCGGCCCCGGGTCCACGGGGGACCGCGCCTGGCTCGAGGCCGCGGCCGCGGCCGCGGCTGTGACCCGCCTGCGGGGCGACGGACGCCCGGGCGACGCGCGGCGCGCGTTGCTGACGGCGTTGGTCGGAGGCCCCGCAGTGGATCCGGCGGCGGTCGTGACCGACGGCCGCCGGCTCGGTGTCGACCTGTCGGGCGGAGCGATCGCCGTATACGCACGCGGGGATGTCGAGCTTCCGGACGAGCTCGTAGATGCCAGCGGCGTGCTGATCGCCGAGCTCGCGCACGGACAGGTGCTCGCGCTCGTCCCGCTGGTCCCGGTCGCGGGCGAGAACCCCGAGCGCGCCGCAACCGCGCTCGCCCTCCGGCTCGGCTCCGCCGGTCTGCGGACCGGCGTGTCCGTGCCGCGGCGAGAGCCGGCGTTACTGCGCGAGGCCGTCCGAGAGGCGATGCTGCTGTTTGAGCTGGCGTGCGCGCCCGAGGCGGGTCTCGCCGGCCAGGAGGAGACCTACCGCCTGCTGATCGGAGTGCTATTGCGCGATCCCGAGGAGCTCGAGCTGCTCCGGTCGAGCACGATCACCCCGCTGCTCGCGTACGACGCCGAGCACGACACCGAGCTGCTGGTGACGCTCGGGACGTTCCTGATGCACCACGGCTCGACCACGGAGACCGCCGAGGCGATGGGGCTCCACCGCCACACCGTCGGCTACCGGCTGTCGCGCGTGCACGAGGTCTCGGGGCTGTCGCCGTACGAATCGGACGGCCGCGAGCGCCTCAGCCTCGGACTCAAGGCCGCCCAGATTCTCGCGGCGGCTGAACGACTATGAAACCCGGATAGGCTCGCGCCTGCCAAGACTAAGAAGGAGAGAAGAGTGGCCACTACAGAGAGCGAACAGACGGCGATGGCCGCCGGCGCCACCAGCCCGGCCGAGGTGCTGGAGTTCGCCGCCGAACACGGCGTCGAGATGGTCGATCTGAAGTTTGTCGACCTTCCCGGCACCTGGCAGCACATGACGCTGCCGATCGGCGCGCTAGATGCCGGCGACTTCGAGTCCGGCCTGGGCTTCGACGGCTCGTCGATCCGCGGCTTCCAGGAGATCCACGAGTCCGACATGCTGCTGATGCCCGACTCCTCGACCGCGTTCATCGATCCCTATTACACGCGCGGGACGCTGTCGCTGATCTGTTCGGTGGCCGATCCGGTGCTGGGCGAGCCCTACGCCCGCGACCCCCGGTTCGTGGCCCACAAGGCCGAGCAACATCTCGTCGCGAGCGGGATCGCCGACGTGGCCTATTTCGGCCCCGAGGCAGAGTTCTTCGTGTTCGATCACATCGCCTACGAGCAGGTCGAGCACCGGGCCTCCTACGAGGTCGACTCCTCAGAGGGCTTCTGGAACACCGGCGGGGTGGTCAGCGCCAAGCCGAACCTGGGCTACAAGCTGCGGCAGAAGGAGGGTTACTTTCCGGTGCCGCCGGCGGATTCGCTGGCCAACCTGCGCTCAGAGATGGTGGCCACGATGGAGTCACTCGGGATCCGGTGTGAGTTCCATCACCACGAGGTGTCCTCGGGCGGCCAGGGCGAGATCGACATGCGCTTCCAGCCGCTGCTGCAGATGGCCGATCAGATGATGATCTACAAGTACGTGGTCAAGAACACCGCGCACGCCGCGGGCAAGACCGCGACGTTCATGCCGAAGCCGATCTTCCAGGAGAACGGGTCGGGCATGCACGTCCACCAGTCGCTGTGGAAGGACGGCGACCCGCTTATGTTCGGCGAGGGCGGCTACGCGCACTTGAGCGACCTGGCCAAGCACTACATCGCCGGGCTGCTGACGCACGCGCCGGCGCTGCTGGCGTTCTGCGCGCCGACGACGAACTCGTATCGTCGTTTGGTGCCGGGGTACGAGGCGCCGGTCAATCTGGTCTACTCCGCGCGAAATCGCTCGGCTTGTGTTCGGGTGCCGATGTACCACGAGGCGCCCAAGTCCAAGCGGATCGAGTTCCGCTCGCCGGACCCGACGGCCAACCCCTACCTGGCGTTCTCCGCGTTGATGCTGGCGGGGCTCGACGGGATCAAGCGCGAGCTCGACCCGGGCGAGCCGCTCGACGCCGACATCTACGAGCTGCCGGCCGAGACGCTGGCCAAGATCGCGACCGTGCCGTCGTCCTTGGAGGCGTCGCTGGACGCTTTGGAGGCGGACAACGCGTTCCTGCTCGAGGGCGATGTGTTCACGCCCGGTCTGATCGAGGCGTATGTGCGGTACAAGCGCGAGGAAGAGGTCGACGCGATCCGGATGCGTCCGCATCCGTGGGAGTTCGCTCTGTATCACGACGCGTAGGCGTTACGGGGGCGTCTTCCCCTTCGCCCGCCGCGATGATCTGTTAGGTGGTTCGTGGCGTGACCGAGGGTTCCGCGAGTGCGGGCGAAGGGGAATGACGCCCCTTCACTATCGTCGCCCCACCCGCGTGCGACTCCCACGTGTCGGCCACACGGCTCCGCGTCTGGGAAAGCTGGGCCTGCGTGGGCTGCCGATTCACCCTAGGCCCGCCACCGTGCGAAACCCGCCAAACCTCCGCTAGGCCCGGGCGCTTTGGTCGCATAAGCGCCTGTGAGGCGCTTATGTGCGCCCAGCGGCGGGTCTGGCGGGGGTTTGGCGCGTTATGCACCCCCTTGCCGCCCCGTGACCTTAGCCCGGAGGCGCTCCCAGGCGCTCGGGCCGCGGGGTTGGGTCTTGAGCCATTCCTCGCGGGTTGGGAGCTTGCCGGCCTTGCGGGCGGCGAGAACGCATTCGGTGTGGGCGTGGCGCCGGCCAGCGGAGTCGCCCTCCGGGTACATCAGCAGGTGCTCGCTCAGCGCCGGCAGACGCTTGCCGCACAGCGGGCAGCGGTAGGTCGCGGGCTTCAGGTTCTGGGCCCGGCGGATGTACCACCAACGGGGCAGCGGGCGATCGGCCATGTGTCCAAGGATTGCATTGGGCGGCCGCCCTGGTGGGTATCTTCGAGGGGCATGGAGCATCGCGACGAGCGAATCGTGGTCGAAACCGACCGTTACCGGATAACCGGGGTCCTGCGGTTGCCGCGCGACGGCTATCGCAGCCGTCTGACCGACTACTTGAACTCGTCCGAGCGCGCGTTCGTGGCGCTCACGGACGTCGAGCTCGTGCCGTGGGGCGGCGGCCAGCCCGAGCACCGGCCGTTCCTGGCGGTGTCGCTCAACCACGTGGTGCTGGCGATGCCGCTCAACGGTGACGCCATCGACTGAACCGCCGGCGCGAGGCGGTCCCCGGCACCCGACGTCCACGGACTCCGCTGTTACCGGAGAACGGGAGCGAGGTATCGTGTTCGTATGGCGACACGTCCAGATGAGCTCGAAGGCCTGAGCCGCAGCGAAGTCCTCCGCGCCTCGCCGCGGATGTTCGACATGGGCCTGTTCGAGAAGTTCTCGCGGGTCCACTGGAGCGTCCCACCGATCATCTTCGTGCCGGTCATCGCGGTGCTGCTGATCGAGGGGTTCGTCCACGGAGCCGGCTGGTCCGTCGTCTACTGGATTCCCGCCGGGTACCTGTTCTGGACGCTCACCGAGTACTGGCTCCACCGGATCGTGTTCCACTTCGAGCCCGAGAAGGGCATCGGCGCGCGGCTCCACTGGATCATCCACGGCGTGCACCACGACCATCCGAACGACCCGCTGCGGCTGGTGATGCCGCCGGCGCTCAGCGTCCCGCTCGCCGCCGTGTTCGTGTACGCCTTCTATCTGGTTATCGGGAGCCCAGGATTCCTGCCGTTCGGTGCTGCCTTCCTGGCCGGATACCTGGGCTACGACATGCTCCACTATCACGTCCACCACCACCGTCCCAAGACCGCACTCGGGAAGAGGCTGCGCGAGCTGCACATGCGGCATCACTTCCAGAACCATGAGCGCGGCTATGGCGTGAGCGCGCCGTTCTGGGACCACGTGTTCGGGACGGCACCGAGCAAGACGCCCCGCTAGAGCGGGATCAACGAGGGAGTCAGCACCGTGGACCTGGGTGCACGCATCGCGAGTATCGGCATGGCGCTCCCGGACCGGTTGGTTTCTAACGAACAAATCGCGGCCGACCTCGGGGTCGATGCGGCGTGGATCGCGAAGCGGACGGGCACCCGCGAGCGCCCGTGGGCGAGCGCGGGCGAGCGCCTCTCAGAGCTCGCCGCCGAGGCCGGACGTGCCGCGCTCGAGCGCGCCGGCATCGACGGCTCCGACCTCGACGTCGTCCTCGTCGCGACCTCGACCGCCGATGAGATCACGCCGAACGCGGCCCCGCTGGTAGCGGGGCTCCTGGGCGCCGACCGCGCGGGCGCGATGGATGTCGGGGCGGCCTGCACAGGCTGGCTGTCGGCCCTGTTGATGGCCTGCGGGCAAATCGAGTCGGGTCGCGCCGAGCATGCGCTCGTGGTGGGCGCGGACTTTCTGTCCCGCTTCCTCGACGTGTCCGATCGCGATACTGCGCCGCTGTTCGCCGACGGCGCCGGCGCCGCCGTGGTCTCGGCGACCGCCCTCCCCACCGGGCGGATCGGCGAAATTGTGTTGCGCGCCGATCACTCGGGCTCGCACCTGATCCGGCTGGACCGCGGCGACCTCATCCGCATGAACGGCAGTGATTCGTTCCGGGCGGCGGTGGCCTCGATGTCAGAGGCGACGACCGAGGTGCTCGCCTCCGGCGGCTACGCCCCCGAGGACATCGGGCTGTTCGTCTATCACCAGGCCAATTCTCGGATCATCCGCGCGGTCCGCGAGCGCCTCGGGCTTCCCGCCGAGCGCGTCGTGGACTACGTCGACCGGTTCGCGAACGCCTCGACGGCGACGGTCCCGATCGCCCTGTCGGTGGCGGAGTCGGAGGGACGCCTCCAGAACGGCGACCTCGTGCTCCTGGCCGCGTTCGGGGGCGGGCTCACCTGGGGCGCGACCGTTGTGCAGTGGAGCGCGGAGACCTCCACCCCGCACCCGCAAGTTGCTCAGCCCAGCGTGACGCCGACCGCGTAGAAGCCCGCGTGCTGGGTGCGCGCCTTCGGGCTCTGCCTGATCACGCGTAGGGTGTGCCGGCGCCTGGTCAGGGGCTTGTCACGCACCTTGCCGAGGTGGCAGTCGGCCTTCATCAGCGCGGTCTTGACCTGCGCGAGCGTCTCGTGACCGAGGCCCGGAACGCGGCAGGGGATGGCCGAGTACGGCACGAGGCCGTGGTCGTCGACCCGAACGGCGGCGGCCGGGTTCGGCGGGACCAGGTAACGGTTCTTCGGCCCGAACTCCCAGTACGCCCCTGAGGGCAGCCCCTCCACGACCGTCCCAACCGCCGGCCGGTAGACGAGATGGACTGCCGGGTTCCAGATGTTGGCGACGTCGTACGGATCGATCGTCACGGCCGGTTTCGCGCCCCCGAACACGGACCAGTTCGTGACGGCGATCGGGGCCCCGCCGGCGACCCGGTAGGTCAATCCGGTCGTCGTCGTCAGGAAGGTGCCGTTCGACGGCACGGCGTTCAGATGCGACGCCGGGTTGCCCGCGTTCGCGATGTCCCACGCGTCCACCAGGAACGGCTGCGGGTTGCCGAACTGCGCGAGGTTCGTGACGAACATCGGCGCCCCGCCGGCGATCAGGTACAGCGCGCCCGTGTTCGTCTCGACCAGCGTGCCGTCACTCGGAACGGGATTGAGCGCGGCGAACTGCTGCGGCGCGATCACGGTGTAGGGTTGCGCGCCACCCACGTCGCTCCAGTCGCTGACGAACAGCGGCGCACCTCCCGCGATCTCGTAGAAGGCGGTCGATCCGCTGACCTGCACGAACGTGCCGTTGGGGAACAGGACGTTCCCGGAGGCGGCGCCGGCGTCGACGTAGTCGCTGTCGATGTTGATGGTCGCGCCGCCATAGGTGGCGTTGTGGCCGCCCTGGTACTGGTGGATGCGCTGGTGGTTTGCCCACTCGCTACTTGGGACGACGCTGCTGTTGGTGTTCTGCTGGTCGTTCCAGTCGGCGATCCAGATCTGGTCCGGCTCGACGAAGCCGTTACCGTTGGCGGCGACGAAGTCGGCGATCCCCGAGTTCGCGCTGCTGTAGACGCCCGAGGTGTAGCCGTGGGCGTGAAGTTGGGTCGTCCACGCCGACAGGAACGCGAGCACCGCCGGCGTGTTCGTGCTCCCGCGCGTGTACGCCTCCATGTCGTCGTAGATCGGATTCCCCGGACCGATGCCGTTGGCCTCGGCCTGGTTGACGGCGTCGATGGCCGCAGCGGTTCCCTCCGCGGATGCCTGCGAGGCGACGATCCCGGCGCACCCGCATCCGTTCTTCGGCGCCTGCAGCCCGACGTAGATCGGAAGCAGGACCCACCCGGCCGCCGACTCCTGCTGGACCCAGGTCGGGCTCAGGTTGGGCTGGGAGCAGGCCTCGTTAGCGCCGCCGATGTAGAGTCCGATCGCGCGGTAGGGCGACGCGCCCCACGCCGACATCGTCGACGCGCTGGGAGTCGAGCAGGCGTCGAAGCCGAGGCCCGTGTAGACGGGATCGCCGGCACGACGAGTCGCGTGTGGGAGCGCTTTCGAGGTCCGCGCGCGGGGGCCGACGCTCCTCGCGTGGGTGGCGGTCGCCGGCCGGGGGGCCGAGGTCGCGGTGGCGGCGAGCGAACGCACGCTGAGCGCGCGCGCGACCACGGCCGGGTCGGTATTCCACGTGGCCGTCACCGACACGCCGGAGGACGGGATCGTGAGCTGCGCGGACGATCCCTGGCGAGGCTGCGCGTTCGGGTTGGCCACCCGGGGAAGTGCCGGTCCCGCCGTGGCGCTGGCCCCGGCGCCGTGGGCGGCCAGCGGCGCGACCAGGATCGCCTCAGTGCGCCCGATCGCGTGCGCCGGACAGCGCTGCCGGGCGCTAGGTTGGCCGAGGTAGACCGCGTGGCGGTTGAACCGCACGCACACGCCGGGGTCGGCAGCCAGGTCGTACACGGGCCACGACGCGGGTACCACGAGCCGGTAACCCCGGTAGCGCACGACCCTGGTGGCGGTGCGGGATGCCGGGACCGCTGCGGCGCTCGTGCTCGAGGCCGCGAACATCACCAGCAATGCCAGCGTCGTAAGTCTGAGTCGCAGTCGGAGTCGGGGCAATCCACGCATCCGGCACGCCAGCTACCGCGCCGGCCGCGCTCAGCTGACCAAATCTTGCTCGCCACCGTAGACGAGCTCCCTGGTGATGAAATCCTAGCGAGGTCGCTGGAGAGCCGCAAAGATTCGCAACTTCCTCACCCGCGGCTCCACAGGACTAAGATGCCCGGCCGGGACTGGGAGAAAAGTTGCAAGGAAAGGAGGAGGAGGAGGGTTCGAGCCCGCGTCCGAGCCGGGTGGGGTGGCTGACGCGCGTTCTCTAGCGCATGAGGTCGGCGAGGATCGCCGATAACCCGCAAGCCTGAGTGAAGAGGAGTCTCATGACGTCAAAGCTCCGTTTGGCGCTGCCGATGGCCGTCGTCGGCGTGGTGGGAGCCGCGTGTTTCCTGTTGTTGCAATCGCACGCGAGCGCGCGCGTAACCGTGAACTACACGCATCTGACCAAATACCAGAAGCGCATCATCTCCGAGACGCTGGCCAGCGCACTCGGCCCGCAATCCACGGGTCTCAAATCCCACGCCGTTATCGGCAACAACGACGAAGGTGGCGGCCCGGACGGCGCACCGTTCACGCCGCCGAAGTCGTACGGATCGCCGGTTGGCGCCGGCAATCGCACCACGGTCAACTACTTCCCGTCGTCGGGCAGCTGCTCGGCAAACATCGGAAATGACACAAAGGTCAATCAAAACTGCCTGAACCTGACCGATCCTAGTCTCCAGGGTCGCGGCCAGGCCAACAACGAGCCGTCAATCTCGGTTGACCCGTTCAATTCGAAGCGCCTGGTCGCCAGCGACAACAACTACATCCGCGGTGACGGAACCTGCGGATCGTATTTCTCGCAGAACGGGGGCCGGTCGTGGTCGAACACGACGATCCCCAACGGATTCACCACGGGCACCACGCGCGACAGCATTGGCAACAACGCTCGCGAGTACTGGCAGGCCGGCGGTGACACCTCGGTGGCGTGGGACACCCGCGGCAACGCCTATGAGAGCTGCCAGCTGTTCAACCGCGGCACGGTGGCGTCGGCGAATCCCGACCAGTCGAGTACGTTCGTGCTCTTCCGAGCGACCCAGAACGGCGGTGCGTCCTGGAACTTCCCCGGCCGCTACTCGGTGCCGCTCATATTCGACCCGCAGGGAACGTCCGGTGCACTCCAGGACAAGGCCCTGATGGCGATTGACGACAACGTCAACAGCCCCTTCCGCGACCGTATTTACGTGACGTGGACGGCATTCGCCGCCGACGGCACGGCGTACATCTACGAGGTCCACTCGAGCGACTACGGCGAGACGTTCTCAAGCCCGGTTCTGGTCAGCGCCAGCAGCCCGACGTGCACGAACAGCTTCGGAGGGCCCACGAGCCCCTCGACGTGCAACAACAACCAGTTCTCGGATCCGTTCGTCGGCAAGGATGGGAACCTGTACGTGGTTTGGGACAACTACAACAACCAGGCCACGAGCGGGACCGACAATAAGTACCAGGTGCTGCTGGCCAAGTCGACGGACGGCGGCCAGACGTTCTCGGCGCCGGTGCAGGTCAGCCCGTACTACGACCTGCCCGACTGCGACACCTACCAGGGTGCCGGCGCCGACCCCGGACGCGCATGCGTGCCGGAGAAGGGCTCCTCGATGGTGTCGGTCTTCCGCGCCACGAACTACCCGTCCGGGGAGGTCGATCCGAACAACCCGAACGTCGTCGCCGTGACATTCGGGTCCTACATCAACAAGGACTCGAACGAGTCCAACGGATGCACCCCGACGGGCTTCGCCGACGATGGGAACCCGACGTACACCGGAGTGAAGGTCGCCGGAGCGTGCGCCAACAAGATCCTGTTGAGCGTCTCGACGAACGGCGGTAAGTCGTTCAGCGGGTCGGGCGCGGATCCGCGGACCGAGGAGCTGGTCACGCAGTCGCCGGGACAGAAGCACACCGACCAGTACTGGCAGTGGGCCGCGTTTACGCGTGACGGCAAGCTCGCGGTGGACTACTACGACCGCCAGTACGGCAACGACGAGACGACCGGTTCCTCGGACTTCAGTCTGTCCGGGACCGACAACCTGACCAACTTCGGCCAGGTCCGCGTCACGTCGAGCTCGATGCCGGCCCCCACGCAGTTCGAGGGCCCGGCCGGCGGCCAGTTCTACGGCGACTACGTCTGGTTGACGGCGTCCGACAAGGCCTACCCCATATGGTCGGACACCCGAGCCACGGATCTGTTCCTGTGCCCGGGGACCGGGACAACGGGCAGTCCGCCGCAGCTATGCGGTGCGACTGAGACCAACGGCGAGACCGCCAATGACGAAGAGACGTACATGGCGGCGGTCAATGTGCCAACGGCCCGAGGTCATGGCTGGTCCAAAGATCACGCTCGCCGGAGCAAACACGCTCGGCACTGATTGACGCAAACGTTCGTGGGGCCCGGCCTCGTCCGGGCCCCACGACGCTTCTCGAGCGCTAAGCTGGCCGCGGGAGGTACGACATGGGTACAGCTTTTAGCCAGCCGCACCGTCATCGCTTCGGAGCAATTCTGGCCTTGCTCCTGCTCGCGGCGGTGGCCTCGATCGCGGGGAATGGCCTGGCCAGCGCCAGCGCGACGAAGAGCAGCGCCGGACGGCTCGTGCTCAAGCGAGACGACCCCGCCACCGTGAGCGGCACCGGGTTCAAGCCGCAAGCCCATGTCCGGGTGACGTTCGTCGGCGCCGGGAAATTCGTGCGCCGTCCCATGACGAATTCGCACGGCGCGTTCACGGCGACGTTCCCGACCGTTACCGACCGGTGTACGGCGTGGACGGTGACCGCGAGTCAGCCGGGCCGCTCCGCGGTCGTGCTGCGAGGGGCCGCCAGGCCTGAGTGCACGCCGATGTCGACGCCGTAACCGCCGGCCGAAACTTCAGCGGAGGGGGCGGGATTCGAACCCGCGGTCCGCTTGCACGGACTCTGGTTTTCAAGACCAGCGCATTCGACCGCTCTGCCACCCCTCCGGGAGTCGCCGGCCCGATGCTAGCCGCCGACGCAGGTGCTTACAGGGTCTACACTGCCGCAAGCGCTTGTCCGGAGAGGTGGCCGAGTGGCTGAAGGCACTCGCCTGCTAAGCGAGTATGGGGTTCACGCTCCATCGCGGGTTCGAATCCCGCCCTCTCCGCTTCCCAATTTCCGTCCGTAGACTCGCGGCCGCG
This sequence comes from uncultured Solirubrobacterales bacterium, assembly GCA_963735965.1. Classification (GTDB taxonomy): domain Bacteria; phylum Actinomycetota; class Thermoleophilia; order Solirubrobacterales; family Solirubrobacteraceae; genus Palsa-465. The sequence goes on from CAVTNE010000011.1 coordinate 528,034, forward strand.
GCAGCATGAAGCTATTCATCTCGAGCGACATCGAGGGCACGGCCGGGATCGTCGACTGGCAGCAGGTGCGTGCGTCGGGTTCGGACTACGCGCTTGGCCGGCGGCTGCTCATGGCTGAGGTCAACGCCGCGATCGACGGGGCGGTTGAGGCCGGCGCCGATGAGATCGTCGTCAACGACAGCCACTCGACGATGCAGAACATCGACCCGGGGGGGCTTCACCACCACGCGTCGTACCTGTCCGGCCGGCACAAGCCGCTGTACATGATGGAGGGCCTCGACGGCACGTTCGACGCCGTGTTCATGGTCGCCTACCACGGCGCGATCGGCGCCGCGCGGGCCATCCTGTCCCACACGTATAACCCGCTCGCGGTGTGGGAGGCCCGCCTCAACGGCCTCTCGGCCGGGGAGAGTGCCTTGAACGCGCTCGTGGCGCTGCATCACCGCGTGCCGGTCGTGCTGATCACGGGCGACGAGGCCACCGCCGAGGAGGCGGAGGCGTTCCTCCCGGACATCGAGGCGGTCGTTGTCAAGCGCTCGATCACCCGGTTCGCGGCCGAGAGCCTGCATCCTGACCGCGCGTGCGAGTTGATTCGCGACGGCGCCGCGCGGGCGATGGCCCGAGCGGGCGCGACCTCGCCGCCGGCGATCGGGCTCCCGGCGACGCTCGAGGTCACGTTCCTGACCGCGGACATGGCCGAGATGTCGACGTGGATCCGAGGGGTGGAGCGGGCCGGCGTCCGGACCGTGACGATCACCGACGACGAGCCGTTGCGGCTGTATCGCACGTTCGTGACAATCATCAGCCTCACGCGGTCGATCGTCGAGCGCTGATCGCGTCGGGCGAACACTGGAATTTAGGGGGCACCTGCGGATACGATCCACCGCGATGGCGGACACCGCAATATCGGTCCCGACGGTCCTCGAGCCCGAGACTGCTGCTCCCGCGCCAGCATTTGAGAGGCCGGACTTCGAGATAGTCCCGCGCGTCGGCCTGGTCCTCGCCGCGATAACAGCTGTGCTTTTGATCGTCGCGATCGCGGCCAACAAGCTATGGCCGCTGATGTTCCTTCACGTCGCCGGCGGCGCCGGCTGGACGATCATCGACCTGTTCCTCGGCCTCGTGCTCGGTCCGATCATCGGGCGGATGTCGATCCCGGCCCGCGTCGAGTTCACAACCCGCCTGATGCCGAAGATGGTGGTGATCATGCCGGTCGTGGTGACGGTCACGCTGGCCGCGGGGTGGCAGCTCGGAATCAAGACCGGAAACGTCTTCAGCTCCAGCCCCAACCACGGCTGGGTGGTGGCGAGCTACATCGTGGTCGGCGTGATGGCGGTGCTCGCACTCGGTCTGCTCGAGCCCGCCAACATCGCGGTCCTGATCGAGCTGAAGAAACCCCGGCCGAGTCCCGAGGTGATCGAGCGACTGATGAAGCGCTTCATCTACTGCGCCGGGATTCTGGGCGTGATGCAGATCGCGACGCTCGTGATTATGAGCAAGCTCGCGTCCTCATGAACGAGCGGCCGCTCCCGCCCGTGACCCAGCTCGGCATGGCCTCGCTGGCGCTGATCGTCGCGGGCGGTATCTACCTATCGGCCCACCTGCCGCAGCATGTGCCACTCGGCCCTGCCGTCGCGCTGCTCGCGGCGTCCGCGCTGCTGCTGGTTGGCAATGTGATCGCCCTCTCCCGCGTCCGGGGCTTCGCCTGGGAGCGGTTCTTCACCGTCGGAAAATGGTCCCTGCTCGCCTATGTCGTGATCGCGGGGATGATCGAGTACGCCTTCCTCCAGGACCACATCCGTGGTGGCACGCTCGTCGTGCTGACCCTGTCGCTCGTCGTGTTTGCCGTGCACGTGCCGATGCTCGTCGGCTTCACCGTCGCGCGCTACGCCGACAGCGAGGCACGTGTGGCCGCCTGAGGCCCTCGAGTTCCTCCGCGAGCTCGAGGCCAACAACGATTCGGACTGGTTCAGACGGGAGCGCCACCGCTACGAGCGGGATCTGGTCGCGCCGGCGCGTGCGCTCGCGGACGAGCTTGGCGATCTCGGGCCGCCCCGCTTCTTCCGGCCTTATAACAACCTCCGGTTCCGTCCGGGTCCTCCACTGAAGGAGCATCTGGGTCTCGCGATCGGCTACGGCGCCGCCGGCGGCTTCTATGTCGAGTTGTCGCTGGACGGCCTGTTGGTGGCCGCCGGCTTGCACCATCCGGCGGCCGATCAGCTCGCGCGGTTCCGACTCGCCATCGACGACGATCGCAAAGCGCGCGGGTTCACACGCGGGATCGCCCAGGCCATGCGCGCCGGCCTGGCGGCGGCAGAGCCCGCGCTCAAGCGGGCGCCGCGGGGGTATCCGATCGACCACCCACGCGTCGATGCCCTGCGCATGAGGGACCTGACCGTCGCCTGCCGCCACCCACTCGAGCCGTGGTTGCACGAGCCGAGGTGCGATGAGATCGTGCGTGCCGAGATGCTCGCCGCCCGGCCGCTGGTCAAATGGCTCGCCGAGACCGTGGGGCCGTCGACGCGGGCACGCGTGTAGCGCCCCGTTGGGGGCGCGGGTGGCTTCCGGTTGGTGCGCGGGTGACTTCCGGTTGGCGGCGCGGGTGGCGCCCTCTGGGGCGCGGACGAGGACGCCGTAAAGCGCCCGGGCCATCCGCCGACGTCCGTTCACGGCCGCTACGATGGTCGAGCCGTCAGTGCGGCAAGCGCCCGTAGCTCAGCTGGATAGAGCGTCGGTCTACGGAACCGAAGGTCGGGAGTTCGAATCTCTCCGGGCGCGTTACGAAGGCCCCGCATGGCGGGGCTTTTGCTGGAGTGACTCGGGCGCCAGGTGGCGCTTTGCTACCGATCTGCTACCCAAAATTGCGTAGGGCGGAAGGCGGCTCACACCACGTTGCGGCCAGAGGCGTTCAGACTGCCCACCGCCATCCGTGCCCATTTCGCCGCTCCAGGGCCGGCACGCGACCCCCTCACGCAGAACCAGCCTCCATCACAACGCTCCGCCGTGTGAGCGCCCCCGCTGACGGCAAGTACCCGGCTTTACGCCGGCTCGGGCGAGCTCGGCCGTGAAATCGAGCGCCGTCGCGGCCCGGATCCGTACCCTCGTCCGGCCGGGCAGCCGCCCGGTCTTGAAGAGCTGCGCCGTCGCCGGGAGGAGATCGAGCAGGTGACGTTGCGTTACGACGAGCCCAAGGTGTGGGTATTCGGCTCAGTGGCTCGTGGCGACGCACGACCCGACAGCGATCTTGACCTACTCGTCGACTTTGCCGAGCCGGCGAGCGCGCTCGAGCAGGCCGCCCTGCAAAACGCCCTGGAGGACCTCCTCGGCTGCCCGGTGCACGTCACGGCGACATCAGGCCTGGGTGTGATGCGGGCACGTACTCGCGAGCACATCGAACGAGAAGCAGTGCTGCTTTGACCACGTAAGACCTGGCGGGTCCCCGATCGGGTCCAAACGTGCACTCCACGTCAATCCGATGTCGGATTGCACTCTCGGGGCCAGCCCCGGCGGATGATTCCGTTCGTGGCATTGCTATAGCGCGGCCGGTGCCCCGGCCGACGGCAAAGCAATCACGCGGCTCGTGCCACGACGCGACAACCGGCGTGATCGAGATGTCGCCAAAGCAACGGCGCGACGCGCGCTGGCCGGACGAGAACAGCAGTCATCCGGTCAAGCCGCGGCTGCGCCCTCAGGGCTGCGCGCGCGGCTGCCCCCGGCAGTCACCGTCTTCTCCTTGGCGAGGAGGGGCAGTCTGGCCACGGTGCTGGTCCTCGTCCTAGGCGGCACGGCGCCACGAGGCGCCATATGACCGGGCCGGGTGAGAGACCTCGCCCCGGCCGCCGTAACGGTCGGGTGAAGCGGAGGGGCGGATGATGCCGGAGGTGCGGCGGAGGGCGCGAGCAGCCCCTAACAATCGAGCAGCGGTCCGCCGCCAGCGCAGAGAGGCACGATGTGGTCAGCGGCGGGGTCGTAGTGCTGGCGTCGTCCAACCGGGTAGCGACCCCGCCTACGGGCACGCGTGCCTGCTCGGCCGAGATCTTCCTGCTGAAGCCCGTCGAGGTGATGAGCGCCGCCGGCGCGGGGGCCGGACCCGTGAAAATTACGGATTGAGCGTTCGGGCGCGCGACGTTATTTTTCAACCTATGCGTCGGCGCCCCCCTGTCATGGTGCTGACCGCGAGCGCGTCGCCGGGACGCGGGAGGATCGGGATCGGCTCGCAAAACACGGAGCCGTCGGGCTTGTCAGACAAACCCCTGCTTATGACACAGAGCATCCCTTCTGCGGAGGGATGCATGGTTGACCGATCCCTGGGTGAATCGTGTATATCGTGATGGTCGCATCCGAGTGCGCGCCGGTGGCCAAGGCCGGCGGCCTTGCTGATGTGGTGTTCGGGCTGAGCCGCGAGCTTGAGATCCGAGGGCATGAGGTCGAGATCGTGTTGCCGAAGTACGGGTGCATGCGCCACGAGGATGTGTGGGGGCTACAGCCCTGCTACCACGACCTTTGGGTGCCCTGGTACGGCGAGGCGTTCCATTGCACGGTGTATTTCGGTTACGTCCACGGCCGGAAGTGCTTCTTCATCGAGCCGCATCCGGAGGGAGAGTTCTTCGGTCGCGATCGCTTGTACGGCCACTATGACGATGTGACGTGTTTCACCGCGTTCTCCAAGGCGGCGCTGGAGTTCCTTGTGAAGAGCAACAAGCGCCCCGACGTGATCCACTGTCACGACTGGCAGACGGGGTTGGTGCCGGTGCTTCTGAACGAGCAGTATCGCGGCGCGCTACCTGATCAGAAGGTGTGTTACACGATTCACAACTTCCGTCATCAGGGCCACGCGGGCGCAGAGGTGCTCTCGAGCACGAACCTGGGGCGGCCCGAGCACTACTTGCACCACGACCGTCTGGGCGACGATCACCGCTACGGTGCGCTCAACCTGATGAAGGGCGGGATCGTCTACTCCGACTTCGTCACCACCGTCTCGCCCAACCACGCGGCCGAGGCCCGCTACGGCGACGGTGCGTTCGGCCTCGGCCACACGCTGCACGTCCACCGGCACAAGTTCCGCGGGATCCTCAACGGTGTCGATTACGACGTGTGGAACCCCGAGGTCGACTCACACATCCCCGCCCAGTATTCAGCCGGCGAGCTGGACGGGAAGTACCAGGACAAGGAGCGTCTCCGGGACCGCTTCTGGCTGCGCAGGTCCAGGAGCCCGATCGTCGCCTACGTCGGGCGCCTGGATGAACAGAAGGGCATGGAGCTGGTCCACCACGCGCTGTTCTACGCGCTCTCGAGGAGAGCTCAGTTCGTGCTGCTGGGCGAGCCGGTGCACGAGAACGGGATCAGCCGTCACTTTCGCCACCTCAAGCACTATCTGAACGACAACCCCGACTGCCATCTGGAGATCAGCTACAGCGAGGAGCTGGCGCATCTCGTCTATGCCGGGGCCGACATGCTGGTGGTCCCGAGCATGTACGAGCCCTGCGGGCTGGCTCCGATGGTCGCCTTACGCTACGGGACGGTCCCGGTCGTGCGGTCGGTCGGCGGCATGGTCGACACGGTGTTCGATCGCGACTACTCGTCTCGGCCTCATGAGGAGCGCAATGGCTACGCGTTCCAGCATACCGACACCACGGCGATCGAGTCCGCGCTCAAGCGCGCGCTGCGCCTGTGGTTCGATCATCCGGCCTGGTTCCGGCGGCTGATGATGGCCTCGATGCGATCCGACAACTCCTGGAACCACCCCGGCCAGGAGTACCTGAGCGTCTACCGGCAGCTACAAGTCGCCTGATGGTCGCGTAGACCGAGCGGCTGGCCGGTGAAGATCCGCGGCGTCCATCTCGCGCAAATCGGGTTGAGATCGCCGGCCGGAAGGCCATCCGCGCCAACACGTCGCGCTTGAGCTCCAGGCCCGACGCGGTCTCGGTCAGCTCGAGCCCGCGGTCGCCGAGCCGGAGCACGCGGCGCTCTGTGATGGAGTGAACCGTCTGGCCGGTGCTTCGCGCCCGCTCGCCGCTGAACGTCACGTGGTCACATGCTGAGCCCGCCGGCGGGCAGGCCGTCAATCGCGCCCGCTTCGACGGTGGGCGTGATGAGGTCGTGGAATGCCTTCCTCGCCCGCCACGGCGGCGATCCCCTCGGGGATCCTGACGCCCATGTTCACGACCGAGTCCGCCTCTAGCGGCATCGCCGCGCGGGCGATCACCTTGCGCTCGTCCAAACGCCGCCGCCGTGGCTTGGGTCGTCGTCGCCGTTCCCGTTGCCGACGTAGGCGGGGTTGAAAGCCTCGACCAGGGGGTCTGCCTGCGGAGTGCACTGTCCTGCGCGATGACCACGCGGTCAGCGCAGATGCCGGGGCGTGGGGTCGACGAACGTTCCGAGGCCGGCCCGGGTGATCAGCCCGCCACCGGCGGTCTCTCGGTAGAGATGCGAGGTGACGCCATGCGGAAGGCAGTAGGCCTCGATCCGCTCCTCGAGTGCGAGCGTGCCGAGCGCGGGCACAAAGCCCCACGGCGCGCCGATCGCCCGTCGCAAGAGCGACCCCTCCGCCAAATGGTTGAGCCCGCGCGAGCTGCCGTCGCCCTGCCCGGCGGCGAATATCAGTGTCAGGTCCCGCGGCCCGCGGTAGCCAGGAAGCGCTCCTCGATGCGCTACCAGCAGCTCCTCCGCGACCCCGAGGCCGAAGGAGCTCCCAACGGCCAGCGCGTCGCCGTCACGGACCAACCCGGCGGCGGGTGTCGGGCGAGATCAGCCTTGGTGCGCCGCCCCGCTCTCACTGTGCCTTGCTGACCCCCGGGCTGGCCGGCCAGGGTTCCGTAGTTCGCCACAGGCGACGAGGGGGTAGCGCGGATACCGGGGCCTCGTCGACCCCGTAGCGTAGGCCGATGGCTCTCGCCGCCCTGACCCGTCCCGCGCGCGACTGCCCTCCGCGGCTCGGGGACCTCGACGCCGAGCGCGCGAGCTATCACGTACACGTCCCGGATCGCTTCAACGCGGTGCTCGACATCGTGGAGACGTGGGCCTCGGAAGATCCGGATGCGGTTGCGGTGCTCTCGCTGAACGCCGGGGGCGACGTCGTCGCCACCCAGTCGGTGGCCGACCTAGCCCGGGCCTCTCGCCAGGCGGCGCGCGCACTGCTTGAGCTCGGCGTCGGCCAGGGAGACCACGTGTTCGTGATGCTGCCGCGTATACCGGAGTGGTACGCGGCGCTGCTGGGCGCCATGCGAATCGGCGCGATCCCGATGCCAGGCCCCAACCTCCTCATGCCCAAGGACATCGCGTACCGCGTTGGCCAGACCGGCGCCACCGTCGCCATCACCGACAAGGCCGGCGCGGCCAAGGTCGATGCCGGGGCGCCCGGCGTGGCCATCCGACTGTGCGTCGGGCGAGTACCGGACGGCTGGCTGTCATTCGAGCAGCGGTGCGCCGCGGCCGGGGACGGAGAGACGCCGAACGATCCGACCGGTTGCGACGATCCGCTCCTCCTGTACTTCACGAGCGGCACGGTCGCCTACCCGAAGATGGTCCAGCACCCTCATTCCTACGCGCTCGGGCACATCGGGACAGCGCGCTTCTGGCACGACCTGCGACCGGGTGACCTGCATTGGACGGTCACCGACACCGGCTGGGCGAAAGCGGCGTGGGGAGGGCTGTTCGGGCAGATGCACGAGCGAGCTGCGATTCTCAACGTCGCCCTTGGCCGCCCTGACCCGGACACGATCTTTGGCATCATCGCACGCCACCGCGTCACGTCATTCTGCGCGCCCCCGACCCTCTACCGGCGCCTGGTGCAGGCGGATTGCTCCGGGTACGACCTCTCGGCGCTGCGGCACTGCACGAGCGCGGGCGAGCCGCTCAACCCCGAGGTGATCCGCGAGTGGGAGAAAGGAACGGGCGGTCTCACGATCTACGACGGCTACGGCCAGACCGAGACGACGTGCGTGGTCGCCAACTACCGCTCGATGGAGATCCGGCCCGGATCGATGGGACGTCCGGTGCCCGGGTACGACGTCGACATCGTTGACGACGAAGGCCAGCCGATGCCGCCGGGCGAGGTCGGCAACATCGTGGTGCGCTGCGATCGCCACTACCCGCTCGGCCTGTTCCGCGGCTACTACGAGGATCCGGCGGCGACTGCCGACGCGTTCCGCGGCCCGTTCTACTTCACCGGCGACAAGGCCGCGCAAGACGAGGACGGCTACTTCTGGTTCGAGGGTCGCGACGACGACGTCATCACCTCGAGCGCCTACCGGATCGGGCCCTTCGAGGTCGAGAGCGTGCTGGTCGAGCATCCGGCTGTGATGGAGGCCGCGGTGGTGGGCAAGGAGGATCGTGAGCGCACCCAGATCGTCACCGCGTTCTGCCTACTGGCGCCCGGTCAGACCGGCTCGCCCGAGCTCGCGCGCGAGCTTCAGGACTTCGTCAAGCGCGGGACGGCGCCCTACAAGTACCCGCGCGAGATCCACTTCGTGGAGGAGCTGCCGAAGACGATCAGCGGCAAGATCCGCCGGTCCGAGCTGCGTGAGCGGCTCCGTTCCCGTTAGCTCCTCTTACGCAGCGCTTGCAGGCGCAGCGTGTCTGTGTTCGCGGCCTGCGAGGAGGGAGTACGACTCACGAGCGTGCCCCGTAACGAGCGCCGTCATAACCGCGCCGGATTCCACACCCGCGAGATCGACGGTCACGAACCGTAAACCGGCGGGGCGGACGGCGCGCAGCACCTCCTCGCGCACGGGCCCCCCGGTGCTTGTGGTGGAGCGCGGTGTTCTGCGTGAGGGTGTCGCCCGCAATGGTTGTAGCTGGATGACCTCCGTGTGGTTAGCTTGGTGGAGCGGGTTGGGGAAGCGGCGCTCATATCTCTATTGCCTCCTCGTGGAGGACCAGGCGACATCGGAGGCCGGCTGCGGGGGCGCAATTCCAAAAGGACCGTCAGGCGGTCAGACGAAGAGTGGCGCCTCCCGCAGCGGCAGGATCGAAGGGTTGGTTGGTGGTGAGCATGTGCCAGATCGCCTCGGTCAGCTTTCTCGCGAGGTCGACCTGGGCGACGCGGGCGCCTCGCTGTTTGCCCAGGCGCTGCTTGTTGCGCTGGTAGCGCTCGCTGTAGGTTGGATGCCTGAGCGCGTGCATCGTCGCCTCGAGCATCGCCCACCGTAGGTATCTCGGGCCCTGTTTGGACAGGGGCCCGCGACGGTCTGCGTCGCCGGACTGGCGGAACTCTCACCGATAACACGCAGTCGGCCTGGCTACTGCAGTTCGTGACGGGTGTGCTCCCATTCCTCAGCCTGATCGGCTCGCGACCTAGTGGCATCCGGTTCGTACTTGAAGGAGACGTCAAGGCGGACGCGGTAGCTCTTCACGGTGCCGTTCTCAATCGTGACGTCGAAGCGGTGAGCCTCGGCAATACGCAGGTCTCTCAGGGTCGTCGCGGCGGTCTCGATCGCGCTGCGGGCAGCTTCCTCCCACGATTCAGTACTGACGCCGATCAACTCCGTTACGCGATACACACTTTCAGCCATTCTCATCCTCCTCCTGGTTGGCAGTCAGACTATTGCAGGCCGCTTCGGGTACGTGTGCTGTGCAGGTGCGAGGAAGCCAAGCGGTCGTGCCGAAGCGGTCGCTATACCTCCTGCCGGTCGACCGGTCGGTCGCCGATGCTGAGACCGAGCTCAGACGGGCAGGCTGCCTCTCCCCCGGCGATGACTGTCGCCGCGACGCGCGACGGCAAGGGAGGATCACCACGGACTGGCCGGTGCCGCTCCGCGGTGATCGTGCAGATCGTCACCACCGACTGGTTCGGGGCCAGGGCGTACGGCACGCGGTAGGCGGATCTGCGGGTCGTCCACAGGGAGTCCGCATGCGGCGGCCGTCGGTATCGGTCGCATCGGTAGATGGCGACCGCGGCTGTGGGAATTCCCGGATGACCCGACCACCACGAGCCGCTAAAAGGTGAACGTGGACGGAAACAAGTGGTTGCAGACGAGGCGCGAGGCATCGGTCCGCCGGTCCGCCCTGTCGGTTCCAGGCTCCTCGGCGCGCATGCTCGAGAAGACGCTCCAGCTCAGCGCAGACGAGGTCGTGATCGATCTAGAGGACTCGGTCGCGGCCGATGCGAAGGACGATGCTCGCGATCGCGTTGTTGGCTTTCTGGCCGGGGGGGACCAACAGGCGGCACTCATTGCGGTGCGGATCAACGAGCTCGCCGGCCCCTGGGGGGAACGCGACGTCGTGGAGCTCGCGCGCCGCTCCGGCACGAGGATCGACTCGTTGGTCGTACCAAAGGTTGAGCGCACGCAAGACATCCTGAAAGTCCAACGGCTGCTCGAGTCCGCGGGAGAACGCGCCAAACACGTGCGGCTACAGGCCCTGATCGAGACTGCCGCAGGACTCGTGCATGCGGCGGAGATCGCCGCCGCCACGCCGCGGCTTGATGCGCTCATCCTCGGCTATGCGGATCTGGCTGCGTCGCTCGGCCGCGCGCCCGGCGCCACGTCTCCAGGGAGCTGGCTGTACGCACAAGAGACGCTGCTGGTGGCGGCCCGGGCAGCCGGGGTGCAGGCAATCGACGGGCCGTATCTGGATATCCGCGACGGTGCGGGGTTGCGGGTGCGCGCCGAGCACGTCCGCTCGCTTGGATTCGACGGGAAATGGGCCGTGCACCCCGACCAGCTGAAGGTCATCAACACGGTCTTCACCCCGACGGTCGAAGAGGTCGCTCGTGCGTGCGCGGTCCTCAGCGCGCTTGACGCCGCTCAGGGACTTGGTGCAGTTGCGCTGGACGGCGAGATGATCGACGAGGCAAGCCGGAAGCTCGCCGCACAGATCGTCGCGCGCGGTCGCGCCGCGGGCGTCGAAGGGGCGTCGCAATGAGTGGGTTGGCGCGTCAGCCGGTCGTGGTCGGCGGCCCTTGGTTCGAGGAGCTCGACCGCGGTCAGATCTTCGAGGACGCGCCCGGATTGACGGTGACCTCCGGGCATGCGGCGCTTCACCAAGCGCTAGTCGGCGATCGGTTGCGACTCGCACTCGACACCGCTCTGTGCCGAGAGGTGACGGGCCGCGATCGTCCGCTCGTCCATCCCAACCTAGTGTGCGACATCGCCATCGGCCAGTCGACGGGGCCATCGCAGCGCGTCCGCGGCAACCTGTTCTATCGTGGCCTGGTCTTGGCGCGTCCGGTGTTCGCGGGGGACACGCTGCGTACGCGGACCGAGATTGTTGGGCTCAAGCAGAACCGGCGTCGCACCGGGGCTCCGGCCTCGGGGCTCGTGGCGATGCGCGTGCGTACCACCGACGAGCACGGCGAACCGGTGCTCGACTTCTGGCGCTGTCCGATGATTCCACTCCACGACCCCGAGGCCGAAACGGGGCACGCCGACGACTTCACCCAGATTCCGCAGGAGCTCGATCAAACGCGGCTCGCCGACGCGACACCCCACGACTGGCGACTGGACCGTCTACGCGCGGCGGTGCCGGGCCCCTATCACGACGAGCTCGAGGTCGGCCAAACGTTCCTGGTCGAGGCCGGCGAGACCGTGACCGGCGCGCCCGAACTCGCGCGCCTGACGCTGAACGTTGCCACAGCTCACACGGATGCGACCCTGAGCCTGCACGGCCGCCGTCTCGTATATGGCGGGCACACGATCTCGATCGCCGCGGCTCACGCCACGCGCGCGATCCCCGCCATCGCGACGATCGTCGCCTGGAGGAGCTGCGAGCACATCGCCCCGGTGTTCGAGGGAGATGTCCTCCGAACCGAGGTAGACGTGGTCGACAGCTCACCGGACGGGCTGGTGGAGCTCCGGGCGCGCGTCAGCAGCGTAGGGCCCGGGGCCGAGGATGGGCTCGTCCTCGACTGGAGCTTCGTGGCGGTGGTGGCCTAATGCCAGGCATTCTCGATGGCCTGCGGATTGTCGAGGGCTCCGCCTTCGTCGCCGCCCCACTGGGCGGGATGACGCTGGCGCAGCTCGGCGCCCAGGTGATCCGCTTCGACCCGATCGGCGGCGGCCTCGATCGAGGGCGCTGGCCGGTGACGACGGAGGGACGTAGCCTGTTCTGGGCCGGGCTAAACAAGGGCAAGCGCTCGATCCAGATCGATCTCGCCTGCGAGGCCGGGCGCGAGCTTGTGGCTGCGTTGATCACCGCTCCCGGTCCAGACGCAGGGCTGTTCCTGACGAACTTCCCCGCCCGTGGTTTTCTCGACTACGACCGGCTAGCCGAAAGGCGCCCCGACCTGATTATGGTCAACATCGTCGGCAACCACGACGGGACGTCGGCGGTCGATTACACCGTCAACCCGGCCACGGGCTTCCCGTGGGCAACCGGCCCGCGCCATCTGTCGGTCCCGTTCAACCATCTGCTTCCCGCCTGGGACGCGATCACCGGTGCGCTCGCGACCGCCGGTCTACTGGCGGCCGAACGGGCGCGCGCTCGGACCGGCGCCGGACAGTACGTGCAGATCGCGCTGTCGGATACCGCCTTCTGGATGGTCGGCAACCTGGGCAAGATCGCCGAGGTGCAGATCAACCGCCACGAGCGCGCGAAAGACGGCAATTACCTGTACGGCGCCTTCGGACGGGATTTCAGCACCAAGGACGGCCACCGGGTGATGATCGTGGCGTTGACCCTCCGGCAGTGGCGGAACCTCGTCACCGCCACCGGCCTGCAGGACTCCTTCGACGCCATCGCGCGCCTGATGAACGTCGATCTCGACGAGGAAGGCGGACGCTTTGCCGCACGCGAACTGCTCGGAGCGACTCTCAAGCCATGGGTCCTGTCACGCACCCTGCAGGAGCTGCGCGAGACGTTCGACGAGCACGGCGTGTCGTGGGGCCCGTACCAGACCTTCACTGAGCTGGTCGAGCACGACCCGCGCTGCTCGGTGGCGAACCCCATGTTCGCCGAAGTCAACCAGCCCGGCATCGGGACCTACTTGATGCCCGGGTCGCCGCTTGCCTTCACCGGCGCGGAGCGCCTGCGCCCGGCTCGCGCGCCGGTGTTGGGTGAGCACACCGACGAGGTTCTGGCCGGCGTGCTCGGCCTGAGCGAAGCCGAGATCGGGCGCCTGCACGACCAGGGCGTGGTCGCAGGTCCGACGGCTGTCGGCGTCCCGGCGTAGACGATCACTCGCTTTCGTCGAGCCCCGCCAGCGTCATATTCAGCAACGCGCGTATGTCTCGGTGTAGGCGCATGCGCAGGTCCGTATACAGGTTCGGGTCAACCAGCACGGCCGTCAGCAAGTCCGGCATGCGTTCGCCGTCGGTATCGAGCGCGTGCTCGTGTGCATCGTCCGCGGACGCGCCCCAGAGATCGCGGCGCGCTGAGCGCAGGACGGCGCTGATCTCGCGGTGCAGGCGCATCCGCCGGTCGGTGTAGAGGTTTGGGTCGACGAGAACGGCTCGAAGCAGGTCGACGAGCTCCCGGTCTTCTGCGGCCAGATTCGGAGTCGTTCCCTGCTCGTTCATGCGGCAGCTCGCTGGGAGCCCGAGGTCTCCGAATCCGGTCGAGCGGCGACGGGTGCCTGCGAGAAGAACGCCGCGATCGCCTCATTGGCGGGCCCCGGGCGCTCGATTTGCGGCACGTGTCCGCAGTCCAGCTCGAGATGCTGCGCGCGCGGGAGCGCATCGGCGACGTGCCGCTTGAAGCCGATCGGCACGAGCTTATCCTCGCGTCCCCAGATGAAGAGCGCATCCGGCTCGAGGGCCTCCAGCCGCGGCCAGAAACCTTCGACCCCATGCGGCTCGTCCAAATAGATGTGCCGGGCGGCGGCGTAGAACGCGGCCCGGCCGGAAGGTGTGAGGTAGGCGCGGAGGAATTCGTCCACTCCGGCGGCGGCCCAACCGCCGTTCGCGCCTGGGATTAGCCGCCGGACGATCCCGTCGACCACAGAGCGCGGCGCCAGGTGGACCAGCCCCAGCTCGGGTCGGGTGAGACGGACGAGCGGCGCCCACGGGCGCGGCCGCCGCCACGCCAGCGAGCAGGCGAGCAGCGCCAGCCGCTGGACCCGGGCGGGTTGGCGCAACCCGACTTCGAGCGCGACGCGTCCGCCGAGGCTGTTGCCGATCACGTGAACGCGGTCGAGCTCGAGCGCATCGAGCAGATCGACGCAGGCGGAAGCGAAGAATCGCGCGTCGTAGGCCGCGCCGATCGGCTTGTCGGAGTCGCCGAAGCCTGGCAGGTCGAGCGCGATAACTCGGAACCGGTCTGAGAGTGCGGCGACGGTCGGGAGGAACGACCCCTTGGTGCCGCCGAGCCCGTGGACGGCAAGAACCGCGGGCCCCTCACCGGCCTCGACCGTGGACAGGCGCGCATTGGGAGTGGCGACGCCGCGAAACCGCATTCGCGCCGCCTCGGTCGAGCCGCTCGTCGCGGCGAGGAAGCCCACGCCGACGTGTAGGTTGCGGCGCACCGACAGGCGTCCGGCGAGGTAGGCCGCCAGCGCCCGGCCGGCGCTCGTGGCGATCCGCTCCCACGTGGCCCGGTCGGCGGCGATCGTCGCATCGGGACGGCCGCTCGACGGGGCGACGGTCGCCGCCGCGTCGTCGAGCACGACCTCCCAAGCGCCCTGCTCCAGCGCCCTCAACTCAACCCGGAGTCTCCGTCCCGGCTCCGACAACACGTCCGGGTCATAGCGATTGACGAGCGCCCGCACCCAATCTGGCGCCCCGGACACGATCCCCTCACTCCACGTGGTCCGTGGGTCCGGGCGTGGCCTCCTTCAGTTCGCCATCCGGCGACGGTCGCGCGTTGATCTTAGCCATCGTGACAGCCTAGTTCCGACCATGATCGCCAAGCATCAGGGACGAGGCCGAATCCACATGTGGAAATCTACTGACGTGATGTGGCCGGGTGGCACGCCGAGCCGGATCTCAAGCTGGGAACGCCACTGAACGTCACCGAGGTCGCTCAGCCGAACCCTACCCTGGTCGGGCCGCAACGTGCTGTGGCGGGTGACAGCGGCCTCTCGAAACGCGGAAGGCGCTCGTCACACGGCACGACCGCTTTCACGTTTGGTGCTCGACGATGTCGGGCGATCGCTTTGGCGACATCTCGATCACGCCGGTTGTCGCGTCGTGGCACGAGCCGCGTGATTGCTTTGCCGTCGGCCGGGGCACCGGCCGCGCTATAGCAATGCCACGCAGGCAACCGCCAGCTCGGCAGCCTGGCGGACCACTGCCTTCGCGATCTCGGCCTTCGGCAATCAAGGCTTGGCGAGGAGCGGGGCCGGCGCCCGGGCTTCTGAGATGTCGGGGGCAAGCAGGAGCCTCGCCACCGTCGGCAAGTTGTACCTGCTTTGTTGCGGATGGGTGTCTGCGTCGGCTCCTCGGGCGGCCTGAACCGTTATATGACGGCCGGCACCGAGCGACGACTCCCATAGTTGTGGAGCCGCACTCGGATGCCGGCTGTTCGGGGTCGATGAGCGCTAGGCGGCGATGGACTTTGCCGCGTCGTGACGGCGAAGCGAGTTGGCGGCGCTGTCAACGACATCGCGGAGAAGGTCATACTCCGTGTGGACCAGTCGGTCAGCCATCTCGAGGCCCGACTCGGTGATCTTTTTCGCGACCTCCGACGTGCTGGTGACTTCGTGAGGCAACGTTTCCTCGATGGTGATCACGAACTTCCCGATGGCCTCAATCGCGGCCCGCTCGCTCGTCT
Source organism: uncultured Solirubrobacterales bacterium (assembly GCA_963735965.1). GTDB lineage: Bacteria > Actinomycetota > Thermoleophilia > Solirubrobacterales > Solirubrobacteraceae > Palsa-465. The sequence goes on from CAVTNE010000011.1 coordinate 543,679, forward strand.
CGAACGACTTCAACAGCTCATCCGAGAGCTTCGCGGTCGTGTCGACGACGCCTGCAAGGCGAGCCGTCGGGATGCTGACCACGTGAATCTCGGATGTTTTCGCGGTCGGCGTAGGCTCGGTGGCAATGGCAGTCATTTGATGCTCCTTTCCGAACGTATGTTCGTATATCCTTAATACACCGGCCGTCGACTTCGGGTTACACCCAGTCGGCACAATCGTCGGCTTCTCGGCGGCCTGCAGCGCCGTGCTTCGACACCGGCGGTGAACTCCGCGCCGGCGGCTTCTCACAGGGACATCGCGATCGTTCGAGGCGGCGGAGCGGCGGATGTTTGACGCATGTGCAATGCAGATCGTCAGCCGACGCGTCCGCCTGGTTGACCCGCCGCTTGCTGTTCGTGTGCTCGAGGCGGGCGATGGTCCGCCGCTCCTGCTCGTGCACGGCAGTGGCATGAGCGCGTCGAGCTGGGCGCCGCTGATGCCGTACCTGGGAACCCATCGGCTGATCACCTTCGACCTCCCCGGGTTCGGGCTCAGCGACGCGTTTGATTACGTCGGACCATCACTGCGCGAGCACGCGGTTGCGCAGCTCACGTGCGGTTGCGGGTGACGCCGCGCTTTGCGATCTCGCGCGGTACGCCAGCGCGTCAGGCGCCGGAAGGGAAGCGGGCTGGTGCTCGGCGCGCTCAAGTCCCGGCACGCGCGTCGAGAGCCTCCGATCCCGCTCGAGCTGGCAGACAGGCTGCGTCCGCTGGTCGCTGCCGACGACAAACGGGAGCTCGTGTTCCGGTCCACCACGGGCACGATCCTCGACCCCGAAAACCTCCACGAGCGCGTGCTAGCACCGGCGTGCGCCGAGGCTGGTGTCGAGTGGGCCGGACATCACACCTTCCGGCACACCGTGGCGTCACGCCTGTTCGCCGAGGGCCGGAACATCAAGCAGATCCAGAGGTGGCTGGGGCATCACTCGCCGGAGTTCACGCTCAAGACGTACATCCACTTGATCGACGAGGGCGATCTCGGCGAGCCGCTCATCCCGCAGAGTGCAAACAAAGTGCAAACAGGCCCCACACCATTGCACGCCATTCGCGAGCCCGCCACGATCGGCAAAACGCGATGATTAGCAGGGGGATCCTGCTGTGCGCACCATGCCACAACACCCCAATTTCGGTCTACGGAACCGAAGGTCGGGAGTTCGAATCTCTCCGGGCGCGTCGAGAAAAGCCCGTAAATCCGGGCCTTTTCAACTTTGGTGACCCATCTGTTACCGAGACGGTGCGCGGCCGAGCGATGGGCGGCGCCGACGCTGGACGAGCTGCGAACGCGGGCGAATCGTGAAAGCGATTGGATACGGTAGTTGGTCAGGTTGGACGGTCGCTGGAGGGGTTGATGAGGTACTTCGTTCCAGTGCTGCGGCGTGCGCAGACGGCGAGGACTTCGGGCTGAAGGACGTCGCGTAGGCCGATGGTCTGTGCGTAGCGCGAGGCGAACGTGGTCTTGGCCTCGGCCAGGACGCGGGCGCGCATCCGGCCAATCGCCTCGCCGCCCAGGCGCGCCAGCGCGTTTGTCAGCAGGTATCCGCCGACGCTCCAGGCCACGCCAAACTTGCGATCGATGACGGTCGGGGAGAAATCGAGCGAGCCGTAGATATAGACCTGCTTGTGCACCGTGGTTCCGTAGGGCGTGTACGACGTGAGCGGCGGCTGCGCGCGTTCCATGGCGGTGAGGATCTCCCCCGCCAGCGAGCCGCCGCCGATGGCGTCGAAGGCCAGGGTTGCGCCGGTCTCGCGGATCGCGTCGGTGAGCCGCTTGGTGAAATCCGGCTCCGAGGAGTCGACGACATGAATCGCGCCGAGGTCGCGCAGCACCTGGGCCTGCTCGGCGCGGCGCACGATGTTCACCAGGCCGATGCCGTCGGCGGCGCAGATCCGCACGAGCATCTGCCCGAGGTTGGAGGCGGCGGCGGTGTGGACGAGGGCGCTATGGCCCTCGGCGCGCATTGTCTCGACCATCGATAGCGCCGTGAGCGGATTGATGAACAGCGCCGCGCCATCGGCGGTGCTCACGTCGTCGGGTAGCTCCACGACGGCGGCCGCGCCGGCTACGCGGTAGTCAGCCCACATCGACCCGCCGAACAGCGCGACGCGCTGGCCGATCAGCGCGGTCGCGTCCGGGCCCGCCGCGATCACGGTGCCGGCGCCCTCGTTGCCGACCGGCAGCGGCTTGTCCAGCCGGTCGCGATACAGGGCCAACGCCGCCTCGGGAACGGCACCGACGAGATCCGACCCGTCTGGCAGCAGCGCGCCAGGCGCGACGGCACCCAGCAGTACGCCGAGATCCGAGGGGTTGATCGGCGACGCTTCGACGGCCACGACCACCTCACTGCCGCCAGGCTCGGGAACATCACATTCGGCCAACTCCAGCCGCAACTCGCCGCTGGAGGAGATGGTCGATCGCAGACTACGGCCGCAAGTAGGAGTCGCATCAGGAGACATCATGAGAACCCTTTCGAGTCGGAGATCGCAGCCTACCGAGACAGCTCGGCATGACAAGATGCGCTATGGACACGCTCAGCCGGAAACGCCTGGTCGACGGTACGTACTGTGCCGAGGTTTCCTCGCCGGCTTCGGCTCGCAAAGCACAGCATGAAACCGCGTCCTTTGCCCGGCATGCCGCAGTGTCCGCCGTCGCCCCATCTCAAGGCCTTGCTGGTCACGCAGACGCCAGACGGCTTCCATCTCGAGCGACTCACGGAAGACGGAGCGTCACCAGGTAATACGCAGCATGACACGCTGAACTATCTCCGGGCGCGACCGCTCATGCTGCTCTACCGATATACGTCCGTCGCCGGTAGAACTCTTCGTTATACCCGGCACACGCGCGGCGTCTCCGGCGCGGCATGGTTTGAACCGAGTTTCAGATCACCCGCCCAATACAACCCCGAGGTGAAGACATGAAGCGCGCGATAATGGGATTGCTCAGCCTAAGGTTTCTCAGGCGCCGGCACGACCGAACCGGTCGACGGTCCCACAAGTGAACATCGGAGCGACCCCGACCGAGGCTGGACAGCGCCCGCCGGATGGCCGGCGCTCGTCCGGTGGCACTTTCCAGCCTAAGGGCGTTTCTCGTGAGACGACACGGACTCAAACTCCGCGCGAGCGCGTTGGCGCATGCGCCGAAGTCCGTCGCAGTGAGTGCCTGCGCCGATAGCCGCACCAGGAGCACCGCGGCGGCAGCGATGGCCGCCGCGAGCTCATCACACGACACGGTCAACGTCGCCTCCACCGCCTAAGAGGGGGCGACCGGACTGAACCGACATCCAATCGAGTTACCAAGGAGGTAACGATGATCCGAACCAGAAACTCTCACTCGCCCGCCGCCGTTGCCGTCATCGCATTGAGCGGCCTAGCGGTAGCCGCGTGCGGAAGCACCAGCTCGAGCACCACCAAGCAAACGAACACGGGGACCGGGAGTGCCGCCGCCCCGGCACAGTCGACTGACCCGTCGTCAGCCACCGTCGATCTCGCAAGCAGCACGTTGGGGACGATCCTGGTCAACTCCCAGGGCAGAACCCTTTACTTGTTCCGGGCGGACATGGGCACGAAGAGCGCGTGCACCGGCGCCTGCGCAGCGGCGTGGCCGCCGCTCGTGAGCACCGGGAAGCCGACGGCTGGTAACGGCGTGAAGCAATCGCTGCTCGGGACGAGCAAACGAGCGGACGGGAGTGAGCAAGTGACCTACGATGGCCATCCGCTCTACCTGTTCACGGGTGACACCGCATCCGGCCGGACCAACGGTCAAGGCTCCACGGGTTTTGGTGCCCCGTGGTACGTGCTCTCCCCAGCTGGCACACAGATCACGCATCCATCGTCATCGACCGGCGGAACACCGACTGCTTCCGGGTATTAGGCGAGCGGCCGAGGCACAAGCTGACCGTGGAACGACGGACGTACGCTTTCCACAGACCCTAAGCCCCGACGACTACGAAAACAGGCCAGGCACTTCATCGCCTACGCCGGGCCGTTCACCGTCGATGTCGACAACGGGACCGTCACCCATCACGTCGACGTCTCATTGTTCCCGAACTGGCAACGCGACGACCAAGTCCGAGGAGTCAGCATCGAGGGCGGACGGTTGAGCATCATCGCGTCCGACCGACCCTCGCCCGACCGCCGGACCTTTCACAGCGAGATCATCTGGCTCAGGGTCTAAGCGGACGCCCGGAGACGATGTGACCCAGCCCCCCGGGCGCGCACAGCCCGTCCTCGTATCCGTCCGGCCGTCCTCAGGACAAGATCAGGGGAACGATGGGTTCTTGCATCCGGCATCGCCGGTATCTATCGGGCGAAGTGTCAAGCGCGGACGCAAACCCAGGCGCCGAGAGGCGGTCCTCATCGGCGCCGGCGCCGCCAGCCTGATCGCGGTGGCATTCACTCTCGTGCAGGCCGGCAGCGCGGATGCCCCGGCGCGCAGGCTCCTTTCGGCTCTAGCGATAGGCAGCGTGGCGCTGGCATGGACCTCGATCCACACCGTGTACGTGCTCCGCTACGCAAGGTCTTATTGCAGCCCGCCGGACGGCGGCATCGACTTGCACGGTGAAACGCCGGAATACCTTGACTTCGCCTACCTCGCGCTCGCCATCGGGATGTGCTTCCAGGTTTCAGACACCGATCTCGCCGCAACGCGCGTCCGCCGCTGCGCATTGCACCACGCGTCCTGTCCTACCTATTCGGGACTGTGATCGTGGCGGTCACGGTCAACCTTATTGCCGCCTTGCTCGGGCGCTAGCAGATCCTTTCCGCGATCCGCTCGGGTGGTGCCTGCTGACCCCAGAATAAGCCGGCGGCTACGCGACCTGACCGACGCTCGCGCTCTCGGGCAGCACCCGTCGGAGCTGGTTGCGCGAGGTGATGCCGAGCTTGCTGAATACCTTGCGCAGGTGATACGCGGCCGTGTGCTGGCTGATGAACAGGCGCGCGCCAATCTCCGCGTTCGACAGCCCGTCGCGGGCGAGCCGCGCGACCTGAGCCTCCTGGGCGGTCAACTGCTCGCGGGTCTCGATCCGGCGCCTGCGGACGCGCTCGCCGGTGGCCAGCAGCTCGCGCTCGGCGCGCGCGCCGAACCCCTCGGCGCCCATGCTGGTGAACAGCTCGAGCGCGGTCCGCAGCTGGTCGCGGGCGTCGAAGCGGCGCCGCTCGCGCCGCAGCCACTCGCCATAGAGCAGGTGAGTCCGCGCGAGCTGCACGCGCACGCGGGTTCGCTGTAATCGCTCGATGGCCTCCTGGTAGAGGCGATCGGCGGCGTCGCCGTCGCTGAGTAGCGCGCGCGAGCGGGCGTCGATCCCGAGCGCCCAATCGCCGCCGCTGGGCCGGGTGCTGAGCGTTAGCCGCTCAAGCGCCCGTTCCGCGATGCGGCGCTCTCCGGCTCGAGCGGCCGCCTCCACCAGCTCGGCGACCGCGCTGGGCGTGCTCAGCTCGGAATAGGGTGCGACGTCGACGGCCTCACGCACCGCGGCGAAGGCCTCCCCGTATCGACCCAGTCCGTTGTACAGGACCGCGCGGGCCTGCCCCGCGAACGCCAGCGCGAAGCCCTCTCCTCGCGCCTTCGCATCCGTCGTAAAGTCCTCGACCAGCGCCAACAGCTCCGGCTCGCGCCCGCGAAGCGCCGCGACCCAAATCTCGACGTAGCGATGAGCGGGGATGCCGGTCGCCGCGGTGATCGCCCGGATCTCGTCGAGCAGCGACTCGGCCTTGGACAGCTCGCCGCAGAGGACCTGGAGGTAGCTGAGCGAGGTGAGTAGCAGCGGCATGGCCGTGAGAGCTCCGGCATCACGGGCTCGCCCGAGTTCTCGCGTCGCGAGCAGCCTCCAGCTCTCCTCGTCCCAGACGTCCCACGCGGCGCGGCAGGCGAACGAGAGCCAGCGCGACTCCTCGGGTGGGAGGACGGCCTCCTCGCGGAATGCGCTCAGCGCAGCCTTGAGGATCGGCACGGCCGCGTCGTGACCGTCGACGGGCAGCATCGCCATCCCCTCAAGGAGGAGATCGGTCGGCCGCGGCGGCTGGCGCGGGGCGGGGCCGGCCAGCGCCGCCTTGCTCACCTCGACGACGTCCGCGCCGCGGGCGAGCCGGTCGGCGAACCGGGCCGCCTCGAGCGCTTCGAGATAGGTGGTGCGCGCCCGGTCCGGGTCGATCGCCTCGAGCGCCCTGGCGGCCTCCAGCAGCAGCGCGGGAGCGTCGCCGCCGCGCTGCACGACGAAGGCGATCTGCGCGCGCAGAAGATGCACGCGCGCGCGCTGGAGATCATCGACCCCGCCAGTCTCCGCGGTGGCGAGGAGCGCGAGGGCGTCGTCGAGCGCCCCGGCCTCGTACCTCGTCTGTGCCGCCGCCAACGCCCGCTGCGCACGCCGAACAGGGTCCGGCGTCAACGCCGCGGCACGCTCGAGGAAGGCGGCCACGGCGGCCAGGCCGCCGCGCGCCTGCGCCCGACCGGCGGCCCGCTCCAGGTCGGCGGCGACATCCTCGTCCGGACCGGCCGCCGCCTCGGCCAGATGCCAAGCGCGCCGGTCAGGGTCGGCCTGCGCGTCGGTCGCATCCGCCAACGCGCGGTGCACCCGACGCCGTTGATCCGGCGGCGCCGCCCGGTACGCCGCCGAGCGCACGAGCGGATGGCGAAACCGCACCCTGCCGTCGATTTCGATAAGCCCGGTGGACTGGGCGGCCTGGAGCGCCGAGCCGGTGATCCCGAGTTGCTCGGCCGCACGCCACAACAGGGCCGGATCGCCGGTTGGGTCCGCCGCCGCCGCCACGAGCAGCCGCTGGGCTTCCCCCGGCACGGCCTCCAGTCGCGCCAAGAAGCTCGCCTCGATCCTGCTTTGCAGGGACAGCGCTCCGGGTAAGCCGAAGCCGCCGGCCAGCTTCGCCGCACTGAGCCCCCGCGGGAGCTCCAACAACGCCAACGGGTTCCCGCGTGTCTCGGCCAGCAGCTGGTCCTTGATCCGTTCGTCCAACCGCCCCGGGATCACCGACGCCAACAGCGCCCGCGCATCGGCATCCCCTAGGCCCTCGACCACCAGCTCCGGCAGAGCTGCGAGCAGGTCGCTCGGCTCACGCGCGGCGAACAACATCACCACCGGCTCCGCCAAAAGCCTCCGCGCCACAAACGCCAACGCCTGCGCAGACGCCCGGTCCAACCACTGCGCATCGTCAATCACGCACAAGAGCGGGCACTCCTCCGCGGCATCGGACAACACACCAAGCACCGCCAGCCCGACGAAGAAACGGTCAGGCGGCGCGCCGGCGCTCACTCCGAACGTTGTGGCCAGCGCGTCGCGCTGGGGACCGGGAAGGCCGTCCAGGCGATCGAGCAGCGGTGCACACAACTGATGCAACGCCGCGAACGCCAGCTCCATCTCCGCCTCGCAGCCGGCCGCCTGGAGCACCGTCAGATCCGTCGCGGATTTGATCGCGTATCCGACGAGCGCCGTCTTCCCAATCCCCGCCTCGCCGCGTAGGACCAGCACCCCGCTCCGGCCGTTACGCGCTCCGTTGAGCAGCGCGTCGAGCACCGCGCATTCGTGTCGGCGACCGCGCAGCACCAGCCCTCCGGGAGCCGAATCACCGCCACCCATGGTCAGCGCCATCCTAACGCTCGACGTCCGTGAGCACAGACCCCCAAGCCGCCCCTCTCCGTCTGTCGCGAGCGCAGTGCCGCTTGCGGTCTCGCCAGGTCCGAAGCAGCAACCCCGGATCGGCGGCGATTGCGACGTTGCGTCCGACGCGCGCGCGGCGAGCACCGACTCGCCGCGGATTTTTCCTTGCTCGCGGATGCGGTCGCGCGCCAGTGCCCCGGCGAGGGCGAATGCGTTAGCCCGCCGGATGGCCGGTTTCCGGGATGGGTCGTGCGGTGGCCAACGACCCGCGTGGGGTTTCCTCGTGGAGCGTTTGGTTCTAGGATCGCCTTGCCCATGGCTGGTGGTCATTCGGTTCCGGGGGGCTGATGCTGCGCGGTCGGCGCGACGAGTGTGCGGTGCTCGATCGGCTGCTCGATGGGGCGCGGGCTGGGCGAAGTGGGGTGCTGGTGTTGGAGGGCGAGGCCGGGGTGGGGAAGACCGCGCTCCTCGAGTACGCGATTGGCTCGGCGTCGGACCTGAGTGTTGTGCGTGCGGTGGGGGTTGAGTCGGAGATGGAGCTCGCGTTCGCGGCGCTTCATCAGTTGTGCGCGCCCGTGCTTGATCGGCTTGATCGGCTTCCGGCGCCGCAGCGCGACGCTCTTATGACCACGTTCGGGTTGCGCGCTGGCCCGGTGGCGGATCGCTTTTTGGTTGGCCTGGCGGTGTTGAGCCTCCTCTCCGAGGTGGCGGACGACCGCCCGCTCGTGTGCGTGGTCGATGACGCGCAGTGGTTAGACCGGGCATCCGCTCAGTGTGTGGCGTTCGTGGCGCGACGGCTGTTGGCGGAGTCGGTGGTGATGTTGTTCGCTGTGCGTGAGCAGAGCGACCTGTTGACGGGTTTGCCGGGGCTGGTTGTGGGGGGTCTTCGAGGTGCCGATGCGCGATCGTTGTTGGTGTCGGTGATCCCGGGACGGCTGGACGAGGGGGTCGCCGATGAGCTGTTGGCCGAGACGCGGGGAAACCCGTTGGCGCTGTTGGAGTTGCCGCGGGGGCTTTCGGCGGCGCAGTTGGCGGGCGGGTTCGGCTTGCCCGGGGCGCTGTCGTTGTCGGGCAGGATCGAGGAGAGCTTTGTGAACCGGTGGGAGGCGCTTCCGGCGGAGACCCAGCGGCTTTTGTTGGTCGCGGCGGCGGAGCCTCTCGGTGACGGAGCGCTCTTGGGGCGGGCGGCCGAGCGGCTCGGGATCGCGGGCGTGATGCTTGAGCCGGCGGTGTCGGCCGGCCTGATCGAGATCGACGGTAGGGTGCGCTTTCGTCATCCGTTGGTGCGCTCGGCGATCTACCGAGCGGCCGCGCCGAACGAACGGCGCCTAGTGCACCGGGCGCTGGGAATGGCGACCGACGCGCGGGTTGATCCCGACCGGCGCGCGTGGCACCTGGCCGAGGCGGCATCCGGACCTGACGAGGACGTCGCCGCTGAACTGGAGCGGGCGGCCGGCCGGGCCCAGGCGAGAGGCGGACTGGCCGCCGCCGCGGCGATTCACGAGCGATCGGCGCTGCTGACGAGTGACCCGGATCGCCGCGGACAGCGCCTGCTTGCAGCCGCCTCAGCGAAGCGCAACTCGGGCGCACTTGACGCCGCGCTCGGGCTCTTGGTAGCGGCCGAAGCCGGACCGCTGGACGAGTTCGGGCGCGCGCAGGCCGAGCTTTTGGGGGGCCGCATCGCATTGGAACAGCAGCGTGGCGACGACGCCGGGCGCCTGCTGGCGAGCGCGGCGAGACGCCTCGAGCCGCTTGATCCCGAGCTGGCGCGCGAGACGTACCTCGAGGCGCTCGGGGGCGCGATGGTCGGAGACCTCGAAGTCGCGGGTGGCGCGCGAGCGATCGCTGAGGCCGCGCGGGCGGCGCGATCCCGCCCCACCCCGCCCCGCGCCGCTGATGTTCTGCTCGACGCGTTCGCGACCCGCGTAACGGACGGGTACGCGGCTGCGGCGCCGGCGCTCGCCCGCGGGCTCGAGCTCCTACTCGCATCGGATATCACCGACGCGGATGTCGGTCGCTCGCTGTCGCTCACAAGCAACAGAGCCAGTGCGATCGTTGCCCTCGAGCTGTGGGATGTCGAGGCCTTCCATCTCCTCGCGTCCCGCCGCGTGCAGGTCGCCCGCGACGCGGGCGCGCTCGTGCATCTGCGGTTCGCGCTCAGCTTCCTGGCGAGAAGCCAGCTGCTCGCCGGCGAGGTGACTGCGGCCAGCTCGACGATCGACGAAGCCCAGTTGGTCGCTGAGGCGAGCGGGAATCTACCGCTAGTGAACGCGCCGATGATTCTCGCTGCGTGGCGCGGCCAGGAGGAGCGGGCGTCTGAGCTGATCGAGGCCACCGCGGAGGAGGCGGCCGCGCGCCGATGGACGTCCAACGCCTACGCGAGATCGGTGCTCTATAACGGCCTTGGCCGTCACGACGCCGCGCGCGACGCCGCCCGGGAAGCGTTCCAACACGATCTGGTCGGACACGGCCCGTTCCTGGTGCCCGAGCTTGCCGAGGCGGCATCAAGGACCGGCGACACGGTGCTGCTCGAGTCCGCCCTGGAGTGGCTATCTGGGCGCACCCGTGTGGTCAGCTCGGAGTGGGCGCTCGGAATCGAAGCCCGTGTGGGCGCGCTCCTAAGCGAGGGCGAGGCCGCCGACCGCCTGTACCGCGACTCGATCGTGCACCTCTCCGGTAACCGAGTCCGGCTCGACCTCGCCCGCACGCACCTGCTCTACGGGGAATGGCTGCGACGGGAGCGCCGCCGCCTCGACGCCCGAGAACAACTACGCACCGCGCTTGAGATGTTCACCAGCATGGGCACCGACGCGTTCGCCGCGCGGGCCGAGCGAGAGCTCCTGGCCACGGGCGAGCGCGTCCGCAAACGAACGGTCGAGACCCTCGACGAGCTCACTCCTCAGGAGGCTCAGATCGCCAGACTCGCCAGCGAGGGCCTCTCGAACGCCGATATCGGCGCGCGACTGTTCATCAGCCAGCACACCGTCGCCTACCACCTCCGCAAGGTGTTCAGCAAGCTCGGCATCACCTCGCGCAACCAGCTCGACCGAGTGCTGCCCGGACGTGGAGTCCCGCAAACGGCGTGACCAGCACCACAAATCACGCCACGGACTGGGCCAAGGGGAAGTCGGCGACTGACCGCTAACCGGGTAGATCTTCGGGGCGCTTCTTTGCGAGCTTGCCGACGAGCAGGCCGGTGGACTGGCCCACCTCGATCATGTAACCGTCGGGGTCTCGCATGTAGCAGCGGATCTCGGCGCCGCGATCGATCGGTGGGGTGACGAACTCGGCCCCCTTTGAGCTCCACTGCTCGTAGCACGCCTGGACATCGGCAACGCGCAGGTTCAGGAAGCTCGAGACCGTGTTACCCGGCTCGTAGTTCACGATCGAGACGTCCGGCTTGTCAGGGGTAGGGCCCCCACCTGGGTTCATGATCAGCCACGAGTTCGAGAGCTTGATCATGCACGGGTTCTCCTCCAGCACGACCTGGCCGCCGAGCACCTCGGAGTAGAACGCGCGCGACTTCGAGACGCTCCGCACCGTGAGGAATTGGGTGACGAGAAAACCCTCGGTCGGGGCCGGCAGGTTCTCGAAATCGATGAATGGCTTGTGCTCCGTCATGGTCTGTGCTCCTTGGACGCAAGTGGCCGGCGGTCGACCTCCCCAAAGCGTACGTCGCGGCAAGAGCGGCGTTATCAGATCGAGTTTCATTCCTAGACGTTCGAGTTCTCGCACGGAGGTGACGGGGATGAACCCGGGTCGTCGAGGTGCGCCGAGGGCCGCAACGTGGTGGAGGTTCAGCCCTGGCTCGGGCACCCGACCTTTGATCTCATAGGACCGATCCGGCAGGGTCAAGACAAGGTCAAGCGAAGGTCAGAAATCCCCGCAAACGGGAAAGGCCCACCACCCGGGGCCTTTTGCTCCAATCATTTCTCCACGCGGGCCAGTAGATCGTCCCCGCGGCGGGGTCGATGGCGACACCCTCGGGGCTGCTTTCGCCGGTGAGCAGGTCGTGGGCGCCCGACCCGCCCAGGTCTCCGAGCCGAATGGCGCCGGAGTTCATGTAGCTCGTCCAATAGATCGAATCGGAGGCGTACGCGGCGGACGCGAGCCACCCAGCGGCGCATGTCACAAGCGTCAGCGCGCAGCCAAATATCGTGCCCCGATGGAGAATCTGCCTCATTGGTCCCCGCGCGATCCCCTGCTCGGTAGGAGCCTATCCGACCGGCGTCGACAATGGTCGGCCGGTGGGGGCGTCCGGGCTCAGCGGTGAGATTTGAGGCTGACCGGCGGCAGCGCCTCGATCTGCTCTTTGGTGAGGTCGACCCGAACCTCGTCGGCCACCCGGTTGGCGGCGCCGATCGGAATCGCGACCTGCTTGCGGCCCCAGAAATGCCCCTCCTGCAGGATCACGTGGGTGACGTGATGGTCGGCTGGGTCGATCACGAGACCTTCGATCGCCCCGACCAGCCCATCGGTCGCATGCACAGCGTCGCCGCGACGAATCTCGACCTCGCCGAGCGGCACGCGGTCGGTGTAGATCGGTTGAGGATGGTGGCCGAGCGGCGTGCCGATCCCGTAATAGGGCCACGCGGAGGCGTCAGGGCCGTAGCCCGTGGCGTCGGCGTCGACCGGGAGGAACTGGATGTCGTCTGCCTCGTCGAGCTGCTCGAACTGCTGCTTGGTACAGCTGAGCCGGATCTGGTCCTCTTCGATCCGTGCGACGAGATCGATCGGCACGAGACGCGCACCGACCTCGCGGTGCCCCGGCTCGACGACGAGATGGGTGAGCGAGTCGGCGACTGGGTCGATGATCACGCGGGTCACGTGCCCGCAGCGCCCGTCGGTCGCCTCGACGTGAGCGCCGATCTTGAACGTCTCTCCGGTGATGCTTGAACTCATCCCGATGGCCTGAGGGTTCGCCGTGCAACCGGAATCCTACGGTTATTGGGCGTTCAGGGCGCGCTCCTGTTCGTACTCCTGTCCGGCTGGCGCCCCGATCCTTCACGGATTAGCGACGCCCGCCCGCTGATCAGCCAACGGGGTCGTCGATCAACGAGCAGATGCATATGACTCATCCCGCGGGCGAGACGGACCCGCCCCCCACGCTCAGCGGCGTGGTGCCGATGGTCGTGTCGAGCACAATCGCCAAGACCGGCCGGTCATCTCCGGTGACACCTCCGAGGTAGCGCTCGTCCAGGTGGACCCTGGCTACGAGGGCGATCCCGGACACCCAGGCACGGGAACGGTGGTCGAAGTGGTCTGCCGCCAGCTCATGACCTGAGCACCGCGGTGAAAAGATGTAGTCCCGTGGCGAGCCGTCAGCGTTGACGACACCAAGGCGGCCGGCCAAGCCTGGCTCCGATAACACGGCGGAACGCGACGCGCCGCCGGCGGGTCGGAATCTGGGCGCGGGCGGAACGTTTCGCCTCGAGCCGCCGCGGCCTCGGATCACCTCCGACCCGGACGAGGAGCGGCATGCGACTTGGTTCGAGCTGTTCTTCGATCTCGTGTTCGTCGCGGCAGTCAGCCAGCTCGGCGCCGCGCTCGCCCGGGATCCCTCCGTGGTTGTGTTCGCACGCTTTGCGGGCCTGTTCGTGGTGATCTTCTGGGCGTGGATTCTCTACACGCTGTACGCCAACCGGTTTGACACCGATGACCTGGTCTTCCGGCTGGGGAAGTCGGGCGGGATGCTCGCGATCGCGGCGATCGCGGTCAACTCTTCCCGCGTCGTGATGGCGGGCCACGGCGGCGGGATCGCGTTCGCCGCCTGCTACGTCATTCTCCGCGCGTTCCTCATCGCGTTTTACGGCCGCTCCTGGTACCACCTTCACGGCGAAGCTCGCACCCTCGCTGAGACATACATCGCCGGCTATTCGTTTACGACCGGGCTCTGGCTGGTGTCGATCTTCGTCTCCAGTCCATTGCGCTACGTGCTCTGGGGCATCGCCATGGTGATCGACCTCGCGATACCGACTCGTGCCTGGAGGACGCTGAGCGCTGCCACGCGTCGTGGTTTCACACCTCACCGAGCGTTTCGGCACGTTCTTCATCATCGTGCTCGGCGAATCAGTGGTTGTCGCGGTCGCAGGAGTGGCTGGATTCGAGTTCACCGTGCCGTCCTGGTTCATCGCCGGCATCGGCTTCCTGATGACGCTCTGCCTGTGGTGGATCTATTTCGACCTCGCCGACACCTCCGTGGTCGGGCGCGGGGCGCTCGGACTGATCTTCGTCTACTCCCATTTCATCCTGCTGGCCGGCGTGGCCTCGTTCGGCGAAGGCACCAAGCTCGCCATCATCCACGGAGCGCAGCCTGAACCTGAATGCGGGTGCTCGCTGGGCGCTGGCCGGCGGCGTCGCGGCGTTCGCTTTGTCTCTGGCGATCATCCATCTTGGAGCCGAATGGACCTCGCTTCAGACCGCACATTCCTCGGCCGGCTCGCGCTGACCGCCGTGGCGATTATCGTGGCGGCTGTCGGTGGCGGCATCGCGCCGGTCGCATTCGTCGCGCTCGTTGCCGCCGCGTTGCTCGGGCAGCTCTTCCTCGAGGCGATGACACCGCGGTTCGGGGCGGCCACCGTCGTGCAGCCGGCGGATCTGGCGGCGCGCGCGCGGGCCACGAGCGCGCGGGCCACGAGCGCGCGGGCCACGAGCGCGCAGGCCACCAGCGAGCGGTCCACCAGCGAGCCGGCCGCGAGCGAGGGTGCCGCTCCCGCGAGCTAGCGGTAGTACTCGATCGCGCCGGTCTCGCTCGAGGTCGTCGAGCAGGATCGCCTCGACGTCCAGGGTGAGCTCGATCTCGTTGCCGACGACGACACCGCCGCCTGGGATCTCGTCCTGCCAAGAGACGCCGAAATCGTGGCGGTTGATCTTCGCGGTCGCCTCGAAGCCGATGCGGCGAAGCTCGCCCTTGTTCTCGTCGCCGACCCAGAACGGGGTCTTCCATTCGCCGAGGGAGACGATGTCGAGCGGGACGGTCCTGGTCACGCCGCGGAGCGTGAGATCGACCGTACCCGCGAACGTGGTGCCGCCGGTGCGCTCGGTGAAGCGCCCGGCGAACGTGATCTTCGGGTGGTTCTCGACGTCGAAGAAGTCGGCGCTACGCAGGTGGTCGTCACGCTGTGACTCGCCGGTCCAGATCCCCGCCGCGTCGATCTCCCCCTCGAAGGTCGCGTCGAGGCAGTGGTCCCAGTCGAGCTCCATGCGTCCATGGATGTCCTTGAACAGGCCGCGCACCCAGGTAACCATCATGTGACGCGCGCGAAACTCGGCCTCGGTGTGTCCGGGTTCGAAGATCCAGGTGGCCATCAGCTTTCCTCCCTCATCGTGCCAGCACCTCCAACAATGTCTCTGCGTCGTAGCCGCCGAGATGGACGACACCGTCGATGAAAAGCGTCGGGGTGCCGAGCACCTCACCGGACTCGATCCCGCTGCGGAAGTCGCGCTCGATGCGGTCGAGCACGGCATCGCCCGTCCGGTCGCCGTCAAAGCGCTCGACGTCCAGCCCGAGCTCGGACGCGTAGCTCGTAGGTCGTCGTCCTCGAGCGCCTTCTGGCGGTGAAAGAGCAGGTC
The DNA here is from genome assembly GCA_963735965.1 of uncultured Solirubrobacterales bacterium. Lineage (GTDB taxonomy): Bacteria > Actinomycetota > Thermoleophilia > Solirubrobacterales > Solirubrobacteraceae > Palsa-465. The sequence goes on from CAVTNE010000011.1 coordinate 558,897, forward strand.
GTGCATCTCCCAGAACCGGTCCTGGCGCTCGGCGGCCTCCGCCGCGCGAGACGCCGCGAGGGCGTGGGGATGGATCTCGGTGAGCGGGAAGTGGCGAAAGGCAAAGCGCACCGCCCCCTCGAGCTCGGCCACGACATGCTGGATCGCCCGGTACGCCTGGCGCGAGTATGGGCACTCGTAGTCGCCGTATTCGACGATCATCTTCGAATCCGCCGGACCGCGAACGTGGTCGACGCCTTCCTCGAGCGGCGGGATCATCGACATGCTGCTTGCGGTAGAGCACGTGCGGCAGGCCTCGCCAAACGAAGCTCTTCTCGTAGGTCATCTCGAGGTTGCGCATGACTCCGTGCGAGGCGGGGTTGTCCTCGCGCGCGTATGCGATGACGCCGTCCAAGCCCGAGCGGCGCAACCTCGGCGAGCGCACGATCGCCGAGAAGGGTGCCGATGCCCCGGCGCCAACGCGACGAGGCGACGGTCCAGCCAATCTCGACCTCGCTCAGACCATCGACGATGCAGTACTGGGCGAGGCTCCACCCGACACAGTCGTCGTCCTCCCAAGCGAGATACCAGCCGAAGCCGTGGGCCACGCGATGGGCGACCTTCTTGGCCACCATGTCCTCGCACTCCTCGAGCGTGAACGGGCCGCCGGATCGAAACCAGGCGGCCACGTCAGGGTCCCCGAGCAAGCTGTGAACGGCCGGACCGTCCGACGCGAGCAGTTCGCGGATCTCCACAACGCCGATCGTACTCAGTCGACGATCCGGTAATGTGTAACGGTCTTTTTGTGTATAGACCGTTAGGAAGGAAGGAGCCCTCGATGAGCGTCTACTCGATCTGGGAATCCCGGTTCCCGGCTGACACCGCAGAGGACGGGATCATGGCCACGAAGGCGATCTGGCGCGACATGCTCTCGTTCGATGGCTACGTCGAGCACGAGCTGATCCAAGATCTCGACGACCCGGGCCATCTGTTCGTCGTCGTTCGCTGGGCGAGCCGCGAGGCCGCGGACGCAGCGATGAGCTACGCGTCGCATCCGAACGCGAAGCGCGTCGACGAGCTCGTCCGCGAGCCTCGCCGCCGTATCGTCGGCGCCGCGCTGTGATCGACGCCGCGCTCGTCGTCGCGCTCGCGAACGCACGGGCGGCGAGGCGTCCTCCCCACGCCTCCGCACCGTTCGTCCACGACGCGCTCGCGGACACAGCGAGCGCCAACGAGCTGCTCGGCTCGTTTCTCGACCGCCCCATCCAGCCGCGGGAGCTCAAGGCGATGCGCGCCCTGCAGGGCAAGGTCGTCGCGGTCGTCGACGCCTTGATCGATGGCTCGCCGCCCCCGCTACCCGCGCTCAACGCGCTGGCGGCGCAACAGAACGCGACGTACGCGCTTGAGTTACGACCTGACGGAGCTCTGCGGAGGACGGTGCGCCCGCGGCGCGCCTCGGCCTCAGCATCACTGCTGATCAGGGCGATGGACGAGCTGAGCGAACTCGAGCCATCGCGTCTGAAGCGCTGCGCCCGCCACGGGTGCAACCTGGTGTTCTACGACGCGACTCGCTCGGGCACGCAGCGCTGGCACGCCGAGCGCCCGTGCGGGCTGCGCGAGCGGCAGCAGCGGCATCGGGTCAGGCAAGGCATGCGTCAGCGCGCGGCGATGACCGATCGCATGTGGGACGCGGTGACGGGTACGCAGTTCCCGCATCCCGAGTAGCGGGCGAATCAGGCCGGCTCGAGGTAGCGGGCGAGCGCCTCGATGGGATAGTGCCTGGCGGCCTCGGCCAGGATGTAGAACGTGTCGGGCGGAACGATCGCCTGAAGCCAGTTGGCGTGCGGCCACGTGCCGTCCGCGTGTTGCTGGCCGAGCAGGTAGGCAATGCCCCGCGCCACCGCGTCGGATGTTCCCTCGCCGGCGTCGATCAGCCCGGTCAGGACGAGGCCGGTGAGCGGCGGCATGCTCGGACCGCGTCCGGCGAGGCCCGGGTCGCGGTAGGAATCGGGCAGCTCGCCCCATCCCCCATCCTCGTTCTGGCGTTCGAGCACGAAGCCGACCGCGCGGCGGACCCAGGGCTCGGACATATCGGCGCCGACGCGGGCGAGGCCCTCGAGCACGCACGCCGTTGAAGCCAGGTAGTTGACGGTCCACCGGCCCCAGAACCCGCCGTGGTCGAACTGTTGGGCGCGCAGGAACTCGATCGCCCGCCGCACGGCGGGCGCGGACGTGGTCAGGCCGACGCGGCCGAGGCCGTCGAGCACGCGGCCGGTCAGATCCTCGGTCGATGGATCCCCGAGCTCACGCGGCGGGTCGAGCAGCGTACGCACGGCCGCGATCGGATCGTCGACCGACACCTCCACCGGTCCGGTGAACAGCGGCCCCGGGCGCTTGCCCGGCAGACCGTGGACGAACGCCGACCAGCCGCCGTCCGGGTTCTGCATGCCGAGCAGCCAGTCGCGTCCCAGATCGAGCGAAGCCCGCACGCGGCCGCCGGTTTCCGGGTCAAGCGAGGCCCCGCCGAGCGCGGCGCCGAAGGCGGTCAGCACCGCGCCGGTGTCGTCGTTGTCGACCATCGTCTCGTTCCCCACCTGGAAGGCCCAGCCCCCCACCCGTGGCGCGCCCGGGTTGCGATTGTCAACGTCGGGCTGCTCGATCCTCGACTGAGCGCCGATCAGCCAGTCGAGCGCGCGAACCAGGCGAGCGTCGTCGGGCGCCGCGCCGGCCGCGATCAACGCGCGGACGTTGCCCGCGGTGCACCACACGGGACTGCCGAACGCCTCAAAGTGCAGGCCGTCGGCGTCGCGCACGCGCTGGGCCTCGAGCCAGGCGACGGTCCGCGCCACCATCGGGTGGGCGGCGGGGAGTCCCGCAGCGGGGAGCGCGGGCAGGATCAGCGCCGTCTGGATCGTGCTCGCGTTCCAGCTGCCATCGCGGTTCTGGAAGGTCCCGAGCAGGGTGAGCGTGCGGGCGGCGAACCGTCGCGCGATCTGGCCGGGAGGGGGACCATCCGACCCCCAGTCCCCTCGGAGCCGGTGGGCGATCAGGGTCAGAGCCCCGCTCACCATCAGGATGCCCGAGTGAAAGCGCCGCTCCATGAACCTCACGACCGGCCGGATCAGCGCCGGCAGCATCGGCGGGCACGGCAGCTCGGACGGTTCGATCAGCCCCGCGAGCGCCACGTACACGACCGCCGGATCCCCGCGCCCGAACGCCTCGACGACAGCGGCGATCCCGCCGTGGGCCTCAACCCAATCCCGGGCTCGGGCGATCGCCTCGGCGCTGGCGTCCGGCGCACACACGTGGAGGGCTGCCCAGGCTGAGGCGGTCGCGCCGAGGTCGCCCTCGGTGGCCGTCGGGTGAGACCGATAGGAGCCGTCGTCGGCCTGGCGGCTGCGCAGCCACCGCGCGCCGTCCGCGGCGTCGGCCGGATCGAGAGCTCCGGCGGCATGAACGGCGACGAGCACCTGGGCGGTGGGGATCGCGCCCATGTCACACAGCGACTCCCACGAACCGTCCGGGCGCTGGGTGCGCCACAGGACCTCGCGCGCGCTGTCCAGGGCGGCGCGGATCGCTGCCGGGTCGATCGAGGTCTGGACGGTCACGCCTGCTCCGCCTGCGCGATCTCGATGAGCTCGGGGTCGATACGTGGGAACACGCCGCTCGCCGTCCAGCGGCGATGGAGCTCGGGAGGCACGGGAATCGAGAAGCTGGCGCTGGGGCGGCCGGCCAATCCGACGACCCGCTGGTTGAGGATGCCCGCACCGACCATCTTCGTGAGGGAGCCAACCGGTCCCCGCGCCGACTGGGCGCGGTCGAGCACACGCCCGACGCTGGACTGCCAGTTCATCGCTTTGTCCCACCGGCTGCGCGGGAGCCCGACGAGATCGCAGACCTCGTCGCCGAGGAGGTAGCGCGTGAGCGCGGGCGCCGCCCCCTCGAACCCGGCCGGCAATGAGCCTGAGTGCAGCTCGAACAGCGCGCGAGTCATCAGGATGCCCTCGTCCGAGCGGCGGTGGCTGCGCCTGGCGATCTCCTCGGTGAGCTCGCGCGCCTGGGTGATGTCACCTGGGATCGCGGCGGGATCGATGCCGAGCATCTGCCCGATCACGCGCCAGCGGTAGTGGTAGTCCTCCGCCTCCTGGTCGTCGATGCGGACGCCGAGCTTTCGCAGCGCATCGACGACGATCGGCGAGAACGACAACAGCGTTCCCACCAGGTCCTCCTGGCAGACCGGAATCCCGTCGCCGGTCACGTCCCACCGCCCGCTCGTGGATACGAGGTAGCGGATGGCGGCGTGCAGCAGACGGACCTTCTGGATCTTGCGGATACCACGCCCGCATGGATCGAGCGATCCCGGCGTCATCACCGCCAAGACGAACTGGGCGGTCTCGCCGACCCGCCGGTCCGCGTCGTGGCCGAGACGGCGGCTGAAGGTGAGGACCTTGACGCCGGGGTAGCCGGCGTAGCAGTACACGAGCGATGCGGTGGCCAGCGCCACGCACACCTGCGGCCCGTGCTCGACGACGACCGCGCAGCCACGCTCGAGCCGGTCTCGGTCGACCCATGCGGGGAGCTCGCCGTGCTCGTCCAACCATCTGCCGATCGACGGCGGCAGCTCGGCCGGCACCGGCTGGTCGTTGTAGGTCAGCGTGCGCAGGACGTCGCTGACGACGCGGACCTGCTTCGCGCGCGCCAGGTCCTCGATGACTGCGTCCGCACTCGGATCCCCGGCCTGCCGCAGGCAGTCTAGAAGCCCCTCCGTGTAGCCCACGCCTAAAACGCTAGGGCGCGATCGGAGGTTTGGCAAGGTTTCGCAGAGGCGTGCGGTCCCCAACCGACCATCGGTCCCACAGCAGCTTCGCGCCGAGAGCCTGCTCGTACGATTGCACCGCCTCGTCCGCGTCTGAGACGATCAGCATCACTGACAAGGACGGGTTGCCGCTCACGGGACCGGCATCGTTGCACGATCGATAGGAGGTGCGATGGCCACTGACACTCGAACCACATCTCTGGGAGAAGCGTTTGCGGATGCGCTGTCGCGCAAGGATTTCGACGAGGTGACCGCGCTCCTGCATCCCGAGGTCGACTTCCGCGGGCTCACCCCCGGGCGGATGTGGGAAGCCTCGGACGCGCGCACCGTGGTCGAGGACGTGCTGAAGTCGTGGTTCGAGCCCTCGGACGAAGTGGAGCGCCTCGTCTCGACGGAGACTGACGCGTTCGCCGACCGTGCGCGGGTGGGCTACCGGTTTGAGGGGCACAACCCGGACGGTCCGTTCGTGGTGGAGCAGCAGGCCTACTACCAGGAGCGGGACGGCCGGATCGGATGGATGCGCGTCGTCTGCTCGGGATTCCGCCCGCGCACAGCTTGACGTTCAGGCTGGCTTCCGCCCGCGCACAGCTTGACCGGCAACCAGCGTCATCTGATCACCGGCGAGGCGATGATTAGCTCGGGCGGGTTCAGATACGCCGGTGGCTTGCCGCCACGACCACAGCCACCGCCGCCGCCCGTCGCGAGCTGGCATCTCCAGCCGCCGGGGAGCGTCCAGTAGAGGGCGGCCTCGGAAGGACCACCGTGCTGAACTCGGTGGCCTGAGAAGAAGCTGCTCAGGACCTGGCGCGCCTGTGTGCAGGACACTCCCCGCGCCTGACGCTCACGTTCATGTCCTGAAATTCGGACTTGGCGTGGATCACGCCACAGCCCGCTGGTCCGGCCTTCAGCCCCCGAAGTCGCACGCCTCGGCCGCCGCCTTGTACGCCGGCGACTGAGTGTTGATCGCGTTGGGAACGGCGAGCACCGCTCCGCCACGATCGAGAATCTCGCTGTATCCGTTCGGGTCGGAGGGGGGCGCGTTCGTCGGATCGGGGAAGCCGGTGACGCCGTGGCGCCGCATGCACTGAGAGATCCGAAGCGCCGCAAGCTTGGCCTGCGCCGAGGGAGGCCCGGAGGGCGGTCCGCCGCCGGGTAGCAGGTGCTTACACTTCGACCGCGCCGATCTGAACGCGGGAGAGCTCGGGTTGATCCCCGGGCCGAGCTGGATGCCGCCACCGCCCTTCGGATCCGGGAAGTTCGTGACGCCGTTGGTACGCATGCACTGCGAGAACGCGACGAAAGCATGGGTGACGTTGGGCGACGGGCCGGCTGAGCCCGATGTGCTGTACGTGCTCGCCGATCCGCAGGCGGCGAGGACGAGCGCGCAGCACACCGTGCCGGCGGCGACGGGAACACGACGGCAACACGTCATGCCCACGTTCTACGCAGGCGCGCATAACACGGTCATAACGCCGTTATGCGGTCGTTATCCGCGCAACCACCCGAGCACCTGCGCGGCGTGCTCGTCGGGCGGGAAGATCGGATAGAAGGCGTGCTCGATCCGGCCGTCGGCGATGATCAGCGTTATGCGCTTGTAGAGAAGCTGCCCGCCGGCGGTGAACGTCGGCAGGTCGAGCGAACGCGCCAGCTCGTGTTCGGAGTCCGAGAGGATCTCGAAAGGAAGCCCGAGGCGCTCGGCGAGCTCCGCCTGGTATGTGGTGCTCTGGGACGAAAGCCCGTAGACGGTGGCGGCGCCGGCGGCCCGGAGATCGGAGTAGTGGTCGCGGAATCCGCAAGCCTCGGGCGTGCACCCGCGCGCTCCCGGGATCGCGTTCCAGCCCTCAGGCAGATCGACTCCGGGCTGCCCGGTCATCGGATAGACGTAGACCACCGCCCGGCCCGGCCCGAGCTCGTCGAGCGGTATGTCACCGCCGCCCGTGCTCGGCAGCTCGATGTGCGGCACCCGCATTCCCGGGAGATGATCGGCGGCGCCGTCGTCCTCCGGGGCCGGCAGATCGGTGGGCAGGCTCATGTAGTCGGACACGGTGTCGGCTTCGAGGCTACCGGAGCACACGCGCGATCCGGGCTCAACGCCTGACGATCCTACGGCGCGGAGTCCCGCTCCCCGCGCGGGGAGCGGGACTCCCGACGTACCTGGCTCAGTGGCGTCCGTGCCGGTGACTGTGAGTCTTGAACGTGACGGTCTGCGTCGACACCGTCACCGATGACCCGTTGCCGAGTGACTCGGTCACCTGCAGCGTCACCGGCAGTAGGTGGCGCGAGGCCAGCAGGTTCTTGCCTGCACGGTTCAACGAGATCCGCACGGTTTCACTTCCGCCGGCGGTCAGCGTCACGTGCGCCGAGCCGATGCCGACGACCTTGTGCCGCACCCAGGCCGCGACCGCGACCAGCTTGTGATCCCGGAACGTCTCTCTGACGCTCATGCTCAGAGTCAGCTGGCATTGGGCGCCCGATGCACCGGAACAGGCGATCCGGACCAACGCGGTCTTGCCTGAGACCCTGGCGTGACCGACGGTCACCGTGCCCACGGACGGGGGCGGTGACGGCGCCGGGCTCGTCGTCAGCGTCTGATCGGCGCCGACGAACGTACCGAAGTCGCTGACCGCGATCGCGCGGTAGTGGACGGTCGTCCCCGCGGGAAGACCGGTCAGCTGCGCCGAGAATGGCGCAGCGCCGTTGCTCGGTGGGAGCGTCTGCGCGGCGGTGCTCTGTCCGTAGGCGGTGGTCGTGCCGAACTGGAACGACACCTTGACCGCCGCGCCCTGCGGATTGACGGTCCCGCCCACGGTCGCGGTCGCCGCGGTGATCCCGCTCGCCGCGCCGGTCACCGGAGTGCCCGGCTGATAGGCGTCGGCAAACAGGCCGCGCGGGCTCGTCCCGTTCGTGAACAGGAAGAACGGCGTCCCGACCGCGCCGCCCTGGCACGCCGAGCCGTCGGCGTTGAACGGCGTGGCGATGCACGACGAGGAGATCGGCTCGCGAACGTCGGCCTGGGCGGTCGGTGTCAGCGGCACGTCGCTCTCGTCGAGCACAAACGTGGGGTTGGCGGCGTTCACGAAGTGTCCGACGAACCCCACCGTTCCGGAGCTCGTCTGCTCACGCCACGAGACGTACGGAGTATTGCCCGAGAACGTGATGTCGGCACGGGTCGAGACGATCCCCGGAGTCGAGATCGGCGCGCCACCATTCACGATCTGGAAGTGGGGCGTCGGCGTCGCGACGAACCGCGACACGAACACCTGGTGGACGCCGCCCACCGTCTCGTCCCAGGTGACCCACGGCGCAGTCGGGTTGGCCGGATTCATCGTGCCGGCGGCGACCTGCGGATCCTCGGCGTCGGCGGTCGGGCTGCTGTTCAGCGCGCACGCCTGCTCGGCCGCCGCGCTCATCGCGCAGGTGGTGGCCCCGTTGAGGATCCCGTTTCCGTTGTTGCTGATCACGTGCCAGTGAAAGCCGCCCAGTCCGCCGGCGTCGGCCTCGCCCTTGGCCGCGAAAACGAGTTCGTTGGGAGCGAGCCCGCCCGGGCCAGTCTCGTACCAGACCACCCACGGCACGGAGTCGTTGGCTCCGGTGAACGCGATGTCCGGCTCGATCCCGTCGCGGTTGACGTCGACGTTCAGGCTCGGATCGGCATTGCCCTGGCCCGCGCGCGGGAGGCCGACGTCCTGGAAGCAAAAGCCGCCGATCGCCGGGACGTTTCCCGTACCGTCGGCGACGCCCAACGGCGTTACGCCGTTGCAGTTCGCCATTCCCGGCCCAAGGGGCTTGTCGACGAAGATCTGGTCCTTGGCGTTGCTGTTCGACGTCTCCTGCCAGGTCACCCACGGACCTGGCTTGGTTGGATCGACCGCGGAGCCGCCGGCCACCGATGGGTTCTCGGCGTCCTGGTCGGTATGGATGTTGAGCGATGGAACGTTGGGCCCGCTGCCGCCGTTACCCCGGCTCTGACCGGCAAAGATCCACTTGCCCTGATTGGCGTCGCCGGTGTTGTCGAAGCGGCTCGCGAAGACGTTGTTCTGGCCGAAGCCCGTGCCGCTCGTGTTCTCGTACCACGTTGCCCATGGGACCGTGCGGCCGGCGCCGGCGAAGTCGATCGACGGCGCCTCGCCGTCCTGGCTCTGGTCGAAGTTCAGCGACCCCGTGAACTTCGGGCTGGCGCTCGATCGGCCGCCGACCGTCCCGTTGCCGCGGGTCGTCCACGCGCCGTTCGCAAACGAGCGCGAGAACACCTGGTCGGCGGAGCCGGGCGACTCCTGCTGGCGGAAGATCGCCCACGGAACGGCGGGCTTGCCGGCGGTGAGCGCACCGCCGACGACGTCGGCGTTCGTCGGATCCTCTCCACTGACGCCGATCGCCTTGTTGATCCCGGCGGCGGGATCGTCATTCACCTGGCTCCCAGTCGGCAGCGCCTGAAACGCCGCCGCGGAGCCCGCCGTCGCCAGCGCGGCGAAGGTGGCCGCGAGGACCACGCGCCCTCGCCGGGATTGCCCCCGGTGCATCCTCATGCTTACTCCTTCGGTTCGAGGTTTTGGTCTCGAACGGCAGTACGGACGCCGGCCTCAGGCGGTTCGCGGCGATTTGCGCCGACCGGGCGACTAGGGGGTCGACGACACCGGGCCGGACTCGGTGGTCGCGTCCGACGGGGTGGGTCCGGCCGGAGCAGCGGGTGTCGCCGTGGCCGTGCTGCCCGAGGTCTGGGTGGGGTCCGAGGAGGCTGATTCGGGCGCGCTGGCGAGTGCGCCGCTCGGCGCCGTCGTCCCGGTGCTGTCGGTGCTTGGCGTGTCGGCAGATGTCGTGGCTGCGCCGGGGGTCGTTGCCGGGGCAGCCGCCGTCGTGGTTGTGGTGGTGGCGGAGGAGTTCAATGCGGGCGAAGCGGTCGTCTCGGTCGTGCTCGCCGCGGCAGCGGGAGTCGTCGCCGCGACTGTGGCGCCCGTGCTTGATAGGGAAGCGGGCGCAGTCGTTGTCGTGGTGGCGGTGGTGCTTGGCGTAGCGGGGGCCGTGGTCGAAGTGGCGGGCGCGAGCACCGGAGCGGAGGCGGGCTCGAGATTGGCCGGCCCGGCTGGGGTGCTTGTCGAGGCTCCCGGCGCCGTCGTGGTTATGGCGGCGGTGGTGCTCGCCCGAGTCACTGGTATCGACGCCGCGCCGGTGGCGGTGGTACTTGGTGGGGTCACGCGAGCGGTCGTTGTCGCGGCAGGAGAACCGGACGTCGAGGCGGGAGCGCTCGGCGCGGTCGCCGAGGCGGACCCCGTGGTGGGCACTGCCGCTGGGTCAGAGGGCGGCGACTGAGCGACCATCGGGGCCGCCGGGGGAGCCGGGCGCAAACCGTGGGCGACAGGGATCGCACCGGCGCCCGCGGTTGCGATCGCGGCTGCGGCCAGGACCTTTCCCAGAACCCCGGCGGCGGCGCCGCCGATCCCGCCTACGGAGGTGGCAAAGTCGCCCCCGACGGCAGTGGCCCCACTGGCGACGGCCACAACTGAGGGTGCGCCGGCGATCAGCGCGGTGCCGCCGGCCCCGGCACCGGCGGAGATGCCTCCGGCGGCACTAGCGGCCGCGGCGGCACCGCTAGCGCTCATGCCACCGGCCGCCGTCGTGCCACCCGCGGCGACCGCACTCGCGGCGCCCACGCCACCGGCGGCGGTTGTGCCACCCGCGGCGACCGCACCGGCACCGCCCACGCCACCGGCCGCGGTGGCGCCACCCGCGGCGGTGGCGCCACCCGCGGCGACCGGACCAGCACCACGCATCGCCGAGGCGAGCACCGAGGCCTTGAGCTCGCCGGTCAGCACCACGGGCAAGATGAGCGCGAGGGCAGCGTGTTGACGCCGGATCTCACTCTCGAAGGCTGCGCAGCCCGGACAGCGATCGATGTGGGCGCGTGCCACGCTCCGGGGCAGGACGCGGCCGCGCATCGTCGCCAGTCGCTCGCGGATCTCAGCGCACGGATGCTCCCGCGCCCGACGTCCACGGGCCAGCCCCTCGCGGGCCTGGAATATCAGCGCCTTGACTTTCTCTTTGCGCACGCCGAGCACAGCGGCGATTTCGTCGTGCGAGTGATCGGCGAGCTCGAACAGAACGAGCGCGGCGCGCTGGTCGGCCGGGAGCCGCTGCAGGTCATCCAGCACCTCGCGAATGTCCTCCCGGCGCTGGACCACGTCTGCCACGCCCTCCCACGACGGTCGATCCTTCGCCATGTCGCCGACATCGACATCGCGGCGAGCGCGGAGCTCAGACAGGCAGCGGTTCCGCGCGATCGTATAAAGCCAGGGCCGGAGCGACACTTCGCCGTCGCTCCTTCGCAATGCGCGGAACGCCGAGACGAAGGTCAGTTGCAGCGCATCCTCGGCCGCCTCGCGGTTCCCCAACATGTGCACGCAGAACGCGAGTACGCCGCGAGCGTATCGATCGTAGATCGCCTCGAACGCCGCATCATCGCCAGCGCGCAGGCGCGCTACGAGAAGCTCGTCAGCTTCGCTCAAGGCAATGCGGCGATTGAACCCACCGCGGAACCCAGCGACTGCCGCGTTCACCCCCATGTGCAAAGTCTCCGCTACCGAGCGCCGAAAGTCCAGCGCACGCGTTATCCGAGTTCGGCCAGGCGGCGCCCCGGGAATCCGTAGCCCCGGGACGCCGCGCCCCCAACCGAATGCGACAACCGAAAGAAGTAAGCGTGAAGCTTGCCCCTCAGATGCCCCCTAGTCGTCGCCCCTATTGATATGAACGCAACGACAGCCGAAAGGTTGGCCGAGTTAGCGAGATTTCGTGAAAGAAAGCCGATCGATGGTACGGTTGTTTATGAGGATCCTCTGGTTCCGGGAGCCTCAGAGCCCGAAGAGCCCGAGGAGATTGTGAGCACTCGCAGAGCTGGGGCGAAGCAATTCGTCCCGCGGGTCAGGGGAGAGCCCCCAACCACCCTGACTCTCCGGGGGGTCCGGACGGATCTTGGCCCCCCGGGTCCACGTCAAGGCACGGGGTGGGCGACCCCGACGAGCACGCGACGACCCGACGACGCCGGGTTGCCGTTGGCCAGCTGCTCCGTGACGCTGAAGCTCCGGGACTGCGTGACCGGAGCGCCGGACCAGAGGATCACGTGCTCGGCGTCGTTGAACGTCCCCACCGGCACCAGGATCGCCGCTGGGTTCTTCAGCCAGGCCTGGTAACAGCGCCCGTTCGCCAGGTGCGGCAGGCCGGTCGCCGAAAGCTGGATCTCCCAGCCCGAGCTCATCTTGGTGAGCGTGGCCGAGCCGTGGGCGCGGGGGGCGAGCGGGGTCCCGTTGACCACCATCGCGAACCGCAGCGGGGCCGGCGAGCTGCTGCTGGTTGCAATCACTACCGCGACGATGATCGCGGCGGCGACGGTCGCAAGCCCCCCGAACGCGAGGGCCGGCCGGCGCGGCGGCCAGATCAGCCCGAAGCGGCGCCGCGTCTTCGGCGTGTCCAAAGCCGGCGGCGCGCTCTCGGCTGCTCGCTCCCGCCGAGACTCCTCGGCGATTGCGCTGACGATGCGGTCCTCGAGGGAGGCGTCGGGCTCCTCCCAGGTCGCGGGCGTCTCCAGCAGCGTGCGCAGCTCGTCGAGGTCGGCCCGCTCCTGTGGCGTAAGCGAGTCGACAGCCTCACCCGACAGGTACGAAATCCGGTCGTTGTCGCTGGTGGTCACGTCCGTGCCTCTTTCTCATGCATACGGTAGTCAACCCGTGTTCGGTTCATTCGCGCAGATGCCCCAGCATCGCCGCCAGGCGCTTGTGTGCCCTGAACGACCTCGATTTGACGGTCCCGGCCGCGATCCCGAGGCGCTCAGCAATCTGGGCGTGGGTGAATCCCTCGAGGTGTTGCAGCCGGATGACCTCCTGTGCCTCCGGAGGGAGCTGTGCGACCGCTTCGCGGACCTCCCACACATCGTGGATCGCCTCCGCTGACTCCGGGCTCGAGATCAGCGCCGGATGGGCTGGGGCGACCGACTCGATTGGATCCGCGCCGCGAACGGCGTCGCGCCGGTACAGATCGATCGCGACGCGGCGTGCGATGGGCGGCCAGCCAAGGGCCGAGCTCGCGTTGCTCCTCGAAGCTCTGCGCCGCCCGCCACGCCTTCAGAAATGTCTGTTGCGTCGCCTCCTCGGCCAGGCGACGGTCACCGAGGACCTTGTAGGCGACGGCGTAAACGAGGCGGCCGTGCGAGCCATAGACCTCCCGCACGGCGTCCGGGTCGCCCTGACGAAACCGTGCACGGAGGTCCCGTTCCTGCACGCGCCGACGCTACCAGCGCCTGTTCTTGCGGAGGGCGAAAACAGATCGGATAGTCCCGCTTCAGCGATTGCACCGTGATCCAGCGCAGCTCGGTGAACCCCTCGAGCGCCGCACGACCCCCGAAGCTTGAGCGAATCAGTCCAGCCGGGATTAGTCCAGCGAGCCGCGCTCGATCATCACCGAGGTCGCCTTGACGACAGCGGTCGCGTTGACACCGGCCGCAAGTCCGAGCTCCTCGACCGAGTCGCGCGTGATCGCTGCCGTAACCAGGAACGGTCCGGCTTCAACCTCGACGAGCGCCATCACGCCATCGCACTCGACCGACCGGACCACGCCGGCGAATCGGTTGCGAGCCGAGCGTTCGGTTCCGGTCTGGTGCCGCGTTGGGCGCGTGCTTAGGCGCTCGACCTCTGAGACCGGCACGAGCCGGCGGTTGCGAGCGTCGCGAGTCGTGGTGATGCGCCCGTTGCGGTCCCAGCGCCGCAGGGTGTCGACGCTCACGCCGAGCGCCACCGCCGCCTCACCGAGTGACAGATCGCCGGGCATCTCCCGAGACGGTACACGGACCGCAGTTGGAAGGTTGCTCCAGGCGGAACCGGCCGCGCTAAACCTCTGCCCTAGGCAGAACCGACCGAGGTAGAGCCCGGGGTGCCGCAGGATCGCAACCCGTAGCTGGCGGCGAGATCGGCGACGGGGCTGGCCCGAAGCGTTGCCTCGACATCGGTCGCCGCCTGTGTATCGCCGCGCCGGGCCGCCGCCTCGAGCTGACGGTAGTTGGCGACGATCTGCGCGAGCGCCGCGTAATACGCGGTCAGGGTGGCCGAATCACGAGCCTTGCCAGGAGGTCTTTTTAGCGCGCGCAACTGGTGCTCCTCTGACTGGACCAGCGGCACCAACTGCCCCAGGTACGCGGCCAGCGCCCCACCTGGCTGCGACGTCGACGCGGGCGGCGTGAGCGCGCGGGCTTGACGGACGGTACTCGTGCAGATCGCGTCGGCACGGGCGACGAAGTCGCTCTTCGTGTAGCCGCTGGCGCCACACCCCGCGACCAGCGCCGCGACCGCGACCAGACCACAGATCCAAGCTTGGCGTTCGTGCGACACGATGCGACAGCCTAGCTGCGGCCCCCGTGGCGCAGACGCGCGATCCAAACGACCATGCATAGGCAATGCCTATATATTGGCGCGATGCGCAAAACCTCCCGTTATCTCCGTCATCTCGCACGGCTGGGTGCGTTCAATGGCCTGGCCGGCGCCAGACGTAGACTCCTCGCCGTCCCCCTGGTCGGCCTTCTGACCGCAACCGCTTTGCTCGTCGCTCCTGCGCTCGCGAGCGCGGACACGTCGTCGACGCTGACAATCGTTGGGACCAGCGACGTGAACGACTCGGGCCTGGTACCGAACCTGATCCAGCCCGCGTTCAACAAGGCGTTTCCCCAGTACACGTTCAAGTACGTGGGGTCGGCCACCGGCGCGGCGATCCAGAACGCCGAGAACGGAACGGGAGGACCGAGCGCGCTGATCGTGCACGCCGCGTCCCTCGAGAACCAGTTCGTCGCGAACGGTTTCTCGTACAACCACCAGTACGGGTACGCGATCTTCACCAACGACTTCGTGCTCGCCGGACCGACCGGCGATCCCGCGGGGGTTGGCGCGAGCGGCGCGAACAACATCGCGCACGCGTTCGCCGACATCGCATCGGCCGGCGCCAACGGGCAAGCGACGTTCTACACGCGCGGCGGCACCACGACCGCATCGGGTACGACCGTCGAGGAGCACACGATCTGGGGGCTGGTGAATAGCTCGGGGCTGAAGCCGGCGAGCCTTACGTTGTGCACCGTCAGCGCCGCCGACGGCGGCGGCATGTCGCCGGTCAACGCGTCCGCAGTGTCGGGCAACGGCGCGCCGTGCCCCGACAGCGGCACCGTCAGCAGCCCGGACAACCCGTCGTGGTACTTCATCAACGCCGGTTCCACGCAGGGCGCGAACGTGCAGGCCGCCAACGCGTGCACCCACGGCCCCGCCAATACCTGCTACGTCCTCACGGACCGCGGCACGTACGACTACCTCGCCTCCGGGACCGATCCGGCCGGGACGATTCCGGCCCTGAAGATCGTCACCCGTGGGCCCCAGAGTGCAAGCGCGCCCGGTGGCGTCAACGCGCTCTTCAATTACTTCCACGTCTACATCATCAACCCGTCGAAGCCTGGAGAGACGGTAAACCTGACGGCGGCACAGGACTTCGTCAGCCTCCTCACCTCGCAGGCCTTTCAGTCGACGCTGAAGACGTACCTACCAACAGCCGACCCGGCCGGTCCGCCGTTCGTGGCGGACGCGTCGCCTAACCTCGCGGTGTCCTCGGGGCTTCCGAAGAACTACCACGCCGGCAAGCCCCTGACCGTGAAGGGAACCCTGGTCAATGCCGAGCCGGGATACCCGGCGCTGGCGAGCCAGACCGTCAACGTCGATGAGATCGTCGGCGGGGTGCCGCTGACGGTCGCCAGTGGCAAGACAAACTCGACCGGTGCATACAGCATCAAGTTCACCCCGACCTCGAGCGGACAATACCAAGTGTCGACCCCTCAACTCTCGGTGGTCGAGAATGCCACGCTCAGCCCGGTCTACGGTGACATCCTGTCACCCGCATCGACGTCGTCGGTGACGGTCAAGGTGCACGGGGCGACGTCGAACCTCCGGGTTCATTCGCAGGGCGGAAAGGCACTAGTGGTCGGCACAGTCGCTCCCGGCAATGGGCACGTCCAGGGAACCGTGACCGTGTTCGCTCGCGCGGTGGGCAAGAAGGGCGCGTTCAAGAAGGTCGCGACCGATCGGCTGGCTACCAGTCAGGGCAACTTCGCGATCTCGGCGCCGCTCGGCGCGGGCGCTTGGGACGTCAAGGTGAAGTTCCAGGATCCGAAGCAGGGCGTCGTCGCCGCGACGTCGCGTACGGCCCGGGTCACGATCGGTCCGAAGCCGGCCTCGAGCATCAGCCTGCACTCGGCCAAGGGCACTCGCGGCGGGTTCACGCTTGCCGGCAACGCGACGCCCGCCGGAGAGCCCGGCGCGAAGATCGAGCTGCTGCGGCTGAACACGACGCCCGGCGCTCCGGCACGGTTCAGCGTGTTCGGGACCGCCAACCTGGGCGCCGGTAAGGACAAGGTGACCTTCCGCGGCGCCAACATCAAGCACGGCACCCGATGGGTGCTGCAACTCGAGTACATCCGGCCGGGCGAGTCGCCGAGCTTCTCGGGCTTGGGAACGGTGCAGGTTCGATAGGACAGTGACGCGCCGGCGCACCCACGCGGACGAACATCGACGGCTGGCCAACCGCCGCCCCGGGGCGATCCCGGGGCGGCGGTTCGCGTTGATGCTCGCCTGCACCCTCGCGGCTCTCGGATGCCCGGCCGCCGTCGCCACGGCGGATCCGAGCTCGGACGAGGTCGTGTCCGCGACCGTGTACTCGCCGAACGGGTCGACACAGAACGACTCGGTGTCGCTGGCACAGCTCCAGTCGAACCCGAAATGCACCACGTACTCCGGGACCGACATGAACGAGCTCGGACGAACCGGCTTCGTGGACGTTCAGCTCGCCCCAAACAGCACGTGGGCCCTGTCTACAATCCTGGGCTGCCTGACGACACCGGTTCCCGCCGGGGCGGTCCACGGAGTCACCGTGATCGACGGGCAGGGGGCACCGGAGGACGGCTCGGGCTCGATGCTCACACCATCGGACCTGGCCCCGCAGGGATCGACCGACTTCAACAATCCCCAAGAAGCTCCTGTCGTGCAGGCTCTCGGTTCGGTGAACCAGTACGACCGGCCGTGGCGCGGCGGCGGCCAGGCGCAGCCCGACGACGACTTTCTCGACGAGGTTCAGCAGTCGGAAAACGATCAGCCGTTGCCGATCGCGATCGAGGTGTTCGAAGGACCGGTGCTGACGGTCACAGCGTCCGCGTCGAAGACGTCGGTGTCGGTCGGCCAGGCGGTGACCTTCAATGCGACGGTCGCGGGACAGAACGGCAGTGCGCTCTCCTATAGCTGGAACTTCGACGGCGGCGCGCAGAATTCGACGGCGGCGAGTCCGCAGGTGACTTTCGGCAACACCGGGCAGTACGACGTCACCGTGCAGGTGACTGACAGCGCCGGGGGCGGTGGCGGAGCGGAGATCCCGATTACGGTCGGCACACCGGCTCCTACGGGCACCGGTACTCACAAGCAAACCGGGTCCGGGAAGTCGAACAAGTCGCACTCGCCGAGCGGACCACGGAAGAGCAACGGCACGCACGCGGGCGGCCCTGCCGGCAACTCGAACCGTGGGACGTCGACGACGAACTCGACCACTTCTACGTCGACAGCCCCTGCCTCGACCACTCCCGGCGCGACCACCAGGGGAACCTCGACTCACCCGCCGGCGCCCGCCGCTCCGCATCGGGCGGCCACCCCGAAGGCGCCCGCATCACACCAGGCGACACCCGTGAAGCGACCGACGTCGCCTCCACCTTCATCCGGGCCGCTCGTCGTTGGACAGCTGGTGAGCGACGTGACGCCGCTGTCGGCGGGCGCCAGCCCGCTCGTTCGCGTCGTGCCCGCCGCGGTCGCGACCGCGCCGCCTGCTCGCCAGGCGATTCGCGCTTCGCAGCTGGCGGCGTTTGGCGCCGGTTTCGCGGTCCTCCTGCTCCTCGGTCTCGGAGCGGGCCGCGAGCTGCGCGGGCGGCGTCGCCGTCCGACGCTCAGCACCGGCTCCTGAGATCCTGCTCCTCATCACCGTCTTACCTGTGATCTTCGCGCTCAGCACCAACGGCATCGACCAGGCGATCTTCCATGTCGCCAATGCGCTCGAAGTGCCGGTCCTGATCCTCGCCCTGGCGGCGCTCGCACTCGTGATCTTCGAGCTCGGAAGCTACGTCGTCGAGCTGCTCAGCCGGCGGCGGCGGCGGTTCGCGACGCTTCAGGTCGGCGCCGAGCAGGCCCGCAACGCGTTGCTCGCGGGTGACCGACCGGCGGCGGAAGCGGCCGTGCGCGGGATCCCGCGGAGCGCCGCGATGACCGCAACGCTCGACTTCATCCTCGAACAAGCGGGGAAACCCGGAAGTGAGCACCAGATCAACAAGGCGCTCGCCGACTTCGACTTCGACTCCCAGCGACGTCTCGCGCGCACGCGACTGCTTGTGCGCGCCGGCCCCGCGCTCGGGCTGATGGGAACGTTGATCCCGCTGTCGCCCGCGCTCACCGGCCTCGCCGCCGGTAACACCGGCCAGCTCAGCCACGACCTGCGCGTAGCGTTCAGCGTCACGGTCGTCGGGCTGCTGATCGGCGCCGTCGCGTTCGGGCTCTCACTTTCACGCGACCGCATGTACGGCCAGGATCTGTCAGATCTCCAGTACCTCGCGGCGGTCATCACCGATCCTCGATCCACAGGAGGCGAAAAATCATCTCCGTCACCCCCCACGCGCGAAGCCGTGAGGACCGAGCCGGCGACCCACTCGACGGGTTAGTCAACCTCTTCGATCTCGGGATCGTGCTGTCGGTGGCGTTCCTGCTGGCCGCGCTGTCCTCGCTTCACCTCGGCGCGGCGATCACCAGCCGCGGGCTGCGATCACAAGCCGTGCAGAGCGTCTACATCCAGCCCGGGCAGACGGTGGCGCCGCTGCCAAAGCCCGGCGCGCGGACGATCGGCCACGGCACCGAGGCCGGGGTCGTGTATCGGCTCACCAACGGACAGCTCGTATACGTCCAGAAGGCAGCGCCGGGCACCACCCCCTGAATGGGATACCTCTGGGATCAGCTCAGCGGCGCAATCCCGCTGATCGCGCACGGCGACCCCTACATCATGGGGCTCCTGTGGGTCACGGTCCGGGTCGCGTTCGTGTCGACGGCTGCCGCTCTGGTCGTCGGCCTGCCGATCGGGCTCGCCCTTGGACTCGGTCGGTTTCGCGGCCGCCGGACGCTTCAGCTCCTGGCGAACGCGAGCCTTGCGCTGCCCTCCGTAGTCGTCGGGATCGGGGTGCTGCTGTTCCTGCTTCCCCAGGGTGCGTTTGGCTCGCTGCGGATCGAGTTCACGCTCACGGCCGTGTACGTCGCGCAGGCGGTGCTTGCCCTGCCGTACATCGTCGCGCTCACGCCCGCCGCAATCCAGGGCCTTCCACCCGGGCTGCTCGACCAGGCGCGGGCGTTGGGCGCCGGACGCATCCAGCTCGCGGTATTCGCGCTCAGGGAGGCGAAGATCGGCGTGATGGCTGCGGTGATCGCGGCGCTCGGCGCCACGGTCGCCGAGGTCGGAGCGGTGGTCATCGTCGGCGGCAACTTCCAGGGAAGCGACGAGACGCTCGCGAGCGCACTGCTCGAGCAGTTCAACTACACGGCGCACAACCCGTACGCCTCTGCAATCGCGATCGTATTGCTGGTGGTGATCCTCGTGCTGATCGGAACGCTCACGGTGATCCAGCAGCGCACGGGCGCGGTCCAGTTCCGGTTCCGGACGGGCTGACGATGCAGCTGATCTGGGACGAGATTCGCAAGGCCGTGCCGATGATCCTGCACGGGAACCCAACGCTCTTGACCGTCATCGGCTTCACGCTCCAGGTAGCCGTGGTCGCCACGGCGGTCGCGACCGTGATCGGCCTGCCGATCGGGCTGGCGATCGGCCTCGGGAGGTTCCGCGGCCGGCAGTTCCTGCGGGTGCTCGCGAACGTCAGCCTGGCGATCCCGCCCGTGCTCGTCGGCGTGTTTCTGTTCGTCCTGTTCAGTCCCCAGGCCCCGCTCGGCTCGCTTCACCTGATCTATACCCGGCGCGTGGTGTTCGTCGCACAAGCGATCCTCGCCCTTCCGTTCATCGTCGCGCTCACCTCGGCCGCGGTTCAGGGACTACCGCCCGGGCTGTTGAACCAGGCCCGGCTGCTGGGCGCCGGCCGGCTCCAGGTGGGGGCGCTCGCGCTCCGCGAAGCGAGGATCGGCGTGATGGCGGCGGTGATCGCGGCACTCGGCGTGTCGCTGTCCGAGGTCGCGGCGGTCGTGATCCTCGGCGGGAACATCTACGACTACAACCAGACGCTCGCGAGCGCGACCCTGTACGAGGTGAACGGCGGCTTCTACGCCGACGCTGTCGCCATTGCGATCGTGCTGATCGTCCTCATCCTGATCCTGATGTGCGGCCTCGGCGTCCTCCAGCACCAGGGCAACGGACTCCGCCTGCGCTTCCGGTCGGCGACGTGACCGACCCGGATCGGGCCGGTGCCGTGCTGCTTCGCTGCGAGCACCTGACCGTTCGGCGTGGAAAGCGCGAGGTGGTCGCGGACGTCACCGCGGAGCTTCGCGCCGGCGAGATCGTGGCGCTGCTCGGACCCAACGGCGCCGGCAAGAGTACGCTGCTCGACGCTCTCGCGGGGGCGCTTCCCCCCGTCGACGGTCGGATCGAGCGGAACGGCCGGGTCGCGATCGCTTTGCAGTCGCCCGACCTGGCCCGACGGACCGTGTTCGCGAACGTGATGCTCGCGCTCGCCTG
Organism: uncultured Solirubrobacterales bacterium; assembly: GCA_963735965.1. Lineage (GTDB taxonomy): Bacteria > Actinomycetota > Thermoleophilia > Solirubrobacterales > Solirubrobacteraceae > Palsa-465. The sequence continues at coordinate 579,457 of CAVTNE010000011.1, forward strand.
GTGGGGCGTGCCTCGCGCCGAGCGGGCCGAGCGCGCCCGCGAGGCGCTCCGCGCGATCGGCGCCGACCACCTGGCCCGGCGACGCGCGGCGACCCTCTCGGGAGGCGAGCGGAGGCGCGTGCACCTCGCCCGGGCGATCGCGGTACGGCCTGACGTGCTGCTGCTCGACGAGCCGTTCGCCGGCCTCGACGCCGAGGTCCGTTCGAATCTGCTCGAAGACGCGCTGTCCGCGCTCCGGTCTAACACTCGGGCGACGCTGGTCGTCGTTCACGACCGCGCCGAGGCGTGGGCGCTCGCCGACCGCCTGTTGATCCTGCTCGACGGCCGGCTCGTCGCGTCGGGTCCGCCCCGCGACGTGCTCGAGCGCCCGCCGAGTTCCGCGGTGGCGCGGTTCCTGGGGTTCGACGGCAGCTTTGAGGACGGTCACGAGCTGCTGCTGACGCGGCCAGCCCACGTCGCACTCGATCCCGCCGGCCCGCTGGAGGCGCGCGTCACCCGCGCGACCCCGCTCGAGGACGGCGTCCGCCTCGAGCTCCAACTCGACCGCGGTCGCGTCTACGCGGTCGCCCCGCTCCCGGCACCGCGGCCGGGAGACGACGTCCGCATCAGGATCGACGGCGGCGCGCGCTTCCCGCCCGGGGGAGCTCCGTGACCATGCGGTCGGCGGCAGGTTGAGCCTTCCGAAAATGCTCGTCACGCGCTTCTCGACGGCGCGGTCGGTGATCACGAGCTCCTCGGCGATCGCGCGGTTCGATCACCCCTCCGCCACAGGCATGGTGCGGTTATCCCCACCCCCTACACGCCAGCTTCCTCCATAGCCGCGGCCAGCGGACGAGTCCAAGCTGCACCGACCGCTAAATGCCCTCCTGAGGCAGATACGAAAGGTAAGCAATGTCCGTCCGTAGTCCGCACACGAACATCGCCGCCCGCATGGGGCGATGGAGCGCGAGCCATCGCAAGCTCGCGATCTTTGGATGGCTGGCGTTCGTCCTGACGGCGCTCGTGGTCGGCACGGCTGTCGGTCAGAAGACGATCGATCAGCAGAACAACAACGTCGGCCAGGCGCACCGGGCCGATCAGATCCTCAAGCAGGCCGGCTTCGCCGAGTCCGGTCCGCTCACCGAGTTTGTGGTGATCCAGAACCACAAGCTCACGATCCATGACCCCGCCTTCCAGGCGGTGGTCGGCAACGTCATGAACGCGGTCTCGCCGTACGCAAGCCGATTCGGAAACCTCCGGTCCCCGCTGGCGCCGGCCAACCGCGATCAGGTCACCCGCGACGGGCACACCGCGCTCGTCCAGTGGGACATGCACGGCACGCTCAAGTCGGCGGAGAACAAGATCGACCCGCTGACGGCCGCCGTCGCATCGGTGGCGAAGGCGAACCCCCGGTTCTACGTTGGTGAGGCGGGCGCGGTCAGCTCCGACAAGGCTCTGAACAAGATGTTCAACCAGCAGCTCGCGCAGGCCGGAACGCGATCGGTGCCGCTCACGCTGCTGATTCTCGTGCTCGTGTTCGGCTCATTGCTGGCGGCGTTCGTTCCGCTGATGCTGGCGCTCCAGTCGGTGATCGCCACGATCGGGCTGGTGGCGATCGTGAGCCACCTGACCGCGATGGACCCGAACGTGGGCGCCGTCGTGACGCTCGTCGGCCTCGCCGTGGGCGTCGATTACACGCTGTTCTATCTCCGACGCGAGCGCGAAGAGCGTGCCGCGGGTCGTGGTGAACGGGCGGCGCTCCAGGCGGCCGCGGCCACCTCGGGACGTTCGGTGTTGATCTCGGGCGCGACCGTGATGATCGCGATGGCGGGGATGCTGTTCTCCGGCGACAAGACGTTCGAGTCGTTTTCGATCGCGACGATGATCGTCGTCGCCGTGGCGATGGTCGGGTCGCTGACGGTGCTGCCCGCCGTTCTTTCGAAGCTCGGCGATCGGGTCGAGAAGGGCCGGATTCCGCTACTCGGGCGGTTCCGTCGCCAGGCCGGCGACAGCCGGATCTGGTCCGCGATCCTCACCCCGGTGCTCCGGCGTCCCGCCGTGGCGGCGGTGCTGGCGGCCGGCTTGCTGGCCACGCTGGCGGTCCCGACGCTCCAGCTCCACACCGCCCAATCGGGCCTGCAGTCATTGCCGCGTACCGCCCCGACGGTCGAGACGCTCGACCGCATCCAGGCCTCGTTCCCGGGTCAGTCGAGCCCTGCGCTCGTCGCGGTCAAGACGAACACGACCTCGCCGGCGTTCGTGACCGCGGTCGCGGAGCTGAAGGCGAGCGCCGCGGGAAGTGGTGTCGGCTACGGCCCGATCCACGTCGATTCGAACGCGGCGCACGACGCGGCGCGGATCACGATCCCATTCCCCGGCAGCGGCACCGACGCCAAGTCGAACCAAGCGCTGCTCATTCTGCGCAACCAGCTGCTGCCGGACACGCTCGGTCACGTGCCGGGAGCGACGTTCGCGGTCACCGGACAGACGGCCGGGTCCTACGACTGGAACGAGATGATGAAGAGCTCGATCCCGATCGTGTTCGGCTTCGTCCTCACGTTTGCGTTCCTCCTCCTCCTGGTCTCATTCCGCTCGATCGTGATCGCCGCCAAGGCTGTGGTGCTGAACCTGCTGTCGGTGGCCGCCGCCTACGGCGTCCTCGTGGCCACCTTCCAGTGGGGTTGGGGCGCGCACCTGCTCGGCTTCAAGGCCTACGGCGGGATCTCGCCGTGGCTGCCGCTGTTCATGTTCGTACTCCTGTTCGGTCTGTCGATGGATTACCACGTGTTCATCCTCAGTCGGATCCGTGAGGCGCACGATCGTGGGATGAGCACCGAGGACGCGATCGCCCACGGGATCAAGACCACGGCCGGCACCGTCACGAGCGCGGCGCTCGTGATGGTCGGAGCGTTCCTGGTGTTCGCCACGCTGCCGATCGTCGACATGAAGGAGATGGGAGTCGGCCTCGCCGCGGCTGTCATCATCGACGCGACGATCGTCCGCGGAGTGCTGCTCCCGGCGGTGATGAAGCTGCTCGGCGAGCGGAACTGGTACCTGCCGGACTGGCTGCAGTGGCTGCCCCGGTTCGACCACCACGTCCAGCGGGTGCCCGAACCGGCGCGGATCCCGGCCGCAGCGTAGAGACAGACCCAAGAACGGACGGACCCCCGATCGAGACCCGGGCGGCGCGAGTGCCGCCCGGGTTTCTCGGTCCTTGCCGTCGAGGCCCTACCTCGTACGATCGGCCCATGAACCTGCCGCCCGGCCCGCGATCCCCCGCCGTCTGGCAAACGCTCGCGTGGATGACTCGCCCCGGCGCTTTCCTGCGCCGCGTCCATGCGCGCTTCGGGGACCCGGCGACGATCCGCACTTACTGGACCGAGGAGCCGATGGTGTTGTTCTCGAGTCCGGACTCGGTCCGGGCAGTGTTCCGGCTCGATCCGGCGATCGCGCCGGCGGGGCAGAGCTGGGAGTTCCTCCGGCCGTTCGCCGGGCCGCACTCGATCCTGCTGCTCGACGGCGACGAGCACCTGCGCGAGCGCCGGCTCATCCAGGGTCCGTTCCACGGCGAACGGATGCACGGGTTCGCGCCGATCATCGGCGAGCTGGCGCGGCGCGAGCTGTCGACCTGGAGCGGCCGCGTCGTCGCGCTCGACCGGATGCGCGAGCTGACGCTAGACATCATCCTCCGCGTCGTGTTCGGAGCGCGCGACGACGAGCTCGCGCACATGCACGACGTGATCGAGGAGTCGCTCGCGACGGTCAGGTCGCTGCCTTGGGTGCTGGCGATGGCGGTCGTGCAGAAGGACCTTGGGCCGCGCAGCCCGTGGGGGCGATTCCGTCTCGCGGTCGAGCGCTTCGACTCGGAGCTGTATGCGCTGCTGGCGCGCCGTCGGGCGGAGACGCGCGACGACTCGATGCTCGCGCTACTGCTCGAGGCGCGCGACGAGGACGGCAACCCGCCGACCGACCAGCACCTGCGCGACCAGCTGGTCGCGCTGCTCGTCGGCGGCCACGACAGCTCGGCGGCGTCGCTGGCGTGGGCGTTCGAGCTGCTCGCCCGGCATCCGGCGGTGCAGGAGCGTCTGCGCGACGGCGACCCGGCGTACCTCGACGCCGTCGTCAAGGAGGTACTCCGGGCGCGGCCGGCCCTGACGATCGCGCCGCGCCTGTTGCTCGAGCCGGTCGAGATCGCCGGGCGGCGCGTGCCCGCCGGGGTCCAGGTCGCCGCATGCCTGTGGCTCGCATGCCGGCGCGAGGACCTGTGGCCGGGCGGATCGCAGTTCCGCCCCGAGCGCTGGATATCGGATCCCGCCCACCCGGCGCCGAACCCGCTTTCGTGGATTCCGTTCGGCGGCGGGGTGCGGCGCTGCGCCGGTGCTCCGTTCGCCGAGATGGAGATACGCGAGGTCCTCCGCGCGGCCGCCGGCCTGACGCTGCGCCCCGCCCGTCCGCAGGCGGAGTGGGCGCGGCGGAGCATGCTCGTGCTGGTACCGAATCGCGGCGGCGAAGTGGTGGTCGCGTGAGCCTCGTGATCTTCGACTGCGACGGGGTGCTCGTCGATAGCGAGCCGATCTCGGTCCGCCACGACGTCGAGCTGTTCGCCGAGCTCGGCTTGCCGATGTCCGAGGAGGAGGTGATCGACCGCTTCGTCGGCCGCTCCGCGGACGTGATCGTCGTGGCGATCGAGAAGCAGCTGGGCCACCCTCTCCCGGAGGGGGTGTTCGAGCGGGCCGAGGAGCGCCTGCGAGACGCGTGGGGCGCCGAGCTGACGCCGGTCGACGGGATCGTCGAAGCGCTCGACCAGATCACCGGGCCGGTGTGCGTCGCCTCGAGCAGCAAGCCCGAGAGCCTTCGCTACAAGCTCGAGCTGACGGGCCTGTACGAGCGGTTCGAGGGACGGATCTTCAGCGCCAGCGAGGTCGCGAACGGCAAGCCCGCGCCCGACCTGTTCCTGTACGCGGCCGCGCGGATGGGCGCCGAGCCGCTCGAGTGCGTCGTCGTCGAAGACAGCCGCTACGGCGTCGAGGCGGCGCGCGCCGCCGGGATGGAAGCGCTCGGGTATGCCGGCGGGCTCACGCCCGCCGCTGTCCTTGAAGGGCCGCAGACCGTAGTGTTCGCCGACATGCGCGAGCTCCCGCGACTCCTCCGCCGGCGTTGATCACCACGCTGGGCAGTACCGGCCTCGAGGTGACCCGGATCGGGCTTGGCCTCGCCGCGCTCGGCCGGCCGGGTTACATCAACCTCGGTCACGGCGAGGACCTCGACGGGCACACCAACATCGAGTCGATGGAGCGCCGCGCGCACCTGGTGCTCGACGCCGCGTACGCGGGTGGCGTGCGCTACTTCGACGCGGCGCGGTCCTACGGGCGGGCCGAGGCGTTCCTGGCGAGCTGGCTCTCCGAGCGCGGCTTCGGTCCCGACGACGTCACGGTCGGCTCCAAGTGGGGCTACACGTACACCGCCAATTGGCGGGTCGATGCCGAGGTCCACGAGGTCAAGGATCTGAGCGCGGCGACGCTCGAGCGCCAGCTGACCGAGTCCCAGGAGCTGCTCGGAAACCACCTCCGGCTGTACCAGATCCACTCCGCCACGCTTGACAGTGGCGTCCTCGACGACCCCGCGGTGATGGAGGAGCTCGCACAGCTCCGCGCCAACGGCATGCGGATCGGGTTCACCACGTCCGGCGCCCGACAGGCCGAGACGATCGAGCGCGCACTCGAGGTCGGCGGATTCGACGCCGTGCAGTCGACGTGGAACCTGCTCGACCGCTCGGCGGGGCCCGCACTCGAGGCCGCGCACAAGGAGGGCCTCGGGGTGATCATCAAGGAGGCGCTCGCGAACGGCAGGCTGACCGACCGCGGCGACGTGCCCGAGCTGGCCGCGGCCGCGCGCATCACCGGGCGTACACCCGACGCGCTCGCGCTCTCGGCCGTGCTGGCCCAATCCTGGGTGGACGTCGTCCTGAGCGGCGCCACCACGGTGGCCGAGCTCGAAAGCAACCTGGGCGCGCGAGTGCTCGAGCCCGGACGCGACGTGCTCGAACTGCTCGATGTGATCGGCGAGGACCCGGAGATCTATTGGGAGAAGCGGAGCGAGCTACCCTGGAACTGATGGAAATCGAAATCTGGTCCGACATCGCCTGTCCCTGGTGCTACATCGGCAAGCGCCGGTTCGAGGCCGCGCTCGCCGAGTTCGACCACCGCGACGACGTCCACGTGACGTGGCGGAGCTTCGAGCTCGATCCGGCCGCCCCGCCGGAGCGCGAGGGCGATCGTGCCGAGCGGCTCGCCGAGAAGTACGGCATGACCGTCGCTCAGGCCCGCGAGATGGGGCGCCAGATGACGGAGACGGCCGCCGGCGAGGGCCTCGACTTCCGCTTCGACATCCAGCGCAGCGGCGCCACCTTCGACGGCCACCGCGTCATCCACCTCGCCGCCGAGCACGGCCTTCAGGACGCGATGAAGGAGCGCCTGCTTCGCGCCTACTTCAGCGAGGGCGAGCTCATGTCCGACCACGACACGCTCGCCCGCCTGGGTTCTGAGGTGGGACTCGATCCCGACGAGGTTCGTGCGATGCTCGCGAGCGACCGGTTCGCCGCCGAGGTGCGCGACGACGAGCAACTCGCGGCCCAGTTCGGGATCAGCGCGGTGCCGACGTTCGTCGTCGACCGCGCACTCGGTGCATCCGGCGCCCAACCGCCCGAGGCCATGCTCCAGCTCCTCCGCCAGGGGTGGGAGCGCAGCCAGCCGATTCCGGTGATCGCCGGCGGCGAGAGCTGCGACGTAGACGGCAACTGCTGAGCCGTCAGCGCCCCTGAGAGGGGTGCACAATCCGCCAAAGCCGGCCTCTCCCGTCGGTCTCGGCAACATAAGCGCCGGTGAGGCGCTTATCTGACCAGGGCCGATGAGCCGGTGGAGCTTTGGTTGGTTTTGCACGGTGTTGGGCCGCGCTGACGCGCGGCATCCATGGGGCCGGGCGGCCGGACATCCGTGCCCGGCCGGCGGTTCGCGTCCGGCCCGCCGGGCATGGACGCCCGGCGGAACGGCCCCACGGACGCCGAGCGTGCGGAATCCGGCCATACGCCGCTCGACCGGCGACGGGTGCCGTGCCGGATTCCGTGCGAGGCCCATCCCCCTGTAATACGTGACAAACCACCGAACCGGCTCCCTCCGCGGCCACATAAGCATTGAGTGCATGCTCATGTGGCCGGTGCGGTGGCTCGCGGGGAGGTTTGGCGACTTTTGCAGGGAGCCTTGGGGCGGGAGTCAGCGAATGAGGCCCTCGGCGCGCGCCCAGTCGACGGTCTTGCGGATCGTCTCGCGCGGGTCTGTGTAGCGCAGGCCGAGCTCGCGCTCGGCGCGGGATCCGTCGTACCGGTGTCCGTGGAGCAGCGTCCTGACCATCTCGCGGCACACCGGCGGCGGGCGCCGCGCGAGTACGGCACCGCGCTCGATGACTGCAGCGGCGGCGGTGGCGACGCGACGCGGCAGCAGCCTGGGCTGGCGCTGCACGCCGGCGACACTGGCGGCGAGCGCGAGCGCGTCGGTGATCTCGAGCGTCATCCCGTTCAACAGGTAGCGCTCGCCGGCGACGCCCCGTTCGGCCGCGAGCAGGTGGCCGGCGACGCAGTCGTCGATGTCGACCAGGCTGATGCACGTGGGCACGAACACGCGGAGCCGCCCGTCGAGGAAGGCGAGCAGGATCCGGCCGGTGCCGCCGGCACGCCCGGGGCCCTGGACCGACGAGGGATTGACGAGCACGAGATCCTGCCCGACCTCGCGCGAGGCCGCGAGTGCCGCCCGCTCGCCCTCGGTCTTGGTCCGCTCGTACGTCGACAGATACCAGCCGCGGTGGGGGGTGCGCTCGTTGCCGACCACCCCGCGCGGCTCGCCGATTGTGGCCGCTGACGAGGTGTGCACGAGCCGGGCGACGCCGGCGCGGGCAGCGGCGCGCACGGCCGCGACCGCCCCGAGAATGTTCGCGCGCTCCATCGGGCGCGGATCCTCGACGCACAGCGCGTTGACCCCGGCGACGTTGTACGCCTGCGCGCAGCCCTCCATCCCGCGCGCAAGCGCGTCCTCGTCGTCGCCCTCGCCGCGGACGACGCGGACACGGCGAGCGTCGAGCGCCGCAGCCGCCGTGTCTGAGCGCGCCAGCCCGACCACCTCGTCGCCGCGGTCGAGCAGGCGGGTCACGAGCGCAGAGCCGATCACGCCAGTGCCGCCGGTGACGAATACGCGGGCCACTCGCTTACGCGTCAGTTACGAAGCGCGGCGGAGAACTGGATGATGTAGTCGATTCCGGACCACGCGGTCACCAGCGCCGCGATCACCATCGCCCACTGATCGAGGTAGGCGCCGGCGATGATCACGTCCGGACGGAGGATCGCGAGCGTGATCGCCACGAACTGAACCGTCGCCTTCCACTTGCCGAGCATCGAGGTCTCGAACCGGCGCCCGCCGGACTCGACCGCGGCGCGCAGGCCGAGGATCGTGAACTCGCGTCCGACGATCACGAGCGCCACCCAGGGCGAGACGCGGTGGACGGCCACCAGCGCGATCAGCGCCGTGGTGACGAGCAGCTTGTCCGCGGTCGTGTCGAGGAAAGCCCCGAGACGGGTGGTGACGCCCCAGCGCCGGGCGAGCCGGCCGTCGAACCAGTCGGTGACGGCGGCGAGCACGAACACGATCGCGGCGACGTCGTACGAGTGGGCGAGCACCAGCGCCATCACCGCGGGTGAGGCCAGAACCCTGAGCCCCGTGCCTGCCGCGAGCATCCTCGATGAGCGCAACGTGCTCAACGTACCGGCTTCCACGGGAGGATGAGGTTACCTCACAAAAGCCCGGCCCCGAGGGCGCGGGCGGCGGCCGCGGTGTCGACCTCGAGCGCCTGGTGCGCAGCCACCCGCGCCTCCTCGATGTCGACGCCTCGGAGCGCCGCCTTGACGTCGGGCACGAGCGCGGGCGCCATGCTCAGCTCGGTCACGCCCAGACCCGCGAACAGCACCGCCGCCGCGGGATCGCCGGCGAGCTCGCCGCACACCCCGACCCAGCGCCCGTGGGCATCGGCGCCGGCGACCGTGTCCTTCACGAGTCTCAGAACCGCTGGCTGGGTTCCGGTCAGCAGCGGCGCGAGGCGCTCGTCGCCGCGTTCGGCGGCCATCGTGTACTGGGTCAGGTCGTTTGTGCCGAGCGAGAAGAAGTCGACGTGCGGGGCGAGGCGTTCGGCGGTGATGGCGGCCGCCGGAATCTCGACCATGATCCCGAACTCGATCGGGGCGTCTACCCCGGTGTCGGAGCGCGCTTGCTCGAGCGCTTCCCGGGCGCGATCGATCTCGTCGAGCGTGGCGACCATCGGGAGCATCACTTTGAGCGGATACCCATCGGCGGCGGCGCGCAGTATCGCCCGAAGCTGCGTGGCGAGCACCTCCGGCTGCGCGAGTCCGAGCCGGATGCCGCGCACGCCCAGGAACGGGTTCGCCTCGGGCGGCATCGGCAGCCCGGGCAGCGGCTTGTCGGCGCCGGCGTCGAGTGTGCGGACGACGAGCGGGCGGCCGTCGAGCGCTGTCGCGATCTCGCGGAGGGTCTCGGCCTGCTCCTCCTCGCCCGGAAGCTCGGGGCGATCGAGGAACAGGAATTCGGTCCGCAGCAGCCCGACGCCCTCGGCGCCGAGCTCAACCGCCTTCGACGCCTCGGCGGCGGAGCCGAGGTTCGCGAACACCTCGATCCGGGTGCCGTCGCGGGTGGCGCCGAGCTCGTGCGCGCGTGTGCGGGCGTCGGTGCGCCGGCGCTCGGCGCGCTCGCGCCGCTCGGCGGCGTCACGCTGGACATCGGCGGGCGGGTCGAGAACGAGCGTGCCCGCCTCTCCGTCGATGAGCACGGTCATACCATCGGGAATCTGCAGGATCGCGTCGCCGAGGCCTACGACGGCGGGCAGGGCGAGGGCGCGGGCGAGGATCGCCGCGTGCGCGGTGGCGGTGCCGTGGGCGGTGGCGATCCCGGTGACGCGCGCGGGATCGAGTGCCGCGGCATCGGCGGGTGTGAGCTCGCCGGCGAGCACGATGCCTTCCGCGGCGCCGTGATCGAGCTCACCGGTCAACGCGCCGACCACGCGGCGACCGACGTCGAGCACGTCCGTCGCACGTTCCCGCAGCAGGGGTTCGTCGAGCGCGCGGTAGCGCTCCGCGACCTCCTGCGCGGCGTCGTAGAAGGCACGCTCGGCGGTGGCGCCGGCGCCGATCGCATTGTGCGCGGGCTCGAGCATGGCCTCGTCGTCGAGCAACACGAGGTGGGCGTCGAAGATCGCGGCCTCGGCGTTGCCGGCGCGGGCGGCGACCGTCTCGCGGTCGCGCTCGATCGCGGCACGCGCGGCGGCGATGCCCTGCTCGAGGCGATCACGCTCGCGCGGAGGATCGTCCGCGGCGCGGTCCCCGGGCGGCCCGGTGCCGCCGTGCAGATGATGGGCGGGACCGACCGCGAGTCCGGCCGACGCCGGTGCGCCAGTGAGGACGTCGCCGGCTCGCGGCGGCGTGACGTCCGCAGCCGGCGCGGGCCGTGCATCGGTGACGGGACGTGGCGCGGACGGGGTGGCCGAAATCCCATCGCCGAAGCCCTCGTCCGCGAGCTGCGCGAGCGCCAGCAGCGCGTCATCGGCCTGCGGGCCCGACGCCGTGACCACGAGCGAGTCGCCGAAACGGGCACCGAGCGCGACCACATTCGTGAGGCTCGTCGCCTTGACCGGCGGCCCGTTCGGACTCTTCGCCACGCGTACGTCGGCGTCGAACCGTCGGACCGTCTCGACAAAGCGCGCGGCCGGACGCGCATGGAGACCAATGGCGTTGCGGACCTCGAGCGTCGCCTGCGCGTCCGCGGTGGGGGGAGATGGGGCCTCGCTGACGGCCGTCGCGGGCTCCATGCCGAGCTGCGAACACTTCATCGCGAGCGCCCCGCGCGCCTCGGCGGCCACCTCCTCGAGCGACGCGCCACCGCTCGCCGCGGCGGCGGCCGCCACCGCTCCCTCCACCAGTGGCGCCTCGCTCAGCAGCACCGGACCCGGGGCGTCGTCCAGCAACTCGACCGCGAACTCGGCGCTCATCAACGCGCTCCCGAGGTCCATCAGCACGAGGACCCCGTCCGGGGACATCGACCGCTCGATCGCAGCACGCACGCGCTCAGCGTCGGTGCCGAGTACGCCGGGCTCCTCGGTGCCGCCCGCGGCTTCGAGCGCCAAGTCCGCGCCGCCCATCTCGCGCGCGAGCGTCACGACGCCCTGAGCCAGCGCGTCGCTGTGGGACACGACCACGATCCCCACCAAGGTCAGACCTCAGAGCCCGTAGGCGCGGTGGAGGTAGTCGATCGGATGGACCGACTTGTGGCCGGTGGCGTGGGTGATCTGCCACCGGCAGGTCTCGCTGTCGCAGGCGACCTCGGTCGCTCCGGAGTCGCGCACCTGGCCGAACAGGTCAGCCCCGACCGCCTGCGCGATGTCGTACTTCTCGACCTTCAGCCCGTAAGTGCCCGCGATTCCGCAGCAGCGCGCGTTGCCCTCCGTGACCTCGAGGCCCGGGATCAGCGCGAACAGATCGAGCGCCGGCTTGCCGATCCAGTGCCCCTGCTGCTGGCAGGGCGCGTGATAGAAGATGTGCTCGTTGATCGGCTCCAAATCGGTCTTGAGCTCGCCGCGGTCGTGCAGCTCGAGCAGCAGCTCGCAGATGTCGTAGGTGCGCTCGGACACGAGCTTGAGGTCGGGGTCGTGCTCGAGCGAGAGGATCTCGCGCGCCTCGCGCTTGAGCATCAGCGTGCAGCTGGTGGCGTTGCCGACGATGATCGCCTCCGGGTCGTCGCGCACGTGCGGTGCGAGGTTGCGCGCCAGGCGCAGCACGACCTTGCGCGCGTCGTCGAACAGCCCGCTCGACTGGAGCGGCAGGCCGCAGCAATCCTGCTTGGGGACCACGACCTCGAACCCGTTGTGCTCGAGGATCTGGACGAGCTTCTCGCCCTCCCACGGCTCGTAATACTCGGTGCCGCAGCCGTGGAAGTAGATGATCTTGCGGCCGGTCGACGGGCTCGGGTGCTTGCGCGCCCACCGGGAAAAGCGCCGGCCGGCGAACTCGGGCGCCGCCGCGTCGCGGTGGACCCCGAGCAGCTTCTCTCCGAGAATGCGGAACGGCCGGAAATCGATCGTGAGGTTCGCCAGCGGCGCCACCGGCGTGCCGGCGCGTCCGAGCCACGTCGGCCGCGTGATGATCCGGTCGCGGAGAGGAAAGCCCTTTTGCTTCTTCAGCTTGTTGCGCGCCTGGGCGTTGACCTCGGCGATCTTGACCCCCTGCGGACACGACTGCGAGCAGATGCCGCACCCGGAGCAGTAGTCGACCGACCATTCGACCGACGGCTCGTCGGCGACGCGGTAGCGCTCGGCCTGCGGCCCGGCGTACTTCGGCCCCGGGAACAGCGGGGTCACGTTCGACACCGGGCACTGGGTCTCGCAGATCGTGCACTTCACGCAGTGATCGATCGACCCACGGAGCAGATCGTCGATCGGGGTCGTGCCGGTGGCCGGGTTCATGCCGCCGCCCCCGCGGGCGCGCCCGAGGCCGCCAGTACCTGCTGGGCGGCACGCGAGCCGCTCGCCAGCGCGATCCCCTCGCCCGAGCCCTCGCGCCAAGGAACCGCACCCGGAAGCGCGGCGCCGGCAACGAGCACGTTTTCGGCGCCCTCGGGTCGCAGCTCGGCGTCGACGGCGATCCCGACGCGTGACATCGGCTGCTCGGCGAGATAGTCGCCGACGAACCGCGGCTCGCCCTCGACCGGAACGCCTCGGAGCGGGAGACCCAGCACCTGCTCGTGCGTGACCCAGTGCGCGTCGAGCGCGATCGCGCCGGAGTTGAACCCACCGGCCGCGAGCACAAACCACGGCGCGACGAAGCGGGAGTCGTGCCCGGCCGAGCGCGTCGCGACCGAAGTCACCCGCGAGCCGTCACGTTCGGACGAGACGACCCCGGCGCCGAGGACGAGGCGGCCCCCGGCGGCGCGGAGAGCCGCCCGCAGGATCTCGAACAGCCGCATCCCCGGAACCGATGGCGGCAGCGTGGGAATCTCGAACACGCGGCGGCCGAGACGGTGCTCGAGGTCGGACCAGGCGCCCTGCGGATCGCGCATCCCGAGAACAGCGGGCAGTCCGATGCGCTCGTCTGCCTGGAGCTTGAGCGCGAGCCGGCCCGCGAACGCGGCACGCCAGCTCGGGTCGTCGAAGCGGCGAGCGAGCCCGAGCGCGTTCTGATCCGCGCGGTCGACTTCGATCTCGGCCTCGACCGAGCGCGCCGGGATCCCGAGCCGGGTGAGATTGGACGCACACAGCGCCGGGTGGAAGTCGCGCAGCACGCGCGTCCCGACCACGCACACCCGCTCGAGGTCCACCGAGTCGCCCGCGGCCATCGTCTCGGGGACGATCGCCGATGGGCGGAGCGCGCCGACCGCGGTCGGGAGCAGGTAGTTGCGGTCCAGATCACCGAGGTAGCGGTATCCGGGGAGCGGGCCGGACTCGACGCGCGCCTGGATCCACCGGGCCGCTTCGGCCACCGCGTCGACGCCGAGCGCCGCATACGGGTGATCGGGGTGGCGCGAGACGAACTCGGGCATCACGCCGCTCGGCGACGCGACCCGGTCGGGCGCGTAGCCGAGGACGTCGATCGTGGCGGGTGCGAGGTGCGTCGACCCGATGCCCTTGGCCACTACGCATACCCGAGCGCCGCCCTCGGCGAGCCGCGCCCCGGCGACCAGGCCCGCGGTTCCCGCGCCGATGACGACCGCGTCGTAATGGAGCTCGCCCCTCACGGCGACGCCACCGCCTCCGCTCCAAGCGCCGGCAGGTGCTCCACGTCGAGCACGCCCTGGAAGATCCAGTCGTCGAGCCGCGCCTGGCGGAGCTGGTCGCCGTACAGGATCGGCCACGTCCCCTTCCAGCGCTCCCGGAGGAAGTCAAGCAGCGATTCGTCGGCCTGCTCGGCGCTCAGGCCATCGAGCCCGTGCAGGATCCCGGCGGCGCGGTAGATGCAGAAGCCACCCTGGCACGGCCCCATGGCGAGGCGGAGCAGGCGGCGGATGTCGTCGAGGTTGGTCGTGGCGCGGCGGCGAATCGTCTGCTCTAGCTTCCACCGCGGGACCAGCTCGCATTCACAGACGATCTGCTCGTCGGCGAGATGCTTCTCTTTGCGCTCGAGCCGCTCTCCGAGCATGTACGTGGCATGGTCCTCGGAGCCGGGGAGCGGCTCGGTCTTGGTCGTGCACGGACGCTCATCCCCCAGATGACGGCTCACCGCGGTCATCGTGTCCTCGGCCATCAGGCGGAAGGTGGTGAGCTTGCCGCCGGTGATCGTGACGAACCCCTGGACGCCGTCGCGCTCGGCATGGTCGAGCAGCGCGTGCGCGCGGGTGACGTCGCGCGTCTGCGTGTCCGAGGCCTTGGCGTCTTCGAACAGGGGACGCACGCCGGTCCAGACGCGCATCGCCCGAGCCTCGCGGAACCCGGGTACGAGCTTCTCGCCGTCGTCGAGCATCTGATCGACCTCGGAGGGCGGGACGTGGTGGTCGTCGGGGTCATCGGTGTGCTCGTCGGTCGTCCCGATGATGCACACCGTCCGCATCGGGACGATGATGTCGCCGTCGGTCGGCATCTGGCAGCGGTTGATGCACGTGTTCACGAGGCGATGGTTCATCGCGATCATGATTCCTCGCCCCGGCAACACGCGGACGCCCTCGATGCCGGCCATGTCGGCCACCTGGCCGGCCCAGGCGCCCGACGCGTTAACCGTCACCCGAGCCTCGACGTCGAGCTCCTCTCCGGTGGCGTGCCCGCGCAGGCGAGCGCCGGTCACGACGTCGCCCTCGCGATGGATGGCGACGACCGCGTGGTAGGGCAGGATCCGCGCGCCCCGATCCTGGGCGCCGCGCGCCATCGCCCAGACGGTCTTCCACACGTCGATGTTGCCATCGGGAACGCGGAAGACGCGAGAGATGCCAGGATTCAGCCGCGGCTCCTGGCGCAGTGCCTGCGCCGGGTCGATCTCCTCGCAGTCGACGCCGGTGGCGCGGCACCCGGCCGCGAACTTGTCGGCGTATTCGGGGTCGTCGAACGGCGTGGTGACGAAGAAGCCGCCGATGTCCTCGATGCAGTCGGCGGCGATGTTCCTGAGGATGCGGTTCTCCTGTATGCACTCCTCGGCGGCATGCGGATCCTTGACCGCGTAGCGTCCCCCGGAATGGAGCAGGCCGTGGAAGCGGCCGCTCGTGCCCTCCGCCAGGTCGAAGCGGTCGGCGAGCACCACGTCGTAGCCGCGCAGCGCCGCGTCCCAGGCCACGCCCGCGCCCGTGGCGCCGCCGCCGACAATGAGTACGTCGGTGCTGAGCGTGGCCATCGTGTGAAGAGACTATCCAGTCGAAGGCGGCCCGCGGGACCGCCTTCGACTTAGAGTTGCCCCCTCAGCTCGCCGAGTCGAACCAATCGAAGGTTCGGGTGACGGCCTTCTTCCAGAACTTGTAGAGCTCGTCGCGCGTGGCCTGATCCATGTTGGGCTCCCAGCGCTTGTCCTCGGCCCAGTTGTCGCGGACCTCCTGCGTGCTGTCCCAGAAACCGACGGCCAGCCCGGCCGCATACGACGCCCCCAACGCGGTCGTCTCGGCCACGACCGGTCGGATGACCGGCACCCCGAGGATGTCCGCCTGGAACTGCATCAGCAGGTCGTTGGCGACCATGCCGCCGTCGACCTTGAGCTCGTTGAGCGTGACGCCCGAGTCGGCCTCCATCGCGTCCATGACCTCGCGGGTCTGGAACGCGGTCGCCTCGAGCGCGGCGCGGGCGATGTGGCCGGCGTTGACGTAGCGCGTCAGGCCAGCGAACACGCCGCGAGCGTTGGACCGCCAGTACGGCGCGAACAGGCCGCTGAACGCCGGCACGATGTAGAGGCCGCCGTTGTCGTCAACGGACTTGGCCAGCTCCTCGACCTGCGGCGCGGCCTGGATCATGTGGAGGTTGTCGCGCAGCCACTGCACGAGCGCCCCGGTGATCGCGATCGACCCCTCGAGCGCGTACACCGCCGGCTCGTCGCCGATCTTGTAGCACGCCGTGGTCAGCAGGCCCGACTTGGACTGCACGAGCTCGGTGCTCGTGTTGAGCAGCATGAAGTTGCCCGTGCCGTACGTGTTCTTGGCATCGCCGGCGTCGAAGCACGCCTGGCCGAACGTCGCCGCCTGCTGGTCGCCCAGGTCGCCCGCGATGCTGACGCCGGTCAGGTTGCCGGTCGCGACATCGCCGTAGACCTCGCTCGAGGCCCTGATCTCGGGCAGCATCGACATCGGCACGCCGATCGTCTTCGCGATGTCCTCGTCCCACGACAGCGACTCGAGGTCCATCAGCATCGTCCGGCTCGCGTTCGTCACGTCGGTGATGTGGAGACCCCCCTTGGTGCCCCCGGTCAGGTTCCAGATGCACCAGGTGTCCATGTTGCCGAAGACGAGATCCCCGGCCTCGGCCTTCTCGCGCGCCCCGGGGACGTTGTCGAGGATCCAGCGAACCTTAGGGCCGCTGAAGTAGGTCGCGAGGGGCAGGCCGACCCTGGTGCGGAACCGGTCCTGGCCGCCATCCTTGGACAGCTCGTCGACGATCTTGTCGGTGCGGGTGTCCTGCCAGACGATCGCGTTCATCACCGGCTCGCCGGTGTTGCGGTCCCACACGACCGCGGTCTCACGCTGGTTGGTGATGCCGAGCGCGGCGATGTCGTCGCGGGCCGCGCCGGCCGCCTCCATCGCCTCGTTGAGGACCTCCTGGCAGCGCGCCCAGACCTCCATCGGATCGTGCTCCACCCAGCCCGGCTTGGGGTAGATCTGCTCGTGCTCCTTCTGCGCCACCGCTGCGACGCGGCCTTCGTGGTTGAAGACCATCGCTCGCGAGCTGGTCGTCCCTTGATCGAGTGCCATCGAGTACTTCGCCATGCGTGTCTCCTTTTAGCCCGCGAGCGCCTCGGCGGCGCTCTTGAAGAGGTAGTAGGTGGAGGTCGCGCCCGGGTCTTGGTGGCCGATCGACCGTTCGCCCAGGTAGCTCGCGCGTCCCTTGCGCGCGAGCATCGGCGTCGTTGCCTTCATGCCTTCCTCGGCGGCCTGCGCAGCCGCGCGCAGACCGCCGTCGAGATCGGACGCCGCTTCAAGAGCCTCAACGGCCGGTATGAGCGCGTCCACCATCGTCTTATCTTGCGCCACCGCCTTACCGCGCGCCTGGACTCCTTCCAGGCCCTTGCGCCACGCGGCGGCATACGCGGGCAGGTCGACCTCCGACTGGCCGGCCAGTGCGTTGCCCATCTGCAGAAACAGCGTGCCGTACAACGGCCCCGCCGCTCCGCCCACGCTCGAGACGAGCGCCATCGCCACGGTCTTGAGCACCGCACCGGGGTCGTCCTGCGGCGAGGCGTCGAGCTTTTCGAGCGCTTTCGTCATGCCCCGGTTCATGTTCGTCCCGTGGTCGCCATCGCCGATCGCCGTGTCGAGCGCCACGAGCTCCTGGCGGTGCTCGGACATCTCGCCCGCGAACCGGTTCATCCAGTCGAGGGCGCCGTCGCGCGTGATGGGCACTTTCCGGAGCCCGCTAGACGCCCCAGCGCAGGGCCGGAGTGTTCACTGGTGCATCCCAGTAGCGGACCATCTCGTCGTCGAGTTTGACCAGCGTGATCGAACAGCCCTGCATTTCGAGCGACGTGATGTAGTTGCCGATCAGGTTGCGTTCGATCGTCAGCCCATGCTGTTGAGCGATCTTCGCCACCTCGTTGTACATCACGAACAGCTCGATCAGGGGCGTGCCGCCCATGCCGTTGACGAACGCGAGCACGCGGTCGCCGCTCGAGAACGGGAGGTCCTCCAGGATCGGCGTCATCAGACGTTCGGCGATCTGCGACGCCGGGCCGATCTTCTCGCGGAAGCGGCCCGGTTCGCCGTGGATTCCGATCCCGATCTCAACCTCGTCCTCGGCGAGCTCGAAGCTCGGGTTGCCCGAGGCCGGGGTGATGCACGGAGTCAGCGCCATGCCCATCGAGCGGCCGTTAGCGTTGACCCGGCGGCCGAGCTCGGCGACCTCCTGGAGGTTCCGGCCGTCGTCGGCCGCACCACCGCAGATCTTCTCGACCAGGACGGTGACCCCGACGCCGCGGCGGCCCGCGGTGTATAGCGAGTCCTCCACCGCGACGTCGTCGTTGGTGAGCACGGTCTCGACCTCGATGTCCTCGCCCTTCCCCATTTCGGCAGCCATGTCGAAATTCATCACGTCGCCGGTGTAGTTCTTGACGATGTGGACGACTCCGGCGCCGCCGTCGACGGCCTTGGTCGCCTCGAGCATCTGGTCGGGCGTGGGGGAGGTGAACACCTCCCCCGGGCACGCCGCGTCGAGCATCCCTGGTCCGACGAAGCCGCCGTGCATGGGCTCGTGACCCGAGCCGCCGCCGGAGATCAGCCCGACCTTGCCGTTGACCGGCGCGTCGATGCGGACGATGACCGCGGGGTCGTAGATGACCCGAACGCGGTCGCCGTAGGCCGCCTCGACGCCGTGGAGGGCATCCTGCAGGACCGAATCTGGTGAATTGATGAGCTTCTTCATCGCCGTCTCCCTAGAGCGGAGCGCTGCCGAAGACGGCATCGAAGAAGATCGCGGCAAGCGCGCCGCCGATCAGCGGCCCGAGGACCGGCACCCAGGCGTACGTCCAATCGGACCCACCCTTGCCCGGGATGGGCAAGATCGCGTGGATGATCCGTGGCCCCAGGTCACGCGCCGGGTTGATCGCATACCCGGTCGGACCACCGAGCGAGAGGCCGATCGCGAACACCAGCAGGCCGATCAGCAGCGGCGTGAGGCCCGATGTGATCGCGTTCCACGGACCGGTGATTGCGAAGACCCCGAAGACGAGCACGAACGTGCCGACGATCTCGGTGAGCAGGTTCCAGGCGTAGTTGCGGACAGCCGGGCCGGTCGAGAACACCGCCAGCTTCAACCCTGGGTCCTCCGTGTCCCTCCAGTGCAGGAAGTACGTGAGGTAGACGAGGAAGGCGCCGACCATGGCGCCGACGAACTCCCCGATGAAGTATTTCCATGCCTGCGAGCCGGTGATCCCCCCGTGAATCCATATACCCAGAGTGACGGCCGGGTTGAGGTGCGCGCCGGAGAAGAACCCCACTGCGTAGACGGCCATCGCGACCGCCATGCCCCACCCGAAGGTGATCACGATCCATCCGGAGTTCTCCGCCTTCGACTTGGCCAGCAGCACTGCTGCCACCACGCCGTCGCCGAGCAGGATCAGGAGCGCTGTCCCGATGATCTCGGCCGGGATGATGGCCAAATGTGGGAAGTGTGGCGTCACTTTGACGACCACGAGAGCTAGTTCGCCCAACTCCGGTCTCCTCTCCTCTACATGAACTTTTTGGGGTTGGGGAGATCCTATGCAGGTTCGTTCGACAGTGTCAAACTAAGTTGAGATTGTTGGTAGCGGTTCGACAATGTCGATTCACGTACGCCTATCAGCCGACCCTATGCTCATCCGCCGGCCCATGCGCTGGACCTGAACGAACGCAATGCCCGGCAACATCCAATCCATCGAGCGCGCGGCGACGATCCTGCGGCTCCTGTCGGGGCGCAACCGGCGACTCGGCGTGGTCGACATCGCGGGCGAGATGGGCCTCTCGAAGGGAACCGTTCACGGGCTGCTGCGAACGCTCCAAAGCGTCGGCTTCGTCGAGCGGGACGCGGACAGCGGGAAATACCAGCTCGGCGCCGCCCTGCTCCACATGGGCTCGAGCTATCTGGACGGCAACGAGCTGCGCACCCGCGCCCTGAACTGGTCCGATTCTCTGGCCACCCGCACGCGCGAGGCCGTGCGGATCGGCACGCTCCATGAAGACCAAGTGCTGATCGTGCATCACGTGTTCCGGCCCGACGACACGTTGCAGACGCTGGACGTGGGCTCACTGCTCCCCGCCCACGCCACGGCGCTGGGCAAGGTGTTGCTCGCGCACCACCCGTACGTCGCCTCGGCGCTTGCGTCGAACGGCCTCGTCGCCTACACGGCCGCGACCATCAGCGACCCGGCCAGGCTCGAGCGAGAGCTCGATCGGGTGCGAGCCCAGGGCTGGGCGGCCGACATCGGCGAGCTGGTTCCGGGGCAGGTGTCCTACGCCGCGCCGATCGTCGATCGCCGCGGCATGACCGTGGGCGCGATGGGGATCTTCGGTCCGCCGGAGAGGCTGCTCGCGGCTCGCCAACCACGGCCAGATCTGCTGGCCTACGTTCGAGAAGGGGCCCGCGCCGTGTCGCGCGAGCTCGGTGCGATCCCCTGGTGATGACAACGGGTAACGGCGTGCATACGATTTCGCGAGAGCGACGACAAGGATGAAGGAGGAAGCAGATGGCCGAAGAGCGTCGAGACCACACGGCGGATCCTGAGCAGCACCCCCCGGAGGGCTTCGCGGAGGGTCAAGCGGATCCGGAGACGTTCCCCCAGGACGAGCGCGTCGGCAGGTTCAGCGAGGGCCAGGAGGACCTCGGCGAGGAAGATCCCGAGAAGCACCACAAGGGCCGTTTCAGCGAGGGCCAGGAGGACCTCGGCGAGGAAGATCCCGAGAAGCACATCCAGGGTCGGTTCGACGAGGGCCAGGACGACGAGTAACTCGGCTTAGCTGCATCCCCCGGCTAGCGACGCCGAAGGCGCTCGCGCACATTCCCATCGGCGAGCGTGCTCTCGCCGAGAGGCGTGATCCGCCAGACGGGCGACCGTGTGACCGATATCGGCGAGACGAGGCCAACACCCTCGAGCATGTCGAGGGCCCTGTTCACCGGTGCGGAAAGGTTCAGCGTGTCCATCGTTCCGGCACCGGGATGGTCTCTGAGCAGGTATTCGCACAGCTGCTGAACCCGGATGCTCGTCCCGTGGGTCGGGCCGTCAGGTCCCAACGCGGGCAGCAGGTCCGCGGCCAGATCGTCGACGCGCACCTTCCGGAGGCGCTCAATCTCTTGCCTGGCCGCGGCCTTGCGCGCGGCCTTCTCTTCGTTCCGGCGAAATAGAGGTGACACGTGGTTAACGCGCTATCGTCGAGGGTACGGGGTAGCGAGAATGTACGAGACGTTCGATGAAGTTGGGTAGTGCCATGAGCGCGCGTCATGGATCTCGTCCCCTTACGGGCTCGCTCGACGGCCCGTCTAAGACGTTCACCGTCGAACCGCTGCGCGTTCCGGCCACCGCGCCGCCCCCTCCGGTCATACCTGAGTCTGAACCTCAGCCCGGGCGCGCCAGGCCGGACCGTGAGCGGGAGCCCGTGCCGTCGCGGTGAGCGCGCTCGAGCCCGCGGACATTGTCGCGCCGGACTTCGCGGTCGCGCTCGTGGGCTTTCGGCAATGGCGCCTCGCGGCGGGTCAGCTCACATCGGTCTACGACGGCGCAGATTGGCCGGCGGGATTTCTGACCGCTCGCTGCGACCGAGGGCACTGTGACGAGGAGGTGCCCGTCAAGGAATGCACTTGTGGGGTGTACTCCTACTATGACCCGTGCCCGCGAACGGCGTCGGCCGCCACGCCCGACCTGATCGGAGGCGCGGTTGTCGCCTGGGGGCGGATCGAGGCCCACATGTACGGGATGCGTGGTCAGCACGCCCGCGTCGTCGCGCTCGAACTGCCTCTCTCTCG
This sequence comes from uncultured Solirubrobacterales bacterium, assembly GCA_963735965.1. GTDB lineage: Bacteria > Actinomycetota > Thermoleophilia > Solirubrobacterales > Solirubrobacteraceae > Palsa-465. The sequence continues at coordinate 601,144 of CAVTNE010000011.1, forward strand.
CGGGCGCAAGCGGCAGGCCGTGATCGAGGCGAGCGAGCGGCTCGGAGTGCCGGCCGTTCCGCACCGGTCGCTCAAGAGGATTGCGCTCGAGCACGGAGAGGTGCTGGATCCGGCGCTGCGTCCCAAGAAGACGCTCACCCGGGCCGCCAATGTCTGGGCGAGGTACGGGCCGGTCTGATGTAGCTCGGCTCGAACGCGGGTATGTAGCCGGGCAATGCCCGGACAGATCCGTTCAATCGAGCGCGCCGCCGCGGTTCTGGCACTGCTTTCGGGACGCTCACGAAGACTCGGCGTGGTCGAACTGGCCGGCGAGCTCGGTCTCCCGAAGGGGACCGTATTCGGGATTCTGAAGACGCTCCGGGCGGTCGGGTTCGTCGAACAGGACGCCGACAGCGGGAAGTACCAGCTCGGGCCGGCGCTGCTTCCGATGGGCTCGAGCTATCTCGACGGCAACGAACTTCGGACGCGGGCGCGGGGCGCCGCGTCCAGGCTGGCACTCCTGACGGGCGAGAGCGTGCGCGTCGCCGCGCTGCACCAGAACCAGGTGCTGATCCTGCACCAGGTGATCACGGGGAGACGAGGCGAGGCGCACGAGGCGCTCGAGGTCGGGAACCTGCTGCCTGCCGACGCGACCGCACTTGGGAAGGTGCTGACCGCCAACCGTGGCGGGGAGGTCTCGGAGCGCGGGTCGGCCAGCACCATCGGCGGGCTGTCGCCCGGCTACGCCTCCGTCGCGGCCCCAATCGACGATCGGCGCGGCGTGACCGTGGGCGCCATCGGGATCCACGGACCGATGGAACGGCTGTGCCGTGACCGGCGCCCTCGCGCCGACCTCGTCAACCACGTGGTGGAGGCGGCGCGCGCCGTGTCGCGTGAGCTCGGCGCCGGCCCTGGCTAGCGCTGTCGAGGCCACCCGATCCTGACCGGAAGGGGGACACGGCGGTCGCGGCGACGGCCCACTCCGCATCCGTGCCTCGTAGGCGGCCCTGCCGCGCCAGATCCGACGGATGCCGCCGAAGGCGGTCCATTTGAAAGAGCCGGACCCCGTTAGCTGCTTAGACTTGCCAAACCGTGAGCATCACCGGGCGATACGTGGCCTCGATCGACCAGGGAACGGCGTCGTCGAGGTGTTTTGTGTTCGACGACGGCGCCCGGATCGTGTCGGTCGCCCAGCAGGAGCACAGCCAGCACTTCCCGAAGCCCGGGTGGGTCGAGCACGACCCGCAGGAGATCTGGCGGAACGTGCTGCTGGTCGTCCGGGTGGCGCTCGACAAGGCAGACCTCTCGGCGGATGACCTGTGCGCGCTCGGGATCGCGAACCAGCGCGAGACCACCGTCCTGTGGGACCGCCGCACCGGTGAGACGGTCCACAACGCGATCAACTGGCAGGACACGCGCACCGACCGGCTGTGCCGGGAGCTGGTTGCCGAGTATGGGCAGGAGATGTTCCGCGAGAAGACGGGGCTGCCGGTCAGCACGTACTTCTCGGGCCCGAAGATCCGCTGGCTGCTCGATCACATCCCGGGTCTCCGCGAACGCGCCGAGGCCGGCGAGGTTCTGTTCGGGACGATCGACTCGTGGCTGATCTGGAACCTGTGCGGCGCGCACGTCACCGACGTGACCAACGCCAGCCGGACGCTTTTGATGAACCTGCACACGCTCGGCTGGGATCCGGCCCTCCTCGACGCGATCGGCATCCCTGCCGCGATGCTCCCCGAGATCAGAGCTTCGTCAGAGGCCTACGGGGAGGCCGGCCCTCCGCTCGCCGGCGTCGCCGTCGCCTCGGCGCTCGGCGACCAGCACGCCGCGCTCGTCGGGCAGACATGCTTCAACCCCGGCGACGCGAAGTGCACGTTCGGCACGGGCAGCTTCTTCGTGCTCAACACCGGCGCGCGGCCGGTGAACTCGTCGAGCGGACTGCTGACGACGTTGGCCTACAAGCTCGGATCGGCCGAGCCGGCGTATGCGCTCGAGGGGTCGATCGCCGTAACGGGAGCGCTCGTCCAGTGGTTCCGCGACAACCTTTCGCTGATCGGCAGCGCGCCGGAGATCGAGACGCTCGCGCTGACCGTCGAGGACAACGGCGGTTGCTACTTCGTGCCCGCGTTCTCGGGGCTGTTCGCGCCGCACTGGCGGAGCGACGCGCGTGGCGTGATCGCCGGGTTGACGGGCTACATCAAGCGCGGTCATCTCGCGCGGGCGGTACTCGAGGCGACCGCGTGGCAGACGCGCGAAGTCGTCGACGCGATGTCCGCCGACTACGGCAGCCAGGTATCCGAGTTGCGCGTCGACGGCGGGATGACGGCTAACAACCTGCTGATGCAGACGCTCGCGGACGTCCTCGACATTCCCGTGATGCGGCCGATCGTCGCCGAGACCGTGTCGCTCGGTGCCGCCTACACCGCGGGTCTTGCCGTGGGCTTCTGGCCAGACACCGACAGCCTCATCCGGAACTGGCACAAGGCGGCCGAGTGGCGCCCGAGCATGGACAGCGGTCTGCGCGATCGCGGCTACCGGAAGTGGAAGAAGGCGGTGGCGCGGACCGTCGACTGGGTCGACGACGACGAGTGAGCCGTTAGCGGCGCGCGGCGGCGTATGCGGGTTTGCGGCCGTCCGACTGTTCCACCGCGTGCCACAGCGCCTGCATCGTCGGAGCGAGATGGGCGAGCTCCTCGAGGTGAGCTTCGGACAGCAGCTCGAGCTTGTCCATGCCAGCCGGCGTGAGCGTGATCCGAACCACGCTTTTACTGCGAGGGTCCGGGTTGCGTCTGACGAGTCCCTCCGAGACGGCGCGGTCAATCAGACCGACAGCGGAGTGGTGGCGCAGGACGAGGTAGTCGGCAATCTCGCCGACGGTCGGCCCGGCGGGGTCCGGATGTCCCCGGACCGCGAGTAATAGCTGGTGCTTGGCCGGCGTCAGGCCGGCGGCCTTTGCCTGCGTCTCGCTCCAGCGGAGGAAGCGACGCAACCCGGTGCGGAGCTCGAGCAGGTGGGTGAAGTCCTCTTGCTCGAGTCCCATGTCGCGCGACGATATCGGCTGCGGGAACCGATCGGGCGCGCGGGCTTTTCGGCGTCGACGCTGCGGGTCTTGTTCACCCGGCGTGCGCCGTCTTGTTCACCCGATCGTGCCGCCGTCTTGTTCACCCGGTCCGGCGGCGGGTCTCCAATCCTTCGCTGTAATCGCGTTTGGATAGATATCGCTCCAAGATATCGGAGCGCGATATTCTGCGTGGGCAAGAGGGCAGCCCCGAACCACCCGCGGTTGCCCGGTCGTCAGCGCTCGCTACTGGCGGTCGCGCGGTACCGGTATACCGAGCGATACGGGCTCGGCGCGCCGCCGTTCTCGAAGAAGCCGCGCACGCGCTCCATCAGCTCGGTCGGGTCGCCCGTGGCGGTGATCGGCTCACCGAACGAGACCTCGATCCGGTGGCGCTTCGGCACGGGCTTGCCCCGCAGCCGCTTCGGCCACAACCGGCCCGGGGGCATGGCCTGGGCGGTCCCGGTCACCCGGATCGGGACGATCGTCAGGTGGTGAGCGGCCGCGAGCACGGCGGCGCCGCGACGCAGGGGGCCGGGCATGCCGCCGCGGGAGCGGGTGCCCTCGGGGTAGAGCAGCACGCTCCACCCCTGGTCAAGCAGCTTGTCGAGGTGGCTCCCGCTCTTCGAGACCCCGCCGCCGCCCTTGCGCTCGATCGGGACGGTGTTGAAGATCAGCGACACGAGCGAGGCGACGACGCGGTTGCGATAGAAGTAGTCGGCGGCCGCCGCGACCACGGTCCGCTTTCGCAGCCGGCGCGGCAACGCCGACAGGATCACCGGCGTGTCCATGTGGCTGGCGTGGTTGGCCACGAGGATCACCGGTCCCTTGACCCCCTGGAGCTTCTCCTTGCCGGAGGCGCGGCGAGCGGCGTAGTAATCCATGACCGGGTTGAGCACGAACCGCATGAAATTCTCACGGACGAATCCGGCGAGCCACGATCGAGCCCAGGGTACGTCGAGCTGGGCCGCGGCCTTGCGCAGCTCACGGCCGCGCGCCGGTGCGGCGCGCGCTGCGTCGAGGACCCGCTGCCGACGCGAAGGCTTACGGCGGAAGGGCAACACCGTGGGATTAATACCCAGTGTGTGACATTCGTTACAGGACGTTCACGGGGTCTGAGAGCACCACTACCAGGCTGCCCATTCACAACTACGATTACCCGGGTTCGTGCTGCCCCGCCGCTTCACACCGGACCCGTTTCGGCCGGCCCACCTCGAGACCGAGGACCTGCGCCACAACCGGGTCGTGCAGACTATCTTGCGGCGGCGCTCGGAGGGGTCGCGGCCCGGGTCGCGGCGAGATGGTCGTCGCGTTGCGTTGGTGATCGAGGGCGGCGGGATGCGGGGGGTCGTGTCGGCGGGAATGACCGCCGCGATCGAGCAACTCGGCCTACGCGACGCGTTTGACGAGGTGCACGGGGCGTCGGCGGGCGCCTTCAACGCCGCCTTTCTGCTCGCCGGACAGGCCGACTACCTCGCGACGCTCTACCAGTACGGGTTCGGTGATCCCCGATTCGTGAGCGCGATGCGCGCGCTCCGGGGCGGCCCGGCGTTCGACATGGACCACGTCATCAACCACGTGTGGACACACGAGCGGCCGCTTCGGTTCGACGAGCTCTTCTCGCGCGGGATCGATCTCCACTGCACAGCCACCGACGCCGACCGGGCGGCGATCGTCGACCTGGCGGACCTGTCCTCTCCGGAGGAGATCCGGTGCGCGCTGAGGGCCTCGTCGCGGCTGCCGTGGCTCGCCGGCGGCCCAGTGAGCTTCCGCGGCATGCGGTTGCTGGACGCCACCCTGGCCGAAGCCATCCCGATGCACGTGGCATGTGCGTCGGGCGCCACCGACGTGCTGGTCCTAATGACCCGCCCCGAGGGCGTGCTGCACGCCGGGTTGTCGCCGATCGTGGCGCGGCTGACCGACCGCTACCTGCGCGCGATCAACCCCGCGCTCGTTTCCCTGCGCGAGACGCGGTCGCCGCGGTACGACGCGCTGTGCGCTTCGCTTGCGGATTGGGCCGCCGACGCGGACCGGGAGCCGGCGGTGTGCGTGATCCGGCCGGGCGCCGGTTCGCTCGTGGTCTCCCAGCTGGAGAGCCGGGTATCGGTCCTGCGAGCCGCCGCCGGCCAGGGGCTGCGGTCGGCGTGGATGGCGCTCGCCGGCGAGGACCCGGAGCTGATCGGCACGCTGCGGGCGTTCCCGACGAGGGTCGGGCGTGAGCCGCCGGTCAGAGCGATTGTGGGGAACGGCGGCGCCTGGGACAGCGCACCGATGGGTTCGTGACCCGCGCCGCGCGTGCATAGCCCTGCCCGGACCTGCATAGCCTGCCAATCGACCAGCGGGGCGAGGACCGTGGCAATCCCCGCATGTGGCACATGCGCCGTCGGCCACGGTGGCGATCACGCGGCCCCATTGGCAGTTCGTGCATGGCGCCGGAGGCGGAATCGGCGCACGGACGTGCGGCGGACCCGCACAGCACGACAATCGCCGCGGAGGCGCCGAGCCTTGCCGCGTTACGCGTGATTATCGTGCGCAACTCGGCACGGTCGCCGGTTGGGAGCTCCGTCGTCGAGCTGTGCAGGTAGGCGGCGCCCCCCGGGGCCGCCGCCTATCTGCCGCCAACCGGTTAGACCTGGGCGGGCTCCGGCTCTACCGACTCGTCCGACCCCGTACCCCGCTGGTCGAGCAGGGCCCGGGCCGAAGAACCCTCGATGTTGATGTGAGGAAGACGGGCGTCGAGCCAGCGCGGCAGCTTCCACGTGGTCGGCCCGAGCAGTTCGAGCACCGCGGGCAGGAGCACGCAGCGGACGATCAGCGCGTCGAGCAGGACCGCCGCCGCCAGGCCGAAGCCGAACTCCTTGAGCACCCGCTCGTTGCCGAGCATGAACGACAGGAACACGCAGATCATGATCGCGGCCGCCGCGGTGATCACCCGCCCGGTGAACGCGATTCCATCGGCCACCGCCTCGGACGCGTCGCGCTTGCGAATCCACTGCTCGCGGATCCGCGAGATCAGGAACACCTCGTAGTCCATCGAGAGACCGAAGACGACCGCGAACATCAGCACCGGTATCCAGGGCTCGACCGGCCCCTTCTCGATTCCGAGCACGCTGGCGAACCAGCCGTCCTGGAACACGAGCACGGTCACGCCGAGCGCGCCGCCGATGCTGAGCAGGTTCATCAACGCCGCCTGCACCGGGATCACGAGCGAGCGGAAGATCACGAACAGGAGGAGCGCGGATAGCACGACGACCACCCCGATGAACAGGGGCAGCTTGTTCGCGAGCACATGCGAGAAGTCGATCGAGCCGGCGGTGAAGCCGCCGACCAGTATCTTGGCGCCGGTCTGGTGTTCGACCGGCGGGGCCACGTCGTTGCGCAGGTGGTTGACGAGATTGGTGGTCGCCACCGCCTGTGGCGCCGAACCGGGATAGGCCTCGAACACCGCCACCTGGCCCGACGGCGAGATCCGCGCCGGCGTGACGGCGACCACGCCCGGCGCCTGCTTCACCGCTGAGGTCACCGCCGTGACCGTGGCCTGCTGGTTCTGGCTTGGGAGTTCGGTGACGATCGTCAACGGGCCGTTGAACCCGGCGCCGAAGCCAGCGGCCAGCAGGTCGAACGCCTGCCTGGTGTTGGTGTTCGACGGATCGTTGCCGGCGTCGCTGGACTCCAGGCGCAGACCGACCACGGGCAGCACCAGAGCAAGCATCACGCCCAGCGAGAGGATCGCCAGCGGCCAGGGCCGGCGCTGGACAGTCCGGCTCCACTGGCGCCACCGCGAGCGCGACGTCGCCTTCATCGCAGCGTCGGCGGAGCCGGCCGCGACCGCGCCGTCACCGGCGATCGCGACCGCACCGTTACCAGCGGCCGGCGCGACACCGCGACGGAACAGACCCCGCCGCGTACGCGGACGCACGATCCGGTGGCCGACCTTCGACAGCATCGCCGGGAGCACGGTCAGCGACGCGATCATCGTCAGCAGTACCGCGAGCACCGACGCGATCGCCAGGCCGTACATGAAGCTGACCCCGGTGACGAACATCCCGAGCAGCGCGATCGTCACGGTCGTGCCGGCGAGCAGAATCGCCCGTCCGGAGGTGTCCATCGCCTCGATCACGGATCGATCCACGTCCCCGAACTCGAGGTAGTTCTCCTTGAAGCGCGTGACGATGAATAGCGCGTAGTCGACCCCGACACCCAGGCCGATCATCAGTGCCAGGTCCGTCGAGACGTTCGGGATGCTGGTCACGTGCGTGGCCAGCCCGATCAAGGCGACTCCGGTGATCAGGCCGAAGGCGGCGGTGATCAGCGGCATACCGGCCGCGACGAGCGAGCCGAAGGTGAACAGCAGGATGATCAGTGCCGCGATCGTTCCGATCAGGGTCGCCGGACCGACCGTGAAGCCCTCGGCGTTCTCCATCACCTGACCGCCTGCGGCCACCTTCAGCCCTGGGACGTGCACCGCGGCGACCTGATTGAGCACGGGTTTGCCAGCGTCGTTCGGGACGAGGTTCGCGGGCTTGTTGTAGTTGACGACGGCGAACGCGGTCCTCCGGTCGTGCGAGATCTGGCCCGCGCCGTCCGAACCGAACGGACTCCGCACCAAGACGACGTGCGGATCGCCCTGCACCTCGCCGAGCAGCTTTGTAATCGCCGACTGGACCTGAGGGTCGTCGACGGTCCCGTTCGCGGTGTGGAACACAATCGTGTCGACATCACCGCTCTGCGCGGGGAACTCCTTCTTGAGCAGGTCGAGGGCCCGCTGGGACTCCGTTCCGGGCAGGCTGAAATTGGTCGCGTAGTTGCGCCCGGCGGCGCTCGCGACCGCAGTGGTGATCACCGCGATCGCAATCCAGGCTACGAACACCCGACCGCGGTGGGTGATGCACCAGCGTGTGACTTTCAGCACTAGATGACTCCTGATCCGGTCTCGGCGAGTGGCCACACTGCGCCCCTGCTCTCGCGTAGTGACCCGGTCTTCTCTTCGATGTTTAGCACGGACCCATCGCCGGCTTGTGACCTTCCAGCGACGCGCCGCGCGCGCGTAACGTCATCAATTACTTGACGCGCGTAACCGTGTGAATGTGACAGGCGTGACTAAGTGGTCGCTTTCGCAAACACGACGCCATTCGAGCGGGCCGGCTTGCGGCCTGCTCGGCATCCTGCCTCGCTTGACCGGCCGCGCCGGCGTCGTCCGGAGACGGCGAAAGAGACCACTAAGCGAGCGCGTTCGCCGGCGCCCGCCGGCCGCCCCGGTCGCCGGTTCGCTCCTCCGGCGGCGCGACCGCGATCTGTGCGGGGCGGCGTCCGCGTCGACGCGGACGCCACACCCGCACGTACTGAGCCCCCACATAAGACCCCATGACAATCGCAAGCGCGATGAACTGGCCGGCGAACGTCTCCCAATTGGGGAAGATCGAGAACCAGGTGCCCATCCAGCCGGGGACCGTCAGGCCGGGGACCTGGGTCGTGCCGATCCACCCGGCGAGCTGCATCTCGTTGACCTCCTCGCCGACCGACACCAGCAGCACGAACAGCAACATCACGCCGGTGAGGATCAACAGGCGCCGGTAAGGCAGCCGCTGATGCAACGCGAACGTCAGCACGCCAGCGGCGGCGGTGAACAGCAACCCGATGACGACGCCCTCGAGCACGACGCTCGCGCCGTAGAGCTCGCGCAGATTCTGAAGGAAGATCACGACCTCGAAGCACTCGCGGTACACCGAGGTGAACCCGAGGAGCGCCAGGCCGAGCAGCAGCCGGCGCTGGTTCGTCTCGGAATCGGCCGACAGCAGTCCGCGCCGGCGCTTGTGGTGGTTCGAGATCCAGCCGGTCCAGTAGACCTTGTGGAAGAACCAGTTCATCACCAGCAGCAGCACGAGCAGCGAGGGCAGACCGGTGGCCGCCTGCACGTCGAACTCGCCCCCGTGAAAGCGGCCGATCAGCCAAACGACGAACAACCACGTGGCCACGCCGGCGCCGATCGCGGCCGCGCCGCCGGCGGCCACCGGCCTGCGGTAGATCCGGTTGCCTCCGAGGAAGCTGGCCATGACCGCGGCGAGCACGAGGATCGTCTCGAGCCCTTCGCGGAACACGAGGATCGCGCTGTCGATCACGACCGTGGTGTGGCTCAGGCGATGGCCCGGGGGCAGGTCCGTGGGATCGGTCGTGCCGCCGTGGGCGTGCCAGCTGATCACCACGACGACCACCGCGACCACGAGCAGGATCGCGGTCCACACGTAGAAAGCTGCGCGAGAAGACTTCGCACGCTTCCCGGCCGCGACCCGCCGCAGTTCGTCAACGCCTGAGGGCATCAGCGGCATTAGGGTACCCTAATAACCAAGCCGGTGCGCTTGGGAGACCCGTTGCGTTGAACGCTCCAACTTTTGGCGCATCGTATAACCGTCCGAATGTGCGCGAAACCGCTAAAGGTTTCGCCGAAACCTGCCGATAGCGACCGGGGGCCTTGCAGCCTCGTCGGCGCATGAGACTGATTCCCGCCAGCCTGCTCAGAGCCCATTTCCTCTCCCGCTCGCCAGGACCGTGCTGCCGATCGCCGGCTGCATGGCGATTCGGAGTGGCGCTGGTGGCCCTCGCCGGCACCCTGTCCCTGGCGGTCAGCTCGGCCTCTGCTCACGCCTCGGCGAGCATCACCAATGCCACCACGGGGCTATCGGATGCGGCCAGCGTCGTCCCGGTGTCGGCGTGCGCACCCGCCGCCTCAAACCGCGCGACCTGCCTGGCCCAGATCCTCAGCGTGCGCAACACGCGCGCGCTCGTCCATCCTCGGCTGCTCAAGCCGGCGTCGCCCTTCCGGCTCCGGCGGGCGCGAGCCCGGGGCAGCCACGCCGCATCGGCGGCAATTGCCGCCGCGACCGCGCCCCAGCCCGGGACTCCGGCTTACCTCCAGCAGGCCTATGACCTCGCGTATCTCTCGCAGGCGCAGGGCGCCGGCACGACCGTCGCGGTCGTCGACGCGTTCGATGATCCGAATGCCGAGGCCGACCTGGCCACCTATCGCTCGGAGTTCGGGCTGCCGGCGTGCACCACCGCTAGCGGCTGCTTCACCAAGGTCGACCAGAACGGCGGCACCAACTACCCGACCACGGTGAACCCCCAGTGGGAGGTCGAGATCTCGCTCGATCTCGACGCCGTTTCTGCGCTCTGCCCGAACTGCCACATCGCGCTCGTCGAGGCCGCCTCCGACCAGATTTCCGATTTGGCGCCCGCCCAACTGGAGGCGGACAAGCTCGGCGCCAACGTGATCTCGGACAGCTGGGATCTCCCCCTGAGCGGGTGGGCGGCGCACAACTTCCTGACCTCGGGCGACTACACGTTCTCGGGAAGGACGACAGTCGCGGCGTCGGGCGACGCGGGCTATCCGCCCGCCGGGACCAATGACTTCCCGGCGGCGCTCCCGGGCGTCACCGCTGCGGGCGGCACTACGCTCGAGCCGGCCAGCGCCAGCGGCGCTCAGACCGTCCGCGCGTTCACCGAATCCGCGTGGTCGGGTGCGGGCTCGGGCTGCAACCTGGCGGCCACCAAGCCGGCGTGGCAGACCGACACCGGATGCGCCGGCCGGTCCTATTCGGACCTCTCGGCGGACGCCGACCCCGACACCGGGATGCAGGTCTACGACTCGGCCGACGGCGGCTGGGTCGTCGTCGGCGGAACCAGCGAGGCCGCCCCGTTGATCGCGGCCTACTACGCGCTGCTCGGGTCGGCCGCCCAGGGCCCGTCGTGGGCGTACTCGAACGCGTCGCTGCTCAACGATCCCACCACCGGGTCCAACGGCTCGTGCGCTCAGTCGATCGCCTACATCTGCACCGCCGGTTCCGGGTACGACGGTCCCACCGGGGTGGGCAGCATCTCTGGCGCCGTTGCCAGTGGAGCCCCGGGCATCAGCGGCCCGGGAACGAGCGGCGGCTACGCGCTCGACGTAACCTCGAACGCGGCTCAGCTCCAGGGCGGGATCTACCCGAACGGCATCGACACCACGTACTGGTGGCAGTACGGCACGACCACCGCCTACGGCCAGCAGACGCCAGCGACCGACATCGGGGCGGGGACCAACCCGGTGTCGGTCTCCGACGAGCTCCCGGGTCTCGCGGCCGGGACGACGTACCACTACCGGTTGGTGGCGGAGAACTCGCTCGGGACCGAGTACGGCTACGACTTCACGCTGACGACTCCGGCGGCGTCGACGGTGAGCTCGACCTCGAGCTCTGGCCAGAACCCGACAAGCACCCAAACGACGACGTCGACCACCACGACGACGAGCGCCCCGCCGGTCATCGTGACCGGGGGCTCGTCGAGCGGTGGGGGCACGACGCCGCCGGCCCCGTCGCTGTTCGGCATCCGGCTCGCGTCGGCCGCCACCACGGCGACGTTGAGCGCGACGATCGCTTCCCGTGGAGCCGCCACCACCTACGCGCTCCGGTACGGGACGACGGCGGCGTTGGGGCGGAGCGCCTCGGGCTTGCTGGCGGCCTCGTCCTCGGCAGCGTCCAGGAACGTCACGTTGACGCTCCGAAATCTGAACCCGGGGAAGATCTACTACTTCCGGCTCGTCGCGAGCGACGCCGGAGGGAGTACCGCCGCCGCCGTCGTCCGGTTCCGAACCTCGCCGGTCACGATCACGAGCGTCCAGGTCAGGGGCTCCTCGCTCGTCGTCGTGCTCCGCTGCCACGGCTCCGCGCCGTGCAGCGTGCGGCTTCAGGGCCGCTCGGGAAGTCGTGTGCTGCTGACGAGCAGAGCCACGGTTCGTGGCAACCGCACCGCGACAGCCACGCTCCGGCTGAGCCGCATGTTCCAGACCCTCGCGATCCACACCAAGACCGCGCGGGTGTACGTGCTGAGCTCCTGGAACGGTTCGACCGCCACCGTCAGCGCCCCCATCTAGCCCACGCCGGGCGCGCCGGGCGCTGCGCCGCGGTACAGGCGGCCCGGGAGGCGCCGGGCACCGGCCCTCGAACCGGCGAACAACCGGCGAACCGGGCGCTCGCGTCTATCGTCGTTCGGTACATGGCATTCCGCGAGGACATCCGCAACATCGCGATCGTCGCCCACGTCGACCACGGCAAGACGACGCTGGTCGACGCCCTGCTGTGGCAATCGGGCGCGTTCCGCGCCGGCCAGGAGGTGGCGGATCGAGTCATGGACTCGATGGACCTCGAGCGCGAGAAGGGGATCACGATCCTGGCCAAGAACACGGCGGTCCGCTACGGCGACGTCAAGCTCAACATCGTCGACACGCCGGGGCACGCGGACTTCGGCGGCGAGGTCGAGCGCGGGTTGACGATGGTCGACGCCGTGCTGCTGCTCGTCGACGCCAGCGAAGGTCCGCTCCCCCAGACGCGGTTCGTGCTGCGCAAGGCGCTCGAAGCCCGGCTGCCCGTGATCCTCGTCGTGAACAAGGTCGACCGTCCGGATGCCCGGATCGACGAGGTCGTCGATGAGGTGTACGAGCTGTTTCTGGATCTCGACGCCGACGAGTCCCAGATCGAGTTCCCGATCGTCTACACGAACGCCAAGGCCGGCTGGGCATCGCTGGACCCGAACACGCCCGGCACCGACCTCGAGCCGCTGCTGCAGCTGCTCCTGAAGCATGTCCCGCCGCCCGAGTACGACCCGGACCACCCCTTCCAGGCGCACGTCACGAATCTTGATGCGTCTCCGTACGTGGGGCGACTCGCGATCTGCCGGATCAGGCACGGCACGATCCGCCGCGGCGAGACGGTCGCCTGGTGCCGCGCCGACGGCGAGATCGAACCGGTCAAGATCAGCGAGCTGTACGTGACCGAGGCGCTCGAGCGCGTCGAGGCGGACGAGGCGGACGCCGGGGAGATCATCTCGGTGGCGGGGATCCCCGAGATCACGATCGGCGAGACGCTAGCTTCAGCTCACGATCCGCGCCCGCTGCCGGTCATCACCGTCGACGAGCCTTCGTTGTCGGTCACGATCGGGATCAACACCTCCCCGCTGTCCGGGCAGGACGGCGACAAACTGACGGCGTCGCAGCTCAAGGCGCGGCTCGAGCGAGAGCTCGTCGGAAACGTGTCCCTCCGCGTGCTCGACACCGACCGACCCGACGTCTGGGAGGTTCAGGGGCGGGGCGAGCTCGCGCTCGCGGTGCTGGTCGAGCTGATGCGCCGCGAGGGCTACGAGCTCACCGTCGGCAAGCCGCAGGTCGTTACCCGGGACATCGACGGCAGGAGCTGCGAGCCGGTCGAGCGGATGAGCGTCGACGTACCCGAGGAATACGTGGGGGTGGTGACCCAACTGCTGGCGATGCGCAAGGGCCGGCTCGAGCAGATGGTCAATCACGGAACCGGTTGGGTGCGGATGGAGTACCTCGTTCCGGCGCGCGGATTGATCGGCTTCCGCACCGAGTTCCTCACCGAGACGCGCGGCACCGGGCTGGTGCACCACGTGTTCGAGCGTTGGGAGCCGTGGCACGGCGAGCTCAGAACCCGGCCGACCGGGTCGCTGGTGTCGGACCGGCGCGGCGCCGTCGCAGCGTTCGCGCTCTACAACCTGCAGGAGCGCGGCACGCTGTTCGTCGGCCCGGGCGATGACGTCTACGAGGGGATGATCGTCGGCGAGAATTCACGCGCCGAGGATCTCGACGTGAACGCCACCAAGGAGAAGCACCTCACCAACATGCGCTCCTCGACCGCCGACGAGCTCGTCCGGCTAGTGCCCAAACGGGAGCTGTCGCTCGACCAGGCGCTCGAGTTCCTGCGCGCGGACGAGTGCGTCGAGGTCACCCCGCACGCCGTCCGGCTGCGCAAGGCCGTGCTCGACGCGAACGGCCGCCGCAAGGCGGCCCGCGCGGCCAGGCAATGACTCAGGAGCTGTCGCGGTCATCCGCTGAATCGAGCCCGGCGAGGACGGCCAACCCGTTGGCGGCATCGACGATCTCGTCGAGCTCGGTCATCAGCGCCTCGGTGTCGGCGTCGTGCGGCGCGGCGCGCTCGAGCTCGTCGTACCGCGCGCGCAGATCCGGGAGGGCGACCGCGGGCAGCGGTCCCTCGGGCTTGGCCCGGAAGGTCTCATCGACGTCAGCCAGGAACGTGTCGAGATCGCTGGCGAACCATGCCAGCGCCGGCACCGGCTGGTGGCTCCGATCGTCCTGAGCGTCGAGCCTCAGCACATGGACCGCCTGGACCAGCCGGCGTAGCGCCGCCAGCGCCCCCTGGCTCTGCTCGGCGTCGATCCGACGCGTCTCCGGCTCGGACAGCGACCGCGCGACGGTGGCCTCGGCCTGAGTCCGGGCCAGCCGCACGCGCCGGCTGAGCGGGCGCATCTCCTGCACAGTCGGCCGGCGCCCCGCGGCGATCGCGGCGAGGGTCGCCTTGACGTACTCCCGGGCGACGCCGATCAGATCGGCAAGCGCGTTGCGTGCCGAGGTCTGCGACCACGTCGGCCACATGGCGTAGGCGAGTAGGCCGATCGAACCACCGACGAGCGTGTCGAGCAGGCGCGCCCACGCGGTCGCGAGCGTGTCGGGGCTGATCGCGTTCAGGAGGAACACGACGACCGCGGTGATGAACGCGAACCCGACCGCGAAGCTCGCCCCGAAGCTGGCGTACCCCGCCCACGCCAGCACGCCGACGAGAACGACGGTCGCCGCCCCGCTTGGATGCAGCGCGACCGCGATCGCGCCGGCGAGGCCGACGCCCAGCGCGGTCCCGCCCGCCCGCTCGGCGCCGCGGGTGAAGGTGGCCCCGAACTCGGGCCGGAGCGTCGTGGCGGCCGCCACCACCATCCAGTAGCTCCGGCTCAGCGGCAGGTGGCGCGAAAGCAGCTCCGCGACGAGAACCACCACGGCCAGCCGGAGCGCGTGACGGCCCACCGGTGAGTCAAGGCTCGCATTGGCGCGAACCAGGCCGAGGCCTGACCGCACTCCGTCGAGTGGCCGTTTCGCGTACGCGAGTGGGCGGCGGGCGCGCAAACCGCTGCCCTCGCCGGCGGCGACCGCGAGCCCCGCGACCGCGCGGAGCTGGCCCCCCAGAGCCGCCAGCCGACGCGACAGCGATAGCCCGGAGGCACCCGGCGTCAGCGCGTGCTCGGCGGTGTCCGATCTCAGCCGCTCGAGGTGCCCCGGAAGCTCGGCGCCGGCCCGGCGGTCGCCCTCAATTGCCCGGGCGGCCAGAGTAAGCGCCGTCCCGGCGAGCTCGAGGACGCGCTGAGCGCCCCGATCCAGCGGCTCGTCGTCCCGGCCGGCCTCCTCGTGCCGGCGCCGCATCAGCAAATGGATCGCGGCGAGCTCGACCCGGATTCGACGCCCTTCGACGACGAGGCTTCGCAGCGTCATCAGCGCCGGGTCACCGAACAGCGTCGGCGAGGACAGCGCCGCGTCGGCCTCGTCGAGCGCCGTCGCAGCGGGTAGCGTCGATGTGTCCCAGCTCGCGGTGGCGAGACGCGCCAGC
Organism: uncultured Solirubrobacterales bacterium; assembly: GCA_963735965.1. Classification (GTDB taxonomy): domain Bacteria; phylum Actinomycetota; class Thermoleophilia; order Solirubrobacterales; family Solirubrobacteraceae; genus Palsa-465. The sequence continues at coordinate 616,618 of CAVTNE010000011.1, forward strand.
GCGCCGTAAGCGCCGGCGACTGCAGCGCGTTGCGCGCGCAACGCCGGCGGCCAGCGCACGATGCTCAGGAACAGGACCTGGGCCAGGCCTCCCGCGAGGACCAGCCCGGCCAGCCCCAGCGCCGCGTCCGCGGGCTGGCTGAAGCGCCCGAATACGACGAAGGCGATGATCGCCTGGGTCCCGACGACCGCGCCGCGATTGCCGAGCGCCACCAGCACACCGCCCCCCAGCGACCACACGGCCAGCAGCGTGAAATGGAGCCAGGACACCGATCCGGTCACGCTCCCCACGAACGTCGACACCGCCATCACCGCCGCGTCGGTCGCGAGCACGGCGATCGGGGGGCGGCCGCCGGCCACCCGCCAGGCCACCCCGACGAGCATCGCGCCCGCGCCCATGGTGACGCCGGCCACCGCGCTCCAGGCGATCGAGCCGATCGCGAGGACCGCCGCCACCGGGACCGCCGCGAGCAGACCCGCCGTAACGTCGATCTCGCGGCGGTCGAACCGGGCCGCGTCGCGCACAGCGATGGTCAGAGACCCACCGCGTGAGGAGGGTCCTGGGTCGGCGCGCCGTTGCTTGGTGGCGTTCATGTCTGCCGTTTCGACGCGCTCGGCGCCGGAGGCTGAGCTACTACCCAGATGACGGCGGGACGCGACCTTCGAGCCAGCCGTCGCGGTAGGGAACCTCGACGTCCGGCTTGATGTTGGCGTACGCCTCCTTCGGCTCGCGCGTGTCCTGTTCGACCCCGGCGTGGTGGCGGAGCGCCACATCGGACCGGGGGTAGACGACGCCGGTCCCCTGCCGCGTCCCGACGGCGAGAATCGCGCACGGGCCGGCGCCCGCGCCGACGAATACGTGCTCGGTCCAATCGGGGCAGTGGACGAAGTCCCACTGCCGGAGCCGGCGCTCCTCGCCCTCGATCAGAAGCACGCATTCGCCCGCCAGCACGAGGAAATCCTCCTGGTCGTCCTCGCCGTGGTAGAAGCACGCCGGCTGCCCCGGCTGGAGAACGCCGATGTTGAACCCGAGCTTCGGGAAGCGAGCCCCGCCCTCGAAGCGGGTGTACGCGCCGAAGTCGCCGTCCATCCATTTCGCGTCGCGCGCGTTCACGACGAACCAGCCTTCGCCGGCAGGCTCGACGCCGTGCTCGCTCGGCTTGAGTTGCGCCTCCGGGACCATGGCCGCAATTTATCGCGGCGGACCCCATCGTTACCCTGGGGCGAGTGAGTAGCCTGGCGTCGGCGGTCGAAGTCTCCGACCTGGTCAAGCGCTACCCGAAGTCGCCGGTCAACGCCGTCGACGGCATCGCATTCGCGGTGGCGCCGGGCGAGGTGTTCGGCCTGCTCGGCCCCAACGGCGCCGGCAAGACCACGACGGTCGGGATGCTGACCACGCGGGTGAAGCCCACCGGCGGCCGAGCGATGGTCGGGGGCGTCGACGTGGGCGCCGACCCGGTCCGCGCGAGGAGCATGCTCGCGGTGGTGCCGCAGCGCAGCAACCTCGACCGGTCGCTGTCGATCCGCCGCAACCTGACCTTTCACGCCGCCTACCATGGCGTGCCCGCGCCCGAGGCGAACGCGCGCGCGGACGAGCTGCTCGACCAGTTCGGGCTGGGCGACCGCGGCGACGTGAAGCCCGACCTGTTCTCCGGCGGGCAGTCGCAGCGGGTGATGATCGCGCGGGCGCTCATGCACGAGCCGCAGGTGCTGTTCCTCGACGAGCCGACGACCGGGCTCGATCCGGCTGCGCGCCTATTCGTGTGGGATCGGCTGCGGGAGCTACGGGAGCGCGGTGTCACTTTGTTTCTCACCACACACGACATGCACGAGGCGGCGCTGCTGGCCGATCGCGTCGGGATCATGGACCACGGCAAGCTCCTCGCGCTCGACACGCCCGAGGCGCTCATGCGCGGACTCCCCGGGAGCTCGACGCTCGAGCTGAGCGTGCACGCCGGCGCCAACGGGCACTCCCCGGAGTCCCTGATCGACGCGTTCGCGGCGCTGGGCGGCGTCGAGCGCGTCGAGCCGCTCCCGGAGGCCGAGCAGGAACCCGACGACCCGCAATGGCGCGTCCGGCTGTACGTGTCCGGCGAGGCGTCGCAGCTGGTCGCGCCGACGGCGACGCTGCTCGCCGACCGCGGGCTGAGCCTCAGCGGCGTCGAACTCGGGGAGCCGACGCTCGAGGACGTGTTCATCCACCTGACCGGCCGGACCCTGCGATGACCACTGCCGCGGCGACTGCCACCGGCGCCGTGACCGCGCCCCGAATCAGGCAGAGGCGTGCGTTCACGGCCGTGCTCCGGCGCGATCTGCTCGTGACGTGGACCGAGCTGCCCGTGTTCCTCGCGCAGGTGATCCTCCAGCCGCTGTTCCTGCTGTTCGTGTTCGGGAAGGTGCTCAGCTCGCTCGGCTACACCCAGCACGGGTACTCGGACCTGCTGTTCCCGGGGCTGCTGGCGCTGACCGCGGTGATCACGAGCATGCAGACGCTGGCGTTCCCGCTCGTGATCGAGTTCGGCTGGACGAAGGAGATCGAGGATCGGCTGCTCGCTCCGATGTCGACCGCGCTGGTAGCGGCCGAGAAGGTCCTGTTCGCGACGCTGCGCGCGCTCACTGCGACCACGGTGATGATCCCGGTCGGCATCCTCGTGCTCGGGTCGATCCCGTGGCGGTGGAGCGGCGTGCCGCTGCTCGTGCTGGCGATGATCCTCGGCAGCATGCTGGGCGCCGGCCTCGGGCTGGTGCTGGGCACGGCGGTGGTCCCGCAGCGGATCAACATCGTGTTCTCGCTGGTGTTCACGCCGCTGCTGTTCACCGGATGCAGCCAGTACCCCTGGCCGTCGCTGTCGCGCCTGCCTTGGTTCAAGGTCGTGACGGCGTGCAACCCGATGACCTACGTCAGCGAGTCGATGCGTGCGGCGCTCGTTCCGGAGGTCCCGCACATCGCGCCGTGGATCTGCATCGTCGTGCTGGCCGGGTCGATCTCCGCGCTGATGGCGATCGGCGTCCGGGGCTTCTACCGGCGCGCGATCGACTGAACGATCGTGTGAAGATCCCCAATCCGGCGCATTGCCCGGCCGGGTCGCGGGTAAGCCATCCTCAAGTCGAACTCTCTGAAAGGGGACCGATTCCTGATGAAAGCCTGCGTGACCGGAGCTACCGGTTTCGTCGGCGCCCACGTCGTGCGGGCGCTGGCGGAACGCGGCGACGACGTGCGCGTTGTCTACCGAGACCCCAACCGTCTGAAGGCGCTGAGCGGTATCCGCTACCGGCGTGCGAAGAGCGACGTGCTCGACTACAAGTCGATGCGACGGGCGCTGCGTGGGATGGACGTGCTGTTCCACGTCGCCGGCAACGTGGCGTCGAGTCCCGTGCAGCGCGTGTGGGCGCTGAACGCCGAAGGTCCCGTGGTTGCGGTCGAGGCGGCGGCGGCCGAGGGCGTCCGCCGCGTCGTGCTGACCTCGACGATCTCGGCGATCGGGACCGCCAACGGGAACGGACCGGCGGATGAGTCGACGAGCTACCCGGCCGACTGGCTCGGGCTGACGTATCCAGACTCCAAGCACGCGGGCGAGCGCGCCGCACTCGAAGCGGCCGAGCGCCACGGCATCGAGGTCGTCGTCGTCAACCCGGCATACGTCCTGGGCGTGCCGCTCGACCGTTCCCAGCCGGGCGAGACCTCGACCCGAACGATCGGCAACTACCTGCGCGGCCGGCTTCCCGGGGTGCTGGACGCGCCGATGAACTTCGTCGACGTCGAGGACGTCGCCGCCGGCGAGCTCCTGGCCGCCGACCGCGGCAAGCCCGGCGAGCGTTACATCCTCGGCGGTGTCAATCTCGGCTGGGCCGAGCTCATCGACCGCGTCGCCAAGCTTTCCGGCGTCCGCTATCCGATCATGGTGCTCCCGGCTCCCGTCAAGCGACTCGCTCGCATCCGTGAGGCGATCGGCCTGCCGGGCGCGCTGTCTTCCGAGGCTTCGAACCTGATGGGCCAGGACTGGCGGTTCAGCTCGCGCAAGGCGCGCGACGAGCTCGGCTACAGGGCGCGCCCTCTCAACGACACGCTTACGGCCACGATCGAGTGGTACCTCGAGCTGATCGAAGGCGGAGCGTTCGCCGACTCCCGCGGCTCGGGACTGTCCAGGTGGGCGGACTCGATGCGGATCGCCTCGCGGCTCGGACTGCTGACCCCGCTCCGGGTCGGACAGCGGGTCGTCGGCCGGCGGATCGTCGCCGGCGGCTAGCGCGCCCCGGGCCCCGGTTGGGAAGAAACTTCACGATCGTCGTAGTTTCTTCCCAAGCAGATGTCGACATCGCGCCCCACCCTCCTTCTCAGCGTCGACTACGAGGACTGGCATCAGCTCGTCCGCCGGCGCGTCGGCGCGTCGAACTGGCGCGAGGCTGGGCCGGCGCTTGGCCGTGAGACCGACGCCCTGCTCGCGCTGTTCGACGAGCTCGGTGCACGCGCGACGTTCTTCGTCCTCGGGATGGCGGCCCGGGCCCACTCCGACCTGCTCGCCCCGATCGTCGCCGCCGGCCACGAGATCGGCTGCCACGGCGACGCCCACCTGCCCGTGCACACGCAGACGCAGGCGGAGTTCGCCGCCGACCTGCGAGCGGCGAAAGCGACGATCGAGGACGTGACCGGCCGCACCCCTATCGGCTACCGCGCCCCCGCGTTCTCGATCACCGCTTCGTCGAAGGACTGGGCCTACCGGGTGCTGGCGGAGGAGGGATTCGTCTACGACGCCAGCCAACACGATTCGCCGGCGCTCCGCGATCGCGCGGCGACATCGACGTCGACGTCGACCCCCCACCGGATCGACGGCGATGGCGGCCTCTGGGAGTTCCCGGTGGCGGTCTGGCGCGCCGGACGTACGAAGATCCCAGTTGGCGGGGCGTCGTACTGGCAGGTTCTACCGACCTCTTTGATCCTGCGCGGGCTCCGCGAGGCCGGTCCGCTCGCCGGCCTTTACCTTCACCCCAACGAACTCGACCCCGAACGCCTGCACGCGCTGCTCCCGAGCGACGCGACGCCAGCGCAGCGCGCCCAGGCCAGGCTGCGCGAGGCCCAGCGCAACGGCGCCCGCCGGCGCGCCCCGTCCGTGCTAAAGGCGATCGGCCGACGATTCGAGCTGATCCCCTATGGTGAGGCCCATGAGCGACTCGACGACCGCGCCTGAACGGGTTCGAACCCGCTTCGAGGACAAGGCCCAGCAGTTCGACGACCTTTACGAGGACGAGCGGTGGCTTGTCCGGACGCTCCGTCCTGGGCTGTTCCGCCGGCGCAAGCTCGCGGTCGACACCGTCGCGGCGTACGACGCGCCGCGCGTGCTCGACGTCGGGTGCGGATCGGGCCGGATCGGCGAGTTCGTGCTCGAGGCAGGCGCATCCCACTACGTCGGCGTCGACTTTTCCGCGCCGATGATCGACATGTCACGGGCGCGGCTGGAGCGCTTCGCCGGACGAACCGAGCTGATCGTCGACGACTTTCTGACGGCGCCACTCGAGGGCCCGTTCGAGGTGATCCTCGCGGTCGGCCTGTTCGACTACCTGCCCGAACCGCACCGCTTCAGCCGCCGGATGTTCGACCTCACGGCGGCCGGAGGCTGCGTGGTCGGTTCGTTCCCGACCTGGTCGTGGCTGAAGGGACCGGTCCGCAAGGTCCGCTACGAGTGGATCGGCAACTGCCCGATCTTCGACTACAGCCGCCGTGAGCTCGAGCTGATGTTCGGCGCGAGCGGCTTCGAGCGAGTCGAGGTCGCGAGCCCCGGCCACAGCGGCTACCTCGTGCGCGCCTACCGGACCTAGGACCCCCGGACCCCGGACCGCGCCGGCCGAAGACCGATGCCCCCGCTGCACGCCCTGGCCATCTTCGCGGCCGGCATGGCGGCCGGAGCGATCAACACGCTCGTCGGCAGCGGCACGCTGATCACATTTCCGATCCTGCTGGCGTTCGGCTATGCGCCCGTGACCGCGAACGTCTCGAACACGGTCGGGCTGGTCCCGGGCTCGGTCGCCGGCGCGATCGGCTACCGGCGCGAACTCGCCGGGCAACGCGCGCGGGCGATCCGATTCGCCACCGCTTCGACCGTCGGCGGGATCGTCGGCGCGGTGCTGCTGCTGAGCCTGCCCGCGTCGGCGTTCAAGGACATCGTCCCGGCGTTCATCATCATCGCGCTGGTGCTGATCGTGCTCCAGCCGCGGCTTGCGGTCGCGCTCGAGGCCCGCCGCTCGGGCCGCGCGCGCGAGGGCGACCACCCCGGCCCAACCTCCCTGCTCGCCGTGTTCGCCAGCGGCGTGTACGGCGGCTACTTCGGCGCCGCCCAGGGGATCATGCTGCTCGCGATCCTCGGGCTGTCGCTCCCGGACGAGGATCTTCAGCGCGTCAACGCGCTCAAGGTCGTGCTCGCGGGACTCGTGAACCTGGTCGCGGGGATCATCTTCATCTTCGCCGCCGACGTCGCCTGGCTGCCGGCGCTGCTGATCGCGATCGGGTCGATCATCGGCGGGATCGCCGCCGCCCGCTGGGGACGGCGACTCCCGGCGCCGGCGCTGCGCGCGGTGATCGTGGTCGTCGGGATCACCGCGATCATCCGCCTCCTCTAGGTCGCCGGGGCTCGGAAGTCCTTGCGAGCCCGGGTCGCCTCGGCGCGTGCCGAGCAGCCGGAGAGATGGTCGTTGACGAGGCCCATCGCCTGCATGAACGCGTAGACGGTGGTGGGGCCGACGAACCGCCAGCCGCGGCGCTTGAGGTCCTTCGCGAGCGCCCGCGACTCGGGCGTCTCGGCGGCCACCTCGCCGCGCTCGACGCGCCGCGGCCGGGGCGAAGGCTCGAACCGCCACACGAACGCCGCCAGCGACCCTCCGGTGTCGACCAGTTCGACCGCCCGCCCGGCGTTGTTGATCACCGCCTCGATCTTCCCGCGGTGGCGGATGATCGACGCGTCGGCCAGCATGCGCTCGACGTCGCGCTCACCGAAGCGCGCGACCACATTGAAGTCGAACCCGGCGAACGCCCTACGAAAGTTGTCGCGCTTGCGCAGGATCGTCAGCCAGGACAGGCCGGCCTGGAAGCCCTCGAGGCTCAGCTTCTCGAACAGGCGGACGTCGTCGGTGACCGGGAAGCCCCACTCGCGGTCGTGGTAGTCGCGGTACTCGGGCGCGGAGTCCGCCCACCAGCACCGCGACACGCCATCGTCGCCGCGGACGATCCCGTTGTCGGTCATCACCTGCCAGCATGGCAGGCGGTGAAGGAGTACTACGACACACGCGCGCCCGAGTACGACGACTGGTTCGTGATGGTGGCTACCGGCCCGAGGCGGTAGCCAGCCCGACTCGCTACGCTCGAGCGCCAGGTATGGGACTGATTTCGAGAGCCGGGGTGCTCGTTTCAGCATGCGCGTTGGCCGCCATGCTCGCCATCGCCTCCCCGGCTGCTGCGTCCACTCGCCTCGGCAACGCGCCGGCCGTACCGGCCAACGCGCACGTCGCGGGCGCGGTACCCGATACGACGCAACTCCACGTGACGGTCACGCTCCAGTCGCAGGACCCCGCGGGACTGGCGGCGCTCGCCGACGCGGTCTCAAACCCAGGCTCGCCGCAGTACCACGACTACATCAGCGGAACGGACTTCGCGCAGCGGTTCGGAGCAACCCAGGCCACGGTCCAGGCCGTGGAGGCTTCCCTGCGCGCTCACGGCCTCGACCCGGGAGCGGTCAGCGCCAACTCGCTGTCGATCCCGGTCACGGCTACCGCGGGTGAGCTGGGGCAGGCGTTCTCGACCTCGTTCTCGCGCGTCGCGCTCGCCAGCGGGGCGAGCGCGATCGTCAACCGGCAGGCGCCCTCACTCGACTCGGGGATCGCCAACGACGTCCAATCCGTACTCGGGCTGAACACGCTGGCCACCGCCAAGCCGCTTCTGATCCGCGCTCATACGGCGACCGCGCTCGCGCCCCAGGACAGGCCGCACGTCGTCACCGGCGGACCACAGCCGTGCCCCGCCGCGAGCCAGCAAGGGGCCGCCCAGGGCGGGTACACCGCCGACCAGATTGCCGCCGCGTACGGGTTCCCCGGTCTCTACCAGTCCGGCGACGAAGGGGCCGGCCAGACCGTCGCGATCCTCGAGCTCGAGTCGTACGACCCCAACGACATCACCGCGTTCGAGCAGTGCTACACGGTCAACGGGCAGCCGGTCAACCCGCCGATCACGAACATCCCGGTCGACAACGGCGCCGGCACCGGCCCGGGTCAGGGCGAGGCCGCGCTCGACATCGAGAACGTCATCGGGCTGGCGCCGCAGGCCCGGATCGTGGTGTACGAGGGCCCGAACACCGGGCAAGGCCCCTACGACACGATGAGCCAGATCATCAGCCAGCACCCGCAGGTGGTCACGACCTCATGGGGCGAGTGCGAGCAGCTCGAGGGGTTCGGCCAGGCATCCGCGGAGAACACCCTGTTCCAGCAGGCGGCGACGGAGGGGATCTCGATCGTCTCGGCGTCGGGCGACTCCGGCTCGGAGGACTGCTTCCCGGCCCCGCCCACGCTCCAGGTCGACGACCCGGCGAGCCAGCCGTACGTGACCGGCGTCGGGGGAACGAGCCTCGACGCGAACACGACCACCGGCGCACGGATCGGCGAAGGGGTGTGGAACGACGGAACGACCGTCGGGGCGAGCGGCGGCGGCGTCTCGAGCTTCTGGAAGATGCCCGGCTATCAGGCGCAGGCGCCGTCCTTCCTTCACGTCATCAACGGCCACTCCTCGGGGGCGAACTGCGCCGCATCGTCCGGCGACTGCCGCGAGGTGCCCGACGTGTCCGCGGACGGCGACCCGGCCACCGGCTACATGATCTACTGGAACGGCAGCGGCGACGCCGGGAAGCCCCCAGCTGTGCCGGAGGGCTGGCAGGCGGTCGGTGGCACGAGCGCTGCGGCGCCCGTGTGGGCGGCGCTGATCGCGTTGGCCAACGCGTCCTCCCGGTGCGCGGGCACCCCGATCGGCTTCGCCAACCCGGCGCTCTACTACGCCGCCGGCAGCGCGTACGGCAGCGACTTCAGCGACATCACCTCGGGCAACAACGACATGACCGGGGTGCAGGGCGGGTTGTACCCCGCCGGCTCCGGCTACGACATGGCGACCGGGCTCGGATCTCCGAACGCCACCGCGCTCGCGCAGTCGCTGTGCACCGACGCGATCGCGCTCGGTAACCCGGGCCCGCAGGGCTCAACGGTCAAAAAGTCGGTGAGTCTCCAGATCAACGCCGCCGATACGCGCGGAGCCGACGTCACGTACGAGGCCACGGGATTGCCGAGCGGGCTGTCGATCAACGGCTCGACCGGCAAGATCACCGGCACGCCGAGGGGGATCGGAAAGTCGACCGTGACGGTCGTCGTCGCCGACAGCGTCGGCAGCACGGCGCAGACAACGTTCGACTGGACCATCGAGGGCGCCCCCACCATCTCGCACGTGTCGCTGTCCAGCGTCGGCGCGGGACGGCCGAGGATGTCGTTCACGGTCGCGGCTGGTCGCGACGAGCCCGGACTCAAGACGGTCAGCATCACGCTCCCGCGGGGCCTGCACTTCTCGAAGTCCCGCGCCACGGTCACCGTCACCGGCGCCAAGGGCAAGCACCTGAAGTTCACGATCAGCCTCCAACACGCTGCACTCGTCATCACGATGCGGACCGCAGCCTCGCAACTGCGCGTCACCGTCTCGTCCCCGCGCCTGGCCGCGAGCACCGGACTGACCGCGGCGATCGCCCGCCATCAGCCGAGCCGGCTCACGCTCACGGTCCGACTGACGGACGCCGGCAAGCTGACGACCCGCTTGACGTCGAAGACGCGGCCCAGCTGATCAGGCGGCCGCCGGCTGCGCCGGGGTTTCGGTGTAGCGCTTGGCGACGCCGCCGAGGATCTTGATCATCGTGCGGGCGGCCGGGGCCACATCGGCCGCGCCGATCGTGGCGGCGACGACTCGCCGTGCCGGGCTCCGCGGCGCCAGCGCGCGCACGACGATGCCGGGATGCACGTGGGTCAGCGCGAGGCGCGGAATCAGCGCGACGCCAACGCCGGCCGCCACCAGGCCCTGCACGGTCTCGTAGTCATCTGACTCGAACGTCACCTTCGGCTCGAACCCGGCGGCCACGCACGACCGCACGACGTGGCGCGCGCACGGGCTCGTCGCCGACGTCTGGACCCAGTCCTGGTCGCCCAGATCGTCGAGCGACAGCGCCGGCTTGCCGGCGAGGGGATGCTCGGCCGGAAGCGCCACCAGCATCGGATCCTCGAGCAGCAACTGCGTCCGCAGCCGGGCGCCGTGACGCTCGCGCGTTCCCGGGAACTCGAACAGCAGCGCGAAATCGAACTCGCCGGCGCGCAGACGCGGCGCGATCTCCTCGGGCTCGCCCTCGGCGAGCGTGAGCGCGACGTCGGGATGACGCTCCCGGAAAGTGGCGATCGCGAGCGGCATGAGCGTCGCCCCAGCCGACGGGAACGACGCCATTCGCAGCCGCCCCGCGCGCACGCCCAGCACGGCCGCGAGCTCGGTCTCGGCGGCCTCGATCCGCGCGAAGATCCCTTCGGCGTGCTCGACCAGGCTGGCGCCGGCGGCGGTCGGCCGCACCCCGGCGCGATCGCGCACGATCAGGGTGGCTCCGGTCTCCGCCTCGAGACGCGCGATCGCCTGCGACACCGCGGATTGCGTGTACGACAGCGCCTCAGCGGCGGCCGAAAACGACCCCCGCCGTACGACCTCCGACAACACCCTGACGCGGCCGACGTTCAGCATTAGCAAACCTTATCAACGGCATGACCAACTTCATTAGCGCTGATAGTAGGTAGGTGAGATCCTCGCGCAGAACAGGACGACAACGACTTCTTCCGAGGATTGGAGGGCCCACGAATGGCACCCCGCGCGATCATCTCCTACGACGACACGCCCGGCGATCACGACGCCCTGATGCTGGGGCGCATCCTGGCCGACGCCGGCGCCGAGCTGACGCTTGCCTATGTGCGCCACTGCACGCACGGCGACCGCTCGCAGGAGCTGGGCGAGGAGCAGGACGCCGAGCGGCTGCTCGAGCGCGGCACCGAGTGGTTCTCGGGCCTCCGCGTCGATACTCGCGTCGTCGTCAGCCCCTCCACCGCGGACGGACTACGGCAGCTGGCCGAGCAGGAGGAAGCGGACATCGTCGTGTTCGGCTCGGACTACCGGACCTCACCGGGGCACGTGGCGCCCCAGCGTTCGACGCAGGCGTTGCTCGACGGCGGTTCCACCGCGGTCGCGATCGCGCCCTCCGGCTACCACGACAGGTGGTCGCCGCGGATTCACTGGATCGGCGTGCTCGCGATCCCGGGCGACGACGCGACGATCACCACCGCCCGCGCCCTGGCCGACAGCTTCGGCGCCACGCTCACGCGCGACGAGCACCAGGTCGACCTGCTCGTCGTCGGCTCCCGCCTCGAGGCCCCGACCGGCCGTGTCATGGTCAGCTCTCAGGCCCAGAACGAGATCGAGAACGCCACCTGCCCGGTGCTGGTCGTGCCGCGCGGAGTAGAGATCGACTTCCCGGCCGTGCTGGCACACGCCGCTTAGGACTTTGGGCCGCGCCTGCGGCGCGTCGTCCGTGGGGCCGGTTGCGCCCGGCATCCCTGCCGGGCGCTTCGCTGGTGCCCGCCGGGCATGGACGCCCGGCGGAACAGGTCCCAGGGATGCTGCGAAGCAGCCCCAAGCCCAAGTCAGGTCACGGCAGGATCAGGTGGCTGTCGCCGAACTCGTGCCACAGGTAGCCGGCGTCGAGCGCGGCCTCGTACGAGCGCGCGAGCAGCTCGGTGCCGGCGAGCGCCTCGAGCAGCTGGAGGTGGGACGCCTCGGGCTCGTGCCAGCCGGTGATCAACCCGTCGACGACGGACACGCCGCACGCGGGCATGACGACCAGTCCGGTCCAGCCTGACCTCGCGCAGCTGCACCGCTCGGGCCCGCCGGCCGACTCGAGCGCGCGGACGACCGTGGTGCCGACCGCGATCACCCGGCCACCCCGGTGGCGCGCGTCCGCGATCTGCTCCGCGGTTCGCTCGGGGACCTCGTACCACTCCGGGAACGGGGGCTCGTGGCTCTCGGGCGAGGACACGCCGCAATGGAGCGTGATCGGGGCGACGACGATGCCGCGCGCGACCAGGCGCGAGATGAGCTCGCGAGTGATCGGCCGGCCGGCGCTCGGCATCTCGGCGCTGCCGGGACTGACCGCGTACACGTTCTGGTAGGCCTCGAGCGGCCAGGCGGTGGGAACGTGGGAGTAGCGGATCGGCTCGCCGTGTCGGTCGAGGTAGTCGTCGACGAGCAGCGTGCAGCAGAATCGGGCGAGCATCAACCGCTCGCCGGACGCGTACGGCGCCACCAGCTCGAGCGTGGCACCGCCGCGGAGCGCGAGCGACTCGCCGGCAAGAAGCCGTTGCGGCCGGCTGCCGTCGGCGCCGCGGATCTCGACCACGCGCCAGTCGTCCTCGAGGTGCGGCGCGCGGGTCGCGAAGTGGACGCGGACGTGTTCGCCGCCGCGGCGCCGCGCCGGCACCGCCGCCGGGATCGTCGCCGAGACGTTGATCACGAGCACGTCGCCGGGCTCAAGCAGCTCTGGCAGGTCGCTGAACGTCCGGTGCTCGACGCTGCCGTCCGAGCGGCGGGCGACGAGCATCCTCACCCCATCGCGCGCGACCCCCCGCTCCTCCGGGGGCTCGTGCGCCTCGAGGTCGGGCTCGAGCTCGAACGCGAGCGCGTTCATGCGGCGACCACCCGGTGCGGAGTCAGCTCGCGCGCCCGGTAGCGACCGCTTGGCAGATCGCCCTCGATCAGTGTGAGCAGCCCGGGCACGCTGTCCTCCGGCGGCGGGCGGTCCGAGATGTCCTCGCCCGGGAACGCGTCCTGGTGCATCTGGGTGTGCATGTCACCGGGGTCGACCGAGTAGATGCGCAGCGCCGGGTGCTCCTCGGCGAGGATCGCCGAGGAATGGTCGAGGGCGGCCTTCGAGGCGCCGTACCCGCCCCAGCCCGCGTACGGCTCGACGGCGGCGTCGGAGCTCACGTTGACGATCGCGCCGCCGTCAGGCATGCGCGGGAGGACGAGCTGGGCGAGCGCGATCGGCGCCAGGACGTTGACGCGATAGACCCGCTCGAGCACCTCGAGCGGGTATCGGCCGAGCGGCGGCTGCGGGCTCGGCCCGAGCAGCGAGGCGTTGTTGACGAGCAGGTCGACGTGGTCGCCGGCGGCGTCGACGAGCGCGCCGCGGTGCCAGTCGTCGGCGACGTCGCCCGCGATCGCGACGACCTCGGTGAGGGCACCCAGCTCGCGGGCCGCGCGTTCGAGCTCGGCACCGCCGCGGGCGTCGATCACGAGTGCCCAGCGGCGCTCGGCGAGCGCGCGGGCGAGTGCTAGGCCAAGGCCCCTGGAGCTTCCGGTGATGATGGCTAGTGGCATGGCCGCCACGCTAGGACGCCGGCGGTCTTGGTTACCAGGGGTAATTGGTCCTAAGACCCGTTCCCGGCCAGCCCCGCCTGGACGGCGAGCACGGCGGCTTGCGTCCGGTCGGTGACGTCGAGCTTCGCGAGGACGTGACCGACATGCGTCTTCACGGTCTTTTCGGAGATGCCGAGCTCGAGCGCGATCCGCTTGTTCGAGCGACCCTGCGCGATCAGCATGAGGACGTCCCGCTCGCGCGTGGTCAGGCCGTCGAATGCGGGAGCAGCGGCCGGTCGCTCGGACAACGCATGCACGAGCCGCGCGGCGACCGTCGGGTCGATGATCGCATCGCCCGCGTGCGCGGCGCGGACCGCGCGGGCCAGCTCCGCGGGCTGGGAGTTCTTGAGCAGGTAGCCGGCGGCGCCGGCCTCGAGCGCCGGCAGCAGCCGGTCGTCCTCGAGGAAGCTCGTGAGCACGATCACGCGGCTGCGCGACCCGCGCTGCTTGAGCGTCTGCATCGCGCTCACTCCGTCGCGGTTCGGCATGACCAAATCCATCAGGATCACGTCGGGGTCGAGTTGCTCGGCCCGCTCGAGCGCCTCATCGCCGTCAGCGGCTTCGCCGACGATCTCGAACCCGTCCTGGAGCCCGAGGAAGGTGCGCAGACCCTCGCGCACAACCGCGTGGTCGTCGACGACGAGGATCGTGATGGCGTCACTCATTGGGTTTCAGCTCGATCCGGACAGCGGTGCCGGTCCCGGGCCGCGAATCGATTCGGAGGCGTCCGCGGAGCTCGCGGGCGCGTTCCTCCATCGAGGTGAGGCCGAGGTGCCGCGAGCGGAGCTCGGCGCTGTCGGGATCGAAGCCGACTCCGTCGTCGGCGACCTCGACGACGAGCCCGCCGTTGATGGCCCCGACGCGCACGGTCACGTGCTCGGCGTGGGCGTGGCGCACCGCGTTGTGCAGCGCCTCGTGGACGATCCGGAGCAACGCCAGCTCGCGGTCGTCGGTGTCGATCGTGAACCCGGGCTCGATCTGGAGATCAACGTTCGCCCCATGCACGGCGCCCAGCATCTCGACCTCTTTGCGGAGCGCTCCGGTGAGACCGTCGCGCTCGAGCTCGGGTGGGCGCAGGCCGAGAATCAGCGCGCGCAGCTCCTCGAGCGCCTCGCCGGCGAGCTCGCGTAGCCGCTCGATCTGCGCACGGGCGGCGACGAGATCGCGGTCCATCTGGGCGGCGGCAGCCTCGGCGGTGAGCATCACGCTGAACAGCTTCTGGCTGACCACGTCGTGGAGCTCGAGCGCCAGCCGGTTGCGCTCGGACAGGATCGAGAGCTCGCGGCTCTGCTCGTACAGGCGAGCGTTGGTGATCGCGATCGACGCGTGGGCCGCGAGCAGCTCGATCAGCTCCTGATCCTGGGCGTCGAAGACGTCGGCGTCCTCCTTCTCGGTCAGGTAGAACGCGCCGATGATGGTCCCGTCGGGCGAGACAATCGGGACGCCGAGGAACGAGCGCATGTCGGGGTGACGGTTCGGCCACCATCCGCGGAAGCGGGGATCGTCGTGGATGTCGTCGGTCCGGTAGGGCTCGCTCCCCGCGAGCATCGCGCCGAGCATGCCGTGTGTGCGCGGCAGCGGACCAAGGGACGCGATCAGCTCGTCGCTCATCCCCGCCACGAGGAAGCGGCGGAAGCCTCCCGCCCCGTCCGGAATGCCGAGCGCCGCGTAGCGCGCGCCGGCGAGCTCGCGGGCGGCGTCGACCAGCTTTTGCAGCACCTCGTCCACCGACAGGTTCGCCGCCACCGCGAGCACGGCATCGCTGACTGCCTTGAGCGTCGGGTTGAGCTGCTGAGCCATCGGTCTTCCGGACGATAGACGGGCGGATCGCTAGCTTTCATGCCTATGCCACGTCATTGGATCTGGATGCAGGTCGCGATCCTCGTGTTCGTGCTGGCGGGCATGGTGATCGCGATCACCAAGCTCGCGTAGGGGCTGGGGGTCGTGTTCACCTCGATCCTCGTCGGAACCGACGGATCCGAGACCGCCCACACCGCGTTGCTGCGCGCGATCGACCTCGCCGCCGGGCTCGGCGCCCGGCTCCAGATCGTCAGCGCCTACGAGCCAGTGTCCGATCAACGGCTCCGCGGCGAGGCGGTCGACGTGCCCCCGGATCTCCAGTGGATCATCAACCCGCACGACGACGTGATGGCGCTGCTCGAGGCCGCGCGCGTCGAGGCTCGGGCGGGCGGGGTCGATACGGTCGAGACGTTCGCCCGTCAGGGCGACGCCGCCGACGCAATCGTCGACGTCGCCGAGGAGCAGCGCTCAGACCTGATCGTGGTCGGCAACAAGGGCATGACCGGAGCCAAGCGGTTCTTGCTCGGCTCGGTCCCTAACAAGGTCTCGCACCACGCGCCGTGCTCGGTGCTGATCGTGCGGACGACGTAGTCAGCGGGCCTGCCGGGCGATGCGGTCGGGAGTTAGTGGGCTGCCGGCGAGGCGGTCGGTAGGGGCGCGGTGGCGGCGCCGGCGTTGATCAGCCCGTAGCCGTAATCCTGGTTGGGCTGCGACCCCCCGAGCGGCGTCGCCGTCTGCTCCAGGTGGGCGAGGATCTGACTGGGCGTCGGGTGGGGGCCGAGGATCCGGGTCGCGATCACGAGCGCGGCGGTCGCCGACACCTCCGGGGCTGCCATCGACGTGCCGTAGCTGCCGGGGAGGCTGAACCGGTCCGGATTCGTTCCGGGCTGGAGCGACTCGAAGTCGCTGAACGTCATCTGATGTACGGACGGCAGATTGCGGAACGGATGGCAGTCGGGATCATCCGGCAGGGCAGCGTCGTCTCCCCCTCCGGGCGCCACCAGGTCGAGCTTCGCGCCGATGTCGGAGTATCCGGCCAGGCAACGGTCACTGGTCGTCGCCCCAACCGAGATCGCCCCCGGCGACGCCGCGGGGTAGTCGATATGCGATGCGCTGTCGTTGCCGGCGGCCGCGACCACGACCACGCGGTGGCGGCGGGCAAGGTTGATCGCGCTGATGATGTTGGGGACTTGCGCTGCCGTGACTGAGCTGTCGAACACGAGGCTCAGGTTGATCACCTGCGCGCCGTGTTTGACGGCGTAGCGGATGCCACGCGCGATCGTCGCCGAGTCGCCGTTGCCGTCTGAATCGAGCACGCGGACCGGCATGATCTTCGCGCCGTAGGCCAGCCCGGTCAGCCCGATGCGGTTGTTCGTCGACTCGGCGATCATGCCGGCGACGAACGTGCCGTGGCCCTCGCGGTCGAGCGGGTAGGCGTTGCCGGCGACGAAGTCGTACGGATCGACGAAGTGGGTCCCGGTGAAGTCGGGCGACTTCCGGAACTGCTTCCAGTTCCGGTACGCGACGCCGGTGTCGAGCACCGCAACGACCACGCCTTTGCCGCCGGGCCGATGGACGGCGAACATGTGGGCCCACGCATCGGGGGCGTCGACGCCGGTGGCGGCGAGAAAGTTCCACTGCAGCTGCTGCCACCCCTGGGCACGGGGGGTGTTGCCGGGATCGTCGGGGATCCAGCCGGCGGCGTGCGCGACGTAATCGGGAACGGCGTACACGACCCCGGGCCGGCGGCGGAGATTCGCGATCACCGGCCAGATGCTCTTGCCGCGGGGGACGCGGAGGATCTGCTGGGTGGTGCCCGAGGAGGTCTGTGCCGGACCGGCCCTCACACCCATCGTCCGCGCCGCGTGCGCCACCTGCTGCGCGGCCGCCGGTATTGCCCCGTACCCGACGACGACCTCGCCCGGTACGTAGTCGGCCGCCCGCGCCACGGACACGCCCACGCACAGCATCGCCGCGAAAGCGAGCGTCGCGAGCGTCAGGCGCCGGGTGCAGTTGGCCGAGAACAAATGCAAGCAGAACGGAAAAATCGGCCCCAGGCGCTATGACAACTCCCCAAGCGCCAAAGTTTCCGTACCACACGGTAGCGTCGGCCGAGCGTGAGCACACACTTCTTCCCACGTGAGGAGTACTTCATGCGTCTCGCCCTGCGCGAGGCGGCCCGCGCCCCCGAGCACGACGACGTACCGATCGGCGCCGTGATCGTTCACGGGGGCGAGGTGATCGGCTCCGGTCACAACGAGCGCGAGCTCCGCAGCGATCCGACCGCCCACGCGGAGATGATCGCCCTGCGCGAGGCCGCCCGCGCGCTCGGAAGCTGGCGCGTCCTCGACGCCGTCATGTACGTGACCCTCGAGCCTTGCGCGATGTGCGCCGGCGCGATCGTGCTCGCGCGCGTCCCCCGCGTGGTCTACGGAGCCACCGATCCGAAAGCGGGCGCCGCCGGCAGCGTCCTCGACGTCCTCGACGAGCCCCGTCTCAACCACCGCCCCCAGGTCCAGAGCGGACTGCTCGCCGAGGACTGCGCCGATCTGCTCCGGGCGTTCTTCGCGTCCCGGCGGTAGGCCGGCACGCCGGTTTCCTCTAACTTGTCCTACGCCCCACCGGAGAGGTGGCAGAGCGGTTGAATGCGCCGGTCTCGAAAACCGGTATGGGCCTTTCGGTCCATCGGGGGTTCGAATCCCCCCCTCTCCGTTCTTCAGCGCGTTTTTCCGCAGGTTTCCAGGCCTAACTACGGGTCACGGGCCGTCACGGCAGGCACCGCGCGTGGGTCAACGCAGGCCAGCGTAGGACCCACTCTGAGGGATTTCGTTCCCTCCACGTTCCCCCCAGACGTCGCCGAATTCGTCCACATCGAGGCCCCGATCGGCGAGCTTAGGCTCCCGCTCGAGCGTCGGTACCGCAGCTTCGTCGGCGAGAAGTCGATGTTTACGCGGAGATCCGGCAGCCGCCAGGCCATCATCGACGGGCACGGGAGCCGCCACCCGTTCCAGGAGGTCGTGGCGTGACGCCCTCCGTCCCGGATCGGAGTAGAGGGCCGCCCTGACACGAGAAAGACCGGGTGGCCGCCCGGTCTTCCAGAACATAGGCGCCTTCCGGCGCCGCACCAAACCTGTGCGCCGCAGTCTAACCGCGTCGAGGACGGAACCGCAGCGGGGACAAGCAGGTCTGTGCTCTCTCCCAGGCTGGACTGAGCGCCATCGCGAGCTTCTGCGCCGGTCGCCGGCGTTGGCGATGGCTTTCAGCCACATCACCCACCAGCTCCCCTCTTGCTCGGATCGCGTGCAGGAGTGCATCTCCCCCGCGCATCGCTCGGGTCGGGCGAGCCCGCGCTGCTTCTCGCTCGTCACTTGCTCGGAGGCGCGGCGATGAGCCATCAGGCGATCGCCGCGGTACTTGCCGTTCATGATCTCTCATCCGGCGAGCGGCTGGTGGCGTTCTCACTCGCGAGCTTCGCGGACCGTGAAAACCGTGCGCGGCCCGGCACGCCAGCGGCGGCGGAGAGAGCGGGGTTGAGGCGCAGTTGGTTCCTCGAGGCACGCGACATGCTCGTGCGCCGCGGACTCGTCGTCGTTGAGCAGGCGGCGACCGGGCGCGGACGGGCGAGGACGTTGTGGTTGCCGTTCGCCGAAACCGGGCCGTGGTGGGACGGGGAGATCAATCCAGAGCTGCTTGAGACGGTCCTCAGCTACAGCCGATCCCAGGGAACGGCCCGCCTGCTGCTGGCCGCGATGGCGGCGCTCGCGGACGAGCAGCGGGTCCTCGAGGGCGTCACGACCGAGCGGCTGTGTGCCGCGGCCGGGGTCACGGACCGGACGTACCGCCGGGCCCGGGCCGCGCTGCTCTCCTCAGGCGAGCTGGTCCTGCGTGGCGGAACGGGCGGCAGGGGCAATACGAACTGCTGGGAGATCACCGACCCGAGATCGCGCACTGCCGAGGTCCAGCCGCCGAGCCGGCGGCGGGTCGCGCCACCTTCGGGGCAGCGGCCGTTGCTCGCGAGCGTGACCGCAGCGCCGGCGGTCGCGCAACCCGCCAGCGCGGAGGTCGACCAGGGTCAGCCGGTCGCGCGCGCAAACGGCGGCCCGGACCGGACCCTTTCCAGCCAGAAGCGTCCGGTGACCGCCGGGGTTTCGCGCCGAAAGGGCGGCGCGCGCCGGACACTTTCACAGCAGAACCGTCCGGCCAGCGCCGGGGTTTCCGTCCTAAAGGCCGGCGCTGACCGGACACTTTCGCGCGAAACCCCGGCAAGAACCCCGGCAAAAACCCCGGCGCCCAACGCGCGCGCG
This sequence comes from uncultured Solirubrobacterales bacterium, assembly GCA_963735965.1. Lineage (GTDB taxonomy): Bacteria > Actinomycetota > Thermoleophilia > Solirubrobacterales > Solirubrobacteraceae > Palsa-465. The sequence continues at coordinate 636,231 of CAVTNE010000011.1, forward strand.
GCTAGGGAACCCCAGAACCCCAGAACCCTTGACTCCCCCAGCCCCCCAGGTGGGGGGAGCGTCGTTGACGAGATTCTGGTCGAGGAGACGTACCTCACCGAGCGCGGTCGCACACGTCGGCGACCGGTCAGGGTCGACCTCGCGGCCGTGCGGGAGCGACTGGCGGCGACGGGGGCAGCGGAGCAGGCTGCCTGGGAGGAGGTCCGCGCCCGGCTGCTGCAGGCGGTCGGTGAGAGCACGTTTGAGATCTGGCTGGCGCCGCTTGAGCTGATCGCGGTCGATCTCGCTGGCAGCCTCGTGATCGACACGCCGGACGCGACCAGAGATTGGGTGCAGACGCGGTTCGGTCGCCTGCTTGACCGCTGCGCCGCAGACGCCGGTGGAGCCATTCGTCTCGCCGAGGAGCTCGAGCGCCTTGCGCTCGAGCCGCGGCCGAATGGTGCGCCGCCAGGGGCGTCCCGTGGAGAGGCGGACGGCGGGAAGGTCGGCACGGACGTCACGGCACCGGGGACCGGACGCCTGACGTCGGTGTCACCGGCGGGCGCTGGCGGGAGGTCCGCTGACAGGTGTGGGGGCGGGTCGTCGGGGTTGGCTTCTGACCGGTCAGGTGGATGGCAAGCCGGAAAGTCGACTGACCCGCCGTCGTACAAGTCGTCTTACACGCGCGTCTACACCAAGCAAGCGGGGACGTCGTGATCGTCTCACGGCGTCCCGCAACCGAACCAGCGCAGTCGCCGCCCGCGTGTGACGGGATCCCGTCGCTCCGTCACAGGAGCGTGACAGTTGCCAGCAAATCTCGCCGCTTCCGGTGGAAGGCGGGGCGGGGCAGAAGATCATCGGGCTTGTATCTGACTTGTGTGGTGACTCGGCGGCCGGTCGGGCATCGCGCGTGCGGGTCTTACAGGTCGGCTCACAAGCGCTCTTACACCCATATGTACCAGGCAACAGAAGGAGGTGTCGTGATGGTCATTGCGGTGGCCAATCAGAAGGGCGGCGTGGGTAAGACCACGACCGCTATCAACTTGGCGGTGCTGCTAGCCAGACGCGGGCGCCGCGTCCTGGCGGTCGATATCGACCCGCAGTTCGCGCTGACCCGTCGGCTCGGGATCGTCCAGCGCGAGCTGCCGTGCACGATCGTCGACGTGCTCGCGGGCTGGATCGCCCCGGCCGAGCCAGTCGTGCCCGGCGTGCATGGAATCGATGTGCTGCCGGGCTCGCGCGAGCTGGCCGGGGTGGAGCTGGCGCTTGCCGGGGAGGTCGGCCGCGAGAGCGTGTTGCGTGAGGCGCTCGAGCGGCTCGCCTACGACGCGGTGGTGATCGATACGCCGTCGAATCTCGGGCTGCTGACGGTGAACGCGCTGGTCGCCGCGGACGTGGTGGTCGCGGCGGTTGCCGCCGGGGACGAGGGCGCGGCCCAGGGCGTCGCCGAACTGCGGGCGATCGATCGCCAAGCTCGGGCGGATCCGGCCCAGCCTGCCTGAGCTGGCGGCGATCATCACCAAGGTCAAGCCCCACCGCGTGATGGGCGAGGTGATCGACGACGCGGTGATCCGCCTCGGTCTGGAGATCCTCGCCCGGGTGCCTGATCGCACCGCGGTCGAGCACGCTGACGTGAGGCGCACGCCGATCGCGATCTCGGCGCCCGATAGCGCCGTCACGCTCGCGTACACCAAGCTCGTCGATCACCTCGAGCCCGGGGCGGTGATCGCATGAACCGGCCCAGACGACCCGGCCTCCAGATCGACGACCCACTCGGACCCGGACCGTCCACGCACGAGCAGCCGACGGCTACACAAGCGCGGACCGATCACACCGCCCCGCCGCACGAGGACAAAGCGGCCGAACGGAGCCGGGACGGCGGAACTGGGTCGGCTCGACCGCCCGCGCGGTCCGAGAGACGAGACACGGCGCCGGCGTCCGAACGGGCTCCGGCCATTCGACACGAGCCGACTGGCGAGACCGGGGATCGCGCCGAGCCCGACGGCCGCCCCTGGCGGGAGTGGACAGGCCTGAGCGGCGTGGGCAGCTTCCGTCTGCCGCACGAGTTGCTGGCCGAACTCGGCGACACCGCCCGGGAACTGCAGCTGCCGATCGGGATGATCGTCACCGCCGCGATCACAAAGCTCCTCGATCAGCCACCCGAGGAGATCGCGGTGCTCGTCGACAAGGCCGACGACGCCCGGATCCAAGGACGCAGACGCGCGCGCCGGCAACTGACCACACGGAGCGATGACTGACGCGTCTTGTCCTCCATGACAAAAGACGGCCCCGCGCCGTGCCAGCGGCCGGGGCCTGACACCGAAAGAGGTGACCAATCGATGCAACCCCAAACTAACGCAACCAGCGCCCTCGAGGCGCCCGTCGAAGGGCTCGTCCGCACCCGCTACACGCTCGTGGTGTGCGTCGTGTGCGGCCACGAGCGCATCCACACACCACGACAGGAGACCAGCTGCCCCGAGTGTGGGGCCAGCGCGCGGCGCTCCTTCGCCCTGTTCCGCGACCTGCGCGAGGAGCAGCGATGACCGCGATAGCGCATCGCCACCAAGCAGCTCCAGGTCCCAGCGGAGCTGGAGCAGGAGATCCTCGCCCGGATCGACCGCGCCGGCCTTGCACATCTGCGAGGCTGAGCTTCGCTACAAGCTCCGCTGGGACGAGCGCAGAGACGGATCGCTGCTCGAGGTGCTCGACGAGCTCGAGCGCCGCGGGCTGATCGAGAGCGCCCTGCACTTCCGGCTCACCGAACGCGGCCGCGCGCAGCTCCCCGACGGCTACCAGCCGCCGCTGCGCTACGGCGGCGGGATCCCGTGGCAGGTGCGGTCATGAACGCCGGCGAAGCTAGGACGCAGTCGTCAGCGCTTGTCGACCTCGTCGGCGAGATCCAGCGCGGCGGGGGTCGGCTCGCGGAGATCGCGCGCCGCCCCCGTCCCGACTCGGTCGAGGACAGAATCGCAGCCGCGGTGGCCGAGCTGTCCTCCGATGGCGCCGTCGGCCATAACCCCGAGGTCGGGCTTCTGGTGGCTGGCATGACCGGCGCAGACCGGGGCAAGCGAGCGATCAAGGCCTGCCGAGAAGCCGGCTTTCCAGTCATTGACCCGGAGGACTGCACCTGCGGCCTCTCCGGGCGACTGGTCGTGCTGGCCGGACCGGACGGCCTCAGGATCGTGTGGCCGTACGAGCAGCGCTGCCCAATCCACGGCGCCCGCGACCGCGAACGACCCCAGCCGGTCACCCGCAGTCGCGCGCCGTCGCTCGCGCTCGCAAGCCGCCACAGACACATGGACACAGGGCGAAGCGAGCGGGCGATGATCCGCGCCGTCCCAGATCTGGCGCGGAAGCTCGCGGGCCGGCTCGACGCCCTGTTCACCCACGACGCCACCCTCGCCCAGACGGCTGAACGACGCCCAACGGCGACTCCAGAACGCAAACGATCGGCTCTGGTGGGGCGCGCATCCCGACGGCCTCGCCGCCGTCTACGGCGAGCACCCCGCCGCCGTCGACGTCGCGTTCGCCGAGCACCGCTCCGAAGTCCTCGGCGCGGCCGACCCGCTCGCAGCGATCCAGCAGGTCCACTGGCAAATCCACCGCGCCTTCATCGCCTACCAAACCGTCGCCGAGGAACGCCGGCAGCTCGCCGCCGACATCGGCGAGCTCGTCCGCCAGCTCGTCGATGCGCTGCTCGCGGCCGGCTGGACCGAGGAGCAAGCCCGCAACACCAACGTCCACGAACTCGCCACCCACAAACCAGCAACCCACAGGAGGAACTGAACATGGGAACCACCCTGACGCCGCCGTTCGCGACGGCCGGCACGCACCGAGACCGACAGCCGATAGAGGCGCTTGCCCAGGCAAACCGCGTCCGCCTGCGACGGGCATCGCTCATGCGCTGGATGCACGGCCACTCCCCCGCCGACTCCCACGAGAAGGCCGCTGAGCTGATCGTCGAGCCCGACCCCACGCTGTACTCGATGCTCGTACTCCAGCTGCTCCAGCGGGTCCGCCAGGTAGGGCCGGCACAGGCAGAACGGATGCTCGAACTCGCCGACGTCTCACCCACGTCGTACGGTCGGGGCGCTGACCGCCAGGCAGCGCGCCGGCCTCGCGGCACTGCTCCGCCTCCGCGCCGACCAACTCTCCTCCCACCACCGACGGAAAGCAGCGCGATGAACGCGCGGTCCCGGACGCCTTCGAGCGGTTCGGCATCGAGCTGAGCACCACACGCCGCCGACCGGAGCAGACGTGAGCTAGACCGCATCCAACCCCAAGACCTCGCCAAGGTTCAGGTCAAGGACCGCGTCCGGCCATGCACCGGCAACTCGTTCGTCGGGAGCACATCTCTCACGCCGTTGCCGATCCTGCTCGTGCGTTAACGCGAAACCGATGTCGCCGGAGCCGAGAGCATCTGCTTGCTCGCCGCCGGCTAGCACCGCGTCGTCGCGGAGTTGCGTTTGGTCGCCAACCCGATCGCGCGACTCGAGGCGGCGGAACGATCAAAGCGGTGATTGTGCGGGCCGAGGCGGCAGGACGACGGAGATTGGCGGTAGGGGAATGTCCGGGGCCGACGACGGCGCACCCGGAGAATCACTTAGCATCTTCAACCGTCCGCGCCGCTGGACGGAGGGGGCGCGGTTCGAGGCTGAACGACCAACGTGGACCTCGTAGATCCGCCTGACAAAGACGCTCTGGGCGCTAAGGACGCCATGACCGCCATCACCGAGATCTGGGAGCCCTCGAAGGGCCTAGCTGAGCACATCCTGCGCGAGATCGCGCCGCTTCCATGACCATCATCTTGCAACAGACGAGCGGCCGGGCGGACTTGCTCGAATTGGCCAGTGGCATCGGTTCTGGGGCGGTATTCAGCCGTCCCCAAAGGAGCCGCCGCTCGTGCCGAATACATCGCTGTGGACTGCGATCTCCGATGTCGCAGGCTATAGCGCTCGGGCGGGCGTTCGGCCCTCGCTGTCGAGCGACTTCGCCACTTATGCCCCCGACCATCTGCCGTTCCTCGACAAGGGTTCTGGCCTAGTGGCGGGCCCATACCGGACAGTGCCAAGTTTGGGCATGTCGGTCCGCCCTCATATGCGCCCAGCCCGCCCCGGGCGCCGTGCAAGCACCGGGGCCTCGCCAATCTGAAGCTCACCGCGAGCCAGCGCCGCCAACTCGCCAAGCTCCACCTTCGTGCGCGGGATCAACAAGCACAAGTACGGTCATACGACCGGTTCCAACTACTGAGGCAATGGGAAGGCGAAGTTCTTGAGGTGGAGACCAAGCACTTCCGCGCCGCAATGATCACGCCAGATGTACGAGGCAGGTCGAGACGAGAGGAGATGCGCTTCCCGCTCCGGCTGGTTAGAGTCACAGACAGGGGTGCCGTCGTCGAAGGCGCCCACTTCTACTACTGTGTCGGCCGCCTCATGGCGAAAGGTGTAAGCACCCCTGGTTCTTTACTCTGGTTTCGGCGCTTCCCTGAAGATCCGCGCCGGTCGAGAGCATCGTCAGCCGTGTTGAATCAACAAGCAGGATTGAGTGGAGCTCGTAGTAGGTCGAAGCACCTGCTTCCACCGAAGTCGAAGTCTCGGTGTTCGGAGCAGGCAAGGGCGAGGGCATCGTTCTGCATCTGGGTGACAATCGCTGGGGCATCATTGATTGCTGTCGCCTACCATCAACCAACGACCCCGTGCCGCTGTGCTACCTGTCCCAACTTGGTGTCGATCCAGCCGCCGTTGAGTTCATCTTCGCCACGCACTGGCACGATGACCACATCGACGGGCTAGCTGAGGTTCTTGAGAGTCGCCGGAACGCCGACTTCGGATGCTCGCAAGCGCACACCGCCCCCGCGTTCGAGGCCCTCGTCCTCGAGTACCCGACGGCCATCAAGGTCCGCCCCAATCCAGGAAATGCGTCGGTGTTTTGAACTGATTGAAGCGAGACCCTCAGTTGGTCCTGTGCGTCACACGGCGACGCGAATCGTTGAAGCGGTCGAATCTGTCGTTGGGAGAGCGACGACAAGGTGGTCGCGGTTCGCGCGCTCGCCCCTACTGCACAAGCCATCGCTCGAGCTGAGCAGGATATCGCCACTGTGCTCCTGCCCGCCGCGAAGAAGCGACTGAGCCTGGGCAGGAACACGCCGAACCGCGCGTCGATCGTGGTGAACGTTGAGATCCCGAACGACGCAGCTCTATGTGGAGGCGATCTAGAGGAGAGCGGAAGCCGAGGAAGTGGCTGGAGCGCGGTCATCGCCCGCGTGGGAGCGAACCATCAAAAAGCTTCCGTATTTAAGGTGCCGCACCATGGTTCGGCTAACGCCCATCACGATGGTCAGTGGACGAGTCTCCTGTCAGCGGAGCCGATCTCAGTTGTCACGAGTTATGCGCCGAGCCGGCTTCCGCGCTTGGCGGACCTTCGGCGCATCTTTGAGCGGAGTAGCGGGGCCTATGTCGCCGGTGATGAGCGGAGCGAGCCAGTGACGCTCGGTCGTGTCGAGCGGAGAGCGACGCTGAATGACGGAGTTACGGTAACGAGCTCGAGGCAACTCGGGCACATACGGCTTCGGAAGGAGGTCGGAGCCCTGGACGGGGACTGGCGCACTGCCGTGTCGGCCGGCGCGACCGAGGTCACCAACACGATACTCGAGCTGCGCGCGCGTCAGGGGCCTGCGCAGCGTAAGCCAAAGCATTGAATCCAGTGGGTCCGAGTGGGTGCGCTGCCCGTCGTCCGGCTGCCGGATCACCGTGAACGCTCCTATCAGGTCAGGCCGACCCTCGAAGACAAGAACCGGAGGCCGACACTTCGCCGGGAAGACACCCCTCCACGGGGAGTCAATCGCTTTCTGAGTCAGACCTCGGTTCAGCCTTCGACCCTACGCGAACCGTCGCCCGCGCGGACAAACCAAATTCGTAACTATTCAGGTCCGCTGAGCGCGTGGCTTTGAGCGACCTCGGTGGGGCGATGTCCTCTCAGGGCCCTGGGGGCTAGTTGCCCTTGAGGATTGAGAGCAGGTTCCGAAGGTACGCCTCGGGACCGAGATCCTCGATTTGGTTGACGTTGGCGGCGATCCATTGTTCCTCGCTGACGAGCGGCGGGTGGGGCTCTGACAGGGCGGGGTCGATGTTGATCGCGTAGAACGGGTTGCCGATCAGCGCGCTGATGTCTGCGGGGTTCCAATCAGGGTTCATTGCGTCAGGCCTTCAGGCACTGACCCACCGCCGGTACGCGGCGATGAGACGTGAGGTCGGTGGGTCGGCCTGGATGTCGATGTCGAGCAGCGCGATCTCGTAGCGGCGACCGCTGCGCTGGCAGGTGGCGACGAGCTCGCGACGGTCGTCGTCAGCGGCGACGGAGAGCACGTTGATGTTCTCGCCGAGGATGGTGCCGGAGCACGGGAAGTGGGCCTGCTCGTCGAAGAATCCCTCGAACCCCATCAGTACCTCGTCCTCGTCGTTGGCGTCGGCGGTGATCTCGTCGATCAGCGCATCGAGGTCTGGGTCGGCTTGGCGGGTTGGGCTCATCGGGGTTCCCCTCCGGTCAAGCGGCGGGGTGCAGGCGGTCGAGCAGCAGCGGTGGGCATTGGTGGATCTCGCCGCTGTGGAAGCGGCCGACGGGCTCGTGGATGCAGACGGTCGCGGTGTGCTGGTCGAGTTCGATGACGACGCCTTCGACGCCGCGGAGGTATTGGGGTCGGGTGTGGTGGTTGAAGCGGACGCGGTCACCGATGTTGAGCATCGCCAGCGCCTTGGCGGAGTTGATCGTCTCCAAGAGCTCGTGGCGGGCGTGGATCGCGTCGGCGATCGCGGTCAGGTGCGGATCCAGGGCACCGGCGGCGATCTGGTCAAGCAGCAGCCGTTCGGGCGCTGCTGGGGGGTTGGACTGGCCGCCGCTCGGCAGAGGGGTCGTGCTAGGCGTGCGCGGCGTGGTCCCCGTAGTCCCGTTGCGGGCTGCGCGTCTGGATCGCTTGCTCACTCCCCGGGAGTATTGGGTCGCGCCAGGACGGATCGCCTCAGGGGCCGGCGGCGTGCGGCAGCCATGGCTCGCCGGCGGCGAGCTGGCAGAGCACGTCGATCGGGCGCTGTCCTTGCTTGCGGGCGGTGGAGAGGTAGGAGCGGATCACCAAGAACCGCTCGGCCCCGGCCGTGGTCCGCCAGCAGCCGGAGATCTTCTGCTGCAGCTTGATCATCCGCAGGTCCCGCTCGCACAGGTTGTTATCGAACGGCACCCGGAAGTCGTGCGCGAAGCGCAGCACCTCCGGCTCGCGCGCATCCAGGCGCAGCAGCAGGTTCTGCGCCTTGGTGCGCTTCGGCTGACGTCCCTCGGGCCGCTCAGCCAGGCCCGGGTTCTCCTCGTAGCCGAGCCCGATCAACGCGCGGTAGCTTACGTGAAGCTCAGCGAGCACCGTCGCGGACAGGCGCTTGCGCCCGGCGTCGTTGGCCCGCTCGACGAGCTCCTTGGTGTCCAACAGCAGGCAGCCCATCCCCAGCGCCCACGCCTGCCCCTGCTCCTCGGCGCCGATCAGCTCACGCAGATGGTGAGCGCCACAGAGCGCGTGCAGCGCATCCTCGAAGTTGCGATACGGCGCCCACCCATCGTGCACCGCGATCCCACCGAAGCCGGGCAGCACACCGGCATCGACCATCGCCTCGACCCCACGTTTGCGGTGCGCGGTCAGCAGCGTCAGCGACCGTGTCGAGGCCGAGTGGATCCACCCCAGCCGCCCCTCGATCCGCCCGCCCGTCTCATCGAAATGCGCCACCTCCGCGCCGATCAGCTGGCGGCGAATCTCCTCCAAGAACTCCCCGAGGCCCTCAGCGCCCTGGGCGACGAACGCCTGCAAGGTCGCGACCGAGATCGGCGCGTTCGCCCAGTCAGACACGATCTCCGCCGCGCGCTCGAAGGGCAGATGCTGATAGGACACCAGATAGATCCCCAACGCCCGGATCCGCGGGCCATAACACACCGGCGCGCTCACTCCAGCCGGGAACGCCGAACTGCTCAGATGCCCACACTCGCAGCGGCGCTTCTGGATCCAGTGCTCCACGCAGTCAAGCCTCGGCATCTCCGGCAGGTCGAACACCTGCCGCGACTGCGACTCCACGATCGGCGCATCAGACAGATCTCGCGCGCAGCACTCGCACCGCTCAACCGCGATGCAACACCGTCCGATCGGGATCCTCGCGGCGCTCCAGATGATGACCGCGATGCCCGGGCTGACCGCCCGGCTTGCGACCCGAACGACGCCGCAGGCTCCGCTTCTTCTTGTTCGCCGCCGGCTTCGCGTACCCATCCGACGACGGCGGCTTGGAGGAGTTCCGCGAGTTCTGATCCAGCCGCGCGCCGCAACTCCGCGACCAGCGCCTCAAACTCCGCGATCCGCGTCGCTTGCTCGGCGACCAGCGCCTCGAGCTCGGCATACGACGGGCGGCGCGAAACCTCGGTTGCAAACGGCACGCCCGCAAGATTCCCTGCGAGCACCGCAGATCCTTCCGACCACCATCCGACCGCCCCCGGACTTCAGGCTTCAGGCACCTGAATAGTTACCCAAATTCAATACCGGGATCGCTTTCGCCTCTGGAACGTGTTAACAGCCAACCATCGCTTCGGCGACAAGGGAGGCGCGAGCGCAGGTCCGGCTGCGGCTCTGGGGACAACCCCGCGAACGCCATGGGTCTCAAGCCGAGCATGACTGCGCCCAGACAAAGGTAGCCAAGGCGCCGCGTCGCAGGCGGGCGGCCTACATTATCCACAGCCGAAGCGGTTGTGAGACTAGGCAGCACCCACCAATCGTGGCAGCTCAGCGCGAATGGAGCCATGGTGCCGGGACGTGCCCTCGCGGCCGCGGACCTCGGGTGGCTCCTCCGAATGCAAGTTCGGACGGATCCTGGGCACGAGAAGGCGACGCCCACTGGTGGCAACGACCGTAAATCGGGCTGGACGACACCGAGATGACCTAGCCGACGTAGTAGCTGCCGTACGAGTAGCCGACCTGCAGCGTCTCGGTTCGAGGCAAAGGTCTGCTTGCCGTATCTCGGTCGGTTGTGCGAATAGGTCATGGTGATCCGGCTGAATACTCACTGGCCACCGATGAGCGCTGGGCGGTAGGCGTGGAGCCTGACCGCGTAGCCGGCAAACGTGCCGTCGGCGCAGTCGGGCTCGCAGTTGTCAATCCACTGCTTGCCCGTCCCGTTCGCGCCGGTGGCATAGCCCCGAGCTCGTCCAAAGGATGCGGCCAAAGTGGCGGTCGATTCGGCTGCTCGGCGCGTCGGTGTTCCAGCGATGATGCCGCTCCCGTCCCCAGAATCGACGATGAAATAGGGCTTGACCTGCAAGCCACTGCGCGGCGTAGCGCCATCCGCGTCAGGCAGCTTGACCGTAGGAGCTGGACTGGTCCAGGCCTTAAGCCTCCAGTGTCGGAGACTGTCTGAGAGCCATTCGCGACCGTAGCACTCGCTGTGATCACGACCCGGTAAACGCTAGGCTTCGTTGTTGTCCCCGAGATAGTCGGGGACGTGGTGCCGTCCCCCTTGTTATCGACGTTCTCGAAGCTCAGTCCAGGCGGCAGGCCTCTTACAGAGGTGACGGTCGCAGTAAAGCGTCGCCATCGAGCGAGGCGAGACCCTCGATGGGTGTGTTGAGGATCACGTCGAGATTGGCGCCCAACTTGCTGTTCGGTTCCCGAAATCGAGGGCGATCGAGGGTAGGTAGCCAGCGAAGTAGGCGTCGTAGTCTGGCATCAGGTCGCAAAAGGCAAGAATTGTCATCGCCCGTGCCGTCGCCACCGATGCCTGCCATGACCCAGTTCAGACCCTCGAGCAGCGGGCTTGAATAGGTAGCGGTGATCGTGTTGCCGCTGACCGTGTTCGTGCCTTGCAAGCTCCCGTTCACGCCGTTCACGCTCAATGGTCCGAAGTAGGACGAGCCAGGAGGATTACCAGCCCCGCCGGCCACCCAGCTGATTCCGCCCGACGGGGCCGAGTCCGGGAAGTTGGTGTAGCCAGCCGGGTAGAAGGCCCAGTCGTCATCCTGCCAGTAGTCGTAGTACGACGGGTCACCACCGCTCTCTGAGATCGTAAGAGTCCCGGCAGCATTGTCGTAGCTTGCCGTGAACGTGATGAGCGGCAAGGTTGGCGGAGGCTGAAACGTCGGCGCCGAGCTTATCGGGGTCGAATGTATAGGACCACGACCGGACCTGGGCGCTCACGATCGGCGAGAGGACAAGGCATGCGGCCGCAACAATCGCATTCATGCCGACCAGACGCTTGATCATCCAGCTTCCTTCCGAGATGGTCGGTCCGCCCTCGAACCGGCCAGCAAGACTTGATCATTGTAGTCCGGTGCGTGCCCGCTGACCAAGCGCGGATCGCACCGATGCCAACGCGGAAACTACGGATATTGCGGTGAAGCGAGCCGAGCGCTCCTCACGATCTCGCCCGCCTCCGCGACTATCTCGGGGATGATTCTCCGCCCCTACCAAGCGCTGCGTCGCGCAGAGCCAGAGGCCGCTCCGCGTGGTTGCTTTCACATTTCGAGTGGCCCTCGAGGTGGGCTAGTGCTTCGGCGACCAGACGCAACTCCGCGACGACGCGGTGCTAGCCCGGAACGTGCAGTAAGCGCGCGAATGTGACGGGCGGGCGGCGTCGGGGTGTCATTGGTGATGGTCAGGCCGCGTTCCGGGTCGTTGTTGGCGGTGCTCGGCGTTTGCGCGGGTGTGTCGCGGGCTGGTCGGGCGGTTTCTGGGCGGCGGTGATCGCGGCCGGGTGGCCGGGCGGTCTGCTGGGCGGTGGTAGCGGGCGGTGGCGGCTGTTGTCAGCCGGTCGCGGCCGCGAGCGTTTTGAGTTTCGCGAAGGCGGCGAGGAGCTCGGCCGCCCACGGCCATGTGTCCTGGAGGTGGAGTTTCGCGCGGCGGCCGGAGAACGCGAGCCGGCCAGCGACGTGCAAGAGGCGGTAGCGGATCCGCTTGGGTTCGGCCTTGGCGAGCTCGCCGTCGAGGACGAGTGCTTGGGTCCAGACGAGCAGGTCGTGCGCGAGCATCACGATCTCCAACCACACCTCGTTGAGCTGAAACTCTTTGAACGGGAACTTCGACAGGCCGGTGTCCTTGTCGTCACGGATCCGGTCCTCGACGTGCGCGTGCTGGCGATGGCGGCACTCCAAGACGGCGATGTCGTTGTCGGTCTGGTCGGTGAGGATCGCTTGGAAGCGGTAGCCGTCGTGGTCGGTGAACGACAGTTGCGCGCCGGGGTGCGGACGCTCACGCCGCACGATCAGCCTGGTGGGCTCGTCGTTCTCACCCCAGGCGGACAGATCGACGCATGTCGGTGATCTCCGCGACCTCGCCGTTCTCTCGCTCGCTGCCGTCCTGGTCGAGCGCCGCGACCCAAGCGTCCGCGGGGATTTGCAGGATCGCGGCGCGGACCGGCTCGGTCAGCTCGTAGCCGACCGAGAAGCGCATGTTGGCCTCACGGCAGTAGTCGACCAGACCGTGCGTCGCGCCGGCGGAATCAGCGCGCACCAAGATCTCCAGCGACTCGACGTACTCGGCCGGGATCTGCGCCAGCGCGAGATCCAACACCGCCTTGTGATCATCGGCGGTGTTCGAGCCGGCGTTCCCCGCTCGCAGCAGCCCACCGAGCGCCTCGCGCGTCTCATCCAGATAGACCTGCAATGGGTGAAACCCGTAGCCGCCCTTGTAGTTCCCGGCCGCCTTCTCCTTCTCCGAATGCGCCGTGATCAGCGTCGCGTCAACATCGAGCGTCAACCGCTCAGGCGCACCATGCAGCTCCCAGAACCGGGCGCGGGCCCGCGCGTGCGCCTGCGCGGACCGCGTCCAACAGCCCCGGCGTGGACGCGATCCGGTCGACCATCCGAAACGCTGTGGAGTCAGACGCCACCGACCCGAACAACGCGTCCTGCTCACGGACCGCACCCAAATCAGACACGCACTCGCCGCCATCGGCCAGCATCACCGCGAGATCGCGGATCACCCGGCCCGGGTCATGCCCGCGACGCCGCTGCTTGATCCCGGCCAGCCGCGACGACAACGCGCTCGTGAGCCCGACCTTGTCAGCGACCTGCGCGACGAGCGCGGTCCCCGCGTGCGACACCAACCCCGCTCCGTCCGACGTGACTTCTACGGTTACCGGGCGTCCATCACGCATCACCTTCAAGGTGAACCTCCAAGCTCGGGATCAAGGACCTTCAGCAAGCCCAAGGATCCCTGCTCAGCCGGACGTTTCCGCGCCCCCGCCCGCCGGGGGCGCGGTCGTTACGGCCGCTACTGCACGCTCCGGGCTAACCACTGACGAGCAAGCAGAATCTCGCTCGCGCCGCGCCAACGAGGTCGTGCCTCCATCACCGAGTAGGAGTGGGCCGATGCCGCGACGACGTGATCGCTCGGGGACAACTCGCTGTAGGACCGGTTGGTCGGGCCGGCGGTCGCCCGATCACCCGCGCAGTGGGAGCGCTCGACCGGCGAAGCCACACGAGGACCTGCGGCTGGCTGCTCGACCTCCACTTCCGCAGCGCCAATCCGAATGCAGCGTCGAACGTCGTCGTCAGCCTCGCTCTTGCAGGTCGTCCGAACCGGCAGCGAGGTGGGTGTCGAGGCGCGTGCTCGCAATCCCTGGCAAAGCATCCGCGTTGGCCCGTCGGCGGCTGGCGCCTGCTTCTGGGCGATAGGAGCAGCGCGCGTTTCGGCGGTCCGTGCTGTTCGTGGCCGCCTTGGGGCCGGCATCGACGCCCCGCGCGGACTACTGCTTCGACCACGGCGCTAGCACGGAGGCTGCAAGCATCTGATGCGCGCTTGTGGCGAATAGGAGGTGTGCGGCGACGTGCTGGACCAGACCGGCATTGCTGCTCGCGCGGGCGTGAGAGGTCGGTGACTTCGTGACTGCATATGGCCGGAAGCAGTATCTTGGGCGCCGTCGTGATGGCTGCTTCGCCCAATGAGTGGCCGCGACCAACTGTGACGGACCCGATGCTCGTTTTGGGCGGAGGGAGAAGTCCAGCGCCTCCCGATCCGAAGCTCGCCTTCACGCGGTAGCACGGCGCGGCGCCTGCCGGGGGATCGAGCCGACTGGT
>CAVTNE010000012.1:0-248077 GCA_963735965.1 uncultured Solirubrobacterales bacterium
GCCGCGGCGATCCAAACCGGCAGGTATTGCATCTCGTGGAAGCGCTTGATCGTCCCGACCAACTGGTTGCTCTTGAGCTCGCGAGGCGACCCCTTGGCCAGCTGCCCCGCGACGTCGGGCCGCCCGTTGGTGATCGTCGGGATCCCGAACCACATGAACCCGATCAGGACCACGCCGGCGATGACCATCCAGCGCATGCGCGGCACCTTGAACCAGCACCAGAGCATGAACAGCCCCAGGAACGGCCACACCTCGGGCCGACCCAGTCCGGTGAGCACGGCGAACACGAGCGCCCAGCGGTAGCGGCCGATCAGGCCCATGTCGAGCGCGGCCAGCAGGAACGTGACCAGCATCGGGTCCGACTGCGAGCTCAGGATGTAGTGGAAGTAGCCCTCTATCCCAAGCACAGCCGCTCCAGCGACGAACGCGGCGGCGTACGGGGCGAAGCGCTGTAGCGCCCGCTCGGCGCCCGCCGCACCCTCACCGCGACCCCTACCCCCGCACAACCGGAACGCGATTCGAGCTCCGAACACCGGGCCGGCCAGCGCGACCGCGCATGCGGTGAGCATCCACAGCCACAGCTGGTAATGCCCGAACAGCGCAAACGGGACCGTGAACAGGAACGGCACCGGCTTCCACGACGGGGCCCCGCCGAGGTCGAGCGAAAGATGCAGGGTCTGGTAGCCCCACACCATCCAGCCGTAGGCGTCGTAGCTGGGTCGCGTCCGCGCCCACAGCACGAGCACCGCCGAGATCACCAAGAGCACGGCGCCGGTCGCTACCCCGGGGTGCTCGGACACGTATCCGCGCAGCGTCCAGGGCGCCGGCTCGCGCGGGAACGCCTGCTCCGCCGCAGCCGCCTCCGGGATCGTCGGTGCTTCTAACGTGCTCTCGGCCACGGAGTCGCCGGACGGTAGCACGGGGCGCGGTGTGCACCTTCTTACCCGGACCGCGCTCCTGACACGGAACCGATGCCCCCGGCAGGAATCGAACCTGCATCCCGCGCTTAGGAGGCGCGTGCTCTATCCATTGAGCTACGAGGGCGGCCGCTTCGAGAGCGTATCGGCGCGGATCGACGGCGCGGCCCTCGCCGTCACCAACCGCGCCCCCCGCCGTGACCCGCCGCGCGCCCCCGCCGTGACCCGCCGCGCGCCCCCGCCGTTACCGGCCGCGTGGCCACTCGCGGCCAAGCCGCCGGCGCGAGCGTCATACATCCGTCCGCCGGGGTTGGGAGCCGGCGTGCGCTTGGTTTACCTCGGGTTAACCTTTAATGACAAGCGGCGACGAGATGTGGTATCCCTCGGTACGTGGAGGAGGCCCCCTCGCCTGGCGCGTGTCTGTGCAGCGATAACCCATGAGCGTCGGCACACCTGACCTACTACTCGAAGAGACCGAGATAGGGGCAGTCGATCTCGTTGCGGACGAGATCCAGGCCCGTTCCCCTTGGGAGCTGTTCTTCCGTCGGTTCCGCGAGGACAAGTTCGCGCTCGCCGGCCTCATCTTTCTGATCCTCTTGATTCTGGTGGCGATCTTCGCGCCGCTGGTGTGCAAGCTGGTCGGCGCGCCCGGTCCCGACACGGCCGATCCGAACGCGCTCGACATCTTCGGAGATCCCACCGGGCCGAGCTCGGCCCACATCTTCGGGGTCGACCAGATCGGTCGCGATGTGTTCAGTCGCGTGGTGTATGGCGCGCGCATCTCGCTGCTGGTCGCGTTCGTATCGACCGCGATCACGACCGTGATCGGCGTCCTCTGCGGTCTGTTCGCCGGCTACTACCGCGGGTGGGTCGACACGCTGATCTCTCGTACCGTCGACGCTTGGCTGGCGATCCCGTACCTCCTGCTGGCGATCGGCCTGGCGTCGGCGTGCTCGTTCGGGAACGGATGCCTCGGCGGCTTGGTCAAGCCGGGAGTCCCGGTCGTGATCGCGGTCATCGCGCTGACGAGCTGGACCTACCCGGCACGGATCATCCGCGGGCAGGTCCTGTCGTTACGCGAGAAGGAGTTCGTCGACGCCTCGAGGTCGCTCGGCGCGTCGAACTTCCGAATCGTCATCCGAGAGCTGCTGCCGAACCTGACGGCGCCGATCGTCGTGTTCGTCTCGACGTTCATACCGACGGCGATCCTGTTCGAGGCCGCCCTCTCGTTCCTCGGCGTCGGGGTCCAGCCGCCGACGCCGAGTTGGGGCCAGATGATCTCGGACGCCGCGCCGAACGTCGCAACGCAGTGGTGGTACATGCTGTTCCCGGGATTGGCGCTTCTGTTCACGGCGCTCGCGTTTAACTTCGTGGGCGACGCGTTCACCGATGCGCTGAACCCGCGGGCGAGGAAACGTTGACCCGGGGAGGGTCTGCAGTGAAGGTACGTCCAACGAAAGGAAGCAATATGAGGTCCAGGTCCAGATTGCTCGGGGTATTGATCCCCGGGCTCCTGGCAATGGCTTCGCTCGGTGTCGCGGCCTGCGGCTCGAGCAGCAAGTCGAGCAGCTCGAGCAGCGCTCCGAGTGGGAATAGTTCCAGCAGCAGTTCGGCCGTCAGTTCAGCGCAGGCCAAGTATGCGCCGAAAAACGCGGCACCGGCCGACGCCAAGAAGGGCGGAACGCTGGTCGCCATCGCAAACGGCGATGTCGACTACATCGATCCCGGCGCCGCCTACTACCAGGTGACCTACATCGTCGATCTGGCGGTGGATTCGCCGCTCATGGGTTGGCCGCCCAACGACAGTTCGGCGCCGCAGCCGCTGCTTGCGTCTGCCGCGCCGGTCCTCAGCAACGGCGGCAAGACGATCACCTTCCATATCAAGCCGAATATCCACTACAGCCCGCCGACCGGCGGGGGCTCTGGGTGGACCAAGCCGGTGGTCTCGCAGGATGTGAAGTACGCGATCGCGCGCTCGCTCCTGCCCGGCGTCCCCAACGGCTATTCGACGCTGTATTTCGGTGACGTCAACGGAGTGGGCGGCGGCTCAGGCCGCGGTCAAGAAGGACCCGACCAAGGCGCCGAACATCAGCGGCATCACGACCCCGAACTCCTCGACGATCGTGTTCAACCTGAGCAAGCCGTCGTCGATCGGCGTGATCGACGCGCTGTCGCTGCCGGTGTCCTCGCCGGTGCCGCAGGCATACGCGGCCCCGTTTGACGCGAAGACGCCGTCCTCGACGTACGGCGAGCATCAGATCGACGTCGGCCCGTACTACATCTCGAACTACTCACCCGGTAAGCAGATCATTCTGCTGCGCAACCCGAATTACACGGCCGGTTCGGACTTCCGGCCCGCGTACGTCGACAAGATCGAGGTGCAGGAAGGGTTCTCGGACGAGAACTCCGCGATCACCAAGATCCTGACGGGTCAGAGCATGGTCAACTTCGACTTCGGCGCCACCGGTGAGGCGTTGAAGCTCGCGGCGACGAAGTACCCGTCGCAGTTGCAGCTGACGCCTTCGGGAGGCGACCGCTACATCGCGCTCAACACCCAGAAGCCACCGTTCAACAACATCAACACCCGTAAGGCCGTGACCGCGGCCGCGAATCGCGTGGCCCTGCTCGACACCCGCGGCGGCCAGCTGAGCGGCCAGGTGGAGACGCATTACATCCCGCCGGGCATCCCCGGCTTCCAGCAGGCCGGCGGCATCGCCGGTCCGTCCGGGGCGCAGTACGACTTCCTCCAGCACCCCACCGGGGATATGGCGCTGGCCGAGTCCTATATGAAGAAAGCTGGTTACTCGAGCGGTAAGTGCACGGGCAACTGCACGATCACTATGGTTAGCGACAACACGCCTCCGGGGAGCAACACCGCCCAGGTGCTCAAGTCGCAGCTGACCGCGCTCGGATTCAACGTCCAGTTGCATCCGGTCGAGCACGCCACCATGTACACGAAGTTCTGCTCGGTCGTCGCCCAGGAACCGAACGTCTGCCCGAACGTCGGGTGGGTGAAGGACTTCAACGATGGTCAGGCGATGATCGACGTGCCGTTCAACGGCGCGACGATCGCGGCTAGTCCGACCAACAACTCGAACTGGGCGCAGTTCAACGACCCGTCGATCAACACCGCTCTCGAATCGGCGAAGCTGATAACCGATCCGACCGCGCGGGCCGCGGCGTACGGAAAGATCGACGACGAGATCACGGCCCTGGCTCCGACGATCCCGTGGGATTGGGATTACGACGCCAACGTGTCCTCGCCTAACGTCAACTTCGTGACCAACGCGTTCAACTCGGAGGTTGACTTCGCGTACACCTCCATCAAGTGAGGTGAGTGCGGACGGTTCTCTGAACCAGTGACAGGAACGGACTCGCCGCCGGACTCCGGCGGCGATCCAAACCGGCAGGTATTGCATCTCGTGGAAGCGCTTGATCGTCCCGACCAACTGGTTGCTCTTGAGCTCGCGAGGCGACCCCTTGGCCAGCTGCCCCGCGACGTCGGGCCGCCCGTTGGTGATCGTCGGGATCCCGAACCACATGAACCCGATCAGGACCACGCCGGCGATGACCATCCAGCGCATGCGCGGCACCTTGAACCAGCACCAGAGCATGAACAGCCCCAGGAACGGCCACACCTCGGGCCGACCCAGTCCGGTGAGCACGGCGAACACGAGCGCCCAGCGGTAGCGGCCGATCAGGCCCATGTCGAGCGCGGCCAGCAGGAACGTGACCAGCATCGGGTCCGACTGCGAGCTCAGGATGTAGTGGAAGTAGCCCTCTATCCCAAGCACAGCCGCTCCAGCGACGAACGCGGCGGCGTACGGGGCGAAGCGCTGTAGCGCCCGCTCGGCGCCCGCCGCACCCTCACCGCGACCCCTACCCCCGCACAACCGGAACGCGATTCGAGCTCCGAACACCGGGCCGGCCAGCGCGACCGCGCATGCGGTGAGCATCCACAGCCACAGCTGGTAATGCCCGAACAGCGCAAACGGGACCGTGAACAGGAACGGCACCGGCTTCCACGACGGGGCCCCGCCGAGGTCGAGCGAAAGATGCAGGGTCTGGTAGCCCCACACCATCCAGCCGTAGGCGTCGTAGCTGGGTCGCGTCCGCGCCCACAGCACGAGCACCGCCGAGATCACCAAGAGCACGGCGCCGGTCGCTACCCCGGGGTGCTCGGACACGTATCCGCGCAGCGTCCAGGGCGCCGGCTCGCGCGGGAACGCCTGCTCCGCCGCAGCCGCCTCCGGGATCGTCGGTGCTTCTAACGTGCTCTCGGCCACGGAGTGGCCGGACGGTAGCACGGGGCGCGGTGTGCACCTTCTTACCCGGACCGCGCTCCTGACACGGAACCGATGCCCCCGGCAGGAATCGAACCTGCATCCCGCGCTTAGGAGGCGCGTGCTCTATCCATTGAGCTACGAGGGCGGCCGCTTCGAGAGCGTATCGGCGCGGATCGACGGCGCGGCCCTCGCCGTCACCAACCGCGCCCCCCGCCGTGACCCGCCGCGCGCCCCCGCCGTGACCCGCCGCGCGCCGCCCGCCGTTACCGGCCGCGTGGCCACTCGCGGCCAAGTCGCCGGCGCGAGCGTCATACATCCGTCCGCCCGGGTTGGGAGCCGGCGTACGCTTGGTTTACCTCGGGTTAATCTTTAATGACAAGCGGCGACGAGATGTGGTATCCCTCGGTACGTGGAGGAGGCCCCCTCGCCTGGCGCGTGTCTGTGCAGCGATAACCCATGAGCGTCGGCGTCCCTGACCTACTACTCGAAGAGACCGAGATAGGGGCAGTCGATCTCGTCGCGGACGAGATCCAGGCCCGCTCCCCTTGGGAGCTGTTCTTCCGGCGGTTCCGCGAGGACAAGTTCGCGCTCGCCGGCCTCATCTTCCTGATCCTCTTGATTCTGGTGGCGATCTTCGCCCCGCTCGTGGTCAAGCTGGTGGGCGCTCCCGGACCGTATTACGCGGATCAGAACGCGCTCGACGTCTTCGGGCAACCGACCGGCCCGAGCTCTGCCCACATCTTCGGCGTGGACCAGCTGGGTCGCGACGTGTTCAGCCGCGTCGTGTACGGCGCCCGGATCTCGCTGCTGGTCGCGTTTGTCTCGACCGCGATCACGACCGTGATCGGCGTCCTGCTCGGGCTGTTCGCCGGCTACTACCGCGGCTGGATCGACACGCTGATCTCTCGTACGGTCGACGCCTGGCTTGCGATCCCGTATCTGCTTCTCGCGATCGGCCTGGCGTCCGCGTGCTCGTTCGGCAACGGGTGCCTCGGCGGCCTGGTCAAGCCGGGAGTCCCGGTCGTGATCGCGGTCGTCTCGCTCACGAGCTGGACGTATCCGGCCCGGATCATCCGTGGTCAGGTGCTCTCGCTGCGCGAGAAGGAGTTCGTCGATGCATCACGTTCGCTCGGCGCGTCCAATGTCCGAATCATCGTCAAGGACTTGTTGCCCAACCTCACCGCACCGATCATCGTGTTCGCTTCGACCTTCCTGCCTACCGTGATCCTGTTCGAGGCGGCGCTGTCGTTCCTCGGGGTCGGCGTCCAACCTCCGACCCCGAGCTGGGGTCAGATGATCTCCGATGCGGCGCCCAACATCTCGAGCCAATGGTGGTACATGCTGTTTCCGGGTCTGGCGCTTCTCTTCACCGCACTCGCGTTCAACTTTGTGGGCGATGCGATGACGGATGCGATGAACCCGCGAGCAAGAAAACGCTGACCCGGGGAGGGTCTGCAGATGAAGGTATGTCAAACGAAAGGAAGGATTATGCGATCCAGGTCCAGACTGCTCGGGGTGCTTGTACCCGGGCTGCTGGCATTGTCCTCGATTGGCCTCGCGGCCTGCGGGGGAAGTAGCAATTCGACAACTTCGGCGAGCTCTGGGGGCTCTAGTTCGAGCAGTTCCGCGGGAACCAGCTCGAGCGTCAACTCAGAGCTGGCGAAGTATCCCGCGGTCGTGACCGCGGCGGCCGGGGCCAAGAAGGGCGGGACCATGACGTTGCTCGCCAACGGCGACGTCGACTACATCGACCCCGGCGCGGCTTACTATCAGCCGACCTACACGATCGACCTGGCGGTCGACTCGCCGCTGATGGGCTGGCCGTCCAGCGACACGGCCGCGCCGGTGCCGCTGCTGGCGTCGGGTCAGCCGGTGATCAGTAACGGCGGCAAGACGATCACGTTCCACATCAAGCCGAACATCCATTACAGCCCGCCGCTGGGCGGCGGTACCGGCTGGACCAAGCCGGTCGTCTCGGCCGACGTGAAGTACGCGATCGAGCGCGGATTGCTTCCGGGCGTTCCGAACGGGTATCTGACGCTGTACTTCGGGGATCTCGACGGACTCGCGCAGGCTCAATCAGCCGTCAAGAAGGATCCGACGAAGGCGCCGAACATCAGCGGGATCACCACCCCAAATTCGTCCACGATCGTCTTCAACCTCAGTAAGCCGTCGTCGATTGGCGTGATCGACGCTCTGTCGCTGCCGCTCGCTTCGCCCGTTCCGCAGGGGTACGCGGCGACGTACGACTCGAAGACGCCGTCTTCGACTTATGGTGAGCACCAGATCGACGTGGGGCCGTACTACATCTCGAGCTACCAGCCGGGCAAGCAGATCACGCTGTTGCGCAACCCGAACTACACCGCGGGTTCCGACTTCCGTCCGGCCTACCTCGACAAGGTCATAGTCCAAGAGGGCTTCACTGACACGAACTCCGCTGTCACCAAGATCCTCACCGGATCGAGCATGGCCAACTTCGATTTCTCCGCCACAGGAGAGTCGCTGAAGGTCGCTGCGACGCAGTATCCGAAGCAGATGTCGCTGATCATCATTGGCGAGGACCGATACGTCTCCCTGAACACGAGCAAGCCGCCCTTCAACAACATCAACGTACGTAAGGCGGTGATCGCGGCGTCCAACCGCGATGCGCTCCGGGACACCCGCGGCGGGGCCCTGTCCGGAGCGATCGCGACGCACTTCATCCCGCCGGGAATCCCCGGCTACCAGCAGGCCGGCGGTGCCGCCGGTCCGTCGGGTCCGCAGTACGACTTCATCCAGCACCCCGCCGGGGATCTGGCGCTGGCGGAGTCGTACATGAAGAAGGCCGGCTACTCGAGTGGCAAGTGCTCGGGTAACTGCACGATCACGATGGTGTCAACAAATGTGCCTCCGGCCAGTGATACGGCGCAGGTGGTCAAGGCGCAGTTGAGCACGCTCGGGTTCAACGTCCAGTTGCACCCGGTCGAGCAGGCCGTCATGTACACGAAGTTCTGTTCGGTCGTCGCCAACGAGCCGAACGTCTGTTCGAACACCGGATGGGCGAAGGACTTCAACGACGGCCAGGCGCTGATCGACGTCCCGTTCAACGGCGGTACGGTCACCGGCAGCCCGACCAACAACTCCAACTGGCCCCAGCTCAACGATCCAGCGATCAACTCCGCGCTGAACTCGGCGAAGCTGATCACCGACCCGACGGCGCGAGCCGCTGCCTACGGCAGGGTCGACGACATGATCACCGCGCAGGCGCCGGCGATCCCGTGGCTCTGGGACTACGAGGCGAACGTCCACTCGAGCGACGTGGCCCAGGTGCTCAATGAGTTCAACGGGTTCACCGACCTGTCGTACACGTCCATCAAGTGAGGTGACGGCGGACCGTTCCGTGAATTAGGAGCAAGGACTCGCCGCCGTTCCCGGCGGCGAGTCCGATTCTCTGAATCGCCGCCTAGCCGTCAGCCATGTTCCGCTACATAGTCAGACGCGTTCTCTGGGGCATCGCGATGCTGTTCATCGTGAGCGCTGTGGTGTTCCTGATCTTCTACATCCTGCCGTCGGCGGACCCGGCGGTCCTGCGCGCAGGTCGGAACGCGGGCCCGCAGCAGATCGCCCAGATCCGACACTCACTCGGCCTGGACAAGCCGGTCTGGCAACAGTACCTCACCTATATCGGGCAGGTTTTCCTGCACTTCAATTTCGGTTACAGCTACCAGTACAACGTCCCGGTCCGCCAGCTGATCCTCAACCGCCTGCCGGCGACGATCTGGCTGGTCACCGGCGCGGTGATCATCTGGCTCAGCGTCGGGCTCACGATCGGGATCGTCTCGGCGATCCGGCGCCGGTCGATCCTCGACCGGACGACGATGACGGGATCGCTCGCCCTGATCTCGGCGCCGGTTTTCTGGCTCGGACTGGTCAGCCTTTACCTGTTTGCCGACGACATCGGCGTTTGGAAGATCTTCCCCGGCCAGGGCGCGTTCGCAAGCGCGAACAGTCCTCTCCAGAAGGCGGAGGCGATGATCCTGCCCTGGCTTGTGCTCGCGGCCGCCACCTCGGCGATCTATGCGCGGTACATGCGCGCGAGCATGATCGACACGATGTCCGAGGACTACATACGCACGGCGCGAGCCAAGGGACTGCCCGAGCGGACGGTCATTAGGCGTCACGCCGTGCGCAGCGCGATCACCCCGATTGTCACTCTGATCGGCCTCGACGTGGGCACGCTGCTCGCCGGAAACGCGATCCTCACCGAAACGGTGTTCAACATCCCCGGAGTCGGGCGGCTACTCTATAACGCGATCGCTGTCTCGGATTTGACTACGATCCAGGGCATCACGCTGTTCGGAGCGTTTTTCATCGTTTTCTTCAACCTCGTCGTCGACATCGCATACGCGTATCTCGATCCGAGAGTGCGGTACTCGTGAGCGAGCCCCTTCTCCAGGTCGAGGACCTCAAGGTCCGGTTCTCGACCGAGGATGGAGTCGTGCATGCCGTCGACGGCATCTCGTACTCGGTTGACATCGGGAAGACCATCGGAATCGTCGGTGAGTCGGGCTCCGGGAAGAGCGTGTCGTCTCTGACGATGCTCGGGCTCACCCGCAGCCAGGGGGCAGAGATCGAGGGACGGATCCTGTTCGAGGGACGCGATCTGGTGGCGCTCCCGGATTCGGAGCTTCGCAAGATCCGCGGCAACGACATTGCGATGATCTTCCAGGACCCGCTGTCGTCGCTGCATCCGTTCTACAAGGTCGGTAAGCAGCTGACCGAGGCCGTGCACACGCATCAAGACGTCTCGAAGGCGGCGGGCCGCGCCCGCGCGGTGGAGCTCCTGGAGCTCGTCGGGATTCCCGACCCTTCGCGGCGGGTCGACCAGTTCCCGCACGAGTTCTCGGGCGGCATGCGCCAGCGCGTGATGATCGCGATGGCGCTCGCCAACGAGCCGAAGCTGCTGATCGCGGACGAGCCGACGACGGCGCTTGACGTCACCGTCCAGGCGCAGATCCTGGCCCTCCTCGACGACCTCCAGTCGCGGCTGGGAATGGCGATCATCATCATCACCCACGACCTCGGCGTGGTCGCCGAGATCACCGACGAGATCGCGGTCATGTACGCGGGCCGGATCGTCGAGCGGGCGCCGACCGACGCGATCTTCGGCGCGCCCCAGCATCCCTATACCTGGGGGCTGCTCAAGTCGATCCCGCGCCTGGACAGCCCCCGCGACGAGGAGCTCGTGCCGATTGCAGGCCGCCCGCCCAGCCTCATCAAGCGGCCGTCCGGATGTCACTTCCATCCGCGCTGCCCGTACGTGCGCGACGAGCACAAGAAGATAGATCCGAAGCTCGAACCCGTGCCCGGCGATTCTGGCCATGCCGTTGCCTGCCTGCTGCCCGCCGAGCTCCGCACCCGGATCTGGCGCGGCCTTGCCGCCGGCGAGACGTCCGCTACCTTGCGCCAGCTCGTGGTCGAGGAGGCGCAGCCGGTCCGAGCCCACGCGGCGCCACGGCTGTCCGAGGACGTACCCGAATGAGCGCGAGCGACGGCAACCTCGTCGAGGTGAAGGACCTGACCAAGCACTTCCCGATCACGCGCGGGATCGTGTTCCAAAAGCAGGTCGGAGCCGTCAAGGCGGTCGACGGAGTGTCGTTCGAGGTCAAGCGTGGCGAGACGCTGGGGATCGTCGGTGAGACGGGCTGTGGCAAGAGCACGACGGCACGCCTGCTCGTGCGACTCCTGGATCCGACCTCCGGCTCGATCCTGTTCGAGGGCCAGGACATCGCGGGCGCCAAAAAGGGTGACCTGAAGGCGCTCCACCGCGAGGTGCAGATGGTCTTCCAGGACCCCTACTCGTCGCTGAACCCGCGGAAGACGGTCGGCACGATCATCGCCGAGCCATTCGCGATCCACGGGCTGCTCAAGGGGTCCGGGGAGCGGCGCAAGCGCGTACAGGAGCTGATGGATCGCGTCGGCCTCAACCCCGAGCACTACAACCGCTTCCCGCACGAGTTCTCGGGCGGCCAGCGTCAGCGCATCGGGGTCGCTCGGGCGATCGCGCTCGAGCCGAAACTGCTCGTCGCCGACGAGCCCGTCTCGGCGCTCGACGTCTCAATCCAGGCGCAGGTGCTGAACCTCCTACGCGCCCTCCAGCGCGAGATGGGGCTGACGCTCGTGTTCATCGCCCACGACCTGTCGGTCGTGCGCCACATGTGCGACCGGGTGGCGGTCATGTACCTAGGCAAGATCGTCGAGATCGCCGACAGCGACGTGTTGTACTCGTTCCCGCGTCATCCCTACACGGGCGCGCTGCTGGCCGCGGTGCCGGTCGCCAGCCCGTCCGGGGGCAACCGCCGCAAGCGCGCGCTCCTGACCGGCGACGTTCCGAGTCCGGCGAACCCCCCCAGGGCTTGCCGTTTCCATACCCGCTGCCCGAAGGCTCAGGACCTGTGCTCGCAGGACGAGCCGCTGCTCGAGCTCAAGGGCACGCACAACCTCACCGCGTGCCATTTCCCGCTGACCGAGGCCGAGGTGCGGGACCGGCTGGGGGTCGGGTTCGCCGGCTCCGGCGCGAACAACTCACGGACCGAAGTGCTCGCAGATCAGTCTTCGTCGTCCTCGACGTAGAGC
Source organism: uncultured Solirubrobacterales bacterium (assembly GCA_963735965.1). Classification (GTDB taxonomy): domain Bacteria; phylum Actinomycetota; class Thermoleophilia; order Solirubrobacterales; family Solirubrobacteraceae; genus Palsa-465. Next base: position 11,819 of record CAVTNE010000012.1, read on the forward strand.
GACTCGCGGGCGAGCTCGTCGCCCGTCTTGCTCCACAGCTTGATCTCGAGGAAGTCCGAGCGGTAGTTGTCGGGCGCGATCATCGTGAACCGGTCCTCGACCAGCTCCGCCTGATCCACCGCGATATCTGCGAGCTCCGCGGTCACGAGCGCGCCACCGGGCACGAGCGGCACGCCCCATACGAGCGTCATGTCGGCCGCCTTGCCCTGCTCGCCACGCCACGTGCCGATCACCTCGTCGTTCAGGTCGAGCTTCCAGTCCGGGTTCGATTCCGCCACTTCTGAGGTGAAGTCGACCGCCGCCTCGAACCCGGTGGGGCCGCCGGGCCCCTCGCTGAATGAGACGTACCCGAACAGCTCATAGCCGTTCGCGGTCCGCGCCACCGCGGGGATGTAGGTCCTGCCGCCGTAGGTCCGATCCGGGAACCACGAGATCTCGGTGTCGATCTCGCCGATGTCCTCGCCCTCGGTGTCGATCTCGCCGACGGCCCCCCGGAAGTGGCCGGCGAGCGTGTCGCCCCACCGCCCGTACGGCAACGGCTCCTGGGGTGGTTCGGCGGCGAAAGAGATGATGAATCGGTCGGTCGGAGGCATGGGTGTCGGTTCGACAGCCTATCCAGGAGGCGCCAAGGGAGCTTCATCGGCGGGGAGCGGCCGTCGTCGGTCGGCTTTGAACGGCGGGCACCTGGAGAGTGGCTCTCGGAGCGCTGCGGTGGATTTTTGCCGGAGAAATACCTGCATAACTCGACAATTCACCCGCCCGGCGCCGGCCCTGCCGAGTCACCCGTGATTATCGTCCGCAACTCGGCACGGTCCGGCCGGGCGGCCGGAAATGTCGCGCTATGCATGTCGGGATGGTCGATCGACACGCGCACGCTCACCCCAGGTGCCTGCCGTTCAAGCCGACCGAGCCGCGGAGAACCTCCGGGTCTATCCCAGGGTGGAGCGGCCGCCGAAAACTCAGAATGCTCCGCGCCGGCTCAGCACCGCGGGAATCGTCTTCAGCAGGATCGAGAGGTCGAGCATGATCGACCAGCGCTCCAAATAAAGGAAGTCGAGCCGCACGAGGTCGTCGAAGTCGAGCTCGGCCCGCCCCGACACCTGCCACAGCCCGGTGATCCCGGGGAGCACCAGGTACCGCTTCTTGTGCCACTCCTCGAGCCGGTCGAAGTCGCGCATCGGCAGCGGCCGCGGTCCGACCAGCGACATCTCGCCCTTGACGACGTTGACCAGCTGGGGGAGCTCATCGAGCGAGAAGCGCCGCAGCAGCCGCCCCACCGGCGTGAGCCGCGGATCGTCGCGGATCTTGAACAGCGCTCCCGACAGTTCGTTGAGCGGCTCGAGCTCTTCCTGGCTCTGGTCGGCGTGCTGGCGCATCGTCCGGAACTTGAAGCAGTAGAACGGCTTTCCGGCCATTCCCGGCCGCACCGACCGGTAGATCACGGGCCCGCGAGACGACAGCTTGATCGCCACGGCGATCGCCAGCAACACCGGTGAGAGCAGGACCAGGCCGACGGACGAGACGACGAGGTCGAAGGTCCGCTTGACCGCGTAGTCGACGCCCTCGAACACCGGCGGGCGCAGCGTGAACAGCGGCACGGTGTGGCCGGGCGCGAACTCGGCGCGGTCGATCAGGATCTCCATCGTCGAGGGCGCGACCTGGACGGTGATCCCGCGCTGGTGGCACATGTCCACGAGCTCGACCGCCTTGTCCTGGGGGAAGTCGGGATCGGCGATGATCACCTCCTGCACGGCCTCGAGCTCGAGCACAGTCGGAAGGTCGGGCAACGCGCCCAGGGAACGCAGCCCGTTCCGCGGGCGGGGCGTCAGCGAGATGTAGCCGACGATGTCGACCCGTGAGCGCGACCGGTCGGCCAGCGCCCTCGCGACCTCCTCGATGTGCTTGCCCGACCCGACCAGAACCGCGCGGCGCGCGTACCCGGCCTGGTCGAGCAGCCACCCGCTCACGCGCAGGTGCACCTCGCGCAGCGCGGAGATGTAGATCGTCGCGAAGATCAGCGTGCCGTAGAAGATGAAGTAGCTCGAGAAGTGCTGGCCGTCGGCCAGTGCGAACACGAGCGCGATCACCGTCGCCTGGAACAGCGCGGTGGCGATCCGGGCCATTCCCGGCCGGCGTGTGCGGTCCGAGTACAGGTCGACGCGGGCGAACGCGAGCACGGTCACCAGGTACGCGAACGGGATCCAGTGCTTGACGTCCTGCCACGCCACCGAGGCGCTCAGCTGATCGTGCACGGCCAGCTTGATGGTCAACGCGGTGAACAGGGCGCCGACCACGCCGATGAAATCGAGCACCAGCAACGAGAGCACGCGCGCAACCCGCCGCAGGGTCTCCAGCCGGAGCACGAACGACAGGAACGGCGGGCGCTTGCGCCGCACGTCGCGTTCGGGCAGGGGCACCGGTGTGGCGGCAGGTGACCCCCCGCTGGAGTGGATGTTCGAGACCTCTTTTTGCTCGACCGTCACGTGGCTACTCGCACGAATCGACCCCCGCGGTGGCTATAACGGTAGCCCGACCACGAAGTAGCGGTGTAGCGGGGCAACGATTCCTGCGTCGCCTGACCGCGCTAGATCGCGCCCACGAGCGCGTCGCGCCCGGCCTGTTCGATCGTCCGCTTGAGCCCTTCGCGCAGGTTGATCTGGGGCTCCCACCCCAAAATCTGGCGCGCGAGCGTGATATCCGGCTGGCGCACCTGCGGGTCATCGGTCGGGAGCGCCTCGTACACGATCTCCGACTTCGATCGGGTGATCTCGATCACGGCCTTTGCGAGCTCGAGCAGCGTGAACTCGTCGGGATTGCCGATGTTGACCGGCTGGTGGTAACCGGACTCGGCAAGCGCGATCAGCCCGCGGATCTCGTCCTCGACGTAGCAGAACGACCGCGTCTGGGACCCCTCGCCGAACACGGTGATAGGCCGGTCCTGGAGCGCCTGGCGCAGGAACGTCGGGATCGCGCGCCCGTCGTGCGGCCGCATCCGCGGTCCGTACGTGTTGAAGATGCGAACGATCGCGGTGTCGACTCCCTGCTGGCGGTGGTAGGCCATCGTCAGCGCCTCGGCGTAGCGCTTGGCCTCGTCGTACACGCCACGCGGCCCGATCGGGTTGACGTGGCCCCAGTACGTCTCCGGCTGGGGGTGCACCTGCGGGTCGCCGTACACCTCGCTCGTCGACGCGATCAGGAACCGGGCTCGATGGACCTTTGCCAGACCCAAAGTGTGGTGGGTTCCGTACGAGCCGACCTTGAGCGTGGCCAGCGGCAGGCGCAGGTAGTCGATCGGCGATGCCGGCGAGGCCAGGTGGTAGACGAAGTCGATCGGTTCGTCCACGAAGTACGGCTCGATGATGTCCAGGTTCCGGTGGACGAACGCGTCGTCGCGGATGTGCTCGATGTTGTTGAGCGACCCCGTCTCGAGGTTGTCGACGCAGATCACGCGATGGCCGCGGCGGAGCAGCTCATCGCACAGGTGTGACCCGAGGAAACCCGCCCCTCCGGTGACTAGGCTGGTCGGCATTGTGGGCAATCTACGCACTCGCTCCAACGCGTGCGTAGCCGTCATTACGATGCGGTATCCCGGACGAGAGGAGCAGCTATGGCCGCGGCGCGGTTCGTAGATCGCCTGAACCAACAGATCGCGTACGAGTTCGCGGCGTCCCAGCAGTACGTTGCGAACGCCGTCTACTACGACGCGCAGACCCTTCCCCGCCTGGCCGCGTTCTTCTTCGCCCAGGCGGTCGAGGAGAGAAACCACGCGATGATGATGGTGCAGTACTTGCTCGACGCCGATGCCGCGGTGACGATTCCGGGCGTCGCCGCGCCCGAGACCGCGTTCGCCGACGTCGCCGCCCCGGTCGCGCTCGCCCTCGAGCAGGAGCGTCGCGTCTCTTCTCAGATCGGCGAGTTGATGGGCGTCGCCCGCGAGGAGAACGACTACCTGAGCGAGCAGTTCATGCAGTGGTTCCTCAAGGAGCAGGTCGAGGAGGTCTCGAGCATGTCCTCGCTGCTGGCGGTCGTCCAGCGCTCGATAGACGCCCCGATGTTCATCGAGGATTACCTCGTCCGCGAGCACTCGCAGTCCAAGGCGGCCGACCCGACCGCGCCACCGGCCGCCGGCGGCGCGTTATGAGCGCCGGCGGAGCACGTGCTCGTCGCCGCGTCGGATCGTGACCTTCTCGGAGTCGAAGTGCTCGAGCAGCGCCTGAGCGAACTTGCGTGAGGTCGCGAGCTCGTCGCGCAGCTGCGCGAGCGTGACCGCGCCACCGTTTCGCTGGGCGACCTCGACGACACGCCCGCGGATGTCGGCGAGCACGTCAGCGTGGTAGTGAAGCGCCTTCGAGACCCGCACCGCATGGCCCGCTTCCCTGAGCGCAGCTAGATCGTCGGCGTCTAGCTCTGAGTCGATCGGGGGCTCGACGCCGGCCTGACGGAGCCGTTGCTCAAGCGCGATCGCGGAGCTCGGAAGGGGTTTCTGGGGCCTCGCTTCGCTCGGCGTCCCTGGGACCTCGCGGGCCCGTCCGGACGGTTCCGGCGCCTCACCTCGGGCGAGCTGCTCGAGCCGCACGAGCACGTCGCGGCCCGGGCCGTGCCGGCGCGGACGCGGGTCCAGCACCCGGCCGCCGCCCAGGGTGTCCGGCGGTGCGATCTGGCGCACAACGACCCGGTCGCCCCCGGCGGGGACGATCGGTCGCTCGAGACGGATCTGCCAGAAGCGGCCCGCGAGCCACGCCAGGCGAGCGGCCGTCTCGCGTGTGCCGTGGTGGATCTGCACGCGCTCGCCGTGTTCGGGCTCGCGGCCGGGGAAGTCGAGCTCGGCGTCCACGCGGTAGGTCGGCCGCACGTCGCCGTCGCCGGCGACGAGCACGTCTCCACGCTCGATCTCGTCGACCGCGGTCCCGCTCAGGTTCACGGCCACGCGCTGGCCCGCCGGCGCCCGCTCGAGCGGCTCGTCGTGTACCTGTACGCCGCGCACGCGCACGCGCCGCCCCTGGGGCAGGAGCTCGAGCTCGTCGCCGCGCCCGATCTCGCCTGACCAAAGCGTGCCGGTGACCACCGTCCCGGCGCCCCGGATCGTGAACACGCGGTCGACGTGGAGGCGCGCCGGGGCCGCGACGTCGGCGCGGGACTCGAGCGCCGCGCACGCCCGGTCGAGTGCCGCGCGGAGGTCGTCGATCCCCGCTCCGGTGCGAGCGGACACCGGGATCACCTCGGCCGCCGGGAGCAGCTCGGAGGCCTCGATCAGAGCCAGCTCGGGATCGGCGAGATCGCTCTTGGTCACCGCGACGACGCCGGTCCGTACGTCCAGCGCCTCGAGCACGGCGGCGTGCTCGCGCGTCTGGGGCATCACGCCGTCGTCGGCCGCGATCGTCATCAGGAAAAGATCGATCCCGGTGGCGCCCGCGACCATCGTCCGCACGAACCGCTCGTGCCCGGGGACGTCGACGACTGAGAGGCGGCGGCACGACGGGAGCGCGAGGCTGGCGTACCCGAGCTCGATCGAGATGCCACGCGCGCGCTCCTCGGGGAGCCGGTCGGTGTCGACGCCGGTGAGCGCGCGGATCAGCGCGGTCTTGCCGTGATCGATGTGTCCGGCCGTGCCGAGCGTCAGCGGCGCGATCATCTCTGGTCGAGGGCGCCGCGGACGGCGCGAACCACGAGCGGGACCTCGTCGTCGGTCAGCGTGCGCGGGTCGAGCAGCACCCGCCCGTCGTGGATCCGCGCGATCACCGGCGGGTCGCCGCAGCGGAGCGCCCGCGCCACCGCCTCGGGGTCGGCGTCGACCGCCACCACGGGCCCCTCGAGCTCGAGCAACGGCAACGACCCGCCGCCGGCCTTGGCCGACGCGCGGATCACACGAGCGTGCTCGCCGATCGCCGCCGCCAGCCCCGCCGCCCGCGCGGCGAGCGTGCCCTCGTCGGCCGCCAGCATCGCCAGTACCGGGATCTCGCGCGCCGCGCGTTCGGGATCGCGGTACAGGCGGAGCGTCGCCTCGAGCGCGGCAAGCGAGAGCTTGTCGATCCGCAGCGCCCTGGCGAGAGGATGCCGGCGCGCCGCCCCCACCGCCTCTCGCCGGCCGACGATCAGGCCGGCCTGGGGTCCGCCGAGCAGCTTGTCGCCCGAGCAGCACGTCAGCGCCGCGCCCGCGGCCACCGATGCGCTCAGGGCCGGCTCGCCACCTCCAACACCATCAAACAAGCCTGGCTGGCTGGCCAGCCAGCCCGAACCAACGTCGTCGATCACCGCGACCCCAAGCTCGCACAACGCCTCGACGGCGACTTCCTCGACGAACCCGACCGTCCTGAAGTTCGACTGATGAACGCGCATGATCGCGCCGATGTCGTCGTCTGCCTCGAGCGCGCGGACGTAGTCCCCGATCCGTGTCCGGTTGGTCGTCCCAACCTCGATCAACCGCGCTCCGGACTGGGCGATCACCTCCGGGATCCGGAACCCGCCGCCGATCTCGACGAGCTGCCCGCGCGCGACGACGATCCCCCGGCCTGGGCCGGCAATCGCGGCGGCGGCCAGCAGCACCGCGCCCGCGCCGTTGTTGACCACGATCGCCGCCTCGGCGCCCGTCAACTCGCACAGCACTGCCTCGACATGGGCGTGGCGGCTGCCCCGCTCGCCGCTCTCCCGGTCGAGCTCGAGGTTCGAGTAGCCCTCGGCAGCGTGCGCCACCGCCTCTCGAGCGGCGGCGGCCAGCGGCGCCCGCCCGAGGTTCGTGTGGAGGATCACGCCGGTCGCGTTGATGACGCGCCGTAGCGACCCCCGCTCCATCTCGGCCAGCAACTGGCGCGCCCGCGGCAGCAGGTCCTCGGTCGGCGCCACGCCCGCCACCACCGCCGAGCGCTGCTCGTCGATCGCGCGCCGGGCCGCTGCGACCGCAAGGGTGTGCGGCGCGTCGAGCGCACCGGCCAGCTCGTGGACGGCCGGCAGCGACCTCAGGGCTGCGGAGTCACCCCGCGCACCCATTCGCCCTCTTCCTTCTTCCAGATCGGGACCCTCGCCTTGATCTCGTCGATGATCTCGCGCGACCCCGCGTACGCCTCAGCGCGATGCGGCGCCGACACCGCGATCGCGATCGAGGCTTCGGACAGCGCCACCGTTCCGACACGGTGCTCGACGGCCGCCGCGCACAGACCGTGGCGCTCGATCGCCCGCGCGACGATCTCGGCCATCTGCGACTCGGCCATCTCAGCGTAGGCCTCGTACTCGAGCTCGGGCACGTCGCGCGTCACGCCGAGGAACGTGACCACCGCGCCCGCGCGGGGGTCCCGGACGAGCTCGACCAGCGGGTCCAGCGCTAGCGGCTCGGCCGTCACCCGCGCGTGGAGCGCCCCCACGGATCCGCCCGACACGGGTGGGATCAACGCTACCTCGTCGCCTGGATGCAGTGCCACGGCGGCATCCGCGTACTCCTGATTGACCGCCATGACCACCGGCACGCCGTCCGTCAAGCCTTGCACGCGTTCGAGCGCATCGGCCACGATCGCGCCCTCGGGCAGCTCGAGCTCGAGCTCGGCGGCGCCTGCGCGCTCCCGAAGCCCGGCGAACAAACGAACTCGTACCTGCACCCCGCAAAGGCTAGTGGGCCGCGACAACCCGGTTTGCGCAGGGTTAAGCCGCCCTGTACCAGTTCGCCTTTCTCGCCTATTGTGATCCGCCTCTTACTGGGGTCTCAGTTTCAACTACAAGGAGTCGGATGAGTACTTGGAGGAAACCGCTGCTTGCGGCGCTGCTGCTCTGTTGTGCGGTCGCGATTGCTGCCTGCGGAAGCAGCAACAGCAGTAGCAGCACCACTTCGTCATCGAGCGCGACGTCGGCATCGACCTCGACGCCGGCAGCGTCGTCGTCTTCGAGCGGCACCGCTAATGCGGCCGTCGCCAAGCTCGTGCCGGCCGCGATCAAGTCCAAGGGCACGTTGACCGTCGCCGCGGACGCGAGCTATGCGCCGAACGAGTTCATCGGCCCGGACGGGCACACCGTCGTGGGAATGGATGCGGACCTGAGCAAGGCACTTGCCGCCCTCATGGGCCTGAAAGCCAACGTCGTCAACGCGACGTTCGACACGATCATTCCCGGACTCGCCGCGGGCAAGTACGACATGGGCGCGTCGTCGTTCACGGACACCAAGGCGCGCGAGAAGGTGGTCGACTTCGTCGATTACTTCTCCGCCGGGACGTCGTTCTTCACCAAGGCCTCAGGCGGCGTGTCGATCACCGGACTGGCCGATCTGTGCGGCAAGTCCGTCTCGGTCGAAAGTGGCACCACCGAGGAGACCGACGCCAAGGGTCAGAGCGCCAAATGCAAGACCGGGGGCAAGCCCGCGGTGAACGTGCTCGTGTTCCCGACGCAGAGCGCCGCCAACCTCGCGCTCTCCAGCGGGCGCGCGCAGCTGTCGATGGCTGACTCGCCGGTCGCCTCTTACCAGGTCAAGCAGTCGAACGGCACGTTCAAGCTCGTCGGCCAGACGTACGGCACCGCCCCGTATGGCCTCGCGCTTCCCAAGAACGCCGGCACGGCGCCGGCGGTGCTCGCCGCGCTCAAGGTGCTCGAGAGCAACGGCACGTATATGTCGATCCTCTCGAAGTGGGGGATCCAGAGCGGCGCGATCCCGGCGTCGGAGATGAAGATCAACGGCGCGACCAGCTGACAACGGTCACACTACGGCTCTGAGGTGAGCACCTCCGAGCTTTCTGACCAGCGGACGGGACGGCCTGACGAGATCAAGGCCGTCCCGGTTCGCCGTCCAGGGCGATGGATCGCCGCGGCGATCGTGCTGTTGATCGCCGCGTCGATCGTTCGCACCATCATCAGCGACACCGGACCCAACAAGGGCTTCGAATGGGTCTGGGTCGGGCACTACCTGTTCGACTCACGCGTTCTCCACGGGATGTGGACGACGATCTACCTGACGTTCCTGAGCATGGTGATCGGGATCGTGCTCGGCGTCATCGCGGCGGTGCTGCGCCTCTCGCCGAACCCGATCCTCTCGAGCGCCAGTTGGCTGTACATCTGGTTCTTCCGAGGCACGCCGCTGCTCGTGCAGGTGCTGTTCTGGTACAACATCGCCGCCCTGTTTCCGACGATCGCGCTCGGAATTCCGTTCGGCCCCGCGCTCGTCCACGAGCCGGCCAACAAGCTGATCACGCCGCTCGTTGCCGCCCTGCTTGCGCTGGGCCTCAATGAAGGCGCATACATGTCCGAGATCGTCCGCGCCGGCATCATCTCGGTCGACGAGGGTCAGACACAGGCTGCGCAGTCGCTCGGGATGAGCCGGCTGCAGACGATGCGACGGATCGTGCTGCCCCAGGCGATGCGGGTGATCATCCCCCCAACCGGCAACGAGACGATCTCGATGCTGAAGAACACCTCCCTCCTTTACGTGGCGTCCTTCACCGAGCTCACCTACTCGGTGACGCAGATCTACAACGTCAACTTCAAGGTGATCCCGCTGTTGATCGTGGCCAGCATCTGGTACCTGGTGCTGACGAGCATCCTCTACATCGGTCAGTACTTCATCGAGCGACGCTACGGACGGGGCTTCACCCGCGCCGAGCGCTCGTCGCTGTTGGCCCGGTGGTTCACGATCGGCGGCGGAAAGTGGTGACCATGAGCGGCCCGATGGTCAGGGCCGAGGGCGTCCACAAACGGTTCGGCCGGCTCGAGGTCCTCAAGGGCATCGATCTCGAGGTCAAGCGCGGCCAAGTCATGTGCATCCTCGGGCCCTCGGGCTCGGGAAAGTCCACCCTCCTGCGATGCATCAACCACCTCGAGAAGATCAACGCCGGCCGGCTGTCGGTCGACGGCGAGCTCGTCGGCTATCGCGAGGCGAACGGGAAGCTCTACGAGCTGCACGAACGCGAGGTGGCGCGCAAGCGCGCCGAGATCGGGATGGTGTTCCAGCACTTCAACCTGTTCCCGCACATGACCGCGCTGGAAAACGTCGCTCTCGCCCCGATCCGGGTGAAGGGCGTACCACGCAGCGACGCCCGCAACCGCGGCCAGCAACTGCTCCAGCGCGTCGGGCTGGGCGACAAGCTCACCACGTACCCGGTGGCGCTCTCAGGGGGCCAGCAGCAGCGGGTGGCGATCGCCCGCGCGCTGGCCATGGAGCCGAAGCTGATGCTGTTCGACGAGCCGACTTCGGCGCTCGATCCCGAGCTCGTGGGTGACGTGCTCGACGCGATGCGCCAGCTCGCGCGGGACGGGATGACGATGATCGTGGTCACGCACGAGATGGGCTTCGCGCGCGAGGTCGCCGACGAGGTCGTGTTCATGGACGAAGGCGTGGTGGTCGAATCGGGCCCGCCGGCGGCGGTGCTCGGCGCGCCGCGCGAGGAACGAACCCGGGCGTTCCTGTCGAAGGTGCTCTGAGCGGCTCGCCCAGCTGCCGATCCTGGGTAACCTCGACGCCATGGCCACCACCGACGAGCATCGCACGATCGCCCCGATCATCGGTCCCGACGACCCCAGGCGGTTCACCGACTCCGGGATCGAGATCCAATCTCTCTACGCCGACAAGGACCTTCCCGCCGATCTGCCAGAGCGGCTCGGCGAGCCCGGCGAGTACCCGTTCACGCGCGGCATCCACCGCGACATGTACCGGGGCCAGCTGTGGACCATGCGCCAGTACGCCGGCTACGCGAGCGCGAAGGAATCCAACGAGCGCTACCGCTACCTGCTCGCGCATGGTTCGACCGGCCTGTCGATGGCGTTCGATCTGCCGACGCAGCTCGGCCTCGACTCGGACGACCCGCGCTGCCTCGGCGAAGTGGGGCGCACCGGCGTGGCAATCGACTCGATCGACGACATGCGGACCGCCTTCGACCAGATACCGCTCGACCAGGTGTCGACGTCGATGACGATCAACGCGCCGGCGGCCGTGCTGCTGCTGCTGTACGAGCTGATCGGCGAGGAGCAGGGCGTCCCGGCCGAGAAGCTCCGCGGCACGACCCAGAACGACATCCTCAAGGAGTACATCGCGCGCGGCAACTTCATCTACCCGCCCAAGGGCGCGATCCGGCTGACGACCGATCTGTTCGCGTACTGCCGGGAGCGGATCCCGCGCTGGAACACGATCTCGATCAGCGGCTATCACTTTCGCGAGAAGGGCTGCTCGGCGGTGCAGGAGGTTGCGTTCACGCTGTCCAACGGGATCGCCTACGTGCAGGCCGCGCTCGATGCGGGCTTGGGTGTCGACGAGTTCGCGCCGCGCCTGGCGTTCTTCTTCAACGGCCACAACAACGTCTTCCAGGAGATCGCCAAGTTCCGCGCGGCGCGCCGGATGTGGGCGAAGATCATGCGCGAGCGGTTCGAGGCCAAGGACGAGCGCTCGTGGCGGCTCCGCTTCCACACCCAGACCGGGGGGGTCACGCTCACCGCGCAGCAGCCCGAGAACAACATCGTCCGCGTGGCTTTGCAGGGGTTCGCGGCCGTGTGCGGCGGTACCCAGTCGCTGCACACCAATGGTTTCGACGAGGCGCTGGCGCTTCCGACCGAGCGCGCGGCCAAGATCGCGCTCCGCACGCAGCAGATCATCGGGTACGAGTCGGGCGCGGCCGACAGCGTCGACCCGTTCGCGGGCTCGTACTTCGTCGAGGCGCTGACCGACGAGATCGAAGCCCGGGCGTCGGAGCTGATCGACAAGGTCAACAGCCTGGGCGGCTCGGTGAACGCGATCGACTTCATCAAGAACGAGATCGAGGAGTCCGCCTTCGGTTACCACGAGCGCTACCGGACCGGGCAGGACGTGGTCGTCGGGGTCAACAAATTCGTCGACGAGGGCGAGCCCGAGGTCCCGGACATACTCCGCGTCGATCCCGAATCCGAGCGCGAGCAGGTCGGGCGTCTGGGAGCGTTCAAGGCAGACCGTGACGGCGAGTTGGTGACGCAACGCCTTGAACAGATCCGCCGGGCCGCGAGCGGCACCGACAACCTGCTGCCTCCTCTGCGTCAGGCACTCAAGGACCGGTGCTCGTTGGGAGAGGTGTGCGCCGCCATGCGCGACGTCTTCGGCGAGTACCAGCCGACGTTCTGACGATCGTCGGCCAATTGGTCGACACAGGGCTAAAGGAATTAGAAGCCCCTGCCGATACGACCAATAACCTCCGTCCTACCCTTGCGTAGGCGGCCGATGTAATGAGGCGCCGCGCACACACGTTCTGAGATGTTCCGGACCGGGAAGAACAGGGAGGAGAGGGGTCCTTTTCCATGCCTGGGCTTCGGATCGCTGCCATCGTCTCCGCTCTAGTCGCGCTGGCGGTCGCCCCCGCGGCTGCCCAGGCCGCGGGGCAGTCGTCGAGCATCACCGGGTGGACGTCGAGCGAGGCCGGGACGCCCGCCAACGACCAGTACCTGATCTCGTACGACAACGCCGGAACGAAGCTTTCGGTCACCGGAAATGCTGTGGGCATTTCCTCCGTAGACGTGGTCTGCTACTACGGCGCCTCCCCGACCGTGGCGCGACTCGCGGCCTCGGTTGCCGTCCACACCGACGGGACGTTCAACACTGGCGCCGTTGTTCTGAAACCGATCGCCGGCCACGCCTGCCGGCTTCGGGCGATTCCGGCGGGAACCGAAAGCTCGCCCGAGAGCAACAGCTTCGCAGGGCCTCAGCTGGCGATCTCGGAGGCGGCGGTTCCGTTGTCGACTCCGGCCGGAACCCTCTTGAACCAGAACACGGCCTACAACTTCTACGCCAACGACGTCACCTTCTCGGGCTACGCGGTGTGGTCCGCGCCCGGTACTGCCGTCCAAAGCCTCAGCCCGTTCATCGCTTGTGGCGGACCTGAGTTGGCTCCGATCAGCTCTTCGTTCGATGTCGGGAACTTCGCGATCGACTGTGCCGGGTCGCTGCTGAGCGACGACCTCGGAGCCTTCGGCGGCCGGTCCGAGGTTCAGATCGATGGTCACAACGCCTATGACCCGGCCGCCGCCGTGAGCCTGTTCCCCGCGGCGGGGTCCAGTCCGGCCAGCGAGAACCTCCGGGGTTTTCCCAACAGTTTCACGACACAGGTGCAGTGGGATCCGGCCACCGGCCTGATGGCGTCGGAGACAACTGAGCCGCTGGTCGAGTGCGCCTGGCCCACGAACGTGGAGAAGCCGACCTATGCCGTCTGTCCGAGCTTCGCCGGCTCGGGCGTCACCCTCGAGCGGGACGTCACGACCAGCGACGGTGGCCGCGTGGCCACCGTCACCGACAAGTGGTCTTCAACCGACGGAAAGGTCCATTCGGTCGATCTTCTCTATGACAACGCGATCGGCGTGTCGGGCGATGCCGACGGCGATCGCGGCTATGAGTTCCCCGGCCAGGCCGGTTTCTCGCAGTACGCCACCGGAAATACGTTGCCGGGATCGAGCTCCGCGCCCGGCTCGATTCTCGTACGGACGAACGTCACCGCGCCCGACGGTGATCCAAACGAGGCGGCCGGCGCGATCACGTTCGGCACCCCGCCCTCCGGCTATGCCTTCACGAGCAACGGCGACTTCGAACAGCACAACGTGCTCGTGGTACCGGCGGGCGGGACTGCGACGCTCTCCCAGATCTACTCGGTCGGCTACGGCGTCGCCGACGTCACCGGCTTGGCGCTCGCCGCCCAGGACCGGTTCGAGCCGCCGTCGGTCGTGATCGGTTCACCCGCCGGCGGCATGACGACGTCGAGTCCGACCGTGACCCTGTCGGGCGTCACGGGCGCCGGCTCGGAAATCGCCTCGCTCGTCGTCGGCGGCCAGTCGGTTCCGGTCGCCGCGAACGGATCGTGGACTGCGCAGGTCCCGCTCAGCCCGGGTACGAACACGATCACCGCGCTCGCCACCGACGGGGCGGGTGCGACCGCGCGGGCGCAGGTGGCGGTCGTCTACACACCACCATCGCCGCCGCCGGCGCCCGTCAACTGCGAGATCCCGCGGCTTAAGGGAAAGCGGCTCGTTGCCGCCGAGCGGGCGCTTCGCCACGCCCGGTGCCGGGTGGGAAAGATCAAGCGCGTGAAGTCCCGGACGGTGCGCAAGGGGCGCGTGACGAGCGCCAGCCCCGGCGCCGGGCGCACGTTCGCGGCCGGACACAGGGTCGAGCTTTTCGTGTCGAAGGGGCGCTAGCGGGGCAACTTTCCCGGTGAGATGATTCGTCCTCGCCGGTCCGAGGATCTCGAGCCATGTCTCGAGCTACTGCAAACGGTGCATCTGGCCGACCGCTACCCGGTCCTCGACGACGGCCGGACCACGCTTCCGCTCGTGGTGTTCGTCCTGGGCTAGCGGGCGCGTCCGTATGTCGTGCGACTGGCGGACGCGTCGATCAGCGCTCGCTGTCGAGATCGGCCATCTGCGGGGCGCCGTATCGGTCTCCGGCCGCCGCGTCGGGCGGGATGGTCTGCTCGATCCGCTCGAGGTCGTCCGCGGTCAGCTCCACGTCTATCGCCCCGAGCGCCTCCTCGAGCTGATCTCGCCGGCGGGCCCCGACGAGCGGGACGATGTCCTCGCCTCGCGCCAGGACCCAAGCGAGCGCCACCTGGGCGACCGTTGCGCGCTTGCTGTCGGCGATCTCGCGAAGCTCCTCGACGAGGCCGAGGTTGTGGCGAAGGTTCTCGCCCTGGAATCGCGGCATCCGCCCCCGGATGTCGCCGCCCCGGGGCTCGGCCTCGGCGCGGTAGTGGCCGCTGATGAGGCCGCGCGAGAGGACGCCGTAGGCGGTGATCGCGATACCCAGCTCGCGACACGTGGGGAGGATCGCGCGCTCGATCCCTCGCGAGATCAGCGAGTACTCAATCTGGAGGTCGGAGATCGGGTGGACCGCGGCGGCGCGCCGGATCGTCTCCGCGCCTACCTCGGACAGGCCGATGTGGCGCACGTAGCCCGCCTCCACGAGCTCGGCGATCGCCCCGACGGTCTCCTCGATCCGCACGTTCGCGTCGAGCCGCGCCGGCCGGTAGACGTCAACGTGGTCGGTGTGGAGGCGCTGCAGGGTGTACGCGAGCGCCGTCTTGACCGGGCGGACGCGCGTCGTATCCGAGCCAGCTGCCGTCGGGGCCACGCTGGGCGCCGAACTTAACGCTGATCACGACATCGTCGCGGCTGCGCCCTGTGAGCGCGTCCCCGACCAGCATCTCGTTGTGCCCCATCCCGTAGAAGTCGCCCGTGTCGAGCAGGTTGATGCCGGCATCGAGAGCGGCGTGGATGGTCGCGATGCTCTCGTCGCGGTCGGCCGTCCCGTACAGCCCGGACATGCCCATGCACCCGAGCCCGAGGGCGGAGACGGTCGGTCCGGTGGCGCCGAGCTTTCTGGTTGGCAGCATCGGCGATTCACCTTGGCTTAGCTAGCCGGCCGCAGCTGTGACGAATTACCTGCATAGCACGACATTTGACAGCGAACGCGGCGACCTTGTCGTGTGACGCGCGATATACACGCTTAGCGCGGCACCGTCCCGCCGAACTCCCTCGATTGCCGTGTTATGCAGGTCCGCGCCCCGGCGGAACTCGGCGGCAGGAGTCCCGCCAGCGCGGGCGAAACCACCAGCCATGACGGAGCATGTCGCAAGCCGAACGCTGGTCAAGTCACCTCCGGAGCTGTGGGCGGAGTGCAGCGACGCGGCCTCCCTGGCTCGCCATCTGGACCAGTTCGGAGACATCAAGATCACGAGGCTCGATCCGGAGACCGCCGTCGCCTGGGAGGGCGAGCGCGCACGCGGCACGGTGCGGATCGAGCCCGCCGGTTGGGGAACGAAGGTGATCCTGACCGCCGTGGCGGTGGAGGAGGAGCCGGACGAAACGCCCGCGGTGTTGGAGGTCATCGAGGTGGCCGAGGTGTCTCAGACCGGGGAGGTTCCCGAGGCGGTCGAGGAGCCCGAGGCAGTCGAGCAGCCCGAGGCGGTCGAGGGAGCCACCGACTCGCCACCGCGCCGGCGCCGCTTCCCCCGTCTGTTCCGGTTCAGACGCGCGCCCATGGCGATCGAGCCGATCGCCGAACCGGAGCCGGAGGCCACCGCCGAACCCGAGCCGGACGCCACCGCCGAACCCGAGCCGGACGCCACCGCCGAGCCGGAGCCGGAACCTGAGCGCACACCCGACCCGGAGCCGACACCCGACCCGACGCTCGACGAGACGTCCCCCGAAACGACCGAGGCCGCCCTAACGGCGGCCCTGGAAAGCCTCGGCCAGGCACACCACCGGCCGTACTCGCGCGCCTAGGGGGCTGGGGGCGCGGCGCGCGAGCACGGCGCGGTGGCTTTAGCCCTCCACCTTCCCGGGAGGGCCGCCAAGCTGTGCGATCAGCGCAGAGAAGTCCTTGCCGGCCGGGCTGGCGACGCTGTTCGAGTCATCGCTGCCCGACCACTGCCCGAGCGCCTGCGCTAGCGGTTGCGTTCCGACGCCCGAGCCCCAGCCGATCTCGATCCCCGACGACGAGCCGGCGATGATGTGCGCCACCGGCTGGCCCGGGGTCAGCGTCTCGCCGAGGTGCAGACCCGCCGCCGGGCTCACGCCCTCGGCGTAGTAGACATAACGTCCCGAATCGGCTCCGTCGCTGAGCTGGTACTCGATGAACGCGCCGGGCCAGCCTGTGCCGCTGGTCGCGACGTAGGTGACCTTGCCGGCGCCGATCGCGCCGAGCGTGCCTGAGCCCGAGTAGTCGACGCCCTGGTCGATCCGTTCCGGAGTGACGCTCGCGCCGGCGAGCGGGTTGACGTAGTGGCCGGGAGCGACCGTCGGTGCGGGCGCGGGCTTGGGCGCCGGCGGGGTGGTCGCGACCGGATGCGGCTTGGCGACGGTCTGGGTGGTCGGCTTCGGGTGCGCGGAGGCCTGCGGCTTCGTCGGGGTCGCGGTCGTGCGCGGGTGCCCAACGGAAGTCGCCTCTTCGATCGCGCCGCCCCCGGTGACCGCGTGGGTCTTCGCCGCCGCCGGCGCGTGGGATGTGCCGGCCGTGATCCGGTTGACTGCCGGCGCGTGGTGATTCGCGGAGACGCGGTGAACCGCCGCCACCCGGTGAGTCGCCACGCCATGAGCCGCAGTCACGGAATGGACCGCCGCGACCTTGTGGACCGCGGGCGCGGCGTGCTGGACCGTGGACGCGGCCGAGACGCTGTGCTGCACCGCCGGCGCCGCCCCTCCGCTCACGGAGCGCGACACCGGTGCGCCACCGGCCGACACCGCCGCGTCGTGGGCGGCCGCGATGTGGGCCGTATGGGTGACCGTCGCCGGCCGCGTCGAGTGAACCGCCGGCCGCGTCGAGCGAACCGCCGGCGGCGACGAGTGGGCCGCCGGCGGCGACGAGTGGGCCGCGGCCGCGAGGACCCCCGAGGCAAATGTGCCCGTGGCAGGCGCGCCCGTGACCGCCGCCGTGGTCGTCCCGGGCACCGTTGCGGCCTTCGCCGTCGCGCTGGGCGCCGCGGCCACGCGTCGGGCGGTGGTCTTGGGCAGCCGCGACGCGCCGGCGTTGGCGCGATACGTGATCCGCGCCGCTCTGGCGCTGCCGCCGCGACCGCCGATCAGTCCGGGGAGCGTCGCCGCCGCCAGCAACGCGAGCGCCGAGATGCCGCCCGCGCCGGGTAGCGACATCGCCGGCCGCCGGGCCGCCGCCGAACGGCGCATCTCCGAGAACGCCGTCGACTCGCGGACGATGTCGACACAGCTGAGATCGCGCTCTGGCCGCAGGTGGAACAACTCCAGAGAACTGCGGGTGGACTTCCCCCTGCGCGCGAGCGAGCGCTCCAACGACGCCTGCCACACATCAGCGCAAGCGAGATCACGTGCCGTGTCCATCAACTGCCTCCTTTAATGAGCCTGCGGAGTTAGCTGACGGGCTCGCGACTTGCGCTACACCGCACGATTGCGGCGATTCGCCCCGGCGCCCCCTAGAGGTCGCTGTTGGGTCCTCCGTTCGCCGGCTACGGATGGCTCGGCGATTCGGCTTCTATGTTCTCCGTCGTCGGCGCCGAAGCACCGTTTCCTGCAAGGTGGCGGAGTTGTATCGCATTTTGCGGTCGCTTGGTACCCCCGTTCTCCCTAAACTGCCCGCTCCCGATGCGCGAGAAGGCCCCCGAGACATACACGGAGAAGCTCGGACAGCTCGAGGAGCTTCGCCACGAGGCGATCCACGCCGGCTCCGAGCAGGCCGTCGCCAAGCAGCACGAGCGCGGCAAGTACACCGCTCGGGAGCGGGTCGAGAAGCTGCTCGACCCCGGTTCCTTCCAGGAGCTCGATGTGTTCGTGCGCCACCGCACGCACGACTTCGACATGCAGAAGAACCAGCCATACGGTGACGCCGTCGTGACCGGACACGGGACGATCGACGGCCGCCGGGTGTGCGTGTTCAGCCAGGACTTCACCGTCTTCGGCGGCTCACTCGGCGAGGTGATGGGCGAGAAGATGTGCAAGATCATGGATCTGGCGGCCAAGATCGGCTGTCCCGTGATCGGGATCAACGACTCCGGCGGCGCCCGCATCCAGGAGGGAGTCGTGAGCCTTGGCGCCTATGGCGACGTGTTCTTGCGCAACGTCAACTGCTCGGGGGTGATCCCGCAGATCAGCCTGGTGATGGGCCCGTGCGCCGGCGGCGCCGTGTACTCGCCGGCGATCACCGACTTCATCTTCATGGTGAAGGAGTCCTCGCACATGTTCATCACCGGCCCCGACGTGATCAAGACGGTCACCGGTGAGGAGGTCGACTTCGAGTCGCTCGGCGGGGCGATGTCACACAACAGCAAGTCGGGCGTCGCGCACTTTGCCTCCGATGACGAGGACCAGTGTC
This sequence comes from uncultured Solirubrobacterales bacterium, assembly GCA_963735965.1. GTDB lineage: Bacteria > Actinomycetota > Thermoleophilia > Solirubrobacterales > Solirubrobacteraceae > Palsa-465. The sequence continues at coordinate 30,570 of CAVTNE010000012.1, forward strand.
TCGAGGACACGCGATACCTCCTGTCCTTCCTGCCCCAGAACAACCTCGAGACGCCCCCGCGCGTCCAGCCCACCGACGACCCGCTCCGGCAGGACCCAGAGCTCGACCACGTCGTCCCCGACAGCCCCAACAAGCCCTACGACATGCGCGACGTCGTCCGCTACGTCGTCGACGACGGCGAGTTCTTCGAGGTCCACGAGCACTACGCGCGCAACATCATCTGCGGCTTCTCCCGCCTGAACGGCTACAGCATCGGCATCGTCGGCAACCAGCCCAACCAGCTCGCCGGCGTGCTCGACATCGACTCCTCGGAGAAGGCCGCCCGGTTCATCCGAACCTGCGACGCGTTCAACGTCCCGATCATCACGTTCTGCGATGTGCCGGGGTTCCTGCCAGGAACCACGCAGGAGTGGGGCGGCATCATCCGCCACGGCGCCAAGCTGCTGTACGCCTATGCCGAAGCGACCGTGCCCAAGATCACGATCATCACCCGGAAGGCCTACGGCGGCGCGTACGACGTTATGGGCTCAAAGCACCTCGCGGCGGATTTCAACTTCGCCTGGCCGACCGCCGAGGTCGCGGTGATGGGACCCGAAGGCGCCGTCAACATCATTTACCGGCGCGACATCCAGGGCTCCCCTACGCCCGACGCCCGCCGGCAGAAGCTGATCAACGACTACAAGGCCCACTTCGCCAACCCGTACGTCGCCGCCGAGCGCGGCTACATCGACGACGTGATCGTCCCCCACGAGACGCGGCCGAAGGTCATCACCGCGCTCGAGACGCTGCAGAACAAGCGCCAGCCAGGCCCGCGTCGCAAGCACGGCAACATCCCGCTTTAGCGGACTAGAGCCGGACGCTCTGGGCCTCGACCCGCCGGTCCTCCCACGCCGAAAAAGCGGCGGCCGCCACCGCCAGGTCCTGGATCGCGAGCCCGGTCGAGTCGAACAGCGTCACGGCCTCGGGCCCGGGACGTCCCGGCGTGTCGCCGGTCAGAACGGCCCCTAGCTCCGTGACGTCCGAGCGCGTGACCAGGCCGGCGTTCACCGCGGCGGTCAGCTCGCCACCGTGCGACGCCTGCTCCCACTCGTCGCAGAACAGCACGCAAGACGACACCGCGCCGACGCTGGCCTCGGCCTTGCCCGGCCCGTCGGCGCCGAGCATGTTCAGGTGCACGCCGGCGTGGAGGTCGCCCGCCTCGACCACGATGACGTCCCCCGGCGTCACGCAGCAGACCACGTCGCAGCCGAGCGCCGCCTCACGCGAGCCCGCTTTCCAGTCGAGCTCGTGCGCGAGCGCTTCGGCATGGCCCACCCGCGCGTCGTGGCAGACCCCGGGACCGTAGCCGGCAGCCGCGAGGCAGCGCGCGGACCACGTGCCGTGGAGCCCGCACCCGATGATCCCGACCGTGCTGGCGTCCGCGCGCGCGAGCGCCTGGGCCGCCACCGCCGCGACCGCGCCCGTGCGCAGCGCGGTCACCGAGCGCGCGTCGAGCAGCATCAGCGGCTCGCCGGTCTCGGTGTCCGACAGGCAGATCACGCCCATGACCGTGGGCAGTCCACGCTCGGGGTTGGCCGGGAACGACGTCACCCATTTGAGCAGCGCGAACTCGCCGCCACGCGCCGGCATGGCCCGGAAGTCACCGAACGGCGGGCTCTCGAGGTAGATCTTGGCCGGCATCACCCACTCGCCCCGGTGGAAGCGGATCAGCGCGTCGCACACCCGCGCGATCGCCACCTCCACGGACACCGCGCGCAGCACGGCCTCCTGATCCAGCACCGGGAGCTCGGTCACGGTCGGCACGATACGCTGCCCGACGACCGTGAACAGGCGGCCGAAGCTCAGCATCGTCGCGCACAGCGCCTCCGCGGAGGAGGCAGCCGCCGTCGTGGCCGCACTCGAGCGGTTCATGCGCGACACCGCGCCGGCGCCCGTCCCGCCCGCCCGGGCGCGCAGTCCATGGCAGCGCGCGGCCCTCCAAGAGGGCGTCAACAGGGCGCCGACGGACCCGGCGCCCTGGGCTTGAACGGCTCTCTCCTGTTTGCGCGTTACAGCCGCTGCTCTATGTATTAGTCGCCTTGACATGAGCCGACCCGTATGCCAGCGTGGGCCCTGTTGGCTGGTGGACCAACCAGACATGCGGTCACCGGGAGAGTGCTTGGGGCGCAGCAAAGAGGGGGGGTCGTTCGGGGTCGTGCTGTTCGCGGGGTGCAGTAGAGGTCATCGCCTTGCAGACCAGCTTCCGTGCTCGTCGTCGGACCGACGGGCTCGTGCTCGCGCTCGCCGATGCGCCGGGGGCCATTGGCATCGCTCAGCCCCCAAAGCGGATGTCGGTCGCCTAAACGGCGCCGGCTGAGAGCGCGCCGGCTGCCGCGGCGGTTGCCCCCACCGTCGCGGCGCCGGTCCTTTGCGTTGAGGGGCCGCCTGCGGCGGCGTCCCTGGGGCCAGTTCCGCCAGGCATCCATGCCTGGCGGCGCGGCCGCCGTCCCCGGGCCGGACCGGAAGGCGCTGCATCCCGGCGAAATTACCCGAACGCCGATTGCCTTTTGCTAGATTCCGTGGTCCGCCCGCGACCGGAAGGAAGGACCGATGCACAGCGCCCGCACCGGATCACTCGAGAATCCCGAGGTGCTCGAGAACGTACCGGGGCACGTCATCCCCATCCTCGAGCGCGAGTTCGACGACTTCGACACCGAATCCACCCGCTTCCTCAAGGGTGACCTCGAGAACGACGAGTTCATCAAGTTCCGCCTGAAGCAGGGCGTTTACGGCCAGCGCCAGCCCGACGTGCAGATGGTCCGGGTCAAGCTCCCGTTCGGCGGAGTCACGCCAGATCAGCTCGACGCGTTCGCCGATGTCATCGAGAAGTACGTGCCCCTCCGCAAAGGGCACATCACGACCCGGCAGAACATCCAGATGCACCACATCCCGCTGCCCGATGCCGCCGAGCTGATCCGCGAGCTCGGGGACGCGGGACTCTCAAGCCGCGAGGGCTGCGGGAACACGATGCGCAACGTCACCGGCGACCCTCGCGCCGGCACGCTCGAGGGCGAGCAGTTCGACATCACGCCGTACGCGGGCGCATACGTTCGCTACTTCGTCCGCCACCCCACGACCCAGGCGATGCCGCGCAAGGTCAAGACGGCGTTCGCGGCGACCGACGAGGACAACGCGATTACTCGGATCCACGACGTCGCGTTCATCCCGAAAGTGAATGACCAGGGCGTTCGCGGCGTGGAGATGCGGGTAGGAGGCGGTACCTCGATCATGCCCCGCCTGGCGCCCACCCTGTACGACTTCGTCGAGCTCGACAGTGGCGACTATCTGAAGGTCACCGAGGCGTGCATGCGGATCTTCGACCGCCAGGAGTGGCTCCGCGTCAACCGGGCCCGCGCCCGGATCAAGGTCCTGGTCGACAAGATCGGAATCGACGAGTTCCGGACCCTCGTGGAGGAGGAGCTCGAGGGCGATTGGGTCGACGAGCGCGACTTCAGCCTGGAAGGGATCCTGTTCGAGTACGACGAAGAGGCCAATGCGCCGGCGAAGCCGCAATCCTTCACTTCGCCGAACGGAGACAACCGTGAGTTCACGCGCTTCGTGGAGACCAACGTCCAGCGCCAGCGGCAGCAGGGCTTCTCGACCGTCGAGGTCAAGGTGACGCGCGGCGACCTGACGCCCGAGCAGCTCCGCGGGATCGGCAGCATCATGCGCGAATACACCGGCGGCGCCGCCCGCACGAGCGTCCATCAGAACCTGATCCTGCGCTGGGTTCGCGACGACTCCGTGTACCACGTGTGGCGGGCGCTCGGAGAGCTCGGCCTAGGCGACGCCGGCGCGGACGAGGTCACGGACGTCGTGAGCTGCCCGGGGACCGACTCCTGCAAGCTCGGAATCACGAGCTCGATGGGCCTCAACCAGGCCGTTCACGAGCGCGTGACGCAGATGGAGCTCGACGACGAGCTGACCCGCAGGATCCACGTCAAGATGAGCGGCTGCCCCAACGGCTGTGGCCAGCACCACATCGCGAACATCGGCTTCTACGGGGCCTCCATCAAGGTCGGCGAGCACACGATTCCGGCCTACATTCCCCACATCGGCGGCGCATACGAAGGCGGCGACGTCCGCTACGGTCAGCGCCTCAAGGCGCGGCTCCCCGCCAAGCGCGTACCCGAGGCAGTCGATCGGTGGATACGCTTTTACGAATCCGCGCGGACCGACGGCGAGCAGTTCAACGCGTTCGTCGACCGCGTCGGCCCAGCGGAGTTTGAGGCACAGGTCAAGGATCTCACGATGCCGATCGAGTTCAGCTTGGACAACATGAGCTACTTCATCGACTGGACCAAGCAATCGCCGTTCGAGGTCGTGCGCGGCGAGGGCGAGTGCGCGGTGTGACCCGGAGCGGAACTATGAGCATCGCGATCCCTGACCTCGAGACCATCTCCGCCGAAGAGGTGCTCGCCTACGCCGTCGAGCGGTTCCATCCCCGGCTGAAGATGGCCTGCTCCTTCCAGAAGGAGGAGTCGGTGCTCCTCCACATGCTGACCTCGATCGAGCCCGACGCTCGCGTGTTCATGATCGACACCGGCGTGCTGTTCGAGGAGACGCTACAGACGTGGAAGCGGTTCGAGGACCGCTTCGGCGTAGGCATCGAGGTGATCGACGCACGCAGCCCCGACGAGCCGTGGAGCATCAACCACTGCTGCGGCGAGGCCAAGGTCGAGGCGCTCGAGCGCGCACTCGACGACATCGACGCCTGGGTTACCGGCATCCGGCGCGAGCAGGCACCTACCCGCGCGGGGGCCGGAAAGCTCGAGTACGACGACCGGCGCGGGATCTGGAAGGTCAACCCGCTCGCCGACTGGAGCGAGAAGGACCTGTGGCGCTATATCTTCGAGCACGACTTGCCTTACCACCCGCTGCACGATCAGGGGTACGCGTCGATCGGGTGCGAGCCGTGCACCCGCCCCGGCTCCGGCCGGGAAGGACGTTGGGCCGGCCTCGACAAGACCGAGTGCGGAATCCACGAGTAGCGAGGACCACCTAGCTTGAACCCCCTCCATTACGAGCTCTCCCACCTGGAGACGCTCGAGGCCGAATCGATCCACATCTTCCGCGAGGTCGCGGCCGAGTTCGAGCGTCCGGTGCTGCTGTTCAGCGGCGGCAAGGATTCGCTGGTGCTCCTGCGCCTGGCGGAGAAGGCGTTCCGGCCTGGTCGCTTCCCGTTCCCGATCATGCATGTCGACACCGGGCACAACTTCCCGGAGGTTCTCGAGTTCCGCGACCGCCTGATCGAGACGATCGGCGAGCGGCTGATCGTCGCCAGCGTGCAGGAGTCGATCGACAAGGGCCGTGTGGTCGAGGAGACCGGTCCGCGGGCGTCGCGCAACCGTCTCCAGACGGTGACGCTGCTCGATGCGATCGCCGAGCATGGGTTCGACGCCGCGTTTGGCGGCGCGCGCCGGGATGAAGAGCGTGCCCGGGCCAAGGAGCGCGTGTTCTCGTTCCGCGACGACTTCGGCCAGTGGGAGCCCAAGCGCCAGCGTCCCGAAGTGTGGGCCCTGTACAACGGGCGCATCCGCAAGGGCGAGCACGTCCGCGTGTTCCCGCTGTCAAATTGGACCGAGCTCGACGTGTGGCAGTACATCGCACAGGAGAAGCTCGAGGTCCCGACCATCTACTACGCGCACAGGCGCCAGGTGTTCGAACGCGACGGAATGCTGTACGCGCTCAGCCCACACGTGCAGCTGATCGAGGGGGAGGAGCCGTTCGAGACCTCGGTCCGCTACCGCACCGTCGGCGATATGACGTGCACCGGCGCCGTCCGCTCGTTGGCTACGACGCTGCCCGAGGTTGTGTCCGAGATCGCGGCCACCCGCATCACCGAGCGCGGAGAGACGCGCGCGGACGATCGCGTGACCGAGGCCGCGATGGAGGATCGCAAGCGCGAGGGTTATTTCTGACGCCTAGATGACTCCGGGTGCCGCCACCAACGGGCACGCTCTGCGTACCCGCACTAGCGAGTTGCTGCGCTTCGCCACGGCCGGATCGGTCGACGATGGCAAGTCGACGCTGATCGGCCGGCTGCTCCACGACTCCAAGTCGATCTTCGAGGACCAGCTCGAGCACGTCGTGAGGACGTCCGAGCGGCGCGGCGACGGGTACGTGAACCTCGCGCTGCTGACGGATGGCCTGCGCGCCGAGCGCGAGCAGGGAATCACGATCGACGTCGCCTACCGGTACTTCCAGACGCCGAGGCGGAAGTTCGTGATCGCGGACACGCCCGGCCACGAGCAGTACACGCGCAACATGGTCACCGGGGCGTCGACCGCGGACCTGTCAGTGGTGCTCGTCGACGCGCGCAAGGGGGTCAGCGAACAGACCCGCCGACACACCTACATCGCGTCGCTGCTCAGCATCCCGCACGTCGTGATGTGCGTGAACAAGATGGACCTGGTCGAGTACGACGAGGCGGTGTTCGAGCAGATCGTCGACGACCTCACCGACTGGACCGCCCGGCTCGACATCCCTGACGTCAGCTTCATCCCGATTTCCGCGCTCCACGGTGACAACGTGGTCGATCGCTCGACCGCGATGCCCTGGTATGACGGCCCGCCGTTGCTGTACCACCTCGAGCACGTCGTGATAGCACCCGACCGCAACCTCGCCCAGGTCCGGTTCCCGGTCCAGTGGGTGATCCGGCCGAACAACGATGAGCACCACGACTATCGCGGCTACGCGGGGAGCGTCGCCGGCGGTGTGCTGCATCCGGGCGACGAGGTGCTCGTCCTTCCGGGCGGTCAGCGCACCGTGATCGACTCGATCGACACGTTCGAAGGCCCGGTCGACACCGCGTTCCCGAATATGTCTGTGACCGTTCGGGTGAAAGACGACCTCGACATCTCCCGTGGCGACATGCTCGTCGAGCCGGACGATCCGCCCACGCCGGCGCGCGAGCTCGACGCGATGGTCTGCTGGATGGGGCAGACGCCGTGCCGGCCGGGCGCGCGGCTCGTGATCAAGCACACCACCCGCACCACTCGCGCCCGGATCGACGAGCTCGACTACCGGGTCGAGGTCAACACGCTCGCCCACGAGCCCGCGGACGAGCTCGCGCTCAACGAGATCGGCCGGGTTCGCCTGCGCTCGGGGTCTCCGCTGATGGCCGACCCCTATTCCCGGAACCGCAACACCGGCAGCTTCATCCTGATCGACGAGGCGACGAACGACACGGTGGCGGCGGGAATGGTGCTCGCCGCCCGCTGATGCTGACGGCCGGGCCGGCCCGCTAGTCCGCGGCCGTTTGGGAAGAAACGTCTGTATAGAGGCTGTCGCAAAACGTTGTTCGGGTGGTCTGGCTGAGTGAGTCGTTTGGGCTGGGTGGGGTGTGGGTGGGTGCGGAGTGTGTTTCCGGGGGGGTAGCAGTGTGGTCGGGCGGGGTGTGAGCGCGTGCGGGGGTGTCCCGGTGCGCCGGGGTGTCGGTGCGTCGGCCGGGACGGTGAGTTAGGCGGTGGCTGCCGCGGCGCGGTGCTGGTAGAGCGTGAGCATGTTGCCGACGAGGTGGATGAACGCCCACTCGCTGCGGACGGCGTTCAGGCCACGGCGGCGGAAGGTGCGGATCGCGCGGTTGTGCTTGCGGTCGCCGAAGATCGGTTCGATCATGCCGGAGCGCTGGGCGTAGGCGGCGGCTCCTTGGGGGTGCGGAGCAGGTGTTCCATCTCCTCGATGGGCGTGGCGTTGGGGGGTGGCGGCCCGGAGGTCTGGCCCAGTTCGCGGGCGGCGCGACGCCGTTTGTGATCTTTGGTTGTGGCGATCAGTCGATCAGGGCCGGGAGTCGTGGCGTTGTTCTCTGACCAGTAGCCGGCGTCGGCGAGCGCGAGTTCGACCTCGCCGCCGATCCCCGCAGCGGTGAGCGTCTGTGTGAGTGTGTTGGTCATGGGCTGATAGAGCTGGGCGTCGCCGGTGTCCTGGCTGACGTCGCAGGCGAGCACGATGTGATGCTTGTTGACGATCGCTTGGCCGTTGTAGCCCTGCACCCAACCGTTCCAGGTGCTCATGATCCGGCTGTCGGGATCGGTGATATTCGCCCGACGCCCCGCCCGCGCGTTCTTGACCGCCTCCCGGGCGGCCGCGAGCGCGATTTCTGCCCGCTGGAGCGTGGCCTTCGCTTTCTCGATCCTGCACGGTGGCGGACCCGGGATCTTTTCCCCGCGCTCAGCGGCGGCGCGCTTGCCCTCCCGCGCGGCCTGCATCGTCGCCAGCCGGTTGGATGCCGCAGCGTGATCGATCTCTGCACGTGCGACCGCAGCTGCTGGCTCTTTGGGCTTGCGGCCTCCGAGCTTGCGACCACGCTCGGCCTCAGCTGCCGCCGCTGCCGCCTGATCGGCCGCCTCACCAGCCGCGGCGGCGTCCTCGGCCTCGATCACCTCAAGCGCCGCCCGCAGCCTGGCCAACCGACCGGTCGCCAAGGAGATCTCAGCGACCGCCTCCACGCCCGGCAATCCCTCCGGGCCGGCCGCGGCGGGCCGCTCGTCCTGGCCGGTCACCGCTATCAACTTCGCGACCTCACGCCGGATCCACTCAGCATCGCGGTTGCGAGCAAGCGACGCGTCGGCCGCGATCTTCGTCCCATCCAGCGCCACGACCGAGAGATCCGCCAGCCCCGCAGCCACGCACAACCGCAACCCCGACACAAACAAACCCTCCAGCGCCTGCTCCTGACCGACCACGAACCGCGCGATCGTCGCGTGATCAGGCACCAGCCCACCACAGATCACCCGAAACGCCGCATCCGTCCGGCACGCCGCCTCGATCCGCCGCGAGGACCGCACCCCACAGCAATACGCGTACAACAACAACGCCACCAGCATCTCCGGCTCATACGGCCGACGACCCGGACCACCCCCCGGCCGTCGATGCAACCCACTCGTGTCGAGCTCAGCGACCACCTCGAGCACAAACCACGCCAGATGCCCCTCCTCCAACCAGTCACGCATACACACCGGCAACAAAAACAGCTGATCACGCGCCGGACACACATACACGCGGGTCGCGCCCGCCGACAGCCCCTCAGCCTCCCCCACCGCCTGCGAACCCGTCATCATCATCGACGACCTCCTGACGCAGGCCCCGGCTGCTGTGATCAGCCGTAAAAGCCCTGCTCAGGAGGTCATTCTGTCAACGCACCCGGACAGAGCCACACCCCAAAACCCTGACCAAAAACCCGCCCGCCACCACACACCACCAAGTTTTGCGACAGCCTCTATAGCGGTAGTTTCTTCCCAAGCACCGATCACGCGTTTACGCCGGCGCCACCGAACGACGCGCGAACCGTAACCGAGCCGGCTCACGCCCCGCTAAAGTCTCGCGCCGCATGTTCTCGAAGGTCCTGATCGCCAACCGCGGCGAGATCGCGGTCAGAATCATGCGCGCCTGCGAGGAGCTCGGCATCGCCACGGTCGCGGTCTACTCCGAGCTCGATCGCGACGCCGTGCACGTCAAGCGCGCCGACGAGGCCTACCTGCTCGGCCCCGGCCCGGCGAGCGAGAGCTATCTCGTCATCGACAAGATCATCGATGCCGTGCAGCGCTCCGGCGCCGAGGCGGTTCATCCCGGGTACGGCTTCCTGGCCGAGAACGCGTCCTTTGCGTCCGCGCTCGAGGAGGCTGGGATCACGTTCATCGGTCCGCCCGCCTCGGCGATCGAGGCGATGGGCTCCAAGACTCGCGCCCGCGAGCTCATGAAAAAGGCCGGTGTCCCAATCGTCCCCGGCACGACCGAGCCGGTGGAGCGCATCGACGACGCACAGCGGGTGATCGACGACACGATCGGCTACCCGGTGGCGGTCAAGGCAGCCGGCGGCGGTGGCGGCAAGGGCTTCCGCGTCGCGCTCGACGAGTCCAAGCTGAAGGACGCGTTCGAGGGTGCCGCCCGCGAGGGCGAGAAGTTCTTCGGCGACTCGACCGTGTACCTCGAGCGCTACCTGCCAGACCCGCGCCACGTCGAGGTCCAGGTCCTCGCCGACACCCAGGGGAACGTGATCCATCTCGGCGAGCGCGACTGCTCGCTCCAGCGGCGCCACCAGAAGCTGATCGAGGAGGCGCCGGCGCCCGCCGTCGACGAGGCGCTCCGGGCGAAGATCGGAAAGATCGCGACCGACGCCGCGGCGGCCGTCAACTACACCGGCGCGGGCACGATCGAGGGGCTGCTCCAGGACGGCGAGTACTTCTTCCTCGAGATGAACACCCGCGTGCAGGTCGAGCACTGTGTGACCGAGATGGTGAGCGGGATCGACATCGTCAAGGAGGGGATACGGGTCGCCGCCGGCGAGCGGCTGTCGATCTCCCAGGACGACCTCGAGCTCCGTGGGCACGCGATCGAGTGCCGGATCAACGCCGAGGACGCGAGCAAGAACTTCGCCCCGGCGCCCGGAAAGATCGGCGATTACCGCGAGCCCGCCGGCCCCGGGGTACGCGTCGACTCCGGTGTAACGAGCGGCTCGGAGATCTCGCCGATGTACGACCCGATGGTCGCCAAGCTGATCGTCTGGGACGTCGATCGCGAGCAGGCGACGGCGCGCATGCTGCGGGCGCTCAGCGAGTACGAGATCGAAAACGTCAAGACGCTCATCCCGTTCCACACCGCCATCCTCCAGACGCGCCAGTGGCACAACGCCGAGACGTGCCGGGACCTGATCGAGGACCGGGCGTGGCTGAAGGAGCTCGCGTTCCCGAAGCGCGAGAAGCCGAGCGGCGAAGGCGCGGGCGACGGCGGGGGCGCTGCCGAGACGGTGGAGCAGAGCTACACCGTCGAGGTCTCGGGCAAGCGCTTCGACGTCAAGGTGATCGGCCCGCCTCCGGCGGCCGGAGCACTCAACGGCGCCGCCCCGGCGCCGTCGGAGGGCGCGGTGGCGACCCGACGGGCGCCCCGCCGCTCCGAGCGCGCGGGCGGGGCCGGCGCGGGCGCGGGCGGCGACGCGCTGGCATCGCCTCTACAGGGGACCGTGCTCAAGGTCGCAGTCGAGAAGGGTGCCGAGGTCGAGGAGGGCGCGCTGGTGGCCGTGATCGAAGCGATGAAGATGGAGAACGAGATCACGGCGCACAAGGCCGGGGTCGTCTCCGAGCTGCCGATCGCGGTGGGCGCGTCGGTGGCCACGGGCGACACGCTCGCGGTGATCAGCTCCGGGCAGTAGCGAACGCCGCCCGACGCGGCAGGCGAATCGTGACCCCACGGTCGGGCCACACGAGCGTCGCGAACAGCGTGACCAGCATCAGATCGCGCCCGATCACCGCCCACGACTCGAGCGCGACGAAGCTCTTCAGCGGCGCGAAGTGGAGCGGGTAGTAGAGCTGCGTCATCACCATCGCGCACGCCAGCAGCGCCATCGCCGCCAGTCCGCGGCGACCGTTGATCATCGCGACCATCGGCACCAGCCAGATCAGGTACTGGGGGGAGAGCACCCGGTCGAACACGATGAACGCGCACACCGCGGCCGCGGCCCCGGTCAGTAGCCGCTCGCGCGTGGCCGGACCGAGGGCGTACAGCGCCCACACCACCAGCAGCCCGAGGATCTGGAGAACGCTCATCACCCCGGCGAACGCGAGCGTCGCGTGACCGTCGAGGTTGTCGGAGCTGTGGGTGAAGTAGTAGGTCAGATGCAGTCCGAGCAGCTGATGCGCGGCCAGGAACATCGCGGCGCCGACGCTCTCGATCTGCAGCGGCCGGTTCTCCTGGCCGTGAATCGCCCACCATAGCCCGTGCGGAGAGATCACCAGGAACGGGAGGAAGCACGCCAGCACCACCCCGCCGAACACCGCGAGACCGATTAGCGCGGCGCGCCGGCCGTGGCGCCGCCACACGTACACGGCCGCGATCGGCACGATCACCACCGGGAACGCCTTGGCGGCGGTGCCGAGGGCGAGTAAGAGGAACCCGCTCCGGTTCCACTCGAAGTAGAACGCCGTGAGCGCGGCCACGGTCAGCATCGTCGGGAACAGGTCGTAGCGCGACAGGACGACCGCGCCGAGCAGCAGCGGCGAGAGCGCGAGCAGAGCCACCCCGCAGACCAGCTGCCGCGTGGCCACGCGCTGCGCGGCGAGCACGAACGCGGCCAGGCCGGCCGCGATCACCCCGCACACGGCCATCATCAGCTCGAACACCTCCATGTAGCCCGAGAACCCGTTCCCGGCGATCAGCCTCGGGAGCAGAAACACCGGAAGCGCCAGGGGCGGATACTCCACCGAGAAGTCGCGGTACGGCATGAGCCCCCGGACCACGATGTTCCGCGCGTACTTCGCGTACTCCCTGGTGTCCCACTGCCGGTCGAGCCGGTACCAGCCGTGATGGATCAGGTACCACGCGATCACGAAGCCGACCGCGGCGCCCGCCACGGCCAGCATGCTGCGCTGGCGGTCCGACGGCAGGTAGCCCATTCGCCCCCCCGGAACGGTGATCGAGGCGCCGGCCATCTCCAGGGCCGGGTCTTGCGTCTGTGGGCGGCTGTTTTCAGACATCGCTCGTCGTCGCGGTTCCTCTCGGGTCCCAGCGAACGCTCGCCAGCTCCTCCCGACGACGATTATCCAATGATCCGCTTCGCGAGGTCGTACGGGTAGACATACATCGTGACTCGGCCAAGCCGGTAGACCGAGCTGGGTCGTCCCAGGTCGGGGGTGCGAGTCCAAACATTCGCGAGGGCGGGATCGGTCAGGAGGAAGCTGCGAGTGTGCGCTCGGGGCCGGTACCAACTGCTGATGAAATGCAGATCGAGGCGACACAGGTGCTCGCGCTGGTCGCAAACCGATACCGGGTACACGTGCACGCCGAAGCCCGTGGACCAGGTGATCGGGGCGGCATCCCAGTAACCGGCGTAACCGACCGACAGGTCCTCACGAGCGGCGATTTGAGCGATCTCGCCGGCCACCCGCGTCGTGACTGGGCTGTACGCCGTCTGAGGGGGCGGGACCGGACCGCGGTCGGAGATCGAAACCACGGCCGACACCGCGTACGCGCAGGTACACGCGAGGACAAGCGCCCGCGTCCACGCCCGCCCCGCTGCGGCCGCCGGAACCACGGCCGCGGCGGCGTACAGCAGGCCCAGCAGGTACCGGCCCGAGTGGATGTCTCCCGGATACGCGCTGAACAGGAACGCGAGCGTGAGCAGGATCGCCGACGAGCACCAGAAGACGTAGAACGTCGTGGTCGCAGCGCTCGCGCCGGCTCGGGCCCCCGTCGCAGTCCCGGCCGCGGCTTCGGCCGGCGCCGCGGCGCGCGAACGGCGCCGTAACTGACGCCACGCCAACCACGGGATCGCGACGACAGCGGCGATGCTGATCACCGCACACACGAACGCGAGGACGGTTCCGGGCGACAGCGGCCGCGAGAAGTAGTCGCCGTTGCCGATCGTGGCGATCGACTTCCACCACAGCGTGAAGTTCGCGATGTTCTTATGGCCGATCACGATCCTCGTGGTGTGCAACCCGGGCTCCCGAGTGACCGACAGCGACGACATCGCGAGCGCCGTGAGCCCCCACGTGACGCCCGTGACCGCGAGCGTCGCTGCCCCCGTCCACAGCGCCCGCGTGGCGGAGCGTCCGGGGGTGAGCACGCGGGCGGCGACCATCGCCAGCGCGAATGGCGCCACCCCGGCGATGCTCAGCAGCGGATCGGAGGCGGCGTTGACGCCCACGATCGTCCCGACGACGAGCACCACCAGGGCGACCACGGGCCACGGGCGCGTCCGCCGTGGCTCGAGCCCGAGCCACACCGCGAACGCCGCAAGCACGGCCACGCTGAACCAGGCCGGAGCGTGCTGAGTCGTCGCGAGCTCGAGGCGCAGCGTCACCGGCGAGGTACAGAGCAACACCACGGCGGTCACCGTCGCCGCCCATCGGGTCGCCACGCGCGACACCGCCCACGCGGTCAGCCCGGCCGCCGCCAGCGCCATCACGAACGGCGCCGCCTCCCAGACCTGGCGGTGGAAGGGAAGCCACTTCGTGCCCAGGTAGAACAGGAGGGTCGCGTACCAGCCAAACGTGCCGAGCACGACGTTGGCGCCGGACGGCGCCGCCCCGAACAGCTCGCCGATGACCGGCCCCGATGCGGCGTCCGCGTCCAGATTGGTCGTCCGGATGGCCGCGTCGAGCTGGTGCGCGAGCAGGATCAGATACAGCAGGCACAACGGCACCGCGGCCCACCACGCCCACCGCAACACGCCGCCGGGGCCGTCGTTGCCGGGGCGCGGTCCTGCGCTACCGGGCTCGGATCGGCTCCGCAGCCGGGGAGCAATCCCGGTCCCGGTGCCGACCGTGGTCACGACGTCCGCCGCTCCGCGCCGGCCGTCGTCACAACGTGCCCGCCGCGGTCACGACGTCCGCCGACCCGAGATGCCGAGCACCAGTCCGTGCCGGGATGTTGCTCGCGCCGCCGGCGTGGAGGTGTCCTCGACGCGACCGGAAGCGCTCAGCGTCGCCTGGGCGCGGGTTCCGGGCCCGAGCGAGACCCACAGCGTGACGTTTCCTGCGCCCGGCCCCCGCGTGACCCGCACGACCGGCTGATTCACCTTCACGTCGGCCGCGAACGCCCGGTCGACCCGCTCGAGCCGGACGACCGAGATCGTGTAGCGCCCGGTCCGGGTCATCTCCGTCCGCTCGGCCGCCGAGGCGAGTCCCAGGGTCCGCTCAGCGTGCGCCTGCAGGTCGTCCTCGCTCTCCGCGACCGCGGCGAACGCGAGCACGGTCACGCCCGCGAGCACACCCAAGAACACCGGCAGCGTCCGCTGCGCCAGCCGGCGACGGCCGACGCACAGCAGGGCGCCGGCGGTCACGGCGATGCCGGCGGCCAAGACGCCGAGGACGATCGCGGCGGAAGCGAGGGTCGAGTAGCTCATGTCCGCGGTAGCGTAGATGCCCGTTCGACGTTTTCGGCGTGAATCCGCCGCTGGGTCGCGGTCCTGCGCCCGGCCGGCAGCGGCGCCCCGGTCCCGTGGTCGATCAACGCGCGCAGGTAGCTCACGTCCTCGTCGAGTATCACGAGCGCCTCCTCGTCCCGGAGCGGCCGACCGTGGCCAGGGACGATCGTCTGCACGCGCGCCACCAGGCCGCGGAGGCGCTCGAGCGTCGCCAGATAGGCATCGACCGATCCGCCAGGCGATATCCACGGGATCTCGACCGGTGAGAGGTAGTCGCCGCAGACCAGGACTCCAAGCCATGGGATCACAAACGCGGTCCCGTCCGCCGTATGGCCGTCCGCCCGATGGAGCTCGAGCTCGCGGTCGCCGGCTCCTAGGGCCAGGCGCCCGGGGACGGGCAGCGATTGGATTCCGGCCAGCATCAGCGGACCGCGGTCGTCGACGTACTGCTCCTCGTCAAACTCGCGCAGCTCGCGCTGGGCATCGCCGGGCTCGGCGGCGAGCCGCCGCGCGGTGCTCTCCCCGACGCCGAGCGAGGCCTCCGGGAACGCGATGCGCCCCAGCAGGTGATCCCAGTCAGCGTGGGTCGCGAGCAGCCCCGAGACCGGGAAGCCAGCCTGCTCGAGCACGTTCGGGACCGCCTCGAGCTCGTCCGGATACACCGGCGAGTCGATCACGAACCCCTCCTCGCCGGCGCGCACCGCGGTGCACGTCGTCTGCCAGAAGCGGCTGATGAACACGATCAGGTCGGCGTGGACCGCCAGAACCCTCATCGAGATCGAATCCGCGCCGCCCCGTCAGGAGACGCCGAGGAGCTTCATCGCCTCGCGAAGGGTCGAGACCTCCGCGTCCGGCTTCTTCTGGTTGGACTCGAGCGTTTCCTTGGCGCGGTTGACCCAGATCACCGGAATCTTGCGCTTCAGGCACGGCTCGATGTCGTAGTAGTAGCTGGCGGCGACGTGGACCCAGCCCTTCTTGCCGCCGATGCGCCGCTCGCACTCGGCGAAGTGGGCCGGGTCGGGCTTGTACGAGCGCACCTGCTGTGCGGTGACGACGAGGTCGAAGTCGAGCGGGATGTGGCGCCGGGTCTGGCCGAGAAGCTTGTCGTCGATGTTGGCGATCAACCCGATCTTGTGCTTCTTCGCGATCTTCTGCAGGACCGGATTGGTCTCCTTGAACGGCGGCCAGCGCTGGACGGAGTCGGGCAGGAAGCCGGCCCGCGAGGGCTCCAACGGCCAGCCGAGCGTCTTGGCGATCTGCACGGCCGTGCGCCGCAGGACCTCGGCGTAGAGCTCGTAGGAGCCCGCCTGAATCTGCTTCTGCGTCTCGTAGAAGAGCGGGATCAGCTCGTCGCGCTCGATCGTGAAGCCGTCGCGCTCGGCCTCGGTCTGGAACGCGTCAAACGCACCGGTTTCCCAGTCGATCAAGGTCCCATAAACGTCGAACGTGACGAACGTGATGTCCTTCGGGATCGCCATCGCGCGGCCATGATGCCATGGGGAGAGACTCCGGCGCTTCCAGGCTGTTCCCGCGCCGGGCGACAGCGTTTGCACCCGACCTACTACAGTCCAGCCGCGGATGGATCTCCTCGAGTACCAGGGCAAGCAGGTGTTCGCGCGTCACGGCGTACCCGTGCCTTCCGGCAGGCACGCGCAGACCGTCGACGAGGCCGCCTCGGCCGCCGACGACATCGGCTACCCGTGTGTGATCAAGGCCCAGGTGCAGATCGGGGGCCGGGGTAAGGCCGGCGGGATCAAGGTTGCCAACGACCACGATGAGGCCCGCGACCACGCCGGTGCGATCCTCGGCATGGACATCCGCGGTCTCACCGTTCACGAGCTGTGGGTCGAGGGCGCATCGGAGATCGCCTCCGAGTACTACGCGTCGGTGGTGTTCGACCGGTCGGCCAAAGCGCCGCTCGTGATGCTCTCGACCAAGGGCGGGATGGACATCGAGGAGGTCGCCGACACCGATCCGGATGCGATCGCGCGGCTGCACGTCGATCCGCTGCTCGGCTTCCAGGAGTTCCACGGCCGGCGCCTGGCGTTCGAGGCCGGCGTCGACGCCGACGTGGTCCGTCCGGTGGGCGCCATGCTGGCTCGTTTGTACGACGTCTTCGTCACCGAGGAAGCCACGTTGGTCGAGGTCAACCCGCTGATCGTCACGCCCGAGCGGGATGTGAAGGCGCTCGACGCCAAGGTCACGCTCGACGACAACTCACTGTTCCGCCACCCCGACAACGCCGAGCTACGCGATCCCTCGGCCGAGGATCCGCAGGAGCGGATGGCCAAGGAGCGCGGGCTGACGTTCGTCAAGCTCGACGGGAACATCGGCATCCTCGGCAACGGTGCCGGGCTCGTGATGTCGACGCTCGACGTCGTTGCACTGGCCGGCGGCTCGCCGGCGAACTTCCTCGACGCCGGCGGCGGCTCGAAGGCCGATGCGATCACGAGCGCGGTCGAGGTGATCCTGTCGAACCCCAGCGTCAAGGCTGTGCTGTTCAACATCTTCGGCGGCATCACCCGCGGCGACGAGGTGGCGCGCGGGCTGATCGAGGCGTTCAACCAGATCAACCCGACGGTTCCGTTCGTGGTCCGGCTCGACGGGACCAACGACGTCGAGGGCCGGCAGCTGCTGGCCGAGGCGAACCTGCCGAACGTTTTCACCGAGTCGACGATGGACGGGGCCGCCCAGAAAGTCGTCGAACTGGCCGCCGCTTCCGCATGAGCATCCTCGTCGATACCAACACGAAGCTGTGCGTGTCCGGGATCACCGGACGCGAGGGGACGTTCCACTCGCTCCGCAACCGCGACTACGGCACCCAGGTGGTCGGCGGCGTCACGCCGGGCAAGGGCGGCCAGGACGTCGAGGGCATCCCGGTGTTCAACACCTTCCACGCGGCCGTCGCCCGCACGGATGCGAACACCGCGATGATCTTCGTGCCGCCTCGATTCGCGGCGGACTCGATCCTCGAGGCCGAGGACGCCGGGATCGAGCTGATCATCGCGATCACCGAGGGCATCCCCGCCCACGACGAGCTCCGCGCCTACTCCGTGATCAAGAAGAACGGCCGCGCCCGCCTGATCGGACCGAACTGCCCTGGCATCCTGTCGCCGGGGAAGGCCAACGTGGGAATCATCCCGGCCGCGTTCTTCAAGGAGGGCAACGTCGGCGTGGTGTCCCGCTCTGGAACGCTGACCTACCAGATCGGCAACGTGCTCGCCCAGCGCGGCTTCGGCAACTCGACGATCGTCGGGATCGGCGGCGATCCGGTGCCGGGGTCCGACTTCATCGACATCATCGGGATGTTCCAGGACGACCCGGAGACCGAGCTGATCGTGATGTGCGGCGAGATCGGCGGCGACAACGAGGAGCGCGCGGCCGACTTCATCGCCGACAACGTGACCAAGCCGGTCGTCGCCTACATCGCCGGCTTCACCGCGCCGCCGGGCAAGACGATGGGTCACGCCGGCGCGATCGTGTCCGGCACGCGAGGCACCGCCAAGGCCAAGGCCGAGGCGCTCGAGAGCAAGGGCGTGCGCGTGGGGCGTACCCCGACCGAGGTCGCCGAGATCGCGGTGTCGCTGCTCGGCGCCGCGGCGTAGCCGCCGCCGTACCGCCCGCTAGGCTGGCGTCGCCCGTGTCGAGCGAACGACCCAGCACCCTGGAGGCGCACCTGGCGGAGATAGACCGGATGCTGCGCGACGTCCAGGCGGAGCTCGCCCCGGACCGCGATCCGCGGCCCGCGCTCGCCGTGGAGGCACCCGAGGCCGCGATTCCCGACCCGCCGGTGCCGGCCCCGCCCCCTCCGCCGATCCCCGAGCCTCCACCGCCACCCCCGGTGCCCGGGCCGCCACCGCCACCGCCGGCCGAGCCGCCGGTGCCTCCCGAGCCACCCCCGCCGCCGCCGATCCCCGAGCCCGCGCTTGACGCCGGCGTCCAGATCCGGGCCCTCACCGAGCTCTCCGAGCGGCTGATCGCCTCGATGCGGGAACTGCTCGACGGTTACGAGCGCGTGCTGACGCTCCCGCATCGGCGACGCCCCGAGCCCACCGACGTGTCCATGTCGGCCGGCCCGTTCACGAGCGTCGAGGCGCTCCACGACTTCGAAGCGGCGCTGGCGCGCGTGCGCGGCGTCCGCGACGTCGTCGTTCGCGGCTACGAGGGAGCCGACCGGGCGATCATCGACGTGCGCCTCGCGTAAGCTCCAGACCATGGCCAAAGCGATCTCCTTCGCCCGGGGCGCGCCGTCGCTCGACATCATCGACGTGGACGGCCTTCGCGCCGCCGCCGCGAGCGCGTTCGACGCCGACCCGGGCGGAATGACCGCGTACGGGACCGCGATCGGCTACGTGCCGCTGCGCGAATGGATCGCCGAGCGCCACCAGGTCGCGCCCGAGCAGGTTGTGGTCACGAACGGCTCGATGCAGGCCGACGCCTTCCTGTTCGACGCGATGGTGGAGTCGGGGGACTCGGTGATCGTCGAGCGCCCGACGTACGACCGAACGCTGCTCTCGCTCCGCAATCGGGGAGCCGACGTCCGGATGGTCGAGCTCGAGCCCGACGGGATCGACGTGGCCGCGCTCGAGCGCGTGCTCGCGGCCGGGGCGCGCCCGAAGCTCGCCCACATCATTCCCAACTTCCAGAACCCCGCCGGCTACACGCTGTCGGAGCAGAAGCGCGAGCGGCTGCTCGAGCTCGCCCGCAACCACGAGTTCACGATCTTCGAGGACGACCCGTACGTGTCGCTCCGTTTCGAGGGCGCGCCCCTCCCGACGATGCTCTCGATGGAGAAGGGGGACACCGTCGTCTACGCCTCGTCGTTCTCCAAGACCGTGTGTCCGGGGATCCGCGTCGGCTATCTGGTCGGGCCGGCCGAGCTGATCACGCGCGTGGTCAAGATCGCGACCCAGACGTACATCTCGCCGAACATGGTCTCGCAGGCGATCGTCCACCAGTTCTGCGTCTCCGGCGCGATCGACAAGTCGATCGAGGTCGTCCGTCAGGCCCTGCACGAGCGGGCGGACACGCTGTGCGACGCGCTCGAGCGCGAGCTTCCCGACGCCCGGTTCGTCAGGCCGCAGGGCGGCTACTTCCTGTGGGTCGACCTCCCGCACGGCACCGACGTCGCGGCGCTGTTCACGGCGGCCGCCGAGCGCGGGGTCCAGTTCGTAAAGGGCTCGGACTTCGTCCTCGACGGCGGCGAATCGAGCTTGCGGCTCGCGTACTCCGGGGTCACCTCCGAGGAGATCGAGGAGGGCGTCAAGCGCCTGGCCGGGGCGTACCACGAGCTGACCGGACGCGTCGAAAGCGGGCATGCGGCCTGAAGAGATCGCTGCCCTGGGCGACCTCGCGAGCGAGGCGGCCGCCGGCGCCACCAGGCAGATCCATGAGCTGCACTCGGGAATCGCGGGCCGCGTGTGGCGCCGGGTTGGGCCGGCCGCGATCCCGATCAAGCTCGCCCACGATCGAATCGCTCGCAGCGCCTACGCCGCCGCCGGCGAGCTGACCCGCACGGTCGTCCGCGCCGGCGCGCAGGCCGCGAGCGCCGCGCGGGCGCCCGATTCACCGTCGATCGAGCGGACGCCCGCCGGCCGCGCCGTGGTCAGCGCGCTCAACGGCGCGTTCGGCGACACGCTCGAGCGCAACGGCAACCCGCTGGCGCTGACGATGAGCTTCCGGCGCCGTGGCAGCGATCTCGAGATCACGCGCGAGTCGCTTGCCGCCGCCTATCCCAACGCCAAGCCGCGGCTGGCCGTGTTCGTGCACGGCCTGTGCGAGACTGACGACGCCTGGAAGCTCGGGGCGGCGCGGCACGTCCCCTACGGGCACCGGATGGAGATCGAGCTCGGTTACAGCCCTATCTACCTCCGCTACAACACCGGCCGCCACATCTCCGAGAACGGGCGCGAGCTCGCGGGCATGCTCGAGGATCTCGTCGCGGCGTGGCCGACCGAGGTGCACGAGGTCGTGCTTGTCGGCCACTCGATGGGCGGCCTCGTCTCCCGCAGCGCGTGCCACTACGGGGTGGACAGCAAATGCGTGGCCAAGGTGCGCCACGTGTTCACGCTCGGGACGCCCCACCGCGGAGCCCCGCTCGAGCAGGTCACGAACGCCGCCACCGCAGCGCTGGCTCGCCTGCCCGAGACCCGGCCGCTGGCGCGCGCGCTGAACCTGCGGAGCTCGGGGATCAAGGACCTCCGGTACGGCTACCTGGTCGACGAGTGCTGGGTCGACCAGGAGTGCGACGCCTACCTGCAGGACACCTCGCGCGAGATCCCGTTCCTGCCGAGCGCCCGCCACTACTTCATCTGCGCCACGCTGTCGCGCGAGGCCGATGCCCCCGTCGGCCGGATCATCGGCGACCTGCTCGTGCTCCAGCCGAGCGCCTGGGCCCATCCGGGACGCGGCCACCGCATGCAGTTCCCGATCGAGCACTACTACCACCTCGGCAAGGCCAGCCACTTCGACCTGCTGAACCACCCGGCGATCTTCGACCAGATGCGCCGCTGCCTCCAGAGCCAGCGGGCGTTGCCGGCGCCTCGCGTCGCCTGATCGCCGGGCGGGCATGGGCGCCCGGCTGGCATAGGCGCCCGGCGGGCATAGGCGCCGGGCGGAAGGGCGGACGCTGCCCGCACCCCGGCCTAACCAAACACTCGACGCCCCCAGCGAGCCGAATGCATATTCGGGTGCGCATAGCGGCCCCAACCCCACTCTCGAGCTCGATCGGACGCCGAGTGTGCCGATTGGGCCGTGAACACTCCGGCCGCCGCTGAGCTCCGGGTGACGGCTTAGCGCCCGTAACGCTCGCGCCCGAGCACGAGTTGCTCGGGGAGCGCGGTACGCGGCGGCGGCGAGGGTTCGGCCAGCACCGACACGGTCTCGGCGACGCTCGCGGTGATGGTGGCGACCTCGCCGTCGGAGCGGACCGCCACGTTGTCGCCGTCGTTCGACTCGACCTCGCCCTCGAGCCCAGGCTCGATCCCCGCGTCCTTGAGGTAGTGCAACAGGTCCTCGGCCTCGTTCTCGAGGCGCAGAATCGTCACCTTGGCCCCGACCGAGCAGTCGGCGAGCGGCACACCGTCGATCCGCTCGTGGACCCGGATCGGGTGACCGTGCGGGCACGTCTTGGCGTCGCCCACGGACGCGCGCACATAGGCCTCGAACCGCGGCGTCATCGCGTGCTCGAGCTTCTCGGCCTCCTCGTGCACGTCGTCCCACGGCACCCCGACGGTGTCGGTCAGGAAGCGCTCGATCATCCGGTGGCGGCTGACGAGCTGCTCGGCGTGCTCGCGCCCTGCATCGGTGAACTCGATCGACCGCTCCGCGTTGCGCGCGATATAACCGTCGCGCTCGAGCCGGCCGAGCATCTCGTGCACCGTCGGCGCCGACAGCTGCATCGCGCGGGCCAGGTTGGCGCCGGTCATCGGCAGCCCCGCCTCGTACAGCCAGAACAGCATCTCCACGTATTCCTCTTCGGCGACGGTGGCGCGGGCTGGGGTCACGACCTCATCGTATCGACCCCGACCGGCCCATCCGGGGGCCTCGCCGACGTGCATCGCATAGCATCGCGGCCTGTGCCGAATCTGCCCTTGAAGCCGCCAGTCGAGCCGCAGCTCGCCCGCTCCCGCGCCGGCCTTCCCGTCGGCGAGCAGTGGTCGTACGAGCCCAAGTACGACGGCTTCCGGGCGATCGTGTTCGTCGACGACGAGCCGACCATGATCCAGTCGCGGAGCGGCAAGCCGCTCGGGCGGTACTTCCCCGAGCTGTCATTCCCGCCCGGCCGGTACGTGATCGACGGCGAGATCGTGATCGATGACCCCGAGGGCGGCCAGGACTTCGGCGCGCTCCAGAACCGGATCCACCCGGCCAAATCGCGGATCGACATGCTGGCCGAGGAGACGCCGGCCCATTACGTCGCCTTCGACCTGCTCGCGCTCGACGACGAATCATGGCTGGAGCGGCCCTTCACCGAACGACGAGCCCGGCTCGAGGAGCTGTGCGCGACGGGGATCGACTGCACGCCGCTCACGATGGACCCCGAGGACGCCGAGCCTTGGCTCCGCAGCGGCGAGGGGGTGGTGGCCAAGGATGTGCGGGCGCCCTACCGGCCGGGCGAGCGCACCGGGATGATGAAGATCAAGCGCGTGCGGACGATCGACGCGGTCGTCGTCGGCTACCGCCCGGGCAAGGAGCCGGACACGGTCGGCTCGCTGATCCTCGCGCTGTACGACGACGCCGGGAAGATGCACGTCGTCGGCCACTCCTCGGGGCTGAAGGCGTCCGAGAAGCGGGCACTCGTCGGCAAGCTCGCCGCGTACCAGACCGGCAACCGCGGCCACGGCGATCCCAGCCGCTGGCAGAGCGAGCGGGAGCTCGAGTGGATCGAGCTCCGCCCGGAGCTCGTCGTCGAGGTCACGTTCGACCACGCCAGCGGCGGGCGCATTCGTCACGGGACGAAAATCCTCCGCTGGCGCGAGGACAAGGCTCCGAAGGAGTGCAGGCTGGAGCAGATGTCGCAGTGAGTGTCGCTGGGAGCGACGCCGATGTGATCGTGGTGGGAGGCGGGCTCGCCGGGCTCGTCGCCACCGCCGAGCTGGCCGACGCCGGCCGGCGCGTGATCCTGCTCGACCAGGAGCCCGAGGCCTCGCTCGGCGGCCAGGCGTTCTGGTCGCTCGGTGGCCTGTTCCTCGTCGACACGCCCGAGCAGCGGCGGGTGCGGATCCACGACTCGCCCGAGCTCGCGCTCCAGGACTGGCTCGGGAGCGCCGGCTTCGACCGCCCCGAGGACGCCTGGCCGCGCCGGTGGGCGGAGGCGTACGTCGAGTTCGCCGCCGGCGAGAAGCGCCAATGGCTGCACGACCAGGGCGTGCGCTTCGTCCCGACACCGGGATGGGCGGAGCGCGGCGGCTACCTCGCGACCCAGCACGGGAACTCCGTG
Organism: uncultured Solirubrobacterales bacterium; assembly: GCA_963735965.1. Classification (GTDB taxonomy): domain Bacteria; phylum Actinomycetota; class Thermoleophilia; order Solirubrobacterales; family Solirubrobacteraceae; genus Palsa-465. The sequence goes on from CAVTNE010000012.1 coordinate 54,413, forward strand.
CCACGCTTCCACGTGACCCTGGGCGCCGGCCCGGGAGTGGTCGAGCCGTTCGAGCGCCGCGTGCGCGAGGCCGTCGCCCGCGGCTTGGTGACGCTGAGGTTCCGCCACCGCGTCGACAAGCTGACGACGAATGGCGGCGCGCTCGCCGGCGTCGCCGGGACCGTGCTCGAGCCTAGCGCCGTGGCGCGCGGGCAGGCGAGCTCGCGCACGCCCGTCGGCGAGTTCGAGCTCTCCGCCCAGGCGGTGATCGTGACCTCGGGCGGGATCGGCGCGAACCACGAGCTGGTGCGCGAGGCCTGGCCGTCGACGCTGGGCCGTCCCCCGGAACGCATGCTCTCCGGCGTCCCCGACCATGTCGACGGGCGCATGCTGAAGATCACTGAAGACGCCGGCGCCAACATCATCAACCCCGACCGGATGTGGCACTACACCGAGGGGATCGAGAACTGGAGCCCGATCTGGACCCGCCACGGGATCCGCATCTTGCCCGGCCCCTCGCCGCTGTGGCTCGACGCGACGGGCCGGCGCCTGCCCGTGCCGCTGTTCCCGGGCTTCGACACTCTCGGCACGCTCGAGCACCTGATGACGACCGGCCACGACTACAGCTGGTTCGTGCTCACCCAGAAGATCATCGAGCGCGAGTTCGCGCTGTCGGGATCCGAACAGAATCCCGACCTGACCTCGAAGAGCATGCGGCAGGTGATCGCCAGCCGGATCGGCAAGAGCGCACCGGCGCCGGTCGAGGCGTTCAAGCGCCACGGCGTCGACTTCATCGTCGAGCACGACCTGCGCTCGCTGGTGCGGCGAATGAACGCCCTCACCGGCGATGACCTGATCGACGCCGGCGACCTGGATCGAGAGATCCGCGCGCGCGACCGCGAGATGGCCAACCCCTACGCCAAGGACCTCCAGATCACCGCGATCCATGGCGCGCGCCGCTACCTGCCCGACCGGGTGAGCCGCGTCGCCAGCCCGCACCGGATCCTCGATCCGGGCGCCGGCCCGCTGATCGCCGTGCGCCTGTGGATCCTCACCCGCAAGACGCTAGGCGGGCTCGAGACCGACCTCTCCGGGCGCGTGCTCAAGCCGGGCGGCGAGCCGCTCCCCGGTCTGTACGCCGCCGGCGAGGTCGCGGGGTTCGGTGGCGGTGGCGTGCACGGCTACCGCTCGCTCGAGGGAACGTTCCTCGGGGGGTGTCTGTTCAGCGGGCGCATCGCCGGCCGGGCGGCGGCGCAGGCAGTGGTCTAGGGGCCTCGCTTCGCTCGGCGTCCGTGGGGCCACATTCCCCATCCGGACGGGCCCGCATGGCCCCATGGACGCCGCGCGTCAGCGCGGCCCCATCACCCCATTCCGGTTAAGCCCACACTCGCGCTCCCCCGGAACGGTGAATTCATATTCACCCGGCCCCGCCACGGTTAACCCCGCACTCACGGGGCGCGGTTCGCCGAGTGTCGACCTAATTTAACCGGACTGGAAAGTGAACATCCGGTCGGCGTCGATCCGCATGTACACCGGCCCGCTGTCGAGGAACTCCTCCCAGTCGGGGCCGTAGCGCGGCACGTAGACCTCGAGCAGCGTCTCGCGGAAGCCGCCGGCGACCTCGACGGGCACCGCCCGCCCGTGCACGTTCACGGCGAACTCCTCTCGCGGCAGGTGCGTCGCGCTGACCTGCGGGCGCGCCAGCAGGTGCCGGTAGCGGATCGAGTCGGGCGCGGTCCCGAAATGCCACGCGCCGCGGTAGAAGATCCCGTCGAGCGGCCCGGCGATCGGCCGGCAATCCGAAGTCACGGTCGCGATCACGAGCAGGCACATCCCGGTCAGGATCTCGACCAACTCCCGGGCGCCGACTCGGCGCTCGGGCGTGGTGATGCTCGTCAGATGCGGCCCGGCTGCGGAGTAGCTGCGATCGAGCAGCTGCTGGAGCGCGGCGATGTCCTCTCGCGTCTCGTGCACCGATCCCCGAAGATACTGCCGGCATGATCCCCGGTGTCCCGACCACGATTCTCGTCGCTCCCGACTCGTTCAAGGGGACGCTGACGGCGACCCAGGTGGCGGACGCCGTCGGCCGCGGTCTCGAGGCCGCGGGTCGTCCGGTCGATCTGTGCCCGATCGCGGACGGAGGCGAGGGCACGCTCGACGCGCTCCTGCGCGCGCTCGACGGCGAGCGCCGCACGATGGTCGTGTCCGATCCGCTGGGACGCGCGGTCGAGGCCGAGTTCGGGATCGGCGAGGCGGGCCGGGGGCGGCTGGTCGGGATCGTCGAGATGGCCTCGGCGAGCGGTCTCGGCCTGGTCGATCCGTCGGAGCGCGACGCGATCGCGGCGAGCACCTTCGGGACCGGCCAGCTGATCATGGCTGCGGTCGAGGCGGGGGCCGACGTCGTGTACCTCGGCGCCGGCGGCAGCGCGACCACCGACGGCGGCGCCGGCGCGATCCGCGCGATCGAGGAGCAGGGTGGTCTCGGCGGCACCCGGATCAGCGTGCTGACCGACGTGCGCACGCCGTTCGAGCACGCCGCGCGAGTGTTCGGTCCGCAGAAGGGCGCAGCACCCGATGACGTGACCAAGCTGACCAAGCGGCTGAACGATCAGGCCAGGCGTCTGCGGCGCGATCCGCGAGGAGTGCCGATGACGGGCGCGGCCGGCGGCCTGTCCGGCGGACTGTGGGCCGAGTTCGACGCCGAGCTCGTCCCGGGCGCCCAGTTCGTCCTCGACGCCGTCGACTTCGACCGCCGCATGCGCGCCGCGCGAGCGGTGGTGACCGGCGAGGGCAAGCTCGACCAGCAGAGCCTCGCCGGCAAGCTCGTGTCCGAGGTCTCCACGCGGGCACGGCAGGGCGGCGTGCCGTGCCACGCGATCGTCGGTACCCGCGAGCTCGACTCATTCGGCGTCCGCGTGCTCGATCTCCAGGCGGTGTTCGAGGCGAGCACGCCGAGCCAGATCAGCGCGGCGGCGCGGCGGCTGGCGGAAGTGCTCTAGGCACTCGCACCAGCTGCCGTGACATGCCGTCTGTCGGTCAGGTGCCGCCGGTCAGCAGAGCTTTCCGAACGGCGCGTTGGGTCCGCGACCCGCCGGGGCCGCGCGTCGACGTGTCCGTCAGCTTCTTCAGTGCGCGAACGCCGAGCGCTTCTCCTTCGCCACGGACGGCAGCGGCGCGTCCAGCGACTCGAGGAAGTGGGTCACAGCGCGCATGTCCGTGAGCAGGTGATCGGCCATCTCCATCGTCATCCCGGCACGGATCACTATCCGCAGCACGCTCAGGTCCTCGCGGTTCTTGGGGAACGTATAGGCGGGCACCAGCCAGCCGAATTGGCGCAGGCGGTCGGACACGTCGAACACGTTGTAGTTGTCGACCTCGGGGGCGAGTCCAAACGCGAACACCGGGAGGTCCGTGCCCTCGGTGACCAGCCGGTACCGGCCCATCTTGGCGATCTCGCTCGAGAGGTGGGTCGCGACGTTCTGGGCCCCTTGCATGACGCGGCGGTAGCCCTCGCGGCCGAGGGTCGTGAACATGAAGTACTGGGCGATGACTTCGCTCCCCGGGCGCGAGAAGTTCAGCGCGAACGTGGGCATGTGGCCCCCGAGGTAGTTGACGTCGAACACCAGATCCTTCGGGAGCGCCTCCTCGTTGCGCCAGATCGCCCAGCCGACGCCCGGGTACACGAGGCCGTACTTGTGCCCCGAGGCGTTGATCGACTGCACCCGGGGGAGGCGGAAGTCCCACTCGAGGTCCGGCTGGAGCGTCGGCGCCACGAATCCACCCGAGGCGGCGTCGACGTGCAGCGGCACGTACAGCCCCTTCTCGTCCTCGAGCTTGTCGAGTGCGGCTGCGATCTCCTTGACCGGCTCGTAGCTGCCGTCGAACGTCGAGCCGAGGATCGCCACCACGCCGATCGTGTTCTCGTCGCACTGCGCGACCGCCTCGTCGGGCCCGAGATGGAAGCGGTCGCCTTCCATCGGCACGAGGCGCGGCTCGACGTCCCAGTAACGGCAGAACTTGTCCCAGCAGACCTGGACGTTGATGCCCATGACCAGGTTGGGTCGGTCGGTCGGCTTGCCGGCCTTTCGCATCCGCTCCCGCCAGCGCCACTTGAGCGCCAGGCCGCCGAGCATCGCGGCCTCGCTCGAGCCCGTCGTCGAGCAGCCGGTGGCCTGATCGTGGTCGGGCGAGCTCCACATGTCCGCGATGATGCTCACGCAGCGGGCCTCGATCTCCGCAGTCTGCGGATACTCGTCCTTGTCGATCATGTTCTTGTCGGCGGTGTCGGACATCAGCCTGGCGGCCACCGACGGCATGTATGTCGTCACGAACGTCGCGAGGTTCAGGCGCGCCTGCCCGTCGAGCAGGAGCTCGCTCGAGATCAGCTCGTATGCGGTCTCGCTGTCCAGGCCACTGTCGCCGATCTCGTGAATCGGCAGGGTCGCCGCCGCCGCCTCCATGCGCTCGGTGACTTCCGGGATGGGGTGGCGCGGGCGCTGCTTGGCTAGTGGCATCGAAGCTCCTCGGTCGGCGGGCGGGCGAACATCATGCCTGAGCGGCTGAGCTCGCGTGCACGGGCGCGCACCACAGGCGGCGTCCTGCCGGCACTACTCTCGATCGGGTGGCGGCTGGCAGCCGAGCTCGATCAGGTACCGGGCGAACGCCAGGCGGTCGCGATCGGGATGAAACGGCTCGCCGCCGTCCCTGAGCAGCGCGGCGATGCGCTCGAGGTCATAGAGCAGGGCCAGCTTCCCGGGTGGGTCATCCCACTCGCCCGAGTCGTAACGCTCGACCCACGCCGAGAGCGCGGCCAGCGCCTCAACCTGCACCTGGTCGAGCCACCAGCCGCTGCGCAGCGCCAGGCGGTAGCGAACCCGTAGTGCGCACACGTCGGCCCACAGCTGCTCGAACCACATCCACCGCTCCCGCGGGTACAGCCCCTCGCAGCTGAGCGGCCAGCGCGGCGATATCGGCTCCTCCCAGTCGTTGTCGGGCTCGTTCCAGTCCTCGGGCTCAGGCCGGCTCACGTCGCACCTTTTGCCAGGCTGCGCAGGCGGCCGTCGTCGAACCAGAGCCGCAGCCGCAGGCGGGTGGGAGGGATCCGGCCGTAGAGCAGAAGGGCGTGCCGATCCGGGAGCTGGCGGAGCGCCTCGGGCGCGATCAGCGGGCGGCGCCGGCGCGAGGTCGAGCGCGTCGTACCGTCGGCGCCGGTCGTGTGCGAGCGGTCGCGCGCCTCCTCCTCGCCGGTGAGTCCGGCGAAGTAGCGGAGCGTCTCGAGGTCGGCGACGCCGGGCAGCAGCATGCGCGCCCGGTGACTGTTGACGACCGTCTCGGCCTGCTGTCCATAGCGCGAGCGGGCCTGGGCGAGGTCATGGAAGATCGTTACGAGCTGGATGTTGTGGCTGGGCGCGGTCGAGGCGATCTCGGCCAGATGGGGGAGCGGGGCCACGTTGCCCGCTTCGTCGAGGCACAGGAGCAAAGGCTCGTCCAGACGCCCACCGGCGAGTGTCGCCCGCTCGTAGGCCCGGTCGACGATCTCGCCGAGCAGCGCGAGGAAGATCGGGCGAAGCAGCTTCGTGGCTTTGGCGTCGCCGATCAGGTACAGCGTCGCCGGCCCGTCAAGGAGCCGGTCGGCGGTGATCTCGGACGACTCGGCCGAGCGGGCGACGCGGCCGAAGCGATACGCGCGCAGCAGCGTCTGAGCGGTCGCCTCGATCGAGGTTCGAGTGCGGTCGGCCTGGGCCTCGAACGCGCGGACGGCGTCGTAGGCCTCGTGGCCGCCTTCGCCCGCGCACAACAGCGCCTGGTCGAGTTCGCGCATCCCCTGGCCGTTAACCCAGCGCACGACGGTGTCCATCCCGGCGCCGCTGACCGCGGCCGCGTACAGCAGCGGCGCGAGTCGCTGCTCGGCGGCGACCGCCCAGAAATCGCCGCCCTCCGTGCTTCGGCGGTCGAGTTCGCCGGCCGACGCGAGCCGCCAGGCCACCTCGAGCGCTCCGTCCCACGTGTGCGCGGTGTGCAGCGGGGACCACGTGTGCGCCCCTACGCCGGACAGCTCGAACGGGTCGAACACGAACACCTCGCCGAGCGCCCGTCGTCGCTCGATCGTGGCGCTCAGCAGGTCAGTCTTGATCGAGCTGGCCACTGCCGGGCCGTTCCAGTCGAGCAGCGCGGGGATCGCGATTCCCGCCGACTTGCCCGATTGCGGGGGACCGAACGCCACCAGCGCATGGCGGTGCTCGGCGTAAAGGAGTCGCCCCCCGTGCCTCCCGAGCACGAGCCGCCCCGTGCGGCCCCACCGCCCGAGGCTGCGGAGCGGATGGAGCTCGGACGTCGTCGCCCAGCGCGCCCCGCCCCCGCCGCCGAGGCGTCCTCCGATCCGGCCTCCCGCGAGCGCGAGGCCGCCGCCGGCGCCGGCGAGCATCGCCAGCGCGGCGTAGAACCCGCCGGCGCCCGGGAGCAGCGGTCTCGCCGAGGTCGGCCACGCGGTGGCGGGGTCCGGCAACCGCGTCGGGAGCCGGATCACGATCCCGAGCAACTGGTCGAGCCGCATATGCGGCCACCCGGTGCCGAACAGAGCGCCGGCCAGTCCGCCCCATAGCCACACCGCCGCCGCCACCGTCGCGACGGATCCGATCGCCGCCAGGACGGCGACGTCTGAGAGCCCGTTGCCGCGGTCCCGCCTCATCCGCGCCCCAGCCTCGCGTCGCTCACGCGCATTCCAGTGTCGGTGTTCGTGAGCGTCGCCTCGAGTCGTGACCGGTAGTGCTGGACGACGAACGACCGGTTGCCGACGCGCCACAGCGCCTGTCCCGCCGACAGCGTCGAGATCAGCCGCGACTCGGTGTCGGACAGCCCGAGGAGCGAACGGGTGAGCGGGACCTGGCTCTCGTCCTGGTGGTAGACGATGCGCGTCGAGGCATCCGCGATCAGCCCCTCGGCGATCCGCGCCGCGCGCGACCCCGCATCCCCCGCGGCTTTCAGATCCGCGAGCTTGTGCAGCACGACGAGGTTCATCACGCCGAACTGCCGGGCGAGCTTGAAGTTCGACTGGAACCACTCGCCGAGGCCCGTGTGCTGGATGATCTTCCACGACTCGTCGGCGACGTTGATCAGCCGCTCGCGCCCGGGGCGCTCGGCCATCCGCGCCAGCAGGGCGCTCATCCACGCTGTCGCGCACGCCATCAGGATCCCGACCGCCGGCGAATCTCTGACCGCGTGCAGGTCGAGCACGAGCAATCGGGCATCGAGGTCGAGTCCCGGCGACGTCGGGCCGTCGAACATCCCCCGTAGGGGCCCCTCGCACAGGTCCTGGATCGCGAGTGCCGCGCGCCGGGCGTCGAGCGCGAGCCGCTCGGGAGTCGTGCGAAGCCGCTCCGCCATCTCCGGCACGGGGTCGAACAGGAACCCCGCGACCTGGGGCAGGGTCGGCTCGGCGACGCGGCTGGTCCTGACCGCGTGCAGCGCCTCGCGGAGCGCGGCCGCCTCGACCTGGGTCAGGGGGCCACCGATGGCCGTCATCGTCACCGCCCTCAGCAACTCCAGCTGGGCGTGCTCCTCCGGACGCGAGGCGAGCGGGTTGAGCCGGACGGCGCCGCCCGGTTCGAGCGACACCGGCCGCACGCCGACGGCATCGCACAGCGGGCCATACTCGCGCTTGACGTCGAGCACGAACGCCCGCCGTCCGAACAGGAGCATCCGCCACAGCAGGGTCTTCACCAGCGCGCTCTTGCCCTGGCCGAGCTTGCCGATCACGATCGCGTTGGGGTCATCGAGCGCACCCTGGCCGTACAGGAGCCACGGGTCGTAACAGAACGCCCCACCGCTCGAGTCGCGGCCGACGAACATCCCGCGCCCGCCGAGGCCGCCGGTCGCGACGAACGGGTAGATGGCCTGCGCGTGCCGGGTCGTGCAGCGGTGGCCCGGCCGCTCGGCAGCACGTCGGCTCACGCACGCCTCCTGCTGAGACGACCCAGGCAGAACGCCGCGACGGCCACGACGGCCACCGCTCCGGCCGTCGAGACGCGACCGTGCAGCAACGGCCGCATCAGCTCGTCGTAGACAAGGCGCGCGGTCAGGTAGTGCCAGAGGTAGGTCGGGAACGCGCTGGCCGCCGGAGTCATCGCAGCCCCCGGCAGAGCGGCAGCGTGAACGTGAACGCCTCGGCCTGCTGGCCGTACATCCGGTGAAGTTCGAGCCGGGCGCGGGCCGCCTGCTCGTGGACCTCTGAACAGGCGCGGCGCAGATCGTTCAGGTCGCGCCCCGAGACGGTCACGAAGCCGGCCAGCCGGACCTCGGCGTGGCCGGCGGCGAGCTCGGCCTCGCGGCGCACCGCCGCCTCCTCCGCCTGGCGATGGCGGGCGGTCTCGGCCTGCCCGAAGCGATGGCGGAGCTCGCGGTCGGCGCGGTCTCGGGTGACGGCTGCCTCCACTTCCCGCGTCGAGCGGTCGGGGGCGATCGGCTCGAACGTCACCGCGACCGTCCTGACGACGTGCGAGTGCCCGAGCAACGCGTCCATGAACATCGGCGAGACGTCGACGCGCGGCCACGCGCCGATCCAGAACGTCGCGTGGAGCGCGCCGTCGCTGGCGTAGTGCTCCCAGTGCTCGCGCGCGCCGAGCGGCCAGGCGTTGGCTTCGGCGAGGCCGTCGCGGTCGGGCTCGGCCGCCTCGACAGCAGCGAGCTCGGCACGCGCGTACGGGTCGAACGCGGTGCGCAGGGTGCGCGCGAGCTGCCCGGCGCCGAGCGCCCCGAGCACGGTCACGTCCGCCGCCTCGAGGCCTTGCGCAACCCGCTCGGCCTGCTCGATCAGCGCGCTCACCGCGGCGGCCTGACCACGGTCGGCGACGCGGCGGGTATCGATCTGGACGGCAACCAGGACCTCGTGCTCCTGCGTGGCTTTCGTCGTAGCGCCGATCAGCTCGAGGTAGGACTCGATGATCGGCGTGCCCCGGAGCGGGACCGCGGGATCGCGCTCGTCGTGAAGCCAGCGCGCGAGCTCGTCTCCCTGTGCCGGCGCCGTGCGCTCGATCCACTGAAGTCTCCGGACCGCCCCGGCCGCCACGCCGGCGAGGATCAGCCCCCACCGCGCGAGGCGCCGCTCCTGCGCCTCGGGATCAAGCAGCGAGAACGCGACCACCCGGCAAGCCAGCACGGCGGTCAGTCGCCGGCCGCGTCGCTCGGTGAGGACTCCGACCGGGTGGTCGCGATACGGGGCTTCGTCGATCCGCACGCCCCGCAGGGCGGCCGGAGCATCGGGCGCCGCGGGTCTCACCAGCCGGCGCAGCCGCCCCGGCCGTTCGGCCGCCACGATCCCGTGCGCGGGGGCGGCCGAGTGGAAGCGGAGCCGTCCGCGCGTCCACCGCATGCCGAACGACACCATCACCGGAATCCACTCGTCGGCGGTGCGCCGGCCCAGCGGTGCGAACGCCAGGAGCAGCGACCCGGCGAACAGCAGCGTCCCCAGGAACGCCCCGGCAGCGGTCGGCGCACGGTCGAGCACGACGATCGCTGCAAGCGCGCCGGCCGCCACCGCCGCTGCCTGACCGGCGCGGAGCTGCCCGAGGATCCCGCGGCGCTCGAGCGGCCCGAACCGGTACGTGAGTCGCTCGCTGATCACCGGCGGCTGGCGTCGTCAAACGGCCGTGCGGGCGTCGCGAACAGGTTCTCGGCGCTCAGCTCGAGGACCGGCTCGTCGTCCCAGTTGAGCGGTTCCTCAGCGGGCGGGTCGTTCGGCCCGCCACCGTCGTTGCCCGGCGCGGGGTCGCCGGCACCATCATCAGGAGGCTCCGGAGGGCCATCGCCGCGTCCGGGATCGATCTGCGTTGACGGACCCGGATCCGCCCCTCCCGGGTCCGCCCCTCCCGGGTCCGCCCCTCCCGGATCCGCCCCTCCGTCCGCAGCGTCGCGCCGCATCGCGGCCGTCACGATGTCGCTCCACTCGTGCGCCCCAGCCCAGGCGTCTCCGGCGGCAAGGTTGGCGCGTCCGAGCTCGGCGCGTAGTGTCCCGGCCGCCCCGCTCGCGAGCTCCGCCAGCGGAATCATCCGAAGCAGCACCCAGGGCGAGAACGCCGCAAGCAGGATCAGCACCGCGCCGGCCATCACCGCCGTAACGCTCCCGTGATCGGCGCCGGAACTGATCGCGGCGCCTCCGAGCGACAGGACCGCGACGATTGCGAACTTCGAAAAGATCAGCGCGACCAGCAGTTCGACGGCGCGGACCGCCCACACCCTCCGTGCCGGCCACACCATCGCCGCGAACGCGAGCGGCAGCATCAGCACGATCACGTACACGGCCGCCTCGCGCACCAACAGCTCGATCCACAGCGCAAACGCCGCTCCGATCATGAACAGGCCGACGAGTACCGCCAGGAACGGAGACGAGGTGAGCGCCGTCAAACCGCCGATCAGGACCCCGGCCTTAGCCAGGAAGTGCGCACTGGCATCGCCGGCGGCCGAGGAGATGAACACGCAGAGCTCGTCCGTGGCGGCGAGCAGGAGCATCGTAAGCGGCGCCGCGATCGCGATCGCGAGCATCGCCAGCGGCAGATAGCCGAACGCCGACCGGACGAGTAGCCCAAGGTCAGAGCGGATCAACGCCTGTACCGCGGCCGCGAACAGGAACGGCAACGCGAGCACCCCGGCGATGGCGGTCATTCGCCAGTAAGTCGCCGAGAACCATGTCGTGCGCAGTTGCGGCGCGGTGGTCGTGCCGAGCGCCGACGCGGTCTCGGTCAGCACGGCCTGGGCCCCGCCGAGCACGAACCCGCCGATCGCAGCCAGGCCGAGAGCCGTGCTCGCGGTCGACGCCACTGTCTGCGTCGCGCCGCTCACCACAGTGTTGACCGCCTGTTCCGGACGACCGGTGACGAGCTGCTTCCCCGCCGTCAGAAGCTTGCCGCCGGCCTGGGTACCGATGCCCGCGCAAGCGCTCTCGGCTGCGGAGCTCAACACCCCGGCAGCACCGCACACCGGATTTTCGAGGCTGAGTGCGGACGCCGGCGCCGGCGCGGCCGCCAGCACGTACGCCATCGCCGCCATGGTTGCCAGGGCCGCCAGCGCGACGGTGACCGGTCTCATTTCGCCGTCGACCCGAGGTGCTGGAAGAAGTTGACGAGACCGGGGCCTGACCCGATCACGAGCGCCGATGCCGCCGAGATGACCGCCGCCATGCGCCCGCGCGCCGCGTAATGCGGGTTGTGAGCATGGGACGCGACCGCCCACAGAGCCGCGCCGACAAACGCGCCGAGCAGCGCGATCGCGAGCGCCCACGCCTCCGCGCCGTTCACGAGTTGCTGGAGGACGTTGCTTCCCGGAAGTCCGGTCAGGTCCGGCTTGGCCGTGACATCGGCCAGTGAAACCAACATCGCTTAACTCCTTCCAGTCTAATTGAGCCAATTGAAGCTAAACGAACCTAGCAATACTAAATGAGCTTTGCTAGGTTTCGTTCGCATCAATTTAGTCTCAATTGGACTGAATATGGCCATCATCGAAGCGGCGCCTGTCCTGGGCGCGGGAGACATCGGAGAGCTGTACGGCGCGCTCGCCGTTCGCCTTGAACAGATCGTGCGCCTCGACGTCCGCGCACCCGACGCCGTGATCGAGGACGCGTGCCAGGCCGCCTGGTGCCGGCTGCTACGCCACGGTGACCGGGTTCACCGCGAGACCGTGATGGCGTGGCTGGCGCGGACCGCCGTCCGCGAGGCGTTCAGGTCGCTGCGCCGATACCGTCGGGAGCAGTCCCTGGAGCGGGTTATCGAGGAGGGTGGCGACCTCGCGTGCGCCAGGACGCCGACCCCCGAGAAACTGTTCGAGCAGCGTCAGCGTCTGAACGAGGTCGGCCTGCTGCCGGTGCGCCAGCAACGCCTGCTGTGGCTGCACGCCTTCGGCCTGACCTACGTCGAGATAGCAGCCCACGAGCGCTGTTCGCGGCGAACGGTCGAGCGCCAGCTACTCCGCGCCAGAGCCGGGCTCCGGGAGCAAGGCCGCGCGGAGACTGTCTAGCGGGCCCGGCCGCGCTTGCGCCGGCGCTTCTCGGCCTGGCTCAGCTTGCGTGGCTTCGGGCGCGGCTTGGACCCCGCCCGCCGGCCTTCTGCGTCGATCGGGGCCGTGAGGCGGTGGCCCTTCGGAGCGCGCCGACGGGCGTCGCGCGCGATGTAGAGGGCGATCCCACCGAGTACGACGAGTGCGCCGATCGCGATGATGATCGCCGAGCTCCCGGAGAACGCGCTACCGCCGCCGGCAGTGGCGCTCGTGCTCACCGTGGGTGCGACGGTGGTGGTCGTAGGAGTCGACACCGTCGGCTGAGGGAAGCTCGGAGCCAGCGGGTTCGTCGTCGGCGACTGGGCCGCGGCCACCGCGGGCAGCGCGAGCCACCCCCCAACAAGGACCAGCAGCAGACCCCGAACCGCTCCCCTCAAGGTGGCCCCTCGCTAGGCGAGCGGTTTCTCCATCGCCGGCGTCTCGGGTGCGCGGACATACGGCTGCTCGTCCGCGACGTCTTCCTCGTGGTAGACGCTCTCCGCGTTGACCGCCCAGATGTCGTGGTGAGATCCGGTGAGGATGTTGTCGACCGCGCGCATCGCGGTCAGCATCGAGTGGTCGGAGTTGTTGTACCGATGGAGCCCGTTGCGGCCGACCTGAATCAGGTTGGTGATGCCCTCGAGCCAGCCGCGGATCGTCCTGACCCGCTCGGGGTATTCGACGTCGTACATCGGATAGGCCTTGTGGACGCGCACGACGAAGCCGAACTTGACCTGGTCTGCCCGAGCGAGATGCAGCTTCGCGAGCTCGCGGGTCGCCATCGCCACGAGCTCGTCGTCCTTCATGCTCCAGGTCTCGTCGCCCTCGAAGCAGAAGTACTCCATTCCGATCGAGGTGTCGGTGTCGTTGGGGACCATCCACGGGCTCCATGACCGGAAGTTCTGGATCCGTAGCACCTTGACGCCCGGCTGGTGGATGTAGATCCAGTTGTCGGGGAACAGCTCGGGGCTGTCGATCACGAGTGCCACCGTCAGGAAGTCGCGGTAGCGCAGGCCGCGGGCGGCGTCGCGCACCTCCACCGGAGCCTCGGGATAGGCAATCCCGACCGTTGTGCGCAGCGGCAAGGAGGAGATCACGTGGCTCGGGGTGATCGTCTCCCCGCCCGCGACCAGCTCCACGATCCGACCGTTCTCGATCCGCAGGCGGGTGACCGGCGCGTTCAGCCTGACCTCGCCGCCGTGGGCGCGGATGTCCTCGGTCATCTGCTCCCACATCTGGCCGGGGCCGTAGCGGGGATAGTTGAACTCCGAGATCAGCGACTTGATCTTGTTGCCCTCGTTGCCGAAGAACGCGGCCTTCGCGGCGGCGAAGAACGACAGCCCCTTGATCCGCTGCGCGGCGAACTCCGAGCGGATCTCGGTGCAGGGGACGCCCCACAGCTTCTCGGAGTAGGTCTTGAAGAAGTGCTGGTAGAGCCGCTTGCCGAAGCGGTTCGAAACCCACGCCTCGAACGTGTCCTCCTGGCCCTTCGGTTTCACCGCGGCCCACATGTAGGAGAGCATGCAGCGGGTGAGCTCGACGGGTCCGAGCTTGCGGATCACGTCCATTCCCTGGAGCGGATAGTCGAGGAACTTGTCATTCCAGTAGATCCGCGACTGACGCGGCCGCCTCAGGAATTCCTCCTTCATGATCTCGTGCCAGAGGTCGTCGACCTCCTTGGACTTCGTGAAGAAGCGGTGTCCACCGAGATCGAACCGGTAGTTGTCGCGCACCTCGGTGCGCGCGATGCCGCCGACCTGGTCGGTCGACTCGAGCACGATCACAGGCTTGCCCTGTTTGGCCAGCAGATAGCCGGCGGTGAGCCCGGCCGGCCCGCCGCCGAGCGCCACGACGGGGTGCTCCGGAGTGATGTCAGAGCCCGGGGACGGGGAGCCCTGGCCGGGATTGGGAGTCGAATCAGTCATGAAACCTTCTCGTAGAGCACGGCGCTGTAGGCAAGGATGCTGGCTCCCCGGTAGTTGTGCGGTGCTGTTGCCACCGCCTTGAGGACTCCTCGGTTGACGTCGTCCTGCAGGATCTGACCCCACTGTGCCGACCGCCGGCGCACCAGCTGAGTCCACGAGGACTTCCAATTGTTCGCGCCCTCGGTCAGCGGTCGCACGTACAGGAGCTGCTGTCCCGGTTTGAGGCTAGCAACCAGCGGCGGGAGCAAAGTCTGCGGGTTGGCGGCGCGCAGGCGCTTCAGCGCATAGACCCAGTCCATGTAGCTCGGGTCCTTGACCGGGCCGAGCGACGTCTGGAAATCGTGCAGCGCGCCTGGGAGGTAGTACCAGGCGAGCGGCGTCGAGTCGGGCTGGGCGTCGACGACGACGGCGTCGGAACGCAGGATCGGAGTCAGCTCGCCGCTGATGTCGCGCATGTCGCTCTTGAACTGCGGGGAGTAGGAGGAGATGTGGACGACGAAGACCAGCGACAGCGCGATCGCCACGAGCCCCACGATCCCGGCGCGGGCTGCCCCCCAAGCCGCCAGCAGCAGGATCGCCCCGAGGATCGGCGCGAAGTAGCGCGAGACGAACGCCGGCGTGACCTGCGATGCCAGCCAGGCCAGGAGCAGGGTGGCGAAGGGGAGCAGAACGAGCGCCCACACCAGCGTCGCCTCCCGCGTGCGGCGGTACCGGCGCGTGAACAGCGACGCCAACCCGATCACGGCCGCGAGCACGAGCGCCACCGTGATGCGATCGCCGCCCATCAGGTCGCGCGAGATCAGGACCGGTGCGCCGAACCGCGGTGGGGGTGCCCACGGCGCGCCGGTGTGGGTGGCTTGATAGATGAAGTTAGGCAGCCAGGGCAGGAACAGGACGCCGGCGCCCACGTAGGTGAGGACCGCGTCGCGGACGAGCCCGCGGCGGTCCTCGCTCATCCGCCAGATCGGGATCAGCGCGATCACCGAGCCGGCGCCGAAGAAGATGCCCCACGCGTGGGTATAGAGCATCAGCGCCTCCAGCACCGCGAACACGACCAGGTAGCGCCGCCGCCTGTACAGGAACCCATGGAGGAACGCCGCGGTGGCCAGGATCCCGAACAGGGCCATCAGCTCGTACATCCGGCTCTCCTGCGCGTACGCGGTCAGGAACGTGCTGAACGCGCACAGGATCGCCATGTACACGCCGGCGCGGCGGCCGAACAGGCTCCACCCGGCCCACATCCCGGCCGGGATGCAGAGCAGCCCGAACACGAGCGACAGCGCGTGCGTCGCCGCCTCGCTGGCGCCGAAGATGCTGATCCACACGTGCAGGAGCAGGTAGAACAGCGGCGGCGAGCCGTCGTGGCGGAGCACGCCCGGGATCGCGCTCAGCGAGTGCGAGGCGATGCCGGTGGTGATCGCCTCGTCCTCCCAGAACTGCCCGGTGACGTAGCGGGTCCGCAGGACGGCCGAGACCACCATCAGGAACACGAGCAGGCCGGCGGTGCTGGCCCACACCGGAATCCGCTTTAGGCGGTCGGGCTCCTTGAAGTCGAGGACGCGCGGGATGCCGCGCGGAGGGGCGCTGACGGCCACTACCCGGCCGCCTTCGTGGCGCACGTCGAGAACACCCGGAAGGTCCGCACGTGGGCGACCAGGGTGTAGTGCGCGCCGGCGCGCTCCCACGCGATGATCTGCGCGGGCGTCGGCAGCAGCGTCGACTTCGACTGCGCGCGGGTCTGGAGGATCACGTTGGGCCAGGGCGGCCCGGCCAGCTGGCTCGGTTCGGCCTCGACACGTAGGGTGCGGACCCCGAGGGTCCAGGCGACCATCGGGACCTGGAACCCCTCGGTCATGACCGTGTTCTGGTGGCTGCCGCAGTTGAGGACCGCGCTCACGCTGCCGGCCTTCTGCACGGCCGCGTTCAGGTCCTCGCGCAGGTGCGCCTGGTAGACGAGCGCGTGATGGGTCCGCGGCAGGCTGACGATGTTCGTGCCGATCCAGGGCGGCACCGCGAGGAACAGCGCGACCGCGACGACCGTGCCGGCTGGGATCGTCACCACCGACGCTGTCAGCCGGCGCAGCCCGGAGCCGGCGCGCTCGGCCAGCACGCGGATCCAGTTGGCGACGCTGCGCGAGAACCATCCCCACGCGATTCCTCCCGCGATCGCGACCGGCGCCGTGCCGAGAACCAGATAGCGGTTGTTGCCCGAGAACCCGGCCTGCGTCTCGAACGCGATCCCGAGCCACCACACCAGGCCGAACACGCCGAGCCCGAGCAGCCACGCCCGCGCCCGGATGCCGCGGTCCACCGGACCGCTGTGGCGCCACCACGAAGCGCGCGTGCGCCACAGGCCGAACGCGGCGACGAACAGCGCGATGATCCCCGGGATCTTGACCCGGTTCAGCACGGCCGGCCACGCCTCCTTCTTGAACACGGTGCACACCGGGCACTTCGCGAACGCTGCGCTGTTGGAGCGCGGATGCTGGGCGCGAGTGACGCCGCGGAGCAGATGGCCGGAGCCCCAAAGCTCGGGGAGGAACCACAGCACTGGGATCAGCGCGAACAGGCCGACCACGAGCTTGCGAGCGCCCGGATCGCGCCAGAACAGGTAGAGGCCGTACGGACCCCAGAAGAACCACAGCTCGGGGCGGTCCAGCGCGGCGAAGAAGCCGAACACGAATGCTCGCTGGCGCGCGCCGTCCATGTAGCTGTCGACCGCGATCAGCGCGAGCGCGGTGGCGAAGCCCTCCGAGTAGCCGAGCGCGTTGTCGGAGATGAACCCGCCCGAGTTCACGAGGCTGCCCGCGGCGATGACGCCCGCGAGCAGCGGCGCGATCATCCCCATCCAGCGGGACGCCCGGTCGGGCTCGGCGAGCCCGGCGACGATGTCGCGCGTGAGGCGCCAGGCGATCTTGAACACCATCGCCGCCGCCATCACCGCACCCGCCCGGGCGACTATCAGCCACAGATCCGGTTGGGCTTTGCCGAACAGCGCGAACACCGTTGTGAACAGCATCGGCAGCGGTTTCCACGAGGGGCCACCGCTGGTGTGCAGGTCGAAGTGGATGATCTCGTGGCCCCACACGAGCCATGCCCACGGGTCGTAGCTCGGGGTGGACGGGATCAGCAGCGACAGCGCCGCGAGCACCAAGGCACCGCCGCCCAGGGCCAGATACAGCCGCCATCCAGACATCCGCCCGGCGAGCGCGCGGACCCGCGCCGTGGCGTCAGTCGACGGGGCCGGCGCAGTCAGCTCTGCAGTGGGAACGGACAAGAAAACCGCAAGGATCTGGTTGGTGCCGCGCTCGCCAATTCACGCATGGCAGCGGCAGATGCGTACAAGAGCCTGCGTACTGGGCGCGGGCGTCCGGGCATTCTAATCGGCGTCTAACCCTGAACGCCCTGATCGAGGCAGTCCTCGACGGCCGTCAGCTCGGGGTCGGAGCCCTGGTTTGGGAACAGCAGAGCGGTCCCGATCGCCTCAGCACCCTGGGCGCTGCCGTCGATCTGAGCGGCCTGGGCCGCTCCGGCCGTGGGCGTGAACACGACCGTCGGACCGTTCGGTGCACTGTCGATCTGAAGCTTGGTCGGGCTGACCACCGTGACCGCCACGTGGGCGTCGCGCATGCACGCGAGGTGGTTGTGGATGTCTGTCAAGGGGCTGTCGACCCGGCCGCGGCTGACGAGCCTCGGCGAACCGGCTGGCACCTTCGGGTGGACGTTGACAGCCCCGCATCCGGTCGCCGCCAGAGCGGCGAGCGCGACCGGGAGCGCGAGGCGCCGCACGGTTAGAAGCTTCTCAGTGGGCATGCGCCCGACAAAGGTAGAGGATCATTCAGGCCGTGTTCATATACGGAGCCCTCGGTGGACCGCTACCCAAGTTAGGGGTCGTCGCGGCGGCGGTGCTCGCGGCCGTCGTGATGCTGCATCGCGATACTCGCGTTCAGGCGCTGGCGATGCTCGGCGCACTCGTCCTCGCTCCGGTCCTGCTGTTGGCCGATATCTGGCACTCGCCACAGCTCGGCATCGTGCACCGCCATCCGCTGGTGGCGGTGGTCGGCGCGCTGCTGGCGCTGGCCGCCGTGGCGGCAGGGGCGTGGGCGGCGTCGAAGTGGCCGGCGATCCTGGCCGGCGCCGTGATCGTGGCCCTCCCGTTCCGCATCCCGATCCAGGCCGGGGGCGTCACCTCGAACCTGCTGGTACCCCTGTACTTCGTTGTGGCGGCCGGTTCGCTTTCGTTCGTCGTCGACGCGCTGCGAGGCCGGGCGTCGCCCCGACCGAACCCACCCGGCGACCGCGCCCCCGCGCTCTGGCTCGAGCTCCTGCTGGCGGGCTACATCGTCCTGTACGCGCTCCAGGCGACGTACTCGCCGAAGTTCACGACCGCGCTCCAGCAAATGGTGTTCTTCTACGTCCCGTTCGCGCTCGCCTACTTCCTGCTGCGCCGGCTCGACTGGACGCCTCGGCTAATCCGGATCTGCGTGCTGCTGCTGGCCGGGCTAGCGGTGCTGTTCGCCCTGGTCGGGTTCGTCGAGTACGACACCAAGACGATCTTCCTGAACCCAAAGCTGGTCGCGTCCAACGCGGTGCACACGTACTTCACGGTAAATTCGGTGTTCCTCGATCCGAACATCTTCGGCCGGTTCCTCGCGCTCGTGATGATCCTGGTCGCCGCGGTGCTTCTGTACGCACGCCGGCAGCGGACCCAGGTGGGGTCGATCGCGGTGCTCGCGATCCTGTGGGGAGCGCTCGTGCTGACGGTTTCGCGGTCGAGCATCGGGGCGCTGCTCGTCGGGCTCGGAGCGCTCGGGGCAATCCGCTGGAACGTCGGACGCGCGGTGTTCGCCGCCGCCGGGGTGGTCGCGGTGGCCGCCGCGGCAATCGCGCTCTCGCCTACCACGTTCGGCCTGAATCAGGGGCTCAATGGTGCCTCGAGCGGCCGTCCAGGTCTCGTGTCCGGAGGCCTCGATCTGTTCGCCGACCGCCCCATCTGGGGATTCGGATCGGGCTCGTTCGAGACCGAGTACAGCGCCCACAACCACCACATCGGCCAGACCCTTTCCGCCTCGCACACGATCCCGATCACGATCGCGGCCGAGCAGGGCCTGATCGGGGAGCTCGTCTACATCGCGCTCGTGGTCGCGGCGCTGGTCACGCTGTTCCGGCGCTGTCGGCCTGATCCCGCTCGCGTGGCGATCGCGTGCGCCTTCCTCGCGCTGCTGTTCCACACGATGCTGTACGCCGACTTCCTCGAGGACCCGATCACCTGGACGCTGCTGGGGATCGGGGTGGCACTCGCGCTGCGGCCGCCTGGCGACTCGGCCGGGCGGGGGAGTGAGCGCGCCGCCGGCGATCGCGAGCTTCAGCAGCAGCTCGCGTAGCGGGCGCGCCCGCTACGTAGCCCGGCGCGCCGCCTCAGGACGACTTATCCCCCAGGGCGTACCGCTGGATGTCGTTGTCGAGCGCGGCCTCCGTGTCGTACTGACCTGTGTGCACGAACACCACCTTGCCGGCCGGGTTGAGGAAGATCGTGGTCGGGAAGCCCTCGAGCACGGCGAGCGAGGACAGGTCGGTCGACGCCACTGCGTAGCTCGGATAGCTGATCGGGTGCTGGGCGAGGAACGAGCGCGCATCGCTGGTCGAGTCGTTCGTGTCGGCTCCCACAAACGCCACCTTCCGCCCGTACTTCGCTGAGGCCGTGGACAGCAGTGGGAACTCCTCCCGGCATGGAGGGCACCACGCGGCCCAGGCGTTGAGGACCACCGGGTAGCCGTGCAGCGATTGCAGGCGATCTGCCAGCGTCCCGCCGGACGAGATCAGCTCGCCGGCTTGTGAGTGAAGCCCGGCCAGCGAGCCCGGGGAGCCGGCGAGCGCGGCCTTCGCCGCGGCGGCGGTCGGCGCGGTTGCCTTGGGGACGGCGCTTGCCGGGATGTTCCGGTTCATCAGGAAGTAGAGGTCGTCGAGCGACTCGCTTGCGGTCCAAGGAAGCTGCGGGTGCGCGAGGTTCTGCTTCCCCACATCGCTCAGCAGGCTGCTGAGCACCGGCGACAGCTTGCCCTCGATCTGGGGCATGCCCTCGTCGATGATCCGCTCCTGGCCGGCCGGGTCGATGAAGAACACGGCGTCGGTGTGCTGGACATCGAACTTCTCCGGCTTGTGAGTGAGCCAGTCGACGTCGGGCGGCTTGCCCTGCGGCACGCGGGCGTAGTAGACGCCGAAGAACTTCCACAGCTTCGCGATCTCGGACTGCGTGCCGGTCAACATCTCGAAGTTGGCGCCGGTGAGCTTCTGGTAGGCGCGCAGCCGCGCCGGGTTATCGCGCCACGGATCGACGGTCGCCTCTGCGACCACGACCTGCCTGGACAGCCCGGCCAGGCGCACATCGTTGGTCAGCTCCATCAGGGTCGCCGTGGTCATCGGGCAGACCTCGTGGCACAGCGTCATCGACGGGGCCAGGACCACCCACTTGCCCTTCCACGCGCTGAGCGCATACGGCTTGCCCTGCTCGTCGGTCAGCGTCAGCGACGGCACCCGGCGGGGCCGCTGGAGCTCGGTGCCGATCGCCAGCGGGGCGGGCACCTGCGCGCTCGCGGCCGGGGGTCGTTTGATGTCGAGCCGGGCCAGCAGGGCCAGCACCACCAAGATCGCCAGCACCACCACCGCGCCGACGGCCGAAATCAGTCGAAGACGAGCAAGCGACACGCTGCGAACACATTAATAGGTCTGGTGTTGGGCCTTCGTTGGGAACGGCGCCGCCCCGAGCCACGGTTCCCGCGCGCCCCCATTGGCAGGCTCGCAGGTTCCCCTGGAGCAGCCGCCCGCCACCATCCAAACCCAGCGGGTCCGCACGCAGACGACCACCTCCCGCCGGGGTGAAATCCCAGCCCGATCTCGGTAGGATCGGACGCCGTGACTTGGGGACTCATCTGGTTGATGTTCGCCCTGAAGATCCCGCTCGCCGGACTGATCTACATCGTCTGGTGGGCGATCAAGCAAGACCCCGACGAGTCGTCCTCGCGCGACGACGACGGCGGGATCAAGCGCAACCCGGCGCACCCGCGCGAGCCGTTCCCGCGCCACCCCCGCCGTGGGCCTCACGGCGATCCGGCGCCGCCCTCGCCGCCGCGGGTGCGCACGGCCCGCGCGCGGACCCGCACGGTCGAGCGGTAGAAGCACCGCGCAGCGGCCCCGTCCCCCGGCGCTGGCAGACTTGGGACCAGATGAGCGCGCTGGCTTCCGTCCTGTCCGACGCGACGATCCTCGAGCTGGTCGAAACCGGCCGCATCAAGATCGACCCGTGGGACCCCGGCCTGGTCCAGCCCGCCAGCGTCGATCTCCGCCTGGGCGATTCGTTCCGCGTGTTCCACAACCACCGCGCCTCGGCGATCGACCTCCGCGAGCCACCCGCGGGCCTCACCGAGGAAGTGGCCATCAAAGCCGACGAATCCTTCGTCATCCACCCCGGCGAGTTCTGCCTCGGCCGCACGCTCGAGTGGGTCGAGCTCCCCGACGACATCGTCGCGCGCATCGAAGGGAAATCGAGCATCGGCCGCCTCGGCTTGATCGTCCACGCCACCGCCGGGTTCTGCGACCCGGGCTGGCAGGGCACGCTCACGCTCGAGCTCAACAACCTCACGCGCATCCCGATCAAGCTGTACCCCGGGCTGCCGATCGCCCAGCTGTCGTTCATGGCACTCGACCGGCCGGCGCTCCGACCGTACGGGACCCCCGAGCTCGGCAGCCATTACCAGGGCCAGCTCGCGGCCACCGAGAGCCGCTACGAGGGCTCGCGCCCCACCGCCACACCCCCGAACCGCATCGAGTAGGCTCGCGCCCATGACCACGCTGCTGATCGCCGCGAGCGAGCCGTCGAAGGTCCCGTTCTACATCGCCGGCGGACTGCTGGTGGTGTGGGCGCTCGGCCTGGCCGCGGTCGGGCTCACGCGCCCGGCCTTCCCCAACGGCGAACGGGGCGCGCGGCTCGTGATGTTCGGCACGTTCGTGCTGATGATCGTCGCGATGGGCTCCGCGGTGCTCACGAGCGCCTTCCCCAAGTAGGCGGCGTTCCCCAAATAGCCAGGCCCGCGACGGGCTGACAACCACCCGACAACCAGACGGGCGCCGTACACCCCCGGCGCTAGCGTCTCGGCCCAGTCACGTGGGTACTAAATTGAAGTTGATAATTCCGCTCGGCCACGGCGCGGAACGCGGAACATCCCCGGACTAGGTAATCGCGCGAGAAGGAGCGCCATGACGACTGAGACACAGAAACGAGACGGCGCCGGCGCAGCGACGTCGACCGACACCCTGACAGTCACGGACAACCGGACCGGGAGGCAGTACGAGATCCCGATCGAGGACAACACGATCCGCGCGACCGCGCTGCGGAACATCAAGGTCAACGAGGACGACTTCGGCCTGATGACGTACGACCCCGCCTACATGGCGACGGCGTCGTGTCGCTCGGCTATCACGTTCATCGACGGCGAGAAGGGCATCCTCGAGTACCGGGGCTATCCGATCGAGCAGCTCGCCGAGCGGTCGAGCTACCTCGAAGTCGCCTACCTGCTGATCCACGGCGAGCTCCCGGACAAGCAGCAGCTCGAGGAGTGGACCCACCACATCACGATCCACACGTTCGTGCACGAGAACGTCAAGGAGTTCATGCAGGGCTTCCGCTACGACGCCCACCCGATGGGGATGCTGCTCGCCTCCGTCGGCGCGCTCTCGACGTTCTATCCCGAGGCTAGCCAGATCAAGGACGAGGAGATCCGCTACATCCAGGTGATCCGGCTGCTGGCGAAGATGCCGACGCTGGCGGCGTTCGCATTCCGTCACAACCAGGGCAAGCCGTACGTGTATCCCGACAACGAGCTGTCCTACCCGGGCAACTTCCTCTCGATGATCTACAAGATGACCGAGATCCGCTACGAGCCCGACCCCCGGCTCGAGCATGCCCTCGACGTCCTCTTCATCCTCCACGCCGACCACGAGCAGAACTGCTCCACAAGCGCCGTACGCAGCGTCGGGTCATCGCAGGTCGATCCGTACTCAGCGGTTGCCGCCGGCGTGGCCGCGTTGTATGGCCCGCTCCACGGCGGCGCCAACGAGGCCGCGCTCCGGATGCTGCGCCGGATCGGAACCAAGGACAACATCCCTGACTTCATCAAGGGGGTCAAGGAAGGGAACGAGCGGCTGATGGGCTTCGGCCACCGGGTCTACAAGAACTACGACCCGCGCGCCAAGATCATCAAGAAGGCCGTCGACGAGGTGCTCGAGGTCACCGGGACCAACCCGCTCCTCGACATCGCGCTCGAGCTCGAGAAGATCGCGCTCGAGGACGAGTACTTCATCGATCGCAAGCTCTACCCGAACGTCGACTTCTACTCGGGGCTGATCTACGAGGCGCTCGGGATGCCGATGGAGATGTTCCCGGTGCTGTTCGCGATCGGGCGGACGAGCGGCTGGATCGCCCAGTGGCTCGAGATGATCGACGACTCCGAGCAGAAGATCGCCCGCCCGCGCCAGATCTACACCGGCGCTCGCGGCCGTGACTATGTCCCGATGGACAAGCGGTAGACCAGGCTGACAAAAGAAACCTGGACGCTGACGGTCCGCGCCGGCGCGCGCGTCGAGCACGAACGATTCGACGTGCTCGACGCGGCCCTCGCGGCGCTCCAAGCCAGGGTCACAGAACTCGCCGGCGACGCCGCCCGCGACCCCGCGAAAACACAGCTAAAGCGCTACACCCCCGACGAGCAGGTCCTGGCCAGAGTTGAGCTCGCCGGCCCCCAAAAGCGGCTGGCCAACGTGCACGGCGGCGTGGATGTCCACGGAGACGGCTCGACCGAGGCCTACCTCGGCCGCGTCCGTCGCAGGGCGATAACGCCCGAATCGGGCGAAGACGGGATTTCAGCGCTCTGCCGGGCGTTGGTCAATCGGTGAGATACCCTTTAGAAACGAATGGGGAAGCTGATCTCGGCTTTATGAGCACCCTGGTGCGCATCGTTGTGCGCCCGTTCGGCTATCTCGCCTTCGTGCTGGCGCTGGCGTCGCTGTCGGCGGCCGCCAAGCTGCTGGGCGAGAAGGACGAGCTCGGCTACTTCTCGGACAGGCTGGCCGCCATGCTCTGGCGCTACCCCGAGGTCACCCGCAAGGGCGTTCAGATGGCGTGGGCAGTGTGGGCGGTCGCGTTCCTGATCGCGCTGCCGCCGCTGGATCCGCTCTCTACCCCGTGGGACGAGGTTGTGCTTGGGGCAGTTGCGATGGGCGTCCTCTGGCGCCGGACTGTCGCCGCGCGCCGAGCCGAGCGTTGAGGTTCTCGAGCGCCTGCTCGAGCCCTACTTCGGCGGGGTCGAGCTCGCGCATCGCCGCCGCCAGCCGGTACTCGGCGAAGTAGTCCGGGTCGACGTCGCACGCGGCGGCGATCAGCTCCATCGCGCGCATCGACGGCTTGTCGTGGCCGTTGGCAAGCATGTTGATGTGGGCGTGGGTGATGCCCTTGCCGTCGAGCTGGCGCGTCGCCTCGGCGAGCCCGCGATACGTGAGCGAGCGTGCGTCCATCAACGCGCGAAGCGATTCTCCGAAGGGTCTGGTGCTTGGAGATGTCATCGAAGGTCCTGTGTTGCCTTCCCGAGGGTACAACCCTCCCCTGCGGTGACTACACGGCCCGCTTGACAGAGCCGTCTATAGCTTGGTAGGTTACCTAACACTGACGTCGCAGGCAAGGTTTACCTACCAGCGGCGCCTCCCTGGCGCAGGCGATAGACCGGCAGGCAGGCGCTAGGGATCCACCGGACCGAGACCTCAGACCTCGCAGGGGGTCACAGACGGACGCCGTCTGAGCGAGGTCCTCGGTCCGGCATATTTCTGTGCTCCCTACCGCCATCCTCATTCGGTGGCCACCCCGGTCGACGGCTGTCTCTACAGCGATGCGCGAGCCTACCAAGCGGGCACCGGGCCGGGCAACGCTCGAGCGATGGCGTCCGGTTACAGCACGAGGGTCGCGCCGTTGGTGCGGAGCCACCGGACGTGCTCGCGATACCGCGGGCTTCCCGAGGCCACCAGCCGCCAGAACCGGGGGGAGTGATCCATGACCTCGAGGTGGCAGACCTCGTGCCAGACGACGTAGTCGAGCACCGCCTCGGGCGCCAGCAACAGCCGCCAGTTGAAGCTCATCGACCCGGATCGCGAGCAGCTGGCCCAGCGCGTCCGCTGTCCGCGGATCGTGAGCCCCGAGTACGACGTGCCGGCCAGCGCGCACGCCCGCTTCAAGCGGGGCTCGATCTCCGACCGCGCGGCGCGGCGGTACCAGCGCTCGAGTGCCGGCATCCGCGCATCGCCGACCGGCACGAGCAAAACGTCCCCGCGCCGTGTAACTCGCGTGCGACCCGCCTGAACCGACAACGACAGCGTCTGCCCTAGGTATGGCACGGTGTCGCCGCGCGCCGCGACCGCGGCGCGGGTGGCCTCGAGCTCGGCCATCCGGCGCTCTATCCACGGCCGGAACTCGCGGATCGCGGCGGCCGCTTCGCGCTCGGGCGCGCGGCGCGGCAGCACCACTTCAACGCCGCGCGCCAGATCGACGGTCACGCGAACTCGCCGTGCCCGATCCGAGCGCCGCACCTGATAGACGACCGGTTCCACGGTGAGACAGGGTACGGTCCGTTTCCGACGACAGGCTGACGGCCGCGCACAACCCATGAGCTCCCTTCCTCTACTCGCTGAGCCGCTGACCGATGGCCAGGTCGTGCTGCGCGACTATGCCGAGCGCGACATTCCCGAGATCCTCATCGCCCACCAGGACGACCCGCGTATGCACCTGCTGACCGGCGAGGACCGGCCGCCGAGCGGCGCCGAGCTCGGGCGCGCGGCCGAACGCGAGCCGCTCGAGCGGGCCGCCGGCGAACGCGCCACGCTCACGATCCTCGAGCGCGGCTCAGACACCTGCCGCGGCCAGATCCGCGTCTACCCGGTCGACTGGGATCAGTCCCGAGCCGAGGTCGGGATATGGCTCGCGCCGCAGGTTAGGGGCCACGGACTCGGGCGCAGCGCCCTCACGCTCGCGGGGCAGTGGCTCCTCGGACCCTGTGGGCTCGCCCGCGTCGAGCTCTTCACCGAGCCGGACAATGCGCCGATGATCCGCGCCGCGCAGGACGCCGGGTTCGTCCGCGAGGGCGTCCTGCGCGAGTATCTGCGCCGGAGGGGTAACGGCATCGACGTGGCCGTCATGTCCCTGATCCCAGGCGACCCCGGTGGCCGCGGTGACCCCGCCGACCCGGACGACCCCGGTGGCCGCGGTGACCCCGCCGACCCGGACGAGCCCGGCGAGACCTGAACGACATGCGGTACTGGCGAATCAAGCTTCCAGCCGGGGTCCGGACGCCGTTCGAGGTGTACGTCAACGGCGTGCCCCAGGAGCTCGGAGTCGACTACCGGATCTCATCAGGCGAGCTGCTGTTCGAACGCGAGCTTGTCCACCAGAAGCTGAGCCTCTGGGCGTGGTTCATGGGCGTCTGGGGAATCGGGACCTACAAGCGCAACGACGAGGTCGATGTCCGCTACGAGGTCGACGGTCAGCCGAGGCTCGCCCACAACCTGGACATCATCCCGCCGAGCTGAATACGAGCCTCAGTCGGTCGTTCGAACGACTTCGCGCCGCAACCACGGGCGCATCAACCGCAGCGCCGCCAGGATCGCGCGCGTGGCGGGGGAGCGGTTCAGCGTGTAGAAGTGGATTCCCGGAGCCCCGCGCGCCAGCAGCTCGGCGCACTGCAGCGTGGCGTAGGAGACGCCGAGCTGGAGCACCTCGCTCGGGAACGGGGCGCGGTGTTCGAGCTCGCGGAGGAGCGTGTCCGGGATCGAGGCGCCGCACATTTCCGTGAACCGCTTGATCTGGGCCACGTCGGTGATCGGCATGATCCCGGGGATGATCGGGACATCGATCCCGGCCGCCCGGGCCTCCTCGACGAACTGGAAGTAGGCGTCGTTGTCGAAGAACAGCTGGGTGATCAGGAAAGTGGCGCCGTTCTCGACCTTCTGCTTGAGGAAGCGCAGATCGCTCGTCATGTCGGGCGCCTCGGGGTGGACCTCCGGGAAGCAGGCGGCGCCAACGCTCATCGGATACCGGTCCGAGATCAGCGCCGCGAGCTCGCTCGAGTAGCGGAGACCACCCGGATGCGGGCGCCACTCGGCGTCACCCCGCGGCGGGTCGCCCCGCAGCGCGAGCACGTTCTCGATCCCCGCGTCCGCGAGGCTGTCGAGGATCACGCACAGCTCATCGCTGGTCGCGCCCACGCAGCTCAGATGCGCCATCGCCTCGATCCCGAGCTCCTGCTTGATCCACTTCGTGAGCTCTAGCGTCAGGCCGCGAGTCGATCCAGCCGCGCCGTATGTCACCGAGACGAAGTCGGGGCGAAGCTCGCGCAGCCCCCAGAGCGCCTCGCGGAGGTTCCGCTCGCCCTCATTGGTCTTCGGGGGAAAGAACTCGAACGAGAAGACCGGCTCGTCGGTGGTGGCCAGGAGGCGATCGATTCGCATGATGGCGGCACTGTACCAACCTTGACAAGATCGTGTCAAGGTTTAATTCGAGGCGGCTTCCCAGCGTTCCAGGTCGCCGTCGGCCTCGCGCGAAACCCGGCCCCCGAGCTCGAGATGCTGGAGATAACACAGCGTCTCTTGCAGCCTCCACCCTGTGTTTGTCTCGTTCAGGGGTTCGCCGTAAACGCCCGCCGCGATCTCGATCCCGGTCTTTGGCCCAGCCTCGACGGCGGCAACCGCGGCGTCGAGCCGTTCGCGCACCAGCCGACGATTGGCCTCGATGTGGCCGGGGACGTCGATGAAGGGCTTGCCGTGTCCGGATAGCGCGAGCCGTGCGTCGAGCGAGGCGGTTACTTCCAGCGACCCCAGGAACTCGCCGATCGGGTCCGGCGTCCAGCCATAGTCGAAGTACAGCGAGATGCGCCCGAGCAGGTGGTCTCCGGAGATCAGAACGCGCCGGTCGGCCTGATACAGGCAGATGTGTGACGGGGCGTGGCCGGGGGTCTCGTGCACCGTCCACACCCCCAGATCGGTCTCGATCTCGACGCCGGGCAGCAGCGGTCGGTCGGGCTCGATCACGCGCGCGATCCCGGACGCCGTCCCCCGCGAGCGCTCGGCGTAGCGGGCCAGCGCCGACTCGGGCACGCCGCTCTGGCGTCCGATCTCGAGCCGCCGGGCGAGCGCAAGATCGGGATCCGTCGCGCTCGTGTACCCGTGGGCGTGGTTCGGATGCATCCACATCTCGCAGCCGGTCCGATCGCAGATCGTCGCCGCCTGGCCCCAATGGTCGACGTGGGCGTGGGTTATGAGCACCAGGCGGACCGCGTCGAGCGTCAGCCCAACTTGATCGAACGCGCGCTCGAGATCGGCCATCGAGCCCGGCTCGTGCATCCCGGTGTCGACGAGCACCACCCCGTCGCCGGCCGCGATCGCCCACGCATTGCAGTGCGGCACGCCGGGAAACGGCAGCGGCAAGCGCAGGCGCCACAGCCCCGGTATTACGCGCTCCCCGCGCCCAAGCTCACGTCTGCGCGGCATGGGTGTGCACGATATTTGTTCGCCCCGGCCTAGACTGCGGCCGAGATGCCGAGCGAAGACGTGGCCAGGCGCTACTTCGAGGCGATAGCGGCGCGCGACCTCGACGCCGCGCTCTCGCTGTGGGCGCCGGGAGGGGTTGAGCGCGTCGTCGGACAACGCGAGATCACCGCTCCCGACGGGGTCCGCGAGCTGCAAAACGAGCTGAACGGCGCCTTTCCCGATCTCACGTGGGAGGTTCTCGACGTCATCGGATCCGGCGACCAACGGGTCGCAGTGCGCTGGAGGGCGCGCGGCACGTTCGCCGGGCCCCCCAGCTTCCAGGGGTTCGTCGCCAACGGCGCGCAACTCGAGATAGAGGGCTGCGACGTCCTCACGATCAACGCCGAGGACAAGATCGAGCGCCTCGACGCCTACCTCGACAGCGGCGACGTGGCGCGCCAACTCGGCGTGCTGCCGCCTGCCGGCTCGCGCGCCGAGCTAAACCTGACGAAGCTCGCCAACGTCAAGACGCGGGCGCGCGCCAGGATCCACGGAAGCGAGCCCGAGCGCATCGCCGAGGGCGTGTGGCTCGTCCGCGGCGGGATCCCCAAGGTCATGAACGTCTACCTGATCGAGGACGAGGGCGGAGTTACCGTGTTCGACTGCGGGGCGTCCGACATGACCGCGGGGCTGGCCGCTGCCGGCGCGCGGCTCGGAGGGATCAGGCGGGTCGTGCTCGGCCACGCCGACGCCGACCACCGCGGGGCGGCCCCAGGCCTGGGCGTGCCGGTCTACTGCCACCCCGGCGAGCGTCACGCGGCCGAGTCGACAGATCACTACCGCGATTACTGGGACCGCTCGAAGCTCGATCCTCGCGGCCGCACCGTCCTGTGGCGGCTGATCGCGACATGGGACGGCGGCCCGGTGAACGTCGCCGGCACCCTCGACGAAGGCGACGACATCGCCGGCTTCAGGGTCGTCCACATGCCTGGTCACGCGCCCGGGTTGATCGCGCTCTTCCGCGAATCAGACCGGCTCGCGCTCGTCTCGGACGCGCTCTACACGCTCGATCCCCAGAGCGGCCGCCGGCAGCCCGCGCACGTTCCCCATCCCGCGTTCAACCAGGACACCGAGCAGGCGCGGGCCTCGATCCGCAAGCTGGCGGCCCTCCACCCCGCGAGCGTGTGGGCCGGCCATACCGACCCCGTCACCGGCGACGTCGTTGCCCAGCTCGAACGCGCCGCGTCCGCGCCCGCCCCGTAGCCGACGCCGTGGCCAAGCAGCGCAAACGGCAGCACGAGAAGCTGACCGCCCCCACGTCCGACTACCGCGACGGTGACGGCAACCTCCTGACGCTGCGCGGCTCGCTGACTCCCGGTTCCCGCAAGCAATACGCCGACATACTCGCCGGCGGCCTCAGCCAGGATGACGCCTGGCAGCGCGCCACCGAGCTGCTGTTCGAGCGTCTCGCGGTGTCGTGGACGATCTCGGGGCTCGAGATCTCGCGCCAAAAAGAGCTGCTCGGCCGATACCGGATGGCGACCACCGACGAGCGACGGTTCGTCCGCGACACGCTGCGCGAACACGTCGCCGAGCACTTCCCGGAAGTCCAGGCGCCGTGACCGGCCCCGATCCCGACGCCTTCGCCGCCCTCCTGTGCGACTGGTGCCTCGATGTCCACGAACGCGACTACGTGCTCGTGTTCACCACGCCGCACGCCGCGCCGCTGGTCCGAGCACTGCATCGCGCGCTGATCACCCGCGGCGCGTGGGCGCCCGGCCTCCGGATCGCCATACCCGGGCTGGCCGAGGACTTCTACCGCCTCGCGCCCGACGACCTGCTCGACAACTTCCCGCCCCAGGACCTGGCCGAGATGGAGCGGATCGACGCCTACCTGAACATCCAAGCGCCCGAGAACACCCGGGCCCTGACCGGGATCGACCCGGCCACGATCACCCGCGCCGGCCGCGCCCGCCAGCCGATCCAGGAGGTGCGGATGGGCAAGCGGTGGTGCGGCACGCTGTGGCCGACGCCGGCGCTCGCCCAGGACGCCGGCATGAGCGACGACGATTACGCCGCGTTCGTGGAGCGCGCCCTGTTCCTCGACCGCCCCGATCCGGTCGCGGCATGGCGCGAGCTTTCGGACCGCCAGCAAAGCCTCGTCGACCGCCTCAACAAGGCCAAGGAGATCCACATCGAGGCGCCGGGCACCGACCTCCGCCTCCGTGTCGACGGGCGCACGTGGATCAACTCCAACGGCCGGCGCAACATGCCGAGCGGCGAGGTCTTCACCGGCCCGATCGAGGACTCGGCCAACGGAACTGTCCGCTTCACGATCCCCTCGAGCCCGCGCGGCGTGCTCGTCGAGGACGTCACCCTCACCTTCGAGGAGGGCCGCGTCACCACCGCCACCGCCGCCCGCGGCCAGGACTACCTCGACGCCGCGCTCGCCACCGACCCCGGTGCCCGCTTCCTCGGCGAGATCGGGATCGGCACGAACGCCGGCATCGACCGTCCCACCGGCGCGATCCTGCTCGACGAGAAGATGGCCGGCACGGTGCACCTCGCGCTCGGCCGCTCCTACCCCGAGACCGGCGGCCGGAACTCGAGCGCACTGCACTGGGACCTGCTGTGCGACCTCCGCACCGGCGGCCGGTGGACCGCCGACGGGGACCCGATCACAGTCTGAAACACCCCCGTAACGAGCCCCAACGCGCCGTTCAGTAGCTTCCAGGAGGACATGCGCCGCACCAAGATCGTTGCCACCATCGGACCCGCCTGTCAGGACATCGAGACGCTGACCCGGATGGCCGAGGCCGGGATGGACGTCGCGCGCCTGAACTTCTCGCACGGCAACCGCGAGCTGCACGCCGAGAACGCCGAGCTCGTCCGCCGGGCGGCGTCGGCGGCCGGCCGGCAGGTCGCGATCCTCCAGGACCTGCCCGGCCCGAAGATCCGGATCGGCCGCCTCGAGGACGACGTCACCGAGCTCAAGCCGGGCGAGAAGCTCATCCTGCTGTGCGGCAACAACACCGTCGGCAACGGCGAGCAGATGTCAGTCTCGTGGAGCGGCCTGGCCAGCGCGGTCGACCCCGAGGACATCATCTACCTCGCCGACGGCGCGATTCGCCTGCGGGTCAAGGCCGTGCGCGAGGGCGACGGCGAGGTCGAGACCGCGGTCGAGATCGGGGGAACGGTCGCCTCGCGCCAGGGCCTCAACATCCCCGGCTCGACGCGCGGGCTGCCCGCCGTCCCCGAGGAGGACCTCGACATGCTCCGCTTCGGCGAGTCGATCGGGGTCGACCTGGTGGCGTTGTCGTTCGTCCGTACCGCCGAGGACGTGACCAGCGTCCGCCGGCACACGCGCCTGCCGCTGATCGCCAAGATCGAAAAGCCCCAGGCCGTCGACGCCGCTGAGGAGATCATCCGCGCCGCCGATTGCGTGATGGTGGCCCGCGGCGACCTCGGCATCGAGCTACCGATCGAGGACGTGCCGATCGTCCAGAAGCAGCTGCTGCGGACCGCCGGCAAGCTGGCCCGGCCCGCGATCACGGCCACGCAGATGCTCGACTCGATGGTCAACTCCTCGCGGCCCACGCGTGCCGAGGTCGCGGACGTCGCGAACGCGATCCTCGACGGCACCGACGCGGTGATGCTCTCGCAGGAGACCGCGATCGGCTCGTACCCGGTCGGGGCGGTTCAGATGATGGCCTCGGTGGCCGAGCGCACCGAACACACGCTTCCCTACCGGACCTGGAACGAGGAGCGGGTCCGGCGCGACGCCCGCGACCCGGCCTACACGGTCGCCTACAGCGCCTGCGCCGCCGCGCGCGATCTGCACCTGGCCGCGCTCGTCGTGCCGACGCTGTCGGGCCGGTCGGCTCGCCTGATCTCGGCCCACCGCCCCCAGGTCCCGATCTACGCGCTGTCGCCGGGCAAGGAGACGGTCCGGCGGTGCAGCCTGATGTGGGGCGTCCAGGCCGGGTCGATGCGCCGCCACGAGGTGACCGAGGCTCTGATCGCGGACGCGGCGCGCCGCGTCGTCGAGCTCGGCTGGGTCAAGCCGGGCGCCCGCGTCGGAATCACCGCCGGGCTGCCCAGCGGCCGCCCGGGGACCACGAGCCTGATGCAGATCCAGCGGGTGTAACTGGGCCGCGCCTTCGGCGCGTCATCCATGGGGCCGGTTCCGCGCGGCATCCATGCCGCGCGGGCTGGACGCGATCCCCCGGACGGACATGGATGTCCGTCCGCCCGGCCCCACGGACGCCGAGCGTGCGGAATCCGGCTCCCGGACGCTACGCCCCGCGACCGCTCGCGAGCCGGATTCCGTGCGAGGCCCATCCCGATTCCGGTTAACCCCTCACTCGCCGCCCCCGCACCGGTGAATTCATATTCACCCGGCTATACCGCGGTTAGGTCCACACTCGCCGATCGCGGCACCTCGAGTGCGGACTTAAGTTTAACGGCAATCAGGCCGCTTTCTCGCCATAGAACTCGGCTTCCTGCTCGCCGAGCTCGGTCGCGGGCGGGTCGTCGTAGAACCACTCGCGGGCGATCCGGTGGAAGTTCCCGCGCGCGTGCAGCTGCGACAGCACCGCGAGCGTCAGCACCTCCATCCGCCGGCCGAAGATGTGGTCGGGCGGGGCCGACTCGTGCCGGAGCTGCCCGAAGTACTCAGAGCGCGGATCGCTCATGTCGATCAGCACCTGGGTGGCGTAGTCGGGCGTGAGCTCGGTGTACTGGTCGATCGTGTACCAGGACGTCGCCGCGCGGAAGTGAGCGAGCACCCGCTGGGGGTCGAACTTGTCGGGCTTGGGGAAGAAGCCGACCTCGGATCCGAGCTCCATGATCGTGTCGGTGTCGCCCTCGATGATTGCGCGCGCCACCTGGATCTCGAGCTCGACGGCGCCCGGCGGCATCCGCTTGAACAGCCCGAAGTCGTAGAACACCATGCGACCGTCGTCGAGCAGCATCGAGTTGCCGGGGTGCGGGTCGCCCGAGAACTGGTGGTGGCGGTAGAGGCAGCCGAAGTAGAAGCGGAACAGGATCTCGCCGATCCGGTCGCGGTCCTCGTGGGGATAGCTCTTGAGGTCCTCGAACCCGGTGCCGGAGATGAACTCGCTCACCAGCACCCGCTCGCGCGAGAGCGACGTGATCACCTCTGGGATCACGATGAACGGGTGGCCCCGGAAGATCCGCGCCAGCGTGCGCTGGTTCTGGGCCTCGAGCTCGTAGTCGAGCTCGTCGTGGATCCGCTCGGAGATCTCGCGGCCGATTGACTGGGGATCGAGGCCGGGCGCGATCCGCTTGGCCAGCCGGAGGATCAACCCCAGGTTCTGCATGTCGGATCGGACCGCGGCGGCCACCCCCGGGTACTGGACCTTGACCGCGACCTCGCGGCCGTCGTGCAGACGGGCGCGGTAGACCTGGCCGATCGAGGCCGCCGCCACCGGCTCCTCGTTGAACTCGGCGAATGTCTCCTTGAGCGGCTCGTCGAGCTCCTCCTCGATCACCTTCCGCATGTCCTTGAAGGCGACGTTCGGCGCGGCGTCGCGGAGTGCGGCGAGCTTGTGCTGGAACTCCTCGCGGTACTCGTCGGGCACGATGCCGACGTCGAGGAACGACAGCACCTGCCCGACCTTCATCGCGGCGCCCTTCATCGTCCCGAGCGCGGTCACGATCTGCTCGGCGGCCTCGATCTGGCGCTTCTCGAGCGCGACCTTCCGCCCATCCTCGTTGCGGGTCACGTTCGCCGCGCGGGTGCCCGCCTGCCGGATCGCCTGCCCCGCGGCCAGCCCCCCGATCCTCGCGGTGCGCCCCACGCGTGAGGTGGGGATCTTGTCCTTCGCCACGTCGCTAGATGCTAGCCGTCTACCTACCGCGCTCCACGCGCGACCCCGGGACGATGTCGTCCGAGCCGTCCGGCCAGCGGACCCACGCCTTGTGGCCGCCGTCGTAGTCGTCCCCGAGCAGGATCAGCGTGGCGGGCTCGCCGAGCGCCGTGCACGGCTCGTCGCCCTCGGGGTCGAGCCCGCGCCAGATCCGGACGAACCGGTTGTGCTCGAGCTCGTCCGCGACGGTCGTCGGGTCGGTGTGACCGGGGTGGATGTGCGTGGCCGGTCCGAGCGCCAAGAGCTTGTTCATGATCGAGCTCTTGATGTCCGCGAAGCCGGTGCTCCCGGGGGCATGAACGCCGCCAACTGACCCCTTGAAGAGCGTGTCCCCGGTGAACACGTCCGTGCCGCTCACGAGCAGCGACAGCATCCCGGCGGTGTGGCCGGGTGTGTGGATCGGCTCGATCGTCAGGGCGCCACTCTCGATCACGGTCCCCGGGGCCATCGTGCCCGTGGCGGCCGGCACGCTTGCGCGTTCCAGTTCGTGGATGAGGACGGGCGTGCCCGGGTGCGCCTCGAGCACGGACTCGACCTCGGAGACGTGATCGTGATGATGGTGGGTGAGCAGCACGTGGGTGAGCGTGAGCTGGCCCCGCCTCAGGTAATCGAGCAGCGGCGCCACCGGGCCGCCGGCGTCGATCATCACCGCGTGGCCGCCCGGCTCGTCGGCGACGACATACGTGTTCGACAAGAAGTCGTCGTTCATGGAGCGCTCAACGATCACCCGAGGCAGCGTACCCTTTCGAGCCATGAGCCTTCTGCACACCTGTTACCGGATCACCGACATCGATCGTTCGGTCGCGTTCTACGAGGCGCTCGGCTTCGAGGAGCGGCGCCGTGCCCCGATTCGCGACGAAGCCATCAACGTGTTCATGAGCCTGCCCGACGACGGCCCCGAGCCGCGGCTCGAGCTCACCTACAACTTCGGCGTCGACTCGTACGACCTCGGGACCGCCTACGGCCACATCGCGATCAGCACCGAGGACATGGACGGCACGCTCGCCCGCCTCGCCGACCAAGGCATCGAACCCGAGCGTCCCCCGTACACGATCCGCGAGGGCGGCAACCGGCTGTGCTTCGTGCGCGATCCCGACAACTATCGGATCGAGATCGTCGAGCGGTAGCCTAGAAACCCTCGATGGCGGACGCGAGCAAGATCGGCAAGCTGTTGCAGCAGGTCGCGATGGGAGTCGCGGCCCACGATCGCGAGAACCCCGATCACAACACCTGGGGGATCGGGATGGCTCACTTCGACATCGAGCGGCTCGACCTCGAGGTGGGCGAAGAGCTCATCCCCGGCATCGTGCTCCAGGCCGACGGCGGCCAGACCGGCCAGTTCCGGATTCTGTGCGACGGCCAGCACGACCAGGGCGAGGTCGAGGAAGAGGAAGAGGTTGTCGATGCGGTCGCGAGCGAGGAGCTCGCCGAGCCGCTCGAGATACCCGGCTTGGCGCCCCGAATCACGCCTCCGCTCTAACTACCTCTCCTAAACAGGGCCGGACGGAAGATGTCCGACGGGCAGATGTGACGTGACGCGCCGCCCGCAGAGCTACATTAGCCAGCCGACGATCTCACTCTCGTCCCATCCGACGGTGATCGACGATCACATGGAGCCACGCCACGTCGACCTGCGCCCGTTCGCGTTCTACGGAGACCAGATCGCTCTCATGCCCGGGGGTCTCAGCCGGGTCGCGCTCGAGAAGGACAAGCTCATCGTGAACTCCTCTCAGAGCGGCGGCGGCAAAGACACCTGGATCCTGTGACCTACTCCATCGTCGCCCGCGATCCGGACACCGGCGAACTCGGCGTCGCGGTTCAGTCGCACTGGTTCTCGGTCGGGTCGATCGTCACCTGGGCGCGGCCAGGGGTGGGCGCGGTCGCGACGCAGGCCAACGTCGAGACCGCGTACGGTCCGCTTGCGCTCGACCTGCTGGCCGCCGGCTCGGCACCGTCTGAAGCTCTCTCCCGTCTGGCGGCCGAGGATTCGCTGGCGCCCTCGCGGCAGGTGGCGGTGGTGGACGCCGCGGGCCGGGTGGCCGCCCACACCGGCTCCGGCTGCATCCCCCACGCCGGCCACGTCACCGGCGACGGCGTCTCGTGCCAGGCCAACATCATGGCGTCCGAGCGCGTGTGGCCGGCGATGCTCGAGGCTTTCCACGCCGCCATGGGCTCGCTCGCCCACCGGTTGCTCGCCGCGCTGGAAGCCGCCGAGCGCGAGGGCGGCGACCTCCGGGGCCGCCAGTCGGCGGCCATCCTGGTCGTCCCGTCCGACGGCGAGTCGTGGCGGACGGTGGTCTCGCTCCGAGTCGAGGACGACCCCGACCCGCTGCCCGAGTTGCGTCGGCTCGTCGCGCTGCGCGACGCCTACGCGCTTGCCAACGAGGCCGACGAGCTGCTCAACTCGGGCTGCTACGAGGACGCTGCTCGTCTGTACGTACAGGCGAGCGAGCGCGCCCCGGGCAACCACGAGCTGCTGTTCTGGGCCGGACTCGGCACGGCCCAGGCGGGTGATCTGGACGCCGGAGTGGAGCAAGTGCGCGCCGCGATCGCCGTGCAGCCGACCTGGCGGGAGTTGCTCGGACGGCTGCCGCCCGACATCGCGCCCTCGGCGCCGGCCGTGCTGGCGCGTCTCTAACCGCTGGCGGCGCGGGTGTGGGTGCCGCCAGCGCTGAGGCGGTTCAACCGGACGCTGGCCGGCTGAGCTCCGGCCGCTCGACCTCACCACCGCGCTTTCGCCACTCGCCGAGCACGATCAGCGAGCCGTCGATGATCCGGTCGATGAACATCTTCGAGTCGTTCAGGCGCGGGAACTGCGCTTCGGGCACGTCCACCTCGAGGAAGTGGCAGAGCGGCTCCCAGCCATCCTGGACGCTCCACACGAGCAGCCGGTCTTCGGGGACGTTCCGCTGGACCTGCTCCTGATACCGGGCGACCGCCTCGGCTAGCTGTCCCGGTCGCAGCTCGGCGCCGCTGAAGATGCCCTGGGCGGCCCACATCCTCCGCATCAGATCCATGTACGCCTGCCAGTCGGGGTCGATCGCCTCGCGTGCCATGGAGATGTGGGCCATCACGGAGTGGCCGTAGAGCACGTCCCAGATCGTGTCGAGCATGCTCCGTTCCCACGCCTCCGGGTCGCGGACGCTCAGCACCACCTTGGCATCCGGATAGGTGTCCGCCAGCTCGCGGTAGAAGAACGCGCCGGGCCAATCGACGGTCGACTCGTGCTCGGCTTCGCCGCCAAACACCTCGTCCCAGTCGACCCCGCCGTCGATCGCCTGCTCCCACTGCCGGGCCAGCGGCAGGTTCGTGAGGACGTTGACCATGTGGTAGCAGGGCCCGAACCCGAGCATCTCGAGCGCGACCTTCTGCGAGAGCGTGCCGGTTCGCGGCAGCCCGGCTCCGATGACCTTCATCCGGTACCTCCAAGTTCGCCTGCGGGTCGGCCGCTCACCGAATCGAACAGCACGCCGGGGTTTAGCGCGCCGGTCGGATCGATCGCCGCCTTGGCGCCGCAGAGCGCCGCGGCGAACGGCTCCGGGCGCTGGACGTCATACCAGGGACGGTGCTCGCGGCCGACCGCGTGGTGGTGGGTGATCGTGCCGCCGCCGTCGATAACCGCGTCCGACGCGGCGCGCTTGATCTCCGCCCACTGCTCGAGCTCGGCGCCGCGGCGCGCCGGCGCGAGAATCGTGTAGTACGGCGCCGGGCCATCGGGATAGACGTGCGTGAACCGACAGGTGACCGACCCGGCTTCGCCGCACACCTCGTGCACCGTGGCGGTCACCTTGGCCATCACGCGCACGTGGAATGCCGGGAAGCGCTCCCATGTGATCGCGGTCTCGAACGTCTCCGACAACACTCCCATCGCTATGAACACATCGCGCAGGTAAGGGGCGCGCAGGAACGCCTCGCGCCAGCTCCCGACCGCCTCCCGATCGGCGCCGGGGCCGCGGCGCTCCCAGCTGCCCCCGTGGTCCCCGCAGATCTCGAGCGCCATCGTCATCCAGCGCTCGACGTCGTGGTTGGCCGACTCGAACCCGAGCACGAGCAGCGCATGCGAGCCGTCGCCGGCGCCCGTCACCTCGGCCTCGCGGGCATCGATCAGACGGCAGTTGGTCGGATACAGGCCGGATTGGGAGAGGGCGCGGACGGCCCGGACACCGGAATTGAAATCCGCGAATCGCACCGGGGCCGAGGCGCGATGGGTCGGGCGTGGACGCACTCTGACCCACGCCTCGGTGATGACCCCAAGCGTCCCCTCGGATCCGATCAGCATGCGGTCAGGCGAGACGCCGGCGCCTGAGGCGGGCAACCGCCGCGACTCCCACACGCCCGCCGGCGTGAGCGCGCGCACCGACTCGACGAGGTCGTCGATGTGGGTGTAGAGCGTGGCGAAGTGGCCGCCGGCGCGGGTCGCGATCCAGCCGCCGAGGGTCGAGAACTGAAACGACTGGGGGAAGTGCCGGAGCGTAAGGCCGTGTCCTGAAAGCTGCTCCTCGAGGCGCGGACCGGTGGCGCCGGCCTGGATCCGCGCCGACAGCGACACCGGGTCTATCTCGAGCACCTCGTCAAGCGATTTCAAATCGAGCGTCACGACCCCGGCGTGGTCCTCGCACCCCGCCGCCTCCACGCCACCGACGACGCTCGTGCCGCCGCCGAACGGGATCACGGCCGCGCCCGCGGACAGGGCCCAGTCGAGCGCGGCCTGGAGCTCGCGCTCGTCGCGCGGGTGCGCGACCACGTCGGGCAGATGGTCGAACCGGCCGCGGAAGGCGCGGACGATGTCGCGATAGGAGCGACCGTAGGCGTGCAGCGCGCGGTCGTAGTCGTCGACCCGGCAGAACTCCGTCAGCGACTCGGGTGGGCGCAGCCGCGGCCCCGGCAGCGATACGTCTGAGATCGGCACCGGCGGCTCCGGCTCGGGCGAACCGAAACCGAGCCGACCCGTCAAGAACGTCGCCGCGTCCCGGAGCTCCGACGGTGAGGGCTGTTCGTCCTCGTAGCCCCACCCCCAGTGCTTGAGTCGCCGCGACACCGCTCTCGACCCTACCCGGGCAAGTACCGTGTGTGCGTGGCCGCGTCTGCCGGCATCCTCGCCCGTGGCCCCTGGAAACCCGACCAGGTGGCGGCCGCCTGGCGCGAAGATCCGTTCGACCCGCCGGGCGAGGCCACCGACGCTGCCGACATCGCCCTCGACGCGCTCCGCCGGCGCGGCTCGCCGAGCCACGACGGGTTAGCGGCGCGGCTTGTCGATTTCGAGACCACGCCCGGGCGGCTGTTGCTCGAGCTCCAGCCCGTACGGTGGGCACTTCGGCTGATTCCCGCGGGCGCGGCCCAGAGCCTGTCGATCCTGTGCATGGTGCGCGACGCCGAGGGCCGCTGGCTTGCGGGTCGCCGGGCGCAGTGGCTGGCGTCGTGGGCCGGGAGGTGGGCGCTCGGCGCGGGTGGTTCGGTCGAGGTCGACGAGAACCCGGCCGAGACCATGGGCCGCGAGCTGCGCGAGGAGTGGTCGGTCGAGCCCGAGCGGCTCCAGATCGAGGCCCTGGTGCTGCTACCGAACGAGCTCGTGCTGCTCGTCGGCCAGGCCTGGCTGGCGGACGGCGCGGCCGTCACGCCCGACCACGAGCACGACGATTTCGCGTGGTGGCCGAGCGATCTGTCCGAGTGGCCGGCCGAAGGCGATGAGCCGCTCCGCCGGCTCGCCGGCCTCGTCTCTGCCTGATGTCGGATCGTTTCACGCGCGTGGTGACGTTCGGGCGGCTCGAGGCCGTCTCGTTCTTTCACTCGTGCGTGTACACGGCGCTGCTGATCTGCGCGTTCGCGCTCCACAGCCCGCAGCCCGAGACGTTCATCTTTGGGATGGCGCACGGCCTGCTGTGGATCGGGATGTCGCTCGTGTGCATCGCCGCGGCGCGCACCCGCGTGATCCCGTACTGGCTGGCCGTCACGGTCGCCGTGCTCGGCGGACTCGGCCCGTTTGCTGGCTCAATAGGGTTCATCGTCGAGCAACGCCGGCGTAGGCAGCAGCCCGTTTCCCGGCTACCCTCTCTGTCAGATGGCAGTCACTAGCGGCACTGTCCAGGTCGTCATGCCGGCGATGGGCGATTCCGTCGCCGAGGGGACCGTGCTCGAGTGGCGGAAGCAGGAGGGGGATCAGGTCGCCGCCGACGAGACGATCGTCGAGATCTCGACCGACAAGGTCGACGCCGAGGTCCCCGCTCCGGCTGCCGGCACGATCGTGAAGATCCATGCCGGCGAGGGCGAGACCGTGGCCGTCGGCGCCGTGCTCGCCGAGATCTCCACCAACGGCGCCGGCGCCCCAGACGCGCTCGATATGCCCGTCTCGGCCGAATCGCCCCCCGCCACGCCCGAGGAGGCCGTCGCCGGCCCGGTCACCGAGGCCGAGGGTGTCGCTGCCGCCCAGGCTACGACCGGCGAGCTGATCGACATCGTCACGCCCACGGGCGGCGAGTCGGTCACCGAGGGAACGATCCTCGAGTGGAGCGTCAGGGTCGGCGATGCCGTCAAGCAGGGCGACACCGTCGTCGAGATCTCGACCGACAAGGTCGACATGGAGCTGCCGGCGCCCGCCACCGGGACGATCGCCGAGATCCTGGCCCAGGAAGGCGAGACGGTCAGCGTCGGGCAGGTAATCGCGCGGATGCAGGCCGGCGCCCCGTCCGACGGTGCCGCGCCGGCCGCCGCTCCCGCCGCGACGCCCACGACCGCGACGCCCACGACCTCGCCTCCCGACGGCACACCGGAATCCGGTGCCGAATTCGCGGGTCCGGCCTCGCCAGTGGCGCGCCGGATGGCGGCCCAGCAGGGATTGGACCTCGGAGGGGTCCGCGGCACGGCGAGAGGCGGCCGGATCACGAAGGCAGACGTGCTCGCGGCCGCGAACGGTGGGAACGGCGCCACCGCAACCGCGGCGGCACCTGCGCCGGCACCCGCCTCAGCGAAGCCCGCCGGCGCCCAGCTCATCAAGGGCGGGGCCGCCGCGCTCGCCCGCTACATGGACGACAGCCGCTCGATCCCGACCGCGACCTCGTTCCGCACGCTCACGGTGACAACGCTCGCCCAGCGGCGGGAGCAGCTGAAGGCCGCCGGACAGAAGGTCTCGTTCACCCACCTGATCGCCTACGCGATCGCGCGCGTCGCCACCGACGACATGGCGGTGATGGCTAACCACTTCGCCGAGATCGACTCAAAGCCCCACCGGATCGACGACGGCGCCTGCAACCTCGGCCTGGCGGTCGACGTCGAGAAGAAGGACGGCACC
The DNA here is from genome assembly GCA_963735965.1 of uncultured Solirubrobacterales bacterium. Classification (GTDB taxonomy): domain Bacteria; phylum Actinomycetota; class Thermoleophilia; order Solirubrobacterales; family Solirubrobacteraceae; genus Palsa-465. Next base: position 96,073 of record CAVTNE010000012.1, read on the forward strand.
CGGACGCTGATGGTGCCGGTAATCCGCGACGCCGGCCGCAAGAGCTTCAAGGAATTCCTGGACGCGTACAACGCGTTGGTCGAGAAGGCGCGGACAAACACGTTGACCGCCGATGACCTGACCGGCGCGAACCTGTCGCTCACCAATCCCGGCGGGATCGGCACGATCGCTTCGGTGCCGCGGCTGATGGTCGGGCAGGGCACGATCGTCGCCACCGGCGCGATCGGGTATCCGTCCGGACTCGGCCAGGTCGGCGAGGCCATCGGCGCCGAGAAGGTCATGACGATGACCTCGACCTACGACCACCGGATCATCCAGGGTGCCGAATCCGGCCGGTTCCTCCAGCAGATCGAGGCCCTCCTCCAGGGCGAGGACGGCTTCTACGAGCGGGTGTTCGCGGACCTTGGCGTGTCGCTCGGGCCGCTCGCCCCAGCGTCCGAGGCCCGGGCGGTGACGCCGCCGGCCGGCGTCCCCACGATCCCCGCCGCCGCGCCCGCGGTCCTCGACGAGGAGCTGATGCAGGCGGTCCAGGCCGCGACCTCGCTGCTCAAGGCGCATCGCACCCACGGGCACCTGGCGGCCAAGCTCGACCCGCTCGGCCGTGAGCCCGAAGGCGACCCCGCGCTCGACCCGGTCCCGCTGGGGCTGACCCCCGAGATGATGGAGCGGATCCCGGCGCGGATCCTGCGCATGTACGTCGCCGGCGAGACGCTCGCCGACGCGCTCCCCCACCTGCGCGAGACCTACTGCGGGCCGATCGCCTACGAGATCGAGCACATATCCTCGCATCGCCAGCGGCTGTGGCTGCGCGAGGCGATCGAGTCGGGCAAGTTCCGCAGCCCGCTGACGGCCGACGAGCAGAAGACGTTGCTGCGGCGGCTGACCGAGGTCGACGCGCTCGAGCGCTTCATGCACAAGGCCTACCTAGGGCAGAAGCAGTTCTCGATCGAGGGGCTCGACATGACCGTCCCGATGCTCGACGAGCTGATCCAGCTCGCGGCCACGCGGAGTGCGCGCGAGGTCGTGATCGGGATGGCGCACCGGGGCCGGCTCAACGTGCTCGCGCACAACCTCGGACGCCCGTACGACTCGATCTTCGCCGAGTTCGAGGGCTCCTCGACCCTCGAGGCGATCACCACGATCCCGCAGGGGGGCACGGGCGACGTCAAGTACCACCACGGCGCCCAGGGCTCCTACCAGCTCCCGAGCGGCGAGTCGATCATCGTCCGCCTCGAGTCCAACCCGAGTCACCTCGAGTTCGTGGCGCCGGTCGCCGCGGGTGCGACGCGGGCGGCGCAGACGACGCGCCAAGGTCCGCACGCCCACCGCGAGACCAACGCGGCCGTCCCGGTGATCCTCCACGGCGACGCCGCGTTCCCGGGCCAGGGTGTGGTCGCAGAGACCCTGAACCTACAGGCGCTCGATGGCTACACCGTCGGCGGCACCATCCACCTAATCCAAAATAATCAAGTCGGTTTCACGACCGACCCCGACGACTCGCGCTCGACCCACTGGGCCTCGGACCTGGCCAAGGGCTACGACGTCCCGATCATCCACGTCAACGCCGATGACGTCCCGGCCTGCATCAGCGCGGTCCGGCTGGCGTTCGCCTTCCGCCAGGAGTTCGGGCACGACGTGCTGATCGATCTGATCGGCTACCGCCGCTTCGGCCACAACGAGGCCGACGAGCCCGCCTATACCCAGCCCGAGATGTACCAGGTGATCAAGAAGCACCCGCCGGCGCGCGAGCTGTTCGCGCGCCAGCTGATCGAACAGGGGGTCGTGAGCGAGAAGGAGTCGACCGAGCTCACCGACCAGGTGTGGGAGGTCCTGACCGAACAGCACGAGCGGCTCAAGGAGAAGATCGCCGCCGGCAAGGAGCGCGAGCACGCCACCGGCGAGTACGAGCTCGACCGGACGCCTTCGCCCGAGGTCAAGACCGCCGTGTCGGCCGACCGCCTGCGCGTCCTAAACGACGAGCTGCTCGCCGTCCCCGACGGATTCACGATCCACCCCAAGCTCGTACGCCAGCTCGACCAGCGGCGGGAGGTGTTCACGAGCGAGGACGGCGGCGGCATGGTCTGGGCCCACGCCGAGGCGCTCGCGTTCGCGTCGCTGCTGACCGAGGGGATCCCGATCCGCCTCACCGGCCAGGACACCGAGCGCGGCACCTTCAGCCAGCGCCACCTCGTGCTGCACGACCCCAAGACCGGCCAGGAGCACTGCCCGATCCAACACCTCCCCGGCGCGCTCGCCCCGATGGAGCTCCACAACAGCCCACTGTCGGAGATGGGCTGCCTTGGGTTCGAATACGGCTACTCCCAGGAGGCGCCGGAGACGCTCGTGCTGTGGGAGGCGCAGTTCGGCGACTTCGCCAACGGCGCGCAGGTGATCATCGACCAGTTCATCGTCTCGGGGCTGGCCAAATGGGGCCAGACGTCGCGTCTGACCCTGCTGCTCCCGCACGGCTACGAGGGCTCGGGCCCCGAGCACTCCTCGGCCCGACTCGAGCGCTTCCTCCAGCTCGCGGCCGAGGGCAACATCCGCGTCGCGAACGCGACCACGCCCGCCCAGTACTTCCACCTGCTGCGCCGCCAGGCGCGCGTCGCCAAGCAGCGCCCGCTCGTGATCATGACACCGAAGAGCCTGCTCCGGCTGCCGCAGGCGACGAGCGCCGTCGCCGAGCTGTCGGAGGACCGCTTCCAGCCCGTCCTGCCCGAGCCCGAGCACGACCGCTCGAAGGTCCGGCGGCTGATCCTGTGCACCGGCAAGATCTACTACGAGCTCGCCGGCCACGACATGCGTAAGGACAACCCGTACGTCGCGATCGGCCGCGTCGAGCTGCTGTACCCGTTCCCGCAGGCCGAGATCCTGGCGCTCGTCGAGAGCTATCCGGCGCTCGAGGAGGTCGTGTGGGTCCAGGAGGAGCCGCGCAATATGGGCGCGCGCGCCCATATGTCCCCGCGTTTGATGCAGATCCTGCCGCGCCATCTCAAGTTCGGCTACATCGGGCGACCCGAGCGCGCCGCCTCGGGCGAGGGCTACCCGGTCGCCCACGCCAACGAGCAGAACCGCATCATCACGACCGCGCTCAACGTCGGCGAGGCGGTGTCTCAGTACCCGCGCAAGCTCCCCGGCGAGCGTTAGCGGCACCGGCGTCGGGCTCCGGACCGGCCACCAAACGCAAAGAAAACCTGCAAGCCGCATCTGACCGCAGGTTTCTGGCACCCTTCTTCCCATCGGCTTTCGTAGAGACGGATCGAGAAGAGACAACTCCAGACGTCATTTGACGCCCGCCCTCGGCGTGCACGACATGGCGATCGATCTGGGCACGGCCAACACGCTCGTTTACGTGGGTGGCCGGGGGATCGTCGTGTCCGAACCATCGGTGGTCGCGTCTGATGTCGACACCGGCGAAGTCCATGCCGTCGGCTCCGACGCGGAGCGGATGATCGGGCGCACGCCGGCGACGATCGCGGCCACGCGCCCGCTCCGGCACGGGGTGATCGCGGACTTCGAGGTCACCGAGCAGATGCTCCGCTACTTCATTCGCAAGGTGATCGACCGGCGGATGGCGCATCCGCGGCTGATCGTGTGCGCCCCCTCGGGCGTCACCGAGGTCGAGAAACGGGCGGTCGAGGAGGCCTCGCTCGCCGCGGGCGCCCGTCGCGTCCACCTGATCGAGGAGCCGATCGCGGCCGCGATCGGGGCCGGGCTCGAGATCGACGAGCCCGTCGGGCGGATGGTGGTCGACGTCGGCGGCGGCACGAGCGAGATGGCGGTGATCTCGCTCGGGGGGATCGTGGTCTCACGCTCGGTCCGCGTCGGCGGCTACGAGATGGACGAAGCGATCTCCTCGTATATGCGAACGGTTTACCAGCTCGCGATCGGCTCGCGCACCGCGGAGAACATCAAGATCCAGGTCGGCTCGGTCGTCCCGTTGCATCCCGAGGAGACGATCGAGGTCCGCGGCCGCCACCTCGTCACCGGGCTCCCGACTGCGATCGAGCTCCGCAGCGACGAGGTCCGCGGCGCGATCATGGCGCCGGCCCGCGAGATCCTCCGGGCGATCCGCGACACGCTCGAGGAGACCCCGCCCGAGCTCGCCAGCGACATCGCCAAGGACGGGATCCTGCTCGCCGGCGGCGGCACGCTCGTGCGCGGGTTTCAAGAGCTCGTCGCCGACGAGACGGGGATGCCGGTGTACTCGGCCGAGTCGCCGCTCACGTGCGTCGCGTTCGGGTCAGGTCAGGCGCTCGACCATTTCGACCAGCTGACCCGGGCGAGCCGTCACCGCGCCCCGGGCCTTACGTACGACTGGCGCACCGCGTAGCCGGCGCGCGACCCGGTCGCCGGCCGTGGCGAGGCCCGCGGGGGCAAGCAGGATCAGGAACGGGTCGACCGGCGCCCGGAAACGCGGCGTCTCGACGTTGACGAGCACCACGCTGAGCGCGAGCAGCAGCGGCACCATCCAGACCCATTTCGGCGCGCTCCGGGCCAGCCGGGTGAACGCGCCGGCGATGGCGAGCAGACACAGTGCCCAGAACGTGTAGATGGCAACCTGGGCGGTGTTGTTCGAGAGCGAGATCGCCGTCGCCGACTGCTGCCAGGCATAGGTGCCCTCGAGCTCGAACAGCCGCAGCGTGTTGTGGAATGCGACGACGAAGGGCGAGAACGGGTGGTCCGAGATGTAGTGGAGCGCCTGGTGCTCGAGCTTCGCGCCGAGCTGCGGCTCGGTCATGTAGTGGGACGCGCGGATCAGCGGGTGCTCTCCCGGGATGCCGTAGTAGATCCTCCACCTGTAGGGCACGTTGGGATCGGCCGCCGATTTCGGGTTGTACGTGCCCACCAGCGTGATCCCGGTCTCGTCGGACACCGGGATGAAGTGGTGCATGACCACGGCGTTGCGGATCGTCCACGGGACGATCGTGAGCGCAGTCACAGCGACCAGCAGCGCCGGCGCGGCGAGCGCGCCCGCTTTCAGGCGTGGACGGCCCGTCCAGACCGCAGGAACCAGCGGGATCAGGAGCAACACGCCGTTCTCGTGGGTCAGCGTCGCCAGCCCGGTCAGGAGGCCCGCGCCGGCGACCCACCCGAGGCGTGTTCGCGTGCGGGCCGCGCGGCGGACGCGCAGGCCGGCGTAGACGGCGCCGAGCACGAACACGGTCAGGAGGTTCTCGGCCACGATCGTGTCGGTGAGCTCGATCAGCACCGGGTAGACGGCCGCGAGCACCAAAGCGATCAGCCCCGCGGTCGCGCCGAACAGCTCGAGCGCCACGAGTCCGGTGAGCGCCACCGTGATCGTCCCCAGCACCGCCTGCGCTACCCGGGCGGGCTGGATCGCCCCGTCGCGCCGGGTCTCGTGACCGTCGATGATGTCGACGAGCGCGAGGAAGTACGGAAACGCGGGGGCGAAATAGGCGGTCGGGCCGCGCGTGCCGCCGGCGCCGCGTCCCGCGGTGTGACTCAGCGAGTAGTCGCCGGTGTGTGCGATCGAGCTTGCCAGCGTCAGGTACGAGCCGGCGTCGTTGCGCGGACGGTAGGACGTGTTGTCCACCTCGGCGATCCGGAGTGCGAGCGCGCCGAGGAGGATCACCGCGACCACGCCGCCTTTCACGGCTCGGGACACGGCGCGGAGGTTATGGCCTGGGGCGGGCGGCTGTTAGTGGATACCGACGATCCCGGCGCACACCCAGTTCGATGCGCCGGCCCCGCCGTTCCAGATGCGGCTCGCGACCGCGTCCTGCTCGGCCTTGCTCGCTAGGTAGGCGGCGGGTCCCGTGCCACCGAATAGCTTCCAGGTCGCCGGCATGATCTGGTAGTAGCCCGACGCGCCGGCGCTGTTCGGCGTGAGGTCCTGGCCGCCTGACTCGCACAGCACGATCGCGTACGGGATCGCCCAGCCTCCGGACGGGCCGTACGTAGGGCCGGCCTGCGCCGGCGTGCCCGAGCCGGCTCCCGCGCCGCCTCCCCCACCGCCGCCCGAGCTGGCGGCGACCTGCTGCTGGGCTGCCAGGGCGGCCCGCTCGGCCGCAGCCTGCGCGGCCTCGACCCGGCCGATCTCCGCCTGGAGCGCGGCGCCCCTCGCGCGCGTGGCTGCGAGCGCGTTCTGCTTGGCGCTGCGGGCCTGCTGGAGGGCTCCCTCCTTGGCGTGCAGCAGCATGTTCATCCCCGCGAGCGCGCGGACCCGCTGGGCGGTCTCGCCGGCGATCTGGCGGTCGGTGTTTCGGAGCGTGGCCAGGTGGGCCGCGGCGGCGTCGGCCTGCGCCTTGGCCTGCTTGGTGACCGCGATGATCGCCTGCTGTTGCTGCTGGGCGTCCTTCAGGTAGGTGATCTTGTCCAGCAGATCGGTGAACCCGTTCGACTCGAGCACGACCGAGACCAGATTCGGCTTGGCCTGCTCGTAGTTGGAGACGAGCTGGCGGGAAAGCAGCATCCGCGCCCTCGCCAGCCGCGCCTTGAGCAGCGCCAGCAGCTGCCGCTCCCGGGTGAGCGCGCGCTGGACCGCGGCGAGCTTCGCTCGGTCACGGGCCAGGTCGGCGCGGACCTCGGCCTCGCGCGACTCGACCAGGGCGATCTGCGAGTCGAGCGAGCTGATCAGGCCCGACAGGCTGCTGATGCTGGCGGCGAGGCCCGACTCGTGCGCCTGCACGGCTCCGAGTTGCGAGTGCAGCTGGCCGAGACTCGGGTCGGCGCTGGACGTGATCGGCACCATCGCGAGCCCGAGCACGGCGGCGCCGGTGGCCGCGCCAGCGACCACCCAGCGAGGGATCGTGCGCCTTATCGAGGTCATATTTGTGGCCTACGGGGTTAGCTGTCGGGCTCGCGCGGCGGCTCGCGCTACACGGTCATCAGACCGCGATTCGCCCCAGGGAACTTGGGTCCCCCGCTTTCCCACTCGTAAGGTGGGAAATTCGGCGTGGGCACCTTATCAGGACTTGACGTGCGGTCGCGCGGGGGTGGAGCCGACGTGGGGCCCCGCGGGGGTGGAGCCGGGCCGGGGCACCGCGGTGGCGCCGCGCCGGCTCGCGGGCGCTGTCCGGTTTCGCCGCGTGAATGTCCAGATCCGCCCGGCGGCGTAGGCCGCGGCGCTCGCGATGCCCACGAAGAATCCGACCGGCCAGTTGGTCTGGTAGGAGAGCGCGATCGCCACCCAGACGACGACCAGGGCGATGCCGATCGAGAGCGCGATCGCGACGTAAGGCCGCGTGGTGAACGCGCGCGCGGCGGCAGGCGGGCCGATCATCAGGCTGAAGATCAGCGCGGTCCCGACAACCGGGACCGTCATGGTTGTCGTGAGCGCCACCAGCAGCAGGAAGCCGAGCTCGACTCCGAACAGGGTCACGCCGCGGGCCGGGGCGCTGTCGGGGAGAACCGAGGACAGGAGCAGGCGCCGGTAGAGGACGCCGAGCACGGCCAGGCTGACGGCGGCGAGCGCGATCGTCGGCGCCAGCTGGTTGGCGCCGATCCCGAGCACCTCGCCGAACAGCAGCGAGTAGATCTCGGGGGCGTACTGCACGCTGAAGCTGAGGAACAGTGCGCCGAGACCGAGCATGAACACGAGCGTGAGCGCGGTCGCGACGTCGTGCCGGCCCGCGCCGGCTGAGGAAGCCGATCCCGAGCGCGCCGCCGATCGCGAACACCCCGAGCCCCAGCAGCGTGTTGACGCCGACGAGGCTGGCCGCGGCGGCGCCGGCGAACGACCCGTTCGGAACCGCGTGGGCGACGAACGCGGCGCCCCGAAGGACGACGAAGAAACCGACCGCACCCCCGACGACGGCGACGATCGACGCGACGATCCAGGCGTTGACCATGAAACCGGAGAACACGGGCGGGTCAGGTTCTGTGTGCTCGGGCCGGGATCGTTCGCGAGGCGATGTAAGCGAGCAGCACGATCGTCACCACGAAGAAGCTCACCGGCCAGCCGTGATGGAGCGGCGGCCAGTAGTAGCTGTCGTAGGCGAGCAGGATCCCGAGCCACATCGCGCCGACCCCGATCAGTCCGGCCGTGAGGATCGCGCGGCCCGGGCGGCGCGTGAGGTGAAGCGCGGTCGCGGCCGGCCCGACGAGCAGCGCGGTGGACAGGATCGCCCCGATCGTCACCGCCGAGAGCGCCACGGCGAGGGCCATCGCCAGCAGGTACAGGCCGCCGATCACCCGGACCGGGAGCCCGCGGGCGGACGCGAGCTCGGGGCTGACCGACGCCAGCAGCAGGGGGCGGTAGAGCAGCAGGATCGTCCCTGTTGCGAGCGCGCCAAAGACGGCGACAAGCGGCAAGACGGACGTGTCGAGCGCGAAGATCGAGCCGAACAGGACCGTCACGGTGGCGCCCGTCGTGTTGTCGTACGTCGTGCCGAGGTACAGGAATAGGGCGGCGAGGCCGAATCCTGCCCCAAGCACGATTCCGGTGGCCAGATCCCGGCCGCGGGTCCGCTGGATCCCGATCATCTCCATCACTCCGGCCGCGGCGACCGCCACGGCCATGAAACCCCAGAGCGGCGCGACGCCCGCGAGATAGGCGCTCGATCCGCCCGCGGCGCCGATGTCGCCGAGCGCCTCGCCGGCGAACGACTGTCCACGGATCACGGTGAACACGCCGACGCACCCGGCGACGATGGCCACGATCGCTCCTACGGCCGCGGCCAGCTGGACCGACGAGCTCGAGAAGAACCCCGGTTCGAAGATCGCGCTTGTCACTACACGATCTCGACCGCCGGCGGCCCATCGTCGGCGGGCTCATCCGGGGCGTGCTCCTCCGGCGTGTGTTCGTCGTGACCGGTGCCGGCGACGACGATCACGCGGCCGTGGACGCGTAGCACGTCGACGTGGTGGCCGTACAGCTTGCTGAGCACCTCGGAGCGCACGACCTCGTCGACCGTTCCGCTGGCCGCGCGACCGGCCGCGAGGTAGACGATCCGGTCCATCACCGGCAACAGCGGGTTCATCTCGTGCGCTGAGATGAGCACGGCGATCCGCTGCTCGGCCGCGATCCGCGAGAGCAGGCCGACGACGTCCTGCGCAGCACGGAGGTCGAGGTTCGCGAGTGGCTCGTCGAGGAGCAGGAGCTTGGGATGGCTGATCAGGGCGTGGGCGATCAGGATCCGTTGCTGCTCGCCGCCCGAGAGCCGTCCCACCCGCGCGTCGGCGAAATCGCGGGCGTCGACCGCCTCGATCATCTCGTCCACGCGCGCCCGGCGGGTCTTCGAGGGCAGCGGGACTCCGAGGCGCTGACCGTCGAGACCGAGCGCGATCAGGTCCCGGCCGCGCAACGGCATGTCCGGATCGAGCAGGAACTTCTGCGGCACGTAGCCGATGTCTGCCTTCGATCGCCGGCCGCTGCCGACCCGCACGGTGCCGGAGGCAGTGGACTGGAGGCCGAGGATCACCTTGAACAGCGTGGTCTTGCCGGCGCCGTTCGACCCGATCAGGCCGGTGAACTCGCCGGGGGTGAGTGAGAAGCTGACGTGATCGAGGACCGTGCGGCCGCCCAGGCGGACCGTGACGTCATCGACGGACAGCGCCTCCTGCGCGGCGGGTGTGCTCGCAGCCGGGGCCAGGACCTCGGTGGTCACTGGAGCTTCTCCGTCGAGACTCCGTCGGCCACCGCCTTCTGGAGCGCGTGGACTTCGGCGAGCATCCATGACTGGTAGTTGTAGCCGGGAGTCGGCATCGTCTCGTACACCCCGACGACCGGTATCCCGTCCTGATGCGCCTTCGACAGGAACGACTGGGTCAGGGAGTCGGTGACCTGCTGGTTGTAGAGGAACGCCTTGACCTTGCGCCCCGAGAACAATCCGTTCTGGAGGGTGACGCTCTGGGGTGAGGGGTCGACCCCGTTCATCACGTCGCTCTGGAACGTGAACGGGGTGAGAATCGTTGCTCCCGCGGCCTGGAGCATGTAGTCGCCGACCGGCTCGGTGACCGCCACCGGCGTGTGCGGGTATCGCGTGGCGAACTGCTTGAGCGCCTGATACCAGGGTTGGAGGGACGCGTCGAAGCGCTTGGCGTTGTCCGCGAAGTAGGCAGCGTGTGCCGGGTCGATCGCCGACAGGTCCTTGACCAGCGCGTGGGCCACGGCGGGCATCGTGCGGGGCAGGTACCAGAGGTGGGGGTTGGGCGTCGAGTCCGGCAGCCCGAGCAGCTTCTGGACGTCGATCGTGGCGCGCGAGGAGCTCGGCGAGGCGTCCTCGATCTTGTTCATGTACGTGTCGTACCCGACTCCGTTCTGGATGACGAGGCGCGCGGTCGCCACCGTGTGTGCGACGCTCGGACTGGCCTCGAACGTGTGCGGGTCGGTGTTCGGGTTGCTCTCGATCGCGGTCACGGTCACGTACTTGCCCCCGATCTGGGAGATCACGTTTGCGTACTCGTTCTCCGCGCCGACCGCAGTGATCGGCCCGTTCCCGGTGGGCTTACCCACCGCGCTCGCTCCACAGCCAGCCGCCGCGACGGCGAAGACGGCGGCGGCGGCGAGCCACAGGAATATCGGAAGGATGGACCGCCGTCTCATGACGCGCTAGTCTAACAGAGAATGAGACCGATTCTCAATCTATGGTTGATCAGGGGTGCTCGGCGTGCCGATCCGTCCGAAACCACGCCATGTCCACGACTAAGCTTCGAGCCATGCCGACGCACGCCGACACGGACTGGGCCGACAACGCCCGTGCCGTGCTCCTGCGCGCGGGACACCACCGCGGCGCTGCCCGCGACAGGCTGATCGAGCTGCTTTCCGCGCCAGGACTGCGCGCTCAGCGCGCTCGAGATCGAGGACGCCCTGCGCGCTCGGGGGCGCGGCGACCGAGCCGTCGGCCGAGCGAGCATCTACCGCGTCCTCGAGCTTCTCCACGCCCACGACCTGGTCAGCCGCGTCGACGTCGGCGACGGGATCGCCCGTTATGAGCCCGCCGACCCCGCCGGCGAGCACCACCACCATCACTTGCTGTGCGACCAGTGCGGGAAGCTCGTGCCGTTCCACGACCCCGCCCTCGAGCGCTCGATCGATCAGCTCTCCAGCCGGCTCGGGTTCCGGACCACGGACCACGAGGTCACTCTGCGCGGGGATTGCCCTGACTGCAGCTGACGCGCGCACCGGACGGATTCTCGCGAGCGTGCGGGCGATCCCGGTCGGTTTCGTGCGGACCTACGGCGACATCTCGCCGGGCGCGCCGCGTGTCGCCGGCGCGGTACTGCACGCCTGCGACGACCCGGGTTTGCCCTGGCAGCGCGTCGTGCGCGCCGATGGATCACTCGCCAAGGGCGAGCGCCAGCGGCGGCTGCTCGAGGCGGAGGGGGTGCCGTTCCGCGGTTCCCGGGTCGACATGCGGGTAGCCCGACTGCCTGATATGTGATGTGGGTGAGGCGGGAGATCACGCTGGAGGCTCGGGCGCGCGGGTTCCACCTCGTGACGCGCGAGGTGCTTGGCGAGCTGCCGGAGATGCGCGACGTCGACGTCGGGATGCTGCACCTCCTGATCCAGCACACCTCGGCGTCGCTGGCCCTGAACGAGAACGCCTCGCCCGACGTTCGGCGGGACTTCGAGACCTACTTCAACGTGGCGGTGCCCGAGGACGCGCCCTACTGGACGCACACGCTCGAGGGGGCCGACGACATGCCGGCCCACATCAAGGCCGCGCTACTCGGGCCGTCGCTGACGCTGCCGATCTCGCGCGGGCGGTTGGCCCTCGGCACGTGGCAGGGGATCTACCTGTGCGAGCACCGCAACCGCGGCGGGTCTCGGTCGATTGTCGCGACGATGTTCGGCGAGTAGCTTCGGGCGTTGGGGCGGATCCCGCCCTCAGCGACCCTTCCACTCGGGCGCGCGGCGCTCGGCGAACGCGGTCGCGCCCTCGCGCGCGTCTTCTGAGGCGAACACGGGCTCGTGGATCGGTCCCTGCCGCGCGAAGAACTCCGCGTCGGGCCAGTCCGCGGACTCGGCCATGATGCGCTTGGTGGCGGCCAGCGCCAACGGGCCGTTGGCGGCGATCGTCTGGGCCAGCTCTTGAGCCGTCGGTAAGGCCTCGCCGGGTTCGGTGAGCCGGTTGACGAGCCCGAGCTCGTAGGCGCGCTCGGCGTCGATCGGGTCGCCGGTCAGCGCCAGCTCGTTGGCGACGTTGCGGGGCAGCGCGCGCGGCAGCCGGAGAAGCGCTCCGCCGGCGGCCACCAGCCCGCGCTTGACCTCGGGGATCCCGAGCCGCGTTCCTTTGGATGCGACGATCAGGTCGCACGCCAGCGCGACCTCGAGCCCGCCCGCCACCGCGAACCCCTCGATCGCCGCGATCAGCGGCTTGTCGGCGGCGCGTTGGGTGATTCCCGCGAAGCCGCGGCCCTCGACGTGGGGCCGCTCGCCGGCGACGAACGCCTTCAGGTCCATGCCGGCGCAGAAGCCCTTGCCGGCGCCCGTGAGCACGCCGGCGCTGAGCTCGGGGTCGTCGTCGAGGTCGTCGAGCGCGGCCGCGATGCCCTGCGCCACCGCGGCGTTGACCGCGTTCCGCTGATCGGGCCGGTTGATCGTGATCGTGAGTACGCGCTTGCTTCGCGCGGTCAGGACCGCAGGCTCGGCGTCGGCGACCTCAGCGCTCACGCCGCGAACAATCTCAGATCAGGCTGGCGCTCGCCGCGCAGCACCGCGAGGTCGACCTCGACGCAGTCGATGCCCCGAGCGGTTGCCAGCACGCTGGCCTGCGGCTTGATCGTTTGGGCGGCGAGGATGCCCTTGCACGACGCGAAGGCGGGATCGAGCCGGATCCGCTCGAGATATCTCGTGAGCTGCTCGACCGCCTCGATCCCGGCGATCCGCTTGACCTCGACCGCCACCCACTCGTCGGCCGAGTCGCGGCACATGAGGTCGACCGGCCCGATGTCGGTCGGCCACTCGCGCCGGACGAGCCGGAGCCCGTCGCCGCACCACGCCGGCCGCTCGGCCAGCAATTCCTGGAGATGGGCCTCGACGCCGTCCTTGGTGAGCGCGGTGTCCTCATCGGGAGTTCCCATCTCGTGCGTCACGTCGGACAGCACCTCGGCGATGTCGATCTCCAGCCGGTCGCCGTCGGACTTTGCCCGCTTGCGAACCACGATCTGGCTGGGCAACTCCTCGATCACGGTCGGGGGCGTCATCCAATTCAGCGGCTTGTAGCCGCCGGCGTCGGCATGGACGAGCACCGACCCGTCGGCCTTGACGATGATCAGCCGGAGCGCCTCGGGCAACAGCGCATTCAGTCGTCCGCAATAACGGACCTCGCAGCGGGCGACGATCAGGCGCATGGCCGCGAACGGTACGGGCGCGATCGGACCGATCTACAATCGCCCCGACCAGAAAGCGGTAACCAGACGGGAGGACTTCGATGCCGGACCCGACAGGCCGCTGGACCACCCGCTCGAGCTGGCAATGCCCAGTCTGTGGCACCGTCAACGATCAGGACCGAGAACGCTGCGGGGGCTGCGGCCACAGCGTCCGGCCTTCGTTCGATGAGCCGATCAGACCGCCTGATCCGGCCGACATCATCGGCCAGGGCAAGAAGCGGGCGCGCGAATCGCCTGACCAGTAGGCGCGGTGGGCGCGCCGATCGTGGCGGCGGCCCGCCCTATGATCAGGGGCGGCAACACCATGCGCAACCAGCTACGCCCCCTGTTCGACCGCGTCGTGATCAAGGAGCTCGACCCTGACCGGGTCCGTCGCTCCGGCCTGATCGTGCCACCCGGATCCGAGGAACCGCCGCCTCAGCACGGCATCGTCCTCGCGGTCGGCCCCGGACTCGACTGGTGGGAGAACGTCGGGATCGCGATGCCGGTCCGCCCCGGCGACCACGTCGTGTTTCCGGCGTCAGCCGGGGTGTGGATCGAGGTCGAGGAGGAGCGGCTGCTGGTGTGCCGCGTCGGCGAGCTGCTCGGAGTGCTCGAAGCCGTCGAGAACTGCCCCGGGTGCGGCGGCCGGCCGCTCGGCGCCGGCGAGTCGTGCCCGGTGTGCGGCCGCGAAGGCTCGATCGCGTAGCTAAGCGGCGCGCTCCGCCGAGCCGCGCCCTCCGCTAAGCGGCGCGCTCCGCTCAGCGGCGCGCTCCGACAAGGCACGCGGGCGCGACGCCTCGACCTGCGCCAGCAGGTCCGCGACTTCGGGGTCGTCACCGAGCCCCAGCGCGCGGTGACAGGCCTCGATGCACTCGCTGATCCGATCGGTGCGGGCGAGCGCGTGGGCGTAGCTCGCCCAGGCGCTGCGCGACTCGGGGTCGAGACGGGTGGCGGCCTCCGCGGCCGACACCTCGGCGCCGACGTCGCCGGCGAGGTGGTACGCGAGCGCGAGCGACAGCAGCCCGTCGATGGTCGGTCCGACCAGCCTCGCCTTCTCGAGCGCCGAGATCGCGCCGGCACGGTCCATCAACCGCAGACGCAGGCGCCCGAGCCGCTCCCACGCCGAGGGGTCGTTGGGCGCGCGGTTGGCGGCCCGCTCGGCCGCCTCGGCGGCGAGGTCGATCGCGCCCATGTCCTCGTAGATCCGGGCGGCGAACCGCTCGGGGGTGGGGCGATCGGTCTCCGCCCGGGCCCAGTCCCGCACCGTGCGGGCGGCGGCGAGGAGGTTGCCGGCCTGCCAGAACGCGCTCGTCAGCAGTCGGAGCACGACCGGGTTCGACGGATCCGCGTCGCGGGCGTAGATCAGTCGCTGTGCGGCCAGCGCGGCGTCGCCCTCGGCGAGCGCGTGCTGCGCCGCGGTCATGAACCGCTCCACCCGGTCGGCGGCCGCGTCGGGCTTGGAGAAGTCGACGAACTGGAGCGAGCCGGCTGGGACGGTCCGGATGCCGATCGAGAACTTGACGCGCGCCCACTGCTGCACGTCGTCCCCGTCGCCCGAGAAGTAAATCCCGGTCACGCTGCCGACGCCCCACTCCGGATACGAAGTGCATCTGGCGTAGCGGTGGACGACCGAGTGATCGGGCACGCGCGAGCCGAACGGGTCATTCTTGGCGCGATCCTCTGCGGCCGCGCGCTCGCGCTGCTCCGCTTCGTACGCGCGCCGGCCGGCGTCCTCGCGGGCCTTGCGTGCAGCCGCCGCCGAGACCTTGACGGCGTTGCGGCTGACCCGGCCGCCGCGTGACTGCTCGGCGAGCTGCTCGAGCTGGTCGGCAGCCTCGTTGATCGCCTGGAGGTGCCGCTGATGCTCATGCTGGCGCCCAGGAGGCGCGATGTCCGGGTGCCAGCGTTTGGCCATTCGCCGGCGCGCGAGCTGCACGCCGCGCTGATCGAAGGGCGGCTCGAGCTCCAGGAGGAGCATCGCCTGCTCTACATCGAGGATCCGAGGCATGAAGCCTCTAAGTTAGCGGCGGAGCCAAGGAGACCGCGCACAGGTCACGCCGCCCACCGCGGCGCGCGCCTCGACCTATAACAGATTAGTTTCAATTAGACTCAGTACCATTCGGCAGGCCGTATTCTCGACACCGTGGTCGGTAAGCGAACCGGTGGCGGCCTCCTCCTCTCAGGCGCAATTGCGACGGTCGTGGTCGCCGGTCTCGCGGTCGCGGTGCTTGCGCTCATCACTAGCGTGTTCACGCCGGGCGGCACCGGCTGCAGCCCCGCGCCCGCGACGGGCGCGGGCGCCGCCGCGGGCATCGTGCTCGGCCCGCCCGGAACAGGCCAGCTCGTCGGCGCCACCGAGTACGGCGGCCCCGGCGACCCCAGCAGCGGCGTCGTCGGATCCTCCGGCGCGAACCTCCTCCAACTCCCCGACAGCTACGCTGAGCTCGGCGGCTACACGTTCCAGACGGCCACCGCGATGGGCGGCCTTCCGTACCTCACTCCGCTCCGCATCACCTGGGGCGATCGGTCGGCGATCGCGTACAAGCGCGACATCGGCTTCGGCGGCGGACCGATCGACGGGCTGGCGCGGGTGCTCGACCTGTGGTGGGAGCTCGCTCGGCAGCTCGGCATCCCGTACGAGAACGGACTGTGGTCGGGCCTCGTGAAGATCGAGCGCCCCCCGCAAACGGGAGCCGGCGATGTTCTGGGGCTAGCCTCCTCCTCGGAGACGGCGCCGGCGCTGATCGGGACCTCGACGGCTCAGGAGGACCCGGCGACGTGCGCTCCGCAGGCAGTCGAGGGCGTCCCGGTGACCACCGCCGACCGCGCCCAGCTCCTCCCGAACGGGCTCGCCGCGGCGCCGGCAGACGCGCCGCTCGCCGTCAGGCAGATCATCGCGGCCGGCAACCAGATCGTCGGCAAGCCGTATCTGTACGGCGGCGGTCACGGCCTCGCGCTGTCGGCGATCGCTCCGTCGTATGACTGCTCGAGCAGCGTCGAACGCCTGCTGTACGGCGGCGGACTGCTGCCCGTCGGCTACGGCGGGCCGTCGGCGGCGCTCGAGTCGTTCGGGCAGCCCGGGCCCGGCCAGTGGGTCACCCTGTACGCGAACGCCGACCACGTTTTCATGTACGTGGCCGGTCTCCGATGGGATACCCACGCCGACGGCGCGGATGACGGAAGCACCGGGATTGGCTGGCATCCGCTGATCCGAACCGACGGCGGGTTCGTCGTCCGGCACCCGGTGGGTCTATGAACCGGCACCCAGTCGGTCGATGACCGCACTTCGTCTCGCACTCGCGGCCGGCCGCGTACTTGCCTGCGCCGGCTGCGTACTCGCCTGCGCCGGCTGCGGCGGTCATGCCCCACGGCACGCGCCCTCCCCGGTCGCGCAGGCGAACGCCACCCACGAATACCCGTCTCCGCCACCCCCGCGTCAGACCGCCGCGCACCCCGCGCCCGACGCCGCGGCCGCCATCCGCGCCTTCGCCACCACCTACATCAACTGGAACGCCCTGACGGTGTCGGCCGACATGCGGTCGCTGGCCGCGCGCAGCGTCGGCCAGGCGCGCGCGGCGGTGACTCTCGCTGCCGCGCAGACCGCCGGCGACTACGAATTGAAACGAGGCGGGATCGCGAACAGCGGCACGGTCGAGGCGGTCGCGCCTCTAGTCGCTCACGGCCGCAACCAGTACGTCGTCGTGACGCTCGAGTCGACCACCGCCACGAACACCACCGCCTACCAAGGCCTCAAACCCGCCTGGCACCTCGCGCTCGCCACCGTGACCGAGGCGCGCCCCGGCCAGTGGGTCGTGAGCGATTGGCAGCCCGAGAACTAGACCGGCTGGCCGTTCGCGGTCAGCGTGACCTCGACGTTGCCCCGGGTGGCGTTGGAGTATGGACACACCTTGTGCGCCTCGGCGACGATCCGCTTGGCCTCCTCTGGGTCCTGCACCTGGGGAAGCGTGACGTTGAGCTCGACGGCCACGTTGAAGCCGCGTTCCTCGGTCGTGATCAGGCTCACCTTGCTGTCGATTGAAGCGTCGCTGGCGTCCCTGCGCTCGCGCCGGGCGACGACGCCGAGCGCGCCCTCGAAGCACGCTGCGTAGCCGACCGCGAACAGCTGCTCGGGATTGGTGCCGCCGCCCTCGGTGGGCGGGCGCAACCGCACGTCGAGCTCGCCGTCGGTGGTCTTGCCGTGTCCGTGCTCACGTCCGCCCGTGACTGTTGCCTCTGCCGTGTACACGACCTTCGCCATGCTCGCTCTCCTCGGGACCGTAGGTTGAGCGCACAAGGATACGGCGCAGTCAGTGCGCGGCGATGTTCAGCACCACCGCGGTGACGAAGCACATGACCGCCGCCGCCCTGACCAGCAATCCGGCGCGGTCCCCCGGCCGGCCAGTAACCATCCCGACGATCGCGACCGTCATACACGCGACCGCGACCAGCGCGAACAGAGCGGCGAGGACTCGCAGCACGGACGGGCTCCTATCCTAGGTGCGACCACATGTCGACCCAGTACATCTTCACCACCTACAAGCTCTCGCGCCGCTATCCGCCCGACCGCGAGGTCCTGACGGACATTTCCCTCTCGTTCCTGCCGGGCGCCAAGATCGGCGTGATCGGCTACAACGGCGCCGGCAAGTCGACTCTGCTGCAGATCATGGCGGGGCAGGACACCGAGTTCGGCGGCCAGGCCCAGCTCGGGGCAAACGCGACCGTCGGGCTGCTCGAGCAGGAGCCGCACCTCGACGAGTCAAAGAACGTCCGCGAGAACATCGAGGACGGCGTCGCCGAGACGAAGGCCCTGCTCGACCGGTTCAACGAGCTCTCGATGAACTACTCCGACGGGACCGCCGACGAGTTCTCACGCGTTCAGGAGCAGATCGACGCCGTCGACGGCTGGAACCTCGACACCACGCTCGAGATCGCGATGGACGCGCTCCGGACCCCGCCCGGCGAGGCCGAGGTTGCGACGCTTTCCGGTGGCGAGAAGCGGCGCGTCGCGCTCGCGCGGCTGCTGCTCCGCCAGCCAGACCTGCTCCTGCTCGACGAGCCGACCAACCACCTCGACGCCGAGTCCGTCGCCTGGCTCGAGCATCACCTCCACGACTACAAGGGCACCGTCGTCGCGATCACGCACGATCGCTACTTCCTCGACAACGTCGCCGGCTGGATCCTCGAACTCGACCGCGGGCGCGGGATCCCGTACCAGGGCAACTATTCCGGCTGGCTCGAGCAGAAGCGTGCCCGCCTCCAACAGGAGGAGAAGCAGGAGAGCGCTCGCAAGCGCACCATCGACCAGGAGCTCGAGTGGGTCCGGCTCAACGCCAGCGCGCGTCGCAACAAGCCGAAGGCCCGCCTGAACGCGTACGAGGCGCTGCTCGCCCAGGACCGCAACGTCAAGCTCGACCAGGTCCAGATCCACATTCCCGCCGGTCCGCGTCTCGGCGACACCGTGGTCGAGGCGACCGGTCTGCGCAAGGCCTACGGCGACCGCGTGCTCATCGACGATCTCAGCTTCAACCTGCCCCGTGGGGGGATCGTGGGCGTGATCGGCCCTAACGGCGCCGGCAAGACCACGTTGCTCAGGATGATCACCGGACAGGAGCAGCCTGACGCGGGCTCTCTCAAAATCGGGGATACGGTCGAACTCGCCTACGTTGACCAATCGCGTGACGCCCTCGACCCCGACAAGAACGTCTGGGAGGAGATCTCGGGCGCCCAGGACCAGATCAAGCTCGGCGACCGGACCGTGAACAGCCGCGCCTACGTCGCCGGCTTCAACTTCAAGGGCTCAGACCAGCAGAAGAAGGTCGCGAAGCTCTCAGGCGGCGAGCGCAACCGCCTTCACCTGGCGAAGCTGCTCCGCACCGGCGGGAACCTGCTGCTGCTCGACGAGCCGACCAACGACCTAGACGTCGACACGCTCCGGGCATTGGAGGAGGCGCTGCTGACGTTCGCCGGCTGCGCCGTGATCGTCTCGCACGATCGCTGGTTCCTCGACCGGATCGCCACGCACGTGCTCGCGTTCGAGGGCGACTCGGAGGTCCGCTGGTTCGAGGGCAACTTCGAGGCCTACGAGGACTTCCGACACGAGCAGCTCGGCGCCGACGCCGACCGCCCGAAGCGCATCACCTACAAGAAGCTCGTCCGCGGCTGATCAGTCGGGGTATTCGTCCTTCCGCCAGGCGAAGACCTCCGATGCCGGCTCCAACGGCGTTCGCTTGAGCAGGAACGAGTGGTAGGGCGCCACGAACGGATCGGGCGCCATCACCGTATAGGTGTGGTACACGGTGCCGTTTTCGCGGGCGAAGGCGATCCAGCTCGGACCCTCGCGTAGGCCGTCCTCGAGCTTCGCTCCGATCTGCCGGCTCCAGTCTTGAAGCCACTCGGGCGGACTCTCGATCATCGACTTTATCTCGGGAATCTGCTGCGCTTGCTCGGGCGTCATCGCGATCCCGAAGTCGAACGGGAAGTCGGTGCGATAGGTGGAGACGTACGGGAACTCCCAACCCATGCGCTGCTTGTACGCGGTGAGCCGGTCGATCGGCGCGCGCGAGAAGCAGATCAACGTCACGTCGCGGTGGTTGAGATGGACGAGCCCGCCGCTGAGCTCATCCGCGAGGCTCGTGCAGCCCGGGCATGCCCCGATCTCGTAGTCGGGACCGAACATCACGTTGTAGGCGAGGAGTTGCGAGCGGCCGTCGAACAATTCGGCGAGCGTCTTCTTGCCGTCCTCGGTGTCGAACACGTACTCCTTCTCCACCGGCACCCACGGAAGCTGGCGGCGCTGCTCGGTCACCTTCTGGCCGAGCGCGGCGTACTCGTCCTCAAGCTTGGCAAGTTCGGTGCGAGCGGCCTGCCATTCCTCGCGAGTCGCGGTCTTGTGGTCGGGCATCCTGACCTCCTGTGATTGTCGCCGGTCTACACCTTACGACCGAGGCGGTGCCCGGAAATCATCGGGCCGCCCTGAACGCGGATCGTCGCCGGCGTCCGTCCCGGCGACGATCTCTCGTTTGTTGGCTTCCAGCGCTGCGAAGGCGGTCGTGCCTACGCGACGTTGGGAGGCTCGCGCCCGCGCGGTCGATCCGCGCCCGGCCTTACCTGATAATGCGGCCGAGCGAGTGATTGGCCGGTAGCGGTGCCCCGCCGCCCCCACCGGCGTGGACGAGCAGGAGCGCGTGCGTGCCCGGGTCGCGGAAGGACCCGGCCGGAGCTGGGGTGGCCGCCGTGGCCGGCGCGGCCGGCGCGGCCTGCGTGTGTGCGGCGCGGATCGAGGGGATCGGCTTAGGCGCGTGGTGCCGGCTTGGCACCAGGATGAGAACCGCGACTCCGATCGCGCACACAACGCTCAGCGCGAGCAGGATGGTGCCCAATCGGCTTGTGATTGTGTCGCGAAGTCCTGTGGTGGGTTGTAGCGTCGACATGATGTGCTCCTAGCTGTTGCCCGACGTTTGCGGGCGCGGTTTTGGGTCGTCGTCCCCCCGCTCGGTGACGTCGCCCTGCCTTGGGGCCCTTTGGTTCGCCTTTGGCATGGTTAAGAGCCGCGTGAGCCACAGGTGATACGAATCTCGCCGGGGCGAAGGCGGTCGTGTCTACGCGACGCGAGAGCTCGTGCAGTGGGCGCGCCGGCCGCGACCGACGTGGCCGTGGTGGCGATGACGCGAAGGTGGTGGTTTAGACGCATGGCTGGCCCTCCTGGGATGTGTGGTGTGCCGTTGCGCCGTAAGACTCCGCTCGGGCGGTAACCGGCCGGTCACCCCGAGCCACCACCGGGTAACGGCCACGGTCGGGTGGTAGCTTTGTCGCGAGGGTTTGGGCGTGAGCGCTTTTCGCGTGTTGGGGCCGGTCGAGGCGTGGGCGGACCAGCGTCCACTGCTACTTGGCGGCCCGCGGCAGGTGGCGTTATTGGCGTTCCTGCTGTTGCACGTCAACCGGGCGGTATCCGCGGACATGGTTATCGACGCCGTTTGGGGTGAGGAGCGCGATGGGGGAGCGAAGCGCCTACAGATGGGCGTGTCGCGGCTGCGCCGAGCATTGGCCCCATTGGATCGCCCGGACGGGCCGCGGATACGTACGGTGGCTGGCGGGTATGTGCTGTCGCTCGCGCCGGGTGAACTGGACGCCGAGCTGTTCGCCGAGCGGGCCCGGGACGGACGACGGGCGCTCGAGCAGGGAGACGCGGCCGGCGCCGGGGAGCTGCTGAGCCAAGCCCTGGCGCTGTGGCGCGGCCCGGCGCTGGCGGACGTTGCCTTCGAGGAGTTCGCCCAACCCGAGATCCGTCGTCTCGAGGAGCTGCGGCTCGTGGCTCTGGAGACCCGGATCGACGCGGACCTCGAGCTGGGACGTCACGGTGAGGTGATTGGGGAGCTCGAGGGGCTGCTGGCTCGCGAGCCCACCCGCGAGAGCTTTGCGGGGCAGCTCATGACCGCGCTATATCGCTCCGGGCGCCAGTCGGAAGCGCTCGACGTGTATCAGCGCGTCCGCACGAGTCTGGCCGAGCAGCTCGGCCTCGACCCAGGGCCGGCGCTCAGGGCGCTTCAAGGTCAAATTCTCGAGCAGGACGCCTCGCTTGTTCGTCGGGCCGCTCCGCCGGTCGGCCGCTCGAATCTGCCCACTCCAGCGAACCCGCTGGTTGGCCGGAACGAGGAGATGTCACGCGCGTTGGAGTTGCTCACGGGACGCGAGGTGCGGCTGTTGACGTTGTGGGGGCCGGGAGGCTCCGGCAAGACGAGGCTTGCGCTCGAGGTGGCGGCCGCGATGGTCGGCCGGTACCGGGATGGGGTCTGGATCGTGCCGCTGGCGCCGATCCCGGATCGAGCCGTGATGGTGGCGGAGATGTCGCGGGTGCTCGAGGTCGCTCCGGCTCCGGGCGAGTCGCCCGAGCAAGCGCTGGTGCGCGCTCTGTCGACGCGAGAGCTCCTGCTCATCCTGGACAACTTCGAGCATCTGCTCGACGCCACCGGCGTGGTGGCAGATCTGCTCGGCGGTGCTCCACGCGTCGGCGTCTTGTCGACCAGTCGCGAGCCGCTCCGGATCCGCGGAGAGCAGCGTATAGAGGTCCCGCCACTGCCGCCGGACTACGCGGCTGAGCTGTTCCTCGCGCGCGCCGGGGCGGTCCGTCCCGATCTAGAGGTCGACGAGGACGATCTTGCCGCGATCGAGCGGATCTGCGAGCGGCTGGACGGGCTGCCACTGGCACTCGAGCTCGCGGCGGCACGGGTCGCGGTGTTCGGACCGCGTCAGCTCGAAAACCGGCTGGCCGAGCGGCTGGCGCTGCCGGAGGGCCCTCGCGATCTACCAGAGCGCCAGCGGACGTTGCGGGCGACGATCGGTTGGAGCTATCAGCTGCTCGATCCCGCCGAGCGAAATCTGCTCGCTCGGCTGTCTCCGTTCATCGGTGGAATCCGGATCGATTCAGCCGAATCGATGTGGGGAGCCTCGGCCGTCGAGGGGCTGATCTCGCTCTCCGAGAAAAGCCTCCTGCGCCGCCGCGATGACCCGGACGGCGAAATTCGCTTCTGGATGCTCGAATTGGTCAGAGCGTTCGCGCTCGAACAGGCTGCCGCCGACGGGATCGAGCACGAAGCCGGCGAACGGCACGCCGCGCACTTCCACGGCCTGGTGGAACACGCCGCTCCGAACCTCCACGGCCCCGAAGAAGTGCGCTGGCTCGATCGGTTAGAGCGTGAAAATGCGAACCTCCGCGCGGCTCTCGATTGGCTATCCGCGGAAAAGCCATCGGACGCACTGCGGATGGCGGGGAGCCTCATGTGGTTCTGGGAGATCCGCGGTCACCGGATCGAGGGTCGCGGTCGCCTTACCCAGGTGCTCGCAGCCGCTCGAGCCGACGATCCGGCGCGCGGCCGAGCGCTCGTCGCCGCCGGGAGGCTCGCGCTGAGAGTAGGTGACCTCGAAGCAGGGAAGCCGCTGCTGCTCGAGGGGCTCGCGATTGTCCGGCGGCGCGCCGACCACCGCATGACCGCGCTGGCTCTCGGAGCACTTGGCTGGTGGGAGGACGCGGTCGGGAACGGTGACGGTGTGACTGAGTGCAACGAGCAGGCGATCGCAACCGCTCGCGCCGCCGGCGATGATTGGGTGCTGGCGGTGGTGTTGAACGGCTACAGCGCCTGTAGTGTCGTGCGCGCAGATCCCGAACGAGCCCGCCCGATGGTCGAGGAGGCGCTGTCCCTGTTTCGACAGGTCGGAGACGCCGCTGGGATTGCCGTCACCGCGACCACCGCCGCCGGAATCGCCTTCGATGCGGATGAGCTCGAAGTTGCAGAGACGCTGATCGGCGAATCGCTCGACCGAGCGCGAGAGGTTGGCTTTCGGCCGGTTATCGGCTATGGGCTCGTCGACCGAACCATCATCTCGCTGCTCCGAGATGACATTGAAACTGCGGAAACGCATCTCCAGGCGGCGATCCAGACGGGCGCGGTCTACCAGGACAACGACCTGGCGGCGGATGCTCTGTCGGCGGCAGCCACGATCGCCGCAAGCCGACGAGACCCCACCAGGGCAGCGATGCTCTGGGCCGCCGCAGACGTTGCGCTGGCTGCGGCCCGAGGCCATCGGTCGCTCGCTCGCCTCCGCGCGAAATGGGAACCACAAGTCCGCGCCCAAGCCGACGACGAGGCGAGCTGGGAGGCCGCCACCCGCGCCGGTGCCGAGCTCGGCCTGGACGACGCGCTGGCGCTAGCTCTCGCCTCGCAGCCCGAACGCCAGCTACACGCCTAGCTCTTCGAGCGACGCTCGCAACTCCAAAGCGTCACGCGCCACCGCGTCCGCGCCGGCAAGCTCTTCGGGCCCGTACTGGCCGGTCGTCACGGCCACGCACCGGACCCCGTCGGCCCGCGCGCAGGCGATGTCGCGCGGGGTGTCTCCGATCACGATCGTCTGCTCGCGCGGAACCGGGATCCCCGCGCGCCCGCTCCGCGACCGCCCGGCCCGCCGGCGGGCGATCCCCGGAAGCGCGGCCCGATCCTCGGAATCGGTCCCGAACGCCCCCATCTCCGGCGCAAACCAGCGGCCGATGCCAGCCCGCTTCAGCTTCAGCCGCGCGATCGGCTCGAAGTTGCCGGTGACGAGCCCGAGCGTCCCGCCATCGCGTCCGCCGAGCCAGGACAGGATCTCCGGGATGCCCGGGACCACGCGATCGCTGAGGTCGAGAGGGCAGATCTCGGCGTAGATCCGCCAGCAGGTCTCGCGCACCGAAGCGGCGAGCTCGTCGATGCGCCACGCCGAGACCCCCAGGTCGAGCAGGATCAGCCGGGCGATCTCGCCGTCGGTCCGGCCGGCGGGGCCGATCTGCTTGCGCAGATCACGCGGGTCGACGTGATGCACCTCGCGGATCGCGCGGTCGAGCGCCTGACTGTGAGCCTTGGTCGCTCCTGAGAGCAGCGTCCCGTCGATGTCGAACAGCAGCAGCACGAGCGCGCGCGAGCTCAGCGGTCGAACGAGGTGCCTGGCTCGAGCCGCCGCGCGAACGCCGCGATCAGGCGCGCGGCCGCGTCGATGTCCGCCACCGAGACCATCTCGACCGGCGAGTGCATATATCGGCACGGGATCGAGACGAGTCCCGTGGCCACGCCGGCGCGGCTCAGATGGATCGCATCGGCGTCGGTGCCCGTGCCCTTGCCGAGCGACTCGAGCGTGAACTCGATGCCTTCGGCCTGGGCCGCGTCGTACAGGAGCTCGAATACGAGCGGGTGGAGCGACGTTCCCCGCGCGATCACCGGACCGGAGTCGAGCGGGTGCTTGGTGATCGGCCCGAGCTCGACCCCGGGCTGGTCGGTGGCGAACGTCAGGTCGACGACGATCGCGACGTCGGGGTCGTGGGCGAACGCGCTCGTGCGCGCGCCCGCGAACGTGGTCTCCTCCTGGGTGACTGCGAGCGCGATGACGTCGCCGCGGGCGCCGCCGGCCTCGGCCACGAGGCGGGCGCTCTCGGCGGCGACATAACAGCCGACGCGGTTGTCCAGGGAGCGCGAGACCACGCGGCCGTGACGGAAGTCGATCGGATCGGCGTCGATCACGCCGACGTCGCCGATACGGACGAGGCTGCGCGCCTCGTCGCCGTCCTTGGCGCCGATGTCGATGTGGAGCTCCTTGAGCTCGGGCACCTTCTTGCGGTCCTCGTCCTTCAGTAGATGGACCGGTTTGCGGCCGATCACCCCGATCAGATCGCCGTCGCGCGTATGCAGCTTCACCCGCTGACCGATCAGCACGCCCGCGTCCCAGCCGCCCACCTGCCCGAACCGGAGGTAGCCGTCGTCCTCGATGTGGGAGACGTGGAGGCCGATCTCGTCGATGTGGCCGACGACAGCGAGCTGTGGGCCGTCCCCGGTTCCACGCACGATGGCGTACGACGATCCGACCCGGTCGCCACCCACTTCGGCGGCGAACCCGGCGCAATATTCCCGCCAGACCTGGGCGGGACCGGTCTCGTGGCCTGAGGGACCTGCAGCCGTGAGCAGGTTTTTGAGCAGTTCCGGGACCGGCATTCTGAAATAAGGCTATTCGAGTCGCGCTCGATTGCGGTCCGTGCCGCCATTAGGCGGTCTTGCACGTGTTGGTCGGTCCCGCTACGGGTAGTGGGTCAACCATGTCGCCGGAGGTAGGGATCCACGGCCGCGACGCCGACCTCGAATCCATCCGCGGGCTCCTTGCCGACCGCGGGATTGAGATCCACGGGGAGCAGCCCGATCGCGATCGGCCCGATGGCTATCGCGATCCGACCGACGCCGCCTATCGCTCCCACGAGATGCCCGAGCGGACGATGGACTCGATGTCGCTGTTCATGGCCGAGGTCCGCAGGCATCGCCTGCTGACGCGCGCCGAGGAAGCCGCGTTGGCCCGGCGGATCGAGCGCGGCGACCTCGCCGCCAAGGAGCGCCTGGTCAACTCGAACCTGCGCTTGGTCATCTCCAACGCGCGCAGCTACGAGGGACTCGACCTGCCCCTGCTGGACCTGATCCAGGAGGGGATGCTCGGTCTGATCCGGGCCGCCGAGAAGTTCGATTGGCGCAAGGGGTACAAGTTCTCGACCTACGCCACTTTCTGGATCAGGGAGTCGATTCAGCGTGCGATCGCCAACCGCGCCCGGCCGATCCGGGTCCCCGTCCATATCGGGCAGCGCGAGCGGCGGATCGGGCGGGCCCGCGCCGCGCTGGTGGCGGATCTCGGACGCGAGCCGACCGACGAGGAGACCGCGGCGGCCGCCGAGCTCGAGGTGCGCGAGGTTCGCGCCACCCGGGACATCGCCCGCGTCGTGACCAGCCTCGACCGTCCCGTCGGCGAGGAGGAGGAGACCACGCTGGGCGCCCTGCTGGCCAGCGACGACAGCCCTCCGCACGAAGAGGTCGAGGACGCGGCGCGCGACGACGCCCTGCACCGGGCGCTCGAACGCCTGCCCGAGGTCGAGCGAAACGTGGTCATGCTCCGATACGGAATCGGCGACGACGAGCCGACGCCGCTCCGCGAGGCGGGGAGGCGGCTCGGCATCTCCTCCGACGCGGTCCGCAAGCTCGAGCGCAAGGCGCTCGCAGAGCTCGCCGAGAGCCGGGAGCTCGAGGCGCTGCGCCCGGCGGCCTAGTCCCCGCCAGTCGTCGAGAACACCGTGATCCGAGCCGGCGGGTCGTACGCCGGGACCGGGGCCGCGTCGTGGTCGGCGATCTGCCTCGCCAGCCACCGGGCTAGGTGTCGGATCGTTGCCACGATGCGCTCGGGCTACCCGCGGAAACGCCCTGCAAACACCGGCCGATGGCGATCAGGTTGACAAATACGTGACCTGATCGCCATCGGCAGGGCAACGGCTACCCGAGTAGCTGGCGCAAGACGTATTGCAGGATCCCGCCGTGAGCGAAGTAGCGCTGCTCCTTCGGCGTGTCGATCCGGACGATCACCGGGAACTCCTTGTCGTCGGCGCGGACGATCAGCTCCCGGGGGATCGGGTCGGCGCCGGCGATCCCCGCGATCGTGTACGTCTCGCGGCCGGTGAGCCCCAGAGCCGCGGCTGACTCGCCGGAAGCGAACTGCAGAGGCAGAACGCCCATCCCGACCAAATTAGACCGATGGATCCGCTCGAAGCTCTCCGCGATCACGGCCCGAACCCCCAGCAGCCGCGTG
The DNA here is from genome assembly GCA_963735965.1 of uncultured Solirubrobacterales bacterium. GTDB lineage: Bacteria > Actinomycetota > Thermoleophilia > Solirubrobacterales > Solirubrobacteraceae > Palsa-465. The sequence goes on from CAVTNE010000012.1 coordinate 123,487, forward strand.
CCCTTGGCCGCCCAGTCGCGCGATGACCCCGAGCCGTACTCCTTGCCCGCGAGCACGATCAGGGGGATATCGACCTCCATGTACTTCATGGCGGCGTCGTAGATCGACATCTGCTCGCCGTGGCCGTCTGCGCCCAGATACACGGTCACGCCCCCCTCAGTTCCCGGGGCGATCAGATTCCGGAGACGGATGTTCGCGAACGTGCCGCGCATCATCACTTCGTGGTTGCCGCGCCGAGCGCCGTACGAGTTGAAGTCCCGCGACTCGACGTGGTGCTCGTTGAGGTAATGGGCGGCCGGCCCATCTCGCTTGATCGACCCCGCAGGCGAGATGTGGTCGGTGGTCACGCTGTCGCCCAGCACCGCCAGGACTCGCGCCCGCTCGATGTCCTCCGGCGGCACGGGCTCGCGCGGCATCTCGTCGAAGAACGGAGGCCGGCGCACGTAGGTCGAGCGTGGGTCCCACTCGAACAGCTCACCGGACGGAACCTCGAGCGAGTTCCAGCGATCGTCGCCGTCGAACACCTCGCCGTAGCTCTTGTGAAACATGTCCGACTGGACGGCGTCCTCCACGACCGAGGCCACCTCGGCGGCGCTCGGCCAGATGTCCGCCAGGAGCACTGGCTGGCCGTGGCGGTCCTCGCCCAGTGGCTCGTCGTACAGGTCGATATCCATCGTCCCGGCGATCGCGTAGGCGACGCACAGCGGCGGCGAGGCCAGGTAGTTCATCTTCACGTCGGGGTTGATCCGCCCCTCGAAGTTGCGATTGCCCGACAGCACCGAGACGACCGCGAGGTCGCTGTCCTGCACGGCCGCGGACACCTCGGTCGGCAGCGGGCCGCTGTTGCCGATGCAGGTCGTGCACCCGTACCCGACCAGGTTGAACCCGAGCTCGTCGAGGTACTCGGTGAGCCCGGCGCGGTCGAGGTACTCGGTCACCACCTTGGAGCCCGGGGCGAGCGAGGTCTTCACCCACGGCTTGACGCTGAGCCCCTTCTGCACGGCGTTTCGGGCCAGAATCCCGGCGCCGAGCATCACCGATGGGTTCGAGGTGTTCGTGCAGCTCGTGATCGCCGCGATCACGACGTGCCCGTGGTCGAGCTCGGTCTCGGTTCCGTCGGCCATCGTCACCGGCACCCGGGTCGAGCGCCGCTCGGTCACCTGCGTCCCGCCCGTGCCACTGCCCGGCTCGTGCCCGACGCCGTTCGGGACGTGGGTCGCAACCGGGTCTGAAGCCGGGAAGCTCTCCTCGAGCGCCTCATCCTCGGAGTCCTCCTCGGGCAGGTAGCCCTCGAGCGCCATCCGGAAGGCCGGCTTGGACTCGGTCAGCGACACCCGATCCTGCGGGCGCTTCGGGCCAGCGATGCTGGGCACGACCGTCGAGAGGTCGAGCTCGAGTCGGTCGGTGAACGTCGGCTCCTCGGAGCTCTCGTCATGCCACAGCCCCTGCTCCTTGGAATAAGCCTCGACGAGATCGATCAGCTCGCGCGGCCGTCCAGAGAACTCCAGGTACCGCAGCGTCTCGGCGTCGATCGGGAAGATCGCGCAGGTCGAGCCGAACTCGGGCGACATATTGCCGATCGTCGCCCGGTCCGCGAGCGGCAGCCGGGCCAGGCCCTCGCCGTAGAACTCGACGAACTTGCCGACGACGCCCCGCGCGCGCAGCATCTCGGTAACGGTCAGAACCAGATCCGTGGCCGTGGCGCCCTCCTGCAGCTCTCCGGTCAGCCTGAAGCCGAGCACCTGCGGGATCAGCATCGACATCGGCTGTCCGAGCATCGCCGCCTCGGCCTCGATCCCGCCGACGCCCCAGCCGAGCACGCCGAGGCCGTTGACCATCGTCGTGTGCGAGTCGGTCCCGACCAGCGTGTCCGGATAAGCCTGTCCGCGCGCATCGTTGACGAACACCACGCGCGCGAGGTACTCGAGATTGACCTGGTGGACGATCCCGGTGTCCGGCGGAACCACCTTGAAATTCTCGAACGCCCCCTGTCCCCAGCGCAGGAACGCGTAGCGCTCGCGGTTGCGCTCGAACTCGAGCTCCGCATTGCGCGCAAACGCCACGCTCGACCCGAACACGTCGACCTGGACCGAGTGGTCGATCACGAGCTCGGCCGGTGCGAGCGGGTTGATCTTGGCGGGGTCGCCGCCCATCGCGCGCATCGCGTCGCGCATCGCGGCCAGGTCGACCACCGCCGGCACCCCGGTGAAGTCCTGCATCAGCACGCGCGCCGGCGTGAACGAGATCTCGGTGCCCGGCTCGGCGCCGGCATCCCAGGTGGCGAGTGCCTCGACGTCCTGCGCGCGGATCGATTCCCCGTCCTCGTTGCGCAGCAGGTTCTCGAGCAGGACCTTCAGCGAGAACGGCAGCCGCGCGATGTCGTACTTCGCCTGGAGCGCGTCGAGCCGGAAGATCTCATATGCGCGCTCCCCGACGGTGAGCGTCGCCTTGGCGTCGAAGGAATTGGGCATCACGGTTCATTTCTCCTGGTCTAAAGGGTCGTTCTTACTCTAGGACCGGCGGCGTGGCCGGGACTCCTACGTCGCTCTTAGTGACGTCTTCACACAGCCTTCGCCCCCTGGCCGATTCTCCTCGAAGCCCACTCCACTCACATCGAGGAGAACCGATGATGACCATCCTGTCCTGGACCCTCGCCGCGATGGCCGCGGGCGTGTTCGCCGCCATGGCCGCGGCCGGCGTCTACGCCGAAGCGCACCGCGCGCCCGACCAGCCCTGACGCCATGAGCGGGTCAGCCCACACGGACCTCGACATCGCCATCCCCGTCTGCAACGAGCGGGCTGCGCTCGAGGCGTCGGTGCGGATGCTTCACGGCTACCTCTCTCGCGGGTTTCCGTTCTCGTGGCAGATCACGATCGTCGACGCCGCGAGCACCGACGGGACGCTTGGGGTTGCCCGCCGGCTGATGTACGAGCTTCCTGAGGTCGGCGCCATGCATCTGCGGGCGAAGGGTCGGGGCCTTGCGCTGCGAACGGCATGGACGGCGAGCGGAGCCGACGTCGTGGGCTACATGGACCCCGACCTCTCCACGGACCTCAGCGCGCTGCTGCCGCTCGTGGCCCCGCTGGTGGCCGGGCACAGCGACCTCGCGATCGGCACGCGCCTTCATCGTGCGGCACGCGTGACGCGCAGTCCCATGAACGAGCTGAACACGCGCGCCTACAACGGCCTGCTGCGGATCGCGCTCCATGCACGGTTCAGCGACGCCCAGTGCGCCTTCAAGGCGATCCGCTCCGAGGTCGCCCATCAGTTGATGCCGTGCGTGGCCGACGACGAATCCTTTTTCGACACCGAGTTGCTGATGCTGGCGCAGCGCCGCGGGCTCCGGATCCACGAGGTCCCGGTCGACTGGGTGCGGACCGGCGACTCGCGCGCCGACATCGTGCCGACGGCGCTCGCCGATCTCCGCGGCGTCATGCGGCTGCTCGTGCATCGCCCCCCGGCGGGCGACGCGCCCGGCGCTCGCCCCGCGCTGCCCGTGCCCCGCCGACCCATGCTCGCGCCGTGAGCTCGCTGTCGTATCCGGCGCGCCGGTGGGCGGGAGCGCGCTCGGCGCGGACCGACGGTCGCTCCCGTCTGGCGTCGCTGTTCGCTTACCCGGAGCTGCTCGCGCTCCTCGCGCTGACCGCGGTCCTGAATCTCTGGGACCTCAGCATCAACGGCTGGGCGAACACGTACTACTCCGCCGCGGTCAAGTCGATGAGCACGAGCTGGCACGACTTCCTGTTCGCCTCGCTCGACAAGACCGGGCTGATGACGGTCGACAAGCCACCGCTGGCGTTCTGGGTCCAGGCCCTCTCCGTCCGGGTGTTCGGCTTCCACCCGCTCAGCATCCTCGTGCCCGAGGCGCTGATGGGCGTCGCGGCTGTCGCGCTCGTCTACGACATGACGCGCCGGATGTTTGGCCGCGTCGCCGGGTCGGTCGCCGGCCTGACATTCGCGCTGACGCCGATCACGGTCGCGATCGCGCGCCACAACAACCCCGACGAGCTGCTGATCCTGTGCTGCGTGGCGGCGCTGTGGTGCGCCGTGCGCGCGTTCGAGACCGGCAGGACCAAGTGGCTGGTGCTGAGCGGCGTGTGCGTGGGCCTCGGGTTCGAGACGAAGATGGCCGTGGCGCTGTTCGTCGTGCCCGGGATCGCGATCGCCTGGATGTGGAGCCGCTGGGGCTCGACCTGGGCTGAGCGCTTCAGGGCCTTCCGTCAGCTGCTGGCCGGCGGGGCGGCCATGACTGTCGTCGGGCTGGCCTGGCCATTGCTCGTGACGCTGACGCCGGCCGCGGACAGGCCGTGGATCTCCGGCACCTCTGACAACAGCGTCTGGTCACTGATTTTTGGATACAACGGCTTGGGCCGGGTCGCCGGGCAAACCGGTGGCCCAGCGGGCGGGGCCGGGCCCGGAGGCGGCGCCGGAGGCGGCTTCGGCGGCAGCCTGTTTGGCGGTGCAACGGGCCCGTTCCGGCTGCTCCAGTCCTCCCTCGGCGACCAGGCCGGATGGCTCCTCGGGTTCGCCGTGGTCGCCGGGCTCGCGCTGCTCGTGCTCACTCGGCTTCGCCGGCGCGACCCGCGGACGGCCTGGCTGGTCGCGGTCGGCGGCGCGTTCCTCACCACGGCGGTCGTGTTCAGCTTCGCCTCGGGGATCTTCCATCCCTACTACGTCTCGTTCCTCGCGCCGTGGGCGGCGATGCTCGTCGGCGCAGGCGCAGGCCTGATGCTTCCGCGGTCGCTCGGCGGCGCGCTCGACGGGCGTGCGGCTCGCGTGGTCGCCCCGCTCGCGATCGCCGCCGGCGCTATCACGGAGCTCGTGGTGCTCGGCGAGCTCGGCGATGCCATGCCCTGGGCCAAGCCGGTCCTGATCGGCATCGCCGGCGTGTGCGCGGTTCTGCTGGCGATCGAGGGCGCTGGTCGGTATCGCGGGATCGTCGTCGCCGTGGCGATGGCGGCGCTGCTCGCGGCGCCGTCGGCGTGGGCCGTCCAGACCGTTGGGCACGCCACCAGCAGCACGTTCCCGGCCGGAGGGCCGGAGAGCGCGTCGTTCGGTGGCGGCGGGCCGGGCGGTGGCGGCCCTGGCGGGCTCGGCGCCGGACGCGGGCGCTTCGGCGGTGGCGCAGGCGCTGGCGGATTCGGCGGCGGCGGGCCTGCGGTCAGCCAGCTGTTCCAGAATCCTGGTTCGTCGGCCGGCACCGGCGGCTCAGGCGGCGGTGGCGGGTTCGGCGGCGACACCGCCTCCCTGACGGCGGCCGAAACGTACGTAGCCGAACACGGAGGCGGCGAAATCGGCGTCTCCAGTCAGAGCACCGCCGCCACGGCCATCCTCGAGGGCTACACGAACGTCGCGGGCCTTGGTGGGTTCTCCGGGCGAGAGAGCTCGGTGACGGCCAGCTGGATCGCTATGGAGGTGCGGGCGGGTCGCCTGCGGTGGGTGATTACCGACGATACGCAGGGGGTAACGGCGCCGGGGGACACTCGTACCGGCAGCCAGGCGGCGATGGATGTGGTCGCAAAGACCTGCCGTCCGGTCACGTTAAGTGGAAACGGGGCAACCGGACAAATGTATGACTGCCTGGGGCGCGCGACGGCGATCCTTCAGGCTGCCAAGGAGTAGGCATTTGAGGAAGATTCGCGATGGACGGACCAGGGCGGGGCTTGTGGCACCGGCGATCGTTGCCGCCGTCCTGTGCTCCGCGCCGGCAGCGTTCGCGAAGACAACTACGAGCTCGAATTGGGCCGGATACGCCGTGCACCGCCCCGGTGTGTCGTTCCGCACGGTTTCGGGGACCTGGACGCAGCCCGCAGCCTCCTGCGTGGCCGGCCAATCGAGCTATTCGGCGGTGTGGGTCGGGATCGGCGGCTTCAAGCCGACTTCGAACGCACTCGAGCAGATCGGCACCGAGGTCGACTGCAAGGCCGCGGGGAACGCGGTCTCGAGCGCCTGGTACGAACTCGTGCCCGCACCGTCGAAAACGATCTCGTTCGCGGTCCACCCCGGCGACGTCGTGCACGCCACCGTGACCGTCGTCGGGCACCAGGTCACGCTTGTGCTCCAGAACTGGACCCGCCATCGGACGTTCCGAAAGACCATGTTCGCCCCAAGCATCGACGTGAGCTCGGCGGAGTGGGTCGTCGAGGCCCCTTCCGAGTGCATCAACCAGTACGCGTGCCAGGCGCTGCCGCTGGCTAACTTCGGGTCGGTCGCGTTCGATTCGGCCATCGCGACGTCGACGAAGGGCGCCACCGGCTCGATCCTCGACCCCAAGTGGTGGAGGACGCAGATCCGCCTTACTCCCGGCGCCCAGCGCTTCATCGTCGCCCGCCAGACAGGCGATAGCGCCGGCACGGCGACGCCGTCGACGCTCCGGGCCGCGGGCACCCAGTTCGACGTGAACTATTCGACGGTCCCGGTCACGCAACAGACGTTCGCCGGGACGCGCGAAATCCGGCTGCGCGCGGCCTACGTCGAGCACTGAGCGCCTCGAGCGCTCCTATCTAGCTCATCTGTCCGGCTTTCCGCCACGTCGGGGGGTTAGTCGCGTTTGCTGGGGTTTCGACCGTCGGGGGACCGCTTGGGACCGCCGGGTTGGGGCTGGGGAATGCAGCACGGTTGCAGCGCACGGGTTTGCTGCACAGGCCGCGCGGCCGCGAAGCTCAAGCCCTCGTCTAAAGGATTGAGCGAGCGCTCCCAGGCGTCACCTGGCCGCACCCGGCCGACGATTCCGCGCCATCCGGGCGAAATCCCGATCCCGCCGATGGTCGTCCCGGTCGGGGCGGGGGGATGAGCCGCACGGCGGCCCTCGCCGTCCTCTAAGCCTGCCTCGTCGGGCTGCGCTCGTGCAGGCCCAGGCATACCGGCCACGGGAGTTGGGGCGGCGTACTGCCGCCCTCGACTGCGCCTGCGTCTAATCAGTCGCTATAGAACGCGATGCGTCGCCGCCCCTTGACGCAGCGGGTGCGAACGGCACCACTGGCGGTTCCATAGCTTCGACAGCGCCAACCGTCAACGCGACAAAGACGCCCATCGGTATAGCAGTGAGCCGCGATCCAGTCGCGGGCTACGCGCCGTGCCGTGCTGCAACTGGTCCGTATCGCTTGGATATCAGTTGTAGCGCCCCCACCCGAGCCCGACACCCCTCCGCACGATCTGGCCGCAGCATCCTGGACGCGCCCAACCGCGAACGCCTGGATCAACGAGCCGCTCCGGGAACAGCCTCCGCCTCCTGCGCCGTAGCCGCACGCCCAGCCGTCAACGCTCCACCACTGCTTATAGGCGGGGCCGTTCGGGGGGCCGTGCATCTCGCCTCGGCCGTGGAAGAAGTCGCTTAGGACGTGCCGCGCGGTCGAGCACGTCACGCCGCCGCGTTGGACCGTCACGGCCAGGGTCGCACCCGACGCGCGGAACGTGCCGCACGAGCGTCTCGCCGCCGCCGAGCTGGCGACCAGGGCGAGAAGGCCCGACACCACGAGCGCCCCGATGGTTAGCCGCCGTAGGTTCCTGCCTATAAATGTCATCACTTCACCCCTCCTCAACGTGCATGTGGTTCCTCTTCCGTGTTCTTCTTTAGGAACCGGCCCCAAATCAGCAACGTACCGACTTGAGTCGTTCTTCGTCAAAGCCAACGCACCGAATCGACCGAGCGGCGGCCGATCCCGCGCCATCCGGGCGGAATCCCGATCCCGCCGATCGGTCGTCGTCCTGGTGGGAGTCGAGCTATGAGGAGTTTCGGGTCAGTCTGGGAGCCGCTGACCGCTTCTGCTCGGTTCAGCCTCGGACCGTGACCACGTCGCGCACCAGCGCCCAGAGGACGAACTGCGGCACCGCAGACAGAGCCTCATCGAGCGCCGCTCGCAGCGGGACGGCTTCGGGTGAGTCATCGAGGCGCAGCGCGTTCGTCCACTCGGCCGGGTGGTAGCGGGCGAGCATCGAGAGCCCGTAAAGAAGCGCCCACCAGGTCATCAGCGGGAGCAGGAAGTTGCCCGAATCGTTCAGGTCCGGGCGCAGCCACCGCTGATCGCGGATGCGGTGCTCGAAGGCGTGGCTGCGGAACTCCCACTCGCGCTCGCCGACCGTTTCGCCCTGGGCTTCCCAGACTACCTCGACCTCCCAGGTGTCGAACGTCCTACGGTCCCTCCGCACCCCTCGGGGACGGTTGAACCGCCACCCCTCGGCGGTTGGGTAGTGGGCCAGTTCGGCGGTAACGATGGCGTCGAACTCGTCGTCTCCGACCTCGTCGGACCGATCGAACAGCCCGGTCGACAGGTGTCGCTCGTACTGGAAGATGATCGCGGCGTCTACCCACCGGCCCAGCAGGTCGACTTCGCTGATGTCGTCCTCGACGCGCCGCACGGGAAGCGGACGTCGCCACCGCTCGCCCCGCAGGTCCTGCTCCCAGAGGTCGGGCAGCGAGGCCCAGAGGGCCCCGAGTTCGACCGGCTTCGTCAGGGTGCCTTGTCCGGCCGCTGCGGCAACGCACGAGAACGAGTCGATCTTGCCCTTCTTGCTGACAAAGTCAGGCCGCACGGTCGAGCGCAGGGTGGAGTCGCCAAGGTTGTGCTTCAGCCCGTGCGCTGCAGGCATCCAGGGGTCGTCGGCCCACGCCGCAGCGATTGCCCGACCGGCTTGGCTCGCGGCATAGAACAGGGCCAATGGGCGAGACGCATAGCCAGAGGTGGACGCCGCCTCCATCAACTCCTCGAATTGCTGTAGCGCGGCCGAGTACACGGCGGCCCGCGCAGGGTCGTCCTGCGCCCGACCCGGCCGCGAGAAACGTGTCTCGCGGATTAGGTTCCAGGTCGCTTGCTGCATTCAACCGCCGAGTCGAATGTGGGCCGCGTCGTGGTCCGGAACACAACCGTGAGAGCTTCAGCAAGTGATGAGTTGGCAGGTCGGAAGCCCATCGCTTGGGGAGTTGCGCCAGTACCCGGACACATACGTTCCGTCGCTGCGGAAATAGGGACGACGTACTGATTCTTTGGGAATCCGGCTGCGTTGAACTCGCCAAAGCCAGGAGCGGTCGTATCAGGCACGGATACACCCTGCCCAGCGGAGTTCCAATAGGCCCCGGTGAGGGTCGGTGAGTAACCGGGGTCGATCGCGGCATAGTTCGATACACGCACTGTCGTGTTCGGAAGCGCAAACGCCTTCGGCACGTCAAGGCAGCCGCCTGGCAGTGTCGTAGCTGGAAGCGTGACTGGAGGCAGGTCGGTTGCTGGCAGTTCAACGGGCGGGTAGGTCGTACCGTCTATGGTCGTGCCGGGGATCGTCTCTGCCGGGATATGCGTGCCGGGGACGTGGACAGCGGCGATGTGGACCGCCGGATAGCAGGTGCGCGTTGCAGACGAGGGCGAGGTCGGGGTTGAGGCCGTCGACGATGCCGAGCCGGTCGCCGGACGAGGGAGGCTCGGCGCTCCGTGAGAGGTTGGCGTTGTCGTCCCTAGCGTTGTCGTGGTCGGCGTTGTCGTGGTCGGCGTTCTCGTGGTCGGCGTGCTCTCCGTCGTCGTGGTCGCTTGCACGGCGGCAGCCGTACTTGCCGCCGTCGGCGTCGTCGTTGAGGCGCTTCCACAGCCCGGTAGAACGACGACCGCCGAGCCGAGGCACTCCTGATACCGCCGCTGCCAGCCCACGCCGCATCTCTGAAGCCTCCCCATTCGACCTCCAGTGCCGGCCGCGATCCTAGCCGGGTGGTGTCCCAGGCACAAGACGATCACGAAGGCTCCGCCCAAAAAGGTCAGGGCTTGAGTCGAGTCCGCTCGTCGGATATGGATCCCGGTGGGAATCGGCCGGATTGAGCCGAGGAGGCCAAGTGGGATACGGCGACGACGGGTCGTGAGATAGAAGCGCGCGGGAGAGGTGAGTTTGATATGTCACTGACGCTAAGGGCGAGCGTCGCGGGCCTCCTGACCGCTGCGGTGCTGCTGCTGGGTGGGGCGGCACCGCCCGCGCGGAACTGCGCACGGCGCACTACCAGAACACCGATCCGGTGAGCACCGGGTCGGGGACTGACCCACAGGTGCAGTCGGTGCTCCTGCGCTACGACTCCTCCGGCACGCTCACTGCCCAAGTGCGCTTCTTTCAGGCACTCGCCGACCCGCAGCAGTCGTCCGGGCTGCACGAGGCGACGGTGAGCGTGCTGTTAGGCGACGCGTACGGCGGCGACGGATTCCCCGACTGCGAGCGCGGCCGCGACGGCATCTACGTGAACGTCGCCCTCGGGGAGGGGCTGCCGAGCACGGTCAGCTCGCGGAGTTCTCCCCGCCGCTGAATGTGCCCGTCCTGGCCAGCTTCACCCCGGACCGCTCCGGACTCGACATCGCCGTCCAGGATGCGCGATTCGCGAACCTGAACCTGATCTGCTGGCAGGTCGATGCCGAAAGCCTGCGAACCCGAGCGACCAGCTCGGCTCGATGTCCGGTTTTCGGCTGATGGACGGCTACACGCCCCAGGACGGCGACCTCGCCTACGTGGGCAACGAGGACCTGGAAAGCGAGGCCCCTACGTAAACAACAACCTGGGGCACGTCAAGAGCCCGGTGTTCTTCCGTGGCACCGCGTTCCAGTGCCACCGCGACAGGTTCGGCGGCGTGCGCTGCCACGGCTCCCGGCGCATGCGCTGGATCGTCGGAAAGCCCAGTCTGTCGATCCATGGGACCCAGTACTTCACGACGGGCAGGGTGCAGGGCGGCGGGGAGGAACTCGCCTGGCATCACGACGAGCGCGCCACGCTGGGCTGGCACAGGTGCCGGCGGCGATTCCCTGGCGCGGCTGATAGGCCGTCCATGCCACGTGACGGTGCACTGGACCGGCACGGGGGACCTTTACAGGCTGTTCTGACCACGCGCTGACGTTCGCGCGTTCCACCCCGCGCGGCAGGAAATCCGCCGTATTTCTCCGCGACGCTCAACTGTGCGTCGCACCCACTCGGCGCCCGTCAGCCTAGATGAAGAAGTACGGCGGGCGGCCGGGGGTCTGGAACCCCCGGCCGCCCTCTGCTGTCGCGGATCCGAACGGCGACACACAGCTTGGGGATGAGGGCCGTATCCCAACCACGGACGACCCCATCCCAACCGACGCGCCAGAGGAGGAGAGGAGGGCGGCGTCGCCCGGGTCTGGAGCCCGGAAAGGTAGGGGGCGGTCCCTCCCGCAGGGTGGATGTCGAGGAGGGACCGCCCGCACGGACTGCGCCAGCGGATGCGGAGGCCGATCCGCGCGGCTGTGAGTGCCCGGCTGCCGTCTGTGTGCAGGAGGCCTGTCGGGGATGGGCCGGTGGGCATTTGGTTCGTGGCGGTCTGGGCGCGGGGGGGCCAGGGTGGGCGCGGCACGGCACGGCACGGCACGGGATGGCGCGGCGGGCGAGGCAAGGTGAGGCCCGGCGAGGCGCGGGCTCGCGCGCGTCGTGGCTAGGCGGGCATGGCTGAGGCGGGGCGAGGCGGGGCGGGGCACGGCTGAGGTAAGGGACGGCACGGCGCGGCGGGCATGGCATGCGGTTGGGGCGGTGCGGCGAGGCAAGGCGTGGGGGGCGTGGAATCGCACCGCACGGCTCGGGAGGGCTCGGCAAGGCGTGGCGTAGCGAGCTCGGCGGGGAGCGGCGGCAAACGTCGTTGTTGCCGAGCGATCGCCGATGGAAGACCCGCGGCGGAGATGTGTGGCGCTTTTCCGATTTTTCCCGGATTTTTCCCGGATTTTGTGCCTGGGCGATTAGGTTTCCCTCCTGGGATGGATCGCCGCGCTCGAGCTCCTGAGAAGTAGCTCCGATCCAGCCCGGCTTGAGGGCGAGCTCCTCCTGCGACAGCCCTTCCGTCGAGCTTGATCCAAAGACAGTCACACAAGTACTGCAAGCGTTTAACAAAGTCAGCAGATAGTAAGCTGCTAAGAACGGCGCGCACATCATCCACTTCATGGCCCGCCTGGATTCCGCCAACCCCAGCCGTTATCGAGGATGCGGGCTGATCATCGGTCTCCGGATCATCGTGCGCGCCGCCACGGATGGCAGACGGGCTCGGACGCTGGAAGGTTACAGAAACGGTTGTCGGCCGCTACCGCTCAAACCTGCTCGCGCAGGCCTTCGCCGGGCGAGACCTGGGTCTCGCTGACCTCACGGGCCGTTTCGTCCAAGAGCGACAGAAACGCCGTTCACGAAGTAGCGTCCGTCCGTCGCTGGGCCTGGCAGAAGGTCAGTCATGCCCGTACTCCGACAGCATCTCCATTGCCGAAAAAAGCGGCGGATGGCTGGCATTGTCGTGCTCGATGTTCTGGTCGCCGGTGACCGATGGTTGAGGATTGTAAGCGACCAGATCGGCATGCGTCTTCATCGCCGCCCCATGCCGGGCCGAGCAATATGTAGCAGGCTGTCTGATGGTCTGGAGCAACAGTGGATGAACAGGTTTGCCCGCGCTCACGAGGCGAGCCCGCAACAGGGACAGCGATTCTGCATCCCGTGAGAACTGAAACCTGTCGGAGGGGCAAGCACTAGCGGACTCACGCAGGAGTGAGAAACTACCTGAGCAGCCTCGCTCCTATCCCGAGCAACGACGAGAGGCAATCCGAGCAACCGTGGAGAGGGCCAGGATGAAGGCGGGAGAGCAGGGCGAATGCGAAGGGCGGGGCTGTCAATGCCGGCCCGACTAATTTAACCCCCGAAAGGGAGTCCAATGAGCAGACCGAAACACCCGCTCGAGTGATGCCGTCCCTACAGGACGATGGCACACCGCCTACATCGCCTCCACAGCCACCGAAGACAGGTCAGCGCTGGGTCTGGGCAGGAGCCGTTGGCGCTCTCGCCCTCGCCCTCAGCGCAATCGTGGCCATCGTCCTGCTCGACCAGGAGATCACGACAAGTCAGCCCCGAGTGTAACGCCGACCGCTGCATATCAGTCGAAGCTCGCTGGGACGCTCACGCCCATCGTAAGTGACAACCAGAGTTTTCGCAGGCGCTCCTGGCCATCGACGGTGGCAAATCCTCTCTGCGTACGGGCTACGGATGCGGCGGATACGCGGCGGCCGCGGACCCTGACCTGCGCGCGGCGCTCTCGGCGTCCTCGCCTATCCTGCGAGCCAGGCAGCTGCCTCGGCAGCAGGCTACGCAGGCGATCACGCAAGAGGCCGGATACGTACCGGCAGTCACCTCGACGCTGGGCGAATCCAACCGCAACGATGCCTGCAGGAAGCTTGCAGTCTCTCGCGACCGCAGTCAACGCCGCCTTCGTCCCGCTCATCAGCGTGGCTCCCGGCGGATCCACCAGCGTCTTCGGAGTGGCCAATCTCCCTCCTGGGTCTCTGGCGCTCGGTCGGCCGCTAACAAGCGGGACGCAAAGCCCACTGTCGTCGTGACCCCGACCAGCCACGATCCGCGCCACCGCTGAGTAAGGATGCAGGTGTGCCGAACTCGGGTGGTCTTGTCATCAGTACGGGGACATTCGGCCACATAGTGTCTCATCGAGCCTGGCCAACAACGTTTTCTATCAGTACTGGGCTGACGGTGGAGCTTCAGTGGCTGCGGACCGTCAGTGCTTGGAGTGCAGCGACGGGCCAGTACTACGCCACCACGTGCGGCCCAGACAGTGCAGGCAACATCGACTGCTTCATCAGTGGCACAACCGATCCCAACGCCGAGGTGGCCTTCTCCTACTCCTCCGTGGCGCAGTACACCCAGGCTGACGCCGATGCCTATGTCAACGCCGGAAAGGCGGGTCCGTGATCTATGAGGCACCTACTAACAGCCGTCCTGCTCGCGGGGCGCTGACGAGTGCAGCGGTCGCCATCCCTGCCACCGCGTCGGCCTCCCCGTCCCAGTGCAACCGCAACTGTGGCCCTCCGCGAGATGGCTGGGTCGTCGAACGTCCGACGCCAACAGTGAGACACCGTGGGCCGTGAACGGCCCGTGGCATATCAATATGACCAAGGGGCGAGCGCAGGTACTGGACTGCTTCCACTCTTCCCCGTCCAAGAGTTCAACACGCCTATAAAAGCCGCTGACGTTCCGTGCCTGGTCGCGCTAAGCATTGCCAACAGTGCCTCAGCGGCGTGGACTAACTGGCCGGGGAACGACGGCTCCGCGTCCGTTGTCGCCTACACGTCGGGCGGCGATGCTCAGCTTGGCACCTTCAACTGCACCGGTGTCTCTCTTCAGCCACCGAGGGGCGTGAAGGAATGGTGCCGAGCCCGTATAAGGGCGGGATGGTGACCGGCTCGTTCACCATCAGCCAGAACCCCTACTCCCCCTAAGCTGGGGCTCGGGCCAAGGCTGGTCCCCTCCGTCGCGGACGGCCTGCTTCGTCGGCTCAAGCACGCAGTCGAGGCGACGAGTCACCGTGAGCGGAAGGATCACCTTGCCGTACTCGGACCGCTTGTAGTCCCCGCGCAGCAGGTCGGCTACCGACCAGATGAACGCGGCGTGGTTCCGGATCCTCTCGTTCCCGAGCGTCTCTCTCTGCCATGTCTTCTCCCCGCGTCCCGTCGCAGCGCCGGAGAGCTTAGTCGTCCGCGAGGCTGGACGCTAGCCATGGGGGGTCGGCTGGATCAACGGCTCCTCGCCTAGTCGCCCGCCCAGACCGCTAGCGCCTGCGTTTGCTTTCAGTGGCCGCTCCCGGTCAAGAACTTCGTGCAGTTGGTTGAGATGACCGTGGGGTTGTTGATGTAGGCACTGGTCAGGAACGTGTCGGTCGTGCCGTCGTTCAGGACCACGCCCCCGGTCGAGGTGTTGACGCCCAGCGTGTTGACCTCCTGACTTAGCTCCGGCAGGCAGACATGGAGCGCCATCTCCGCGCGGCGGCCCGTACCGCCGATCCAATCCGGCGCCACGCCAACTGACGCAGAAAACCCCGAATCGCATTCGGTCTTGCCGCCGCAGGAACGGGGGCCTCTGCGATGAATTCCGCGCAGGTGCGACTCTCGCAAGTCCGCTACGCGGCCTTGGTCTTGGAATTCACCGCTTCCGCCCGGGGCGCCGACGGATCCATGCGCCTTCCGGGCGACGTGCTCGTGCGCTGGGGGACCTTCCTGCAGACCGAATGGGGCGCCCTTGCCGAGAAGGAGCGGGTCGCGATCCGGCAGCTGCTCCGGGAGTGCGGCGAGGTCGCGGCCAACGAGAGCGAGGCTGAGGACGTACGGCAGGCGCTCGCATTCCTAGACGAAGGACTTCCGATCTTGAACGGACTGCTGGGTCAACCGGCCCGAAAGTAGGCCTAGATCACGCCGACGCCATGACACCCGCTGGACCAGAACAAGTCCTCTCGCACGGCATCAGACTTTGCGGGCACTCGCGCCACGTCGGGACCTGCGCATTCTGCCAACGCGCTCAACTGAACAGGTGGCGCGAGCGGCTGGCGCAAGTTCGATCCGCGCCAGCGTCCGGAGCGCGACGATCCACCGAACGCCCGGCGCAACGCTCAGCGCGTCGCGCTCCCAGTCGCGCATGACCGTCAGGCGGCTCCGCTAAACGAGCCGATCTTGGCCGGGCTCGTCTCGCCGGTCCGGGGACCTGTCAGGCTGTTCACCCAGCAGCCTGGCGAGCTGCTCACCGTCGCCGTGCTCCGGTCCGCCCACGACGGTCGACGCCAGATCGCCTTCGTCAAAGGCGCGGCGTTCTCGCGCGCCTGCGCCTCGGTGATGGACTCTCCCTCGCTGCGGCGACTGATCACCCACGCCAGGCGTGCCAGCGCCACCACGAGGACGACGATCAATCCGGCCGCCACCAGCTCCACAGCAAGCATCGCTGTATGTTCGTCTACCCGTCCAGAGGTTCCTCCTCCGTGCTGCTGCCTCCTTCGTCCTGCTGCCGGGCCCAGCGGGCGAGTGTCTCGAACCGCTCCCCGGAGGTCCTTGCCGAAGCCTGCGTCGAGCGCCCGAGCCGCGCCCCCAAAGGGCGACGCCAGTCTCGGACTTAGCCCACGCTACACCTCCGTGCTTCTTCGCCGTGCGGTGACGACCTTCCCCGAGGATTAGCGTGCGCGCATCGGGTTGCGCACATTGAGGCGTTGTGCCTTCACCGAGCCAAGAATCGGGAAGCCGGATGTCGTTGCCTCTCTCGCCGGTAGCCCGCCTCGTTGCGTTCAATAACAGCGAGCGAGGCTAGGATCTGCGCGCACATGGGCGACCGGACACCTTCATCGACGAGGAGGCGTTTAGGGAGCCGAGCGTCGGTGCCGGTGATACTCATTCTCGTCGCGATCGTCACCGCCGCTGCGCTGGTGCTGTTCGTGTTCCCGCAGACGAAAGTCAATCAGGCGGTTACAGTTACCCCCAAGCCGTCAGTGGTTTCGGCTCCCGCTGCCCAGGAAGTTCCAGGCTCTGCAAAAATCCGGCTGCGCGCGCACAGGGCTCTCACGTCCGCCAGCTCCGGCGCCGCCGCTCGGCACCCGGCGCGCACTCCCGCCGCAGGGCGGCCCGCGAGTGTCCGCCTGGAGGTGCTGGCCGACGCCCGGGTGTGGATTTGCCTGCAAGAACCAGCGCGGGCAGTTGCCGATCAACGGACAGATTCTTCCTGCTGGCGCCGTCAGCCCACAGTTCGTCTCTCCCGCGTTTCGGATCTTCCTCGGCAATGGGTCGGTCAGGCTGCGGCTCGACGGGCGCGTCCAGAGCATCCCAGCGAGTTCCAATCCGGTGGCCTACAGCGTCAGCCAGCGCGGCGTCGCCGATCTATACGGCCCGCCACGGTGGAACCCTGCTGATCGAGACGGAGAGCTTTGGCGCGACCGCTCAATGCGGCCACCCAGTTGCGCGCGATTAGCTGACATCGACGGATGTGGGGACCGCGTCAGCGAGTGCTGAAATCAGGACGCAGCATGTCCGATCAGCAAACGGCTCGGGTGGCACGACAGCTTACGCAGCACGAGCGCGCGCGGGTGTGGGAGCGCGTCGTCGCCGAGCGCGCGAAGGGCGATGGGTGGCGGGACATCGCCGAGCGAGCCGCGCTGTCGGAGCGTCAGTGCAGGCGGATCTTTCTGGCGTACGCGCGTAGTGCGCCGACGCTGGAGCGCAGCGAGCTGGAGCGGCAGATCGACGAGGCGATCGCAGGGTTCGACGCCGACATCGAGCAACTGGCTCTGATCAGCATGACTGCTCAGAGCGACTGGACGCGGGTGCAGGCGATCCGCTCGCGAATCAACGCACGATCGCGCAAGACGGAGCTGTTGAGAATCGCGTGCGTGCTTGGCGACGTGCGGGCCGAGCTTGATGTGCGCGCGATCACCAAAGCGGTCGTCGAGGCGTTCGACGAGCACGATGTTCCGGACAGTGCGCGACGCGCGGTGCTGGCAGCCCTGCGATCTGGCGCACGCTAGCGAGGATCATCGCTTCTGGGGCGCCTTGGCCGTAACAGGAGGTGGCGGCGCTCAGGGTGTTCTGGCTGACGGCGGCAACAGCGCGGAGCCAGGCGAGAAGCGCCCGAGGCCGGGCCCGGGGACCACCTCCACCGTGGTGATGCTGGCGGTGTTCATGCCGGTCTCGTGTGGCGTTCGTGACGGTGCCCGCGCTTCCGGTCGCGGTGATGCGGGGCGACCTCTGACTGCCCGTTCCGGGTCTTGATTTGTTGGGAGCTCCGGATGACCGGCCGAGGCTTCTCCAATTAGCCGAGGCTGTTGCACAAACCAGCGGCGTTAGTGCCAAGCAACAATCGACTGGCGAGCCGCCCGAATCGGACACGTCAGGAGCCCTCCTGACGGCCTCCGCGGGATCGGCGCGACTGATTTGTCTCGACAACCACCTGTGTCACTGGTGCTCGATCACAAACAATTTCCGGTCCGTCACCCCTGTGCAACAGCCTCAGCCCATTGCAGCAGCGCCAAGCGCAGCAGACTAGATGTCTGGAACCAGCGGTCGGTCCACCTGTTTGGTGACGGAAAGCGGCTCGACCGGCACCGGCCTGGCGCTAACTAATTCGACGGATACGGACGTGCTCGTAGCCTGGAACCCGGTGCTGCGTAAGAACACTCCAGACGAGCAAACCGTCTATTACGGCGACAATGAGCATCATCAAGATGATGTTCAGGATGAGCATGATCCCTCCCCGGTAAGGGCCGTCGCGCAAACGCGCAACCTAATTTTGGACTGCCCCGGTTCAGCGGCTCGGTCCCAGCACGACCGGATCAGAGCCCCCTGTGCAGTCTCTTATACACCCGTGCGCCCGGCGTGTCTACAGCGCTGGGGCGACTTAACAATCAACGTATCGCGATACCAAGATCGAGCGGAACCGATAGTCCGGCGCTCGCAGGCGAGCGTCTCTGCTGACCCCTCGGGAGGCCCTGCGCCCCGCAGGCGACGGCTTCCGGTTTGATCGAGAAGCAGCAGGCGCGTCCCGGAACGGGGGGTCCCCATAGCCCACCGGTATCAGGCCCTCAAAGGGGCAAAGCAGAACGAGGAGGTCTGACGAAACGGCTACTGAAACGCCGCCGTCTTGTCCGGCTCAATAGCCCAGCTTGCGCGCTTTGGCGTCGGATTCCGACAGATACCGTAGGAGGGGGAGGGGACGTGGACGATTGGCTCTTCGGCGCTCAGGTCGTAGACAGTCCCGTCTTTCTTGAGGCGCAGGGAGGCGCGCTCGCCCCCGCGTAATGCGCTAGAAGCGAATGTCCCCGCCGTCCCGCCCGATGATGGCAAGCGTCCATGCCTGGTCTTCCAGACGCACCCACTGAGCCTCTGGAGGCTGGTCGTACGGTTCCGCCACCGAATACTCACGACTGTCCTACCCAAGGTAGCACCGCCGCGACGGCTCGACTCTTCTCGGCCGACCACCTCAGGAAGACCTTCACCCGTGAGTTCGCTTCCTCCGTCGGGAGGGACGGATACCGTACTTCGGTGCCGAGCAACATCGTCTTCAACTTCGGCGACCGCCGACGTGGCTCCAGACTGTGCTGCCGATCGCCTCGACCACCATCGCCGCCGGGGCGGCACTGGCGTCCTGGCTCCTGGTCCGCTTGGCACGGCGTAGCCAGGTCGACGCCGATCAGCCTCAGCTCTGCCTGGTATATCCGGTCGATCGACACGGCCCACCCGCTCACATTCAGCATCGAGAACGTCGGTCGTGGTGTCGCCATCCTCCCAGGTTTCGTGATCCTGGCTGCGGAGGGTAAAAAGGTC
This sequence comes from uncultured Solirubrobacterales bacterium, assembly GCA_963735965.1. Taxonomy (GTDB): domain Bacteria; phylum Actinomycetota; class Thermoleophilia; order Solirubrobacterales; family Solirubrobacteraceae; genus Palsa-465. Next base: position 142,570 of record CAVTNE010000012.1, read on the forward strand.
AGCTACGTCCTCGACCGCAACCTTGCTCACGGCGACAAGGAGCGGTTCGGGTTGCCCTTCATGACCGGCACCGGAGCCGCTGGCATTGCATTCTGCGAGGACCGCGACAACAACGTCCACCTCTGGAGCGCCGAGCGGAAATACCAGCTCTACAAGCCGAGCAAGCGTCGTAACATGACTTTGGGACGCATGCTGGAAGCAATGTACCCAGGCCGAGGGGCTGATCTGGAAGCCGCGCAAGTCGCTGTTGCGCAGCCCATCAAGGATTAGATCGGCTCGTACTCTGATCTGAGCGGCCCGGCGGCAGTGGGCGTGCTTCGGGCCGTACCCCGATTCCGTCTTCGCGGAGGCGCTTTCGCACCCGCTAGCTCGGCGCGATCCTAATCGTCCAGCTCCCCGTCCGAGATGACCTGCGCGTCGGGGTACGTGCCTGGATCTAGGGAGCTAGTGCCGGAGGCTGCTTTCGAACCGACGTTTATTACGTGAGTGCCGATCGCCTCGCTTATGAACGCGAACTCGGCACAGCCTGAGCAGGTCCATTGAATCACCGAAGGAGACGTGACCCTGATCGTCCCCAGGCTCTTCGTCCCGTTGCCCGAGAACGACTGCGCGCTCGCGGTGCTGGCGGCAGTGGCGGTGCTGGTGGTCGTAGTGCTCTCAGCGGGCTTCGGCTTGGGTGCTGGCGGTGCTGGCGACCGCGCGATCGTTTGCGTGGTCGTCTCTATTTGCGTGGTCGTCTCCGTCGTGGTTTGCGTAGTCGTCTCGGTCGTCGTGACGACCTTTGTCGAGCCGCAGCCAGCGAGTTCCAACGTCGCCATCCCGACGGCGATCGCGAGAAGCGGCTTGCGCCCCATCTCGAAACCCCTCTCTATCGGATTCCGTTCCGGTCCCAACGGCAGTCTATGGTGCCACGAGGCCGTCGAGCAAGGGAGCTTCGGGCGGCCAACTGGTTGTGGCCTTCCGTCGGATATGAATCACGTGGGATCGGACGGATTCGAGCTGAGGAGGCCGAGGCAGTGAGGGTGCACTACGACAGGCGCGGGCGCATCCGGGGCTATAGCGGCGGCATCGGGACCTACTACTGGTTGCAGCTCCTACAGATCGCCTTCCTACTGCTCATCATCATCCCGGTCCTTTTCGTACTGCTCGCCGGAGCGCTGATATACGTGCTGCGGCTGGGGTGTCGCCACCACGGTGTTGCGGAAGCCCTCCGCCGCTGCGTCCTGGCGCTCGGCCGCCTCGTCGACGATAGGTGTCGCGGGCCGGTTCGGCCACTGGAGCGACCGCCAGCAGGGCCTGGAGACGCAGCCGCGCGCGGCGAGGCACCCAACAACCCCAAAGCCGAGTGCAGCACGGCAGCCAACGGTTACGAGCGGACCGACCCTGTACAACGTCCGCTGCCCCAACTGCTCCGCAGCGCTGCAGTCGACCGCGTCCGAGAAGCGTTACGTGCCCGAAGTGCGGCTTCCATTTGTGGGTGAGGCCGAACATCCGATCCACGACGGTCAGATCGTCGAAGACCACGACGACCGCGCCAAGACCATCGACGCGAAAGCCGTCCACTTCGAGCGAGCTTGAGCGCCTAGCGAAGCTGCATCGGAGCGGTGCCTTGACCGATGCCGAGTTCGCGGCAGCGAAGGCGCGCGTTCTGTCCCAAAACTAGCGCTCGGCTTCGCGCTCCCCGACCCCGGCGCGAGCTGCCACGGATTCCAGCTCGACGCTCCAGCGCGTGCTCGGGCCGCCGACCTGACCTGTCCGCGATCCTGCGGTGAGGGTGTGGAGCGCGCGCTCGACGAAGAACAGCGCGTCCTGGCGCGCGAGTGAGGGATCCGCAGCGTCGAGGAGGACGGCTGCGTGCGCCGGAAGCAGGAGCGACTAGAGGCGTGGATGGGACGGCAAGGTCGGCAGGGTTCGGCAAGGCGTGGCTGGCTCGGCACCGGCGGCGGGAAAGCGTCGCTGTTGCCGGGCCGATCCGATCGGAAGGTTGCGGGTAGGGGGTGGGTCGAATTTCCCAAATTTTTCTGGGAAATTGGCCCGGTTATGCGGGGGCGGGCGCGTCCGTCGGAACGTCCGAGGCGTACAGCGTGCGGGCGAAGTGCGGGCTGTCGTAGCCGACGTGCTGCCTGGTCAACGCGAAACAAACGCACCAGCGGCGCAGGTCTTCGGCGGTCGTGACGAACGGTGGTACCTGGCCGGGCTCGGGCAGGTAGGCGCTCGGGATGCCGGGAATCGCGGGGATGTGCATGGCGTCCTTCCTTGGGGTGGTGGCCGGTTCGGGGGCGTTCGGCCCCCGCTTCTTAGAGGTTAGCCCGCCCCCCGAGCCCCCCGGCTCGATCGACGTTAGACCACTCGTCAAGCCGCTTACGGTATTGACACGGTGCGATCGGGTGGCGGGTTGTCTGTCTCGGCGGGGCGGTAGGCTGAAGGCCGCATCAGAGTGGCGTGTTAGCGATTTCCACACAATTTCGCTTTCGGGGAGCCCCGGGTTTCGGCCCGGGGTTCTTCTTTTGTCAACGACGTTGCCACCGATGATCGCGATGTAACCCGGCACGCACTTTTTTCTTGGCTGTGCAGGGGTTTTTCCATCCGCGGGGCCTGCTTGCCTTCGCGGCGTGTGGAAATTTGCAACCACCTACTCCGATGTCGCCTGAGTCTCCGACCACAGGCGATTCCGCGTGGTCGTGGATGGTGCTCCAGCCGGGAACGACGACCGGCGGCGCGGACCTCGGGCTTGAGGAGCTGCTGTGCGCCAGCCTTACGCCGCTGCCTGAGAATTCGACGACCGGCGACGCGCCGTTCGAGTTTGCGGAGTGGCTCGCCGCGGAGGCGGCGATGCGTGGGCCGCATGCGCAGAGGGGTCGTCGTCGTGTCGTGCTGGTGAAGGTGATGGCGGCGCGGGTGCTGCCTCGGCCGGTCAGGCCGAGTCGCTCCGGGCGGCTGGTGGTCGCTGGCAGGCAGCGGGCGACACGTCGCACGCCACGCGCAGGGTCTGACGACGACCCTGACGGTAGCGACGGTTCTCTCGTAGCGTCCGGCGCCGCTGGGGGGCGGACGTGAGCGAGCGGCGTCCGGACCCGGTCGAACTCGCCCTGAAGGTCGCGGAGCACTTGCGGTGCCTGGGATGCGGGCAGCCGGGCGCGATCGCGGCCGTGCAGATCCCGAAGGACTGGAACGAGCCGCTCATCGCGACCTCGTATTGCGGGTCGTGCTGGGCGACCTTGGGGCGGGAGGCGGCGTGAGCGAGCCGCTGGAGCTGGTGCGCAGTGCGCTCCGGGAGCGCGAGTGCGGCGCTTGCAACGGCAACCGGTTCGACTGCCGCTGCCCGAGCCACGAAGACCGGAACCCGTCGCTTTCCGTCGCGGTCGGCGCTGACGGACGCGTGTTGCTGCGATGCCATGCGGGCTGCTCGACCGCGCAGATCGCGGCGGCGCTCGGACTGACGCTCCCGGACCTGTTCGCCTCGCGAAACGGCGACGGCGGCGAGCGTAAGGGCGGGCTCGGCAAGCTCGCGGCGACCTACGACTACCTGGACGAGCGGGGCGCGTTGCTGTACCAGGTCTGTCGGTTTGAGCCGAAAGACTTTCGGCAGCGTCGCCCGGACGAGAACGGCGACGGCTGGAAGTGGGGGCTCGGGTCCGCGCGGCGGGTGCTGTACCGGTTGCCGCAGGTGGTCGAGGCGGTCGAGTCGGGCGCACCGGTGTGGGTCTGCGAGGGCGAGCGCGACGTGCACTCGCTGGAGGCTCAGGGCGTGACCGCGACGACCTGCCCGATGGGCGCGCTGAAGTGGCGCGATGAGTACAGCGAGGCGCTCGCGCACGCGAACGTGGTCGTGCTGGCTGACAGCGACGAACCGGGGCTGGAGCATGCGCGGCTCGTCGCCAAGTCGTTGGAGGGCGTCGCGGCCACGGTCGAGGCTGAACGCTGCCCGGACCCGCACAAGGACGCGTCCGAGCTGCTTGCGGCTGGCGGGAAGCTCGACGACCTGCTTCCACTCGCCGGCGCTGAGCAGGCCGAGGACGCGCGGGGAGCCGCCCCGTCGTCCGCCGCCGAGGCGCTCGCGACCAGCCGCGTTGACCTTGTCGCGCTGATCGAGGGCGGCCTTCCCGAGCGCCCGTTCGTGCCTGGTGCGGCGTGGCTGCCGCAGGGTAAGCGCGTCGTGGTTGCGGCGGAGCGGAAGACGGGCAAGTCGCTCGCGTTCGGCGTTGTCGCCGCTCTCGACATCGTGGCCGCTGGCGGCGTTGTCGTCGTGCTGGACAGAGAGAACGGTCAGGACGAGTACGCGCGCCGACTGGACTCTGTGCTCACCGCACGGGGCGTCAGTCCGGCCATGCGGGACCTGGTGCGACGCAACTACCGGTATCACGCGTGGCCGTTGCTGAAGCTGGAGTGGGGCGAGGACCCCGTCGCGTATGCGCAGGCATTCGCCGGCGCGACCGCCGTAGTGCTCGACAGCACCCGCAAGTTCCTGACGAGCGTCGCGTTGAAGGAGGACGACTCCGACGACTATGCGCGGTTCACGGAGCTGCTGATTGACCCGCTCGCCCGCGCGGGCATCGCGACCGTGCTGCTCGACAACACCGGGCATGGCGCGAAAGACCGCTCGCGCGGAACGTCCGCGAAAGAGGACCTCGTTGACCTGGTGTTCAGCCTCAAGAGCGCCTTGGGGTTCAGCCTCGCGCGGCGGGGGACGCTTGAGCTTTCCTGCCGCGCCTCGCGACTGGGCGAGGTCGAGGGAAGCTGGATGCTTGACCTCGGCGGCGGCAAGTACGGGTCATGGCACCGCAAAGACGGGGCCGACTCCCGCGCAGCGTTCCATGACGCGTGCGTTGCCGCGCTCGCCGAGCAAGCTCCGCTCGGCCGTGACCGGCTTCTGAAGGCTGCGCGCGACCTTGGCGCGGGAGGCGGCGAGGACACGCTGCGGGAGTGGCTCACCGAGTTCGTCGGCGACGATTTCTCGCCGATCCAGAGCACCAAGGCTGGTTACATCGTTGATTCTGGTGGGGGGTGGACGATTTCTCCGTCCACCCCTGTCCACCCCGCCTCCGAGGGGTATGGACCCGAGCCCCCCTTTAGGGGCTCGGTCCACCCCCCTGGACGTGACCCTGGGTCCACCCCGACCCAACCCCCCGAGCAATTGTTCCCCGAGAACGGGCGAAGCGACGTTCCGGCGCAGGACGACGCCGCGGTGGTCCGCGAGACCGTCGCGCTGCACCTGGTCAAGGACGCGCCCGTGGTCGTTCCGGACGAGAAGGCGCCCGTGGGGCCCCGAATGTTCGTGCGGGTCGCGGAAGCGGTCACGGCGGTCCTGGCTGACGGCGAGTGGCACTCGACATCGCGGTCAAGGATCGACTCGCCGCGCTCGGGTTGAGCCACCACGACTCGATGATCGCCCGGGCAAAGCGTCACCTGGCCGAGAGCGGCCGTCCTATCGAGCGGGAGCTGCGGCCGACAGACGGCGGCGCCCAGTCGTGGTGGCGTATGCCCGCCCAGATGGCACTCGAGCCTCCGGGCTCGCGCAACTCCGACGAGAAGCCGCCGGCCAAGGGACCGGTCGAGCAGGAATTTGAACGCCGGGTACGGAGGCGGAGCGTGAGACCGCCGCTCTCGGTGGTCTTGGCGATTGCTCGCGCGGTTGACCGTGCGGGCGGCGACCTGGAGGACGCGGAGGATCTGGTTCAGACGTGGGAGCGCGTCCAGGTCTGCAGCGAGCTTCGCGCCGACGCGATGCGTCGTGAGGCGCGCACGCGGGAGTGCTGCTGCGCGAACCGACCCGAACCGGGTCGTAGCGGCCGATGCCCGGTCTGCTTCGGCAGGCCAACCCAAACCAACACCAAGGAGAGAGAGCCATCAACGACGAAGACGAAGACGAATTCACACCTCGTGAGGAAGGCGAGCGAAAGGCGACGGTTTGGGCTCGCCTTAGCGACGACGACGGTTGGTTCGTCGTCAACATCGACCTTCCCGACGAGCGACGGCTCACGGTCCGGATCGACCCGGAGGCGGACGCGGTCACCGTCAGCCTGCTGGACGGCTGTGGGGATAGCTGGAGTACCTGGCGGTGCTCATCGACGAGGTCGAGGCCACGGGCCGGCTCACCTTCCACGAAAGCGAACCGCGATGACCGACTACTGGCACGACTACTGGCAGAACGTGAAGGACGAGCGACGCGCCGCCTACGAGCGGCACCCACCGGCGGTAGACAGCCTTGCCTACCGGCCCGACCAAGGAGAAACGAAGTGACCTGGAGCGATATTGAAGCGGCCTTCGCCGAGCCGGGAACGGGGGTGACCGTCAGCGTCAAGGATGGGCCGACTCCGGTTTACCTCGTCGAGTTCGAGAGCGGGCTCGGCATGAGTCCTCCGCCGGCCCCGAGGTCACGCAGGTGCTGCGGGACGCTGCGGGCAGGGTCGAGGGGGCGGAGGTGAACATATGGCGGTCGTGATCGCCGGCCAGCTCGACATGGGCGCCCTGCATCGACCGCGTCGTCGAGAGCGCCGAGCTAAGGCCGACCTACGCCCCCGGCAGCACTTGCCGCTCGCCGCAGAGAGCGGCGCCGGAAGGCTACTCCGGAGGCTCGTGCTGGGCGGACTAGCGAAAGGGGCGCTCAGAGCGGGCGCCGGCCTCGCGCTCGAGCTTGAGCGCGCCGCACTCAACGAACAACGAAAGGACGAGCAGTGATCACGGTCAAGTCCGAAAATGCCGCGAAGCTCCGGCAGGCCGCCCAGTCGGTCAACGGATCGGGCAATTGCTGCCCGAGCGCGCCATGAGCGCGTGCTCCGAAGCGACCGCGCTCCTTGAGGCGTGCGCCGACGACGACTTGCCGGCAACGAAGTACCCGGACCACGCCAGGGAGAGCGCCGCCAGGCTCGCCGGGCGAATGAAACCGACCGGCGTTGGCCGCGAATGACCCCCGAACCACCCAAACCCGAGCCCGTCTTCATGTGGTACTCGACGACCGTCCCAGACGATGAGAACCCCGGCGTCCTGAAACTCCGACTCGCGTGCGCCGAGGAACGACGCGACGCCTACGCCTCCGACTGCGCCCGCTACGCCGCCGAGAACATTCGCCTGCGCTCCGAACTCGACCGGCTGAAGAAGCCCGACACACACGCCGCGTAACACCATCGACGACACGCATGACGCCCTACGCAAACCCGACCGAAGCAAACCTACGTGCGAGCGCTCCCGCGTGTCCGCTCGCACATCGCCAGGTGCGCCTCGGCATCGTCAAGCCGTCCGTGCCGCTCGCAGACGGCGAGAGCGGCCTCCAACGGATCGTAAGGGCGTGAGTGACCGTGAGCGTCGGCGGCGATCCGGACCCGGCGGGCGGTGAGGTTGTCACCGGTCCGGTGCCCCGGCTTGCGTTGACGCGCAAGGAGGCCGCGTGCGCGTGCGGGATGTCGCTGGACTCGTTCGAGCGTCATGTGCAGCCGACAATTCGGCTGCTGCGGCTCGGGAGGATGCGGCTCGTACCGGTCCGTGAACTGGACCGGTGGCTTGACGAGCATGCGCAGCGAACGGTGCGGTGATCGCTACGCTGGAAAGCAAGAGTTGGGCCAGCGCGGTTGCTGCCGCCTGGCCCGTGACCCACGACGATGGAGGTCGTCATGAGTGAACGCGACCGTACCCGGTCAGAGCCGGGGATTGTGGTTCGGCACGCCCGGGGTTGCCGTCATCGGGAGGCGCGCTGTACTTGCACGCCGAGCTTTCAGGCGCAGGCGTGGGACGCGAAGGCTGGGCGGCGGATCAGCCGAACGTTCCCGACGGTTACGGCTGCCCGCCGGTGGCGTCAGGACGCCTACGCGGCATTGCGGGCGGGCACCCTGACGGCCGACGCTGGCCCGACGGTCGCGCAGGCGGCGGAGGACTGGCTTCAGGCCGCGAACGCGGGGATCGCTCGCACCCGTGGCGGCGAGTGCTACAAACCGGCGGCGCTCCGCAGCTACGAGCAGAACCTACGTGCCCGCGTGGTACCGGCGCTCGGGCACGAACGGCTGCGGGAAGTCACGCTGCCGATGCTGCAACGCTACGTCGACAGGCTTGCCGCTGACGGTCTGAGCGCCGCGACGATCGGCGCCACCATCGCGCCGCTGCGCATCATCTTCCGACGCGCCCGGCAGCTCGGCGAAGTCCACACCAACCCGCTGTCAGGGCTGTCGATGCCTGCCATCGGCCGCCGTCAGACCCGGTTCGCGACCGTCGGGCAGATCGAGGCGATGCTGGAGCGGCTGGACCGTCCGAAGGACCGGGCGATGTGGGCGACCGCCTTGTACGCCGGTTTGCGTCGCGGCGAGCTGAAGGCGCTTCACCGCGAGGACGTGGACTTGGCGTCGGGGCTGATTCGGGTGGAGCGCGGCTGGGATGAGTGCGAGGGCGAAATCCTGCCGAAGTCCACGAAGTGCCGCCGGAAGGTGCCGATCCCGGCGGTGCTGCGCGACCGACTACTCGACTATCTGGTCGACGGGCCGCCCAGCGGGCGGATCTTCGTCGGGTCGCGGGATGGCTACGACCGGGGTCGTGCTGCTGCTCGTGCCGCCGGGGTGGAGGCGCCGACGTTGCACGAGTGCCGTCACGGGTACGCGAGCTTGATGATCGCGGCGGGCGTGGGCGCGAAGGCGGTGTCGGTGTTCATGGGGCACGCGAACATTGCGATCACGTTCGACCTGTACGGGCATTTGCTGCCGGGCGCTGAGGATGAGGCTGTCGGGCTGGTTGACGCGTTCCTCGCCCGGCAGGTCGGAGGGGCCGTTTCAGGGGCGTTTTCGGGTCGACTGCCGCGCCGGTTGCAGCGCACCCCGCGAAAACCCTTATGTGACGGGGTTTCGTCCATATCTAGCTCTTACGCGGTCCCTACGCGGTTCTGCCGGAGCCCGTCGATGCTGAAGGCATGAACACGGCTCTGACACCTCATCTCTTCTGGATCACCAGTCGCGCCGCGGGGTTCGCTGCTCTGGTGCTCGCCAGCCTCGCGGTCTCGCTGGGGCTGCTGATGAGCACCAAGTTGCTGAAGGGCAGGACGACCGACCTGCGCGCGGCCCACGACACGCTGGCGCTCGCGACGATCGTCGCGATCGTCGTCCACGGAGTCTCGCTGCTCGGGGACTCATTCCTGCACCCCTCGATCCTCGACATCTCGATCCCGTTCGTGTCGGGCTACAAGACGTTCTGGACGACGCTCGGGATCGTCGGCGGGTGGGGCCTGATCGCGCTCGGGCTCTCCTACTACGCCCGGCGCTGGGTCGGCGCCGTGCGCTGGCGGAAGCTCCATCGCTTCACGGCGCTGGCGTGGCTCCTCGGGCTCGTCCACGCGCTCGGCGAGGGCACCGACGCCGGCCAGTTGTGGTTCCTGGCGATGGTGGCGCTGGTGGCGATGCCCGCGCTGGCACTGCTCGCCACGCGAATGGCTCGGAGCGGAACCGCCCCCACCGTGCCGCCCGCGCCACAGCCTCAGATGTCGAAGACGCGCCCCTCGGGCCCGACGTTGACCACCGGCGTCGTGCCGATCGTCACCTCCCGCCCCCAGCACTGATGGATATGGCCGCACAAGGCGATCGCCGGATGCTTGCGCTCGATCGCGGCCAGCACCGCCTCGCTGCCCAAGTGGCGCCCGTGGGCCTCGTCCACGTGCCCCTTGGGCGGTGAGTGCACGACCAGGATTGCGCCCTCGGGGCAGCTCTCGAGCTTGGCCGCCGCCTCGTCCTCGGTGAGGTCGAAGCTCCACGGGAACGGTGTCGGAGGCACGCCGCCGCCGAGCCCGAAGAACCGGGCGCCGGCAATCTCTCTTGCCTGACCGTGGAGGACGTGGGCGCTCGGCCACGAGGCGCACGCCTGCCACAACTCGATGTCGGTCTCGGCGTTGCCCGGCACGAGCACAGCCGGGACGACGATCGCGCTCAGCGCCCTGATCGTGCTCTCGAGCCCCTGGTGCATGGTCGCGAAGTCGCCGGCGCCGACGACCACGTCTACGTCCTCCGCCATCGCCACCAGGCGCTCCGCCTTCCGGCGGTCGCGGTGCAGGTCACTGAACGCGAGCAGCCTCATCGTCGCCTTCGGTCGAGCGGAAATAGCGTCATGACCGGTAGGATGCCCGGCGCGCGACCTCCGCGGCCGCTCCACGCCTCGTATGACACGGCCGGGCGTGGGTGGAGTCGGGGCTGGAGGCCTCCGCCTAGATGGACATCCCCAGAGGAGGTATCTGCCAAGTGTCATTAAGAGCAAGGCGGGCCCTGATCGGGCTCGTGACCGGGGCTGCCGTGCTGGCGCTCCCGGCGGTTGCGTCAGCGACGATCACGCCAGCGCTGACCCTCAACCAGAGCGCCGGAACCACAGCCGGCAGCAGCCCGGCCGTCGGCTTTGACGCAGTCTTTGCCCCGAACCCGGCCGCGGACGGGGTCAAGGACGTCACGTTCGCGCTCCCGAACGGACTGCTCGCCAACGCCAACATCAATGGTGGCGCGTGTCTGCTCACGGCCACCCCGACGGCGGCGTGCCAGGTCGGCACCGGGACGGTCACGGCCGGCGGCACCGGCGTCCCGGTCACCGAGTATCTCGTCGTAGCCCCGAGTGGATCGGGCGCTGCGGGCGGCGTAGCAGTCGTCAACAACGCAACCCAACAGGTCGTCACCACCGGCGCCGTGTCGTTGGGTGCGACCGGACTCAACGTCGCGTTCACGAACCTGCCTGCCGCGCTGGACATCAGCGAGATGAACTTCACGCTGACCGATCTGCGGCTGCCCACGAGCTGCCCGGCCACGCCGCAGAATGTGAGCATCACGGCCGACTCGCAAGGCGACTCGACGAGCAAGACCGCGTCGGCGCCGCTCAACGTCACGGGCTGCAGCGGGCTCCCCTACAACCCGACGGTTGCGGCCACCGAAACGAAAGACACCAAGGACAACGGGGCGACGCTCGTGTTCACGATCACCCAGCAGGCTACTGAGGCGGCCACGAAGTCGATCGCGCTGAAGCTCCCAAGCGGCCTCGGCGTCAACCTGTCGGCCGACGTCACGTGCCTTGTCGGCACGGGCGGGGGCTGCCCCGTCGGCACCGCCTCGGCGACCTCGCCGATCGTGCCGAGCGCCGCGCTGGCGAACGGAAAGGTCGTCCTTGGCGGCTCGGCGAGCGCCCCGACGATCACGATCTCGTTCCCGGCGCCGTTCGCGCTGACCCTGGTCGGCGACATCAGCCTGGCCAACGGCACGGTCACGTTCAACAACATGCCCGACCTGACGCTGACCACGCTGAACCTGAACATCACCGGGCCGAACGGGAAGAAGGCGTTCACGACGACCTGCAAGCCGTCGAGCACCAGCGGGACGTTCACCTCGTGGGCCGGCCCGGCGAAGACCGTTAACGGGACCGTTAAGTTCGTCAACTGCGCGGCGAACCCCACCGCCACCGGCTCGTTCAGCGGCCTGGCCACCGGCCACCCGGGCCTGAAGTTCACCGTGACCCACGGCAACGGCGCCGGCAACATCGCGTCGGTGTCGGTCGGTCTGCCAAGCGGGCTGACGTTCTCGCGGGCGGGGGTCGTCACGAGCAAAACGTGCACGACCAAGGCCGGCAAGAAGAAGTGCACGACGACCACGCTGACCAAGGGCCTCGGCATCAAGGGCGCCACCGCCAAGTCGGTCGCGCTCAAGGGCGGCAAGCTCGTGATCACGCTGAAAAAGGCCGTCGGCAAGGTCACGATCAGCCTCGGCGGGCCGGTCCTGGCCGAGTCGGGGTCGCTCCAGACCAAGGTCAAGAAGCACAAGGTCAAGAACCTGACCGTGACGCTCAAGGTCACCGACGCCAAGCACACGTCGACGTCGGTGCCCCTGAAGCAGAAGGCGCACTAGGACGTAGCGGCTGATCCCGCCCTTCTCCGCCCACCGGCGGGGGAGGGCGGGCTCGCCCAGGCGCGGACGGGACCACAACGTAGGGGCGTCGGCGTTCGGGGCCCCGCGCCCGCGCCGTCCGAGGCCCGGCCCCGCGCCGCCCCCGCGCCGCGCGCCGCGCCGCGCGCCACGGGCCTGCGCGCCGTGCGCCGGCACGGCCCGCGCCCCGTGCGTTCGGCCTAACCCCGCACTCGACCACCCCAGCGGGCCGAATGCATATTCGGGTGCGTATAGCGGCCCTCCGAGCGCACTCGAGCTGAGCGTGCCGTCGAGTGATGACTTAGGCCGAGACGCCCCGTGGCAGGCGGCTACTTGTGGCTGGCGGCTACGTGTGGTTCTTGCGGTCCACAGGGGCGGACTCGGGCGCCGAGGACACGCCGTCCTCCGCCGGACCCGCATCCGGGACCGCACCCGCATCCGGGACCGCACCCGCATCCGGAACCGCATCCGGAACCGGAACCGCATCCGGAACCGCATCACGAACCGGAACCGCATCAGGAACTGGCACCGCATCCGGAACCGCATCCGGACCCGGCGCCAGCGCCCGGGACGCGCCGGGCTCCAGCGCTCCGTTGGCCGCAGGTGCCGGCACCTCAGCCGGCACCTCAGGCGGCGCCGCAGCCGGCGGACCCGCCTGTCCCGGCTGGCTCGTCTGTCCTGATTGGATCGCCTCGAGCACCGGTTTGATCAGATCGATCGGCATCGGGAACACGACGGTCGAGTTCTGGGTGGCGCCGATCTCGCGCAGCGTCTGCAGATAGCGAAGCTGGAGCGTCGTCGGGTTGCGGCCGATCACGTCGGCGGCATCGGCCAGGCGCGTGGCCGCCTGGGCCTCGCCCTCGGCGTTGATGATCTTGGCGCGCCGCTCGCGCTCGGCCTCGGCCTGGCGGGCGATCGCGTGCTGCATGCGCTCGGGGATCTCGACGTCCTTGATCTCGACCGTCGTCACCTTGATACCCCACGGTTCGGTTTGGGAGTCGATCACTCGCTGCAAGGACTCATTCAAACTTTCCCGCTCGCCCAGCAGATGGTCGAGATCGACGCCACCGAGCACCGAGCGCAGCGTGGTCTGCGCGATCTGGAGAGTGGCGTTGTGGAAGTTCTCGACCTGGTTGATCGCCCGGTTTGGGTCGACGACGCGGTAGTAGGCAACCGCGGTAACGCGCACTGGGATGTTGTCGCGGGTGATCACCTCCTGAGGCGGCACCGTGAGCGTCACGGTCCGAAGCGAAACCCGGACCATCCGGTCGATCGTCGGCACGAGCAGGATCAGCCCGGGACCGCGCAGATCCATCACCCGTCCGAGGCGGAACACCACCCCGCGCTCGTACTCGCGCAGCACTCGGACCGACGCTCCGAGCACGGTCAGCCCGATCACGAGCAGGATGGCCAACAGAACTGCGATCGCCACGATCATCGGATTACCTCCCATTCTTCGGCGCGCCGAACGCCCACCGTTAGGCCGTCGAGATGATCGACCACCACTTGATCTCCGGCGTGCAACGCGTCCGGCTCCTCAGAGTCGTCGAGCACCGACCGCCGCGCGGTCCACAGCGCCCCGTCGACCTGCACGCAGCCGACCGAATCATTCCAGTTGCGCACGACTCCCAGGTGGCCGATCAGGCTCTCGGGGCCGGCCCTGATCATCCGCCGGCGGACCGCGAGTCCCTTGCCCACGGTCAGGAACATCACCCCGCCCGCGGCGCCGGCCAGCAGCAGCGCGGCGAGTACTCCGAGCGCCAGCCCACCGCCCAGTCCCATCACGGCCAGTACCGCGCCCGCTCCAATCGCGATCACTCCAGGCCCCCCGAGCGCCCCGAGTGTCGGCACGTGGGCCTCGATGAGCACCATGATCGCCCCGACGAAAAGCAATGACACGCCTAGTGCGGTCATGGCCATACTTTAGCCCCTGCTTACAGTTGTTAAAGCGGCTTATGCGGCCGAGCCGTTACCGGACGGAATTGCCGTCCCACCGGCCACGCATCTGGCCGCCCGGGCGATGATCTCGACGCACGCATCGAAATCGATGGCGGTCGAGTCGAGCGCGACGTGGTAGAGCGCGGGATCCTGGATCTGGACGCCGTAGAACTGGCGGAAATAGGCCTCGTGCGTGCGGTCGAACTGGGCGCACGCGCGCTCCGCGGCGCCCGGCTCGAGGTTCTGCACCGCCGCCGCCTGTCGCGCGCGGCGAACGGCCGGGCCGTCGAGGCGGACGCGGAGCGCGCTTGGGTGCTCCCGCAGCAGCACGACCGCGCCGCGCCCCAGGATCACCCCTTCGCCCGTGGCGACCTGCTGGCCGAGCACTTCCTCGGTGGCGCGCCGGAAGTCTTCCGCGGACAGCCCTAGCCCGGGTAACGCCGGGACGCCGGTGTCTCCTGCAGCGAACGCGGTCAGGACCCGCTCGAGCCACCCCGCGCCGGCCTTCTCGTCGTGTGCCGCGGCGTCGTCGTAGGAGACCTCGAGCCGGTCAGCGACGGCCAGCGGGATCGCACGGTCCAGGAACGGCACCCCGAGCCGGTCGGCGAGGGCCGGGCCGATGATGCTGCCGCCGGCGCCGTACGCCGCCGATAGCGCGATCAACCGCGTCACGAGGTGATCATCCCCCGATTTGGTCCGCGCGAAAAGCGCCGATCAGCGGGCGCGCCTGAGGTACGCCACGCCGGCACGGGCGTTCCGCTTGACGCTGAACATCGCGGAATCGGCGCAGCGAAGCAGCCCGTCGGCGTCGTCGGCGTCAATCGGAAATACCGCGCACCCGATGCTGATGCCCAGGTGGAGCTGATGGCCGTCGATCACGAACGGCTGTGTGACCGCGGCAGCCAGGCGATCGGACACGTCCTCCGCGTCGGCTGGCGCCGAGTTCGAATCGATCAGGACGGCGAACTCGTCGCCGCCGAGGCGGGCGACGGTGTCCTCGGCACGCGTGCACGACGCCAGGCGCTTGGCCACGGCCACGAGCAGCTGGTCGCCGACGTCGTGCCCGAACTCGTCGTTGACGGGCTTGAAACCGTCGAGATCCATGTAGAGCAGAGTGACGGGGTGGATCTGCTCGCGCGCACGGCTGATCGCGTCCCGGAGCTGACCTGTGAACCGGAGCCGGTTGGCGAGCCCGGTCAGCTGGTCGTGCATCGCCTGATGTGTCATCTCGTCGACGAGGCGGCCGTTCTGGAGCGCGGTCGTGGCCTGCGCGGCGACGCCGGACAGGCGGTCGAGCAGGTCAGGTCCGGGCCGTAGCCTGCCGGGCTCCTCGAACACCGACACTGACAATAGGCCGAGGAACGAATCGGGGGTCGCCAGCGGAACCAGGATCGTGGCGACAAACCCCTCGGCGCTGAGGATCTCGCGCAGCCGCGGGTCGCCGGTGCGGTCGTCGACGAATAGCGGCTCGTGCCCGGGATCCTCGAGCAGCCGGTGCAGCGGGCCGCCCCGAGTGGGCGCCCAGCCGGTGTCCTCGATCTCCACTCCGTCGGGGGCTTCGCGGGTGGTCACCGCCCGGCGCACGAGCTCCCCCCGCCCGGCGTCCCACAGGTACACGCCGACGCGATCGCAGTCGACCACGAGGGGCACCGCGGACGCCAGCCGGCGCGCGATCTCGCTACTCGTGCCCGCCGCCGCCAGCGCGCGCGCCAGTGACAGCAGCGCGCTCGACTGTTCGGAGCGGCGCTTCGCTTCCATCAACGCCGACGCGCCGTCCAGCGCGGTCGCGGCGTAGTGCGCATACACCTCGAACAGCTCTCGCTCCTGCGCCAGGAACTTCTGGCCGGGTGGGCGAAGCGCCAGCAGCCGCCCGTACTCGCGGCGGTTCGAGCGAACCGGTACGACCAGCCACGAGTCCGGATGGGTCGTGGGCCGGCGGTGCAGCAGCTCGTCGACGTACTCGGCGACGCCTTCCTCTTCGAATCCCTTGTGGTGGCAGTGCAACTCGCGTCCCGGGCCGACCTGTACGGCCAGCAGGTACCGCAACGCCCTGACCTCGAGCGCTGCTCGGGCGGTGATCCGGGCGAGCACGTCGTCGAGGTCGTCTGCCGCGATCAGATCGGACGCGGCCGCGAACACACTGCGTAGCCGCTCGGTCATCGCGTCGAGCTGGTGTCGGAGCGCTGCGATCTGCGCGGACGAGCCGTCCACCGCTTTAGCCCCGGAATCCCACCGCACGCGATAGACGCAGCGCGTCGCACCCATCGCCTGACACTCCTCGTGCTCGAGGACCGCAGGATCGAGGCCGAACAGAACCGGCACGCAGGCGAGCAGGCCGCTGGTCCAGGCGCAATGGTCGGCGCTGCGGGGGAAGCCGTCGGCCGCGGCGGCGACGACTTCGGCGAGGCCGGGACCGGCGTCTCGCACCCCGAGGTTCGTGACCGTGCTGAACTCGCTCGAGCTCCTCGCGATCGCGCCGTATACCTTCTCCGGAGATCCCAGCGATCTCAGCATCGCCGCAACATGTGAGCTGGCCAGCCTGCGGGCGGCGTCCTCGCCGACCGCCCGCGCGAAGCCGGGGTGACGCGTGACTCGAGCGCCGGCCTGCCACAGCGCCACCGCCTCGTCGTACGAGATCCAGTTGGTTATGTCGAGGAGATATTCGAGCGTCCGCTGGCTGCCGGCCACCCGGAGTACCTCCGCGATCGCGTCCTGGCCGCCATAGGCGTTCACGCGCGCGAGCAGGACCGCGCTCATCGAGCACGAGAAGTGCTCTCCTCGGTCGGTTCTAACACCCTCCGCTGCCTCTGTCCCCGCCATCGAGGAGGTATCGGTGTCGCCCGTGACGTCGATGCCGTTGTCGGTACGGATTGGACGAACGGTTTGCCCGGCGTTGATAGCGTGCCGTCTCCGACCTTCCGACCTTCTGGAGCGGCAAATGACCAGTGCAAACACCAAGGGCTTGGTGACCGATATTGCGGGACTGCGCGAGAGCGCCGGCACCCACATCGGCTACACCGACTGGCAGGAGATGTCGCAGGAACGCGTCAACCAGTTCGCGGACGCGACCGACGACCACCAGTTCATCCACGTCGACGTCGAAAAGGCCAAGCAGACGCCGTTCGGCGGCACGATCGCGCACGGCTTCCTCACCCTCTCCCTGGCGGCGCCGGTCAGCCAGCAGCTGATGAAGGTCACCGACGCTGTGATGGGCGTCAACTACGGGCTCGACCGCGTGCGCTTCCCGGCGCCGTTGCCGGTCGGGGCGCACTGGCGCGGCGGCATGGAGATCGTCGAGGTGACCGAGATTCCCGGCGGCCTGCAGATCAAGTCGCGGATCACGATCGAGGTCAAGGACTCGGAGAAGCCCGCCTGCGTCGCAGACTCGCTCGTACGTGTGTACGGCGGCGCCTGAGGTGAGCATCGACGTCGAGAAGCTTGTCGCGATCGACGTTCACGTTCACGCCGAGCGCAACCATTCAGAGCCCCAGGACCCGGTGACAACCGAGATCCTCGAGGCCGCGGCCCGGTACTTCGGCGGGAGCCCGCCGCAGCCGAGCGCGCGCGAGGTCGCCGACTACTACCGCGAGCGAAACATGCTCGCGGTCATCTTCAACGTCGACGACGAGGCCGGAATGGGCCGCAAACGCCTCGGCAACACCGAGGTCCTCCAGGCCGCCAAAGACAACCCGGACGTGCTGATCCCGTTCGGGTCCGTCGACCCGCACAAGGGCAAGCTCGCGGTCCGCGAAGCCACCGAGTTGATCGAGGCCGGCGTGCGCGGGTTCAAGTTCCACCCCAACACCCAGGCGTTCTGGCCCAACGACCGGGATTTCTACCCGCTGTACGACGTGATCGCGGGGGCGGGCTTGATTGCGCTGTTTCACTCCGGGACGACCGGAATCGGCGCCGGCATGCCGGGTGGCGGCGGCGTCCGGCTGAAGTACTCAAACCCGATGTGCGTCGACGATGTCGCCGCCGACTTCCCCGGGCTCGACATCATCCTCGCCCACCCGTCGTTTCCCTGGCAGGAGGAGGCGCTGGCGATCGCGGTGCACAAACCCAACGTGTACATCGACCTCTCCGGGTGGTCGCCGAAGTACTTCCCGGAGATCCTGATTCAGTACACGAACACCCGCCTGAAGAACAAGATGCTGTTCGGCTCGGACTTCCCGCTGATCACCCCCGATCGCTGGCTCGCGGACTTCGAAAAGCTCCCGATCAAGGACGACGTCCGCCCGCTCGTCCTCAAGCAGAACGCGGCGAAGCTGCTCGGGCTCTGAACGCGCGGCACCGAGCGGGGCGTTCACTGTCTTGAACGCATTTGCGCCGCGTAGTGCAGAAAAGCGGTGCTCTTATGTCAACTCGCTGTGCAAGAACAGCGCATGAGGGTTTACTAAGTTCGGCGCGGGGTATTGCCGCGGCAGCCGGTGTGGTCGAAATCGGTTTGAGTAGAACCGAACCTGGGCCGCACTTGCCTCTCCTCTCCTCCCTCACTCGGCGACAGTCCCATCGGGCTGTCGCCGAGTGCGTTTCTGAGCCGCTAGCTACTAGCGCGTGGTCAGGGACCGTCCGGCCCGTCGCTCGTCTCGAGCGCCTGCTCGGGTGAGTCGACGATTTTCATCACGTCGCCGATGGCGGTCAGGGCGAGCAGCCGGTCGACCTGATCGCCGCCCCGTGTCACGGCGAAGCCCCGACCCGAATCGTGTGCGCGCTGATGGCCTTTGAACAGGATGTGCAGCCCGGTCGAATCCATGAAGTCGAGCGTTCTCAGGTCGACCACGATCACGTCGCAATCCGAGTCCGCGGCGCGATTAAGCTCCGCCTCGAACGCCGGGCTCGATACCAGGTCGAGCTCGCCGCTCACCGTCACCGTTGTCACCCGGCGGGTCGTGCGCGTCTCTGCCCGGAAGTCGCTCTGCAAGTGCTCGTGCCCCTCACGTCTCGACCCCAGTCCGCTGCGGGACGAGTGAACGCTACCACCGGACCGGCCGGCCCCGGCAGCGGCCGTTGCAGGGGTGGCGCTGCGCGGGGTCAGGAACCGGCGGTGGCGTGTGGACCTGAGCTCCCGCGCCTCGAGCGGCGGTGGTCGCGCATGGCGACGCGCAATGTCTCCCGGCCGTCGACATCGACCACGGTGAGCTCATCCGCAAGCGAAGCCAATGCTCCATGGCTTCCGCCGTCGAGACGCCGGCTCGTGCCGACCCGCAGCGGTGCCAACGCGAACTCCAGCCGCTCATCGTGAGCGCCCAGCGCCACGCTGATCGAGGCGGTCTCGGCGGCTTTCTGGGCGTGCGCCCCGAGTGCGTCGGTAACCAAGTACACGTCGGCGCAGCGATCGAGTGAGAACCCGGCGCTCGGCGCGAGCGCCCTTCCAATTCGCCCGAGAACCGGCGCCAGCAAGTCGACGGGCGAGACCGTCAGGACGATGTCGCCCGATATGCCGGTCGGAAGGCGCGCGCCCCACACCTCGGCCCGGTCCTCGCTGTGCCCGGCACCGCGCGAGGCCGGGCTCGCGCCCTCCGAGGCGGCGGCTGCTTCCCGGAAGCAGAGCCGCACCTCGGTCCCGCCTTCGGGCGCGCGGATGAACTCGGCGCGATCGGCGACGGCGCTCATCAGCGCCAGGCCGACCTTGAGCCCGTCGCTGTCGGGCGCGGACTCTCGAATGCCCTTTCCGTAGTCCCGGATCTCCACCTCGAGGCCGTCGGGCGTGAGGGCGAACTCCACCGAGAACGGTCCGGGCTGGTGCCCGTACGCGTGCTGGATGATGTTGTTGCACGCCTCGCTGACCGCCGTGTTGACGTCGCTCAGCAGCTCGGGCTCGAATCCAAGGACCTCTCCGGCCGCGGTCGACATGCTCCGTACCAGGCGCGCTGCCTCAGGCCTGCTGGTCAGCTCGAGGCGGACCCGTGGTGCATCGATTTCTCCGCTCATAATGCTCGCGCGCTCCGGCTTTGTCGTGTGCGCATTAACAGGGCTACCCACGGCGGCGGAGCGCAATGCGCCCGGATCCAACGTTTTGGCTATAGAGCGGTCAGGCGGCTACGGCGGCGTCGTCGAGCCGCATCATCGATCGCCGCAGCAAACGCGACACGTGCATCTGCGAGCAGCCGATCCGCTGGCTGATCTCGCGCTGGGTGAGCTCTTGGACGAGCCGCAGGCCCAGCACCTGGCGCTCGACGTCGCTGAGCGAAGCCCAGCCGGCCACGAGCGCCTGGCGATCCTCGGCCAGCTCGTACCCGCCGTCCTCGCCCCCGAGTGTGTCGCCGAGCGGGCAGCGGTCCTCGTCCTCGTGGGCGATCGGCGCATCGAGCGACGCTGGGAGATAGTTGTGCGCCGCGTCGAGTGCCTCGATCACCTGCTCCACCGTGCACTCGAGCACCTCGCTCAGCTCGTCGACGGTCGGTGAGCGACCGAGTTGCGCGGACAGGCGTTCCGTTTGCCGGCTGACGGCCAGCGCCCGCTCCTGAAGGTCGCGGGGGACATGCACGCTCCACCCCTTGTCGCGGAAGTGACGCTTGAGCTCGCCCATGATCGTCGGCGCGGCGTAGCTCGTGAACTTCTTGCCCATCCCCGGCTCGAACCGGGTGAGCGCGTTGAGCAGGCCCAGGCACGCGACCTGGACGAGATCGTCGAGCGGCTCGCGACTGTGGACGTAGCGGAGCGCGAGCTTGCGCGCGAACGGAATGAAGCGACGAACGAGTTCGTCCCGCGCTTGGGGATCTCGTCCCTGATGGTAGGTGAGGAGAAGCTCCTCATCGGGGATGCGCGCATAGTCGGTGCGCGCGATAGGCGTGACGGACACGGGGACCTCCGTTTGGTGGGTTCAAACGCGAGGTCCGTGTCAAGGCCGCTAGGCGACCCGTCAATCCGTCCCGGGCATTATGTTCGGCTGACCCGAGGCAACGTGGCCGATTGCCACACCGCATCGGGCTACACCGTGATTCTCGCCGCGTCTCTCGATCCCAAAACCCCCTGCCTGCCAGTTACGTACACCTGCGGACCGAATAGAGACCTTTGGTGAGAGCCAACTTAGGAATCCGGGAGGGCGAACGAGCCGTGCCGATCCGCGGTTCCCCGCAGATCGTCCTCGATCGCCGAGGCGGTCCGGAGCGCCAGCGGGAGGAAGTCGCGGCGCAGCGCGGCCATCGAGGCGCGGCTCGCATGGACGGACACATTCAGCGCGGCGGTCACCGTCCCCGATGCAGTTCGCAGCGGGACCGCCAGCGAGCGAAGGCCCTCTTCGAGCTCTTGGTCGGTAGCCGCGTAGCCCTGCCGGCGCACTGTCGCGAGGATCGCGCGCAGCGCTTCCTTGTCCTTCACGGTGCGAGACGTGAGCGGCACAATCTCCGTCCTCTGCAGGCGTTCTTCGAGCTCGTCGTCGGGAAGCCCGGCCAGTAACACGCGCCCCATCGACGTGACGAAAGCCGGCAGGCGCGTTCCCACCGCGAGCGTGATGCTCATGATCCGGCGCGTCGGGACCCGAGCGACGTACACGACGTCGGTCTCGTCGAGGACCGAGATCGAACAGGACTCGTTGACCTGCGCGACGAGCGTCTCCATGTGCGGCATCGCCACCTCTGGAAGGCTGAGGCTCGACAGGTAGGCGTACCCGAGTTCGAGCACTCGCGGGCGCAGTGAGAAGCGGCCCTGCGAGAAGTTGACGTACCCGAGCTTGACGAGCGTCAACAAAAAACGACGGGCGGCCGCGCGCGTCAGGCCCGTCGAACGGGCGACGTCGCTTAGCGCGAGCTCGCGGTGCTCGGCGTCGAAGGCGCGGATCACCGCGAGACCCCGTTCGAGCGACTGCACGAAATCTGAGCTCTGAGTTGGTTTGTCGGCCATCTCGGGGTCTCGCCCGGTCGTTCGGCATGCGAACACTAGCGAACCGGGCGCGGAGTAGGATCCGCGCGGTGATCGAGTCGACCCCGGTGCAGCCGGCCACCGGCAAGGGCAACGGCACTTCCCGGCAGGGCGCCGGCACAGGCGCGACGGTGCGCGATGCCGCGTTCGAGGTGATGCGCCGGCACGGGATGACGACGATTTTCGGCAACCCGGGTTCGACCGAGATCGCGTTCCTCACCGACCTTCCGCCGGACATCCAGTTCGTACTCGGCCTGCACGAGGGCTCCGTGGTCGGGATGGCGACCGGCTACGCGCTCGCCCGGGGCGAGCCCGCGTTCGTCAACCTGCACACGGCCGCCGGGCTCGGCAACGCGATCAACGCAATCGCCAACGCAGGCGACTGCCGCGCGCCGCTCGTGATCCTGGTCGGGCAGCAGGACCGCCGGCAGATGGCGTCCGAGCCGTTCCTGACCGGACGACAGCTCGACCGGCTGGCCGGCGAGTATCCGGTGTGGCGTCACTTTCCGGCACGCGGCCAGGATGTCCCCGGCGCGATCGCCCGCGCCTATCACGAGGCCAAGGCGGGGAGGGGTCCGGCGCTGCTGGTCGTACCGATGGGCGACTGGGTCGAGCCCGCCGATGAGCTCGCCGCCGGCGCCCCGGCCAAGCTGCTGCGCCCGCATTCGGTGCGGGCGGCGGACGTCTCCGAGCTTGCCGATCTTCTCGCCGGCGCGGAGTCCCCGGCGCTGGTCGTGGGCGCGCCGGAAGAGCAGGACTGGGATGGTGTCGTGGCGCTGGCCGAGCGCCTGCGCTGCCCGGTGTGGCAGGAGCCGTTCAGCCGCCGCGTCTCCTTCCCGCAGGACCATCCGCTGTTCGCCGGCCATCTGCACTGGCAGCGCCGCCTCATGCGCGACGCGCTCGAGCGATACGACGTCGTCCTGACCGTCGGGACCAACGCGTTCCGGGCGTACCTGTTCGACGAGCCGGTCGCGCTCGTGGGGCCTGGCACCCGCGTCGCGGTGCTCACCGCCGACCCGGCCGAGGCACATCGCAGTCCTTGCGAGCTCGCCGTGGTGGCACCCGTCGGGGCCACCTGCCGCGCGCTCGTCGAGCAGTTGCCCGAGCGCGCCGGCAATCCGCCCGAGCCGGTCCGACGACCGGCGCCGCTGCCCGCGCCGAATGCCGGCGACCCGCTCCGGCCCGGTCACGTGCTCGACGCGCTCGCCGAGCGGCTTCCCGACGACGTCCTCCTCGTCGAAGAGTGTCCGTCGACCCAGCCCGAGCTCTACCAGCGTCTTCCAGTGCGGATCCCGTTCGGATTCCTGAGCACCGCCAACGGCTGCCTGGGCTTCGGGCTGGCTGGGTCGATCGGACTGCGCATGGGGCTGCCCGATCGGCCGGTCGTGGCCGTGCTCGGCGACGGTTCCACCATGTACGCGATCCAGGCGCTGTGGAGCGCCGCCCGCTACGACGTCGGCGTGCTGCTCGTCGTGCTCGCCAACGGGCGCTACGCGGTCATGGACAGCCTCGCCCGCCGGCGCGGGGGGGTGGGCGCCTGGCCGGGGTTCGAGGCGGTCGACATCGGAGGCGTCGCGCGGTCGTTTGGCTGCCCGTCCGTCCGGGTCGAAACGCACTCGGACCTGCTGACAACCCTTGACGAGGCGTTCGACGGTCTCGTCGAGCGGCGTCAGCCGCTGCTCGTCGAGGCAGTGGTGGGGGAGTAGGCGTGGCCGCGACCGGCTCCAACAAGACCACTCCCGCGGACATCACTGCCGCCGCCCGCGCCAGCTTCGACGGCTGCACCGACCCTCGCCTCCGCGAGCTCATGCAGACCCTCGTCACCCACCTGCATGCCTTTGCCGTCGAGACCTCGCTGACCGAGGACGAGTGGCGCGGGCTGATCGCGACCCTCACCGACACGGGCCACATCACGGACGCGCGCCGCCAGGAGTTCATCCTCTGGTCGGACGCGCTCGGCCTGTCGATGCTCGTCGACGCGCTCGCTCACGAGCTCCCCCCGGCGCCACCGAATCGACCGTGATCGGACCGTTCTATGTGCCCGGGTCGCCGCTGCGCGAGTACGGCGAGAGCATGGTCCAGGAGGAGGGCGCCGGCGTGCCCGCGTGGGTCTACGGCCGGGTGCTCGACGTCGACGGCAATCCGATCGCCGGCGCCGAGGTCGACGTGTGGCAGAACGGCGCCGACATGCTGTATGCGGTCCAGCGTCCCGAAGCCGAGGAGGACCACCTCCGCGGACGCTACCTGACTCGTGACGACGGTACGTACGCGTTCGTGGCCGTGCGCCCGGTGCCCTACCCGATCCCGCACGACGGCCCCGTCGGCCGGATGCTCGAGGCCACCGGCCGGCATCCGTGGCGGCCGGCGCACATCCACATCATCGTGCGCGCCCCCGGCTACAAGACGGTGACCACGCACGTGTTCGACGCCACCAGCGAGTACCTCGATTCGGACACCGTGTTCGCGGTCAAGCCCTCGCTGCTGCGGACGTTCGTCGAGCGCTCGCCCGACGATCCCGAGCGCCCCATTGGGGTCGATGGGGAGTGGGTTTCACTCGAGAACGACATCGTGCTGGCGTCACGGCGACGACGACGGCGCGGTCGTCGACCCCGGACGCACCGGGTAGCCTGTCGCGCGCGGCGCCCCGGCCCCGCCCCCCGCCCCGCCCCTGCCCGCCGCCGCCCCGCCCGCCGGGCCCGCCGGCGACATCGCCGTACCCGACCTCGCCGTCCGCGACCCCGCGCGCGCCGCGAGAAGTCGTCGCCCGGGTCTGGTGGCCCCGCGCGTGAACGGCTTATCCCAACACTCGGCGCCGCGCTCAGCTCGAGCGTGCGGTTCGGGCCGCCAGACGCACCCGAATATGCATTCGGCGCCAGGGCGGCGTCGAGTGTGGGGTTGTGACCACCCGCCACGGCGCTCGGGGCCGCCGCGCCGACTGGTAGCGGGGCGCCGCACCCACCACCCGCCACCCGCCACCGCCACCCGCCACCCACCACCCGCCACCGCCACCCGCCACCCGCCGCCACCCACAGATATTCACCATTGCGCATACAATGATGTGTGCATGACTCATGGTGGACAGGAAGACCTGACCTACGTCTCGTCCGAGACCGCCCGGTCGGTCGCGGAGACGATGGCCGCGCTGGCGACGCCGAGCCGCGTGCGGATCCTCAGCCGTCTCGGGGTCGGCGCGTGCTCGGTGGGTGAGCTTGCTCGCGACCTCGAGATTGCCCAGCCGGCGGTGTCGCAGCAGCTGCGGGTGCTGCGCCATCTCGGGCTGGTCGTCGGCGATCGCGACGGCCGGCAGATGATCTATGCGCTCCACGACGAGCACGTTCGTTCGCTGTTGCGCGAGGCCCTGTCGCACACCGAGCACCTGCGCCTCGGTCTCGCCGCGCGTCCGAGCGCCCAGGTGCTGACGGCGTGAGCGCCACCGGCCCAGCGCTGCTCGCGGCCGCAGCGGGCGTCGGGTTCGGGCACGCGATCCTGCCCGATCACTGGGTCCCACTGGCCGTGGTCGGCCGGACCCGCCGCTATCCGCTCTCGCGCATCGCCCGTTTGTCGGGCCTCGCCGGGATCGCCCACGTGCTCGTCTCGATCGTGCTCGGTGCGATGATCATCGCGATCGGGTTGCAGTTTCGCTCGACCGTCGAGCACGCCCAAGGCACGATCATCGGCTGCATCCTGATCGCCACCGGGATCGGCTTCCTCGTGCTCGAGGTGACCGGGCACGGCCACCACCACGACCACGACCACGGCCACCACCACGACCACGGCCATCACCACGACCAGGCCACCACCGCGACCACCGTCATGACCACGACCACGCGTCCGACCGCCCCGGCCCCCGGCTGAGCGGGCTGGCGGCGGTCATGGTGCCATTCGGTGCGGCCGCGTCCCCCGACCTCACGATCCTGCCCGTGTTCCTCGCCGCGACCACCGCCGGCATCGCCACGGCGGTCGGATCGCTCGCCATCTTCGCCGCGGTCACGATCGGGACGATCGTCGGCCTGACGCTCGCCGCCGCACGCGGCGGCTACCAGATCCAGGGCGAGTGGCTCGAGCGCTGGGGGAACGTATTCACCGCTGCCGTGCTGGTGACGATCGGGCTGCTGGTACTGCTCGGGATCATCTAACCGGCGGGCTCATCCCGGTCGCGCGGGCGTCGGTTAGTATTGCCGCGCGTGCACAACATTGTCGACAATCCAGCCGACATCGGCCGCCCCGAGGACCGGCTTCGCGAGGCGATCGTCGCCGGCCGCTTTCAACCCAGTGAGCGTCTGGTGGAGACCGATCTCACGCGGGTGCTCGGCGTCGGGCGCTCGGCCGTCCGCACCGCGCTCGCTCGCCTCGAGCACGAAGGGCTCGTGGTCCACGAGCGCCACCGCGGCGCCCGCGTCCGGCTGGTCGACGCGCGCGAGGCCGTCGAGATCCTCGAGGCGCGAGCAGTGCTCGAGGGCCTCGCCGCCCGTCAGGCGGCACGCCGCGCCACGCCCGCCGAGGTCGAGGAGCTCAAAGGGGTGCTCGGCGAGATGCGCCGGCGGCTCGACACCGGCGATCTGCTCAGTGCGTCGGATGAGAACGCCGTGCTTCATCGCCGCCTGCTCGAGATCTCCGGTCACTCGACCGCCGAGCGGCTGATCGCCACGCTCAAGTCGCAGCTGGTCCGCTTCCAGTACCGGACGATCATGCTGCCCGGCCGCAGCGAGCGGTCGTTCGGCGAGCACACGGCGATCGTCGAGGCGGTCGCAGCTGGCGACCCTGACGCCGCCGAGGCCGCGATGCGCACGCACCTGTCGCACGTCGCGGAGGCGCTCCGGGGGCAGACGGTATGACCGAGGCGGTTTCTCTCCGGGGGCAGACGGTATGACCGGGGCGGCTTCTCTCCGGGGACAGACGGTATGACCGAGGCGCCCTCGGACCGCGCGCGCGAGCTGCTCCGCGGCGCGTACGACACCCACATGCACATCTCCCCCGACGTGGTGGAGCGGATCACCGACGACATCTCCCTGGCGCAGAAGTTCAAGGAGCTGGGGATGGCCGGGTTCGTGCTGAAGTCGCACTACGGTTCGACCGCCGAGCGCGCGAGCGTCGTCCGCGCCGCCGTCCCGGGCGTGGACGTCCTCGGCGCGATCGCGCTGAACCGGGCGGTCGGCGGCATCAACCCGCTCGCCGTCGAGATCGCCGCGCGCGAGGGCGCCCGTACCGTCTGGCTCCCCACGGTCGACTCGGTCAACGAATCACACGAGCGCGAGGCGCCCCCGGGCGCCAAGGTCCCCGTTTGGGTCAAGCTCCAGCTCGAGCTCCGCGAGCAGGGAATCGAAATCCCGCCCGTCGCCGTTCTCGACGAGCACGGTTCCCTCGTACCCGAGCTGTACGAGGTGCTCGGGATGATCGCGCGGCACAAGATGTGCCTCGCCACCGGTCATCTCGGCCGGGACGAGATCTTTGCGGTCGTGGACGCGGCCGTCGATGCCGGCGTCGAGACGATCGTGATCACGCACCCCGAGTTCCCGTCGCAGGACCTGTGCGTCGAGGATCAGAACGCGCTGGCGGACAAGGGCGCCCTGCTCGAGCGGTGCTTCACGACCCCGCACACGGGCAAGGTCACCTGGGAGCGCTGGGTCGAGAACATCCGCGTGACCGGACCCGAACGCTCGGTCCTGTCGACCGATCTCGGTCAGGTTTTCAATCCACCGGTCGAGGACGGAATGGCCCTGATGGTCGACCGGCTGCTCGACGCCGGCATCAACGAGGAGGAGATATATGTGATGGCCGTGGTGAACACGCGCACCGTCGCCGGGGTGAAATCCGAGTGAGTCCGCGCAGGCTGATGGTGATCGGCGCCCACTCCGCCGACTTCGTCTGGCGAGCCGGCGGCGCGATCGCGGTCACAACCACAAATGGCGGCAGCGCGAGCGTGGTGGCCCTGTCCTACGGCGAGCGCGGCGAGTCCGGCGAGCTGTGGAAAGAGGAAGGCCAGACGATCGAGAACGTCAAGAAGGTCCGGCACGGGGAGGCAGAACGTGCCGCGCAAGCCCTCGGTGCGCCGTTCGAATCGCTCGATCTGGGCGACTATCCGCTCGACATCGACGTCGACGCTCTGAGGCTCATCTCGGACAAGATCCGCGAGTTCGCGCCCGACGTGCTGATCACCCACACCGACACCGACCCGTTCAACCCCGACCACCCGGTCGCCTACGCGGCGGTAAACCGCGCCCGGGGCCTGGCCGCCGGCGCCGGCGTGTCGAGCGCGTTCAAGACGATCAAGCCGCCCGTCTTCTATCTGTTCGAGCCCCACCAGCCCGAGCTGTGCAACTTCACCCCGAACACGTTCGTCGACATCACGAGCGTGATGGATGCGAAGCTCAAGGCGATGGAGGAGATGAAGGCCCAGAATTACCTCCAGACCTACTACACCCAGCGGGCCGACCAGCGCGGAAATCACGCCCGGCGCTCGTCGGGCAACCAGGATATCCGGCAGGCCGAGGCCTTCCAGCGGGTGACCCCGAACGTCCTGAACGCGCTATGACCGCGTCCCGCGGGACCTACGACGAGCTGGCCGAGCTCGGATCGGCGACGGTGTACGAGGCGGGCGGGCGCCGCGGCTACGTCGACGCCGACCTGCACCAGGTCGTCCCCGGCTCGCGCGCCGGCGGCCCGGCCCGCACGGTCACCTGCGGGCAGGACGACAACCTGATGGTTCATGCCGCGATGGCGGCGGTACAGCCCGGCGAGGTGCTGGTGTTGACGATGCCCGAGCCGCGCCCGGTAGCGCTGGTCGGCGATCTGCTCGCGACCCAGGCCAAGGTCCAGGGCGCCGCCGCGATCCTCGTCGACGCCTCGGTGCGCGACGTCGAGGAACTGGCCGAGCTCGGCTTGCCGATCTGGGCCCGCTGGGTCCGAGTCCGCGGGGCGGCCAAGGAGGTACCCGGGGCGATCGGGGAGCCGGTGACCGTCGGGGGCGCCACGATCCGGAACGGCGACGTCGTCGTCCTCGACGCCGACGGAGTCGCAGTCGTCGAATCCGAACGCGTGGAGGAGGTGCTCGAGGCCTCGCGCGACCGCGCCGAACGCGAACGCGTCAAGCGCGCGAAGCTGAAGGACGGCGCCTTGTCCTACGACCTCGACGGCCTGCGGGACAAGGTCGAGGCATGACCGAGCCGGTTCACGACCTCGCGCACATCGCCCACGCGGAACTGCTCACGCCGTTCCCCGACGACAGCCTGCACTTCTTCGTCGACCTGTTCGGGATGGAGATCGAGCACCGCCGCGGCCAGTCGGTGTTCCTGCGCGGGTGGGGCGAGTACCAGCCGTACGGGCTCAAGCTGACCGAGTCCGAGCTGCCCGGCCTCGGTCACACGGCGATTCGCACCTGGAGCCCGGAAGCGCTCGAGCGGCGGGCGGCCGCGATCGAAGCCACCGGCCTGGGAATCGGCTGGAGCGACGGCGACCACGGCCACGGACCCGCGTACGAGTTCCGCGACCCCGACGGCCACCGGTTCGAGATCTTCTACGAGCAGGACCGGTACGTACCGCCCGAGCACCTGCGCCCCCGGCTCAAGAACGTGCCCCAGCGCCACGTCGACCGGGGCGCCGCGGTCAAGCGCGTCGACCACGTCAACGTGCTCGCCGCGGACGTCGCCGCCAACCGCCGCTTCGCCGAAGACCAGCTCTCGTATCGCACCTACGAGCAGGTGATCAACGACGACGGCTCCGAGCAGGGCGCGTGGATGAGCCTCTCGATCGCCGCCCATGAGCTCATCTATACGGCCGACCACGCCGGCGGAAACGGGCGTCTGCACCACCTCGCGTGGTTCGTCGACACGCGCGAAGAGCTGCTCCGCGCCGCCGACCTGTTCCTCGACGCCGACGTCCCGATCGAGGCCGCCCCGTCCAAGCACGCAGTCGCGCAGGGGATGTTCCTGTACGTGTACGAGCCCGGTGGCAACCGCGTCGAGGTCACGACCGGCACCCACTTCATCTATGACCCGGCGTATCCGCCCGTCGTGTGGACGCAGGCCGAGCGGGCCCGCGGCCAGGCCTGGGGCGTCAAGACGATCGAGACCTTCCACACGTACGGAACGCCGGACCTGAGCGGCAAGCCGCCGGGGCCGCCGATCCCGCCGACGAGCGAGATTCCCATGCTCTCCCAGAGCGTCCACGCATGAGCGACGACCGCGCTGCGATCCGCGAGCTGGTCGAGAACTGGGTGGTGTGGCGCGACGCCGGCGACTGGGAGCGCTTCGCCACCGTCTGGCATCCCGAGGGGTTCATGATGGCCACCTGGTTCCAGGGCCCGGCCGCGGACTTCATCCGCGTCAGCCGCGAGGGCTTCGAGCGTGGCGTGAACATCCTCCACTTCCTCGGCGGCCACTCAGTCGACCTCGCCGGCGACCGCGCGATCTCGCAGACGAAGATGACGATCCTCCAGCGCGCCGCGGTCCACGGTGTCGAATGCGACATCGCCTGCATCGGCCGCTTCTACGACTTCATGGAGAAGCGCGAGGGTGCGTGGGGGATCGTGCTGCGCCAGCCGATCTACGAGAAGGACCGCCTTGATCCGGTCGACCCCGCGGCAACCCTCGAGCTCGACCCCGAGCTGCTCGCGCGCTTCCCCGTCGGCTACCAGCACCTCGCCTACGCGCAGACGCAGATCGGATACGACGTCAAGCGGGACATGCCGGGCCTCGTCGGCCCGGGCGTCGAGCAGCTCTACCGCCGAGGGGCCGACTGGCTCGCCGGCGGGGAGATCGGCGACCCGCTCAAGCCGGTCGGTTGAACCGCCGGCGCATCCAGCGACCGGGGGCGTCCGTGCTGCTGGCCATCGGCATGGTGCTGGTCGCGGCGAACCTGCGTCCCGCGGCCGCCGGTATCGGGCCCCTGATCGACCGGATCAAGTCCGACACCGGCCTGTCGGACGGCGGCGCCGACATCCTGGTGGCGCTGCCGGTGTTCTGCTTCGGCGCGCTCGCGCCCCTCGCCCCGGCGCTGGCCCGGCGGTTCGGGTCGCGGTCGGCCATCGCCGGCGCGCTCGTCCTGCTCCTGTTGGGGCTCCTCGTGCGATTGCTGCCCGGGCTCGCCTTCCTGTTCGTCGGTACCGCGATCGCCGGCGCCGCGATCGCGGTCGCGAACGTGCTGTTGCCGGTCCTGGTGCGCTCGAACTTCGCCGAGCGAGTCGGGATCGTCACCGGGATCTACAGCACCGCGCTGATCGGGTTCGCGGCGCTGGCGGCGGGCGTGTCGGTGCCGGTCGCCGACGCCTTCGGCGGCGGCTGGCGACCGGGACTCGCGATCTGGGCCGTTCCCGCGGCGGTCACGATGGTCGTGTGGGCCCCGCAACTGGCGCGCGCCCGTCGCGTCGGCGCCACGCCCGGCGATGAGGTGCACGGCGCCCGGTCGCTGCTCCACGACAAGGTCGCGTGGGCGGTCACGCTGTTCTTCGCGATCCAGTCGGCGGGCTTCTACTCGACGCTCGCCTGGCTCCCGAGCGTCTTCCACGCCCACGGGGCGAGCACCGCCCACGCGGGACTGCTGCTGAGTATCTCGCTCGTCGTCGGGTTGATCCCCTCGCTCACTGTGCCCGCGATGGCCGCCCGCGTGCGCGACCAGCGCGCGTTCGTGTGCGGCTTCGTGGCCTGCATCGCCGCGGGGTGGATCGGCGTGATCGTGGCGCCGATGGGCGCGCCGTAC
Source organism: uncultured Solirubrobacterales bacterium (assembly GCA_963735965.1). Taxonomy (GTDB): domain Bacteria; phylum Actinomycetota; class Thermoleophilia; order Solirubrobacterales; family Solirubrobacteraceae; genus Palsa-465. Next base: position 173,922 of record CAVTNE010000012.1, read on the forward strand.
CTGTGGGTCGTGCTGCTCGGCCTCGGGCAGAACGCGGCGTTCCCGCTCGCCCTGACACTGATCGTGCTCCGCGGCGGCACGGTCACGAGCACCGCCGGGCTGTCGACGCTCGTGCAGACCGTCGGGTACATGATCGCGGCGGTGGCGCCGTTCGCGATCGGCGCCGTGCACGACATCACCGGCTCCTGGACGCCGGCGCTGTTCGTCCTGCTCGGGCTGCTGATCCCGCAGCTGATCGTCGGGCTCGCCGCCGCACGCAACCGGACGGTGGCGCCGATCGTGCGTTGAATGGGCCTCGCTCCGCTCGGCATCCCTGGGGCCGTTCCGCCGGGCGTCCGTGCCCGGCGGTGCTGGTCGCGACCCCCCGGCCGGGCACGGACGTCCGGCCGCGTACGGCGGTCGCGGCGACGGCCCGTTCGGCATCCCTGCCTCACCGTCGGGCCTGCCGCGCCACGTCCAACGGACGCCGCCGAAGCCGGCCCAAAACCTTGGTAAGGTGCGGTATGTGATCGTCTGTTCACCATGCGAACGATTGCAAAGGGCGCCGTGGCCGAGCTGATGACGCTGTCCGACGCGGTCGCCGAGCTCGTGAGCGACGGCGACTCGGTGGCGCTCGAGGGGTTCACGCATCTGATCCCGTTCGCCGCCGGCCACGAGATCATCCGCCAGGGGCGCCAGGAGCTCGAGCTGATCCGGATGACGCCGGACTTGCTGTACGACCAGATGATCGGGATCGGCTGTGCTCGACGCCTGGTGTTCTCCTACGGCGGCAACCCCGGGGTCGGCGGCCTGCACCGCTTCCGCGACGCGATCGAGCACGACTGGCCGCGCGCGGTCGAGATCGAGGAGCACAGTCACGCCGGCATGGCCAACCGGTACGCCGCCGGCGCCGCCGATCTGCCTTGCGCGGTGCTGCGCGGCTACGTCGGAACCGATCTAATGGCGCACACCACGGTGGCGCCGATCACGTGCCCGTTCACCGGCGAGCGGCTCGTGGCCGTGCCGGCGCTGCGGCCCGACGTCGCGATCGTCCACGCCCAGGAGGCCGACCGCGAGGGCAACGTACAGCTGTGGGGAATCCCGGGCGTGCAGAAGGAGGCGGTGCTCGCGTCGCAGCGCTCGCTGGTCACGGTCGAGCGGATCGTCGACGAGCTCGAGCCCCGGCCGGGCGGCATCGTGATCCCGGCCTGGGTGATCACCGCGGTGGCCGAGGCGCCCGGCGGCTCGCGTCCCTCGTACAGCCTCGGCATCACCGACCGCGACAACGACTTCTACCGGTTCTGGGACAAGATGAGCCGCGACCGCGACCAGTTCACCGGGTGGATGAACGAGAACGTGTTGGGACTCGCGAAGCGATGAGCGTGGCCACGCGGGAGGTGACCGCCGGCGAGACTCAGACGATCGTCGCCGCCCGCCGTCTGCGCCACACCAAGACTGTGTTCATCGGCGTGGGGCGGCCGAGCACGGCCGCGATCCTCGCGCGGATGGTGCATAACCCCGAGCTGATCCTGGTCTACGAGTCGGGCACGATCGGGGCCAAGCCGTTCCACATCCCGCTGTCGATCGGCGACGGCGAGTTGGCCGAGACCGCCGACTCGATCGTGTCGGTGCCCGAGATGTTCAACTACTGGATCGGCGCGGGGCGGATCGACGTCGCCTTCCTCGGCGCGGCCCAGATCGACCGCCACGCCAACCTGAACTCGACCGTCATCGGGGAGTACGAGCACCCCAAGACGCGGCTGCCCGGCGCCGGCGGCGCGCCCGAGATCGCCGCCAGCTGCGGCGAGGTGATCGTGATCGCCCCTCACGCGAAGCGCACGTTCGTGGAGAAGCTTGATTTCGTGACCACCGTCGGGCACGGCGACGGACCGGGTGCGCGCGAGCGGCTCGGCTTCCGGGGCCGCGGTCCCACCGCGGTGATCACCGACCTCGGCGTGCTCGAGCCCGAGCCCGGAACGTGCGAGCTGATGCTGACCGAGATCCATCCTGGCGTCGAGGTCGACAAGGTGCGCGAGGAGACCGGCTGGGAGCTGCGGGTCGCCGAAGACCTCGAGACCACCGAGCCCCCGAACGACGAGGAGGTCTCAGCGCTCCGGGAGCTGCTCGACCGGTGAGCACGGCCTACGTCCTCGACGCGGTCCGCGCGCCGTTCGGCCGCTACGGCGGCGGGTTGTCGCACGTCCGTCCGGACGACCTGGGCGCCCACGTGGTCCGTGCCCTGCTCGACCGAGCCCCCGAGCTCGATCCCGAGCGCGTCGACGAGGTCCTGTTCGGTGACGCCAACCAGGCCGGCGAGGACAACCGCAATGTCGCGCGCATGGCGTGGCTACTCAACGGCCTGCCCACGTCGATTCCCGGCTCGACGGTGAACCGGCTGTGCGGGTCGAGCCTCGACGCGGCGATGCAGGCGAGCCGGTTGATCGAGACCGGCGAGGCTGACGTCGTGCTCGTCGGCGGGGTTGAGTCGATGAGCCGCGCGCCGTGGATCCTGTTGAAGCCTGAGCGGGCGTTCCCCTCCCAGCAGCAGGAGCTCTACTCGAGCACGCTCGGCTGGCGGATGGTGAACCCGAACATGCCCGATCAGTGGACGATCTCCCTCGGCGCCAGCGCGGAGAAGCTCGCCGGCATCTACAACATCACCCGCGAGGCGCAGGACGCGTTCGCGCTGCGCAGCCATCAACGCGCGCAGGCCGCCTGGGAGAGCGGCTTCTACGGCGAGTGGGTCGTGCCGGTGCCCGATACCGATCTCGAGCGCGATGAGAACATCCGGGCCGACACGTCGCTCGAGAAGCTCGGAAAGCTGAAGCCGGCGTTCGTGCAGGACGGCACGGTAACCGCCGGCAACTCGTCACCGCTCAACGACGGCGCCGGCGCGGCCCTGGTCGCGAGCGAAGAAGGCGCGAAGGCTGCCGGCAGGGAGCCGATCGCCCGGATCGTGTCGAGAGGGGCGGCGGCGGTCGATCCCGACGTGTTCGGGATCGCGCCGGTCAAGGCCGCCAACATCGCGCTCGAACGCGCGGGCATCACCTGGGAGGACGTCTCTGTTGTCGAACTGAACGAGGCGTTTGCCTCGCAATGCCTCGCCGACATCGGCGAATGGAAGGGGCTCGATCCTGAAAAGGTGAACCCCAACGGCGGAGCGATTGCGCTTGGTCACCCGCTAGGCGCATCAGGTGTCCGCATCCTGGGCGGCCTCGCCCATGAGCTGCGGCGTCGCGGCGGCGGCTGCGGCGTCGCCGCGCTCTGCATCGGTGTCGGCCAGGGCCTGGCCGTCGTACTGGAGGCATAGTGGCATGACCGAAGAGCTGCAGACCGATCCCGGCGGAGAGCGCCAGATCTACGACCCGATCGGCGAGACGCCGACGAGCTATCTGCGGGAGCCCGAGGGCGCCCACCCGCCGCTCGACTATCCGGGCTACAAGTCGACCGCGCTGCGTCACCCCAAGCAGCCGCTCGTCTACCTGCCGCAGACGATCACCGAGATCACCGGGCCCCAGCTCGGCCCGGTGCTGATCGGCGAGAACGACAACGACCTCACGGTCCAGCATGAGGGCGAGCCGATCGGAGAGCGGATCATCATCTCGGGGCGCGTGTTCGACACCGAGGGCAAGCCGCTGCGCGGGACGCTCGTCGAGGTCTGGCAGGCGAACTCCGCCGGGCGCTATATGCACCGCTGGGATCGGTGGCCGGCGCCGCTCGATCCGAACTTCACCGGGGCCGGACGGTGCGTCACCGACGACGAGGGCCTCTACACGTTCACCACGATTCGGCCCGGCCCGTACCCGTGGGGCAACCACTACAACGCCTGGCGGCCGGCCCACATCCACTTCTCGCTGCTTGGCCGGGCGTTCAGCCAGCGGCTCGTGACCCAGATGTACTTCCCGGGCGACCCGTTTTTCCCGTATGACCCGATCTTCAACTCGGTGCGAGACGAGCGCGCCCGCGAGCGGATGATCTCTCAGTTCTCGATTCACGGGACGGTGCCGAACTGGGCACAGGCGTTCGAGTGGGACATCTACCTCCGCGGCCCGGGCGCGACGCCGTTCGAGGAGGCGCACTGAGTTGATCTTCGAGACGACACCTTCCCAGACGGTCGGCCCGTACTTCGCGATCGGTCTGCCGTTCGACGTCGGCCCGTTCGCGGTGCCGGAGGGCACGCCCGGGGCGATCCACATCGTCGGCACGATCTACGACGGCGCCGGCGTGCCGATTCCCGACTTCCTGCTCGAGACCTGGCAGGCGGACCCGGACGGCCAGTTCGCCGACATGTACGGCTACGGCGGCCCGTCCTCGCTCGAGGGCTTTCGCGGCTTCGCCCGCTACGGCGTCGAGGACGGCGACGGCACGTTCGACATCCTGACCGTCAAGCCGGGTCCGGTGCCCGGCCTCGCCGGCGTGATGCAGGCGCCGCACATCGACGTGTCCGTGTTCGCGCGCGGGATGCTCCACCGGACCGTCACCCGGATCTACTTCGCCGACGAGGCCGAGGCCAATGCTGCCGATCCGGCGCTGGCGCGGGTGCCGGTCGAGCGGCGGTCGACCCTGATCGCGGCGCCCGACCCCGCGAGCGGCGCGTATCGCTTCGACATCCGGTTCCAGGGCCCTCACGAGACCGTGTTCTTCGCGGTCTGAGGATCTCCGGCCGCGACCTCACCCCCGCCCGGCCCGGGAAGAAACGATGAATAGTTCAACGTTTCTTCCCAAGGCCCGCGAGGCTACGGCACTCGCATCCCCATGAGCCGCAGGTAGCGCGTCACCGCCTCGGCTCGGTTGGAGGCGTGCAGCTTTCGCAGGATGCTGTTGACGTGGAACTTGACCGTCCCGCTCGAGATCACGAGCGCGTCGGCGACCGCGCGGTTGGTGGCGCCGTCGGCTAGCAGTCGCAGCACGTCGAGCTCTCGCCGCGTCAACAGCCCCTCGAACACCACCCGGTCGTCGCGCCCGCGGCCGCCCGCGGTCGACTGCGACGACGGGACCGGCGCCGGCGGCCCCAGCGGCGTGCGGCCACCGGCCGACAGCGTCACCGGCGCGTCGGTCAGCTCGCTCGACCGCGCGCCGAGCCAGTCGAGGAACTGACGCATCTGATCGCGCTCATCGCGCAGCGTTCGGCGCAGGGTTGTGCTCTCGTAGGCCTGGGCGAGCGCGGTGGCGAACTCCCACAGGACATCGCGGTCGAGCACGTCGACCGCTTCGCCGGGGCCGCGGTCGGCATGGATCACCCCCGCTACCTGCGTGCCGACGACGAGCGGCGCGGCCGCGTACGAGCGCCACCCCATCAGCCGCGCGGTCTCGCGATCGACGCGAGGATGCACGTCCGCATCGACCACGATCGTGGCCCGGCGCCGCCGGAGCAGCTCGGTCTCGATCAGCGTGTGCTCGAGCCGGAGCGGATTCGCCTGGAGCTGTGCCAATAAGCTGGCCGCGACCCGCGGAGGACCTGAGACGAAGGCGGCCTCGGCGACCATCCGTCCGCCCTTGACCAGGCTGACGATCGCGCGCTCGAACGCCGACCCGGCGCACAGCGCCGCCGGCGCGCGCACGAGCATCTCGCGCGGCGAGGTGACCTCGCGGAGCTCGGCGATCGCGGCCTGGACGCGCTCGAGCGCCTCGAACCGGGACTCGAACCGGTGGCGCAGCCGCTCCAACGCGGCCTCCTGTTCACGGACGACCTCGGCGTCGAGCTCGTCCGCGGACAACCGCCCCCGCAGCTCCGCGATGAGCGACCGCAGCGCGCCGAGATCGGGGCCGTCAGCGTCGCCGCCCTCGGACTCGCCAGCACCGCCGCCGTTTCCATCCGCGGCCAGCGCCAGCAACGAGCGCGCCTCCGCCGTCGCCACCGACAGCCGCCGCTGCAGCTGCTCCCCGAGCGGGCCGGCGAACACATCAGCGGTGACGTTCACGACCCCACAGACGTCCCGCCGGCGCGCGCGAACCGCGCCACGGCATCGGCGCGGCTGGTCGCCCCCAGTTTGCGCAGGATGTTCTTGACGTGGTACTTGATCGTGCCCTCGCGGACGACGAGCGTGCGGGCGATCTCGAGGTTCGTCTGGCCCCGGGCGAGCAGACGCAGCACCTCGAGCTCGCGCGCGGTCAGGGCGTCCATCAGGCTCGGTTCGGCTGCGACCCCGACCGCGGTCATCTCGCCGGAACCGCCGGACAGCTGGCCGAGGCGGGCGCTCATCCACTCGACCGCCGAGCGGAGCTCGTGGTGGTGCTGCTGAAGCATCTCGCGGAGGACCGCGCGCTCGAACACGCCGGCCAGGCCCTCGGCGTAGCGCGTGACGATTTCGACATCCAGGGAATCGAGCCTCCGACCGGTCAGACAAGCGTCGCCGTGCAGCAGGCCTACCGTGACGCCCTGGACGACGAGCGCCGCGACCACGTAGCTGTCCCAGCCGAGGACTTCGCCTAAACGCCGGGCGCCCCGGGACCGCGCGCCGCGCGCCTGCACGATCTGCGTGCGCTGGCCGCGCGCGACCTCGTCCTCGACGAGCGGATACTCGAGCCGGGTCGGTGACGTCCGCAGCTCCTCGAGCGCTGCCGCAGCCACCTCGGACCCCTCAACGCTCCACATCGAGCGGACGACGAGCGCGTCGCCGCGAACCTCGCTGAGGACCACCCGGCCGAGTGCCGAGCCCGTGCCGAGCTCCTCGGCGGCGCGGTCGAGGATCCCCTGGGGCGAGCCGATCTCGCCGAGGCGCCGGACCGCGTCGGCGACCCGCTCGAGCGCGTCGGAGCGCCGCACGTAGTCGGCCTCGACGATCTCACGCTCGAGCGCGAGCAACTCGACGAGCACGCGCTGGGCGGTCGCCATCTCAGGCCCGCCCCAGTGACGTAAACCGACGGCGAAGGTTCAGACGAGCGGGAACACAGCCGGTCGCACGCGCTCCAGCAGCGCGTACCGGGCGGCTGCATCGTGTCCGACGCAGCTGATCCCGAACGGGCGCCCGGCGCGCTCGATCGCGAGCCAGGCCTCGCCCGCCCGCTCGCGGGGGACAAGCGCCAGCGCCCGGCGATCCGACTGGAGCAGCCAGGAAGCCGGGATCTCGCCCACCGCACCGTGCCCGAACGGTGGCACGTCCCGCGGGTCGCCGGACTTGCCGAACACGCCCAGTGCTCGCAGCACCGGCGCGGCGCTTCGACCGAGCAGCCCGATCGCCGCCAGATCGTCTGAGGCATCGCGCACGGTCATCCCGGCGAACCGACGGGCATCGACATGCAGGCGCTCCCGCAGTCGCGCACCGGTATCCGGATCCGACAACACGATCACGCGTCCGGATGCGTCCCCGCACCACCACGCGCCGGCCGCCGACGACACGCCGCCTGACGCGACTGCGGAACCAACGAGCCGCGAGGTCAGGGCGGCGAGCCGTTCCGGCGGAGCATCGAGCACGAGCTTCGAGAGCTCGGAGCGGTCGACCAGTCCCACGGCCCGGACGCACACCGCGAGTTCGGCCGCGGCCGATCCGAAGTTCATCGCCACCGCCCTGCCGTCGCGGGTCGCGAGCACCGCGCCCGCCCGGCGCAGAACCATATCGAGCGACTCGATCGCGCCGTGAGGTCCATGAGATCCGGCTGTCACCGTCACGGCCCAGAAGGTACATCCGGTCGCGTGCGGCCGCCCTGCCCTTTAGGTGTAAATCACCTGTCCGATCGAGAGGTACGCGTGCGGAAGTCATGACGGCCCCCGAGTCACCCTAATCTTCAGACCCTCTCTAAAGTCTAGGGTAATCCGGCGCTGCGGGAGTGGCGCGGCGGCGGGTACAGCGGCAAGCTGTGGCGGTTCGCGAGCCGACAGCGGCTGGGCGACCGACCGCATGGGAGGGAGAGACCCCAAAAGTGAGCACGCACGTGACCAGGACAGACGGCCGGTCCGCCGACAGCGAGCATGCGATGGGTCGCTACGAGCGCCTGACTCGCCTGATCGCCACCGACCACCCGGTCATCATGGACGGCGCCACCGGCACGGCGCTGATCCGCGTCGCCGGCGAGCGCCCCGAACTCGAGGAGCACCTATGGGGACTGACCGCGATCCTCGAGTCCCCCGACGACGTCCGGGCGGTCCATCGTCGCTACGCCGAGGTCGGGTGCGACGTGATCTGCACGGACACCTGGGGCCTCGCCACCGCGCTTCGGAACGGCAACCACAGCCCGTGGGAGGCCAGCGAGCCGATCCACTGGATGGACGTGGCGCGCCGCGGCGTCCGCCTCGCCCGTGAGGCCGCGGCCGAGGCCGGCCGCGCCACCGAGGTCGCGGTGGCGTTCAGCATCAACGGCGACGTCGACACGCCCGACGGCCGGGAGACGGTCAGGCTGCTCGCGCGCGCATTCGAGCACGACCCGCCGGACCTGATCCTGGTCGAGACGCTGACGCTCGTGCGAACCTCGACGTACGCGACCGTCGAGGCGCTGCTCGAGACGGGCCTGCCGGTATGGCTCAGCTTCCGCCGGTGTCGCCACGGCGTGTGCGGCGTCTACGGCGAGCACTGGGGAGGCCCCGAGGGCGACGCCTTCGGGCGCGCGGCGCGGCGCTTTGAGGAGATGGGCATCGGCGCGCTCGCGATCAACTGCCTGCCGCCGGATCACGTCACCGGCATGCTGGCGTGGCTTCGCGACTTCACCGACCTGCCGCTGGGCGTGTATCCGAACCTCGGCTACCTGTCGGCCGCCGGCTGGCGCCACGAGGCCGGCGTCGGCGCGGAGGAATACGCCGAGCTAGCGCTCCGCTGGCGCGAAGAGGGCGCGCAGATCGTCGGCGGCTGCTGCGGCGTCGGCCCGGAGCAGATCGCTGCCGCCCGGGTCGCGTTGACGGACACCAAGCCCGGCCACGCTCGTCCCGACGCGCTCCCGTACGAAGGCAACAGGTCGATCCCGCAAGCCGAGCGCCGCGGCACCCCCGCGAAACCCTGGACCGACTCGCGCGGCCGCGACATGTACCCGCTCGACTTCCCCGACGTCACCGTCGAGCCTGGCGTGTTCGCGCCTACGCAGGGCAGTTTCCTCGTTTGGAAGTACTTCTATCGAGAAGGAATCGGTGCTCATCAGCGTTGCTTGGACATCGGTTGCGGATCCGGGCTGTTGACCGTCCAGCTCGCCCGCAACGGTGCCGCGCACGTGCACGGCATCGATGTTGAGCCGGCGGCGGTCAAGAACACGATGACCAACGCATTTCGAAACGGGGTGGCCGATCGCGTGAGTGCGGCCGTGCAAGACCTCTATCCGTGGGTTCCGGAAGAGCACTACGACGTGATCGTGGCGAGCCTCTACCAGACTCCCGTGGATCCGTTCGAGCCGGTCGTATCGCACCGCCCAATGGACTATTGGGGGCGGGGCCTCGTCGACCACCTGCTCCGCATGCTGCCTGAGGCGCTGGCCGATGACGGCACCGCATACGTGATGCAACTCTCTATCATCGGCGAGCGGCGAACCACGCAGCTGCTGGACCGCCTGGGATATCAGGCTCGCGTCGTGGACTTTGGTCTGTTCGAGTTCACGGAGCTTTTCAATGACGCGCGAGAGCAGATCGCGCGCGTGGAAGAGCTCTCTGACGCCTATCACCTGAAACTCGGCGCGACGGATGTTATGGCCGCCTATCTACTCGAGATCACCCGGAAGGACAAGACCGTATGACTTATGCCGACAACGAGTTTCTGTTCACGTCCGAGTCTGTGACCGAGGGTCACCCGGACAAGGTCGCCGATCAGATCTCCGACGGAGTGCTGGACGCGGTGTTGCGGGACGACCCGATGGGCCGGGTGGCGTGCGAGACGCTGGTGAACACCGGTCTCGTGGTGGTCTCCGGCGAGATCACGACCACCACCTACGTCGACATCCCCGAGGTCGCGCGGGAGACGATCAAGCGGATCGGCTACACGAACGCCGAGTTCGGGTTCGACTACCACACGTGCGCGGTCATCAACGCGATCGACAAGCAATCCCCCGATATCGCGCAGGGCGTCGACCAGGCGTACGAGACCCGGCAGGGCACCAAGGAAGGCGATGCGCTCGACCTCGCCGGCGCGGGGGATCAGGGGATGATGTTCGGGTACGCGTCGAACGAGACCGAGGAGCTGATGCCGCTGCCGATCTCGCTCGCGCACAAGCTGGCCAAGCGTCTCGCGGACGTGCGCCGCGCCGAGATCCTGCCGTATCTGCGCCCCGACGGGAAGACGCAGGTCACTGTGCGCTACGTGGACGGCAAGCCGGTCGAGATCGAAAAGGTGCTGGTCTCGAGCCAGCACCGCGACGGCGCCGAGTCGCTGCTCAAGGAGGACCTCTGGGAGCACGTGATCGAGCCCGAGCTTCCCGACGACCTGTTCGATCCCAAGAAGCTTCGCCGCAACCTGCTCGTGAACCCGACGGGCCGGTTCGTGATTGGTGGTCCGATGGGCGACTGCGGCCTGACCGGTCGGAAGATCATCGTCGACACGTACGGCGGGATGGCTCGGCATGGCGGTGGCGCGTTCTCGGGTAAGGATCCGTCGAAGGTCGACCGTAGCGCCGCGTACGCCGCGCGTTACGTGGCCAAGAACGTGGTGGCGGCTGGGCTGGCCGAGCGGGCCGAGGTGCAGGTGGCGTATGCGATCGGTGTCGCCCATCCGGTGTCGGTGATGGTGGAGACGTTCGGGACCGAGAAGGTGAGTCGCTCGCGGATCCTTGAGTTGATCGATGAGCATTTCGATCTGCGTCCGGGCGCGTTCCGGGATTACCTGCGGCTGCATCGGCCGATCTACCAGAAGACGGCCGCGTACGGTCACTTCGGGCGCGAGGACCACGATTTCACGTGGGAGCGGACCGACAAGGCTGACGCTCTACGCGAAGCCGCCGGCCTGGGCAACGCCGCTGGCGCCGCCGCACAGGTGCTCTCCGCGTGAGCATCACGGTAGTCGGATCGGTCGCGTACGACGCGGTCAAGACGCCGTTCGGCGAGCGCGAGCGCATGCTCGGCGGCGCCGCGACCTACTTCGCGCTCGCGGCGTCGTTCTTCGACCAGGTCCACGTCGTCGGCCGGGTCGGCGACGACTTCGGCGACGACGACATGGCGGTGCTCGCCACCCGGGGTACGAACGTCGACGACGTCGAGCGCGTACCCGGCGGCAAGTCGTTCTTCTGGGCCGGCGAGTACGGCTGGGATCTCAACTCGCGCGAGACGCTCGACACCCAGCTGGGGGTGTTCGAGGACTTCAGCCCGCAGCTCTCGGACGCCTCGCGCAACTGCGACGTGCTGTTCCTGGCGAACATCCAGCCCGAGCTCCAGCTGAGCGTGCTCGAGCAGTGCGAGCGTGTTCAGTTCGTCGCGATGGACTCGATGAACCTGTGGATCGACATCGCCCGCGACGCGCTCGTGGAGGTGATCCGCCGGGTCGACTGCGTGGTCCTCAACGACGCCGAGTTCCGCCAGCTCACCAACCGCCCGAGCATCGTCGGCGCGGCGCGCGAGGTGCTGGCGATGGGACCGTCGGTGGTCGTGGCCAAGCAGGGCGAGTACGGCGCCGCGCTCATCACCGAGGATCATTTCTTCGCCCTCCCGGCGTACCCGCTCGAGACCGTCATCGACCCGACCGGCGCCGGCGACACCTTCGCCGGCGGGTTCGTCGGTTACCTCGCCCGCCACCGCGACCAGCCACTTACCGGTCCGATCCTTCGCCAGGCGATGGCCTACGGGACGGCGCTGGCTTCCTACAACGTCGAGGAGTTCGGCACCGAGCGTATGGACCGGCTGACCGCCGCCGAGATCGACGGCCGGGTCGAGGATCTGCGCGAGATCACGCAGTTCGAGCATTCTCCGGCGCCTCTCGAGACATCGTGAACGGTGTCCGCCTCGCTGCTGCGCCTGCTGATCTCCTGCGCTGACCGGCCGGGAATCGTCGCCGGGGTCTCGCGCTTCCTGTACGAGTCCGGGGCGAACATCGTCCGCTCGGACCAGTACTCGACCGATCCCGAGGGCGGCACGTTCTTCCTGCGCATGGAGTTCGCGCTCGCCCCCGAGAAGCGCGACGGCCTCGCCGAGCGGTTCGGCATGAAGGTCGCCGAGCCGCTCGGCATGACCTGGCGGCTGTGGGATGCGGCTCGCCGCAAGCGGATCGCCGTGCTGGTGTCTCGTTACGACCACTGCCTGCTCGATCTGCTGTGGCGCTGGCGCCGCGGCGAGCTTGAGGGCAACATCGTCCTCGTCTCCTCCAACCACCCCGATCTGCGCGAGGACGTCGAGCTCTTCGACGTGCCCTACCACCACATCCCCGTCGACCCCGAGCGCAAGCCCGAGGCCGAGGCGAAGCTGTTCGAGCTGCTCGACGGCCAGTGCGACCTCGTCGTCCTGGCGCGCTACATGCAGATCCTGTCCGGCGAGCTCCTCGAGCGCCTGGCCGTCCCGGTGATCAACATCCACCACTCGTTCCTGCCGGCGTTCGCCGGCGCGAACCCGTACGCCCGCGCCAAGGCCCGCGGGGTGAAGCTGGTCGGCGCCACCGCCCACTACGTCACCGAGGAGCTAGACGCCGGCCCGATCATCGAGCAGGACGTGACCCGGGTCAGCCACCGCGACGATGTCGCGCGGCTGACGCACCTCGGCGCGGACATCGAGCGAACCGTGCTGGCGCGGGCGGTGCAGGCGCATTGCGAGGACCGCGTGCTCCGCCACGGGAACACGACGGTCGTCTTCTGAGAGCGTCTAGGCCTTGCGGGCGACGCCGCGGCCGCGGCGATCGGGCGTGTCGGCCACGAGCGTCGCCGTCGGGCGGCGAGCCTCGCGGTGGCGGACGCTCGTCCGGTGGCGCGCGGCGTGGTGCACCGTCCCGACGTGCGCGGCGTGGTGTGCCGACCCGAGGCGCACGCCCACGAGCGCCGCGCTCCGCCTCGGGATCGTGACCATGTAGCCATTGCGGCTCGGAGCGATCGCCTCGATCTGCCGCGTCCCGATCCAGGTGCCCTCCGGTCCGATCCGCTGCCCGTCGAGCGTCTCGCCGGCGGTCGAGCTCGCGGACGGCGCGACCAGTCGCTGGACCGTGGCGCGGCCGGTGGAGGGCAGGCGCAGTTCGACCTGCAGGTTGCGGTCGCCCTTGTCGATCAGCAGGACGTGGAGGATGTCGCCGCGGACGCGCACCGCCCACGCGCTCAGGTTCGCCCGCCGGGGTTCGGACATATGCAGGCGGAGCAGGCGGGCGTCGGCGCCGAGCGTCCGCTCGAACATGACCAGGCCGTACAGGAGAGGTCGCGGGTTGAGCCCGTACCGGTTGAGCGAGAACGGCGCGTTGATCGCGTACTCCCGGACATGCAGGTTGAGGCCGTCGACACCCGCGCGCATCAGCGTGAACAGCGCGTCCGGGGCCCATAGCGCGGTCGCGAAGGTGTTGCTGACCCCGACCTTGCCGCCGCACGTGACCGAGTTGAGCTCGGTCAGGCGGAACCTCAGGCCGGTGGCGTGCGCGACCGCGACCGCGCCGGCGACGTCCTTCGTGAGCCCTGACGAGGCCGCCGCGCTGAGCAGGCGCGAGACCGTCGGATAGCTCGCGTTCGACGCGCGCTTGACGCACGCCGAGTACGGATACAGGTGGCCGGTCACCTCTCCGAGCTCGGAGCGCTCGTCGGCGATCAGGGTCGAGATCCAGTCCAGGCTGACCCTGGGGTGCGCCACCGCGGGCCCGATCAGCGGCACGTCGGGGGCGCCCTCGCCCAACACCCGGGCGTAGTCGTTGAAATCCTGGACGTAGCTGCTGGCGGTCAAGTCGAGCGGCAGCGGACGCGACTGGAGCGGTGAGCGCGCCATCGTCGCCGCCCAGAACTTGCGCTCGTAAAGGTCGGGCTCGTTCCCGACCTCGAACCCGACGATGCTCCCGTGCGGCAGCGAAGTCTCGGCGGCGCGCGCCCACTCGGCGGCGATAAACGGCGTGTCGGTAACCAGGTTGAGGTCCACGATCAGGCGGATCCGGTCGCGCTGCACCAGTGCTCGCAACCGGGAAAGAAACCCGGGGTTCAGCGCGAACGCCCAGCCGGGCATCTTCCTCGCCTTCGGGGCCCAGAACGAATGGTCGGCCGAGTCGCCTCCGATCCGGAGCACGAGCGGCCCGTCGCCCGGGATGTGGAGCATCGACAGAACGCGCTCGAACACCGGCATGTTGCGTTCGTACAGGGGCAGCGTCCAGTACTCGGTCGAGATGCCGAAATACGATGAGGGAACGCTCACGGTGTTCGCGCTCGCGGCGATGGTCACGACCGCGCGGGGGAGGTCGACGGGCTCGCCCGCCCGCGCCCGTCTCGGCCTCGGGACGTGTGTGGACGCGAACTCCGGGGTGTGCCCGGCACCAGAGGCGGCGGTGCCAGTGACTTCGCTCTGCTCGGGCACCCCCAAGGCGATGCCGCACGCCAGCAGGGCGGCCGCCACGATCACGGCCGCCAACGGCGCGAATCTTCGTCCCCGCTTACGGCGTCGAATCAGGGCTCCCTCCCTTCCATCGGAATCGCACTGCCAGGTGGCCCTTGTCGGACCTATCGGCCGAGCATAGGGGAGTCATTAGCGCCACCTGTACCCATCCGGTAATGCTTAACCGGGCGGCGCGCCGGAGCTAACACGTCTTAACGGTTGCCCCAGCTTGGCCTCGCTCAGGAATCCGGCGCGAAGGGGACCTCGAGCGGGCTAGGTCGAGTCCGGACTTGTTCGGGGTCGCCGACGACAGGGCCACCTTCGCGTTCGGCCAAACCCAACACTCGACCCCCCGCAGAAGCCGAATGCATATTCGGGTGCGTATACCGTCCCTTCGGGCACACTGGGCGCGGGAGGGGGGTCGAGTGTGTAGTTAGGCCGAAGCCCTCTCGGGCGCCCCCGGTCGGCCGCACGGTCACCGTCCGGGCACCCCCGGTCGGCCGCGCGGTCACCGTCCGGGCACCCCCGGTCGGCCGCACGGTCACCGTCCGGACACCCCCGGTCGGCCGCCCGCTCACCGTCCGGACGCCCCCGCTCGGCCACCCGGTCACGTCCGGACGGGCCCGCCAGGTCCCACGGACGCCGCCGGAGGCGGCCCCTAAACCTCGTCGCCGATGACCACCTTCATCACGTCGGTCGGGTTCTCGATCGCGAACCGGATTGCCTCGGGCGCCTGATCGAGGGCGAACCGGTGGCTGATCAGCGGCGCGAGCAGCGGCGTGTTGCGCTCGACCACCGCCACCGCCTCGCCGAACTCCTCGGCGCCGCAGCAGCTGACGCCGAGCAGGTCGAGTTCCTTCTCGGTCAGGCTGCCCAGGCGGAAGGTGACCTCCTCGCCCGACATCCCGACCTGTACCGCGCGCCCGGCCGAAGCGACCATGTCGATCATCGCCCGGACCGCCGCCGGCGCCCCGGTGGCGTCGAACGCCACCGGCGGACCAGCGGGCCCGGCCCACCCGCGAGCCGCGGCGACGACCTGGTCGCCGTCGGTCCACACGAGCGTGTCGGCGCCCATGTCGCGGCTCAGCGCCAGGCGCGTGTCCCGGAGATCGACGACGAGCACGTCGGCGCCGCGTTCGCGCGCCACCGCGCAGATGCACTGGCCGATCGGGCCGGCGCCGAGCACGACCACGCGCTCCTCCGGCACGATGCCTGACCGGTTCACGGCCCTGACCGCGATCGACACCGGCTCGGCGAGCGCGGCCACGGCCGGGTCATCGGCGTGGATCGGGAAGACCTGCTCGGCGGGCACCGACAGCAAATCCTGCAGACCGCCGTCGGCGTGGATCCCGATCAGCGAGAAGTTGTCGCACGTGTTCGGCCGGCCGACGCTGCATGGATAACACGCTCCGCAGGCCCGGAGCGGCCACACCGCCACCCGCTGCCCGACGACGAGGTCCTCGGCGCAGCCGGGCCCGACGGCCGCGATCGTCGCGCCGATCTCGTGTCCCTGTACGCGCGGAAACTGCGACCCGCCGGCTTCGGGCGACAGCTCGCCCAGGTAGAAGTGGTAGTCCGAGCCGCAGATCCCGACCGCCTCGGGCGTGACCACGACTTCCCCGGGCCCGGGCTCGGCCGGCTCGGGGCGCTCCACCACGCCCATCGTCTCGACGCCCTCGGTCACGGCGGCGCGCATCGTCAGCCCCACACCTCGGCCGCGGTCTCGACGATCAGCTCCAGCTTGGCGATCTCCTGCTCGCGCGTGAGGGCGTTGCCCTCGACGGTCGAGGAGAAGCCGCACTGCGGCGACAGGCACAGCTGATCGATCGGGACGTAGCGCGATGCCTCTTCGATCCGCCGCTTGAGCACGTCCTTCGACTCGAGCTCACCGTGCTTGGTCGTGACCAGCCCGAGCACGACGAACTTGCCTTCGGGCACGAACCGCAGCGGCTCGAACCCCCCGCTCCGGGCGTCGTCGTACTCGAGGAAGAAGCCGTCGACGCCGAGGCCGCCGAACAGCGCTTCGGCGACGTAGTCATAGCCGCCCTCGGCCGCCCACGAGGAGCGGAAATTGCCCCGGCAGAGGTGGGTGGTGACCACCATGCCGTCGGGCTTGCCCTCGAGCGCGCGGTTGATGTTGCGCACGTACTGCTCGTGAAGGTGCTCGACGTCGCCCGCGCCCCGCTGCTTGATCTGCTCGCGCTGGCGCGGATCGTTGAGGTACGCGAGCGACGTGTCATCGAACTGGAGGTAGGTGCACCCGAGCTCGCCGAGCGCGCGCAACTCCTCGGCGTAGGCGGCGCACAGGTCGCTCCAGAACTCGTCCATGTCGGGATAGATGCGCTCGTCGACGGCCGCCCGGCCGCCCCGGTAGTGGACCATGTTCGGGGAGGGGATCGTGAGCTTGGGCGTGGCCCCGTTCACGTTCGACTTCAAGAACTCGAACGCGTCGGCGAAGATCGGGTGGTCGAGGTGGATCTTCTCGGTCACGTGCAGCGCGGCCGGCGTCCACTCGACGGTCCCGTGCTCATTCTGGAACTGGACCTTGATGTCGCCGGGCGCCTGCGAGATCCCACCGAGCTGGTAGATGAAGTCCATGTGCCAGGTGGCGCGGCGGAACTCGCCGTCGGTCGCCGACAAAAGACCGGCGTCCTTCTGGAGCTGTACCGCGTCGCGGATCGCCTCGTCCTCGACGGCGCGGAGGTCATCGGTCCCGATCCGGCCCGCGTCGAAGTCCGCGCGCGCGTCGAGCAGCTCGGTCGGCCGCAGCAGGCTGCCGACATGGTCGGCGCGGAAGGGGGGTGTGGTACGCACGGCTGACATCAGCTCCTCACGTTGATCTCTACTCGGACGCCGTTCGGGTCCTCGATGAACACCTGACGGGGTCCTCCGGGGACGGCGTTGGTGACCGCGGCGACGCCGTGGCGCTCGAGCCGCGACAGCACCTCATCGTAGTCGCCCGCGACGAACGCGAGGTGGTCGACCGGTCCGACGCCGGGGTCGCGTGCGGGAACCCGGAGTCCGAGCCCGGCGGCGTGCGTGGCGTACGCTCCGCGCTCGGCCACGTGGACGCACGCGGCCACCCCGTCGCCGGCGTACAGCCAGTAGCCCGGGAACGCGAGCGGCGGGCGCGCGCCCACGTTGAGCCCAACCACCTCGCAGTAGAAGTCACGCGTGCGGTCGATGTCGTGGCTGAGCACGAGCACGTGCTCGAGCGAAGCGACCGTCATGTGGGGCGTGGCTTGGGGCCCGCGATCGCGGGCGCACCGCCGGCGCCGTTGCGCCCCCGCAACAGGTACGCCGACTGGAGCAGCTCCGGCTTCTCGCGCAACTCGCTGGCCATGCCCGAGAACCGGATACTGCCGCCTTCCATCACATACGCGCGGTTGGCGAGGCTGAGTGCGAGCGTCGCGAACTGCTCGATCAGAAGCACCCCGGCGCCGGACTCGGCGACCGACCGGATCGTCGGGACCAATCGGTTGACGATCACCGGCGCGAGCCCCAGCGACAGCTCGTCGATGATCACAAACCGCGGGTGCGACACGAGCGCCTGGGCGAGCACGACCATCTGCTGCTCGCCACCCGACAGGGACCGGGCCGGATAGTTGAGCCGCTTCTCGAGCTCCGGGAACAGCTCGAGCGCGCGTTTGTAGCCGGCGTCGGCGTCCCCCCGCGACATCGTGTAGGTGGCCACGCGCAGGTTCTCGGCCACGGTCAGCTCGGGGAGCAGCCTCCTGCCCTCCGGGACGATCGCGAGCCCGGCGGCACGGATCCGCTCCGGGCGCTTGCCGGCCAAGTCCTGTCCGTTGAGCACCACCTTCCCCGCCACCGGCTTGAGGATCCCGCCCATCGCCAGCACCATGGTGGACTTGCCGGCACCGTTCGGACCGAGGAGCGCGGTGATCTCGCCCGCCGGAATCTCGAGCGACACCTCGCGCACAACGTTTCGCCCGCCCCGGGGCACGGTCAGTCCGTCGACGGATAGCAAGTCGCCGCCGGTGGTCACGCAGCGACCTCCTCGGTTCCCAGGTAGGCGCGGATCACACGCTCGTCGCGAAGCACCTCGGCGGTGGGGCCGGAGGCGATCATCTTCCCGAAGTCGAGCACGGCGGTCTTCTCGCAGCACGAGGACACCAGGCTCATGTCGTGATCGACCAGGATCACGAGCGCGCCCATGTGCTCGGGAATCGCGCGGATGACGTCGCTGAGCACAGCGGTCTCCTGGTCGGGCAGGCCAGCCGCGGGCTCGTCGAGCAGTACCAATCGAGGCTTGCCGACGACCGCCCGCGCGACCTCGACCAGGCGGCGCTGTGCCGCGCCGAGCGTTCCCACCTTGGCATAGGGGTCGACGTCGAGCTTGACGAACTCGATCGCCCCGAGCACGTCGTCGCGGCGGGAGGCGCCGGTGCTCTTCGAATGCTCGTGGATCATGGCCACGTTGTCGTACACCGACAGCTCTTCGATCGCCTGCTCGGTCTGGAAGGTGCGGCGAACTCCCCATCGCGCCCGCCGATAGTGCGTCATCTTGAGTAGGTCCTCGCCGAACGCCGTGATCTGCCCCTCGACCGGCTTGACGAAACCGCTGAGCACGTTGAAGAACGTCGTTTTGCCCGCTCCGTTGGGCCCGATCAACCCGCACGTCCCCTCCTCGAAGGTCACGCTCATGCGGTCGAGCGGAACGACGCCGCCGAAGCGGACGGTCAGGTCGGAGACTTCGATCAAGGCTCGCGCTCCCTCGCGGCGGCCGGGCGGCTGAACAGGCCGCGGATCAGTCCGGCGAGCCGGGCGATGTCCTTGGGCATCTGCTCCACGATCCCGCGCGGCGCGGTGGTCAGCACCTGCAGCACCCCGATGCCGAACAGAATCGTCAGCCAGTCGGGGGAGACGCCCCAGTCGTTGAGCAGCTGCTGGAGGAACTTGAGCAGGAACGCCGCTACGACTGCGCCCGTCATGCTGTACGCGCCGCCCATCAGCACCACGGCGAGCAGCGTGATCGAGTCCGCGGTCGCGAACGTCAGTGAGTTCAGGTAGTGGTAGAAGCCGGCCACCATGCCTCCGGCTACGCCGGTGATGAACGACGCCAGCGCGAACGCCCACAGCTTGTACAGCGTGGTGTTGATCCCGCCCGCAAGAGCGGCCGCCTCGCTCTGGCGGATCGCCGCCCATGCCCGACCCGGCCGTCCGCGCAGATGAACCAGCACAAGTAAGAACATCAGGACCGCGACGATCACCGAGTAGCGGAAGAAGGCCGGATCGGTCGTCGCGATGCTCGGTCGGCGGATCGGCGGTATGTGAACCGAGGCGCCGTTGTAGCCCGTGAAGCCGTGCCCGCCGTTGGGGAAATTGATGTTGTCGAGCACGATCGTGATCGCCCCCGCCAGCATCAGGGTGATCAGGGCGAGGTATAGGCCGCTCATACGCAGCGCCGGCAACCCGACAAGCGTGCCAAGCACCATCGTGATCAGCCCGGCAGCGAGCAGCACGAGGGGGTACGGGAGGCCGGTGGCGAAAAGCAGCCGGGCGGCAACCCAGGCGCCCATCGCCAGCACGGCGCCTTGGCCAAGTGAGACCATGCCGACGCGGCCGACCAAAACGCCGAGTCCGAGGGTGACGATCGACCAGATCGCCACCTGGGTCCACGCGTTGACGTAGTAGAGGCTGAAGATCGACGGGATGAACAGAAACGCGAGCGCCACGAGGGCGGCGATCACCGCGGGGCGCACGAACGACCGCGGCTCGACGCCACGGGTCCCGCGTTCGCGCGCAGCCGGAGACGCGTCCGAGGCCGTCGGTGCGGCCCCTGCCGTGTCCGCCTCGCTCTTCACGCCGGACTCGATCGTCTACACCCCCTGCCGACCCACCGCGATCACGCGCCGGCGGTTGAGCACGAGCAGTGCGATCACCGCGAGCACGAACGGAGTCATGTCGCGGTAGTTCGACAGCGACGTGACCGGGGTGAGCTCGGCGTCGATCAGACCGATCACCAGCGCGGCCACGAACGTGATGACGATCGAGCGCAGCCGCGCGATGAGCGTGGCCGCCAACGTGAAGATCACCAGGAAAGTGAGGCTGGTGGCGTCCAGCGCCACCAGATCCGCGAGCAGCACACCCGCGATGCCCGATAGCACGCCGCAGCCGAACCACGCCGCCGCGGTCACCCGTCTGACCGGGACGCCGAGGCTCGCGGTGATATCTCGGTCGTTGGCCATCGCGCGCATCGCGGTCCCGAGCTTCGAGTAGCGCAGGAACGCCGCGGTGACGACCGTGATCACGAGTCCGAGCGCGAGTGCGATCACGTTCGTGTACGTGACGGAGATCTGCCCGATCTGGAACGTGTTGTTGTCGGTCGGGATCGTCAGCGCCCGTGATGCGCCGCCGCTCGAGGGCCAGAGCAGGTCCATCACCCCGAGCAGGATCAGCGTCAGACCCAGCGTCGCCGTCGCCTTGACCAGAGGGTCGCGGTGGGCGAGCGCCGGGCCGAACACCATCCCGTAGGCGAGTGTCAACAGTCCGCCGACGAGCACGGCCACCACCGCGGCAGGCCAGAAGCTCATGCCGGAGTGGTTGATCAGCTGCCATGCGATCAGGGCGCCCAGGGCACCGACTGCACCGAAGGCCAGGTTGAGAACTCCGGTGCAGCGGTACAGCACAACCATGCCGACTCCCGACAGCGCGTACACCGCGCCCAGCGAGAGACCCGTTACGAAGAACTGCTCGAGGTCAGTCAGGCTTGGCATTGATCCTCAGGTGCCCTGATCGCTTGTGCTTTCTTCCTCCTAGCCCGTCGGCGGGTTCGTCGACGGCGCCGTTCCCGCGACCGCCCGGTACTGCGCGATCTGCGGATCGGCCGAGGACACGTTGAAGCATCCTTGGGCCGTCACCATCTTCCCATTATCGGGCGTCGTGGTGAAGTCGGCGTTGTTGGGAATGTGCAACGGATAGCTACCGTAGACCCACGGCTGGCAGAGGAGCTCGGTCTTCTCGTCCTTGATGTTCTTGAACGCCGTGTTCACGCTCTTGATCGTGTACGGACCATTGATCGTGTCGAGCGCATCGACCGAGAACTTGCCGAGCAGGTAGCCCATCTCGCTGAACGAGCCGAGTCCGCCGGCGACGGCCGAGCCGTACTGCTTGAGGATGTTCTTGTAGAGCTGCATCTCCGGGCCGTTGTGGTCGTCGGGGGAGGTCAGCTCGGCGTTGACGAACAGCTTGCGGTTCCACTTCGCTCCCAGCGAGGTCGCCAGGAAATCAGTGTTACACGGCGTCGAGCAGCCCCATCCCTTGACCCGGTCCTCGAGTCCGAGCTTCTGCGCGGCCTGCAGGATCACTAGTGCCTCGGGCGGGGTGAAGTTGAGCACCACCCAGCCGTTAGAGCCTGCTTTGTTGACCAGGTCGAGCGCCACCGAGTTGGCGTCGTTGATCGGTACGTTCTCGGTCAGCTCGGTGATCGGGGTGTGCGCCGCGGCGGCCAGCGCGGCGGGACCGGCCGCGATGTAGCCGGTGCCGGGCACGTTGGACTGCACGAACACGATCTTCGACGGATGCTGGCTGAGTCCGTACTGCACCGCTCCGTCGGAGCTGTAGCGCGGGCCCATGTTGACCGCGGCGCTGTTCGGCGTCGACCAGCATTCGGGTGCGATGCCGGCGCCCATCTCGTAGATGCCGAGCTGCTTCCAGTAGCTCTGGTCGATCGTGCACTCGAGCAGGTCGAACACGCCGACGATGCCCACGACGTGATCGGTCTGGATCAGCTGCTTGGCCGCCGCGGCGATCTGCGCCGGCTGGGTCTGGTCGTACTCGACGAACAGCTTGACCGGGTGACCATTCACGCCACCATTCGCGTTGACGCACGCAAAGTAGGCGTTGATCATGTTCGGGCCGTCGCTGAAGTCGGTGCCCGGCTGCTTGGTGTCGATCGTGCCGATGTTGATCGGCGTGCCGGTTGCCGCGACGCCCGGCTTCTTGCCGCACGCTGACGTGCTGGTGCTGCCGCCGCTCGAGCCTGAGCTCGCGGCTGTGGTCGCGCTTGTGCTCGACGCGCTGCTGGCAGCTGCGCCCGAGCTGGTGCTGCTACTGCTGCTGCCGCAGCCGGCCAGCACCAACGCACCGACGAGCGCAGCCAGCGCGAAGCTCGTGCGCGGGCGCAGCGCCTGGTGATACGTCCTCACCTTTTGTCCTCCTCCTCGAAAAATGATTCGGTCGACCCGCCCCGGTTTGGCGAGGCGACGATCTTATTCACACCGCGAGCTGTATGCAATGCACGCCTAACCTGACCCCAAGAATCGATTGCATGAGCGCTCTCACGTCGTTTTTGCATACAACAGGGCGAGGCGGAATAGACTCGCCGTCCTCGATGGTCAATCACGTGAACCGGACGCAGATGACGCGAGCGCTGCTGGCGTTGCGCGAGCAGATCCTGAGCGGCGAGTTCAGGCCGGGCGAGCGCATGTCCGAGCTTCCGCTCGTCGAGCGACTCGGCGTCTCGCGCACGCCGCTGCGCCTCGCGCTCGCCGCGCTCGAGCACGAGGGCCTGCTCCGCGTGCTTCCGGCCGGCGGCTACGCGGTGCGTGAGTTCACGCTTGGCGACGTCCGGGACGCGATCGAGCTGCGTGGGGTGCTCGAGGGCACGGCCTGCCGGTTCGCCGCCGAGCGGGGCGCGAACCGCCGGGAGCTCCGCACGCTGCGAGCGATCAACGACTCCGTCGAACCGCTCGTCCACCGCGCGGATTACGAATCGTTCGAGCGCTACGTCGCGCTCAACGAAGACTTTCACGCGCGCCTGTTGAAGCTGGCCCGCAGCCCGCTCCTCGAGCGCACGCTCGATGCCGTGGCATCGCTGCCGTTCGCCAGTCCCAGCGCGCTCGTGCTCCAGCACGCCCAGCTGCCAGAGTCGCGCGAGATCCTGATCGTCGCCCACCGCCAGCACCTTTGGCTCGTCGAGGCGATCGCCGCCCGCGAGGGCTCCCGGGCCGACAACGTCGCCCGCGAGCACGCCCGCCTGTCGCTCACCAACCTCGAGATCGTCCTCGGCCACCGAGGCCTGCTCGAGCAGATGCCGGGAGCGTCGCTGATCGCGCTGCACGACGACGGCGAGTTGCAGCCGGCCTGACGGCGCGCTACGGCGCCGCGACCGCCCCTTTATCCCACGGCTCCGCGTCGTATTCCCCCCATTCGAGCGCGACGCGCACGGCTGCCTCGATCTCCCGCGCCCCGGGGCGATACGCGTCCTCGAGCGGCGGGCTCACCGGGACCGGCGTGTACGGCGCGCCGACCCGCTGAATCGGGGCCTCGAGGTAGTCGAACGCGGCGGCCTGCAGCTGCGCCGCCAGCTCCGCGCCGAATCCGCCGGCGTTGACCGCCTCGTGCGCGATGACTGCCCGCCCGGTTCTTCTGACCGATTGCGCGAGCGTGTCGAGATCGAGCGGGACGAGCGTGCGGGGGTCGATCACCTCGGCCTCGATCCCGTGCTCGCTCGCGAGCCGGTCGGCGGCTTCGAGCGCGTCGCCGACCATCCGCGACAGCGCGACGATCGTGAGGTCCTTGCCGGCGCGGAGTGTCTTTGCCCGACCGATCGGGACCGGCTCGGGTGGGTCGGGAACGGTCTCGCGCCGGAAGTACAGCGCCTTACACTCGATGAACACGACCGGGTTGGGGTCGTCGATCGCGCTCTGCAACAGCCCGGCCGCGTCGGCGGCGCAGCTCGGCATCACCACCTTCAACCCGGGCACGTGCGTGAGCCACGCCTCGAGGCTCTGTGAGTGCTGCGCCCCGTTCCGCTGCCCGGCTCCGCCCTGGGTGCGGAGCACGAGCGGCACGGACAGCTGACCCCCTGACATGAAGTGCGCCTTCGCGGCCTGATTGACGAGCTGGTCGAGCGCCAGCGTGATGAAGTCGATGAACATGATCTCGACGACGGGTCGCAGGCCGGACTGCGCGGCGCCGATCGCGGCCCCGCAAACCGCGCCCTCGCTGATCGGCGTGTTGCGGACGCGCTCGCGGCCGAACTCCTCCGCGAGCCCGGCCGTGGCCAGGTACGGGCCTCCCTCGGCGACGTCCTCGCCGAGCACGATCACCCGCTCGTCCGCGCGCATCGCGGTTGCGAGCGTCTTGGCGATCGCCTCGACGAACGTGGTCTCGGGCATCAGGCGTACACCAGCGACCGCGCGATCTCCGGATCCGGGAACGGGCTGTCGCGCGCCCCGGCGACCGCGGCCTCGATCTCGGCGGCAGCTTCCCGCTCGATCGCGTTCACGGTCGATTCGTCGATCCAGCCTTGTTCGATCGCGCGCTCGGTCATGCGGGCGAGCGGGTCGCGCTCGGCCCACTCCTGCTCGGCCACCGGGTCCCGGTACTTCTCGGGGTCGCCCTCGTAGTGGCCCCGGCGGCGGTAGGTGACGCACTCGAGCAGGTACGGACCTCTGCCTTTGCGCGCCTTCGTCAGAAACCGTCTGAACGCGTCGTACACGGCGGGTACATCGCTCCCGTCGACCGTCTCGCGCTCAAACCCGTACGGAGCGACCACGTCGCTGACACGCTCGATCGTCGAGTGCTCCTCGCGCGAGGTGAACTCGGCCATGCCGTTGTTTTCGCATACGAACATCAGAGGCAGCTCCCACAGCGCGGCCAGGTTGATCGACTCGCTGAAGTGCCCGGCCTGGACGGCGCCGTCGCCGAAGAAGACGACCGTCACCTGGTCGGTGTCCTTCAGATGCTGCGTGAGCGCCGTCCCGAGCGCCAGCGGAAGGTTGCCGCCGACGACGCCGGTGGCGCCCATGAACCCGTGCTCGGTGTCGACCAGGTGCATCGAGCCACCGAGGCCGCGGCAGAGGCCCGACTCCCGGCCCATGAGCTCGGCCATGACACCGTTGATCGGAGCGCCCTTGGCGATTGCGTGTCCGTGCGCGCGGTGACCGCTATAGACGGCGTCGTCGTCGCGCAGCTGGCCGCACACCGCGGCGGCGACGCCCTCGCCGCCGATGCTCAGATGGATCAGCCCGTGGACCTGGAGGTTGCGCTTCAGCTGCCCGACCCGCTCCTCGAACAGGCGGATCCGCCACATCGTGCGTAGCAGCTCGTGCGCCTCCTCAGCCTCGAGCGCGGAATCTGGAGTCACGTACTGCCTTATGCGACGACGGGCGCCTCACCCAGGACCTGGCGGACGCCGAGGGCGATCTTTTCCTCGTTGGGCAGGACGTAGGCCTCCATCGGCTCTGAGTAGGGGACGGTCACGTCGAGCGCCGTCACCTGCGTGATCGGCGCCTTCAGCGAGCCGAACCCGTGCTCGGCGACCTCCGCCGCGATCACAGCCGAGGCGCCGCCGTGACGCGTGCCCTGGTCGGCGATGACGAGCCGGCCGGTCTTCTCGACCGAGGCCAGGATCGTCGCGGTGTCGAGCGGGTTCAGCGTGCGCGGATCGATCACCTCGGCCTGGATCCCCTCTTGGGCCAGGGTCTCGGCGGCGGCAAGCGCCCGGCCGACGGTCCAGCCCGTGGCCACTATCGTGACGTCGGAGCCGTCCCGGCGCACCGCGGCCTCGCCGAACGGCACGACGTACTCGCCCTCGGGCACGTCGCCGTGCTCGAGCACCATCAGGTAGTTGATGAGGTAGCAGACCGGGTTGTCGTCGCGGATCGCCGCGGCCATCAGCCCCTTGGCGTCGGCCGGGGTCGCGGGCAGCGCGATCTTCAGGCCAGGGAAGCCCATGAACATCCCGTAGATCGATCCGGTGTGCTGTCCGGCCCATCCCGCGGTGAACCCGTAGCCGGCCTTGAACACCGCCGGGACCTTGACCTGTCCGCCGCTCATGTAGCGAAGGCGCGGCGCCTCGTTGACGACCTGGTTCATCGCCACCAGCATGAACTCGGCCATCAGCAGCTCGACCACCGGGCGGTATCCGGCCAGCGCCAGGCCGACGGCCATTCCGATCTCGGCTGTCTCGGAGATCGGCGACACGCGCACCCGGTCTCGTCCGAACGCCTGGACCAGCGGGTCCTCGTCGCTGGGGGCCACGTCCTGGCCGTAGAAGACGACCGTGGGGTCGCGCTCCATCTCGACGCGAATCGCCTCCTGGACCGCCGCGATGTAAGGGATCTCTCGTGCCATGACTGCCTCCTAGGCGTACACGTAGTCGTTGCGGGCGGCGGCTTCGGGGTCGGGGAACGGATCGTCGAGCGCATACTTGACGGCGGCGTCCATTTCCTCGGTGACCGCTTTGGCGATCTCGTCGGCGCGGGCGGGGTCGAGCACGCCCTGCTCGACCAGCCGCGCCCGGAAGCGGGGGACGGGGTCGCCGCGCAGCGCCGCCTCGTACTCCTCCCGGTTCCCGAACGTGGTGATGGCCTCGTGCTCGGGATAGTGGAGCGGCACCCCGGGCGGGGCGATGATGTTGCCGTGGGCTGACAGGCGGTAGACCTTCGACTCGACGAGCGTCGGCCCGTCGCCGGCGCGGGCGCGGTCGGCCGCGGCGCCCACCGCCTCGTAGACCGCCACGGGATCTCCACCGTCGATGGTGACACCGGGCATGCTGTAGGCCGCCGCCTTGACCGACAACGGCTCGCCGTTGGCGGCATTGGCGTCTTCCTGCTCCGAGCGCGTGGACACGTTGTAGTTGTTGTTCTCCATCACGTAGACGACGGGCAGCTTCCACAGCGACGCGAGGTTCAGCGACTCGTGGAACGCGCCCTGTTTGGAGGCGCCGTCGCCGAAGAACGACAGGACGACCTGGCCTTGCTTACGTAGCTGCGCACCGAACGCTAAGCCGGTCGCCTGGGGGATGCCCTGTCCGACGATGCCGGACGTCCCCATGAAGCCGCGTCCGGGATCGACGAGGTGCATCGATCCGCCATAGCCGCCGCACAGCCCGTCCTTGCGGCCGTAGATCTCGGCCATGATTGCCTTGGTGTCGGTGCCGAGCGCGATCGGGTAGCCGTGGCAGCGGTACGTCGCCATCAGCTGGTCGCCGGGCTTCATCGTCGCCAGCGAGCCGACGATCGACGCCTCGGCGCCGTCGGCGAGATGGGTGTGGCCCCGGATCACGCCCGGGTGCTCCTCGAAGGTCCGCTTGACGCGCTCCTCGAACTCGCGGATCCGCAGCATCTGGGTGAACATCCAGACGAGCCTGTCGTTGTCCAGTTGATCCATTCTGCCTCCTCAGGTCACGCCGGCGCGGAACTGCGCGGCCGTCGTCTCGTACGCGCGCTTGAACTCATCCTCCATCGGGAGGTTGCGAAGTTCTTCGGAGAGGACCTCGACCCCCCACGGCCCGTGGTAGCCGACCGCCTGGCAGGCCTCGATGTAGCCGGGGATGTCGAACTCGCCCTCGCCTGGCAGCCGCCGGTGGTTGATCACCTCATCGATTGGGTCTGGCATGTACTCGACCGGTCCGTCGGACAGTTCGACCCAGGCCAGGTATTCGCCCGGGATGCGCTTGAGCTCCTCGGGCGCAATGTGGAGCTTGCCCATGTGCCACGTGTCGATGGCCAGGCCGCCGTTGGGCCGCGCGGCCTCGGTAACCAGCCGGAGCCCATCCTCGAGCGTGTGGACGTTGGGATCGAACGGGATGATCTCGTACGCGACCTTGGCGTTCGTGTGCTGCGCGGCGTCGTCGCAAAGCGCCGCGTACCGCTCGATCAGGCGGTCGAGCTCGCACGGCGTCTCGGGGATGTTCCCGACCTTGATGTGGTGAGCGTCGAACGCCACCGCGGTCTCGAACAACTGCTTGCGCAGGCGGTCCGAGTCGGCCCGCGCCGGCTCCCCCTCGGGCACGAAGAAGTCAGCCAGGAACTCGACCTCGAGGTACTTCAGGCCGGCGTCGCGGAAGATCTTCGCCATCTCGTCGAGCGTGCGCGTCTCGAGTTGGTGCGACACGTCGGCATGCCACAGCCCGAGCCCCTCGAAGCCGACCTTGGCCGCCTCCGCGCACCGGTCGCGCCAATCGAACAGGCTCCATTCACGGCCCGTGTGAACCTCCACCGGACCGCTCACCGTCCAATACAGCGCCACCAGCTCAGGCTCGCCCATCGTCACTCCTCTCGTGTGTGAGCGACGGTATCGCCGCAGACTCGAGCGAGTCCAGTCGCCCAGCGCAGGCGTTCTTGCCGATGCGCGCTCTCGGCGCCCCCGGCAGTGGCTAGCCCGCGGGCGTCGTGCTGGTGGCCGTCGACGTGGTGTCCGTCGTCGTGGTCGTGGTCGACGTTGTCGGCGTGGTGGCGGTCGTGGTCGTCGTCGAGGGAGTCGTGTTCGCGGGCGGCGCCGGTGTCGTCGAGGTGGTGGTCGACTGCGCGGGGGACGTCGTGGTGCTCTGCTGCTGGGTCTGCGTGTTCGTCGGCGCGGGGGTGGTCGTCGACGAGGTTGGCGTGCTCGTCGTGCCGGTCGTGGAGGTGCCGGTGTCGATCGGTTGGGCCGGCAGGCCGCTGTCGGTGAGCGCCGTGTCTATCTGTTGTTGGACGGCCGCGACCTGCGAGGCGACCGCAGCCGGGGTTCCCTGGGCTCCCAGCGACGGGAGGGCGTTCAGTTGCTGGAGTACTGCGTTGAGCTTGGCCAGCAGCGCTGCCGACGGCTGCGATTTCAGGGTGATCACGAGCTGATCGGCGATCGCCGTGGTCGTGCACGCCGGGCAGTTGTAGTTCAGCGAGCCGGCGGCGTTGATCGGAGCGATGTACTTGCTGTGCCCGACGATC
Organism: uncultured Solirubrobacterales bacterium; assembly: GCA_963735965.1. GTDB lineage: Bacteria > Actinomycetota > Thermoleophilia > Solirubrobacterales > Solirubrobacteraceae > Palsa-465. Next base: position 202,959 of record CAVTNE010000012.1, read on the forward strand.
AGGATGACCTGGAACGAGACCGCGACCGTGGTGCAGCTCTGGCAATGCGCGAGCGCATAGGCGCTGTTCGTGTTGGTGACCGGAGCGCCGCCCGAGATCGTGACGAGCGAGTAGGCCACGTCGTACACGACCCCGCCGTTGGTCGTGTTCTCGGCGAGCGCCTGGGTCCCGCCGGGCCCGGGAGCGGACGGCAGCGTGAACGGGAAGGCCGCGCCGCTCGTGGCCTGGGTCGCGGTGCCGGCGTTCCCCGGCGCGCCGGTCGTGGTGGTGCTCCCGCCCTCGGTGCTGGTGCTTCCGCCGCCGCCGGCGGCGGCGGTCGTTGTGCCGGAGCCACCCGCGCCTGCGCCCCGGGCCAGTACTCGCGGTCGGTGCCCCGTTCGGCGCCGGCGTCGAATAGCTCACGATCGCCATGGGCGGCTTGCCCTTGGATCCGGGGATCACGAACAGCGCCGGATGGCTGCGCGTCGCGCCGCCGACCGGGATCATCGCCAGCGCCAGATGCCGCCCGGGGGTGAGCTCAAGCTGGGCGAACGTCGGCATCGGCCGCGCCACGGTGGTTGGCGAGTACACCATCCTCACGAGGCCGCCGATCGTGCCGTTGTCGGTCGGGCGAATCGGTTGATACTGGCCGGAGGGCCACCATGCCCACGCCATCGCGGCGGCGACGCCAGCGGCCGCGGCGATCACGACCGCCCGGCGCGGCGGGCTGCCCGCGCTCCACTTGTGGGCCTTTCCTCCGACCGTGCGAAGGATCTTCTGGGTCACGAGCACGCTTCCGAGGACCGGCAGGACGAGCGCGAGCAGCCGCACGACCGATGCGAGCAAATCGAGGATCTGGCCGTGGCTGGCCTGGTGCGGCATTGCCGTCGCGATCATTCGAAAACAGGTCGGGCACGCCGGTGGCGTCGGACAGGATGTGGTAGCCGTCAGCCCGGATCACCGGCGAGAGCTGCTTGACCATCTGGAGCACCTGGAGCGCGACGAGCAGGAGCAGCGCGTCGTTGCGCCACACCAGCCACAGCGCCATCGTGACCACGCCGACGACCGCGTTGAAGTAGAGCCCCCCGAGGTCGACCCGGAGGCGGTCGCGGCGGGGGAGGCGGTAGGTGTCGGTGACGTCGGTGTAGAACGCCGGCCACACCAGGTACAGCCCCATCCCCATCCCTCCCGGTGTGGCGCCGCCGTACCGACACGCGGCGGCGTGGCCGAGCTCGTGGAAGCCCGCCGACGCGACCGCCAGCACGAACACCAGCAGCAACAGCCCGGGGTCGTGGAACGCGTCGGCGGTGGCCGATGCCACGCCCTTGTGGAACAGGACGAACCAGAACACGCCGACGAAGCAGGCCAGGACCGGCCACATCACCCACGGCCGGAACAGGAACGTGAACGGGGCCGTCAGCCGCTCCGTGAGCTTCGGGTTGGTGACCAGGACCTTCCAGCGCAGCGCAAGCAGCGGGTTGCGCTTCGGCGGCGCCTTGTGCTCGAAGCCGGCAAGCAGCCCCTGCGCGGCGAGTTTCTGGGCGATCCGATCGACGTGGTCGGGCCCCATCTGGCGACCGAGCTTCTGCGACAGCGCGTCCGCGAGCTCGCCCCGGTCCCGCTCACCGTCGGCGGCCTCGAGCAGGCCGTACATCAGCGGCCCGAGATGGACCATCTGGCCGTCGCCCCGGCGAACGAGGGCCGCGCCCTCCTTATATCCGGATCCGTGGACGCCCCCGAGCAGCTCCACGCCCTCCGCCCGATCGAGCGGAGGGCGCTTCTCGAGAGTTTGCTCTGCGACCTCGACCGCGGTGCGGGGAGGCTCAGCGGTGGCGGTCACGTGCGCCGCCCATCCAGCTTGTCGTCAGGCCCTAGTTCTGCTGGACGTTGGCGTCCTGGTTGGCGGTGGCATCAGCCTGGACGTGGTCGAGGTTCTGCTCGATGTCGACCTGCTGCGGCGCGAGCGCCTCGGACACCGCGCCCTGCGAGCCGACGTTCGCCCCGACCGCGGCGTCGACCGGCGCTGCCACGTTGGCGTTCGCGGCCACGGCACCGTCGATCGGCGCCGCCAGGTTCGCCTGGGCGTCGAGGTTGATGTTGGCATCGAGCAGGCTCCCGCCGTTGAGCAGGGAGTCGACGCCACCGGTGACGTTGCCGGCGGCCGTGCCGGCGTCGTTGGCCACGCCGGTGACCGCGCCGCTGTTGGCGGCTCCATCGACCGCGTTGCCGACGTTGCCTGCGGCACCGTCGACCGCACCGCCGACGCCCTCGGCGGCATTGCCCACGCCGCTCGTGACGCCCTCGGCGGTATTGCCCACGCCGCTCGTGACGCCCTCGGCGGCGTGGCCAACGCTGCCGGCCGCACCGTCGACCGCGCCGGTCGCGCCGGCCGCCGCACCGCTCGCGGCGTCGGTCGCACCCGAGGCGCCGTCGGCCGCGGACTGCGCCGGCACGCTCTCGACCGGAGTACCGGACGCCGGCTCGGTGGCCCCGGCGGGCGCGGGTTCGGTGGTTCCGGCGGCGGGCTGCTCGGTGGCGCCGGCGGGTGCGGGTTCGGTGGTTCCGGCGGCGGGCTGCTCGGTACCGCCGACCGGAGGCTCGGTCGTTCCGGCGCCTGCGCCCGTCGTGGTGCCACCGACGCCGCTCGACTGGCTGACGCCGGCGTGCTGCGGCGCATCGGCGACGGCGCTGCCGCTGATCCCCTGATCGATGTGGCCGGTCTGCTCCGCGAGGCCGACTGCCTCACCCTGTGGACTGAGGATGTTGGCCGTGGCCGAAGCCTCGATTGGCGCGGCCACGTTGAGGTTGGCAGCGGCCGCGAGGTCGACCGGCGCCGCCAGATCCAGGCCGAGATCGACGTTGGCGTTCACGTCGAGGAGCGAGAGCACCTCCTTGTTCGGAAGGTTGACCGCGTCCTCGGCCTCGATCTCGTCCATTGAAACTAGGTCTTTGTCCTCCACCACAGCCTCCTATGTGATCTTGGGGTGCCTACCGCTTGTGCCAACGGGAATTCCCGCGCCCGGACGGGTCAAACGCCCCGGGGCGCCCCGAGCGGGGCCCCGGCGGACGAGAGTTCCCGTTTTGCAGGCAATTTGATCGAAGCAGAAATTCAGTCCGTTGCGCGAGCGTCAACCCTGATTGCCGCCGTCTACGGGTGGGCATTTCGGCCCCGTTCAGCGGGTATAGCTGTGTTATGAGTGTTCGCACGCCGACGATCGAGCAGCTCGCGCGCGACGCCGTCGAAATCGCCGATCCCGAGACCGCGCTCCGGGCGCTCACGGCGCTACGCCTCGAGCTCGATGCGGCAGAGGCCGATCTCGTGCGCCGGGCGCTGCGCGGCGGCGCCTCGTGGAGTCAGGTCGCGCGGTCACTGGGCATCACCAAGCAGGCCGCGCACCGGAAGTACCGCCACCTATTCGAGCAGCCGCTGGCCGAGGCCCTCGCGGGCTCGCGAATCCTCGCGACGACCGACGCCCGCCGCAGCATCCAATTCGCGCGCGAGGAAGCCGCGCGGCTGAGCCAGCCCGCGATCGGCACCGAGCACGTCCTGCTCGGCATCCTGCGGTGTCACCGAAGCCGCGCCGCCAGGGCCCTGAACGCGCTCGGAGTGACGCTGGAGTCGGCCCGCCTGTGCCTGCAAACCACGCTTCCCGGCCTCCCTCCGGGCGCGGCCCAAAGCGAGACCGTCACCGTACAGGCGGGGAGGATTCTCGACCGTGCGCTGCGCGAGGCCGCCAAGCGCGGCGAGCGGCTGGTCGGCGTCGAGCACCTGCTGCTCGCGCTGCTCTCAGACTCGCGTAACGGGGCCGTTCAGACGCTCGAGTCGCTGAGGACGACGCCCGCGAAGGTGAGGCGCCAGCTCGAGATCGAGTGGGAGGGCACGGCGTCGGTATCGCCCGCGCCGGTGCGCGCCGGCGAGCCGATCCCCGCCGTGCCGATCGGCGACTAGTTCAGCCGACCTCGCGCAGCCGTCCGGTCTCGACCTCGTAGACGAACCCGCGGATCGCGTCTTTGCGCGGGATGAACGGTGAAGCGTTGATCCGCGCGATCGATTGCCGCACGTCGGCGTCGAGATCGGGGAACGCTTCGGCCGCCCACTCCGGCCTGATCCCGGTGTCCTCCTCGATCGAGCGCTTGAAGTCGTCGTCGGTGAAGGTCAGCATCCCGCAGCCGGTGTGGTGGATGACGACGATCTCCTCGGTTCCGAGCAGCCGTTGTGAGATCGCCAGCGAGCGGATCGCGTCGTCGGTCAGGACCCCGCCGGCATTGCGGATCACGTGCGCGTCGCCCTCCTCGAGGCCGAGGGCGCCGTACACGTTGAGCCGCGCGTCCATGCAGGCCACGACCGCAACCTTCGTCGCCGGCGGCAGCGGCAGGTCGCCCTTGTCGAACGACTCCGCGTACGTGTCGTTGTTGGCCACCAGCTGATCGGTCGAGCTCATGGGTCTCCTTCGGGCCGTGAGGTATGGCAAAAGTATAAAAAGGCGATCGATTTCGTGGTATTTCGATCCCGATCGCCCTCACAACCCCGCTTACCCCCGGACCCCACTGGGTAGCGCAACGAGTAGGAAGCAATTCGAGGAGGATCACCTTGCCGTACCGACTTGACAGCCGCGAGCGCGTGGGGCCCGGCCTGCGCCGCTGCGCCCGCGAGCAACTCGACAGCGCGATCGACGAACTGACCGACGGCGTGCACACCGACCCGGTCGAGGCCGTGCATTCCGCGCGCAAGGCGCTCAAAAAGGAGCGCTCGCTGCTGCGCCTGTCCCGCGGCACGCTCGCATCGGGCGACCGCCGGCGCGAGAACGACGCGCTCCGGCATGCCGGCCGCCAAATGTCGGCCGCCCGTGACGCTGAGGTCATGATCCAGGCGCTCGACGACCTTGCCGACCGGTTTGCCGGCCAGGTCCCGAAGCAGACCTTCACCGCCATTCGCGAGCAGCTCATAGCCGAGCGCGATCCCGCGCGGGCCAGCCTGCTCGACTCCGGCCTGACGCGCGAGGTGGCCGACGAGCTCAAGGCCGTCCGGGGCCGCATCGACGAATGGCATCTGAGACACGGCGGCTGGCGAGCGGTCGAGCCCGGGCTGGATCGCAGCTACCGGCGCGGCCGCGCCGCGTTCGATCGAGCGCATGCCGATCCCACCGTCGAGAACCTCCACGAGTGGCGCAAACGCACCAAGGACCTGTGGTACCACCTTCGGGTGCTGACGCCCACCTCGCCGGGCATCATAGGCGGCCAGGCCAAGGACGCCCACCGCCTCGGCGACATCCTCGGCGACGACCACGATCTCGCCGTGCTGCGCGAGCGCCTGGAGGACATTGCCGGCTCGATCACCGCCGACCTCGATCCGGTGTTCGGCCTGATCGACCATCGGCGCGACCAGCTACAGCACGAAGCCCTGCTGCTCGGCCGGCGCCTGTACGCCGAGAAACCGAGCGCATTCGGCCGGCGCGTGCACCGCTACTGGAAGGCGTGGCGGCGTGAGGCCCGGGCGGCCGGCGCACCGCGGCCCACGGCGCCCGCCCTCGGCTGACCGCGCTCGTCTGACCGCGCTCGGCTGACCACCCAGGGCGGCCACCCGCACAGGGCGGCCATCGGCCCCGAGGCGGCCATCGGCCCGGGGCGGCCATCGGCCCCGGGGACGTCAGGCCGCGAGCGGCTCCGGGATCGTCGCCGGCGCCGGCGCGGTCAGCTCGTACGCGACCTCGTCGAAACGACGCGTCTGCTGCCAGAAGCGCCAGGTGAAGTCGGGCCAGATCGTGCTGTTGCGCCCGTTGCGGTCGATGTACCAGCTCGCGCAGCCGCCGGTGTTCCAGACGGTCTGCTGGAGGCGCGCCTGGACGTGGTCGTTGTAGGCGTCGTACGCGTCGCGCCGGACCTCGATCCGAGCGGCGCCGCTCCGATCCATCGCCTCGAGCGCGCCCATCAGGTAGTTCAGTTGCGCCTCGATCATGAACACGACCGAGTTGTGGCCGAGGCCGGTGTTCGGTCCGACCAACAGGAACAGGTTCGGGAAGTCGGGCATGGCCGCACCCCGGTACGCCTGCGGGCTGCCGTCCCAGAGCTCGGACAACTGGACGCCGCCCCGGCCACGAACGACCCCCGCGAACGAGGTGTCGGTGACATGGAAGCCGGTGGCGAAGATCACCGTGTCGACGTCGTGCGCGGCACCGTCGGCGTCGATCACGCCTTCTGCCTCGAACCCACTAACCGCGCTCGTCACGACCTCGACGTTCGGCTGCGTTATCGCCGGATACCACGTGTTCGACGGGAGGATGCGCTTGCACCCGATCACATAGTTCGGCGTGAGTTTCGCGCGCATCCCCTCATCCGGAACCTGCTTGGCCAGGTGCCCTTCGGCCATCTTCTGGACCGTGTTCATCAACTGTGGGCGATACACGAGCCCGGTCACCAGCAGCTCGCGGCTGAAGTACACCGCCGTCCGCACCGCCCGCTGGGCCGCCGGCAGGCGCCGATAGAGCCGCCGCTCGAACTCGTTGATCGGCCGGTCGCGGTGCGGCACGACCCACGGGGCGGTGCGCTGGAAGATCGTCAACCGCTCAACCTGGGGCTGGATCCGAGGGACGGTCTGGATCGCCGACGCCCCCGTCCCAACGACCGCGACCCTGCGCCCGGTCAGATCTTGCGAATGGTCCCACTTGGCGGTGTGGAACGCGACGCCCTTGAAACCGTCCATCCCGGGCAACGCCGGGATCGACGGCTCGCTGAGCGGGCCGGGCGCGCCGATCAGCACCTGAGCGGAGAACGGTCCGTCGGCCGTCTCGAGCTGCCACACCCCGGCGTCGTCGTCCCATTCGGCGCGCTCGACCGGGCAGTTGAACCGAATGTGATCGCGCACGCCGAAGCGGACGGCGCAGTCGCGCAGGTAGTCGCGGATCTCGGGCTGGAGCGGGTACGTCCGCGTCCACTCCGGGTTCGGCGCGAACGAATAGCTGTACAGGTGCGAGGGGATGTCGCACTGGCAGCCCGGATAGGTGTTGGCCCACCACGTGCCTCCGATGTCGCCGTCGCGTTCGAACACGACGAAGTCGTCGCTCCCCGATTGCTTCAGGCGGATCGCCATGCCGAGCCCGCCGAAGCCGGCCCCGACGATCGCCACTCGAACATGCCGCGCGTCAGTCATCTATTTCGCCTCGCACACCGTATCGTAGAAACAGTCGTGTTCTCAAGTGTACAATGATGTTCCCATGAGCGCCACACCCGAAACCGGGCCCGAAGCGAGAACTCTGACCGTCCTCCCGCGCGGTCGCCACGCCGCTCCCCGGCCGATCGTCCGCGAGGCCCAGCGCGCGCGCATGCTCTCGGCGATGGTGCAAGCCGTCGGCGACAAGGGCTACGCCCGCGTGGCCGTGGCCGACGTGATCGAGCGCGCCGGCGTGTCGCGTAAGACCTTCTACGAGCAGTTCGCCAACAAGGACGACTGCTTCCTCGCTGCCTACGACGCCAGCGTCGACGAGCTCCTCGCCAAAATCGACGAGGCGCTCGAGGCGATCGCGCCCGATTGGCTGACCGCGCACCGCGCCGCGGTCGAGACATATCTCGACACCCTCGCCGCCGGCCCGGCATTCGCCAAGGCCCTGCTCATCGAGGTGCTGGGCGCGGGACCCGAGGCGCTCTCCCGGCGCGCCGCGGTGGAGGAGCGGTTCGCCGAGCAGCTCGAGAACGTCCACCGCAGGGCGCGACAGGACATTCCCGAGATCCCCGAGGTCCCGCCGCACACGTTCCTCGCCGCCGTCGGCGCGGTCAACGAACTGGTGACCGCGCATGTGCTCGAGCACGGTGCGCAGACGCTCCCCGAGCTCGCCGACGCGATCGTCGACGTCCAGCTTGCGTTGCTCGTCGGCCGTCAGGTGGCGGCGGAGCTCGCCTCGCGCGCCGGCTGACCCGATTCCGCGATCCGGTCGAGCGCGGTCGCAAGCTCGTCCGGCCGGGAAGCCCAGACCGAATGATCGGTGTCAATCTCGATCACGGGATCGCAGCCGGCGGTCTCGAGCATCCGGCGCTGGAGCTCGGGCTTGATCGCCCGGTCCCGGAGGCACGTGACGTACGCGCGCGGGAGGGCCGCGAACGCCTCGGCCCCTGGGCCGCCAAGCGACACCGGTTGTGTGAACGGCACGACCGGCTGGCGGCCGCGGATCGACGCGGCCCACGCCGCCGCCTCGTCGTCGGCGCAGTGACACAGCGCCTCGCGCACGGCCTCGGGCGGCATCGTCGCCACCGGCGGCTCGCCGTCCACGACGAGGTTGGCCTGCACCGAATCGCCGGCCGCCTCGGGCAGTTGCGTGATGTCGATCAGGCTCTGGCCGTCGGCCGGTAGGAACGCCGCGACGTACACCAACCGAGCGACGTTCTCCGGACACCGTGCCGCGGCCTGCGTGATCACCATCCCGCCCATGCTGTGTCCGACGAGCACCGCCGGCGGCCGTTCGGACAGCGCCTCGCACACCCGCTGCGCGTAGCGGTCGAGCGTTATCTCCTCCACGGGCGTCGGGTCGTCGCCCTGCCCGGGAAGGTCGATCGCCTCGACTGAGTGACCCGCCTCGCGAAGGCGCGGAGCCACCCGGTCCCAGCACGCCGCCCGTCCGAATGCCCCGTGTACGAGCACGATCCGCGCCATCACCCACGCTCCTTGATCATCAGTGTCAACTCTCCTGTCAGGCCGTGCGATCCTACTTGGGGGGCGATAGGGCGCGGTCTAGACTCTCCAGCGCTCGTGGCGGTTTACGAGCAAGGAGCTGAAGAGAGGGAGCAGATGGCTACAACCGCGCCGAAGGCTGGGGCATTCCCGAGCCCGTACGAGATCGATACTCCGCCCGGATGCGAGGGCTGGGAGGAGATGTATCCCTACTACGCGCTGTTCGACGAGCGCCGACGGGACACTGACGAGAACCGGTTCTGGTTCTGGAACTCGATGCACTTCCCGATGCCGATGCCGGCGTTCGACGTGATCTGCATCGACTCGCCGTACCAGGCGGTGGGGGCGTGGCAGAACCGCGTGTTCGCGGTGCCCCCGGCGATGGGAATCGACTACCGGTGCATCAACGGCTACATCTACATCTCGGGCAACCCGGTAACCGATCCGGCCAAGATTGCCGAGCGGGCGGAGTTCTTCCAGCAGCGCGCCGGCTATTACTTCCAGAACTGGAGTGAGCTGTACGGCAAGTGGCGCGCGAAGATGGAGGCGCTGATCCGCGAGCTAGGCGAGCTCCGGGTTCCGGACCTCCCCGAGTACGAGCCGGATGAGGTCGCGTTCGGAGAAGATCGCAACACAGCGTTCTACGAAGTCCTCGCCGCCTACCCTCGCGCGCTCCGGCTTGGCGATCTCATGTGGCAGCACCACTTCGAGTTCCTGCTGCTCGGCTACGGCGCCTACGGAACGTTCGTCGAGTTCTGCAAGGGCCATCTGCCCGACATCCCCGACCAGCACATCGCCCAGATGGTCGCCGGTATCGACGTCCTGCTCTTCCGCCCCGACGCCGAGCTCCGCCGGCTCGCGCGCCTGGCGATCGAGAGGGGCGTGGACGGAGCCTTTCAGCAGGGTCGCTCCCCCGGAGAGATCGACGCCGAGCTCGCCCAGAGCGACGCCGGCAAGAGCTGGCTCGTCGAGCTCGAGAAGGTCAAGGACCCGTGGTTCAACATGGCGACGGGAGACGGGCTCTACCACTACTACCGGAGCTGGCTCGACGACCCGAGCATTCCCTACGCGGCCCTGATCGGTCACATCAGCGCCATCGGTGCCGGCGAGCAGATCGACCGCCCGACCGAGGAGATCCAGCGCGAGCGCGACCGGCTGGCCGAGGAGTACGGCGCGCTGCTCGACGACGAGTCGCGCACGAGCTTCAACGATCTCCTCAATCTGTCGCGCACCGTTTTCCCCTACGTCGAGGAGCACAAGTTCTTCTGCGATTACTGGTTCCTCACGCGCTGGTGGAACAAGATCCGCGAGTTCGGCGAGCTGCTCGCGCGCAACGAGTTCCTCGAGGACTCAGAAGACGTGTTCCAGCTCTCGCGCTACGAGGTCGCGAGCGCGCTCGACGAGCTGGTGCTCACATGGGCCACCGGTGGCCTGGCGCTCGGACCCAGGCACTGGCCGCCGATCATCGCTCGCCGCAAGGAGATCCTGCGCAAGCTCGGCGACTGGACGCCGCCGCCGGCGGTCGGCGTGACCCCGGAAGCGGTCACCGACCCGATGACGATCATGCTGTGGGGCGTGACCACCGAGCGCGTGCAGGAGTGGGCGCGCCAGGAGGATGGCGGCTCGGTGCTGAACGGCGCCGCGGCGTCGCCTGGAGTGGTCGAGGGCGAGGCGCGCGTGGTCCGGTCGGTCGACCAGATCGGCGACGTGCGCGACGGCGAGATCCTCGTCTGCGGCAGCACGTCGCCGGCGTGGGCCCCGATCTTCTCGAAGATCAAGGCCACGGTGACCGACGTCGGCGGCGTGATGTCGCACGCCGCGATCGTCGCGCGCGAGTACGGGCTCCCCGCGGTCGTCGGCACCGGCCGCGCGACCGCCGCCATCCGGACCGGGCAGACGATCAGAGTGGACGGCTCTGAGGGGACGGTCACGCTGCTGTGACCGGCTACATCCGGCCGCTCGAGCGACTCACCCGCAGCGACGAGCCGAGCTTCGGCGGCAAGAGCGCCAACCTCGGCGAGCTGCTGGCGGCCGAGATCCCGGTTCCGCCGGGCTTCGCGATCTCGACCGAGGCGTTCCATGCCTTCGTTCGCGACGCGGGCCTCGAGGACAGGGTCTCGAGCGCGCTGGCCGGCGTCTCGCCGGGCGATGTCGACGCGATCGGTCGCGCCTCGCGCGCGATCAGCGAAGCCATGCGCTTCGCCCCGGTCCCCGCGGCAGTGCGCGAGCAAATCGCTGAGCACTATGCATCCCTGGGCGAGGACTCGCCGCCGGTCGCGGTCCGCTCGAGCGCGGTCGGAGAGGACAGTCAGGACGCCACCTTCGCGGGCCAGCAGGAGACGTACCTGTGGGTGCGCGGGACCGAGCACGTGTGCGACGCCGTCCGCGACTGCTGGGTGAGCCTGTACAGCCCGCCGGCGATCAGCTACCGAGCGCGCCTGGGAGAGTCCGAGCGCGCGCCGGCGATGGGGGTCACGGTGCAGCTGATGGTCGACGCCGAGGTGTCTGGCGTGATGTTCACCTGCAACCCGGTTAGCGGCGACCCCAGCATGGTGGCGATCAACGCCAGCTGGGGTCTCGGGCTGGCGGTGGTCGGCGGCGAGGTCACTCCCGACGACTTCCTCGTCAGCAAGGTCACCCGCGAGGTCGTGCGCGAGCACATCCACTGCAAGGACGTCCAGTACGTGCCTGATCGAGACGGGAAGGGCGCCGTGCGCGTCGCGGTCGACGGCGGCCGGCGCGAAGCGCGCTCCCTCGAGCAGGCGGATCTCGAGCGGCTGGTCGACGTGGCGCGGCGGATCGAGCGGTACTTCGGCTGCCGCCAGGACATCGAATGGGCGCTGCCGCGCGGCGAGACCGAGCAAGTGTTCATCGTCCAGACACGGCCGGTGACGGCAGTCACCAAGAAGCAGGAGAAGCCCAAGCCGGCGTCGGCGATGTCGCTGATCATGAGCACGTTCGGCGCGGGCACGCCCAAGGACTGACGATGCCGCTCAGCGACGAAGACGTCCGCGAGATTCTGCGGATCATCGACGAGTCGGATCTGACCGAGCTGCACCTGGAGACCGAGGATTTCTCGCTGCACGTGGTCAAGGGGGAGCGCAGCGAGGGTGCGCCGGCGCCGACCCCCCGCCCCCGCAAGCCTCCGGCTCACGACACGCCGACACCGTCCGAGCCGGCGACGGCCGATGGCCTTGCCACGATCACCGCACCGATGTTGGGGACCTTCTATCGCGCGGAGGCCCCCGGCAAGCCGCCGTTCGTCCAGGTCGGCCAGCGGGTCGAGCCGGACACGATCGTCTGCATCATCGAGGTCATGAAGATGATGAACTCGGTGACCGCGGGCGTGCCAGGGACGATCGCCGAGGTCGTGCCGGACAACGCCGAACTCGTCGAGTACGGCCAGCCGCTGTTCCGGGTGCAGCCCGCATGAAGCGCATCAAGCGCGTGTTCGTCGCCAACCGCGGCGAGATCGCGCTGCGGATCGTGAACGCGTGCCAGGAGCTCGGGCTCGAGACCGTAGTGGGCACGTCCGAGGCCGACAAAAGCGGGCTTGCGGCTCGGGACGCCGACCGGGCGGTGTGCATCGGGCCGGCGCCCGCGAACGAGAGCTACCTCCGCGACGACCTGGTCGTGCAGGCCGCGCTCGGCACGCAGTGTGACGCGATCCACCCGGGCTACGGTTTCTTGTCGGAGAGCCCGAAGCTGGCCATCCGCGCGCAGGAGAACGGATTGATCTTCATCGGGCCGCCGCCCGAGGTGATCGAGCTGAGCGGCGACAAGCTCCGCGCGCGCGAGGAAGCGGCGCGCGCCGGCGCCCCGGTCCTCCCCGGCAGAGAGATCGCCCTGGGCGACGACGCGCGCCAAGCGGGCGATGAGATCGGATACCCGGTGCTCGTCAAGGCGGCGGGCGGCGGAGGAGGGCGCGGGATCAAGCTCGCCCGGGACGCCGACGAGCTCGGGAACCTGGTCAGCCTCGCGCGCAGCGAGGCCGGCGCCGCGTTCGGGGACGAACGCGTGTACCTCGAGCGTTTCGTCGCCAATGCCCGCCACATCGAGGTCCAGATCGCCGCCGACGAACACGGCGCGGTCGTCCACCTCGGCGAGCGCGACTGCTCGGTCCAGCGCCGGTATCAGAAGGTGATCGAGGAGGCGCCGGCGCCGGATCTCGTGCCGGCTATCCGCAACGCCTTGACCGCGGAGGCCGTCGCGTTCGCGAACGCGATCGGTTACCGCAATCTCGGGACGGTCGAGTTCATCCTCGACGCCGACACCGGCAAGCACTTCTTCCTCGAGATCAACTGCCGGATCCAGGTCGAGCACCCGGTCACCGAAGCCGTCACTGGCCGGGATCTGGTCAAGCTCCAAATCCACATCGCCGACGGAAAGCCGCTCGGGTTCGCGCAAGGCGATGTCGTGTTCGACGGCCACGCGATCGAGTGCCGCCTAAACGCCGAGGACGTGGCGCGCGGCTTCATGCCGAGCCCAGGGACGCTGTCGCTGTTCGCCGTGCCGGAAAACCTCCACCTCCGCGTCGACACGGCCCTGTGCGCCGGGGCGACGATTCCCCCGTACTACGACTCGCTGATGGCCAAGCTGATCGGGCATGCTGCGGGGCGAGTGGCGGCGATCGACGTGCTCCAGGAGGCGCTCGAGGAACTGGACGTCGAGGGCGTCGAGACCAACCGGATGCTGCTGCTCAGTGTGCTCGGGCACGACGACTTCCGGGGCGGCGCGGTCACCACCGACTGGCTGGAGCGGGCGATCGTATGAGCGCCGGACCGCGACTCATCGATTTCGTCGACACGACCACGCGCGACGGCAACCAGAGCCTTTGGAGCGCGACCGGGCTGACGACCCCGGACGTGCTGGCGATCGCCCCGACGATGGACGGGGTCGGTTACCACGCCCTCGATTTCACCTCGAGCACCCACATGGCGGTGTCGGTGAGGTTCCATCGCGAGGACCCATGGGAGCGCCTGCGGCTGGTCAGCGCCGCGATGCCGAACACGCGGCTCAGCATGATCACCACCGGCATGCGGTTCATCTCGTGGGTGCCGGCAGACCAGGACGTGATCGCGCTGTCATTCCGGCTTGCCGTGCGCAACGGACTGCGCCGGCTACAGATCGCCGACCCGTCGAACGACCCTGATCGCCTGAAGCGGATCGCCGCGCTCGCCCGGCGCGAGGGCGTCGAAGAGATCGTGATCGGTCTCACGTACTCGATCAGCGACGTCCACACCCACAAGTACTACGCCGAGCGCACGGCCGCGCTCGCCGACTGTGCCGACATGGACCGGCTGTACCTGAAGGACCCCGGTGGGCTGCTGACGCCCGACGCGGTCAAGGAGCTCGCGCCGCACTTCGCGAACGCCGCCGGCGACCGAGTAGTCGAGCTTCACAGCCACTGCACGATCGGCCTCGCTCCGTTCGTCTACCTCGAGGGCGTCAAAGCCGGATTCCAGGTCGTGCACACGGCGTCGGGCCCGCTGTCGCGCGGGACCTCGCAGCCAGAGGTCGTCAGCACCGTCCGCAACCTCGAGGCGATCGGGTACGAAACCGATCTCGATCTTGACGCACAAACCGTGGTCTCCGAGCACTTCGATCAGATCGCCCGCGCCAAGGGCCTCCCGCCCGGCGCTCCCCGCGAGTTCGACGCGGTCTACTACACCCATCAGCTCCCCGGCGGCATGGTCACGACCACGCGCCGGATGCTCGAGGAGCTGCGCCGCCCAGAGCTGTTCGACGCCGTGCTCGAGGAGGTGACGCGCGTCCGCGCCGAGATGGGCTATCCGATCCTGGTCACGCCCGTCTCGCAGTTTGTGGCGAGCCAGGCAGCGCGGAACGTGATCGACCCGGAGCGCTGGGTCAACGTCTCGGACGAAACCATCCGCTACTTCCTCGGCCACTACGGCGATCCGGCCGCGCCCGTCGACCCGGACATCGCAGACCGCGTGCTGAAGCTGCCCCAGGCGGCGAAGCTCCGCGACCTGACTCCGATCACCCTGGACGGCGCGCGCGAGCGGTTCGGCCGGCGCATCTCCGAGGAGGACCTGTTGCTCCGCCTGACCATGCCCGAGGAGCAGGTCGACGCGATGGTCGCCGCGCGCGACACGGCGCGGCCCGCGCCGCCCCCGGCCGCGCGCCCCGGGCGCAGCCCGCTGGTCACGCTGCTGGGCGAGCTCGCCCGTCGCCCCGCGATCACCGAGTTCGAGCTGACCGAAGACCAAGGAGACACGGTGGTGTGGCGCCGTGCCTGACGGGCTCGACCGCCTGGCGATAAGCGAGGTGCGCGGGTTCGTGTTCGACGTCGATGGGACGCTCGCGCACCGCGGTCCCGACGGTCGCGCGCGGCCCCAGCCGGGCGCGGTCGAGGTGCTCGAGCGAATCCGCGCGTCGGGACGGAAGCTCGTCCTGTTCACGAACGGCAGCCACGTCCGCTCGGAGACGATGGCCCGCGGGCTCAGGGAGGATGGACTGCCGGTCGCCGACGACGAAATGCTGACGCCAGTGGACAGCGCGATCACCTACATCCGCCGGCGTCACCGCGACCGGCCGGCGTTGATGTTCGCGTCCGACGTTGTGCGCGAGCGAATGGTGGCGGCCGGCATCCCCGAGGCGACGGGCGAGGACGCCGAGGTGGTGTTCGTCGCGCACGTCGACGAGGCCGACCTGGCCTCGATGGAACGGGCGGCGCGCGCGGTCGAGCGGGGCGCGCCGCTCCTGACCGGGAGCTGGGCCCGGGGCTACGCCGGCGCCAACGGAATCATCTTTAGCCGCGGGGCGATGGTGACCGCGGCGATCGCCAAGGTCACGGCCAAGCGGCCGCGGATCGTGGGAAAGCCCTCGCGTGCGGCCGTCGAAGAGATCCGCATGCGGCTCGGAATCCCCACCGAGGAGATCGCGGTGATCGGCGACGACGTGGGCATGGACATCGCGCTGGGTCGCATGGGCGGCTCGCGCACGGTGCTCGTGCGCAGCGGCATCACCGGCGCCTCGCCGCTCGACAGGCTGCCCGAGAACCGGCGCCCCCATGCGGTCATCGACCGCGTCGCGGATCTCCTCGAAGTGCTCTCCTGACCTTATGCTGGAACGCTGAACCCGTGGCCACGACCGAGCAGCTGCCCCCCGCCGTAATCCTCGAGCAGGCCGGGCTGACCGTCGAGGCGCTCTACGACGAGCTCACCGACCGCTGCACGCGCCCGGTGCGGCTCGAGGAGCTCGTCTACGAGGCGGCAGAGCGGGTCCCGGGGCTTGTCCCGACGCGCGCCGAGATGCAGGTCGAGCGGACGCGAAAGCTGGCCGACAAGCAGGGGCTCGAGCTCGCGCAGGGGTTGCTGCTCGCGGAGATCCTTCAGGTCCCGCGCACCGGGCGTCACCTCGTCGAGTCGATGCTGTACCCGACCGCCCTCGCGCACGAGCACCTGGAGGAGCAGCAGAGGACCGGCACGGTCGACCTCGGCCACGCCCGCGTCACCCGCCGCGGCCGCGCCGGCGTGCTCGAGCTCTGCAACCCGCGCCATCTGAACGCCGAGGACGACAGCACGCTCGCCGAGACCGAGGCCGCCGTCGACCTCGTCCTGCTCGACCCCGAGATCGAGGTTGGGGTCCTTCGGGGCGGCGTCGTCGAGCATCCGCGCTATGCCGGCGAGCGGCCGTTCGGAGCCGGGATCAACCTCACTCATCTCTACCACGGGCGGATCGACTACCTGTTCTACGTCGTCCGCGATATGGGCTACGTCAACAAGCTCTACCGCGGTCTCGCCGGACCGCACGCCACCGAGAAGCTGTGGATCGCGGCAGTCGAGAAGTTCGCGATCGGCGGCGCCTGCCAGCTCACCCACGTGATGGATCACGTGATCGCGGCCCGCGGCGTGCGCCTGTACCTGCCGGCGCGGAAGGAGGGGATCATCCCCGGCGCCAGCAACCTCCGGCTGCCGCGGTTCGTCGGCGATCGCGCCGCGCGCCAGGCGATCCTGTCGGGGCGCGAGTGGACCGCCGGCGATCCCGACGCCGACCTGATCTGCGACGAGGTCGTGGAACCGGAAGAGATCGAGCAGGCGATCGACAACCGGATCGAGGCGCTCACCAGCTCCGGACTCGTCAACGCGTCGGCCAACCGGGCCGCGATGCGAACAGGCGAAGAGCCGCTCGATCTGTTCCGCGAGTACATGGCCACCTACTCGCGCGAGCAGGCCTATTGCCACCTGAGTCCCGCGCTGGTCCGCAACCTCGAGGAGCACTGGAATGCTGACCGCCGCAGCGTCTGAATTCTGGGACGCCGCGATCGAGACCATGCCGCGCGGCGAAATCGCCGCGCTCCAACTCGAACGCCTCCGCGCAACGATCGACCGCGTGCTCAACCACCAGCCGCTCGGGGCAGAGCGCCTGAGGCAAGCAGGCATCACCGATGCGAGCGACATCACCTCGCTCGACGACCTGGCCGCCGTCCCGTTCGCGCACAAGAGCGACCTGCGCGAGCACTATCCGTTCGGGCTGCTCGCGGTACCGCGCGAGGAGATCGTCCGCGTCCACGCGTCGAGCGGAACCCACGGCAAGCCGACCGTCGTCGGTTACACCCGCGCCGACCTCGAGACCTGGACCGAGCTGATGGCGCGCTCGATGACGATGGCCGGCGTACGGCCGGGGATGCTCATCCACAACGCCAACGGCTACGGGCTGTTCACCGGCGGCCTCGGGTTCCACCAGGGCGGCGAGCGGATCGGCGCCACCGTGGTGCCCGTGTCGGGCGGGTTCACCGCGCGTCAGGCGATGCTCCTCCGCGACCTCGGAGCCCAAGTGCTGGTGGCGACTCCGTCCTACTCGCTGGTGATCGCCCAGGCCCTCCACGATGCCGGTGTCGACCCCGAGTCGCTGAATCTAGAGCTAGGCCTGTTCGGCGGCGAGCCCTGGACCGAGGGTCTCAGAGCTCAGATCGACCGCGCGCTCGGCCTCGAGGCGATCAACTTCTACGGCCTTTCGGAGATGTGCGGCCCGGGCGTCGCCACCGAGTGCCTGGCTGCCCGGGACGGTCTCCACGTCCAAGAGGACCATTTCCTCGTCGAGGTTGTCGACCCGGCAGACGGCACCCTGGTGGCTCACGGGAGCGACGGTGAGCTCGTGTTCACGACGCTGACCAAGGAGGCGCTGCCGCTGATTCGCTACCGCACAGGCGACCTCGGCGCGATCACGATCGAGCCGTGCGCCTGCGGGCGGACGACCGCGCGCCTGATCCGGCTGGGCGGCCGCCAGGACGACATGATGATCATCCGGGGCGTCAATCTGTACCCCTCGCACATCGAGCAGATCTTGTTGGGAGTCGATGGGGTCGGTCCGCACTACCAGCTGATCCTCGAGCGTCCCGGCCCGATGGACGAGCTGACGTTGGAGTGCGAGCCGAGCACGCTCGATGGCGACCGCGTCAGCTTGCAGCAAACCCTCGAAAAAAATCTCAAAGAAGCCACCGGTGTGCGGATCACCGTGACGGTGCTGGAGCCCGGGTCGGTGCCCCGGAGCGAGGGCAAGGCCGTCCGCGTGGTCGACCGGCGCTAGTTCGGGCTGAGCGATGATTCGGGCGAACAGCTCGTCGTCGGTGAGCGCCAGGGTCGGCGCGGGATCAGCCGCCCGGACGCGATCGATAAGGCGATCAGTGCTCATAGTTGCTCCATGCGAATCGCGTCTCGGCGGCCGAACGGTCATCCATGCCCGTAACTGTCGAGCCGGCGCGAAAGCGTTACAGCACCACGCGCTCGCCGTGCAGGGCGGCATGGCGCACATCGCTCGGCGTCACGCCGAACGCCCGCTTGAATACGCGCGAGAAGTGCGCGGCGTCGCAGAATCCCCAACGGAACGCGATGTCCGTGACCGACCCGCCGTTCGGGCGCTGCAGGTCCTCGAGGCACCGAGCCAACCGCTCGGTGCGAACGAGCCCGGCCACCGACGCGTCGACATCCTCGAACAGCGCGTGCAGCGCGCGGACCGAGATCGAGTACGCGCGCGCGATCGATGCCGGCCCGAGGTCGGGATCCTGGAGATGGGTGCGCGCGTACCGGCGGATCTCGGCGCGCATCGCCTCGCGCGCGGCGGCACGGCTCGTCGGCACGCTCGGCTCGACCGCCGCTCGGAGCAGCTCGAGCGCGGCGTTGGCGGCCGCCATCCCGGCGGCCGGTTCGAGGTTCGGCTGCTCGAGCGCCAGCGCGTTCATATACCGGACGAGTAGGCGGGCGGGGCCGTTGTCGTCGAGCGGCGGGAGCGCGCGCAGCTCGCCCAGCCGCGGGCACACGCCGAGCACCCGCTGGCGCGGGAACATCAGTGTTCGCTTGTGGAACGCCTCGACGATCTCGACGTCGGTGGGCTGCTGCCCGTCCCACAGCACGACGTCGCCCGGTGACAGCGTCAGCCCCCGTGCCCCCTCGCTGACGGTCTCGACTCCCTTGCACACGAGTTGGAAGCCGAGGATGTCCTCGTGCTTGGCCTCGGGGCTCATCACCGCGCGGCTGCGGTGGCCGAGGAACGGCGAGGCCGCGCAGTCGACGAGCATCAGGTCGCCGATGGCGCAGCGTGTCACCGTGCCGCGGAAGTCGACCGGCGTCTGATCGGTGGCGTGAACGTCGAACGCGAGATGCGTCGTGGCCAGGATCTCCGACCACGACTGGAGCCGCTGCTTGATGTCATGTCCGGCGACTCGCCAGCGCTCCGGTGCGCAAGGCTCGCGAGAATCGCGAGACTCGCGAGCCGCGGGTCCTGACGGCACGTCCGTTGCCATCGCCTGCACCACGAAGCGATGCTATCGCGGTGTTCGCTCTCCCGCGAGCGCCACGAACGCGTCGAGTGCTCCCGGGTCCAGCAGCGAATCGCGGCTCGCGACCCGCTCGGAGGACTCGCCGCGCAGGATCCGCTTGACGGGCGCTTCGAGCTTCTTGCCCGTCAGCGTTCGTGGAATCGCCGGGACCGAGACGATCGTGTCGGGGACGTGGCGCGGCGACAGCTCATTGCGGAGCGCGCCGGCGATCCGGGCGCGCAAGGCGTCGTCGAGCTCAGTGCCGTCCGCCGGGACGACGAACAGGAGCAGCTCGCCGGCACCGCCGCCGGCATCTTCGAGATGCACCACCAAAGCGTCTATCACCTCGGGAACATCTTCGACGACCGAGTAGAACTCGCCGGTGCCGAGGCGAACGCCGCCGCGGTTCAGCGTCGCGTCGGAGCGGCCGGTGATGACGCAGCTGCCGCGCTCGGTGAACTTGATCCAATCGCCCTGGCGCCAGACTCCGGGGTAGACGTCGAAGTACGAGGAGCGGTAGCGCTCGCCGTCTTCGTCTCCCCAGAACGCCACGGGCATCGACGGCATCGGCTTGGTGATCACGAACTCGCCGAGTTCACCGATCAGATCGTTGCCGTCGGGATCGAACGCGTGGGCATCGACGCCCAGGCACGCGCCGGTGATCTCGCCCTCGTACACGGGCTGAGCAAAGCTGCCCGACACGAGCCCGGTGCACACGTCGGTGCCGCCCGACCCGTTGTTCAGCAGCATCTCCGGCCCGAGCTGCTCGTAGGCGTACAGGTATCCCTCCGGGGGCAGCGGAGACCCTGCCGTGCACAGCATCCGAATGCTCGAGAGGTCGCACTCGCGCCCGGGCTCGATCCCGGCCTTGCGGCATGCCATCAGGTACGCGGGCGCGGCGCCCATGACGGTCGGCCGGAGCTCCTCGGCGAGGCGCCACTGCTCGAGCAGGTCGGGCCAGGCCGGGTCGCCGTCGAGCATCACGATCGAGGAGCGCAGCTGGAGCCCGGCGACGAGCGCGTTCCACATCATCCACGCCGTGGTCGAGAACCACAGCAGCCGGCCGCCCGGCTTTAGATCCCACCCGAGACCGAGGTTCTTGCGGTGCTCGATCAGCTGACCGCCGTGCCCGTGCACGATCGGTTTTGGCAGCCCGGTCGTGCCCGAGGAGAACAGGACGTAAATCGGGTGGTCGAACGCGACCTGCTCGAACTCAAGCGGTGCGCTCTCGGCTGTCAGCTCCTCCCAGCCGACGGCATCCGGGATTTGGGCGTCTCCGAAGGGAACCCAGACCACGTGCTCGATCGACGGGATCCGCCCCCTGATCGTCTCGACCTCCCCGCGCCGGTCGATGTAGCGGTTGCGGTAGCCGTATCCGCCGACGGCCAGAAGCACGCGCGGCTCGATCTGCGCGAAGCGGTCGACGACGCTGCGGGATCCGAACTCCGGGGCGCAAGTGGCCCAGATCGCGCCGAGGCTCGCGGTCGCGATGAAGCCGATCAGCGTCTCGGGGATATTCGGCACGTACGCGACCACGCGATCGCCTTTTTGGACCCCGAGGCGCAGAAGTCCGGCCCGCACCCGGCCGGCCTGCTCGATCAGCTCGCCGAACGTGAGCTCACGCGGACCGCGCGTCTGCGACCGGGCCACGACCGCGACGCGGTCGCGATCCTCCTCGAGGCCGACCAGGTGCTCGGCGTAGTTCAGGCGCGCGCCGGTGAACCACTCCGCGCCGGGCATCGTCGGATCGGCGAGGACGCGGTCGTACGGCGTCGCGCGGATCCCGTAGAACTGCCACAAGTCGCCCCAGAAGCCCTCGAGATCGTCAACCGACCAGCGATACAGGCCTTCGTACTCGCGGAACTCCCGGCTGCGCTCGTCCCGCAGCCAGTTTATGAAACGGCCGATCTCCGTCGTATCCCGCCAGTCCGCGGGCGGCGTCCACAGGATGTCACCGATCATCGGCAGCGGGCAGAATACTGGTCGAGATGAGCGAGGATGGCAAGCAGCTTGCGATCGGCGAGGTGGCCGACCGGGCGGGCATGAGTGCCTCGCGCATCCGCTACTACGAGGCTCGCGGCGTTCTACCGGCTCCAGAGCGCGTCGGCGGCAAGCGACGCTACGACGAGGACGTGCTCCGGAGGCTCGCGATCATCGACGCCGCGCAGCGCGTCGGCTTCGGGTTGGACGAGATCCGTGACCTGCTCGCGTCTCGCGACGAGCTTGCCCACGAACGACTGCGCGAACTGGCGCTCGCCAAGCTGCCCGAGCTCGACGAACTGATCGAGCGTGCCGCCTCGGTCCGGCGGCTGCTCGAGTTCTGCAGCGATTGCGACTGCGATTCGATCGACGTCTGCCGGATGTTCGACTTGACTTCAACCCGGGTTGAGGTGTAACGCTCCACCCGTGACGTACGTGATCGCCGAGCCGTGCATCGGGACCAAGGACCTCTCGTGCGTCGAGGTCTGCCCGGTCGACTGCATCCACCCCACTCAGGACGAGCCCGGGTTCGACGACGAGGCGCAGCTGTACATCGACCCCGAGGAGTGCATCGACTGCGACGCCTGCGTCGAGGCGTGCCCGGTCGACGCGTGCTTCGCCGAGGATCAGCTGCCCGACGAGTGGCAGCGCTACGCGCAGATCAACGCCGACTACTACAAGCGCAGTTAGTTTCGACTTCGCCCGGGGCATTTGTCGCGGGGAGATATAGCCGGCTCAGCTAGATACAGCCGTCGCCGTCGCTCGGCCCGCCGTGGTTGTCGCTGTCGTCGTCGCCACCGCCGTTCTGGGGGATGCAGCCGGTGCCCGAGGACGCGCTCGTGTGAGTCGTCGTCGTCGGCGGCGGTGCCGCGTGCGTCGTCGGGGGTGGCGGCGGCGCGGCGTGCGTGGTCGTCGTCGGCGGAGGTGCGGCGTGCGTGGTCATCGTGCTCGTGGTCGCCGGGGGAGGAGGCGTCGTCGACGTGTGCGTAGTCGCCGCGGTCGCGGTGCGACTGGTCGCTGTAGGCGTCTTGACGTGCGCATGATGCTTGGGCTTGGGCTTCGCCGGTGGCTTGGCAGCCGTAGTCGTGCTGGTCGAGGCCGTAGAGGTGGTCGTGCTGGTCGTGGCGGGCGCGCTCGCGCTCTGGGTCGTGGTCGAAGAGGCCGCTCCGCAGGCGCTCACGAGCAGCGCCACCACCACGGCGGCCGCCGGTATGCGTATGAGTTTCATCGGTTGTCTCCCTGATCCCCCCGGATTTGCTGGCTTGCTTCTGAGGACGCCGCGCGACTCGGGTTGCTTCCCGAGCCCGCGCGAACGGATCTGAACAGCCGGTGAATGCGCCGCCGGCGCGGTCGATTCGGCTGCTCGGCGCTGCGACAATCTGCGTATGGAAGACCATGTCCGGGGCTCGGTGCTCGTGGTCGACGACGAGCCCACGATCGCCGAAGTCGTAGCCCGCTATCTGAACCGCGCCGGCTACGTCACCCGGGTCGCCGCCACCGGGCGCGAGGCGCTCGATGTCGCCGCCAGCCAGCGCCCCGACCTCGTCGTGCTCGACCTAATGCTCCCCGGTATCGACGGGCTCGAGGTCATGCGCCGGCTGCGCGACCAGGATCGTGACCGGGTCGCGGTGATCCTGTTGACCGCCAAGGGAGAGGAGTCCGATCGGGTGATCGGGCTGCGCCTGGGCGCCGACGACTACGTGGTCAAGCCGTTCTCGCCGGCGGAGCTCGTCGCCCGCGTCGACGCCGTGCTGCGGCGGTTCGACACCTCGAAGACGCAGGAGGCGCCGATCGAGCTCAGCGACATGAGGATCGATCCCACCGCGAGGCAGGTGTTCGTCCGCGGTGAGGAGGTTCAGCTCACCCACCGGGAGTTCGACGTGCTCCTGTACCTGGCGCGCCACCCGGGGCAGGCGTTCTCGCGCAACCAGTTGATGGACGCGGTGTGGCAGTACTCGTTCTACACCGACACCTCGACCGTCACCGTCCACATCCGCCGCCTGCGCTCGAAGATCGAGGCCGATCCCGCCCAGCCGCAACACATCCAGACCGTGTGGGGGGTCGGGTACCGGTTCCAGCCGTGAGCACGCGCGATCCTTCGGGCCCTCGCCGCCTGCGCACCCCTTCCGCTTCGGGCCCTCGCCGCGGGCGCACTCTTTCCGGTTGGGCCCGGGCGCGCGCCGGCTCGCTGCCACGCCAGTTCGCGCTCGTCGTCGCGATCGTCGTGGCGCCGGTGCTGGTAGCGCTCGCGGTCGTCGGATCGCTGATGGTCGTGTCAGTACCGAACGCCGAGCTGCTGGCGGCGATCGTCGTCGCCGCGGGGCTCGTCGCGATCGTCGCGGCGCGCATAGTCGCCGCCGAGATACTGCGCGACGTCCAAGCTATCCGCGACGGTCTGATGGCGGTCCGCCGGGGCCGGCGCGACGTCGAGATCGAGACCTCGGCCCACGACGAGCTGGCGCAGCTGGCGACGGCCGCCAACGCGATGATCACCCAGCTCCGGGACGAGGAGGCCGCCCGCGATCAGTCCGACGCCGCCCGCCGCGACCTGATCGCCGCGGTCTCCCACGACCTGCGGACGCCGATCACTTCGCTGCGGCTGCTCGCCGAGGCGATCGGCGACGACATCGTCGAAGACCCGGAGACGCGCCGTGGCTACCTGCGCCGGATGTCCACCCACATCGACGCGCTCAGCGTCCTGATCGACGATCTGTTCGAGCTCTCGCGGCTCGAGGCCGGCGACATCAGCTGGTCGATCGAACAGGTGCCGTTGCAGGAGCTCGTCGGCGAGACCGTCGAGGCGATGCGGGTGCAGGCCGAGGCCAAGGGCGTCGCGGTCCTGGCCGAGGTCCCCGACAGCCTGTGCCCGGCCCAGGCCAACCCCGAGAAGCTCCAGCGCGTGCTGTTCAACCTGATCCAGAACGCGATCCGGCATACCCCGGCGGACGGCAGCGTGGTCGTGCGCGCCGGACCGGCGGGAGCCGGGATCGAGTTCGAGATCGCCGACACCGGCGACGGCATCCGCCCCGAAGAGCGCGACCGGGTCTTCAACGCGTTCTACCGCGGCGGCACCGACGCCGCGCGCACGCATCCGGGCGCCGGGCTCGGGCTCGCGGTCTCGCGTGCGATCGTCGAGGCGCACGGCGGACGGATCTGGCTCGCCGACACCACGATCGGCACCCGCGTGCGCTTCACCCTGCCCGCCGCGACTTAGTGCAGGGTCAGCGGGGGCCGCGGGCTCGACCGCCCCCGGGAGGAACTCGGCCGGGGGCGGCGCACTCGACCGCCCGGTAAGGACTCGGCCGGGAGCGGCGGACTCGACCGCCCCGGGAAGGACTCGGCCGGGGCCGGAGTCCTTGAAACCGAGGGCGCCTCCGAATGACCGCCACCGAACACGCGCTAGTACGAGCCCCGGCCGCAACATCCGCGCCGGCCCGCCGGCTCGACCCCAACCACCTCGGCGACCACCTCGACCGGCTCTACCGCGCCGCTTGGGCATTGTGCGGGTCGCGCGAGGACGCTGAGGACCTCGTTCAGGACACGTACGCGCGCGTGCTCCAGAAGCCCCGCATGCTCCGCTCCGAGGAGGACCTCGGATACCTCATTCGGGTGCTCCGCAACACATACTTCTCGCGGCTGCGCGCAGTCGCGCGCCGACCCCGCCTCGACCCACTGCCCGAGGAGCTCGACCGCCTGGAGGATCGCTCGGCGGCCGCTCCCGAGACCGCGCTCCATACGTCCGAGCTGTACGCGCTGATCGCGGCACTCCCCGACCCGTTCCGGGAGGCGCTCGTCGCCGTCGACGTGGTCGGCCTGTCGTACCGCGAGGCGGCACGCGCGCTGCGAGTCCGCGAGGCCACGATCACGACCCGGCTGTACCGTGCCCGGCAGCGGCTCGCCCACGCGCTCAGGGACGGACCAGGCCCGGGATCCGCCGGCACCTCGGGCTAGGCGGCGATGTTCACCCGCCGCCCCCACCGTCGCGCGATCGAGCGCGATCTTGCCCGTCTTGCCGACGGCACGATCAAGCCTGCCCGGCGCGAGCGCGTCGAGCGGACAGTCGCCGGCTCCTACGAGCTCCAGGGCCGCCTCGGCGACCAGCGGCGGGCGGTGGCCGCGATGCGCGCGCTCGCAAGCGAGCGTGCGCCGCTCGCGCTGCGATTGCGCCGGCGCGCGTCGGCCGATCGTCCCAAGACCCAGACTCGCTCGGCGGCGTTCGGACTTGGGCTCGCCGGCGCGCTGGCCGCGCTCGTGCTGATGCTCGGCTCCCTCGGCGGAGGACAGGGCGTCCTGACCCTCGCCGAGGCGGCGACAATCGCGGCACGCCCCGCCACCACTGTCGTCGCGGCACCGCGCGACGATACCGCCACGCTTCCGCACGTCCGCTCGGCCGGCCTTCCTTTCCCATACTGGGAGGACCGCTTCGGCTGGGTCGCGACCGGCGCTCGCACTGACGACGTCGCCGGCCGCCGGCTGACGACCGTCTTCTACCGCAACCACGGCCGCGAGATCGCCTACACGATCGTTCCGGGCGCCTCGCTGCCCTCGGTCGCGGGCGCCCGGACGACAGAGATCCGCGGCGTCGTCATCGGTGCCTTCACGAACGGCGCCGGGCGCCGCGCGGTCACGTGGGAGCGTCGCGGCCACACGTGCGTGCTCTCGGGCGCAGGCGTGCCCGTCTCGGCGCTGGCGACGCTCGCGGCCTGGCGCGGCCACGGCGCGATTCCCTACTGATCAGTCTTCGAGAGACGGCCCGATCAGCGACAGGTCGGCCTCGCTGAGACGGTCGCTGGCGGTGCTGCGCTGATGCCAGAACGGATATATCAGCGGCGGTCGGCTGACCGCCTCGAGGCGCTTCGACTCCTCAGCCGAGAGGGATAACTCCGCCGCGCCCAGATTGTCCGCGAGCTGCTCGTCGGTCCGCGCCCCGACGATCACGCTCGTGACCCCCGGGCGCCCGAGCAGCCAGGCCAGCGCGACCTGCGCCGGCGAAACGCCCCGTCCCTCGGCTACCTCGACCAGCACCTCGATCGTGTCGTAGAGCTTGTCCTCGTCGTAGATCGGCGGCTCATCCCAGTCGGACGCGTGCCGCGAGCCGGGAGGCGCATTCTCGCCGCGCCGGTACTTGCCTGACAGCAACCCGCCGGCGAGCGGGCTCCAGACCAGCAATCCAAGACCTTGGTCGATCGCCGAGGGGACGATCTCGTACTCGGCCGAGCGCTCCTGCAGCGACAGGTAGATCTGCTGGCTCACGAACCGCGGAAGCCCCGCCCGGTCCGCGATCCCGAGCGCCTTCATCACCTGCCAGCCGGCGAAGTTCGAGCACCCGACGTAGCGGACCTTGCCGCTGCGCACGAGGTGGTCGAGCGCCTCGAGCGTCTCCTCGAGCGGGGTCTGTCCGTCCCATTCGTGGACCTGGTAGAGGTCGATGTGGTCGGTCTGCAAGCGGCGGAGGCTCGCCTCGCAGGCCCGGATCAGGTGATGGCGCGACAGGCCGGCGTCGTTCGGGCCCTTGCCCATCGGGAACCGGGCCTTGGTCGCGAGCAGCACCTCGTCGCGGCGGGAACCGAGTGCCTGTCCGACGATCTCCTCGGCGGCGCCTCCGGAGTACACGTCGGCGGTGTCGATCAGGTTCACGCCGGCGTCGATCGCCATCTCGATCTGGCGGCGGGCGCCGTCCACGTCGGTGGCGCCGACGCTGGCGAACTCGCCGCGGCCGCCGAAGGTCATAGTGCCCATCGTCAGCGGCGAGATCCGCAGCCCTGACCGTCCGAGCTGGCGGTACTCCATCACGGCTCGAGCACGATCTTCCCGCGGGTGTGGCGCTGCTCGAGCTCCCGGTAGGCGTCGCGGACCTCGTCGAGCGGGTACACCTTTGCGATCGGGACCTCGAGCCTGCCCTCGTCGATCAGCCGCGCCAGCTCGGCGAGCACGTCGGCGCTCGCGCCGGCGGCCGACCCCTCCATCTTGGCGCCGTACCGCTGCGCGGCATCCCAGTCGATGATCGTGTCAATCCGGTCGGGCGTGACGCCGAGCTCCTCGACCGCGAGCTGCACGTAGCCGCCGCCGAACGTGTCGATGAACGCATCCACGTGCCCGTCGGTGACCTCGCGGATGCGGTCCACGACCCCATCGCCGTAGGCGACGGGTATCACGCCGTGCTCGAGCAACCACTGGTGATTGCTCTCGCTGGCCAGGCCGATCACCGTCGCGCCGGCCAGGACGGCGAGCTGGACGGCGAGCGAGCCAACTCCGCCCGCCGCTCCCGATACGACTACCGTGTCCCCGGCGGACGCACCGACCGCGCGAACCGCCGCATATGCGGTGGCGCCGGCGACAAACAGCCCGCCGGCGGCCTCCCAGGAGACGCCCGGGGGCTTCGGGGTCAGGTGTTCCGCGGGCGCGACCACGAACTCGGCGTGACTCGCCCGCTGATCCGTCCAACCAATCACCTCGTCGCCGACCTGCACGCCACCGACGCCAGGGCCGACCTCCTCGACCACGCCGGCGAAGTCGCTGCCCTCGCCCGACGGGAACGTCGCCGGCCAGCGCTCGGCCAGGAGCCCCTTCCGTATCGATGCCTCGCCCGGATTTATCCCCGCGGCCTTGACGCGGACGAGCACCTCCCCGGGACCGGGAACCGGGCGCTCGACATCGACGATGTTCAGCACGTCGACGTCGCCGTATCGGTCGAAACGGACCGCGCGGGGCATCGCGTGCAGTTCTATCAGCCGCCCAGGTAGCGCGCGGGCAACCGGTGCTCGTCGACGCCCCCGCCGGCCGTCCGCTTGACCCTGACCACGGTGGCGTGCGGGCGCGACGCCACCACCTCGTCGAGCTCGGTTCCGCCGAACACGAGTGCGGCGCCGTCGTCGGCCGCCCAGCCGTCGGCGAGCTCACCGGCCCCGACGAGGGTGGTGAACACGGGCCGTCGCTGCTCCTCGCCGTCGTAATGCGGGCACGCGCTGCCGGGCAGCAAACCGAGTCCGTCGTGGAGCGGCGCGAGCTCGTAGAGGACGAACGAGTCGGTCACCGACTCTTCGAACCAGCAGTTCATCCCGGCGCTCAGGCCGCACAGCACGACTCCCTCCTCCCAGGCGCGGTGGAGGATCCGGTCCAGACCGTGGACGCGCCAGACGGCCAGCATGTTCGCGGTACTACCGCCGCCGACGTAGATCACATCCTGCTCGAGCACGAACGCCTCGAGGTCGCCGATCGTCCGCGGGAACAGCTGCAGATCGGATGGGCGGCAGTCGCGCGGGGCGAACGCCCGGTAGAAGCGAGCGGCGTATCCCAGATCGTCACCGCTCGCGGTCCCCACGAAGCACACGCGCGGACGCGGCGACCGCGCCAGCGACAGCACGTGATCGTCAAGGAGCGGATTGTCGGGCTCCATCGAGAAGCCACCCCCGCCCATCGCCACGATCCGGCGCCCGTCGACCCCCGTCATGGCCATACGTAGCGGTCGACCTGGTAGTGCGTGACGGTCTCGTCGCGCTCGACCAGGTAGCGGTCGTCCTCGGGGTAGAACACGGCGACCCCGGGCTGATCGCCCGCGAAAGCGGTTACCGACTCCATCGAGTCCCACAAGGTGAACATCACGAACTCGGTCTTGCCGTCGACGTCGCGTCTCAGCATCCACGCTCCGCGGTTGCCGGGCGTCTTCGTGTAGCCGGCCATGCCGGTCCCGTCCATGTAGTCCGCGTACGCGTCCCCGTCGGCTTGGGCGACGGCGCCACGCCAGATCCGGGCGATCATCTTTCGCCTCCTTCGTCGAGGGTGGGCTCCCGGGAGCCTAGTGGGCTCTTTCGTGAATACGGCGACACCGAGAGTGGTCACCGGCGGGGGCTGACAAGGACGCAGGACCGAAGGTGTGCCTTTGGCACATCGAGGTCCGAGGGCGCCGTCAGGCGCCGTCCGGGGGCCGCTCGAATGTCGTCGTATTTGCAAAAGGGGCCACTAAGCCAAGATCGAGATCCGACCCGCGGTGTGCGTCCCGCCCACGGCAGGCTGCGCGTTACTCGTGTAGCCGCCTGCCGGGGACGTCTCCGCGCCGGCCGACCCGTCGGCGTCGGACGCCGCCTGTCCGCCCTGATCGAGTGTGTGGCCGATCATCTCCTCGAGCGTCGCCTGATCCAGCGGCGGCTGGCCGCTTTCCTGGCGCGCCTGCTGGACCTTGGCCTGGACGAACTCGACCAGCGACTCGCGCGAGACCCCGTGTTGTTGGGCCAGGTCGGAGATTGAGGTCCCCGGCGTCGCGCCGCCGGGGGCGGCGGCGTTCGGGGTGAGCCCGCTCATTGGCTGGATGTCCACGCGTGCGCTTGCTTTCAGTACGGACCGCGCCCATGTGATCGGCAGCAACGCCCCGGACCTTCAGCTGTCAGAGCGGCGGCTTGGCGAGCACCACCGAGGTCTCGACCTGTCGCTCGGGGATCCGCCAGTAGCTTCGGAGCAGCGCGGTCTTCTGCGCGGGCGTGACGAGCTCGAAGCCGTGGCGGCGATAGAACCCGATCGCCCACTCCGCCGTCGCCCAAGTACCGACCAGGAGGCGCTGTGTGCTCAGGCCGACGAGGTGCACGAGCAGCTGGCTCCCGACCCCGCCGCGCTGGCGCCCCGGCGCGACGTAGGCGTGCCGGATCAGGTCGACATCTCGCACTTCTTGGATCCCCATTACGCCGAGCAGCTCCCCCTCGGACTCGTATCCCCAGAACGTCACGCCCGCCGCGATCTCCTCGTCGAGCTCGATCGCCGGCATGTAGGGCTCCCGCCAGCGGTCGGGCGGAATCACGCCGCGGTACGCCTCGGCCGCCGAGTTGACGATCTCGAGGATCGCGTCGCGCTCGTCGTCCCGGCAACGGCGGACGGGGCTCATCGTCCAGCCTCGCGAAGCTGCTGTTCGTACGCCGCGACGACGATCCGCGCCACCTCCGCCGGATCGCCGAGGACCTTGACCCGAGTCAGATCCGACGGCTCAATCCGATGCTCGGCCAGCGCTCGCGCGCCGCGGTTGGCGGCCTCCATCACGCCGCCCCCGCCACCGGTTATGACCGCGAACCCGGCTCGTCCGAGCGCTGCGGCGACCGCGCGCATCAGCTCGTAGTGCGGATGGTCCGGCGGCGTTCGCGCCGAGCCGAACACGGTCACGGCCGGGCCGATGGCGGCCAGCCGGTCGAATCCGAGCGCGAACTCCGCGGCGATCTCGCGGATCCTCTCGGCGTCGGCGCCGCGCTCCGCGGCGGACTCGTCGCCAAGCCAGAGGAGCAGCTCCTCGTCGAATGTCGAGTGCGGGCCTAAGTGCGAGCCTTCACGCCTGATCGCATCGAGCGTACCGACTAGTCTTGGACCGCCTCAAATGGCCGCGACGACGAGCAGCTCAACGCTCGGGGAATGCGTACCCGAGAACGCGATGTCCGACCCTGACGAGATCGCGCGCTTCTACGACCGCTGCAGCGACCTCATGCGCGAGCTGCTCGACGGCCTCGCGGCTGCGCCCGATCAACCGCGGCCGTTCCCGGAGATCGAGGACGCGATCGGGTGGCCGAGACGGCGGATCGCGTCCGTACTCGGGGGTGTCTGTCATTTACGCCGGATGGAGTTCGACGGGCGCCGGCCCTACCACTTCCACGACCCTCGACAGGCCGCCTCACGCCGCTGGGAGATCTGGATGGACTGCGCCCAGGCGCGCGTCGTGCGCGCCGAGCCGCGCACGTAGCGCCGCTCGTCGAGAACGGAGCTCACGTGTCAACGCCCACCGCCGCCATCAGCACCTCCGGGCTCACCAAGCGGTACGGGACGACCGTCGCCCTCGACGCGCTCGAGCTGACCGTTCATCCCGGCGAGGTGTACGGGTATCTCGGCCCGAACGGCGCCGGCAAGACGACCACGATCCGGCTGCTGCTCGGGCTTCACCGGCCCTCGGCAGGTCGCGCCCAGCTGTTCGGCGTCGACGCATGGGGCGATGCGGTCCACGCGCACGCGCGGGTGGCCTATGTGCCCGGGGAGCCCTTCCTGTGGCCGGCGATGACGGGCGGCGAGACGCTCGAGTTTCTCGGTCGCCTTCACGGTGGCGTCGACGTCCCCTATCGCGACGCGCTCGTCGAACGCTTCCAGCTCGACACGCGCAAGAAGATCCGGGCGCTGTCGAAGGGCAACCGCCAGAAGGTGCAGCTGATCGCTGCGCTCGCCACCCGCTCGGACCTGCTGCTGCTCGACGAGCCGACGAGCGGGCTCGACCCGCTGATGGAGGTGGCGTTCAGGGACTCGATCACCGCGGCCAAGGAGCGCGGGCAGGCGGTGTTCCTCTCGTCCCACGTACTGAGCGAGGTCGAAGCCACGTGCGACCGCGTCGGCATTCTGAAAGCCGGCCGCCTCGTCGACCAGGGCACCCTCGCCGAGCTCAGGCATCTCAGCGCGCAGACCGTCGAAGTCACCTTCGCCGGCGAGGCGCCGGATATCGTGCCGCCACCTGGCGTACAGGACACGCGGGTCGGTCCACAGACGTTGCGGTTCGAGGTGACGGGCGACGTCGGCCCGCTGATCGAACGGCTCGCCTCCTACCACGTGACCGGCCTGACGAGCCGGGAGCCGTCGCTCGAGGAGATCTTCCTCCATCACTACGACTCCGCCGACGGCGGTGTCGAGAGCCGCTGAGACCTTCGGGGCGCTGGCGTGGCGAGCGTTCCGCGACGCCCGCATCCGGACGATCGCGTTCGCGTACCTGTTCGCCATCGCCTCCTACCTCAATCCGGTCAGCTACCGACACACCTACTCGACGCTGGCCGAGCGACTGGCCTTCGCCGACAGCTTCGCCCACAACAAGGCGGTCGTGCTGTTCTACGGCAAGGCGTATGACCTACTCACGGTCGGCGGCTACAGCGCCTGGCGGACGGGCGGGATCCTCGCGATCCTCGCCGCGATCTTCGGCCTGCTTGCCGGGGTCCGCGCGCTGCGGGCGGAGGAGGATGCGGGCCACACTGAACTCGTGCTCGCGGGTCCGGTCTCGCGCAGCACGCTCTACGCCGCCGCGGTCGCGGGGATCGGGGGCGGAGCGGCGCTCCTGTGGCTCGGCGTGCTCGTGGGCTCGGTGATCGCCGGTCTCGCGGCTGGCGGCTCGGCCTACCTGGCCCTGGCGATCGTGTCGATGGTGCCGGTGTTCGCGGGCGTCGGGGCGCTAGCGAGCCAGCTCGCGCCGACCAAGCGCATCGCGATCGAGCTTGGTGGCGCGGTCGTGGCGGTCTCGTTCCTGCTGCGCGTGGTCGCCGACACGTCCGCGAGCGTCGGCTGGCTCCGCTGGGCGACGCCGCTCGGGTGGGCGGAAGAGCTCCGTCCGTTCACCGGCGCCGAGCCGCTCGTGCTGCTCCTTCCGATCGCGACATCGACGCTCCTGCTCGCATGCGCGGCGCGGCTCGCCGTCGGACGCGACGTCGGCGCTGGGCTGCTCCCTGCCCGGGACACGGCCGCTCCCCGGCTGTGGCTCCTGTCCTCAGCCACGGCTCAGGCGCTACGGAGCGAGCTCGGCGGCCTGACCGTGTGGCTCGCCGGCGTGGGCGCGTTCGCGCTGATCGTCGGCGTGATCTCGAAGAGCGTCTCCTCGGCCGGGATCTCGCCCCAGCTCCAGCGGGAGTTCGCGAAGCTCGGGGAGGGCTCAATCGCGAGCCCGCGCGGCTACATCGCCTTCTCCTTCATCTTCTTCGTGCTCGTCATCAGCCTGTTCTCGTGCTCGCAGATCGCGGCCGCCCGGCACGAGGAGTCCGAGCAACGGCTGGAGACGCTGCTGTCGCTCCCGGTGAGCCGACGCCGCTGGTTGACCGGCCGTCTGGCGCTCGCCGTCGCCGGTGCGCTCGCGCTGGCGCTCATCGCCGGTCTGCTGGCATGGGTCGGCGCGGCCTCACAGCACGTCGCGCCGGCGCTGTCGCGGATGCTCGAAGCCGGAGGTAACTGTCTGCCCGTGGGGATCCTGTTCCTGGGGATCGCGGCGCTCGCCTACGCGGTTGCCCCGAGGGCCGGCGTCGCCATCGCCTATGGCCTGGTGGCCGTCGCCTTCCTCTGGCAGCTGATCGGCGCGCTCCTGGGGGTGCCGAAATGGCTCGTCGACATCACCCCCTTCGCGCATGTCGCGGCCGTGCCCACGCAGTCGTTACGCGCCGGCGCCGCCGTCGTGATGGTCGGGCTGGGGTTGGTCGCAGGCGTCGCCGCGGTGGTGGCGTTCGAGCGCCGCGACCTCACCGGCGCCTGACCGCCCGTCGTGCGGTGCCGACTTCTACACGATTGGCCAGCGCGCACGGTTGCAACGCCGATCCGTAGGCAAGAGACTCGCCCTGTCATGCCACTGTCCGTGCGCCGTGCCCGCCTGCGCCCGCGCGATCTGGTTCCCGACCGCTACCTCACCGATGGCCGGCGGCTGTTCCGCGTCGTCTCCCGGTTCGTCAACGACGACTCGGTGCTGGTTGTGATCGAGGACTCCCTGACGTTCGACGCGCTCGTCTACGCCGCGGTCGAGCTCGTGGCGATGGGGCTGCGCCCGGTCCAGGTCGCATGACCACGATGCATCGGGACCCGGCGAGCGAGCGCGAGGACGCCTCAAGTGACTGAGCTCGCCGCCGCGGGCGCCGGCGGCGCGATCGCGGGCGGCGTCGGTTCGTTCGCGGCGTCGAGCGGCTGACCCGCGAACTGGCCGCCGGCGCAGTCCTCGCAGCGCACGGCGCGCCGCGGGTTGCTGATGCCGACCAGGCCGAGCACGCCGCCGACCGCCACCAGCACCGCCGAGATGCCGACGCCGAGGTGGAACGCCTCCACGGACGCCGACTGCACGGCGTGGGCGACCTGCGCGCCCGCCCGGGCGGCGTCGACGCGCGCGAGCGTCTGTCCGCGCGCCTGCGCGACCGCGGCCTGGGCCGCCGGCGACAGCCTGATGCCGGCAAGATTCTGGTTCAGCGACGTCTTGAACTGGGCCGAGATGATCGCGCCAATCGCGGCAATCGCGATCAGGCCGGCAACCCGCGCGACCGCGTTGTTGACGCCCGAGGCGATCCCCGCGTTGGAGTCGTCGGCGTCGGACAGGACGGTCGCGGTGAGCGGGGCGACCGTGCTCGCGAGCCCCAGCGAGAACACGAGCAGGGCCGGCAGCAGATCGGTCGCGTAATCGACGTGGGCCCCCAGCCTCGTCATCAGCGCCAGTCCGACGGCCGCGACCAGCGGCCCAAGCCCCATGAACAGCCGTGGACCGTAGCGGTCGGCCAGCCGGCCCATTCGCTTGGACAGCAGGAACATCACGATCGTCGTCGGCAGCAACGCGAATCCTGACGCGAGCGCTGTGTATCCGGCGACCTCCTGCAGGAACAGCACTAGCAGGAAGAACGTGATCCCAAGCCCGCCGTACATCGCGAACGTCTCCACGTTCCCAATCGCGAAGTTCCGCCGCTTGAACAGGCCGAGCGGCAGCATCGGCGCAGGGGTGCGGCGCTCGTGCTCGAGGAACACGCCGAGCAGGACCAGTCCCCCGATCCCCGGCACCCACACCTGCGGGCTGCTCCACCCGACGTCCGGCTGGCGGATGAGTGCAAGCACCGGACCCGCGAGCCCGAAGAACGTGAGCGCCGCGCCCAGCCAGTCGATCGGCGCGTGCGCCGTGCCCGGAGCGCGCGGAGGCACCGCGATCGACACGAGCACCAGCGTGGCGATGACGAACGGGATGTTCACCGCGAAGATCAGTCGCCAGGACACCGCGTCAACCAACCAACCGCCCGCTAGCGGGCCGATGACCGTGGCGATCCCTGACCACGCGGTCCACGAGCCGATCGCGCTACCCCGTTCCTCGCGCGGAAAAGTGTTGACGATCACCGCCAGCGAGCTCGGCATCAGCAGCGCGCCGAACGCGCCCTGGAGCGCCCGGCACGCGATCAGGAAGCCGATGCTCGGCGCGATCGCGCACAGCAGGGAAACGAGCCCGAACCCGCCGACCCCGACCGAGAACACACGCCGCTCCCCGAACAGGTCGCCGAGCGATCCGCCGACCAGGATCAGCGACCCGAGCGCGAGCAGGTAGGCGTTCGATACCCACTGCTGGCCGGCGAGGCCGCCGCCGAGGTCCGCGCGGATCGCCGGGAGCGCCACATTGACGGCGGTCGCGTCGAGCCCGGCCACGAATGACCCCATGATCGCCGCGACCAGTGCGAGCTGCTTGCGACGGGCACCCACGGCTGCCCACGTTACCGACCACACAGTCGCTCACGGAGACGCATTGGCGTCGGTAGCGTTCGCACGGCAACCGCTTGAGGCAAAGGAGAGTTGATGACCAAAACGCTGACCAATTTCGTCGACGGAAAGGTGGCCGCGCTCGACGGGCGGGAACTGGAGCTGGTCGACCCCGTCACCGAGGAGGTGTTCGCCACGTCCGCGGTCTCCTCCGAGCAGGAGATCGACGCCGCCTGCCAGGCGGCGGAACGCGCGTTCGAGTCGTGGGGGAACACGACCCCGTCGGAGCGCCAGCTCGCGCTCTTGAAGATCGCGGACGCGATCGAGGCGCGGGCCGAGCAGCTGGTCGCGGTCGAGAGCGAGAACACCGGCAAGCCGAAGGCGCTCGTGCTGTCCGAAGAGATCCCGCCGATGGTCGACCAGATCCGCTTCTTCGCCGGCGCGTGCCGCGTGCTCGAGGGGCTCTCGGCGGGCGAGTACATGAGCGGCTACACCTCCTACATCCGGCGCGAGCCGATCGGAGTGTGCGCGGCCGTGACGCCGTGGAACTACCCGGCGATGATGGCGGTGTGGAAGTGGGCGCCGGCGCTCGCCGCCGGGAACACGATGGTGCTGAAGCCGTCCGACACGACGCCGGCGAGCACCGTCTGGATGGCCGAGCTGATGGCCGAGTTCCTCCCCGCCGGCGTGTTCAACGTGGTGCTCGGCGATCGCGAGACCGGAGCGGCGCTCGTGCGCAACAAGATCCCGCGGATGGTCTCGATCACGGGCAGCGTTCGCGCGGGCATGCAGGTGGCCCAGTCCGCCGCCTCGGATGTCAAGCGGGTCCACCTCGAGCTCGGCGGCAAGGCGCCCGTGGTGATCTTCGACGACGCCGACCTCGCGAAGGCGGCCGAGGAGATCGCGGTGGCCGGCTACTTCAACGCCGGCCAGGACTGCACCGCCGCAACCCGCGTGCTGGTCTCCCCGCGCGTCCACGAAGAGTTCGTCGACGGGCTCGTCGAGCAGGCGAAGGGCACGGTGACGGGCGATCCCGACGATGAGAACGTGCTCTACGGCCCGCTCAACAACGCCACCCAGCTTGGCCACGTCACCGGGATAGTCGACCGCGCCCCCGATCACGCCAAGGTCGTGACCGGCGGCCACCGCGCACGTGACAAGGGCTATTTCTTCGAGCCGACCGTGATCGACGGGCTCCAGGAGGAAGACGAGCTCAGCCAGACCGAGATCTTCGGGCCGGTGATCACCGTGCAGCCGTTCACCGACGAGGACGAGGCCGTGCGCTGGGCCAATGACGTCCAGTACGGGCTCGCCTCGAGCGTGTGGACGAAGGACCACGGCCGCGCGATGCGCGTGTCCAAGCGCCTGAACTTCGGCTGCGTGTGGATAAACACCCACATCCCGCTGGTCGCCGAGATGCCGCACGGTGGGTTCAAGCACTCCGGATACGGCAAGGACCTCTCGCGCTACGGCTTCGAGGACTACACGCGGATCAAGCACGTCATGAGTCACATCGAGGCGTGACCGTCCCCGAACAGCCGGTCGCGCCGTACCTCGACGCGGTCGTCGAGTACGCCTTTCGCGGAGCGGCGCGCTACCACGTCCCGGGTCACAAGGGTGGCCCGGGAGCCGACCCCGGCGTGGTCAAGGCGATCGGGCTCGACGCACTTGCGGCCGACGTGCCGCAGCTGATCCACGGGATCGACGTCGGGCCGTCGCCGACTCCCTACGAGCGCGCCGAGGCGATGGCGGCCGAGGCCTTCGGCGCCGCCCGCAGCTGGTTCCTCAC
Organism: uncultured Solirubrobacterales bacterium; assembly: GCA_963735965.1. GTDB lineage: Bacteria > Actinomycetota > Thermoleophilia > Solirubrobacterales > Solirubrobacteraceae > Palsa-465. The sequence continues at coordinate 240,339 of CAVTNE010000012.1, forward strand.
CAACGGGGCAACCCAGGGCAACCACGCGCTGTGCCTCGCACTGGCCCCGCTGGGGGCTCGCGTTGTGGTCCAGCGCAACTCCCACTCCTCGGTCTTCGACGGCCTCGTGCTGAGCGGCGGACTGCCGAGCTTCGTCCTGCCCGAGTACGACGAGGAGCTCGGAATCACCCACTGCGTCACGCCCAAGTCGCTCGCCGCGGCGTTGGGCGCGACGCCGGACGCGCGCGCGGCGTTCGTGGTCTCGCCGACGTACTACGGCATGGCCGCCGACATCGCCGGGCTCGCCGAGGTGGCCCACGAGTACGGCGTGCCGCTCGTCGTCGACCAGGCCTGGGGTCCGCACTTCGGCTTCCACGACGCGCTGCCGCCGCCGGCGCTCGAGCAGGGCGCGGACGCGATGCTGACGAGCACCCACAAGATCGCCGGCTCGCTGACCCAGAGCGCGATGCTGCACGTCGGCCTGAGCGGCCGAATCGATCCCGAGGCCGTCGCCCGCGCGCTGCGCCTGCTCCGGTCGACCAGCCCGTCGTCGCTGTTGTTGGCCTCGCTCGACGGCGCCCGCCGCCAGCTCGCGCTCCACGGCGAGCAGTTGCTCCACGAGGTGCTCGAGGCGATCGCGGTGGCGCGGGCCAAGCTCGAGACGATCGAGGGGATCCGCCTGGTCGACTCTTCGTGGGTGGGACGGTCCGGAATCGCCGCCTACGACCCGATGCGGATCGTGACCGACGTGCGGGGCACGGGCTGCACCGGATACGAGGTGGCGGACGCGCTCCGGCGCTCCTACGACGTCCACGTCGAGCTCCCGACTCAGGCAACGATCGTGCTGGTGGTCGGCCTGGCCGACTCGACCCCGGCGCTCCGGCGCCTCGCCGGCGACATCGAGGAGACGGTCAAGCGGATCGCCAAGCCGGGCAGAACGGCCGCGATCGCCGTGCCGGCGAGGATGCTGCTCGGCGAGATGGTCGCCCCGCCCCGGGACGCGTTCCTCGGCGAGGCCGAGCTCGTGCCCGTGGGCGACGCCATCGGCCGGATCTCGTGCGAGTCGATCGCGAGCTACCCGCCGGGCGTGCCCCAACTGCTCCCCGGAGAGCGGATCTCGGCCGAGATCGTCGCCCACCTCACCGAGCTGGCGCGGACCGGCGCGCGGCTCCACGGCGCGTCCGACCCCCGGTTCCGCACCATCAACGTTCTGCGCGAGACGGGTTAGCCGGCGCCCCGATCGATTCCGGTCAACCGCCCCGATCGATTCCGGTCAACGTCTCACTCGCGCCGCCGTGCCCGCCGAGTGTGCCGTTGACCGTGCCATAGCCGGGTGAACCGGCATTCACATCGGGTGGATGGGTCGAGTGTCGTGATAACTTAACCGGACCGGCGGATCGCGATCCCGGTCAGGATCTCGCGGACGATGCGTTCGCCGGCGAGCGCCGCCGGATCCGCGGATGCCACCCCGGTTGGGATCACCTCGACGAGGTCGGCGCCCACCAGGTCGAGCCCGGCCGCCACCGTGCGGGCGGCCCACAGCAGCTCGCCGGTGGTCATCCCGCCCGGCTCGGGCGTCCCGGTGCCGCCCGGGATGAACGCCGGGTCGAGCACGTCGATGTCCACGGTCAGGAACACCGGACCTGGGCCGACCACCGAGATCGCCTCGCGCACGACGCTGACGATTCCGCGCTCGCGGACGTCGTGCATGAACAGGCTCGTGATCCCGCGCTCGGCCTGCCAGGAGAACTCGGACTCGCCGGGCCAGTACCCGCGCAACCCGATCTGCACGTACCGGCGTGGGTCGATCACGCCCTCGTCGACGATCTCGCGCATCACGGTCCCGTGGGACAGCGTCGCCCCGAACACCTCGGCACCGGTGTCGGTGTGGGTATCGAAGTGGACGAGCCCGAGCGGCCCGTGGCGGCCCGCGCAGGCGCGCGCGTCGGGGCCGGTGATCGAGTGGTCGCCGCCGATGATCAGCGGCAGCAGCCCAGCGCCCACGACTTCGCCCACGGTCTGCTCGATCGCGCCATGGCTGCGCGACGGCTGGGCCGGCACCACCGCGGCGTCGGCGAAGTCGACGATCCGCAACGCCGCGAACGCGTCGACGCCGGCCTCCAAGTGTGGACCGGGCGGGCAACTCGCGGCACGGATCGCGCGCGGGGCGAATCGCGCACCCGGACGGTCGGACACGAGCTCGTCCATGGGCGCGCCGACGATCGCGACGTCGAAGCCGACGAGCTCGGCCGGGTCCTGCGTGCACGGGACGCCGCCGAACGTGAGCGGGCCGGCGTAGTCGGGTTTCTCCCCATACTCCCGCCAGCGCAGCATCGGGTCGAGCATCGCCGCGTAAACCTAGCGGCTTAGGATTCTCGCCCGATGGCTCTCGGGACACCCCCTCGATCCGCTCACCGCCGACGAGATCAGGACCGCGGCCGCCATCGTGCGGGACCAGCGTGGCGTGACCGACCGCTGGCGCTTTGCCTCGATCGACCTCAAGGAGCCGTCCAAGGGATCGCTGAGCGGTATCGCACAACGCCCTCCGCGGGAGGCCGAGGTCGTGTGTTGGAACCGCGACGACGGCGCCGCCTTCAAGGGCACGGTGTCGCTCGATTCTGATCGCGTCGTCTCGTGGCAGGCGCTGCCCGGCGAGTCCCCGCCGATGACGCCCGACGAGTTCCACGAGTGCGACGCCGTCCTGCGTAGCCACCCCAGCGTGATCGAAGCGCTGGGCAACCGAGGTATCGACGACATGGACTTGGTCCTGTTCGACACCTGGGCCTACGGCGCCGAGCTTGTCCCCGAGCGCTATCGAGGACGGCGGATCGCCTGGGCCGACGTGTGGCGCCGGAATTCCCCCGAGGCCAACCCGTACGCGAACATGCTCAGCGGGCTACACCCGGTCGTCGACCTCAACACGATGGAGCTGCTCGAGCTCGAGGACGTCGACCCCGGGCCGGCCCCGCACGTCATGGGCGAGTACGACCCGCGACTCATCCCCGGTCTGCACCCCCGCCAAGACATCAAGCCCCTCGACATAACCCAGCCCGACGGCCCCTCGTTCAAGCTCGAAGGCAACCGTCTGGAATGGCAGAAGTGGTCGATGCGGCTGGGCTTCAACTACCGCGAGGGTCTCGTCATCCATCTCCTCGTCTACGACGACGCCGGTCACCCCCGCAAGATCGCCCACCGCCTGTCGTTCGCGGAGATGGTCGTCCCCTATCGTGACCCGACGCCCGACCACTACCGCCGCACCGCGTTCGACATCGGCGAGTGGGGGCTCGGGCTGATGACCACCTCGCTTGAGCTCGGCTGCGACTGCCTCGGCGAGATCGCCTACCTCGACGCGGTTCTGCACGACTCGCGCGGCGAGCCTTACACGATCAAGAATGCGATCTGCATCCACGAGGAGGACGACGGCGTGCTGTGGAAGCACGTCGACGATCGCACCGGCGCCGAGACGCGGCGCATGCGCCGGCTCGTCGTCTCCTTCCATGCCACCGTCGCGAACTACGAGTACCTCGTGTACTGGCGGTTCTACCAGGACGGGAACATCCAGTGCGAGGTCCGCGCCACCGGGATCATGGTGACCACGCCGTTCGCGGACGGTGTCCCGCCGCCGTACGGCACGGTGATCGACGACCGCACGTACGCGCCGTTCCACCAGCACTTCATCGTCGCCCGGCTCGACCTCGACGTCGACGGCGAGCGCAACACCGTGTACGCCACCGAGGCCGCTCCGCTGCCGGCCGGTCCGGACGACCCCTACGGGATCGCGCTCACGCAGCGCGTCACGCCCCTAGAGACCGAGCAGCAAGGCATCCAGGACTACGACTGGCGACTCCAGCGCTCGTGGAAGGTGCTGAACGACAACGCCGCCAACGGCCTCGGTACCCCGGTTGGCTACAAGCTCGAGCCGAGCGCGGCGATTCCGTCCCTGCTCGAGCCCGACTCACCGGTCGTCCGCCGGGCCAGGGCGATCGAGCACACCCTGTGGGTCACGCCCTACCGCGAGGAGGAGCGGTGGCCGTGCGGCGAGTTCCCCAACCTGAGCGCCGAGGACTCCGGGCTGCCGGTGTGGACTGCGCGCGACCGGTCGATCGAGAACACTGACGTCGTGCTCTGGTACGTGTTCGGGATCAACCACGTCACCCGCCCCGAGGACTGGCCGGTGATGCCCGTCGACACGGTCTCGTTCTGGCTGAAGCCGTTCGGCTTCTTCGATCGCAACCCGGCGCTTGACGTGCCGGCTCACCCGTCCCACCCGCGGCACGATGTTTGATCACGTGACGATCCGCGTCGCCGACCTCGAAGCGTCGCAGGGGTTCTACGACACGGTGCTCCGTCCGCTCGCGATCGACCAGAGCTACCGGACGAACACGTTCTCGTCGTATGGGGAGTTCATGATCACGGGGGCCAGTCCGGAGAACCCGCTCACCCAGCGGCTCCATATCGCGTTCTCCGCGCCCTCCCGCGAGCACGTCGACGAGTTCTGGCGGGTCGGCACCGAGGCCGGCTACCCAGACGGCGGTCCTCCTGGTCCACGGCCGCAATACAGCGAGGATTACTACGGGGCGTTCCTGCTCGACCCGGATGGCAACAGCGCCGAGGCCGTGCACGACTCAAAGCCGAACCGCACCGGGGTCATCGACCACCTGTGGATCCGCGTCGCCGACGTCGCCCGGGCCAAGGCCTTCTACCAGACGATCGCATCCCACGCCGGCATTCTGCTCGACACCGACACGCCCGAACGCGCCCAGTTCCGGGGGCCCGCCGGCGGCTCGTTCTCGCTCGTCGCCGGCACGCCGACCGAGCACGTTCACATGGCGTTCGGCACCGACGACGACGCCGCCGTTCAGCGGTTTCACGAGGTCGCGACCGGCGCCGGGTACGAGAGCCGAGGCGCTCCCGGCGAGCGGCCCCAGTATCACCCCGGCTACTACGCCGCCTTCATATTCGACCCGGACGGCAACAACATCGAGGTCGTCAACCATCACCGGGGCTAGGATTGAGAACATGAGTGACGACAGCATCACGACCCGGATTGAGAGCTGGTCGCCGAGGAGCATCAGCTGCGCAACCGCGAGCAGTCCGACGCCAGCGACACGGACGCGCTCGAAGCCGATCAGGAGCGGCTGCGAGACGTTGAGATCGAACTCGACCGCTGCTGGGACCTGCTCCGGCAGCGGCGCGCGCTGCGCGACGCCGGCGCCAACCCCGACGAGGCTCACGTCCGTGACGCCAACACGGTCGAGCGCTACTGGCAGTAGCCCGGGCGCTCAGCCGATTTCCCCCGGTCCCTTGACGACTTTGTCAAGGTGGGAAGTGCGCCGTCTCGCGCGCTCACCTAAGACGAAACGAGGGACCATGGAGCTGGACGGGATCCACCACATCACGTGCATCACGGCGGACGCGCCGGGGAACGTCGATTTCTACGCCCGGGTGCTGGGGCTCCGGCTGGTCAAGAAGACGGTCAACTTCGACGCCCCCGACGTTTACCACCTCTACTACGGGGACGAGCGGGGCGCGCCCGGCTCGATCCTGACGTTCTTCGAGTTCCCGGACGCGGCGCGCGGCCGCGCCGGCGCGGGGATGATCCACCGCCTGCGCTGGCGTGTCGGCTCGAGCGACGCGCTCGCGTTCTGGTCCGACCGGCTTGCCGCCGAGGGCGTCGAGGTCGAACGGGACAGCGTCGCCGAGGCGATCCTGTTCAAGGACCCGGAGGGGCTGGACCTCGAGCTCACCGCAGTGCCGAACGACGACGAGCCGCTGCGAGCCCGGGCGCCGGACATCCCACCCGAGCACGCGCTGCTCGGCTTCGACGGGGTGCGGGCATACGGCACCGTCGACCAGCCCGAGGACAGGCTTCTGATCGAGGCGATGGGGTTCGAGACGCACGGCGCCCGGGGTGTACTCGATCCAGGGCCGCCGAGGGGCGACCTACACCTACGACGACCCGCCGGCGGCGGTCGGATTCCAGGGCGCCGGCACCGTCCATCACATCGCCTGGTGCGACCGCGACGACGAGCACGAAGCCTGGCGCGGCCGGGTCGCGAAATTCGGCCAGCACCCGACGCCGGTGATCGACCGCCAGTACTTCCTCAGCATCTACTTCCGGGTCGCCGAGCGGGGTGCTGTTCGAGCTCGCCACGCCGAGCCCCGGCTTCGCGATCGACGAGGACCCGGCCCATCTCGGCGAGGCGCTCCGGCTGCCTCCCCAGCACGAGCACCTGCGAGAGCAGCTCGAGCAGACGCTCACGCCCCTGATCAACCCGCGGACCGAGGCGGCGCACTCATGAGCCCGGCCATCTGCACACATCTGGATGAGATCGAGGTGCCGCGACCGGAGCAAGTCGCCGGCTGCGAGGACTGCCTGAAGATCGGCGGGACGTGGGTGCACCTGCGCGTGTGCCGCACCTGCGGCCACGTCGGCTGCTGCGATTCCTCGCCCAACCGCCACGCCACCCATCACGCTCGCGAGAGCGGGCATCCGATCGTCACCTCGGTCGAGCCCGGCGAGGACTGGTCCTACTGCTACGTCGACGACGAGATGTTCGTGATCGAGGGCGAGTGATGAGCGAGGCACTCGGGACCGGCTTGGGCGAGCCGATCGGAGCGGGTCTCGAGGAGCCCGCCAACCGCAACGGCGCGTTTCCGCGGCTCAGAGACGGACAGCGCGCGCGGCTGCGCGCGGCCGGCAGGGCGCGGAACGTGCAGTCCGGGGATGTGCTGTTCCGCGAGGGCGACGCCGGCTATGACTTCTTCCTGGTCGAGTCGGGCGCGGTCGCCATCGTGCAGGGGTACGGGCCGAGAACCGCGTCATCGCCATTCACGGCGCGCACCGGTTCCTCGGCGAGCTCAACCTGCTGACCGGCTCGCCGCCCGTACCTCAGCGCGGTGGTACGCGACGCCGGCGAGGTGGTCCAGGTCTCGGCCGAGCGGCTGCGCCAGCTCGTCGCCGAAGATGAGGAGCTCAGCAACATGATCCTGCGCGCGTTCCTCGCCCGCCGCTCGCTCCTGATCGACATGGGCGCCGGCGTGAGGCTGGTCGGCTCGCGCTACTCGCAGGACACCCGCCGCGTGCGCGAGTTCCTGGCCCGCAACCGCATGCCGTTCCAGTGGATGGACCTCGAGTCCGACGAGGAAGCGGAGGCGCTGCTCCGGGCGCTCGGCGTCCCCGCCACAGAGACGCCGGTGGTTGTCGCGGGCGAAGGCGTGCTGCGGAACCCGACCAACGCCGACCTCGCGGAGTGCTCGGATTCGGCTCGAGCGGCGCCGCGCCGCCGATGTGCGATCTGGTGATCGTCGGCGCCGGGCCGGCCGGTCTCGCCGCGGCCGTGTACGGCGCCTCCGAGGGGCTCGACACACAGGCGATCGACGCGGTCGCGTTCGGCGGCCAGGCGAGCACCTCGGCGCGGATCGAGAACTACCTGGGCTTCCCGACCGGGATCTCCGGCAGCGAGCTCGCCGAGCGGCGCGCTCCAGGCCAGGCGGTTCGGCGCCCGCATGGTCGTGCCGGCGTACGCGGTCGGGCTGGCCGCCGACGACGGCCATTACACCGTCGAGCTCGCCGACGGGGCGGTCGTCAACGGCCGCACGGTGATCGTCGCCACCGGCCCCAGTACCGCAAGCTCGACCTCCCCGAGCTCGAACGCTACGAGGGGGTCGGCATCTACTACGCCGCGACCCAGGCGGAGGCGCAATGTGTGCGGGCGATCCCGTGCTGATCGTCGGCGGCGGCAACTCCGCCGGCCAGG
>CAVTNE010000013.1:0-16709 GCA_963735965.1 uncultured Solirubrobacterales bacterium
GACCTCGGGGATCTCGACCGCCGGTCCCAGAGCGGCGCGCACGCGCGCCAGCACGGCTTCGCGGCCGCCACTCACGGCACCGGCCCGTCGTCGCCTGCCGACCGTGGCGGGCGTGAGCGCCACCACTCCCGGAAGGTCTGCTCGGGCACCTCTGGGAGGCCGCGCATGGCGGACCAGCCGGGAAGCGCGGCGGCCACGATCGGACCGCGGCCCAGCCGCGCGAGTTTCTGAGCCCGCTCGTAAAGCCCCTGGGACGCGAACACGCGGCCGACCGCCTCCATCGCCAGCGCTTCGGGTGAGCGCCGGCTCTTGTACTCGCGCACGACCCGAGCACGCAGGTGGAGGAGCACGGATGGGATGTCGATCTTGACCGGGCAGACCTCATAACAGGCGCCGCACAGCGACGACGCGTAAGGCAGTGTCGGCGCGTTCTCCAAGCCGCGCAGCTGTGGTGTCAGGATCGCCCCGATCGGGCCGGGATACACCGACTCGTACGCATGCCCGCCGACGCGCGAGTAGACCGGACACGAGTTGAGGCACGCCGAGCAGCGGATGCAATGCAGCGCCTGGCGGCCCACCTCGTCGGCGAGCACGTCGCTCCGGCCGTTGTCGAGCAGCACGAGGTGGAACTCCTGCGGCCCGTCACCCGCGTGCACACCGGTCCACAACGATGTGTACGGGTTCATCCGCTCGCCAGTGGCGGAGCGCGGCAGCAGCTGCAGGAACACCTCCAGGTCGCGCCACTCCGGCAGCACCTTCTCGATCCCCATCACGGTGATCAGCACCCGCGGGAGCGTGAGGCACATCCGCCCGTTGCCCTCGGACTCGACGACGCCAATGGTGCCGGTCTCGGCGATCGCGAAGTTCGCTCCCGAGGTGGCTACCGGCACCGACAGGAACTTCTCGCGCAAATGGCGCCGCGCGGCCTCCGCGATCGCGGTGATTTCCCAGCCGAGATCCTGACCGCGCGCGATCGTTCGCTCGAACAGCAGCTTTATCTCCGCCCGGTTGCGGTGGATGGCCGGCACGAGAATATGCGAGGAAGTGTCATGACCGAGCTGGTTGATCAGCTCCGCCAAGTCGGTTTCGATCGCCTCGATGCCCTGCGCGGCCAGTGCGTCGTTCAAACCGATCTCGTCCGTGGCGAGGGACTTGACCTTGATCACCTGACGCGCACTGTGCCCGGCCGCGATCCCGCCCACGATCGCGTTGCACTCGGCGGCGTCACGCGCCCAATGCACCTGCCCGCCCGCGCGCGTGACCGATGCCTCCAACAGCTCGAGCTGCTCGGGCATCGTCGCCATCGCCCGAGCCTTGATTCCCGCGCCGGCGTCGCGCAACGCCTCCCAATCAGGCACCTCCGCCACCCTCGCGGCCCGTCTCGCGCGGATCGTGCTCGTAGCCTTACCCACGTTGCGGCGCATCTGGGTGTCGGCGAGCTCCCTGCGCGCGGCGGCGGGAAAACCGGTCTTGCTCACGTGGCCGCCAGGATCTCGGCCAGGTGCATGACCCTCACCCCAGCCCGCTGACGCCGCAACGCCCCCCCGATGTGCAGGAGGCACGAGTTGTCTGCCGCCGTGCAAACCTCCGCACCGCTGTCGAGCGCGTCGCACAGCTTGTCGGACAGCATCGCCATCGACGTATCTGCGTTCTTCACCGAGAAGGTCCCACCAAAGCCGCAGCACTCGGCCGCGTCGCGCAGCTCGATGAGCTCGATCCCGCGCACGCGCTCGAGCAGTCGCCGCGGGCGGTCCCCAATCCCCATCAACCGCACCGAGTGACAAGTCGGGTGCAGCGTGACCTTGTGCGGAAATGTGGCGCCAACGTCCTCCACCCCGAGTCGGTCAATGAGGAATTCGGTCAGCTCAGCCAGCCGACCGTCGAGCCCCGCGCCGTTCTCGCGCAGGTAGGCCACGCACGAAGCCGACGGGGAAACCACCACCTCGGCGTCCGCGAACACCGACTCGAACCGCCGCGCCAGCGTCAGCCCCCGCTCCCGATAACCGGTGTTGGTGTGCATCTGACCGCAGCAGGTCTGCGCCTCGGGGAAATCGACCTCGCAACCCAGCCGCTCGAGCAGCGTCACCACCGCGCGCCCGGTCTGCGGGAACAGCGTGTCGTTGAAGCAGGTGATGAACAGCGCGACCCGCAAGAGACTCACCACGAGCTGTAGGCACGGATGTTGGCGGCCCTCAGTCCGGTGACATATCCGGCGCGCTCGTATCCCGCCGCTTCGGCGTCGGGCGGCACCGACAGCATGCCGCGCAGCTCGTCGACCGCTTTGAATCCCTTACGCGCCATCCATACCGACAGCCCGTCGAGGAGCACGGTGGCGTGCTCAGGTCCGTGGCGCAGCAGCGCCGAGGCGGTCATCACCACATCGGCGCCCGCGAGCAAGTACTTGGCGACATCGGCGGGGTCTTCGACGCCCGTGGTGGCCGCGAGCGCACAACGCACCCTTCCGCGCAGCAGTGCGATCCACGTGCGGGGTAGCAGCGCGTCGACCGGGCGCGAAAGCGCGAGTCCGGGCACTACCGCGAGCGTCTCCGTGTCGATATCCGGCTGCAGGAAGCGGTTGAACAGCACGAGCGCGTCGGCGCCCGCCTCGTCCAGCCGCAGCGCGATCTCGCCGGTCGAGCTGAAGTAAGGCCCGAGCTTGACCGCGACCGGCACGGTAACCGCGTCCTTGACGCGCTCGAGGACATCGACGTAGCGTTGCTCGACGTCGCGGCCGGGAGTGCTCGGGTCGCCGGGCACGTAGTAGATGTTCAGCTCGATCGCGGCCGCGCCGGCGTCCTGCATCGCGCGCGCATAATCGGTCCAGCCTTCCGGAGTGACGCCGTTGAGACTGGCGACCACCGGCACATCGACTGCTGCGGCGGCGCGCTCCACGAGGCTCAGATGGCGGCGTGGGCCATAGTCCTCCTCGGCCACTTCCGGGAAATAGGACAGCGATTCGGCAAAGCTCTCGGTGCCGGCGTCGGCCATCCGGGCGTCGAGCTCGGCCTCCTCCCGCACCTGCTCTTCGAACAGCGAGTGCAGCACCACCGCGCCGACTCCAGCGTCGGCGAGCCGCCGGACGCCGTCGACGGTGTGGGAAAGCGGCGACGCGGACGCCACGAGCGGGTTGCGAAGCCGGAGGCCCATGTAGTCGGTCGATAGCTCCATCAGTGGTGATTCCTCCTGGCGTCGGCCGGGAAATCCGCGGCGCTGCGGGTGGCCATCTCCTCATAGATCTCCCAGCGCTGGTCGACCGTCTGCTGCGCGAGGCCCCCCAGGCGCTCGGCCTCGGTGGGGTTGGACTTGGTCAGCGCTCGGAAACGCAGCTCTCCCTTTCGGTAGTCGCTCAGCTCCAGGCGCGGTCGGGGCGAGTCCAGTAGGAACGGGTTGCCGCCCCCTGCGCGCACGAGCGGGTCATAGCGGATCAACGGCCAGTGGCCGCTCGCGACGGCCTTGTACTGCTGGTCGAGCCCGTGTCGCATGTCAATCCCCTGCCCGATGCAGTGGCTATAGGCGATCAGCAGCGAAGGCCCATCGTAGGCCTCGGCCTCGCGGAACGCGGTGAGCGTCTGCTGTGGGTCGGCGCCCATCGCCACTCGGGCCACGTACACGTTGGCATATGAGATCGCCTGGAGCGCGAGATCCTTCGTGGGCATCGTCTTGCCGGCGGACGCGAACTTCGCCACCGCGCCGAGCGGCGTCGCCTTGGACATCTGCCCGCCCGTGTTCGAGTACATCTCGGTGTCGAGCACGAGCACGTTGACGTTGTGCCCGCTGGACAGCACGTGATCGAGGCCGCCGGACCCGATGTCGTACGCCCACCCGTCGCCGCCGACGATCCACACGCTACGCCGGATCAGGTGATCGACGACGCTGCGCAGCTCGGCAACTACCGCTTCGTCCAGCTCGTCGAGCCGCCGGTCCAGCTCGACCACTCGTCCGCGCTGGGCGCGGAGCTCGGACTCCCGCAGCTGCGGCGTCTCGAGGATCTCGTCCACCAGCTCCCCGCCGATCTCCTCGCGCAACTCGCTGAGGAGCCGGCGGGCCAGCTCGGTGTGGCTGTCGACCGCGAGTCGCAGGCCGAGGCCGAACTCGGCGTTGTCCTCGAACAGCGAGTTCGACCATGCCGGGCCGTGCCCGTCTCCGTCGACGGTCCATGGCGTCGTGGGCAGGTTCCCGCCGTAGATCGACGAGCAGCCGGTCGCGTTTGCGATCGTCAACCGATCGCCGAACAGCTGTGAGACGAGCTTCAGGTATGGCGTTTCCCCGCACCCGACGCAGGCACCGGAGAACTCGAACAGCGGCTCCAGGAACTGAGTGCCACGCACCGTGCCGAAGTCGACCCGCGTGCGGTCGTTGCGCGGCAGCCGCTCGAAGAACGCGATCTTCTCGCGCTCGGCGGGCATCAGTGGCTCGATCGCCTCGAGGTTGATCGCCTTACGCGCCGCGTCTCCTGGCGCCGAGACCGGGCAGGCCTCGACGCACAGCCCGCACCCGGTGCAGTCCTCGACGTACACCTGCAGCGTGTAACGCGTCTCCGGAAGCCCGGGAGCGTTGAGCGGTGCCGACCGGAACCCAGCCGGCGCGCCGTTCAACCGGGATTGCTCGTACTGGCGGGAGCGGATCACGCTGTGCGGGCAGACGAAGCTGCAGTTGCCGCACTGGATGCACAGCTCGGAGTCCCAGGCCGCCACGATTTCGGAGATGTTGCGCTTCTCATACTGCGTCGTGCCGCTCGGGTACGTGCCGTCCACCGGCAGCGCACTGACCGGCAGCTCATCCCCGCGGCCGGCCATCATCGCCGCTGTCACGGTCCGCACGAACTCCGGCGCGTGCGCCGGAACCATCGGCGCCGGCACGCGCGCGGACGTCACCTGCTCGGGCACCTCTACCCGGTGAAGGTGCTCCAGCGAGCGGTCGACCGCCGTCTGGTTGCGCTCTACGACCTCCGCGCCGCGCTTGCCGTACGTCTTGGCGATCGAAGTCTTGATCCGCTCGATCGCCTCGTCGCGCTCGAGCACGCCCGAGATCGCGAAGAAGCACGTCTGAAGGACCGTGTTGGTCCGCCCGGCAAGGCCCGCATCGCGTGCGATCTGCCCCGCGTCGATCACGTACAGCTTGATCTGCTTGGCGAGGATCTGCTCCTGGACCGGACGCGCGAGCGCGTCCCAGACGCGATCCGGGGGCTGTCGGCAGTTGAGCAGGAGCGTCGCTCCCGGTGCCGCCCGATCGAGTACCTCGGCGCGCTCGAGCAACCCGAAGTGGTGGCAGCCGACGAAGCTCGCCTGCGAGATGAGGTAGGGCGCGCGAATCGGTTCGGACCCGAAGCGCAGGTGCGAGACCGTCTGCGAGCCTGACTTCTTGGAGTCATAGACGAAGTAGCCCTGGGCGTGCAGGCTCTCCTCGGAGCCAAGGATCTTGATCGTGTTCTTGTTCGCGCCGACCGTCCCGTCCGAACCCAGGCCGAAGAACACCGCGCGCACGGTCTCCGCAGGCTCGATGTCAAGCGACGGGTCGTACGACAGGCTCGTGCTCGAGACGTCGTCGTTGATCCCGACCGTGAACCGCCGCTTGGGCCGTTCGCGCCCTAGCTCCTCGAACACGGCGGTGACCATGCCGGGAGTGAATTCCTTCGAGGACAGGCCATAGCGGCCGCCGATCACGCTGGGCATCAGCACGCGATCTCCGTCTGCGTGTGACTCGGCGAGTGCCGCAAGCACGTCGAGGAACAGCGGCTCCCCGAACGAACCGGGCTCCTTCGTCCGGTCGAGCACGGCGACGCGTCGGACGCTCGGCGGCAGCGCCTCTGCCAGCGCACTTGCTGGGAATGGCCGGTACAGCCTGAGCTGCGCCACGCCGACTCGCTCACCCTGCGCGCGCAGGAAAGCCACGGTCTCGCGCACGGTCTCCCCACCCGATCCCATCACCACGACCACGCGCTCGGCCTCGGGATGCCCGCTGTAGTCGACCAGCCCATAGTCGCGGCCCGTGCGCTCGCCGAGCTTGTCCATCGCGTCCTGCACCACCTCGGCGACACGGGCATAGAACGGGTTGACCGTCTCCCGCGCCTGGAAGTAGACGTCCGGGTTCTGAGCGGTGCCGCGAATGAACGGCCGCTCTGGGGTCAGCCCCCGCCCGCGGTGCGCGCGGACCAGCTCCTGCGGAACCATCGCCCGCACGTCATCGTCAGACAGCATCTCGATCGTGTTCAGCTCGTGCGAGGTCCGGAACCCGTCGAAGAAGTGCACGAACGGGACCCGGGTCCTCAGCGTGGCGGCCTGCGCCACCAGCGCGAGATCGTGGGCCTCCTGCACGGAGGCTGAGGAAAGCAGGGCAAACCCGGTCTGGCGCACGGCCATCACGTCGGAGTGATCGCCGAAGATCGACAGCCCCTGCGCTGCCAGCGAGCGCGCGGCCACGTGCAGCACCATCGAGGTCAGCTCGCCGGCGATCTTGTACATGTTCGGGATCATCAAGAGCAGGCCCTGGGAGGAGGTGAACGTCGTCGCCAGCGCGCCGCCCTGCAGCGCGCCATGCAGCGCGCCGGCCGCCCCCGCCTCGCTCTGCATTTCCATCACCACCGGCACGGTGCCCCACACGTTGGCCTGCCCATGGCCTGACCATTCGTCCGCCTGCTCGGCCATCGGCGAGGAGGGCGTGATCGGATAGATGCAGCAAACCTCGTTGCACCGATAGGCGACCGACGCCGCCGCACCGTTGCCGTCGACGGTGGCGCGCATCAGCTCGGCTCCTCTATCGCATCCGGCCGCGCTATGAACGCCTCCGGGGGTGTCGGCGCGCTCTCCGGAATCATCTCGATCGAATGCACCGGGCACTGCTCGTAGCACGCCCGGCAGCCCGTGCAGCGGTCATAGTCGAACTCGTATCGGTACCCCTTACCGAGCTTGATCACCGCGTCCTCCGGGCACGCCCCGAGACAGCCATCGCACTCGCAGCAGTTCCCGCACGACAGGCACCTGTGCGCCTCGAATGTCGCTTGCTGCGGCGAGAGGCCACCGACCACCTCCTCGAAGTCGGCGACTCGCGCGGACACCTCGAGCTCGGGCTGCTGACCGCGCGCCGCATCACCGAAGTACCACAGGTTGAGCATGTCGAAGGTCGCCGGCGGGTGCTTCGGCGGGCGCCCTCCCGCCGCGCCGCGCAGCCACGCATCAATTTCCCGCGCGGCCCGCTTGCCGTGGCCCACGCCGATCGTCACCGTCCGTTCGCTCGGCACCATGTCCCCGCCCGCGAACACACCCGGGCATCCCGTCATCATCGCGGTCGAGACCTGCACGGTGCCGTCGCGATCGAACTCCACCCCGGGAACGGTGCGCAGGAAAGCGGTATCGGTCTCCTGGCCGAGCGCCAGGATCACCGTGTCCGCGGCGAGCGTTTCAAATCGCCCGGTCGGCTGCGGGAACCCGGAATCGTCGAGCTCCATCACCTCGACCTTCAGCTCTGGACCCTCGAACGTCTTGATCGTCCGTAGCCAGTTGATCCGAACCCCCTCCCGCTCGGCGTCCTGCGCCTCCTCCTCGAGTGCCGGCATCTGCTCGCGCGTGCGCCGATAGACGATCAGCGTCTCCTCCGCGCCCAATCGGCGCGCCGTCCGCGCGGCATCCATCGCCGTGTTGCCACCGCCATAGATCGCGACGCGGCGCCCGATCACCGGCCGCTCGCCCGACGCGACGCCCCGCAGGAACGACACCGCATCGACGATCGGCCGCGCATCCATCGGCGGGGATCTCCACCCGCTTTGACAGGTGCGCGCCGACCGCGACGAACACGGCATCAAAACCGCCTTCGCGGCGCTCGGCGTCAAGATCGACGACCTGGTGGTTGGCTGTCATCCGGACGCCCAACGCCGCGATCCGCTCAACCTCCCCGCTGAGCACGTCGCGGGGCATCCGGTAGGCCGGAATCCCGTAGCGCATCATCCCGCCCGGCTCTGAGCCGGCATCGCGAATCTCGACCTCGTGACCGAGGCGCGCCATGTGGTAGGCCGCCGACAGCCCACTCGGGCCTGCACCGATGATGAGCACTCGCTTGCCGCTGGGCGCCGGCGGCGGATCGAACAGCCACCCTCGCTCTAGCGCCAGGTCGCCCAGGTACCGCTCCACCGAGTGGATCGAGACCGCGCTGTCGAGGTTGGCGCGGTTACAGACGCTCTCGCACGGGTGGTAACACACTCGCCCGTGGATCGCGGCAAACGGATTGTCGGCAACGAGCGCGCGCCAGGCCAGCTCGTGCTCGTCCGCCTGCATGTGGGCAAGCCACGCCTGGATGTTCTCGCCCGCCGGGCAGCCAGCATTGCACGGCGGCAGCAGATCGACGTACACCGGGCGCTCCTCGCGGACCGGCCCGGAGCGCGCGCGCCCGTGCAGCAAATCCGGAAGCGACGCGATATCCGGTCGGAGCGCGGTCATCTCTCCGGCACCGCCGATCGCAAGTTCGGACGGCGGATTCGTGCGGAAGCTGCTCTGAGCAAGACGACCTCGCGGATTGGACGGCGTTGCCATGTATGCAACAGCCCCCACTTGCCACCGATCGGCCGCCGTGAGCGCGGTCTGCTGTTTGTACCGATGCCACGCCGGCCCGCCGGAGGCGCGTCGCCAGACCTCGGATTCTGCGAGCCTACGCCGATCCCCTGCCGACTACAAGCCCGAGATCCTGCGCACCGGGATCCCGAGCTCTCGCCGAAGCGAGATCAGTCGCCTGATTCGTATTTGAACGAAACGTTCAGACGTACGCGGTAGCTCGTCACCTTGCCATCCGCGATCGTGACGTCGAAGCGGTGGGCCTCGCCGATACGCAGGTCCCGCACGGTCTTCGAGGCGGTCTCGACGGCGTTGCGGGCGGCTGCCTCCCACGATTCGCTACTGACACCAACCAACTCGGTTACGCGATAGACGCTGCCAGCCATCCTCGTCCTCTTTCTCTCGATTTACCCTCTGCCGCGAGACTATTGCAGTCTTGACAGGACCGATGCGGGTTAATTTGCCGTGCGCCACGGGCTTTTGGGAAGATGCGTCGGGTGGGCAGATCGCTCAACCGAGAATGTCGCTGAGCGCTTGACGGTGACTGCCACGGCGACGTTGGCTCGGCTGCGCGCGCGTTTGGAGGAGGTCGTCGGGCGCGGGCATGTGCGGACCGACGAGGGCGCGCTGGTGACGTTTTCGACGGACGCGACGCCGCTCGAGCGGGGTCGTCCCGATGCGGTCGTGTTCCCGGCGAGCACCGAGGAGGTCGCCGGGGTGCTCCGCTTCGCGAACGAGCGGGGGGTCCCGGTCGTTCCGCGCGGGTCGGGCACGAATCTGAGCGCGGGGACGGTTCCGCACCTCGGCGGGATCGTGCTCGTGCTGACGCGGATGAACAGGGTCAAGGAGGTCAGCGACGCGGAACTCGTCGCGGTCTGCGAGCCCGGCGTGCGGACGATCGAGTTGGCGCAGGCCGCGGCCGCGAAGGGGCTTCTGTTTCCGCCCGATCCTGGAAGCCAGACGACCGCGACCGTCGGGGGCAACGTGGCGGAGTGCGCGGGCGGGCTGCGGGCGCTGAAGTACGGGGTCACGCGCGACTACGTGCTCGGCGTGCAGGCGGTGCTCCCGACCGGAGAGATCATTCGCAGCGGCGGGCGGCTCGTCAAGGACGTCGCCGGCTATGACTTGCGGCGGCTGCTCTGCGGCAGCGAGGGCACGCTTGCGGTGATGACCGAGGTGACGCTGCGGCTGGTGCCCGCGCCCGAGGCGTCCGGCTACGGGATGGCCTACTTCCCCGATCTCGCCGCCGCCGCCCGAGCGGTCTCGCGGGTCCTGGCCTCGGGCGTTCTTCCGGTCACGCTCGAATTCCTCGACCAGGTCTGCATCGGCGCGGTCGAGGACTACGCGCAGATCGGACTCGACACGTCAGCGGGCGCGCTGCTGATCTTCGGGCAGGACGGCAACCCCGTCGTGATCGAGCGCGATCTGGAGCGGATGGCGCGGGCGTGCACGTCGGAGGGGGCGACGTCGGTGCGGATCGCCGAGTCTCCGGAGGCGGCAAACGAGGTGCTTCATGCGCGCCGTGCCGCGCTGCCCGCGCTCTCGCGCCTGGAGCCGCTTACCCTGCTCGAGGATGCGACGGTGCCGCGATCGCGGATCGCCGAGATGGTCGATTTCATCCAGGAGGTCGCGCAACGTCACCAGCTCAAGATCGGCACCTTCGGCCACGCCGGTGACGGCAACCTGCATCCGACCGCCGTCCTCGACTCGGCTGACCAGGGCGCGGTGCAGCGGGCCCGCGCCGCCTTCGACGAGATCTTCACTCGAGCGATCGAGCTCGACGGGACGATCACAGGCGAGCACGGGATCGGGATCGCGAAGCTGCGCTACCTCGAGCGACAGCTCGGCGCTGACCACGTGGCGCTACTGCGGCGGATCAAGGCCGCGTTTGACCCGAACGGCATCCTCAACCCCGGAAAGCTCGGCTCATGACCATTGCGGATGTAACGCCGGAAAACGCTCTTGAGTCGCGCGGGGTGTTCACACCCGAGCTGCTCGGCCGCTGCATCTCCTGCGGCTTCTGCCTGCCGGCCTGCCCGACCTATGAGTTGACCGGCGTCGAGACGTCATCGCCGCGCGGGCGCATCAACCTGATGCGGGCGCTCGAGACGGGCGTGTTGTCCGACGACGATCCCACGGTCCACGAGGAAGCGTCCTTCTGCCTGGGCTGCCGCGCGTGCGAGCCGGTGTGCCCCGCGGGCGTGCAGTACGGGGAACTGCTGGAGGAGTGGCGCGACCACCTTTGGAACGGCCGGCGGCGACCCTGGAAAGTGCGCCCGCTGCTATGGGCCGTGGACTCGCAGCGGCGCGTGCGCGCGATGGGGATCGTGCGCCGGCACGCCGGCAGCGCGAGCGAAGGACCGGGCCCGGTGAACCTGATGCTCGGGTGCTTTGAGCGGGTCTTGTATCCGCGGGTCAGCCGCGACGCGCGGAAGCTGGCTGCCGAGCTCGCCGTCCCGGCCGCCCAAGGGTGCTGCGGCGCCCTGCACGCGCACAACGGAGAGCTTGAGCGCGGCCACGAGCTGGCCAAGGAGCTGGGCGAGGCGCTTCCCGGAACGATCGTTACGACATCCGGCGGGTGCGGCGCGCACCTCGCGGGCGTGCTCGGCACCGAGCGGGTGAAGGAGTTCTCGCAGTGGTGGTTGGCGCGCGAGGGTCCCGTGCCGGAGGCCACGGCGGCCGAGCGGCGGGTGGATGGCCGACTGCGGATCGGGCTGCAGGACTCCTGCCACCTCCGCAACGGGCTGGGCATCTGGCGCGAGCCGCGCGAGCTGATCGCGCGAGTCGGCGAGTACGTCGAGCTGCCGAGCGCTGCCGCCTGCTGCGGCGCCGCGGGCTCCTACGCGGTCGTGCGCCCCAAAGACAGCGCGCGCGTGCTCGAACAACATCTCGACGAGATCGCCGCCGCGGACCTCGACGTGATCGCCGTGGTCAACGCCGGCTGCTACCGCCAGCTCGAGCAGGGCGTCAAGCGCCGCAAGCTTAGGACGCGCGTCGTCCACATCGCCGAGCTGCTGGCCGGGGAGAGCGATCGGGCGGCGGCTACGTGACGGTACGCCGCCCGGCGATCACATGTCGATTCCGCCGTTGACGCCCCAGATTTGTCCGGTGATGTAGCCGGAGGCGTCTTGGGCGAGGAAGCAGACGACGCGGGCGATTTCATCGGGTTGTCCCATCCGGTGCGCCGGGATCTTCTCCAGGAACTCGGCCACCATGAACGGGGGTATCGTGGCGACCATGTCGGTCTCGATCAGCCCCGGGGTGACGCAGTTGACCGTCAGCCCGATCCCGTGCTCGAGCTTGCCGGCCAGCCGGAGCGCGAGTGCCGCCTCGCGGGCGAGCGACTTCGTGAGCCCGAACTCGCCCGACTTCGATGCCGCGTAGTTCGCCTGGCCGATGTTGCCGATCTCGCCGGTCACCGACGAGATGTTGATGATCCGCCCCGAGCCTCGGTCGATCATGTGCGTTATCGCCGGCTTGGACATGTAGAAGCTCCCCGACAGGTTCACGCGCAGCACCTTGTGCCAATCGTCCTTCGACATCTTCCACACGGGCTTGTCGACGGTGACGCCCGCGTTGTTGACCAGGATGTCCAGGCGGCCGTGCTGATCGATCACCTCTTTAACGACGCGCTGGCAGTCGTCCCAGTCGCCCACGTTGCCCTGGTGCAACGACAGCGTGCCTCCGTCGGCCTGGATCGACTCGCGTAGCTCGTTCGCCCGCTCGCGGTTTGAGGTGAAGCCGGCCGCTACCACCGCGCCTTCCGCGGCGAGGCCGTGGCAGATCGCCGCGCCGATCCCACGAGTACCGCCTGTGACCAGTGCGACCCGGCCGGTGAGATCATTGTCGCGATTCGCGCCCTCAGGTCTAAGACTTGTGGTTGCCATTGTGTGTCCCTTCGGTTCGCTAGTTGAGCCGCTCGACGATCATCGCCTGACCCATCCCGCCGGCAACGCACATCGTCTCGAGCCCGAACCTGCCCTCCACCTAGTCGAGGTTGTTGAGCAGGGTGGTCATGATCCGTGCGCCAGTCATCCCGAACGGGTGACCGAGCGCGATCGCACCGCCGTTGATGTTGAGCTTGTCCGGATCGATGCCGATCTCGTCGCGGCAGGGCAGCACCTGGGCGGCGAACGCCTCGTTCATCTCGACTAAGTCGATGTCCTCGATCGTCATCCCTGCCGCCTTGAGAACCGCCCTCATCGCCGGGATCGGGCCGAGGCCCATGATCTCCGGGCGGACCGCCGCCACCGCGGACGCCACGATCCGCGCCCGGGGCTTGAGCCCCAGCGCGCTGGCCTTCTCCTCGGACATCACCAGCACGGCGGCAGCGCCGTCGTTGAGCGGGCAAGCGTTGCCCGCGGTCACGCTGCCACCGGGCTTGAACACGGGCTTTAGTTTCGCGAGCGCCTCCACCGTCGTGCCCTCGCGCGGCCCGTCGTCGCGCGTGACCGTGTGCGCAGCGATGACGTCGCCGCCGGCGTCATGGACCTCGGGTATATCGACGCCCACGATCTCCCGGTCAAAGTGGCCGCTCTCGCGCGCCGCGCACGCGCGCTGCTGCGACAGCACCGCCCACTCATCCTGGGACTCGCGGGAGACCTTGCAGCGCGCGGCTACGTTCTCGGCCGTGAGCCCCATCGGGATGTACACGTTGTACCCCGTGCCGTTGGTGCCGTCGATCCGCGGATTCATTGCGGGAAGAGTCATGGCCGCGCCCCGCGACACGCACTCCACGCCCGCCGCGATGTACTGATCGCCTTCGCCCGCCTTGATCGCGTGAAAGGCCATCCGGATCGTCTGCAGCGACGATGCGCAGAAGCGGCTGACTGTGACCGCCGGGACATGATGGTCGATCCCGGACAGCAGCAGCGCGTTGCGGCCAACGTTGTAGCCCTGCTCGTGGTCGGGGAAGCCGCAGCCCATCATGACGTCGTCGGTCTCGGTGAAATTGACCTCCGGATTGCGCTCGACGAGGGCGCGCAGCGGAATCGCGGCGAGGTCGTCAGCCCTGATGTCCCTCAGCGTCCCTTTGACCGCCCGCCCAATCGGCGTCCGGATGGCGTCGACAATGACCGCTTCAGACATGATTCCTCCTACTTGACTTCGAACAGGGGCTCGGCCTGGATCCCGACCGGGCCAGGAGCTTCTTGCGGGCCGGGTCCTTGAGCAAAATGGCTTTCATCGCGGCCACGAAAGCGCTACGCCGGCTGCGCGACCGGCACGACCACGCGCTGGGCGAGATCAACGAGTCGGCTCGAGTATCCCCACTCGTTGTCGTACCACGCGACGACCTTCACCTGGGTACCGTCGACGACAGAGGTCAGCGCGGCATCGAAGATCGACGAATAAGACGACTTGACGATGTCCGAGGAGACGATCGGATCCTCGGTGTAGGCGAGGATCCCCTCCAGCGCTCCGTGATCGGCGAGCCCCTCGAAGGCTGCGTTGATCTCTTCGATGCTCGTCGCCTGGTTGGTCTCCACGGTCAGGTCCACGAGGGAACCGGTGGGCATCGGCACGCGCACGGCAATGCCGTTCAGCCGGCCCGCGAGCTCGGGGATCACCAGCCCGAGCGCCTTGGCCGCGCCGGTCGAGGTGGGGATCAGGTTGACCGCCGCCGCGCGCGCACGACGCAGATCCGTATGCGGCCCGTCGAGCAGGTTCTGGTCAGAGGTATAGGAGTGCACAGTCGTCATTTGCCCGTGCTCGATCCCAACTGCGTTGTGCAGGACCATGGCGACCGGGGCGAGGCAGTTCGTCGTGCACGAGGCATTCGAGACGACGTGATGCGTTTCGGGGTCATAGACGTCGTCGAAGTTCACCCCCAACACGAGCGTGGCGTCCGGCGGCTCGGAGCCTTTTGCGGGAGCTGAGATGATCACCTTCCGGGCGCCGGCCTCCAGATGCTGGGCAGCGGCGGCCCGGGTGCGAAGCGCTCCGGTGGACTCGATCACGACGTCGACTTCGAGCTCCTCCCACGGCAACGCGAGGGGGTCGGTCTCCGCCAACGTGCGCACCTGGGCGCCGTCGATGACGATGCCTTCCGCGTCAGCCGCGACCTCGCCCGGGAACCGGCCGTAGACGGAGTCGTACTTGAGCAGATGCGCAAGCGTCGCGGCATCGACGAGATCGTTGATGGCGACCACCTCGATGTCGGCACCTTGCTCGTAGGCGGCGCGAAGCACGCACCGGCCGACGCGGCCGAAGCCATTGATCGCTACTCGTACCGGCATCAGAATCTCGTTTCTTTGGGGATGTGCTCGGTTGACTCAGAAATCGTGCTCATGCGACTCCGGCCACGAGGGCCGCAGCGATGTGCCCGTTGGAGCTGGGATCGCGCTCGCTGCCGTGGAGCACGACTTTCAGCGCGTTGGTGGACGCGGCGTCGGCGAACGTGTCGTAGGCGCCCATGGTGTCCTCCAGCGGGAACCGGTGGGTGGCGAAGATCGTCGGATCGAGGCGGCCGCTGGCGACCAGCTTCATCAGGCGCGGAATCGTGTACGTATCAACCAACCCGGTCGTCACCGTGACGTCACGAGTCCATAGCGTCTCCAGGTGAAGTGTTACCGGCTTGCCGTGCACGCCGATGTTCGCTACACGTCCGCAGGGTCGGATCAGTTCTGTCGCCAGCTCGAACGTCTGCTGTACGCCGACCGCTTCGAAGGCGACATCCGCACCGCCGTCGGTCAACTCCATCACGCGCGCGGTGGCGTCCTCGCGGCCGTTGTTGATCGCGATGTCGGCGCCGAACCGCAGGGCGCTCTCGAGCCGGTTGTCATCCAGGTCGATCGCCACGATCTTTCCGGGCGTATAGAGCATCGAGGTGAGGATCGCCGCCAGACCGATCGGCCCTGCGCCGACGATCGCCACGACATCGCCCGGCGAGACCACGCCGTTGAGCACCCCGACTTCGTAGGCGGTCGGAAGAATGTCGGCCAGGAATAGGACCTGCTCGTCGCTGAGGTCGTCGGGCACCTTGTAAACCGAGTTATCCGCGAACGGGACGCGCGCGTACTCGGCCTGTAGCCCGTCGATCAAGTTGCCGAAGATCCATCCGCCGCCACCGAGGCACTGGCCGTACCGGCTCGCCTTGCAATAGCGGCAGCGGCCGCACGAGCTCACGCAGGACAGCAGCACCCGGTCGCCGACCGCCACCGTACTGACGTTCGCTCCGATCTCAAGCACGGTTCCCACGGCCTCGTGACCAAGCACGGTGCCGGGCTTGCAGTCGGGTACGTCTCCCTTGAGGATGTGCAGGTCAGTTCCGCAGATGGTCGAGCTGTCGATCCGAACGATGACGTCGGTCGGGTCGATGATCGTCGGATCGGCGACTGTGTCCCAGCCGCGCTGGCCCGGGCCGTGATAAACGAGAGCCTTCATATGCTTCGCCTTGCCTTAGAGGATCGATCTTCGATTAGGTCCTGCAGGGTTGGGTTCACCCTGAGGTCGCGCCGGCCAGGCGTTGAAGCCGGAGAAAACTGAGCCCGCCGAAGGTTAAGGCGAAGCTGACAGACATCGTACACCTTCCCGGCGTTAGCGGGAAGGTGCTTTAGTCGCCCACGTTGGGCTAGGTCCCGGAAGGGGCTTGCGGCTGTTTAGGGAGTAGGGGGTGGCCGTCGACGACGGCGGCGGCGAGGTCGACGAGCTTGCGGTTGGCTGTGCGCGAGCGCTCGCGCAGCATCTCGAACGCGCTGTCCTCGTCGATCGAGTGGCGTTCCATCAGGATGCCTTTGGCTCGCTCGATCAGCGCGCGGCGTCCGAACGCGCCCTCGAGGTCGTGAAATTCGGCGAACCGGCGCAGCACGATGTCGATCGAGCTCTGCCAGTCCTCGACGTCGGCGTCGGAGATGTGGGCGAACACGCCTCGCTTGGACGCTTCCTTGACGAACGCGGGATCCGGCGCGTGCAGCAGCACGATCACGGGGCAGGCGGCCTCGCGGACGATCTTGTCGATCAGCCCGAGCGCGTGCTCGGAGCTCTCACCGAGCCCGACGAGCGCGACGTCGGGTCGTTCCCGGGCGGTCACCGGCCCGACGTCCTCGACGTCGATCTCGCGCGCGATCACCTCGTGCCCGAGCGCGACCACGATCGGGGCGACGAGCGCGAGACGATCCTTGCGCTCGTTGGCGATCAGGACGCGCAGATGGTCGGTCTCGCGGTAGCTCA
>CAVTNE010000014.1:0-114576 GCA_963735965.1 uncultured Solirubrobacterales bacterium
TAGACCCGCTGGATCAGGGTTCCGGTCCCGAGCCCCCCGCCGCAGCACATGGCGACCAGGCCAAGTTCCTTATCATCGTCCTCGAGTTCGTGCACGAGCGTGGTGATCAGTCGTGCACCCGTGGAGCCGAGCGGGTGCCCGAGTGCCATCGCCCCGCCGCGAGGGTTCACGCGGGTCATCTCCGGCTTGTGGGCGCGCGCCCATGCGAGCACCACCGGCGCGAACGCTTCGTTGATCTCGAAGTAGTCGATGTCGTCGATCGACAGCCGGTTGCGCTGCAACAGCTTCGTCGTCGCGGGTATCGGGCCCTCGAGCATCTTCACGGGGTCGCACCCGACCGCCGTGTGATCGACGATCCGTGCGCGAGGAGGCAGCCCGAGCGCGCGGGCCTTGTGTGCGCTCATCAGCAGAACCGCTGCCGCCCCATCGGAGATCTGCGACGAGTTGCCGGCGGTGATCGTCCCGTCCGGCTTGAACACGGGGCGGAGCGCGGCGAGCGCCTCGAGACTCGTGTCGGGACGAATCCCCTGATCCGTCAGGCGTGTACTGCCGTTGGTCTGGACGGGAACGATCTCGCGTGAAAAGCGCCCGGTCTCGGTTGCCGCGTGCGCCAGCCGGTGCGAGCGCATCGCGAGTTCATCGAGATCCGCGCGGGTTATCTCCCACTCCTGCGCGATCATCTCGGCGCCGAGGCCCTGGCCGACGATGTCGTAGCGGTCGAGCAGCCGACGCGTGAATGGGTACCCATGCTGCTCGTGCACCGCGTCGACATCCGCGAACGAAATGTGGCCCATGTGCTCGACCCCGGAACCGACCACGACGTCGAAGGTGCCGGTGGCGATCTGCGCCGCCGCGAAGTTGACCGCCTGCTGCGCCGAGCCGCATTGCAAGTCGATCGTCGTCGCCGCCGTCTCGATCGGCAGTCCTTCCTGCAGCCACGCGGTGCGTCCGATGTTCAGGCTCTGCTCACCAAACTGGTTCACGCACCCCGCGATCACGTTCTCCACCTCCCCAGGATCGATCTCGGCGCGCGCAATCAGCTCCGAGTACGTGCGTCCGAGCAGCTCCGCCGCATGCACATCTCTGTAATAGCCCTTCTCCTCGTGCCCACGACCAATCGGCGTGCGGACGGCCTCGACGATCACAACTTCTCTCAGCTCCGGCACCTAGGGCCTCCTCGTCATCGATGCGGTTGCGCTCCTAGTGTACTAAAATGAATTTAGTTCAGTGATGGCTGCTGCAATCCCCCCCGATTTGCTCAAGGACCGGGTCGCGATCGTGACCGGTGCTTCGAGCGGCCTTGGGGCACGGTTCGCGACCGTGCTCGCGCAGGCTGGCGCCCGCGTGATCGCGTGCGCGCGACGAGTCGAGCGGATCGCGGAGCTCGCCGGATCCCAGCCGGGAATCTGCGCGGTGCGTTGTGACGTCTCCGATGCCGGGGACCGGGCCCGCCTGGTGGAGACAGCGCTCGGGGTGGCGGGCCACATCGACATCTGCGTCAACAATGCCGGCATCGCCTCCGGTGGGGTGGAGCTTCAGAGCAACCTCGACACCTTCGCCTCGGTGATGCGCGTCAACCTCGAGGCCGTGTTTGGACTGACGCAGGCGGTTGGGGAGCACATGCTCGAGCGCGGATCCGGATCAGTCGTCAACGTCAGCTCGATGTTCGGGCTCGTCGCCTCGACCCCGGTTCCCGACGCAGCGTACGTCGCGTCGAAGAGTGCGGTGAACGGACTCACGCGAGAGCTGGCCAACCAGTGGGCCTCGCGGGGCGTGCGCGTCAACGCAATCGCGCCCGGCTGGTTCGAGACCGAGATGAACGCGCCGCTGCTCCAGGACGAGCGGTCGCTTCGCTGGCTGCAGCGCCAGTGTCCCATGGGGCGGCCCGGACGTGAGCACGAGCTCGACGGCGTGCTGCTGTTTCTCGCCTCAGACGCGTCGTCGTACTGCACCGGTCAGGTGATCGCCGTCGACGGCGGCTGGACGATCCGCTGACCGCCGATCGGCTCAGTCGTTGACCACGGCGAGCCGGGCCGCCTCACGCGGGCGGAAGCGATGCACTCCGCGCTCGTCGACCTCCTCGCGGACCGTCCCGCGGTTGACGAGCACGTCCAGGTGACCGAGGACCTCCCAGATAACGAGCACGGGCTGGGTCGCGGCGGTTTCCTCCGACCACAGCCGTTGCGCGATCTCAAACGCGGTCTGGCACCCGTCGGCGACGTGCTCGGCAATGCGGTCGAGCCGCGACGAATGGAACGCGAGGCGATCGTCGATCAATGCCCTGTGGTCATCGATCGTCGGGCCATGGCCGGGATAGCAGGTTGCAAGACGCATCACCTGGGTCTTGCGGAGATTCGCGAGGTAATCGAGCAGGCCGCGCCGCCGCTCGTCACCGGGCAGCTCCGTGGGCATCAGTTCGGCACCCGAAGTTATGTTCGCCAGCAGATGGTCGCCGACGAACGCGTCGTCGTTGATCTCGTCGACGAACAGCGTGTCAGTGGTGCTGTGCCCGGGCCTGAAGACCACGCGCAGCGTGCGGCCGCCCGCGCGCACGATGTCGCCGTCGGACAGGACCCGATCGGTCTCATAGGGAGCGCTGTCCGCTAGGATGCGGTCAAAGAACTCCTGGCTGCCCTGCACTATGTCCTCCGGCACCCCGTGCGAGGCCATCAGGGCGAGCGTGAACTGCCGCTCGGCGGCCGCTCGCTCGTGGACCCGCAGCCCCCACAGCGCCGTCCCGCGGTGCGCGGCGACCTCCGCGCCGGAGCGCCGCTTGATCGCGGTGGCCAAGCCGGAGTGGTCGAGGTGATGGTGCGTGATCAGCACCAGCTCGATGTCCTCGATCGCGAAGCCATGCTGGCCGAGCTGCTCCTCGAGTGACTCGAGCGCCTCATCGTTGGCTGGACCCGTGTCGACGAGCGTCAGCGGCTCGCCTCGCAGCAGCCACACGTTGACGCTCCCCAGATAGAGAAGCGGAAGCGGGATCTGGATGACTTCGGACATGATCGGATCGTGGCCGAGGGTGGTCACCGTCTACCCGAAGGACCAGCCGCCGCACCGCAGCGCCAGCTTGATGTGCGCCTCGAGCGGCACGGCCGAGTCAAGCGCACCCCACAGGACCAGGGCCGGCGGCGCGCCGATCTTCGTCCTGTTCGCGTCGTCGGCGACGCAGATCTTGGCCACATCGAGGCGCCGATCGCCACGCGCGAGCGCGGAAGATCGGCAACCGCGGAGTCGAGCCCGGCCCCCATTGGCGGGATTTCCAGCTCGTCCGGCGCCGCCAACACGCCCTCGCCGAGCTCGCCCACGACCTCGGCCCAAGTAAGGCCGGCGCTACCGGCGCCCAGGATCACCGCGAATGACGCAGCGTTCATGGCGCTGGGCTGCCCGGCGGTCGGATCAGAGCTTGACATCGCCAAAATGATCCTAAACTGAATTCAATCCATATTCAACCGCACGATCGGTCACGGGACGACCACGGCCCTCCCCGCGATCTCCCCCCGGCGCAGGCGGCGATAACCATCGACGGCCTCTCCGAGAGCCAGCTGCTCGACCTCGATCTCAATCCGCCCGGCCCGCGCCAGCGCGACCACCTCGTGCAGCTCGGGGAGCGTCCCCCAGCTCGGCCGCCCCGCCGACCATTCGAGCGGCACGGTTCCGATCGCGCACGGGAAGCTCTCGGCGCCCGAACCGACGATGCTGACGTGACCGCCCACCTCGATCACGGAGGCGGCGAGGCGCACCGTCGCGTCCGACCCGACGAAGTCGAGCACGAGTGCCGCGCCCGCCTCCCCCGTCTCGGCCCGAACGTCTGCCGGGTGGAGTCCGTCAGCATCCAATGCGGCGTCGGCGCCGGCGTCCCGCGCAACCTGCCGCGCCTGATCACGGAGGTCGATCGCGACGATCCGCGCCGGCGAGAGCTCCCGGACAAGCTGGACCGCGACATGGCCGAGGCCGCCGACCCCGATTACGACCACGCTCGAGCCAGGAACAAGGCGCCAAAGGTGGGGCTTGAGGGCGTGATACGGCGTCAGGGCGGCGTCGGTGAGCGGCGCCGATCGGGCGGCGTCGAGCTCGCCGCGCGGGACGAGGAACCGGGGCGACGGAACGAGAACGTACTCAGCCAGCCCGCCGTCGAACCCGAGGCCGCAGGCGCGCCGGCGCGCGCACAGGTTGTCGGCGCCGCGCGCGCACGCCACACAGGCGCCGCACCCCCACGGTCCGTAGATCACCACCGGATCGGCGAGCTGGACGCCTTTCGCTCCCGGACCGAGCGCCGCGACGGTGCCGGCGGTCTCGTGACCGAGTGTCATCGGCAGTTCGAACGCCAGCGTTCCCTCGGGCCAGTCCATGACGTGCAGGTCCGAGTGGCAGAGTCCGGCGGCCTGGACTTTCACCAACACCTCGCCGGGCCCTGGCGTCGGAGTGTCGACCTCACGCAGCTCGGGTTCCGTTCGCCAGGCGACTAGCTGGACGGCCTTCATTCATGACTCCGCTTCAGCGATGCGGACGAGCGTCTTTCCGGTGGTGTCCCCGCGCATCAGCCTGGCCAGCGCCACGGGGGCATTCTCGAGCCCGTCGACGATGGTCTCCCGCGACTTGATCCGTCCCTCTCGGAGCAGGCCCCCCACCTCGCGCCACAGCTCCGGGATCACCTCGGCGTACGTGTTGCCGCGCAAGCCGCGGATCGTCAGCTCCTTCGCCACGACCAAGAACAGGTTGCGTGGTCCGGGCAGCGGCGCCTCGAGGTCGTACTCGGCGATCGTCCCGCACATCACGACCCTGCCGAAGCGGCGCAACGCTCCAAGCGCTGCCTCGATGTGCTCTCCGCCGACATTGTCGAAATAGACGTCGATTCCCTCGGGCGCGGCCTCTCGGAGCAGGTCCGGCAGCGATCCGTGGTGGTAGTTGAAGGCGGCGTCGAGCCCGAGCTCGTCGATGAGGTATGAGACCTTGTCGTCCGATCCGGCGCTTCCGATCACTCGGTGCCCGCGGACCTTCGCGAGCTGGGCTGCGAGAGTGCCGACGCCCCCTGCTGCAGCCGAGACCCAGACGACGTCGCCGGGCCGCAGGTCCGCGAGGTGCACGATTCCGGCATAGGCGGTGAGCCCGCTACCGCCGAGGAAGCTCAGGTATGCCTGCGGCGGCGCGAGTGCCGGGTCAACCCGCCTCAGCGTCCCGATCCCGCCGATCTCTTCCTTGCCGGCCTCGACGACGGCGTAGTCGCGCCAGCCGAGCCCGTGGGAGACGGTATCGCCCTCCTGGAATCCCTCAGCCCGGGATGCGATCACCCGGCCAACCGTCATCACGCCGGTGATCGGGCACCCGAGCGGCAGCGCGGCGAAGTAGCCGTCCGGGCTCTCGGCGCGCAGGCGCAGGCGCAGTCCGGGGTCGATCGACATCCACGTGTTGCGAACGAGAACCTCGCCGGGTCGCGGCTCGGGCACGTCGACCTCGACGATCCGGAAGTCCGTCGAACACACCGGGCCGTCCGGGTATCGGATCAGCCGGACTTCCCGGCCGGTGACTGAGGTCAGTGCGGCAGTCATGACGAAGCACCTTAGCTGAAGTCACTTCAGCGTTCAAGCCCTCCCCTGAGCACCCTGGGGATCAATCCAGCAGCGATAGCGCCGCGCTGCGCGCGGCGAGCATACGCCGGATCCGGCCGAACTCATCGAGCTGGACCATGACCAGGAAGCTCGCCAGCGGCGCTCCGTGGCGCGTCGTGTAACCAACCGCGATTTCGGTCTTCGCCGAGGCTTTTGCTTCCAGCACGTGGTGGCGCTGACCGGTCCCGTCGCGGGAGGCGAAGTACGCCTCGAGCTCCGAGGGTCCGCCGCTGGATTGGCGAGCAAGCTCGTCTTCGCCCCACAGGGCGGCAAACCGAAAATCCGGCGCCAGGAGTTCCACGACGCTCGCGGGTCCGCGACCGTCGAGCCGGTCGAAGTAGTCCGCCAGCACCGGGCACCGGAGCCCCTCCACCTCCTGCCCGTTGTTCGCGGCGCTGGTCATCGTCTTCCTTTCGTTTGAGCTGAAGTAACGTCGGTGAATCTTGTCACGGATCGAGCTGGGCTGAGAAAGAACAAGCGTTGCCTTGACAAGAAACGAGTCGCTGGCTACAGTCCTGAACTGAATTCAGCTTGTGCAAGGAGTAGGGAATGGAAGAGCATCGTTTCAGTTACCCGACTGTTATCCCGTTGCATCCAGGCGCCACCGCCCACGGCCCGCGGGCTGCAAGCCTCGGACTTGGCGCGGCGCAGGCTCGCGCTTCGTCTGGGAAGCACCTTTCGCCTTCTGCCGTCGCGCAACTCGGTTCCTCGACGCCGCCATCTCCGTCCGGCCACCTGCGCCTCCGGGTGGCCCTCGGCAGTCACAGGTAGACGGAGGAGCATGGTCATGGCCAACGACAGCCACATCGCTCCGTCGGCGCTCGATGAAATGTCGGCGCTCGTTTACGAGCTGCTCGATGCGCACGCCGATACCGTCATACTCGCCGACGACTTGGCGCCGGAAAGCTGCTGGGGCGCCCATGTGGACTACCTGCGCAACCTCCAGCGCGTGGGGCGCGAGACTTTGGCCCGCTTGGACGACACGCGCGTCGGGCTAGCAGCGGACGGCTTAGTGAAGGAGACGTAGATGGCTCTCGCCGAGGTTGTCAGCAGGCGGCTGCGGCCGCGCCAGGGCGGTATCGCCCAGAGCATGCAACGCGGCCGAGTCGCCGGTCAGCTTCCGCCGGGACGATGCGCCGCTCACGCCGGCTCCGGCCACGCCCCGCCGTGCGCATCGTGCATGCGCGCGCAGCAGCAGCGCATGCAGGCGCACCACGCGGCCAGCGTTGCCGCGGCGGAGGAGTGGCAAGCCAAGCGCGCCGCGACGGCTAGCGCTTTTTCCTAGCGTTCGCTCTCGGCCGGGGAGCCTTGTGCTTGCCGTCGAGCAACTCCGGGGGCAATCCCAACACCGCGAGTTGTCGGCGGATGAAGAAGTCCGCAACCTCGTCCACGGTCAGCGTCCCCCGCGGCCGGTACCAGTGCCAGATGCTGTTGTACAGGCCGAGCACCGCGCGCGTCAGCAGTCGCGGGTCCGCCTCCGGCAGGATGCCCTGCTCCATACCGCGCGCGAGGAACGTGCCCCAGGAGAACTCGAGTTCGCGCGTCAGCGCTCGCGCGAGCGCCCGGGCCTCCTCCTCGCGTGGGGAGGTCCGCGAGATGCCGACCAGCCCCTGCTCGGCCACGAGCACACGCTGGCGCAGCACCTCCTGATCGGTCAGCTCGTAGCCCGAGCGGAGCACAGCCAGCAGCGCGTCGAGATAGTCCTCGTGCTCGCTGGTGATCCGGTCGAACTCGCCCTGGAACCATTCGAGCGTGTCCGCCATGATCACGTAGAGGCAGTGGAGCTTGGACTCGAAGTAGTGGTAGAGCGCGGTTGAGCCGATCCCGACCGCGGCCGCGACGTCGGCCCACTTCGTGTCCTCGTAGCCGTGCTCGCCGAAGTACTGCGTGGCGACCTCCAGGATCACGGCCCGCTTGCTTCGTGACGACGTACCGGTCTTGGCGTTTGTACCGGGCCTAGCGTTGTTTCTGCCAGCTCGCGCGGTCTGGCGAACCTGCGGCATCAGAGCCTCCTAATATCGACGACCCGGCAACGATGATAAGGCGAGGCCCGGCCGGTGGCGCAGCGACGGCACCGGCGAGCCGCCCGGGCACTCATACGGCCGTGTAACCACCGTCCACCGGGACGGCTGCGCCGGTCATGAACGACGAGGCGTCGGAGCAGAGAAACGCGACTACCGACGCGATCTCAACTGGGTCAGCAGCCCGCGCGATCGGGGGCCGGGTCCGCGTCGCCGTGAGCCGTTCAGGCTCCCGTGCCATGGGTCCGTACAGATCGCGGCTGTTGTCGGCCAGCGGGGTGGCGACGATCCCGGGGCAGACACAGTTGGCTCTGATGTTCTGATCCACGTACTCGGCGGCGATTGCGCGAGTCAGCTGAAGGACTCCTCCTTTCGACGCGTCGTAGCTCGGGGCGCGCCCGGCGGCCACGAGCGAGGCGACCGAGCCAATCGTGACCACCGCGCCGCCACCCGCAGACGCAAGATGGCCCAGCGTGTGCTTCAGGGTCAGGAACACGCCGGTCAGGTTCACTCGGATGACCGTCTCCCATTCCGACAGGGAAAGCTCGATCGTCCGACCGGTCCGCGCTATGCCCGCCGCCGCCACGATCGTGTCGAGTCCGCCCAGCTGCACCGCGACCTGTTCGACGGTCGCCGCCACCTCCGCCTCGGATCCGACGTCGCACGTGGCTCCGACCGCTCTGGCGCCCCCCGCGCTCAGCTCTCGAACAACGCCGCGAACCGCATCGTCGCGGACGTCGACTACGCCCACGGCCGCGCCTCGCTCGGCCAGGAGCCGCGCGCACGCTTCGCCGATGCCGCTTCCGGCGCCGGTGACGAACGCTCGCCGCCCAGCGAGTTCTGGAGTCATCGTCACGCGGATACCTCGTTTCCTGACCTAAAGTCAGTTAGACTTTAGCGTACTCCGTTGTGGATTGCCGAGTGCCCGGGTAGCTGAGTGCCCCGGAGAGGGATGAGGGATGAGATGCGGACCGAGTCGTCGCAGGGCGCGGGTGAAGACGTGGTGGTCGGAATCGTCCTGCGGGAGGCCGACCTACTCCGGTGGCGCGACCGACTATCCGAGCTCACGGCCGCAGTCGCGGCGGCCGGCATCGATCACGTAACCGTCGGCGACCACGTCAGCTTTGCTGGAGGTCATGGAGTCGACGGCTTGATCCAAGCGACGGCGCTGCTGGCCGCACATCCGACGCTGGCGGTCCAAACCGGGGTCTACCTGCTCGCCCTGCGGCACCCCGCGACGGTCGCGCGCCAGCTCGCGACGATCTCGCTGATTGCTCCGGGCCGGTTCACCTTGGGGGTCGGCGTGGGTGGTGACGATCCCCGCGAGCTCGAGCTCTGCGGCGTCGACCCGCGAACCCGCGGCGAGAGAACAACCGAGGCCCTCGAGCTCGTGCAGCGCTTCATGACCGGCGATCAGATCACGTTTCGCGGGCGCTTTTTCGACGTCCGCGAAGCGGCTATCCAACCACCCCCGGTCCCGCCGATCCCGGTGCTCGTCGGCGGTCGCTCGGACGCGGCGCTGGATCGAGCGGGCCGCCTCGGCGCCGGATGGCTCGCCCTGTGGATATCGCCGGAGCGGTTCACCGCCGGAACGGATCTGGTTCAGTCGAGCGCCGACCTAGTTGGTCGTACCGGCGTGAGCTGGCAGCACACGCTTCAGCTCTGGGCAGCGTTCGACGCCACGCGCGAGCAAGCCGTGGCGCGCATCACCCCCGTGTTCGAGCAGTCCTACGGCTTGCCGTTCGAGCGTTTCGAGCGCTATACGCCGTGCGGACCACCGGAGGACGTCGCCGCGGCACTTGCGTCCTACGTTCACAGGGGATGCAGGCGTTTCAACTTTGTCCCCGAGGCGGAGGGGCTCGAGGCCGCTATCGAGGCGATCGCGACTGTCAAGCAGTTGCTCGGGCTTCGCGCGACCGTGGGTCCCCCACCTGACGCACCCCCGCGGCTGACTCAGGTCACCCAAACTGAATTTCGGTAAGGTTTAGCCGGCTATGTCCTGGGCGGAACAGGAGTTGCTCCGGGGGCTCGGCCGAGCCTGGATCGAAGAGTGCGAGTCAGCCATCCGGGTGGTTTCAGACCTAACGTCAGGGCTGCTGAGCGCAACGGTCGGAACCGCGTGGCCGGTGACCTTGCACTGGGAGCGAACCGGATCTGGCCCCCCCGTATTGCTGATCATGGGCCTCGGCCTGAGCGGTGGAGCCTGGTGGCGGACTGTCCCGGTGCTCGCGCGGCGCCTGGAGGTGGTCACGTTCGACAATCGAGGCGTCGGGAACTCGCAGGCGCTTCTACATGCCTACAGCACGGCCGCGATGGCCGATGATGCGGCGTCGGTCCTCGACGCGGCCGGCGTCGACCGCGTGCACGTGTACGGGATCTCGCTGGGGGGCATGGTGGCCCAGCAACTGGCGCTCCGGCACCCGGAACGCGTGCGATCGCTCGTGCTGGGGGCGACGCATGCCGGCGGACGGCACGCTCGCCGACCGGACTTCGATGTCGTCACCTTCCTGCGCCGGCGCCTGTGGATGAGACACGAAGAAGCCGCGTGGAGCTCGGTCGAGTTCAATTACAGCGAGCGCTGCCGCGTCGAGCATCCGGAGCGGATCGCCGAGGACGTCGAACAGCGGCTCGCGCATACGTTTCCCGTGCAGGCCTACCGGGCTCAGCTGTGGGCCGCGGCGGTGCACGACTGCTACCGGCAACTGAACCGGATCGACACCCCGACGCTCGTCGTGCACGGCACCGACGACCGCATGATCCCGGTTGACAACGGGCGCATGATCGCGGCGCGCATCCCGGGAGCGCGCCTCATCGAGCTGAGCGACACGGGACACCTCTACCCAACCGAGGCTCCTGGAGTCGACGAGGAGATCAGCGCGTTCATGCGAGCGCACTCCTGAGCGTCGGGAGCGGACGCTCCAAACCGTTCGCGCAACCGTTGGGTCGTGCTTGATCGCCGCACTCGGAGAGAATTGAATTCAGGTCAATGCGTTGTTATCCTACGCGGCATGAGCGAGAGCACACCGCTGTGGCTGAAGCTGGTGCTCCGTGCCGAGCGCGCGGTCGGCACCAGGGTCGAGTCGGCCGTACACAGTGATCCGTACTTCGATCTCGTCGCGCTTTTCAACCGACGGAAGGCGACCCTCACGGGCTCGATCGAAGGCGTCTCCAAGCGGATCCTCCACCTGGCGAATCTTCCAGCGGGAACGGACATCAGGCGCGTGCGCGAGCAACTGGCGCGGATGGAGCGCCGTCTCGTGGAGGTTTCGAAGGAGCTCGAAGAGCAGCGCTCCGAGCGCGAGCTGCAACGGTGAGGGCAGTGTCGCCGCCTTCGCCGACCGACCTCCTCGCCCGCGTCAACCGAGACGTGGAGCGGTCGCTCCTCCGGGCTCGCAACGGCGTGCGATATGTCCGCGGAACCCACCGCCCGAAGCTCGGAGTGACGCCCAAGGACGTGGTGTGGCAGCGGGACAAGGCGCAGCTGTGGCGCTATCGCGGCGGCCCCATCCGCTTCGAACAGCCGCTGGTGGTCGTCACCAGCCTGGTCAGCCGGAGCTACATCCTCGATCTCCTCCCCGGGAGCAGCTCGGTGGAGTTCCTGCGCAACTTCGGGTTCGACGTCTTCCTGATCGACTGGGGCATCCCGGACGAGCTCGAGGCCGACAACACGTTCGAGACATACGTCGACGAGTATCTGCCGCGCGCGATCGATGCAGTCATCCGGGAGACCGGCGCGAAGGAGGTCACGCTGGTCGGCTACTGCCTCGGCGGCGTGCTCGCGTTCCTGTACGCGAACGGCCACCAGGATGCGCCGGTCCGCAACCTCGTGCTCCTGGCGACACCGGTGAACTACAGCGAGATGGGGCCGATGGTCGCGGCCCTCGTGGAGGGCCGGCTCAATGCCGACGACCTCATCGACGAGACCGGGAACGTGCCGGCCGACGTGCTCTACAGCGGCTTCTACATGATGGCGCCGACCACGGTGGTGGCCCAGAACGCGACCCTCCTGGAGAACCTCTGGAACGACGAGTTCGTCAAGGGGTTCCAGGCCGTCGCACAGTGGACCCGCGACCAGGTGCCGTTCCCGGGGGCGGCGTTCTGCCAGATGGTCGACGATCTGATCCGCCGCAACGTGCTGATGGAGGGATCCTGGCGCCTGGGGGGTCGCGAGATCGACTTCACGACGACCGGCGCGAACGTTCTCAACGTGATGGCCTCCGCCGACCGAGTCGTACCACGGGCGGCCGCCGCGCCCGCCGGCGAGCTCGTGGGCCGCCCGGACCGCCGCGAGGAGATGGTCGTCAAGGGCGGCCACGCGACGTTCGGCACAGGCCGCTCCGCGTTCAAGCACACACTCCCGAACCTGGCCGACTGGATCGGCTCGCACAGCGACACACGGCAGGAGACGAAAGGGAAGCCATGGAAATCAGACACCTCGAGCTCGCTGACCGCGAAGCCCTGACGCGCTTCCTCGAGCGTATCCCGGAGGCGGACCGCACGTTCTTCAAGGAGGACGTCGATGACCCGACGGTGGTCGACGGCTGGGTCCAGCCCGGCCCCGCCCGAACGATCGCCATCGAGGACGGCGAGGTGATCGGATGGCTCTCGGTCCTGCCACTGCACGGCTGGTCCAGCCACGTGGGCGAAGTGCGGCTGATCGTGGATCCGGCCCACCGCGGCCGCGGCGTCGGTCGCGCACTCGCGCGGCGCGCGGTGGTCGAGGCCCTCGAGCTAGGCCTCGAGAAGATGGTGGTCGAGGTGATCGCCGTCCAGGAGCCGACGATCGCCATGTTCCGGTCGCTTGGCTTTGATCCCGAGGCGCTGCTGAGCGACCACGTCCGTGACAGAGCAGGCGAGATGCGCGACCTGTTGGTCCTTTCGCACTCGGTCCAGGAGCAGTGGTCTTCGATGATCAAGGCCGGAGTCGCGGATGACATCTAGCGCGGTGGACGGCAGCGATATCGCGGCGACCGCCGGGGTTCGCGTGGCCGATGTCATTCGCCGGGCGGCGCAGCACCGCCCGGGGGTCGTGGCCCTGCGACATGACGATCGCGCGCTCACGTACGCCCAGCTCGACGACCGCTCGAACCGGCTCGCCCAAGCGTTGCTGGGCTCCGGCATCGACCGCGGAGCGCGGGTGGCGTATCTCGGCCGCTCGGCGCCGGAGGTGATCGAGCTGCTGTTGGCGGCTGGCAAGATCGGGGCTGTGATCGTGCCGCTGAATTGGCGGCTGTCCCCGCGAGAGCTCGCCGGTGTGCTCGAGGACTCGCACGCGCCGCTGCTGATCGCGGACGCCGGATATCTCCAGACAGCCGAGGCCCTCCGCGCGGACGCATCCAGACCGCTCGCGCTGCGGGTCGTCGGCTGCGAGCACCCTGATGCCTACGAGCCGTGGCTGGGTGCGTATGACGCCGTCGACCCCGGCGGGCGCGGGGATCCGAATGACGTCATCGTCCAGATGTACACATCGGGAACAACCGGCGTGCCGAAGGGTGTCCTGACCACGCACCGCAACCTCGCCGCCGCGGCCGCCACATCGTCGCGGTGGGGGTTCAACCCCGACACGATCAGCCTCACGCCGCTGCCCCTGTTCCACATCGGCGGTATCGGCTGGGTCTACTGCGGACTCTGGCACGGCGCCACGACGATCCTGGTCAGCGAGTTCGTGGGGGCCCAGGTGCTCGACACCCTCGAGCGCCGGCGGGTGACCAACCCGATCTTCGTGCCGACGATGGTGCAGATGCTGACCGCCGTGCCCGGCGCCGCCGAGCGCGACTACTCGGCGCTCCGCTCGATCGTCTACGGAGCGTCCCCAATGACCACGACTGCGCTCCGGGCGGCGCTGCGCACGTTCGGCTGCGAGATGATCGGGCTCTACGGGCTGACCGAGACGACCGGCGGGGTCGTCCACCTTGACGGGTCCGACCACGACGCGAACGGACCCCGCCAGCACCTGCTGCGGTCCGCCGGCCGGCCGTACGAGTGGGTCGAGCTTCGGATCGTGGATCTGTCTTCGGGCGAGGACCTTCCGGCCCATAGTGTCGGGGAGATCTGGCTGCGGGCACCGAACGTGATGTCCGGGTACTTCAATCGCCCGGTTGAGACCGCCGCGGCGCTTACCGCCGACGGCTGGCTGCGCACCGGCGATGGCGGCTACCTCGACGACGAGGGCTATCTCTTCCTGACCGACCGGGTCAAGGACATGATCGTGAGCGGCGGAGAGAACGTCTACCCGATCGAGGTCGAGGAGGTGCTTTCTCAGCACCCGCAAGTCGCCGACGTCGCCGTCATCGGCGTGCCCGACGAGCACTGGGGCGAAGCCGTCAAGGCGCTCGTGATCGGACGTGCCGGTCGGGCCCCGTCACCGGCGGATCTGCTGGCATTTGCCCGCGCGCGCCTGGCGGGCTACAAGCTGCCGCGCTCGATCGAAGTCGTCGACGACCTCCCGCGCACACCGACCGGCAAGGTCCTCAAGCGCGAGCTGCGCGAACGCTACGCCTCCGCGGGGTCACGCCACGAAGAGCTCACGCCGCCCGTAGGCCCTCGCTGAGCGACGGTTCGGCGCCGATGACGCTGAGCAGCTTGGCGCGGTAGAACACCGCCACAACCTCGAGCGAGATGATGCCCTGCGGCCGATACCAGTGCCAGATGCTGTTGTAGAGCCCGAGTACTGCGCGCGCCAGAAGCCGCGGGTCTGACTTCCGCACGGCACCGGCGTCCATCGCGCGCTCGAGAAACGTTGCCCAGGCGAGCTCGAGATCGCGTGTGTGTGCACGCGCGGCCTGCCTGGCCTGCTGACCTTCGGGCGCCGAGACGTGTCGACGAGCGAGCAGCCCGTGCTCAGCTTCGAGGACGCGGAGCCGCTGGATGTCGAGCACCGTCAGGTCGAAGGCATCAGCGACCAACAGCTGCAGAGCCCGCTCGAAATCGGGCTCGGAAGCGGTGATCCGCTCGAACCGCGCCAGGGCGTCCCGGATGCCGTCGTCCAAGATCACGAACAGGCAGTGCTGCTTTGAATCGAAGTAGTGGTAAAGCGCCGTCGGTCCGACGCCCACGTCAGCCGCGACTTCCGCCCACTTGGTGTTCTCGTAGCCGTCGCGGCTGAAGCGCGCAACCGCGGCGGCGAGAATTTCATCTCGCTTCGTCCGTTCGCTGCGGGTCCGGTTGTCCGGCGGTCGACCTGCGTGATCTTGAGCCGAATTCATATCGATATAGCCTACCAGCTTGGATTGCGTCCACCAAGCAGGCTCGGAAAACCGGTCGACTTGCAAGTACTTGGCGAGATTCCGTGCGCACGCGCGCTTGACTGGGCGGCCTTTAGCGCAAATAATCCCCCAATGAGTTCAGTTCAGTGGCTTCGGGCGGAGGCCCTTTTCAAATCGTTCGATCTCAGCGGAAAGGCGGCGATCCTGACCGGCGGGCATGGCGACCTGGCCGAGGCGATCGCCGGCGCGCTTGCCGAACTGGGTTGTGCGGTCGTCCTCGCGGCCCGGCGCGTCGAGGCGTGCGAGTCGCTTGCGCAGCGCCTCGAAACCCGCTACGGCGTCCGGATGCTGCCGGTGGCGGTCGACGTCACCCGCGCGGACGAGATCGAGCACCTCGTGTCCTCTGCGCTCGAGGAGTTCGGCACGATCGACGTCCTCGTCAACAGCGCCGCGACCTTCTGGTCCGCGCCCGCCGAGGATGTCCCGCTCGAGCGCGGCTGGCAGCGCGTCCTCGACACCAACCTCACCGGGACGTTCCTGTCGTGCCAGGCGGCGGGACGCGCGATGCTGCGGGCCGGCAGCGGATCGATCATCAATGTCGCTGCGACCGGCGGGATCAAGTCCTTCCTGCCCGAGATGGGCCCGAACCTCAGCTACATGGCATCCAAGGCAGCGGTGATCAAGCTGACCCGCGACCTCGCCGCGCAGTGGGCAAACCGGGGTGTCCGCGTCAACGCGATCGCTCCGGGTTCGATCGCGGGGGGAATGATGCAGAGCCTCCCCGACGACAAGCTCGCGCCGATGGTTGCCCAGATCCCGATGCGCCGGCAGGGGCGGCCAGACGAGCTACGCGGCGCCGTCGCGTACCTCGCCTCGGATGCGTCGAGCTACGTGACCGGGACAGTGCTCGTCGTCGACGGCGGCCAGAGCATCGTCTAGCGACCAGATAGTGCTTGCAGAAACGTCCTTACTTGATAT
This sequence comes from uncultured Solirubrobacterales bacterium, assembly GCA_963735965.1. GTDB lineage: Bacteria > Actinomycetota > Thermoleophilia > Solirubrobacterales > Solirubrobacteraceae > Palsa-465. The sequence goes on from CAVTNE010000014.1 coordinate 15,814, forward strand.
GATCTGAATTCAATTCTGTTATCGGGAAGGAGCGGATTCATGGCTACAGCCGAAGCGGCGGTCGCGAGCGACCCCATCCAGTACGAGGTCAGCGACCACGTCGCCACGATCTGGCTGAATCGGCCAGAGGTGAAGAACTGCGTCAACTGGGAGCTGCTGACCCAGATGCGCGAGCGCGTCGAGGAGGCGGCCGAGGATCCCGACATCCGTGTCGTGCTGTTCCGCGGCCGCGGCAACACGTTCTGCGCCGGCGCAGACCTGCGCATGCTCGGCAGCGAGTTCGTCGGCACCAGCACGGCGTCCTTGAAGCTCGCGGAGATGTCCCAGAAGACCTATGACCGCATCCAGACGATGAGCAAGCCGACGATCGCGGTCGTCGAAGGCCACGCGGTCGCCGGCGGCTTCGAGCTCCTGATCTCGACCGACTTCGCGCTCTGCGCCGACGACGCGCGAATCGGCGATTTCCACATCCGCCGTGCCTTGTTCGGCGGTTGCGGCCCGATCTACCGCCTACCGCGGATCATGGGCATCCGCAAGGCGAAAGAGCTCATGCTGACCGGCAAGCTGCTCACGGGGAAGGAGGCGGCCAGCCCGCAGTGGAACCTCTGCAATGCGTCCGCGCCCGCGGAAAGGCTCGACGACCTGGTGGCCGACTTCGTCGCTCCGCTGGCCGACAAGAGCCCGTTCTGCATGAAGATCACCAAGAACACGGTCAATCGCGGTCTCGACGCCGATCAGGAGTCACTGATCGTCATGGAGCAGATGGCGTGCAACGTCGTGCATCACTCCAACGACGCCCGGGAGGGCGTGGCCGCCTTCCTCGAGAAGCGCGAGCCCGTTTGGACCGGAACCTGAGGATCGTCAATTGACATGGATTCGGTTTAGCTGCTAGCATGATTCCTGCTAAACAGCTAGCGCCTTAACCCTCATACACGATCCTAAGGAGGCCCCTATGCCCACACAGACCAAGACCCCCGTCGGCGACTCTGTCGAGGCCGTCGCCGACCGGCTCACCGAGGCACGAGAGCAGGCCGTCGCCAACGGCAAGAAGGCGGGCGCCGCATACCTCACCTCGTACGAGAAGGCCGTCCTCACGCTGGTCGACTCCTACGAGAAGGCCGCCGGCGCGACCCGGCTCGATTGGGTCAGCACGGTGGCGACCGCGCAGGCCGACTTCACGCGCGAGGTCACCAAGGCCTACACCAGCGCCGCTCGCGAGCTCGTCGCCTAGAGCCTCGCATCGCAGCGCAATCAGCTTCCTCCCCGGGCCGGCAGCCGCGGCGCCTCGGCGCCGCGGCTGCTCGCGCCTATGCGAGACGAGGCGGGGCCGACTAGTGGCCTCGTCACCTGAACTGACGTTGGCCCATGTCGAATTAGACAACGCCGGGGCAATCCAGCACTTGACCTTGGCTGTATAGTTGTAAACTGACTTCAAGTCATTTAGACCGAGAGATTAGACTCATTACGGCAACCATGAGGAAGGAACGAGGGTGACGACGGCAAGCGAATCGATCGAGGCAACCGTCGACCGTGAGGTCAGGTGCCCGGTCTTTCACCAGGACTTCTCGGAGGCAAAACCGCTGGGGAGCTACTGGGCACTGGCGGACCGGCTGCGCGAGCAGGGCCCGCTGTACTTCAACTCCTTCGCGCAGGGCTACTGGATCTTCTCGCGCTACGACGCCGTGAAGGACATCTACAAGAACCCCGACATCTTCTCGAGCGAGTCGATCACCCCCTGGGACCCGGAGCCGATCTACCGCTTCGTCCCCACCCAGGTCGACCCGCCGAACCACATCAAGTACCGCCGAATCCTGAACCCGTGGTTCTCGCCGCGGCGGATGGACGAGATGGAACCGACGATCCGGAGCATCTGCCGCAGACTGGTCGAAGAGACCGCGCCGCTGGGCCGGTCTAACTTCGTCAAGGAGTTCGCGCTTCGCTACCCGACCGAGGCGTTTCTCGGCGTTATCGGCGTCGATCTCGCTCACGCCGATCGGTTCCTGGTCTGGGTCGAGGACTTCTTCCGCGGGTTCGGCGGAGATGTCGAGAGCCAGCAGGCCATGGCGGGTGCGCTGCAGAGCATCCGTCAGTACTGGGTGGATGCGCTCGCGGAGCGGCGCAACGATCCCGCGCCGCGCGAGGGCGACATCGCGTCGTACCTGCTGAACGCCAACTACGACGACGAGCGGCCCCTCACCGACGACGAGATGCTCGACATGCTGACCGTGCTGGTGCTGGCAGGGCTGGACACGACCCGCGCGCAGCTCGGCTACATGTTCCGGCACCTTGCGATGCACCCCGAGGACCGGCGCCGGCTGCTCGAGGAGCCCGAGCTGATCCCCTCCGCCGTGGAGGAGGTGCTGCGCTTCTACACGATGATCTTCGGCGACGGCCGCAAGGTGACGCGCGACCTGGAGTTCCACGGTGCGCAGCTGAGGAAGGGCGACATGGTCTATGGCCTCGTGTCCGCCGCCAACCGCGATCCGCGCGTGTACGAGCGCGCCAACGAGTACGTGATCGACCGCAAGAAGAACCACCACTTCGGATTCGCGAGCGGTCCTCACCGCTGTCTGGGGCTCCACCTGGCCCGGCGAGAGATGCAGGTCGCGGTCGAGGAGTGGCTGCGGGTGATCCCGGACTTCTGGCTCGCGACCGACAGCGTGATCATGGAGCGTGGCGGCGGCGCCATGACCGCGCCGCTCGACATGCCGCTGGAATGGGAGCCGGTGTCGTGAAGATCTACATCGACCCGGACGAGTGCACGGGACACGGCCGCTGCTACCGGCTGGCCCCAGACCTGCTCAGCTACGACGACCAGGGTTACGTTTCGATCCGGGGCCAGGCGATCGACGTCCCCGAGGATCAGATCGAGTTCGCCGAGGAAGCTGAGGGCACGTGCCCCGAGGGCGCGATCTCGCTGATCCACGAGGATTGAACCGGCGATGCCTGTGCGTGTGGCGGTAGTCGGCGCCGGCCCCGCCGGCTTCTTCGCGTGCGAGGACCTCCTGAAGCGAGACGGCTTCGAGGTTGACCTGTTCGACGCGCTCCCGACGCCGTTCGGGCTCGTCAGAGCCGGGGTGGCCCCGGACCATCCGAAGATAAAGACCGTCACCCGCCGCTACGAGAAGACGGCGGAGCATCCCGGCTTCCGCTTCTTCGGGGGCGTCGAGCTGGGCTTGGATATCGAGCGGACCGAGCTCCTCGAGCGCTACCACGCCGTCATCTATGCGGTCGGGACTCGCGACGACCAGCGACTGGGGATCGAGGGCGAGAACCGTCCCCGCTCCCACGCGGCGACGGAGTTCGTCGCCTGGTACAACGGGCACCCGGATTACTCCGACCACGACTTCGATCTCTCCGCGAGTTGCGCCGTCGTCGTCGGCAACGGCAACGTCGCGCTTGACGTCGCGCGGATGCTGGTCCTCGATCCCGAGGAGGTCGCGGCGACCGACACTGCCGACCACGCCGTCGAGGGACTCGCGCAGGCTCGGGTCGAGCACGTGGTCGTGCTCGGCCGCCGCGGTCCCGCACAGGCCGCGTTCACGAATCCCGAGCTGCTCGAGCTCGGCGAGCTCAGGCGCTGCGACGTAGTCGTCGATCCCTCGGAGGTCGAGCTGGACGAGCACTCGAGCCTGTGGCTCGAACAGCCCGGGCAGGCGCTGGCCAAGAAGAAGGTCGCGATCCTCAGCGAGTACGCGCAGCGTTCACCGACCGGCAACCCGCACCGGATCGAGCTTCGCTTGCTCCGTTCACCGCTCGAGGTGCTCGGGGACGGTCCGGACGCTCCGGTCAGCGGCTTGCGGGTGGTGCGAAACCGGATCGAGCCCGACGAGCGCGGCAATCTGCGCGCGGTCTCGACCGGCGACGAGGAGGTGATCGAGTGCGGCCTGCTGCTGCGGTCGATCGGGTACCGCGGACGCGCGCTGCCCGGCGTTCCCTTCGACGAGCGACGCGGCGTGATCCGTAACGACGGCGGCCGCGTCACCACCGAGGACGGAGAGCCGATCCCAGGTGAGTACGCGGTGGGCTGGATCAAGCGCGGACCGTCGGGCGTGATCGGGACGAACAAGAAGGATGCCGCCGACACGATCACCAAGCTGATCGAGGATGCGCAGGCGAAGTGCTTGAACGACCCGGTGAACGCGGATCGGAGAGCGGTCGAGACATGGCTGCGTGGCCGCGTCCCGGGTCTTGTCACCTGGGACGGCTGGAAGGCGATCGACGAGCACGAGGTCGCGCGCGGCGAGCCGCAGGGCAGACCGCGGGTCAAGCTCGTCCGGGTTCCGGAGATGATCGCGGTCGCAGAACGCCAGGCCGTCGCGCGCGTTTGAGGGTCTACGCGACGACCGGCTGCTCGGCCGCCTCCGCCTCCGGCCCGGCGGGCCTGCCCGGCCCGTCGAGCTCCTCGAGCAGGGCTGGGACTACCTCGAGGGCGTCGCCGACGATGCCGAGATCGGCGATCTGGAAGATCGGGGCGCTGCGGTCCTTGTTTATCGCGATGATGATCTTTGCGTCCTTCATCGCGACGACGTGCTGCGTCGCCCCGCTGATGCCGACCGCGACGTAGACCTCCGGCTTGACCGTCTTGCCGGTCTGGCCGATCATCACGCTGAACGGCATCCAGCCGGCATCGACGACGGGCCGCGACGCACCGACAGCGCCGTCGCCGATGGCCTTGGCAAGGCGGTCAAGCAGCGCGAAGTTGGCGGGATCCTGCAGCCCGCGTCCTCCAGCCACGACAACTCTCGCCTGCTCCAGGGACGGTCCCGGCCGGGCGTCTCGGTGACGCTTCACCCGCCTGGCCCGCCTGAGCTCGTCGGGGATCGAAAGCTCGACCGGCACGATCACTGTTTCGCCTCCGCACGGGACCGCATCGAACGCCTTGGCCCGGGGGATGACGAGCTTCGGGTCCGGCCCCGACAGGGCCACGTCGACGATCTTCGTGCCGCCGACGCCGCCGCGCAGGTTCCCCGGGCGTCCGGGCCACAGGCTCAATGCGACGCGCGTGCGCGCCCGGTCGACCGCGAGGAGGTCATCGGCGTTGGCCATCAGCGTGCACCCCAGCATGGCCTGAAGGCGACCCGCCACATCCCGTGAATCGAACGTCGGCGGGAACAGGATCAGCTCGGGTCGATGCGCCCGCGCGAGCTCGGCTAGGGCGTACGCGGCGGGCTCGGCGACGTAATCGTCGTACACGGAGTCATCGTCCACGAATACGGTCCGGGCGCCGTACGCCGCGAGATCGGCGGTCGCCGATCCGGCGCCGGCGCCGAGCGCCACGGCGGCGACGTGGGGCGCCAGCGCCCGTGCCTTCGACACAAGCTCCAGCGCGGACGGATCGAGGACGCCGCCCGTCATCTCCGCGTAGACCCAGATTCCAGCCATGTCACACCACCTTCCCCTTCGTCAGCAGCTGCAGGATGCGGGCCGGCGCCTCGGCGGGATCCTCGACCATTTCGCCGCTTTGCCTCTCGCGCCCGAACTCGATCGCCGTGACCTCCTGGGTCGGCCCGGCGAGCTCGGGATCCATGCCGAGATCAGCCAGCGACCACCGCATCATCGGCTTGCGCCTGGCCTGGATCATTTCCTTGGCCGACGGGTAGCGCGGTTCGGCGACGCCGGCGGTGACCGTCACCAGCGCCGGCAGCGGGCACTCGATCACGTCGTAGCCAACGGCGGTCTGGCGCTCGATCTCCACATTCCTGTCGCTGAGGAGCAACCGGCGCGCGAACGTCGCGCTCGGGATGCCGAGCAACTGGGCCAGCGCCATCGGCATCGTGCCGGTGGATCCGTCGCTCGACTCCACCCCGGCGATCACGAGGTCGTAGGGCTCGCGCTCGATCGCGCAGGCCAGGACCCTCGCCGTGGCCAGGGCATCCGCGCCCCTGACGGCGTCGTCGGTCACGAGGATCGCTCGATCTGCGCCGGTGGCCAGCGCCCGGTTAAGCGCGATCACCGCCCGCTCGGGTCCCATCGAGAGCGCGGTAACCGTCCCCTCCACGGCGTCCGCAAGCCTGCGGGCGATCGCCAGCCCCGGCTCGTCGACGCAGTCCAGGCCGCCGTCGCCGCTCTCGCGCCTGAGCCGGAAGTCTGGTCCGATCTCCGGCGGGCGTCCGGCGCGCTCGGGGACGAACTTGGTCAGCACCACGATGTTCACGTGACCACCTCCGCGACCTCGCTTTGAGGTTCTCCCACCTCCGACTCGCGGAATAGGTAGGGCACCCGGCTGCCGGCGTCGAAGGCGCGAAGGACCAGATTCGCTTCCAGGATCGCGTGCGTCATGCGTCGCGGCGACGCGCAGTCTCCGATCACGGCCAGCCCAGGAACGAGGCGTTGCAGGTCGCGTGCGAGCGCGTCGTTGACGTGCATCTGCGTGCGGACGACGACCAGATCGGCACCGAGCTGGCCGGGCTCTCCGGTGACCGAGTCGTCAAACGAGACGGTGTCGCCTTGCACGGAGGTGACCCGCGCGAAGGGCCGGAAGCGGACGCCGTTGCCGCGAAGACGCTGATGGACTCCGGCGATGCTCTCGTGCGGGATCTCGAGCCCGACCGACCGGGCGGAAGTGAGCAGCTCGACGTCGACGCCTCGTTCGGCGAGGTACTCCGCCGCGCTGATCGCGTGCCAGAAACCATCCGCCTGGCCGTCTAGGACAACCGCACGCTGAGGAAGATCCCCGACCGCGCCCCCGAGGAGGTCCCACACCGTCACCACCCGCGCGTCGCGATCGACCGCGAACGGCGGAGGATTCGGGCTCGCTCCCGTGGCGCAGACGACGAGGTCGGGTTGATCGGACAGGATCGCCGCAGCCGTGGCCGCGGTGGCGAGCCGAACGTCGACGCCCAGGCGCTTCACTTCCCGCTCGAGGTAGAAGATCACGTCGAGGAGTTGCTCGCGAGTGGGGCCGGCTGCCGCGATGCGGACCTGCCCGCCGAATGCGTCGTCGCGCTCATAGAGGACGACCTCGTGACCGGCCTCGGCGGCCAGCCGAGCGGTCTCCATTCCAGCCGGTCCGGCGCCGGCAACCACGACGCGGCGGCGGGTGCTCGCGGGCTCTTGTCCCGGACTCGCCGGCCCGTGCGCCGGGCCCCAGTCCGCCTCACGGCCGGCGCGGGCGTTGACCGCGCACGTGACCCCGCCGGCGTACACGCGGCAGTCCTGCACGAAGCCAACGCACGGACGGATCTGACTCGCGCGTCCACTCCGCGCCTTGGCCGCCCACTCGGGATCGGCCAACAGCGCCCGGCCCACGCCGATGAAATCCGCCTGGCCCGCCGCCAGCGCCCGCTCGGCCAGGTCCGGAAGCCTGAAGCGCCCGGCGGCGATCACGGGTACGTCGGCAAGCTGCTTGACCGCCTCGACGAGACCGAGCGCGAAACCCTCCTCGAAGCTCGAATCCTTGACGTAGGCTCCGCGCATCCCGACCGTGATCGACAGGTAGTCCGCCGGGGAGGTCTCCTGAAGGAGGTCGACGATCTCGAGCGCGTCGTCGAGCGTCAGGCCGTCGGCGGTCTCTTCGTCCGCGCTCAGGCGAACGCCAATCGGAAACTCCCCACCGCACTGCTCGCGGATCGCGTCGACGACCTCGAACAGGAGACGGGTTCGGCCCTCGAGCGTGTCGCCTCGATAGGCGTCGGTCCGCCGGTTCGAAGCTGGGGAGAGGAACTGGGCGACCAGGTAGCCGTGCGCCGCGTGGATCTCCACCCCGTCGTAGCCGGCGGACTGGAAGTTCCTCGCCGATCTGCCGAAGCCGTCGACGATCATCCGCACCTCGCCGGCGGTCATCTCGTGCGGCACGTCGGGAGTGCGCGGCGAGGCGATCGGTGACGCCCCCCAGGCCGGGTACCTGGTCAGGCCGCCCGGCTGCTCGCGTCCCAGATGGAGGATCTGCCCGAAGATCCGCGTGCCGTGGCGCTTGACCGCCTGCACGCGCAGCCGGAGCGAGTCGATGATCTCCTCGTCCCATGCCTCGATCTGGATGCGCTCGGGAAAGCGCGAGGTTTCGTGGACGATGGCCGCGCCGGTGATGATCAGTCCGACCCCTCCGCGGGCGCGCTCCTCCTGGAAGTGGACCTCTCGCTCGGTCACGCGTCCGTGCTCGATCAGGCTCGTGCCCATCGGCAGCTGGACGATCCGGTTGGGGATCGTTACGCCTCCGATCGTGCCCGGGGCGAACAGGTGGGGGTAGTCGGCGTTGCCGGGGGCGTCTGAGCTGGCCACAAGGTCTCCTTCTTCCAAACTGACTTCAGCTCATATTGATGCCCTCGGCGGGCACGGTCAAGGCGCTGGGGACACGTTTGTGGCCGATCCGCAGCACTCTGCGGGTAACTACGGGCGGCGCCGGCCCGCTTCAGGTCGTGGCGACGATGTACCTCAGGCGGCTCGCGAAGCGGTAGCTTCCATCGGGCTGCCGAAACCCCGCTGCTCTCACCAGCAGCCTCCGTCGCTCCCGCTCATCGCGCGGACTCTCGAGCGCGCCGGCTGAGATCAACGCGTCCTCGAGCGCCGCGGCGTCGGCCATCTCCATGGCCACCGCGACCTCGCCGGTGTCGCTGAGGGCGAGCTCCGCCCGGCGCACCGCCTCGTCGACCGGATCGGTCGCCCGCAGCGAGCCGCGGCGGCCGGCGCCAAGCGCGATCAGTAGGGCAAAGAACTCGTTGTCCTCGGGCCGAGCCCATTTGCAGATCGCGAGTCGACCGCCCCGGCGGGAGACGCGCCGAGCCTCGCTGAGCGCGGCGTCGATGTCGAGCGCATACTGAAAGGAGTTGAATCCGGTGACGACGTCGAAGCTCGCGTCCGGCCACGGCAGATCCTCCATCAGGCCGACCTGGAAGTCGCCATCGGGAACCGCGCGCCTGGCGTGCTCGATCGCCACGGGCTTGGCATCGAGCCCGTGGACCGATGCGCCGCGGGCGGCGGCCAGGGCACAGAACTCGCCCGCGCCGCAGCCGATGTCCAAAAGCTCGATCCCGCTCGCGATCGCGGTCGCGTCGGCGACGGCAGCCCATGCCGGGAGGGACTCTGGCTCGCGCGCGCGAGTGCCGGTCATGTTGCCGGCGTCGCGGCCAGCGGCGCGGGGCCGTGCGGCGCGGGGCCGTGCGGCGCGGAGGCCAGCGCCGCCCGGCCCGCGGTTGCGCGGATCCAGGCGACCGTGTCATCCGGCCGCTCGAGGAACGGCGCGTGGCCGGCGTCCTTGATCGGAATGAGGACGCCGTGGCAGCGCAGCGCGAGCTCGGCGTGCGCGGCGAGCGGCACGCCGCGATCGTGCTCGCCCCACAGGACGAACGTGGGAGGCGGGTGCCCCAGCGGCACGGGGTGGTACGCCGCGAGCGCGCGAAGATGGTTCAGGAGCAGCGGCTGGCCCCGCGCCGTGAAGTCCGCGAGCCGGATCGCTGCGAGCCGCCAGTTGCCGCGATCCGCGAGACCGATGCGCGCCATCTTCTCGAACAGGTCGGGCGGATTCGACGCCACCCAATCGAGGACGGAGTCAGCGACCGAGATGCCGAACCCTGCGGCGATCAGCACGAGGGCATCGACTTCGATCCGCCGCGCGACCTCGAGCGCGACCATCGCGCCGAGCGAGGTTCCGACCAAGACCCGCGGCCGCGACAGGGCGCCGGCAGCGGACTCGACGGCGGCCGCCATGGACGCGACGTCCGGTTCGTCCGGGACCGCCACCACGTCAGCCTCGAGCTGCTGCGCCGCCGCTTCCCAGGGCAGCCCGGCGCTGCCGGCACCGGGGAGGATGACGTAGTGCACCTCGTCTGATGGCTGGCCCTGGACGCGCATATGACGAAGGAAGGTACACGGGCGACGTGCGCCGCGCAAGCGAGCAATTGAACCGGTATCAGATAAATGCGCCTCCCCTCTGAGCGCGAAAAATCAGCTTTATCGCTTGACGGCGGCTGAGTTCCTGCAATATTGTTCGAATACCAAGTCGAACTGAGGTCAGGTAAAAGAGACCGGGCCGCATCGTGAGGAGAGCGAAGTTGCCATGACTGCTACGACGGAAGCGTCCGCATACCCCATCTCGGCGGCAACTCGCCGCGATCTCGACCGCCCGCTGTTCGGGCACTTCATCGATGGCGAGGTCGTGGAGTCCATAGAGGGCGGGACGATGCCCGTCATCGATCCCGCCACCGGAGAGGAAGTCGCCACGGCTGCGGCGGGCACCGCCGCCGATGTGGATCGTGCCGCCCGCGCGGCCCGGGCCGCCTTCGAGGACGGCCGCTGGCGCTTCCTAGCGCCGCTGGAGAAGGAGCGCCGCCTACGCCGGCTCGCGACGCTGCTGAGCGAGCGCGCGGATGTCTTCATCGAGCTCGATGTCATCGACTGCGGCTTCCTTCGCGCCGTCGCCTCCTACATCAACCTGTTCGCGGTCGAAGGCATCGAGTACTACGCCGGGTGGCCGTCGAAGCTGCGAGGCAGCATCCCGGCCGTCCCCCACGAGCTCGCGGTGTACGAGGTCAAGGAGCCGATCGGCGTGGTCGGAGCCATCATCCCGTGGAACGGGCCGTCCGCGGGCGCCTCCATGGCCGTCTTCGCCCTCAGCGCCGGCAACAGCGTGGTACTGAAGCCGGCTGAGCAGACGCCGATGACCGCGGTGCTCCTGGCCGAGCTTGCCCTCGAGGCCGGGATCCCGCCCGGAGCGTTCAACGTCGTCCAGGGCACGGGTGAAACCGTGGGCGCGGCGCTCGTCGAGCACCCACAGGTTGACTCGATTTTCTTCACCGGGTCGGTCGCGACGGGCATGGCGATCCAGGCGGCCGCGGCCAAGCACGTCAAGCGCGTCGGGCTGGAACTCGGTGGCAAGAGCCCGCTGATCATCTTCCCGGATGCCGACTTGGAGCTGGCGGCCGCCACGGCGATGGGTGGCGTGTGGGGCGGGTCCGGCCAGTTCTGCACGTGCGGGACGCGCGTCATGGTCCACAGCAAGGTTCACGACGAGCTCGTGGGCATGGTCGTGGACCAGTCCAAGGATCTCAACATCGGCGGCGGGTTCGATCCCGACGCCATGATCGGCCCGCTTATCACCGCGCAGCAGCTCGAGCGTGTGCACGGTTACGTCTCGATCGGCCGCGACGAAGGCGCCCAGCTGGCCTTGGGCGGCGAGCGCGCCGGCGACCGCGGCTTCTTCCATCAGCCCACCGTCTTCACCGAGGTCCGCAACGACATGCGCATCGCGCAGGAGGAGATCTTCGGGCCCGTGATGTCCATCCTGCGCTTCGAGGACGAGGACGAGGTCTATCGCTGGGCCAACGACAGCCAGTACGGGCTCGCCGCCGGCGTCTTCACCAACGACCTGTCGCGAGCGCATCGTGCCGCGAGGGCGCTGAACGCCGGCACCGTCTGGGTCAACACGTATCAGCTCACCTACCCAAGCGTCTCTTACGGCGGCTTCAAGCATTCCGGTCACGGTCGCATGCTCGGCGAGGCACACCTCGACGAGTTGACGCGGACGAAGTCGGTCTGGATGAAGGTTGCCTGAGCCCGGCCGCGCGATCAGAGCACCAGCACCGGCTTGATTGCTGCGCCACCTGCTGCATCAGCGACGGCCTGGTTGATCTCGTCGAAGCGGTACTTGCGGATCAGCTTCTCGAGCGGCAGCCGCTCCTCGTGATGGAGCGCAAGCAGCCACGGAAGGAACCGTTGCGGCACGGCGTCGCCTTCCACCACGCCGCGGATGGTCTTGCCGCCGCCGATCACGTTCCGAATCGTCATCTGCACCTCCGCAGGCCCGACGCCGACCAGCGCCAGGGTACCGAGCGGTGCCAGGGCCTCGATCGCCTGGTTGATGACGGCGCCGTTCGCGGTCGTGTCGAGCGCGTGTGTGGCGCCGCCGCCCGTGAGCTGGCGGATCGCGTCGACCGCGCCGTCGAGGCTGGGATCGATGGTCGCGGTCGCCCCGAGCTCCGTAGCGAGCAGCCGTCGGCTGGCGACCGGCTCGACGGCGATGATCGTGCCGACGCCGGCCGCGCCCGCGACCATCAGCGCCGACAGACCCACGCCGCCGGCACCGAATACGACCAGCGATGATTCGCTTTCGGGCCGTAGTACGTTGAGCACGGCGCCGGCGCCGGTCTGCACGCCGCAGCCGAGCGGTGCGGCAACGGTCAGATCGATGCCGTCCTCGACCGCGACCACGTTCGACTCGTAGGCCAGCGCATGCGAGGCAAAGCTCGACTGGCCGAAGAACGATCCGTACACGGGCGACCCGTCGCGGCGCATCGTCGTCGAGCCGTCGGGGCGCGAGCCGATCAGATTGAGCGTGCTGAAGTCGCGGCAATACGTCGGATGGCCCGCCTTGCACGTTGGGCACGAGCGGCAGCTACGGTAGCTGAGCAAAACGTGTTGCCCGGGGCGGACCGCGGTCACATCCGCTCCGGCGGCCTCCACGACACCGGCGCCCTCGTGTCCGAGCACGATCGGCGACTTGTCCTGTGGCCACGCCGCCTTCGTCGCGAGATCGGTGTGACACACCCCGGTGGCCGTCAGCTTGACCAGGACCTCGTCCGCGCGCGGTTCGTCGAGCTCCACGTCGGCGATCTCAAACGGCTCCTGCGCTCCGCTCGAGAGGGCGGCCTTGATGTTCATCGTCGGGTCTCCTCTCGCATTGACACAGGGGCCATCGGATTATAAACTGAAGTAAGTTCAACTGCAATTACGGTCCGCTCGCCGACGTACGTGTCGTCCGCCGGCAGCGGTGGAGAGGAGCTGCTGGCTGTGGGTGTGAGCGCCGCGATTGCCGGTCTCGGCATCACCGAGATGGGCAAGGTGTACGGCCGGACGGCATCCGATTTCGCGGGCGAGGCGATCGCGCTCGCGCTCGAGGACGCCGGCCTACTTGCACGCGATCTGGACGGGTTGCTGATCAACGGCAACCAGTCCGAGGAGATGGCGCCAAGGCTGCAGTTCGCCCTCGGGCTCGTCGACCTCACGTTGGTGAACACGATGAGCGCGTTCGGCTCTACCGCGGGGACGATGCTGCAGTACGCGGCCCACGCGATCGAGACCGGCCAGGCGAATGTGGTCGCTTGCGTGTACGCCGACGCGCCGCTCCGCGAAGGCACCTCGGTCTCGCAATCTGGCTACAGCGGTCGGCGGTTCGATGCCCCGGGCCTCGCGGGACTGCGCTTCGCCTACGGCGACTACGGCCCCGCCAACTCGAGCTACGCGCTGGCCCTCCGGCGGCACATGCATCTGTTCGGAACCACCCACGACCAGCTCGGCGCGATCGCGGTCGGCCAGCGAGAGTGGGCGCTGATGAACCCGCAGGCGCAGATGCGCAAGCCGATGACGCTCGAGGACTACCACGCCTCCCGCTGGATCGTCGAGCCGTTGCACCTGTTCGACTGCTGCCTGGTCTCAAACGGCGGCGTCGCCGTGATCGTGACCTCGGCGGAGCGGGCGCGCGAGTTGCGCCGGCCGCCCGTGTACATGCGCGGTTTCGGGCAGTGCGCGCCGGGAGATACCGGGCGGGTCGAGCGCGAGCCTGCGATCCACACCGGCGCGGCGAAGGCGGGCGAGATCGCGCTGCGCCAGGCCGGGATCGAGCTCTCCGATGTCGACGTGCTCGAGCTGTACGACTGCTACACGTACACCGTCCTCGTGACGCTCGAGGACTACGGGTTCTGCGAGAAGGGCGAAGGTGGGGAGTTTGTCGCCGACGGGAAGCTCGCTCCCGGCGGCTCGCTCCCGTGCAACACCGGCGGCGGTCAGCTCTCCTCCTACTACATGTGGGGCTTCACGCCGCTGGCCGAAGGCGTGACCCAGGCTCGCGGTCAGGGCGGCGAGCGGCAGGTCGACAAGCACGACCACGTACTCGTCTGCGGCAACGGGGGCACGCTGAACTTCCACTCGACGACGATCCTCAGCAAGCACGACGGATAGGAATCACCATGACCACGACTGCCGCGCCGCCAAAGCCGGTGCCCGTTCCAGACGAGATCAGCGCTCCGTTCTTCGAAGGCGCGCTTGCCGGTCAGCTGATGCTGCTGCGCTGCCGCGTCTGCGGCACCTTCTGCTCGCCGATCGCGTACATCGGCGTGCCGCTGCGGGCGCGTTGCGTGAACTGTTTCTCGGGTGAGCTCGACTGGGCGGCGTCGAGCGGCCGGGCGACGCTGTACAGCTACGTGATCATGCACCAGCTCTACGACGAGGCGTTTGCCGCGGAGATTCCTTACAACATCGCCCAGGTCGAGACCGAGGAAGGCGTCCGTCTCACCAGTCAGATCGTCGATTGTCCGAACGACGACCTTCGAATCGGGATGCCGCTCAAGGTCACCTTCGAGCGGATGAGCGACGAGGTTGCCGTCCCGAAGTTCAGGCCTCGCGGATGAGCTACGACCACGTCATCTACGAGAAGCGGGGCCACGTCGCGCACGTGACGCTCAACCGGCCCGAACGCATGAACGCGCTCGACAAGCACTCGCACGAGGAGCTGATCGAGATCTTCGACGACTTCGCCGGCGACGAGGACTCCTGGGTGGCGATCATCACCGGCGCCGGGGACCGAGCCTTCTCGGCCGGCAACGATCTGAAGGCGACCGCGGAGGCATCCGCCAACGGTGAGCGCCGGGTCGACTCGCGCTCGCGCTTTGCCGCGATCACCCGCGGCTACGACTGCCCAAAGCCGTTGATCGCGGCGGTAAACGGCGTCGCCGCCGGCGGCGGCTTCGAGATCGCGCTCGCGTGCGACCTCGTGATCGCGGCCGACACCGCTCGCTTCGCGCTGCCCGAGCCGCGCGTCGGGCTGATCGCCGGAGCCGGCGGGATTCACCGGCTCTCACGCCAGATCCCGCTCAAGCACGCGATGGGAATGCTCCTCACCGGCCGCTTTGTCTCAGCGAAGGAGGGTTACCGCCTCGGGTTCGTCAACGAGGTGGTACCGGCGGCGGAGCTGATGCAAGCCGCGGAACGTTGGGCCAGCCAGATCCTGGAATGCTCGCCGCTGCTCGTCCAGCTGACCAAGGAGGCGGTCAAAGACGGCTTCGGACTCGCCGTCGACGACGCGATTGCTCGCGACTGGGAGGAGCGGATCCCGCGGATGCTTGCCTCCGAGGACTACGTCGAGGGCCCGAAGGCGTTCTCCGAGAAGCGCAAGCCCGCCTGGACCGGGCGCTGATGGGTGCGTCGGCGCGATGAGCACGAACTCCCTCAAGCTTGGCCTCAGCACCGGATTGTTGTCCGGGAGATCCAAGCTGTCCGACGCCTTGGAGAACGTCAAGGAGGCCGAGCGCCTGGGCTTCGACTCGATCTGGTCCTCGGAGACCTACGGTTCGGACGCGCTGACGCCGCTGGCGTGGTGGGGCTCGCAGACCGAGAAGGTCAAGCTCGGGACGTCGATCATCCAGATCAGCGCGCGCCCCCCGACCACGACGGCGATGGCGGCGATGACGATGGACCATCTCAGCGGAGGGCGGTTCATGCTCGGCCTCGGCGTCTCGGGACCGCAGGTGGTCGAGGGTTGGTACGGCGAGCCGTTCGCCAAGCCGCTGGCGCGCACGCGAGAGTACGTGTCGATCGTGCGCGACGTCATCGCCCGGCGCGAGCCCGTCACATCGGCAGGACCCCACTACCCGCTCCCGGTGTCCGGGCGTGAGGGGATCACGGGCCTGGCCAAGCCACTCAAGTCGATCCTCCATCCGCTCCGCGACCGGATTCCGATCTTCATCGCCGCCGAGGGCCCGAAGAACATCGCGCTGGCCGGAGAGATCGGGGACGGCTGGCTGCCGCTGTACTACTCCCCCTACTACGACGCCGAGCTGTACCGCCCGTGCTTGGAGGAGGGCTTCGCCCGGCGCAGCGGGGCGCCGGAAGAGTTCGAGATCGCGCCCTCGGTTCCGCTGATCGTCGACGACGACATCGAGCGGGCTGCGGACGTGCTGCGCCCGATGTACGCCCTGTACTTCGGCGGGATGGGCGCGCGAAGCATGAACTTCCATCACCAGGTGATCGTGCGAATGGGCTACGAGGCCGTGGCCAAGGAGATCCAGGACCTCTACCTCGATGGGAAGAAGGACGAGGCGGCCGCCGCGGTGCCGACGAAGCTCGTCGAGGAGCTGGCGTTGATCGGCCCTGCGGACAAGATCCGCCACGACCTCGAGGCCTGGCGCGACTCGCCGGTGACCACGATCCTGATCGCCGGCCCGCCGAAGCGGCTGCGACAGGCCGCCGAGCTCGTGCTCGGCTAAGGGGATAGCGTGATCCAGGATCGACCGACTCCACTCGAAGGCGTTCGGGTGATCGACATGGCCGAGGGCAAGGGCGAGATGTGCGGCCGCTTCCTTGCGGACCTCGGCGCGGACGTGATCCGGGTCGAGCCGCCGGGGGGTGCCCCTTCGCGCGCGCGGGCGCCGCTGCACGCCGGGGTCAGCCTGCACTTCGCGACGCACAACGCGGGCAAGCGCGGTGTGGTCATCGACCACACCAGTTCAGAGGGTCGGGAGCAGCTGCTCGGTCTGCTCGACCGCGCCGACATCTGGATCGAGAGCGCGAGGCCCGGCGCCATGTCGGAGCTCGGGCTCGGCGTGGATGTCGTCCAGGCCCGAAACGCCGAGCTGGTCGTGCTCTCAATCACCGACTTCGGGCAGACCGGCCCCTACCGCGACTGGGTCGCGACCGAGTGGACCCTCCTGGCGATGGGCGGTGTGCTCAGCCGGTCCGGGCTGCCGGGGCGGGAGCCGCTGATGCCGCCAGGGGACCTCGCGCTCGAGGTCACGGCGATGCAGGCGGCGTGGGCGGCGCTCGTCGCGTACTGGAACCGGCTCGAGCGCGGGCAGGGCGATCACGTCGACTTCTCGCTGTACGAGGCGACGGCGCAGGTGGTCGACCCGGCGATGGGGGTCGTCGGCACCGCGCAGGTCGCCGGGTACGAGCAGACCCGCGACCGCCCCGCACCCGGTCCGTACCCGATCTTCCGCTGTCGCGACGGCCACGTCCGGGTCGTCCTGTTGGCGCCGCGCCAGTGGCATGCGATGCGGGCATGGCTCGGCGAGCCGGATGAGCTCCAGGATCCGGAGCTCGAGACGATTCGTGGCCGGGCGCTCGCCTCCGAGCGGCTGCACACGGTGCTCGACCGGCACTTTCGCGACCGCAGCAAGCATGAGCTGACTCTGGAGGGACAGGCCCGGGGGGTTCCTATCGCGCCCGTGCTCGGGCCCGCCGACGTGCTCGCAGCCGAGCATTACCGAACGCGCGGGGCGATCGCGCGCACGCAACTTGCGCCCGGGATCGAGGCCGACGCGCCAACGGGATTCGCGGAGATGGACGGCCGACGGGTAAGGCCGGCTCGCCGCGCGCCTGAGCTCGGCGAACACAACGACGAGGTATTCGCGGAGCCGGCACGCAGGCTCGCCAGGGGGTCCGCCGACGGCACCGACGTGCGCCGGCCGTTCGAGGGGCTACGGGTGCTCGACTTCGGCGTGATCGTGCTGGGGGCCGAGGCGGCCCGGCTGTTCGCCGACCAGGGCGCCGAGGTGATCAAGGTCGAGAGCCGGGCGTTTCCCGATGGCGCGCGCGTCTCGCCGGTGCACTTTGCCATCGGACATCGCGGCAGCAAGAGCGTCGGCGTGAACCTGCGAAGCGCTGAGGGCGTCGACGTCGTCAAGCGGCTGGTCGCGGAGTCAGACGTGGTACTCGCAAACTTCAAGCCGGGGACGCTCGAGAAGCTCGGGCTCGGTCCGCGGACCCTCCACGAGATCAACCCGGGGATCGTGATCGCAGGCAGCAGCGCCGTCGGGGCGACCGGCCCGTGGAGCAGTTGGATGGGCTACGGGCCCCTGGTCCGCTGTGCGTCCGGGCTCACCAGCCTGTGGCGCTATCCCGACGACCCCGAGAGCTTCAGCGACTCGACGACGATCCATCCCGATCACTACGCCGCCCGCGTCACGGCAATCACCGCGCTGGCAGCGCTGATCGCACGCCGGCGGTCGGGCCGTGGCGCCGAGATCGCGACCTCGCAGGCCGAGACCATCCTGATGCAGATCGGCACGCTACTCGTGCAGGAGTCGCTACGACCAGGGTCGGCCCGGGCCACAGGGAACGTGGGCGTTGGCGCCGCCCCCTCGGGCGTCTACCAGTGCGCCGGAGATGATGAGTGGTGCGTCGTGACGGTCCGCGACGACGAGGACTGGCACCGCCTGCGCACCGCGCTCGGCGACCCGGACTGGGCAGCACGCGACGAGCTCGCCACCGCTACTGGCCGGATCGCGCTCCGCGCCGAGATCGACCAGCACCTGGCGGCGTGGATCGGCCGACGGTCGCCGCGCGAGGTGACCGCCGCGCTGCAGGAGGCCGGAGTGCCGGCGGGGTTCATGCAGCGTCCCGACGAGTTCGAGGAGGATCCACAGCTCAAGGCGCGCGATTTCTTCCGTGTGCTCAAGCAGCCCGGTCTGCAGCCGAGGGCGGTTGACAACGTACCGTTTCGCTCCCAGCGAATCCCCGCCCCACCGAGCGTGCCGGCGCCTGAGCCCGGCGAGCACACACGCGAGATCTGCACCGAGTTACTCGAGATGCACGCCGAGGAGATCGACGATCTGATCGCCCGCGGGGTGCTCGAAGAGCCGGCGCCGGCGGTGCCTGCGCCCGTTGAGCAGCCAGCAGCGCTGCCCTCCTAGCAACGGAGTCGAGGTCCTCAGGCTTATCAAACTGAGTTCAGTTTATGTTAGTCTGTGTCGGCGAGCTGGACTCCGATACGAGAGGGAGAAGAGATGGGATCGCTGGATGGAAAGGTGGCCTTGATCACCGGGGCGGCCCGCGGCCAGGGTCGCTCGCACGCCTTCGCCCTCGCCGAGCAAGGCGCGGACATCATCGCCCTCGACGTGTGCGCCGATGTAGTGGAGACGGTCGGCTACGAACTCGCGACGCCGCAGGACCTCGACGAGACGATCTCGGGGATCCAGGCCAGAGGCCGCGGCGCGGTCAAGGCGGTGGCCGACGTTCGCGAGCTTTCCGAGGTTCAGGCGGGAGTCGATGCTGGACTCGAGCAGTTCGGGAAGATCGACATCGTCTGCGCGAACGCCGGGATCGGCACCTGGGCGCTGAGCTGGGAGATGGCCGAGCAGCAGTGGAAAGACATGATCGACATCAACCTCACGGGGGTGTTCAACACCGCGCGCGCCGCACTGCCTTCGATGGTGGAGCGTGGCGAGGGCGGTTGCGTGGTTCTGACGAGCTCGACCGCCGGGCTGATCGGCTACCTGCACACAGCGCACTACACCGCGGCCAAGCACGGCGTGATCGGATTGGTGAAGGTCCTGGCGCAGGAGCTCGGCCCGCACAGGATCCGTGTCAACGCCATCTGCCCGACGACCGTTAACACCCCGCTCGTGATCAACGCGGGAACGTTCGAGCTGTTTGCTCCCGACGTGCCGAACCCAACTCCCGACGACGTGCGCGGGCCGTTCGCCGCGCTGAACATCCTTCCCGACGTGCCGTGGATCGAGCCGGAAGACGTATCCGCAGCCGTGGTCTGGCTCTGTTCGGACGCGGCGCGTTTCGTCACCGGCGTGGCGTTGCCGATCGATGCCGGCAACACAGTGAAAAAGGGCTAACCAAAGAGGAGTTTCAGCATGCTCACGCGTGAATACCCCGACCTGTACATCGACGGTGGCTGGCGCGAGCCGTACTGCACCGACGTGTTCGAGGTCATCTCGCCGTCGTCCGGTAAGCCGATCGGCCACGTGCCGTCGGCCTCCAAGGCCGACATCGATGCGGCGGTGACCGCGGCGCACCGAGCGTTCTACGAGACCGACTGGTCCCGGCGCCCGGTCCACGAGCGGGCCGAGCTGTGCCGCAAGCTGGCGGCGGCGCTCGCCGAACGCCAGGAGGAGTTCGCGGAGCTGATCGTGGCCGAGCTGGGCTGCACGAAGTTCCTGGCCGACGTCTACGAGGCGGCCGCGCCCACCCTGCACTGGAACTATGCAGCCGAGGTCGGCGAAAGTTACGACTTCAGCGAGGTACGCATTTCCGACCTGTCGCCGCTGGCCATTGGGGGAGGGGGCATCGTGCCCTTCGCCGGCAAGAGCTTGGTGGTCAAGGAGCCCGTCGGCGTCGCGGCGATCTTCTGTGCCTTCAACTTTGCGCTGCCGTGCGTGGGCCAGAAGGCCGGTCCGGCGCTGGTCGCGGGTTGCACCGTCGTGGTCAAGGTCCCCGAGCAGAATCCGCTGGCCATCTTCGCAATGGGCGATCTGCTCACCGAGGCCGGCTTCCCGCCCGGCGTGATCAACATCGTCGCCGCGGGGCCCGAAGCCTCCGACTATCTGGTCCGTCACCCGCAGGTCGACATGGTGAGCTTCACCGGCTCGACCCAGGTCGGCAAGCGGATCGGCGAGGCGTGCGGGTCGCTGATCAAGCCCTGCGTGCTGGAGCTGGGCGGCAAGTCCGCGGCGATCGTGCTTCCGGATGCCGACGTGGACGCGGCCATCCCGGTGCTCGTGGGCGCCAGCGTCGGCACCAACGCCGGCCAGAGCTGCGTGTGCATGAGCCGGATCCTGGTGCAGCGGAACATGCACGACGAGCTCGCCGCCAAGCTCTCGGAGGCGTTCGCCAGTCTCAAGATCGGCGATCCGATGGAGCCGGACACCGTGATCCAGCCGGTGGTCTCGGAGGCGCATCGCGAGCGCGTGCTCGGCTACATCCAGAAGGGCGTCGATGAGGGTGCGGTTCTGGCGACCGGCGGGAAGATCCCGGCGGATCATCCCGATGGCTGGTTCGTCGAACCGACGCTACTCACGAACGTGACCAACGACATGACAGTGGCCCAGGAAGAGATCTTCGGCCCGGTCACGGCTCTGATCCCGTACGACACCGAGGAGGACGCGATCCGGATCGCGAACGACAGCGACTACGGCCTCTCCGGTTGCGTGTTCACGGCTGACGTCTCGCACGGCTTCGAGGTGGCCCGCCGCATCCGCACCGGCACGTTCTCGGTGAACACCTTCGCCGCCGACTTCAACAGCCCGTTCGGCGGGTACAAGCGCTCGGGCATCGGGCGGGAACACGGCGTGACGGGGTTCGAGGGTTACCTGCTGACCAAGACGATTTCGGTCGATCCGTCGGCGGAGCTCCCGGCCGACGTCATCGAGACAACCGAGCCGAACGCGGCAGTCGTCTAGCGCTCACGGCATGTGGAGCCCGCCGTTCACGCTGATCACCTGGCCCGTGATGTAGGCAGCGCCATCCGAGCACAGAAACGCCGTCGTCGCCGCGACGTCGTCGGGACTGCCCACCCGTCCGATCGGGATCCGGCGCAGGAGGGGAGCCATCTTTTCGGGGTTTGCCTCCCTGGGCTCCAGTTTATCGATAGCTCGGACAGTTTTTCGCTCCGAGCGGGGCCAGAACAGGGCAGCCCAGGCCCGTGCGGGCCTGTACTACTCGTGCCGCACGCCCATCCAGGCGAGCGCGCCACCGTCGATCGGGAACACCGCGCCGGTGATGAACCCGGCATCGTCGGAGGCTAGGTAGCAGGCGAGCCTTGCCACTTCCTCGGGGCGCCCCATCCGGTTGAGTAGCTGCGGCCCGACCATCGCGCGCTCGAGCGCTACGGGATCCTCGGCGGTGTCCATGAAGGCGCGGCTGAGGGGGGTCTCGATCACGCCCGGGGCAAAGCAGTTGCACCTGATCGGAGCGAGGTCGACGGCGGTGACCTTCGTGAGCTGGATCACGCCACCCTTCGTCGTGCAGTAGACCGGCCCGTGCGAGAAGCCGGTCAGACCTGACACGGATGCGGTGTTGACGATCGCCGGCCCGCGCGTCGAGCGTCTGAGGTGGGGCGCGGCGAACTTCGTCGTCAGCCACACCGCGCGCAGGTTGACCTCGTAGACAGCGTCCCACGCCGCCTCGGGAAGCGTGTCCACGGCGGTGTCGTCGGTCAGCGAGGTCTCGATGATCCCCGCGTTGTTGAACAGCGCGTCGAGGCCACCGAAGCTGTCGGCCGCCTGGGCCACCATCGCCTCGATCTGGTCGCGGTCACGGAGGTTCACCTCAATTGCCTGCGCCTCGCCGCCGGCGTCGCGGATCAGCGCCGCGGTCTCCTCCGCGCCCTCGAGGTTGAGGTCGGCCACCGCCACGGCGGCGGCTCCCTGGCGCGCCATCTCCAGCGCGATCGCCCGGCCGATCCCCTGGCCGGCGCCGGTTACAAGGCCGATCTTGTCCTCGAGCATCGCTACACCGCCGTGACTAGGCCGCCGTTGGGGCTGAGGGTGGCGCCGACGAAGTACGACGCGTCGTCGGAGGCCAGGAAGGCGACCGTGGCAGCGACCTCGGCCGGCGTCCCGAGCCTGCCGGCGGGCGTCCGCAGCGCCATGTCACGGCGGTTCTGGTTGACAGGGCCGCTCCCGGTCGACGTGTCGATGAACCCGGGCGCGACCGCGTTGACGCGGACGCCCTGAAGGATGAGCTCTTTGGCGACCGAGCGCGTGAAGCCGATGATGCCCGCCTTCGCGGCCGAGTAGTGCGGGTGCCCGGGGCAGCCCTCGATGCCGCACACTGAGGCCATATTCACGATCACGCCGCCCTCCCCTCGCTCGACCATCGAGCGCGTTGCGGCGCGCGTGCCGTAGAACGTCCCGTCGAGGTGGATCGCAAGGAGTCGTCTCCACTCGTCGTCACGCAGGCGCACGAGCGCGTCGAGCGGCGTCTTGATCTCACCGGCCGCCGCCTCGGCACGCTGCGCGTCGGCGCGAGCGCCCACGCGCATGACGTGCTCGGCGCCGGTGGCGCCGGCGTTGTTGACGAAGATGTCGAGCGGACCCAGCTCGCTCTCGATCCTCGCGATGGCGGCGTCGACCGCGCCCGAGTCGCTCACGTCCACGGCGGTCGCGACCCCGCCGCCGGCGGCCTCGACGGTCTGTTGGGCCCGGGCCTGATCGAGATCGAGAACGGCGACTCGCGCGCCTTCGGCCGCCAGGCGCAGGCAGATCGCCTGTCCGATGCCGGCGGCTCCTCCCGTCACCGCGGCGACCTTGCCCTCCAGGCGCGAGCTGAGCTTGACCGGGCCTGGTTCCGGCCCCGGCAATGCGGCCGCATTCGCTGTCCGAATCGAATTCATGTTGATAAGTATGATGGAAGCGTCCGTCCGATGCAAGTGGTTGGCTCTACCCAGTAGCAGACGGGATTATGCGGGTTCTGCTCGGATGCAAACTGCCCCGGCCAAACAAATTGACATTGGTTCAAAGAACTCGTACAGTACGCGCGCAGTGACGCCGCTCGCCGAACCGTTCCAGCTCACTAGCGCGATCCGGCTGCGCAACCGGTTCGTCGCCACAGCGCACGCGAGCGGCGCGGTGTCGGACGGCACGCCGACCGCCGGCGACGCCGAGTACTGGCAGCGCCTGGCGCAGGGCGGCGCGGCGATGGCGATCGTCGGCGGCAGCGTAGTCTCACTCGATTCGTTCAACCGCCGGGGGAACCTGACGGCCTCGTGGCGGCCTGACGTGCGGCCGGCGCTGCGACGCCGGGCTGCGGCGATTCATCGCGGCGGAGCGGTCGGCGTCTTCCAGCTCATCCACCTCGGCCGCGAGACACTCGGAGCGCCGACGTACTACTCCCCGGTCTCCCCGTCGACCGTCCGCTCGCGTCGTGAGCCGACCGCCCCTCGCGAGATGGGTGAGGCGAAACTCGAGAGCATCCTGGATGCGTTCGTCACCTCCGCGGCCAACGCGCTCGCTGCCGGGTTCGATGGGGTCGAGCTCCATGCCGCCCACGGCTACCTGCTCGGCACATTCCTCTCGCCGGTGACGAACCCGGACGCCGAGACGGTGGCCGAGCGCGCCGCGCCCCTCTGGCGGATCGTCGACGCTATCCGCGAGCCGGAACCCGATGCGCTGATCGGGATCCGGCTGTCGGTGGGCGACGCCGATGACGCGGGGCTGACCGAGGAGCAGCTCGCGGAGCTCCTGAGCCAGCTTCACCCGGAGATCCAGTACGTCAACCTCACGGTCGGAATGCGTGGCTCCTACGTGCGCGACATGAGCACCGCCGCGCCCCCGCTGCTCGAGCCGCTGCCGCGGCTGCGCGCGCTGACCGAACGGCCGCTGCTGATCTCGCAGGCCTTCCGCGACCAGCCGGAGATGGAGGCGGCTCTGTCCCGGGGCGCCAACCTGGTCGGTATGGCCAGGGGACTGATCGCCGATCCCGAGCTCCCGAACAAGATCCTGTCCGGTGACCGGCGCGCGGTCCGGCCCTGCACCGCCTGCAACGAAGACTGCCGGATGTTCGAACCGGTGCTGCTGTGCTCCGTCAATCCTGACCTCGCCCCACCCGGCGAGCGCGAGCGGCCGGCTCGCCCGCTGATCGTCGGCCCGGGGCTCCCGGGAGCCGCGGGACGAGTCGCCGTCGTCGGCGCCGGGCCGGCCGGGCTCGAGTGCGCGACCACGCTCGCCCGAGGCAACCATCGCGAGGTGGTCGTGTGGGAGCGCTCGGATGCCATCGGCGGCGGACTCGCACTCGCCGGCGCCGCGCCGCATCGGGACGGCTGGCTGAGGATGATCGAGTTCTACCGGGCCGCGCTCGAGAACGAGAACCTCGAGCTGCGCCTCGGCGCCGAACCGGACGCCGCCGCACTCGAGAGCTTCGACGCGATCGTGATCGCGTCCGGCGCCGAAGAGGTCCTTCCTGACGGCGCGGCGGCGGGATTCACCCGCACCGCATCTGCCGCGATCGCGGCCGGCGCCGAGGGCTTGGCCGGCGTGTCGCATCTGGTCGTCGTCGACGACGGCTTCGGCTGGTGGCCCGCGGTGAACGCGGTCGAGCTCGGGATTGCGTCGGGCGCCGGTCAGATCACGGTCGTCAGCCCGGGGACGGCGTTCGCGACCGCGATCCCGGGGGAGAGCCGGATTCAGCTGGCGCCTCGCCTGCGGGGCAGCCGGATGATGATGCGCCCGCTGACCGGGTTGGTCGCGGCCGGCGAGGGAAGCGTCGAGCTACGGCATACGGCCACCGGAGACACTGAACGGATCGCTGCTGACGCGGTGATCGTGGTCTGCGAGCGAAAGCCCCGGGACTGGCAAGCGCTGCTTCCGGAGGGCGCCAATGCGCTCGTGATCGGAGACGCGATCGTCCCCCGGCATTTCTCGCACGCGATCGCCGAGGGTCGCGCCGCGGCTCGGGCGATCGCCCGCGCTCAGGCGGACACGCAGGTGGCGTGGGCGCGGTAGCGCACGCGGTGCTGCCCGGCTCTGGCAGCGCCGGTCTCGTCTGGCAACGCGCCGCCGCCGAGCTGCCAGACGCGATCGTGCTGCCACTCCCCGATGAGCCCGCCGTGCCGGCGATGGCGGCCTCGTTGGCGCCGTGCGTGCAAACACTTCCGCGGCCGCGCGTGGTAGTCGGCTCCTCACTCGGGGCCCTCGTGGCACTCGAGCTGGCACGGTATGTCCCGGTCGACGCGCTCGTCCTGATCGCGGCCGGGTTCGGGATCGACGTCCATCCGTCGGTGCTCGCACGGATCGCCGCGAATCCGCCCGATCTGCTCGCCGCCATGGCCCGCGGCGTGCTCGCCGATTTCGCGCCCGAGCCGCTCGCCGAGGTGGTCGCCCGCGACTTCGAAGCTCGCGGCGTCGCGGTGCTGCTCAGCCACATGCAGGTGCTCTCGGAGCACCGGCCTGAGCCGCTGTCGGATCCGCCCCCCACGTTGGTGCTGTGGGGCACGGAGGACCCGGGCGTGCCCCTTAGCGCCCACGTCGAGCTCGCGCTGCGCTGCCACGGATTGCTCGTCCCGATCGCCGGCGCGGGACACCTGCCTTATCTCGAGCGACCTGAGGAGACCGTCCGCTGGATAACGGCCGCAGGACGACTATTGAACTGAAGTCAGCTTGATTTTCCAGCGCTGAGCGCGTACAGTTCAGGGCCTTGAGCCCGCGTACCGCGAAGACGGAGGAACCAGCCAGATGAGCACCGAAAGCCAGGCGCCGCCCCGGCACCAGCACCCGCTCCTGCCACTCGAGGTGCAGCAGGAGTACCGGCGCCTTGGCTATTGGGAGGACATCACGCTCGCGGACATCGTCCAGCGCGGAGCAGAGCGGCATCCCGATCGCATCGCGATCACGGGTGAGACGCAGCTGACCTACGGAGCGCTCTGGGAGCAGGCGCAGAGGCTGGCCGGAACGCTCGTCCAAGCGGGTCTCGCCCCGGGCGAATTCGTGCTCGCGGTGATGGCGAACTCCTGGCAGGGGATCGTGCTCGAGGTGGCCGCCTCGGTGGTGGGCGCCGCGCTGGCGCCCCAGTCCGCGCACGTCTCGCCCACCCTCGCGCTCAACACGTTCGAGCAGCTGAACTGCCGCGGCCTGGTGCTTCAGGCCGACCTGCTCGAGAAGGCGGAGTGGCGGGAGACGCTGGCGCGGATGAGCGCGCAGCTGAAGGACGGCCCGGTAATGCTGAAGGGAGACGGGCCGGCGGACGCGGGGGTCCCGCTACAGCTGGAAGAGGCGGCCCGGAGCGGGCCGCCGATCGAGCCGGCCAGGCCGGCCCCGTGCCAGCCCTGTCTGGTGCTCTCGACCGGCGGAACCACCGGGACGCCCAAGAGCATCCTCCACTGCACCGAGGCACTCGTGTATGCCGCGAGGCAATTCGGGGCGGCGACCGGTTACACCGAGAGCGACGTCCACGTCGCGTTCGCGCCCTACGGCCACGCCGGCGGCTCGGTGTTCGAGGTCTACATGCCGCTGCTGTACGGCGCCTCGATCCTGCCGATCGCCCGATGGCGGACGCAGCCGGTGGCCGAGGCGATCGAGCGCTGGGGCGGGACGTACTTCATCACGATGGGGACGCACATCTTCGACCTGCTCACGCTCGACCCTGAGATGCGCTCCTGCCTGCGCTCGGTTCGGGTCGTGACCTCGGGAGCCGGTCCCGACTCTCTGTTCGAGGACGGGGAGCGCGAGCTGGGGTTCCCGATCGTGCGGGTGTACGGGTGCTCGGAATGCCCGGGTCACGCGATCGGCCGCCTCGACGATCCCCCCGAGGTCCGGCTGCGCCAGGACGGGGTCCCGTTCCCCGGGCTCGAGCACAGGATCCTCGGCACATCCGGCAAGCCGGTGGAGCCAGGCAGCGCGGGCGAGTACCAATGCCGCGGCCCGAACCTGTTCATGGGCTATGCAGGGCAGCCGGAGGCGACCGCAAAGGCCGTAACGAAAGACGGCTTCTACCGGAGCGGCGATCTGATGGTGCAGAGCCCGCAGGGATATGTGAGCTGGAGCGGACGCACCAAGGACATCATCCGGCGCGGCGGGCTGCAGATCGATCCGATCGAGATGGAGACCATGCTGGTCAAGCATCCCAAGGTTGCGATGGTCGTGGTGGTCGGAGAGCCTCATCCGCGGCTCGGCGAGCGGGCCGTGATCGTCGCGGTCGCCGAGCGCACCGACGAGTCGCTCACGCTCGAGGAGCTGTGCGGCCACCTGATCGAGCAGGGCCTGCCCAAGCAGAACCTCCCCGAGCGGTTGATCGTGACCGACGACATCCCGCGCACCGAGCTAGGGAAGTTCCACCGCGTCAAAGTCAAGGCCATGGTCGAGGAGACGGCGGAGAGGAGCCTCGAGCATGTCGGCTGATCACGATTGGTACTTCGACGACTTTGAAGTCGGACAGGTGCACACGACGATGGGGCGCACGGTGACGGAGGCTGACATAGTCAACTTCGTCACCTTCGCTGGGATCTTCGAGGAGATCTTCATCAACGCCGACTACGCGAAGAGCAACTCACTGTTCAAGGGTCGCGTGGCCCCGTTTCTGCTGACTCTGGTGTTCGCCGAGGGTCTCTATGTCCAGACCGGGCACACGCACCAAGGTAGGGCGTTCCTTGCACTCGAAGAGCTGCGCATGATCGCACCGGTTTTCTGCGGAGACACGGTTCACGTCGAGGTGTCGGTCGAGTCGGCGCGACGGTCGCAGAGCCGCCCCGGCCACGGCATCCTGGGCGTGAGTCACACGGTGCTCAACCAGAAGGGCGTGGAGGTCATGTCGTACAAGACGACCCGCTTGCTGGCGTGCCGGCCGTCGCGTGACACGGTGGCACCGGATCCGCAGCTGGCGGCCGATGGGTCGTCCGTCTGACCGACATGGTCCTCGAGGCGCCCGCTCAGAGGCACGCGTTCGAGACGCTGTTCTCGCCGGCGCGCCTCGGCCCGCTCAGGCTGAAGAACCGGATCGTGGCCGTGCCCCACGGCACGGCGATGACCAACCGCGGCGTGCCGACCGACGACGACATCGCCTTCTGGGAAGCCCGCGCGGCGGGCGGCGTAGCCGCGATGATCACCGGCGCGACAACGACGCACCGCAGCGGCGTGCTCCGAGACCGCCGCCGTGCCGAACCGTGGAATCCGGACGCGCTGGCGCAGATGGCGCGGCGAGCCGAGCGAGTGCACCGCCACGGGGCGGCGATCCTCTGCCAGCTGAACCACCTCGGGCGCGAGGGCGTCGGCGGCGCTTCGGAATATGCACCGGTGGGGCCCTCGGCGATCAGATCGCCTCGCGACGCATCGACGCCGCACCCGCTCACGGCCGCTGAGATCGAGGAGTTGATCGAGGCGTTCATCGCGGGGGCGGTGGACGTTCGCGGGGCCGGCTACGACGGCATCGAGCTGCACGCCGCGCACGGCTACCTGATCGCGCAATTCCTCTCCCCGGCGTCGAACCGGCGCGAGGATGAGTACGGCGGCGAGCTTTCAGGCCGGATGCGGTTTCTCGAGCGGATCATCGCCGGTATCCGCGAGCGCTGCGACGCCGACTGCGTTCTCGGTGTGCGCCTCAGCGCCGACGAGGAGATCCCGGAGGGAATGCACGTCGACGACGCGATCGCGATCGCCCAGCGCCTGTCAGAGCGCGGAGGCGTCGATTACCTCAGCATCACTCTCGGGCAGCGCGGTGCTTACGTGAAGGACATCACGCACTGCGAGGGCGTCGCCGTCGATGCTGCGCACGCCGTCAAGCAGCACACGACGCTGCCCGTCCTGGTCGCCGGCAGGATCGTGGACCCGACGATGGCCGAGGCGATCCTGCAGCGCGGAGCGGCCGACCTGGTCGGCATGGCGCGCCAGCTGATCGTCGACCCTGAGTGGCCGGCGAAAGCCCGGCACGGAATGACCCGATCGATCCGCCCTTGCATCGGTCTCAACCAGGAGTGCCGTACGTTTCCCGGCGGGATCCTGTGCGCCGCGAGCGCGCGCACCGGCCGTGAACGGTGGTTCGACGAGCGGCTCCTGGCGCCGCGTCGGCGCGGGCTGAGGGTGGCGGTGGTCGGCGGTGGCCCCGCCGGCCTGGAGGCCGCACGGTTCGCCGCCGAGCTCGGAGCCGACGTGGTCCTGTACGAGCGCGAAGAGCGACTCGGTGGGCAGCTCCGCCTGGCGGCGGCGGTCCCGAGCCGCGCCGGCGTGTTCGCGCTCATCCTCCACCTCGAGCACGAGGCGCGGCGGCTCGGCGTCGACATACGAACCGGAGCGGAGATCACCCCTGGGCGGTTCGGAGAAATTGCCAATGCCGCCGACGCGATCATCCTCGCTACCGGGGCGCGGCCGCTCGCACCAGTGTTCCAGCACGACGGCAGCGCCAGGCTGACCACCGTGTGGGATCTGCTCGGCGGCGCGCACGTCGACGGAAAGCACGCCGTGGTCGCCGACGACGGGACGGGTTTCTGGGAGGCGGTCAGCGCCGCCGAGTTGCTGGGGGACGCCGGGCTATCGGTCGCGCTCCTGACGCCGGCGCGGAGCGTCGGCGCCGCGATCCCGTTCGAGAGCATCGGCCCGCTGCTGGGCCGCCTGGGACAGCGCCGCGTCTCGCTTCATCCACTCGTCCATGTCAACGGGATCCGCAACGGCAACGTCACGCTCGTGCATGCGCTCACCGGCGATCGGCTCGAGCTGCCGGCGGACTTCGTCGCGGTGCACGCCGGGACGATCAGCAACGACGGATTGGCCGCGCTGCCCCCTGAAAGCGGCGCGATCGTGCGGACGATCGGAGATTGCGTTTCGCCGCGGCGGCTGACGCACGCCAACTGGGACGCGGACCGCACCGTCGTCGAGCTCATGCGGGCCGATTCCCAACCCCGGCCGACTCCGCGAGCCTGGTGATGCGGTTTGTGGCTGCCAACCGAGCAGAGCGGGAAGAGGACGGGGTGACGGCAGCCGGCTTTGACCTCAGCGGGCGGGTCGCGCTCGTCACCGGCGGCACTCGAGGCCTGGGCCGGGCGATCGCGCTCGGCCTCGCCGACGCGGGCGCCGACGTGATCGTGTCGAGCCGCAAGCCCGACGCCTGCGAGCAGGTCGCGCGCGAGATCCGCGAGCGCGGCCGCCAGTCGCTCGCCCATCCGTGCCACGTCGGGCACTGGGAGGAACTCGACCGCCTCGTCGAGGCCGCCTACGAACGCTTCGACCGGGTCGACGTCCTCGTCAACAACGCGGGCGTGTCACCCCTTTACTCGCGACCGGAGGAGATCAGCGAAGAGCTGTGGGACAAGGTCCAGGCGGTCAACCTCAAGGGGCCGTTCCGCCTGACCGCGACCATCGGCGCCCGGATGGCCGAGGGGGACGGCGGCTCGATCATCAACGTCTCGAGCATCGGCGCCGTCCGCGTGACCGCCGACATCCTCCCCTACGGCGCGGCCAAGGCGGGGTTGATCGCGCTGACCGCCGGGTTCGCCGACGCCCTCGGTCCGAAGGTCCGCGTCAACTGCATCATGGCGGGACCGTTCCTGACCGACATCGCGCGCGGGTGGGACATGGACAAGTTCCAGGCCCAGGCGGCCGGGTTTCCCCTCCGGCGCGCCGGCCGCCCGGAAGAGATAGTCGGGGCCGCGCTGTACTTCGCCAGCGATGCCTCGAGCTTCACCACCGGCGCGGTGCTCGCGGTCGACGGCGGCGTCGTCGGCGCGATGTACTGACGCTGTCGCATTCGAGAGAGGAGATCGCCATGCAGACCAGAGCGGCGCTGTTGAAGCAGGTTCCCGGTAAATGGGAGGTGGAGACGGTCGAGCTCGATCCACCGCGCGACCACGAGGTCCTCGTCCGGATTGTCGCCGCGGGGCTGTGTCACTCCGATGATCACTTCGCCACCGGCGACATCACCGTCGGGCACCTTCCCTTCGCCGGTGGCCACGAGGCCGCCGGAGTCGTCGAGGCCGTCGGACCTGGCGTCCGCAGCGTGAGCGTCGGCGACCACATCGTGACGTCGTTCATCCCCGCATGCGGTCGGTGCCGGTGGTGCGCGAGCGGAATGCAGGCGCTGTGCGACAACGGCGCGCTGATGCTCGAGGGCAATCAGCTGGACGGAACGTTTCGCATGCACCTCGGCGGTGAGGACGTCGCCCAGGCGGGACTCCTGTCGGCGTTTTCCGAATACACCGTGATGCCCGAATGGAGCGCGATCAAGATCCCGAGCGACGTTCCGCTCGACATCGCCGCGCTGCTCGGCTGCGCCGTCCCGACCGGGTGGGGGTCGGCGGTGAACGCCGCGGGCGTCCGCCCCGGGGACGTCGTGATCGTGACCGGAATCGGCGGAATCGGCACAAGCGCGGTCCAGGGAGCGCAGCATGCCGGTGCCTCGCGGATCATCGCGGTCGATCCAGTCGAGCTCAAGCGCACAGTCGCGCTCGAGCTCGGCGCGACCGATGCCTTCGCCGGCCACGACGAGGCGGCCGAGCTCGGGCGCGCGCTCACGAACGGTCAGGGAGCCGACGCCGAGATCATCTGCGTCGGAGTCATCAGCGGCGATCACGTCGCGGCCGCGTTCTCCGCGATCCGCAAGGCGGGGACGGTTGTCGTCACCGCGGCAGGCTCCGAGGCCCCGACCAACGTGCCGCTCGGCCTGCTCGAGCTGACCATGTATCAGAAGCGCATCCAAGGCGCGATCTACGGAATGATGTCGCCATCCAAGGACGTCCCACGTCTGCTCGACCTCTGGCGCAGCGGTCAGCTACGGCTGGAGCCGATGCTCACCCGCACCTATTCGCTCGACGACATCAATCAGGGCTATGCCGACATGCACGCCGGCATCAACATGCGGGGCGTGCTGATGTTCGATCAACCGGGCACGCCGTCCGCGCAGGAGCGGGCGGAGGAGCCTGTGGCGCTGAGGAGCTGAAACGCGGCGCCGATCGCCTTGCGGTTTGTAGGGGGCCGCTCCGCGGCATCCGTGGGGCCGTGCGACCCCGTCCGGACGGGGTGCGAGGCCCCATGGACGCCGAGCGCAGCGAGGCCCCGCCAGGCGCCGGCCGTCACCTGGCAGGCGCTGGCGCCAGCGACGCCACCGCGGTGTCCACCGCCTGGAGCCCGAACACGAGCGCGTTGGCCAGTCCGCCGGCGTAGGCCCGATGGAACACGCCGCCGCTGTCGGCACCGGCCGCGAGTA
Source organism: uncultured Solirubrobacterales bacterium (assembly GCA_963735965.1). Lineage (GTDB taxonomy): Bacteria > Actinomycetota > Thermoleophilia > Solirubrobacterales > Solirubrobacteraceae > Palsa-465. The sequence continues at coordinate 48,151 of CAVTNE010000014.1, forward strand.
GACCGGGGACCGGCACGCCCTGCTCGTCGAGAACCCGCGCTCCGGCGTTGATCAGCAGCCCTCCGAACGAGAACGTGATCGCCGGAACGACCTCGATCACGTAGTAGGGCGGCGTGAGCAGCGGTGTCGCATCCTTGACCCGCGGGGGCGCCGGCTCGCCGAGCTCGCATTGCCGGTTGAAGTCCCGTAACGACTCGAGGACCCGCGGACCCGGATACCCCCACTCCTCGGGAAGCTCCTCGAACTCTTCGAGTGAGTCGGCGATCGCGCAGCGGGCGCCGATACGGTAGGCGAGCTGGAACTTGTCGACCGCTTCGACGCCTTCGACGTACGGTTGCAGCTCCCAATCCTCGTGCACGCGCTGGTCGTAAACGAGCAGCGCGCGCGCCTCGGGCTGCTCGATGAGCGCGAGGGGCGTGATGTGGTCCCCGACCGTCTCATCGCAGAATCGCTTGCCCTCGAGGTTGAGCAACACCCCATGCTCGCTGTGGTAGAAGGTCCGGTTGACGAACTCGGTGGGGTCGGAGAACGGCACGTGCGCGACCACCACGTGGCCGTAGAAGCCGGCGTGCTCGCGCCCGAACGCGGCGCCGGCCGCGAGCCCGAGCCGGAGGCCGTCACCGGTGCTCTGCCGGTTTGCCCGGAGCGCCATGTCGCGCGCCTGTGGATGGATCAGCTGGGCTCGCAGATCGGGATCCCCGCCGAAGCCTCCGCTCGCCAGCAGCGTGTGGACGGCCCTGATCACCCGGCGCTCGCCGGCTCCGTCGACGACCTCGGCTCCGACGACCGCGCCATCTTCCACCAGCAGTCGCTCGACAGTCGACTTCGTGAGCAGAGCAGACCCTTCCGCCTCTCGCACGATCCTCTCGCAGCGCATCATCAGACCGGCCACGTTAACCGGATGGCCCCGGCCGAAACCGAGCACACTGACCGCTTCCCCGATCTCGACGCCGAGCGACCGCACCCACTCGAGCGCGGGCTCGAACCCCTCGACCAGCCGTGCCGTGAGCGCCGGATCCGCCTCGGGATTCTCGCGGCGCATCACCTCCTCGCTGGGGGCGGTCCACACAAACCCGGCGTACACGGCCGATCCACCGATGGCCGGAGCCTTTTCGACGACGACCACCGACGCGCCCTGTTGCACAGCGCGGGCTGCGGCCGTCGCGCCTGCCATCCCCGCGCCGATGACGAGTAGGTCCACGCTGTCCATCTTTGCTCCCTCCGGGGCCATCACGAACCCAAAAGTTCGAGTCGACTTCAGGTCAGTAAAGCAAAAGATACCGATCGCGGCCGCAAGCGTCAACAGACTGGGCAGCGGCGATGCAGCGATCTCGTTGCGCGGTTGCCGAAATGCACTCGAAACTGTCATAAATTGAGTTCGATTCATGAGGAGAGGTCCGCTGATGCGCAGCGCATGGTTTGAGACGGTTGCCGAGGCTCAGCGCCGGGCGAGGAGGCGACTGCCCAAGTCGGTTTACATGGCCCTCATCGCCGGGTGCGAGGCGGGCGTAACGCTCTCGGACAACCTGGCGGCGTTCCGGGAGCCGGTGCCCGCGCGGTGATGATTGGTCGCGCCTACCTGTGGGGCCTCGCGGCCAACGGACAAGCCGGCGTGGAGAACGTGCGCGGACCCTAGCGACTGAGGACTGCGCACGCGCTCACGCCGGGCGCGCCGTACACCTGCGTGAAGCCGACCCGCCGCGGCCCCGGCGTCTGCCGCGCGCCGGCCTCGCCGCGCAACTGCAGGACGATCTCGTGCACCTGACGCAGCCCGGACGCGCCGATCGGCTCACCGTTGGCGAGACAACCGCCGTCGGTGTTGACGGGGAGCCTGCCGCCTATATCGGTCGCGCCGCGCTGGATGAGCTGCTCCTGCTCGCCGTGCTGACACAGGCCTGTCTCGGCTAGGTGCATCACCTCTGCGCCTGATTCGGTGTCCTGCAGCTGGGCAATGTCGACGTCATCGGGGCCGATTCCGGCTTGGGCGAACGCCGCGGCGGCCGCGTCGGCGGTCGGCGACGGCGCCGATTCGATCGGGATCGAGGGACTGAACACTTCGAATGAGCCGAACTTGCGCGTGCGGAATGCGACCGACCGCAGATACACGGTGCGCCGCGGTACATCCCGCAGCCGTTTCCCGCGGGCGAGCACGAGCGCGACGGCACCCTCGCCGGGGGAGCAGAACATGTACTGCGTCAGTGGATGATTGAGCATCCGCGAGGACAGGATCTCCTGCTCGGACAGAGGTTTCCGGCGCCACGCATTGGGATTCGCGGCGCCGTTGCGAAACGCCTTAGCCGCGACCTTGGCGAGCGTCGAGGCGCTGATTGCGTGCTCGCTCATGTACCGCTGAATCTTCATGGCGAAGAACTGCGTTGTGAGCATCAGTCCAGTCTCGCCGTACCACGAGCCGAGGCCCCAGTCCTCGGGAAGCGGGTTGAACGCGCCGGGTGGATGCTTGTCGAACCCCATCACGAGTGCCAGGTCTGCCGCTCCCGCAGCCAGCATCGCGTGGGCGGTGATAAGCGCGGATCCCCCTGTTGCACATCCGTTCTTGACGTTGATGAATGGAATCCCGGTCAGGCCAAGCGCGGCGACGGTCGTGTCGGCGTTTCCGGCGGCATCCGATCCGCCGGCGGCGAAATCGATCTCGTTCCAGCGAACGCCGGCGTCCGAGAGCGCGGACCGAGCGGCGACGGCCGCCATCTCGAGGCCGGACACTCCCGGGTGACGACCGAAAGGGTGTATCCCGATCCCGATGATCCCGACATCCTCGACGACGGTCATGAGATGGCCTCGTCGGCCGGTCCGAACGCATACGTCATCACGTCCGACGGCGCGACGCTGGGCGCGGGAATCAACGTCAGCTCCATCGGCATCCCGATCCGTAGCTGCTCCGGATCGGCGATGGTCAGGCGCGCCTCCACCCTTACCTCATCAGGTAGCTCGATATAGCCGACGCCGAACGGCTCGAACGCGTCGGGATCCTCGACGGCGTATGGGGGCGACTTGGGCGGGAAGCACTGGATCGTCCATGACCACAATGTCCCTCGGCGCCTGAGCAGCCGGTCGCTCACGTCAAGCGAAGTGCAGCGGGGGCACGAAGCCTGCTTGGGGAAGGTGACCACGCCGCACTGACCGCACTCTGAACCGAGCAGTCGCACCTCGCCGCCGGCGTCGACGAACAGACCTTCGGCAATCGGTTTCGCGGAAGCCAAGCTCATGCCGCAAGCAGCCTCGACCGCGCTGTGCCCGGCGCCACACCCACGAGGGCGAGGATTCGCGCGGCGTAGCTCCAGATCGGCGCATCTGAACAACTCGAACTCATGTCAGTGACCTTAATTAAGCGAAGGAGCCGGCTCCCGGAGCTCGGGAGCCGGCTCTTCTGCGTTCAGCGCGCTATGACTTGCCCCAGAGCTTCAGGAACTGGCTCTGGTAGTCGGTGACGTTGGGGAACAGCTGCGTGTGGTTGGCAGGCAGGTTCGCCTTCGTGATCAGCCACAGCGGCGGCGCGGTGAGCTGGACCGGAACTCCCGCCCAGTGCCGAGCCAGCGAATCGAGCATCATGTAGTCGACGTCGTAGTAGTCGAACGGCACCAGGGCAAGCTCCTGGCCTTGGGACATGTACTGGAACGAGGTCGGACCTCCGCCCTGACCCACAATCTTGACGTGGGACAGGCCGGCCGCCGACAGGGCGGCTGGGAGTCCGTTGTCGAGCGCATCCGTGACCGACAGGGCAACGTAGTTGACCGACGGGTGGCTGCGGACGTAGGACACGATCGTGTTCGTGGCGGTGGCAAGCCCGGTCAGCGGCACGTCGAGCGACGCGTAAGTGCAGCTCGGGCAGAGCTGCTGGTAGCTCGTCTTGAACTGCGTCCCGAGTGTCGCCAGGATCGTGTAGGCCGGGATGTTGACGTACAGCGTGTTGGCCTTCCCCTTGCTGTCGGCCACCACCTCGGCGGCCAGGTACTTCCCGATCGTCGCGCTCTGCGCGGCGGTGCTCGTGTTGTAGATCACGGGCGGAGCCAGCGGATCGGTCGCGCAGCACTCCACCACCGGCACGCCCTTGGCCTGCGCCGCGGCGAGCTGAGGCGCGATCTCCGAGCGCAGCGTGGCGTTGACGATCACCGCGTTGGCGCCGTTGCGGAGCGCGGTGTTGAACGCGTTCTGGATCTGCGCCGGCGATCCATCGGTCGCGATCGTCGAGGCCGTCCAGCCGAGCTTGGCGGCGCCCTGCGCGATGATGCTGCCCTGAAGCTCGCACTGCGCCGCACCGCAGCTGATGAACACGATCTTCTTGCCCGACGGGACCGTCTTTCCGACCGGCGCGGTGACCGTGATCACGGATGGCCGCTGAGAGGCCTGGGCAACGATCTGTGTGGCCTGGCTGCTGGCGCCCGATGCGCTTCCCGAATTGGTCGCCGCGGCATTGCTCGCGGTCGTGGACGAGCTACTGCTCGAAGAGCCGCAGGCTGCGACAGCGGCCGCGAGCGCGGCGGCTATCAGGGCCAGCACTGCGGCCCGGCGGATTCGGCTCCAGGCCGGGGTTGACAACGACATCTCGGATCTCCTCCTACTCGATTGACGAACGGTTTGGTTCTGCTGACGGCAGCCGTCAGGTACTCGTGGTCGGGCGGAGGCGGCGCCAGAGGAGCGCCACCCTCCCGTTGCCTGCGCCGGTGGAGCGGCGCTGGATACCGGTAACTGCGAGCGACGCGATCAACACGACCCCCACGAACATGTCGTTGGCCCATGCCGGCGCATTGGCAAGCGCGAGGCCGGTGGTTCCGGTCCCCAGCAGCAGGACCGCGATCAGCGTTCCCCAGGCGTTGAACCGCCCGTGCTTGAGCTGGGTGGCGCCGAGGAACGCGGCTGCGAAGGCAGGCAGCAGGTACGGAGGGCCGGCCGTCGGTGACCCGGATGAGATCGTCGACGCGAGCACGATCCCCGCGGCCCCGGCGAGCGTGCCAGAGGCAACGAGCGACATGAACCGGAGGCGGTTCACGCGTACGCCCGCCAGCTTTGACGCGTCGGGATTGAACCCCGTCGCGTAAAGCCTTCGCCCGGTGGCGGTGTGCTCGAGCAGGAACCACATCGCCAGCGCCAGCACGAACACGTACAGGACCGGCAGGATGAAGCCGTCAATCGTCGTCTGGCCGATCTTCGCGAAGCTTCCGGCGAGCTTGACGTTGAGAATCGGGGTGTCCCCGGTCGCCATCGTGATCAGCGCCTGGATCAGCGATCCGGTTGCCAGCGTGGCTATGAACGAATCGATCCGCATGCCGACGACGACGATCCCGTTGATCACCCCGATCGCCACCCCCGTGGCGAGCGCGAGCAGCAGCGCGGGCACGAGCGGAACGCCGACCGAGATGAAGTGCGCGGCGACGACGCCGGTCAACGACATCGTGTAGGCGAACGAGAGATCGAACACGCGCGCGGCCAAGGGAATCGTGATCGCGAGCGCCGCCATCGCGGTGATCGCGTTGGCATTCAGGATCTGCTTCAGCGTCGCCGAGGTGGGGAACGTGGCCGGCACCCAGATCGAGAACACGACCACGAGCACCAGCCACACATAGACGGCGCCGATCTTGTCGAACGCCAGTCCGCGGACAATGCGTTTGCCGAGCGAGGGGCGTGCCGGGCGTGTCGCCGTTGAATTGACCTGAGCGCCGGGCCCCGGCGCGGCGGACGACGCTAGCTCATTCGGTTGGGTTGTTGGCACCGTCGGCACTGTGTCCTCCCTCGATCTCATTCACCAATGCATGTTCAGTAAGTCCCTCGCCGGCAAGCTCGGCGACCACCCGTCCCTCCCGGAGCACGGCGATCCGCGTGCACATGGCAAGCAGGTCACCCAGGTCTGAGGAGGACACGACCACGGTCAGGCCGCCCCGGGCGAGCCCGGCGATCAGCTCGTAGATCGCGACGCGCGTGCCGATGTCGACTCCCGCCGTGGGCTCGGCGAGGACGAGCAGCGCGGGATCGCGGGCCAGACAGCGAGCGACGACCACCTTCTGCTGGTTGCCACCGCTGAGCGTGGAGATCAGGGCGTCGGAGCCAGCGGTCACGATCCCGAGCTGACCCATCCAGCGCTCCACCAGCTCGCGCTCGGCCGCTTCGCCGAGCTTGCCGCGGGAGGTGAGCCGATCGAGGACGGAGAGCGTCAGGTTCTCGCTGACGGAGAAGTCGGGGATGATCGCCTCCCGCGCTCGGTCGGCCGGCACGAGCGCGATGCCGAGGTCGAACGCCTGCGCGACGTCCGTCCATTCAGAGGAAATCTGGGGCAGCCGGATCGTCCCGGTGGCGGGGTGGCGGGGCTGCCCGGCCATCACGTAGGGCAGCTCGAACACCCCGTCACCGGCGAGCCCCGCGATCCCGAGAATCTCGCCCTGGTGGACATCGAGGTCGACGCCGTCCAGCCGGTGGCCGCGGATGTCTCGGAGCTCGAGCACGACCGGAGAGTCCGGCCGGGCCGCCACCGGCGCCCGAAAGTCGGGATCGACGTCCTCGCCGACCATCAACTTCGCCAGGCTCCGGTGATCGACCTCCGACACCGGTAGCGTCGCCACCACGCGGCCGGCTCGCAGCACCGTCACCCTGTCCGCGATTTGGAAGATCTCGTCAAGGCGGTGCGAGACGTAGAGCACGCTGGTTCCTCCCCGCTGCACCTCCCGCACCATCTCGAGCAGCCGCTCCACCTCGTCGTGCGGGAGCACCGCCGTCGGCTCGTCGAGCACGAGCACGCCGCTCCCTCCCTGCCAGCCCTGCATCGCGCCGGCGATCGCCACAACCGTCCGCTGGACAGGCGTCGCCTCGGCCAGCGGGGCGTGGATGTCGAGCTCGACGTCGAAGCGCTCGAGGATCCGATAGGTCTCCTGCTCCTGCTCTCGCCACCGAACGCGGCCGACGGCGCCGCTGATGAAGCCCCCTCGCAGCGCGAGGTTGTCCATCGCGTTCAGCTCGTGCACGAGCCCGAGGTCCTGGTGGACGAAGCGAAGCCCCTCGGGCACGTCATGCCCGAGCGCGAATTCCTCGCCCTCGAGCTCAGCGCGCGCGCCCGGGTCGGGGGCGTGATACGCGGCCAGCGTCTTGATCAGCGTCGACTTCCCGGAGCCGTTCTGTCCGACGAGCGCGTGCACTTCGCCGGCACGGATGTCGAGTGACACGTCGGTCAGCGCCCGTGTGCCGGGAAACGTCTTCGAAAGTCCCTCGATGCGCAACGCGAGGTCTCCGACGCCGATCCGCGGGCGCTCCTGAAATGCTGTTGCTTGCGAAGACACGACGGCGCCTCAGATCACTCGGCGGGGCCGGGGCCGCCGACCTCGGCCAGGTAACCGGTCGGGTCTGCGCGGCGCTCGCCCCAGCAGAGCTCGAGCACGAGCTTCGAGATCTTCCAGCCGTCATCGGTGCGGCGCAGCTCGTTGTGATACCGGCCGACGAGCAGGTGGATGATGCCCGGGGCCCGCTCGAACAGCTGGTGCGAGGTGTGGTACACGAGCGCCTTGGCGTGGTCACCCTCAACGTCCACGTGGTACACGTTGAGGTAGTGGTGCTGCATCTGGCAGTCCACCGTGAACTCCTTGCAGTACCGCATCACTTCGTCGGCCCCGTCCAGCTCGCCGTTGTTTCCGTACTGGGCGAAGATGTCGTCGGCCAGAACCGATCGCACGCCGTCGAAGTCGAACCGGTCCATGCACGACGCGTAGCGGTAGAGCACGTCGGTGATCGCGGCGCGCTCTAGCGCGGCGTCGGTCGTAACGGAAGCGCTGCTGGTCACGGTCCTCTCCTCATGCCTTGGGAACAGACGCATCGGGGCGTCTATGACGACGCGGGCATCATAGCTGTTTTCCTGAACTGATGTCAAGTAAAAAACTCGCCGCGCAGCGTCGGTGTTGTGTTAGCTGAAACGGGCTTCCGCGCGCACATAGACGAAGTCACGTCAGCTCAAGGACGAGTCTCTGGGTGAGTCCGGGCGTGGGCCGAGGCCGGCCCCGCGGGGTGAGGTTCAGGCGGCCGTGGCCGAGTCGGGGCGCTGGCCGACCGCAGCCTCATCCGCCGGCACCTGGATGAGCTTCTCGGCTGTGCGTATCCACGCGAGCGTCTCGGCCGGCCGCTCGAGGAACGGCATGTGCCCGGCGCCGGGGACTGGAGCGACGGCACCGCGGCAGCGCAACGCGAGCTCGACATGGTCGGCGAGCGGAACGCTGCGGTCGCCCTCACCCCAGATCACGAGCGTCGGCGGCGGCGCCTCGAGCGCCTGGGGCCGGTAGGCACCGAGCGCCGTCAGGTGGCGGAGCAGCACCGGCTGACCGCGCGCGGCGAAATCGCGCGTGACGAGCTCGATCATGTCTGCGTCCTCGCGGTCGACGATCGACGCCTTGGCCATCTTCGCCAGCAGGTCTGGCGGGTTGGCGGCAACCCACTCGAGCAACGAGTCGCTGACTTCGATTCCGAACCCGGTGGCGATCAGCACCAGCGCGTCGACGGGCACGGTTCGCGCCAGCTCCAAGGCGACCATCGCCCCCAGCGACGCGCCGACCAGCACCAAGGGGCGCGGCAGCTCCTGCACGGACTTCGCGATCGCCGAAGCCATTGCCGGGACGTCGCGCTCGTCGGGCACTTCGAGCAGGGTGGCGCCGAGAGGTTCGAGAACCTGTGCCCACGACAGCCCTGAGCCGCCGGCTCCCGGCAACACGCAGTAGTGAGGCTCGGGTCCGCTCATGCGACCAGCTCCTCGTGACGGGCGGCCGCGATCAGCTGACGGCCGATCATCCGCTCGTGGTGGCGCGCATCGCCGAACTGGCCTCCGCGGACGAGAATTCGCCGCAGGAATCTATGGGCGGGGTGTTCGGCCGTGAACGCGATGCCGCCGAACACCTGCAGGGCGCCGTGCGCGACTTCGAGCGTCGCGCGCGACGCGTAAGCCTTGGCGACCGACGCCGTGGCCCCCGCGCCCTCGATCCCGTCTTCGAGCGCGGCCGCGGCGAACAACACCGTCGACCAGGCACTCGTCTGCTTGACGTGCATGTCCGCGAGCAGGTGGCGGAGGGCCTGGAAGCTCGCGATCGATCGACCGAACTGGCGCCGCTGCCCGGCGTAGTCGCGCGCCAGCTCGACCAGCTCGGCGGCGGCTCCGACGGCTTCGCTGGCCGCGAGCACACCGCCGATCGCCAGCAGGCGGGCGAGCACGGCTTCGCTCTGATCCGGCGCCAAGCTTCGCCCGTCCGGCACCTCGACTCCCGCCAGCCCGACCGCCGCGGTCGGCAGCGACTCGTCGAGGGACGCCGTCGGGGTGAGCTTGACCCCGGTGGCGTCGCGTTCGATCAGCGCCAGCCGCCGGTCCTCGCCATCGCTGTAGAGCACGAGCAGCTCGCGGGCGATGTTCGCGTTGTGAACCGCGACCTTACGGCCCTCGATCACCGTCACGCCGGCGTTGCGCGACTTCGCGCTCGTTGCGCAGCCGACTAGTTCCCACCCCGCGCCGGCCTCGAGCAGACACAAGGCCACGACGTCCTCACCGCTGTGCAGGCTCGCGAACGCGGGATGCTCTGGCGAGGCGTGTCCACGCGTGGCGTAGCGCGCCGCTGCGGTCTCGATGAACGGGACGGTGGCCAGGGATTGCCCGAGCGTGCGTCCCACCAGGGCCAGCTCGACCGCGCCCAGTCCGTCCTCGCCGGATGCGATGGCCAAGCCACCGAACTCGACCAGCGCGGGCCACGTCTCCACGCCGGGCGACTGCGCCAGCAGCTGCTCGACGGACTGCGCCAGCCAAGTCTGCTCGTCGGTCAGCTCGAGGTCCATGACTATTCCTTCGGAAGCTGCAGGATCCGGTCCGCGATGATGTTCCGCTGGATCTGCTGCGTTCCCCCGAGGATCGTCGCCGTCCGCGAGAACAGGTAGGTCTCATACCAGAACGCATTGGCGGCGTTGTCCTGGAGGCGCTCCGGGGCGTACAGGCTCTCGCCGAGCACTTCCAGCGCGGTCGTCCCGACCAGCTGCTCCGCCTCGGCCATCACGAGCTTCACCGTGGAGCTCTCCGGCCCGACCGGCCTCCCGTCCAGGAACGCTCCGACCGTCCGGCTCGCATGGTGGCGCAGAACCTCGACCCCGATGAACGCTCGTGCGAGCGCACGGTGCGTGTCTTCGTGATCGGCGATTGCCCGGCCATCGATCGTGCGCGCGCACGCCTCAGCAGCCAGGCGGTCGACCCAGGTGCGCAGCTTGACCTGGCGCGGCAAGGCGGCGGTCCCGCGTTCGTGGGCGAGCGTGTGGAGCGCGATCTCCCAGCCCTGTCCGAGCGCGCCCAGGAGGTTCTCGCCGGGCACCACGACATCCTCGAGGAACAGCTCGCTGAACTCCGCGTGGCCGGTGATCTGCGTCATCGGCCGCACCTCCACCCCCGGGGACTCCATGTCGACGATCAGGAAGGAGATCCCGCGATGGCGCGTCTCCGGTGGCTCGGTGCGCGCCAGGACGCCGCACCATCTCGCGTACTGGCCCCAGGAGGTCCAGGTCTTCTGGCCGCTGATCACGAACTCCTCGTCCGTGGGCACAGCCCGTGTGCGCAGCGAACCCAGGTCGGACCCGGCATCGGGCTCCGAGAAACCCTGGCACCAGATCTCATCCGCGGAGAGAATCGCCGGCACGTACCGCTCGCGCTGGACGTCGTTGCCGAAGGCCAGCAGCGAGGGACCGATGACGTCGAGGCCGACGATGTTGGGGAACTCGGGCGCGCCGGCGGCCGCCAGTTCCTCGTCGACGATGATCTGCTCTACGGGCGGGCGGCCGCGACCCCCGAACTGCGCCGGCCAAGCCCGGCCGACGTAGCCGGCCTCATAGCAGAGGCGCTGCCACTCGCGCAGGAACTGCATCCGATCGTCGAGCGCGTAGGGCACGTCCTCTGGGGCGGGACAGTGCTCGCGCAGGAACCCCCTGACCTCGTCCCGAAGCCGCCTCTCGTCAGTCGTCTCACGGAGATTCATGAACTGAAATCATATCAGGTAAGCCTGGCGCCGGGGCCCGGTGGTGGTGACGGTCACACGGTCGTCGTGAGCATCCCGAGCGTGCGGGCCGCCGCGTTACCCCCGTCGACGATCAGGTTGGCGCCGTTGACGTAGGAGGCAGCAGAGCTGGCCAGGAACACGACGGGCCAGGCCTGCTCCTCGGGTGTCGACCCGCGACCGATCGGCCGGTTCATGTACTGCACGCCCTCTTCGGGGAAATCGCCCGCCATCGTAGTCTCGGTCGAGCCGGGGCTCGAGCAGTTGATCCTCACCCCGGCCTCGATTGCGCTCACCGCGCGCTGCATCGTCCACACGATCGTCGCCTGCTTGGAGAACGAGTACGCCTTGGGGAATGCCGGTGCCAGCATCCCGTCGGCGTGGTCCTCGCACCAGCGCATCCCGTCGTCGAAGTCAGCGGTCTCGAGCAGCTCCTTGATCTCGTCGAGGCGGCGCGCCCACCCGAGGCCTCCAGCCGAGGAGATGCTCACGACCGCGCCGCCGGCCGGCATGCTCGGCAGGATCGCGTCGGTCAGGTGACGCGCGCCGAGAAAATTCACGCGCATCACGTCGCTCGGCGTGGTCCCGGGCGCAGCACCCGAGATCCCCTGGCAGTTGAGGAGCGCATGGACCGGGCCGCCCATGAGCGCGGCCGCCGCGTCGATCGCGTCAGGGTCGCCCAGGTCGGTGCGGTGAAACCCGACGCCCTCGAGCTGAGGGTCGCGTAGGTCGAGCACCGTGACCTCCGCCCCGAGCTCCGCGAGCAGCCGCACGGCCGCTGCGCCCATGCCGCTGCCGCCGCCGCCGGCGACGACAACGCGCTTGCCCTTGTACGAGAGTCCGGCCTTGCCGTTGTTCACCATCTCGATCACCGACCTTTGAACTGAGGGGGTTGCTTTTCACCGATCGCCCGCAGCGCCTCTTTGTGATCGGAGCTGACAAACGTGACCAGCTCGAGCGCCGTCGAGTAGTCGAAGGCCGTGGCCATTGCCTGCTTGAGCAGTTCGTTGACCGCCAGCTTCGTGTACCTGACCGCGAGCGGCGCGCCGGCGGCCAGCCGACTCGCGAACGCCAGGGCCTGCGATTGCAGCTCGTCGTCAGGGACGGCGGCGTTGACCAGACCAAACTGCTCGGCCTCGGTGGCGGTCAGGGCATCGCCCGTCAGCAGATAGCGCTTGGCGCGAACCGGTCCCATCGCCAGCGGCCACACGACGGCGCCGCCATCGCCGGCGACGAGTCCGGCCTGCACGTGTGGATCGGCGATCTTCGCCGAGTCGGCGACGAAGACCGCATCGCACAGCAGCGCCAGCGTCGCGCCCAGTCCGATCGCGGGACCATTGATCGCGGCAACGATCGGAAGCTCCACATCGAGCAGGTTCCAGATGATCTGCTTGCCCTCCCGGCGCATCTGGTAGAGGTCGTCAGGGGTGGTCGACGACATCCAGCCGAAGTCCCCGCCCGCGCAGAACGCCCGGCCCGCCCCCGTGATCACCACCGCCCGCGCGTCCTGCTCGGTCTTCAGCTCCTCGAAGCACCGCACCAGTTCGGCGTGCATGTCGCCGTCGACCGCGTTCAGCTTGGTGCGGGGATTGGCCAGCGTGACCCGCAGAACGTCGCCCGTCCGCTCGAACTGGATCGACGTGTAGCCCTCGTAATCAGCCATGTCTGCCTCCTGTCTGCCGCGCGGGCGCGGCGAACCAGCCGCGGTGCACCTCGCGCAGGCACGGGCTCGCAGCGCTTGGTTCGAACTGAAGTCAGATCATATCATGGGTCGCGCCTATGAGCGGTCGTGGGAATACCTGAGGTGAGGTCATCTCAGTCTGCTATCGTCATGGGCGAATCATGTCCTCAACAGGTGCCGCAACCAAGCGACAGAAGACCGGAAGCGGAGCGGGCTGGAGTGGTAGACCCGCAGCCCAGGCCTCGACGCGCGGCAAGCGCGACGAGATCCTGGCCGAGGCGATCGAGCACTTCGGACAGCACGGCTACGAGGACACCAAATGGGCCGACGTCGCCGCCTCGGTGGGCATCGGCTCAACCGCTCTCTATCACTACTTCGAGTCCAAGCTCCACTGCCTGTACGTGATCATGGCTGACGCCCTGGATTTCTTCCAGCGCGACTTCGAGCGAATCACCCGGGAGCACGATGACTACCTGAAGGCGCTCCTCGCACTGCTTCGATCAGGGTACGAGCTGAGCGAGCACGAGGTGCTGCGCTTCCGGGTGCTGGTCGCCGAGCAGGGCCTCGTCGGCATCCGCCGCAGCTCGCCCCGCGAGGAGGAGGCGCGCCAGCTGGCCCGTGCGCGCACCCGCGACCTCGAGTTCGCCTGGGCCACGTTCCTGGTCCGCGGGATGGAGCAGGGTCATCTCCCCGAGGCCGATCCGAGACTGCTGGCCCGCGCTGTGCTCGGCCTCAACCTGAGCGTGTGGCATTGGTACCGCCCGCGCGGTACCGTCGGCCTGGAGGAAGTGGCAGACTTCTTCGTGCGCCGGCAGCTGGCGGCTCTCGGCCTGTCGCCGTCACGCGCGGATGAAGCTCAGGCCGGGACTGGCTCGCGGTAGCGCCTCGTCTCGCGCCGGGCGATCGCCATCCGGTGAACTTCGTCGGGGCCGTCAGCGATCTGGAGGATGCGCGCGACCGCGTACATCTCGGCCAGCAGCGTGTCCTGCGAGACGCCGGCGCCGCCGTGCGCCTGGATCGCCCGATCGATGACCCACGTCGCCACCTCGGGCGCCGCGACCTTGATCGCCGAGACCTCGATCCGGGCGCCCTTGTTGCCGACCGTGTCCATCAGCCACGCCGTTTTCAGCACGAGCAGCCTGACCTGCTCGATCCGGATGCGCGCCTCGGCGATCCAGTGCTGAACGACGCCCTGATCGATGATCGGCCGGCCGAACGTGGAGCGGCTTGCGGTCCGCTCGCACATCATCTCGAGCGCTCGCTCGGCCATCCCTATCGCCCGCATGCAATGGTGGATCCGGCCGGGGCCGAGCCGCTCCTGGGCGATCTTGAAGCCGTCGCCTTCCTCGCCGAGCAGATTGGAGACGGGCACGCGGACGTCGTCGTAGACGATCTCGCTGTGGCCGCCGTGAGGGCCGTCGTCGTAGCCGAATACGGTGGTCGAACGCCGCACGGTCACGCCGGGAGCGTCGGTCGGGACGAGGATCATGCTCTGGCGGCGGTGTCGCTCAGCGCCGGGGTCGGTCACCCCCATCACGATCAGCAGCGCGCAGCGAGGCGACATCGCGCCCGACGACCACCACTTGCGGCCGTTGATGACGTACTCGTCGCCGTCGCGCTCGATCCGCGTGCAGATGTTCGTGGCGTCAGACGAGGCGACCTCGGGCTCGGTCATCGAGAAGGCGGAGCGGATCGTCCCGTCGAGCAGCGGCTCGAGCCACCGCCGCTTCTGCTCGCCCGTTCCGAACAGCGACAGGAGCTCCATGTTGCCGGTGTCAGGCGCCGAGCAGTTGATCACCTCGGGCGCGATCCACACGCTGCGCCCGGTGATCTCTGCCAGCGGCGCATACTGAAGGTTGGTGAGGCCGGCCCCGTATTCGTGCGTGTGCGGGAGGAACAGGTTCCAGAGCCCGCGCTCGCGCGCCAGCGCCTTGAGCTCCTCGAGCACCGGCGGCGTGGCCCACGGATTCGCGGCGGAATGCACCTGATCGCGGAACGTCTCCTCGGCGGGATACACGCACTCGTCCATGAAGGCCAGTAGCCGCTCCCGCAGCTCAAGGGTTGTGTCGTCGAATGCGAAGTCCATGTGAATTGCCTCTGAATCGGGTAGCGGGTCGCCGGGCTGCTGCGCTCTTCCCCGGCTCATGGCCGGGGGTCGGCGGATCCCCGGCTTGGGTCGGAGTCGCGGATGCTTGACTGATTTGAAATCATATCAATTTATGGCGGTCCCGTTCGATGACGGCTGCCACCCGCTGATACGGTTTCTCCGATGCCCGGCGACGATACGAACGCATTGACCGAGGGCGTCTCTGACGCTCCCCTAACCCCGCTGAGCTTCCTCGAGCGAAGCGCCGAGGTGTGGGCCGTCCGCCCTGCCGTCTCGGACGGGGAGCG
Organism: uncultured Solirubrobacterales bacterium; assembly: GCA_963735965.1. Classification (GTDB taxonomy): domain Bacteria; phylum Actinomycetota; class Thermoleophilia; order Solirubrobacterales; family Solirubrobacteraceae; genus Palsa-465. The sequence goes on from CAVTNE010000014.1 coordinate 63,226, forward strand.
CGCCTGGACGTACGCCGAACACGCCGGCCGGATCCGGCGGGCGGCGGGCGCGCTCCGCAGCCAGCTCGGGATCGCCGACGGCGACCGAGTGGCTGCGCTGCTGCCGAACGTGGCGGCGATGCTCGAGCTCCACTACGCGGTGCCCGGCGCCGGCGCCGTTCTGGTTCCCATGAACACCCGCCTCACCAGTGCGGACTACGCCTACATCCTCGATCATTCGGGTGCGCGCACCGTGTTCGCCGCCACATCGCTGGCCGCGCCGGTCGAGGATGCACTCACGAAGCTCGCGGGGACCGGGCCGCGCGTAGTCTGGGTCGATCCGGCGGGCGGTGACGCCTGCGATTACGAGACCCTGCTCGGCGGCTCGGAGCCGGCGGAGCTGCGGCTCCCGCAGGACGAGCGCGCGCTGCTCTCGATCAACTACACCTCCGGGACGACCGGTCGCCCGAAGGGCGTCATGACCACCCACCGCGGCGCGTATCTGCACAGCCTTGGCGTGATCGCCGAAGCCGGGCTGGAGCCTCGGAGCGCCTACCTCTGGACACTGCCGATGTTCCACTGCAACGGGTGGGCCTACACGTGGGCGGTGACCGCGATGGGCGGGCGCCACCTCTGCCTGCCGGCGGTCGAACCGGACGCGATCTGGGAGCGACTGCTTCACGAGGGCGTGACGCACATCTGCGCCGCGCCCACGGTGGTCACCATGCTACTCGGCTCGGAGCGCGCAGCGCGGTGTCCCGAGCCGGTCCGGCTGTTCGTGGGGGGAGCACCGCCATCGCCCACGCTGCTCGAGCGAGCCGCAGAGCTCGGGATCGAGGTCACGCACCTCTACGGGCTGACCGAGACCTACGGGCCGATCGCCGTCTGTGCGTGGAATCCCGACTGGGCCGAGCTGCCGGACGGCGAGCAGGCACGGCTGCGGGCCAGGCAAGGAGTGGGGACCGTCGTGAGCCAGCGGCTGCGGGTGGTTGACGAGGAAATGCGTGACGTCCCGCGCGACGGCCAGACCCTGGGAGAGGTGGTCATGCACGGCAACAACGTGATGCTCGGCTACTACCGGGATGCCGAGGCGACCCGTGAGGCCTTCGCCGGCGGATGGTTCCACTCCGGCGACCTCGCGGTGGTTCATCCGGACAGCTACCTCGAACTCCGCGACCGGCTAAAGGACATCGTCATCTCAGGCGGTGAGAACATCGCGACGATCGAGGTCGAGCAGGCGCTGATGGCGCATCCGGCGGTGTCCGAGGCCGCCGTGGTGGGGCGGCCGGACGAGAAGTGGGGCGAGGTCCCGATCGCCTTCATCACCGTGCGCGGCGCCGGTGGCGTCGACACGGCCGAGCTCACCGAGTTCCTACGCGATCGGCTGGCCCGCTTCAAGGTTCCCAAGTCGATCGAGGTCGTCGACGAGCTGCCGAAGACGGGCACGGGCAAGATCCAGAAGTTCGTGCTCCGCGAGCGCGCCCGGCGTCCCAGCGGCGTGCTCGGCTACGCGGTTCCGCGCAGCTGACCCGCGGTCCGGCCGCCGCGCAGTCCGCCACGGTCGAGGTGGTGACGGCCCGCCTGGACGAGCGGTTCGACAAGGCCTTGCGCGTCGTCGAAGCCGGAGCCGAGCATCGCCCCACCGGCGGCGCGCAGCGCAATCCCCTGGCAGATGACCGCGAGCTTGAAGAACGCGAACGCCTGGTACCAGCTGATGGCGGAGACATCGAGTCCGGTCGCGGCCTCGTAGCGGTCGACGACCTCGGCGCGACTGGGGAATCCCGGCGCCGCCGTGACCGGCGCGAACATACGAGCTCGCACGAGCACGTCGTCGTCGTCGGACTCGCTCCAGTACGCGAGGAGCGCGCCCAGATCGGCGAGCGGATCTCCCAGCGTGCTCATCTCCCAGTCGAGCACCGCGACGATCTCGCCCCGACGGTTAGGGTGCAGCAGGGTGTTGTCCAAGCGATAGTCGCCGTGGACGATGGCGGCCGCCTGCTGTGCGGGCATGGTGGCGGCGAGACCGTCGCGCAGCGCGTCGAGGGCCGGCACGTCGGCGGCCTTGGAGCGCTGCCACTGCTCGGACCAGCGGCGTAACTGCCGCTCCATGAAGCCCTGCGGGCGGCCGAAGTCCCCGAGCCCGATCTTCTCAGGGTCGACGGTGTGCAGTGCCGTAAGCACGTCGACCAGCCCGGCGCCGATCGCCTCGCGCTCCTGCACCGTGGTGGCGTACGGCAGCGCGTCCCGGCAGACGTGGCCGACGACCCGCTCCATGACGTAGAACGGCGCGCCGAGCGCGGAATCCGCGGGGCTCACGTAGAACGTCCGCGGCACCGGGACCGGCGTGTCGCGCAGCGCCGTGATCACGCGGTACTCGCGCCCGGTGTCGTGCGCGGTGGGCAGGACGTGGCCGAGCGGCGGACGGCGCAGGATCACCTCGCCGGCGTCGGACCGCACTCGGTAGGTGAGGTTCGACTTGCCCCCTGATATCAGCGCGACGCTGCACCGGCTCCAGCGCGCATCGCACATCGCTTCGGCCAGCAGTGGGCCGACGATCGCCGGCTCGGCGCCGTCAATGATCGGGGCGTCCTCGCCGACCGCGGCCGACGCGGTCAGAGCGTCCGGTTGCATGAGGAAATGATCGCAGGTGAACTGAGGTCATGTCAAATCGTTCTTTTGGTCGGCCCAACGCGCGTTCGCGTAGGCCTCGGCTTGCGATCGATGAGCTTGCTTAACGGCGATCGCCACGTCCATCCTGACCATCGGCCTGCTCGAGGGTTTCGCCGCAGCAGCGTTTGCTGCGCAGCAGGCGCGGGAAACGCGCAGAAGCCGCGAGGCGCAGATGGCGGCCGAGTTCTTCCCGCGTTGGAACGACGACGCGCTCGTGGAGACGCGGCGGATGGTCGCACGGCTCAAGTCCGCCGACGAGCTGCGGGACGCCTTCGCTGCGTACGTTGCTGCGGATGCCCCGAAGCGCGGGTGCTCTACCGCGAGCTCGAATACTTTGAGCATCTGGCCAGCGCCCGAGCGCTGGGTGCCTTCGACCTGGAGCTGATCAAGCTGTTGCTGGGACGTACCCTGGTCGAGCGGTGGGAAATGTGGAGGGACCGGCCGAGCGACTGTCTGCCCTCGGGCACGACGGGACAACGCCAGCGGGGCTTGGAGCACACAACCTTCCCGACGACGTGCTCGTGGCGCTGGCCGCGGCCAAGGACCGGGTGATCGTCACCGAGAACGCGAGCGACTTGGCCGCGGTCACCGCTGCTCCCGTGCTGCTCGCCTTGAAAGCGTGGTGGCCGTCCGGGTCGCTGACCACGAGCCTTGCCAGCGCGCTCGACCGCTGGGCCGAGGCGAACCCGCAGCCCGGCAGCTGGGCCCATTCGCTCGCGGCCGAGCTCCGGTAGCCCAGCCGCTCGGTAAGCGTTCAGTTGTTGGTCTCCATAACAAGGTTCGTGGCGGTGGGCGGCGAATCTTGCGGGTATGGATCGCGCGGAAGCGGAGGCGGTCTATGACGCTGGACGGGACGCTTGCGTTGAGTTTTTGCTGGAGCTGACGTCGGGGTACGAGGCGCAGATCGCGCGGTTGGAGGAGCGGATCGCGCGGTTGGAGGAGCAGGCGCGGCGGGACTCGCGAACGAGTTCGAAGCCGCCATCGTCTGATCCGCCCAAGACGCGTCAGCAGCGTCGGGCGGAGGCCAGGGCGAAGGCCAAGGAATTGCTTCGGGGGGAGCGGAAGGCCGGCGGGCAGCCCGGCCGTCGTGGCGCTGGCCGAAAGCTCAAGCCGGAGGATCAGGTGGATGAGATCGTCGATCACTACCCGGAGGCGTGCCGTGGCTGCGGTCACGAGTTCTCGGAGGATGAGCGGCATCCCGGATCGCGGTTCGGTCGTCATCAGGTCGCCGAGCTGCCGCCGATCAGCGTGATCTTGGTCGAGCATCGCACCCACCGGTTGGGCTGCCGGGAGTGCGGGACCAAGACGACCGCCGGACTGCCGGCCGGGATCGGTGAGTCGGCGTTCGGTCCGAACTTGCAGGCGGCGCTGGTGACCTTGACGGCGCGCAACCGTGTCTCGCGGCGGGGGATGATCGAGCTCGCCCCAGACCTGTTCGGCGTCAGTCTCTCGATCGGCACGGTCGACCAGATCTGCCAGCGCGCGTCGGACGCGCTCGCCGGCCCGCACGCCCAACTGCACGACTGGGTGCTTGACCAGGACGCGGTGCACGTCGATGAGACCGGCTGGAGAACCGCGGGTGACGGCCGCGCGCTATGGACACTGACCACCCCGGGCGCAGCGCTCTTCCAGATCGCCGAGCACTGCAACCGCGAACAGTTCCAAGCGCTCATCGGCCCCTATCCGGGGATCATCGTGTCTGACCGGTGGAACGGTTACGAGCACCTGGACCCGCACCAGCGCCAGGTGTGCTGGTCACACATCCAGCGCGACTTTCGCCGCCACTCAGAAGGGCTCGCCGAGCAGAAGACCTTCGGACAGCGCGGTCTCGAGCTCACCGCCCGGGTGTTCCGCGCCTGGCGGGCCTACCACCACGAGCATCACGACCGCGAACAGCTCAAGATCGAGATCGCGCCGATCCAGACCGAACTCCGCCGGCTGCTCGAAGAAGCCAGCCCGAAGAGCAGACGGACCCGGTGGCACCGACGGTTCGCGAACAACCTGCTCAAGGTCTGGCCCGCGCTTTGGACGTTCGTCACCGTCGAGGGCGTCGAGCCGACCAACAACCCCGCCGAGCGCGCGCTCCGCGGCCCCGTCATCCACCGAAAACTGTCCCACGGCACCAGCAGCAAACACGGCGAACGTTTCGCCGAACGCGCCCAATCGGCGGCTGCCACCTGCCGCCTACAAAACCGCTCACTCTTCGCCTACCTGCGCGAACTCCTCACCGCCCACAATCGCGGCGACCCGTTCCCCGCACTCACCTGAGCCAGCGACCAGGGACTGAACGGTTACTTGATTCGGAGCGCGAAAAATCGCACCCAGGAGGTCGCCGGTTCGAGTCCGGCTAGCTCCATCGGGAAGTTCCTGCAAAGCGCCTGCTTTCGGCAGCGCAGGTGAGCGGCTTTCCACCGTGCTTGACCGGGCTTGGTCAAGTTTTGGTCAAGTTGCCCACTTGAGCGCGGCTCGCTCGCGAGCCGAAAGCGGCCCGACGGTAAGCCCGCGGCGGCTCGGAGAGTGATCACCCGTTGGTCGTCCGCCTCCTTCTCGAGTAGCCCGGCGAACGCGCTGCGGGCCATACGCACCCGGATGTCCGCGGCGTCGGTAGACACCCACTGTCGAGCGGGGTCGACGGGCCACCGGCGGTGCCGGGGTCGGGCGCCGCGAGTCTCGCGGAGAACACGCTTCTGCCTTCAGGCCGAGGTGGACGTCACGGCCAGCGGTGTCACGACGGTCTCTGGACCGGCGCTGCGTCGGCCCGCGACGATACGGTCGGTGATCGCCCACGCGGCGTAACAGAGGGTTCCAGCCACACCGGTGACTGCCAGCAGCACACCAGCGGCGGCGGTCGCAGCAATGCCGTGGGTACCCAGGATCAGCACGGCGGCGGCGGGCCCGATGCTCGGTCCGATCGGAAGTTGGCCAAGCGTGAACATCGCGATCAGCAAGGCCATCGCGTCAAAGACCGAGACGTTTACCCCGATCGCGTGCAGCATCAGCCAGTTGCGCGCGACCTGCGCGCACACGGCCAACACCGTGAACGCGATCACGCGTCCACGGCCGTGTTTGCGTACGACCGCCAGTCCGGCCCAGAGCCCCGTTCGATGGCGCCCGGAGACCCGCCGCAGAGCGGCCACCGCCCCGATCGTGATCGCGACGGCGATCACGGGCGCCCACCAGGGGACGCCGAGCGGTGCGATCAGCGTGAACGAGAAGATCGCCGCCAGAGCCACTTCGACGCTGATGATCGGAACCTCGGCCGCCACCAGCGCCGGTACACGGGGAGTGCTCTGCGGCGCAATACGGCGTAGGGAGACGATGCGTACGGCCATTCCGACCGACCCGTTCACCAGGCTCGCGAGATAGCCGATGCCGGCCGCGCGGAATAGCAGCCGGCGGGTGACGGTTCCGCCGGCGGCTCGGACGCACACGTTCCAGGCCTCGCTACGAGCCAGCAACGCGAGGATCTGTAGCGCGGCCGCTAGCGCCAGCAGCGAGACCGGAGCCGTATGAAGCGCGGTGCTGAACTCACCGCGCCGGCGAGCGAGCACGAACCCCAGCACGGCCGTGACGGCAAGAGCCCCGAGCACACTCAGCACGACCCGGCGGCGAAACGATGTCAGGCCGAAACTACGCTCATCAGCTTCGACGCAACGGACGGTCAGCGGGTGAAAGTCGAGCGACAAACGGACTCCACGGCGTTAGTGACCTACGAGCGGGGGAGAGCGTCGCCGTTGCTCATCATCACATGTCCATTCTGCCGTTGACAGGCCAGATCGCTCGGGTGATGAACGAGGACTGATCCGCGACGAGGAAGTGGACGACACGCGCGATCTCATCGGGTCGACCCAGCCGTCCGACCGGGATCTTCTCCCTGATGCCGTCGAGCACCGTCTCGGGAACTTGCTTGTGAAGGCGACCTTGTCGACGCTCTCGTGGGCCGCGAGCGCAGCCCCTGCGTCCCCGAACCCGGTCACGATGTTGACCACACCGGCGGGCAGCCCCGCCTCGAGCATCAGCTCGCCGAGTCGCAGCGCCGACAGCGGCGTCTGCTCTGCGGGCTTGAGCACCACGGTCACGCCTGCCGCCAGCGCGGGTCCGAGCTTCCAGGCGGCCATCAGCAGCGGGAAGTTCCACGGGATGATCTGCCCGACGACGCCCACCGGCTCCTTGCGGGTGTAGGCATGGAACTCGGATCCGGGTGAGGTGAGCGCGGAGATCGGGATCGTGTTGCCTTCGATCTTTGTCGCCCACCCCGACATGTAGTGGAACAGGTCGGCCGACAGTGCGACGTCCGCCGCCTTGGCAATCGTCAGCGGCTTGCCGTTATCGAGCGTCTCGAGCATGGCCAGCTCGTCCGCGTGCTGCTCGATCAGATCGCCGATCCGATGGATCACCTTTCCGCGCTCTGACGGAGTCATCCGCCGCCAGTCCGAACCCTCGTCATCAAAGCACCGACGGGCCGCACGCACGGCCAGCTCGATGTCCTCGGCGGCGCCGTGCGCCACCGACCCGAGACTCTCCTCGGTCGCCGGATTGAGCGTCTCAAACGTCTTCGCGCTGACGGCCTCCACCCATTGGCCGTTGATCAGCAGACGACGCGGGCTGCGAACGAAGTCCTGAACGTACCGGGGCAGGCCCTCGGAAAGGCCCGCAGAGGTCGGTGGTGCCCCGTTGGGCCGGTTCGGTGTGGAGATTGACATCCTCGGCTCCCGACGCTGACGTGTCGGCGCTGACCGGATACAGTCGGTACGCCACGCCGGCCGAGAGCTGGAGCCGGGAACCGCCCGCCGAGATCTAAGGCGAAGGCGAACCCCCACCATACACCCAACTCGCAAAGCGGCGGGCGGCCGTCTCGAGAGTCGCCGTTCCAGGGCTAGAATCGAATTAGCTGGGACCGTCATGAGCTACCGCGACACCGAGCATCTGCGCGTGCTGATCGCCAACGAGCGCAAAGATCGCTTGGCTCTGGTCGCGCCGATCGTCGCGGCCCTGGGGCACGAGGTGATCGCGCGCGAGATCGAGATCTCAGACGTCGGAGCCGTCACCGCCCGCGAGCGGCCCGATGTCGCGCTGGTCGGGCTCGGGGAAAGCTCCGACCACGCGCTCGGCCTGATCGAGAAGATCGTGCAGGAATCCGCCTGTCCCGTGATCGTCCTGATCCACGCGCGTGATCCAGAATTCGTCAAGGAGGCGTCCAAGCGCGGCGTGTTCGCCCACATCAGCGACGCCGACGTCGAGGACTGGCAGAGCTCGATCGACATCGTGCTACGACGCTTCGCCGAGTACCACGACCTCGAAGGCGCGTTCGGGCGCCGTGCCCTCATCGAGCGCGCCAAAGGCATCCTCATGGAACGCCACTCCATCAACGACGCAAGTGCCTTCGAAATGCTGCGCGAGCACTCCCGAGCCGCCAACCGCAAGCTCGTCGACGTCGCCACCGCCGTCGTCGATGGCCACCGCCTGCTCCCGAAGCATCCGCACGCCCCGTCCTAGAGGAGACCAGGTGAGCGCGTGCGTGCCGGCCGCCCGACCGCTTGGGGGAGGTGCGGGCCCGCAGAAGTTCGAGCTGTCCGTTGGCCCGGCCCATGCTCGCCGCGCTCGCCGAGCGGGTTAACCAATATGGGGTACCGCTTCGAAGGCCGACTCGCGCTACCGGCGTAGCCGCGGCGGATTCAAGGATGGAGCGTATGCTGGGCGACGGGGCACGGATCAGGTGTCCCTCATCCGAGGAGGCCACGATGGAAGATGCTGTGATCGTCAGCGCCCTACGGACGCCTGTGGGTAGCTTCGGCGGGCAGTTCAAGGACGTCGCGGCCACCGAGCTCGGCGCGTGCGCTGTGCGTGCCGCGCTCGAGCAGGCCGAGATCGCTGGCGAGGATGTGGACGAGGTCGTGCTCGGCTGTGTCCTGACCGCCGGGCTCGGCCAGAACCCGGCGCGCCAGGTGGCGATCGGCGCAGGGATCCCGAAGGAGGTGCCTGCGACGACGATCAACATGGTCTGCGGTTCGGGCCTCAAAGCGGTGGCGATCGCCTCGCAGATGATCCGGGCAGGCGACGTGAACATCGTCGTGGCGGGCGGCATGGAGAACATGACGCGCGCTCCGTATCTGATGCCGGCCGCTCGTTTCGGCGCGCGGATGGGCGACGCCCAGCTGATCGACTCGATGGTCCACGACGGCCTTTGGGATGCCTTCAACGACATTCATATGGGCATCACCGCGGAGAACCTCGCCGAGCAGTACGGCATCAGTCGCGAGGAGCAGGACGCGTTCGCCGCGAGCAGTCAGCAGAAGGCCGAGCAAGCCCTAGCTGATGGGGTCGTCAGCGACGAGATAGTGCCGATCGAGGTGCCCGTGAAGGGCGGCACGCGTATGGTTGACAGCGACGAAGCGCCACGCGCGGGCACCACCACCGACACGCTGGCAAAGCTGCGCACGGCGTTTCGCCGAGACGGCGGCACGGTGACCGCGGGCAACGCCTCGGGAATCAACGACGGGGCGTCGGCGATCGTCGTGATGTCGGCGACCACGGCCAACGCGCGCGGCCTGCGGACGTTTGGGACTGTGGAAAGCTACGCCTCCGTCGGCGTCGAGCCGAAGATCATGGGCATCGGCCCGGTGCCCGCCGTGCGCAAGGCGCTGGCCAGGGCGGGGCTGGAACTCGGCGACATCGATCTGTTCGAGCTCAACGAGGCGTTCGCGGCACAATCGCTCGCCGTTCTCCGAGAACTCGACATCGACCCCGAGCGGATCAACCCCCGTGGAGGGGCGATCGCGCTCGGGCACCCGATCGGGGCCAGCGGCGGCCGGATCCTCGTCACCCTCTTGCACGAGATGCGCCGCCGCGATTCACACCGCGGCCTCGCCACGCTCTGCGTCGGCGGCGGTCAAGGGCAGGCTGCGATCATCCGCAACGGCGCCAACCAGTAACTACGTGCTTCACCGTGGCGCTACGATTTGGCACTCCTAGCACGAGCACAATCGGTCCCGGCGCGCGCACACGAGAAGTCAAGGGCCCCGCTGCCAGCCACGGCGATGTGCTGGGGGCGACTCGGACGGAATGGTGGCGCTGCTGAAGGAGTTCTATGGGCGCGGGCCGACGCGGACCAAGTCGTATTACGCGGACGACCTGGTCGTGTGCGTGCTGCGTGGCGGCTTCTCACGCGTGGAGCAGACGCTGCTCGAAGGCGGCCGCGGCGCAGCTGTTATTCAACAGCGTATGGAGTTTCAGGAGCTGATGAAGGGAGCGCTTCGAGGCCGTGATCGAGCATGCGACCGGTCAGAGCCGTGCGCTGCGGCCAGGATCTCGAGCAGCTCGCCGACGTTCTGGTCGCGCGCGATCGTGTCAGGAAGCGGAAGGTGGGCGTTGATCGTGTAGTAGTTGCGCCGCCCGTTTCGCTGGCGCGTGATGTAGCCGGCGTCGGCGAGCTCGGCGACGATCCGATGCGCGGCCCGTTCGGTGATCCCGACGCGCTCGCCGATGTCGCGCAGGCGAACGCCGGGGTCACGGGCGATGCACACCAGCACCTGCGCGTGGTTGGTCAGAAACGTCCAACCCGGTGCCGCGTGTTCAGCCATCGAGACGAGCATATCATTTCTAGATTTTCTATTCATGATATGATGATCATGTATTAACGAGAGGACCCGAAGATCCCCTCGCACCACGCGACGAGGAGGTCCTCGATGCTCTCCAACACACGCAGCACGCCGGTCAGGTCCACCGCTCCAGGAGTGATTACCGAGACGATCAGCGGCTCGGAGAACGATCAACCGCTCGTCGCGGTGCCGAACACGGCTCGCGCCCGGGAAGCCGTCGCGGCGGCAAACGGGACCGAGACACGGGCCGAGCATTTCCGTCGCAAGGCGCTTCGCGGGCGACTTCACGGCTACGCGATCGGAGCCGTCGCGCTCGTCGCGGTGCTGATCGCGCTTGCCGCGTCGAATACCGGGCAAGTCAAGGTCAACTGGTTGATCGGCAACTCGCACGTCTCGCTCGTATGGCTGGTGCTCGCCGCCGCGATCCTCGGCTGGGCGCTCGGGCTCATGGCCAGCGCAAGGTTCCACTGGCGCACCCGCGCCCCGCGGCGCCAAAGTGAGGCCCGGTCATGATGCGCTCGAGACACGTCACACAGGCTGCTGGTGGACGAACGAAGCGTCGCGCCGGCGTACGTTCCGTGTCCGCGCCGACGTCGATGAAGTTCTTGACCTTCGAGGAGAACGGCGGCGCCTTTCACTGGGCGATCGTCGCCGCGGACAACTATCGCCTCTTGCAATCAGCGACCTCCACGTCCTACGAGGGAGCCGCAGGCATCGTGCCCTCCAGGTCCGGCGCCGTCGAGGACCGGGCGGACGACAGTCCCCGGCTCGAAGTCGCCGCCCGCCGGGAGGCGGCGATGGTCAGACACGATCTGGATGCAGAGCGTTGGTTGGATGAACGCGGCAGCTTCAACAGCGAGGTGGTGACACGATGGCCATCGCGACGCTGATCGCGCCGGCCGAGCGGCTCGCGCCGTCAGCCAACCCGGATCTGAGACGGACCTATAGCTGCCCTGAGTGCGGGCACGTTCTGCGGGTGTCGGGTCTCGGACGCCACCGCGTGTACTTCGAGCTGACCGACGAGCGGGCGGACGACCCTGTAATGAACCGCGTATGCCCAGTGTGTGGGCACGGTCTGCCTGGGAAGAACCGAGCGTGACCCCAAGCCATGAGCTACGTCTGCTGCTCTCCCTGCCGGCTGCGTTTCACTCCCGCCGCCGCGGCCTCCATCACTGCGTGCCCGGAATGCGGTAACTGGCCGCAAACGATCGCGACCCTGGAGCGCACCTTAGGCTTCCGTCTCGTCGGACCGGAGGACCTCCCCCATGAGCTCCCCCACGCATCCGCAATCGCGACCACATATCGCGAGCCGGGCGGAGCGCGATCGTGACCGACTCACACATCCGCATCCTCCGACTAATCGCGCACCAACGCCAGCGGGAACTCCGCAACCACGACGCTGTAGATCACGACGGCGACGCTATATCGACCGACCGCCGGCAAAACCTCGAGCGAGCGGCAACCCGGACCCGCGCACGCGTCGCGGACGCCCAAACCCGGCGGCGCCAAACTCGAACCCGCGGGCACATGGGCACAGTCAGCGACCGATGAGCTCGCGGAGGGTGGCATCGGCGCGGCCACCCGCCGGGGGTGCGGCTCGCTCGTTCGGGCACGGCCTACAGATCGGGTTGCGGGCGCGGGAGCTGTGCCGTGCGATCCTCGACGGTTTCAAGCAGCATGACCTCCTGACGTACTCAAGCGCGATCTCGTTCCAGATCATCACAGCCGTGGTTCCGTTTCTGATGTTCGTGCTCGCGCTGGCCGGACTGCTGCACCTGAACAGCGTGTGGCTAAACCATGTTGCCCCGGAGATTCGTACACACGTGTCAGCCGCCGTGTTCAGCGTGATCTCGAGCGCGGTCAACAAGGCCTTCTCCGGCAGGGCGCTGTTGTGGGCCACCGTCGGCGGTGGCCTTGCCCTGTGGCAGGTGTCCGGAGCCGTGCGAGCGGTGATGGGAGCGTTCGATCAGATCTACGGCGCAACCTCCGAGCGACCGTTCATCAGGCGCTATTTGATCTCGTTCGCGCTCGCGATCGCGACGGGAGCGTGCTTCGTCCTGGCTGCAGTTTGCCTGGTGCTCGCGCCGTTCTTCACCGTGCGCCATCCCGGCGTGGCCTGGGGCGTCCTCGCGTTCCTCGCACGCTGGGCGCTCGGACTGGGCTTCCTATCGCTCGCGGTCGGCCTGCTGGTTCACATCGCACCGGCGACATCTCAGCCCCTGCCGTGGGTCAGTCTCGGCACGATGATCGTGATCGTGTGGTGGGTGATCGTCTCGGTTGGCTTCTACTTCTATCTCACGGTTCTGGCCTCATACAACTCGGTGTTCGGGAGCCTCGCGTCGGTGATCGTGGTGATCGCGTATCTCTACATCTCGACGACCGCGTTCCTGTTCGGAGCCCAACTCGATGCGATCATCCGCGCCCAGTCCACAGGAACACTGTCCGGCGTCGAACTCGATCCGTCGCACCGCTCCCGGCGCACACCAGTCCATACCACCGCGACCTAACGTCATCGCGGCCCCCGGACTACTGAGTTTGCTCGCTTGCCGCGTAGATCACGTCTCGCACCCGGCTGACCGTGTCTTCACTCTAAAGTATGGATTGAGGGTTGTCTAGGTGTGGGTGTCAGCTTTCAGTGTCAGGCACGCGGTCGCCGAAATGGATCTTGAATGCGAGCAGCGCGACAGTCCAGTTGCGTGTCCGGGTCCAAGCCGGGAGCGCGGTTGGCGACGGCGAGGTCGATCAGCTTGCGGGCGGCGTCCTCGTTGGGAAAGTGGCCCTTGGTCTTGAGCGCTTTGCGCAGCTGCCGGTTGAGCGCTTCTATGGCGTTCGTGGTGTAGATCACGCGGCGGACTTCGTCGGGAAACGCGAGGAACGGGATCACGTATTCCCAGGCGTTTAGCCACGCCTGGGTGATGACGGGGAAGCGCGCCCCACTCCTCGTCGAACCACGCTTGGCCGAACGGCTTGCGATCGTCGACTGGATCCACGCCCCCGGCGCGCGTCGCCAACGGCGGGTCCTAACGGGTGGCCGCGCGACTCCGCCACGGGATGACCGCCGGCGCGGCGGCCGGAGCGTCGCTCGTCGGCGTCCTCAGAGCGCGAGGTAAGGTCAGGCGCGCGACGAGGAGAGGATCTGGCTGTGGAGGTCGAGTAGCTTCGGCACGTCGCCGGCGGCGACCCGGCCCATCCCGCATTCGGTGCAGATCCCCCAATGGCGAGTGCCGCCGGGAGAGTTGATCAGGACGGCGTCGATCTGCTCGATCTGCTCGGCGGTCGTGCCCGGCGCCTGGTCATCGGGGTGGTACGGGACGAGCGCGAAGTAGAGCTCGGGTCTCGGCTCCTGTCGTCAAGCCGGCGAGGGGTTCGAAGTAGGCACCGTCGTCGCGGCCCTGGGGCACGGTGAAGGACACGAAGTTGAGCGTGCGCGGCGTCGCAGAGGTGACAGCGTTGACGAGGTCGACCTGCATCTGGAGCGACTCGGGCTGCTTGAAATGCTGATGACCGTAGTCGCCGTAGCAGAGGTGCATCCCCACCGGCACATCGGCGGGCACCTGCTCGAGGCAGCGCACGAGCCCGGGCACGATCTGGTCGAGCGGCACCTTTGGCCCCATCGCTCCCTCGAGCGCCCCGAACTCGACCGCGACATCCCACTGGACGGCGATCCGGTCGTGCGGGAGCCGCTCGAGCGCCGTGTCGAGATCGGCGAACAGCGCCTGCTCGTCGGAGGGCGCGACCTTGGCAAGGTCGTCCGGCGCGATCGTTCCCGCCACCGAGGCCAGCGGCGTCGGGTACTGCAGCTGGAAGCGGACGTCGGCTGAGATCGTGCCCTCGTTCTGCAGCCGCCCAAAGGTCGCGAACGACTCGGTGTACGCGTCGGCATAGCCGAGGTTGGGCCAGTTGATCATCTCGGCCGACGCGCCCTCGGTGAGGCGCAGTTGAGGCATCGACGGGGCGTCGGGGGAGGTCTCGTAGGCCTTACCGACCGACACCGTCTCGAACTCGGGCATCTGCTGGAACTTCTGAACCTGGAAATTGATCCAGTAGTTGCGGTCTCCGGGTTCTCCGTCGGTCATCCGTCGGACGCCGTTTGGGATGCGTGAGCTGATCTCCCGCATCACGGTCTCGGCATCGGGCAGGTTGACCGAGCCGTTGAAGTGAACAGCTGTTGGTGGCATCCCAGTCCTCTCCGTCGTTCTTTCGCTGTGCGCGTCATATCACGGCAGGGCATGACAACGCCAGCGGCCCGGCGGCGATCGCAGCCCCGGCGCGGGCGGCCCGGCAGCAATCGCAGCCCCGGCGCGGGGCTACCAGCCGTTGCGGTGGACGACCTCGTCAAACGGCCGGCGCTTCAACCGGGTGCCCGGCCGGAGCGGCCGATCCGCCGGGTAGCCGAGATCGATCACGAACGCGACGAGCTTGTCCCCGGGAACGCCGAGCACCGACCGCGCCAGATCCTGATCGCCGACGGCCGAATGACCGCTGCCGATCCCCTCGTCGGCGGCGGCGATCATCATCTGCATCGTCGCTTGCCCGATGTCGAAACGGTTGCGCTCGCGGACGCGGGGCTCCTGCTCATCGGGGATCACCATCGCGATCGCGGCGGCGGCGTTAGCGATATGACCGCCTCCGCGCCACACCGTGGAGAGCTCGCGGAGCAGGTCCCGGTCGGTCACGACGACGAAATCCCACGGCTGGTTGTTCTGCGACGAGGGCGCGATCCGGCCGGCCTCGAGCACGCGGTCGAGGTCAGCGTCGGGGATCGCTCGGTCCGCGAACTCGCGGACGTTGCGACGAGCGGTGATGGCATCCCAGGTCTCCATCTACAGCCTCCTCACTGGTGGCCGGCGATTTAGGTGCGATACGTCCAGGGCGCTGGAGCCTACGGATCTCGTGCAGCGCGGCGCGATTATTTCGTGGTGCTCGTGCGTGCGGTGATACTGATCAGGCAGCAGCAAGCCAGCCACTGCTGCCGAGCCGAACTGAATTAAGCTCGACAATAGCGCCGAGCCGATAAACTGATACGAGTTCAGTGCGAGGGCGCCCAAGGAGGTCCACCACACGGCGACTACGGGTGCTGCGCGAGTTGCCGGCGGCCGTCGGGCGGGCGCTCGGACGAGCTGAGCGATCGCCGTCCGCCAGTTCGGGCGGCAGACCGAGCACCGCCAGCTTCCGGCGGATGAAGAACTCCGGCACCTCGTCGAGGCTGACCTGACCCTTCGGGCGATACCAGTGCCAGATGCTGCTGTAGAGCCCGAGCCGCGAGCGAGTGAGCAGCCGCGGATCGGCCTCGGGCAGAATGCGCTGCTCCATGCCGCGAACGAGGATGGTCGCCCACATGAATTCCACATCGCGGATCCGGGCGCCCGGCGAGCGTCCGGGCCTCCTCGCTCGCGCGGAGGCGTGCGTCGAACGCCGACCAGTCCCTGCGCGGCAACCAGCACGCGGTTCCGGAGCACGTCCTGGTCGCTCAGGTCATACGACGCGCGCAGCACCGCTAGCAGCGCATCAAGGTAGTCCTCGTGGGCGCCCGTGTGGAGCTCGAACTCGCTGCCGAAGAAGCCGAGCGCGTCGGCCATGATCACCTAAAGGCAGTGAAGCTTGGACTCGAAGTAGTGGTACAGAGCCGTCGAGCCGATACCGACCGCCGCCGCGACGTCGGCGAGCTTCGTCGTTTCGTACCTGTACTCGCCGAAGTACGCGGTCGCCGTCAGCAGAATCTCATCGCGCTTGCTGCGCGACGATGCGCCGGCGGCTCTGGTACCTCGTCTGGTTGTCGGACCCGATTGCGCTTGCGGCACGGCTCTCCTCGTGGCAGAGCGAACAAACGTCAGGGCCAATGATAGGTGCGAAGGCTGACGCGGCGCGCGCCCAGACGTTCGCGATATCCGAACACCGGGCCCGCCGACGAGGTCGCGGTTTGACCTGAATCAGGCTTTGTGAATACTACCCGCGACCTTCTGGCCGGTGGATCGTGCTCGCCGCGTGATCAGCGGCGAGCCTGGTCCGCCAGCGCGCTCCTAGCGGCTTCGCGGAGCGCTTCCCACTCGGTCAGCTTGACCCGCGGCCGTCCGGGACTCGACGCCTCGCCGGCGGCGGTCTCGATCGCGTTGATCGCCTGCCAACCGTCCCAGGTCACCGCGTTGATGCAGTGCCCGGCGATCATCGCCTCGATGTCGTCGGAGGCGGGATCGTTGAGCCGACCGGCGGTCGCGTCCTCGAGGATCTTGTCGACGGTGTCTTGAGAATCCTTCTTGTTCGTCCCGATCACTCCGGACGGACCGCGCTTGATCCAGCCCGACACGTACTCGCCGAGCTGACGAGTGCCGTCGACGTGAATCACGCGCCCGGCGTCGTTGCGGATCAGCCCGCGTCGTTCGTCGAACGGGATCCCAGCGACGGGCACGCCGGTGTAGCCGATCGACCGGAACACGAGCTGCGCCGGGATCTCCTCGAATGTTCCGGTCCCATGGGCGGCAAGCGAACCGTCGTCGCGCGCGACGATCTCGTTGTTCTCGATCTTCACCGCGCGGACGTGGCCGTCGGAGTCACCGAGCAGCTCGACCGGGGAGGCAAGGAACCGGAAACGTACGGTGATCGGCTTGCCGGTCTTGGGCCGGGCGGCGTAGTCCTGGATGATCTCGACGTTGCGCCGGCGGGTCTTGTCGGCTTGCTCGAGCGCGATCACTGAGCGCTCGTCGAGCTCGGCGCCCGCGACCTCGACGTCCCCGCGTGCGAGCTCGCCCATCTCGAGCAGCTCGGGGTTCGTGAACGCCGCCTGGAGCGGACCGCGGCGGGCAAGGATCGTGATCTCCTCGACCCCGCTCCCGCTCAGGACCGCGATCGCGTGGTCGGCCGTATCGGTGATCTCGAGCTCGGAGGGGGCCAGCGCGAGCATCCGCGCGACGTCGATCGCGACGTTGCCCGCGCCCACGACGACCACCTGCTTGGCCTGGAGGTCGAGCTCGAGGCCGGAGTGGTCGGGATGGCCGTTGTACCAGGCGACGAACTCGGTGGCCGCGTGCGAGCCGCGGAGGTCCTCGCCGGGGATCCCCAGCCGCTTATCGATCGAGGTGCCGATCGTATACAGGACGACGTGGTAGTGATCGAGCAGGTCCTCGCGACCAATGTCCGTGCCCAGCTCGACGTGGCCGAAGAAGCGGAAGCGCTCGTGCTGGGAAGTCTTGTCGTACGCGCGGGTGACCGACTTGATCTTCGGATGGTCCGGCGCCACCCCCGACCGGACGAGCCCGTACGGGGTCGGCAGCCGGTCATACAGATCGACCGCGAACTGTGGCTCGGCGACGGTGAGCAGCTGGGCGGCGGCGTAGAACCCGGCGGGTCCAGCGCCGATGATCGCGACACGGAGTGGAGCGCTGTCGGTCATAGGAATTTGACAGTAGCCAACATCGTCCGTAGAGTACCGAACTGACTTCAGTTTGGCAACTCGGAGGTACGCAGTGAGCATATCCCGCCTCGTCATCGTGGGCGCATCGCTTGCCGGGTTGCGGGCGGCTCAGGCGGCACGCAAAGCCGGGTTCGACGGTGAGCTGGTGATGGTCGGAGAGGAGCGGCATCTGCCGTACAGGCGGCCGCCGCTGTCGAAAGAGCTGCTCGCCGGCGAGCACGACGTCGAGCGCGTCCTTTTCCCGTGCGACACGCTCGAGGCCGAGTAGCGCCTCGGCGTGCCGGCCGCGAGCCTCGACAGCGGCCGCCGGCGAGTGGTGCTGGCCGACGGCGACGAGGTCTCCTACGACCGCCTGATCGTGGCAACCGGCTCGCGTCCGCGGCGCTGGCCGGGCGGCGGCGGAGAGCTCGACGGGGTTCACGTCCTGCGGAACCTCGAGGACGCGCTCGCGCTGCGGGCGGCGTTCGCCGGGCGGCCGCGGGTGGCGATCGTCGGCGCGGGCTTCATCGGGTGCGAAGTCGCCCAGACCGCCCGGAAGGGCGGGCTCGACGTCACGCTCATCGACGTGGCGGCGACGCCGATGCTCCCGCTCGGCCCCGAGCTCGGCGAGTGGTGCGCCGAGCTGCATCGCGACAACGGCGTGGACCTGCGTCTCGCCACCGGTGTCACGGCGCTGTTCGGCGGCAGCGATCACGTCGAGGGCGTCGAGCTGGCGGACGGCGAGCGCGTCGGCGCCGATGTCGTTGTCATCGGCCTCGGCGCGGTTCCGAACACGGAGTGGCTCGCGAGCAGCGGACTTCGAGCGGACCCTGGGCTCGCGTGCGACGCGACGCTGACCGCCGCCGACGACCCCGACATCCTCGGCGCCGGCGACATCGTCTCGTGGCCGCATCCATTGGCCGATGGCGACATCGTGCGCATCGAGCATTGGACGGTCGCCGCCGAGCAGGGTCAGCTCGCCGGACGAAACGCGTTGGCGCCGGCCGACGAACGCAAGCCGTATGACACGCCGCCGTACTTCTGGTCAGACCAGTACGACAAGAAGATCCAGTCGATCGGGTTCCCGGGGCGAGCCGACCGTCTCGAGCAGCTCGAGTCCACTCCGGACCGCTCGCGGGTGGTGTACGCAGGCGAGCACGACGGACGCGTGGTCGGCGTGATCGCGATCAACGCGGCAAGGCGCCTTGGGGCGTACCGGATGGCGCTCGAGGATCCACCCGCGTTCGAGGAACTGCGGGCGAAGATCGCCGCCGATCCTGCCGCGCTGGGTGCTCCGTCCGCCGTGTGACAAGCCGGCGCGCTAGGCGACACCGACGGGCGTGCGTGCGCCGTCGTCCCCCAACGCCACGCGGGCCCTCGCCGTGACCAGGTGGTACAGGATCAGCAGCTGGACGAGCGCCAGCGACTCCGAGCGGTAGAGCTCGGTGCCGATCGTGAACTCTCCAAGCCGCCGCGCACGGAGGTGGGTCGCGAAGTGGAGGCGCTCCCAGATGGCCTCCTCGATCGCCTGGGCGTGGCCAGGATCCATGCGCCCGGGTATGCGCAGGATCCGCTCGGGGCTGCCCTCCACGAGCTGGAGGCCGTCCGGCTCTCCGTTCACGAACGGCATCAGGTCCGGGTGCGGCAACCCGTCGCGGAGCGTGAGCTCGGCGTCGAGGTGCGTCGGATCGTCGCTGTCGACTCCGTCCCGGGGCAGGAACGACACGAGCATGTCGGCGTGCCGGCGCTGCGGGCGGATGAACGCTTCGGAGTCAGGCTCTCGCCGGTCCAGTTCGGCCAGCACCTGGTCGGTCGTATATCCGCGCCGCGAGCAGTCGCGCTGTACCTTCCACCGCCGGCGAAGCTCCTCGGGCGGGCTCAGGTACACCCGCACGTCGTAGATGTCGCGCATCTCGGGCAGGAAGTAACCGAGCAGGCCCTCGATCACCGTGAACCGCTCGGGCTGCACGTACACGGGCGGACCGAACGTCCCGTCCTGGTGACGGTAGACCGGCTTGAGGATCGCGTCTCCCTGCCGGAGGTGAACGAGGTGCTGGGCGATGATGTCGATGTGATTGCTGTCGGGGTGCAGCGGGGTCACACCCAGCTCGGCGCGCTGCTTGCGGTCGTACCGGTGGTAGTCGTCGGTGCAGATATGCGCGACGTTGTCCTCGCCGAGGACGCGCACGAGACCGCGGGTGATGGTGGTTTTTCCGGCCGCCGAATCGCCGACGACACCGAGAATCACGGGTCTGGGCACGGCTTCAGCTCGTCGCTTCGAACACGCTGCTCTTGAGGATGTCCTGCGCCTCGATCCGGACCAGGTCCGCGCGGCCCGGGGCGTGGCCGTCCTTGATGTCCTCGTAGACCCGGTTGGCGTGACGCAGGCGCGCTCGTTCGATCGCGTTGCGGACACTGCGGGCGTGCGCGAACCGCGGCTGTCTGACGCGGCGCTCCAGATACGCGCGAAACGCGTTCTCGGCGTCGTCGCTCAACTCGTAAGACTCCGCCCGCATCATCAACTGAGCGATCGCCATGAGCTCGTCGATCGTGTAGTCGGGAAAGTCGATGTGGTGCGCGACCCGCGATGACATTCCGGGGTTGAGACGGAAGAAGTCGTCCATGCGGTCCTTGTAGCCGGCGAGGATCACGACCAGGTTCTCCCGCTGGTTCTCCATCACCTGTAACAGGATCTCGATCGCCTCGACCCCGTAGTCGCGCTCGTTTTCGGGGCGGTACAGGTAGTACGCCTCATCGATGAACAGGACGCCGCCGTACGCTCGCTTGAGCACCTCCTTCGTCTTCGGCGCCGTATGGCCGACGTACTGCCCGACCAGGTCGTCGCGCGTGACCGCGACGACGTGGTTGCGCTCGATGTAGCCGAGGCGGTGGAGGATGTCGGCCATCCGCATCGCGACGGTCGTCTTGCCGGTTCCGGGGTTGCCGGTGAACGACATGTGGAGCGTCGGGCGGACGGCGGTGAGGCCGGCTTCGCGACGTAAGTGGTCGACTACGAGCAGCGCCGAAATCTCGCGAATCCGCGTCTTGACCGGCGTGAGCGCGATCAGCTCGCGGTCGAGCTGATCGAGGACATCCTCGATGTCGCGGTCATACGTCTCGGTGTCCGCCGCCCCCGGGGCTGTCGGGTGCTCGAGGACCGTCATGCCGCTGTCCCGTTGTGGCGGTAACGACTACCGCGCGGCGCATCCGCGGCGTACGGATGCAGGGCGTAGCGCTGGACGCGGTCGTGGGAGTCGGTTCGGTCCAGACGGAAGCCCGGCTCGTGGGCCGGCCTGTGAACGATGAAGCTGAGCGCGGTCGTCTGGCGGCCCTTGCTCGAGTCGTAGGCGATCAGCTTGATGTACTCGCTCGGACGCGCCTCGCGGCAGGCGCGAACCTCGCGCAGCACGACGTCCGTCTGCTCGACGGGCAGATCGAACAGCGGCGTCCCCCACATGTCCCAGTACGGGCTCCGCGGATGCGGATCGTCGGTGTGCTCGACCGACATCGCCCAACCGTGCTCCAGGGCGTAGCGGATCTGGGCCGCGATCTGATCGTCGGTGAGATCCGGCAGGAACGAGAACGTGCCTTGAGTAACGCGCATGGTCTAGTACCTCCAGGTTCACGCGATCGTGGGAGTGACCACGTAGTCGGGAGTGTCAGTCGACTGAAAATCGAACGTGACGTCCTTCCACACCTGTAGTGCCGCATTCAGCTCAGGGCACCCCTTGGCCGCCTTCTCAAGGATGTCGGGTCCTTCCATGTAGTAGTCGCGGCCCTCGTTACGGGCCTGGATCATGGCCTCCACCGCGAGACGGTTGGCAGTCGCCCCGGCGGCGATCCCCATCGGGTGCCCGATCGTCCCGCCCCCGAACTGGAGAACGACGTCCTCGCCGAGGTAGCGCAGCAACTGGTGCATCTGTCCGGCGTGGATCCCTCCGGACGCAACCGGCATCACCGCCGGCAGCGATGCCCAATCCTGGTCGAAGAAGATCCCGTTCTCGAGGTTCTCGGGAACGTAGTTGAGACGTAGCGTGTCGTAATACCCCTTGATCATCGCGGGGTCACCCTCGAGCTTGCCGACGACGGTTCCGGCGTGTAGGTGATCGACGCCGAGCAGACGGCACCATTTGGCGATCACGCGGAATGACACGCCGTGATTCTTCTGCCGCGTGTAAGTGCCGTGGCCGGCGCGGTGCAGGTGCAGTATCAGGCCGTTGCGCCGGGCCCACTTGGACATCGACTGCATCGCGGTGTAGCCGACGGTGAGGTCCATCATGATGATCACGCTGCCGAGCTCCTTGGCGAACTCGGCACGCTCGTACATCTCCTCCATCGTCGCGGCGGTGACGTTCATGTAGTGACCCTTGACCTCTCCGGTCTGGGCCATCGCTCGGTTGACGCCCTCGATCGAGTACAGGTAACGATCGCGCCAGCGCATGAACGGCTGCGAGTTAATGTTTTCGTCGTCCTTGGTGAAGTCGAGCCCACCGCGCAGCGCCTCGTACACGACGCGGCCGTAGTTCTTCGCCGACAGGCCGAGCTTCGGCTTGACCGTCGCGCCGAGCAGGGGGCGCCCGAACTTGTCGAGGTACTCGCGCTCCATGACGATCCCGTGTGGCGGGCCCTGAAAGGTCTTGACGTAGTGCGGCGGGATGCGCATGTCCTCGAGCCGGAGAGCCTTCAGCGCCTTGAACCCGAACACGTTGCCGATGATCGAGCTCGTCAGATTCGCGATCGATCCCTCCTCGAACAGGTCGAGGTCGTAGGCGATCTTCGCGATGTACTCGCCCTCCCGCCCCGGCACAGGACTCACGTCGTACGCCTTCGCCTGGTAGGTCTCGTGCGCGGTCAGGCGGTCGGTCCACACCACGGTCCACGTCGCCGTGGAGGACTCGCCGGCCACCGCGGCGGCCGCCTCGATCGGATCGACGCCGGGCTGCGGCGTGACCCGGAACGCCGTCAGGACGTCGGTGTCCTTGGGCTCGTAGTCCGCGTCGTAGTAGCCCATCTCGGCGTACGGCGTGACTCCGGAGGCCCACCGATCTCTCTTCTGGTCGATGACGGCTGAGGTGGGATTCATTTTCAGTGGTCGCCTTTCGGTCGTGCTCGCCATCGAGCCTACGGTCTCGGTGGCATAGGCGTCAAACAATGATTTCCGTGAATGGATAGAGCGTGCCTTATGGATATGCCGGCGATTCGTTCGTGCGCCGATTCGGGCCATAACGACTCCTGTTTCGCTGCACGGGAATTCCCTATGGCTTTTCGATGCTGTTGCCCTTACCGTGCGCGCGTGATCGACGTTGCGCTGCGTCCCGCCGACCTCCGCCCCGCGCATCTGGCCGTGGTCATCGATGTGTTGCGCGCCACGTCGACGGCGACGCAGGCGCTGGCCAGCGGCTACCGCCGGGTGCTGGTCGCCGGAACGATCGAACGGGCGCTCGAGCTGCGAAAGTCTGGGCGCGTGCTCGCCGGCGAGCGAGGAGGTATAAAGCCTCCCGGCTTCGACCAGGGCAACTCGCCGGCCGAGGTGACCGAGCGGCATGGCGACGAACTCGTGCTGACGACTACGAACGGCGCGCCGGCGATCATGGCGGCGACGGGTGTCGCGCCGCAGGTCCGACTCGCTTGCCTGCTGAACCTCGACGCGTCGATTCGCGCGCTTCGGACCCACGCCGGTGGGGACGTCCTGATCGTGTGCTCGGGCACGGATGGCGCGGTGGCGCTCGAGGACGTGTACGTCGCCGGTCGTCTCAGCGCAGCACTGCTCGGCGAACGCAGCGACGCCGCGCGCGTCGCACAGGCGGTGGCAGCGGCCTTCCCGACGCCGCTCGACGCGCTCGCCGCCAGCTCCGACGCCGCGAAGCTCCGGGCGCTGGATCTGGACAGCGACATCACCGACTGCGCGGTCGAATCGACGCTCGACGTCAGACCCATCGTGACCGACGTCGCCGGAGGCGTCGCGACGGTCTCCATCGCCGGCGGTGACAAGCTCGATCCGGCCGTTGACCGGGGCGATACGGTCCGCGTCTGATGCCTCGCCCGATCCTTCTCGGCATCGTCGGTGACTCGGCGTCCGGCAAGACGACGCTGACGCGCGGCCTTGTCCGGATCCTAGGTGAGCACCAGGTAACGCACATCTCGGCTGACCACTATCACCGCTACGACCGCAAGCAGCGGGTCGAACACGGGCTCACACCGCTGCACCCTGACTGCAACTACCTGGACATCCTCGAGCAGCATCTCGCGCACCTGAGGGCGGGAGAGCCGATCGTGAAGCCCGTTTACCGTCACCAGGACGGAACGTTCGCCGCCGCGGAGTTCGTCCGCCCGGGTGGAGGGGCTCCATTCATCATCGTCGAGGGCCTGCTCGGCTTTCACACGGTCGCCATGCGCGACACCTACGACGTCCGGGTGTTCCTCGACCCACCGGAAGATCTGCGCCGCAAGTGGAAGGTCCAGCGCGACTGCTCCCGTCGCGGCTACACGACCGATCAGGTGCTCGACGAGCTCGACCGGCGGGAGGCCGACGCCGAGGCTTTCATTCGGCCACAGCGTCGCCACGCCGACATGGTGATCTCGTTCATGCCCGGGGACGGCGGCGACCCGGAGCATCTGGACGCCCGGATCGTCATGCGGCCGGGGATCGTCCACCCCGAGCTGGCCCCGGTGATCGATGGAGGCCGTGACGGGATCTCGCTCGTCGCGCGCGGCGCCGAGTCCTCACTTTGGGTTCCGGGCACGATCTCTCCCGAGCGCAGCGCGGCGATCGAGGAGGCGGTGTGGGACCGGATGCACTTCGCCAGCCACCTGCGCACCGAACGCCTCGGCGAGTTCACTGTCGGCACCGCGCTGCATCGGTCCGAGCCGTTGGCGATCACACAGCTGCTCGTGCTCTACCACCTGGTCACCGCACGGGCCGCGATCGCCTTGGGCGCGGAGCACGCCCGCGCCGATCTTGCGCCATCACGAAGTTTGTGAACAGCTCGACCGCCGGCCGGACGGGACCGATCGCCGAGCGGAGCAAGAACCACGGTCGCGCGTCCGGCCCGCCGGCCAGCCGAAGCTCGCCCAGCCACCCGGACTCGAGCTCGGTCTCGACCGCCGCCCGGGACAGCAGCGAGACCCCCAGCCCGGCGCGGGCGGCCTGCTTGATCGCCCCGTTGGAGCCCAGCGTCAGCGTCTTCGGCTCGAGGCCATAGTCGGCGAGGAACTGCTCGTTAAGCGCCCGCGTTCCCGAGCCCGGCTCTCTCAGGAGCCAGCGTCGACCGGACAGCTGCTCCGGAACCGCGGGACCGTCGGAGGCGGCGGCCGGATCGTCCGGCGCGGTGATGCAGACAATCTCGTTGTCCATGAACGGCTCGGCCATCAGCCGGTCGTCCCCGGGGGGCTTGCCCGTGATCGCGACGTCGGCGGAATGGCTCGAGACCCGTTCGAGCACGTCCTGGCGATTCCCGACGACGAGCTCCAGGTCGATGTCCGGATGCTGCTGGGCGAACGCCCGCATCATTCCGGGAACGAACGATTCCGCCGCGGTCGTGACCGCCGCGATCTCGAGCCTGCGCGCCGCGAGGGCGGTAACCTCGCGCGCGGCCGCTCGCCCTCGCTCGAGCAGCCCGAGGACGTCGCCGGCGTAAGGGGCGAAGGCCGCACCCGCCGGGGTCAGCCGGATCCCCCGGCCCGCGCGCTCGAACAGTTCGCAGTCGAGCTCCCGACCGAGCGCGGCCAGGGCAGAGGACACCGAGGGCTGGGTAACGACGAGTTCGTCGGCGGCCGCGGTCACCGAGCCTCCCCTGATGACCGCGAGGAAGGCGGTGAGCTGCGTGAGTGTTATAGCCATTTGTTTAGGAGTAAAGCGTGGGACATAGAGGAAGACTAACCGATTATTTCTCGCGGGGCAGCCGGTCTGTGCTGGCATGACACCAACCACTTGCCATATGTCCATCTCGCTCGACGGGTTCGTCGCGGGCCCCGACCAGAGCCGCGAAAACCCGCTCGGCATCGGCGGTCTCGACCTCCACCACTGGCATCTCGACGACCCGATCAACGAGGCGGACGCCCGTGCGCGCGACGCGCTCATGCAACCCCGCGGCGCCTACGTCATGGGCCGCAACATGTTCGGTCCGATTCGCGGCTCGTGGAACGGCGATTGGCGCGGATGGTGGGGCGAGGAGCCGCCGTACCACGCCCCGGTGTTCGTTCTCACCCACTATGCGCACGACCCGATCGAGATGGAGGGCGGAACGACTTTCCACTTCGTCACCGAGGGGTTCGGTAGGGCGTTCGAACGCGCGAAGGAGGCGGCCGGCGACCTCGGCGTCGACGTCGCGGGTGGCGCCGCGACCGTGCGTCAAGCGCTTGCCGCGGGCGCGATCGACGAGCTCATGCTCGACGTCGTCCCCGTGGTGCTGGGATCCGGCGAGCGCCTGTTCGAGGGCGTCGAGGACCCGGGCCTCGAGCCGGTCGAGGTGATCCACTCTCCGCGGGCGACGCACGTCCGCTATCGCGTCGGCCGCTGACCCCGCGGCCGCGGGGGCCCGATCCCGGGCGTTCACACAACCTTTAGACCCGGCCGGTCGGTCTGCATGTTTCCTTCACGCCGGATGACCACAATCGATTGTGGAACATTCGAAGGAGTGCAGATCATGACAACCACAACGATTTCCTCAAGGTTCAACCGCCACGACGATCCCGAAAAGGGCGGCTCGGTCGGTGGCCTCGTGCCGCTCCGGATGCGGGTCGCGATCCACCGAGACGCCCTCACTCGTGAGCTCGCCGCGGGCGCGCCTGCGGGGCTGTCGCCCGAGCTCGGACTGCGCGCGGCACAGCTCGTCAGTCCGCGTGCACGCCGGCAGGTCGCGCGCACGTGGCGGGGCACGGTCAAGGAGGCCCACCAGCCGCCCATAACCCGCGCCTACTTCTCGATCATCCGCCGCAACGCGGTGATCAACGCCGAGGACGCGATCAACGCCGTCGTCGCCCGCTTGACCAGCGGGCAGCCGGTGGCCGCCCAGGGAATGGCGAGGCTCCACCGGCTCATGACCGACGGAATGGACAGCCCGCTCTACTCCCCCGCCGAGCCCGGCGCGCTGCGCCGGCAGATCGTGCTGGCCACCCAGGCGATGGACCCCGAGCAGCCCGAAGACCTCGCTCTCGCAGCCTGACCCTCCCCCAACCACCCCGACAGAACCGGCGCGGGCGCATGACTAGACGTGGCGCCCGCGCCAGCGTCGTTCCCGATCGGTTCGGCCCATAGACTCCGGTAGGGCCACAAAAGGCGAAATCACCCGCCAGACCCCCGATCGTCCCCGCGATCGATAAGGATCCGCGATGTGCGTCGCCTCCTGCTCCTGACCTCGATCGCGCTCGCCGGCTGTGGCGTGGCCGGACACGCCGGTCCCGGCGCGGCCCCGGGCGCGTTCACACCGAGCACCGTGCGCGCGTCCGACGTGGGGATCCACAAGATCCGCCACATCGTGATGATCGTCCAGGAGAACCGCTCGTTCGACTCGTACTTCGGGACCTATCCGGGGGCCGATGGGATCCCGGCCATCGGCGGACACTTCACGATCTGCCTGCCCGACCCGTTGAGCGGAGGGTGCGACCGGCCGTTCCACGACCGGTCCCTTATCAACGGCGGCGGTCCGCACGGCGAGCGGTCGGTGATCGAAGACATCGACGGCGGCAAGATGGACGGGTTCGTCCGCGAGTCCGAGAGCCCGGGCGGCCGCGGCTGCGGTGGCTTTTCGGGCGTTTGCAGCTCGTTTGCGCCTTCCGACGTGCTGGGCTACCACGACGCCCGTGAGATTCCCAACTACTGGAGGTACGCCGAGAACTTCGTGCTCGACGACCACATGTTCCAGTCCGACGCGTCGTGGAGCCTTCCCGCCCACCTGTACGAGGTGTCGGGGTGGTCGGCGCGCTGCTCCGTCGAGGGTGACCCGGCGAGCTGCGTCAACGACGACGAGCTCGGGGGCTACCAGACGTCGGACATCATCGGGGTCGGGACTAGAGGGCGCGGCGCCGCGAAGCGCGTGCGGCAGCTGCTGCGGAGCGCGCGCCGCAGGCTGAGGCTTTGCCGGCTCGCCGAGAGCCTCGGGCCGGCGACCGGCGGCGGCCCCACGACGGGGCCGCCGGGCAGCGGCGGTACCACGGGCTCAGCCGGTGGTGGCACGACCGGCTCGAGCACGCGTTACCCCTCGGCGGTCGCGCAGTGCCGGCGGCGTGTCAGGAACGAGCTGGCCAAGCGGCGGGCGACGGTGTCCCGTCAGGTCTCGACGAGTTACAACTACGCGTGGACGGACATCACGTACCTGCTGCACAGGTACGGCGTCAGCTGGGGCTACTTCATCACCCCCGGCGGTGAACCCGATTGCGTGGGCGGGAACGCGAACTGCGCGAGCTCGCCGTTCAGCGTCGGGACGCCCGACATCTGGAACCCGCTGCCGTCGTTCACGGATGTCCGCCAGGACGGCCAGCTGGACAACATCCAGAACGTCTCTCACTTCCTGAGGGACGCTCGCGCCGGGACGCTGCCCGAGGTCTCGTGGATCGTTCCCGACCAGCAGCACTCCGATCATCCGCCCGCGAACATCGCCACCGGTCAGGGCTACGTCACCAATCTGATCAACACCGTCATGGAGGGACCGGACTGGGGCTCGACGGCGATCTTCGTCGTATGGGACGACTGGGGCGGTTTCTACGACCACGTGCTGCCGCCCGTGATCGACCAGAATGGCTACGGCTTCCGGGTGCCGTCGCTCGTGATCAGCCCTTACGCGCGGCGCGGATTCATCGATCACCAGACGCTCAGCTTCGACGCGATCAACAAGTTCATCGAAGACGACTTCCTCGATGGGCAGCGCCTGGATCCCGCGACTGACGGCCGCCCGGATCCTCGCCCCGACGTGCGCGAGAACTCCGACCAGCTCGGCGACATGACTGCGGACTTCGACTTCGACCAGACCCCGCAGCCGCCGCTGATCCTGCCGCTCCAGGCGCCCCCGGGTCCGCCATCGGTGCCGGGCGGCTGACCCAGAGTTCAGCGGAGGATGCCGGTGTGCCCGAGCGAGTAGCGACCGGGTTGGGGCCAGACGCACAGCCCGTGCGGGCCGTCGCCGACGGGGATCGTCGCGCGCAGGTGGCCGTTGTGGGTGTCGATCGCGTAGACGGCCGCGTTGTAGCGCCCGCTCAGCCAGAGAGTGTTGCCATCGGCCGACACGCCTCCCATGTCCGGACTCGCGGGCAGCGGCAGCTGCCACTTCTGGATCACCCGCTTGGTCCGGAAGCTCACGACCGAGATCGAGCCCGCCTGACGGTTCGAGACGTACATGACCTTCGCGTTGCGGCTCGGGTAGAGGCCGTGCGCGCCCGCGCCGGTCTTGAGGAAGCCGATCACGCGGAACGACGACGCGTCGATCTCCCACACCCCGCCGTTCTGCTGGTCGGCGGTGTAGACGGTGCGGCCGTCGGGCGACAGCTTCACGTCCTGCGGGCTCGAGAGGCCGTGGTCGAGCACGAGGCTTCGAATCGCCTGCTGGGTGTGTAGGTCGATCTCGATCATCCGCCCGGCGAACTCGCAGCTCGCGAACGCGTAGCGCCCGTCCGCGGAGAAGTCCATGTGATCGACGCCGCGGCACTCCGGCACCGACAGCGAATGGACGAGGTGCATCGTCTGCGGATCCCGGAAGTCGAGGCGCTGGAGGCGTTCGGCGACGACGATCGCGAACCGGCCGTCGGGGGTGAAGTACAGGTTGTACGGATCCTCGACCGGTATCGGAGGGCCAGGACGGCCGGTCTGTGGGTTGATCGGCGTGAGGCTATTGCCGAGGTCGTTGTCGACGTACAGCGTCCGCAGGTCGTAGGACGGGGTCACGTGCTGCGGCAGCGCTCCCACCGGGAACTGCTCGACGATCTTGAACGTCCGCTGGCTGATCACGTCGACGGTGTTGCTCATGCTGTTCGGCACGTAGACGAGCGGCGGATCGTTCCGCACGACCGAGCTGAGGTCGCCGGCCACGTCGGCGCTGTACACGTTCGTGTCGCCAACGGTCGAGTCACGCGCCCGCGGCGGCGTCGGCTTCGTCGTGAGCGTCGACGTGTTCGAAGACGTGCTCGCCGAACGCCGACTCGAGCCGCAGCCCGCGCACACGAGTGCCACCAGCGCACAGACAAGAACGACCGCGTTCCTCACCCGGCCGCATGTACCCAGGACAGTCACAGGCAAGCCGACGAGTTTGCCGCCAGATGGGCTCAACGGCCTAAGCGCGCGATGAGACTTTCCACACGCCGGCCGCGCCGCGGCTGGCTAGCATCGCCGCCATCCGCCGTCCACTCGCACTCCTGGCCACGCTGCCCGTGGCGCTGGCCATTTCGAGCTGCGGGGGCAGCTCCGCGTCGACGAGCACGTCGGCGCACCGCGCCACGGTCGCCGCCCGCACGCCGCATAAGCAGGCGGGAAGCGCGCCCGCTCGGCCGGCCACGCTCGTCTACCGCCCGCGCTACCAGCTACCGGCGCCGCTCAAGGATCCGGCGTTCGCCGGCCTCGGCTCCGCCCGCTTCGCCCTGCTTGGTGGGCTCGATTCCTCCGAGGTCTCGAGCGCCGGCATCGAGGTCGCGAGTCTCCACGGCGTGCTCCGCACCGCGAGCCTTCCGCTCGCCCAGCACGACGCCCAGGCGGCGGAGCTCGGCGGCCTGGTGTACGTGTTCGGCGGCGGCTCGGCCAGCGAGCTCGACCACATCGTCAGCTTCGACCCCGCGAGCGGGGCCGTCCACACGGTCGGCTCGCTGCCACACGCCCAATCGGACGTCGCCGTGACCGAAGCCGGCGGGACGGCGTACGTCGTCGGCGGCTACGACGGCACGAACTGGTTGAACACGATCCTCGCCTGGCGCCCCGGATCGCCGGTGCGCGTCGCCGGGCAACTCCCGGTGGGCCTTCGCTACGCCGCGGCGACCGCGGTCGGCGGCCGGATCGTGATCATCGGCGGCTCGACGCCCACGAGCGCGAGCGACGTGATCTACAGCTTCGATCCCGCTACCGGTCAGGTACGCACGCTCGGCAAGTTGCCGCAGCCGATCACCCACGCCTCGGCCGCCACCCTCGGTTCGTTCGCGTATCTGGTCGGCGGCCGCGGGAACAACCTCGGCACGCAGACCGCAACGGTATGGTCGATCGATCCACGCACCGGCGCGGTCACGGTGGCCGGACGGCTGCCCGAGCCGCTGTCGGACACGGCCTCCGTGCCCATAAACGGGACGATCGTCGTCGCCGGCGGGCTCGCCCCCACGACCACGGTGGCGAGCGTCGGCCAGCTCGTGCCGGCTTCAGCGCCCTAGGAGCCGCGCGCCTCGATGGATCGGACGTAGTCGGCCACGGCCTCCTGCTGCGCGGTGCTCAACTGGTGCGGGACCGGCATCTCGCTCACGAACTCGAGCATCTCGGCGCGCGTCATCTGCACCCCGAGAAGATCGCCGCCCTGCTGGTGGGGCGACGGATGACCGTTGAGGGAGTGACAGACCGCGCAATTCTCGGTGAACAGCGTGGCGGCGGCGGTCGCGCCCGGTGGGCGGCTGGCGCGCCCGGAGCCGCCGCCCGAGCCGCAACCCGCGGCGACTGCCGCGATCGCGAGCGCTGCGATTCCGAGCCCGGGCCGCACCGAGCTAGCGTACGAAGGTCAGTCGGCGGTCAGCGCCGGCGCGTAATAGGCGGGCGCTCGTCACCCACTGCGCGACAGCGCAATCCGGAAGCGCGCGACGTACGTTTCCCCCGGTCCGATGACGGTCAGGCCGTCGCCGCTGTTCAGGGCATTCGCCGGCGCCGTCATCGGCTCGAAACAGACGAAGCCCTGGCCGTCCGGGGAGAACACCTGCGCGTAGCCGTACCCCGCGAGGAACTCCACGCTCAGCCTGTGCTCGCCGGCCGTGGCCTGGAAGGTGGCGGCCTCCGACGGGGCGGCGGCTTCGAAGGCATCGTCGAGGCTCGCGTCGGCGAGCGGGAAGCGGTCGCGATCGACGGGAACGCGCTCGCCGGTCGGGATCGAGTGGTCGTCGAGCTCAAGCCGGTTCGACGCGGCGAGCGTGATCTGCCACTCGTCGCGGGCGGCACCGGCAAGGCGGGTGTAGGGGTGGTAGCCAAACGACACCGGGACCGGGTCCTCGCCGACGGCGGTGACCGTGGTCGTCATCGTGAGCTCGGCGGGGCCGACGGTCGCCTCGCGGTGGACCTCGTGGACGAACGGGAACAGCTCGAGCAGCTCGTCAGAGCTCCACTCGAGGCGTGCGTCGATCGTGTCGGTCCGGCCGGAGTCGCGAACTTCCCAGCGCAACAGCCCGGGCACGACGCCGTGGATCGGGAGACCGGCAGAGTCCCGCGGGATCCGCGGGTCGTCCTCGGACAGCGTGACCGCCCGCCCCGCGGCCTCATATCCGAACCGGGCCAGCCGGTTCGCCCACGGATAGAGCAGCGGGATGCCCATCGTCTTGCCCTGCTCCGCGTACACGCGCACGCCCCGCCGGCGCTCCAGTCGCTCGACCCCGCCGTAGACAAGCGAGCAGCACAGGAGGTTCGCGTCGGGCACGAACTCGGCGGTGGTCGACCCGTCGGCCGAGGCCAGCGTGATCGAATCGAAGCCTTCGGCAGAACCCACGACCGCACGTTAACCGACCGAGCGGGGCGTCGCCGGGACGGCCAGTCCGAGTAGGCTTTGATCCGTGGATCCAGAACGCGCCCGCGAACTACTGGCCAAGGAACGCGCCCGCATCGAGCAGTCGCTCGCCGCGATCGAGCGCGAGGGACCGCTCGAGGGCGACACTAAGGTGGAACCAGGCGACCTGGACGACGAGGACCTCTACCAGGACGAGTACAACGAGGGCCGGGCCGGCGATTTCCGCCGTCAGCTTGAGGCGGTCGAGCGCGCCGAAGCCAGGCTCGCCGACGGGACCTACGGCGTGTCAGTCGAGAGCGGCAAACCGATTCCTGACGGCCGGCTCGAGGCTTTCCCGACGGCGGAGCGGACGGTCGAGGAGCAGGACCGGATCGGGCCGGGATGAGCCCCGCGTCGCGCGGTTAAGCCGCTTCGGCGAGCTCGATCAGGCGCCGATATTCCAAGGCGGCGCGCTCCTCGCGGTCGAGCGCCGCGAAGTAGTGATCGAAGGCGACCTGTCGCTCGTCTCGCGGCGCCTGTCGCCACCGGTGGTAGGCGGACTCGACGGCGGCGCTTGCCTCCCGCCAGGCGACGTAGCCATCCATGACCGCGTCGATGAGCGCCGACATCGGCTTCAGTACGGTGGATCGCTTGAGGCTCATGTCCCGTTAGACGCCGGGGACGGCCGATCCCTTCCATGGCACCGGGGAAATGGGGCCCGCCGCCCGTCAGGCCTGGCGAGCCGGGCGCCGTCAGGCCTTGCGAGCCGGGCGCCGTCAGGCCTTGCGAGCCGGGCGCCGTCAGGCCTTGCGAGCCAGGCGCCCGTCAGGACTTGCGGGCCAGCCGCTGGAGCGTCCGCCGGCGGGCGGGGTCAAGACTCGACATCTGCTGGGCAAAATGGCTGAGCGCGACGTCGCCGTACTCGGAGACGAGACCCTCGACCTCGGCCTGCGCCCGCAGGTTCATGTAGGCGTCGCGCTCGTACACCGGCGTGTAGTAGTCGGTCTTGCCCTCGCGGCGCCGGCTGAGCAGCCCTTTCGTATGGAGGCGGGCCATGATCGTCATGTACGTCGTGTACGCGCGGTCCTTACGGGAGCGCCGGTTGAGGGCTTCCATCACGGACCGGACCGAGGCCTCTCCACCCGCCCAGAGTTGCTCCATCACCTCGGACTCGAGCTCATGCAGCGGCGGGGGCGGGGCGCCGCGCGAGCGCTTCGACGAACGACTCGCCATCTACGACTCAGCATAGCAGATGGCATGTTCGTCTCCTACTTTCGGCTGACTCGGGGCCATCCCCGTAGCCGATGTGCGGAGCGCCGGCCGGGCTTAGCTTGGAAGGCATGCCAACCACACATGCAGATCAAGATCATCGGGCGCCCGCGCTCGAGACCCTGGGACTTACCAAGCGCTTCGGCGAGCGAACCGCGGTAGCCGACGTCAGCCTGGTCGTGCCGCGTGGCGTCGCCTACGGGTTCCTCGGCCATAACGGCGCCGGCAAGACGACGCTCATCCGGATGCTGCTCGGGCTCACGCGGGCGAGCGCGGGCAGCGCGAGCGTTCTCGGCCTACCGGTGCCGGAGCAGCGGGCGCAGGCGCTCGCCCGTGTCGGGGCGATCGTCGAAGAGCCGTCGTTCTACCCGCATCTCACCGGCTACGAGAACCTCAAGATCGCCGCCGCCGTCCGGGGGCCGCAGACGCGCGCTCGGATCGGCGGAGTGCTCGAGCGCGTCGGCCTCGACAAGCGCGCTCGCGATCGCGTCGGGACCTACTCGCTGGGAATGCGCCAGCGGCTCGGCGTCGCCCGGTGCCTGCTGTCCGACCCGGAGCTGTTGATCCTCGACGAGCCGATGAACGGGCTCGATCCCGGCGGGATGCTCGACGTCCGCCTGATGATCCGCGCGCTGGTCGAGGACGAGGACCGGACCGTGTTCGTCTCCTCCCACCTGCTCGACGAGGTCGAGAAGACGTGCGACGTGGCGGCGATCATCGACGGCGGTCGTGTGATCGCGCAGGGTTCGATCGCTGAGCTGGTCGCCGACGAGGCCGGTGAGGTCGTGATCGAGTGCGACGACCCCGAGCGCGCGCTCAGGGTGCTCGCCGGCGACCCCGCGGTGCGCGATCTGCGAGGCGAGCACGGGTCGCTTCGTATGAGACTGCTCGACCCCGGCCACGCCGGCGAGATCAACTCGCGACTGGTCGCGGCCGGAATCGTCGTGACCCGGCTCGAGCCGGCGCGGCGGAGCCTCGAGGACCGGTTCCTGGAAATGACGACACGGTTGGAGGTGGCCGCATGAGCCTGGACCTGACAGTGGCGCGGCAGATGATCGGCGCGGACTTCCTCCGTCTGCGCAAGAAGCGGGGCATGGTCGCGCTGGCGCTGGCAGTGGTGCTCGTGCCGCTCGTGATCATGACCGGGTACGACGTGGTCAAGCACGCGTCCGATCCGGCCCACTTCTCGCCCGCCGGCGGCATGAACAACTACGGGCGACTGCTCGACCTGCTCGGCGTATTCATGGGCCCGGTCGCGGCGATCCTGATCGGCGCCGAGGCGGGCGCCGGCGACCTCGCCGCGGGCGTGTTCCGCGACAACGTGCTGACCGGCCGCTCGCGTACGGCGCTTTTCCTGTCCCGGATTCCGGCCGCGGTCGCGGTCACCCTCGCGGTCACCGCCGTCGCATACGTGCTCGGCGTCGCGGCCACATTCGTGTTTGCCGGCGGGCTGGCAACGCCGAGCCTGTCGCTGATCCTGCAGTCCGTGGCGTGGCTCGCGCTCGCGAACTCGGTCGTGTGCGTGATCGCGCTCGGTCTTGCGTCTCTGACCGGCTCACGGACGGGCACGATCACGGCGTTGATCGGGTGGGAGCTCGTGCTGAGCCCGCTGATCGTCGAGGCAACATCGCTCGGCTCGCTCAGACGCGGCCTCCTGGACAGCGTCCTGATCTTCTTCAAGCCCGGCCCTCTGACCGGTCCGCCGGGGATTCCGATGCCGGTCGCGGTGGCCGTCGTGGTCACGATCGCGTGGCTTCTCGCCATCCCGGCGCTCGGGGCCTGGCGGATGCGGACACGGGACGCCTGACATTCGGGGTTACTCTCACCGAATGCGGCAAGTCTCCACAACGGTGGCGGCGGTTCGCGACGCGATCCGCCGCCATCCGTGGTGGAGCGACTCGCTGCTGGCGCTGGCGCTGACCGTAATCGCGGTCGGCTCGGTGGTCGGCTCCCGCACCCGGTACGGCTATCCGTTTCCGGTACTCGCGGCCGTCGCCGCTCTGTTCACCACGGTCCCGATCGCGCTGCGGCGCTACCGGCCGCTCGGGGTGCTGGCGGTCACGGTCACCGCCGAGACGCTGCTGTTGATCTTCTCAAACGACTCTCCGGTGCCGGTCGGGGTGATCGTGGCGCTCTATACGGTCGCCGCGTACTGCGAGCGCCGGGTGTCGATCCGCGCCGCTGCCTGGGTTGCCGTCCCGATCACGGTCGGGGAGATCGTCAACAACGGGCCCCATGCCGGCCGTGTGATCCCGGAGCTCGCGCTGATCGCGATCGCGTGGGTGATCGGCGACAACCTGCGCACGCGTAGGGCCTATCTCTCCGAGCTCAAGGAGCGGGCGGCTCGACTCGAGCGCGAGCGCGAGGAGAAGGCCGACCGCGCTGTCGCCGAGGAACGCGTCCGCATTGCGCGTGAGCTTCACGACGTGATCGCCCACAACGTCAGCGTGATGGTCGTGCAGGCGGCCGCCGGCGAGGAGGTGTTCGACCAGGACCCCGAGCGGGCGCGCGAATCGCTCTCGGCGGTGGCGTCGACCGGCCGGGCCGCGCTCACCGAGCTTCGCCGGCTGCTCGGCGTGATCCGGTATGACGGCGGTGTCGAGCCGTCGTACACACCCCAGCCCGGGATCGAGTACGTGGGCGAGCTCGTGCGCCAGGTGAACGACGCGGGGCTGCCGGTCGAGCTGTCCGTGATCGGCGAGCCGCGCCCGCTGCCCGAGGGGGTCGCCCTGTGCGCCTACCGGATCGTGCAGGAGGCGCTCACCAACACGCTCAAGCACGCCGAGGCATCGGGCGCCCGGGTCAACGTGCGCTACGCCGCCGACGCACTCGAGCTCCGGGTCGTCGACGACGGGCGCGGCGGCTCTCAGGTAAACGGCGAGGCCGGCGGCCACGGGCTGATCGGGATGCGCGAGCGCGTGGCGCTGTTCGGTGGCGAGCTCACGACGTCCGAGCGGGCTGGGCGCGGGTACGAGGTCCGGGCACGCCTGCCGATCGAGGAGGCGTCGTGAGCATCCGGGTGCTGATCTGCGATGACCAGCCGCTCGTCCGCGCCGGCTTCCGGACGATCCTCGGCTCAAAGCGCGACATCGAGGTCGTCGGCGAGGCCGAGAATGGCGCCGAGGCGGTGGCGCTGGCCGAGCGCCGGCGCCCGGACGTGATCCTGATGGACATCCGCATGCCGGTGCTGGACGGCGTCGAGGCGACGCGCCGGTTGGTCGCCGCGGGCACGCCCGCGCGGATCCTCGTGCTCACCACGTTCGACCTCGACGAGTACGTCCACGCCGCGATCCGCGCCGGCGCGAGCGGCTTCCTGCTCAAGGACGTGACCCCGGCCAACCTGCTCGAAGCGATCCGCATCGTCGCCGGCGGAGATGCGCTGCTCGCGCCTTCGGTCACGCGCCGGCTGCTCGAGCGGTTCGCGACGACCCTGCCCACCGGCGAGGACTCGAGCGCCGCGCTCGCCGAGCTGACCTCGCGCGAGACAGAGGTACTGCGGCTGCTCGCGGGCGGCATGTCGAACGCCGAGATCGCGTCCGAGCTCGTCGTCAGCGAGGCCACGGTGAAGACGCATATCTCGAGCATGCTGCGCAAGCTCGGGCTGCGTGACCGCGTTCAGGCGGTGATCGTGGCCTACGAGACCGGGCTCGTGAAGCTGGGCAGCGGTTAGGTGGGGTCTCGCTGCGCTCGACGTCCGTCGGATGAGCCACCCCGTCCAGGCCGTGTGCGAGCGACAGGTGGGATTCGGCGCGCAAGCGGATAACGGCGGGCACCTGAAAACGGGCTGCCGTTCCCGAGGACCGTGTCCGGCGAGCCCAGGCATGAATAACTCGACAAAGCGGGACTTCGAGCCGGGCCTTGTCGAGCTACGCACGATAATCGCGGGTAACCCGGCAAGGTCAAAGGAGGCGGCGTCAATTGCCGCGCTATGCGCGTACTTTGGGCCGAGTCGGCGTGCCTCCGCCACCGGGTCCGCCGAAGGCACGCTCCAGGTGGCCGCCGTATAAGCCCGTCCGCTCTCGATCGCCTCCGCCGGTGCACCCCTGCGGCAGCATCCGCTCCCCGACCCGGTGCGGACGGGCCCGCATGGTGATCGCGGCGACGGCCCCGCTCGGCATCCCTGCCTCGCAGACGGGGCCTGCCGCGCCACATCCGACGGACGCCGCGAAGCGGCCCCAAATCAGAACCCGAGCGCGCAGCCGTCCTTCCGGGCATCCGAGGCCCCGAACAGCGTGCCGTCGCGGACGATGATCGCCTGCCCGCCGCCGAACACGGTGCGGCCGGCGTCGGTGTCGATCTGGAAGCCAAGGCGAGCGAGCTCGTCCGCGCGGTCCCACAACGGCTCCTCGAGGCTGAGCGTGTCGCCGTCGATCCGGAAGCGGCCGCGGTCGAACGCCACCTGCGGGTCTCCGTCCGGCAGTAGCGCACTCAGGAATTGCACGTGGGACTGGGCCTGGATGAAGCCGCCCATCAGCCCGAACGGGCCGACCAGCTCGCGCCCGCGCGTGAGCATTCCGGGGATCAGCGTGTGGTAGGGGCGCGTGCCACCGACCACTGTGCCCTGGACCGCGAAGCCGGCGGCCCGGTTGTTCAACACGACGCCGCTGTCCCCCGCGACCACGCCCGATCCGAACGCTTCGTACAGGCTCTGGAGCAGCGACACGGCCATGCCGTCGCGGTCGACCGCGCACACGCACACCGTCCCGCCGGCGGGCTCGGACACGCGCGCCGGGAGCTGCGCCCGCCGGGCACGGACGTGCTCGGCCGCGAGAAGCCCGCCGACGTCGGCTCCGTCGCGGACGGTCGCGAGCGCGTCCTCGAGCGCGAGCGAGACCGCCCGCACGAGCTCGGGCAGTGCAGGCTCCTCGTCACCGAGGATCGCGAGCGCCTCGAGCGCGGCCACGCCCTGCGTGGGCGGCGGCAGCTCGGCGACGTCGACGCCGCGGTACCGGGCCACGAGCGGCTCGACCCAGCGAACCGCGTACTCCGCGAGGTCCTCGCGCGTGAGCCAGGTGGCATCCGCGATCGCCTCCGCCGGGGGCCCGGTGTAGAACCACCGCGGGCCTTCGCTGGCGATCCCTGCGAGCGTGTCCCCCAGCGCAACCAGCCGGTAGCGCGCGCCGAAATCCGGCGGAGGTCCGAACGCGACCGGCGCCCGCGGGCTCGTCTGCCACACCGTGGCGGAGTTGAACCCCGCGCTCACGCCGTAGCGCGCGAACTCGATCGCCGGTCGCAGGCGCCGCTCGAGACCGACCCGGCCGAACCGCGCGGCCAGCTCGCCCCACCCGGCGACCGCTCCCGGGACGTCCACCGACCGCGGACCGTCCAGGTCCGGCGGCTCGAACGGGGCCGCCCGAGGCGCCGGCCCGGCGGCATCGAGGCCGTGCAGCCGACCCGACGAGTCGCGGACGATCGCGAACAGGTCCCCGCCGACCCCGGTCGCGTGCGGCTCGGTCACGCACAAGACCGCGGCGGCGCAGATCGCGGCGTCGACCGCGGTCCCGCCCTCGCGGAGGAGGTCGAGGCCGGCGAGCGTGGCCAGCGGCTGGCTCGAGGCGACCATGGCCTCCGAGGCGACCGATGCCGCCCGCGCGGGAGAGAGCGAGAACAGCGCGTCAGGTCCCGGTCGGTCCAAACCGCTCGGTCCTGATCCGGCTTGGGTCGTGCCCGAGCTGCACCAGCCAGGCTGCCGCGGCTTCGACGAACCCGTTCGGGCCACACACGTACACGCGGGGCTCGCCGGACGGCGGCCCGGCGAACTCCTCGAGCAGCGCCTCGTCGATCCGGCCGCGATGCCCCTGGAAGTCGTCCGGCCATTCGCGGGTGAGGGCGAAGCGAACGTCGACGTGATCGAGCTTCGAGTAGCCGAGCAGCTCGTCGCGGTAGATGACCTCGCTGAGTCGCCGCGAGGAGTAGAGCAGCCGCACCGGCACGGCCCGGCTGGTCGCCGTCCAGTGGCGGAGCATCGAGCGCAGCGGCACGACCCCCGACCCGCCGGCGATCAGGACCAGCGGCCCGCCGAGCGCCTCCTCCCAGACGAAGTACCCGCCGATCGGCCCGCGCAGCTCGAGCTCATCGCCGGGTTGGAGCACGTCGACGAGATACGGCGAGACCTCGCCGTCGTCAAGGCGCTCGACGGTCAGGACGAGGTGCTCGTCCTCGGGCGCGGATCCGATCGAGTAGCTCCGCTCGGCCACGTAGCCATCCTCGGCGGTCAGCCGCACGTCGACATGCTGCCCTGACCGGTACCCGCTGGGCCAGTCGGGCAGCTTCAGAACGAGGCTCTTCGTCCGGGCGGTCTCCTCGACGATCTCGACCACCGAGGTGAGCTGCCAGGTCAGTCTCCCTGGTAGCGCTGCTCGAGCCAAGGGTCGCCGTGATTGTGGTAGCCGTAGTTCTCCCAGAAGCCGGGCTTGTCGTCGACTGTGAGCGTCAGCCCGCGCACCCACTTGGCGCTCTTCCAGAAGTACAGATGCGGGACCAGCAGCCGCGCCGGGCCCCCGTGCTCGGGGTGGAGCGGCTCGCCGTCGTACAGATAGGCGACCCACGCCTTGCCGTCGCTCACATCCTCGACCGCGAGGTTGGTCGTGTAGCCGCCGTCGGACCAGGCGGTCAGGTACGCGGCTTCGGTGTGGACCTTCCCGAGCAGCGTGTCGACCCGCACTCCCTTCCAGTGCGTATCGAACTTCGACCATTTGGTCACGCAGTGGATATCGGTGGTGATGTCCTCCGCCGGCAGCTGGAGGAAGTCCTTCCACGGCCACGACACCGGCTCGTCGACCTCGCCGCTGATCAGGAAGCTCCACTCGTCGAGGGGTGTGCGGCGTTGGGCCTGCGGAGAGGACCGGAAATCCGGTCTCGACGTATTGGCCGGGCGGCAGCCGCGACGGGTCGACGGCGGGGCGGCGCCGACCGAGGAAGCCACGTGAGACGGGAGACATCAGCCCTGGACCACGTGCCCGAACTGAACCCGGATCATCCACAGCTGCTTCTCGAGCGCACGGACGACCTCGATGATCACGTCCTGCGACGCGGCGTCGATCTCGCCGAGGCGGTCCATCCGCTCGCGGGCCCGGTCGGCTACATCGTTCATGCGCTCGCTCAGCTCGCGAATGACCACGTGATCCTCGAGCGCTCCGCGGGCGATCGGCTTCAGCTCGGTGACGGCCGCGACAGCAGGAGCCTGCCCGTCGGGGGCGTACCCGAGCGCAACCGCGCGCTCGGCGACCACGTCTGAGAGCTCGCGCCACGAGTCGACGAGCTCGTCGAGTTGCTCGTGGAGCGGCCGGAACAGGGGTCCGGTGACGTTCCAGTGGAGCTGTTTGCCGAGCAGGGCAAGGTCGATCAGCTCCACGAGCATCGCCTGCAGGGTGTTGCCCACGTCCTTGAGCTGATGCTCTCCGAGGGCCGGAAGATGTGCGCTCTGCGCCGTTGAAGCCATGTCTCTCTCCTCCTGAGGGGGTCAGTGAGATCGGTCCGCTCTCGCGGGTTCCAGCTTAACGACGGGCGCCCGGCGGATGAGATGTTTACGCACGATCGTCATAACACGACAGAATGAGTGTCGTGGCCGATTCAGACCGTTCCCCTGAGCCGTTGCAGAACGCCGAGAAGCCGGGCCCGCCGTCCCCGGCGATGCCGCGGGACCGGCGCGGCTGGCGAGTGACGCCCGCGCCCGACGGGCGCGGGATGCCCGATGAGCACAAGCCGACGCCGCCCCACCGCCTCCGCGGCTTCTGGCTGTTCTTCCTGCTGTTGCTGGCGGTCAACTGGGTGCTCGTGCTGGTCAGCCAGCCCGTGGGGCAGCCGCGGGTCACGGTCCCGTTCAGCCCGTATTTCCTCCAGCAAGTCCAGGCGGGCAAGGTCTCGTCGATCTCGTCCACGAGCGGCGCGATCAAGGGCACGTTCAAGGAGAAGATCCGCTACCCGGCGAACGACTCGAAAGCGACGCCGACGACGTTGTTCGCGACCCAGGTTCCCTCGTTCTGGAACACCAACCAGCTGACTGAAGAGCTGACGTCGCAAGGCGTCCAAGTGAACGCGAAGAACCCCAACCCGGGAACGTCGCTGCTCACAGAACTTCTGGTCGGATTCGGGCCGACGCTGCTGCTGTTCGCGATCATCTACTTCTTCATCCGGCGCGCGGCGAAGTCAGGCGCGGGCGGGCTCGGCGGCCTCGGAAACTTCGGCCGCTCACAGGCACGGCGGGTCGACCCGGAAAAGATCCGGGTGACGTTCGACGACGTCGCCGGAATCGACGAGGCCAAGGGGGAGTTGACCGAGATCGTCGATTTCCTGAAGAACCCCGAGCCGTACCAGAAGCTCGGTGGGCGGATGCCACACGGGGTGCTGCTGTACGGGCCGCCGGGCACCGGTAAGACGCTGCTGGCGCGGGCGGTGGCCGGCGAGGCGCACGCCGCGTTCTTCTCGATCGCGGCGTCCGAGTTCATCGAGGCGATCGTCGGCGTCGGCGCCGCGCGGGTCCGCGACCTGTTCGCCAAGGCCAAGGAGGCCGCGCCCGCGATCATCTTCATCGACGAGCTCGACGCGATCGGGCGCTCGCGCCAGGGGTCGGCCGGGATCACCGGCGCCAACGACGAGCGCGAGCAGACGCTCGATCAGATCCTGACCGAGATGGATGGGTTCGAGTCGACCGAGGCGGTCGTGGTGCTCGGCGCGACCAACCGGCCCGAGATCCTCGATCCGGCGCTGCTCCGCCCCGGCCGATTCGACCGCCGAGTGGCGGTTCAGCCGCCCGATCGCCAGGGCCGGCTGAAGATCCTCCAGGTGCACACCCGCTCGATCCCGCTCGCCGACGACGTCGACCTCGGTCAGCTCGCCT
The DNA here is from genome assembly GCA_963735965.1 of uncultured Solirubrobacterales bacterium. Taxonomy (GTDB): domain Bacteria; phylum Actinomycetota; class Thermoleophilia; order Solirubrobacterales; family Solirubrobacteraceae; genus Palsa-465. The sequence continues at coordinate 105,613 of CAVTNE010000014.1, forward strand.
CCTCGACACCGGGGATGGTCGGGGCGGACCTGGCCAACCTCTGCAACGAGGCCGCGCTGCTGGCCGCCCGCCGAAAGCACGACAAGGTGCAGAACGCCGATTTCACGGACTCGCTCGAGAAGATCCTGCTCGGCGCGCCGCGCGGCATCGTGCTGGGCCCGGAGGATCGCGAGCGGACCGCCTACCACGAGTCCGGGCACGCGCTCGTGGGGATGCTCACCCCTGGAGCCGACCCGGTGCGCAAGGTATCGATCATCCCGCGCGGTATGGCGCTGGGCGTGACGCTGTCGACGCCGGATGCCGACCGGGTCTCGTATTCGACCGAAGAGCTCGACGCCAAGATCAAGGTCGCGCTCGGAGGCCGGGGCGCCGAAGAGGTCGTGTTCGGCAAGATCACGACGGGCGCGGAATCGGACATCGAGCAGCTGACGCAGATCGCACGCCAGATGGTCGGGCGATGGGGCATGAGCGAGAAGCTGGGACCGATCACGCTGATCCCGAGCAACGGCAACGGGCCGCTGTTCCCCGGCGCGAGCGAGACCTCGCCCCACCTCCAGTGGCTGATCGACCAGGAGGTGCAGCGCATGGTCGAAGAGTCCCACGCGGCCGTCACGGACCTGCTCCGGACCCATCGCGGCCAGCTCGACAGCCTCGCGCATGCGCTGCTCCTGGCCGAGACGCTCGATTCCGCCGCCGCCTACGCGGCCGCGGGCGTCCCGATGCCGGCCGCCGCGGTCGAGGAAGGGCAGGTCGAGACCGAGGCGACTCAGCCCGCCTGACCCGACAGGCGGGCTAACGCAGTTGAAGTAAATATTTTCCTCGGAAAATGCGGGGTCGCTTAGACTCGCGTCCGTCGTGAGCGGTGGACGAGGCTTTCCCGATCTGGTAACGCCCCTGCCAAGAACGCGGGCGGCGTTGGCGTTTGCGGCCGAGCAACATGCCGGCCAACGGCGTGACGCAGACGGGGCGCCGTTCATCGCCCACCCGATCGAGGTTGGATCGCTTCTGTATGAGGTCGGAGCCGCGGACGACGTGATCGCGGCCGGGGTCCTCCACGACACGATCGAGAAGGCCAGCACCAACCGGATGGAGCTTCGCCGGCGCTTCGGCGCCCGGACCGCCGCGCTCGTGGCCGCCGTGACCGAAGACGAGCGCATCCGCGGCTACGCCACGCGCAAGGCGGCGCTTCGCCGGCAGGTCGAGGCGGCCGGGACCGACGCGCTGCTGGTATTCGCGGCGGACAAGGTCTCGAAGGTCCGCGAGCTTCCGGTCGAGCGGTCCGGCGCCGAAGCGGAGACCGCGTCGAGGACGAGGCAACGGAAGATCGTGCACTACCGGCACTGCCTGGACCTGCTCGAGCGTCACATCGCCGACTCGCCGCTCGTGCTCCAGCTGCGCGCGGAGCTCGAGAAACGCACCGCGGTGCCTCCCCGGCGTCGCGCGCTCGCCGGCGCTGTGTGAGGCCGCTCGGCCATTAGGCCGAGACGACCGCGTCCGTCAGCGGGTCGATGGCGGCTAGTCTCGCGGCCAGATCGTCGCTGAGGCCGTAACGGGCGGCGAGCGCGGCCGGCGCCGTGTACGTGAGCGTGGTCCGTCCGTCGTCGTCCCAGACGGCCACCTTCAGCGGCAGGTCGAGCGCCGCGACCGGCACGGCCTGCATCACGGGCGTCCCCGCCTGCGGGGCCCCGAAGATGACCACCTTGGTGTCGCGCAGGTTGAGGCCGACCTTCGCGGCCTCGCCGCTGTGATCGATCACCGCGAACAGCTTCACGCCCTTCGCCGCCAGCACCTCGGAGAAGCGCGCCACCGTGTCCTCGACCGATCGCGGGCTTACCTTCGTCACGAGGTCATCGCGGGTCAGCGGAGCATCGTCCCCTCGTGCGCGGCGGCGGGCATCGCAACCTCCTGCTGCTCATCCGCAGACTCCAGGCGCCCGCGCGGCAGCCAGCGGACCGCCACGATGAACGTCGCCACCATGACTCCCGCCATGATGTAGAAGACGGTCTGCGTCGAGTGCGCGAACGCGAGTCGCACGCTGTGGACAAGGGCGGCCGTGTGCGGGGAGCCGGAGCCGGAGGGCGCGCCACTCGCGCTGAACGAGGCGGCGACCCTATGAGCGACCCCGCTGGGGACGCCGTGCAACGTCAGCGCCTTGGTTACGTTCGTGTCGTTCCGGCTGATCAGGATCGCGCCGAGCACCGCGAGCCCGAGGCTCGCGCCGAAGTTCCGGGCGGTCTGGGTGATGCCGGTGACCTCGCTGTAGCTCGTGCTCGGGGCCCGGTTTACCGCGTCGGTGCTCGCTGGGCCGAGCATCAGCCCGAGCCCACCGCCGGCCAGCGCGATGTAGAGGCTCTGGGCACCGAGCGACAGATCCGTCAGCTTCCCGGCCAGCAGGAAGAATCCGACGGCGCCGAGCGCGCCGCCGAGGACGACCGGGGGTTTCACCCCCCGCCGGTCGAGCATGCGGCCGCCGACCTGGGCCATGATCACGAACCCGATGAAGAACCACAGGATGTACTCGCCGGCCTGCGAGGAGTTCTTGCCGAGCGCGACCTGGGCGTAGACGCTCCCGAAGAAGAAGAACGGGACAAACACGATCGACATCAGGCCAAGAATGAGCGTGTCCGCGGCGAACGCGCGATCCAAGAAGATCTGGAGCCGTAGCAGCGGGTACTTGATGCTGAGCTCGTAGCGGACGAACACCAACATCAAGACCAGCCCGACGATGATGCAGGCCCAGGTCAGGACGCTGCTCCACCCCCACACGCTCGACTGCTCGAGGCCCAGCACGGTCAAGGCCATCCCGCCGGTGATGAGAGCCGTGCCTCGGTAGTCGAGCGGCTGGGGCCGCGGCTCGTCCTCGGGACACGCGATCTGGGTGAGGACGACGGCGATGATCGCGACCGGGATGTTGATCCAGAAGATCGCGCGCCAGGTCCACTGCGTGAGGAAGCCGCCGGCGATCGGGCCGATCGCGGTCAGGCCGCCCGAGATGCCGAAGAAGATCGCCATCGCCTTGCCGCGCTCGCGCAGAGGAAACGAGGCCACCACGATCGCCACCGCTGCCGGGAACAGCAGCGCCGCGGTGGCGCCCTGAACGACGCGGAAGAAGATGATCCAGGGCTCGGCGATCGATCCCTTGGGCGTCAGGCCGCACGCCGCCGAGGCAATCGCGAACCCGGTCACGCCGATCAGCACCATCCGCTTGCGCCCGAGCACGTCGCCGAGCTTGCCGCCGAAAGCGAACAGCGCCGACAGCGCCAGCAGGTACCCGTTGATCACCCACTGCGTGCCGGTGGCGGAGAGCGACAGCTGCTTCTGGATGTTCGGGATCGCGATCGCGACGATCGTCTGGTCGATGAACGTCATCGCGACGGCGAACACCATCGCCGCCAGCACGAGGTTCTTGCTCCGCGCCATTGGTGTGCTGATCTTTATGCATTGGGGACCCCTGACGCAAGGGGGGGGCGGGCACCCGTGTCAACGACGACCTCGATCGCCGGCCCGAGGTCAGCTACTATGTTATGTAGTAGATATCAACGACCGCGTGCGACTCAGCCGGACGCGAGTGCCTCGCTCGTCACTCGCCCTCGATCACGAACATCTCGTCGTCGACGTAGCAGTAGGACCAGTCCTCGCCGGGCTCGACGGAGGTGACGATCGGATGCCCGATCTCGCGAACGTGATGGGTGGCGTGGCGGTTGGGAGAGGAATCGCAGCAGCCGACGTGGCCGCACGTGCGGCACACGCGCAGGTGCACCCAAGTCCCGCCGATCTTCAGGCAGTCCTCGCAACCCGCGACTTGCTCCGGTCGCGGGACGTTGATCTGATCCAGATGTGAGCAGATGGCTGGGCTCATGAGTGCGCCGCCTCGGTCCGCGGGTTGGTCAGGGGGGTGAGCGTGTGCTCGAGGTGGGCTCGCAGGTGCTGGTGCTGGGGAGGCAGCCGGAGCGCCTCGCCGAGATGGGCCGGGTCCTCGTCGATCGCGAAGCCGGGGCTCGGGGTGGCGAGCTCGAACAGCACCCCGCTCGGGACCCGGAAGTAGATACTGAGGAAGTACTGGCGGTCGATCACCGGCGTCGGGTGCTGGCCGAATTTCGCGACCCGGCCGCGCCAGGCTTCGTGCTCGTCGTCGCGGTCGCACCAGGCGATGTGGTGGACGGTGCCGGCGCCCTGGAATCCGACCGCCGCCGGCGGGTCGTCGTAGGTGTAGGTCGCCCCTCGGCGGCCTTGGATCGAGTACACCCCGGGCGCCGTGCTCTCGAACCCCATCGCCTCAATCAGAAGCCTGTCTTCCGGCTGGTCGACGGTGCCGTATGCCCGCACCCCGTCGAAGCCGAGCAGCGCGTGCTCGGGTGGGATGTCCGGCGACCGGGCTCGGAGCGGCTCGTCGTCGTTCGGCACTGCGGTGAGCTCGAGGTCCAACCCCTCCGGGTCCTTGAACAGGATCGCCTCGGCGACGCTGTCCCGTTCGACCTCGACGCCCTCGGCGGCAAGCCGGTCGGACCAGAACGCGAGCGCGTCACTCGAGCCGACACGCCAGCGCAGGCGGTGGATCATCCCCGCGCCGGCGCGGCCGCGCGCCGCGTCCGGGAACTCGAAGAACGTCAGGATCGAGCCGGGCGCGCCCCGCTCGTCCCCGTAGTAGAGGTGGTAAACGTCGGGGGCGTCGAAGTTGACCGTCTTCTTGACGAGCCGGAGCCCCAGCACCCGGGCGTAGAAATCGACGTTCCCCGGCGCGTCCGCCGTGATGCACGTGATGTGGTGGATCCCGTCCAGCTCCATGGTCCCTCGTTTCGTCTTAGGTGAGCGCGCGAGACGGCGCACTTCCCACCTTGACAAAGTCGTCAAGGGACCGGCGAAAATCGGTGAACGGGGGGCTGCTGCCGGGGGAAATCGCCTGTGGCCGGGCTACTGCCAGTAGCGCTCGACCGTGTTGGCGTCACGGACGTGAGCCTCGTCGGGGTTGGCGCCGGCGTCGCGCAGCGCGCGCCGCTGCCGGAGCAGGTCCCAGCAGCGGTCGAGTTCGATCTCAACGTCTCGCAGCCGCTCCTGATCGGCTTCGAGCGCGTCCGTGTCGCTGGCGTCGGACTGCTCGCGGTTGCGCAGCTGATGCTCCTCGGCGACCAAGCTCTCAATCCGGGTCGTGATGCTGTCGTCACTCATGTTCTCAATCCTAGCCCCGGTGATGGTTGACGACCTCGATGTTGTTGCCGTCCGGGTCGAATATGAAGGCGGCGTAGTAGCCGGGGTGATACTGGGGCCGCTCGCCGGGAGCGCCTCGGCTCTCGTACCCGGCGCCGGTCGCGACCTCGTGAAACCGCTGAACGGCGGCGTCGTCGTCGGTGCCGAACGCCATGTGAACGTGCTCGGTCGGCGTGCCGGCGACGAGCGAGAACGAGCCGCCGGCGGGCCCCCGGAACTGGGCGCGTTCGGGCGTGTCGGTGTCGAGCAGAATGCCGGCGTGGGATGCGATCGTCTGGTAGAAGGCCTTGGCCCGGGCGACGTCGGCGACGCGGATCCACAGGTGGTCGATGACCCCGGTGCGGTTCGGCTTTGAGTCGTGCACGGCCTCGGCGCTGTTGCCATCCGGGTCGAGCAGGAACGCCCCGTAGTAATCCTCGCTGTATTGCGGCCGTGGACCAGGAGGACCGCCGTCTGGGTAGCCGGCCTCGGTGCCGACCCGCCAGAACTCGTCGACGTGCTCGCGGGAGGGCGCGGAGAACGCGATATGGAGCCGCTGGGTGAGCGGGTTCTCCGGACTGGCCCCCGTGATCATGAACTCCCCATACGACGAGAACGTGTTCGTCCGGTAGCTCTGGTCGATCGCGAGCGGACGGAGCACCGTGTCGTAGAACTCCTGCGACGCTTCGAGGTCGGCGACGCGGATCGTCACGTGATCAAACATCGTGCCGCGGGTGGGACGGGTGAGCCGGCACGTCAAGCGCCGGGTTGCGATCGAAGAAGCCGAACGGCTTCAGCCAGAACGAGACCGTGTCGACGGGCATCACCGGCCAGTCCTCGGGGCGGGTGACGTGGTTGATCCCGAACACGTACCAGAGCACGACGTCAGTGTTCTCGATCGACCGGTCGCGCGCAGTCCACACCGGCAGCCCGGAGTCCTCGGCGCTCAGGTTGGGGAACTCGCCGCACGGCCACCGCTCCTCCTCGCGGTAGGGCGTGACCCACAGGGTGTGCTCGATCGCCCTGGCCCGGCGGACGACCGGTGAGTCGGGCTCGAGCAGGGACGGAATCGCCGCGCTCGGCTCGAGCTTGTAGCCAACCGGGGTACCGAGGCCGTTGGCGGCGTTGTCGTTCAGCACCTTCCACGAGCGCTGGAGTCGCCAGTCGTAGTCCTGGATGCCTTGCTGCTCGGTCTCTAGGGGCGTGACGCGCTGCGTGAGCGCGATCCCGTAGGGGTCGTCCGGACCGGCCGGCAGCGGAGCGGCCTCGGTGGCGTACACGGTGTTGCGCTCGCCGTCGACGTCGAGGTCGAGCCGGGCGACGATGAAGTGCTGGTGGAACGGCGCGTACGTGCGGTCGTCGATCACCGTGCCGTACGGCGGGACACCGTCCGCGAACGGCGTGGTCACCATGATCCCGGTGGCGCGGACCTCGCACTGGATGTTCCCGTCCTGGTAGAACCGCCAGTACACGAGGTACTCGTAGTTCGCGACGGTGGCATGGAAGGAGACGACGAGCCGGCGCATGCGCCGCGTCTCGGCGCCGGTGCGATCGTCGACGTGCTTCCACAGCACGCCGTCGTCCTCCTCGTGGATGCAGATCGCATTCTTGATCGTGTAAGGCTCGCCGCGCGAGTCGTGCAGAACCGCGTCGAGGTAGGCGATCTCGCCGAGGCAGTCGCAGCCGAGCTCAAGCGAGGTGGTCATCAGCCCGAGCCCCCACTCGCCGATGTCGAACGCGGTGCGGCGGTAGTGGTCGGGCGTCGGGTCACGATAGGGGACGACCATCTCCGCGAACGACAGGCGGTGGGCGATCTTGCGGGGGTGACCGGCGTCGTCGTAGACGAGGAGATGGATGACGAGACCCTCGCGGTAGTTGAAGCCCAGCCGCATCGACCACTTCTGCCATTCCAGACGGTTGCCTTCGAGCTTGAACGAGGGGCCGTCGGGCTGGGTTATGTCGAGGGGCTTGATGTCTTGGCGGGGGTGCAGACCGGGGATGAGTCGCGGGTCGTACTCGCCCATGACGTGCGGGGCCGGCCCGGGGTCGACGTCCTCGAGCTCGAGCAGCTCCATCGTGTTGAGGTCGACGACCGGGTGTAGCCCGCTGAGCATGTTCGCGTACGGGTTGGCCTCGGGGGAATTCCGGCGCCACACGTCGGCCCAGGCGATCCGCCGTCCTCGATAGCGCTCGGGGACAAGCTCGGCGCCGTAGGCCCAGGTGTCGAACAGGACCAAGTCCATGTCGTCGATACCTCGGTTGCCCAGCGCTTCGATCACGCTGGGGTGGCTACGCAGGACGGCGTCGCACTCGTGGAACTCGTCGGGCGTCATCGGCGGGGACTCGCCGGGCAGCGCCTGCCACGAGACGACGCGATCAGAATCGAGCGACACCGTGCCCTTGAAGGCGGCGCCGTCGTCGCGGTTCCAACACACGACCTCGGCCTCCCGCGGAGGGCGTTGTGCGATACCGCTCAGCGATCCCTTGGACGGCTCCTTGAGGTCGATCGAGGCAAAGCGCCAGCGGTCGGTCACGCCACGCTGGTCCCGCACGATGGCGGCCGCGGTCCTGATCTCGTCGGCGGTGAGCGGATCGAGGGGGTGTCCGAGAGCCATCGGGCGAGAATCCTAAGCCGCTAGGTTTACGCGGCGATGCTCGACCCGATGCTGCGCTGGCGGGAGTATGGGGAGAAACCCGACTACGCCGGCCCGCTCACGTTCGGCGGCGTCCCGTGCACGCAGGACCCGGCCGAGCTCGTCGGCTTCGACGTCGCGATCGTCGGCGCGCCCATGGACGAGCTCGTGTCCGACCGTCCGGGTGCGCGATTCGCCCCGCGCGCGATCCGTGCCGCGAGTTGCCCGCCCGGTCCACACTTGGAGGCCGGCGTCGACGCGTTCGCGGCGTTGCGGATCGTCGACTTCGCCGACGCCGCGGTGGTGCCGGCCCAGCCGTCGCGCAGCCATGGCGCGATCGAGCAGACCGTGGGCGAAGTCGTGGGCGCTGGGCTGCTGCCGCTGATCATCGGCGGCGACCACTCGATCACCGGCCCCGACGCGCGCGCCTGCGCGGGCCGCCACGGGCCGCTCGGGCTCGTCCACTTCGATACCCACACCGACACCGGTGCCGAGGTGTTCGGGGCGACGCTGTCCCACGGGACCGTGATGCGCGAGATCGTCGACGAGGGCGTGATCGACCCACACCGGTACGTGCAGATCGGGTTGCGCGGGTACTGGCCCGGCGAGTCCGAGTTCTCCTGGCAGGCCGAGCGCGGGATCACGAGCCTGTTCATGCACGACGTCCGCGAGCGCGGAATCGTCAGCGTCGTGCGCGAGGCGATCTCGGTGGTCGGCCCAGGTCCGGTGTTCCTGACCGTGGACATCGACGTGCTCGACCCGGCGTTCATCCCGGGCGGCACCGGGACGCCCGAGCCGGGCGGGATGACCACCGGCGAGCTGCTGTGGGCCGCCCGCACGGTGGCGGCCGGGCTCGACCTGGTGGGCGCCGACCTCGTCGAGGTGATCCCAACCGGGGTGGCATCCGCGGATCCGGCGGCGCTCGCCGGCGAACGCATCGTCCGCGAGATCCTGACCGGGATCGCGATCCGCCGGTCCGGTTAAGTTCTAACACGACACTCGACCCATCCACCCGATGTGAATGCCGGTTCACCCGGCTATGGCACGGTCAACGGCACACTCGGCGGGCACGGCGGCGCGAGTGAGACGTTGACCGGAATCGATCGGGGCGGTTGACCGGAATCGATCGGGGCGCCGGCTAACCCGT
>CAVTNE010000015.1:0-168842 GCA_963735965.1 uncultured Solirubrobacterales bacterium
GCGGTGGTCGTGGTGCGGGGCGTGGCTGGATCAATCTTCATCCAGCACGCTCTCGGCCTCGCCGACCGGAACGTCTGCTTCGATGATCGAGTCGTCGTCGTCGGAGGAGAAGTCCTCCTCCTCGAGATCCTCGCCGGGCTCAAGGTCGGGACCGTCGTCCCCGGACTCGTCCTCGGCCTCGTCCTCGGCCTCGTCCTCGGAGTCCTCGCCAGCGTCTCCATCGCTGTCGGTGGACTCGTCCGCGGCGGCGCCGTCGGTGGCGCGGACGCCACTGAGGTCGATTCCGAGCTCCTCGGCGGCCCGCAGGAGGTCGTCGTCCTCCTCGCGCATCTCTGCCCGCTCGCCTTCCTCGGAGACCACGTTGACGTCGAGCGCCAGCGACTGCATCTCCTTGAGCAGCACCTTGAACGACTCGGGGATCGACGGCTCGGCGATGTTCTCGCCCTTGACGATCGCCTCGTAGGCCTTGACGCGGCCGACCGTGTCGTCGGACTTGATCGTGAGCATCTCCTGGAGGGTGTACGCGGCGCCGTAGGCCTCGAGCGCCCAGACCTCCATCTCGCCGAAGCGCTGTCCGCCGAACTGCGCCTTGCCACCGAGCGGCTGCTGGGTGACCAGCGAGTACGGACCGGTCGAACGGGCGTGGATCTTGTCGTCGACGAGGTGGAGCAGCTTCAGGATGTACATGTAGCCGACCGTGACCTGTTCCTCGAACGGCTCGCCTGTGCGGCCGTTGAACAGCGTGGTCTTGCCCGAGGCCTGATCGCCCTCGCGCCGGCGCTTGTCGACATCCATCTTGATCCGACCCTCGTGCTCGTCCTGCCAGCGGACGAGCGCCTCATCGACGTCACGCACGGTGGCGCCGTCGAACACCGGAGTGGCGACGTACACCTTGCCGCCGTCGTCGTGGGCCTCGTTGTAGGCGACCGAGCCGTCGTTGTACCAACCGTTGGCCGCGACCCACCCGAGGTGCGTCTCGAGGATCTGGCCGAGGTTCATGCGGCTCGGGACGCCGAGCGGGTTGAGGATCACGTCGACCGGCGTGCCGTCCTCGAGGAACGGCATGTCCTCGACGTCGACGATCTTCGAGATCACGCCCTTGTTGCCGTGGCGTCCGGCGAGCTTGTCGCCCTCCGCGATCTTGCGCTTCTTGGCCACGAACACGCGAACCAGCTCGTTGACGCCGGGCGGCAGGTCGTCGCCCTCGTCGCGGCTGAAGGTCTTGACGTCGATGACGACGCCGCCCTCGCCGTGCGGCACCTTGAGCGAGGTGTCGCGGACCTCGCGCGCCTTCTCCTTGAAGATCGCGCGGATCAGCTTCTCCTCGGCGGTCAGCTCGGTCTCGCCCTTGGGCGTTACCTTGCCGACGAGCAGGTCGCCGGAGCCGACCTCGGCGCCGATGCGGACGATGCCGCGGTCGTCGAGGTTGCGCAGCGACTCCTCCGAGCGGTTCGGGATGTCGCGGGTGATCTCCTCGTCGCCGAGCTTGGTCGTGCGGGCGTCGATCTCGTACTCCTCGATGTGGATCGAGGTGAGCTCGTCGTCCTTGACGATCCGCCGGGACAGGATGATCGCGTCCTCGAAGTTGTAGCCCTCCCAGGACATGAAGGCGACCAGCAGGTTCTTGCCGAGCGCCATCTCGCCCGCGTCGGTGGCCGAGCCGTCGGCCAGCACGTCGCCGCCTGAGACCTTGACGCCCACGTCGACGATCGGCTTCTGGTGGATCAGAGTGCCCTGGTTGGACCGCATGAACTTCTGGAGCAGGTACTCGTCCTGACCGCCGCCGTCCTTTTCAACGACGATCTGCTCGGCGTCGACGTAGGACACGGTGCCGGCCTCGTGCGACACCACTAGGTCGCCAGTGTCGATCGCTGCGCGACGCTCCATCCCGGTGCCGACCAGCGGCGCGTCGGTGACGAGCAGCGGCACGGCCTGGGCCTGCATATTCGAGCCCATCAGCGCCCGGTTGGCGTCGTCGTGCTCGAGGAACGGGATCATCGCGGTCGTCACCGACCAGATCTGCTCGGGGGAAACGTCGATCAGATCGACCTCGTCCGCAGCGACGGTCACGTACTGACCCGCCTGGGTCCGGCAGATGATCTCGTCCCCGGTCAGGTGGCCCTTGTCATCGACCGGCGTGTTCGCCTGGGCGATGATCCGCTCCTCCTCCTGGGTGGCGTCGAGATGGACGATCTCGTCGGTCACGTTGCCGTTCTTGACGACCCGGTACGGGGTCGTGACGAACCCGTGCTCGGACACCTCGGCGTAGGAGGACAGCGACCCGATCAGGCCGATGTTCGGCCCTTCCGGGGTCTCGATCGGGCACATGCGCCCGTAGTGGGTCGGGTGGACGTCGCGCACCTCGATCGGCGCGCGCTCGCGCGTGAGACCACCGGCGCCGAGGGCGGACAGCCTGCGGCGGTGCCGGAGCCCGGCCAGCGAGTTCGTCTGGTCCATGAACTGGCTGAGCTGAGAGGAGCCGAAGAACTCCTTCAGCGCCGCCACGACCGGGCGGATGTTGACGATCGTCTGCGGGGTGATCGTGTCGGCATCCTCGGTGGTGAGACGCTCGCGGACGACGCGCTCCATCCGGTAGAGGCCGATGCGGAATGCCTCCTGGATCAGCTCGCCGACGGTGCGCAGCCGGCGGTTGCCGAAGTGCTCGTATTCGTCGAGGTGATCCTGGATCGGCTCCCGCGGGAGCGACAGCGCCTCGGCCGCGTAGTCCTTGACCTCGGCGCCGTTGTCCTCGGGCATCCCGAGGAGACGCGGCAGCGTGATCAGCTCGCGGACCAGGGCGATGATGTCATCGTGGGTGAGCGTCCGGGTCTCGAGGTCGATGTCGAGGTTCAGGCGCGAGTTCAGCTTGTAACGGCCCACGCGCGTGAGGTCGTAGCGCTTGGGGTCGAAGAACAACTGGTTCAGCAGCGAGCGCGCGGCGTCGACCGAGGGCGGCTCCCCCGGACGCTGCTTCTTGAACAGCTCGATCAGCGAGCCCTCCTCGCTGCGGACCATCTCCGGGTCCGCATCCAGCGTGAGCCGGATGTACAGCGAGTTGTCGAACAGGTTGAGGATCTCCTCGTCGGATGCGTACCCCATCGCGCGCAGCAGCACGGTGACCGGCAGCTTGCGCTTGCGGTCGATGCGGACGTAGACGCGGCCCTTCTTGTCGATTTCGAGCTCGAGCCACGACCCGCGCGCGGGCATCAGGTTCGCGATGAAGACCTGCTTTTCGCGATCCTTCGGCTCCATCACGTAGGCGCCGGGGGAACGGACCAGCTGCGTCACCACGACGCGCTCGGTTCCGTTGATGATGAATGTGCCGCGCTCCGTCATCCACGGGAAATCACCCATGAAAACGGACTGCTCGCGGATCTCGCCGGTCTCCCGGTTGATGAACGCGACGGTGACCGTCAGCGGCCGGGCGTAGGTCAGATCCTTCTCGCGGCACTGCTCGAGATCTGCCACCGGCTCGTCAAAGGTGAAGTCGCCGAACTGGACGGCGAGGTTGCCGGTGTAGTCCTCGATCGGCGAGATGTCGTCGATCGTCTCCCGCAGGCCGCCGCCGTCAGGATCGGTCAGCCATGAGAAGGACTTTCGCTGGATATCAATGAGATTTGGAACTTCAAGGACCTTGTTCAGACGCGCGAAGCTCCGGCGCGTCCGGGGGGCATGAGTGGTTGCCAAGACGGCGACTCCTCGGAACGGTCGAGAGGGAGGCTGGTCAGCGCTTCCCGAGGACGCGTACGCCCGGCGACCCGAGAGCACGTACTCCCCACGAAGCGCGACCATCAAAGATAGCACACGGCAGCAGTGCCCTGTGCAGGGACGCTCAGCTCTCACGGACCCCGCCCTCGGATCGCCGCGTATGTGGCGCGGCGCCGCTGCAATCGGGCGGCTGCGGCTATTGGCTGACCGGGGCAGTGTAGGGGGTGCGAGCGTTTCCGGCAAGCCCATGAAGTTTCGCCACCGACCCCGGCCCGGGCTGTAGATTCGCCTGCAGTGGGGCCCGCTTGTGGCCGCCCGCGCTCGTCAGGTTTACGAGGGGGAACGTATGTCGGTTGCACGAGTCCGATCCGCTCGCTTCACGCGATTCGCCGTGGTGGCCGGCGCGGTGCTGGGGTTGGCCGCGACGGCCGAGCCACCCCCGCTGGCCGCGGGGCAGGCCGCGACGCAACAGACCGCTCCGGGCAAGCCGTCCTTCAAGGTGACGATCTCTCCCGCCTACGCCACGGCCGGGCAGGTGACGTGGTTCGAGGTGACGGTCGTTAACACGTCGCCCAAGGGCATCGCGCTGAAATCACTCCAGCTCACGGCGCCGACGGGATTCAAGTTGTCGCAACCCGCGGGTTGGCAAAGCAAGCCGACGGTCCGCGGGCGGACTCTTTCCCGCCCCAAGCTCTCCCTCGGGCCCGGAGCGAAGACGCGGTTCAGCATCCGCGCGACCGCGCCCGGCAGGTGTGGCAACTCCGCGCTGCACTGGAGTCCTCGCGCATTTCAGAGCACGGCGAACTCTGGCTCGCAGTTGGCGCTCCAGACGGGGCCGAGCAGCGTGGGTGTCACGGTGCTCTGCCCGTCGACCGCCGTGTGCGGCAACGGCGCACCAACGTGCTTCACGAGCATCAAGACTTCGGTCAGCGCGTACGGCGTCGTCTCGAACGCGGATTCGGGCACGCTCCGCACCACGATCAACGTCGGCACGCCGCTGCGGTGCGGCACCTACCGGTTCCGCGATCCCAACTGGTACGACTCGGTTCTCACCTCCGCCGCTCCGCCTCCAGCCGGAGCCGCGTCATCCGTCGAGCAGGTGAGCTACACGATCAAGAACACGTCCTCGAGCGGGATCGGGTTCTGCCTCGGGGCAACGTACGACTTCACGACGGCATCCGGCAGCCAGGCGCCCCCCGGCAAGCTCCCCAACGGCACTCCGGGGTTCATCGGCCTGCTTCCGCTGTGCGTCAACGGGGCGCCGCCGTGCATTTCGGGGGTCACGCAGCGGTCCGACGCAGCGGTGAAGTCCGGCCACGACGCGGTGATGAGCATTTTGGTCCCGGAGCTCGGAGACCCTTGGGGATCGGGATGACGGCTACGCGAGCGCGGGTGTAGACGGCTCCGCGGCCCCGGACGCCGGCGCGGCCCCAGGCGCGGGCGTGGTCCCCAACGCCGGCGCGGGCGCGACCAATCGGGCGACCTTCAAACGATCGAGAATCTCGTCCCGCTCGTGGAGCAGCTCAGGGTCGGGGCCGCACAGCGCGCAGAGCGCGTCGATCGTCGCCGCGATGTCGTACTCGAAGCCCCTGTCCCTCGCCGAGGAGAGCGCATCGAGCAGGACGCCGCGCGCGGCTCCCGTCTGACCGAGACGACCGAGGGCGACCCCGGCGGCGCGCTCGAGCACCGGCCGCTGCCGCTCCGCCGTGCGGAGCTCGCGGCGGGCGATCTCGAGACCGCGCTCCGGGTCACCCGCGAGCGCCTCGGCCTCTGCGATCAGCGCCTGCGCGAAATCTGCATAGGCGTGCAGTTCGAACCGCCGGAGCTCGGCGGCCGCTGACTCGAGCATCCTGACTCCCTCGCCGGCTTCACCGCGGCGGACCGCGAGCCGGCCGAGGAGCACGTCCGCGAACGCCACCGCCTGCGGCTCGCCGGTGGCGGTCCACACCCGGCGCACCCGGTGGAGATGCATCTCGGCCTCGTCGAAATGCCCTTGATCGGAGAGGATCTCCCCGACGTTGCAATCCACGCGCGCCGCGTCGGCGGGGCGACCAGCGCGCTCGCCGCACACCCCCGCGCGACGGTAGAGCTCGATCGCGTCGTCCCAGCGCCCGTTGAAGTAGGCGAACATGCCGAGGTTGTTGAGAACGTCGAACTCGTGCTCGAGGTCGCCGAGCTGCTCGTAGATCTCGAGCGCCCGCCAGGAATGGTCGGCCTCCCGGGCTCGCCCGGACTCGACGAGCGCCCAGTCGAGCGAGTATGAGGCGTGCGCCAGCGCGCGGAGCTCGCCGACCGACTCGGCCTCGGCGATGGCCTGGCGGCAGGTCGCGATCGCCTCTGGCCATCGACCCTGGCGGTTGCGAATCCCGCCGAGTCGCGACCGCATCCGGGCGCGCCACGCGGTCGCGTCGTCGCTGTCGACGTTCTCGAGGCAGTGGAAGCCGCGCGTCAACCACCGCACCGCCGCGGTGAGGGACTGATTACGAGAAGCGACGCTGGCGTGACGGTCGCACAGGCGCGCCTGGGCGATGGGGTCGTCGCGCTGCAGGCGCCGCGCCTCGGTCAAGGCCCGGCTAGCCGCCGCGGGCTCCCCGATTGAGCGAAGCGCGTCGCCCATCTGCTCCCAGGCCTCAGCAAGCGCGCGCGGGTCCGCCGAGCCCCCAGCCCGGCCGGTCTCGATTGCCCGACGGTAGAGACGCGCCGCGTCGGCATGGGCCAACCGCTCGGTCGCCTTCTCGGCGGCGAGCATCGCGTACCTGTGCGCGCGTACATAGTCACGCGCGAGCGCGAAGTGGTTTGACAGGACTGCCGGATCCGCCTCGAGATCGCCCCCCTGCTCCTGCTCGAGCCTCAGCCCGGCCGCCGCGTGTAGCTCTCGCCGCAGCTTGAACGGCAGGCTCGAGTAGGCCACCTCCTGGAGCGCAGGCCTGCGGAACCGCACGGACCCGTCTCGGCCTCGGGAGAACACGGACGACAGCCGCTCCCAGAAGCGAGCGTCGGGCAGCGGCATGTCCGGGGCGAGGACGTCGGACAGGCGGCGCGGGTCGAAGACCGCGCCGAGCACCGCTGCACGCCGTACGACCGCGGCGTCGGCTCGGTCGAGCGCGTCGATGCGAGCCCTCGCCGCCGCCTCGACGCTGTCCGGGAGCTGGTCGCGGTTGCCGGCGCGCGCCGCCGCGAGCAGGTCGAGCAGGAACTGGGGGCTCCCTCCCGACCGCGCGACGGCGAGCTCCACGACGTGTGGAGGCAGTTGCGCGGCCTCGGGAGTAGCGTGTGCGAGCGCCAGCGTGTCCTCCGCCGCGAGCGGCGGAAGATCGATGCGCGCATGGGGGCGGTCCGCCAGGTCGAGCCCGCCCTGCACGTCGCGGCGCGTGACCAGAACGACCCAGACCGAGGACGCGAGCTCGAGTGCCAGCGCGCGGAACAGATCCGCCGACGCGGCGTCCATCAGGTGCACCTGCTCGACCTCGACGATCGTCGGCATGACCATCGACCGGCTCAGGAAACTGAGCACGACTTCCTGGAGCTTGGCGGCCTCCATCTCGGGCGCCAGCCGTTCGACCTCGATCGAAGTCGGCAACTCCACATCGAGGACGATCGCGATCAACGAGAGCCACGGGAGCAGGTCGGGATGGTTGGCCTTGACCTCGCCGCGGAGCCGGCTGAGCACAACGCTCTCAGGCACTTCCGCGGCGACGCCGAGCAGCTGGCGAAGCAGGCCGCGCCAGACCGAGTACGGCGTCTCGCGCATGTAGACCTCACAGCCCACGCGGAAGTGCGACATCCCCCTGCCGGTGCTGGCCGCCTCGGCGAGCAGCCGCGACTTGCCGCTGCCCGGTTCGCCGACGAGCTCGATCACCGTGCCCTTGCCCCGGCGCGCGCACTCGATCGCGGCGCGGAGCTCCTCGAGCTCGGACTGACGACCGGCGAGCGGCACCTCCATCCTGACCGCCACCTCCGAGGCTCCCCGAACAGGCGGACCGACATCCCAGGCCTGGACCGGCCGCGACTTGCCCTTGACCGCGAACGGCTCGAGCGCCGTCTGCGCGAATGCCGTCTTGGCGTCGTCGAGGACGGCGCGCGTCGCGTACACATGACCGGCCGGCGCCTTCGCCATCAGCCGCGCCGCGAGATTCACGGTGTCCCCCATCACGGCGTACCACCGCCGGTAGGTGGGCCCGACCTGACACGTGAACACCGGCCCGCGGTTTACCCCGATCCGCACCGGGAGGGGCGGATGGGCCTGGACGATGTGTCGGAGCGCGAGGAGCATCCGCTCTTCGTCGTCACCCACCACCCGCGGGGCGCCGGCGCTCAACCGGATCTTGATGCCGTCGTTCGCGATGTCGGTGTCGAGGAAGCACACCTCGTAGCGTTCGACGGCGTCCTGAACCAGCTTTACGAGCTCGTCGAGTCTCCGCCCCGTCCCCTCGGGTCCCTCGCGCGCGATCACCTCGTCGAGGCCGCCGAAGTGGAGGAACGAGATCGCGGCGGTGCGGTGCTCGGGCGCCGTCGAACCCCTGAGCAGATGGGCTCGCACGGCGACCGGAAGGAAGCTCTCGATCACCTCCCTGGCGGGCGTGGGCAGCCCGGCGGGCGGTTCCCACTCGCATCCCTCGGGCGAGCGGGAGAGCGCCACCCCGGATCCGGTCTCGGCGCCCACGCAGCTGCGAGGGAGGGCTCGGGCGGTCTCCGGGCTGATCAGGATCTGCCCCGCGGATGCGCACGCCTCCAGCGCGACGACCTTTGTGGCCGCCGCACCGGCGATCAAGAGCTCCCGGTGCGACCCGCCGACCACGAACATCTCGTACGCGCCCGTGTGCACGCCCACCGAAATCCGCAGCGTGACCTTGCTGTCTCCGACCTGGACCTCGCCGATCTCGCGGAGGCGTCGCCGCATCGCGGCCGCCGCGCAGCACGCCCGCACCGCGTGCTGCTCGTCGCCCCTCTGGTCGTAGAACAGGAGCACCATCGCATCGCCGCCGAACTTGACGAGCGAGCCGCCGCGCCCATATGCCTCGGCCAACAGGGCCGTAAAGCAGGCGTTGATCAGGTCGACCAGCTGTTCGGCGCCCTCGTCGCCCCGGCGGGCGAGTCGCTCGGAAAGGCGGGTGAACCCGGAGACGTCGGCGAACACGACCGTACAGTTGACCGTCTCGGTCAGGACATCGATCGGCCGGGCCAGGCGGGCGAGAAGCGCCCGCGGTACGAACGGGGCGAGGGTTGCGGTTTCGGATGGCAACGTGCGGCTGGAGCCCTCGACCCGGCGACCCATCAACCTTCGGGTTCAAGCGCAGTCTACGGACGCGCGCAACCGGCGCGGAGGAATACTCGGACGCTGACGGCTTAGCGTCGCTGGTCGGGCATTGCCAGCCTGGCCGCGATCGCGCGGCGAATCTCTGGCGCTTGCCCACGCCTCGACTGTTGGTCATCGAGCGAGCTTCGAAGCTCAGCCAAAGCTGCCTGAGCCGGGGCAGACATCGGTGCGAGTGCCGCCAGTGCCGTTTCAACCGCTGTGATCTGCTCGTCAGTGACGACGGCAAGGAGCGACACGATCGCCAAACGTGCGGCTTCGAGCTCTGTCTCTAGTTCATCCACAGCCGGTAGTTCCACAATTGCCGCAACACGCCTGCCCAGTCGCCCGAACTAACGGGTGTGTGAGCCGGATGCTTGCGAGGGCCCGGGTTGCCATTTCCGCGCGAAGCCCGGCCCAAACTGCGCCACAGTCAGCGCGCGTCCCGCGGGCTCGTCGCATTCCCTCCACAGCGGCGCCACGCCCACCCGGGATCGTCGTCGGACGAAACCCCCGCCAAGCGCATGCCTCTGCAAGCTCCTCCAAGGCCGCTCGAGACCTTTCGGAGAGGGGGCGAGAGCCCGCAGCCCAGCATTCACCGGGTCAGGCTCGTCATCCGCCATCACTGAAACAACCGCTACGAGGGCCAGCCGCGCCGCCTCAAGCCTTCGCTCTAGTTGATCCATGACCCCTGCCTCAAACAGCGTGCCCACATCGGTGGCCCAAGTCAGCGCCAGAGGTTGATATCCCGGTCCACGTCGGCGGCACGAAACAGTTTCCATCCGGCAGTCGCAGCCGGAAAACCCCACGAGACAGCAGCTCCCGGCTGACGTTCACAGGAAGTTTACGAGCGCCGCCTCAGAATCCGACCGAAATCCCGCAACGTGGGGAAAATATCGTGTGTGGTTGGATTCCAACCATGGCCGCGCGATCGCAGCCACTGACGTTCGCAGGTCCCCGCACGCTTCCGCAACGGGTCGCCCGCGTAAATCGGCGGAGCCTCGTCAGATGCTTTCGCGCACTTTAACGTGCACCTGCGCGTGCGTGCACCCGCGGGTACCGCGGGGGATATCCAACGTGTTCTAGAGGGGGATGATGTCCCTTACGAGCGTCGCGGGCGGGGCCCTTGCTGATAACGAAGCGGAGCCGCGGTTGGTCACAGCAAACCTGGGACTCCCCGTCCACGCAGTACTTGCGCCGTTCTGCACCGGCCTCTCCGTCTTTACAACGACGGCACCTTCAAAGGGAGCGGCTCCTGAAACGTACTTGAAGGCGCGTGGTGGAGACAGCACGTTGGACCGAGGCAGCCGGCTGCGAGGGAACCTTGATCTACACCGACAATGGTCTCGTGGACCCGTGGCTTGTCGCTCAGGCAATTATCTCCGGTACCGACCGGCTTTGCCCGCTCATCGCGATCCAGCCGGCATACATGCATCCATATACCGCAGCGAAACTCGTGGCCTCCCTCGGATTCCTGTATGGCCGCCGAGTATGGCTCAACATGGTCGCGGGGGGCTTCAGGAACGATCTCACTTCGCTCGGCGATGACACAACACATGACGACCGTTACGTCCGAGCCGCTGAGTACGCGACCCTTATGCAGAAACTCCTCGACGGTGAAGTCGTCACCCATAACGGAAGGTATTACGGCGTCAAGAATCTCACGATGTCTCCGACACTGCCGACGCAGCTTCGGCCCGGCCTGCTGATGTCTGGGTCGTCGCCGGCCGGGTTCGCCGCGGCGCGCGCCGTCGGGGCCGTTCCCGTGAAGTATCCAAGACCTCCCGGAGAAGAAGAGGCTATTGACCCGGCCTCAGCATTCGGAGTCCGGCTCGGCATCATCGCACGCGAAACCGAAGACGCGGCCTGGGCGATCGCACACGAGCGTTTTCCGGAGGACCGCAAAGGTCAGATCGCACACGCTGCTGCGATGAGCGTGTCCGACTCCAGCTGGCATCGTCAGCTCTCTGGCAGCGGGGTGGCGGGTGCGGGATCAGATACCGGCGCGACGCCACGGAATCCATACTGGCTCCTCCCGTTCCGAAACTACAAGACATTCTGCCCGTATCTCGTGGGTACATACAGCGACGTATCACAATTAGTGCGCAGATACATTCGCCTCGGCGCACGAACCTTCATTCTTGACGTCCCGCCCTCGGAAGACGACCTCCGCCACACCGCCATCGTCTTACGGGCCGCCGTAGGTTCGGCGGCATGAATACCATCCTCCTCCACGAGTACGCCGAGCAAATCGCGAGTCACGCGCCATCCAGGGTTGCGCTCGTCATGTCGGATGAGCGGATGACATACGGTGAGCTTGACGCGGAGAGCAGTCGCCTTGCGCGAATGCTGGCCGCCCATGGGTGCCGGCTCGGAGATCGGATCTGCCTTTTTACTGAGAAGTCGCCTTCGGCGATCGTGGGCATGCATGCCGCGCTCAAGGTCGGCGCCGCGTATGTCCCTATCGACCTGGCCAGCCCCGCCCCGCGCATCGCCAAGATCGTCGACGCCACGGATCCCAAGCTCATCCTTGCCAGCGCCGCCGCGATGCGGCGCATCGATGAGCCGTTTTCGGACGGTCATCGCGTTCCAACCGGCTTGTTGCAGGCGGCCTCCGTAAATGGTCGTAGATGGGGCGCCCTGTTCGAGCCGAGCGACTGGCAGGAGCTGTCCGCAGAGCCACTCGACCGCGTTGCCCGCCCGGACTCGCTCGCGCACTTGCTGTTCACTTCGGGCTCCACCGGCACGCCCAAGGGCGTCGCCATCACACACGCAAACGTCGTGTCCTTTCTCGACTGGGCGGTTACGTACTTCGGCTTCCGCCCCATGGAACGTCATTCCGGCCATCCGCCCTTCACTTCGACCTCTCCACGTTCGACATCTACGGCACGCTGGCGGCTGGATGCGAGCTGCATCTCGTACCCGAAGGGATTGGAATTGATCCGCGTCGGCTCGCTGCTTTCATGCGTGAGTCCGAGCTGACGCAATGGTTCTCTGTCCCCTCGGCCCTCACCTATATGGCCAAATTCGACGCGGTCGCGGACAACGACTTCCCCGCGTTGGAACGGCTCATGTGGTGTGGCGAGACGCTCCCCACGCCTATTCTCGCGCATTGGATGAGGAGGCTGCCGCACGTCACCTTCACGAATCTCTATGGACCGACCGAGGCCACGATCGCCAGCAGCTTCTACACGGTTCCACGATGTCCCCGCGACGCGTCCGAGTCGATCCCGATCGGGACGCCGTGTGCCGGGGAGGAGCTGCTCGTTCTTGATGCCGCGCTGAATCCCGTACCACCAGGAGAGATCGGCGACATATTCATCGCCGGCGTCGGCCTGAGCCCTGGTTACTGGCGCGATCGGCAGAAGACCGACTCCGCCTTTTTACCGGACCCTCGCTCGGATCGCGTCGGCGAGCTTATCTACCACACGGGCGATCTCGGGCGGGTGCGCGGCGACGGACTCGTCGAGTACTTGGGCCGCGCTGATTCGCAAATTAAGAGCCGCGGCTACCGAATCGAGCTGGGCGAAATAGAGGCGGCGCTGAACAACATAGCCGAGGTCCGAGAGTGTGCGGTCGTAGGAGTAGACAGCGGCGGATTCGAGGGCACAGCCATTTGTTGTGCCTACGCGCCGGTCGCCGGTCCTTCCATGGATGCCGCGCACCTACGCCGCGAGCTCGCCAAGGCCCTCCCGCAGTACATGTTTCCCAGCCGTTGGGAGCAGCTCGATGTCCTGCCGAAGAACATGAACGGAAAGATCGACCGTCGAGCTGTGCGGGAGCGTTTCCAACACGCGGACGGGAAGTCGCATGTCCGTCCGCACTCAAAGACCGCGTCGTAAACACGATGGTCATTGCGTTGACGACGCTCCAGCGGGTCCGGGACTTGGTCTTTACGGCACTCGGCGTGCAGGTGCCCGGCGACAGCGTCGACATGATCGAGTCGGGGCTTATCGACTCGCTCGCGTTGGTGACTCTCATTGCCGAGATCGAAGGCGAGTTCCAGATCGATCTACCGCTGTATGACCTCGACATTGATCTCTTTCGCAGTATCGAGAAGATCGCAGCCTTCCTGGACAGGACGGCCTCTGCCGCGGCATGAGTCTGCGCCCGCTCGGGCTCCGCACCCTCCGCCGCCGATGTCTCAATCGCTACTCCAAGCGGCTGCCGTGGCGGAGCGCCACAGCAGCCGCCACGGCGCGGCCGCCGATCTCGACGTTGTCGACGCGAACCCAGGCGTCGCTGGCGCTCACGAGGACCGCACCGCCGTCTGTATGGACGACGGTACCGGGAGCGGCGTCGGGCGCGCGGTCTACCGCGCGGGCAGAGAGAATCGCGATCCGCGTACGCTTACGCCTGCACCATGGGAATCCCCACGGCGAAGGAAATGGTCTGTAATCACAGGCTCGAACAAAGTCGGCGATTCTACGAGCGGGGAGGTTCCATTCAAGTCGACCTCCGCCTGGCGGGCCCGCCATGAACCAGCGGCGCTGAGCCAGATCCTGCGGGTGGGCTGGAATTGCGTCGCCACGCTCCGCCACCTCTAACAGCGCATCGATAAGCCGGACCCCGCGCCGAACGCACTCGGTCATCACAGAGAGTCCGGTGTCCGCTGGCCCGATGCCAAAGCAGTCCGCGAACGCGATGGTCCCCCCGTCGACCTTCCCGGTCATGCGGTGCAGAGTCACCCCGTAGTCCTGCGCGCCTTCGTAAAGCGCCCAGCTGGCGGCGTGTAAGCCTGCTCGCTGCGGCAAGGGACCGGGGTGAAGGTTGTAAGCGCCCAGCGGCGGAGCCGCTAACACGTCGTTATCCACGATATGCAACGAGTGCACGTTGAGAACGAGGTCTACTCCGTGCGCTCGCAGCCACACTGCGGTCTCCGCATCACGCACCTCGGAGGAATCACGGATCGACACGCCAAGGGTCTTCGCACGAGTAGCCAAGCGCGACATCGGGCCGGCATGGTCCCCGCTGGTGAACAGAGCCACGACATCGTGTCCTCGATTCACCAGTAATTGGAGAACGCGGCCCCCAACTCCCTCCTCGGCTACCAAGGCGACTTTCAGCTCCACATCTTCAGTATGTCGTCGACCTCGAACGTGCCTCCGGTAAGCAGCGGGCCTTTACGCAACGGGTCCCGCGCGTAATGGCCGCTCTTCCCCGCCGGCCGATCGGCAAGCGTTACCTTCATCGACGGTGGTGATCCGCTTCGGTGCACGCATAACTCGAGCGATGGCTGTCGCTAGTGTCAACGGCTCGACAGTCCCTCCGGCCGAGCGGAATGGGGGCCACGCCAAAGCCTTGACCGGCTAGGCAAGACCATGTGCGGCATCGCTGGGATGTATGGCGCGCACCTCGCCGACCCTACGCTCCTCTTGCAGATGGCGGGCGAGCTCCGGCACCGCGGTCCGGACAGCGCGGGTCTCTACCTCGACGGTCGACTCGGGATGATCAACACCCGCCTGGCGATTGTGGACCTCGACTCCGGAGACCAGCCGCTCTCGTGCGAGCGCGGGCGCTACTGGGCGATGCAGAACGGCGAGATCTACAACCACGTCGAGCTGCGCACCGAGCTGCAGGCGCGGGGCCATTGCTTTGCCACGACCTCGGATAGCGAGGTCATCCCGCACGCGTATGAGGAATGGGGCATCGGGTTTCTCGACCGTCTGAACGGAGACTTTGCCATCGCGCTGTGGGACCGCGAGCACCGAGAGCTCTTGCTCGCACGGGACCGTTTCGGCGTGCGTCCGCTGTTCATCGCGGGGTACGACGGGGACGTCTGCTTCGCTTCGGAGGGCAAGGCGTTGCTGCGCCATCCGCGGGCCGAGCGCGCACTCGATCCCATCGGCATCGTCGACATCTTCACCACATGGTCAACGTTGCCCGATCACTCGGCCCTCGCCGGTATCAGGGAGCTACCGCCGGCGCACTACATGATCATTGGTCCGATGGGGATTCGTGTGCAGAAGCGGTGGTGGGACATCGAGTTTGAGAGCAGCCCCGCGCCGGCTGAGCAGCTGCTCGCGGAGCTCGAGGCGCTGATGGCTGACGCTATTCGGCTGCGCCTCCGCGCTGACGTAGCGGTGGCCACCTACCTCAGCGGCGGGTTGGACTCTTCAGCCATCGCCGCCATCGCCGCAGCACAGCGTCAGTCGGAAGGCCTGCAGGCGTTCGGGATCGGATTCAGCGATCGCAGGTTCGATGAAAGCGCCGCCCAAGATCGCATCGTCTCGGAGCTTGGGACCACGTTCCACCGGACAATCGTCGACTCACGCGCGATAGCCGAGAGCTTCCCACGCGTTGTCGAACTCGCAGAGAAGCCGATTCTGCGAACGGCTCCTGCGCCGCTGCTCGGGCTTTCGGCTACGGTCAAGGAGACGGGCCTCAAGGTCGTGCTGACTGGAGAGGGCGCCGACGAGCTGTTCGCCGGTTACGACATTTTCCGCGAAGACGCCGTCCGGCGCTTCTGGGCCCGCAATCCAAATTCGCAGGTCCGACCCCTCCTGTTCAAGGAGCTCAACAAGTTCCTCGTGACCGACCCCGGGCGTGCGGGCGCGTTTCTCAAGCAGTTCTACGCGCGTGACCTCTTGACAGTCGACGACCCGCTCTACAGTCACAGGCTGCGCTTCCTGAACACGTCACGATGCCTCGTTCTGCTACGCCCTGAAACGGTGGAGCAGGCCGCTGGCGCCTGCTCATCCGTGAACCGGCTCATGAGCCGCCTCCCTCCGCGCTTCGAGGACTTCTCTCCCCTTGCACGAGCCCAGTACCTGGAGATCGTAACGTTCCTTGAAGGCTATCTCCTACACGCTCAAGGCGATCGGATGCTGATGGGCAACTCCGTCGAAGGACGGTTCCCGTTCCTTGACTATCGGGTGGCCGAGTTCGCAGCGCGACTGCCCGACATGATGCGATTGCGGTCGCTGCGCGAGAAGTACGCGCTGCGTCGCGCGGTTGAACGTCACCTGCCAGCCGACATCGCATGGAGACGCAAGGTGCCTTATCGGGCCCCGATCCGCGACGTGTTCTACGGCCGGCACCGGCCCGCCTACATTGCGGAGTCATTGGACCCGGCGCGCATCGAGGAGGCAGGGATACTCGATGCAGGCGCCGTCCGCCGCGTCATCTCCAAATTCGAGGGGGACCGCGGGGTCAGCGAAACCGATGAGATGGCGCTTGTCGGCTGCGTGTCATTGATGCTGATGCACGAGCGACTGGTCGCCAACCCGTCGCTGGCCGCACCGGTTGAGCCAATTCGGGTGGTTTTGGGCGATCAGGTCGCAGCCGATCGTTCGACCGAAAAATTAGTGGAGGCTCGATGACCTGGACGCCGCCGCAGCGACTAGTGCACGAGAGCCTGCTGGCATCTGCGCAGGCATCGCCCAACAAGGAAGCAATCGTCGACGCGAATGAGCGGGCGACGTACTCCGAACTGCTGGCCGATGCCCTCCGCTTCGCCACGCTGCTACAGCACGGAGGCTTACGACGCGGTGATCGCGTCGTCGTGTACCTCGACAACTCCGCCATGTGCGCGAAGACGATCTTCGGGGTGCTCCTTGCCGGCGGCGTCATCTCGGTGGTCAACGCTCAGACCAAGCTCGACAAGCTCGCCTTCATCGTGAACAACTCAGAGGCCTCAGCGCTCGTCACCGAGGCCCGTACTGCAGACGTCGCGGCCGCGGCAAGCACACGGTGCCCGAGCGTCAGGCAGGCGTACTCGGTAGGGGGCGACCAGGAGGCCGCATCGCTCTTCACCGACCTCGGTGACGCACTCGCATCCACCGCGCCGGATCTCCGCGACACAGGGATCATCCCCTCTGATCTGGCCGCGCTCGTCTACACGTCTGGCACGACGGGTCGGCCCAAGGGTGTGATGATGACCCATGGTTCGCTCGTGTTCAGTGTGGGAAGCATCGCCGAGTATCTGCGTTTGGAGCCCGACGACCGTATTCTGAGCGTCCTGCCACTGGCGTTTACCTACGGCCTGAGTCAGCTGCTCCTTACCGCCCGCCTCGGAGCGAGCTTGCTGCTCGAGCGCTCGTTCGCCTTCCCCGCTAAGACGCTGGCCCAGATCCGCGTGGGAGAAGCGACGGTCTTCCCGGCGGTGCCAACCGTATTCGCGACGATCACGGGCATGACGCACAACAATGACTTTCCGTCCGTGCGCTGCTTGACCAATGCCGCTGCAGGCCTTCCTCCCGCGATGCACGCGCGTCTGCGCCGGGTGTTCCCCAACGCCAGGCTGTACCGGATGTACGGACAGACTGAGTGCATCCGTATCTGCTACCTCGAACCGAGCATGATCGATCACAAGCCCACGTCGGTCGGCAAGGCGGTTCCCGGGACCGAGCTCTTTGTGCTGGACGAGGAGGGCGACCCGGTAGGGCCGGGTGCCATCGGGGTCCTTCACGTCCGAGGTCCACACCTGATGGCCGGCTACTGGCGCACGCCAGAGCTCACAGCCGAGGTCTTCCGCGACGGGCCAGTCTCGGGTGAGCGCATGTATTGCACGCGTGACTACTTCACGATGGACGAAGACGGTTACCTCTACTTCGTCGATCGGAGTGACGACATGATCAACACGCGCGGCGAGAAGGTCAGCTCCGTCGAGGTCGAGAACGTAATATACGAAATCCCTGGCGTTCGTCTCGCCGCGGTCATCGGTGTCGCCGACGACACCCTCGGACAGGCCGTGCGGGCGTACGTCGTGCTCGAAGCTGATGCGACGCTCACTACGGACGCGATCCGCCGAGCCTGCCGCGCCAAACTTGAGAGCTTCATGGTCCCGCGCGACGTCATGTTGGTCGAGGCTCTTCCACACACCGATTCGGGAAAGGTGAGAAAGAAGGGCTTGGCCGAGGCGGTTCTGTCGTCGGTAGGCGGCTCGGGCGCTTTTGCCGCAAACGTCGACCCGTCATAGATTCGAAAACATGAGGGCATCAGTGAACGACACCCGGCTCAACTCGACTGGCTTCTGCGACGAGACGCAGGTGACTGTCGGCCACCACCTCCAGCTTTCCGCCGATTGCTCCGATACTTCCGCTGGCTCGCCGTACGACCACGTCATGGAAGATGAGATCCGTCGCTTTCTCGCCGACATATTCTTCCTCGGTGACGACCCCGCGAGCATTCCGGGGTCGAAGTCGCTGATCGAGGCAGGGATCCTCGACTCCACCGGCATCCTCGAACTCATTGGGTTCCTCGAGGAGCAGTTCGAGATCAGGATCGCCGACGATGAGCTGATGCCGGAAAATCTCGACTCGATCGAGAACATCGTTCGGTTCGTGACGCGGAAGGGTTCGTCGTGACTGTTGCTACCACTACCGTGCCGTTCGGAGCAGAGGCGCTCGACATCGATCCTGAGGAGGTCGCAGAGGCGATCACTGCAAGTCTCCGAGACATCGTTCGGCACTCGCTCCGCAGACAGGGCGCGGTTATCGGCGTGTCCGGCGGGATCGACAGTTCCGTCACGGCGGCGCTCTGTGCGCGCGCCTTCCGCTCTCACCGCACACTCGCGCTTCTCATGCCCGAAGCCGATTCAGACCACGACACACTTCATCTCAGTCGCCTCGTTGCCGAGGCCTTCGACATTGAGGCCGTGGTGGAAGACATCACCCCGATCCTGCAGGCCGCCCGGTGCTACGAACGGTGCCAGGAGGCCGTGCGAACCGTGGTACCCGAGTACAGGAACGGCTGGAAGTTCAAGATCGTTCTGCCGAGTGTCCTCGGTACCGATGGTTATCGCTTGTTCTCGCTCGTCGTGCAGTCGCCCAGCGGAGAGACGGTTAAGGTGCGCCTGCCCGCCGCGCAGTATCTGACCATCGTGGCCGCCACGAACTTCAAGCAGCGTATCCGGAAGATGCTCGAGTACTTTCACGCCGATCGCTTGAATTATGCGGTGGTAGGTACTCCCAACCGTCTCGAGTACGATTTGGGCTTCTTCGTCAGGCTGGGTGACGGTGCGGCCGACGTGAAGCCGATCGCACACCTCTACAAGACACAGGTATACGAGCTCGCTGAGTACCTCGGCGTACCCGAACGCATTCGCTCGCGGCCGCCTACTACCGACACTTACTCGTTGGCCCAGACGCAGGACGAGTTCTACTTCTCGCTTCCACATGAGAAGATGGATCTCTGTCTCTACGCGCTCGATCATGGGATCCCTGCCGAGCAGGTGGCCGAGATCGTCGGCGTGTCAGGCAGCGATGTGTCGCGGGTCTTCGCCGACATAGCGCGGAAGCGCCGGACGACGCGATACCTCCACCTACCTCCGCAACTGGTGTCTCCGATTTCATCACTCGACGAGCGAGGCGGGCGGTGATAAGCGGGCGGGAGCGCCTACTCCCCGACGGCAACCGCATGCCAGTGTTAGGCCTCGGCGTATGGCAGGTGCCTAATGGATCAGAGTGCGAGCATGCTGTGCGCTGGGCGCTTGAGCTCGGGTACCGCCATATCGACACCGCGCAGGCCTATGGCAACGAAGAGAGCGTCGGGCGGGCGCTGCGCGACAGTGGTGTCCCGCGGAACGAGGTCTTCGTCACAACCAAGTTCTTCCCTGAGCATCGCGATCCCGAGGCCGAGGCCCGCCGGAGCCTTGAGCGTCTCGGCGTCGAGCAGGTCGACCTCTACATCATCCATTGGCCACAAGGCGGCCCCAAATGCGCGTGGTCGGGCGTCGAGGCGGCGATGGCGGCCGGCTACGCCCGGTCGATCGGCGTCTCAAATTTCAGCGCCCGACAACTCGAGCAGCTGATGTTGATCGCGACGACGCCACCGACGATCAACCAGGTCCAGTTCAGTCCCTTCGAGTATCGCCGGCGGCTGCTCGCGGCGTGCCAGAAGCGCGACGTCGTGCTCGAGGCTTATAGCCCACTCGGGACCGGACGGCACCTGCAGAACCGCGATGTCCGCAACCTCGCCGAGCGGCTCGGCCGCACACCGGCCCAGGTGCTGCTGCGCTGGTGCGTACAGCGTGGAACGGTGGTCATCTCCAAGTCGACCCATCGGGAACGCATCGCCGAGAACGCAGGCATCTTCGACTTCGACCTATCCGACGACGACATGGCGGCACTCGATGGGCTCGATAGGACAGGCGGAACCGCCCGTGCCCGCGAAGACAAGTGGTGGGAAGATGGAGAAGCGCCGACCCTACGAGGCCAGTTGCGCCGATTGCGGCGGCGCGTGGTGCCGAGGTAGAAGCAGACCGCTAGGTCGGACGGTCGCGAAGAAACCGGTCGTCCGCCTTCTTTCCGCCGCCCTACGATGCTTCGTGAGGCACTTCCCCGTACCAATCACCTTCCAGACCAGTGAAAAGTGCCTGCGGAGAGCGGAGAGCGCACAGCAGCTCCGGATCGCGTGAGTGGGCAAGCATACCGCCGCGATGCAACAACAGACAGCGTCGGTGCAAGATTGGTTCTACGAGATTAGGCGACAGGCGCCCGCCCACAGCGGCGGAGCCGTGCCTATGGGCATGAGAGAGCAGATGGTCAAACACGCGGCCCAAATCCCGCTTCGGCGCGGCGACTTGTAGAACTTCGCTTCGCCAGCCTGGTCGGAGGTAGTACACGTATGACCCGAGGGGTCTCCCGGCCGTGTCATGGACCATGCGGGCGATCAACTTCCCCCGGTGCTTGGCTCCGGCAAGTTCCGTGAAGAGCCAGCTCAAGAATGCCTCGTCGTAATTCCCATAGAGCGCCACGCCCCTAACGATGCTTGGCCAGAACTCCAGCAACCCGGCCGGCGTCAACTCGACGGCAACGTCGGAAACGGGGCCCGGGTCCAAATACCGCCCGGCAGCCAGCGCGCTCGGCGCGTCGAGCGCGGCAGCGAGGCGCCGCGCAGCTGGCCACATGCGTTCCCGCGGATGCATGCGGAGCTCCAACGATGTGCGCCACGGCCGGAAAACACGGACCCAGTAGATACCTTCGAGTTGCAGCGGATCGCCGCCCAGCGTCTGCCACATGCGCTTTACCAACTGAGAGCCACTCTCCGTCACCGTTAGGTCTTGAGCACCGTTGAGCATCCGGCGAAGCAAGACAGCGCCGACACCGAGCCGGCGAGCGGCTGGCTCGACGACGAGATGCGCCCCCCAAACTGACCGAACGGATTGCTCGCCGAACCGCAGGCGCCGGACCTCGCCGGCCATGAATCCAATCGGCCGCCCGCGTTCGTCGACGGCCACTAGAGACGGCAGTTCGGGATCCGCCCACGGGTTGTCGAAGATCGTTCGTGTAAAGAACTCGACGACGCACGGAGACGCCTGCCGAACCCCGGAACCTAGGCAGAGCTCAAACAGCTCAGCCATCGCCGGCAAGTCTGCCCGCTCTAGAGCTCTGATGCCGGCGAGGCGAGTCGGCACGTCATGCGTCATCTCCAGATCCGCAAGCATCCCCTATTGACCAGACCCAGCTTTGGTTGCCCGAAAGTATCCCGCCCGACGCCTCGCTGTTCCAGTAAGAGCGCCGACGTCCTCCCAGGCGACCCTGCCCTTCACACTTGCCCCTGAAATCCTGACGGGACGGCAACCGCAGCGTCCAGCCCATGGCCAATCAGATTGCCCACACACACATGTCCCCACGGTGGTTGTAACTTGAATGGGCAAAGCCAGCCGGACGGCGACGGGTCGCAGCAGGCTACCTCCTCGTCCGTGGCCTTTGCGGGCCGAGCCAGTTTACGCGACCAACCCTTTGCGGAAACCGGTAGCCCTACTCCTGCTACCGTCGTCGTGCGGGCTCCTGGCTAAAGCTCCGCGCCCTCGGGTTCGCTCGCCAGTGAGGAGACACGGGGCTGGTTACTCGCCTCGGTCACCGCCGGGATACACCCGCCACACTCGCGCACAGAGGCCCTCTCTCGTTAATCGACGTCTGCCCTTGCCCGGTTGACGCTTAGTAGACGCGTCCTGAAGTATCGGTCGTAATGGGTTTGGAGGAGTTGGGCGGCAGCGGGCGAAGTTATGTATCGATGGCGCGCCCAGCCCGTCATAAGATCGAGCTCAGCGAGCAGGAGCGCGTGACGTTGGAGCGTCGCGCGCGAGCGGAGAAGCTGCCGTTCCAAGATGTCCAGCGCGCCCGGATCGTGCTGTATGCCGCCGAGGGGTTGGCGGACACGGAGATCGCGCCGAGATTGGACACGTCGCCGGGTCTGGTAGGCAGGTGGCGAAGACGGTTCGCTGAGCAGCGACTGGATGGGCTCAAGGACCAACCGCGCGCAGGTCGCCCGCGTCGTTTTCCCCCCGGAGCAGGTCGCCGCCGTCAAAGCGGTCGCATGCGAGCTGCCGGTCCGGTACGGGCTGCCGCTCGGCCGGTTCTCACGCACTGAGCTGTACCGCCTCGTGATCGAAATGGCGGTCACCGAGGCGTCCGCGTCGACGATCTGGCGCTGGTTGCATGAGGACGCGATCCGACCGTGGCAGCAGCAGTGCTGGATCTATGGGCGGGCCCGGATTTCGCAGTGAAGGCGGGCAGGGCGCTTGACCTGTACGCGCGCGTTGGACGGCAAGCGCTTGCGTCCGGACGAGTACGTGATCTCAGCCAATGAGAACAGCCAGCTGCAAGCACTCGGCCGGCGCCACGAGACCAGCGCGCCAGAGCCGGGCCGGCCGAGGCGCTACGAGTTCGAGTACGAGCGTGGTGGGACGCTCGCGTACCTCGCCGCGTGAAATGTCCATCACGCGAACCTGTTCGACCGCGTCGAGGGGAAGACGCGGATCGAGCCGTTCGGCCGGCTCGTCGAGCAGGTCATGACCACCGCGCCATACGCGTCCGCCCGCACCGTCTACTGGATCGTGGATAACGGCTCCTCGCACGCGGGCAAGACGTCGGTCAATCGGACGCACGACCGGTGGCCGACCGCTAGGTTGATCCACCTACCCGTGCACGCCTCGTGGCTGAACCAGATCGAGCTGTACTTCTCGATCGTGCAACGCAAAGCTCTCACCCCGACCGACTCGCCACCCTCGACGCGTTGGCCGAACGGCTGCTCGGGTTCGGCGAGCACTACCGCCAGATCGCGCGGCCGTTCGAGTGGACCTTCACCCGCCAAGACCTCAACAACCTGATCGGCCGCATCGACCGGCACGAGCCGCACATCGCACTCGCCGCCTAACAATCAAAACTTCCGGACACGTCTACTCGCGCCTCCTCCGGGATGCAACCCAGCGTCCGCCCTACGTTTACGCGCTCAACCCCGTGCGTTACCGTGACTAAACGGTGCCATTCACGCGTTCTCGGCTTCGCACACCGCTTGCAGGCGTCCCAGAAGCATGTTTACAATGACACCGTGGCGACGTCGCTTTTTGTTAACTGTCGGCATCTTCTCGGTAGGCAAGGTTTGAAGTATTTGATCACAGGGGGTGCTGGCTTTATAGGCTCCCACCTTGCCGACGCGCTCGCGGCGAGGACGGATGAGGTCGTCATTCTCGACGATCTCAGCACCGGCAAGCGCGGGAACATCGATCACTTAGAGGCTCGCGGCTCTGTGGCCCTTGTCCTGGGCTCGGTGACCGACGCCGACCTGGTCGGTGCGCTTTTCGACGAATGCGACTGTTGCCTGCACCTAGCGTCGACGGTCGGCGTCAAGCTTGTCATTGCGAATCCGCTTGACACCCTTCGCCGAATCGCGTATGGGACAGACGTGGTCATTTCCGCCGCCGCCCAGCGTGGTAAACGGGTTGTATTCGCGTCAACCTCAGAGGTATATGGCAGGAATTCTGATCCCGAAGCCCTACACGAGGATTCCAACCGAGTCCTCGGCTCGGCGTTGAAGAGCCGCTGGTCCTACGCGATCGCGAAGTCGTACGGCGAAGCGCTCGCGCACGGCTATCACCGCGAGCACGGCGCCGATACGCTCGTCGTCCGCCTCTTAACACTATTGGCCCCCGTCAGCGTGGCGCATACGGGATGGTTGTTCCGCGACTCGTGCGGCAGGCGCTCCTCGGCGACGAGGTCACCGTTTACGGGGACGGCACCCAGTCGCGCTGCTTTCTCCATGTTCAGGACGCCGTAGGGGCGATTCTCGCGTTGGCCGGCCACGAGGACGCCTGCGGCCGGGCATTCAATGTTGGTGGTTCTTCTCCTATTACGATTCTCGAGCTCGCTCAGCGCGTTGTCGAAATGGTGGGCTCGACCTCGCCGATCACCTTCGTCCCTTACGAGCAGGCTTACGGGGAGGGATTCGAGGAGCTTGGGCGGCGGATGCCCGCTACGACCGCGGTCCGCGAGCTAACCGGATGGCGTCCGCAGCGAACACTTGACGACGCACTCGACGACGTCATCGCGTATCAGCAACGCGAATTGACCATCCCCGCTGGGCAGCCCTCCACTGAGCTACGCCGCCGGGCAGCACGACCGGCCACGGCGCCGACTCCGCTACCCGTGTCGGCCCGATGACTTGCCAGGTCGTCGTGACGGGCGGGGGCGGCTTCATCGGCTCGCACCTTGCTGCTCATCTCGTGGAGCAGGGTTATCGGGTCCGTGTTCTTGACAACTTCGCGACAGGGCGCCGGTCCAATGCACGGTCACTCAATGGCGACATCGAGCTGATCGAGGGGGACATTCAGAGTTACGAGCGAGTGAACACTGCGGTCGCCGGTTGCGAGGTTGTCTTTCACCAGGCGGCGCTCCCATCCGTCCCACGGTCCGTGCAAGACCCCCTGACCAGCAATGCCACCAACGTCATCGGGACCCTCAACGTTCTACTCGCCGCGCGCGATCACGGAGTGCGGCGTGTCGTGTATGCGTCCTCGTCGTCGGTCTATGGTGCTAACCCGGAGCTTCCTAAACGGGAGGAGACGCCCGCGCTTCCGATTTCTCCTTACGCGACGGCCAAGCTCGCCGGCGAGGGGTATGCCCGCAGCTTTCACGGCGTGTTTGGACTCGAGACGGTCTCGCTCCGATATTTCAATGTGTTCGGTCCCCTGCAGGATCCGAGCTCCCATTATGCAGCGGTCATCCCGCGCTTCATCGGGGCTCTGCTCGCGGGGCGGCCGCCGGTCATATATGGCGATGGCGAACAGTCCAGGGACTTCACGTACGTCGCGAACGTCGTTCACGCAAACATGCTCGCGATCCACGCCGACGGTGCCTCCGGAAATGTTTACAACGTCGCGTGTGGTGAGCGTGTGACGCTGAACCACCTTGTCGCCGAGCTGCGTGATCTTGTGGGCGCCGATGTCGAGCCCGTGTATGCCTCTGCCAGACCAGCGGACATCAAACACTCGCTCGCCGATCTCACACGCGCAAGATCCGAACTTGGTTACGAGCCTTTAGTAGCCCTGCGAGAAGGGCTTGAACGCACCGTCGAGCATTTCCGCGAGGAGGAAATCACCGCTACGTATTCCGACCGCTTGGTCGGAGCGTATGGTCTCTGAGTTGCCGGTACCGCTCAGTTTTGCTGCTGGCGGCGCGGCCGCGTTGGGTGGGACTCCACTTGCCATCCGCCTTGCCCGCCGGACCGGCTTCTTCGATCATCCTCGCGGCTACCGCAGCCACGGTGTCTCGACGCCACTCCTCGGCGGAACTGCAGTTCTCGGAGCGCTCGTCTTAGCCGCAGTCGTCACGGGATCTCTGACGCCGAAATTGGCGATTTTGGTGACGCTCGCGTCCATTCTCTGGCTGCTCGGTACCGTCGACGACCGGCATCCCGTGGCACCGATTTGGCGGCTGATTGCCGAGATCGCCGTCGCCGCTGCGCTCTATGACCGCGGGCTGGGATGGAAGATAGCGCAGACGGGAGGGGTCCAACTCGCCGTGACGGTTATATGGGTGGTCACCATCGTTAACGCGTTAACCTTATGGATAATCTCGACGGGGCATGCGCGACCACAGGGTGTATTTCTGGTGCCGGCATCGGCACCCTCGCCGCGGTGCAGTCTCAAACGGCAATCGCCGGAGTCGCATTCGGCTTATGCGGAGCATGTGCCGGCTTCCTGCCTTATAACCTCGCGCGCCCGTCGAAGATCTTCCTCGGCGACGGTGGGAGCATGTCAATCGGGTTTCTCGTCGCGGGGCTGGCGATGCTGACCGCACAGCATGAGGATCTTGGTGATACGAGCCTTCTCGCCGCCGCGATGCTCGCTGGTCTGCCGGTCCTCGACACGAGCTTGGTTAGCGTGTCGAGGACTCGGCGCGGGGTGCCGCTCACGACTGGTGGTCGGGATCACCTCACCCACCGGGTGCTCCCTCGGTTGGGGTCAGCACGCGCGGTTTGTGCGTGCCTCGCCTTGATTCAGCTCCTCTTGGCGGGCGTGGCGATCGGAGCAGAGCAACTTGGAAGGACGACGCTGGAGGCAATCGGAGGCGCTGCCTTCGTAATTGGTTTGGCTTCGATCGCCATCCTCGACTCGCCGAGCTGGCGCCCGGGCAAAATCGCCGGAGATCGACCGCCAGCAGCTCCGACGGTGAGTCCGGCGTCGGACGGGGCATCGGGCTCGTCCGAGTTCGAAGCATTGGGCCTCGACCGGATGTGAGCGCACACCACGACACCCCGATCGTCCGCATCATCGCGCGTCTGAACGTTGGCGGGCCCGCGATCCAGGCGATTACGCTGACGCGGGAACTCGAGAGTCGCGGATATCGGACGATTCTGGTACGGGGCCGAGAGGAACCGGGCGAAGGCAACATGGATCATCTGGCAAGGCAGCTTGGTGTTCAGCCGCGCTGGGTCCCGTGGCTCCGACGGAATCCCGGCTGGTGCGATCTTCTTGCCTTGCTGTCGCTCGTCCGGATCCTGCGACAAGAGCGCCCGCGGATCGTCCATACGCACGCCCGCGAAGGCCGGAACGCTCGGGAGACTCGCTGCGCTCGTCGCGTTTCCGAGGGCAGATCGCCGTCCCGTCCTGATCCACACCTTTCACGGACACTCGCTGGCGGGATACTTCCCGCCGCGGATCGCCTACCTCTACCGTCGGGTAGAGCGTGTCTGGCCAAACGTACCGCTCGGCTGATTGCGGTGAGCTCCGAAGTGCGAGACGAGCTCGTGCGCTTAAGCGTAGCCGATAACTCGAAGTTCGAGGTCATCCCGCTCGGTTTTGATCTGTCGGCTTTCTCGGTCAGTGCTCCGGTGCGCAGGGAGATGCGGGAAGCGCTCCGAGCCGAGCTGGGAATCCCCACTAACGCCCGTGTGGTCACACTGATCGCCCGATTGGTGCCAATCAAGCGTGTGGATCGCTTTCTGCACATTGCCAGCGGGCTCTGCGATCCTCCTGATATCCGTTTCCTCGTCGTCGGTGACGGAGAGCTACGGGAACAGTTACGGGCGTCGGCGGACGCGCTGGCGCTCGGCGAGCGCCTCGTCTGGGCCGGCTTCCGCCGCGACATGCCCGCGGTCTGCTTCGCGAGCGATATCGTCGTCCTGACCTCCGATAACGAGGGGACACCGGTCAGTCTCATCGAGGCGCAAGCCGCAGGCGTGCCGGTGGTCACCACGAACGTCGGCGGAGCGCCGAGCGTGGTGAGTGACGGCGTCACCGGCTTCCTCGTCCCCTCCAGCGAGTCGAGGCTCGGCGCCAGGCTCCGGGCTCTTCTCGCCAGCACAGCACTCTCCGCTGGCACGAGTCACGCGGACCGGTTGCGATGCGCTGCCCAGTTTGGCCTCGGTCGGCTATCCGCGGACCTCGATCATCTCTATGGGGACCAGCTTGCTCGGCATGGCTCATTCACCGGACCATCTCGTCGCGGTCCTGCCGCGTGCCCGCGCCCGCTCGGGCGCACCCCGGGGCGTGGCACACCGGAGCCCCCGTGAGCGCTCAACTCGAACGGCGGC
Organism: uncultured Solirubrobacterales bacterium; assembly: GCA_963735965.1. Taxonomy (GTDB): domain Bacteria; phylum Actinomycetota; class Thermoleophilia; order Solirubrobacterales; family Solirubrobacteraceae; genus Palsa-465. The sequence continues at coordinate 27,761 of CAVTNE010000015.1, forward strand.
CCCGGGGATCAACCGGTCCTCACTTCATACGCCCCACCAGCACCTGCCCCGAGTGGGGCGGCAGCACCAAACTAGTGATGGTGCTCCCGTACAGGCTACGGTAGCCAGGTGGGACGCGCACGACCGCGCGCTTCGTGGGGCTTGGGTTAGCGATCGCCATGCCGTCGTGTATTTCCTAATGAACACCCTGGCCAGGCGGTGCAGAGCCCCAACGGGCACCCCCACCGGCGCCGAGTATTCACGCTGCATGGGCCGGCGCCCCCATATGCTGGACGCCGCCCCACCAAAAATAGGTATGCGCATACTTGACGAGAAGGTAGTTTGCGAGCGCCCAATGAAGGTCTGCGGGCGCGCCGTAATTGGTGTCGGTCATGTAGGGTGTGACGCGGTATGGCTCCTCGTTCAACAAGACGAGCCCTTTCCCGCGCTTTACTTGGAGCCGGACGTAGTGCCGGATCCGCTGGAGCCAATCATTTCCGCAACCGTCCCCTGGAGCCGTCGTAACGTAGGGGGTCCTCGCGTCCCGTAGTTGGTGAATCCACTCTCGTCCAGGATCATATTCGGCGAACCCGAGGGGCAGCGACCAGAGCGAGTCGCACTCAAATGGCTGGTTCACCGTATTCGAGATTCGCGGATGAACGGTCTTGATCGCGCGGACCACGGCAGCGAACGCAGTACTCTGCGCGTCCGCGTAGACGGGGTCGTTCCGGCCACCGTCGTACTGCTGAATCCATTGTCCACCATCGCCGTAGTGGCCCACAGCGTGGCTGAGGTTGAACACCACGCCGTTGTCCCACGAGATGCCGTCGAACCCGCGGCCAATCAGGGCATCCGCTTGCCGCTCGATCCAGGCCTGGACCTGGGGATTCGTCGTGTCGAGTACCGGTGACGGATCGCCGGAACAATTGCGGGAGTCGGCCGTCGGTGTACATCACCCAGGTCGGATGGTTGGCCAGAAACCAACCGATTGGTCTATCGCCTCGATCCCGACCCAGGGGAAATATGCCTCGTACCAAGTCGACTGCGAGCCTCGTTTCCTCGGATGGCCGCTGGCCCCCCACACGTAGTCAACGGCCAGCGAACCCTGTCGTGCAGGCCGACTTTCGGCACCCTGACGATAGTTGAATGGCTGGGCGAGATGGATACCTGAGTCTGTGCCTGGTGGAAACGAGGCCCGCGCCGTCGGGGGAATCCCGCCGGCCGTGACAAGAGTGATTGCGGCAGCTACGACCAGGACCAGCGTCAAGCGCAGGGCGAGCGCGTTTCGGCCCGGTCAGGGGCGAGAACACGGCGAATAGGAGTACGCATGCCCACCTATCGGTCTAGTCGCACGGGTCTAACTTGATCGCTCGGCATCGGACCTCGAGCATATTATGAAATGGAGAAACTTACCCATTAGGAGCGACGGATCGGATAGGCTGAGTTTCATGAGCGGGTGCGAGTCGCCTTGGATTTGGTGCGGCCGCCGCCGGCTGCTCACCAGGTTCCCGGCCGCACGCCGGCTCCGCTGCTCGGAGCTTCCGACCGCGGCCGCCTTTCGGTCCAAACCCAACTGACCATGTGCGGGATAGCTGGCTGGGCAGGTGACATTGGAGCAGACGCCGGCACGTTACGGCGGATGTGCGCGACCATCGCGCACCGAGGTCCCGACGACGAGGGGTACTACGTCCGGTCCGGCCGCGTGGGCTTAGGATTCCGCCGGCTGTCAATCATCGATCTGACCGGTGGGTCGCAACCACTCGGTAATGAAACCCACTCGATTGTTGCCACGTGTAACGGCGAGATATACAACTTTCGCGACCTCCGGAGGGAACTAGAGCGCGACGGTCACCAGTTCGCGAGCCAATCCGACACCGAGGTCATCCCGCATTTGTGGGAATCCCACGGACCGGAGTGCGTTAGCGGCTGCAGGGCATGTTTGCGATCGCTGTATGGGATGACCGCGATGAATCCCTGGCGCTCATTCGAGATCGATTGGGCGTAAAGCCCGTGTACTGGGCCTCCGTTCGGGGCGGACTCCTATACGCCAGCGAGCCCGGCGCCATCCTCGCCAGCGGACTGATCGAGCCGGAGCCCGACCCAGCCGCGATCGCCCAATACCTCTCGCTGCAATACGTCCCTGCACCCCTAAGCGGTTTTCGGGAAATCCATAAGCTCGCCCCGGGGAGTCGCTTCGTTACCGCCGCGGGAAGGTAGAGGTTCAGCGCTATTGGTCCCTGCGGTACACCACCCGTCCGCGCGCCGCCGAACGAGGCGAGACGATGGAGCAACTCGATGCCATTCTGCGCGAGGCTACACGGTCGCGGCTGATCTCTGATGTGCCGTTAGGAGCGTTCCTTTCCGGTGGAATCGACTCCAGCCTCGTCGTGTCCTACATGTCGGAGCTCCTTCCTCAAGTGAAGACGTTTTCGATCGATTTCCCGGTGAAGGCCTTCAGCGAGGGTCCCTACGCCCGCCGGGTGGCGAAGATCTATGGCACACAACACGAAGAATTCGTGGTCGAGCCGAATATCGTACCGACGGTCGCGGAGTGCGTGCGGTCCGCTGGCGAGCCCTTTGGCGACTCGTCTTCCATCCCGACATACCTTTTGTCGAAGGTCACGCGGCAGCGCGTGACCGTCGCCCTGTCCGGGGACGGCGGCGACGAGGCGTTCGGGGGGTACCGGCGATATCAACTAGCGGCAACCTTCGATCGGCTGGGACCGGTCGCGCCAATCGCTGGGCGCGTGCTGCGTACCCTGACGCCGGCGCCTATCGACGGTCGATTCCCTATCGCAAAGCGCGCTGCCAACGCGCTATCACGCACGCCCGCCGATTTCTACGCGACGATGGTCGCGGCGTTCAATCCGGAGCGAATCGAGCGATTGTGCCAGCCAGACTTTCTGATCGCGGCAGGGGGGCCGCGGCGTGGCTGGGACGACGTGCTCACCGCGCCGGCAATAAACGGGGTGACGCGGTTCATGGCTCTTGACGTGGCTACGTATCTGCCCGATGACCTTCTAACCAAGATCGATCGCATGTCGATGGCGCATGCACTCGAGGTTCGATCGCCGTTTCTCGACTATCGAGTCCAAGAATTTGCCGCGTCGCTGCCAGTCAGCATGAAGCTTCGGCGAGGGACGACCAAATGGTGCCTAAAGCAGTTGGCCGAGCGCCGTGGCCTCCCGCCCGAGCTCGTGCACCGCGCCAAACATGGCTTCGGCGTACCCATTGGTCAATGGTTCCGCACCGATCTGCGCCGGTGGCTCGAGGATATTCTCACCGATCCGAGGACTGTTCAGCGCGGATACTTCCACCCTGCGGAGGTGAGACGCCTATTGGACGAGCACCTGGGCGAGATCGTCGATCACACCGCCGGCTGTGGACTCTGGTTGTGCTGGAGCTCTGGCATCGGACCTGGATCGATCGTGGCTGAGACTCAGGACAACCCGAACGTGACGCGTCCCCGGGTGTTGCTGGCGATAGGCGAGCTCGGACCCGGGGGAAGCGAGAACCAACTCACCGAGTTCGTGACCCGCGCTCACCCTCGTGTGGTTGATGCTGCAGTCGTCACGTGGCGACCACCGAACCGCAATATGCCTAACGAGCGGCGCACGGCACGCATCGGAATCCGTCGCGAGTGGATTGGGTTTCCTCAGCTTCCACGCCCAATCCGCGTCCCGCTGGCTGCAGTTCAGGCTTGGCATCTCATCCGGACCTTGGCGCCAGACGTCGTCTACTGCTGGCTGGAGGAGTCCTCGCTGTTTTTCGTTCCGGCGGCTCGCGTTCAGGGAATCCCAGTGATCGTCGCCCGCAGGAACGTATCGGGCGCCAGGATCGAGCGCATTCCTGCGGCATCCTGGGCGATTCGGCATTCCGAACGCCTGGCGCAACTCGTAACGGGCAATTCCCAGGCCGTGATCGAAGCCGCTGTGCGACGCGGCATCGCAGCGGAGCGCCTGCGACTCGTTCCGAACGGGCACCCGGAGATGCCTCCGCTGCCGTCGCCCCCGGAGCCACCCGTTGTGGTCGGTTGCGTAGCCCTGTTTCGCCCGGAGAAGGGCCACCTCCGGCTTCTTGATGCCCTCGAACTCATCGACACCGACCGGCCTTGGCGCGTCGACCTGGCTGGAGATGGTCCACTGCTGCCCGGCGTCCAGCGCGAGGCCGAGGCACGTGGCCTAACGAGTCGCCTTCGGTTCTTAGGCTCTACGCACGATGTCCGGTCCTTCTGGCGCGATCGTCATGTCGCCGTCCTCCTTTCCGACGCAGAGGGCCTGCCCAATGCGCTGATCGAAGCGGCGTTCGCGGGGCGTCCCACGGTGGCGACCGACGTCGGGGGCAGCCGCGAGGTCGTCGCGCCTAGTGGCGGTCTGCTAGTGCCGCTCGACGATCCGCACGCCACGGCCACGGCGCTGAAGCGGCTCATCGAGAGCGTTGACCTGCGTCGCAGGCTGGGCGGCAGGCCCACGCTCAGGCCCGCCAGCGCTTTGGAATGAAACGATGCATCGAGGGACACCTCGCCGCCATACACGAAGTGCTGCATGAGTCAACGGTTGAACAGCGGACGGCTCGGTGAGCTCTGCCGCCGGCGCTTCAGCGGGTGCGCCTGATCGCCGGGCGACCGCGCCTGTGAACCCCCCCGCTGCCCCATCAGTTTGGAGAGACCGGCTCGCTCACTCGACCACTTGGAGCTGCTCCGTCCGGATCCTCCATCCGGCCCGCCCGCGTGTCCCGGCGGCCACTGGCGCGTGCACGAACCGCGACATTCCTCGAACCGCCAGATCGAACCAGCGCATGTCCGATGTGAACCACTGGCCATCCACCACTTCGAACCGACTGCTGCGGTTATACGTATGGGTAGCGACGCTATCGGGAGCCACTCCGAGGTTATGCGACCGATCTCACGCTCACGATAGGCGCTGAGATCGAGCTGCTCAATGCAGTTGAAAACGATCTGATGGCCATAGCGCAGCGAGCAATCCTGCGCAGGCCGAACGAGGCGGTCGTCGAGCTCGAACACCGCCCCTGCCGGGCGCGCCGAGCCGGCATCGCACACCACGGGGTTCATGGGATGGGGATGCCACGGCCCGAACACCCCGTCCGCATAAAACCGATGCAATCCCTCGAAGTCGCTCCTCACCCGCGGGTCGGTGTGGGCGAACAGCCACAGCTTCCCTGCCCAGCGAACGATCGTCGGATCGACCAGTCGGCAGTCTTTCATCAACGTGCAGCACGGGGTGAACGCACCTGGGAACCCCTTGGCGCGAAAGACCTCAATCGCTGACCGGTCCGAGGTCTCGGGAACCATGAGGAGTTGATCCTCCGTTACGAACGGGAACGGATAGGACACATGGTAATCCCGTTCGAGTGCTACGGCGGGGAGCGACACCGACGTATCCTCATAGATCTCGCAATAGACGATTCTGCCCTTTCCGTCGGCCAGCGACCCGTCTTCGAATAGGAGGAAATGCCGACCGTTGTGCTCCAGCAAGAATGGATCCGCATAGAAGCGGCCGGGCGGCGCGGCGATGATCCGAAAGCCGGTCATGTCGGGTGGCACGGCCCTGGGTGTCACCTAACAGGCGTAGACCCAAGAACCACTTTCCGCGGATCCTCGATCCAAGCGCAAGACGTGCCTTGGAGATAGCCCCCGTTGGACCATACGTCAGTTTCAAGTTTGCACCCCTCACTGGTCCCGATGGCAGCCGAAACATTAGTCTCGCTCACGGAAGCATCTTCCGATCGTCAGAGCCGCCCACCAAGTATATGAAGCGCGTATTCTGTGCTTAATCTCGCACCGGCGCTCTTGTCTGGGTAGCCTCGGCAGGAAAACGGCGGCATTCACCCGGATGTTACGCAGCTCGCCAGCCGAACCCGCCTGCCCGAACAACCGGCACTCCGCGAGCGTGGGTCGGCCGTTTAGACGACCGGCTTCCCTCGTGCGTCTTCATTCGCGCGTGTGAAGAGGAACTCGTTACAGCCACGAGAGCCCGTGACCGTCGACAGCTTCTCTCAGGCGAAGACCCCGGGTCCGCATGTGCATCACGACATCACCCGCCTTCGAAGCCTCGTATGGATAGCCGCCCATCCAGTCCAAGAAGTCCGTCCACGCCGACATTCCTCGCCCCCCGTACCGCGCAACCCGTATTCCCTCCACGTCTGCAGAGGACGCCCGCGGAGTCGATCCCATAGGAACAGGAGGAGCCCCAAATACGAACGAACCCTGCGGCGGCCAACAGCGGACGTAGGAAGGGGCGGGTCAGATCGAGACGTAACGTAGCCCCAGACCTCTGCGGAGCGCCCGCCGTCGTTGTACAGAGACATCATCAGTGCTCCGCCGGGTCGAACAAGCGAGCTAACCAGGTCCAGAGGACTCCAAAGGTCCCCGGTGTGGTGGAGAACTTCCCAGCTGTAGACGAGATCGAACTCGCCGAGCCGCTCTAGATCTCGGAGTCGAGCACGGATCCCCGCTCGATGCTCCACGTGGTCGCCTCGGAAGCGGAAGCGAGAGTTCACCTTGAAGGTGGCGGCCACGGAATCCGGGTCATAGTCGAACGAATGAACGCTGGCACCGAGGCGCTGCGCCGCCAGCGAGAAAATCCCACTCCCGCATCCCACGTCGGCGAAGCGGAGGCCCTCAAACGAGTCTCGGCCGAACCACTGCTGCAACGAAAGGCGGGCCTCTTCTAGCCGGTTCTCATCCACACCGCCAAGAAATCGTTGCCAGTTCCGTCCGAACTCGTAGCGTTCTACCGTTGCCGTCGCCATGGGACAAACCTACCAGGGTGACGGGGCCGGGTGGACAAACTGCGACCGGGTATTTCAGGCAAAGATCAGGCTTCTGAGGTGTCCGTGGCTGCAGCCGGCAGCTCCCGGTTGATGAACGCCCGCGCAAACCGTCAATGCCATGGCGAGGGGGCATGTCGGCGCGAGCAAAGGTGAAAGCGATCGATGATTTCTGTTGATCCCCACCAGCATTTGGTAAAGTTCCAACCGTTGGAGATGCGGCTTGCGGGGCGGCATCAGGCTGAGCAGTTCGTCGCTGCAACCGGCGTGGACGTCAACTACGAGTATCTACTGTCGTATGTGCTTCGTCATGCAGAGGACAAGTCGTCTCCGCGTGTGCTCGACTTCGGCTGCGGCAACGCGCTGCTCGTTCGCGCCCTTCTCGACCGAGGCGTTCAGTGTTTCGGCGCTGAGATCTTTTATGGCGCGCGCGACCACCGGTCCGCCCACATGCCCGGCCTGTTGTCGGCTGGAATCGTCCATCAGATTCCACCCGACGGAAGGCTGCCATTCGACGACGACTACTTCGACATCATCTTCTCGAACCAGGTGTTCGAACATGTGGAGCATCTAGACACGGTGGTCACGGAGCTATCCCGAGTTCTGCGGCCCAACGGGATGATGCTCACCACTTCCCGTCCCAGGAGGTTCTCCGGGAGGGCCATTTTGGCATTCCGTTCTCCCACTGGATCCGGAGCATCGCGACGCGGCGGCGCTAGATGCTTGCATTGCGCCGACTCGGCCTTGGCTGCCACAAACGGGATGCACCGAGTTTGGGCGCGTGGGCCGATCGTGCCGCCCGCTATATCGAGGACGAGTGCTTTTATCGCCCGTACGCCGAAATCCGCGCGGCCTTCACCCCGGGTACCGCCTGGCTCACCGCGAGATCGATTACATTCGGTTCAGAGCACGCGGCCAAAGCGTGTTGGGCGCGCTCGCGGACGTCGAATCGCTGACACCCGTCTCGGAGGCGATCTTTCGCCGGCTCGGGTTCATGGCGATCGAGCTCGTGGCCCGAGAGGCGATGACCCCGATCACTGAGTCGTCGCGGCGACCCAGGACGATGCGTCACCGCCGGCCGATTCGCCAAGCGACGCGACGACCATCGATTACGTCGTAACATCGGCCTCGTGCGTACGTGTGCGTGCGGCTGAGCTCGGATCGCCACTCTGGCTCAATCGTGCCAACAACGACCTCCCGATAATCGGTCGTCGTCATGACCTGGACCTCGTGGAGGACGATTCGCTTGCCGGCGGCGGCGACGCAGTCTTGAGCGGGACGGATGAGGCGTCCCCCGTGCAAGAACGGCATGCCCGCTGGTCGTGCTCGCCCAGCGTGGGAAACGATGGGATTCAGTGGGTGGGGAGTCCATCCGTCGGCCAAGCGATCGCTGTAATAAAGGAGCAGCTCATCGCATGTCCAGGAGCCGGTCTCGGCGTAGGCAACCCATAACCAGAACCGGCCGTCATAGACGGTGAGCGTGGGGTCTACAGCGGGAAAGCCTTCGACCAGAGTGCCGACCTTTTCCCAGCGGTCGGGGAATGCGACTGCACGGTAGAGATCCACCGATTTGGTCGCTGAGGACTCAGGTAATAGGTAAACGTGGTCGGCGTGTCGGAACACAAACGGGTAGGAGAGATGGTATGGACGGCGGAGAATTTCGCGTCGAGGACCGACCTCGCCGCCCGCGAGCACCTGTGCGGCGGCTAGATGCCCGCAGCCCTGCGTTTCGTCCCATTCTTCGACAAACAGCCACGTCTCATTTCCGTCCTCGAGCAGGAACGGATCGGCTATGAAGTTGGCGTGGTCAGTGTGGATCGGTATCGCTCCGCGCATCCTCGCGGCATCCGGCAACCGCTCGCGATCAGGTGAAGACGACCGCGAGCGGGGCTGGACGGCGACGAACCATTCGTCCGTCTTCAGGCGCGCGATGAGTCGGGTCACGAGCGCATGCCGCGCCAGGCGTCCACCCAGCCGTGCGGCGCCCGCCAGGGCGTAGCGTGTTGGGCGAAGAACCGGAGGCTCCTCTCCAATGTCTGCTCGCGCCACGAGCGGCTTGAGGGAACGCTCGTGCGCAAGACGGCACAACGACTCGATTGCCAGCCGGCCGCTCTTCCAGAGCACCGCGTTGCGTTGGCGGTGAAGCGAAACCGGATGCGTCGGCGAAACGGAGCGAGCCACTGCGACAGCTTTCTGCTCGGAGCCAATCTGGCACGACAGAACGATCTCGCATGGGCCGATTCCCCGCAGTATGGCGTCCAGCAGTGCCGGTCGACCGTCGCGATCCGTCCGTCCGTCGCCGGTGGAGAACCGCCATTCGCCATACTTCGCATACCTCGGGCGACCCGCCCGCCGGCCTCCGGTGAGGTTCAGCACGACATCGAGCTCGTCCGCCCACGCCTGGCCCATTACTGCCATCGATCCGGGGGCCGCTAGCCGGGTCCTGGCTAAAGCATCGGGTCCCCGGCCGTGGCGTCTGTCCCACAATTCGTACGATCGAGCGAGCCATCGAAGCCCGCGCCAGATCTGTTCCTCCCTGCGCCGAGGCGAGACCACCTCCCATCTGAGCTCTGCCCACGGAGCCCGATCAAGCTCGTACACGACCGCCGCGATCCAGGCGGGCACCAGCTCCGCGTCCAGCAGCACCAAGACCCGGAGCGGCCGACCGGGTATCCGTTCATTCTGAACGATGCCTCCAGCGTCGCCAGCTACACACCGCTCGGTGATTGTGGGACCTCGATGCGCCGGCAATTTCGTCACCTGCCTGGGTCCATACGCACGGTCCGCCCAGCGCGCCGAAAGGTCATCGTGTACACCGGCTCAACAACGCGTCGCACCTGGTCGCCGACCCAGACGGCGCGCGTCCTAACGGACCCACGCCCGTCGCCTGACCACGCGCCGCCAGCGCCCGACGTGAGCAGCCGCGGGCTGGCGCCTACGATCCCCAGGGCAGCCGCCATTGGTAGCGAAATCGCCGGCGACTCCAGACCCGTGATGAAGAACAATATGACGCCGGCGGCGACGAGCGGGCCAACCGCCACCTGCTCAGCAGGACATAGCCTTCCGCGGCGAAAGCGCATCACGAGTGCTACCAAGCAGGTGAGAAGGAACAGGACCCCCGCGATCCCAAGCTCCGCCGCCATCCGCAAGTAATCATCATGAGGGCTCCCAGCATTGATCGCCGGCGGCAGCTCGCGGCCCGCATAGGATGCGTACCGCTCCCATCCCACGCCAAATAGCGGATGCTGCTTGAACAGCTTCCAAGACAACTGCGCCGCTGCAATGCGCGACTTGAGGAAATCCCCCTCTTTACCCGCGAACGCCTGATTCGCCGTCGGCGCTCCGAGTAGCCGGGTGCCGATGCCGCGGGTGACTGATGTCGGCCCCCCACCCCCGCCATTTGCGGTCGCCGCGGTGATTGCCACATTCCGCAAATACAGGACCGCTCCGCGCTGAATCCCCCACACATAGAACCGAGCATTCCGGGAATCCGCGGTGGGCCGCCAAGCCTGCTTCAGTTCTTGCCAGGTGGTGGAGGCCACAAGCTCTTTGCTGACGGGACCGTTCGCGGCATAGTTGTCCTCCATCCCAACCCGAACATGAGTATTCGGCTCGGATGTCCGCAAGGACAACGAGAGCTCGTACAGTTTGCCGCGAAGGGCCTTGCCAAACGGATAGCTGACGCCCCCAAACTCACGCTGGACCGTGACCTGAAGCACTCCCGGGCTCGCATTGCGCAGTTCACTGCTTCCGTTGATGAATCCCTCCGCCGACGGATCCCAGCCGCTGCGGTCAGCAATCCCGGAAACAATTTGCAAGGCATAGTCCGATCTCAGACGTAAACTCTGATACGCGGGGTAGAGACCCGCAAGCGCAGCCGCTGCCACCACGACCCCAGACACGAAGATCGTACGCCGAGCTTTCGGGGTGCCGCCGGCCAGCACCAAGGCGGCAAAGGCTCCCGCAAAGGCGGCAATCAGACCGCCGCGGGAGTAGGTCAGCAAAAGTGTCGTCAGCATGAAAGGGACAGCGAGCAGCAATACGACTCGCATACGTCCAGGCACGAAGCGCCACGCTCCAGCGATTACCGCGAGGCCAAGGCTCGTCGCGCACGCAAGGTAGTTCGGATTGCCGAAGCCACCGATCAAGCGCGAGGTCCCGCCGAATTGGCCGCCTTGCACGTTCGTTAGGGCAAGCACATCGCTAATCAGAGCCCCTCCGGCGGTTGCCAAGAGAAGGTACAAAGCAAGCCGTGGGGCCAGGATCGTGAGCACCAGCACCAGGAGCACGATGACGACGAATTCGATGTAGCCTGCAAAGCTTCCCTGACTCCGCAGCGTTCCGTGGATCGCGGCGCTCGCTCCAATCACCGCTATCCCGCCGAGGAGGCCCGCACCGAGCACCAGGGTGTGCCGGCAAAGCCGCGGCACGCGAGGTCTACGCCAGATCACTTCGCCGATTAACGTGACGATCACCGCCGCGAGCACCGTGCGCCCGACGGTGACCTCTGGACGCGATGGCCACGCGTGCTTGCCCCAGACAGGGTCGAGTAAGAAGCCGAGGCACAATATGGCCCCCGGTATGCAGTAGGGGCCTCTCAGCGCCGAACCGCCAGGCCGCGCAGACTCACTCGATCGCGCTGGGCCGTCTCGCCGCGAACCGGGCGGTGACCTTATTTCCTCCCCTTGGTCGTCAGGAGTCGCCTGGCCTCGGCCCGATCCGGACCGATTCAGCATTTGCTGCCCTCGGCGGCGCTGCTCCCCGTTGTCTTCGGAGCGGCCCAGTTCCCCACGATATTTCGCGCTCGCAGCTTCCACCGATCTCCTCTCCGCGCCTTCGTCACCGCTCGTCGCCCCGCGATTGAATCATCGCCGGGCGCTCGTGCAGCAGAGGAGCGTGGATGCTTATCCTCGTTGTCGGCATTGCCGATTCACTTTCGGCCGTACTCGTACAGTTTCCGGCACATCCCGTCGCGCCGCAAGTAGACTTACCTAGTCGTGTGTATCGTTCGGTAGCTGGTTAACTTTGGCATAAATGCCCTGCCGGGAGAAGGATCAAATGCCCCGTGCGTTACCTGGCGATCACACTCGCCGCACCCCTTCCCATGCGCAGTTGCCTGCCCACCGATCCGCGAGGGGATCAGCCTGACCTTGCCCCCTCTCGCCAGTAGCGATCCTCCAAAGAAGAGGCTGCCGACTGTATGGGACTTCTTTCATCGCCCCGGAAAAACCATTGTCTCGGGAGCCATCGGCGCATTCAGTGTCCAACTCGTCGTCTATGCCGTAGGGCTAATCGCCAGCGTCTGCATCTCGCGTGCGGTTGGGCCAGCTGGCCGCGGTCAGTATTACGTCGCAGTCGCGGCAGCACTCACCGTGGGGACGGTGTTTGACCTCAGCCTAGTCCGGACTCTGACGTATTTCTATGGGACTCAGCGGTACACGCTTCGTGACCTTGCGGGTACAGCGGCCACGGTCATGCTCCTACTCACCCCGCTTTCCGTAGGCGTGATGTTCGCGGCCTTTGTCTTACTCCGTCACAGCGTGTTCGCGGGTATTCCTCTCACCGACTACACGATCGCGGTCGTCTCGGTGCCCTTCCAGATGAGCTCGAACTGGCTCGTGGGCATCTTCGTCCTGGGTCGCCGGCTCGCTGTGTCCCAGGTCGCGATGCTCGGCGGCGCTCTCGTACAGACCGGCGGTGTCATCTTGCTGTACCTCCTGCACCGTCTGGATGTGCGGGCGGTCTTGTTGTTGTTCCTAGCTGCGACGGTTATTCCGTGGGTTCTATGCATGTACTGGGCCGAGCCGTTCGCCCCTATGAGGCCGAGACTGAACAGGCGGTTGCTCCGCGGCGTCCTGCTGTTCGCCGTCCGGTTACACGTTGGCTTCATTTTCTGGTTCCTGTTGCTGCGCTTCGATACGTTCCTCGTGAAGGTCTATCTTGGCTCGGAGGCGGTCGGGAGATATTCCCTGGCCGTCCTTTTCGCCCAGCTTGTTTCCGTCCTGCCTGAGCCGCTGACCTGGGCCGTTCTCCCCTTCCAATCCGAGGTCGAACTCCGGCGCGCGGGCGCACTCACCTTCAAGGCGATGCGCTTTAGCACGGCAATTGCACTCCTGCTCGCCCTGGGCGGCGCTGCCACACTCTGGCGCGTGATTCCAGTGATCTATGGGAGATCATTTAGCGGTGCTTACCTCGCCTTCGTCGCGCTTCTTCCAGGAGCGATCGCACTGGCCGCAATAGGACCCGTACAGAATGCGCTCGTGCGGGGGGGCCGCCCGTGGACGATGACTTCGCTTAACCTGGCCGCATTCGCCGTGAACGTCTCGCTGAACGTGGTGCTCCTGAAGCCGCTCGGAATCGTCGGCGCAGGCGTCGCTTCCTCGATCGCGTATTTTGCAATTGCGGCCGCCTTCATACTATGGGCAGCCGCGAGTTGGAACGTCTCGCTCCGCGAAGCATTCCAGCCGCAGCCTGGGGATCGGGCCACGATCGAGCGACTGCTCAGTCGCTCGATTCCCGGATGTCTCCGCCGGTCGTAGCGACGGCCTCGAACACAGAAGGGGCAAGCGAACGCGCGAACCCCGTCGGCCACCGCCGCGGGGGCCCAGATGCGAATAGAGACCAAGGTAGTCCTTAGGCGACGCTGCAATGGGTATCGACCAGAAGCTCACCGGCAACCTAGCTTGCCGAGTTTCCCGCGGGCAATGTCGCCGCGCGTTTCCGCTTATGACCCCATGCGTACGCCGTAGGAGACACGGGGGTCATCCCGGCACTGTGACGCCACGGAGTCGCTCGGAAGCTCATGCTTGCGATGCTGTAGTGATCGGTGACGACTTTCCATCTCGTCGGATCAGATCGCAGCCTGTCTCGCGCGACGTCCGTGTCGCGCTGCCGGCACCTCGGCGTGGTCCTCGCCCAGAGTCCCAAGTGAATGAGCCAGCGTGTAGCCGGCCGGCGGCCGCCTATAACCCACGGCGGCCTGCACACTTGATGGCCGCCACTTGGCGCCACCCCTGACGGTGGGGATGCCTTCCGCGTTGAGCCGATCGGCGATCGCTTGAAGAGTCATGCCCCCGGTGCGCATCCCCGCGATCCGCTCCCTGAGCTCCGGATGGTCCGCCACGCTCGCCGGTCCCTTCCGACGTGCGGCGCGCATACCCTTCCGCGTTCGCTCGGCGAGTCGCTGGCGCTCCCAGGATGAGACATCGATGATCGTACGCACCGCCAAACGACCTGCTTCTTCCGCGGTATCAAGCCCAATTCCGGCGGCGACAAAGCGGGCGTCGCGGCGGGCGAACCACTCCAGCACCCGACCCAGTTCGGACACGGAGTGAGTTATCCGAGACAGCTCGGCAACTACGATCCCACCAGCCTCGCCGGCTGCGACCTTCTCCAATGCATACACGAGCCCCGGCCGCTCGAGCGGACGGTGCTGCCGTTCGCGCTCACGAACGACAGTTATGAGACACAAGCCGCGCCGCTGGCATTCAGAAGTGATTTCTACCGCCTGGTGTCGCAACTCCGCCTGCGCACGCTCGCCGTGTTCGTCTTGAACAGTCGCGTAGCCGAGCACTCGTGTCCTGATCGCGCCATGCTGACCCAGCATCGGCGAGCCTCCTCGCGCAAGGCGCTCGTTGTCGGCCTTGGTCGGAAGAAGGTCATTGGCCCGGCGTGGCACGAGCTGACTGCCTGGCAGTAATCGGACGTCAGCCACGCCATTCTGGCCGATGAGGCGTGCGCCCGTTTCCATCATCGTTGTCCCCTTTATGCGACGTAGCCCAATCTTAGGAGCGTCTAGTCCCCTCCCTCCCTCTTCCTAAACTCTCTAACTTGTCGAAAGTGAGACTATCTTTTCGCTATTTTTGGCCGCAAGGTCGTCGGACTTTACGCTCCTGACCCCGTGCGTAACGCTGCCGACTCGCATGTCGACGCTTCTTTCACGGACGTCGTAGCGGCTATACATCGTTGGCGTCCGCGTGTTCGTGGTTCGTCTGTGCCGGCCGCAGGTCGACCGTCTGACTCGCGGGCGGCCGCTGGTAGCCGGCGGCTACCTGCACACTCGACGGGCGCCACTTGGCACCGCCTCTCACAGTGGGGACGCTTTCCGTGTTCAACTGATCCGCGATCGCTTGGAGAGTCATACCGGCCGCGCGCATCGCCGCGATGCGCGCTCGAAGATCCGGATAGTCGGCCACGCTCGCCGGTCCCTTGCGTCGCGCGGCGCGCATACCGTCGCGCGTCCGCTCGCCGAGTCGTTTGCGCTCCCAGCACGAGACATCGATGATCGTCCGGACCACTAACCGCCCCGGTTCTTCGGCCGTGTCGACTCGCGGGACCGCGGCGACGAAGCGGGCGTCGCGACGGGCGAGCCATTCCAGCACTCGACCCAGCTCCTGCACCGAACGACAGAGCCCAGAGAGCTCCGCCACCACGAGTCCACCCGCTTCGCCGGCGGCGATCCGGCCGAGCGCATAACCAAGTCCCGGACGCTCGAAGGGTCGCTGGCGCTTTCGTTCACGCTCACGAACGACCTCCAATAAGCGCAACGACCGCCGGTCACATTCACGGGCAATTTCATCCACCTGGCGCCGCAACTCGTCGCTCGAACCGTCTACGCGTTCCGCATCCAAGCTCGCGTATCCCACTACCCTGGTGCGCGGGCTCCTCTGGGCCCACTCTGGTCCCAGTGCGGGAGCCGAGGTTCCGGCGGATCGCCACTGATCGTCCGAAACCGTCGCTTCATTGAAGCCGGGCAACTCATCCTTGGCGACGAGGGCGTCCTCCTGAATCTTCGGTGGCTGTCCGTCCATCTGAAGCGCGCGTGGAAAAACGGATCGCGTCAGGAACTCCGCAGGCGACCGATGTGCGATCGCACCGCGCTGAGAAATGATCTGAGACACGGCTATGCCAATCGCATAGCTTCCGGACGAGGCCCCTCGACGGGGTGACATGCTGGACCTCCTATCGACGTTTCCGGGCACGCGTCAACGGTCCGGTGCCCACCATGGAAGGCGAGCTGGCCTCAGCCCGGATGCTCGAGTAATGGAGGTGCGGGCGCCGGGACGCCCCGTTGAAGTACGGTGAGCAAGCGCCTGACGAGCGGCGGCGGAATCAAGGTCAAGAGCGCGAGAAGCGCCACGGCGGGCGCGGCGCTGCCGCCTCCAATACCGGCACCCGTCGCGGCACCCGGGGCCTCGGGTGCTGGGCCCAATAAGGGTAGAGGCGTCACCGGCACTGGCGCCGTGCGCGGCTGCGGTGGTCGTGCGACGCGTCCTGAACCGCCCCGCAGCGGAAGAGCGTCCGAGCCGGAACGAGGACCTAGCCAGATCGGTGACAGTGGTCCACCACGATATCGCGGTCCTTCCGCGCCGACTGACCTCATGCCCCGCACCTGCAGTGAGCTGCCCGGAAGCATCAGCGGTGAAGGTGCCGGGGTCGAGGCGGCTGCTTGTTGGGTCGGCCTCTCGGGCGCTGCTGCCGCGCCTAAGACCGGCGGGCTGGCGGCGCCGTCGACGCCGTCGACGCCGTCGACGCCGGACGGCATGACCCCGGCTTGAGACGTATTCGGCTGCGCGATGTCCTGATTGGAAGGTGACACTGTGCCCGTGGTCACCGGGGTGGGTTGAGTACTGGAGGTTGGTGAGTTGCCGGCATCGGTGCGATTCGACCCTGCATCGGCGGGCGGCGGCTCGGGAGCAGGCGCGGCAGGCGATGAGGACTTCGGATCCCTCGGGCTTCCGGGTGTCGATCCCGACTCCGTCGACACGCCCGACGGCGGGGCCTGCGCGGTGACTGGGGCCGGCTGCGGTTCAGCGGAAGTCGGCGATCGAGTCGCCGGCGGAGTAGGCGATGGAGTCGCCGACGGCACGAGCTCCGAGGTTGAATGGGAAGACCGGCCGGAGGAGACTGCGCTCGCGACCTGCTGCCCCGGCGCCGACCCCGACTGCCCCGGCGCCGCCCCCGACTTCCCCGGAGCCGCCCCCGACTGCCCCGGCGCCGACCCCGACTGCCCCGGCGCCGACCCCGACTGCCCCGGCGCCGACCCCGACTGCCCCGGCGCCGCCCCCGACTGCCCCGGCGCCGACCCGGACTGGCCCGGAGCCACACCCGATCCCTTCGACGGCTGGGCCTTTGCAGCAGCCGACCTTCCAAGCGCCGACCCGGGGTTCGCCCCTACTGGGGCCGTCGCCGTTGATGATCCAGCCCCCGCGCTCTTACCGGGCCCAGCCGATGTCCTTGCCCGCGGGGCGGCTTGGGTCGCTGACGCGGTCGACTCGGTTGCACGCCCCATTGCGATCGTTGTCTTCAACCAGAGGACGAACAGACACAGAGCCGTGACGACTGCCCCCACGGCAAGAGTCGGTGGGATCCCAGTGAATTGCGTGTGCGAGCGAATTTGCCGCCAATCCGGCGTCACCTGGGACATGCCTCCCCGGGCGTAGAGGAAAACACCCCCCACGAAGGCGCACTTCCTACTAAAAGCGTGCCTAAACTGCTCAAAAAATAACAGGGCCGACCGGTCCGAATCTAACCTTCCGTATAGGTATTGCTGGGTCGCCGCGCGCGCGGGTCGTTGCTTCAGATCCCGTACCGCCCGGAGGAGCGACTCCATACCACGGCAAAAACGGCTCCGCCGCACACGTAGAAACGCCCCCCGCAGGACTGCGCGGAGGGCGTCAGGTCCGGCAGCTAGAGCCGGTTCTACTTCAGCTCGACTGTCGCTCCGGCCTCTTCGAGGTCGGACTTGAGCTTGTCGGCCTCGGCACGGTCGATGCCTTCCTTGACCGGCTTCGGCGCCTCGTCCACGAGCGCCTTGGCCTCCTTGAGGCCAAGACCGGTCGCGGCACGCACGACCTTGATCACCTGGATCTTCTTGTCGCCGGCCGCCTGGAGCACCACGTCGAACGCCGTCTGCTCCTCGGCTTCCTCGCCGGCGCCATCCGCCGCCACGGCCGCCGGCGGTGCCGCGCTGACCGCGGTCGCCGAGACGCCGAACGCCTCCTCGAGCGCCTTGATGCGCTCGGACAGCTCGAGCACCGAGATTGACTTGAGCTCGTCGATCCACTCTTCTGTTGTGGGCATGTTTCCTCCTTAGGCGTCGGACGGTTCTTCGTCCGGCGCTGATTCCTGTTCAGTTTCTTCTGGCGCGGCCTCGGGCTCCGGCTCCGGCGCAGCCGCCTCAGGCTCCGGCTCCGGCGCACCGCCTCAGGCTCCGGCTCCGGCGCAGCCTCGGCTCCGGCTCCGGCGAGCCGCCTCAGGCTCCGGCTCCGGCGCAGCCGCCTCAGGCTCCGGCTCCGGCGCAGCCGCCTCAGGCTCGGGGGCCGGCGCAGCCTCGGCAGCCGCCGGGGCCTCCCCGCTGACCAAACCCTTCTCGGCGATCTGCTGGAGCTGGATGGCGAGCCCGGCGATCAGCGCGTTGAGCGTGCGCACAAGGCCCGTTATCGGCGCCGCGATCGTGCCGACCAGCTGGGCATTCAGCACCTCGCGGGCCGGCAGCCGCGCGATCGAGCGAACGTCGTCGGCGCTCAGCGCCGTGCTGTCCATCAGGCCGCCCTTGAACTCGAGCGCGTGCATCGCGCGCGCCGCGTCGTTCAGCGCCTTGGCCGCCAGCGCCGCATCGCCGGACACGAACGCCAGCGCCGTAGGCCCCTCGAGCATGGCCTTGAGCGCCTCGGCGCCCGCCTCATCGGCCGCGCGCTCGGTCAGCGAGTTCTTGACGACGCGGAACTTGGTGCCGGTGTCGCGGAGCCTGTCCCTCAACTCGGCCGCCTGCGCGACGGAGATGCCACGGTAGTCGACGGCGAACACCGCCTCGGCCGACTTGATCTGACCGACGATCTCCTCTACGACTGCTGCTTTTTGGTCTCGATTCATGATTCCTCTCGGAAAGCGAAACGCCCGCTCATCGGCGGGCGTCGCATCCGGAACCAGAATCCAGTTCCAAACGTCGAGGCTCCGCCTGCCCCGGACTTACGAGAAATCCGCCGAGGGTCTCGGGCTTCGTCTCTGTACCAACCAGTTTACGCCGCTACGGGCTCCTCGACGATGTCACGCGTGCGCGTGGGATCGACCTTGACGCCCGGGCCCATCGTCGTCGCGACGGTCACCGTGCGGAGGTAGCGGCCCTTGGCCGCGGAAGGCTTGGCGCGGATCAGCTCCTCGATCACGGCGGCGTAGTTCTCGAGCAGCTTCCGGTCGTCGAAATCGCGCTTGCCGATCACGAGGTGCACGATCGCGTTGCGGTCGGTCCGGTACTCGACCTTGCCGGCCTTGGACTCCTCGACCGCCTTGGCGACATCCATCGTCACGGTCCCGACCTTCGGGTTAGGCATCTTGCCCGCCGGTCCGAGGATCCGGCCGAGACGGCCGACCACCGGCATCAGGTCGGGCGTCGCGATCGCGACGTCGAAGTCGTCGAACCCGTCCTGGATCCGCTGGGCGAGGTCCTCGGCGCCGACAACGTCGGCACCGGCCTCCTCGGCCTCGCGGGCCTTGTCGCCCTGCGCGAACACGGCGATCTTGACGTCCTTACCGAGCCCGTTCGGCAGCGCGATCGTCCCGCGGAGCTGCTCGTCCGCGTGCCGGACGTTCAGCCCGGTGCGCACGTGCACCTCGACGGACTCGTTGAACTTCACGCGCCCGAGCTGCTTGATCAGCGCGATCGCCTCCGCCGGCGAATACTCGCGCTCGCGATCGAAGCGCTGCTTGGCGTCTTCGTATGTCTTTCCGTGATGTGCCATAGCCCTAGACGACCTCCACACCCATCGAGCGAGCGGTACCGGCGATGATCCTGGCGGCCGCGTCGATGTCGCCGGCGTTCAGGTCCTTCATCTTCTTCTCGGCGATCTGGCGGAGCTGATCCTGGGTGATCGTGGCTACCTTGGTCCGGTTCGGCTCGGACGATCCTTTCTCCAGCGACAGTGCCTGCTTGATCAGAACCGCCGCCGGCGGGCTCTTGGTGATGAACGTGAACGACCGGTCCTCGTAGACCGTGATCACGACCGGAATCACCGTGCCGAGGTCGCCCTGCGTCTGGGCGTTGAACGCCTTGACGAACTCCATGATGTTGACGCCGTGCTGGCCGAGCGCCGGCCCGACCGGGGGCGCCGGCGAAGCCTGGCCGCCCACCGCCTGCAACTTGATCTGTGTCAGAACTTTCTTCGCCATCGCCTTAGATCTTCTTCACCTGATCGAACCCGACTTCCACCGGCGTCTCGCGACCGAAGATAGACACCAGCACCTTGAGCCGCTGCGCGTCCTCGTTGACCTCCGAGATCTCGCCGGAGAAGTCTGACAGCGGACCGGAGATCACCTTGACCGACTCGCCGATGGTGAACGTCGCGCGGCTGCGCGGGCGCGCCTCCTGCTCGCGGTGGAGCAGGCGGTTGACCTCGTCCTGGGTGAGCGGGACCGGCTCGTTCGAGGCTCCGACGAAACCGGTGACGCCGGGAGTGCCTTTGACCAGCGACCACGAGTCCTCGTTGAGGTCCATGTTGACGAGCACGTAGCCCGGCATCGTGCGCTTCTCAACCGTGATCTTCTGGTTGTCCTTCATCTCCGAGACCGACTCGGTAGGCACGACGATCTGCCTGACCGCCTGCTGCTGACCGAGCGACACGATGCGGTGCTCGAGGTTGTGCTTGACCTTGTTCTCGTGACCCGAGTATGTGTTTACGACGTACCAGCGGAACATTCTGTTTTTTTCGTTTGGCCTCTCTAGCCTGCGGCGCCGGCGGCGCCTACTTCAAGACGAAAGTCACTAGCTTCCCGGCCACCCAGTCCGCCACGCCGAGGAACACCGCGGCCACGATCACAAACCCGATCACGACTCCCGTGGCCTGGAACACCTGACGGCGGTCGGGCCACTGTACTCGGTGCAGCTCGCGCCAGCTTCCTTGAATGAAGGCGATGAGGCGCGCGAACAAGCTCGGAGCTTTTTCCGGAGCCGCGGCACCGGTGGCAGCCAGTTCGCCGGCGCCGCCCGAGCCGCGGGAGGCGCCACCACCATCGTAGCCACCACCTCGCCGACGGCCGCCACGGCGGCCGCCGCCTGACTCCGCGATCGACTCCTCGACCTCGCGCTCGTATTCCTCGTCGTCGGCCTCGTCGTCGGGCTCCGGCTCGGCGGGCCGGCCGAAGGCGAGTTGCTCCTCGGCGAGCTCTACGTCCGGCATGGCGTGCTGGAGGGGAGGAGGCGCGCCCTCTTCGTCGTCTTCCTGGCGCGCGCGCTCCACGTCGTCCTCGGGCGCGGGCACCTCGTCGTCCTCGACCGAGTCGACGTCGAGGTCGTCGTCGAGCGCGTCCGAGCTGACGTCGACCGGCTCGAGCCCGGCGGCGCCGTTCTCGGGCTCGTGCTCGTGCTCGGACGAGCCGGCGGCGCCGAAGTCGTGCGTCGCGGTCGGGAGGCCCTGACGGGGATCAGGATTCGTCCCGGGCGGGCGGGTCCGCCGGCGTTTGCGGTTGCGAGCCACGGAGCGCTCCGGTCAGGGGGTCAGCGCGTTTCGCGGTGCGGTGTGTGGCACCTGCACCAGCGGCAGTACTTACGCAGCTGCAACCGCTCCGGGTTGTTCCGCTTGCTCTTGTTGGTTTGGTAATTCCGGCGCTTGCACTCTTCACAGGCGAGAGTCGCAGCGATCCGAACGTCTCCACGAGCCATCTACGCGCTTCCGTCGGGATGTCAGGGTCCGGCTACCGGACCGCGGGCGCGAAAACGAACGCCGCCCGGCGCCGGTGCCCAGTGTAGCGACCGGATCGTGAGCGAGAGATGGCTCGCAGCTATTCGACCAGCTCGATCGGCGATACCTCCAGATCGAGCCAGCGATCGCCGCGGAGGATCCTGACCGGCAGCGGTCTGCCGATCGCGTCCTCGGTCATCAGCCGCTGCACATCGTCGACGCGCTCGATCTGCTCGCTGCCGAGCTCGACGATCAGGTCCTCGGCGCGGAGTCCCGCACGCTGGGCGGGACTCCCCTGGGAGACCTCCACGATCTCGACCCCGGCGCTTCGTCCTACACGCGCGCGCGCGTGAGGCGGCAGGGGGCGCGGGCCAGCCGCGATCCCGATCCATGCCCGGCGCACGCGACCGTCCCGCATCAGCGTGCCGACGATCTGCCGAGTCGCCTCGTTGATCGGCACTGCCAGCCCGAGTCCGACGCCGGCGACCGCGGTGTTGATCCCAATCACCCGCGCCGAGGAGTCGACGAGCGCGCCCCCGGAGTTGCCGGGATTCAGCGCCGCGTCCGTCTGGATGACGTTGTCGATATGGCGGACCGTCCGCCCCGCCCGCGCCGGCAGCGAGCGCCCGACCGCGGACACGACGCCGGCGGTGACCGAGCCGGCGAACCCGTTGGGGTTCCCGATCGCCACCACCAGCTGGCCGACACGCAGGTGCTCGGCCTCGCCCAGCGTGGCCGGGACGAGGCTGTCGCCATCGGCGCGGAGCACGGCCAGATCCGTCAGCCGGTCCGTGCCGACGACCCGCCAGCTCAATTCGGAGCCATCGACGAACGTGGCCCTGCCCGCCCGCCCCGGTCCCGCGACGACGTGCGCGGACGTGAGCAGGAACCCGTCCGGCGTCAGCGCCACCGCGCTGCCGGCGCCCGCCGGCACCTGGCCGCCGCGCCCCCGGCGCATCACGCGCAGGTTGGCGACGCTCGGCGCGACGCGCTCCGCCACGTCCACCACGACTCGCGAGTAGGCGTCGAGCGCCTCGGCCTCGCGCCGTTCGGCCTCGTTCTCGTGCCGTTCGGTGGCGGTGCTCATGACAGGTTGACCGAGACCGTGCGCTCGTCGGCGCCGCGCACGATCGTCAACTCGAGTTGCCCTTCGGCTCCCGCGCCGTCGATCGCCTCGTACAGGGCCTCGACGCGGTCGAGGTCGTCGCCGGCGGCGCCGACGATCAGGTCACCGCGCTCGAGACCGGCACGGTCGGCGGCGCTGCCACGCTCCACCGCCCGCACGAGCACGCCTTCGCGCTCGGGCAGGCCAACCGCGCGACGCAGGCGCCGCGCCACCCGCGGCGGGGCGATCGCCACGCCGAGCCGGGCACGCTTGGGCGACTCACCACGTCCGAGCTGGTCGACACGCTCGCGCGTCGCCCGATCAGCCGGGATCGCCAAGATAA
This sequence comes from uncultured Solirubrobacterales bacterium, assembly GCA_963735965.1. Taxonomy (GTDB): domain Bacteria; phylum Actinomycetota; class Thermoleophilia; order Solirubrobacterales; family Solirubrobacteraceae; genus Palsa-465. The sequence continues at coordinate 50,652 of CAVTNE010000015.1, forward strand.
GCCCGCCGTCCGCCCGAATCGCGTTGATCCCGACCAGGCGTCCGGCGCCGTCGATCAGCGGTCCGCCAGACGAGCCTCGCGGCAGTGGGGCGGTGTGCTCGATCGCGCCGCTGATCCGACGACCACGCGGGCCGCGGAAGCTGCGCGCCGTCGCCGACACGAACCCGGGCGTGACTCGTAGGCCGCGGCCGCCCGGATTGGCGAGCGCGAGTACCGAGCGGCCGATCGGCGCGGCCTCGGCGTCGTCGGCCCACTCGATCGGCTCGATCTCGGCCGTGTCGGCCTCGATCACCGCCAGGTCGAGATCCTGATCGGTCGCCAGCACGCGGCCGGTGTCACGCCGGCCGTCGGCGAAGATGACGGTCACCTCCTCGCCGCGGAGGTTGTGGGCGTTGGTCAGGATCCGGCCCGATCCGATCACGAAGCCGGAGCCCCGTCCCCACCCCTGGCCGAGCCCGATCACCTTGGGTCCCGTGCGCTCAGCGGCGGTCTGGATCGCGCCTTCAAGTTCCTCGACAACAGTCATGTCCTTCTCCTTCACTGACCGGCCGCGGCGACTCGCCGAGCCGTTCCTATTACTTACTTGCAAACTGCAAGTGACAAGATACCACGCGCGCGAGACCTGCATAGCTCGGCAACGGACGGGGTCCCGTCCAACCGAGCCGGGTAACACGCGATATACGTGCGCTGCACGGCACAGTCACGCTCGCGCGCCTCATTTGTCGAGTTATTCAGGTCGACCGCGGAGTGGGTCGGCTCGACAGGGTTCTCGAGCCTGCTCGGTCTGACATTCGGCGCCCGGAAGCCAGACCGGAGCCGACGACGCGTGGCGGTGAAGGACCGCCACCGTGCGTACGATCTGGGTATGGCAGAGACCCGATCGCGAATCGACGACGGCCTCGACCCGGACTCGCGGTCAGCGCTGGCGGACGCGCTCTCGACGATCGGGGACCGCTGGACCCTGCTGGTCATCGCCGCCCTGCTCGACGGCCCCCGGCGGTTCGGCGATCTCCAGGAGGAGGTCGCGGGGATCGCCCCCAACGTGCTCACCCAGCGCCTGCGCCAGCTCGAGCGGAACGCGCTGGTGGTGGCGCGCCCGTACTCCGAGCGCCCGCCCCGGTTCGTATACGAGCTCAGCGCAGCGGGCCAGGAGCTCGCCGGCGCCCTCCGGTTGATCGCCGGCTGGGGGGCGCGCAACGCCGAGGGCGCCACCGCGCCCCGCCACTCGGAGTGCGGCACGCCGATGGAGGCCCGGTGGTGGTGCCCCACCTGCGAGCGCGTGGTCGACGACGGCGAGGACGAAGAGCTCCACTTCGCATAGGACCGGGATCGGGATGGGCCTCGCTGCGCTCGGCGTCCGTCGGATGTGGCGCGGCGGGCCCCGTCTGCGAGGCATGGACGCCGAGCGGGGCCGTCGCCGCGACCGCCGTTCCGCCCGGCGTCCGTGCCGGGCGGCCGGGGCGCGATCCCGCCGGCGGGCACGGATGTCCGCCGGAACGGCCCCATGGATGCCGCGAAGCGGCCCAACTCATCCCCTTAGAGACCTCTCACCCGACGCACGGCGAACCCCGGGGAATAGAGAATGCGCACATGTTTCGCCTCGTCGGCCTCGTGATCACGATCGGGTTGGCGGATTCGCTCAACCCGACGACGATCGCGCCGGGGCTGTATCTCGCCACCGGCGAGCGCGCCCGCGGCCGCGTGGCGGAGTTCACGATGGGGGTGTTCGGGGTCTACTTCTTCGGGGGCGCCGCGATCGCGGTCGGCGCCGGAACGCTCATCCGGCCGCTCCTCCCTCACCCGCGCCACGAGATCGCGGACACCATCGAGATCGTGGTCGGCGCGGCGATGATCGTCGCCGCGGCGCTGCTGTGGCGCTACCGGCTAAGGCTGGCGCGGCGCGATCCGCCGGACTTCGATCCGCACGGCAAGTCCAGCCTGGTGCTCGGGGCATCGATCATGGCGGTGGAGCTGCCGACGGCGTTTCCGTACTTCGCCGCGATCGCGGCGATCGTCGGTTCGGGGCTCGGCCCGGTGCGCGATCTGTTTTTGCTCGTGCTGTTCAACGTGTGCTTTGTGTGGCCGCTCCTGGCGATCATCGGGATCCTCACGTTCGCGCCCAGGGAGTCCCAACGTGTCCTGGCCGACGCCCGTAACTTCCTCCAGAAGCATTGGCCCGCGGTGCTCGCCAGCCTCGCGCTCGTCGCGGGACTGTTCGTGGTCGTGCTTGGAATCACCGGCCTGACCGCGAACCACAGCGAATTCGCCCGACATATCCACACGACACTCCGGGGCTGAGGGCCGCTCTCGATCGGGCGCCAGACGCGGCCTCGACACCTATGATCGGGCGCGATGGCGACTACCGAGCCGCAGGCCACCGGGGTACAGGCAGACGCGCTGCAGCGGCTGCTCGAAGGGCGCTACGCCGACCAGCGTCGGCGCATCCTCGACGTCCTCGGCGAGGCCGAGTTCTCACCGCCGCTCGCGATCCCGACCGCCGAGTACCGCCAACGGGTCCGGCAGTGGATGCAGCGGATCGCCGACGAGGGCCTGACCGCGCCGGGCTTCCCGAAGGAGTTCGGGGGCGAGGATGATCCGGGCGCGAACATCGCGGGGTTCGAGACGATCGCCTACGGCGACCTGTCGCTGCTGGTCAAGTTCGGCGTCCAGTTCGGGCTATGGGGCGGCGCGATCAGCAGCTCGGCACCCGCATCCACCACGAGCGCTACCTGAAGCCGACGGCGATGCTCGAGTTGCTGGGGTGCTTCGCGATGACCGAGACCGGCCACGGCTCGAACGTGCAGCAGCTCGGGACTACCGCGACCTACGACTCCGGCACCGACGAGTTCGTCGTCAACCGCCGCGGACCGCGCAAGGACTTCAGGCACTGCTCGCTCGGACGACGATCGTGCGTCGCACGGCGTCCACGTGCTCGTCGTCCCGCTCCGAGACGAGCGCGGCGTCTACGAGAGCCCGATCGAGAACCCGAACAAGCGCTTCTTCACGATGCTCGGAGCCCTGATCCAGGGACGGGTGTGCATCTCGGGCGCGTCGATCAGCGCGGCCAAGACCGCCCTGACGATCGCGGTGCGGTACGGCCTGCGGCGCACCCAGTTCGGACCACCCGATGAGGACAAGGTCGTGCTGCTCGACTACCGCACCCACCAGCGCCGGCTGATTCCGCTGCTGGCGAGGACGTATGCGCTCCACTTCGGCCAGGCGGAGCTGGCCGAGCAATTTCACCAGGCGTCGGGGCCGAATAAGCACGACCAGCGCCAGCAGCGGCGGCTGGAGTCGTTCGCGGCCGGGATGAAGGCGACCGCGAGCTGGCACGCTACCGAGACGATCCAGACGTGTCGCGAATGCTGCGGCGGCACCGGCTACATGAGCGTCAACCGGTTCGCGGCGCTGAAGGCCGACACCGACGTGTTCACGACGTTCGAGGGCGACAACACGGTGCTGATGATGCTCGTGGCACGGGGCCTGTTGACCGACTACCGGGACGACTTCGGGGCGCTCAACCCGCGCGAGCTCGTGACGTTCGTCGCCGAGCAGGCCGTCGAGACGGTCGTCGAGCGCCTGTTCGCGCGCAAGATCGCCCAGGTGATTGCCGACGTCGTCCCGGGCCGCGACGAGACCGGCGACCTCCTCGACCGCGAGAGCCAGCTCGCGCTGTTCCGCTGGCGCGAAGGGCACATCACCGCCTCGATCGCCCAGCGCTTCAAGCGCGGCGTTGACGAGGGGTACGACCCGTTCGAGGTGTTCCGGGCGGTGCAGAACCACGCCGTGAACGCGGCCCGGGCCCACACCGAGCGGGTGCTGCTCGAGGCCTTCACGGCGGCGGTCGAGGCCTCCGAGGAAGGGCCCGTCAAGGACGCGCTCGGCCGGATGTGCGACCTCTACGCCCTGTACGCGATCGAGCAGGACAGGGGCTATCTCCAGGAGCACGGCCGGCTCACGGGACCGCGGTGCAAGGCGGTGACGCGCGAGGTCAACCGCCTGTGCGACGAGGTTCGCGGCGACGCCGAGGCGCTGGTCGACGCGTTCGGGATCCCCGATCAGGTGCTCCGCGCGCCGATCGGGCTGCGGGACCCCGCCTGACCGTGAACGACCACATCGACCTGGGGCGGATCGGTGAGCTGGAGGACGTCATGGGCGCCGACGCCGCGGCGATCGTGTCCTCGATGCTTCAGAACATGACCGCCGCGATCGACGAGCTCGAGCTCGCGATGGCGGCCGGCGACTTCGATCGCGCCACACAGGCCGCCCATCGATGCCGAAACGACGCCTTGATGCTGGGGGCGCAAGAGCTGCTGAGCGCCCTGACCGACCTCGAGGCGGCGACGCGCGGCGCGGACGAATCCGGCGCCACCGCGGCGCTTGCGCGCGTGAACCAGGTCTGGCCGCTGACCCGCGACGAGCTGGCGGCCAGCTCGAACCCTCCATAAAACCTGCACCCATGAGTCAAGCTCCGGCGTCCTGGAGACGATTAGGGCGTCATGGAGCGGCGCATCCTCATCGTCGATGATCACGAGCCGGGCGTGGCGCTGATCGAGCGGCTGCTCGAGCTCGACGGTCACAAGGTCCGCGCGGCGGGCTCTCTGGCGGACGCCGAACGCGCACTCGCCGAGGAACAGCCCGCGATGATCGTGCTCGACCTGAACCTGCCCGACGGCAGCGGGCTCGAGCTCACGCGCAAGCTCAAGGCCCACCCGGTGACCGCCGAGATCCCGATCCTCGCCTGCACCGCCGCGGTGTTGCCCGCCGACGAGCACGAGGCTCTCGAGGCCGGCTGCGACGCGTACGTGTCGAAGCCGATCGACCTGCACCGGTTCCAGACGATCGTCGCCTCTATGCTCGCGGCGTAGTCGCCGCGGGCTCGCGCCCGGTCCGCACCGCGCCCGCCTGATCCCATCCGCGCCCGCGCCGGTAGTGTTCGGCCCGCAAGGCTCATGGACTTCGAATTCTCAGATCGCTGCAACGACCTCCGCGAGCGCCTGCTGGCGTTCATGGACGAGCACGTCTACCCCGCGGAGGCGGTTTACCACGAGCAGCTAGTCGCCTCGGGCGACCCTCACTCGCACCCGCCGGTGATGGAGGAGCTCAAGGGACGCGCCCAGGAGCTCGGCCTGTGGAACCTGTTCCTCCCGCACGGCGGCGAGCACTGGGGCGCACCTGGGCTGAGCAACACCGACTACGCGCCGCTCGCCGAGATCATGGGACGGAGCCACATCGCCTCCGAGGCCTGCAACTGCTCCGCCCCCGACACCGGCAACATGGAGGTCCTCGCCCAGTTCGGGACGCCCGAGCAGAAGGAGCAGTGGCTCCAACCGCTCCTCGAAGGCGAGATTCGCTCGGCGTTCGCGATGACCGAGCCGGCGGTGGCCAGCTCCGATGCCACCAACATCGAGCTCCGGATCGAGCGCGACGGCGATGACTACGTGCTGAACGGCCGCAAATGGTGGATCTCGGGCGCCATGCGCGAACGCTGCAGGATTCTGATCGTGATGGGCAAGACCGAGCCGGACGGACCGCCGTTCAAGCAGCAGTCGATGATCCTCGTGCCGAAGGACACGCCGGGCGTGATCATCGTTCGCAACCTGCCGGTGTTCGGCTACATCGACCAGGAGGGCCACGCCGAGGTGCTGTTCGAGGACGTCCGCGTGCCGGCCTCGAACCTGATCAGTGAGGAGGGGCACGGGTTCCTGATCGCCCAGGCGCGGCTCGGGCCTGGGCGGATCCACCACTGCATGCGCTGCATCGGCGCGGCCGAGCGGGCGCTCGAGCTGATGTGCGCCCGCGCCGCCTCGCGTGTCACCTTCGGTCAGGCGGTGGCCGAGCGCGCGAACGTCCAGGACTGGATCGCCGAGTCGCGGATCGAGATCGAAATGACCCGTCTGTTGACGCTTAAGGCGGCGTGGCTGATGGACACCGTCGGCAACAAGCACGCCCGCACCGAGATCTCCGCGATCAAGGTCGCCGCACCCGACGTCGCGCTGCGCGTCGTCGATCGGGCCATCCAGGTCCACGGCGGAGGCGGCGTCAGCGACGACTTCCCGCTGGCGATGATGTACGCGCACCTGCGAACGCTGCGACTCGCCGACGGACCGGACGAGGTCCACAAGCGGTCGATCGCGCGTCACGAGCTCCGCAGCGTCGGCACGCCGGCGGCCGTCCCCGGCTAACTGACCAGCTGCTCAGCGCCGGCCGGGACGCCGGGCGACGGCGAAGGTTCCGACCGCGGTCGAGAAGAGCGCGGCGGCGAGCGGTAGTCCGATCGCGATGCCGGGGACGCTCGCCAGCGCGGCGATGCCGCAGGCCAGCAGCACGATCCCGATCAGCGCGATGTCGTAGCTCCGCATTCTGGCCCCAACATCGGCATCCGCCCGCTTCTCCTTGACCGCCACGTACACCGAACGGCAAGGAGGCGCCGAAACGTCCTTCCCCGGGGCCGAGCCCTCTGACCCGGCCCCGTTTGGCGATCAGATCATGGCGCTGCCAACAGGTTCAACGTGTTGGTCCCGTCGTCGACGAAATAGACCGCCCGTTGGTCGGGCGTGAGCGTCAGCCCGAACAGAACGCCGCCACCGGCCGGGTCAGCGGTCACGGACGTCGTCCGGCGCCCGTCCGGCGTCGTCTCGACGATGTTGCCGTCTCCGCCGTTGGCGGTCAGGATGTCGCCGTTCGGTGCGAGCGTCATCCCGAGTGGGGCGTTCAGTGGCAGTCCCGCGAACACCGTCCGCCCGCCGCCGGTCGCCGGGAAGAAGCGGAACGGCGCGTCGGGGATCGCCGCGATTCGGCTGTTCACCGCGTCGGCGACATACAGGGTGCCGTCACGCCCGAGAGAGACGCCGGTAGGGCCGATCACGAGGGCGGCCGGGTCGGTCTCCTCGGCGAACCCGGTGCCGATCACGTTCTCGTCGAACACGACCGGCCGGACTCCCGGGATCGTCAGCAGCTGGATGCGCACGACGGTGCCACGATTGACCACGGGCCCCGTCCGGGTGAAGTCCTTTGTAGCTGCCACGGTGCCGTTGAGCACGTTGGTCACGTACAGCGTCGTGAAGAAGCCGTGGTCGACAGCGGTCATGTCCCACGGCCCGTTGATCGGACCACCGGCGATCGTTTGGACGACCTTCCCATTGCTGTTGAGCACGAGCAGGCATCCGGCCTTGGCCGTCTGCGCGGTTCCGTCCGAGGTCGGGAGACTGCCCACGATCACGAACCCGCTGCGGGTAACCGCCAGCGCCGTGGTCAGACCGACGCCGCCCGGGCACGGTCCCGGCAGCGCGTGGGGGTCGATCTGGGCGAACACCGGCGCGTCACCGGGGTTCTGATCCATATCGCCCGCGGGGATCTGCACGATCGTCGTGCCGGTGCCCTGTGAGTTCCCGGAGTTATTGAAGTTGCTGACGAGGACGTCGCCGCGCTTGAGCGCGCCGACGGTTCGCGGCACCGTCACGATCCCGTACGGGTTCACGTCGCCGTTCGACGGCACGGTGGTCGCCAGCGTGGTCGGCGAGAACCCGTCGATGAACGGGCGGGCCTGCGCGGCCGCCGCGCCGAGCGCGAACCACCCGCACAGGCACACGAGCATCGGCAGGACCGCTCGTCTGCCTAAGGCCAGGGGCCGCGCGACGGCCGAGGACGCAAGGCGATGTCGACTCGGGGGCTGATCGGAGATCATGCTCTCCTCCTTTTGTCGATGGGTAGCCCTCCGTACCGGTCCGACGCCGCGCGACCCCGCAGACTTCCTGAGCGGTCGCAGATTCACAGAAATGACACCCCGCCACGAGCGACAGGATCGTCACCTGATCCGCCGCTCCCGCTCGGCCCACCGGTCGGCCCACGCGTCGAGCGCCGGATACAGCGCCAGCAACTCCCGCCCCTCGTCCGTCAGCTGGTAGCCGGCCTCGCCCGTCTCGACGATCCCGGCCGCGCGCAACTCGGCGAGGCGATCGTTGAGGACCGACGAGCTGATCGCGCCGCAGCGGGCCTGTGTCTCGCGGAACGACAGCGGCTCGCCGCGAAGCTCCCAGATGACCCGCAGCGCCCAGCGCCGGCCGAGCAGGTCGAGGAGCGCCATAATCGGCCGGCCCGTGTCCGATCCGCGAACTGGTTCTCCGGGCTTTGGAATGCGGGTCACTTGCGCTTTCTGGTCACTTGCGCTTTGGTTTCCGAAGCGATACCGTGTGTGGCGCTCTTATTTCCGAAGCGGAGTGTAGCCATGAACGACGCCAGCGCAGCGCCGCGGATCGCGCCGCTCGAGCCCCCGTACTCGCCCGACACCGAGCAGATGCTGCAGCGGTGGATGCCGCCGGGCACCGGGCTCGAGCCGCTCCGGCTGTTCCGCACTCTCGCTGTCCATGAGTCCCTGGCCGCTCGGATGCGACCGCTCGGCGCCGGCATTCTCGCCCACGGGCTGCTCGAGCCGCGCGACCGCGAGCTGATGATCCACCGCACGTGTGCGCGCTGCGGCGCCGAGTACGAATGGGGAGTCCACGCCGTATCTTTCGGCCGGCAGGTCGGGCTCACCGACGAGCAGCTCGCCGCCACGGTCATGTCGCCCGCGGACGACGCCGTCTGGTCCGGGCGCGAGCGCGCCGTGATCGGGCTCGCCGACGAGCTGCACGACACCGCGCGGGTGTCCGACGCCACCTACGCCGAGCTCGCGAGCCACTTCAGCGCGCCGCAGATCCTCGAGCTGGTCATCGCCTCGGGCTGGTACCACACGATCTCGTTCGTCCTCGGCGCCGCTCGTGTGCAACTCGAGCTATGGGCCGCGCGGTTTCCGTCATGATCGAGCTCCACGTCTATCGAGGAGCACGATGTCGACATCGCCCGACGATTTCAACGCGAGGATCATCGAAGAGTTCCGCGCCAACGAGGGGCGTGTCGGCGACCCGTTCGAGGGCAGGACGCTGCTGCTGCTGCACCACGTCGGCGCCAGGACCGGCACGCCCCGGATCAACCCGCTCATGTACAGCCGCGACGGCGACCGCTACGTCATCTTCGCGTCCAAGGCCGGGGCCCCGAGCCATCCGGGCTGGTACCACAACCTCATGGCCAACCCGAACACGACCATCGAGGTCGGGACCGACACGATCGACGTGGTCGCCTCCGAGGCGACGGGAGATGAACGGGACCGCCTGTCCAACGCCCAGGCCGAGAGCTCGCCGCAGTTCGCCGAGTATCAGACCAAGACCGACCGCGTGATCCCTGTGGTGCTGCTTACGCCGGCCGGCTGACTGAGGCCGGGCGTCCGTTTACTGACCAACCGGCGACGCACGCGTTACCTACGGGTTACACAGGGTAATGGCGCCGCTAGCTCGGCAGGGGTAGAACTGTCAGCTTGGCTCGGCCGAGTCCGGCAGAGGCGCGAGGAAGTCGAGGCGCCTGGAAGCGTCAAGGCGGCCTCGCGCCCGCTTGCCCATCGTCCGCTTGTCAGAATCGGGTGGAAGATGGCCGACGGAATCGAAATCGAGCGCAAGTTCGTGGTCGATCGGCCGCCGGACGGCCTCGACGACCACCCGTCCGCCGAGATCGAACAGGGATACCTGGCGATCACGGACGAGGTCGAGGTGAGAGTCCGTCGCTACGGCGACCAGGCGTTCCTCACGATCAAGTCGGGCGGAGACCAGGTCCGGGTCGAGGAGGAGATGAAGATCGACGCGCGCCGGTTCAGTGCACTGTGGCCGCTGACCGAGGGCCGCCGGATCGAGAAGCGCCGCAGCAGGATCCCGACCGGCGACGGCCCGACGATCGAGCTAGACGTGTACCACGGGCGGCTCTCGGGGCTCCTCGTCGCCGAGGTCGAGTTCGACTCGCCCGACGCCGCGGCCGGGTTTGACCCGCCCGAGTGGCTTGGGCGCGAGGTGACCGATGACCCCCGCTACAAGAACAAGCGACTCGCCACCACCGGCCTGCCGTCCTGAGGGGTTAGGCTGCCGCCCATGCGATTCGTCCACACCTGCGTGCGCGTCCGTGACCCCGAGGCATCGGAGCGGTTCTATGGGCTGCTCGGGTACGAGCGGCGCGGACGGCTGAACTTCCAGACCGCCTACAACATCTACATGGGGCTCCCCGGCGACGGCGACACCCTCGAGCTGACAGTCAACCGCGACCGCGACCAGCCCTACGACATCGGCGAGGGCTACAACCACATGGCGCTCGTGGTCGAGGATCTCGACGCCATGCTGGCGAAGCTGAGCGCCGCGGGGATCGAGCCCGAGAAGCCGCCGTACGCCCCGGGTGGCCGCGAGGAGATCGGCCGGATCTGCTTCGTCCAGGACCCCGACGGCTACCGGATCGAGCTGATCGACAGGGACTTCCCGACGCCGCAGGATCCGGACGACTGATCCGGCGGACGTTGGCGGGCGCGGAGTAGAGTCCGTCGAACCGACCGTCGAGAGGAGAGGCATGTACGAGAAGAACGGGGACAAGTACTTCGTCGTCGACGCCCACCAGCACTTCTGGGACGCGAGCCCCGACAACTGGGTGAAGGGGCAGGAGCAGTACGCGAAGGGCTGGATCGAGTGCTTCCACGCGTACATGGGACTCGGCCCCCCGGAGACGCACTGGCCGCTCGAGAAATTCATGAAGTACTCCGAGGAGGACTACGACCACGACGTGTTCGAAGCGGGGCATATCGACGTGGCCGTCCTCCAGTCGACGTACCTGAAGGAGTGGTACACGGAGGGCTTCAATACGATCGACCGCAACGCGCGGATGGTCGAGAAGTACCCGGACAAGGTGATCGTCAACGGTCGGTTCGACCCGCGCGAGGGCGAGGCCGGGCTCAAGCAACTCGAGGAGGACGCCAAGCGTTACAACCTCAAGGGCGTCAAGGTCTACACCGCCGAGTGGTACAAGGGCTCGCGCGGGTGGAAGCTGTCCGATCCCCAGGCGCAGATGTTCCTCGACAAGTGCAAGGAGCTCGGGATCAAGAACATCCACGCCCATAAGGGCCCGACGATCTGGCCGCTCGACAAGGACGCGTTCGACGTCAAGGACATCGACATCGCCGCCACCAGCAACCCCGAGCTCAACTTCATCGTCGAGCACGTGGGCCTGCCGCGAATCGAGGACTTCTGCTTCATGGCGACGCAGGAACCGAACGTCTACGCCGGCCTGGCCGTGGTGATCGGCGGCCTCATGCACGCCCGCCCCCGGTTCTTCAACAAGGTGATGGGCGAGCTGCTGTTCTGGGTCGGCGAGGACAAGATCCTGTTCGGCTCGGACTACGGCATCTGGGAGCCGCAGTGGCAGGTCGAGGGGTTCATCGACTGGAAGATGCCCGACACCGAGGAGTACTCGGATTACCCGCACCCCACGACTGAGAGCAAGAAGAAGATCATGGGGCTGAACGCGGCGAAGCTGTACGACATCGAGGTGCCCGCCGACCTCCAGCTCCAGAACGGCGGCACCCCGGCGGCGAAGGAGGACGCGCAGCTGGTCGAGTCCGCATGACCGCGGCGGCGGCGATGACGACGGCGAGCGTGCTCGACGCGCTCGCTGGGGTTTACGACCCCGAGCTCGATGAGCCGATCACCAGGCTCGGGTTCGTGACGTCGTGCGAGGTGAGCGCGGACGGCGACGTGCAGGTCGTGCTCCAGCTGCCCACGCCGCAGTGCGCGCCGAACTTCGCGTTCCTGATGGCAGCCGACGCCCGCACCGCCGTGCGCCGCCTGCCGGGAGTCCGCCAGGTCACCATCCGGCTCGAGGACCACTACACCGGGGCGGAGATCAACTCTGCCCTCAGCCGTGGCGACGGCTTCACCGGGGCGTTTCCCGGTGAGACTGTCGACGACGACCTGGCCGCGCTCCGCGAGCTGTTCGTGCGCAAGGCGCTGGTCGCGCGGGAGTCGCGGCTGTGCGAGGCCATGCTGGTCGACGGGCTCACCCCCGAGGAGGTGGCGGCACGCCGTGTCGAGGACCTGCCGGACGATGCTCCCGACGCCCGCCGGTGCCTCGAGCTTCGCCGCCGGCTTGGCTTGCCCGACGATCCCGAGTCGCCGGCGTTCGTGCTGCCGAGCGGTGAGCCGGTGCCTGCTTCGGAGCTCAAGCGCTGGCTGCGCACGGCCCGGCTGGTGCGGATGAGTCTCGAGGTGAACGGCGGCATCTGCCGCTCGCTGCTGCGCGTCCACCGCGGAGTGGTTATCGACGATCCTGAGGAGGTTTTGCGATGAAGGCCGCGAGACTGCATGCCTATCACGACGCGTTGAAGCTCGACGAGATCGACGAGCCCAAGATCGTGGGACCGCTCGACGTGATCGTGAGGATCGGCGCCGCTGGACTGTGCCGTACGGACCTCCATATCCAGGAAGGGCAGTGGGCCGAGAAGTCTCAGGTCGTCCTGCCCTACACGCCGGGTCACGAGAACGCCGGCTGGGTCCACGAGATCGGCTCGGGCGTCACGAACGTCGCCGTCGGCGACACCGTGATCGTGCATCCGTTCATCGCCTGCGGGCTGTGCGGGCCGTGCCGGCGGGGAGACGACATGCACTGCCTTAACGGCTCGTTCCCCGGCATCAACCGCGACGGCGGGTTCGCCGACTTTCTCCAGACCTCGGCTCGCTCGGTGGTGAAACTCGCCCCCGGACTCGAGCCGAAGGACATCGCTGCGCTCGCGGACGCCGGCCTGACCGCGATCCACGCCGTCAAGAAGGCGGTCCCGGTGCTCGAGCCCGGCACGACCGCGGTCGTGATCGGCGCAGGCGGCCTCGGGCACATCGGGATCCAATGCCTGAAGGCGATGACCTCGGCCACGATCGTGGTGATCGACCCGTCCGAGAAGGCCCTGGCACTGGCCGGCGAGCTGGGGGCCGATCACACCGTCAAGGTCGACGGCTCGAAGCACGTCGACACGGTCAAGGAGCTCACCGACGGGCTCGGCGCCGAGGCGATCATCGACTTCGTCGGCGAGAGGGGTGCGATCGAGGACGGCATCGCGATGATCCGCGACGGCGGGTTCTACTACGTGATCGGGTACGGCGAGAACATCAACATCCCCACGATCGACGTGATCTCGCGCGAGATCTCGTTCATCGGCAACCTCGTCGGCACCTACGCCGATCTCGAGGAGCTGATGACGCTGACCGCGCAGGGCCAGGTCACGCTGCACACAAGCACGTATCCGCTCGACGCGATCAACGACGCGATGGCCGACCTCGACGGCGGCCGGCTCCAGGGTAGAGGCATTCTCATCCCGGGGTAACGCGCCTTTTCCAACGTCGCGGGCTAGGCTGAGCGGCGATGTCTGGAAGCACCGTCGATGTCAGCCCGGAGGTGCGCGATCGGCTGCTCGAAGCGTGGCGAGGAGAGATCGTCGCCGGCCGGGTCTACGAGCTGATCGCCCAGCGTATGCCCGCGCGGGAAGCGGACATCCTCCGGCGCATGGCCGACGCGGAGGGCGGTCATCGCCGGCGGCTCGAGGCGCGCATGACCGAGCTCGGGATCCCGATCCCGCCCGCGGACAGCGTGCACCTGTCGCGCTGGCTACGGCTCCAGACGCGGATCGCCCCGGTCGACCGGCTGCTGGCGGCGCGCGAGGCGGCCGAGGACGAGGAGGTCGGTGACCTGTACAAGCGCTCGACCGGCGATCCGGTCACGGACGATGTGCTGTGGGGGATCCGTAAGGAGGAACGGGCGCACTCGCACACCGTCAGCGAAATGCGTTCGGGACGGTCCGACGGCGCCGGCGGCAGCGCAGGGCCCCCCGTCCATCCCGCTCAAGACCGGCTCGACAAGATCCTCGGACGCGAGAAATGGCACCGGACGGGCGGCGGCTGGATCAGCGGCGCGATCTACGGCGCCAACGACGGGCTCGCGGCGGTGTTCGGGATCGTCGCCGGCGTGTCGGGCGCGACCGGCGGATCGAGCTTCGTCCTGACCGCCGGGGTGTCGGCCGCCGTCGCCTCGGCGCTGTCGATGGCCACCGGCGCGTTCCTCGCCGAGCGCTCGGAGGCCGAGGTCGCCGCGGCCAACGTCGAGCGCGAGCGGCAGGAGATCGCCGAGCACCCGGAAGAGGAGCGCGAGGAGCTGTCGCTCTTCTACCAGCTGAAGGGCATCGACGAGGCCACCGCGGACGCGATGGCGGACCAGCTCGCCAAGCAGCCCGAAGCGATGCTGCGCGCGCTCTCCATGGAGGAGTTCGGCATCTCCGGCGATCGCGGCGATCCGAAACAGGCCGCGCTGGCGGCGGGCATCTCGACCGGGCTCGGCGCGATCGTGCCGGTGATCCCCTTCATCTTCACCACCGGCACGGTCGCGATTGTTACCGCGGCCGTTATCTCGCTGGTGGCCCACTTCCTGGTGGGCGCCGCGAAGTCACTCGTGACCCTCAGAACGTGGTGGTCAGCCGGGCTCGAGATGACGCTCGCCGGCGTGATCGTCGGCGGCGCGACCTACCTGGTCGGACTCGCGCTGCCCACCTGACGCGCGCTGGAGCGACGCCCGGGTGGGGCCGGGATCTCCGACTCGACGCCCGCGGCGACGTCAGGCGGCGAGGCCGGCTTCCCAGCTGATGCCTTCGATCATGTCGGGGCAGGCGCCGACCGGCGCCGGCTTGACGAGCTCGAACGCGCTGCGGATCTTGTCTGGCAGGAACTCGAGCTGGCGAAGGTTCCGGCAGTTCTCGACGCTGATCCGGACCGTAGAGATACCCATCACCCCCGGGCCTCTCTCCGTGCCCGTGACCTCGTAGAGGTCGATGCCGTCCGTGATATAGGCGCCCGGCTGCATCCGGGGGTCCCGCTCGATCACAGCAGCCCTCTACCCGGGAATCCGCACCGTCAACCCAGGGTCACGATCGCATCTACTTGCGGGCGTCGACCGCCCGCTGGAGCTGCGCCTTGCTCATCTTCGACCCGCTCTGCTTGACGTGCTCGTACTGACGGGCACGCTTCGTTCCCGGCTTCACTCCACGCGGTGGCATCCGACCGCTCCTTTCAGGTCGACGTCGATGCCACCCCCTACCCTTATTTCGGCTGCAACGTGTAGCGAACCGTCTGGACGCGGATCATCCCGTCGCGGAACACGAACGTGTCGATCCCGTCATCGGCCATCGTGCTTTCGGACTTCGCGTTCCATTCGATGAACAACACGTCGCCCTCGAAGATTTGCGTCGGCACGTCCCACTCGGCGCTCGGAAGGTCCGAGAGCAGTTTGGTGAAGCCCTGGCGAACGCCGTCTTTGCCGTGGAGAACCCCAGCCGGCGTGATGAACACCGCGTCGTCGGAGTAGTCGGCCACGATACCTTCGAGATCACCGGCGATCAGCGCCTCCGCGTGATGCTGGAACACTTCCTGGGGGGTACGTACGCTCGTCGCCTCCATCGCCTTCTCCTCTCGTGCGTTGACCTGGCCGCTCAGTCTCGCAGCAGCTCATCCAGGAAGCGAGCGCGGGAATCGAGAAAGCTCCGGGTGAGCCGTACGGGTTCAGCGTCCTCGTAGTCGACTTGGTCCAGGCCGCGCTCGCTGCAGTGGTAGATCGTCGCCTCGGGGTAGGCGAGGATGATCGGCGAGTGGCTGGCGATGATGAGCTGGGAGCCGGCCTGGACGAGCTCGTGGATGCGGCGGACCGCGGTCAGGCAGTTCTGGGTCGACAGCGCCGCTTCCGGCTCGTCCAGCAGGTACAGACCGTCGGGCCCGAACCGGTTGATCATCACCGCCAGGAACGACTCCCCGTGCGACTGCTCGTGCAGCGAGCGGCCGCCGTACGCGTCGAGCGGATTGCCGGCGAGTGCGGCTGCCTCACCGTCGAGCCCTTCGTTCAGCTGCTCGAGATACGTCCCGGCGTTGAACATGCTCTCGGCGCGCAGGAAGAAATCGGTCCTGGGGCGCCGGCCGCCGCGGACGAGTCGAATCGCGCTCGAGAGCTCCGAGTGACTCGCGCGGGTGTTGAACGCGAAGCTCGAGGAGCCGCCCTCGGGATTCATCAGGGCGGCGACCGCGATCGCCTCGAGGAGTGTCGACTTGCCGCTCCCGTTCTCGCCGATCAGATAGGTGACGGCCGGGTGCAGCCGCACGCCGGCGGCGAGTGGCGCGATCGCCGGAAGCGACCAGGGGTAGCCGGATCGCGGTCTGCCCTCGCGGTCGGGAGGGAGCTCGACCGCGCGCAGAAACGGGTCAGCCACGACCGACCAACGGCATCCCCGAGGCCATCACGGTCATCGACAGGACGTTCGCACCCAATGGGAGCTCGACCATGTAGAGCACCGCGTCGGCGACATGCTCGACGGACATCGTCGGCTCGGCGACGTAGGACCCGTCGGGCTGGAGCGCCCCGACCTCGAGCGATCTGGTCATGTCGGTCGCGGCATTTCCGACGTCGATCTGCCCGCAGGCGATCCCGTGCCGGCGACCCTCGAGCGCGAGCGCCTTGGTCAGCCCGGTGATGCCGTGCTTGGTCGCCGTGTAGCCGACGGCGTTCGGGCGCGGGACGTGCGCGGACAGCGACCCGTTGTTGATGATCCGGCCACCACTCGGCCGCTGGCGGATCATCTGGCGGAACGCCGCCTGCGCGCACAGGAACGCGCCGGTCAGGTTGGTCTCGACGGTCGCCGCCCAGCCGTCGTGCGGGTAATCCTCGACCGGCGCTGCCGGTCCGAACACGCCCGCGTTGTTGACCAGCACGTCGACCCTGCCGGCTCGGCTTACGACCACGTCGAACAACTCCTCCACGCTGTCGGCGCTGGTCACATCGGTCTGCACCGCGAACGACTCGGAGTCGGCGGGCAGCTCCAGCAGAGTGACCTCCAGCGTCTCCATGCGCCGGCCCGCCAGCGCCACCCGGTGGCCTGCCCCGGCCAGCTTGCGTGCGACTGCGCGCCCGATCCCGGAGCCGGCGCCGGTGACGACTGCGACGGGGCGGGACGCTGGCTCGGGCGTGCTCATCGAGCAGATTCTCGGTTATCGTCGCCGCGAACGTGACCGAGCGCCTTTTGTCCAGCACCGTGATTGGAAGCTATCCCCAGCCGGGGTGGCTGATCGACCGGGACGCGCTCGGATCCCATTCGGTCCCGCGGGTGCGCGCCAGCCACGCCTGGCGGATTCCCGACTCCCATCTCCAGGAGGCCCAGGACGACGCCACTGTGGTCGCGATCCGCCAGATGGAACTGGCCGGCATCGACACGATCACCGACGGCGAGATCCGGCGCGAGAGCTATTCGAACAGGTTCGCGACCGCGCTCGACGGGGTGGACGCCGACAACCCCGCGACGATCCACACCCGCGGCGGAGAGCCTCGGGTGGTGCCGCGCATCGTCGGCCCGGTGCGGTGGCGCGAGCCGGTCGAGGTGGCCGACGTCGAGTTCCTGCGCGCCCACACCGACCGCGCCACCAAGATCACGCTCCCCGGCCCGTTCACGATGGCCCAGCAGGCGAGCAACGAGGCGTACAGCGACCCCGATGAGCTCGTCATGGACCTCGCCGCCGCGGTCAACGCCGAGGCGCGGGCGCTAGAGGCCGCCGGGGCCGACGTGATCCAGCTCGACGAGCCGTGGCTGCGGAACGATCCCGAGGCCGCTCGGCGGATCGCGGTGGCGGCGATCGACCGCGCGCTCGCGGGGCTGTCGGCGACCAGGGCCGTCCACCTGTGCTTCGGCTACGCCGCGCTGATGGGCGCCAAGGACCGAAACCGCTACGACTTCCTCGGGGAGCTGAGCGACAGCGTTGCCGACCAGGTCTCGATCGAGGCGGCGCAACCGCGACTCGACCTTTCGCAGCTGTCCGACCTCAGCCCCAAGGTCGTCGTGCTCGGCGTGCTCGACCTCGGGGACGAGCTCGTTGAGACCCCGGAGCAGGTGGCCGACCGCATTCGCGTCGCGCTCGCGTACGTGCCTGCCGACCGGCTCGTCCCCGCCCCCGACTGCGGGATGAAGTACCTCCCGCGGGGGCGGGCGTTCGCCAAGCTTCAGGCGCTGAGTGCAGGGGCCGCGCTCGTCCGAGCCGAGCTATAGGGCTGCCTGGCAGAGCCGAACCTCACCGGTTCGGCATGACAAATGTCAGACGGCCTAATCGAGCTGCTTGTTCTCATCCTCCTGGCCGTCTAGCGCTCGCTTGAACCCTCGCATGCCGCTTCCGAGCGAGCGTCCGAACTCGGGCAGGCGCTTGGCCCCAAACACCATTAGGACGACGACGAGCAGCAATGCCACGTGTACAGGGCTGAGGAATCCGGTGGCCACGACTTACCCGACCCTACGCGTCGCGGCATCTGCCTCACGGGCCAGCCGTCTGATGAAGCGGAAGAATGCGTCCGACTGCCCGTCGAACAGCCCATCCTTGGTCAGCCCGTTCACCGCTGCCCGCGCTCCCGCGAGTTCATCGATTGTCGGGCGGACGACCGAGCAGGGCGGCAGGCCCGGAATGAACTCGCAGGGCTCGGGCAGGATGAGGTTGGTCTGAGTCGCCTCACTGCCCGTGTTCAGGTTCGGGAAGGTCGTCCCGGTCTTCGGATCGGTGACCCCAGCGAGCGGGGCCGCGACCGCGTTCCCGGCCTTGTCGTGCCAGAGCGAGAAATGGTTGGTCTCCACCCCACCGATCGCCACGACGATACGCAGCACCTCGAGGCTGGTCGCCTTCAGAGCCATCGTCGTATAGAGACTCGAGCCGCCCTGCTCGATCATCCCGAAGTGGAAGCCCGCCGTGTTCGCGATCGCCTGCATCCGCTGTTGGGTGTTGTCGTTCGGGATCGGCGGTGCCGAGATCATGTCGCCCGGAGGCGTCTCCGTGTCGGACACCGGAATCGCCGGTTGGTTCCTGATCGTTACGGCCTGTCCGAAAGTGGCGCCGAAATCGGGATTGGTCTCCGCTCGGTAGCGCAGGTAGTAACTGGTGTCCACGTTCAGGCTCATCAGGTTCGTGAGCCGCTTCTGGCTGCCTCCGCCCGTGGCCGGACTCGGCAGCAATCTCCTGAACGGCTCGAGGCTCACCGGCCGCTGCCCCTTCGACATCAGATAGGCATTGATGAACGCCTGGTGGCTCTCCTCGTCGTCGGTGTTGTCCGAGATGTACTGCGGCATGTCGCTATCGAGGTTCTGGAGCGCCGAGACGTAGAAGCCGTTCTGACCGTCGTTCGGACGCTCGGGACTGCCGTTCTGGCCGCCAAACCCGGCGTACTGCTCCCACAGGTCGCTCTCGATGATCTCCGCCGCGCATAGGAACCGCAGGATCGCGAAGTCGCCCTCCGTCGGTTCGTCTCCAGCGCGCCTCAAACGCTTGGCGCTCGCACCCGAAGCCACGATCGCCGATGCCGGTACCGCCGCCGCGCTCGCCAGTCCCGCTTTCCTCAGGAAGGCTCGCCGCCCCACGACGCGATCCCAAATCATCTGGAGGCGCTCGTCACTCGAATTGGGCGCAGAAGCGCCGTCGACCGCATTCGCGCGCTCGTCGTGCACAGTCATGTGACCGTCCTTTATTTGGTGTTCACGTCTGTCGCCCCCCGGAGCCCGACCCGAGAGTCGAGCTCGTAATGTGGGGAGACGTAGCGCGGTGTGGGTTCCTTCCCCGAGGCGCGTGAAAGTTTTGCTATCTGATGCGCTTGGCTATCTGAGCACAGGGGCGTCGGGCTCGCGCGGGGTCCAGCGGTCTTCGATGTGACCGAAGTGCCACACCGCGAGCGCGATCGCCCAGGTGGCGACGAACATCCCGACGATGATGAACCCGAGCGCGTTGATGTTCGCGTTCTGAATCCATCGCCAGAACGCGCTGTGAGCGCCCAACTCCCGGGAGAACAGTCCCGCGAGCTCGACGGTGCCGATCACGAGCGCGATCATCACCGACAGTCCGGTGATCGTGATGTTGTAGTACAGCTTGCGGACCGGCTTCGAGAACGACCACCCGTACGCGAAGTTCATGAACGAGCCGTCGATCGTGTCGAGCAGGCTCATGCCCGCGGCGAACAGGATCGGAAGGCACAGGATCGCGTAGAACGGCAGGCCGGCACCGGCCGCGCCCGCGGCGAGGAACAGCAGCGCGACCTCGCTTGCGGTGTCGAACCCGAGGCCGAATAGTAATCCGACGGGATACATGTGCCACGACCTGGTGATCGCCTTGGTGAACCGGCCGAGCACACGACTCATCAGCCCCCGCGCGTCGAGCTGCCGCTCGAGTTCGGTCTCGTCGAATGTTCCGCTCCGCAGCCCGCGGGACACCCTCACGATCCCGACGAGGATCACCAGGTTGAGCGCGGCGATCACGTACAGGAACGTGCCCGACACACTCGTGCCGATCCAGTTGGTGACGCTGTGCAGCGTCGAGCCGTCGTGTTGCACTGGTCCGCTGAGCGCCCGGATGCCGATCGCGAACAGGAACGACAGCGCGAACACGATCGACGAATGCCCGAGCGAGAACCAGAAGCCCACGCTGAGCGGGCGCTTGCGCTCAGCCATCAGCTTGCGCGTCGTGTTGTCGATCGCCGAGATGTGATCCGCGTCGAACGCATGACGCAGCCCGAGCGTGTAAGCGGTCAGGCCGAGGCCGATACTGAACCCTCCCGACGGTCCCAGGTGGTACCGGTGCGGGGCGACGAGCACGATCAGGATGAAGAACCCGATCGCATGGAGCCCGACCACCGCGGCCGCCATGCCGGCGACCGTGCGCCACTCGCGCGGTGTCAAGGCCCGCTTCATGTCAGTTCGACTTCCGCGATCGCCCCATCGAGGACGCTCACCACCGGTCCTTCGGCGGTGGCGTCCTCCCACACGACATAGTCGCCGGCCGGCAGGCTGCCGAAGATCGCGGTCAGGCGAGACCGCACCTCGGTGGTCCGTTCGTGGACGCCGGTGTGGACGCGACCGCCCTGACCGCTGCGGTCGTGGCGGTCCAGGCGGCTGATCTCGATCTCCCGTCCGCGGAAACGTTCGCTCGGGTAGAGCACGAGCGCTCCCGAGCCCGCGCCGATGTCCAGCGCGACGCTCGCGCACGCCGCCGAAGGGTCGATCGCCCCGTGCTCTGCGGTCGTTGCCATCGCTCACACCGTCCCGAGCGGGGCGGTCTGGTAGCCGCCCTGTGGGGTTCCGAGATACGGGAACGTCGACAGGAAGCCTCGAGAGACACTCGCCGGGGTGAGCCCGTCCGTGACCGCGGCCGCCGCCGCGTCCGGGGTGTAGCTGGAGTTGACCAGCGGATACGTCGCGCCCGCGATCGCCCGCAACTCGATCGCGACGACGTCGTCTTGGACCCGGCGCCCGTTTGGGAATCCGGCCAGGTCGTTTCCGAGGAGCCCGAAGATGCTCGGGTTCGAAGCCGGCGGGATCGCCATGTTGAGTCGGAGCATGTCGGCCAGGGTGTTCCCGGTGGAGTTCTGGAAGCCCGGGATGAGTCCCGAGGGGATTCCCGTGAGCAGGATCGCGACGAGGTCCGCGCGTGCGGCGGTGAGCTTGGCCAGGTTGGGGAAGACCCCCGGGTACAGCACGGGCAGCAGCGCCGCGAGCTCCGGGTGCTGCACGCCGCCGGCGAAACGCTTGTCGGCCGAGGGCGGGAGCGAGTTCCACAGGTCCTTGAACCCCATCCCGACGAGCACCTCATTGAAGAGCGGGTTGCCGAGGCGCGACACCTGCGTCCATTCGCCGGCCTCGTGCACGTATTCCGACCATGGCTCACGCACTGTGGCCGCCTGCCGGCTCGCCGACGCCCACACGCCGACAACCGGGTCCGCCGAGGAGGCACCGGCCGGGTTCGAGCCGTGCCGGGTGAGGTCTGACTTCGGCACCTTGAGCGCGATCGAGTGCACGCTGAAGTTGTCGGTCCCGTTGACGCCGGGTGCGGCCGCCAGCGACGGAAGCCCGAACGTCGCGTGCAGGTTCTCGAACGGCCGCAGGTTGCCGAGGTCGAAGATCGACCCGAGGTCGACATAGAAGCCCTCGGCCCGCTGGCCGGCGAACACCGTCCGGCCGCCGGGGAGGCCGTGAATCGCCTGCGAGGCGAGCATGTCGTAGTCCGGAGTCGACAACGGACCGATGTTGCACGGCGGGCACGCCAGGCCCTCAGCGAGAACTTGCCGGCGCCCGGGGCTGATGCGCGTAACCGAGTAGAACTGCTTCCGGTTCCAGTTCGCGCTGTCGAGGGAAAGAATCGGGCCGCTGTTGTACAGGAACGAGTCCGCGTTGGCGACCGTTGTCTCGAACGCGAACTCGTAGATGATGTCGGCGTCGCCGTCGCCGTCGTTGTCGATGTTGATGCGGTAGCGGACATCGGGTCCGAACTCAAAGAAGTTCGGCCCTCCGAACGGCGCCTCAAGCGGGATGTAGTTCGAGATGATCGTCACGGTGCCGGGGTCGTCCGGGCTGACGAACGCGTATAGATCGGTGCTGTCAGCGACGGGATCGCGGCTGATCGCCGGCGCTTCGCGGTGGGATGACACTGTTTGCCTCCGAATCGATTGATGCGATGAGTTGATTTGGGTGACCGGCGTGCGGCGGGTCAGCGGGCGGCGCGAGCCAAGCGTGCGGCGGGTCAGCGGGCGGCGCGAGCCAAGCGTGCGGCGGGTCAGCGGGCGGCGCGAGCCAAGCGTGCGGCGGGTCAGCGGGCGGCGCGAGCCAAGCGGGCGGCGAGCTTGCGATCCTCGAGCTTCACCTGGCGCTCGCCCGCCATCACCGTGATCTCGCCGGTGCGCGGTTCGCGGATGTACGCGACCACTGGCCCCGATGTCACCGCGGCCTTCGCGTCGGCCTGCTCTGCGGCGAGAGCGCCCACGACCGTCATACCCGCAGCGGCCGCGGCCGACCGCTTGACGAAGCCACGCCTGGTACTGTCACTCATGGTCTTCCTCCGTTTGAGGGAATGAATTCCCTGTGTCATTCGCAGCGCAGGCGCGAATGGATCACTCCGCGCGTGTAACTTTTCTGTTACCAAACGACGCGAGCAGCACACCGAGCTCGAACAGGAGATACAGCGGTACGGTCTCGAGCAGGAGGGTGACCGCGTCGCCCGGAAGCACGGCCGCGACCGCGCCACAGGCCAGTACCGCGTAGCGCCGGTTCTTCCGCAGCCGCCGGGGCGTGACGAGCCCCGCGCGCGTGATCGCGACGATCCCGACCGGCACCTGGAACAGCAATCCCATCGCCAGCACCGTGGTCGCCGCGAACCGGTAGTACTGGTTCGCCTGCACGAGGACGTTGAACTGGTCGCTGTTGAAGTTCTGGAAGAAGTGCACTGCGGCCGGCAGCACGACGAAGTACCCGAACACCACGCCCGCGACGAACAGGAACGGAATCGAGAACACCAGCGGGCGCAGGTGCCGGCGCTCGTCGGGATGCAGAGCGGGCATCAGGAACGCGTACCCCTGGTAGAGCACGAACGGCAGCGCCAAGATCAGCGCGAACACGAACGAGATCGTGACCGTGGTCGTGAACGGTTCGCCGATCCCGAGCGTCACGGGCTTGTCGCCCTGCGGCGCGGTCGACAACCTCGCGATGTCGTGCTGGAGCTGACGCTCGACGCCCGCCAGGTAGGCGCGCGCCGCCGGTGGCTGGTTTCGAGAGAGCACTCCGACGACGGTGGCGAGTTGGACAGCGACATCGCGCGTGCTGCGAGCAACCGTGTACGTGGCGCCGAGCGGTCCATGGCCGGCGCGGACCTGCGCTTGGGTCTGGCGCGCGAGCGGCCGGTCGATCAGGTGCAACAGGAAGTTGTTCTGCCAGAAGCAGATGCCGAAGGCGATCGCGATCGCCACGAGCGACAGGATCAGCCGCGTGCGCATCTCGTCGAGATGACCGACGGTGGTGAGCGTGTCCTCGTGGCCGACCATGACCCCCTGTACGCGCCGGCGCCCCACTCGGATCAGTCTCGCGTGCGCGATCCGGAAGGCATCGGCCGGCCACATGATCCGGAACGGCCGCGGCCGGCGGCGTGATCCGGAGCGGCCGCGGGCGGCGACGTGATCCGGGACGGCCGCGGCTGCGTACGGCTTGACGTGCTCGGCTTCTTCTCCCCCGACCTGCGGAAGTTGGCCGATGAGGAGCTGATGCAGTTCGTATACGACGGCGACGCCCGCGCGTTCGAGGTGGTCTTCGACCGTCACGCGGGTCCGGCGTTCTCGCTCGCCTATCGGATGTGCGGTCGCCGCGCGCTCGCCGAGGAGATCGTCCAGGAGGCGTTCATGTCGCTGTGGCGGAGTACGGCCCGGTATGACCGGACGCGAGGAAGCCTGCGGTCGTGGGTCTTGCGGGTTGTGCACAACCGCGCGGTCGACACCTTCCGGCGCGAGCTCTCGAGTGCCCGCCGCGACGTGTCCGACGATGGGATCGCCGACGCGCTCCCCGCCCGCGAGCGGACGGAGGACGAGGTCGAGCGCCGCAGCGACGCCCTGCTGGTGAGAACCGCGCTCGACGGTCTTCCGCCGGACCAACGACAGGTGATCGAGCTCGCGTATTTCGGCGGTTACTCACAGTCGCAGATCGCCGAAGCGCTCGGGCTGCCGCCGGGCACCGTCAAGGGCCGGATGCGCCTCGCCTTGCGCAAGCTCAGGATCGCGCTGGGGGAGCCCGCCGGGGTGGCGCCATGATCGTTCCGGGCGGGGGGCGCGGCGACGACGTGAGCGCGGAGCTTAGGCGGCGGGTCATGCGAGCGGTTCAGGCCGAGCCGAAGCGAGTGGGCGCGAGAAAGCGGTCGCGGCGGTTTCCGGTCGCGGGCCCCCTCGCGTTGGTGTGGGTGCTTGGGATGCTCGCGACGGCCGGTGCGGTCGAGCTCCGATCCGGCACGTCTCCGACCCGCGTAATTCCGGCCAGCGTCGGCCTTGCCCGCCTCCGGGTGTCCGGCGGACGGGCCAAGCTGATCGTCACTCACCTTCCTCCACCACCGGCCGGCCGGGTCTACCAGCTGTGGTTTCAGCGCGGCGCGGGCGCGCCGGCACCGAGCACCCTGTTCACCGTGACCTCGCGCGGGACCGCCGACCTCGGACTCCGTGGTTACGCGACCGGTGTCACGCGTGTGCTCGTGACGATCGAGCCTCCGGGCGGTAGCCGGGCGCCCACCACCCGGCCGGTGATCGTCGCCTCGCTGGCGTGATTGATCCAAATCGCCGCCGCCGCCGTATGGACCGATGCAAACCAACTCGATCGGAGCAAAGCCATGATGGGACTCGACAATCCAATGCACATCGCTTTCCTGTTCGTGCTCCTGCTGCTGGTGTTCGGGGCCAAGCGGCTGCCGGAACTCGGGCGCTCGCTCGGGGCCGGTCTGCGCGGCTTCAAGGAGTCGATCAGCGGCGAGACAACGGTCGTGCACTCAGAGCCCGCGCGGATCGCCAGCGCGCCGGACGTGACCTCCGCGACCGACGCCATGATCGACCGCACCCCCGTCGACCGCACCCCCGCGCAGCCGGTCGCGTAGTCGGCGCCGCGACTTCGGTCCGGGCGGCACCTGGGCTGGCCGTTGCGGGACGCGGCGGTTCCGGGACGCGCCGGTTACGGTACGCGGCGGTTACGGTACGCGGCGGTTCCGGGACGCGCCGGTTACGGTACGCGGACGTCCTTGTGCGCGCGTGCGCTGCGAAGCTGGCGCGCGGACAGATCCGACTTGTCGACGAGGGTTACGAGCGACCAATGCCGCCCGACCGGACACCACTGGACTCGGCGCGGACCGAGCCGGATCGACTTGACCGACGCTCCCGGAACCCAGATCGTCGTGAACAGATGGCCTTTGTGGCACCTGACGACCACATTCCCCCCTACGCCGTAGCCCCGCCGCCAGACGGGGATCACCTCCGCCAGGGCCGCGGCGACGATGATCGCGAACCGTTTGCGACGACGGCCCCGGCCCGAGTCTCCTGAGTCGCTGTGGTTGCCCTCGGATGTCGCTGAACCACCCATGGCACTCCTTTCGTGTTATGCGAACCCTAATCTCTCAGATTCAAGAATGATCTCAGAAATGATAAAGGGTGCCTGGCGGTCCTGACAAGTAGTCGCGGTGGGGCGAAATCGAGGAGGCGCGCCGGGGGTGGCGGACGAAATCGATGTAGCGCCCGCGGTCGGAGTGGCGCGTGAATTTGAGGTGGCGCACGGGGCGCATCCGGGTAGTACGGTCGGGGCAACGTCCAGGCAGGGACTCCCCTCGCCATGTCCGAAAGGGAGGAAGAAATGCGTAGAGCCGTCGGGAGCGGACTCACCGCCACAGTCATCGTTCTCGCCATGCTCGCCGGAGCGAGCATGGCCACCGCGAAATCAAACGCGTCGCGGCGAGCCAAGGGGTTAGGGGTGCTGGTGCCGAAGACCAAGGGGGAGATACTTCCGAGGCACGGAGGGACGGCCGACAGCCTCAACTGGTCCGGTTACGCCGTAACGCCGAGCGGCGGTGGCATCACCGCCGTGTCGTCGACGTTCACGGTGCCGTCCGCAGGCCTGGTCCCGCCGGGATTCGCCGCGACGTGGACCGGGATCGGCGGCTACAACACGAGCGACCTGATCCAGGCCGGAACCGCCGAGCAGTCGGCGCCCGACAATCCAGTGCTCGGGCCTCAGTACTACGCCTGGTACGAGTTGCTGCCGGCGAGCGAGACCCAGCTGACGGGCTGCGCCGGTGACGCCAACTGCACGGTCACACCTGGCGACAACGTCACGGTGAACATCAAGCAGGTGTCGGGCAACACCTGGAACATCGCGATGACCAACGCCGGCAAGTGGAGCTGGAGCCAGAACGTCACGTACGCCTCGTCGGAGTCCTCGGGCGAATGGATCCTGGAGGCCCCGACGCTCGTCGCCCAGACGACGCTGGCGAACGTCGGCACGGTCCACTTCGGACCAACGTCGACATACACCGCCGGCGGCGTCACACACACGATCGCCCAGGGCAACCCGACGCAGATCTTCCTGTCGCCGGGAGTCGTCAACGAGGCCACGCCATCGTCGCTCGCCTCGGACGGTCAGTCGTTCAACGACTGCGCGTACGCGCAGACCTGCGCGGCGCCGTAAACCTATCGGTCACCGTGGCCGGCGCGGGAGCACCCCCGCGCCGGCCCCGCTCCACCCCGCTCGCGCCGCGACCTGCACAGCACGACAATCGGCACGCCGCTTGGTGACCGTGCCGTGTGACGCGCGATATATGGTCGCGACACGGCACGGTCCGCGAGTCGCACGTCAATTGTCGTGTTATGCAGGTCCTCGGTCACGCGCCGCACACCACTCCCGCGCCAGCCGCTTCGGTGCCTGCACGAGCCACGCCTCGACGATCACCTCCTCGAGCTCCTCGGGACCGATCTCGCCGAGACGAACGAGGATCGCCGGGTAGCCGTCGAAGTGCGGCGTCGTGAAGTAGACACCCGGGTCGTCTGCGAGCAGCGCCTCCTTCGCCCCGCCGTGCTCGACCCGCGCCCCGAGAATCGGGCCGTCAGGCGCAGCGTCACCGAGTGCCCGCAGATCCGCCGGACGGAGTGGGCGCTCCCACACGAACGGCTTGTCGCGCACGCGCCACGAGGCGTTGCCGTGCGACGTCCGCTCGCTCGTCTCGGGCAACGCGAGCGCGATCCGCCGCACGTCGTCCCACCCGGCCATTTGCCTCAGCCGACGGTCGACGCGGGGGCCGGTTTGCCGGCGTCGGACGTCGCCTTCACCCCAGTGTCGGACGTGAGCTCCACCCCGACCCGCCCCGGACGCGCCCACACCCCGCGTCCCTGGAGCAGCTCCACCTGCCTACGGGTCACGTGCTCGCGATACTCGGCATGCGTGTACGGCGCGCGCTCTAGATAAAGGTTCTTGGGGTACACGGGCCGCTCGTAGATGAGCTGGTACTGCTCGGTCGTGAGGTCCTTCATCCAGTTGTCCCACTGAGCGGTTTGGCGGAAGTTGCGGAGCGCCTCGATGTCGATCGTGCCGGCGATCCACGTCGAGCCGGCGCCGTACGGGACCTCGGTGACCACCTGGCCCCGGTAGTCGACGATCTGCGACCCACCCGAGAACGTGTCGATCGGCGTCGTCGAGTCCTTGTCGAGGTAGTAGGTGCCGAGGTTCATCCCGACCACGTACATGTTGTTGTCGAGCGCGCGAGCCCGGTTCTGGACCGAGAACATGCCGCTCATCACACCCGGTGCCGGATACGGGCCGCGGTACGCGATCTCGCAGCCGTTCATCGCGAGGCCGCGCGCGTTCTCGGGATACGAGGCCTCGTTCGCCATCATGATCCCGATCCTGCCGATCTCCGTGTCGGCGACCGGATAGAAGGCCTCAAGCTCCCGCCCATACAGCTCGATCCATCGATCCCACACATTGTGCGGCGTCACGGAATGCTCGACCGGAAGCAGCGGCACCACCTTGTGATGCCTCAGCACCACGGTCCCGTCCTCGGGCTCGATCACGAAGCCGACGTTGAAGAAGCGTCCGGGGAACTCCGGATGGCGCGCCTTGGCCTGGGCGATCACGAACGCGCCCCACTGCTGCGCGAGCCGCCCAAGGTTCTCGGTCTCAGGCCCCGGGATGTCGATCGCGCATTCGCGCGCGTATGCCTCGTGATCGAGGTCCAGCACCTCGTCGGTGAAGCCCTGGAGCCCACCCTCCGGGATGCAGATCAGCCTCACCGGGAGATCCATGCTCGACAACCAGGACGCCGCCTTGACCAGGTGCGAGATGTGCTCGAGATTCCAGCTGATCTCCTCGCGCCGGCGGATCCCGCGCATCGTGGAGATCAACCCGACGGCCTGGTAGGGGTCGATCATGGGAGGCTCCTCTCTTAGTGGTCTCTTTCGGCGACCACTTAGTTGCGAGCGACTCTAGCCGGATCGTCTCGCCCCGGGGCGCGGGTTTCGACAGGACCCGCGGACGTCCGCTCGACGGCTATCACCGCGGTGTCGTCGACCTGCGAACCGCGGGCGAACTCGACCAGCGCGTGCTCGATCCGCCGGACGGCGTCAGCCGCGCCGGTGGCGCCGCTCAGCGTCCGCGCCAGGCGCTCCTCGCCGAAACGCTCCTCGACTCCGACCGTGTCGATAACACCGTCGGTATAGAGGATGAGCTGATCGCCGGGATCGAGCTTGATCGTTGTCGCCTCCCAGCCGCCGTGCTCGTAGGCGCCGAGGAACGGGGCGAACACGCCCACCGGCCGGGAGGAGCCGCGACGCACGTGGTACGCGGGCGGATGACCGGCGAGCACGAGGTCGGCGTACGCGTCGCCGTCGCCAGTGCGCAGCCGCACGCAGCAGACGCTCACGAGCGACAGTGCCGGGCTTTCGCGCAGCGCGGTGTTCAGTTGCTCTAGCGCGGCGATTGGATCTCCGAGAAGCTTGCCCGCGGTGCGGAAGGTGTAGCGCGAGAGCGACGTGAGCGCAGCCGCCTCGGCGCCGCGCCCGGCCACGTCGCCGACGACCACCATCCACCCTCCGGGGACCTCGAACACGTCGTAGAAATCGCCACCAACCTCGTTCTGCTCGCCGGCGGCGCGGTACAGGCTCGCCATCCGAAACCCCGGCATCGCGGGCAGGTCGGGCGGCAACAGGCTCCGCTGGAGCGTCGTCGCGATCTCGGAGAGCTCGCCGTACAGCCGCGCGTTCTCGACGGCGATCGCGGCGCGCCGCCCGAGCTCGGACGCGAGCGCCAGATCGGTCTCCTCCAGGCGCCGCCCGGAGTCGGCCGTCGCCAGCGTCAACGCACCGATCGGCGGCTGGTCGGCGAGGGCCAGCGGAACCACGATCACCGACCGCAGGCCGAGCTCGCGCGCCAGCCCGAGCGCCTCCTCGCTCAACGCGCCGCCAGCGACCACCTCGCCGGTGATCTCCGGGATCAGCAGTGCTTCCCCCGATCGGACCACCTCCGCCGCGCGCGCCGGGTCGCCCAGGTGCACCGGGTGGCGCGCCTCGAAGTCCCGCACGCGCGCGACCTTGCCGATGTCGACATGCGCGAGGGCGACCAGCGGGAGGAGGTCGCCCTCCCGCATCGCCACGGCGCACCAGTCCGCCAGGCGCGGAACGGCCAGCTCGGCGACCCGCTGCAGCGTGCGCTCGTAGTCCAGCGACGAGGAAAGCTCCTGCCCGGCTTCCGCCAGCACGCGCTGGGCGAGCTCGGCGCGCTTGACCTCGGTGAGGTCCTCGATCACGCTCACGATCAGCGACAGCGATCCGTCGGGGTCGAATACCGGGGTCGCCTTGTGAAGCAGCCAGCGCTCATCGCCGGTGGCGCGGATGATGTTGCGTACGAGCAGCGGCGCGGCCTCCTCCCCCCGTCCCGCGTGCGATGACGGCAGGTCGGCCAGCTCGAGCCGTCTGCCGTCTTCGCCGAAGACTTCGTAGAGGTCCATCAACTGTTGAGGGGTTGCCTCGATCACTTCGCGCGCCGAGTCCAGGTTCAACAGCCGCGCCGCCGCCGAGTTGGCGAACACGATCTGCCCGCCTGACTCCCGGACCAGCACCGCCTCGGCGAGGTTGGTCAGCGTCGCCTCGAGCCGTCGCTCGAGCCCGGTGACCGTCTGCGAGAGCGCTGCGTTGTCGAGCGCGAGCGCGATACGCCCGGACAGCACTTCGGCGAAGCGGAGATCGTCCTCGCCGTAGCTGCGGCCGGAGGTGCCGACGCCGAGAGCGAGCGCGCCCACAGTGCGCCCACGCGCGCGGAGTGGGATGAACAGGGCAGAGCGCAGCTCGAGCGAGCGCAGCAGTTCGAAGTCTTCGTCGCTCGAGGCGATCGCGTGGAGGTCGGCGTCGGTGACGCTGGTGAGCAGCTGGCTTTCGGAGCTCACGATCGCGCGCGGCAACCCGACTGGGGCATCGGGCAGAGGGCGCCGGCGAAGGAGCGCGGCCTCGAGCTCCTCGCGCGCGCGCGGCGCGTCGACGCGCGATCCCAGCCGCCGTAGGTCACCGTGGGGCGAGATGCTGTCGAGCGTCGCGACGTCGGCGAACGCGGGCACGACCAGTCCGAGCAGGCGCGCCGCTGTATTCGCCAACAGCAGGGTGCCGTCCGCGACCTCGTCGGCGGCGGCGAGCAGTGCGAACCGATCCTCCTCAGGCGCTGCGCTCAAGCACCATCACCGCGCTCAAGCACCATCACCGCCGGCGAGCTCGGTGGGCGCGCCGACGAACAGCGGGTGCCCCTCCCGGAACCCGGCGATCTCGAACAGTCGCCGAATCCGGTCCGACCCTGGGACGACGACGAATCGGTAGTCATCGGCCTCCGCGCGCTGCTGTTGTGAGATCACGAGTCTCAGCCCGGAGGTGTCCATAAACCCTGCGGCTCGCAAGTCAAGGACCAGCACCGTACATTGCCCGCGCGCGGCGTCAAGCGCGGACTGCACGGCGGCAAAGGTGGTGAGGTCGATGTCGCCCCCGACCGACACGACTGCGGCGTCGCCGATTCGTCGCGTGTCCAACGTTAGATGACTCGACAGTCCCAATCTCTGTCCCACCCGCCAACTGCACGGTCACCCGGAAGAACCGTGGCGCCATTCTACGCTCGGCAGCCGGCGTCAACCACGGCCCCTATCGCCACCGTCCGGGGACGCCGCGTTTTGCGAGACTTCAGGGCGCGGGCGGCGCATCGATCAGTTCGAGGAGGACGCGATGGCCATTTCGCAGACCCCGATGACCGACGAGCAGCGCAAGTCGGTGGCGCTCGAGTACCTGAAGGCGTTTGACAACGCGGGGACGACGTCGACCGGCGGGAGCATCCTAGATCTGTTCGCCGACGACGCCCAGGTGCACTTTCCGAAATGGGGGCTCGCGACGGGCAAGGATGCGATCGGCCGTATGTTCGGTGATGTGGGCGCGACGCTCGAGCGGATCGTGCACGACTACGCGAACTTCAACTGGATCATGACCGGGACGGACATGTTCGCCTGCGAAGGGACCAGCTTCGGGGAACACCAGGACGGCGCGTGGCGCGCGGGCGTGACCCACGCGGGACGGTGGTGCGATGTGTTCGAGGTTCGCGACTTCCTGATCCAACGGTGCTTCATCTATCTCGACCCCGATTACGCCGGACTCGACACCGACAGGTATCCGTGGCTGGCCCGCGACGGGCGCGACCCTTCGGTGCCGCTCAGCGTCGGTCTCGGCGAGCCGGCCTCGGCCGCGTTAGACAAATAGGTACTCTCCGCTGCTTACACCATCGGCAAGGAGTCCCATGGAACATAGTGAAGCCCTCGCAGCAAAGATCGAAGCTCGCATCACCGAACTGAAAGGCGAGATCGCCGCCCACGAGCACGCGCTCGCAGCGCTGCGCGGTCGCAAAACCGCGCCCGCGAGCAGCGCCACGGCCGCGAACGGCCGCAGCGCCGGCTCCCAGCAGGCCGCCCGCCGTGCCAGCTCCCAGCAGGACGGTCGCCGTGCCAGCTCCCAGCAGGACGGTCGCGCGACGCGGCAGGCCCGCCGGCCTCGCCGCCCCCGCACAGCCTCGGCCGAGGCCGTGTTCGACGCGCTCAAAGAAGGTCAGGATCAGGCCTCGGCGATCGCCCGCCAGTTCGGCGTGTCGGCCGCGGTCGTGCGCAACCGACTCGCACAGCTCGAGGAGGCCGGCCGAGTGAGCCGGACGGGCAACCGTCGCTCGACCCGGTGGCGTAGCCACGCGAGCTAGCGCTCGTCTCATAAAACCTAGCGAGCCCTGCCAATTGTGCACAAGTCACTACGGTGAAATTGCACACCGTAAGCCTCGGACCGTTTAGGTCTTACTGAGCACGGGCAGCGCATGCCCTGAGACAGACGCCGGTGCGGAGGCAGGGCCGCACGGGTACAGCTGTAACCAACATCCCGGATGGGCGCTAGGGCACTGTGCCCGAATCGCCGAGCACCGACGCTCGCGTCTCGCGACTGGTTTGTCGTAACCAAAGGGAGGCCCCATCCATGTCTCATCCCCGTATGGGACCGTCGCTCGCTGCGGCGGTCCTCGCCATCATGCTGCCGGTCGGAGCCACTGCGCTGGCCAGCACCAACGGCGGCACCGTGACCTCGCACAGCGGCGACGGCGCCACGCTGACGCTGTCGGCGAAAGCCAAGCGTTCGTTCGCCGGACAGCACGTCGCGCTGACGGCTGAGCGACCGGCTACGCGCAGAAAGGCGACCTACGCGCTTCCGGACACCTCGGGTAACTGGAACTTCGCCAAAGCGACCGGAACGCTGAACCTCAAGGGCATCCTCCACATCGTCCTCGGCAAACGATCGGTGGCGTTGAAGTCGGTGACGTTTACCCGCCCTGCCAAAGGCAATGGACTCCTGACGGCCAAGATCGCAGGTCACAAGGTCAAGTTGTTCACCGTCACGGGCAAGGTGCATGTCAAGCAGAGCGGGACGACCGAGACGCTGACCGGCATGACGGCCAAGCTGACCAAGCCTGGCGCTACGAAGATCGACAAGGCGCTTCACAGGAATTCGTTCACGGCAAACCAGGCGATCGGGTCTTTCACGATCAAGGTGAGCACGACCGCTCTTACCGGCACCGGCGCCGCCGGTGGCGCCCCGGGCGCCACCGGCGTCACACCGACCTCGAACTCCGGCGTCGGCGTCGACTTCGCGCCCGCTTTCCGTTCGCTGCTGGACTCGGCTGGGCTGTCCACGGTGCCGCTGGTCCCAGCGTCCGGCGGGCTACCGGCCCCATTCGGGACCACCTCGATTCCCGGAGCCGATGGGACGAGCGTGACCCTCCCTCTCGCCGGCGGAACGGCCGGGGGCAGCTTCGATCAGGGCACCCTGACCGGCACGATCCCGCTGAGCGGCGGGCTGCAGCTTGACAACGGCAACGTGTCGGCATCGCTCACCAATCCCGAGCTCACTCTCGGGACCGGAACCGAAGGGTCGAGCTTGAGCTTCCAGCTCAACGGCGGCCCCGAGGTCAAGTTGTTCGACATCGACACCTCGCAGCTCGAGCAGGCGGCAACCCCGAACGGCTCGCTCGACCTCAACGGCCTGCTGGCGACGCTCTCGAGCGAGGGCGCCTCCACGCTGAACACCGTACTCGGACGGAACGTGTTCACCACCGGGGAGCCCGTCGGCGGCGTCTCGGTGATTCTCCCGACAGCCGCAACCGGCTAGCCGACACGCCAAGTGCAGCGAGGCGAACGGCCCGGGGGTGACCTCCTCCCACCCCGGGCCGTTTCCTTGCGTCCGGCCCGCCCGCCGTGTCACGTTTGGCGCTCGCGTCGCGTCATATGAGAGATGAGTTTCGATCCGACTGCGGGTCTTATCTGCGGAGACCCCGGAGACGACGTGCACGCGACCATGACAGCCACTCCGAATCGAGACCGAGTGCCACGCCTGGCGAGGCGACTCGTGGCGCCCGTGCTGCTGAGCGCCGCGATCGGATCGCTCCTATTGGCGGTGCCGCCGTTGCGGGGTGTGGCCACGCAGATTGACCGCCTTCACCCGGCGTGGGTGCTCGTCGCGGTCGGGCTCGAGCTCGGCTCGTGCGCCGGGTTCGTAGTGATCTTCCGGCTGTACTTCGATGGGGTGGGATCCGGGACCGCGCGCGAGCTTGCGTGGACCGAGCAGGGGTCCGGCGCGCTGCTGCCCGGCGGCGGAGTCGGCGCGCTCGCGATCGGCGGCTGGCTGCTTCGCCGCGCCGGGATGTCGACCAAGAGCATCGTCGACCGCTCGAGCGCGCTGTTCTTCCTGACGAGCGCCGTCAATGTGGCCGCGCTCGTCGGCGCCGGCGCGCTGCTCGCCGTGACAGCCCGCGCAGGGGCGTTCGGCTTGGTGCGCTCCGGGGTCCCCATACTCGGTGGCCTCGCGGCGACGGCCGCCGTCCTCGCGATCCCGATCGTCATCTGCCGCTTGCCGCACCGCGACTGGCCGGAATGGCTGATCGACGTCGCCGCCGGCATCGACCGGGCGCGTCGCTCGCTCAAGGCACCGAGCTGGCGGCTGCTCGGCGCCGCCGGCTATCTCGGCTTCGACATCGCCGCACTCGGCGCCATCTTTGCGGCCACCGGGCACCCGCTCCCCATCGCGCCGCTCGTGCTTGGTTATCTGATCGGCTACCTCGCGAATCTGATTCCGGTACCCGGTGGCTTCGGCGTGCTCGAGGGGGGTCTTGCCGGCACGCTCATCGCGTACGGCGCCCCCGCCACGCAGGCCACTGCCGCCGTCATCGTCTACCACGCGATCGCGTTCTGGATCCCGAGCCTCGGCGGTGCGGTCGGCTTCGCGCTCCTGCGCCGTCGCCTGGGCGCTTTCGAGCCGACTGCTGAGCGCGCGGCCGCAACGGCCGCTCAGCGGCCGACCCCGAGAAGCCGCTCGGTGGCCTCGTCGGGGACCCCGCCGAAGTACGCCGCAAACCTAGCGCGGCTCCGGGCCATACGATGTGGAGATGCTCGAGCACGAGCGAGTGGAGATCGTCGTCGGGGAGCGTTCGGGGCTGCCCGTAATCGTCGCGGTGCACTCGACGGCTCTCGGCCAGGCCGTAGGAGGCTGCCGCCTGTGGCGCTACCGCGATTGGCGCGACGCGCTCGACGACGCGCTGAGGCTCTCGGAGGCGATGACGCTCAAGTGCGCGCTCGCGAACCTGCCGCTCGGGGGCGGAAAGAGCGTGATCGCGTTGTCGCCGGACTCCGAGCTCACGCCGGAGCGCCGCCGCTCCGCGATGCTCGACCTCGGCGACGCCGTCGACGCCTTCGGCGGAACGTACGGCGTCGGCGAGGACGTGGGCACGACCGCCGAGGACATGCTGATCGCGCGCGAGCGCACCCGCTACGCCTACTGCCTCCCGGAGTCCGAGGGCGGGGCTGGCGAACCCTCAGAGCCGACGGCCGAAGGGGTCCGCATGGCGATCGGGGTGACGCTCGAGCGGGCGTTCGGCTCGGCGGAGGTATCGGGGCGGCGGGTCGGCATCATCGGCCTAGGACAAGTCGGCTCACGCGTCGCCCGTCGCCTCGCCGCCGACGGAGCCGAGCTGGTCGTCACCGATATCGACACGTCCAAGCGCGGGCTGGCCGAGGAGCTCGGCGCTTCCTGGGCGGACCCCGAGACGGTTCTCGGAGCCGAGCTCGAGCTGCTCGTGCCGGCGGCGCTCGGCCGCATATTCACGAGTGACTCGGTGGCGACGCTAAGATGCGGCGCAATCGCCGGTCCGGCGAACAACCAGCTCGCCGACGATGGCGTCGCCGACGCGCTGTCAAGTCGGGGCATCCTGTGGGCCCCGGACTTCGTCGTGAACGCCGGCGGGGTGATCTACGGCAGCGCAATGGAGATGGAAGGCTGCTCCCGCGAGGACGCCGTCGCACGCGTCGGCGCGATCACGGACACGTTAGAGGCGGTGTTCTCGGCCGCCACCAAGCACGCGATCACGCCGCTCGCCGCGGCGCGGCGGGTCGCCCACGAGCGGCTGCGCGTCGCCGATCCCAGACGGCCCGCCGAGGCTTAACGACGGATCTACTCGAGGGCGGCCGCGTGCAGCCCGGTCGCCGGCCGCTCGCGCTGATCCCACCACTCGTTGACGACTGCGATTGCGCCGCCGAGGATGCCCTCCTTGAACGCCGCCGTGTCGTTCACGTTCGGGAGCGGCTCGTCTGGGACCGCCACTTCGAGGAAGTCGCACAGCGGTCCCCACCCCTCGCGCGGCTCCCACACGAGCAGGCGGTCGGCGGGCACGTCCCGTTTCACGCGCTCGTTCCAGCGATCCATCGCCGCTGCCAGGCCCTCGTCGGTGAACGTGTCCTCAGGCGGCTCGAGCCCCCCGGTCCCCTCCGCCCAGGTCATGTGGATCATCAGGTCCATGAACCGACGCCACAGAGGATCGAGCTCCGCTCTTGCCATGCACATGTGGTGCATCACGGAATCGCCGAAATACATCGACCAGATCGTGTCGCGCATGCTCCGCACCCACCCGTCGGCGGAGCGGACGCTGAGCACCACCTTCGAGTCCGGGTACTGCTCGAGAATCTCCTTGTAGTACCGCGCTCCGGGCCAATCGCATGTCGATGCGGCGTCGCCGAAGATGGTTTCCCAGTCGGGCTCGCCACGGGCCACTGCCTCCCACAGCGTCAAGCCCTTGTCCATGTCCATCAACACGTCGCGCATGTGGTAGCAAGGCCCGAACCCGAGCTTCTCGAACGCGATTGCCTGAGTTGTGGTGGCCGTGCGCGGTAGCCCGGCCCCGATCACTTTCATATGTCTCCTCGGCTGAAGGGTTCGCGGCGGTTCTATCAAAGGCGACCTTGGCACTACCCTCACCTAGGCAATAACGATGAGCGCCGGCCGACCAGCCTCCAACGGCAAACCGTGGACCTCCGACTACTCGTCGAGCAACGGCGCGTCCGCCCGTGCGCCAGGCGCCGGTCCCAGCCGGCTGGTCGTGCTCGGGTACATCACGGCGTTCGCGCTGCCGCTGCTTGGGCTCGTTCTCGGGTTCGTCATCGCGACCCGTCCCGCGCGGGAGACCTCGCGACACGGGCGCTGGATCATCGGTCTAAGCATCGTTGCCTCGGTCATCTGGGTCCTCGTGTTCACCTCGGGCGTCCTGACCTCGACCAGCAACGACATGGGGTACTGATCCGGACACCGGGAAAGGACGCGGCGAGCCGGCGTCGAACACCTCGCCCAGTGCCATGGGGGATGGCGCACCCGTCCCGGCGGCCGCTCACTGGAGCGCGGGCCATCCCCCTTCAATCAGGATCAGGAGGATGCATATGACCGAGAAGCTCGCCAAGCCCGCTCGCCGGCGTACGCGCATGACCAAGCCCAAGGTGGCCGTTGCCGCGCCCGCGCGGCACATGGCCATCCAGGTGCCCACCCACGCCGAGATCTCCGAGCGCGCCTACTTCATCGCGCTCGAGCAGGGTGGCGCCGACGAGCTCGGCAACTGGCTGCGCGCCGAGCGCGAGCTGGCCGCTGCCTGAGCTGGGAGCCACACCATCGGTCGGCTCATCGCCGCGCTGACCAGTCACCATGTGCGGCGATGAAGCCGGCCGAGCTGCGCGATCGCTGCCTGTCGCTCCCCGGAGCCGAGGAGTCGTTCCTGTTCGGTCCCGAGAACTCAGTCTTCAAGGTCGCGGCCGTAATCCCCGGCTACAACCTGAACAAGCGTCACTGGAACACCGTCATCCTCGACGGCTCGCTGGCGGAGAACACGGTCGGCGATATGCTCGAGGGACTCCTACGATCTGGTCGTGAGCAAGTTGCCTACAGCACGCCGGCGCGCGCTCGGCTGGCAGGGCGACCCCTGAGGGAATGGAGGCCAGTCACCGCAGCCGGGTCGAGACACTATTGTCCGACGCCGCCGCCGAGCACGCGAGCCTGATGTCGAGGCTACCGCCGGACCTTCAGGCATCGCTGCCCGTCGACGCTCAGGGCGTGACCCAGGCGATCGACTACTTGGCCGCCGCCGCCGGCCTGTCCCAGAGCGAGCGCCGCGCGCTCATCCGCCCCCACGCGGTCAATCCGGCGGTGCTGCACGCCCGCGTGTTCGGGCGGGCACCGCTGGCTCGCGAGACCGTGATCGCCTCATTCGTCGAGGGTGCTCGCGTGCGCGCCGAATCCCTGGCCGCTCTCGCCGACAAGATCGGTGGCGAGTCCCTCGGCCGTGAGATCCGGACGCTGTTGGTGGCCAACCCGCCACCGGTGCGAGCCGACGCGGACGACGTCCTGCCGGCGCTGCGCGCCACCTACGACGCCCAGGAGCGAGCCGCGATCATGATCGCCGCCCGCCTCGACGGCGGCTGACCCGGTGATGGCGCGGCCGGCCGCTGGGAGCGTGTACGGTTGTCGCCTTACATGCCTCGCCGTCTCGCCCCAACCATCCTCTCCGCGCTCGTCGCGCTCGTCGCGCTCGTCCTCGCGGCCTGCGGGAGTAGCGGGGGGAGCAGCTCGTCCAACGGGATTGCGTCCAAGTCCCCAAACGAAATCGTTTCAGCCGCGAGCAGCGCCGTCTCGAGCGTCAGCTCGGTTCACGTGTCCGGCACCGTGCTGAGCGGCGGACAGCACGTGACCCTCGACCTGAACCTGGTCAACGGCAAGGGCGGCAGGGGCTCGATGTCGCAGAACGGCCTCGGCTTCCAGATCGTCGCAGTGGGCTCCGAGGTCTACATCAACGGCAGCCAGTCGTTCTGGAAGACGTTCGGCGGCTCGGCCGCCGCCTCGCTGCTGAGCGGGAAATGGCTGAAAGCCCCGGCGACCGGCCAGCTGTCGTCCCTGGCGACGCTCACCAACGTCCAAAAGCTGTTCAACCAGCTCCTCTCTAGCCACGGCAAGCTGGCCAAGGGCAAGACGACGACGATCCACGGACAGCAGGCGATCGCGGTCAGCGACACCACAAACGGTGGCACGCTCTACGTCGCCACCACGGGCAAGCCGTACCCGCTCGAGATCTCGAAGACCGGCTCGTCAGGCGGTCAGATCACGTTTGATCACTTCAACCAGCCGGTGTCGCTGACGCCTCCGGCCAACGCGATCGACATTTCGCAGCTGAAGTAAGGGGGCTCACGGTCGCGTCTGCAGCAGCGCGCGCAGGTCGTCGATCGTGTCCGCTTCGGCGGCGTCCTTGTCCGGCCGGTAACGCTTCACCCGCGCGAACCGGAGCGCGATCCCGCCCGGGTACCGGGTCGAGGTCTGGACGCCGTCGAGCGCAATCTCGATCACGAGCTCGGGACGCACCATCACCGCGATCCCGCGGCGACTCGTCTCGCGCTCGTGCAGCGTCTCGGTCTGCCACCGCAGGAGCTCGTCGGTCATCCCCTTGAAGGTCTTGCCGACCATCACGAACTCGCCCGTGCGCGGGTCGCGGGCGCCGAGATGCAGATTCGACAGCCAGCCTTGGCGGCGGCCGTGGCCCCACTCGGCGCCGAGCACGACAAGGTCGTAGGTCCGGACCGGCTTGACCTTGCGCCATGCCCCGCCGCGCCGGCCGGCGGCGTACATAGACGCCGCATCCTTGACGACGACGCCCTCATGGCCTGCCTCGAGCGACGTCTCGAGCATGCGCTCCCCCTCCTCCGGATCGGCGGTCAGGACTCGCGGGATCGTCAGCTCGGGTCCTATCGCGGCGAGCCGCGCCTGGCGCTCTACCAACGGCACGTCGAGCAGGTCCTCTCCATCGAGATGCAGGAGGTCGAACAGGAACGTCACGATCCCCTCGGGCGGAGCGTCGCTGTCTATCTGCGAGACCGTCTCCTGGAACGCCGCCGGGCCTCCGTCGCGCATCCACAGGGCCTCCCCGTCGAGCACCGCCTGGCGGACCGGGAGCTGCAGTGCCGTCGCGGCGATCCCGGGGAGGGTCTCGGTGATGTCGTTGAGGTTGCGCGTGTAAATACGCACATCTCGGTCGCGACGGTGGATCTGGATCCGGATCCCGTCGAGCTTCCACTCCACCGAGGCGCGCTCGAAGCTCGACATCGCCTCGGACACGGTCGCGCCGGTCGAGGCGAGCATCGGCAGGATCGGGCGGAAGAGCTCGAATCCGACCGCTCTCAGGCCCTCCTCCCCATCGGTCATCGCAACCCGAGCCATCCGCGTCAGGTCGCCGGACAGCATCAGCGCCCGCCGGACGATCTCGCCCGGCACTCCCGCTGCTTTCGCGATCGCGTCGGCCATGATGCCCGCGAGCGCGCCCTGCCGGAGCTCGCCCGTGAGCAGCCGTTGCAGGAACGCGGCCTCCTCGGCGGTGGCGCGCCCGAGCAGGTCGGCGAGCAGCTCGCTGCGCTTCCGCGCCGAGCCGGGGCCCGTGGCGTGCTCGATCTCGTCGATCGCGCGGTCGACCTCGACCACGGTCAGCGTGGCATCGTCCGCGGGGGCGGAATCGATCGCGTAGACCGTGGAATAGCCGACGCCGACCCTTCCCTGGCGGGGCGCGCCCGATAGAAAGCCGACGCAGATCGGCACCTCATCCGGCTCGAGGCGCCTCAGGAGGTCGCCGAGGATCGCGACCTTCTTCGATCGCGCGCTCGTCTCGCCGACGAGCCTCGAGGCGGTGACGACCTCCGTGAGCAGCGTCATGCCAGAGGTCTACCAAGCGCCGGCGCGCGCTCGCCATGTCGGAAAAGAGACGAGCGGTAGGCTGCGCCGATGAGCCATACCGTCAGCAACACCGACCTGTACGACATCCCGCAGGAACTCCTGGACTTCCGTGACCTCGTTCGCCGTCTCGCCCAGGACCAGATCGCACCCCGCGCCGGCGACATCGACCGGAGCGCCGAGTACCCGTGGGACGTCCGCCGGCTCCTGGCCGAGCATGACGTCCTTGCGCTCCCGTTCGAGGCCGAGTACGGCGGCACCGGCACCGGGACGCTGATGCTCCAGATGGCGGTAGAGGAGATCGCCAAGGCGTGCGCGAGCAGTGCGTTGATCCTGATGCTGCAGGAACTCGGGTCCCTGCCGATCTCGCTGTTCGGTTCTGCTGAGCTCAAGTCGCAGTGGCTACCGCGGTTCGCCACCGGCGAGCTTGCGCCGGCGTTCGCGTTGAGCGAGCCCGAGGCCGGCTCTGACCCAGCGGCGATGCGGACAACCGCCGTGCGCGACGGCGACGAGTGGGTCTTGAACGGCGCCAAGAACTGGATTAGCAACGCCGGTATCGCCGATGCTTACGTCGTGTTCGCGAAGACCGACCGCGAGGGCGGTCGCAGCTCGGCGTTCCTGGTCGAGGCCGACCGGCCGGGCTTCTCGATCGGCAACATCGAGCACAAGCTCGGCATCAAGGGATCGCCGACGGGCTCCCCGGTGCTCGAGGACGTTCGCGTCCCACACGGCAATCTCATCGGAACCGAGGGCAAGGGCCTGAGCATCGCGCTGGCGACGCTCGAGCGAACGCGCCTCGGCGCCGCCGCGCAGGCGGTCGGGATCGCCCAGGGCGCGACCGACTACGCCAATGCCTACGCTAAGGAGCGCATCGCGTTCGGCAAGCCGATCAACCAGCTCCAGGCGATCCAGTTCAAGCTCGCGGACATGGAGACGGGGACGGCCGCCGCGCGCGAACTCCTCTACAAGGCCTGCACGATGGTCGATCGCGGCGTGTCCGGCGTCGGCAAATACACCTCGATGGCCAAGCTGTTCGCGTCCGACAACGCGATGCGCGTGACCGTCGAGGCCGTGCAGGTCCTCGGCGGCTACGGCTACGTCAACGAGTATCCGCTCGAACGGATGATGCGCGACGCCAAGATCACCCAGATCTACGA
Source organism: uncultured Solirubrobacterales bacterium (assembly GCA_963735965.1). GTDB lineage: Bacteria > Actinomycetota > Thermoleophilia > Solirubrobacterales > Solirubrobacteraceae > Palsa-465. The sequence goes on from CAVTNE010000015.1 coordinate 92,651, forward strand.
GGGCACCAACGAGATCCAGCGCGTCGTGATCGCACGCGCAATGGCCCGCTGACCGCGAGAGCTGGGCGCATGAGCGGCTTCGCGGACAAGCTGGCCGTAGTCACCGGTGGCGGCTCGGGCATGGGTCGCGAGCTCGTTCGTCAGCTGGCGGCGGAGGGATGTTCGGTGGCGACGTGCGACTGGAACGCCGAGCGCGTCGGGGAGACGGCGGGAAGGCGCTTCGAGCCGGGGGCTGAAGCAATTGAGTCGGCCGCTAGCTCTGCTGAGCCCGCGCTAACCGGCTGACGATCGCGACCCATGCCGCCGCAATCAGCCACCCCGCAATCACGTCGGTGGTCCAGTGAACCCCAAGGTATACCCGCGACCAACCGATACCCGCGGCGAGGACGACCGCCAGCACCCGTCCAGGCCACGCCGCCCTCGATGTCCAAGCTGCCGCGACCAGCGCCAGCGCCGCGAACGTGGCCAGCGATTGTGTCGCATGCCCGGACGGGTATGAAGTGGTCTTGCCCACGTTCGTCAGCCAGATGGCCGACGGTGGGCGCGGCCGCTGAACGAAATCCTTCGTCAGGTTGTAGAGAAGGATCGCTCCGCCCCACGCGGCGACGAGTGACGCCGCCGCTACCAGTCGCCGTCGCAGCAGGAGCACCGCCGCCACCGCGACCGTCACCGGAGTCAGGACGACCTGGCTTCCCACCGTCGACAGTCCACGCGCCAGCGCGGTCCAGGCGGACGATCGATGCGCGACCATCCAGGCGGTGATCGAGCTGTCAAAGCCGGTCGAGCCGCCCGGCCGCTCGGCGTGCTTCAGCAGCTCGCCGCACAAGATCGCGCAGAGCAGTACAGCGCCGAACCCTCCCAACATCAAGCCGATAAGGCGCGCGGGCCGATGAGTTTGTGACACGGGCGAGGTCGATATTGCCATGACCACGACAACCCACACGCTCAGTACCGCCGAGGCCGACATCGCCTACGACGTGCACGGCTCGGTGCCCGCCGCCGACGGACGCCCGCTGCTGTTCATGGTCGGCCAGCCCATGACGGCCGACGGCTTCGACGCCTTGGCGTCGTACTTCCCGAACCGTACGGTCATCACTTATGACCCGCGAGGCCTTGGGCGCAGCGTCCGCAAGGACGGCCGGGTCGATAACGACCCCCCGATCCAGGCCAGTGACCTGCACGCGCTGATCGAGGCCCTCGGCGCCGGCCCGGTCGAGATGTTCGCGAGCAGCGGCGGCGCGGTGACCGCACTCGCCCTCGTGGCGGCTTACCCCGACGACGTCCTCACCCTGGTGGCTCACGAGCCGCCGCTCATGCCGGTGCTGCCCGACGCCACGGCGGCCGAGCGCGCCCAGGCCGCCGTGCGCGACGCCTACGACGCCAACGGGTCGAACGCTGGCATGGCCGCGTTCATCGCGATGACCTCGTGGCAAGGCGAATTCACCGAAGAGTACTTCGCCCAGGCGGCGCCCGATCCGACCGCGTTCGGGATGCCGACGGAGGACGACGGCTCCCGCGATAGCCCGCTCCTGTCAGATCGGTCGTGGGCGGTCACCAGATATCGCCCCGACGTCAACGTGCTCGTCGCGGCGCCGACTCGCATAGTGATTGCCGTCGCCGAGCAGTCCGGGAACAGCTTCACCGGACGGACCACGCGCGCTACCGCCGACCTGCTCAGTCAGCGGGCAACCGTGTTCCCGAGCCACCACGGCGGCTTCGTCGGCGGAAACTCTGGCTACGCCGGGCAACCGGAGGCCTTCGCGCGCAAGCTCCACGAGGTCCTCGACGGCGACAACTGACCCTGCGTCAGGCTGGCGAAGACTTCAAACGGCGGGTCGGAGCTCGGCCTCGCCGACGCGGTGATCGTAGAGGATCTCGTCGCGCCCCGTCAACGGCACGAAAGTCGCCACGATCTCGCCGTCGTCGAGGATGTCGATACGGCTGAACCCCCCTCCGGCATGGGCCCTGAACCCGTCCGGGACGAGCACATCGGCGTGGCTGCCGGTGGAGGGACTTACCCATACGGGAATGCCGGCGAGGGTCCCGGCGCTGACGCGATGCGTGTGCCCGCTGAGGACAAGCCGCACGTCGGTGCCGCGGATCACGGCCGCCAGCCGCTCGGGCTCACGTAGTGCCACGCGTTCCGACATCGGAGTGGTCGACCAGATTGGCGGATGATGAACCACGAGCACCGTGCCGTCCGCGGCGGGTTCGGACAGCTCGTCGGCCAAGGCCTCGAGTTGGGCATCGTCGAGCTCGCCATGAACCTCATCCGCGACGCTCGAGTCGATGCCGATGAGGCGAAGACCGCCGACTCGCACGACCTCGTCTAGCGGACCCCGCTCCGGTGCTCGTCCCAGCAGATGCGCGCGCAGGAGCGCCACATCGTCGTGATTGCCCGGAGCGACCACCAGCTTCGCGCCGAAGCGGTGCAGCGCGGCATCGATCACCGGACGCAGGCGGACGTAGGCCTCCCCCTCGGCTCGGTCGGCCAGGTCGCCGGAGAGCACCAGCACGTCAGGGCAGCACCCTGCCACAGCCATCATTTCGACCGAGGCCTGGACCCGGGCGCAGGCGTCGACGCGATCGAACAGAAAGCCGTCGGCGGGCACGTGCGGGTCTGAGACCTGCACGATCGTGTAACGGGGCCGGCGCACCGGCCGGCCCACGTGCGCGATCGCGGTCGAGTGTCCCACCGCGTTCGATTGTCACAGGCTGCGCGCCGGACTTGTTGTCATCCGGTGAGCGGTGAGGAGACCTGCCACGATCGAGGAATGAACGATGAGAATGGAAACGTGCGCTGGATCGCGCTCGACGGGGCCGCCAACGCCCGCGTGGTCGTACCCGGCGTGTTGATGCGCTCCGACAACCTGCAATCGCTCACCGCGCGGGACGTCCGCCTGCTCGTGGAGCACCACGAGCTCGAGGTCGTGCTCGACCTCCGCACCGACCTCGAAGTGGAGCTCGAGGGACCTGGACCGATCACGCGCGAACCGCGCGTGCGGATCGAGCACCGCTCGCTCTACCCGCGGTCGGGAGGAAACACCGACCTCGACGCCGCCTCGACCGGCGTTTGGCCATCGACCGGCCCGAGCCAGTGGCCGGATGAGCCTCGTGTCGTCCAGGCCTACCTGAGCTACCTGAGCGCCCGTCCGGACTCGATCGTCGGATCGATCCGCACGATCGCGAACGCTCCCGGGGCGGTGCTCGTCCACTGCGCGGCCGGGAAGGACCGCACCGGCGTGGTGGTCGCGCTCGCCCTGGACGCGGCCGGGGTTGACCGCAACGCGATCGTCAGCGACTACCTCGCCACGACCGGGCGCATCAACGCGATCATGTCCCGCCTCGTAAGCTCCCCGACCTACCGGTCAGAGCTGGAAGGACACGATCCTCGGTCGCACGCACCCACCCCGGGCACGATGGAGCGGGTGTTGGAGATCATCGACCGAGACCTCGGCGGATCCGCCGCCTGGCTCGCGGCCCAGGGGCTATCTGTCGCGGAGCTCGAGCAACTGCGCCGCAGGATCGCGACGAGCAACGGCGACCCAACGGACGGTTGACTGTGGGTTTACGGCTCCCGCCGAGGACCCAATCTTAAGCTCGGATTCTGGCCCGACCGCGCTCAGGGGATGCGTTCAATCGAGCGGGTCAGGTCTTCCCGTCCGGGAAGCGGGTCGTAGCTGGCGGGCCAGTACTCGATCTGACGAGCGATCTGGCCGCCCTCGAGCTCGGAGAAGGAACGCACCCACTACGTCTCGGCTCGTCATGGCTCGGAGGCTACCGTGGACTTCGCGCCAACCGCCAACATCGACACAAATGAAAACGCGAGACAGAGGATCACCATGACGACGCTCACCACCCCGCCCCTTGCCCCGCTTCTGGACCGCCTGTTCAGCGAGGCGGAAGCGCCGGGTTCAATGCGACGCACCCCCGCAAGGGCGCAGACCTCGTCTGCGGAGCGCACCGCGATGGTGACCAGCACCCGGGAAGCGGATTACCGGAGCTTCTACTTCCTCGCGAAAGACGCCTATCTGGCGGTCTCGCGCGATACCGCACAGCTGCTCTACATGCTCGTCCGCGCCACCGGGGCACGCTCGGTCGCCGAGTTCGGCACGTCGTTTGGCATCTCCACGCTCCATCTCGCGGCCGGCCTTCGGGACAACGGAGGCGGTCGGCTGATCGCGACCGAGTTCGAGCCATCGAAGGCCGCTCAAGCCCGCGAGAACTTCGCCGCCGGCGGCCTCGCCGATCTGATCGAGCTTCGCGAGGGCGACGCGCTCCAGACGCTTGCGCACGACCTTCCCGACCGCATCGATCTCGTGCTCCTCGACGGCGCCAAGGGCCTCTACACAGCCGTCCTTGAGCTGCTCGAGGAGCATCTCAACCCCGGTGCGCTGATTGTCGCCGACAACGCTGATCGAACCCCGGAATACCTCGAGATCGTGCGGTCCCCTTCGCAGGGGTACACCTCGGTGTCGTTCGCCGACAACGTCGAACTGTCGATGCGAACCGGCTGATTCCGAACACGTCAGAGTTGGCCGTTACCGCCGATTCCGGGCGTAGGCAGCCAGATACCGGAGTCCCTGGATCGGTTTGTAGCTCTTCGATCTCCGCCGGGGTGATCGTCCCCCCGCCTCCACCAAACACCCGAATGTGTCCGGCGCCGCGCTCGCGCAGCATGTCGACCGCATATTTGACGTACTCGAACGCGATCGCGATCAGTTCGTATCAGCGCTGCCACGTGCCGTCTTGGTGGCTGTCGGCGATCGCCGATGGTTTCAGGGTGAACACGTTGACGGCCATGCCGTGGCGCGGGTCGATCCCCGTGACGAACGCGAGAGTCTGGCGCCCGAGCGCGCTTTCCACCACGGATCGCGCCCGCTCCTCGAGCGCTTCCTGAACCGGCAGCCGGGAGTCCCGCAGTCGCTCGATTTCGCCGAGGGCGAGGAGGGTGCGCTCGGTCACGGTGAGGGCATCCTCGAGCAGCACCAGAACCGTGTCCGGTCCGGCGAACGTTGTGCGGGCCTTGGTCGGTCCGCGCCCGAACGCCCCCTTGTACAGCTGAACCATTGCGTTCGAGATCTCAAGCGAGGGCGGGGCGGCGAGCGTGACGGTACGCAACGTGGTGTCAGACCGTCGCCACGTTCGGTGTTGCAGCAGCGCTCACGAAGCCTCCACGGCGCGGCGCTTTGCCCGGCCGATGGAAGGTGGGTCTGGGTCAGCGCTCGCGCGGCGGCCGGCGGGCGGTTCGCTGCGAGGCTCGGATCCGAGTCGCTCGTCGCCGCCGGCCACGGCGCTCTCGCGCGAGCAGTGCACGGTCAGTATGTCCAGCAGGCCGACCACGGCGAGGAGGCGGTGTACCTGGCCACCCTCGCGGCAGACGATCGCGAGCCGGCGGTTCTGGAGCTCGAGTCGCCCGAGCGCCTCGACGAGCACGTGCACTCCAGTCGAGTCCATGAACGCGACCTCGGACAGATCTAGGACTACCGAACCGATTCCACGCTCGAGGACTGGCAGCAGGACCTCGCGCAGCAGCGGCGCCGTCTCGACATCGATCTCCCCATGGGCACTGAGCACCACTACGTCGTGATGATGCTCGTGCGCGGGAAGCGGGCGGACCGACAACCGACCGACGATGCGCCGCGGGGCGCCAGTGCGGGCCTCCGCGGCTAGCGGGGACTCGGCTCGTTTCGGCGCTGCGTGGCACCGGAGGCGATCGATTACTTGTCTCTCAGTTTCGTGCTGGACCACACAGGCTCCGAACCAAACGAGTTGGGAAAATTAGGAACTGCGGAGGTAATGGTTCCTTTCTGACGAGAATTTGTCAATAGATAGCGGAAGAACTTAACATGGAGCGAACGCGTACTGCGGAGGAAGCGGCGATCTCAAGCGTCGCGTGCGATAGTCTCAAGCGTCGTTGGCGAAAGCTCGCGGCATCTACAGCATCGGGTCGGTGGCTCGGATGCTTGGCCTGTCTCAGCCGGCGATACGTAGTTGGGAGGATCGCTACGGCCTGATCGTGGCCGAGCGCACCGAAGGCGGGCGTAGGCTCTACACGCGCGATCAGCTCGAACAGCTGCAATTCGTCAAGGAGCGGCTCGACGAGGGACTGTCCGCTGCCGACGCGCACCGCCTGCTCGCCGAACGCCAAGCAGACCCACAGCCGACCGTAGAGCGGCCCACGGCGAACCCACCCGCCAGGCTGCTGGTCCTATTGGCCTATCGCGATCGGCGTGGCGCGGAGCTCAACGAGTCCTTTCTCCGCGCCGCAGGCTACGAAGTCGATATAGCCCTGACGGCGGAGGACGCTGAGGAGAAGTTCGCCTCGCAGGAGCCCGCGCTGTCAATCGTCGAGCTGATGATCTCGGGCGGCGTCGGCCGCGCGCTGTGCCATCGACTGAAACAGCGGCGCCGATCCCCCGTGTTGTGCATCTCGACCTTGGATCTCCGTGAGCAAGCGATGGCGGCGGGCGCCGACGCCTTCCTCAAGAAGCCGCTCGAGCCAGTCGAGCTCGTCGCGACCGTGCGAACCCTGCTCGGCCGCGACGGACTCATGCGCGAGGCGCTCGGAACGGCTTGATGAGTGAGCGGTTCTCAAGCGGCGACCGCCGCATAGACGCGGTTCTCGGCGGAGGGCTGCCGGCGAACGCCGTGAACATGATCATCGGTCTACCGGGGAGCGGCAAGACGATCCTCGCGGAGCAGTTCATGTTCCACAACGCGTCGCCGCAGCGGCCGGGCATGTATCTCTCCACCGTTTCAGAACCGCTCGAGAAGATTCTGCGCTACGGGGAACGCCTAGCGTTCTTCGATGCCGAGGCGGTCGGGACGAGCGTGTTCTTCGACGACCTCGGGGACACGCTTAACGACGGCGGCCTTAGCGATGTTCTTGGCCGGATTCGAACGCTGATCACCGAGCGTCAGCCAGGCGTGATCGCGATCGACAGCTTCAAGGCCCTGTCGGCCTACGCACCGAACCCGCAAGCCTTCCGCCACTTCCTGCAAGAGCTCGCCGGCATCCTCACCGCCCTCCCTACGACCACGTTCTGGGTCGGCGAGTACGCCAGCGAGGAAATCGCGACCGCACCGGAATTCGCGGTCGCCGACGGAATCATCTCGCTCACCACACGCCGCGAAGCCGAACGCGCGATCCGTCACCTCGAGGTCCTCAAGCTTCGCGGCACAGGTTTCATGTCGGGCGAGCACACCTACCGGATCAGCCACGACGGCCTCCACGTATTTCCCAGGCTCGCGGAAAGCATCCCCGTCGAGAGTTACGAGTTGCAGACGGGGCGTATGTCCTCCGGCATCGCCGCCATCGACCAGATGCTCGCGGATGGCTACTGGCCGGGAGCCTCCACCATGATTGCCGGGCCGTCAGGCTCGGGGAAAACGCTCATGGGGCTGCATTTCATTTTCAACGGCGCCGCGGCAGGCCAAACAGGGGTCATCGCGACCCTCCAAGAGAACAGCACCCAGCTCGGTCGGATCGTCACCGGCTTTGGTTGGTCGCTCGCCGACGACTCGGTCGAGCTCATGTACCGCTCGCCCGTGGACCTGTACCTAGACGAATGGTTCTACGAACTCCTCGAAGCGATCGATCGAACCCGCGCGCGCCGGGTATTCATCGACAGTCTCGGAGACCTCCGGCGCGCAGCCGTCGATGAACTGCGCTTTCGCGAATACCTCTACTCACTCCTGCAGCGCTGCGCAAACCGACAGATCAGCGTCATGATGAGCCAGGAAGTAACAGCGCTGTTCGGCATCTCACACATATCCGAAGACGGCATCTCCCACCTCTCCGACAACGTCATCCTGCTGCAATTCGTACACCGAAATGCGCAACTACGGCGTGCCGTGACGGTACTCAAAACTCGCGCAAGCAGACACGACCCCGACGTCCGCGAGTTCAAAATCACCCCGCAAGGAATCGTGCTCGACGAGCCGGACAGCAACGCGTCGAGCTAGCGGCCCGAATCAACGCCGAGAGTGGTTTCAGGCCTCCGGGATCTCGCGGCCGAAAACCCCAACGTGATCGTGTCCGGCTCCGGGCCGCCGCGACGGCCGGTGTCCAGGCGGTCGATCGCCGTTACATCGTTTCGATCAAGCCGTTGAACACCGAGCCAACGAGGAGCACGTCGACCTCCTGATGAAACCGCCACAAGCCCGCGGCCTCGTCGCGACAATCGCGCAGATAGGCGCCGAGGTGCGGAGCCGTCATCATCTCCCGAAGCGAGACGGAATCGTCAAAGACGCATCGCTGAAGGTAGCCCTCGACGGTGATTGCGTTCTCCAGTGCGGTCGTGTGGTCGTAGGACAGGCGGACCGCGTGAGGCTCGGCGCCGCAGGCACGCAGCGCCTCGGCGAGATCTTCTGACGCGGCGTACAACGTGCCCTGGCCTTCGCGGAGGTCGTCGAGGAAGTGGCGGTAGAAGCGAAGGTAGTGACCCTCGCAGCTGCCCTGGGCGATGAGCAACGCGCCGCCGGGAGCGAGTGCGGCGAGCATACGCGCAGTCGCCGCGCGGACCGCGGAAGGCGTGAGGGAGTAAAGCGCGTGAGTGGCCCAGACGACATCGAACGATCCGACAGCGTCGTCGAGGTCCTCCACGAGGGTTTCGTGGCGAGCGGCAGCGACGAACGGCGGGCGAAGCGCTTGGGCGGCCTCCAACAGCGAAAAGGGAGACGGGTCGAGCAGGTCGTAGTCGATCCGCAGCTCACCGGATAACGCGCCGGTACCGCCGAAGTCTTGCAACGCCTGCGGGAACTTCCCTGAGCCGCAGGCCACATCCAGCAACGCGATACGCCGCCGCCCGTCGGCAACGCGACGTAGCCATGCCGAATGGTTGACGAAGCCTCGAGCTAGACGCTCATAATCCCGGCCCGCGAGCTCGTAGAAGGCGTCCATTTCGGCCCGACCCTCCTCGCTCCAGTGGGCCAGGCTGCGCGCGGCGGTGTCCACGATCCGGAGTTTAGGCTCACACCAATCATGTGCGGAGGAACGAGCCGGAGGCCTCACCGCCTTGGTCAGTTTGTCCGACGGGACCGAAATCACCTTGATGCGGCGATGACATCTCCCGCAGACGTTGGTAGTTGTTCGTCGCGTGATTAGACCCCCAGGACACGACGCGCGAGCCGACAGCCGGGCGGCGCACCTCTACCCGGAGGCAGGATATGCCGGGCGGCAAGCTTCGTTGGAATCAGCGCCTCGCGCTGCCCGGCCATCGGGTTTTCGCGTGATCGGTGGTTACGCGATCCGCGAGGCGTGGGCGTCGTCCGGCATTACCCGTTCGAGTTGGTTGCGCGAGACGATGTCGAGCTTGGAGAACACCTTGCGCAGGTGGTAGGCGACGGTGTGCTGGCTGATGAACAGCCGCGCTCCGATCTCGGCGTTCGACAGTCCGTCGAGGGCGAGTCGCGCGACCTGAGCTTCCTGGGCCGTTAGCTCATCGCGAGTCTCGATGTTGCGTTTGCGGACACGTTCGCCTGTGGCCAGCAACTCGCGCTCGGCCCGCCCGGCGAACGCCTCGACGCCCATCCCGGTGAACATCTCGAATGCGATGCGCAGCTGCTCGCGTGCGTCTGACCGCCGGCGTTCGCGCCGTAACCATTCGCCGTAGAGAAGGCGGGCACGAGCTAGGTCTAGGCGAAGGGGCGTACGACCCAGCCGTTCGATGGCCTCAGCATAGAGACGCTCCGCTGATTCGCCGTGGCTGAGTAGCGCCCGCGAACGCGCCTCCACACCCAGGCCCCAATCGCTTGCGCCGGCGCGGGCGGTTCTCGACAACCGCCCCAGGGCATCAGCCGCCCGCTCCATCTCCCCGGTGCGGCTGGCCGCTTCGATCAGCTCGACCGCCACCCAGTTCGAGAACCACAGCTCGTGCGGATACTCGGCTGCCCGCTCCGCGGCGTCCAGAGCATCCTCGTAGCGCGCTAACCCGTTGGAAAGCACGGCGCTCGCCCACTGCGCCATCGTGAGTCCCATCCCTTCGCCGGTATCCACGAAGTCCTTCGTGCTGCGTTGGACCAGCCGCTTTACCTCGTCCTCCTGGCCTCGGAAGGCCGCGAGCGGGAGCGGCACGTATTGGTTGATGCGGCCGTGGGTGGCCATGGCGAGTGCGTCCGACTCCTCGATAAGCGATGCCGCCGCCGGGAGCTCTCCGGCGAACAGGTGCACTCCTGAACGCGTTCCGAGCGCGAGCGGGAGCATCGTGAGTGCGCCGAGATCGCGGGCAACTTGGATCTGGCGGGCAGCCAGTGCCTCATAGCTCTCGTAGTCCCATATGAACGCCGCCGCAAGGGCCGCCAGCCATAGCCAGCGGATGCCTTCCTCGGTGGCGATGTCCTGGTCGCGCAACGCCCGCAGCGCCCGCTTCAACACTGGCGCTCCCACCGACAGTCCGTCGCTGATGAGAAGAGCCAGGGCGCCCAGGAGCAAATCTCCCGCCTCCGGAGTCTCGGGGGCCAACCGCGCCCCGCAGACTACTTCCGCTACCTCAAGGGCACTAGCGCCCCGCGCCAGGCGGCCAGCAAACAATGCCGCGGCTAAGGCGTCCAGGTAGGTGACGCGCGCGAGCGGCGGGTCGACTGCTTCGAGCTCCCGGGCCGCCTCGAGCAGCAGCGGTGGTGCGTCGCTTCCGCGCCTGGAGGCAAACGCGATCTGCGCGCGCAGCAGATGCACACGGGCGCGCTCGAGCTCGTCCACGGTGTCAGCCTCAGCGGCGTCGAGCAGCGCGACTGCGTCGTCGAGCGCCCCCGCTTGGTACTTGGTCTGCGCCGCCGCGAGTGCGCGTTGCGCGCGGCGCAGAGGCTCAGGCGTCAGCTCGGTCGCGCGCTCGAGAAACGCAGCGGCTGCGGCCAGGCCACCCCGTGCCTGAGCGCGGCCGGCCGCCCGCTCGAGCTCGGCGGCGACGTCCTCATCAGGACCGACCGCGGCCTGAGCAAGGTGCCAGGCGCGCCGGTCGGGATCGAGCTGCGCATCGGTCGCCTCCGCCAACACCCGGTGCCCCTGCCGTCGCTGCTCCGCCGATGCCGAGCGGTAAATTGCCGAGCGCACCAGCGGATGGCGAAACCGCACCCGGCGGTCGATCTCGATCAGGCCGGCCGACTGCGCCGCCTCGAGCGCCGCGCCCGTGATCCCGAGCCGCTCGGCCGCCCCCCACAAAAGCGCCGGGTCACCGAGAGGCTCCGCCGCCGCGACCAACAAAAGACGCTGGGTCTCCGCTGGAAGGGCCTCTAACCGCTTCAAAAAGCTCTCCTCGATCCTGCCTGACAACGACAGCACCCCGGGCAACGCGAACCCGCCCGCCAGTTGCGCGGCACTCAGACCCCGAGGCAGTTCCAACAGCGCCAACGGGTTCCCCCGGCTCTCGACCAGGAGCTGATCAGCGATCTGTTCGTCCAGCCGTCCCGGAATGACCGACACCAAGAGTGAGCGCGCGTCGGCCCCTCGAAGCCCCGCCACAACCAGCTCCGGCAGACCTGCAAGGAGGTCGCCGGGCTCGCGGACGGTGAACAGCATGACCACCGGCTCCGCCAGCAGCCTCCGCGCCACGAACGCCAACACCTGCGCAGACGCCCCGTCCAACCACTGCGCATCATCGATCACGCACAAAAGCGGCCGCTCCTCAGCCACCTCGGACAACAGACCAAGCACCGCCAGCCCAACAAAGAACCGGTCCGGCACCGCCCCGGCGCTCAATCCGAACGTCGTCGCCAACGCATCACGCTGGGGACCGGGAAGACCGTCCACACGGTCGAGCAGCGGCCCGCACAACTGATGCAGCGCGGCGAACGGCAACTCCATCTCCGACTCCACTCCAACCGCACGCAGCACCCACATATCCGAGGCCGCGATCGCGTACTCGAGGAGCGCCGTCTTTCCGATCCCCGCGTCCCCGCGCAAGACCAGCACCCCGCTCCGTCCTGCCCGGCCGCCCTCGAGCAGCCGATCGAGGACGACGCACTCATCTCGCCGACCGCGCAGCATCAGCCCCCCGGAGCTGGATGACCGCCAGCCATCAGAACGGCCATCCTAAAGCCATCTTGCGCAAATGTGGGTATTCCGGTCGCGCGGCCGGCGATCCACGGGGCCGAGCGCATCGAGTGTGGGAACGCGAGCGTCAGCGTCCGGGTCGGCCAATCATGGCCCAGACCGGGTCCATACCAGCCGCCCGTCAAGAACACGGCCGTATGGCGCGAGCGGGTCTCGTATCTAACGCGGCTGGGCGGAGGCCTCCCAAGCTTGCGTTGACACCCAACTACGAAAAGGAGTCTCGTGCTCACCGACAACTCACTCGAGGACGCAGTCCTCAACAGCCTCGAACTCGATCCTCGCATCCCCGATTCCGGCGAGATCGCCGCGTTAGCCGACGGCGGGATGGTCGTCTTGCGCGGCAGCGTCGAAAGCTTCGGCCAGCGGCGCGCCGCCGCCGATGACGCCCGGAAAGTCGAGGGCGTGTCCGAGGTCGACAACCAGCTGAAGGTCAACCTGATCGATGCCGATCGTCGCGAGGACGATGAGATCCGCGGCGTAGCCCTGCAGGCCCTGATCTGGGACACCGAGGTCCCGTCGGACTCCGTCGACGTCAAGGTCGAGGACGGCTGGATCACGTTGAAGGGCGACGTCACCTATCAGTTCCAGAGCGACGCGGCGTACGACGACGTCGCAACCCTGTACGGCGTGTACGGCGTCTCCAACGAGATCAAGGTCAACGACGTCTGAAACGCGCGGCGTCAGGCTGTTCGAGCGCCACACCCGGGGCGTGGGTCTGACCCAGGCCGCAGAGCTTTCCTGGAGCGGGCGCGGATCGCCAGGACGCGCCTGACTCGGCTGGCACGACGCCTAATCCGCGCTCAAGCGCGGTCGTGGCCGACCCCCGGCCGCAGGCGCCGCTCGCAGGGGCCCGCGACATGTGCGCGGGCACCAACCCCGCGTGCGTTGGGCCGCAGATCGAGAGGATCGAGCCGTGGACTACCAGCCTGACTGTCAACCGGAGCCGGTCGAGACTGTCAATCCGGGCGATTTGAACAGCGCCTTTGCGATGTAGCTTGGCTGGCACGTCGCACAACCGGAGGTCAACCACATGTTTCCCACAGCTCATACCACCCCATCGTTCGCCAGCCGGGGCCAGGCCCGGTCCCTCGAGACGTGGCGGGACGCGGCAAGCCTCGTCGCGACCCGCTGGCAGAACTTTCTCGACGCCGAGCGCGAGACTCGACCTTTCGCGTTTGCGTCGTACGTCGCCGCACTTGACGCGGAAGAGGCCGCCGCGGCAGAGCTCGCTCTGACGGCAGACCATCAGACGGCCCTCCGTGCGGACGGACTGGCTGCGTGACGTTATGGCGATGGAACTCCGCCATCTTCGCTATTTCGTCGCGATCGCCGAGGAGCGAAGCTTCACCCGCGCCGCCGAGCGTCTGTGGGTCGCGCAGCCCGGGCTCTCGACGCAGATCCGGCGGCTCGAAGCCGAGCTCGGCGTCCAGCTGTTCGAACGCCACACCCGGGGCGTCGACTTGACCCAGGCCGGTGAGCTGTTTCTGGAGCGGGCGCGCGTGGCGATCGCAGCAGCGGAAACGGCTGCCGCGACCGGGCGCGATCTTGAGGCCGGGGTGGTTGGCGACCTCAGGCTCGGAATCGCGAGTGGAGCGAGGTGGCGCCCAATCGCCGACCTGATCCAGCGATTCACCCGCGAGCGCCCCGGGGTCGAGCTCGCCGTCCTCGAGGGCTATGGCGGGACGCTCTGGCGCGAGCTGCGCGAAGGTCACCTCGACGCGCTGGTGGCGCCAGCCGGTCACGCCTCGCCCGACCTGAGGACCCTCGAGCTCGGCTCCGAGGCGTGGGTCGTGCTCGTCGGCACCGGTCACCCGCTGGCCGGCATCGGTCCGGTCGCCGCTAGGGAGCTAGACGGTGAGCGGATCGCTGTCACCGGGCACCGCGACGGCGCCGCGTTTGACCGGGCGGTCGCGAAGCTGCTCGCCGAGCTCGGCGTGACCGCAGAACTGGTACCAGGCGCGCCAGGTCCGGCACTAAACCCCGAGGTCGCCGCCAACGACCTGCTCGCCCTCACCACGACGCCCCACGCGCTCCCGGCCGGCGTGATCGTCAGGCCGCTTCATCCCCAACGGACGCTTTCCTTCGAGCTCCTGACGCGAGACGAACCGCCGTCTCCCGCACTTGCCGGTTTCATCAGCTTGTCAGCTTCGAGCACCCAGCACCCGTCGACGCGTCCGCTCGCGGCGGTCGCGTGAGGAGCCGGGCCGGTGAGGATCGATCCGCATTTCGAGAGCTCCGTGGTCGCGGAATTCCGGCTGAGGGAGCGACGCGCAGGCCGCCGCGATGAATCGCACGGCGCGCATTTGCTCGCGCAAAAGCCGCACCACGGCCGGCCTGAAGTTACACATCTCCGGCGTGTCGCCCACGCCCTTCCGGCGAGATTCCGCGCGGTTGCGTGGCTCCATCACGCTCACGTGTTGCTCGAGGAGCGGCTCGACGGAGCGCGGCCCATCGGCGAGGCTCTGAGCCCGCTTCGCCTCCTGCCGGACCCGGGACCGGGGACATGAGCGTCACCGAACTACATCCCGGCGCGCGGCGCCAACCTCGTCGCGGTCGGCTCCTGTCGGCTACGGAGGAGGCCGGACTCGCGAAGCGAATCGAGCACGGCGATCTCGACGCCAAGCAAGAGATGATCGAACGCAACCTCGGGTTGGTGCAAGCGGTCGCGAGGACGTACCGCGGCCGAGGCGTTCCGTTCGACGACCTCGTCCAGGAGGGAACCGTTGGATTGATGAAGGCGGTGGAGAGGTTTGATCACCGGCGCCAGGTGAAGTTCTCGACCTACGCGGTGTGGTGGATCCGGCGCTCGATCCTCGACGCGCTCGCCGGCTCCAACGTGATTCGAATCCCCTCGAAGGCCAACCGGCAACTTGCCGCCGTGCGAGACGCGGAAGCGAACCTTGAGCGGACCGGCCCGCGGCGCGCTTCAGACGCCGAGATCGCGGAACGCGCGGAGCTCAACGAAACGACCGTGCGTTCGCTACGGGCCGCCGCGCGGGTCACCGCCTCGCTCGACGAGCCGGTCGGCGAAGACCGGACAGCGCTCAGCGACCTCGTAGCCGACGACCGAGCCGTCGATCCGTCAGCGGCCGCAATCGAGCTCGAAGACCGCGATGCGGTTTCGGCGATGCTCCGCCTGCTGCCCGAGCGCCACCGGGAGGTGCTCATCCGGCGCTACGGCCTCAATGACAACCCCGTGCACAGTCACGAAGAGATCGCGCAGTGGCTAGGTGTGGGCGAAGAGCGGAGCCGGCAGATCGAGCGGGAGGCGCTTCACCGGCTGCGCTCGATCTCAGCCTCGCCGGCGCGCGCAGCGTAGCAACTCGGGAATGGACGACCTCACGCCTCGGAGGCGCGCCATTGCAGCACCGCCGCTGCCCGCGAGCCGCGCGATCTTAGCCTCCTGGCCTGTGAGCTCATCCCGAGTCCGACGCTGCACTTGCCTACGCGCGCGCCGGTGGCCAGCAGTTCGCGCTCGGCCCGTCCGGCGAATGCCTCGATTCCCATCGCGGTGAACATTTCGAGCGCGCTGCGCAGCTCCTCGCGGGCGTCCAGCCGCCTTCGCTCCCGGCGCAGCCACTCGCGTTTCAGCCAGGACGTATCCGTCGACCCGCCACGCTTCGGCGCCGTGCGGCACCCGGTATCGACGGCGGTGCCAGTTGATCGCGAGTGCGCGGCTGGACTTGCGCCCGCCGTCAAGCGGGCGCAGTCCAGTGTCACTCGGCGCTGGTCCCGGCATTCACCGGTGGAAGCGACCACCGTGCCGGTGGCGCCTGCGTCGGAGAAACCCCAGCGCGAGAAGGCCCTTCACTGCTCGCTTCATGTTGTTTGCCCTTTATTGGAGTTGACGGGTCGCCCCGAAGCTGCCGTCAAGCGAAGCTGGGCTCAAGACGTCACGCCCCTGTTCGCGATAAAGCAGACGTCTACGGTCCAGGGCTTGCCGTTGCGGGCTCGCCCGCTCTTGCGCCGATCACGACCGAGCCGACCAGTAGCCGGGCGAACGACGTGGCGGCGCTGGTCACGGTCGGTGGGATCCGGGCGGTCGCGGTCGGTGTCTCACGGATCGTCCTGTCATTCGAGCTCAAGCACTTGCCACACGACGTCGACCAGACGTACGCGCAGCGACCAACGGTTCGACGCCTGCGTGCGGCCATCCCGAGCACCCGAGTCTCGCCGCCGCCCGCTCCTGATCGCTCCGCCCGGCGGCACCGGTTCGACCGTCCGCGGAAGGCGGGCGGTCGATCCGTTCATGGAGAACCCGAGCTTTTGCGGACCGACCCATTCGGCACCCAGCCCAGATCGCATGCCGCGACGAGCGCTTGCTGATAACGGGCATGTATGGCTGGAGGCCGTTTCATGACTGGGCCGGCGGACGGTCTTAGGTCCATTGAACACTCATGACCCTCCGAGTAAGCCCTCCGCAATCGACATGAGCGCGAGCCTCGAATTCGCGGTCAAGGAGACCCAGGCCGGGATCGACATCGGCACCGTCGGGGTGATCCCGATGGTGGCCGGCGTCGTTGGTCTGGGGGTTGGGCTTTCGCTGACAACGACCGGTCGCGGCTCCGCTGACCGGTGGACGTGACCGGAGATCGGGATGGCCGCCACCGTCGATCGAGCCACGCCCGCGCGTGCGCAGGCGAGACACACCCGGCACGTTCTCAGCGAGGCGCGGGCCCGCCTTCAGACGAGCGGGCTGAAGCTCCTGGGATGGCTCGTCTTCGGCTACTTCCTGGTGAAGCTGGTCCCGAGCTTCAAGCACGCACTCAGCAGCCTCCAGCACGTCGGCTGGCCTTGGGTGTTGGGAGCTATTGCGCTCGAGGTGATCTCCGAATACGGGTTCGTCGCGTCGTGGCGGCAGATCGTCGATCCGGACAACGTACTCGGCAGTGACGGGCGACGGGCGAGGACCGGCGCGCATGCGGCGTGGGCGCAGCTGGGCGGAGGGATGATCGTACCCGGCGGCTCGATTGCCAGCGCGGGCGTAGGCGGCTGGATCCTTCACCGGTTCGGGATGGCCCCAAAGACGATCGCCGAGCGCCAGTTCACCCTGAACTTTCTCGATTTGGCGGTGTATGCACTGGCGCTGATCGTCTTCGGTGTCGGCCTGGCGACGGGCATCTTTCCCGGCGAGCGCAATCTGCTCCTGTCGCTGGTCCCCGCAGTGATCGTCGCGGCGGGGATCGCCGCGGTGCTGCTGCTCGCCCGCGGGGCCCCGCGGTACGGCAAGCGCGTGGAGCCGCATCACCGAAAGATTGCTGGCGCGATCACGTCACTCGCGAATGCCGTGGCGGCCACAAATCGGATCGTTTTTCACGGCGATCGGCGTCAGAGTCTGGTCGGGGCGCTCGCCTACATGATCTTCGACGCGCTGGTTCTGTGGACGGCGTTTTTCGCGATCCACGCGCACCCAGTTCCCGGCTTCCCGGTGGTGATGATGGCCTACATCATCGGCGCGCTTGGTGGGTTCATCCCACTACCGGCCGGGCTCGGAGCGGTTGGCGGAATCGCCGGGATGCTCGCCCTCTACGGCGTCGGGCACAACGCGGCCGTCGGGGCGGTGCTCCTCTACACGGCCGTCGGCCTGCTGGTGCCACTGATCGGCGGTGCCGTGTCGTATCTGTTCCTGAGGCGCCAATTTGGGCCCATAAAAGCTCTCCAGGAGGGCGCTTGAGGATGCGCGCCGCGCTTGTTCGCGTCGGCGGCGCTCGCCTTGGAGCGTCCCAGGGGAGCACCGTTCAACTGGGTCACAGTTAGACACGCGGTGAACACATCGCCCTTACAACGGAGGTCGAGAAATGTCTGAATCTGTCGCAGATGTGTTGTGGTCGATGCTCGCGAGCGCTGGCGTGAAGCGCTGTTACGGCATCGTCGGTGACGCGCTGGATCCTGTCATCGATGCGCTGCGGCGTGGTGGTCGCGTCGAGTTCATCCAGGTACGCAACGAGGAAGCTGGAGTGTTCGCGGCGGTCGCCGAGGCATCCCTGACCGGGAATCTCGTCGCGGTGTGTGGCACGGCAGGCCCGGGTGTCATGCACCTTCTCAATGGGCTGATGGATGCTCAGCGCGAGGGCGTCCCTGTGATCGCGATCGCCGGCGACACCGTGTCCAGCTTGATCGACACCGGCACGATCGAAGAGATCAACCCGTACACGACGTTCCAAATCGCCTCGCTGTACACCGGTCGGCTCGTCAATCCCGCGCAGACCCGCACGGTGGTGCAGACGGCGATCCGGACCGCGTTGAGCGAGCACGGCCCCACGGTCATCGCTGTCCCGGGTGACGTCGCTGTCCGCAAGGTCCCGGACGACTCCTATCAGGCGGTTACGCACAACCCGCCGCTACTCAGGCCCAGCGATGAGGACCTGCGCACGCTGGCTGAGATGATTGACGCGGCCGGTTCGGTCACGATCTTCGGCGGCGACGGATGTCGCGACGCGCACGACGAGGTGGTGGAGTTGGCCGAGAAGCTACAGGCGCCGGTCGGGTACGCGTACCGCGGCAAGCAGTGGCTCGAGTGGGGAAACCCGAACGCGGTCGGAATGACCGGCCTCCTCGGCTGGGGTGGTGCCTACGACGCGATGCAACATTGTGACCTCTGCCTGTTGCTCGGCACGAACTTCCCGCTCAACGATTTCTACCCGAAGAAGGCGAAGAAGGTTCAGGTCGACCGACGTCCATCGATCATCGGACGCCGCACACACATCGACATGGGACTCGTGGGCGACATCAAGGACACCGTCGCCGCCCTGCTGCCGCTCGTCGCCCAGAAACACGAGAATCACCATCTGAGCCGCGCGCTCAAGACGACCCAGGAGTGGCGCAAGAACATGAGCCACTACGTCACCCGCGGACTAGAGCTCGCGCCGATCCGGCCCGAGTACCTCGTCTCCACCCTCGACGAGCTAGTCAGCGACGACGCCGTGGTGTGTGCCGACACCGGCACCGCGTGCATCTGGACGGCGCGGTACATCACCGCCAAGCAGAAGCGCAACATCATCGGCTCGTTCTCATGGGCATCGATGGCGAACGCGATGCCGAACACGATCGGAGCCGCGCTTGCCTACCCAGGCCGTCAGGTGATCGGGATCTGCGGCGACGGGGGCCTGTCGATGCTGATGGGCGACCTGCTCACGATCGCCGAGCGCCAGCTCCCCGTCAAACTCGTCGCGCTCGACAACAGCGGCTTCCAATTCGTGCATATCGAGATGGAAGAGGCCGGAATCCAGCCGTACGGGATCAAGTTCGCCAATCCGGATTTGGCCAAGGTCGCCGAAGCGATCGGCCTCACCGGCATCCGAGTCGAAAACCCCGGAGACGTCCGAGACGCCGTCGCACAGTTCCTTGCCACTCCCGGGCCGGCGCTGCTGGACGCGGTCGTCGAACCCGACGCCCTCAGCCTCCCACCCCATGTCTCGTTTGGCGAGGCCGAAGGGTTCTCGCTGAGCTTCGCCAAGCAGGCGCTCAACGGCAACATCGACGACGTCATCCAGACCGTCAAGCGAAACGTCCACCTCGTGTAGACCGGCGCTCGGCGCGGGATCAACTCCGATATCGGCCATCCGAGCGCCATAGATCGCCAGGACGAACGAGATCAGCGACACGACCAGCATCGCGATCGATAGCGCGACGTTCCCGGTGCCGCTGCCGAGGATCCGGTGGAACACGTCGATGATGGTCTGGCCTGAGGTCCAGACGAGGATCGCGAAGAAGGCCAGCCCGATGAAGAGACTGATCAGCCAGCGGGTGGAGATCCGTGTTGACATGGGATCAAGCGAGTAGTCGTTGGTGTCGACGCGGACATAGGGGTCCGGCGGCCGTCGGTCACGGAACTCAAAAGGACCGTGAGCGATGTCGCCTCGGTGGGCGGTTTGTTCGATCACTCTGATCCGCGGGACGACGACAGCGCTCGCCGGCGTAGCAGCGCAAGCGGCTCGGCGATACAGATCGAGGGGCAGGTCGACGACCAGCGGCTGGCCGAGCGGATCGTGACCATCGAGCCGCTCAACGCTCAACGCTCAACGCTCAACGCTCGACGCTCGAGCTCGCATGCGCATCGTCCCGGTCGAGGGTGGACTGCGCGTCCGGGCACGACCCCTCCCACACTCCGTCTCGAACCCGAGGGTGAGCTGGCCGACCGGTCGACGGTCTGACCGATGCTAGATTCTCGGCGTGGCGGCTACGGATTCTGCGCTTCTGGGTGACCGCGAGAGGGGAAGCAGCGGAGCGCGGGAGCGGCTGCTCGAGGCGGCGTACGAGCTGTTCGCGCGTCGAGGCATCCAGGCGGTCGGAATCGACGCGATCATCGAGCGATCGGGCGTAGCCCGGCAAACGATGTACCGCCACTTCGCCTCCAAGCAGGACCTCGTGGTGGCGTTCCTGGAGCGCCGCGACGAGCTCTGGACCCGGAGCTGGCTTCAGGGTGAGGTCGAGCAGCGAAGCGCGGATCCGCGCGAGCAGCTGCTGGCTATTTTCGACGTGTTCGACGCCTGGTTCCGCGCCCCTGAGTTCGAGGGTTGCTCTTTCATCAACGTGATGCTCGAGCATCCCGACCCCGGGCACGCCCTACACGTCGAATCGAGTGCGTACCTGCAGAGGATTCGCGACTTCCTCGCCGAGCTCGCCGGACGGGCGGGAATCCGGGAGCCCGAGAGCTTCGCCCGCGAGTGGCACATCCTGATGAAGGGCTCGATCATCGCCGCCGGCGAGGGCGATCAAGACGCGGCCCGGCGGGCTCAGCGAATCGCCGCGCTGTTGCTGCGCGACGCGCTCGAAGGTTCGGGCCGCGGCACTTGACTCCTAATTCCGCCTAGTAGTAACGTCCCGAGGCGAGCGGGAGACCGGTCAGTCTCGCGATGTCGGGACCGACACCCGGTTCCGGCGCCGCGGCTTGGGCTGGTCATCTGTAAGCGATCTCCTATCAGGAGGGCACGGTTCATGGCAATTCCCACTGAGCTCGTCGGGTCGCTCCCACGGCCGATGAAGCTCCAACAGGCCTACGCCGACTACGACGAGGGCAAGATCACATGGCAGCAGCTACAGGCCGAGCAGGATGCCGCGGCCGAGGATTCGATCCGGCGCCTGGAGGCCACGGGCGAGCCGATCGTCACCGACGGCGAGCAGCGGGAGTCGAGCTTCGCGACGTACTCGATCACGGACACGCTGGCCGGCACCGGCCTGGCAGAGAACCTGGCCGGGGACGGGCAGTTCTTCGCGATCTTCGATGACGGCCATCATCGCCAGCTGCCGCGGCTGACCGGGGGGCCGTTCCGTTACAAGACCTATGCGTCCGAGTTCGTCGAGAAGAACGTCAAGACGGCCAATCATCCTGTCAAGCAGGCGGTGATCTCGCCGTCGATGATGAGCCTCCTGTATCCGCTGGAGGGGGAACTCGATGGCTATTCGCGGGAGCAGTTCCTGGCCGATGTAATCGACGAATGCGAGAAGGACATCCGCCAGTGCTTCGCCGCCGGCGCGGTCCGGGTGTCGGTCGACTTCACCGAGGGCCGGCTGGCGAACAAGAACGATTCCCGCAATCCCTGGACCGGGAAGAACATGCTCGGCGAGTTCATCGACCTCAACAATCGGTTGTTCGCGCGCTTCACGCCCGAGGAGCGCAGGAGCATCGGCATCCACACCTGCCCGGGCGGCGACTGTGACTCGGTCCACAGCAAGGAGGTGCCCTACGAACTGCTGCTCGAGCACATGTTCGACATGAACGCCGGCTACTTCCTGATCCAGTGCGCAAGCGAAGAGGACCGGGAATCGGTCTACAAGCTGTGCGGGCAGTACCGCCGCGACGACGCGGACGGTGTCTCGCAGATGTGCTTCATGGGCGTCATCAACCCCCTCAGTCCCGAGGTCGAGACGCCCGAGCACGTCCGGAACGAGCTGTTGACCGCAGCCGAGTACATCCCGGCGGACCGCCTCGGCGCCACCGACGACTGCGGCTTCTCTCCGTTCAGCCGCGACATCAAGCCGCTGCACGGCTCGCCTGACTTCGCCCGGGACATCGCGATGCAGAAGATCTCGGCGAGGCTCAAGGGGGCGCGGCTGGCCTCGGCTGAGCTCGAGCACAAAATGTCCACCGCCTAGATCCCGCCGGCCGTAGCGGCGCCGATCAGCAATCATCGAGTCTCCCCCGACCTCCCCAAGGAGGATTCGATGAGCCAGCACGTCGACGACGCAATCGTGATCGGCGCCGCGCCGGCGCGAAAGCTGCTCGCACGGGTGCCTGGCGGGGTGCGGCCACGAGGTGGCGATCGTTGGGTGAGATCTCATCGGCGGCGAGTGCCTCGTTCTACGCCTGAATGCTCCCGAAGGCGCTGCTGCATCAGGCCCAGCGCCCTCGCCGCGATCAGCCGCCCCCCGGGCGCGGCCGACGCGGGTTCTCTGGCGAGCTCGACGTCGCCGGCACGCTCCGCAGCCGCGACGAGGGTAGTTGATCGCGCTTGACAGCAGTGGCGGGTTGAAGACTCCCCAGAGCGGACGCGGACGAGCAGCGCCAGCGCATTGTCGCGTTGGCAGCGAGAGCTCGATCGAAGGCCGCGCGATGTGCTGCGCTGCCAGGGTCAAGCAGAAACTTCGCCGGTCTTGCTTTCGCTGGCAGCTCACGCATCTCGGCGCAGCGCCCTCCCCTGCGCGCGTCCTCAGCCACTGAGTCTCACTGGGGTGAACGCCACAACCCGAGCAAGCGTCTCGTAATGCCGGTCGACGTGCAGCACGGCCGCTTGGTGTTGGTGGGCGCACGCGGCGATCAGCAGGTCGGGGATCGGTACGCGATGCTGACTGTGTGTCGCGAGCTCACGCTGAGCGGTCAGCGCGATTGCGATCGTCTCGGCGTCCACTCGGAGCTGATGAAACGTGTCGAGCTCGATCTCCAGCTCCTCGTAGGCACGAGCGGAACGGGCGCTGTAGAGCATCTCGAGCCTCGTGACCGCGCACAGGCACGGCTCCCCCCAGGTTCCTTCGATCCTCGGACCGCGCACGAGCGCCGACTTGTCCAAAAGCAACCAGCGCCGCTCGCGAGCCCCAGTCAGCTCCACGCCTCATCGGAGAGCAACCGATCGACGTCAACCAGCGACGGGATCCGCTCGAGCGCCAGCGCAACCCGGCCGCGCCGATCACGCGCAACCATTGCGACCTCAGCGCTGGCAAGCGCGTGGTGTCCTTCCTCCGCGAGCCGGAGCAGCAGCTGCTTGCGGTCAACGACATCCGGCCAGCGGCGCGCCGCCGCGTCGAGCAACTCCGCGAGATGCCCGGTGTCCGTCACCGTGTATCGAGGCTTGGTCGTTGGCACAGAGCCGAAGTGTAGCACCGACGTCACAAAGGTGCGACACCCGCCAGCACCGGCCGCTCACCTTCAACCGCGATCCCGCCCACATGGCAGGACCGCGTGCACCGAGCGGGCACGAGCGCACAGCCTGCAGGGAAGTGGTCAACCACCGGTGCCACGCCGATTGCCCGGCCGCGCTGCAGCGACGGTCGCGGGGGACCGGCACTGAGAGGAACTTCGAGGCTTGAACTAAGCAGCGTTCGGGCGCAGGGACGGTCCACTGCGAGCTGTCCGGGGTTCCGGGTGGATGATCAGGTCATCCGCCACCCGTGCAACCTCCTCCGCCGCCCGACCGGGGATCCCCTCGTCGTCATAGCCGATCACGACCAGGTCAGACACCCGGTCCTCCTTTCGGCGTTCGCGATCGGAATGGGCGTTAGGCCGGCGGCAACGCCGTTCAAGCCGGGCCGGGAGTTCCCGCCCGGCGGCGGCTTGAGCCGATCCCAACGAGGCCTAATGCGGGCATCAATGGCGCTCTTCCTCCGGGTCTATCCAAGCCGGCAACAGTACCGCTTACCTCGGGACGAAGAGGCTGGCGAGGTCACGAAGTCGCTTGCGGAAGTCCTCGGAAGCCGCGGCTGCGTTACCTTGGGCTATGACGTTCCAGATCAGCCCCGCGCCGACGCCGTGGTGCTGATCAACGGAAATGTGGTGGAGTGCACGGAATTACTCGAAGTGCTCGACGAGGAGCCGCGGCCCTAGCCTCGACCCCATGACGTCCTCCGCGGACAGCGCACGTGACGGCGACCGGTGACGCGGAGACCGCGGATGCGGCCGCGCAGCCGAGCCCAAACGGCGCTGTCACGATCCACGTCGGGGTGGTGGTGACGCCCGCCCTCCATGAGCGGGACGTCGAGAAGCTGGCAGAGGACGTCAGCGAGGAGCTATCGGAGCGATATCCGAGCGTGAAGTGGGAGATCACGGTGGTGCGTGAGCTGTTGCTGACGCCGCCTGCGGTGCTGCCGGATGTCGTGGACGCCGCTCGCTCGCGGCTGCTGACGGAGGACTGGGATCTAGTCGTTTACGTGACTGAGCTCCCGCTGCGGATCGGTCGCCGCCCGCTCCTGACGCATTCGAGTCCCACTCATGGCGCGGCAGTGGTATCCCTGCCCGCGCTGGGACCGATGCCGGCCCGCCAGCTGGTCGACTCCGTGGTCGATGCGGTCGGCGTGATTGCCGGTGACACCGCAGGATCGCCGCAGCATAGGAGCGACGATACGCGCCGGCGGGTCAACCGGCGCTTGGTCCAGCTGGCAAGCGAGGTCGAAGGTGCTGACGCGCTCGAGGGCGTCGCGCTGCTCCATCGCGTCGTATTGGGGAATCTGCGGCTGCTCGCCGGCATGGTTCGCGCCAATCATCCGTGGCGGCTGACCACGCGACTGTCCCGCGCCCTGATCGGTGCTCTAGGTGCGGCCGCGTTCGCAATCGTGACCAGCGATGTCTGGCGGATCGCCTCGAGCCTCAATGCGCCACGACTCGCGGCGGTCTGCCTCGCCACGATCGTCGTCGCGGTGGTCACGCTGATCGCCGCTCACCGACTGTGGGAGCGCGTGCCCCATCGGCGCGCCAGGGAGCAGGCGATCCTGTTCAACATCGTGACCGTGATCACGGTCAGCTTCGGCATCGTCGTCCTATATGCGGCGGTCTGCGCGGTCAGCCTGCTCGCGGCCGGTCTGATGCTTGAGCCATCGGTGATATCCGCACAGATCGGACATCGTGCGGAGTTTGGCGACTATCTGCGCCTCGCCCTGCTCGCCAGCGCACTCGGCACCGTCGGCGGCGCGCTCGGCGGCGCGCTCGAGAGCGACGCCGCTGTGCGCGAGGCCACCTACGCCTATCGGCACCACCGTTCCTGACCCGCCGGGGGGCACTCAGTCGGTGATCTCCCCGCTCCGGTAGAGATGCAGCGGGTTTGCGTTCCGGAGGGCACGTAACCGGTGCTCGGTCGGCAAGGACGCCGCAAACCTGTCGATCGCGCCCTCGGGATCGGTGCGGCAGTGGTCCGGTCAGGCATCGAGGATGCGGGCAACACCAGTCCAGGGCCGGCCCACGAATCATTGTGGGGTTGTCCCCGGCTGGTTGTGGAGCGCGCCCAAGCTCGAGTGGCCGTTCTCGGGGGCAGGTTTCTGGCCATGACAACTGCCACCTCGAGCCCAGCTCTCACCGCACCCCGCCGCCTCTCGCCGGCCCAGTCGCACTTCTCCCGTTCTCGCCGGGCGCGACCAGGCACTTCGGTAGGACACCGCTCGATTCGGCGAGAACGCGAGATTGTGATCGCCGCCAAGCACGGCGGCGTGCGGGAGCGCGAGCAGTTGATCGAGGCCTTCCGGCCATCCATCGCGAGCGTCGCGCGGATGTATCGCAACTCGACGCGGGTGGAGTGGAACGAGCTGCTGCAGGAGGGCGTGGTCGGCTTATTGCGAGCGCTCGAGCGCTACGACGTGGAGCTGGGAATTCCGTTCTGGGCGTATGCCACCTGGTGGGTGCGCCAGGCGATGCAGCAGGTCGTCTCGGAGCTGTCGGGGCCGCTCGTGCTGTCAGACCGCGCGCTGCGGCAGTTGGCGCGAGTGAAGAAGGCCCAACGCGCGCTGGAGCAGAGCCGGGCTCGACAAGCGACGTGCCGCGACGTGGCACAGGTTCTCGGGCTGCCACGAAGCCAGGTCGAATCGCTGGTCTGTGTCGATCGAATGGCGCGCAGTCTCGATGAGCCGAGCGCTGGAGAAGGCAGCGACGCGGTCAAGCCGGCGGAGCAGCTTCCCGATCCGCACGCCCAGGATGCCTACGAGCGCGCCGAGCATCGACTGCTGACCCGCGAGCTGCCCCGCTTGCTCGAAATGCTTAGCGAGCGGGAGCGTACCGTCGTCTGCTCGCGCTACGGCATCGGCCGGCACGAGCAGACGCTGACGGAGATCGGCGATGCGCTCGGGGTCAGTGCGGAGCGCATCCGCCAGATCGAGCAAGCCGCAATCGCGAAGCTGAGCATCTTCGTGAGTTGACGACTACCTGTCCCTCATCTGGAAGCTCATCTCAGAATCTCGGGCGCGAGCCACCCTCTGAGCGACGGCGCGCAGGATCTCGTCCGTGATCTCGTCGGGCGGTCGGTTGCCGTCGATCGTCACGGAATCGGTCAAGCCCGCGAGCGCCTTTCGCAGCGGCCCGGCTTGAGCTTCGTAGATCTCGAGCCGCCGCGCAATTGCGGCGTCGGAGTCATCCGGGCGATCCTGCGTGATCCGCCGGTGCCGCAGCCGCTCGGCTAGGACGTTCCGGGGCACTTCAAGCCAGACCGCGAAGGGCCGCGGGTCGAGGCGACCAAGCTGCTCAAGCGCCCCGTGGAGGGACCGCGCCTCACTCGGAGTTCGAGGGTAGCCGTCGAGGACGAAGCCCTGGTCTGGCGCCAGCGACTCGAGTTGCCCCCTCACCAGCCTGTCGATGAACTCGTCCGGGACGAGCTCGCCGGCCGTCATCAGCTCGCGTATCTGTTCGGCTTCAGGCGAACCGGTTGCGACCTGCTTGCGAAGGATGCGTCCGGGACTGAGATGGACGAGCCCGAGTCGTTCGGCGAGTCGGGAGGCCTGCGTTCCCTTGCCCGCTCCGGGAGGACCGAGCAAGATGATCTGAAGCGGCGAATCTCCCATCTCCAACTACGAACTAGGCCGGTTCCGGCGACGAACCAACTATTGCTGTGCGGTTGTCGCACCACGTGGGGTTCCTTGCTCGGTAGCGCCGGTCTCGTCTGGCGCCTGGAGTCCGGGTTCGGCGGCGGCGGGGCCGGGTTCGAAGATCGTCCGGGAGCGGCGGCGCGCCAGGCCCTCCTGGATCGCCTCTCGGAGGGCGGCGGCGAAGCGACCCGGACCCCAGTAGCGTCCTCCGACCAGGTTCTTGAGTTCCTCGCGTTCGAGGGCGCCGTGCTGGCGCAGGGCCTCCGCGATGACCGAGATCTCGCGGTCGAGATTCTCGCGTGCTCGGGCGGCCCGTCGGCTGGCGGGACCGCTCGTGCCACTCATCCCCGGGGAGTAGAACGAGCTGCCGGGGCCGGGACGGAAGCGGCGCACCCCGTGGCGTTCGCGCTGCCGGTCGCTCGCGGTGCGCTCACGGATCCGTTGCTCACGCTCGGCCTGGGAGAGGACCGCGTCTTCCGCGCGCAGCGCCGCCGCCCTCGCGCGGTGCTCGGCGGCGTCGACGCGCTGCTCGGCCGCGCGCGCGATCAGCTCGCGATCCCTCGCCTGGCGCTCGAACTCGGCGGCGGCCGCTTCGTCGTTCCGACTCCGGGCCTCGAGCGCAGCGCCGCGCGCGGAGTGCACGGTGGCCCAGCTCTCGTGCATCTCCGCGCGGGCACGGGCGAGATCGGCGGCCGGTCCGCGAAGGCGGCTCGCCTCCGCGCGTGCCTCCTCGGCCAGCGCCCGCTGCTCACGCTCGCGGGCGCGCTCGGCGGCCGCCTCGGCCAGCATCGCGTGTGCTTGGGCTTCGGCTTCGCTCGCAGCCGTCAGGGCCGCCGCCCGCTCCTGAAAGACCCTAGCTCGCTGCTCCGCGGCCGCGGCTCGCTCGAGAGCGATCCGGCGCTCCGGTTCCGATCGCGCCTGGAGCGCCCGGGCTCGCTCCTCATGCGCGGCAGCGAGCTCGTCGAGACCCTCCGCGCGCAGCTCCGCCGCCTCCGCTTCGGGGTCCATCGCGCCCGCCTGGAGCGTCGCCCTGCGCTCGGCGGCAGTCGCACGTTCGTCCTCTGCCAATTCGCGCGTGCGCACCGCCTCGTGCCGCTCGCGATAGACGTCGGGCAGCGGCCGCGCCTCCGGCGTCACCGGGAGTGGCAGCAGCTCCTCCGCCTCCTCGGCGGTCAGCGGCTTGGCGATGTTCTCAAGCGACTGCTGCTCGGCCCGAACCCCGAAGAGCAGCTCGGCGATCCCACCCAGCGCCATCGCGCCGGCGCCGATGAAGAACCCGATCGCGACGAGGTGCCGGTTGCCGCTGTGGATGATCTGACCGAACACGAGGGGTCCGACGATCCCGCCGGCGGCCGTCCCGATCGCGAAGAAGAACGCGATCGCCAACGCCCTTGTCTCCATCGGGAACACCTCGCTGACCGTCAGATAGGCGGAGCTCGCACCAGCTGAGGCCAGAAAGAACGCGCCGAGCACGAACGCCATGAACGTCCATGTCGTCAGATGCGTCGTGATCAAGAGCACGCCCAGCGCCGCCACGATCACAGCCGACCCCAGATACGTGCCCGAGATCATCGGGATCCGCCCCACCGTGTCGAAGTACCGCCCCAGCAGGAGCGGCCCGAAAAAGTTGCTGACCGCGAAGATCGCCATGTAGTACGGGACCGAGCCGCTACCGACGGCGAAGAATTCATGGAGCAGGGTGCCAAGATCGAAGACCACCGCGTTGTAGAGGAACGCCTGACCCACGAACAAAGCGAGCCCGAGAAAGGCGCGGCGCGGGTAGCGGGTGATCGCGACCCGGGCCAGCTCGCGGAACGGGATGGACTCACGCTGGCGCACGGCGATCTCGCCCTCCGGCGGCTCCAACTCGACGCCGGCGTCGCGCCGCACCTCCTCCTCGATCTGATCGACGATCCGCTCGGCCTCGTCCTCCCGGCCGTGAATGAACAGCCAGCGGGGACTCTCCGGCAGCCGGCGGCGAACCAACAGAATCCCCAGCCCCAGGATCGCGCCCAGCCCAAACGCCAGCCGCCACCCCACATCCTTGGGAAACAGCGCCGTGTCGAGCAGCGCCAGCGCGGCAAAACCGCCGATCGCCGATCCGACCCAATAGCTGCCGTTGATCGACAGGTCCACCCGCCCGCGGTTACGAGCCGGGATCAGCTCATCAATCGCCGAGTTAATCGCCGCGTACTCCCCGCCGATACCCATGCCAGTCAGGAACCGGAACAGGAGGAAGTACCAAGGCGCGAACGAGAACGCCGTGGCCACCGTCGCCACCAGATACAGGTTGAGCGTCACCACGAAAAGCTTCTTACGCCCGAAGCGGTCCGTCAGCTGCCCGAACAAAAGCGCACCGATGCACGCCCCCGCCACGTAGATCGCCCCGGCCGTACCGATACTCGCCGAACTCAAGTGCAGCCCGCTGCCCCGCTCGGTCAGCCGCGCCGCGACCGCACCCACGATCGTCACCTGCAAACCATCCAAGATCCACACCGTCCCCAGCCCGACCACCACCCGCCAATGAAAACGCGACCACGGAAGCCGATCCAGACGAGCAGGAATCGAAGTACGGATCGTGCGGCCCGACACCCGACGCTCGACCGTGCTGGTACTCATAACATCCCGTCCTACTACCCAACCCGATGCTGCGCTGCAAACTCCTCGGCCACCGCTACCGCTTCTCGAGCGACGACCGAACAATGCGCTGGCACTGCCAGCGCGGCTGCGGAACAGGCGGCACCAAGCCCTACCCCACGCCAGAACTCGCCCGACGCTACGCCACCGCGCTGGACCGCGAAGATCGCGACGACATCGGCCGACGGGCGCCGCTCGGAATGACCCCCCTTCGCATCGCGCGTGCGTGGCGTCGTCGTCGACACGCCTAGAGCGGTAGGCCGCGCTCAGCCTGTTCCAAGCTCCCGGGCTGGGGCCCGCCGGCGACCTCGCCGTCCCGGGGGTCCGGGCTTGTCGGATCTCGAATAGCCCGCAGAGCTGTCCCGATCATGTCGGGGGGACCAGGTCTCCTGCAGGCAAATCAACCTCGATTCGTGACGCGCCCGGCCTATGTCCAGACACGATGGCCGAGGTAACGCACGCGACGCGGGTTCAGACCCGTTCGTGGCTGCTCGACATGGACGGGGTGCTCGCGCGCGAGGAGCGCGCGATTCCCGGTGCGGATGGGTTTCTGTCGCGGCTGCGCGAGCTGGAGCTCCCGTTCCTCGTACTGACCAACAACTCGATCTACACCCCGCGCGACCTGTCGGCCCGGCTGCGCGTCAATGGCGTCGACGTTCCCGAGGAGGCGATCTGGACCTCGGCACTGGCCACGGCGCGCTTCCTCGACGAGCAGCGTCCGGGCGGGTCGGTGTTCGTCATCGGCGAGGCGGGCTTGACCACCGCCCTGCACGAGGCGGGTTACACGCTGAACGACCGCGATCCCGACTACGTGGTGCTCGGCGAAACGCGTACATACAGCTTCGAGCGCATCACCCGCGCGATCCGCCTGGTGCTGGCCGGCGCGCGCTTCATCGCGACCAACCCCGATCCGACGGGCCCATCGCCGGCGGGCCCGCTGCCGGCGACCGGCTCGGTGGCGGCCCTGATCAGCCACGCCGCCGACGTCGCGCCGTACTTCATCGGCAAGCCCAACCCGCTGATGATGCGCTCAGCGCTGAACGCCCTCGGCGCCCACTCGGAAACCACGACGATGATCGGCGACCGTATGGACACCGACATCGTGGCCGGGCTGGAGGCGGGGCTCGAGACGATCCTCGTCCTGAGCGGCGTGACCTCCCGCGAGCAGGCCGAGCGCTTCCCCTACCGAGCCTCGCGGATCGTCGAGTCCGTCGCGGAGCTGGTCAACGAGCTGGAGGGGCCGTTGTCTGAGACGGCTGCGGGCGTAAGTCCGGGTTCGTGACTGTCGGCGTAAGCTCGGTGGCGACGGCAGGCGTTCCCTGGCTGCGCTTCCGGGCGCCCGATCTCATCCACGTCGTGGCCGATTACGGCCCCGGCGACGAGCCGTTCGTGGATCTGACCCGGCGTCTTGCGATCGTCGCTCCCACGGCCGAAGTAGTGCTGACGCCCGTCTGCGACTCGCTCGCCGGTGGGTTCTGCGTGGCCCGCCTGGCGCTCGGCGACGGTCCACCTCACCGCCTCGTGGTCCACGATATCGCCGCCCGGGTCTGCGGCAACGCGCAGCGGCGGGAATGCGCCGGATGGACGCGGGACGGGGTCACGATCGTCGGGCCAGACACCGGCTGGTCGTGGTCGTTCGTTGCGAGTGAGATCAGAGGTCCGTGCTACCTCGAGCTGCCGGCGTGTTCGCGCTCGCCGGCGGTGCTGGCCGCGGCCACCGTCCGGGCGCTCGCACGGCACTCGCACGCGGTGTGTGAGCCGGTGCCGCCCCAGTGCATCCCGAGGATCCCGGGCTCAATGGCTTTGGCGCAGTGAGCTCCTCGGGCCGCGACCGCCGGCCGCGGGCGAAGCACTCGAGCCAGCTAAGATGTGAAGACCCTCATGTACGCTGAGGGCCAGCGTCCTGGTCTGCGTGGACTGCTCGGGTACGGTGTAGTGGTTACCGTCATGTCCACCGCTGCGCCACGCGCCTTAAGCAGCGCATTCCCGACGTCGTCGTAGATCACCCGCTCGAGCGCGGGCCACACGGTCGCTGAATCGGGCGGGGGACCGGAACCCCGAGAAAGGAGATGTCGCAGCCTGAAGGCAGGAGAGACCTCGGAGGGTGAGGGAGACTGTGGGTGCAACAGGAAGCTCCGAAATCGAGAACCGGTCCGGGGCCACCCGGGTCTTGGTGGGGGAAGATCAGCCCATCTACCGGGCAGGCATCATCTACGTGCTGCGGGAGGCGGGACTGGACGTCGTAGCCGCC
The DNA here is from genome assembly GCA_963735965.1 of uncultured Solirubrobacterales bacterium. Classification (GTDB taxonomy): domain Bacteria; phylum Actinomycetota; class Thermoleophilia; order Solirubrobacterales; family Solirubrobacteraceae; genus Palsa-465. The sequence goes on from CAVTNE010000015.1 coordinate 124,585, forward strand.
GCGGGCAACGCCGATGACCTGATCCGGAAGGCGCGCGCACATCATCCGGACGTGGCCGTGGTCGACATCCGGATGCCTCCCAGCTTCGGTGACGACGGCCTGCGCGCGGCGCGCGAGATCCGCGCAATCGACCCCTCGGTGGCGGTGCTGGTGCTCTCGCAGTTTCTGGACGCTCGCTACGCGGTTGACCTGTTGAGCGATCGGCCGGAGGGCGTCGGCTATCTACTCAAGGACCGGCTGGCGGAGACGACCACATTCATCGATGCGGTGCGTCACATCGCTCGGGGTGGCTCGATGATCGATTCCGAAGTGATCGGGTACGTGCTCGGCCGCCGGCGAGACAGCCGTCCGATCGACGAGCTGAGCGCGCGGGAGCGGGATGTGCTGGCGCTCATGGCCGAGGGCCTCTCCAACGAAGGGATCGCGGACAGGCTGTTCGTCACGATCTCGGCCGTGGAGCGCCACATCACGCGCATCTTCAAGCAGCTTGGGCTCGTGGGCAACGACCAGCTATCTCACCGGCGGGTGCTGGCGGTGCTCAACTACTTGAAAAAATAGCCTCGCCAGTCCGCGCCGACGCGGACCCGGCCCGCAGTCACGCGGCCACAGGTTCCCGCTCCGATCCCGGCGCCTCCGCGCTCGGTTGTCCCGTAGCGGCCCGCCACCGCACCTCGAGCGTGTCGGCCACCACGTCTACGACGACCGTGACCGCCTCGGCGTGAGCGGCTTGAACAGGACGGTCTCGTCCACCCGGTTGAGGAACTCGGGACGGAACTGCGAGGCGATTTGTTGGTTTGCCACCCCTCGACATGCGGGCCCTTCACATCGGCCGGAGTCGGCGCCACGAAGTCGGGGTCGACGAACTCATCATGCTCCTCGCCGTCCAGCTCATGGACGTGGATCGCCGGTTCACCGAACTGTCGCGCGTGGTTGATTGCCGCCTGCCGCGTGGCGTGCACGGACAGCGGAGTGACGTCCCCCGCATACCGGACGATCCAACGGTGACGCGACAGTGGGTGAACCGCGAGACGATGACCGGTCATCGGCTCACGCAGCGGTTTGGTGATGCTCCGCTCGGATCAGGATGAGGTCCCGGCCGGCTCGGGCTCTTGCACGCGCGCGGCGCCATCGGCCCCGTGCAGCGCCTCTTGCAGCTGGCGCTCCGCGTCCTTTGACAGCGAGGACTTGAGCACGCGGCCGCCGTACTTGCTCAGCGCCTCAAGCGCCTTGTCGGCGGTGACCTTGTCGACGATCAGGAACAACGCGGAGGTCCCGGGCTGGACCATGTCGCGGACGTGTTCCTGGAAGTGCTTGTCGACTCCGGCCTTTTCGATCGCCCCGAACAGCGCGCGCCAGGCGGCCCCGATCGCGAGCCCGAACACGGGCACGAAGAAGAGCAGACCGAACAGGGCACCCCACAGCATCCCCCATGTCGCGCCTTCCGCCACCGGGTGGTGGTTTGTCGTCACTCTGTACTTGCCGTCCTTGTCGCGGACGATCACGGCCACGGCTTCGGGCTCGATGACGAGGTCGTGCGATAGGCGATAGACCTCCTCCGCGGCTCGCGCAGCGGTCTCCTCGTCGTCATAGCCGATCACAATCAGGTCGGCCACCAGGTCCTCCTTTCGGCGTTGCCATCGATCTGACGATTGGCTGATACAGGCGGCCAAGCACGGACGCCTCGGCCCATATCGCCGGTGTCGGAATCGGCCGTAGGTCGACGGAAGGACCATTCAAGGCGCGGGCGAGCGGCATGCGCGGCGCGGGTTGAGCGTCAGCCAAGAAGACCTACTGGCGAACATCAGTGGCGCTCTTCCTTCGCGTGTATCCGAGTGGGCAGCAATACCGGCTACCCGATGAAGAGGAGGCAGGCGAGGTCACGAAATCACTGGCTGAGGTGCTCGGCAATCGAGGGTGTGCCGTGCTCGGCTATGACGTGCCCGATCAGACGCGGGCCAACGCCGTGGTGCTGATCAACGGCAACGTCGTGGAATCCGTCGAGCTGGTCGAAGTGCCCGATGATGAGGATTCGACGTCATAGCGTGTCGATCACGACGTGCGATCTAGGCACCGGCTGATGACGGCGACGGCCGGCGGGTCAGTCGCTGATCTCGCCGTTCCGATCGATGTGCAGCGGATTGAAATTCAGGAGAGCGCGCAGCCGGACCGCAGAAGGCAAGGTCGCGGCAAACCGGTCGATCCCTGACTCGATGTCCTCGTTCGAAAGCGGAGGGAATGGGCCGAGATCAGGCCCTAGCACTCGGATGTAGTGCCACTCGCGGCCGCCGGTGACGACGCAATCCCAGAAGGGCCCCCCGTCCTTGTATCCGCATCGGACCACGGTCGAACCAAGCCCGCTCACGCCAACGAGCGCGTGAAATTCGGCGTGCGCCAGCGACTCGGCGACCGGGGTGCCGACCGGTTTCCGCGCGGGAGAGTCCATCTGTCGGCAGGCTCCTAGGCCGCGCGCCGGCGCACACAAGGCGACGCCTCACTTGCCGCCGCATCAGCTCGGCCTAAGGCCGGGAGTGACCGATGACCGTCGCCGAGGCACTCCCCACCGAAAACCCGCTGGCCGAGGGCCTCGAGCCGCCGCCACTGCACGCCACCAGCCTGGTCATCTTCGGCGCCACCGGAGACCTCGCCAGGCGAAAGCTCCTCCCCGCGATCTACAACCTCGCCCACGACGGGTTGCTTCCGACTCGGTTCGCCCTGGTTGGAATCGCGCGTAGCAGCATGGAAGACGAGGAGTTCCGCAGCCTGGCCGCCGATGCGGTGCGCCAGTTTTCCCGACGTCCCCCGAACGAGGACGTGCTTGCGCAGCTGCTCGAGAACTCGCGCTACATGTCAGGAGGGTTCGACGACGAAACCGTCTACACGTCGCTGAGGGGCACTATCTCGCGACTCGCCGAGGCCGGCGGCGATCCCTTGAACCGCTGTTTCTACCTGTCCACAGCACCCCGCTTCTTCGGGCTCATCATCGCGCAGCTGGGACAGCATGGCCTGTCACATTGCGGGGACGCGGCCACACGGGTGGTGATCGAGAAACCGTTTGGCAGCTCGCTGGCCGAGGCGCGGCAGCTCAACCGACAGGTGCTCGCGGTGTTCCCGGAGTCAGCCGTCTTCCGGATCGACCACTACCTCGGCAAGGAAACCGTGCAGAACCTGCTCACCCTGAGGTTCGCCAACGGCATTTTCGAGCCGCTGTGGGGTCGCAACCACATCGACTATGTCCAGATCACTGCGGCCGAGGACGACGGGGTGGGGTCACGCGCGGACTACTACGACCAGGCCGGCGCCCTGCGCGACCTCATCCAGAATCACCTGCTCCAGCTCCTCTGCCATGTCGGGATGGAGCCTCCGATCGACTTCACCGCCGATGAGGTGCGCAACGAGAAGGCAAAGGTCCTACGTGCGATCGACACGCCCTCCGTCCGAGACGTTTCCAGCATGGCCGTCCGCGCGCAGTACGTCGGGCGGGTCGTGGGCGGCGAGCGGATCCCGGGCTATCTCGAGGAGCCGGGGGTTCCGCCGGATTCGAGGACTGAGACCTTCGCCGCACTGCGCCTGGAGGTGGACACCTGGCGATGGGCCGGCGTGCCCTTCTACCTGCGCACCGGCAAGCGCCTCGCGCGGAAGCTCACCGAGATCGTCGTCGGCTTCCGGCCCGCACCCCATCCGCTCTTCCCCGGTGGCGATCGAATCGGGGGGCGTCCCAACCAGCTGATCCTCACGATCCAGCCCGACGAGGGGGTCGCGCTCTCGCTGGGGGTGAAGGTGCCCGGAACGCGCATGCGCGTGCGCCCGGTGAACATGGACTTCCTGTACGGCGCAGCGTTTCCCTCGCAGTCGCCGGAGGCATACGAGCGGCTGTTGCTCGATGCGATGGTTGGCGACCCCACGCTGTTCACTCGCAACGACGAGATCGAGGAGCAGTGGCGGATCTGCGATCCGATCCTGCGGGCATGGGCAGCGATGCCGGGTCCGCTGCCGACGTATCCGGCCGAGTCGCAGGGACCGCCCGAGGCCGCATCGATCCTTCTGCCAGGGCATGAGTGGCGTCGTATCTGATCGAGCCGCGGACCCTGACGGCGTCAGCATCTGGACCGCGCGGGACACCACGGCCCATGCAGTTGAGGCCGCGCTGCGATCGATGCTCGCCGAGCGTTTCCGCGAGCGCCACTGCTCGGTTCCCGCGCGATACATCAACGTGATATCCACCGCTCCGGCGGGGCGCGAGCACGCGGCGCTGGGCCGACTGAATCGGATGGGCCGCCGCGCGGTCTCACGCACGATCGTTTTGGGCATCTCTCCCGAGCGGTCCACGATCGACGCCGTGGCCGAGATCGCCTGCAATGTGCATCCCGGCCCCGGCGAGTTCGGGTTCCTGCGAGAAACCGCGGTCCTGACAATCGGCCAGCGGCATCTCCGCGACATCGAGACGATCGTGGACCCGCTGCTGGTGCGCGACCTACTCACTGTGCTGTGGGCATGCGATGACGGGCAGGACGCGCTGCCGTGGCTGCTGCCGGTCGCGGACGTCGTTCTGCTCGACTCGATGGGTGAACCCGACGCACGCGCAGCGCTCGCCTTCGCGCGGGAGATCCACAAGAAGGTCGGCGTGGTCGAGCTCGCATGGGTACGCGCCTCCCCGTGGCGCAGACGGGTAGCAGCTGCGTTCGACCCGCCGCCGCTGCGGGCGGAATTGCACGCGATCGACGTCATGAGAGTCCTGCATCATCCGGCGTCGGCCGTGCCGGCCCTGCTGCTCGTGGGGTGGCTCGGCTCGCGACTAGGCTGGTCGCTGCGCCCCCTCCAAGCCCACGCAGCAGGCCTCAGCGGCATGGTCGGCGCCGACGACCGCGCGGTGCGAATCGAGCTCCGCAACGATGCTCGTCGCGCCGTCTCGGACTTGTCGCTGGCCGTCGAGATGTCGTCCGGACGGTCGCTCTGGTTCGAGCGCCGAACCGGCGGATTGCACGTGTGCGCTCGCGCCGAAGCCCGACACGAGCAGTGCTGGACCGCCCTCGGCGCGTGGCCAGATGAGGACGAGGTCATCGAGGAAGGAATCCGCCAGACCCTACTGGCGGATCGCATGTACGGTGAGGCGCTCGTGGCGGCGAGCCTCCTGGCCGGCGATTAGATCCGCTCACGCGCTCGCTCGCCCGAACGGAAAATGAATGGCGCGCCCGCTTGACTGGCCGGCCCGGCGGCGTAACTCCCTCGCCATGGTCGGGATCACCGTCACCGCCGGCGTTCCGGGTCGGGCCCGGCTCGCCGAGCTCGAGGAGCCGGAGCGCCGCGACAATGAGCTGCTTGTGGAGCCGCTCGCGGTGGGCGTCTGCGGCACGGAACGTGAGATCGTCGGCGGCGTATACGGATCGGCGCCGCCGGGACGCGACTGGCTGGTGCTCGGGCACGAGTCCCTGGGGCGAGTGCACCGGGGCCGCCCGGTGGCGACATCTCAGCGGGTGACCTCGTCGTCGGAATCGTTCGCCGCCCTGATCCCGAGCCGTGCGCCTGCTGCGGCAGCGGTGAGTTCGACGTGTGCCGCAACGGCCTGTACCGGGAGCGCGGCATCAAGGAGCTCGACGGCGACGGCGCGCAACTGTTCACGCTCGAGCCTGACTTCGCCGTGAGACTGAATCCATCCCTCGGTCAGCTTGGCGGGCTAACCGAGCCGACGAGCGTGGTGGCCAAGGCGTGGGAGCAGGTCGACGTGATCATGCAGCAGAGCTGCCGCCCGCTGGCCAGCGTGCTGATCACCGGGGCCCGACCAATCGGATTGCCGCGCCCGGCGCCGTTACGTGCCTGCTCGGTGTCTCGCCCCGCGGGCGAACCCTTACGGTCGACGTCGGCGAGCTCAACGACGAACTGGTGCCCGAGAACGACGTCGTGCTGGGCTCGGTCAACGCCAACCACCGGCACTTCGCTGCCGCTGCCGAAGCCCTGGCGGCCGCCGACCATAGATGGCTCGAAGGCCTCATCACCCGCCGCGTGCCGCTCGACAACTGGCGGGACGCGCTCGACAAACGGCCTACCGACATCAAGACGATCATCGAATTCACCAACTAAGGAGATGCCATGAGAGTGGGAATCGTCGGCCTGGGGCGTATGGGGGCGAACCTGGCGCGGGCCGCCCTCGAGCACGGCCACCAGGTCCTGGGGTACGACCCGGCCGAGAGCGCTCGGCGCGAGCTTGCCGCCGAGGGCTTGGAGCCGGCCGGGGCGCCGGAGGAGCTCGTCGACAAGCTCACACCGCCCCGGATCGTGCTGGTATACGTCCCGCATGGAGACCCGACCGAGCGCGTGTGCGAGCAACTGCGCGCGCTGCTCTCAGGTGGCGATGTCGTGGTCGACGGTGGAAACTCGCACTGGGAGGATTCTCGCCGCCGCCACGAGGCCTTCGCCCAGGAGGGAATCCGCTTCCTCGACGTAGGGACCAGCGGGCGCTTGCGCGGCGCTCGCCACGGTGCCTGCTTCATTGCGGGCGGGGACCGCGCCGCCTACGAGCTGGTCGAGCCGCTGCTCAGGGACCTCGCCTTCGACAACGAGGCCACGCTGTTCGTCGGGCCGCCCGACCTGCCGGCACTTTTCCACAACTGGAACCACGGGTCGGTCATCCGCTCCTGGCTGATCGAGCTCATGCGCGACGGCTTGAGGGACAACCCTGATTTCGAACGCCTCTCGACCTACGTTGAGGACTCCGGCGAGGTCAAGTGGGTGCTTGGCTGGGCACTCGACCGCGACATCCCGTCGCCGGTGATCGCCGACAGTCAGCAGGCGCTGATGAACTACCGCGACCTGGACTCCGCGCAGGCGAAGGCTGTCGCCCTGCTGCGTCACGGCTTCGGCGGCCACCCCGTGCACCAACGACTTGAGCAGATTGCGAGGGCCTAACCCATGGCGACACGCATCGTCTTCATCAATGGGCAGGAGACCGCGGTGACGGAGACTGAGTCCGAGGTGGTCCAAGCCATCCGGCGGGATCATCCCAACCCGGTGAAGCTCGAGGGCCTCGACGGCGTGGTGATGTATGTGAACTGGAGCCACGTCACCTCGATCGGGCCGCAGCCGGAGCCGCGTCTGCCGACATGATCCGCGGGCGCTCGGGTGCCGACTGGAACGGCACACGCCACCGCGTGGTGGTTGTCGGCGGCGGCTTCGGTGGGCTGCAGACGGTCCTCGGGCTTGACGGCGCCTCCGTCGATGTCACGCTGATCGACCGCAACAACTACCACCTGTTCCAGCCGCTCACCTATCAAGTGGCCACAGGCGCGCTGTCGCCCGACGAGGTCGGAGAGCCCCTTGCGCACGATCTTTCGCCGGCAGCACAACATCCGGGTGTTGATGGCACACGTCACGGACCTCGACCTCGAACACCCTGCCGACGCACCCCGAGGTCATCGCGATCGGGGACATGGTGCGCGTCCGCGAACCTGGGACGGACTGCGTTCAATCGCTGCCCGGCGTGGCGCCAGTGGCGATGCAGCAAGGCCGCCACGCCGGCCGGCTGATCCGCCGCAGGCTAGCCGGTGAATCGCAGCCAGCATTCCGCTACCGAAACAAGGGCAGCCTCGCCACGATCGGACGTACCAGGGCGGTTGCCGACTTCCCGCCGCGCATGCGGATCAGCGGGTTTCCCGCGTGGGCGCTGTGGCTGGGAGTTCACCTTTTCTACCTGATCGGGTTCGAGAACCGCATCGTGGTGATGGTGCGCTGGTCCTACAACTTCTTCACGCACGGGCGGGGCGCGCGGCTCATCACGGGCGCGCCCGAGCCGAGCACCATGACGCCACCGCCCGCCGGAGGGGATGCGGGCCGTGCCACCGCCTCGCCCTCGCCCTCGCCCACGGGCGACCGAGCTTGACGCCGCGCCGAACGGCCTACTCAGCATGTAGCCATGAGCATCTACGGACCGGCTGGAGTCCCGCCCCGAACCGCCGATCACCTCTCCCCCATCCCCGATGAACTGAAGCTGTTCGCCAGGATCGAGGGGCTCGTCGGCGAGGAGGCCGCGCTGCTGGCGAGCCGACGCAAGGAACGCAGGCGCGCCTGGCGAGGTGCGTCGAGATCATCGCTGAGCGCTGCGCAGCTCCGTGACGGAGGGAATCACCATGCGGGGTTGATCGCGGCGCTTTCCGCGGCGATCGTAGACGGGGTCCCGCCGCTCAGCGCGAGCCACGCCACGGGCGGTCCAAGCTCTTGCGGGGACGACGACGTGGTCCGCGGCCCGTTCACGCGCGCTCCGGCCTCACGGATGCGAGATCTGCTTCATGGCCTGCGCCGCGACTATCGCCCGTATGCCAAAGAAGATCAGGTCGATGCCGACCAGCAGCCCGATCGCCCAGCCGGCCGAGCTGGGCAGCCCCGCGGCAATGAAGAAGCCCAGGACGATCGACAGCGCGCCGGCCAAGGCGCTTAGCCACACCGCAGGACCCTCTTGCCACTGCCAGGCGTGGAGCAGGTGCATGACCCCGCTCGCGAAGAACCACACCGCGAGGGCGAACGTGAGCGACACCGTCCCGTTCAGCGGAAAGATGATGATGTAGAGGCCGACGATCAACGTCACCAACCCCTGTAGGCCCTGCATCACGGCCCGATCCGAGACGGCATGAACGGTCATGGTCACTCCGGCGAAGACGAGGACCCAGCCGATGAACAGCGCGATCGTGACCGAGGCGACGATCGGCACCGCGATCGCCGCCACGCCGGCGATCACGGCCAAGATCCCGGCGACCAGCAGCCATTTCCGGACCCGATCTAACTCGGGCACGCTGAATTGCCCGCGGCGCGCCCAAGGGCTCGCCGGGCCGCCGCGCGGGATACCGGCTGCGGCCGTTTGCTCCTGCCATCGCTCCGTCATTCGGTGCTCCTCTCTTGCCGTTTGGCTTCAGTCGGAGCGATAGGACACCGAGCCGGCGATACCAGCCGGCGGCCCATCCCCAATATCGCTGTGGGGTTGTCCGCATGCTTTTGTGGAGCGCGCCCAATCTAGTCGGCGCCGTTCCGAGGGAAGCCTTCTCGGTGTGAAAAGAGACACGCAGAGTCCGCCTTTGACTATCAGTCGCCCGGCGCGGCCCCAGTCTCACGTCTGGCGCTCCCGCCGCGCGCGGTCCGAGCCCTGGCACCAACGCCGCTCCACTTACCGGGAGCGCAAGATCGTGCTCGCCGCCAAGCAGGGCGGTGCGCGGGAGCGCGAACAGCTGATCGAGGCGTTCCGCCCCTCGATTGTCGGCGTCGCGCGGATGTACCGCAACTCCAGCCGGGTGGAGTGGAATGAGCTTCTGCAGGAGGGCGTCGTCGGTTTGCTGCGCGCGCTCGAGCGATACGACGTCGAGCTGGGGATTCCGTTCTGGGCGTACGCCACGTGGTGGGTGCGCCAAGCGATGCAGCAGGCCGTGTCGGAGCTGTCGCGGCCGCTCGTGCTGTCCGACCGCGCGCTCCGCCAGTTGGCCCGGGTCAAGAAGGCGCAGCGTGCGTTGGAGCAGAGCGAGGGTCGAACGGCCACCTGTCAGGATCTCGCGCAGGCTGTCGGCCTGCCCCGGAGTCAGGTCGAATCGTTGATCTCCATCGACCGGATCGCACGCAGCCTCGACGAGCCGCGCGCGGGGGACGCCGGCGACGCTGCGACGCCGGCCGAGCAGCTCCCCGATCCGCTGGCCGAGGATGCCTACGAGCGCGCCGACTGGCGGCTGCTAACGGATGAGCTGCCGCGCTTGCTCCAGGTGCTGGGCGAGCAGGAGCGGACCGTGATTCGCTCGCGCTACGGCATGGGTCGGCCCGAGCGGACGCTGAGAGAGATCGGCGAGGTCCTGGGCGTGAGCGCCGAGCGAGTCCGCCAGATCGAGCAAGCCGCGATCGCGAAGCTGAACATCCTTGCCACCTGACACCGTCCTTCTCGATCAGTTCCTCGCATACCTGGGAAGCCCGCTCACGGGGCGGTTCCTGCCGCTCGTCGACGAGCATCCCCGCGACTCCCAGATCCCCGGCGTGGGCTACTCGTTCGGAACGTTGATTGCCGCCAAGGCCGCCGGTGACCTTGAAGTTCTGCGTGCGCGGGGGCTGCCCTCCGAGCGGGTCGTCCTCGAGGGAGAGCCTGTCGCCGCAGTCCTGGCACTCACTGAACGGGTCGCCGACCTCGCAAGCGGTTGACTGCGCGTCGGGGCGGCCTACCGCTGCACAGCAGTCAACCCAACCATCCGGACCGCGCGCTCGACGCGGGGTCCACGCAAGTGAGGAGAACCCATGGCTCGCAGACGAGAGCAGAACACGGCGGTGCAGCAAACGCAAGCGCAGGCCACAGAGGAACAGCGCGACAGGCTGCGCGACATCTCGAACAACGACGAGAACGCGATCGCCGAGCTTGTTTCAATCCGGCTGACCGAGGCGGTGCATACCTCGGATCTCGATGCCAAGACACTCGCGCTGGTGAACATCGCGGCGGTGATCGCCACCGGCGGTGACGACTCCTCGTATCTCCTGCACGTCACGGCGGCATTGGACGCCGGGGCCTCGGTTGACGAGATCACCGGTGTGTTGACCGGCATCGGGCCAAACGTGGGCGTGTTCAAAATGGTGAGCGCGGCGGACCCGCTTGCGACGGCGCTGGGTGTCAACCTCGCCGCAAGTCGCGGCGAGGGTGAGGAGTGAGATCGGCTTCGGCTCTGGAGCTCTGACAAATCCGACGGCGGCAGCGCGGGCCGCCTAGGTTGTGATGGCGCGGCTAGCCGCCCGCGGCGCCGTGCGCTTCGAGCCGCGGCTAGCCGCCCGCGGCGCCGTGCGCTTCGAGCCGCGGCTAGCCGCCCGCGGCGCCCCGCTCTTCGAGCTCGTGCACCTGGGCGTCCCGCCGTACCTGATCCGTCAGGGTACCTAACGGACGCTCCAGATCTACCCTTGTTTCACCGCCGAGATGTCGAGCGAGATGGTCACGTTGTCGCCGACCAGCATGTTCCCCGATCCGAGCGCCTGATTGAACCTCATGTCGAAGTCCGAGCGCTTGATCACGCCGACCGCTTCCAGTCCAACCCGCGTGTTGCCCCAAGGATCCTCATCGACACCCGAGACCACGACCTCGAGCTTTACCTCGCGCGTGACGCCGTGAATCGTGAGGTCGCCGAAGACGACCGATGACTCTTGATCGACCGCCTCGATGCGACTCGACGCGAATATGATCTCACCGTAGCGCTCGACGTCGAAGAAGTCCGGCGAACGCAGGTGAGCATCCCGCTGCTCATCATTGGTCGTGATCGACGCGGCATTGACTTTGCCGAACACCTTGGAGCTGGCGAGGTCGGTCCCAACCTCCAGCGTCCCCTCGAACTCTGTGAACCTGCCACGTACCGTGGCGATGCCCATGTGCTTGACAGCGAACTCCACGTTCGAATGTGCCGGATCGACCATCCAGGTACCGGGCGGGACGATGGGCGCGGTGCGGACGCCGGTCGTCTGCGTGGACATATTGGCCTCGCTCTCTCGATCGATATGCAGTCGGGTCACGACGAACCTGGTCGTGCCACCTTGTAGCTGTGCGAATAGGCCTCCACCACGGCAACCCAACCCGCTGCCCCTCGCGAGCGCAACGGCGACGTGCATCTCCAGGCAGTCCCGAGCCAGTCCGCCGGCCCGGACCACCTTCAGCGAGGCTCCGTCTCTGCCCGACCGCACTCCCGGCCCTCGCGTTTGCCCTCCGGTACGGGATACCGAAATCCGCGGGTACCCGCGCAGCGGATGATGGTCAGGCCCCAGGTTCGGCGCCAGCCGGCGGGGGTTCCACGAGGCCGTAGTCGCCGTCGTGGCGCAGGTAGAGCACCTTCCCTCGTCCATCGGCCGCGTCGATGAAGTAGAGGAAGCGGTGCCCCAACACGTCCATCTCGTCCCGCGCCGCGGCGAGCGGGATCGGCTGTTCGTAGCGGCTCGGCTCTGGGACCACGATGTCATTCTCGTCGGACAGCGGGCTGCCGGGAGGGTGAAGCAAGCCGATCCGCCCGTCATCACGCCGGTGCACCACAACGTCCTCTCCAGTCCGGGCGTGACGAAAGAGCAGGAACTCGAGGTCCAGGTCGAGCAGGTCCGCCACGGCGTCGAGCGTCGACTCCGGCAACGGATACGCGGTGCGCAGCGGGATGACGTCGCGCAGGTCCGGCCGCTTGAGACTCGGCCTCGGCCGGTGCCTCCGTTCGTGGGTGGCGTGCGCGAGCGCTCTCTTGATCGCCCTCCGATCGTTGCGCAGCGCCACCGGTGCATCCGCTGCACGGCGCATCTGCCGGATGAGGCGATCGGCGGCCTCCTTCGCCGCCTGCGGCGCGCTGCTGCCGGTGGCGTGCGAAGCTAACCGCCTGCCGTTCAGCACCAGCGACGCGTCGGCCACCCACCGCAGGCGCGCGGCCCTCGTCTCGGGGCGGCGGAGCGTGATGCGCACCCCCTGGATCGGGTCGTCGGTGTAGCGCGCGAGCCGCTCGAAGCGCTCGAGTATCTCGCGCCTCTCGCTTCGCGGAAGATCGGCGGGCAAGCGGACCTCGATCGCCACCGTTGCCTGATCAGAGCTCACTACCCACCAGATAGGCCGTTCGTCGGTCCGGACAATGCGCCGTCCTCGGGCCGGTCAGCCCGGCGCCGGCGTTAGGTGGCCCAGGCGCCGGGCTGAACGCCTATCCAGCAGGAGCGCGGGCGGGCGCTCGAGATGGATGAGCCACTGATGCTGCTCCCCATCCTCGATGTCAAACGTGACCTCAAGCGGCGGGGGCTCGCCCGTCGCGACGAGAGCGCGCTGCGGCTGCTCGATCACGTACTCATCACACCTCCGGTTAGGCCCTCGCCGCCGCGCGACAACCGCTCGGAGAAAAGCGCACAGGACGCCTTGGGTGCCGACGCTCATGGCCTAGCAAACGAAGAGAACTACGGTCCAAGAAATGAGGTTTGACCATGATCGACCTGCTCATCGGAATCCTGATCATCGCGCTCGTGTGGGTGCTGACGGCGGCGCTCGGCCTTCCGTACATCGTGTCGGTGATCATCACCATCCTGGCTGCGCTGTACGTCCTCGGGCCCGGACTGGGTCTCTTCGGGGGCGGTCGCCGCAGCATCCCTTAGCCGCGAGGCGGGAAGCTCGGGTCGACGGATTCAGGGCCTGGCAGTACCTCGCGTGGGCGGAGTACGTGACCGCGATGGCCGTCGCGCGCGGCGTGAACGAAACCCCGAGCGTGTACGTCGACGGAATTGGCGTTCGGGCGAGCGCCGACGCGATCATGGCAGCCGCGCTCGCCGAGGTGGGGTGAGGATGGTGAGCACGACCCTTGCCGCGCAGCACCCGAGGCCTATCCGAGATGACATGCGCATCGGAACGTTCCTCGGGATCATCGAACAGTCAGCCGGCGTCGCCCGCGAGCAAGCGGAAAGGGCGATTGAGGCGACGCTTCGCACGCTCGCGGAGCGCGAGCATGTCGATCGGGACACCGCCTATGACCACGTGCGGGCGGTGTTGGCTGGGCTAGCGCAGGCCGTCGCCCCGGTGAGCTCAGGGACATGGCGGCGCAGCTCTCGAAGGATTATCAACCCGTGCTGAGCGCCGCCGGGATCGGGCGTGAGAAGCTGAGCTTCACGCGCGCGCCGTGTTCGCCGCTCTGCGCGACTACGTGTCGAGCAAGGAGATCCACGACGTCGAGTCCGAGCTGGCAAGCGAATACGCGCCCCTGTTCTCCGGTGTCGTTTGAAATCGCGCAGCGCAGGCTGAGCTGACCGATGGCGGTAAGCACTCTGCCCCGGGTCGAGCTTGCCTCGGGAGAAACCATCCCCGTGCTCGGGCAGGGGACCTGGCATCTCGGTCAGGGGCGTCATGCTCGCGCCGAGGAGCTGCAGTCGCTGCAGGTCGGAATCGATCTCGGAATGACGCTCATCGACACGGCGGAGATGTACGGCGACGGCGCAGCGGAGAAGTTGGTGGGTGAGACGATCGCGGGCCGGCGGGACGAGGTGTTCCTGGTCAGCAAGGTCCTGCCGTCCCATGCGTCGCGCCGAGGAACCGCCGCTGCGTGCCGGGCGAGCCTGCGCCGGCTCGGGACCGATCATCTCGACCTCTACCTACTCCATTGGCGGGGCATGATCCCGCTCCGCGAGACGGTGGCCGGATTCGAGGATCTCCGCGCCGACGGACTCATCCGCCACTGGGGCGTGAGCAACTTCGGCGTGCGCGATCTCGAGCGCTTGATGCACATTCCGGATGGCAGCGGCGTACAGACCGATCAGGTGCTCTACAACCTCGCTGAGCGCGGGATCGAGACGAGCCTGCTGCCCTGGTGCCTGGGACGGGGACTGCCGATCATGGCCTACTCGCCGCTCGATCAGGGCCGGTTGCTCGATCATCCGGTGCTCCGCGGAATCGCGTACCAGTACCGGGTGAACCCTGCGGAGGTGGCCCTCGCATGGGTGGTCGCGCACGCCGGCGTGTGTGCCATTCCCGAGGCCGGAACGGTCAAGCACGTCCGGCAGAATCGCGCGGCGCTCGACCTGCACCTCCGCGAGATCGACATGATCAAACTCGAGGAGGCGTTTCCGCCGCCGATCGGACCGCGGCCGCTGGACGTGCTCTGAGCGCAGGAGAACCGGGCAGTTCGTGAGGCCATCGCGCAACTGGCGCCACGTCACCTCGATCGGGCCGTGGCCGGAGCCGCGCCTGGCGTGACTTGGCGCCTCGCGCAGCGGCCTAATTCAGATCAGACAGGAGGTGCGACGACGATGAGCATCTACGGACAGGCCACCACCCCTCCCCGAGGACCTCCTGGCCGTCAACGATGGAGCGCATCCGCGACCATTCCGCCAACGCGTGTCGCCGGCCGTCTGGGTGGACGATCTCTGGTGTTCGTATGCATGCACCCGGCACGTCCGGCCTCAATCCGTCTTGCTCGTCGCAGCAAACGTCCTAGCGTCACACAAGCAATGCCGGCGCCCGCACGCGAACGGCCTTCACCAGAAGAGCTCGGCCCTCCGGTCGCATACCTCGCCCTGAAGGACGGCACCCCGGTGTACGACCGGAACGGCACCCGTATTGGCGTGGCCGAGCACGTGATGGCGGAGGGGAACATCTTCGAAGGCCTGATCATTCACACCCATCCGCTTCCGGGCCGCCACCTGTACGCAGATGCCGCACAGGTCGCGGAGATTCGCGAACACGGCGTTCTGCTGTCGGCAGGCAGCGATGAGCTTCATGATCCGCGCCGCGAAGCGGGTCGCCGGCAGCGAGATGGACAACAGGGCGGCCTCGAGGCGCGCCTGCGCCGAGCCTTCGACTGGTTGACGCGCCGTACCTGATCCGTCAGGTTCTGGCCCGATCACGCCTCGGTGCGGCGAGAGGCACTCCGCGCGCCCAGCGCGGTCAGGACTGACCGGCGACTCCGCTGTGGCCGTCATCTCACGAACTCCTCGCGGCTGAGCAGCTGCAAGTGCGCGCCTGGATCGCCGATCGAGAGGTAGTCGATGCCGACGGTCTGCACCCCCCGCTCGATCAGCGCGCTGGCTCCGTCGGAGCTCAGGCGAACGAACTCGGGGACGAATTCGTCATGCTCCCAAAGGGCCGAGTTCGGCGTCTTGAGCAGGACTCGCTCCGCGCCCAGCGGCAGCCCCAGCGCATCGATGACCGGCCGATCGAGTCGGCCCGAGCCGGTCCCGGCCTCGACCACCACGCAGGGCCCGATGAACGGCTCGAGAGCGAGCTCGCTCGCCCCCTCCCCATCAGGGATGAAATGTCGTGGCGCATCGACGTGGGTTCCGGTGTGGGCTCCAAGCTCGAGGCGCGACACGTTGGCGGGATCGCCGCGCTCGATCGCCTTCGCGAGCTCGATCGCCACGCCGGGGTCGCCGGCGTAGACCGGCATGGATGGCCGAATCGTCACCGACACGTCGACCGGCCGCGAGCTCACCTCGAACATACAGTTGGTGCGATAAGCCGCGGTTGCGCCAAACCAAGGCCAGGCGAATCGCATTGTGAAATTCACCTGGTGGCGTGGTCCGGGCGGCCTACCGTGACGAGCAGACATGTTCGAGGTTCAGGTCTCTTCGATGAGTCCCGATCGGTTTCGGACCGTGCTCGCGCCTGAGCGTTGGGCGGCATTCGAGCGCGCCATCGAGGACGGACGAGGGCTGCTGTCCGGCCGCGTCGTGTGGAACGGTCGCCTCCCGGCGGGATCGAAACGCAGATCGTCCATGGTGAGACCGGGCTGCTGCTCGACGATCCACGCGACCTGCGCGCATTCGGCGCCGCCATCACGGGGCTGCTCGAAGACCGTGCCCGGGCCGAGGACATGGGTAGGCGCGCACGTGAGCGGGTGCGTGACGAGTTCACGAGTGCGCGTAGCCTGCTCGACTACCTGTCGCTCATTCGCAATCTGCTCGCGGAACGTCGCGTTCGTGCCGCCGCCTGAATCGACCGGGCCTTGACCCGGGGAGCAGGTCCGGCGATGAACTACCAGGCCTTCCTGACGATCATCGAACAGCGCGTCAACGGCTTTCCGGGCGCGCCGGAGCGGGCCGCCCAGGCGACGCTCGAGACTCTCGGGGACCGGATCGATCGGGAGGAGGCTCGCCAGGTCGCGGCGCTTCTCCCGCCCGAGGTCGCGCCCTGGATCGCCACCGCCACTTCCGCCCAGCGCATCGACGTCGACGAGTTCGTCCGGCGTGTGGCCGAGCGCGAGCAGACCGATCCTTTGACCGCCACGCGCCACGTCGCCGCCGTGTTCGACGCGCTGGCCCGGGCGATTGGAGACAAGGAGTGGAACGACATCGTGTCCGAGCTGCCGCGGACCTTCGCCCCGCTCCTGCCGCGGGGTCCGTACGTTCAGGTGCTGGAAGCGGGCGCCTTCCGCGAGCGAGTGGCGACCCGCGCCGGCCTCGACGGCGCGAGCGCCGACCGCGCGATCCAGGCAGTCCTCCAGACGCTCGGGGAGCGAATCGCCGGGGGCGAGGTCGACCACCTGATGGAGCACTTGCCGGTCGAGCTTCATCCACCGTTGAAGCGCGGCCGGGACGCCGTCGGCGGTCAGGCCGCCGCGATGCCACTCGACAAGTTCATACGGCACGTCGCGGAGCTCGAGGGAGTATCGGTCATCCAGGCGGCGCTCCACGCGCGCGCGGTGTTCCGTGTGCTGCGCGACGCCGTGGGCGACCGGGTCTTCCGCGACGTCACGGTGCAGCTGCCGAGCGACTACTTGGGGTTCCTTGCTCGGTAGCGCCGGTCTCGTCCGGCGCCTGGAGTCCGGGTTCGGCGCCGGCGGGCCGGGTTCGAAGATCGTCCGGGAACGGCGGCGCGCCAGGCCCTCCTGGATCGCCTCTCGGAGCGCGGCGGAACGCTTCTCCAGCCCCCGCCACGGGAACCGAGATCATCCTGCAGGGCGCCGAAGACTAGAAGGCGACGCGCCTATCGGGCCGCGACAGCAGGGCGCGTATGGAGCATTCCTCCCACATGCTCCTGGCGGCCGCCGCGAACGATCTCCGCATACGCCATACGCCACGCCAGATCATGGAGCTCCCCAGCGCCTCCGGGTCGTCGCGTCTGTTTGACCGCCACGATGTCGGTTGACGGCATCGCCACGGCAACACGTTCGACGACTTCACCGCCGGCGCTGCGCTCGAACCACCCGAGCACGTATGCGTCAACCCCGGCGGTGAAGCTCCGCAGGAGGTCCCGCGCCCGACTCGCGCTGTGGGTCGATCCCCGAGGGATTCGCACGCGCCACACGGCGTGGGCGCCGCGGTCGCGGACGGCACGGGCCACGAGCGCGCTTACTCCATCATGTGCGACGACGACGTCTCCCGGACCAACGGCGTCGCCAAGAAGCTCATCGGCGTCCGAAACCGCCTCGGCGACCAGGGCCTGGTCGTCGGCATCGAAGACGCGACCGGGCGATCCTCCCGCCAGCATGCGGTCCACCGCATCGGCCAGGGAGCTCAGCTGGGGTCGCCCACGCACCTCGAGACGGTCGGCGCTCAGACCGGGAGCCGCGCCATACAAGCAAGCCCGCAGCTCGTCGGCCGCCTCGTTGCGCCTCGGAACTGCTGTCGCGCACCAGACCTTGCGTCCGGCCAACACGTCGGCCACCCGTTCCCGCGCAGTCGTCATCGCACGCCGCTGCCGCATGCCCGCCGGAATCTCAATCTGCTCGATCACCAAGCTGGTCACAATCGTTCTCCTTCGCCGAGTACCCGAGCGCGTGGTTAGGACGGACCGCGCTCGGGACAAGTACTCGATGGCAGCCGCACGGAGCAGCCCCAACCCCGCCGGTTCGGCTTACGCCGCGACCGGCTGTCGCTCGGAGCCTGGCTGCGCCTCCGCGCCACGCTGCCGGGCCTCCGCGTCCCAGCGCACCTGTAGTTCGTCGCCGGCTACGTCTACGGTGACGGTGGACGCGTCGTCGATCTCGCCGGCGATGAGCGCACGGGCGATCCGGGTTTCCACCTCCCGCTGAATGAAGCGTCGCAGCGGGCGCGCGCCATACACCGGATCGTAGCCCTGGCGGGCGATGAAGCCACGGGCAGCCTCGGTGAGCTCCAGGCCGACACGGCGCTCGGTCAGGCGGCGGCGAACGTCCTCGATCTGCAGGTCGACGATCTGCTCGATCTCCGCGAGCGTGAGCGGTTTGAACAGGACGATCTCATCCACTCGGTTGAGGAATTCCGGGCGGAAGCTCGCCCGTAGCTCATCCATAACACGGTCTCGCGCGTCTTCCCGGATCTCGCCGGTGTCGGTCACCCCGTCGAGCAGGTAGAGCGAGCCGATGTTGGACGTCATGATGATCACGGTGTTACGGAAGTTGACCGTGCGGCCCTGCGCGTCGGTCAGACGGCCGTCGTCGAGGATCTGCAGGAGGGTGTTGAACACGTCGGGATGGGCCTTCTCGATCTCGTCGAACAGCACCACGGAGTAGGGCTTGCGCCGGACCGCTTCGGTTAGCTGCCCGCCTTCCTCGTAGCCGACATAGCCGGGCGGCGCCCCCATCAGTCGGCTCACGGTGTGCCGCTCCTGGTACTCGGACATGTCGAGTCGCACGATGTTCTCTTCAGAGTCGAACAGAGCCTCCGCGAGCGCCCGCGAGAGCTCGGTCTTGCCGACCCCGGTCGGGCCGAGGAAGATGAACGACCCGATCGGCCGCCGGGGGTCCTTGATCCCGGCTCTAGCTCGGATCACCGCGTCGGCGACCAGCCGCACCGCCTCGTCTTGGCCGATCACGCGCTCGTGCAGGACCTCGTCGAGCCGGAGCAGCTTCTCGCGCTCACCCTCGACCAGCCGGGACACCGGGATGCCGGTCCAGCGGGCGACGATCTCGGCGATCTCGTCCTCGGTGACCTCCTCGCGCAAGAGACGGGTCGCCGCCGCGCCGCCTTGCTTGCTTTCGAGCCGCTCTTCCTCGGCGCGCAGTCGGCGCTCCAGCTCGGGGAGGCGGCCGTGGCGGAGCTCAGCAGCGCGATTGAGGTCGTAACGCCGCTCGGCGTCCTCGATCTCGCGCCGTACCTGCTCGAGCTCTTCGCGCAGCGACTGGAGCTTGTGGATCGCCTGCCGCTCCGCTTCCCACTGGGCACGCATCGCGTCGGCCTCGGCCCGCAGGTCGGCCAGCTCCCGGCGCAGCGCCTCGAGCCGCTCGCGGCTCGCCTTGTCCTTCTCCTTCTTGAGCGCCGCCTCCTCGATCTCGAGCCGCATCACGCGGCGGGTTATCTCGTCGAGCTCCTGCGGCAGCGAGTCGATTTCGGTGCGGATCACCGCGCAGGCCTCGTCGACCAGGTCAATCGCCTTGTCAGGCAGAAACCGGTCGGTGATGTAGCGATGCGACAGCGTGGCGGCGGCGACGAGAGCCGCGTCCTGGATTCGGACGCCGTGGTGGACCTCGAAGCGCTCGCGCAGCCCGCGCAGGATCGAGATCGTGTCCTCCACGGTCGGCTCGTCGACCAGCACCGGCTGGAAGCGGCGCTCGAGCGCGGCATCCTTCTCGATGTGCCGACGATACTCGGCGAGGGTGGTCGCGCCGATGCAGTGCAGCTCGCCACGGGCGAGCATCGGCTTGAGCATGTTGCCGGCGTCCATCGCGCCCTCCGCGGCCCCGACGCCGACCACCGTGTGCAGCTCATCGATGAAAAGGAGGATCCGACCTTCGGCGGCCTTGAGCTCTTGCAGGACCGCCTTGAGCCGTTCCTCGAACTCGCCCCGGTACTTCGCGCCGGCCACTAACGACCCCATGTCGAGGGCGAAGATCGTCTTGTTCTTCAGCCCCTCGGGCACGTCACCTCGCACGATCCGCTGCGCCAGCCCCTCGACGATCGCGGTCTTTCCCACGCCTGGATCTCCGACCAGAACCGGATTGTTTTTCGTCTTGCGCGAGAGGATCTGGATGACCCGGCGGATCTCGCTGTCACGGCCGATCACGGGATCGAGCTTTCCACTCTGCGCCTCGCTGACCAGGTCGCGGCCGTACTTCTCGAGCGCCTCGTAGGAGGACTCGGGGGTGGAGCTGGTGACGCGCTGCGCGCCGCGCACCTGGGTGAGGATCTCGAGGACCCGGTCGCGGTCGGCGCCGTACTCGCGGAGCAGGTTGCCGGCATCGCTCTCGGGGGCCGTGGCCAGCATGGCCAGGAGGATGTGCTCCACCGACACGTACTCGTCCTTGAGCCGCTCCGCTTCGCGTTCGGCCGCGTCCAGCAGATTCGCCAGAGCGCGTGTCATGCCGATCTGACCGCTCGCGCCCGGGCCGCTCACCCGCGGCCGTCGCTCGAGCGCCGCCTCGACCGCGGCACGCAATCCGCCGGTGTCGATGTCGGCTCGCACCAGCAGACGCGGAACCAGGCCTTCGGGCTGCTCGAGCAGCGCGAGCAGCAGGTGAAGGGTGTCGAGCTCCGTGTGCCCGTAGCGCAGGGCCTTGGTCTGCGCGTCGTGGAGGGCCTCCTGGGTCTTCAGTGTGAGACGGTCTGGGTCCATGCGATCACCTCGTGTTGTCCGTTGGGCGGCGCGGCCCCGCGCAGCCGCGCTTCCAGCTCATCGATCCGCGCGAGCAGCTCGCAGGCCAGCACGGCGCCGGCGAAGTTCAGCCCGAGATCGCGGCGCAGGCGCACCGCACGCGCGAGGAGCGCGGCGTCGTCGGGCCGGAAGAGGGGCGTCGCACGGGTGCCGCCGCTCGCCTCGACCAGTCCCAGGTGGACGAGCCGCCGGACCAGGGCCGGGTGTATACCGGCCTCTTGCGCCAGCCGCTCGATCCCCACGAGACCGTTGGGACGGGTGGCGAGCCACGTGCCGGTGATCGCGCCTGGGGCCGACGTCCGCCCCATCAGCGCCGCTCCCGCGGGTTGAACTTCGACGTCGCGGAGAGCTGCTCGAACAGCTCGCGCTCCCGCTTGCTCAGCTTCTTGGGGACATGGATCATCACCACTGCGTACAGGTCGCCGCCCGGACCACCACCCGAGTCGGGCAGCCCCTGCCCTCGCAGGCGCAGCCGGCGGCCGCTCGACGATCCGGACGGCACCTTGACGCGGGCGCTTCCGTCGAGCGTCGGCACCGGAACCTCCGCCCCGAGCGCCGCCTCCCAAGGGGCCACCGGCAGATCGACGAACAGGTCCCGCCCCTCGACGCGAAAGCGAGGATGCGGCCGGAGCCGAATGCGAAGGAACAGATCGCCCGACGGTCCGCCGCCGATGCCCTCGCCGCCCTGTCCCGCCAAGCGGATCCGCTGTCCGTCGCGCACCCCAGGCGGGATGTCCACCTCAACGGTGCCGACACCCTCCAGCGAGAGCCGTCGCCTGCCGCCTCGAGCGGCCTCCTCGAGCGTCAGCTCGAGCACCGCCTCATGGTCGGTGCCGCGCATCGAGAAGCCGTCGAACCCGCCGCCCCGGCCGCGACGGCCCCGCGCGAACACGCTCTCAAACAAGTCGCTGAACCGATCGCCGCCGAATGCATCGCCGAACGGGTCGGCGGACCCGTTGCCGGCGCGGAAGCTGTCGTCGAATCCGCCCGGGCCGGAGGGGCCTCTGGCTGCTCGCCAGTTGGCTCCGAGCCGGTCGTATTGCGCCCGCTTCTCGGGATCGCGCAGGACCTCGTAGGCCTCGGATATCTCTTTGAAGCGATCCTCGGCGCCCGGCTCCTTGTTGACGTCGGGGTGGTACTGGCGCGCGAGCCGGCGGTAGGCCCCGCGAATGTCCTCGGCGCTGGCGTCGCGTGGGACCCCGAGCGCCTCGTAGTAGTCCCGGGTCCCGACCGACATCAGCGCGCGTGTTCGGGCGTGCGAGCGACCACGACCTGCGCCGGCCTGATTACGCGATCGCCCAACGCGAACCCCGACCGATCGACCGCGAGAATCGTCCGGTCCGGCACATCGTCGGCCGGCTGCACGGCGATCGCCTCGTGGATCTCCGGATCGAACTCCTCACCGATTGCGCCGATCCGGTGCGCCCCCTGCCGCGCGAGGGCAGCCGACATCTGCGCCAGTACCGCCTGCAGCCCGTCCCGACAGGAGGCGTCGGATTGCATGCGCATCGCGCGCTCGACGCTGTCCACAGCGTCGAGCCAGTCCTTGAGCATCGATTCCCGGGCCTCGTTTACCCGTTGCTCCACCTCGCGGGCGGCACGCTTGCGGTAGTTGTCGAGATCGGCGAGGGCGCGCTTGTAGCGATCCTCGGTCCTTGCCAATTCGTCGGTGAGATCGGCGCCTGCGGGCGCGGCTGCCGCGGCAGGCGGCTCGGCCTGATCCGGACGCGCGGGGCCTGCCCCGTCACTCGCGGGTGAATTCTGCATCGACCACCTCCTCGTCTTCTGCGGCCCCCTCGGCGCTCGCGCCGTTGCCGCCGGCGCCGTCGGCACCGACCCCCGCCCCCGCCGCCGCGGCGCTGGGCAGGAGCTGGAGCATCTGCTGCAGGTCGGAGATGAGCGGCCGCACGCGGTCCAGGCTGGCATGATCCTGGACCGCCTTCCGAGCGTCGACGACGAGTTGCTCCGCCCTGGCCTTTTCGTTTACTGGCAGGCGGTCCTGCAGCTCGCGCAAGAGCTGATCCACGCGATAAGCCAGCGAATCGAGTTCGTTGCGCGCGTCGATCTCCTCGCGTCGGCGGCGGTCCTCGCCAGCGTGCGCCTGAGCGTCGGCGACCATCCGCTCGATCTCCCGCTGATCCAGGTTGGTGCTCTCGGAGATCGTGACCCGCTGCTCCTTGCCGGTCGCCTTGTCGCGGGCCGAGACGTTGAGGATCCCGTTGGCGTCAATGTCGAACGTCACCTCGATCTGCGGCACGCCACGCGGAGCCGGCTCGATGCCCTCGAGCCGGAACCGTGCGAGCTGGCGATTGTCGGCAGCCAGCTCGCGCTCGCCCTGAAGCACCACGATGTCGACCGCGGTCTGGTTGTCCTCCGCGGTGGAGAACACCTCCGTCCGGCGGGCCGGGATCGTCGTGTTGCGCTCGATCACCTTGGTCATCACCCCCCCGAGGGTCTCGAGCCCGAGCGACAGCGGGGTCACGTCGAGCAGCACGACGTCCTCGACCTCGCCCTTGAGCACGCCGGCCTGAAGCGCCGCACCGATCGCGACCACCTCATCCGGGTTGACGGTCATGTTTGGTTCCTTGCCGCGGGTCAGCCGGCGCACCAGGTCCTGCACGGCCGGGATCCGGGTGGACCCCCCGACCAGGATCACCTCGTCGATGTCGTCCGCGGTCA
This sequence comes from uncultured Solirubrobacterales bacterium, assembly GCA_963735965.1. Taxonomy (GTDB): domain Bacteria; phylum Actinomycetota; class Thermoleophilia; order Solirubrobacterales; family Solirubrobacteraceae; genus Palsa-465. Next base: position 148,256 of record CAVTNE010000015.1, read on the forward strand.
GCTTGGCGTCGGCCAGTGCCTGCTCGAACGGCCCCCGCGTACGCTCCACCAGGTCCTGGGTCAGCTGGTCGAACTTCGACCGGGTGAGGCTTGTGTTCAGATGCTTGGGGCCGGCGGCGTCAGCCGTGATGAACGGCAAGTTGATCTGCGTCTGCGTGGTGGTCGAGAGCTCGACCTTGGCCCGCTCGGCCGCCTCATAAAGGCGCTGGAGCGCCTGCGGGTCGGTGCGCAGGTCGATGCCCTGCTCGCGCTTGAATTCGTCTGCCAGCCAATCGACCACGCGCTTGTCGAAATCGTCGCCGCCGAGATGACCGTCCCCGCTGGTGGAGCGGACCTCGACCACGCCGTCGCCCACCTCGAGCAGCGACACATCAAACGTTCCGCCACCGAGGTCGAACACCAGGATCGTTTCCTGGCCCTTCTTGTCCATCCCGTAGGCGAGCGCCGCAGCGGTTGGCTCGTTGATGATCCGCAGCACTTCGAGACCGGCGATCCGTCCGGCGTCGCGGGTTGCCGTCCGCTGCGCGTCGTTGAAATAGGCGGGGACGGTGATCACCGCCTCAGTCACCCGCTCGCCGAGGAACTTCCCGGCGTCCTCGGCCAGCTTTCGCAGTATCTGCGCCGAGATCTCCTCGGGGGCGTACTGCTTGCCGCGGATCTCGAACCGCACCGCGTCGTTCGGGCCCTTGACGACCTTGAACGGGACGATCTTCGCCTCCTCCTCCACCTCGTCGTAGCGCCGCCCGATGAACCGCTTGGCCGAGTAGATCGTCGCCTGCGGGTTGAGGATCGCCTGGCGCTTGGCGACTTGTCCCACCAGTCGCTGCCCGTCGTCGGTGAAGGCGACGACCGACGGTGTGGTCCGAGCGCCTTCGGCGTTCGGGATCACCTCGGCATGACCACCCTCCACGGTCGCGGCGACCACGGAGTTCGTGGTGCCCAAGTCGATTCCAACTGCCTTGGCCATATCGGCTCCTCTCGGTCGTCGACGCGGATCTCGCCCGTATCCCTAGGGCGCCGGCGGTGCGCTTCAAGGCGAGGAATTGGTCTTGGCCTATGAGCTCGGCGGCCTAGCTCCACGCTCGACCAAAGCAACTAGAGAGAGGAGCCAACATGGCGGTACCTGCCCGACATACCGAGTCTTCTTCGCCCGCGCCGCGCCCGATCCAGCGCTGGGATCCCTTCCGTGAGTTCGAACAGCTTCAAGAGGAGATGGGCCGCTTGGTCCAGAGCGTCTGGCCGCAGGCGCAAGCCAACGGCGGCGCGTGGATGCCCCTTGCCGACATCGAAGAGACCGAGGACGCCTGGATCATCGAAGCCGAGCTTCCCAGCGTCGATCGCAAGGACGTCAACGTGGAGCTGCGTGAAGGCGAGCTCGTGATCACGGGCGAGATAAAGGAGAAGGAGCGCAAAGGAGTCGTCCGCCGCCGCACCCGCAGAACGGGCCAGTTCGAATATCGCGTGATGCTGCCGGGCCAGGCCAACGAGGATCAGATCGAGGCCAACTTGCACGACGGCGTGCTGACCGTGCGCGTACCCAAGTCCGAAAAGGCCAAGCCCCGACGGATCGAGGTCAAGGCGTCCTAGTGCCGGCCACCCCGGCAACCAGGCGCCAGCCCGCCGCCGCGGGGTGGCGCCTGGTCGGACAGAGGCTCGTCCGCGAGCTCTCGTTTCGTGACTTCGAGCAGGCGTTGGCGTTCGTTGAGCGGGTGGCGGCCGCCGCCGAGGACTACCTGCGCCGGCCGGACATGTGCATCCTCGACTTCAATCGCGTTCGGCTCCAGATCGCCAACCCAAACCACGCGGGCATCACCGAAGCTGAGCTCCGATTGGCCGACAAGGTCAACGCTGTGATCGACGGACCATGAGCATCCCGTACACGAGCCGGCGCGTGTGCGCCCACCTGACGATGGTCCGGCCGGTCGCCCCGCGCACACCCGAGGGCTGCGAGGAGTGTCTGAAGCTAGGAACGCCTTGGGTGCATTTGCGGGTGTGCCTGACGTGCGGTCATGTTGGTTGCTGCGACTCCTCGCTGGGTAAGCACGCGCGCCAGCACGCACACGTGATCGGCCATCCGATCGTCCAGTCGTTCGAGCCGGGCGAGGACTGGCGCTGGTGCTATTTCGACGAGATGTACGTCTGAGAAGAGGCGTACGTCTGCCCTAGACGTACCGTCTGAGCCGTGCCCCGCAGGAATTGGTGGACGTTGCGAATCGCGATCGCACCGTCGCCGACCGCGGCCGCCACGCGCGGGACCGAGCCGCTGCGGACATCGCCGGCGGCGAACACGCCGGGCAGGCTCGTCTCGAGCAATAGCCGCGAGGGCTGCCGCCCGTTGCGAGCAATCTGGTTCGTGCTTTCCGCGGCCGCGGCCTGATCCGTGAGCACGTAGCCACCGTCGTCGAGCGCGACCAGACCCCGCAACCACTGGGTGTGGGGCTGCGCGCCGATAAAGACGAACAGCGCTCGCGCCTCGAGCCGCCGCCGTTCGCCCGTCTCGAGATCCTCGACCACCACCGCCTCGAGCCACCCCTCTCCGACCAGTTCGCGGACCTCGCTGTGCGTGAGGACTTCGATCGTGGGGGTGCTCATGATCCGATCCGTGAGGTAGCGCGACATGTTCTCGCCCAGTTCGCGCTCGCGCACGACGAGCGTCAACCGCGGCACGACGCGCGCCAGCATCAGCACGCCCTGTCCGGCCGAATTGCCGCCCCCGACGGCCACGATCGGCTCGCCCTGACATTGCCGCGCCTCCACCTGGGTCGCGGCGTAGTGGACGCAAACGCCCTCCAGCCGGTCCACGCCAGGCACGGGTAGCCTGCGGTAGCGAACGCCGCTGGCGATGACGACCGTGCGGCCGGAGAGGACCTCGCCGTCGTTGAGTGACACGCGGAAGCCTGTGTCAACCGGATTCAGTTTGACCGCTTCGGCCGGGACGGTCAGGTGCGCGCCGAATTTCTCCGTCTGGATCATGGCGCGCTCGGCCAGCTCTGCGCCCGAGATCCCGGCCGGGAAGCCGAGGTAGTTCTCGATTCTCGGCGACATCGCTGCCTGACCTCCGGTGGCGAGCGCCTCCAGCACGACGGTCGACAGACCCTCGGAGGCGGCGTAGACCGCGGCTGCTAGCCCCGCCGGTCCAGCGCCCACCACGATCACATCCGCGCTGGCATCGCGCTCGATGTCCCGACGCAGGCCGAGCGCTTTGGCCAGCTCGACGTTGCTGGGGTTCCGCAGGACCTTGCCGGGGCCCAGCAGGACAACCGGCGCTTCCGACGGTTGCACCCCCAGGCGCCGAAGCAGTTCCTCTGCCCCCGGATCGTCTTCCACGTCGACCCAGTGGTGGGGCAGTCGGTTGCGAATCGCGAAGTCACGCAACCGGTGGGTGTCGGGCGAGTAGCGAGAGCCGACGATCCGAAAGCCGGCCCCCAGGCCGACCAGGATCGCCCGACGCATAATGAACGCCCGCAGGATCAGGTCTCCCAGCACCTGGTCGCCCGTCACGATTTCGCGCAGCCGGTTGGCAGCGACGACCAGCACCTCTCCAGGCTCCACCACGACGGCGGTCACGAACACCTTCTGTCCGGTGACGAGACCAAGCTCGCCGAGGAAACGACGCGGACCGTGGACGCCGATCACGCGCTCTTCACCACTGGACTCCTCAATGACCGCGACCTTGCCCTCCAGGATGACGAAGAAGTCGCAGTCGCCGTCACCTTCGCGATAGAGGACATCGCCCGGCTTCACGGGGCGACGCTGTCCCGCGCCCGCAAGTCCCGCGATCTGATCGTCGCCGAGCCGGGGGTATGCCCCGTACACATCCGGGGACTCCGTGGGCGGCAGGGAGTCGGTCAGCACGTTCATGTCAATGATCTCTCTCGGGACATCCCTTAGGTCGACCCGGTGGGGTATCAATGAGCGCGCGTTCGCTTGATGGGCACTCGCCTCGACCTACATCCCCACCCTACGGGAGGCTGATGTTCGCGAAGCCGCGGAAGACCAGCCTCGGAGACACAACCTAGGAGGATCAATGGCGACGACGCTGGTGGAGCCGTTCGCGCCCTGGCTGCGGGACCTGAGTCAGGTATTACACAACCAGGGGAGCACGAATGCATTCATCCCCCCAGCCGATCTGCTGGTCGACGACGACGGCGTGACGGTGTACATGGATGTCCCGGGGCTGCGCACGGACAACCTCGAGATCGAGCTTGAGAACGACGTGCTGACGGTTCGGGGCGAGCGCCCGTTCCCGTATCCCCGGGAGGATGGCCAGGGGCCGGTGCGGCGGGTCGAGCGCGGATTTGGCCGCTTTGAGCGCAGCCTGCACGTCCCGAGGGGCCTCGATCCAGACGCGATCCAGGCCTCCCTGTCGGACGGCGTGCTGACCCTGCGCATACCCAAGCCCGAGACCATGCGCCCGAAGCGGATCGAGATCAAGGCGGAGCAGAACGGCGGCGGCGAGGTGCAGACCGTCGAGCATTCGGGAACGACGAGCTGACCGCATCTGGGATCGCTTGGTCGGCGCCGTGCCTCAGGACCGGCTGCGGGCATGGCTCGAACCGCACCTGGACTCTACGGCGCGAGCGTGAACACCATCACGGCCAGGTCGTGGGCCGGGTCGATGGCGCTGGCAAATGCCAGCGTGGTTCGGCCGAGGATCGCGCCGACGATGCTTCGAATCTCATCCTCGAGAACGTGGTTGAGAAGGTCCCGCATCTCCCGTAGCCGTTCGTGCTCACCCAGGGCTGCGAGCCTGCGTTCCGGTGTAGTCATCATGCCTTCCAGCGTCACCACGAGCAGGTCGGGACCGGCGAAGCGGGCTCGTGTCTTCGTCGGCCCTCGGCCGAACGCATCCTTGTAGATCCGAACCATTGCGTTGGAGATCTCGAGCGTGGGACTGGTTTGGGTGTCCAACTGGCACCTCTGAGTCTCGGCGCGGGTCAGCGAAGCCTCAAACGAGGCCTGAGAACAACATGTCCTCGGGCTCCAGCAACGGCGCGAAACCCCTCGCAGAGCTGCGCTGCCACGTCGTCTCCCGCCCGGGCGGCGGTACTCATCGCTACCACCTCTGCGCCCGCCGCGCGCTCGATCGACTCGCGCGCCATTCGCCTCGCCCGTCACGGCGTGCGCGTCGTGGGGTTGGGGGCGACGCTGCTGGCGATGCAGGAGCCCGCCGATGATCAGCCGACATGTAGTCGATTCAGTGAGGGTCCCGTCCTCGCCTCGCCGCGCCGCCCCGACGGGCGGCGGTGATCAAGCTCCTGTTCCGGACGCGTGCGCCGAGCCGCGCGACGGTGAGCGCCCGGGCGCTCCCGGCACCCGGCGAGTGTGCGCGCGTAGCGCGGAGATCAGCTTTCTTGCGACGGCGCGTGGCGCGACGAGGAACGCGACGCCGGCAAACTCCAGAAGGGTTAGGAAGATGCAGATGACGATGACCTTGATCGTCTCAAGCGGATTGCTCGCAGCAACGTGGAGAAGCATGCTGCTGGGTTGCCTAGGTCGCTCCGTCGGACGATCAAGCGTCGGTTCACTCGCCTTGCCGGGCCGTGCGTGTGTCCTAGTACCAAGCAACAATGAGCGATACACACGCATCGATACCCGCGAGCGCGTCGGGTACCTTCGAGATCGGCGGCGATCTCCCTGTCCACCGCCTCGGGTTCGGAGCCATGCGCCTGACCGGAGACGGGATCTGGGGCGAGCCACGCAACCCCGAGGAGTGCAGGCGGGTGCTGCGGCGCGCGGTCGAGCTCGAGATCAACCTCATCGACACGGCCGACTCCTACGGCCCTGAGGTCTCCGAACGGCTAATCGCCGAGGCGCTGCATCCCTATCCGGACGATCTCGTCATCGCCACCAAGGGCGGGCTGACCCGCAGCGGCCCAAACCAATGGCACCCGAACGGCCGGCCGGAGCATCTCCGCGAGGCGTGCGAAGGCAGTCTGGCGCGGCTCCGGCTCGAGCGTATCGAGCTCTATCAACTCCATCGCGTCGACCCCGAGGTGCCGCTGGAGGAATCGCTCGGAGCGCTCATCCAGCTGCACGAGGAGGGCAAGATCGCGCGCATCGGCTTGTCGAACGTTTCGGTCGACCAGCTCCGGCGCGCGCGCACGCTCACACCGATCGTCTCGGTCCAGAACCGCTACAGCCTCAGCAATCGGGCCCACGAGGACGAACTGGAGAAATGCGAGGGCGAACGAATCGCGTTTCTCCCCTGGGACCCGCTGTCGACCGGCAGGCTCGCCTCCCGCAACGCACCGCTCGCGGACATGGCCGAGCGACACCACGCGACACCAGCTCAGATCGCGCTGGCATGGCTGCTTCACCGCTCGCCGGTAATGCTCCCAATCCCAGGAACGGCTTCGGTCGAGCACCTGGAGGAGAACGTTGGCGCCGTGGGAATCGAGCTCTCTGACGAGGAGCTGCAGGAGCTCGAGGAACTGGGCTTCGGCGGCTGAATTCGTCCTCGGAGATGCGATGACGACACAGTCGACGCCCACCGAGGTCGAACCGCTCATCTGCGTCATCGAGATCCCGCAGGGAAGCCGCAACAAGTACGACTACGACCGCGACCTCGGCGGGATCAAGATGATCGACGAGACGGGACCCGATGACCAGCTCCTCTGCGTGCCGTGCGCGGATCCGGGCTGGAACACGGTCGCGCGCTGCCCGGCAGCTGGGAGGAGCTGTTCCACGAGCGGGGCGTCCCCGCCTTTCTGCTCGACCCCGGGCAGCTACGTGGCCGCCGGCTCGAGCGCGCGATCGGCGTCGTCTACCAGCCGGAGACCGAGCGCATCTCGCACTACTTCAACGTCCGCCTTGCCGGCCAGTTCGACACCGTAATCCACCTCGACGAGACCCACGCGCTCGAGCCGCTCGAGCGGACGGGTCAATGGGAGCGCGGCGAGTTCCCCGATACATATCCGTGGGGCGTGTAGTGACGTCTGGCATCCCGCCACGCTCGAGCGGTCGGTCGAGATCCCGGCCCGCGCAGTCCTGCTCGGCCAGGTGAGCGAGCAGATCCGCGGCGCGGTCTAGGCCTGCGGCCTGCCCCCGAGGAGCGCGGGCCGGGTCGGTTGCCGATCGCCTGCGTCTGAGCGACACTCACAAGATCGAGCTTCCCTAGCCACGACGAGGCGCCGGCACCTCGTGGTTTGGGCCAGAGAGGAGTTGACGATGGCATCGCCATCAGCAGATCAGCTGCCGTACTTCGGTCCGTTGCTGGATCACACCGAAGACGCGATCGTGGCGTGCGACGCCGACTGGCGCGTGACGGTCTGGAATCAGGGGGCGCGACGGATGTACGGCTGGACGGCTGAGGAGGCCATCGGGCGCCCCGAGACGTTCTTCCGGTTGGATGAGAGCGACGAGCAACGTATGGACCGCAGATGGCAACTGGCTGAGTACGGCCGCTGGCGCGGGGAGATCATGGTGCAGCGCAAGGACGGATCGAAGGTTCCCGTCGAGGCGATTAGCGTCGCAATCCGCGACGAGCAGGGTGGGATGAGCGGCTATCTGGGAATCCACCGCGACATCACCGAACGTAACCGCGCCGACGAGGCGCTGCGCGCGGCGAACCGACGGACGGAGGCGATTCTGGAGCGGATCAGCGACACGTTCTTCGCCGTCGACGATCAGTGGCGCTACACCTACGTCAACGAGCATGCCGTCGGCAGGGCTCGGGAGGCGTGGGGTCGAGAGGTGAGCGCCGAGGGGCTCCTGGGCAGGAACTGCTGGGAGCTGTTCCCCGAGCTTCTGGGAACGGCGTTTGACCGTGAGCTTCACCGCGCGGTTCGCGAGCAGCAGGTGGTGGAGTTCGAGACCTACTCGGCCCCCACGGACACATGGGTTGAGGTGCGTGCATACCCGTCGAGGGATGGGTTGTCGGTCTATTCGCGCGACGTGACGGCCCGAAAACGGGGGCGCCAAGCCCTCGCTTATCACGCGAGCCTGCTCGACAACGTCGAGGATGGAGTCATCGTGACCGACGCCGATGATTTCCGCATCACCGCCTGGAACAAGGGCGCCAAACGGGTCTACGGTTTCACCGCCGAGGAAGTGCTCGGCCGCCCGGCCCGCGAGGTCGCGAGCTACCCGGGCGACGAGGCTCGGCACAAACTGGAGCACGAGCTGCTTGAGACGGGCCGGACGAGGATCGAATTCACGGCGCGCCGCAAGGACGGCACCCCGACCGAAGTCGAACTGATCGCCGCGGAGCTGAGGGACGATCGTCGGGTGGTCACCGCCTACCTGGGTATCCACCGCGACATCAACGAGCGAAAGCGGACGGAGGAAGCGCTCCGGGAAGCCAACCGGCGCATCGAGTCAATCCTCCAGAGCATCAGCGATTCCTTCTTCGCTGTCGATCGCGACTGGCGCTACACCTACCTGAACGAGCGCGCCGTGGATCAGATCAGAGGCGCGCTCGGACGCGACGTCACCGCGGAGCAGCTCCTGGGTCAGAGCTGCTGGGAGACATTCCCCGAGTGGGCGGAAACGCCGGTCCTCCAGGCGTACGAGCGAGCGCTGCTCGAGCAGAAGGCGTTCGAGGTCGACGTCTACGTCGAACGCAGCGCCAGCTGGTTCGAGGCCCATCTGTACCCGTCGGCGAATGGGGTTTCGACCTACCTCCGCGACGTCACCGAACGCAAGCAGGCGGAGGAGAAGCTCGCCTACCACGCCCAGCTGCTCGAGAACATGGAAGATGCGGTGCTCGCCACGGACGAGACATTCGTCTTGACGGCGTGGAACCGGGGGGCCGAGCGGATGTTCGGCTGGACCGCGGACGAGGCCATTGGTCAGAAGCTGTACGACCTGCTCCCGTCCTCGTTCAGCGACGAGGAGATGGCAGCGGAACTCGCACGCCTGGCCGAGGCGGGCAGGTGGCGGGGCGAGGCGACCTGGTACACCAAGGACGGCAAGCCGGTCTTTGCCGAAGCGAACAACGTCGCTCTGCGCTCAGAGGCAGGTTCGGCGACGGGTTATCAGGGGATCATGCGGGACCTCAGCGAACGCCAGAGGGCCCGGAAAGAACTGGAGATGCGCGCCCGCCAGCAGGCACTCTTCGCCGAGCTGACGCTCCGCAACCTCGCCAACGGCGAGCTCCAGGCGCTGCTCGACGATGCGGTGGCGCTGGTAGCGGACACGCTTGAGGTGGAGCTGTCGTCGATCGCCGAGATCCTTCCCGGAGGTCGGGAAATGAGCTGGCGCGCCGTCTCCGGCTGGGACCAGGAAGCGATTGCGAACGCCGCCCCAAGCCCGGCCACCTCGGGGTCACTGGTCGGCTATGCGTTCACCACGGGGCGCCCCGTTATCTCCGTGGACGTGCGAAACGATCACCGCTTTCAGATCTCCGAATTGTTCGCGCAGCAGCGGCCGGTGAGCGCCGTAGCGGTCGTGATCCCGGTGGAGCACGAAGGCTTCGGCGCGTTGGTCGCCGCGTCCCGAGCGCATCGCTCCTTCACATCAGAGAACGTTGACTTCATGCGAGCGGTCGCCAACATCATCGGTGTCGCGGTCGAGCAGTCGCGCGTCGTCGAACGGCTGGAGGAGGTGCGGGAGAGTGAGCGCAGTCGAATCGCCCGCGACCTGCACGACGATGCGCTGAGTGAGCTGGCAGGCGCCGTCGGGCAGGCCCGCTTGGCTGCGTCCGCGCCAGCGTCTCGATGGGATCAGGAGCGGTGGCGCTCGCAGCTGGCGATGCTCCAGCGGGTTGGACAGCAACTGCGCAGCTCGATCTATGACCTGCGGCTGTCAGGCGAGGAGCACCGTCCGTTCGTGGATCTCCTCAGTGAGCTCGTCGCACATCACTCGGAAATGACGGAGGCCTGCGACGTCCGGCTCCAAGGTCACGACGTGCTGCCCGCCCAGCCGCTCGGCAGACACGGAACCGAGATTCTGCGCATCGTCGGCGAAGCGATCACCAACGCGCGCGGCCATTCTGGTGCAAGGAACATCATCGTCGATGCGAGCGGGTCGGACGCCGCAGTGCTACGCCTCAAGGTCAGCGATGACGGGACGTGGCAACCGCCCACCGCTCCGGACGTTCCTTGTCGCGGGACCGGGATTACCGGCATGAGGGAGCGAGCTGATCTGCTCGGAGCGCGCCTCAGCATCGACAGCCGCCCCGGCGGCGGAACCGTGGTCGCGCTCGAGTTCACGCTCGCGGACAGCCGGCACCAGGGTCCCTGAGGCCACAGTGAACGTTGGGTTCATTGCGGTTGCGCGGGCCAGCCGCCGTTGACGGCCACGAGGGCGCCGGTGACGAAGCGCGCGGCGTCCGAGGCGAGAAACGCTATCGCCTCGGCCACCTCCTCGGGCCGGCCGATCCGGCTGCCCTGTCCGTCCTCATGCTCCCGCGTGCGTTCCTGCCATTGCGGCCTCCTGCACACAAACGCGCCTTACTCCTGAAGACTAGCTTCGCGTCGACAGTCCTAACGGTCGCGACGCTGGCCTTGGTCACGGCACACGTGCCACCAGTCGCATCGCTTGTCGCTGGAACCATCGCGCGCTGGGATCAGGTGGTGTGGCTCTGTGGGCAGCGTTGAGTCAGGTCCGGGACTGCAAACCAGTCGTGGTCACTTATTGGGAGTAGATCTGCGCTGTTCTTCGGGCCGTCAAGTTCTTCGAGGCGCGTGAGGAAGTCTGCGTTCTCAGCGTCGACCATGTCTACCCAATAATCCACCCTCACGCGTCCTTCGGACTGAAGTCACCGAGACCACCCAGAAGAACGGCAAGACGAAATACGGCTACCTCGAGAAGCCCCAAGCAGCGCAGCGCGCCAACGAGTACCTCCGCGGCGCGACCAAGCCAGGCGAGATCGCCGGCAGACAACTCGCGCTACTCGCAATGGCCACCTACGCCGATGAGAACGCCGTCGCGGTCTCGAGCCGCAGCTGGCACGACATCAAACCCAGCGGCCCCTGGGCCGTCGAGGCCGGCGAGCTACTGGACAAGCTCGTCGCCGACAACCTCCAGATCGCGACTGACGCTGCTCGCGCCGGTGCTCGAGAAGCGCCGGCACGCGCCTTCAAGGCGCATGGAATCTGCTTGGGCGGGTGGCCCAGCGGCCTAGCACCAACCGTCGAGCCAGCAACCAAAAGAGGAGCGAACATGGCGGTACCTGCCCGACGTACAGAGTCTTCTTCCTCGGCCCGCCCCGTGCAGCGCTGGGACCCGTTCAGCGAGTTCGAGCAGCTCCAGGAGGAGATGGGTCGGCTTGTCCAGAGCGTGTGGCCACAGGCGCACGCGAACGGTGGCGCGTGGATGCCGCTCGCCGACATCGAGGAGACCGAGGATGCCTGGATCATCGAAGCGGAGCTTCCCGGCGTCGATCGCAAAGACGTCGACGTGGAGCTGCGTGAGGGCGAGCTCGTGATCACGGGCGAGATCAAGGAGAAGGAGCGCAAGGGGGTAGTGCGCCGCCGGACGCGACGGACTGGCCAGTTCGAGTACCGGGTGATGCTGCCCGGCCAAGCCAACGAGGATCAGATCGAGGCGAACCTTCACGATGGCGTGCTGTCTGTTCGCGTGCCCAAGTCCGAGAAGGCCAAGCCTCGACGGATCGAGGTCAAGGCGTCGTAGCCCTGGTGCGGGCTCGGGAGCTCGTAGTGTGAGTGCGACCTCGGTAGCGTGAGTGCGACTTCGGTCACCAGGCGCCGGCCCGCTGCCGCGGGGTGGCGCCTGGTTGGCCAGGCGCTGGTTCGCGAGTTCGCCTTTCGCGATTTCGACCAGGCGATGGCTTTCGTTGAGCGGGTCGCGAGCGGCGCCGAGGATCATCTTCGCCGGCCCGACATTTGCATCCTGGACTTCAACCGGGTCCGTCTCCGGATCGCCAATCCCAACCGCGCGGGCATCACGCAGGCCGAGCTGCGGCTGGCCGACAAGGTCAACGCGGTCGTCGGCGGCTCATGAGCGTCGGCTGAAGCACACCGCCGCGCTACTTCGACGAGACGTACGTCTGGACGAGACGTACCTCTGAGCCATGTGGACCACCTGGGGCGAGCCCGCAAGGAATTGGTGGTCGAGATCCTCGACCACCACCGTCTCGAGCCAACCTTCTCCAACCAACTCACGGACCTCGCTGTGCGTGAGCACTTCGATGGTTGGCGCGCTCAGGATCCGATCCGCGGGGTAGCGCGACATGTTCTCGCCTAGTTCGCGCATGTGAACGGTCTCTCAGGAGACCGGGTTAGGTGGGCCGCGTGAGGTGTCAATCGGACGCGCCGCGCTTGACGAGCACTCGGCTTGACCTAGGTGACCATTCGTAAGGAGGTCACGTTGGCGAACTGCCGGAGAACGAACCTCGAAGAACCGACTTAGGAGGATCGATGGCCACGACGCTGGTGGAGCCGGTCGCGCCCTGGCTGCGCGACCTTAGTCAGGTGTTGCACAACCAGGCAGCCGCGAACGCGTTCATTCCCCCTGCCGATCTGTTGGTCGATGATGATGGGGTCACGGTGTACATGGACGTCCCGGGGTTGCGAACTGAGAACCTCGAGCTCGAGCTTGAGAACGATGTCCTGACGGTGCGGGGCGAGCGGCCGTTCCCGTATCCCCACGAGGACGGCCAAGGCCCGGTGCGGAGGATCGAGCGGGGATTCGGGCGCTTCGAGCGCACCCTCCGTGTTCCCCGTGGGCTCGATCCAGATGCCATCCAGGCGTCTCTCTCCGATGGCGTGCTGACCCTGCACGTACCGAAGCCGGAGACCATGCGTCCGAGACGAATCGAGATCAAGGCGGAGCAGAACGGCGGTGGCGAGGTCCGAACCGGCGCGCCGGCCGGCGCTACTAGTTAAACGCTCGGTTGAGTCACCGGACTTGACTCGGAACCGTACCGTCCTAACCACGAACAACAGTCGCTCATGCGACTTCACTCCCCCGGCACAGCCGGGTCTCTCCTCTCCATGGCAGGCGGTCTCACCTCACGGGGGACCGCCCGCCCCCCGCCAGGTATAGATGGACATGGCTAACCGTATGATCTCATCGACGCCGCGCTGGGTGGCTTCGCACAGGCGGTGTGGAAGATCTCCCCTCTCGCACGACAGAACGTGATGTCCGACGCCAGCACGATCATCCCCTGTCCGAACTGCGGCACCAAGAACCGCGTCCGGCCAAACGCCTCGGGCTCCCCACGCTGCAGCGTCTGCCACACCGCTCTTCCCTGGGTGGTCGACGCCACGCAGGACTCATTCGATGAGGAGATCACATCGTCACTGCCGGTCCTGGTCGACTTCTGGGCCCCCTGGTGCGGCCCGTGCCGGATGGTCTCCCCCATTGTCGAGAAGATGGGGCATGATCACGCCGGCCGCCTTAAGGTGGTCAAGCTCAATGTGGATGAGGCGCCGCGCATCTCAGAGCGCTACGACATACGCGGCATCCCTCTGCTCGTGCTGTTCGTCGACGGCGCCGAGAGGGATCGCTTGGTCGGCGCGGTGCCTCAGGAGCGGCTACGCACCTGGCTCGAGCCATACCTCGACACTCCGGCACGAGCGTGAACACAATCACCGAGATGTCGCGATCCGGGTCGATCCCGCTCACGCAAGCCAGCGCCCGGGCTGCCCGAACTCAACAGGGGAGAATTCGAAAGTCGAGGCGCAAATTGGTGCGTCGCTTTCCGGTCGCGCTCAACCTGACCTCGCTTCGAGTCTTTGCCGCGCGAGATCAAGCGGATTCGAGTCTTTGCCGCGCGAGATCAAGCGGCTCGTGCGACGCTCACGGAGCGATGCGTCACACGGCTGGTCGCGGCGCGTTCGAGCGCTGAGATGAACGTGTCAGCGTTGACGAAGCGCCGTTGGGGGCTCTTGTCTAGGGCCTGGATGACGATCGAGTCGAGTTGAGCGCTCACCGCGGGGTTCAAGGCACTCGGCGGGCTGGGTCGCTCTTGGACGTGCGCACGCAGCACGGCCGCGATCGTGTCGTCGTTGAACGGGACCTGTCCGGTGAGGAGCTCGTAGAGGGTGACTCCGATCGAGTAGAGATCCGATGCGACGCTGGCACGCTCGCCCTCGATTTGCTCGGGTGAGAGGTATTGCACCGTGCCAATTACGACACCCGTCCGTCCTCGGGAGCACTAGATCCTTAGCCAAGTACACGACCGCCGTCGCGCCCACACCGATCCGTCGTCGAACAAGGTAGCGATGGTCGATGACTCTCTCGACTGTCGCGTGCCCAACAGCGGTCCCGTACATGCGTCTGGGGTTAGGACCCACACGCACCACGTCCATTTAGCAAGCCCAAGGGCGAGCCACGGGTTTGTCCCAGTATTGCCATGGAGCAAGCCCGGTCTCAGACGAGGGCCGGCCGTCCACTAGCAGTCGCAAGCCGGGGCCGCCGCGGGAAGCGGCGTCCGGGTTCGGACCGCGGTGAGAGTCGGGACCTCTGTCTGTGAACGTCCGTCATTCACGGCAATGTGGCTAACCCCACACTTGACCTGGGGTTAACCCCACATCTTGCAAGAGCTACGTTGAGGACCTCGGGTGGTGCCCGCTCGATGTTGTCGACACCCCGAGCATCAACCTCGTCTCGGATGCCAACCATTTCGATCTGCCGTGGCCTCGTGGTAGTGTGGCGTCAGGTTCCGCACCAGGCGATGGAGGCTGAACGATCGGCGTCTTGGCGCTAATCGGCACCACCAAGGGACTGTTCCTGCTCTCGGGCGATGACGATCGCCAGCGGTGGCGTACCGAGGGACCTTTGCTCGACGGCTGGGGGATCTACCACGCGATGGTCGATCCCCGCGATGGCACGCTCTACGCGGCAACCAACCATCGCGTCTACGGGTCGACCGTGCAGCGCTCGACGGATCGCGGCAGGACGTGGCGCCGCGCAAGGAAAATCGGACTGCCCGAGGAGTCGGGGTTGGCGCTGGAGGCCGTGTGGCACATCGAGCCCGGCCGGCCGGCGGATCCGAACACGCTCTACCTCGGGGCCGCTCCCGGAGCGCTCTTTCGCTCCGACGACGGCGGCAACACCTGGGAGGCGAATCAGAGCATCCTCGAGCACCCCACGCGCGAGCGCTGGTTTCCCGGCGCTGGTGGCATGTGCTGCCACTCCATCCAGTTAGACCGTCAGAACGACCGGCGCATGTACGTTGGCATCACCGCGGCCGGAGTCTTTCGCTCCGATGACAACGGCGAGACATGGATTCCGGTCAATCGAAACGTGATGACCGAGTTCCTGGGTGATCCCTATCCGGAGGTCGGGCAGTGTCCGCACAAGCTGTTGCTTCACCCCCTCCGGGATCGGCTGTGGCAGCAGAACCACTATGGGGTGTACCTTTCTGACGACAATGGCGACACCTGGCATCGGCTGGACGGAAATGGTCTGCCAAGCGGTTTCGGCTTTCCCATCATGATCGACCCGACGGATCCGGAAAAGGCGTTCGTCATCCCCGAGAAGAGCCCCGAGTACCACCACTCCTCGGGCGGTCAGCTCGCCGTCTATCGCACGAGGGACAGTGGAGAGTCCTGGGAGCTCATGGCTGACGGTCTGCCCAAACAGGCTTGGGCAGCGGTCCTTCGCGAGGCCTCGGCCTCCGACGCGGAGTCGCTTTATTTCGGCACTCAGAGCGGTTCGTTCTTCGCCTTGACCGATGGGGAGGTCTGGGTCGAGGGGATGCGCCACCTGCCGCCGATCCTGTCCGTCGAGGTCACCGCATGGCCCAGGTAGTGGTGCCCAGCATGCTGGCCGCGCAGGCCGAGGGCCGGCAGCGTTTCGACGTCGAAGCGGACACGGTTGGAGATGCGCTGCATGCGCTGCCGGTCGCCGACCTCCTGTTCAACGAGCGGGGTGAGCTCAACCGGCATCTCAACGTCTACGTGGATGGGACCGACGTGCGGGAGCACGGCGGCCTGACCTGCCCACTCGACGGTCCGCACGAGATCCGGGTCGTGGCCATGGTCTCCGGCGGCTAGCCACGCTTGGTCGCGTAGCGATGCCAAACATCCCCTCTTCGAGCCTCCGTGGCAAGGCCGCGTTTTTCGGTCGAGCCGCCGAGTGCGGCGCGCTTGACCGGCTGCTGGCCGAAGGAAGGCTGGGCAATAGCGCGATTCTCGTGCTGCGCGGCGCGGCTGGAACGGGAAAGACTGCCCTCCTGGACTATGCCGGCGAGGCTGCCTATGGCTATCACGTCGCTCGGGTGGTTGGCGTTGAATCCGAGATGGAGCTCCCCTTCGCGGGCCTGCATCAGTTGTGCGGGGGACTGCTGGACGGCCTCGATCGCCTGCCATCGCCCCAGCGTGACGCCCTGGCGACCGCCTTCGGATTGAGCAACGGCGCTCAGCCCGACCGCTTCTTCATCGGTTTGGCGGTGCTCAGCCTACTGTCCGACGCCGCGGAGGAGCTCCCGCTGCTCTGCCTGATCGATGACGCCCAATGGCTTGATCAATCCTCGGCCCAGGTGCTGGCGTTCGTGGCCCGGCGCATCCAAGCGGAGTCGCTCGTCCTGCTGTTCGCCGTACGTGAGCCAGGCGAGCTCGGTGACTTGGCGCGCCTGCCCAACCGGCGGCTGGAGGGGCTCTCGGACGAGGAGTCGCGCGAGTTGCTCGCCTCGGCCATTGGCGCGCCGCTTGACGAGCGCGTACGAGAGCGCATCCTCGCCGAGGCCCGCGGCAACCCGCTCGCCTTGCTCGAGCTCCCGCGTGAGTTGCCCTCGGCGGACCTGGCCGGCGGCTTTCGTTTGCCCGCCGAGCTTCCGCTGCAAAGCCGCATCCAGGCGAGCTTCCTCCGGCGCGTTGAGCAGTTGCCCGAGACGACCCAGCAGCTGCTGCTTCTTGCTGCGGCCGAGCCGACCGGCGAGCCGGCGCTTCTGTGGCGATCGGCGGGCGAGCTTGGGGTCGATATCGATGCGCTGGGCCCGGCCGTGGAACAGGGGCTGCTCGAGCTCGATGCCCGGGTGGCCTTCCGCCATCCCCTGCTGCGCTCGGGCGTCTACCGGGCGGCGTCGGCTGAGGCTCGGCGTGCTGCCCACCGGGCGTTGGGCGCCGCCACCGATGCAGAGGCCGACCCCGACCGGCGAGCGTGGCATCTGGCTCGGGCCGCGGTGACGTTCGACGAAGAGGTTGCCGAGGAGCTGGAGCGCTCCGCCGGACGGGCTCAGTCGCGTGGAGGAGTCCCGGCCGCCGCGGCGTTCCTGCAGCGAGCCGCCGGACTGACGCTTGACCCGGCGCGGCGTGCTCGGCGCGCGCTCTCGGCGGCCGAGGCCAACCAACTGGCCGGGGCGCCGCAGGAGGCGCTGACGCTTCTCTCGAGCGCTGCGGACGGGCCGCTCGGCGAGCTCGATCGGGCCATGCTCCAGCGGCTCCACGGACAGATCGCGCTCGACCTGAGACGAGCCGCAGACGCCGTGCCGCTGCTGCTGGACGCTGCGCGTCGGCTGACCGTGCTCGATCCGAACCTGGCCCGGCGAACCTACCTTGAGGCGCTGCGAGCTGCGAGTGTCGCCGGCCGTCTAGGCAGTGGCACTCTGGCCGCGGCCAAGGCAGCCCGCAAGGCGCCGTCCCCGGCCGGGCCGCCCAGGGCCAGCGATCTCCTGCTCGATGGACTAGCCATCCGGTTCAGCGAGGGCTACGCGGCGAGCGCGGTCGCGCTCCAGCGAGCCCTGGAGGCGGTTCGACTCGAGGGTGACGGCGACGGACAAGACATCCGCTGGCCATGGATCGCACGTCGGGTCGCCCCCGACCTGTTCGACGACGAGACCTGGCATGCGATCGCCATCCGCAACGTTCAGATGGCGAGGGCGAGCGGCGCCCTGGCCGTGCTCCCGCTCGCCCTCAACCTGCTGTCGCTGCTTCGGTGCTTCGAGGGGAAGCTCGCTGCGGCGGCGGCGCTGATCGAGGAGGCTGATGAGGTCGCCGAGGCGACCGGAACCGAACCGATCGTCTTCGGGAGGATGCTGCTCGTAGGCTGTCGCGGCGAGGAGTCTGCGGGTCTGGCGTTGATCGAGCGAAGCGAAGCCGCGGCGATGGCCCGCAACGAGGGCGTCATCCTGACGTTCGGGGAGCACGCCCGGGCGCTCATGTACAACGCACGCGGCCGGCACGAGGATGCCCTGGGTCCGGCTCAGAGCGCGAGCTCACGCGACGAGCTGATGCTTTCGGTGTGGGCCCTTCCAGAACTCGTCGAGGCGGCCGCCCGATCCGGAAGGTGGGACGCGGCGCACGAGGCGGTGGGACGGCTGGCGGTCTGCACACAAGCGGCCGGGACCGAGCTGGCGCTGGGCGTCGAGGCCCGTGTTCGAGCGCTGGTGAGCGACGGGGAGGTCGCGGAGGCACTCCACCGCGAGGCGGTCGAGCGGCTCGGCAGGTGCCGGCTATCGCTCGAGCTGGCCCGGGCTCATCTCGGATATGGCGAATGGCTGCGCCGGGAACAGCGCCGCGTCGATGCCCGTGACGCGCTGCGAAAAGCGCACGAGATGTTTACGTTGATGGGCGCCGAGGCGCTCGCCGATCGCGCCGGGCGTGAGCTGCAGGCCACCGGCGAGACCGTGCGGGCCCGCTCACCCGAATCCCGTGACGAGCTGACCGCCCAGGAGGCGCGGATCGCGCAGTTCGCCCGTGACGGCCTCTCCAACCCTGAGATCGGGGCGCGCATGTTCATCAGCCCGCGCACCGTCCAGTACCACCTGCGCAAGGTGTTTGCGAAGCTTGACATCAGCTCCCGCAACCAGCTTCACGGGGCCCTGCCCAGCGAGTCGACCGCCGCGTAGCCGGCAGAGCGGGGCGGGCGGGCTTGCCAGTCTGGCTAGCCACCGCGGCGCTCGCCACGCCGGAACCAGCCAGTGACTAGCCATCCCACTGTGCAGATGGCGGACGCGACCGCGCCCCCCATGACTGACACTGCTCCCAGTAGGTCATGAGCATCGTCCTTCGAACCCCACCGTCCACCCCTCTGGATCCGCTGCCCCCCGACGACGAAAATCTGCGGGCCGCCGGCCTCCCGATCCGGATTATCGTCGCAGACGATGACTCCATCTATCAGGCGGGAATCACCTACGTGCTTCAGATGGCCGGGCTCGAGGTCGTGGCGACGGCCAGCAACGCCGACGATCTAGCCCGGAAGACCCGCGCCCATCACCCGGACGTCGCGGTAGTGGACGGGAACATGGCGCCCCGCCACGACGGCGTTACGTGCGTCCAGGCCGCGCGCGAGCTGCGATCGATCGAGCCTGGCTTGGCCATTTTGATCCTCTCCCAGTCGGCAGACGACCGTGAGGTTCTCGAAGCTATGGGTGATCGCCCGAGTGGCTTCGGATACCTGCTCAAGCCCCGGATCGGCGACCTGGAGGATTTCGCTGCCTCCGTGCGCCGGATCGCGCATGGCGGGACCGCGATCGATCCGACGGTTCTGGGTCGTCTTGCCACGCGCCGGCGCTCAGATCCACTCGACGAGCTGACGCCTCGGGAGCTCGAAGTTCTGGGACTCATCGCAGAAGGACGTTCGAACGGATTCATCGCCGAAGAGTTGGTCGTGACGCTCGCGGCTGTGGAGCGTCACATCACGAGCATCTTTGCCAAGCTCCGCCTCCCGTCCAGCTCGGCTGGGCACCGGCGGGTGTTGGCTGCTCTGCGCTATCTCGACAGCCACACCATAGGAGTCGGATTTGTTGATGATCGCAAACGGGCACCAGATGCAACATGCCTGAGGATCGCTTACACCTCGTGAGCCCGGGATCTATCATGAGGGAAGACCTCAGCGGCAGGGCCTGCCAGCCAGCGATCCCATTCGGGGCTCTTATTACTCACGCGCCGGAGTGGAACCGTCTGTCGCTCGTGGGCGAGCTCGACCTGGTCTCGGCTCCGATCGTCCAAGCTGCGTTTGATCGAGTCGAGAGCGCGCCCGTCGGCATGATCGTCGTCGACCTGCGCCGACTGTCCTTCATGGACGCGGCGGGATTAAACGTGCTGGCGCAGGCTCACAAGCGAGCGCAGCGGGGCCGGTGGAGCCTCGTGGTCGTGCGCGGTCCAAGGCCCGTGCAGCGCTTGCTCGAGTTGACCGGGTTTGACAAGGTCCTCGGCCCGATCGACGATCCCGATCTCGCGCAGCCGGAGCGATTCCTCTGTGCGTCCTAAGCCCTCCCTGACCTGACGGGGCCCGGCCTGCGCCCATCCCGAGGCCGCTTCGAAAGCACCAGCGCGCCCACGCGGCAACAGAACGCCGCAAAGCGCTCCTTGAGTTCCTCGCACATCCGCGACGCGGTCGACTCGGACAGCTTCCCCAGCCCGGCCTGCGCGCATGCGCGTAACCAGCTGCCGGTCGACCGGAGCCGCGGAGACGTTCGCGTCCAAGCTGTTTCCCACTTCGGAGACCGCCACCCGACGCGACACATCTGGGCCCAGCCGAAGTTGTTGGGATGCATCGGCCGCTCCCAGGAGGCCGTCGCCGGGCGATCCCAATGGATCGCCTCGCTTACCCACAGCGTCATCGCAATCGTGATCGCGCAAGCATCGATTCCCAGCCCAGAGAGCCACCGCACCGCTCTTCCGTAGGCGCGGACGCGAAATGGACGCGCCGCGTCCGCCACGAACATTGACACCAGAAACCTATAAATGGCTCTGAGCAGCCGAAAACGTCCGCGCCCTTTCCGCCTCGTAGC
>CAVTNE010000016.1:0-802980 GCA_963735965.1 uncultured Solirubrobacterales bacterium
TACGAACAGTTCGCGAACGCCTGGCGACTCCCCAAAGACACCGACGAAGCAAACGCCCGAACCCCCGGCCGCGATCGCGATCTCGCCACCCACGCCTATACGCTCGATGGCACGAACTGGGAAGCCGGCAACCAATCCCCCATCGTCTGCGTATCTCTCCAAGTCATGGAATGGGCCTCACCGACTGAGACAGGCGCGCCCGGCTCAAGCCGCCGGAACGGTCCTTGTCGGCGGTGAGCCGCCCTGCCAGCTTGGATCCCCGCGCGGGGAGAGCCACCTCTTCGGACATACCGCCAACGAACGACCGCGCAGACGCCACCGCCCGGAGGTGCGCAACCGGTGACAAGCAGCCTGGCCCCGTGGCGGTCTGAAACACCACGCGCGCGATGCTCCCGACGTCTCCGACGTCTGCTCGAGGTGGCGGTGGCAGCCCGGAGGTCAGCGGGACACGCCCGGTCGCAACGCAGAGGAGCAGCAGCACGCCGGCCTCGCGGGTCATCCTGCCGATTTCGAAGAGATCGACGACTTCTCCTTCGGCAGGGCGAACAGCAGCCGGCACCGCTCGACGGTGTGGCACACGCGCCGGGGAGAGGAGTTTCGATGAAGCGAACACCGCTTCGCCGGCGCGCCAAGCTGCGCGCCGGCAAGCCGTTGCAGCGCAAGACGCCGCTGCAACGAACGAGCTCGATGGCGGCCTCCGACGCCCAGCGTGCCGCCGTAGCCGGGCGTTGCTGCATCGTCTGCGGTGCCGATCGGCGGGTCGATCCGGCTCACCTCGTGCCCAGGTCTTTGGGTGGGTGTGGGGACGCTGCGTGCTGCGTCCCGGTATGCCGCGCCGATCACCGGCGCTACGACCGCGGCGAGCCCGACTTGCTGCCTTACTTGGAGCCGGCGTGGCGGCCCCAGCTTGCGCACGCAGTGGGGCACGTCGGGTTGATCGGCGCCCTGCGGCGGGTTACCGGCAGGCGGCAAGAGCCGACCGAAGGAGGACTACCATGAGTGTGATCGCACTCACAGCCAAGAAGCTCGACGTCAAGATTGGTGACCTGGTCGAGATCGAGGGCCGGAAGTACGACGTCGTCTCGGACAAGCAGGGCGGCGTCGCGCTTGAGCCGGCGATCACGATCACCGTCGCCGAGATGCTCGCCGAGGAGGGGCTGACGCCGCTCTCCGAGGAGGAGTTCGAGGAGCAATTCGGAGATCTGCCCTCCGACGGCGAGGGCTAGTCGGTGGCGACACCACGCCGCGCCGGCCGCCTGCCGGTGCGCATCAATCCACAGACGTGGGAGCAAGAGGTCGAGCGCTACCGAAAGCACGCGCCGCCGCGCGTGGCGGCTGAGCGTGAACGTCGCGGCCTCGAGCGAGACGGTCTCGACATCTCTGGCCTCGAGCGCTGTTCAGGGCAAGGAGAGGACGCACGAGCCTTGAGGGACTCGTAAAGGTCTATGTGCCGATCAGCGGTTCACCGCCGTCGGGGCGCGCGTACGGCTTCGTGTTCATCCCGACGCGGCAGGGCGCGTTGGCGCTCGTCGCTTTCGGCGAGCGCCATCCGGCGCCGGGGACGCGCAGCGTGCACGAGCGCGCGCACAAGCGGCTTCATGGCCGGTACCCGGATCAGTAGATTGCGGCACCCGCCGAACGCGTCGCCTTGAGGTGATCGGACGCGAGTCGCGTACCGCTGAGTCCGGTCCGCTGCTAAGACGCGGAGGAAAGTTGGTAGCCGCGCTTGGCCTTCTGGACCTCGCCGGTCTTGGCCAGCTTGGACAGGGTGGTCGACACCGTCGGCCGCGCAAGCCCGGCCTTCGCGGCGACTTGGCCCGCGGTCATCGAGTCGCCGCCCGCGAGCGCGGCGAGCACCGAGGCCTTGGTGGCGCCGGGAGCGGTGCGTCCGTTGGTTGTCGACGTCGCCGCGGGCTGACCGGGACTCGCGCCACGGGTTGGGGAGGCCGTCGATTTGGGCTTGGCGGCCCGAGCCTGCCGGCGTCCGGTTACGTTGCCCGCGGAATTGGCTGGGGGTGATGTCGATGACTGTGCCGGATGCCACCCTTGACCGTTGCGCTTGATCTGTCCCTCTGACGCCAACCGCGGCAGCACGCGGTAGAGGTAGTTGGGCTGAATCTTCATCGCCTTCGCCAACTCGGGAATGGTGATCCCCGGCTGCTTACGAACCAGGTCCAGTGCCTGGACCGAGCGTGTGTTGCCGCCGCGGCGAGCCGAGCGGGTCCGCGGACCGGCGCTGGCGCGGCGGCCCGTGCGCGCACGGGTAGTGCGGGTGCTTGCGCCGCTGGCGCTCGCGCTCGCGCCTCGCGGACGCCCCGGTCCGCGGCGTGCACCGGTGAGAGCGGACCGCGCTGCCTCCAAGCGAGAAACCTCATTCTGCAGCTCGCGGAGCCGCTCGTCGATGTCCTTGACCGTAGTGTCAACAAATGCAGGCAACGTTGCCTCCTGTCATTACGAACGAAAAGATCACAAATAACCATACACCGGCAATCGCGCCCTGAAGCGCAGCCGGGGTTCGTGCACGATGCTTTGCGGGGACCGATGCACGCACCCGCGATGTTAGTCGCTGAGTAGGAGATAGCGCGGCGGGGACAAGTCACAGTCGTTTGAGGCGGTTCTGGACCCCCGGCCTTCTGGGCCGCCAAGCAGTGGGCATGCGCGCTCTGTAAGAGCGCATGACGGGCGCGCCGACAGCGCATGACGCGACCAGCGTCGTCAGCTGCGCTGCGTGCCGCGTGAGCAAGCATTCACGTAGTAGGAGGATCACCAATGTCTCATGGCCTCACCACGACCGACCAGATGTTCTCGGTGCGGGAGGTTCCCTGGCACGGGCTCGGCGTCGTCCTCGAGGGGTATCCGAGGTCGATCGACGAGGCGCTCGACAAGGCCCGCCTCGGCTGGAAGGTCACGCACGGGGACGTACTGGTCGTCAAAGCGTCGGAGTGGACGGATGACTTCGGCACCAAGCACCCCGCCGAGGTGATCCCGGCGAAGGGATTCAAGGCCAACCTCCGAGGCGACACCGGCGACGTCCTGGGAATCGTCTCCGACGAATACGAGGTCGATGATAATCGCGACGCGTTTCGATTCCTCGACGCGCTGATCGAGTCGGAGCTCCACTTCGAGACGGCCGGCAGCCTGCGGGGAGGCCGGTGCGTGTGGGTGCTGGCGCGCCTGCCCGAATACATTGAGCTGGGCGGCGACCAGTCGGCGACCTACGTGTATGTGGCGAACAGCCACGACGGCTCCATGGCGGTGACGGCCGCCACGCCGATCAGGATCGTGTGCGCCAATACGCTCAATCCGGACGTCCGGATTGAGGGTGTTATCTCGACCCGTTTGTTATCCCGATGTCCGGCTGTTATGCCTCGGGGCCCTTGGTGATGGGGGCGGCGGGGTCGGCATAACGAGCGTGATCGCCGCGATGCGAGTTATGCGTCGAGGGCCGTCGAGGAACTGGCGTGGGGTGAGCACCGGCGGGTGTGGGTCGGTGAGGTCGAGGAGGTCGCGGTCGCCGGAGACGATGTAGTCGGCCTCGGCGGCGCGGGCGAGCGCGATCAGATAGTCGTCGTCGGGGTCCGGGGAGACATCGGGCGGGTCGGGCGGGTCGGTGAGGATGGTGGCGTCGGTGGCGATTCCGTCGATGAACGCGACGGCGAGCGCGGTGGTGATGAACCGCTGCAGCTTCGGGCGGGCGAGGACGTCGGCGAGTTCGTCGAGCAGGGCGGGGCTGGCGATGAGCTCGAAGCGCTCGTTGATCCAGGCGGTGAGGATCTGTCGTGGCGGCCCGGCCGGTGAGATCGCGGCCGATACGAGTACGTTGGCGTCGAGAACGGCGCGCACGCGCCGCTATCGACGCTTGGGCGCGCGCCGCTCGCGGCGCATGGCGTGCAGCTCGCTGTTGGCAAGCTCCATCGCCTGATCGGCATCGAGCGTCGTGTCGACCTTGCGCGCTTGCTGTTCCAACGCGGCAGCGACGCGCTCGAGGCCGCCGGCGAGTTTGAGGTAGCGCTCGTAGGAGAGCACGACGGCCTCGGGGCGCCGGCGCGCGCCGATCACGACCGGCTCGGCGTCAGCGCCGGCCTGGCGGAACCGCGCGAGCAGCGCGGGGAGTTGCGCGCGCGCTTCGCGGGTGGCAAGCACGTCGTGCGGTTTGCGTTCCATATTGAGAAGGGTAGCACGAACGTGTACACATATGCGGTCACATCCAGCGTGCCCAGCGGCGGTATGCCTCGATCCACTCCCATCCGTCCGGCGCGCGGTCGGGGAC
Organism: uncultured Solirubrobacterales bacterium; assembly: GCA_963735965.1. Classification (GTDB taxonomy): domain Bacteria; phylum Actinomycetota; class Thermoleophilia; order Solirubrobacterales; family Solirubrobacteraceae; genus Palsa-465. The sequence goes on from CAVTNE010000016.1 coordinate 4,271, forward strand.
GGGCAGCTGGAGGATCGGGATCGTTTGGCGATGCCCGTCGCGTGTGCAGATCGCGACGATCTCGTCCGCGGCCGTCAGGTCGACGCGGGCGATGGTGACCGGCACCCCGAGCACCGTTGTCGTGAACGGGAGCGCGAGGTGCTCCTCGATCATGGTGAACAGGCCGGTCACCTGTTCTGCTTCGTTGTAGCAGTCGACGGTCGCCTGCTCGATCAGCTCATCGAGCGCGGCGGCACTGATCGTGGATCGCGGTTGGTGGGGCATGGTCAGAGCAATGTCGCCTGGGTGGGGTCGGTCGGGGGCGCCCACTTCCGGACGGTCGCGTTCGTGTCATCGCGTGCGCGGCGGCGAGCGGCGTCCGGGCCGTCGAGCTCGCACAGCAGGTCAAGCGCCGCGAGACGCACGCCCGATTGCCCGCCATCCAGGCCACGGACGACCAGCGCGCGCTGCTGCGACTGATCGAGCACGTCCGCGGCGTCGAGCAGGCCGTGGATGACCGCGGCACGGTGACGCGGCTCGAACAGCTTCGCGTCGTCGAGCAGCTGCCCGAACCGGGCCGGGTCGGCGGCGAGCACGCGCCGGACTGCCCAGCGGCGCAGCGGCGGCTCCACACGGGGACGGTGGTGCGCGAGCGTGTCCTCGCTGACCGTGTGGGTGTGGCCGTGGCCGTCGTCGAGCTCGATCTCCAGCCATTCGGGTGAGACCCACGCGAGCGGGTAGGCGATTACGTGCTCGTGGGAGAGCAGCGACTCGGCGAGCTCGTCGAGGTCGGCATGGTCGAGTAGCCCGCTTTGTTCAACGGCGGCGATCAGCCGGGCGGTGACCCGATCCCACCGCTGGCAGGTGCAGACCATGAGCGCCACGAACGCGGCCGGCAGCTCGCTGGTTCCGCTCACACTGGCGAGCAGCTCGACGGCCTCCTGGTGGCGGGTGCTGCTCCCCCATCCCCAAAGCGAGGCCAGCAGCCGGCGGCACAGCTCCTCGGCATCCTCGAGCGCGACCAGTTCATCGAACGCCTGATCACCGATCCTCAGCATGGACGGCAGGGTAGGTGCGCCGGCGGACATCGACTCTTCGCAGCCGTCGTCGGACCGGCGTGCGGTGGCGGGTAGATTGTGCGCCGTCATACCGCCGAGTAGACGATCGACACCGTTCTCGACGCGTTTCTCCACGAGCAGCGGCTGCGGCTCTCGGAGCGGACGTACCGTAACTACGAGGCCGTGATCCGCCTGCTGCGTGACAGCCTCAACACCTACGCGTATTCGTCGTTGAGCGACGCGGACGCCACGCGCTGGCGGGACGCGTTCGAGGCGGGTGATGAGGAGGCGTTCTGTCATCTGTTCGGCCCGGCGAACATCCCGCCGCATCTCGGGGAGTTCCTTGGCTATTTCATGGTGCGCAAGGTGATCGCCGGCCAGGAGCTGCTCAAGTCTGCGGGAACGGTCACCGGCAAGCTCGTGCGCTGCCTTGAGACGCAGGCGTATATCGAGCCCGACGCGGCTGAGAGCGCGTCGTTGCAGGCGCGCGAGAGCGCACGGACACTGCCCGCGGCTGAGCGGCTCGGGAGTCTGCTCCAAGGGGTGGCCGCACAGGCGCCCGAGATCGATGTCGACGATGTCGATGACGAGGACTGGGTCGAGGAGCAGCTGATGGTCAGCGAGATCGAGACGGGGCGGATCTGGTTTGAGGGAGATGTCGGCCCGTTCGATGTGCCTGAGCGCGCGAGCGATCTCGCTCAGCCGGGGTGGATGGTGTTCATCGTCGCCGCGCGCGTGAAGAAGCGCTGGCATCTGCTCGAGGTCGGCTCCGTCTACCCCTGACCCGCCTGTCCCGGACGGCCGCGATCAGAGCGATTCGAGGAACCGCAGCAACGGGTCAGGTGGCCGGTAGCGGCCGGGTTTGCTGTCGATCGGCTCGGCCTTCGCGAGCGCCTGCTCTTTGAGCTTGAGATCGGCATGGAGGTAGACCTGCGTGGTCTGGATCTCCGCGGGCCCCAACCACAGGGCGATCATCGAGCTGTCGACCTTGGCGTGCAGCAGCCGCATCGCCGCGGTGTGTCGCAAGGCGTGCGGCGTGACGGTCTTGGACCGCAGCGATGGGCAGCTCTCAGCGGCGTGCGCGGCGTACTTGGTCAGCCGGCGCGCGACCGCATCACGAGTCAGCATGCCGCCGGTCCGGGTCGGAAACAGCGGATCCTCAGGCATCCCGCCGCGCTCCTTCAACCACATGCGCAACGTCGCGACCGTCGTATCGATCAGCGGCGTGATCCGCTCGCGACGGCCCTTCCCGAGCGTCCGGACGTGCGCGCCGACACCGAAGGTGATGTCCCCGATCCGCACGTTCGTCAGCTCGGAGGCGCGCAGGCCGGTCTGCGCGGCAAGCAGGATCATCGCGTGATCACGCCGCCCCGTCCACGTCCGTTGGTCGGGTGCGGCAAGCAGCGCCTCGAGCTCGGGCTTGGGGAGCCACGTCACCAGCGGCCGGTCGGTCCGCATAAGCGGGATCGCGAGCACCCGCTCGATCGTCGCCGCATGCTCTGGATGCTCCAAGGCCGCGTAGCGATAGAACGAGCGGATCGCCGCCAACCGCGCGTTCCGCGTCCGTGGCGAGCAGCCCCGCTCGTGTTCGAGATGATCGAGGAACGCGCCGACCGTCTTCGCGTCGAGGTCGTTGAAGGTGAGCCTCGACGCTGCGGTCCCGGCGCGCTGTGCGGCGAAGCCGACCAGCAGGCGGATCGTGTCGCGGTAGGAGCGGATCGTGTGCGGGCTCACCCTGCGCTCGCGGATCAGGCGGTCGGTGAAATACGCCTGCAGTGATGGTGCGATCAGACTCATCCGTCAAGCCCTTCGTGTTGCTCGAGCATCACCGCGGCGGCGCTCATCAGTTCCGGCACGGCCTGCAAGTACCAATACGTGTGCGCCGGTGAGACATGCCCCATGAACGTGCTCAGGACCCCGAGCCGCGCTCCGGCGTCAAGGTCCTGGTGGTAGGCGTCGAGCATCGTGCGGATCGCGAAGGTGTGCCTGAGCCCGTGCAGGGTTGGACGGCACCCGAACCGCGGCTCGATCCCGGCACGCTCCCGCAGCAGCGAGAACGTCTCCGAGACGCAGCTGGGCTCGAGCCGTGTGCCCCAGATCCCGACGAACAGCGCGCGCGTGGCAACACGTCCCGGCGGCCGGTCACGCCGCTGCAGGTACGCGCTCAACGCCCGGCTGGTGCTCGGCGCGAGCGGCAGCTCGCGGATCTTGCCGAGCTTCCCACAAACGGTGACAACACCGAGGCTGGCGTCAAAGTCGTCGAGGTCAAGCCCGATCGCTTCGCCGACGCGCATCCCTGTCGAGGCGAGTAGGCCGATCAGCGTCTGGTAGGTCGCGCGGCGGTGCGGTGTCTTCAGGGACTCGGCCGCCCGCATCAGCGCCAGGATCTCCTCGTCGGTGTAGAGGAATGGCCGGCGGCGCGGCGGCCCGTTGCGTAGGATCTCAACGCCTGGGATCTCAACGCTGGCGTCAACGCCGCGCAGGTACGCGGCGAACATGCGGACCGCGGCGAGCCGCCGATAGTGCAGCGAGTCAGACCCGCTCGGGAGTACGGCCCACGCGACCGCCGTGTTGATCGTGATCCGCTGCTCACCGCGCCGGTCGAGAAACGCGACGTAGTCGCGCAACAGGCGCTCGACTCCCTCGAGCTTGAACCCGAGCGCGCGGCGAACAGCCAGGTACTCGACGATCGCGTCCCCGAGCCGACTCACACTCGTGCTCCTGGCCACGGCCGCGAGATCCGCCGCAGCGTGTCGCGGTCGCACTTGGCGTAGATCGCCGTGGTCTCCAACATCCGGTGCCCGAGCACCTGTCCGATCGCGGAAAGGTCGGCGCCGCCGGCGAGCATCTCGGCTGCGAGCGTGTGTCGCAGCCGATGCGCGTTCACCCGCCCGAGCCCGGCACGCTCCGAGAGTCGTGCGATCTCCTCCCTGATCGCGGCGCGACTCATCGCGCGCACCGGCGTCAATCTGGTCACGAACACCGCGCGCGTCTCGACACCCGCCGGCCGCCCGTCGCGCAGATACGCCACCAGCGCCTCACCAACGGCAGCCGGTAGCGGGAGGCGCAGCTCGCGGCCCTTCCCGCGCACGGTGATCTCGCCCGCCCGCCAATCGATGTCCTCCAGCACCAGGCTTGCGATCTCGCCGCCGCGGACCCCGAGTCGCGCCATCAACATCACGATCGCGAAACCCCGCCGGCCGGTCACCGTTTCCCGGTCACACGCGTCCTGGATCCGCTGAACCTCGTCACGCGTCAGGCGTTTCGGCAGCCCGACAAGCGCGATCCCGCGACTGACGGCACCGCACCCGAGAGTGGTCGCTCCAGCTCGCCGTCGAGATAGAGGAACGCCAACAACTGCCGCACCGCGACGACCGTCAGCTTCGCCGACGCCCGCCCCTGCCGCGGGCACACCTCCACCACGAACCGCCTCAGCGCCACGGCATCCAGCCGCTCAAGCGCGACCCGATCAGCGACCGCGAACCGCTCCAGCAGCGGCCGCGCGTGCCACACATACGTGGCGATACTGGCCGGTGCGAGATGTCGCTCGCGCCCAAGCCACCCGGCGAACCGGTCAAGCAGCAGCTCGACCGCAGACCGCGCCATCCGCTCCTCGCCCGCCAGCCCGATCGCGCGCAGATACGCCAACAGCGGCTTGACACCGCGGATGCTCGTGTAGTGGTGATAGCCCGCTGCGCGACACGCCGCGCAGAACCGCTCCACCACCGGCGGCGAGAGATCGTCTATCGCCAGCCCCTCCCGCGCCATCCAGCCGTTCAGGCTCCCGAACCTCCGTAGATACGGCTCAGCGGTCGCTGGCGAATACCCCTGCCGCTCCAGCTCCGCGGCAAAGCCGGCCTTCAAGCCATCAAGCGGACCACGCGACGTCGAGCGCGGTATCAGTGAGAACTTCGGGCGCGTCATGCCCACCGGCATCGGCACCGGGCACCCCGTTATCCAGACCCGAGCGCCACCAACATCGCTGTTTGCAGCAATTACTCAGACGCACTTCGGATAACCGCTGAGTTCAGATAATACGCTCGGGGCAGCGTTGCGCCAGGCCGAGCATGGCGCCCATGCCGCGCGGACTTTCCGCTTCCGTCACACCGGCAACCTACAGGCCAAGTTCGCCGAGGCCCGGCAGGTGCTGGGCATGACCATCAACTTCCAGACGCAGTTCAAGGTGCTGGCCGACCGACTCGCGCTCGAGCCAATCAGTGACGGCACACTCGAGCGGCGGGTGCTGCGTCACCTGTGGATGGCCGACGACGAGAATCTCGGCCAGCGTGCGCGGGAGAACCGCGAGCGGACGATGGAGCGCGTGCTCGAGATCTTCCGCGCGCGCGGCATCGCGGGCGATACCACCGGTAATAGCTCCGGCACCAAGTGGACGGCGTTCAACGCCGTCGCCGAGCACCTGGATTACGGGCGGCGCTACACGGCACGCACCAATCAGGTGCAGCGTTCGTTCGAGGACACGGCAATCAAGCAGCGGGCCCTGGACCTCGTCATCGCCGCCTGACACAAGGGAGCAATCGGGTGGGGCACCGCAGGTGCTCCACCCGACTCCTGCTCGGACTAGGGGCTTCCAGCGGGTTTCCGGGTGCCCTGAGTGACCGCGCTGACTTCTAGGCTGTTGCCGGTGTCGGGTATCGGCGTGTTGCGCGAGGGGCCGCTCCATGCGGCGATCAAAGCGACGTTGGCTGCCCCGGGGGACCGGCTCGAGGTGCCGATCGGTGGGTACGTGATCGATCTGGTTCGTGCGGATGGCGAGTTAGTCGAGGTGCAGACCGGTGGGTTCTCAGCCCTGGGCCGGAAGCTTGATGCGTTGCTTGATACGCACCGGTTTCGGATCGTCTATCCGGTGGCCGCCGAGCGTCGCATTGTCCGCGTCGATGTAGACGGGGAGATCACTTCGGTTCGTCGATCGCCGAAGCGGGCGAGCGTGGTGGATGTGTTCGACAAGCTTGTGGCGTTCCCATCGCTCTTGACCCACCCGCACCTGACCATCGAGGTGCTGTTGCTGCGCGAGGATCACGTTCGTGGGGGCCGTCCCGAGCGGATGGGCCGCAGGACACGCGATCCGGGAGAGCGGCGGCTGATCGATGTGCTCGGCCGCGTTGAGGTACGAGACCCCGGCGACGTGGTGAGAATGCTGCCGGCGCTTCCGCCGGATCCGTTCAGCACACGTGAGCTGGCAGCGCTTTTGGGTTGTAGCGTGCCGCTCGCCCAGCGGACGGCCTACTGTCTGCGGGCGATGGAAATCATTGAGGCCGCGGGCAAGCGGAGCCGCACACCGCTGCACCAACACGCCTCGAAGCTGTGGCGGGCACCCTGACCGCCTAGCCACGGCGCCATCCATCCCCCAGCCGGAGCGATGCCCTGACTGCGACCCAAGGGGGCCCAAGCATGCCGCGCCTTGCGGAGGCGAGACAAGGTGACGGGTCGCGGGATCAAGCTACGGAGACCGCGACATTTCAGCGAAAGGACGACTCTGGAGGGAGCGCGTGAACATCAACCGAGTCGTGCTTACAGGGAACCTGACGGCCGATCCCGAGCTGCGCGCAACGCCGAGCGGAACGCCGGTCGTCCGGCTTCGCCTGGCGGTCAACACCCGCCGGCGAAACAGTTCCACCGGTACATGGGACGACAAGCCCAACTACTTCGACGTGACGGTGTGGGGGGCGCAGGCCGAGAACTGCGACCGGTACTTGTCCAAGGGCCGGCCGGTCGCGATCGATGGCCGCCTCGAGTGGCGGGAGTACGAGGCCAAGGACGGGACCAAACGCCAGGCGGTGGAGATCATCGCCGAGACCGTGCAGTTCCTCGGACCGGCTTCGGACGCGCAGGCGGATCCTCGCGCGGACGCGCGTGAACCGGAGGGTGGGGGAGCGCCACCGGTGCAGCCGCCGAGCGAGGTCAGCGAGGACGAGATCCCATTCTGAGTCACGTGCGCAATGCGGGGCCGCTGTCAGCCGACCTCCGCCCAGCGCCCAGCTGGGTCTGCCCGAACGTCGCGGGCGCACCAGCGCCGCCATGGCGAGCAAGGCGAACGGAGGTTGCGCATGAGCTGGTTTGAGACCGATGAGCCGGGCGACGAGGCCGAAGGCGGTGGCTGGAATCGCGAGCCGGGCATCCGTTGCTGGCCGCTTCACTGGGAGGGCCTGTATCCGCGGGAGCGGTGGCTGTGGTTCGAGCAGCTGTGGAGCGACGCGTGCGCGCTCCAGAAGCGGTACCAGCTGCCGCTGCGATCGGGCTGGTGGGCCGACCAGGTCCAGGTGGAGTCGCTCGCGGCGCTGGCCGCCTGGGTCGAGCACTATGACTCGGGCGAGTGGGACGATCCGCCAGGAAAGCTTGCGCTGCTCTACGACCTGGAGCGAGTTGCACAACTCCTGAAGGACGGTACCGAGTCGTTCCATCCTGATCGCGATCGACTCGCGTTCGCGAGGTATCTGATGGACCTGGGCTGCCAGCCCCCACCGGATGATCCGAAGGCACCCGCCACACACGCAAGGTGAGGGCACATCAATGGCGGCGCGGGGCGGGCAGAGGCGGCGGCGGGCGACCGCCGCGCCCCGGCCTCCCCCCGCCCAGAGCGAGCGGTTCGAGCGACCTCGCACAGCCCCGCCGGGGGATAGCCGTTGAGAGGAGATGAGACGTCCGCCGTACGTATTTTTTTTTTGCCCTCAGCCGGTGCGCGTGTCGCCAGGCGTCGAGCCGGCTGAAAGTGGTCGCTGTGCCGGCAGACGTCTAGAAACGCGCCGTCCGGGAGATGTGCTTGGTCGCCGAAGCGCTCGCACCAGGCGTGGCCGCTCGGAGATGAACGCGGTCGCGCCGCGCGGCGCGCGTCGTAGGGAGCTCGCGGTAAGACAGCTTCATGACCTGACCGTACGCTGTCCGAGCGGCCCGTCCAGCAGACTCTCATATTGTCGACGATAATGGTCCACAGCCAGCAGTGCCTTCCTACCGCCATCGGCGAGGTAAAGGTCTGTCTTGAGATCTGTCAGGTAACGGTCGAGCCGGCGAGCAGCCTCACGCATACTTCCGCCGGCAACCAGTCCCAGCTGTGCGGACACAGCTGCTAACTCTGCGATCTGCGAGTTGACTAGGTTCCATCGCTCCTCGCGTCTAGCGGGTGTGACGAAGTCTTTGTGGGCAATCGCATGCCGCACTGTGAGTGCCGACTCGAATGCAGTGTTGCACTTTCCGACGAAGCCACCGTAGAGGTCGCGGCGAGTTGTTCGTCGCCACATACGGTCCTGGCTCATGTAGGTGGCGACGGCGCCGACTGCGACGCCTATCAGGCTGCTGAGCGCCCGAACCAGGCATCCACGATGTCAGATTACAGCGGAGACGTTTGAGGCGATCCAGATCATCCCGGGTTCACGATGTCGCCGGACTCGGATCGATGACTGAGCTCGGGGCACTAAGAGGAGCGGAGCGTGAGTCCTCATGGTCCGGGCGGTGCGTCGATAAGGACCTCGTTGCGCGTTGGTCTGCTGCGTCGACTCGCGGATGATCCGGTCAGCGGCACCCATTGGAAGGTCTGGAGTTTCGCCGCGTGCTCGCGGCTGAGGCTGTGGGTTAGGGGCGAGCGGCTGCATGAGCTCGGCTCGGCGCTAGGCAAACGCGATGCGGTTGAATAGGGCTCGCCGTCCATGATGGTTAACGTCGGCCGCGTTCCGTATCCCTCTGGCTCAGTCGTCTTCGTCCTCGTCATCATCGTCCTCGTGCCGCTCTGCGGATAGGGTGTCCGTCCACAGCTCCTGAATGCCTGTTCGGGTGTCTGTCCAGACCGGGTGGAACCCGCGTTCGCTGCCGGCAACGCCGAAGTAGTCGCCGATGAACGTGACTTTCGGATCGCCGTGCGCCCACGGGGCGTCGAGCGCGGGATCCCACGGCTGGTCGGTCACCCTGTGGGTGCGGAATGACCTGCCATGGTCGTGGGACGTCGCGACGATGACGTCGATCAGCGCGTTCGTCGGCTTCGGGCCCATCTCATAGAATGCGCACGCGAAAACCCCATCGGGGTTCACGACGATCTGTGGGTGAAAGTGCTGGAAGTTCGCGGGCACGTGTCTCCTCAGTAGCGGTTTGCCGCTGGCCCCGGTCTTCCAGGTCGCACCTCGGTCGCGCGAGCGCGCAAAGTAGATGCGCGAGACTCCGTCGCGATAGTCCGGCCACGCGACGAGTACCGTCTCGCCATGGGCGGCCACCGTGGGATCGGTGATCACGCGGAAGCTTGCACCCGGCGCGAACTCGGGCCATCCGTCGACGTTAGGCAGCGACGCTTCGAGCGTTGTGACGCCGCTTGCTGGGTTCGCCGCCGGCGCAAACGTATTGCCACCGTCCGTTGAGAGGATCATCCCGATTTGGCTACCGCCGATCGAGACGATGTAGACGGCGCCGTCGTCGGAGACGGTGATCTCGGGGTAGTACCCTCCGGTTGCGATAACCGCGCCCGGGGGCGCACCACCTGCACCGGTCCATGTCGCCCCTGCATCCGTCGTTCGCGCGTAGTCCATGCCGCCGACGTCGTCCCAGACCGCGTAAACGTTTCCGTGGAACGGGCTGGCCGCGTTGCCGTCGGCCGCCACCCATTGTTTGTCGTCGTTGGGGCTGTTGTGGATCGGGTTCGGCGCGCTCCAGGTGGCACCCGCATCTGCGGACTTGTAAATGACGATGCCGATCGTGTCCCATGCCGGCGGAGTGTTGCCCGTGAGTCCGACGAGGAAAACGTTGCCGGCGTCATCCCACGCGAGCGTGGGATCGGTCATGACCGTGGCGCCTGGCGGCAAAGCCAACGCTGCAGATTCGGTCCACGTGTGCCCGCCGTCGTGCGAGTACTCCGTCGCGAGCGTGAAGTCGTACGTCAGGATGTTGTGGAATTTCTTGGACGCCGAGACGAGTTGCTTCGAGTCCTTGGGGTTGATTGCGACACTCGATTCGCTTCGAGCGTTGTTCGGGCCCGCGCTGTGTGTCACCTGCGTGTTCGCCATGTCCCCTCACTTTCGGGCAGTATTCGCCTGAGGTAGTTCCCGTGTCGGGCACTGAAGCGTGCCTGGGCCGAGGATGACCTCTCAGGCCGACGGAGCCGGCTTGGCTCGCTGCCATTCGCGCCTCGCGAGCGTCCCGAGCAGCACGGCGGCAAGGCCGCAGCCCGCAGCCAGGAGCCACTCGAGCGAGCCGCTGTGCGCGTCGGGTTGCAGGCCGGTGACGCCCTCGATCCAATCAGGCCACACGGCGGTCAGCAGGGCAAGAACGCCGGCGATGCCAGCCAGAACGGATTCAGGCCAGAAAATGGGACGTAGCCGTTTGCTCATGAGAGACCCCTTTGGGACGGATTTGACCCTCGCAGGCCCGCGTACCTCGACCCGCGTGGTCCAGATACGACCGAGCGCTCAATCGCAGCGTCCCGCGGCCTGGTGCCCCCGTGAAGATAGGGCTAGACAGAATTGTTGCCGACCCGCAACCTTCGTCTACCACTTGAGTGCGCCCCTAAGTCGTTGCGAAAGAGTCTGCGCCTTGCTGCAGGCGCTGTCAAGTGGCAGATTTCCCATGTCAACCCCACGGCCGGGCAACACCCCCCGGCCGTGTGCCCTGCGCGGTGAGGGATCCAGCGAAAATAGTTCACTAGAGCTCGCCAAACCGACTCGCACGCTTACACTTGGAGGCAGAAGAGCCGCAGGACAACACCAGCCTGCGTCTCGATGCGTCATGGAGGCGCTCAACCGGACGCTTTCCGAAGTCTGCGGCTCGACCCGGTTGATGCCGAGGCGGCAAAACCATAACCGTGGAGCCAGCTGAATGTTGCCGCTGTGCCGGTAGACGTCTAGGAACGCGCCGTCCGGGAGTTGTGCTTGGTCGCCAACGGGGTCGTGCGGGGAGGAGTGGCTGGATTGCGAAAGGGATCTGAAGGGTGTGCCGGCGCGAGGGTGCTCGCGCCGGCGTTCCCGGTTGTGTGTTTAGGAGTTGGGTGAGATGCGGTCCCAGAATGCGCAGTTGTGCTGCGCTGCGACCTCGGCCGCTGTGATGACTTCGGTATCACCCGCTGGCTGGAGCGATATTTCCTGCGGGTTGGCGGCGTTGAACCGTGGCCAGGGAGGAGCTCCGGTTGGGGTTGGTTTGCCGGTGCGGGCGAACGTCGTCACGTACTCGATTTCCTGGTTTTGGAGGACCTGCTGGTTGGCGTCAAGCGACGGGGTGACTGAATTGAGGAACCAAGCCCCGACGTGAGACGCCCCGGCGGCCACGACTCCTGGGCCGGCCGCCGCGTAGGGCGGGATGTCGTTGTCGTCGATCTCGTACCCGTAGACCGGCATCCGGCTCGCCAGATCCTGGTCGGTCACCAGCGACGGGCAGACGGTGTCGGAGTCCGCCGCGACCGTCCGCCACGCCACGCCGGGCGAGTCGAAGTGGCTCAGCGGGTACTTGGCCAGCACCTGCGAAGCGAACGCGCCGTACTGGGTGTCGACCAGGCTCTGATACTGCGCGGCGCTCGTCGCCGTCCCGACCAGATCTTCGTCCCGATCGGTCCCGGCGATCACGCGCGCCCGGTTCGCGTGCCCCGTCTTCAGGGCTCGACGCAAGGTCATCGTCAACGTTGTGCCATTGATGGTCGGCGCGACCGTCCCCTGACCACCGTACTGGTAGCCGGTTCCGGGGTGCAACGCCACCTGCTCTATTTCACTTACCGGGAGAGCGTCCAGGCATGATGCGACGACGGCGCCCGTGCCGGTTCCGCATCCGACCGCGGCGGCAAAGTTCTTGCCGGCCGCGTTGGCCTGAGCCTTCGTCGGCAGCGCCGACTTGCAGTCCTGGGCCTCGAGGTCCTCCGGAGTGCGCGGCGTCTCCTCTTGGGTGCCGAGGACGGTGTTGTATTCGCCGCTGGTGCTGATTCCCTGCTCGAACAACCCGGCCGCGGTCGGTGAGGCGATCTGATCGCATACGCTCGATCCCCCGGCGGATTCGCCGAAGATGGTGACCTTGCTCGGATCGCCGCCGAACGCGGCGACGTCTTTCTGGACCCAGCCAAGCGCTGCCTGCTGGTCCTGCAGCCCGTAGTCTCCGGAGTTGCTCCCGAGCGCCTTATCGTCAGCGAGGAACCCGAAGATGTTCAGCCGGTAGTTCATCGAGACGATGACCTCGTTACCGGTACTCGCGAGCAACGAATTATCGCTGTTCCCGTTGCCGTTGGCGAATCCGCCGCCGTGAATGTGCACCATCACCGGCAGATCACTCGTGGCCGTCGCGGTCGCTGGCGCCCACACGTTCACGAACAGGCAGTCTTCACTACCAGCCCCCGTACTCTGAAGACACTCGCTGCCGAAGGCAGTTGCCGCCAGCGTCCCGCTCCAAGGTGTCGGCGGCTGGGGCGGCTGCCACCTCAAGCTTCCGACCGGTGGTGCCGCATACGGGATCCCAAGCCACTCATTGACACCACTAACGGTCGTACTGGTGATACCGCACACCGAACCCGATTTCGTCAGCACGGTCGTGCCAGGCGCGCATGTCGTTGGCTGAGCGCTGGCAGACCTCGTTGCGGGACCAGCCGAAGCGATCGCGATCACGGCGACAGTAACGGCCGCGACGGCAAACACCGGCCCGTACCGCCGGGATCTTAATCCGGACAATCTCACCTTTCTCATATCTCTCCTCTCACATTGACCGACCTGGCTCCGCGCGCCAGCCGCCGCCGGGCGCAGCTTCTTACAGGCGCGACCGCGAGCCGGCGCTGAGCTGGTGAATCCTCATCTTGGATCGGCGTGGCTTACTGGCCACGCGATGGCAGGCGGCGCCCGGGCGCACGGGTATGCGGCGCGGAGATCGCTCACGAGGTTCCCACCAGGGTCGCAGGCTCCTCTTTGCTCTGGTCGACTCCAGATTCAGGAGCCGCTTCCCCAAAATCCTGGCGGCGATCAGCCACAATATTGGGTGAGCTGTAACTGTCAACCGTCGCGCCGCAACGACAGATCAATGCATTCGAGCTTGTACAGCTTCGGGCTCGAAATCGACGCGAGAGACATGCAACCATTCTGAGAAGGAAATCCTTGACGGCGTCAGAGGAACCGCCACCGTCGACGACGCACGAGACCCACCAGGCGGCCCGGCTAAAACAGCTCAGAGCCGAGCACGGCCCCTCCCCACTCAGCTAGCCCGCGAGACAAGCATCTCCAGCTCGTTTTGTCGCTCACAGAGCACGGACAATCCGACATCACGACCGGACGACTCTTGCGACAGACGACGACGTCGAGCCGGCTGATCCGCTGAACGGTCCTCCGAGCGCGCCCGCCGACGATGTACGAATCTCCGCACCACGCCCGACCACCCGCTCCGCTCTGTGGGCGCCGGTTGAATAGTGATCCACCTGCGCCGGTTGAAAAGTGACCCGCCTGGCGTGGGGTCGGGGTCGTCCGGCCGGGTCTTGACCCTCGGTTGATCATCGTGATCGAGCCGGGGAGGAAGCGCGGGTGGTCGGCGTGGAGCAGTGGGCGGAGGTCAGGCGGTTGCACGGGGTCGAGCGGTTGTCGATTCGGGAGATCAGTCGGCGGACGGGGTTGCATCGCAAGACGGTCCGGCGGGCGTTGGCGGCGGTGGTGCCGCCGAAGTACGAGCGGAAGACGACGGGGTCGAAGCTGGATCCGTTTAAGGACTGGATCTGCGAGGAGCTGTGTGCTGATCCGCGGATCCAGTCGCAGCGGTTGCGGGAGATGGCCAGCGAGATCGGCTATGAGGGCGGCAAGTCGATCTTTGATGACTATGTTCGGGAGGTCCGGCCGAGGTTCGCGGTCGCCCGGACGTTTCAGCGCACGATCTATCGGCCGGGCGAGCTGGTCCAGTGCGATCTGTGGGAGCCGCGGGAGCATGTGCCGGTCGGTCACGGTCAGCGGCGTCGCGGCTGGGTGGTGACCTGTGAGGTGTGTTGGTCGCGCGTGATCGCTGGGACGCTGGTGTTCTCAAAGGAGGCGCCGGACATCTTGTGGGGTCTGGCGCGGAACCTTCGGCGGCTCGGCGCGCTGCCGGAGAAGCTGGTGTGGGACCGCGAGGCCGCGATCGCTGCGGGCGGCCGACCGACGACGGAGTTCGCCGCGTTCTGCGGAGCGTTAGAGCTTGGCTGGGTGATCCTCGAAGCCCGCGATCCGCAGGCCAAGGGCGTGCTCGAGCGCTCGCACCGGTTCATGCGCTCGAACTTCGAGCCCGGCCGTGTGTTCGCAAACCATCTCGATTTCCAGGACCGTCTCGACGCCTGGACCGAGAAGGCCAACGGTCGGGTGCATCGGACGATCCGGGCGGTCCCGGCCGAGCGGCTGGTCGAGGAGCAGAGCAGGATGCGGCCGCTCCCGGCCCGGATGCCGGACACGGATCGCCGCCAGGTGATCAGGGTGCCGGCGCAGCCGTTGGTGCGCGTCGATCGCAATGACTACTCGATCGACCCGGCGTTCGCCGGCCGACGCGTCGAGGTGCGTGTCTCGCAGACCGAGATCACTGCGGTGGTACTGGACACCGGGGAGCTCGCCGCCCGGCATCGCCGCGTGTTCGCCGGCGGGCTGACTGTCACCGACCCGGCGCATCAGACCGAGCTCGAGCGCCAGCGTGAGAGACGCCGCCGGCGTCGTGACGAGGTCGAGGTCGAGATCCGGCCGCTGTCGAGCTACGACGCGCTGATCGGAGCGTCGTGATGGCGTCGCACCGGTTCGAGATCGACACCTCCGCTGGCCCGGCCCGTGAGGGCGTGCTGTATGGCCGCTCGATGCTGCTGGTCCGCGTCCGGCTGTTCGACGGGCCCGGCGTCGCTGACGAGTTCACCGGCCAGCCCGCCACAGATGAGGACGTCTATACCGACCTGCGGCCCGACGAGGCGCGCAGGCTCGCGTTCGGGTTGCTCGAGTGCGCCGAGCACGCTGAGCAGGTCACCGAGCAGGCCGGCTGGTGGCAGGTGCAGCGATGAGCCGCACCGCCGCAGAGCTCGCGCACCTGTTCCGAGCGCTCAAAGCCCCGGCCGCCGCCCGCGCGCTCCCGGCGCTCGCTGACCGCGCCCGCGAAGAGTCCTGGGGCTATGAACGGTTCGCCGAGGTCCTGCTGGGCACCGAGGTCTCCGCCCGCGAGAGCCACGGCGGCGAGGGGCGAATCAAGACCGCCCGGTTCCCCGCTCGCAAAACGCTGGAGGAGTTCGACTTCACCTTCCAGCGCTCGGTGAAGAAGACCGTGATCGAGCACCTCGGCCAGCTCGACTTCCTCCACGCCAAAGAGAACGTGATCCTGCTCGGACCACCCGGCACCGGCAAGACCCACATCGCGACCGCGCTCGGGATCCGCGCGTGCCTCGCCGGGCAGCGGGTCCAGTTCGCGACCGCGACGCAGTGGGTCGCCCGCCTCGGCGAGGCCAAACGCCAAGGGCAACTCGAGAGCGAACTGAGACGCCTCTCGTTCATCCCATTGCTCGTCGTCGACGAGATCGGCTACATCCCGTTCGACCCCGAAGCCGCCAACCTCATGTTCAGCCTCGTGTCCAACCGCTACGAACGCGCCTCGATGATCGTCACCAGCAACAAGCCCTTTTCCGCGTGGGGCGAGATCTTCGGCGACGACATGGCCGCCACCGCGATGATCGACCGCCTCATCCACCACTCAGAGATCCTCTCCCTCAAAGGCGACAGCTACCGCCTACGCGGCAAAGACCTCGACGCCCGCCCAGCGCGCCCCACCGACCTCGCCTGACCCCAGGTGCAGGACGGGACTTAAAGCGACCATCGCCGCGTCGGCCTCGCCCTACAGGCTCGGCCTCCACGACGACGGTCGCTCCCACCCAAACCCAGCGCTACCAACACCTCCAGATGGGACACTTTTCAACCGGCGCAAGTGGTCCACTTTTCGACCGGCCTTGACACCGCTCCCCGACCGAGGGAGTCGACGTGTTATACGACCTCACGTGCGGCGCACGCCGGACACTTGACCCCGCCGCGAGCAGCCCCCGACCGGGCGGCACCACTGAGATCGACGACGAGCACGAGCATGAGCACAGATGTAGAGCCTCGACGGCGCGTCCGAGCTCGCCTTCCCGGCGAAGAACCCCATCCGCCTACGCAACGGGGAGGGCGCGACTTTCCACAACGTCGGGCGATATCGCCTCACCAACGTCGGGAGAGGACACGGCCGCTTTCTCGGCGTCCGCGTCCACCACGAGTCGAAGTGAACCACGAGCACACCCCCGCCGACAAATCACAGATCGCCTAACAGTCCCGAAGGCGAATCGATTTCCCAGGGCCAGCCAGCAGCAGCTGCTCGACCGGTGATCCCGTTGTCGCCGAAGCGCTCGTCCGCCGACAGCCACGCGAGAGGGCAATGCGATCGTCCGGACCGCTGCTGTTCGGCGCGGAGGATTGGGCCTATGAAGAAGTGCGTGATGACTCGCGGGGCGCCTCGCGTCCGGTTGATGCAATCACCGTGCCAGGTGGCACGGTCGCGACAGGAGCCAGTTTGGTGTTGCCGGCTCTACGCAGCTGGCAAGCGCCGCCGCCGCAGGACGCTGCGATCGAGCCCCGGCCGAGGCGGCGGCAGCGCTCGTGATCCGCTTACTCAGCCGAGGCGACTAAGAGTGATGCGGCAGGAGCGGTTACCGGGGCCGACCTTGCGGCCCGTGACTTCGATCCGACGTGGGCACGGCGATCGGCCCCGATGGCCGACGCGAGCATGCCAACAATGACGAGAACGATGCCCACGGACAGGATCACGTTCAGGATCAACAAGCCGGTCATCTCTTCCTCCGTTTTGCGGGGTGATGCTGAATAGAGCATCCCGCCACGGCGCTGATACAAAAACCGTCCCAAGGATCAGACGCCCACACCCTTTTCCCGACGAAGTCCTCAGTTGAGAAGCCTCAATCGCCGGGGTCGTCACGAGCACCCGCGTTCCCGCTCCGGCAGTCCTCTACGCATCGTTTCCGCGGCTCGCGCAACTACCCAGCCTGCGGGTGGGACTTCGCTGAATCGAGCCATAGTCCCGCGGCGGGGCTGCTGAGGTCGCGCCTGGCCGCGCCGTCGATTTGTGTCAGTCTTGTGCCGCAGCGTCGCGATCTCAGCCAATCACTGAGCCCGCACCGCAAGAGCGTCGGCCTCCTCGGCCGTCAGCGAGACAGGAATCGCACAGTCCGTCCACCGCCGTGCGGCCTGCCCTCGCGGGATCTGACGGTCGCAATCGCTGTCTGGCTGGAGTCGGCGTGCTTAACGCTTCGGCGACTAACCGCAACATCGCGACGACCGACTGCATGGCTGCCGACGCAAGCAGACGCTCTCGGACGCCGTCCGGGCGGACCTCTGACCTCCCACGCGTCCGCGGCCTGCGTCACGGTACGGCCGTCCGACGACTAAGGTTGGCTTCGAGACGGCGTCGTCGCAGAGTCCGGTCGTCGAGGAGGTCCTGCGGTCCGAGGATCTTCCGGTTGGCTCTCTTGCCAGCCGGCGTGCTGTGGTGCGCTGGAGCGACGGCACCGAGGGGGAGGGGCTCCGCTGGTACGGAGATGAGGTGCTTATTTGCGAGGGCGACCTGATCGGCAAGACGCGCGAGCAGCTCCGGACCCTGCACTTCCGCCGGGACCGGGACTGGGTTCAGTCCTAGGTTTAAGCGAGCTCCATCGGCAGCCTACTGTCCTCCGTGTCGAGCGCTGTCACCTCGCAGCTCTTCTGGCTTTTCTGCCGCGTGTGACGTAGGCTGGCGGAGGTGAGTGATCGCGCCACCTTCACGGCACCCGCGGCCGGGGGACCGCTCGCGGGCTGGGTTGTCGGGCAAGGGCCACCGGTTCTGCTGCTCCACGGCGGGCCGGGACTCCGCCACGAGTACATGGAGCCAGTGGTCGACGAGCTCCAAACCGGCTATCGGGTAGCGAGCTTTCAGCAGCGCGGTGTCGCACCGTCGACACTTGAGGGTCCGTTCACGATCCCGCGGGCGATCAGTGACGTCGTGTCTGTCCTCGACGCGCTCGAATGGTCGCGTGCGCTGCTCGTGGGTCATTCCTGGGGCGGTCACCTGGCGTTCCGGGTCGCCGCGGCCCGTCCTGACCGGCTGCTCGGCGTGCTCGCGATCGACCCCCTCGGGATCGTCGGTGACGGGGGTCTGGCGGCCTTCCAAGCGGAGGTCCGTGCCCGCACGCCAAGGGAAGGGCGGGAGCGGCTTTGCGAGCTCGAAGACCGCGAGAAGACGGCCGAGCTGAAGCCGGACGAGGCGTCCGAGTTCCAAGCGATCATCTGGCCTGCCTACTTTGCGGATCCCGGGGACGTGATGCTCCGGCCGGAGACGGAGATTCGCAAGGAGGTGTTCGACGGCCTGATCGCCGAGGTGGGAGAGGGCACCGAGGAGCTGGCGGCTGCGCTGTCCACCGGGGATGTGCCATATGGCGTCGTGGCAGGGGCAGGGAGTCCGTTCCCCTGGGGTCAGGCGTCCCGGGCCAGCGTGGAGCTATCGCCTACGGCCTTTCTGAAGGTCATACCAAACGCCGGTCATTTCGTGTGGTATGAGGCACCCGGGTCCGTGCGCGCTGCACTTGACCAGCTCAGCCAGTCGAGCCAGCGGGATCAAGACGCTCCCCCCGCTCTGGTGTGAGCTCCTGTCGCGTCTCCTGTCAAGAACGCCGCGTCCGTGTGGGTGTCAAGATCGACATGATGAGAAGCCCGCCGGCCCTACGTCGCTGGAGCGACGGTACATACGGCGGAGGGCGTCCGCTGGTACAGAGATGAGGTGCTCATGTGCGAGGGCGACCTGATCGGCAAGAGGCGCGAGCAGCCTCGGTCCCTGCACTTCCGCAGGGACCGCGAGTGGCTGCAGTCGTAGGCCGGCCGCAACTTCCCAAGCAGGCCGGCCGGGCGTTCGTGGCCGTCTGATGGGGGAGGGACACTGGCACTGATCGTGTGCCTCCTAACAGGACGGCCGCGCGCCTCTTCTGGATGCGCTCGGCGTGGTGGTGCCACGACTGCCGCCAGAAGATCGAATCGTGCTGCGACGGCGGCGGCTGCCCGAGCGTGTGCGCGCGCTTCAGGCGAAGGCGATGACCGACGCCATTGGCTGGCAGCGGCGGAGTGTCATAGGGTGTTACGGGCGTCAGAGCGTCGAGCGGCAGGAGGCGCCGCCGACGTGCGCGGTGATCGTCTCGCCCGCCGCGTCTGCGGGGGCTCGGAAGTACACGTCCGCGTAGCCGCTCGCGTCGGTGTGCCAGGTCGCCGTGCGCCCGGCGGCGTCCGTCACGGTCACGGTGTCGCCCCGCTGGTTTGAGTGGACAATGACGTCGTAGTCGTGGTAGCGGTCGTCGTAGGAGGCGCTAACCGAGCACTCAGCGGCGGCGGTCGGGGGCACGGAGGTTGGAGTGGTCTTCGGCGTGGAGCTGGGGCTGCTCGGCGTGCGAGCCGCGGCGGGTTCGGCGAGCGCAACCCAATTGGTTGTGATGGCGCGCTGCGCTTGGGCGAGCGTCATCTGGCCGTCGCACACCGTGTGATTCAGTTCGTCCTCGACCGCGTCTTTGGGGTTGGGCGACGCGCCCGGCTCGGGCCACAGATTGCGCGGATCATTGACGGCGCCGCCGAGCTCGAGCGGCACGAAGTGGTCGTACTCGTAGCCGCCCATCGGTCCGGCGTCGTCGTAGGCGGCCATGCTGGCCGCCTTCTCGGTCTCCGTCACGCTCTCGGGTGGGCGGACGGTGTCGGCCCACCCCTGCCGGCAGATGGTCTGGCCAATGGTGGCCTGGGTGACGGCCGGGTTGAGCGCGCCGGGTGTGCAGCGCGTGTCGGGCCGGGAGTAGAGCCCGGAGCCAATCGCGTGGCAGGACCCGGGAGGGGGCTGCTGCTGCACGGTTACGGACGAGACGGCCGAGTACGCGAGCCCGCCCCGCCTCTGGCCAGCGCGTCGCGGCCGTGCGGCGGGTGCCGGCGCTGAGCTCGAGTGAGCCGACGGCGAGCTGAGGGTCAGCGAGGTCGCGGTCGATACAGGATCGCTGGCCGAGGTCTGATCGCCGGTCCTTGCGACGCCTGCGCCGCAACCGGAGAGGGCGAAGGCGGCGAGCACCGGTCCGAGCGCGAGGACTCCGGCGGCTCGCTGAGGTCGGGCTCTCGGGATGTGGGTGACTTTCATGAGGCCGCTCACCAGGGTGGCTCTGCACCTTTGAACCTGATGGTCGCGTCCTGAGATGACGGAAGGCCGGAGGACGATGTTCCCTGGGTGGTCGGTCGCATTCTTTTTCGTTGTCCGTGTGTTAGGAAGGTAGCCGAACAAGCACGCGCCCCTGACCAGGCCCGGTCGCCGGCCGCGGGCCCGGGGTGGTCTGACGACGGCGCAGTGGCTCCGGTTCCGATCGCGCCTGAGGCGGCCGGTCAAAGCGCGCGCAGGGATCGAACGCTCGCAGGCTGGACGCCGGACCAGATGCGACCTACGCTGATCGCCCAAGCTCGCCATCGCCCCGGAGGAAGGATCCGACATGACGCCCCGGACAGACAAAGAACTGCTCGTCGACCTGCTGGCCAAGCGGGGACTGGCGCGCCGCAACCCGACCGGTATGGCCGCTCTCACGACCAAGCGTCGGATCAAGGAAATCGAACGGGAGCTCGAAAGCCGATGCGTGGACTCCGAGGTGTCGAAGGCAGGGTCCAGTCGGCCGCGGCTGGGTCTGAGCATCTGGTACGTCGCAGTGAACGACAGAGAGCAGCCGGGCCAGTGCATCCATGCCGACCGCGACTGTATGCATCTGAGCGACACGCGCCTTCAGCGTGTTCGCGAGGCGTCTGAAAGCGAGATCGCTCGTCTCGCGATCTGTTCGACGACCGGATGATGGAGCGTTCGGCCGGCGCGTAATCCCTCGTCTGGCCAAACGCTCGACGCGCGCTTCATTGCCCAGGAGACGCGGTCGGCGGGCTTGACGGCCATGCGAACATATGTTCGACCGAATGCGCGAGTACGGTTTCACGATCACCGAGCACGATCCGGACAGGCCGTGGATGGTGCTCGCGAGCGAGCACCGCACGATCAAGCTGCCGGGTGGCCGGGACTTCTTCGCGTGGGCGCACGAGCAGTGGCCTGCGCCACGGTGGTCGGTTGAGCTCGATCCCTGGCAACTCACCCCGTCGTGGTCGCATTGAGTTTGTGCTTGCGCGTGCTCGATCCGATGGTGCCAACAACTGACGGGCCGCCGTAGAACTAGGTCATTCCTCGCGCTGATCCGTTATGGCGGAACCATTCGGCGCAAGACCAGCACCGAATCCGCACCGTCGCAGCACGAGGCGAGCGCCCGGGTCGGGCCCGGCGGTGCGATGCTTGCCGACGAGAGCCGGCCTTCCCGAGGGCGGGCCTCGTTCTACGCCGCGAGCCGCCGCCGTGCCTTCTGCACCGACGGAAGCGCCGCCTTGGCTTTCGCCAGCGGACGCGCTCTCACGTCGACGCTCGCAGGCTTGGCCGCGATCGTGATCTCCTCGCCGGTCGCTGGGTTGCGTCCTGCGCGCTTCTTGGTGGCGGGCTTAACGCGCACCGTTAGCTGGACGACTCCTCCGAGCCGGACCTTCTGGGCATTGCCCAGCTCCTCCAGGACGATCTCGTCGAGCGCGTCGAGTGCCCGCTTCGCGTCGGCCTTGCTCATCTCGGCGCGGTCGGCGACCGCGGCGATTATCCGGGACTGGGTCAGCGCCACGGCTGCTCCTCCTCAAAATGGTGTTGCGTGAACGGCGATATTGAAGCTACCGGCGCAGACGGAGCGCTGTCTCGCGATCGATCACAAGCGTCCGGCGTTGGAGCAGGCGACGGACGCAATTCGTTGAAAGCGGTTCACTCGTCTGGCGCGGCTCTTCGGGTTGGAGACCCCACGAGACAGCGGAGCTCCTCGAGAGTGGCACGGCCCGCGACCGCTGTCGGCCAAAGCCCGGCGACCGGACGTTGGCCGACGTCTTAGACCGGATTCTTTCGGCGCATCCAGCGAGCCATGAGGCGCTGGAGACCCATGCCGAACTTCTCGCCGATGCTGCCCTCGGGGGGCGCTGCGCCGAGTTGGCGGGCGAGGCCCATGTTGTCCCATTCGGCCCATGCCTCGACGATCTTGCCGCCTTGCCACCGGTCGATGCTGATCCCGGTGACCGATCCGTGGACGCCAGTCGGCGCAAGGCCCGCGAGCTCGCCACGGTGCGTTCCCTCGCTGTGCCAGCGCAGGACAACCTTGTCGCCGGACGCGATTACGTCGTCGACCGTCATCCGCACGTCGGGGAACGCCGCCCGGTACATGTTCACTACGCGCTTGAGCCCGTCGGGGCCGCGCAGGTCACGCATCTGAGCCGGGAGGGCGGGATCGTGGGTGAGGGCTTCGGGAGCAACGAACTGGTCGATCAGCTCAAAGTTGCCGGTATTGAAGCTCTGCTCGAGGAGCCGGCGTGAGGCGTCGGCCAGGTCGGCGGTGGCCGCGGCGGCGTCGGCGGCGCCGGTCATCGCATTGCTGGACATGTTCGTCCACCTCCATTGTTGCGTTGACGCGAGCCTACGCGCGAACTCGCGGACACGTCAAGGCCGGGCTCGCGGACCTCTGTGCGAGCACCCGGATCGTGAGCGAGCTCGCTCACGAGCTCGCACTCCGCACCTTGATCGGCACGGAATCGCTCGGGGGCGCGGTTGGTCGGGTGATTCGGCCAGATTCGTGCGCGTAATTCCACCGACCGCGTCTGCAGCGAGCGGAACTCACGGAGGCCTTGGACGGTATGTTCGTAGAGCCGGGGGCACGCGGTAGAGGCGCTCGTAGTCGGGGAAGTCGACGATCGCCTCGGTCCGAGGCCTCGTGTGCGAGGCGATCAACTCGCCGTCGGCCTGCGGTGCCCCGGTCATCCGCGGCGTGGTGCGGGATTACCGCCGAGGCCACGCGCCCTCTGCTGCGGGCCTCGTGGTACGGGACGGCGGATAATCCGCCCTGAGGCCCAGCCGGTTCATCGCGACTCAGGATGATCGCCCTGGGGGCGAGGTGTCCGTCGGCGGTTAGCATCGGGGCAGGATGTTCAACCGGCGCACGAAGATCATTGCCACGCTCGGTCCGGCGACGGACGCTCCCGGGATCCTCGATGCGCTCGTCGCGGCGGGGATGGATTGCGCGCGGCTGAATTGCTCACACGGCACGCGGGAAGAACTGCGGCGCCGCACAGGTGAGGTGCGTGCGGCGGCCAAACGCGCCAGCCGGCCGGTCGGACTTCTGTTTGATCTCCAGGGACCGAAGCTGCGGTTGTCCGCTGCGGCGGTACCGTGCCGCGTGCGGGCCGGGGAGGTCGTGACATTCACCAGCACGGACACTGATGTCGGGGAGCGGCGTGTTCCCGTGGATTTCGCGGATTTCCCGCGACTCGTCTCCGACCGCTCCGAGATCGTTATCGGCGATGGTGTGCCGCGTCTCGTGGTCGAGTCTGTTGGGCCCGGGGAGGTCGTCGCGAGGTCGGTGTCGGCGGGCGAACTCGTTCCGCGCAAGGGGATCAACGTTACGTATGCGCGGCCGGAGCTGCCTGCGATCACCGACAAGGACTTGGGAGATCTCGCGTTGGCGGCGGACATGGGCGCGGATTTCGTGGCCCTGTCGTTTGTCCGCTCGGCGGCGGACATGGAGCAGCTGCGGGCTCGCCTGGACGAGCGCGGTTGGCAGGGACGAACCATCGCCAAGATCGAGAAGATCGAGGCCTACGAGCACCTCGATGAGATCATCGGCGCTGCCGATGGCGTCATGGTCGCGCGAGGCGATTACGGCGTCGAGGCCGGCGTCGCGCGTGTGCCGCTGATGCAGAAGGACACCATTTATCGAGCGACCCAGGCCGGCAAGCTGGTCATCACGGCTACTCAGATGCTCGAATCGATGATCCAGGCACCGGAGCCCACGCGGGCCGAGGCCACGGATGTCGCCAACGCCGTGATCGACGGGACCTCGGCGGTGATGCTCTCCGCGGAGACGAGCGTTGGCCAATACCCCGTCGAGGCGGTGAGAGCGATGTCGCAGCTCGCCGAGGCCGCAGAGGAGGCCCCCGTGATCCACGGACGTGCCCGTGCAGGCGTGCGCGACACGCCCGCTGCATCCGTGATGCACGCGGCCGTGGAGCTTGCCGAGGAACTCAACGCCGCAGCGCTACTCGTCCCGACCTCCCGCGGCGGTTCGCCAAGGGCGTGCGCCAAGTATCGCCGTCGCCAACCGATCATCGCGCTTCCGCACTCCGACGGCGTCGCCAACCAACTCGCGCTCGAATGGGGCGTCTATCCGCGAACGATGGACGTCAGCGGGTCTGTCGATAAGCTGATCGAGCGATCGCTGCTGAGCGCGAAGGAGTTCGCTGGCCTCGCCAGCGGTACGCGGGTGGTGATCACCGCCGGGCAGCGAACCGGCACCACCGGCGCGACGAACCTGATCCTCGTGCGCGACATTCCATGACTTCGCGGCCGCCCAGCGGACAGGATGGTGGGCTGACTCGGTCGCCCTTGTCCTCCGTCCCGAGCGCGATCTCGACAAGGCCCTTCAGCAGATTCGCGCCCGCCGCGGTCAAGCCGCGCTGGCCCTGCGCATTGACGGCGAGCTGCTCGTGCGCTACGCCAGCGACGGGGTGATCGCCGCAACACCCCAGGGCTCGACGGCGTGCGCGTTCGCGGCCGGCGGACCGCTCGTCTCACCGCGCGCGCAGGGCATGATTGTCCTGCCCGACGCGCCGCACGGCCTCTTCAACTGCGCCGTGGTTCTCGCCAAGGGGAGCGGCTCGGGATAGAGATCTTGCCGACCAGCGCTCCCGTATCGATCGAGCGCGACGGTCGGCTGTTCGGACATGCCGATTCGGGAGCAACGCTCGAGATCCTCGCCCATCCCAACGCTGCACAAGTGGTGCGGGTACACGCTGGCGGGTTCGCCGAGCGCGCACGTCGCAAGCTCGGTATTACCGACCCAGCGGGACTCGCTGACTTCGATCTTCCGGCCACAAGCGCTGATCGGACCAGACGCGCTCGAGGCTCGTCGGATTGTTGACTAACGAGGTGGCAGTACGCAAAGCCACCACACGCCCAGCGCGGTGCCCACCTCCCGGGCCGCCTGTGCCGGATCGGGCGAGGTCCCGCACACCGGGCGTGGCCGGCGCGGTCCGCACTCGAGGGCCCAGTAGGCGGCTCGATTGCCGGGTGGGACGAACTGGTGTCGGCCGCGGGCGAGCCGACTTAGCGCGCTGCGGCGGCGAACAGCTCCGGGAGAGGAACACGGAGCGGGAGCTCCGGGGCCAGCAGCTCACCGTCCGCGGCGACGACGTCGACCTTGGTGTAGCGGCCCTGCTCGGGCAAGCTGTGAATGACGGCGCGTGGCCGCTCGAGGTCAACGGCCCAATAGTTGGGAACACCGGCCTGGGCGTAGATCGGCGGCTTGTCCGTGAGGTCGCGCGTGACGGAGGAGACGACGACTTCGATGACCAGTGCGGCGGTAGCCGGATGGTGCGGCCGAGGAGCGGAGTACGGGATTACGGCAAGGTCGGGTTCGGGCTCGGAGTTCCGATTGTCAGCGGCGCCGCCACTCGGACCTCGTAGCGCTCCGAGTCGACGTTGAGAACGGGGTATCGCGTCAGCCACGCGACGGCGTTTTCATGCGCGCGCGTCTTGGGGCTCATGTCCACCAGCAAGCCGTCGATGAGCTCAACACGCGCATCCTCATCGAAGACGCCGGCGTTGATGAGTCGGCGGTACTCCTCAGACGAGATCGGGTGAAGCGCTTCGACGGCCACAGTCGCATTCTAGGTACGAACAGCGATCCACAAGTAGCTCGGCTGGAGCGTAGCCCGAGCGGCCGATGTCGGACATTGCCCGTTGGTGTGCCCCGTGGCCAGCTATTCGAATAACGCGTCGATCGAGACCTCGATCCGTCGCCGGCCTGGATTTGGCTCGATGGAGGCAACCGGGTCTGGCGGGCGGACGATGCTGCAGCAATGTTGCACCTCATCGGTGAGGAACCGAGACGGCTTGCCGTAGCCGTGGGCGTCGTCGATTCCGTAGGGCCGGTGGTAGTAGCGGACCGGGACGTAGAGGTGGAGCTGGCGTCGAGCGCGGGTGATGGCCACGTAAAGCAGCCGACGCTCCTCGTCGATCGTCTCCGTCGACCCGGCGGCCATGCACGCGGGGAAGTTGCCGTCATAGAGGGCAAGGACGTGAACGGCGTGCCATTCAAGGCCCTTGGCGGAGTGAATCGTCGAGAGCACGAGATAGTCCTCGTCCAGATGCGGCGGCCCGGCGAGGTCCGAGCTCGACGTGGGAGGATCGATGACAAGGTCCGAGATGAAATGGCCCAGCGCCGAGGCCTCGCGTGCAGCTGCGACCAACTGGTCGAGGTCTTGGAGGCGCAGCGCGCCGTCGGGGTACCGCGCCTTGATCAACGGCGCGAGCGATTGGCCGAGAAGCTCCGCCCGCACGCCGGCCGCAGTCTCCTCGCGGGCTGCACGTAGTGCCTGAATCACGCCGTCAGCGAGCGGACGGGCGTCGGCGGGGAGTTTCTCTCGCGCGACCGGCCACGCCGCGAGCACATCGCCGTCCGCGGTCACGAGCACGTCGAGGACGCGCCGGGCGGTCGCCGGACCCACGCCGTCGAGCAACTGCAGCACACGGAACCACGAGATCTCGTCCACTAGATTGTCGGCGAGGCGAAACAGGGCGATCAGATCCTTCACGTGGGCGGCTTCGAGATAGCGCAGGCCGCCATACTTGACGAACGGGATCTGCCGTCGGGACAGTTCGAGCTCCAACAGGGCGCTGTCATGCGAGGTTCGCATGAGTGCGGCCTGCTGGCGGAGGTCCATCCCTCGCTCCCTGGCCTCGAGCACACGGTCGGCGATCTCGCTCGCCTGCGCGGACTCGTCGCAGCAGAAGACCAGCTCGGGCGCGACGCCGCCCTCGCGATCGGTTCGCAGCTGTTTGGGAAACGCACGTTCCACCTGCGCCGACAATGCATTCGCGATGTTGAGGATTGGGTGGGTCGACCGGTAGTTGCTTTCCAAAGTGACAACCGTCGCGTCCGGGAAGTGGTCGGGGAAGTCGAGGATGTGTCTCGCCGACGCGGCTCTCCAGCCATAGATCGCCTGGAAGTCGTCTCCCACCGCGGTCAGGTCCCTGCGCCCGCGCCGCAGGTGGCGGACGATGTCGACCTGCAGGCCGTTGACGTCCTGGTACTCGTCGATCAGCACGTGATCGAACTGCGCCTCGATTTGCGCGCCGACGACCTCGTCGGTCGCGAGGCCCCGCCAGTACAGGAGCAGGTCATCGAGGTCGATGACTCCGAGCGCGCGCTTCCGAGCCGTGTAAGCCCTGAGTAGCGTGGCGATGTCGTCCCGGTGCTCCTCGCACCACGGAAAGGAGTCGGCGAGTACTTCGGAAAGCGGTCGCTGCGCGTTCACCGTGCGGGAGTAGATATCGAGCAGCGTGCTCTTCTTCGGAAACCGACGCCCACGCTCTGCGTGTCCGTGCTCCTCGCGCACGAGGTCGAGCACGTCGGCCGCGTCTCCCGCGTCAAGCACCCCGAAGCCTGCCGGCAGGCCGAGCGACACCGCGTGCCGGCGGACGAAGTGGTGGGCGACCGAATGGAAGGTGCCGCCGAGCACGCCGCGAGCGCCGTTCGGCATCGCCACCAGCGCCCGCGCGCGCTGCAACATCTCGCGCGCCGCGCGACGCGTGAACGTCAACAGCAGGATCCGTTCGGGCGCCACGCCGTGGGCGACGAGCCATGCGACCCGCCCGCACAGCGTCGTGGTCTTACCGGTTCCCGCACCGGCCAGGATCAGCAGCGGACCTCCCGGATGACGAACCGCCACACGCTGTTCGGAATTCAGCTGCTCAAACCACGGCGACTCTTCAGCGAGCAACGCGGGCGGTGCCTGCGATCGCGGATCAGAGCGGAGGTCGAACACGTGTTCGCGACTCTAAGCCAGCGGGCGGATGGACCGTCTGCGAGTCAAAGGCCCCTCGCGTGCCGCACGGTGTTCCCGGGCCCTGTGCCGGCGGAACCGGGTCGTGATCCTCTCAAGAACCGTTCCACATCCGCACGGCGACTAGATCATCGGACCAGCGCCAGGAGATCGCTCCTACGGGTCGTCGATCGGGGGCGCCCATACCAGGCGGGCCGCGGATCTGTCCCCGCGGCGATCGCATGGGCACGACCTGAGTGGGCGGTCGACGGCCCGTAGAATTCACCGGTGATCTCCCGCGTCGCATATGTCGGGCTCCGCGGCCCGCAGCCCGGGTATGGGCACAGCGGGCCGCGAGTCGTTGGCGTAATCCGAAATGGCGAGAAGCGGACGCTCACGCTGGCGGACGAGCGTTTCCTGCACCAGGAGAGCTTCGAATGGGGATACGATGGCGGCGGGCCGGCGCTGCTTGCGCAGGCGATCCTCAACGACTTTCTCGGCATTGATGTCGACTTGTTGGTGGCTCGAACCTTCATGCGGGAGGTCGTGGCACGCCTTCCGTCGGAATTCGAACTCGACGGAGACGACATTGCAGCCTGGCTGAGCGAGCGACTCGGGGCGGCTTTGCGCGACGAAGCGAGGGCATCGCTCTAGGCGTCAACTCCTCCATGCTGCAATCCGGCTGCGGCCCTAGGAGCCTTCATGACAGCGGTACTTATCGAAGAGGCGCGACAGATCCATGAGAACGCTCGTCTGAGCGACGATGACCTTTCCCGCGCCACCGGAGCTGCACCAAGCACAGCGCGGGCCTGGCTGGCCGGAAGCGCCATTCCGACCGGAGAACGAGCCGAACGTCTCATTGAGCTATCCGCGCTCGTCGAACGCTTGATGCGAGTCATCGACCCCGCTGACATTTCCCTTTGGCTACGCAAGCCCATCCCAGCGCTGGGTGACGAGAAGCCAATCGACCTCGTCGCGGCTGGCAAATACCGCGACGTGGCCCGCGTCATCGCAAGCCTAGAGAGTCCTGGCGCGAGCTGATCCGTGCCGCTCGACGTCGACGGGCGGCACGTAAGCGGGATTTCTGGCGTCACATTCCGCATCACGGCCGACTCGCGTACCGACCGGATTTTGGCCCCGATAACCGGTGGCGGCCGCCGCGCGACTCGATCTCGAGCTTGCGGTCGCAGCTCGTCAGAATGGCTCAGTTACGACCTTTGGGTTGATGACCCGACGAGCCTCGCGGCGGGGATCCGGCACAGCGCGCGGGGTTCTCGGGGAGCCCGTAAGGGGCGGGCGACACTTCGTGGGAGTCAGAGTCCGCGAGCAGAGCCGGCCCAGCTCCTCCTCGGTAGCGCGGCGCTGACTGCTCGGGTGAAAGCGATAAGCCCCGAATTGCGCACCGCGTCCCTCGAGTCCTCCACGCGAGACGTCGTCCATGCGTCGGCGGTCTTCGGTCGCTGGTTGCACGGATCTGATGCCGGCGTGACGTCGTTCGCGCTCCGTCGCGGGAGTGGACGCGGCCGGCCGGTCGGAAGCTCTCACGTCGGTGGCATTGCCGTGTACTGGCCGCTTGCCCTTCCGTACCTCCAGACTCGTTTCGCAGGCCAACCGCCGCCCCGAGCACCTGCTCGGCTGGCGGTGGCTAGCGTACAGACGAACCGGTTGCGCGTCCGTCCCCAGCTCCGTCACGTGCCAGCCATCCACCGCCTACGGCTTCTTTTTCTCGCACACGTCCGTCCCGTTAGGTGCTACGTGTAGAGCGAACGCGGCTGGGCAGTTCTCACCGGCCGTCAGTTCACAGGAGCTGTAGCCCTCTGCTGCAAAGTCGGCCTGGCTGCAGTTTGGGCCGTAATAGATCGATGGAACGACCATGGTGTTCCGCAGTAGGCGGAATTCGTCGGCAAGGCGCCGGAAGGTGGCCGAGGGCGCCTGGGTAAGTACCGCGAAGCTCTCGGGCGCCCCGTGATAGTCAAGCGTGGTGAAGAACACGTCCTCCTTCTTCACGATAACGGCGCTCTCGCGCACAAAGAACTGCCAGTCGAGTGCGTGATGTCCGTTGACGTGAACTGACCTGAACGAAATCAATCGGTAACCTGATTCTCGCGCCACGGCACGCACCTCAGCCTCCACGGCGGGTTTGAGCGGCTGTATCCGCCTGGTGCTCGTCACGTCCACGCGGAGCGCCATCTCCGCGTTCGCCGGGGACACTACCGTCGTGTCGCTATAACCGCCTGGCTGTCGAGCCTCGGCGGCTTCCACCTTCCAACCGCCGGGATACGAGATGCTGAACGCATGCCCGCGATAGGTGGAGCTCGCAAAGTCCACAACCATGTAGTGCGATTTGCTGGTCGTCGTCGCCGAGGGGCCGTATGCCGCGCTGACAACGAAGGTGTGTGGACCAAGGCGACTGGTGTCGATGGGCTGCCCGGCCGTCACCGTCCCCTTGCATGCGATCGCGGCCCCCGCTGCTGTGCTCGGACACGAGTATGACGCCGGAAAGACTCGCCCCTGTCGATACAACCGCCCGTTCCCCGGCACGGCAATCAACGGGAAGGGATTGGCGGGACTGGCTTGCACGGTGGTGTGGGTCACGACCACCATGGTTCTTGATGATGATGAGCTCGTCATCGCCAAAACCGTGCCGGCGCCCGCGACGAGCAGCACCAAAACGGCGCTCGCGAGTGCCCGCAAGCGGCGCGAGGTCATCTTGTCCTGATAGCGTCGGTTGGAGCCGCGAATGGGATCGATCAGACGGTCGTGCGTGATCTCGTACCAGTCGGAGCCGTTTCTCCAGTCTGACTTCAGCAGGTGCCAGTTGACGAGCTCGTCCAAAGAGCGCGGAGGTACGCCCTTCTTGATCGCAGCGTCTCGGTGCGCGGTGCCTCGCGTCTGGCCCACGGTGATGAGGTCGCTCCCGATCCATGCGCGGATCCGGCCTTCACGGGCCCGCAGGTCCGCGCCGGCAGCACTCCGGACGGCATCGTCGTAGAACCTCATCAGCGCCCCGTCCACATCTGCATACTCGGCGACGTCCGCTTGAGTGATCTCCGCAGCGGTGTCGGGGAGGTCTTCCCAGAACCGGCGGCACACAACCTGGAGCTGGACCGGCTCGACGTACTCGCCAGGAACTTTGTCTGGCCGGCGGTCCGTGCGGCCGCGGTCGATCCGAATCTGCATCAGCTCCCGCACGAGAGACGTCGCGGCCCCGGCGGCGAACGTGCGGCCCGTCCCGGCGAGCGGTCCCTCGATCGCGTCGAGCGCCTGCGGCTCTCTTAGCGTCTCGATTCGAAACCGCTGGCGAAGATGGTTTGAGACAAGCTCGGCATACGGGTCGGTTTGCGCTATGTAGTCCTCGCGCATCGCGAGGAGAACGCTCAGCCCGGGATCGGCTCCGATCGCACGCTCGATCTGGGCGAAGACATCGCCGCGTTTCTCCCAATGCTCGGGAAGAAACGTGAACAGTTCCTCGAACTGGTCGATGATCAGGACCCGCGGCCGATCTGGGACCGCGTCGTACACCTTCGCTAAGACACCTGCGACACCGGCGAGGTCGCTGACATCGGTCAGCGCCTCGGCGTGAGACCGCCCGTCGGCGAGTGGGTGCCGCACATCGGCGATCGCGGCCCAGTTCCCAGCCAGCGCTCGGACGTAAGGGTTTTCGATACGGCACTTGACCTGGTCATCACCGGCCGGCCTGATCCGCAGCACGGGGTATACGGTCGCACCGCGCTTGCGCAGCGCAGGCAGCAGGCCCGCGTTGATCAACGAGCTCTTACCTGCCCCGGATGGCGAGTAAAGAAGGATGAGCGAGCTCGCGAGCACGATAGACCGGAGCTGCCCCGTCTCCCTCGCGCGCCCAAAGAAGAGCGTGTGCTCCTCCTCTTTGAACGGGCGCGGGCCAGGAAACGGCTCGCGTCGCCCCGCATCTGCGGTCGTCTCCGGCGCAGGACCAAGAAGCTCGACCATCACAACCCCCCGTCGCGGTCCTGCCACGCCTTCCATCGGTCTCTGAGCTCCGAAAGAAACCCATCAAGCGTCCCCCAGTAGACGACAATCCGGAGACCCTCGAAGTATTTATTCAGGTACTTGATCGCCGCCGGCCTTCCGACCGCTTCGACCACGCCGTCATCGGGCTCGAGCTGAACGCTAACGCTGAGCTTCTGTGCCGATTTATCGGCGCTCTGCACGAGGGTACGGAGCAGCACCCTGAGGTTCCAGTCCCTCAACCCGTAGCCGACGAACATGAGTGAGTTGAGGGCGATCAGCTCGTCTATGCTCGGCGGTATCACCCTCTGCGCCGGGTCCGGTTCTCCGTCGAACCTACGCGCATTGACAATGAAGTCGAGGTAATCGTCCTCGGTGAGGACGAACGAGTCGTGATCTTTAATGCTTCCGTGTAGGTGGTAGACAACCGGGCTACCGAGGGCGGGCTCCTGATCGTTCGGTGTGTCCTTGTAGCGGAGCTTCAATCCACTGTTCCATCGGCATATTCGAGACGTGGCCGCCCGTCGATGCGCGTCCAGCGCCCTTTCCATATACAAGTCATAGTTCGTCGTCAGATATATCGGGATCGGCAGTGACGCCAGGATCGCGTGGGGCTGGCTTCGATCGCGAAAATTGGGGTCCGGGATCTGCTCGAAGTACTTGCGGACGAATCGTTTCGGCGTTGACGGATCCGTGAGCGTCGCCGAATACTGAGCGACTTCCATCAGATCCCTAGACCTGAAGGGGTACTCCGTGGCCTTCGCCATCTCTTCGGCCAGCCGGCGAGCACCCGGCAGCGGAGGGTTGCTTACGCCAGCTCCAAGGAACGGTGTGAGCGCGCCGTCTTCAATGCTCTCGATGATCGTCTGCCATGGGAAATCATCTCGGTCCTCAGCGATCGAGATTCTCTGCCTTGTATCGGTCGCGCTCACGCGATCACCTCACGCCCGCCCGAGGTCCTGGTTGTACCGTACTCGCCGGGTGTCCAAGGTCTCGACGAGTTCGCACAGCAGATGCTGAGCATCGCGGAGACGAGCGGGCGCACCGGGACCGCCAAGCTCTTTACTGAGCCAGTCGAAATGCACCTTGAAGTCTTGCGCCCACTCCTTGCGAAAGCGCGCGTAGCCCATGCAAAGGACATCGCCGTACTCCTCAACAATCATCTGCTCGCCCAGCGCGCGCTGCTCATCGCTCCAGAGCATGAGTCCAGTGCCGTAGCTGTCGGTGAGAAAGCAGTGGGAGATACCTGCCTGCAATCGAGCGACCTTCCGCGTCTCCTTATCCTCGGGAAAGCTCAGGAACTGGATCTTGCGGCGCAGGATCTCACTCCACCCGAAGTACTGGGCCAAGCGGAACAGTGTCGACTCGATCGCAGCGTCGGTGCGCGCCCGTCCGTTTCCCCATTTGGCGACGAAGTCCATACAGAGAATGTTGTAGATGCGACTCTGGAGGTCATAAGCGGCCGCCGCGAGGGGCTCGCGGTAGGTCGAGAGCACGTCTTCGGCGTGCAGACCTCGATCGAACAACGCCTCTCGTTGATGTTGCTCGATCTCGAGCTCATTGCGAAGTCGCGTGACTTCCTGTTGCGTTTCCGCGTTTGCCCGGGCCGACTTCTCGGCCATCTCGGCCTGTCGCTGCGCCAAGCTGGCCTGGCGCCAGGCAACGCCCCCACTGACGAGCGCCGCGATCACGGCGCCTGCGAAACCGATCCATGCAATGGCTATGTTCCTTCACCCCCTGGGTCGCGCGACGCACGCCCTCACTTCAAGCCCCTCCGGTGCCGCCCAACTTCCTCCAGTAGTCAGATATAGACACGACCCGGCTCGAAGTCAAGGTGACGGCGTCGACATGCGCCAGCATCTCAGATCTTTGTCGTGACAAACCTGCGTATTGCTTTGTAAACCTTCCATTCCCGAGGCGGCCGCGTGATTGGCCCAAGACCCACACCGGGCCATCGACGGCGGGAACTCCTCGTCAATAAAGGAGAGGACCTGACCAGGCGATTTGATACCGCTGATCTACGTCGTGTCGACCGGGTGGTTCAGGCAAATGCGCTCTGCCGCCGCCATCGTTGCTGGGCGGCTGGTCACGGCCGGTCGAGTGAGGCAGCGCGAAAAGGGCCAACGCAGGTCCCGCATGCAGACTCGCGGATCGCAGTCGGCTAACGAAAGGGAGGGGACGTCAACGCGGCGTCTGGCAGGTGACAATCCGTTGTGTGCCGCGGCCGTGTGAGGCACCAGGTGCCAGTCGACGGCTCGTCGGGTTCAGGATCCGACGAGCCTCCGCGGCCCTAAGTCAGCCACGCGGACGGGGGGCCGCGCGCTCCTCAGCCTCCGGCGGTGGAACGTCGATGTCCGCCAACCACTGGCCGACCCACCGCTCGGCGGTTGGCCCATGACTAGTCACTTGCATGGAAACCAGAAGCCCCGCCCGACCGTGCTCGACACCATCTGCTTGCTCGTTGTTGGCTAGCACGGCATCCCCGCTGAGTTGCGTTTGGTCGCCAAGGCACTCGTCGGGTTCGTGCCAGCGAGAATTCGAATGCGATAGCGCGAGGCGGTATAAGCCGGCCGCTCCGTAGTACCGATCCCGGCCTGGAGGGCGAACGGAGCGGCCAGCGCTCCTTCGGGACTGTCGATACGGCCGGTGTGGCTGGGCGTCAGCATCCCGCTCCGGGATGGGTTTCGCCAGAGGCTAGGCAAGCTAGCTGCACGTATGGCGGACGGCTGGCGCGCGTGATGAATTCGTAGTACTTGCCTATCCACTCCGGTCGGGTAATCACTACTGTTACCCGCGTCCGGACATGGAGGTGGGACCGGTGGAACTCGCGGGTGAGATCGATCGTCCGGTCGGTTCCGCAGCTGCCCGCGTTCGTGCCGCATCCGCTGCTTGCGCCGACCACGATGAGACGCTTGGTGAAGGGGCAGCCTCGACCGTGGCAGCCGACCCGCAGGTCGGAGCCGACCGGCACCCCGGTCACGACGAGCAAGCGCACCATCGTGTACGTAGACGTGTACTGGAACGTCCACTCCGCGCTCACCAGCGACAGCAGACTCCCGGTGACGGTCTCGTTCAGGCTGGAACTCTCGGTCTGGTTCAACTCCCCACTAACGCTGAGGTCGGCGCTCATATCGGTGGCTGTGATCACCGCCTCGCCAGGCGTGGTCGAGCTGCTGATCAGCGCACGGTAGGTCCCGTTCCCGCCGTTCGTCACCCCCACGACCTTCTCGCCTCGATCCGTGGACGAGAACGAGACCGCGTCCGTAGCGACCGGGTTGCCACGAGCGTCCGTGACCGTGGCGGTCGCGATGGCGTACGAATGTCCGTCCGCGACGATCGACCCCGGTTCGACGCCCAGAGTTATGTTCTTCGCCGGCCCTGGGGTCTGCGTCAGAGAGGCCGTCCCCGAAATCTCCTGACCCATCCATGAACTCGCGGCAATGATCGTCGCGGTCCCGACGGTGGTGGAACTGGTCAATGTGGCGGTGTAAGTGCCGTTGAAATTGTCGATGGTCGAGCCGAAGCGGATGCCGCTGTCGGACGATGAAAAGACGACGCTCTGACCCGGTATGGGAAAAGGCAGCGTCGCCGTCACGCGACTGGACGACACGCCGTCGGCGACGATGCTGCTCGGCGACAGCGTCACTGTGATCGTCTGCGCCGCTGCCGCCGCGTGCGCCGGGGCCTGGCGAAAGCACGCCCCGA
Source organism: uncultured Solirubrobacterales bacterium (assembly GCA_963735965.1). Lineage (GTDB taxonomy): Bacteria > Actinomycetota > Thermoleophilia > Solirubrobacterales > Solirubrobacteraceae > Palsa-465. The sequence goes on from CAVTNE010000016.1 coordinate 39,894, forward strand.
CGGCGAGGGCCAGAACCGCGGCAAACACGAACAAGAGGCCGGGTCCCGGCCGAGACGCGCGGGAAAACGCCGCACGCGCAGAACGTCTGATCCTCCGGAACACGACCCCCATACCCGATCCCTCCACGGGCCAGGACTAAGGCCTAAGAGTACCCGATCCTTCGACACCGGCCAAGCGCCTCGGTCAAACGAGAATGCCCGATCGGCCCGGAAGCCCGCGCCCGCACATCTCCCGCGCCCGGCCCCCGGCGCATCCCCCCGGGTCCACTCCCGGCGGCGAAGGTCGATACCGGAAGCGCAGGTCGCGGGGAGATCTCACCGAGAACGACAGCGCCTCTGCGAACACGGCCGCCGCCAGCCGCGGCTAGACACCGACCGCCCGCATCGCCCCTTCCCATCGGCCTCGCCCACGCCCAGCACAAGAACTGCCTCTGTGTTCCCACCAGCGCGTAGCGCGACGCTGCTTTGGCGACCAGCCGCAGCTCCGCGAGGACGTGGTGCTCGGCGCCGACGAACAAGCAGGAGCCCTGGGCCGGGCTGCGTTTGGTCACCTAAGCGCAAGCCGGCTCGGGACCGTCACCGCGATCGAAGCGATCGTCCGCCAGGAAGACCGCCGTCCGTCGAATGCAGCCACGGGAGGCGGCCGACTGTGGCTGCTGCCGGACGCCTAGACCAGCAGTCAGCTGGGCGGCCCGATGGTGGCTGCTTTGCTCGCGCATTACAGAAGGCCGCCGAGCCCGGCGACGAGCTTCTCCGATTCGTCCAAAGCGCTATGACGTGCGAGCCGGAAACCGAGTTATCGCCGGCTGCTCCTCGCGGCGGGAATCCGGGAGTCGCGTCGCCCGGCTCGAGCTCAGTGCCGCGGGTCGTCGGCGGGAAACGATTGTCCGAATGGGTGGCGCTGCTGCTGAGCCAGTGGTGCCAGTAGACACATCTGCGCCTGACGCGACCAACGTTGACGACCCGAAGCCGATGGCGCGTTATGGCTGAAGCACGACCGCGCCCCGAGCGCCGCGGCTCGTGACGAGCGCCAACGCCTGTGCTGCGCCTTCGAGCGGGTAGACAGCGCCGATAGGGACTTCGAGCTCCCGTTGGGCCAGCAGTACGGCGAGGTCCCGCAGTTGCTCGCCGTCGGCGTGCACGTAGACGTTGGCGATCGACACCCCCCGCTCGGGCTTGGGTCGGGCACCGGTGATGGTGGCAAAACGGCGTCCGTCGGCCACTGCGGAAAGGGTCGCGGGTTCGCCGCCGCGGGCGGCGTTGACCGCCGCTGGAACGCCGGTACCGCGGGTCAGCGCGCGCACAGTGTTCGGCCAGTCATGATCGTGGTAGTCGTAGACGGCCTCGACACCGAGTCGCTTGAGCCGGTCGGCGCTCGTTGGGCCGGCGGTGGCGATCACGCGAGTCCCGCGCACCCGCGCCAGCGTGGCGACCATGCCGCCCGTCACACCGCCGGCGCCGTTGACTAGGAGCATGCTGTCTGCTGTCGTGGTGGTGACCTCACGCAGCGCTTGCGCGGCCGTGAGCGCGGGTAGGGAAAGGCGGCCGCCTCGTCCCAAGGCACGTCCTCCGGTTTGGAGGCGAGAAGGTCGCCATCGGCGACCAGCTGCTCGCTCCACGAGCCCTGCTCTCGAACCGGGACGGCGTGTGTCATTACCCGGTCACCCGGGGCCCATCGGACGATCCGAGCGCCGACCGCGATGACCACGCCGGCTGCTTCGACTCCCAGCGCCATCGGCGGGCTGCGCCCGATATCCCAGTCGCCGACCCTCGCGAACTCGTCCCAATTGCCGACGCCGGCGGCCATGACCCGGATCAGCACCTCGCCTGGGGCGAGTGCGCGCGGGTCGGGCAGTGTCATCGGCCGAACGGCGGCACCGAACCTCTCGATACCTGCCGCCTTCATATCGGTAGGACGATCAGGGGCAGGCCGGACTCGGGGTCGTAGCGTCGTCGAAGATGGGCGGGGGCTTCGTCCACGACCAGTTCGAGGGTCGGGCGCACGTGCCCCGCGACGAGATGACCACCGCGTGTCGTCCCGTCGCGCGTTCCGAGCACGACATGCGCATGGACGGCCGCCTTTCCGTCCTGCTCGGCGACGTCGCCGCTTAGGGCGAGGAGTTCCACCTGTTCGGCGACGGCGATCTCCCGAAACTGGTGTGCTTCCCAGTCAAACCACGCGACCGTCGCCGTGGAGAAGCCGCCGATGCCGGCCAGCCGGGCGGCGGTGATCCGCTGCTCGTTGCACCAGGACGTGAGTTGCTCGATGACCTCGTCCCCGCGATCGAAGACGAGCACCGATTGCGTCAGGGTTAGCTCTGTTGCTCTCATCTGTCGGCTCCGTTCACGCCGCGGATGCGTCCACAGTCGGCACTGCCCGGATCGCGCTTCCGCCGGTGGCTTCGGATTGGATGGTTGCGTAGCGTTGGTCGACAAGGCCGACCTCGACGATCTGTCGCCCGCCGATTGCCGCATTGACCCAGTCAGAGAGCACGCGCAGACGTCCGGACGGAAGCGCGCGGAGGTGGTAGGCGCGGCTTGCGAGCTTCGCGGGCATCCCGCTGAGTCTCACACCGAGCGGCGTCGCGATCGCGTTGCGGCCGGTGAGGTCGACCGCGAATCCTAGGTCGCGGTGCTTGTACGCCCGCGCCTTGGCATGTCCGAGCGATGCGACGACGTTGCGGGCCGCGGCGAGCCCTTGGCGCTGTGCGTGCTGGGCGGTCTGCGCGGCGAGCTGACAGTGCTGGGTAACGTCGGTGACGGCTGCGGCGTCTCCGATAGCGAACACGTGCGGGTGATCCGGTGTCCTGAGCTGCTCATCGACGACCAGACGTCCGCGCTCCACGGGCAAGTCGAGTTGGAAGATGAGCGGCGGGGGGGTAACGCCGGCGGTCCACACGACGGTGCGCGCCGAGACAATCTCGCCGGTGGCCAGCCGCACGTGACCTGCCGCCACCTCGGCGACCGCGGTGCCGAGACGGACGTCGACCCTTTGCTTACGAATGCGATCGAGCGCATGCCGGGCGAGTCTTGAGGGGAATTGCCCGAGCACGCTGGTTCCAGCCTCGAGCACAGTCCAACGTACCGATCCGGCGTCGAGCGCCCGTTCTTGGCGGAGGGCCGCTTGTGCGAGTGCCGCGCCCTGCGCTGCCAGCTCAAGTCCGGTGAACCCGCCGCCGACGACCACAAACGTGGCATGACCTCGCCGCACCTCCGCGTCGTCGGTTGCGCCCGCGAGCTGCAGCTGGCGAAGAATCTGCTCGCGCAGATACAGCGCTTCGGCCAGCGTCTTGAAGCCGCGCGCGTGCTCGACGACGCCCGCGACACCGAACGTGCCGGTCACCGACCCCGGATTGAGCACCAGTCGGTCCCACGCGAGGACCTGCCGGCGGCCGCCAACCGCACGCACGGTGCATGTGCGCTCGGCGATGTCGACCGCGGTGACCGCACCGATGAGCACACGCGTGCTCGGCAGAGACGCGGCCAGCGGCGTGGCGACGCAGCGAGGGTCGACCACGCCGCCGACCACCTCGGGAAGCAATGCCGAGTAGACCATGTGGTCGACCGGGTTGACGAGGATCAGCTCCGCCGCCGATCCAAGGCGCCGGTCGAGCGCGCGAGCGCAATGAAAGCCCGCAAAGCCAGCGCCAACGATCACGATCCGCGGGCGGTCACTTGAATCAGCCATCCCGCTCTTGAGTTTCATCGTCGCCTCCTTCGAATGTGATTGGTGAGCGTTTGCTGCGCGCCGCTACTGGCGCTCGCCGCCGAACAACTCCAACATCAAGAGGAACACGTTGAAGATGTCGAGGAAGATGCCGGCGGCGATGGGTACCGCACCCTCCGACCCTGCTCGGCGTATCCGGTTGAAGTCGATCACGGTGAAGCCGCCGAAGATCACTAGTCCCGCCGCCGCATAGATCACGTTCGCATTCGGGATGGACACGAAGATCAGAACGATTCCGACGACAATCAGGCCGACCAACGCCCAGAAGAAGGCGCGCGCCCAGCGAGAAAGGTCCCGCCGCGTCGCGTAACCGAAGGCGCCCAGCGCGGCCACAAACGCTCCCGTCGCGCCCGCGGCCTGCCAGAGCGCCGCCGGGTCTGCGTTCGCGTACGCCGCGATGACGGGAGCGACGGCGAGCCCGAGCAACAGACCGAGGCCGAACAGGAGACCGATCGCCAGTTGCTCGCGCCCGCGGGACGACGCCGCGTTCAGCCCGAAGATGCAAGCGAACGCGCCGATGAAGAAGAGCAGCCCGGCGCCGCCGCTCAGGTCACGGCCGATATAGGCACCGAGCGCCGCGCAGCCGACGGTCAGGGCCACGAGCCCCATAACCTGGCCGAACACGGCGCTCGCATCGGCCAGCGCGACACCCGTGCCTGGTTCGAGTGTCCCGATCGGCTGGTTCGCGCTCGTCGTAGGGTTGGATGTCAGCGACGTCGTTCGCTTGACGGACCCGAACGACGCGGTAGGTGACTGGTTTGGTGGTTGGGTGACCGACATGGTGTGCCTTTCATAAGTAGTTCGGAGACGGATCGGTAGTGACTAGCTCGGAGGCCCGGGTGGCTCGAAGTTGAGCCACCCGGCCCCGCCAGCGCGCAAAGGCATCCCCGCAGACCCTGAACCCGGCTAACGAAGCGACCTGAATGCGGCCCGTAGCTCGGTCGTGAAGAGGTCGGGCTCTTCCCAGGCGGCGAAGTGGCCGCCCTTCTCGACCTGGTTGTAGTAGCCGAGGTTCGGATAGGCCTGCTCGACCCAGCTGCGTGGGGTCCGCCAGATCTCGCCCGGGAAGGTGGTGAACCCGACCGGGAGCGAGACGGGCGGAGGGGCCTGGCCGGTTGCCGCAGCGGCAACTCCGGCTTGTGCGCCCTCCCAGTACGAGCGGGCCGCCGAGGCCCCGGTGCCGGTCAGCCAATAGGTGGTGATGTTGTCGAGGATGTGGTCGCGGGTGAGATTGCCCGAGGGCCTGTCGTCGACAAACGCGCTCGAGATCTTGTAATAGGCATCCGTGTCGTGGTCGAGCATCCAGGCCGCCAGCGCGACGGGCGAATCGAGCAGGGCGTAGCCGATCGTCTGCGGCCGTGTGTTCTGCTCGATGAGATAGGCGTTGCCGGTCGTCCTGAACGTATTGATCGCGTCGGACGCCGCGCGCTCCTCGTCGGATTCCACCGGAAACGCGCTAGGGTTGACCAGCGCGGGCACGAACAGGTTCATGTGGATGCCGATCAGACCCTCAGGCGCCTGGCGGCCCATCGCGTCGGTGACGGCGGCGCCCACGTCGCCGCCCTGAGCCACGTAGCGGGTGTAGCCGAGGCGCGCCATCAACTTCCCCCATGCCTGACCAACGCGGCCGGCGGACCAGCCGAGCTCGGTCGGCTCGCCCGAGAAGGCATACCCCGGGATCGACGGCACCACCAGATCGAATGCGTCCTCGGCGCTTCCGCCGTGCGCGGTCGGGTCCGTCAGTGGGCCGACCGCCTCGAGCATCTCGACGATCGAGCCGGGCCAGCCGTGGGTGAGGATCAACGGCAGCGCATCCTCATGCGGCGACCTCACGTGGATGAAGTGGACGTCCTCCCCGTCGATCTCGGTCTTGAACTGCGGTAATGCGTTCAGCCTGGCCTCGCAGCGGCGCCAGTCGTACTCGGTGGTCCAGTAGCGGGCCAGAGCCTGGATCGTTGCCAGCTGTGCGCCCTGCGAACGGTCCGTGACCAGCTCCTTGGAGGGCCACCGGACCGCCGCGATCCGCCGACGTAGTTCGACCAGATCCTCTTCCGGAACGGTGATCTCAAAGGGTCGCACGCTTGCGCCCTCGGAGGTTGTCTGTGGGCTTGTGGTCGTAGCGGACATCTGATCCTCCTAAGCTGGTGGTGGTCGAGTGCCGGTCGGGCGAGGCCCGAGCTGTGGGTCGCGCATCAAGGTCCCGCACAACCGGTCCCAGCGCGCCCGTATGTGCCCTGGTCCGTGTAGGCAACTCACTGGCCCCCTCGTCCCCCGCACCGTGAAGTACTGGCGCGGCGCTGCGCGCCACGACCGAGATTTCGCCCTCAGACGGGCATCCGGGTACCAACGACCGGTGCCCGGCACTCCGGCCCTGGTCGACGCTCGGCTTCCGCTGGGTCGCTCCAGGGGAGTGGCGTCGCCTTCCCCCGCACGAACGGACCGTGGGTTTAGGATGCGGCGGATCGCTTATGTCGAACGGGGGTCCGGGACCGGGGACGCCGGCGCTGCGGGGCCGTCGCAGCGAGTCCGCCCTGCTTGATGGCGTGGTTGCTGCCGTCCGGCAAGGTGAGAGTCGTACGCTGCTGCTGTGGGGCGAGCCGGGGGTGGGTAAGACGGCGTTGCTGGAGTACCTGGCGCGCTCCGCGGCGGACCTGACCATCGTTGCGGCGTCCGGGGTGGAGTCTGAGATGGAGCTCGCTTTCGCCGGTCTTCATCAGCTGTGCGCGCCGAGGCTCGATCGGCTCGGTGCGCTTCCCTCCCCGCAGCGCCGCGCTTTGGAGGTCGCGTTTGGTCTGAGCGAAGGCACGCCGCCAGATCGCTTCCTGGTCGGTTTGGCCGTCCTGACGCTGTTGTCCGAGGTTGCCGATAAATGTCCGTTGCTGGGGGTGATCGACGACGCGCAGTGGCTTGACCGCGCTTCCGCGCAGACGCTCGCGTTCGTGGCGCGGCGGTTGTTGGCGGAGCCGGTGGGGCTCGTGTTCGCCGCACGCGAGTGCCCCGAAGAGCTCCACGGGGTTCCGCAGTTCGAAGTTCGGGGCCTGGACGAGGAGGATGCCCGAGCTCTCCTGATGTCGGAGGTTCGGTTTCCGCTCGATGCGCGGGTCTGCGACCAGATCATTGCCGAGTCGCGCGGTAACCCGCTCGCGTTGCTCGAGCTCCCGCGCGGGATGAGCGCAGCCGAACTCGCCGTTGGTTTCGGGTTGCTGGGCGCCCACACGTTGTCGGGGCGGATCGAGGACTCCTTCGCTCGACGACTCGCCGCGCTGCCCGAGGAAACGCGTCGCCTGTTGCTCATCGCGGCCGCTGAGCCCGGTGGCGATCCGCTGCTTGTATGGCGTGCGGCGCAACGGCTCGGCGTAGCGCCGCCGGCCGCAGGGACGGCGGAGGCGCAGGGGTTGCTGGCGATTGATGACCGCGTGAGGTTTCGCCACCCACTGGTGCGCTCGGCTGCCTACCGCAGCGCGACGCCGGACGAGAGGCGGCGTGTGCACGAGGCGCTCGCGCAGGTGAGCGATCCGGTCCTCGACGCCGATCGCCGTGCCTGGCACCGAGCGCTGGCCGCCGCGGGACCGGCCGAGGACGTGGCGACTGAGCTCGAGGGCTCGGCAGCGCGCGCGCAGACACGGGGAGGCCTCGCGGCCGCCGCGGCGTTTCTGGCACGGGCGACCGCGTTGACGGTCGAGCCGGCTCCCGGTGCACGACGCGCGCTGACGGCCGCCTGCGCGAAGTTCGGCTGCGGGGACTTCATCGCTGCCGAGTCTTTGCTCGCGAGGGCCGAGGGAGGGCCGCTGACCGAGCTAGATCGCGCGAAGGTGCAGCTGACGCGTGCGCAGATGAGCTTCGATCAACAGCGGGGCAGAGACGCGCCAAGAATGCTGTTGCAAGCGGCACAGCAGCTCGAGCCGCTCGACGCCGAGCTCGCGCGCGAGACCTACCTGGAGGCTCTCGTCGCAGCGATCTATGCCGGTCGACTCGCGACTGGTAGCGACGTGGCCGACGTCGCCGAAGCGGCCCGATCTGCGCCAATCGGACCCGAACCCCTCCCGGCTCAGCAGCTGCTGCTGCTCGGTCTGGCTATCCGCCTGACCGATGGATGCGCCCCTGCGCAACCAATGCTTCGTAGAGCACTCGATGGGTATCGCGACGAGGAGCGTCGGTTGGACCGGATGTGCCTGGCGTACAACATTGCCGCCGAAGAGCTGTGGGACGACGAGGCGTGGCTCGAGCTTTCGCGCAGTCAGGCTGAGCTGGCGCGTGCGACGGGGACGCTTCTCCTGCTGCCGTACGCCCTCGACTACCTCGCCGGCGTCTACGTAGAGCGAGGCGATCTGTCTGCGGCGGGGCGGCTCCTGGCCGAGGCCGAGGGGCTTGGGCTAGCGGTCCGGCCGGAGTTTCCGCTGCGGCTCGCGGCGTTCCGTGGAAAGCCGTCGGTCGCGTTGCCATTGGTCGAACTGATGAATTGTGGCGCCCTGGACCGAGGCGAGGGGTGTGCGATTGCGGCCGTCGGCTACGACGAGGCGGTCCTTTACAACGGGCTCGGCAAGTACAGGCTGGCGCTCGAGGCGGCGCAGAAGGCGATTGCCACGGACGACATTGTTACCTCGTCCTGGGCGTTGTACGAGCTGGTCGAGGCCGCGGCTCGAATCGGTGAACGGGACGTTGCCCGTGACGCGGCTGATCGTCTCTCGGAGCGCACGGCCGCGCTCACGTCGGCGTGGGCGGTGGGCGCCGCACTGCGTTCGCGTGCGCTCGTCGCGGATGGCGCAGCGGCCGAGGATCTCCATCGCCAAGCGGTCGAGTGCCTTGATCAATCTCCCATGGTGTGGTTCTCGGCCCGTGCCCGGCTGAGCTTCGGCGAGTGGCTGCGTCGCGAGAACCGCCGGGTCGACGCTCGCGAGCAGCTGCGCGGCGCGTACGAAACGTTTGCCTCGATGGGCGCAGAGGCGTTCACCGAACGCGCCCGGCGTGAGCTTCTGGCGACGGGTGAGATCGTTCGCGCCCGTACGGCTGAGACGCGCGACGATCTGACCGCGCAGGAGCGACAGATCGCTGAGCTCGCCCGCGATCGGCTGTCGAACCCGGAGATCGCGGCGCGGCTTTTCCTCAGCCCGCGCACAGTCGAGTGGCATCTGCACAAGGTGTTCGGAAAGCTCGGCATCAGCTCCCGCAAGGAGCTTCACGACGCCCTCCGATCCTCGGAGAGCAAGATGAGCTTGACCTAAAGAACCCACGAGCGGGCGCAACGGGCCGTCGGCCAAGGGATCCTGAGTGGAAGCGCAAACGAGCCGCGCCCCGGCGGCGCGTCGCGGCGGGCCGGCGCCCTTGTTTCGCACCGTGCGCGGCTGTTGCAGTGCGACTCCGAGCTGCATCCGGCCTGGTGAGGCTCGTCGGCATCGGGAACGTAAATCTCTCGCGCGCGCCCGCCACTGATCCACGGCGGACAGAGCGAGGGCCCGTGAGTCGCCTAAACGGAACCAGGGCAGATACGGGCGCGCGGTGCCCGCTCGTGCGAGACCTTGATCCGCGACCAACAACTCGGGCCCCGCGGCTCGACGCCCGACCACCACCCTCACAAATCACACCTGGAGGAACACCATGCAGTCATCTCCGTCACCGCGCCGCCGGCGACACCACCGCCTCATCGGCCTCACGGCAGCCGCGGCGGCCATCTCAACAATCGCACTCCCCGTGTCCGCCCAGGCGGGAAGCAGAAAGCACGCGCGCGATACTCCACCCGTCAAGGTGACGGTGTTCTCGCCCGGCGCCGGCGATCACTCCGGCATTGGCGGCGCCGGTTTCATCGTTGACCTTGCGGTGGACGCGACCGACGCGCGGGGCAACTCGATCCTGTCAGCCGCAAATGGCTACCAGCCGTTCTTCAACGACCCGAGTAGCACCACCTTCCACCCCGGACCCGATCCCGGAGCCCCCGGCCTGGTGGTGCTGCTCTCGACGACACCAGACAAGCCCGGAACGCCGTTGCAAGGCCCCGGCACCAACCTGGCCGGGCTGTTCCAGCTCAACGGTGTCGCCGACGTCGGCGGTCTGGCCGAGGCCTGGAACACATGGCAGGTCGGCAAGCCGCTCTTCGGGACGGGACGGTCGACGCTGACCGCATACCTCGTCAGAGGCACCGCGCCGACCGTCGTGTCCGCGGACACTAAGGCGGTCTCGAACGTGGTGCGAGTGCGGTTCACGATCGCGCCCTGATCCTGCCGGAGCGCTAGCCCCCTCAATGCTCGTCCGCCGTGGACATCACGCCACGGCGGACGAGCTGGGCGGCGGGACGAACGGCAGTCCCGCACCCCGTTCCGCTCTGCGCCTCAGTCATGCGCACGAGCCTCGCTCGAGGACCGCCTAAGCGGGCCGCGGCTGCCCGACCCCAGACCCTCCACAGAAACGGACGAAGCCATGCAATCACAAACGCCAACCCCACACGGGACCCTGTCGCCGCGGCCTCCTCACCACCCGGAGTCAGACGGTGTCACTGCGAACCGACGACGGCACGGCGCGTCGCGAGCTCCCGCACCTCGCATGAGCCGGCTTCTCGCCGAGGTCATCGAAGCCCATGGTGGCATGGCGCGTTGGAACGCCTATACGCAGGTGGAGGCATCGATCACCAGCGGAGGCGGCTTCTTCGCCCTGAAGGGATTGATCCAGGACGCTGATCCCCGCCGGATGACGGTATCGCTACACGAGCAGCGTGCGTCGGTGCTGCCATACGGGGCCCCCGACCAGCAAACGGTGTTCACCTCGGACCGGATCGCCATCGAGAAGCTCGACGGAACCGTCGTCGCGGAGCGTTTGGCGCCGACAGACTCCTTTGCCGGGCATCAGATGCAGACACCGTGGGATGAGCTGCATCGTGCCTATTTCAACGGCGAGGCGCTGTGGACCTACCTTACGACGCCTTTCTTGTTGGTCGGGGACGGTGTGCAGGTCGAGGAAACGGAGCCGTGGGAGCAGGATGGTGAGACGTGGCACGTGCTGCGCGCCCGATTCCCAGGCTCGATCGAGACGCACAGTCGAGTTCAGGAATTCTTCTTCGACGAAAGCCGGATGCTGCGCCGGCACGACTACCAGGTGAACATCGCAGGCGGATTCCCGGCCGCGCAGCTGACGTCAGAACATGTGAGCGTGGACGGGATCAGACTGCCGACGAAGCGGCGCGCTTACACGCGTGGCTCCGACCGCCGGCCCATCCTCGACATGCTCATGGTCACCATTGACCTCGGCGAAGTGAAGTTCAGTTGACCCCCCCCAGCGCGCGCAGTGAGCAAGTCCACGGCACCCTGGGAATCGCCGACGTCCATGGACCACGCCGCCCACGCGTACCCGTACGCCGGCCATCGTCAGGCCGACAAAAGCAGGAGCAGATTCACGCACCGCACAGGGTGTCCGCTCGACGCGCCTCGACCAGCGCGGAAGACACCTACCTCAGTCAGACACTCAACACGAAGGGAGCATCATGAGCCTCAGCAAAGAGAATCGACCGACCGACATTACGGGTGGCCACTCTGGAGAAACAGGTGGCGACGCTGGCCACAATGAGCTCCCGGCTAGTCAAGATCGCGGCTGGCGGTGGTACCACCTCCGCCCGCATCCCCGCGGTAACGCCGACGTTATGGGCTTCAACTGGACCTGGTGGACGGTCCTGCTGGTCGTTCTGCTCATCCTCTGATTTGCGGGGTCCACCGGCCCAGGCGCGGCGCACGCCGCGCCGGCCACCCCGTTGCGTTCAGCCAGCAAATCAATATGGAGAGGAGATCCCGATGGTTCGCGTACTTGACGAACGCCAGCATGCCGGTCTGACCGTCACGCTCGAGTGGGACTCCGCGGACGATCACGTACAGGTTCGATGCCAGGACGACCGCTCGCCTGACCGCCCGCCGCTCTGCTTCAAAGTGGACCCGCGCGATGCGCGGCACGCGTTCCTTCATCCCTTCGCGTACGCGTGATTCCTCGCCTCGCGATCGGACCAGCCCGCGGAAGCGTTCCCAGCGGTGGCGGTCCCGCCTGATCGCCGAGAACACGGGCCATCTCAGCGCCCCGTCGAGCTCGCCAAGGCAAGGTGGCAGCAATGAAGGCCGGCGCTCGATCTAGCGGACGGCGCGGCCGGGCTCTGTATCGAGAAACCAGACGAGCACCCCATGTTCCATAACATCGTGGTAGCGGTCGATGGCTCGGCGAATGCTGAGCAGGCCCTGATTCATGCGATCGACCTCAGCGAAGCGAGCCACGGCCTGCTCACGCTCTTCACGGCTGCCTTAGAGCCCCCGGCACTGGCGTACTGGGCCTCAGCCGGGCTGGCAGACGTCATTGATGCTGCCGAAGCGCAGGCAGCCAGAATCGCATGGCAGGCCCGCGGGCGTGTCCCTGATCATGTGCCCGTGACGTGCGTCGTCGCGAATGAACCAGTCCGACAGGCCTTGATACGCCAGATCGCCATCGGGCGGCACGACCTTGTCGTCGTGGGCTCACGCCGCTACGGCGCTCTCAGTTCGGTCGTGCGCGGAAGCGTCAGCGATTACATCATTCACCACAGCCCGGTTCCGGTGCTGGTTGTCCAGGCCGAATCCTCGCCGCGGCGCTCGGGCGCTCGCGTCGACGCTGCCGCGGCGGAGGCCCTACCCCCGGGGCATGAGAGCACCAGGCGCGTGGAGCGAAGGTTCCCTCAGACCGCTTGCTCGTGGTGCATGACGCCCGTGGTCCGGCTCCACGGCTTACACGTAGTTCGCGGCGTTCTAGCCTGGCCCGAGGAGGGCACGAGCTGGGTCCGCTCGCAGTTTGAGGTCAGTGAGGCGATACACGTGCGTCGCCGGGCTCGAGGGGAGAACAGAGCGGTGGTCTGGCAGGGGTCCGGTCATCCTCGCACCGAACCTATAGCTGATCGGTGTCCGAATCCCATTCGAGCGTCACGATCAGACCGGCACACCTGCGTCGGTCGACCTCGCGGAACATCGGCGTCGTGGGGTCAGCGTGGCCTGCCGGGTCGGGTCGTAGCTGATACAGTGTCATCGGCGCGCGTCGAGCGCTTCGATCTCGTGTTCGCGTCCGGGCCCGGCGCTGTGATGCTCCTCGACGATCCGGGGGTTACTGTCCGTTACGAGGGCCCGGTGCCTCCGAAGCTCAGGGCGCAGAGTGATCGCGTTTGAACCCGAGCCGCCGCGAGAGCGGCGGCTCGGGTCAACGACGGTCGTGTTGTCGGCTAGTAGCTGGAAGAACCTCCGCCGCCTGAGCTTCCTCTGCTGGCGGAGCTGTGAGCCGGGGCGGAAACCTGGTTTCCGGACGGAGAGAGTGCGAACCAGGCGGCGCCGAACGCGATCACACCCTCCCCCTTGACGTCACCCGGCTTCCGGTCCTTGACGAACAGGTAGAGTGGGTGACCGTTGTAGGTGATCTGCCGGGTGCCGTCGGAGCGGGTGATGGCTCCGAGCTTGGAGACCGTTAGCCCCGCGCCGGTGCTCGCCTTGCCGGTTGCCAGCAACGGCGGCCACTTGAGCGTGCACGCACCCGCGCACACGCTGTGCATGCCGACGTCGGCCTTGAACAGATACAGGGTACGGCCGGTCGAGTCGACTAGGATCGAGCCGAGGCTGCTCTTCGAGACGTCGACTGTCGCCGAGGCGCCGCTCGAGGTGTTCGGCGTCGCCGCGGTCGCGGCACTACCGCCGCCACCGCATCCCGCGACGGACAGGGCGACAAGCGGTATCACCGCGGCGCCGGCAAGGAAGGTGGTGATGGGTCTGGTGCGAGGCATGTCGCTCCTTCGGTTGGGTGGTCTTGCGCCCTGCAATGGGGCGCGGGCGTTACTCGCTCCGTCAAGGTCCCGCACGAGCGGCCGAGCGCGCGCCCGTATGTGCCCCTGTCCCGTCTGCACTGGCCCTTTGCGACAGACGAACCGGTAGACCCGACGCGCTTGCCCGTGCTGCGGGAGTCAACCGCTGGCTAGGCGGCGGTCACGATTGCCGTGGCCGTGAGCGCGATCCACATGCTTCCCAACAACGCGGGAATCCCATGAGCTAACCACCACGACGGTGACGACCTCGGAAGAATCGAAAGTGGAAACGGGAGCCGCCGTTGCGAACGACGTTCGTGGTGAGCCGTCCTGATCGCCCCGATCTCCCTATATCCACGGACACCTACCTCGGGGCTTCCTTCCGCGACAATTTCCTTGAGAACGTCGAGTCTCCGTAGGTTCTCCGTCAGTGCGTACCAGAACACGAGCGTCAGTATCAAGCCGGCCAGATCGATTATGAGCGCGAGTGGAAGCCAACGGTACGCTGCAACGGTTGAGAGCGTCGCCTCTACCGCCGCGAACACAAGAAACGACTGGGCGAGGAGATAGAAAGACAGGCGATTCGCGAAGATCTCCTCCTCATGCCACCGATCCTCCCAGACAGTCTGCATGGCACCTTCCGCCACCTGGTCAAGCGCCGGCTGATCCTCACGATCGGATCCCCCGACGCTGTCGGATCCAGGCGATCGGCTGGAGCGCCTCTCGCCGGTCATCCTCGTGACGGGCAGTCGCTCGACCGCTTTCCGCCAGCGCGGAAGTGAGGCTCAGGCGCGTCAAGCTGCCGGGAAAGATCGCGCCGCCGCACGTGTCACCTCAGTCCTGACGCAGCTCGGAATCGCATCCGGCCAAAGCGGCGGCCAGCTCGCGCCGGCGGTGGATCCCGAGCTTTCCAAATACCTTTCGCAGGTGCCACTCAACCGTGCGCGGGCTAACGAACAACCGAGCACCTATCTCTGGGTTTGACAAACCGTCGCAGGCGAGTTGGGCGATCTGCCGCTCATGAGCGGTTAGATCATCGCGCGTTTCGACCGTCCTCTTCCGGAGCTTCTCGCCCGTGGCCTGCAGTTCGCGGCGGGCGCGCTCGGCGAACGCCTCCATACCGATCGCCGTTAGCTGGCCGTGGGCGATGCGGAGTTGTCGGCGCGCGTCCACACGACGTCCCTCGCGTCGTAACCATTCGCCGTACAACAGATGGGCGCGAGCTAGCTCGGGGCGCAACAGGCTGCGTCCCAGCCGGTCGATCGCCTCGCCATACAGACGCTCAGCCGACGCGCCCTCGCTGACGAGTGCACGGGACCGAGCGAGGATTCCTCGTGCCGAGTCGGTGCGAGCGAAGGACGTGGCGGCAGCGATGCGCTCGAGGGCGAGGTCCGCGAGCTCCGGGTTGTCGCTCCTGGTTGCAGCTTCGAGCAGTTCCATCGCCGTCCAGGCCAAGACAAACACCTCCCCCGGGCGGTCTTCGACGGCCACCCGGGCGGCAGCCACCGCCTCCTGGTAGCGCCCGACTCCGTTGTGGAGAAGCGCGAGCAGCCACTCGGTGAGCTCGACCATGACGCCTTGTCCCGCGGCGGTCGCCTCCTGCCTGGCGGATTCGATCAAGGCACGCGCGTCCTCGCGTCCCCGGAAGGCAGCGAGCCTGATGGCGCTGGCGGACGCGCTCCCGCCCGTCGCCTTGCTGAGCGCATCGGCCTCCTCGATTGCCCCCTCGGCGCTGGCAAAGTCACCGCAGCGCACCGCGAGCAAGTCAAACGTTCCGAGGTCGAGCGATAGCCGGCCGAGTGCACCGGCATCCCGGACGGCGTCCAGCTGCCTCGCACAGATCGCGTAGGCGCTCCTCTCATCCCAGAGCGCGTACGTAGGGACCACGGTCAGCCAGCCCCAACGAAGGCTCGCGTCCGTCGTGAAATCGTCTTCAGCGAACGTCCGCGTCGCCTCCTCGAGCAGCGGTGCCGCTGCCTCCCGGCCATCGCTGATCAGGGTGGCCAAGCTGTCCAGCAACAGATCGGAAGCACGCGGCGGGCCGTCCGGTGGTGGCGCTGATCTCGCGGCGCGGGAAACCTCGAGGAGGCCGCCTTGGGCGGTCAAGCGCCCGGCGAGGAGCGCCGCACCCCACGCATCCAGGTACGTGTCGCGCGCGAGCCGCGCGTCCACGTGCTCGAGGCGCTGGGCAGCTGTCAGGAGGAGCGGCGGTGCGTCGCTTCCTAACGTCGAGAACAGAGCAATTTGGCCGCGCAGCAGTTCCACCCGCGCGCGCTGGACCTCGTCGGGCGCGCTTGTACCCGCCGTCGACACCAGTGAACGCGCCGTGTCGAACTGCCCCGCCTGCAGACTCGCCTCGGCGGCGGCGAGCGCTCTGTCAACTCTGCGCTTTGGGTCGCCGGTAAGCGCTACGGCGCGCTGCAGGAAGGCGGCCGCGGCGGCGAGCCCGCCTCGCGCCTGCGCCCGCCCGGCGGAGCGCTCGAGCTCGACGGCGACCCGCTCGTCCGGGCCCGGTGCGGCCGCGGCCAGATGCCACGCGCGGCGGTCTGGATCGATATCCCCGTCGGTCGCGTTCGCCAACGCCAGATGGGCCGCCCGGCGCTCCCGTGGTGCCGCTGACCCGTACACGGCCGACCGTACCAGCGGGTGACGGAACGTCACCCGGTCGCCTATCGCCAGCAAGTCCTGCGTCTCGACCTCGTCGGCGGCGGCCGTGCCGACTTCAAGCCGCCCGGCCGCCCTCCACAGCAGGAGCGGGTCGCCTACCGGCTCCGCCGCCGCAAGCAGCAGCAATCGCCGACCGTCTTCAGACAACGTCTTTAGCCGCCGAACGAAGGTTTCCACGATCCGCCCCGAGAGTGTCTTCGCGCCGAGCAGTCCGAAGCCGCTCGCCAACTGCGTCGCGGTCAACCCTCGAGGTAACTCGAGCAACGCCAGCGGATTTCCCTGCGTCTCGGCGATGATCTGATCCCCCACCCGCTCGTCCAGCCTGAACCGTAGCGCGGAGCTCAGGAGCGCGCGGGCGTCGCCTTGCTGCAGCCCTCGCACCCACATTTCGGTGACATGCCGAAGCTCGTCGCCCGGCTCACGCGCGGCGAACACGAGTCCCACCGCTTCGGCCAGTAGCCGGCGCGCCACGAACGCCAGCGCCAGTGCCGACGACTGATCGACCCACTGCGCGTCGTCGACGACGCATAACAGTGGCCGCTCCTCAGCCGCTTCCGAGAGCAAGCTCAGGACCGCCAACCCGACGAGTAGCCGATCCGGGGCTTCGGCCGCGCGCATGCCGAACACGATCTCGAGCGCATGGCGCTGCGGAGCCGGAAGCCTCACCATTCGATGGAGCATGGGGGCGCACAGCTGATGCAGGCCGGCATAGGCAAGCTCCATCTCCGACTCCACCCCCTCCGCCCGCGCTACGCTTAAGTCCGACGCCGACTCGACCAGATAATCCAGCAGCGCCGTCTTCCCGACCCCGGCCTCACCCCGCAAAACAAGCGAGCGGCTCTCACCGCGCCGGACCGCCGACAGCAGGTCGTCGAGCAGCGCACACTCGCGCGACCGCCCGCGCAGGCTCACCGGTTCTTCGCTCGTAACGACCGTCATGCAATCGCCAGTCGTCGGCCGGCCGATCCGAACTGATGACACGCCTCGCAGACCGGGCTCGCCATCGCTGCCTCGGCCTCTGCGCCCCATGTCCGGGGGTCGAAGCTGTGTTTGTCCCCCACCCCCCCGTCGACCTTGATAACGCCCTGCCAATGGTCAAGGACATGACCGGCGACAGCGTGCGTGAACGCATACTGGGCATCGGTGTCCAGATTCACCTTCACCACGCCGAACGAGATCGCGTCGTCGAGGTCCTGCTGACTTGACCCGCTACTGCCGTGAAAGACGTATTGGAACCGGGCGCCGGGATGGGCCTCGGCAATAGCGTCTTGACCGGCGCGCAGGATCTTGGGACCGAGCACCACGTTGCCCGGAGCATAGGTCCCGTGGACATTTCCGAACGTGGCGGCGACGAGGTAGCGACCCCGCGCTCCGGTCCCGAGCACATCGGCAACTTGAAGGAGGTCCTCGGGGGTCGTGTACAGCTTGTCGCGATTGGCTGCCGGCCCTCCGAGCCCGTCCTCCTCGCCGCCGACGACGCCGCATTCGACCTCCAGCACCACATCCAGCTTCGAACACTCCGCGAGAAGGTCGACCGCGGTCTGAAGGTTGTCTTCGAGCGCAAGCGTTGAGCCATCGAACATGTGTGAGTGAAACAACGGCGCCTGCCCCGCCGCGACGCGCCGCTCGGACGCGGCCAGTAACGGCCGTAGCCAGTCATCAACACGGGACGGCGGACAATGGTCGGTGTGAAGCGCGACCAGTACCGGGCTCGCCGCGGCGATCGCTTGAGCAAACTGAGCGAAGGCACCCGCGCCCAGGAGCGCGTTCCTGGCCGCGGCGCCGGACATGTACTCCGCGGCCGCCGGCGTATATTGGACGATTCCATCGGCGCCGGCCTCCGCAAACCCGCGCAACGCAGCGTTCAACGTCTCTGACGACGTCACGTTCACCGCCGCGAGCGCGTAACCGCCCTCCGCTGCTCGGTCGAGCATCTCAGCGTACTGGTGTGTGGTCGCCAGCGGCATCAGTGGGCGTTATCCGAAGGTGAACGCGTAGGCGTGGACGCCGGGGTCGAGGAAGGTGATCTCACATGTGTGGTCGATCACCCGCCCTCGCTGCCGGACGAGCTGGTAGAGCCGCGGTTCGGCGACGCTGCCGTCGCCGCGCGCGTCAGTGTGGACCCCATGAGCAGATCCGGGCGGCTCGCCGTCGAGGAGCACACGAAAGTGCACCGGCCGTCCGGCCGGGCCCGGCGCCATCACTAAGTGAAGGTCGCGCGCGTGGAAAGCGTGCGCGATCCGACCACCGGCCGCGTTCAGCACGGCGACCTGACGTCTAATCGTCCAGTCCCCCGCGATCGCCCAACGGTTGACGTGCAGGGAATCTGGCAGTGCGTATTCCTGCGGCCGATCCCGCGATGCGCCGCCGGGGGAGGCGAAGTTAGTCGCGCGCGTGTATCCGAGGTAGGTCTCTTCGGAACCAAGGTCATCCCAGTCTGCGGGCGCCTCCACGCCGTGGGCATCGACCAACACGAGGTCCCGGCTGACCCGTTCGACCCCCACGGCTCGGAGCAGAAGCTGGATGACGATCTCCGAGTATTCGTAATCACCTTCACCAAACCTGTGATGACGAATCCGGCCGTCGGCGTCGACCAAGTACAGAGCCGGCCAGTACTCGTTCCCGAACCCGCGCCAGATCGCGTAGTCGTTGTCGACGGCGATGGGATACTCGATCCGCATCTCGGCCGCTGCTCGGCGAACGTGTTCGATGCCTCGCTCGATTTCGAACTCTGGGGTGTGGACGCCGAGCACGAAAAGCCCGTCATCGCGGTATTTCTCGTACCAGCCGCGCAAGTAAGGGAGGGTCCGGATCCAGTTGATGCAGGTGAAGGTCCAGAACTCGACGAGAACCGGCCTTCCGTGGAGGGACGCCGCCGTCAGCGGCTCGGTATTGATCCAGGCGGTCGCACCGGTCAGCGACGGGAGCTCTCCCTCAACCGGCAGCTGGACTGTGGTTGGCATGTTCGTCATGTCATCCGCGCGGACTCCAGCGTGGTGGGCACGGCCCGCACGGTGTATCCCGGCCGGTCCAAACGCGCCGAGCCGCGCCTTCTGGAGAGCCACCTAGTGGGTCTGGTTACAAGCCATCGGTCGTTTGCCCGGACGATTACCGAAGCCGCTAGACCCCGCGCTGGGCGGCGTCGGCAGCTGTCGCCAGGTTGGTCATGAACGTGAAGAAGGCGGCGGACTGGCCAATGAAGAGACCCATCGCCGTGAGGAACTTGAGGGCTCCCGTGGCGGTCGCGATCGTCGGACGGACCACGGAGCAGACCGGCAGGCTGACGTCGATGAATGGGCAAGGCTCCGGCAAGACCAGGTTGGTCTGGAACATCTCTCTCACTGCAGCGCCGGTTGCGCCATTATTGGGGTCCACCCCGCAGTTGAGGTCCGGGAACGTCAGACCATTCGTCGGGTCGATGAGCGGCGGCACATGGCCGGCGACTTCCGACCAGGTCTGGAAGTGCATGAGCTCAATCGGCCCCATGCTGATCAGGAGGCGAAGCACTTCGACACTTGTGGCCTTCTGTGCCATGGCCAAGCGCAAACTTCCGCCGCCCTGCTCCACCGTCGGGATGTGGAACGCGGCCGTGTTGGCGATCGCCTGAATGTGTTCGCGGCCGCGCAGGTCAGCGTCGGTTCTTGGAATCGCCGTGAACTGTCCGTTGTGCAGATCCGGGACCGCCTGCTCGAACGTGGTTGGATTGAGGTCCGGATTATTCGTGCTGCTCCGATAACGCGTCCACCAGCTACTGTCAACCGTGAGCTCCGTCAGGTTGGTCAGCCGCAGCTGTCCGCTAGATCCCGTCGCGGTGCTGCCCGGGAGCGTTCGGAACGGTTCCATGTCAACGGCCTCGGCCCCGCGCGCGACCAGGTATGCATTCAGGAAGTTCTGATGGCTGATCTCGTCGTCGGCCGTGTCGTGAATGTATTGAGAGAAGTTCGGGTCGATTCTGCTCAGTCTCCTCGTGTATTCGCGATTGCCGGTTCCTCCGGGAATCTCGCTGTCTCGGATTCCACCCAGTTCGTTGTACTGGGTATAAAAGTCGGCCTCGAGGGCCTCTCCAGCAGCCAAGAACTGCAGCATCGCGGCATCACCCGCAGCGAGGCCGGTCGCCTGCGCAGACGCCGCGGTGGCATGCTCAAGTGAACCGGCGCCCACGGTTAGTGCCCCGGCGGCCGCCAAGCCAGCTTTCAGCAGGCCGCGCCGGTCAACAGGAGCGCTGATCAGATTGCCGGAAGTCTTCATGCGTTTCTCCTCCTTCACAGGGGGTTTCGTGTCGCCGGTCAATGCTTTAGTGGGCTTAGGGCGAGATCGGACTCGGGGTCGTAGCCGCGTCGCCGCGGTGCGCCCGCGTAGCGCGGGGACGTCTTGTTGCCACCGTCGGTCCGGAACGGCAGACTCGGCGCCTCGTTGGTCGTCCGCGGGCTTGCCATCGTCGGGGCCATCTGGTTCTGCTAGGACGGCGATCGCACGCCGGACCCGGGCGGTACTACCGTCGCGATTGAGCGGGTGAGAGGCATCACGATCCTCTGTCGCTCCACCGGCCGCGCCCGTGGAACTCCCTGGTCTACTCCCTGGTCGCTGCGGGCGGAGCCGCGAAACCCGGCCCCTGCACGCGCACGACCCTTTAGGCGCGAAAACGGCCCGGACAGCGATACTGCGCCTCGCAGCTCCCGACGAGAGCTGATGCCGAGCTTTGTGAAGACCTTGTCCAGGTGCCACTCGACGGTGCGCGGACTGAGGAAGAGCCGCGCCGCGATCTCGGGATTTCGACAAGCCATCGCGCACCAGCGGGGCCATCTGCCCCTCCTATGGGGTGAGGTCGTCGCGCGTCTCGACCGTTCGCCTCCGGATCCTCTCGCCGGTAGCCAGCAGCTCGCGCGCCACCCGCTCGCGAAACCCGTCCCTGCCCATCGTGGTGAACTGTTGATGTGCGGCACGCTGTTGGTCGCCGGCTTCGGCTCGGCGGCTCTCGCGCCGCAACCACTCGCTATAGAGCAGGTGGGCGCGCACCAGCTCAGGGCGCAGCCGCGTACGTCCGAGGCGCGCAATTGCCTCGCGATACAGATCCCCTGCGACCCTCCCGTCGCTTACCAGTGCTCGGCGACGAGCCTCGACACCCCAAAGTCCAGTCTGTGCCCCCCCGGGGCGCGTGAGCGCCCTAGCGTAGCTAGTGCCGTAACCGGCAACGTTTGCCCTGTTGCCGGGAGGAATCGTTGTTATGGATACCGAATCTGTTCGCGACGCTTGGTCGTGAGGAGCTTCGGTGGTGGAACGGGTCCAAGTCAGGCCGATCACCAATGAGGAGGGCAACCGGTTGTTGCGGATCCTGCGGCGGGGGGCTGGGTCGGTGGTGACTTGGCGTCGGGCGCAGATGGTGCTTTTGTCCGCGCAGGCGATGGACGTGCCGCAGATCGCCGGTGTGACGTTCACCAGCGAGGACCGGGTCCGGGATGTGATCCACAACTTCAACGCGGACGGGTTCGAGTCGTTGTACCCGCGCTACAAGGGTGGGCGGCCGCCGAAGTTCACCGAGCCCCAGCGGGATGAGATCAAGCGGATCGCGCTTTCCAGGCCGGAGGATCACGGGCAGCCGTTCTCGACCTGGAGCCTCGCGAAGCTGGCTGACTATCTGGTGGATAAGGGGGTGGTCGAGGACATCAGCCACGAGCGGCTGCGCACGATATTGCGCGAGCAGGGGGTGTCCTTTCAACGGATAAAGACCTGGAAGGAGTCGACCGACCCCGACTACGAGGCCAAGAAGGAGCGGGTCCTCGACCTGTACACGCTGGCCGATGGCAAGCGCGAGCGCCGGTCCGATGATCCTGAGGAGATCATCTGCGTGGATGAGTTCGGTCCGCTGAACCTCCAGCCGCACCCCGGTCGCCAATGGGCGTGCCGCGGCGGCCGCGGCCACGTCCGCCGCCGGCGGCGAAGAGCCACCTTCCACCGGCTGCACGGCATCCGGCACATGTTCGCCGCCTACGACCTGCGGGGCGACCGGCTCTACGGGCACATCAAGCCGCGCAAGCGCCGCGGCGAGTTCCTCGCGTTCCTGCGCTACGTCCGCTCGCTTCACCCCGAGCACCGGCGGCTGGCGATCATCCTGGACAACTTCAGCCCGCACCTCACGACCAAGACCGACACCCGCGTCGGGGACTACGCCGCCGCCCACAACATCGAACTCGTCTACGTGCCGTTCAACGCCAGCTGGCTGAACCGGATCGAAGCGCAATTCACCGGCCTGCGCTACTTCGCCCTCGACGGCACCGACCACGCCACCACAAGGAACAAGGCCGCGCGATCCGCCGCTACATCAGCTGGCGCAACCGCAACCCTCACGACCGCCGCCTACGCAAGGTCGTCGACCGGGCGAACGTTGCTTGACCCGGCACTAGCCTGTGGTTGCCGCGGTCCTCGCGGTTGTTCACCTGGCTGCGAGGATGTCCGGATCGTCGTGGAACTTTGGTGGCGGTCTCCACGTGTGATTGACGGTCAGACAGTAACGGCTTCTGGCGCCTGAGTGTGAGTGACGGTGGTCGCGGCGGCAAGCTTGACGCGGTCGGCGTGTCGTTCGATCGCGATGACGAGTTTGGCGAGGTCGCGGTAGCCGATGATCCGGCGGAACTGCTGCTCGGCGACGAGCATGCCGGCGGCGGTCCAGCGCTTGCGCATGTCGCCGTTCTGCCAGCGCTTGACGTTGCGCTGGGTGTAGCGAACGATCTCGATCATCGACTCGCACGGGTTGGTCGAACAGAGCGTCTTGGCGAGCTGCCCGGTGATCCCGAGGCGCATCAACGTCAGCGTCTCCGAGAGGCCCTCCCGCAGCGAGCCGGCGGCGTCCGGCCAGGTGCGGTCGAGCTCGGACGCGAGTCGCTCGAGCCGCTTCTGGGCGAGGTCCGCGTCCTCCAGCGACCACGCGCCGCGGATCTTGGCCAGGACCTGCGGGCGGTCGCGCTCGGGAAGCAGGTCAGTGACATTTCTCTCCTTGTGACGGTGACACCGATGCACCAGCGCGTGCTCGCCGAACACGTCCTTGATCGCCCGGCGCAAGGCCTTCCCGCCGTCAATGACGAACAGGATCGCCTGCTCGGGATCGAGCCCCCGGTCGACCAGATCCGCCAGCAGCGAGCGCGCCAGGGTGGCGTTCTCGGTCGAGCCCTCCCAGAGTCCCAGCGGGATCTTGACGCCGTCGGTGCTGATCCCGAGTGCCACGACGTGCGTGCGGTCGGCGATCTCGATCCCGTCGATCATCATCACCGCGAGGCGCACGTCGTCCAGCCGGCGGCCCATCAGCGCCTCCAGTGCGGTCCGGGTCCGCTCGATGAACAGCTCCGAGACCGTGCTCTTGCCCGTCGAGCGTGACTCCTGCTCGACCTCCTGCCCGACCGGCTCGCCGACGCCCGCGTACCTGCGCGTGGACACGCCCGCCAGCATCCGGTTCATCACCACGACGGTCAGCGGATCCCGGTCGGCGAAGTGCTCATACGTCTCCACAGGCAGCTCGCGCTCATCATCCACCGTGCGGATCCTCGGTCGAGTGACCTCGACCCGCCGGCCGCCCAACGTCATCGACCCGCGCTCGTGCCCGTGGCGCTTGGCCGTCCGATCCGGGTTGTGCCTGCCCTTCGGGCCGACGACCTCCTCGACCTCAGCCTCCATCAGCTCGTGCACCACACTCAGCCCGACCCCGACGCTCAGCGCCAACAGCCCCTCCCGCGCGACCCCGACCAGCTCGCCGAGCGCCTCCTGAATCTCCGCTGGGAGCGGCCTTTCCAGCGCCTCCGCGGGCGTGACGACCTGCGGGCCGGATACCTTCTTCATGGCGGTTCCTCCTGTCCTCTCGGACTTAGGTTTAGTCGCCCCGAACGCTCCCAACCGGAGCGGACGGGACAGGAGGACCGCCACTCAAATTTCTACGAGAACTCGGACAACCTCCTGGCTGCCCCTCCGGACGATCTGCGGCACTGAGCTCGAGCCGGGCGACGCGACCCCGGGATCCCAGCGCGAGGAGGAGGAGCAGCCGGCTCTAACTCGGTTCCGGCTAGCACGTCATAGCGCTTTGGACGAATCGGAGAAGTTCGTCCGCGGACTGGGCGCTCTTCTGCTCGGCGATCAAAGCAGCCACCAGCACGCCAACGAACTCACTGTCCCTTCCGGACAGTTTGGGCCACGCGACGACGTCGTTGGGGGGGAGTGTCCTAGTAGTGCTTTGTTAGGTCTTGTCACTCGTTCTGAAGAATCCGGTGCAGGAGCAGCTTGGCGAGATTGATTGGTTGTTGGCAGGTGGAGCAGCGACCGGTCCAGCACTTGAATAGTGGCTGGAGCAGTTGGACTGCCTGGGGGAGGGTCAGGCCGGCCGCTGGCGATTTGGGTGCTGCCGCTCCAGGGTCAAGAACCCGTGCACGGCGGTTACCAGGGCGGTGTGGTGATACCAACCGAGCCAGGAGCGGCCTTCGTAGTGGTCAAGGCCAAGCTCGCCCTTGAGCTGCTTGTAGTCCAGCTCGATCTTCCAGCGCATCCGCGCGAGACGGGCGAGCTGCTCGGGCTTGGTGTCGGCAGGTAGGTTGGAGAGCCAGTAGTCGGTTGGCTGCTTGCGTCCTTTGGGCCATTCGACGACCAGCCATTCCTCCCGTCGCGGGGTGGATCGCTTCTCCCATTCGTGCGCGGCGCGGACGCGCAGAAAACAGAAGCGCGATCTCATCCGCTTGCCGCCAGGTCCGTCGCGGAACGTCACGGTCTTGAACCGCTCGGGTCCCAGTCGCTTGATCAGCTCGCCGATCTGCTCGGGCTCGCGATCCGGGCGCGGGCGGGTCTTCTGCCGGCCGGACCCGGCGTTGCGCGGCGCGGGCACCTCGAAGACCGTCTCGGGCGCGAACACGGTGACCTCCTCGGAGACCGACAGTACGTACTGGAGCTCTGCGTCGTTGAGCTGCTCGCGCAGCGTGGTGTTCTTCCCGTACGCGCAGTCGCCGAGGATCGGCGCCTTGGCGATCTTCCAGCCAGCGGCGCGCTCGACGAGCTCGGCCGCGAGCTCCGGCTTGGTCTGAAACCTGATCTCCTCGGGGACCTTTGCCTTCTTGCGACGCTCCGGGTCCTCGCACCACTCCTCCGGCAGATACAGCGCCCACCCCAACGGGACCGTCCCCATGCTGCCGACCGCGTGCACCGAGACGCCGATCTGACAATTCCCCGTCTTGCCCAGCGTCCCCGAGTACTGGCGCTTGACCCCCGGCGAGTCCTTGCCGTCCTTCGGGAACCCCGTGTCGTCCAGCACCCACGCCTGAACGTCGATCTCCGGCACCACCCGCTCGGCGACAGCCCGCACCACCAGCGCCGGATCCCACGGACTGTCCGCCAAGAACTGCTGCATCGATCTGATAGTCCGCGTCACCGCCCAACCGCTCGACCAACGGCTCAAGCGACTTGCGAGCACCCCGCTCAAGCAGCCCGCGCAGATACAAGCCGCCGTTCCGAACCTGCACCGGCCGGTTCATCGCCCCCGCCAGCACCTCGACCCCGAACGCCTCCAACCGCTCGCGCCACCACCACCGGCGCATCAACCGCCCGATCCTCACCGACACCAGCAGTCACAACAGCCATCATGACCTCCTCGCGATCGGCAGCAACGCGAGAAGGGTTCGCCGCAACCCCAGCGAACTCCTACCCACCAACTAACAAAGCACTACTAGGAACTGTGTAGGCCTGAGCGAAAGAGACGTTCATGCCTTCAACCAAAGAGAAGTCTTCATTTCAGCGAGCGACTGTTCCTGTACTGCCTGGCGCCGGCGGCGAGCCCCCAGGCGAGCCGCCGGCGCCCCCCTTGGAGGGGCGAGAGCCTCGGGCCCTGAGCCAGGAGCTGGTGGACGGGGCCGTTGACGGTGCGGCTGGCCGCCGCCGGCTGCGGCAAGCTCTCGGGATGCCGTCGGATCGGCGGATCAGCGATGAGGTGATCGACGAGCTGCTCGCCGGCGCCTCGACCGAGGAGGAGATCGCCGGGCCCGGTGGGCTGCTCGCCGAGCTGACCAAGCGGCTGATCGAGCGGGCGATGGAGGTCGAGCTGACCGACCACGTCGGCTACGAGCCGCACTGCGAGCCGCCGGGCGGGGCGGCCAATCAGCGCAATGGCGCACCGCCCAAGACGCTGATCACCGAGCACGGCAAGGTCCAGATCAACGCTCCCCGTGACCGCGACGGGACCTTTGAGCCGAAGATCGTCAAGAAGCGCCAGCGCCGGTTCGTTGGGTTCGACGACAAGATCCTGGCGCTCTATTCCCGCGGGCTGTCGGTGCGTGACATCCGCGCGCACCTGGCCGAGATGTACGGGGTCGAGGTCAGCCTGGACCTGATCAGCCGGGTGACCGACGCGGTGATGGACGACGTCCGCGAGTGGGGCAAGCGGCCGCTGGAGGACGTCTACCCGATCGTGTTCCTGGACTGCATGGTCCTGAAGATCCGCGAGGGCGGCACGGTCCAGCGCCGCGCGCTGTACCTGGCGCTCGGGGTCACGCTCGACGGCGACCGCGACGTGCTCGGCATGTGGTTCCAAGAGACGGAGGGCGCGAAGTTCTGGATGCAGGTCCTGACCGACCTGAAGACCCGCGGCGTCAGCGACATCCTGATCGCGTGCGTCGACGGCCTCACGGGCTTTCCCGAGGCGATCGAGGCGATCTTCCCCAAGACGACCGTGCAAACGTGCATCGTGCATCTGATCCGCAACAGCCTCAAGTACGTGCCCCGGCGCGAGCGCGAGCAGGTCGCCCGGGATCTCAAGCCGATCTACACCGCCAAGGACGCCGACCAGGCCCAGGCCGAGCTCGAGCGCTTCGATGAGAAGTGGGGCGAGCGGTTCCCGGTCATCACCCAGGCCTGGCTGAACGCCTGGGAGTACGTGGTCCCGTTCCTGGCGTTCCCTGAGGAGGTCCGCCGCGTGATCTACACCACGAACGCGATCGAGGCGCTCAACCGCCAGCTGCGCAAGGCGATCAAGACCAAGGGCAGCTTCCCCAACGAGGACGCCGCCCGCAAGCTCGTCTACCTCGCCCTCCAGAACGCCGTCCCGCAATGGACCAGGACCCGGAACTGGACAACGGCGCTGCTCGCGTTCAAAATCCACTTCGGTGACCGTCTCCCTGACACTGCAAACTGACTGTCACAGATTGACACTCACGGAGTCACTGTTACACTTAACATAAGCCGCCTACACAGTTAACCGTGCGCCCTCGTTTGGGCCACGCGACGACGTCGTTGGGGCGTGGCTGCTCCGTCGCCCATATGGAGGAGCGGTTGTCAAGGGGTAGGGGTTGTTGGCCGTGTGTTGGTTGGGGTTGCGGGGGGTGTGGTTGCGGCTGGCGGGGCGGTCCGGGCGTTCGCGGGGTTCGTGACGTTTGGTCATGCTCATATTCGGGGGCTGTCCCAAGACCTTGGTTCGTCGCACGTCCGCTGTCTAAAGTCGAGCGCGGCCGCCCGGGGGCGGGTGCTCAGGCGACGGATCGCGGAGTTGGTGTGCGCGAGCCGGGGAAGCCTCGGGCCGCCTCGCCGGCCGCATCGGGGATGTCGAATAGAGGGGTTAGCGTGAGTTGGTGAGTCTTCTGCGAGGGGTGGGGGTCTTGTCCCTGCTTCGGGGGTTGGAGGCTGTGTGCGTGAGGGGGTCGCCCGCCGGCAGGGATGTCGGCGGTATCCGGTCGGGATGAGGGGTCCAGGTGGCGATCTCCCAGCAGTAGCCGGCGAGTTCGCGGGCGATCGCGACGGCGACGATCCCGCCGGGTTTGTGGCGGGCGTCTTTGAGCTGGCGCCAGCGGGCGTTGAGCCGGCGCTGGGCGCGCCAGGAGATGTGGATGATCTCGGGTGACTGCCCGCGCTGGCGGCGCTCGAGCGCTTCACCGACCACGGGCCCGCGGCGGTAGTGGTAGCCGGCCTCGACCAGCAGCCGGCGGGCGTGGGTGGAGCCGGCCTTGGTGATCGCCCCGAGTCGTCGCTGCTGACCGGTGGTGTGCTCTGAGGGGACGATCCCGAGGTAGGAGGCGAGCTGGTCGGGATGATCGAACCGCTCCCACTCGCCGATCTCTGAGCACAGCCCGAGCGCAGTCAGCGTGTCGATCCCGCGCAGGCAGCGCAACCGGGCGACGGTGTGCGCGCACGGGACGGTGAGCGCGAGCGCGGCCAGGTCGGCCTCGACCTGGTCGCGGCGAGCGATCAGCACGTCGTGGGCGTGCAGGTAGTCAGCCAGCGTCGCTCGCGACGCGTGGTCGGCAAACCGGACCGAGGTCAACCCAAGAGCGGTGCTTGCGCGACCACGTCTCACCGGGCCCCTCCCAGTAGATCTCGCGGCGTAACAGGAACTTTCCGATCCGGTTCCGCGCGCGCATCAGATCCAGGCGGATGTCCTCCCGGCAGCGCACCAGATCACGCAGCTGCTCACGCTCCACCGACGGGATCGTGACCAGCGTCAACTCCCCGGCCGCCAGCAACCTCGCCAGGCGGATCGCGTCACGCTTATCGGTCTTGACCCTGTCCGCCGGCGGACGCTCGGTCTTGCCCGGCGCGCACACCCCGAGCTCGATCCCCTCCGCCAGACCGCGGCGCGCCAACCCGTAGCCGGTCGGGCCCGCCTCATACACCATCCTGCGCCGGCCGCAGGACCTCCCGCAAGAGCGGGAGCAGCTCGTACGGGCGACCCACCACCCGCCGGGTTTGCACCTCGCCCGTGGCCTGGTCGAAGATCGCGACCGTCGACTCGCGCGCGTGCACGTCCAGACCGACCCAACGGATACCGTCAGGCATGTCGGTACCTCCTCGTAGATGTGGCCCGCGTCGAAGCTCGAACCTTCGACGCGAACACCAACCCCGCTACGCGGGGGTGCCGACTACCTTCGACTCCGAAAGAGCCGGTCCTCCATAGTGTCCAATCCGATCGCGCGGTCCGCGGAGTCTCGAGCGTGGAAGCGATCGTCCGCAGAGGCGCACTGTCCGCGCCAAGCGGGCCCCTTACCCCCGCCGACTCGCCTGACTTCCCGGCCCGCTGTCTTCGCGGCCGTCTTCCAACGCGTCGTGGGCGTAGACGATGTCGCTCGCAGCTCGGTACACCTCAGCCCAGGAGGCGTCGAACCACCGGATCTCGAGCGGCAGGAGCGCGCCATCGCACAGGGAGCCACACGGCACGCGCACCACCCAGTCGCCGAGCGACGCGTCGTACCACACCGCGGGCTCGGCTCCCGCGAGCTCGAACCGTCTTCGATGCGTCTCGCAACCGGGGCACGGTTGATCACCCATCCCGACCAACTGCGGCCCGCGAGCGCGGCTCGAGCGGTCGAAGCTGGCGCGATCGCGCAGCGGCAGCTTGGTGCCGCCGCATGCTTCGCACGGCCACCAGAGCCACCAGCGATGCCCAATGGCTTGGTAGATGATGTTTGGAGCTCCGTCGGATCTTCCGATCTCGAGCGGCGTTCGTGGGCTGGCGGGAGCCTCCCCGCAACGCAACCCTGCTGACGTACCTTCAATAGGTGTGGCATGACCACCCCAACGCGAATGCCGCTGCTGGAGAGGTCGCTGTGCCGGTCGATGCCAGCGCAACGCCCAACGACGATGCTCACCCGATTCACTCAATTACTGCACCCGGTCCGCTGGGGGAGATACCCGGTAAGCGAGCTGTCTAACGCTCTTCGATGCGCGAGAACCGCGCTGATTGCGGCGATTCGTCGCGGCCTGAATCTCCGCCGATCTCCGGCAGGCGGTGGAGCGTCGGGTTCGCGGCATTGCAGGTGTCTGGTTGCAGTCGGCCGCCTCCCTCCTCCTAGCCAATCTCGCTACTCGGTGCCGACCGGCGGCCCGAGGCAAACCAGCAGGCAGGGCTCATATCCGCCCATCGTTCCGTCGCCATTGCACCCGTCCGGTCCGGGAAGCTCACGGCGTGAAAGCACTCGTCCGGCGAGATACGCGGTTTCCGCGTTGGGGGACCGTCGGCGCCGGCTCCAGGATGCCGATTGGAGTCGCAGAGCAGGTCGTGGCGGTGACCGAAGCGCCGGTTCACGCCTACACGGGTCAACGCGGTCTGGTCGCCGCTTCGCATTAGGGATCGGTATCGGCGCCGAGTCGTCGCCGAGGTGGTTGCAGCTTCCCCCAGAGTCGGACGAGCCGGATTTGACGGCCGGGCTGCGCGAATGCCCTCGACGAGATGCGCGTTTGTGCGAGACGCGGAACGCGACCCGTCAAGGATGTCGTGGTCCCGCTCTGGTCGCTAAGGGCGCATGCAGAACGTGGGCGCCGCCCAGGCGTAGGATCAGCCATCACCGCTAACCCGACCCTGCTTCGACCACCCTGGAGCACGCCGGGGCGATCCGAGCCCACGTTCGCACGACCACCAGAGGAGTGACCATGTCAACCGAGAGCAAACCCAGCATCGTCTTTGCGCACGGGCTGTGGGCCGATGGTTCGTGCTTCAACAAGGTCATGGGACCGTTGAGGGCGGAGGGCTACGAAGTGATCGCCAGCGAGCACGGCCTCGACAGCCACGCCGGCGATGTCGACTGCGTGCTTCGGTCGCTCGGGCGGGTGTCGAGCCCCGCGATCCTCGTCGGCCATTCCTACGGCGGCAGCCTGATCACCGCCGCGGGAACCGACGAGCGCGTCGTCGGACTCGTCTACATCGCCGCGCTCGCGCCGGATGAGACCGAGACATCGCAAAGCCAGCAGGAAAAGTTCCCGGCCACCGACGTGTTCGAGCACATCGAGGTTGCGGACGGGCGCATCTGGCTGCTTCGGTCCGGGATCGACTGTTTCGCGGGAGATCTAACCAGCGAAGAGAAGGAGCTCGTGTGGGCGACTGCGATGGCGCCCGTCGCGGATCTGTTCAACCAGAAGGTCGACGGCGTTGCGTGGAGGACGAAGCCCAGCGCGTATATCGTGGCCTCGCAGGACCGCACAGTGAACCCGGAGCTGGAGCGGTCCGCCGCAGAGCGCATGGGCGCCACGACATACGAGGTCGAAAGCAGCCACGTCCCGATGCTCTCCCGTCCGGACGTCGTGCTCGACGCGATCCGCAACCTCGTGACAGCCGTCTAACGGATCCCTGGCTGCAGCGTGAAGCGCCGCGAGAAGACGTCAGCGCATCAAGCGGTTGACCTGAAAGGCGGAGCGACAACCTGAGTCACAGCGGCGACACACGCAGGATCGAGACCCGATCGCACGTGGTGCGAGAGCGGGCGCGCTCGCGTCCGCTCTCACGCGTCGCCGCGCATCCGGCCGCCGCCACAGGGACCCTCGCTTGCGCCCGGAACTCGCGCACGATGGATGGTCCGGCTCCCGCCAGATCGCGGTCGGATCCGACGACCAGAATCGGGTGAGCGTGATCCAGGATCGGCCTCGGCTGCTAGCACCGGAGCGCCCGCGCCAGACCGATGACGCCGCTGGTGTCCCACCGCCTGTAAGGAGTCACGATCACGACGTCCGGAGCACGGCCAACGGCTACCGGTGTCGGACGCGACCAGCCACGGCACCACAGCTGTGATACCAGCGCCCAGGTTGAAAGCGAGTCTCGGCCGACGCGTCGCCGCGCACCTCCCATTCGCCTATCCGCCAGGAGCACAACGCGTCCGGGCAGCCCCGGCGCCGGTCCGATCCGAAGGTGCCGGTTCCCCTGCAGTCCGCGCTAACCACGTCTGCGCACGACGGCGCCGGGATACCCATGCGAGAAGAAGAGCAGGTCCG
This sequence comes from uncultured Solirubrobacterales bacterium, assembly GCA_963735965.1. GTDB lineage: Bacteria > Actinomycetota > Thermoleophilia > Solirubrobacterales > Solirubrobacteraceae > Palsa-465. The sequence continues at coordinate 71,774 of CAVTNE010000016.1, forward strand.
CGCCAGCCATTGTCATCGAACTCCGGTCTGACTGCTCCACGCCTGGAGCGGCAGCCCCGGTGTCGACGCCGTCGTGACCGCTTTGGTGCTTGCAACTGCCCGACGTTGAGTTAGCGCCCCGAACCACGATTGGACCGATCCGTGTGCGGCGCGGAGCGTGCGCGCTTATCGCGAGAAGCAGGTTCGGGCTCGTCCTCGCGCGAGACCTGCATTCGTGCTCGCGCAGGGGTCCTGCTAAGCCGTACCGCCCGTTACTCTGAGACTCGGGTCGTATCCGAATGCGCGCTCTTCGAGCAACTCGTAGACGCCGTTGGCGCCGACGGACCTGACAAGCTCATCGGCCGCCCGCCGGCGGTCCTCGTAGTCGCCGGCATCCTGTTGGTGGCTCGCGCGCAGTTCTTCGGGCGTGCCGTCGAAGAATCCGAAGGTGATCACCTCGTCCTCGTCGTCGACATTCCGGAGCGCGTAAAAGCGCGTCTAACCTGGGGGCGCGTCAGCCGGGATGAAGGCCTTCTTGAAGTCCTCCAGAGACCCGGGCTTCAACTTGCGTACGGTCAATGCGCAGAGCATTGTCCAGTCCTTTCGTTGGTTTCGTGGCGTGGGTGCGCTGGCGTGCTGCATCCGGGAGAATGGGTCGATGCGTGTGGAGCGTCCGCGTGAGAACGTGTTCACGGTCACGGCGACGAGTCAGGAGCTCTCGGCATTGGTGGCGGCCGCGCGGATGGCGCTGGAGGCGATGCGCTCGGCGCCTGAGCCACCGCCGCGTGAGGCTGTGGAGATCCTCGAGCGCGTGCTGCGCGACTTTGATCTCGCTCGCGAGCGCCTGGCCGGAGGGCCGGCAAGTGGCGGCTGACACGGACTCGGGTCAGCCGCCACTGGGCTGGAATTACGCTGGCGCCCCGGCCGTCATGCCGTCGCGGATATGGGCCGCGATCTGATCGAACTCCGCAGTGAACGCGTCGTAATCGAACTGGAGCGTGTTGAGATAGGTGCTCCAGCCCATCGTGTGCTTGGCCACCAGAGCGGTTTCGGTGATCTCGTCCTCGGTGGCGCCGAACAGCCGCGCCGCCTCGGCGTGGAAGTAGGCGCAGTAACGGCAGCGGGTCGCGCCCGACACGGCCAGCCCGATCATCTCCTTGTACTTGTTGGGGATGGCGGTCTGATCGGACAGCATCAGCGACTTGAAGCTTCCCCATTCGGTGGGGAGAAGGTAGTCCGGAACTCGCTGGAAGAACTCGGGGACCTGCCCGAAGACTTCCTCGATGTCCCGATCAACTTCGCGACGATCCTTGACAACTGACATTGAAGTGACCTCCCGGTCGTTAGATGGGTTAGCGGTTCCTCGCGGCCGTCGCCGAGGCCGTGAGCGAATGTCTCGCGGGCTCGCGCGTTGCTGTGAGGATTCCGAAGTTCGACATGCAGAACGGCGTGAGATAGGTCAGCGCCACCTTCAGCCACGTAAGCGCCGTCGGGTGGCCTGTCAGCACGACCGTGAGCTGGTTCATTGCGAAGAACACGGTTCCGACTGTCAAGGCAATCGTTACCGTTCGCTTGAGGTGCCGGTGGTAAGTCACCACCGCCGCCAAGTCACGCCACTCCGACCAGTGCGGAGCTGCGTCGCTCGCTGTGCTCACTTCTCGCCTCCTGGATTCGAACTGACACGAGCCTAAGCACGCACCGCGACCGATACATCCGTACATGTACCGAACTTTGCTCAGATCCCCAGTTCGGGCGCTCGTCGGATCAGCTCGGTCTTGGAGCGGACCTCGAGCTTGACGTAGACGTTCGCGAGATGGGTCTCCACGGTCCGCTCGCTGATCACCAGCTGCGCGGCGATCTGCGCGGCCGTCTGGCCGCGGGAGGCGAGCAGCGCCACCTCACGTTCCCGCTGGCTCAGAGCATCGATCCCGGTCAGCGCGCCGTGCCTTGGCCGGCGCTTTCGCCCGGTGAGGAAAACCTCCATTTCGGTCAGGATCGGTTCCACCTCGCCGGCCGGGATGCGGTGATCAACGCCGGGCAGCTCGACATACCGCGCATCCGGAATGTGGTCTGCCAGATAGCGGCCGTGCGCCACGACGATCCAGTTGTCCCCGGTTCGGTGCAGGATCAGCGTCGGTACCCGCAACACAGGGAGCAGCTCGCGCACATCGATCTCCGTGTTCATCCGGATCACCCCCTGGGCCATCGCAGGGCTTGCCGACATCCGCAGGTACCGCGCCCACCAGCGCTTCAGCGCATCGTCGTCGGCCGGGCTCGGAGTCCACCACTCACCCGTGGCCCACGCATCCCCCATCCGAGCGAGGAAGTCCTCCAACTCCCCCGGCTCAAGGCCCCAGGGATAGTCCGGCGCGGCCAGCCGTCGGGCCCACGAGCCGTACAGCACCAATGCCCGCACCCGATCAGGATGACGGTGGGCGAACAGGATCGAGAGCGTCCCCCCCTCAGAGATCCCGAAGATCGCCGCCTGGGATGATCCGGCCGCGTCCATCACCGCCCGGATGTCGTCCATCCGCTCGTCCATCGTCGGCGGGCTGGTGACTGGATCTGACATCCCCGTGCCGCGCTTGTCGAAGATGACCAGGCGCGAAAACGACGCCAGCCTGGAGAGGAAGCGAGCAAAGTTCGGCTCCTCCCACCCCACCTCGACATGAGAGACAAATCCCGGCACCAGAACCAGATCGAGCGGCCCTCCGCCAAGCACCTGATAGGCGATGCTCACCGAACCGCTCTTCGCGTACCTGGTCTCCGGTGGCACCAGTCGACCCTAAACGCTGCCGACGCTGAACTCCACCTACGCTTGGGCCAGGTCGATCGCGCGACCACCCAAGGTTGACTCGAAGAATGCATCCGCCCCCACCCGGGAAACGACCCGCCTTTGCCGTCGGACACCTGCGTGCACACCGCTGACGGCTTCCCCGCAACGCGCTGAAACGGCGCACGCGGCCCGCGAGCGCTCCACGGCCGAGCTCGGCCCACCCGGCGCGCTAGCCAGAAACCCAGATGTTGCAAGCACCAAAGCAGCAGCCACCCCGCCGCGGTCGCGCTGCCAGTATCGGACACATAAGCAACGTCCGTGCGCGCCTGTGAGGATGTCGACCTCAGCATGACTACCTCGGCCGACTGGCGCTACTCATCCAGCCTGAAGCGGCCGCGTGTCGCGGTGGCCGTTTAGGTCCAGCACCAGCAGTCCGGTCGCCCGGCGCAACGTTGCAGGCTGCGCGGCGGTGCTTGTGGAGGCGCGGGGTCGCGACGAGCATGCCGGGCGGTCGCGCGCTGAGGCAGGAGGGTGCGCGGCCGGCTCAGGTTCGAGCCCTGGTTCGGGCGTGATTGGGGTACGGGGCGGAGGCGACGAGGCGTCCGTAGGTTTTTATCCCAGAGAGACGATTGTCCGTGTGTGCCGGCATCGCCTCCGATGTGGGCGCCGAGGCGCACCGAAGTTCATTTCTTTGAGGCGTGGGCGAGCGCCGAGGGTGTCTGGCAGCCGACGATCGCCGGGGCCTGGTGGACGAGTTCATCGTTCTCGAGTGCCTTCACGATGAACAGGGCGAAGTCCACGCGGCGTGTGATGTTGCTGTCGAGGATGGGGTCGCCGACGTGCCGGCTCCACACGGGCAGGCCCTGGCTCTCGCCTTCTTCCAGGTCGCTGCCGCGCACGACGGTCCATTGAGTGTCGCTGGTGAACACTCGCCGGCATGCCTCGACCTGGTCATCGAGGTCGGCATAGCGGGCGAGCCGCGCGAGCGGGCCGAACACCTTCACGATCGTCTTGAGCTTGCGCGAGTAGACGTCCTGGCCGTCGCGGGTGATGTGCCATCCGCAGGAGAACACTAGTCGCGCCCCCGGGGGCGCGTGGTCGAGCACCGCCTGGGCGGTTCCCGTCGAGTACCCGTGGACGCCCCGCGGGATGAGGACGACCAGCACGCCGTCGCACCCGGCGACGGCGTGCTTGATGACCTGGGGGTCGTCGGTGGCTCCGGGAATGACCGTGATGCGGTCCTTGAACCTGTCGAGCTTGGCAATGCTTTGCTGCCGGCAGACGGCGATCACCTCGTAGCCGCGATCGACCGCGTGTTCCACCATGTACCGGCCGAGCTTCCCTGAGGCTCCGACGATGCAGACCCTCATCGCGCGTCTCCCCGCGGCTCGGTCGCGTGTTCTCCTGACGGCATGGCGATCGCTGCGTCGAGGTCGTCCTCGCCGGCGTCGATCCGGAAGGGCGGGTACTCGGTGGTCATCAGGGCGGCGTAGGCCGTGACCCGCAGAACCCAGCGGTTCAGTCCCAGGAGGAGATCGAAGATCGATCGGGGGTAGGTCCCGCGGACCAGCAGTACCACTGCGGCGACGAGCACGAGCAGGCCGGTCAGTCCAATCCCGCTCGTCCCGCCGAAGACGCCGAGTAGGCCTCCGCCGACGAAGATTCCGGCGATCAGGTACTGCGGGATCCCGGCGAGCCACCAGCCGAGCAGCGGCAGCCCGCGGCGGTGATGCTCGGGGTAGGCGACCTGCAGGCGGGCGGGGTAGTCGGGCACGTCGGCGAGCGTGAACGGCGGGTAGCGGTCGGTGCCATTGGCGCCGTAGGCGTAGAACACGACGCGCCAGGACCAGCGCATCACGCCGACGTTGAAGTCAAACAGCGAACGCGGGTAGCGGCCGGTGACCGCAACCGCCACAAACGATGTGGCCGAGCTGACAAGGAACGCTAGCCAGAGGCCGGCGAGGACGACGACGTGGGGGAGCGCGAGCGCCCATTTGACCAGCCACGACCAGCGCGAGGGCGTCTCCAGGCGGCCTTCGACGCGGATTGGATAGGGCGGCGGGATCGCTGCGGTGTTGGTGGTTTGCATCATGGGGTGTCTCCGATCGGGTTTGAGCTGCGAGCTAGACTTACGGTGTAAGTAAAGTACACTTACGACGTAAGTCTGTCAAGCGATTGAGGAGAAAAGCCGATGGCCACGCCGACCAAGCCCGCGACGAAGCCCCGAGCGCCGCTCAGTCGGGAGCGAGTGCTGCGCGCCGCCGTCGCGCTGGCCGACGAGAGCGGGATCGCCTCGCTGACCATGCGCAAGCTCGGCGAAGCGGTCGGAGTCGAGGCGATGTCGCTGTATAACCACGTTGCCAACAAGGACGACCTCCTCGACGGGATGATCGACGTCGTCTTCGCCGAGATCGGCCTGCCGTCCGCCGACGCCGACTGGAAGACGGCGATGCGGCAACGGGGAATCTCGGTCCGCGGGGTCCTCTCCCGCCACCGCTGGGCGATCGGACTGATGGAGTCGCGGACCTCGCCGGGTCCCGCAAACCTCAGACACCACGATGCGGTGATCGGAACCCTGCGGAACGCCGGCTTCTCGATCGAGCTGGCCGCCCACGCGTACTCCGCTCTCGACAGCTACATCTACGGATTCGCGATGCAGGAGCCGAGCCTGCCGTTTGACACCCCGCAGGAGACGGTCGAGGTTGCGCAGGCAATCATGGCGCAGCTCCCCGCCGGCGAGTACCCCCACCTCACCGAGCTGACGATTGAGCACGTCCTCCAGCCAGGCTACGACTACGCCAACGAATTCGAGTACGGGCTCGACCTGATCCTCGACGGCCTTGAAAGAGCCTTCGACACGACCTAGCCGCGACGCACGAGCTTTGCGCCCGCCGGGCATCCCGCCGCGCGCCGGGTCGACCCGGCTCTGCGCGGTGGCAGGTGTCAGACCCGCGAGCGGCGGCAGCAGGCTGTACCCCTGCGACGAGTCAGCCGTTCAGAGCCGGCAAGCCGAGGCAGCTCCTAACCGTGTTTTCAAGCATGATCGCCCGGTCGTCGCTGCCCATCCAGCCGGTCACGAATGCGATTGCGTAACCGTCTCGGCTCGCGGCGCCGCAGCTGCCGCCCAGGCCGCCCATCCCGAAGCCATCGTCATCGAGGCCGAATCCGAGACCGAACGCGGCAGGCTCCCCAAACACCCGGTCAATTCCGGACGCCTGCACGCTAATCGCTTCCTCGAGCCCGGCCCCTCCAACAACCTTTGCGCCAGCAAGGCCGCGTAGAGTCCCGCGACCGCGCGGGCGGTGCCGTGCCCGTTGACCGCCGGAATCTCCGCCGCGCGCCACCGCGCGCTGTTGACCACCTCCCCGTCGCGCGCCCCGGGCGGGTTCCCGATCGCCTGGCGGTACAGCTCAGGCTGCCCCGGAGCAGGCCGCCGGAAGCTCTCGTCGAGACCGGTCAGCTCGACAGCCCTGGCCTGATCCGCGCCAGACAGCCCGAAGGCAAAATCCACACCCAGCGGCGCCGTCACCTCGTCGCGGAGGAAGGCCCCGATCCCGCGACCGTCGGCCACCACCCCCGCCTGATGGGAATGGCTCGCACACGGTCGCCTTCGCCCTGAACTCAGGCCAGTACCACTCCACGGCGGCGTCCAAGCTCCCCGCGTTGGACGAGCAGCAACGCACACACCGCGACGAACGGCTTGCTCACCGAGTACGGCTGCACGATGCTGTCGCCGCCCCAGGCACGGTGACCCGCCGCATCGGCCGACCCGCCCCACAAATCGACCAGCCACCGACCCTCTCCCCAAACGGCCAGCGCCGCACCGGTCCCCCGCTGCCCGGCCAGCACCGCTGCGAACGCCGCCTCGACCGGCTCCGATGTCGGCAGGCCCCTCGGCGGGTACAGCTCGGGCGAGCTGAATGAAAGTCTCAACCTGCGTGGTCCCACGCCGAGTCGTTCATCCCGACCATTCGTCGCTTCCCGCCCTTGCCGGCGCGACCAGCACCGAGCCCGTCTTCGGGTCCAGATCGGTCTCGGTGAGAGCAAGCGCTTAACGCAGGCGCTTGTTCGGCGGCGCGCACCGCGCCTAGTGACCAGGCGTCGTGGTCGGTGGTCGCAGACGGCCGGTGATGTCCACCAGTCCTGGCTCGGACATGATGTCCTCCAATCGATCGGCCTGACCCACGGCGACGCCCATGAACCGGGCGCTGGCATGAAGAGTCGAGCTTCCCACCCTTCCCGCCCGCGGGGGCCCTGACAACAACGCAACCCGTCGACGCCTGGAGCGGGATATTTGGTGTCAAGGCCGTCGTGACCGCATTGATGCTTGCGGCTTCCGGACGTTGAGTTAGCGCTCCGAGCAGCGGTCTGGCTGATCCGTTCTTCGGTGCGCGGCGTGCGCGCTCGTGGCGACAGGTGGGTGCCGGGCGGATGCCGCGGGCGCGGCTCTTGCTTGCACTCCCGCGCGGTACTCAGATGCCGGGCGGACGGAGACGGGCCTGAGGTCGTTCGGGTAGCGGTGGTCTCGCCGAGTCGGTGGAGGTGACGGGCCGTTCAACCCACGGGTTGAGGTCTGAGATCAACCTGTGGTTCAACCCTCGGGCCGACGACAAGGGGCCGCCTGAAGCAGATCATGGCGCCTATGACCATTACCGATTACCTCATCAATGCAGTGTTCGTCCTGATCGTCTTCCGTCAGGCTCGCGAGCGAGAGCTCGACCGTCGCAGCCTCATCCTCCCGCTGGCCGTCGTCGCCTATGTCGCGCATATCTATGTGCGCTCGATCCCGACCTCCGGCAGCGACCTCGTGCTGATCGGCGCGCTCGGGACAGTCGGCCTCGCGCTCGGTATCGCGAGCGGCTTCGCCACCCACGTCCGCGCGGGCGAGAACGGTCTCGCCGTCGCGTGCGTCGGCTGGCTCGCCGGTGGGCTGCTGATCGCCGGGATCAGCTCGCGGATGTTGTTCGTGTTCGCGATCCACAACGGCGCGCGCCACGCAGTCGCGAGCTTCAGCATGGCTCACCAGATCGGCGCCGCGGCGTGGCCGGTTGCGCTGGTGCTGATGGCGCTGCTCGAGGTCGGCACCCGGATCACGATCGTCCAGCTTCGGGGCCGGAACGCAATGCGGTCAAGCGCCGCTCCCATCGCCGCGGTCGCATGACGATCGACCGTCCCGGATCAGGCGCCACCGGCCCGCACTCGCGGGCCGGTGGTCGTTCTATCGTCCGTGCTGCGGTGACCGGTTCACAGCGAGCGTCGGCGACGGATAGCGAGCGGGTAGCGGAGGCTCGGGCGCGTGCTCAGGAGCGCTTGCATCGGCAGCGAGGGACGCTGCGACCGCTCGGCTGGGCGGTGCTGCTCGTGGTGGTGCTCGGCAGCGCCAACAGCCAGCCGGTGCCTGGACTGCACGGCAAGGCGCTGGCGGTGACGGTGGTGCTGTGCGTGTTCGCAGCGACGCTGATGGTCGCGGTCCGCGACGGCTTTCCCGAGCGTGACGTCAGGATGCAGACGGTCGTGATCGCGCTGATGGGCGCCGCCGGTGTCGCGATCGCCGGACTTCAGCTCAAGGGCGCGACCGGGGTCGCGGCCGGCGCCGCCGTGTTCATGGCGATCACGCGGCTCCCGTTCAAGGCCGGTGTCGCGATCGGTGGCGCGGTGACCGTCGCGCTGGGTGCGGTCACGGCGGCGGCCGGAAGCTCCTCGTCGGCTGTCGCGGCTGGAATGCTCGTGACGGTCCTGGTCGGTGTCATCGCGCTGTTCCTCAAGCAGTCTCGGGAGAGCCAGGACCACACCGAGATCCTGCTCGCGCAGCTCGAGGACGCGCGCGATGAGCAGGCCCGCGCGGCGGCGATCGCCGAGCGCGGCCGGATCGCCTCGGAGCTGCACGACGTGCTCGCGCACTCGCTCTCCGGCGCCGCGATCCAGCTCCAGGGGGCCCGCAAGCTCGCCGAACGCGAGCACGCTCAGCCACCTCTGAGCGACGCGATCGACCGCGCCAGCGAGCTCGTCAAAGCCGGGCTCGCCAACGCCCGCCAAGCCGTCGGCACCCTCCGCGGCGACGCGCTACCAACGCTCGCCCAGCTCCCCGCCTTGATCGACAGCTACAAAGACGACATGAACCTCGACGTGACGCTTCGGATCGAAGGCGACGCGCGGACACTGCCAGCCGATCCGAGCCTCGCGCTCTACCGCGCCGCACAGGAAGCGCTGACCAACGTCGCGCGCTACGCGCCAAGCGCGTGCACCACCGTCACCGTGCGCTACGAACCCGCCCGCACGAAGCTGTGGGTCGACAACGGCGCCTCGGCCACCGGACCGCGGCCAGGGATGGGCGGCGGCCGCGGACTACAAGGGCTGCGCGAGCGGATCGAGCAGGCCGGCGGCACGATCTCGGCCGGCCCGACGACCCAGGGCTGGCGGGTCGAGATCGAGGTGCCAGCATGACCATCCGCGTCCTAATCGCAGACGACCAGCCGGTCGTGCGCGATGGACTGGCGATGCTGCTCGGCCTAATCGAAGACGTCGAGATCGTCGCGACCGCGGCCGACGGAATCGAGGCCGTCGAGCGCGCCCGCTCCGAGCTCCCCGACATCGTGCTGATGGACCTGCGAATGCCGCACCTCGAGGGAGCCGAGGCGACCCGCCAAATCCTCGCCGCGCTCCCCGACACACACGTGCTGGTCCTGACAACCTACGCCGACGACGAGTTCCTCTTCCCAGCCCTACAAGCGGGCGCCCGCGGCTACCTAACCAAGGACGCAACCGCGGAAGAAATCGAACACGCGATCCGCGCACTCATCGCCGGCCACACCCACCTCGACCCCGCCGTCCAGCAGCGACTCGTGACCGCCGTCCTCGATCACACCCCGCCAGCGCCAGCCGCCGAACCGGCGCCAGCGTCACCGCCGAACCTCCCTGACGAACTAACGCCACGCGAGATCGAAGTGCTCAAACTGATCGCCGCCGGCCTCTCCAACAACGAGATCGCCGACCAGCTGGTCCTCAGCCACGCCACCATCAAGACCCACATCAACCGGATCTTCTACAAAACCGGCGCCCGCGACCGCGCCCAAGCCGTCCGTTACGCCTACCAGCACCACCTGGCGTAGCAGCCCATCGTCCTCCCCATCAGTCTCGCCGCGCGGCGGCCCGTTCCCACAACGCCCACGCGCCCTCCGCGGCCGAGCCAGGAGCCGGGAGCTTGCAAGCACCAGAGCAGTAGCCACGCCCACCGGAGGTCGCGCTGCCGGTATCGGACAAACTCGGCAGCGCCGCACCCTCGGGCAGCACCGCCCCTCTGGTCTGAGAGCGGTCGCCGCGACGGCGTCGACGTCACCCCTGGCAGGACGCGGAATGTCGCCTCCGCGCACGCCGGTCGCCAAAACGCTCGAGCTCAGCCAGCTCACCGCCAAGACGCACGTGTCACGAATCTTGATGAAGCTCGGCGCTCGGGACCGCGTTCAGCTCGTGGTCATCGCGTACCAAGCCGGGATCGTCGGCGCATAACTGCACCCCCAGCCACCCTGAGCGAGCCGCGCGGACGGGTTCCCTTCACTGTTCGCGGAGGATCGCTCCGAGCTTCATCCGCGCGAGCCCTCGACTGGCGATGCCGCCGGCGAGCGCGCACCCTGCGAGCGCGCCGGCCAGCAGCTCGACGAGGTAGCGCCAGGGGATCGCCAGGCTGTCGGGAGGCGGGTCGAACACGTGCTGGAGCATCGCGATCAGCATCTCTGACAGGAGCCATCCAAGCCCGGCAGCCAGGGCGACGCTCGCGGCGAGGACCAGCGCGGCCTCGCTCCAGACGAACGAGCGGATCTCGCGCAGACGGGCGCCGAGGGCGGCCATCGTGGCGAACTCCTGGCGGCGCTCGATGTGCGCCAGCGCGATGAACAGGCCCGTCGCCGCACCGGCGAGGATGATCGTGAAGGCCTCGAGGATCTTCGCGATGCCGCGCAGATCGACGGTCGTGATGGAGCTGACCGTTTGCTGCGTCTGCTGGGTGATGTTCTTGACGAGGGTACCATCGGTCCGGGTGGCGGCAGCGACGCGGGCGGCGGTCGCTGCGGGGTCGCCGGCCCTGGCGAACACGACGTTGGGACCGCCCGCGTGGTCGGCCGCCTGCAGATAGCCCAGGTTGGCCACCATAAACGAATCCCTGGGAGCGGACGGGAATTCCTGCACGACACCGACCACGTGGAACGGGATGACGCGGAATTGGCCGGTGCGGTGGTCGAGAATGCGCAGACGCACGAGGTCGCCGAGGCTGAGGGAGTAGTCGCTGATTGTCTCCTTGGAGACGAGGATCCCGTCGGGTCGGGAGCGCAGGCGGGCCATGGTGTCCGCGACGCCGCGGCCGGGGAAGTACGAGTCGCGCAGACCCGTGGCCTTCGTGAAGCTGGCCGGATCGATGCCGTACGTGTCCTGGAGATCCGGCCCCACGTACGCGTAGGAGTGGTCGACCGCGGTGGTCGCTTTGACCCCGGGGACCGCGGCGATCCGGGCGGCGAGGCTGCGGCGGGTCGCAACGCCGGGCGGCGCGGTGACCACGACGTCCGCGCCGATTGTCAGCTGCGCGTCGACGTTCGCCTGTTGGTCGTAGGTGGCGGTAAAGATCCCGAGGTTGACCCCGAAGGCGAGGAGCAGCCCGAGCACGACCAGGCCTCGGTTGATCGCCGCGCCGCGCCGGCCGGCACTAACGAGCTGAAAACCGGGTGAGCGCTCGGCGCGCCCGCCGGCGACGTGCCGGATGACCCACGCCAGCGCGCGGCCCCGCAGCCGGACGAGCAGGAGAGTCGCCCCGATCCACAGGAGCGCCGGGCCGAAGAACATGTACACCGAGAGCGACAGCGTTGGGTTGGAGTCCGGGTTGATCACCGCCGAAAAGCCGGTGCTGGCGGTGAGCCAGAAGATCAGCCCGCTGAGCGCCAGCGCGAGCAGGTCCAGGTACAGGCGCTGCCACAGTGGCCGGTTCGGCCGGCGCGCTCCGCGATGGCTGGCGCTGATGGTCCGCCGCCAAACCGTGGCGCTGGCGCCGAGCCGGGCGGCGAGCGCGCCCGCGGTGGCGAGAGCCACGCACGCTCCACCGGCAATGACCGCCCGCCCGACCGTCACGTTCGCCCCCCCGGCGACGAGCAACCGGACCGCGACGAGTGCGACGGCGGTGCCGAGCAGCCCGGCGGTCGCGCCCAGGACGATGCTCTCGAGCCCGGCCAGCGCGAACAGGTCGCGTCCGCTCGCGCCGCGCGCCCGCAGTAGCGCGAGCTCGTGGGCGTCCCGATCGACCGTCCCGAGCGCGGCCAGGTAGGCGAGCGCCAGTCCGACGAGCGCGCCGGGGAGCGCGAGCATGATGTAGAGCGTGTCCGAGTAGAGGGCGTCGCCGGCGGCGGTGTTCAGGGCGTCTGACAGGTTGTCGACGAACTGCACCTGGCCCGGCAGCGAGCGCTGGACGGAGTTGATCGTCTGCAGAGAGCGGGTGTACGCCTGGCCGGGCGTCGAGCCGAGCGCGGTCGGGTCGACCTGGGCCTGCACCTGCCACTGGGTCGCGCTCTGAGCCCCGGGCGCGGCCGAGGAGCCGATCGTCGCGGAGGCGACCGTGGGCAGCTCCGGTGCGATCGTGCGGGCGAACGTCGCCAGCGGGAGGATTGCCGCGTTGGACGGCGGTTGGGCCGGGGCGGGCCCGAGCTGCGGGTTGAGTGGCTGGAACACGGTGTCGGGCGCCGTGATCAGCGCCACCCCGGAGACGCGGAACCGCTGCGGTCGGGCACCCGGCCGCGGGGTTATCGTGACGGTGTCCCCGATCTGCGCCTGCAGGGTGGCGGCGAGCTGCTGGTCGAGCACGATCTGTCCGGGCGCGAGGCCGCCCTGGAGGTAGCGGTAGACGGCGAAACTGTGCTCGTATCCGGGCGGGACCGCGAGCAGCGATCCGCTCCCGGCCGTCGAGACACCGGCGGTTCCGGAGTGGCTGACGCTCGCGAACGGCGCGGTCGCGGCGGGCAGGGCATGACTAACGCCTCGCTGCTGGGCCACGCCCGACGCCACGGCCTGCGCCTGCCGGTAGGACATGACCGGTCCCTGCCAGTCGAGCGGGACGCTGCGGATCGTGGCGGAGGTCATCGAGCGCAGCGAGCTGCCGATGAACAGCAGCATCGAGCCGAGTAGCGCGACGGCGGCGGCGAGCACCAGGATGCGGGTGACGGTGCGGACCGGCGAGCGCGTCAGCCCCCCGATCGCCAGCGTGGCGGCAGCTCTCACGTGGTGTCGAGGACCTGGTCGGAGACGACGCGGCCGTCCTCGAGCGTCACGACACGGTCCGAGCGGGTGGCCACGTCGGGGTCGTGCGTGGCGATCACGAGCGCGAAGTGCAGCCGCTCGTGCAGCGCGGCGATCAAGTCGAGTACCCGGCCGCCGGTGTCGGAATCGAGCTGGCCGGTTGGCTCGTCGCACAGCATCAGATTGGGTTCCTGGGCGAGCGCGCGGGCGATCGCAACCCGCTGGGCCTCGCCTCCGGACAGCTCGCCCGGTAGCGCGTCGAGCTTCGCGGACAATCCGACGACTGCGAGCAGCTCCGCCGCGCCGAGCTCGCCGCCGGCGGCGCTGACCTGGCGAGCAAAGGCGACGTTCTCGAACGCAGTGAAGCTCGGGAGGAGGTTCGCCGTCTGAAACACGTACCCCACGGCGCGAGCGCGTACCTGGCCACGAGCGGCCGCGTCGAGCGAGGCGAGCGGTTGGCCGGAGAGCGTCACCTCCCCGCGGGTCGGCATGGTCAGCCCGCCGAGCACGTGGAGCAACGTCGTCTTCCCCGATCCCGAACGCCCCCACAATCCCACCCGATCGCCGGCGGCGATCGCCAGGTCGACGTCGGAGAGCGCCGTGATGGCGTTGTCGCCGCGGCCGTGCACGACGGTGACCGACCGGCAAACTGCGAGTTCGGTCTGCGTCGCGGTCGCGCTCACGCCGCGACCCTTCCGTCGCGCAGCTCAACGACGCGGTCGGCCGCAGCCGAAACGCGCGCCGAATGGGTCACAACGACGACCGTGCTCCCGAACGAGTCGCGCAACTCACGCAGCGAGTCGAGCACCCGTCGCTCGTTGGCGGCGTCGAGCTCTCCGGTCGGCTCGTCGGCGAGCACGAGCGGCGGACGGCGCGCGGCCGCTGCGGCGATCGCAACCCGCTGCTGTTCGCCGCCCGACAGCGCGCCCGCGCGGGTGTGTCCGCGCGACCCGAGACCAAACGCCTCGAGCGCGTCGGCCGCCGCCGGGGCCGGGTCGCGGTGTCCCGCGAGCTGGAGAGAGATCATCACGTTGCGCCGGGCGCTGAGCGACGGCCACAGGTTGGCGCGCTGCAGGACGAGCGCGATGCCACGGGCACGGAACCCGGCGCGATCGTCCTCGCCCAGCAGGGCCAGGGGCTGACCGTTCGCCCGGACCTCGCCGGCCGACGGAGTGTCGAGCGCCGCCGCGAGCGAGAGCATGGTGCTCTTGCCGCAGCCCGAGGGGCCGAGGACCGCGACCAGCTCGCGCCGCTGCACCGCGAGTTCGAGGCCTCGGAGTGCGACGGTCTCGACCGGCCCGGCGCGGAAGATCTTGAACACGTCGTGGAACTCGAGCGCCGGCCAGTCGATCGCGCTCGCCGGGCGTTCGGGTTCGGCGTACAGGCTGATCGGCTCAGTGGAGATGCCGGGCTCGCTCACTGCCAACGGAAGCTGTTGCTCATCATTCGATATGCGTCGACGTTGTCCACGCCCTTCGCCGTGCCCAGATCGATCGTCGCGCGCTTCCGCGGGCCCACGAGCTCGTAGCGGTCGACGATCAGGAGCACGCTCTTGCCGGTGACCGCGTTCGGTGCACTCTCGGTCGTGTAGGTCGCCTTGATCGCGGAACCGGACTTGAGGGTCACGGCACGTGGCGGGGTGAATTTGAGCGTCGAATTCTTCTGCTGCAGCGCGGCCAGCTCGGATTGAACGCTTGCTACCGTCGGGGTCGGGGCTTTGGCAACGACGATGTGAACGATGTTGTTCTTGTCCGAAAAGGTGACATTGCGCGCGTCGCCGTTGCGCGTCCAGCCCTCGGGGTACGACATGCTGTATCCCGCGACGGGATCGGTGAAGGTGAGGAACACCTGGTTGTCCGGGATGTCACCGGTAGCCGCCGATTGCGCCTCCGCCGACAGGGCCCCGACGCCCTGCGAGCTGCCCGCCGTCGACGTCGACGATCGCGCCGGGGCGGTTGTGCTCGAGACCGGGGTGTTGGGATGGATCGTCGTCCCGCAGCCCACGCCTGCCAGGGCGAGCAGACCGCAAACCGCGAGGGTGATTGGTGCGCGCATCTGGTCGGCCATGCTCGCGAACCGATCTGAAACACTCCTGAACGCCGAATGGCGGCCCTCTCGGGCAGCGGCGATACTGATCGACGTGATGCTCGCCGCCACCGTGCTGATCCTCGAGGACGAGCCGCAGTTGCGCGACGTCCTCGTGCGCAGCCTGCGCGCGGAGGGGTTCGACGCGGGCGGAGTGCCGACCGCGCACGAGCTCATCGAGCGCGTGTCCAGCGCCGAGCATGCCCCCGACCTGCTCATCATCGACATCGGCCTCCCCGACGCCGACGGGCGCGACGTGTGCCAGGCGCTGCGCGCGCGAGGGATCGAAACCCCGGTCCTGTTCCTGACAGCGCGCGATGCCCTCACCGACCGCCTCGCCGGATTCAGCGCCGGCGGAGACGACTACGTGACCAAGCCGTTCGACATCGAGGAGGTGGCAGCCAGGCTGCAGGCACTGCTGCGGCGCGCCGGCGGCGACGCGCCCGCGTCCACCGCGGGGATGGAGTTCGATCCGACCGAGCGCACCGTCGCCAAGGGTGGGATCCGCCTCACCCTGACGCCGACCGAATTCCGCCTGCTCGCCGCCCTGGCGGCGCGACAGGGACGGGCCTGCGTGCGGCTCGAGCTGACTCGCTCCGCGTGGCCGCACGGCGCGATCGTGCATGACAACACGCTCGACGTATACATCGCCCGGCTGCGCCGTAAGCTCAGCTCGTTGTCGCAGCCGCCGCGGATCGTCACAGTTCACGGCACGGGCTACCGCCTCGAATGATCTCCCGGCTCGGTCTGCGCCGGCGCCTCGAGCTGTCGGTGATCGGTGCGGTGGCGCTATCGCTAGTCCTACTACTGGGCGCCTTCAACGCCGTGCTGCGCCACCGTCTGAGCGCGGACGCGAGCAACGCTGTCATCGCACGCGCCTCGGCCGAGCTGGCCGCTCTGCGCGTCGTCGACGGGAGGCTGACCGTGCCCGAACTGCCCGACGCCGCGGCGCCCGATGCCCAGACGTGGGCGTTCGCCGGCGGCCGAATCCTCGAGCAGCCACGGGCCGACCCGGTGACCGAACGCGCGGCCGAGCGGCTCGCCGCCGTCCCCGTTCGCGGCAGCGTCGATGTTCCCGCCACCGACACCCGGTTGTACGCGGTCCCGGTCGTGTCGAATGGGCGCCGGCTCGGAACGGTCGTATCGGAGATTTCGCTGGCCCCGTATGAGAGCACGGCCCAGACTGCGCTCGTCGGGTCGGCGGTGCTGGGCGTACTCGTCCTGATCGTGGTCGCGCTCGCGGCCCACCTGTTGATCTCACGCTCGCTCGGGCAGGTCGCGCACATGACCGAGCAGGCCGAGGCGTGGAGCCTCGCGGACACGGGGCGACGGTTTGATCTGGGGCCACCACGGGACGAGTTCACCCGCCTCGCCGCCACACTGGACGCGCTCCTCGACCGCGTCGCCTCGAGCCTCCGCCACGAACAGACATTCTCTGCCGAGGTATCCCACGAGCTCCGCACCCCGCTCGCGAGCGTGATCGCCGAGGCGCAGCTCGCCCTCCGGCACCCCCGCTCGCCAGAGGAGCAACGGGGGGGATACGAGCGCGTGCTCGCGAGCGCCCAGCAGATGGCGCGCACTCTCGACACGCTGGTCGCGGCAACTCGAGTCGAGCTCGGGGCCCCGCGCGGCATCGGCGACGCGGCGCGTGCGGCTCAAGCGGCCGTCCGTGGCTGTGACGCGCTCGCACGAACCCATGGGATCACAGTCATGGTCGAGGAGCCCGCGGCGCCGATCAGGATCGGCGTCGACGACGAGGTCGCCGAGCGTGTGCTCGCCCCCCTGATCGAGAACGGCTGCCGGTACGGCTCGCGCTCGGTTCGGGTCGAGATGGCGCGCCGTGACGGCGCCGTCCTGTTCCGGGTCCTCGACGACGGCCCGGGCGTCGATCCGGCGGACCGAGAGAAGATTTTCGAGCCCGGCTGGCGCGGCGAACGCGCGATGAGCGCGAACGCGGCGGGCGCCGGACTCGGTCTCGCGCTCGCCCGCAGGCTCGCGCGAGCTGCCGGCGGTGACGTCCGCGCGGCCGGGAACGGCGGCGGTGGGAATTTTGCCGCCCGCCTGCCGGCGGGGTGATCAGCGGATGATCCAGGCGTGACCGGCGAGTAGCACCGCGAACGCCGTCCCACGCACACGCTCTGAGGACGAGCGCCGGCCGGAACTCGCAAGCCGCCCTGCACGAAAGTGATGTTTCGGGCGCCGGGCGCTGGGCAAGGCTTCTCCTAGCAGTCCAATTGGCGGAGGTAGAAATGAAGGTGAAGCGGTTCACCACCGCAGCGACGATCGTCGCCGCGGTGCTTGCGGTTGGTTTGCCGGCGGCGGGAGCGCACTCTGGGCGCGATGCGCGCGTGTGGATGACCACAGGTGACCAGAAGAACCTACTGACCGAGCAGCCGTCGAGCGCGCTGACGGCGCCGGTCGCGGGTGACCCGACGGTGACGATCGATCCGTCGAAGTCGTACCAGCCGATCGAGGGGTTCGGCGCCGCCATCACCGACTCCTCGGCCCACCTGCTCGCCGCCTCGCCGCATCGCGACCAGATCATGCGTGATCTGTTCGACCCCGAGCATGGGCTCGGCCTGAGCTACCTTCGCCAGCCGATCGGTGCGTCGGACTTCGTCGTCGGCCAGCAGTACACCTACGACGACATGCCAGCCGGCCAGACCGACTACTCGCAGCAGCACTTCAGCATCGCTCACGACGAGTCGCAGATCCTGCCGCTGCTGCGCGAGGCCAAAAGCCTGAACCCGAATCTGCAGATCGTCGCCACCCCCTGGAGCCAGCCGGCGTGGATGAAGACCAACGACTCGCTGATCGGCGGCCGGCTGCTCGACACGCCGGCGATCTACCAGTCCTACGCCCTGTACCTGACCAAATTCATTGAGGCGTATCGTGAGCAGGGCGTGACGGTCAACGCGATCACCGTTCAGAACGAGCCCCAGAACCGCACCCCCTCCGGCTATCCGGGGACCGACATGTCCGCCGCGCAGGAGGAGCAGGTGATCGAGGCGCTCGGGCCGATGCTACGGGCGGCGCACCTGCATACGAAGATCCTCGCCTACGACCACAACTGGTCGGAGCACCCGAACGACATCGCCAGCACGCCCCCCGACGAGACCCAGGACACCAACGACTACCCCCAGGAGGTCCTATCCTCGCCCGCCGCGCGCTGGATATGGGGCACCGCGTACCACTGTTACTACGGCGACCCGAGCGCGCAGAGCACCCTCCACGATCAGTTCCCGACGAAGGCGATCTACTTCACCGAGTGCACGGGCTCTCTGTCGAGCGACCCGACGACCACCTTCTCCGACACCCTCCACTGGCACACGCGATTCCTCACCGTCGGAGCGGTGCGTAACTGGGCGCGCACCGTCATCACTTGGAACCTCGCGCTCGATCCGTCCGGCGGACCCCACAACGGCGGCTGCGGCACCTGCTTCGGGGTTGTCACGACCGACCCGCAGACCGGCCAGGCGACGCCCACCGCCGACTACTACGTGCTCGGCCACGTCACACGCTTCGTCAAGCCGGGCGCCGTGCGGATCGGGTCGAATGTCGCCGGCAACATCTGGAACGTCGCGTTCCGCAACCCCGACGGCAGCATCGTGCTGCTCGCCAACGACGATGACTGGGGCACCGGCTCGCAGACATTCAACGTACGGCTTGGCAGGACCGAGTTCTCCTACAACCTGCCGGCCGGCGGGGTGGCCACGTTCGTGATGCCCGGACCGTCGGAACGGTAGCCCGAACCCAGCCGGCGCTCGGGCCTCGCTCTACCATGGGCGGCCACTTGCAGTTTCACCCGGGACGGAACAAGCAGGTAAGTCCCGGATCCTCCGAGCGCACCCGAGATTTCGCGGTAGGCATGCATCTCGGCGATAAGCCAGTCGGGAGCCGATGCCGCTAATCAGTTAGTCGTCGCAAGTGAGGAGCGGGCACGTGCGATCTGGCTCACCAGGTCCATCTCGGGACCTCGCGGATCGGGTGCAGCTCGGATTCCGACTCGGCATGGGAGTTCTGCTGGGCGACGTGGGCGCCGAATTCGACGTGCTCCCGCACCGCTTTCCGAAAGCGCTCGTCGGTGGGGAGCCCCGCTTCATCCACCGACTCCAGGTAGGCGGCGATAAATCGCTCGCGCTGCTCGTCGGTGATATTCAGGTGGCGGTGTTTGTCGATCAGGTACCGGAATCCGAGCTCACGGCTGAACCGGTCCGGCCCCCCGAACGACTCAGCCGTAAACCAGGTCAGATGGTCCACGTGAGTCGGCACGCGCGTGGTAAAGATGCGTTTGAGGACCGGGTCTGCAAGCGCCTTCGAGTAGAAGATCTCCTCTAAGCGGTGCAGACCCTCCTCACCGCCCGCGTGCTCGTACAGCGTCTCGTTTGTGGTGCCCATCAAATCGCTCCGATCGTGCCGCCTCACGGGAATCCCGGCTTCATTGTGCCCGTCGGCTCTGGTCTCGTGCCTGCTCCGGACGAAAGCAGCATGCTGTCCAGCCATGGGTCGCGTGGATGCTCCGCGAGGGTGAGTGGCAGTGACGGTTGCGAATCGCACCGTGAATCGTTTGGCTAGGCCCCGCCGCCAGTTACCCGACGGAGCCCGCCGTGGTGACGGAGCTCGGCGGGCCGGCCGTCCGGGGCCCCCGCGAGGAATCATCGGGGCCGTCCGTTATTTCGCCGGGACCGGATGTCACCGAGGGGGTCAGCAGGGATGCTCCGCAGAAAACTGTTGCCGCTGCCGGCGGGCGGCGGCGCGCTGTTGCTCGCCGGCGTGTTCGGCGTGTTGCTGGTTTCGCCCGCGCTCGCGCAGCGGTCAGTACGGACACCGACGACTCTAGTTTCGCACCTCTCTCAGATCCACCTGCGGGGCACGGATCGCGCACGAGCCGCTCGCCGGCACGCCGCCGCGCCGCACCCGGTGCGGATCGGCAGCCGACCGAGGATCGTCGGCGGCCACGGGGGCGTGCAGAGCGACTGGCCGTTCATGGCCTTTGTCCTCTACTTCGATGCCAACGGCAACCCCGAGTTTTCATGCAGCGGGACGGTCGTCTCGTCGAACGTTGTGCTCACCGCTGGGCACTGCGCCGTCGACGAGACGAGCGGAGCGACGCTCGCTCCGAGCGGGTTCCGGGTGGTCACCGGCAGCGTCGATTGGACGGACACGACCCAGCCGGAGATCAGCGACGTTTCCAAGGTCATCGTCAACCCCAGCTACCTTCCCCTCCCGGAGGACACCTTCGACGCGGCGTTGCTTGTCCTGTCGAATCCGACGAGCGCGCCGGCGATACCGCTCGCAGCCGGTTCTGACGGGTACCTCGATGTCGGCGGGACTGGCGCGCTCATTGCCGGCTGGGGCCAGACCTACTACGGCGACCCTCTGATCCAGACGCTGCTCCAGTGGGCGCCCGCTGTCGTCCAGGATTCCTCGTACTGCGGGCAGTACGACCCGTACTTCAATTCGTACTCCCAGCTGTGCGTGGTGAACCCTCCAGACTTCCTCACCGGCACCTGCGACGGCGACAGCGGCGGCCCGCTTGTCGCCCAAGACGCCAGCGGCAAACTGGTCGAGATCGGGGTCATCACAACTGGACCCACGGACTGCAATACGTACACGGCGGACTACCTCACGAACGTGATTCCGCTGTCGTCCTGGGTGTCGGGCTGGATCGGGGCGGTAGCGCCGCCACCGCCTCCGCCGCCATCGCCGCCGCCGGCACCCACACCCACGGCCACGCCCACGCCGGCGCCGTCACCGTCGCCGCCGGCCTCGACGCCGGCGCTCCCGACGATGACGCTCGGGCAGGCGAAGCAGTACGTCCGCCAGACCGTCGTCGGTGTCCTGAAGCAACGCGCCAAGCCGGCGTACAGCTACACCGCCAAGTGCTCGCGCAAGTCCCAGACGCGCTTCGCCTGCGCCGTCCACTTCTCGAATGGCCCCAACGACTACTACGGCGAGGTGACCGTCTACCTGGTCAGTGGCCCGAACGGCCTCAGCGAATGGACCGACACCTACGCACTGCACTGGGTCAACGACGAGTGCTACTTCCACTCGGGGAACCCGCAGCGATGCATGACCCACACGCGCAAGGGAACCTGGTAAGTCGGCCGAGCTGAGCTCGTGCCCGACGAGTCGTGACCTTCGCTGATTGGGGCCACGGCTCGTTCTGGTCGTGATCGGCCGATCCCGCGCAAGATCCGGGCCGCCTAGGTCGGGAAGCGTGCCTCGCTGCCTCATCGGGTCAAAACGCACTCGTTACGGCGGCATCCACCAATGACCGAAGCTGGGTGGCTGCGGCCGGCGGGAGGGCGTCGAGACGCTGAGCGCCACGCATCGCGTACTCGCGAGCCTCATGCCCGGCGCCGGGAATCCCGGCGAGGCACAAGCTCATGTACGCCTCCCGGCGAGTCAGGTCGACGAGCGCGTCGGGGTCCGACCTCGAGCGGACGGGATGTTCAAACGCTCCTCATCGTCCTCCGGTAGGTACCAATCTTCGCGCCTGGTCGCGAGGTTCCGATATGACGCGCGTACGCAGGTGCACGATCGCCCTGGTCAACGTCGTTCACGCGACATCGGCGGCGGGGTGAAGCAGGGCACTGATCTGCCGCCGCTTACGGAGCCGCACCCGGGTGACGAACACGGAACGCCCCAATGAACTCTTCGCGAACCGTCAGCGTTAGTTGACAAGTGAGCGGTGATTGTGTCGTGAGTTTCAAATGTCGGGCGCGGGAAAGCCTTTCACCAGGAGTCACGACGGAGTGAGGGAGGAACGATGGGATCAGCGCGCGTCAGCGGCCGGATGATCTATTTCTTTGGCGCTCTAGGCGGTGTCCTGTTCGGATACGACACCGGTGTCATCTCAGGAGCGCTGCTCTTCATTCCCAATGACTTCAAGCTGACGCCGTTCCTGCAAGGCGCGATCGTCGCCGGTCTGCTGCTCGGAGCGATGATCGGAGCCGCGTTCGCGGGGCGGCTGTCGGACCGGTTGGGCCGCCGACGTTTGATCATCATCGCCGCCATCGTGTTCACCGGTGGTGCGCTGCTGGCGGCGGCCGCGCCCACCGTCTGGGTGCTGATCGCGGCGCGCGTGATCATCGGGCTCGCCGTCGGCTCGGCGGCGCTGGTGGTGCCGCTCTACCTGTCGGAGATCGCGCCCACCGAGGTGCGTGGAGCCATTACCTCGCTCAACCAGCTGATGGTCGTGTGCGGCATCCTGGCCGCGTTCGTCGTCAACGCGATCCTGGCATCGTCCGGTGACTGGCGGCTCATGTTGGGGCTCGCGGCGGTGCCGTCGATGGTTCTGCTCGTGGGCATGCTGTTCATGCCGGAGACGCCGCGTTACCTCGTACACGCCGGAGAGGAGAAGGAGGCTCACAAGGTACTCGAGGAGCTGCCCGGCGACGAGCGGCCTGAGGAGCGGATCGAGGAGATCCGCGAGGTCGACTCCGAGGAAGAGGGCGAGGTCGGGCTCGCCGCGTTGTGGCACGCCAAGTGGGTCCGCCCGGCGCTGCTGGTCGCGACCGGCCTGGCCGTGTTCCAGCAGCTGGTCGGGATCAACACGATCATCTACTACGCGCCGACGACACTGACCAATGTCGGCTTCGCGAAGACGAGTGCGATCTACGCCAACCTGATCATCGGCGTGATCAACGTCGCGTTGACGGTAGTCGCGGTCAAGATCATCGACCGGGTCGGCCGAAGGCCGATGCTATTCGCCGGGGTGGCCGGCATGGTGGCGAGCCTGCTGGTGCTCGGAGTGTCGCTGTCGGCCTTGCCGACACCGCACCATCCGGGTGACCCGGCGGCGATCATCACGCTGGTTTGCCTGGCGACCTTCATCGCGGCGTTCGCCGCCACCTGGGGCCCCGTTGTCTGGGTGATGATTCCCGAGGTGCTGCCGTTGAGCGTCCGCGGGACGGCGATGGGGGTAGCCGTGTTCGGCAACTGGGCGGCCAACTTCGCCGTCTCCCAGACCTTTCCGCCGCTGCTCAAGGCTCTCGGGCCCGGAACGGTGTTCCTCGGGTACGCGGCACTGGGTCTGCTCGCCGGCGTGTTCGTCAAGTCGTTCGTGACCGAGACCAAAGGTCGCAGCCTGGAGGAGATCGAGGGCGAGTTGCAGCGGCGGGAAGGCCGGCGAAGCCGACCCGGCGCGCGCCAGCGACCGGCGGTCTCCCGCTAGAGGAGCCGTCAGCGAGAGGCGGGCAACGGTCGGTCCTCCGTGGAGGGATGGTTTGTCCGACGCGGGTCCGCGCGGCGGTTGACGGAAGCCCGGCGACTCCGTGGGTCGCCGCGAGTCCATGGGCCGCCCTCACGGTTGAGCTGGCCAAGCGCACGAACGTCTCCTCGGTGACGGTCGACCGCGGCGGGACGGCGACCAACTTTGCCTTCGCGGTGCAGACGTCGACCGACGGAAGCACATGGCAGACGGTGGCCACGGCTCCGGCCACCTCGCCCGGGACCGATCAGTTCACCTTCAAACCGACACAGGCCCAGTACGTGCGGCTCGACTTCCCCGGCGCGAACGGCGCCGACGTGCCCGACATCGATGAGGTCTCGGTCGGGTAGGGGGTCGGCGCCGGACGCGCACCGTGTTCACCTCGCCCAGCAGCGGTTCCTCGGCGCGCGTCCATCTTCGCTCGACGGCGAGTGCCCGCCGGTCGAGCGCAGCGGCCTGATCGACGGCCGAGCTGGTCCGCTGAACGGCCCGCGTACTCGGTGGAGGCGTAGGGAGGGTCCGCGACCGTGGCGCATTCAGCTGGTCGCGGACCCGCCCGCGCGTGCCGTATTGGGGGCAAGTCGCACGCGCTGTGCGTCCGTGCGATGCCACCCTAATCAGACGAGCCCGGCATGTGCGCGGCTCGCGGCGTTATTGGCATAACCTCGAGAGCCGACACTGCGGAATTTCGACGGTTTACCTGTCGAACGTGGCGGAGTTCTTAGACCGACGAGGGTGAGGCACGCGCTCGGGCGTGCAGTCGGTCGTCGCTCGACATGAGCAGATCCGGCTTGCCGTTCGACGCTATCGGCCGTTGAACCGGGGCGTCGCAGAGCGGCCGCCCGTCGACGTCTGAGGCTGCCGGAGGGCGACACCGTCCGCAACGGACCCTGGGGGTGAAGCGGGCGGCACCAAAGTTTCGATCCGTGCCCCTGGTGCCGCCCTTGCCCCCACGATCCTTCAACGGATGACTGGCCCGAGGGTTGCGCCGCAGCCAGTCGAACATCCGTCCGCGGACGACGGACCGATAGCTGTCGATCACGTGCGGACGGCGTCGAGCGCGGTGCAAGCCACGCAAACGCGTCCGGCGAATGTGGCGCGATCGGCTTCGTCCCCGACGCGCGCTGCGATCGATCGGTCGCTGTCAGCCGACCGCGATCATCATCCCTTACCATCGAGCGATGGCTGCCGTCAGCGCCCCGGTTGGCAGGCCTGCGACCGCTGAGCCGAACCGATGGGCGGTTCTCGCATTGCTCAGCGTCGCGCAGCTGATGGTGGTGCTCGACGCCACAATCGTGACGATCGCGCTCCCTTCGGCGCAGAAGGCGCTGCATTTCTCGACCGAGAGCCGGCAGTGGATCGTGACCGCCTACGCGCTCGCGTTCGGCAGCCTCCTGCTACTGGGTGGAAAGCTGGGTGACCTGTTCGGGCGCAAGTGGACGCTGATCGCCGGCCTGGTCGGGTTCTCGATTGCCTCGGCGGTCGGCGGTCTGTCCCAATCCTTCGGCATGCTCGTGACCGCCCGCGCGCTCCAGGGCGCGTTCGGCGCGTTACTCGCGCCGTCGGCGCTGGGGTTGCTGACCGTGACATTCGCGGGGTCTCCGGACCGACCGACGGCGTTCGGGATCTTCGGTGCGATCGCCGGCGGGGGCGCGTCGATCGGCCTGATACTCGGCGGTGCGCTCACGCAGGTCCTGTCCTGGCGCTGGTGCCTCTACGTCAACCTGGTGATCGCCATCCCGACAACGATCGTGGCCCTGCGTCTGCTGGTCAACCACGCTGCCCCGCAGCGGGATCCGATCGACATACCCGGGGCTGTCACCTCCGCGCTCGGGTTGTTCGCGCTCGTCTACGGCTTCTCCAACGCCGAGACCCACTCCTGGGGCGCGACGGCGACGATTGTGGCGCTCGTCGCCAGCCCCGTGCTCCTGACCGCGTTCGTGTTCATCGAGCGCCGGGTCAAGCATCCGCTGCTGCCCCTGCACATCATCTGGGACCGGGGCCGCGGCGGCGCGTACACGACGATCCTGCTGGCCGGTGCCGGCATCTTTGCCGTCTTTCTGTTCCTCACGTTCTTCCTGCAGGCGCAGCGCGGACTCTCGCCGTTCACGACCGGATTGGCGTTTCTGCCGCTGACCGCCGTTCTCGTCGTCACTTCGACCACGGTGCAGACGCGGGTGATCCAGCGCACCGGGGTCAAGCCGATCGTCCTCACCGGCATGGCGCTCGGGACACTCGGGATGTTCCTGTTCACTCGTCTGACGCCGAGCTCCACCTACGCCGCCCACGTGCTTCCCGGTCTGCTCGTCCTCGGCGTTGGGATGGGATGCATCTTTGCGCCGGCATTCTCCACCGCGACCCTGGGCGTGGAGGGAAGCGAAGCCGGGATCGCCTCGGCAATGGTCAACACCTCCCAGCAGGTCGGCGGCTCAGTCGGCACCGCGCTGCTCAGCACGATCTACGCCAGCGCCGTCGCAGGCTACGCGGCCAGCCACGTCCCCAGCCCGGGCCTGGCCGACGCTGCCGCGGTCCATGGCTACACCACGGCGTTTTGGTGGTCCGTCGGCATCTTCGTCCTCGGCTTCCTTCTGGCGGCCGTGATCCTGCCCGGCCGCGCCCACCATCGCGTCCCGACCGCTCGGGCGGCGCTCGCCCGGCTCGCGGTCGGCAACTGCCACCATTTCGAGTCTCGGGACGGTGCCCGCGAAGGCGTGAGCGCTACGGGTGCTGAGGGGCGATAAGTACTGGCCGCTTGGTGTGGGCCGCGAGAGCGTGCGAGACGCTCCCGAGGAGCGCACTGCCGAGGGCGCCCCGGCCGCGTTGGCCGCAGACGATCAACCCGGCGTCAATCTCCTCGGCGACCTCATCGATCGTCTTGGCCACCGATTCGTTCGACTCGGCGACTCGCGCGGCGGCGTTGTAGCCGCGCGTCCGAGCTCCCGCGGCGCCCTCCTCGGCGATCCTTTGAGCGAATTCGGCTTCCTGCTCATCGACCTCGCCCTCGTCGGGTATGGCGACGATAAACGAACCCGCTCGGGCCAGCTGCACCGCCGCGGGCGTCCAGACGGTCAACACCACGGCGTCGGCAGCGGGCTTGATCCATTCGATCGCGGCGCTCAAAGCCGTCCGTGAGCCCTCCGATCCGTCGTAGCAGAACAACACCGGCTTATTCATCGCTGATCCTCGTCGACTAAGAAGAACCTGGGTGTAGGCAGACTACCCCGCGCCGTAACCCGGGCAGCGCGCCGGGGGTCCGTGTTCTGAGCCGCTGTGTCCTCGGACCGGTGCTGGGGGTGGTGTCGTCACGGTGTCGCGCCCCGAGGGCCGTCAGGCCGCCGAGGCTGGAGCGACTACGGGGTCGGCGGTGCGGGCCGCTTCTGAGTGCTCGCGGCTGTCGCGGGAGGAGATCAGCACGGCGGCGAGGATCGCTCCGGCGACGGCGAAGCCGGCGCCGACGAGGAACGCCCGGTCAAAGCCCTTTGTCAGTGCGACGGCCGAGCTGTGGACGCCGGCGTGGAACAGGCTTTGAGTGCGGCTGTTGGCGACGGTCGCGAGGATCGCGAGCCCGAGCGCGCCGCCGACCTGTTGGGAGGTGTTGATCAGACCGGAGGCCAGGCCTGCCTCGTGCGGCTTCGTTCCGGTCACGGCGGCGATCGTCACCGGAACGAACGCCAGCCCGAGCCCGACGGCGGCGAGCAGCGACGGGCCGAGGACGTCGGCGGCGTACGAACCGCCCGTTCCTGGCACCTGTGAGAACCACAGCAGGCCGCCCGCGATCAGCAGCATGCCCGCGATCAACGGCGGCTTGAAGCCGACGCGGGTGACGAGCTGTGAGGCGGCGCCGGCGGAGAGGATGATCCCGAACGCGAGCGGCAGGTAGGAGATACCGGTCTTGATCGGCGAGTAGTGCAGCACGTCCTGGAGGTAGAGCGAGATAAAGAAGAACATCGAGAACAGCGACATACCGATCAACAGCCCGACGATGTTCGCGCCCCTCAGGGTCTGCAGGCGGAAGATCGAGAACGGCATCAGCGGGTGGCGCTGGCGCCGCTCTATCACCACGAACGCGAGCAGCAGGACGGCTGCGCCGGCGAGACGCAGCAGCGTGGCCGTCGACCCCCAGCCCGAGTTGACGGTGTCAACGACGGCGTAGACGAGCAGCGACAGGCCGGCGGTGACGGTCACCGCGCCCGGGATATCAAACGTCGTGGCCCCGTCCTCGGAGCGGCTCTCGCGCAGCGTTCGCGGGGCGAGCAGCGCCGCGACGAGTCCGATCGGGACGTTCACGAACAGCACCCAGCGCCAGCTCAGACCGCTGGTCAGGATCCCGCCGAGCAGCACCCCGGCGGCGCCGCCGGCGCCGGCGACGGCGCCCCAGATCCCCAGCGCGCGGTTGCGCTCGGCGCCTTCGGCGAACGTGACCGTGATGATCGACAGCGCCGCCGGCGAGACGATCGCCGCGCCGAGGCCCTGGACCGCGCGGGCGGCAATCAGCCAGCCTTCGGACTGGGCGATCCCACCGGCGAACGAGGCGAGCGAGAACACCACCAAGCCGAGCATGAACATCCGCCGACGGCCGAGCAGGTCGGCCATGCGCCCACCGAGCAGGAGAAACCCGCCGAAGGTGAGTACGTACGCGTTCACGACCCACGACAGGTCAGCCCGGGCGAAGTGCAGGTGGGCGCCGATCGACGGCAACGCGACGTTGACGATCGAGGCGTCGATCACGATCACGAACTGGGTCATCGCGAGCAGCCCCAGCGCGAGATTCTTGGCGCGGGGCGTGTACAACGGCGGCGTCTGGGGCTGGCTGAGGGATGTCATTGGAAGCTGACCTCCGGTTCCGGTTTGCCTCAGCGACTATAGTGAACTACGATTCCGGTTTCAACTGGACCCGGGTAAAACATCGTGACGGAGCTATTCACCGAGACTGAAACCCCCGGCGCGCCCGAGCGACCGCTCCGGGCGGACGCACGCCGCAACCGCGAGCGCATCCTGCAAAGCGCCCGGGAGGTGTTCGCCGAATGCGGCATCGATGCCCAGATCGACGACATCGCACAGCGCGCCGGCGTGGGGGTCGGCACCGTCTACCGCCACTTCCCGACCAAAGAGGCGCTGATAGCCGAGCTCGTGCGTCAAAAGTTCCGGCGGTTCGCGGCCAGCGCCCGCGACGCGCTGCAGCGCGACGGAGAGCCGTTCGCCGTATTCGCCGACCTGTTGCGCCGCAACGCCGACGAACTCGCCCGCGACGCCGGGATGCAGCACGTGCTCGTCGGCGTCGGAGAACAAATCTGGGCCCAGGCGCAAACCGAGACAGACGAACTTAACGCGCTCACCGCAGACCTGATGGCCCGCGCCCAGCACGCCGGCTCGATGCGTCCGGACGTGCGCGCCACCGATATCGGGATGCTGATGTGCGGTCTGTGCGCCACGATGACCCAGCACCGCGCCGGCTTCGACTGGCACCGCCACCTGGAGCTCGCGATCGACACGCTCCGAGCACGGTGACGGTCACCCCGGACTCGAGGACGTCATACCCGGCGCGGCCTGGGAGCAGGCTCGTCCAGCTCATCTCCTGCCGGCCGCCCAACGACACGTCTGACGCGCCGATCGGCTAACGAAACACCCGCTCCGCCGGCAATGCGCGCGAAGCGAGTTGCGCGGAGCGAGTTGGTTGTTAGAGCGGATCGGCTCCGACGACGACCTACTGTCGGCTCCGATGCGCCGCGGATCCCCGGATGGGGAGGCGTCGAGCGACTCGGCATGGTCGCCAACTTTGATAATTCTTACTAAAGCCTTCTGGACGAATTGCCGATACGACGGCAGGGGGCAAGGACAGAAGTTGGGGGCATGCTGGCTGGTGCGTCGACGGGGCGGGGCTGCGCCCGTCGACGCATCGCTAGCTTCCGACGTCGATTCTCCGCCGCTCCCAGTGGGCGCCGGGGAGCGCGGCGGGGTCGCGACGTTGCCAGGGTCGGACGATCACGGCGTTGGGGAGCGGCTCGGCCGGTATCTCGAAGGGAGTCCCCGCCGGGTGATCGAGGTGGCGATGCGTGCGTGGCGTGATTCCCGTCAGAGGCGCGCCACCTGCGGTTCACCTGAGACCGCTCGGCGTTGGAACCACGTTTGGTGTCGCCGGGGGATGAGGGACAGAGGGCTGTCTACTGGTCCGGGTGGAAGGGGCTCACAGCAGCCGGGTTGGGCTGGTGTCGCCGGTCGCTGCTCGCTGGCCGGATGGCGGGCGAGGTCAACGGTCGCGTGCCCTAATCGACAGATCGCTTCGCGCTACTGACTCGGGGCTCCCGGAGCCTAGGGGTTGAGGTGATGAATTCCGAGCTCCTCGGCGTCGTCCTCGCTCTGCTCGCAAGCCTGTCGTACGAGTCGAGCTACGTGCTTATGACCCAGCAGTCGCGTGTTGTCGGGCGGTGCGGGCGGCCGGGCGGGCGCTTGCTGGTCTCGCTGCTGCGCAGGCTGCTGTGGTTGTTGGCGATCGCCATCGACGGCGCAGGAATCGTGCTCGAGCTTTTTGCGCTCCGCGAGGCATCGCTGATTGTCGTGCAACCGTTGATGAGCGTCGGGCTGATCGGGCTCGTGTTCGCAGCGGCGGTGTTCCTCGGTGAGCGGATCGACCGGGGGACGGTCCTCGCCGCCGTCGCTGTGGCGACCGGGGTCGTGTGCGTGATCGTCGCTGCCCCCTCTGACGCCGGGGCGGTCCGGCTCGGTCACCCCGTGGCCTCGATCGTCGTGATCGGAGCGCTCGCCCTCGTCGTCATCTCGGCGTACGCGGGCCCAGGTCACGGGGCTCCGTGGCGCTCGGTCAGCGCGGCCGCGGCGGGCGACACGCTCGTCGCGATCTCAGGCAACCAGATCGCGCGAACGTGGGTGCAGCAGCCGCTGCGGGCGATCGCCTGGACCGCGGCGGTCGCGGCGAGCGGGACCGGCTCGGTCACGGCCGAGTCCGCCGCGCTGCAGCAGCTCCCGGCGTCCCGGGTCGGGCCGATCGTCTCCTCGGTCGGCGCGGTGCTTCCCGTCGTGTTGTTGGCGCTGCTCTCGCCGCAGCGCATCTCCTTCAGCCTCAACGCAGCGACGCTCCTGGCAGTCGGGCTCCTGCTGACAGGCGTCGGCGCGTACCGGCTCGCCGCCACCGCTGGCAGCGGACCGTTGGCTGCCACTTAGCATCCCGGCACCCACAGCGTGGTCGTCGCCGACGCGATCGTGCGCTCCGTGACGTCGTCTCGAGGAACTGACGGCGGCGACCCCAAGGCAGTGGCTGCTCACATGGGCAGTGGCCAGCGACACGCGTCCCTTAACCAGACGGCTTCTTCGAGCTGAGAAGGCACGGCGGCGATCGCGATGGCGTGGCTCTGCCCGTCCGCCAGCGGCAGCCACGCCGTCGTCAGCACGGCTGCTGCTCTGCCGCTCGCACGTTTTCCAGCGCCTGGCTAGCACCCACTGCGTCGATCCCGGCCAGGACCGCCGCACCCGCGACATGCGCGGTAACCGCGCTCACGAGGCGTCCGATCGGCGCGGCTGGAATACCGAGGGGTAGCAAACGGCGGGTGCCGGCGCCGCGCTTCCTCGCAACGCTCGACGCGTAGAGGCCGCAGGCAGAGCTTCGTCTCGGCACCCAGTCGAGTCGCGACGAATTTTCGGTTGCAGCACCCGGGGCATCGACACCGACCCGACCATTGCAACCGTGGCCGAAGCGCAAGCAAGCTCTGGACCGGCGAAAACGTGAATGCGGTCGCGAGGTTCGCGGGCCTTCGGGGAGTTGAAGGCAGCCGCCGAGGTCGTCGGGCAGCGCTGTGGCTCCAGGCCTGGAGCCGGAGTGCCGGTGTCATGGCGGCGATCTGATTTCCGCGCCGCCGACCGCGAGCGTAACCGAGCTGTGTACCTACCGGCGCGGAGCCTGGGCGGCGAAGCTAAAGCGTGACCACGATCTTGCCGTGAACGTGACGGCTGGCCTGCAGCGCTGCTGCCTCACGGATCTGCTCGATAGGGAATCTCGCCGCGATTGCCACAGTTAGCTCGTGGGCGACGATCGCCGCAGCGATCTGAGGCACCGCGTCGGGCTGGGCGTCGTTGCCGAAGACTGCGCGTGCGCCGCCTGGAGGGTTGGGGCCGGCGGCGATGGCGACGATGCGGTCGGGTGCCAGGCCGAGCGCCAGTGCGGTTTCGATCGTCTCGGTGCCGAACAGGTCAATCGCCGCGGTGATGCCGTCAGCAGCGGACACGCGTACGCGGTCGTCGAGGCCGGCGCCGTAGGCGACGGGCTCGGCCCCGAGATCGCGCAGGAACGGGAAGGTGCTCTTCGACGCAGTCCCGATCACGGTCGCGCCGGCAAGCCGGGCCAGCTGCACGACCAAAACGCCGACGCCGCCGGCTGCGCCGCCGACCAGGACTGTGTCCGCCGGCCCGAGATTGAGCGCTGCCAGCGCGGCCGACGCGGTGGCGCCGGCGACACCCAGGGTGCTCGCAACCTCATCGCTGAGATCCCCGGGGGTATGGAAAAGCGTCTCATCCGCCCCGGTGGGCGTTTTCATCACCACGAAGTCCGCGGCGGCTCGTTCCATCACGCCGCCGTAGACACGGTCGCCCACGGTGAATCCGTCGGCGCTGTGTCCAACCTCGTCCACTGACCCGGCGAAGTCGTAGCCAAACCCGGACGGAAGTGCGATGCTGAAACGCGCCGCGAGCTCTGGCATCGCGGCGAAGGCCGGATCCATCGGGTTCAAGCCGACCGCCGCGACTCGGATCCGGATTTCCCCAGGCCCGGCGTGCGGCTCTGGGACGTCTCGCAGTTCCAAGACTTCGGGGCCGCCGAACTTCTCATAGATCACTGCTCGACTCATGCCTGGACCTCCACGGTCGTGGGACTTGGATTTGCGTTCGTCATGGCTGGATTTTTTCCAGGTCTTCCAGCAGGCTCGGTTGTGTTGGTTCCCAGCCGAGTTTCTGGCGCGTGTGGGTGCTGGAGGAGGGCTGGTCGGTGGCGAAGATGGGTCCGAGGGGGCCGTAGGTTTCCTGTGGCACCGTCGCGACTGGCAGTCCGAGCCGCCGGCCGATGACCGCGGCGACGTCATGTACCGCGTCGCCCTCGTCGGCCACGGCGTGCCAGGACGTCCCGGCTTCTGCCTTCTCCAATGCGAGCCGGAAGAGGACTGCGGCATCGAGCGCGTGCACTGCCGGCCAGCGCTGGGTACCGTCGCCTGGATAGCCGGACACCCTGGTTCGTCGCGCGATCTCAGTCAACATGCCGGCAAAGCCGCCCTTGCCCTCGTGGTGGACGGTACGTGGCATGCGTACCGCGCTGCTCCGGACCCGCAGGAGGCTAGCTCCAGGACCGCGATGACAGAGCGGCCGCGGCCGCCGAGCGGCCCGTGGGTCGGCAATGGGTCGGTCTCGGTGGAGACGCGCCCTGGCACCGGTGGCGTACCCGAGACAGTGACGAGCGGGCGGTCGCTGGCGACGAGTTCCTGGCCAAGGGTCGCGAGGGCAGCGCTCTCCTCAGCGACCGCCTGGGCGAGAGCGGCAGGACTGCTGAAGTCGTGGGCGAAGGCCAGGTGGATCACCCCGTCGGCCTTCGCGGCGCCTGCGCGGAGGGAGTTCAGGTCGGCCAGATCTCCGCGGATGGGTTCGGCGCCGGCCGATTTGAGCGCCAGCGCGGAGGTGTCGGAGCGGGCGAGCGCGAGGACCGCGTGGCCGTTGCGGAGGAGCTCGGCAACGACGGCGGAGCCGATCAGGCCAGTGGCACCGGTGATGAAGACTTGCATGGGACTCTCCCCGAGAGTGATGGGACTCTTGTCTCATCACAGTACCAAATGATGAGACAAGAGTCCCATCACTAGTATGGGGTGTATGGCTCGTTGGGAACCAGGGGCGCGCGAACGACTCGTCGTGGCTGCCGTCGACCTGTTCACCGAGCAGGGCTACGACGCGACGACCGTGACCCAGATCGCCGAGCGCGCCGGGGTCACGAAAAGCACCCTCTTCCGATACTTCCCTGACAAGCGCGAGATCCTGGTGGCCGGACAGCAGACGCTAAGCCGGCTGCTCGCCGAGGGGATCGCCGAGGCGCCCGCCAGCGCCAGCCCGCTCGAAGCAGTTGCTGCCGGGCTTGAGCGAGTATCGAGCGCGGTGGGCCCGATGAACCGCGACCTAGGCCCCCGCATGAAGGCGGCCGTCGCCGCCAGCACCGAGCTCCAAGAACGGGATGCCCTCAAGAGCGTTGGCCTCGCCGCCGCCATCACAACCGCTCTGATCGCCCGCGGCGTGCCTAACCCAACCGCGCATCTCGCAGGCGAGCTCGGGGTCCTCGCGTTCAAGCGAGGTTACGCTGAGTGGTCAGAGGGCGACCGCGAGAGCGCGAACCCGCTCGCGTATTACACCTCGGCGGCCCTCAACGAACTCCGGGCAGCGAGCGCCTCCCTCGGCTGAGGTGGTCCTCATGCAAAGCAGTCGCGCGACCCGCCGCGGCCGGAGCAGGACAGGAATCGGCCGGTCAAGCGATGGCTGCACCGTCCGAGCGGCAGTCGCGGGCTGCCAGAGGAGGTCATCCTCTGCTCCTTTGCGAACAAGAGCAGTTGGCCAGAGGACAAGAAGACATGGGAGGCCGGCTGCGGGGGCGCAATTCCAAAAGGACCGTCAGGCGGTCAGCCGACCGGCGGCGCCTCCCGCCGGACACGCCCATCTCGGGATCGCCTCGACCTAACTCCGCGGCATCGATAACCCGAAATCATCCACACCGTCCACCAGCGACCCGCGCCAATGATGCCGAGACCCGCACCCTCAGACCCGCCCCCACAACCTGCAGCAACCACGCGACAGGGTCCGTGCCGCTCGAGTCAAGTCGGATGAGGTGGTGTAGCGGTGGGAGCTCGTCGACGTTGACGTTCGCTTCTCAGGCGGGGTTGAGCTCGGCGACCTCCTGAGTGTGGTGTTGTTGTTCGAGCGAGGAATCCCCGGACCACCCAGCGGAGAGGATCAGGGCCATCGACTCGGCGGAGAGGTAGCGGCGCTGGACGAGCCACGCATCATTCTGCTCGCTCAATAGGGCGCCGGCGAGGCGGATCACGGCGGCGTCGTCGGGGAAGATCCCGACGACGTCGGTGCGCCGGCCGATCTCCTTGTTGACCCGCTCCAAGGGGTTCGTGGACCGGAGCTTGGTCCAGTGCTCTGGCGGGAGCAGGTAGAAGGCGATCAGATCTTCCTCGGCGTCCTCGAGCAGCCGGCAGACCTTCGGGGCGATCGGCTCAACGCGGGCGATCACGTGACCGATCCGCTCGCGCGCCTGCTCCTGGTGCTCGGCGTTGAACACCTCTCTCAGCGCGGCAGCGACCAGGCCGCGCTGGTCACGACGGCAGTGGTAGAGCATGTCTCTGACGAAGTGCACGGTGCACCGCTGCCACGCGCATGAGAGGACCCGGGCGATCGCGGCCTTGAGCCCTTCGTGATCATCGGAGATCACCAGCCGCACGCCCGAGAGCCCGCGCTTCTTCAACGCCCGGAGGAACTCGGTCCAGAACGCGCGGACTTGACCTCGCCGACGTCCAGGCCGATCACCTCGCGCACGCCGCTCTCGTGAACCGCGTAGGCGATCGCCAGCGCCTTGGACACCACCCGCCCGTGGTCTCTGACCTTGACCTGTTTTGCGTCCACCCCAGAGATACGGGTAGGCGCCCTCCAACGGCCGCTGACGAAACGCCTCGACCTGTTCATCAAGCGCCCGGCACAGTGCCGAGACGCGGTCCTTGGTCATCCCCTCGATCCCCAGCTGCTCCACGAGGCGGTCGACCTTCCGGGTGCTCACCCCATTGACGTACGCCTCGAGCACCACCGCCACGATCGCCTGCTCCGAGCGCTTGCGCGGCTCCAGAAACGACGGGAAATAGCTGCCCTGGCGCATCCGAATCCTCTGACCCTCGGCCATCGTGGTGTCTCCTTCTCGTCCGACTCGTGGTTGAGCCGACGAGCATGAGCGCCACGGTGGTCGGAACCACTCAGGCGCCCGTTACACCACTTCTACCGATACGACCGCCGCTCGAACGTGGACCACCGCCGCACCACCAGTTGCAATCGTTCGGGGACCGCCGGCACTCATGTCTGCCCCTGTGGCGAAGCGCTCGCGAGACGGGTCTTCCGTGCCTCTTGTATCGCAAAGCACTCGTCAGATCGGGGACGGCTCAGAACGCAAGAGCGCTCGCGCCTGACGTGCTCGTGTGCCACTAAGTTGTGCGGTCAGCGCGCGCCATCCAGCGCCCGAGTCTTCCGCTTCGTGGACGAGCGGCAGTGCGACGCCACTGGTGCCTGTCGTCCGCTCCGGAACCCAGCGTCATGGCCCCGAGCCTGGTGCCCGCGTTCTTGGCGGAGCAGCAGCGCGGGTGTTAGCGGGCCGGTGTTGTCGGAGCTAGCACGATGCGCGGCCCGGGATGCGCTTGGTCGCCAAAGCGCTCGCGCGCTCGAGGCCGGAACGAAGGGTGAAAGCGATAGCGAGTTCTGACGACTGCCGGTCAGCTGATCCCGTCGCCACTCGGGCGGTCCGGGCCGGGGTGGCGCGGGCGACCGGGCTCCCCGAGCGACAAGGTGATTGATCCCACGGCGGCGCTCGCAGATGAGAGCATGCAGCATCGCTGAACACGTTGGCTTGATTCTCTCCGGCGGCGGCGCCCGCGGCGCCTACGAAATCGGGGTGCTCTCGGAGTTGCTGCCGTGGCTCGAGCACGAGCATGGCCAGCGTCCCGACGTGATCGTCGGCACCAGCGTGGGCGCACTCAACAGCGCATACATCGCGGCCAAGGCGGGGGAGGACACGGAGCAGCTGGCCGCGGGCGGCGCCCGGCTCTGGCGCGAGATCCGCTATCGAGATGTGCTGGCTCCGTTCCTGTCACCCCGCGAACTGAACGAAGTTGTGCGGCTTGCGGCCAGCTTCTTCTCGGCTGGCGTGGCGCCTTACACCCTGCTCGATCCTGAGCCGCTGACGGCGACGCTGGGTCGACTGATCACCTTCGCGGACATCCACCGGAACGTCGTCGACCCGAGCGTCGGCTTGCGGGCCTGTGCCGTGGTGGCGACAGCGGCCCACACGAACCGCACCGTCGTTTTTCACGACGGCGGCCCGAGCGTGCCGAGCGACGACCGGCGCGGCATCGATTACGTGCCGACCGAGATATCCGAGGACCACGTCCGCGGGTCGGCAGCGATCCCCGTGGCGTTCCCGGCGGTCGAGATTCGTCACCCTCAAGACGCGGCCGGCTGGTACTTCGACGGCGGCACGCGGCTGAACACGCCGATCAAGCCGGCCCTGAAGCTCGGCGCCGATCGCGTGATCGTGCTGGGGTTGAATTCGGTTGCTCCGGCTCCCAAGTCGCCGGAGCGTCCGGATCTGTTCGACGGATCGACGCAGATCGTCCAGGGTCTGCTCGTCGATCCGGCGATGCACGATATCCAGACGTTGGCGACGATCAACGAGGTGCTGATCGACGGTGGTCAGAGCTCCGGCGATGGGCAGCGCAGCGTCGTGCCCTACATCTTCATCGCGCCGAGCACTCCGAACGCGATCGGCGAGATAGCACGTGAGCTCTACCGCGAGCGCTACGCGAACGTGCGCGGCCTGTGGCGCTCGCGCGATCTTTCCCTGCTCGGCCGGTTCATCGGAGCCTCCAAGAGCGCGACCCGCGGAGAGTTGTTCAGCTACCTGTTCTTCGCCGGCGACTTCGCCACGAAGCTGATCGAACTGGGGCAGAAAGACGCCCGGCGCTGGATCGACGACGCTCACGACAACGGTGCCTGGCAGCTCCGACCGGTCGGTAACTCCTCCGGGGCGGGCGTTTCTCCGTGAGGCCGAACGACACCCGGCGGGCACGCAGCGTAGGGGTACGGCGCGTGGCGTGACCAACAGGCGCGGCCGTCGCGTGGGCGCAAATACGGTCGTCCGCTGGTTCGCGACGCGTTCTCCGTCGCCAAGACAATCGCCCGACGCGCAACCGCCGCAAAACGAAACCAATCGTGCCGCCGGCCTGGGAGACCGGCCGTCGCGTCGCCGTGACCCTGGGCAGCACCATGCGCGCGGTCGCCGCCCACAGTGCCGCTGTGCATCGAAAGGGGAAGCGGCGTGGTCGCGGGCGCGCGGTCGATTCCCCTGGTCCCCTGGGAGCGAGCCCTGGACCCGGCGCATAGGCACAGGTCCGGCATCCCCCCCGGGGGGGCTCTTCCTGCCCGTCCAAACCAGCGACGTCGTGAGGGTCGATCGAGGCGCTCGCGTCTATGACGATGCAGCAGTCAGCCTGATTGACAGGGGTCGCGCTGGACTCCCTCAACGTCTGCAAGGGCGGCACTCACCTGGGCCGCGATCTCGACGGCTCGATCGGCTCGCTGCCGCAATGCTTGCAGCGCACCGGGAGGTGCGCGCCCTCAGCTGCAAGCTGTAATCCAAACCCGCTTAATTGCGGTAGAACCACACGCCGCCAAGCGACATGCGCTTGAGTCCGAGCGCCGCTAGGGCCTCGGGCCACCGCTGGGGGATTTCAGGATCGACGATCACGGCGCCGACGTGCCGACGGTCGAGAAAAGAGCGCAGCGTCTGCGGATCCGGACGGGCGTTGCGAAACAGGGCGGGAAAAAGAGGGTCTCTCTCGTAATCCGCCGGGTACACCGGATTGATATATCCGCCGGCCAAACGGAACCACATGTCCGTGTCGGCCTGCCAGAGCATGCTATCCCCCAGCTGACCGAACGGCAGAATGAGGACGGTTTCCCCGCGCGTGACGACGCTTCGGTATTCGTGGGTGGTAAAGAAGCCTGGGTTGTACTCCTGCCCGCGCCACAGGCCAGCGCTGACGTTGGGTACCAGGAATGCGATGCTCGCGACCGCCGCCGCCCATTTGGCCAGACCCCAGCTTCCGGCACGTGGCTCCGCCAACCACATGGCGAGGATCACCGCGACAATCAGGAACAAATAGACCGCGAGGCGCAGTGGGATCACGTCGCGTAAGACCCACCGGTCCAGCAGCTTCCAAGGAAGCGGGATCGTTGGGTACCCCGCGATGTGCAAGCGCGACCCCAGGAGCAGCACGATGACGATCGCCAGCATCGCGAACAGGATCCTCGTCGCAGTCAGGCGCCAGCGTGTGATCGTGTAGCGCGCGACGATCAGCGCGAGCGGCAAGCCCACATATGTGACCGCCTCGGCGTCGCTTCCACTGATGTTGGACGCTTGGGAAAGCGCGGCGAAATGCGTCCGGCCAAGTCGGACGAGGTTCGGGGGCACGAGGAATCCGAGCGCGTCGCTCCCGTCGATGTCGCCGATGTTCGATCCGAACCTCACGATCCCATGGAGTTCGTAGTAGATCACCGGGCTCGTAACGATCATCGCCGCGACTCCAGCGGCGAGGATCGGCTTGGCGGTGCCGATGATGTGCTCTCGCTCGGTGGGCGCAAGTACAAACGTCACACCAAGGGCAACGGCTCCAAGCACTACGAATGTGAGTGTAATTTCGCTCGCGGTCAAGAAGAGCGCCCCCAGGAGGAGCGCCATCAGAGCGATGAATCGCCGTTCGCTGATGCGCCCGTCGATTAGGCGGAGTACAAGGTGGACGGCGGCCGGGATCGGAAAGATGAACACGAGTTGGAGGTGACCTTCCATGTGCCCCAAGATGTAAGTCGAGAAGCCGAACACATAACCCCCGAAGAGGCTCGCGACGAAGTTGCCGGTGATGTACCGGCACAGGAGGAAGGTGAAGAACGCCGCGAGCACGGGGCTCGCCAGCATCAGCACGTTGTAGGAAACGATCGGACCGAATGCGATGGTGATCGGCGCGCCGACGATCCCCGCCAGCGGGCACAGCGTCGGGCTGGTGGCGGCGAGATCGATCCGGTCAGGAGGGAACAGCGCATGGGTAACCAGTGGGTTCAGGCCGTGAAGCACCGCGTACGGCCACCAGGCCAGGCTCCATATGTTTACTGTCGGATCGGTCCAGTCGCGCAGTCCGACGGTCTCACCTCCGAGATGGGGCAGCACGTGGAGGCCGAAGTACCCGATCGAGATGACCACGTACAGTGCGAGCGCGACCGTGGCCTGTCGGCGTCCCGACGCAAGCCAGGCACGAGCTGTGTCAAGCGTCCGCGGGACGCGGTACTCGGTTGCCGCCTGGGTCGTCATCACGCGCTGATCGTAATCGCGGCACACCGCGACCGTCGGTGCTCACCGGCGGGGCCGCACCGCTCGCACGAGAGTCGGCGGTTGGTGGCCGCTGCCGGGAGAGTCACTTCGTCGCGACGATAACGTTGTGCGCAGCGAACCTCCTCAGCCCGGGAGTGCCCTCGAATGCGCGCTCGAGCGCCGCGGCGAGGCGGATCGCCCTAGGCGGGGTGAAGTCCGGGACAGCGCCGAGCTGCGTGCGGAACACGATCTGTCCGCCCGCGGCCCGCAGGCCGGTGACGATCTCCGCTTCGCTGATCAATCGCTCCTCACCGGTGTCCTGGGGGACGCGGGCCATCAGCGGCCCCCAGTATGGGTTGCGGGGATTGTGGTCCCAAACGACCACCCGACCCGAGGGCTTCACGACCCTGACCATCTCGGCGAGCGTCTGGCGTACCTCGCCGGGGTCGGCGATGTGGTGCATGACGGCAACAGTGATCACGAGCTCGAAGCTGTCGTCATCGAACGGCAGCGAGGTTCCCGACGCGTGCACCGGGCGGACCACTGGCGTCCTCGCCTCGAGGATCTTGAGCATTCCCTCTGAGGGATCGACTCCGACCATCTGGTATCCGGCGCTGGCGAGCCGCTCGGCGAGCACCCCGGTCCCGCAGCCGACGTCGAGTCCGACGCCGCGGGGGCAGTGCGCGAGCACGAACGCCGTCCGTTTTCGTAGGTAGTGCTCGACGACGTGCGCAGGCAGCGACTCGTCGTAGACGGACGCGATCGAATCAAAGTGTGAGCTGCTCACGGACCACCTCACCGTTCGATGTGTGCTCTGAGACGAGCGCCGGGGGTCGCTTGCGCGGCCGGGGAGAGGACCCCGCGGCGCGAAGCACCAGCGCGATCATCCGTAGTCCCACGGAGATCGCTGTCAGCCGGTTGCCGGTGACCGATGACCGTCCGACGCGCGGAAGATAGTTGACCGGCACCTCGACGAACCGCGCGCCGGAGCCGATCGTGAGCAGCATGATCTCCACGCCGGCGTGGCTGCCGCCGACCTTCATGCCGCTCGCGACGCGCCTCGCGGTATCTCTGCGCAGCAGCCTGTACGTGCAACCGACGTCGCTGAGATGACTCGTGTTCAGCAGGACCTCGATCAGCTTCGCGACCGCCCAGTTACCCCAGCGCAAGAACCAATCCATGTTCGCACCCTCCCACACCAGCTCCCAGGTCGTCCGCGTGCCGAAAACCGCGTCGCACTCCGTGCTGTAAACGAGCAGCTTCCGGATATCCTCCGGCACGAACGTGCCGTCCGGCTCGGCCAGGACGATGAGATCGCCGGTGGCCTCGAGCAGTCCGCGGCGGCTCGCGTGCCCATACCCCTGTCGGGGCTCCTTGACCACGCGCGCCGAGGTCTTGCGAACCTGCTCCTCCGTCCCCGGCTGCGCGTTGTTGTCGACCACGAGCACCTCGTCGACCAGGCCCGTGGCAACGAAGCCCTCGATCGCAGCTCTGATCGAGTCGCGCTCGGCAAAGGTCATGAGCACGACAGACACTCGCTGTCCATTCCACATGGCTTGTCCTGGGATGACTCCTGATGTGCGCTGGCGCATTCTAGTCACGCCGCGGCTACAGACCTCAACCAAAGTTCGATCCCGAGGCGGACGTCAGGCCAAATGCCCA
This sequence comes from uncultured Solirubrobacterales bacterium, assembly GCA_963735965.1. Classification (GTDB taxonomy): domain Bacteria; phylum Actinomycetota; class Thermoleophilia; order Solirubrobacterales; family Solirubrobacteraceae; genus Palsa-465. Next base: position 112,916 of record CAVTNE010000016.1, read on the forward strand.
GCAGTGCCGCGTGGCCCCCCTATACCGAGCAAGGTACGAGCCGCACACCAGACTGTCGAGACGAAGCACGCACGATTGAGGCTGCAGTCTGAGCCCGTTCAAATCTGTCGAGACGCTCCCTCGTCCTGAGCACGCGTCTCGAGCCACTATGGCTGGTCCTCGCTGATGCGGCAACTCCGCGATCGCGCCCCGGGAACTGCCGCCTTCGCAGGCGTTGGGACAGCCGGCGACGCGGTCGCCCTCAAACACGCTGACTGCTGCATCCCCGCACGGACGCGAGCGCCCCGACCGACCCTAACAACGTCGCTGGTTTGGACTAGCAGCAAGAGCGCTGGACCGGCGGCGGACGCCCGACCTGTGCCCATGCACGGGTCCAGGGCTCGCTCGGAGAGGACGAGGCGAACCGACCCCCCGCGATCACGCCGCTTCCCCTTTCCATGCAACGGAGTAGCGAGGTCGGCGTGAGTTCTGCGCATTCCCTCCGCCTCGGCTATGGCTGGGGCCATAAAGATTGCTTGGGGTCTCTAATGTGGCCACCGGGTGTGGATGCGGTGCAGGCTCACGTGTCAGACCTTGGCCGCGACTTGGCGATGTGTGGGGGCGTGCCCCTGACTGCGGCCAGCCTTCCCTGCCGCACGGCCTACTCACCGGTGAAGTGGCCGGCGCGGCGCTCGAGGAAGCTGCGCACTCCCTCGGCGGCGTCCGCGCTGCGCAGAACGCGTGGCACGTTCTCACCGAGATGCTTGACCGCCTCGCGCTCCGCCGCCTCTCGCGCCACGCGGGCGTTCGCGAGTGTCGCTTGCACCCCGAGCGGTGCCTGCGCGGCGATGATGGCAGCGATCTCGGCCGCTCGCTTGAGCTGCGCGGGGGCCGGAACGACCTCCTGCACTAGGCCGATCCTCATCGCTTCCTCGGCTCCGAACTCCTCCGCGGTAAGCAGGAACCGCATCGCGTTCCCCCAGCCGAGCTGGGCCGGTGCGCGAAACGTCGCCCCTCCGAACGGCATGATGCCCCGCGCGATCTCCAGCTGGCCGAAGCGCACGTCGTCCGCTGCGATGACGATGTCGGATGCGAGCGCGAGCTCGATCGACAGCGTAAACGCGATCCCCTGAACCGCCATCACGACCGGCTTGGGTACCTGCTCGCCCCAGACGCCGAAGGGGTCATACCGCCCTGGGCCCGCGAGCGCGTGCGGTCCACGTTCCGCTACGGCCGGCCCCACCTCGCCGAGATCAAGCCCGGCCGAGAAGTGATCGCCGTGCCCGAACAGCATGCCAGCACGTAGCTCTCGCTCAGCTCCCAGGCGGTCGTAGGCTGCGGCGAGCTGCTCGATCGTGGACAGGTCAAAGGCGTTGCGCTTCTCTGGCCGGTTGATGCCGATCAGCAGAACATGGCCGTCACGCTCGAGGGTGATTCTGTCGGGCAAAGGTTCTCCTTCATTCGGTGGGGGCTCGCGCTGGCTTGGGGTTCGGTCTTCAGGACAGTGCGGTATTCGGGGCGGACAAGAGCCTATGGTGCGTCTGCGCAGTTTGGGGAAACGATGGCGTCGCCCTCCGCGTCGCCACTCGCGTAGGCGACCCGTTGGTAACCCTTCGGACGCCAACGGAGCGCTCGAGCCCAACCGGGCCGCACGAGCGCTTTCCCGATCGGGTGACGACCGCGTTGGCGAGCGCAATGGCGACCGAGCCGCATCCCGGGCTGCGTATCGTGCTAGCTCCGACAACGCCGGTCCGCTAACACCCGCGCCGGTCCGCTAACACCCGCGCTGCTGCTCTGCCAAGAACGCGGGCACCAGGCTCGGGCTGACGCTGGCTTCCGGACCGGACGGTTTCCACAACTGATCGGCCGTCGCCTCCGGGACCACGGCCGCCCTTCCCCCAAATCGTCCCAAGCAGCAACGAGCCACGCGACTTCGACGGCTCCTGCTCGCGCAGGGAAGGCGGCGAGGTGTCCGTGGCCTGGGCCAATTGCCCGCAGTTCATCGACACGAGCGCCAGCGTGCCACATCGGCCGATGTCCAACCCGTCAGCGGATGTCGGCGACGCCGGGTGCACGTCGGCGGCGAGCTTTGCGAAGGTCCGGGTCGACGCGTCCGCTCCAAGCGCTCTGCGTCGCGGGAGCTGACGGCCGGACGGTTGGGGCCACGGCTTGGCCCCGGGCGATCACGTCGTATTGCGGGCTGGAAGTCGTCGCTCTCCGAGTGGGATCTCCTCGATCCGCGGCAGGTCCTCAGGCCCGTCGCAGGCGGGCCAGAGGACATCGTCAGTGGCCATCAGCCGCATCCGCTAAGCCCGCCGTCGAGTGAAATCACGACGCCGGTGAGGTAGGCGCGGCGCGCCAACAGAGGAAGGTCGTGGTCCCGACGAGGTCCTCGGCGGTCCCGATCGGACCGAGCGGAACGGTCGACTCACTAATGCCCACCTAGGTGGCGGTGGTCGCCATTCGGTAGCGATGCTCGGGGCGACCGGCAGCGCCGTAGTGGAGGTGAAGCTCGATCTTGCCCTGGCGAGCGAGCTCGGCGAGGTAGCGCTGGGCGGTGGAGCGGCTGATTCCGACGTGTTCGGCGATGTCCGCGGCCGATAGGTCGTGAGGCGAGGCGTGGAGCAGCTCCCGGATGCGGGCCATGGTCGGTCCGGATTGGCCCTTGGGCAGCGGCGCTGGTCCGCGGAGGAGTCCGTACAGCGTGTCGACGTCGTGCTGCTCGGCCTCGTCGATGCGCTCGATCCTGCCGCGCAGGTCACGGTATGCGGCCAGCCGCTCTTCGAGTTGGGCGAACGTGAACGGCTTGACGAGGTAATGCACAGTGCCGAGCTGCATGGCGGCACGGACGCTGCCCATGTCGCGGGCGGCCGTGATGACTAGGAAGTCCGGCCGGTGGCCCTTGCCGCCAAGCGTCTCGCGCACGAGGTCGAGTCCGTGGCCGTCGGGGAGGTAGAGGTCGAGCAGGACGAGCGTGGGCGCCAGGCGTCTGATCTCGGTCCGGGCGCTGGCGGCGGTGGAGGCGTGGCCCGCGACGCTAAAGCCGCGGATCTTGCGCACGTAGGCCGCGTGGATGGTGGCCACGTGGTAGTCGTCCTCGACGATCAGCGTGCTGATCACGCGCCCACCTCGACGCCGCTCCTTGCCCGCGTCGGGAGCACGACCGTGAACGTTGTGGCACTCGAGCAGTCGACGGTGACGGTGCCGCCGGCCCGGGTCGCGAGCCGGTGCACGAGCGCCAGCCCGATTCCGCGGTGACGGCGCTCGTCGTCCGATTTGGTCGTGAACCCGTCGCTGAAGATTCGTGCCCCGAGCTCCTCGGGCACGCCGGGACCCGTATCGGAGACCTCGAGGCATACCTTTTCCTCGCAGGTCACCAGGCGTACAGTCACCCTCGCTGGCCCGGGGCCGGTCGCCGCGGCGTCGATCGCGTTGTCGATCAGGTTGCCGATGATCGACAGCAACATGTTGGTCCCGATTCCGGTGCGGGCCAGCTGGGAGTCCTCGGAGAGGACCAGCTCGACATCGCGCTCGGCCGCGACGGTGGTCTTGGCGATCAGCAGCGCGGCGATCTCGGGCGCTTCGATGCGCTCGCGGATGGCTTCGGCCAGCCCGGCGGTCTCGCCCGATACCTCGAGCGCGTAGCGGATCGCCGCTTGCTGATCGCCGAGCTCGATCAGGCCCGCGACGGTGTGCATGCGATTTGCGAATTCGTGTTGCTGGGCGCGCAGGGCGTCTGTGAGCGCATCGACGCTGTCGAGCTCGCGCAGGAGTCCTTCTAGCTCGGTCCGATCACGCAGCGTCACCACCGCGCCCAGATCTCGTTCGTTCCAGAAGACCGGCATGCGATTGACCGACAGGATGTGCTCGTCGGTGACGACGACGGTATCGGGCCCGGCGAGCGCCCCGGTCAGCAGGTCGGACAGCCGCCGATGAGATACGACTTCGTCGATCGAGCGTCCGACCGGATCGCCATCGAGCGGGATCAGGCGGCGCGCCTCGTCGTTGATGAGCGTCACCCGGCCGTCGCGATCGAGAGTGATTACGCCCTCGCGGATGCCGTGCAGCATCGCTTCGCGTTCCTGCACCAGTGCGGCGATCTCCTCGAGCTCGAGCCCGAACGTGCTCCGCTTCAGCCGGCGAGCCAGTGTCAGCGAGGCGACCACGCCGATCGCCAGCGCCCCGGCGAAGTACAGGAGCAGCGACGGCAGCTCGTGTAGGAGCTGGTCTGATACTTGCTTCTCGAGGATCCCGGCCGAGACCTCCCCGATCACCGGGCTCCCCGCGCTGCCTGGGGCGCGGATGGGCACCTTGGCGTTGGCGGATATGCCGAGATTCCCGTGGTCGACGCCGGTGTGATCACGGCCGTCGAGCGCGATGACCGGCTCGGCGACGCGCTTGCCGATCAGCTGCGGGTTTGGGTGCGAGTACCGCACGCCGTTCCGGTCGATCACGACGATGTAGGTCGCGCCCGTCTCGTGTCTAACCTGCTCGGCGAGCGACTGGATGAGGCTGCGGCCGGCCGGGCTGGGTCTGATGAGTGCTTCGCGGATCGACGGCGTCGCGGCGAATGTCTGTGCTACGGCCAGTGCCCGCTGCTGGTAGTAGCGCTCTAACTCGGCGCGCTGGCTCAGGGTGACGAGCGCGAAGCCGACCAGTGTGCTGGCGAGGAGGATCGCGACCACGCTGATCAGGATCCGGCTCGACAACTGGCGCCTGCGTCTCATCTAAACCTCTCCTCGCTGGACGAGTCTACGCCTCGCGGGCGTGAGCAAAATGCGCAATACAGCCGGAAATGCGGCTTAGCGGACTAAGTCGCACAAGGGTTGGCGCGGGCGCGTCACGGCCGTACGTTGGTGGCGTCTCGACACAACGTCGAGCGACGGATTGATTCGAGCGAGGAGAGCGATAACGATGGTAAGTACCTTGGCCCGGGATGCCGGCGCCGATCAGACGAGCGTCGATGACGCTCGCACCCCGCCACCCGCGGCCCATTCGGCGAAGATAGAGCTGACCGGCGTGACGAAGCGGTTCGTCTCACCGACGGGCGCGCTGACGACCGCGATCAGGGACGTTGACTTGGTCGTCGAGCCGGGGCAGTTCTGCGCCATCGTCGGCCCGACCGGGTGCGGCAAATCCACGACCCTGTCGCTTGTCTCGGGCCTGGCCCGCCCGAGCGCCGGCTCCGTGCGGGTCGGCGGACAGGAGGTCGACGGCATCGCCACCGGCATGAGCTTCATGTTCCAGGCGGACGCGCTCTTGCCGTGGAAGACGGTGCTCGGCAACGTCGCGATGGGTCCCCAGTTCCAGGGTGTGAAGAAGAAGGACGCCCAGGCGGAGGCGCGCGATTGGCTGCGCCGGGTCGGCCTGACCGGATTTGAGGACCACCACCCTCATCAGCTGTCAGGCGGCATGCGCAAGCGCACCAGCCTGGCCGCGGCGCTCATCAACAAGCCGTCGATCCTGCTGATGGACGAGCCGTTCGGAGCCCTCGACGTGCAGACCAAGGCGATCATGTCCAACGAGCTGCTCGCGCAGTGGGAGCAGACGCGTCCGTCGGTGATCTTCATCACCCATGACCTCGAAGAGGCCGTCGCTCTCGCCGACAAGGTGGTTGTCATGACGGTCGGACCCGGCACCGTCAAGTCCGTCTTCGACATCGATCTCCCACGGCCGCGCGGGGCGGTGCAGGAGATCCGCTTCGACCCGCGCTTCCTCGAGCTGCATCACCAGATCTGGAACTCGCTGCGCGAGGAGGTCCAGCGCGCCTACGAACGTTCCGCCGAGGCACCGAACAACGATGGAGGATCACGATGAGCGCCGTGTCGATCAACACGCAGCTGACCAGGGCGGCGGCGTCCGACGAAGCGACCATCGCCGCTCGTGCGCGCAAACGCGCAAGGCAGCGGAAGCTGGCGGTCTGGGTCGCCCGTGCGTTCCTGGCGATTCTCATCATCGGCGGCTGGCAGCTCCTCACCGACGCGAAGGTCGTCGATAAGTTCTTCTGGGGCCAGCCAAGCGGAATCGTCACGCAGCTCCGCGACTGGATCAACCACGGAACCCAGTACGGATCGATTTGGACGCAGATCTGGGTCACCGTGAAGGAGGCGCTGCTCGGGTTCGTGCTGGGGGTCACTGCCGGCGTGGTCGTCGGCGTGGCGCTGGGCCAGAATCGGTTCCTGGCTGACGTGGTCCAGCCCTACATCAAGGTCATGAACGCGATCCCGCGGATCGTCCTCGGGGCGCTGTTCACCGTCGCGCTCGGCCTCGGCACCGGCTCCAAGGTGCTGCTGGCCGCGGTGTTGGTGTTCTTCGTGGTGTTCTTCAACGCCTACCAGGGTGTGCGGGAGGTTGACCAGAACCTCATCAACAACGCCCGCGTGCTCGGCGCCTCAAAGTTCCAGGTCACCCGCAACGTGGTGGTGCCCTCGGCGTTGACATGGATCATCGCAAGTCTCCACGTCGCGTTCGGGTTCGCCATCATCGGCGCCATCGTCGGCGAGTTCCTGGGTGCCCAGAAGGGCCTGGGACTGGTCATCGCCAACTCGCAGAACAACTTCAACCCCGATGGCGTGTTCGCCGCGATGCTGATCATTGCGATCATCGCGCTCACCGCTGAAGGGATCATCGGCTGGCTGGAGCGGCGCTTGCTCGCCTGGCGTCCGCCATCCACCGTCGAAGCCGGCGGGATCTAGCCCCCAGCGCCCCAGCCCGAGCTCCGACCAAATTCACGGCCGGGCCTCGGGCCCCATCACCCAACCCAGCAGTCACTCACCACCCACAAGGGAGGAGCAACCATGTTCAAACGTAAGCTCACAATGGCACTGAGTGCCGCGGCTGTGGCCGCCGCCGTCACCGCCTGCGGCTCGACCTCCGGCGGATCCGCCACCGGCGTCTCGAATGCCGCCAACACGAGCAGCGACCCCCATCTGCCCACCGTGTCGCTGATGGTCGGCGGCATCGACAAGCAGATCTACCTGCCCTACCAGCTGGCCCAGAATCTCGGCTTTTACAAGAAGTACGGCGTCAACGTCCAGCTCTCGACTGAGCAGAACGGCGGCGTCGGCGCGGAGGAGGCCATGGCGTCCGGGCAGGTCGACATGGCCGGCGCCTGGTATGTGCACACGATCGACTTCCAGCAGAAGGGCAAAGCCATCGTGGACGTCGTGCAGCTGTCAGGCGCACCGGGCGAGCGCGAGATGTGCGCGACCAGCTCCGGCGTGAACTCGCCCGCGCAGTGGAAGGGCAAGACGGTCGGCGTAACCGACATCGGCTCTGGTACCGACAACCTCACCGTATACCTGGCCGCCCGTAACCACCTGACGACGAAGGACTTCAGCCGGGCGGCAGTCGGCGCGTCGAGCACGTTCGTCGCGGCGCTCCAGCACAACCGGATCGTGTGCGGGATGACGAGCCAGCCCACCGCCGGAGCGGTACAGACCAAGGGGGTCGGCTACTCGGCCATCAACCTGGCCAGCACCGCCGGTGCCCAGAAGTGGCTCGGCGGCGTCTACCCAGCCGCCGGCGTGCTGGCTCAGGCCAGCTGGGTCAACAGCCATCAGGCCACCGTGCAGAAGGTCGTTGACGCGCTCGTGGCGACGATGCACTGGATCCACACACACAGCGCCGCGCAGATCGCGAGCGCGATGCCACCGGATTTCGTCAACAACGGACTCACCACAAAAGCGACCTACGCCGCGGAGCTCTCGGCGGACAAGGGTCAGTTCCTCCCCGACGGAACCATGCCCGCGAGCGGGCCGCCGACCGCGCTTGCCATCGACAAGTTCGTCGGCAACGTGACCAAGCCGGTGAACATCGCCGCGACCTACACCAACCAGTACGCCATCGCAGCGAACAAGCTCGAGGGCTACACGAAGTAACCGCAACCCGCATGCGGGGCCGCCTCCGGCAATGGAGGCGGCCCCCGCGACCGCGCCCACCTACCTACGGGACCAACTGATGCAACCGCCCAAAGTGACACTCACCAGCCCCCTGCCCACCGCCCACCCCCGGCCCGGACGATGACTACTACGACGAACGGCAACGACCGCACCACACCGTCGACGCCCGGGCCGCTCGAGGGCATCCGCGTGCTCGACGTCAGCACCGTCTACGCCGCCCCGATCTGCGCCATGCTGCTCGGAGACTACGGCGCCGACGTGATCAAGGTCGAGCACCCGCGCGGCGATCCCGCCCGCACCCACGGCCACAGCAAGGATGGGCACGGCCTGTGGTGGAAAGTGATCTCCCGCAACAAGCGCACGGTGACGCTGAATCTGGGCCACCCGACGGGAAAGGAGCTACTCGAGCGCCTCGTCGTGGACGCCGATGTGCTGATCGAGAACTTCCGTCCGGGGGTCATGGAGAAATGGGGACTCAGCCCCGATCGCCTGCAAGAGATCAACCCGTCACTGGTGATCCTGCGGGTGACCGGCTTCGGTCAGTCCGGGCCCTACGCCAAGCGCCGGGCCTTCGGAACTCTGGCCGAGGCGATGAGCGGCTTCGCCCACCAGACCGGCCAGCCGGACGGGCCGCCGACGCTGCCGCCCTTCGGCCTCGCCGACGGAGTCACCGGCCTGGCCGCAACCGTCGCGGTCCTGCTCGCGCTTTACCACCGCGAGGAGATCGGCGGCCGCGGTCAGGTGATCGACATCTCGCTGCTCGAGCCGCTGCTGACGCTGCTCGGCCCCGGGCCGAGCGTCTATGACCAGCTCGGGATCGTGCCCGGCCGCCACGGCAACCGCTCGACCAACAACGCCCCCCGCAACACCTACAAGACCCGCGACGGACGCTGGGTTGCCATCTCGGCCAGCGCCACGTCGATCGCGGAGCGCGTCATGCGCCTCGTGGGGCGCCCGGACATCGCCGAGCAGCCGTGGTTTCACTCAGCGGGTGAGCGGGTCCGCCATGGCGACCAGCTCGACGACATCGTCGCCGGCTGGATCCGGGCTCGTGAGTTCGACGAGGTCATGCGCGCGTTCGATGAGGCCGGTGCGGCGATCGCACCGATCTACGACATCGAGCAGCTGATGAACGATCCACAGGTTGAAGCCCTCGATGCCGTCACCACCGTCGAGGACGAGGACCTGGGTGCGCTGCGGATGCAGAACCTGATGTTCCGCCTCTCCGAAAGTCCGGGCGCGATCCGCTTCACCGGCCGCCGCTTGGGTCAAGACAACGAACGCGTCTACGGGGAGCGTCTTGGGCTCGAGCCCGAACGCATCGCCGAGCTACGCGAGCAAGGAGTGATCTGATGCACCGCAGCTACCTGTTCGCCCCCGGCCACAACGAGAAACTGCTCGGGCGGGTCTTCAAAGTCGGCGCGGATGCGGTCATGCTCGACCTCGAGGACGCCGTTCCACCCCACGCCAAGGCCCTAGCGCGCTCGATGGTCGCCGATTTTCTCACCGACCGCTCGGCCTGGGTTCGCATCAACGCGGTCGGCACCGAGCTTGCCGCCGCCGACCTCGAGGCCGTCACGGGCCTCGCCGCCGGCATCCGGATCCCCAAAGTCGAGTCCGCTCGGGACGTCGAGTGGGTCCGCGACCGGGCGCCGGACACGCCGCTGATCTGCGCCATCGAGAGCGCCCGTGGGATCCTCGCCGCGCAGGAGATCGCCTCGGCGCCCGGCGTGCGACATCTCTCTCTGGGCGGCATCGACCTGCGTCGTGACCTCGGCGCCACCGACGGCAACCTGCAGACGCTCTACGCCCGTTCGCACCTCGTCGTGGTTTCGCGCGCCGCCGGCCTCGATCCCCCCATCGACAGCGTCTACGCGCATCTGGATGACGAGGCCGGGTTACGCGCCCAAGCCGGGTTCGCCCACTCCCTCGGGTTCTTCGGCAAGTCGGCGATCCACCCACGGCAACTCCCGGTCCTCCACGACGTCTTCACCCCCTCCGCCGAAGAGCTCGAACGGGCGCAGACCGTGCTCGACGCGTTCGACGCAGCCGCCGGCGACGCCGTCAAGCTGCCCGACGGCGAGTTCGTCGACCTCCCGGTTGCCGAGCGCGCCCGACGCCTACTCCAGCTGGCCGGGAGACGCGCGGCCAGCGCGCCGCCGACGCGAGTACACGTGTGAGTTACCCGAGCCGACGTAAGCCTTGCTTCCCGTCTGCGAGATGCATCCGAACCGCGTGTCGCTTCAGACCCGCAATGCGCACATTTGGCAGGACGCGGCGCCTGCTTGCCCTGCGCCAGCAGTAGCCGCTGTCGTCGCTGCTCGGGACGACCTTCAGCAGTGAGCCCGTGGCATTGCTGGGTCGCTCCTGCTTGGCGATGCGGAGCGGGAGCCGACGGTCAGCCGCCGCGGTGCTGATATGGGGAGTCGTTTGTCAAGTCGGGAACGTTGATTTCTCGCATGTGCGGTTGGTGTCTCGGGGTTGTGGTCGGCTGGGTGGGTGGCGGTCCGGCAGGCTGTGCGCGACGCGCGGTCAGGCTGATATTCGCGGGTTTGGGATGCCGCAGGACCATGGTTCGTCGTGGGGAGCCGCTGTCTAGCATCGGGCGTGGCCAGCCCCGTTCGGGGCGGGTTGCTCATAGCACCGTCGCGGGTTTCCCGCGCGTTGCCGGGCCGCCACCGACCCAGCCGACGGGATAGCGATTGTCGTCGGGCGTGGTCACTCGATTTGGGTGACCGCCCAGGCAAACCCGGCGAGTTCGCGGGCCGCCGCAACCGCGATGATCGTGCTGCGCTTGGCGCGCCGTTCGAGCCTGGCCCAGGTGCGGTGCAGCCGCTGCTGAGCTGACCAGGCGATGGCGATCGCTTCGGCGGGCTGTCCGCTCTGGCGATCGTTCAGCGCCTTGCCGATCCGGGGGCGCGGGCGGTAGTGCCAGGCGGCCTCGATCAGCAACCGGCGGGCGTGCCCGGACCCGGTCTTGGTGATCGACCCGAGCCGGCGCTGCTGCCCGGTCGTTGACTCGCACGGGACGAGCCCGACGTAGCTCATCAGCTGCTCCGCTCTGGCGAACCGCTCGAAGTCGCCGACCTCGGCACACAACCCGACCGCGGTCAGCGTGTCCACACCGCGCAAGCACCGCAACCGGCCGACCTGCACCACCCACGGCGAGCCGGGTACCAGCGCGACGATCTCTCGCTCCAACTGGTCGCGACGGTGAGCCAGCGCGTCGATCGCGCCTTGGGCGTCGAGCATCGTCGCCTGTGCCGCCGGCCACGGCAGCGCGATCGTCGTCAGCCAATCGCGGTGCCGCTGAGTCCATGCCGGTCCGTCATCGAACCGGATCCCGTGACGCAGCAGCAGCTTCGAGAGCCGGTGCCGGCAACGCATCAGATCCACGCGCACCGCCTCCCTGGCGCGAACCAGATCACGCAGCGCCTCCTCCTCGAGCCCCGGCACCCTGACCGCGTGCAGCTTGCCTGCCGACAGCAACCGGACCAGCAACTCGGCGTCACGACGGTCGGTCTTGACCCGGTCCCCCGACGCCCTCGGGATCTTGCTCGGCGCCGCGACCACACACTCCACGCGACGCTTCGCGAGCTCGCGCGCGAGCCCGTAGCCGGTCGGGCCTGCCTCATACGCAGCACGCACCGGCCTCGCGAGCCCGGCGCAGAACGCCGCCGCGTCCCCCACATCACCGTTCATCCGGAACGTCCGCAGCTCACCGCTCTCGGCGTCGAGGACCGCCGCGACGATCTTCGTCGCGTGCACATCCAAGCCGACCAGGGTCTTAGCCTTCGCCATGGCTGGCTCCCCTCCTATTCGATTGTGGGACCGCCGCATGGGTGCAACCACGCGGCATGAACATCCACCCACGACCGTCGTGGGGGAACCGGCCACTTCTACATCAAGGGCCGGACGGCCCTCACCCCATATGGTCTAGCTCACCGCTCGGCTCGCCGCGGTCGAGCGAACGAAGCGCCGCTTCCGGGTTGGACGACCGAAACACGCTGCTGTGCCCCGGGCTTCTCCTTAGTGATTCCGGACGGGGCAGTGACGGCGGGAGCGCCGTAGCGCTCCCGCCGAACGGGCGCTCGTCAGAGCTCGAGCCCGGCGCTTGCGTGCATCATCGGTGCCTTCCGGCCGTGGATCGCGCCGATGATCTCCTCCGAGGAGATCCCTTCCACGTACGTGCCGGTGGTCGATAGGTAGGCGTGCCCGAGCTGGCGCTGGATCAGCGGCAGCGGGATGCCCTCATGCAGCAGCTCGACGGCATGCGCATGGCGGAGCTGGTGTGGCGCGAACCGGCGCCGCACCCCAGCCTCGATGGCGAGATGGCGCAGCTCGGCGCGGACCGCAGTGGCCGACCATGCGAGGCCGCGAGTCGGCCCGCCGATCACGCAGAACGGCGGCCCCGCTGGCAGCGCGATCCGGTCCGCCGTCCACTCGGCCAGTACCGACCACGCCCAGGGATCCATCCCCACCTCGCGACGGCGATCGCCCTTGCCGTGGCGGATGAGGAGACTGCCTCGCCGCCCGTTGAGGTCGGTCTCGGTGAGCGTGAGCGCCTCGTGGATCCGAAGGCCCGCTCGCCCACAGCACCACGATCAGCCCGCGCATCCGCCGGCCGTGACGATCGTCTCCGGCCTGACGCATGACCGCAACGATCTCATCGACCGTGGGCGGATCCGCCGGATACCGACGGCCCTTGTTCGGCGGGATCCGGCCGACGTGATGACCGGGCATCGTTGCCGGCGAGCGCGGGCGGCCGGCGGCGTCCAACAACTGCTGAGCAGACATGGCTCCCTCCTTTGGAGAGCGGACTGGTTTGCCGCCTGCTCTAGTCGACGCGGCCGTCTGAAACCAGAGCCCCCCGCACTCGCGCCTCCTCGGTGTGTTGCGGAAGCGAGGCGATCAGCGCTCCTCGTCGTCCTTAAGGGCAGCGGCCCCTCCGTTTGCAGACGTGCGACGAAAGGCGATGAGCTAGCGCGACGGTCGCCTTCCGCTCTGCCTCTCGAACGGGCAGCCGCGCGGGCACGACGCAGGTCACTGGTGGAAATCGGTCGTCCGACCCAGGAGCAGCTCGAGACCGGCGGTGCACTTCTGCTCCGGCCGGATCATTAGCAGCGATCTTGCAAGCACGGCGCGCCGGCGCCTGCTCGGTTTCCGCGCATTGCGGGTTTCGGGCCCATTGGTCGCCGAGGCACGCGCGCTTCGGAAAGCGGGACTCTGGGCGAGTCCTCGATACCGCAACCTATTCGAGGTGTTGGCTCGGTTGTCGGTCGACCATTCCGCTCCGGTACGCGATTACGACGAGCTGCACTCGGTCGCGTGCACCGAGTTTCATCAGGATCCGGGAGACGTGCGTTTTGGCGGTTAGTGGGCTGAGCTGAAGCTGTTGCGCGATTTCCGCGTTGGTTAGGCCGGACGCGACGAGGCCGAGGACTTCCCGCTCGCGGCTCGTTAGCTCGTCCAGCAGGTCGTGGTCGGTCTGGGCTGCGGGTTGCGAGGTTGTGACGTAGGTGTCGATCAGCCGACGCGTGACGCTGGGGGCGAGCAGTGCGTCGCCGGCGGCCACGACCCGGATCGCGTGGATGAGGTCGGCGGGCTCGCCGCCTTTGAGCAGAAAGCCGCTGGCGCCCGCGTCGAGCGCTCCGAAGACGTATTCGTCCAGCTCGAATGTCGTCAGCACCAAGACGCGTGTGCGGTTGAGCGCCGGGTCGGTTGTGATGCGCCGCGTTGCCTCCAGCCCGTCCATCTCGGGCATGCGGATGTCCATCACGACGACGTCGGGATCCAGCGCGCGGACCTGATCGAGCGCCTGCGCGCCGGTCGCGGCCTCGCCGACGACCTCGATGTCGTCGCGCGAGTCAAGCAACGCGCGGAACCCGGCTCGGACCATCGGCTGGTCCTCGGCCAGTAGGACACTGGTCGGAGTCATGAACGGGTCCATCCGCTCAGCGGAAGCACGGCGTGAACGCGCCAGCCACCTTGCTCGCGGGGGCCAACGTCAAGGCGGCCGCCGAGGGCCGTAGCGCGCTCGAACATGCCGCGCAGACCAAGCCCGGGGTCGACACCGATAGTGTCGCCGTGACCGTCGTCGGTGACGTCGATCTCGAGCTCGTCCGCGCACGCGCGGACGCTCACGTGCGCGCTCGACGCGTCAGCGTGGCGCAGCACATTGGTCAGCGCCTCCTGGACGATGCGGAAGGCCGCCCCGCCGATTGCCGACGGGACGGCAGCACCATCGACATCGACATCCATGTCCGCGCGCAGCCCGGCGGAGCGTGCCTGTTCCACGAGCCCGGGGAGTGACCGAAGGTCAAACGCCGGCGTGGTCGGCGCCTGCTCGGCCGGCTCGCGTAGGAAGCTGAGGGTCGTCCGGAGATCGCGCAGCGCGGTGGCCGAGACCTGCTTGATGTCCTCGAGCGCCGCGGACGGGTCTTGGGAGTCGTGAAGATCGACCGCGACGCTCGCCCTGACATTGATCGCAACAAGGGAGTGAGCCAGCGTGTCGTGCAGCTCGCGAGCGATCCGCACGCGCTCCTCGGCCGCGCGGCGCAGGCTCTCCTCCTCGCGCTCGCGTGCCTCCCGCACTGCGCGCTCGCGCGCTGCCGCGCCGAGCGCCTGGCGGGAGCGGACCGTGTCTCCGGCGGCGAGCGCTGCGAACACGAGGAGGAGCCGGAGCCCGATGGCGGTCAGCTCCGGCGAGCCTTCGATCAGCGTGATCGCGATGATCACTCCGATCGCGGTCACCCCGCCGACCACCAGCGACCGCTGCCGGTTACCAAGGCGCGCGACGGTGTAGAGCTCCACGATCACCATCCCGATTGCGGCCCACCCTGCGTCAAATGCAACGACGCACAGGACCGCGCCGACCTCGACACCGGCGAGCGCCGCGAGCGGCGCCCGCGTTCGCCAGGCGAGCGGCGCCGCCGACGCGATCGCAAGAATGTAGGCCTCGGGCGACAGGCCACCGGTTGCGCGCAGCGAGCCCTCGGTGATCAGCGCCGCGGCCGCGATCACCGCCAGCCCGACGTCGAGGAATCGGAGCGCGCGATTCGACATGCACGCGAACGCTACTCCGGACGTCGTGGCGCGTCGTCGGCCGAGCGAACGGCGCCCGACTACTGCTCCAGGAGTACTCGACGGCGCCGGCACGCGCCGCGGCATACCGCTCTCGGCCGCTCCGAAGTGCGTCCGCGAGGCCGACGACAGCGGCTCGTTCGCCGCCTAGCTTGCCTGCCATGACCTCCATCACGCATCTCGCTCTCCGCCATCGGCGCCTCGTCGCCCTCGCCTGGATCGCTCTCACCATCGTTGGCGTCCTCACCGTGTCCTCAGCGACCGGTGGGCTCTCGCACAACTTCAACACCCCGGGCACGGCCGGCTACGACGCCAACGCCCACATCATCAGGAGCCTGGGCATCGACGGCAACGAGCAGCCAACGATCGCCGTTCTACACTTGCCGGCCGGCGAGGGCATGGGTACCGCCGCAGGCCAGGCCGCCGCCGCGCGCACATTCGCCGCGGCCAACAGAGCGGGCCGCGTCGCGGTTGCGGACTACGACAACACGCACAACCCGAAGCTCATTTCACGCGACGGTCAGACCACGTGGGCGCTGATCGACGTGCCCAACCCCGATGTCGGGGCGGGCCAGGGCGTGGTGGACCGGATCGGACCCGCGCTGCGCGCCGCAGCGCCCGCAGGGGTGTCCGTCTCGATGACCGGGTTCGAGCAGATCCAGTCGAATGTTGGCGGTGGCGGAGGTGGGCCGAGCGTGCTCGTCATCACCGTGATCGGCGCGCTCGGCGCACTCGCCGTGCTCCTGTTCGTGTATACCTCGGCGGTCGCGATCGTGCCGCTGCTAATCGCGATCCCGTCGATCCTCACCACCTTCCTGCTCGTCCTGGGGCTCGAGCAGGCGATCGGCGTCAATTTCCTTGTCGAGTACCTGGTCGCCGTGATGGGGCTCGGGGTCGCGGTTGACTACTCGCTGCTGCTGATCACCCGTTGGCGCGAGGAACGCGACGCCGGACGCTCGAACGAGCAGGCGATCCTCGCCGCCGGCCCCACAGCCGGCCGGGCGGTCGTCCTGAGCGGAGCGACCGTCGCCGTCGGACTGCTCTCGCTCGTGGTCCTGCCCGTGCCGTTCCTGCGCAGCATTGGTCTGGCCGGGATGCTGATCCCGCTCGTCGCGATCACCGCGGCCGTCACGCTGCTCCCCGTGATCCTCGCCGCGTGGGGCCCAGCGCTCGACAAACACCGCGTGCGCTCCAGCTCGACCACCTTCAGCTGCCGGTGGGAGTCCTGGGCCAAGCTGATCGTACACCGCCGCTGCGTCGCAGCCGCCGTCGGACTCGCGATCGTGATCGGTCTCGCCGTCCCGGCCCTGTCGATGAACACGGGCCAGCCACGAGCGAACTCGCTCGGCGGGAACGGTCAGCCGGCCCGAACCCTGCACGCCCTCGAGCGCCAGGGCGTGCCGAGCGCCGTCGTGTTCCCGATCCAGGTACTGACGCACGGCGGCCGGGCCGCCGCTGAGCGCGCGTTCTCGATCGCGGCCGCCACACCGGGCGTCTACACCGTCCTCGCTCCCGCCACCTCCTCATTCCGGCGTGGCAATGACTCGCTATTGAGCGTGATCCCGACCGCGGAGGGCAACACGTCTGCCGGAACCGCAACGGTGACCCGTCTGCGCGCTGCGCTGGCGAGCGGTTCCGGTCGCGTCGAGGTCGGCGGCAACACCGCCCAGAACGTCGACTTCAATAGCGCCGTCTACGGCAACTTCCCGCTGATGCTCAGCGTGATCGCCATCGTCACCTTCCTGATCCTCGCGCGCGCGTTCCGCTCCGTCACGCTCGCCGCCAAGGCAGTCGTGGTCAACCTCATCTCGCTCGGCGCGACCTTCGGGTTCCTCGTGCTGTTCTGGCAGAACGGCCGCGGCTCAAACCTGCTCTACGGCGTGCCCGCAACCGGCTCGATCCGCAACTGGATCCCGATCATCTCATTCGCCTTCCTATTCGGGATCTCGATGGACTACGAGGTATTCATCCTCGCCCGCACCCGCGAGGAGTACGACCGCACCGGATCGACCAACCAAGCGATCGTCGGCTCGCTCGCGCGCACCGGACGGCTCGTGACCTGCGCCGCCCTCATCCTCGCGATCTCGTTCGCCTCGCTGAGCACCGCCCCGGACATCGTCGTCGAGATGATCGCCACCGCGCTGGCGTTCGGAGTGCTCATCGATGCCGTGATCGTCCGCACGCTCCTCGTCCCCGCGCTCGTCGCGATCATGGGCCACTGGAACTGGTGGATGCCCAATGGCTTCGCGCGCCTACTCCGACTCCCACCACCCAGCAGAGCCCAAGAGCCGACAGGCGCGTGACATCCCGTGCCCCGTAAAGTCGCCAACCCGCACGACGGGCCGAACTACCGCGACAACACGAATGCAGGGCCGGCTCCGCAACCGACGCGAGCCATGCTCGTCGCCAATTGCGCGCCCGCCGACGTGCCCACTGCTGGCAAGGTCGTTGCTAGACGATCAGGCCGGAGCGGAAGTGCGCGCCGGTTTTGAGCTGCCTTCTGGAACGGACGACGATTTCCACCAGTGACCCTGCGTCGTGCCCGCGCGGCTGCCCGTTCGAGAGGCAGAGCGGAAGCCGACCGTCGCCCGACCGTGGCGCTAGCTCATCGCCTTTCGTCGCACATCTGCAAACGAACGGGCCGCTTCCGTTAAGGACGACAACCAGCGCTGTCATCCTCGGCACCGAGAATGCTGCTCGCGCGCGAGGATCCGGAAGCGCAGCCCCTCGTAGGACGGTCGAGCTCGCTAGGTGCTCTGACTGGCCGTCTCTGGCAGGCCCTGGTAATCGCCATTTTGCCGGTCCCGGCGGCGAGCGTAAGAGACTACGTTCCTGGACGTCCCTCGCCTCTCCAACGGTAACGGCGGTGCGGCAACAAATTCCGCCGAGCGGTCGGTATGTAGGCTCCGCCGATGGCTGGCGCAATGCGCCCCACAGGACGGGCGATTCTTGTCCTCGGCGACGAAGAGAGCCTCGGCGAGGCGCTCGTGTCGCGGCTTGAGCAGGGCGGGCACAGCGCCGAGTACGTGGAATACGCGTCCGACGCGGAGATCTCCGCGTCGCTTGAGCCAGACCGGTCTAGCGGTCGTGATCCTCACCCGGGATGACGTCCTGTCGCTCCGCCTGTCCTTGCTGAGTGCTCACGTCCGGCCCGAGCTGCCGGTGTGGACGACGATGTTCGATGCGACCGTCACGCGTGAGCTGCATCGCGCGGTGCCGACGGTGAATGTCCGGTCGCCGGCAGACCTCGTGGCGGAGGAGCTCGCCGCGCAATGCCTCGCGGCCGGTGCCGAGCCGGTCCGCCGTGTCCGAAGCGGCGTGCCCTTGGTAGATGACGCGTTGCGTCTGCTGATCGGGGCGGGGATGGGACTGCTCGCGGCCCTGCTCGTGGAGGCGGGAAGCTCGATAGTTGCCGTCCACGACGATCTGCTGAACGCCCTGTACTTCAGCACGAGGTCGGTGGCGACCGTCGCGGGGGCGCCGGGCGCGGCGCGGGCGCCGGCGTGGTTCAAGCTCGTTTCGACGCTCGACACGATCGCCGCCGTGCTACTGCTGGCCGTGTTCACCGCCGCGCTCGTTCGCAGGCTGAGCCGGCCGCGGCTGACCGCCCTGTTCGGCGCGCGTGCAGCGCCCGCGGTCCGGCACGTGCTGCTCGTCGGCTTCGGGCAGGTCGGCTTCCGTCTGGCCCAGCGCCTCCGGCGCTCCGGCATCCCGGTGCTCGCGGTCGAGCGCGATCCGGGTGCACCGTGCCTGAGGCTGGCTCGTGACGCCGGGATCCCGGTCTCGATCGGGCGCGGAGAGGATCGAGTGACCCTTGAGCTGCTCGGTATCCGCCGCTGCGCGGTGGTCGCCGCCGTCACCTCAACCGACCTCGTGAACGTCGAGATCGTTCTGGCTGCCAGTGACCTCGCCCCGTCCGTGCCCGTCGTTCTACGACTGGGGGACGGAGCGGTAGCGGCTGAGACCGACTCGCTGCTTCACATCGGCCGCATTTGCGACGCGCACGCGATCGTCGCCGATGAGCTCGTGCACCGCCTGACGGGGGTCACATTGGCCTAGTGACACGTTTATGACCCCGGATCGCATTCGCACGTCGCTGCGAGAGCCGAAGGGCGCTAATAGCCGACCTCGATCCGCCCGCTGGATCGACCGGCGTTCCCTGGGACAGCTGCTCGGACAAAGGTCGCGGACACTCAGCCGGGGCAAAGTATTGCGACGTCTACGGGCAGTAGCCGAGCCCGCACCGCCCGCGCGGACCATTGCTTTCATACCGCGGACTGCTCGAGCAGCGCCACTCCTTTAGACATCTGAATCGCGCCGATCGGGGCGTGCCGTGCCGGCGCCGGGGGCATGATTGCTTTCGCGGCGCGGGAGCGTCGGACACACCGCTGAGCCGGCTTGCGCAATGCCACGATCTGGATCGTCGGGGCCAACCCGGCGGCGTGATCGCCTTCGCCCAAACTCAGCCGTGCGCCTCCGCCGAACCGCACCCCCCCGCGCGAGCGTCGCATTCCCGAAGAGCAATCGTCTCGCATGGGTCGCGAGCCGACGATGCCTATGTCTCGCCGGCGATCGTCAGCTGGGGCGGTTGGCGGGCGACTCCCTTGGCGATCACTCAATCGCCCGCACGAGCACGACTGCTTCGCCACTAAGGTCGTGAGACCCCCCGCTGGATCGGTCGGCGGCTCGCAGGCGGCAAACGGGGCCGGCGGTAGTCTGTTTGCATGGCGAGCCACGGCGATGGTCTTCTTTCCCGGCTTGTCGCGCGTGGGCGGGGCGTGCCCTCTGCGCGCGACTGGCAGCGCTGCGCCGTACTCGAGCCACTCCCGGCACCACGGGTACCCGCGTTTGTCAGCGACGGAGCCTGCCTACCGTTCTCGCCGCTCTTACTAGAGCGCCCGCCCGAGCCGCTTGACCTCTCCGATCCAGCCGTGACCGCCCTTGCCGCACAACTCGATGGGAAGCTCGTAGGCTGGCGGCTGCTCGCGCGGACCGACACTCAGGTGCAGTTCGGACGTGGACTCCCGCCGAAGCTGCTGACGGTCGTCGTCAAACACGACGCCAAGCGCGGCTCGTGGTCGTGCGTAGCGAAGCGCAGCGGTCGGCCGCTGCGCGCAACCCGCGACGGGATCCGGGCGTCCTCTTGGCACCTGGACGAAGTTGTCGAGCTCAAGCCCGAGGACACTGTTCTGCGGATATGCGTGACAGAGCAGACGGTCGCCGGCGGCCGCCGGGCCGACGGGCGGGTGCTCGCGCCCGACCTCTTTGAGAGCGAGCACGAACTCGTCCTGACGCTGTACGTCAAGCCTGAGCCAGGGCTTCAGATCCAAAGACCAAACCCGGAAACGCCGGTCCGCGTGGTTCTCTCGCAGCCCGTCGGAAACAGAGAGCTGATCGACGGAGCGGTGTACGAGTAAGGCTTGGCGACCGACAGCACGCGGAGAGCGAGCCGCGCTATCGCAGCGCCACGGGGGCTATCGTCCGCGGCGAGGGAGAGCTCACGATCGCCTTCGCGCGACAAAGCGATCACGAGCGTGCCGCGGCCCGCGGTATCGAGCGGTGAGCTCCGGGACGAGCGCTTTTCGTGCTCGAGGTGGCGGGCACGCGGCTATAGCTCATAGGCGACGATCCAGCACTCCGCCGACGCCGGCGCCAGCTTGCGCGTTGCCACGAACAGGCTCGCCAGCTTGCGCGCGTTCGCCACCGACTCCCCTCCGTCGACAGCTGAGCGTTCCCCTAGTTCTTCCCGCCCCGCCCGAACCGCGACATCAGGCGGCCCAGCCTGCTCCGGATCGCCTGGCTCGCGTCAGCGGCGATCCCGCCGGCCGTGTCGTCGGTCTTGATGATCCCCAGCTCCTCGTCCGTCGCGCGCGCGGGACCCCCTCGGGCCACTGTCTCGGCGGCCTGGGCGCGGTAGCCCGCGCGGCGGGCCTTAGCCGCATCGATCTGCGCTTGCAGGCGGGCGACGTGGTCGTCGGGATCAGGCGGGACAGGGGTTGTGTCGGCGTCGTCGGTCATAGGACGCATTCCAGCACCTATCCGGTCCACCAAGCATTACCGGGGGGCCGGTGGCGGGCGGCATCGTGGCCAGCAGTCGGCTTCTCGATTCCCAGGTGTGAGCAGCGTTCCGCCGACGCAACGCCGCGCTGATGCTGCACGTCCGCACCAGTAGTGAGCCCGTGGCCGTCCAGAGCTTGTGCAGCCCCTAGCGGAGCGGCAGTCGACCGTCAGGCCCGGGCTGCGCCCGCAGATCGCGCTCCGCAATGCCGGCCCTGGGCGTCGATCGCGACGCCGTCGAACTCCGAGCCGCGGCCAGAGCACTCCGTCTGCGTGCCGGCAGCTGCGCGACCGTCCTCGTCAGCATGCCTGCTCGTGGCGAGCACGAGGTGCGCGGCCACGCGCGGCTCGACTCGCCTTCGTTCTCACGCGGGCATCAGCCCACCGACGTCGTGGCTGCTTGTGTCCCGCATGGAGGGGCGCATCCTCAGTCAGACCGCTGTCGCATCGTGGCTGCTCTGCCGGACGAGCGGGTGCGCCCGCACTGGTTGCGCTGCTCGCTGTGGGCGAAACGGATCGGACGCCGCCGGCGTTCACGGCCGGATCGTGACGATCTTGATCACGCGGAAGCGGAAGAGCCCAGCGGGCAAGTTGTAATGGAAGCGGAGAGCGGCGGAGCGCGCCAAGTGTCCGGCCGCCGGGCATCGTTCACGCATCGTCAGGCATGTCTGGCCTCGGGTGGGCGACGATCCGACTGGCTGGCGAGGTCGGTTGGGGCGGTCCACCGTCGACGGGTCCCACCCTTGCGGGGTATGGTTGATGCGCAATGCCCTTCTTCGGACACAAGTCGCGTCATGAGCGCGAGTGGGAGGAGGTCCGCGCGTCCGCGCAGGACGACCTTGTCTCCCTTGGCGACGACATTCGGTCGCTGGACGTCGACATCGGGATGCCCGGTGTCGCCGACGCCGCCAAGCAGCGCTACGAGCAGGCGCTAGAGGCTTACCAGCGCGCCAGCGAGATCTTCGACCGCGCCAAGCGGCCCGAAGATCTCGCGCCGGTGAGTGAGACGCTTGAGGAGGGCCGGTTCGCGATGGCGTACACCAAGGCGCTACTGGACGGCAAGCCGCCCCCGGAGCGACGGCCACCGTGCTTCTTCGATCCTCGCCACGGACCGTCGACCGAGGACATCGATTGGGCGCCCCCCGGCGGTCAGCCGCGCCCGGTTCCGGCGTGCGCCGCCGACGCGGTGCGCATTAAGGACGGCTTTGCACCGCACGGCAGACAGGTGACGGTCGGCGGCCGACAGACCGACTACTGGAATGCGCCACGTCACTTCGGGCCGCTGATGGGCGGCTACTTCAACGGGTTCGGTGGCGGTGGCATGCTGCCGGGACTGCTCGTAGGCTCGGCCCTTGGCGCCGGCCTCGGTTTCGGCGCCGCTGGCCTGTTCGACGGAGACGGGGACGGAGACGGAGACGGAGGCGGCGACGGCGGCGACGGCGGCGACGGCGGCTGGGGTGACGGCGGCGACGGGGACTTCGGCGGCGGGGACTTCTGACCGCGGCCGACCGCGGGGCGGCTCGCGGGCCGGCGTGGTGTAACTACCGCTTCCTCGTTGGCGGCCCAGTAACGCTGAAGCCGTCGAGCGTAGGCGTAGGCGTAGCCATGCAGCCCCTCCAGCAACCGAACTTCGGTGGGTGACAATCCCGGGTGCCAGAGATCGACGATGAGGACGATGCGGTCTTGCTCGGTGTGATTCCAGGCCTCGTGCTCGAGGTAGTCATCGAATACCAGGCACTGTCCGTCTTGCCACTGCCGGGTGTCGTCGCCGACGCGTAGCGCACAGTCGCCGTCAGGCACGGTGATGCCGAGATGACACCGCAGTCGCAGGTTCGTGGGGCCGCGGTGCGGCTGGATGTGCGTTCCTGGTCGCATCCGCGACACATAAATCAACCCGCTTGCTGTTCGCATCGCCGACATGGTCTCGATTCCACGGGTCGTGACCGGGCAGGCCTCGCACACCTCTTCGTGCCGTCGGCCGCGCTCGTAGAAGAACGCCACGTCCCAATCGCCCGCTCGTCCGATGCGCTCACTTTCACGGTGAAACCGGGCTGGTTCCAGAGCGAGAACCTCGTCACGGATCTCCGAGAAGTGCGCCTCAAGGTAGCCCGCCACCGGGAAGTCAGACGCATCGTGCCACGGCCGTAACTCAAGACCCGGATATTCGCCGCGACCGGTCCCGTCGGTCGTGCCGGCAACGGCATCGATGTATTGGTGAAAGCGCTTCCGCCCCTCCGCGTCGCTGGGTGGCGTGCCCCTATCGGCAAAGGCCGGCGGCGGCGCGGGTGACACCGTGTGATCTCGCCGCTGACACAGTGCAGCATGAAGCGCGGCCGGATCAGTGATCAGCTCGACCGACGATGACGCATCGTCACCACTGGGTCGCTCGAGGCGCCGCGCGAGCTGACCCCACTCGCCAAAGGTCAAGCGCTTGTCCCATACCGTCCCTAGCTTCAGCAGGCGCCGTTGCGCGGATCGCGCCCACCACGTGGCGCCCGACGCGTCATGCCGACAGCGCGAAAGATGAGCCAGCCAGATGCATGGCTCCGGTACGACCGAGCACGTCGCGGCGGCCAGCGCGAGCCGGTTGCGCCGCTCGTCCAGATCTTCACCGTCGGCTAGACCGGCGCGATAGAGATCACGCATGTGCTCCTCATCGGTCGCCGTGAACGTGGCGAGCTCGGCGAGGAACACGGGCAGGGTCACGGCGTCGCTCTCGATGACCACCTCGGCCAGGTCGCGAAGCTTCGCAAGCCACACTCCGGGGCGACCGTCACGGGCCTGCGCCTGCTCGGCCAGATTCGCCATGTGTAGGACGATCAGCGCATCGCCCTCATCGCGGCTGGCGGGCGACTCGACCACACCGTCCGCCTCACCGACCGGCCGCTGGGGCGTACCGCGCAGCCAGGCATGAGTGCCGGCAAAGAGCGGATCCCGCGGTGTCACCGCGAACAGATAGGCGAGGCGCTCGGCCTGCTCCCCGACCAGAGTGATCAGCTCGTGCCGCCTCGTCAGCGGCAGAAGCGGCCGCGCGTAAACATCGGTGCCATAGACACTGTGGACGAGCGCAGCGTGCGCGATGACGGTCGATTGCTCCCATCGCCTCACGATCTCGTAGGAGCCGACAAGATGGGCGAGCAGTGTGCGCGCCCCGGCATGCCCGAGGTCGCCGGCGCCTTCGGAGCGCAGGAAATCAATGACCCTGGCCGCCGTCGCATCATTCTCCGTCGGCCGGGCGAACAGATCGTCGATGGTCACGAGGAAAGTCTCCCTGATCCTCGCCAAGACGGGCGCTCGCCACCCAAACGTGCGAGCTACGTCGCCGCCGTCGACGCGTCGGGAATGGCCAACCGCTCGACCGACGTCCACCCGCACCACTTCTTGGCCAATGAGCGGGGGCGCGCTCGCATCAGCGCATAGACCTGCCTCGCCTTTTGGTCGGCGCCCGCAGCCGGGGCGGAGCCGGTTGGTGGAGCGCCCCGGCATCCGCGCAATCCGGGTCTTCGGGCTGGTCACCGCTAGGGCGTGTCCCCCGGCTGAAGGGGGACTCTTGTGTGAGGCGGCTAGTGGCAGGGTGACGGAAACAGCCGGGGATCCAGCTGTCCGGGCGTTGCGGTAGTCGCAGACCGTCATAGGCGTTGGCTTTCCCTTGCAGTGCACGGATTGTGGCGCCGGACGCCGCGACGGCGGCGAGGAGGCGCTAGGCGCGCGCGTGCAGGCCGTGAAGGCAGGCCGCAGACCGGTCGCGTCGCGATACTCGGTCAGGCGTGCGCGGCGACCTCGCGCACTTCGACGTTCTCGAGGGTCACGGCGCCGGGGACGGCTGATCTGACCTGCTCGCTCATCTGGTTGGCGGCGTCCTCGGACTCGGACATGATCATTGTGAGTCCGGTGTTGTCCTTGATTGTCCAGTATCCGGTTCTCTGGGTCGACTGGTGGTGGGGCAGCGTCACGCTACGGCGACGGGTGTCTCAGCTGACGTGCGCTGGCTACGGAAGCGTGCCGCTGACTCGGGGTCGTGTGACGGCAGGTAGATCGTTGGGTGTTGCGCGCAATGGGCCAGGATGGTTTCCATGGTGGCGACGTGCACGTTGGCGTTCGGTGCGACGGCGTCGGGGCGGCGCGACTGCAGTTGTTCGAGCGAGTCGGTCGTATCACCGGCGAGCATCACTTGGCGGCCTTTGTCGTCGACGCAGATCATGGAGATGTGACCGGGGGTGCGGCCTGGTGTGTCGACCGCAATGATGCGGCCGTCGTCGCTGAGGGCCTGGCGTCGAGCGAACGCGCCGACCGGGCTCTCGTCGAGCGCGAAGGGTTCGGGGGCGAACCCGGGCGGCAGCGGCTGGCGCAGGACCCGACGCATGACCCGTGCCATGGGTGAGCCGAGGAACCGCAGTTCCACCTCGTTGATCAAGACGCGCCCGTGCACGTGGACCAGCCCGTCCATGTGGTCGCCGTGGGCGTGGGTGAGCACAACCTCCGAGACGTCGTTGAGCGACAGGCCGGCTGCGGCCATCGCGGCGGGGAGTTCTTGCTCGCGTGTGACCTCCATGCGCGCGAACGGCACGTTGCGCGCTGCGGCGGTCTCACCGGTGTCGATGAGCCGGAGGAGTCCGTCGTGCTCGATCGCCCAGCAGTGGATCGGTAGCGGGTCTGAGAAGGGGCCGGGCAGGAACAGGTCCAACTGGCGGCGCGGGCCGGGGCGGGGGAAGAGGAAGCTGTGCTTGACGCGCACGGCTCCGGTCCTCAGCGCGTGGATCTTCATGTGGCGAGCTCCGATCTGGGGCGTTCCATGGTCAGTGGACGGTCGCGAGGAAGCCCACGATGGCGTTGGTCGTGAGGTCTGGTCGTTGCGATTGGGGGTTTGTGCCCGGCTTCCGGCACCATGACGACGTCTGCGTGCAGTGCTTGTCCGATCCAGTCGGCTTCCGCCCTGGGGTTAGGGAAGTCCGGGTCCTGCTCGCCCATCCGGCGGTCCGATAACGATCCCGCGATACGGCCGAGCTCAGGGGTATCGACCTCACCTATGTGTGCGATCCGTACACCGGGACGACGCGCGAATCGACAGGCCCGGCCGTTTCCCCTCGGGACGACAGGCACCAGTGGCGTCGCACTGCCGCTCGTCCGCGAAGCGGAAGACTCGGGCGCTGGATGGCGCGCGCTGACCGCACAACTTAGTGGCACACGAGCAGGTCAGGCGCGAGCGCTCTTGCGTTCTGAGCCGTCCCCGATCTGACGAGTGCTTTGCGATACAAGAGGCGCGGAAGACCCGTCTCGCGCGGCGAGCGCTTCGCCACGAACAGGATCGTGAGTTCGCGCGCCTCGCCCGCGACGCCCTTTCGGCCGACGGCCTAGCAAACGACACGGCTGTTGGCGCAAGAAGCAGGGCGCCATCTCGAGTGGCAGAGTTCGGGTATGCGCGAGACAGCGGTGTATGTCGCGCCCGCTGTGGCTGCGGTTCGAGCGCTTTGGGATCGCAGCGGCTCTATTGCGGGACCGGTCATCGGGGCGCAGCTTTCGGCGTTCGCCGACGCGTTGCGGGGCGCGCACGCCGTCCACGAGCGCGCTGCCGAGGTGCTCGTTGGCAATTGGTTTGATGCGCCACGCTGGCGGTCTGACGGACAGCCCGGTGATGACGAGCTCGCCTCAGCGGAGTCGATGTCGCTGCCAGACGCGCGTCTGATCGTCGCCCGCGACCACGGGTTCACCTCGTGGTCGGCCGTGGAGGGCGAATGCGACTCGATCTTCGAACACGCCGTAGACGCGGTCGTATTCGGCCGAGTCGAGGAACTGAGACGTCTCCTGGCGGATACCCCCGATCTGATCGCTCGCCGGTCGGCGTATGGCCACCGCGCCACACTGTTGCACTACACCGCTGCCAACGGGGTCGAGATCCGTCGCCAAGTCGTCCCCGCCAACGCTGCCGAGATCACCGCCACCCTGCTGGATGCCGGCGCGGACCCCGCGGCAACGATCCGCGCGTACGAAGGCACCCCCGACACCCTGGCCATGCTCGGATCGGGCGCGCATCCCCAAGCCGCAGGTGTAGCTGCGGGCATCGAACGTGTACTCAAACGGCCGTGACCAAGCCACCGCCGATCCGAACGATCGGCCGGCGACCAGGGACTTGCGAGTAGCGTCGCTAGCCAACCAGTGAGTGCCGCGCGATCATGGCCTGCCCGCCAGCACCGTGCATGTACCGATTTGGCTGACGCGACCGACAGGACCCACGCTGCAGCTGAACTTCCGGCCCGACTGCAGGCGGCCGGTGCACGTCCACGCCACCTCGCCATTTGGCGAACAGCTCACGCTCTCGACCGCCAACCCCTCCGTGCTGGCGATCAAGCGCGCGGCCTCGGTCGCATGCTCCTCCGCCGTCTTGGCGCCGAGGCACCCCGCCAGGCAGAGCACCAACGCCAAAGCGACCGCGCTGCCGCAAACGGCGCCGACCGGGCTCACCTGGCGAAGCGAGCGGCGCATCTCCTGGCCGGGACCGGTCCCGCGATCACCCGCTCAATCTAGCGCCGGCTGGTCCTCCCAGCTGGGCGGAGCACCGTCAGGCCGCCGGCAGCGCTATTGGATTGCCACACGGACGGACTCGCGGGCTCGTGTACGGCCGGCGCGGTTGCAGTAGCGGCGTTCGATCGTCGTCGCGGTTCGGGTCGGGCCGGCGGGAGTCGATCTCCCAGCGGGGGACTGCCGTCCAACCGTCAGTGTCTGTTTTCGAATACGAGGCGGTAGTGGTCTAGCAATTCGCGCTGGAAGCAGACCTGGTTGGCGCTCACGCCGGAGGTGAAAGCGAGGCGGAAGTCGGCGCTGGTGAGCCAGCGCGGCAGTAGCTGGAGCTTGAGCAGCGTCTTTCTGAAGCTCGGCAGCCTGATCCGCGCGTTCCACCGGTTGATCGTCTCGATGTAGTCGAGGCGGCCGTTGACGATCGAGACCAGCCGAAAATGCGGCTCGGCACATCGAACGACCTGCTCCTGACCGAACGGTAGCCAGGAGCCGGGGAACTGGCGGCCCAGCAGCGCGATGTACCACTCGTCGGAGTCCCGCGGTGGGAGCGCTCGAAGCGCCTCCAGGTCGATCTGCGATGCCGGAATCATTTTGCGACCGAAGACCATCGTCTGCAGATAGAAGCGGCCACCCGGCGGCAGCACGCTGGCGACGCGGGCGAACAGGTCGCGGTAGATCTCGTCCTGTCGTCCCGCCTGATAGTCGGCCGGGGAGCAGAAATGCTCGAACGCGCCGAGGCTCGCCACGGCGTCGAACGTACCGAAGCGCTCCGGGCCGATCCGCCGGGCGTCCTCGAGGTAGACCTCGAGCCCGTGCCGGCGGCAGGCCGCCAGTTGCGCCGAGGACAGCGTCACCCCCACCCCTGTCCCGCCGCGCGCCCGGGCGTACGCGAGCAGCGGACCCCAGCCGCAACCGAGGTCGAGCAATCGTCGCCCCGGGCCGATCCCGACCTGCTCGGCCACGTAATCGTGCTTGCGCCGCTGCGCCTCCTCAAGCCCCAGCGCGAAATCGCCGTCGAACTTCGCGCCGCTGAAGTCAGCGAACTCACCGAGGCTGAGCCGGATGATCCGGTCCGTCAGCGAGTAAGTGAACTCAGCGTCCCGACGGTCGGCCATCCCTCCAACATACGACCCGTGGTCCGCCCCCTACGAACACGACGCGAATATCGCATCACCTCCTAGGCCGTCCGCAGCACGCGACCTCTTCCGCGACGCGGCAACGACTCCGTTAATGCGGCAGTGTGCATTTGGACCTCTGCGTCGATGATGGGCGCCTGGTCACCGGGCGGCGCTGCGCCGGTTTCGGCCGTGCGGTAGCGGCGCGAGTGCCCCGGGTGCGCGGCGGATATAGGTTCAGGTCTGACCGTGTTCGGCGGCCGTATATGCGTACGGGATGGGGATCACACCGCCTCGAGCCACGTCGCGCCTAGTGTGGTACGCGGGTCGGTTCGACCTCTGCGGCCCCGGTCCGGCAGTGGTGAGCATCTCACCCGTGGCGTCGACGCGTCAGTACTAGGCGGACGCCAAACGCCCAGCGAACTCACCCGGGGGACGGCGAAGTCGCTCTTGCAGCGCAATTTGCACCGGCACCGCAACGCTTTAAAGGAGACCCTATGCAGCATTTCCCGTCCTTCACCGGGCACACTCGCCGCCTGCTTCTGGCGACCGTCACGATCGCGGCCGCGGCGGCCAGTGCGGTTGCCCACGCGGAGGTCATACCCGCCGAGCGGCGGGAACGCCGGCGTGCGCGACCGGCGGTCTTGTGGCGTCGCTTGACGACGGCAACGCGGGCCTGGGAAGCCAGTTCTTCTCGCTGAACTTCACGAACCTGTCAGGGCACGCCTGCACGCTTCGCGGCTTCCCCGGCGTCTCGGCGATCAACCTCAAACGCAAACAGCTTGGCCGCGCCGCATCCCGTGTCAGCGGCACCACGGTCTCGACCGTCACCCTCCAAAACGGGCAGAGCGCGACGGCGAAACTCCGGATCGTCGCCGCGGAGAACTTTCCCGCGAGCCAGTGCGGCGCAACCACGGCCGCGGGGTTCCGGGTCTACCCGCCGAACCAATCCGCCTCGCTGCTGATCCCACAGCCGATCTCGGCCTGCTCGCTGAGTGGTGTCCCCTACATCTTCGTCCAGGCGATCAAGAAGAAGTAAGAACCCGACCGGGTAGTCCGAAAGGGCGATCCTGTCCGGTCGCGCGCCGAGGTGGTGTCACTCCGGCGCGTCCGGGGTCTGGTGGACCGACAGTGTTCGAGGACTCCCGAGAACTGACAAACATCTCGAGGACCACCGCCCTGCCCGACGGTTCGGTCAGGATGCTGCGGGCTCGGGAAACGGGAGTGCGGCGAGTAGCTCTTCGGTGGGGGCCTCGGCGATGGCGCCGTGGGCTGTCTCGCTGGCCTCCGAGGCCCTGACGATGTCGATCGCGATCGAACGCACCTGGCCCGCGATGTCGTTCAGAGCGATGGTCGGTTCGTGTGTCGCGGCGGCGGTGGCACGCCCCGCGGCCTGCAGCGCGATGCGGAGTACATCGCCACCGCGCCAAGGCTCTCCGAACTGAGCCGGCAGCTCCCATGCCGCCAGGCCGAGATCCCGGATCGCGTCCGCGAGCTCGCCTTGCGGCGGCCCGGCGCTGCGGACGTACTGGCGGACGTTACGCACGAGCACCCGCGCGCTGCGCGCCGCGAGGTCCGCGTGGTCCACGATGCGCGCGTAGCGCTCGAGCTCAATCCGCGCGCCGCGCCGCAGTGGAGCCCAACGAGCCGTATCCCTGCCCACGAGGACCGCGTGCCTCAACTCGCCGACATGGACCTCAACCCTTTCGGCCGCTCGGGCAGCCGCCTCTCCGCGAACTGCGTCGCCGCCGGTCAGCACCCCCGACGCATCACGCAACACGGCTCCCAACTCGCCGAAGACCCCGCTCGTGGCGCGGGCGACGCCGACCACGGGATCGGGCGGGAATACGAGCGTGTGGACCGCGAGCGCCACCCCACCACCGATCAAAACGTCGAGCAGCCGCACCTCAGGCGTCGAGGACAGCGTCGCGACGAGAATCGCCGATACCGCCGCCTCTCCCACGAGCAGCTCCCCTCCCCCGAGGATGACCGCAGCCAACATCGCCAACACCACCAGCACCCCAATCTGAGGCAGCCCGACCCCGATCACCCGCACCAGCAGATCGGCGAGGACGATCCCCAACATCACCCCAGCGATCA
Source organism: uncultured Solirubrobacterales bacterium (assembly GCA_963735965.1). Taxonomy (GTDB): domain Bacteria; phylum Actinomycetota; class Thermoleophilia; order Solirubrobacterales; family Solirubrobacteraceae; genus Palsa-465. Next base: position 143,664 of record CAVTNE010000016.1, read on the forward strand.
ACTGCACCGCCCGTTGGCGGCGCTCGCCGAACGCCGCGCCCAGCGAGACCACCGCTGCAATCGACGCGAACGCCGGCCGATGCTCGACCCCCAACAACACCGCGCAGTACCACGCCCCGACGGCGGCCACGCCCGTCTGGACGATCGGCCACAAATGACCGTAAACCCGTCGACGAGCCAAAGAGATGTATCCCAGCACGCTAAAGACAACCCGCCGGTGCGAAACCCGTTACACCCGCAGGGATCGTGTTCACGGGCCGCTAACACGGGACGGTATGCAGTGATGAGCTCGGAGTCCGACGCGAGCGTGCTCAGGCGCTCGATCGATCAGCCGGATTGCTTCGCTGTGCTGTCCGACCGGCACTTCGCGGCGGTGTACCGGTACCTGCGCCGTCGCGTCGGCGATGAGCAGGCGGCCGAGCTGGTTGCGGAGACGTTTCGGCAGGCCTCTCGCTCGCGGCGGCGCTTGACCGGCGGCGAGTCGTCGGTGCTCCCGTCGGGCTGTTGGTCTACATCAGCTGGATCGCGCGAGAGCCGGTGACCAACCTCAACGACAGCACCTACTCGATCCAAGTCACCAACCCTGCCCGCTGCGGCGGGGGCGGACAAGGTCTCAGCAGCACCCAGACCCTGATCCGCGCCGGCACCCGGATCACCCGCGAGATCAACCTCTCGAGTAGCTGCGCCGGCACATACCACGGCACCGTCCTCTACCAGCCGAGCCTCGGCCCGGCCGGCCAGGAGGGCGCGGGCCTCCCGCGAGCTGGCGCCACGGGCACATATCTCGTCGGACGGTTCTCGATCACCGTGCCGTGAACAACCCCACTTCAAATCACGCTCTCAACAGCGCGCGCCGTCCTGCGCGGCATTAGTCTGCGCCGTTGATGGGTGAGCTTCCCGATCACGTGGCGCGCAACCGTGCCCAATGGGATCGGTGGGCCCACGAGTACGAGGAGACGGGCCGGCGCAATTGGGCGGGTGACGAGCCGACCTGGGGGATCTGGGGCGTATCCGAGGCCGCCGTCGGAATGCTGCCGCCGGACGTGGGCGGGCTCGACGTGATCGAGCTGGGCTGCGGGACGGCGTACGTGTCCGCGTGGCTGGCGCGGCGCGGCGCACGACCGGTCGCAATCGACAACTCTCGGGCCCAGTTGGAGACGGCGAGACGCTTCCAGCGCGAGTTCGGCGTCGAGTTCCCACTGCTGCACGGCAATGCCGAGGAAGTGCCGTTTCCGGACGAGAGCTTTGATCTGGCCATCTCCGAGTACGGCGCGAGCATCTGGTGTGATCCCTACCGCTGGATCCCGGAGGCGGCGAGATTGCTGCGCCCCGCAGGCAGGCTGATCTTCCTCGTCAACGCGGCGTTGCTGATGCTGTGCGTTCCAGACGAGGAAGAGCTTCCCGCGACCGACCGGCTGCTCCGGCCCTACTTCGGGATGCACCGCTTCGAATGGCCCGAGGACGAGTCCGTCGAGTTTCACCTTACCCACGGCGAGATGATCGGGCTCCTGCGCCGGTCCGGTTTTCAGCTCGAGGAGCTGATCGAGGTCAGACCACCGGACGGGTCCACCACCCGGTACGCGTTCGTCACGCTCGACTGGGCGCAGAGCTGGCCCTGCGAAGAAGTCTGGAAAGCCCGCAAGACCGGCTGAGCCGGCCGTCAGGCCTGCGGGCGATAAGCCAGGTGGAGCGCGCCGTTGTCGTAGGCGTCGCTGGCGATCAGCGACAGCTTGAGGGGCGCTGCGTCCTCAGGGAAGAGTCGTGGACCGGCGCCGCGTGTCAGCGGATAGACGAAGAGATGCAGCTCGTCGACCAGACCGTCCGCCAGGAGGCCTCGGACCAGCATCGCGCTCCCGCTGGTGTACAGGTCACCATCGACCTCGTCCTTGAGCTTTCGGATCGCGTCAGCGTTGTAGGGCCCGACGACCGTCGTGTTCTGCCAGGTCGGGTCCGTGAGCGTCGAGGAGACGACGTACTTGGTGGTCTCGTTAAAGAAAGGCGCCCCTGGATCGTCGTCGGCGGTCCGCGTCGGCCAGCTCTGGGCGAACATCTCAAAGGTGGTGCGCCCGAGCAGGATGCCCCGGGCGCGCTGGACGACCTCGGCGATGGCCTCTCCCATCTTCGGGTCAAAGCCGTACTCGGCCGTCCAAGTCGGCGCGTCGACCATGCCGTCAAGACTCATGAACTCGTGCACAAGGACTGCTCCCACGTCTGACCTCCTTGGGGTCTGCTCGGTGTCAACCTGATATGCGTCGGCTATACATCTAGCAGCGAGCGAGTGACCAAGTCTTGAACGAAAACGACAGCTACTCAGCGGTTGCGCGTGGTCGGATCTCGGACGGCGTCCGCCCCACCAAGCGCCTGAGGGAGCGGGTCAGGTGGGGCTGGTCCGCGTAGCCAGCCTGGTGCACCACGTCAAGCGCGGCCACGCCCTGCGAGAGGAGCTCGACCGCTCGCTCGGCCCGGCGGATCTGCCTGATGGCACCTCGCGTCAGGCCCGTAGCGCGTAACACCCGCCGTTCGAGCGAGCGGGGGGAGAGGGTAACGATGTCCCCTCGCAGGTCGGCGGCAGCGACCGGGTCGTGCAACAGCAGACCGGCGCGGACGAGCCGGTCGACGAACGCATCGGCGGTGTCGGGCTCCGGAAGCTCGATCCTGGACCCGTCGAGTCGCACGGACCCCCTTGTCGCCGGCGGCAGGGTGACCGAGCGATCGACCAGCCGCCCAGGCGGGAGTCCGGGCATGAAGGTGCCGAGCGTGAACTGGATCCCAAAAAAGACGGCGCCCTGAGGATTGGTGCAGCGGTGGCTCTCGTCTCGGGTCCTCGCACCGTCAGCTGAGCGCAGTCGCCCTGCTGCGTGACGACCATCTCCCAGTGGCTCGCTGCCGCCGAGATGAAGGACTCCTCCGGCTCGCTGCTGGTCTGCCAGGCGTGGTGGATCATCGGCGACCGTGCGGACCGCTGCTCGAACGTGAATACCTCGACTGCGCGCTTCACACCGGCTATGACCGGGAACGGGTCTGGAAGTCATCGGCGGTCGTCAGAGGTCGATCCACCACCACAAGCGGACTCTTCGATTATGCGTCAGCGTAGGAAACGGTCGATGCGCTGGACCCAGTCGGTCCGATCTTGGAACCAGAATCCGTGGGCGGCGTCGGGATAGATGTGAAGCTGCGAGTGAGGAAGCTCGGCGGCCAGGCTGCGGTTGTTGGCGAGAGAGTTGAGGGGATCCTCTGCGCCGTCGCCGATCAGCGCCGGGGCCTTGCGTGGTTGACGCCATGACCGGCAGGGCACGTTGAGCGCGTGCTGCGCCGCGGCTGGGCCTCCCGGCGCTCGTGAGAATCCCGCACTCTGCTCGCGCAGAGACTAGGGCTTCCCTGATGCGAGTCACGCCCTGCTCCGGCGACAGTTCGCGCATCGATCGCCAGCTTCGGTGACGGCAGAAGGGAGAGACCTTATGGCGGGCTTCGACTACGACGTGGTGATCATCGGCTCGGGGTTCGGCGGAAGTGTTGCCGCCCTACGGGCCGCGGAGAAGGGGTACCGGGTCGGCGTCATGGAATCCGGTCGGCGCTGGGCAGACGAAGACATCCCGAAGACTCAATGGGATCTGGCGCACTTCGTCTGGTTCCCAGCTGGGGAGCTCTACGGAGTCCAGAGGATCGAGTACCTCGACGACGTGCTCGTCCTCTCGGGCGCAGGCGTGGGCGGCGGCTCGCATGTGTATGCGAGCACGATGTACGTCCCACCGAAGCAGTTCTTCGACGCGAAAGAATGGGCAGGCATCACCGATTGGGCCGACGAGCTGGCGCCGTACTTCGACCAGGCCGCGAGGATGTTCGGCGTCGTCCGCTACCCGTACATGCCCACGGACGTCGACCGGGCCATCAAGCAGGTTGCGAACGACATCGGCCGAGGGGAGACCCACAACAAGGCCCCACTCGCCGTCTACTTCGGCACGCCGGGAGTCGAGGCCGACGATCCGTATTTCGGCGGGGTCGGGCCGCGGCGTACTGGCTGCATCTCCTGCGGCAACTGCAACAACGGCTGCGGCCACAACGCGAAGAACAAGCTGACGACGAACTACCTCTACCTCGCCGAGAAGCTGGGCGCGCAGGTTCACGACATGCATGAGGTGTTCGACCTGGTGCCGCTCGAGGGAGGCGGGTTCGAGGTGCACGCGCGGCACCCCGGGTGGGCGCAACGCGCAGGGCACCTCCACCACAACACGTACACCGCCGAGCAGGTGATCGTGGCCGCCCACGCCTACGGGTCGGCCAAGCTCCTCCATCACATGCAGCACAAGGGTCGCCTTACCGGCCTGTCGAGCGAGCTCGGAAAACGCGCGCGGACCAACTCTGAGCAGCTTCTCTACATCACGCGGACCCACGCGGAGTGGGAGCGCGATCGGGAGAGGATCCACATCATGCCGGGGTCGGTCACGATCACCTCGGGCACCTGGCCGGATCCGGTGACGAGCATCGAGCCGACCTATTGGGGGCTCGGAAGCAACGTGTTCGCATTCCTCGGGACCTACCACCAGCACGGCGAGCAGAAGCATTCGTTCGAGTCCTGGCTCAAGGAGATCCTCAAGCACCCGAGCGAGGAGATCTTGCCCGCCGACCCGCGCCACTGGTCCGAGCGTTCCTTCGTTGCGCTCTGCTCGCAGACGACCGACACCTCGATCGAGCTGTACTGGCACGACGGTCTGCTCCACTCAAAGCCATCGGGAACGCCGCCGTCGGTGCACGTCCCGGCGATCGAGGACTTCGTCGACCGTGTGGCGAGGAAGCTGGGAGCCCACGAGGCGGCGCTCGCGACCGAGGTCATCAACCGCAACGCCTCCGCCCATTTCGTCGGCGGGATCCCGATCGGCGAGAGCAGTGAGACCGGCGCTGTCGACCCCTACCTGCGAATGTTCGGCCAGCCGGGCCTCCATGTCATGGACGGCAGTGTGATGCCGGCCAATCCTGGAGTGAACCCGTCGCTCTCGATCACGGCCCTCGTCGAACGCGCGATCTCGCTCTGGCCGAACAAGGGCGACGAGGACACTCGCCCACCCCTCGGCTCCGGCTACGAGCGCATCGACCCGGTCCGGCCGCACCGGGCGTTCGTGCCGGCAGGCGCTCCCGGCGAGCTGCGACTCGACGCCACGAAGGAAGAAGTCATTCCCGCATATCCCTACTGAGCCAGCCGGACGAAGGAGAAGACGATGACACCCGAGCTCGCAGCCGAGGCCCTCCGGACCGTGGGGCGGGGTGACGCGATTCCCAACGACTTTGTCGTTCCCTACTACCTCGACGGCCTCAAGCGACGGATCTCAGTCGCGCGAGTCGCGGACCGCCTGTACGCGTTCGATGACCTCTGCACCTGCGCCGACCGGTCATGCCCGCTATCTGGAGGACTGCTGACGGGGACGACGCTCATGTGTCAATGCCACGGCTCCCGGTTCGACATCAACACCGGAGCCGTGATCAACGGGCCGGCGACCGAGGCGCTGCACGTGTACGAGGTCCAGCAGGTCGACGGCGACGTACAAATCCGAGTCGGATCGACGTGAGTAACGCGCCGCGCCCCGACGGCGTGGGACTCGGAGACCACCCAGATCGAGATGCGCCGGGTGAAGGAGCTCCCGAGAGTTTGATGGCGAATACCGCGCCCACGCCGAAGGCGGTCACGCTCGTGCTCGTGCCCGCGTTGGTGCTGATGCTCGCATTCGCGTTTTTCTACGTCGGCGCCTTCCACGACCCGACGCCCCACCAAGTGCCGGTGGCTGTCGTCGGCCCGCCAGCGGTTGCCGTGCAGCTCAACCGGCTGCCGGGTGAGCCGCTCGATGCGCGCCACGTCTCGTCTCGCTCTGGTGCGCTGTCGCAGATAAATGATCGCGAGGTCTACGGCGCCTTCGAACCCGCCACGAACCGACTGTTCGTCGCATCGGCTGCCAACCGGGCGACCGCGGTTGCGCTGGAACAGACGTTCAACCTCATCGCCGCTGCGCAGAACCGGCCGGCCGTCCATGTCACCGACGTCAAGCCGCTGCCGCCCAAGGACCCGAACGGGACCGCGGCGTTCTACGCGGTCGTCGCGTGGATGTTCGGCGGCTACATCGGCGCGACGCTGATCGGCTTGATTGGGAGCCCGCGCAGCACCAGCAGGCGGCGCGCGGCAGCGCGGATCGGCGCGATCGCCGAGTTGGCCATCGTCGGCGGGATCCTGAGCGTGGTCATGCTACGCACGTGCTTTGGGGTGTTCTCCGGCCACGTGGTCGCGATGTGCGCGATCGGGGCGCTGACGATTTTCGCCAGCGGTGCGGCGACGGCCGGAATCCAGGCCGCGGCAGGCCCGGCAGGGACCGGGCTCGTCATTCTCGTATTCGTGATCCTTGGCAACTCCGCATCGGGGGGACCGTTCGCTCGCCCCCTGCTCCCCGGCGTGTGGAGGACGATCGGCGGCGTGTTGCCGCCCGGCGCGAGTGTCGACCTTTCGCGGTCGGCCCTGTTCTTCGGCGGCGCGCGAATCACGGGCCCAATTCTCGTACTCGTGGGCTGGACGGTCCTGGGGACGCTGCTCGCGCTCGCGCTCGGCGGCCGCATCATGGACCCGGTCGACACCGAGGCAGCGGCCGCCGCGGGAGCAGCCGTGTGAGTACCGACCGCGTTATTGACCCGACCGGATCCAGGGGCGTCGAGGCGGACGTGGGCGCTCGCTCGTGCTGGGCCAAGGCGAGGCGGACCAGCTCCAACGCGCTCCCACTCACGATGTGAGCCGCCGTCGCCGCCGGTGATCCGACGCCCGCTCTGGACGCTCGGGAACGGCGCAGGCCAGATCGGCGGTTCCTTCAAATCCGGAAGCACGCCTGCCGCCGGGGTTCTCCCGACCTGAGCCACCTGCGATCGCGGCGGACGACGCCGTTCGGGAAAGCTGGCGGCCAGCGGGCCGCTCCAAGCTGGTCTGCATCCGCGCCAACCCGACATTCATCGGCGAATGGGTTGAGTGATGCGCGCCCTCAAGATTCGTTTCGGAGACCGAGTCCCGACTGAATCACCGCAGTTCCCGACTTGAAAATGTAGGAGAGACGGACAGTCTCCCCGGGCACGCGTCTCAGGCGTGGGGAGCCAAGAAGACCAATTCCGCGCCGGGCCGGTCCGGGGCGCCGCGTACCTCCGCTGATTCCGTCGATGTCAGCCCGCGATGGATTTGACCGCGCCGTCGGATCTAACGCGAAAACTCATCGAAGGAGCCTTGTGATGCCCATCAGTAAGACAATTGCCAATCGCTCAGTTTTGGTCACCGGGGCCAACCGCGGCCTCGGGCGGGCGCTCGTCGAAGAGGCGCTGAGAAGGGGAGCGAAGCGGGTGTACGCCGGGACTCGGCAGCCGTATACCCACGCCGACCACCGCGTTAGACCGCTGGCGCTCGACATCACCGACCCGGCGCAGATTCAGGCCGCGGTTGATGAGGTCGGCTCGCTCGATCTCCTGATCAACAACGCAGGCGTGTCGCTGCCCGACGACCTTGGCGGCCGTGACCCACTCGAGCGCCACCTCGCGGTCAACCTGTACGGCACCTGGGACGTGACCCGGGGATTCCTGCCGGCGCTGACGCGCTCGCACGGGGCGATCCTCAACGTCGTCTCGCTGGCGGCGTTCGCCGCGGTGCCGGTGCTGCCCGCGTACTCGATCTCGAAGGCCGCCTTGTTCGCGCTCACGCAGTCCCAACGCGCGCTGCTGGCCGCGGACGGAGTCACGGTTCACGCCGTCATGGCGGGTCCTATCGACACCGACATGGTCCGTGGTCTCGAGATCCCGAAGACCGCGCCGGAGGTCGTCGCACGCGGCGTGCTTGACGGCGTCGAGCGCGGCGAGGAGGAGATCTTCCCCGACCCGATGTCCGCGACCCTGGCCGCCGGCTGGTCCGGCGGCGACGCCAAGGCGCTCGAACGCCAGAACGCCGCACTCGTACAGCCTGAGCCGGTCGCCGCCTAGCCAGAGGGGGCTTTACCCACCCGACTGCCTGAGGAGCACGACATGACGATTCACACGATGGGAACCCGCGCGCAATGGGACGCGGCGCGCGCCGAACTGCTCGAGCGCGAGAAGGAGCACACTCGCCTGGGCGACGAGCTCGCCCGCCACCGCCGGGAACTCCCCTGGGTAGCGGTCGAGAAGCAGTACACGCTGCGGACCGGGGACGGACCGAAGACACTGGCGGACCTGTTCGACGGCCGGTCGCAGCTGCTGATCTACCACTTCATGTTCGGCCCGAGCTACGAGCAAGCGTGCCCGACGAACTCATCGATCGCCGACGCCATCAACGGCCTGCTACCGCATCTGCGGGCACGCGATACAACGCTGATGCTCGTCTCGGGCGCGCCGATCGAGAAGCTTCTCGCCTACCGCGAACGGATGGGCTGGGATCTCAACTGGGCCTCCAGTTATGGCAGCGAGTTCGACTTCGAACTCGGCTTTTCCAGCAGCGAGGAGGAGACCCGCGCGTGGGTCGAGTCGCCGCAGTCGGCCGGGCTGCCGCCGATCGCGCATCGCAACGCTCGCGCCACCGGCACCGACCTCGTCGGCTACCTGACCGAGGGCTTCGGCTTCAACGCCTTCGCGCTCGAGCACGGAACCGTCTACCAGACGTACTCGACCACCGGCCGCGGCGTCGAGTTCCTGATGACCTACTACGGAGTCCTCGACCGCGCGGCAGCCGGGCGCGATGAAGGCGAGGGGTTCCAGCTGTGGATCCAGCGCCGCGACGAGTACGACAGCAAGCGGTGAGCCGCCAGATGATCGAAACTCAGATTCTGCATCTGGAGCTGCACACCAGCGATCGTGAGGCCTCGAGTCAGTTCTACTGCGAACTGCTGCAGTGGCAGACGGAGAGGATCGACACGAAGTGGGGCAGCTACCACGCTCTCGATCTCGGCTCAGGACTCGGCGGCGGAATCGTCGAATGCGGAACGCGCCAGGCCGCCTGGCTGCCGTACGTCGCGGTCGATCGGATCGAAGCGACAACGGAGCTGGCCCGCCGGCTGGGAGCGCGGGTGCTGCTCGCCCCGCGAGAGGGCCCAGCCGGCTGGCGCGCCGTCCTGTCCACGCCGGTCAGCGGGGAGATCGCGCTCTGGCAGCCCAGACCACAGCTACGTAGGTTGGCGAGATGAACGAGCAGCAAGTCCTCAAGGCGGCACGCGAGGGAGACGAGCGGGCGTACGCTCAGCTCGTCGAAGCGCACCGCGGATCGTTGTACGCGCACTGCTACCGGATGCTCGGCTCGGTCCACGACGCCGAGGACGCGGTGCAGGAAGCTCTGCTGAAAGCATGGAAAGCACTCGCCCGCTTCGAGACCCGCAGCTCGCTGCGGACGTGGCTGTACACGATCGCGACCAACGTCTGCCTGCGAATGATCGAACGACGACCCTCCCCCCGGGTGCTGCCGTTGGACTACGGACCGCCTTCTGACCCGCACGGGCCACTCGGGCCGCCGCTGCTCGAGTCGAGGATCGTCGAGCCCTACCCCGACCGTGAGCTCGGACTCGCCGAGGGACTCGCGGGCCCCGAGGCACGCTATGAGCAGCGCGAGGCGATCGAGCTGGCGTTCATCGCCGCCCTACAGCACCTGCCGGGCCGCCAGCGGGCGGTGCTGATCCTCCGTGACGTGCTCGGCTTCTCCGGCGGCGAGGTCGCGGACGCGCTCGACACAACCCCGGCGTCGGTCCACAGCCTGTTGCAGCGGGCGCACGCGACCATCGACGAGCGCCTGCCCGACCGCAGCCAACAGGCGACGCTTCGCGCGCTCGACAACAAGCAGCTGCACGCCATCGTCGACCGTTACACCGAGGCTTGGACCCACAAAGACGTGGACGCGATCGTCCAAATGCTGACCGAGGGCGCAACGCTGACGATGCCGCCGATCGTCAGCTGGTACCGCGGACTCGAAGCGATCGAGATCATGTTCCGAACGGTCGCGTTCGCCAACCAGCGCAGCTGGCGGATGCTCCCGACCTCGGCCAACGGTCAGCTCGCCGTCGGCACATACGAACGCGACAGCGCCGGCAACCACGCCCCCCACGGCGTGACCGTCCTGACGCTCCGCGGCGACAAGATCGAAGAAATCATCGCCTACCACGGCCCGTGGATGCTCCAGCGGTTCGGGCTGCCGCCGCGGGCACGGTAGCGAGACGCGGCATCCTGCTGTTGTAATCGATCGTCAGGATGGGTCGAGCTCGACAGTCTGGAGCTGCATGCGCAGGGGCGCGCGGTGGGCCAGCACCCCGAGCCGTATTGGCCGACCGCGCCCCGGGTCGTGGGGGTGGGGTTTCGCACCACAGTTGACACAGTGTTGGCACGACTGTGTCTTGATCCGTTGCAGGCATCCAGGCGATGCTGAGGGCATGGCAACCCTAGCCCAGAAGATCGAGGCCGAAAAGCGGATGAGGGACCTGCTCGAGGAGAACGGCCTTCCCCAACCGGACCACGTGGAGTACGGCTTCACGTGCATCAGGCTGTTCTTCGAGCGCACCAAGCACGTGATCATCATCGACATCGACGAGCCCGACGACGCCGACACGCCCGTCGACCTGGATGCCGCCTGAATCGGGGCGGCTCATCCACCGCGCTCGGCACCGAGCTGCTCGACGGCGGCGCGAGCGAGGTCTTGTTCTTCGATCGATTCGAGCGCTCCGTGCTCTACGCGCGCCCTCTCGAACGATTCCATATCGAGGTACTCGTCATGGACAGCGACGATCACTCCGCCGTGTAGCTCAGTGAGCGCTCGCAGGACCGGGCCGAAGAACGCGCCCACGAGTTGATCGCGGCTGTGGCCGGTGCCAGGGCGGCGGGTGAAGCTGTCGGAGTCGTCGACGACGATGACGGGCAGGCGGTCGCCGGCGGTGATCGCCTCGAGCGCGCGGTTGACGTTCTCCAGCACTTCGCCGGCGGGTCGCTGCAGATCGACGCCGGCGAGTGTGGAAGTGACCTCACCGGCCAGCTCGCCGTTGACAACCCAGAACTTCGCGGCGAGCTTGGCTGCAAGCCGGCGATCGCTGCCGGGGAGCGGACGCCGGGCGGCGGCGGCGGTGAGAATCGCGTCCCGATCGCGCGCGGTCAACGTCCCGGCGCGCCGGGCGTCGCGAACGATGCTTTGGATCAGGTGTGCGGCGAATCGCCGCACGTCGAGCACGACCTGGTCGTCGTCGAACGCGACCGAGACCCAGATCGGCGCGATCGTTCCGGTGGGGTCGTCGAGTGTGTAGCGCAAGAGGCTCGTCTTGCCACAGCCGATCGGGCCCTTCACCCCGAGCCGCTCCGCGCTCCGTGCCGCGTGGACCACGCCGCTCTCCGTGCCACGGCGGCCGCGGTCATCGAACGGGACGTGAAAAACGGGCATGTCGACATGCAGCGGGCTGCCGTCGAACGCGTGGGCGCTGAGCAGCCAGCTCGGTGAGGATCTCGTAGCTCATTCAGGGGTCCGCAAAGCGAAGCGACGCGGGGGACGCCCCCGCCGCCCGGGATCGTGCTGTTCGATCGTCTCAAGCAGCCCGGCGGATTCAAGCTGGTGCATCAGCTGGCTGGCTCGTTGCCGGCTCGCGCCGATCTGACGCAGCATCGCCTCGTCGGACGCCGCAGCGGGCCCGCGCTCTGCGAGGTATCCCACGAGCGCGCCCGCCAGGGCGCCCGCCACGGCAGTGGCTCGCTGCGCCAGCTCGTCAGCTCCTGAGCCGGCCGGGGTGATGCCGGCCTGGATGTCGCCGGCGGCTCGTAGTAGCCGGCGCGGATTGCCCCCCGCCGCCGCGATCGCGCGCTCGACGTCGCCGTCGCTGATTTCGGGTATGTGGGCTCGCAACAGCTTGGCTGCGTCTCCATCGGTCAGCGGGCGGAGCCTGATGGTGTGTTCGAAGAACGCATCCGCAGGAGGCTCCAGGTAGAGCGTCTCGGCAGCGCTGTCGCCGGCGACGACCCAAGTGGCGCCCTCGAGCGCCCAAAGCTCGTTGCGGAGGCTTCCGAATACCCCATGCGCAACCGTCGGCGCGATCCCGTCGACCATCAGGCATACCGGACGCTTCAGCGCACCGAGCCGGTCGCCGAGCAGGTCGACCAGCTCAATCAAGATCGCCGGCTGGGCGACCTGCCCGAACGGCCCATCCGGCATCGACAGCGCCCGCAGGTCCTCAATCCACCGGGCGCGGGAGCCGGTCGGCTCGGCAAGGCGCTGCACTCGGGCGACCAGGACGCCGAGCAGCTGGGAGGGGTTACTCGCCAGCTCGCCGGTGACCATCACCGTGTCGCGCGGCCCCTTCTGACGGGCGAGGAGCCAAGCCACGTGGTTGAGCAGCGACGTACGTCCGCTACCACGATCTCCGAGCAAGAGCACCGGCTGCGTGCTCGCGACGGCTCGGACGATCGCATCCGTCTCACGCGTACGATCGACGAACCGGTGCTGGTCGGCCCGAGATTGCGCGAGAGGATGGGAAGCCATGTGCGCGATATTAGCAAAAATATTGTGCTAATCGCCAGCATAAAGCCCGGTTCGGTAATCAGGCATACTGAAGCGATTCACTGAACCGGTTCAGGAAGCGTTGCCAATGCCTATCGAGAAAGAGCGGCTCGCCGCGTGACCGAGGACCTCGTAATCATCGGGGGCGGCGTCATGGGTCTGTTCACGGCGTACCACGCGTCCGAGCGGGTCGACCGCGTGGTCGTGCTGGACAGAGGTCGGATCGGGGATCCGATGACCGCGTCATTCGGGCGCACGCGGTCGTATCGCAGCGACTACCTCGACCCCGGGTATGTCCGGCTTGCGCGTGAAGCCCTGAGGCTCTGGGAGGAGTTCGAGACCCAGACGGGGACGGCGGCGCTCGTTCGGTGCGGGTGCATGAACATCGCGAAGCGCTCGGTGACGCCGGACCTCACGGGCACGTACGGGTACCGCAGCCATCGGGTGCTCGAGGACCTGGGCGTCCCGGTGGCATCGTTCGACGGGGAGGCACTAAAGGCTCGCTTCCCGTACCTCGAGGCCGACGTCGGCTACGTCGATCTCGATGGCGGCGTGGTGAACCTGCCCGCCGTCACCGCCGCGTTGCAGGAGGCGCTGGCCGAACGCGGAGTGCAGGTCGTGGAGGGCCTGACCACCCGCCGCGTCGCTCTAGACGGTCGCGAGATCCGCATCATGACCGACGTCGACGAGTGGGCATCGCGGTCGCTGGTCGTGACCGCCGGCCACGGAACGAACGACGTGCTCGCCGCCATGGACGGCGCGCTCCTCGACGTTCCGCTCAGTCGCGACCGCCCGGTCGAGGCCAGATACTTCACTCCGCCGACAGACACCCGCGGGCAGTTCGCGTCGGATGCCATGCCGGTCATCGCGTATCTCGACGCCGGCATCTACTGCCACCCGATCGTCGACGGGCTGATCGACAAGATCAAGATCGGCTACTACCACCCGCCGGATGTGCCGCGCGTGGCCACCAAGATCGACAGCGTCCTGTCGTTCGTCGAGCACTGCTTGCCCACGCTGCTCGATGCGCGAGTCGAGCCCGTCGAAGACGTCGACGGGTGCGACTACGACCTGGTCGCGGACGACGAGTTCGTCCTCGGTGCCGTGCCCGGCTTTGCCGGTGCCTATGTCGGCGTCGGCTGGCGGGGCACCGGTTACAAGTTCGCCCCGTGGGTCGGACGCGTGCTGGCGGAGCTCGCAGTCGATCGGGGCACCGGGTACGACGTCAGTCGCTTCAACCCAGCACGATTCACGAAAGGAAGCCTCCATGCCGGACCGGCCGTCAGCGCGAACGCTTGAGCAAAGGCTCGCTGAGGACGTGGTCCTCGGCGCCGAGGGTTACGTCTTCGAACTCGAGCGCCGCGGCTACATCAAGGCCGGGCCGTATGTCCCAGAGGTCATTCTCGACGCGCCGGCGGCGGTGATCGAGCTCCACCGCGAGTTCCTGCGCGCCGGCGCCGAGGTCATGGTTGCGCTCACCTATTACGCCCACCGCGAGAAACTGAAGATCGTCGGGCGCGAGGCTGACCTCGAAGAGATGAACAGGACGGCGGTGCGCATCGCCAACCAGGTCGCTCGTGAGGGCGGGGCGCTGGTGGCGGCCAACATCTCCAACACCTGGTCCTACGATCCCGCCGATGCTCGGCGCACCGGCACCATCGTGCGCGCGCAGTATGAGGAGCAACTGAGCTGGGCGGTAGACGAGGGCGTCGACTTCGTCATCGCCGAGACCAACGACTACCTCGGCGAGGCACTGATCGGCATTGAGGTCTGCCATGAGCTCGGTCTACCGGCCATGGTCACGTTCGCCAGCGTTCACCCCACCAGCACCTACGACGGCTTCTCGTACGTCGAGGCCTGCCGGCGGGCGGCGGACGCGGGCGCGGCCGTCGTCGGGCTCAACTGCTCGCGCGGTCCGCAGACGATGAAGCCGCTGCTGGCCGAGATCCGCGCGGGTGTGGATGCGCCGGTCGCCGCCCAGCCGGTTCCCTACCACACGTCCGACGCGGCGCCGGCGTTCGAGTCGCTCACCACGCCCGAGGGCGGCCGAGCCTTCCCGATACAGCTCGAACCGTTCTCGTGCACACGTTTCGAGATGGCCGAATTCGCGGTCTGGGCCCGGCGGGCCGGCATCCGTTACATCGGCATCTGCTGCGGGGGAGGGCCGCACCATGTTCGTGCGATGGCCGAGGCGCTCGGTCGCGACACCCCGGCGAGTCTTTACTCTCCCGCGATCGACCTCCATCCAGTGCTCGGGACCGGCCCGGCTGACCACGCTGAGATGGGGGGCTGGACGGCGACTGCCGGCGACAGCGTGGCCTCAGCACTCGCCCTTGGCAGCGACGACGAGCTCGTAGTGGATCGGGTCGCCGGCGGTGGAGAGGCGATGCTGGAACCGCGCGCGCTCGAGCAGCCGTAGCTGACCTGAGCTGAGAAGCTGGGCCACCGGGGTTCGGAACCCGCCCGGACCGTCGCTCTGCATCCACCGTTCGTCGATCGTGAACACCACGGGGGCGTCGGTTGGCAGGAGCGCGAGTGCACTGACCAGCGCCGCGGGTGGAGCGTGAGTGCCCCCGAAGGCGCCGGCGGAGATAAGGGCTGTGGGGCGATGCTCCCGCAGTCGCGCCAGCAGTCCGACGGAGGGCGCCGCGAGTTCGCCAACGAGATAGTCGTGATAGACGCCCCTGCGATCGCGCAGGCAGGCTGTGCGGGCGGCGTCGAGCGCATCGACGCCGATCAGCGTGCGGACCCCGAGGCCGCCGGCGAGCTCGCCCAGGATCCCCGTGCCCGCCCCGAGGTCGAGCAGTACGATCTCCGCCGGGTCGACCCCGAGCTCAGCTAGTGCGCGAGCGAGCCCGTCGATCGCGGTCCGGGGTGACCGGCACTCAAGGAGGTCCTGGACGATGTGTTCATAGAGCCCGGGCACGCGGTAGATGCGCTCGTAGTCGTGGAGGTGGACGATCTCCTCCTCCGAGGCGTCGGTGCGCAAGGCCACGTACTCGCCGTCGGCCTGGGGTGGCCCGATCAGGCGCGCGACCATCGGCGATAGCGCCATTACTCGCCCGTGGCGGTGGCGGTCAGCCGTTCGAAGAGCTGCTGGCATTCCCGCCCGAGCGCTCGCACCTGATCCACAGGAGGAACGATGGAGCGGACCTCGTCCACGAGCGGGCGAAGCATTTCCGGCGCTTCGCGGTCCTGCTTGTAGAGCGTCTGTGAGGCAATGACCGACAGGCCGGTAAGCGCTCCGTCCAGGCATCGAGCGACCGCACCGGCCTTGCGCCAGGCCAGGAAAGCCAGCTCGGGGACATCGTTTTGTCCGAAGGAGCCGAGCGATAGCAGCGTGGGTTGCGCGCTGGAGCGCGCCTCCTCGGCCCATCCGTTGACCGCCATGTGCAGCGGCTTGACCGACCATTCATTGCCGCCGACGAGCAGCGCCGTCTCCGGATGGTGAAAGAGATGGTCGGTCAGTCGTTGAGCCAACTGGGAGAGGTCGGCGTGCGCGAACGCGAGCGCATCGATCGCGGGAGCCGCCTGGGCGTTGTGGTAGCCGCCGGTTGAATAGACCTCGCCGCGGGGGTGGCGCTCGCTTTCGGGGAGGAACACGGGGTTGTCACTCACCGAGGACAGCGACACGCCGGCGGCGCGTTCGGCCTGGGCCTGAGCGTGTCGCACCGAGCCGAGGACGCGCGGGAGTATGCGGAGTGACACCGAGGCCTGATGGTGTTGCTCGCGCGATCGGTCACCGAGGAGGGAGCGAAGCGAACGCAGCGCGGCGATCTCGTGCTCGTCGCCCCAGAGCGCCTCTAGGTCGGGCGCGTAGTGCTCTTGCGGCGTGTCGGTGATATACGCCACGAGCGCAAACACCCGCTCGGCCATAACCAGGCGCGCCCGTCCGGCCAGCGCGGTGTCGGCGAGGAGGGCGGCCGCGCAAGGTGACCCGTTGATCAGCGCCATCCGTTCTTTGGGGGACAGGGTGACGCGCTCGCTCAGGTCGTAGAAGAGCATGCCGAGCGGCAAGACCTCGCCCGATCCGCCGTTGGACTCTGAAGGCACTGCGGGCAGCGGCCCGTCGTTGAGCATGTCGACAACCGCGACGGCGACGTCTGAGCGCACAGCCGCATTTCCCCCCAGGAAGTTGGCCAGGCGAGCCAGGGCGATGGCCCGGACAACTCTCACCGGAAGCGGGTCGCCGTAGGACATCGCCGTCCAGAGGCGAGTCGGGCGAGTGGCCTGCGCCTTGGGATCGAGAACGGCCACGCCACGGTCCCCGGGGGCCGAGGTGACTCCGTAGATCAACGTGTTCGGATCGTCGCGTACCCGGGCCGCCACCAGCGCCTCGAAGGCCGCGGCATCACGATCCATGGTCCGAACGGCCTCGTCAGCAAGAGCCACGCGCTCGCGTCCCCACGCCACTCGCGCCACGGCGTCGAGCGTGATGTCGAAACGATCTCTGAGGGTGACGGCCACGAGATCGCGCACACTACCGGCCGGCCAACATCGGGCCGACCGGGTGGACTGCCCGGGATCCGCTCCGCAAGCAACCTGCTGCAGAAGTACGGGCTGGTGGACTGGGGCATCAGGTGATGGCACGCGCTGACGTCGGCAGTGATCCGTGGGGCAGTTGGGTCGATAGCGCTGTGGAGGTCGAACACGGGACGCGGATCGCCTGGACGACTGTGGTCGACATACGGGTCAGGCCAGTTCTGCACGCCGCGCGAACGCATGCAGGCGGCGAATCTCACCATGCCGGTAAGCGCGCTTCTGCGCGCAATCCGAAATCTGCTCGACAACGCGCTCGCGGTCGCCGACACCGTCGTCGTCGAAGCCACGCAGACCCCGAACGGCCCAGCCATCACGGTGACCGACAACGGGCCCGGAGTCCCCGCTGATCAGCGCGACCGGATCTTCGAGCCGTTCGTCCGTCTTCCCAAGAGCCCGCGCGATGGCACCGGCCTCGGGCTCGCGATCGTCCGCCGGACAGTCGAGTCACACAACGGCACGATCACCTGCGACCCGTCCCCGACCGGGGGCACGCGATTCACGCTGCGACTACCGGCGCCCTAGTGCCCCGCGACGAACCGGGCGATGTCCGCCCTGTTGATGAACCCGTGTGTGACGCCGACACACGCGTCGGCCGCCTGCACCACCGCCGGCTGATGGATGTTGATCCCCGCGTTCGCGAGCATCTCGTGGGTCAGCTGACCGGTGGTGCTCGGGTCGGGAAAGCTCGGGAACCCGTGGCCGCGGAGGCACCGGGCGAACGCCAGCTCCGCCGTGATCTGCGCCTGACTTGACGGCGGATTCTGGCTCTGTTGGCGGCTGCGCGGCATCAGGTGCTGGCAGGCCGACACCGCCGGGCCGAACGCCGGCGAGTGTGCGGTGGTCGGATTGAGCGCGTCCTTAAACGCGTGAGGGTCAGTTGACGGGTCGGGGAAGTTGGACACGCCGTGCGAGCGCATGCAGTCGGCGAACCTGACCGCGTCCTGCGTCTCTTGCTGTACCTGGGCCTGGGTGGGTGACCCGCCGGACGAGCCGGACGAGCCGGACGAGCCGGACGAGCTGGACGAGCTCGAGCCGCAGGCGGCGATCAGCATCGCGGCACCGATCGCGGCCGCGGCCGCTTGGAGTCTTGATGTAGTTCGGAACATGACGTATGTGGTAACCGGTGGCCCATCACACGAGTGCAACACGCAAACTCCGCCCACTGAACGAGATCAGCGCTGTTATGGCGTTGTGATGCGGCGTGGTTCACGATGTGCGGGTGCGCGTCCTGGTGGTCGAGGATCACGTCGAGCTTGCTCGCGACATCGCCGAGGGGTTGCGCGATCGCGGGATCGCGACCGACCTCGCGTATGACGGGTCAGCCGCGCTGCAGAAGGGTGCGGTGTACCGCTACGACGTGATCGTGCTCGACCGCGACCTGCCCGGAGTGCACGGCGACGCGGTTTGCGTGGCGCTCCGCGACGGCACCTCGGAGGCGCGGATCTTGATGCTGACCGCGGCGGCCACGATCGGCGACCGGGTGGACGGGCTCAACCTCGGCGCGGATGACTATCTGCCCAAGCCGTTCGCGTTCGAGGAGCTGGTGGCGCGGGTGCATGCTCTGGCGCGTCGCGCGCCGGCAACCCCGCCGCGTTTGGTCAGGGGAGATCTGGCGCTCGACAGAGCGGAGCGGCGCGCCACCCGCGCGGGGCGCGAGCTTTCGTTGACACGCAAGGAGCTGGGTGTGCTCGAGGTGCTGCTCGCGGCCGACGGCGCCGTGGTCAGCGCCGAGGAGCTGCTCGAGCGGGTGTGGGATGAGAACGCCGACCCGTTCACGCGCACGGTGGCGGTCACGCTCGGGCGTTTGCGGCGAAAGCTGGGGGCACCCGAGGTGATCGAGACGGTGGTCGGCGCCGGATACCGCGTGCGATGAGCGCCACACCGCGCTCCACGATCGTGCGGCGGCTTTGGCCACGGCGGATGCGCACCCGGCTCGCCGTTTTCTATGCGCTCCTGTTCCTGGTGGCCGGGGTGGTGCTCCTGGCTGTGAGCTACGCGTTGTTGGCGAGCGTGCTGCTGCCGGCCGCGGGGCCACTGCCGAAGCTTACGCCGCAGGAACAGTCGCTGCTGGGCCTATGCAAGCCTTTGCCCACCTCCGCGTCTCTGCTCGCGCAGTGCAACCACCTGATCGACATCTCAGGGGGTGGTGTCAAGGCGCGCGGCGACACGCTGGCGGCGCTACGGGAAGCGTCGGCGATCGGACTCGTCGTCGTCACGATCGCCGCGGCCGGACTCGGCTGGCTCGTCGCCGGACGAGCGCTGCGGCCGGTGCGGTCCCTCACCGAGGCCGCCCGGCGGGCGTCCGAGCTGCGGCTTGGGCAGCGCCTCGCGCTCGCCGGCCCCGATGACGAGCTCAAGGAGCTGGCCGACACGTTCGACGTGATGCTCGAGCGCCTGGATGCCGCGTTCACCAGCCAGAAGCGGTTCGTCGCCAACGCGGCGCACGAGCTGCGCACGCCGCTCACCGCGATGCGTACGGCGATCGAGGTCACGCTCTCAAAGCCGACGAGGACGCCCGAACAGCTCGAGGCGATGGCGGATCGGGTCGAGCGCTCGGTCGTGCGCGCCGAGGCGACCGTCGAGGCGCTCCTCACGCTCGCTACCAGCGAGGTCGGTCCGGCGACCCACGAATCGATCGATCTCGCCACCGCCGCCGAGGATGCGCTCGACGCCACGCATGCCGCGACCGATCAGCGCCACATCAAGGTCGAAGCAGCGCTCGAGCCGGCGGTGGCGCGTGGCGACCGCGTGCTGCTCGAGCGCATGATCGCGAACCTCGTCGAGAACGCGGTGCGCCACAACAACCCGGGCGGCTGGATCGGAGTCCGCACGATGCAGCAGAACGGCAGCGCGATATTCGAGATCGCGAACACGGGGCCGAGCGTCCCCGCCGACCAGATTCCAACCCTGTTCGAGCCGTTCGTCCGCGCCACGGAGCGGCTCAACAGCTCTGACGGCGTCGGTCTCGGCCTCTCGATCGCGAGCACGATCGCCCGCGCGCACAACGCCACGATCACCGCCCGGCCGGGCGCCGGCGGCGGCCTCGAAGTGTCGGTGACGATTCCCGACAGGCGCCTGAGTCGGAGACGGCTCCTGCTCGCGCTCTCGAGTCAGCTGACCCAGCTCGACCGCGCTATCGACAACTCTCGTCGATAGCCGCGCCGCCCTCAGCCTTCGTGACCGTTCACCGAGGCGCCGTTGAGCGATGGCGGGGGAACGCTCCCGTTCCCGTTCCCGCTTCCGCCGTTGCGCCGCTCCCGGCGGCCCTCGAGGGCTGCGATCAGATGACCCGCGGCTTGTGCGTGGACGCTCTCGCCCGTCCGGTCACCGCGCTCCTCGGCGATGTACTCGAGCTCCCCGATCACACGATTGATCTGGTCGTCGGTCATCCGCCGGATGAGCGCGGTCGTGAGGACGCGCGTGACGTCGACGTCGTCTTTGGTTTCCATGTGGGCTGGATCGCTCCGGCCCGGGCGGAGCTGGAGCGACGAGCACCGAAAACTGGACGAAAGGACGATGATTCCCCGCCAGAGGTCGGCATCGGTAGCGATGGACCTCGCTCATCGACTGGAGCTAGTCGAAGACCCTTAGAGCCGGTCGCGCAGCACGGCCCGGAGATCGTCGTCGCAGAACGCCGCGTCGATCGCGGTCCGCGTGATCTCGCGCAATACGTCGTCGCCGAATCCCATTCGCGCGGAACACACCTCGTATTCGCCCCCGATCGTGGCGCCGAAGTAGGGAGGATCATCGGAGCCGAGCGTGACCGGAACGCCGGCCGCTCGCAGCGCCGGCAACGGGTGTTCCTCATACGACGGAAAGACGCCCAGGACTACGTTCGAGGTCGGGCAGCACTCGAGCACGATCGCTCGCGCCGCGAGCTCGGCCACGACCGACGGGTCTTCGACCGCGCGGACGCCGTGGGAGATTCGGGTGATCGGCAACTCGAGCGCGGCGCGCACGCTGTCGGCGCCCGCCCACTCGCCGGCGTGGATAGTGCAGCCGAGGCCGGCCTCGGCGGCGACGTGGTACGCCTCGATGAAGTCATGCGCGGGGAAGCCGGCCTCGTCGCCGGCCATCGAGAAGCCGACGATGTACGGGTGGGGACGCTCGGCGGCATGGCGTGCAACCCGGAGCGCCTGCTCGACCCCGAAGTTGCGCACGGCCGAGACCAGGATCCGGCCCTCGACTCCGGTGTCGCGGCGGGCGTCGTCGATCCCGCGCGCGATTCCATCCCAGTGCTCCTCGTCGCTAAGGCCAACCAGCGCAGCATGGTCGGGCGAGGCGGTGAGCTCGACGTAGATCGCGCCCTCGCGACCACACAGGCACAGGTATTCATAGGTGATGTCGCGGTAGTCCTCCCCGGTGCGGATCACGCTGGCGGCCAGGTCGTAGGTGGCCAGGAAGTCGAGAAAGTCGGTGTACCGGAAACGCCCGTCGGTCCCCAGCAGACGCTCGGGCAGATCGACGCCGTTGCGCGTGGCGATGCGGCTCACCAGCTCGGGCGGGGCGGTGCCCTCGAGGTGGACGTGGAGCTCAGCTTTGGCAACGCCGGACACGAGGCGGGATGTTTACCAGCAGGTGCGTCTGATATGTCTTGCGCAGATGCGAATTCTTGTCACCGGCAGCTCCGGACACCTGGGGGAGGCGCTCATGCGCGTCCTGCCCGACGACGGCCACGAGGTCATCGGGCTCGACGTCCTCGACTCTCCCCACACCGACATCGTCGGGTCGATCGTCGATCGCAACGTCGTCCAACGGGCGGTGGCCGGAGTGAACGCGGTCGTGCACAGCGCCACCCTGCACAAGCCCCATGTCGAGTCGCACACCCGCACGGATTTCGTTGCCACCAACATCGCGGGCACGCTGAACCTGCTCGAAGAAGCGTTCGAAGCCGGCGTGAGCCGGTTCATCTTCACGAGCACGACCAGCGCGTTCGGACGCGCCCTGCAGCCGAAGGAGGGAGCGCCGGCGGCGTGGATCACCGAGGATGTGCACCCGGTTCCGCGGAACATCTACGGCACGACCAAGGCCGCCGCCGAGAACCTGTGCGAGCTGATCGCGCGTGACTGCGGTTTGCCGTGTCTGATCCTCAGGACCTCCCGGTTCTTTCCGGAGGCCGACGACACCGACGATGTCCGCAACGCCTACCACAACCTGAACCTCAAGGTGAACGAGTTGCTCCACCGCCGGGTCGACATCGAGGACGTGGTCGACGCCCACCGCCTGGCGCTCGAGCGCGCGCCGAGGATCGGGTTCGGTCGCTACATCATCAGCGCGACGACGCCGTTCACGCGCGACGACGTAATCGCGATCCGAGACGACCTGCCCACGGCCGTAGAGCGGCTCTATCCCGACTACCCCGGGATCTACGCCGCGCGGGGATGGCGGATGTTCCCTTCCATCGACCGCGTCTACGTCAACGACAGGGCTCGCCGCGAGCTCGGCTGGTCACCCCGGTACGACTTCCGCCGCGCCCTGGATCTCCTCGCCGACGATCAGGACCCAAGAAGCGCCCTGGCGAACGCCATCGGGGCCAAGGGCTACCACGAGGGCTCGACCGGCGTCTACACCCTCCGCTGAACCTCGATCACCGGTCCGGGACTCTCGGTCGGCGGGTCCCCGAGCACAAACGCCCCCCGCACCGCCTCCGCGGCGCGCCGCGCCCCGTCCGAGTCACGCGCGTGCACAATCGCCAGCGGCCGGCCCCCCGGCTCGACCCGCTCGCCGAGCGCGGCGACCTCGGTCAGGCCGACGCTGTGGTCGACGACATCGTCCTCGCGCGCGCGGCCGCCACCCAGGTTGACTACGGCGATTCCGACCGCCCGCACGTCAATGGAGGACACAACCCCGCGCGCGTCGGGGTCGATCGACCGGACGACCGGAGCCGCGGATAACCACCGAGAGGGAGCTTCCAGGAGATCTGCCGGGCCGCCCAGCTCGGCCACCATCGCGCCGAAGCGCTCGGCGGCCGCCCCGCTTTCAAGCGCCCGTGTGGCAGCGGCGCGGGCCGAGCCGACATCCGCGTGCAGTCCGCCGAGCACGAGCACCTCGGCGCACAGCGCAAGCGTGACCTCAAGCAAGCGCTCGTCGCGCGTGGCGCAGGTCAGGTGGTCGATCGACTCGCGAACCTCGACCGCGTTGCCCGCGGTCCGGCCGAGCAC
Source organism: uncultured Solirubrobacterales bacterium (assembly GCA_963735965.1). Classification (GTDB taxonomy): domain Bacteria; phylum Actinomycetota; class Thermoleophilia; order Solirubrobacterales; family Solirubrobacteraceae; genus Palsa-465. The sequence goes on from CAVTNE010000016.1 coordinate 166,860, forward strand.
CTGGTTCATGTCGGTCAGCAGCGCCACTGTCTCCAGGCCGTTCCCGACAGCGACCTCCACGATCGCCTTCGCGAGCTCGCGCGCCCGGTCGAGGTCGGGAAACTGAGCGCCCGACCCGCACTTGACGTCCATCACCAGCGCGTCGAGCCCGGCGGCGAGCTTCTTCGACAGGATCGAGCCGACGATCAGCGGGATCGACTCGACCGTCCCGGTGGCGTCGCGGATCGCGTACAGGCGGCGGTCGGCCGGCGCGAGGCGAGCGGTCTGGCCGACGATCGCGCAGCCGACGCGCGCCACGGCCGAGCGCAACTGATCGGTCGAAGGCGTGACGTCATACCCCGGGATCGACTCGAGCTTGTCGAGCGTCCCGCCGGTGTGCCCGAGCCCGCGGCCCGAGATCATCGGGACGTAGGCCCCGCACGCCGCCAGGATCGGCGCCAGCAGGAGGCTGACCTTGTCCCCGACGCCCCCGGTCGAGTGCTTGTCCAGCACGGGGCCGGACAAGCCGGCAGTCGCTCCAATCCAAGACATCACCCGACCGGGTCATCGCGCCGGTCAGCGCCACCCGCTCGGCGGGGCTCATCCCGCGCCACACGATCGCCATCGCCAGCGCCCCCACCTGGGCGTCGGTCACGGTGCCATCGGCAATCCCGCCCACGAGCGCGGCTATCTCGGAATCCGACAACTCGAGGCCGTCGCGCTTTCGGCGGATCAGCTCAGCGGTCAGCATCGCTCAGGCGGGGTATGAAATCGATCAGCAGGCGCGCCAGATCGCCGGCGCCGGCCTCGGCCGCCCGCAGCGTCTGCTCGTGGGACAGCGGCCCGTCGGTCATACCCTCGGCGAGGTTGGTGATCACCGACACGGCGGCGACACGAAGCCCGCAGTGACGCGCGAGAATCGTCTCCTGAACGGTCGACATGCCGACCGCGTCCGCGCCCATCACCCGAAATGCGCGGATCTCGGCGGGCGTCTCGAAGCTGGGGCCGCCGACCGCCAGGTACACGCCCTCGGGCAGCGCGACGCCGAGGCCGCGGGCCGAGTCGCGGAGCAAGCCCAGCAGCGCCGGATCGTAGGCGTCGCGTAGGGACGGGAACCGTGGACCGATGGCATCATCGTTGGGCCCGGCCAGCAGGTTCACGCCGGTCATGTTGATGTGGTCGGTGATCGCCATCAGCGACCCGGGCCCGACCTCGCGGCGCAGCGACCCCGCGGCGTTCGTGAGAACGAGAAACGAGGCGCCGGCGGCCCGCAGAGCGCGGATCGGGGCTCGCAAGGTGTCGAGAGATCCGGGAGGGTGGGCCTCATACAAATGCGCTCGCCCCTGGAGCACTGCCACCGGCACGCCTCCGATAGAACCGAGTACCGCCCGCCCCGCGTGTCCGGAAACGCTGGGCCGCGGAAACCCGGGCAGCTCCTCGTAGTTCACCACCACCGGGTCCTCGACGGCGTCGGCGACCGCACCCAGCCCCGACCCGAGCACGACACCGACGCGTGGCGACCCCAGGCTCAACCGAGCGCCTCGCGGTCGAACGCGCCGGGCAGCAACTCGCCCACGGTCGTCGTCGTGGGAGGACCAGAGTCCGGGCGCCCGAGGTACACCGGAGTGTCAACGCTCCCGAACTCGGCCAGACGCTGCCGGCAGCCTCCGCACGGAGTGCAAACCTCCAGGCGCTCGGCGACGACGGCCACCGCGGTGATCGCCGACTCGCCCGCCGCCACCAGCGCGCCGAGCGCGGAGGCCTCCGCGCACTGTCCCTGGGGATAGGCGACGTTCTCGACATTCGCGCCGGCATAGATCGCCCCGCTCCGGCCGCGGACCGCCGCGCCGACCTTGAACTCCGAGTACGGCGCGTACGCGTTCTCCATCGCCGTCCACGCCGCGCGGAGCAGCGCCTGAGGACCCTCGATCAGCAGGTCCGAGTAGCCGACCGCCACGAGCGCGTCCTCGGAGATCTCCAACTCCGCCCGGAGCTGAGCGAGCTTTTCCCGCGCGGTGGCGAGGTCGCCCGCCTGCGGCAGCACGGCCTCGAACTCGACAAAGCTGCCTAGCCCGTCGACCTCGTCGAGGTGGATGCGCACGCCCTCCCACAGGAACAGGTGCCGCCGCTTCGAGACCACGACCACGGTCCCGAGCGCCGCGTCGAGCGCCTCGGCGAGCTCGTCGGGCGCTGCGACCGGGGCCAACACGTAGCTGCTTTCCGCCTCGTCCAACGCGTCGGGACGGCCGTAGGCGATCAGCTCGCCACCGAGCGCGCCCTGTTCGACGCGGAGCTTGAGCCGTCCCCGCCGGGCCATAAAGTAGATGTCGGTCTGGTGCAGGTCGCCCCCGTCGGTCGCGCCCAACGCGACGCAGCGCGCGAGCGTCGCCTCGGGGTTCCGATCGACCGCCTTCAGCTCGAGATTCACACGCGACATGGGCGTGCGCGAGACTATCGCGCTGTGACCCAGACACTCACCATCGTCGAGCATCCCGTGCTGGCCGATCGCCTGTCGGTGATGCGCGACCGCGATACGGCCCACGGCGACTTCCGCCAGGCCCTGTTCGAGGCTGCCGCGATCATGGCCGTCGAGGTCGCACGTGAGCTACCGCTCAAGGACGTCACGATCCAGACGCCGCTCGAAGAAACAACCGGCTCAAGACTCGCCGATGAGGTGGCGGTCGTGCCCGTCCTGCGCGCCGGCCTCGGGATGGTCGAGGGCTTTCTGCGCCTGCTCCCCGATGCCCGCGTGGGCCACGTCGGCATCTACCGCGACGAGGAGGAGCACGTCCCGATCGACTACTACGAGCGGCTGCCGCCGCGACTGCCGACCTCGCGCGTGTATGTGCTCGACCCGATGCTCGCCACCGGCGGAAGCGCGGTGCATGCGCTGGCGAAGCTCAAGAAGGCCGGCGCCAAGCAGCTCGAGCTCGTGTGCCTCGTGTCCGCGCCGCAGGGAATCGAGGCGGTCCAGGACGAGCATCCCGACGTCCGGATCTGGACGGCGGCCGTGGACCGCGAGCTCGACGAGAACGCCTACATCCGGCCGGGATTGGGCGACGCCGGGGACCGCGTGTTCGGCACGTCCTGATCGCCGCGGCACGCTCAGCCCGCGGCGCGATCGTCCCCCGCGCGATCGAGCCACTTGTCAATCGTCCGGTGCTGGTGCGACGCCAGAAGATCGAGCAGCGCGTCGGCATCGTGCGACACGATCAAAGTCTCCAGGTGCTCGGCCATCAGGAACCGCTCGTCGACCGCGTGCTCCAAGAAGGCCATCAGCGGCTGCCAGTAGCTCGCGACGTCGAGCAGGCCCATCGGCTTGCGGTGCAGCCCCAGCTGCTTCCACGTCAGCAGCTCGAACAGCTCGTCGAGCGTCCCCGCACCGCCGGGCAACGCGATCACGGCGTCCGACAGCTCGGCCATCAGCGACTTGCGCTCGTGCATGGTCTCGACAACGTGGAGCGTTGTCAGGCCGGCGTGCGCGATCTCGCGCTCGACAAGCCTGCTCGGGATTACGCCGATCACCTCGCCACCGGCCGCGAGCGCGGAATCGGCCAGCGCTCCCATCAATCCGACACTCGCCCCCCCGTAGACGATCCCGATCTCACGGTCAGCGAGTAGCCGACCGAGGCCGGCTGCCGCCGCGGCGTACTCGGGCGAGCGGCCCGGGCTCGATCCGCAGAACACAAGGACCCGTTTCACCCCTGGCAGCGTAGTAGCCTCGCAGGCGTGATCCGCCGTCTGCCCCACGTCGACCGGGTCGGGATCGAGGAACGCGCCGATGGGCTCGGCAAGCGCTCGATCAAGACCACGGCCAAGCAGCAGGGCATCCGCCTCGCGGTGTCGATGCTCGACCTGACCACGCTCGAGGGCGCCGACACGCCCGGCAAGGTCCGTCATCTGTGCGCGAAGGGGGTGTGCCCGGCCCACACGATGCCCGAGATCCCGAGCGTCGCCGCGATCTGCGTCTACCCGTCGCTCGTCGCCACCGCGAAGGAAGCCCTGAACGGCACCGGCGTCAAGACCGCGAGCGTCGCCACCGGCTTCCCCGCCGGCCAGGTCTCGCTCGAAGCCAAGCTCAGAGACACCGAGGACGCCGTCGCGGCCGGCGCGGACGAGATCGACATGGTGATCTCGCGCGAGGCGTTCCTCGCGGGCGACGACACCCGTGTGCAGCAGGAGATCATCGCGGTCAAGGAGCACTGCGGCAGCGGGGAGGTGGGCGGTCCCATCTAAAGGTGATCCTCGAGACCGCCGAGCTCGGGTCCTACGACCATGTCCGCCACGCCTCGATGCTCGCGATGGAGGCCGGCGCGGACTTCATCAAGACATCGACCGGGAAGGCATCAGCGGGTGCCACGCCCGGGGTCTGTCTCGTGATGCTCGAGGCCATTCGCGACTACGCCGACCGCACCGGGCGGATCGTCGGGTTCAAGGCCGCCGGCGGCGTCTCGACGAGCAAGGCCGCACTCCACCGCCTCGTGCTCGTCAAGGAGACGCTCGGCGACGAGTGGCTCACGCCCGACCGCATCCGGATCGGCGCGTCGTCCGTGCTCAATGATCTCCTTATGCAGTACGCCAAGACGCAGAACGGGCGCTACGGGCGCTCAGAGGACTTCTCCAAGGAATGAGCATCGAGACCCGAACCAGCATCGTCTGGGACTACTCGCCGGCGCCTGAGTCCGCCGACCACATCCGACTCAAGGACCGGTATGGCCTGTTCGTCGACGGCGAATTCCGGGACCCCGCGGATGGGCGTTACGTGCCGACGATTAACCCCGCCACGGAGGAGCCGTTAGCGGAGGTGGCGTACGGGGGCCCGGACGACGTGATCGCGGCCGTGGAGAGCGCACGGACCGCGCATCCGAAGTGGGCCGCGCTGCCCGCTCTCGAGCGCGCCAAGTATCTGTTCCGGATCGCCCGGCTGATCCAGGAGCGCTCGCGCGAGCTCGCGGTCGTCGAGACGCTCGACGGCGGCAAGCCGCTCCGGGAGTCCCGCGATGTCGACATCCCGCTGGCGGCCGCGCACTTCTTCCACTACGCCGGGTGGGCGGACAAGCTCCGCTACGGCACGGGCGCGCGCGAGGTCGAGCCGCTCGGCGTGGTCGGCCAGATCGTGCCCTGGAACTTCCCGCTGCTGATGGCGGCGTGGAAGCTCGCGCCGGCGCTGGCGTGCGGGAACGTCGCGATCCTGAAGCCGGCGGAGACGACGCCGCTGACCGCGTTGCTGCTTGCCGAGATCTGCCAGGAGGCCGAGCTCCCGCCCGGCGTGGTCACCATCCTCACTGGCAATGGCGATACGGGTGCGGCCCTCGTGCGCTCAAACAAAATCAACAAGATCGCCTTTACCGGATCGACCGCTGTCGGCAGGGAGATCCAGTCGGCCCTCGCGGGCACCGACATAAAGCTGACGCTCGAGCTTGGCGGCAAGTCGGCGAACATCGTGTTCGAGGACGCCGCGCTCGACCAGGCCGTCGAGGGGATCGTCAACGGCATCTTCTTCAACCAGGGACACGTGTGCTGCGCCGGGTCGCGCCTCCTGATCCAGGAGAGCGTGCGCGACGAGGTGATCGAGAAGCTGTGGCAGCGGATGGGCCGCCTGCGCCTCGGCGACCCGATGGACAAGAACACCGACATCGGCGCGATCAACTCGGCCGAGCAGCTCGAGCGGATCGAGACGCTGGTCGCCGCCGGCGAGGACGAGGGTGCGACCCGGCGGACGATCAGCTGCGACATCCCTGAGCGCGGCTACTGGTTCGCGCCGACGCTGTTCACCGACGTCTCGCCGGCGCACCGGATCGCCGTCGAGGAGATCTTCGGGCCGGTGGTGTCCGTGCTCACGTTCCGCACTCAAGCCGAGGCGATCGAGAAGGCCAACAACTCGCGATACGGGCTCGCGGCCGGGATCTGGACCGACAAGGGCTCGAAGGCGTTCGAGGTCGCGGGCGCGCTGAAGGCCGGCGTGGTGTGGCAGAACACCTACAACCACTTCGACCCGACCGCGGCGTTCGGGGGCTACAAGGAGTCCGGGTTCGGGCGTGAGGGCGGCCCCGCGGGGCTCCGTCCGTACCTGAAGATCGTCCGATGACGCGCCTGGAGGTTCGCAAGACGTACAAGCTGTACATCGGCGGCGCGTTCGTACGCTCCGAGTCCGGACGCTACGACGAGGCGGGCGGCTTCAACTTCCCCCGCGGGTCGCGCAAGGACGTCCGCGACGCGGTCGCCGCCGCGCGGAAGGCGGCTGGACCGTGGGCGGCGCGGACCGCGTACAACCGCGGCCAGATCCTGTACCGCGCCGCCGAGGCGCTCGAGTCGCGCCCGGCGACGATAGGCGTGCCGCACCAGGAGGTTGACGCGGCCGTCGACGCGTTGCTCCACTACGCCGGCTGGACCGACAAGATCCCCGCCGTTTTGGGCGGCATCAACCCGGTCGCCGCCCCGTTTCTTTCGTTCAGCCTGCCCGAGCCGACCGGCGTCGTCGGCATCGTGGCGCCTGACGCGCCGCCCCTGCTAGGCCTGATCGCCGAGCTCGCCCCGACACTGGCGGCCGGCAACGTCGCGGTCGCGGTCCTGTCCGAGACCGAACCACTGCCCGGACTCGACCTCGCCGAGGTGCTGGGCGTCTCGGATGTACCCGGAGGCGTCGTCAACCTGCTCTCCGGGCGTCGCCAGGAGCTGGCGACCGCGCTCGGGGCCCACCGCGACCTCAACGCGATCGTCGACGCCGCCGGCGACCGCGACCTCGCCATCGAGCTCGACAAGCTCGCCGCCGAGACGATCAAACGCACGCGCCACAGCGACGCTGCGACGACCTACGAGGCCGCTACCGACGACGCACTCGAGCGGCTCGAGGCGGTCACCGAGCTCAAGACCGCCTGGCACCCCGTCGGGGCTTAGGTGCCGCCGCTCTGGAGCGCGCCCTCGAGGCGCAGGATGCGCCTGAGGATCGCCAGCGACGACGCGTACGTCGAGTCCATCCCGTAGTAGCTGAGGCCCCGCGCGCCGAGCGTGCGCGCCTGCGTGTACGGCGTGTCTGAGGCGTAGTGGATGATCCCGAGGTCGATCGGGAGCTTGGAGAAGTTGATTGCCTCGCTGGTCGGGTGACGCTCGGCGTCGGCGATCTCGTACACCGCGTTGCAGTAAGGGCCGGTCTCCATCTCGACGACCGTAAATGCCTCGCGGTAGTAGAAGTCGAGGTACGAGCGGTTCTGCAGGAAGGTGCTCTTGACGGTGACCGCCCGCTGGTTGTCGAGGCCAGTGCCGAAGCGCAGGTCGGGCGCGAGGTCGTCGACGCTGAACGCGTTGTCCAACCAGTACGTGGACCCCGAGTGCTCGTCGTGGACGACGTTCGAGATCATCACGTCGCCGACGTCGGCGTTGAGGGTGGCGGCCTTGCCGAGGATGTAGACCCCGCGCAGGGCGGTAGTGTCGACGGCGACCTCGCGGAGGATGTTGTACGCGGCGACGCCGAGGGGATAGTCGATGTTGACGATCACCGCGCCGCTCGCGGCCAGCGCCGCGGGGTCGACGCGGCCGAGCCGCGGATCCAGCGCGCGGGGGTCGAGCGCTGAGAGCGAGATGACCTGGGCGGGCACTCGGAGCGCCGTCTTGCTTCGGAGGTGGGTGACGCCGCGTCGCTGCTCGTCGGCCCGCCGCTCGGCCGCGGCGTCGGGGCCGCGCTCTGAGAAGTACAGCCGCGCGACGAAGTAGAGGAAGTTCTCCCACGAGCCCTCGCTGCGGCCTTCGCGGAACGCCGTGAGCTCCTGGCGGAGGATGTCGTCCTCGGGGAGTTGCTCGACGAACGCGATCAGCTCGGCCTCGCGCTCGTTGGCGATCCCGGTGACGATGTTGACCAGGCTGTGCGAGTTGGAGCTGACGAAGTAGAGCGGACGCTCCATCAGTCCCTCGACGGTCAGCTCGGCGCTGACCGGCGTCCACCAGCGCCTGGTCAGACGGGCGTACCCGGTGTTTGTGCCGCCGAGCATCCGCACCCGTAGCGCCAGGCGTCGCGTGGCGATCAGGCGCATCCGCTCGCCGAACTTCTCGCCCCAGGCAGTGCGCAGCCGGGACCAGTCGCCGGCGCTGCCGCCGAGCTCGCGCGCGCACTCTTCCGGCGGCACGTCCGGGGACTGCGCCTCGGACGGCCAGCCGGCCGCGCGCATGCGAACCCGGATCTTGTTCCACTCGATCTGGAACGCCACGAGTGTCGGCACCAGGTCGTCGACGTCCGAGGAGCTCGCGAGCAGGACCGCGAGCGTTCCCGCCCCGCTGTCGTACCAACGCCGCCGGCGCGCGGCCGCCTCCGCTTCCTCCCACGACTCGACCGGAATCCCACTCGCGGTCAGCTGCTCGACGTCCTGGCCCATGACCACGAGCTCGGCGCCGGCGATGCCATCGGGGAGGCGCTGGACCGCGTACAGGAACGCGCCGAGGTCGAGCTCCTCGCTGGCGGCGAGCGGATGAAGGCTCGAGCCCATCGCCATGTGCGAGGGCTCGAGCACGCGCAGCTGCGTCTCCCCGCTCGAGCGCAGGAGCGTCGTGTACGTGCGCTGGTAGAGCTCCACCTCGTCGCTGAGGCGGACCTCCCCGTCGACGAAACTCGTCAGGGCTAACCGGGCGACGGCCACTTGCTTACTCTCGCACGTACGGGATTCCGTCGGCCGCCGGCGGCCTCGAGCGGCCCACAAGTCCCGCGACAGCGACCAGGGTGAGCACGTACGGCAGCGCCTCGAACAGCGTCCCGAGCGTCGGGTTGACGCTCGAGACCCGGTCGGACATGGCGTTTCCGAAGCCGAAGAGGAGGCACGCCCACAGCGCGCCCCATGGCCTCCACTTGCCGAAGATCATGGCCGCCAGCGCGATGAAGCCGCGGCCGTTGGTCATGTTGTTGCTGAACGACCCGACGAACCCGACCGACAGGTAGGCACCGCCGAGCGCCGCGAGCATGCCCGACGCGATCACCGCCCAGTAACGGATCCGCACCACCGACAGGCCGACGGTGTCGGCGGCGCGCGGCTTCTCGCCCACCGCCCGCAGACGCAGGCCTCCGCGGGTCCGGAACAGGAAGAAGGTGAGCGCGGGCACGAGCGCCAGCCCGATCCAGGTCATCAGGTTCGCGCTCCCGAACGCCGCCCCGAAGAAACCGACGTGCTGGATCAACGGGATCTTGACGTTGGGAACCATCGAGATGCTCAGCGGTGTGCCGTTCGGGCCGTAGTGGTACTCGAGGAAGTAGCCCGTGATCCCGAGCGCGAGGAAGTTGATCCCCGTGCCGCTGACGATCTGGTTGGCGCGCAGGTTGATCGAGAAGAACGCGTGAACGAGCGCGAGGAACCCTCCGGCGACCATCGCGACGACCAGCCCCCAGACCCACGAGCCCAGCAGGTCGGCGCCGTAGATCCCCCAGAAGGCGCCCATCAGCATCATGCCTTCCAGCCCGATGTTGATCACACCGCTCGACTCGGAGACCACGCCACCGAGCGCCGCGAACACGAGCGGCGTCGCATAACGGAGTGTCGCCGCTACGAGCGCCGACCAGGTGAACACGGACTCGAGCGTCGCGGTCGCCGAGTTCACCGATGCGGCCGCGCCGGCGACCGCGAACAGGGCAACGACGATCGCCTCCGATCCGATCTTGCGCTCGCCGCCCGCGATCGACCACGCGCCGGCCGCAACGGCGAACACCGCCAACACAATCGAAGGCACCATCCCGCGAACCTCGATCGGGGGGATCGTGATCACCCACGCGATCGCGGCCACGACGATGCCTGCGATGCCGACCTGCTTCGGGGAGACGGTGCGCGCGGGCGTCGCGGCGATCGTGCCCACGCTCATTTGGCGCCGCCCTCGGTCGCGGTGACCTCCTCAGAGCGCCTGCGCTTGAACGCGACGCCGATCCGCCGCCCACCCTTCAACAGCCGGAGGGTGATCACGTCGGTGGACACGAGCAGGATGATCATCCCCTCGATCATGAACGTCAGGTACTGGACGAGGGTCGGGTCGATGCTGAGGTTGATGTTGCGATTCGATGTGCCGGTGAGGAGCGCGCCGAACAGCACCGCGGCAGCGACCGTGCCGCCGGCGGTGTTCCGGCCGAGCAGCGCCACCGCGATCCCGTAGAAGCCGATCTGCGAGACCTGGATGTCGTTCGTGAACAGATCGAACTTCCAGCCGAGGATGTCGAGCGACGCCGCGACCCCCGCGAACGCGCCGCAGATCAGCATCACGCGGATCCACGTGCGGCCGACGTTGACGCCCGCGTAGCTCGCCGCGTCCGGGTTGAAGCCGACGGTGCGCGCCTCGTAGCCGAGTCGTGTGCGATTGATCAGCAAGCCGAACATGACCGCGAGTGCGAGCGAGATGAAGATCCCGACGTCTAGCCCCTGGAGCTGTGCACTCCCCCAGAAGACCGGCAGCTTCGCCCCCGCGACCACGCTATTCGACACGGGCGTCGACGCCTGATGGTGGTTGTGCAGCGGTCCGCCGAGCTGGAAGCAGTAGACCCCGACCCAGATCGCGATCCAGTTGAGCATGATCGTCGAGATCACCTCGTTGGCGCCCGTGGTCGCCTTCAGGACCCCGGCGATCCCGGCCCACAGACCGCCGGCGGCCGCCGCGGCGACGATCGCGAACACGATGTGGAGCACCGACGGCATCCCGTTGAACGAGGAGCCGACCCACACCGCCACGATCGCCCCGACGGTGTACTGGCCCTGGCCGCCTATGTTGAACATTCCGGCGCGGAACGCGAACGCGACCGCGAGGCCGACGAGGATCAACGGAGTGGCCTGGAGCAACGTTTGCTGGAGGTTGCCGGCGGCTGTCGCACGCTCGGATCCGCTGACCCATGGGAACAGCCAGTTCAGCCCGGTCCCGTTGAAGATCGACTGGTAGGTCGACAGCGGGTTGTGGCCGGTCGCGAGCACGATCAGCCCGCCCGCGATGAACGCGATCACGGCCGTGATGATCGGCACGATCACGCCGCTGGCGCCTCGGCGGAAAGCGGTCAGAGCCGCCGGGGAGGTCGCCGCGGCACCCTGGCTCTCGTCGGCCTCGGCCTTGAGTTCATCTTCGAGCAGGCTCACGGCGCTACCTCGGCCCGCTCCGGCTTCCCACCGGTCATCGCTATGCCAAGCTCCTCCTCGCTCGCGTCGGGCGGGAACTCGCCGACGATCTTACCCTCGTAGATCACGAGGATCCGGTCGGCAAGCGCCTTCACCTCCTCGTACTCGAGCGACACGAGCAGTACCGCGCGACCCTTGTCGCGCTCCCCGATCAGTTGGCGGTGAACGAACTCGATCGCGCCGACGTCGAGGCCACGGGTCGGCTGGTGGGCGACCAGCACCTTTGGATTCGATGCGATCTCGCGGGCGATCGCGACCTTCTGCTGGTTGCCGCCCGAAAGTGCCGCGGCGTATGTGTCGGCTCCGCCGCCACGGACGTCGTACTCGGCCAACAGCTTCTCGGCGCGTTCCCTCATGTGACGCAGGCGCAGCCATCCATGCGCGCTGAGCTCCGGCGACCGATACTCGCGGAGCGCGAGGTTTTCGGCGAGCGTGAACGGGAGCACGAGTCCACGGACCTGGCGGTCCTCGGCGATGTGGGCCACGCCCGCTTCCGTCGCCGCCCGCACCCCTTTGCCGGCGATGTCCTGACCGTCGATCATGACCGCGCCCGACTCCGGCGCGCGCATGCCGGTGACCGCATCGACGAGCTCCTGCTGGCCGTTCCCGTCGACGCCCGCGAGCGCGACGATCTCACCGCCGCGCACCGAGAGTGAGAGCCCGGAGACCTTCTCGAGCGCGCGGTTGTCGCGTACGTACAGCTCGCGTACCTCGAGCATCGGCCCCTCCGGCTTCGCGGCGGGTTTCTCGACCGACAGCAACACGTCGCGTCCGACGACCAGTCGCGCAAGGCTCCGCTCGGTCGCGCCCGCGCGCGGGACGGTGTCGACCTTCTTGCCACGCCTGAGCACCGTGATCCGATCGGCGACCTCGAGCACCTCGCCGAGCTTGTGAGAGATGAACACGATCGCAGTCCCGTCCTCCTTGAGGCGCCCCAGGACGCCGGTGAGGTCTCTGACCTCCTGCGCCGTGAGGACGGCGGTCGGCTCATCGAGTACGAGGATCCGCGCGTTGCGGTAGAGCGCCTTGAGGATCTCGACCCGCTGCTGGGCGCCGACGGTGACGTCTTCGATCTTGGCGTTTGGATCGACGGCAAGGCCGTACCGGTCCGAAAGCTCCGTGACCCGAGCTCGTGCCGCCTTCAAGTCGAGCCTGCCGCCGGCCTGGGTCGGCTCCTGGCCGAGCACGATGTTCTCGGCCACGGTCATCACGGACACCAGCATGAAGTGCTGGTGGACCATCCCGATCCCGAGGTTGATCGCGACGGACGGTGAGCTGATCTCGACCGGCTGTCCGTCGATCAGGATCTCGCCGGCGTCGGGCTTGTACAGGCCGTACAGGACCGACATCAGAGTCGACTTGCCCGCGCCATTCTCCCCGAGCAGCGCGTGGACCTCTCCGGGGAACACGTCGAAGTCGACTCGGTCGTTGGCGACGACCGAGCCGAACTTCTTCGTGATTCCCCTCAGCTCGAGCGCCGGAGGGCTTGACCCGGACACGGCGGGGGTGAGTCTTGCTACTTGACCGCCACGACTGTCGCCGGCTTGATCTGTCCGGATTTCATCTTGGCGATGATGGCGTTGATCTGCGACTCGTACTGAGCGCCCGCGGGACCGATCTTGCCGATCCCGACGCCACCGTTGTTGATGTCCTCTTGCAGGTTGCTCGAGAACTGACCGTTCTGGAGGTCCTTGATCGCGGTGAACACTCCGGTGTCGACCTTCTTTTCGGCTGACGTCAGCACATAGGTCGGGGAGAGGTAGCTCTGGTCGGCGTCGACGCCGATCGCCTGGTCCTTGTTCTGCACCGCCGCCGAGATCGCGCCCAGCCCGCACGCGCCGGCGACCTGGAAGACGACCTTCGAGCCCGCGTTGATCTGGTTCAGCGCGAGCTCCTTGCACTTGTCCTCAGCGACGAAGTCCTGCGAGTACGCGTTGAGCAACTTCGCGGACGGATCCGCCGCCTTGACCCCATCCTGGAAACCGGCGATGTACAGGTCCACCGGCGGGATGCTTTGACCACCGACGGTGGATGCGGTCGTGTAGTTGTGTGCCTTCAGGTAGAGCCCGGTGAGGTAACCCGCCGGGTAGCCGGCCTGTTGCTCGGCGAAGTCGATCCCCTCGATGTTCTTGGCCGTATCCGGGGCGGTGCCGCCGGGGCTGTCGATGATCGCGAAGTGCACGTTCGGGTACTTCGTCGCGACCGTCTGGAGCGGTTGCGCCATCAGGAAGCCGACCGCGATCACGAGCTTGTTGCCGGCCTGCGCGAGCCGAGTGAGGTTCGGGATGTAGTCAGAGCCGGACTGCGACTGCAGGACCGTGCCCTTGACTCCGAGCTGAGACTCAGCCTGAAGCAGGCCTTGATACGACAGATGGTTGAACCCGTGGTCGTTGAGACCGCCGATGTCGGTCACCAAACCGACCTTGAAGCCCGAGCCGCTCGACGACGAGGCCGTCGTGCTGCTGCTGGTCGCCGCGGCGCCGCCGCTGCTGGTGGTGGTGGTTGAACTGCTGTTGCTGCTGCCGCACGCGGCGAGCCCCAGGGCCAGCGCCGCCAGGGACACAGCGAGCAGGCCTGCCGGCCTGATCCTCCCGATCACAACATCTCCTTTCGCCCACAAAACCGAATGGGCAACCATATTCGCTAGGTGAGACGGCAGGGGAGTTCGCCTAACGTGCTCTTCACAAATGACGACGATCGTCCGGGCACAGGTGGCGCACACGCCTCGCAATCCATTTGTGGATGAGGGTGCTTTGCAGGCATTTTCGGCTGGAGCGGTGGCGTTTGACGCCGGTCGGATCGTGGCGTGCGGTCCTTGGGCCGAGGTCCGTTCTTCGTTCGCCGATGCGGACGTCGTCGACGCGCGGGACGCGGTCCTGTTGCCCGGATTCGTCGATTGCCACGTCCACTTCCCGCAGATCGGGGTGATCGGGGCCTTGGGGCTCGAGCTGATCGAGTGGCTGCAATCGGTGGCGCTGCCCGAGGAGGCCCGGCTGGCCGATGACGCTTATGCGGCGCTTGTGGCGAATCGGTTCGTCCGGGGCCTGGCTCGGAACGGGACGACTACGGCGCTGGTGTTCGGGTCGCATTTCGTCGGGGCCCAGGACGCGTTCTTCTCCGCGGCGGAGGCGGTTGGGTTGCGGGTGGCGAGTGGGCTCGTCGTTTCGGACCGAGGTCTGATCCCGGCGCTCGAGGTGTCGCCGGCGGCGGCGGTTGAGGCGAGCCGCGCGTTGGTCGAGCGCTGGCACGGGCGAGGTCTCCTGCGCTACGCGGTCACTCCCCGGTTCTCGGTCTCGTGCTCTGAGGAGCTGCTCTCGGCGTGCGGCGAGCTGGCCCGCGAGACTCCCGGCGTGCTGGTCACGACCCACCTGAACGAGACGCTCGGCGAGATCTCGCTCGTGAAGGATCTGTTCCCGTGGGCTTCTGACTACCTGGAGACGTACGAGCGGTTTGACCTGGTCGGCGCGCGGTCGGTGTTCGCTCACGACGTGCATGCCGGCGAGTCTGAGTTGCGTCGGCTTGCGGGCGCCGGGGCGGCCGTCGCACACTGCCCGTCGAGCAATGCGTTCCTCGGTAGCGGGCTGTTCCCGCTGCGGCGGCATCTCGATGCCGGGGTCCGGGTCGCGCTCGGGACCGACGTCGGCGCCGGCACCGGGCTCGGCATCCTCAAAGAAGGCCTGATGGCCTATCAGGTGCAGATGCTCGAAGGTCCAGAGGGCGTGCGATTAGGCCCGGCTCAGCTGTTGTGGCTGGCGACTGCGGCCGGGGCGTCCGCGCTGGGGTTGACGGATGAGGTCGGCGACTTGTCGGTCGGCAAGAGCGCGGACTTCGTCCTGCTCCGGCCGCCGGAGGGGAGCACGCTGGAGGCCGTGCTCGAGCGGGCCGACTCCGTTGATGCACGGCTCGGCGCGCTGTTCGCTCTGGCGCGCGAGGAGTCTGTCGTCGAGGTCCGGGTCGCCGGGCGGGTCGTGAGCTGATGCGACGAGCTGCGGTCGTCGTGTTGGATGCCTGTGGCGTTGGGGAGCTTCCCGACGCGGCTGAATACGGCGATGCCGGCTCGAACACGCTGGTGCACTTGGCCGAGCAGGTCGGTGGACTTCGGTTGCCGGCATTAGAACGGCTGGGGTTGGGATCGATCGTGCCTGTGCCTGGCGTTGCGCCCGTGGTCGGCCCGGCGGTGTTCGGCCGGCTTCGCCCGCTCGGTCCCGGGAAGGAATCGACGACCGGTCACTGGGAGCTGATGGGAGTCGTCCCCTCGCACGCGCTCCCGACGTATACGGACGGTTTCCCCGCCGACGTGGTGGCAGCTGTGGAGCGCGCCACCGGGCATCGCTTCTGCTGCAACCGGCCCTACAGCGGCACCGAGGTGATCAAGGACTACGGTCCTCATCACCTCGAGACGGGCGAGCTGATCCTGTACACGTCGGCGGACTCCGTGCTCCAGATTGCGGCCCACGTTGACCGCTTATCTGAGGACGATTTGTACGCGGTTTGCTCGGCCGCGCGCGAGGTAATGAGCGGAGAGAACGCCGTGGGGCGTGTGATCGCGCGGCCGTTCGAGGGCTCACCCGGATCGTTCCGCCGGACCGAGGGGCGGCACGACTACGCGCTGCCTCCGCCCGGCCGTTCGTATCTCGAGGAGCTCCAGGCCGCCGGCGCGCCGGTGCACGGCGTCGGCAAGATCGGCGACCTGTTCGCCGGCGTAGGGGTCGACGTCAGCCACGCCGGCGCGACCAACGCCGCCGGCATCGCCGCGACGACCGAGCTGCTCCGCGAGCTCGAGTCCGGCCTGATCTTCGTGAACCTCGTCGAGACCGACCAGGTCTACGGCCACCGCCACGACGCCTCGGGGTTCCAGCGCGCCCTGGTCGAGATCGACGGGGCCGTGCCCGAGTGGCTGGCGCTGCTGCGTAACGACGACCTCCTGGTTCTCACCGCCGACCATGGCGTCGACCCGACCGCCCCGCACACCGACCACACCCGCGAGTACGCGCCGCTGCTGGCCACGTACGCCGGTTGCGGCGGGCGACGTCACGACGGGCTGCTCGCCGACGTCGGGGCGAGCGTGCTCGAATGGATCGCCGGGCGGCGGGCGCCGGAGCTGCCGGGCGATCCGTTCGTATAAGCACCGGCGCGCCGGAGCACGGTCGCTCGCCGCCGGGGAGGCTGATTGACGAGGCCTTCCCGATTGTCAGTGACACACAACCGGCCGAAGCGCCGGCGCGGACTCTGGCGATTCCGCTGCCATATGCGTAACTGCATCGCCATCGGCCGGCCTCCGGCCGCACTTCGGCCGGAGGGATTTGGTAGCTGATCACAACCACACAGGCGGCGGCGCTCAGAGATTTGTGTGGCACCCGGGGGGCATCGCTCGCGCAGAAGATTGAGACCGAGAAGCGTCTTCAACGAGGCCAAGACCGTGGTGGTCGTGGATATCGATGACCCCGACGGCGCCGAGGCGTCCGTCGACGAAGACGCTGCACAGGGGTTCGACTGATCGAGACAAGCGTCGGCCGATGGCTCATTCGCGGCGACGTGACTGCGCTGAGCCTGGGGAGGGTGGATCAGATGTCGTTTCGCAGGATCCACTCCGCGAGGAAAGGCTCGGCGATCCGGTAACCGTCAGCTGTGCGCTCGATCAGCTCGTCGTCGTCGAGCGCCTCGAGCGCGCGTTGGACCGTGGAGGGGCCAGGAAGGTTGTGCCTCCGGCGGTAGGCGTTCCCGAGCGGCCGTTCTCCCGGATTGCGCGCCAGAGCCTCGAGCGTGACGCGCTGGGCCCTCGACGCTCGCTCCCAGATGCGGCTGAAGTGCCCGTTCTCGGAGCGGAGGACCCGGACGAGCGCCTCGTTGAACCGAGCTCGTGTGGCGGCGCGGCCGCGCGGCGTCACCTCCCACAGCGCATAGGCGAGCTCCTGCGTCCCGTACGGATGGGAGTGCGTCGTCCGCAAGACGAGGTCAATGACCGTGTCGTCGATCGAGCGAGATGTCTGCTCAAACCGCGTGCGGAGGAAGTCGGCGAACACTGCGGAGGGGATGACTCCGAGCTCCATCTGCCGGGCGCTGCGCCAGAACGGCTCGTTCACGTCGCTGAAGATCTGCTCCATCATGTGGCGCTTGCTGCCGAGGTAGACGTGGGCCACCTCGGGCTGCTCCTGGAAGACCGAGCGCATCAGGGGCAGGAGCCGGCGATCGATGTTCACGATCTCCTGAAACTCGTCGAAGACAAGTGCGACTCGCTTGCGGCGCTCGGCGCCCAGCTTGGCGGGAAGCTCGAGGAGATGCTCGATGGTCGCGTCCAGATCGCTGGGTGCGTATCCGGTTTGGAAGCTGAACGCCAGCGAACCGTCCTGGTCGACGGTGATCATAGGGGCGACCCGGAGGCCCGTGAACGCCGCGATCGCCCTGTCCTTGACCTTGAACAGGCTCGAGGTGACGTCCTTGTAGATCGACGCCGCGAGCTTTTCGGCGAACCGCTCCTTCGTCGGCGTCTTCATCAGGTCGACCTGTGCGACCAGCACCTGACGCGCGGCGATCAGCTCGTGCGAGGCCCGCCAGATCAGGGACGACTTGCCGTACCGGCGCGGCGCGAACACGACGACGTTCTGGCCGTTGCGCATATCGGCTTTGAGTTCCTGGAGTTCCTGCACCCGGTCGGTGAAGGCGTCGTCGAGCGCCAGATCGCCGTAGCGGAACGGGTTCGTGGTGTGGGGGCGATCGGCCATGGAGGGATCGTAGCACCGTTACGCAAAGTTGCGTAACGCAAAATTGCGTAACGCATAGGTGCGTAACGTCACGTCGACCCGCTACGCCACATCTCGCCCAGCGGTCCGTCGGCCCCAGCGACCGGATCCTGGTCGGGCAGCGGAACGTGAGCGATGTTCGCGAGGGCCTCGCCGTGCTCGCCCGGATCACCGCGGCGCAGATCCCAGCGCATCCCGTCCGGGTAGGCGCCGACCACGAGCAGGTCGGCGCTCGAGCCGAGGTTGCGGTGGCCGGTGCCCGCGGGCAGCACGATCACGTCGCCGGAGCCAAGTTCGAAGGTCCGGCCTTGGGGACCGCCGAGCATCACGTTCGCGCGCCCGGCGGCGATGCCGAGGACTTCGTGGGCGGTCGAGTGGAAGTGGTGGAACGGATAGATGCCGTCGCGCCAGGCGCCGAGCCAGCCGTTGCCAGCGAACAGGTCCTCGTACGCGGCGGCGTCCGCGTCAGCCTCGAGCGCGTCGTGGTAGACGAGCACCGGGAGCGGCGAGTTGGGGATGCCCCCATCGTCCTCGAACGTGAAAGTCTCAACCCTCATCTGCGCGCGCGTCTCAACCCTCATCTCCTTCCAGCAAGGTCGTCTGTGCGGGGGGATACGTAAGCACCCCGTCCGGGCCGCCGACCGCGAAGTCCGTGAGCGAATGGACCACAGGACCGCCGTCGATGCCGAGGTGCTCGACCAGCCACCCCCGCACGACGAGCGCGTCGGCGATCAGCCGGCGGTGGCAGCGCCACCAGAGGGCCTCGGCGCACATGATCGCGGTCGGCGACTCCGACGCCTCTGAGGCGAGATTTGCGAGCGCTCGCTTGAACTCCTCGGAGTTCATGTAGTCCGCATACCCCTGGAAGCCGCGCTCATGCCAGCCACCGTTGACTGATCCCGGAATCGGCGTGCGCCGGCCGCCGAGTCCCGGGAAGTGGCGGTAGCCGATCCCGGCCGAGGCGAGCCACGCCGCCAGCGCGCCTCGGTTGAACTGCGGGTGCCGGCGCGAGCTCGGGAACGCCCGCACGTCGGCAACGAGATGTATATCCGCGTCGGCGAGGATCGTGAGGAACTCCTCGGCGGAACGCGTTGAGTGCCCGACCGTGCAGCTACGCTTGGGTTG
Organism: uncultured Solirubrobacterales bacterium; assembly: GCA_963735965.1. Classification (GTDB taxonomy): domain Bacteria; phylum Actinomycetota; class Thermoleophilia; order Solirubrobacterales; family Solirubrobacteraceae; genus Palsa-465. Next base: position 185,827 of record CAVTNE010000016.1, read on the forward strand.
GTCGATGGAGCGCGTCAAGGTCACGATCTATACCGATCCGGGCTGCCCGTTCGGATTCAACGCCCAGCGCCAGGAGACACAGCTGGCGTGGCATTACGGTCACGGGCTCGACATCACCCGCCGGATGATCGTGCTCACTGAGAGGAGCGCGACCTTCGAGGAGCGCGGGCTGAGCCGCGAGATGGTCGCCGGCAATGCGCGGCGCCTTCGATCGACGTACGCGATGCCGATGCTGACCGATCCGCCGGAGAAGCTCACCGCGACGATCGAGGCATGCCGTGCGTACGTCGCCGCACGGATCCACGACCCGGCCCGCGCCGACCTGTTGCTCCGCGCATTGCGCCGGCGCGTGTTCTCGGACGGCCAGCCACTGGACGAGCTCGAGACGATCCACGGCGCCGCCGCCGACGTCGGCATCGAGACTAATGCGCTCGACGCCTGGCTCGCGGACGACCAGGTTGAAAAAGCACTGCGCGAAGACATGGCCGCCACCCGGTCCCCAGCGCCGGAGGCGCTCGCGCTCGCCCACCGGCTTTCGACGAGCGACAGCGGTCTGCGCTACTCCACCGGGTCGGCCGTGTTCGAGGCCGACGGTCGGCGCGTGGTGATGCCGGGGTTCCAGCCGTTCGCGGTGTACGAGGTGTCGGTCGCGAACGTGGCCCCCGATCTCGAGCGCAAGCCGGCCCCGAAATCGGTAGAGGAGCTCCTCGCCTGGGCGCCGTATCCGCTCGCTACCGCGGAGGTGGCCGAGGTTCGAGGGATCACCGTCGATCAGGCTCGCGAGGAGCTCGAGCAAGCGGGTGCGAAGCTCACCGACGCGGCCGGAGACGGCTACTGGTCGACCACGTAAGCCTCGACCTGCCTGACCCACCGGCCGGCTTTCGAATCGGCCACTGGACCGACCCGGATGCTCGGACCGGCTGCACGGTCGTGATTCCGCCGGATGGGAGCCGGGGCGGGGTGGACGTCCGCGGCGGCGGAACCGGGACGCGCGAGATCGAGTCGCTCTCGCCGCTCGCGAACGCCGAGGGGCCAACGGCGGTGTTGCTCACGGGCGGAAGCGCGTTCGGCCTGGCGGCGGCCGACGGCGTCGCACGATGGCTCGAGGAGCGCGGGCTCGGGAGACCGACCCCGATGGGGACGGTCCCGCTCGTGTCCGCCGCGGTCGTGTACGACCTCGCGGAGGGCGAAGCCGGCCGCCGTCCCGGCCCCGACGAAGGCTACGCCGCGTGTGACAGCGCCCGGGAAGCGATACCGCAGCGTGGTCCGGTTGGGGCCGGCGCCGGCGCGGCCGTCGGGAAGTTGTTCGGCCGCGAGCGGTCGACCCGCGGCGGGGTGGGCTACGCGGCGACACGGCTCGGGGACGGAACGATTCTCGGCGCGGTCGCCGTCGCCAACGCCTTCGGCGACGTCATCGACGAGGACGGGAGGCCTCTCGGCGGAGCGCACGACGAGAGCGGCCGGCTCGTCCGCACCGCCGCCCTGCTCCCACAAATGGCCGCGCGCCCCGCTTCGGGCGCCGCGCCGGAGTCTGCCCCCGCCGCCGGAAACACCACCCTTGCGTGCGTGTTCACCGACGCCTCGCTCGACAAGCGCAGTTGCGCGATCGTCGCGCGGGTGGCGAGCGCCGGCATCGCGCGCGCCGTCGATCCGGTGTTCACGCCGGTCGACGGGGACGTTGTGTTCTGCCTGGCGTCGGGACCCGAGCCGCCGCGCGCCGCCGGCTTTGAGGCGACGTGGGCGCTCACGGTGCTCGGCGCGGCGGCGGCGACCGTCACCGCCGAGGCGATCAGGGACGCCGTCCGGCGGGCCGCCTGACGGCACGCGCTCCGGCAAACCATCTGACGGTTGATTGAATGCAGGCATGGTTGAGATGGAGGTGGACAGCCTCGAACTGCGCCTGGACCGCTTGCTCCAAACTGCCGCCGCGCGCGGCCTCGACGCCGCCCTGATCACCAGCGACGAGTCGATCGCATACCTGACGGGCTTTCGCCCGATCCAGATGGAGCGGTTCTTCGGCGTGGTCGTCCGACCGGAAGGCTCCGCCGTGATCGTGCCGGCGCTCGATCGGGGACAGATCGAGGACGCGCCCGCGCGTCTGGCCCGGATCATCTACGGCCCAGAGTCCGACGGCGTGCCCGAGCTCGCCGGCGCGCTGGAGGGCACGAGCACCGTCGGGGTCGAGGAGGACCACCTGATCTACGCCCGCGCCCGCGTGCTCGAACAGCAGGGATTCGAGCTCGCGCCGGCCGGGTCGGCCGTGATGGGCTTGCGGATCCAGAAGGACGCCGGCGAGATCGAGCGGATTCGCCACGCCTGCGAGCTCGTGCAGGAGGGGCTTCGCCGGGCGTTCGAGTGGATGACCCCCGGCGTGATCGAGCACGCGCTGAACGCGCGCGTCGAGGGGTGGCTGCGCGAGCAGGGCGCCACCGCGGCCCATCCGCTGATCCTGTTCGGCGAGAACGCCGCCAATCCTCACGGCGAGCCCGGCCCGCGGGAGCTCCGGCGAGGCGACGTGGTGTGCGCGGATCTGTCGGCTTGCCTCGACGGCTACTGGGGCGATCTGACCCGCAGCGCGACCGTCGGCCCCCCGTCCGACTGGGCGGCGAGCGCCTGGCAGGTCGTGTTCGAGGCTCAGCGCGCGGCCAACGCCGCCGCGCAGCCCGGGGTGCCCGGGCGGGACGTCGACGCCGCCCAGCGTCGGATCGTCGAGGCGGCGAGCGATGTTGGCACCGTCCTGCATGGCGCCGGACACGCAATCGGCCTGTCGATCCACGAGCCTCCGTTCCTCGTTCCCGGCGCGCACGAGCCGTTACCCGAGCGCGCGGTCCTGACGATCGAGCCCGGCATCTACCGGGCCGGGGTCGGAGGGGTCAGACTCGAGGACGACGTGGTTGTCACCACGGGTGGGCCGGCGATCCTCTCGGATCTTCCGCTCGAGCTGTTCGACGTCAGCGCCTGATCCCGTTCCTCCGCTGACTGGGACGGATACTTTTCCAGCCGAGGCGAGCGCGGTACCCTAACCCGATGGCGAACGCGCCTCAGGTTGTCGGGATCAACCTCCTCGGGCTGCTGTACCTCGTGCTCGTGATGGCCATGGTGTTCTTGCCGATGATCCTCGGCCGCGGTGGTCCGTCGCCCGGCCAGTCCGATTCCGACTCAGACGGCGGCGGAGGCGGCGGGCCGCCCCGGCCGCCACTGCCGCCGGACGCTCCCAGAGGCGGGATTCCCCTCGACGATGCGGAGCCGGCGCGCGTGCGACTCCGAGGCCACGACCGATTCGTCGATCTGCTGCCGGCCCGCGTCCGCCGACCGTCGCCCGAACCGGCGCGGCGGCGGGTTCGGACGCTCGGCCAGCGCTAGCCGGCTGCGCTGTCGTTGCAACTGGGATAACGGCGCGGGCATGCCGCTTCGGACCTCGGTTCAGGTGAAACGCTCGGCGTCGTCGCGGTAAGGTCGTCGCGGGATGAACGCAGCGGAACGTGCGGCCGAGCTGGCCGGCAACGGTGTCGTCGGCGTCGCGGCGTCGTATGTCGACAACAGCGGGGTCGCGCGGGTAAAGGCCGTGCCGGTGGCGCGACTCGAGCACGCCGCCAGCCACGGAATCGGGATGTCGCCGGTGTTCGACGTGTTCATGTTCGACGACGCGATCACCGCCAGCCCGAGCTCGACCGGGCCAGTCGGCGACCTGCGGCTGTTCCCCGACCTCGATCGCCTGGTCGTACTCGCGGCCCAGCCGGGTTGGGCGTGGGCTCCCGTGGACCGGCGCACCCAGGAGGGCGGGCCACACCCGGGTTGCCAGCGGACGTTCGCGCGGCGGATGGTCGAGCGGGTGGCCGAGCGAGGCCTGGAGGCGAGGATGGGGTTCGAGGCCGAGTGGGTGCTCGATGCGGGGGCCGGGGACGAGTTCCTTCCGGCGACGTCGGGTCCCGCCTACGGCATGGACCGGCTGATCGAGGTATCGGACTACTGCCGCGACCTGTTGCAGGTCCTGGAGGCGCAGTCGCTGGAAGTGCTTCAGCTCCATCCCGAGTACGCCCCGGCGCAGTTCGAGGTGTCAATCGCGCCGGCCGATCCGGTGACCGCCGCGGACCAGATTCTGCTCTTGCGGCACACGATCCGGGCGGTCACGGCGCGGGCCGGTGCTGGCGGTCGGGGCACCCAGCTCCGCCAGCTATCTGCGGTTGATCCCTCAGCGGTGGTCGGCGCCGTACCAATGCTGGGGCCGCGAGAACCGCGAGGCCGCAGTCAGGTTGGCCGCGTCGGGAGAGCGGGCGAACGCGGAGATCGAGTCGCTGGACGGGGCCGCGAACCCGTACCTGCTGGTCGGCGCGGTCCTCGCGTTGGGGCTGAATGGGATCGAGCGAGGGCTACAGCTCCCGCCCGAGATCACCGTCGATCCCGCGATGATGTCGGAGGAGGAGCTCGAGGCCGCGGGCGTCGCGCGCCTGCCCTCCAGCCTCGAACAGGCGCTCGAGCATTTCCGGGCGTGCGAACCGCTCGCCGAAGCGATGGGCAGCGCTTTGTTTGAGACGATCGTCGCCGTGCGCGAGACCGAGGTCGAGCGCTTCGCCGACGCCTCCGACGTGGAGATCGTGGCGGCCACGCGCTTCGTCTACTGAGCGTATGAGGCGGCGAGCGGTCGATTTTGGTGCCCGGGGGCGGCGTCTACGCTTAGGCCGTGACCAGCAGTTCCCAGCGCGTCCCGCGTGCGCTGTTCGACCCGTCGACGATCGAGGCGTTCCGGTTCGTCGGGCGCGATCTCGCCGAGGACGGCTCCGTCAGCCTGCGTTACGCCCTCGGCGACGCCCATGAGTTCGAGGAGCGGCTCTCGATCCCGGTGGCGGGGACGCTCTCGACCGGCGAGCGAAAGCGCGTCGAGGGGCTGCTCGCGCTGCTCCATTGGGTGGCCGGCGTCAGCTACTACAAGGCCGCGGCCCCGCCGAACGTCTCGTGCGAGACCGGGGACCCGCCGCCGGCAACCAGTGAGCTGCTGGCGGCGCTCTACTCCGAAGGCCTCGGGGAGTTCGCGTTCGTGAACGGACTTCCGGGCCTCCCGCGTCCGGACTTTCCCCGGTCGTCCGCGCCGGCTGGTGGCGCCCCGCTAGGGCACACGTCGCGGCGCGTCCTGGTCCCGGTCGGGGGAGGCAAGGACTCGGCGGTGGCGATCGAAATCATCCGTGCCTCCGGGCTCGAGATGGAGCTGTTCTCGGTCGGGAACGCCCCCGCGATCGAGGGCACGGTCCAGGCCGCCGGCCTCCGGCGGCTGCTGGCGAAGAGGTCGATCGACCCGCGGCTGATCGAGCTCAACCGAGCGGGCGCGCTCAACGGCCACGTGCCGATCACCGCGATCGTCACCTGCGCCGCTGTCCTGACGGCGGCGCTGAACGGCTTCGACACGGTCGCGCTCGCCAATGAGCGGTCCGCGTCCGCGGGCAACACGACGCTCGACGGCGTCGAGGTGAACCACCAGTTCAGCAAGAGCGTCCGGGTCGAGCGCCTGCTGTCAGCAGCGGTGGCGGAGGTCGCGCCCGACGTCCGGATCTTCTCGGTGCTCCGCCCCGCCTCCGAGCTGTCGATCGCTCGCGCGTTCGCCCGGCTCAATCATTACCACGCCGTGTTCACGAGCTGCAACCGCATCTTCAAGCTCGACCCGGCGCTGCGACTGACGTCGTGGTGCTGCGACTGCGACAAGTGCCGGTTCGTGTTCCTCATCCTCGCGCCGTTCATGGAGCCCGACGCTCTGTGGCGGATCTTCGGCCGGGCAATGCTCGACGACGAACGGCAGTACGCCGGCTTCGCGTTACTCAGCGCCACCGGTGGGCACAAGCCGTTCGAGTGCGTCGGCGAAACCGGCGAGGTGCTCGCGGCGATCCGGCTGCTCGCCGGCGACCCGCGGTGGCGAGACCAGCTGGTGGTACGGCGGCTCGCGAGCGAGGTCCTGCCGCGGTTTCCGTCCGAGGCGGCGGACCCCGAGCCCGTGTTTGCGCTGAGCGGCGACCACCAGGTCCCGCCTGAGCTGCTTGCGCAGGTGGATGCGCTTCTCGGACCTTGACGGCAAGACGGTCGGGGTGTGGGGCCTCGGCCGCGAGGCGCGCTCGCTCGCGCGTCAGCTGACCGAGCGCCTCCCGCGCGCACGGCTCACGGTCGTGGTCCGCGAGGATCTGAGCGAGTCGGCCAGCGAGCCGTGGTGGGAGGCCGCGGCGATCGTCGGCCCCGAGGCTGCCGTCGCCGCCCTGAGCAGCTGCGACGTCCTCGTCCGCTCGCCGGGGGTCTCGATCCACAAGCCGGAGCTCGCCGAGTTGGCCGTCCGGGGGGTCGCGACGACGACCGCAACCGCGCTCTGGGTCGCCGAGCGACGCGGACGCCACGTGATCGCGGTCACCGGCACCAAGGGGAAGAGCACGACCGCGTCGCTCCTCGCCCATCTGCTGTCCGCTGATCGCGTGGCCCATCTCGCGGGGAACATCGGGTGGCCCGCCCTCGACCTGCTCGACGTACCCGACTCCGACTGGGTGGTGCTCGAGCTCTCGAGCTATCAGATCGCCGATCTGCGCCAGGGGCCCGAGGTCGCGGCGATCACCAACTTGTACCGCGAGCACATCGATTGGCACCGATCCGAAGACGCCTACCGCCGCGGGAAGCTCCGTCTGTTCTCACTGCCAGGTCTCGCGTCGTGCACGTACCCGGCAGGGTTCGCCGACATCGAGGCCGCGGTGGCGGTGTGTCCGAGACGAGCCGCGTTCGGTGACGATCAGGGCTGGCACGTCACAGGCGACGGGATCGCTCACGGTGACGGCACGGCAGTCGCCTCCGGAGATCTACCGCTCCGGGGAGAGCACAACGCCCTCAACTTGTGTGCCGCGCTTGCCGCGATCGACGCCGCTCGTCTTCCGCGGCCCCCGCTCCCGGACGCGTTGCGCGGCGTCGTCCCGCTGCCGCACCGGCTCCAGACGGTGCTCGAGCGCGACGGGGTCGAGTGGATCGACGACAGCATCTCGACGACGCCCGAGTCGAGCCTCGCGGCGATCGCTGCCTTCCCGGAGCGGCCGGTCGTCCTGATCGCCGGCGGCGTCGATCGCGACCAGGACTTCAGCGAGCTGGGAAGGACGGTGGCCGAGCGCGACGTCGTGCTGGTTGTCCTCCCGGTGGCCGGCTCTCGGGTCGCGAGGGCCGCGGCCGATGCCGGGCTGAGCCACGACCGGATAGTTACCGCGGACGCGATGGAGGACGCCGTCGAGGCGGCACGCCGTCGAGCCGCCCCGCGCTCGGTCGTGCTCCTCTCGCCGGCGGCGCCTAGCTACAACAGCTACCGGAACTTCGAGGAGCGCGGCGACCATTTCGCCAGCCTGGCCGGCGGATCGTCGTAATCAGTTGGCGAGATCCGTGCTCACCCCAGCGACGCGATGCGCGTGACCAGCATTTCGCGGAAGACGCCGCCGTCGATGCCGACCGCGACGCTGCAGTTGCGCTCCCAGGCGCTGAGTCGCGACAGGTCGACGTGGGTTCGGCCGCGCGACGGCTCGGGACCGATGTCGACGACCACGCCGAGGTGCTCGGTGGTGAGCAATCCGGGATCGATCACGTGGGCCATCGCGACGGCGTCGTGCACGGGTGCGCCCTCCCAGCCGTAGCTCCTGCGGTGGAAGCCGACGTAGAACTCGAACAGGTCGGCGACGAGTCTGCCCGCCCGGCCGGAAGCTCGCAGGCGGTCGACATCCCGGGGCCGGAGCAGTGCCTGGTGGGTGATGTCGAGCCCGACCATCGTCAGATCGATGCCGCTGGTGAACACGCGGTGCGCGGCCTCGGGATCGGCCCAGATGTTGAACTCGGCGGCCGGGGTGACGTTGCCCTCGCCGTACGCGCCGCCCATCAGCACGATCCGCTCGACGCGGCTCGCGAGCTCCGGGTATCGAGCCAGGAACAGCGCGATGTTCGTCAGCGGTCCTGTGGGCACGAGCGTGATTGGGCTCCGGCTGGCCGTCAGCGTCATCGCGATCCAATCGATCGCATGCGCCGCCTCCGGCTTGCGCGAAGGCGGGGGGAGGTCCGGGCCGTCGAGCCCGGTCTCGCCGTGCACGTCCGCGGCGACGTGCCGTTCGCGCACGAGCGGACGGTCGGCGCCCGCCGCCACCGGGATCTCGGTACGTCCGACGTGATCGAGGACGCGGATGGCGTTTGCGGTCGTCTTCTCGAGCGTCTGATTGCCGGACACCGTGGTGACGCCGAGCAGGTTCACTTCCGGGCTGGCGAGGGCGAGGAGCAGCGCGATCGCGTCGTCATGACCCGGATCGCAGTCGAGGATGATGTCGGTCACGCGCTCAGGGTACGGACCCGGCCGCCAGTAGGCCTCATCGCTGGCACACGGGGCACCAGTACGTGGTCCGGCCGCCGACCTTGCCGCGCTCGAGCCGGTGGCCGTCCCGCGGGCACACCCCGTCGCGCCGGCGGGCCTCGATGAAGTTGCCGGTGTGGGCGCCGCCCTTGCGGATCGCGGACCGGACGGCCGAGCGGAGCTCGCGGCGGAGGCGGTCGAGATCGTCGACCGATAAGGCCGACGTGCTCCGGAGTGGCGATATCCGCGCCTGCCACAGGATCTGATCGGCGAGGAGATTGCCGATCCCCGAGATCGCCCGCTGGTTCAGCAGCCGAGCCTTGATCGCGGTGTGGCCCGAGCCGATCAGGCGGCGGAAGTCGTCGCGGCCTACCTCGGCGGCGTCGGGACCGACGTGGGAGAAGTTCGGGTTCAGCACCGCGCGGCCGAGCCGGCGCTTGTCGCGGAGCACGAGCCGGCCGCCGTCCTCGAACTCCATCGTGAAGCGATCCCAGCGCGTGGTGTCGTCGGGATCGACGAGGATCCGGCCGGACATGCCGAGGTGCAGGCCGAGCGCCGGGCCGTCCTCGGTCTCGAGCCACATGAACTTCCCGCGCCGGTGGGCTGTGGCGAGGGAGTGGCCGATCAGCGCCGAGGAGATCTCGCCGGGCGTGTGCGGCCGGGTTACGTACGTGTCCGCGTCGTCGACGCCGACGATCCGCCGGCCGAGCGCGGACTCGAGCGTCTGGCGGGCGCGTTCGACCTCGGGCAGCTCAGGCATCGACGCCCAACCGTCGTGGGTCACGGCTGCCAGTTCGAGCGCCACGAGCACCACGCCTGTCAGCGTCCATACCGCGAGCGTAGCCCGCGGTTTATGCGCTCGCGTTCAGGTGAGACTAACGTAGTCGAGAAGGGAGGAAACCTTGACTACGGGAATGGAGAGGAGTCGCACCGCCGGCGCGGCGGTGGGACAGCCGCGCAGCGCGCCCACACAGGAGCGGGGAGCGAGACCAGGCTGGGCTGATCTCACAGGACCCGTTCCGGATGGGGTACGACGGCGTGCGCGCCGCCGTAGCGATGCTGCGCCACCAGGGGCGGCCGCAGAGCGAGAACACCGGCGAGGTGTTCGTCACACGGCACGACCTGAACAATCCCGTCGTACGTCAGTTCGTCACCCCGAAGTGCGGATCGCCGCGCCAGGTCGACGTTGGCTGAGGCGGCGCGGGTCGACGCCCATCAGCACTTCTGGAACCTCGGCGAGGTCGAGTACGGGTGGTTGATGGCCTCGGAGTACGCGCCCATTCAACGCGACTTCGAACCCGCCGACCTCGAACCGCTGCTGCGCCGGTCCGGGATCGATCACTGCATCACCGTGCAGGCGGCCAACTCGTTCGCCGAAACCCAGGCGATGCTGGCGCGAGCAGCGCGCGAGCATGCGTGGATCGCCGGCGTCGTCGGCTGGGTGCCGCTGCTCGACCCGTCCGCCACCAAGCGGGCGCTCGATCGGTATCGGCGGGACCCCGCGTTTCGCGGCGTCCGGCACCTCGTGCATGACGAGCCCGACCCGGACTGGCTCCTGCGCCTGCCGGTTCGGCGAAGCCTGGCGCTTCTGGCGGAGCGGGGGCTCGTGTTCGAGATACCGGAGTGTTCCCGCGGCACCTGGTGCACGTGCCAGGGTTAGCGTCCGAGCTTCCGGGGCTCCGGATCGTGATCGACCACCTCGGTAAGCCGCCGATCGCGTCCGGGGCGCCAGGGGCGTGGGCGGCGGAGTTGTCGGCTGCCGCGGAGCATCCGAACGTCTACGCGAAGGTGTCGGGGCTGAACACCGTCGCTCCCGAAGGGTGGTCCGCCGACGATCTGCGGCCGTACGTAGAGGTCGCTCTCGAGGCGTTCGGGGCGGACCGGTTGATGTTCGGCTCGGACTGGCCGGTGTGCCTGATGGCCGGCGACTATTCGCGAGTCTGGGATGAGACCCTGCGGGCGCTCGACGGTGCCTCGGCGGAGGCCCGGCAGGCGGTGCTCGGCGGGACCGCCGCCACGGTGTACGGCCTGGCAGCGTGAGCGCGGCGATCATCACCGGCGCGGCCAACGGGATCGGCGCCGCCTGCGCTGACGTGTTCGCTCGCGCCGGCTGGGACCTCGTCCTCGTCGACCGTGACGAATCGGCGCTCCAGCCCGAGGCCGAGCGCGCTGCCGTCCTCGCCGGCGACGTGACCGATCGCGCGGTCAACGAGTCGGCAGTCTCGTTGGCGGAGGAGCGGTTCGGGCGGCTCGACGCCGAGGTGGCGAATGCCGGCGTGAACCTCGCCCGCGCGTTAGATGACACCACCGACGAGGACATCGACCGGCTGCTGGCCGTGAACCTGCGGGCCGTCGTGTACCTGGCACAGTCGGCTCACCGAGCCCTCGCTCGCACTACGGGGAGTCTGGTCGTGATGGCGTCGAAGACCGGCCTCGTCGCCCAGCGGGACTCGCCGATCTACTGCGCGACCAAGGGCGCCGCGATTCAGCTGGCTCGGGCGCTCGCCCTCGACTGGGCCCCCGAGGGCATCCGCGTCAACGCCGTGTGTCCGGGCATTGTCGACACCCCGATGCTCGAGAGCTTCTTTGACCAGCTGCCCGACCCGGAGCGCTCGCGCCGGGAATTCGCGACCGCCCAGCGGCTCGGACGGCTGGCTCGACCAGCCGAATGCGCGGCCGCCGCCCTGTTTTTGGCCTCCGAGCAGGCGTCGTTCATCACCGGGGTGGCGCTGCCGGTCGACGGCGGGTTCACCGCTGAATGAGGTAAGCCGTGCGCTGACGGGCGCGCACTCGCGCGCACCCGCCGGGAGCGACGCGCCTCAGCCCAGGGTCAGCTGCTTGGCCGCGTAATTGATCGTGACCGCTCCGAACCGCGACAGTACGTCCGACCCGAGCAGACCGAACCCGTGGGCGTTGAGCCCGGCAATCGGGGAGCTCGAGACGACGACCGTGGGCAGCGGCACCACTCCGTCGACGTTCCAGTTCGAGACGCGGACGCGGCTCGCCATGGCGCAGCCCGTGACGCCGCAGAACCGGTGACGCTTTCCGACCGTCTTCAGGTGCAGGTGGCGCGCCGCGGTCTGGTTGATCACCGACACCGTCGCGCCGGTGTCGATCAGCATGGGGATGAGCCGGCCGTGAATGAAGACGCGGACCAGCGCAGCGGTGGCGCCGCTCCTGGTCTTGACGACGACGATCGGGACGGTCGCCTGGGCAGCGTGGGCCTCGACCGGGCTCGCGGATGCCACCCCTCCGGTGACCCCGGCGAGCGCCACCGCGCCTACCAGACTGACAAGGATGAAACGACGCACATCTCCTCCCCTCACTGATCGCAACGCGACTCCGTTCCCTGCGGTTTTGACGCCTCCAACAAGCTACTGCAGTGTGGCAAGCGCGAGCGGCAGTACCCGCTCGGCGCCGGCGCGGCGGAGCTGACCGCCGACCATCGCGAGCGTCCAGCCCGAGATGCGGCGGTCGTCGAGCAGCGCGCCCAGCCCCGGGGGCGGCGTGGCCACGATTCTGAACGCGCCCCGGACGTTGGCGGCCTGCTGGGCGGCGTTGGCCATCTCGCGCTGTGGCGGCCGCTCGTCCGCGCGAGCCACGAGCTCGACGTATGGGACGGACAGCGCCTCGGCGATGCGAGCCCCCAGCCGCGAGACAACGTCGCCGAGGCGGACCGACGGCACGGACGTGATCCAGTCAACGCCGCCCGCCCGCCGCACCACGTCCGCCATCGCCTGGACCACATCTTCCGGGAACTCGCCGCTGTCCAGGCCGCGCTCGAGAGCCGGCCACCACCCGCCGTCGCCAAAACGCGCCAGCGCCCACCCCGGCTCGACGAGCACGTCCGCGGGGATCTTGCGCATCACGCCGCCGGCGTCGGGCGCCATCTTGCGCACCTCGAGCTCGATCGGCGTGGAGCGCAGGTGCCGTCCGGCGGCCTCCACCAGCGCCCGATCGAGCGGGGCGTCGAATCGCGGACGGGCGCATACCGAGCAGCGGCCGCAGTCCTGCGGCGAGGGGTCGTCGAGCTCTTCCTGGAGCACCCGCATGAGGCAGCGACCGTCGGCGCCGAACGCCGCCATCGCGCGCTGCTCGGCGCGGCGGAGCGCGGTCACCTGGGCGTACCGCTCGCCGTCGTAGTTCCAATCGGCGCCCGGCACCAGTCGCCACCGGCTCCCGGTGCGCGCGACTGCGCCCTCGACGTCGAGGATCTTGAGCATCGCCTCGATCCGGCCCATGCCGAGGTTCACGACGGCCATCAACTCGCGGGTCGTCCGCCCGTCCTCGCCGGCGGTTTCGAGTTCCGCGAGCACCGCGGATACCCGCTCGCGGTCGGGAAACGCCTGCTCGATGAAGAAGTCCTGGATCCGGCGGTCCTCGCCGCCCCGCAGCAGGACGATGTCGGCGTGTTCGACGCCGCGGCCGGCGCGACCGATCTGCTGGTAGTAGGAGACGACCGATCCCGGCGCCTGGTAGTGCACGACGAACGTCAGGTCGGGCTTGTCGTAGCCCATCCCGAGCGCGCTTGTGGCGACCACCGCCTTAATCTCGTTGCGGAGCAGCCGGTCCTCGGCGTCGATCCGGTCGCCGGTCTCCTGCTCGCCGCTGTACGGCACGGCGGGGATTCCCTGGGCGCTCAGGAATCCCGCGACCTGGTCGGCGTCGCGCTTGGTGAGGGTGTACACGATCCCGGAGCCGTTCATGCGCGGGAGGTTCGCCGCCAGCCACGCCAGTCGTTCCGCGGGCCGCGGTAACTCAAGTGTCTCGAGCCGGAGACTTGACCGTGCCAACGGTCCGCGGTAGGTCCGGAGTGGCTCGCGATCCTCGGCCCCGAGCTGCGCGACCACGTCCGCGACGACCCGGTCGTTGGCGGTCGCGGTCGTTCCGAGGACCGCGACGCCCGGCGCGAGCGCGTCGAGCATGTCGCTGACCCGCCGGTAATCGGGGCGAAAATCGTGGCCCCAATCCGATATGCAATGCGCTTCGTCGATTACGAGCAGGCCGACCGACCTCGCGAACAGCGGGAGCATGTCCTCGCGGAAGCGGGGGTTGTTCAGCCGCTCGGGGCTGATCAACAGCAGGTCGATCGTTCCGGCCGCGAGCCGGTCGCGGACCTCGTCCCACTCCTCGCGGTTGGTGCTGTTGATCGTGTGCGCCCGCAGCCCGAGACGCTCGGCGGCCGCGATCTGGTTTCGCATGAGCGCCAGCAGCGGGCTGACGATCAGCGTTGGCCCCGCGCCGGCCTCCCGGAGCAGGGCCGTCGCGATGAAGTACACCGCCGACTTGCCCCAACCTGTCCGCTGGACGCACAGGACCCTCGCCCGGTCGGCGACCACGTCCTTGATCGCCTCGAGCTGTCCTGGATGGAACTCCGCGTCCGGATCGTCGGTCAAAATTCGAAGCCGAGCCAGGGCGGCCGCGGGGATGGTTTCGGGGTCGGTGATCAGCACTCTGACTACAAGAGTCGCAGGCGCCCCGGAAATCACCCCCCGAGCTAGGGTCGTAACAAATGCTGCATGTCCACCGAGCCGAGCGCGCGGACCGTCTCGCCGACGGTCTTGCCGACACGCTGCTCGAGCCGTTCGCCGACCCGTTCGCGGCCGAGGTCGTCGCGGTGCCTACCCGCGGGATCGAGCGCTGGCTGACCCAGCGGATGTCGACGCGCCTCGGAACCACGGGCTCCCGTCAAGACGGCGTGTGCGCGAACGTCGAGTTCCCATTTCCCGGGCGTCTCATCCAGGGAGCGCTTGCCGCCGCGACCGGGATCGACCCGGACAACGACCCGTGGCTGGCCGAGCGCTCGGTCTGGCCGCTGCTCGAGGTCGTCGATGAGTGCCTTGATGAGCCGTGGCTGGCCACGCTCGCGCGCCACCTCGAGGGAGCGCGCGGCGGGCCCGAGGTGCCGACCCGCCGCTTCGGCGTGGCGCGCCACATCGCCGACCTGTTCGACCGCTACGGCGTCCATCGCCCGGACATGGTGCGTGACTGGGTCGCGGGAGCGGATCGACTAGGCGACGACTGGCAGCCGGAGCTGTGGCGGCGCCTGCGCGCGCGGATCGGCGCCCCGAGCCCGGCCGAGCGGCTCGAAACCGCGTGCGAACGGATCCGAGAGGACCCGGCGATCCTCGACCTGCCGCCCAGGTTGTCGCTGTTCGGCCTCACTCGAATGCCGCGCTCGTACCTCGAGGTCCTGGCCGCGATTGCCGCCGCGCGTGACGTCAACGTGTTCGTGCTCCATCCCTCGCCGTCGCTGTGGCGAGGGGTCGAGCATGCGCTCCGCGACGGGCCGCCGATCGTCGATCGGCACGACGACCGGACCGCGGATCTGCCGGTCAACCGGCTGCTCGCGTCGTGGGGGCGGGACGTCCGAGAGCTCCAACTGGTGATCGCGGGCACGGGCGACGGCGTCGACCACCACCACGGGCTGCCCGAGGACGAGCCGCGGACGCTGCTCGAGGCCATCCAGCACTACATCCGGGAGGACCGCCAGCCACCCGGGCCGCCGCTGCCGGGCGAGCCGGATGCCCGCCGGAGCCTGCAGACGGACGACCGAAGCGTCCAGATCCACGCCTGCCACGGCCGCGCCCGTCAGGTCGAGGTGCTGCGCGACGCGGTCCTTCATCTGCTCGAAGACGACCCGACGCTCGAGCCACGGGACGTGATCGTGATGTGCCCGGACATCGACACGTTCGCCCCGCTGATTCAGGCGACCTTCGGCGCGGGCCGGGTCGCTTCCGCCGAGGACGGCGACGACGACGAGGACGCGGTCGCCGGCCGACGCGACCGGTTGCCTGACCTCCGAGTCAGGCTCGCGGACCGGTCGCTGCGCCAGACCAACCCCGTCCTCGGCGTCGTCAGCCAGTTGCTCGCGCTCGCCGACCAGCGCGCGACTGCCTCGCAACTGCTCGACCTGGCGGCCCGGGAGCCCGTCCGCCGCCGCTTCGGCTTCGACGATGACGACCTGTCGCGCATGCAGGACTGGGTGGCGGCGAGCGGGATCCGCTGGGGATTCGATGCCGCCCACCGCGAGCCGTTCAAGCTCGGGACCGTCAACGCCAACACGTGGCGCAGGGGCGTCGACCGCATCCTGGTCGGCGTCGCCATGACCGAGGAGGACCGGCCGCTTCTCGGCGGCGTGCTTCCGCTCGACGACGTCGACAGCGGCGCGATCGACCTCGCCGGCCGCTTCGCTGAATTTGTCGACCGCGTCCGCCTCGCCGCGGATGGGCTGACCGATCCGAAGCCGATCGCGCGGTGGACTGCTGCCATCGGACAGGCCGCCGATTCGCTCACTGCGACCAGCGACCGCGACTCGTGGCAGCGTCGCGAGCTGCAGCGCCTACTCGCCGACGTCGACGGCGAGTCCGTAGGCGAGAACGGGTCGAGCGCGGCGACGCTCGAGCTAGCAGACGTGCGCGTGCTGCTGTCCGACCGTCTGCGCGGCCGCCCGACCCGCGCGAACTTCCGTACCGGTCACCTGACGGTGTGCACGCTCGTGCCGATGCGTTCGGTGCCGCACCGGGTCGTATGCATCCTCGGACTCGACGACGGCGAGTTCCCGCGTCGGGCGCGCCGCGATGGTGATGATCTGATGCTGGTCGAGCCGCACGTCGGCGACCGCGACCCACGCGCCGAGGATCGGCAGATGCTCCTCGACGCGCTGCTTGCGGCGACCGAGCGGGTGATCATCACGTACACCGGCAACGACGAGCGAACGAACCTCCCGCGTCCTCCGGCGGTACCCGTGGGCGAGCTCCTCGACATCGTGGAGCGCACGGTCAGCGGCGGCGAGGGCTCGGCGCGCGAGCAGGTGGTCGTCCACCATCCGCTCCAGCCGTTCGACCCTCGGAACTTCACGCCCGGACGGCTCGTTCCCGGTCGCCCCTGGGGGTTCGACCCGCAGGCGCTCGGCGGAGCCAAGGCGCTCAGCGGCGAGCGCAGGCCCCGCGAGTCGTTCCTGGCGGCGCCGCTGCCGCCGCGAGAAGACGCGCTCATCGAGCTGAACAGCCTGATCCGGTTCGTCGAACACCCAACCAGGGCGCTCCTGCGCGACCGCCTCGGGATCAGCGTGAGCGAGTTCTACGACGAGGTGGAGGACTCGATGCCCGTCGAGCTCGACGCCCTCGAGACCTGGGGCGTCGGGCAGCGGCTGCTCCAGGGAGTTCTCGCCGGCGCGGAGCTCAAGGCGTGCATGCAGGCCGAGATCGCCAGAGGGGCACTGCCACCCGGCGAGCTGGCGCGTCCCGCGCTCGCGCGTATCGGCGCGGTCGTGGAGCAGCTCGCAAACGAGGCACGGTCCCTCGGCGTCGACCGGGCGCCCGGCTCGGTCGACATCAACATCGGCCTTGGAGACGGGCGGACGCTTGCCGGCACGGTCACCGATGTCTGTGGGGACACGCTCCGCGCGATCTCCTACTCCCGCGTCCGGCCGCGCGACCGGTTGCGGGCGTGGGTGAGGCTGCTCGCGCTCAGCGCCGCGCGACCCGAGCGGGCATTCGAATCGGTGGTGATCGGCCGCGCCCGCGCCGACGCGCGCTGGGCCGACGCTACGGTGGCGCGGATAACGCCGCTCGCCGACGATCCATCCTCGCGCCAGCGCATCGCGACCGAACAGCTGAGCCTTCTTCTCGATCTCTATGAGCGCGGGATGCGCGAGCCTCTCCCGATCGCGTGCGACGCCTCCGCCGCCTACGCCCAAGCGGTGATATCGGGCGAGGACGGCCCGGCCGCCGCCCGCGAGGCCTGGGAGACCGTGTTCCGTTTCGACAAGGAGGACCGCCAGCCCGAGCACGTGCTCGTCCATGGCGACGCCGTCCCGCTGGCGCGGCTGCTCGAGCCCCGGCCGCGCGACGACGAGGAGGGACCGGGGTGGGATCAGACCGAGACCACAAGATTCGGGCGCTACGCGATGCGCCTGTGGCGCGGCCTGCTGGCGGTCGAGATGGTGAGCGATCGATGAGGATCGTCGAGGCCTATGCCGAGTTCGACCTGTGCGGTCCGCTCCCGTCGGGCACGGTTGTGCTCGAGGCGAGCGCCGGAACCGGCAAGACGTACACGATCGCCGCGCTCGCCGCGCGGTACGTCGCCGAGGGCACGCCGCTCGACCGGCTGCTGTTGATCACGTTCACGCGGATGGCGACCGGCGAGCTCCGTGACCGGGTGCGGGAGCGACTGGTCGGGTGCGAACAGCAGCTGTCGTGGATCCTCGCCGGCGCCCCAGACCCCGGGACCGACCCCGTGGTGACGCTGCTGGCGGCGGGCTCGCCCGAGGAGGTCCGCCTGCGCCGCGACCGGCTGGCGCGCGCCGTCGCCGACTTCGACGCGGCCACGATCGCCACCACCCACGGCTTCTGCCAGGAGGTGCTCGCGGAGCTCAGCACGGTCGGCGATCTCGATCGCGAGACCGCGTTCGTCGAGGACGTGTCCGACCTGCTGGAGCAGGCGCTCGACGACCTGTACGTCCGGCGATTCGGCCCGAGGGGCGGCGCGAGGTTCACCCGTGCCGAGGCGCTGCAGATCGCGCGCGCGGCGGTGTTCAACCCGATGGCCAAGCTCGAGCCGGTGGGTGAGCCCGAGGACAGCACCGCTTCGATGCGCTATCGCCTGGCCCGGGTGGTGCGAGACGAGCTCGAGCAGCGCAAGCGCCGGCTCGCGGTCATGACCTACGACGATCTGCTCACGCGCCTGAACAAGATCCTCGAAGGTCCGAACGGACGGGCGGCGAGGGAGCGCCTGCGTACTCGCTACGACGTGGTCTTGGTCGACGAGTTCCAGGACACCGACCCGATCCAGTGGCAGATCCTCCATCGCGCGTTCGCCACCGAGGGCGTGACCTTGGTGCTGGTGGCCGATCCCAAGCAGGCGATCTATGCGTTCCGTGGCGCCGACGTGTACGCGTACCTCGTGGCCGCCGCCACTGCGGACGGGCACGCCACGCTGCTCGTCAACCGGCGCAGCGACCAGCCCCTGCTCGACGCCTTCGACGCGCTGTTCGCGAAGGCGCGACTCGGCCACGAGGACATCGTCTATCGCGAGGTGAGGGCCGCGCCGGCTCATCAGACCTCTCGGCTCCACGGCGCCCCGACGGACGCTGCGCTGCGCGTCCGGATCGCGCATCGCGACGAGCCGACGATCGAGCAGACCAACTACGGATATGCCAGGGCGCCGTCGGCGCGTGCGCACGTCGCGCGCGATCTCGCCGCCGACATCGTGCGACTGCTCTCCTCGGGCGCGTGGCTCGAGGAGCGGGCCGCGGACGCGGAGACGACCGCCGAGGAGCCGATCTGCCCGCGACACATCGCGGTGCTGGTGCGCACGCACGCCAACGCAGATCTGGTCTGCGAGCAGCTGACCGCCGCCCGGGTTCCGGCAGTCATCAACGGCGGGGGCAACGTGTTCGCCACGACGACCGCCCGAAACTGGTTGCGGCTGCTCGAGGCGCTCGAGCGCCCGGCCTCGACGATCCGGGCGAGGACCGCCGCCGCGACGCTCTTCCTCGGCTGGAGCGGCGAACGCATCGCCACCGCCGCCGAGTCCGAGTGGGAGGAGGTCCACCGCCGCCTTCATCGCTGGAGCCGGATCCTCCGGGACGGGGGCGTGGCCGCGCTCACTGAGGCGATCACGGTCGAGGAGGACCTCGCCGCCCGGGCGCTCGCCGACACGGGAGGCGAGCGGCGGCTGACCGACCTGAACCACATCGCGCAGCTGCTGCACCGCGCCGCCACCGCCGAACGACTCGGCGTGACCGCGCTCCGCGGGTGGCTCGCAGAGCGGATTGCCGACTCGGAACGCGACGACGCCGAGGACGAGCGGGCCCGGCGCCTCGAGTCGGACGCCGAGGCGGTGCAGGTGCTGACGATCCATCGCAGCAAGGGCCTCGAGTTTCCGGTCGTGTACTGCCCGTTCCTCTGGGAGGCGAGCTACATCTCGCGCGACGCCGAGCCCGTGTTCTTCCACGACCCCGCGGCCGGGTTCCGGCGGACGATCGACGTTGGGCTCGAGGGACGCGCCTGGAGCTCCCACGTGCGCCGGCATCGCGTCGAGCAGCGCGGCGAGGATCTCCGGCTCGCGTACGTCGCGCTGACTCGCGCCAAACACCAGGCGGTGATCTGGTGGGCCGGCTCCTATGACAGCCGCAACTCGCCGCTCGGTCGGTTGCTGTTCGCGATGGACGAGGACGGCAACGTCGCGCCCGACGGCGGGTCGACGCCGACCGACGACGCCGCCGCGGAGCGCTTCCGCGAGCTCGCGGCGGTCGCACCCGGATGCATCCGCGTCGAGCGGTCGACGCTCGAGCGACCGACGACATGGAGCCCGCCGGTCGACGCGCCGGTCGATCTCGCGGTGGCCCGGTTCGACCGCCGGCTCGACCTGTGGTGGCGGCGCACCTCCTACACCGACATCACGGCCGAGGCGCACGACGCGCTCGTCGCAAGCGAGCCCGAGCGGCCCGTCCTGAGCGACGAGCCCGAGACGGCCACCCCGGTTGTGGTCCCCGGCGCGGGCGACCTTCGATCTGAGATGGCGGTGCGCGAATCGCTGCTCGGCGGAGGCCCCGTCGGGGTCGATTTCGGCACGTTCGTCCACACCGTGCTCCAGGCGACCGAGTTCACGGCGCCGGACCTCGACCTCGAGCTCGGGTTGCGGATGGCCGAGGCGGGGGCGCGCCGGTCGCTCGACCTGGGGGAGCCCGACCGGGTGGTCGAGGGGTTGCGGGCCGCGATCGAGACGCCGCTGGGGTCGCTGGTCGGCGGGCTGCGTCTGCGCGACGTAGCGCGTTCCGACCGCCTTGACGAGCTCGAGTTCGAGTTGCCGCTGGCGGGCGGAGACGAGCCCACCGGGCGGCTGACGCTTCACGCGATCGCCAGCGCGCTCCGCGATCACCTGCCCGCCGGCGATCCGATGGCTGCGTACGCGGCGCGACTCGAGGATCCGGCGCTGCGGTCGCAGGTGCGGGGCTTTCTCACCGGGAGCATCGACCTCGTGTTGCGCCTGGATGGCCCGCGGTTCGCGATCGTCGACTACAAGACGAACTGGCTCGGGCCCGCCGGCGAGCCGCTGACGCTCGCCCACTATCAGCCCGAGGCGCTCGTGGCGGAGATGAGCCGCGCGCATTACGGGCTCCAGGCGCTGCTGTACACGGTCGCGCTGCACCGCTATCTGCGCTGGCGGCTGGCCGACTATTCGCCCGGTCGGCACTTGGCGGGCGTTCTGTATCTCTTTCTACGCGGCATGGCCGGCGACGCGGACGCGGGCGTGTTCGCGTGGCGACCGCCCGGTCCGCTGGTGGTGGCGCTCAGCGATGTGCTGGATCGGGGTGGTTCGGCATGAGCGCGGTCGCCGATCCGTTCGAAGCGCGCCGGGCGATCGGCGCAATGGGGCTGCTGCGTGCGTTCAACGAGATCGGGCTGCTGTCGGCGGCGGACGTCCACGTCGCGGCGCGGTTGGCCGGGCTCGTTGGTGTCGATAGCGAGCCAGTGCGACTCGCGGTTGCGCTGGCCGTGCGCGGACCGCGGCTGGGACACGTGTTCGTCGACCTGGCGACGGTTCGCGACACCGCGGCCGTCGAGTCCGACGAGCCGGTCGATTTGTCGGAGCTGCCGTGGCCGGCTGTCGACGAGTGGCTCGACGCGCTCGCGGGGAGCGAGCTGGTCGCGGTTGGCGAGGACGGCGAGGACGGCGTGGGCCCCGGCGAAGCGCGGCCGCTGCGACTGCTCGGCACCCGGCTCTACCTCGACCGCTACTGGCGCGAGGAGCGCGCGGTCGCCGCCGACCTCAACGAGATGCGGGCGACCCGGCGGCTGGAGGTGATCGCCGGCGGCCCCGGCACCGGCAAGACGACCCGCGTGGCCCGGATGGCCGCGGAGCTGCTGGAACAGGCCGCCGTGGCCGGCGACCGGCCGCCGCTGATCGCGCTCGCGGCGCCCACCGGCAAGGCGGCGGCGCGCCTGGAGGAGGCCGTCCACGGGGAGACCGCGGAGCTTCCGCTCGGCGAGCCGGTCCGCGAGTTGCTGATGGGGCTGCGCGCGTCGACGCTCCACCGGCTGCTCGGGTGGCGCCCGGGCAGCCACAGCCGGTTCGCGCACGATCGCGGCAACCGCCTGCCCCACGATGTCGTCATCGTCGACGAGACCTCGATGGTGTCGCTGTCGTTGATGGCCCGGCTGGTCGAAGCGGTCCGTCCCGAGGCCCGGCTGATTCTGGTCGGCGATCCCGGTCAGCTCACGTCGATCGAGGCCGGGGTCGTGCTCGGCGATATCGTCGGGCCCGGCGAGGGCGACGGCATCGTCGTGCTCGACCGCGTCCATCGCTACGGCGGCGGGATCGCTTCGCTGGCCGACGCCATCCGTGCCGGCGACTCCGATCGGGCAGTGGCCGCTCTCGGCGGCGCGCCGGACGAGGTGACGTGGTTCCCGGTCGACCCGTTCGAGGGCGAGGCCGAGCTGGCGCTGGTCCGCCAGCGGGCGGTCGCGGCCGGAAGCGCGGTGTTTGCCGCCGCCCGCGCCGGCACCGGCGAGGCCGCCCTCGAAGCGCTCGGCCGGTTCCGGCTGCTGTGTGCCCATCGGCGCGGGCCCTACGGCGTCAGCGACTGGGCCTCGCGGGTCGTCGGCTGGCTGGCCGCCGAGCTCCCGGACCTTGACGCCGACCAGCGCGACTACGTCGGGCGACCGCTGCTCGTTACCGAAAACGACTACGAGCTCGGCTTGTACAACGGCGACACCGGGGTGATCATCCAGGGCGCCGGCGCCCACCCTACCGCCGTGTTCGAGCGCGGTAACCGGCTGCTCCACTTCAGTCCGCTGCGGCTCGGCGCCGTCGAGACCGTGTACGCGATGACGACTCACAAGAGTCAGGGCTCGCAGTTCGACACCGCGGCGGTGCTGCTGCCCGACCCAAGCTCACGCATCCTCACCCGGGAGCTTCTTTACACGGCGGTCACACGAGCCCGCCGGGAGCTGATCCTCGTCGGGACCGAGGACGCGGTCAGGGCCGCGGTGGAGCGACCGGTGGCGCGAGCGTCGGGGCTGCGAGAAAGACTGTGGCGCGCCAATTAACTGCCAGGCCTCGGTGACGAGCGCGTAAGCGTCCGGCGTTAAAGAACCCCCTACCGATACCGTCCCCTGTTACCGTTCGCGCCGTGGGGCCGAAGCTTGAGTTGGGGATTCTCGGGCCGGTCGAAGTTCGGATCGACGACGCGCCCGCGGCGCTCGGGGGGCCGCGTCAGCGGGCGGTGCTCGCGGTGCTGGCGATCCGCCCGAACCAGGTTGTGTCGGTCGACCGCCTCATCGACGACATATGGGAAGAGCACCCGCCCGACAGGGCGGTCCACACCGTCCACGTGTTCGTGTCACGGTTGCGTCGGGCTCTGTCTTCGGCCGGCGACAGGCTGATCACGCGACCCCCGGGTTACGTGCTCGAGCTGAGGGCGGACGAACTCGACGCCGACCGTTTCGAGCGCCTTTACAAAGCCGGGCGCGCCGCCCTGGATGCGGGGCGCGCGGAGGACGCGGTGGCGCTGCTCACCCAGGCCCTGGCGATCTGGCGCGGTCCGCCCCTGGCCGATTTCACCTATGAGCCATTCGCGCAGGGTGCGATTGCGCGCCTCGACGAGCTTCGGTTGGGCGCGCGTGAGGAACTGATCGAGGCGGGGCTCGCTGCCGGGCGTCACGAGCAGGTAGTCTCGGAGCTGGAGTTTTTGATCCGTGAGCACCCGTTCCGGGAACGCCCGCGAGGGCAGTTGATGCTCGCCTTATATCGATGCGGACGCCAGGCCCAGGCACTCGAAGCCTTCCAGGAGGCGCGCCGAACCCTGATCGAAGAACTCGCGGTCGAGCCGGGAGACGCACTGCGCGGGCTCGAGCAGGCGATCCTGCGCCAAGATCCACTCCTCCAGGCGCCGACCGGCGGGGGGAGGGCTGTGGCGCCGTCGGCGCCGGCCATGGCGGACGTTGGATCCCCGGAGGTGAGCGCCGGCACCGAGGCGCCGGCCGCGATCGTTCGCAAGACCGCCACGGTGCTCGTGACGAAGCTGTCCGCCGAGGCCGAGGCGGATCCCGAGATCGCCCTCCATTCAATCGCGACGGCGCGCTACCACGTTGAGGAGATCGTGGGCCGGCACGGCGGCGCGTTCGTCGCCGGGCTGGGTGGCGAGCTGGCGTGGGTGTTCGGTGTGCCGCTACTTAGGGAGGACGATGTTGTCCGCACCCTTCGCGCGGCAGATGAGCTCCGTGCGGACCTGAAGGCGCTCGCCGCGACCGAGCTTCCCGCACTCACGGTGAGCATTGGGATCGCGACAGGTGAGGTGATCGCCGAGTCGCCGACTGACGTCTGGGGCGAGCCTCTGAGCCGAGCCATCGGGCTGGCTCAGGCCGCGGGTGTCGGCGAGATCCTCATCGGCGACACCACGCGGCGGCTCTCCTTCGACGCCACACGTGTCGAGCCTGCCCTCGACGGAACGGCCTGGAGACTGCTTGGCTTGGCAGCGCGGCGTCCGATCGCCGTGACGATTGACGGTCCGATGGTCGGGCGCGATCAGGAGCTTGCTCACGCGCGTGACACATTTGACCGGACGAGGATGGCGGGCGAGGCGAATCTCCTGACCGTGCTCGGAGAAGCCGGGATCGGCAAGTCGCGGCTGGCCCAAGAGCTCGGAGACCGGCTTGCGGGCGAGGCGACGGTGCTGAGCGGTCGATGCCTCTCCTACGGTGAAGGCGTCGCCTTCTGGCCGCTGCGCGAAGCAGTCGTCCAGGCCGCCGGCGAGGCCTCCCGCGATGGGCTCCGGCAGCTACTCGACGGCGCCGACGACGCAGATGTGGTGGCGGACATCCTCGCTGCCGCGTTGGGCCTGGCACCGGCGGTGAGCGTAAGTGAGCAGATGCCCTGGGCGGTGCGCAGATTGCTCGAGGAGATGGCCGGCGCACGCCCCTTGATCCTCGTTATCGACGATGTTCACTGGGCCGACACACCCCTCCTTGACCTCATCGACTACCTCGTCGACTGGCTGCGCGCGCCAGTCATGCTGCTCTGCCTTGCACGGCCTGAGCTGCTCGAGGCGCGACCGGGCTGGGGTGGAGGTCACACGCGCGTCAGCTCAATCGTGCTCGGCCCGCTCGACGATGGTTCCGCGCTGCGTCTGCTCGACCAGCGGCTCGGCGAACGCCAAATGACCGCGGGTCAGCGGGCTCAGATTCTCGTGACCGCGGAGGGCAACCCGCTGTTCGTCGAGCAACTGCTTCAGATGAGCAGCGAGGACCCCGATTGGGATCGCAACCCGGAGATCCCGGGTGCGATTCAAAGCCTGCTGTCGGCGAGGCTCGACCGGTTGGGCCCGGGCGAACGCGCGTTCATCGAGCGCGCCGCGGTGGTCGGCCGCGAGTTCTGGTTCACCGCGGTGCGCGAGCTCCTTCCGGCCGAGGCCCAGACCTCGGCCGACAAACACCTACGGGCGCTGGTCCGCCGCGGGCTGATCCACCCGGATCGGAGCATCCTCGCGGGCGAGGAGCAGCTGCGGTTCCACCACATCCTGATTCGCGACGTCGCCTACAGCAGCACGCCGAAATCGCGGCGCAGCGAGCTGCACGAGAGATTCGCCGACTTGCTGCTCACGCGGCCCGAACAGTACGACGAGTTCATCGGATATCACCTCGAGCAGGCATTCCGCTTCCGACTCGAGCTGGGCACCCCGGCCGCGGCCGTCAAGACCCTGGCCGCGCGAGCCGGCGAGCACCTGGCGAACGCCGGCCGCGCCGCCCTGAGGCGCGGAGATGCGCACGCGGGCGTTCGCCTACTCCGTAGCGCGCGCGGCCTGCTCGAGGCGGCCGACCGGAGGGAGCCGGACGTCCTGCTCGCCCTGGGCGTCGGGCTCAGCGACAGTGGCGATTTCGGCGACGCCGAAAGTGTCTTCACGACGGCGCTCGAGCAGTCAAGGGAGCTCGGGGATGAGAACCTGTCTGCTCGCGCGTTGATCGAGCTTTCGTTCAACCGGGTGCTCGTCGATCCCAGCGTCCCTTTGTCGGAGATGCTCCGCGTCGCCGAGGACGCGGTGGAGACGTTTGAGAGGAGCGGCGACCACAGCGGCAGCGCCCAAGCCTGGCACCACGTCGCGATGGTCCATTGGATCCAGTCGCGCGGCGGCGAGATGGAGGAGGTGTTGGAGCGGGCGATGACACACGCCGAGCTTGCCGGCGATCGCCAGATGCAATCACGCATCCTCGGGTACCTCGCCCGAGCCATCATGATTGGCCCACGACCCGCGGCCGAGGGCATCGACCGATGCCGGGCGATTCTCGCCCGCGCTGGCGATGACGTTGTTCTCACATCTGTCGCTGAGACGATGCTCGGGATGCTGGAGGCGATGCGAGGCAATTTTTCGGATGCCCGCTCGTACGCAGACGGGGCCAAGCGCCGGTTGGGGGCGGTCGGTCTGACTGTCACGGTCGCGGTTCTGCAGATGTACTCCGCGTGGATAGAGCTGATGGCGGAGAGCCCCGAGCGGGCACTGCCCGAAATGCGAGATGCATACGACCTCCTCGACCGCATTGGCGAGGGCCACCGGCGTGCCATGACCGCTGCCATGCTGGGACGCCTCCTCTTCTTCCACGGTGACCATGACGAGTGCGACCGCTATCTGAAGATCACCGAGGAGTGCGATTCTCCCGACGACGTGGGAGCGGAGACCGTTTGGCGAGGTACACGGGCGCGGCTGTTGATGGTCGGGGGCGGCCTCCAGGAAGCCCGACAGCTCGCGGACAGCGCCGTGGCGGCGGTCAGCGCGACGGATTACCTCAGCCTCAAGGCAGACGCGCTCGTCGACCGGGCGACGGTTCTCACCGCTATCGGGGAGGAAGATGCCGCGCTGAGCGATTTGCGCGAGGCCGCCGAGCTCTTTGAGAGGAAGGGCATCACCTCCTCTTTGGAGGCAATGCGCCGATCATTCGATATGCCGGCTGCCGCCCTCTAGGTTTATGCTGGGCGATTCATCGTGAACTCGGGTTCGAGCGGTGACGCTCGTCCGGACCGGGGGCCGCAGCCGCAAACGGCCACAGCGCCCTGCTCGATGCCGTCCAATCCGAGGCGGTGCTCGATGTCGCGCCCGTTGATGACGATCGTGATGAAAGCCCCAAGCCCGAGCTCGGTGGCGACCAGGTACAGCGTCTGGCTCAGGTGCGCGGCGTCCATGAGAATGCCTGCATAGGCTCGGGGATGCTGACGATACTTCCAGTGACTCCGGTAGAACCTGGCCACCAGGACGAAGCACACGTGAGCTGCGGCAAAGTGCCCCTGGCCGCAGGTGAACGTCGTCGCGGCCGCTTGGGCCTCTCCTGGCGATAGCGCCTCGAGGAGGGCAAGAGAATGGTCGCCGGGGTTGTAGTGGTAGACCCCGGGCGCGACGCCCTCGACGTTGCTTATCACCGGGTAGACGGTTATCGGGTGCAGGCCTCCGCCGGACGGGCTGGTGCGTTTGATGCACACGACCCCGGAGGCGCCCGCGTAACCGTGGCAACCGAACACGTACCGCAAGGCCGTGTCGAGATCGTCGAGTGCCATCGGACGGTCGGGATCGAAGGTCCGAGTCGTTCGCCGCTCTATCAACGTCCGGTAGAACGGCTCGTGCCTCTCGCGAGCAGGTAGTGACACGGTGTGCGCTGACTCCACGTGTGGCAGCTCGCACGGCGGGGGGCCGTACTCAGACACAAGATCGCGTACAGCCGCCGCTGTCTCTGCCGCCAGCACGCTTTCCCCCTCGGTGCCACCGTTGATCATGACCCCGCTCCAGCGCGTAGCGAAGTGGTAGAGCGCCGCGTACGGATGCCAGGCGCCGGCGGTAAGCGCCTCGTCGCGCTCGCGAAATCTGGCATGCGACCCGTTTTCGGAGTCGCTGAGGAGGAGGGCCTTGTCCAGCAGGCCGCGGATGACGCGCCGATCGAACCGCTCCCGTTCGACCCAGACGTCGATCGGTATCGACATCAGCACGTCCCATTCGTCCCGTCCGATCGAGTGGCGTTCTCCAGTCAGGATGGCCAGAGCGTCGATCCGAGCCGCATCCTTCGGGGTGGGGACGATGCCCCGGAACAGGGACGCGGCCTCGAGGACATAGTCGTCCTCGAGGCTGAAGAACGCGTGCGTGGTCCTCCGGACCTTGCCCATGTCAGCCCCGTCTATTTCTTCGGAGGCGGCGGTGGGTTCCAGATCGTGGTCCCGTGCATCGCCGTGATGGCCGCTTCGGGAGAGACCATCAATCCTGCTTGGCGGTCACTGAGCTTCTTGAGTGGCGCATACACGGCCTGGAATCGATCCCGCGAAGGAAACTGCCCCGGCGGATACGCGAATCCACCAGGAAGTAGCGTCTGCACGTCCTTTTCATTGGCGAGGGACGCAGGGTTCCCGTTGAAGCGCTCCCAGTAATCCGGGTTGTTTGCGAGCTTGTCGAGGACCTTTACGAACTCAGCGAGGGGAACCGTCGGCGGCTCGCGCTCGGCCCTGTAGCCCGCGAGAATGTTGTCGATTTCCTCGCTGAGCTGTTCGCCGTACCGTTCAGCTGAGGCCATCGCCGCCTGCTCGGCGCGCCTGGCGGGCTCGCCTGGGTCGCTGGCTTCCAAACCACCGACGTATTCGTTGAAGTAGTCAAGGTCATCGCGTGAGTACGCGGTCACCGGCAACGGCAGGGGACCGATGCTCAAGTTGTCGTCGGCATCGTTTATCGCTTGCCATATCGGAGCCTCGGCGATCGATGTGTACCAAGTGATATATCCGCTCCGGAGCACCTCCCGAGGCTTCGTGACCTTCCCTGTGAACGAATACCGTCCGTGCGATGTTGCTCCCGGCGCGTAGTAGGCCGGTGTGACGAAGTCGGATACCTGGAACCCGTTCACCGTGTAGCGCTCCACCTGGCACGGATCGCAGATCTCGAGGAGGTATTCCACCTGGCCCTGTGGCCGGGGATAATTCTCGGCGCCGGGCGCGAAGTATTTGAGCTCCGTGTGGTCGGCGATGGATTCCGCCATCACCTTGGTTTTGCCTTGCGGGTCGCATACGATCTCGAGAAGCTCATGACTTGCAGGGAGCGACCATCCCGGTCCGCCCTCGACCAAGCCGATTGGCGCTCCTTTGTCTGTGATGTGGAACGCGTGATCGCGAGGTTGGAGCGAGCCTTGCTCGACGATTACGAGCGGGATGCAACCCGGCGGCACCTGGTCTGGTGACGCAAAACCGGACACGACGGCCGGGATGCCCCAGATCGGGGTGAAATCGCGGGTTAGCTGCATCTGCAGCGCGGCGGCAACGCGCAAGATCGTGGGCGTGTTCACGTAATCGTCGTCCTGGTACTCGTACGCAAAAAGGGCGACGTGAATGGGAATCATGTGAACTCCTCCGTGTCGGCGGTTTCGCTTGGGTCACCACGTCGGGACGCGGTGACGACGCCACTGAGCAATGAACCCTCCCCCAGGGAACCAGCTATCGGTACGCGCATTGTCGCGCCCTGTCGGCGACTCTACTTCGAGATCGGTTGCGGCGGGAGATTTCTTTGGCGCCCGAGGGGTCTGTCCGAGCGCTGGGTAACCTCGGACGGCGGACGTCGCCGTCACGGTTAGCTCGAGGGCGTCGCGACCGTCGGCCCGGGAGCCGCTGGCTTACCGCGACTCGAAGGTCGGCCCAGGAGATGGGGTCAGGTGGTGTACGCCACATCCGCAGGTAAGAGCGGGGGCCCGGAAGCCTGATACATGGCGGAACGCGGCCCTTGCGAGGTCCCACGCGCAGTGTTCGATGCGGCGGTGAGCTGGGCGCGCCAACGCGCCAACTGCGCGCGCTGGCAGTGAGGACACGTGCCCACGTGGCGAGTGTGGGCGCAGGGAGTCATTTCGGTACCCGGTCAGACGCGCCGACGATGGTGTGGGCGTAGGGTTCGTACAGTCGCCACAGGCGCTCAAGGTCGCGCGCCGCGGCCTCCTCGCGGTCGAGCGCCGCCCGGTAGAAGAGATAGGCGGTTGTCGCTTCCGCGCCACTTGTGTCGAACCAGGCGCGGAGCGTCCGATCGCACTCGCTCTCGGCGTTGGACCAAGTCAGGGACGCGTCGACGAGGAGACGAAACCCAATGGCGGCGACGTCGGTCTGCGCGTTGTCGATCACGTGCTCGTCTCCTCTCAGTCGGTCATGAGGCTCAGCGTCTGCTGGCCGGCGAGCTGCTCGCGCAGCCGCTCGAGCGCGCGCTGCCGGGTTGGACCGATGCTTCCGATCGGCATGTCGAGCGCGGCCGATATCTCCTCGTAGGCGGGCTGCGGGTCGGCCGTCAGGAGGCGGAGCAGCGCTTGATCGGTTGGGCGCAAGCGGGAGAAGCAGTGCTGCAACGCCGCGTCGCGTTCGCGAATGAGGAGCGCGTCTCCCGGCGCCGGCTCGCGTGATTCCTGCTCCGGGGCGTCGTCGCCGAACGGGATGCGGCGGTGGCTGTCCCGGAGGAGTCGCAGGCACTCGCGACGCGCGGTGGTCGCGAGCCACGCGCCGACCCGCGCGGGATCGTTGAGCCGCTTGAGGTTCTCGAACAGGGCGAGCCAGGTCGCCTGCGAGACGTCAGCGGCGTCGGCGTCGCCCAGCCGGTGGGCACGCGCGATCGCCCAGATCATGCTCGCGAACTCGTCGACGAGCCGGTCCCACGCGCGCTGGTCGCCGGCGCCGGCCGCGTCGACCAGGTCGGTGACCTGCTCGCCGGCCAGCCGGGCCTGCGGTGCGCGCCGCTTCGGCTGAGGGTTGAGGACAGCGTTCATCGTCGTGCCGTTCGAGTGCGTGGAGGACCGCGTCAGCGGTCCTCCAGCTGCGAGGCTCCGATCGGCCGGCTTCGCTTTGCCGCGCGTGCGCGTTGGCGGCGGCCGGTGGCCGGCTTGGCCTTCGCCTCGGGACGAGGGGCGGCCTCACGGCGCAGGTCGGCGGCGTTCTCGGCCGCGACCAGCTTCACGATATAAGGATTGATGGTCACCTGCGCTCCTCTGTGGTTGATCACAGGAGGCAGGATCCCGAGGACCGGTCACAGGCCGCTCACAACCGATCACCATTCGCTCACTAAGCCCTTTGAAGGGGTATTTGCCCGGTAATGGGGCCCGTGTGCGACGTCGCTGCCGGCCACCGCGCGCTCTCCTACGAGCGCTTCGTACGGGTGTGCCGCCACTCGCGCGACCCGGTCGGTTGACCCCCCAATACCGTCCGGGCCGCGCGCGTTACACCCGATAGAGCGCCGGCGTGGTTGCCTGATACACCTGGAGCTGCGACGATCGCGGGAGGGGAGACCAGGGACGGTCTTCGGAGCGTTCGACGAGGAGGGCGGTGTCATGCCGGAACGTGTGGAGATCCCGGGGAGCGACCGACAGCCCACGGCGCACCACCCGCGCGTGGGAGACGTCGACCACGACAAGCCGATCGAGGTGACGGTTTACCTGCGGCCGTCGGGGTCGCTCGACTGGGTCGATCAGCAGGCCGATCGTCCACCGGCGGAGCGACGGACGATGTCGCGCGAGGAGCTCGCCCAGGCGACCGGCGCGAGCGACGAGGACATCGCCGCTGTGCGTGCGTTCGCGGACCAATTCGGCCTCGAAGTGACTGG
This sequence comes from uncultured Solirubrobacterales bacterium, assembly GCA_963735965.1. Taxonomy (GTDB): domain Bacteria; phylum Actinomycetota; class Thermoleophilia; order Solirubrobacterales; family Solirubrobacteraceae; genus Palsa-465. The sequence goes on from CAVTNE010000016.1 coordinate 216,753, forward strand.
CGTCGACAAGGCGCGGCGAGCCGTCACGTTGCGCGGCACGGTGGACGCGGTCGCCGAGGCATTTGGAGCGCAGGACCTGGGCGTGTTCGGACACCCATCCGCCGGCGAGTACCGCGGCCGGAGCGGGCCGTTGACGGTTCCGAGCGCGCTCGCGGGGATCATCACCGGCGTGTTCGGGATCGACGAGCGGCCACAGGCGCGGGCGCATCTGCGCCAGAGCGCGGCCGCGGCCCAGTCCTACACGCCCCCGCAGGTCGCGGGTGCGTACAGCTTCCCGTCGGGCGTCAACGGCTCGGGGCAGACGGCGGCGATCCTGGAGCTGGGCGGTGGGTTCACCCAGACCGATCTCGACAGCTACTTCAAGAGCCTCGGGCTGACCACCGCGCCGACCGTGACCGCGGTCAGCGTCGACGGTGGCACGAACTCGCCGGGCACCGATCCCAACGCCGACGGGGAGGTGATGCTGGACATCGAGGTGCTCGGCTCCGTGGCGCCCGGTGCCAAAATCGCCGTCTACTTCGCTCCGAATACCGACCAGGGCTTCATCGACGCCCTCTCGACGGCGGTGCACGACACCACGAACAAACCGTCGGTCGTGTCGATCAGCTGGGGCGGCCCCGAGGATTCCTGGACGCAGCAGGCGCGGTCGCAGATGGAACAGGTCCTCACCGAGGGAGCGGCGGTCGGAGTCACGGTGACGGTGGCCTCGGGCGACAACGGGTCGACGGACGGCGTCAGCGATGGCAAGCAACACGTCGACTTTCCGGCCTCAGCGCCACACGCCCTCGGGTGCGGCGGTACCACACTGAGCATCCAGAACGGCCAGATCGCGAGCGAGACCGTGTGGAACGAGCTCCCTGACCACGGCGCCGGCGGCGGGGGCATCAGCATCGAGTTCCCGGTGCCGTCCTACCAGAGCGGGGTCAAGATGCCGAACAACGTGGACACCGGCAAGTCCGGCCGCGGCGTGCCCGACGTCGCCGGCGACGCGGATCCCGAGACCGGCTACGCGATCCTCGTGGACGGAAACCGGCAGACGATCGGCGGGACGAGCGCGGTGGCGCCGCTATGGGCCGGCCTGATCGTGTTGCTCAACGCGTCGTTGGGGAAGCCCGTCGGGTTCCTACAGCCGCAGATCTACGCTGCCGCGGCCGCGAGCGGTTTCCACGACATCACGCAGGGCAACAACGTCGGCTACCAGGCCGGTCCTGGCTGGGATGCGTGTACGGGGAACGGCTCCCCGGACGGTACGGCGCTGCTCAAGGCACTGGGCGGATAGTCAGCGGCCGACAACGGTAGGTGTCCGGCGCCGGGGGCCGGCGCCTCGTACGCCGGGGGGCCCGGCGCCTCGCACGCCGGGGGGCCCGGCGCCTCGCACGCCGCCCACCACGCTGCAAATCTCGCCAAACCTCCGCGACCGGCCCGACCCTGGCCGCATAAGCGCCTCTGAGACGCTTATCTCGCCAACGTTCGTCCCGCCGGGGGAGTTTGGGGACTTGTGCACTCCCGAGGCGCCGAGCTGGCGGTTGCGCGTGCACTCCGGAGGCGCCGAGCTGGCGGTGGCGCGAGCACTCCGGAGGCGCCGAGCTGGCGGTGGCGCGAGCACTCCGGAGGCGCCGGGCTGGCGGTGGCGCGTGCACTCCGGAGGCGCCGAGCTGGCGGTGGCGCGAGCACTCCCGAGGCGCCGAGCCGGCGGTGGCGCGAGCCGTGGGCACCGCGTCGCGTGAATTGACAAGGGCGGAACGAATGCGTCTTGTTCTGTAACAGGGGCTGAGGCGACCGTGTCCGTGTGGCGCGCGGACGCACGTGGGAGGTCGAGTTCACGCCTGAGGCAGAGCGGTGGTTCAAAGGCTTGGGGGCCAAGGATGCAGACAGGATCGCTGCAGCCATCGAGGAGCTCCGGGAGCACGGGCCGCATTTGAGGCGGCCGGGGGCGGGTTGGATCCGCGGCTCGCGCCACCACAACATGAAGGAGCTGCGGTCGTTCGGGGGTCACCTGCGCATGTTGTTCGCATTCGACCCGCGCCGGCGTGGTGTGCTCCTCCTGGGCGGCGATAAGACCAACGACTGGAAAGGGTGGTATGTCCGGAACATCCCGGTTGCTGACAAGCTCTACGACAGGCATCTGCGTTCGATCGGAAACGGAGAACCATGGCCGGGCAGAACAAGAATTGGCGAACGATCCGCGAACAGAGACCGCCGAACGAAAAGCGAGTCGAGACATACCGGCGACTGATGGACGCGGAGGCTCGCCTGAAGGACGCGCGGAGGCGGCGGGGAGTTGAGGAGACCAAGCTCGACGCGAGCGAAGACGACGACTACCTCTCGACGCTCGCCCGGTACGTCGCTGCCCTCGGTGGGCACCTCGAAGTCCAGGCGGTGTTCCCTGAGGAGCGCATCACACTTTTTCGGCAGCCCGACTCGGCGTGACCCGCGAGGGCCGATGGCGCTGAGGTTACGTATATGGCAACTGCATCGCCATCGGCTGCGGCGGGCCTCGGTGCACGGGCTTATCCGAATTCCACGCCCTGGGCCAGCGGAAGCTCGTCGGAGTAGTTGATCGTGTTGGTGGCGCGGCGCATGTATGCCCGCCATGCGTCTGAGCCGGATTCGCGGCCGCCGCCGGTCGACTTCTCGCCACCGAACGCGCCGCCGATCTCCGCGCCCGAGGTGCCGATGTTGACGTTGACGATCCCGCAGTCCGAGCCGTCGGCGGCGAGGAAGCGCTCGGCCTCGCGCTGGTCGCGGGTGAAGATGCTCGACGAGAGGCCCTGGGGGACCCCGTTGTGGAGGGCGATGGCCTCCTCGAGCTCGCGGTAGGTCATCACGTACAGGATCGGGGCGAACGTCTCGCGCCGGACGACAGCGGTCTGGTCGGGCATGCGGACGAGGGCCGGCTCGACGTAGTAGGCGTCGGGGGCGCCGCCGACCGGACGACGGTCCCCGCCGGCGACCACCTCGCCCCTGTCGCCCCGAGCCTCCTGCAACGCGTCGACCATCCCCCGGTACGCGCGCTCGTCGATCAGCGGCCCGACGAGCGTGCCCTCGGAACCCGGGTCGCCTATCGGGAGCCGGTCAAACACTTCGCGCAACCCCGCGACGAGCTCGTCGGCGATGTCCTCGTGCACGATCACGCGGCGGAGGCTCGTGCAGCGCTGGCCGGCGGTGCCCGCCGCGGCGAACACGATCCCGCGCGTCGCGAGCTCGAGGTCGGCCGACGGCGCCACCACCGCGGCGTTGTTACCTCCGAGCTCGAGCAGGCACCGGCCGAGGCGGGCGGCCACGCGTGGCGCCACCTCCGCGCCCATCCGCTCGGACCCGGTGGCGCTCACGAGCGCGACGTCCGGACTGTCGATGAGCGCCGCGCCAGCGTCGGCATCGGCGATGACGAGCCGGTGCAGCCCCACCGGCGCGCCCAACTCCGCGCACGCCCGGTCAAGAACGGCCGCGCACGCCATCGAGGTCAGCGGCGTCATCGGCGAGGGCTTCCAGACGACGCTGTCCCCGCACACGAGCGCGACCGCGGTGTTCCAGGACCACACGGCGGCGGGGAAGTTGAACGCCGAGATCACGGCCACGACGCCGAGCGGATGCCAGGTCTCCATCAGCCGGTGGCCGGGGCGCTCCGACGGCATCGTCCGGCCGTCGAGCTGGCGCGATAGGCCGACCGCGAAGTCGCAGATGTCGATCATCTCCTGAACCTCGCCGAGAGCCTCGGACGGGATCTTCCCGGCCTCGATCGTGATCAGCTCGGCGATGTCGGACTTGTGCTCGCCGAGCAGTACGCCGAACCGTTTGACGAGGCCGCCCCGAATGGGCGCCGGCACGACGCGCCATTTCGCGAACGCCTCCTTCGCCGTGGCGATCGCCGCCTCGACCTCCGCGACCCCCGCGCCCGGAACGTCGAACAGATCCTCACCGGTGATCGGCGAACGGGCCATGACGATCGCCCCGCCCGCGGCCTCGCCCCCGGCCTCGCCCCCGACCGCGGCGCCACACCGCTCAAGGCTGCGCCAGGCTCGCTGGGAGAGCTCGTCGGTCGAGGTGACGGAAAGCGCGGCCGTTCTCATCGGCGCCGGTACCACCGGGGCGACGTGGTCGGGGGCGGCTTCAGTGCCGCGCGGACGATCAGCATCCCGGGCTCGTCATTCGCCACCGACCGGACCAGCGCCCGCTCGAACTCCGGGCCGAAGCCCTCGAAAACGCTCGCCGGGACGCCGAACGACGCGGCCAGCGCGGCGAAGTCGGGCTGGACGAGATCGACGCCGAACGGCTCCTCGCCGCCCTGCACCTGGTCGAAGCGGAGCATGCCGTAGCCGCCGTCCTCGACGAGGACGATCGTCAGCGGGATCCGCGCCTCGACGACCGTCGCGAGCTCGCCGCAGGCGTACATGAAGCCGCCGTCGCCGGTGACGCAGACCGTCGGACCGGCGCCGGCGAGGCCCGCTCCGAGCGACGCCGGGAATCCGAACCCGAGCGTGCCCCAGCCCAGCGGGTAGCCGAGCTTCCGGGGACGCGGCACCTGCCAGTAGCCGCCGAGCCAGTAGCCGGGGATGCACATGTCGGTCACCACCACGGTCTCCGGGGGCAACGCCCGCCCGACGATTCCGAGCAACGCCGCGGCCTGCTCGTCGTCGTCCTCGATCCAGGCGGCCACCGAAGCGCCGATCGAGGCCAGACGCCGCTCGAGCTCGGGCAGACCCTCGCGAACCACAACCCGTGGCACAAGCTGCTCGAGCACCACGCGCGCGTCGCCGACCAGCGTGACGTCGCACGCATAGCTCTTGTTCGCGTCAGCCTCGTCGACGTTGATTGCGATCAGCGCCGGCGGCGCGGGCATCAGCCAGTTCTGCGTGTTGGTCCCGTCGAAGTCGGTTCCGATCCCAACCACCACGTCGGCCGCGTCCCAGAGCTCGCCCACCTCGCGGGCGGCGACCGGCCCCGGGACCGCGCACGGATGGTCGGGTGGCAGCAGCCCGCGACCCATGTATGTCGTCACCACCGGCGCCGCCAGCTTCGACGCCAGCTCGCCGACGGCCGGCCCCGCGCCGGCGCGGAGCGCGCCGCCGCCGGCCCAGATCAGGGGCCGCTCGGCGCCGGCCAGCAGCTCGCACGCGCGGTCGAGGTCCGTGGTCGAAGGTCCCTGACCGTTTGGCTCGAAACCGGCCGGCCGCAGCGTCGCCACAGCGACCGACTCTGCAGGAACCGGCTCGGACAGCAGGTTCGTCGGGATACCGAGGTAGACCGGCCCGCTTGGGGCGGCGAGCGCCGCCGTGCCCGCGCTCAGCACCGCCTCGCCGATCTCCTTGGCGGTGCCGACGAGGCGGGCGTCCTTCGTGACCGGGCGGAACATCGCGGTCTGATCCCGCGTTTCGTGGAGGGTGCCCCGGTACACGCCCTCCCGGCGCAGACCGGTCGAGACGTCGGTCGCGATCACGAGCACCGGCGACCCGGCGGCCATCGCCTCACCGACCCCGCCGAGCGTGTTGGCCGCCCCGGGTCCCGTCGTCACCAGCGCGACCCCGAGCTTGCCGGTGGCGCGCGCGTACCCGTCGGCGGCGTACGCGGCGGTTTGCTCGTGACGGACGCCCACGAGCCGGATATCCGACTGGGACAAGGCCTTCCAGATCGGAAGGTTGTGAACGCCCGGCAGCCCGAAGACGAGCTCGGCCCCGAGCCGGTCGAGCATCTCGACGAGCCGCGCGGCGCCCGTCGCGGTCGTGGCAACCGTGTCGGCCATCAGACGATGTTGTACTCCGGACGGAACTCGGCCGCACCGAAGCGCTCGACGCTCAGCGGCGAGATGTCCACGAATGCCGGCCGGCGGAGCACCATGTCCCGCAGGATCTCACCGACGGCCGGGCCTTGCAGGAAACCATGCCCTGAGAAGCCGGTCGCGTACAGGAAGCGTGAGATGCCGGGCACCTCGCCGATGATCGCGTTGTGGTCGGGCGTCATCTCGTAAAGGCCGGCCCATCCGCCGCGGATGCCGGCGTCCGCGATCCGGGGCGCGCGCCGGCGCACGACCTCCATCAGGGCGGGAATCCAGTCCTCGGTCGTCTCGACGCTGAAGCCCGGCGACTCGTCGGGATCCGACATCCCAATCAGCAGCCCGGGGCCCTCGCGATGGAAGTAGAAGCTCGACTCGAAGTCGATCGTCATCGGCAGATCCGCGGGCAGGCCATCGATCGCGTCGGTAAACAGGATCTGGCGCCGCAGCGGAGTCACGGGCAGATCGGCCCCCACCATCGCCCCGCAACTGCGTGACCACGCGCCGGCGGCGCAGATCACGGTGTCGGTCCGGACGCGGCCGCAATCGGTGACGACCTCGGCGATCTGGCCAGCGCCGTTCGTTTCGATCGCGACGACCGAGCAGCCGACCCGGATGTGGGCACCGTGGGCGCGCGCCGCGAACGCGTACCCCTGAACGACGCCCTCGGGCGTGGCATGCCCGTCCCCCGGGGAGAACGCGCCGGCGAGCAGATCGTCTCCCTCGAGCAGCGGGCAGAGCGTCCGCATCTCGTCCACGGTGAGCATCCGCGAATCCAGCCCGTACCGGTTCTGCAGGGCCACGCTCCGCTCGAACTCCTCGACGTCGGACTGGCGGGTGAGCGCAAACAGGTAGCCGACCCGCTTGAGCTCGATCTCCCACCCGGGGCGGCGGCCGAAGTCCCGAAACGCGGCGAGGCTCCGCTTCGCGATCTCGACGTTGACGGCATCGGAGAACTGGGTGCGGACGCCGCCGGCGGCCTTGGAGGTCGAGCCGCTCCCAAGCTGGTCGCGCTCGAGCAGGACCAGGTCGACGCCAGCCTCCGCGAGGTGAAAGGCGGCGCTGGTCCCGACCACCCCGCCGCCGACGATGACCACGGACGCGGAATTGGGAAGGGTTGGATCGGGACGCGACATCGGATTTCGTTTCAACAGTGTCGATCAGATCGGAGATAATCGACGCGCCGAAGAGGTAACTCGGCAGATTCTGCTCGCGGCCGACACGCGCGCGAACATCACGACCACGATCCCGGCCGGCGTCCTCTGATTTTGGGCCGCTTCGCGGCGTCCCTGGGACCCTGCGGGCCCGTCCGGACGGGGTCGCAGGGTCCCATGGACGCCGAGCGCAGCGAGGCCCCCGAGGACGTTTAGGCTACGGCGCCACTCACGCGACAGAGGAGAGGACGAGTGCCAACCGTTGAGACCGTGCGAGGCCTGGTGGAGCTGGACGACCTCGGGCGGACGCTGATGCACGAGCACGTGTTCATCATGCAGCCGGAGGCGCTCCAGAACTGGGGGCACGCGTTCGGTCCCCTCTACTGGGACGAGCACGAGCGGATCGAGGACGCGGTGGCGAAGCTGAAGCGCGTGCGGGACGCCGGGATTCGCACGATCGTCGACCCGACGGCTCCCGGGCTCGGCCGGTACATCCCGCGGATCCGCACCGTGGCCGAAGCCGCTGACGTGAACATCATCGTCGCCACCGGGCTGTACGCGTTTCTCGAGCTGCCGAACTTCCTCCGGTACCGCAGCAAGGAGGCGATCGCCGACCTGTTCGTCCGCGAGATCCGCGAGGGGATCGACGACAGCGGCGTCAAGGCGGCGTTCCTGAAATGCGCCGTCGAGCGGCACGGTCTGGTGGGCGATGTTCCGCGCATCATCGAGGCGATCGCGATGGCGGCGAAGGAGACCGGAGCGCCGGTGATGGTCCACACCAACGCCGAGCAGCGGACCGGGCTGCTCGCGCTCGACGCCCTCACCCGCCACGGCGTCGATCCAGCCCGGATCGTGATCGCGCACATGGGCGACAGCAACGATCTGCACTACCTGAAGCGGGTCGCGGACGCCGGCGCGTGGCTCGGATGCGATCGGTTCGGGATCGACCACTTCAATCCGCTGGCCGACCGGATCCGGACGCTGGTCGCGCTCATCGAGGAGGGCTACGCGGAACAGGTCCACCTTTCCCACGACGCGGCCTGCTTCATGGACTTCTTCGTCGGAAACCCGTTCTTCGCCAACGAGAAACCGGACTACCTGCTGATCTCGAACCGGGTGCTGCCGGCGCTGCTCGACGCCGGCGTGACCCAGGAGCAGATCGACCAGATGATGGTGGGAAACCCGGTGCGGTTCTTCGAGGTCTAGGCGTCCGGGCGGTCCACCGGCAGCGCCGCGAAGCTCTGACTCACCGGCATCAGCTCGATCACGTTGACGTTGACGTGCTCGGGCTGCGACGTCGCCCACTCGACGGCCGAGGCGATGTCCTCCGGGCCGAGCGGCGTGGTACCGGCATAGACGCCGGCGGCGCGCTCGGCGTCGCCCGCGAACCGCACCCGGGAGAACTCGGTGCCGCCGATCAGGCCGGGCTCGATGCACGTGACCCGGACGCCGGTGCCGTGGAGGTCGGCCCGGAGGTCGAGGCTTAGCTGATGGACGAAGGCCTTGGTCGCGCCGTACACGTTCCCACCGGGGTACGGATACGTGCCCGCGATCGAACCCATATTGACGACATGACCACGCCGGCGGGACACCATCCCGGGCAGCACGGCGCGCGTCACGTACACGAGGCCGGTGCAGTTGGTGTCGATCATCCGCTCCCAGTTCTCGAGCACGGCGTCCTGGGCCGGCTCGAGCCCGAGCGCGAGGCCGGCGTTGTTGACGAGCACGTCGATCTCGGCGAACCCCTCCGGCAGCGAAGTCACCAGATGCTCGATGGCGACACGGTCTCGAACGTCGAGCACTGAAGAAAAAATCAAATCCTCGCCGAACTCGTCGACCATCGCGGCGAGCCGTTCCTGGCGGCGCGCCACGGCGACGACCTTGACGCCGGTGGCCGCGTAGCGGCGGGCGATCGCCTCCCCGAGGCCCGAGCTCGCGCCCGTGACAAGTGCAACTCGCGGTTCCATGACCGGGATCCTAGGATGACCGGATGCTGCACACCCTGCTGACGTTCGTGCCGGTGGCGGCGCTGCTCTCGATCACCCCCGGGGCGGCGACCGCGCTCGTCGTGCGCAACGCTGAGCGATGAACGCCGCGCATCTCGACGAGCTGGACACGCCGTGCCTGACCGTCGACCTCGACGTGTTCGAGGCCAACGTGCGGACGTGCTTCGAGCGGCTTGCCGGCGTCGACGTGCGCCCGCACCTGAAGACCGCGAAGAGCCCGGCGGTGGCGCGGCTGCTGGTCAATGCCGGCGCGACAGGCGTGTGCGTCGCCAAGCTGAGTGAAGCCGAGGTGATGCTCGCCGCAGGCATCGATGATGTGCTGATCACGACCGAGATCGCCGGCGAGGTCAAGGTCCGGCGTCTGGCACGGGTCGTCTCGAGTTGGCCGGACGCGCGACTCCGCATCGTCGTCGACTCCCACCGCGGGGCGGCCGCGATCGACGCCGCGCTGCCGCGCGCGGTCGAGACCTTGATCGATGTCAACGTCGGCCAGGACCGGTGCGGCGTGGCGCCCGAGGATGCGCTCGCGCTCGCGGACCGGCTCCGCGGGCTCGAGCGGCTGCGGCTGGTCGGGGTCCAGGGGTACGAGGGAAACCTCCAACACGTCCGCGATGCGGGTGAACGCAGGAGGCGGTGCCACGCTTCGATGGATCGTCTCGCGGTGGCGGCCGAGCGGCTGCGCGCCGGCGGCCATGTGGTCGAGGTAGTGACGACCGGCGGCACGGGCACGGCCGAATTCTGCGCCGCCCACGACGTGGTGACCGAGGTGCAGCCCGGGTCGTTCGCCTTCATGGACACCGACTATCTGGACACCGGCGGGCTCCCGTACAAGTCGTCGCTCCAGGCGGTCGCGACCGTGATCAGCCGCCCGGCGCCGGACCGGGCCGTGGTCGACGCCGGGCTGAAGTCGCTCTCAGACGACTCCGGGCCGGCGCGGCTGGCCGACGCCCCGGGATGGATCTACCAGCACGCCGGCGACGAGCACGGAAAGCTCACGCCTACGGGCGAGCCGGGGCGCCGCGAGCTGAACGTCGGCGACCGCGTGCGGCTGATCCCGTCGCACATCGACCCCACGATCAACCTCCATGCTGCGATGTACGCGCACCGAGGCGGCCGGATCGAGGCGGTCTGGCCGGTGGCGGCCCGCGGCAAGGTGCAGTAACTAGCTGTCGAACCCGAGCCCGAGCCGGTCGAGCGTCCTCAGCCACAGCCCGCGCCGGCCGTCGTGGCGGTCGGCCGCGGCGAGGCGGTTACGGGTGAGCTGGATCACGCCCGTGCGCAGCGGCTCGGGCGGGAACGGCAGCGGGCGTCGGCGGACCATCGTGAGCGCGGTTGCCTCGGTGGCGCGCCCGTCGACCAGGTCGAGCGCGACCCGGCCGCCGAAGCGGCTTGCCCCCACCCCGAGGCCGGTGTACCCGAGCGCGTACGTGACCCGGCCGCCGAGCGCGGTCCCGAAAAACACCGAGAAGCGGGCGCAGGTGTCGATCGCCCCGCCCCACCGGTGGCTGAAGCGGAGGCCCTCGAGCTGCGGGAACGTCGTGAAGAAGTGCTGGGAGAGCTTGGCGAACGTCGGCTCGTGGTCGTCGAGCTCCGGCCCGACCGGGCCGCCGTACCGGTAGACCGCGTCGTAACCGCCCCACAGGATCCGCCAGTCCGACGTCAGGCGGTAGTAGTGGAACCGGTTGCCGAGGTCGCTGATCCCCTGCCGTCCGGTCCACCCGATCGCTTCGCGCATGCGCGCGTCGAGCGGCTCGGTGACGAGCGCGTAGTCGTACACGGGGGCGACGTACCTCCCGATCGCGCGGACCAGCGGCGGGTAGGCACTGGTCGCGAGCAGTACGCGCCGCGCGTTCGCGACTCCGCCGTCGGTGACCACCGACACGCCTGCGCCGGACCGCCGCACGGCGCGCGCCGGGCTGTACTCGTGGAGGTGGACGCCGGCGCGGACCGCGGCCGTGCGCAGTCCGTCGGCGAGCTTGCCGGGATGGACGAGCGCGGAGCCGGTTCGCGTCCATAGTCCGCCGAGATACGTGAGCGAGTTCACCTCGGCTCGGATCCGCTCGGCGTCGAGCAGCTCGGTGTCATGCCCGAACCTGCGGGCCAGCGACGCCTCGTCTCCGAGGTCATCGAGCTCGCGCGGCTCGAGCGCGACGATCAGATCGCCGACCGCTTCGAACTCGCACTCGCCGTCGATCGCGAGCCGTTCCAGGTCAGCGGCGAGCGCTTCGAAGTTGGCGAGCCCAAGCCGCTCCAGTTGAGCGAGCTCGTCGGGGAAGCGGGCGAGGCCGTTGCCGATCCCGTGGGTCAGCGTGGACTGGAGGAAGCCGCCGTTGCGTCCGCTCGCGCCGGACCCGCAGCGCGTCGCCTCGAGCAGGACCACATCGCGCCCCGGATCGAGCTCCTTCGCGTACAGCGCCGCCCACAGACCGGTGTACCCGCCGCCGACGATGCACAGGTCGGCTTCGGCCCGTCCGTCGAGCGGGGCGTGGGGATCGCGCGCAGGGAGCGTGTCGAGCCAGAACGACCTGGGCATGGCGTCCGCGTAGGCGGACCGTTGCGCCCGAGTGGGCGGGGTCTGCGGCCACGGCGAGGGCAAGCCGCGATCGTAACTGGGTTACGGGTGACGATCGAGACCGCGCAGGACCGCGTCGGCGTCGCGATGTGGGGCGCGGAGCGCGACGCCGACGATGTCGAGGTCGTCGGTGTCCACGGCGCGAACGGCAGCGCGGTTGTCCTCGTCGTTGCCGGTGGTAAACATCTCGCTCGTGTAGATGGCGAGGGTGACGCCGCGCCGCGCCGCACGTTCGTGCACGGTCTTCAGCTTGGTGGCGCTCGCCTCGAACACGAGCACGGGCTGGACGAGCAGCGGGAGGTAGCGCCGGTCGCCGCCGTCGACGTAGTCCTCCCCGATCGCGTCGGCGCCGGCACTCGCGGTGACGCCGCTCATCAGGAACGCCGTCACGTTCAGCCGCTGCCAGGTGACAAGGTCGTCGCGGACGACGACGGCGACCTTGGTCTCGAACTGGCCCACGCCCATGCCACGAATGGTGGCGTGTCTGTCTTGAACGTTATTGCGCTCGCGCGTACCGGCCGGGGCTGACGCCGACCGCGCGCTTGAACACCCGAGTCAGGTGCGGCTGGTCGGCGAACCCGCAGGCAGCCGCTACTGCGGCCGGCGCGTCGCCCGCCGCGAGCAGAGCCCGGGCACGATCGACCCGCAGGTTGGTCTGGAACGCGTGCGGGGATACGCCGTTCTGCTCTCCGAACCGCCGGACAAGCTCGAACCGACTGAGCCCGGCGACGGCGGCGAGCTCGGCCAGCGTGATCCGCTGGTCCCAGCGCTCGCGCAGATGGTGTCGCGCCCGGCGCACGGCGGCGTGCTCGGCTCGGTCGCGACCGCGCGCCGGCGGTCCCGGCCTGAGATGCGGGCGCAGCGCGGCGACGGCTGCGAGCACCGCCTCCTCAACCGCCAGATCGCCCGACGGGTTGGACGCGAGTGCGGCGTGGGCACGCTCGAGCGCGCCGCGCAGCTCTCGGTCCCGGAACACCACCCACCGCGCGGCGCGGGGCGAGGCGCCGTCGCGTTCGTCCCAGTCGTGCACCAGCTGCGGCTCGATGTAGAGGACCTTGTACGCCCAGCCCTCCGGGACTGCCGCCATACCGGTGTGGACGGCGTCGGGCTCGAGCACGAACAGCTCGCCCTCGCTCGCGCGCTGCTTGGTGGCGTCGAGGTCGAACCGGGCCGCGCCGCGCTCCACCACCGCCACCGTCCAGGTCGGGTGCGAGTGGGGGCGGTAGGCGTGGCGGACGAACCTGGCGTGGAGCGCCTCGATCCCGTCGAGCCCCTTCGGCCGGAAATAGGTGGAGTACTCGGGCAGCGTCACCCGAAGGTTAGGCTCCGCGGCGAGCGAGCTCGCCGACCATCATCAACCGGTCGCTAGCGTGAGAAACAGCCCGGGTTCGGCTGGATTGCACTTGTAAATGCGCGTGTCAACCCCGGGAGCGTCGCTATCCTCGATCCGCGCTATGTCGATAAGCACAAATCAGTTGAAGAGCGGTAACCACGTCGAGGTCGATGGGACCGTCTACAAGGTGATCGAGTTCCAGCACGTCAATCCCGGCAAGGGCGCGGCGTTCGTCAGGACCAAGCTCCGCCGGGCGAGCGACGGGGCGGTCATCGACAAGACGTTCCGCGCGGGCGAGAAGCTCCGCTCGGTCCGAAGCGAGTCACGGCGGATGCAGTTCCTCTACGCCGACGGCGAGGCCGCACACTTCATGAACACCGAGACCTACGAGCAGATCGAGTTGCCTGAGGCCACGCTCACGGACGCGCTCAAGTGGATCAAGGTCAACGACGAGGTCGAGATCCTGTTCATCGATGACCAGGCCAGCGACGTCCAGGTTCCGGGTTCGGTCGATCTCGAGGTGACCCAGACCGACCCAGGGCTTCGCGGCGACACCGCATCCGGGGGCGGCACCAAGCCGGCCACGCTCGAGACGGGCGTCGTGGTTCAGGTACCGCTGTTCATCTCGACCGGCGAGAAGATCAAGGTCGACACGCGCGAGGGCAGGTACCTGTCGCGCGCATGAGCGTCGGTGGCCCGCTGCCGGGGGCCGAAGGAGAGCCGGTAGGCCCGGGGCCGCGGGAGCGAGGACTATCGTGGAGCCGATGGAGATGGTCTACGGCAAGCACTCGGTCCGCGCGGTGTTCCTCCGCCGGCCGCAAGACGTCAAGCGGGTGATCCTCGGCGGCAAGCCCGAGTACCACAGCGACACGATCGCAGCCGCGCGTCGCGCCGGGGTCGAGCCGGAGTTAGTGGCGTGGCCCGAATTCCGTCGTGAAACCAGTCTGACCGACGACGACAAGCACCAGGGCGTGTGCGTGTTCACGTCGCGGCGGCACGTGTACGGCGAGCACGACCTCGATCGGCTCTCTGACGGCCGTCTCGTGATCGCGCTCGATCAGATCTCCGACCCGCAGAACCTCGGCGCGGTGTTGCGGGCCGCGGCCTTCTTCGGCGCCGACGCCGTGCTGGTGTTGAAGAACCGGTCCGCCGAGCTCACGCCCAAGGTGGCGCGGATCGCGGTCGGCGGGGCCGAGTTCGTCGACGTGTTCCGGGTCACGAACCTGGCCCGAAGCCTCGACATCCTGCGCGAGTACGGATACTGGGTGTACGGACTCGACGAGCGCGGCGAAAACACGCTCCGCGAGACCGAATTCGACTCAAAGGCGGTGCTCGTGGTCGGCGCCGAGGGGCAGGGGCTGCGTCAGCGCACCCGAACCAAGTGCGACGTGCTGGTAAGTATTCCGGGCGGTCGTGAGGGGGTCGAGAGCTTGAACGCGGCGGTGGCCACCGCGATCGCGCTCGCCGAGATCGTCGGCGCTAGCCGGTCGGCGGACTCGGTTGGTGGGGGAGCGGCGCGTCGTTAGGGGGCGGGAGCGTGCTCCCGTTGCGCAGGATGATGTCCGCCACCGGCACCGGCTTCCCCGGGGGCGGAGGCGGCGGCTTCGGGGCGACCGGCGGGCTCGGCGCCGGCGGCACGTTGATGGGCGAGACGTAGGCGGGAGGCGCCGGCGTGGGCGACTGGGCCGGGTCGACGAGGTCGGCGAGGCCTGGATCGTTGTCGAGCCGGGGCACGCCGATCGCCGGCAGCCCGAGCAGCTGCATCGCCGTCTTGGGGATGCTGACGTGACTGCACCAGCGGCTGTCGATTCCGGGCTTGACCGCACCGCCGAACATCAGCAACGGAACGCGTGGGCCGAGCGCGAGCTGGACGTTGTCGGGCGTGTATTCGAGCGCGGGGGTCTTCACGTGGTCGTCGTATCCGCCCCAGTCGTCCCACGTGAGCATGAACACGGTCTCGTCCCAGCCGCCTGCCTGGACGACGGCGTCGACCGACTGCCAGATGAGGTCCATGCCCTCGGTGACGTTGGACGGCGGGTGCTCGTCGTACGGGCTGTTGTGCCAGAGCATCACGAGGGTAGGCAGCTTCCCGGCCTTGGCATCGGCCACGAACTGCGTTGACGCGACGATGTTCGGCGAGCCCTTGAGCTCGGTGTAGAAGCCCACGGGATAGTCGTTCGAGGCGGCGTACGCGCGCCACGCGACGTCGTGAGCCTGCGCCAGTCCCGGAAGCGACGGCATATCCCACTGCGGCTCAGGCATACGTGACGACGGGTTCTTGAGCGTCGGAGACTGCCCGCCCACGATCAGCAGGTGATTGGCGGTCGAGTTCGTCCCGAATCCCGCGCAATGGTTCTCGAGAAAGGCGCCCGTCGCGGCCAGATACAGGTAGTACGGGAGCACGGCACCGGTGTCGAACTGGGTGTGCTCGCCGGTCGAAGCGCCGGTCAGCCACTCGAAGTACGCGTGCCGGTCGTGCGGGTTGTCCTTGGCCGGCGGGTTGGGCGAGATCGGCCAGTCGGTGGCGACCGCGGCTCCGTACGGCGCGAGGCCCCGGAAGTAGTTGTCGGTCGTGTGGTTCTCCTGGACCATGATCACGACGCGATTGACGGCAGCCATCTCGGGGGCGGACCTTACACCGATGAGAGGCTTCTTGTGTGTCTCGCCCTTGTAATTAATCGCGCGCTGAGTTACCCTGGCGGAGCAGCAAGGAGAAGACTCGATGCTCATGGCTATCACGACATATTCATTCCTCGCCAAGGCGGGACAGGCGTTCGCCCACGGGTGCGGCGCGGATGTTCGCGCGGCGAACGAGATTGTCACCCTCGCGGAGGGGCATGCGGTTTAGAGCAACCACGCCATACCGAGCCAATCCCGAGGGCGACCAGATGGTCGCCTTTTTTGTTGCCTTTTCACGGTGAAGTCACACGTGAGTGGCGGCACATGGCGGACGCGTGCGGTGACGCGCACGTGACATAGCGGGCTGGTCGAACGCCCGCTCCAGTAACCAACTAAACAAACCCAAAGGAGACCTCCCATGAGAGGAGAGCCTCAGGTGGGCGGCGCACGCCTGCCTGCAGTGCTGCCCGGACTGCGATGGTCCTTGCGGTCGCGACAGGCCGGCCGCAAGCCACGCGTCACTCGGGCAGAGCGCATCGAGACCATCGCGCGGTACCAGGCCGAGGAGCGAGCGGCCCGGCGATCGGGCCGGTACGTGTCCCAAGCGTCGTATCTCGGACGCCGGTGGTAAGCGTGTGGACGTCACTGCCCTCTGGATGGCCTGATCCCGAAGGGCCGTGGACTCCCTGGTGGGGCGAGTGGTTGTCCCCGCGAGTGCAATCAGACTCGCGGGGGCGACCACTACGCTGTCAGGAGATGTCACTGATTTATCGCGTGATGTACCGGATCGGGTTCACGCCTTGGGACAACGGCCAGATACCCGGGGAGGTGAGCGCGGTCGTGGAGGGCTCCGGCGCCGTGCCGGCCGGACGCGCGCTCGACATCGGCTGTGGCACCGGCACCCAGGCGATGTACCTTGCGCGTAACGGCTGGCGAGTCACTGCGATCGATGCCATCGACCAGGCGCTGGTGCGCGCCCGAGCGCGGGCTCAGGGCGCCGGCGTGACCACCGTCGACTGGATCAAGGCCGACGTGACCGAGCTCGGGCGCCTCGGGCTCGAGCCGGGATTCACGCTCGTATTCGACCGCGGCTGCTTTCACAGCCTGGGAGACGACCAACGCGCCGAGTACGCCGCCGGTGCGACCGCGCTCGCCGCGCCCGGCGCGACCTTGCTGATGATGGCCTTCGCCCCCAGCCGCATGCTCGGCGCTCCAGCCGGGGTGGACGAGGCCGAGATCGTCGCTCGCTTTGCGGCCTGGGAGCTCGTCGACACGCAGCCCGACACCGACGCGCCGCCGCCGGGACCGATGAAGAACGTCCCGCGTCACTGGTACCGGCTGGTCCGCCGCTGATCCGCGGGCGATCCGCCCGCGACCCGCGGACGACCCGTCGCCTCATCCGCGGCCTGAGACGCACGACATGCGTCCACTTTCGGCCGGAATGCGCGCCCGCGCGCACGAGGCGGCCGGTAGAAGGGCATGGGTCGTTCGACCGGCCTCGCGTGGGGGCCGAGGCTCCGCCGCGCGATCACATCTTTCGTACCGCTGTTCGCGGTGTGCGCGCTGGCCTCGCCGGCGCAGGCCGGCGTGCGCTCACGGCCGGCGGGGGCGGGCGTGCGCTCACAGCCGGCGGGGGCGGGCGTCCGCTCACAGCTCGCCACCCAGCAGGCGATCGCGAATGCCCTGTCGCAGTCGACCGGTCTGGCTCCCTCACAGGTGACCTCACAGAACGTCTGCGGACCGGCGCGCCCCGGGTTCGCGACCTGCGACGCCGAGGCGCTCGTGCGCCGCGCGAACCACGCCCGCGTCCGCCCCAACGTCCACGGCGGCGCGTCGTTCACGCAGGTGTTCCCGGCCGGCGGGCGCGGCATCCCCTCGGTCCGGCCCGCCGCCGCCGGGGGCGCGCAGCCCGAGCCGGGCACGCCGGCCTGGCTCCAGCAGGCCTATGACCTGACGTTCCTGTCGCAGACCCGCGGCGCCGGCGACACCGTCGCGATCATCGACGCCGGCGACGACCCAGCCGCGGAGTCCGACCTGGGGGTGTTCCGGAGCGCGTACGGCCTGCCGGCGTGCACGACCGCGAATGGCTGCTTCGAGAAGGTCAACCAGAGCGGGCAGAGCGCGCCGCTGCCGGCGCAGAACAGCGTCTGGGAGCCCGAGGAGTCACTCGACATCGACGCGGTCTCGGCCCTGTGCCCGAACTGCAAGATCCTGCTGGTCGAAGCGACCGATGCCAGCGACTACAACCTGGACCAGGCAGTCATCGAGGCGGCGAACCTGCACGCCAACCAGATCTCGAACAGCTGGAGCGACAACGAGCTGACCCCGATCTCGGGCACGTACTCGTTCGCCGGCTCAGCCGTGATCGCCGCGACCGGTGACGTCGGGTACGTCGGCGGGGGCTACGACGCCTATCCGGCTGCATTCCCGCGCGTCACCGCCGTCGGCGGTACCAGCCTCGCCCGAGCCTCCGGGCAGAGCGCACGCGGGTTTGGCGAGTCGGCGTGGTCGGTCGACGCGTGGGGGTGGGGGGCGTCGTCCGGTTGCGACTTAGCTCAGACGAAGCCCGCGTATCAGCAGGACGCCGGCTGCGCGGGGCGCGCCTACTCCGACCTCTCCGCCGACGCGGATCCCGATACAGGCCTGATGGTGTACGGGTCGGCGATGGGCGGTTGGTGGCAGTACGGCGGCACGAGTCTCGCCACGCCGCTGGTCGCGGCCTACGAGGCGATCACCGGCGTAAATGGCGCCACTCCGCAATGGGCCTACGCCGACAGCGCGCTGCTGAACGACCCCGTGGCCGGCACGAGCGGCGACTGCTCGCCGGACATCGTCTACATCTGCCAGGCGGGCGCCGGTTACGACGGTCCGACCGGCGTCGGTTCGATCTCCGGAGCGGTGGTCGCCGGTGCGCCCGGCATCGGCGGCCCCTCGTTCGGCTCCGGTGCCAACAACACCTACACCGAGGCCGTCGGCGCCACCACCGCCACCCTCGGCGCCGGCGTGTACCCGAACGGGCTCGAGACCACCTACTACTGGCAGTACGGGACGACGACCTCGTATGGAGCGCAGACCGAGCCGGTCGACATCGGCGCGGGTGAGGCGCCCGGGTTCGCGACAGCCGCGCTCGCCGGTCTCGCGCCGGCGACGATGTACCACTACCGACTCGTGGCCCAGAACTCCGACGGGACCACGTACGGGTACGACTCGGTGCTCACCACGGCGTCGCCTCCGATCCTCACGGCGAACCCATCGATCGTCGGAGCCGCGCGGCTGGGCCAGACGCTGTCGGCGAATCCGGGTGGCTGGGCGCTCGCCGCCGGTCCGTACTCATACCAGTGGCAGCGTTCGCCCGACGGCTGGAACTGGACGAGCGTCGGCGGCGCGACCGGTTCGAACTACACCGTCGGCTCGGCCGACGGCAGCGACTACCTGCGGGTCGCAGTGACCGCGACCAACGCCTACGGCGGCTCTACCGCGACGAGCCCGGGGCTCGGCCCGGTGCCGCCCACGTTCATGTCGACGGCGGCCCTCGCGGGGCCCCGCTGGACCGCGCGGCCGCGGATCTCCGCCGATCCCGGACGCGTCGGCGACACCCTGACGGTCTCGCCCGCCAGGTGGGCGTCGCGGCTCCGCGGCAAGGTCACCCGCGTGATGCGGTGCACAAACACCTGCGTGGCCGTGGGTTCGCCGAACACCAAGCGCTACACGATCACGCCGGCGGACGTGGGCTCGGTCCTGTGGGTCAGAGAGACCGCGTCGACCGGGACCGGGACCACAGTCGTGTGGTCGTCGCGGTCGATCGGGCCGGTGGCGTCGGCGTCGTCGGCCGCCGTCGTCCTATCGGGCGGGCGGAGCGCGCTCCGCAACTCGCGCGGCGCCACGCTGGCGGTCGCGACGATCACCTCGCTCTCGCCAAGCGGCGACGCCGCACCGGCGCGGGCCGGCTCCCGGACGCTCGCGCTGCGGCGCGCCGGCGGTGTCACCGGACCGGTGACGGCGTGGGTGTGCCAGGCGGGTCGCCTTCACCCAGCCACCGGCGCGCCGCCGACCTGCACGCGCCGCGTCTCGCTGAGGGCGCGGGCGACCGTGGCGCTCCCAGCGTGGATGGGCGGCGCCGTACGGGTGGTCGTGGTTCGCCGGAGCCGCTGAGCTCAAGCCGAGCGGACCGCCGTCGGGGACTCGGTAGCGTTCGGGGCATGACGACCGGCGCTCAGGTCCTCACCCCGACGCGCACGATCGGAGGCCCGCGCCCAGGGCCGATGGAGGTGGGTCTGGTCCAGCGCATCGCCGAGGACGTCAGGCGCGAGCGGCGGATTCGCCGGCGGGCGACGCTCCCGCCCGGGAGCACGGCACCGAGTTGGGCGAACACCCGCAGGGTCATCTCCGACCCCCTCGGGCTGCTGCTCGAGCACGAGCGCCGCTTCGGGCCCGTGTTCACGATCCGCCTGCTGCATGAGCCGATCGTGTGGGCCGTTGGCGCCGAGGTCAACCACCAGATCCTCGTCAGCGAGTTCGACGCCTTCTCATGGCGCGACGGCCGTTTCGCCGATCTCTGGCCGCTGCTCGGCGACGGGATGCTGAACATCGACGGGCCGTATCACCGCGATTTCCGGATGCTGATGCTTCCGGCGTTCCATCGCGACTACATCGCGGGTCTCGCCGAGACGATGATCGAGGAGGCGGTGGCCGCGGCCGAGTCGCTGAATGACGGCCAGGTGCTCGAGATCTACCACTGGACGCGTGAGCTCGCTCTACGGATCGCGCTCCGAGGGCTGCTCGGGTTCGACGCCACCGACGGCCGCGAGCAGGCGCTCGCCGACGCGTTCGAGAAGTCCCTCGCGATCCACGGCGAGCCCGTGCCGCTCCAGTTGCTGCCCCTCCCGCGAAGCCCGCTGGTCCGCGCGATCGCGGCGCGCAAGCGGCTCGACGCCCTCATCCGGGCCGAGATCGACGATCGCCGGAGGCGAGGCGATCCAGGGCGCGGCGTACTCGGCCTGCTGCTGTCCGCCACCGACGACGCGGGAGCGCCGCTGCCGGCGGGCGTTGTCCGCGATCAGGCGGTGACGCTGCTGTTCGCCGGCCACGACACCACGACGACGACGTTCACGTTCATGGTGCACGAGCTCGGACGGACCGCGCCGGCGCGCGACGCGGTTGAGGACGAGCTCGACCAGGCGCTCGCCGGCGGGCGCAATCCCGCGCCCGCGGACCTCGACGGGCAGGCGCTTCCCGTGCTCGAGCGAACGCTGAAGGAGACGCTGCGGTGCTATCCGGCGGCCTGGGTCGGGCCGCGGCGGACGACTCGCGACGTCACCCTCGGCGGGGTGCCGGTGCCCGCCGAGATCGGCGTGCAGTACTCGTCGTGGGCCACACACCACCTGCCGGAGCTCTATCCGGATCCGTTCCGCTTCGACCCCGATCGCTTCCTGCCCGACCGCGAGGCGGCGCTGCCTCGCGGTGCCTACATACCGTTCGGCGGCGGATCTCGCATGTGCCTGGGCAAGCGCTTCGGCGAATACGAGCTTCGCGCGCTCGCCACCGTGCTGCTCAGCCGGGTCAGGCTCGAGCCGGTGTCTGCCGCCGAGCCCCGGATCGTGACCACCCCGACGCTCGGTCCGAAGGGCGGTCTGCGGTTCGTCGTCCGCGCGCGGTGAGCATGCCCGGCTCGCCGTCGCGGTGTTAGTCACCGATCGGACACCTCGGCGAGGCGATCGGCTCGGCTTTGGCGCTGAGGTCGCGCATATGTCAACCGAATCGCCATCGGCCAAAGGATCCTGCTCACCCACGTCCTATCTTGGAAGGACGAGGCGTCTTTCATCCGCGAACGACTGGAGCAGGCATTGAAAACTCGCAAGCTTGGATCGCTCGAGACCTCAGAGCTCGGACTCGGATGTATGGGCATGTCCGCTTTCTACGGATCGTCCGACGAGGGCGAGGCGATCGCGACCATCCAGCGGGCGCTCGAGCTCGGCATCAACTTCCTGGACACGGCGCAGCTGTACGGACCGCTCACCAACGAGGAGCTGGTCGGGCGGGCGATCAAGGGACACCGCGACGAGTACGTGATCGCTACGAAGTTCGCCCGGCGCATGGACAAGGCCACGCCGGGAGATATGTCGACGGTCGGTGAAGTCGACGGCTCGGCCGAGCACGTCCGCAGCTCGATCGAGGGCTCGCTTAAGCGGCTCGGCACCGACCACGTCGACCTCTACTACCAGCACCGGGTGGATCCGAACGTCGAGATAGAGGAGACCGTGGGCGCGATGGCCGAACTGGTCCAAGAGGGCAAGGTGCGCCACATCGGGCTGAGCGAGGCCGCGCCCGAGACGATCCGCCGCGCCCACGCCGTGCACCCGATCGCCGCCCTCCAGACCGAATACTCGCTGTGGTCGCGCGACCCGGAATCCGAGATCCTCCCAACCTGCCGCGAACTCGGCATCGGCTTCGTGCCGTACTCGCCGCTCGGGCGGGGCTTCCTGTCCGGGACCTTCACGTCGGCCGACGACCTCGCCCCGGACGACTTCCGGCGCACCGTTCCGCGCTGGAGCGGCGAGAACCTCGATGCGAACCTTAAGCTCGTGGCCAAGCTTAAGGAGATCGCCGAGGAGAAGGGGATCACGCCGGCGCAGCTGGCGATCGCCTGGGTCCTGGCCCGGGGCGAGGACGTGGTCCCGATCCCCGGGACGAGGCGCCGGACCTACCTTGAGCAGAACGCCGCCGCCGCCGACGTGGAGCTCTCGGACGAGGACCTCGCGCGGATCGAGGCCGAGCTGCCCGAGGTGGCGGGCGAGCGGTACAACGAAGCCGGGATGGCCTCGGTCAACCTGTAGGCATGAACCTCGGCGAACGGGTACGCGCGGCCGCCGAGCCGCATGTCGGCGACGAGCGCGTGCCCGGCCTCGTCGCGCTGGTCGCACGCGGCGACGAGGTGTATGTCGAGGCGCTGGGCACGCTCGCGGTCGCCGGAGCCCCGGTCAGGCGCGATTCTCTGTTCCGCATCGCTTCGACGACCAAGCCGATCACCGCCGCAGTCACGCTCGCCGTGATTGAGGAGGGGCTGATCGGGCTCGACGAGCCGGTCGACCGGCTGCTTCCGGAGCTCGGGGGCCGGCGTGTCCTGAAGCGCATGGACGGGCCGCTCGACGAGACCGTGCCGGCGGAGAGGGCGATCACGACCCGCGATCTGCTGACGTTCACACTCGGCTTCGGGATGGTCCTCGAGATGTTCGAGTCGGGTCCGCCGTGGCCCGTCGTCGCCGCCACCGAGGAGCTCGACCTGTGCACGATCGGTCCGGGGAACCCCTACCGGCAGCCCGATCCGGACACATGGATCGCGCGCTTCGGGTCGCTGCCGCTGCTCGCCCAGCCCGGTGAGCGGTGGATGTACAACACCGGCGCGACCGTGCTCGGGGTGCTGATCGCCCGCGCCACCGGCAAGTCGTTCGCCGACGTGGCCCGGACGCGGTTGTTCGAGCGGCTCGGGATGCGCGACACGGCGTTCTGGACGGCCGAGACCGACCGCCTCGCCACCGCCTACGGCGCGCGGCCGGAGGGGCTCGTGGCGTGGGATGAGCCGGACGGGATGTGGGCCCGCCCGCCGGCGTTCGCCGACGGGGCGTCCGGGCTCGTCTCGACCGCCGACGACCTGCTGGCGTTCTCGCGGATGCTGCTCGCCGGCGGGGCGGGCGTCCTGTCCGAAGCTTCGGTGCGGGCGATGTGCGCCGACCAGCTCACCGATGCGCAGAAGTCTTTCGGCGGCCTCGGGCGGGAGTTCTTCGCCCATAAGGGGTGGGGGTATTGCCAGGGGGTGTGGGATTCCGGCGCGTTCGGATGGGACGGCGGCTTCGGAACGTCCTGGCGGGTCGACCCCGCGCGCGATCTCACCGTGATCGTGCTGACGCAGCGAATGTTCGAATCCTCTGAACCGCCGCCGGTGCACCGCGACATCCAGGCGGCCGCGTTTGCGGCGGCTTAACTGAACACTCGGCGGTCCTCGGCGCTCGAGTGTGGGGTTCGGTCCGCCATACGCACCCGAATATGCATTCGGCTCGCGGGGGGCGTCGAGTGTTGGGGTGGGCCGCCTTCGGCGGCGTCCGTGGGTCCGGTTCCGCCGGGCATCCCTGCCCGGCGGCGGGTACCTTCCGCCGACGACGATGTCGACCTCAACCGCATTGCGTGGCGTGGCCGCGATCCGATACGTCACCCCGCTCCGGGAGGGCGGGTCGCTCCCCGGGCTCGTCGAGGCCGACGACGACGGCCTGTACGTGGTCAAGTTCCGCGGCGCCGGCCAGGGGCTGCGGGCGCTCGTCGCCGAGGTGATCGTCGGCGAGCTCGCGCGCCGGCTCGGTCTGCTCGTCCCCGAACTGGTGACCATCGAGATCGACCCGGTGCTCGGCGCGGCCGAGCCCGACCCCGAGATCCAGGAGCTGATCACGGCCAGCGCCGGCGAGAACCTGGGCGTGGACTTCCTCCCGGGTGCGCTCCCGTACACGCCGGCGGGGCCGTGGCGCCCCGACGAGCGGCTGGCCGCCGACGTCGTCTGGCTCGACGCGCTCACGACCAACGTCGACCGCACCCCGCGCAACCCGAACCTGCTGGTCTGGCACGACCGGCTGTGGCTGATCGACCACGGCGCCGCGCTGTACCTCCAGCACGGCGGCCTCGACCCGGTGGCGCACGCGGACAAGCCGTTCCCTCTGGTCGCCGAGCACGTGCTCCTGCCGTGCGCCGGCTCGATTCTCGAGGCCCATGAGCGGCTGGCTCCCATCGCCGAGGCGTCGCTGGCCGAGGCGGTGGCGCTCGTGCCGCATGACTGGTTCAACCGCGGCGACGGCGACGATGGCGATGACGGCGACGACGGCGACGACGGCGATGACCCAGACACTTACCGTGACTACCTGACCCGCCGCCTGCGGAGCGGGGCGTTCGCGGCAGAAGCAGAGGCGGAGCGTGCCCGAGCCGGCGCGTAGCCCGTTCTCCTACGCGGTCCTGCGGGTCGTGCCCCGCATCGAGCGCGGAGAGCGCTTCAACGCCGGCGTGGTCGTGTTCTGCCGCCAGCGCGGGTTCCTCGGCGCCAAGGTCGAGCTCGACGAACGACGGTTGGCGGCGCTTGCGCCCGACACGAGCGCGTCCGAAGTCCGCGCTCACCTCGACGGACTGGCGCGAGTCGCGGCCGGCGACCCGGACGCCGGCGCGATCGCGGCGCTGCCGGCGTCCGAGCGGTTCGGCTGGCTGGCCGCGCCCTCGAGCACGATCATCCAATCCTCGGAGGTCCACACCGGGCTGACCGACGACCCGGAGAAGACGCTCGACTCGCTATTCGCGGAGCTGGTCGAGCCGGTGACCGGCTAGGTCACCCTCCGAGCGTGTTGAGGATCTTCGTCGCTCCCGTGGTCGCGATGCCCTTGAACCTCCCGCTGAGCGACTGCAGGAGCCGGTTGTCCGATCCGACGAGGGCCGCGTCCGCGGGCGACTCGAACTGCTCGAGCACCCTGGCGAATGCGCCGGCTGCGGACTCCTCGGCCGCGGCGGCGCTCCCGAACTCCGCAACCCACTGGGCGGTCCCCGGTGGGATCGTCTCCGCGCCCGTAGCGGCTAGCGCGCGTGCATCGGTGCAGGCGTCGCTCGGTGCGAGCGCGAACAGGCTGCTCTGGGCGGTTAGGTAGCGCTTGACGGTCGAAGCCGTCCGGGTACTGGACCAATGCAGCGATTCGAGCCTCGCCGCCAGCCGCGCGAACGGACCGTGCGCCGGGCTGTACGCGACAAGGAACGCACTCCCGCCCAGTTCCTCGCCGAAGTCGAACACCGCGTTCTTGTTGATCGAGCTCATCGACACGTGGTTGAGCGGATCGAGCGTGCCCGCACACCCCGTCGCAACCGAGGAGACGTACGCGGACTCGGCCTGCCGGACCGCGGGCATGCGGGCGCCGATTCCCTGGAGGTAGCTGCGGTATGCGGAGAGCGCAGCATGGTCAGACCGCTGGTCGACCCCGCCGGCGACGGCGCTCGCCGGCAATACCCCCAATAAGCTCGCGGCGATCACGAACGAAATCGATGTCATCCGTCTCCTCATCACTGACTCTCCCATGCGTTTGATTCGCTCGAACGAGCCTTGAGCAAGCATTGACGCCATGAACCGGCCAGTCCTTGCAATCCACGGTGGCGCTGGCGGCCTGACCGACGAACTCCGCGAGCACGAGGCGGAATACCGGGCCGCGATCGAGCACGCACTAGCCGCCGGCGCCCAAACGCTCACAGACGGCGGCGGCGCGGTCGACGCGGTGTGTGCGGCGGTGATCGAGATGGAGTCGTTCCCGCTGTTCAACGCCGGCTACGGCTCGGCCCTGTGCGCCGACGGCTCGGTCGAGTTGAGCGCGTCGGTCATGCGCGGCAACGACCGGGCGGCGGGGGCGGTGGCGCTGATGACCCGGACCCGCCATCCCGTCGCGGCCGCGGCGGCGCTGCTCGGCGACCGCGAGGTGCTGCTCGCCGGCGAGAGCGCCGAGGCCCACGCCACCGCCAACGGTCTCGAGCAACTGAATCCGGAGGACTTCATCACCGAGCGGCAACGGCGACGGCTGGCCGAAGGGCTCACCTCCGGCGGGCAGACGGTGGGGGCGGTGTGCCTCGACGAGACCGGCCTCCTCGCGGCCGCCACCTCGACCGGCGGTCTCCACGGCCAGCGGCCGGGCCGCGTCGGCGACTCCCCGCTGATCGGCGCCGGCACGTGGGCCGACAGGCACGTCGCCGTCTCGTGCACGGGAAAGGGCGAGTCGTTCGTCCGCGCCGGCGCCGCTCGACTCGTGGCGGCGCTCGTGGAGCGTGGCGAAACGCTCGACGCCGCGGCGCAAGCGGCTCTAGCCGCGGTGGCGGACTGCGACGGCGACGGAGGCCTGATCGCGGTCGACGCGACCGGCAACGTGACGATGCCGATGTCGACCGGGGCGATGCCCCGCGGCGTGTGGCGCCCCGGCCAAAAACCGGCCGCGTACGTCCCCTAATACCATTGACGCCTCGATGGAGGGCACTGTTATCTCGGCGGGCAAGCGACTGCGTGCGAAATGGGAGGCCGGCGAGCCCGTGTTCGGGCTGTGGGCCGGCATCCCGACGTCGCTGACGGCGGAGCTCGCCGGGCTCGCCGGGTACGACTTCGTGTCCGTCGATCTCCAGCACGGCGCAGCGACCGAAGCGACGATGGTGTCGATGTTCCAGGCGGCCCAGGCCGGTGGCGCGGTGCCGCTCGCCCGGGTGGCGTGGAACGAGCCCTGGCTGATCATGCGCGCGCTCGACCTCGGCGCCGGCGGCGTGATCCTGCCTCTGATTGACAACGCCGCCGCGGCCGCTCGCGGGGTCGACGCGTGCCGCTATCCGCCGAACGGCCACCGCTCGTACGGGCCCGTCCGTGCGGAAGCGTTCATGGGCTCTGCCGACCCCGACGTGCTCGGTGGCGACGCGCTGTGCTTGGCGATGATCGAGACGCGGGAGGGGATCGACAACCTCGACGAGATCGCCGCCACCCCCGGCCTCGACGGGCTCTACGTCGGCCCTTCGGACCTGTCGCTCGCGCTCGGGCTTCCGCCGCGCGCGGTCGCGGTCGATCCCGGCGAGGACCGCCAGGCGCTGGCCGACGCGATCGAGCGCGTCCGCGAGGCCTGCGAGGCCAATGGGCTGATCCCCGGCATGCACTGCGCCGCCGGCCAGGCGGCCGCGAGATACGCCAACGACGGCTTCAAGCTGCTCACGGTCGGTGTCGACACGAGCCTGTATAAGGCTACGATTCGACGCGAGCTCGATACGGCCCGAGGAGCCTGATCACCGGATGCCCTACGCCCCCGATCTCGCCGGTTGTGCGCTCGACGGACGCTACGAGCTCCACGAGCTGATCGGCGAGGGGACGTTCGGGCGGGTGTACCGCGGTTACGACCGGCGGCTGGCGCGCGCGATCGCGATCAAGGTGATCAAGCCCTGGTGGGCCGAGGATCCCGAGGGGGCCGAGAGCTTCGAGCGCGAGGCCCAGTTGCTGGCCCGCGTGAGCGATCCGGGCATCGTGCAGATCTTCGACGTCGGGCAGGCCGAGGAGGGCCTGTACTTCGTCACCGAGCTCGTCGAGGGCGAGAGCCTGGCAATGCGGCTGAGGCGCGACGGGGCGCTCGGGGTCTGGGAGGCGTGCGACATCGCCGAGCAGCTGTGCCGCGCGCTCCAGCACGCTCACGCCGAGCACATCGTCCACCGCGACATCAAGCCTGCCAACGTGCTTCTATCGGACCGCGGCCGGGTCAAGGTCGGCGATCTCGGAATCGCCCGCCTGGCCGAGGGCAGCACCGACGGCGGCACCGCGACAATCGTGGGCACGCCCCGGTACATGGCGCCCGAGCAGGCCAGCGGTCAGCCCGTGACGCCCGCCACCGACGTCTACAGCGCCGGCATCGTGTTGTACGAGATGCTCGCCGGGCGCACGCCGTTCGGCGGAGAGTCCGCGGTCGAGATCGCGCTCCAGCACGTCAACCTCGAGCCGCCCCCGCTTCCCCACACGACCCCCAGCGCGCTGAGCGGCGTGATTGCGCGCGCGCTCGAGAAGGACCCGGCGGATCGGTATCAGAGCGCGGTCGCGATGGCCGACGCGCTCGAGCGGGCGCGGGGGAGCACCGGTGCGGACCGGATCGACACGCCGGTGCCGAGCGGCGAGTGGTGGGAGGCCCCGACCCACGTTCCGGACGAGGCGACCCAGATCTTCGCGGCCGATACGCGCACGCTTCCGAGAGGCGGGATCGACCCGACCCGTCCGGCGCCGCGGATGACCCCGCGCCGAACAGTCAACCCGGCCGCGCGCCGGCGCTCGGTGGCGGTGTTCGTGCTCGCGCTGGCGGTGCTGAGCGCGATGCTGCTCGCGGCACGCGCGCTGACGGCGGCGCCGACCGTGGCGATTCCGAAACTGAACGGGCTCACCGCGCGCGAGGTCACGGCCAAGCTTCACGTGCGGCACCTCAAGGCGGCGTTCAGCCATCACTACAACTCCGCGCGGCCCGGAACCGCGTTTGCGGAAACGCCCGGCGAGGGCGACACGGTCAAGCAGGGCTCGACGGTCAGCGTCGCGATCAGCAAGGGCCCCGCTCCCGTGAACGTGCCGTCGATGACCAAAGAGATGGCCACGGCCGCCACCGCGGATCTCCACCACCACGGCCTCAAAGCCGACGTGACCGCCGTCCCGGCGCCGGGCGTCACCCCAGGCGTCGTCGTCCGTCAGTCCCCCACCGCCAACCATCAGCTGAAACCGGGAGGCACGGTCCAGTTGTTCGCCGCAGAGCAGCCGAGCTGGCACGTGGTGACCTCGTTCAGCGGTGGCCACTCGGTCACATTCCAGATCCGCGGCACGCAGTGGCGGGTCGTCTACAGCATGTCGTACAACGGCACGTGCGACTTCGTGCTCTTCTGCAACGGCCCGAACGCGCAGGTGATCGGCCCCTCCAACCAATCGTTCGGCCTGAGCTCCGGCAGCAACAAGACCCGGGTGTTCAAGACCGGACCGGGCGTCTACCAGATCAGCATCGGCGGAGGGTGGGACAGCGCGAGCTGGTCGGTCGAGGTCGAGGACTGGCTGTAAGTGGTCTCTTTCGCAAATACGCCGTCCTTACGAAAGCGACACTAAGCTCATGACGGTCGGTCCGACCTCGGAGCTCATCAGCATCGTCGATGCAGATCCGGACCTCGGGGAGCTGCTCAGCCCCGCCGAGCGCGAAAAGGCGCGCCGTCAGGCGGTGACGCGCGTCCGCCGGCTGCCGCCGGGCGAGTGGAAGGCCGCCGAGGCGCTCGAGGCCGACGTCCACCACCAGGGCTTTCTCGTGATCGACGGATTGCTCAGCCGCGAGGTCGAGGTGATCGGCCGCCGTGCCGTCGAGCTGATCGGAGACGCCGATGTGCTTCGTCCTTGGGGCTGGGATCCGACGGGATCGCACGTCAGGGCCGAGGTAGGCTGGGTCGTACTCGAGCCGACGCGGATGGCAGTGCTCGACCACCAGCTGGTGATGCAGATGAACCCGTGGCCGCAGCTCGGACTCGAGCTGTTCAGCCGGGGCACGCGCCGCGCCCACTCGCTGGTGGTCGCGCTCGCGATCTCGCATCATCCCCGCGTCGACGACCGGCTGCTCCTGACGCTGTGGCATATCGCCGAGCGATGGGGCAGGGTCCGGCCGGACGGCATCGCGATCCCGCTGCCGCTGTCCCACGAACGGCTGGCGGTGCTCGTCGGGGCGCACCGGCCGGCCGTGACCACCGCGATGGGCGAGCTCGTCCGGTCCGGCGCGCTGAGCCGCGGCAACGATCGGATGTGGGTGCTCCACGGCGACCCGCCCGACGAGCTGCACAGTCACCGATTCGCGCGGGCCGATCTCGCCCCGAGCTGACCGACGTGCGGTGCCGGCCGAACGTGCCGTGCCGGCGAAAGCGCCGATCAGAGGCGGCCGCTCACCAGCGCGATCACGGCAAGAATCGCGATCAGGAACAGCAGCGGATGAACAAGAAGTCCTCCGCCCACCGCGATGATCAACAGCACTGCCGCAAGTAAAAGAAGCATGGTCTCCTCCGCTCAGGTTTGGGATTAGATGCCTGCTACCCGCACGCTGGTGCTCGCCACCGGAACCGCCGAATATGCCGCGCCGCAACTCGAGCAAATCCCCGGTATCAGCGTGATCAAGCGCTACGAGCTCGCGTCAACGCACGATGACGCTACGCTGGGCGGCGAGCTCGCCGAAGCGGGCGCCTGGGCGGTGGTCGCCGGCAGCGAGCCGTACACGCGTGGGGTGTTTGACCGAGCGCCGCAGCTCGCGGCGATCCTCCGCTGGGGCACGGGCTCGGACGCCATCGACGTCGCAGCCGCGACCGATGCCGGCGTTGCGGTCGTGACGACGCCCGCGGTCAACGCGGAAGCGGTCGCGGACATGGCGCTTGCGCTCATGCTCGCGTGCCTGCGGAGGCTGCCCGAGCTCGACGCCGCCGTGAGGGACGGCGAGTGGCGGCCGCGCGGCCCGAGCCGCGACCTCGCCGGCGCCACCGTCGGCATCGTCGCTCTCGGCACGATCGGCAAGGCGGTGACGCGGCGCGTCCGCGCGTTCGGATGCCACGTCCTCGCGGTCGAGCCGAACCCCGACGTCGAGTTCTGCCACGAGTACGAGGTCGAGCTGACCACGCTCGACGAGATGCTCCCGCGGACCGACGTACTCACCCTCCACGCGCCGTCCACGCACCACACCCGCCACATGATCGGCGCGAAGCAACTCGAGGCCCTCCCCCGCCACGCCGTGCTCGTCAACACCGCGCGCGGGGAGCTCGTCGATCAGCCCGCCCTCGTCGAGGCCCTCCATAACGGACAGATCGCCGCCGCCGGGCTCGACGTGTTCGAACAAGAGCCGGTGCAACCCGACGACCCGATCCTGTCGGCGCCGAACGCGCTGCTGACGGGCCATCTCGCCTCGTTCACCGAGCTTGGCCTTTCGCGCACGGGCGAGGCGGTGGTCGCGAACCTGCGCGAGCTGCTCGACGGGCACCTGCCCGCGAGCTGCCTCAACCCCGAGGCGTGGCGCGCTCGCTAAATCCGGTGGGCTGACTGCTGCTCGATGAACGTGAGCAGCGCCGAGTGGTCGAGGCCACCCTCGCCGGCCGCCTCGAGTGCGGCCAGCATCTGATCGACGAGCGCGGTCGTGGGCACGTACACGTCGAGCTCGCGCGCCGTCCGCAGGGCGATCCCGAGGTCCTTGTGGTGGAGCGCGAGCTTGAACCCCGGGGTGAAATCGTGCTCGAGGAAGTTGCGGCGCCTGACCTCCATCACCTTGTTGCCGGCGAGGCCGCCTGAGAGCACGTCGAGCAGCTTCGCGGGGTCGACGCCGGCCTTCGACGCGAGCACCAGCGCCTCGCTGACGGCCTCGATTGTGACCGCGACGAGGATCTGGTTGCAGGCCTTGGCGGTCTGACCGGCGCCGGCCTCGCCGAGCCTGACGATCGTCTTGCCGAGCAGTTGGAACAGGGGGAGCGCCCGGTCGAAGGCATCCGACGGGCCCCCGACCATGATCGACAGCGTGCCCTCGCGAGCGCCCACGTCGCCACCCGAGACGGGAGCATCGAGCGCCGCGGCGCCCACCGCGGACGCGGCGTCAAACACCGCCCGCGCCACCGACGGCGCGATCGAGCTCATGTCGATCAGCAGCTGCCCGTCGCGCGCGCCCGCGATCACGCCGTCGTCCCCCAGGTACACCTGCTCGACGTCGGGGGAGTCGGGCAGCATCGTGATCACGACATCGGTACGCTCGGCGACCTCCTTCGGGCTGTCCGCGACCTCGGTGTCCCCGTTCTCCGAGGAAGCGAACTCCTCGGCCTTTGAACGAGTCCGGTTGTGGACGACCAGCCGATAGCCGGCGCGCCGCAGGTTCGCAGCCATCGGCGCGCCCATTATTCCCAGGCCGATGAAGCCGATCGTGTTCTCAGGCATAGCCCAGCTCCTTCATCCAGCCGAAACTCTCCTCGGTCGTCGGTGTCGTCGGGTTGTACTCGAGCCCGACCCACCCACCGTACCCACTGCTCTCGAGCAGACCCAGCACGAAGCCGTAATTGACCTCGCCCGTGCCCGGCTCGCCGCGCCCGGGAGGGTCGGCGATCTGGACGTGCCCGATCCGCGGGAGCAGGCGGGTGATCGTCTCCGCCAGGTTCCCCTCCATCCGCTGCATGTGGTAAACGTCGTACTGGAGCGCGACGTTCTCGGCGCCGACGGAGTCGAGGAAGCTGATGGCCTTTGCCGTCGTGTCCAGCAGGTACGGTCCGTTCTGCTGCGAGTTGACGGGTTCGATCACGACGGTGGCGCCCTGCGCCCGGGCCTGCTCGGCGGCCCAGGCTACGTTCTCGCGCGCCACCTCGAGCTGGGCCTCGACCGCGAGCCCGATCCTGTGCACGCCGACGAGCGCGTTCAGGCGCGGGCATCCGATCCGCGCGGCGAGCTCGAGCGCGACCGGGACGTTCGCACGGAACTGCTCCCGCCGGTCCGGGTCGCCGGCGAGCCCGCGGTCGCCGGCGGCCATGTCGCCGGCGTCGAAGTTGAACAACGCGACCTCGAGCTCCGCCTCGGCCACGGCCGAAGCCACCGCATCGATCTGATCCAACCCCGGCCACATGAACTCGACGCCGGCGAAGCCCGCATCGGCGGCGCGCCCGAACCGCTCGTCGAAGGGGACGTCTTTGAACAGGAAGCTCAGGTTGGCGGAAAATCTCATGGGGAAGGGCTCCGGCATCGTATGCACATCGGACGGGTTCGCGACTGGTTCCGGCTGGCGCTGCTGTCCGCCACCTGCCTGGCCGCACTCGGCGCGATCGTCCAGACCGCCGCGGCCGAGAGCAACGGCCTCGCGCCGACTCCGCCGATGGGCTGGAACGACTGGTATTCGAGCTACTGCAACGTGAACGCGCAGCTCGTCGAGCTGACCGCCCAGGAGATGGTCAACAACGGGATGAAGGCCGCCGGGTACGACTACGTCAACATCGACGACTGCTGGATGGCCCCGAGCCGCGACGCCGCCGGCAATCTCGTCCCCGACCCGACGCGGTTCCCAAACGGCATCGCCTCCGTCGCCGGATACGTCCACGGCCTGGGCATGAAGCTCGGGATCTACGAGGACGCCGGCACGACGACCTGCGCCCACTTCCCCGGCAGCTACGGGCACGAGGCGCAGGACGCGGCCACATTCGCGGCCTGGGGCGTCGACTACGTGAAGTACGACCGCTGCAACATCCCCTACGGCGACTTCCCGGGCGCCTCCGAGCAGCAGGTCCAGCAGACGCTCTACACCCGTATGAGCAACGCGCTCAGGGCCACCGGGCACGAGATCGTCTTCTCGATGTGCAACCCCGACCCGGGCGACGATCCGTGGCTGTGGGGCGCGCCGATCTCGAACCTGTGGCGGACGACCACCGACATCGAGGACAACTTCGGGTCGATGCTTGGCAACTTCGAGGGCACGGTCGGCCTGTACCGGGCCGCCGGACCGGGCGCGTGGAACGACCCCGACCTCCTCCAGATCGGGAACGGCGGCAGCAGCTTGGGCGAGTACACCAGCGAGTTCAGCCTGTGGGCCGAGATGGCCGCGCCACTCATCGCCAGCACGAACATCGGCACGCTGACGGCCGCCGAGCGCGCGATCTACGAGAACCCGAAGGTCATCGCCGTCGACCAGGATCCGCTCGGCCAGGCGGGCGTCCCGATCTCGAGAGCGGACGGGCTGTGGGTCATGACCAAGGAGCTGAGCGACGGGAGCCGCGCGGTGTTGCTGTTCAACTCGAACAACAGCGCCGCCACGATCGCCACCACGGCCACGGCCGTCGGCCTGCCCGGCCGGCACGTCTACCGCATGCAGAACCTGTGGACGAACGCGATCACCGAGACCGGTGGGGGGATCACCGCGTTCGTGCCGGGTCACGGCGTCGCGATGTTCAGGGTAAGCGTCGAGTCCAAGCGCCGCGCGACGAAGCTCTCGCCGCACACTGTCCTGTCGCTGAACGCCGCCGACACGCAGCTCGATGCCGGGCAGTCGACGACGCTGTACGAGTCGCTCACCAACAACGGCACCTCGGACGTCAAGCGGGTGGCGCTGTCGCTGGCGGCGCGGCCGGGCTGGCAGGTGAAGCCGCTCGGCCCCGCTCGGCTCCTCGCGCTGAAGGCCGGCCAGCGCTTCACGGTCGGCTACCGGATAACCGCGCCGGCATCTGGCCCCCCGCTCGCGATGTCGATCTTCAGCGGCGCGGCCTCGTTCGATCCACGAGACGGCAAGCGCACCTCGTCGGCGAGGCTCGGCGAGCTTGTCTCGGCCCCGGTGAGCAGCCCGCTCGCGACCGCTGATGTGACCACGCACCCGGCGTCGTTCGGCGGCTCGGGCCGGGCCCTCGCGATCAGCTCGCGCGGCGTCGGGGTGTACAACCCGCCGTTCGGGGCAGCCTCGACCGACTCGTACGCGGCGATCTACAAGCCCAGCGGCGCTGGGCGCACGTCGAGCGCCGAGGTCACGGTCACCGCAGATCCGGCGGCGGGCCCCGAGGGCGGCGCCGGTCTGATCGAGCGCGGCCGGATGGCCGGCCCCAAGCGTTCACCCGCGGCGGTGGTCCTGTACGTGAGCGGCAACGCCACGATCGTGATGGCCTGGAATGCCTCGGGCGGCGCGGACGTCGACCAGCACAGTGCGGTTCCGTCGGTGACGGTCGCGGCGCCGGTCGGGCTTCGGCTCGTCCGCCGGGACCACGTGTACGCCGGCTACTACTCGACCGACCGCGGCAAGACGTGGAATCCGGTCGGCACGGTCACGGTGGCGGCCTCCGCATCGGTGGGCAAGCAGGACGTGGGGGTGTTCCACGCCTCCGGCCTGTCGACCTGGACGACGACCGCGTCTTTCAGAAACCTACGCGTGCGCTGACCCCGGGTCGGGCCTCCAGCGCGGCGATACGTGAAGCGTTAACAAAACGGACTTGTCTCGGGGCACCCGCACCGGATAGGGTCGGGCTCGTGGTGGCGCGGTACCGGGGCACGCTGCTCGCGACTGCGCGGTTCGTGGTGATCGTGGAACCGGATACCGGCGCCCGAAAATCGGGACCGAGGAGTAATTCATGGTGAAAAGGTTCGCCGGCACCACGGCGCTGGTTGTGCTGGGAGTCTTTGTTGCCGCTGGGGGGACGGCGTGGGGACACGATCGAGACCGCGGGACGCTTTGGGCGTCACCGAACGGTGGAGGCACGCGCTGTAGCCACCGTGCGCCGTGCAGCCTGTCGGGTGCCGTCGCGAGCGCGGTCGCAGGTGACACCGTGATCGCGCTGCCGGGCGTCTATCACGGCGGTGCAGTCCTCGACAAGAGCATCGACCTCCGGGGATTCGGGGCTGTGATCGACGCGAGCTCGGCGCCGACCGGGAACGGCGTGCAGATCATGGGCCCCGGCGGATCCGGGTCGAGCGTCGAGGGCTTCAAGATCGAGAACGCCCAGTTCGAGGGGATCCTCGTCGGCACCGCGCCGGTGGCCACGTCGACGAACGACGGCACGCCGGTGACGAGCGGCCAGCCGGTTAGTGACGTTCGAATCGAGCACAACGTCATCGTCAACAACGACGCCGGCTTCGGCGGCACGGCTGGGCAGTGCTTCTCGACGCCCAACGCTCCGGGTGACTGCGGCGAAGGGATCCACCTCGTCGCGGTCACGGACTCCGTCGTCGACCATAACTACGTCGTGGATAACGCCGGCGGGATCCTGCTCACCGACGAGTTCGGCCCGACCTCCCACAACATCGTCAAGGGCAACTACTCGTCAGACAACACGCGCGACTGCGGGATCACCCTCGCCTCCCACAGTGCGGCGGTGGATCCGGCGACCCTTCAGCCGACAGGCGCTGCCGGGGTGTTCGACAACCTGATCGAGGACAACATCGTCAACGGCAACGGCATACACGGACAGGGCGCCGGTGTCCTGATGGGAGGCGGCGCTCCTTACTCGGGCGTCTACGGCAACGTGATCCGCGGCAACTTCGCCTACGGAAACGGGCTCGGGGGCGTGACGATCCACCAGCATCTCGCTGGCGACCTGAACGGTAACGTGATCGTGGGAAACACCCTCATCAACAACAACCTCGACTATGACGAGGACTTCGCCGCCGTAGTCGACACGGTCACGACGGGAATCCTGGTGGAATCGGGATCGCCTCCGGGGCCTGCCCTCCCGCCGTTCCTCGTGCCGGGCCCGATCAAGAACACGGTGATCGCGGGCAACCGCTTCTTTGATCAGAAGATCGGAATCTTCACGCTGGGAGTCGATCTGGCGAGCACCACGATCGCCCACAACGTGTTCGGTCCGGGTGTGAAGCCGATCAGTCGCTAACTGACCGCCGGCCGGGCGGCGGGTTCGAGGCCGGGCGCGGAAACGACCGCGTCCGGCCCGATCTCGGCCACCGCGCGGCATCCGGCGAGCCCCATCGTCAGGTCGAAGTCGGCGGCCAGGTTCTCGATGACCTCGCGCACGCCGGTGCGGCCGGCGATCGCCAGGCCGTAGACGTACGGGCGGCCGATCAGCACGGCGCGGGCGCCCAGTGCGAGCGCCTTGAACACGTCGGCGCCACCGCGGACGCCCGAGTCGAGCAGCACCGGGATCCGGCCGTCCACGGCCGCGACCACCGCCGGCAGCGCCTCGAGCGTCGCGATCGCGCCGTCGACCTGGCGGCCGCCGTGGTTGGAGACGATCACGGCGTCGATGCCCTCGGCCACGGCGCGCGCGGCGTCGTCGGGGTGGAGGATCCCCTTGAGCACGATCGGGAGCCGCGTGCGCTCGCGCAGGAACGCGAGCGTGTCCCACGTCAGTGACGGGCGCGAGTAGATCTCGGTGAAGCGCTGGACCGCCGCGCGCCCGCGCCCCGACAGCAGCGTTCGCAGGAATCCGTCCGGATACGCACGGGTCAGCTCGATCAGCGTTCGCAGCGCCGCCAGGGTCGGACGGGGCTGCTGCTCGGATGGCTCGAGCGCCCCCTCGCTGATGAGCCGCGTGAACACCGGGTCGCTCGTGTACTGGGCGATGCCCTTGCCGCGCAGAAACGGGAGGTAGGCGCCCTCGAGGTCGCGCGAGCGCCAGCCGAGCATCGTCGTGTCGAGCGTGATCGCGATCGCCGAGCAGCCGCACCGCTCGGCCCGCGCGGCCAGGCTTTCGACGAGCGCGTCCGACCGGCTCCAGTAGAGCTGGAACCAGTGCTGGGAGTCCTCGAGAATCCGGGCCAGGCCCTCCATCGGCTTCGAGGCCTGGTTCGAGAACACCATCGTCGTGCCGGTGTCGCGCGCGGCGCGCGCCACCGCGCAATCGGCCTCGGGGTGCGCGAGCTCGAGCACGCCGACGGGCGCGAGCAGGAACGGGTGGGGCAGGCGCCGCCCGAACAGCTCGACGCTGGTGTCGCGCCGCTCGACGTCGCGCAGCATCCGCGGCACAATCCGCCACCGGTCGAATGCGGCACGGTTGGCGGCCACCGTGCGCTCGTTTCCCGCGCCCGCGGCCACGTAGGCGAACGCCTCGGGGCGCATGCGCTTCTTCGCCGCCGCCTCGAGCCGGTCAGCGTCGAGTGGAACGCGCGGCCGCCGGCCGCTGACGCCGTCAAGGTAGATCCGTGTCTGGCGCCGCACGCCGATCATGCGGCTGCATCACAGCACACCTGGCGGCTCGAGCGGGCCGCTGGGGCCCTCAGCTCGGCGGGCGGCGGCGACGCCCTTCCGGAACGAGCATGTCTGTCAGCTCGCGGAGAGACGCGACGTGAATCGTGTATCCCCGTTCCGGAAGGGCGCCCTCCGTCTCACTACGGCCCCCGCTGTAAGCCCCCAGCCCAAGCCCCCTAAGCGATGAGCCAACCTCGCGTCCTATCCAGTTGCCCCCGGTTCCGGTCTGCGGTTGGCTATTCGTCATGACCGAAACAGTAAGTCCGGGCGGGGCGGATTACAGCCACCCCTAGGGTGTGGCCCTCACACCTTCTATGGGCCGCCTGCCGCGCCACATCCGACGGATGACGCGCCGCAGGCGCGGCCCAAATCAGAACTCCCGGGGCAACAACACGCCGGCGTCGAGCACGGTCGCCACCAGCCGGGCGCGCTTCTCGTTCTGGGGAAGCTCGCTCAGGCCGTAGCGCTCGAACAGCACACGAAGGTGGGCCTTGACGGCGTCCACCGTCAGGAACACCTCCTCGGCGATCTGGCGGTTGGTCGCCGGCGTGGCCGAGTCGGACTCGTGGACCGGGCGGACGAGCGCGATCAGCACCTTGCGCTGCATCGGCGAGAGCAGGATCGCGGCCGGCGTGTCGATCGCCGAGGCGGTCTGGGTGGTTCCGCCCGAGGTCTCGCGGTAGGTGACCGTGGTGGCGCCGAGCACGAGGCGGTCCTTGTCGGTCAGGCGCCGGCGCCCGACCACGCGGGTGCCGTTGACGAACGATCCGTTGCGCGAGAGGCCGTCGTCGACCAGCATCCAGCCGCGTCCCACCTGCTCGAGGAGCGCGTGCGTGCGCGAGACCTCGGCGTCCCACGGCAGCGGGACGTCGGCGGCCGGATCCCGGCCGATGCTGACGCGCCAGTTCGCCTGGTCGAGCAGCAGCAACCGCTGCTGGCCGTCCTCGGTCCGCCACACCAGGAACGGATAGCCGGTGCGCTCGGCGGCGATGACTTCCTTCAGCTCGGTGGGCGACTGCTGGACCATCGACAGGGAGCCTAGTTAATTCTTACGTTTCTACCGGTTCGCGTGGCTAGTTTCACTGCTATGGGGGTAGAACGTCGGCGCCGCACTACACCCGAGGCAGGTGCGGCCGATAAAGGGCTTAGAGACTCCTCCGAGCCAGACGAGACCGGGACTACATCGATGCTTCGCACACCAGCTCCTCCCGCCAGCGCCGCCTCCGCTCGCGTCCAGCTTCAGGTTGCCAAGGCCTGCGGTCACTCCGCCCACGTGGGCACGTGCTCCGCATGCCAGCGCGCCCAGCTGGCCAAGTGGCAGGCCCAGCTCGCGGAGGCCGTCGACCGCTGATCAGAACGAACCCACCAGCGTCGCCGCCGACTCCCAGGTGAGGTCGGCGAAGTCGCCCGCTCCGCACAGCTCGAGCTTTGTCCTGAGCTCCTCGTCGGTCATTGGGCGCTCGGCCGCTCCTGGCGGCAGTCCAAGCGTGGTGCGCCGGCCGTCGATGTCGATCTCGACGTCGCCGGTCAGCAGCTGATCGCCGCCGCCTGTGGCCGTGATCTCGACCGTCCGGCCCAATCGAACCGCCTCCGGTCGCAACACCGCCTCGTCGGAGAAGCTGTCAAAGCCAGGAGTGCCGTCGAGCAGCGCGGCCGCGATCCCGTACTCGAGGCTGAACTTACCCTGGAGCCCGGTCTGCGGGGAGTGGTGGATCAGCGGCGCGAGTGACGCTGCCGGCGTCCGGACGACGATGCGGCGTACCCGGTCGGCCTCGACGGGCTCCAGCGCGATGGCCGCGGCGATCGGTCGCTGGAGCGCATAGCAGCATGGGTACGGCTTGATCGCCAGACCGCCGGGGACCGCCGGTCCGCCGAGGTCGACGGCCCCGGGGTCGCCGCCCACGAGTGCCATCCACTGTTCGAGCGCGAGTGGGTCGGCGGTGGCGCCGGCGCCCGCGAGCGCTGCGGCGCGCACGCCGGCGTCGGCCGCGAACCCGACCTGGAGCGCCTTGCCCGAGGTCCCGAACGCGCGTTGCACACCGCCCGCCGCGGGGACCGCGAGCGCGATCGCCGTCGACACCGCGGACGCATCCAGCCCGGCCGCCACCGCCGACGTGACCGCGGCACCCGGCGCGCCGGCCGTGCACGTGGCGTGCCAACCGGCGGTGTAGTGGCGCCACCCCAGCGCCGTGCCGAGACGAGCCATCACGCCCGCGCCGGCCAGGTAAGCGCGGGCCGGATCCTCGCCCCCGACCGAGAGTGCCGCCGGAACACACACCGCGCTCACGTGCGTGGTCGAGGGGAGGTGCAGGTCGTCGTAGTCGAGCACGTGCGCGAGCGCTGCCCACCGCCCGGCGTCCCCGAGCTGTGCGAACAGCGGCGCGAGCGGATCCGCTCGCGCCGCGAGCATCACCGCGAC
The DNA here is from genome assembly GCA_963735965.1 of uncultured Solirubrobacterales bacterium. GTDB lineage: Bacteria > Actinomycetota > Thermoleophilia > Solirubrobacterales > Solirubrobacteraceae > Palsa-465. Next base: position 256,828 of record CAVTNE010000016.1, read on the forward strand.
GGTGTCGAGCAGCGAGCGCCGCGCGAGCGCCAGGTCGTCTTCAGACGGGTCGAGGGCGGTCGCCCAGCGGGCCAGCTCGTCAGCGAGGCCGGCCGTTGCCGTTCTCATCGATCGCCCGCCACAGCCGCTCCGGGGTGATCGGGAGCCGGCGCGGCCTGACCCCGCCGGTGGCGGCGGCGATCGCGTTGGCGACGGCACCGGGGACGCCGACCACAGGCGCCTCGCCGACGCCCTTGGCGCCATACGGGCCGTCGGGCGCGGGAACCTCGACGATCTCGGTGTCGATCGGCGGGGTGACTCCGGAGGTCGGCATCGCGTATTCGACGAACGAGCCGGCGACGGGCTGTCCGTTCTCGTCGTAGGCGAGCTCCTCGAGCAGGGCCCAGCCGAGACCCTGGGTCGCGCCGCCCTGCATCTGCCCCTCGACGAGCGCGGGGTTCAGCGCCCGGCCGACGTCCTGGGCGATCACGTGACCGAGCACCGTCACCGCGCCGGTGTCGCGATCGACCCGGACGTGCGACAGGTGCGCCGCGGACTGCGGCGCCGGCGACAGCGACACGCGGCCGTGTCCCTCGACCGGCGGGTACGGGCTGCCGAACGTCAGCACCTTCTGAGCGAGCTGCTCGAGCGCCATCGCCTTCGCCGGCACGCCGACCGGTTGCACGGTGCCGTCGACGATCTCGAGGTCTTCGGGGGAGATCTCGAGCTCCTCGGCGGCGACCTCGAGCAGCCGCTCGCGCGCCTCGATCGCGGCCAGCTCGACGGCGCGCCCGACGGTGTACGTGATCTTGCTCCCGCCGCTCATGCCGGCGTAGGGCGCGCTCGAGGTGTCGGCGTAATTGACCCGAACGCGGTCGGAGCTCACGCCGAACGCGTCGGCGGCGATTGCCGCGAAGCTCGTCTCGACGCCGGTCATGTCGGCGGCGCCGGTGACGACCGTCAGGCGGCCGTCGGAATCGAGCCGGCATACCGCGGCCGCCGGCTCGTAGCCGCCCGGCCACCACCCGATCGCGAGGCCGACGCCCTCGTCGTCGGGGAGCGACCCGCGCCGCGCCCACAGCGGATGTGCGCCCACCCGCTCGAGGCACTCGCGGGCGCCGAACACCTTGAACTCCTGGCCGGAGACCGCCTTGTCGCCGACGACCACGACGTTCCGCAGTCGCAGCTCGAGCGGGTCGATCCCGAGCCGCTCGGCGAGCTCGTCGATCAGCGACTCGACCGCGAACGCCGCCTGGGGGGCCGCGGGCGCGCGATAGGCGCCGAACGTCACCCGGTTGGTGGCGACGCCGTAGGCGGTCAGCCGGTGGGCCTGCCAGCGGTAGGGGCCGGCGGTGAGCATCGCCGCGATCGACTCGACCCCGAAGTCGTCGGTGGAGCCGCGATCGCACCACACCTGCGAGTGGATCCCGGTGAAGCGCCCGTCGCGGTCGGCCCCGAGCTGGAGGTCGAGGATCTCGGCGCCGGCGGGGTTGGCGGCGGCGAAGTCCTCGCTGCGCGTCATCGTCAGCCGGACCGGCCGGCGGAGCACGAGCGCGGCGCCGACGACCAGCGGCTCGACGATCATCAGCTTGCCGCCGAAGCCGCCACCGAGCGGCGCGGCGCGGACGCGAATCCGGTCGGCCGGCAGCCCGAACAGCTCCATCAGCTGAGCCCGCGCCGGGAACGCCCCCTGTGTCGCCGTGGTGACGACGAGCTCGTCGTCCTCGCCGAACGAGGCGGTGGCGGTCTGCGGCTCGAGATAGCCCTGGTAGACCCACGGCGTGTGGAAGCGGCCGCGGACCACGACGTCGCTGCCAGCGAGCGCGGCGTCGACGTTGCCGTTCTCGAGCCGGGCCGTGCCGAGCACGTTCTCTGAGAGCTCCTCCTCGACGACGCCACCGGCGGCGACCGCGGCGTGGGCGTCGCTGATGTCCGACCCCTCGCCCTGCTCGGCGGTGTGGATCCGGGCGCGGGGCGAGTTCGGCCGGGCCGCGGCCTCGAGGTCGACGACGGCGTCGAGGTGCTCGAGCTCGACGTCGATCAGCTCGACGGCGTCGGCGGCGATCGCCTCCGTCTCGGCCACCGCCATCGCGATCGGCTGGCCCGCGTACACGATCTCCCGCCGCGCGAGCGGCTCCTTCGGGCGGCCGGGCCCGGTGGCGACGATCGGCAGATCCTCGGCGGTCATCACCGCGACGACGCCCGGGAGATCGCGGGCAGCGGTGGTGTCGATCGACTTGATCAGCGCGTGCGCGTCGTGCGACAGCAGCAGTCGCGCGTGCAGGAGCCCGCGAACGTTCAGGTCCGCCGCGTACCGGGTGGTGCCGCGGACCTTCGGCTCTGAGTCGCGACGGGGAGTGGGGACGCCGATCGCAGGCACTTCACCTCACGCTATCAAGCGGAGGCTGCCGCCAGTTGGCAACGTTGTGACCGGGGCGGTAGGGTCGCGGATCGAGCGGCGATGGCAGACCACAAGTGGGTGTACGACTTTGCCGAGGGATCGAAGGAGATGCGCGATCTGCTCGGCGGCAAGGGCGCGAACGTCGCCGAGATGACGCGCGTGCTCGGTCCCGAGCGCGTCCCCGCCGGGTTCACGATCACGACCGAGGCGTGTGTCGAGTACATGCGCTCCGGCCACGAGCCCGAGGGACTGGACGCACAGGTCGAGGCTGCCCTGCAGCGCCTGGAGGAGACAGCCGGCAAGAAGTTCGGCGACAACGAGGATCCGCTGCTGGTGTCCGTCCGCAGCGGCGCGCGCGAGTCGATGCCCGGCATGCTCGACACGATCCTGAACGTCGGCCTGAACGACACCTCGGTGCAAGGCCTGGCCAAGGCCACCGACAACGAGCGGTTCGCCTGGGATTCGTATCGCCGGCTGGTCCAGATGTTCGGCAACGTGGTCGAAGGGGTCAAAGGCGAGCGCTTCGAGGGCGCGATCGCGAACGCGAAGAAGGAGTCCGGAGTAGAGATCGACTCCCAGCTGCCCGTCGAAGCGCTCAAGAAGCTGGTCGAGGAGTTCAAGGGCTTCTACGACTTTCCCGAGGATCCGCAGGAGCAGCTTCGGCGTGCGATCCGGGCGGTGTTCGACTCCTGGACGGGAGCGCGCGCGGTCTCATACCGGCGGATCAACCGGATCCCCGACGACTGGGGGACCGCGGTCAACGTCCAGCAGATGGTGTTCGGCAACAAGGGCGAGCGCTCCGCGACCGGGGTCGCCTTCAGCCGGGACGAAGTGACCGGAGCGCCTGAGGCGAGCGGAGACTTCCTCGTCGACGCCCAGGGCGAGGACGTAGTCTCCGGCGTGCGCACGCCACGCGACATCTCCGAGCTCGCGGACGTCATGCCCGAGGCCCACGAGCAGCTGATGGAGATCATGCGCACGCTCGAGGCCGAGTACAAGGACATGCAGGACGTCGAGTTCACGGTCGAGGACGGACGGCTGTACATGCTCCAGACCCGGAACGCCAAGCGACCGGCACAGGCCGCGGTGCGGTTCGCGGTCGACGCGGTGTCCGAGGGCCTGCTCACGCGCGAGGAGGCCTTGCGGACGATCGACGCCGACAACCTCGACGCGCTGCTGCATCCGACGTTCGACCACAGCGATGGATACGAGGTGCTCACGCACGGGGTCGCCGCCTCGCCGGGCGCGGCCGTCGGCGAGATCGTGTTCACCGCGGCCGAGGCGGTCGAGCAGGGCCACGCCGGCAAGGACGTGATCCTGGTCCGCCCGTTCACCGAAGCCGACGACGTCGCCGGGTTCCATGCCGCCAAGGGCATCCTCACCTCAGAGGGCGGGAAGGCCTCGCACGCGGCGCTCGTGGCGCGCGGGATGGGCGTGCCGGCGGTGACGGGCGCGGCCCTGGCGGTCGACCTCGAGGCTCGCGAGGTCACGATCGACGGCCGGGTGTTCAAGGCCGGCGACAGGATCGGGATCGACGGCTCGGAGGGCACGGTCGTCGAGGCGGGCGCGAAGCTGATCCAGCCTGAGATCGACGAGCGGTTCGACACTGTGCTCGAGTGGGCGGACGAGTTCCGCCGACTGGGCGTCCGGGTTAACGCGGACACGCCGAAGGATGCGAAACGCGCGCGCGACTTCGGTGCCGAGGGGATCGGGCTGTGCCGGACCGAGCACATGTTCATGGCGGAGGATCGCCAGCCGAAGATGCGGGCGATGATCATGGCCGACGACCGCGAAGGCCGGCGCAAGGCGCTCGCCGACCTGCTCCCCCTCCAGCAGGAGGATTTCATCGGGATCTTCGAGGCGATGAAGGGGCTGCCGGTGACGATACGACTGCTCGACCCGCCGCTGCACGAGTTCCTGCCCAACCTTCCCGATCTGCGCGCCCAGGTCGAGCGCGCCCGGATCGAGGTGACCGACGACCTCGACGAGCTCGAGAAGCTGCTGACGCGGGTGGAGGAGATCCACGAGGGGAACCCGATGCTCGGCACCCGCGGGGTCCGGCTCGGGATCCTCTACCCCGAGATCTACGAGATGCAGGTCCACGCGATCATGCGCGCGGCCAAGGCGGTCGACGAGCCGCCTCATCCCGAGATCATGATCCCGCTCGTCGCGTACGAGCACGAGCTCGAGATCATGCGCGAGCTGGTCGTCGCCGTGGGCAACGAGCACGATATGCGCGCGGGGGAGGACTACACCGTGGGGACGATGATCGAGCTCCCGCGGGCGTGCTTCATCGCCAACCTGATCGCGAAGCACGCCGACTTCTTCTCGTTCGGGACCAACGACCTGACCCAGACCGCACTCGGCTTCTCGCGCGACGACGTCGAGTCGAAGTTCGTCCCGATCTACATCGAGGACAAGATCCTCGATCGCTCGCCGTTCGAGACGATCGACGCTCCCGGGGTCGGCTGGCTGGTGCGGTTGGCGGCGTGGGTGGGGCGGGAAGAGCACCCGGGGCTCAAGCTCGGGATCTGCGGCGAGCACGGGGGCGACCCCGACTCGATCGCGTTCTTCCACCGCGCCGGCCTCGACTACGTGTCTTGCTCCCCTTTCCGCGTGCCGATCGCGCGGATCGCCGCCGCCCAGGCGGCGATCGCGTCAGACAACTGACCTCGCCCCCGGCGATCGGTCGACGGTCGCTCCCGGCGCGTTCAGCACACGTCGAGCGCGGTCGATTACGGATGTGATGAAACACGGTCCTACACGCGGCGGAGCCGCCGGCGGCTCGCGCCGGCAGCTCTGGCTGGTCGCGGCGCCGGCGGCATTGGCCGTGGGCGCCATGGTCGTCGGCCACCTCGCGCCCGAGGCGCCGTTGTGGTGGGACGTCGCCTGGACGTCGGCGGCCGTCAGCGCGCTGGCCGGCACGCTCCTTGGCCGTGGCGCGGCTTCGTCGACCAATCGCGTTCATTGGACCCTGTGGGCCGCGGCGTCGACGTGCTGGCTGGCCGGGCAGGCGGGCTGGGACGCGTTCAGCATCGTCACCCCCGACCGGCTTCCGTCGTCGCCCAATGTCGCCGATTTCGGGTGGTGGGCGTTCGCGATTTTGGTGATCCTCAGCCTGGTGCGGATGCGGACCAGGTCCCGGGCGCTGTTGATCGTCGGCGCCGCTGAGGTCCTGCCGGTGATCGCCGCGGCGGCATCGCTCACGTTCGCCCTGCTGTGGCACGACGCCGGCGCCTCGATGCTGCCGGTGGCGCAGCGGCTGTCCGCGCTCGTGTACCCCGCCCTGTACGTATCGGCCGCGGTGCTGGCGTTGCATGCACTGATCGGCGGCGCGCTCACGAGCGTCCGCTCGGCGGGCGCGCGGGTCGTGGTCGCCGGGGTCATGCTCGAGGCGGCGGCGTTCATCGTATGGAGCGACCAGCTGCTCGACCAGACGTATGTGTCGGGTGCGAGCCTGCTCGATCCGATCTGGGTGCTAGGGCTAGTGACAATCGGTTTCGGCGGGGTGCTCGCCGCCCGCCGTCCGGAGGCGGTCGCGCCCACCGAAGAGCCTGACCTCCGGGGTGGGATCCTGCCGGCAGGGCTGTTCGTGGTGCTGCTGGGCGCGTTGCTCAGGGCGCGCCTCGAGCACTCCCCGAACGCGGTCGCGTTCATCCTGTACGCGGGGCTGCTGTTCTGCGGAATCTCGATGGTGGTGCGGGGGGCGCTGCTCGAGCGCCGGATGCGCCGGATGCTCGGGCGCGAGCGCTCGGCGCTGGCGAATCTCGCCGACCGCGAGGCCGAGCTAGCGCGACTCAACGAACAGCTCAGGGAGGACTCCCGTCGCGACCCGCTGACCGGCATGCGCAACCGGCGGGCCCTGGCCGACGAGCTGCCCGGGCTCGAGGCGGGACACCGGGCGCGGGGCGAGCCGCTGGCGATCGCGCTGTGCGACGTCGACCGGTTCAAGGTCTACAACGACGAGCTCGGCCATCTCGCGGGCGACCAGGCGCTGCGGGCGATCGCGGCCACGATTCGCGGGAGCCTGCGCGGCAAGGACATGGCGTACCGCTTCGGCGGAGAGGAGCTACTGATCGTGCTTCCCGACACCACAGCGGAGGAGGCGCTGGCGGCGATGGAGCGTCTCCGAGCCGCGGTCGAGGCGGCCGCGCTGCCCCACCCGGCCGGGATCGGCGGCGTCCTCACGGTGTCGATCGGCGTCGCCGCCGGTCATGCCGATTACGGCACCCTGCTCGCGCACGCCGACGGCGCCCTGTACTCGGCCAAACGGGACGGCCGCAACCGTGTCGCTGCCGCGGCCGGGTCCGCGTCCGCCCCGGCCCCCGCGCGCGACGGGGCGGGCGCCGATCACGGAACGGTCCCTCGCCATCTGCGCGGCATGCTCGCGCTGTCCCGGATCGCGGCGTCGGGCGCGGGCGTGTTGCCGGTGCTCGAGGCGCTCGCGGGCGCGATCCGCTCCGAGCTGTCGTTCCAGGTGGTGGCGATCAACCTGCTCGACGACACCGGCGAGAAGATGCGGGTGATGCTCGTCGAGGGCGATGAGGAAGCGCGTCAGACACTCCTCGGCAGCTCGAGTAACTGGGCCGAATGGGCGGCGCTGATGACCCAGGAGCGGATGCGAGAGGGCGCCCTATGGGTGCCCGCCGGTACGTACGAGTGGGAGGACGAGACGTCGGTCTGGACGCCCCGGGCGGCGGCCGCTCCCGAGCCCGACGCCTGGCACCCCGAGGACATGCTGATGTTGCCGCTGCGCGGAGCCGGCGAGGCGGTCATCGGGATGGTGTCGCTCGACCAGCCGCTCCACGGGCGGCGCCCCGACGACGCCGAGATCGCGGTGCTGATGGCGGTTGCGGGACAGGCGGGGCTGGCGATCGATCAGGCGCATCGCACAGCTGCGGGAGGAACCGGCGTGCCCGGCGAGTCGGCCGAACTACGCTTGGCGGCTGTGATGCTGCTCGCAGAGACGCTCGACATGCGCGATGCCGGCACCGCGCGGCACTCCCGCACGGTCGGCGCGTACGCCCGCCAGACCGCGCTCGCGCTCGGTATGGCCGAGGGCCGTGTTGAGCGGATCCACGCCGCCGGTGTCCTTCACGACCTCGGCAAGCTCGGCATCGCCGACGCGATTCTGCACAAGCCGGGGCCCCTGGACCAGGCCGAGTGGCGGGAGATCATGCGCCATCCGGAGATCGGCGCGCGCATTCTCGAGCACGCCGGCCTGCCCGACATCGCCGATTGGGTCCGTGCGCACCACGAGCGGGTCGACGGCGGCGGCTACCCGAAGGGGACCGTCGGCGACCAGATCCCGCTCGAGGCGCGGATCCTGGCGGTCGCCGACGCCTACGAGGCGATGATCGCCGACCGGCCGTACCGCGCCGGCATGCCGGCGCTGAGCGCTTGCGAGGAGCTCGTCCGCTGCTCGGGCACTCAGTTCGACCCGGCGGTGGTCGACGCTTTCATCGGCGCGCTCGAGAGCAAGCAGCCCCACACTGTGCTCGCGTCCGAGCCGGTCGCCGGGGCGGCGTAGCCGGGGCGCCGGCCTTCATCCCGCGCGCGACGCGACCGCGGCCAAACCACACACTCGACGCCGCCCGGGAGCCGAATGCATATTCGGGTGCGTATGGCGGCCCTAAGAGCGCACTCGAGCTACGGGCGACCTCGAGTGTGCGGTTGTGGCCCTTGCTGCGTCCGCCGCCGGGTTGGGGTCGCGCGCGCCGAGCGGATCGTCGTCGCGCGCGCCGAGCGGATCGGCGTCGCGCGCGCCGAGCGGATCGTCGTCGCGCGCGCCGAGCGGATCGGCACCAGGCTCCCGCAGCAGGTCGGCGTCACGCTCGCTCAGCGCCCCGCCAAGGGAAGGCAACGCGTTCGCCCTCGCCACCGCGGAGTAGAACGCCGCGCTCCGCTCGGCTCGCGTCGCCCTGCCACCGCGGAGTAGAACGCCGCGCTCCGCTTCGGCTCGCGTCGCTGCGTCCCGAAGTCCACGAAGTACAGCCCGAAGCGGCGCTGATAGCCGCGTGCCCACTCGAAGTTTCCATCAGCGACCACACGAAATAGCCGGCGAGGTCGACGCCGTCGCGGACCGCCCGTCAGGCCGCACTACGAACTTCACTCTGACGGTTAGCCGCGTGTGTCAGGAGCGACCGGACGACGCGCTGGTGGTGGGCCGTGATCGCGGCCCAAATGGCGCGAGCGGCCGGGTTGGTCAGCTGGATGAGCGTGGCGAACAGCAGACCGTCGGGTTCGCTTCGGAACAGCAACTCGGCGCGAAGCCCGAGCCACGAGTTCGCCGCCAGCAGGACGACGCCCGGGTCGCTGTGCTGCACCTTCCACCCGAGCACGCGGTGTGAGGACCAGGGTGGGCCGAGCCTCAGCCCGAGCGCGATCCATCCGAGCCACAGGTCTCGGCGGACGCCCCGCGGGGCGTCTTCGATTACCGCACGGGCCCACTCCGCCGCCGATTGGTCGACGCCGACGGTGACGGCGAAGGCGTCCGCGTAATCGACCCGGGGGAGGGTGCTGAGCGCCCGGGCGTCATCGGGCAGCGGGATCTGGGCCACGGTGGGCGCCGTATGGGTCACGGTGGGCGGCGTACGGCTCGCGCTGCGGGTCGTATTGCGGGGCCGGCGGGTTGTGGTCATCGCGTACGCTCCATATATACAGGACTGTATGTATGGAGCCTAGGCATTATCGAGAGCGATGTCAATCCCGCCGCTGATTCCGTAGGGGCGATGGCGCCGCCGACCAGAACCCCGCGTGCCGCCTGGATCGAGGCCGGGCTGCGCGCGCTGGCCGAGGGTGGGGGGCCCGACGCCGTGCGTGTGGAGGTGCTGGCCAAGTCTCTCGGGGTCACGCGCGGTGGTTTCTACGGTCAGTTCAAGGACCGCAGCGCGCTGCTCGAGGCGATGCTCGACACCTGGGAACGAGCCGCGACCGACGAGGTACTGGAGCAGGTCGAGCGCCGGGGTGGCGACGCCCGCGCGAAGGTGCGGCGGGCGGGTGCGCTCACGTTCAGCGCCGAGCTGCTGCCGGTCGACCTGGCGATCCGCGACTGGGCACGGCGCGACTCAGACGTGGCCGCGCGACTCCGCCGGGTGGACAACCGGCGGATGGAATACCTGCGGCAGCTGTTCGGGTCACTCTCTGCCGACGATGAGGAGATCGAAGGCCGCGCGGTGCTCGCGTTCTCACTCGCGATCGGCTACCACTTCATCGCCGCCGACCACGGTGGTCACGGCCGCGAGGATGCGCTCGAGCTCGCCATCCGGCAGTTGCTTGCCTGAGCGCCGGCCGTTACTCGCGGGCTGCATCCGGTAGTAACCCGTCGATCAGGGCCACGAGGTCGTCGTGGTACGTGTCGCGGTCGTGTGCCGCCGCCCACGCCGTCGCGGCGGCCGCCAGCATCGGATAGCGCTCGGGATCGGGCGCGCCGCGAAGCTCTCGCTGCTGGCTACGTGACTCGGAGCTGGTGCCGGCGCGCACGAGCAGCGTCCCGAGCGTGAAGTTCCACATCAGACGGTACGCGCGGACCGCGGCGTCGATCGACAGCCCCGCGTCGCGCAGTGCGGCATGGATCTCCTCGATCGCGTCGAGCACCGAAGGAGCCATCATCCGCCGGCGCGCCAGCACCTCGGGAACCCAGGTGTGCTCCGCGAGGCTGTCGTAGATCGTCGACCACAGCACCAGCATGGCGGCCTTCGGGTCCCGCGGGCGCGGCGGGTACACGAGCCGCGCCGCGAGCCGGTCGACCAGCACCATCAGCAACTCGTCCTTGCTGCCCACGTACCGGTACGGCGTCATCGCGGACACGCCGAGCTCGCTCGCGAGCCGGCGCATCGTGAGCGCCTCCACGCCCTCGGCGTCGAGCAGCCCGAGGGCGGTGTCGAGCACGGCGTCGCGGTCGATGGTGGGCGGCCGGCCCCGAGGCCGACGGTCCGCGCCACTGCCTTCCGCGCCACTGCCTTCCGCGCCACGGCGTCCCGACCGTTGTGACGAATGCTGCCTGGATGATTTTGCGGACATTTGCTTTACATGTATATTAATCCCCATGGCACACGGAACCCCCACACTCGCAACCGGCAAGATCTGCTACCTCGAGATCCCCGCCTCCGACGTAGAACGCTCGTCGCGGTTCTACGGCGACGCGTTCGGCTGGGAGCTGCGCACCCGCGGCGACGGCGCGATCGCATTCGACGACGCGGTCAAGGAGGTGAGTGGCTCGTGGGTCACCGGGCGGCCGCCGTCGGCCGAGCCGGGGATCATGGTCCACGTGATGGTCGCCGACCTAGACGACGCACTCGCGGCCGTCCGCGCCGCCGGCGGTGAGGTGCTGAACGACGACGCGGCGCCCGGCGAGCGGGTGGCGCACGTCCGCGATCCGGCCGGCAACGTGATCGGGGTCTACGAGCAGCCCGGACTGGCTGAGCGCGAACGGACTGTGAGCCCGGTCCCCGAGCACCTCCACACGGTCACCCCCCGGCTTGCGTTGAGCGACGCCGCGGCCGGGATCGACTTCTACAAGGCCGCGTTCGACGCCAAGGAATTGGGCGAGCGCTTCCACATGCCCGACGGGACGCTCGTCCACGCGGAGCTGCTGATCGGCGACTCGGTGGTGATGGTCAAGGACGCCCAGGACGACGAGTTCACCGCGCTGCTATGCACTTACTGGCCCGACGTCGACGCCGCCTGGGATCGGGCCGTCCGCGCCGGCGCGGAGGTCGTTTATCCGCTGTCGGACCACTTCTACGGCGAGCGCGGCGGGCGGGTCGCCGATCCGTTCGGCAACCAGTGGATGCTGTCGGCCCGAATCGAGACAGTCACGCCGGCCGAGGTCATCGCGCGGGGGTCGGCGTAGCGAGCTCCTGCTAGCGCAGCACGACAATCGACAGCGACTGCCTGGACGTTGCCGAGCTATGCACGATAATCGCGCGTAACGCGGCACGGTCCGGTCGGCGGGGGTGAATCGTCGAGTGATGCAGGTCTGCCGGGGTGCGCCAGTCGAATATGGTTCGTCACGTGGAAGACGGTACGAGCAGGACGCGTCTTGACCCCGACGTCGGCGAGCGGTTCCTGCCGCTGCGCCGGCAACTCGGCGTGAGCTCGTTCGGGATGAACCAGATCGTGCTCGAGCCCGGGCAGCGCGGCCGGATCCACCGCCACCTCCACCAGGAGGAGGTGTACCTCGTGCTCGATGGCCGGCTCACGCTGCTGATCGAGTCCGAGGCGACCGAGCTCGGCGAGGGTGAGCTGATCCGGGTGGCGCCGCAGGTCCGGCGCCAGCTCGTCAACCTCGGACCCGGGCGCCTGGTGCTGCTGGCGCTCGGTGGCGCGGCCGAGCATCGGGGACGTGACGGCGAGGCGTTTACGTCGTGGGACGACGACAGCCCCACAAGCCCGCAGGAGATGCCGATGCCTCCGGACCTCGATCCGAGCGAGCTCCGCACCGCCTGAATGCACCCGACCGCGGCACGGTTCCAGCAGCGGCTGCACGAGCGCGGGCTGGACGTCGACGTGCAGGTGCTGCCGGACTCGACCCGCACCGCCGTCGAGGCGGCCGCGGCGGTGGGATGCGAGGTCGGGCAGATCGTCAAGTCGCTGGTGTTCATGCGCGACGGTGAGCCCGTGATGGTGCTGTGCGCCGGCGACCGTCGCGTCGCGGCGAAGCGGCTGGGCCTGCGCGCCGCCAACGCCGAGGAGGCACGCGCGGCCACCGGGTTCTCGATCGGCGGGATCCCGCCGCTCGGCCACGACCAGCCGCTCGAGACGCTGATCGACGAGTCGCTGCGCCGCTTCGCCACGGTGTGGTGCGCGGCCGGAACGCCGCACGCCGTGTTCGAGGCCGACACCGACGCGCTGATCAGCGCGATCCCCGGTGGCGAGGTGGGCGAGGTATCGTAGGCCCATGGCCGAGCTGCCGGCCCCGACCGAAGGATTCGTGCTCACCCACTTCATCGTCGTCAGCGATGTCGAGCGGTCGCGCCGGTTCTACAGCGACGTACTCGGTGGCGAGGTGGTGATGGCGGGCGAGCCATCGATCGTCGCGCTCGCGAACAGTTGGATCATCATCAACGTCGGCGGAGGGCCGACCGAGGACAAGCCGACGGTGACGCTCGAGCCGCCGCAGGACCCGAGCCGGACGTCGGCGTTCATGAACATCCGGGTGGCGGACATCGAAGCGCTCTACCAGGAATGGAGTGCCCGCGGCGCCGAGTTCCTCACGCCGCCGCAGCAACGCGCCACCGAGATCCGCTGCTACATCCGCGACCCCGACGGCCATCTGATCGAGGTCGGGCAGAGCACCGCTCGGCGGTAGGTGGGAGGCCGGGACGGCGGGGGCTGGCCGCCGTCAGCGCAGTCGCTCGACGAGTTCGGGCGTGATCTCGTCGAGGCTGTCGACGCGCGCCGCCGCGAGCGCCAACGCATCCTCGGCGGGCGGATAGTGCTCGTTGGGATACGCGATCACGGCCATCCCGGCGGCCGCGGCCGAGCGCAGCCCGTTGCTCGAGTCCTCGACCGCGACGCATCGATCCGCCGCCACGCCCAGCCGGCGGGCGGCCTCGAGGTAGACGTCGGGCGCCGGTTTGCCGCGCTCGACCTCCTCCGAGGAGACGGTCGCGCTGAACTCGCCGGCGAGGCCGGCGACGTCGAGCACGAGATCGATGATCTCGCGGTTGGCCGAGGACGCCAGCGCGAGCGGCCAGGAGCGGTGGAGCCGGCGAACGACGTCGACCGCACCGGGTAGCAGCGGCAGGTGCTCGCGGTAGTGCCGCTCCATCCGATCGACCACCGCGCGGTTGATCTCGTCTGCAGCCAACGGGACTCCGAGTTCGTCGCGCATGTACGCCGACCATTCCGGCGAGCTCATTCCGATCATCGCCGTCGGCGCGTCCTCGCGCCAGTGCCCGCCGGCCTCGCGGACGACCTCGCGCTTCGACTGGTTCCACAGCTGCTCCGAGTCCAGGAGGACTCCATCGAGGTCGAATACCACGGCCTGCGGCACGAAGTGCGTTGTACCAGGGTTCTCAACATTTCGACGGGTGCCGAAGCGTCCTGGGGTAACCATCTCTAGGTGACCTTTTCCACGCAGCCCAGATACCTGATCGTCTTCAGCACCGCGGTCCTCTGCTACGCCGCGCTCGGCGCGGTGCTCGGGATCCTGCCCGACTACGTCCATTCACTGGGCGGTGGCGCAGTGCTCGTCGGCTTCGCCGTCGGGGCGCCGGCGCTCACCGGCGCGGCCGGGCGTCCGTTCGGCGGACGGTTGGCCGATCACCTGGGGCCGGCGCGGATCGTGATCGCCGGCGCGATCGTGATGGCCATTGGCACGATCCCGGCGTTCATCCGTTCGCTTGGGTTGCTGATCGCGAGCCGCCTCGTGGTCGGCGCCGGCGAGGCCGCGATGATGGCGGCGACCGTGCTGTGGCTGCTGCGCCTGGCCGGCCCCGAGCGTCGCGGCCGCGCGATGGGCCACGTCGGGCTCGCCAACTACGCGGGGTTGACGGTCGGTCCGCTGCTGGCGCAGGCGCTGTCGGGCCAGCAACACCCGACGCGAGTGTGGATCGCGGCGGCGATCCTGCCGCTGCTGGCGGCGGCGTCCGCCGCGGTGCTGGGGCGATCACCTGATCGCGGGGTCGCGCCGGAACCGGCGGCGGAGGCAACCGATCCCGATCCGACCGATCAGCCGAGCACGCTGCGCGCCACGCTCCGCCCGGGTCTCGGCCTGATGCTGGTCAACTTCGGCTACGTCGCCGTGCTGTCGTTTGGCGCGGCGGCCGCGACCGAGCAGGGCACGGGAATAGCCTCGCTGGTGATCCCGGTGTTCGGCGTCGGCGTGATCGCGAGCCGGACGATCCTCGCCGGCGTCCCCGATCGGTTCGGCGCCGCGCGCACGCTGACGGTGGCGGTCACGCTAGAGGCGGCCGGCCTCGCGGGCATGGCCGCGGCCACGAGCCCGCCGCTGGCGCTGTTCGCGCTCGTGGTCATGGCCGTGGGCCAGGGCCTCGCGGTCCCGTCGCTCGGACTGCTCGCGCTGGCGTCGGTTCCGCCCAGCCGGCACGGACGGACAGCGGGCGCGTTCTTCGCCTACTTCGACGCCGGCGTCGGGCTGGGCGGCCCGATCGTCGGGCTTGCCGCCCGAGCGGCCGACCCGACGGGCGGACTGTTCGGCGGCGGCCGGCGCCGTGCTCGCGACCGCGCCCGTCGCGTTGCTCGCCCGCGCCCGGCGGCCCGCGCGCGAGCGCCGGCAGTCGGGAGGGCAGCTTGAGCACGGCCGGGACAGGGATAGCGTGTGCCCTTCCGATGGCACGCGAACTGCGGATCAGGAACAGCGATGAGCGGGTGAAGATCCGCAGTCCGTGGGCGGTGGCTTTGCTGCCGTTCGTCACGTTCGGCATCTACCACCTGGTGTGGTGGTACCGCATCAACCGTGAGCTCAGCGACTTCGGTTACGCCAACAACATCGATCTCGGGACCAACCCGCTGTTGTCGATGCTGGCGCTGTTCCCGGGTGTGTTCATCATCGTGCCGCCGCTCGTCAGCTACTGGAACGGGACCAAGCGAGTCCAGTACGCCGCGATCGAGGGAGGGACGGAGCCGGTCAACGGATGGATCGCGCTCGTCCTCTACATCGTCATCGGTCCCGCGTTCTGGGCCTACCTCCAGGTTTCACTGAACGAGTTGTGGGACGCGAACACGGTTACTTGAGCATCCCGCGCGCGGCCGACGTCCAAGCCGTGGTCACGTCTCGGATCCACTTCGCCTGCGTCGTGGCCAGTGTGGAAACCCACTCGACGTCGCTCTTGCCCGGCCCGCGCTCGAGCGAGCTGGCGATCGCCTTGAGCGCCTTCTCGTAGGCGGTCAGGGTGGTCTCGCCGGCGGACTTGCTCTCCTCGATGATGCGCTCGTTCAGCTTGCGGACGCGCTGGGCGACGGCCTCGAGGCGCGGATCGGCCGCGGCGGTGCCGGTCGACCGCGCGGCGGAGCCGGATGATGCGGACGCCTTGGCGCGCGTCGAGCGGCTCCTGCTCGCGGTGCTGCTGCTCTTCGACGCGGTCTTGCGCGTCGTGCGTTTGGCGCCCGTGGACTTCTTGGCGCTCGAGCGCTTGGTTTGACTGCGGCCCGACGTGCTGCCGGAGCTCGAACCGCTGCTTCTGGCCTGGGGCACAGCTGCCTCCTTGTGATGTTGGGACCGAGTGCGACCGCGGACAAGCTATCGCCTAGCGCGGGCGATACGCGCCAGCCGACGTGCATGACGGAATGGCTCGGGCGTTCGGCGACCGAGCGCGGACGACAGCACGACGTCGACTGCCACCTCCAGCGTCGTCCGCCAACCGGCGTGTACGGCGACAGGTCGAGCGCCCTTCCGCGTCCTCACCCAGGCGCCCACAGGTTCGCCGTCGAGTGACAGGTCGGCGCGCGCGCCCCGCACGTCGTCTGGCCAATCGCCGTGCGCGAGCAACGGCCGGTGCGTGACGCCAATGGTGGGCAGGTCGAGGACCGCGCCGAGCTGAAGCGCGAGGCCCGCGCGGCGCGGATGGTCGGCGCCCGTGGCGTCGACGAGCAGGACGTCGGGCGTGACCGCAAGCTCACGTACCGGGGCTTCGAGACACGGCCCCTCCCGCAGCGCGAGCAACCCCGGGAGATACGGTCCTGCCGCCTCGCCGGTGACGGTCGCCTCCGCGAGCACCTCCCGTCCTCGGAGCACGGCCGCCGCGGCCCACGCGCGGTCGCCGCGTGCGCCGCGGCCGGTCTGCCCGCGCGGGAAGATGACGACGGCGGCGCCGATAGCAGGGTCGGGGACGCCGGGACGCCAGTGCGGGACGCCGGGACGCTGCCCCGGGCCGCCCGTGGCCGCCGCGGCCAGCGCGTGCTGCGCCGCGATCAGCTCATCAGCCGAACGAGGCCACGACGTCACGCGATCGCGACGACCGACGGCGCCGCGATCGCGCGCGGTGGCGCGGTGGTCGAGCGAATGACCAGCGATGGCTCGATCAGGCGGAGCTCGTTCGGCCGGCGGTTGTCGATCCGGTCGAGCAACAGCTCGAGCGCGAGCCGGCCCATCTCGGTACGGGGCTGATCCACGGTCGTCAGCGAAACGTGGGCGAGGTGCGCGATCGAGGTGTTGTCGTAGCCGACGATCGACACGTCGCCGGGCACGTCGATGCCGGCGCGGTCGAAGCCACCGAGCAGGCCCGCCGCGACCATGTCGTTGGCGGCGAAGATCGCGGTCGGGAGCTCGCGCCGGGCGAGGAGCTCTCCGGCGGCGTTGACTCCGGCCTCTTCGGTGAAGTCGCCGGGGATCACCAGCGAGTGCCGGCCCAGCCGATGCGCGCGCATTCCCCGCAGATACGCCGAGCGGCGCTGTGGTCCGCCGGCGCCGCTGCCGCCGTCGACGTGCGCGATCCGCTCGTGTCCGAGCTCGATCAGATGATCGAGCACCAGCCCCGTTCCGTGCGCCTCGTTGATCAGCACGATGTCGACGTCGACGCTGCGCAACCCGCGCCCGACCATCACGAGGGGGGCCTCGGACGCGGCGGCGGCGATGTCGGCCGCGGGCATGCGTGGGCTGACGAGGATGAGCCCGCTGACCCGGTGTTCGAGCAGCGCGCCGACCGCGGCGCGCTCGCGCCGGGACGACCGGCCGCCGGCGGCGAGCAGCAGCTGGTAGCCGGCCTCCGAGGCGAGCTCCTCGACGCCGCCGGCGATCTCGGCGAAGAACGGGTTGCGGAGGTCGTCGAGGATCACGCCGATCGTCTTGGTCCGTCGGCTGGCCAGGCTGCGAGCCATCGCGTTCGGCCGGTAACCGAGCCGCGACGCCGCGTCGAGGACGCGGCGGCGGCGCTCGTCGCTGACGTTGGGGCGCTCGCGCATCACCAGCGAGACGAGTGCGCGCGACACGCCGGCTTCACGCGCGACGTCGTCCATCGTTGGCGCGCGTCGAGAGTGGAGGGGCACCGCGGCGCGGCGCGACGGCGGTGGCATAGCGCGTGGACCTTACTTGGAGCGCGACAACATTGCAATTGGGTTAGAGCGCTCTAAGCACCGAGCAGAACCGGGTCATTTTCCACTCGCGGTCTTGACTTCCTGCGAAGCCACTGGTTATAGTCGCGCGTCGGCTGTTAGAGCGCTCTAATTAGTAGGCGACGTTAGTGCGGTCTACGGCTTAGGGAGAGAGACGACCGCACAACATGGCGAGCATCGACGATCGGCTGGCCGGCGCGCCCATTTCTTGGGGTGCGTGCGAGGTCCCCGGCTGGGGCATCATGCCCTCGGTCGACCGCGTTCTGGCCGAGATGGCGGAGCTCGGGCTGAAGGGAACCGAGCTCGGCGCTCCCGGCTTCTTCCCCGACGACCCCGCGAGCGTCGACGAGCTGTTGACGCGTAACGGACTCGAGCTCGTCGGCGGATTCGTGGCGCTCGCCCTTCACGAACCCGATCTGATCGGGACGATCGACGAGACCCGCAGGGCCGCGAACCTGATCGCCGGAGCCGGCGGCGAGATGTTCGTCGTCGGCGTGGTCCAGGACATGGAGTGGAGGCGTCCGCAGGAGCTGGACGACGACGGCTGGGCCCGCCTCGCTCACAACCTGAGCGAGATCGACGCCGTGGTCGCGGACCAGGGCCTGACCTTGGCCCTGCATCCGCACGCGGGCACGCTGATCGAGACCGCCGAGCAGGTCGAGCGGGCGATCGAGGCCGTCGACGTGGGGTGGTGCCTAGATACCGGGCACCTGACGATCGGCGGGGCGGACCCGGTCGAATTCGCCAGAAGCCACGGCGACCGTGTCGTGCATGTGCACCTCAAGGACGTCGATGCCGAGATCGCTGACGACCTCAGAGCGGGCCGCCGGTCGCTGGTTGACGCCACGCGCAACGGCCTGTTCCTTCCACTGGGCAAAGGCGACGCACGGGTCGCCGAGGTCGTGGGCGCCTTGCAAGCGCATGGGTACGACCGTTGGCTCGTACTCGAGCAGGACACCGCCATCACCGGAGATGAGCCGACGGTGGCAGGCGGACCGATGCGCGACGCTCGCGAGAGCATCGCCTTTCTTCACCATACGGCTCGGACGACGGAGGAGATCAATCAATGAGACGACTGTCTCGCACTGTCGGCATCGTCGCCGCCGTGGGCGCCCTGGTCCTGCTGGTGGCGGCGTGCGGTAGCAGCGGGTCGACGTAAAAGGGGCCCAGAAGATCATGCGCCAGGAGATGGCCAAGATGGGCATCGACGTCCGTGACCCCGACCAGACGGTGGGAACGCTGTCGGGTAGGGAGCGCCAGGCGATGGCGATCGCCCGCGCCGTGTACTTCGGGGCCAAGGTCATGATCCTCGACGAGCCGACCTCCGCGCTGGGCGTGCGCCAGTCGGGCATCGTGCTCAAGTACGTCGTCCAGGCGCGGGAGATGGGGAGGGCGGTGATCTTCATCACCCACAACCCGCACCATGCGTATCCGGTCGGAGACCGGTTCGTGCTGCTCAAGCGCGGCCGGATGTTCGGCTCGTTTGCCAAGTCCGAAACCTCGATCGCGGAGCTGACCTCGATGATGGCCGGCGGCGCGGAGCTCGAGGAGCTGAGTCACGAGCTCCAGCGCGGGGTCGATCCGTCCCTCAAAGAGGTGGCAAAGGAGCTGGCTGCCGAGGCGCCCTCGAACGCCCAAGGGTCGGCCTGATCAGATGGCGACGGATCTCGAGCTCCTGACACTGGGACGGATCAGCATCGACCTGTACTGCGATCAGATCGGCGCCGACTGGCAGGCCGCGGAGACGTTCAGCAAGGCGGTCGGCGGGAGCCCGACGAACGTCGCGATCGCCGCCGCCCGCCTCGGGCACCGCACAGCGGTATTCACCAAGGTTGGCGCGGACCCGTTCGGTGAGGTGGCGATCGGAGAGCTGCGCGACTTCGGGGTCGACACACGCTACGTGAGCGTCGAGCCGGGCACGGTGACGCCGCTGGCGTTTGCCGTGCTCGACCCGCCCGAGGACCCGCAGCTACTGTTCCGCCGCGACCCGCCGGTTCCCGATTTCCAGCTCCGACCGGACGACGTCGACCCAGCAACGGTCGCGGAGGTGCCGATCCTGTGGATCACGGCGAGCGCGCTCTCGCAGGAGCCGAGCGCGTCGACCGCGTCAGGGATGCTGCAGGTCCGTGGTCGCCGACGTCATACCGTGCTCGACCTCGATTACCGCCCGACGTTCTGGCGCTCGCGCGAGGATGCGTCGGCGCGGATCGGCGCCGCCGTCGAGCACGCGACGATCGCGGTCGGAAACCGCGAGGAGTGCGCGGTCGCGGTCGGCACCGATGACCCGCGTGAGGCGGCGGCGCGCCTACGGGCAAAGGGGATCGAGCTCGCGGTCGTGAAGCTCGGCGGCGACGGGGTGCTGCTGTCGAGCCATCGGGGCGAGCGGCTGATCGAGCCGCCGACGATCGAGGTGCTGTGCGGTCTCGGGGCCGGCGACGCCTTCGGCGGCGCGCTCGCGCATGGGCTGCTCAACTCCTGGACGCACGAGCGGACGATCGCGTTCGCGAACGCGGCCGGCGGGATCGTTGCCTCGCGCCTGCTGTGTTCGCAGGCGATGCCGTACGAGCACGAGGTCGTGGAGCTTCTCGAAGGGTCCCCGGCATGACCGTGGCGACGCGGAGGATCGGGGTCGGCGTGATCGGGTTCGGCTGGCTCGGGCAGGCCCACACTCGCTCGCTGCTACGGATCCCGACGCTGTTCGAGCAGCGCGGCTTCGATCCCGAGCTGGTCGCGTGCAGCGACGCGTTGCCGGCCCGGGTGGCTCAGGCGGTCAGCTCGTTCGGGTTCAAACGTGCCTCGCCCGCCTGGGAGTCGGTGATCGAGGACCCCGACGTCGAGGTCGTGTGGATCGCCGCGCCGAACATGGTGCACGTGCAGCTGGTCGAGGCGGCCGCGCAGGCGGGCAAGGACGTGTTCTGCGAGAAGCCGGTGGGCGGCACCCCCGAGCAGGTGGCCCGGGCCGCGCAGGCCGCCAGGACCGCCGGGGTGATCACCGGCGTCGGCTACAACTACCGCTGGGCGCCGCTCGTGCGGTACGCGCGCGAGGTGATCGCGAGCGGCGAGCTGGGCGAGATCACCAATTACCGCGGCCGGTTCTTCTCGATGTACGGCGCCGACCCGCTCGCGGTGAACTCGTGGCGTTTCCAGCTCGACCAGGCCGGCTACGGCGTCACCAGCGATCTGATGAGTCACGCGGTCGACCTTGCGCACATGCTGGTCGGGCCGATCAGGAAGCTGACCGGCACGCTCGAGACGTTCATCCGCGAGCGCCCCGCGCCCGGCGACGGCGCGAGCCACTACGGACGCGGACGGGCGGAGGACCCGCGGACGCCGGTGACCAACGAGGACTACGCGGCGATGCTGTGCACGTTCGCGTCGGGTGCACGCGGCACGTTCGAGGTCAGCCGCACCCTCGTCGGACCGGAGAGCGAGAACGCGTTCGACGTCTACGGCACGCGTGGCGCGGTCGGGTGGAACTTCGAGCGGCTGAACGAGCTGCGGCTATATCGCGCCACCGAGGACCGCGGTTCGGGCTACACCACGGTGCTCGGGGGCGACCGGTTCGGGCACCACGGCATCTTCGTCCCGGGCAGTGGCAACACGATCGGGTTCGAGGATCTGGTCACGATCGAGGACTACGAGTTCTGCACGGCGCTGGCCGAGGGGCGGCCATACGAGCCGAGCTTCGAGCAGGCGCTCGCCTGGGCGCGGGTGCAGGACGCCCTCCTGCGCTCGGCCCAGAGCGGGGGATGGGAGGAGGTGCGGTCGTGACCGCCACGACCGCGGTGGCGCCCCTTCGGATCGGCGTCATCGGCGTCGGCCGGATCGGGCGAATGCACGCGGAGCTGATCGCTCACCAGGTCCCGGGCGCGGCGCTCGGCGCGGTCTACGACGCGTACGAACCGGCGGCGCGCGGAGTCGGGGCCGACCTCGGCGTGCCCGCGACGGCGACCGTCGAGGAGATGTTCGACTCGGAGCTCGACGCGGTGGCGATCTGCTCGAGCTCCGACACCCACGTCGCCCTCCTGATCGCGGCCGCGGAGGCGGGCAAGGCGGTGTTCTGCGAGAAGCCGGTGTCGCTCGATCTGTCCGAGGTCGACCGCGCGCTCGGCGCGATCGCCGCGGCGGGCGTGCCCTTCCAGATCGGCTTCAACCGCCGGTTCGACCCGGCGCACGCGTCGGTCCGTGACGCCGTCGTGGCGGGCGTGGTGGGGGAGCCGCACCTGGTGCGGATCTCGAGCCGCGACCCCGAGCCGCCGCCGCTCGAGTACGTCAAGACGTCGGGCGGGCTGTTCCTCGACATGATGATCCACGACTTCGATATGGCCAGGTTCGTGACCGGGAGCGAGGTGGTCGAGGTGTTCGCGCGCGGCGCGCTCCGGATTGAGCCCTCGTTCGCGCAGGCGGACGACATCGACACGGCGCTGGTGTCGCTCGTCCACGAGAACGGATGCCTGACCGCGATCGACAACTCGCGCCGGGCCGCGTACGGCTACGACCAGCGGGTGGAGGTGTTCGGGTCGGCGGGGATGGCGATGTCCGAGAACCCCCGCGCCCACACCGGAAGCGTGCTGACCGCGGCGGGCGAGCGTCGGCCGCCCAATCCGTACTTCTTCCTCGAGCGGTATCAGCCGAGCTATGTGCGCGAGTGGGAGGCGTTCGTCGAGGCCGTCAAGACGGGCGCGGCCCCGCCGGTTTCGACCACCGACGCTCGGGCCCCGCTCGTGATCGGGATTGCGGCCGGGCGGTCGTTGCGAGAGGGTCGTCCCGTGCGCGTCGACGAGGTACGGCCAACATGAGGATCTACCTGACCGGCGCGAGCGGCTTCGTCGGTTCAAACCTTGCGCACGTGTTCGCGCGGCAGCCCCGGGCGGAGGTGGTCGCCCCGGGTCACGAGCACGTCGACCTGACCGACGAGGTGGTCGTCCGCCGCTCGGTGCTCGCCACCCGGCCGGACGCGATCGTGCACGGCGCGATCTGGAACGACCCGCCGGCGCTCGGAACCAATCGCCGGCGCGCCTGGGACGAGTACGTGGGGGCCACGCGCAACGTGGTGGCGGCGGCCAACGCGGTTGACGCGCATGTAGTGCTGATCTCGACCGACTGGGTGTTCGACGGCACGCAAGCACCGGCGGCCGAGACCGAGCCGCCCAACCCGATCAACACGTACGGCTTCCTCAAGGCGTGCTCGGAGCTGATCGTCACCGAAAACGCCGGGCGCGGAACGATCGCCCGGATCGCGGGCGTCCAGGGCATCCACCGGGCACGACCGGAGACGCAGAGGGCGCAGGACGCCGGGTTCGGTTATCTGGTCGTGTCGCTCGTGGACGCTCTCCGAGCGGGCGAGCGGTTCGCCGTCTGGGACGGTCCGGGGCTCAACCTGCTGGCCACGCCGACGCTCGCCACCGACGCGGCGCGGATGATCTGGCGAACACTCGAGCGCGAGGTCACGGGCGTCCTCCACTGCTGCGGCGGGGAGCACGTCGACCGGGTGGGCCTGGCACGCCGGGCGATCGAGGTATTCGAGCTCGACCCGGATCTGCTCGACGTGGTTCCACGGCCGGATGACGTCGCCGGCGGGGGCGGCATCCCGCGGGACACGCGCCTCGATGCGACCGAGACCGCGGCGCGGCTGGGCGTGGAATTGCCCACGCTCGACGCGATGCTGCGCCGGCTCCGGGCCGATTTCGAGTCATCATGGAGCCTGGCATGAGCCGTCTCACGGTCGCCCAGGCGCTCGTCCGCTTCCTCGCGGTCCAGGAGGTCGAGCGCGATGGCGCGCGCGCTCGCTTCTTCGCCGGCTGCTTCGGGATCTTCGGCCACGGCAACGTGGCCGGCCTCGGCCAGGCGCTTCACCAGTACCAGGAGCTGCTGCCCTACCACCCGGCGCGCAACGAGCAGGGGATGGTGCACATCGCCGCCGGCTACGCGCGCCAGCGCAACCGTCTCGGGACGTTCGCGTGCACGACCTCGGTCGGACCGGGGGCCACGAACATGGTGACGGGCGCGGCGCTGGCCACGATCAACCGGCTCCCGGTGCTGCTGCTCCCCGGCGACACGTTCGCGACTCGGACTCCCCACCCGGTCCTCCAGATGCTCGAGGTCCCGCACGATGCGACGGTGTCGGTGAACGACTGCTTCCGCCCGGTGTCGCGTTTCTACGAGCGGGTCGAGCGTCCCGAGCAGCTGATTCGGGCCACGCTCGAGGCGATGCGCGTGCTGACCGATCCGGCCGAGACCGGCGCGGTCACGCTGGCGATGCCCGAGGACGTTCAGGCCGAGGCGTTCGAGGTCCCGGACGCGTTTCTCGAGCCACGCGTGTGGACGATCTACCGCCAGCCGCCGGCGCCCGAGGCGCTCGCGCGTGCGGCCGCCCTCATCCGGGGGGGCAAGCGGCCGCTGGTCGTGGCCGGCGGTGGCGTCATCTACAGCGAGGCGGTGGCCGCGCTCCGGAGGTTCGTGGACGCGACCGGGATCCCGGTCGGCGAGACGATGGCCGGGCGCGGGTCGCTCGTGTCCGACCATCCGCTCAGTCTGGGAGCTGTCGGGGCGACCGGCGGCACGGCGGGTAACCGGCTGGCGCGGGACGCCGATGTGGTGATCGGAATCGGGACGCGCTGGAGCGACTTCACCACCGCGTCGCACTCCGCCTTCCAGGACCCGGGCGTCCGGTTCGTCAACATCAACGTGGCCGCGTTCGACGCCGGCAAGCAAAGCGGGTTGCCGGTGGTTGCGGACGCTCGGGTGGCGCTCGACCAGCTTCGCGATGCGCTGACCGGGTGGCACGCCGATGCAGCGTGGGAAGCGCGCGCCCGGGCCGAGGCGGGCCAGTGGGCAACGGAGGTCAGGCGGGTGCAGTCGCTCGATGGCGATCACGCGGGCCCACCGACCCAGTCTCAAGTAATCAAAGAAATCAACGATGCCGCCGGCGACACCGGGGTGGTGGTGTGCGCGGCGGGTTCGGCTCCCGGCGACCTCCACAAGCTGTGGCGCGCTCGCGATCCGGACGGCAAGTCCTACCACGTCGAATATGGCTACTCGTGCATGGGGTACGAGATCCCGGGCGGAATGGGCGTGAAGCTGGCCGCGCCCGAGCGCGAGGTGTACGTGCTCGTGGGCGACGGGTCGTATCTGATGCTTCCCGGCGAGCTCGTGACCGCTGTCGCCGAGCGCGTGCCGATCGTGATCGTGCTCGTCGACAACCACGGGTACGCGTCGATCGGCGCGCTGTCGCGGTCGGTCGGGTCGGGCGGGTTCGGGACGCTCTACCGGTTCTCGGACAACGGCTCGGTGCCGGTCGACCCGGCGTCGACGGAGGTGCTGCCGCTCGACCTGGCGGCGAACGCCGAGAGCCTTGGGGCGCGCGTCGTACGTGCGAAGAGCGTGGCCGAGTTGCGAACTGCGTTGGCGGACGCGCGGGGAGCGGAGGGTCCCGTCGTCATCCACATCGAAACCGACCGCTACCACGGCGTGCCGACCTATGAGAGCTGGTGGGACGTGCCCGTGGCGGAGGTGTCCGAGGAGGAGACCGTGCAGGACGCGCGCGCCGAATACGAGCGCGCCCACGCGAGTCAGCGTCAGTATCTAGGCTGACCGCATGAGTGAGCTCCTGATCTCCGGCGCCTCGGCCCCCGGGCCCGACGGCGCGATCCTGTCGTTCGACCCCGAGTCGGTCGGGTTCGATTACGTCGGCTTCGAGGTGCTGGCGCTCGAAGGCGGCGGTACCGCCGAGCGCGCGTGCGGCATCCGCGAGCTTTGCGTGGTCGTGATCTCGGGCGTCGTGCACGTCGCCTCCGAGCACGGCGAGTGGTTTGACCTCGGCGGCCGAGCCGATCCATGGGCGGGCCTGCCTGACGCCGCGTACTTGCCGCCCGAGTCGCACGTCGGGCTGCGTGCCGGCGAGGAGGGCGCCGAGGTCGCGCTGTGCTGGGCGCCGGCGCTGAGGGGCGCGACACCGCGCGTCCTCCCCGGAGGCGCGATCGAGGTCGAGACGCGCGGGCGCGGCGAGTTCGAACGCTCCATCCGCCCGATCCTGATGGAGAACGAAGGCGCCGGGTCGCTGCTCGTGGTCGAGGTCCTGACCCCGGGCGGCCACTGGTCGAGCTATCCGCCGCACAAGCACGACAAGGACGATCCCCCGCGCCAGTCGCTGCTCGAGGAGGTCTACTACCACCGCCTCAGGCCCGAGCGGGGGTTCGGGTTGATGCGCGTGTACGACTTCGAGACGGCGCTGGATCAAGCGCTGACATTCCGCGATCGTGACTGTGTGCTCGTGCCGCGCGGCTACCACACCGTGTCGGCCCCGCCCGGCTATGACTCGTATTACCTGAACGTGATGGCCGGCCCGCAACGTCTGTGGGCCATCGTCAACGACCCCGACCATGAATGGATCATCGATGGCAGTAACCGCAACCCGTCTTCTTGACAACTACATCGACGGCGAGTGGACCCCGGCGCAAGCCGCGACCGGCGAGCTCGACGTGTTGAACCCCGCCAACGGGGAGGTGCTCGCACGCGTGCCCCTGTCGGGTGCGTCCGATCTCGACATCGCGGTCCGCGCGGCTCGCGAGGCGCTGCCCGAGTGGCGGTCGGTGTCGACGATCGCCCGCGCCCGGAAACTTTTCGAGCTGCGCGAGCGGCTGGTGGCTCGCCAGGAGGACCTGGCCAGGTCGGTGACCACCGAGATGGGCAAGACGTTGATGGACGCCCGCGCCGAGGTGGCGCGGATGATCGAGATGGTCGAGGCGGCGTGCGCGATCCCGACGACGATGCAGGGCCGGATCTTGGAGGACGTCTCGCGGAACATCGATGCCGAGACGATTCGTCAGCCGGTCGGCGTGTGTGCGGCGATCGTGCCGTTCAACTTCCCGGCGATGGTGCCGTTCTGGTTCCTCCCGTTCGCGATCGCGTGCGGCAACACGTTCGTGTTGAAGCCCTCGGAGCAGGTGCCGATGACGCAGCAGATCGCGTTCGAGGAATTGCACGCGATGGGGCTGCCGCCGGGTGTGGTGAACCTGGTCAACGGCGGGCGCGAGGTGGTTGAGGGCATCCTCGATCACCCGGGGATCGACGCCGTGTCGTTCGTCGGGTCGGCGCCGGTGGCGCGGATCGTGTACGAGCGCTCGGCCAAGGCGGGCAAGCGGGTGCAGGCGCTGGGCGGCGCGAAGAACCACATGGTGGTCATGCCCGACGCGGTCATCGACAAGACGGTCGAGGGGATCATCGCCTCAGCGTTCGGCGCCGCCGGGCAGCGATGCATGGCCGGATCGGTGGTCGTGACGGTGAGCGACGCGCACGAGCAGCTTCTTGGTCCGTTGGTCGAGGCGTCGCGGGCGCTGCGCATCGGCGACGGGCTGGAGGAGGCGAGCGACGTCGGACCGGTGATCTCGTGCGCCGCGCGCGACCGCATCCGGGAGTGGATCGACCGGGGCGAAGCCGCCGGGGCGAAGGTGGTCTTGGATGGGCGGACGTCCGAGGGCGGGGATCCGAACGGCTCGTACGTCGGCCCGACGATCCTGGATGGCGTGACGCCCGAGATGGACATCGCCCAGGAGGAGGTGTTCGGTCCGGTCCTGTGCGTGATCAGCGCGCCCACGCTCGACGAGGCGATCGGAATCGTCAACGCGACCCGGTTCGGGAACGGCACCTCGATCTTCACCGAGTCGGGCGCGTCGGTGCGGCGCTACCGCCACGAGATCCAGGCCGGCATGGTCGGCGTCAACATCGGTGTGGCCGCGCCGGTGGCCTTCTTCCCGTTCAGTGGTTGGAAAGACAGCTTCCTGGGCGACCTGCACGCCCACGGCACCGACGCCGTCGAGTTCTATACGCGGAAGAAGACCGTCACCAGCCGCTGGTTCTCGAGCGGGCAGGGGAGCGGGACGTACTTCGTCGAACGGTAAGCGCGGCGCCGACGACGATCACCGCCGCCCCCGCGGGCTGGTTCCAGAGCAGCGGCTCTCCGAGCGCGACCACGCCGAGCACCGTCGAAACGATCGGCATCACGTAGGTTACGGTGGACGTCACGGTCGCGCCGACGTCGCGGATCAGCGAGTAGTTGAGGAGGAACGTGAAGCCGGTGCCGATCACGCCCAGGGCGAGGATGCTCAGGATGTGTTTGGCGGCCACACCGTGCGGCGCGGAGCTGAACAGCGGGGTGAGGATCGCCAGGATCGCGGCGGCGCAGATGAGCTGCGCGGTGGCGAGCGCCAGCGGTCCGTCGCGGCGGTGGGCCAGATACCGGCGCGCGTAGGGGAAGCCGAGGCCGTACGACGCGGCCGCGCCGAGGCACAGCAGGTTGCCCGCCAGCGAGGTGGCGCCGACGCCCCGCCAGACCCCGAGCACGATCAGCACGCCGGCGAACCCGATGCCGAGTCCGGCGAGTCGCCGCGGGGTCGCGTGCTCGTCGGTGAGCGCGAGCATCGCGATAGGGAGCGTGAACAGCGGAACGGTGGCGTTCCAGATCCCGGCCAACACGCTCGACACGTGCTGCTCGCCGTAGGCGAACAGCGTGAACGGGGCGACGTTCAAGAGGAGCGCGGCGATCGCGAGCTGACCCCAGAGGCGCGGGCCTCCGCTGGGCAACCGCTCGCCGCGAAGCGCCAGAATCGCCAGCAAAGTCGCGGTTCCGACGAGTACCCGTCCGAGCGAGACCTCGAGCGGCGCGAATGCCTCATCGCCGATCTTGATGAATAGGAACGTCGACCCCCAGGCGATCGCCAGCAGCGTGAACCGCGCCGGCCAGGGAACGGCGCGCCGGCTCACCCCACGACGGGCAGCCCGCGCTCGTTCGACAGCCTCGTCAGCGTGCGCTGCATGGTCGAGGTGACGAGCTTGTAAGCCTCTTCGGGATCGGGGCTGGGGCCGAGCCGGTCGTGCAGGTCGATCGGCTTCAGCACACGGATCGAAATCTTGGCCGGCAGCGGGATGCGTCCTGGCAGATCGAGCACCGTCAGTCCGAGCGGCGGGCCGATCGCGGCGGGCAGCACCTTCAGGCGCAGGCGCTCGTCGAGCTTGAGCGCCCGCGCGAGCCTTCGTCCCTGGCCGAGGAACAGTGCCGTCTCCTGGCCGCCGATCGCCACCACCGGCACTACTGGGACGCGGTGCTTGAGCGCGAGCTGTACGAACCCGGTCCGGTGCGCGAAGTCGATCTGGTCGGACTCCCACGACGGACGGTAGGTCTCGTGGTCGCCGCCCGGGTAAACGAGCAGCGCGGCGTTCCGGCGCAGCGCGCCGGCCATGTTCGCCGGCGACGCCGGGACCGTCCCGTAGCGCTCGACCAGCGCGCGCAGCCCCGGAACCTTGAACACCAGGTCGTGCGCGAGCTGGTGAAAGCGCCGCTGAGCGCCGAAACGGTCGTAGAAGTACTGTCCGAACACGAACGTGTCGGCGATCAGCGTGCCGCCCGAGTGGTTGCCGACGAGCAGCACCGGGCCTTCGGGGGGAATGTGTTCGAGTCCACGGACGTCAGCTCGGAAGTACAGCTGTGAGGCGAGCCGCACCGCGGGCAGCGTGCGCTCGATGTACACGGGATCGCGCAGCGCGAACGGGTCGCGCTCGCCGTGGTCGCTCACGATGGCGGCGATGTCCTCGCCGAACGCGGCGAGCATCCGCATGTACGCCTCCGCCGGTCCGAGCGACCCGCGCAGCATTTTCGTCAGTCCTCCCGCCACGAGTTGTTGGTCTACCCAGACCCCCAACTTGCAAGCATCGAGAAGGAGAGGTAGGTTTCGCGTGTGGGGCGCTTTGCGGTCGTGTTGGTCGCAACGCTGGTCGTGATGGTTCCGGCCGCGCGGGCGGCAACGCGCCCTGATGGCTCGGTCCCGGCGCCGGCGCAGGTCACCCAGCTGGTGACCAACGTGCCGGTCAGCACGCTCAACCGAGTCGGCATCGGCGACAGCCGCAACCCGGTCACCGGCCATTCCTTCGGGATCATCAAGGGCGACGGGCACGTCACGACGGACGGCAAGCTGCAGATCGTGACCGCCGAGCTCGCCTGGTGCCCTCACTGCGCGGCGAACAGCTGGGCGTTGGCGGTGGCGCTCAGCCGCTTCGGAACCTTCGGTGGGTTGGGCGAGATCAACACCGGCACGTATTTCTGCAAGACCGCCGAGGATCCGTGCAATCTGAACCCGCTCTATTGTTTTCCGTACACGCACGGGCTCAGCTTCACGGGCTCCGCTTACCGGAGCCGCTACGTCAGCTTCGCGGCGGTCGAGCTCCAGGACGTCAACGGACACAACCTCCAAGAGACCACTCGGCACGAGCGGCGCTTGCTCGCGGCTGTTCATCTGCAGGGGGTCACTCCCGCGATCTCTATCGGGGGTGTCTGGGGCTTTGCCGGGTCGGGATATGACCCCGGGACGCTCGCGCACATGACGTGGTCGCAGATCGCCGGGACCCTCGCGGATCCTCGCAATCGGATCGCCCGTGAGGTGGACGGCCTGGCCAACCTGTTCACGGCGGCGATCTGCAGCGCTAACAACGGCCGCCCGGGCAGTGTCTGCAGCACTCGCGGAGTGCGCGCCGCCGCTGCCGCGGTCCTTCGCAAGTACCACAGGCCGCCGCCGCCGCCGCCGTCGTGATCCGCTGGGCCAAATCCGCGCGGCGTGCCGCGCTCGCCGTCGCGGTCTTCTCCGCGGTGCTGTTCGGCTTGGTGGCCGCCGCCGGCGCGGCCACGGCACCGAGGGACGCCCTGCGCCAGGCACGGGCGCTCGCGCCCCAGGCCGGCGCTGCCGCTGCGGCCCTGACGCGAGCTACGGCCCGCGATCTCTGGATCAACGATCGTGAAGCGGACGCTCCTCCGTACGGGAGAAACGTCTTCACCGCGTCGAGACAGGCCGTCGGGGACCTCGCGGGGCTGTCGGCCACTGCAACCGGACTGATCGTCACGGCGGACCGAGAGCTCGCCGACGACGCCATCGCCCAGGCGCACGGCGGGGCGGCCGCGTCGCTCGCGACCGCGAGGTCGGCGCTGTCGGCCGGCAACCACCAGGCTCACACCGGCAACCTTTCGGCGGCGGTCGATTTGTACGCGAAGGCGTGGCAGCTGGCCTACGGCGACCTCGCCCATCTCGTCGCGGGCGAGCTCACGCGCGTCCCGTCCGCCACGCTCGCCGCGGCGGCCGAGCATGCGCTCGCCGGCACGCGTTTCGGCATGTCCGGCCCGAGGATCGAGCAGGGGCCGACGCCGCTGATGTCTGCCGGGAAGCCGGAGGTGTTCTACGCGGGGTCGGAGGCGTGTCCGTTCTGCGGCGTGCAGCGCTGGGGAATGATCGTCGCGCTGTCCCAGTTCGGAACGTTCTCGAACCTGCACCTCATGCAGAGCGTGCCGACGACGCCTCCGCAGGTGAGGACGTTGACCTTCTTCGGATCGAGTTACCACAGCCCCTACGTCTCGTTCGTTCCGGTCGAGGTGTGGAGCAACGTGCCGGCCTTCCCCGGCCTCGTCCCCCTCCAGACCCTCACCCATCCCGAGGCCCTTCTGGTCCACAGGTTCGACCCCTCGATCGAGACGCCGTTCATCGACGTCGCCAACCGTTTCATCACGGACAGCTCGACCGTCGCTCCGGAGCTCATCGCCCACAAATCGTGGACGGAGCTCGCCGGCGCCCTGACTGACCCGAGCAACGCCTCCACCCAGGCGATCGCGGGGGAGGCCGAGGTGCTGATCGCTGAGGTGTGCGAAGCGACGGGCGGCAACCCGGCGTCGGTTTGCTCGTCGGCGGTCGTCCAGCAGTACGAAGCTGCGCTGCCCACGTTGACCGGAAAGGGCGGGTCGTGCCCGGCGCCACCGGGGCCGGGCGGTCCTGGAGGGCCGGCGAGCGACGCGGGCGTGAGCGCGCACCACCGGGCCGCCGCGGGCCCCGTCGCGGTCGCGGCCCGTTGCCAGGTTTGAGCTCGACGTGTCACAGCTGCTCGGCTGAGGTTCCCCCCGGGGCGAAGTTCTGCGGCCGGTGCGGGGCGCCGCAGGCACTCCACTGTCCAGCGTGCGGAACGCTTACCAGTCAGCCGGGGCAACGATTCTGCCTCGAGTGCGGTTCGGCGATACCGGCGATCGAGAGTCGGGGGGCGCCCGTCGAGATCGGGTCCGCTCCGGCGAGTGCACCGCAGGCGTCTGAGGCTAAGCCGTCCTCGAGCGTGTTTGATCTGCCTGCGGTTGAACGGCGGCTGGTGTCGGTGCTGTTCGCGGATCTGACCGGGTTCACGACCTTCAGCGAGAGCCACGACGCCGAGGATGTGCGCCAGTTGGTCGCCACGTACTTCGTGGCCGCCCGGAGAATCGTGGGGGCCTACGGCGGGACGATCCGCAAGTACGAGGGCGACGGCGTAATGGCCGTGTGGGGCGCACCCATCGCTCGGGAGGACGACGCCGAGCGGGCGGTGCGAGCGGCTCTCGATCTGGTGGCGGCCGTCACCAGCCTCGGTGACCGGCTCGGTCTAGACCTGCGGCTGCGGGTTGGCGTGCTCACCGGCGAGGCCGCGGTCGACATCGCCTCCGTCGACGAGGGCATGGTGCAGGGAGACGCGGTCAACACTGCGGCGCGACTGCAGTC
This sequence comes from uncultured Solirubrobacterales bacterium, assembly GCA_963735965.1. GTDB lineage: Bacteria > Actinomycetota > Thermoleophilia > Solirubrobacterales > Solirubrobacteraceae > Palsa-465. Next base: position 288,778 of record CAVTNE010000016.1, read on the forward strand.
GATCGCCGAGCCGGGCAGCGTGCTCGTCGACGACGTCACCCGGCTGGCGAGCGAGCGCGCGATCGTCTACCAGGACGCCGGAACTCATGTCGTCAAGGGCAAATCGATTCCGGTGCAGGCCTGGCGCCCGATGCGGATCGTGGCCGCGGTCGGCGGTGCCGGCCGACCGCTGCTCGAGCTGCCGCTGGTGGGACGGAGCGCCGAGCAGGGCATTCTGCGAGGCGCGCTCGATCGCCTGCTCGAACCGGGAGCGAGGCTGGCGCTCGTGTCCGTTGTGGGAGAGGCCGGACTCGGCAAGTCGCGCCTAGCCTGGGAGCTCGAGAAATACGCGGATGGGCTCGCGGCCCCCGTGCTGTGGCATCGCGGCCAAGCCTCGAGCTTCGGGCAAGGGGTCGGCTTTAGGGCACTCGGCGACATGGTCCGAATGCGGGCGCGGATCACGCTCGACGACTCGCGCGACACCGAGGAGAGCAAGCTCGACGCGCTCCTCGACGACGTCTTCGCCAGCGATACCGAGGGCCACGCGCGCGTCGGGAGAGCGCTCCGCCGACTGCTGGGACTCGATGACGGCAGCGCGCTGATCGACCGCGGAGAGCTGTTCTCGGGATGGCGCTTGCTGTTCGAGCGCCTCGCCGAGCGTCACCCGGTTCTGCTCCTGTTCGAGGACCTGCACTGGGCGGACCAGGGGCTGTTCGACTTCATCGCTCACATGGTCGACTGGGCGTTCAGGTCGCCGATCCTGATCCTCGTGCTCACCCGTCCGGACGAGCGACTCGACGCGCTCGGCAAGCGGGAGCGGCGCCTGAACCTCGCACCGCTGGCGCCCGAAGAGATCGAGACGCTCGTCGCCGACGCGGTGACTAACGCTCCCGCGGAACTGCTGGCCGTCGTACGGGATCACGCAGGCGGGGTTCCGCTGTTCGCGGTGGAATCGCTGCGCATGCTCGCGGACCGAGGGGTGATGGTGGCCGAGCGTGATGGGGACACGTACCGTGTCGTCGGAGACGTGGACGAACTCGCGGTCCCGCCGAGTATCCACGCGCTGATCGCCGGGCGCCTCGACACGCTCGGTACTGACGAGCGCCACGTCCTGTTCGACGCGGCCGTGCTCGGCCAGCGTTTCAGCGCGGCGAGCGCGACAGCTGTCGCGGGGGCTCCCGAAGGCGACGTGCGCGTCCTGCTCGACGGGCTCGTCGCCAAGCAGTTCTTAGCGGTATCGACCGATCCGCTGTCACCCGAGCGGGGCCTGTATCAGTTCTCGCACCGCCAGATCCAGCGGGTGGCGCTGGCGACGATGTCCAAACCGGCTCGGAAGGCGAGGCACCTCGCCGCTGCCGAGTGGCTCGCTCATGGAGAGCCTGACCCCGACGTCGCGGGCCTGTACGCCGGTCACCTGCTGGCCGCCGCCGACGTCGACCCAGGCGCCGACGATGCTCAGTTCATCCGCCGGCGAGCGCTCAGCACGATCGTCGAGGCCGCACAGCGTGCGGCAAACGTCGGCGCGCTACGCGAGGCGGTGACTCTGTTCGAGCGGGCCGCGGAGATCGAGCCGGATGAGCGGCGCAGGGCGGACCACCTCGTCGAAGGTGCCGGGTGGGCCGAGCACTACGGCGACCGAGCCCTCGCCGCGGACCAGTACGGGAGGGCACGAGCTCTGCACGAGGCCGCCGGCCGCGCTCGCGAGGCGCTTGCGTTACGAGCCCGCGAGCTGTACGCGTACCGCTGGACGCGCCCCGCCGCGGAGCTGATCGAACCGCTCCGCGCCGTGTACGACGCGCTCCGCGGAACCAACGACGCGGCGTTTGCGGCGGCCGGCGCCGCACTGGCCGGCGTTCTCTACTCCGATGGCGACGCGGACGCCGCCGAGGTGATCGCCGGCGAGGCGGCCGACGCGGCGAAGGGCGCCGGTGCCCAGGTCGAGCTCGGCGTGGCGCTCAACTGTCGTGCCTCCGCATTCGTCGAGCTGGGTCGGCCGGCGGACGCGCTCGATTTGTTCCGAGCCGCGCTCCGGGTACGCGAACTTCACGCGCCCGCCGAGGTGCCGTTCACGCTCGCGAATCTCGCGATCTCGCTGTCGGCGCTCGGCCGGTTCGCGGAGGCCGCCGACGCCGCGCGAACGGCGATTGAAGCCGCGGAGCGGTTTGCGAGCAGCGCGAGCCGGGAGGGAGCGACGCTCCATCTCGGGCGCACGCTGTTCTGCCTTGGGGAGTGGGACGAGGCCCTCGAGACCATCGACCGAGTCGCGCTCGAGGCGACTCCCGCCAACGCCGGCATGGCGATTGGTCCTCCCGTACTCGTGGCGCTCGCGCGGGGCGAGTTCGACGCGGTGCGGTCGATGATCGACGAGTTCGACCGGCGCCAAGCTGAGAAAGGCGCCGCGTTCGAGAGCGATTACCGGAGCGCTTTCACGGTCGCGCTTGCCCATCTCGACCGCGCCCCGGACCGGGCGCTGGCGGCGATCCTCGAGGCCGGCTCCGGTGACTACGCCGAGTGGCCGGCCTGGCTGCCGTTCGCGGTCGATCTGATCGTGGACTCCGACGACGATCGCGCGCTCGCCGTCGCGCTCGACGCGCTCGAGCGTCCGGTGGCGCCGAAGACCTCGCCGTACGTGACCGCGCAGGCCCAGCGGCTCGCCGGGCACATCGCCGCTCGCGCCGGCGACCGCGACGGCGCCGCCGAGCATTGGCGCGCCGCCCGGGTGATCGTGGGCGAGGCCGGGGTGGTGTTCGACGCCGCCGTGCTCGCGCTCGAGTTGGTGGAGGCCGAGTTGGAAGGCGGCGATTTGCGCGAGGCCGCGGTCGGCACGTTCGACCGGCTGCGGGCGGGGCCGTGGATCGAGCGCGCGCGCGGGCGGATGGTGCGGCCCGTCCGCGAAACCTGAGTCAGGAGGCCCGGCGGCTCGCGGCGACCATCGCGGCCAGCGCCTCGGCCTCGTCGGCCAGCTTGCGGTATTCGGCCAGCGCCTCGGGGGTGTCGATTTGGGGGAGCTGGCGGCGAAGCGCCAGCACGTACGCGTAGCCGGCGGTCGGAAAGACGTCCTCCACCGCTTCGTAGGCGGCCTTCACGCGGGCTTGCTCTTCGGTCAGGGCCATGACTGGTCAGCCGCTGACCGTTCCACTCCGGTCGACGTGCAACGGATTGGCACCCAGCAGCTCGGGGAGGCGATCCGACTCGGGGAACGTAGCCGCGAATCGCTCGATGCCCCGTTCGATGTCCCCGATCGGTAGTTCCTCAGCCGGGGTGAGATCGGTCCCGACCACGCGGATGAAGTGCCACTCGTGACCGTCGCTGACGATGCACTCCCAGAACGGTTCGCCGTGGCTGTAGCCCGCCTGGGCGACCGCGGCGCCGATCCCGCTCGCACTCCGTCCCGCCTCGAACTCCGCGTGCGCCCGGAGGTCATCGTCGGACGGACGGTCTGGGCTGCGATCGCTGAAACGGTCCGGCATCGCGTGACAAGCTACCGAATGGGCGCCGGCGTTCTACCGCCCGAGGTGGACCGGCGTGCCGGCGCGCGGCGCGGGGCACACGCGGGTGATTCCCGGCATCAGCGCCAGCATGGCCACCAGCAGGACGAGTGCGACCGCGAGCACGGCGGCCAACGAGCCGAGCCCGGAAGGGACGGAAACGGGGGACACTGCCGGTGACTCGAAACGGATGAAAGGCTCAGAGATGAACATCGTGACCTCCTCGGCTGGTCTTGACGGGCGTTAGCTGACAGTCACGACTGTCTCAGCAGCGGCCTTTCGCGACCCCGCCGTCTCACCCATCCCGAGTGAGTCTTTTGACCCTAAGCGGCTTTGACCCTAAGCGGCCGGCGGGTGGGGCGGCGGGTCGCGGCGTGCCACCGCGGTGGCGTTGACGATCGAGGTCGTGGTCTCGCCATACAGGAGGAACTGGTCGAGCACGGTCGGGAGCTCCTCGATCGAGCCGAGGTGGAGCTTGATGTAGAAGCAGTCCTCGCCCGTGATCCGGAGGCATTCCTCGACCTGGGGGATCTCGGCCGCCAGCTCGGCGATCTTCGCGAGCTGGCGGACGGCGGGCTTGACCCGGACGATCGCGGTCAGCTGGTAGCCGAGCGCGCGGGGATCGATCTCGGCACGGTAGCCGGTGATGACGCTCGCCTGCTCGAGGCGCTTGACGCGGTCGGCCACGGCCGGCGAGGACAGGTTCGTGCGGCGGCCGAGCTCTGCGAATGACATCCGCCCATCGGTCGAAAGCGCGGCGATGATCTTGTGGTCAATCCCGTCCAATGACGGAAAATCCGCGCCCATGGAACCTGGTGCACCGTTCTTCATAAGCCCAAAGAACCATATCGCCTTCGATTGCCCATGTTCAAGAGGGCCGGGTGGGGCGAGAATCAGTACGTGCTCGAAAACCGCTCGCAGACGGTTCCGCCGCAGGCCTTTTTCGTGGGTAGCGCCGTGTTCCACTACCTCGGGCCGGCGTTCGCGGTGCTGCTGTTCGCGCGCGTCGCTCCGCTCGGGGTCGCGTGGCTGCGGATCGTCAGCGCGGCGATCGTGTTCGCGCTGTGGCGGCGGCCGTGGCGCACGCTGCGGTCGGCCGATCGCGACACCGTGCGGCTCGTGGCCGGCCTCGGGGCCGTGCTGGCGGTCATGAACAGCTGCTTCTACGAGGCGATCGCGCGCCTGCCGCTCGGCACCGTCTCGGCGATCGAGTTCCTGCCCGTGATCTTGCTCGCGGCGATGGGCGTCCGGTCGCTCCGCAATGGACTCGCGCTCGCGCTCGCCGTCGCGGGGGTCTACAGCCTGGTCGCCGTTCAGGTGATCGGCGAACCGCTCGGCGTCGTCCTGGCGTTCGGCAACGCGGCCCTGTTCGCGGTGTACATCGTGCTCGCGCACCGGATCGCTCAGAGCGCTCAGCTCCCGAGCATCGACGGCCTCGCCGGCGCGATGCTGCTCGCCACCCCGGTGACGACGGCGATCGGCGGCTGGGACGTGATCCCGCACCTGCTCGACCCGGTCGCGATCGGCGCCGGGATCGGCGTCGGCATCACCTCCTCGGTGATCCCCTACGTCTGCGACCAGCTGGCGATGTCGCGTCTGCCGCGCGCCACCTATTCGCTCATGGTCTCGCTGCTGCCGGCTACGGCGACCGTGATCGGGATCGTCGTGCTGGCGCAGATCCCGAGCGCGCGGCAGATCGTCGGCGTCGGCCTGGTCGTCGCCGCCGTCGCGATTCACCGCGAGCGCACCACGGCAGCCAGGGCACCCCGTCGCCACAGACGTACTGCTGCGGACGTGGCTCGGGATAGCCGCGCCGCGACTGGGTAGACCCGAGGCGGGCGGCAACTCTAGGACAGGAGGGGAGCGATGGCTCGCTCAGACACTGACCCTGCGCAGTACCGAGAGGCGGCACTCATGACGCTGGACCAACTCGATTGGTGCGTCGAGTACCTGCGACGCATCCACAAGCCAAAGCTCTCGCGGCAGCTCGCGATCAACACGTCCGGCATCCGGCAACGAGTCGACGCGCCCGACCGCGGCGCGGTTACCCGCGAGGAAGCCGGGTAGCACTCACTCACGGGATGGTGCCGCTCTTTGAGAGAGGAGATAGCGACATAGGGATCAAGGAGAAGGTAGACCGCACTCAGCAGCAGAGCGCGCCGGCCGGCGTCGCCGTTGCCACGTTGAAGAAGTACTCCGAGGACCGCAGCTCGAATCTCGCGGCGATGATCGCGTTCTGGGGGATCTTCTCGATCTTCCCGCTGTTCCTGGTGCTGGTCACCGTTCTGGCGTGGGTCCTGCCCATGTCGGACCGGGAGTCGGTCTTCGGCCACGTGGCGAAGATGCTCCCGCTGCTCGACCCGTCGACGATCAGCGGGCTCAGCGGCAGCGCGCTTGGCGTTCGTCGTCGGCCTGGTCACCGCGCTGTGGAGCGGGCTCGGGGTGGTCAAAACGGCCCAGTTCGCGTTCGACTCGGTGTGGGAGGTGCCGTATCACCAGCGTCCCGGACTCGTCCAGCAGACTCTGCGGAGCGTGTGGGTCCTCGCGACGATCGGGGCGGGCCTGGTGCTCACCACGCTGATCTCGGGCTTCGTCGTCGCATCGGCCAACGGCGTCAACCTCGGAGCGCTGGGCCGGGTGGGCGGCTACGTCCTGTCGGCCGCGCTCGACGTCGGGATCTTCCTCGCGGCGTTCCGGATCCTGACGACCCGTGCCGAGTCGATGCGCGAGGTGCTGCCGGGAGCGCTGCTTGCAGGTATCGCGTTTTTCATCCTGCAGCAGCTGTCCGCTCTGATCATCTCGCACTACCTGCAGAAGGCCCAGGCGACGTATGGTCACTTCGCGACGATCATCACGATCCTGTGGTGGTTCTACCTCCAGGCGCAGATCACGCTGGTCGGGGCGCAGCTGAACGTCGTGCTCAAGGAGCGCCTGTACCCGCGCTCGCTCGTCGACGCGCCGCGAACGCCGGCCGATCATCGCGTGCTCGAGGCGTATGCCGGCGAGCGCACCTACCATCCGCGGCAGCGCATCACCAGCCGGGTGGAGAGGTAGCGCGGACGCCTGTCGCCCGCTTCTAGAGGGGTCGCCGGACCCCGACCTCGTCCACGTGCGCGAGCAGGTCCTTGGGGTCTTCGTACACGCGGTAGGCGCCCGAGTAGATGAGCTCCTCGCGGCCGTACCCGCCCGACAGCAGGCCGACCCCGAGGGCCCGCGCGCGGCGCGCGGCGAGCAGGTCCCACACGCTGTCGCCCACGACGATGCTGTCGCGGATGTCGACGCCGATCATCTCCGCGGCGGTCAGGAACAGGTCGGGGTCGGGCTTGGCGTAGCGGACCTGGTCGCGCGTGACGAGCGGGGTGTCCTCGGGCAGTCCGAGCAAAGCGACTCCGAGCCGGGCATACCGCTCGGCGCCGCTGGTGGCGATCGCCCACGGGACTCCCAATTCGCTGAGCGTCTCGAGCAGCGCGGTCGCGCCCGGCAGCGGGCGGACGCTGTCGTAGTGGCGGATGTAGGCGTCGGCGTGGGCCTTCGGCAGCTGGGCCAGCGTCTCCCGGTCGAGCGGTTGGTCGAGCTCCCGCGCGAGCGCGCTCACGAACAATCCGCCGCTCATCCCGATCCGCCGGTGGATCTTCCACACCTCGAGGTTGATCCCGACCTCTTCGAGCGCCTCGCGCCACGCGACCACATGCTGGTAGACGCTGTCGATCAGCGTGCCGTCGAGATCGAACAGGAACGCCGGGTGGCTTCGGCCCTCGATGGCTGTCATGTCCGGCATGATGACGCGATGATCACCGCGGAGTCGCTAGCCCACCGTCTGGCCGGCCTGGATGGGATCGGAAACGGGGCCGACGGCGTCCGCCGCCTGGCCTGGACCGACGAGGACGCGGCGACCCGCGCGTGGTTCGAGCGCCAGGCCGCGGATATCGGGTTGCGCGTCGAGCGCGATCCCGCGGGCAATCTGTGGGCCTGTCCCGACCAGGATCCGCCGTGGTGGGGGATCGGCTCACACCTCGACAGTGTCCGGGGCGGAGGGCACCTCGATGGCCCGCTCGGCGTGGCGTGCGGATTCGAGATCGCGGCCGCGGACGCGCAACCGGTCGCCGTCGTGTCGTTCGCCGACGAGGAGGGCGCCCGGTGGGGCACCCCCACGTTCGGGAGCAAGGCGCTCGTGGGCCGGCTCGATCTCCCGGCCGTCCTCTCGCGCCGCGACGACGCCGGCACGGCGCTCGGGGACGCCATACGGGCGGCCGGGGTCGACCCGGACCGGATTGCGGACGCGACCGGCTGGCTCGAGCGGTTGACCGGGTTCGTCGAGATCCACATCGATCAGACCACCGATCTCGCGCGCGCCGGCGAACCCGTCGGGCTGGTCAGCGCGCTGGCGGCGCGCACCCGGCTCGAGGTCACGCTTCACGGCCGGGCCGACCACGCCGGGACGACCCCGCGCGCCGAGCGGCGCGACGCGCTCGCGGCCGCGGCGCGGCTCATCGTCGGCGCCGAGGACCTCGCCTCGGCCGGTGGCTCCGGCTCCGGCTCCGGGCCGGCGGTCACCGTCACGACCTCCCGCATCGTGGCCAGCCCGAACGCCCCGACGACGATCGCGGCCGACGTCCGGCTGTGGATCGACGCCCGCTCGGCCGGCGGATTCGCTGCGATAGACGCGTGGCGCACCGAACTCGACGACCTCACAGCGGAAATCTCCGCGCGGACCCGCGTCGAGATCGAGATCGCCGTCGCCTCGCGGAGCGACGCGCGCGAGTTCTCCCCGTCGCTGCGCGCCGCGCTGGCGCGAGCGAGCGACGAGGTCGTGGGCCACGCCGTACCCGAGGTGGTGTGCTTCGCCGGTCACGATGCCGGGATCCTCGCCGAGCGGTTGCCGGCGGCGATGCTGCTCGTCCGCAACGAGACCGGGGTGAGCCATTCGCCCGCGGAGGACGTTGACCTGGCGGACGCGGTGGTCGCGGCCCGGGTGGTGGAGCGTGCGCTCGCGGGGGCAAACCCGTCATGACGCGGACGCTGGCGATCCCCGGCATGCCGAACGCGCACTCCCACGCCTTCCAGCGCGGATTGCGCGGGCGCGCCGAGCGCCCGGGTCCGGCCGGCGCCAGCGACGACTTCTGGACGTGGCGGACGGAGATGTTCGCGCTCGCCGACACGCTCGATCCGGAGCGCATGCGCGCGGTGGCGCTCGAGACCTACGCCGAGATGGTGGGTGCCGGCTACTCGGTCGTCGGCGAGTTCCACTACGTCCATCACCAGCCCGACGGCACGCCGTACGACGACCCGAACGCGATGGCGCACGCCGTTGCGGACGCGGCGACCGAAGCCGGCCTCCCGATCGTGCTCCTCCCGGCCGCCTACCACCGCGGCGGCTGGGACGGCGCGGACCTCCCGCCCGCCCCGGGCCAGCGCCGGTTCTGCGATCCGGACGTCGACACATTCCTGATTCGCGTGGACGCGCTCCGGAGATGGGCATCGTCGCGGCCGGGCGTCGATGTGGGCATCGCCGCTCACAGCGTCCGCGCGGTGGGCAAACCCTGGCTCGAGGCGATCGCCGAATACTCCGAGCGCCACGGGATCGTCCGCCATGTTCACGCCCACGAACAGCGGCGCGAGCTCGAAGAGTGCCAGGCGGAGCACGGCTGCTCCCCGATCGAACTGCTCGACCGGACCGGATTCCTCGGCGAGCGCGCAACCGTGATCCACGGCATCCACGTGTCGGAGGGCGATGTCGACGCCCTCCAGCGCACCGGGACGACGGTCGTGTCGTGCCCCACGACCGAGGGCAATCTCGGCGATGGCTACCTGCCGGCGATGGCCTACGCCGACGCCGGCGTGCCGCTCGCGATCGGCAGCGACTCGCAGGTGCGCATCGACCCGTTCGAGGAGGCGCGCGAGCTCGAGACGGGCTCGCGGCGCGAGCGCCAGCTCCGCTCGGGGCTGCTGGCGACGGTCGGCGACCTGTGGACCGAGCTGTGCCGCAACGGCTACCGGAGCCTCGGCATCGCCGGCGACCACGAGCCGCCGACGATCGAGATCGACCTCGACCACGTTGACTTGCGAGGGGTCGATCCCGCGGACCTGCCGTTCGCGCTCGTCACGTGCGCGTCGGCCGCGATCGTAACCCCGGGCGTCGCCATTGCCCTTAAGTGAGTCGCGCCCCGAATCCGGCGGGGAGGGAAGGCCGGTCTAGAGGGGCGCGCTCAGGGAGGAGGGTGTTCCGGCATGGTGACCGCGGCAGACATATTTGTCCAAGACGAAGTTTCGCTTGTACTTATTTGTCCAGTTTATGAATCCGCGGCCGCCGCGGTGAAGACGATCTTGCCCGAGGTGTCGCCTCGGAGCATTGCCTCGAACCCTTCCCGGGCCTCGGTCAGAGGCAGGGTCGCGCTGATCGCGGGACGGACGCCCTGGTCGACGCACATCCGGATCAACCGCTCGAGCTCCTCGCGGGTGCCCATCGTCGACCCGATCACCGACAGCTGCAGGAAGAAGATCCGCGTCAGCTCGGCCGGCGGGGCGTCGCCGGTGGTGGCGCCGGAGATCACGATCTTCCCGCCGGGCTTGAGGGCGCGGACGGAGTGCGCCCACGTCGCCTGACCGGTCGTGTCCATGACGGCGTCGACCCGCTCGGGCAGGCGCGCGCCCGGCTCGAACGCCTGGTCCGCGCCCAGTTCGAGCGCACGGGCGCGCTTCTCCTCCGAGCGCCCGGTCACCCACACGCGAATTCCGGCGGCGCTGCCGAGCACGGTCAGTGCGGTGGCCACGCCACCGGTCGCGCCCTGGACGAGCACGGTCGAGCCCGGCGGCATCGCGCCGCGCGTGAACAGCATCCGGTAGGCGGTCAGCCACGCCGTCGGCAGGCAGGCCGCCTCCTCGAACGACAACTCGGGCGGCTTGCGTACGAGATTCCAAACCGGCACCGCCACCCGGTCGGCGAACGTCCCCTGATACCGCTCGGACAGCAGCGACCGGCGCGGGTCGAGCGTCTCGTCGCCGCGCCAGGACGGGTCGTTGATCACGGAGTGGACGATCACCTCGTTGCCGTCCTCGTCGATCCCGGTGGCGTCGCAGCCGAGGATCATCGGCAGCCGGTCCTCGGGGAGGCCGACGCCCCGAAGCGACCACAGATCGTGGTGATTGAGCGATGCCGCCTTGACCCTGATCGTCGTCCAGCCGTCCGGAACCTCGGGTTCGGGGCGGTCGCCGACGGTCAGTCCGCTGAGCGGGTCGTCGCGGTTGATCGTCAAGGCGTAGACGGCGCGCATCGACGAATCATGCCGCAGGGGCGGCGGTCGCCGCGCCGCGGCCACCCCGGCCGGGTGCCACAATCTGGGGCACATGGCAACCGTCACCGCGCGCGCCAACAAAGCGGTCGACGCCTCGCCGGACCGGATTCTCGCGTTCCTGAGCGACTACCGGGAGTCGAGGCCGCGCATCCTCACCGACAACTTCACCGCCTACCGGGTCGAGTCCGGGGGCCACGGCCAGGGCACGGTCATCGGCTACCACTTCGCGGCCGGCGGCCGCGAGCGCGACTACCGCCTCAGCGTCGAGGAGGACGCAGGCGGCCTGGTCGAGCGCGACCAGTTGTCCTCGTACGTTTCCCGGTGGACGGTCGCGCCCGACGCCGCCGGCTCGCAGGTCACGCTCGAGGCGAGCTGGCAGGGCGCCGGCGGGGTCGGCGGGGTGTTCGAGCGCACGTTCGCGCCGATTGGCCTGCGCCGCATCTTCGGCGAGATGCTCGACAAGCTCGCCGCGGCCGTCTCAGCCTGACTCGATCCGCCTCTTGAGCTCGCCGGCGCGGGCGCCGACGAGCATGTGCCGGAGCGCGTCGACGAGCGGCCCGCGCACCAACAGGCTGAGCGTCCGTCCCAGATCGACCTCGAGCGCGTAGGTGGCGCGCGTCCGGCCACCGCTCAGATCCTCGAGCGTCCAACTACCCACCACCGACTTCAGATCGCCCTTCTCCTGGGTCCAGCGCAGCGCGTCCGGACCGTCGTAGGTGAAGCGGACGATCGACTTGACCGTCTTGATCTTCGCGTCGGTCTCGGCCTCGCACCGGATCGCGCGGCCGTCGCCGTCCCGGTCGAGGGCATGCATCGACTTGAGCCCGCCCTGCCACTCGGGCGCGCTCTCCACGTTCTCGACCAGCGCCCACACCTGGTCGCGCGGAGCGTCGATCTCCGCGGTTGAGCTGCCGGTCAAGTTCGCCATGCGGTTGAGCCTCCTGTGTCCGGATCGCGGTGATTATGTCCCGCCGGCGGACGACGTCGCGTCGTCGGCCGCTGGTCAGCTGTGCGCGGTGGCGGAGGTAAACGCGCCCGCTCTCCGGTTAACCCAACACTCGACGCGCTGCGTTCGTCGAGTGCGGACTTGACCGTGCCAGAGCCGGGTGAATCCGCATTCACCTCGGGTGGGGCGGCGAGTGATGGGTTAACCGGAATCCGGAGGCGGCGAGCGTGGCGTCTATCGTGCCCCGCGATGCCGGACGCCACCGTACTCGACATCGACACCCCCCACGGGCCGGCGCGGGCGCACCTCATCAAGGTGCGGGGCGCCGGCGGCGCGGTCGTGCTCGGCCACGGCGCCGGCGGGGGCGTGGGCGCGCCCGACCTGGCGATGGCGGCCGAGGTGGCGCAAGCGGCGAAGTTGAGCGTGGCGCTCGTCGAGCAGCCCTACCGGGTCGCCGGCCGGCGCTCGCCGGCGCCCGCGCCGCAGCTCGACGCGGCCTGGATCGCCGTGGTCGAGCACCTCAAGGCCAAGCCGCTCAAGGGCGTTCCGCTCGTGTGCGGCGGGCGCTCATCGGGCGCGCGGGTGGCGTGCCGGACGGCCGCGGACACCGGCGCGGTGGGAATCCTGTGCCTGGCGTTCCCGCTGCACCCGCCCGGCCGGCCGGCGGCCTCCAGGCAGGACGAGCTCGACGCCGTGTCCGTCCCCGTGCTCGTCGTCCAAGGCGCGAGCGATCCGTTCGGGGTGCCGCCTCGCGGACCGTCGCGAACCGTCGTCACGGTCGCCGGCAACCACAGCCTGCGGAGCGACCGCGACGCGATCCGAACCGCCGTGAGGGGCTGGCTGTCAGAGGTACTCTGACCCGGATGCTCTGTCAACGCATCGGCCACGGCGGCGCGAGCGCGCTGGCTCGGGCAAACACGCTCGCGTCGTTCGACGCCGCCTGCGAGATCGGCGTCGACATGGTCGAGTTCGACGTGCGCGGGTGGAACGGCGAGCTCGTCCTTGCCCATACCGTGCTCCACGCCCGCCGCAGCGGGAACGTGCGCCTGGTTGACGCCCTCGCCCACCTCTGCCACCGGCGCGTCGGGCTGAACGTGGATGTCAAGCACGTCGGCTGCGAAGCGGCCCTGCTCGACGGCCTCCGACACGCCGGCCTGCTCGACCGGACGCTGATCTCGTCCCAGGTGCCCGCAGTGCTCGACCGAATGCGCGCCCTCGAGCCCGGCGCGCGCTTGGGCATCTCGGTTGGCGGCCGGATTGCGCGACTCAGCCACCGGTGGCGTGACTGGCGGGCGGTGGCCCTCGCGGGACTCCACACCGGCCGCTGGGACGCGCTCATGGCCCAGCACAAGCTCGTCGATCGCGCGCTCCTGCACGACGTCAGCGACCGGAGCGGCCGCCTCTACGCCTGGACGGTCAACGAGCGTTCTGTGATCGCCCGCCTCCAGGCGCTCGGCGTCCACGGGATCACCACGGCCGACCCGCGGCTCTTCGCGTTAGTTCTGGGTCTCGCTCCGCTCGACGTCCGTGGGGCCGTTCCGCCCGGCGTCCGTGCCGGGCGGCGTCGCGGGGCCGCGACCACAGACCGGACGGGCCCTCCTGGCGTCGCGGCTGCGGCGCGCTCGGCGTCCGTGCCTCGCCTGATGCGCCGGCCGCGACATCGTCCGGAGGATGCCGCGAAGCGGCCCATCTGCGTAGGCTGGTTGACCGTGCAAGAAATCGTGCCGCCACCCGGCCGCGGGCGCGTCTTCACCGAATCGCTGCGCCCCGGCCTCGCCGACTGCTCGCCGAGCGGGCGGATCCGGCTCGACGCGCTCGCGCGATGGGTCCAGGACATCGCGTACGCCGACTCGGTCGAGGCCGGGCAGGCGGGGAACGCGATGTGGGTGGTCCGGCGCACGCGTATGCGCGTGACCCGATTCCCCCGCTTCGGGGCGGAGTTCAAGCTGGCGACATTCTGCAGCGGCCTCGGGCGGATGTGGGCCGAGCGCCGCACCTCGATCTCGCCTGTCGGCGACGACGCCTGCGCGGTCGAGGTCGTGTCGATCTGGGTCCACCTCGATCCGCTCACGACGCGCCCGACCAAGCTCACCGCGGATGAGATCGCGATATGGGGCGAGTCGACGGCGGGCCGGACCGTGACCGCTCGCCTGCGCCACCCGGCGCCCGACGGCGTGGCCGACAGCTCCCCGTGGTGGTTTCGCAGTACCGAGCTCGACCTCGCCGGCCACGTCAACAACGCCGCCTACCTCACCCCGGTGGAAGAGGAATTGCTCGTGGACGACGCCGAGCCCCGGTCGATCGACCTCGAGATCGAGTACCGCTCGCCGGCGCAGCCGGGCGAGATGCGCGTTCTGCGCAACGGGACTCACCGCTGGATCGTCAGTCCGGAAGGGGAGACGTTCGCTTCGATAGTCGTCAAACAGGAGGTCTGATTCGTGCGCGCCGTCGTCATCACCAAGCCAGGGGACCTCGACGTCCTCGAGGTCGTGGACCGTCCCGCTCGCAAGCCGGGACCCGGCGAGGTGCGGATCGCGGTCAAGGCCGCGGCAGTCAATCCGACCGACATCGGTCTGCGGGAACGTGGCGGCGGTGACCTGCCGGCCCCCTGGACGCCGGGCATGGACGCTGCCGGCGTGGTGGAGTCGGTTGGGCCCGACGTCGACCGGCTGAAGGTGGGCGACGACGTAATGGCCGCGGTCAGCCCGCGTCGGCCCGAGGGCGGCGCCCAGCAGGAGCTGCTGGTCGCGCCGGTGGCGTCGGTCGTGCCGATCCCGGACGGGGCCACGCTCGTCCAGGCGGCGACGCTGCCGATGAACGGTCTGACCGCCCGGTCGGGGCTCGAGCTGCTCGGTCTGAAGCCCGGAGACACGCTCGGCGTAACCGGTGGCGCGGGGCTGCTGGCCTCGTACGTGATCCCGCTGGCCAAGGAGCACGGCCTCCGCGTGATCGCCGACGCCAAGCCCGAGGACGAGGAGCTCGTGCGGAGCTTCGGCGCGGACGTCGTCGTGCCACGCGGCCAGGGGTTCACCGACGCCGTGCTCGAGGCCGCGCCCGACGGCGTCGACGGCCTGTACGACACCGCGCTCCTGCGCCGCGCGGCCTTCCCGGCGATCCGGGACAACGGGCAGATCGTTGTCGTGCGCGGTTGGGACGGCGACGAGGTCGAGGACCGGGGGATCCGCGTGCACCCGGTGAGGGTCGCGAGCGTGCTCGACCGGACCGACTGGCTCGAGGAGCTGCGACAGCTCGCGTCCGACGGGCGGATCGCGCTTCGCGTCGCGGCCGAGTTCCCGCCCGAGCAGGCTGCCGAGGCCGAACGCGTAATGGACGCCGGCGGTCTGCGCGGCCGGGCCGTGATCGTGTTCTGATCAGCCGCGGGTGGAGTCCGCGTCGGCGTCGAGTACGGCGCGGGCGGCGTTGTGGCCCGGGATGCCGCTGACGCCGCCGCCCCGGCGAGCGCCGGCGCCGCACAGCCAGACGTTCGCGTGCTCCGTCTCGACGCCCCAGGCGCCGACCTCGTCGTCGGTTTCGGCGAACGGCCACTGAAGGTCGCGGTGGAAGATGTGGCCGCCGGGCATCCCGAGCTCGGCCTCGAGCTCCGGCGGGGTCAGCGCCTCGAGACCGAGCAGGCCGTCCTCGATCGGCTCGGCCAACACCGAGTTGAGCGAACGGAGCGTGGCGGCGACCGCGCGGTCCTTTGCGGTGGCGTCGGCCGGGTCGAACAGGCGCGTGGGCATGTGCAGCCCGAACAGCGTGAGTGTCTGGACGCCGGCCTTGCGGAGGTCATCTCCAAGGATGCTCGGGTCGGTCAGCGAGTGGCAGTAGACCTCGCACGGAGGGAGCTCCGGGATCCGGCCCGCGGCGGCCTGATCGTACGCGGCGGCGAGCTGCTCGTAGCCCTCGTTGACGTGGAACGTACCCGTGAACGCGTCCTCGGAGCTGACTCCGGGCACGCGCGGGAGGCGCTTCAGCAGCATGTTGATCTTGAGCTGGGCGCCCTCGGGGGCGGGGCCCGGGTCCTCGTTCAGGAGCTTCCGCAGGACGGCCGGGGCGACATCGGCGATGGCGTGGCGCGCGGCGTAGGTGCGCCCGTCGGCGCACGTGACCTCGGCGGCTTGCTCGTCGGTGGCGATCGCGGTCACGCCCGCGCCCGTCTCGAGCTGCGCGCCGGCGCGGCGGGCAGCGTCGGCGAGCGCACGGGTCAGGGCGCCCATGCCGCCCACGGGCACATTCCAGCTGCCGCCGACGACGTGGTAGAGGAAGCAGCGGTTCTGCCGGAGGTGCGGGTCGTCGGCCGGCGCGAACGTGCCGATCAAGGCGTCGGTCAGCACCGTGCCGCGGGTGAGGTCGTCGTCGAAGGACCGCTCGATCAGCTCCGACAGCGGGGTCTCGAAGAGCGCATGCCAGGCCTCGTCGTCGGCGACGGTGCGCCGGAACTCGTCCCGCGAGCGCAGCGGCTCGGTCAGCGTGGGAAACACCCGCTCCGCGATCCTCGTGGTCATGGCGGTGAACGCCGCGTCTGGCGTCGGCGGCGGGTACGCCGCCACCCGGCGGGGGCGGATCTCGGTCGATATGCCGAGGTCATCGAGGAGCGCTCGCGGGAATAGGCTGACGAGGTAGGAGTAGCGCGACAGCCGCACGTCGAAGCCGGGGAACGGGGCGACGGAGACGGCGGCCCCGCCGAGCTCGTCGCGCTTCTCGAGCACTGCCACCGACCGGCGGGCGCGGGCGAGCAGGGCGGCCGCGACGAGGGCGTTGTGCCCGCCGCCGACAATCACGACGTCGAAGGTCTGGCCGTCGGGCATGCGACCAACGTACTAGGACCAATTGCGTCTGGTGATGCGGTCGCCGCGGGCCTAGTCTCCGGATCATGTCAACTGGAGAACACATCGCAGAGACCGTTCAATCCTGGCCCGGCGTGGACGCTGCGTCGCACCGGTTCGGCGGCGTCGAATTCCGCGTCGGCCGGCGCGAGCTCGGCCACATCCACGGCGATCGGATCGCGGACCTGCCGTTCCCGCGGCGCGTCCGGGACGAGCTGATCGCCGAGGGCCGTGCCCGGCCGCATCACGTGCTGCCCGACTCCGGGTGGGTGACGACCTCGATCCGCTCCGACAGCGAGGTCGAGAACGCGATCGACTTGTTCCGCATGGCCTACGACCGTGCGCGGGCCGCCCGCCGAGCCAATGCCTGACCGCTCCCGCATCTTCGTCGTCACGCCGGACGGGGTTGTTCGGTTCATGCTCACGGGTACGCGGGTGAACGACGCTGCCACCGTGCTCACGGTCCCGGCACCGCAATGCGTGGCCGTGGACGCGCGTGATCCGGATCGGGTGTACGTCGCGACGTTCGACGACGGGATGTACGCGACGTCCGACGGCGGTGACAGCTGGCGACCGTCGTGGGACGGCATCGACGACCGCCGCGTCATGTCGGTGGCCGTGTCGCCGTCGCACGTGGTGAACGGCGTATCGGTCGTGTACGCCGGCACCGAACCGAGCAACCTCTACCGCTCCGAGGACGGGGGAAAGACCTGGCAGCTGCTGTCCTCGCTGCGACGGCTGCCCAGCGAGCCAAGCTGGTCTTTCCCCCCGCGCCCGTCGACCCATCACGTGCGGACGATCGCGCTGAACGCAGCCGATCCGGACGCGCTCGCCGTGGGCATCGAGCTCGGAGGTGTGATGCGCTCCTTCGACGGCGGCGCCACCTGGGTCGACCACAACCCGCAGGCACACAGCGACGCCCACCAGCTGATGACGCACCCGCTGGCGCCCGAGCGCATCTACGAGGTCGCAGGTCAGGGGATCGCGGTCTCGCCGGATCGCGGAGACACCTGGCGCCGCCTGGACGGCGGCCTGGACCGGCACTATGCGTGGGCGACCGCGGTCGATCCCGCCGATCCTGACCTGTGGTACGCGTCGGTCAGCCGCGGCCCGATGGCCGCCCATGGGCGCGGAGACGGCCAGTCGCTCCTGCTGCGCTCGCGAAACGGCTCGGGCGATGCGTGGGAGGCCATCGACCGCTGGGGCGACGATGCCGAGCTGCGGCGGATGCCGTACGCGCTCGCGTCCCTTCCCGAACAGCCAGGCCGCCTGCTCGTCGGGTTGCGCGGCGGAGCGATGCTCGTCGGCGACGACGCCGGTGAGGTCTGGTCGCGGCTCGAGTCGCCGGTGTCCGACGTGATCGCGCTCGCCGTCGCGCCAGCGTGAGCGGGCGCTCCCGCCATTCGTCCAGCCCGGTGAGGTTTGGGCCGGAAACGGGTATCTGCTGCCCATCATGGACCGGGACGATCTTCACCACCACATCAAGTCGGTCTCGCCGCTTGGCTCCACCACCGATCAGCGCGAGCTGACGTCGCTGCTGGTCGACGCGTGCTGGCCGGGCGGTCCCGAGGACCGGGTCGAGCCCGTCGCGCTCGAGTGGCTGTGCCACTGGCAGCCCGAGCAGCTCGCACTCGAGCTGCCGAAGTGCTCGTGCGCCAACGGGCGCTGCGTACTCTGTAGTTAGTGGCCGCTTTCGCAAGTACGCCGACATTCGAGCGGCGTACCCACGAAAGAGACCACTAGTGGAGCACGTCGATCTCCGCGACCGCGTCGCGATCGTGACGGGAGGCGGCCGCGGGATCGGCCGCGCGATCGCGCTTGCCTACGCCGGCGCCGGGGCGGACGTCGTGATCAGCGCCGCGCGTAACGTGCGCGAGGCCGAGGCGGTCGCCGCGCTCGCCGACGCGCTCCCGGGAAGCATCGACGCCGTCCAGGCCGACGTCACCGATCAGGGCGACGTCGAGCGGCTCGTCGGGAACGCACTGGAGATCCGCGGCCGGGTCGACGTGCTCGTCAACAACGCCGCGCGCGGGATGCGGTTCGTCAACGAGCGGTTCATGACCGATCCGCAGCCGTTCTGGGAGGCGGACCCGGACGCGTGGAGGCTGGTGATCGAGACGAACATCCTCGGGGTGTTCCTGATGTCTCGCGCGGTCGTCCCGCACATGCTCGCGGCCGGCCGTGGCTCGATCATCAACGTCGCGGTCAACAAGTCGACGATGGTGCGCCGGGGGTTCTCGCCCTACGGCCCGTCGAAGGCCGCGCTCGAGGCGATGACGCAGGTATGGGCGGCCGAGCTCGAGGGGACGGGGGTCCGCATCAACCTGCTGTTGCCGGGCGGCGCCACCGCCACGGGCATGATCCAGGACGACATGCCCGACGACGTCCAGCTTCTCGATCCTGAGGTCGTGGTGCCGGCGGCGCTCTACCTTGCGAACGCGCCGGGGAGCGGCGAGAGGATCATCGGCACCGAGTGGAACGGGCCCGCACAAGGCTGACTCTGCCGGGCGGCGTTCGCGCGCCTACTCGGTGGTAGCTTTTCCGGGGTCGTTCGGTCCGCGGGCAGCGGGGACGGAGCAGGCGTGAACACCGATTTCAGCGTAGAGGAGCACAACCAGGGCGGCGCGTCCGTGCTGACGGTCGCCGGCGAGCTGGATCTGCGCACGAGCCCGGAGCTCGAAGTGCGGCTCTCGCGCGCCTTCGACGCCGGCGCGGAGCTCGTGATCCTCGACCTACGGGGAATCGAGTTCATGGATTCGACCGGGCTGCGCGTGCTTCTGAGCGCACACCAGCGTGCCCACGAGAGCGGCCGGCGCTTCGCGCTGGTCCGAGGCGCCGATCAGGTCGAGCGCGTGCTCACGCTGACGGGGGTCCGAGAGATGCTCACGATCGTGGACGCTCCCGAGGAGCTCCTGGCAGCCGGCGAGCAGCCGTCTGAGAGCGCGTAGTCCGGTTCGCAAAAAGGCGGTGTAGGCATCGCCCTCGCGGGCATACTTAGCTCAGCGGGCCGCAACTGACACACGAGAGAGCTACCTCAGCTTGGCTAGGAGCGCAGACACGTGGCGCCCATGCAGACGCACCAGGCGTTGTTCTACAAGGGCGACGACGACTACCTGGCCGGGATCTCGGGGTTCATAGAGCCGGCGCTTCACGGCGGGGAGCCCGTGGCAATCGCGGTGCCCGCTCCGAAGCTGAAGCTCCTCCTCGACGGGCTCGGCGACCGCGCGGCCCCGGTCGAGCTACTCGACATGTTCGAGCTCGGAAAGAACCCCGCGCGGATCATCCCCGTCGTGCTGTCGATGATCGAGCGGTACGGCGGTCCGTTGCGCTACGTCGGCGAGCCGATCTGGCCGGGCCGCTCACCCGAAGAAATCCGGGAGGCGACCCGCCACGAGGCGCTCAGCAACCTGGCATGGCCCGACGCTGACATCCGGGTGCTGTGCCCGTACGACGCCGAGCACCTAGATGACGGGGTGCTGCTCGATGCCGAGCACACCCATCCCGGCGTCGTCCGCGACGGGCGGCTCGCGGCGAGCTCGGCCTACGGGGATGGCGCGCTGCCGGCGGGGTGCGACCTTCCGTTGTCCGAGCCGCCGGTCGACGCGGTGGCGCGGGAGTTCGAGATCAGCGACCTCGGGCGTCTGCGGGAGTGGGTGGCTGCACATGCCGTCGCGTCGGGGTTGGACCGCGATCGCGTCGGGGGCCTCGTGACGGCGGTCAACGAACTGACCTCGAACACGATCAGGCACGCGGCCCTGCACGGGACCCTGCGCTTCTGGACGACGCCCAAAGAGGTGATCTTCGAGGTCGAGGACGCGGGTCACATCGCCGATCCGCTCGTAGGTCGCCGCCGCCAGGCGATGGGCACGGGCGGCCTTGGACTGTGGATGGTCAACCACCTGTGCGATCTCGTCGAGGTCCGCACGAGCGCGGGCGGGACCACCGTTCGCGCGCATTCGAGACTCGCCGCCTCGCCGAGCTAGGCAGCCGTCTCCGGCGCCACACCATCGGCGACTTCGCATGCGCCCTCGCCGCCCTCGCGCGCCGGGCGGGGTCGCGTGCTCCCGCGCGCCTCCCGCGCGGCCAGCCGGTCGCATGTCATCCGCGTGCAGTTTTCGGTGCGCCGGTCGTGGGTAAGCCGAATGTGAAAGGAGAGGTGAATGTCACACACAGCGCCCCACAGAAGTCGTACCGGACCACCGACGACAAGGGGGCGCAGTGATGCGGCGAGTGTCACCGCGCGCCTCGATCGCATCCCCGTCTGGCCGTATGAGCGCAAGCTTCTGTGGATCGTCGGCGCGGGTTACTTCTTCGCCTTCTTCGACATCGTCACGATCTCGTTCGCGACGCCGGTAATCGCGACGCAGTTTCACGTCTCCAAGGCGACGGTCACACTGTCGGTGACCAGCAGTCTGATCGGTTACATCATCGGCGCGTTCGCCGACAGCACGATCGCCGACAAGTGGGGACGGAAGCTCAGCCTCGGTATCTCGGTCGCCGTGTTCTCACTCGGCACCATGCTCGCGGCGGCGAGCACGAACGTCACAGAGCTGATCGCGTTCCGCTTCATCGCCGGCCTCGGCATCGGCGCCGAGATCGCGGCGGTCACCACTTACATCGGCGAGCTGTCGCCCTCGCGGCTGCGCGGCCGGTACACAAGCTGGGCCACCACCGCGGCGTACGCCGGGTTCGCGGTAGTGCCGTTCATCGTCCGCGGTCTGGTGCCGAACTTCGCTTCGGGGTGGCGCATCCTGTTCTTGATCGGGGCGCTCGGTGGCGTGACGATCCTGTTCATGCGGCGAGACCTGCCGCCCTCTCCCCGTTGGCTCGTGACACAGGGACGGACCTCCGAGGCTCGGGAGATCGTCGCGGAGGCCGAGGAGACCGCGCTCGACGCGATCGACGGCGATCGCCTGCCCGAACCCGAGCCCGTTCCCGACGAGGCGCCGGCCGAGCGCGTCCCGATCAAGGCGCTGCTCCGTCGCCCGATGGCGGGCCGTGTGGCGCTGTTCGTGTCGATCTGGTTCGTGTACTACATCGGTAACTACGGCTGGCTGACACTGGCGCCGACGCTGTTCACCGACAAGGGCTACAGCCTTGCCGACAGCACGACGTACCTCGTCGTATCCGGCCTCGGGTTCCTGATCGGCGCGTATGCCACGACCCACTTCAGTGACCGCTTCGAGCGTAAGTACTCGGCGGCGCTGTTCGCCGTGGCGTGGGCGATCTCGCTGTTCGTGATCGGCTATTTCCTGTCGCCGCTGATCATCATCGTGTTCGGGTTCATGGCGTCATTGACGATCGGCCTGCTGGTGCCGATGCTGTACACGTACACCGCCGAGCACTTCTCGACGAACGCCCGCGCCACCGGGGTGGCGCTGAGCGATGGCCTCGGTCACATCGGCGGTGCGCTTGCCCCGCTGATCGTGCTCGGCGCGAACGCTGCGTGGGGCTTCTCGGCGTCGTTCCTGGTGATGGGGATTACCGGTCTGATCACCGGCGCCCTCGTCCTGTTCGGAGTGCGGGCCACGGGGCGCTCACTGGAGGAGAGCACGGCGTAGGATCCCGAGCCGAGTGAGAGAGCTCACCGGAAGCGCCGGCGGCACCACGCCCGCCTCGCCCGAGGCGACGATGGCGCTGCTCGCGGCCGTCGACCGGTACCCCGACTGGTACCCGGACGTCGCCAAGAGTGTCGAGGTCCTCGAGCGCGACGGGTCGGGTCAGCCGAGCAAGGCCCGGGCCAAGCTGCACGTCCAGTACGGACCGATCACGCGTGACTTCGACCTGACCATGTCAGTGGACGTCGACCCCCAGCAGGGTACGGTCAAGCTCCACCGGATCCCCCACCAGCCGGCGGACGGCGAGAAGTTCGAGGTGAACTGGAGCGTGGACGGAAGCGCTCCGACGCGGATCCGCGTCGACCTGGCGGCCAATCTGGACGTGCCGCGATTCCTCCCGCTTGGCGGCATCGGTGACGCGATGGCCGGCGGCTTCGTCAGCGCGGCGACGAAAGCGCTGGGGCCGTGATCGCTCGCGGCTCGAGGTCGAAGGCCTCGGCCAGCAGCTCGTAGGAGCGCCGGCGCGCCTGGTGGTCGTAGGTGATCGTGACCACGATCACCTCCTCGGCGCCGTATTCGACCGCCACCGCTTCGATCTCGGCGCGCACCTTCTCCGGGGTGCCCACGATCGAGCGGCGGCCCGGCCGCCCGCCGGTGAGCGGCTTGCCCTCGGCCTTGAGGAACTCCGTCGCCTTCTCCGGCGACGGCACCGGGATCAGCTCGCCGCGGCGCAGCATCGTGAACGACATGCGGCTGCTGGTCGAGAGGTGGATGGCCTCGTCATCGGTCGGCGCGACCAGCGCCCAGAGAGCCACCGCCGTCCTCGGGGCTTGGAGGTGGTCGTTCGGTTCGAAGCGTTCGCGATAGAGCTTCGCGATATCGGCGCCCTCGGCGTTGATGAAGTCCGCGAACGCGTATGGGAGGCCCAACTGCCCCGCCCAGATCGCGCTTTGCGGCGAGGAGCCGAGCAGCCACGGCGTTGGTAGGTGTGGGCGACCGGGGAGGACTCCTGCCAGCCGGGCGAACGGGTGGTCCTCGGGCAGGCTGTCGTCGAGGTACGCGAGCAGCTCGGCGAGCTGCTGCGGGAAGTCGTCGGGCGCGGCCTGACGGCGGTCGCGCTGGAGGGCGAACGTCGTCATCGGGTCGGTGCCGGCCGCCCGGCCGAGGCCGAGGTCGATCCGACCCGGGTAGAGCCCGGCCAGGATCGTGAACGTCTCGGCGACCTTGAGCGGGCTGTAGTGGGGGAGCATCACGCCTCCGCTCCCCACCCGGATGCCCTCGGTGGCGGCGGCGATCGGGCCGATCAGCGCCTCCGGGCTCGCGCTCGCGAGCATCGGCCCGCCGTGGTGCTCGGCCACCCAGTAGCGGTGATAGCCGAGCTCGTCGGCGAGCCTGGCGAGGTCGAGCGTGTTCCGCAGAGCGTCGGCGCCGGTCGAGCCCTCGGAGATCGGCGACTGGTCGAGTGCGGAAAGGAGCATGTACTCGATATTAGGAAGGCGGGGCGTGCGGCTCAGAACTCTTCAGGCGGGGCCATCCGGTAGAAGAACTGGCCCATCCCGCCCTGGGCGATCGCGAACACGAGCTGGAGGGAGGTCTCCTGGAGGCCCGCCTTCTCGAGCCCGCCGGCGTGGATCGGGTCATAGCCGGCGTCGCGGTTGAGCTGTTCGACCACTTCGCGCGCCTCTTCGTCGCCACACCAGATGTTCCCGGGCGCCGCGCCGGCGCCGGCGATCTTGCCGTACAGCGAGGCGAAGTTGAGGTTGAACGACTTGGCTGTCGGTCCGCCGGTCTTCGACTTGATGAACTCGGCGTTCGAGTCGAAGCCACCGGGCGGCAGCGCGCCCACCAGGTTGGTGGCGTCGATCACGGTCTTGCCCTCGAGGCCCTTGACGGTCTTGAGCGCGCCCTCCACCTGCGCACCCGGGATCGCGATCAGCACCGCCTCGGCGTCGCCGACGTCTCCACCCTCGCGCCCGATGCGCTGCACCTCGTGTCCGGCCTTCTCCCACAGGTCCGCCAGCCCTCCGCCCACGTTGCCCTTGCCCACCACTGCGATCTTCATCTGTCCTCCTCGGTCGGCCGATCGAGAGGATCATCGCAGCGAGCCGAGCTCGCCTCCGGAGCGGCTCTGCCCGAGGGCGATTAGGCGGCCACGCTAGCCCCGGACGGCTCCACTTCGGCGGCGGGTCCCGCCCCCTCGGCCTGTCCGTGCTGGACGTCCACGAAGTCCCGCTGGCGGATCAGCATCACCGTGGCGACGGCGGCGGCGAACGCCACGATCGCTCCGATCAGCAGGATCGAGTTCAATCCGTCGATAAAGCTGCTCTTGGCGGCGACGGCGGCGATGGCCCGGTGGTTCGCAGGGACTCCGTGCAGCGCCTGGAGAATGCTGCCGTTGCTGATCGCGCTGGCGAGCTGGTGCGATCCGCTCACGAGCGGGCTCCCGGCCAGCTTCGAGACCACCGAGTTGCTGACGTCGGTGGCGAGGATGCTGCCGAGCGCGGCCACGCCGGTGGCGATCCCGATCTGGCGGAAGGTCGAGTTGATTCCGGAAGCCATGCCGGCGCGCGCGGGCTCCACCACGCCGACCGCGGTTGAGGCCAGCGGCACGTTGACCAGCCCGGCGCCGACGCCGGCGACGATCATCCCGGGCAGCAGGTGCGTCCAGTCGTCGGCGGGCGTGATCCCGCGCATCAGCACGAGGCCGGCGCCGATCAGCGCGAATCCTGGACCGATGAGCAGACGGGTGGGCACGTGACCTGTCAGCCGCCCGGCGATGCCGGCGGTGAGGAAGATCGCGCCTGTCATCGGCAGCAGCCGGACGCCGGTGTCGAGCGCCGAGGACCCGAGCACGTTCTGAAGGTAGAGAACCATGTAGGTGATCAGCGAGAACAGCGAGGCCGAGATCGCCCACGCGGCGACCAGGCCGCCGTTGAAGGTCGGCACGCGCAGCAGCTTCAGGTCGAGCATCGGGTAGCGCGTGCGGAGCTCGACCACTAGGAAGACGCCGAGCAGGACGACTGCGGCGAGAAGCGAGCCGAGCACGGTGCTCGAGCCCCAGCCGTCGGGATGGCTGCGGATCAGCCCGTAGACGAGCCCGGTGAGCCCGAGCGTGAAGGTCACGAACCCGAGCCAGTCGGGCCGGTGGGCGACCGGCGCCTTGGACTCGGCCACCTCCCTCAGGGTGACGAGCAGCGCGAGCACCCCGATCGGGAGGTTGACGAAGAAGATCCACCGCCACGAGAGTCCACTCGTCAACACGCCCCCGAGCACCGGGCCAACGGCCACGGCGACCCCGGTGACCGCGCCGAACACCCCGAATGCCACGCCTCGCTCGCGCGGGGGGAAGGCGTCGGCGAGCAGGGCCAGCGAGGTCGCGAACATGATCGCGCCGCCGATGCCCTGGAACGCCCGCGCGAGCGCGAGGAAGGTCGGATCGGCGGCCAGTCCGCACAACGCGGACCCGACCGTAAACACCACGATGCCGACGGCGAACACCAGCCGGCGCCCGACCAGGTCCGCGACGGATCCCGCGGTCAGCAGGAACGCCGCGAGCGTCAGCGCGTAGGCGTCGATGACCCACTGGAGGTCCGACAACGACGCGTGGAACGCCTGCTGGATGTACGGCAGCGCGACGTTGACGATCGTGATGTCGAGCAGCAGCATGAACACGCCGGTGCAGACGGCCAGCAGGGTCCACCACTTGCGTTCCATCGGACCTACCTCCTTTTCCTGAGCCTCGACTCAGAATAACATATATACTGAGTAGCGCATCAGGAATTGAGGACAAGGTTTGACCGTGGTGAACGAAACCCCCAAACGTCGTGGTCGGCCGCCCGCCGGCGGCCGCGAGGCGATTATCGCCGCCGCGCTCCAGGTGATTCGCGAGCGCGGGGTCGCGCGGCTCACG
Organism: uncultured Solirubrobacterales bacterium; assembly: GCA_963735965.1. Classification (GTDB taxonomy): domain Bacteria; phylum Actinomycetota; class Thermoleophilia; order Solirubrobacterales; family Solirubrobacteraceae; genus Palsa-465. The sequence continues at coordinate 314,777 of CAVTNE010000016.1, forward strand.
GCGCGTGAGGTAGCGGGTCTCGCGGGCGTCTCGGAGGCGAGCGTCTTCTACCACTACACGGACCGCGCGGGACTGCTTCAAGCCGTGTTCGCCGAGGGTGTCGCGCCGCTGAAGGCGCTGGCCGAGGACGCCGTGCACGCCGGAGACAGTCCGCGCGAGGTCTTGATGCTGTACGGGCGCACCCTCGAGGATTTCCTCGACCAGGTGCTCCCGGTGATCGCGGCGGCCCAGTCCGACACCGAGCTCCGCGACGTGCTCGCGGCCTACATGGCCGAGAACGACATGGGACCGCATCGGGGTGTCGCCGCGATCGGCGCCTACTTTGCCGGGGAGCAGGCCGCCGGTCGGGCCCGCGCCGACCTCGACCCGTATGCGCTCGCGATGATGTTCATCGGCGCCTGCCACACGCGAGCATCACAGCGGCAGCTGCCGCTCCCGGCGGCGGAGTTGCCGCCGCTCGAGGACATCGTCGACGCGACGGTGGCGGCTCTCCAGCCGGCGTGAACTTCCGCCCGGGCGGCGTCGACCCGGGCGTATCATTCGGGACGTGCCTGGTTGACGTTAGAACCCCGCGCACCGCCGAAGCTGTGCTTGCCTCGCCGCGGAGCCGGAGGCACTGGGTGGCGGTGCGCGCGCGCCGCCTCGGTCGTACTAGATGTGGTTCAGGGTTCTACGCGGGCGCCGCGGCCGGCGCGCCACCGGACCCCGCCGGCGCGTCGCTTGACGCGGACGCCGACCCGGCAGTGCGCTCGGACGACTCGGAGTCGAGCTGCCCCTTCGACATCCGGTTCTCGCCATCCGCGTGCACGATCAATACCGGGATCGGGCTGTGGTTCAGCGCGTAGTGGCTGACGCTCCCGAGAACGGACGCGCTGAGCGCGCCGCGCCCACGCGACCCCATCACGAGCAGGTCGTAATCACCGGCCTGGAGGCGCTGCATGAGCGCTTGCCTGATCGGCTTGCGGCAGATGATCGTGGTGACTGGCACGTCGTCGGGGACCCGCTTGACCGCGCGGCGCATGAGGTCCACCGCTTCCTTTTCGAGATCGGCCGCTGACACGGCGCAGGCGCCGGCGGCCATCGCCGACGCGGCCCAGACCGGCGGCTCTGTGACGGCGGTCAGGATCGTGAGGCGCGCCTGGTCGGCGCAAGCGATGTCGATCGCTTCGTCAAGAGCTCGGTCGGAGTGTTCGGAGCCATCGACGCTGACAATGATGTGCCGGAACATGGCAATGCTCCAAGATCGACGATAATGTTTGGCATGCCAAAGATTAGCATGGCACCACCGGTAATCTCAACCGATATGGATTCGGACGCCGGCATCGATTTCCTTACGGCGTTTGATGCGTTTGCGCAGGCCGTGCGCCGTGCGCGGGGAGCGCCGGCGGCGAGCGGCGGCCTCACGCTATCCCAGTACGGCCTGCTCGAGGGCCTGATCAACCGACAGGATGCGCGCGTCCAGGAGCTCGCCGGCGACGCGGGAATCACGCCGTCGACCGCCACCCGCATCCTCGACGCGCTCGAACGCCGCGGCGTCGTCGAGCGGGCCCGGTCGTTCGAGGATCGCCGGGCGGTGGCGGTCAGCCTCACCGACCTCGGCCACAGACTGCTCCACGACCAGCAGGACTGGCTGCGCGGGCGCCAGCGCGCCTTCTACGAATCGTTGCCGGCGGCCGAGCAGGAGCTCGCTCCCGACCTGCTGGTGCGCCTGGCCGCGCTGATCGACGAGCTCGCTGCCGGCGGCCCTCCGGAATAAGCGCGCTGCCGGGCTCGACCCGCGGCGCAGCGTTGCTTAAGAATTCGCACATATTGCGGACACCGCTGCGTAACGGCCGGGGTTGACGGTCCGCATATAACCGCGCTTCCTGACTCTCAAACGAGAGGAGCTATTCGCATGCGTAGAGTCATGAAGCTGGGGGCGGTCTCGGTGATCGCCGCCGCCCTGATCGGCGGATCCGCCGCCGCGGTGTCGGCGCATTCCGACCACGGGGACCACGGCGACCACGGGCATCGGAGCCGTGGGATCCAGCACGTCCTGCTGATCTCGGTCGACGGTATGCACCAGTCCGACCTCAACTGGTACATCGCCAACCATCCCGACTCGGAGCTCGCCAAGCTCGCCTCCGGCGGCGCCGAGTTCACCAACAACCATACGTCGGTTCCGTCGGACTCCGACCCGGGTGGCACCGCGCTGATGACCGGCGGCGATCCGCGGGCAACAGGCGCCTACTACGACGTCGCGTACAACCACGATGTGTTCCCGCCCGACACCACCAGCTGCTCGGGTCCGGCCCCGGGCGGCAATGCGATCTACGACTCGCCGGATGACATCCTCAACGCCGTGCCCGACCTGATCCCGGGCGGGACCGGCGGCCCCTTCCCGGCGTTCGATGAGGACGGCTCGGTCTTCCCGGGCGGCAATACCACCGGCTCGACCGGGGGGCCGCTGCCGGGCGCGATCATGACTCTGACTCCGGCCCCGCAGTCCGGTTTGAATCCGGCGACCTTCCCGGTCGACCCGACCACCTGCACGCCGATCATGCCGTGGGACTACCTGAAGGTCAACACGATCTTCGGCGTCATCCACAACGCCGGAATGCGTACCGCCTGGTCTGACAAGCACGCGATCTACACGTCGTTCAACGGCCATGGTTCGGGTGGCACGAGCATCGACGACTTCTTCGGTCCTGAGATCGACTCCCAAGCCGTCGAGCCGAACGGCACGCCGTACCCGTCCGATACGGACTGGGCACACGACGACGCCGCCACCAAGCAGTACGACGGATACAAGGTGCAGGCAGTCCTCAACGAGCTGGGCGGCTACGACCACAGCGGCCAGAACTACGTGGGCACGCCGGCGATCCTCGGGATGAACTTCCAGACCGTGTCGGTCGCCGAGAAGGTCGACTCGGCCAACACGCTTGTCAAGAACCCTGACGGCACCTATACGGAGAGCCCCAGCGACTGTGGGACAGCGTCACCGCCGGACGCCAACTGCCTCGCCGGCTACTATCCGGGCACGACGACGCCGCGCCCGTTGCTGGCCAGCGCGCTCGACTACGTCAACGCGCAGCTGCAGGCGATGGACGACGCGATCCAGGCCAACCCGCAGACGCGCGGGACGACCGCGATCATCATCACCGCAAAGCACGGTCAATCGCCGCAGAATCCGCTGCTCCTGAAGCGGATCCCGGACGGCCCGATCATCGACGCGGTCAACAAGGCGTGGACCGCGCAAACGGGCGATCCCAACGACCTGATCGTCGCCGGCACCGACGACGACCTGTGGCAGAGCTACCTGTCGGTCAAGACGCAGGCCGCGGCCGACTTCGTCAAGAACTACCTGTGGAATCACAGCGCGACGGCGGTGCTCTACAACAACGATGGCAATAACACGCGCGGTCCTAATGGGAATGGGACCGAGCAGGTCCCGCACTCCGGTCTGGCGCACATCTACGCCGGTCATGAGGCCGCCCGCTTCTTCGGCGTGCCGTACGGGGACCCGCGCTACCCGGACGTGTTCGGTCGCGTGCAGGTCGGCACCGTTTACACCGGCGGCACGAAGATCGCCGAGCACGGTGGCGACAACCCGAATGACCGCGACGTGCCGCTGCTCGTCTACGCTCCCGGCACCGTCCGGCCCAGTTCGTCGGATCGGTGGGTCGAGACGACCCAGGTCGCGCCGACGATTCTGCGCCTGCTCGGGCTCGACCCGAGCGCGCTGGACGCGGTGCAGATCGAGGGCACACAGGTCCTGCCCGGAATCGGCCGCGGCCACGACGAGCGGTAGGCGGTAACGACCGGCTGAGCGCGCAAGCGCAAATTGACGGACGAGCGTGTCGAAACCTGACACGCTCGTCCGTCATACGGTTGAAGCCGCAATCCGAGCGGCCAACCGATCCCGAGGAGGCCATACATGCCCCAGTACATGCTGTTGATCTACCAGCCGGTGGACGCCCCGATGACCCCCGAACAGTTCGCGGAGATGGGCCCCCGGTGGGACGCCTTCACGGAAAGCCTGCACAAGGCCGGCGTGTTCGTCGCCGGCGACGCCCTCGAGCGCCCCGACGTCGCCACGACGGTGCGCGTGCGTAACGACCGGACACAGTTCACGGACGGGCCGTTCGCCGAGACCAAGGAGTTCCTGGCCGGCTACTACCTGATCGACTGTCCCGATCTCGACGCCGCGCTCGAGCACGCGTCGCACATGCCGAACGTCTCGTACGGATCGACCGAGGTCCGGCCGGTGTGGGACCGCACCGGGCCGCCGGCGACCAGCCGCGAGCAGGTCGCCCAGGCGTAGACGCCCCGGCTGCCTCGGAGGGGCGGCCGCGGTGGCGCGGCCGCCTCACTCGGGGGGGATCGGGGTGACGGGGCGACGAAACGGGGGATCGAGCCCATCTCGAACTGGCCGAAGGGCCAATTCATCCGACCCCCCGCGTGTCGGGTTTCGGCCCCGTGGCCGTTGGCAACGGCCGCGTCTTCGGAGACCGTGTGAAATATGAGCGTGACTCTGCCCGAGTTCATCGAGTCCGACGTTGCGATCGTGCCCGTCGGCGCGGCGATCTCCTCGGTCGGCGCGAGCCTGCCGGAGGTCGTCGTACCGAACGCCGAGATCGCGCCACGGATCGGCGTCACCGATGAGTGGATCGTCCGCCGCACCGGAATAAAGGCGAGGCGGGTTGCCGGGCCGAACGAACGGCTCACCACCCACGCGACCTACGCCGCCGCGGCGGCGCTCCGGCGAGCGGGTGTCTCGCCCGAGCAGGTCGACCTCGTGCTGGTGGCGACAACCACCCCCGACGAGGTAATGCCCAACGCGGCCCCGCTCGTCGCCCACGAGCTCGGCGCGGCCCGGGCCGGCGCGTTCGACATCGGCGCGGCGTGCACTGGCTTCCTGTCGGCGCTCGCGGTCGGCACCGGACAGATCGAGTCGGGCCGAGCCCAAACCGTCGTCGTCATCGGCGCCGACTTCATGTCGCGGATCCTCGATCCCGACGACCGTACGACCGCCGCCGTGTTCGCGGACGGCGCCGGCGCGGTCGTGCTTCAGGCCACAGGCGAGACGGGCCGCATCGGCCCGATCGTGCTCGGGTCCGATGGCGCAGGCGCGGACCACATCATCGTCCCGCGCGAAGAGGGCGTGATCCGCATGCGCGGCCACGAGACGTTTCGCGAGGCCGTCGCGCGCCTGTCACTGGCGACCCTCCAGGCCGCACGGGCCGCCGGCACGAGGCTCGACGACATCGACCTGTTCGTCTATCACCAGGCCAACGGCCGGATCCTCAGCGCCGTCGGCGAGCGGCTCGGACTGCCCGCCGACCGCGTCGTCGACTGCATCTCGCAATACGGCAACACCTCGGCGGCGACGCTGCCGCTCGCGCTCGCGTACGTCGATGAACAGGGCCGGCTCAAGCCTGGTCATCGGGTGCTCCTCGGCGCGTTCGGGGCGGGCTTCACCTGGGGCGCGACCGTCGTTGAGTGGAGCCCACCCACCCCACCCACCCCTGGTGTGGCATGAGCGCGCGCGTCGTGATCACGGGGATCGGGGCCGTGAGCCCGCTCGGCGTCGGCGCCCGCGAGCTGTACGACGGCTGGACCGCCCAGCGGTCGGGCATCGAGAACGGCCTCGGCGAGTGCAGCGATTTCGATCCGACCGAATTCATGACCACCAAGGAGGCGCGCCGCAGCGACCGCTTCGCCCAGCTCGCGATCGCGGCCAGCTCGGAGGCGGTCGCCGACGCCGGGTGGGACGTCGACGACCCACCGGCCGACCGGTCCGACATCGGGTGCGTGATCGGCTCGGGCATCGGTGGGATGTGGACGTTTGAGAGCCAGTGCGACGTGCTGCGCGACCGGGGTCCGGAGCGCGTCTCGCCACTGGCGATCCCGCTGATCATGGGGAACGCCGCCGCCGGCCTGGTGGCGATGCGCAATCACCTCCAAGGACCGGTGTTCGGCGTGATGTCGGCGTGCGCGTCCGGCGCCCACGCGATCGGCGAGGCCGCGCGCATGATCAAAGCTGGAGAGGCACAGGCGGTCGTCGCCGGCGGCGCCGAGGCGACGCTCACTCCGCTCGCGAAGGCTGCCTTCGGGGCGATGGAGGCGACCTCACCGACCGGGATCTCGCGGCCGTTCGACAAGCGACGCGACGGATTCGTGATGGGTGAGGGCGCCGGCGTGCTCGTGCTCGAGTCAGAAGAGCTCGCCACCGCGCGCGGCGCGACCGTGCTGGGCGAGGTGCTCGGCTACGCCTCGACTGCCGACGCCCACCACCTGACCGCCCCCGAGCCCACGGGCCGGCCGGCATCGATCGCGATCACCCGTGCCATGAAGAACGCCGGCGTCACCCCGGAGGACATCGACTACGTCAACGCCCACGGCACCTCGACGACGCTGAACGACCGCTCGGAGACCGAGGCGATCAAGCTCGCGCTCGGCGAGCGCGCCTACGACGTCCCGGTGTCGTCAACCAAGTCGGCGATCGGGCACCTGCTCGGCGCAGCCGGCGCGGTCGAGGCGATCGCGACGATCATCGCGCTTAACGAGCGCGTCGCGCCGCCGACGCTCAACTACTCCGAGCAGGACGAGGGCCTCGACCTCGACTACGTCCCCGACGGCCCCCGCCCGCTCGGCAGCAGCAACGGAAACGGAAACGGCCATACGCGGCTCGTCGCCCTCTCGAATTCGTTCGGGTTCGGCGGTCATAACGTCGTGCTCTGTCTCGGGGGCAAGCCATGAGCGTTGCGCTCGCACCCCGCACCGAGACTCCGCTCAGCCCGTTCGAGCGCCTCGAGGCGCTGTGCGATCCAGGCACGCTCGAGGTGATCCGCTCCGAGGTCATCTCGGCGGCAATGGGCGAGAAGGCGCGCGCCGGCGACGGCGTGGTCGCGGGTGCCGGTGAGATCGACGGCCGGCCGGTGTTCTGCTACGCCCAGGACTCGGGCTTCGCCGGCGGGTCGCTCGGCGAACAGCACGCAAACACGATCGTGCGCGTGCTCGATCTGGCGGACAAGGCGAAGGCGCCGGTCGTCGGGTTCGTGTCCTCGGGCGGCGCGCGCATGCAGGAGGGCGTGGCCGCGCTCGGCGGCTACGGCCGCATCTTTCACCGGATCGTGAAGCTGTCGGGCCGTGTTCCCCAGGTCTCGATCATCACCGGGCTGTCCGCGGGCGGCGGAGCGTACTCGCCGGCGCTGACCGACTGGGTCGTGATGACCGAGGAGTCGAGCATGTTCCTCACCGGGCCGGGCGTCGTGCGCGACGCGCTCGGGGAGGACGTGACCGCCGACCAGCTCGGCGGAACGCGCGTCCACGAGCGCAACGGCGTGTGCCACTTCGTCGCGCCCACGGACGTCAACGCCGCGTATCTGGCGCGCGAGCTGCTCGGGTATCTGCCGCGCCACCGCGGAGCGCAGCCGCCGGTGCTGTCGGCGCGGCCCCCGCTCGGACACGACCCGGCAGCCGTGGTCCCACAGGACCCGCGCGCGGTCTACGACGTGCGCGATGTCATCCGCGCCGTCGTCGACGGCGGCAAACTGCTCGAGGCCTCTGCCGGTTGGGCGCGCAACCTCGTGACCGGGTTCGCCCGGCTCGAAGGCCGCACGGTCGCGATCGTCGCCAACCAGCCGCGCTACCTCGGCGGGATCATCGACTCCGACGCCGCGCAGAAGGGCGCTCGGTTCGTCTCCAAGTGCAACGCGTTCGGGATCCCGCTCGTCGTGCTGGTCGACACCCCCGGCTACATGCCCGGCACCAAGCAGGAGCGAACCGGCGTGATCCGGTTCGGCGCCGAGTTCGTCCACGCCTTCGCCGCGGCCGACGTCCCACGTGTGACGTTGATCCTCCGTAAGGCGTTTGGCGGCGCCTACATCACGATGAACTCAAAGGACCTGGGCGCCGACTACGTGTTCGCCTGGCCCGACGCCCAGATCGGTGTTATGGCTGCGCGGTCGGCTGTGGGGATCATCAATCGCCGTGAGCTCGCGGCGGCCGACGACCCGGACGCGGCGCGCGACGGCCTGGCCGAGCGCTACGCCCAGACGAACCTGTGCCCGCGCGTGGCGGCCGCCGACGGGCACATCGACGAGCTGATCACCCCGGACCAGACGCGCTCGCGGCTGGCCTGGGCGCTCCGATCATTTTCACCGGAGGAAGGGGAATGAGGCGCGCGGACGGGACCGTGCTGCTCACCGGCGCGACCGGGTTCGTTGGGATGGAGCTGCTCGCGAGGTACCTCGAGCGAAGCGAGCGGCCGGTCCTCACGATCGTCCGAGCCCGCACTGACGAGGACGCGCGCGAGCGGATCGACGCCGTGCTCGAGAACCTGTTCGGGTATCGCGCGGGAGCCTACGCGGATCGGGTCACCGCGGTCGCCGGCGATATGACCGCTCCGCGCCTCGGCCTGGACTCGGTACGCTGGGACTGGCTTGCGGCGCAGTCGACGATGATCGTTCACTGCGCGGCCTCCGTGTCGTTCGGCCTCTCCCTCGACGAGGCCCGAGCGATCAACGTCGAGGGGACCCGTCGGATGCTCCAGCTTGCCGGCCGTGCGCAGCAACTCGGCGTGCTCGAGCGGTACGGCCAGGTTTCCACCGCTTACGTCGCCGGCACACACGCCGGGCGGTTCTTCGAATCCGACCTGGACGTCGGGCAGAGCTTTCACAACTCCTACGAGCAGTCGAAGTTCGAGTCAGAGCAGCTCGTACGCTCGCAGCCGGGACTCCCGTTCACGATCATGCGCCCGAGCATCGTCGTGGGCGATCGCAACAGCGGCTGGACGGCGGCGTTCAACGTCCTCTACTGGCCGCTGCGGGCGCTCGCTCGCGGATTGTTCCCGGCGGTGCCGGCGACCGCCTCGGCGCCCGTCGATGTCGTCTCGATCGACTACGTCGCCGACGGTATCTACGCGCTGTGCGAGACCGGCGCGATCCGGCAGACCTATCACCTCACCGCGGGCAGCGAGGCGAGCACGATCGCCGAGATCGCCGAGCTCGCGAGCGGCTATTTCCAGCAACCGTCGCCGAGGCTGCTCACACCGGCCGAGTTCATGTCGGCCGACCACGGGGTCGCTCGGTCGATGCTCGAGGAAGGGGCCATGTACTTCCCGTACTTCTCGGTGGCGACGACGTTCGACGACACGCTCACGCGCGCTCAGCTACAACCGGCCGGAATCAGCGTCGCGCCGCTCCGCGAGTACATGAGCCGTCTGCTCGACTACGCTACCTGGAGCCGGTGGGGCAAGCACCCGATCGCACGGGTCGACGCCGAAGCGGCGTTCGCGGCGGCCTGACGCGCCGACCCTCGCGGGTCACCGGATCATCACACCAGCCCTCGGCGGCGGTCCTGTGGTGCTGGGCCGTCCAGATTGGCCAGGGGAAGGGAAGTGGAGCGATGGGAGGACGCACCCGTGCGTGTGTCGCCGGAGTCGTCGCGAGCGTGAGCATTTGCGCCGTGACCGCGAGCGGTTCGCTCGCCCACGCGACGCATCACTCGGTCAAACGAAGCGCGGACGCGCTTGTGACCAAGACGCCGATCAAGCACCTGGTGGTGCTGTTTCAGGAGAACGTTCCGTTCGACCACACCTGCTGAACGGCCGCGGCGTCTCCTGGGGGTTCTTCAGCGGAGGGTTCGTCGCCACGTCGCGCAAGGCCGACGGCACGCCGGTCTGCGGCGAGAGCCACGAGACCGCCCAAGGCCAGTACGACGACTCCGACGGCGGCTACGACCACGTGATGCCGCCGGTCCTCAACGACTCCCAGACCGCCGACGATGCGCTCACCGGCGCCGGGCAGTGCGGAACGCACACTCCGATTCTCGGCGGTTACGAGGCTCGCTGCGGATACGGGCCCCCGCTGCCGCTGCTGATTGTCTCGCCTTGGGCGCGCGTCAACCACGTCGATCACACCCTCACCGATCAGACCTCGATCGTCCACTTCATCGAGGACAACTGGCTCGGCGGCGAGCGCATCGGCGACGGCTCCTACGACGCGCTGTCGGGGCCGCTGACCGGCATGTTCGACTTCAGCGGCCGGCACCGGGCGCCGAGGCTGTTCCTCGATCCCCAGTCGGGGGAGCCGGCGGTGGGGTGACGGGGCCTAGCGAAGCGAGGCCCCTCCCCCCAAGCGGGGGGTTGACCCGGGCGGCCGTTTGCGTCGCACTCCGAGGGCGAGCAACCTAGGAAGATGGCCATGCTCGCCGACACGGCCAGGTTCCGGATGGATGATCCAGATCCGCTCGTGATCGCGTCGCTCGCCTGCCCGATGTGCCTGCGCAGCGACGAAATCGAATGGCACGCCGCCCTCGATGGATACGATCCGTCCGTCGAATGCAGATGCCCACACTGCGAGGAGAGCTGGCGGGTGTACCTGGAGCCGCAGCAGGCGCTGCGGTTCGCGCTGATGGACTCGTTCTGAGCTCCGGCTCCGCAGTCGGGATCGACGCACTCGAGCTGTTCGTCGAGGTGCTGTCGCAGACCGAGGACTCTCCGTCGAACGGCGCCGGCTTCTACGACCGGCTGTGCGACGCCGTGTGCCGGCTCGTCCGGATGCGCCGGGCGCTGATCTTCCGTTACGACAGCGCGCGCCGTCGCGTGCGGGCGGCGGGGGCGTACGGACTCAGCCTCGAGCCATTCGACAACGCGCACGTGACCGTCGAGTCCGCCCCGATCGCGGCCCAGTCGCTGCGGGAGGACCGCGTGGTCGAGATCGAGGGAGACATGACCGGCCAGTTCCCGCCGGAGTACTCGAGCATCTTTCCCGAGCCCGTCCGGCTCGTGTGCGCCCCAATGGCGGCGGCGGGCCGCCACATGGGGGTGATATTCGCCGACCGGCTGCTGACCGAGCCCCCCCTCGACGAGGCCGAGCGCTATCTGCTGTGGACGCTCGGGAAGGCCGCCGCGCTGGTCTCGGTCGCCCGCGGCTACGCGACGCAGGCCGAGCAGAGACGCCAGCTCGAGCATCGGATCGATCTCGCGCGCGACATCCACGAGGTCGTGATCCAGCGGCTGTTCGGCGTCTCGATGGCGCTCGACGGCGAGGGCGATCTGCCGGCCGAGGCACGCCGCCGGTGCGCGGTCGAGACCCAGGAGGCGCTCTCAGATTTGCGCACCGCGATCCAGCGCCCGCTCGGCCGCGCGCCGCGGGCGACGCGGACCACGTTCGTGGCCGAGGTCGAGCGGCTCGCGCGGGTGCACCCCGACCTCGGCGTGATACTCGTCTCAGGTGGCGAGGGCGACGTTCCGCCCGGACTCGAGCCGTTGGCGCAGTCGGTGCTTGCCGAGGCCGTTCGCAACGCCCACAAGCACGCGAACCCGAGCCGCGTGACCGTGCGCATCGGCCGCGACGACGGCGCGTTCTTGCTCGAGGTGGCCAACGATGGGGTGACCAGCGGGCGCCCCCGGGCGGGCATGGGACTGCGGCTGGCCGCGATGGAGGCGCTCCAGTTCGGCGGAGTGGTCGAGTTCGGCGAGCGCGAGCCCGGGACGTGGCAGGTCCGGCTGGTGGTGCCCGATGAGCTCTGATGCCGCGCTCCGCAGCCCCGAGCACCTCAGCGTGCTCGTCGTCGACGACCACGACGTCGTCCACTGGGGAATCCGGCTGATGCTGACCCAGCAGCCTTGGGTCGACCGCTGCCTGAGCGCGCACTCGGGCGAGGAGGCGATCGCCCTGGCCAGGCGATATCGCCCGCACGTCGCGCTCGTCGACCTGTTCATCGGCGAGGAGTCGGGCGCGGAGGTTTGCGAGCAGCTGCGCGAGGCCGAGCCGATGACGCGAGTGCTGCTGTTCTCGGGCGCCGGCGAGATCTCGCCCAACGCCGCGCGCGCCGCCGGCGCTTCCGGCTTCGCCTACAAGGACTGGCCGGCGCGGAAGATCGCAAGCGCGGTGCGCCTCGTCGGTCTCGGCAAGACCGTGTTCGACCCGCAGGAACGGCCGGTCGCCCTCGGGCTGTCCGACCGCGAGCGCGACGTGCTCAACCTGATGGCCTCGGGTGCCACCAATCCCGAAATCGCTGAGCAGCTCCACCTGTCCAAGCACACCGTGAAGGAGCACACGAGCGCCGTGTACCGCAAGCTCGACGTTCGCAACCGCACCGAGGCGGTGCAGCGCGCGCAGCGGCTCGGGTTGCTGTCGTAGTGGATGCGGCGCTGAGCGAGATCGCGCGGTTCCTCGCGGTGAGGGCGCCGTTCGACGCGCTCGCGCCGGAGGAGGTCGGCGAGCTCGCCGCGCAAACCGAGATCGAGTTCTTCCTGTCGGGGGCGGCGATCCTGACCGAGGCCGGCGGCCCGGTCACGTTCCTACGCGTGATCCATTCGGGCGCGGTCGACATCATCCACGATGGCCGGCTGCTCGATCTGCTTGGCACGGGCGACACGTTCGGGCACGCCGCGATGCTGTCCGGGCTTCCGCCCGGGTTCGAGGCCCGCGCCGCGGAAGACACCCTCTGCTACCGGGTTCCCGTGAGCGTCGCGCGCCCGCTGCTCGATCGAGTGAAGCGGCGTGAGCTCGAGCTCGCCGCTGGTCCGCCGAACCACCGGCCGGTCGCCAGCCTGTTGCGGTCCCCGACGCTCCGGTGCGAGCCGATGGAGAGCGTCCGCGAGATCGCCCGGCGGATGACCGAGGCAGGCGCCAGCTCGGCGATCGTCGATCTGCGCGACGGCGGATTTGGGATCGTCACCGACCGCGACATCCGGACCAAGATCGTCGCGGCCGGCCTGCCGCTGAGCGCCCCGGTGGCGACGGTGATGACCACGCAACTGTTCACGGTCACGCCGGACCGGCTCGGCGGCGAGGTCCTGTTCGAGCTGCTCGAACGCGGGCTCCGTCACGCCCCGGTCGTCACCGAGAGCGGACAGCTCGTCGGTGTGATCGAGGACGCCGACCTTTACGCGGTCCAGTCGCGGTCGTGGTTCGGGGCGCGGCGCGCGATCTCGCGGGCCTCGTCGGCCGAGGACCTGGGGGCAGTTGCGCAGGGGTTCCCGTCGGTGGTGGCCGACCTGCACGCCGCACGCCTGCGGGCGCCCGAGGTCGTACGCGTGCTGTCGGCGCTCGTCGACGCGCTGACCACGCGCGCCCTCGAACTGGCCGCGCCCGCGCCGGCATCGGAAGGGCTCGTGTGGGTGGCGCTCGGGAGCCAGGCGCGCCGGGAGCTGACGCCGGCGTCGATCGCGCGGGGGGCGGTGGTCTGCCACGAGCCCGCACCGGCCGAGTGGACGCGCTCGGTCGGGGAGGTCCTGCGCGCCTGTGGGTTCCCCGGGAAAGTGGTCGCGCGGAGCACAGAGGAGTGGAGCCGCCGCGTCGGCGAGGACGAGCAATCGCTGTCGATGATGATCGAACGGAGGGCGCTGTGGGGGACGCCGATCGACCCGCTCCCGGCGCCCGAAGGGCCTACGCGCGACGCGATTGTCGCGGCGCTCGCGCGGAGGGCGCTGGCCGCGGTGCCGCCCACGGGGTTCGACGCCGATTCGGTGCTCGAGGCGAGCGGCGGGCGCAGCGACCGGCTCGACATCCGCGTTGCCGCCGTTGCGCCGATCGTCGAGCTGGCCCGCTGGGGCTCGGCGGCCGCGGGGGTGGTGGAGGGGTCGACCCCCGAGCGGCTGCTGGCCGCCGCTCACGCTGGCGTGCTGAGCGACGCAGACGCACGAACGCTCGCGGACGCGTTCGACCTCGCGCTCGAGCTACGGATCGGGCACCACATGGCGAGGATCGCGGCGGGGCGGACGCCGGACGACCAGATCGAGCCCGCCGAGATCAGCCCGCTCATGCGCGATCACCTGCGCGACGTGTTCCGAGCGGTGACGTCTGTGCAGCGGAGGCTCCGCGGGTGAGGCTGCGGCGCTCGCCTCCGGCGGGAGCAGCGGCCGAATTCGCGAGCGTACCGCGGCCGGCCGATGGGACTCCCTGGCGTTCGGCGGGCTGGTGTGCAATCGATCTCGAGATGACCGGGCTCAATCCCCGGAGCGACGAGATCATCGCGGTCGGGGCGGTGCCGATCGACGGCGGCCGGGTCGTGCTCGGCGGCGGCATGTACACGCTCGTGAACTCCGAGGTGCGCTCCAACCTCAGGGCGGTGGTCGTCCACAAGCTCCGGGTTCCCGACCTCGCCGGCGCGCCACCGCTGGACGAGGCGATGGATCACATGCTCGAGCTTCTCTCCGGCCGCGTCCCGGTGTTTCACACCGCGGCGATCGAGACCGCGTTTCTGACGCGGCAGTTCCGGCGCCGGCGGGTGCGGCTGCCGGAGGCCGCGGACACCGAGGTGCTGGGGCGGATGTGGTTGCGCCAACGCGACGGCTCCGCGCCCGAAGGTATCTCGCTGACGGGGCTGGCGAACGCGCTCGGACAACCGGCGGAGACCCCGCATCACGCGCTCGGCGACGCGCTGACGACGGCCAAGGCGTTCATCGCGTTAGCTAGCTTGCTCGACACGGTGGCGCCGCAGACGGTCGGGTCGCTGGTGGGGGCGAGCCAGCCGGCGTCGACCGTGCGGCGCTTCGGCGCGGGATGATGTCGTGCCCGTGATCTTCTACGAACCGTCGAAGCGCGACCGGGCGGTGCTGCCGCACGATCCGTTCAAGTCGCTGGTGGCGCCGCGGCCGATCGGGTGGGTCTCGACGATGGACACCGACGGACACGTCAACCTAGCGCCGTACAGCTTCTTCAACGCGGTCGCCGAGGGGCCGCACATGCTCGCGTTCTCGAGCCGTGGTGCCAAGGATTCCTCGACGTTCGCCGGCGAGTTGCGCGAGTTCGTCTGGAACCTGGCCACCTGGGATCTCCGCGAGCAGATGAACGAGACCTCGGCGCCGCTGCCCCGGGGTGCATCGGAGTTCTCGCGCGCGGGGCTCGAGATGGCGCCGTCGCGGATCGTCGCGCCGCCGCGGGTCGCGGCCAGCCCGTGCGCGATGGAGTGCAAGGTCGTCCACCATGTCGAGCTCCGCGATCTGAACGGCGAGACGTTCGACCAGCACCTCGTGATCGGCCAGGTCGTCGGGGTCCACCTCGACGAGCGGGCTCTCTCTGGGGAGGGCATCGACACGGCGGCGCTGCGCCCGATCGCGCGGTGTGGCGGGCCGGCGGATTACACGGTGGTCGAGCGGATCTTCCGGATGACGCGGCCGTCCGCGTAATCGGCACCGCCACCCGTGGGTTACCGCTCGAGCCAACGGTCCTAACCACACACTCGACCCCCTCCTCGGGCCGAATGCATATTCGGGTGCGTATAGCGGCCACTCCCGCTCACTCGAGCTTGGCGGCCCGCCGAGTGTGTGGTTCGGCCGGGTCCGCGGACTGGCGCGCCGGCGGACCGCGGGCGTGAGGCCGGCGGATCGCGGGCGGCGGACGGGAGGCGGGCGGACGGCGGGCGGGGAGGCCGGCGGACCGCGGGCGTGAGGCCGGCGGACCGCGGGGCGGCAGGCCGGCAGACCTGCGGCACCCAAGTGGATCGCCGGCGCCACGAGGCATAGGCTTCGACGTGTGATCATCAGCGAGTCGTTCGTGGTCATGGACTGGACCGATCCGGGCACACACCCGGGTCGACCGATCGCCGGTCTGCATCTGCATCGGTCCGACGACGAGGCCTGGATCGTGCTGAGCGGCCGCCTCGGCTTCCGGATCGACGACTCCCAGCGCGAGGTGCCCGCCGGCGAGTCGATCCTCGTTCCCCGCGGCACGCGCCACTCGTACTGGAACGCCACGTCCGAGCCGGCGCGCTACCTGCTGGTGATGACGCCGCGGATCCACTCGCTGATCGAGGCGCTCCACTCCGGCGAGCGGACCGACTGGGAGCGGATCTTCGAGGAGCACGACTCCGAGCTGCTCGAGGCGGACCGCCGGTAGATGACGCATTTCGAGCCGCCGGACGCCACGGTCGCGCCTCGCTACACCGGCGTGCGCACGTTCGCCCGGCTGCCGCACGTGGAGCTGCCCCGCGGCGACGTCGACGCCGCGGTGATCGGAATCCCGTTCGACACCGCGACCAGCTTCCGGAGCGGCGCGCGCTTCGGTCCCGAGGCGATCCGGTCGGCCTCGACGCTCCTGCGCCCGTATCACCCGGCGCTCGGGATCGACGTGTTCGGCACGCTGTCGCTCGTCGACGGCGGCGACTTGGGTGTCACTCCCGGCAATGCCCAGAGGACCGCCGAGCAGATCGACGCCGGCTTGCGCCAGCTGCTCGAGGCCGGGATCGTGCCGCTCGTGCTCGGCGGCGACCACTCGATCGTGCTCGGCGAGCTGCGCGCTCAGCGCGCCATCCACGGTCCGGTGGCGCTGGTGCTGCTCGACGCCCACGCCGACACCTGGGATCAGTACTACGGCGAGCGGTACTTCCACGGCACGCCGTTTCGCCGCGCCATTGAGGAGGGGCTCATCGATCCGGCACGCTCGGTACTCGCGGGGATGCGCGGACCCCTGTACGGGCCCGAGGACATGGACGTCCCGCGCGAGCTCGGGTTCGAGGTCATCGAGGACGCCGACCTGGTGGCGATGACCCCGGACGAGTACGGCGACCGGGTGCGCGCGCGCGTCGGCGACGGACCCACGTATCTGTCATTCGACATCGACGTGCTCGACCCGGCGTCAGCGCCCGGCACCGGCACGCCCGAGGTGGCCGGGCTCCAGCCGGCCCAAGCGCTCGCGTTCCTGCGCGCGCTCGCCGGCATGGCGTTCACCGGGTTCGATGTGGTCGAGGTCGCGCCGCCCTACGACAGCCCCGGACAGATCACCGCGCTCAACGCCGCGGCGATTGCGTACGACCTGCTCGCGCTGCTCGCGGTGGCGCGCAGCCGCCACCCACCAGAGGACCGATCCTGACCTAAAACGCGGTTACCGTTTCGTCCACTGCCCAAGTGTCAGCGAGTCGAAGGAGCCTCCATGCCCGAGCTGGACCGTTACATACCCGGCGTCCCGTGCTGGATCGACACCAGCCAGCCCGACCCGGAGGCCGCCGCCGCGTTCTATCGCGATCTGCTCGGCTGGGATGTCGAGGACGTGATGCCGGCGGGGTCCGATGAGAAGTACTTCATGGCGCGGATCCGAGGCCGCGACGTCGCCGGGATCGGCGGGGTCCCGGAGGGAGCGCCCCCGATGGCCATGTGGAACACCTACATCTGGGTGCAGAGCGCCGACGAGACGGCCGCGAAGGTAAAGGACGCCGGCGGCTCGGTGATCGCGGAGCCGTTCGACGTCATGGACGCGGGCCGCATGGCCGTGTTCAGCGACCCCGAGGGCGCGGTGTTCTGCGTCTGGCAGCCGAGCCGGCACCGGGGCGCGCAAATCGTCAACGAGCCTGGCTCGCTGAACTTCAACGGTCTGAACACGCGCGACCTCGATGGCGCGAAGGCGTTCTACGGCGCGGTGTTCGGCTGGGAGACGCTGGGGCTCGACGGCGGCGCCCTCACTTGGACCTTGCCCGGATACGGCGATCACCTCGAGCGTCTCAATCCCGGGACCCGCGAGCGTATGGCCGCGATGGGCGCCGCCAAGGGCTTCGAGGACGTCGTCGCGAGCATCCTCCCGATCCCCCCGGATCACGCGGACATGCCGGCGCACTGGACGGTGACGTTCGCGACCGACAACGCCGACGCGACCGCGGAGAAGGCCGTCGCGCTGGGAGGGAAGCTGCTGGCGCCGCCGTTCGACGCCCCTTGGGTCCGGATGACGATCATCGCCGACCCGCAGGGCGCGACCTTCATCGCCAGCCAGTTCGCACCCGAGAACCGGGATGTCCCGAGCCCCGGCACCGCAGCCGTGAGCGCTTCGGCTTAAAAGCACGCGGGCGTCAGAGACCCGTCTAGCTCCATCCCCGCCGTTCACGCAACCCGGGGATGGAGCCGATGTGGTCGGTGATGTCCAGGGAGTCCGCGTTCGTCGGCCGCGCCCGGCGAGTCCGGTCGATCCCGGCATGCCCGGGTCGGTCGGCCGCCCTCGGCCTGCTCGGCCTGCTCAGCCTTTGGGCCATCACGTACGAGGTCGCGTTCACGGTGTTCCCCGGCCTGCTCGGCGCCGTCCCGTTCCGCGGGATCGCGCCCGACGTCGTGTTCGTGATCGCCGCGGCGCTCCTCATCTGTCGGGGACTAACCGGCGAGCGCGGCTGGATTCTGATCGGGATCGGCGGGCTGTGTTGGGCCGCCGGGGACATCTACTGGACGCTCGCGCTCGGGAACCTCGCGAATCCGCCGGTGCCTTCCCTTGCCGATGCCGGCTACCTGTCGTTCTGCCCGTTCGCCTTCGCCGGGATCCTGTCGCTCATGCGGCATCGGCTGTCCGCGGTCCCGAAGGCGCTCGCGGCGGACTCGGCCGCGGCCACGCTGGCCGTCGGCGCGCTCGGCGCGGCGCTCGTGGTTCAGCCGGTCGTCGCCCACGCCGACGGCGGGAGCCTCGCGGTGGCCACGAACCTCGCCTACCCGATCTGCGACCTGGTGCTGCTAGGCCTGATCGTAGGCGCGACGGCCCTCGGCCACTGGCGCCTGAATCCGCCCTGGGCCTTGCTCGCCGCCTCGGTGCTCGCATTCTGGATCGCCGACAGCGTGTACGTGGTCGCCGACGCCACGGGCAACTACACGCAGAACGACTGGTACAACGCGCTCTGGTACTGGTCGCCGGTGCTCGCGGCGCTGGCCGGATGGCTGCCCCGCCGCGTCTCGGTGTCCGCGCCCGCACGTCTGAGCGCCCGGGGGATCGTGATGCCGGTGGCGTTCGCGTCGGTCGCGATCGCGATTTTGGTCTGGTCGAGCTTCGATCGCGTCGGCGTGATCGCGATCGCCCTGGCCGCGGGCTCGCTGTCGGTGGTCATGGGCCGGCTCGTCCTGACGTGGCGCGACAACGCGCGTCTCCTCCGGGCAAGCCAGGACGAGGCGATCACCGATGCGTTGACCGGTCTCGCGAACCGGCGCGCGCTGCTCGCCGACCTGGAACGGCGGCTGTCGACGGCTCGGGACGATCGTCCGTTCACGCTCGTGCTCCTCGACCTCGACGGCTTCAAGCAGTACAACGACAGCTTCGGGCACCCAGCCGGAGATGCCCTGCTCCGCCGCCTGGGACTGAAGCTCGAGGCGCAGATCGGGGACGGCGGGAAGGTGTACCGGATTGGCGGCGACGAGTTCTGCACGCTGCTTGATGCGCCGCAGGGCACCGCCGACGACCAGGTCGAGATGGCGGCCAAGGCGCTGTTCGAGCAGGGCGAGGGCTTCACGATCGCCGCCTCATGCGGTTCGGTCATCGTGCCCACCGAAGCGCAGGACGCCAGCGCCGCGCTCACGATCGCAGACCAGCGCATGTATGGCCAGAAGCGGATGGGCCGGGTCTCGGCGGCGCGGCAGTCCAAGGACGTCCTGCTGACCGCGCTCGGCGAGCGTGACTGCGATCTTGGCGCCCACGGGCACGACGTCGCCGAGCTGGCCGGCGCCGTGGCCGCGGCGTTCTCGCTGCCGCTCGAGGACATCGAGGTGATCCGCCAGGCCGCCGAGCTCCACGATGTCGGGAAGGCGGCGATCCCGGATGCGATTCTGTTCAAGCCGGGCCCGCTCGACCACGACGAATGGGCGCTGATGCGGCGTCACACGCTCATCGGCGAGAAGATCCTCGCGGCCGCGCCCGACCTCGCGCGGGTCGCCCGGCTCGTCCGCTCGAGCCACGAGAACTACGACGGGTCGGGCTATCCCGACGGGCTCGCGCGCCGAGAGATCCCGCTCGGCTCGCGCATCATCGCGGTGTGCGATGCGTTCGACGCGATGACGACCGAGCGCCCGTACCGCCGGGCGATGAGCGAGGCCATCGCCGTCGGGGAGCTGCGCCGCTGTGCGGGCAGCCAGTTCGACCCCGACGTGATCGAGTGCTTCTGCGCCGCGCTGGCAAACGGCGCCCGGACCCTGCGGCGCGCCGCCTGAACTGAGAACTCAGAACAGCTGGAGGTAGCGGTCGAGCTCCCACTGCGTGATCTGCTCGTGCGCGGCCTGCCACTCGCGTCGCTTGACCTTGGCGAAGTAGTCGACGTAGTCGCCGTCCCGGGTCTTCCCGAACGCGGCACGGAGGACGTCGTTCTTCTCGAGCTCGCGGACCGCGTCGAGCAGGTTCGCCGGGAGCAACTCGATCCCGAGGGCATCGCGGTCGGCCTCGGGTAGCTCGTACAGGTTGGCCGAGTTCGGGTCGCCGGGGTCGAGCCCGCGCTCGATCCCGTCGAGGCCGGCCGCGAGCATCGCGGTCGCCGCGAGGTAGGGGTTGCACGACCCGTCGACGGTCCGGTCCTCGATCCGCCCGGCGTCTGGTATCCGGAGCATCTGCGTACGGTTGTTGTACCCGTAGCTCACGTACGCCGGCGCCCAGGTGGCACCGCTCGTGGGCGCGCCGACGACCAGGCGCTTGTACGAGTTGACGGTCGGGGCGGTGACCGCGATATACGCCTTGGCGTTGGCCTTCAGCCCGCCGACGAACTGGTAGGCGAGCTCGGACAGGCCGAGGCCGCGGGGGTCATCGGCGGCATCGCGCTCGAACACGTTCTCGCCGTTCGACCACAGGCTGACGTGGAAATGGCAGCCGTTGCCGGTCAGGTTCGCGAACGGCTTCGGCATGAACGTCGCAATCAGCCCGCGCTGCTGCGCGAGCGTCTCGACCATGTAGCGGTAGAACACAGCGCGGTCGGCCGTCGTCAGCGCGTCGGCGAACTGGAAATTCTGCTCGAACTGGCCGTTGGCGTCCTCGTGATCGGTGGCGTAGTTGTCCCAGCCCAGCCCGGTCACGGCTTTCGAGACCGTCGAGACGAAGTCGAGGTTCCGGGTGAGCGCGCGCATGTCGTAACAGGGGAGGTCGAGCGTGTCGAGTTGGTCGGCGACCTCGATCGTGCCGTCCTCGCGACGCCGCACGAGGAAGTACTCGAGCTCGGCGCCCATCTTCAGCTCGAATCCGAGCGCCTTTGCGCGCTCGAGCTGGTTGCGGAGGATTGTGCGCGGGCAGAACGGCCAAGGCTCGCCCTCGACCGTCACGTCGCACGCGAACCGCGCCACGTTGGGTTGCCAGGGCAGGATCGTGAGCGTCGTCGGATCCGGCATCGCGATCATGTCCGGGTCGTGCGGTCCCTGGCCGATGTCGCCGGCGGCGAACCCGGCGAAGCCGGCGCCCTCGCTCAGCAGGTCGTCGATGTGGTGCGCCGGGACGAGCTTGGCGCTCGGTTTCCCGTGCATGTCGACGAACTGGGCGAACAGAAACTCGATGTGGCGGTCGCGGATGACGCGGCGGACGTCGTCCTCGTCGCTGATCTGGGGGACGCCGTCTTCGCGATGCTCAGTTGTTATAGCCATGTACGAGGTATATCCGTCGGAGCCACGTCCCGGCAATAGCCGCGGCGACTGGGTATCGCGGGCTAGGATGTGCGCTTCGCACATACAACGGGAGGCATTCCTGACGGCCACCTCTGAGGCCCACGGGCTTCGCGAAGAGAACCGGACTCTCTACCGGGTGATCAACCTCGTCGGCTCCTCGATCGAACTCGGCCCGATGTTGCAAGGGATCGTCGACCTCGCCACCGAGGCGACCGGGTGTCACGCGTGCTTCATCTACCTGCTCGAAGACGGCCGGCTGACGATCCGGGCGGCGTCGCCGGTCTATGCCGACGCGGTCGGCGTCGTCCAGATGCGTCTCGACGAGGGGCTCACCGGATGGGTGGCCCGGCACCGCCAGCCCGAGTTCATCCGCGAGGGGGCGATGGCCGACCCGCGCATGAAGTTCTTCCCGATCCTCGACGAGGAGCGGTTCCAGTCGATGGCCGCGGTCCCGATCCTCTCGCGCGCCGGAGAGACGATCGGCGTGATCGTTCTCCACACCGAGGCTCCGCGCGAGTTCGCCGAGGACACGCTCAAGCTTCTGGTCCACATCGCCTCGCTCGTCTCGGGTGCGATCGAGAACGCCCAGCTGTACGACCAGCAGCGCCGCCGCGTGGATGCGCTGACGAGCCTGTCCGGACTCGCCCAGGAGGTCGCCACCGCTCCTGACGCGGGCGAGATCGGCCGCGCCGTCACGAACGGGATGCGCCGGCTGCTCGGTGCCGAGGTCTGCCAGCTCTACCGACTGGACGGCACCGGCAGCGCATTGCATCTGCTGGCGTCCGCGCCCGAGACGACCGCCGAGCCCGAGGCGCTCTCGGCGACTGCGCTGCTGCTGGCTGCGGTCGACGGCAGCGCGTCGCGCCCGCCGGCGCGAACGCTGTGGCCGGGGCTCGACGTGGCCGACCTCCTGGTGACCCCGCTGATCTCGGGCGGCGAGCGGCTCGGGCTGCTGTGCGCAGGCGCTCCGCCGCGGCGGCCGTTTACCGGCGAGGACACCGAGATGGCGCGGGCGATCGCGCACCTCGCGGCGATCGCGATCAAGCGGGCCGAGCTGATCGAAGGCCTGACCAACACCAACATCGTCAAGGACCTGTTCGAGGCGCTCGCGGCCGGGGCGACGACGTTCGCCGCCGCCAAGGCCGCGGAGGTACGCTGCGATCTGTCGAAGCCCTACCTGATCCTGTGCGCCGAGCCGGCCGCCGGGGGCGAGCAGGGTTCGGGCGAGTGGCGGGCCACGGCCGACGTGCTCGGGCGCGACCTGGCCGAGCTCGTCCCCCGCACCGCGGTCGAATCCGGTCCCGGGCCGGTCCGGGCGGTGCTGCCCCTGAGCGCCCGTTCGCCGCAGGGGATCGAGGAGCTCGTGCGAGCCTGCCGGGAGCTCGGCCGGCGCCGCGGGGCCGCGATCGGGCTGAGCGAGTTGCACAAGACCCCGGGCGATGCCGGGCGCGCCTACCGCCAGGCCCTCGACGCCACGATGATCGGCCGGGCGCTCCTCGGCGACGGCGGCGCGATCGGATACGCCGAGGTCGGCGCTTACCGGTACCTCGTGCATATCGCCGCCGAGAACGCCCCGCATGATCGGATGCGGGCCGCCGTCGACCGGCTGATCGAGTACGACACCAAGCGGCGCACGGCGCTGCTCGACACGCTCGAGCGATATCTCGCCGAGCGCCGGAGCGTGATCGAGAGCGCGCGCGAGCTGTTCATCCACCCAAACACGCTGCGCCAGCGCCTCGGCCGGATCGAGGATCTGACCGGTCTCAAGCTCGACGAGGACGACCTGCTGTCGCTCGAGCTCGCGATCAAGCTCGCGCGGCTACACGGGCGGCCTGGGACGGCGCCGGGCGGGTAGCCGCCGCGCCAGGCACGGATGCCTGGCGCAACCGGCCCCACGGACGCCGGCGAAGCCGGCCCCTAATCGTCCTCGTGAACCAGGAACACCGGGATCTTCGCCTTGCGGCGGACCCGCTGGGGCTCCTGGGACCACGAGAAGTCGCCGGTCACGCGGTTGCGGTCGGGATCCGCCCCCATCACGATCGCGTCGCATCCGGCGTACTCTGCCTCCTGGAGGATGCGCTTGGTCGACTTGCGGGTTCCGACGACGTGTCCGTCGGCCTCGATGCCCTTGCGCTCGAGCCGCTTGACCGCCTTGTCCACGATGTCGCGCTGCTCCTTCCACTCCGCCTTAGTCGGGAGCAGCCCGGGCATCTGCATCCCGAACGAGACGCCGTGGATCCGTGCGATCGTGAACACGCGGACGCTGGCATCCGAGGGCCTGGCCAGCTCGACGACGCGCGCGATCGCGGCGTCTGAGAACGGCCGTCCCTCGGACGCGAGCAGGATCCGCTCGAACGGCCCCGCGGACGGGCTTTCGGGCGGCTGTTTCCTCAGCCGGGTCGTCGCGCTCACGGGTCAGACGCGCCCGCGATCGGGGCGGGGGTACCCGCCGCGATCATCTCCTCCGCCGGCGCCGGTCGTTTGTCCTCGACGCGCTTGCGATAGGCGTAGAAGAGGAGATACGACAGGAGCACGGCCCAGCCGATGAAGTAGTAGGGCAGCGTCTTGCGCCCGGCCGCGTTGCACGTGCAGTTCGCGTACACCGGGCCACCATAGAAGTAGATGATCGCGTACACCCCCGCGATCACGAGCGCCACGTATTTCATCCACTCGGGCAGCTTGAACGGGCGGCGGACGTTCGGCCGGTGTTTACGGAGCAGGAAGTAGCCGATCAGCACCGGGATGAACGCCGCCAGGTAGCCGACGTTCGAGAACGTGTAGATCTCGACCGCGCCGCCCATGAACACCACCGCGATCGAGCACGCGACGTTGAACCACATCGCCCGGTTCGGGACGCCGTGGCTGTTGACCCGCTGGAAGAAGCGGGGGAACTGCCCGTCGGTGGACATCTGGTGCAGCGATCGGGCGGTGCCGGTGATCGCGTTGAGGGCGGACAGGATCAGGGCCAGGATCAGCATGATCGCGATCAGCCACTCGAGGATGCTCGAGCCGGTCCCGGTGCCGAACACGGCCGCCGCGTAGTGGACGAAGATCGTCTTCGGGTCGACGAGCGCGGCGTTGCCGAGCGCGGGGAGGCCGAGCACGATGATGAACGCCACCGGGATCAGCGTGTAGATGAACAGGCCGTACAGGCCTTCGAGGTTCATCGCGATCTTGGCGTCGCGGTCGGGGTTCTTGGTCTCGCCGATGTAGCACGCGGCTGCTTCCATCGCGATCACGTTCCAAGTCAAGAGGAATGAGAAGGCGATGTACAGCGTGAGCCATCCGTGCCCGAATAGCGGCGAGAAGAAGCCGCTCCCGTTGGTGTGGCGGAAGTGCCACAACCAGCTGAAGTCGACCGCGGAGGGATTGAAGATCCACGAGATCGCCAGGAACGTGAGCGGGATCATCGAGAGCAACGCGAGGGTGGTCGCGAACACGGTCCCGAACCGCAGCCCTCTCACCGCCGGAATCGCGAGAAGCAGCAGCCCGCCGATCGAGATGCCGAGCGTCCACCAGGCGATGGGCGTGTGGATCGGGGTGAACCCAGCGGTCGAGAGCTTGAATCGGTCAACGATGTAGTACGACGCCAGGATCATGTTGAGCGGCGCGACCGGGAACCAGCCGAGCCAGTACGCCCAGGCGGTGAAGCCGTTTACGTGCTCGGCGAACCGCGGCCATCTGTCCTTGTACGCCGGGTAGGCGTAGGCGGGCAGTCCGCCGGAGCGGTCGGGCATCATCGCCGAGAGCTCGGCGAGCAGCAGGCACACCAGGTACCCGCTGATTGTGATCACGACGATGACCGGCACGGACGCGGCGCCGAGCTCGGTCACCATCACCGGGGCGATTCCGGTGACGAGGATCGTTCCGGCAAGGCCGATCACGAACGCTCCCCACCAGTTCGTCGTCTTCGGCAACCCGGCGGATTCGTAGACGAGTTCGTCGTGGTCCGCCGATGGCACGTCCGCCATGTGACCTCCAAAACCTGGTTGTACTTAGCCGCGGTTAGGCTCCCACGTGGCCGGGAAGCGTCCCAGGCTTGATGCGCACACAATTGCGGGGTTCGACATGGAGCAGTTGGACACATTCCTCGCCCGTTACTCGCCGTTCGGCGCGCTCGATCCGGACGATCTGCGGACGCTCGCCTCCGGCGCCGTGGAGCGCGCCTACGACACCGGGGAGTCGGTCCTGGTCGAGGACGGCCTGCCGACACCGGGGCTGTGGGTGATCCTGAGCGGCTCGATGGACATCGTGCACGACGGCGAGCCGATCCAGGTGCTCGAACCGGGGGAGTGCTTCGGCCATCCATCGCTGCTGACCGGGATGGCCCCGGCGTTCACCGTCCGCGCGCGCGAGCCATCGACGTGCGCGCTGTTCGGCGCCGAGGCGGGACGGCACATCCTGGGCACCGAGGCGGGCGCGGCGTACGTCGCCGACTCGATGAGAAGGCGCATCACGTACGCCGGCCACACCGTTCACGGACTCCCCGACGTCGGGACCACGCCGGTGTCCCTGATCATGAGCCGCGCCGAGTTCGTCGACGCGGATGAGTCGCTGCGAGCGGCCGCCGCACGGCTCGGGCAGGTTGGGGTTTCGTCGCTGCTCGTCCGTGTCGACGGCGACAGGCTGGGGATCGTCACCGATGCGAGCGTGCGCTCGGCGCTCGCCGATATCGGTGTTTCGCTCGAGGCGCCGGTACTGGCGGCGGTTCGAAGTCCGGTGCCGTCCGTGCCGCCGACCCAACTCGCGGTCGAGGCGACGGTCGAGATGCTGGCCACGGGCACCGACCATCTCGTCGTCCTCGACGGCGAGCAGATCTGCGGTGTCCTCTCGGCCACCGACCTGCTGGGCCTGGAGGCACGGAGCCCGATGGCGCTGCGCCACAGACTGCTCGAGGCTCCCGACGAGGACGCGTTGGTTCGAGCGGCCAGCGAGATCCCGAAGCTGTTCAGGTTGCTCGTGCGAGCCGGGGTTCATGCGCGCGATCTCGGGCTCGTGCTCAGTCTGCAACAGGACACGGTGGTCGCCCGGCTGGTCGACTTCTCGATCTGGAAGCGCGGCCCCGCCCCGATCGCCTGGGCCTGGCTCGACCTCGGCAGCGCAGCCCGCCGGGAGTTCACGCTCGCCTCGGACCAGGACAACGCGCTCGCTTACGGTGACCCGGAGCCGAGCCGCGCCGAAGAGATCGACGAATATTTCGCTCAGCTCGGGGCGGACGTGAACGACGGGCTCGTGAAGTGCGGTTTCGGCCTCGACAACAACGGGGTGCTCGCCGGCAATCGCCTGTGGCGGATGTCGAAGAGCGCGTGGCTGCAGACGTTCGACGACTGCTTGACCGAACCCGACGAGTCGCACCTGATCCGGGCCAGCGTGTCGTTCGACTTTCGCGCGACCTCGGGAGGGCTGGTCGTGACCGCGGAGTTGACCTCGCGAATCCGGGCCGCGCGCCAGCACGTCCAGTTCATGCGCCTGATGGCGCGGACCGCGACCGGATACCCGGTCGCGCTCGGGTTTCGCGGCCAGCTGGCGACCGGCCACGAGGGCGATCCGCCGGGAAAGCTCGACCTGAAGCGCGGCGCGATCATCCCGCTCGTCAACCTCGTGCGGTTCCACGCGCTCGCCGCCGGGGTCACGATCTCGCCAACGCTCGACCGGCTCGAGGCCGTTGCCAGCGTCGGCCAGTTAGACCGCGCGACCGCCGACGCACTCGGTGAGGCGTTCGTGGTCATAAACGGTATCCGCTTCGAGCACCACGCGGCCCAGGTTCAGGCGGGGGTGACTCCCGACAACCTGATCGATCCCGACGAGCTGGCGCCAATCGCACGCACCGACCTGCGCGAGGCGCTGCACGCGGTCAGGCGCGCGCAGAAGCGGGTCGGAGCGTGGTCACCACCGTGACACACAGGTATGTTAGACGGACGTGCCCCGCGCTAAGACGGCGTAAAGAAGTAGAGCCCGCAACCACATTCAAACGTAAAAGTGTGCGCGTGGACGCCATTGGACCGGTCATGTCCAGCGTCTAGCCTGATCGCCACGTGTGTGGGATAGCAGGTCTTTACACGAAGTCGGCCACGCTTCGTGAGCAGCTTGGCACGCACCTTGCCAGCATGCTCGAACAGCTGTCGGACCGCGGTCCGGACAGCGCCGGCGTGGCGTTCTATCGCCACCCGGCTCCGCCCGGGTGGTGCAAGGTGTCGCTGCACTCGCCGTCGGCCGCGCCCGAATGGGAGGCGTTGACCGCCGAGCTCGAGGTCGAATTCGGCGAGTGCTCGGTGCCGATGGTGCGATCGAGCCACGCGGTGTTCGTGATCGCCGCCCAGGCGGAGGACGCGCAGGCGTGGCTACTCGAGAACCATCCCGAGCTCACGCTGATGAGCGCCGGCCGCTCGATCGAGATCTACAAGGAGGCGGATCTCCCGACCCGGTTCGTCGAGAGGTTCGCGCTGCACGAGATCGCCGGCACTCATGCGCTCGGTCACACGCGGATGGCGACCGAGAGCCGGGTGACGACCGCGGGCTCGCACCCGTTTTCGACCGGCCTCGATCTGTGCCTGGTCCACAACGGGTCGCTGTCGAATCACAACCGCCTGCGCCGGACGCTGCAGCGCGAGGGAATGGTCTTCCGCACCGAGAACGACAGCGAGGTCGCGGCGGGATATCTGACGTGGCGTTTGCGCGAGGGGGCTTCCTTGGAGGAAGCACTCGAGGGATGCCTGGATGATCTGGACGGCTTCTACACGTTCGCGGTCGGGACGGCGGACGGGTTCGCGGTGTTGCGCGACCCGATCGCGTGCAAGCCGGCGGTGATGGCGGAGACGGACGAGTGGGTGGCGATGGCCTCGGAGTACCGGGCGATCGCGGTGTTGCCGGGGGCCGAGGACGCGGTCATGTGGGAGCCGGCGCCGGGGCACGTCTACAGCTGGGGCACCGCGTCCTTGGTGGCGTAGGTAGATGGCCACGCCCGAGGTCATCCGCGAGGCGGTCGGCTCGTTCGACCTTGCGGTCGACACCGTTCGCGAGCTCAACGCCGCGCTTCATGGCGACGGCGCTCCGGGTCGGGTGGTCGTGCGCAACCCCGGCGGTCGGCACGCGATCGCGGTCGGGCTCGACGCCCCGTATGAGGTGGAGATCGAGGGGCATGTCGGGTACTACTGCGCCGGCATGAACAAGCTCGCCACCGTGCGTGTTCGGGGGAACTGCGGGGTGGGGGTGGCCGAGAACATGATGTCGGGGATCGTGGTGGTTGAGGGGAGCGCCTCGCAGTCGGCCGGAGCGACGGCCCGCGGGGGTCTGCTCGTGATCCACGGCGACGCCTCGGCGCGCTGCGGCATCTCGTTGAAGGGCGCCGACATCGTGGTGCGCGGCTCGGTCGGTCACATGAGCGGCTTCATGGCCCAGCTCGGGTGCCTCGTCGTGTGCGGCGACGCCGGCGACTCGCTCGGCGACTCTCTGTACGAGGCGCGGTTGTACGTGCGCGGCTCGGTGGCTGGGCTGGGCGCGGACTGCATCGAGAAGGAGATGCGGTCAGAGCACGTCTCCCAGGTCGGCGAGCTGCTGGCGCGCGCCGGCGTCGACGACGTCGACCCGGGCGAGTTCCGGCGGTACGGCTCGGCGCGCCGGCTGTACAACTTCCACGTCGACAACCTGGGCGCGTACTGATGGCCGTGTCCGCGGGGTCGAACAACGGCGGGTGGCATCCGGGGCTGTACGAGTCGGCGACGTTCGACCGGAATGTGATCGCGGAGATCCAGCGGGCAGCGCGCGAGGGGATGTACGACATCCGCGGATTCGGCGCCAAGCGAAAGGTCCCGCACTTCGACGACCTGCTGTTCCTGGGCGCCTCGGTGTCGAGGTACCCGCTAGAGGGCTATCGGGAGAAGTGCGCCACCGACGTGGTCATCGGGACGCGGTTTGCGCTCGAGCCCGTGCGGCTCGACATCCCGATCACGATCGCGGGCATGAGCTTCGGCGCGCTGTCGGCGCCGGCGAAGGAGGCTCTGGGCCGGGGCGCCACGGCGGTCGGCACCTCGACGACGACGGGCGACGGCGGGATGACGCCCGAGGAGCGCTCGCATTCGCGCGTCTTGGTCTACCAGCTATTGCCGTCGCGGTATGGGATGAATCCCGACGATTTGCGGCGCGCCGATGCGATCGAGGTCGTGGTCGGCCAGGGCGCCAAGCCGGGTGGCGGCGGGATGCTGCTCGGGCACAAGATTTCAGACCGGGTGGCTGAAATGCGGGATCTGCCAGCGGGGATCGATCAGCGAAGCGCGTGCCGCCACCCGGACTGGACCGGGCCCGACGACCTCGAGATCAAGATCGAGGAGCTACGCGAGATCACCGACTGGCGGATCCCGATCTACGTCAAGGTCGGTGCGTCGCGGACCTACTACGACGTCGCGTTGGCGGTCAAGGCCGGCGCCGACGCGATCGTTCTCGACGGGATGCAGGGCGGGACGGCGGCCACCCAGGACGTGTTCATCGAGCACGTCGGCATTCCGATCCTGGCCGCGATCCCGCAGGCCGTCGAGTCGTTGCAGGAGCTCGGGATGCACCGCGAGGTCCAGCTGATCGTGTCCGGGGGAATCCGGACGGGCGCCGACGTGGCCAAGGCGCTGGCCTTGGGCGCGGACGCGGTCTCGATCGGGGTGGCGGCTTTGATTGCGCTCGGCGACAACGCCCCGGAGCATGATCTTGGGTATCGGGAGATCGGATCCGCCGCGGGTTACTACGACGACTACCAGGCCGGGTTCGATCCGGCGGGGATCTCGACCCAGGACCCGGTGCTGGCGGCGCGGCTCGACCCGGTGGAGGGCGGGCGCCGGCTGGCGAATTACTTGAGGACTTTGACTTTGGAGGCCCAGACGCTCGCGCGCGCGTGCGGGAAATCTCACCTGCACAATCTCGAGCCCGAGGATCTGGTGGCGCTGACGATCGAGGCCGCGGCGATGGCCCGGGTGCCGCTGGCGGGGACGAGCTGGATCCCGGGGTTGGTGGCGCAGTCGTAAGCGCCGTGCGCTCGGCCTAACCCCCTGAGTTGGTGGCGCAGTCGTAGGCGCCGTGTGCTCGGCCTAACCGCTCACTCGACCACCCCAGGGGGCCGAATGCATATTCGGGTGCGTATAGCGGCCGTTCGAGCGCACTCGAGCTGAGCGTGCCGTCGAGTGAGGACTTATGACCCACTTGGCAGTATGGGCGCATGGACGTCGACGATCTCTACGGCCTGCCGTTCGACGAATTCGTGCCGGCGCGGAACGCGCTCGCGCGCGAACTGCGGAAGGCCGGCAAGCGCGACGAGGCCGCCGAGGTCTCGGCTCTCCGCAAGCCGTCCGTGGCGGCTTGGGCCGTCGACCAGCTCGTCCGCACGCAGCGCAAGGCGGTATCCGAGCTGTTCGACGCCGGCGATGCGCTCCGCGCGGCGCAGGACGACGTGCTGGCGGGGCGGGGCGATGGCCAGTCGCTTCGCGCCGCCGTCGATCGGGAGCGGACCGCGGTCGACGCGCTGGCGGCCGCCGCGCGCGGGCTTCTCAGCTCCGACGGGCATGAGCTGAGCCCGACGATCGTCGAGCGCGTCGCGGATACCCTCTACGCCGCCGCGCTCGACGACGAGGCGCGCGAGCAGGTCCGGGAGGGGCGACTCGAGCGGGAGCTCCGGCACGTCGGGCTCGGCGTCGTGGGGGCGCCGGCCGCGGGGGCGCCGGCGCCGCGGACGGCGCCGCCGCGGAAGAAGAAGCCGGCCACGGCCAACAACCAACCCGCGGCCGAGCGCGCCGCCGAACGCGCCGCCCGTGAAGAACGGGAGCGGGCGCAGCGCGAACGGGCAGAGGCGCGCGCCGCTGCGCGAGAGGCTCGCCGGCGCGCCGAGCACGCCGAGCGCGCTCACCGGGTCGCGGCCGAGCGGCGCGACAGGGCCGCCGAGGCGCTACGCGAAGCCGAGTCGCAGCTGAACGTCGCAGAGACCGAGCTCGCCGAAGCGCAGGAGGCGCGGCGGGCGGCCGAGACCGCGGCGGGGTAGCTCAGTGCACCAGCGCGATCACGACCAGGACGATCACCACCAGGAGCAGGGCAGCGCCGCCGATCGCCACCGGGCGCTGGCGCCACCAGAACTCGGGGTCGGCGCGATCCCGGCTGTAGTGGCCCTCGGGCGGGGTACCGACCCAATCGTCGTCGTCGTCGTATCCGCTCATCCGACCAGCTTAGGGGACATGAGCGGCCGCGCTACGGTGGCGTCATGAACTACCGAACGCTTGGACGTACCGGAGTGAAGGTCAGCCCGCTGTGCCTCGGCGCGATGATGTTCGGGGCCTGGGGCAATCCCGATCACGACGACTCGGTCCGGATCATCCACCGTGCGCTCGACGCCGGGATCAACTTCATCGACATCGCCGACGTCTACTCCCGGGGCGAGTCCGAGGAGATCGTCGGCAAGGCGCTCGCCGGCGGGAAGCGCGACAACGTTGTCCTGGCCACCAAGGTCCACGGAACGATGGGCGACGACCCCAACGAGTTCGGCAACACGCGCCGTTGGATCACGCGCGAGGTCGACAACTCGCTCAGACGCCTGGGGACGGACTGGATCGACCTGTACCAGATCCACCGCCCCGAGGAGGACACCGATATCGACGAGACACTCGGCGCGCTCACCGACCTGGTGCGGGCCGGCAAGGTCAGATACATCGGCTCGTCGACGTTCCCCGCGAGCCAGATCGTCGAGGCGCAGTGGGTCGCGGAGCGCCGCGGGCGCGAGCGGTTCGTGTGTGAGCAGCCGCCGTACTCGATCCTCGTCCGTGGCGTCGAGAACGACGTGCTCCCCACCTGCCGGCGGCACGGCATGGGCGTGATCCCGTGGAGCCCACTCGCCGGTGGATGGCTGACCGGGCGTTACCGCAAGGGCCAGGATCTGCCGGACAGCCACCGGGCTCAACGGATTCCGGTTCGCTACGACATGTCGCTGCCGGGGAATCAGCTCAAGCTCGACGCCGCGGACGCGCTGGCGACGCTCGCCGAGGAGGCGGGAATGAGCCTGATCGAGATGGCGCTGGGCTTTGTCCTGACCCATCCCGCGGTGACCGCGGCGATCATCGGCCCGCGCACGATGGAGCAGCTCGAGTCACAGCTCTCGGCCGCCGATGTGACGCTCAGCGCCGAGGTGCTCGACAGGATCGACGAGATCGTCCCCCCGGGAATCAACCTGAATCCGGCCGACGGCGGGTGGCAGAACCCGGCGCTGGCGCCGGCCGCGCGCCGCCGTTAGCTCCGGAGGCGGGTCGCTGGCAGCTCCGCAGGCGGGCCGCTAGCCGCACAGCTGTTCGAAATCTGGACCATACGCGCAACTTTGCTGTCCGATCCCACGTTCATGATCTGTACTGCTTAACGGAGGCTGAAGCGGTGTTGGACGCAAACAAGAGCGCGGTTTCCACAGCGGAGTACGTCACGGAGCTTCTCTACGAGCTGCTCGACGCGCACGTCGACACGATCCGCATGGCGTGCGAGCTAGACGCGGACCCGGCTTGGGCGGCTCATCTCGACTACCTGCGGGACCTGCAGCGAGTCGGGCGCGAGACGCTGGCGCACGGAACCGGCGCGGCGGTCTAGGGTAGATCCGCCACGGGCTACGCGCCCGCCACGACCTAAGGCGCGGCGGGAACCACGGCGCGCGGGCCGCCGTCGGCCGCGAGCGAGTCGGTGTCGAAGCCGGTCTCGGACAGGCGATCGACGGAGGGCAGCTTCTCGAGGAAGGCATCGGCCGTTTCGAGGAAGCCGATCCGCGGCGTGCGGTAATGCATCGGCACGACCCATTTCGGAGCGAGGCGATTCACGATCGCAGCTGCCTGCTCGGCGCCGATAGTCGGACCGTCGCCGACCGGCAGGAACAGCAGGTCGACCTGGCCAACCGCCTCGGCCTGCTCGTCGCGGAGCGAGGTCTGGCCGAAGTCGCCGAAGTGGGCGACGCGCACGCCATCGAGCGTGAACACGAAGATCGTGTTCGGTCCGCGTTCGGTGCCGGCCGACTCGTCGTGCTCGGACGCGATCGCGACGATCTCTCCGACCGGGGACTCGAGGCGTCCCGCGGTCGACCGCAGGATCGTCGGGTTCCCGTCCACGACCTCGACGCCGTTGTGGTCCAAGTGTTCGTGGGTGACGAGGAGCAGGTCGGCGTCGACTCCCTCGATCGCTGGGTAGTCGAACTGCATCCCCCGTGACGTGAGGGCAGAGACGTCACCGAAAGGGTCGATGAACACCGTGCCTTCCGCTCCGCTCAAGCGGAAAGCGGCCTGGCCGTACCAATCAACGCGCATGTCACTCCAATCGTGCCGTTTCCTCTGCCGTGCCGGACCGCACACGGTCCGGCCGCGAAGCTTACGCGGCGCGATTTTCGAGGGCGCTCAGCGCCGTGTCCCCGTCCTGGGAGCGACCACTTAGCGGAACAGAGCCTCGGTGGCGACGATCGCCAGGACAAAGATCACACAAAGCGCGATGGTGACGATGATCCGGTGCGCTTCGGTGCTCTCTCCGGAGAGGATCTGCATCAGGCCCGGCCGGTCCGGATGGGTCTCCATCAGGGTGCCGGTGGTTTTTCCGCAAGTTGGGCAACGATCGAGCATTGCTCCCTCCTTCAAAGGAAGCACTGATTTGGCGGCTTCTGAGCACGGTACCCGGTAACGACGGCAATCTCCTAACGCACGCATTAAGGTGCGATTGTGTGCCGACGGTTACGAGGGAACCGGTTATGCAGTTGATCGGCAGGTCACCTCGACTCTTGACTGCTACCCGAAATCGCTAGGGTTCTCGCCCGTGCCAGACCGCGCCGCGATCGTCACCGGAGCCTCCCGCGGGATCGGGCTCGCGCTCGCCGAGACGCTCGGGGAGGAGGGCTTCGCCCTGACGATCACCGCGCGCACGCCCGAGACGCTGCAACAGGCCGCAACCCGACTGCGCGACCGCGGATTCGAGGTCGAGGACGTTGTCGCGAACCTGAACGACGAGGAAGGGGTCCGTGAGGTCGTGGAGCGTCACCGCGAGCGGTACGGCCGGCTCGACGTTCTCGTCAACAACGCAGGGGTTGGAATCGGCGCGCCCGCCTCCGAGCACCAGACCAAACACATCGACCTCCAGCTAGACGTCAACCTGCGGGCGATCATCCTGTTCTACCGCGAATGCGCGGACCTGCTGCGTGCCGCCGGCGCCGAGCACCGGAACGCGCTCGTGATCAACATGGCGTCAATCGCGGGCAAGTCGCCGCAGGCGTGGCTATCGGTCTACTCGGCGACCAAAGCCGCCGTGGCCGCATACTCGGTGTCTATGAACAAGGAGCTGGCCAAGCACGGCGTGAAGTCCGTCGCGTTTGCGCCAGGGTTCGTCGACACCGACATGACCGACTACATCAAGGACAAGGTTCCGGCCGAGGAGATGCTGCGGACGAGCGACGTCGCGGAGGGCTTGAGGTTCGTGCTGCGGGTCTCGCCGACGTGCCTCATCCCTGAGATCGTGTTCCAGCGTCCCGGCGAGGTCGTGTGACCGTCGATCTGTCCGGTCGCCGCGTCCTGATCACCGGCGCGGCGCGCGGGATCGGGGCGGCCACCGCCAAGCGCCTCCACGAGCGCGGGGCCCGTGTGGTGCTCGCCGGGATCGAGCCCGATGTCCTCGCGCGGACCGCGGCGGAGAGTGGCAATGCGCTCGCGGTGGTGTGCGACGTGCGTGACCGGAACCAGGTCGAGGCCGCCGTCGAGGCTGCCTCAGAACATCTTCGCGGCCTCGACGTCGTAGTCGCCAATGCCGGGGTGGCGGCACAGCTGCCGCTCGTCGGTGGCGACCCCGAGGTGTTCGAGCGCACGATCGAGGTCAACCTGATGGGCGTCTACTACACGCTGCGCGCGGCCGGGCCGCACATCGCTCACGAGCGGGGTTACGCGCTCGCGATCTCGTCGCTGGCGGCCGCCGTGCACCCGCCGCTGCTGGGCGCGTACTGCGCGTCCAAGGCCGGCGTCGAGGCGCTCGCGGATTCGCTGCGGATCGAACTGGCGCCGAGCGGGGCCCGAGTCGGCGTCGCCTACTTCGCCGAGCTTGACACCGACATGGTCCGCCGGGGGTTCGGCACGGCGGCGGGCCAGCGGGTGGCCGACATACGCCGTCCGGGACGGAGCGTGGCGCCGCTCGCCTCAGGGGTCGACGCTATCGAGCGCGGGATCGCCCGCCGCTCGCGGCGGGTGGTCGCGCCCCGCTGGGTGGCGCCTCTGCTGCCGATGCGGATGCTGGCCCAGCGCGTGATCGAGCTGGCCACGCGCTCGTCGATCGAAGACGTGCTCGAGATCGCACGCGGCGAGAACGCGACGCTGACGACGCCCCAGCCGGACACCTCTCACTCGCGCTCGTAGACAACTCTTACGCGCCTCCTACCGGGAGCCGACGCAGGACGAGGAACGTCCGAAGCGGTCCATCAGAAAGGAGGTGACCAGATGCGAAGGCTCAGGCCGCTGCTGGTGACACTCGCCGCCACCGCGGCGATTGCGGGCGGCGGCGCGGCGATCGCGAACGCGGCTTCGTCGACCACCTCGACGAGCGACGGTTCGACCACGACCGGCACCGCGCCGGCGCGGACCACCCCCACGGCGCCCGCGCAGGGCAGTCACGCCCCGCCGGCCCGGTCCGGCGGCAGCGGCTCCCACAACTGTCCGAATATGTGAGTCGCGGCAGCTGACGGCTGCACAGGACAAGCACGGCGCCCACATGGAACGACCCGGCCGGACCCGGCGGCCGGGTCGTCCATATCAGACCGACCCCCGGTTGGTCGTGTCAGAACGTCGCGTAGCACCAGAATTCGGTGTGCGTAGAGTAGAAGCATGGCCTCGATCGGCAACGGACGGCGCGGGAGGAGCTTCGCGCTGCGCCGGCCCGATCCGCGAGGCGAGAACTACAAGTGGATCGCGCTGTCGAACTGCACTCTCGGCGTGCTTCTGGCGACGCTTGACGCGTCGATCACGCTG
Organism: uncultured Solirubrobacterales bacterium; assembly: GCA_963735965.1. Taxonomy (GTDB): domain Bacteria; phylum Actinomycetota; class Thermoleophilia; order Solirubrobacterales; family Solirubrobacteraceae; genus Palsa-465. Next base: position 351,068 of record CAVTNE010000016.1, read on the forward strand.
ATCGCGATGCCGGCCATCTTCCGCGGCATCCACCTCGATCCGCTGGTGCCGGCGAACAGCTTCTACCTGCTGTGGATGATCTTCGGGTTCCTGATCGTGACGAGCGTGCTTGATCGTCAGCCTCGGCCGGCTCGGCGACATGTACGGACGGGTGCGGATCTACAACCTCGGATTCGTGATCTACACGGCGGCGTCGCTCGTGCTCACGATCGACTGGCTCAACGGACAGGCCGGCGCCACGTACCTGATCGGTTTCAGGATCGTGCAGGGCATCGGGGCCGCATGCCTCCTGGCCAACTCCGCCGCGATCATCACCGACGCATTCCCGGCCAACCAACGGGGCATGGCACTCGGGATCAACAACATCGTCGGCGTCAGCGGCATGTTCGTCGGGCTGGTGCTGGGCGGCATCCTCGCGCCGATCGACTGGCGCCTCGTGTTCCTGATCTCCGTCCCCGTAGGGTTGTTCGGGACCGTTTGGGCGTACCTCAAGCTCCAGGAGATCTCGACGCCGAAGCGCGCCCGGATCGACTGGGGCGGCAACATCACGTTCGCCGTCGGCCTGATCCTGATCATGATCGCGGTCACGTACGGCATCCGTCCGTACGGAGACTCGGCGACCGGCTGGGGGAGCCCGCGCGTGCTGATTCTGGTCGCGTCCGGCGTCCTCTCGCTTGTCGCGTTCGTGGCGATCGAGCGGCGCGTTACCGATCCGATGTTCCGCCTCTCGCTGTTCAAGATTCGCGCGTTCACGTTCGGGACGCTGTCGACGTTCCTCTCGGCGGTGGCCCGCGGCGGCCTGATGTTCATGCTGATCATCTGGCTCCAGGGCATCTGGCTGCCGCTGCACGGCTACGACTTCACGGACACGCCGTTGTACGCCGGGATCTACATCCTCCCGCTGACGATCGGAATGCTGCTCGCGGGCCCGACGTCGGGCTATCTGTCGGACCGCTTCGGGGCGCGGGGCTTCGCGACCGGCGGGATGATCGGCGCGGCGATCAGCTTCTTCCTGCTCGCGTTGCTCCCGACCGATTTCGCCTACCCCGTGTTTGCCGCCGTCCTGTTCATGAACGGCGTGTCGATGGGGATGTTCGCGTCGCCGAACCGCGCCGGCGTCATGAACAGCCTGCCGCCGGGCGACCGGGGAGCGGGCGGCGGCATGAACCAGACATTCCAGAACTCGGCCCAGGTGCTGTCGGTCGGGATCTTCTTCACGCTGATGATCCTCGGGCTTTCGGCCACCCTGCCGCACACGATGACGAGCGGACTCGAGGCGCACGGCGTCCCGGCGGCGGCCGCCTCGCACGCCGCGCACCTACCGCCGGTGTCGATCCTGTTCGCGGCGTTCCTCGGGTACAACCCGATCCAGCATCTACTCGGCTCGAGCGTGCTCACCCACCTGCCCGCGCACACTCAGGCGGTGCTCACCGGCCGGGCGTTCTTCCCGCAGCTGATCTCGGAGCCGTTCCGCAACGGCCTGCACGAAGCGTTCGCGTTCGCGATCGTCGCATGTCTGATCGCTGCGGTCGCGTCGTGGTCGCGCGGGGAGCGGTACGTCGACGGCGACGTTCCAGCCGGAGTCGGTGGGGACGACCAACGGAACGGGCGTCGCCGCGCCGGCACCGGAAAGCGCCGCAACTCCGAGCTAGAGACCTAGACCGGCTGGCCGGCCAGCCATTAGGATCGTAGGGCCGTGACGTCGACCCGCAGCGACCTCGACGACGTGCTCGTCTCCGAGCTCGATCGCTGGCGCGGCGGGCCGCCCCACGAGCTGTTCCGTCAGCTGCGCTCGGAATGCCCGGTGCACTGGACCGACAGCATCCCGGACTACCCGGGCGAGCCCGGCTTCTGGTCGGTGACTCGGCCCGATGACGTCCATGCCGTCAGCCGGGACTGGCGCACGTTCTCCTCCGCGCTCGGGGGCATCACCTCGGTCGGCGTGTTCCCGCTGAAGCTGATCCGCTCGATGTTCATCGGGATGGACCCGCCCCGCCACGACCGTCTCAAGATGCTGTTCCAGGCCGGGTTCACGCCGAAGCGAATCGCCGCGCACGAGTCCGCGATCAGGGCGATCGTGGTCGGCGTGCTCGACCGGCTGGCCGGCCGCGATCGGTGCGACCTCGTGACCGACGTCGCGCAGCCGGTCGTCTCGCGCGTGATCGGGAGCTTCATGGGGATCCCGCCCGAGGACGACGCCGTCTGGGCGAGGCTGATGAACGCGACGCTCGCGGTCGCCGACCCGGACATGAGCCCACACGGGGTGGAAACGCTGCGAGAGCAGAGCATCCCCGAGATCTTCGACCGCTGCCGGCGCCTGATCGCCGAGCGGCGCGAGCGGCCGACCGACGATCTGACCAGCGTGCTCGTCCACGCCGAGGTCGAGGGACAGAAGCTCGACGAGCAGGAGATCGTGATGGGGTTCTTCCTGTTGATGGCCGCCGGCAACGACAGCACCAAGGCGACCTACTGCAGCGGGATGCGGGCGATCCTCGAGCAGCCCGACCAGCGCCGGCTGTTGCTCGAGAATCGCTCTCTGATCCCAAGCGCGGTCGAGGAGTCGTTGCGCATGTTCCCGGCGTTCGCGCACTTCGCGCGCACGGCGACCTGCGATGCCGACCTCGCGGGACAGACGATCCGCGAAGGTCAGAAGGTGGTCATGTGGTACGTGTCCTCTAACCGTGAGGAGTCACGCTACGCGGACCCCGACCGGTTCGACGTCCGCCGGAACCCCGAGCATCAGGCGTTCGGCGCGGGCGGCCGCCACTTCTGCCTCGGCACGGCGCTGGCGCGGCTCGAGTTGCGGATCCTGTTCGAGGAGACGCTCGCGCGCTATCCGGCGATGGAGCTCGACGGCGAGCCCACGTGGGTGCTGTCGACCTTCGTGAACCAGCTGAAGACGCTGCCGGTAAGACTCGCCACGGCGTAATCAGCGGACCGGGAGCAGGCCCATCCGGTGGGCGATGCCGGCGGCGTCGACGCGCCGCTTGGCGCCGAGCTTGCGCAGGATGTTCGACACGTGCACGCCGGCCGTGCTCGCGCTGATGAACAGGGCGGACGCGATCTCGCGGTTGGTGTGTCCCGAGGCGAGGAGCTCGAGCACGGCGAGCTCCCGCGGGGTCAAGACGGGGGACTCGATCGACTCGCTGCCCGTCTCAGAACCGTCGGGCGTCTCGATCGCCTCGAGCACCACCTCGATCGTGGCGTCGAGCTCGCGGCTTCGGCCGTCCGACCAGGCCGCGGCGAAGGTAGACACGTTCAGCTTGCGGACGAGCTGGTCGACAACGGCGTCGCGGTCTTCCGCCTCGACCGGCGGGATCGGCGTGCCGAGCCGCTCGCGGACGGCCTCGGCGGCAGCCATGACCTCGATCGCCAGACGGGGATCGTTCCGGGCCAGAACGGCGCCGGCGATCTCCTCGAGCACGCTGGCCAGCCGCCAGCGGTCCCCGAGCTGGCGGTGGATGACCAGAGCATCGCACAGCATCGGTGCGATCTCGCCGGTCGGCCGACGGGCGCGGCGAGCGGCGATCGCGAGCTCGTTCAACGACCAGGCGATGCCTTCCTGAAAGCCGAGCTCGCGCGCGATCGTCAGCGCCTTCTCGAGCCGCTGCCGCGCGATCGGGAGCGAGCCGCGGTAGAGCGCGCAGGCGCCGAGGTTGACGAGCGCGGTGGCGGTGGCCTGGAGGTCACCCGTCCGCTGGAACTCCGCGAGCGCGGCGGTGCACAACTCCTCGCCCGTGTCGCTGTCGCCGCGTAGCCAGGCGACGAACCCGAGATAGTCCTGGGACGCGGCGACGCCCTCGGCATCCCCGAGCTCTCTCCAGATCGCGAGGCTTCGCTCGTGCACCTGGCGGGCCTCGTCGTATCGCGCCTGCTCGCGGGCGATCGACCCCAGCCGCTGGAGCGCCGTGGCGGCGGCGCGCCGGTCGCCGAGCTCGTCGACGAGGTCGAGGGCGGTCTGCAGGTGGCGGCTGGCGGCTTCGTACTCGCACTGCAGGAAGGCGACCTGGCCGGCCTTGACGAGGATGTCGGCGCGACGCTCGGCGGAGAGACGGTCCGCCTGGAGGAGGACCTGGTCGAACCAGCTCCACGCTTCCCGGTAGAAGCCACGCTGGTACCAGAACGGCCACATCAGCGAGGCCAGCCGCGCGCACTCCTCGATCGACTCGTCGCGCAGCCACTGCAGCGCCGCGATCAGGTTGTCGTGGTCGGCGGCGAATCGCTGGAGCCACCCGGGCTGCTCGCTCCCGGCGAGACCTGCCTGCGCGTCGGCGGCCATCGACGTGAAGAACTCGGCGTGCCGCCAGCTGACGGTCGGCGCCTCCGAGGTGTCCCACAGCTTGGCGGCGGCGTACTGGCGCACCGTCGACAGCAGCCGGTAGCGCGGCTCCTCGGGATCGTCGACGACCTGGACGAGCGAGCGGTCGATCAACACCGCGAGCAGATCGAGCACGTCGCCGGCGTCGAGCTGGTAGCCGCCGCAGACAAACTCCGCCGCCGGCAGCGAGAACGTGCCGCGGAACGCGCCGAGGCGTCTGAACAGTCGCTGCTCCTCGGGCTCGAGCATCCGGTGGCTCCACTCGAGCATCGCGTCGAGGGTCCGGTGGCGCTCGGGGGCGGTGCGGCTGGTGTGGCGGAGCACGCTCGCGTCGCGCTCGAGCCGTTCGGCGATCTGGGCGACGGACAGCACGGGCACGCGCGCCGCGGCCAGCTCGATTGGCAACGGCATCCCGTCCAGGTACCGGCAGATCCGGCGGATCGTTTCGCGCACGCCCGGGGCATCGGGATCGAACCGGCTCGAGGCCTCGGCGGCGCGCTCGATGAACAGCGACACCGCGCCGTCCTCGGAATCGTCCTCGCCGGGGTCCTCGTCGACAGCGTCCGGTTCGGTGACCGCCAGGCCGCCGACCCGCCACACCTGCTCGCCCGGTACCCCGAGCGGTTGCCGGCTCGTCGCGACGACCCGGAGCGACTGGGAGCGCTCGAGCAGCGCGACGATCAGCTCAGCGCAACCGTCGACCACCTGCTCGCAGTTGTCGAGCACCAGCAGAGTCGGTTCGGGGAACCGGTGGGCGAGGGCCGCCGGCGCGGGATCGCCGGTCAGCTCGCTCTCCAACACGGTGGACGCCACCACCTGGGGCACCAGATGGGGATCGAACGTCGACGACAGGTCGACCCACCAAGCTCCTCCGATGAAGTCCGGTCGCATCGCATCCGCGACGGCGATCGCCAGGCGCGTCTTTCCCGCGCCGCCGGGCCCGGCCAAGGTCAGAACTCGGGTGCGCCAAACCAGCGACCGAAGCTCGCCCAGCGCAGTATCTCGCCCGACGAGTCTGGTCAGCCTCACCGGCAGATTCCCGAGCGCCGCTTCGCTCGGCTGTCTCATCTGGGTTGCGGTTTCCTCGATCAGTAGGGGGTTTCCTCGATCAGTAGGTGGCACCTCGCCGTCGTGGCTGTGTTGCCGCGCGCCCGACTCCCCACGGCGCTGGTGGCAACGAAGTCTAAAGACACCAGCGCGGCGGCCTAAACGACGATGACCAACTTCTAAACGACCGCCCGCGCAAGACGGGGCAACTGCCCGATGTGCAGGTCCCGATTTAGCCGCAGGATCTCCGGCGACGGATTCCCCTCGAGCCCGTCGGATCGGCACTCAACATCGGAGGTTCCTGTGAAGTCACGTTGGTTCTCACCCTCGTTTGTGCTCGCGCTGGTGGCGCTGTTCGTGGCGCTCGGCGGTGGCGCCGCGGTTGCCGCGACCCAGCTCGCCAACAACTCGCAGCGTCTGGGCGGACAGCCGCCGAGCTACTACCTGGCGGCCAAGCATTTCGTCAGCTCCGGCGGCGAGAAGTTCCTGCGCATCGGCCAGACCAAGGTCCTCGGCCACGCGGGCCACTTCACCTTCAGCTCGACCTGCTCTGACCCGAGCGGCCAGCCCGGGGCGCAGCAGGTGACGTTCGACGTCACCGCCAACACGACGGCCGACATGGACGCCAACGGCGGCCCCCAGCCGGCCGGTACGAAGATCAACATCCACACCAACAGCGACGCGATGGACACAACGCAGAATGCGCCGCTGAACGCGGGTGACTTCGACCAGGTCGGAAGCGCCTCGGACTCGACGGAGATCGCGGCCGACGGTCAGGAAGTGGACGTCTTCTACAACGACGGCGTCAACTGGCCCTCGGGCAACGGCAGCCCGTCCCACGACTGCTTCGCCGGGTACACCGGCTTCATCGGCTAAGCCAACAACCACCCCCCAGGAGGGGCCTTCCGTATCCCTCGCCGGAAGGCCCCTCCGCTTCTTCACGATCTTCATCCAGGCTCTTCGATTCCAGAGAGGTAGGGAATGCGCACTCGCTTCAGGCTGGCGCTCGCCGCCCTCGCGGCAACGCTCGCGAGCACCCTTGTCATCGCCGGGGTCGCACAGGCGACGGCCAGCCCGAGCACGCCCGTGCACCTCTCGCAGGCGCAGGTGGCCCAGACGCTGTTCGTCGCCGGCGATGTGGGGCGTCTCAGCCTGATCCCGAGCGGGACCGAGAGCGTGGTGCTGGAGAAGGTTCTCCAGCAGCTCTACACCGACAACCCGACGCTCGCCTCGAGTCAGGCGGTGACAGACATCCAGGGTCTTCAGGCCGCGCTCGCGTCGGGCTCGCAGGCGATCTCGCCGGCGACGCTCACCGTGATGGGTGGCAACGAGCGGATCCTCGCGATCCTGCGCGCGCTCACGGCGTCGAACCCGGCGCCCGAGGCGCAGCACGCGCTGGCGCAGGTGACCAACCAGGCTCTGACGGTCTCCGAGCGGTCGACCCAATTCCTCGGCCAGTCGTTCGACGCCTCCGCCGACTCGCTCGACACCCTTTCCTTCAATGCGTTCTCCCCCGAGGGGACGCTCGCCCACACCTGGGTCCTGGCCAGCAGCGACAACGAGTTCGGACAGGCGCGGGACACCCTCTGGAAGCAGGTCTCGAACGAGAGCGTGTTCGACTCCACCCAGACCCTGCTCGGCGAGAATCCGGCGCTTCAGAACTCGGCAATCAGGTCGCTGGTCAACATGACGGCGCCGGACGGGAGCCTCGACACGACCGTCGGGGCGCTCGAGAGCCTGATCGACGGCGGCATTCAGCAGATCGCCGGGGCGAACTGCACGATCGCGTCGGGAACTTCAGGGACATCCCCGAACGACTGCGCATCCGGCGCGCTCCACGACGCTCAGCTCGTCGCCCAGAACTGTCCGAACGGGCCGACCGACACGTCGGCAAGCTGCCAGACGGCGAGAAATCAAGCACAGAGCGACCAGCCCGGCGAGCTGGCGACGATCAACGACGAGCAGGCGGCGACCGCCGCCGAGGCCAACGCGCTCGGCGCGGCAGACCAGACGCTCGCGTTGGTCAACGCCGCCGAGACCCAGGCCGGTGCACAGCTCGCTGAGGAGGAGAACGCCTACCTGAACAACCAGAGCTTCCAGCAGGCCGAGAAGGCCGGGTTCGACGTGCTGTCGCTCGGCGTGTCGCTGTCGGTCTCGGAGATCGACCCAGTCGCCGCCGTCGGAGCGCTGCTGAACGTGGTCGGCGACGCCACCGGGTTCGCGTTCAGCGGACCGGACCCGAACACGCTGATCCTCCAGGGCATCCAGGGGATCGCCCAGCAGCTGTCCGACTTCGAGCAGTACACCGAGGGCGCATTCCAGGTTGTCGACGCGCAGCTGGGGAACCTCTCGACCCAGGTCTCGCAGATCGCCGCGCAGATCACGAACGCCCAGCAGCAGCTGACGCAGCTCGCGACCCAGGTCGCGAACCTGCAGAGCTCGGTCGACCATCTCCAGTCCGAGGTGCAGTCGCTGTTCGCGCAGGGTGCCCGCAACGATCTCGGCACACTCGTCAACCAGTACATCGGCTTCCAGCAGGCCAATGGCACGCCGTTGCCGCAGACCCAGTTCGCGCAGGCGGCGGGCGCGCTGTATCAGGACGCGACCAGCACCGCTGTGACCCAGACGCTGTTGACCGTCCCCACGGGCTTCGACGCGGTGAACGCGGACAGCCTCGTCGCGGGCACCGATCCGCTGACGCTGGACACGAACATCAACCTTTTCAACTACTTCGGCGCCGGCGTGACCGATGCGCCGGCGAGCGTGGGCTGGCCGGGCGCACTCACCACGACCTGCCCGCCGAACGCGAATCCTGGCCAGGGCCTATGCCTGCCCGACCCGGACTTCTGGGCCACCTCGGCCCGTGCGTTCTCGCAACTTCTCCTCGAGAACCCCTCGTACGTGACACCGACGCGGATCGCGCAGCTCCAGGCCATCCAGCAGGAGGGGCAGCTGATCGCGAACGCGCTGTCGCAACTGTCGGTCGACAACGCCGGCGCCGACGCGGGCGGGACGGGCAACAAGACCCTCGACGCGGCGCTGAACTACTTCCGTTACTGGGGCGACGGGAACAACCATGCCGGCGGAACGCCGCCGAGCCTGTGGCAGGCGATCAAGAAAGAGGAGCAGACCTACCTGTCGACCCTCCCGGTGGCTACCTCCCCGCAGATGGATGTCTCGCCCGTCAATCCCTGGGGAAGCCCCCAGCAGCTGCCGGACACTGCCGGTGTCCAGAAGCTGACCTCGCTGCAGAACATCCCGGTGTGTTCGAACGTCGCCGGCTTCTACGGCGATCCCAACATCGCCGGTAAGACGCTGCCGTCGCTGCCGACGTCGCTGATCGCCGGGATCGATCCCCAGTTCCAGACGGCGGCCAGGCTGGGCCTGGGCACGATCTCGGCCTGCTGGTACGCCGCGTACACCGGTACCGACGGGAACAACTTCGCCAGCCTGGTCGCAGAGATCCAGTACTACTGGACCGGCCAGGGCAACACGCACGTCGAGATCGCGAAGGCAGACACATCCCTGTCGGAAGTGTTCGACTGCGCAGGCACGCCGGACCCGATGAAGTCATTCGCGCCCGACGTCCTCGCCACCGTCGTCGGAGGCTGGCTGACCGGGGCCAGCGGTTGCCCCGATCTATCGGGCGATTTCGGCCTGGTCAACCTGTCGGCGCCCGCCGCCTTCAGCGCCGCCTCGACGGCGGTGGAGAACGAGCTCTCGAGCCTGCGCCGGGACGTCTACAACCACATCATCAGCGGGCGGCGGAGGCCTCACCGCCGGCGATTCGCAGGCCGACAACGTGCAGCAGGCCGCGATCCGCCTGGACGGCGCCAACGAGCTTCTCGACGGGTACGTCTCGCTCGGGTTGCCGCAGGCGCTCGCCAGCGACGACGCCCTTCAGGGTCTCGTCTCCGGTACGAACTCAGACACGTTCGCGCCGACGAGCGGTGGTCTCGCCGGGACGGTGCGGGCCCTGAACGTGCCCGCGCAGGTCGTGAACCTGTACGAGGCCGCGATCAACGACGACCCGACCAACAGCGTCCTGCCGGTCACGGATCCCGCCGACCTGATCGCGAACCTGGTCGACCAGCGCGCCTCGCAGCTGGCCGGCGCGATCAACGCGCACATCGTTCCGCCGGCCGGGAACGCGCCCGCCCTCCAGGGCCACGTCCGGCTGAGCCCGGACATCGCGACGGCTCAGACCACGAGCGCAACTTTCGCCGAGGAAAGCCCGTACATCGGCCCGACGCTCGATCGTCTCGACGAGACCGCGTTCGTGCTGAACGATCAGCTCAGCACCGCGCCCCCGCCGGCGACCACAAGCCCGAGCCCGACCACCACCCCGGTCCCGATGACGACCACGGCGACTTCGGCGGCGCCCGCGGCAAAGTGCGCGCTCAAGCCGACCGGCAACAAGGTCCTGCTGGCCGCGCGGAAGGGAAAGGCCAAGAAGGGCGCGCCGGCGGTCAAGCCGGGGACGCTCACCCTCACGGTCAAGTGCAATCAGGCGGGCAAGGTCAAGCTGACCGGCACGCTCACCGAGCTCATCGGCAAGAAGCCGAAGCACGGCAAGCAGAAGTCGAAGACGTACAAGCTCGGGCCGGTGAGCGGCGCGGTCAAGGTGGGACACGCGCTCACGCTCACGGTCAAGCTGCCGGCGGCGGCGGTGACCGCGCTCGGTAACGGGGGCAAGGAGTCGGCGACGTTCACCGTTGTCGAGACCGGCGCGGGCCGGGGCGGCCGCGCCACGGCGAGGATCGCGGCGCTCGCAGCAAGCCGCTGATCGCGCAGGCGCGGCCGGGGTGGACTCCCGGCCGCGTCGTTCCTTGCATCCGTAGGCGTACGTTGTTTTTCAACGTGAGCTGGTGAAACCGCCGGTCCATCGGGTATACAGAGCGGACTCATGCCCGCAAATAGCGGGTTTTACGGACATCAGGGGGTCCCGAGAATGAAGCTCAGAAGGTTTCGCCGCGCTGCTCGCCCGCACACGCCGGAACCGCGGCCGGCCCCGGTCGCGCCGCTGCCGCGGCGGCTGGCTCAGGACTCTCCGCCCCGGATGTGGTCGCTGCTACTTCCGCCCGGGTTCACCGATCGCCGGTAGCGCCCCCGCTCAGCGCCCACCGGGGATCAGCGCGCCGCCCGGGATCAGCGCGCCACCCGGGACTGCGCGCCGCCGGGGTTCAGCGCGCCGCCCGGCGGAGCGACAGCACGAGTAGCGCCAGCACCCCGACCGGCATGACCCACCACGCCGGCGCGCCCGCGCCGGCGATGAGCGCGGTGGCGCCGAGCGCCACCACGACCCCGAACGCGGTCAGCGGATCGTCGCCGACGACGAACTCCCAAACCGCCCGCGCAGCTCGGACGATCCAGCTCATGCCGTCTCTCCGAGCGGTCGCTGGACGCCGGGCGCGCGCCGCAGCCATCTGACCATCCCGAGTGCCGCGAGCGCGACGCCGGGGATGATCACGAGCAGCGCAGCGTCGCCGCCCGGCCAGGTCGCGCCCGCTCCCTCGGCGCCCCAGAAGATCCCGAACGACGTGAGCATCACGCCGACGAAGAACTTCATCGTGTTCTCGGGCACGCGCGCCAGGGGAGCGCGGACGAGGACGCCGGCGAGGACGACGACCGCGATCGCTACCGCGGCCGCGGCGGCCGCGAGGCCGACGTTGTGCTGGCTGGCGCCGAACGTGAGCACGATGAACGCGACCTCGAGCCCCTCGAGGAGCACGCCCTTGAACGCGATCGTGAACGAGTAGCCGTCGAAGCCCGCGTCGGGACGCCCTGCCGCTCGGGCGGCGTCGGTCTCCGCGGCGAACGCCTTGTCCTCGTCGTGGAGCGCCTTGAGGCCGGTGTAGCGGAGCACCGCCTTGCGGAGCCACTGCAACCCGAACACGAGCAGCAGGCCGCCGACAACGACCCGGAGCACGTCGATTGGCAGCGCCGTGAGCGCGGGTCCGAGCGCGGCGACGATCACCGCGAGCGCCAGGGTCGCGGCGCCGACGCCCGTCAGCGCCGAGCGCCAGCTTCGAGTGACACCGACCGCGAGCACGATCGTGAGCGCCTCGACCGCCTCGACCGCGCACGCGAGAAACACGGAAACGGCGAGACCTACCTCCTGACCGGACATGTCTTCAGTATCGCTCAGGCGCTGAGTGCGAGCTCAAGTCGACCCCGAAATGCTCTCGGAGGCCGTCGAAACCGGCGTCGCTCACGTGCACAGCGCGGCTGCGGTCGGCCTTGCGCACCCACCCGATGTCGATCATTCGCGTCGCGAGCGCGGCGCCGAGCGACCCGGCCAGATGGTGGCGCTGCTCGCTCCAGTCGACGCAGTACCTGATCAAGGGGCGGCGTGGCGGCAGAGCGTCGAAATCGATGCCGAACGCTTTGAGCTCTTTGACGCCGCCCGGCGTGACCCGGTAGTCGAGGTCGGAACCGAACGCCGCCAGCCGGTCCTCTTGCGCGGCGCCGGGATCGAACACGCCGTCGCCGCCCGCGATGACCTCGCGGTCGAGCAGCGCCTGCATCAGCCGGGTGCCCAGCATCCCCGCGAGGTGGTCGTAGCAGGTACGGGCGAACCGGACCGCCTGGGCCTTGCTGCCCTGCTTGAGCGAGCGCACCTGAGCGGGCGGCGAGATCCGAGCGAGCGCTTCGATGAGCTCGCCGACCTCGGGGCCGGACACGCGGAAGTAGCGGTGGCGGCCGTGGCGCTCGACCCTGAGCATGCCCCCCTTGACCAGCTTGCCCAGGTGGGCGCTGGCGGTCGAGGCCGCGACGCCGGCCTCGTCGGCGAGCACGCTCGCCGGGAGCGCGCGGCCGTCGCCGAGCGCGAGCAAGATGCGCGCCCGCCCGGGATCGGCGATCAGTGCGCCTATGCTGGCTATGTCGGCGTCGCCGTGCCCCATATTGCATACGGTAGCGCCATCACATTTCGTTGCCAAGCGAAGTGTGCACCGCTGTCATCATGGGGGTAGATGAGCTCTGGGAATCACGGGTTTGCGGCCTCTCACGGCGCCGGCGGCAGTGGCGTGATGCGGTCGCTGCGCGGTCCGTCGCGCAAGCCGCCGCCGCTGATGGATCCGACGCGCCAGCGCGACACCGGCCGCATCCTCGCGCTGTTCAAGCCCTACCGGCTCCGGCTCGCGGCCGTGCTCGTCCTGATCGTCGTCTCGGCCGGCATCGCGATTCTCCAACCGTTCCTGCTCCGCAGAGCGCTCGACGTCGGGATCCTGCAGCACGACGAGACCGTGCTGACGGTGACGGTGCTGGCAATGATCGCGATCTCGATCTTCACCAACGCCACCAGCGTGTGGCAGACGTACATGTCGAACGTCGTCGGCCAACGGGTGATGCACGACCTGCGCGCCGCCGTCTACCAGCACCTCCAGAAGATGTCGCTCGCGTTCTTCACGCGCACCCGAACCGGTGAGGTGCAGTCGCGGATCGCCAACGACATCGGCGGACTTGACAGTGTCGTGACCACGACGGCGACCACGATCGCGCAGAACGCGACCACGGTCATCGCCTCGCTCGTCGCCATGTGCCTGCTCGACTGGCGTCTGGCGATCATCTCGCTCGTGTTCGTGCCGCCGTCGGTGTGGATGACGCGGCGCGTCGGTCAGATCCGCCGCCGGATCACGACCGAGCAGCAGCGCCAGCTGGCCGATATGTCGGCGCTGGTCGCCGAATCGCTGTCGGTGTCCGGGATCATGCTCGGCAAGACCATGGGCCGGGGCGCCGATCTTGCCGACCGGTTCACCGGCGAGTCGAAGGGCATCGCCGACCTCGAGGTTCGCTCGCGCATGGCCGGGCGCTGGATGATGGCGACGATCCAGTTCACGTTCGCGGTCCAGCCGGCGATCATCTACTGGCTCGCCGGGCAGACGGTTATCGGGAAGACGATCTCGATCGGCACCGTGGTCGCGTTCACCACGCTCCAGACCAGGCTGCTGTTTCCGATCCAGTCGCTGCTCAGCGTCCAGGCCGACATGCAGACGTCGCTGGCGCTGTTCGACCGCATCTTCGAATATCTGGATCTTCCCGTCGACATCGTCGAGAAGGAGCATCCGGTCGAGCTGCGGCCAAGTGAGCTGCTCGGCGAGGTGCGCTTCGAGGACGTGTCGTTCCGCTATGAGGGCCTCGGCGAATCCGCCTCAGCGGATTCGCCATGGACGCTGCGCGATATCGACCTGGTCGTCCCGGCTGGGACGCGGACCGCGGTTGTCGGTGAGACCGGCGCCGGCAAGACAACGGTCGGCTACCTGGTGGCGCGGCTGTACGAGCCGCAGGAGGGGCGGGTCACGATCGACGGGGTCGACGTGCGCGACGCCTCGCTCGAGTCGCTGGCGGCGACGGTCGGCGTCGTCTCGCAGGAGACGTACCTGTTCCACGCCAGCGTGCGGGAGAACCTCCGCTTTGCCCGGCCCGACGCCACCGATGAGGAGATCGAGGAGGCGGCGCGCACGGCGCGGATCCACAACCTGATCGCCTCGCTCCCCGACGGCTACGACACGATCGTGGGCGAGCGCGGCTACCGCTTCTCGGGAGGAGAGAAGCAGCGGATGGCGATCGCCCGCACGGTGCTCCGCAATCCGCCCGTGCTGGTCCTCGACGAGGCCACGAGCTCGCTCGACACCCAGACCGAGGCCGCGGTCCAGGCCGAACTCGAGCGCCTGGCCGAGGGCCGGACAACGATCACGATCGCCCACCGCCTGTCGACCGTCCGCGACGCCGATCAGATCGTCGTGCTCGACCACGGCCAGGTGATCGAGAGCGGCACCCACGACGAGCTGATGGAGCGGCGCGGCGCGTACGCGGCGCTGGTCGCGCGGGACGTGACCGACATGATCGACGAGATCGCGGGCGAGGCGACGTGAGCCCCGGCTCGCGAGCGAAGAGCGAGCTGCTGTTAGTAGGGAGCCTGCCGGCGCGGTCGACCGAGGAGGCGTTACGCGCGGGCGCGGAGCTGTTCGGTGGCCTCGTGTTCGCGCTGCCTGACGGCGAGACCGGCCCGCGCGCGGCGTGGGTGGGCTACGAGCGCGAGCGACTGGCGCGTCCTAACCCCGACGTCGAGGTCGTGCAGGAGACCGACTCGCCGACCGGGATCCCGAGGCACGCCTACGAGACGCCCGTGTTCAAGATCCGGTCCGGGGCCGGCGAGCTGCACTTCGGCAGCTGGCCGCGGATCGACGACGCGATCGAGTCGTATGGGATCTTCTGCGCGCTCCGCGACGACGGCGTCATCCCGACCGGGGTACGGTTCCAGGTCGGGCTGCCGTTCCCCTCGAGCGCGCTCAACGCCTTCAAGGCCGACTTCGCGGGCGACTACCCGGTCGCCGAGCGCGCCTTCGAGGACCTCGTCGGCCGCGAACTCGTACGGCTCCTCGGCGAGGTGCCGGCCGCCGACCTCGCGATCCAGTGGGACATGGCCTACGAGGTCCAGGACATCGAGGGGGTGCTGGCGTGGACCTCCGAGGGGGCGTGGGAGCGGTTCGCCGGTCCGGTGAGCCGGCTCACGCCTCAGATCCCCGAAGACGTCATGGTGGGTTACCACCTTTGCTACGGGACATTTCCGGAGTGGCCGATGTACGAGGCGCGCGACTACGACGTGCTCGTGCGGATGGCCAACTACGCCGTCGCGAACTCGGGGCGGACGGTCGACTGGGTGCACATGGCCGGGCCGCGCTACCTGCGCAGCGAGGACAAGCGCTTCTTCCGGCCTTTGAGCGATCTCGACGTCGGGGACACGCGCGTGTATCTCGGGATCGTGCTCCCGATCGACGGCATCGCGGGACTGAGACGCCGTCACGCCACCGCATCGCGGTACCTGAGTGACTTCGGCGTCGCGATGTACTGCGGCTTCGGCCGCCAGCCGGGTGCGGACGGGATGGAGACGATGCGGGAGCACCGCGACGTGGTCCGCGGCCTCCGCGAATCGGTCTCCTGAACCCGGCGCGCAGCGTTGAGGAAACCGGTCAGGAATCGAGAAGCGCGGTCATGCACCCGCGGCTAGCCTGGCGGCCATGGAAGTCACCGTTCAAACAAGTGAGGAGTCACCATGACCGAAACCTCCACCCTAGGAATCAAAGTCGTCCTGCACCCCGTTTCCGACCTGGAGCGGGCCAAGCCGCTGTACACCGCCCTGCTCGGCGTTCCGCCGACGGCGGACTCGTCCTATTACGTCGGGTTTGAGGCCGGCGGTCAGCACGTCGGGCTGGTGCCGGGCGGGGGACCTCAGGGTATGACCTCACCCGTGACCTTCTGGGAGGTTTCGGACATCGAGGCGAAGCTGGCCGAGCTGATCGCCGCGGGCGCCAGCGTGAAGGAGGCCGCTCACGACGTCGGCGGCGGCCGCCTCGTGGCTACCGTCACCGACGCCGATGGCAACGACCTCGGGCTGCTCCAGGATCCCACGGGGTCGTAACCGCCGCCGACGGGCAGGGCTCACACGTGGCAGCATCTCGGGGGTGAACGATGGACCCTGCGAGACCGAGCATCTGCGCGAGCTCGCGCGATTGCGCCGCGTACGCGACCGGATCGACCGGGAGTACGCGATGCCGCTGGACGTCGAGGCGCTCGCCCGCGGGGCGCACATGTCGGCCGGGCACCTCAGCCGCCAGTTCAAGCTGGCGTATGGCGAGTCGCCGTACAGCTACCTGATGACGCGCCGGATCGAGCGCGCGATGGCCCTGCTCCGTCGCGGCGACCTCAGCGTCACCGAGGTGTGTTTCGAGGTGGGCTGCGCGTCGCTCGGGACGTTCAGCACTCGCTTCACCGAACTGGTCGGCATGCCGCCGAGCGCCTACCGCCGCGAGCAGGCGCGCGCCACGGCGGGGATGCCGTCGTGCGTCGCCAAGCAGGTGACCAAACCAGTCAGGAATCGAGAAGCGCAGGTCAAGTAGCCACACCTAGAGTGACCGCCATGAACATCACCATCCACAGCACCATGCTGCCCCACAACGACCCGCAAGCGTCGCTGGCCTTCTATCGCGACACGCTCGGCTTCGAGGTCCGCAACGACGTCGAGTACGCCGGCATGCACTGGATCACGGTCGGCCCCGCCGACCAGCCCGAGACGTCCATCGTCCTGTACCCGCCACAAGCCGCGCCCGGCCTCACCGACGAGGAACGGCGCACCATCGCCGAGATGATGGCCAAGGGCACCTACGCCAGCATCAACCTCGCCACCACCGACCTCGACGGAACGTTCGAGCGACTCCAGGCCGGCGACGCCGAGGTCGTCCAGGAGCCGACCGACCAGCCGTACGGCGTCCGCGACTGCGCCTTCCGCGATAACTCGGGGAACCTGATCCGGATCCAAGAGCAGCGCTGAGGAGTCCGGCTGCTCGTAGACATCGCCCCGGGGGGCGAGTGACCTCTCTGCACTCAGCGTTCCCTCGCCGGCGAGATCGGCGAAGTGGCCCATATGCCGCGTACCCCGATCCCGGTTAAGTCCACATTCGGCGAATCGCGCACGGCGAGTGCGGTGTTAGCCGTGGCGGGGCCGGGTGAATCTGAATTCACGCTCGCGGGGGAGGGCGAGTGTGGAGAAAGCCTGAATCGGTGGGGATGGGCCGCCTGCGGCGGCATCCGTGGGACCGTGCGGGCCCGTCCGGACGGGAGCGCGCCAACTCATCCCGCCTACGACCTCGCGCGACCCCGCGTGCGGCCGCGCTAGTCCCTGGCGAGCCAGGTCGAGATCAGGTAGTTGCCGATCGTCCCCGGTGGCGGCAGGGCGATCGCATCTTCACGGAGGGCGTTCGACAGCTCGGAACGGTCCCACCACCGCGCCTCGACCAGCTCCTCCCGGTCCGGCGTCGGCTCGGCGCCGGCCGGCGGCGGATCGGCGAACGCCCTGTACCCGATCATCAACGCGTGCGGAAACGGCCACGGCTGGGCGGTGACGTACTCGACCCCGACGACCTCGACGCCGGTCTCCTCGCGGGCTTCGCGGACGACCGCCTCCTCGGGCGTCTCGCCCGGCTCGACGAACCCGGCGAGCGCCGACCACCGGTTCTCCGGGGCGCCGCGCCGGCGACTCAACAGGCAACGCTCGCCCGACTGCACGAGCATCGTAATCGCGGGGTCGGTGCGCGGGAAATGCACCAGCCCGCACACGGGACAGCGACGCCGGTGCCCGGCCGCCTCGATCTCGGTGGCGCTTCCGCAGCGCCCGCAGAAATGCTGGACGCGATGCCAGCCAACCATCCCGACGGCGTAGGCGGCGAGCGCCGCGTCGTCCGGGCCGAGCCGGCCGGCCAAGGTTCGCAACGGAACGAATGTGGTGCCCACGGGCGCGTCGAGCCACGGGGCGCGCGCGTCGTAGGCGAACACGGCCGCCCCGTCCGGCTCGAGCCCGAGGAACGTGAGCTCCGCATCAGCCGGCAGGTCGGACAGAGGCACGCGCGCGAGCGGGCCGCCGTCGCCGGCGATCGCCACGTCCTCCCCGTCTCCGACGAGCACGGCCCGCGAGCTGTCGAGCTCGCGCAGACGATCGGCGCGGCCGTCGTTGCGGAGCTCGGCGGCGCGGTCGAGCGTGCCGCCGACGAAGGCGATCTTCGGGGGAACCGGGGCCATCCCGGGCGAACGATTTCAAACTCAGCGGACTCCGAGTCGCGTCGTAAGCCCGACGGCGCCCCCGATGGCCGCGATCACCGCCGCCGCGAGCAGGAGCACCCACGGGAGGCCGCCGGAGTCGCGCGTGCTCGACGTGCGCGCGAACGGCGCCACTGTCTTGAGAGTCCGCTCGGTGACGAATGGGGCGCTGTGCACCACTCTCGCGGCGAACGTGCGCGTGTCGACGATGGCCTGGGTCACTCCGTCCGCGTCGATCCGGATCGTCTTGCCGCCGGCGCCGAGGCTGAGGCTTGCATTTCCGATGTCGATCTGGCCGAGCGACGCTGGCAGGTCGACGCAGACCGCGCGAACGCCGGCCGTATCGAGCGCGTGGATGAACGGCTCACCCGAGGCCCGTATGTAGAGGGTGTAGGCCCAGCGACCGTCGGCGCTCATCACGCGCGTCACCGGAAATCCGGTCATCGCCTCGTCGCCGTCATGCGGGTCGACGATCGGCTTCGCGAGCGGGTGGCGCGTGACCAAGTCGTAGGCGAGCACCTCGTACCGGCTCAGCTTTCCGTACGACGGATAGTGGATGAGGTACAGCCACCGCCCGTCCGGGGAGATCGCATCAACGACCGACCACCCGGGTAGCGCGATCCGCGCGCGGACGCCGAGACGGGGCGTGTCGAGCACGAGCAGCCGCGTGGTCCGCGGCACCGCACCGCCGAACAGCTCGGCGAGCACGAGCGTGTGGCCGTCGGCCGACAGTCCCGTCGTCTGGCCGCTGGAGCCGACACCCGGAATCCCGTATTCACCCGAGACGCGGATCGAGGACGGGCCCGCGGCCGGCCCCGCTCCGACCCGCCTAACCGCGGTCGCGTCGCGGCCGGCAGCGACCGCCACGTACGCGTACGTAGCGCCCGGAGCGCTGACCCCGGTGCCACCCTGTACCGGCAGCGCGGGGCCTCCGTCGCCCAGCGCGCTGGACGGCGCGGCCAGCGCGATCACCGAAAGCGCGATCAGCGAGAGCCACCTCATCGCAAGTCCTCCCTACGTCCGAAGTCACGGGGTCAACGCTTATACGTTTGGGACGCCGATTTCGTTCCCAGGCGGACGCGGAGCTCTGCTCCTGGGTTCTGCCGATCGGGGCGCGCTATTTGTCGCCTCGCACCGCGCCGCCGCAGACCGGGGAGGGAGGGTCTGCGACGCGCGCGCGGTGCGGGCTCAAACGACCTGAACGTAGGTCATAACCACCGGCCCGAGGCGGATGACGTCGCCATCCGCGATATTGGTGGCGATGATCTGGCGGCCGTTGACGAACGTGCCGTTCGCGCTGCGGTTGTCGAGCAGGCGCGTGGCGTGGCCGTGGCGAACGAGGATCGCGTGGCTGCGCGACACGCGCTGCTCCTCGATCCGTACGTCGGAGGTCAGACCGCGGCCGATGTGGGTGACCTTGGCGTCCAGCGGGACGAGCCACTCGGTGCCGTCGTCAGCAAACGCCAAGTAGTGACCGAAGGGGGCCAGCCGCCGGCTGATCGCGCGGATGCGGGTGCGGTGCTCGAGCAGCGCGAGCGAGTCGCGGATCGGCTCGATCGCGCCGGCTTCGAGCGCCGCGGTCTCGGCCTTGCGGGACGGAGCGAAGGTGTGTTCGGGAGGGAGGGGCGCTCGCGTGGTCATGCGGTTATCTGATCAAGGCTCCGGCAGGGCAACGTCAAGCCTCCTTAAGAGCTGTCGAAGACCGCGTTGACGTTAACGAGACAGTGGTCACGTGGGCGTAACACCGCGGCGCGTTCACATTCAGCCAACGGCCAGCGCGAGCTCGAGCTCACGCGAGTCCGCGTCTTCATCTCCGAGCAACCGCGCGAGCTTGGCCCGGGTGTCGTGTTCGCACGACGGCGTGTACAGAATCAGGCGCTGCTCACCCGATTCGCCGTGGTGGAAGACGGCGTGGTCGAACGCGAGCTGGCCGGCCACGGGATGCGTCAGCTCCTTGTGCCCATCGCCACTGCCGGCGACCTCGTGGCGCTTCCACAGCTTCCGAAACTCCGGACTGGATGCATTGAGGACCGAAATCAGCTCCTCGAATGCCGGGTCGCCGATGTTCTTCGCGCTGTCGCCGCGGAACTTGGCCACGAGCAGACGAGCGCTCGCGGCCCAGTCGCCGGAACACAGAGACCGGCGCGACGGATCCATGAACCACAGCCAGACGTGGTTGCGCGTCAGGGGATCGGGACCCGGCTCCCAGCCGAACACGGCCCCGAATGACCTGTTCCAGGCGAGGTAGTCCCATCGGCGGCCCAGCAAGTAGGCGGGACCTGGTCCGACGTTCTCGACCAAACGCCGCAGGTTGAGCGAGACCTCCTCGGCCGGCGCCTTGCACGGTTTGGCCTGCTCGCCGCGGCCGAGCAAGATCAGATGCGCGCGCTCGGCGCCCGTCAGGCGCAGCGCGCGGGACAACGCCTCGAGCACGTCGAGCGACGCGCGAACGTCGCGTCCCTGCTCGAGCCACGTGTACCAGGTTGTCCCGACCCCGGCGAGCAGCGCGACTTCCTCGCGCCGGAGCCCGGGCGTGCGCCGGCGGCCGCCGTCCGGAAGCCCCACGTCCTCGGGCTGGAGGCTCGAGCGCTTGGTGCGGAGGAAGTCGGCGAGTTCTTCGCGCCGGCGCTCCCCATTCGCTCCCTGTCTCACGCGAGCAGGGCCTTTGCCGTTATCCGATGACTTGGGTGTGACATCTACTACCAGGATAAACCCCTCTCTTGTACCTGGATAAGCATCAGCCCACCATACCACTCGTGAACACCACCGCCCCCGTGAAAACTGAATCCGCGCGCGATAAGAACGCGCTCCTTGCCGTCGTCTGCCTCGCCCAGTTCATGGTCATCCTCGACGTCGCGATCGTCAACGTGGCGCTGCCGTCGATGCGGTCCGGGCTGCACTTCTCGACCACCGGCCTGCAATGGGTCGTCAATGCCTACACGCTCACGTTTGCCGGCTTCCTGATGCTCGGCGGTCGCTCGGCCGACTTGCTCGGGCGCCGGCGTGTGTTCCTCGTCGGCACCGCGCTGTTCGCGGTGTCCTCGCTCGGATGCGCGTTGGCCGATTCGCGCACTCTGCTGATCGCCGCCCGCGCGGTTCAGGGCATCAGCGGTGCCGTGCTGTCGCCGGCCACCCTGTCGATCATTACCTCCTCGTTCGCCGAAGGCCGCGAGCGCAACCGTGGCCTGGCGGCCTGGGGCGCGGTCGGTGGTCTCGGCGCCTCGTCCGGCGCGCTGTTGGGCGGCGTCCTGACGCAGGCGTTCGGATGGCAGGCGATCTTCGCCGTGAACGTGCCGCTTGGAATCATCGTCGTCGCGCTGGGCTCGCGCCTGATCCCGGCGTCGGCCCCCGCCGAGGGGACTCGCCACTTCGACCTGACCGGCGCGGTGCTCGTCACCGCCAGCCTGGTCAGCCTGACGTTCGGGATCGTGCGCACCGACACGCTCGGGTGGGGCGTGCCGGGGGTGCTCGTGCCGCTGATCGGCGGGGCGGTGCTGATGGCCGCATTCCTGCTCGTCGAGGCCCGGTTCGCGAGCCAGCCGCTCGTGCCGCTGTCGATCTTCCGCATCGGACAGCTCCGGGCCGCGAACGCCGTGGTGCTGCTGCTGTACGCATCGCAGTTCCCGGGCTGGTTCTTCCTGACGCTGTACCTGCAGCAGGTACTCCACTACGACGCGATCGAGGCCGGACTCGGGTTCCTGCCGATGACGCTCTCGATCTTCGCGGCGTCGACGCTCGCACCACGGGTCGTCGGGCGGTTCGGACCGCGCCGGGTGATCACCGCGGGCATGCTGTCCTCCGCGGTCGGCTTCACCTTCCTGAGCGGCGTCGCGCCCGGCGGGACGTATGTGAACACCGTTCTGCTCGGCGCGCTGTTCTCATCGCTCGGGATGGGCTTCACGCTCGTACCCGCGACGATCGTCGCGATGTCGGGCGTCGAACGCTCCGAGAGCGGCGTCGCCTCGGGGCTGCTGAACACCTCGCGGCTTGTCGGCGGCGCGCTCGGACTCGCCGTCCTGTCGACGATCGCCGCCGCGCAGACGAGCGGCGCGGCCGGCGGCGTGGCGACCCCGGCGGCGATGACCAACGGGTTCGGGGTCGCGTACCACGTCGCGACTGCGTTCGCGCTCGCCGGCGCCGCGATCGCCGGGTTCTTGCTGCGCGATCCGGCCGACACCGAGGTGGTGCGCTTGGAGTCCAAGGCGACCGAGGAGGCCCCGCATGAGGCGCTGGCTGCTTGACGTGACCCGCCGGCCGGTGACGGTCGTCGAGCTCTCCGGGTCGGATGCGGCGGCGATTAGGATGGGGCCCGGTCATGCTGCCGACCCATCACCTGCTCGCGTTCCTGCTGACGGTGTACGTCCTGATCCTGATCCCCGGGCCGAGCGTGCTGTTCGTGATCAGTCGCGGGGTGGCGCTGGGAAGGCGGGCGGCGCTCGCGACGGTAGTCGGCAACGCGAGTGGTTTCGCGCTCCAGCTCGTGCTGGTGGCGATCGGGGTGGGATCGCTGGTGGCGCGCTCGGACGCGGTGTTCACATCGCTGAAGCTGCTCGGCGCCGCGTATCTCGTGTTCCTGGGGATCCGGAACATCCGCGACCGCAAGCAGCTGGCGGTGCTGTTCGCGCCGACTGTCGCGGCTGAACCGAAGCCGCTGCGCCGGATCGTGCGCGAGGGGTTCTTCGTCGGCGCGACCAACCCCAAGGGGGTGATCATCTTCACTGCCGTGCTGCCGCAGTTCATTGACCGCTCGAGCGGCCACGTCACGCTTCAGCTGCTGACGCTGGGGGCGATCTGTATCGCGATCGCGCTCCTGTCCGACGGCACGTGGGCGCTGGTCTCGGGGACGGCGCGGGCGTGGCTCGGCCGCTCCTCGCGCCGTCTCGAGCTGATGACCGGCGCCGGCGGCGCGACGCTGATCGCGCTCGGCTTCGGCCTGGCGCTGACTACGCGCAGGAACTGACCCCCCGTGAGCCCTCGGAGCCCCCGGCGAAGCGCCGGCATCCTGCTGCATCGCGGCCACGGCGACGGCCTCGAGGTCCTGCTCGTCCACCCCGGCGGCCCGGCCTGGTCGGGGCGCGACCTGGGGGCGTGGTCGATCCCCAAGGGCGAGTACGCCGAGGACGAGGACCCGCTCGCCGCCGCGCGGCGCGAGTTCGAGGAGGAGCTCGGGAGCGCGCCACCCGAGGGCGAGGCCGCCGACCTCGGCGAGATCCGCCAGCGCAGCGGCAAGCGCGTCCATGCCTGGGCGATCGCCGGCGACCTCGACGCCGGCGGGATCACCAGTAACACCTTTCCGTTCGAATGGCCGCCCCGCTCGGGGCGGATGATCGAGATCCCCGAGGTCGACCGCGCGGAGTGGTTCGGACTTGCGGACGCGCGCGCGCGGATCAACGCCGGCCAGGTGCCGCTGCTCGATCGCCTCGAACAGTTGCTCCGGTAGCAACACCGGGTAGCGACGCCGGGTGATCTTCTCGTCCGACCGGATCGGGCCGACCGCTCACTACACGGGCTACGTGTGGGCCCGAAACGGGCTCTCGCACCCTGAGCTCGAGACCATCGAGGGCCGGATCCTGTTCAACTCGCTCCAGCCGGCGATGATCGCCAGCCGGCTCGCCGGGGGGCCGACACTCGAGGCCTATCTGCTCGCGCGCCACCGGGCGATCGACGCGCTGCTCGACTCAGCGATCGAACGCGGCGAGGTGAGCCAGGTGGTCGAGGTGGCGTGCGGGCTGTCGCCGCGTGGCTGGCGGTTCGCCCGGCGCTACGGCCAGAAGATCGTCTATGTCGAGGCCGACCTGCCCGAGATGGCGGCGCGCAAGCGGCGGGCGCTCGAGCGGATGGGCTCGCTGAGCGAACACCACCGCGTTCGCGAGGTCGACGCGCTCCGAGCCGACGACGGCCCTGGAACCCTGGCCGCGATCGCCGCCGAGCTCGACCCGGACCGCGGCCTCGCGATCATCACCGAGGGCCTGCTCGGCTACATCTCGACCGACGCCGTCGACGGAATCTGGCGCCGGTTCGCCCGGACGCTCAGCCGCTTCCCCGTCGGGCGCTACATCTCCGACCTGCATCTGGGCGGATCGGTGACCCCGCAGGTGCGCGTGTTCCGGCTGCTGCTGTCGGCGTTCGTGCGCGGCCCCGTGTACCTGCACTTCTCCGACGCTCGCCAGGCCGAGGCCGCGCTGACCACCGCCGGCTTTGCCTCAGCGGAGGTTCGTCCCGCGTTCGACGTGATCGGAGCGGGCGACGACGGCGGGCGAGAAGGCCGACTCGCTAACATCCTTGAGGCGTCAATCACCTTACCTCCGGAGGCGTCCACGACATGATTTCAGCGACCCTGTACAGCGATCCCGCCTGCCCGTGGGCCTACTCCGAGAGCCCGGCGCTCCGAGTGATCGAGTGGCGATACGGCGATCAGCTCGACTGGCGCCTGGTGCTCGTCGGGCTGACCGAAGAGGCTTCGCAGTACGAGCGTCGCGGGTACACGCCAATCCGGGGAGCGCTCGGGCAGGCCCGGTTCCGGACCCGCTACGGGATGCCGTTCTCGCCGGTCCCGAAGGCGCGGCTGAGCGCGACCTCGCGGGCGTGCCGGGCGGTCGTGGCCGCGCGCATGGCGTACCCCGGCAGCGAGTGGCGCGTATTCCGGGCGATTCAGCTCGCGAACTTCAACACCCCGCTGATCCTGGACGACGACGCGAACCTGGCCGACGCTCTGCGCGGCATCCCAGGGATCGACGCCGACCAGCTCATCGGCATGATCGACTCGCCCGAGGTCGTCGATGCTTACCGCGCCGACAAGGACGAGACCCGCAAGGCCGAGGGGTCCGCGGCGGAGTCACAGGGCAAGACCGCGACCACCGACGGCCCGGTCCGGTTCACCGCCCCGTCGATCGTGTTCGAGCAGAACGGGGCGAAGCTCGTGGCCGGCGGCTTCCAGCCGGTCGAGGCCTACGACGTCCTGGTCGCGAACATCGATCCGAAGATCCACCGCGAGCTGCCGCCCGAGACGCCGGCGCCGCTGCTCGATCGGTTCACCGACGGCCTGACCACCCAGGAGGTCGCGGCGCTGATGGCGGGGAACAACGAAGCTCCGGACCGTGCCGCCGCGGAGGCCGCGCTGCTCGAGCTGGTGTTCGCCGGCGACGCGATCCGTATTCCGCTCGGCGACGACGCCGTGTGGCAGTCGGCGACGGCCGCCGAGCCGATGACGTTCGGCTCGGCCCACGCGCTCGCTGTGGCTTAGTCAGGGCCTCGCTTCGCTCGGCGTCCGTGGGCCCATCCGCCGGGCGGTCCGTCACGGTCCGAACCACACACTCGACATCCCGCGGGCGCCGAATGCATATTCGGGTGCGTATAGCGGCCACAACTCCCATCTCGTCCAGAGCGCCGGCTCGAGTGTGCAGTTGTGGCCCTGCCCGGGCCCACGGGGATCGCGGCCCGCGGCCGGGCACAGATGCGCGGCCGCGGTGGTCGCAGCGATGTCCCGCCCGGCAAGGACGCCGGGCGGAACGGCGGTCGCGGCGACGGCCCCGCTCGGCATCCGTGCCTCGCAGTCGGGGCCTGCCGCGCCACATCCGACGGACGCCGCCGCGCCCGGCAAGGACGCCGGGCGGAACGGCGGTCGCGGCGACGGCCCCGCTCGGCATCCGTGCCTCGCAGACGGGGCCTGCCGCGCCACATCCGACGGACGCCGCCGCAGGCGGCCCATAGACCGGCCACCGTAGACTCGCCACCACGTTCGACCTGAACACACTCGAGCTGCCGATCGTCCAGGCGCCGATGGCCGGCGGGCCGTCCACGCCCGAGCTCGCGATCGCGGTGTGCGAGGCCGGCGCGCTCGGGTTCCTCGCGGCCGGGTACAAGCGCGCGGACGCGGTGCGCGACGAGATCCAGGCGGTTCGCGCGGCAACGCCCGCGCCATTCGGGGTGAACGTGTTCGTGCCGGCGGCCTCGCCGGCCGACGCCGGCCGAGACGGCGTGCGCGATTACGTGGAGCGGCTCAAACCCGAGGCCGAGCGCCAGGGCGCCGAGCTCGGCGAGCCCCGGTTCGACGATGACGACTGGTCGGCCAAGCTCGAGTTGCTCTACGAGCATCGCCCGGCGGTGGCGTCGTTCACGTTCGGCTGTCCCGACGAATCCGTGGTGAATCGCCTGCACGGAGTCGGGGTCGTCGTCTGGGTGACGGTCACGAACGTGCCCGAGGCCCTGGCGGCGCGCGAGGCCGGGGCGGACGGGCTCGTCGTCCAGGGCACCGAGGCGGGCGGTCACCGGGGCGGTTTCCTCTCCGACGGATCGGACGAGGGCGGCGTGGGGCTGCTCGCGCTGCTCCGGACGATCGCGGGCGCGACGCCGCTCCCCAGGGTCGCGACTGGCGGGATCGCCGACTGCGCCGCCCTGGCAGCAGTCCTGTGCGCCGGCGCGAGCGCCGGCCAGATCGGCACCGCGCTGATGCTCGCGCCCGAGGCCGGGACGGCCGACGCCCAGCGCGCCCTGTTGGCCGAGCGCCGCCCGACGCGGATCACCCGGGCGTTCACCGGGCGCGCGGCCCGGGGGATCGTCAACCGGTTCATGACCGAGCACCATGACGCCGCGCCCGTCGCCTACCCCGAGATTCACCACCTCACGAGTCCGCTGCGCGCCGCGGCTCGTCGGCGCGGCGACGCCGACGCGTTCAACCTGTGGGCGGGCCAGGCCCACGAGCTCGCGCAGGCTCGGCCGGCAGGGGTGATGGTGCGCGAGATGGCGTCCGAGGCGGCCGCCGTCCTCGATGGGGTCAGCGCGGCCCTGCGCGATCGAGGTACCAGTGCCGGGCGGTGCTGATCAACCGGTTCGTTTCGTCGGCGTCGTCGCGGCGAATCGGCACCAGCGTGAAGCGGGTGATCGTGCGCTGCGCCCCGACCTGGTCCGAGTACAGGAGCTCGACCGTGATCGGGTCGCGCTGGGAGATCGAGCGGGCGACCGCGTCGTGATCGGGATCGTCTCGCTCGCGGATCGCGCCCTGCCATAGGCCGACGTCGCCTGGCGGGATGTACAGATCGCGCGACTGGGCCCGGAGCTCGTCCTCGGGGACGTGCTCGACGTCCCGTCGCTGAAGCCCGGCGCGCACGGCCCAGCCCTGACATACGCCGATCCCCGCGCCGAAGTTGCGCAGGCTGATGACCAGGTAGATAACGTCGTCCACGTTCTCGGCGGTCGCCTGGCCGCCCGCGACCCGGACCCAGTGCTCGTCGACGAACATGATCTTCTGCTCGGCGTCGAGGTTGGTGCGCGAGCCGGCCAGCAGCGGCCGCCGCTGCTCCTGGAGGGCGATCTCCGCGATACGCGCCGAGCGGTTGACGAACGGACCGCGGCGAACGTCGCCACCGCGAGCACGAGCGTCCCGCCGGCCGTCGCGAGCGACGAGATCGTCGCCCAGTCGGCCATCAGGCGCCGGTGAACGCCGGCGCTCGCTTCTCGACGAACGCCGCCGTGCCCTCGAAGAAGTCTCGTGTCCGCCCGAGCGCGTGCTGGAGCTCGGCCTCCAGATCGAGCTGGGCGTCGAGGTCGCCGTAGATGAATTGGTTCAGCGCGCGCTTGCTCGCGGCGTAGGAACGGGTGGGTCCGGCAGCGAGCTTCTCTACCAGCACCTCCGCCTCGTCCATCAGGCGGTCGTCGGGATAGACCCAGTTGACGAGGCCCCAGTCGAGCGCCTGCGGCGCGGGAATCCGCTCGCCGAGCATCGCCATCTGGAACGCTCGCGCTCGCCCGACCGCGGGCGGCACGAACGCGGTCGAGCCGCCGTCCGGCATCAGGCCGATGTTCACGAACGCCAGGCCGAAGAACGCCGACTCGCCGGCCATGATCAGATCGCAGGCCAGCGCCAGGGAGCAGCCGATCCCGACCGCAGGGCCGTTGACCGCTGCGACCACTGGCTTCTCGAGGCGGCGGAGGCCGGAGATCGCCGGGTGGTAGACGTCGTGCAGCTCCTTGTGGATATTCGGCATGCCGTCGTCGGCGGCCTCGAAGCCGGCCTTCAGGTCGGCGCCGGAGGAGAAGCCGCGCCCGGCGCCGGTGATCAGCACCGCTCTCACTGACTCGTCGGCGGCGTCGCGCTCGATGATCGCCCGCAGATCGATCCCGAGCTGAGGCGTCCAGGCGTTGAGCGACTCGGGGCGGTTGAGAGTCAGCCGTCCGACGCCGCCGGTCTTCTCCCAGATGATCGTCTCGTAGGACAAGTCGACTACTCCTCTCGTTCGAGCTTGAGCGGCAGGGTTTCGAGGCCGTAGATCCCGGACGGCGTGCCGAACTCGGGCTCGCCGTCGGGCGCGATCGCGGTAACGCGCTCGGCCAGGAAGGCGAGCCCCTCCTGCATCTCCGCGCGGGCCAGGTTCGCGCCGACGCAGTAGTGCGTCCCAGCGCCGAACGTGAGCAGGCGCGCGCCGCCGCGATCGGCCCGGAGGTCGAACTCGTCGGGCTCGACCTCTTCGCGGTTGGCGTGCCAGGCGGATACGAGCACGATCGAGCCGGCCGGGAAGGTGACGCCGCGATGCTCGACCTCATCGATCAGGATGCGTGCGGTGAACGGTGTGATCGGCTCGAACCGCAGCGCCTCCTCGACCGCGGCCGAGGCGAGCCCGCGCGGATCGGAGCGAAGCAGCTCCCACTGATCGGGATGCTCCGCCAGCAAGCGGATCGCGTGGGCGAGCTGGCTCTGGCTCGTGTCGACGCCGCCGACCAAGATGTTCAGCACGAGGTTCCGGAGCTCGTCGTCTCCCAGGCGGTCGCCCGCCTCTTCGGCCTTGATCAGCGCCGAGATCAGGTCGTCGCCGGGCCCGGGCCGGCGAGCCGCGATCAACCGGTCCTCGTACTCGTAGAACTCCGCGACCGCCCGCTCGATCTCCGCGCGCTCGACCATCAGGCTGGTCGGGTCGAACTGCCGCTGGATCATGTTCGACCAGTGGTGCAGTCGCGGTGCGTCCTCGAGCGGAGCGCCCATCACCTCCGCGATCACCAGCGACGGGTAGGGCTTGGCGAAATCGCCGATGAACTCGGTGCGGCCGTCCGCCGGGACCTGCTCGAGGAGTTGGTCGAGGAACCGGCGCATCGCGGGGCGGTAGCGGTCGACCGCCCGGGGCGCCAGCGCGGGATTGACGAGATTGCGCAGTCGCCGGTGGTCGTCGCCGTTGACGTTGATGATGTTCTTGACGATCTCCTCGCGCAGCGGGCCTTCGGTGATCTGGAACAGGTCGGCGATCGTCAGACCCGGGAACACGGCGGCGCGCGTGCGGAGGAAGAACTCGCCGGCCTCGCGGTCGAGCACGATGAAGCCGAACGGGCTCGCCGCGAGCCACCCGTCGTGGCCATCGAGTTCGGCCATCGCGGCGCGGTAGCGGTCGCCGCGCAACTCGGCGTTGGTGTGGTCGAAGGCTGGTAATTCGAGCTCGGCGGCCAGCGTCACGCGGGCGAGCATACGGACCCGGGCAGGAACTCGCGGGCGGGCGCGGAACCGACCGGCATGAGCCGCTCGGTCGCGATCGCCTTGACCGTCGGCGCGGGGCTGCTGGTCGGTACGCAAGCCGCCGCGAACGCGGCGCTGTCCGATCGGGTGGGCGACCTCGGCGCGGCGTTCGTCAGCGTGACGGTCGCGTTCGCCATCATCACGGTGCTGCTCGTGACCGTGGGGCATCCGGGCCGGCTATCGCACCTCGGCTCGGTTCGGCCCGGCGAGCTTCTCGGCGGCGCCGGCGGCGCGGCGGTGATCACAGTCGGATTGATCACGATCCGGACGCTGGGCGCCGGGGCGGTGATCGCGCTGTTGGTCACCGCGCAGCTGATCGTCGCGCTGGCGATCGACCGGTTCGGCTGGTTCGGGCTGTCGCACGTGGCGATCGGCCCCACTCGGCTTCTCGGGGTTGCGCTCGTGATCGCCGGCACGGTGCTCGTCACTCGCATCTGACGCCGCCAGTTACAACTCGGCAACAAGTCGGTCACAAGTCGACAACTCCTGCC
This sequence comes from uncultured Solirubrobacterales bacterium, assembly GCA_963735965.1. Lineage (GTDB taxonomy): Bacteria > Actinomycetota > Thermoleophilia > Solirubrobacterales > Solirubrobacteraceae > Palsa-465. The sequence continues at coordinate 381,015 of CAVTNE010000016.1, forward strand.
CGGTTTCGGATCGAGAGAGTGGTGGACGCGGCGCACCGGGGGGTGGCGCCGCCCGCGGAATGCAAACGGAAAGGAGACCCTTCATGGCGCGTAAGCGCGTGATCATGCTGCTGGTGGCAGCATTCGCAATCGCCGGGGCCAGCGTGGCGGTGGCGCAGGCTTCAACCGGCGGCCGGTCGCACCATCATGACGGCGACTGGGGCAGCGGCGGTCAGGGCGGCGGCCCCGCCACGAGCACGCCGATCAAGCACCTGGTCGTGATTTTCCAGGAGAACGTCTCGTTCGACCACTACTTCGGCACGTATCCCAACGCGGCCAACACCGACGGATCGCCGTTTTACGCCTCGCCTCGCACTCCGACGGTGAACGGCCTCTCCGGGTCGCTCCTTACGAACAACCCGAACCTCTCAAACCCGCGGCGGTTGAGCCACTCGCAGCCGCTCACGTGCGACCAGAACCACGGCTACACCGCCGAGCAGAAGGCGTACGACATGGGCCTGATGGACAAGTTCGTGCAGAACACCGGAGTGGAGAGCTGCTCAGCTCCTGATATCGGTCTGCCGGGCCTGGTCATGGACTACTACGACGGGAACACCGTCACCGGTCTGTGGAACTACGCCCAGCACTTCGCGATGAGCGACAACTCGTACTCGACGACGTTCGGTCCCTCGACACCGGGCGCGATCAACGTCACCGGGACGAACACGTTCGGCGCGATCTGCGGCCCGACGAGCGCCGTGAGCGCCGCGCCGGCCTGCACCGGAACGCCGGGCAGCGCTCCGAGCACTCCCGCCGGGCAGCCCCAGCCGCAGGGGCCGGGCACCGTCTACAGCGACTCCGACCCGTACTGGGATGTCTGCTCCGGTGCTCAGCAGGACAACAAGACCGCGGCGCAGACAATCCAGATGGGCGGCAAGAACGTCGGCGACCTGCTCAATCAGTCAGGGATCACCTGGGGCTGGTTCCAGGGCGGCTTTGCTGACGATCAGTCCCCTGGCTACATCCCGGGGCAGCCAAGCACGGATGACCTGACGCAGGTGTGCAAGAGCAGCCACAACAACGTCGGCGGGGCGAGCCAGACCGACTACAACCCCCACCACGAGCCGTTCCAGTATTACGCCTCGACGGCCAACCCGAAGCACCTGCCGCCGACCTCGATCGCGATGATCGGCCATCAGGACCAGGCGAACCACCAGTACGACCTCCGGGACTTCTTCGCGGCCGCCGACCACAACAATCTGCCCGCGGTGTCGTACCTGAAGGCCGCGGACTACCAGGACGGTCACGCCGGCTACTCGGACCCGCTGGACGAGCAGACATGGCTGACCTCGACGATCAACCACCTCGAGAAGCTCCCGAGTTGGAAGAGCACTGCGGTCGTCATCCTCTACGACGACAGCGACGGCTGGTATGACCACCAGATGGGCCCGATCGTCACGCAGTCGCAGAACCCGACGCTCGACGCGCTGACCGGCACCGGAACGTGCGGAAGCACCGCCCCGGCGAACGGCCAGCAGACCAAGTGCGGCGTCGGTCCGCGCCAGCCTCTACTGATCGTCTCACCGTTCGCGAAGCGCAACTTCGTCGATGGGACGTTCACCGACCAATCCTCGGTCGTGCAGTTCATCGAGGACAACTGGCTGGGTGGCCAGCGTGTCGGCAGCGGTGGCGCGGACGCCACGGCCGGGACGCTGGACAACATGTTCTCGTTCCACGGCGAGCGGAACGAGCCGCTCTTCCTGAACCCGAGCACCGGAGAGCCGAGCCGGGGCTGGTAGCCCGACCGATAGGCGATTAATCGAGCGGGGCGACCACGGACGGCCGCCCCGCTCATTCGTTCACAGAACCAGGTCGAGCCATGCGGTCATGCGCGGGATGTCGTCCGGATCGATGTTGTGCCCGGCGTCGGACTCGCGGTAGTCGACGTCGAAGCCGGACTGCTCGAGCAGCTCGTGAGCCTGGCGCGCGAACGTGACCGGAATCACCGGATCGAGGCGGCCATGCGCGATTAGCACCTTGGTGCCGGTTCGATCCTCGAGCGACGGCTGCCATCCCTCCACCGTCGGGATGAACCCCGAGAGCGCGAGGATCCCGGCCGGCGCCGGCCGGCCGCCGTCGAGGCCGAGGGCGTAGCTCATCACCGTCCCCATCGAGAAGCCGCCGAGCACCGTCCGGTCGGGGCCGATGCCCGTCCGCTCCCACAGTTGATCGTGGAGCGCGGCGAGCTCGGCGCAGGCGGCGCGGAAGCTGTCGGGGTCGGGATAGCCGACCCGCGGGACCCGGTACCAGTGATAGCCCGGGGAGCCCGGCAGCTGGAGCGGCGCTCGCGGGGTGACGATGTCGAATCGCTTGTCGGGATCGAGCACGCCGGCGAGACCCATCAGGTCGTGCTCGTCGCTGCCGCGGCCGTGGTGGAGGACGAGCAGACCCTCCGGTTCGGCGGCGGCTGGGCGCTCGAGGGCGGTGAGCGGCATGCGTGCAGACTAGTCGGGCCGACCGCGAGTCGCTCGAATGCCGTGGGACTCGCCGTCGGGTCGACAGGTCTGCCCGGCTTCCTACACTCCTTGTGATGGCAGGCATGATGAGGAAGACCGCAAAGGCGATCCCGATGGCCCGTCTGATGGCGGCCGCGCAGGTCGTGATGCTCGCGCGCCGGCACTGGCACCGGCTCGAGCCGCACGAACGCCGGCGGCTGCTCACGCTCGTCCGGGTGGCCGGCGGGCGTCGGGGTCGCTTGACGGCTGGGGAGCGGCTGGAGCTGGCTCCACTTGATCGCCAAGGCCGATCCGCGGCTGTTCGCAGGGCTGGTGGTCGAGAAGTTCTCGCCGGTGCGGTTGCCGCGGCGGATGGTCCAGGGCAAGCGCTGAGGCGGGGCCTTGACTCTCACCTCGGGTGAGGGTCTACGGTCCGTGCCATGAAGACTGTCGGCGAAGTCGCGGACCTCGCGCACGTGACCGTGCGCACCCTCCACCACTACGACGAGCTCGGACTGCTGTCGCCCAGCGAGCGGTCCGAGACCGGCTACCGCCTGTACTCCTACGACGATCTGGCGCGCCTGCAGGAGATCCTGATCTGGCGAGCGCTCGGGTTCTCGCTGGCGGAGATCAAGTCGCTGCTCGACGACCCGGGATACGACCCGATCAGCGCGCTGGAGCGCCAGCGCGAGCTGGTCGGGCGCGAGATCGATCGCCTCGGAGCGGTGGCGGCGGCGGTCGATACCGCGCTCGCAGCTCACCGCAATGGAACCCCGATCGAGGAGACGAAGATGTTCGACGGATTCGAGCCGAGCGATTACGAGGACGAGGCGCGTGAGCGCTGGGGCGACACCGACGCCTACCAGGAGTCCGCGCGGCGAACGCAGGGCTACGGCGAGGCGGAATGGAGCGAGATCCGCGGCGAGTCCGAGCAGATCGTCCGCGAGCTGGTCGACCTGATGCGCGCCGGCTCGCCGGCCGATGGCGCGGCCGCGCGGGCGCTGGCCGAGCGCCACCGCGACCACATCTCGCGCTGGTTCTATCCCTGCTCGTCGGCGATGCACCGAAGCCTCGCCGAGATGTACATCGCCGACGAGCGGTTCACGCGGACCTACGAGCGCGAGGCCGAGGGGCTCGCGGCGTACTTCCACGACGCGATCGTCGCCAACGCCGACGCGTCCGAAACGAGCCCCGCCGGGCGGGTGTAAAACGCGTCAAAGCAGATCACCCCGCGGCCGCCACGACCACATAAGCGCCTCAGAGACGCTTATGTGGCCTCGGTGGATCGCCGGCCGGGGCTTTGCTGCGTTTTACATGGCGGCCGGAGCCTCGGGGGGTGGCGGGCGGCCGGAGCCGGGGTTGCGGGCGGCCGGAGCCGGGGTGGCGGGCGGCCGGACCCGGGGTGGCGGGCGGCCGGACCCGGGGTGGCGGGCGGCCGGAGCCGAGGGGGTGGCGGGCGACCCGATCCGGGGCCGCCGAGACGCGGTCAGTCGGTGATCGCGATGTGGCCGGGCTGCTCGGCCACGCGAGCCAGCCAGGCGTTGATCGCGGGGTAGCCCTCGAGGGCGAACCCGCCCTCGGGAGCGACGTGGGTGTAGGCGTACAGGCCGATGTCGGCGATCGAGTAGCGGTCGCCGACGAGGAACTCGCGGCCGTCCGCGAGGTGGCCCTCGATCGCCTTCAGCGCAGCGGTCCCGCCGCGTCGCTTGGCCTCGGCCTCGGGTTCGGAAGGGGTGATGCCCGCGATCGCCCAGAACCGCGCCACGGCGATGTTCGGCTCGTGGCTGTACTGCTCGAAGAACAGCCACTGGAGGACCTGCGCGCGCTCGAAGCGGTCCTCGGGGAGGTACGGCGTGCCCTCGGCGAAGTAGAACATGATCGCGTCCGACTCGCCCATCGAACGGCCGTCGTCCCACACCAGGGTCGGGACGCGGAGCGCGGGGTTGAGCGCCCCGAGCAACTCGAGGCGCCCGGAACGGTCGATCACGTCGACCTCGCGACGCTCGTACTCGATCCCCAGATGCGCGAACAGCTGGCGGACCTTGTAGCAGTTGCCTGACACGCGGGAGTCGTAGAGCAGCACGGTCGCTGGTGTGTATCAGCCGCCGCGGTTCCTGACTACGGGCGTCGTGCTTACGGGTGTGGTCGAGCGCGGCTAACGAATTCCTCGCCCGCGATGCCTTGACGGATAGCCTCAGTAAGGCTAGACTTACCGTTCGTGGAGACTTACCGACAGCAGCAGGCGCTCCAGGCTCTCGGCGATCCGACCCGGCGGGAGATCTTCGAGCGGCTCACCGACGGGCCGCTGGCGGTGGGCGAACTCGCGCAGGAGCTTCCGGTCAGCCGCCCTGCGGTCTCGCAGCACCTCAAGGTCCTGAAAGACGCGGGCCTCGTGTTCGACCGGGCGTCGGGCACGCGACGCGTCTACCAGGTTGATCCGGCGGCGGTGGAGGCGCTCCGCGAGTACTTCGACTCGTTCTGGGGCCACGCCCTCGCGAGCTTTCGCGCCGCCGCGGAAGACCGACCAGCTGCTGCCGGGAACCAACCGCCCGCGGCGCAGAGCCAACCACCCCCGGCGCAGAACCAACCATCCGCGGAGCAGAACCCACCATCCGCCGCCGAGGACCAACCAACCGATCAGGAGACAACATGACCACAGACACAGCCGTCCGTCACGCGATCACGGTGGGGGTTTCGCCGAACAAAGCGTTCGCGACGTTCACGGCCGGCTTCGACGGCTGGTGGCCGCGCTCGCACCATATCGGACAAACGGAATTGGCCGAGGCGATTATCGAACCGCGCGAGGGCGGCCGCTGGTACGAGCGCGACGTCGACGGCAGCGAGTGCGACTGGGGCAAGGTCGTGGTCTGGGATCCGCCGACGCGGATCGTGCTCGGCTGGCAGCTCAGCAGCGAGTGGGCGTACGACGCCGACATCTGGACCGAGCTCGAGGTCACGTTCACGGCCGAAGGCCCGGACCGGACGCGGGTCGAGCTCGAGCACCGCGGGCTCGACGCCTACGGCGACCAGATGGAGAACATGCGGGGAAGCCTCGGCTCGGACGGCGGGTGGCGCGGGCTACTCGAGCGGTTCGGAGCGGCGGCGGTTGCCGGCTGAGCTGCGCCGCTAGGCGGCGTGTGGACGAGCGGCCGCGGGCACGGACTGCTCGAACAGCGGGCCGGCGGCGTCATTGGCCCACATCAGCGCCTGGGGGTACAGCTCCCCGGCGCCAGGGACGAGCTTGCGCGCCCGATCGAAATCGCCACCCTCGAGCGCGGTAACCGAATTGAGCAGCGCGCCCTTCTCGCCGGTGCGGGACACGAGCGCCTCGCGCATGTCCGCCGGGAACGGGATCAGCGCGATCACGTCCGCGATCGGCGCGTCGATCAGCGCGTCGATCACCGAGAACAGGCCGAGCGTGAACAGCTCTCCGGGGCGCGGGCCGGGGAGCTGCTTGCCGGCGAGCTCGCAGAAGCGCGCGCGGACGAGCGCGGTCACGGTCAGCTCCGGCGGCTTGCCGTCGATGCTCGCGAGCACGGTGAGCGTCGCCCAGCGGCGGAGGTTGTCGATCCCGAGGAGCGCGAGCGCCTGGCCGATCGAGCTGACCTCGAACCGGAGGCCGAAGAACGCGGAGTTGATGTAGCGGAGCAGCCGGAAGCTCATCGCCACGTCGCGGCTGATCATGCGATCGAGCTGCGTGAGCTGCACGGTCGGATCCTGGAGGGCGGCGACGACCTCGAGCATCGCCGCGCGGTTGGCGGCGATCCCGCGCTTATGCACAAGCTCGGGCTGGCAGAAGAAGAAGCCCTGGAACAGGTCGCAGCCGTGCTCGACGCACCAGGCGTGATCCTCGCGGGTCTCGACCTTCTCGGCGAGCAGGGCGACGCCGTAGGACTTGAGGCGGGCGACCTCGCGCTTGAGCCGGTCGTGTCCCATCGCGACCAGGTCGAGCTTGACGACGTCGACGAGGCCGAGCAGCCGCTCGGCGCTGACGGTGTACTGGAAGTCGTCGAGCGCAAGCCGGTAGCCCTGGCGCTTGAGCTCGATCAGCGCGTGCACGAAGCGCTCATCCAGAAGCTCGTCCTCGAGGATCTCGAGCCCGACCACCCTCGGCGGCAGCGTGCCGGCGAGGCCGCTGAGCACGAACTCGCGTGAGACATTGACCCACGCCGGGTTCCGGCCGACGAGCCGTTCGAGTCCGATCTCGGTGAACGAGTTGAGGACGACCGACGCGGTCGCGCCCTCGGGGTCGGCGATCAGGGCGTGGGGTGCGTCGCTGCCCCTGAAGAGCAGCTCGTAACCGGCCACGTGAAGAGACCGGTTGAAGATCGGCTGTCGTGCGACGAAGACCTCTGCCATGGCTACGCGGTGGTGGATTTCCCGCAGTACGTCTAATCGACGCCGAGCCCCAGAACCTGAACCCCATGTGTACGGATGCTGACCGACGTCCAGCGATCACTAGATTTACTCCAGACGTGAGCGCGACGACCAAGAGCCACCAGGCGGTGGGGCGCGGGCGACGTCACAGCGATACCCTGGGAGCTGTCCTGGTTCCGTTCTGGCGGCTGCGCCTACTCGCGTTCTTTGTAGGCGCCGCGAGCCTCGGCGCCGAGATCGCCGCCGCGCGGCTGCTCGCCCCGTACTTCGGAGCCTCGACGATCATCTGGGCGAACACAATCGCGACCGTGCTCGTGGCGCTGTCCGTCGGCTATGCGGTCGGGGGCCGGCTGGCCGACCGCCGCGCGGATCTGCACGGGCTGTGCATGATCGTCCTGGGCGCGGCGATTCTGCTCGCGATCGTGCCGTTCATCTCGGACCCATTCCTCAGGGAGGCGGTCAAGGCGCTCGGCGCCCTGTCGATCGGCGGCTTCCTCGGGTCGCTCGGGGCCGTGCTCGTGCTCGTCGCGGTTCCCGTGCTGCTGCTCGGAATGGTCGCGCCGTACGTCAACCGGCTCGCGGTGGGTCGTGTCGCCGACACGGGGACCGTCACCGGGCGGCTGTACGCGATCTCGACCGCCGGGTCGCTGCTCGGCACGTTTCTGGCCGCGCTGCTACTGATCCCGTTCATCGGGACCCACCGGACGTTCCTGGTGTTCGCCCTGATGCTCGCGCTCGTGGCGGCGGCCGCCGCCGGGTCGGTCCGGTTCCTCTTGGTCGCGGCGGTCATCGCCGCGCTGCTGGCGGTGCCGCCGGCGGCGATCGGCGCCGACGTGGCCGGCGCGCGCGTGATCTACTCGACCGAGACCCAGTATCAGTACGCGCGCGTGCTCCAGTTCGCGAGCGGCGAGCGCTGGCTCGAGCTCAACGAGGGCGTCGCCATCCACTCGATCTACCGCCCGCGGAGCTACCTGACCGGGGGCTACTGGGACGACTTCCTCGTCCTCCCGTTCGCCGCCGCCCGGACGCCGCCGCGGCGGATTGCGATCCTCGGGGACGCGGCGGGGTCGGTGGCGCGGGCGTACGGCCACTACTTCCCGGACGCGCGCGTCGACGCGGTCGAGATCGACGGGGAGTTGACGTCGATCGGGCGGCGGTACTTCGGCCTGAGCGGGCCGAATCTCCACACGTACACGGCGGACGCCCGGCCCTGGCTCGAGGCCAGCCACGCCCACTATGACGCGATCTTCCTCGACGCCTACCGCCAGCCGTACATCCCGTTCTATCTCGTCACGCGCGAGTTCTTTGCGGAGATCCGGGATCACCTCAACGCGGGCGGTGTGGGGATCGTCAACGTGGGGCACATTCCCGGCTCGGACGCGCTCGAGAAGGTCGTCTCGGCGACGCTCCGCGCGGTCTTTCCGGTGGTCGTGCGAGCGGTCGTCAGCGACACCAATTCGCTCGTGGTGGCGAGCACGCGGCCGGTGTCGGCTCTCCACTTGGCGTCGAGCGGCGTCAGGATCCCGGCCGGCCTGCGGACCCTCGCCGGCCACGTCGTCGCGCAGATCGGGCCGGCCTTGCGCGGCGGCGCGGTGTACACCGACGACAAGGCGCCCGTGGAGTGGCTGACCGACCTCTCGATCCTGCGGTACGCGATCGGGAACCGGCCTTGACGCTGATCTCCGCCGGCGACATGACGGACGCGGCGACGCTGCTCGACCTCCGCTGGGAGCTCGGCGGCCCGCCGGGGCGCGATCTGTATCTCGAGGGCCACATTCCGGGCGCGGTGTTCGTCGACCTCGACACGGCACTGGCCGGGCCACCGGGGGACGGCGGCCGCCACCCGCTTCCTTCGGCCGCCACGTTCGGCGAGGCCATGCGAGCCGCCGGCGTGTCGGGCTCGCGGCCGGTGGTCGTCTACGACGCCGGAAATTCGGTCGCGGCTGGGCGGGCGTGGTGGCTGCTCCGCTACTTCGGGCACCCGGAGGTGAGCGTTCTGGATGGGGGTTTCGCGGGTTGGCGAGCCGCCGGGCTCCCGGTCGAGCTCGAGGCGGTCGCGGCCCAACCCGGGGATTTCGAGCCCCGGGCGGGCGGAATGCCGTTGCTCGATGCCGCGGGCGCAGCCGCCGTGGCCCGCGAGGGCCTGCTACTCGACGCCCGCGCGCCCGAGCGGTTCCGAGGCGAGAGCGAGCCGGTCGACCCGGTGGCGGGCCACATCCCGGGGGCGGTGAACGTGCCGGCGACGGATCTCGTCGATGCCGACGGACGATTCCGGGACGCCGACTCCCTCCGTCGGCTGTTCGAGGACGCCGGCGTACGCGTCGGCGTCCCCGTCGGCGCCTACTGCGGATCCGGTGTGGCGGCGTCGCACGAGGTTCTGGCGCTCTCGCTCGCGGGCATTCCGGCCGCGCTCTACGTAGGCTCGTGGAGCGAGTGGATCATAGATCCTGAGCGCCCTGTGGCCGTCGGCGGCTGACTGGCCCGCCGAGGGGTCAGCGCGCTATGCGAAGCGTGACCGCGCGATGCGACCTAGCCGAGCCCGGTCCAGCGCTATTTGTAGATGGTGCCGTCGACGTTCGCGTGTGTCGAAAATCAAACGAGACCACTGCGAACCGCACGCACAGCCGCCTGAAGGCGATTCTCGACCTGCAGCTTCGTGAGAATGCTCGAGACGTGGTTTTTGATCGTGTGCTGGCTTAGGAACAGCGCATTTGCGATCTCAGAATTGTCAAGGCCCCGGGCGAGTAAATCTAAGACTTCGAGCTCGCGGGGCGTCAGGTCCGCCCCGGTAAGCGCGGGCTCGATCTCCTGCGGCTCGCGTAGGCGGCGTATCAGGTGGCGCGCAATCCGCGGCGAGATGAATGATTCCCCGCGTTCAGCCGCGCGGATTCCCTCCACGATTTGCTCGACCGGGGCATCCTTCAGTACGTAGCCGCACGCTCCTGCGAGCAGCGCATCCATTACGTGCTGATCGTCGGAGGAGATCGTCAGCACAAGCACGCGCACCAGCGGTGCGACCGCGGTCAATCGCTGCGTCGCCTCGATTCCGGACATGCCGGGCAAACTCAGGTCCATCAACACCACCCCAGGGCCCATCCCGGACGCCATCTGGATAGCGTCCGCAGCGAGCGCCGCCTCGCCGACAACCTGAATCCCTCGCTCCTGGAGAAGACCGATCAGCCCACGACGGAATAGCTCGTGGTCATCTACCACGATGACCTTAACGTCAGTGCCCCTCACTACTTTGAGGTTAGCTGGTCTGTCAGCCGCGCCCAAGCACAGCCAGATGCAGACCTAGCCGGCGTTTGGCGCCAGTCTTGGGTACCGGCGGCTGGGGGACGTGATGACGCGCCTGGACGTTTGGTGGCGCGGACGCGAGCCGAAGCACCGTTCGGCCGCCGTCCTGCGTGTAATCGGCGTTGAGCACTCGGTTTCCCGCGTTGAGATAGAGGAAGCGATTTCAAAGTCTTACGTCACCTCGGTGCCTCTCCAAAGACCTATGACCTCCTGCCCTCGGGGCTCCGCTGGTCCTACGAGCTAACCGAGATCGGGATCTCCAGCGGTGGCGGTGGTCCGCCTCCATAAGACGTGTCCAACGCCGAGCCCACCGATGGGCTCGGCGCTGGAAATCAGGGGACGGTGAGCTCGAGCTGGGTCCCGCCGGCGGGACCGGAATGCGCACTCAGGTGGCCACCCAGCGCTGCAGCGCGAGCCCGCATGGTCCGGAGGCCCATACCCGAATCGGGAGCGCTGGTCATCCCCCATCCGTCATCGGTGATGCGCATGACGAGGTCTTCGCCGTTACTCGACAGGACCACGTCGACGCGCCGGGCCTCGCCATGGAGCGCTGCATTCACGATCGCTTCCCGAGCGATCCGCACGATGTGCTCTCGGTCCAGGAGGTCCAAGTCGTTGCTCCCGCCAAGCGCCGTGGTCATGTCGACCCGAACCTCGATGTCCAAGCCGTGGCGATGATGGAGGTCTTCTGCGACCAGGCGGAGCGCCGCCTCGGTTGTGGGAGCAGTCGATGCGGACAGATCTGCAATCACGCCGCGCGAGGTCGCGAGCGCGTTTCGAGCGGCAACCATCAGCGCATGATCAGGCTTTAGTTCGATTCCGAGGCGTTGGCCTTGCGCGGCGATACAAGCCAGATCCTGCGCCAATCCGTCGTGGAGGTCACGGGCGATCCGTTCACGCTCTGACCTGATCGCCGCAAGCGCTTCTGCTCGGCGCGCTCTGGCGTACTCCCAGTACGCGCTTCCGAGCAGCATGGCGTAAGCCGCCAACCGAAGGCCTGCGCCCGGGGTGATCCAATTCGTTGCCACTGCCGGAACGGCCAGGTATTGCAACCGAGCACCTGCGAGCAGGAACGACGCGCCAGCCAGGAGCGCGGACCGGATGTCTCCGCGTTGGGCGCGACGAAGGAAGGCGAGCGCCGAAACGAGCAACACGGTCGCCGCCACGCCGTTGAATGCAAGCTGCACAGGATGGTCGACGGCGCCTCGGATGCCGATCTCCTGCAAGCTCGCGCTCCAGTGCGAACGCGTGGCTTTCTCGAGCAGCTCGGGCAGGATGACAATGGTGGCGCCGACCAGCGTCGCGCCGCCGATCAGACGCCGGCTGGGATAGCTGATCAGCTTGCCCGGTGCGAACGCCGCGGCGGCGAATGCAGCCGAGACGATTAGCTCGCAGGCGAGTCTGGCGCCGCCACCAGACTCGGCCTTCGTGCCTCCAAGGAGAGCTGGCGCGGCGCAGTAAACAAAATCTGTCAGCGCCACACTGACGAGGGCGCACAGAAGCAGCAGATCAGGCAACCGGCCGCTCCGCCGGAAGTTCGCAACGAGTAGACGAGCGGTGCAGATCGCCGCAATCGTGATGGTGGTCTCAATCGCGGCGCGGCCACTCGGGTTGGTCGCATGAATCGGTCGAGCGAGCTCGAAGCCGAGTACAGCCGCTGATAGAACCCCGGCCGAAACCGCCGAACGCGTCAACCAAGATGGCCCCAGGCCAACCCGAGCAAGCCTGATCGGCGAAGCCATTGCCCCAATACTCATCGTTTCACCCCACCGCCACGCAAGGGCCCGTGGGCAGCGTCAAAGAAGCACAACAAACGTGCCAACTCGAGCCGCCCCAGCCCGGCGAATCTATTTGCCCCAATAAGTTCTCGCAAACTTCTTGCGCTTTGCCAAAATCTACCAAAAGCCAGGTACTCATGTCAATGCCTCATCAAGCGCATGTATCCATGAAGACGTATGGGAACGAGCCACAAGTCCGGCTAGGCGCCGTGCGTTCGGCTGCGATGGCGTATCGCCCCACACGTAAGAAGGATGCGCGTAGCTGCCGATCGATACCTCAATCGCGGAAATCTTTTGGCGGACGGGGATCTGGGGCCAGGTCCGTGGATCGAGCGCGACCGTCGGCGCCATCCACGCGGCCACTCTTCTGCGCGTCGCGGAGCAGCGATACCAGCTGCTCTGGCTGACGCCGACGGGCCGAGGCATTGCCGGCCGTTCGGCGACGCGTACTACGCCACCGAACCGCTTGAGATCGACGATGCCCTCCGAAGGTGCGCAGGGCTGCTTTCCATCCCCGGCTGCCCCGGTGGATCGGTGCCGTCGGCCTCGCTTCGTGCGTGTCCGAGGCCCGCCTGGCGCCGCCGAATCCGAGCACGACGCTGCCGACCGTTGACCTCAGGGCTGGGAGTCGAAAGGTGCTAGCGGCATCCGAGCCGAGCCCTGGCAATCGCGACAGGAGTGGCTCGCACGTCCAGGACGACGGAGCCCAGAGCAGACGCGCTCAAGCTCAAGCGTCAGGGATGCATCTCCTCGAACTAGCCGACGCGTTCGACAGCGGTCGGCTAGCCCTCGGGCTTCGTCAGCATCCGACGCCAGGGCTGGTTCGGCCGGGGGCGAGGCAAGAGATCTGGATGATGGGTTGATTCCCGGCCCGGATCGTGAACTTGTAGTACTTGCCGACCCAACCTGAGCGCCGGATCATCACGACGATTGTGCCCCGGGGGTGCAGAGGGTCCTTCTTGAAGGGCGCGGCTAGGTTGATGCTGCCACCGGTCGGACACTTGGGCTTCCCCTTCTTCCCGCACTGCTTGGGTTTCGCAACCCTGCTGGTGCGCGTCACGAACGGGCAGCCTCGACCGTGGCATTTGACGGAGACGGTCACGGCTGACGACACCCAGTTGACCGAAAGCGCGACGACCTTCGTATAGCTACCCCCGTAGGCGAACGTCCACTGCATCGTGGCGTTGATCCGACCGAGTACAGGCACGGGGTCCGGCACGACAGCGACGGGCTGCGCCTGTGTGGTGGAGCCTGTGAAGTTCGAGTCTCCCCCATAGAGGGCAGTGATGCTGTGTGTCCCGAGCGCGCTGTAGGTGAGCGTGCACGTCGCGCTCAGGCTAACCAACGCCTGATTGAGGCATGACGGTATGGGCTTACCAGCGTCGAAGAATTCCACCGAGCCCGTCGGCTCGACCGGGCCGGACCGACTTGCCGGAGGCGCGACCGTGGCTGTGAAGGTCGTACTCTGGCCCAGGTTGACGGTCGCCGATACCTTTACGGAGACGGAGGTCGAGTCCGGCGTGACCGTGACGGTAATGGCGCCCGACGATCCCGGGGCGGTCGATTTTGTGTTTGGTATGAAAACGGCCGTGAGCTGCTCAGGGGATGTAGCGGCGGCAAACGATGTCTGACACGTGGCGCCGGGGCTTGACGGCGTGATCGGTTCCGCCACGCAGTTCGCTATGGGAACCCCGCCGTCGTTGAACGTGATCCCTCCTGAGGGCGAGCCGGCTCCACCGTTGACAGTCGCGAACAGCGTCACGCTTTGGTTCGTAACGAGCGTTGAGGAGGAGGCCACAAGCGAGGTGGTGCTCGGGCCGGCGGCCTGACCGAGTGTCCCCTGACCGGAGATGGCGGGCGACACGGTGCTATCGGTCGCGGTGATGGTTGCCGAACCCACCGTCGTCGAGCTTCTCACCTGGACGGTGTAGGTGCCGTTGCCGTTGTCCGACACCTGTCCGAAGAACTCGCCTGAGTCAGTCGATTTGAAGCTGATGCTCTGGCCGGTCAGAAGATGCGCTTGCGCGTCTTCGACCGTGGCGGTCACGGTGGCGGTCGAGGTGCCATTGGCGAGGATCACTGCCGGGCTTGCCGCAACCTGCACGGTTGCAGCGGAACCTGCGGTCTGGGTCAAGGTCGCCGTCCCGGACACCGTGCCGTCTTTTGCGGTAATCGTCGGGGTTCCGACGGTGGTAGAGCTCGTGATGGTTGCGGTGTAGTTTCCGCTACCGGCATTCGTCGTGGCGCTGAACTTGTCGCCTGTGTCGCTGGAGGCGAAGGTGACGGTTTCGGTCGGCAGGAGATGGCCCTGAGCGTCTTTGACGGTTGCGGTTGCGGTGGTGGTGGCGGTTCCGTTGGCGACGATCGAGGTCGGGTTCACCACCACGGTCACGGTGGCCGCGGGCCCAGCGGTCTGGGTCAGGGTCGCATTTCCGGAGGCACTGCCGTCTGTTGCGGTGATCGTCGGGGTTCCGACGGTCGTGGAGCTCGTGACCGTCGCGGTGTCGTTGCTGTTGTTCTGGTTGCTGAACTTGACGCCTGTGTCGCTGGAACTCCAAGTGATGTTCTCGCTAGGCAGGACATGCCCCTGAGCGTCTTTGACGGTTGCGGTCGCGGTGGTGGTGGCGGTTCCGTTGGCGACGATCGAGGTCGGGTTCAGCACCACGGTCACGGAAGCCGCGCCCCCCGCGGTCTGGGTCAGGGTCGCCTTTCCGGAGGCACTGCCGTCTGTTGCGGTGATCGTCGGGGTTCCGACGGTCGTGGAGCTCGTGATCGTCGTGGTGCTGGCGTTCTGGGCGCTGAACTTGTTGCCTGCGTCGCTGGAACTCCAACTGACGTTTTCGCCAGAAAGGACATGTCCCTGAGCGTCTTCGACGGTCGCGGTCGCGGCCGTGGTGGCGGTCCCGTTGGCTACGATCGAGTTCGGGTTCAGCGCCACCGTGACGGTGGCCGCCGGTCCAGCGGTCTGGGTCAGGGTCGCAGGTTGGGACGTCAAGTTTGAGGTGCTATCGGTTGCGGTGATCGTCGCGGTTCCGACGGTGGTGGAGCTCGTGATGGTTGCGCTGTACGTGCCGTCGGGGTTGTTTGTCGTGTTGCTCACCGTCTCACCGAGGCCGCTAGATGCGAACGTGACCGCCTCCCCGCTGACGATGGCGCCCGTGCTGTCCGTCACGGTGACGGTGGCGGTGCTCTTCGAGGTGCCGTCGGCGGTGATGCTGGTCGGGGACAGCGACACGCTGCTAATGGTCGTCCCCGGCCCAGCGGCCTGGGCGGGACGAACGAAGAGCCACAAGCTGATCCCCGCCGCCGCCACCACACAGAGCCACAGACCTGCACGTTTATAAACTGATGACACTATGCTTTCCTCCGCAACGGGTTTCGAAGATCTGCCGCGTACCCGAGCGAGTCGTGCTCAAGCGTCGTTGGCAGAGGTTGCCGGCAAAACGCGGTCGCGGGAATGCCGGTCGCGGACTCTTCCGCGAGCGAAACATCGGTACGATCCGTTAGCCCCAAGGTGATCATCTCGATCTACCGCGCCAGTTTGTTGGCTGCTGAGTTCGTCGCCAATGGGCTTCCTTGCCCTTCATGCGTTCAGAGCTGAACGCTCCGCTCGCTAGCCCTCGGCGCACCGGCTCTTAGACACGAAGAGCGAGGCTCTTGCGCGGCCGACGACTCGGCGGCCCTAGCGCCCCGGCCGCGTCAGCCGGGGACCGGTATAGATCGAGCACCTCGACGCGGAAGACGGTTGGGTGGAGCCCGGCCCCGCTTCCCGGCCCTCAGCTTGTCGTCTCCGCCCCCGTGTAGCCCGCCTGGATCGTGAGCGCTAACACGCGGCCGCCCGCTCTCGCAGACCGGCCGGTCGAAGAAACGGTGGTGGAGCTCGGCGTGCTGATCGCGACCGCCGAAAACCCGACAGGGCCCACCCGGGGGAGGACCCGGGGACAGGCTTGGGGCGATGCGGGCGAGAGCGGCGAAGACGACCGAAAGGTGGAGATTTGCAGCGCCGTCGACGACGGAGGAGGTCGCCAAGCGAGCCCTCCGTTCATGACATGAACGCGGATCTGCGCCAGCCAACCCCTCGGAGAGTCGAGCCGGGGGGGCTACTGTCCCGCCGACATCCGGTCCAGAGACCGAATCGAGAAGGGGCAGCGACAATTAACGCGCTAGTAACCGAGACAGTAGCCGTGGCACGAGAGACAAAAGAGTTGACAGTGCTGCTGGCGTGCGATCAATCTCCGGCGCGCGTCGGGATCAGGCGAGCCATCGAACCTCACGGGCTCCGCGTCGTCGGCGAGTCGGCGAGCGCTTCCGAAGCGCTGCGCATGGCGTTGGCGCTTCGTCCGGACGTATGTCTGCTCGCGGTCGATCTCCCCGATAACGGAATCGAGGGGGCGCGTGCCATCAAGCAGGCCTTGCCGGCGACGAAGATCGTGATGCTGGCAGCGTCGCCGCGCGAGGAGGATCTGTTCGGCGCGCTGCGCGCCGGCGCCGACGGCTATCTGCTGATGAGCACGTCGGCCAGCCGGCTGGCCCATGCGCTACGCGGCGTCGTCAACGGCGAGGCCGCGCTGCCGCGCGGTATGACCGCTCGCCTGATCCAAGAGTTTCGCGAACGAGGCACCAGGCACCGAGTGAACCTGCCGGCCGGGGGGGGCGAGGCAGAGCTGACAGCGCGCGAGTTCGAAGTTCTCGCGCGGCTGCGCCGGCACGAGCGTACGGCGGACATCGCCGCCCACCTGGGCATCTCCGAGGTCACCGTTCGTCGGCACGTGTCGTCCGTGCTGCGGAAGCTCGGGATGCCCAACCGCCGGGCGGCCCTCGAGATCCTGGAGCAGGCCGAGCGCGAGGATCTACAGGCCGACCCGCGGTCGGAGTAATTCGTCGATTAGGAGCGGGCGTTGCTGCGCAGGGGAGTGTCGAGCGAGCCGGGATCGGACCGGCCGGGGAAAGCCTTCAATGATCCAAGGAGGGAATTCAATCGCGGCCTTCGCCGCGAGGAGGCGGAGGACCTTCCCGCCGAGCTCGCCTTCCGGTTGACCGACTGCTTCGTTCGTGCCGCGGCCGCGTCCACGACGGTGATGACCTGATGATCGTCACAGACAAGCCAAACCCTGGCCGTCAGGTAGATACGGCACCGACCGATGCCACGATTGGTGCCGAGGCAGTTGCCCGCAGACCCACGGGCGACCAAACCGCAGCTCACCTCGGTCAGCGAGTGGAAGGAGAGCTCCGGCGCCACCGTCGCCTTCGCCATTCTGCTTCTCGGCTGGTCCGCGGTATCTGCACGCTGCTGATCTTCGCCGTGCCTCTCGCTGCGTTCGTCCATGAGATGTTCAATCGGAAGGTTCCTAGTCCGACCGCAGCGCCCACTGCGGCGCCGGCATCATGGCACCCGAAGCCGCCGCCGATCATCTTCGCCGATGTCGGGAACGTGGGCTGGGCGCTGAGCGCGCACAAGCCATCAGCGCTCGAGATGGAGGAGCTGGTTCTAACCGGTGTGGTGCCAGTCATCCCAAAGCGGACGCCGCCGACCCAAATCCCAGCGTCACTTACCGGCATGCCTACGACCGGGTGGACGCTTGACAACGGCGCCAAGATCACCACCGATAGCCATGGCGTGCTCGTGCTGCGTCCGCTGACGAAGGGACAGCCATCGCTTCTTGGGCAGGGCAAAGGTTGGCGGGGCGCATACTGGTTGCCGCTGAACACCGTGCACTGGGAGAACTACACCCTGCGCGTCACCATCACGAACCTCGGGTCAGAGGGTTCGGGAGGCAGCGCGACAGTGGTCGCCGGGCATACCGACAAGCACGTCGGATACGCGGTCTCGATCTCCGCGGCGAGGATCACCATCCAGAACCAGAATGGCGGTCACATCTTCAGTGGCGTTATCCCAGCCGCGGCATCTCATCGCGTGGACGTCACGCTGGCCAAGCAACTTCGCGTCGCAGTCGACGGGTCGCTGATTGCCACATTCCCTGTTGGCAAGGTCCAGGGCGGCATTGGCTTCGGGGTGTACAAGCCGACGGCGACTAGCAATCTACCGTTCTTCACTAACCTATGGGTGAGACCAAACTGACTGTTCGATCACCCTCCCGCAGTCGGTGGTCTGCTATAGCGCTTGCGCTACTGATTGCGGCAGTAGTGGTGTTGGTAGTTACCGTCATCAATGGTGGCGGCAGCAGACATGCTCGCTCTCAAGCAGCCCCCGCAGGGGCATCTCACGAAGCGCTTGCAGGTGCCCCGCCCTGGTTTGCGCCCTACGTTGATCTTACGGTCGCGACGGTCCCTCGGTTTCAGGATCTGGCGGCCAACCCTAGCCGTCGTGTGGTATTGGGGTTCATCCTCGCCGGCGCCCACGACCGGTGCACCCCGACGTGGGGCGGGCTGTCCACGCTTGACCAGGCGGGGACGGTCAACACGTGGATCAGCCAAGCGCAGGCTCCTGATGAACAGGTAGTCGTCAGTTTCGGCGGAGCCAAGGGATCTGACCTTGCCGTCAGTTGCGGCGATCCGACTGAGTTGCAACGTGCCTATCGGGCGGTGGTCGATCGCTACAACCTGAGCGCGATCGATCTTGATATCGAGGGGCCCGCATCCCTCAACTCCGCGGTTAGCGCCCGTCGCGCTCAGGCCATCGCCGCCGTGCAGCGAGCACAAACGGCGGCGGGCAAGCCGCTAGCGGTGTGGCTGACGCTTACGGTGTCGCCCTCCGGCCTGGAGCCGGCGGGCGTCGCGGCGATCCAGCAGATGCTCCTAGCGGGCGTCAAAATCGACGGCGTAAACGTGTTGGCGTTCGATTACGGGCCTTTAGGTGGTCAGACCTTGCTGAGTGCGAGTGAAAGCGCCCTGATCAGGACTGCCGCCCAGGTGCAAAGTCTGTATCGGACCCACAACATCGGTACGGGGCACGATGGAGTATGGCCCGAGCTGGGGGCGACGATTATGGAAGGTCGCACAGATACCCCAGGCCAGGTGTGGAATATTTCAGATGCCCGGACGCTGTACGCGTTTGCAGTCGCGCACCATCTCGGGCGTCTGTCTGAGTGGTCCCTCGGTCGTGACCGAGCGTGTTCGGGTGCTCCGTCGCAGCCAAGTGATTCCTGCTCGGGGGTGTCACAGCGACCATTGGAATTCTCAGAGAACCTTCTCGGCCGTGATGCACCTTAGAGACCCAACCCATAAACCTGCCTACGGGCAGACTGAAACGTACGCAAGCGGCAAATCCACAACCGTAGTCCTCATTCACTAACCACACTTACCGTCCGAGGGGGCAGTAAAAATGTTGAAACGCACCGTGCTGCTCGGCGCAGCCGTCGCAGTCGTAGGGCAATTAATGCTGTTGGCAGGGCCGGCGATCGCCAAGACCAAAACACGTTCGTGCTCGAGCGTGACGGTCGGCCTTTATAAGGCGACTAACGTCCGCGTGACTCCGAACCTAACGTGCGCGACGGCGAGGAGCGACCTCCGCCTCTGGCTCAAGCACCCATCGAAGTTGCCTAAGAACGCGAAGGCCTGGCATGCCAAGCTGGTCCACGGGACCTGGGAAATGGCCTACGGGCCTTATCCGGTGAGCCTTTACTTCGCGCTCGTCAAGCTGTCGAAGTCGACTCCGACGCCGACCCCGACCCCGACCCCGACGTCGACTCCGACGTCGACTCCGACGTCGACTCCGACGTCGACTCCAACGCCGACTCCATCGTCTAAGCAAAATCAGACGATTGCGTTCACTTCCACAGCGCCCGCTCATCCGGTCGCGAATGGATTCCCGTATACGCCTGCGGCAAGCGCGACATCGGGGTTGCCGGTCGCACTGACGCTCGACGGAAGCAGCACCGGTTGCACGCTGTCGGGCGCGACCGTGAGCTTCACCGGAGCGGGTACCTGCGTGATCGACGCTAATCAGGCTGGAAACGCGACGTACAACCCGGCCTCGCAAGCCCGGCAGTCCTTGACGGTCACGCAGGCAAAGACTGTGGTGACGCTGACTTTCGATGATGGCTACGAGAACATGATCACGAAAGCGCTGCCGGTCCTACAGCAGAATCAGCTTCACGGCACGTTCTACATCATCTCGGGCGCTCTTAACAACGCCGCCAACCAATTCCCGAACTATATGACCTACGGCCAACTCCAGACGCTCTACCAGGACGGGAACGAGATCGGCAGCCACACGGTGCTCCACGAAGCTCTGCCGCAAGTCGATAATAACGAGGCAATTCAGGAGATCTGCCAGGATCGCTATGCCCTGATGAACCCTCCAGGCCTGGCGGCCGGTTCGCTCGGACCGATCGAGAGCCTCGCCTACCCCGACGGCGAGGGGCTGGCGACCGGTTTCCCAAATACGACTACCGATCCAAGTACTTGGACCTCGACTTCCAGCGAAACTGCTAGTGGCACAACCATCGAGAGCATCCTCAAGGCGTGCGGCCTGAACAGCGCCCGCACGGTTGATGGCGTGGATGACGGCACCAGTGGCGCTCCTGCCGCGGTGCCACTGACGTCGACCGACCAATACGATCCGACCACGGCCGATAGCGGTACCGCTTTCGTGGATCCGCTTAATATGCCGACGACGCCAAGCATCGGTTCGGCGGACAACATTACGTCTGCCACGCAGGTCGAATCGTGGATCACCGGCGCAGAGAAGGCGGATACGTCTTCGAACGGCTGGCTATCAGTCACGTTCCACGACATCTGCACGGCCAACAACCAGTCGACGTGCAACAGCCCTGACGGATACCAGATGGACACGACGCAGTTCACGACCCTGATGAGCTGGATCCAGCAGCAGGAGCAAGCCGGCAACGTCGTGGTGAAGACGATGGGGCAGGTAGTCGGTGGGCCGAACAACCCCGCCGTTGCCCCCGCAACGATTTCGCCCACGAACGAGTGGTCGAGCGTACTCGGATGGACGCCCACCGGGCTTTCAACGAGCGTTGTGAACTCGAATTTCGCCGATGCGGTGAATCCGAGTAACTGGTACAGCAGCCCCAGTGGCCCACCGTGCTACCAGTTGCAGCAGTCCGGAAGCAGCGTGGTGACCGGGACGAAACAAACGAACGCCACGGCAAATATCTCGAGGGTCGCGACGACCGATCCCGCTAATGTTGGTGGCGGAGCTGGCCAAATCAAGGTGACTGCCGCGAGCAGTGGCAGCGACGCGGGCATCATCACTCTCCAGGATCTTGGGGAATGCTCACCAATCCTGGCATCAGGGAGTACATACACGGTGAAGGCTAACTATCAGAGCATCGTTCCGGTGTTCTTCGATGTGTTCATTCGCAGTGATAGTGGGGCCTGGACCTACTGGACAGATAGCAGTGGCACTCCGTCGCCGGCGACCACAGGCACCGCCTGGGGCACGGCGACGTGGACACTGCCGCAAGCGCTTCCGGCTGGCTACGATGGCATCAGCTTCGGGCTATCGGTCGGAGCGCCGACCACCCTCACGGTGGACGACTTCTCCATAACTGGCTGATCGACCTCATCCGCCGGCTATTACGTCACCGCGGTGGCGTGATAGCTCGGCGGATGGGCGACCAGCCGGCGATTGGTCGGGACAGCGGATCTCCCTCTCGGAGATCCGCTGGCGCGTCTGAGGCCCGTGGGAAGAGCGTCGCGAGGGCGCTCGTCACCTTTGACATGTGCGGCGAGGCCCGCGTAGGGGAGGCGGGCTGGCGGCCGTGGACGGAAGGACCGTTCCCGGCCGGTGGGGGAAGGGGAGGAAGGTCTGACGCTCCGCTCTCCTGACATCCAGCACGACAGGTCGCGGTCTTAGCTACTATCCTGCGATCCGTTCCGCTGTCTCAGCGTCATCGGGGAAGATGACGACCTCGGACCCGTGCTCTCGCCAGGATCACGAACCACCGTACCCGTTATAAACGCGCGCACGCCTAACCGTCGCGCAGCTGCGCTGATGGCCTTGCCCATCGGGCTGCTGATGCTTTGGCCCGCGGGATACGCCTCCGCCGGTCAATCGCGCCCGCGTGCGCAAACGAGGCCGACGATCACCGGAGCCACCAGAGTCGGACACGTCCTCCGTGCCTGGAGTGGACGCAGGAGAGGGGCGGCGACGCTTCGCTACCAATGGCGGCGCTGCAACTCGAAGGGACGGGCTTGCAAGCCGATCGGTGTTGCGCGGCGCGGCCGAGGCGACAAGTACGTGCTCACTCGCCGAGACGTCGGGCACACTTTGCGGGTCACCGTCATCGCCCACACCGCACGTGGCGGGAGATCATCGACGTCGAAGCCGACGCCGGTGATTAGAAGTGCGCGGGCCACCGCTCATCCGGCCCCTGCGCCCGGCACGCCTGGCTCCCCGCCCGGTTCGGCGGCGCCCGGTCCGCCGGCCCGGAATATCACCGCATATGTCACGGGCTACGACGTTTACGACAACACCCCGCCCGGGAGCCCGGTCATCTCAAACCCCGTGTTACATCAGGTCGCTCGTGGTACGGGCACCTACCAGGACCCGATCACCGTCGCGGTCGGCCACTCGATCATCAACGGCAAGGACATTCTCGATTGGCCCCAGGCAACCAGGTTCTACTTCCCGAATTTGCGGCGCTATTTCATCGTGGAGGACACGTGCGGCGATGGACCCGACCCGCAGAACGAACCGTGCCACGACCTGAGTACCGCCGATCGCGGAGCGCAGACGTGGCTGGACGTATGGGTCGACGGCAGCAGCATGAGCAGTTCTGCGGCGAACAGCTGCGAGAACAACATCACCCATAACCAGCTCGTGATCGAGAATCCTCCCTCCGATTATGCCGTGGTCCCCGGTCCGATCGCGGGTTCGGGCTGTACACAGCAGTATGGGAACAATGTCGTGCCAGCTGGGAGCTAACCAACTACCGATCGGTGGGGGCCGGCTTTCCCGCGAGATTCCCCGAGGCCTGGCGAATCGTCGAGCCTTGTCGTGCGGGCCCGCGGACCGTGCTCGATCCGCCTCCCGGTTCGGTCGGAGGCGTCTGAGAACAGCTGTTCGACGAGCTCGGACTCGTCGCCTCGCGAGTCGCGCTGCCCGACCTGCCTGTCGACAGCCGGCGAAGCAGCTTGCTCGAGGCTGACCGGGCCCGGCGGCAAGTCGAAGTTGACCCTCAGGGCCTGCTGCTGGAAGCGGGGCGCCGGCCGGTGCCCGTTCAGCCCTGAACGCGTCAGGGCCCGAGTCGGCCCTCCACCCCCTGCGGGCGATGCATTACCTTCCTTCCAGACGAAGTTCTGACAACCAAGGAATGGCACAAGGGGGCGGCCTCATGGGGCCCGATTTGAAATCGCCACTCGCGCTGACGGCGGTCGTTGGCGACGATCAAGTGGTGACCAGACCGGCGTCCGCCGGGCGATGGAGGCAGCGGGGATGCGCGTCCTGGCGGGGACGTCGGGCGCCGTCGATGTCGTCAGCGCCGCGGGGGCCCACCGCCCCCAGGGCTGGCTGCTGACGGTGAAGCGGGTCGAACTACAGGCAGCGAGATGAGCTGCGACGCGACATTCCCGGCGCTTACGAGCGCAGTTGGCGCGGCTCGATCCCGAGCCCGAGCGGCGCGCGGGTCGCTCCAGCTCGTCGGTGTCCCCGGCGGCGCCGACGTTACGCGGGCTGCATCGGGGCCATCGACGGCAAATGGAACCGATGAGGACAGATCATGAGCCTGACGGCGACCCGGCCCACGGCTGAGGTGATCAGCAAGGCGGAGGCTCCATGGGATGCGCCCAATGAGGGACGTATCAATCGCTCAGTTCGCTGGGTGGCGGCGCTAGTAACGGCGGCGTTGTGCGGTCTATTGATCTACCACATCGTTGGGCTGCTCAGGGGCACGGGGCTCGGCACCATAACTGGCATCTACACGATGGTGCTCGCCTGCTACATCTTTAGTCGTTTCCTCTTAGCGGCGATTTATAAGCCACCGCGTGATGCCGGTCTTGAACCAACGATCGCGATCGTCGTACCCGCTTTCAACGAGGGTAACGCTGTCGTCGGCACCATCGACTCCTGCTGCACGATCGCATACCCGCCCGAGAAAGTTGAGATCGTCGCGGTCAACGACGGGTCGACTGATGACACTTGGGAGCAAATGAACGTCGCTGCCGCACGGTACCCCGGCCGGGTGACTTGCATCGACCTCGGTCACAACCAGGGAAAGCGGGCGGCAATGGCGGCGGGTATTCGTGCGACCAACGCCGAGATCCTCGTGTTTGTTGACTCGGACTCCATGCCCGCCCCGTGGGCCGTGCGCAAGCTCGTCCAGGGATTCGCGGACCCCAAGGTTGGCGGTGTCTCCGGGCTCACCTACATCCGCAATGCGAACGCCAACGTGCTCACGCACATGCAAGCGGCAAGCTACTACGTCAGCTTCCAACTGCTCAAGGCGGCTGAGTCGGTTGTAAACGCTGTGTCATGCGCCAGCGGGTGCTTCGCTGCCTATCGTCGCTCCGCCGTCGTGCCGATTCTCGACCAGTGGGAGCACCAGACCTTGTTCGGGCGCCCGTGGTTGCATGGAGATGACCGCGCTCTGACAAACATGGTGCTGCGGCACTGGAAAGTGATATATGACAGCGAGGCGGAGGTGTGGACCGAGGCGCCGGCACGCTATCGCCAGTTCTTCAAGCAGCAACTGCGTTGGCAGAAGTCATTCGTGGGTGAGAGCATCGTGCTCGTAAGACACTCATGGCGGTCGCATCCACTGGCTTTCCCGGCGATCCTCATCGCCGCGGTAGCCGGCCTCGCCAGCCCTGCGGTGACCCTCTACCAGGTCGGGTGGCAGCCGATCGCTAACGGGACGACGCCGGTGGTCTACCTGCTCGGCCTGTACGTGATGAACACGAGCTACGCGCTGCTGTATCGAAGCCTGCGCAACGACGGCGTCTGGAAGTACGCCGTCGTCTCCGCGTTTTTCTACGTCGGTTTCTCGTTCCAGGTCTTCTGGGCGATCTTTCGAATTCACGACAATAGCTGGGGCACACGCGGTTCGGCACCACCTGTGGGTACGACCGATGAGCCGCACACTGTTCGGCCGGCGGCGCTACCTGCACCCAAAGGCGCGCGGCTCGCGTGGCCGCCACGTTGGCAGGGGCATCCGAGCGCCGCGCCTCAGCCGGTCCTGGCTTACAAATCCGCTGACATCGGCAAGGCGTCCGGCGCCGATCGTCCGCGCAAGCCTGCACGCTCGAGGGCCGGGCTGCATGGTGCGAACCGCGCTAGGCGTAGACGGCTAGTGCTCGCCACATGCCCCGCGCTGATCGCCGCGGCTGTGGCCGTCGGCGTGATCGCGACGCGCCCAACGACGACACCGTCTTTGGGCGCATCGGCCGGACCGGGAGGCGTCTCACCGCTGGTCCCAGCATCCGTGGGACCCCCGCCCGTTTCTCCGTCACACGTCGCGACGCCTAACCGGCCGGCACCGAAGGCCAAGCGACCGACCACGTCCGCGCCCAAGGTGAAGGGCGGCCAGGGCGCTGCAGCCCGCTCGGATCACGCGGGCACCAACCACCCCGCCTCGAACCTCGGGACCCGAGTCGAAGTTGCGCAGATCAGTCGGCCTGCCGTCAGCGTGGGAGCACCCCGTAGCTATACCCCGAGCAACTCCGGCGCCGGCCGGTCCACTGCGCCCGTTGTCCATCCTGCCCCGGTTTCCCATCCCGCGCCGGTTTCCCATCCCGCGCCGGTTTCCCATCCCGCGCCGGTTTCCCATCCCGCGCCGGTTTCCCATCCCGTGCCATCGTCCGGCAGTGGAGGGCACACGGGCGGCGGCACAGGCGGTGGCGGCTCGGGTGGCGGGAACAGCGTCACCACGGCGACTGCTAACGGCATATCGTCGGGCGGCGGCTGATCCACCGCCCGGACCCGCGCGCGTAATTTTCGTCCGTTTCGGCGCGCAAGCCCGTTCAGTTTTGAAGCTCGAAGAGGGCTTCGCAAGTCGGTTCGCGAAACTCGCGTGACCGTCGGCGGCCGAAGCAATCAAGTTCAGGATTAGGTACGTCCACAGCCTCGCCGGCCGCGAGGCGCCTCCCGACCAGAGCGAGGTGTGGGCGAACGTCAGGACCCGCTGGCCGTCAATCTGACGGCCGGTCGAGGTCGTGTGAGCTGATGCGGCGGCTCCTCGAAGGTGGTCGCCGCGGAGTCCGGTCCGTCGCTGTCAGAAAACCGTGCCTCATTGAGGCCAAGGAGTGCGTATCCGACCCTCGCGAACCACCGATGCCGCGAAACCACCGTCTTCTCGAAGGAGGGCTCCGCGCCGAGGGGGAGCTGAAATGTGTCGGCGCTTGGTTTGTCGGCTGCGGAGACGGGGAAGAAGCACCGAGCGCACGCTCCACCGATGCGAAGGCCTCGGCTGGCCGATCGTGCGTGAATCGACTAACGCGTCGCTACGAGACAAAACGAAGCAGCGGATGGAAGCTCTCACGCCGTGCTCAGTAAGCACGAGAGGTCGTCAGCCGTCCTGGAGGGGCGATGCGCTGCTGCGAAGGGATCTCGTACTGATGACGCTGTCGCGCGGATTGTCAGCCGGGCTCGCTCACGGACGAGACGCCATCTCGGATTCGTGTGTATCCGAACCTCTCCAAACGTGATCACAGCTTCCTTTCTCTCACTATAGAAGCTTTTCAACATCCGACACCGGGTTAAGGATGAGAGCAGATGAATAGATTGGCAAGATGGATGGGTTGCTCATTGGCTACCGTGGCAGTAGCTGCCATCGGCTTGATTGCAGTGAGTGATAGTGCGGCTAGTGGGACCGCGACCCCAGCTCCTGTCTCGTTTACGGCGTATACGACGGGTTTTGGATGGTGGGATAACACGCCACCTGGCAGCACCGATATTGCATACCCAGTGATCCATAAGACCGCTGGAGGTGCAGGGACATACGCCGACCCGATTACAGTCGCCGTTGGCCACGTAATAACGAATGGTGTAGATACACCGGACTTTGCGCCAGGTACTATTTGGTATGTCCCAAATTTTCGCCGCTATTTCATCGTTGAAGATGCGTGTGGTGACGGGTCGACTCCACAGGATGAGCCGTGTCACGATCTTGCGACCGCGCCTCAGGGAGCTAAGGTGTGGCTCGATTTGTGGGTGGATGGGTCACAGATGACGCACGCAGAATCTAATGCTTGTGAGGATGCAATCACCGGTCTGAATTCAGTAATAGAGAATCCTGCTCCTAACTATGCAGTTGTCGCGGGTCCGGTTGCTGGTCCAACTTGTAGCCAGCAATACGGAAACACGCTGGTTACGACATCGTCAACTCCGACACCCCAGCCTCCTGCACCCACGCCGCCGGCTCCGGCACCCCCACCAGCGTCTTCTCCTACCGCTGCTTCCACCCGTGCTCCAGCGCCTAAGCCTACGACGACGAAGTCAATCCGAAGGCAGAAGGCGGGTAAGAAGCACAAGCGCTCTAAGACGCACAAGAAGCACAAGCGCTCTAAGACGCACAAGGCGACCAAGAATCACCAGGCCCGCCGTTGAGCTAGGCCGACGGTGCTCGGACTCGAGGCGGTCGCAACTGTCGGGCCGTGAGGTAGGCCACGTTCGAGGGTGCAGCCGCGACCGCTGCTGAATGAAGCGAGCGAGCGTTGTCGTCAGCGCGGTGTGCGCCCTCTCGGGCGAGGTCGACGCCGCTTCCTCCGAGCCGTTTGGGAAGAGTGATCACTCGTCGCAGACGGACATATGCCGTTCAGTGTTCATCCTTAGTGCAGGGTGCCCACGCGCACTCAGGATCTGATCCCGCACGGGGCGGCAATCGTTCATCGCGATGAACGATTTATGCACAGGGTGACCCCTTTACCGCCGCGTGACCTACCGGAAGACTCACTGCCCTACGTGGTGGAGCCTGGGCGCGAAGATCACTCGAGGCGCGAGTCTCGATCGAGCGGCGCTGACCTGAACCAGCGCATGTCGGACGCGCTGACAGATCTCGCCGCGTACGCGCTTAACCTCGACATCGAGTACTTGCGGCTCGACAAGCAGGTGGGGGAGCTCACCCAGAACGAGTGCTCGCCCGCCGACCTTTGGGCGTTGCTGCACGAGCGCGCAGAGCTGGCGGAAGAGCGGGAGGAGTTCCGCGGTGCGATCGCGGCCTTCCGGGAGCAGCTCACTCGACAGTAGGACCGGAGCCGATCACGGCATGAACGGCGGATAGCTCGCCGACCCCATTGACCGTCGCGCCCTAGTGAGCCATTAATGGTGGGAAAGGAAACGAGGGGCGAAAAGGGGAGTTCAGGGATGTGCGGAATCATCGGCTACGTAGGCGGCCAGCCTTGCCAGCAACTGCTGCTAGAGGGCCTCAGGAAACTGGAATATCGCGGTTACGATTCGGCCGGTATCGCCTGGCGTGAAGGCGATATGGCCCGCTGTATTCGAGCGGTTGGTAATCTCAACGCGCTCGAGGCGGTGCTCGCCCGCAATCTGACGAACGGCGGCGCCACCGCGACGCAGACCATCTCAGCCGGTATTGGGCACACCCGCTGGGCTACGCACGGCGGGGTCACCGAGGTCAATGCGCATCCGCACGAGGACGCGAGCGGGCGGTTCAGGATCGTCCTCAACGGCATCATCGAGAATCACCGGGAGCTGCGCGAGGGTTTGGCCGGGGACCTCGTCTGGCTACGCTCCGACACCGACGCGGAGGTCGTTGCCCACCTCATCGCGCTGAACTACGACGGCAGCCTGTCGGAGGCCGTACGCCGCTCGCTCGACGAGCTCCAGGGTCATTACGCGATCGTGGCGATGTGCGACGACGAGCCTGACACGCTGGTTGGCGTCAGGCGCGAATGTCCCCTCGTCGTCGGGCTGGGCGAGGGTGAGCAGTTCGTTGCTTCGTCGATCTCGGCGTTCCTCGCTCACACCCGCGAGGTTGCAGTGCTGAACGACGGGGAGATTGCCGTCCTGCGGCCAGATGGCGTCGAGGTTTTCGACGTGAGCGGTCCGCCGCGCCGGCCGGAGTCGGCGCACGTCGACTGGGACGAGGAGCGGTGCGAAAAGGACGGCTACGAGACGTTCATGCTCAAGGAGATCCACGAGCAGGCCAGCGCGGTGAGCGAGACGCTCACGCAGTGGCGCGCCGACCTGGCGGCCAACGAGCTGGGTGGTCTGTCCGCGGCTCGCCTGAGCCAGGTGAAGCGAATCATCATCGTCGGCTGCGGCACCTCCTACCACGCCGGCCTGGCGGGACGGAACGCGATCGAGCGATGGGCTCGCATTCCGGTGGACGTCGAGGTCGCTTCCGAGTTTCGCTATCGCGAGCCCATCATCGAGCATGGGACGCTCGTGCTCGGGATCTCCCAGTCCGGGGAGACGGCCGACACGCTCGCCGCGATGCGCCTCGCCAGGACGCACGGCGCCACCGTGATCGCGGTGACCAACGCGCAGGCAAGCCAGGCTACTCGGGATTCGGACGGGGTGCTGTTCACCCGCGCCGGGCTCGAGATTGGCGTGGCGGCAACCAAGACCTTTGTCGCTCAGGTGGTGCTGCTGTATGAGCTGGCCATCCGGCTCGCCG
Organism: uncultured Solirubrobacterales bacterium; assembly: GCA_963735965.1. Classification (GTDB taxonomy): domain Bacteria; phylum Actinomycetota; class Thermoleophilia; order Solirubrobacterales; family Solirubrobacteraceae; genus Palsa-465. Next base: position 410,442 of record CAVTNE010000016.1, read on the forward strand.
AGGTGAGGGGGTCACAGCCAGAAGCGGTACTCGCCGACCTGCAGTGGGCACTCGACGAGCTGCCCGAGCTGATCGATCAGGTCGTCGCGTCCGTCGATCAACCGATCCGCGAACTCGCCCAGCGGCTGGCCCGCAGTTCCTTCTTCCTTTACCTCGGCCGTCTATCGGGTGTGCCGGTCGCGCTCGAGGGGGCACTGAAACTGAAGGAAATCTCCTACGTGCCGACGGACGCGTACGCCGCCGGCGAGATGAAGCACGGACCCATCGCTCTGTTGGGCCCGGACACGCCCGTGGTGTGTGTCGCCACGGACCGGCGCGTACTGCCGAAGCTGCTCTCGAACCTTTCCGAGGTACGCGCCCGGGGCGCTCAGGTGCTTGCGATTGCGACCGAGGGATGTACGGAGATCGCCGAGCAAGCGGAGCACGTCATCTACATTCCAGACACCGATCCGCTGCTCCAGGTCGTCCTGGGAATCGTGCCCTTGCAGCTGTTCGCGTATCACCTGGCTCGCGCCCGCGGGCTCAATGTCGACCAGCCGCGGAATCTTGCCAAGACCGTCACCGTCGAATAACGCGGTAGTCGTTCTGGGGGCGGGTCGAGGGCTTGCCGCGATATTGCGCGCGCTCCGAGGGCAGGGCGCACGCCTCACTGTGATCGTGAGCATCGCCGATCAGCGGGGCGACGGCGATGAGGTTCAGCGACGCGTCACCGGAGCATCGGTCGAGGACCTGCGGCGCTCGCTCGAGGCCCTGAGCGGCGAGGAGGGAGCTCTGCTCAGAGCGATGCGCCGCCCGCTGACGATCGAACGTCTCGGACGGAACCCCCTTGGGAACCTCGTGATCGCATCCGCCGCCTCCGCGTTTGACGATTATGGGCGCGCCAGCGCGTGGTTCGGCGAACAGCTCGGGATCGAGGGTTCGGTGCTGCCGGCCACAAGCGAGGCGGTGCAGTGGGACCTCGAGCCGTTTGAAGATACGGACGAGGCGAATGCTCAGGGCGACTCTGCGGATCGGCCAAGCAGGGTTCGCTTCATCGGCGACCGTATCGATTCTCCGCTCGCCGCGATCGATGCAATCGAGCACTGTCACTGCGCGCTGCTGGCTCCCGGCTCCCTCTACCGAAGCGTCCTGTCGACGGCCGCGGTCCCGGATCTGGCAGCCGCCCTGAGCGCGACGCAGGCCCGCGTGGTCTGGATCGCCAATCTGGAGCATGACGCAGACCAGCGACCGAGCATGACCGTTATCGGTCATCTCCTGGCCCTCCGGTCAAACGGTGTCAGAGTCGACGCCGTTCTGTATGACCCGTCGGCGGCGCTGAGGTTTGACGCGGCTGAGCTTGCGCGTTACGGAGTGGAGGCGATACCGCGAACGCTGCGGAGCACCCGGGAGCCTCGGACGCACGATCCGGAGCGGTTGCGCTCGGCGCTCGGCGAACTGATTGCCTTGCAACCTGCCGCCGGTGGCGCTTAAGGATTGACCGTTTGGGATGAAACGCTGAATAGTTCATCGTTTCGTCCCGAGGAGCCGGGGGGGATCCGGTCGGACGGGCGATCCAACACCACCCGGACGCCGTCCTTCGGCGCCAGCGTGATCCCGCGGAACTGGACCTTCGCCGGCTTCGTCTCGGCGGCCCGCAACCCGACCGCGCGCTCCAGCACCCGCGCCACCACGATCCGCATCTCCATCAGCGCGAAGCTCGCCCCCAGGCAGCGCCGGGTCCCGCCGCCGAACGGGATCCACGTGTAGGTATCGGGCGGGTCCTCGACCAGGAAACGCTCCGGGCGGAACGCGCTCGCATCCGGGTAGAGGTCCTCGCGACGATGCATTAGCCGGATCGATGGGTTGATCTCGATTCCCGGCGGAATCTCGTAGCCGTTCAGGCGGAACGGCTCGCCGCGGACGACCCGGCCGACGCCGGGGATCACCGGTCGAACCCGCAGCGACTCCTTGACGACCGCGTCGAGATACCGCTCATCGCCTTCCCGGGCGCGCTGGAGCACGGCCGGATGGTGGAGCAGGAGGTCAAGGCACCACGCGAGACCGGTGGCGGTCGTCTCGTGCCCCGCCAGCAGGAGGGTCACGAGCTCGTCGCGGACCTCGCGGTCGGACAGCCGCTGGCCGTCCTCATCCTCGGCGAGCAGCAGCGCCGAGAAGATGTCGTCGCGCCCCTCGAGCGCGTCGGGGTCGGCGCGCCGGCGCGCGATCTCGGCGTACAGCACCTCGTCAACCGACCGGCGCGCGGCTTCGAACCGCGCCGTCACCGCCGCTCGGTCGCCCCGGATGAACGGCATGGCCGCCAGCAGCATCATCCCCCGGGGCCTGGACAGCGGCTCGAGCATCGCCCGCAGGCGCCGGCGGAGCTCCTCCTCCTCGGTCCCCGGCCCGTACCCGAACACCGCGCGAAGGATCACCCGCAGGGTCAGCGACTGCATGGTCGGCAGCAGCGAGAACGGCTCGCCCACGGGCCACGAGTCAATCTCCAAGTCCGTCGACTGCACCATCGTGTCCGCGAACGCCAGCATCCGCCGGCCGTGGAACGGCGCTCCCAACAGGCGGCGGTGGCGCAGGTGCGGCGCGCCGTCAAGGAGCAGCACTGAGCGCTCGCCGACGATCGGTCCCAGCATCACGTTCGCCTCGCCGGCGCGGAGCTGCTCGGGGGGCCCCTGGAACACCTCCTTGATCAGGGCCGGATGGAACACCATCACGAAGCGCTCGTCGAACAGGGTCCCGAACGTCACCGCGTCGCCGTACCGACGCCGGCAGGCGTCGATGAAGCGCGGCCCGAAGAACATGAAGCCGATCGTTTGGACGGCGCGGGGGAGACGAGGACCGGGAGGAAGGCTTCGAACGGTGGCCATCTTCACACGCGATCGTTGCACAACGCTAACGTGGGCATCCCTAGCCTCCACAGGACGTCGGCATGCCGGGCCGGCCGGGCTAGCCCCTGCCCCGGTGGGAGTCAAAAAAGGGAGCAATGCGAGACAGATTTCCTGGTCTTCGGTAGCCCGATGATCGGCGAGGCCGAGATCGCCGAGGTCGTCGACTCGCTGCGCTCGGGATGGATCGGGACGGGTCCCAAGGTGCAGCGGTTCGAGCGGCATGCTGTCCGAATACCTCGGCGCCGCCGCACTGCCGGTGCGTGTCGTCGTGCACGGCGGCGCTGATCCTGTCGCTACGAGTGCTGGGGATCGGACCCGGCGACGAGGTCCTGATCCCGGCGATGACGTTCGTCGCCTCGGCCAACGCCGTCGAGCACGCAGGCGCGACACCGGTGCTGGTCGACTCCGCGCCCGACGGCACCGGGCTGATCGATCTCGACGCCGCGGAGGAGGCGATCACGCCGCGTACCCGGGCGATCATGCCCGTCCACCTCGCCGGCCGTCCGGTCGACATGGACCGCCTGACCGCGATCCGCGACAAGCACGAGCTGCTCGTGATCGAGGACGCGGCGCACGCGATCGGGGCGGAGTGGCACGGCCGGAAGATCGGGGCGTTCGGAAATCTGACCGCGTTCTCGTTCTACGTGACTAAGAACGTGACGACGATCGAGGGTGGCGCGCTGGTCAGCGAGGACTCCGAGCTGGCGGCGCGGGTCGAGCGGCTCGCGCTCCACGGGCTGAGCCTGGGCGCCTGGCAGCGCTTCTCGGACGCCGGCTTCCGTCATTACGAGGTGGTCGAGCCGGGCTTCAAGTTCAACATGACCGACGTCCAGGCGGCGCTCGGGCTGCACCAGCTGCCGCTGCTCGGTCGGTGGATCGATCGCCGCGCCGATCTGTGGGCACGCTACGACTGGCTCCTTGCCGGCCTGCCGCTCCAGACTCCGCCGCCTTCCGACCCCAACACCAGGCACGCCCGCCACCTCTACCAGGTGACGCTCGATCCAGACGCGCCGCTCGCGCGGGACGAGCTGCTCGACGCGCTGACCGAGCGCCGGATCGGCACCGGGGTGCACTACCGCGGCGTCCACCTGCACCCGTATTACCGCGACCGGTACCGCCTCACGCCCGAGCAGTTCCCGGTCGCGACCGCGATCTCCGAGGGGACGTTGAGCCTGCCGCTCAGCCCCAAGGTCTCGGACGCCGACCAGGACGACGTCGTGACCGCGCTCGTGGAGCTGCTCGGATGAGCACGTCGGGCTACCCGGCCCGGAGGTCGGCCACTCTGGCTCAGGCGACGTGGACCGGGCACGGTCGATCCCGGCCGAGGTGTGGATCACCGGCGTGCTCGTCGTGATCGCGGCGGCGATCCGGATCATCGTGCTCGACAACCAGAGCTTCTGGCAGGACGAGGTGCTGACCGCGTACGAGGCGCAGCTGCCGTTCGGGGCGATGATCAACACGGTCGTCCACGTCGAGACGACGCCCCCGCTCTACTTCGTGCTGGTCTGGGCCTGGGCGCACATATTCGGCAACGGCGAGGTGGCGCTCCGGTCGGTGTCGCTGCTGGCGGGCATCGCGCTCGTCCCGATCTCCTACCTGGCCGGGCGGGACCTCGTGTCCCCGCGCGCCGGCGTCGTCTCCGCGGCGCTCGTCACGTTCAACCCGTTCCTGATCTGGTACTCGCAGGAGGCGCGCGCCTACATGCTGCTGGCGGCGCTGTGCGGTGCGTCGTTCCTGTGGTTCGTCACGCGCGCGCCACGACCCGAGCGTCCGCAACCTCGGCTGGTGGGCGGTGTGGTCGTCGCTCGCGGTGATGACGCACTTCTTCGCGGGCTTTCTCGTCGCGCCCGAGGCGTTGTGGCTGCTCTGGCTCGCCCGATCCAGGCCGGCGGCGGCCGCCGCCGCCGTGGTCGCGCTCGTGCAGGTAGCGATGTTGCCGTTCGCGCTGATCGACACCGGGCACGGCGTCGGGTGGATCGCGCACGCGCCGCGAAGGAGTCCGGGTCTCACAGGCTATCTCCGAGTGGGGCGTCAGCATCCTCTACCGCCGCACGACCGTGAACCAGGGACTGCTCGCCGGCGCCGCGCTGATCGTGACCGCGGCCGTGCTGCTCGCCGTCGGCGGCGACCGCCGCACCCGGCGCGGCGCCGCCGTGGCCGCCGCGATCGGCGGCTTCGTGTGGGTGGCGCCACTGGTGCTCGGATACCTCGGCCACGACTACTTCCTGTCGCGCAACGTGATCCCCGCGGTGGTCCCGCTGGCGGTCGTGCTCGGTGCGGCGTGCGTGGCGCCCCGGGCGCGGCTGCGTCGGAGCGGCGCTTGCGCTGGCGCTGCTGGCGATGTTCGCGTACGCCGCGATCCGGGTGCAGACAAAGCCATACCTGCAGCGCCCCGACTGGCGCGCGGTGGCGCACGCGCTCGGCCCGGCCATGGTCCCGCGCGCGATCCTCGCCGCGAACGGACACGACCGCGATCCCGCTGAAGATCTATCTCGCCGGCGTCAAGTGGGTTCAGCCGCAGTCGCAGAGGGTTCTCGTTCGAGAGATCGACATCGTCGGGAGCCAGGAAGCAGCTGCCACTGAGGCCCGTGCGCGTCGTTCGCGACGGACGCCTGGGGTGGTTCACCCCGCGTGGGGCTCCCACGCCGGGCGTGGTCTCGCCGACGGGCGCCACGCTGGTTGATCGGTTCGTCGTGCAGAGCTGGATCATCGGACGGTTCATGCTTGACCGGCCGCAGCGGTTGAGCGTCAAGCAGCTGCTCGGGCTCGCCCCGCGCTACTTCCACCGCACGCCCCACGCGATGCTCGTGTTCTTCCAGCCCCGGGGTCGATGACCGACGGCGTCCTCCTCAGCGTGGTCGTGCCGGTCTACGGATGCGCGGACTGCCTGGTCGCGCTCACACTCGCCTGACCGACAGCGTCAAGCAGATCACCGACCGCTACGAGTTCGTGTTTGTCGACGACCGCAGCGTCGACGACGGCTGGGCGGTGCTCGGTCAGGCTCGCGCGCGAGGACGCCGCACGTGCGGGCGTTCCGGCTGAGCCGGAACTTCGGGCAGGACGCCGCGATCACCGCCGGGCCTCGACGCAGGCCAGGGGTGACTGGGCGGTGGTGATGGACTGCGATCTGCAGGAGGCGCCCGAGGACATCCCGCGGCTGTGGGCGGCCGCCGGCGAGGGCTACGACATCGTGCGTACCGTCCGGCGCGGCTGGCGCCACTCCGCGTTCCGGCGCACGACCAGCCGCGCCTACCGCCGACTGACGCTCGAGACCGACGTGCGCCCGGACTTCAGCAACCTCAGCCTCCTGTCCCGGCGCGTCGTCGACGCGTTCCTGCGGCTGCGAGACCGCGACCGCGAATACATGATCGCGCTCGACTGGCTCGGATTCGACTCGACCCGATCGAGATCGAGCACCACGAGCGCCACGCCGGCGAGAGCGGCTACACGCTTCGGACGACTGGTCCGGGTCGCGCTCGACGGGATGTTCTTCCGCAGCACCGTGCTGCTGCGGCTGGTCGTGCTGCTCGGGTTCGTGGTGGCGTTCGCCGGCGATCGTGGTGGCGGCGTTCGAGGTCGCCGACTACTTCCTCGAGCCCGAGAAGACGGTGCCCGGCTACACCAGCCTCGCCGTGCTGCTGCTCGTGCTCGCCGGATTCATCATCGTCAGCGTCGGCGTCGTCGGCCTGTACGTCGGGCGGATCTTCGAGCAGGTCAAGAACCGGCCGCTGTTCCTGATCGACCAACAGACCGAGGGCGGCGACCCGAGCCTGCCGCGAGCACGTACACCCGCTCGCGACCGCCCGGAATCGGAAACGACTTCAGAACCCGCGCGTCGGTAGCGCGCCATCAGCGTCCGCGAGCGTCGCCTCGGTGAACCGGTGCGCGTGGCCGCCGACCCCGGGATCGGCGGCGCGCCGGCCGAGCCGACCGACGAGCGGGAGGTCGCTCGAGGCCAGGTTGCGGACCGGCTCGGACACGATCACCCGGTCGCGCGCCGCCGCCAGCATCCGATCGAGGATCCGCTCGGGCGCCGGCAGGAAGTGGTACAGGCTGGCTTGGAGGACGACCACGTCGGCGGCCGGGAGCGGCTCGCCCGCGCCCGAGGCGAGGTCGAGCAGGCGGGCGTCGACGCCGCGCTGCCGCAGCTGCTCGACGAAGCGGGAGTTGACGTCGAGTCCGGTGTACGCGCTCGTCCGCGCTCGCAGATATCGCAGGTAGAGCGTGCCCGGGCCGCAGCACAGCTCGAGCACCGACGCGCCCGTCGGGCACCTCGGTCGGCGACCGCTCGCATGCGGTCGGCGTAGTGGCGGCCGTACAGCGACACGCATCAGCAGCTCGTAGCCGACGGAGCTGCGGTAGACGAGGCTCGTGCTCACCCGTGCCGCTTGAGGCTCGTGCTCACCCGTGCCGCTTGAGGCTCGTGCTCACCCGTGCTGCTGGGCGGGCGCCTGCGACGCTGCGGCCTTGTCGCCGAGGTCGGCGAGCGTCAGCTGATGCGCCGGCGGCTCGGTGAGCGGCCGAGTGGTGGTGACGTTCAGGTCGGGATCGACGTGGAGCAGCTCGCCGGATTCGAGCGCGCCGCCACCCGGCATCCTCGTCCATCCGCTCGCTGGCGACGATCACGGCCGGGCGCGTGGCCAGGTCGCCGGAGCGGACGCGCACCGAGCCGCGTGCGCTCGCGTGCTCCAGATGGCGATGGCCGCTCGGTCCGCCGGCGGCGCGCTCGAGCACGTACAGCTCGTGCACGTCGGGGTACCGCAGCGCCCACAGCTCGGAGTCGGTGATCAGGATGATGTTGAGCGCGAACACCGGGAGGTTCTCGGCGACCCAGGACGCGGCGCGCACGATCGCGCCGCTGACGTCGCCGTCGCGCTCGATTTCGCGCGTGATCAGCGCGAAATACCGCTCGGAGTCGGTCTCGCCCTGCACGAGCGATCCGGCGTCGCCAAGCTGCTGCTCGAGGCGGTCGAGGTCCTCGATCACGCCGTTGTGCGCGAACAGCCGGTCGCGCTGCTCGAACGGATGCGTGTTCTCCGGGCTGACCGCTCCGGTCGACGCGTACCGGACGTGCGCGATGAACGTCCGCGACGTGACCTCGCGGGCCTCGCGGCCAAACGCCTGGTCCTCGTACGCCGCAACCGCCTGCTTGGCGACGACGGGTCGCCCGCGCTCGAACCATCCGAGGCCGGTGCCGTCGGGCTCCCGGCGGCTCTGCTGAGCGAGCGAATCGGGGGCCTCGAGCAGCCAGAAGGTGGCGCGGACCGGCTCGCGCCCGCCACTCATGCCGAACAGGCGGCACACGGCAGCCACCTTATCGCAGCGACTGTCAATGTAATTTCAAAGTCGTGCCCTATCGTGATCGCAGGACACGAGAAAGGTCATGCCGTGATGAAGCTTTTGCGCACAGTCTCCACCCAACGTCTTCTGGCGATCATCGCCGGGGTTGTGATCGCCGTCGCCGGTGGCACCGCGATCGCGTTTGCGGCCGCCGGAGGCGGCGCCCGCCCTCCGAAGAAATCGCTCGCCCAGGCCCTCCATCAGGCGGCTGCGGCGCCCTCCGTCAACGGGATCTACGCGCGGATCAGCTTCACCAACCACCTGATCGACTCCACCGACATCCAGGGGAGCGATCCGATCCTGACCGGCGCCACCGGCCGGCTGTGGCTGTCCCCGAGCGCGCACGAGCTGCGGCTCGAGCTCCAGGGCGACAACGGCGATGCGTCCGTCGTCGTCAAGAACGGGGCGTTCTCGATCTACGACCCGCTGTCGAACACCGTCTACAAGGGGACCGTGCCCTCGCAGACCGCGGGCAGCGGCGCGAACGGCACGAGCGGCAAGGCGGGGACCGACACGATCCCGACGATCGCTCAGATCCGGTCCGGGCTGAGCCAGTTGATGCAGAACGTCGACGTGGCCGGTCCGATGCCTCGCAACGTCGCCGGTCAGCCGGCCTACAAGGTCAAGCTCTCGCCCAAGCACTCGGGCGGCCTCTTGGGCGACGTCCAGCTCGCCTGGGACGCCGCGCACGGCATCCCGCTCGGCATCGCGATCTACTCGACGAGCAGCAGCACGCCGGTGCTCGAGCTGAAGGCGACCGACATCTCCTACGGCGCCCAGCCGGCGAGCGTCTTCAAGATCGCCGCCCCCGCCGGGGCGAAGGTGGTCAAGATCTCGACGCCGGCGGGCCACCCCGCCGCAGCCAAGGCTCACAAGCGCGGCAAGCACGCGACCAAAGGCGCCAAGACCCACACCGACGTCACCGGCGCGTCCGCGGTCCAGGCGCGGCTCCCGTTCACGCTGGTCGCGCCGGCCTCGCTCGATGGTCTGGGCCAGCAGTCGGTGCAGCTGCTCGACTGGGGTGGCAGCCCGGCGGCGCTCGTCACCTACGGCGACGGCCTCGGCGGGATCGCGGTGATCGAGCAGACCGCCTCGAGCCAGACGTCGTCCCCAGGCTCGAGCAACGGCGGTAAGCAAGGCCTGAGCCTCCCCACAGTCTCGATCAACAATCACACCGCCCAGGAGCTCCCAACCGCGCTCGGGACGGTGCTCCGCGTCTCGAACGGATCCGTCGAGTTCACTCTGCTCGGGGCGGTGCCCCCGAAGGCCGCGGAGATGGCCGCGACGCAGTTGGTGCCCTGACTCACGTGACGGACACCCCGGCCCCTCAGGAGCGCCCGGCAGCGGGCGCTCCTCCGCCCGTTGAGGTCCGCGGACTCGTCAAGCGCTATGGCGAGCTCGAGGCCGTTGCCGGCGTGGATCTGACGGTCCATGCCGGCGATGTCTATGGATACCTCGGTCCCAACGGCGCCGGCAAGACGACGTGCCTGCGGATGATGCTCGGCCTGATCCGCCCGACGGAGGGCACGGTCAGGCTATTCGGCCGCGATCCCCTCCAGACGGTCGCGGCGCTCGACGATGTCGCCGGGTTTGTCGAGGCGCCGACGTTCTATCCGTACCTAAGCGGTCGGCGGAACCTCGAGCTGCTGGCCGCGTTCGACGGCGGCGACGCCTCCGACCGGATCGATGAGGCGCTCGAGACGGTCGAGCTCACCGACCGGGCCCGAGACCGGATCGGCGGGTACTCGCACGGTATGCGCCAGCGGATCGGGATCGCCGCGGCGCTGCTCCGCGATCCGAAGCTACTGCTGCTGGACGAGCCGGCGACCGGGCTCGATCCGGCCGGGATGCGCGACATGCGGCTCCTGATCCGCCGGCTGGCCGATCAGGGCATGACCGTTCTGCTCTCGAGCCACCTGCTGGCCGAGGTCGAGGAGCTCTGCAACCGCGTGGCGATCGTCCGTACCGGCAAAATCGTGTACGAGGGCGCGATCGCGGACCTCAAGCGTGGCGCCGGCGCGACCTATCGGCTATCCACGACCAACGACGAGCGGGCGCTCGCGGTGTGCCGGGCCCAGCCGGGCATCGGCGAGGTGCGGACCGTTCACGGGAAGATCAGCTTCACCGGGGACGACGCGGCCGTGGCGGATCTGTCGCAGGCGCTGGTCGAAGCGGGTGCGCTGATCCATTCGCTGGCGCCCCAGACGGTCACGCTCGAGGATCTGTTCTTCTCGCTGACCGAGGGCGACGGCGTCGTCAACGGGGACACGTCCGCGGGACAGCCGGCGCGGGCGGAGGCATCGCGATGAGCGCTATCGAGGCGGCACCGGGTCGGCGTGTAACCGCGCAGCCGCGCCCGCGGCCGGGCGTCTGGACCGTGTACCGGTGGGAGCTGTTGAAGCTCCGCTTCCAGAAGCGCACCTACCTCGGTCTCGGCGCGGCGATCATCGTCCCGATCCTGTTCGTGGTGGCCGTTCATTTCCGCCACCACCGCGACAACGGCGGCGACTTCGCGTTCGCGTCCTACCTGACCAAGAGCGGGCTGGTCTTCCCGCTCGTGATCCTCCTGTTCGGAGCGGTGTGGCTGTTTCCCCTGATCACGGCGCTGGTGGCCGGCGACATCTTTGCCTCCGAGGACCACAACGGCACGCTCAAGACAGTCCTGACACGGTCGCTCGAGCGGTGGCAGATCTTCGTCGGGAAGGGTCTGACCGCGCTCACCTATGCGATCGTGGCCATCGCGCTCGCCGGGACGGTGGCGGTCATCGCCGGCAGCATTGAGTCCGGCTTCAACTCGGTGCAGACCCTGTCGGGGACGATCGTGTCCGCTTCCAAGGGCCTCGAGCTGGTGTACCTCAGCCTGCTCGTGTATCTGATCCCGATCGCGACGGTCGTGTGCATCGGCCTGCTGCTTTCCACGGTCACGCGCAACAGCGCGGCAGCGGTTGTCGGGACGTTGATGATCTCGCTGCTGTTCCAGCTGATCGGCGTCCTGCCCGGCCTCGGCGCGCTCCAGCCCTACTTACTGAGCACCCAGTTCAACGCCTGGCAGGGGCTGCTCCGCCAGCCGATCGATTGGTCGCCGATCGTCCGCGCCGCGTGGGTGTGCGCGATGTACGCCGTGCCGGCGCTCGGCACGGCGTTCCTCGTGTTCCTGCGCCGCGACGTCGCCGGTGGCTGATCGCGACCAGGTACTCGTCGTGGCCGGTGGCTGATCGCGATCGCGTCCTGGTCGTCGATGACGATCCGCCGCTCCGCCGGATGCTCGCCCGCACGCTGGCCGCCGAGGGGTACGACGTAACCGTCGCCGCCGACGGCGGGGCGGCGCTGCTCGAGGCGGAGCGAGCCGCGCCCGACGTGATCGTCCTCGACGTGGCCATGCCGGCGCTCGACGGGCTGGCGGTGTGCCGGCGATTGCGGAGCAAGGGCCTTCCGACCCCGATCCTGATGCTGACCGCGCGGGACGCCGTGCCCGACCGTGTCGCCGGGCTCGAGGCCGGCGCCGACGATTACCTGGTCAAGCCGTTCGCGATCCAGGAGCTGATCGCGCGGCTGCGCGCGCTGACGCGGCGGGGCAGTGATGGGCATGCCGGCGTGTTGCGTTCCTACGGGGATCTGACTCTGGATGTCGACGCGAGGAAGGCTGTGCGCGGCGGCCGTCCGATCGACCTCACAGCGCGCGAGGTCGATCTGCTCGAACTGCTGTTGCGCGAACCCGGCCGGGTCGTGACGCGCGAGCGCGCGATCGACGAGATCTGGGACGACGGCGCCGAGGCCAACGTCGTCGATCGGTACGTCACCCGGCTGCGGCGGAAGCTTGGGACGCCGCCGTTGATCAAGACGGTACGGGGGAGCGGCTTCACGGTCCGAGCGTGATGCGGGTGTGGTCTGGTGGTCGCTTTCGCAAATACGACGTCATTCGAGCGGCCCCCGGCGGCGCCTGGCGGCGTCCTCGCTCGCTTATGTGGCAGAGCCACACCGCGCTTGCTGCGTCCTTGCCAGGCACCCGCCGGTGACCACTCTCGGTGTCGCCGTACTTACGAAAGAGACCACTAAGCGACCTCGGCGACGAGCAGGGCCTCGACCTGCTCCTCGGTCACCGGCGGTCCGATCAGGGCCCCCTGGGCGGCGTCGCACCGGAGCTCGCGGAGCTGCTTGAGTTGCGCCGTGGTCTCGACGCCGTCGGCGACGACCCCAAGACCGAGCGCGTGCCCGAGCTCGATCAGCGCGAGCACGATCGAGGCCGCCTCGTCGGAGTCGCCGAGCGCGCGGATGAAGCTCTCGTGGATCTTGAGCGCGTCGATGGGCAGCTTCGTCAGGTGCGACAGCGACGACCCACCTCGCCCGAAGTCGCCGAGCGCGATGTTCACACCGGTCGCCTTGAGCGCTCCGAACGCGGCGATCGCCGCGTCGGGATCCTCGCTGACCGCGGACTCCGGGATCTCGAGGGAAATCGCGGACGGTTCGATCTCGTGCGCCCGGATCACCTCTCGCACGACGGACGCAAGGTTGGCGTCGCGCGCCTGGCGCGACGAGATGCCGAGCGACAGTCGCGTGCCGGGCCTGGACGCGCGCCAGCGGGCGAGCTGGGCAACGGCATGCTCGAGCGCGAACCGCCCGATCGGAACGGCCATGCCGGTTTCCTCGGCCAGCGGCATGAACTCCGCGGGGCCGAGCAGACCCCGGCGGGGATGCTGCCAGTGCACCTGCGCGTCGACCCACGGCACGTGTCGGAATTCGCCCAGCGCGATTCTCCGCTGGTAGTGGAGGCGAAGCTGGCCGCGGTCGACCGCCTGCCGGATCGCGGCCTCGAGCTCAATCCTGGCGATCCCCCGCAGCCGCGACTCCTCGTCGAACAGCTCGAAGCGCGAGCGGCCGCGTTCCTTGGCCCGGTACATCGCGGCGTCGGCCTCACGGATGATCGTCTCGGCGGAGACCGTCGGGTCGGCGACCATCGCGATCCCGACGCTGACCGTGACCGCCAGCTCGATCCCTTCGGTCTCGATTGGGAGGCTCGCCGCCTGGCAGATGCGGTCGGCGATCAGCACGACCTCGCGTTCGGAGGTGAGATCCTCGAACAGGAACGTGAACTCGTCCCCGCCGAAGCGAGCCACGGTATCCATCGGGCGCAGCAGCGTGCTCAGGCGCTGGCCCAACGTGGTCAGCAGCCGATCGCCGACGGCGTGTCCGCGGGTGTCGTTGATCTCCTTGAAGTTGTCGAAGTCGAGGAACATCACCGCGAGCTGGGTGTGCGAGCGGCGAGCGCGCTCGAGCGCGACGCCGAGCCGGTCGAGGAACAGCACGCGGTTGGGCAGGTTCGTGAGCTGGTCGTACAGCGCCTGGCGGGCCAGTTCCGCCTCGGAGCGCTTGCGCTCGATCGCGTGGACGAGCGCGCGGCGCAGCGACCCCGGCTGAACCTCGGAGGTGACCAGGCAATCCTGGGCGCCGGCCTTTACCGCCGCGCGCGCCAACCCGTCGTCGTCGCGGGCAGACAGGACCACAATCGGGGCTTCGGGCGCCGACAGGCGCACGTACTCGAGCAGGTGCATCGCGTCTTCGTGGGCCACGGGATCGAGGTCGAGCAGCACGCAGCACGAGGGATGGTCGACGAGCGCCTGGGCGGCCGCGGCGTCCCACTCGGCGTGGATCAGCACCTGCACCCGACTCCAGGCCGCGTGCAGCAGTTCATCAATCAGTCGCGCTGTGCGGAAATCTCCGGACAGCAGCAGAACCCGAGCAGGGCCTGCAGGGTCGGCCGGCAAAGAACCCCCTTTACGAGCAACAGCTCTACATCCGTGATCAAACGTGCTCACCTTAATTATGGGCGCAAACCCACAAAACTTGTGAACCAGCCTAAAAATCGCGCATTCGGATGAGTCTGCGGCGGCCCCAGACGCTGCGGTTCCGGCTCGTCCTGGCGGCGGCCGGATCGATCCTGGTCGCGCTCGTGCTGTTCGGCGTGGCCACCGTGCTACTCGTCGGCCACGAGCTGCGCAGCTCGCTCGACAGCGCGCTGCGCCAGCGCGCTCAGGAGGTGGCCGAGCTTGCGATCTCGGCGCCCGCGGTGCTGAGCAGCCCGGGGGCGCTCGAGAGCCCGGTCTCCGGACGCGAGATCGCCGTCGAGGTGCTGGACTCCCACGGCCGGATCCTCGCCCGATCGCTGACGCTGGGCGCGGGCGTGCTGCCGGTGGACAGCCTCGCGCGGGCCGCGATCGCGTCCGGCGCCACCGGATTCGAGAGCGTGAGCTTGGCGGGCCGGCCGTTCCGGGTGTTCGCTGCGCCGATCGCGCTCAGCGGCCCCGCCGGGGGCGGCGCCGTGCTGGTCGCCTCTGACACGTCGGACATCTCCCACACGACGGCACAGCTCGGTGCGCTGGTGGTGATTGCCGGCGTCGGCGCCGCGCTGCTGGCCGCGCTGCTCGCGGCGGCGTTGACCCGAGGGGGACTCCGACCGCTGAGCAGGCTCGCCGCAGGCGCCGGCGAGATCGAGCGCACGGCGGATCCCACGCGCCGGCTCCCCGAGCGCGACGTGGCGGACGAGATCGGGCAGCTGACCGGCGTGCTCAATCGGATGCTGGCCTCGCTCGAGGAGGCGCGCGCCGGCGAGCGGCGGTTCCTGGCCGATGCCTCGCACGAGCTGCGGACGCCGGTGACCACCCTGCTCGGCAACGTCGAGTTCGCGGCCCGCCACGGCGCCGACCCCGAGGTGCTCGAGGAGTTGCAGCGGGATGCCCGGCGGCTGGCGCGGCTGGTTGACGACCTGCTGGCGCTCGAGCGGCCCGACGTGGGCGTCTCCGAAGCCGCCGCGGTCGATCTGGGCGACGTGGTGCGCGGGGTCGTGGTCGCGCACGCCGCCGAGGACGGCGACCGGGTCGGGGCCGTCGGCGCCGATCACGTGGTGGTCCGGGGCGACGAGCGCGCGCTGGCGCGAGCGGTCGAAAACCTCGTGGAGAACGCGCTCGTGCACGGCCCGGAGGGTGGGCGGGTCACGATCTCGGTGGCTCGGGACGATGGCCGGGCGCTCGTCACCGTGAGGGACGAGGGCCCTGGGCCCGATCCGGCCGACCGCGACCGGCTGTTCGAGCGGTTCTGGCGCGGCACCGGCGCCTCGAGCCGGCCGGGCTCGGGACTCGGGCTGTCGATCGTGTCGGCGATCGTCGATCGCCACGGGGGGCGGGTCGTCGTCGACGGCTCCGCGTTCACGCTCGACTTGCCGGCCGTTGAGAGCGATTGATCTTGATCTGAGGGCTCTGCTCTTATTCTCATATTCGTCTTACTGAGCGCTGCTTCCCTTTGCCGTCATGATTGGCGAGGAACGCAGGATGACCACGCGCAATGATCGGACGGCCGGTCGCGACGACAAGTCGCGCGCCGCGCTTGCCCGAGACGCGGCGATCTCCCGCATCGGCCGCACGCGCCGGTGGGTGATCGTCGGGACGGCCGCGCTGACGGCCGGCGTCGCCGCGCTCGTCTCGGCGGTGGCGCCGGGACGCTCGCTGGCGTCGAAGTCGACGGGGCGGACGAGCACGACCACCGCCCGCACCGGCGCTGGGGCCTCGTCATCATCGTCATCGGTGACGGCGATTCCCCAGTTTCCCCCGGCCGCCAATCCGAGTTCGCTCGGACTGCAATCGCCGAACCAGCCGCCGCAATCAGTGCCAAGCCAGCCGCAGACCACCACGTCGGCGCCTGCCCCCTCGGCCCCGGCGCCCCAGCCGGCTGCTCCTCAGCCGGCGCCTCAGTCCGGTGGTGGCGGCGGCGGGGTCGTGTCGGGGGGCTCGTGAGCGAGCGGAATGGGCCAGCCCGAGGAATGCGCGACGCTCGAAGCGTTCGGAAGCTCAGCGCTAGTCGCGGTCACTGACATCGCCGAACTCGATACGGCCCGATCGGTCGTCGAGCGAACCGTCGCCGATTTCGATGTGGCCTGCTCGCGATTCCGCGACGACTCCGAGCTCTCAGCCGTCAACGCCGCCGGCGGCACTCCTGTCGAGGTCGGCCCGGTGCTGCTCGAGGCCGTGACCGCCGCGCTCAGGGCCGCGCGGCTGACTGGTGGCGACGTCGACCCGACCGTCGGGCAGGCGCTGATCTCGCTCGGCTACGACCGCGACTTTGAGTTGGTGGCGGGCGGCGGAGGGGATCGTGGAGGCGCCTCGTCGCGGGTGCTCGGATCGGTCCCGGGGTGGCGAACGGTGGCCGTGGATCCCGACCGCAGCACGGTTCGAGTCGCTCCCGGCGTGGTTCTCGACCTCGGTGCGACCGCCAAGGCTTTGGCCGCGGACCATGCGGCGACGGCGGCGAACGCGGCCACCGGTTGTGGCGTGCTTGTGTCCTTCGGTGGGGACCTGGCGATCGCTGGTGCGGCCCCGACGGACGGCTGGCGGATCAGGGTGACCGATGACCACCGCTCCGGCTTCGACGCACCCGGCCAGTGGATCTCGCTCAGTTCGGGTGGCCTCGCCACCTCGAGCACCGCGGTTCGGCGCTGGCGGACGGCCTCCGGGACAGCGCACCATCTGGTTGACCCGGTGACCGGCCGCTCTGCCGACAGCGTGTGGCGGACCGTGAGCGTATGCGCCGGCAAGTGCCTGGACGCGAACATCGCGAGCACGGCCTCGATCATCCGGGGCGAGACGGCGCCGGCGTGGCTCGAGGAGCAGCGGTTGCCGAGCCGGTTGGTCGGCACCGACGGTGTGGCCCGCCATGTCGCAGGCTGGCCGTCGGAAGGAGACGATCTTTGAGTCCCTCCATCGGCGCGACGCTCGGACCGAGCGCCTACTGGTATCTCGCGCGCGGCACCGGGGCCGTCGCGCTCGTCCTGCTGACCGCGAGCGTCGTGATCGGGATCGTCGGATCCGTCCGGTTCTCGGCCCCGCGGTGGCCCCGGTTCGCGATCGACTCGGTTCACCGGGACGTGTCGCTGCTCGTGCTCGTCGTGCTCGTGATTCACATCATCACGAGCGTCCTCGACGGGTTCGCGCCGATCACGTTGCTCGACGGCGTGATCCCGTTTGTGTCGGGCTATCGCCCGTTGTGGCTGGGTCTCGGCACGTTGGCGTTCGATCTGCTCCTGGCGATCGCGATCACGAGCCTGGTGCGCCGCCGGCTCGGTTACCGCGCGTGGCGCGCGGTCCACTGGTTGGCGTACGCGAGCTGGCCCGTCGCCGTCCTGCACGGCCTCGGCACCGGCAGTGACGTCAAGCAGTGGTGGATGCTGGCGCTGACCGCGGCGTGCATCGTCGCAGTGCTCGCCGCGGTGTGGACCCGGATCGCGCACGTTTCCTCCGAGAACGCCGGGCTGCGCACGCCGGCGACGGCGCTCGCCGTGATCACTCCGATCGGGCTGCTGATCTTCACCGTCGCCGGACCGCTCCAGCCCGGATGGGCCAGAAAGGCCGGGACGCCGTCGTCGCTGTTCGGCAAGCCCGCGGGTGCGGTCGCTTCCTCGTCGGCTGCAGGCCCGAGCTCATCTTCGCCGGGCGCGTCCGCGCTGGGTCACGCGTTCACGGCCAATCTCGGCGGCAGTCTGCGCCAGGCCCCCGCGCCCGGCGGCGCGGTCGTCGACCTGACGCTCAACGTCAGCGGCCAGATCCGGGGCCGGCTCCGAGTCAGGATCGCCGGCCAACCGATCAACGGCGGGCTGTCCATGACCGGGAGCCAGGTCGATTTCGCGGTGGCGGGCGTGCCGTCCGTCCTGCAGGGCACGATCAATTCGCTGCGCGGCACCGCCTTCAGCGCCCGCGTGACCGACACCCAGGGCACGGCCGTCGAGCTCCGGGCCGACCTGCAGATAAACAATCAGACGAACGCCGTCACCGGCACGCTGTCGGGGGCGCCGGCGTGAGCTCGACGAACGGCGGTCACCACGGCCTGCCGCGGCTGCTCGCCGGGCTCGAGCCGGGCGTCGCCATGTCGCTGGCCGCCCACGCGCGCATCCACGGGCCGCTTCGGGACGTGCCGTCCCATCAGCTGATCGAGGAAGTGGAGCGGAGCGGCCTGCGCGGCCGGGGCGGTGCGGACTTCCCGACCGCGCGCAAGCTCCGCGCGGTGGCCGAGCGCCGACGCGTCGGAGCGGTCATCGTCAACGGCTCTGAGACCGAGCCCGCGAGCGCCAAGGACCGCCTGCTGCTCGCGAGACTTCCGCACCTGGTGCTCGACGGCGCCGTGCTGGCGGCCGGTGCGGTCGGCTCGAAACAGGTGATCGTCAAGGTCGGGGCGAACGCGGTCGACGCGGTGCGCGCGCTCCAGGGTGCGATCGCCGCGCGTGACCGCGAAGGCGTGTCGATCGAGGTCGTCACCGGGCCCGAGGGGTACGTCGCCGGCGAGGAGAGCGCCGTCGTCCACTACCTCAACGGCGGCCCCGAGCTACCGACGTTCGTTCCACCGCGCCCGTACGAGCGCGGCTACCGCGGGCGTCCGACGCTGATCCAGAACCCCGAGACGCTCGCGCAGCTCGCGCTCGTGGCGCGCTTCGGCTCGACCTGGTATCGCGAGCTCGGCACCGTCGCCGATCCCGGATCCGCGCTGGTCACGATCACGGGGGCGGTCAGGGCGCCGGGCGTCTACGAGCTCGCGTTCGGGACCGGGATGAGCGATCTCGTGGACGCTGCGGGCGGTCCGTCGGAGCCGTTGCAGGCGCTGCTCGTCGGCGGCTACTTCGGCACGTGGATGGAGGCCTCTGAGGCGGCCTCGCTGCGGCTCGCGCGCGAGGACCTGCGGTCGGTCGGGTGCTCGCTCGGGTCGGGCGTCCTGATCGCGCTCGGCGAGAGCGCGTGCGGCCTGCACGAGAGCGCCCGGGTGATCTCCTACCTGGCCGACCAGTCCGCCGGGCAGTGCGGCCCGTGCGTGTACGGGCTCCGATCGATCGCGGATTCCGTCGGCGCGCTCGCGAGCGGCGTCGCCCACCCCCGCGAGCGGGACCGGCTGCTCCGCTGGACTTCCGAGATCCGGGGGCGTGGCGCCTGCCATCACCCCGACGGTGCGGTGCGTTTCGTGGAGAGCGCCCTCTCGGTGTTCGAGCAGGACATCGACTGGCACCGGACCGGGCGCTGCCACGCCCCGCCGGCGGGGCTTCCGCTCGGCGGCCCGTCGGTCGCCGGGGGGAGGTTGCGATGAGCGCGCGGCTGCGCGTGAACCCGATCACGTGCGAAGCCCACGGGCTGTGCGCGGAGCTTCTGCCCGAGCTGATCCGCCTCGACGACTGGGGCTACCCGATCATCGACGAGTCCGAGGTGCCGCCCGACCTCATCGGGCTCGCCCGGCGGGCGGTGGACGCGTGCCCGACGTTGGCGTTGCTGCTCGACGAGAATTGATCTTCGTCGCCGGCGCATAAAGGCGGGCACCTGGAGGTGGGTGGGGCGATCCCTGGGCGTCCCGCGGCAGACCCGGCATGCATAACACGACAATCGACGGCGGCCAGGCGGACCTCGTCGAGCTGTCGACGATAATCGCGGCTAACGCGGCACGGTCCACGACGAACGCGACGGTTGTCGTGCTATGCGTCGGTTCGGTGCAGGTTCGCCAGCCCTATCCGCCCTCAAGGCACCGCACCTACTTCAGGTGCCCGCGGTTGGCCATCTCGTCCCCACGCCGGTCACCGAGTCAATCATCTAGTCCCGGCCGAGTTCCAGTTGCCACCAGCCGACATCCCACCACTTCTCGTGCTTGAAGCCAATGCCCCGCAACACGCCCACGAGCTTGAACCCGCACGCCTCGTGGAGGGCGACGCTGGCGTCGTTCGGCAGCGCGATGACCGCCAGCGCGATCCTGTAGCCACGCTCGGCGAGGCCGGCCAGCAGCGCTTCGTAGAGCGTCCACGCGACGCCCCGCCGCTGGTGTCGCGGGTCCACGTATACGGTCACCTCTGTCGCCAACCGATACGCGGCCCGCTCCCGATGTGGACAGGCGTACGCAAAGCCGAGAATCTCGCCAGCGTCCTCGGCCACGAGCCAGGCATGGGTTTTCGCCAAGCGCTCGATCCGCGGCGCCATCTCGGCCGGCGTGGGCGCCACGTCCTCGAACGAGATGACCGTATCGGTCACGTACGGCGCGTAGATATTCGCGATCGCCTCCGCGTCGCGGGCGGGATTCGCGGAACGTACGAACATCCCGTTCAGTCGCCGGTCAACTGCCACACGCCGATCTCGTTGCCGGCGGGGTCGCGGAACGTCGCCACCGTGAGGTTGCCCTCGGGGTACGGCTCGGTCGACGTCGTCGCGCCGGTCGCGACCGCCAGGTCAAGCGTCGCCCCGACGTCGTCGACGTAGACGTACGGCTTGACGCCCGCATTGCCCGCGACGGCGAGGTCGGCCCTGAAGTGTCCGATGACGTGCCCGCTGCCGTCCGTGAAGCTCGGATCCTCGCGGTTGGTGTCGACCGTCCAGCCGAACACCGTCGCGTAGAAGTCCGCAGCGGACTTGGGGTCGGGGGCCGGAATCCGCAGGTACGACACCCCTCCGGGCCTGAAGACAGTGGGCTCCGACATGTCGATCGATTATTCCAGCGGCCCCGCGGCGATCACTCGTATGTAGTCTCGGCCCACGTACATCCGGCGCAGGCAGGAGGAAGAAGACCTTGAACCTGACCGACGAGCAACGAGCGTTCGTCGAGGCGATCCGCGACTTTGCCCGGCGCGAATGCGGGACGCGCGAGCAGCGCGACGCGCTCACCGACAACGGGCGTGAGCCCCACAATTCCGAGATCTACGCGAAGATCGCCGAGCTGGGATGGCTCGGCGCCGCGATCCCGGAGGAGTACGGCGGCGCGGGCGGCAGCTCGGTCGACCTGTGCCTGCTGTGCGAGGAGTTCGCGCACGGCGAGATCCCGATGGGGTTCTTCCCGGTGACGATGATGTCCGCCCGCCCGGTCGAGCTGTTCGGAACCGACGCCCTGAAGGATGAGATCCTCCCCCGGATCGTGTCCGGCACGGTCTACGCGATCGCGATGTCCGAACCCGAGGCCGGCTCCGACGTCGGCAACCTGTCCTGCCGAGCCGAGCGTTCGAACGGCGGCTACGTGATCAACGGGCAGAAGACCTGGATCACCGGCGCGCACGCCGCCGACCACATCCTGCTCGTATGCCGCACCTCGCGCACCGGCAACAAACACGAGGGGTTGACGATGATCTCGGTCCCGCGGGAGGTCGAGGGGCTCGAGATCCGGCCGATCGAGACGATGGGTAGCCGTGACGTCAACGACATGTTCTTCACCGACTGCTTCGTTCCGGCTGAGCGAGTAGTCGGCGAGGTCGACCGGGCGTGGATGCAGCTGATGGCCGGGCTCAACAACGAGCGCCTGATCATTGCCGCGCAGTCGCTCGGCATGGCCGAGCGGGCGTTCGAGGAAGTGCTGGCCTATGTGAAGGAGCGCAAGCAGTTCGGAAAGACGATCGGCAGCTTCCAGACGATCGCGCACCGGCTCGCCGACCTCGCCACCGAGATCGAGGCCGCGCGGCAGCTCGTCTACGGGGTGGCGGAGACTGTGCAGGCCAACCCCGGCAAGATGTTGCCACGCGAGGCCTCGATGGCGAAGCTCAAGGCGACCGAGACGGCCAAGCGGACCGCGCTCGAGGGCATGCAGATGATGGGCGGGTACGGGTACGCCACCGAGTACGACATGGAGCGCCACGTCCGCCACACGCTGGTGACGACGATCTACGGCGGCACGAGCGAGATCCAGCGCGAGATCATCTCGCGCTCGCTCGGTTTGTAACCGCCCGCCCTCCCCTCGTCCAGTCGGGCCGCCGAACTCTCAAGGACGGGCGCGCCTGGACGATGACCGCGACTGAAGACGTCCGCGTCGGCTTTCACGGAGGGGGATCGGGCGATGCATTGGAGCATCTGAAAACTGGATCGACCTGCTAGCTGCCGGTTTCGCTAATCGAAACCGGAGCGATAGGATCGCGCGGTCGGCGCTCGGGAAACTGGTGCCAGGTAAGTCCGTTCAACTCTTCCGCTTTGCGGCCGTCGGCTTGCTGACGGTTACGGTGGCGGGCGCTGCGCTGAGCTCACGCTCGGCCGACTGGCAGCCGTTGTGGCTGTTCTTCACCCTGGCGTTTCTGGGGGTGCTCGGCGATCAGGTGCATGCCTACTCGGGCCGGATGCGCGTATCGGCGGGACTGACGATCGTGGCGCTCGCGATGGCGCTGCTCGGTCCCGCCCCGGCGGTCCTCATCTGCTTCATCTCGCGCATCTCTCAAGCGATTCAGACCGACGGGCTCCGCCTGCGCGGGCGGCGCCTCGCGCTGGTCTGGAACCTCGGGATGTACATCGACGTGCTGCTCGGCAGCCTCGCGATCCGGGCCGCCGTCGAGGCGGGGGTGAACCGGGGTAGCGCCGCGTTCGCGCTGCTCGTCGCGGTGGTCGTCAGTGCCGCGAACGTGCTCAATTTCCTGCTCGCGGCAATTTGGATTCGGGTTCATGACGGCACCCCGATGAGCATGCTGTTCCGCGAAAGCTTCCTGCCGGTGCTGCCGTGGATCACCGCCCCGAACCTCCTCGCCGGCGCCCTGGCGACGCTTTACGTCCGGGCCGGCGCGGTCTCGCTGTTTCTCGTGCTGGCGCTCCTCGGCGCGTTCTACGTGCTCTTGATGGAGCTGCTGAACTCGCAGCGGCGCCGCCAGGAGCTCGAGAAGCGCACGCTTCAGCTCGCGTCGCTCCAGTTGGGCGTGTTCGTGACGATGGTCCGGACGCTGTCACTCCGTGATCGCTACACGGCGCGGCACTCGGCGGCCGTCGCCCGCTACGCGTATGCCGTGGCGAAGGCCGCCGGCTGCTCGGAGGACGAGCTTCGAATCGTGCACACCGCCGGCCTGCTCCACGACATCGGCAAGTTCGCGTTCCCCGATCACATCCTCCTCGCCGACCGCCCGCTCAGCGACGCCGATCTCGAGATCGTCCACCAGCACCCGATCAACGGCGCCAACCTCGTACGCCGGATCGAGGGCTACGAGAAGATCGCAGCGGTCATTCTGGCCCATCACGAGCGAGTCGATGGCACCGGTTATCCGTACGGACTACGTGAACAGGAGATCCCAGCCCTTGCGCGGATCATCTCCGTTGCCGATACGTACGACGTGCTCACAGCGCGCGATACATATCGCCCGCCGATCTCAAGCCCCGAGGCGATCGCCGAGCTCCGGAGCGTGGCTGGGAGCCAGCTCGACGGGCGCTTCGTCGAGCTGTTCATCGAGATCCTCGAGCACGAGGGCATCGGCTTCACCCACACCGAGGACGCGGACTTCGAAAAGGAGCTCGCGATCGAGGAGCGCATTCGCGAGTTGGCCCGGCCCCAGGTCGCGGTCTGAGGTGGTAGATCAATGGCCGGTATGCGGAAGACCTGGCGGATCGCTGAGTTCCGCGCGCTTCTCGTCTCGTATGTGATCAATCGAGCGGGGGACGTGGTCGGAGCGCTGGCGCTCGCCATCGTCGTCCTCGGCGTAACTCGATCGCCGATCGCGACCGCGGCGCTGTTCCTGGCGACGCAGTTCGTGCCCGGTCTCGTCGGCCCGTTCCTGGTTGCCCGCATCGGCGCCGTCCCGCCCGGCCGGATCCTGCCTGTGTGCTACCTCGTCGAAGCCTGTCTGTTCCTGGTGTTGGCCGCGGTCGCGCGGCACAGGACCGTGGGGCTGATCATCGCCCTGGCATTCGCCGACGGAACGCTGGCGTTCGCGGGTCGCTCGGTGACCCGGGCGACGACCGCCTCGACGCTGATGCCACACGATCTGATGCCCGAGGGCAAGGCCGCGTTCAACGTCGCGCTCGCCGGCGCCACGGTTGCCGGACCCGTACTGGGCGGCGCCGTGCTCGCGCTGCTCAGTCCCACGACCGCACTGGCCGCCGACGGGGCGTCGTTCCTGATCGCCGCGCTGGTGATCGTATGCACGCCCGGGCTACGCGCCCGTGCCGCGAAGAGCGTCGGCTCGACCGGCACGACACGCCGCCGTCACCTCCGCGCGACCTTCCGCTACGTCGCCGGCAACGCCTCGCTGCGCGCACTCGTCTTCGGGGAAGGGATCGCGTTCATCTTCTTCTACCTCGTCGTGCCTGTGACCGTGATCTACGCGACGCGTTCACTACACGCCGGTCCCGCAGGGTACGCGGCGATCCTCGCGAGCTGGGGCGCCGGCGCGGTCATCGGCTCGATGGTGCAAGTGCGTCTCGCGCGTCGGATCGGCCACGCCGGCGTTCTGATCTCAACCGCCGCCGTCGCCGTCGCCTACCTCGGCACGGGGCTTGCGCCGACGCTGCTCACGGCCTGTGTCTGCAGCGTGCTCGGCGGCGTGGGGAACGGGACGCAGTGGGCCTCGGTCGAGACCGCCGTGCACCAAGTCGTCGACGAGCACTTCCGGCTGCGAGTCTCGGTGATGCTCGAGTCGATGGCTGCCCTCGCACCCGGGGTCGGAATCGTCCTCGGAGGCGCGCTGACCGCGCTGTTCTCGCCCCGCGCCGCCTATCTCGCCGCCGGCGCCGGGCTTGTCGTCCTGATCGCGGCGGCCGCCCTCACCCGGGCCGTTGGCGTGGGGATGCGGCGCGAGGCCGCGCCGAGTCTCGGCAGCGCCTAGCAATCCTTCCGGTTCGCCGCGATCCGGCGCACGGTGTCGATGAACGCGGCGCGGGTGGACGACGGATCGCCCGCTCGCCAAGTGAGGGACACGACCGCGGGGTCGGCGTCCTCGACGGGCAAGTAGGTGACGTCACCGCGCGGGTAATGACGAGCAACGGTCAAGGGGACGAGGCACACCGCGCGCGCGGCCGCGACCAAAGTAAGGATCTCGCCCACGCCCGTGGCCCGCGTCGCCACCTTGCCGCGCAGCTTATGTCGCCGCTGTTCGGTCAACCATCGCGGCGGCCTGTCGCCGTCGGCCAGATCGACCGGATTGGTGATGAAAGTCTCATCGCGAAGGTCGGCAAACGTGAGCGACGAGCGGTGGGCGAGGGGGTGGGTGGCGGAAAGCGCGACCACTCGTGGCTCGCACAGGAGGACCTCGGTCTGGAGCTCGGTCTGGCCAGGCAGGAGACGCGTGAACGCGACATCGACGTCGCCGTTCACGATCGCGTCGAGCCGCCCGAGAGCCAGCTCGCGAACGGTGACCGTGCACGCCGGTTCCCGCTCGCCGAACTCACGCAGCGCATCCGGCAGCAGGTCGATCGCCGCCGAGCCGAAGAAGCCGACCGTCAGGCGCGGCGCCGCGGCGGTGCGCACGGCGTCGGCAGTCCGGCGGGCCTGCGCGAGGAGCTTGCGCCCGTCGCGCAGCAGCACCTCGCCGGCGGGCGTGAGCTCCACGCGGCGACTGTTGCGGTCGAGCAGCACGACGCCGAGCTGTTGTTCGAGCCGGCGGATCTGCTGGCTGAGCGAGGGCTGGGCGATGTGCAACCGCTCTGCCGCCCGCGCGAAGTGGAGCTCCTCGGCTACGGCCACGAAGTACTCGATGAGTCGAAGATCGAGCCGGTCCATAGGCACAGGCTATTGGTGACGGGGCGATCTGTCTTGGACATCGGGGTCCGCGGACTTCATGCTGGGGGCACGACGAGAGCTTTGGAGGTGAGGCGATGAAGCAGGGAATCCGGGCGCCGGGAACGCGCCCCACGATCTCGGATGCGACCGCGCGAATGCTGCTCGATGCGGCGCTCGCGGAGGCGGAGCGGGAGTCGCAGGCGGTGACCGTGGTGGTCGCCGACGAGTCGGGCGTGCTGAAGGGCCTGGTCCGGATGGACGGCGCACCGCTCGTGAGCGTCGAGACCGCGATCAACAAGGCCTATGCCGCGGCCGCGATCGGGATGCCCCCCGACGACTTCTACGCCGCGATCGAGTCCGACGGCGCCGCGGTCGCCGAGTTCGGGACCCGGCCGGGCCTGGCGTTGATCGCCGGCGGTCTGCCGCTGATCGCCGAAGGTCAGCCGGCAGGGGCGATCGGCGTGGCCGGCGCGATGACCGGAGCCGACGACCGCCGAATCGCCGAGGCGGCGATCGCCGCGGCCGCACGCTGACGACTGACGCTACAGGAGCTTGGCGAGGCGAACCTCGTACGCGTTGCCGGGGTCGAGGAGCGCCTCGAGCGCCGAGTCGTAGGAGGGGAACGACACCACGCCGCCGTCGTGGAGGACCATCAGGAACCGGTCCATTCGCCGGAGGAAGGCGCGATCGTGAGACACGGCCACGACGGTGCCCTCGAAGCTGTCCAGCGCCTTCTCGAGTGCCTCCGAGGAATCGGTATCGAGGTTGTCGGTCGGTTCGTCGAGCAGGAGTAGGTTGTGGCCCTCGAGCTCGAGGATGAGCACCTCGAGGCGCGCCTTCTCGCCGCCGCTGAGGACGTCGTATCGGCGGCGAGCGGCATCGGCGAGCCCGTAACGCGCGAGCGCGCCCATAGCCGCCTGCATCTCGCCGCGCCTGGCCATCACGATGTCGAGGACGACCCGGCCGGAGAAATCCTCTCGCGACTGCAACTGGGTGAACAGCCCGGTCGAGACCCGTGGGCCGGTCCGAAGCTCTCCGCTGTCGGCGAATCGCGTGCCGGCGAGCACGTGTATCAGCGCGCTCTTGCCCGACCCGTTCGGACCAATGACGCCGACGCGCTCGCCAAAGTGGATCTCCTCCGAGAACGGCGAGACCAGCCCGGAAATCCCGAGCGAACGCAGGTCGAGCACGATGCGCGCGGAGTCGCCGCCGCGGATCCGCACGGCGATCGCCTGGTCGGCGACCGGCGATGGCGGCGGACCGCCGGCGCGGAACCGGCGCCACCGGGTCTCCATCGCGTCCGCCCGCTTGGCCCAGTCGGGGGCGTAGCGAGCGCGCTCCTTGAACGTCTTCATCAGACGGAACAGGCGCCGTTCCTCTTCATGCCAGCGCTTGACGGCATCCCCGAGGCGTCGCTGGCGCTCCTCCCGTGCGCGGGCATAGGTGGCGTACGAGCCGCCGTGCACCCAGGCGCCGTTGCCCTCGAGGGTCACGATCGTACCGACGGCGCCCGCGAGGACCTCACGGTCGTGCGAGATCATCACGATCGTCTTCTTGGACGCGTGGATGCGGCGTTCGAGCGCCAGCTTCGCCGGCACGTCGAGGAAGTTGTCAGGCTCGTCGAGGAGCAGGACGTCGGCGTCGGAGGCGAACAACACATCGAGCACAAGCTGCTTGCGCTCGCCACCGGACAGCGTTCGCGCCGGCCGGTCCGCGACCTCGGCAAACGAGGCGCCGATGATCCGCCGGCACGACGCGTCCCACTGGCCCTCCAACTCGTAGCCGCCGAGCGCGGACCAGTCGGCGATCGCCTCGCCGAGCCTCATCCCCGCCGACGGATCGCCGGACTCGAGCTGGGCCTCGAGCGCGAGCATGCTCTCGCCGGCCTGCCGGACGGCGTGCGGCGCCATCGACAGCAGGAGCGCCCGCACCGTCCGGTCGCCGTCGCTCACGCCGACGTCCTGCGGCATGAAGCCGACGAGCCCACCGACCGCGTACTCGCCCTCGTCGGGCGGCAACTCGCCCACGAGGATCTTCAGGAGGGTGCTCTTGCCGACCCCGTTCGTCCCGACGAGCCCCACGTGCTGTCCGGGTGAGACGCGGAACGAGACCTCCGAGAACAGCAGGTCGCCACCCGGATGGGCGTACGCCAGATTCGAGACCCCCACATGCGCCACAGCCCAATGTTCGCACCCGCAGGTGCGTCAGGCGATCACGGAGAGGTCGATTTCGCCGAGACGCGCAGGATCGTTCATCACGTTGATCTCCACGACCCGCCCGCGCATGACCGTGAACGCCATGAGGGCGAACGGACGGTCCTGGCCCTCGGGAAGGACCACCGCTCCACGACACCCGGGCCACGACTGTCGTGAACCACCCGGCCAGGTTCTCGACTCCGCTGGTATCGGCGCGGCTGGCCCGCAGCCATGCCTCCTGGAGCGCGTCGTCAGCCTCGCTGAGCGACCCGAGCAGTCGGTAGGCGACGCCCCGCAGATGCGGTCGCTGCTCCTGGAAGCGCTCGGCCAGCCACTGACGTTGCCACCGTTCACAGCTCTCACCTCGGCGCGTGTCATATGAGTATGGACACTTCAAATACCGCCGATGTGACAACCAACCGAACGCCACACGCGCCCCCGGAGGGCGTCTGGAAGGTTGCCCCCGGGCCCGAGTCGAGCTCCGATCTCATATCGTGCCCGTGTGGCCGAACGAGCCCTGGCCCCACGCGTTGCGATCATCGGCGGTGGCATCGGCGGACTGGTGGCGGCGCGCGCGCTCAGCCTGCGCGGGATCGAGGTCGCGTTTACGAGGCTGCGCCGGAGTTGCGGGAGATAGGCGCCGGGGTCGCCCTCGGCACGAACGCCATGAAGGTGTTTCGCGCACTCGACCTCGAGGACGACGTCCGTGCCATCGCGGGGCGTTGGGATTGGGCGGTGACGCACAACGGGAAGACGGGGCGCGTGATCTCGAGGACGAGCCGGCAGCAACAGGCCAGCTTGTTCGGGAGCGCGGGCGCGACTGCCCATCGCGCCGACCTCCTCGACGTCCTGTCGGGCTCGGTGCCGGGTGCGATCGTCACACTGGGAGCGCGATGCAAGAGCGTCGAGCCGGACGGCGAGGTTGCGGTCGCGCGATTCGAGGATGGGAGTGAGGTGGAGGCCGATGTCGTCGTCGGCGCGGACGGAATCCACTCGGCCGTGCGCACGTCGCTGTTCGGACCGGACGCGCCCCGCTTTACCGGCACGATCTGTTACCGGAGCGTGGTTCCGGTCGACGCCGTCGCCGGCCCTCCGCCGGACACCGGCAACTCTCAGTGGTGGGGCCTCACGGCACGATCGTGCTGTACCCCGTGCGGCGCGACGAGCTGATCAACGTCGTCTGCCACTACGACGATGAGGGGTACCGGCACGAGTCCTGGGTGTCCCGATGCGAGCAGAGTGAGGTGCTCGCTCGGTACAGCGGTTGGCACGAGTCGCTGCTGCGCGTCTTTTCGGCAGGGGACGTCTGGTACAAGTGGGCCCTCTACGACCGGGACCCGATCTCGCAGTGGACGCGCGGTCGCGTGACCGTGCTCGGGGACGCCGCACACCCGATGCTCCCGTACCTCGGGCAGGGCGCGTGCCAGGCGATCGAGGACGGGGTCGTGCTCGCGGCCGCGCTCGCGGCGCGGGCCGAGGACCGGGTCGCGGCGCTTGCCCTGTACGAGCGCTCGCGGCGTCCGCGAGCAAGCCAGGTCGTGATGGCGTCGCGCGAACGCGGAGTCAGCAACCATCTCACTTCGCCGTTGGCGGCATGGAAGCGGGACCTCTCGATCGCGGTGAAGCGGCGCTTGGGCCGCGACCCGGACGGCCGCGGCACCGGGTGGATCCCGGAATACGACGCCAGCTCACCCGAGGTGCTGTCCGTCTAAGCGCTGAGACTCAGCCTACTGCCGGCTGGGCGCGACGCGCTCCCGGTCCGTCCGGCAGCTCGATCTCGCCCGGCCGGGCCTGGTTGCCGCAGCGATCGCAGCGGAGATCGGGACCGAAGCTGCCCCCGCAGCCGACGTGGAGCGTGAGCCGGGGGGGGCCGTTCGGCGTCGGGTAGTGACGGTCGCCCCACTTCATGAGCACGATCAGGGCGGGACCGAGCTCACGCCCCTTGTCGGTGAGGACGTACATCGGCCGGCCGGGGCGCTCCGGGTCGGGCACGCGCTCGAGCACTTCTTCGTCGCACAGCAGCTTGAGGCGGTTCGTGAGCACGTTGGACGCAATCCCGAGGCTCTCCTGGAACTCCTCGAACCGCGTCTTTCCGAGCACGGCGTCGCGCACGACCAGCAGAGTCCACCGCTCCCCGATGACCTCGAGCGCCCGCGCGATCGAGCACACCTGGTCTGGATAGTCGCGCTGAAGCATGGCTACAGAATAGCTGACTTGCTTGACAAAAGCCAGAGTCCCGGGTAGCTTGCCTTGCGTGAAGCAAGCCAGCCCGAGGAGAACCCGATGAACCGCAACCCTGTGATCCTGATCTCGCTGCTGTTGGCGGCGTTCGTGATCAACCTCGACACGACGATCGTCAACGTCGCCTTGCCCACGTTGGTGCGCGACCTGCACGCGTCCAACTCGCAGCTGCAATGGGTCGTCGACGCGTTCAATCTGCTGTTCGCGGGATCCGTCCTCGCGATGGGCAGCCTGTCGGACCGGTTCGGGCGCAAGGGAATGCTGCTCGCGGGCCTGACGGTGTTCGGCTTGGCGAGCGTGGCGGGCGGGCTGACCGGCAGTCCCGGCGAACTGATCGCCGCCCGGGCGGTGATGGGTCTCGGCGCGGCGATGGTGTTCCCGTCGACGCTCTCGCTGCTGACCAACGTGTTCACCGAGCGGCGCGAGCGCGCGCTGGCGATCGGCCTGTGGGGTGCGATCACCGGCGTCGCGATCGCGCTCGGGCCGATCGTCGGCGGGTGGCTGCTCGAGGCGTTCGACTGGCGCAGCATCTTCTTCGCGATGACTCCGGTTGCCGCGGTCGCGGGAATACTGGTCGCCGGCAACGTCCCGACCTCGCGCGACCCGAGCGCCCGGAAGCTCGACGGCGCCGGTTTCGTGCTGTCAACCGCAACCGTCTCCTTGCTCGTCTACACGATCATCGAGGCGCCAGGCCAAGGGTGGGGGAGCGCGCGCACGCTGGCCGGGCTCGCGCTCACCGCTGGGCTGGCGGCGGCGTTCGTCGCCTGGGAGCGGCGCACCGAGCAGCCGATGCTCGATCTGTCTCTGTTCCGCAACCCGCGGTTCACCGCGGCGAGCGCATCGGTCGCGATCTCGTTCTTCGCCCTGTCCGGCTTCATCTTCCTCGTCACCCAGTACTTCCAGTTCCTCAAGGGCTACGGCCCGCTGTCGACCGGCGTGCGCCTGCTCCCGGTCGCCAGCTGCGTGGCCATCTCCTCGATCCTCGGGGCCCGGCTTGCCGTCCGCGTCGGCACGAAGCTGGTCGTCGGATCCGGACTGTTCCTGATGGCCGCGTTCTACGCCTGGGTCACGACGGCAGAAGCCACGACCGGCTACGGGACGATCGCCGCGCAGATGGTCGTGCTGGGGACCGGGATGGGCCTGACCAGCGCGCCCGCGACCGAGGCGATCATGGGCGTGGTCCCGAAGGCGAAGGCGGGCGTCGGGTCGGCGGTCAACGATGCGACGCGGCTGCTGGGCGGCACCCTGGGTGTGGCCGTGATCGGCAGCGTGTACGCGTCGCTGTACGCGAGCCGCCTCGCGAGCGGGCTCCCCGTCGGGCTACCGGCCACCGTCGCGCGGACGGCGCACGGATCCGTCGGCGCGGCGCTCACCGTCGCGAGCGGGCTGGCGCACGCCGGCCACCCGGCGCTCGCGGCGGCGATCCACGACGCCGCCAGCTCGGCCTTCTTCGACGGGCTCCACGCGGCCGATTGGGTCGCCGCCGGAGCCGCCGCGGCGGGCGCCGTGATGGCGCTGGTGTTGCTACCCGCCCACCCGACGGTCCGGCCCGACGACGCGCCGGAGCCGCAAGCCCTCGGCGAGTCAGCCACGGCCACCGCGACCGCTTGACCTCTCACCCCAATCCCCCCAGCAGACAAGGAGAAGTCATGAAAACTCTCGATCGGCATTACTCAACGTCAGCCGCGACCAGAGTCCGCCCGCGAACCCTCGATCGGCTCCGGCGGCGTGTCCGTGACGCGCGGGGGGACGCAGTCATCCCCGTTATGGGCGTCGCGGATCGAGGCGCGCGTCTCGACATATTCGGCGAGAGCGACCTCGGGTTCGTCGACTCCCTGTTCACCAACCCAAGGAGAAACCATGACTGAGCAAGCTAGCGAGCCGGCGACCGAGTCCTCCGGGATCGGCCGAGCGACCGGGTTTGAACTTGGCGCGCCCGAAACCCCCGGCACCTCGCGCTTCGATTCCGCACTCGCGCGCAACCGCGCCTTCGCCGCCGCGGGCGGACACGAGGGCGCCGTCGTGCTCCCCACGCTCGGACTGTTCGTGATCACCTGCTGCGATCCGCGGACAGACCCGGCGCAGTTCCTCGGCCTGGGAATGAGCGACGCGCTGGTCGTACGCAACGTCGGCGGACGGGTCACCCCCGAGGTGATCAACGACGTCGCTTACCTCGGCCAGCTCGGCGAGAGCTTCCTGCCCGACGGGCCGCTGTTCGAGGTGGCGGTGATCCACCACACCCAATGCGGGACCGGCGCGCTCGCCGACGACACTTTCCGCCACCGGTATGCCAAGCGGATCGGCGCCGACGAGTCGACGCTGCGCGAGCACGCGGTGCTCGACCCCGTCGCGACCGTTGCCCACGACGTCGCGTTGCTGCGGACCGCGCCGGCGATCTCCCCGCGCGTGAGCGTCTCAGGACACGTCTACGACGTGGTCACCGGGCTCGTCGAGACGATCCTCAATTAGTGGTCGATTCCGCGCCGGACGGATCGATTGACAGGTTATGCACGTCGCCGGGGCGCGGAATTAGTCATTTAGCGGCCGTCGCCTCGGCCACGAACGCGCGGACGAGCGCCGAGTCCTCGCCGGCGCGGGTGATGGCGACTAGCTCGGACCGCGGCGCGCCGGTCACCGGCCGATAGGCGACCCCGTCGAGCGAGAGCCGGCTGACCGACGCCGGCACGAGCGACACCCCGGTTCCGGCGGCGACCAGGCCGATGATCGTCAGCATCTCGGGGGCGTACTGGATCACCCGCGGCCCGCCGCCCGCGCCGGCCAAGGCCTCGATCAGCAGGTCGTGGAAACCGGGTGCCTGGGCTCGAGGGAACAGCACCAGCGGCTCGGCCGCCAGCCGGCGCATCGGCACCCGGTGCAGCGCCGCCAACGGATGGCCCGCGGGCAGCGCGGCCACGGTCCGCTCGCGGAGCACGGTCTCGGCGCGCAGGCCAGCCTCCTCCTCGATCGGCGGGCGCACCAGGCCGACATCGATGACGCCGGCGGCGACCGCGCGGAGCTGATCGACCGTCGAGCGCTCGCGCAGCTCGATCGCCACGCCGGGTCGCGAGGAGCGGAACCGCTCGACCGTTCCGGGGACGATCGAGAGGAGCGCGGACCCGACGAAGCCGACCCGCAGCCGCCCGGTCTGGCCGGCGTCGATTCCACGAGCCGTGGCGACCGCGCCCTCGAGCTCCGAGAGGATCACGCGGGCGTCGCGGAGGAACGCCGCCCCGGCTGGAGTGAGCTGCACCCGCCGGCGCGTGCGCTCGAGCAGCGCGAACCCGAGCTCATACTCGAGCGCGCGGATCTGCTGGCTCAGCGGCGGCTGGGAGATGTGCAGGCGCTCGGCGGCGCGGCGGAAGTGAAGCTCCTCCGCGACCGCGACGAAGTACCGAAGCTGGCGTAGTTCCATGATTCGTTCAGCGAATCAATAGAGCTTAATTAGATATTGGACAAGATCACAGAGTGCGGGCGTAGCGTTGCCCTCTCAGAGGCCTGGGTGTCCTTTCTGTTGACTTGTCCCAACTGCGGCGTTCGCGAGGTGACCGACTTCGGTTACGGCGGCGAGATCTCCCCACGGCCGAGGTCGCGGCCGACTCTCAGAGAGCTTGGCGAGTACAACTACTTCCGCCGTAACGTCGCCGGCGTGCAGCGCGAGTGGTGGTTCCACCGCTCCGGTTGCCGGGCATGGTTCATCGCCGAGCGCGACACGCGCACGAACGAGGTGCTGCTGACCGAGCTGCCGGCCGACTCCGGGAACGGCGGTGCCGCATGAGCCGCCTTCCGAACCAGCCCGGGCGAGCTCATCAACCGCGACAACGTGATCCGGTTCACGTTCGACGGCAAGCCGTTCGAGGCGTACGAGGGTGACACGATCGGCTCGGCGCTGTTCGCGGCCGGGCGGCGGACGTTCTCGCGGAGCTTCAAGTACCACCGCCGGCGCGGGCTTTTGTGCTGCGCCGGCCAGTGCCCGAACTGCATCGTCGCGGTCGACGGCGCGCCCGGCACGCGCGCCTGCATCGAGCCGGTCCGCGAGGGGATGAAGGTCGAGCACCTGAACGCCCAGCCCGGTCTGGACCTCGACGTCATGCGCGCCACCGACATCGTCGGGACGAAGTTCACGCCGCCCGGCTTCTACTACAAGACGTTCATCCGGCCCCGGAAGCTGTGGCCGCTGTACGAGAAGGTCCTCCGGCACGCCGCCGGCCTCGGCGTGCTTCGCAAGGAGCAGCCCGAGCGCGAGTGGCGGACCGAGTACCGCCGCCGCCACGCCGACGTGCTCGTGATCGGTGGCGGTAGCGCCGGCCAGAGCGCCGCCAAAGCCGCCGCCGTGCAGGGTGACGACGTCGTGCTGGTCGACGAGGGCCCGTTCCCGCTCGACCCGATCCCAGGCGTCGAGATCCTCGCTCGCGCGAGCGCGCTCGGATACTTCGACGGGATCGTCCCGGTGTGGCAGGGCGACACCCTCCACCAGATCCGCGCCCGCCGCCACGTGTTCGCCACCGGCGCGATCGAGCAGCCGCTGGTGTTCGCCGGCAACGACCTCCCCGGGGTCATGCTGTCCGGTGGGGCGGTACGCCTGACCCAGCTCTACGCCGTGAGCCCGGGCACCCGCGCCGTGATCGCGACGACCTCCGACCGTGGCCTCGCGGCCGCCGCCAAACTGCAAGACGCCGGCGTTGAGATCGCGGCGGTCGCCGACCTGCGCGAGACCCCGAGCGCCGCCGCGCGCCGCCTCAGCGAGCGCGGGATCCAGGTGCTCGCCGGCCACACGATCCTCGAAGCGAAGGGCGGCAAGGCAGTGGAGTCCGCCGTGCTCGGGCCGATCGGCGTCAGGGGCGCGTCCGTTGAGAGGACGTTCGAGTGCGACCTTGTCGTCGTCTCCGGCGGGTTCGCGCCGGCGATGTCGCTGGTGCTCCAGGCGGGCGCCCAGACCCGCTACGACCCGGCGCGCGGATCTTTTGTCCTGGACAAGCTGCCTGGGAACGTGACCGCCGTAGGTGACCTGGCGGCCGTCGATGAGGAGGGTGACGATGGCGACAGCGCCGCGGCCGCGATCCCGCCACCGGTTTCCGGCGCCGGCCGCGGCAAGTGCTTCGCCTGCCTGTGCGAGGACGTCACCGCGAAGGACATCAAGGTGAGCGTCGAGGAGGGCTACGACTCGATCGAGCTCTCTAAGCGCTACACGACGGTGACGATGGGGCCGTGCCAGGGCCGCATGTGCCAGCTCCCGGCGATCCGGCTGATGGCCAAGGAAACCGGCCAGCTCCTCGAGGAGGTCGGTACCACGACCGCGCGGCCGCCGTGGGTGTCGGTACCGATGGGCGTGCTCGCCGGCCGGCCGTTCGAGCCCGCCAAGCGCTCGTCGATCCACGGGCGCCATCGCGAGCTCGGCGGCAACATCAAGTGGGCCGGCGACTGGCGGCGTGCCTACGACTACGGCGACCCTCAGGGCGAGGCCCTCGCCGTGCACGAGGCCGCCGGGCTGATCGACGTCTCCACGCTCGGCAAGCTGCTCGTCCGGGGGGCGGACGCCGGCGAGTTCCTCAACCGCCTATACCCGAACCGTTTCAGCGACCTCAAGCCCGGCCGGATTCGGTATGGGGTGATCAGCTCGGACGCCGGACGGATCGTCGACGACGGCACGATCTGCCGGATCGACGACGAGACGTTCTATGTGACCACGACGTCGAGCGGCGCCGGCGCGGTCGAGGAGTGGTTCTCGTGGTGGCTGGCCGACTGGCGCTTGCGCGTGCGGCTGACCGACCTCACCCAGGGGCTCTCAGCGGTCAACCTCGCCGGCCCGCGCGCCCGCCAGATCCTGAGCACGCTCACCGACCTCGATTGCTCGCCCGAGGCGTTCAAGTACCTCGACGGCAAGCACGCCAAGGTCGCCGGCGTCGAGTGCCTGATCCTGCGGATCGGTTTCGTCGGCGAGGTCGGGTACGAGATCCACTTCGCCGCCGCCCACGGCGAGCACGTGTGGGACGCGCTGATGGAGGCCGGCCGCGACCACGACGTCCGTCCGTTCGGGCTCGAGCCGCAGCGCATCCTCCGGCTGCAGAAGATGCACATCCTGGTCGGACAGGACACCGACTCGGAGTCGACTCCGTTCGGCGCGGCGATGCCCTGGATCGTCAAGCTCGACAAGGAGGAGGACTTCATCGGCAAATGGGCGCTCGAGCACTACGCGATCGAGGAGCCCGCGACCCGACTTGTCGGCTTCACGTTGGGCAACGGCTATGTGCCGACCGAGGGCTCCGTGATCCTCGACGGTCTGGGCGTGCCCGCCGGGCAGGTGACGAGCGCGCGTTTCTCGCCGGTGCTCGATCGCGTGATCGGGATGGCCTGGGTACCGAGCCCTCTGGCGCGCGATGGCTCGCAGATCACGATCTCCGACGAGGGCCGAACGACCGCGGCGCAGATCCAGACGAAGCCGTTCTACGACCCTGAGGGCGAGGTGCTGCGGTCGTGAGCATCGCGTTCCTGAGCCCGGCCACGGCCGGCGACACCGCGGTCGCGCGGAGTCCGATGGAGCGCAAGGCCAAGGCCGCCGGCGCCCGGTTCGAGAACCGCGACGGATGGAATGTCGCGGTCGAGTACCCGGGCGAGGACCGGGTGCGAGAGACCGCGGGCTTCACCGACGTCTCGCACCTGCGCAAGCTGGAGATCCAGGGCGACGAAGTCCCCGGCGAGCTCGGCGAGGCCAAGCGCGAAGGCGATGCGTGGATATGTCAGCTGACTCCTACGCGGGCCCTGCTCCTCGGAGGCGTCCACGCCGTGCCACCCGACGCCGTCGACGTCACCACGTGCTTTGCGGCGCTCACAATCTTCGGCCCCCTTGCCCGGGAGGTGATCGCGCGCTTCTGCGCGCTCGACCTTCGCCCCCAGGTCGCACCTCCCGGGAGCTTCCGTCCCGGCTCGATCGCGCGCCAGCCCGGGATGATCCTCGCGCAGGACACGGACCGGTTCCTGCTGCTGTTCGGCTGGGCCGTCGGCGAATACATGTGGTCGGTCGTGGACGACGCGGCCAGATCGCTCGATGGTGGTCCCGTTGGCTCACCACCAACCGAAAATCAATGATCGACATCTTCCGTAAGCGCAGGATGTGGCGCCCGCGGGGGGAGCTCAAATCGTCCTATGACGTCGTGATCGTCGGCGGCGGGTCGCACGGGCTGGCGGCGGCGTACTACCTGCAGAAGAACCACGGGATCCGCAGCGTGGCCGTGCTCGAGAAGCGCTACATCGGCTCTGGCGCGGCCGGGCGCAACACGACGATCCTGCGCTCGAACTACAAGACCCCCGAGGGCGCGAAGTTCTACGACGCGAGCGTCAAGCTCTACGAGGGACTGTCGCAGGACCTCAACTTCAACCTGCTGTTCTCGCAGTGCGGGCATCTCACGCTCGCGCACTCGGACCGGGCGATGTTCGTGATGGCCAATCGGGCCGAGGTGAACCGCCTCCAGGGGATCGACTCGCGGGTGATCCACCCCGACGAGATCAAGCGCCTCGCACCGGCGATGCAGGTGACAAACGACCACGCCACGTACCCGATCATGGGTGCGCTGTACCACCCGCCGGGCGGGATCATCCGCCACGACGCGGTCGTGTGGGGATTCGCGCGCGGCGCCGACCGCGGCGGCGTCGAGATCCACCAGGACACCGAGGTGCTCGGGATGGAGCGCTCGAACGGCCGGGTGACGAAGGTCCGCACGAGCCGCGGGACGGTCAGCGCCGGCACCGTGCTCAACTGCACCGCCGGCTGGAGCACGCAGATCTGCGACATGGTCGGCGTGCCGCTGCCGATCACCACCCACATCCTCCAGGCGTGCGTCACCGAGCCGGTCAAGCCGCTGCTCGATGTGGTGATCGTGTCCTCCCAGATGCACGTGTACATCAGCCAGACCGACCGCGGCGAGTTCTTGATGGGCGCCGAGATCGAGCCGTGGACGACGTACCGGATGCAGGGGACGCTGAATTTCCTCCAGGAGGTGTGCCGGCACACGATCGAGTTGTTCCCCCAACTCGAACGGGCACGGCTTCTGCGAAGCTGGGCGGGACTGTGCGACCTCAGTCCCGACTACAGCCCGATTCTCGGCAAGACCGAGGTCGAGAACTTCCACGTCAGCGCGGGATGGGGGACGTACGGGTTCAAGGCAGCTCCGATCGTCGGCCAGACGCTTGCGGAGCTGGTGGCGACCGGTCGCACGCCCGAGCTGATCGCGCCGTTCGAGGTCGAGCGGTTCTACCAAGACAAGCTCGTCTCCGAGCTTGCCGCCGCGGCCGTCAGTCACTAGAAGGGAACGGGACCGGATGGACACGAGCACTGAGGAAGGGACGACGATGAAGACCAGCCTCGAGATAGCCCAGGAAGCAGAGCTGATTCCGATCGAGCAGGTCGCGGAGCGCTCTGGGCTCGAAGCCGACGAGATCGAGCCGTACGGGCGTTACAAGGCGAAGGTCGCGCTGTCGGTGCTCGACCGCCTCAAGGACCGACCCGACGGGAAGATCGTCTGCGTCACGGGGATGACGCCGACCAGGGCCGGAGAGGGCAAGACCACGACGCTCGTCGGGCTGACCCAGGGGCTCGGCGTGATCGGCAAGAACCCGGTGGCGTGCCTGCGCGAGGCGTCGCTCGGTCCGGTGTTCGGGATCAAGGGCGGCGCGGCCGGCGGCGGCCTCACTCAGGTCGTCCCGATGGAGGACCTGAACCTCCACTTCACCGGCGACATCCACGCGATCGGCGCGGCCAACAACCTGCTGGCGGCGATGATCGACGCCTCCATCCTCCACGGCAACCCCCACCAGATCGACGCACTGCGCATCCCCTGGCGCCGCGCGGTCGACATGAACGACCGGGCGCTCCGCGACATCGCGGTCGGCCTCGGCGGCCGGGCGAACGGCTATCCGCGCGAGACCGGCTTCGACATCACCGCGGCCTCCGAGGTGATGGCGATCATGGCGGTCTCGCGCGATCTCCAGGATCTGCGCCAGCGAATGTCCCGGGTCACCGCCGCGTACTCGTTCGACGGCGGCAAGGCGATCACCGCGGAGGACCTCGGCGCCGCCGGTGCGATGACCGTGCTGCTCAAGGACGCGATCAAGCCGAACCTCGTGCAGACGCTCGAGGGCCAGCCCGTGCTCATGCACTGCGGCCCGTTCGCGAACATCGCCCACGGCAACAGCTCGCTGATCGCCGACCTGATCGGGATGAAGCTCGGCGACTACGTGGTCACCGAGTCCGGGTT
This sequence comes from uncultured Solirubrobacterales bacterium, assembly GCA_963735965.1. Taxonomy (GTDB): domain Bacteria; phylum Actinomycetota; class Thermoleophilia; order Solirubrobacterales; family Solirubrobacteraceae; genus Palsa-465. Next base: position 449,796 of record CAVTNE010000016.1, read on the forward strand.
CGGCGCCGACATGGGGATGGAAAAGTTCTTCGACATCGTGTGCCGGTTCGGCAAGCTGACGCCGTCGGCCGCTGTGCTGGTCACCACCGTGCGGGCGATCAAGCACCACGCGGGGCTCGAGGACGATCCCCGCGCCGAACGCTCTGCGGCACTGCAGGCGATCGAGACGGGCTTCGCCAACGTTCGGCGCCACCTCCACACGATCGGCACGTTCGGCGTGCCCGCGGTCGTCGCGGTCAACCGGCGGCCCGGGGATACCAACGAGGAGATCGAGTTGGTCAAGCGGCTCGCGCTCGAGGCGGGGGCGTTTGCGGCCGAGGCCAACGAGGGATTCACCAAGGGCGGCGCGGGTGTAGCGGACCTCGCTTCGGCGGTCGTCGAGGCGTGCGAGCAGCCGAACAGCTTTCACCAGCTCTATCAGGACGACGAGCCGATCCAGGACAAGATCGAGACGGTGGCCAAGCAGGTGTACGGGGCCAAGGACGTGTACTTCTATCCCGAGGCCGAGGCGAAGCTCACCCAGTTCACCCGCGAGGGACTCGGCCACTTCCCGGTATGCATGGCCAAGACTCACCTGTCGCTGTCGGCGGACCCCTCGCTGCTGAACGCGCCCGAGAACTTCACGCTCCCGGTGCGGGACATCCGCGCCTACACGGGCGCCGGATGGCTCGTGCCGTTGTGTGGCGACGTCATGCAGATGCCGGGTCTCGGCAAGACGCCCGCCGCGCTCAACATCGACATCGACGCCGAGGGCCGGACCGTCGGCCTTTTCTGATCGCTCACTGCGGGAGTTCCTGGACGCCGTCACGGCGCGCACGCCGGCGCCGGGCGGCGGGTCATCGGCTGCGGTTGCGACCGCGCTCGCCGCGTCGCTGGTCGAGATGGCGACTAACTTCACTCAAGACGACCTCGACCCCCAGTTTCAGCGCGCCGGCGAGATGCGAACGCGCGCGCTCGAGCTCGCCGAGATCGAGCTACATGCCTACGAACCTGTGCTCGAGGCGCTCAGGCTGCCGCACGATGATCCGCAGCGTGCCGAACGCGTTCGTGCTGCCCAGGCCGAGGCCTCGCAATCTCCGCTGGAAATTGCGCGGGTGGCCGCGGAGCTCGCCGAGTTGGGCGCGGAACTGGCCCGGACCGGCAACCGCAACTTGGCCGGCGACGCGATCGCGGGCGCGCTGCTCGCGGAGGCGGCCGCGCAGGCCGCGGCGCGCCTGGTGGCGATCAACCTGACAGAAGGCGTCGAGGTCGCCGAGGCGGACGGCCTAGCCCGCCGGGCGCTCGCCGCGCGGGACGCCGCGCTGACGACGCCGTAGGATCTGGCTCGTGGGGAAGCTTCTACGCCAGCTGGTCGAGGGAGACGAGGTGCTCGTTGAGTGGGATCGAACCGACCCGGCGTCCGTCGAGAGCGCCGAGCGTGAGTACCGCCGCTGGCTCGACCGTGGCGATTACGTGGCGGTCCGGAGCGACGACGGCGCGCACTACGAGCCGATCTCCGGCGACCGGCTGCCCGTCGACGCCGAGCTGGTGATCCTCACCACCGCGATGGGTGGGGGCTGAGTGGACATCGGGAGGATCGGCGTCTGGACCAGCTACCGGCCGTTCGGCATCGAGCGCGCCGGCGAGGCGGCCAAGCTGGTCGAGCAGCTCGGGTACAGCGCGTGGTGGGTCGGCGGCTCTCCGCACGTCCCGGACATCCGGCCGGTGCTCGAGGCGACCTCGACGCTCATCGCGGCTACCGGCATCCTCAACGTGTGGGGCAATGATCCGGGCGAGGCGGCCGCCGCCGCCGCGGACGTCCGCGCGGATTTCCCCGGAAGGTTCATGCTCGGCATCGGCATCGGCCACCCCGAGGCGACGAGCGGGTACCGGACGCCGTTGGCGAGCATGCGCGCGTTCCTGGACGGCCTCGACGCATCGCCGGACCCGCCGCCGGTCGATGAGCGCTGCCTGGCCGCGCTCGGCCCGAAGATGCTGGACCTCGCCGGCGAGCGCGCTGCGGGCACGCACACCTACTTCGTACCCGTCGAGCACACGCGCTTCGCCCGCGAGCGACTCGGGCCAGGGAAGCTCGTCGCGCCCGAGGTCGCGTGCGTCCTCGAGACCGATTCCGACCGCGCGCGGACCGTCGCCCGCGGGTACGCGAGGATGTACCTCGGCCTGCGCAACTACACGCAGAACCTGCTCAAGTTCGGGTTCACGGAGGCTGACATCGGAGGCGGAGGGTCCGACCGGCTGATCGACGCGGTGATCCCGCACGGCAGCGCCGAGCAGATCGCCGAGGTCGTACGCGCGCACCTCGACGCGGGTGCTGACCACGTCTGCCTGCAGCCGCTGGGCGAGGAGGGCATCCCGCGCGAGTCGTGGACCGCGCTCGCGAAGGTCCTGGTCGGCTAGCCCGCCCCGGTTTCGCGGGCGGGCCTAGTCAGACACAGTCCCTAGGAGATCGTCACCGTCCGGGGCGATGAGGCGATCCCGTTGGCGATCACGACCAGCGTGCTCCTACCCCTCGGCGTCGACCTCGGGAGCGTGAACTCGGTCGAGGAGCTCGTGCCCGGTGCAACCGATAACGAGCTCCAGTCGTGGGTCCGGGCGTACGTGACGGCGCCCGTCGCCGAGTTGGTGATTCGTACCAGGGGGAAGTTGGTGTTGTCCTGGACGTCGTCCCCATAGGCAGTTCCCGGGTCCAGCCCGGCGAGCTGCTTTCCGGACAGGCTGAGGTGCCGCCTGCGGACAGGTTGGTGTCGCTCAGCGACCTGATCGACGGTGCCCACGTCGGGTTCGGCGAACCGCCCGCCGTGTACACCTCCATGTCGGTGCTTCCGTCGTTGTAGAGTCACCTGCCCGTTGGGCAGGTCCAGCATCCGCGTCTGGTAGGACGTGTCGTTCTCGGCGTTCGGCGCGTCCGGGATCTGCGTCAGCGAGCTCGAGCCCGCGTTGTCGACGAAGAAGTGAGTCGGGATGTTGTACGTGCACGCGCTCGCGGCGAACAGCACGTTCCCATCCGGCAGCGTCGCCGCCGGTCCGTCGGTGGCCGAGTACTCCTGGTTGTCGATGAGCGGGATGTTCGGTCCCGCGCTCCACGTGCCGTCCATTGAAGGCAAATCTCCTCCCGGGAGTTCGTCCTGCGCTTTTAGGACCGCGGGACCCTATCACTGGCGCAGCCCCGCCCAGCCTCGCTCGGCCTCGCTCGGCGTGCCGGCGGACAGACGGTCAGCAAAGGGGGAGAGATGGGGCGATTGCCACTCGCTGTCCGGCCTAACCCATCACTCGACGCCTCGCGAGCTTCGAATGCATGTGCAGGTGCGTATAGCGGCCATACGGACACACTCGCCGCTGGCGGGTCGTCGAGTGTTGAGTTGTGCCGACGCTAGGCGTGCGTCGAATGACTCATTCCGAGCGGGTCGGATGACGTCGACCGACGCCCGCCTGATCGCGAGGATCGGTAGCGCCCGGGAAGGTTGTATCAGCGGGGCGCGGCGACTCTCTTATCACTGAGGGGCAAGCCACACCACCGGGCGGCGTCGGAAAGCACCTACGAAGGGAGCAGTCGTGACCTACCTCATCGTCGGGGTCGATCGCCGGACGTACGCACGGTGGCACGAGAACGTCTCTGCGGACGACATCGGAACAGCGAAGCGGATCGCGCGGACGCGCGCCACAGCGAAGGGATTCGACCTCGTGGTCGCCGCGGTGATCGGGCCGAACTCGGCAGTCGTGCCGGATCCTGCCGAGGAGTGGGCGGCAGCGGTGAAGGCCGCTTGACCGCCCTCTCGTGCGCGGGCTCAGGAGGCGAGGCCGCCGTCGCGATGGTCAGCGACCCGCGTCCGAGCCGGGCCGCGGCGCCGCCTGGTCCGCTCGCGTGCCCGGGCCACTGCTGCGGCGATGGATGACTCGCCGCGAAGGGTGTCGCGCAGGGCGAGGATCTCGGACTGGCTGTAAAGGTGCGCTGACGGGCTCGATGTGGGGAACCCGTAGCGCGCTTCCCACGCCAGCAGCATCTCGGGAAACACGCTGAGCAGGGCGGCGGCCTGGTCGAGCTCGAGGGTGCGGAGCGGCGAGTCGACCGGCGGCGCCTCGACCCGCGGCTGGGCTGCGCCATCGCGTGCGGTCAGCTCGTCCAGCAGGCAATCGTCCGCGGCGGCGTCGCCCGCCTTTGCGGCACGGCACAGCGATACGGCGAACAGGAGCACGGCGAACCACGCTCCGATCGCGAGCAGCACAATCACTTCGAGCCCCATCGACACCTCCCCGGCGGGTGTGACTTCCTGTCACGGTCATGGGATACCCGTCGCGAGCACCTCCGCGCGTGAGGTGGACGGATGATCTACCGGATCCGGCGACCCATCTCGGTGGTGTCGTAGCCCCCGAGATCCTCCACGGCCGATATGAACGCGGGCGACTGCAACAGGTCCCAGAACGGAGCGAGCAGCGGGAGCCCGAGTGTCTCGCGCTCGAGGACGAGGTCGTACGGCTCTCTGGTCACCGGGACGAAGTCGAGGCCGAACGCGCGCGCTGCGGCGAGCACTCCCATGCCGCAGTCGGCGCGGCCGGAGGCGATCGCCGCGGCCACGGCGAGATGTGTCGGCTCCTCGCGCTCGTAGCCGACGATTTCGGCCGGATCGATTCCGGACCGCGCGAGCTCGTAGTCGAGGAGCACTCGCGTGCCGGCGCCGCGTTGGCGGTTGACGTAGGTGAGACCCGGACGCGCGAGGTCCGCGACGCCGGTCAGGCCCAGGGGGTTTCCGGGTGCGACCAGCAGGCCCTGTTCGCGGTGGACGAGTCGCACGACGGCGACGTCGCGCCCGGCCAGGACCTGGTCGACGTACGGCAGCGTGTAGGCGCCCGTTTCAGGGTCGAGCAGGTGCGAACCGGCGAGATGGCACAGCCCGTCCCGCAGGGCGATCAGCCCTCCCATCGACCCGACGTTCCCCGACGCGAGCGTTACCCCGGGGTCGTGTGCCCGGAGCTGGGAGGCCGCGAGGTCGAGGATCAGGTCGTGTGAGCCGATCGCGACGATCGTGTGCTCGATCTCGGTGAGGCTCCGCAGCAGCTCGACCTCGACCTCGGCTCCCGCGTGATGGCCCTCGACGTCGGCCGGCACGACCAGCAGCCCGTCGGCGCGGACGAGCGAGGTGAGTACGCCGGCGCCTCGCGGAAGAGGGGAGGCCACGAGCGCGCCGCCGACACGACCGAGCCGCACGCGCACCCAATCGTCCATCCCCACAGTCGAGGCGAGCTTGCGCGCGAGCCGTGCCCGGACCGCGGGCCGCGACGCAGCGGTCGCGCCCTCGAGCTCGGCGAGCAGCGGCGCCGCGAAGATGTCGAACGTCAGCGACGCCGACACCGGGTATCCGGGGGCGCCGAGCACGGGCGTGGCCTCGATCGCGCCGAGCACGACCGGGTGGCCCGGCCGCACGGCGACGCCGTGGACCGCGAGCTCGCCCAGTCGGTCGACGAGCGCTGCCGTGTGATCGTCGCGACCCGCGCTCGAGCCCGCGATCACGATCAGCAGATCGCACCGTCTGACCGCGCTCAGGATCGCGTCAGCGATCCGCGCTTCGTCGTCGGGCTCGATCGGCAGTACGACGACCTGGCACCCGGCCTCGCGGGCCTGGCCGGCGAGCATCAGGGAGTTGGTCTCGAGCAACTCGCCGCGCTCGAGCTCCGGGGAGCCGATCGGGCGCATCTCGTCGCCGGTCGGAAGAATCGCCACCACCGGCTGCCGGTGGACGTGGACCTCGGTGGCGCCGGCGGCTGCGGCCGCGGCGACGTCGACCGGGCGCAGGCGGTGACCGGCGGGGAGGAGCAGCTCGGTGGCGCTGATGTCCTCCCCAATCGAGCGCGCGTGCTGGTAGGGCGCGACCGCCGCGCGGAGCTCAGCGCGACCGTCGACGTAGTGCACGTGCTCGCGCATGACGACAGCGTCGAAGCCGCCGGGCAGTGGATCGCCGGTATCGACGACCACGAACTGGTCCCGCGAGAGCAGTAACGGCGTGCTCTCGCTCGCGCCGACGGTCTCGCCGGACCGGACGGCAATTCCGTCCATCGCCGCCGAGTCGAACGGCGGCGAGGACCGTGCGGCCCAGATCGGCTCGGCGGTGACGCGGCCGATCGCGCGCTCGAGCGACAGCCAGACCGCCTCGAGCCGGGACGCGCAACCCGCGGCGGCGCAGCATTCCCGCCACCCGGCCTGTGCGCGCGCGAGCGGAACGTCGTGGAGGAACGGGGTGGCGCGGCTAGCCATAAGGAATCACGTCGACCGGCTCGCCGGCGGACAGGCCGTTCGCGTCCTCGGGCACGATCAGATAGCCGTCTGCGGCGGTCAGGACCGAGATGAGCGCTGACGATCCGAACAGGGGCTCGGCCACGCCGGCGCCGGGGTCGAGCCGCACCTGGACGACGTCGAGCCTCCCGGCGGCGCTCGGGAGGTCGCGCGCCAGCGTCGCGCGGACCGTGCCGACTACAGGGTCGGCGGTCCATCCGCCGGCGCGCCGGACGAGCGGCATCCCGACCAGCCGGAAGACGACGAGTGCCGAGCGCGGGTTGCCGGGCAGGCCGATGACCGGGACGCCGTCGCTGTGCGCGAGCAGCGTGGGCTTGCCCGGCTTGATCGCGAGCCCGTGGCACCACGTCTCGGCGCGCGGCAGCGCCGCCACCGCGCCGGCGGTCTGATCGCGCATCCCAACCGACGAGCCGGCGCAGATCACGACCACGTCGCTCGCACCCAAGGCGACGCCCAGCGCCTCGCGTAGGGCGCCGTCCTCGTCGGGAACGATTGCGCCCGGCGCCGGCTCGCCGCCGGCCTCGCGAACGAGCGCGCCGACCGAGACGCTCAGCGCGTCGCGGACCTGGCCCACGGTCAACGACGGAGTATCCGGTGGCACGACCTCGTCGCCGGTGGCGAGGATGGCCACTCGCGGCCGGGCGTGGACCGCGACCTCGACCACGCCGGCGGCGGCGAGCAGCGCCACGTCCTGCGCCCGCAGCGGGCGGCCGGGCGCGGCAAGAGCGGCTCCCGCTGCGACGTCCTCGTCGAAGCGGACGACGTTCTCGCCGGGCGCGACCGGACGGACGACCTCGATCGTGTCGTCCATCGCCTCGGCCGTATGCTCGACCATCACGACCGCGTCGGCGCCCGCCGGCAGCATCCCGCCGGTGGGAATCGCCACGACCGCTCCGGCGTCGACCCCGACGCCGGCGACCGTTCCCATCCGGACGGCGCCGACCACGCGGAGGTACGCCGGTATCGACTCGGACGCGCCGAACGTGTCCCGGGCGCGCACCGCGTACCCGTCAACGCTCGAGCGGTCGAATCCGGGGAGCGCTTCCCGGGCGACGATGTCGGTGTCCGGGACCCGTCTGTACGCGTCGCCCAACGACACCGTCTCGACCGGGGTAATGTGGCCGGGGCGGAACTCCGCCAGCGCATCGGACACGGTCCTGACCGTGAAGAATTCCCGCCCGGTCGCGGCCATGGGACGGCTCAGGTGGTTGTGCGCTCGAGGCGCAGCACGCTCATGACCGGGCCGAGCGCCACCTGGCCGAGCCCGCAGATCGAGGTCAGGCGGAGCGTCTCCTCGAGTTTGTCGATGCGGTCGTCGATCTCGTCCGCGCCGGCGCCGCGCTCGAGCGCATCGGTGAGGATGCGGTGGGCCTTGTGCGACCCGACGCGGCAGGGCACGCATTTCCCGCACGACTCGTTACGGAAGAAGCGGAGCACGTTGGTGGCCGATGCGAGCAGGTTCCGCTCGGCGCTCATGACCACGACCGCGCCGGACCCGAGCATCGATCCCGCCTCGGCCACCGGCTTGAAGTCGAGCGGCACATCGAGGTGGTCGGGGCCGAGGAAGTTCGACGACGCACCGCCGGGCTGGAACGCCCCCAGCTCGGCGCGGTCGGGAAGCCCGCCGGCGAGCTCGATCAGCTCCCGGGCGGTCGTCCCCATCGGCACGCAGTACACGTCGGGATTGGCAATGTCGCCGGAGATCGCAAAGAACTTCAGGCCGGCAGCGCCGCGGACGCCCTGGTCCTTCCACCACTGCGCGCCGCGCTGAAGGATGATCGGGAAGGCGGCGAACGTCTCGACCGAGTTCATCAGGGTCGGCTTTCCCCACAGTCCGTTGGTGCCCGGGAACGGCGGCTTGTTGCGCGGCTCTCCGCGGTGCCCCTCCATGCACTCGATCAGCGCTGATTCCTCGCCGAGGATGTAGCCACCTGGGGAGGTGAACACGTCGATGTTGAGGGTTCGCCCCGAACCCAGCACGTCCTCGCCGAGCAGACCGGCCTCGCGCGCGGCGTCAAGCTCGGCGCGAATCTCGGACTCCTCCGGGCCGTACTCGTGACGGATGAAAACCCAGCCCTGCTCGGCGCCGATCACGATCATGCCGGCGAGCATCGCCTCGATCACGAGGTGCGGCTGCTCGGCCAGGATCTGGCGATCCTTGAACGTTCCCGGCTCGGACTCGTCGGCATTGCAGATCACGTACTTGGGCTCGGCGGTCTGGTTGGCGACGATCTCCCACTTGGAGCCGGTCGGGAACCCGGCGCCGCCCATGCCCCTGAGGCCCGAGTCTTTTATCGTCTGGATCGCGTCCTCGGGGGCGAGGTCGCCGGCGAGCATCGCTTTGACGACGGCGTAGCGTTCGGAGACGGGCCGGCCTGCGTAGGGATCGTTCGGCCATGTTCGGGGCGGCGTCTTCGCGCGGGCGGGCGGCTCGGCACCATCAAGGGCCTGCTGCACGGCGTCCGGAACGTCGGCGGCCCGGACCGGGCGCTCGTCGACGGTCGCCGCCGGGGCGATATCGCAGCGCCCGACGCACGAGACCTCGCGGACCTCGATCTCGATTCCCTCGCCGTAGCGCTCGTGGATCTGCGCGATCTGCTCGTCGGCGCCGTGCAGCCAGCACGACAGGTCGCGGCAGACCGTGACCTCGACCTTGGGCGGCGTCGCCGTGCGGAAGTGCGGATAGAACGAGACCAGCCCCTCGATCTCGTACAGCGGCCGGCGCGTCTCGCGGGACAGGCGGGTGAGCTCCTCGCGGGGGAGCCAGCCGTGTTCGCGCTGGATTGCGTTGAGCGAGGGGATCAGGCTCGGGCCGGGGAACTTGCCGGCGCGCGCCTCGCGGCCGGGGACGCGGCCATTCGTGACCGACATCAGTGCGCTCCCGCGGAGCCGTTCCCGTTCGCGGCGGGCTCGATGCGCACCGCGCAGAACTTGAACTCGGGGATCTTCCCGAACGGGTCGATCTCGTCGATCGTCAGCAGGTTCGCGGCCGCCTCGCGGAAGTGGAACGGGATGAAAAGGTTGCCGCGCATCTCTTTGTGAGACACCTTGACCTCGAGCTCGATCGTCCCCCGGCGCGAGCTCACGCGCGCCATCGCCCCGTCCGCCAGCCCGCACTCGGTCGCGTCGGCCGGGTGCATGTACACCTGGGCGCGGGGCTGGATCGCGTCGAGCGCGAACGAGCGGCGCGTCATCGAGCCGGTGTGCCAGTGCTCGAGCAGCCGGCCGGTGTTCAGGACGAATGGGTACTCGTCGTTGGGCAGCTCTTTGGCCGGGAGCCACTCGGCCGGCACGAGGTGGGCGAGCCCGTCGTCGGTGTTGAACTTCTCGCCGAACATGACGACGGTGCCGTCGGAGTTCTCCGGGTCCGGGTTGGGGTAGAGCTTGCCGGTCAGCCCGAGGTTGTCGTAGCTGAGGTTCGTGTAGCTCGGCATCACCGACACCATCTCGTCGAAGATCTCCCGGGGCGAGGAGTAGTTCCAGTCCAGGCCGATCCGGCGCGCGATGTCCTGCACGACCTCGTAGTCGACGCGCGCGTCGCCGGGCGGATCGAGGACCTTGCGGCCAAGCTGCACGCGGCGGTCGGTGTTCGTGTACGTGCCGTCCTTCTCCATGTACGACGAGGCGGGCAGGATCACGTCGGCGAACTCGGACGTCTCGGTCAGGAAGATGTCCTGGACGACCAGGAACTCGAGCGCCGACAAAGCCTTCCGGACCTTGTTGATGTTGGGATCTGACAGGAACGGGTTCTCGCCCATCATGTACATCCCGCGGACGCCGCCCTTGAGCGCCGAGCCGATGATCTCGGTCACGGTCAGGCCTTTGACGGGATCCAGTTCGGTCTCGCCCCAGGCTTTCTGGAAGCGCTCGCGGGTGGCTTCGTCGGCGACGCCCTTGTAGTCCGGGTAGAACATCGGGATCAGCCCGGAGTCAGAGGCGCCCTGGACGTTGTTCTGGCCGCGCAGGGGATGCAGGCCGGCGCCCTGGCGGCCGACGTTGCCGGTGATCGCACACATCGCGATCAGGCAGCGCGCGTTGTCGGTGCCCGTCGTGTGCTGCGAGATGCCCATCCCCCAGTAGATGATCCCGGCGCCCGCCTCGCCCCACGTCCGGGCGACCCGGCGGATCTGCTCGGCGCTCAAGCCGGTGATCTGCGCGCCACGCTCGGGCGGGTAGTCCTTGACAGTCTCGGCCAGCGCCTCGTAGTTCGAGGTTCTCGTCCGGATGAACTCCTCGTCGACCAGCCCGAGGCGGATGATCTCGTGCATCACCGAGTTGTAGAAGGCGACGTCGGTGCCCGGCTTCAGCTGGCAGAAGATGTCGGAGTGATCGGCGACCTTGTCGGCGCGGGGATCGACGTAGATGATCGTCGTGCCGCGCCGGCGCGCCTGCTTGAAGAAGGACGACGCCACCGGGTGGTTGGCGGTGGCGTTGGAGCCGGTGATGATGATCACGTCGGCGTTCATCACGTCGCCGTACGTGGTCGAGACGGCGCCCGATCCGATCCCCTCGAACAGCGCGGCCACGCTCGAGGCGTGGCACAGGCGCGTGCAGTGGTCGACGTTGTTCGTGTGGAACCCGGTACGGATCAGCTTCTGGAAGAGGTAGGCCTCCTCGTTGGAGCACTTCGCTGAGCCGAACCCGGCGATCGCGCCGGGCCCTCCATCGGCGTAGATCTCGGTGAGGCGGCGGGCCACGAGGTCGAGCGCCTCGTCCCAGGTCGCCTCGCGGAACGACGGCATCACCTGGTCGTAGTCGACGAGGCCACCGGGCTTGCGCCTTTTCTCTGAGCGTCCACCGTCTTCGTCGCCGCGGACGTCGGTCGACAGCGGCCCCTTGGGGTAGGCGTCCTCGCGCCGGATCAGCGGCTTGGTGAGCCGCTGCGGGGAGGCGGCGTAGTCCCAGCCGTAGCGCCCCTTGACGCACAGCCGGCCCTTGGACCCGGGTTGGGCGCGGCCCTCGGCGAACGAGATCGCCTTGCGCTCGTCGTCGACGTTGTAGGTGAGCGCGCAACCCACGCCGCAGTACGGGCACACGGTGTCGACCTGGCGGAGCTTCTCGCGCGGCTGGATCGGCACGCCGCGGATCGGCTTATTAGTCAGCGCGCCGGTCGGGCACGCCGCCACGCACTCGCCGCAGGTCACGCACGACGATTCGCCCATCGGATCGTTCAGGTCGAACGCGATCCGGGTCGTGTAGCCCTTGCCGCTGCGCCCGATGACGTCGTTGTTCTGGATGTCGTCGCAGGCGCGGACGCAGCGATCGCACAGGATGCAAGCGTCGTGGTTGACCGAGATCACCGGGTTCGAGTCGTCGATCCCTCGGCCTTGACCCTGGGGGAGGGCGTCACCCTTTTCAAGCCCGTACTGCCGGACGAGCACGAGAAGCTCGTTGTCGGCGGTGGTCGTTTCCTTGGGGTCGTGCTCGGGGTCTGGCTGGTCCGAGAGCAGCAGCTCGGTCAGCATCGCGCGCTGGGCGTCGATCCGGTCGCTCGTGGTCGTGACCTCCATGCCCTCCTCGCACGGGCGCACGCAGGCGGCGGCGTACACGCGAGCGCCGACGTCGACCACGCACATGCGGCACACGCCGACCGGGTCGTAGCGGTCGTCGTGACACAGGACGGGGATGTCGATCCCGAGCTGCTTGGCCGCGTCGAGGATCGTGGTCCCGTCGGGGACCGTTACCTCGCGGCCGTCGATCGTCAGGGTGACGTTCTTGGTTATCGCTGGAGATGTCGTCGTTGTCGCCATCAGTGACCCTCCACTATCCCAGGTTTGCACCGATTTGTTCGGTTTCGACCAGCGGTTGTAGTTCGAGTTCGGACAGGGTGTCGCGGGTCGGGATCCCCGTCGGTTCCAGGCCCCGGCCTCGGTAGTACGAGTCGATCATCGTCTCGAGGCGGGCCGGGGTCAACGTCGCTGTGCGCCCTGACTCAAGTTCGAGCGATTCGGACAGGAACCGCTCGGGGAGCCAGTCCTCCTCACGCGTCCAGCCCTCGCGCAGGTTGAACAGTCGCTTGGCGAGGACGATCCGGCGCGCGGTGGTCGCCAGCTCGTCGGCGTCGACGTCCCAGCCCGTGACGAGCTCGAGCAGCTGCGCCCACTCCGGGAACGGGTCGGCGAACACGCCGCGCAGGAACTTGCACAGGATCATCGAGTCCATGATCGCGGCCCGGTCCTCGGTCTGGATCGCGCCGGCGACGTGAGCCTCTCCGCCTTGCAGGCGGTCGTGGGCGCCGGACAGGTCGGCCTCGTAGGCGCCCGAGCGGTTGTGGTCGGCGCCGCGGGCGTTGACCGCGAGCCCGAGCGCCATCGCCTGGAGCGTCCGCGGCTCGTATCCGGGGAGCTCGAGTCCCTTGACGTGCGCCGCAAAGGTGTCCGAGCCGCGGCCGACGCTTTGCGAGGCGGCTCTTGACCCCTCGGCCAGCAGGTCGCCGAGGCCCTCGCGCGCGCCGATCTCCTCGATCGCGCGAAGGAGCGCGTCGGCATCGCCGAAGCGCAGCCACGGCGCGTCGATCAGCCCCTTCTCGGCACACTCCATCGCCCACGCGATCGTCCCGCCGGTCGAGATCGTGTCGAGGCCGAGCTCGTCGCAGCGCGAGCTGGCGGCGATCACCGCATCGGCGTCGCTGACCCCGCAAAGCGGACCGAGGGCGAACACGTTTTCGTACTCCATCCGCGTCTTCTTGCCGTTCGGCCCGCTGTAGATGTGCTCGCAGCCGATCGAGCATGACGCGCACGAATTGCGGGCGAGCTGTCTCAGATCCGCGATTTCCTCGGCCCCGAGGTTTGGCGCTTCGTCGAACCGCGCGGCGGTGAAATTCCGCGTGGGCAGCGTCGAGATCGCGTTGAACGCCAGCAGGTTGGCCATCGTGCCGAGGTCGCGGTACTTGGCGGTCGCGGCGCCGAACGAGCGCTCGCGGAGCTGCTTGGCCGCCATCATCACGCCGGAGGGGTCGGCCGAGGCCACCTTCTCGCGCGGGCGCACGAGGATCGCCTTGCACAGCTTGGAACCCATCACCGCGCCGAGCCCGCCGCGCCCGGCGTGGCGCCCGTCGTGCGAGATCGTCGCGTAGCGGACGCCGTTTTCTCCGGCCGATCCGATCGCCGCCACCCGCCAGGCCGGACCGTGTTGTTCGCGCAGGCGGGCCTCCGTGTCGGCCGCCGGCAATCCCCAGAGGTCGCCCGCCGGTTCGATCGTGATTTCGTCGCGATCGATCAGCACATACGACGGTTCCTCGCAGGCTCCGGTGAGAACGATCGCGTCGTGGCCGGTCAGCTTGCCCGCGATCGCGAAGTGGCTCGAGGCGAGCGCGTCGGTCAGACGGCCGGTGAGCGGCGACTTCGCCACGACCGCGAACTTCGCGCTCGTCGTCAGGGGGGTCCCCACCAGCGGCGAGAACACGAACATCAGCGGCGCGCGCGGATCGAGCTCGTTGATCCCGGCGGGACAGTGCTCGTGCATCAGCCATGTGCCCAGGCCGGCGCCGCCGATGAACGAGCGCAGGACCGTGTCCTCGATTGGCTCCGCCTTGCCCGTGCCTGTCCCCAGGTCCACGACCAGCGCCTTCCCGAAATAGCCGCCGGGTGGCATGTAGACAAGGCTAGTGGACCCGTCCGCAAGTCCCGCGTCATTCGAGCGGCTTAGCAACGTCTTTCTGGGCTCCGGCGATCCGCGACGCCGGCAGGTCTCGCTCGGCCTGCATTCCGGTTAAGCGCTCACTCGGTCCTCCGCGGGGCGCGAGTGACGCGCTAACCGTGCTATTGCCGGGTGAATCCGAATTCACCGCCCGCGGGGTGGCGAGTGAGGGGTTGACCGGAATCCGGGGCGGCGGCGGGGTGGCGAGTTGACCGGAATCCGGGGCGGCGGCGGGGGTGGCGAGTGACGCGTTGAACGGACGAGCCCGCTAGCCCCCGGCGTCCGCGACCATGAACGCGATCGTGTCTCCCGCCACGAGCGGCACCTCCCGGTTGCGGCTTATCTGGTCACCGTTCAGGGCGGCGACGACGTGCTCGCCGAGGCTTAGTCCGGCCGCGTCCGCGGCCTCGCCCAGCGACCACGCCCGGATCTTCTGGCGACGCTTCGCCGGTTCGGCGGTGGCAAGCGGCCCGAACCGCTCGACGACGATCTCGGGCGCCGGCAGGGCGACGGCTCGCTCGTAGTCGGCGGGCTCGTTCAGATTGCTGACCGAGCTGAGCTCCGGATCGAGGCGGGCGAGGGTGGCGTCGGCGAGCAGCTCGCCCTCGCCGAGGTGGCATACGCGAGCGCGCTCGAACAGGAAGGCGGGGCGCATCCGGTCGGCCGCGATCAGCTCTTCGACGGTGCTGCCGGACCGCTACGCGGTACGCGGCCGACAGCGGCTGGCGGTACCCGCCGACGTCCGGCAGGGCGACGTCGTCCCCGTCGTCGAGCGCGCCGAGGACACGGCGGACGAACGCCGGGTGGAGCAGCGGCACGTCGGTCGAGGACACGTACGCGATCGGGGCGCGATCGCCGATCGCGGCCAGCCCGGCCGCGAGGCCCTGGAGCGGCCCCCGGCCTTCCTGCTCGTCCGCAACCACCTCGACCGCGCCTTCGAGCGCCGGCAGCGACTGTCCCGGTGCGGACACGACCACCACGGGCCCGTCGACCGATCTGGCCACGATTCCGGTCACGCGGCGCAGCAACGTCGAGCCGTGCCATTCGAGCAACGCCTTCGGCGACCCCATGCGTGACGATTTGCCACCTGCGAGCACGATTGCGGCCGCTTGCGCCATGCGCGCCATCGTAGACCGCCTAACATTCCGATCCATGGCGCGAACGGGGCGCATGGCGAGCGACGAGGCGGCGGTCCTCACGGTCGGCGAGGTGATGATCTCCCGCCCGAAGACGATGCCCGGCGCCGCGCTCGTGGCCGATGTCCGCAAGGCATTCGAGAACCCGAGCGTCCGGACGGTGCTCCTCGCGGGCGACGACGGAACGTTTGCCGGCGCGGTCGAGCGAGACGCCGTGCCGGAGGGCGCGCGAGACGACGAGCAGGCGGCGGCCTATGCCGACCCCAACCCCGTGACGGCGACGCCGGACATGCCTATCCCAGAGGCGATCAAGCTGCTGGACGGCCAGGCCGAGCCGCGACTGATCGTCCTCGACCAGGACGGCGCGACGCTCCGCGGGCTGTTGTGCTTCAACCGCGGCGCGGCCGAGTTCTGCGTCCGGTAGGCACGCAGACACCCTGCCGTTTGCACCTTTTGACACAATAGGTTCAAACGTGTTCGGGGAGGAGGGCGAGAAGTGGCCCGCGGGGACGTGGCGGCGCGGTGGCGACGGTCTCAAGGTTCGAACGATGCTCGTGCCGGCGAGCACCGCAGTCCGTCGCTGGTAGACAGCGCCGAGGAGGCGCTGCACATCTGGCTTGCCGGCGGCCGCTACCGCCAGGGCGACCGGCTCCCGCCCGAGCACGAGGTGGCAACGATGCTCGGCGTCTCCCGCGGGACGTTGCGGAGCGCGCTCCGCCGCCTCGAGGAGCGGGGCGAGATCGAGCGCCGGCAGGGGAGCGGCACATTCGTCGGGCGCACGGCCGTCCCCGCCGCCCTCGGCGAGCGGCTCGAGCGACTCGAGCCGTATTCCTCTCTCGCGGAGCGCCGCGGCCTGACCCTGTCGTCGGTCGACCTCAGCATCGAGCGCCGCGCGGTCGGCGCCGAGGTGGGGGAGGCGCTCGGGCTGGCGCCGATCGCCGCCGCGCTCACCGTGTCACGCACCCTCGTCGCAAACAAGGCCCCGGTGGCGGTGATGTTCGACGTCGTCCACCCCAAGGTGTCCCTCCCCGATGACCAGGCGCTCCGTGCGGCGCTCGAGCGCGGCGCGATGGTGCTCGACGTGCTGATCGGCCTCGGCGTCCCCGTCACCTACGCGCGCACGCGCGTGATCCCCGCGCTGCTCAGCCCGCGCGAGCGCACCGGCAAGCTGCTCGGCGTGCGGCGGACGACCGCGGTGCTCGAGCTCGAGGAGCTGATCTACGCCGGCCGCGACGAGCGCGTCGCCTATTCGCGCGACCTGTTCGCCCCGGGGGGCCTCGACGTCGCCGTCATGCGCTCGCTCGAGTCGACCCGTCCCACCCCGATCGCGAACTTCCGCGGCTCCCGCAACTCCCGCGAGGCCGGTCCGCGCAGTCGTCGTCCGTGAGCGCCGGATCCCGGCAGCGGGTGGCGTCGGTGGCGCGCGCGCTGGCGCTGCTCGACGAGGTGGCGCGCAGCGACAGCGGTCTCGGCGTCAATGAGCTCGCGCGCCGGATCGGAGTCAACGCCAGCACCGCATCGCGACTGCTGGCGACGCTCGAGGACGCCGGGTTGGTCGAGCGCTCTCCCGGAGGGCCGTACCGCCTCGGGCTGAGGCTGGTGGCGCTGTCGGACCGGGTGCTCGGGCAGCTCGACGTGCGCGAGCGCGCGCGGCCGTGGCTGACCTGGCTCGTCGATGAGACCGGCGAGACCGCGACGCTGTCGGTCCCGGGCGGCGGCGAGGCGATCACGGTCGACTTCGTCCCGTCGTCGTCAAGCGTGGTCAGCATGGCGCGCGTGGGCCGGCCGAGCGTCGCCCACGCCACCGCTGCCGGAAAGGTGATGCTGGCGTTCGGGTCGTCGCCCCCCCGGGGTCTTCCGGCGCGCGACCTCGCGGCCGCCGATCCCAGGTCCGGCGAGCTCACGGCGTTCACCGACCGTACGATCACGGACCCCGATGTGCTCGCCGCCGAGCTCGAGGTCGTGCGGACGTCTGGAATTGCCGAGGCCGTCGGCGAGCGCGAGCCCGACCTGAACGCGCTGGCCGCGCCGGTGATCGGACGGGGCGGCGAGCTCGTCGCGATCCTCGGTCTCCAGGGTCCCGCGACGCGTCTTCCGGCGGACACCCGCCGCGGCCTGCGCGCGCCGCTCCGTAAAGCGGCCGGAGAGCTCGGCCGATCGCTCGGGGGACCCGGATAGGCTAAATAGTCATGCTCGGATCGCGCGGCCGATCCCGCCCGTCGGACCTCAAGGCTCTGGCCGACGAAGAGCTGATGGAGCTCGTCCACGACGGCGACGTGCGGGCGTTCGAGGTCGTGTTCGACCGCCACGCCACGGTTGCGTTCTCGCTTGCCTATCGGATGTGCGGCCGGCGTGCCGCCGCCGAGGACATCGTCCAGGAGGCGTTCCTGTCCTTGTGGCGGAGCAGCCGCGCCTACGACCCCGCACGCGGGAGCGTCCGGTCGTGGGTGCTGACCGTAGTCCGCAACCGCGCGATCGACGCGCTCCGGCGGCAGGGATCGAGGGACAGCCGCGACGTTCCTGACGACGGCATCGCCGAGCGCCTGTCGGCGCCCGACCGCACCGACGCCGAGGCCGAGCGGCGCGACGAGGCGCGCCGGGTCCGAACCGCGCTCGACGAGTTGCCGCCCGACCAGCGCCGCGTGATCGAGCTCGCGTACTTCGGCGGGTTCACCCACACCGAGATCGCCAAGATGCTCGATCTGCCGCCAGGTACCGTGAAGGGGAGAATGCGGCTCGGGTTGACCAAGATGCGAAACGTCCTCAGCGAGGTGTCGGTGTGAGTGGCGGGGGCGGTCTCCGGAACGGCCGGGAATGCGGCGAGGACGCCGCGGCGTACGTGCTCGGCTCGCTCGAACCGGCCGAGGCCGAGGCGTTTCGCCGCCACCTCGCGGGCTGCACGGCCTGCCAGCAAGAGGTCGCAGAGCTCGAGCAGGTCACGGGCTCGCTGGCGGACGCGACCGTCCGCTACGAGGTGCCGAGGGAGCTGCGCCGGCGAGTGCTCAACGAGGTGCGGGCGACGCCGAAGGCGCGGGCGAGCCGACCGGCGCGGGTCCGGCGTCCGGTCGTCGTTTGGGGTGGCGCGCTCGCCGCGGCGGTTGTCGTCGTCGCGGTCGTCCTCGTGGTCGCGCTCAGCTCAGGCCGATCGAGCAGCAGGACGATCCAGGCATCGACCGGCAGCGCCGAGCTCAAGATCGCCGACGGGCGCGCCGACCTGATCGTCCGCCGCCTGCCGCACCTGCCCGCCGGGCGCATCTACGAGATGTGGGTGCAGCGCGGCAACGCCACACCCACGCCGACGGGGACGCTGTTCGCGGTCACCTCAAACGGGACGGCCGCGGTCGGCGTGCCCGGCGGCGTGAGCGGCGTCAGCGCGGTCATGGTCACGCAGGAGCCCACCGGAGGGACCCCCGCGCCCACTACCGCCCCCGTGATCGTCGCGCGCGTTACCTGACCGTCAGGCAGCGCGCAACGGCTTCGTCTGATACCCGCCGACGGGCGTCCCCAGGTAGGGGAAGTGCGGCAGGTACCGGGTGCTGTTCGCCCCCAGCCCATCTGTGACGAGCGACGCCGCGGCGTCCGGCGTGTAGCTCTTGTTCACGAGCGGGTAGGTCACCCCCGCGATCGCGCGCAGCTCGACCGTGACCACGTCGTCGAACACGCGACGGCCGTTCGGGAAGCCGGCGGGATCGCCCCCGATCAGCCCGAGCGCCTTTGCCGCCGCTCGCCGCGTCGGCGGGATCGCCATGTTCAGCCGCAGCTGATCGGCGGGACTCGACCCGGTGAAGTTCTGGAACCCGGGGACGATCCCGGAGGGGATCCCGGTCATGAGGATCGCGACGAGATCCGCGCGCGCCGCCGTCAGCTTCGCCAGGTTCGGGAACACGCCCGGGTACAGCACCGGCAGCAGCCCCGCGAGCTCGGGGTGCTCGACGTAGTGGACGAACTGGGCGTCGTTCTGCGCCGGAAGCGAGTTCCACCGGTCCTTGTCGCCCAACGGCACGATCACCTCGTTGAACAGGGGGTTGCCGAGGCGGGACACCTGGACCCAGTTGCCGGCCTCGTGCGACGTGCCCGTCCCGGCCTCACGGATCAGAGCGCGGCGCCGGCTGGCGGCCGTCCACACCCCGATCACGGACTTGCCGGCCATCGGATCCTTCGGCGCAGTGCCATCCCGGGTGAGCTCGTGCTTGGGTACGTTGAGCGCGATCGAGTGGACGCTGAAGTCGTGCGTGGCGTCCACCCCGTGCGCCGCGGCCATCGCCGCCAGGTGAAGGTTCTCGAATGGTCGGAGGTCACCGAGGTCGAAAATCGCGCCGAGGTCGACGTAGAACCCCTCGAGCCGCTGGCCGGCGAACACCTTGTGGCCGGCGGCGATCCTGTGCACCGCCTCGGCCGCGAGGCTCGCGTAGTTCGGCGTCGAAGCCGGCCCGATGTTGCACGGTGGGCACGCGAGACCCCGTCCGAGCACCTGACGGTGACCGTTCTTCACTCGCGTGACGGTGTAGAACTGGCGCCGGTTCCAGTTGGCGCTGTCCAGTGACCCGATCGGGCCGGTGTTGTACAGGAACGTGTCCGGGTTGCGCACGGCCGTCTGGAACTCGAACTCGTATGTGATCTCCGGCGCGCCGTCGGCGTCGTTGTCGATGTGGATCTCGTAGCGGACGTCGTCGCCGAACTCGAAGAAGTTCGGACCGCCGAACGGCGCCTCGAGCGGCAGGTAATTCGAGATGATCGTGACCGTGTCCGGGTCGTCGGGTGACACGAACGCGTACGTGTCGGTGTTGTCGGCCACCGGGTCCTTGCTGATCGCCGGCGCCTCGCGGTGGGACGACATCAGTTGCCTCCTGCTCGAATGATCTGCGCGGCCAGCTTGCGGTCGCGCACGGTGACCTCGCGTTCGCCGGTCATGACCGAGATCTGGCTACCGCGCACGTAGGCCACGACGGGTTCGGACGTAGTCGCGTCGGCCTCGCTCGCGATGAGCGCGCCGATCACGGTGGCGCCGACCGCCGCGCCCGCTGAGCGCTTGACGAACGCGCGCCTGGTTTGATCGCTCACTGGCTCCTCCTGTGGATGGCTTTCGCCTGCGTATACGGAGGAGCGCGCGAAACGGATCAATGGGTCGCCTGCGGCGACGTCCGTGGGGCCGGACGGCCGGGCATCCGTGCCCGGCCGGGTGGTCGCGGTACGCCCGCCCGGCACGGACGCCGGGCGGAACGGCGGACGCGGCGACGGCCCCGCTCGGCATCCTTGCCTCGCAGACGGGGGCCTGCCGCGCCACATCCAACGGACGCCGCGCGCCAGCGCGGCCCAAAATCAGCTCCAGGGATACGGGCTGTGCGAGACCGGGTGCAGTTCCCCGGTGGCGAAGCGCTCGAACCGGAACGGGTGCAGCAGCGAGGAGTGCTCGCCGGCGAGCACCCGGGCGATCTCCCGGCCGACCGCGATCATCTTGTAGCCGTGGTTCGAGTCGGCCGCGACGAACACGTTCGGGCGCATGTAGTCGAACACCGGGAAGTTGTCGACGGTGAACGCGCCGACGCCGCCGGAACGGGTCTGGCGGTACGTCGCCCGAGCGCCCTCGAACCGCCCGAGGCAATGCGACAGCGCGGCGCACCACATGTCGGGGAAGCCGGGCTCGACGGTGCCGGTGGGGTAGGGGTCGACCTGGAACTCGCCCGTCATCCGCAGCGGCTGGGCGCCGCCCTGGACGGACTCGCGGTCAGGCTTGAAGTACACGCCCCAGGGCTCGCTCGTGATCAGCCGGCCGGCGTCGTCGCGGAGCGTCTGGTCGGAGTCGATGTGGAGCACCGCCGACGCGTGGCCGTCGTCGGTGATGAACATCGCCGGGTCGAACTCGATCTCGCCCTCCTGGAGGTACCAGTAGGTCCACATCGGCAGGTCGGGCTGGACCTCGCCGTCGGGCTGGCGGACGTCGAGCCGGTCGGGGAGGCCGAGCATCGCCCAGATCGACGCGATCCACGGGCCGACCGCCACCACCACAGTCTCGGGGTGGATCGTGCCGGCGGTCGTGTGGACGGCCGTGACCGCGTCCGAGTTGTCTAGTTCGAACCCCGTCACCTCGACGCCGGTGCGGATCTCGGCGCCGGCGGCCCGGGCCTTGCCGGCGAGGCCCTCCATCGACTCGCGATTGAACGCGTAGCCGCCGGCATGCTCGTGGAGGCAGACGGTGAGACCGGGAGCACGCCAGTCGCCGTACAGCGAGCGCATGTGCTCGGCGACCTCGTCCTCGCCGATGTACAGCTCGGACGGGTACCCGATCCGCTGCTGGCGGGCATGCACCTCGACCAGGTCGCTCTCCTGGGCCGGGGGACCGAGCGCGATGTAGCCGGTGCCGTGATAGTGCAGCGCCTCCGGATCGGACTCCCACACCTCGACGGATGCCGCCATCAGCTCGGACATCGCCGGCTGGAAGTAGTTGTTGCGGATCACCCCGCATGCGATCCCGGAGGCGCCGGCGGCGACCGAGGTCTTGTCGAGGACGAGGACGTCTTGGCCCTGCTGGGCGGCGTGCCAAGCGGTCGAGAGGCCGTGGACGCCGCCCCCGATGACGAGGACGGATACTGACTCTGGCAGGGGATCAGCCATCGATGTGCTCCTTTGTTGCGCCCTGCGCAACGCTATTGCGCGGTGTGCTTTTGAGCTTAGGGTGGGCGGGTGTCTCGGTCAAGTCCGCGAGCCTTGCCTAGGGGTTCGGCAACTGATATAACGCGGCTGTACGAATTTGTACAAGGGAGCGTCCGTGGCATCGCTCGCTGGCGTGGCCGGCCAGGGTGCAGAAAGGAGTGGAGGATGTCGGTAGCAGTCGACGGCGGCGACCCGAGCGCTGTGACCGTGCCGCTTGGGGGGACCGTCCAGACGGTGCTCGACAGCCCGCGGATCGCGCCGGCGCCGGCGACCCTCGAGGAGGCGCGGAACGCGCCCGGCCGGCGCGAGAAGATCGAACAGATCACGCGCCGGATCGAGGAGCAGGGCATCAAGTACGTGTTCTTCCAGCAGGTGTCGGTCACCGGCCGCGTGATGGGGAAGGGTGTCGTGTCAACGTTCTTCCCGCAGGTCGCGGAGAAGGGCTACCAGCTCGTCTACGGCGCGACGGCCAACCTGTTCACCGACCGCCATGGCAACTACATCGGGTTCGGTCCCGAGGAGTCTGAGCTGGCCGCCGTCGCGGACCTCGACACGTTCGCGGTCCTGCCGTGGGACGAACGGGTCGCGCGCGTGTACTGCGACTGCTACGACACCGAGACCGGCGAGCTGCTCGACGCCGACTGTCGTCAGAACCTCAAGCGGGTCGCGCACGAGTTCGAACAGGAGCTCGGCTACCAGTTCCTCATCGGGATCGAGCCCGAGACGATGTGGCTGAAGAAGCCCGAGGACGGCAAGCTGCCCGAGGGCATCACCAAGCCCTACTGCTACCACATCCATCAGTTCGAGGAGCTCCGGACGGTGCTGCTCGACGTGGTCGACTGGGGCCAGCGGCTCGGGCTCGACATGAGCTACGGCGATCACGAGGACGCGCCCGGCCAGCTCGAGCTGAACTTCCGCTTCGACCGGCCGGTGCGGACCGCCGACAACCTCACGACCTACCGCCAGGTGTGCGCCGCGGTCGGCCGCAAGCACGACGTGCTCCCGTCGTGGATGCCGAAGCCGTTCACGGGCGTCTCGGCCAACGGTCACCATCACCACTTCACGCTCGTCGACGAGAACGGCGTGAACGTGTTCCACGACCCCGACGGTCCGGCGCAGCTGTCCGAGATCGCGCGGAACTTCCTCGGCGGCATGCTCGAGCACTTCGGCGCGCTGATGTGCATCGGCAACCCGACGGTGAATTCGTACTGCCGCATGTGGGACACCGGCTTCTGGGCCCCGATCTACAAGAACTGGGGCTGGCAGAACCGGACCACGACCGTTCGCGTCGCCACCGGCGGGCGGTTCGAGTACCGCGGCGTCGACTCCTCGTGCAATCCCTACCTGACGACGGCCGCGCTGCTCCAGGCCGGCCTCGACGGCGTGCGGCGCAAGCTCGATCCGGGCCCGCCGCAGCAGGGCAACACGTACGAGCTGCTCCAGCAGGGAGTCGAGATCGAGCGCGTCCCCGAGAGCCTGGGCGCGGCGCTGAACGCGCTCGCTGCCGATGAGCTGATCCAGGCCGCGATCCCCGGTCGGCTGTACAAGGTGTTCGACTGGTACAAGCGCGACGAGTGGGAGCGGTACCTGGCCGCGGTCACCGACTGGGAGCGGAACGAATACCTGGAGGTGCTCCCGTAAATGTGCGGGATCGCCGGAATCATCTACCGGAACGGCAACGGCGCTCACCGGCTGGGCGCGGACATGACGCGGATGCTCCAGTCGATGAAGCACCGCGGCCCCGACTCGACCGGGTACGCGCTGTACCGCCGGCCGAGCGCTGAGTTGATCATGCGTATCAAGCTGTCCGACGGCGAGGCGAACGGGGACATCGAGTATGCCGACCGGCTGCGACACCGCCGGCGCGAGGTGGAGTCCCGGCTGCGTGCCGCGGGCGCTCGCATTGACTCGATCGAGGACATCAACGACTACACGATCGCCGCGGCGCTCGACTACCACGGCGAGCTCAAGCATCTCGCCGACTACGTCGAGTCGGTGCCCGGTGCCGAGGTGCTCTCAGCGGGCTCGGCGCTCGAGATCGTCAAGGACCTCGGCGACGCCCAGACGGTCGGCACGTCCTACAAGCTCGACGGGTACATCGGGACCCACGGGATCGGGCACGTGCGGATGGCGACCGAGTCGGACGTCGACATCTCGAACGCGCACCCCTACTGGGCGTACCCGTTCTCGGACGTCGCCGTGGTGCACAACGGTCAGCTGACGAACTACCACCAGTGGCGCCGCCGTCTCGAGCGGATGGGACACCGGTTCGCCTCCGATTGCGACTCGGAGATCATCGCCGTGTATCTCGCGCAGAAGATGTCCGACGGCGCGTCGCTCGAGGACGCCATGCGCATGAGCCTCGACGACCTCGACGGCGTGTTCACGTACATCTGCGTATCCGATGACGCGCTCGGGATGGCCAAGGACGAGCTCGCCGCCAAGCCACTGGTGCTGTACGAGGGCGAGGACATGGTCGTGCTCGCCTCCGAGGAGATCGCGATCCGCGCCATCATCGACCGCGAGATCGAGACCTACGACCCGTACGAGAGCGAGGTGATGGTGTGGACACGGTAGCCCCGCCGGCGCGCTTCGACCCGCGTGGCCTCGTCGAGCTCGACGAGCGCGTACCCGGAACCGCCGAGATCGACGGCGATCGCGCGAGCTTCGACGCCCGCGATCTGACGACGCGCCAGATCAACCTCGAGTTGCGGCGGCTCGTCTACGACTTGGGCGTGCACGACATCACGGTCACGAACCCGGGCGCGAAGCACTCGCTCGGGGTCGGCATCCTGGCGCGGTGCAAGATCACGTTCGAGGGCAGCCTCGGCTACTTCGCGTGCGGGCTGATCGACGGGCCCGAGATTCACATCACCGGTCGCGTGGGCTGGTCGGCGTGCGAGAACATGATGTCGGGCGTGTGCGAGATCGACGGCAACGCCGGCTCGCTGACGGCGGCGGCGTTGCGGGGCGGCGACGTGGTCGTGCGCGGTCGCGTCGGCGCGCGCACCGGGATCGACCAGAAGGGCGGCACGGTCATCATCCTCGGCGACGTCGGTTCGATGACCGGGTTCATGATGCAGCGCGGCCGCCAGATCATCTGCGGCAATGCCGGCCACGGCCTCGGCGACTCGATGTACGACGGCGTGCTCTATGTCGGAGGCAAGGTGGCGTCGCTCGGGATCGACTGCGTGCCCGGCGAGTGGACCGACGCCGATACCGAGTTCGTGAGGCGGAAATTCGGGATCTACGGGCTGGGCGATCCGCCCGCGCTCGAGAAGTTCGTGTGCGGCAAGAAGCTCTACAACTACGACTCGCTCGAGCCGTCCGAGAGGAAGATGGTGCTGTGATGGCTGCCACCGACGAGAACGCCCCGGTCCGCCGGAACCAGCTCGGTCACAGCCGGATCTTCACCCCCGAGGTGATCGACGACATCCACGTCAAGTCGGAGCTCGGGCGCTACCGGATGCGCGGGTTCTCGATGTTCAAGCCGATCCCGCATTGGGACCAGTTGATGTTCCTGCCCGGAACGCTGACCCGGTTCGTGATCGAGGGCTACCGCGAGAAGTGCGCGACCAGGACCGTGCTCGGGGCACGCTTCGCGAAGAAGCCGCTGGAGCTCGACATCCCGATCTACATCACCGGGATGAGCTTCGGCGCGCTGTCGCTCGAGGCCAAGATGGCGCTGGCTAAAGGCGCGTCGATGGCCGGCACCGCGACCTGCTCGGGCGAGGGCGGGATGATCCCGCCCGAGCGCGACCTTTCGACCAAGTGGTACTACCAGGTGATCCAGAGCCGCTACGGCTTCAATCCGCACCACCTGATGCTGGCCGATGGCATCGAGTTCTTCATCGGCCAGGGCTGCAAGGTCGGTCTGGGCGGGCATTTGATGGGCCAGAAGGTCACCGAGCAGGTGGCCGAGATGCGCTCGCTCCCGGTCGGGATCGACCAGCGCTCGCCGGCCCGGCACCCCGACTGGCTGGGTCCAGATGATCTCTCTCTGAAGATCCAGGAGATTCGCGAGGCGACCAACTACGAGGTCCCGATTCAGCTCAAGCTGGGCGCCGCGCGCGTGTACGACGACGTGCGCATGGCCGCCAAGTGTGGCCCGGACACCATCTACCTCGACGGAGCCGAAGGATCGACCGGCGCCGGACCCCACATCGCCACCGAGGAGACCGGGATCCCGCTGATGGCCGCGATCCCCGAGGCGCGCCGGGCGCTCGAGGACGTGGACATGGCCGACGAGATCGACCTCATCGTCGCCGGCGGCATCCGGAACGGGGCCGACGTGGCCAAGTGCCTGGCGCTCGGGGCGAACGCGGTGGCGATCGGGCACTCGGCGTTGATGGCTTTGAATTGCAACAAGGAGATCCCCGGCGTGACGGACTACGAGGGGACCGTCGGCGTGCCGGCGGGCCAGTGCTACCACTGCCACACCGGCCGCTGCCCGGTCGGGATCACGACGCAGGATCCGGAACTGCGCCGGCGATTGGTCGTCGACGAGGCGGCCCAGCGCGTCTACAACTTTCTGCACACGATGACGCTCGAGTGCCAGATGCTCGCGCGGGCGTGCGGGAAGACCGACGTCCACAGCCTCGAGCCCGAGGACCTGGCCGCGCTGACCGTCGAGGCCTCCGCGATGGCTCGGGTGCCGCTGGCCGGCACCGATTACATACCGGGCGTGTCCGAGGAGCGGACGCTGGCGCGGATCGAGCAGCTGCTCGAGCGCCATGTCGAGAACCCGATCGACTATTTGGAGCCCGAACGCGTCACCCCCGGAGTAACGGGCGGCCACGGGGGCGAACTGGCATGAGCGAGACCGAATACACGATCTCGATCGATGCCGAGTACCTCGCGGGCCGGCGGTTCCCCTACCAGGAGGACATGTCGCTGATCGAGGACATCGATCTGCTCGCCGCCACCCCGGGTCAGGACATCAACTGGCTGGAGGATGTCGAGCTGCTCGAGGAAGACGGCGTGCCGGCTGTGTTCGACCGCTACTCGAATTCGTTCCTCAAGATCTACTTCCCGATACAGTCCGGGCGCGAGGACGAGATCGCGCGCAAGGTGTTGATCAAGCATCTGCAGTCGGGCAACTCGTATGGGATCGCGTTGAAGGAGCGCCACTGCAAGTTCCCGCAGCCCGAGCTCGGCCCGTGGGTCGAGGGATCACGGACGGTCGGGACCGACTGGAAGCCGGGCGTGCTCGAGGGATGGGAACCTCCGCAGCACTAATCTCGATGGAGCCTGATCTCCCGCGATCGGTTCGGCACGGTCCACCGATCACGATCGGCTGCGAGTGCGGCGAGCGGCGCGACCTCCGCTACGGAGAACGGTGGACGTGCGAGAAGTGCGGCCAGACGTGGGACACGCGGCGGATCCCGCTCGACGAGTACGCCCAGCTGTGCCGCACTCAGCTGCGCTTCCGCTGGGTCCCGCTGGCGGCCGCCGCGCTGGTGGTCGCCTCGCTGATCGCGCTCGTCGTCCTCGGCCGAGCCTTCACCGGGCTTCTGCTCGCCGCGATCGCGGCGATGGCTTGGAGCACGTTCGGGCGCCCGCAGTGGAAGCGGCGGTACCTGAAGGCGATCGAGAACCGGCCGAGCTGGAACATCAAGTCGGAGTAGCGCCGTGCGGATGATCGTCGTCGGCGCGGGGTTCGCGGGCCTCGCCGCGGCCGACACGCTCGCTCGCGCGGGCATGGACGTCGAAGTGCTCGAGGCTCGCGACCGGGTCGGCGGCCGGGTGTGGTCGGTGCCGTTCGCGGGTGCCGTGGTCGAGCGCGGCGCCGAGTTCATCCTTCCGCACGATTCGACGGTGATCGCCACGGCGGAGCGCCTCGGGCTGCCCCTCGTGCGGAAAGGGACGCTGTACGGGCAACGCGAGCCGCGGGGAGGGTCGCGTCCGGTCTCGGCCGCCGACGTGGCGGCGGCGATGGCTGAGATCGGGGCCCAGCCTGCCCGGCCCGCCGGGGTCACGGCGGCGGAGGCGCTCGCGGGCCGTAAGCTCGAGCCGGGGGTCCGCGAGGCGATCGTCGCCCGCCTCGAGATCAGCTGTGCGTACGGCTTCGATGATCTCGATGCCGCCGTGCTGTCGGAGGGCGCGGCGGCGTTCGGCGATTTCGACACGCACTCGGTGGAGGGCGGGAACGACCGCATCGCGCGCGAGATCGCTGTTGGCCTTGGGGACGCGGTGCGGCTGTCTGCGCCGGTGACGAGGGTGGTGTGGCGGGAGGGCGAGGTGAGACTCGTGGCGGGCGAGCGGGAGGCGGTCGCCGGTGCCGCTGTGATCGCCGTCCCGGCGTCGGTGCTCGATTCGATTCGGTTCGATCCGCCGCTGCCGCCCGAGACCGCCGACGCGTTCGGACGCGTGCGCTTCGGGCAAGCCGCGAAGCTGTTCGTGGCGCTGAAGACGCCGGCACCGCCGAGCGAGACGCTATCGGTGCCGGACCTGTTCTGGTGCTACACGCAGCTCGGCGCCGATGGGAACCCGCTGCGTTATGTGGGCGCGTTCGCGGGCTCCCCGGTAGCGCTCGGCCGGCTCGCGGTGGACTCCGGCCCGAATCGGTGGCTCGAGGCCCTCGCGCGGCTGAGGCCCGATCTGGAGCTCGACGCGAGCACCGTGCTGCTGTCCAGCTGGGCCGATGATCCGTGGGTGCGCGGGGCTTACTCGGCGCGCTCGGCAACCTCGCCGATGGATGCCGAGTGGCTCAGCCGCCCCGTGGGCCCGTTGGCGTTCGCCGGCGAGCACACCGCCGGCGAGTGGCACGGGTTGATGGAGGGAGCGCTGCGCAGCGGCATCCGAGCGGCGCAAGACGTGCTGCAAGCGTCGATGCGATGAGATCCGGCCGTGGGTGCGGTCTAACCTGCCGATGACCGTGGCAGGTGCTGCAAAGTCCAGTGCTGTTGAGCTCGAGGTCGACGGGCGGACGGTGCGGATCTCGAGTCCGGACCGGGTCTACTTCTCGGCCCGGGGCGAGACCAAGCTCGACCTCGCGAAGTACTACATCAGCGTCGGCGGCGGGATCGTGCGGGCCCTGCGCGACCGCCCGTGCATGCTGCACCGCTTTCCCGATGGGGTCGACGGCCAGAAGGTCCACCAGAAGCGGCTGCCGAAGGGCGCGCCGCCCTGGGTCGAGACCGTGAACATCTACTTCCCGCGCTTCGGCCGGACGGCGGACGAGCTGTGCGTCACCGAGCTCGCCAGCGTGATCTGGGCCGTGCAGATGTCGACGGTCGAGTTCCACCCCTGGAACTCCCGCTGCGGGGACGTCGAGCGGCCCGACGAGTGGCGGATCGACCTCGACCCGATGCCCGACGCTTCGTTCGAGGGCGTGTGTCGGGTGGCCCGTGTCGCTCGCGAGGTCCTCGACGAGATCGGCGCGGTCGGATGGCCCAAGACCTCGGGCGGCAACGGGCTACACATCTATGTCCGGATCGAGCCGCGATGGGAGTTCGGCGACGTCCGCCAAGCGGCGCTGGCGTTCGCGCGCGAGGTCGAGCGGCGGATCCCCTCCGATGCCACGACGACCTGGTGGCGGAAGGATCGCGACCCCCGCAAGGTGTTCGTCGACTACAACCAGAATGCGCGCGACCACACGATCGCGAGCGCGTACTCGGTTCGTGGAAACCGGTTCGGGACCGTGTCGACTCCGATCCTCTGGGACGAACTCGACGACGCCCTGGATCCGCGCGAATTCACGATCGCCACGGTGCCGGCGCGCTTTGCCGAGATCGGCGACCCCCAGGCGGGAATCGACGACTCCGTGTTCTCGATCGAGCCGCTGCTCGAGTGGGCCGGGCGCGAAAGCTGAAGCTCCGTCAGCACCCCGAGCTCGGGTGCATGGCTCCGGGGGCCATGCACCCGATCTGGATGGATGGGCGACGCGCCGCCCGGACTGTGAACGAGTAGGACTTGCCAATCCAGCCGGGTCGAATGATTTTGACGGAGATCCTCGTCCCGCTGCGCAGGAGGCGATTCTGGAATGCCGGGGTCAGGTCGACCGTCCTCGGGCCCGAGCACTTACCGTTCTTCTCGGGCGTCTGGCAACGCTTGCTTCGCGCCGTCGTCGCGAGGCGTTTAGCGACCGGGCAGCCTCGTCCGCGGCAGGTCACGCTGACGGTGGCGCCGGAGGGTATGCCGTTGACGACGAGCGCGATCACTTTGGTGTACGTCGGTGTGTAGCCGAAGGTCCACTGCATCGTGGCCCCGATTATTCCGGCAGCGTCATTGGGCACCGGCACCACGCTCACCGTTGCCGATGTCGACGTGGAGCCATTGAAGTTGGGATCGCCGCCGTAGCGCGCGGTGATGCTGTGGCTACCTTGCGATCCGTAGCTGACGGTGCACACCGCGCCGCCGCCTGAGAGCGGCTGGCTGCTGCAGGACTGGATCGGCTGCCCTCCGTCGAGAAACTCGACCGTGCCGCTGGGCTCGACCGGACCCGACCGGCTCGCCGGCGGCTGCACGGTGGCCGTATACGTCGTGCTCGCCCCGACCCCGGTGGCGTTGGAGGCGTCGAGGGAGGTCGACGTCGAGTCAGGACCGACGGTCACGGTCGTCAATCCCGTCGCGTTCGCGACACCGGAGGCGGAGTTCGGAGTGAAATCTGCTGTCACTAACTCAGGAGAGGTGGACGCCGCAAACGAAGTCGTGCAGGTGGCGGCCGGCGTCGAGGGGGAGATCGGCTCGGCGGCACAGCCGGCGATCGGGCGGCCACCGTCGGCGAAGGTGACGGTTCCTGACGGCAAGCCTGGGCTGGAGGTCACAGCGGCAAGCAACGTCACACTTTCATTGGTCACCGCGGCCGATGGAAACGCGGCCAAAGATAGGTGGCTGCCGCTCAACGTCTGCGTGAGCGAGGCCGCCGCACGCAGGTTGGCGGAAGAGTCGGTTGCGGTGATGGCAATCTGGCCTGGCGTGGTCGAGCTCTTGATGAGCGCGCTGTAGGTGCCGTTACGGCTGTTCGCCACGTTCTCGACCACCTGCCCTGGATCGGACGAGGAGAAGTCGACCTTGTCCCCGGCAACAGGATTGCCGTGAGCATCGGCAACTGCCGCTGTCGCCGTCGTGTACGAGTTGCCGTTAGCGACGATCGATGTCGGAGAGAGGGTGAGACCTATCGTGCTCGCCGGGCCGGCGGTTTGCGGGAGCGTGGCGTCCCCGGCAGCCGGCGGCGTGACCGATTCATCCGTAGCGCTGATGATCGCGGTCCCGGCGACGGTCGCGCTCGTGAGCGTGGCGATGTAGGCCCCGTTGGGCTTCTCGCTGGTAGCGCCGAACTTGATCCCACTGTCGCTGGCCGTGAACTCGATCGTGTGCCCGGTGACCCGGACCCCACCGCTGGTGACGACCGCAGTCACTGTGGTGGTGGACGTGCCGTTGGCGACGATGCTGGCATCCGCGAACTTGACCTTGACCGTCTCGGCAGCGGCTGCTGACGTCGCCGGCAGTAGCCACGCGCTGAGAATGGCCGCGACGGCCACCGCCAGGATCATGCGTCGATGGTGGATCATCTCCCGAGCGACCCACTGCCGGACAGGCCAAGGATGTCCACAAGGCAGCCGCGGAGGGCGAGAACTCCAGACCGATTTCTCATAACACGCTTAGCTTCAAATTGAGGACCACGCAAATCCCCAGCATCAGGCCCGAGGGGGCAACGTCAGACGCTGGTCCCAGAACCCCGAACGGAGTCCACCCGGACGGCAGTCTGTCTGCTCCCGCAGCCGCTGCCTATGGGGCTTCTCGCCCCCTTTTGCGTTCATCCGTGAACGAGTTCAGCGATGAACATCGCCACGCGAGCGCGGGCAATACGCGCTGCCGTCATCGGCTATCCCCGTCCGTCGGCATGCGACCCCAGGGACCTGGCGGTCCCCATCTGGACTTGGCGTCAGTCGTGCGGCGTGTGCACGATCAGCACGTCGCAGTGGGCGTGGTGTGAGACCGCTTCGCTGACGCTCGCCCCGAACAGGCGATGCACGACGCCGTGCTCGTGGCCTACGACGATCATGTCGGCGTTCCGCTCGTCCGCCAACTGGACGATCGCGTCCGAGGGCTCGCCGATCGCGCCCTGGTAGTCAGCCTCGATCCCCTCGCCCTCGAGGTAGGTGCGTGCAGCCGCGAGCTCCTCAGCGTGTTTCTCCGGCGGGTCGGTCGGGTCGATCGGCCCAGCCGACCGGCCGGCGCTCATCATTATCGGCGTCACGCTCGTGACCACCAGCTTTGAGTCGAGCGCCTTGGCGAGCGTCGCCGCCCGCTCCAATGCCCTCTGCGATCCTGGCGTCTGGTCGTAGCCGACGACTATCGTGCTCATGGCCCCTCCTCGTGATGTGGGCAGTGCAGCTTACGCGTGCAACGCGGCCGGCGGGGTCGGCTCCATGCCGAGCAGCGCCGCCTCTTCCTCAGGGGTTTGCGGGATCGGCTCGCGGAAGTGGACATGCTCCTTGTCCTGGACGATCCGGCGGAAGATGAACAGCAGCACCGAGGCGACCAGCACTCCGACGCCGATGCCGAAGTCCGTCCAGGTGCCATATCCGTTCAGGTGCGGCGCGCCGGCGCCGACGATCAGCAGGAACGCGACCAACGCGGTCATGAAGCCCGCGATCCATACCCATATGTTGCTCAGCTTGACGGGCCTCGGCCAATTCGGGCGGTCCTTGCGCAACAGCAGGAAGCCGCTGACCGCCAGCAGGTGGCAGAGCACGTAGCCGATGTTGCTCATGTACAGGATCGCGAGGTTGCTCGAGATGAACAGCACGAGCAGCACGTTTACTACGAGGTCGACGGTCATGGCCCGACCCGGGACGTGGAAGCGGTTCAGCGTGCCTAGCTGCTTGATCGTCATTCCGGCCTTGGAGATTCCATACAGCGCGCGGCCGCCGTCGGCCGTCGAGGACGACATCGACAACACCAGGCTGGCCAGCAGACAGATCAGGAAGAAGGTCCCAACCGTGTGGCCTGCGATGGTCTGGAACGCCGCCGAGTAGAACTGGCCCTCCTGGGCGGCAGTCGCGGGAACCCCGGTGACGCCGCCGAGCGCGAACGGCACCAGGATGAACACGCCAACCACGAACGCCGCAGAGCTCCGCAACGCGATGCGCGCGTCCTGTTTGGTCTTGTACTCGGGCGCGAACGTGGCGCACACCTCCGCCGCCCAGGCCGACCAGGCGAGGATGAACAGGTAGACGAACGCCTGCTTGGTCCCGCCCCACGGACCGGTGAACGTCGCCTTCACGTTGCTCGAGTGCCAGTGGCCGGTTGCGAACGGAAGGATGACGAGTCCGATCAGCGCGACCGTGAGCAGACCGGCGGTCACGTACGTAAACCCCTTGAACGGTCGGATCCCGAAGATGTTGAACGCCCACACGGCGATGATCACGCCAATCGCGATGAAGCTCGACAGGCTGAGGTGGACGACGCCGTCCCAGACGGTGAACGTCGTGTGCGGGAACCACCGGGCCTCGACCAGGTCGCCGATGATCTTCCCGAAGATCGAGAGCACGACCGACCACCCGATCCAGTAGCCGAACGCAGCCACCGGCCCGACGAAGGTCGTGTACTTACGCCACGCCTCGTTCGCGTACACCGAGATCCCGCCCGATTTCTCGGGGAACATCATCGCCGGCTCGACGTAGATCCACGTCAGGATCCAGCCGATGATCGCCGAGATCCCCCACAGGATCACGGATCCCCAGACCCCGAAGATGCCCAGGGTGAACCCGAGCGATCCGAACAGGAATCCCGGGTTGCACATCGCAATCGTGAACCCGTCCCACCAGCGGAGCGACTTCAGGAGCTGGCGCTCTTCTACTACGGCTGTCGCCATCTACAACACCCCTTCTGTATGAGTTTGTTCTCCCCGCTGGTGCGTCGGCAGGCTTATACCAGTTTGTACAAAGGTGGTCAACCTGAGCTGGCGCCGTTTCGGGGCGAAAATGCCGGGCATCACGGTTCGGGGGCGGCGTAGACTCGCTGTCGCGATGCCGCAGCTGCTCGACCGCCGCCCCTCACGTGCGCCGAGTGAGGCGCGGTCGCCGGCGCGCCCCGTGCTGCTCGGGACGCTGTCGGTGCGGGTCGACCCGAGCGCCGAGCGCATGGCCATCGACACCGCGCTCGAAGCGGGCGCCAAGCTGATCCTGGCGAACATGCTCACGCTCCCGCCGTATCCGCTGACGGTGATGCTCTCCCGCGAGTACGCCACGCTGCCGCACGAGGAGGATCTGGACGCGGTCCGCGCCACCGCGCGACGGGCCGCGGCCCTGGGGATCACTACTGAGCTGCTCCGGGTCTCGAGCCCTCGCCCCGTGACCGCACTGATCGAATTGGCACGCGATTCCGAGGCGGGCGTGCTCGTGTTCGGTCCCGACCGCTCGCGGATCTCGCGCCGGCGCTTCGCTGCCGCGGCGAGGACCGTGCGGCGGGATGCCCCGTGCCTCGTGTGGATCGCGCCGTCGGGCTAGCCGCCGCCGTCCTGGAGCTCGTGCATCGTGCCGAAGCGACCCGTGTAGAACAGGAGCGGCTCGTCGTCGCGGTGATCGAGGTACTCGACCTCGCCGATCCACAGCACGTGATCGCCGGCCCGGTGTGTATCGACGACCCGGCAGACGAGGTGCGCGAGCGCCCGATCCAGCAGCGGTAGCCCGTTGTGCCAGGTGAATGTGGGCTCTATCTCGGAGCGCTTCTGCGCGGCGAAGTGGGCGGCGAAGTGCTGCTGCTCGTGCGACAGCATGCTCACCCCGTAGCGCCCGCTGCGCGGGAGCATCTCGTTCATCTTGCACCGTCCCAACGAGACGAGCACGAGCGGCGGGCGCAGCGATACCGACAGGAAGCCGTTGGCGGTCATGCCGTGCACGGTCTCCTTCTCGACCGTCGTGACGACGGTGACGCCCGTGGCGAATCGTCCCATCACCTGGCGGAACTCTCTGGCCGCCTGCTCGACGGCCGCCGCCTTCGGAGTGAGCCTGGCGACCCCGGTCGGCGGAGGCAGGTCGGCGGCGGGGGCCGCCGCGGCGCGTTTTCGGGCCCCGGGCAGAGGGGGCATCAGACCGCCGGAGGTCTCGGTCGGCCGGACCACCCGGGTGAGCCGCGCCACTCCCTCGCGCTCGGTCACGGTGCCCACGATAGCTCCCGATCGTCGCTAGGACCGCGGGCGCGTCTTGTCCGGGTCGTAGAACGGAATCCGTACGACCTTCGAGGCGATTCGCTTCTGGAGCCCGTCGAGCTTGCCGACCTCGACGTTGGTGCCGATGCCGGCGTACTGGACCGCCATGCGGCACAGCGCAATCGAGCGCTTCAGCGCGGGGCTGCGAGTTCCGCTCGTGACGACGCCGACTTTCTGGCGGCCCACGTACACCGGGTCGCCGTGGCCGGCGGTTTCGTTGCTGTCCAGCTCGAGCCCGACAAGCTTTCGTTGCGGGTGCTCCTTGCGCTCGAGCAGGGCATCGCGCCCGATGAAGTCCTCGTCGTTTGCGAGCGCGACCGTGAACCCGATCCCGGCCTCGAACGGATCGACCTGATCGTCGAACTCGTAGCCGGCGAAGATCAGCCCCGACTCGATCCGGAGCATGTCGAGTGCTTCGAGGCCGAGCGGCTTTATTTGGTGTCGTTGGCCGGCTTGCCAGATCGCGTCCCATACGGCTGGGCCGTCGTGCGGGTGACACCACACCTCGTAGCCGAGCTCGCCGGTGTACCCGGTGCGCGAGACGATGATCGGGATCCCGTCGTGGGTGTTGATCCGGCCGACCAGGAAGCGGAACCACTTGAGTTCCTCGAGGCTCGGCTGGGTGGGGGGCGTCCAGACGATGCTCCCCAGCGTCTCCCGGCTGAGCGGGCCCTGGACCGCGACGTTGTGGAGCTCGTCGGTGCTCGGCTTGACCCAGACGTTGAGGTTGTTTTTGTCGGCGATATCCCGGAGCCACACGCCGTCGTACGGGTCGCCGCCGACGAAGCGGAAGTTGTTGTCGCCGAGGCGGAACACGGTGGCGTCGTCGAGCATCCCGCCGGTCTCGTTGCACACCGCGGTGTAGACGACCTGCCCGACCGACAGCTTGCGGGCGTCGCGCGTGATCGTCTTCTGGATGAGCGTCTCCGCGTCGGGGCCGAGAACTTCGAATTTCCTGAGCGGCGACAGGTCCATCACGACGACCTTCTCGCGGCAGGCCCAGTACTCGGCGATCGCGCCCTCGTTGTTGAAGCAGTGCGGCAGCCAGTAGCCCCGGTACTCGACGAACGACTTCGTCAGGGCGCTCGTTCGCGCGTGGAACGCCGTCTCTTGAGTGAGAACCGGCGGTGCGTCGGCGGTCACTCGGTGGGCGATGGCCACCGAGAAGCGATTCTGCGGCGAATACACGCGTACGTGGACATCTGTCACCTCCCAGGCATTCGATGGATCGACGTCGTCGGGACAGGCGGATGAGGCGCACACGAGGTCGGTCATCGCCCGCAGCATCACGTAGTCGCCGGGACGCGACCACGGCTCGTCGGAGATCAGCTGCATGTTCGAGTCGAAGGCGGTGTTGTAGAAGAAGTTCAGCGCTTCCCAGCCCTTGCGGGGGGCAATCTTGAACTGGTCTAGCGCGCCGTTGAAGTTGTCGGTGCAGTTGATGTGCCCGGGATAGCCGAGGTCGTCGTAATACTTGGCCTGGCACGCGAGCGCGAACGTGTCGTGGCGGCCGACCGTGTCGCGTACTACTTCGACCAGGGGGTCCATGTCGAGGTCGTAGAACTTCCCGTAGAGGCCGGGCATCGGGTAGGCGTTGCCCATCAGCGTTCGGGTGACGGTGGCGTCGAGGCCGCGCTCGATGCCCCGTTGGAGCTTGGCGGCACCAAAAGCGAGGAAGTCCGAGCACTGGCGGCCCTGGACATCGATCACCTGGATGTACTCGCCCTGCTTGACCTCGTACGAGCTGGCGCTGGCCTTTTCGATCCGGAAGTCGAGGCGGGGCTCGGCGAGCGGTGGCGGCAGCTCTACGTCCTCGCGCGTCCGCGGGGTCGCGCGGCGGACCTCGATCATCAGCTCGGAGGAGGGCGGACTGCCGTCGACGATCCGCCCGCCCGGCGCCGCCACGATCAGCGTCGTCGCGTCCTGGGCGGTGAGCTCGATCTCGCTGCCCGGCCGCGAGTCGGGCCCGAACAGCGTGAGTCCGCCGTTGGTCGTTTCGCGTTCGAGGCCGAGCGCAGCGAGCCCTCCGCCTCCGCGGGCGGTGAGCTCGGCAGTCTGGCCGCCGTGGCGGTCGATCAGCCGAACCCGATCATCGCCGCGGATCGCCACCTCGGTCGCGCCTCCCGGCGCGACCCGGTAGAACTCGAGCGCGGGCTCGGTCTGCCTGAGCCCGTTGATCAGGACCGCCATGGCGTTCGTTTAGGTGGCTGCGGGGGCGGAGGCCTGTTCCACCTCGGCGAGCAGCTGTTCGGCGAGCTCGCGCTTGCCGTCGGCGTCGAGCTTCTTCACCTCGTTCTCGACCGCGCGGCGGTTGTAGTGCTGGTTCCAGTAGTCGAGGCTCTCGAACCCGAGCAGCACCGCCTTGCCGACGAACTGGCGCAGGACCTCGTTGGTCGGGCCCATCACCCAGCCCGCCTTGGCGTCGCGCAGATAGCGCTCGAGCTCCATGTCGCGCTTGTAGCCGGTGCCGCCGCAGGCGTGGAGCATCTTGTCGACCACGTTGGCGGTGTTCTTGGCCGCGTTGAACTTGATCTGCCACGCCCAGTGGAGGAAGTTCGCGCGCGCGAACTCGCCGGGGGGCGGCTGGACGGTGTTGTGGTCGGTGGCGTTGTCCATCGCCTGCGCCACCGAGTACACGAACAGCCGCGCGGCGTTCGTGTCCATCACGGCCTCGCCGACGTAGTCCTGAATCGTCGGGTAGTCGGCGACACGGAGGCCGACATCGACGTGGCGCTTGCGCGTGGTCTGGCGCTTGCCGATGTCGATCGCGCCCATCGCGAGGCCGTTCCAGACAGAGCTTGATCCGATCAGGAACCAGGGGTCGACCGCCTCGTCATTGGAGGCGGCGCCGTCGCCCTCGGGCCCGACGATCTGGTCGCCGGGGATGTCGACGCCGTCAACCTGAATCGGCCCCGACTGGTTGCCGCGGAGGCCGAGGGCGTCCCAGGTCGAGGGCTGCGACTTGACGTGCTCGCCGTCGATGACGAAGACGGATAGGTCGTCGTACCCGGTGAAGTCTGGGGAGGTCGTCTGCACGACGTAGAAGTCGGCGAACCCGCCCGAGGTCGTCCACGATGCCTTCTTGCGCACGTTGTAGCCGCCGTTCCGGCGCTCGGCGCCGGAGGAGATGGGGTACCAGAAGTGCGAGCCGGTCTCGGGGTCGCTGTAGGACAGCGTGCCGATCTTGCCGCTGTTGAGGGGCCTTATGTACTTGTCGATCAGGGCATCTGTGGGGCGGAGCATGATCGTGTTGACCGCGCCCATGTGCATCACGTAACACATCGCGGTCGACGCGCAGCCGTAGCGCGCGATCGTCTCGCAGGTCATCACGAAAGCGACGTGATCTTCCCCGAGACCGCCGTACTCGGTCGGCACGGTCAGCGCCAGGAAGCCATGCTCGCCGAGCAGTTCGAGGTTTCGCCGCGGGAACTTGAGCTCGTCGTCGGAGACCTTGGCGTTGGCACGCATCTCCTTCTCGCAGAGCTCGATCAGCGTGTCGCGGAGCTCCTTCTGGCGGTCGGTGAGGACCCATTCCGGGTCCCACTCGTAGCCCAGTCCCCAGAAGGGCTCGCCACCCCATGTCTTCTCGGCCATCTACACCCTCCGCTCGCTATGCACAAATATGTCCAATACAGTTCTACCTGAGTGGGTGATCGGTGTCTAGAGGACGTCCTCTGATAGGAGTCTCGGCCAGTGTGCACGACTTCGGCGACTATGGCGGAGTCGGCGTGCACCGCCCGATCCTGGCCGCCGGCGGATTGCCTGTCGCCCTGCCCCAGCTCGTCGACGCGATCGACCCGATTCTGGACTCCGTCGATGCAATCGTGTTGGCGCCGGGGCGAGACATCGATCCTTTGCGCTACGGCCAGGAGCCGCACTCGCTGCTCGCGGCCACCGAGCCCCAGCGGGATGAGTTCGAGCTGGCGTTGGTGGATCGGGTTCTGGAACGGGGGCTCCCGATCCTCGGGATGTGCCGCGGGGTCCAGCTTTTGAACGTCGCGCTCGGAGGCACGTTGGTTCAGGACGTGTCGCTGGTGGCGGCCGGACACCCCTCCGATCCGGGGTGGGCTCGGTGGAAGGAGGTCGAGGCGGCCTCGGTGGCGGGTGGCCCGGTGCCCGAACATCCGCGCCACTCGATCGATATTTCGCCGGGGAGCATTCTGGGCCAGGCGCTCGGGACAAGTTCGATCGAGGTCAGCTCGTTCCATCACCAGGTCATCGATGTCGTGGGCGACGGGCTGTCGGTGGTGGCGCGGAGCGCCTCGGATGGCCTGCCCGAGGCGGTCGAGTTGCCGGGGCGGCCGGTGCTGGCGGTGCAGTGGGAGCTGCAGGAGGAGTGGCGCGTCGATCCCCGGTTCTCGCGTGTGTTCACGTGGTTCGTGGACGCGGCGGCCCAGGAGGGCCGGCGCGCCGCATAGCCGCGTTCTCGGCTGCCGCCACCCAGCGGCTGCGGACGTGCAAAACGCGACAAACCCCCGGGTGCCCGCGCGCCCTGGCGAGATAAGCGCCTCAGAGGCGCTTATCTCGCCAGGGGATCGGTGACGGCGGGGATTTGGCGAGCTGTACACCTGGCCGCGAACGCCGGCTGGTGGGGATTTCCCCACCATCGAGGGCGGGGGTCCTCAGCCCGCCGGACGCCCGGCCGCCCCAGCGATTTCGGAGCCCGCCGAAGGCAGTCTCCGATGCCATGCAAATCACACCTTCATCCACTGTGTCTGGTGGGTCGGCTGGCTCGAACGGGTCTGCCGGCTCGGGCGCGCCGCGCGGCGCCGGCGTGCTTTCCCGCTTCGTCCATGCCGCGGCCCGGAGCGCCGCGCGCCGGCCCAAGACGACCGTCGCGCTCTGGCTCGCGCTGATTGTCGCGTGCGTGTTTCTCGGCTCGAGCGCCGGCATGCGCACGCTTTCGAACTCCGGTTCGGGCACGGGCGAATCGGCCCGTGCCGACGCTCGCCTCACGGCCTCGGGCCTCAAGGGCCCGGCCACAGAGAATGTCCTCGTCCGCTCGAGCAGTCCCCGCCGAACCGCGCAGGCGGTGCAAGCGCTCGAGGCCGGTGCCCGCCGACTGGCGGTGGTGGCGTCGGTCGACGGCCCCGACCGCTCGCCTGACCTCTCTCGTGCCGGCGGCCGGACCGCGCTCGTCGTCGTAACTCTCCGCGGCGACCCCAACAACCCCGATACCCGCGCCGCGCAGGTGGCGCAGTTCGTCGACGGAGTCGCGGCGCGGCACCCCGGCGTCACCATCGACGAGGCCGGCAGCGGCTCGGAGGACAACGCGATCACGCAGCTCGTCAACAACGGTCTGCACCGCGCCGAGCTGATCTCGATTCCGATCACGCTGGTGATCCTCGTGCTCGCCTTCGGGGCCCTGGTCGCGGCATCGGTGCCGCTGCTGCTGGGTCTGACGTCGGTGGGCGCGGCGATCGGGGCGCTCGGGCTCGTCTCACACGTCGCGCCCAACGGCTCTTCGACGGCTCCGGTCGTGGTCCTGATCGGCCTCGCGGTCGGCGTCGACTACTCGCTGTTCTACATCCGCCGCGAGCGGGTCGAGCGTCGAGGTGGCGCCTCAGCGGACGCGGCGCTCGCCGCGACCTCGGCCACCGTCGGCCGCGCGATCCTGGTCGCCGGCATGACCGTGGTGATCGGACTCGCGGGACTGCTGTTCACCGGCTTCGGGGTGTTCACCTCGATGGCGCTGGGTGCGATCCTGGTCGTCCTGATCGCCGTCGTCGGATCGCTGACCGTGCTGCCGGCGATGCTCGCGCTGCTCGGTGACCGGATCGACCGGGGCCGGCTGTGGCGGCGCCATCGCCAGACCGGGTCCCGCACCCGGCGGACCACGTGGCAGGCGCTCGCGGCCGGCGTCACCAACCATCCGCGCGTCTCGCTCGCCACAGCGGTCGTGATCCTCGCCGCGCTCGCCGCGCCGCTGATCTCGATCCAGACCGCCGAGCCCGGTCAGAACGACGTGTCGCCGAACACGCCGATCCGGGTCGCCAATACGGCGATTGAGCGGGCCTTCCCGGGATCCACCGACACCGCTG
Organism: uncultured Solirubrobacterales bacterium; assembly: GCA_963735965.1. Classification (GTDB taxonomy): domain Bacteria; phylum Actinomycetota; class Thermoleophilia; order Solirubrobacterales; family Solirubrobacteraceae; genus Palsa-465. The sequence continues at coordinate 490,707 of CAVTNE010000016.1, forward strand.
ACCTGGTCATCAGCGGCCACGGACTCCACAGCGAGCGGGCCAGACAGCAGCTCCAGAGAATCGGCCACAAAGGTCAACAGATCACCGGCGGTCGGGGCGCGGTGGCGAGGCAGATCTCGCGCGACGGCCGGACGGCGCAGCTACAGATCCCGATGCCCGAGTCCAGCCTCACCGTCGCCGACCACAAGGTGACGACGCTGCGAAACGCGCTCGAGCCCGCGGTGGCCAGCTCGATCCCCGGAGCGCACGCCGATCTGACCGGCGACTACGCGGGCAATCTCGATTTCACGATCCGCCTGTCGCATGTCACCCCGCTCGTGATCGCGTTCGTGCTCGGGCTGGCGTTCATCCTCCTGATCGCGACGTTCCGTTCCGCAAGGCTGGCCCTGTCGGTGATCGGGCTCAACCTGCTGTCGGTCGGGGCCGCATTCGGCGTGCTGGTGGTGGTCTTCCAGCACCACTGGGCGCAGTCGCTGCTGGGCTTCCAGTCCGATGGCGCGGTGGTCGACTGGCTGCCGCTGTTCGCGTTCGTGGTGCTGTTCGGTCTGTCGATGGACTACACCGTGCTTGTTCTCGAGCGGGCGCGCGAGGCCCGGCTGGCCGGCGCGAGCGCCAAGGAGGCCGCCGCGGTGGCGCTGGGCTCGACCGGCGGGACGGTGACCAGCGCCGCGCTCGTGATGATCGCCGTGTTCTCGGTGTTCGCCACGCTGCCGCTGCTCGAGTTCAAGCAGCTCGGGGTCGGGCTCGCCGCTGCGATCGCGCTCGACGCGACGATCGTCCGCGGTCTGGCGCTGCCGGCGGCGCTCACGTTGTTGGGCGACCGCGGTTTCGCTCCCGCTCGGGTATCCCGTCGGCGGGCGCGGGGCTGGGATCATGGAGTCGGTGTCCCAGCGATCGGATCGACCCATGAGTAACCACGGCAACGAAATCGACCTCCGGTCGGTGGTGCGGGGCGCGGCGTTCGTGCCGTCGCTCGCGATCCTGACCGCGCTGATCGTCATCTGGGCGGCGACCGGAGCCGGCTACTTCTGGCCGATGTGGGCGGCGCTCGGATTCGCGATACCGACCGGCCTGTGGCTCGCCGTGCGCTGGGCGCGCCTTCGGCCGAAGGGACCGAGTCGCTGGTACGCGATGCAGGCGGCCATTTCGCTCGTAATCGCGGTGACCGACGTGCTCGTGTGGGCGATGTCGGGAGGCGGCTTCTTCTGGCCGATCTTTCCAATCGTCGGGCTGTCGATCCTGCTCGCCTTGAACCCGGTGTTCTTCCGGCCGGGTCAGCGGAAGCTCGAGGTACGCGTCGACGAGCTGACCCGCACCCGCAGCGGAGCGCTCGACGTTCAGGCGACCGAGCTGCGGCGGATCGAGCGTGATCTGCACGACGGCGCACAGGCCAGGCTGGTCGCGCTCAGCATGCAGCTCGGACGCGCGGAGGAGCGTCTCGCCGATCACCCCGACAGCGCCGCGCTCGTCCGCCAGGCGCGCGAGGAGGCGACCGCCGCGATCAGGGAGCTGCGGGACCTCGCCCGTGGTATCGCGCCGCCGGTGCTCGCCGACCGGGGCCTGGTCGCCGCCATCGAGGCGCTCGCCAGCCGCTCGACCGTGAAGGTCGAGGTGGACGGACAGCTCGATCACCGCCTGCCACCGGTGGTCGAGACCGCGGCCTACTTCGTCGTCGCCGAGTCACTGACCAACGTCGCCAAGCATGCCCCGGGCGCCAACGTGCGCGTGACGGTGCACCTCGACGGCGCGATGCTCGTCGTCGAGATCGTCGACAACGGGCCGGGCGGCGCGAACCCCGCCGGCGGCGGCCTGACCGGGCTCAAGCAGCGAGTCGAGGCGCTCGATGGCCGGCTCGAGATCCACAGCATGGCCCGTGAGGGAACCGTCGTCTGGGCCGTGCTGCCGTGCGAGTAGTCGTAGTCGAGGACTCGGCGCTGCTCCGCGAAGGGATCGTGGCGCTGCTGACCGAGAACGGAATCGATGTCGTGGCGCAGGCCGACGATGGTCCCGGCCTGCTGCGGATCGTCGAGGGCCACAAGCCCGATCTGGCGATCTGCGACGTGCGGCTGCCACCGACGTTCACCGACGAGGGAATCCGGGCGGCGCTGGAGGCACGCCGGCGCCATCCCGACCTCGCGATCCTGGTCCTGTCCGCGTACGTCGAGCCGGTGTACACCGGCGAGTTGCTGGCGGCGGGCGACAGCGGAATCGGCTACCTGCTGAAGGAGCGCGTCAGCGAGGTGAGAACCTTCGTCGACTCGGTCAAGCGCGTCGCCAACGGTGGGACCGCGCTCGATCGCGAGGTCGTCAGCGCGCTGATCGCCGATCGGAACCGCAGCGGCGATCGAGCCGAGCTCGAAGCGCTGACGCCCCGCGAGCGGGAGACCCTGGAGTTGATCGCCCAGGGCCGCACCAACGCCGCGATCGCGCGCGAGATGGTGGTCACCCTCGGCGCGGTCGAGAAGCACGTCTCGAACATCTTCGCCAAGCTTGACCTGCCCGCCGGCGACGATGATCACCGGCGGGTGCTGGCCGTGCTCGCGTACCTGCGCGCGACCGGCGGGCCGTAGGCGGCGGGCCTACGAGGTCATCCCGCCGAACTGACCGCCGCTGATCGTCAGGATCTGGCCGTTCACATAGTTCGCCCACGGCGTGCAGAGCAGGAACACGCCACCGGCGGCCTCGCGCGGCGTGCCGGCGCGGCCGAGCGGGATCAGGGCGGGTCCCAGCGCGCGGAGCTGCTCAGGAATGCCGAGCTGAACCTTCTCGCCGGCGATCTCGACGAGGTTCTCGTCGTTCTTGGCGGCAGTCAGCCGCGTCTCGATGAACCCGAACGCGACCGCGTTGACGTTGATCTTGAACTGGCCCCACTCCTTGGCGAGCGTCTTCGTGAGACCGATCACCGCGGACTTGCCCGAGGAGTAGTTGGCCTGCCCGGCGTTGCCCATCGTGCCCGAGATCGACGACACGTTGACTATCTTCCGGAACACCTCGCGGCCTTCCTCGCGCTCCTTCTTGGCGGGCTCGCGCATGTGGGGCGCGACCGCGCGGCACATGCGGAACGGCACCACGGAGTGGATGTCGATCATCTTCTGGAACCAGTCGTCGCTCATCTTGTGGATCGGCGCGTCGAGCGTGTACCCGGCGTTGTTGATGAGGATGTCGACCCTGCCCCACTCGTCGACGACCTTCTGGACGAGCTCGTCGGGAACGCCCGGCTTCGTCAGATCGCCGGCAAACACGAGCGTGTCGCCGTCGATCTCGCTCGCGGTCTGCTGAGCGACGTCGCCGTCCAGGTCGTTGATCAGGACCTTCGCGCCGTTCTCGGAGAGGAGCTCCGCCGTCGCGCGTCCGATGCCGCGCGCCGAGCCGGTGACGATCGCCACCTTGTCATCGAGGATTGCCATATCCGGGCCTCCAATTTCGTGTGTCAAGCCTGGGCATCATGCCAGCGTTGGCGCCAATGGCGCGTCAGCCGGGGATCGCGGCTGCAAGGGCGCCGGCGCAGAGCCCCGACTCGATCGCGCCGTCGATGAACCCGGCCCAACCATTGGCGAGGTCCGAACCCGCGAAGACGACCCGGCCCTCGGGCCGTCGCACGGCGGCGTGATGGTGCTCGTACCAGCCCGGGCGGTGGATCGCCCAGGTCCCGCGCGAGAACTCGTCGGAAAGCCAGTCGTGGGCGGTGGCGTCGAGCGCCTCATACCCCGGCAAGATCGCGTCCAGCTGCGTCTGTACCGCGGACAGGTCGCCGGCGTCGCAGCACGCGGCGTCGATCCCGAAGCCGATCATCAACTGCAAGCCGTCGCCGTTGACCGATTCCGTGCTGAGGTACCCAAACGGATGCCCGGGGCGGATCGCGTTCTGCAACACCGCCTCGCCGCGAGCGGCGATGAAGATCTTGATCCCGCGTGACGCCTGTCCGAGCGCGATCGCGCGGTGTTTGTCGTCCGGCAGCGCGGGCGCGAACTCGATCAGGCCCAGCGCATTCAACGGCACGGCCACGATCACCGCGCGCGCGGTGAACCCCGAGCCGTCGCGGGTCTCGACGTCGACCGCGTCGCTCCGCTGCCGGATCGCCGCCACGGGCGTCGCCAGCCGTGGCTCGAAAGACGCCCCCGCGGCGATCGCGTGGAGCAGCGCGCGGGTGCCGTCGACGATCGTCACCCGCCCGCCGGTGAACTGGGTCAGCTCGAGGCTGTAGCCCGACAGCGCGTGCCACCGCAGCACTGACACCGCCCCCGCATCATCGAGCGGAGCGTGCGCGAGCGACTCGAGCTCCGCGGTGAGCACGTCGCGCTCCTCGGGCGAGAGCGACAACTCGCCGAGTCGCTCGGCGATCGACAACCGGTCGAAGCGGGCGAGCGAGTCGAGTGCTCGAGCCGGGTCGTGGGGAATCGGGAGCGCCTCACGAACCCCGTCGACGAACTGGTCCCACCCGCGCCGGGCGATTTCGTCGCGCTCGTCGATCGATCCCGACCGGCGCTCGGTGCCGACGTACCAGCCCGCCGTCTGCGTGTCGTCTGAGACCTCGACGCGCAGGCCGGCGCGAGTGATCTCGGACCACGTGTGGGGCTGGTGCCAGTGGACCCAGGCGCCGCCGTATTCGATCGTCGATCCGTTCCACGGCGCGGTCCACGTCCGGCCGCCGAGCCGGTCGCGGGCCTCGAGCAGCAGCACCGACCGGCCGAGCAGCGCGGCCTCGCGGGCGGCGGTAACGCCGGCGAATCCTCCCCCGACGACGATCACGTCGTACATCACGCGGCCTCGGCGGCCCTCACCGCCGCGTTCCGGCGCACCACGGCATCGACCGCGACCGCTCCGCCCGGCCCCACGACCACGGGGTTGAGCTCGATCAGGCCGAGCGACTCCTCGACCAGGACCTCGCCGACCCGCTCGGCCAGTCTCGCCACCGCGGCCATGTCCACCGGCGCCGTGCCCCGGCCGCCCGTGAGCAGCGGGGCGCCCCGCAGTGTTCGCACCGCCCGCTCGATCCGGCCGGCGCGTGCCGGCAACGGAACGATCGCCACATCGGTCAGCACCTCGGTCCAAACGCCGCCGAGACCGATAACCAGCGCCGGCACGATGGCGTCGGCGCGCGCCGCGACGATCAGCTCGACGCCGGGCGCCACCATCCGCTCCGCGAGGACACTGGCCTCGACGTTCCGCCCGAGGGCGATCAGCCTGGCGTACGCGGCCCGGACCTCGGCCGCCGAGGAGAGCCCAAGCTCGAGCGCGCCGAGCTCCGACTTGTGCTGAATCCCGGGCGAGCTCAGCTTCAGCGCGATCGCTCCACCGAGCTCGCCCAGCGCGGCCACCGCGTCGTCGGCATCGCAAACCAGCCGGCCCTCGACCAATTCGACGCCGGCGAGGCGGAGCAGCTCTTTGGATGCGTGCTCGGACAGCCATTCGGCGGACGGGTGTGGACGCTGGCCCGCCACCCGCGCGATCTCGCGCAACCGGCCCGGATCGCCCGCCGGCCGCGCGAGTGCCGCCGCGCAACGCAAGCCCGTGCGCAGTCCGGCGACCGCGGGGATGCCCGCCTGAATGAACCCCCAGGCAGCCTGGTCGTCGAGCAGCTCGGGCAGCGTCGACGAGACGATCGTCTCGGCCTCACTGACCGCGGCGCCGAGGATCACCCCCTCGCGGACGGCGTCCCACGAGTCCTTGATCGCGCCGTCCAGATCCGGGGGCTGGTCGTAAAACACGAGCACGCGGCCGATCGAGGGGTCCGCGCCGACGGCCTGCACGAGCCCGCTCAACGCCGCCGTGTCGCCCCAGATCATCGCCGTGTAGTCGAGCGGGTTGGCCGCTGTGGCCGCCGCTGGGAGCAGCTCGCGCAGGCGGTCGCACGTCGCGGGAGCGAACTCCGGGAGCCCGACCCCAAGCCGCTCGGCCTCGTCGGCGCCCTGAGCGGAATCGCCGCCCGAGCACGTCATGATCGCGAGCCCGCCGGAACTCGCCCGCCCTCGCGCCTGCCCTCGCGCCTGCCCTCGCGTCCGCCCTCGCGCCCGGACCGCGACCGCCAGCGACTTGGCGAGCTCGAGCAGCTCGTGAACGTCCTCCGCCCAAGCGGCGCCGGCCTCCTCGATCAGCGCGCGGAAGATCCGCTGATCGCCGGCGAGCGCGCCGCTGTGAGCCGCGGCGGCTTGAGCGCCCGCCGACGAGCTGCCGACCTTCAGCACCGCCACGCGCACCCCGTTCTCCGCGCACGCCGCGAGACCCTCGCACAGCCCCGGGCCGCCGTCGTCCTCGAGGTACAGCGCGATGGCCCCGACTCCGTCCTCATCCGCGAGAAATGCCAGGTAGTCGGCGGCCGAGACGACCGCCTGATTGCCGCTCGCCACCACCGTGTGAAACCGCAGGCCCCGCCGAGTCGCCAACGCGTTCACGGCGACGTTGCCGCTCTGCGAGATCAGCGCCACCGCGCCAGGCTCGCGCGGGGCGAGCGCGTCCCCCCAGAGCGCCGCTCGCGTGTGCATCGCGACGATCCCGTTGCAGTTCGGGCCGCACACCGGCAGGCCATGCCGCGCCGCGGCCGCCACCAGCGCGTCCTGCAATGCGGCTCCGCCGGCGACCTCCCCGAAGCCCGCACTGAACACGACCGCGCCGCCGCACCCGCGAGCGCCGGCCTGCTCCAGCGCAGCGGGCACGCCCGCCGCCGGGATCGACACGATTACCGCATCGGCGGCGACCGGCAGGTCGGCGAGCGACGGGACGCACGGCCTTCCGAGCACCTCGCTGCGTCCCGGGTTCACGCCCCAGACGAGCCCGGGGTAGCCGATCGCGTCCAGGTTCAGGAGCGCCTGGGCGCCGTAGCTCCCCGAGCGGTCGGTGGCGCCGACGACCGCGATCGACGCCGGACGAACCAGACGGGCCAGGTCCACGACGAACGGCTCAGTGAATCGTCGCCTCGACGCCGCGGCGCTCGAGCGCGCGGGCGATGATCAGGCGCTGGACCTCGCTCGTGCCCTCCCAGATGCGGTCGACCCGGAGCTCGCGGTTGAACCGCTCGGCGACGTTGCTCCGGAGGTAGCCGCGCCCCCCGAAGATCTGGACCGCCCGGTCGGCGCACCGCCCCGCAGCCTCAGAAACGAACAGCTTGGCCATCGACGCCTTGGCGTGGATCAGCTTCACGTCGGCGCCGGTATCGACCATCCCGGCTACGTGAAGGGCCAACAGCCGCCCGAGCGTGGCGTCGGTGGCCGAGTCAGCAAGCGGGAACGACACACCCTGGTAATCCATGATGCGCGTGCCGCCCTGCCTACGCTCGAGCGCCCACGCCGTCGTCTCCTCGAGTAGACGCCACATCGCGCCGAGCCCGTGCGTGGCGATTCCGAGGCGCTCCTCGGTGAACCATGCGCGCTGCAGCGCTTCGCCGTTGCCGACGCCGCCAATCACGGCGTCAGGGCCGACCTCGACGTCGGTGAAGCGAATCGTCGGATGACCGTGCGGATAGTTGTGGGTAAAACGCGGGTCGTCGACGAACTCGACCCCCGAGGCGTCTGGCTCGACCAGGAACAGCGTCGGGAGTCGATCCGCGCCGTCGACGACGTTGGCCATCACGATCAGCACCCGCGCGACGCCGCCCGAGGTCACGAACCACTTCTCGCCGTTGAGCCGCCACCCACCGTCGGCCCCCAAGACCGCGGTCGAGGCGATCCCGCCCGGGTCAGACCCGGCCTCGGCCTCGGTGACCGCGTAGGCGTCGCCGCCCTCGCCGCGAAGCGCGGGAATCAAATACCGCTCGATCTGCTCGGGAGTCCCCTGGAGCAGCACGTTGTAGGCGCTCGGCACGTGCCAGTGCAGCCCGTTCGTGACGCGGCCGAACTGCTCGTTGACCACGAACCACTCGAGCATCGACCACCCCTGGCCGCCGTGCTCGGGCGCGAACCGCCCGCCGTTCAGCCGCGCGGCAATCGCTTCCTGCTTGATGTGGTCGACGGTCCCGTCGGGGAGCGCTCCGCCGAGCCGCTCCGCCTCGAGCTCGAGCGGGATGAGCACCGTCTCGACGAACGTCCGCGCTCGCTGTTGAAGCTCGAGCTGGTCGGAAGTCAGCTCGGGGCCGGCGGACGTGGGAAAGACGGCGGTGCTCATGGTTGGTCCTCGTTTCTTGTGGTGGTGGCTTGCAGCTCGGAGAGCCGCCGCCTGTCTGTCTGGGTTCGTCGCGCGCCCCTCCCGGGAAGGGCGAGTAGCAGGTTGTGGTGGTTCGAGATCACGGCGATCGCGATCTCGCGGGCGCGTGTCACCTCCGGGTCAGCATCGCCCACTCGCTGATCGATCAGCGACACGACGTCGTGCAGGTACTGGTCCCAGCGGCGCTCGTTGCCGCGCAGCACGAGCCGCTCGACCAGCGCGCCCTCCCCGGCGATCGCCGCATCGGTGGCGGCGCCGTCGGCCCGGAGCGTCGCGACCGCGGCCGGAAGCTCGCGCTCGGGCTCAGGCGTCAGCGACAGCCAGGACGCGGACTTGACCATGGGCGGTAGACTAACGCAAACTGATCACAAAGTCAGGATGGTTTCTCTATGGCCGCTGTCACCGACGTCCAAGCCCCGATCGCCGAGGCGCTCGAGCCCCGGCTTTATCTCGACCCGGAGCTCATCGAGGTCGAGCAGGAGCGGATCTTCGAACGGACCTGGCAGCTGATCGGCCACGTCTCCGAGCTGCCGCGCCCGGGCAGCTACACCACAGGGTTCGCCGGCTCGCAGCCCGTGCTCGTCGTGCGCGACGAGGCGAACGAGCTACGCGCGTACCGCAACGTGTGCCGTCACCGCGGCTCGTGCCTGCTGAGCGGGTCGGGCCAGTGCAAGGGAGCGATCCGCTGCCGCTATCACGGCTGGACCTACAAGTTCGACGGGGCGCTGATCGGCGCGCCCGAGGCGCTCCAGTTCGGCACCCGCCTGGACAAGTCAGCGCTCGGGCTGATGCCGGCGCGGGTCGAGGAGCTGAGTGGCCTGGTGTTCGTCAACCTCGATCCCGCCGCGACGCCGCTGGCCGCCCTGGTCGGCGACCTGCCGGCGCGCCTCGAGCGCTACCGGATTCCGACGCTCGAGTCGTTCGCGCCGTCCGGGGGTACTCAGCCGGCGAACTGGAAGGTCGTCGCCGAGAACTACCTCGAGGGCTACCACATCCCGATCGCCCACCCCGGCCTGATGCGGATGCTCGACTACAAGCACTACGACACCGAACTGCACGAGCACTACGCATGGATCGAGGCGCCACTTCGGGACAAGCCGAGCAGCAACCGGCTCGAGCGGTTGTACGCCCAGATGGTCACCCCGATGCCCGGCCTGGGGGAGGAGGATCGCCGCACCTGGCGTTACGTGTTCATCTATCCGAACACGACGATCGATCTGTATCCCGACCAGGTCAACACGTGGCAGATGAACCCCGACGGCATTGGCCGCACCCGCGATGTGTTCGCCGGCTACCGCGCGCTGGGTAGCGGTCCGCGCACACGAGCCGTCCAGCGTCTCAATAACTGGCTGAATACGGTCGTGCTCAAGGAGGACATCGACCTGGTCGAGAACGTGCAGCTCGGACTGCGGACACGCGGATACAGATGCGGCCCGCTGTCGCGCAGAGAGAGCGCGGTGGCCTGGTTCGCGGATCGGGTCCGCGCTGATTTGGCCCCGGCCCACCCGCTCCACGGCGAATGACCGACGCTCCCGGCCGCAAGCCGAGCGCGCGCGAGCGGATCCTCGCCGCCGCGGTCCGCCAGATCGCCCGCGAGGGGATCGACGGCGTCCGGATCGCCCGGATCGCGATGGAGGCGCGAGTGTCGAGCGCGCTCGTCCACTACCACTTCGAGACCCGCGACGCCCTGCTCGCCGAGGCGCTCGAGTACTCCTACGAGCGCGCGGGAGAGGCCCGCATCGCCGGCGAAGACGAGCTGCCGGCGGCATCGCACGCCGAGCGCCTGCAATGGATGATCGAGGGCTGCCTACCGACGACCCCAAGCCTGACCGAGGACTGGGTACTGTGGGTCGAGCTGTGGCTGCGGGCCGCCCGCTCGCCCGAGCTCCGCCCGGTGGCCGAAGAGCTGTACGCGCGCATGCACGCCTGGTTCCGTGACGAGATCGCGGCCGGCGTCGAGGATGGCGAGTTCAACCGCTGCGATCCCGACGAGGTCGCCGACCGGACGCTGGCCCTGATCGACGGCTTCGGCGTCAGGACGCTGATCGGCGACGGGGCGATACCGCTCGACCGGGCATCCCAGGCGGTGTCAGGCGCGCTGGCCCGTGAGCTCGGGCTGGGGGAAACGCTGACCGCCGCCGCCGATCAGGCGGGCGAACCCATGCGCAAGGCCGCGCGGGCGGCGTCGCGGCCGGTGCGGACCGCGCCCTCCATGTAGCCGGCCACCCAGTGGTCCGAGCCGGCGAAGTACATCGGCGGCTCGTGGGTACCGTGGAGCGGGCCGACCCGGGTGAGGTCGCCGGGCGCCCAGCTCGTGATGTAGCCGCGCGTGAACGGATCAGTACCCCACGCGCGCTCGAGCATCGCCACCGGGTAACGCGCACGCTCGCCATACAGTGCCACCAGCCCGTCAACCACGGTGCTCGAGCGCACTGCCTCCGGCGTCGCCAGAAAGGCCGATAGCCGCTCCGGCGGGACCAGCAGCGACAGCACGCCGGGGCTTTGCGGCCAGGTCGAGCCGAACAGCCACTCGGATTCGGCGAGGCCGTTCTGACCGGCCTCCTGCCAGAAGGACGACTCGTATGCGGCGACGACCTTGGCCGCGAGCGCCTGGCGCTGGGCGCGAAGCGAACGCAGCCGGGCGTCGGTCAGGCCGGCGATCTCGATGCTTCCAAGCGGCCCCGCGGGCAGCGTGCAAAGGACCGCCTCGGCGCCGATCGTCTCGCCGTCGGCGAGCGTCACGCGCGACCGCCGAGCGGTGATCTCGATCCGGCGAACCACGGCGTCGTAACGGATCTCAGCCTCGAGTTCGGCCGCGATCGCGAGCGCAACCGCGGCTGAGCCCTCGGTCACCCGGAGGCCCTCCCACCGCTCGAGGTCGTAGAAGCTGTCGCCGCCGAGCGCCGCGTGCTTGCGCAGGTCGGCCAGGAGCGAGGTCCGCTCGGGACCGTCGCAGGCGAGCGACAGCGAGGCCAGCTCGTGGCGGCGCTGGACCGCGGGTAGCGCACGCTCGAGGCGCAGCCACTCGGCGAGGCTCATCGCATCGAGTGCGGCCGCGTCGGGATGAGACCACGGGTCGTCGGGATCGACGGTCTCTGCCAGCGTGACGAAGGCGTCCTGGACCCGCTCGGTGTCGGCCCGTTCGCGGTCGGTCATCCAGGGGAGGTCGTCGCCCACGTACACGCCGTCGACGAGCCCCCAGCTGATCTCGCCGGGATCGGCGACGTAGCTCCGCCCGACGGCGAGTCCAAGCTCGTCGACCAGCTGTGCGTATGACGTGTGCCCCGGGCCGAACACCTCGCCGCCGGCCTGGGCCGTGCGCCCGTCGGGGAGCGCCACGGCCTCGACTCGGCCACCTGGACGGTTACGCGCTTCCACCACCACTACGTCCGCTCCAGCGAGCTTGAGGTCGCGCGCGGCGCTCAATCCCGCAAGCCCTGCCCCCAACACCGCCACGTCGACCACGCCCGATGACTCCTTGCCTTTTGTTATCGATGACCCGGGGGTCTTGACAGCGTCCGGACGACCGCTGTAGTTTTTTGAATGGCGATTCAGTATACGAATTCGTTCAAGGGTTGAAAAGGGTCGTTAGGGTGGAGAGCGCAGTTGTCGTCATGAAGGGCCGCTGGGTGGACTGACGCGTGAGCCCGCGTCCGAAAGTCGACCATCTGCGCAAGCCGCAGATCATCTCCGCGGCCGCCGACGTGCTGTACGAGCGCGGCCTGTTCGACACCCGGATCGGCGACATCGCCAAGCGAGCGGGGACGAGCGCGCCGACGATCCTCTACTACTTCGAGTCCAAGGACCGGCTGCTCGAGGAGGCGGTCGACCAGACCGACCGCGACTTCTACGCCCGCCTGTCCGAGGGTCAGGCGCGGCAGGAGGGTGCGGCCGACAAGCTCGTGCACCTGATCGAGGAGACGAGCCTCGGTCCAGGCGGGCTCAGCGACTGGACGCTGTGGATGGAGATGTGGGTCCGGGCCCGGCGCGATCCCGCGGTGCGCGACTCCTACTTCCGCCTCGACCGCCGGCAGCGCAAGCTGATCGCGGACATCGTCCGCGAGGGCCAGCAGGCGGGCCAGTTCGACCCCGACGTCGACGCCGATGATTTCGCGCTCGCCCTGAGCGGGCTGATGGACGGCCTCGGCGTGCAGGTCACGCTGGGCCAGCCCGACGTGACGGCCGAGCGAATGGTGGGGCGCTGCCTGGCGCTGGCATCGGCCGAGCTCGGCTGCGAGCTGCGCGGGCCCGGACAGCCGCGAGACGGGGAGAGGGTCGATGCATCCGCGTGACGGATGGCTCGGCGACGGCATCCGGCGCCGCCCCCCGCTCGATGGAAACGCGATCTCTCGTCGCGAACTGCTGGGCGCCGGCGCGGGGCTCGCGCTCGCCGGAGTCCTCGCCGGCTGCAGCTCGACAAACCCCGCCGGTGCCGCCAGCGCCGACCCGCCGCTGCCGCGTCAGGACCGTCCCGTCAAGTGGCCGGTGTACACCGACAACAAGGCGATCGCGTCGGGCCTGGCGCCCGAGGAGGGCGCGACCCTGCGGCTCTACAACTGGGTCGCATACATCAACGAGGCCGTAGTCAAGAGCTTCTGCAAGAAGTACAACTGCAAGTACTCGATCACGACCTTCAACACGATCGAGGAGGCGCTCGCCAAGCTGCAGAGCGGGCAGCTCGAATTCGACGTCTTCTTCCCGACGGTCCCCGTGCTCGGCCAGTTGATCGCCGCCAAACTGATCCGGCCGCTCAACCACAGCTACATCCCCAACATCGCCAATGTCTGGCCTGACTATCGAAATCCGTTCTACGACGTGGGCTGGCAGTACACGACGCCGTACTCGATCTACACCACGGGGATGGCCTGGCGCAAGGACAAGGTGAACCTCTCTCCGTCGTGGAACATGCCATGGGAGGGAGCGCAGTACTCGGGAAAGGTGGCGGTTCTCGACGATTACCGGGAGACCATCAGCCTGGCGCTCCTGCGGGCCGGCATCCTGGACCTCAACACCACGAGCGCGGCTCAGATCCGCGCCGCCGGCAAGGCGCTCTCACAGCTTTCGGCTCTCACCAACGTCCGGATCGACAACAACGATTACACCGACGTGCCGACAGGAAAGACGTGGATTCACCACGCCTGGTCGGGTGACATGGCCACCGCGGGCAGCTATCTGCCCAAGGGCACATCGATCGACACGATCGGCTACTGGTTCCCGGCCAACCGGAAAGGTCCCGTGGCGAACGACCTGATGGTGAATCTGACCAGTGGTTCGAATCCGGTGCTTTCTCATCTGTTCATCAACTACATGCTCGACGTGAACAACGCGCTCAACAACTACAGCTATGTGGGTTACATGCAGCCCTTGACTGAGGTCACACCACACAAGCTGACAAAGGAGCAGCTGCTGCCTCCCCAGCTGGCGTCGACGGTAGTGCTACCGGAGTACTTCCGCAACGGCCTGTTCCAGCTTGAATTGCCTCCGGCCGCAAACGCGGTCTGGGAGTCGACCTGGAATTCGTTCTCGAAGGGGTTATAGGTGAGATGATGAGCGGCCCAAAGGACACTCGCGACCGGCGCGGCCGCGGGCTGTGGATCGCGCTGGCGCTGCCCGGGGCGATCTGGCTGCTCGTTCTGTTCGTAGTGCCGTTCTACGTGATGCTGTCGGTCGCCGGCGGCGGCGTCAACGAGTTCTTCCAGACGGTCGTCCCGGTCTGGAACCCGGGGCGTTGGTCGAGCTGGAACCTGAGCGCGGTCTGGCACGAGATCTTCGGGACCGGGGCGTTCATCGGCGCGCCGGCGCTGCGAACACTCGTCTATACCGCGATCGCCACGGTGATCTCGCTGGCGGTCGCGTACCCGGTGGCCTATTTCGTCTCGCGGTACGCCGGCAGGCGCAAGACGCTGTTCCTGGTGCTGTTGATCGCGCCGTTCTGGGTCAGCTACATGATGCGGATGCTGGCCTGGATCGACCTCCTGCAGCAGGGCGGTTTCTTCAACAGCGCTTTGTCGTTCTTCGGACTGCCCGGCAACACGGACTGGCTCGGTGGCAAATCGGTGACAGTGATCCTCGGGCTGGTCTACGGATACATCCCGTACGTGATCCTGGTGCTGTACGCATTCCTCGACCGCATCGACCAGAGCATGATCGAGGCTGCCCGAGATCTCGGGCTCAGCAAGTGGCGGACCTTCTGGCACGTGACGCTTCCCCTGAGCAAGCCGGCGATCATCGCGGGGACCTTCATCACGGCGCTGCCGATGCTTGGCGACTACTACACCAATCAGCTGCTATCGGGGGCACCGGGGACGACGATGATCGGCAACGTGATCGAGGGTCAGCTCGACTCCCCCGGCGAGGTCGGACAGGGCGCCGTGCTATCGCTGATGCTGCTCGTCGTGCTGCTGATTCCGATGATCTATTACGTGGTCAGCACCGCCCGTGCCTCGATGGAGTACGCCTGATGGCAAGCACAGTCGGCGAGTCCGTAACCAACTCCGCCCCGGACCGGCAGGAACTCACCTGGCGGGACCGGCCGCGGGGCAACCCGTGGCGCCGGCCGTGGCTGATGGAGGGCTTCACCTGGCTTTACATCGTCTGGTCGATCGTGCCGATCGCGATCGCGGTGCTGTTCTCGTTCAACAAGGGCGCCTCGCAGGCCACCTGGCAGGGCTTCTCGACGAAGTGGTACGTCGGCAGCCAGGTCACCTCCGTGCTCCACAACCCGAGCCTTCATCAGGCCGTGATCCAGACGGTCGTGCTCGCCGTCCTGACGACGCTGATCTGCGTGCCGATCGGGGTGTGCTTCGCGATCGGAATCGACCGCTGGCGCACGCGGACCGCGAGCTCGTTGAACATCGTGATGATCTTCTCGTTCGTGATCCCGGAGTTGCTGCTCGCGGTTGCACTGTTCCTGCTGGTCACGCAGGCACTGACGTTCATCCGGCTCGGAACGCCGGCCGAGGTGGCCGGGCTGGTGGTATGGAACATCAGCTGGCCCGCGATCATCGTGCGCGCGCGGCTGGTGTCGATCGGACGGAGCTACGAGGAGGCGGCCTGCGATCTTGGGGCGTCGCGGCTCGGTGCGATTCGGCGGGTGCTGCTTCCGCTGCTGACGCCGGCGATCTTCGCGAGCGCCGTGCTCGTGTTCGCCAGCACCGTCGACGATTTCGTGATCGTGGAGCAGTTGTCGTCGACGGCGAACACGCAGCCGATGTCGGTTCTGATCTACTCGAACGTCCACGGGGGACTAAGCGGGCCGGCGCTCAACGCCCTGGCCACGATCATGCTGTTGCTCTCGCTCATCGCCGCGCTGATCGGATTTGTCGGCTACAGGTGGATGAGCCGGGGCGAGCGCACCAGCGGCGGTGCCGACGCGCTGACCGGGATCGCGGGAATCTGAAAGGAACAATTAGATGACTGGAGGACATGTCAAGCTCGAGTCACTGACCAAGCGATTCGACGATGTCACCGCGGTCGACGAGATCTCGGTCGAGATCCAGGCCGGCGAGTTCTTCTCGCTGCTCGGCGCCAGCGGGTGCGGTAAGACGACCACCTTGCGCATGGTCGCGGGGTTCGAGCCCCCGAGCAGCGGAAAGATCCTGCTCGACGGCACGGACGTTGGAAAGTGGGCGCCCCACCGTCGCAATGTCAACACGGTGTTCCAGAGCTACGCGCTGTTTCCGTTCTTGACCGTCGCCGAGAACGTCGCCTTTGGCTTGAAGTACAAGTCCGTGTCGAAGTCCGAGCGGGAAAGCCGCGTGGCGGAGGCGATCGAGCTGGTCCAGCTGTCCGGCTTCGAGAAGCGACGGCCCAACCAGCTCTCGGGTGGCCAGCAACAGCGCGTTGCGCTGGCACGGGCACTGGTGCTGCGTCCGTCGGTCCTGCTGCTCGACGAGCCGCTGGGCGCGCTCGACGCCAAGCTCCGCCGCACGCTCCAGGTCGAGTTGGGCGTGCTGCAGAAGCAGGTGGGAATCACCTTCCTGTATGTAACACACGACCAGGAAGAGGCACTCACGATGTCCGATCGCCTGGCCGTCATGAACCACGGACGCATTGCCCAGCTTGGCACCCCCGAAGACGTCTACAACGAGCCCGCCGACGCCTTCGTGGCTGACTTCCTGGGTGTGTCGAACCTGATGGACGCTCGCGTCGAGCCGGGCGGCAACGGGCAAGGATCCTGTCGCCTGCGACTCGGCGATTTCACGCTCGAGGCGCGGGCAGGTCAGCTCGACGCGACCGGCGATGTCAAGGTCGCGATCCGACCGGAGCGCATCCACCTGCAGCCATATGAGTCGGGTGGTGTCAACTCTGTTCCGGGGATGGTCGAGCGCCTGGTCTTCCTCGGGTCGACCACGCACATCTACGTTCGGCTCGCCACCGGATCAGCGCTTCAGGCGCTCGTGCGCAACGAAGGGGAGGCGGTGCCGTACACCCAGGGGACGCCGGTCAAGGTGAACCTCCCGGCCGACGCGCTGCGCGTCCTTCCCGACACGGGCGTCAGCGTGACCGAGATTCACGACGAGACACTCGGCGACGCGCCGCTCGACCTGACCGGCTCAGTGCCGACCTCGAGCTGACCGCGCCCCAACCGCACGACCACCAGCGTCGCCAGCATCAGCGCGCCCAGCGCGGCCAGCGGCACGGCATCGCTCGTCGCGCGGGAGACGCTCGCCGCCGCCGGCGCGCCGATCGTTTCCCCGGTCGCCCACGCCAGGTTGAACAGCATCGAGCCGAACGCGAGCGCGGCGCCGATCCGCTCGATCGCGTCGGTCATGATCGACACCGCCGGCAGCCCGAAGGCCGTCAGAGGTCCGCCCAGCGTCAGCACGGTCAGCCCGGCCAGCACCAGCGGTGATCGTGGCAGCGGCAGCAACACGAGCAGAACCGCCATCGCGCCGAGGCCGGCGCTCAACGGCAGCAGGATCCCGCGGCGATCGACGAGGCGTCCAACCGCGGGGTTCACGCGTAGGGCCAACAGCGACGCGAGCACGAACGTGACGCCGATCGCCACGTCCGAGGCGCCGAATCGCGACAGCCGCAGCGGAAGCAGGGTGCCGGCCGCCCCGATCGTGCCGGCCTCGAGCAGGATCAGCCAACAGCCGATCGCGATCCTCGGGTCTTTGGCCAGGACTCGTAGCGGCGCTCCGGCGCCGAGCGCGGCGCGAGGTGGCTCGGGGTGCTGAAGCGTCCACGCCGTCAGGGCGAGCGACACACCGCCGACGCAGGCGAACACGACGCCGGTCCCCGTCGCCACCGCAACGGTGCCGAGCACGGGGCCGACCAGCGTGCCGAAGATCGCCGACGCGAACACCGAGCCGAGCATCGCGCCGCGGCGTTCTGGTGGAGAGATCGCAATCACCCACGCGAGGCCGCCGCCCCAGATGCAGCCGCACGCGATTCCCTGGACGAACCGCAAGCCATCGAGGGTCACGATGTCGGAGCCGAACCCGAACGCGACGATCGCGCCGGTAAACAGCAGCAAGCCGAGCGCGGTGGTTCGCCGCACTCCCGCGCGGGTGGCGATCCAGCCACCGAGCAGCGCGCCTGGGATCATCCCCGCCGGGTAGGCAGCGGCGAGCACGCCGATCGCGGGCTTGGACGCCCCGAATGCGTGCTCATAGTGAGGCAGCACCGGGGTGAGCACCGAGTACAGGACCGATTCGAAGCCGAGCAGCACGCGGATCAGCACGACCGTGCGCTGGTCGGGATCGAGCGCGCCCGGGGTCGGACGGCGCCATCGCGTTCCGACCGCGCTCACGACTTCACCAGGGCGTCCGCGAGCCGGTGCAGCCGCGGCCCGAGGTCCGAGGAGTCGCCGGACGCAAGCTGGTCGACGAGCAGGCCGTCGGCCGCCGCGATGAGGATCTGCGCATCGGCCTGCGGGTGGCGTGAGCCGGCCGCGGCGAGCAGCGGCGGGAGCGCCTCGAGGTACGCCTCGGTCCAGCGCTTGGTCACCTCGCGCAGCGCCGGCCGACGTGCGGCTTCGAGCAATAACGCATAGGTCGCGAGCAGCCAGCCCCGGCTAGTCTGACCAGCGTGCTCGGTCGGGTCGATGACCGCGTCGACCGCCAAGCCGAGCGGGTCGGGAGCGCGCTCCGGAGTCTCGCCGACGAACGCGCGCAGACGCTCGATGTCGCGGTCGGCGGCGCGCTCGAGCGCCGCCGTCAGCAGGTGTTCCTTGGAATCGAACCAGTAGGTCGTCGAAGCGAGCGGCAGCCCGGCCACGTCGGCGACGCGCCGGTGCGTGACTGCATCCACCCCTTCCTCGGCGACGATCCGCAGAACCGCGTCGAGCAGCGCTTCGCGGCGGGCCGCGCCGCGGGGTCGAACGCCGTCGTGAGTGCCTGCCGCCATATTGGTACAAATGTACCAATTGGGGGACGAGATAGAGTCCGAGCGCGATGAACGCGAACGAATGGCTGGCCGCGTTCGCCGAGCGGCTCGGGACCGAGCCACCGACGACCGAGGAGTTCAAACGGATCCTCGACGTAGCGGGCGAGGCGGCCCATTCGTCTGAGCGCGTTGCCGCGCCGGCCGCGACCTGGGTGGCGGCGAAGGCGGGCATCGACCTCGAGGAGGCTTTGCGGATCGCGCGCGACATCGGGGACGATGGCTGACCCCCGGCGTGACGCCGGAGACGATGACTGACCGCCGGTTCGACATCGTCGTATTCGGCGCCACCGGATTCACCGGGGCGCTGACGGCGGAATACCTCGCCCGTAACGCGCCGGCCGGGACGAGGTGGGCGCTCGCCGGTCGGAACTCGGCCAAGCTTGAGCGGGTACGCGAGCGGCTGGCGGCGATCGAGCCGGCGTGCTCGGATCTCGAGCTGCTGTCCGCCGACACGGGCGATCACGCGTCGATGCGCGCGATGGCGGAGGCGACCAGAGTCGTGATCACGACCGTCGGCCCTTACATCCGTTACGGCGAGCCCGTCGTGGCGGCGTGTGCGGTCGCCGGGACCGACTATGTCGACCTCGCCGGCGAGCCCGAGTTCGTCGACCGGATGTGGTTCGCCTACCAAGAGCAGGCCAAGCGGAGCGGCGCGCGGATCGTCCACTCGTGCGGCTTTGACTCGATTCCTTACGACCTCGGCGTGCAATTCACCGTCGAGCACCTGCCCGATGGCGTCCCGATCTCGATCGACGGCTTCGTGCGGACCAACGGCTCGTTCTCGGGCGGCACCTACCAGTCGGCGATCGAGATCATCGGCGGGCTGCGGTCGAGCGCGAAGCTGGCCCGCGAGCGCCGTGAGCAGGAGGGGCCTCCGAACGGCCGGCGCGTGCGCGGTATCAGGGGCATGCCCCACTCGGACGAGTTCGCCGGCGGCTGGGTGGTGCCGTTCCCGACGATCGACCCCGTTACCGTGCTGCGCTCAGCCCGCGCGCTCGATCGCTACGGCCCGGACTTCAGCTACAGCCACTACGCGGTCGCCGGTGCGCTGCCGATGCTCATCGGGTTGGGCGCCGCAGTTGGAGTCGTCGTCGGCCTCGCGCAGATCCCGCCGGCGCGCGACCTCCTGATGAAGCTGAAGAGCTCGGGCGAAGGGCCGTCCGAGGAGCAACGCGCCAAGTCGCGGTTCCGCGTCCGTTTTGCGGCGCGCGTGGTGGGCGACAGCCACGGTGGCGGGGGTGGCGACGGTGGCGGGGGTGGCGACGGCGCCCGCGGCCAACACCTGAGGACCGAGGTCAGCGGCGGCGACCCGGGCTACGGTGAGACTTCGAAGATGCTGGCCGAGTCGGCGCTGTGCCTCGCGCACGACGACCTGCCAGATCGCGCCGGTCAGCTGACGCCGGCGGTGGCGATGGGCCCCGCGCTCCGTCGCCGACTCGAGGCCGCCGGGATCGAGTTCAAGGTCCTCGATGGCAGCTGACCGTGGCCGCTGGACGGCCGCCGACATACCCGACCAGCGGGGCCGGGTGGCGGTGGTAACCGGCGCGAACAGCGGGCTCGGGCTGGCGACCGCGCGCGAGCTCGCCCGCGCCGGCGCGCGTGTCGTGCTCGCCACCCGGAGCACGCAGAAGGGCGAGGAAGCCGCGTCTAGGATCGCGTCCACCGTTCCGGGCGGGGAGCTCGATCCCGCGGTGCTCGACCTCGCCGATCTCGACTCCGTGCGGGCGTTCGCTGCGTCCGCCCCTGACCGCGTCGATCTGCTGATCAACAACGCCGGCGTCATGGCGGCGCCACGCCGGGTCACCACGCAGGGATTCGAGAGCCAGCTCGCGACCAACCACCTCGGCCATTTCGCCCTCACCGGGCTGCTGCTGGGTCGGCTGCTGTCGGCCCCGGCGCCCCGCGTGGTCACCGTGTCGAGCACGTTGCATCGCCGCGGCACGATGAACTTCGACGACCTCCAGGGCGAGCGCAAATACAGCCCGTGGGGCGCTTACGGACAGTCGAAGCTGGCCAACCTGATGTTCTGCTTCGAGCTCCAGCGGCGGGCCACCGAGGCGGGCACGGCACTGCTCAGCATGGCGGCGCACCCCGGTTATGCGGCCACCAACCTCCAGTTCGCCGGGACCGACCGCTTCTACGAGAAGGCCATCGGGTGGGTCGGCAATCGCGTGTTCGCGCAGAGCGCTGACATGGGCGCGCTGCCGACGCTGTACGCGGCCACGGTTCCGGACCTCCCGGGGGGCACCTTCGTCGGTCCCGGCGGGCGGAGCGAGCAGCGGGGATATCCGAAGGTCGTGACCGCCGCCGGCAAGGCCTATGACGAGCAGGCCTGGCGCAGGCTGTGGGACATCTCTGAGGAGCTGACCGGGGTGCAATACGAGTTCACTGCTTCGGGGGCGTCGGCGTGAGCGACTTCCGCGCCGACGGCCACGCGGCGGTCGAGTGGGCCGCCGACTACCTCGAGCGGGTCGGCGACTTGCCGGTACTCGCGCAGGTGGCGCCCGGGGACATCCGCGCGCGCCTGCCCGAGCGCGCGCCGGACGATCCCGAGCCGTTCTCGGCGGTCCTGCGCGACCTCGACGAGATCCTCCTGCCAGGGGTGACCCACTGGCAGCACCCGCGCTACTTCGCCTACTTCGCGACGAGCGCGGCCGAGCCCGGGATCCTCGCCGAGCTGCTCGCGGCCACGCTCAACTCGATCGCGATCCTGTGGCGCACCGCGCCGGCGTCGACCGAGCTCGAGGGCGTCGTGCTCGACTGGGCAGCCGACCTGCTCGGGCTCCCGTCCGGGTGGCACGGACACATCGAGGACAGCGCTTCGACGTCGACCTTCGCGGCGTGCGTCGCCGCCCGCGAGGCCACGGGGCGCGATCTGATCGTGTGTGCCGAGCACGGCCACTCGTCGATCGAGAAGGCGGCCAGGATGCTCGGGATGCGCCTACGGAAGGTCCCGGTCGACGACCAGTTCCGCATGCGCGCCGACGCCCTGGGCGACCTGTCCGACGCCGCCGTCGTCGTCGCCACCGTCGGCACGACCGCGACGGCAGCGGTCGATCCGGTGCCGGAGATCGCCGATGCGTGTGCCGCAACCGCAACCTGGCTTCACGTCGACGCCGCCTACGCCGGCTCGGCGATGGTCTGTCCGGAATATCGGTGGGCGTTCGCCGGCGTCGACCGCGCCGATTCGCTGGTCGTGAACCCGCACAAGTGGCTGCTCACGCCGATGGACTGCTCGCTCCTGTGGACCAGCCGGCGCGAGGACTTCCGGCGCGCGTTCAGCGTGGTTCCCGAGTACCTGCGCACGCCGGATGCAGAGGACGCGCTCAGCCTGAGCGAGTACGGGCCGGCGCTCGGACGGCGCTTCCGGGCGCTCAAGTTGTGGGCGGTGCTGCGCTGCTTCGGCCGCAGCGGTCTGGAGCGCCACATCCGCAGTGGAATCGAGCTGGCGTCGCAGTTCGAGCGCTGGGTGGAGGAGACGGACGGGTGGGTGGTGTGCGCGCCTCGCCACTTCTCGCTCGTGTGCTTCCGCCTCGAGGGCGAGGACGACCGCAACCGTGCGTTGCTCGAGCGGGTCAACGCGAGCGGGGAGATGTTCATCTCGCACGCCGTGCTCAACGGCCGGTACGTGCTGAGGCTCGCGGTCGGGCAGCTGTCGACGACCGAGGACGACGTGCGCCGGGCATGGGAGGTGCTTGTGCGCGAGGCCGAGCGGGTTTGACGTCGCTGGCTTGGAACGCGGGAGGTTCCGACACCTAGCGCTGCGGCGAGACCCGGACGCCCCGCGCCTTACTCCGGGAGCGGGAACAGCGTCAGGAACTGCTCCCCGGCCCGGCGGTCGCCGGCGATCGTCAGGGGTGCATCGCGAACTCGCCGGCCGTGCCAAAGCACCTGCTGGAGCGTCGCGGCGTCGGTCGCGATCGACGCGAAAGCGTACGGAGCGGGGCCGCGCTCTACCGCCAGCCCCTCCTCGGTGACGCGCACTTCGAAGCGCTGGTCGCCGAGCCGAAGCTCGAAGCTCATCTCCATCAGCGGGTCCGCCCGTACCGGGTCGAACAGCGTCTTGAGCGCCAGCATCAGCGCGTCGATGCCGAGCTCGCCCGGCTCCGCCGGGAACGGCTCCTGGCTCCCCCAACGGCCGAGAGCGAGTATCACGGGCTCGAGCTTCCGCCCGCGCTCGGTGAGCTCATACACGCGCGAGGCCGCGGGCGGTGGAAGCTTGGCGCGGCGCACGACGCCGGCGTCCTCGAGCTCGCGCAGTCGCTGAGAAAGCACGTCGGGGCCGACGTTGGGGAGTCCCGTCCGAAGGTCGGTGAACCGCTTGGGCCCGAGCAGCAGCTCGCGGACCACCAGGAGCGCCCAACGCTCTCCGACGGCATCGAGCGCCCGGGCGATGCCGCATGGATCTCCGTATGTCCGTTTTCCGACCAAGTTGTTGGACCCTATCAGTTGACAGTAGGTTTAGGCGACTATAAAGTTGGTTTTTCCAACTAGACGATTGGGAGGTAGAAGCATCGATGAGCGAACGTGACTCCTATCCGGCCGGCGTCCCCTGCTGGGTCGACAACCTGGTCTCCGACCCGAGGGCTGCGACGGACTTCTACGGTGAGCTCTTCGGGTGGGAGTTCGACGGTCCGGGTCCCGGCGACTACTACGTGGCCAAGGTGCGCGGGCGGGACGTGGCCGGAGTCGGTCAGGCTCCGCCCGGCGTGTCTCCTGGCTGGAACACGTACGTGTCCGTGGCGAGCGCCGACGACACCGCGCGGGCTGCGGACCGGGTGATCGTCGAGCCGTTCGACGTCTTGCCGGCGGGGCGCCTCGCGGCCATTGCGGATCCCGATGGGGCCGTGATCGGGGTGTGGGAGCCCGCGGACCGCCTGGGCTGTCAGCTGGTCAACGAGGCGGCGGCGTACGCGATGAGCGCGCTCCACACCGGCGACACAGACGCGGCTGCCCGCTTCTACCACGACCTGTTCGGATGGGAGAACGAGCAGTTCGCGCCGGGAATCAGCCTGTTTCGGCTGCCGGGCTACGTCGGTGGCGAGCCGGCGCAACCCGTGCCGCGTGACGTGATCGCGGTCATGGCGCAGGACGACGGGCCGGCTCGTTGGAGCGTCGACTTCTGGGTGACGGACGCCGATGACTTGGCTGCTCGGGCGCCGGAGCTTGGGGGCAGCGTCCTCGTCCCGCCGTTCGACAGCATTCCGACGCGGCAGGCCGTGGTGGCGGATCCGTTCGGGGCGGCATTCTCGGTGACGACGGCGCCCCGGCATTGATTTGGGCCTCGCTTCGCTCGGCGTCCATGGGGCCGCATACCCCGTCCGGATGGGGCCGGGTGGTCCCATGGATGCCGCCGCAGGCGGCCCCTACTTCAACTCGGCGGACGTCTTCCCCAGCAGTTGGCGCGCCACGATCAGAAGCTGGATCTGCTGGGTGCCCTCGAACAGGTCGAGGATCTTGACGTCGCGGGCCCACTTCTCGAGCAGCTCGCCCTCGCCGAAGCCGATCGAGCCGCACAGCGCCACGCAGCGGAGCGCGATGTCCGTGGCGGTCCGGCCGGCCTTGGCCTTGGCCATCGAAGCCTGGAGCGAGTTGGGCTTCTTGTTGTCGGCCATCCAGGCGGCCTGCATCGTCAGCAGGCGGGCGGCCTCCCAGTCGGACTCCATCGCGATGAACTCGGAGGCGGCGGCGAGGAGCGAGTGCGGCGGGAGGTCGTAGTCGATCTCGACGCCGGCCTCGGCGAGCAGCTCGCGGGTCCGCTCGAGACACGCGCGCGAGACGCCGATCGCCATGCCGGCGACGAGCGGGCGCGTGTTGTCGAACGTCTGCATGACGCCGGCGAATCCGCGCTTGGGCTCGATCTCGGGGCTCCCGAGCAGGTTCTCCTTGGGGATCCGGCAGTTCTCGAGGCGGAAGTCGGCCGTGTCGGAGGCGCGGATGCCCAGCTTGTGCTCGAGCCGCTCGAGGATCAGGCCCGGGTTCTCGCGCTCCACCACGAACGACTTGATCGCGGCACGGCCCTGCTTGCGGTCGAGCGTGGCCCAGACCACGATCAGCTCGGCGCGATCGCCCGCGGTGACGAAGATCTTCTCGCCATTGAGGACATATTCGTCTCCGTCGAGGGTCGCGGTCGTGCGGATCGCCGCCGAGTCTGAGCCGGCCTCCGGCTCGGTGATCGCCATCGCGGCCCACTTGCCGCCGAAGCGCGCCAGCTGCTCCTCGTCGGCGACCGCGGCGATCGCGGCCTGGCCGAGGCCCTGGCGGGGCATCGTCAGCAGCAGGCCGACGTCGCCCCAGCACAGCTCGGTCAGGCCGAGGAGGCTCGCGATGTTGGTGCCGTTGCGGTTGCCGCTGTCGTTGTGCTTGGCCTTAGAACCGTTTCCGCCGCCGCCGACGGCGCCCGCGCCGGCGCCGCTGAGCGCGCCGCCCTCGTTCATGCCGTCGATCACGGCGGCGAGCATGTCGAGCTCCTTGGGGTAGCTGTGCTCGTCGCCGTCGTACTTGCGCGAGTTGGGGCGGAAGATCTCGGCCGCCACCTGATGGGCCTGGCTGACCAGGAACTCGAACTTCTTGGGGGTCTCGAGGTTGATCACACGACCAGCGCCCCTTCCATCACGCCGCCGGCGCGCATGTCGCGATACCAGCGCTCGACGGGATGCTCTTTGACGTAACCGTGGCCGCCGAGCATCTGCACGCCGTCGGAGCCGATCGCCATGCCCCGCTCGGCGCACAGGCGGCGCGCAAGCGCGACCTCGCGTCCGAACGGGAGCCCCTGGTCGACGCGGCTCGCCGCGCGGTAGGTGGCCAGCCGCATGCCGTCGAGCTCGATCGCGATGTTGGCGATCGTGAACGCGACCGACTGGCGCGAGGAGATCGGCTCGCCGAACGCCTTGCGCTCGTTCACGTACGGGATCACGTAGTCGAGCACGGCCTGGCCGGTTCCGACCGCGAGCGCGCACCATCCAAGGCGCGAGAGGTGGATGCACTCGGTCATCACATCGGCGCTGCCCTCGCCGAGCAGAGCGCCGGCGGGTACCTTCGCGCCCTCGAGCACGAGCCGCCCGGTGGCGGCGGCGCGGATCCCCATTCCGGGCTCAGGCTCGATCCCGAGGCCGGCCGTGCCGGGCTCGACGATAAACAGCGCGGGGTGGGGGGGATCTTCATCAACGAGCTCGGCGGCGACGATGAACAGCTCGGCGTCGGCCGCCCGGGGCACGAGCGACTTGACGCCGTCGAGCACGAAGCCTCCGCCGGCGCGGCGGGCGCGCGTCTGGAGCTCGAACGGGTTGAACAGCGGCCGCGGCTCCAGCAGGGCGAGGGCGGCGGCCGGCACGTTCTCGCCGACGAACTCGGGCAGATAGGTCGCCTGCTGATCGGCATCGCCCCACAGGCTGAGCGCGGTCGAGACGCCGGCTGGCGCGAGGCACGCCACCGCGATCCCCATGTCGCCCTGCGCGAGCGCCTCGGCCATCAGCACGGTCGTGACCGCGGAGCGCTCGGCGACGGCGCCGCCGAGCTCCTCGGGGACGCCGACCATCGTCAGCCCCAGCTCGTTGGCCTGCTCGAGCAGCTCGTTCGGGGTGGCGCACGCCTCGTCGGCCTGCTGGGCGGCGGGGCGGAGCTTGGCGAGCGCGAAGTCGCGGACCGACTCACGGAGCATCTGCTGCTCGTCGTCGGGCGTCAGGTCGAACAGGTCGCTGCGCCCCGCGCGCGGCTGGCGGGCTGGCTTGGACAGCTTCTGGGTGGCCGCGAACGTTCGGCCGGCGCGGGTGGCGGTGCGGACCGTCGCCTTCGAGGCGGTGTGGAGGACGCGCTGCGCCGGGTCTCTCAGACCGAAGCGGTCGATCAGCCCATTGCTGGCGAGGCGGTTCAGCGCCCGGAGGCCGACCGCCATTCCGCGCTCAGTGAGGTTCTGTTGGGCCATGCTCGGTGGACGATAACACTAATCAATGTAACGTCAGTTGATGTAGAGGTTGATACCCCGTTCGGTGGAGGCGAAGCCTGCCTCGCGGGCGAACCTTGTCTCTTATGGGTTCCTTATGCGCCGGCCGTCATCCTGGATTGCACATTGCGCGTGCTGATTGCAGAGGACGAGTCGAGGCTGGCTGAGGCAATCGCGCGAGGGCTCCGGCGCGAGGGCATGGCGGTCGACCTGTCCGCGGACGGGACGGACGCGCTCGTCAAGGCGCGGGTCGTCCGCTACGACGTGCTCGTGCTCGATCGCGATCTGCCGGGGCTACACGGCGACGACGTTTGCCGGGCTGTTCGGGGCGAGCGCCCGGAGACCGGGATCCTGATGCTGACCGCCGCCGGCGCGCTCGAGGACCTCGTCGAGGGCCTGTCGCTCGGCGCCGACGACTATCTGCCGAAGCCGTTCCGGTTCGCCGAGTTGGTCGCCCGGATTCATGCGCTGGCGCGCCGGGCCACTCCGAGCCGGCCGCCGGTGCTCGCTCACGACGACATCGAGCTCGATCCTGCGCGCCGGCAGGTCACGCGTGAAGGCCAGCCGGTTGAGCTCACGCGCAAGGAATTCGGCGTGCTCGAGGTGCTACTGAGCGCCGACGGGGCTACCGTATCCGCCGAGGAGCTCCTCGAGCGCGTATGGGACGAGCACACCGATCCGTTCACGAACGTGGTGCGCATGACGATCATGACGCTCAGGCGCAAGCTGGGCGACCCGCCGGTCGTGGAGACGGTGATCGGCGTCGGCTATCGGATGACCTGATGCGCCTCGGCCGGGCCTCGCTTCGCCTCCCGGCACCGACGATCCGTCTACGCCTCACGCTGCTCTACGGCCTCGTGTTCCTGGTCTCGGGCGCCGTGCTGCTCACGATCGGCTACGAGCTCGTCCGCCACAACCTGAACGGCCTGAGCGGCAACGGGGCATTTCGCGAGGAGCTGCGTAGGTTAGGGCTGCCCGCGCCGCCGATCGGCCGTCCTACCGGGTTCGATGCGAGGATCGCCGAAGCCATCCGCGCTCAGCTGCGCGCCGACGCGCTCCACCGGTTGCTGATCGAGTACGTGGTCGCGCTCGGCGCGATGACGATGGTGTCGGTCGCCGCCGGTTGGTTGCTCGCGGGCCGGGCGCTCCGCCCGCTGCGCGACATCACCGCGACGGCGCGCCGGGTGTCGGGCGAGAACCTGGGCGAGCGGATCAGCCTCGAGGGGCCGGCCGACGAGCTCAAGCAGCTCGCGGACACGTTCGACGGGATGCTCGGCCGGCTCGACTCGGCGTTCGCGAGCCAGCGCCACTTCGTGGCCAACGCTTCGCACGAGCTGCGAACGCCGCTGGCGATCATGCGGACCGAGGTCGACGTATCGCTTGCCGACCCGGACGCCACCGTCGACGAGCTCCGGCGGATGGGCGAGGCGGTGCGCGAGACCGTCGACCGGTGCGAGCGGCTGATCGAGGGACTGCTGATGCTGGCGCGAAGCGAAGCCGCCACCGGACGAGAGGAGCCGGCGGACCTGTCCGCGCTCGCGGCCGACTGCGTCACGGACCTTCGCGCACGCGCGCGTGAAGCTGACGTCGAGGTGCGCGACGACCTCGAGCCGGCGTGGACGCGAGGCGAGCCGGCGCTGCTCGAGCGGATGATCGCGAACCTCGTCGACAACGGCATCCGCCACAACCGGCCCGGCGGATTCCTGACCGTGACCACACGGAGCTCGGGCGGCCGCGTGCTCGTGACCGTGGCCAACGGCGGGCCGCGGATCGACGCCGCTGACGCCGACAAGCTGACCGAGCCATTCCGGCGGCTCGACCGGGGCGGCGGGGGCTTCGGCCTCGGGCTGTCAATCGTGCGCTCGGTGGTGGTGGCCCACGGCGGCACGCTCGAGATAGAGGCGCCCGAGGCCGGCGGCCTCGTGGTCCGAATCGACCTCCCGGCGCTCTCGCCGGTGACCGTCACCGCGGTTCCTAAGAGGACCGCAAGAGTGCTTACGCAGAGCTGATACGCCCGGCGCTACAACGCTGAGCGATCGTGCCTTCCGCATCGTCTAAAGCTCTGCGCTGTCTGCCTGCCCTCCACTCGGCAATGGATTGCCACTCCCATGAAGACTCGCCGGGATCGACCGTCTAGGCCCTGGGTTCTCTACGCGCTGGGGGTCGCGGCAGTGGTTGTCGCCGTCCTCGCGGTATCTGAGATCGGGGTGCCGACCAGCTCCGCGCGGACCACGAAGGAGATCGTCACCGCGGAGCAGGGCGTAGTCCAGTCGACGGTGACCGGCAGCGGCAACATCGCCGCGGGCACGGACGTCAGCGTCAACTTCAACACCAGCGGGACGCTGCAGGACGTCTACGTGCACACCGGCCAGCAGGTGAACGCCGGTCAGCTCCTCGCCGATCTCGACCCGACGTCGGCGAATCTGCAGCTGAGCCAGGCGCAGTCGCAGCTGACCTCGGCGGAGGACCAGCTGACCTGTCTCCAGGACCAGACCACGGCCAACTGCGGCTCGAGCGGCGGGTCGGGGTCGTCCGGGTCGGGATCCTCCGGATCGGGAGGATCGGCGTCCACGACGAGCTACTCGGCACCCGCGCAGACCGTCGAGTACGCGGCGTACCACCCGGGCACCACCACGCCAGTGACCTCCCCAGGGACGCATGGGTCGGGAACCTCGACCACCAAGTCAGGCACCAAGATGACGAAGACCACGCCGAGCGTGACCGTGACAGTGGTCGTGCCGAGCTCGACGCGGTCGTCGTCCTCGAGCGGCGGCAGCTCGGCGGCGAAGACCCCCTCGACTCCGACCACGACGACGACGGCTACGCCGTCGCCGAGCAGCCTCGCCTCGGCCCAGGCCGCGGTGTACAGCGCTCAGGCAGCCGTGCACACCGCGGAGACCGCGGTCAACAACACGAAGCTCTACGCCCCCACGAGCGGGACGATCGCTTCCCTGTCGAGCCTCACCCCCGGTGACGCAGTGTCCGGCGGCGGCTCGGGGTCGTCCTCGTCGTCGAGCTCGTCCTCGTCGTCAAGCTCCGGGAGCGGGTCGTCCGGCTCGGGCGGTTCCGCGACGGCCGGCAGCCTGGGTGGCACGGGCTCGTCGTCCTCGAGCGGTTCGAGCTCCGGATTCGCCGAGATCATCAACACGAACACGCTGACGATGACCGTCGCGTTCAGTGAGTCCGACATCAGCAAGGTCCACGATGGGCAGTCAGCCACCGTGACCCTCGACGCCCTCGCCGGCGTCGAGCTCGCCGCCCATGTGAGCTCGATCTCGCTGGTGGGGACGACCAGCAGCAGCGTCGTCTCCTATGACGCGACGCTCACCCTCGACCAGAACGACTCCCGGGTCAAGCCCGGCATGAGCGCATCGGCGTCGGTGATTACCGGCCAGGCGTCGGGTGTCACGGTCCCGAACTCCGCCGTTACCGGCAGCGGCTCGCTCGGAACGGTCACGCTGCAGAAGAACGGCAAGGACGTGACCCAGCAGGTGGTGGTCGGGCTGCGCGGCGACTCGCGTACGCAGATCATCAGCGGCGTCAACGCCGGCGACTCGCTGGTGGTCACGATCGCGCTGCCGTCGCTGAGCTCGACCTCGACGAGCGGATCATCGGGATCCGGGACGCTGGGCGGAGGCGGCCTCGGCGGGGGCGGCCTCGGTGGACTCGGTGGCGGCGGGTTCGGCGGCGGCGGCGGCGCGTTCCTCCGCCGCGCCGGAGGCGGTTGATGGCGGGCGGTTCGCGTTTGCCGCGGCGGCCGGCGGTGGCGCGGGCGCAGCGCGTGCTCGAGACCAGGCGTGACCAGGCCGCTCGGCGCGCGGGGCCAGCGCCCGGTCAGGAACGAGTGCCCTCGCCCCTGAGCGGTTCCCGCGCCGCGCCGGTCATCGAACTCGTCGACGTCCACAAGACGTACGCGGTCGGCGACATCGCCGTGCACGCGCTGCGCGGCGTCAGCTTGCGGATCGAGCGCGGCGAATACGTCGCGATCGTCGGCGCCTCGGGGAGCGGCAAGACCACGCTGATGAACATCATCGGGTGCCTCGACCTGCCGACTCGCGGCGTGTACCGGCTGAAC
Organism: uncultured Solirubrobacterales bacterium; assembly: GCA_963735965.1. Lineage (GTDB taxonomy): Bacteria > Actinomycetota > Thermoleophilia > Solirubrobacterales > Solirubrobacteraceae > Palsa-465. The sequence goes on from CAVTNE010000016.1 coordinate 521,252, forward strand.
GGGATCGACGTCCGCGGCCTCGACGACGACACGCTCGCCGACGTTCGCAACCGGCACATCGGCTTCGTCTTCCAGAGCTTCAACCTGATCCCGCGTACGCGCGCGCTCCAGAACGTCGAGCTGCCGCTCTCGTATGCCGGCGTTCACCGGTCGGCGCGGCACGACCGCGCGCTCGCCGCCCTGAACCAGGTCGGGCTCGGGCCGCGGGTGCATCACATGCCCTCGGAACTGTCGGGCGGGCAGCAGCAGCGCGTGGCGATCGCGCGGGCGCTCGTCACGAATCCGGCGATGATCCTCGCGGACGAGCCCACTGGCGCGCTCGACACGGTCTCCTCGGCCGAGGTGCTCGGGATCTTCAGCCGTTTGAGCGACCAGGGCAGGACGATCATCCTGATCACGCACGAGCACGATGTGGCTGCGCACGCCCGGCGGGTCATCCGGATCAGCGACGGGACGATCCTTTCCGACGAAGTAACCGAGTCGGAGTCCGCGGAGCGAGTGACGTGATCGAGACCGTTCGTATCGCGCTCGCCGGTTTGGCAGCGAACAAGCTGCGCTCGGGGCTGACGATCCTCGGGCTGATGATCGGGGTCGGGTCGGTGATCGTGCTGATCGCCGTAGGCACCGGATCCTCGACCGCGGTCGAGAATCAGATCGATCAGCTTGGAAGCAACGTCCTGCTGGTGAGTGGCGCGCCGACGCTTGGGGGCCTGTTCCGCCGGGGCGGCGGCAGCAGCACCGCCAGCGCGAGCACCGGCCTTACCGTGGCCGACGCGAACGCGCTCGTGAACCCTTACCAGGCGCTCGACGTTAAGAGCGCGTCTCCGGTCGTGACCGCCAACAGCGTGACGCTGACCTCGGGCGAGACCACGTATTCGCCCTCCTCGTTCGTCGGGACGACGACGTCCTACGAGGCGGCGCGGAGTTACACAATGGCGGAGGGGTCGTGGTTCACGAGCGCTGACGAGCAAAACCACAGTCGCGTTCTCGTGGTGGGTCCGACCGTCGTCAGCGAGCTGTTCAGCGGTTCCGATCCGGTGGGCCAGACGATCCGGGTCAACGGCACGAACTTCCAGATCATCGGCGTGACCGCAGCCAAGGGGTCTAACGGCACCTCGAACCAGGACGACGTCGGGATCGCCCCGCTGACCGCGGTCCAGGACACGCTCACGGGCTACGGGAACATCAGCCAGATCGTCGTCCAGGCGAAGTCGCGCGATCAGCTGAACGCGGCGCAGACCGAGGTCACGAACATCCTCAACCAGCTCGATCCACCAACCGCCGGGTCGCTGGGCACGAGCAACTTCAACGTAATCAATCAGAGCTCGATCATCCAGACCTCGACCGCGAGCAGCAAGGTTTTCACGACGCTGCTCGGCGAGGTGGCGGCGATCTCGCTGCTCGTCGGCGGGATCGGCGTGATGAACATCATGTTGGTGTCGGTCACCGAGCGCACCCGCGAGATCGGGATCCGCAAAGCGGTCGGCGCCCGCCACAGCGACATCCTGATCCAGTTCCTGGTCGAGGCCGTGCTCGTGTCGTTCTTCGGCGGCGTCGCGGGGGTGATCGCCGGAATCATCGGCAGCCAGTTCAAGATCGCCGGCGTGCAGCCGGTGATAGCGCCCTACTCGATCGGGCTCGCGTTCGGCGCCGCGGTCCTGACCGGGCTCTTCTTCGGCACCTATCCGGCCGGCCGCGCCGCGGCGCTCCGGCCGATCGAGGCACTCCGCTTTGAGTGAACAACAAGAAACACGAGGTGGCGAGATGAACGCGATCCCCTACGACCGGCCCGAGGAGGAGTGGGACAGCTATCACGAGGGGTCCGAGGAGTTCGCGCTCCCGGGGCGTCGTCGCCGGCAATGGTTCACCAAGACGAGCGCGGCCGTGTTTGCGCTGCTGCTCGGCGTGATTGGGTTCTACGTCGGCGTGCGCGTCGAGAAGAGCCAGGTGTCGAGCTCCTCGAGCTCCGCCGGGGCCGGGGCCTTCGGGAGCGGTGCGGCGGCGCGTCTTGCCGCTGCTGGCCGGACGGGCGCGGGTGGCGCGACCAGCGGCACGAGCGGTGCGACGTCGCGGGCCGGCGCCACCGGTGCGGGCGCGGCCGGCGGCGGCAGTGGCTTCCGCAGCCTGTTCGGCGGGGGCGGCGCGAGCGGCGCTGGCGCGACGTTCGGCACGGTCAGCGGCGTCAGCGGCAACACGCTTTACATCTCTGAAGCCAACGGCAACACGGTGAAGGTGACGCTGTCGAGCGCGACCAAGGTGACCAAGAACGTGTCGGTTGGCAAGAACGCCGTGCGGCCAGGCGACACCGTCGTCGTCGCTGGCGCGAAGAACTCAAACGGAACGGTGTCCGCGACCACCCTGAGCGACACCGGCGCTGGTCTCGGTGGCGGCAGCGGTGCCGGCGGCGGCGGTGCCGGCGGTTCTAGCAGCACCAGCGGCTCGTCCGCGGTGGGCTCCCTGTTTGGGGGCGGCGGCGGATAAGCAGCTTCGTTATTACGAAAGGAACGCAGTGTTGAACACAGGATCCAGGCGAGTGGCCATAGCGCTCGCAACCATTGCTGCCGGCGGCCTGCTCGCCGCGTGCGGTAGCGCCAGCAGCAGCAGCTCGACCAGCTCGTCGAGCGGCACGACCGCTTCCGCCTCTTCGGGGGGAAGCGGCGGAAGCACTACCGGGAGCGCGAGGCGCACCCAGCTCGTAGCGTGCCTGAAGGCGCACGGCGTGACGTTGCCGGCGCGCCCGGCCGGGAGTGGACCGCCGCCAGGCGGCGCGGGCGGCGCGGGCGGTGGAACCGGCACCGGGACCACCGGGACCGGCACGACCGGGACCGGTACGTCCGGCACCGGCACGACGCCGCGGCGAGGGTTCTTCTTCGGCGGCGGTCCCGGCGGCGAGGCGAACATCAGCCCGAAGATGCGGGCCGCGTTCCAGGCGTGCGGCGCGCGCTTCGGCTTTGGTGCCGGCGGTCGCGGCTTCCGCGGGCGGATCTCGCACACCGCGATCAACAGCTTCGTGGCATGCGTCAAGCAGCACGGCTACAACCTGCCGGCCCCGAACTTCTCGGGCAAGGGCGCGATCTTCCCGCGAAACATCGAGTCCAACGCGAAATTCCAGGCCGCGAGCAAGGCCTGCCAGCACCTGCTGATCCCCTCACGCCCACCGAACGGCTCCGGCGGAACGAGCACGACATCGGGGGCGTGATGAAGATCAAGCTCCCGACAGGCGTACGGGAGGCCGCGGGCGAAGTCGCTGATCCCGGGTCTCCCGAGCCGATCGAGCCCGTGATCCCGCGGCCGGTGGCGGCCGAGCCGGCTGCCCCCGAGCCGACGCCGGCGGTGGTCGGGCAGGTCCTCCCGATGTACTTCGTCGGCGACGAGTCGCACTCGATGGCCGGCGAACCGATCGCGGCGGTCAACCAGGGCCTGATCGACCTGCGCGACGAGGTGGCCAAGCATCCCCTGATCGGAAAGAAGGTCAGGTTCGGGATCATCACGTTTGCCGAGAGCGCGCAGACGCGGCTCGAGCTCTCGGAGCTGAGCGAGGATCTCGTGCTCCCGACGCTGTCGCCGCGGGGGCGTGGCACGAGCTACGCCAGCGCGCTCGAGGCGCTCCGTCACACGATCCCCGCCGACGTGGCCCTGCTCAAGGGCAACGGCTATCAGGTGCACCGCCCATCGGTGTTCTTCCTGAGCGACGGCCTGCCCACCGAGAAGGCCGACAAGTGGCAGGCTCGGTTGGCGGAGCTCAAGGATCCGGAGTTCCGGGAGCGGCCCAATATCCTCGCGTTCGGGGTTGGCGAGGCCGACACCGAGGTGATCGGCCAGCTCGCGAGTTCGCCCCGCTACGGGTTCATGATGACCTCGGGGGCGTCGACGGCGGGTGCGATCGCGGAATTCGCGGCGTCGATGCTGAATTCGATGGTCGCGTCGGCCGAGCGGCTCGACCGGGGCGATCACTCGATCGAGTTCGAGAAGCCGGAGGGGTTCGTCCAGCTCGACGCGCCGCTCGTGTAGGTTCGGCCCATGACTGCCGCCGGACGCCACGCGGTCCGCCGCCGGGTCCGGCTGGCACGGGGTCCGGTGACGATCGGCGAGCCGGCCGCTGTGATCGAGGCGCGGCTCGCCTCGGCCGAGCCCTACCGGCCGGACACGGTCGCCGACGGTGGGGAGGCGTTCGGGTTAACGGTCCGCGCCGCGTCGGTCCGAGGGCTGTCGAAGCGTTACAGCGGCGGTCCGCGGCAGGACGATATTTGCCTCCGGCCGCACGCGGACTCGGGCACGCTGATCGCCGCGGTCGCGGACGGCGTGTCCGGGGCGTCGCGGTCCGACCTGGGCGCGGCGCTCGCCGTTCGCTATGCGACGGCCGCGGTCGCCCGGCAGCTCGACGATGGGTGCGCGTCCGTCGATTGGGGCGCGGTGTTCGAACAGGCGGCGTGGGCGTTGGTCGAGGAGCACCGGCGGGCTTCGGGGGATGCTTCGGCGGGAGTGGACGAGGCGGCTCGGTCGCTTGCGACCACGCTGTTGGTGGCGGCCGTCCGGGGTTCTGACGTGCAGGTGGCCGCGGTCGGCGATTCGCCGGCGTATGTGTTGGTGGGCAAGGAATACGATTCGGTCGTGGGTTCGGCGCCAGAGAGCGCGGATGGCCTGGTCGGCCGCGGCGTTCAGGCGCTTCCGCGGTTCGGCGGCGCCGACGCGGTTCCCGCCGCGCGCCGGCAGCTCGACCGCGGATCCGTCCTGCTCCTGTGCACCGACGGGCTGGCGCTGCCGCTCGCCGGCGGCGCCGGGGAGGTCGGCCTCGCGCTCGCGCGCGAGCTTGCCCGCCCGCCCGACGCGGTCGATTTCGCGCGGCTCCTCGACTTCAGCCGCAGCACCTACGACGACGATCGCAGTCTGATCGCGGTCTGGGGTCCGGGGTCGTCGTGAGCGCGCTCGTGGCGGTCGCGGCCGGGCTCGAGCGCCGGGTGGTTGCGGTCGAGGAGTTCGGCGAGCTTGTGGCGATTTCCCGGTTTGGAGGCCAGGGCCGGGTTTACCGGCCGGCGGCCGTACCCGCGGGGGTCGGGGGCGGCCCCGTCGTTGTGAAGCTGTACCGGCGTGCACCTCCGGCCGGAGCGGAGCGTGTGCTGACCGAAATGGTGGCCTGGGGACACCTGCTCGATGCGGATCTGCGCGGCGCTATCGAGCGAGTTGCGGCGTGGCCGCGGGCGATTGTCCGCAACGGCTCGGTCGCCGCCGGGATCCTGATGTGCGACGTGAGCGGCCGGTTCTCGGCGCCGTTCGTGATGCCGAGCGGCCGGCGCGAGCCGGTGCTGTTGACCTTGGAGCACCTGCTCGGCGCCGACTCGTTTCTGCAGACGCGTGGACTCGGCGTACGCCTGGACACGTTCACGCGCGCGGAGGTCGCCGAGCGGATCTGCGACGCGCTGGCCTTCCTGCACCGCCACGCGATCGTCGCCAGCGACATCGCTCCCAACAATCTGATGATTGCTTTCGGCGCCGGCGACGAGCCCGAGGTGTGCTTCATTGACTGCGACTCGATGGTGTTCCACGGCCGCCAGGCGCTCCTGTCTGTGGAGACGGGGGACTGGGAGATTCCTTCGGCGTTCGGGGAATCGCCGAGTACACGCGCGGCCGACGCCTACAAGCTCGGGCTCGTAATCCTGCGGTTGTTCGCGCGCTCGCACGACGCCCGCGCCGCCGGGCCTCATCTGCGGCACGTGCCGGCCGAACTCCACGGACTGCTCGCGCGCGCTCTGGCCGCCGACGCGGTCAACCGCCCGCCGGCGGGTGAGTGGCAGCGAGCGCTGCGCGGGTTGCTGGCGGAGGGGCGCCTGAACGACCGCTATCCCGGGCCGGCGCCGGCGCGGGCGGTCGTGCGGGCGACACCGGCGCCGGCGGCTCCTGCTGCTGCGGGGTCGGCTCGTGCAGCATGGTCCGGGTCGCCGCCCGCCGGGGCGATGTGGCTTCGGCGCGCGGTGGTCGTGGCGTGGATCGTCGCGGGCTCGCTGGTGTTGCTGCTCGTGCTCTCCCGGCTATTCGCGGCCGCTGTGCCGACCGTCCCATCCTATGGAGGCGCCGGCGTCGGACCGCAGCTCGGCTCGGGCGCCCCCAATCCCTACACCTACCGGTACTACCCGCATTCCCGGGCCGCGCCGGGCGTCGTTCCCTGAGCGCTTATGGAGAACTGACGGGGCGGGGCTTAGGCTCGCTGGCGCGACGAATGTGCGCCTCGTCGCTTGCGGACGGATTTCCGAACCCCGCAGCTGGGGACCGGCGGCGGCCCCGGGTCGTGACTCCCGCCCGGGGTCGCCGGCCGGTCCACAGACCGTTCACCACGCCGTTCACCACGCGTCGACGTAGGGGCGGCGCTTGGCTCGGCGAGTTCGCCAATCGCCGGGCTTGCGGTTGTCGACCAGGGTTGCGATCCAGCGCCGGCTGTCAGCGGGATCGATCACGTCGTCGATCTCGAAGTACGCCGCCATGTTGAGTCCCTTGCCGCGTTCGTACGCGGCCGCGACCGCCGCGTTATATGCCCGCTCCCGTTCCCCCGGATCTTCGATCGTTTCCAGTTCACGCCGCATCCCGAGGCGGACGGCGCCCTCGAGTCCCATCCCGCCGAACTCGGCCGTCGGCCACGCAACGGTGAACAGCGGCGCCTTGAAGCCGCCCGCGGCCATCGACTGCGCCCCGAGCCCGTAGCCCTTGCGGAGCACGATCGTCCCGGTTGGGACCGTGAGGTTCGCGCCCGTTAGAAACAGGCGGGAGAAGTGTCTGACGGTCCCGGTTCTCTCGGCGTTCGGTCCGACCATGAAGCCCGGCGTGTCACACAGGAACAGGATCGGAAGGCCGAACGCGTCGCATAGCTGCATGAAGCGGGCGGCCTTGTCGGCGCCATCGGAGTCGATCGCGCCGCCGAGATGGGCCGGATTGTTGGCGATCACGCCGAGCGGGCTGCCGTTCTCGGCGCGGGCGAGCCCGGTCACGATGCCGGCACCGAAGCCGCGGCGTAACTCGAGCACGTCGCCGAGGAGCGTGTCGATGACCGTGCGGATGTCGTAGATCCGCTTGCGGTTCGCGGGGATGAGGTCGCGCAGCGTCTCGGGTGCGTTTAGCGTGATCGACTCGGGTCGTCCGGCGAAATACGACAGATAGCGCTTGGCGGCCATGACCGCGGACGCCTCGTCCTTGACCCTGAGGTCGATCACCCCGGCCGCGTCCTGCACGTCAATCGGCCCGACCTCGATCGGCTCGAACACGCCCAGCCCGCCGCCCTCGATCATCGCCGGTCCGCCCATGCCGATGCTCGAGTCTTCGGTTGCGATCACGACGTCGCAGCACCCGAGCAGCGCGGCGTTGCCGGCGAAGCAATACCCGGACGCGATCCCGACGAGCGGGACGAGGCCGCTCAAGCGCGCGAACAGATGGAAGGCGCGCACGTCGAGGCCGGCGACGTGCGGCACGTCGACGTCTCCGGGGCGGCCGCCACCGCCCTCGGTGAACACGACCACCGCGAGGCGCCGGCGCTCGGCGATCTCGAACAGCCGGTCCTTCTTCAGGTGATTGCGCATCCCCTGGGTGCCGGCGAGGACGGTGTAGTCGTACGACATGACGACCGCCGGCGCGCCGTCGATCGTGGCGGTGCCGGCGACGAGACCATCGGCCGGCGTGCGTTCTATCAGCTCCTCCTTTGGGCGCCGGCGCTCCTGGGCGGCGAAGATGAGCGGTCCGTACTCGACAAAGCTGCCGGGGTCGATCAGGTCGTCGAGGTTCTCGCGCGCGGTGCGGCGGCTCTGTTCGTGGCGTTTGGCGACGGCCTCGGGGCGGGCGGCGTCGAGGGTCTGGGCGTGGCGGGCGTTGACGGCGCCGAGGTCGTCGCGGTTGCCGTCGGGCTCGAGGGATTGCTGTGTCGCCGGTGCCGCGGCGATCGTAGCTTCCGGCGCGACCAGCGCCAGACGCTGACCCTCCGCGACCGTGTCGCCGACCGCGACGTCGACGCTTCGCACCGTGCCATCAACGCCGGCCGCGATCTCGTGCTCCATCTTCATCGCCTCTAGCACGACGAGCGTCTGGCCTGCGCTCACCGGTTCGTCGGCCGCCCGCGCGATCGCTATCACCGTGCCCGCGAACGGGGCCAGCAGCGGTATTGGGGGCGGCACGTCGCGAACGCTACGCGACGAGGTCGCGGACCGCGGCGATGATCTCCTCGGGCGAGGCGTTGTCGCCGGCGTCGTTCGACATGTGCGACCAGGAGATGTTGCCATCCGGTTCGACGACGATTGCGCCGCCGAGCTGAGCGGCGTCACCGATCGTGCGAGTCTGGATCGCCTTTTCCCGGACGCCGGTCAGGGCCCCCTTCGCGATCACCTTGGGCCCGAACAGGTCGGTGATCCCTGCGACCTTGGCGCCGGCGGCCTTGTAGCTCACTCGGTCCTCGTCGGCGAGCACCGGCAACTGGATTCCCTGACGCCGGCGGAACTGGGCGGCGTGCCGTGGCGTGGCCTGTCCGATGAGCACCAGCGTGGCGCCCGCCTCATCGAAGTCGCTGCGGGCGCGATGCAACTGCATCGCGTGGGCCTTGCAATACAGTCAGCCGTAGTGGCGCAGCCACACGAGCGCGGCCGGGCGCCCGCTCCACAGGTCACCGAGCCGGACGTCGTGACACTCGTGGTCGGGCAGCACTATCTCGGCCAGCCCGTCGGCGCGGCGCGGAGGCCTCGGTTTGCGGCCGGCAGGCATGCGTTGCCAACGGTACTACGGGATACTCCGTCGGTGGCCGAAGCCGAGCCCAAGCTCCTCTGGACGCCCTCGGCGGAGTGGATCGAGCGCACGACGCTGAATCGCTACCAGTCGTGGCTATCGGACACCCGCGAGTTGTCGTTCGATGGCTACCACGACCTGTGGCGCTGGTCGGTGTTCGACCTGCAGGAGTTCTGGAGCTCGCTCGTCGAGTTCGCAGGCGTGCGGTTCTCCGAGCCGCCGGCGCGGGTGCTCGGCAACGATGCCATGCCCGGCGCGTCGTGGTTCCCGGGTGGGCGGCTGAGCTATGCCGAGCACATGTTTGCCGGCAAGGACCCTGACGCGCTCGCCATTCAGCACGCGTCGGAATCGCGCGAGCTGGCTTCGATGACGTGGGGGGAACTGCGGGGGTTGACCGCCTCTATCGCCGCGGGGTTGCGGGCGTCGGGGGTGGGCGAGGGCGACCGCGTGGCGGCGTACATGCCGAACATCCCGGAGACCGTGGCCGCGCTGTTCGCGTGTGCGTCGATCGGGGCCGTTTGGTCCTCGGCCGCGCCCGAGTTCGGCGTGCGGAGCGTCGTCGACCGGTTTTCGCAGATCGAGCCCAAGGTGCTGCTGGCGGTCGATGGCTACCGCTACGGAGGCAAGGATTTCGACCGCCGGGACGCGGTGGATCGGATCGCCGCCGAGATCCCGTCGCTGTCACGGGTCGTTCGGCTGGGGTATTTGTCCGGGTCCGGTTGGGAGGACGGTTTTCTCGGGCCGTCCGACTCGCTGGAGTTCGCCCAGCTTCCGTTCGACCACCCGCTCTGGGTTCTGTATTCGTCCGGGACCACCGGGCTGCCCAAGCCGATCGTCCACGGCCAGGGCGGGATCCTCCTCGAACATCTGAAGAAGGCTTTGCTGCACCTCGATGCGCAGGCCGGCGACCGCCTGTTCTGGTTCACCACGACGGGCTGGATGATGTGGAACTTCATCGTCGGCATGCTCCTGAGCGACGCCTCGATCGTCCTGTTCGACGGGAATCCGGGCTATCCGTCGCTGGGGAGGCTGTGGGACCTGGCGGCGGACACCGGTATGACGTGCTTCGGCACGAGCGCGGCGTTCATCAGCGCATGCATGAAGGATGAATTGGTCCTGCGATCCGAGGGACGGTCGTTGGATGCGCTTCGGTCTGTGGGGTCGACCGGGTCGCCACTGTCGCCGGAGGGCTTCCAGTGGATCTATGACCAGCTAGGGTCGGACACCTGGCTGTTCTCGACGTCGGGGGGCACCGACCTGTGCACGGCGTTCGTCGGCGGCGTACCGACGCTCCCGGTGTATCTCGGCGAGCTACAGGCCCGGGCCTTGGGAGCGGCGGTCGAGTCCTGGGACCCCGAGGGTCGTCCTCTGATCGAAGAGGTCGGCGAGCTCGTGATCACTAGGCCGATGCCGTCGATGCCCGTGTTCTTCTGGGGCGATGACTTGGGGGAGCGCTACCGGGAGAGCTATTTCTCGGTGTACCCCGGCGTGTGGCGGCACGGCGACTGGATCGAGATCACCTCGCGGGAGACCGCGGTGATCTACGGCCGGTCCGACTCGACGATCAACCGGGGAGGGGTGCGGATGGGCACATCCGAGATCTACCGGGCGGTGCTGGGGGTCGACGACGTGATCGACGCGCTGGTGGTGGACGTGCCACGGGAGGGCGCCGAGGCCTGGATGCCGCTCTTCGTCGTGCTCCGCGAGGGGCAGTCGCTCTCCGATGACCTGATCGGCGACATTCGCCGGCGGGTACGCGAGGACTGCTCGCCGCGCCATGTACCGGACGAGATCAGGCAGATCGACGAGGTCCCGCGGACGCTGTCCGGGAAGGTGCTGGAAGTCCCGGTTAAGCGGATCCTGATGGGGACGCCTGTCGAACAGGCTGCGTCCCGCGAGTCGCTCGCGAACCCCGAGGCCCTCGACTATTTCGTGGCCCTGGGGGAAGAAAACCAGGCTCGTACCGACTCTTAGTACCGGAGCGTGCTGAAAAAGCCCCCACAGTGGGGGCAAATTCAGCACGGCCGGTGCGCGGTGGCGGAATTAATCGACAAGGCGATAGCGGCCCTTGCCCGGACCCAGCACGGGTACATCACCCGACAACAGCTGCTGGATCTCGGCCTCGGAGCTCGGGCGATCGAGTACAGGGTCGCGATCGGCAGGTTGATCTCCGTCTACCGCGGCGTCTACGCGGTCGGGCACGTGCCGCTGGGGATGGAGGCTCGCGCCCACGCCGCCGTGCTCGCCTGCGGCACCGACGCCGTCCTCAGCCACGGATCGGCGGCCAGCCTCTGGAAGTACGTCAGGGACTGGTCGGCGCCGCTCGAGGTCACCGCGAAATCCGCCCGCCGGCGCCCAGGGATCACCGTCCATCGCGTGCCCACCTTGACGCGGAAAGACGTCACCCGCCAGCTCGGCGTCCCCGTCACCAGCCCCGCCCGCACTGTGTTCGACATGGCGCCGAGGCTGGGCGACAAGCCGCTCCGGCGCATGATGCGCGACGCCCGCCTCACACACACGCTTAACCGCTCGGACCTGGCCGAGCTGCTCGATCGCCACCCCCGCCACCCCGCGACCAAGCGACTGGAACCCTTTGTCGATCCGCGGCGCGCCGGCGGCCCCACACGATCGGAGTTCGAGGACACGTTCGTCGAGTTCGCACGCCGATACGACTTGCCGGCACCGATCACGAACACGCGCGTGCTCGGCTACGAGGCCGACGTCCTGTTCCTCGAGGAGCGCGTGATCGTCGAGCTCGACGGCGCGGAATTCCATCTCGATCGCCTGGCGTTCGAGAGCGACCGAGAGCGCGACGCGGCGCTGCTGGAGGCGGGGTACGTGACCGTCCGGATCACCTGGGAGCGCCTCATCGAACGGCCGGCGCGCGAGGCGGCGCGCCTGCGCAAAATCCTGGACGCCAGACGCCGACGGGTGGCGTGAAGACCTCAGGCAGTTCTTATGGTTCTCTCAAACTCGGGTGGAAGCATGCCGCCCACGGGCGCACCGTTGACGGAGCGCCCGGCCAACTGAGGAGCGCACGGTGCATCGCAGTCTCAAGCGAAACCTCGTGATCGGGCTGGCGGCGCTGGCATTGGCGGCGTTCGCCGGTGGCGCGTACGCCGCCACCCAGAATTCCGGTCCGACCACGCGCCAGGCGTTCTTGAACGACGTTGCCAAGCGGCTGCACGTGACCCCGCAGCAGCTCACCGCCGCGCTCGACGGGGCGACGGCTGATCAGCTCCAGGCCGCGGTCAAGGCCGGAAAGCTGACGCAGGCCCAGGCGAACGCGCTCCAGCAGCGGCTTAGGAACGGCGGCGGTGTGCCGGCGTTCCCGGCGGGACCCTTGGGTCAACTGCGCAAATTCGCCCCGTATGGCCCCGGCGGCCCCGGCGGCCCGGGCGGCCCAGGCGTCCCCGGCCCCGGCGGCAAGGGGTTCGCCGTCCCGGCTCCCGGGTCTGGATTCGGGCCCGGATTCGGTCGCGGATTTGGACGTGCATTCGGGGGGCTGTCGGGAGCCGCGACCTACCTCGGACTGACCGGCGGGCAGCTCCTCCAGCAGCTCTCGAGCGGCAAGTCGCTGGCGCAGATCGCCACGTCCAAGGGCAAGACCGTCGCCGGCCTCGAGCAGGCGATGACCACCGCCGAGAAGAACCGCCTCGACAAGCTGGTCAGCGCCAAGGTGATCACCCAGGCGCAGGAGAACCAGATCCTCAAGGGGTGGTCGGCGAGTCTCAGCCAGCGGGTCAATAGCAAGGGTTTCGGTGGCCCGGGCGAGGGCTTCCGCCTCTTCAAGATGCGTCCGGCGCGGCCGATGGGCCCCGGATTTGCGGTGCCGGCGCCCAAGAACGCGCCCACACACCCCGGCTCCCTGCCAAAGCAGCAGGCAGTGCCCGCACCGGGCGCCGGGCTGCCGCAGGCGCCGGCCACGCCGGTGCCTTCGGCGTAAGCCGGCCCACGGGCTTCTTACGCCGCTCTCATGGATTTCTGACTGGTTTCTCATAGCCACCTGCTGTACTGGGAACACAAGAGTCACGCTTTGCTAGGAGAAACTCACCCATGAAAGGCTTGAGCCGTCTGCTTCCGATCGTCGCCGGTGCGATTGCCGGCGGGGCGATCGCGCTCGCCGTCGCGAGCGGGGGCACAACCACGCACTCGGTTACCACGACGACCGTAGTGCAGCCGTCGAGTTCGCCCACCCTGCCGACCAGCTTCAGCAATGGGAAAGCTCAGACCATCAACCAGATCTACCGCTCCGTCGGCCCCGGCGTGGTCGACATCACCACTGCCTCGACCCAGAACACCGGTGGCGTGTTCGGCTTCGGTCAGTCCCAGCAGACCCAGGGCGAAGGCGCCGGCGTCGTGTTCGACAAGAAGGGCGACATCCTGACCGACCAGCACGTCGTGTCCGGCGCCTCGAAGATCACGGTGACCTTCCCGGATCAGACCAAGGCCCCGGCGACCGTCGTCGGTTCGGACACGGGCGCTGACCTCGCGGTCATCCGGGTCCAGGGTGTGCCCGCCTCCGAGCTTCATCCGCTCCAGATGGGCGATTCGAGCGCGGTTCAGGTCGGCGACAGCGTGATCGCGATCGGTAGCCCGTTCGGCCTGCCGAACACCGTGACCGCCGGCATTGTCAGCGCAGTCGGCCGCACGATCAACGCGCCGAACCAGTTCACGATCCCGAACGCGATCCAGACCGACGCGCCGATCAACCCCGGCAACTCGGGCGGCCCGCTGCTCAACGCCTCCGGCCAGGTGATCGGCCTAAACGACCAGATCGAGACGAACAACACCAACGGTCAGGGCGAGGGCTCGAGCTCCGGCGTCGGCTTCGCCACTCCGTCGAACAGCGACGCCCGGATCGCTCGCGAGATCATCTCGACCGGCCAGGCGCACAACGCCTACGTCGGCGTCAGCCTCGACCCGTCCGTCACCGGCGGCGCGGCGATCGCCAAGAGCGCCACGAGCGCGGGCGCCTCGCCGATCGTGGCCGGATCGCCGGCGGCTAAGGCCGGCCTCCAGGCAGGTGACCTGATCACCGCCGTCAACTCGACGCCGGTGGCCTCCGTCAACCAGTTCGTGGCCACGATCGCCAACTACGCGCCGGGAAACACCGTGACGCTGACCGTCAACCGGGGCGGACAGACGAAGAGCATCAAGCTCACGCTCGGCGCCCAGCCGGCGAGCGCGACCACCCAGAGCCAGCAGAGCCAGGGCTTCGGGATTCCTTAGCCACCAACGCGCAGGCGAACAACTGCACTGACCGCGGCCGGCCCGAGCGCCGGCCGCGGCAGTTAATGCGCCGGGCCCGGTCTAAGAACGGCCGCGACAGCTAGCGGGCCAGGGCGGTTATGTCGCGGCGGTCAACGCGGCCTGATGGAGCGTCCGCTCCATGAGCTCCCGGTGGACGCTGCGCGTCCGGCCGGTCCGCCGGCTCCACACGCCCTCGGCGTCGAGCGTCCACGCGTTCGTGTCGTCCGCGAAGCAACGCTCGAGAGTGTCCTCGAGCTCGGCCTGAAGCTCGGGATCCTCGACCGGCGTGAGCAGTTCGACGCGCTTGTCGAGGTTGCGGGGCATGAGGTCGGCCGAGCCGATGTAGTACGTGTGCCCGTCGCCCCGATGGAACGAGTAGATCCGGGAGTGCTCGAGGAAGCGCCCAACGACCGAGACGACGTTGATGGTCTCGCTGACGCCTGGCACGCCCGGCCGTAGGCAGCAGATTCCGCGCACGTTGAGGTCGATCGGGACGCCGGCCTGTGAGGCGCGGTAGAGCGCTTCGATGCATTGCTGATCGACGAGCGAGTTCATCTTCATCGCAATCCGGGCGTTCTCGCCGGCCTGATGCGCGGCGATCACGCGGTCGATCTCCTCGATCAGTGGTCCGCGCATCGAGTGCGGGGCGACGAGGACCTTGTGCTCGCGCGTCGGATGGCTGTATCCGGTCAGCGTGTTGAACAGGTTCGCGACTTCCTGTCCGATCTCCCGGTCGGTCGTGAACAGTCCGAAGTCCTCGTACAGGCGGGCGTTCTTGGCGTGGAAGTTGCCGGTGCCGATCATCACGTAGTGGCGGATGCCGCCGCGCTCACGGCGGACGACGAGGATCGCCTTGGCGTGGGTCTTGAGCCCCGGGATGCCGTGGACGACGTGCGCGCCCACCTCTTCGAGGGCGCGGGACCAGCCGATGTTCTGACGCTCGTCGAACCGGGCTTTCAGCTCCACCAAGCAGACGGCCTGCTTGCCCTTCTCGGCGGCCTCGATCAGCGACGGAACCAGCGCGGAGTCGTCGGAGGTCCGGTACACCGTCATCTTGATCGCGAGCACGTTGGGATCGTCGACGGCCTGCCTGACGAACCGCTCCACGCTGGTCGCGAACGACTGGTAAGGGTAGTGGACGAGCACGTCCCGCGTCCGCATCGGCGCGAACACGTCGGGCTGGTCGTCGCGATCGCCGGGGCCCGGGACGAACGCGGGATGCGTGAGCGGGGTCCACGGTTGCTGGCGGATGTCGGGGTGGCCGTCGAGACTGGCGATCTCCCACAGGTCTCCGAGGTCGAGCATCCCCTCGACGTCGTAGACCTGGACCTCGTCGACGCCAAGCCACTCGATCAGCCGGCTCCGGAGGACGGGGTCCATGCTGGCGCCGACCTCGAGCCGGACGACCTCGCCGAAGCGCCGCCGCCGCAGCTCGTCCTCGACCGCCTGGAGCAGATCGTCGGCCTCGTCGGAGACCTCGAAATCCGCGTCCCGCGTCACCCGGAACAGGCCATAGCTGATGATGTCCATCCCCGGGAACAGCGCGTCGAGGTTCGCCGCGATGATCTGCTCGAGCGGGATGAAGCAGTTCTGTGAGATCTCGACGAACCGGGGCAGGACCTCCTTCGGAACCTTCACGCGCGCATAGACCTCGTGATCGAGGTCTGGATCGTGCAGCCGCACGAGCAGGCTCAGCGAGAGGTTGGAGATGTACGGGAACGGCCGTCCCGGACCGATCGCCAACGGCGTCAGCACCGGGAAAATCTGCTCGCGGAACTGGCGCTCGATCAGGTTCGAAGGCGCCGAGGACTCCTCCAACGTGACGATCTTGATGCCGTGCTCGGCCAGCTCGGGCTTGACGACGTCGGTGAACTGGCGGGACTGGCGTCGATCCTGCTCGCGCACCTTGTCGGCGATCCCCCGCAGGACCTGGGTGGGAGAAAGACCGTCGGGTCCACGGGCGTCGATTCGGGCATCGATCTGATCGTGGACGCCGGCGACGCGCACCATGAAGAACTCATCGAGGTTGGTCGTGAAGATCGCGAGGAACTTCACCCGCTCCATCAGCGGCAGCGTCTCGTCTTCGGCCAGCTGGAGCACCCGGTCGTTGAAGTCGACCCATGACAGCTCGCGGTTGATGTAGAGGTCCGGGTCGGCCCGGTCCGCGGCCGACACCTCCGATTCGGCTCGTCCATCCTGCGCGGTCTCTGGCGTCTCCGTCCGCTCCGTCCCCGCCGCGTCGGTCTGGTCCGTGTCGAGCTGAGTGTCGCTCATGTCACTCCTACTTGGGCTTTCGCGATCGCGGTGAGCTCGTTCGGTCTGAGCAGCGTCACGAGCTCGCCTTTTGAAACGCCCGCCAGACCGCCCTTCTTCATCCGCGCCTGGGTGCCGGTGAGATCGTGGAGCAGCAGCGAGAACGAGGGGTCGTGGCCGACGATCAGGACGTCGCCGAGCCCTGCGGTCAGCTCCTGCACGTCGAACGGCTCGCCCGACAGCACCGGCTCGACCGTCACCGGGATGCCGAGCGGCTCGCACGCGCGCTCGGCGGTCTGGACCGCTCGGAGCTTCGGGCTGCTCAGACAGGCATCGAGATGGACGCCGAGCACCATCAGCGCTCGCCCCACTGCGTCGGCGTGCATCGCGCCGCGTTCCGTCAGGGGGCGCTCGTCGTCGGGCGGGCCATCCTCCGCTTCGGCGTGTCGCAGAAGCCACAGCATGCACACAACTCTAGTCGCACCCGTGACTTCCCGGTAAAACGCGACGCGTCTTGCAGTGAGGGGGCTAGCCGATCAACAGACGCCGCCCGAATACCCGCTGAAACGCCTCGCCGTCGCCGTAGCGCTCGACGCTCCAGCGCGGCAGGGTCAGGTCGCCGGCGGCCTCGAGGTGGAGGTCGACGCCGTGGCCGTTGGCGCGCAGTCGCGCCTCGCGGACTGACTGGTCGCGCCCGCGCTCCAGGTGCTCGGCGAGTCGCAGGATCACCGAGCAGCGATCGAGGAGCTCCTCGTCGCCGGGCCGTGCGAGCGCGGCCAGCTCGCCCAGCTTCGGGGCGCCTTTCCGGTGGTACCGGGTGATCTGGGCGATGAGCGCACGCTCGCGCGGATCGAAGCCCGGCAGATCGGCGCTCACGATCAGGTACGCCGAGTGCTTGTGGTGATCGTCGTAGGAGATCGTCATCCCGACGTCGTGGAGCATCGCGGCGGCCCACAGGAGCTCGCGCTCGCCCGGCTGGGGCGTGAACAGGCCGCCGGCGGCGAGTGAGTCGAACATCTGGAGCGACAGCGCCGCGACGTGTTCGACGTGGGGCAGGTCGGACTCGTACTGGGTCGCGAGGTTGCGCACCCCGGCCACGCGAACATCCTCGAACAAGGGCTCGGGTGCATCGGCGAGGAACTCGCGCGCGAGGAACACGCCGTCGCGCAAGCTCGCCTCCGTGACCTCGATCCCGGAGAATCCTCCGAGTTCGACCACGGTCTCGATCACGAGCGCCGAGGCCAGGATGATGTCGCCGCGCCCCAGCTTGATCCCAGGCACGTCCCCACGCTCGGCGACGGGCAGCGCCGCCAGCGTCTGAACCAGCTCGGCGAGCATCGCGCGGGTGATCACGAACCCCTGCACCCCGATGTCGGGCTGGTCCGCCATCCGCTCGGCGGCGGCCGCGAGGTTGCGGACCGCGCCCCCCATCCCCACGATCCGGCCGCCCGCGCCGGCGAGGCCTGGGACGTCGGCGAGCACCTCGCGGACGTAGGCGCGCACCTTCTGCAGGTCCTTCTTCTTGGCAGGCCCCGAGCCGGGGAGGAACTGCTCGGTGACCCGGACGGCCCCCAGCGGATACGACTGGAGCGACTTCGCCCGGCGGTCGGCCACTTCGATCAGCTGGATGCTGCCGCCGCCCGTCTCGAGCACGAAGCCGTCGGTCATCGTCGAGCTGTTGATCGCCCCGATGTAGCCGAACCGTGCCTCGTCCTCGTCGGAGATGACCTCGATGTTCAACCCGCTGGCGGCGCGTGCCGCCTTCAGGAACAGCGCGCCGTTGCTTGCGTCGCGAATCGCGCTGGTGGCGACGGCATGCACGCCGTCCGGGCCGAGCCCGTGCGCCGCCAAGAAGTGCTCGAATACCGCGAGCGTCTCGAGGCCGCGCCCGATCCCGGCTTCGCTGAGCCGACCGGTCTCCGCCAGGCCGGCGCCGATCCGGACGGTCTCGAAGATCTCATCGGTGAGCTTCCACCAATCCCCGGGAGCGAACATGTAGACGACGAGGCGCCACGAGTTCGACCCGAGGTCGATGACCGCGACCTGGCGAACTCCCTCGCCTCCTGGGCCCGTCGCTCGAGTCGATCTCCAGCTCACGTGCACACAATGATCCGCACACGACCGGACGAAACCACCTCTCCCGTGTCAGGATGGCCGGCTTGGATTCAGAAAAAGACCGGATGTTGCGGGGTGAGCCGTATCTGGCCAACGATCCCGGCCTGCTCGAGGAGCGCAGACAGTGCCGGCTCGTGTGCGAACGGTTCAACGCCACCAGCTTCGGAGACACGGCCGCGCGCGGCGCGATCCTCCAAGAGCTGCTCGGCGACCTCGGCGAGGATGCCGAGGTGATGGCGCCGTTCGAGTGCGACTACGGCTACCACGTCACCGTGGGCGCTCGGACGTTCATCAACTACGGCGCAGTGATCCTCGACGGCGCTAAGGTGACGATCGGCGAAGACGTGCAGATCGGCCCGAACGTGCAACTGCTGACCGCGCTCCACCCGCTCGATCCGACAGAGCGCCGGCGCGGCACGGAGACGGCCAAACCCGTGGCGATCGGCGACGGCGCATGGCTCGCCGCGGGCGTGATCGTCTGCCCGGGCGTCACGATCGGCGCAGACGCGGTCATCGGCGCCGGTAGTGTTGTCACCAAGGACATGCCTGCCGGTTACGTCTGCTATGGAAACCCCTGTGGGGCTGTCCGCGAGATCCGCGACTGACCGCATCCTCGTGGTCTACGAGCATGGTCGCGCCGGGGCGGCCGCAGTCGACCTCGCCCGCCAGCTCGCCGAGCTCGACGACGCGGCGATCACGGTCGTGGGCATCGCGCCGCATGCGCCGTCCGGCGGCCGCGCCCGCTGCGCCAACTCGCCCGTCGAGTACAACAAGGCGGTCGCCGACTCGGTCGCGCACGACCTCGACGACGCCAAGCAGCGGCTCGGTAAAGCGGGCGAGGGCGCCGCGTTCGTACTGCTGGTCGACGGGGCGGATCAGACGCTCGAGCAGCTCGCTCGGAGCGGGGGCTTCGACCTCGTGCTGCTCCCGGGGCACCGGCGACCGTTTCGGAAGCCGGGCCACCCCGCGGCTTCGGAGCTCAGCGGCGTCCCCGGCGCCGAGATCCGGATTGTCGAGCCGTCTTCGCAGCCGCCGCAGCCGCGGCCGCGGCGGCCCGCCGGCGCCGCTGGTTGATCCGGATCGCGGCTCCGATCGCGGCACCGAAGAACAGGGCGCCGATCCAGAATGGGCTGACGAGCAGAATGACTGCGATGCCGAGCATCGTCAGCCAGATCGCCGGTCTCCAGTCGCGCCAGTCCCCGGTCACGAGACGAATCTACCGATCCTCATCGCACTCCCGTCTTCAGTTCGGCAGCGACATGTTTCTGGACGGACGCGACCGCCCGAAATGCTTCTCTCAGATAACTGCGGGTAAGCCCGCTCAACCGCGCCGGATCGACGTAGTCGTCGGGTTCGACACCGGACCGAAGCCGCCCAGCCTGGTGCTCGACCCGCAGGCTGGTGATGAGCGTGTAGGCGTCCTCGAGCGTCCGCGCGCGGGCCTCGGACAGGGTGCTACCCGCGGCGGCCGCGCGCAGCCGCTCGAGCGTCGACGCGCTGGTCACGCCTGCGGTCATGCCGGCCCAGCGTGCGAGATCGACGATCGGGATCACCCCGCCTTGCTTGAGGTCGAGCCTGCCGCGGTGCTCGCCGGTGGACTCGACCACGAGCCCCCGGAAGAACCCGGTCGGCGGACGTTGGGAGAGCGCGAACCGGGCCAGCAGGCGGAGGAGCGCGGGGTTGCTGGGCGCGACCCGCAGGCTGTCCGCCACCGGCGTTCCGGTGTGGACGCCCCACACGGGACGGCTGTCGACGAGCACCGAGACCAGGACCAGCGCCTTGTCTTGGGTTGGGTCGTCGATCCAGCTGCGAACGGCGCGCCGCCAGGAGTCGAGCGAGCGCACGAACCGCGGATCGGAGGCCGTCGCGCCGTGCTCATCCGCATGTAGCCCACACGCCTCGAGTCGCGACACAACGGTCGAAGCGATCGCGTGCAGGCGCGACTTGACGCCGACATCGTCGGGGCCGAACCAGACGATCGCGCTGTCGACATCGGAGCTCGGGAGCGCTTCTCGCCGCGCTTGGCTGCCGAGCGCTAGCCAGGCGAAGTCGACGCCGACGGCCGGAGCTTCCGCGATCGTGAGCTCGAGCATGCGGCGGGTGAGCGCGTCCACGACGACCGAGTAGACCGCGGACACACTCGAAGCCCCGACGTGCGCGTCGTGCATCGCAAGCACCGTCGGGCGCAGCTCGCGCGACGCCTCGATCAGCTCATCGACGGTCTGGGCTCGCGCGATCCGCCGGCGCAGATAGAACGACGAGCGCGTCTGGGCGGCGACGAGGTCGATCTCTTCGATGACCCCAAGGATCGTCCCGGTCGCCGACACCACCGGGAAGTGCCGAAAGCCGCGGTCGAGCATGTCGAGCAGGACGTCGCCCCCGAGGCGGTCCGGCGGGCAGGTGTAGGCCGGTGCCGACATTGCCGCCGCCACCGGCGCGTCCCCGGTCAGCCCGGATGCCACCACGCGCGTCCGAAGGTCGTGATCGGTGAGGATCCCCAACGAGCCGTCGCCGAGGGCCACGACTACCGAGGTGGCGTGGGCTTCGGTCATCAGCTCGGCAGCGCGGCGAATCGACATTTCGGGCGGGCATACGACCGGTTCGCCGCGCACCAGTGACCCGACGGGCTGCAACGGCGGATCGACGCCGGGCTCCGTGGTGACCGCGGCGCCACCTTCATAGCGCAGATCAAGCAGCGACCGCGCAACGTACCGCAGCCCGGCCGGGCGCGACAACGGCTCCTGCGCCACATCGGCGGGGATCCGGTAGCAGACCGTGTCCTCGCCGGCGCGCGCCTCGAAGCCCGTCGGCAGTCCGGAGAGCATCGAGGAGTGCCCGAACAGCTCGCCCTCGCCGAGCAGATCGAGCACACGGCCGTCGAAGACGATCTCGACCGCGCCGCCTCGCACGACGCGCAGATGCGAGACCGGCTCGGCTCCCTGACAGAAGATGGTCGCGCCGGCGCGGTGGAACTCGGCCTCGGCGGCCGCGGCGACACGCTCGAGCTCGCCCGCCTCGAGTGCGTCAAAGGGCGGGTGCTCAGCCAGGAAGTGGACTACCTCGGGCGCCGCGGTGGCGCTCATGCGCGGGACCTTAGACGACTAACCGACTGCCGCCGGCGCGGCGGCCTCGGCACCGACCGCGGCGTCCTCCTTGAGCATGTCGGCGCATTTCTCGCCCACCATCATCGTCGTGATGCACGGGTTGATCGCCGGCAGGAACGGGAGGATCGAGCCGTCCGCGATCCGCAGCGAGCGAACGCCACGGACGCGCAGGCGCGAGTCGACGACCGCGAGCGGATCGGAGTCCGGGCCCATGTGGCAGCTGCACGCCGGGTGGTAGACGGTGTTGTGGGTCTTGTGCATGTAGTCGATCAGCTCGTCGTCGGTCTGGGCGTCTGGACCGGGCGCGAGCTCGGCGCCGGCCCACTCCGCCATCGCGGGCTGAGAGACGATCCTCCGCGCCAGCCGCATCCCGAACGCCATCACGCGCTCGTCGTGGCCCTCGTCGTCGGTGAAGTACCGCGGGTCGACCCGCGCGCGATCGCGGAAGTCCGACGAGCGAAGGCGCACGGTTCCGCGCGAGCGTCCCCGGCACACGTTCGGCGTCAGGCAGAACCCGTTCTCGGTCGTCGGGTAACCCCAGCGTGCGGTGTTCATATCGAACGGCACCGACCCGTAGTGCATCATCAGGTCGGGACGGTCGAGGCCATCCTCCGAGGTCGCGAACAGACCGATCTCCCACCACTGCGTCGAGGTGCGGATCATCGGCTTCTTGGCGTCCCACTGGACGATCCCCTCGACGTGGTCGTCGAGGTTCGCGCCGACACCGGGGGAGTGGACGAGCGTCTGGATGCCGAACTCGTGCAGATGCTCGCCGGGGCCGATCCCGGAGAGCATCAGCAGCTTCGGTGTGTCGATCGCCCCGGCACTCAAGATGACCTCGCGCCGCGCGCGAACCGACCCGTGCGTGAGCAGATCGGGTGTCAGGTATTCCACCGCGCACGCACGCCCATCCTCGAGAGCAACTCGGTTGACCCAGCACCCAACGCGAACCTCGAGGTTCGGCCGCGAGCCCAGGATCGGATGCAGGTAGGCGTGCGAGGACGACATCCGGGTATTGTCGGCCGACGAGTTGATCTGGAACCAGCCCGCCCCGTTGGTCACCGTGTGGCCCTCGTTGAAGCGCGACGTGGGCAACCCGGCCTGCGCCGCCGCTTCCAACACCGCGACACCGCACGGATCGTCGGGCGGGACCGTCCGGATGTTCACCGGACCGTCGCGGCCGTGATGGTCGCCGGGCCCGTCGTTGGTCTCGAGCCGTTTGATCAGCGGCCAGCAGTCGGCCGCGCTCCAGCCCTCGCAGCCCATCGCCGCCCACTCGTCGAGGTCCTCCTTGGGCGTCCAGAACGCGATGCAGGAGTTGTGCGACGAGCACCCGCCGAGCACCTTCGCGCGCGCGTGGCGCAGGAAGCTGTTGCCGCGGGCCTGGGGCTCGACCAGGTAGTCCCAGTCGTAGCCCGAGTCGAGTAGGTACATCCAGTCCTCGAGCCGCAGGATCCGAGGGTCGTCGACATCCGAGGGGCCCGCCTCGAGCAGGCACACGGACACGTTCGGGTCCTCGGATAACCGAGCCGCCACCACACAGCCCGCGGTCCCGCCGCCGGCGATCACATAGTCGAACTCGCCGGCGTCGATCATGGGAACGCGTCTCCGAGCGGCGCTGGGACCGGAATGTCAAGGTCGGCCCGGTGCTCCGCGAGCACGTCATCGCCCTTCTTCACCTGCACGGTGAAGTAGTAGATCGTGCCGATGATCACCACCCCGCCGATGAACAGGACCGGCGACCACTGCCAGTACCAGTGCGGCGTGCCGAGCGAGTTGTAGATCGCGTTGCGCGGCCAGGCGATGTTGATGGCCACGAGCGTGCCGTATGCCACGGCCGCGATGTTGACCGGGAGTCCCCAACGCCCGAGGGAGAAGTACGGGCCGTGGTCGGGCTTCGGCCACTCACCCCGCAGGCGCCGTACGAGCATTGGGGCGGTGACCCCGAGGTACGCCATATAGAACATGATGATCGCGAGCGAGGTGAGCACGAGGAACGCGCTCTGGTTGCCAATGTTGATCAGCAGCAGCGCGAGTGTCAGGCCCCCGGTGACGAGCGCCGGCACGATCGGCACCTTGCGATGGCCCGAGACGCGCGCGACCGCCGAGCCCGCCGGCAGGCGGTTGTCGCGCGCCATCGAGAACATCATCCGGATCGTCGCCGTCTGCACGGCCAGGCAGCACACGAAGATCGCGATTGCGCAGTCGATCAGGAAGATGTTGCCGACGGTGTTGCCGAACGCCTGCTTCATGATGTACGGCAGGCCGAGCAGTCCGACGTTCTTGTCGAGCACGTGCTTGTTCGCCATCGACGCGAATAGGATCACGAGGCCGCCGATGGTCGCGGCCGCCGCAATCGCGCGGATGATCGCCGGCGGGGCGTGCTTGCGCGGGTTATTGGTCTCCTCGGCGAGCGTCCCGGCCGTGTCGAATCCGTACATCACGTACGCGCTCAGCAGACCGCCGACGAGCAGTGCGCCGAAGTAGCCCCACGGATGACCGGCGCCGAACCCGTAGGAGTGGAAGATGATCTGAGGACCGTGGTGGGCGTTGAATAGCAGCAGGATCACGAGGATCGTCGAGCCGACCAACTCGCAGAGCACGCCGACGTTGTTGATCCGCGACATCAGTTTGACGCCGAGCATGTTGATGATCGTCGTGATGCAGACCAGGATCCCGCCGAGCAGTAGCGCGTTCTGCGCCCCATGCTTCGTCAGGTACGTGCCGGCGTCGGCCGACGTGCCGAAGAACTGGAGCTTGGTCGTGACCTGGGGCAGGACGATCTGCCAGTCCACCGCCACCGCCGCGATCGTCACGATCGCGCCGACGATGTAGATCCAGCCGGTCATCCACGACGTGAAACCGGTCGAGATCTGCTTGGACCACTGGTACACCGACCCGGCGATCGGATACTGCGCGGCCATCTCCATGAAGCAGAGTGCCACCAGGATCTGGCCGAAGACGACGACCGGCCAAGTCCACCACACGCCCGGGCCGGCGTTCAGGTAGCCGAACCCGTACAGCGCCGTGACGCCGGTCAGGATCGAGATGTAGCTGAAGCCCGCCGCGAACGCGGAGAAGCTCCCCAGCGAGCGGTCGAGTTCCTGCTTGTATCCGAAGCTAGCGAGCTCGGAGCTATCGGTAGCCCCGCTGCTCGTACCCGGAGCTTCCACCGTTGCCATCGATCAACCTCCCCGGTCCGCGCGCCTACGCGCGAGCCCTCGAATACCACGGCCTCGCCCGCGTCTGGGGGCTACTGAGCTCACCCTCGAATCCATTGACCCAGGCCTGATCGGGCGGTTATATATCAGTTGTCGAACTGTGTCAACGCGACCGAGGCCTGGACCCAAAGGGGATCAATGGCGACACAAACCGCCCAAAAGATGTTCGTCGGCGGGAGCTGGCAACCGAGCGCCAGCGGCGAAACGTTCGAGGCGACGAGCCCGGCGACCGGCGACGTGATCGCGACCGTTCCGCAGGGGGATCGCGCCGACGCCACGAGAGCGATCGAGGCGGCGCGCGGCGCCGCGGACGGCTGGGCGCGGACGGGTGCGTTCGAGCGCGCGGCCAAGATGCACGCCGTCGGCGACCTGATCGAGTCTCGGCGTGACGACCTCGCGCGGACCCTCACGCTCGACCAGGGCAAGCCGCTCCGCGCCGAAGCGTTCGATGAGGTCGACGAACTGATCGAGTACTGGCGCAACGCGGCCGAAGACGCCAAGCGGCTCGGCGGAGAGCTGCCCAATTCGTTCTCGCCGGGCAAGCGCGTGATGCTCGTGCGCCGCCCGCGCGGCGTGGTCGGGGTGATCAGCCCGTGGAACTGGCCGTACACGATGCCGGCCGAGCTGATCGCGCCCGCGCTGGCGTGTGGCAATACCGTGGTGTGGACGCCGGCGCCGTCGACCGCGGTGTGCGCGGTCGCGCTGGCGGAGTGCATCGCCGAGGCCGACCTGCCGGCGGGCGTGTTCAACCTCGTGACCGGCCCCGGACCTGTTGTCGGCGACGAGATCGCTCGGAACCCCGGAACCGACGGCGTCGCCTTCATCGGCTCGACCGCGACCGGGAGGCTCGTCGCGCAGGCGGCGGCGGGCAAGGCGGCGCTGCTCGAGATGGGCGGCAATGGTCCGCTGGTGGTGATGGACGACGCCAACATCGACGCGGCCGTCGACGCGACGCTCACCGCCTGCTACCTGTGCGCCGGCCAGAGCTGTACCGCCGGCGAGCGCATCCTCGTGCACCGTGACGTCCGCGATGAGTTCGTCGAACTCCTCGCGCGCCGCGTGGCCGAGCGCATCCTGCTCGGAGACCCGTTCGACGACGCCACCACGATGGGCCCGCTCAACAACGAGCCGGTGGCGGCCAAGATGGACGAGCACGTCGGCGACGCTCTCGCGCGCGGCGCGAGCGTGGTCAGCGGTGGCGTGCGGGCCGAGGGCTTTGCCACCTCGCTGTACTGGCAGCCGACGATCCTGACCGACGTACCGGCCGACGCTCACGTCGCGACAGAGGAGACGTTCGGGCCGATCGCTCCGGTAGTCGCCGTTGATTCGCTCGAAAACGCGATCGACCTCACCAACCAGTCTCCCTACGGATTGCTCGCGGCGATCTTTACCGCCAACCTCCAGGACGGACTCGAGTTCGCCGACCGGGTGCACACCGGTTGGGTGAACATCAACGAGTCGAGCAACTACTGGGAGGCGCACCTCCCGTTCGGCGGCCGGGCCGGGACCGACAGTGGGATCGGTCGGGTCGGGGGCTCGCACGTGATGCAGTCGTTCACCGAGCTGCAGACGGTGGTACTGAGCCCGCACGCGTCCCGAGCGTAACGTCGCACGCACCGCCCGCGTAACCCAACATACCCGCGCGTGAAACGGACTGCGCGATCCGACTCCCTTAGGATCGGCATCCGTCGCCCAGTGTGTAATCGGACAGGCAATAGTCCGTAATCCGTCCAGTCGGTCTCCAGGCCAGCGTCGCGCCCGTCGATGCCCTTGCCTATGGAACCGCCCAAGAACTTCGAGGACGTCCTGCGGCGAAGCCCTGGGCGCCTGCGTGGAGAAGTCCCGACGCCGGCTGTGGAGAACCCGCTCCGCATCCTGTTCGTGACGTCCGCGCATAACAGCCTAAGCCAGCGCGCATACATCGCTCTCACCGAGATGGGGCACGACGTCACCGTCCAGGTCGTCGACACTCCCGAAATCATCGAGGCCTCGGTGGAGGCGCACAAGCCCGACCTCGTCGTCTGCCCGATGCTGAAGCAGTTCATCCCCGAGTCGGTGTGGCGCAACTACACGTGTCTCGTCGTACACCCGGGACCCCACGGGGACCGGGGGCCGAGTTCACTCGATTGGGCGATCGAACTCGGCATGGACGAGTGGGGCGTGACCGTGCTCGAGGCGATCGAGGAGGCAGACGCCGGCGACATCTGGGAGACGCGCAAGTTCCGCATGCGCCCCGTCGGCAAGAGCAGCATCTACCGCCATGAGGTGCGCCGCGCCGCCGTCGAGATGCTCGTGTTCGCGGTCCACAACTTCGCGCGCGGTGACTTCAAGCCGACGGCGCTGAACTACGACGACCCGCAGGTGACCGGCCGGCTGCGTCCGCTGATCAAGCAGGCCGACCGCGAAGTCGATTGGCGCTGCGACTCCACCGCCGCCGTCGTCCGCAAGATCCGCGCCGCCGAGGGTCACCCGGGCGTGCTCGACACGATCGCCGGCGCCGAGTACTACATGTTCAACGTGTATCCCGAGCGCGGCCTGCGCGGCCGCCCCGGCGACATCATCGCCACCCGCAACGGCGCGATCTGCCGCGCCACCGTGGACGGCGCCGTGTGGGTCACTCACCTCAAGCAAAAGGATGGTCCGGCGCCGTACAAGCTGCCGGCCACCCGCGCGCTCGAGATCGGGGGCCACACCCCGGACGCGCCCGAGATCCCGGTCGCGCTCCACGCCCCGATCCCGCCGGGACACACGTACCGCGAGATCTCCTACGAGGAGAAGGGCGGCGTCGGCTACCTGAACTTCGACTTCTACAACGGCGCGATGAGCACCGAGCAGTGCCGCCGCCTGCGCGAGGCGTACCAGTACGCGCGCAGCCGGCGCGCGACCAAGGTGATCGTCCTCGCCGGCGGGTCGGACTTCTTCTCCAACGGCATCCACCTGAACGTGATCGAGGCCGCCGCCGATCAGGCCGAGGAGTCCTGGTACAACCTTCACGCGATCGACGACGTCGTGCGCGAGATCGTCGAGACCGACTCGCACATCACGATCTCCGCCCTGTCGGGTGACGCCGCCGCCGGCGGGGTCCCGTTCGCAGTCGCCGCCGACCACGTCGTCGCCCGCGAGGACGTCGTGCTGAACCCCTATTACCAGCACATGGGCGGGCTGTACGGCTCGGAGTACTGGACCTACCTGCTCCCGCGCCGCGTCGGCGCCGAGGTGACGGCCGAGCTCACGAGCGCGCCGTTCAATCCGATCGGCACCCGGCGCGCGGCCGAGATCGGTCTGATCGACGCCGCCTTCGGCGACTCGAGCGCGAGCTTCCGCGCGCAGGTCCAGGGTCTGGCCGAGCGTCTCGCCCGCCATCCTGACCTCGCCCACTGGCTCGAGCAGAAGCGCGCGAGCCGTGCCCGCGACGAGCACGCCAAACCGCTCAGCACGTACCGCACCGAGGAGCTCGCGAAGTCGCACGAGTGTTTCTTCGGCGAGAACCGCAGCTACCACGACGCGCGCCGCCTGTTCGTCTACAAGACCGGCGCTCCCTGCAAGGTGGCGCTGCTCGCGGCGCCCGCCCGCTCCGCTGAGTCGGCGCACCTGGCTCGGCCCGAGCTCACCGCGTCGCAGCGCGCCGTGACCAAGGTCCGTCAAGCGAAGCGGTCCGTAGCGCGATGAGCGCGGTCGCCGACGCTCCCGTGGTCGACGACGGGGCGATCCCCGTCGTCGGCGGGTTCGCGGACGGCACTTTCGATAAGTCTCGCCGGCAGTCGCCCGGCGCCGGTGCTTGGCTTGTCGGCAAGTGGCTCGGGCTGAAGCACTGGATGCCCAAGGGGCAGCTGCTGCCCGAGCATGTGTTGCGCCGGCGCCACCACTCGATCGTCATCCTGCTGTGGCTCCACGTGCCGGCGCTGTTCGCGTTCGGCGTCCTGATGGGCAACTCGGTCCTGCACACGGGTATCGACGTGAGCATGGTCGCACTGTGCGGCATCGGCGCGACTCTCGAGCGGTTCCGGTTGAAGGCCCGGATCATCGCCGCGTCGTTCGGCCTGGTGACCTGCTCGGCCGTGCTGGTCGACCTGTGGGGAGGCATCACCGAGGCCCACTTCCACTTCTTCGTGATGATCGGCGTGCTCACGCTGTACCAGGACTGGACCCCGTTCCTGGTGGCGATCGCGTTCGTGGTCGTCCATCACGGCGTCGGCGGCGTGCTCGACCCCAAGGCGGTGTTCGGCGACAACCCGCAGGCGGACAGGAATCCCTGGTTGTGGGCGCTGATCCACGGCGGGTTTGTGCTCGCCGCGAGCGTCGCCCACGTCGTCGCGTGGCGCACGAACGAGAACCAGCTGCTCCGCGATCCGCTCACCGGGCTCCCGAGCCGCCTGCTCTACCTGAACAACCTCAAGCTCGCGCTCGAGCGGCTGGGGCGTGGGCCGAACCGCTCGGTCGCGGTCCTGTTCCTCGACCTCGATCGCTTCAAGGTGATCAACGACAGTCTCGGGCACGGCGAGGGCGACGAACTGCTGGTCGCGGTCGCCGAGCGCGTCGGCCACTCGCTGCGCCGGCACGAGACGCTCGCGCGCTTCGGCGGCGACGAGTTCGTGATCCTGTGCGAGGACATCTTCGACGACGAGGACGCCGTCGCGGTGGCCGAGCGCGTGCTCAAGGCGTTCAGCCTGCCGTTCGCGCTCGCGCACGGAGAGACGATGGCCGCCGCCAGCATCGGCATCTCGGTGACCTCGGATCCCAACCAGGATCCCGACAACCTGATCCGCGACGCCGACGCCGCCATGTACCGCGCCAAGGGCGCCGGCGGCGCGCGCGTGGTGCTGTTCGACGAGGTCACCCGCGAGCGGGCGCTGGCGCGACTCCACAACGAGAACGCGATCCGCAAGGCGATCGAGCGCGAGGAGTTTCGCGTGTTCTTCCAGCCCGAGGTGTCGATCAGCGGCGACCGGATCACCGGCC
The DNA here is from genome assembly GCA_963735965.1 of uncultured Solirubrobacterales bacterium. Taxonomy (GTDB): domain Bacteria; phylum Actinomycetota; class Thermoleophilia; order Solirubrobacterales; family Solirubrobacteraceae; genus Palsa-465. The sequence goes on from CAVTNE010000016.1 coordinate 550,908, forward strand.
TCGAGGCGCTTGTGCGCTGGCAGCACCCCGAGCGCGGACTGCTCGGCCCCGGCGAGTTCATCTCGCTGGCCGAGGAGACCGGCCTGATCGTGCCGCTCGGGACCTGGATCCTCCGCGACGCCTGTCAGCGCGCCGTCGTCTGGCAGCGCGGCCGCGCGAGCGACGAGCCGCTGATGCTGCGCGTCAACGTGTCCGCCCGGCAGCTCGCCCAGGGCTCTTTCCGCAAGACCGTCGCCGGGATCATCAAAGACACCGGCATCGATCCGGCCTGGCTCTGCCTGGAGGTGACCGAGAGCGTCCTGATCGAGGATCCCGAGTCGTCGATCCGCGTCCTCAGCGAGCTCAAGGAGCTCGGTATCCGGATCGCGATCGATGACTTCGGCACCGGCTACTCGTCGCTCGAGTACCTGCGCCGCCTCCCCGTCGACTGCGTCAAGGTCGACCGGTCGTTCGTGCGCGGGCTTCCCGACAACGAGGAGGACGTGGCGATCGTCAACGCGGTAATCGAGCTCGGGCACGCGCTCAAGCTGTCGGTCACGGCCGAGGGGGTCGAGACCACCGACCAGCTGGGGAACCTCCAGGGAGCCGGCTGTGACACCGCCCAGGGCTTCCTCTTCTATCGCCCGGAACCACCGGAGGTAATCGAGCAGCTGTTCGCGGAGACCTCGGCCCCGTCCGCAGAGGCGCCGAGCGCACCCGCCGAGGTACCCGCGAACAGCGGTACCACCAACGGCGCCGGTCCGGTCGACGACGGTCAGCGCGCGAGCGTCGCTCCGCAGCGCCGGCTGATCCCGCCACCCGGTCCCCGCGGGAGCCGCCGCCGGCTGGCCCGGCATTCGCTCGTGGCCGGCATCAGGGCGATGACCCACACCTGGGTCAGTGGCGACAACGGCCCCGTCCGCAGCGACACGAGGGCGTAGGTCAAGAAGGTCCGCGCGCCGCCGAACACTCGGGTAATGGAATCGTCCGTCTCATCCATCCCAGCCGCTCGCGACCGGCGGACGGCGCGCCGCCGCGCGCTCCTTCTGGTGATGTTCGCGGCGCTGCTCGAGGTCGTGCTGATCCTCCCGTTCGTCGATCACCTGGCGGACGCGCACCCGATGGTCCACTTCACCCAGCACGGGTTCATCTTCGCCGGCGGCGTGCTGATGGGGCTCGCGATCCGCGACGTTCAGCGCGCGTCCCGGTCCTGAGCCGAGGCGTCGGTCGTGAGCAAGCTTCTCGCCGCGCACTGGCCGCACCTGATCTTCGTCGCCCTCGGGATCGTCGCCTTCCTCTGGGCCGCCTACCGACCCGAGCGAGCCGCTGATGAATGGGGCGGCGGTCGCCGGCCGGTCGAGCCGGCGCGCCGCGCCCAGCCGGCGACGAAGAGCGCGAACGTACGGCGCTCGGTGGCCCGCCGCGGTCTGCTCGCGCTCGGTCCGCTCCTCGCCACGGTGGCGACCGGCGCGATCCTGTACGGCCTCGACATCGGGGGCGGGTCGGTCCCCGGCGCGGTCATCTGGATCCACTCGGGAATCTCGACGCTCGCGCTGCTTCTCGTCGTCTACAAGGTCGCCGGCAGCGGCACGGCCCGGATCCGCCGGGCGTTCACCCGAGACCGGCTCCCGGAGCTCGTGTCGGTGATCCTCGGCCTGCTGTCTGTCCCGCTCGCGGTCACCGGGGTGGGGCTCCTGTTCGCGCCCAGCACGAGCTCGTTCTTCGCCTACGCGCACCTGATCTCGAGCGCGTGGTGGACGTGCCTCCTGGTGTGGCACCTCCGGCGCTACGTGGGCGCCTCGCTGCGAGCGGCTTTCCGCTCAGAGAACCGCGCGGATCTCCTGCTCGAAGGTCGCGATGTGAGCGGCGAGGATGTCCCGCGCTCGGTCCGCGTCCCCGGCTGAGATCGCCAGCAGCACGTCCTGGTGCTCGTGCACCCGCGCGAACAGGTGCGGGAGCCGATCGATCACCAGGTACCAGATCCGCAGCGACAGGTTGAAGTAGCGCCCCAGCGTCTCCTCGAGGAACGGGTTGGCGGCGGATCGATAGATGAACCGGTGAACGCGGGTGTCGAGCTCCATCAGCGTCTCGAGGTCGTCGTTGCCGCGGCTGGCCTGGAGCTCGTCGAGCAGCCCGGAGAGCTCCTCGCGCTGGGCGTCGGTGATCCGCTCGGCGGCGCGGTAGGCGGCGTGGCTCTCGAGGTGGGAGCGCACGTCCGAGATGTGGGCAAGGTCGGTGATGTTGATCTCCGACGCGAACGTGCCGCGCCGCGGGAACACGGTCACCAAGTTCTCGAGCGCGAGCCGCTTGATCGCCTCGCGGACCGGCGTGCGTCCCATGTCCAGCTCGCGGCCGATCAGGTCCTCGTCGATCGGAGCGCCGGGTGCGATGCGCAGCGTGACCAGCCGGTCGCGCAGCTCGCGGTAGGCGCGATCGGCGAGGAGCCCCCTTGGTGGCGCCGTGACTGATATATCAGTCATGGTTTACGGGAGTTTATAGGTGGCGGCAAGGGGCGATGTCGGGGTTGGGCCGCTGCGCGGCATCCCTGGGGCCGGTTCCGCGCGGCGTCCATGCCGCGCGGGGTGCATGCCGCGCGGGGTCTATGCCGCGCGGGGCGCATGCCGCGCGGGGCGCATGCCGCGCGGGGCGCATGCCGCGCGGGGTCACCGCGACCCGCCGCCGGGCATGGATGCCCGGCGCACCGGCCCCAGGGAAGTCGAGCGCAGCGAGACCCAGTCAACGCGGCAGGGCCGTGCGAACCGGGCGGGCCAACATGAGGCCCAGGGTCGCCGCGCACAGCGCCGCCGCGATCGCGAACGGCACGGCGTCGCCGGTGGCCTTGGCGAGCGCGCCGCCTCCGCCCGAGCCGGTGACCTGTCCGGCCGCCCACGCCAGGTTGATCAGCGCCATCGCGTACCCCTGGCTGACGCCGTACAAGTCCGCGGCGTCGGCCACCATCGCCATCGCCGGCGCCCAGAATGTGCCGAGGCCGAGCGTCTCGAGCACGATCACGACCGCGAGCAGGACCGCGGTCTGGGGCACGGTGAATAGCAGCAGCGCGACGGTGCTGATTGCGAGGCCGGCGCGGAGCGGCAGGATCCGCCCGCGCCGGTCGGACACGTGCCCGACTGTCGGACTGACGGCGGCCTCGATCGCGGCGGCGATCAGGAACGTGGCACCGATGCCCGCAGCGCCCGCGCCCAGCTCGCTGAGCCGGAGCGGCCCGAGCACGTTGATCGTCCCCGACGCGATCGCCGGAAGCGCGACCAGCCACATGCTGAGCGCGATCAGCGGCCGGCGAAGCTGATCGATCAGCCGGGTGCGCGCGTAGCCGGCGGGCAGCGGCGAAGGGGAGGGCAGGCTGGCAACCGCCAGCGCCAGGATCCCGGCGAACACCACCACCGCGGTGAACACGGGCGCGCGCCCGAGCGCGTGCGCCAGCGTCCCGATCACGGGGCCGAACAGAGCCCCGCCGATCGCCGCCGCGAGCGCGCCGCCGATCGCGCTCCCGCGTCGCTCCACGGGAACCTCGGCGATCAGCCACGCCAGCGCCCCCGCCCACGTGCAGGCGCCGCCGAGTCCCTGGAGGATGCGCGCGGCGTCGAGCAGGACGATGTTGTCGACGAGGCCGAAGGCCAGGCTCGACGCGCCCATCAGGCCGAGGCCCGTGTACAGGGTGGCGCGCGGACCCGCTCGCTCGGCCAGCAGGCCGCCGGGGATCGCGCCGATCAGCGTCCCGATGGCGTAGCCCGCGGTGAGGACGCCGGCCGACGCCTTCGAGAGATGGAGCTCGCGCGACAGCGACGGCAGGAGCGGCGCCACCGCGGCGTAGAACATCGTGTCGACGAAGACGACGGCGCCCGCGACCAGGAACAGCAGCCGGAGCTCGCGCGCGTTCAATCGCCCAGCTCGGCGCGCCGTCGCACCACGAACTCCTCGAGCTCGGCGCGGATCGCGTCGTCGAGCGGCGGTTGCTCGTAGCTCTCGAGCGTGGCGCGCCAGATGTCGCCGGCGCGGGCGGTGGTGTCCTTGGCGCCGCGCTTTGTCCAGCGGTCGAAGTTCTCGGTCGAGGACAGAAGCGGCCGGTAGAAGCACTCGCGGAAGCGCTCGAGCGTGTGGGCGGCGCCGAGGAAGTGGCCGCCGGGCCCGACCTCGGTGTGGGCATCGAAGGCCAGCGACGCCTCGTCGATCTCGAGCGGCGTGAACTCGTGGCGGAGCTCGCGCAGCAACTCGACGTCGACGATGAACTTCTCGTAGCAGGACACGAGCCCGCCCTCGAGCCAGCCGGCGGAGTGCATAACGAAGTTGGTGCCGGCCAGGAACGTCGGGAGCATCGTCATCAGCGACTCGTACGCTGCCTGGGCGTCGACCGTCTGCGAGGCGTTGAGCGCGCCGCCGCCACGCCAGGGGAGATTGAAATGCCGTGCGATCTGTCCGGTGCACAGCACGCCCATCCCTGATTCGGGAGTCCCGAATGAGGGCGACCCCGACTGCATGTCGGTGTTGGACAGGAAGCTCCCGAACACGACTGGCGCGCCCGGGCGGATCAGCTGCGCGAGTGCGATGCCGGCGAGCGCCTCGGCGACCTGCTGCACGAGCGTCGCCGGCAGGGACACCGGCGACATCGCCCCCATCAGCAGGAAGGGACTGATTACGACCGCCTGGTTGGCCTTCACGTACTCGAACATCGCGCCCAGCATGCGGTCGTCGTAGCGGAGCGGGGAGTTGACGTTGATCAGGCTGATCGAGACCGGCGCGCGCTCGATCGCGTCGCGCCCCCCGAACAGGATCTCGCCCATCTTGATCGTGTCGGCGGCGTTGGGCCCGCTCGTCACCGATCCCATGTAGGGCTTGTCGGACAGCGTCTGGAGCGCGAACACCATGTCGAGGTGGCGGGAGTCGAGTGGGCGATCCTCGGGCTCGCAGATCGTGCCACCGGGGGAGTCGAGCTGTTCGAACGACTGGGCAAGCTTGACCAGGTTCTCGAAGTCGGCCATCTTGGCGTCCCGCCGGACGTCGCCCTCGCGGATGAACGGGCACCCGTATACGGGGGCGAACACCATGTGGTCGCCGCCGATGTGGGCCGTGTTCGCCGGGTTCCGGGCCTGGAGGTCGAACTCGCGCGGCGCCTTCGCGACCTGCTCGAGGATGAACTCGGGGTCGAACCTGATCCGGTTCTCGTCCTCGAGCGTCTGGCCGGCGCTGGTGAGCAGCCCGACGGCCTCGGGGAGCAGAAACTCGATCCCGATCTCGGACACCAGGCGTCTCCAGCCGCGGTCGATCACGGCCATCGCGTCTTCGCTGAGGATCTCGTAGCGGGGCATGGCGTTGACGAACAAGGCGGGCTCCTCGCGGTTTAGGGGGTTGACGTGGCGGCGTCTATCCGTAACCTTATCTCTCGTGGAACAACAGTTCCAAGCGAACACTCCCGGAACTGCGGCGATCGATCGTGGCGCCGACCTGCTCGTCCGTGTGCTCGAGAGCGAGGAACCGGTGGCGCTCACAGACCTCGCGTCGGCCGCGGGGTTGCCGAAGAGCACGGCCTCGCGGCTCGTCAGCGCGCTCGAGCGGCGTGGCCTGATCGAGCAGGACGGCGAGCGCGGACGCCTCCGACCGGGGCCGGCGATCCTCCGGGTGGCCGAGCGCGGCATGCTCGAGCGCAACATCATCGAGGTGTCGCGTCAGGCGCTTGATGCCCTGTCCGAGGCCACCGGCGAGACCGTGAACCTGGCGGTGCCCGGGCCCGATGGCGTCGAGCACATCGCCCAGGTCGATAGCCGGCACTTCCTCGGAGCTGGCCAGTGGCTTGGTCGCTCGGTCGGCTACGAGCATTCGGCCAACGGAAAGGTGTTCGCGGCGTTCGGTCGCGCGCCGGCGGGGACGGACGGTGCGCCCACGAACGAGACGAACGGCGAGCTTCAGGCGGTTCGGCGGGAGGGCTTCGCGAAATCGATCGACGAGCTCGAGGCCGGGCTGTCCGCCATGGCGGCGCCCGTGTGGGGAGCGCGCGGCGAGGTGATAGCGGCGCTCAGCATCTCGGGCCCGACGCTGCGGATGACGCCTTCGCGGATCGATGAGCTACGACCGGTATTGACCAGCGAGGCGCGGACGTTGAGCCGCCGTCTCGGCCATCACGACCAAGGAGAACGGGCGGCGTGACCGACGAAGAGATCCTCCAGCTCTTGTACGACGAGACGCTGGTGGGGAATGCACCGGTGGTTCGTGACGGGGTGAACCAGGGCCTCGAACAGGGACTCGCGCCCGACCGGATGCTGTACGACGCGCTGATCCCATCGCTCGAGGAGGTGGGCGCGCGGTTCGAGCGCGGCGACTTCTTCGTCCCGGAGATGCTGATCGCGGCGCGCGCGATGCAGGGCGCGCTCGACATCCTCCGGCCGCTGCTGGCCGATACCGGCGCGGCGCAGGTCGGCAGGTTCCTGATGGGCACGGTCAAGGGCGATGTGCACGACATCGGCAAGAACCTCTGCAACATCATGCTCGAGGGCGCCGGCTTCGAGGTGATCGACCTCGGCGTGAATGTGCCGCCCGAGAAGTTCATCGAGCAGATCGAGGAGCACAACCCGGACATCGTCGGGTTCTCGGCGTTCCTCACGACCACGATGCCGATGTTCAAGGCGAACATCAACGCGCTCGAGAAGGCCGGCCTGCGCGACCAGGTGATCGTGATGGTCGGCGGCGCTCCGGTGACGCAGGAGTACGCCGATGCGGTCGGTGCCGACGGCTACTCGGCCGACGCCTCCTCAGCGGTGAAGAAGGCGAAGGAGCTGATCGAGCTGCGGCGCGAGAAGGTGCTCGTATGAGCAGCGTGACCGTTCTGAGGTCGCGGTCGAAGACGGTGGAGATCGGGGCGGACCGTCCGTTCTGCATCATCGGGGAGCGGATCAACCCGACCGGTCGCAAGAAGTTCGCGGAGGAGTTGCGGGGTGGCGACCTGTCGACCGTGACCCACGACGCGGTGGCGCAAGTCGAGGCGGGCGCGAACATGCTCGACGTCAACGCCGGCATCCCGCTGGTGGACGAGGCTGCGCTTCTGGCCAACATGCTCCAGACGGTCCAGGCCGCCGTCGACGCCCCGATCTGCATCGACTCGTCGGTGATCGAGGCGCTCGAGGCGGGGCTGTCGGTGTACGAGGGCCGCGCGCTCGTGAACTCGGTGACCGCCGAGGACGACCGGCTGTCGGAGATCCTGCCGCTCGTGGCGCGGCACGACGCCGCCGTGATCGGACTCGCCAACGACGAGACCGGGATCCCCGAGACACCGTCGAAGCGGTTGGAGTGCGCACGGAGGATCGTGTCCGCGGCGGCGGATTACGGGATCGCGCGCGACGACATCGTGATCGATCCGCTGGCGATGACGGTCGGCGCCGATCCGACGGCGGTGAAGACCACGCTTCAGACGATCAGCCTGATCCGCGACGAGCTCGGCGTGAACATGTGCCTGGGCGCATCGAACGTGTCGTTCGGGCTGCCCCAGCGGCTCGCGCTGAACGCGGGATTCCTCCCGATGGCGATGGCGGCCGGGCTGACGAGCGCGATCATGTCGACCGCACCGGTGTGCGTCGAGGCGGTTCGCGCGAGTGACCTTCTCCTTGGACATGACGAGTGGGGCGCCAATTGGATCGCCGCGCATCGCGCGCGCCAGGCGACCGTGCCCGAGGCGGCGCGCGTGCCGTGAGCGGCGTATCACCGCAGCGGCGTCGGCTCGAGCTGGCCGCCGATGGGCCCACGTCGGCGTCGGACGATGGGGCGGCCCGGGTCCGGCTGCGGTTCCTCCCCGAGGGCGCCGAGGTGCGCGTCCCGAGCGGCACGCCCGTGTTCGACGCGGCGTCCTGGAACGGGATCGCGATCGACTCCACGTGCGGCGGTCACGGCACGTGCAAGAAGTGCCGCGTGCGGATCGTGTCGGGCGACGTCCCTGTAGGTCAGTTGGACCCGCGGGCGTTCTCCGCGAATGAGCTCCGGGACGGGTGGCGATTGGCGTGCCGTGCTGGCGCGCGCGGGGATTTGGTGATTGAGGTGCCGCCGTTGCAGACGCGCCCGAAGGCGGCGCTCGCCGGCGTTGGGCGTCACGTCATCCTGCGCCCGGCGGTCCAGAAGCGGCACCTGGTTTTGGAGGAGCCGACGATGGAGGATCAGCGCTCCGATCTCCAGAGGGTGCTTGACGCCTTGGATGATCTCGAGCCGCACGCCTCGATCGGGATGCTTCGTTCGCTCGGTTCGGTGCTCCGGGCGTCCGGGTTCGACGTCACGGCGGTCGTCGCCGACCAGGAACTGATCGATTTGGAGCCTGGCGACACGACCGCGCGGAGGTTCGCCATCGCATTCGATCTCGGGACGACGACGGTGGTGGCCACGCTGCTCGATCTGGAGAGCGGCCAGCCGGTCGCGGTGCGCTCGATGCTGAACCGCCAGCAGCCGTACGGCGCGGACGTGATCACGCGGATCTCGGCCACGATGATGGACCCCGAGGCGCTCGCGGCGCTTGGGCAGCGCGTGCACGAGACGATGGCGTCGCTGGTCGCGGAGGTTTGCGAGGAGGGGGCGGTCGAGCCTCGCGAGGTGTACGAGATCACGATGTGCGGGAACGTGACGATGATGCACCTCGCGCTCGGGATCGATCCCGAGCCTCTGTCGATGGCGCCGTTCGTGGTCTCGACGCACGCTTTCGGAGACGACGTTCGCGCCCGCGATTTCGGAATCGAGGTGCACCCGCGCGCGCCGGCGTTCGTGTTCCCGTCTCTGGGTGCGTACGTGGGCGGCGACATCGTCGCGGGGATGCTTGCGACGGGTCTCACGCGGGATCGCCGGGTGCGCCTGTTCATCGACGTCGGCACGAACAGCGAGATCGCGCTCGGGTCGGTCGAGCGGGTCGTGGCGACGGCGGCGCCGGCGGGGCCGGCGTTCGAGGCGGCGCAGATCCGATGCGGCATGCGGGCGTCCGAGGGCGCGATCGAGGGGGTTTCGATTTCCGGTGACGCGGTGGATCTCGAGGTGATCGGCGATGTCGAGCCGGTCGGGATGTGCGGGTCGGGGCTGGTCGACGCGGTCGCCGAGCTCGTCCACTGCGGGCTGCTCGACCATTCGGGTCGCTTCATCCCGGATGAGGATGCGGCGGTGTCGCACCCGGGCCTGGCGGACCGGCTCACGAAGATCGGCAAGGAGCGCGTGTTCGTGCTCGATTGGCGCGACGGTTCCGACCCGGAACGCGCGGTGTTCCTGTCGCAGCGCGACGTGCGCGAGCTCCAGTTCGCCAAGGCATCGATCGCGACCGGGTGGAACATCCTGATGGGCGAGCTCGGAGTTTCGGTGGCGGATGTGAGCCAGGTGCTCCTCGCGGGGAGCTTCGGGGCGTATCTGTCGCCTTTGAGCGCGGTGCGGATCGGGCTGGTGCCTGCAATCGCGCTTCCCCGGATCGTGTCTGCCGGCAACGTCGCCGGCGAGGGCGCCAAGATCGCCGCGCTGTCGGTGCGGGAGCGGGCCGAGGCGTATTCGATCCTGCGCGAGGTCGAGTACGTCGAGCTGTCGGGGCGGCCCGACTTCAACGACATGTTCGTCGATCAGCTGGCGTTCCCGGGATGACCGGACGGCGCCGCGCTGTCGTTGCCTGCGGGGCGCTGGCCCTCGATGTCCGCCGGATCGCCCGGCGGCGCGGCTGGGACCTCGAGGTGGTACCGGTGCCGGCGCTGCTGCACAACCATCCCGAGCGCATCGGTCCCGCGGTGGCCGAACTGTCCGCCGGCCACGAGGTCGTGGCCGTTGCGTACGGAGACTGCGGGACGTACGGCGCGCTCGACGAGATCGGTGTCCCGCGCCTCGACGGCGAGCACTGCTACGACGTGTTCGCGCGGGACGAGGTGCGGGCCGCTCTGGAGGAGGAGCCGGGGACCTACTTCCTCACTGACTTTCTGGCGCGGACATTCGAGCACACGGTGTGGCGCGAGCTCGGTCTGGACCGGCATCCGTCGCTCCGCGACGACTACTTCCGGCATTACACGCGCGTGGTGTGGCTGGCCCAGCGGCCGACGCCGGCCACGCGGGCCGCGGCGGCGCGGGCGGCGGGGCGTCTCGGCCTGCCGCTGGTCGAGGTTGAGGTCGGCAACGCCGGGCTCGAGCGCCAGCTCGAGGCGCTGATCGTCCCTGCGGCCTGATCGACGCGGGGGCCGCACTCGCCGAGATCCACCCCGTGCCTCAGCCCGATCCCGGTTAGCCCCTCACTCGGCACCCGCCCCTGGGGTGAATTCAGATTCACCCGGCCCTGGCACGGTTAACCCCGCGTTCGTCCGCCGCGGGCTGCCGAGTGTTGGGTTAACCGCGCTAGGAACCCGCCGGCACGTCGACCGTCGGGACGTTCCAGCCGGACACGCTGACCACCGGCGCGGCGCCGTCGAGCTCGCTGCTCGCGTAGGTCGCGCTCAACGTCTCGGACTCGCCCGGCCACAGGGTCACGTCGTTGTCGCTCCACATGATCGGCAGCAGCTCGTTGTCGCCCGGCGCCGGCACGCCGGACGCCGACCCGCGGCGCACGTCGGCGCGGAGGAAGAACGCGACGGTCGGCTTGGTCGACGTGTTGGTGATCGTCACATCGGTCTCGGTGTCGTTTCCGCCGGAGCCGGCGCTCCACGCCGGTTGGCTGTGGGCGGTCACCGACACGTTGGCGCCGGCGAGGTTCTGGAGCTGGCCCAGGTTCGCGTACTGGGTCATGGTCGCCTGCGGGTTGCCCTGCGTCTTCGCCCAGTTGACGATGTCCTGCTGGGTCGACAGCCAGTAGACGTTGCGGTCGACGACATCGTCCCGCGATCCTGTGAGCAACAGCTCGACGAAATAGGTCTGTGCCGGCGTCGGCGGGGCGGTGGTGGCGGGCACGACCGGATGGATCACGTCGCGGGCGACTCCCTGGCTGCCGACCGATACGCCACTCGCGGTCTGATCGTCGAGGAGCTTGCCGGCGGCGGTGTAGACCTTCGCCTCGACAGACAGGCCGCGCTCTGGCGAGCGAGAGAGGTTGTCAACCGACACCGTCCCGTCGTCGTAGGTGTACAGGACGTGCACCGGCTCGTTGGCCTTCTTGGCTCCGAAGTAGCTGCCGGCCTGGTCGTAGTCGTGGTTGTAGAGATCCCACAGCAGGGTCGGCCAGCCCTTGTTGAGCTGCCAGTAGACGATGCCGGTCGAGGGCGCCTGCGCGTTCGTGGAATGGTCGATGTACGCCTCGAACTCGGAGCGCTGGGTCTCGTAGTTCTGGACCTGGGCCTCCTCGACGTACTGAACGAGGCTCGACCACGGTCCGTAGCGAGCGCTGATCGCGGCGTCGAGATCGTGCAGCGTCCCAAACGAGTACCCGCCGTTGGTGTTCGGGTCGGGGAGATCCGACTCGTAGTTCGCGTGGTACTGGTTGTAGTCCGGGTTATGCCACAGCTCGTCCTGCTCGAACGGCGACAGGAACCGGTTGATCGAGTCCAGCGTCGGGACGGTGTGGCCGGCGCTGGCCTCGCTGTCGAACGCCCACGCTCCGCCCACGTTGGTGCGGGTCGGATCGGTCGGGTCGTAGTGCGTGGTGTCGTACCAGTAGCTCGGCGGCACCCAGTCGTACGGGCCCTCCTTCTCACCTGAGGGGCCGAGCTGCTTCGAGCTCTTGTACTCGGCCGAGGCGATCAGCGGATCCTGAAAGTCGGCCTGCTGGAGGGCTTTGAGTGAGACCGACTCCTGCCTGGGCGTCGGGTTGTTGTCGCTCCAGCTGAAGTTCAAGACGCTCGGGTGGTTGCGCAGGTTCTGCCCGATCGTCAGTGCCGAGTTACCGAGCACGGCGAAGTCCTGGGGGCTGGTCAGGCCGCTGTCCTGTAGCTGCCACGCGTCGCAGCACTGGAACCCGCCGTCGACCAGGATCCCGGCGCGGTCGAACTGCTCGTAGAAGTCGTCGGGCATCTGCTTGCCCTCGGTGCGGATGCCGTTCAGCCCGAGGTTCTTGATCATCGCGATCTGGTTCGCGGTGTCGGCAGACGAGTACCGGAGGAAGAGGTCCTCCGACCAGCCGCCCGCGCGGAACACGAACGGCACGCCGTTGATGAGGAACTGGCGGGACCCGTCGGGCGCGATCGGAGCAGGGCCGACCAATCGCGTGGTGATCGTACGGATACCGAACGTCTCGGACTCGCTGTCCGGCGCGGCGCCGGGTTGCGTGAGCTCGGCGCGCAGACCGTAGAGGGGCTGGCCGCCCATCGAGTAGGGCCACCAGACGCTCGGGTGATCGATCTCGAGGCCCGGGTCGTCGCTCGGGGAGAACGCGAACGTTCGTGTCTGCCCGGGCGCCACGGTCACCGCGCGGCTGACTTGAATGTCCGTGCCGTCCGGCGCCGCGACGGTGGCGAGCAGCTCGCCGGTCTGCCGCGTCGAGGCGTGATTGGTGACGTCGGCCTTCACCGTAAGCGCCGCGGTCGAAAGATCGGGCGCGTCGTCCTGCACCACGTGCGCGTTACTCAGCGCGAGCGGACCCGAGGTGTGCAACTCGATCGGGAACTGGATGCCGGTGTTGTTGTCGGGTGGGATCTGGGTCCAGTCGACGTTGTCGAGCGTGAACATCGTCGTCGGGTCGTTGGGATAGACCTCGAGCGCGAGCGTGTTCGGCCCCCCGCGGAGCAGCTTGGTGATGTCGAACGTGTACCGGGTGTAGTCGCCCTGGACGGTGTCCTGGGTCGCGACCTCGGTGCCGTTGACCCACACGTCGGCCTGGCCGACGACGCCGTTGACGATCAGGTCGGTGTAGCTGTTCGGGCGCGGGTCCGCGGAGAAGTCGGTCCGGAACCACCACGGCACCGAGAACTCCTTGATGGTGTCGGGGCCGACCGTGTCCATGTACCCGAAGCAGTTCTTGATGTTTTCCGAGAAGAACACGTCCGGACAGTGACCGGTCTGGACGAGCGCGCCGACCTCGGTCCCGACGGCGCCGGCCTGATCGGGCCGGACCTGCAGCCACGAGCCCGTGGGGAAACCTGGTGTCGAGACCTTCTGCGCCGACTGGGTGGCGAGCGCGGTGCTCTGGACCTGCCATCCGCCGAGGCCGACCGTCTCGGTGTCGGCCGATGCCGCCGAGGCGCCGAACGCGGTCACCGCCAGCAGGGTCGTGGTGAACAGGGGCAGCCAAAAGCGCGCAACTCGACCCACGGTCTTCCTCCCAATTCGGAAAGCCTCTGTACAAACACCCTAGCCCGGATCGTCCGCCACAGTCAAGGCCAAGCCGAATTTGGCTGGCCCCTTTTATTTCTTTCGGGTTAAGTTGAGGTAACTTTGGTGAGTCCGGCCGGGCGGTCGGGGTCGCGGCCGAGCGCCAGCGCGAGGTCGCGCGCGAGCTGCTGCCCGCGGACCACGGCGACGATCGGTGCGAGCGGCTCGACCACCTCGTCCGGCAGCCACACTCCGGCTCCCTCGCCGTTCGCCACCACCAGAACGCTCGCGTGCCGGGCCCGCAGCTCCTCGATGAGCGAAACGACGTCCGCGCGGGCCGGTCCCGAGGCGCAGAGAGCGACCACGGGGAGGCCGGCGGTCACCGCCGCGATCGGACCGTGCCGGAGGTCGGCTGCGGAGTAGCCGTCGGCCAGCAACGAACACGTCTCCTTGATCTTCAGCGCGGTCTCGAGCGCCGCCGCGTACAGGTAGCCGCGCGCCACGACGAGCAGCTGCGAGGCGTGGACGAGCGCCTCAGCCGCGGCGCCCACAGCGGCCGGGTCATTGAGCACCGCGTGGACCGCGCCGGGCACCGCGTCCAACTCGTCGTGGGTGAACGGCGCGCGCCCCAGGGCGATGGCGATGATCGCGAACGCCGTGAACTGTCCGGTGACGGTCTTGGTGGCGGGCACGGCCCGCTCCTCGCCCATCTCCAGTTCGACGACTTCGGCGGCCGCGTGGGCGAGCGCGCTGTCGGGCTCGTTCGTGATCGCCAGGCCGCTGCCTCCGGCGTGCTGGAGCGCCTTGAGCGTCCTGACGATCTCGGGCGTCGCGCCGGACTGGCTGACGGCGATGACGAGCTGGCCGCGGTAGTCGGCGTGGATCCCGTACAGGGTGTGAAGGCTCGGCGCGGCCAGCGACACCGGTTTCCCGGTGGCGGCCTCGAGCAGGTAGCGCCCGTACACGGCCGCGTGGTCCGAAGAACCGCGCGCCACGATCGTGATGCCGTTGAGCGGCACCGGGGCCACCGTGCGTACTCGCCGCGCGATGTCCGCCAACCGTCCGATCAGCTGCCGGAGGCGCTCTGGCTGCTCGGCCATCTCCGCGGCCATCAGGTGCCCGGCCGTCGTGTGCCCGGCCGTCGTGTGCCCGGCCGTCGCGTCCCCGGCCGTCGCGTCCCCGGCCGTCGCGTCCCCGGCCGTCGCGTCCCCGGCCGTCGCGTCCCCGGCCGTCGCGTCCCCGGCCGTCGCGTCCCCGGCCGTCGCGTCCCCGGCCGTCGCGTCCCCGGTCATGCGGCGTCCATCTGGTGGAGGAGCCCCGGGAGCGCCGTCATATCGTCGAACACGATCGTGTCCGGCCCGTCCAGGATTTCGCCGGGGGTCAGCCCACCGGAGAACCCGAGCACGCGCATGCCCGCCGCGCGTGCAGCGTCCACGCCCGGGCGGCTGTCCTCGACCACCACGCACCGCGCCGGCGCGGCGCCCATCTGCGCGGCGGCGTGGAGGAACAGGTCCGGCGCTGGCTTCCCCACGGCGACTTCGTCGGCGCTGAAGATCCGAGCGGCGAACCGGTCGTACAGACCCGTGAGCGCGAGCGTGTAGCGCAGGTGCTCGTGGGTGCCGCCCGACGCGACACAGGTCGGAAGCGCGATCCGGTCGAGCGCCTCGTGTACCCCGGCGACCGGAGTCAGCTCGGCCGCGAATACCTTCCGGTAGCGCTCCACGACCTGATCTCCCCAGCCGTCGGGAAGCTTGCGGCCGAGATGAGCCTCGATCGCCGCCTGGTTGTCGCGGTCAGAGCGCCCGACGAACCGCTCTATCACCTCCGCCTCGCTCAGCGGCCAGCCCAGCTCGCGCAGCGCGATCACGTCCACCTTGACCCCGAGACGCTCCGAGTCGATCAGAACGCCGTCGCAATCGAAGATCACGAGCTCGACGGCGGGACGGATCACCGGGAGATCGAGGCCGGATTGGAGGCACGCTCCGCCTCTGCGACCGCGACGTGGCAGGCGACCTGTACCGCTCCGATCGGGGTGGGCCGGGGCGTGACGAGGGCGCACTTATCGATCGCGTACGGACACCGCCAGCGGAAGCGGCAGCCCTCGCTCGGATTGATCACCCGGGGCGGCTCGCCGCTGTCGGCAGGGATTTCCGCCTCCTTCTCACTCGGCTCGGCGGCCGCCGACAAGAGCAGCTGGGTGTACGGGTGCTTGGGATTCGAAAGGACGGCCTCGGTTGGGCCTTCCTCGACCATGTGTCCGGCGTACATCACGACGATCCGATCGGCGACATACCGGGCACTGGCGAGGTCGTGCGTGATGTACAACAGCGATACGCCCTCCCGGTCGCGCAGCGCGGCCATCATGTTGAGGACGCCGACGCGGATCGAGACATCGAGCATCGACACCGGCTCGTCGGCGAGGATCAGCTTCGGCTGTACCGCCAGGGCCTGCGCGAAGCCGATCCGCTGGCGCTCGCCACCGCTCATCTCGTACGGATACCTGTTGAGCATCTTGGGCCCGAGTCCCACGGTCTCGCAGACACGCTCGGCTTCGCGACGGCGCTCGGCGTGGCTCAGGTCAGGCCTGTGCAGCGCCAGGTTACGCGTCACCCCGTGCGAAACGTGAAACACGGGGTGAAAGGCGCTGAACGGGTCCTGCAGGACAATCGCCACCTCGCCGCGGTACCAGAGCATGTCCTTACGAGACCGGAGGCGCCGGAGCGGCCGCCCTCGGTAGAAGATCTCGCCGCGGGTGGGCTTGTAGATACGCGCCAGCAGCCGGGCCACCGTGCTCTTGCCGCTGCCGCTCTCGCCGACGAGGGCGACGATCTCGCGTTCCGCGATCGTGATGTTCAGATCGTCGACCGCGTGCAGCATCTGCTTGGAGAACATCCCCCCGAGACGGAAGTGCTTGGTCAGGTCGACCGCTCGCAGCAGAGGCTCGGCGGCGGCCGGGGCGCTCTTTTGTGAACCCCGCTCGTCCGGCATCGCTCAGACGGCCTCCTTCGCCCGTTCGGCGTAGAGGAGGCAGCGCACCTCGGCATCGTCGACCACGTACAGCTCGGGTTCGCGATTCAGGCAGGCCGGCATTACGTCCGGGCAACGCGGATGGAACAGGCAACCGGCGGGCGGTCGAGCGAGGTCCGGCGGGCTCCCGGGGATCCCGATCAGCTCGCGACGCGGACCGCGGACCGACGGGAACGCGTTCATCAGGCCGCGGGTGTACGGGTGCAGGGGCCGCTCGAAGAGCTGGTCGGTCCTTGCTGCCTCGGCGATCTGGCCCGCGTACATCACGAGCACGCGGTCGGAGTAGCGGTGCACCACAGACATGTCGTGGGTGACGAAGATGATGGCGAACCCGAGGCGGAGTTGCAGGTCCTTGATCTTGCTCATCAGAGATTGCTGTGCCACCACGTCGAGCGCCGAAGTAGGCTCGTCCATGATCACCAGCTGTGGCGTGAACAGCAGCGCCATCGCGATCATCGCCCGCTGGCGCATACCTCCGCTGAGCTGGTGGGGATAGCTGTGGAGATGAGCCGGATCGATCCCGACCAGGTCCATGACCTCGATCGATCGCTGCCTGATCTCCTCTCTCGAGTCGCCGCCGTGGGCCTCGAGCGTGTCCTTGAATTGCGCGCCGATGCTCTTCATCGGGTTGAGTGCGTTCATGGCGCTCTGCATCACGATCGAATAGTCGCGCCAGCGCATGCTCTGGAGCTCTCCTCGGCCGAGCCTCACCATGTCCCGGCCGTGGAAGGTGACCTTGCCGGCGACCACCTCGCCGGGCGGTGAGAGGAGCTGAGCCACGGCGAACAGCAGCGTCGACTTTCCGCACCCGGACTCGCCGACGATCCCGAGGAACTCTCCGGAGTCGACCGTGAAGCTGACCTGATTCACGGCACGGATGTCGGCCGCCTCGGTCTGGTAGTCGACGATCAGGTCGTCGACTTCAAGCAGCGGCTCGGCCACGCCGCCTCCTCCTCACCGGTCGGAGCGCCGGATTCCCGATCTCGTCGAAGGCGTAATTCAGGAGGGCGAAGCCGGTGCCCAGTATGGCAACCGCGGCGCCCGGCGCCAGTGCCCACACGGCGTTACCCGCTTCGAGCGCCGATGCCTGCTGCGCGTTGTAGAGCATCGTGCCCCACATCAGCTCGCTGCTGTTGCCGAGCCCGAGGAACTGGAGGCTGGCCGCGAAGCCCACGACATACACGGCGAGCGACAGGAATGAGGCCGCTATCAGCGAGGTCATGGTCGGCACGATCTCGACGAGGATGATGTAGATCCCACGCTCACCGCGGGCCCGCGCCGCGACGAGGAAGTCGCGATTGCGGATCGACAGCCCCTGGGAGCGAAGCTGCCGGGCCTGGAACGCCCAGCTCGTGATGCACAGGACGATCGTGAGCGAGGTGACTCCGGGAGGCAGATAGGCCGCGAGCAGAATCAACAGCGGAAGCACGGGCAGGATCAGGAACACGTCGATCACGACGGTGAGGACGCGATCGGTGAATCCGCCCAAGTACGCGGAGGCAACGCCGATGATCGTCGATAGGAAGGTGGCGATCGTGGTCACCAGGAGTGTCACGATCAGAGTCAGGCGAGTGCTCCAGATGAGCTGCGAGAACACATCCTGACCGAGCTGCGTCGTGCCCAGCAGGTGGGCGGACGACGGCCCCGCGTTCTGCGGATAGATGGCCGCCTGCGGGTCATCAGGCGCTATCAGCCCCGGGAACGCGGCCACGAACGCTATCGCGAGCACGATGACGGCTCCGACCGCCGCCTTGCGGTTGCCGAGAACCGCGCGCATGAACCGCCGAGGCGCGCGCGTGGCCTCGACATCGGTGATCGCGTCCGTTACCGCGATGTCCGGAATCGCCATCTCATGCCTCCCGCGTACGAGGATCGAGCACCGCGGTCACGAGGTCGGCGATCAGTACGCAGATCAGCACGGCAAGCGTGTACACGAGGAACAGGCCCTGCATCAGCGGCAGGTCGTGATCCGTCGTGGCCGTGTAGAACAGATAGCCGAGCCCTGGATACGAGAACAGGTATTCGATCACGATCGCACCGCCGAGCACGTACCCGAGCTGCATCGCGAATCCGGTGAGGTTGGGCAGGATCGCGTTACGCCCCGCATAACCGAAAACGATCGCCCGATCGGGCAGGCCCTTCGCCCGGGCCGTCTTCACGTAGTCCTCGGAGATCGTCGTGATCATGTTGTTCCGCATCGAGTACACCCACAGGCCCGCAGTGACGATCACGAGGCTGAATCCGGGCAGGAGGGCGTGCTTGATCACGTCCCAGATGAACGAGAGCGACCACGATGGTGTCGCCCCGTAGCTGTAGTTGGAGCCGAGCGGTAGCCAGTTCAGCTTCACCGCGAACACGTAGATGAGCAGGAGGCCCACGAAGAACACCGGGACCGTCGAGACAATGAACAGGGTTGGGGGGAGGATCGCGTCGAGGCGGCCGCCCCGCCACCAGGCACTGGCCATGCCGGCGAACGTGCCGATCACAAACGCGATCACCGTCGTCACGCCGACGAGCCCCAGCGTCCAGGGGAGCTTTGACGTGATCTCGGTCATCACCGGTACGCCCTGGGCGGTGACCCCGAACTGGCCGGTCAGGATGTTCCCGAGGTACTGGAAGTAGCTGGCGAGCACGCTCTGGTGAACTCCGGTGCCGAACTGGATCTGGAGCGCGTGCAGAGCGGCCGGGTTGATGCCCTTGAACGTCGCGAGCACGGCGCTCGCCTCGTTCCCGGGCATTACCCGGGGAATGATGAAATTGACGGTCAGCGCGGCCCACAGGGTCACCAGGAACAGTCCGCCCCGCCGCGCCAGGTATCTCATCGAAGGAGCAGCCGGTTTTCGGTCTCTACGGGACTCTGACTCCTCACTGCACCGGAACCAGATGTGTTAGCACCACGCCCATGTCAGGGGCCTGGTAGGGCGAAGGCTGGGCGTACGGATTCGACTGCGTCGGCCAGCCGCTGAAGTGGGAGGTGTCGTACTGGTACCAGTCGACGCCCTCGGTGACCGGGATCAGCGGCATCTGGTCCAGCATCACCTTCTGGATCTCGTGGATGATGTTCACCTGCTGTGACGGGCTCGCTGCCGAGTACTGATTGAAGAGCGCGTCGGTCGACGCTGACTTGTAGCGCTCGTAGTTGGTCGAGCCGATGTTCCCGCCGAACAGCAGCCCGCGGAGCTCGTAGTACGGGCTCGGACCGGGACTCGGCGCCGGGCCGCCGCTTCCGCCGTAGGCGAGCTGGAAGTGGCCGCTCGTCAGATCCGCCGTATACGAAGTCGTGTTCTCGTCCTGGGCGGTGACGGAGATTCCCGCGGCCTTCAGCTGCTGGGTGATCAGCTGCAGCGAGGAATCCCAATCGGAGAAGCCGCTGATCGTCTTGATCGTGAACGCCAGGCGATTGCCGCTCTTGTCCTGGTAGATCCCGTCCGAGCCCTTGGTGAAGCCGGCGGCAGCCAGCACCTGATCGGCCTTGGCCGTGCTGTAGGTCGTGGACGTCAGGGACGGGTCGGACCAGGCCTGATAGGTGGGCAGGACCACGCCCGATTGGTTGGCCGGCGCCTGGTAGCCGCTCTCACCGAGCCGCGACACGAGCTGACGGTTGATCGCGTAGGAGATCGCCTGCCGCACCGGCAACTGGCCCAGCACCGGGTTGGTCAGGTTGGGGAACAGGGACACGTTCAGAACCGGCGGGAACCAGAAGTGACGGTGCGCCGGATCTTTCGAGATGTAGAAAGACTGGATGTTCGGGATGTACTGGCCGCCCCACTGCGCCTGGCCCTGGGAGAGGAACAGGTTGGCCGGCGTGTTGCTGAGGAAGGCCGGATAGTCGACTTCCTTGACCGCCGGCACCGGATGTCCCGCGGAGCTCTGCCAGTAGTTCGGGTTGTTCAGGTACTTGATGTTCTGGGGCGCGCAGTTCGACATCAGATACGGGCCCGTGCCGACGGGGTGCGTATCGGCGTAGGAGTGGAGCTTGCTCTGATTGAGAGCGGCCCAGATGTGCTGCGGCACGATCGGCGTCTGATCGGCGACGAGGTAGAAGTACGGCTGCGATGGCGCGTTGAAGGTGAGGACCACCTGGTCCCCCTTCTGGACCACGCTCGTCAGCGGGCCGCCATCCGCGGTCCACAGCGCATTGAGGTCGATCGCCTTGTCGCTCTTCATCGCGTTGAAGGTGTAGGCGACGTCGGCCGCGCTGAAGGGCTGGCCGTCGCTCCACTTCGCGCCGCTGCGGACGGTGAAGGTGAGCGTCTTGAAGCCGTTCGACCACTGCGATGTGGTCGCCAGCCAGGGTGTGACCGAGCCGGTCTTGAGGATGTTCACGTACTCGAGCGGCTCGTAGACCCAGCCGAACGAGACGAGCGTGACGGCCGGATTGAACGGGTTGAACTGGCACGTCCACGTCGATCCGCTCTCGTTGTCGACGACCAGCTTGCCCGACGCCGTGCCCGTGCTCACGACCTTCGACGACGTGGACCCGCTCGACGAGCTCGAGGACGAGCTCCCGCCGCACGCGGCCACCAGCATGCACGCCACGCCCAGTAGGAACAGCAGCCTGAAGCGTTTCATCGACACCCTCCGTTCGGACCTGATTTGACGGTCATCTAGAAGCTCTCTCCCTCTGGTTACGGCTGAGTCCCGTTCGACGCGTTGACTGCGGCGGGCGGTCGCGGGTTCAACCGCGACCCCGGGCGTCGATTCCTGGCGCGGCTCCTCGCCCGGTCGGGCGACGTGGCCGTCGGCCGCCCCATCCACGGGCACTCGCGCCCGCTGCGACCGTCCCGGAAACGATCAATCGACACGATCATTTGGGAAAATACCTAAACAAAACGAATCGTATCCGCCTTTACGAGCTAGTTGCAAGGTTTGAATAGATCGAAGAGTCCTTTTCCAATTCGGGCGATGCGGTTACCTCGAGAGCAGCGCGCGCTGGCGCGCGGTCGAGCCGCCGCCGCCGGAATTCCGGCGCGCCGCCGGCGCTGCGTTCGGCGTCAGCAGGTTCGTGCGTGCCGCCTGGAGCGCGACCGCGATCGCTCCCTGCAACGCCGCCCGTTCGCCCAGCCGGCTCGTCTCGATCCGCGCGGTGATCGGAACCAGGACGGCCGCGGCCCCGCGCACCGGACGGAGCAGCAGTGGGCTCGCCCCGATCCCTCCGCCGAGCACGACCAGCTCGGGGTCGAGGATCGCGCACACGGTCGCGATCGCCGTGCCGAGGCGCGACGCGACGTGATCGACGATCGATCGCGCCGCCGCATTGCCCGCGTCGGCGAGCTCGAACACGTCGTGGACCGAGGACAGCTCCGGGTCGTCGCCATCTCGGCGCTCGTTGAACGCCGACACGATCCCGGCCGCGCCGATCTCGTCCTCGAGCCCTCCGTGCAGCCTGTGCCGGGGGTTGAACGGATCGCCGACCAGCGGCAGATACCCGATCTCGCCCGCGGCCCCGTGCGCGCCGCGGACGAGCTCGTCGTCGATGATGATCCCCATCCCGATCCCCGCACCAATCGCGATGAACACCATCGTCGAGACGCCGCGCGCGAGGCCGAACCACTTCTCTCCGACCGCGGCGAGGTTCACGTTGTTCTCGACGAGGACGGGCAAGTCGAAGCGGTCACGGATGACCTCAAGCGGATCGAACCCGCCCTCGGGGACGACGTTGTAAGCCAGCGATGTAACGCGTCCGCTCGTCTGGTCCACGACGCCGGGCGACGAGATCCCGAGCGCCAGCGGAGGCCCGTGAACAGCGCTGGCCTGATCGATGGCCTCGCTCACCATCTCGAGGATCTGCGTCCCCACGGCTCGGCCGCCGCCCTTGGCCGTCGGCTGTTTGAGGTCGCAGATCGGCTCGCCGAACAGGTCGGCCGCGGCGACCCGGACGTTGCTTCCGCCGATGTCGCCACCAACGACGAACCCCGCCCGGGAGCTCACGACATACGAGACCGGCTTGCGCCCTCGCTGGCCGGCACGCGTGCCGGCGGCGTGAACCAGCCCACCCTGCTCGAGCCGGGTAACCGCGGCCGACACGGTCGGCTTCGACAGATTCGTGGCCGACGCGATCTCGGGACGCGTGATCGGACCCCGGCGAAAGATAGTCTCGAGGACGGCCTGCTCCCCGAGCTCCCTCAACAGGCTGAGGCGGGAGTCGGCCTCGGTGCGACCGGGGGTGCCATCGCTCTCATCTCGGTTGGCGCGGGGCATTGAGGTTAGATCTCTTTACGAATACGATGCTGCCT
Organism: uncultured Solirubrobacterales bacterium; assembly: GCA_963735965.1. GTDB lineage: Bacteria > Actinomycetota > Thermoleophilia > Solirubrobacterales > Solirubrobacteraceae > Palsa-465. The sequence goes on from CAVTNE010000016.1 coordinate 573,326, forward strand.
GTGGCGCGTAAGAATAAGCATCAGATCGGCGATAAGGCAAGGCCCTTGCATAAGCTGGGCGCGTCGGGGGCGTGAGTGGACGGGGACCTTCACAAGGCGCTCGACACCATCTCGGTGACGGTCATCGGTGGTGTGCAGGCCGATGTCGTGATGAGTCCCGTCACCGACCTCCCGCCTCCCGGCGGCACGCTCCTAACCGAGCACACAACCGTCCGCGTGGGCGGGGCCGGCGCGAACGCGGCGCTCGCGTTCGTCGAGGCGGGCATGGCCGTGCGGCTGATCGGGTGCATCGGCGACGATCAAGTCGGGGGATGGATGCGCGAGGCGCTCGCACCGGCGGGACTCGCGGATGAGCTCGCTGTCGTGCCGGGTGAGACGACCGGGCTAACGGTTGTGCTCGAGTCCCCGGCACGTGACCGTACGTTCCTGACCTACCTTGGCGTCAACGCCAGCTGGGAACCGACCATGATCCCCGACGATGCCCTTGCCTGCGACAACCTGTTGCTATGTGACTACTTCGTCACGCCTCGCCTCCGGGGAGAAGCGGCGCGCCGGCTGCTCGACACTGCCCGCGGGCGGGGTGCCCGGACCTTTTTCGACACCAGCTGGGACCCTGCGGGCTTCTCCGCGCAGAGCCGGACCGAGGTGTGCGACCTGCTTCCGTCCGTCGACGTGTTCCTGCCCAACGAGGTCGAAGCCTGTGCGCTCGCGGGCCGGCCGGGGGATGCCGCGCACGCGGCGCGCGATCTGCAGGCCGAGTCCGGAGGCTGGGTGGTCGTGAAGCTGGGGCCGTCGGGCTGCCTCGCCGTCGGGCCGGACGGAACCGAGATCGCTGTGCCGGCCCCCGCCGTGACGGTCGCCGACACCACCGGGGCCGGCGACGCCTTCAACGCCGGACTGGTTGGTGCAGTGGCGCGCGGGGCCGGCTGGCCTGAGGCCCTGGCGACGGCGACCGAGTTCGCGACCGCGATCGTCGCGCGGCCGTCGAATGACCGGTACAGAATCGCGGTGACGGAGGTGGAGGGATGAAGGTGGCCGTGATCGGCGCGGGTTCGACGTACACCCCCGAGCTGGTCTCAGGGCTGGTGCGCGAACGCGACCGCCTTAATGTGACCGAGCTGGTACTTCACGACATCGACCCGGAGCGTCTCGAGGTCGTGGGTGGGCTGTCGCGGCGGATCCTCGAGCGACAGGGTTTCACGGGGGAGCTGGGGCTCACCGGCGAACTCGACCGGGCGCTCGACGGCGCCGATGCGGTCCTGATCCAGATCCGCGTCGGCGGCCAGGCGGCGCGGCTGCGCGACGAGACGATTCCCGCCGCGTGCGGCTGTGTCGGCCAGGAGACGACCGGCGCCGGGGGACTCGCCAAGGCGATGCGTACGGTGCCTGTCGTGCTCGAGATCGCCGAGCGCGCGCGAGAGCTGGCGGCCGCCGATGCGTGGATCGTCGATTTCACGAACCCCGTGGGGATCGTCACCCGGGCGCTCCTCGACGCCGGCCACCGGGCGATCGGACTGTGCAACGTCGCGATCAACTTCCAGCGGCAGATCGCCTCGCACCTGGGTGTGCCCCCGGGGCGGGTGGTGGTCGACCAGGTCGGGCTCAACCATCTGACCTGGATCCGGGCCGTGTGGGTCGACGGGCGCGACGTCCTCCCCGAGGTGATCGGCGGATACGGGGACACGCTCGCGCACGAGATCGGCCTGCCACGGGCGCTGATCGACGACCTCGGCGCGATCCCTTCGTACTACCTGCGCTACTTCTACGCCGAGCGCGAGGTAGTCCAGGAGCAGCGGATGACGAAGCCGCGTGCGCGCGTGGTCGCGGAGATCGAACGGGACCTACTCGACCTCTACCGCGACCCGTCGCTGACCGAGAAACCGGCGTTGCTCGAGCGGCGGGGCGGGGCGTACTACAGCGAGGCCGCGATCGAGCTCGTGGCGTCGCTGGTCGCCGACAGCGGCGACGTGCGGGTGGTGGATGTCCGCAACGGAGGCGCCCTCGCCGGGCTTGCCGACGACGACGTGGTGGAGGTGCCGGCGCGGATCCGGGCGAGCGGGGCCGAGCCGGTGGAGCAGCCGCCGCTCGCGCCGGAGCTGCTCGGGCTCGTCCAGCATGTCGCGGCGTACGAGCGGCTCGCCGCGTCGGCCGCCGTCGCCGGCGACCGTGACGCCGCCCGCCGGGCGCTGATGGCGCACCCGCTGGTACGCGAGTACCGGCTCGCCGAGACCATGCTCGGGCGGCTGCTTGCGGCTGAGGACCCGCGCGCGCTGAGCTGGGTGGGAGGGAGCTGGTGAGGGCAGGTCGGCTTGTGCTCGCCGTCGACGGCGGCGGCCTAAAGACGGACCTGGCCCTGCTCGACGCAACCGGAGCCCTACTGTCACTCGTCCGGGGCGGAGGAAGCCAGGCCTATTACCTCGGGGTCGAGGGTTGCGTCGACGTCCTCGAGAGCCTGCTGGCGAGCGCTATCGCCGACGCGGGTCTGGGCCGGCTCGAGCGACCGTTCGCGGCGACGGCGCAGCTCCTGCTCGCCGGGATGGATCTTCCTGAGGAACTGTCCGCGCTCACCGTTGCGATGGAGCAATTGCGTTGGAGCGACCGGTTGGTCCTCGGGAACGACACCCAGGCGCTCCTGCGCGCGGGCACCGACCGTGGCTGGGGCATAGCGGTCGTGTGCGGCACGGGGATCAACTGCCTCGGGCTGGGTTCGGATGGGCGCGAGGCGAGATTTCTCTCGTTCGGCCCGGAGTCGGGCGACTGGGGCGGTGGTCGCGATGTCGGCCTCGGCGCGCTCGCCGCCGCGGTGCGCGCCGCCGACGGACGCGGGCCGCGCACGCAGCTCGAGGACGCGGTGCCCGCTTTCTTCGGGCTCGGCGACTCGCTCGACGTGGCGCGCGCGTTTCATCTTGGGGAGATACCGGCGATACGACTGGGTGAGCTTGCTCCGGTCGTGCTCGCGTTGTGCAACGAGGATGCGGTCGCCGCGGAGATCGTTCACCGGTTGACCGACGAAGTGGTCGCGTTCGCCGTGGCTGCGGTGCGTCGGCTGGAGCTGGCCGCGGACGATCCGGACGTGGTGCTGGGCGGAAGCCTGCTGAGGGCGGTCTCGCCGAGCGCCATCGAGACGATCGCGCAAGGGGTTCACCAGGTGGCGCCGGATGCGCGGGTGGTGGTATCGCCGAGCGAGCCGATCGTCGGCGCCGCCCTGCTTGGACTGGATGCGCTCGGGGCGGATGCCGAAGCGCGGACCCGGGCGCGAACCGAGCTCGATGCCGCGGCCGCAGAGCGATCAGCCGTCGTTTTCGATCGCCTCGGATAGCAGCGTCGCCACGTCGACGACCCGCAGATCCTCGCCGGCGCTCTGGACGCCGTCGTCGAGCATCACCGTGCAGAACGGACACGCGACCGCGAGCGTGCCGGCTCCGGTGGCGGCGGCCTCACGCACGCGCTCCTCGTTGATCGGGCTCGCGCGTTCCTCCATCCACATGTGCGCGCCGCCGGCGCCGCAGCAGAACGTCTGCTTGCGTGAGCGCTTCATCTCCACGGGTGTCCCGATCGCATCGACGATCTGACGTGGCGCCTCGGTCACGTCGTTGTGACGCGCGAGGTAGCACGAGTCGTGGTAGGTGATCTGGACGTCGCTGTGCGCTTTCGCCGGTTTGATGCGGCCGTCGCGGATGAGGATGGACAGCAGCTCCGAGTGGTGGACCACCTCGTAGTTGCCGCCGAAGTCCGGGTACTCGTTGGCGAGCGTGTTGAAGCAGTGCGGGCAGCCGGTGACGACCTTGGTTATGCCGGCGTCGTTGAGCGTCTCGACGTTCTGCTCGGCGAAGGCCTGGAACACGTACTCGTTGCCGATCCGGCGGGCGGGGTCGCCGGTGCAGCTCTCGCGGGGGCCGAGGATCGCGAAGTCGACCTTCGCGGTTTGAAGCAGCTTGGCGGTCGCCTCCGCGCTCTTCCGAGCGCGTTCGTCGAACGAGGAGGCGCAGCCGACCCAGTAGAGGTACTCGGGCGCCGGGTCGCCGGGCTCGAGCACCTTGACCCCCAGCTCGGCGGCCCAGTCCGCGCGCTCTGATTGCGCCTTTCCCCACGGGTTCGACGCGCGCTCGACGTCGCGGAGCATCTGCTCGGACTCGGTCGGGAAGCTCGAGTCGACCATCACCAGGTGGCGGCGGAGGTCGACGATGTGGTCGACGTGCTCGATCGATACCGGGCACGCCTGCACGCACGCGCCACAGGTGACGCAGTCCCACACCATGTCGGCCGGTACTCCGGTCTCGCCGATCAGCGGCGTGTCGGTGTCCTGGGCGAGCACGAGGTCGCGGAGCCCCATGATCACGAGCTTGGGGCTGAGGATCTTGCCGGTGGCGAACGCCGGGCACGCGTCCTGGCAGCGGCCACACTCGGTACACGAGAACGTGTCGAGCACCTGCTTCCAGGTGAGATCGGGGGCCGTGCCGGCGCCGAACCTCAAGTCCTCCTCCGGGACGTCGGGGTCATCGAACTTGAGCGGCTCGAGCCGTCCTCCGGCCCGGGTTCGCCCGAACCAGACGTTGACCGCCGCGACAAAGATGTGGAGGTGCTTGGAGCGGGGGAGGTAGGCCAGGAAGGACAGGATCGTGAGGACGTGGATCCAGACGAACACGCGCTCGAGGACTCTCGTGGTCTGGTTGTCCGCGAATAGTTTTGAGAGCGCGTTCGACACCGGGGACCATGACGCCGGCCACTCGTTCAGGTGGAGCGCAATCCGGGTCGCGTGCCAGAGCAACAGCGAGATCACGATCGTCGCGATCAGCGCCAGGATCAGGTCGGCCTCGCCGAGATGGCTGCCCTCGAAGCGCCTTGGCCGCTGCACCTTGCGGATCCAGAGCGCGCCGATCACGCCCGCGAGCACGAGCACGCAGAAGATGTCGACAAGCAGCGCGTACCAGCCCTGGTGCCCGAGCCACGGCAACGTCGAGTGCTTGTCGACGATGCCGATCATCGCGATCAGGATCGTTGGGACGAGCACGAGGAAGCCCCAGAAGATGAACGCATGAAGCAGCCCCGGGCCGAGCCGCTGGAGCAGCTTGCGCTGCCCAAGCACGATCTCGGCCTCGTTGCGGGCGCGGCGCGGAACGTCGCCCCGGCGCTCGGTCGGCGCCGCCCCCTGTACGAGCCGGATCAGCAGCCGGGCGCGCGTGGCGAACAGCGTCCCGCTGACGGCGAGAGCCGCGGCGAGAGCCAGCGCGGAGATCGGCGAGGCTATCCGCCGCCCCTTGTCTTGCGGATCTCGGCGGAAATCGCGGGCACGACCTCGTGAAGATCGCCGATCACGGCGTAGTCGGCGCTCGCGAAGATCGAGGCCTCGTTGTCCGGGTTGATCGCCATCAGCTTCTTGGCGCCCTTGCACCCGGCCATGTGCTGCGTGGCGCCGCTGATCCCGCACGCGATGTACAGCGAGGGTGAGATCTTGGTTCCCGTCTGCCCGACCTGGTCGGTATGGGGCCGCCAGCCCGCGCTCGTCACCGCGCGCGAGCAACCGACCGCGGCGCCGAGCAGCGCCGCGAGCTCCTCGATCACGGCAAAGCCGTCCGCCGAGCCGACGCCACGGCCGCCCGAGACAACCACGTCGGCATCGGCGAGCGACACGCCGGCGGTCGTCGTCTCGACGCGCTCGGACACCCTGACCCCGCCGTCCGGAGCGACGGAGACGAGCTCGACGTCATCGCTTTCTGCGGCCGGGTCCGCCGCGACCGCGTGCGGCGCGACGGTGAGCAGCGCCGGCGAGCCATGCAGCTGTGCCTCCTCGAGCAGGCTCCCGCCCCAGCGTATGCGGGTGAGGGTGAGCGGGTCGCCGGAGGTCGCGGACGTGCAGTTCGCGGCCATCGGCAGGTCGAGCATCGCCGCGACGTGCGCAAGCACCTCGTTGCCGCGCTCCGTTCCGGGTCCGACGACCACGCTCGGGCTCCGGTGCCCGGTCACGCCGGCGAGCGCGGTCCCCCAGGCGTCCGGTGAGTAGCCGGCGGGATCGTCGACCCCGACCGCCTGGACGTTGTCGTCCCCAAGGCTGTGCGCGAACGCCAGCGCCTGGCGGAACAGCTCTTCATCGGAGCGCTCGGCGAAGACAAGGATCATCTACAGCAACCCCAGCTGGTCGAGGACGTTGACCACGGCCGGCGCCGCCTCGGCGCCGTTCCCGAGCACCTCGGTCTCCTTGCCCGCACCCGGTGGCAGGACGAGCCGGACCATCTCGAGCCGTGGTTGCGGACGGGCAGGGGTGCTCGACGCCACCGGTTTCCTCTTGGCCCGCAGCCGCCCCGGCACCGACGGGTAACGCGGCAGGTTCAGCCCTTCCTTGACCGTGGCGACCGCGGGCATCGGCACGACGTACACATCGCGACCGCCGGGTACCTCCCGCTCGAGGCGCACGTGCCCGTCGCTGACCGCGATCCCCTTGATCCCGGTGACGACCGGGAGGCCGAGCCTGTGGGCGACCCGGATCGCGACCTGGTAGTTGCCGGCGTCGGCGGACTCGTTGCCGAACAGGAGCAGGTCGTAGGGGTCGGGTTCTGCTCGGATCGCCTCGACGATCGCGTTTGCCGTCGCCTGCGGGTCCCACTCATCTGAGGCGTCGGTGACCAGGTGCACGGCGCGGTCGATCCCGAGCGCCATCATGTCGCGGAGCTGCTCCTCGGCCTCGGGCGGCCCGAGCGTCAGCACGGTCGACGAGCCGCCGTGCTGCTCGATCAGGCGGACCGCCTCCTCGACGCCGCACTCCTCATGCGGGCTGACCGTGAAGCCGAGGTGGCGCGTGGAGATGGCGCGCTCGTCGTCGGTGAGCACGATCTTCCCGCCCGTCAGGGGCACCCGCTTGACGGATACGAGGACGTTCATCGGTTCACGATCGGACGCGGGCGTTCTCGGGATCGAACACCGGGGTCGAGTCGTTGGTGGCGACCGTAACCGGATAGCGTTCGCCCATGTACTCGATCGAGAGTTGGTTGCCCACTTCCGCGTGCTCGGGCGGGAGGTAGCCCATCAGGATGTACTTCTCGAGCGAAGGTCCCGAGCCCGCGCTCGTCACGTACGAGCGGCGGCCCTTGCGGTCGGTGATCGGTTCGCCCGATCGCGTGAGGATCGGCTCGTGGCCGAGCATGTAGCGCTTGACCCCTGAGCTCGACGTGTGGTCGTCGACGGTCAGGGTGCACATGATCGCGGCGGGCTCCTCGTCGCGGTGGCGCAGGTGGGCCTCCTTGCCGATGAAGTCTTCGTTCTTGACCTTGCCCCACGCCATGCCGGCCTCGACCACGTTGTATTCGCCCTCGAGCTCGGCGCCGTACGCGCGGTAGCACTTCTCGAGGCGGCCGGTGGTCCCATACACGCCGATGCCTGCCGGGATGATCCCGTGCGGCGCGCCGGCCTCGGCGACGATGTCCCAAAGCCTCGCGCCCTGCTCGAACGGGACGTAGAGCTCCCAGCCGAGGTCGCCGACGTACGAGATCCTCGAGGCCACGACCTGGACCGGTCCGACCTCGATCTGCTTCCAGCGCGCGAACGGGAGGCCCTCATTCGACACGTCAGCGCTCGTGACCGCGCTGAGGATGTCGCGGGCGCGAGGTCCCCATAGCCCGAGCGTTGTGAACGCGTTGGTCTGGTCGTGGATCTGCGCCGAGCCGTCGTCGGGGAGGTGGTCGGCGACCCACTTCTTGTCGGACATCCCGTACGCGCCACCGGTCACGAACCGGAACACGTCGTCGGCCATCCGCATGATCGTCAAGTCCTGCTTGAAGCCGCCGCTCGGGGTCAGCAGCGGCGTGTACACGACCCGGCCGACCGGCACGTTCATCTGGCGCATCGCGACGTTCTGGACTGTTTGCAGCGCTCCCGGTCCGACCACGTCGAAGATCGCAAACGCGCTCAGGTCAATCATCGCGGCGCGGTCGCGCATCGCGAGGTGCTCGGCGTTGATGATCGGTGACCACCACCGCGACTCCCACTCGGCCTCGCGCTTGGTGACGCGGTCGCCGTACTCGTCGAGGAGTCCGGCGTTGGACTCGTACCAGTTCGGACGCTCCCAGCCGGCGCCCTCGATGAACACCGCTTCCAGTTGTCTTTCCCGCTCATGAAAAGGCGAGAGGCGGACGCGGCGGTCCGACTCCCACTGCTCGCCGGGGTGCACGATCCCGTACATCTTGTTGAAGCCTTCGGAGGCCCGGGAGACGATGTGGGTCCGGGTCTTCTGACATGAGTACGCGCGCGCGATGTTCGACTCGAACACGTCGATCTCGGACTCGCCGTGGACGATCAGCTCGGCGACCGTCTTGCCGGCGCCGGGGCCCTCCTTGATCCAGATCGCAGCTGCGGACCAGAGGCCTCGGGTTTCCGGGGTCTCACCGAGGAGGGGCATGCCGTCGTAGGTGACAGACAGCACGCCGTTGATCGCGTACTTCACGCCCACGGTCTCGTCGCCGACGATCTCGGGCATCAGGTCGAGCGCGATCTCCATCTGCGGATCGAAATCGTCTTGCGTGAATGGAAGCTCCGTCGGGGTGAGCGCCGACTCCTCGATGCTCGGGATGTCGTCGGCCTCGAGCGCGATCGGGCGGTGGGCGTAGGAGCCGATCTCGAGGCCGGTGCCCTCCTGGCGCTCGTACATGTTCGTGTCGACGTCGCGGACGATCGGGTACTCGATCATCCCCGTGGTGTTCGCGAACCGTGGCACGGGCCCGATGTCGATCATCTGGTGGACCATCGGCGTCAGCGGGATCGACGCGCCGGCCATGCGGGCGATGCGCGGGCTCCAGGCGCCGCAGGCAATCACGATCAGGTCGGCCTCGATGTCCCCCCGGGTGGTCCTCAGCCGTCGCGCCTGCCCGCCCTCCACGTCGATTCCAAGGACCTCGGTGTTGGCCTGAACCTTCATCCCGGCCTCGATCGCGCGCTCGCGCATGATCGTCCCGGCGCGGAGCGAGTCGACCACGCCGGCGCCCGGGGTGTAGAAGCCGCCGACGATCAGCTTCTCGTTGATGAAGGGGACCTTGTCCTTGACCTGCTCCGGGGTCAGCAGCTCCACCGGCTCGATCCCCCACGACTTGGCCGACACGACCCGCCGTGTGAGCTCCTGCATCCGCTCATCGGTGCGCGCGATCTCGATCCCGCCGCTCTCGATGAACACGCCGAGGTCCTTGTACTGACGCATGCTCTCGAGCGTCAGCAGCGTCATCTCCTTCGAGTGGTCGACCGGGAAGATGAAGTTCGAAGCGTGACCGGTCGACCCGCCCGGATTCGGCAGCGGGCCCTTGTCGATCATCGTGATGTCGCTCACCCCGAGGCGCGTGAGGTGGTACGCGAGGCTGTTCCCCACGATCCCCGCGCCGATCACCACGACGCGTTGGTTGTTACCTGCTCCGGTCATGTCCGCCCGTTCGTTCGTTTCGTTCGGTTCGTTCGTTTCGTTCGGTTCGCTCGGTTCGTGCGCCCGGTTAGCCCGGCTCCCACCGGCTCCCACCCGTGACGGTGTCGCCGGCTTCCACCGTGATATATCAGATGCATGCCACGGGCCGCAACGTCGCGGGCGCCGACCGTGCATAGCTCGACAATCGAGCCAGCGACACGCGACCTTGCCGACTCACGTGTGTATGTCACGCGTTACACGACACGGTCCGACACTCGCGCGTCGATTGTTGCGCTATGCAGGTGATCCGCGCCGGAGCCCCGGCTCGCCGGCGGGTGCGGTTGCCGGCGCTAGCGCCGGCCGGCGATCTGGCGCCGGCGCTCGGCGCGGCTGACCTGTTTCCGCGGCGCGGCCGGTTCGGCCGCCTCAAACCGGAGCATCCGGATCGCGGTGAGGATCGCGAGCAGGGTCATCACGGTGGCGCTGCCCAAGCACCACTGGCAGTAGGCGTGAATCGTGAACGCCTCGCGATATGTGAGGTACATGCTGAACAGGAAGCCGACGAGCGCGAGCCCGAAGCCGAGGGCGCGGCCAAGCTCGCCGCGGATCGCGAGCGAGAACAGGATGCCGATGTAGCCGGCGAGACCGAGCGTGGCGACCGGGATGCCGCCGAGCTTTGAGTAGCTCGAGTGCTGGACGGTCTCGCACCCCCCGCTTGACAGGCATAGGACGTGCAGGCCCGCGTAGTGCGTGTAGGTCAGGTAGCCGCCGATCCCGATCCCGATCACGGACAGCACGCCAATAGCGATCCGGAGCTTGCCGTCGAGGCTGATGCTCCGGGGCCTGGCGGTGCTGACCGCGGTACTCACGAGACTTGTTTGACGGCCTGCTGCAGTTGGGCGTAGGTGGGGACCGCCGCGTTCGGGGCAGCCTGGCCCTTCGGTCCCTGGAAGATCAGCGTCGGCGTTCCGTTCACGCCGATGTTGTGGCCAGCGGTCGCGTCGGCGGCGACCTGGGCGGCCAGACTCGAGTCCTGCCGGTCCGTTTGCCATTTGGTCAGGTTCAGGCCGGGGATTTGTCGTGCCAGCCCGGTGAGGTAGGCCTCATTCACGTAGCCCGTGTCCTCCTGGCCTTGCTCGCGGTAGAACAGTTCGGTGAATTGCCAGAACAGATTCTGCTGGCCGGCGGCGAGCCCTGCCACCTGTTGGGTGTTGAACACGCTCTGACCCGGGCCGTTGCACGTCGCCGTACAGAAGGACTTGTAGACGACCTTGACCTTGCCCTGGCGCACCTCATTCTGGATCAGCTGGGGGAAGCCCCCCTGAAGCGTGAACGCCTGGCAGACCGGGCATTCGTAATCGCCGTAATAGGTCATCGTCACCGGCGCCTTGGCGTTCCCCAGCGTCGCGCCCGATTGGGGGATGCCGGCGAGTAGCCCGTTGACCGCCGTCGCGGTGGCGCTGGCCTCGGTGCCCGTCTGGAGGCCGCCCTTCTTGCCGCCGCTGCTGACGACGATCAGGACGGCGACGACGACGATCGCCCCGAGGACGATCGCCCCGACCGTGCGCAGGCGCCGGTCGCGGCGGGCGCGTTCCGCCCGAGCGCGTTCCTCTGCGAGGCGGCGGGCACGTGCCTCTTCTTTCTGCTTGGTTCGAGAAGCCATCTTGAAGTCAGGCGCGCGGGAGGCGCGTTCGACGGTCAGGATAGCGTCCGAACCCCTTTGCCCGAGCCCATCGGGGCAGGTCTTCACGAGCTCTTCAAATCGGGGCGGAGGATGTCCGTGCTCCCGATCTAGCCCGACTCGCCGCCCCGCCGCACAGCATCGCGCGCTGAGTCGGGGCTCTTCACCCGCTTTTTGCATGTAAAGATCTTGTGACCGAGGTCCTGGGCGCCCCTTCCTCAGCGGTCAGGTCCATTACAGTCCTCCCCAATGTCGGAAGAGCACAGCGACGCGCGGCCTGGGGGACAGGCACCCCCCCAGCGCGCCCAGGCCAGGCTTCGGGTGGCGGTGATCGACCGCGACCCCGGTTTCATGCAGGTGCTTGCGAACCGTCTCGGGACACTCGGCTGCGACCACCGCGCCCTTTCCAGCCCGGCGACGGTGGAAACCCTGGTGTCGATGCGCCTCAACGCGCTCGTCCTTGACCTTTCGGTCGTCGGACCGGAGAGCTGGGACTACCTCGAACGCGTGTGCGGCCGGCTCCCCGGCCTGGCCGTGATCGTCTGCACAGGCCCGTCATCGGTCGCGCAGCGAGTCCGCGGCCTGCGGCTCGGCGCCGACGCGTGGATGACCAAGCCTTGCCATCCGGAGGAGCTGATTTGCGTGATCGAGGCGGCGGTCCGCCGCCACCGGCGCCAGGAGCTGCCGGCGATCGACGTCGCCGCGACGATCGGCGAGATCACGATCCGCCCGGACCTCTACCAGGCTTACGTCGCGGAGCAGAGTCTTGAGCTGACGGCGCGCGAGTTCGAGATCCTGCAACTCCTGGCCCAGTCCGATCGGGTGCTGCGCCGCGAGGAGATCTACGAACGGGTCTGGGGCTATGCGATGGCCCACGGCGACCGCTCGGTCGACGTGTTCGTCCGCAAGCTCCGCCAGAAGCTGCGCGCCATATCGCCATCCTGGAGTTACATCCACACGCACTTCGGGGTGGGTTACAGATTCGCTCCCGAGCTCGAAGGGGACGAGATCGAGGTGAGTCGCCGCGCGGTCGAGCCGGCGCCTGAGCCGGCGGCACTTAGCCGCTGAGTTCACACCCGGGCGCCGTGGCGTTCACTCGGTAGTTACAGGCGGCCGTGAGGCCGGGGTCGCGCAGGGCCTCCGGTCACAAGTTGTTCACATTGTGGTCACGATTCGATAACGCAATCGGGGACCGTGGACGAGAGCATCGCCCCAATGTCGGCAACTGCGCACTCGAGCAGCGAGGTGATCGAGGTGGGTCCTCTGCAGATCCTCCCGGAGGAGCATCTCGCGCGAGCGAACGGCCGGGCGCTGGTGCTCTCGATCCGGGAACTGCGGCTGTTGACCGAGCTCGGCCGCCGCACTGACCGGATAATGCCGCGTGAGGAGTTGTTCCGCCTCGTCTGGGGACGCGAGATGCGGGCCGGCGACAGATCGGTCGACGTCTACGTCCGGAAGCTTCGGGTCAAGTTGGAGGACGCGCTCCCGGGCTGGCGATTCATCCACACGCACTTCGGGTTCGGCTATCGGCTAGCCGCCGAGCCCGCACAGAACGCCAACGAGCGGTTCACAAGTGGTTAACACCCGTGATCGTCGTTGCGCGGACACTCGGGTGCACACCTAGTTAAGGAGATGTGACCTTGAAACCAAGACTTACTGCACTCATCGCTACCGCGCTCGTGTCGGCACTGGCGGTGGCGGCGTGCGGCTCGAGCAAGAGCAGCAGCACGAGCTCAAGTTCGAGCGCCCCTAGTTCATCGAGCACCCCGGCCAGCTCGGGAAGCAGCAGCGCCTCCGGGACGATCAACGGCGCCGGCTCGACGCTGGCCGCCCCGATCTACCAGCAGTGGGGCTCCTCGCTCAAGAGCCAGAACCTGACGGTGAACTACAACCCGGTGGGGTCCGGCGCCGGCATCGCGGAGATCCAGTCCGCGACCGTCGACTTCGCGGGAAGTGACCCGGCAGTCAAGCCGGCGGATGAGTCGAAGGCCAAGGGCACGCTCTACCAGTTCCCCGTGGCGTTCGGTGCGATCACGGTCTCCTACAACCTTTCCGGGGTCAAGAGCGGCCTGAAGCTCGATGGGCCTACGCTCGCCGATATCTACCTCGGCAAGGTCAAGACCTGGAATGATCCGGCGATCAAGACGCTCAACCCGGGACTGACGCTGCCCAGCGAGCCGATCACGGTCGTGCACCGGTCCGATTCGTCCGGCACGACGTCGGGATTCACGACGTTCCTGGCTGCCGTCAGCCCGACCTGGATGTCGCAGGTCGGCTCAGGCAAGGACGTCAAGTGGCCGACGGGAACCGGCGCGGCGAAGAACTCCGGCGTCGCGGCAGCGGTCAAGCAGACCGCCGGGGCGATCGGCTACGTGGAGCAGGCGTATGCCCTCGAGAACGGCTTCACCTACGCTGCGGTCAAGAACAAGGCGGGCACGTACATCCTGCCGACGATCTCGAACACGTCGGCGGCGGCCGACGGGATTACGGTGCCGGCCAACCTCGGGATCTCGACCATCAACTCGCCCAATCCGCAGGCGTATCCGATCGTCTCACAGACGTTCCTGGTCGCCTACGCGGATCCGTGCAAGGCGGGTATCAGCCAGTCCACCGCGAGCGCGGTCAAGAAGTTCTTTACCTACGCGTTCGGACCTGGCCAGCAGACCCTCGGCTCGAGCTCGAGCCAGCTCCCGTACGCGCCGCTGCCCTCGACGCTCGCGGACAAGGACAACGCGCAGCTGGCGAAGATGACCTGCAACGGCTCGCCGCTGTCCTAGGAATCGGGTAGTGCAAGCATCCGCGACAACTGTCTCCGGCGACCGCTCGACTCTCGAGCGGTCGCCGGGGTCGCGGTTGCCCGACCAGATCATGAAGTGGGGGCTCACGGTTCTGGCCGCGGGCATCCTGGTTCTGCTCGTCTATTTCTTCATCGTCCTGATCGGGCAGTCGAAAGACGCGTTCAACACGTTCGGGCTGCAGTTCATCTTCGGCAACAACTGGAACGTCGCGGCGAACATCTACAAGGGCGCATCGCTCGTCGTGGGCACCCTGATCACGTCCGCGATCGCGCTGCTGCTCGGCGTCCCGATCGCGGTCGCCACCGCGTTGTACATCACTGAGCTGTGCCCTCCGCGCCTCCGGGGCACCTTCGGGATGCTCATCGACCTGCTGGCGGCCGTCCCGTCGGTCGTCTATGGCCTGTGGGGCGTGTACGTGCTGATTCCGAAGCTGCTCCCGGCCGAGAAATGGTTCGCGAGCACCTTCTCGTTCATTCCGTGGGTCGGAGGCGGCACCGTAACCGGGCCGAACGTGTTCATCGGCGGCCTGATCCTGGCGATCATGATCCTGCCGATCGTCTCCGCGATCTCACGCGAGGTGATTACGACGGTTCCCTCCGAGAACAAGGAGGCTGCGCTGGCACTCGGCGCGACGCGCTGGGAGATGATCCGGATGGCGGTGCTGCCTTACGCGCGCCCCGGCATCACGGGTGGTGCGATGCTCGGCCTCGGCCGGGCGATCGGCGAGACGATCGCCGTTGTGCTCGTGATCGGCAACGCGCCGGTGATCCCCCAGCATCTCTTCAATCAGGGCTACACGCTGGCGGCCGTGATCGCCAATGAGTTCGGGGAGGCCGCGAGCACCCCGATCCACAGCTCGGCTCTGTTCGCGGCCGGCCTCGTGCTGTTCGTGCTCACGCTGATCGTCAACTTCCTGGCCCGCCGGTTCGTCGTGCGCGGCGTACACCGCAAGCCACGTGAGCGCAAGAAGGACGCCGTCGCGCCGGCCACTCCCGTGGTGGAGGCGACATGAGCGCCACCTCCGGACTTCCCCAGATCAGCGCCCGGCGCCGGAACACCGACAAGGTGATGCGGGCATCGCTGTTGGCGGGTTTTGTTATCGCCCTCATTCCGCTCGTGCTCGTGATCTACTACCTGCTGTACAAGGGGCTCAGCAGCTGGAGCTGGAAATTCTTCACGACCGACCCGAACGGGAACTTCCTCGGCTATCCCGGAGGCATCCGCAGCGCGTTGCTCGGCTCGATCGAGATCATCTTGCTCGCGACGCTGATCTCCGTCCCCCTCGGGATCGGCGTGGCTCTGTACCTCGTCGAATACGGCAAGGACAGCTGGTTCGCGGTCACCGTGCGATACCTCACGGACGTGATGACCGGCGTGCCCTCGATCGTGTTCGGGCTGTTCGTCTACATCGTTCTGGTGCTCTCCAAGGTCGGGGGCAGCGGCTTCGCGGCCTGGAAGGGAGCGATCGCGGTCACGCTGCTGATGCTCCCAGTGGTCGCCCGGTCCGCCGAGGTCGTGCTGCTCCTCGTACCGGCAAATCTGCGCGAGGCGGCCCTCGCTCTCGGCGCCCCGCGGTGGCGGGTGGTGACAAAGATCGTGCTCCCCACGGCTCGCTCCGGACTGGTCACCGGGTCGCTGCTGGCGGTCGCCCGTGGAATGGGCGAGACCGCGCCGCTCCTGTTCACGACCGCGGGGACGTTCGTCCTGACGTTCAACCTGAATGCCCAGATGAACGCCATGCCGCTGCAGATCTTCAACGACATCACCTCTCCCAGGACCGAGATCGTGAATCGTGCCTGGGGCACGGCGCTCGTGCTGGTTGCCCTTATCCTCATACTGAACCTGATCGCTCGCGCCGCCTCCCGAAGGAGCCGCATCCGATGACACCTCCAGACTCTACGAGCAAGACCACGGACGTGCCCGGCGCGGAGGGCACCGACGTGCCCGCCCGGCCCGGCCTACCGCCGATGAGCCAGGCATTGCCCGATCAGTCCAAGACGCGACCGCCTAGCCAGGGTGGGGGCGGCCACGGGATCACGGTCAAGGACCTGAACGCGTACTACGGGCAGCAGCACTCGATCAAGAACGTGAACCTCGATTTCCCGGCCAACCAAGTCACCGCCATCATCGGGCCCTCAGGCTCCGGCAAATCGACCGTCGTCCGGTGCATCAATCGAATGCACGAGGAGATCCCGGGCGCGCGGGCCGAAGGCAGCATCTTGCTGGACGAGCTCGACGTCTACGGCCCCGGAGTCGACGTCACATCGGTCCGCCGCCTGATCGGGATGGTGTTCCAGAAGCCCAACCCGTTCCCGACGATGTCGATCTTCGACAACGTGGCTGCGGGGCTGCGCCTCACCGGCACGCGTAGCAGTGACCTGAAAGATCTGGTCCACCGCTCGCTGGTCGGCGTCGGGCTGTGGGACGAGGTCAAAGACCGCCTGAACGAGCCCGGAATCGGGTTGTCCGGCGGCCAGCAGCAGCGGCTGTGCATCGCCCGGACGGTCGCGGTCGAACCCGAGGTGATCCTGATGGACGAGCCCGCCTCGGCACTCGACCCGATTTCGACGCTGAAGATCGAGGAGTTGATCGACGAGCTGAAGGAGCGCTACACGATCGTGATCGTCACCCACAACATGCAGCAGGCCGCCCGCGTCGCCAACTCGACGGTGTTCATGCTCGACGGCGAGGTGATCGAGCACGACGAGACGAACAAGATGTTCACCAACCCGTCCGACGAGCGCACCGAGCGCTACGTCACCGGGAAGTTTGGGTAGCGGCGCGCCTATGCACGAGACACGACACCAGTTCCACGAGAGCCTGCGGGCGCTGGAAGCGCAGGCGCTCGACGGGCTCGACATGGTTATTCAGCAGCTCGACCGTTCGCTCGAGTCCCTGTCATACCAGGACGTCGAGCTTGCCGGCATGGTCGTCGCCGACGACGACCGGATCGACGGCCGCTACCTCGAGGTGCACCAGGGGATCCTGTCCCTGCTCGCGCGCCAGGCGCCGGTCGCCGGCGACCTCCGAATCGTCGCCGCGCTCCTGCACGTGATCAGGTGCGTCGAGCGGATGGGCGACCAGTGCGTGAATATCGCCAAGCTGGTGCCGCTGTCGGGCTATGAGACGCCGAAGGACAAAGACATCCTGGATTCGATCGAGCGGATGGGCCGCCTCGCCCGCTCGCAGGTTTCGCAGGCCAAGCAGGCGTTCGCCGGGCGAAACGTCGAGCTCGCGCAGGATCTCGTCCGCCAGGACACGGAGATCAACCGGCTCAACCGCGAGATCTTCCGCCGGGCGGTCGAGATCGGCGACAACCTCGACCTGCGCGAGTGGGCCATGTTCATGATTCTCGTCGCCCGCTGCCTCGAGCGCGTCGGCGACAACACGGTCGATATCGCCGAGCAGACGGTGTTCGTCGTCACGGGGCTGTTCCGCGAGTTCGCCGACGCCTCGACGCCACCCGAGGCGGCGCGCACATCGTAACTCCGTACGCCGCGCAGGGTTTATCCTCGCGCGACGGTGGCGAGTCAGAGGTCCAAGCGGCGCTCACGCAAGCGCCATAACCCTGGAGCGGCGCGCGGGCGGATGTCTGCCCCGCGCGAGCCTCGGGTAGAGCAGCCCACGGGCCGCCCCCGATCGGCCACCAGCGCCGAGCCGCGGTCGCCCCGGCGCCGCGCCGGCGCGATGGGCGCGTACGGCGAACGACCGCCGAGCCCATTCGGCGGCCTCCCGGTAGCCGAGATCTCGATCCTCGTCGGCGCCGTCGTCCTCATCATCGGAGTGATCGACCACGCCACCGTCGCTCTGATCGGGGGTGTCGTCATCTGCCTGTTCGGCGTGGTCGAGGTGACCACGCGCGAGCACTTCTCCGGCTACCGCTCGCACACCGTCCTGCTCGCGGCGATTCCAGCGGTGGCGGCGGAGTTCGTGATCGCGCTCACGATCGGGACGCCCGCGATTCGGGCGCTCCTGCTGATACCGGTCGGGGTCGTGTTCGCGATCTGCGCCTATTTCCTGCGCAAGCGGTTCCTGTTCGCGCGGCAGGCGCGGATCGCCCGCCCGCAGAAGCTCTGACCGGACCTCCTACCGAAGCGAAAGCGGATCGCCGCTGGCCCCGAGCGGCGCCTCGGACTGGTCGAGCTGATCCTCCGCCGCGGTCGGCAGCCGTAGCACGAACAGGGCGCCCCCGTCGGGAGCGTTGTCTGCCTCGACGGACCCGCCGTGCTGGACGGCAACCTGGCGCACGATCGCGAGACCGAGCCCGCTGCCCTGGCGGTTGCGGGAGTTCGCGCCCCGGTAGAACCGGTCGAACACGTAGGGCAGGTCTTCCGGATCGATCCCAGTGCCGTGGTCCCGAACCTGCACGCCACGTCCATCGACGATGACCTCGATGAGCCCGCCGGCGGCAGAGTGGTGCGCGGCATTGTCAAGCAGGTTGTTGATTGCGCGGGCGAGCCGCTCGGGCACGCCGTCGACGATCACCGGGTCCAGCGAGCTCTCGTACCGGATCTCGGGGAAGTCGCGCCGAGCGCGCGTCAGGCAGTCCGCGGCGACACGATCGAGCCGGACGTCCTCGGCCGAGGTGATCGGCAAGTCGCCGCGCGCGAGCTCGATCACATCCCCGATCAACGCGCTCAGTTCCTCGCTCTGCTCGAGCACGTCCGCCAGCAGCCGGTGCCGGTCCTCGTCGGACAGCGCTTCACCGGCGAGGAGCACCTCGATGTTCGTGCGCAGGCTCGTGATCGGAGTGCGAAGCTCGTGCGACGCGTCGGCCACGAGCTGGCGCTGGGCCCGCACCGACTCGTCGAGCGCTTCTCGGGAGTGCTGCAGTCGCTCGATCATCGCGTTGAAGCGCTTCGCAAGCTGGCCCACCTCGTCGTCGCCATGGACGTGGATGCGGCTGCTGAGGTCCTCGGTCTCCGCGATGTGACGGGCCGTTGCGGCGACCTCCGCCAGCGGGGAGAGCACCGGCCTGGCAGCCAGGCGACCGAGCACGGCACCCAACGCGATTCCGCCGGCGCAGACCAGCAGGAGGACCAGGCGCAGGTTCTGGAGGATGTTGTCGATGCCGTCGAGCGGGCGTCCGAGCAGGACCGCCCCCGACTCCTGGAAGCCGTTGACGGTCACCTGCATCGGGAAGACGAGTTCCCGGAAGCGGCTAGCGCCGACCTGGACGTCGGTGAGGTACCCGCCGCCGGTGCCGTTCACCACCGCGTTCACGTGCGAGTCGATCGGCAAACCAATCGTGCCGCGGCGCGTCCCGTCCTGAGCGACGATCTCGTAGTACTGCGTCGAGCCGCCGGCACTCGCCGACACACCCGGCAGCGACTGGCCGAGCGCGAAATTGCCCTCCTGCTGAACTGCGACCGCCTGCGCGTTCAGCGCGCTGTCGACCTGGCCGAGCAGCTGCGAGCGCACCACCAGGTAGCAGACGAGCGCGGCGATCACCACCGCCAGCGCCACCGCCAGTGCGGACACCCATGCGAGTCTTTGGCGGAGAGGCACTAATGGCCTCCGGCCTCAGTCGCGCAATACGTAGCCGACACCCCTGACCGTATGGAGCAGGCGGGGCTCATCACCGGCCTCGGTCTTGCGCCGCAAGTAGCCCATGTACACGCCAAGCGCGTTGGATGTGGGCCCGAAGTCATATCCCCACACGTTCTCGAAGATCGTAGAACGGGTCAGCACCTGACGAGGGTGGCGCATGAACAGCTCCAGCAGCAGGAACTCGGTCTTCGACAGCTCGATCACGCGATCGGCCCGCCGGACCTCGTGCGCGACCGGATCGAGGACGAGATCCGCGTAGCGGAGGACCTCGCCTTCGTCGCCCTCGCCCGAGCGGCGCAGGAGTGCCCGGAGCCGGGCCTGAAGCTCCCGGAGCGCGAACGGCTTGACGAGGTAGTCGTCCGCCCCGACGTCGAGCCCCTCGACGCGGTCGTCGATCGCGTCGCGCGCCGTCAGCATCAGGATCGGCGTGCGGTCGCCGGCCTGGCGCATCCGGCGGCAGACCTCGAGGCCGTCGAGCTTCGGCATCCCGATGTCTAGGATTACCGCATCGGGCGGCGAGTTCGCCAGCGCGTCGAGCGCCTCTTCGCCGTCGCCGGCGAGCTCCACGTCATACCGATCGAGGCGCAGCGCACGCTCGAGCGCACGCCTTACGGCAGGCTCGTCATCCACAACGAGTACGCGCGCCATGCAGGCAATTGTGGCGCGCGCACGTAAACATTTGTGAAGAGGTCTGCGTCTACCTCAGTTGCGCGAGGTTCGCGGCCGTGGCCGGAAGGTACTCGTAGGCCTGAACGACGATCCGCTCGCCGCCGCCTGAGGTGGTGTCGATCTCCAGCGGGTAGTAGTCGCTGCGGGCCACGTACGCAGTCCCGTTCAGGAACCTGTCCGCTGAACCGCTCACTCCTACCTTGTAGGCCGGGACCCCGTCGAACGTCACCGAGGCCTCGATGTGCGCGTCGCCAGAGGCGACGAGCGCGCGAAGCTCGCCGGCGGGATCGGTCGGCTCGCCTCCGGTGCCGGTCCCCTCGTGGCCCCATTTGATCACGCGGTAGGAGTGGGGCGGGGCGCTCTGCTGCCACAGCTCGTACGTCGCCGTCGTCGACCTGGACGAAATCAGCGCCCGCTCGTGGAGGATCGTCGCCGGCGGCGCTGTGAGCGCAGCGGTCACGTGGCGCATGATCGCGGCGTCGGCGCTCGGCACCGGCGGCGAGGCGCCTGTCGCCACGAACGCGACCGCGATCCCGGCCGCCGCCAGTCCAGCCGCGGGAATCAGGGCGCGAGTCGCTCGGGCGCGCCGGCGTGGCGCGGCTCGTCCGCGGTCGAGGTCGAGCGCGACCGCGTCGCGCAGCTGGTCGCGATACAGCGCGAGTCCGGCATGTAGTTCGGTCATCGTCGTGGTCCTCCCAGAGCGAGGTTCAGCCGTCGTAGGGTTCGCGAGACCCGGAGCCGAGCCGCCGCGGGGGTGGTGCGCAGGCGATCGGCGATCTCCTGGTACGGGCGCTCCTGCACCACCCGCAGGTCGAGCAGTTCGCGCTCGGAGTCCGGGAGCTCAGCCAGCGCCCGGAGCGCCGCCTCGGGCAGCGACAGGCGTCCTTCGACCGCGTCGTACTCGGGGTCGGGGGCGACCGTTACGGGCAGCCCGAGCCGCCGGCGGGCGCGATCCTCGACCCGCCGGTGGCGGAGCGAATCGCGCAGCACGTGGTGCGCGATTCCGTACAGCCACGGGAGGGCCGAACCGTCGGCGCGGTCGCGGAACGAGCGACGGCACAGCCAGGCCCGCGCGAACACCTCCGCGGTCAGGTCGGCCGCGTGCTCGCCGGCGCGCGATCGCGCCCAGGAGTACAGCCGCGCGACGTGGCGGTCGTAGATCACGGCGAAGGCGTCCGCGTTGGCTGCGCCGAGCAGCTCCGCGTCGGATGCCTTCGCGTAATCGGGTCTCACAACCGGTACATCGCGCTGGGGCCCCGGAATGTGTCACGGGGCCCCGCGCGTGTCACGGTCTCACGTGCGTCAGGGCGTCACGCGAGCGTGGGCACCACCCGCTCCGCGTCACGCGCCCTCGCCGCGACCACAACCAGGGCCGCGGTCAGGACGACGGCCGCCCAGAAGCCGATCCCGAACAGGCTGAAATGGATGTGGAACAGGAACTTGAGCGCGACGAACCCAGCGGCGACGGCCGCCAGCACGAGTCTCGTGGTGGCGCGGCTGCCGCCGATCGCCGGCACCTCGACGCTGCCGTTACCGAGACGATCGATCGCCAGCAACGGCGCGACCCCGGCCAGGATCAGGTCCTCGCGAGTGAACTCACTCACGTCCATCACAGCCCCCTTCTTTGGGTTGGTTGCAGCGAGGAGACGCCGAGACCGGGGGCGTTCTTGCGCCGCGTTGGCGCCTGTTCAGCGGGCGTTCAGGAATCGAGCCGCCACGACTTCGGGGATCATCAGTCCTGGTGCCAACTACGAAACAGTCACAAAAGCTCGACCCCTACCGGGCCAAGCGCGACTTTGCGGAGACCGCGGAGCCGCCCGGGAACGAGGACTCGGCGGACGGGCGCCGGTTCGTCGTCCAGGAGCACCACGCTACCCGCCTGCACTGGGATCTGCGCCTGGAGCACGATGGCGTCCTCGCGTCGTGGGCGATCCCGAACGGCATCCCCGCCGACCCGAAGGACAACAGGCTCGCGGTCCGCACCGAGGATCACCCGCTCGAGTACCTCGAGTTCCACGGTGATATCCCGAAGGGCCAGTACGGCGCTGGGACGATGACGATCTGGGACCAGGGCACGTACGACGTCCACAAATGGGAGGACCGCAAGGTCGAGGTGACCTTCCACGGCGAGCGCCTGCGCGGCCGGTACGGGCTGTTCCCGATCGGGAAGGCCGGCGACTCCAAAGACGACTGGATGATCCACCGGATGGACCCGCCGGCGGATCCACACCGGGAGCCGATGCCCGAACGGATCGTGCCGATGATGGCCAGGCCGTCGACCATCCTCCCGCGCGACCAGAAACGCTGGTCGTTCGAGGTCAAGTGGGACGGCGTCCGCGCGATCGCCTACGTGCAGCCGGGTCGCCTGCGCATGGAAAGCCGCAACCTGAACGAAATCACCGACGCCTACCCGGAGGTTCGCGGGCTCGTGGGGGCGCTCGGCATGCACGAGGCGGTGCTCGACGGCGAGATCGTCGCCTTCGACGACCGCGGCCGCCCGAGCTTCGAGCGCCTCCAGAGCCGGATGCACGTGACCTCCCCGAGTTCCGTCCGGCGCCTGATGAACAGCACCCCGGTGGTCTACGCGATCTTCGATCTGCTGTACCTCGACGGTCACTCGCTGATGGACCTGCCGTACTCCGAACGGAGGGAGCGGCTCGAAGCGCTCGGCCTCGCCGGGCCGGCATGGCGGGTTCCCGCCGTCCACACCGGGCAGGGCAATGCGTTGCTCGATGCCACATCGAAGCAGGGCCTCGAAGGGGTCGTGGCCAAGCGCCTCGACTCTCGCTATGAGCCCGGCCGCCGCGGCGGGAACTGGCTGAAGATCAAGAACACGTTGCGCCAGGAGCTCGTGATCGCCGGATGGATCCCGGGCGAGGGGCGGCGGACCGACCGGATCGGCGCGCTGCTCGTCGGCTACTACGAGGACGGCAAGTTCCGGTACGCCGGGCGGGTAGGAACCGGGTTCACCGAGAAGACGCTCGACGACCTCCGCAAACGCCTCGTCCCGATCAAACGCGACACAAGCCCGTTCGACGTCGCGCCGAAGCTCCCGCGCGAGGCCGTGTTCGTCGAGCCGCGTCTCGTCGCCGAGGTCGAGTTCCGCGAGTGGACGTCCGAGCGCGTGATGCGGGCGCCCTCTTTCAAGGGGCTTCGCGACGACAAGCCCGCGGTCCAGGTGATGGCCGAGAGCCGTGCCGGCAAGCCTGAGGCCGATCCGGACTCACCGGAGGCGCTGTTCGACG
Source organism: uncultured Solirubrobacterales bacterium (assembly GCA_963735965.1). GTDB lineage: Bacteria > Actinomycetota > Thermoleophilia > Solirubrobacterales > Solirubrobacteraceae > Palsa-465. The sequence continues at coordinate 596,645 of CAVTNE010000016.1, forward strand.
AGGTCGAGCGTCTGTCCGAGGGCGCGCTGCTGGTGAGAACCGAGGGTCGCGAGCTGAGGATCACCAACTGGGACAAGGTGCTCTACCCGGAGACCGGCTTCACCAAGGGCGACCTGGTGGCCTACTACGGGCGGGTCGCGCCGTTCGTGCTTCCGCACCTCCACGACCGCCCGCTCACGCTCAAGCGCTACCCCAATGGCGTCGAGGAGCCGTACTTCTACGAGAAGCAGTCGCCGTCGCACCGCCCCGAATGGGTGCAGACGGTGCGCATCGGCGACATCAATTACACGCTCGCGCAGGACCGCCCGACGTTGATCTGGCTGGCGAACCTCGCCGACATCGAGCTACATACCTCGCTATCGCTCGCGCCGAAGCCCGACCAGCCGACGATGATGGTGTTCGACCTCGATCCGGGCGCGCCGGCCGGGCTCGTCGAGTGCTGTGAGGTCGGGCTCGTCCTGCAGGGCCTGTTCGAGCAGCTCGGGCTCGAGAGCGTCGCCAAGACGTCCGGATCCAAGGGGCTCCAGGTGTACGTGCCGCTGAACACCCCTACCGACTATCGCGCGACGAAGCCGTTTGCCCGGCGCGTCGCCGAGGTGCTCGAGCAGCGCATGCCGGACATCGTCGTCTCACGCATGACCAAGCGGCTGCGCCCCGGGAAGGTTCTGGTCGACTGGAGCCAGAACGACGAGCACAAGACGACGGCGAACGTCTACTCGCTCCGCGCGCGCGAGCGCCCCACGGCGTCGACGCCGGTGACCTGGGACGAGGTGCAGGCCTGCCACGACGAGGGCGACGAGCAGCGGCTCACGTTCGAGGCGCATGAGCTGCTGGCGCGCGTGGAGGATCAGGGAGACCTGTTCGCGCCGGCGCTGACCGTGAAGCATTCTCTGCCCGTGCTCCGCTGAGTCACGGGGGGCGATCCGTTAGGCTGGCCCTGGATGCCGCCGATGGATCAGATCACGCTGCGAAATCGACTGCTCGTCGCCACGGCGATGTGGAAGGAGACGATCGCGGAGCCGCTGCCGAGGATGCCTCCAGGCGACCCCGCCGACCAGATCCAGAGCTTCGAGATCACGCTCATCGATCGCCTGTGGCAGAGCGCCACCGCGGAGTCCGCGCGCGAGATCGCCGACCGCACGTGGGACCTCGTCCATGACCGTCCCGACGACGACCCGGTCAAGCGCCGCGTCGTCGAGTGTCACGAGGCGCTCGCCCGCCTCACCCGGCTCGGCGACTGACCGCGCCTAGTAGCGGCAGGTCAGCGAAGCGGTCGCTCGTGCGACGAGTCGGCGCGGAGCGCGTCGACGGGCACTTGCGGCTCGGGCTCGGCCAGCGGGTTGCGCGGAAGTCCGGCGGCGGCGTAGGCGTCGGCCTCGTCGAGCGTCTCGTGCTCGAGCAGCCCGGCGACGAGCGAGTCGAGGTTCGCGCGATTCTCTCGGAGCAGACCGCTCACCTCGCGGTGGGCCGACTCGACGATCCGCCTGACCTCCTCGTCGACGAGCCGCTGGGTCGACTCCGAGGTCTCGACCGCTCCGGGCAGCAACGCGCTCATTCCGTCCTGAGGGATCACCGCGATCGGGCCGATCGCCTGGCTCATGCCCCACCGCCCGACCATGTGACGCGCGATCCGGGTCAGGAGCTGGATGTCCGACTCGGCGCCGGTCGTGATGTCGCTGAACACGAGCTCCTCGGCGGCGCGCCCGCCGAGCGCCACCTTGATCTGCGCGAGCAGGTGCTGCTGCTCGAAGTTGAACCGATCGGCATCCGGCGCCGAGAACGTGACCCCTAGGGCCTGGCCGCGCGGGATGATCGACACCTTCCGAACCGGGTCGGCGCCCGGCGTGAGCATTCCGACGATCGCGTGGCCGGCCTCGTGGTAGGCGGTGCGGCGGCGGTCGGCCTCGGAGATCATCACCTTGCGCTCGGCGCCGAGCACGATCCGCTCGAGCGCGTCGGTCAGATCCTCGCGATTGACCTTCTCATGCTCGCGGCGGGCGGCGAGTAGCGCGGCCTCGTTGACGAGGTTCTCGAGGTCGGCTCCCACCATCCCCGGGGTGGAGGAGGCGATGCCGCCGAGGTTGACCTCATCGGCGAGCGGTACGCCGCGGGTGTGCACGCGGAGAATCGCCTCGCGTCCGGCGCGGTCCGGCGGCGAGACGACGACGCGGCGGTCGAACCGTCCCGGCCGGAGCAGCGCCGGGTCGAGGATCTCCGGCCGGTTGGTCGCGCCGAGCACGATCACGCCGAGCCGCGGGTCGAACCCGTCCATCTCGGTGAGGATCTGGTTGAGCGTCTGCTCGCGCTCATCGTGGCCGCCCGAGATGTTGGCGCCGCCCGAAGCCCGAGAACGGCCGATAGCGTCGAGCTCGTCGATGAAGATGATCGCGGGAGCGGCTTGCTTGGCCTGCGCGAAGAGATCACGCACGCGCGAGGCGCCGACGCCGACGATCATCTCGACGAACTCGGACGCCGACATCTGGAAGAACGGCACCCCCGCCTCGCCGGCGACGGCCCGCGCGAGCAGCGTCTTACCGGTGCCGGGCTGACCGCTCAACAGCACTCCGCGCGGGATCCGACCGCCGAGCCTCAGGTACTTGTCCGGGTTCTTTAGGAAGTCGACGATCTCGGTCAGCTCGGCCTTGGCCTCGTCGATGCCGGCCACGTCGTCGAACGTGACGCGCTGGTCCTGCGCCTCGACCCGACGCGCGCGCGAGCGGCCGAACGACATCAGCCCGCCGGCGCCGCCGCCGGCGGCCGCCGCTCGGCGGAACACCCATACGAGCAGCAGCAGAAACAACAGCGTCGGCCCGAACCCGAAGATCAGGCTGGTCAGGAACGAGGGCCCCTGATTGGTCGGCTGCGCGTTGATCGTGACGTTGTTCTTCTGGAGCAGCGCGAATAGCTGCTGGTTGCTCGCGAACGACGGGATCTGTGTGGAGAAATACGTGTAGCTCGGGCCGTCGGAGGGGTACTTGACCGGCTTCTTGAAGGTCCCGTCGATTGCGGAGCCGGTCGAGGAGATCGACTGGATGTTGTTATCGTCGGCCTGGGCGAGGAACGTCGGGCTGTATGGGATCTGGACCCGGGGGCTCGGGCTGAGCGCCTGCGAGGAGATCCAGAAGTTCAGCGCGATCAGGCCTATCACCAGGATCACCGCCAGCCAGCGGATGTTCGGCCGCGACGGCGGCTTGGCAGGTTGGCGGCCGCGACCGTCGGGAGCCGGTGTCACTCGCCAACCGGGCGGCTGCTGCTGCGGTGGAGGACCTCCCGGCCGTAGCCGGGGGCTGCTCTCCCGTCGCCGTGGTTGCTCGGCCATCAACCCGATTGTGGCAAGGTGCCCGCGTCAGGCAAGGAACCTTTCAGGAGTTATTCGATTCGGGTTCTGAATGAATCCGCGCCTTCGACGCTCGCGCCGGCGGCCCAGGCCCGGTCGGCGAGCCACCGGTCCGAGGTCACGACCCGAACTGCGGCAGGATCCGGATCGGCGCGCAGGCGCCGGACGATCTCGTCGTCGGCCGAGTTCGGACGGGGTCTCGGGGCGTGGGCGACCTCGATCACGGTCGATCGGATCGGCGGCCGCGGCGGTCGCTCGAACACCACCGTGACGTCCTCACCGCATTCGGCGGCCCAGCGCTCGAGCATGTCGACCAGCCGGAGCATCGCTGCGTCGCGGTCTCGCCACCACTGGTCGGGCCGCGTGCCGATCACGTTCATGCCGTCGACGAGCCATCGCATCGTTTTCTGAGGCTAGATGGGCGGCGCGAGCAACCACGCGCTCGCCGACAGAGCGATAAACCGGTGGGGGTGGCTCTGTGGCCTTCGGCCGCGATTCCACAGCAGAGCCGCGAACGCCGCCAGCGCTAAGCAGGCCAGGACGGCGATCCACACGATCGGCGGAGAGCTCGTCGGGGGCCTGTGGGGCCTGTGGGTACCCCGGGCAGCGCGCGTGTGAGCGCCTGGCGGGCGGTGAGTCGTTCTCGGCGCCGGGAATGGGCGGCCGGCGGGAGGCCGGACGGCGCACAGTGTGCTCGAGGTGGCCGAGCGTCTGCGGGCCGGCGATCCCGTCGACGTGCAGATGGCGGGCGGTCTGGAACCGGATCACCGCTCGTTCGGTGCGCGGGCCATACCGTCCGTCGATCGGGCCCGGCGAGAAGCCCGCCCGCGGCCTGGTATGGGGGTTCCCACAAACCCACCAAACCTAGCCAACCCTTTCGGGCGGTCTTAATTTAACGCTGCACAGACCGCTCAGGCGTCGTCGGCGGCGGGTCGCCGGCGGTCGCGCTTGCGCGCTGCTTGTCGGCGCTTGTTCTCGAGGCGCTGATGCACCGACCCGGCGGTCGGCTTGGTCGCGCGGCGGCGGCGCGGCGTCGCGAGCGCTTGGGTGAGGCGCCGGCGCAGCCGCTCGAGCGCGAGCTCGCGATTGCGGGCCTGGCCGCGGGCGTCCTGGGCGACCGCGGTCACGCGCGGGCCCGCGCGCGCGATGATCCTGCGCTTCTGCTCGTCGGTCAGCGCCGAGGACGCCTCGACATCGAAGATCGCCTCAACTCGGGACGCCGTGACGTTCGCATGCTGGCCGCCGGGACCGGATGAGCGCGAGGTTCGGACGGTGATCTCACGCAAAGGCACTCTGACGTCACGCCCAAGTGGCATGGGATCTTCCATGTCCTGTACCTTCCCAGCTTGTAAGGCCGTCCGGTCGACCGGCGGCGCCAAGCAGGTGCAGGCTCCGGGGCATATTCCTCCGCGGCAGCAGCACTTCAAGCGGAGGACACTCCACATGCCCACTGGCACAGTCAAATGGTTTAGCGACGAGAAGGGGTTCGGTTTCATCACCCCGGATGACGGTGGTCGCGACCTGTTCGTCCATCACTCGAGCATCACCGCCGACGGCTATCGCTCGCTGGCCGAGGGAAGCAAGGTCTCCTATGAGGAGGAGGCCGCTCCCAAGGGCCCCAAGGCCGTCAACGTAAGCAAGCTCTAGTACGGGCCTCGCTGCGCTCGGCGTCCCTGGGGCCAGACGGCCGGGCATCCCTGCCCGGCCGGCGAATCGCGACCAAGCCCGCCGGGCATGGACGTCCGGCGGAACGGCGGTCGCGGCGACGGCCCGCTTGGCATCCCTGCCTCGCAGGCTGGGCCTGCCGCGCCACATCCGACGGACGCCGCGAAGCGGCCCCACATTAACCCATTCGGGGGGCCTATCCGCCGAGGGCGAAACTTCGTCTTCCCGCGCGCGTACTATGGAACAAGGCGATTCACCTTGGGCGCACGTAGATGACTAAGACGGTCGAGGAGCGCGAGCGAGTAGTGATTCGCTTCGCGGGAGACTCAGGCGACGGAATGCAGCTGGCGGGCAGCCGGTTCACCGATGCCACCGCCCTGATCGGCAATGACCTGGCGACGCTGCCGAACTTCCCGGCTGAGATCCGCGCTCCCGCCGGAACGCTCGCTGGAGTCTCAGCGTTCCAGATCCACTTCGCCTCGCGCGACATCCTGACCCCCGGCGACAGGCCGAACGTGCTCGTCGCGATGAACCCGGCCGCGCTCAAGGCGAACCTGGCCGAGCTCGACCGGGGCGCGACGCTGATCGTCAACGAGGACGCGTTCAACAAACGCAATTTCGAGAAGGCGGGGTACTCGTCGAATCCTTTGGAGGACGGGTCGCTGAGCGGGTACCGCGTCCACCGGATCCCGATGACGTCGCTGACGGTGGCGGCGGTCGAGGGGATCGAGGGTTCCTCGACGCGTGACGCTGGCCGGGCCAAGAACCTGTTCGCGCTCGGTGTGCTGTCGTGGCTGTACGGGCGCCCGACCGACGTGACCAAGCGGTGGATCGAGCAGAAGTTCGCCCGCAATCCGGGCGCTTTGCAGGCGAATCTCGCGGCGTTCAACGCCGGCTGGTCGTTCGGCGAGACCACCGAACTGCTCGACGTTCAGTACAAGGTCAAGCCGGCGACCGACGTCCCGGCGGGGACGTACCGGAACGTGAACGGCACGACCGCGCTGTCACTCGGGCTGATCGCGGCGAGCGGCCGGAGCGGGTTGTCGCTTCTTTTGGCGAGCTATCCGATCACCCCGGCGTCCGAGCTCCTGCACGAGCTCTCGCGCCACACGAACCTCGGCGTGAAGACGATCCAGGCCGAAGACGAGATCGCCGCTGCCGGGATGGCGCTCGGCGCCGCGTTCGGCGGGCGCCTTGGCGTGACCGCGACCAGCGGTCCGGGAATGGACTTGAAGGCGGAGACGATCGGGTTGGCGGCGGCGCTCGAGCTCCCGATGATCGTGATCGACGTGCAGCGTGCCGGGCCGTCGACCGGAATGCCGACGAAGACCGAGCAGTCCGACCTTTTGATGGCCGTCCACGGTCGTCACGGCGAGTCGCCGCTGCCGGTGATCGCGCCGTCCACACCCGGCGGCTGCTTCGAGGCGGCGTTCGAGGCCGTGCAGATCGCGGTCCGCTACCGGACGCCGGTGATCCTTCTGTCGGACACGTTCCTGGCCTCGTCGTCTGAGCCCTGGCGGGTGCCGGTCGTGGCCGACCTCCCCTCGATCGATCCCGGGTTTGCGGTCGCCGCCGAGGGCGAGGAGTTCATGCCTTACGCGCGCGATGACCGCCTGGCGCGGCCCTGGGCGATCCCCGGGACGCCCGGCCTGGCGCACCGGATCGGCGGCCTCGAGAAGGCCGACGTGACGGGCAACATTTCTTACGACCCCGCGAACCATGCGCGGATGACCGAGCTGCGCGCGGCGAAGATCGACGGGATCGCGGACGAGATTCCGCTGCTCATGGTCGACTCCGAACCCGGCGCCCGGCTGCTGGTGCTCGGGTGGGGATCGAGCGAGGGCCCGATCCGCGCCGGCGTGCGCCGGGCCCGCGAGGCCGGCCACACGGTGGCGTGCGCGCACCTTCACCACTTGAACCCGTTCCCGGCGAATACGGGCGACATGCTCCGCTCGTTCGATCGGGTGCTCGTGCCCGAGATGAACACCGGCCAGCTCGCGCAGCTGCTGCGGGCCAAGTACCTGGTCGACGTGGAGTCGTTCTGCAAGGTGCAGGGGCAGCCGCTGTTCGCGTCCGAAATCGAACAGCAGATCGCGGAGCGGCAATGAGCGCGGTCGCCTCGGGCAACGGGAAGGGGAACGGGCACGGGCACGGCGGCGCGCCGACGACGCTGACGAAGGCCGATTTCCAGTCCGATCAGGAGACGCGGTGGTGCCCCGGGTGTGGCGACTACGCGGTCCTGTCAGCGGTGCAGCAGTTCATGCCCGAGCTCGGGATCCCGCCCGAGAAGATCGTGTTCATCACCGGCATCGGATGCGCCGGCCGGTTCGCGTACTACATGAACACGTACGGGATGCACGGCATCCACGGCCGTGCGCCGGCGCTCGCCACGGGCCTGGCGTCGACGCGTGAGGATCTGTCGATCTGGATCGTCACCGGCGACGGCGACTCGCTGTCGATCGGCGGCAACCATCTGATCCACGCGCTGCGCCGCAACGTCCCGATCAAGATCTTGCTGTTCAACAACCAGATCTACGGGTTGACGAAGGGGCAGGCGTCCCCGACGTCCGAGCTCGGGAAGGTCACGAAGTCGACTCCGTTCGGGGTCGCCGACCATCCGTTCAATCCGGTCTCGCTCGCGCTCGGCGCCGAGGCAGCGTTCGTGGCGCGAACGATTGACCGCGACCGCCGCCACCTGACCGAGGTGCTCCGCGCCGCGGCAACACACGAGGGCGCGGCCCTCGTCGAGATCTACCAGAACTGCCCGGTGTTCAACGACGGCGCGTTCAGCGCGCTAACCGAGAAGGACACCAAGGACGCGAACCAGATCCGGCTCGAGGCAGGCAAGCCAATCCGCTTCGGCGTCGAGAACGAGCGCGGCGTCGCGCGCGGGGCCGACGGCGGCCTGGCGATCGTGGACGTGGCCGACGTCGACGAAGACGCGCTGATCGTCCACGATCCGTCGCGGCCCGACCCCGGCCTGGCGTTCTCGCTCGCGCGTCTGGCTGACAACCCGACCGTTCCCACGCCGATCGGCATCTTCCGCCAGGTCCAGCGCCCGGTATACGGCCGAAGCAGCCTGGTGCGCGAGAGCCCCGCGACCGACGTCGAGCTCTCAGACCTGCTGCTCGGCGCCGATAGCTGGACGGTCGCCTGATCGGGCCGGACGTCCGAGCGGCGCTCGCTACGCTCGGTGTGTGAACGTAGAGCTGCTCTGGTGGGAGGGTTGCCCCTCGACTGAGCGCGCGTTGGCGGCCGTCCGCGAGGCGCTGACCGATCTCGGGCTCGAGACTGTCGAGGTCCGCATGCGGGAGATCAAGGACGACGAGGACGCCGCGCAGACGGGATTCGTAGGCTCGCCGACGATCCTGATCGACGGTGTCGACCTCGTCCCGTCCGCCGCGGATGAGCGGATCGGCCTGAGCTGCCGCGTCTACCGCCGGCGCGACGGCCGCGTGAGCCCGATTCCCGATCCTGACGACCTGCGCGAGGCGCTCCGAGGCGCCGCCGAGCGCGCGGAGGTGACCCGATGAGTCTTTCGATTGGCCAGGTCGCGCCAGACTTCTCCCTGCTCGACACCGAGGGCAGAAAGTGGTCGGTGGCCAGTTACGACGGCGCGCCGGCAACCGTGGTGGTGTTCACGTGCAACCACTGCCCCTATGCGCTCGCCTGGCAGGACCGAATCGCCGAGGTGGCCAACGATTACGCGGCGCGCGGCGTGCGTGTGCTCGCGGTCAACTCCAACGACGCCGACCGCTACCCGCGCGATTCGTTGGACGCGATGAAGGATCGGGTCTCGCGCGAGCAGTGGACGATCCCCTACCTGCACGACGCCACTCAGGAGGTGGCTCGTGCGTACGGCGCCACGGTGACGCCGGACGTGTTCGTGCTCGACGCGGAGGACCGGCTGCGCTACCGCGGCGCGCCCGACGCGGACTACGACAACCCGGGCGAGCGGGCCGAGTGGCTGCGGGAGGCCCTTGACTCGGTGCTGTCCGGGTCGATTCTCGAGCGGCCCGAGACCAAGCCCGTCGGCTGCTCGATCAAGTGGAAGAAGTAGTCGACGTGGACGACTACACCCCGCAAGAGGTGTTCGAGCTGGTTCAGCGCGGCGAGGACATCCAGCTGATCGACGTGCGCCAGCCCGAGGAGCACGACGCCGGACGGATCGGCGGCGACCGGCTGGTCGTCCTGTCTGATCTAGCGGGCGAGGTCGGCAGCATCGACCGCGAGCGACCCGTGGTGTTCTACTGCCGGAGCGGCAGCCGCTCGGCGATGGCCACCGAGGCGTTCCGCGGTGCCGGCTTCAACGCTCACAACATGGTCGGCGGGCTGCTCGAGTGGAACGCGGCGGGGTTGCCGCTCGAGCCGGCCGACGGCTACGTGGCCTAAGGCCGGGGACCACTCCGAGCGCAGGACCTCGGCCGGGGGTCGAATGGGTGCCGAGTCTGGCCTCAGGATCGCAGTCACCGCTGCCACCGCGATCAGCGTGGCTGCTGCAAGATCTCGATCGCGCTAAAGGAATCCGCCCTCGGAGCCCGATAGGGGGTTATGTGACATTTGTCGGCGGCGTCGTGTAGGCTGCCGCGCCGACATAGAAAGCCCAGCCGAGTCCCCGTCCGCCACGGCGCCGGGGAGCGGGGAACCCGATGGAGCCGAGAGGCTCCGGGGGGCGAATCGCCGGATTTCCGGCGTAGCGCACTCTTTCAGCGCGAGCCCGACAGCTAACCCCGTAGGCGTAAGAAAGAGAAGGGGTTGTACTTGTCAGGCCTGGATTTACAACGCGTCGCCCGTAGGGCGGGTGCGTCTGCACTCATTGCGACGGCGGTGTTCGCCGGAGCGTCCACCGCCGCCACCCCGGGCACTCGGCCCGCGTCCGGTGGCGCCACCATGGCCGCAACGGTCAAGACCGCAGGGACGTTGACCAAACCGAGCACCCAGCACAAGCTCGGGGTGCGCCTGCTCCGTCAGGGGCTCCACGGCAACGACGTGACGATCCTCCAGGGCTATCTGACGATTGCGGGCTACCCCACCTCGGTTGACGGCGACTTCGGACCCGCGACAGCGGCCAGCGTCGCGGCCTTCAAGCAGGCGCACAGCATGGCCCCGGCCAATGGGGTCGCCGGCCCATCGTTCATCAAGGCACTCGAGACGGCGATCACCGCCTACGAGAGCGACGTCCCAACCGGCACCACGACGATCAACCCCGACGGTACCGCGACCGCGCCGGCGGGCGCGCCCGCCGCGGTCCAGGCGGCGATCACCGCGGCCAACCAGATCATCGGCACGTCGTACTGCGTTGGTGGTGGCCACGGCCAGTGGAAGTCGAGCTGCTACGACTGCTCGGGCTCCGCCAGCTACGTGCTCCACGGCGCCGGCCTGTTGGCCTCGTCCGAGGATTCGACTGGGCTCGAGTCCTACGGTCAGTCGGGCCCTGGCAAGTGGATCACGATCTACTCCGACCCGAGCCACGCGTTCATCGTGATCGGCGGACGCGCGTTCGACACGGCCGACTATGGGGGCCCGAACATCCCCTCGGGCACCGGCCCGCGGTGGCGCTCGAACCCGCTCGGCAACCTTGCGGACGGCGGCAACTACGTCGTCCGGCATCCGCCCGGCCTGTAGCTAGCGCTTAGGCAGAGGAGGGGTTGGCAGGGGAGCATCCGGCGGCTTCAGGGCCGCCGGGTGCGGACCTATGTCTGTGGGGTGTGCAGCTCGCGGGTGGTTCGTGGGCGCGCGGGCCGGGCGGTGTGCGGCTCGCGGGTGGTTCGTGGGCGCGCGGGCCGGGCGGTGTGCGGCTCGCGGGTGGTTCGGGGGCGCGCGGGCCGGGGCGATGCCGGGCGGATGCGGCTCTGTCGTAGGATCCTTATAGAGACCGATGAACCCGAGTCCGCCGACCGCCCGCCGTGTCCTGTTGTGTGCGCTCGCCGCGCTGACGGTCGGTCTCGGCGCGGTCAGCCTGATCGCCGGCTTCAGCGAGTCGCCGCCGGTCCGCCTGCTCCAGGGGATCGCGGTGTTCGGGGCGGGCGCGGTGATCGTCGGTGGCGCGGTGGTGCTCGTGATGATCCGCCTCGCGGGGTGGCGCGACCCTGAGTCCGAGCGCGATTTCGAGGCGCTCGTGCTTCGCACCGAGCGGCTCGCGGCCGAGGGGTCGTGGGGCGAGGAGGAGGACGACGAGGACAACGACGACGCGGATCTGTTCGACCCCTACAACGAAGAGGACTTCCGGGCGCTCGTGCGCGGGGCGATCGACGACCTCCCGCTCGAGTTCCACCGGGCGCTCGAGCACGTCGCGGTCGTCGTCTCAGACAGCGGCCGGCGCCAGCGCGCGTACGGTCTGTACCAGGGTGACACGGTCGCCCAGGACTACTTCCACGACCGGATCGTGATCTTCCGCGACACGTTGCTGCGCGACTTCGGCCACGATCCGGACCTGCTGCGGGCGCAGGTGACCCGCACGCTGCGCCACGAGCTCGCCCACCATCTGGGGTGGGATGAGAACGGCGTCCGCGGGTTGGGGTTGTAGGCCGGCCTGATTGTGGGCCAGCGCGGGTGTGGGCCGGCGCGGGTGTGGGCCGGCGCGGGTGTGGGCCGGCGCGGGTGTGGGCCGGCGCGGGTGTGGGCCGGCGCGGGTGTGGGCCGGCGCGGGTGTGGGCCGGCGCGGGTGTGGGCCGGCGCGGGTGTGGGCCGGCGCGGGTGTGGGCCGGCGCGGGTGTGGGCCGGCCTGATTGTCGGTCGGCGGTGGCGCTCGTGGGATCCGAGTGCGGGTGGGGCCCGGTGCAAAACGCGGCACCGCTCCATTCCCCGCGCCACTTTGGCGAGATAAGCGTCCTGGGGACGCTTAGGTGCACGTGCGATGGTCGGGCAGACCGCTTTGTCGCGTTTTGCACCGCGAGCGCTGGCGCCCGGGGGTGGGGGGTCGGGGGGTCGGGTGGTCGGGGCGGCCAAAGTACGCACTCGCCGCCGCGCTGGGGCCGAATGCACGTGAACGCGCGTATAGAGGCTGTCGCAAAACGTTGTTCGGGTGGTCTGGCTGAGTGAGTCGTTTGGGCTGGGTGGGGTGTGGGTGGGTGCGGAGTGTGTTTCCGGGGGGGTAGCAGTGTGGTCGGGCGGGGTGTGAGCGCGTGCGGGGGTGTCCCGGTGCGCCGGGGTGTCGGTGCGTCGGCCGGGACGGTGAGTTAGGCGGTGGCTGCCGCGGCGCGGTGCTGGTAGAGCGTGAGCATGTTGCCGACGAGGTGGATGAACGCCCACTCGCTGCGGACGGCGTTCAGGCCACGGCGGCGGAAGGTGCGGATCGCGCGGTTGTGCTTGCGGTCGCCGAAGATCGGTTCGATCATGCCGGAGCGCTGGGCGTAGGCGGCGGCTCCTTGGGGGGTGCGGAGCAGGTGTTCCATCTCCTCGATGGGCGTGGCGTTGGGGGGTGGCGGCCCGGAGGTCTGGCCCAGTTCGCGGGCGGCGCGACGCCGTTTGTGATCTTTGGTTGTGGCGATCAGTCGATCAGGGCCGGGAGTCGTGGCGTTGTTCTCTGACCAGTAGCCGGCGTCGGCGAGCGCGAGTTCGACCTCGCCGCCGATCCCCGCAGCGGTGAGCGTCTGTGTGAGTGTGTTGGTCATGGGCTGATAGAGCTGGGCGTCGCCGGTGTCCTGGCTGACGTCGCAGGCGAGCACGATGTGATGCTTGTTGACGATCGCTTGGCCGTTGTAGCCCTGCACCCAACCGTTCCAGGTGCTCATGATCCGGCTGTCGGGATCGGTGATATTCGCCCGACGCCCCGCCCGCGCGTTCTTGACCGCCTCCCGGGCGGCCGCGAGCGCGATTTCTGCCCGCTGGAGCGTGGCCTTCGCTTTCTCGATCCTGCACGGTGGCGGACCCGGGATCTTTTCCCCGCGCTCAGCGGCGGCGAGCTTGCCCTCCCGCGCGGCCTGCATCGTCGCCAGCCGGTTGGATGCCGCAGCGTGATCGATCTCTGCACGTGCGACCGCAGCTGCTGGCTCTTTGGGCTTGCGGCCTCCGAGCTTGCGACCACGCTCGGCCTCAGCTGCCGCCGCTGCCGCCTGATCGGCCGCCTCACCAGCCGCGGCGGCGTCCTCGGCCTCGATCACCTCAAGCGCCGCCCGCAGCCTGGCCAACCGACCGGTCGCCAAGGAGATCTCAGCGACCGCCTCCACGCCCGGCAATCCCTCCGGGCCGGCCGCGGCGGGCCGCTCGTCCTGGCCGGTCACCGCTATCAACTTCGCGACCTCACGCCGGATCCACTCAGCATCGCGGTTGCGAGCAAGCGACGCGTCGGCCGCGATCTTCGTCCCATCCAGCGCCACGACCGAGAGATCCGCCAGCCCCGCAGCCACGCACAACCGCAACCCCGACACAAACAAACCCTCCAGCGCCTGCTCCTGACCGACCACGAACCGCGCGATCGTCGCGTGATCAGGCACCAGCCCACCACAGATCACCCGAAACGCCGCATCCGTCCGGCACGCCGCCTCGATCCGCCGCGAGGACCGCACCCCACAGCAATACGCGTACAACAACAACGCCACCAGCATCTCCGGCTCATACGGCCGACGACCCGGACCACCCCCCGGCCGTCGATGCAACCCACTCGTGTCGAGCTCAGCGACCACCTCGAGCACAAACCACGCCAGATGCCCCTCCTCCAACCAGTCACGCATACACACCGGCAACAAAAACAGCTGATCACGCGCCGGACACACATACACGCGGGTCGCGCCCGCCGACAGCCCCTCAGCCTCCCCCACCGCCTGCGAACCCGTCATCATCATCGACGACCTCCTGACGCAGGCCCCGGCTGCTGTGATCAGCCGTAAAAGCCCTGCTCAGGAGGTCATTCTGTCAACGCACCCGGACAGAGCCACACCCCAAAACCCTGACCAAAAACCCGCCCGCCACCACACACCACCAAGTTTTGCGACAGCCTCTATAGCGGCCATTCCGCAGAGGGCGCACGGTTAACTGTGTAGGCGGCTTATGTTAAGTGTAACAGTGACTCCGTGAGTGTCAATCTGTGACAGTCAGTTTGCAGTGTCAGGGAGACGGTCACCGAAGTGGATTTTGAACGCGAGCAGCGCCGTTGTCCAGTTCCGGGTCCTGGTCCATTGCGGGACGGCGTTCTGGAGGGCGAGGTAGACGAGCTTGCGGGCGGCGTCCTCGTTGGGGAAGCTGCCCTTGGTCTTGATCGCCTTGCGCAGCTGGCGGTTGAGCGCCTCGATCGCGTTCGTGGTGTAGATCACGCGGCGGACCTCCTCAGGGAACGCCAGGAACGGGACCACGTACTCCCAGGCGTTCAGCCAGGCCTGGGTGATGACCGGGAACCGCTCGCCCCACTTCTCATCGAAGCGCTCGAGCTCGGCCTGGGCCTGGTCGGCGTCCTTGGCGGTGTAGATCGGCTTGAGATCCCGGGCGACCTGCTCGCGCTCGCGCCGGGGCACGTACTTGAGGCTGTTGCGGATCAGATGCACGATGCACGTTTGCACGGTCGTCTTGGGGAAGATCGCCTCGATCGCCTCGGGAAAGCCCGTGAGGCCGTCGACGCACGCGATCAGGATGTCGCTGACGCCGCGGGTCTTCAGGTCGGTCAGGACCTGCATCCAGAACTTCGCGCCCTCCGTCTCTTGGAACCACATGCCGAGCACGTCGCGGTCGCCGTCGAGCGTGACCCCGAGCGCCAGGTACAGCGCGCGGCGCTGGACCGTGCCGCCCTCGCGGATCTTCAGGACCATGCAGTCCAGGAACACGATCGGGTAGACGTCCTCCAGCGGCCGCTTGCCCCACTCGCGGACGTCGTCCATCACCGCGTCGGTCACCCGGCTGATCAGGTCCAGGCTGACCTCGACCCCGTACATCTCGGCCAGGTGCGCGCGGATGTCACGCACCGACAGCCCGCGGGAATAGAGCGCCAGGATCTTGTCGTCGAACCCAACGAACCGGCGCTGGCGCTTCTTGACGATCTTCGGCTCAAAGGTCCCGTCGCGGTCACGGGGAGCGTTGATCTGGACCTTGCCGTGCTCGGTGATCAGCGTCTTGGGCGGTGCGCCATTGCGCTGATTGGCCGCCCCGCCCGGCGGCTCGCAGTGCGGCTCGTAGCCGACGTGGTCGGTCAGCTCGACCTCCATCGCCCGCTCGATCAGCCGCTTGGTCAGCTCGGCGAGCAGCCCACCGGGCCCGGCGATCTCCTCCTCGGTCGAGGCGCCGGCGAGCAGCTCGTCGATCACCTCATCGCTGATCCGCCGATCCGACGGCATCCCGAGAGCTTGCCGCAGCCGGCGGCGGCCAGCCGCACCGTCAACGGCCCCGTCCACCAGCTCCTGGCTCAGGGCCCGAGGCTCTCGCCCCTCCAAGGGGGGCGCCGGCGGCTCGCCTGGGGGCTCGCCGCCGGCGCCAGGCAGTACAGGAACAGTCGCTCGCTGAAATGAAGACTTCTCTTTGGTTGAAGGCATGAACGTCTCTTTCGCTCAGGCCTACACAGTTCCTAGGACACTCCCATTCCGCAACACTGGGCGCCGGAGGCACGCCGAGTGCGTGGTTTGGCCGACTCTAGGAGCAGCTGATCGAGACGCCGTCGACCAGCCAACCACCGCCGGCGCGGACCGTGCGCGCCGTGCCGGTGCACTGCTGGGTCCGGTTGGTCTGAACCGAGGTCGTCTGGAGCGCCACCGTGGCCGTGCTCGAGGTGCTGCCGCCGGCCGTGGCGGCGCGGTGGAATGTGATCGATCGCACGGAGCTCATCAGGTTCTGAAACCCGGCGTAGCCGCCGAGCTCGTTGCGCAGGTTCTGGTCGGCCAGGGCCCAGGCCTGGGGATACTGGTGCGCTGCGGCGTCCGTGTAGAACTGCTCGACGGTGCTGGCCGGCGTTGAGGTGGCGGTCGTCGTGGCCGCGGTAGTGGTGGCGGGGGCGGCCGTCGAGCTGGTGGCGCCGGTGGCGGGCGGGGCGGCCGAGGACGACGTCGACCGGGTCGTGGACGATCGCTGCGAGGTGGAAGGTTGGTGAGAGCTTCGGTGCGCGGTGGTCGTGGCCGTTCCGGCCCGCTTCTTGCCGGCGCCGCCGCTGGTGAGAATGGCGACAACGACGCCGGCGACGGCCAGGGCCAGGGCGAGGAGCGCCGGCACCATGACGGCGCGGTGTTCCCGGTCGGTCGCGGGTGGCGGGCGGTCGCCCCGCGGTTGCTGGCGGTCGGCGTGGAAACGCTGGCGGTCGTCCCGCGGTGGCGGTCGGTCGGCGCGGGGTGGCGGTCGGTCGGCGCGGGGTGGCGGTCGGTCGGCGCGGGGTGGCTGGCGGTCGTCCCGCGGTGGCGATCGGTCGGCGCGGGGTGGCGGTCGGTCGGCGCGGGGCGGCGCGGCGACCGCTGCCGGCGCGGCCTCCGTCGCGTGTTCGGGCGCAAACGCCGACTCGAGCCGGCGCACCAGCTCCCCCGCCGACCCGGGGCGCATTCCGGGATCGGCCGACATTCCCCGCCGCAGCACCGCCGCCGCCTCCGCCGGCGCGGCCGGCCACGCCGCGCGCAGGTCGGGTGGCGGCTGAGTGGAAATCGCATGCGCAAGGGCCAGGGGATTGGACTCGGGCCGCGCCTTCTCGCCGGCGAGCATCTCGAACGCGACCGCCGCCAGCGCGTATACGTCCATGGCCCGGCTCGGAGCGGCGCCCTCGAGCTGCTCGGCGGCCATGTAGCTGAAGCTTCCGACGACGGCGCCCGAGCTCGTGATGCGGGTGCGGTCGGCGACGTCGGCCACGCCGAGGTCGGCGAGCTTGACCGCTCCGTCCCGCCCGAGGAGCACGTTGGCCGGCTTCACGTCCCGATGGACGATGCCCTGCTCGTGGATCGCGTCCAGCGCGGTCGCGACGCCGCGGAGCACGCGCATCGCCTCGTCCGGCGGGAGCGCGCCACGCGCGGAGATCAGATCGGCGAGCGTCTCGCCCTCGACGTACTCCATGACGATCACGACGTCGCCGTCCTCCTGGAGGTGGGCGTCATAGACAAACACCAGATTCGGGTGATTCAGCGATGCCCCCACGAGCGCCTCGCGCTTGAGGCGGAGAATGCCGTGGGGATCGCCCGAGGCGTACACCCGTTTCAGCGCCACCTGCCGCCCGAGTACGGTGTCGTCGGCCAGGGTCACTTTGGCCATTCCGCCGGCGCCCAGGCGCCTGATCTCGCGGTAGCGCGTCTCCTGTTCGGTACCTGGCATTACAAATCCCTACCCACGTGGAACTCAGCCGAAGCGGGCGGATGCGCCGGCGCCGGCGGGGGTGACGGCCCTCTAGCATGCGAATCAGGGCCGCTCGAGCGGCCCGTCTGCTGATCGCCACCCGAAACAGGAGCCGCTCAGATGCCAGAAGCCGTCATTGTGGACGCCATCCGAACACCGATCGGCCGTGCGGGCAAGGGATCGCTCAAGACCGTGCGCGCCGACGAGCTCGCGGCGATCCCGATCCGGGCTCTGATCGAGCGCAATCCGGACGTCGACTTTGCCGAGACCAACGACCTGATGATGGGCGCCGCCTCGTCGGTCGGAGAGCAGGGCTACAACGTCGGCCGGAACGCCGCGCTCCTGGCCGGCGTCGACCATCACGTCCCCGCGTGCACGGTCAATCGCTTCTGCGCCTCGTCGCTCCAGACGATCCGGATGGCGTTCCACGCGATCAAGGCCGGCGAGGGCGACCAGTACATCGCCGCCGGGGTCGAGGCGGTCTCCCGCGCGGGGCTCGGCGCGGGGATGATGGAGGAGGCGAAGAACCCCCACCTCAACGGCTCGAACGGGTCGGCGTACGACGTCTACATCCCTATGGGCATGACTGCCGAGAATGTCGCCGAGCGCTGCAACGTGACGCGCGAGCAGCAGGACGAGTGGGCCGTGACATCCCAGAACCGGGCCGTCGACGCCCGCGACTCCGGCCACTTCGACCCGGAGATCGTCCCAGTCCCGGTGGCCGCCCACAAGGACACCGACAAGGACGGAAACGAGATCGACGTGCGCGACACGGTCGTCACGAAGGACGACGGGCCGCGCCCCGGCACGACCATGGAGGTGCTCGGCAAGCTCAAGCCCGCCTTCCGGCCGGAGGGCACCGTGACCGCCGGCAACTCGTGTCCGCTCAACGACGGCGCCGCGGCCGTGCTCGTGATGTCCGCTGAGAAGGCCAAGCGCCTCGGGCTGAAACCCAAGGCCAGGATCATCGCCTCGACAGTCGCCGCGATCCGTCCCGAGATCATGGGCCTCGGCCCGATCCCGGCGATCCAGGCGCTCCTGGAGGAGACCGGCGTGAAGATCGACGACGTCGACGTCGTCGAGATCAACGAGGCGTTCGCGGCACAGATCGTGCCGTGCAAGGAGGAACTCGGGATCTCCGACGAGAAGCTCAATCCGTTCGGCGGGGCGATCGCGCTCGGGCACCCGTTCGGGATGACCGGCGCGCGGATCATGACCACGCTCATCAACGGCCTGCGCGCACTCGACGGCACGGTTGGGATCGAGTCAATGTGCGTCGCCGGCGGGATGGGCCAGGCAGTGCTGATCGAGCGGCTGAACTAGCGCGATCGGCCCAACCGAGCGACCTCAGCGCCCAGGACGAATCTACAGCGGCGGCCCGTGCGCGCTGACGGGCGGGTTGGCCGATAGCCACCCGCCGTCGGCCAGGGCGACGCTCAGCGGCGTCGGCTTGCCGACGTAGTACCCCTGGGCGTAATCGACCTGGTGCTTCTGGAGCAGCGAGATCGTCTCCGCGTCGGCGACCGACTCGGCGACGGTCTTGATCCCGAGCGCCTGGGAGACGCCGACGATCGCCTTCACCATGTGCTCGTCGACCTCGCTGCGGGGCAGGTTCTGAACGAACTCGCCGTCGAGCTTGACGTAGCTCACCGGGAGATGCTTGAGGTAGTAGAAGGACCCGAACCCGGTCCCGAAGTCGTCGAGCGCGAGGCTACAGCCGAGGTGGGTCAGCCCGCGCGCGAATTGGGTGGCCTCGGGCATGTTGGCGATCGCGGCGGTCTCGGTGACCTCGAAGATCAGCTTGGACGGATCGACCGAGAAGCGCTCGAGCTCGTGCTCGATCATCCGCAGCAGCTCGGGGTCGCCGACCACGGACTCGCCGCTGAGGTTGATTCCGACTCGCGGGACCGGACCCATCGACTCGGCAATCAGCTGGATCGCCCGAGACACCACCCAGCGGTCGATCGCATGGATCAGGCCGAAGCGCTCGGCGGCGGGCAGGAACGCGCCGGGAGCGATCAGCTTGCCCCGCTCGCCCTTCATCCGCAGCAGCAGCTCGCCGTGCTTGATCTGGCCGGTGGCGAGCTCGAGGATCGGCTGGAGGTGGAGCACGAACCGGTCGCGGTCGAGCGCGTCCTGGATGCGCTGGGACCAGCTCAGCTTGGCCATCGCGCGAGCCTTGCGGGCCTCGGGCGCCGTGTAGACCACGACGCGGTCCCGGCCGGCGGTCTTGGCCGCGTGCATCGCGAGGTCGGCGTTGACCAGCACCTCGCCGGCGGTGGCGTCGTCCGACTCGAACGCCGCCACGCCGATGCTGGCGCTGATCCGGAAGGGCCGCCCGCCATAGCTCGCCGGGCTGTTGCGGATCTCCGACAGAAGGTCCTCGGCCGCGGCTCGCGCCTCGTCGGCGCCGACGGCCGAGAGCAGCACCGCGAACTCGTCGCCGCCGAGACGCGCGACCACGTCGGTCGACCGGAACCGGCTCGAGAGGACGCTCGCCACCTGCACGAGCACGGCGTCTCCCGCGGCGTGGCCGGCGGAGTCGTTGGTCCCCTTGAAGTTGTCGATGTCGATGCTCAGGACCGCGCTGTGGGAGGCGTAACGGCCGGCCCGGGCGAGCTCGCGTTTGAGCTGCTCGTCGAACCGCCGGCGGTTGAGCAGCCCGGTGAGCTGGTCGTGATCCGCCATGTGGCGCAGGCGCTCCTCGTAGCGCACGCGCTCGGTGCTGTCGCGCGCGATGATTGCGGTCGAGACGATCCTCCCGTTGGCGTCCGTGACCGGCGAGACGGTCAGCGAGACCGTGATCACGCTGCCGTCCTTGCGCATGCCCTCGGTCTCGAAGTTGTCGATCGATTCGCCCGACACCAGCGTCTCGACGATCCTCTGCTGCTCGCCGGCGCGGCTGGCCGGCTCGATCAACGCGATCTGCTGCCCGATGGCCTCCTCTGCCGAGTACCCGTACAGCTGCTCAGCGCCGCGGTTCCAGCTCGTGATCGTGCCGTCGTGGGCCTTGGTGACGATCGCGTCTCCCGTCGAATCGACGACGTAGCTGAGTAGGTCCCGTGCCTCCCGCGCGGCCGCCTCCTCGGTGACGTCCTGCATCGTGCCGACGACCTTGACCGGTCCGCCCTTGCCCTCGACGATCGCCTCACCACGGGCGCGGACGACGCGCTCGCCCCCGTCGAACCGCGTGATCCGGAAGTCGACGTGCAGCGGCTCCTTGCCGCGGCGCCCGCGCTCGAACGACTTCTCGACGAGCTCGCGGTCTTCCGGATGCACCCGCCCGAGCAGGAGCTCGCGGGTCAACTCAATGTCGGGCGGCGTTGCGAAGATCCGGCGCAGGCCGGCCGAAAAGTGCGTGGCGCCCGTGCCGAGCTCGAGCTCGAAGCTGCCGGCGCTGGCGGCCTGCTCGGCCTCGGTCAGCAGTCGCTCGCTGACCCCGCGAAGCTGTTCATAGGGCCGGCCTGTCATGACCGATCCGGCGATGTTCCCATACGTAATGGTCGCCGATCACCACCCTGCATGGTGAACGCCAACGGGTACTCCCTTCCTGGATGGCCGGATTTTACCCCTGCAAAGCTCGGCGGAATCGCCGATCGAACAAATGACCAGGGAGAGCTGATGCAGGTTCCGGGTGCAGGATGCGTGCACTGACACGCACGGATGCATGCACTAGTTTGGCGGCATTCGGAGCGAGCCGTCGAGCCGGATCACCTCGCCGTTAAGCATCTCGTTCTCGACGATGTGCGCGACGAGCGCGGCGAACTCGTCGGGGTGCCCGAGACGCGACGGGAACGGGACGGCGGCGGCGAGCGCTTCGCGCGACTCCTCGGGCAACCCGGCCAGCAGCGGGGTGTCGAACGTCCCGGGCGCGATCGCGCACACCCGGATGCCGACGGCCGCCAGATCGCGGGCGGCCGGCAGCGTCATGCTGACGATGCCGCCCTTGGACGCCGAGTAGGCGATCTGGCCGATCTGCCCATCGAAGGCCGCGATCGAGGCCGTGTTGACGCACACGCCGCGTTCGCCCGAAGCGGTCGGCTCGGATTTGAGCATCGCCGCCGCCGCGAGGCGCAGCACGTTGAAGGTGCCGACCAGGTTCACGCGGATGACGTTCGCGAACGGCGCGAGCGCGTGCGGCCCGCGCTTGTTGGCCACCCGCGCGGCCGAACCGCCGATACCGGCGCAGCAGACCGCGATCCGGAGCGTCGCCGGCAGCTCGCCGGCCGCCCGCACGGCGTCGGCGACCGCGCCCTCGTCCGTGACATCCGTGGCCACGAACGTGGCCTGCTCGCCGAGCTCGCCCGCGAGCGCTCGGCCGGCGTCCTCGTTCAGGTCCGCGATCACCACGTGGGCGCCGCCGGCAACCAGCCGGCGAACGGCGGCCGCGCCCAGCCCCGAGGCGCCGCCGGCGACCAGCGCGCCGTTGCCTTCAATCCGCACGCGCGGAACCCTAGCGACGCGTGGCCAACGACAGCGCGAACAGCTCGTCCGGGTCCGTGTACCAGGCGTCGAGCTCTAGTCCGGCGGCGTGGAAATCCTCCTCCACGCGCGCGCGAGTGAATTTGGCGCTGATCTCGGTCCGGAGCTCCTCCCCGGCGGCGAAGTCGACCCGCAGCCCGAGATCCCCCACGAGCACGCTGCACGGACGCTGGGAGCGCAGCCGCATCTCGATCCACTCGTGCTTGCGATCGAAGAACGCGATGTGCTCGAACGCCTCGGGGGAGAAGTCGGCGTCGAGCTCGCGGTTGATCACGTGGAGCACGTTGCGGTTGAACTCGGCGGTGACGCCGGCCGAGTCGTCGTAGGCGGCCTCGATCACCGCCGGGTCCTTGACCAGGTCGGTCCCGAGCAGCAGCCGGTCGCGCGGGCCGAGCAGCTTCCCGATCTCGCGCAGCAGACGCCGGCGCGTGCCGGGGAGGAAGTTTCCGATCGTCCCACCGAGCAGGGCGACGATCCTGGGGGTGCCGTCGGCCTCAGGGACATGCCCGAGATGGCGCTCGAAGTCGCCGATCACGCCGTGCACCGCGAGCTCGTCGAACTCGTCTAGTAGCTCCTGGGACGCCGCCTCGAGTGCGCTCTCGGAGACGTCGAGCGGGACGTAGCGCCGGAGCGTCCCCGCCCGTGACATCGCGGCCAGCAGGATCCGGGCCTTCTCAGCCGAGCCCGACCCGAGCTCGACGAGCTCGCCGGCGGCGGTGCGGCGGATGATCCCGTCGGCGCGGCCGAGCAGGATCGCGCGCTCGGCGCGCGTCGGGTAGTACTCGGGCAGCTCACAGATCTGCTCGAACAGATCGGAGCCGCGCGCGTCGTAAAAGTGCTTCGCCGGGATCTCCTTGAATGGCCGGGTCAGTCCGTCGAGCACATCGTTGGCCAGCGATCGCTCGTCGGTCTCGGACAGGAACGACTCGATCCGGATGTCGTCGGTCCCGGTGTGGGCGCTCACGCGCTTCTCGCGATCCGGAAGCTGCGGCATCGGGCCACGAACTTCATGCGTCTCTCGCGATTCTGATGCCGGCGAAGATCTGGCGGCGCTGCGGGTAGTCCCAGTTGCGGAAGGTCGAGGTCGCCACCCGGGTGCGCGTTGCCCACGAGCCGCCGCGGAGCACCCGGTAGTCGCCGCCGAAGAACACCTCGGAGTACTCGCGGTAGGGGTGGGCGGCGAACCCGGGGTAGCCGTCGAACTTGCTGCTCGTCCACTCCCAGGTGTCGCCGATCATTCCGAGGCAGCCGTACGGGGAGGCGCCGTCGGGATACGCGCCGACGGGAGCGGTGCCGCAGCCGCGCTGGTCGAGGTTCGCGTGCTGACCGGGAGCGGGCTTCCGGTTGCCCCACGGGTACCGGCGGGCTACCGCGTTGTCCTCTTCCCAGGTCGCCGCCTTCTCCCACTCGATCTCGGTGGGGAGCCGCGCGCCGTGCGCACGCGCGAAGGCGTCGGCCTCGAACCAGGACACGTGGATGACGGGCCTATCTGGATGGAGTGGCTCGACTCCTCCGAGCCGCCATTCAGCGGTCAGGTCCGCCGTCCACCCTCCTGGTCGCGAGATGTCGTACTCCTCCTTCCACGCCCAGCCCTCGTCGGACCACCACTCTCGGCGCTGATAACCGCCGCCCTCGACGAATGTCAGGTAGCTCGCGTTCGTGACCGCGGTGCGGCCGATCAGGTAACCGCGGACGTCGGTGCGATGTCGCGGCCGCTCGTTGTCATATGCGAACCCGTGACCGTCCGCGCCGATAGTGCATTCGCCGGCGGGTATGGCGATCAGCTCCAGTCCGGTGCAGGTCGGGTTCGGGCAAGGGGACATCGTTCGGCGCCCGGCCAGCTCGTACCCGTCGAGCCGCGCGAGCATCAGCGTCTGGAGCATCGTCTCGTCGTGCTGGTGCTCGTGACGCAGGACCATCTCGTGCAGGACGCCGTCCCCGATGCCGCGCTCGTCGATCACCTCGAGCGCCCGCTCGCGAACCTCGTCGAGGTACGCACGGGCCTGCGCCGGGTTCAGCAGTGGCAGATCGCCGCGCACCGCGCGCGGGGTCTCGAACGCGTCGTACATCTCGGCCAGGTCCTCGCGCAGGAGCGGGCGCTCGCCGAAGCGGTGCACCAGCCACAGGTCCTCGTAGGCGGCGATGTGCGCGAGGTCCCAGACCAGTGGGCTCATCAGCGGCGAATGGACGCGCTCGAGATCGTCCTCGGACACCGACGCCACCAGCGCGAACGTCCGCCGGCGCGCCTCCTGAAGTGCGTCGACGACCCGCGTCGCAGTCAGAGGGGCAGTGGCTGCGACCGGACCGTTCACTGACAGCAATTGTAGGCATGCCGATTGTTAACTTCAGCGGAATTCGTGTGACTATGAGAAGGTAACTCGCGGGTGAAGCGGTTCACCAGTGACCTGAAACGGTTAACCATTCCGAAGGTGAACCGGTTCAAAGTTTTACGTGAACCGATTCAGTGAATCGCGTACCGCAGGTACAGCGAGCTGTGCAACTCCGCGACCCAGACGAGGTTCAGGGGACGGAGCTCCGCGAGCGCCGGTCCCGTCGTGATCGACGGAGCGCTACCGCCCCCGGTGAGCTTGGGCGCGAGCGACAGGAACAACTCGTCGACCAGATCCTCCCGGAGCAGGGCGCCGAACAGCGTGGGGCCGCCCTCACACAACACCGAGCGCACGTCGTAGGCCGAGCGCAGCCGGCGCATCATCGTGGTCAGCGTGAGCTCGCCCGCATCGAGGAGAACGACCTCGACCTGCGCCGCGAGGTTCGAGGTGTCGACTGGCGCTGGCGCGAACACCACGACCCGGGCCGCCGGCTCGGCGAACATCGGGATGTCGGTGGGGACGGAGCCGCTCCGAGTGAACACCACGCCCAGCGGCTCCGGGCTGAGGCCCGAGCCCGCGCGCCGGTGCCGGCGCTCGGGATCGCGCACCAGCCGCCCGTAGCGCTCGGCGCGGAGGGTCCCGGTCCCGACGAGGATCGCGTCGACGTGCTCGCGCAGCCCGTGGAATATCTGACGGTCGCCCGGGTCGCTCAGGTCTCGCGAACGTCCCCGGAATGCCGCCCGCCCGTCGGCGCTCGCGACGAAGTTCACGATCGTGTACGGCCGATGGGCGTGGGCCCGGCCCGCGAGGTTGAGCGAGGACAGCAATTCGCTCGCGTGCACTCCTTGGGGATCCGGCTCGAGCCGATGCAGCTCCGGGTCCTGGCCCGACGTGGGAGAGGGCGGCACGGCGTCGAACCTATCAGCAGGGTGATAAACCACCACGGCTACGCCAAGCCGGCTTTGAGAGAGGGGAGCATGCTCGACTGCACCTATCGCCTCCGGATCCCACACCACCACGGGCAGCTCGCGCGCGTCGCGCAGACGATCGCCGACGGCGACGGCCTGATCGGCGACGTCGTGACGGTCTCCCTCGGGCGCGAACACTCGGTCCGCGACATCACGGTCGAGGTGCGGGACATCCCCCAGTCAGACCAGATCGCGGAGCTCCTGGGCGGTCTCGACGACGTGACCGTCATATGGCATCAGGATCGGGCGCTGCTTCGCCACGTCGGCGGCAAGCTCCGCATCGACGCCCTCTGGCCGGTGCGAACGGTCCAGGAGATGCGCGACGTGTACACCCCCGGAGTCGCGCGGGTGTGTACGGCGATCGCCGCCCAACCCGAGCTCGCCGCCCGCTACACGATGATCTCGCGCAGCGTGGCGATCTGCACCAACGGCACGCGCGTGCTCGGCCTGGGCAACATCGGGCCGGTCGCGTCGATGCCCGTGATGGAGGGCAAGGCGGTTTTCTACGACCAGTTCGCCGGGATCTCGGCGATGCCGATCCTGATCGACGCCACCGACGCCGACGGCTTCGTCAACACCGTGCTGCGGATCGCGCCGACGTTCGGCGGCATCCACCTCGAGGACATCTCGGCGCCCGAGTGCTTCGAGATCGAGCGGCGCTTGATCGAGGCGCTGCCCCAACCGGTGATGCACGACGACGTCCACGGCACGGCAGTCGTGGGACTGGCGGCGGCGATCGTCGCGTGCCGCTACGCCGGCATCGAGCTGCAATCGGCGACCGTCGGCCAGCTCGGGCTCGGTGCCGCCGGGTTCGGGATCGCCTCGCTGATGGTCGATGCGGGCGTGCGCCGGGTACTCGCGTTCGATCCGCTCGAGACTGCACACGCCCGCGCGCGCGAGCACGGTGTCGAGATCAGCTCGATGGACCGGGTGATGGCCGAAGCCGACGTCGTCGTGGCCACGACCGGACGCCCGGGGCTGATCCAGCCCGAGATGATCCGTCCCGGCCAGGTGATCCTGGCCCTCACCAACCCCGACCCCGAGATCGATCCCGAGGCTGCGGAGGCGGCCGGCGCGGCGTTCGCCGCCGACGGCCGGAGCGTCAACAACGTGCTGGGCTACCCCGGCATCTTCCGCGGCGCGCTTCAGGCAGGAGCGGCGGCGATCAACGTCGCGATGAAGCTCGCCGCCGCCGGGGCGATCGCGAACCTCGCCAGGGACGGCGATCTCGTCCCCAACGCCCTCGACAAGCGGGTGCACGACCAGGTGGCCGCCGCCGTGAAAGCTGCGGCCGAGGCCAGCGGGATCGCCCGACCCGAGCGCGCTACGCGCGACCTCTAACCCAGCCGCGGCACCTGCGCCCGGGCGCTGCCAAACCGGCTAGGCTGCCCGCCGATGCACTTCAGCCAGCTCGACCGCGGAGAACTGATCGCGGTTATAGGTGGGGCCGTTCTCGGCCTATCGGTGTTCCTGGCGTGGTACACGCTGGGCGACAAATACACGGTCCTCGGCCACTGCCAGGGGCCAAACACCACGTGCACGGGCTGGAACTCGCTGCTTGTGATCCGCTTCCTGCTCCTGGTGGCGGCGGTCGCGCCGGCGATCCTCGCCTGGATCATCCTGCGAGGGCACGCGCTATCCTGGCCACGCGGAGAGATGACCGCGATCATCGCGATCTTCGCGCTCGGGTTCACCGTGTTCCGCGGCCTGATCGACAAGCCGGGGACGCCTTCGGGCGAAATCGGCATCACCACCGGCTGGTGGATCTCGCTTGTGGGCGGCCTGCTGATCCTGATCGGCTCGGTCGCGCGGACGAAGGAGAGCATGACGACGCGCAAACCACCAGGGCTGCCGTGAACCAGGACGCGTCGCACGCCCGCCCGGATCGCAACCTGGCCCTGGAGCTCGTCCGGGTGACCGAGGCGGCAGCGCTCGCCGCCGCCCGCATGGTCGGGCGCGGCGACAAGGAGGGCGCCGACCAGGCCGCCGTCGACGCCATGCGCAACGTGCTCGACTCGGTATCGATGGACGGCGTCGTCGTGATCGGCGAGGGGGAGAAGGACAAGGCGCCGATGCTGTTCAACGGCGAACGGATCGGGGACGGCACGCCGCCGCTCGTCGATATCGCGGTCGATCCGCTCGAAGGCACCCGGCTGACCGCGCTCGGGATGCCGAGCGCGCTCTCGGTGATCGCGCTGTCCGAGCGCGGCTCGATGTTCAATCCGGGCCCGATCGTGTACATGGAGAAGATCGCCGGCGGCCCCGAGATCGCCGATCTGCTCGACCTCGACCGGCCGTTGCCCGAGACGCTCGCGCTGATCGCCGAGCGCAAGCAGATCGACATCCGCGACGTGATGGTGGTGATGCTCGACCGCGAGCGCCACCAGGCGGCGATGGAGCAAATCCGCGACGCCGGCGCGCGCGTCAGGCTGATCCTCGACGGCGACGTCTCGGCGGCGCTGCTCGCCGTCAGCGACAACACCCCGGTCGACATCCTGTGGGGGATCGGCGGCACGCCCGAGGGCGTGATCACCGCCGCGGCGATCAAGTGCATCGGCGGCCAGATGCTCGGCCGGCTGTGGCCACGGGACGACTCGGAACGCGACGCGGCGGTGGCCGCTGGCTATGACCTGTCGAAGATCTTGAATTGCGACGACCTAGTCGCCGGCGAGGACGTGTTCTTCTCCGCCACCGGCGTCACCGACGGCGACGTCCTCCAGGGGGTTCGCTACCAGGGCGACCGCGGGGCGACGACCGAGTCGCTCGTGATGCGGTCGCGGTCCGGAACCGTCCGGCGGGTGTCGGCGCGTCACGATCGCGCCAAGCTGCGGGCGCTCACCGGCGTCCGCTACGGCTGACCGCCGGACCTGACCGGACGGGGAACTCGGCCCCACGGACGCCGCCGAAGGCGGCCCCAAATCAGTGTGAGGCGTGATCGCGGATGTGGCGGGCGCGCTCGATCGCCGCGCGGCCGGCGGCGCGCATACCCGGCCGGTGGACGGCGAAGCGGCCGACCTTCGACGGCGCGAGGTCGAGCTTGGCCAGGGAGCGCAGGAACGCGTGTGTGACCAGGACGTGGATCGCGGACTGGGTCGCCTCATATACGGGCGTGCTGAAGCCGACCGCGATCGCCGGGTAGAAGTTCGCGACCTCGACTTCGATGCGGACCTTCACCCGGCCGTCGGGCTCGTTGCCGATGTGCCGGACGTCTAGCGATAGGAAGCCGCAGCCCCGCCCGGCGCGGGCGACCAGCAGCCCGTCCCGGATGCGCCATCTGACCTTGCCGTGGTCGCGCTCGAGCTCGTACTCGGGTGCGTCGAACCGGAGCAGCGTCAGCGGCCGGCCGAGAAACACGACGGAGCGCTCATTCTCGCCGTACACGACGCGGATCGTCCACAGGGTCACGCGCGAGAGGAACCGCCAGTACGTCCGCGCCAGCTTTTCGAGGTGGGTGGCGTTCCACATCCGCTTGAAGTCCTCGGGAGCGAGGGTCAGCTCCGCTGACTGCGCCGAGCGGACGGCGCCGTCGCGCGCGATCACGGTCGACTGCGGCGGCGAGACGATCTCGGTGCGGGCGGGGAGCCGCTCCGGCCGCCGGCGCCGCCGCCGACGGGTGGCCACCAATGCGGTGAGCGCTGCCAGGGCCGCGACGAACACGGGCACGATCGAATTGTGTCAGCGCGGGAGGGGCGCGAGCGTCACCGTCGCGCCGGCCTCCAGCTCGCCCTTGCCGGCGGGGACGAACGCGAGCGCGTCCGCGCCGAGCAGCGAGGTCACGATGTGGGAGCCCTGAGGCCCGTTGGGGGTGGCCACGAGCGCGCCGTTCCGACGCTCGAGGCGCACGCGCACCGCCTGCTCGCGGTCCGGGTTCCGGGGAACCGCGGTCCCGAGCACGGCCTCGGACTCGAGCAGGCGCTCCTCGGGGCGTCCCTGGAGGGCGGCCAGGGCCGGGCGGACGAACAGGCTGAACGTGACGACGGCCGACACAGGATTCCCCGGGAGACCGAACACGAGCGAGCCCCCGCGGCGCCCGAACCAGGTCGGCTTGCCCGGCTGGAGCGCGACCCGCCAGAACACCTCCTCAACCCCGAGGTTGGCGAGCGCGGGCTTGACGTGGTCGTGTGGACCGACCGAGACGCCGCCGGTGACGATCACGACGTCGTTCGTCTCGAGGGCGGCGGCGAGCCCTCTCTCGGTCGCGGCCCGATCGTCGGGAAGCCGCTCGGCCGTCGCGGCGATTGCTCCTTCTCCGGTGGCGAGCGCGGTGAGCATCGGCGCGTTCGAGTTGTGGATCTCGCCCGGGCCGAGCGGCTCGCCGGGGGCGCGCAGCTCGTCGCCGGTCGAAAGCACCTGAACCCTCGGGCGCCGGTAGACGGTCAGTTCGACCGCGCCGGCCGCGACGGCCGCCCCGAGCTCAGCCCCCCCGAGGGAGGTTCCGGCGCGGAGGACGGTGTCGCCGGCGCGCATGTCCTCTCCGGCGTCGCGGATGTGGTCGCCTTCGGTCACCGCGGCGTTCGTGAAAATCGCGCCGTCGCGGACCTCGATGTCCTCCTGGGGGATAACCGCGGTGGCGCCGTCGGGGATCGCCCCGCCGGTCGAAATCCGGATCGCGCCGCCGTCCGAGAGGGAGTGCGCCGCGGGCGTTCCGGCCCGTGACTCCCCGACGACGGTCAGGGTTCTTCCGGTCTCGCCGCCGATGATCGCGTAGCCGTCCATCGCCGAGCACGCGAACGGCGGCACATCCCCGGCGGCCTTCAGGTCGGCGGCGAGCACCCGCCCGTAGGCGTCGTCGATCGGGACCCGCTCGGTCCCGAGCGGGTGAGTAGCGTCTAGGACCCGCTCGCGGGCCTCGGCAATCGTGATCAGGGGAGCCGCCATCAGGCCATTTTTGCGAATGGCCCGGGGTTGTTTGAAATCGACCGAACGGGCCGTCGTCAATGCATGGTAAAAGTGCCCGGATGGAGCGGGGTGTGCCACGTCGCAGACGACCGGGGCCGGTCGTCACCGAGGGCGTCGAAGCGCTCCTGCTGCGGGGCGAGCAGCTGGCCAAGGGCTGGCTGCTGGCGCTGGTCGAGGATGCGCCGCTCGAGGCGGCGGCGGCGATCATGGCTGGCGACGTCGCGCGCGACGGGCTGCGGATCTGCAACGCCGTGGTGCGCGCGATCTACGACGAGGCGGATCTTCGGCGGATCGAGGCGGGCGGAGCGCTCGAGCGGCTCGTGTCCCGCGCCGGCGAGCTCGCGGGCGTGGGCAGTGCCGAGGCCGATGCCCATGCGGTCGACACGCTTCGCAGTGTGGTGTGGAGCGCGCTGCGCGTTGAGCTCGCGCGGGATGACCCGGAGGTCCTGGTCGACGCCGGCGAGCGGCTGTCGCTCGTCGCCGAGCTCGTGCGCGCGGCGGTGCTGCGCCGGCGTGTCGAGGGCGAAGCCGTCGACGACCCGCGCCGGCGGGTGTCGCCTTTACGAGTGGCGCGAACGGACCTACCGAGCGCCCGGACTGCCGAGCGTCCGGACTCCGACTCCCACGCGCGTCCGGGAGCCGACTCCTATGGGCGCCGCGCCTCCGACTCACGCGAGCGCCGCGCCTCCGACTCCCCGGCTCCCCAGAGGGAAGGGAGCGCTGCAGCGGGGGTTGAGGTAGCGGAGGGCCCGGGGACCGGGACGGGGGTGAGGGACGTCGAGCCGGGCGGGGCGACCGAAGGACCGGACCACGGGGCGGTGAGGCCCGATGAGGCGAGCGCCCACAGCGGGGTCCGCGCTCCGCTGGGCTCCGATGCGCTCTGGATCGGCGCCCTCCGCGACGAGATCGTCCGGGCGGGGCGCGCGAGATCGCCGCTGTCGCTGCTGCTCGTCGAGCTCGACGAGGCCGAGCGGATGATCGCGGTCGAACCGCGCGGCGAGGCGAGCGCGACCTTCGGCCGGTTCGCCCAAGCGGTGCGGACGGCGCTCCGCCAGCGCGACGTGCTCGCGTGCGAGACGGAGACCCGGGCGTGGATCATCGCGCGCGAGACCGGCCGGGCCGGTGCCCAGGCACTTGGCGCGCGGATCGTCACCGCCGTTCCCGCGGAGCAGTCCTGGCGCGGAGCGCCGCTGACCGTGAGCGTCGGGCTCGCGGTGCTGGGTGAGGACGGCCACAATGCCGCGACACTGATCGACGCCGCCGAGCAGATGCGGTTCGCGGCCGAGGCCAGCGGGATCGGGATCATCACGGTCGACGCGGGCGAGGACGACTGGGAGCCTCCCCTGCCGGACCCGGGTCTCGCCGACTAGAGCCGCCGGGGGCGGGGTTACTGCGCGGACGGAGCGGAGGCCGTGGACGTGGGGGCGGTCGTCGTCGCCGTGGACGGGACCGCCGTAGCGCCGATCATCTCGGTGCCCAGCATCCCGATCGCGCGGCCGGTGGCCATCGTCAGGTCCCAGTTGGCGCCGTGCGCGTACGGCCCGCGGTCGATCACGGGTACGGTGATGACGCGGCCGTTGTAATAGACCTGGACGGGGGTGCCGCACGGGAGCGTCCGGTTTGCCACCCCGATCGTCTTACGCCTGAGAATCTCTCCGCACGCGGTCCGATGTCCGTAGAACCCGGGACCGTAGAGCGTTGCGGTCGAGCGACGGTAGACCGTGACCGAGAGGGTGGGAGCGGCGGTGGCGCTCGAGGCCTGGCCCCCCTTGATCGTCGCGCGGATCGTCACCTGACCGGCGTGGCTCGGCCGCCATGTCGCGGTGAACGAGCCGCCGGACTGGGCGGTCGCGGTCGCCACCGGCACCCAGGTCGCGTTGGCGCCGGACCCGAGCTGATCGACCTCGACCGTGTCGCCGGCAGCGGATGCCGGGACGGCGCCGGTTACGGAGAGGCCGGGACGCAGGAACGCCGACTCCTGGGTCGTGATCGTGATGCCGTCGCTGGTCGCGGTGACGGGGGCGTTGCCGGTGCTGACGGGAGGAGGCGGTGTGCTGCCCGAGCCCGATCCGGGGCCGGTCCCGGCCCCACCCGAGCCCGCGGCCAAAGCCAGCCCAGGGATGGCCAGGGCGCCGGCGCCGGCGGCCAACAATGGGGCAACGTAGCGATTGGCGCGAGCTCTCGCGAACAGCTTGGTCAGTCCTCTCGTCTTCGGCCTACGGGGTTAGCTGGCGGGCTCGCGCCTTTTGAGCGCTACGGCCCTACGTAGGGCCGATTCGCCCCTGCGGACCCAGGTGGATCCGCAAGTGGTTCCCCCGCCGATCGCCCGCGGACGGACGATCGCTCGGCGTGAATGGGCGGGGATTCTAACCAGATGTCGTGACGATGTGGCTGGTGGGGTCTTGACGATCGTGGCCGGCGGTGTTGTGGCGATGTGGCCGGCGGTGTCGTGGCGATGTGGCAGGCGGGGTCGTGACGATCGCGGCAGTCGGGGTCGTCGCCGGGCCATGTATTTCGCAGCAAACCCCGCGCCTTAGACCTCCCGAGGCCACGTAAGCATTCCAGGCATGCTTACGCGGCCCCGCCGGAGTGGCGCCGCGGCGATTTGTCACGTTATTCATGCCCGCGGGCCCGGCGGGGTGGGGGGGCAGCTTACGGGCGGGGAAGCCGGCCGACCGCGTTCCGGAGCGCGCGGGCGCTCACCGAAAGCCCGATCTCGGCGAGCTCGGCCGCCGCCTGGGCGGCGACCCCGATGATGTCCCTGCTGGTCGAGCGCTCGCGGCTGCCGGGGTGCGGTGGCGCCGGCGGCGTGCCGGCCGGTTGAGCCGGCTGGCGGAGCGGCTCTCCCTGGCGGCGGGGCTGCGCGGAGCGAGTTGCCGGCGCGGCGGGGTTTGCCGGCGGTGTGCGGGTCGCCGGCGCCTTCCGCCCGGAATTCTTCGCCGGCCGCGCACCATTCGCCGGCCGCGCTCCGCGTGGCCGGGACCCAGACCCGCGTTTGGTCGCGGCCGCCGCCGCGGGTGCCGGCGCGCCGCCCGTGTGCTCGCCGGACGGCGCCGGCGTTGGGCGTTTCTCACTCCGGCGATGCGGCCGCCGACGCGGCAGCGAGCCAAGGACGTCTGAGGGGCGTTCGTCGCTCAAGCGTGAACATCATTGCGTAAGCAGGCGCTCGCCGTCGGCGGGCACGTGGTCTCAGCAAAATCCGAACAGAATTTGAAACCGCGCTCGCGCTTACGCGTATACATACAACCCCATACAACCCCGTGAAAGCCCGATGCGGGGAGCGATTGACTATAAAAAGTATAGCGACTAGACTTGCTCGCACTGTTTAACTAGCGGGCGTGCGCCCTGGGTGGCCGACGCCCGCTTGCCATCCTCTCAGGCCGGCGGTGTCCAGGGCCGGCGTGGAACGACGGGAAACGGATTCAGATGTCAGTAGCGGATCTGCAGGAACTCGAAGAGATCAAAGGCCTCGTCACGCGTGGTCAGCAGCTTGGCGTTCTGACCTACGCCGAGATCACCGGCGCGGTGTCGGAGCTGGACCTCGACGAGGCCGACGTAGAGGAGCTTCACGGCTTCCTCGAGCGCGCTGAGATCGAGCTCGTCGAAGAGCTCGACCCCGCGATCGCGGCGGCGGACCTCGAACGCGCCCCCGACAAGCGTGGCCGGCGCAAGCCGAAGACGGCGCTGGACCTCAAGCCGGACATGACCACCGATTCCCTTCAGCTGTTCCTGAAGGACATCGGCAAGGTGCGGCTGCTTACCGCCCAAGAAGAGGTTGACCTCGCCAAGCGGATCGAGCGTGGGGACCTGGATGCCAAGCAGAAGATGGTCGAGTCGAACCTTCGCCTCGTCGTCTCGATTGCCAAGAACTACCGCAACCAGGGCCTGCCGTTCCTGGATCTGATCCAGGAGGGGACGCTCGGGCTTGTCCGTGCGGCCGAGAAGTTCGACTACCGCAAGGGGTTCAAGTTCTCCACGTACGCCACCTGGTGGATCCGCCAGGCGATCGCTCGCGCGCTCGCCGACAAGGCGCGGACGATCCGGATCCCGGTGCACGTGGTCGAGAAGCTCAACAAGATCGGCCGTGCCGAGCGCAAGCTCGTGACCGAGCTCGGGCGTGAGCCGACCGCCGAAGAGATCGCCGAGGTCACGGGGATCGAGCCCGAGGAGGTCGAGTCGATCAAGCGCTCGGCGCAGGCTCCGGTGTCGCTCGAAAAGCCCGTGGGCGACGAGGAAGAGTCGGAGTTCGGCCAGTTCATCGCCGACGAGCGCGCCGAGTCGCCGTACGAGCGGGCGGCCGAGATCCTCACCAAGGAAGCCCTTCGTGAGGCGCTCGAGAACCTCAGCTATCGGGAGCGGCGTGTGCTCGAGTTGCGCTACGGGCTCGGTGGCGAGCACCCGCGCACGCTCGACGAGGTCGGCCGGACGTTCAACGTCACGCGCGAGCGAATCCGGCAGATCGAGAATCAGTCGCTCAAGAAGCTTCAGTCGCTGGCGGAGGCGCAGAAGCTCCGCGACGTAGCCTGATTTATCGCCGGTTTGGGCGTCCACGCGAGGCGTGGGCGCTCAAGCCGGCGAGCTTTTGCGCCGATCTCGAGATCGATGTTCGATCTCCACGAGGCGCTTTCTTACGTCGTCCAGCAAGAGGGCTCGGACCTTCACGTGAAGGTACCCGCGCGGCCGATGGCGCGGTTCCGCGGCCAGCTCGAGCCACTCCCGCACTACTCGGATCCGCTCGCACCGGCGGACACCGAGCGCGTGCTGCGCCAGATGCTCGCCGACCACTCCGACAAGATGGCGGCGTTCGACAGCCAGAACGAGATCGACTTCTCCTACACGGTTGACGGGCTGGCGCGCTTCCGCGTCAACGCCTTCCGCCAGCGCGGTTCCGTCTCGATCGTGGCTCGCGTGATCCCGTTCACCGTCAAGACGATCGACGAGCTAGGCCTGCCGCAGGCGATCGAGTCAATCGCCGATGAGGAGCGCGGCCTGATCCTGCTCACCGGCACGACCGGTTCGGGCAAGTCGACGACGCTCGCGGCGATCATCAATCACATCAACAACACGATGGCGCGGCACATCGTCACGATCGAAGACCCGATCGAGTACCTGCATCGCGACAAGAAGTCGATCATCAACCAGCGTGAGGTCGGGATGGACACCGAATCCTTCGGTCGCGCGATGCGCCGGGTGCTCCGCCAGGACCCCGACGTGATTCTGATCGGCGAGATGCGCGACGAGGAGACCGTCCGTACCGCCCTGTCGGCCGCCGAGACCGGCCATCTCGTCCTCTCGACCGTGCACACCCTGGACGCCGCCGAGAGCGTCAACCGGATCATCGACTTCTTCCAGCCGCACGAGCAGAGCCAGGCGCGGGCGATGCTCGCCGGAACTCTGCGAGCGGTGGTCTCCCAGCGACTGGTACGGACCGCCGACCACACGGGCCGGGTCGCGGTGTGCGAGATCCTGCGGATGACCGGCCGCGCGCGCGACATGATCCTCGACCCCGATCAGACCGACCGCCTCCGCGAGGTCATCGCCGAGGGCGAGTACTACGGAATGCAGACGTTCGATCAGGCGCTCCTGAGCCACTACCAGGCCGGCCGCGTGTCGATGGAAGACGCGCTCCGCGTCGCCTCGAGCCCGCACGACTTCAAGCTGCTGGTCGCCGGCGAAGGACGCACGGCGACCTCGATGGACGACCTCATCGGATCCGGCGATCGCAACGGATCCGGAAGCCACGCCGGTGACGGCGAAGGCGCCCCGGCCGGGGAGCATCCCGGCGGCTCGCCCGAGACGGCCCCGGTGCAGCACGTCAGGCCGCCCCAGCCGATCGCCTCGGCGAACGGGCGGCCGTCCGCGCCGCCGCCCGGCATGGCCGCGTAGCGCTTTTCGCCTGGCCTGATGGTCTAGCGCCGTAGCCCTCGACTCCCGTCCAAGTCACGTCCGAGCCCGATCCCGGTCGAGGGCGCGGTGTCCGGAGCCGAACTTGCGAGGTCGCGGGCCACGGGATAGGGTGCCGTGGGGGGTCGGCTTACCAACCAACCAGGCTAGTGAGGTGCCGATGAGGCGAAGGAAGTTCGCGCTTACCGTCGCAAGCGTTGTTGCGAGCGCAGGAGCGCTATTCGTTGTCGTGGGGTCTGGGGCGGCTAGCGCCAGTCCACCCGCGCGGGTCACTCTTTCAGGGACGGCAGCGCCGTCTCAAGCCCGCACACACCACGTCGGGTCCGTCAGCGACTCGACCGCGGTGAATTTCCAGGTCGTGCTGAACCTTCGCGACCAGAGCGGCGCACAGGCGCTCGTACAGTCGATCAGCACGCCCGGTAGCGCCAACTACCGGCATTACCTGACCGCGGCACAGTGGGAAGCTCAGTTCTCGCCGACGCAGGATCAGGTCCACCAGGTCACGTCCTGGCTG
Organism: uncultured Solirubrobacterales bacterium; assembly: GCA_963735965.1. Taxonomy (GTDB): domain Bacteria; phylum Actinomycetota; class Thermoleophilia; order Solirubrobacterales; family Solirubrobacteraceae; genus Palsa-465. The sequence goes on from CAVTNE010000016.1 coordinate 632,969, forward strand.
GAGAGCCAGGGCTTCTCGGTCGGCACGGTCGCAAAGGATCGGACCACGATCGCGGCGTCTGGCACGGCCGCCCAGGTGGAGTCGGCCTTCGGCACCAACCTTCAGAAGTACCAGCTCAACGGCCAGACCCTGCGCGAGGCTTCGAGCAATCTGTCCGTGCCGAGCTCGCTTTCGAGCATCGTCGCGGGCACGATCGGCGTCAACCAGACCGTGGCCACCACGAGCCGCGGGGGCAACCCGGACATCCCCGGGCAGCGCGATGCCACCAGTGCCCCGGCGTCCAACCCGAACCAGTTCCCGCCCGCCCCGGCGGCGTTCATCCCCGCTCCGCCATGCGGCTCGTACTACGGCCAGCAGTCGACCAAGCTGTCCCCGCCGTTCGGGAACGGCTATCCGAAGACGGTGCCGGATGTGGTGTGCGGCTACACGCCGCCGCAGTACCGCTCCTCATACGGCGCGGGCACGGGGCAGGGCGCTACCGGCAAGGGCGTCACGGTGGCGATCATCGACGCCTACGGGTCATCGACGATCGCGCAGGACGCGACCCGGTACTTCAACGACAACGATCCGGGCAACCCGTTCTCGAAGGCCAACTTCACGCAGATGAACGCGACCCCGTTCGACCAGGAGTCGCTCTGCGATGCGAGCAGCTGGCTCGTCGAGCAGGCGATCGACGTCGAGGCCGTTCACTCGACCGCGCCCGATGCCCGCATCCTGTACGTGGGCGCGCAAGACTGCGTGAACGGTCTGTTCACCGCGGAGCAGAACGTGATCGACAATGGGTTCGCCAACGTCGTCAGCAACTCGTGGGGCGACACCGCGGGCGATCTGTTCGACGATGCGGCCACCAAGACCGCTTGGGATGACGAGTTCCTCCTCGCGGATGCCACCGGGATGACGATTCAGTTCTCCTCGGGCGACAGCGGCGACAACTTCCAGAACGTTGGGGTCTCTGTGGCCGACTATCCGACGGAGAGTCCGTTCGTCACGAGCGTCGGCGGCACCTCGCTGCAGGTCGGCGCCCGCGGCCAGCGGACCGGCGAGCTGGGCTGGGACACCGGCCGCTCGTTCCTGTGCACCGCCAATATCCAGGCGGCGCTCGGGTGCACCAAGCTGAACAAGTGGACGCCCGCTTCCTTCGACGGAGGCAGCGGCGGGTTCACGAGCTACAGCTACACCCAGCCGTTCTACCAGGCTGGGGTCGTGCCGACCTCGCTGTCGGAGAGGAACTCGGCGATCTTCGGCCCCGTGCCGTTGCGCGTCGTCCCGGACATCTCGGCTGACGCCGACCCCGGGACTGGTTTCCTCATCGGTCTGCATCAGACGTTGCCGAACGGCAACTCGCAGTACACGACCACCCGGTACGGTGGAACCAGTCTCGCCTCGCCGCTGCTGGCCGGGATCGTCGCCGACGCGGATCAGGCCGCGCTCGTGCCGGTCGGGTTCATCAACCCCGACATCTACCGGCTCGATCAGACCAATCCGTCGTCGATCTACGACGTGCTTCCCGAGCCGTCGCTCGAGGGCAACTATCGCCAGGACTACGCCGGACCGCTTGGAGTGGGCCTGGGTACCAGCGGGTACGCCGATACGTTCCGAGAGCTGTACTACTCGGGTCAAGAGGTGTACTGCGACTCCACCGGGAACTGCGCCAGCCGCCCGGAGACGCAGTCGGCAGCAACGGGTTACGACAGCCTGACCGGTCTCGGCTCGCCCGGGACCAACTTCGTCGGCGCGCTGGCCGGGACACCCGGGCAGTAGCGACGAAGGTTCGCGGAAATTCGCGCCCGGCGACCGGACTCCGTGTCCGGCGCCGGGCGCGTTGCCGTCGGGGGTGCGGGCGGCCAATACTTCAGTTGGTGAAGCCTTGCGCTAAACTCGGCAAGAGATGGCTTCTTCGAATGAATCCTGTCCCGTTTGCCGCACGGCCGAAATCGTTTGCGGAAAATGGACGCTGCTGGTGATCCGGGACCTCGCTGAGGGCCGCTCGCGTTTCTGTGAGCTCGAGCGCTCGCTTCACGGCATCAGCCCGCGGACGCTTTCGCTCCGCTTGCGCGCACTCGAGGAGGAGGGGGTCGTGGAGCGTCAGACGTTCCCCGAGGTCCCGCCGCGCGTCGAGTATGCGCTCACCGACAAGGGCCGCGCGCTCGTGCCGCTGATCGAGGACATGCGCACCTACGGGCTCCAGTGGCTGTTCGAGGACTGCGACGAGCCGAGCGCCGCGGACGAGTCGGACCAGGATCGCGAGCCCGCGATCGCCGCGGTCTGACGCTGCCGGCCCACAGATGCGGATAGCGGTTTCCGCTGACGAGCTGACGGGCGTAGCGGAGGCGTTGCCGGACGAGCTTCGCCGGCGCGGGCACGAGCCGTTGCTGCACGGCGCCTACTCGGATGCCGAGCGTCCCGACTGGGCGTGGGCGAGCGAGGCGGCGGCGCGGGATGTCGCCGACGGCCTGGCCGAGCAGGGGATCGTCGCGTGTTGGACTGGGACGGGCGCATCGATCGCCGCCAACAAGGTGCCGGGTATCCGGGCAGCACTGTGCGCCGACGCCCGGACTGCCGAGGGCGCGCGGCGCTGGAATGACGCCAACGTGCTCGCGCTCAGCCTGCGGGCCACGTCGGAGGCCGAGCTTCGCGAGATTCTGGACGCGTGGTTCGACGGGAGCTCGAGCGCGGAGCCGGACGACATCGAGAACATCGCGCACCTGAGCGAGATCGAGCGGACTTCGTAGCCGCGGCCGGGCTAGCGCACGACGACGAACGTGCCGGACCCGATCATGTGGCCGTAGCGTCCGGCCTTCCGTTTGCCGAAGCCGGGCCACACGTACCACCGGTACTTGCCGGGCTTGAGTCGGAAGCGATGGCCGTCGAACCGCCACGTCCGGCGAAGCTGCAGGCTCGCGAGCTTCGGCCACATGCTCAGCACCTTCTTCGGGTCGGCCCGGAACACCTGCACGTTGTAGTAGGTCGCGCCTGGCGCCGGAGTCCAGCTGAGCATCGGTGGCGCGCTCAGATGCGCGTTCAGCGCCGGCGAGAGCAGTCGCGGGTTCGGGGTGGCGCCGACGGTCTGGGTGGTGACGTTGCCCGCCATGTCGCGAGCGGTGATCGTGTACGTGTAGTGGGCGCCGTTCTTGAGGTGGGTGTCGTTGAAGCCGCTTCCGGTGCCCGAGTACACGGTGGCGACGGCGGCAGCGCTCGTGCCTCCGGCGCGGGTCACTTGGACGGCCGCGATCGGGGCTACGTCACCGCCTGCCTGCCAGCTGAGCGCCACGTTCTGATCACCGGGGTTGGCGGCCGCCGTGAGCGTCGGCGGGGTGGCGTCGTAGGCGAACGGCGCGCTGACGGCGGTGACGGTCTTGCCGGCGTTGTCGACGCAGGTCGCGGCGACGGTGGCGCTGGTCGTGGGCGGCGCCGGCATAGGTCGTCGACGTAGCAGGAGGCGATACCGGAGAAGGAGAGGCGGTTGCGGCGCCGGTGACGGCGTGGTTGTACCAGCCGTTCGAGTCGGGGGCGCGGTTGGGGGCGACGGTGGCGGTGGGAGAGGAGGTTTCGACGTGAACGTGTGAACGGCTGTGTGTCGCTACGAACCCGGGGCGGTCCAGGTGACCGTGCAGGACACAGTCGCGACCGCGTCGGACTCGTGCGTAGGACGCTTCGTTGCAGCTTCTCGGATGTGCCGCCTGTGCTCCACACGCCAGCTCAGCGGCTGAACTGGCGCTGTGTACCACCCGGCCGGTGCACTGGCTTCGTGGCCGCTGCGCGATCGTGCACATCGGTGTGATCGTGTCCGCGCCCCACGCCACCGACGCACCCATTGCCATCACCCCGACGACCACCAGCGCCACCCCCAACGCCACCCGCCTCATCGCAGCTCGATCCTCCTGAGACGGCGCAGAAGCGAAAGGCTCGCGAGCGTGAGCACTCCCATCGCCATCGCGCTGAGCAGCAACAGGACCCCATCGCTACGGCTGGCCGTGCCCGCGCGCGGTAGCAGCAGCAAATCCCTCGGCAACGTCAGGGGGAACGCAAGCGACGTGACCTGTGACCGTGGGTGGTGGACGACCGACGGACGATGGGCCGCGGCGGGCCGATGGATCCTGGTGGGTCGCGACGGCGCGACAACTCGGCCGCCGCTCGAGGGTGCGGCCGTTGTGACCGGCGAGGTCTGGACGTGGACCACATGCGGCGTCGTCTCTGCGGGCGCCGACGACACCACCACAGGACGGCGGACTGCCGGCGCGGTCGGAATCGAGACGTGTGGCTTGACGTCAGCCTGCGGCGCCGGGTCCGGGGATGGCTGACCGGACGTGCCCGCGGACGGCGCTTTCTGCGGCGCCGGCGAGGATGCGCTTGCGCCAGCGGCGCCGGTGGCGCAGAACAGCAACAGGGCGAGCACGACCGACTCGCCCAATTGGGCGATCACGCGAGCGGCCCAAGAACCCCTTTCCGTCTGACCCCGGTACCGCTGCCAGATACCCCATCGTCCGGTTCGCAACGGTCCTTCCTGCTTATTGCGTATAGCTAAGCAAGTCGCACCATACGCCAATTTCGTCGATTGTTCAACGTTCGCGTCCGACGGGAAGGGCGCCGTCCAGGGCCCACAGCGCCACGGCGGCCACGAGTCCGAGGATCGCGATCAGGATCGGGAGAGCGGGACCTGGCTCGGCGGCGACCGCCGCGATTGGCGCGGTCGAACCCGGCACTGCGCCGGCCGGCGCGCGGACCGAACGCCGGGGGTGCGCTGACGACGGACGGACCGACGACGGACGGGCCGCGTGGCCGACGAGGACATATGTCGCGCTCAGCGGCTCTTCTGACGAGGTCGCCGGCAACGCGACCGTCGAAACCGAGACTTGTGAACTGCCAGGACCGAGTCCAGAGGCCGCGAGCGCCATCGGCCGGCGGCCGAGAAGAGCGATCCCGGCTCGGACGGCAGACAGCGACGATGAGACGGTAGACGGTGACGACGGCGTGGTCGGAGAAGGGGGAGCCACGGTTGCCGGCGTCGACGCCGCTGCGGCCGGCGCATCCGCGGGCGTGGGCCCCGGCGGCGGATCGTCGTTCGTCTCAGCGGGTGGCGGCGAAGGCGCGGGCGCGGTGCCAGGTGGAACGGGCGTTATCACGATGACCGTCGTCTGGCTCGTGCCGTCTTGCACCTGCGTCGCGTCGTAGCACCACGCGATACAGCCGATCTGCAGCTGCCAGATCACCTGGCTCGCGCCCCCAGTCGCGCCCGTCGCCGACGATGTCGACGATGTCGACGATGTCGACGATCCAGGCTGGCCGACGAGAACCTGGATCGTGGTGATCGCCTGCTGCGCTTGCTGGACCTGCTGGGTGTCGGTGCAATAGAAGAGGCAGCCGATCTGGAGCTGCCAAGTCTGCTGCTCGGTGTCGACGTTCGGGGTCGGCCGCGCGCCGCTCGACAGATCAATGAGCTGGATCGTGGTGCTCGTTTGTGTCGCGGCCTGCACTTGGGTGCCGGGCGCCGCCCCGCCGGTCTGCACCTGGCAGCTGACCTGGTCGATGACCGTCTGGTCGAGCCCGGGCGACCGCTGGGTGGTCGTCGACCCCGCCGGCGGCACGAGCGAGCTGAGCTCCGCGATGATTTGCTGGGCGACCGGCCCCGGCAACGTGCTGGTCGTCGTCGTGCCGAAGCACTGAGCGAGGCAGCCGATCTGTATCTGGGTGATCGTGCCGGTCGGTTGCGAAGGAGTAGCCGGGGCCGGCGTTTCGAGCTGGGTCGCCTGCTGTCCTGAGGACCCCACCGTCTCCAGATTGGTCGCGGTCTGCGTCGCCTGCTGAACCTGGCTTACGCCCTGGCAGTTGGAGGCGCAGCCGGAGATCTGGATCTGGACGATCGTCTGCGTCGTGCTGGACGCGACCGGAGCCGGAGCCGGTGTTGGGCTCGGTGAAGTGGGAGGAGGAGCCGGTGGAGTCGCCGGCGGAGAAGGGGCCGCCGGAGTCGGGGTGCCGCTCGCAGCCACGGGAGGCGTCGCCGGCGGAGTGGTATCGCCCGTCGGAGTGGTATCGCCCGTCGAACTGGTCGCGGTCGCCGGCGTAGGAGTGGCCAGCGTAGGAGTGGCCGGCGTAGAAGTGGCCGGCGTAGAAGTGGCCGGCGTAGAAGTGGCCGGCGTAGAAGTGGCCGGCGTAGGAGTGGCCGGCGTAGAAGTGGCCGGCGCGGGAGTCGCCGGCGTAGGAGTGGCCAGCGGAGCGCTAGTCGTCGGCGTGCTGTCTGGGGCTGTGCTAGCAGCCGGCGTAACCGGTAGCGCCCCGACAGGCGCCGGGCTTGCCGGCGCGTTACCAGTGGTGCTCGACGGCGGCTGGTCCGCCCGGGCCTCGGCGACCGCGTAGAGCGCCACCAGGATCGTGAGCAGGATCAGCCCGAGCTTTGCGGTGTTCGGAAATCGCATGTCGTGTTCCGGAGACCCGGCCGGCGCCCGGTCAGGGCGCCGGCCAAGTCCCGAACTCGGCTTGGCTCCCGGAGGAGCCGGTCGTCAACTACTTGTCTGGCCCTGCGTTCCGTTCTGAGTCGTGCCCGCGTTGTTGCCGGCGCCGCTCAGCGCGCCGTTGAGGGCGAACTGGTTGGCGCTGTTGTCGCCGCCGGAGATGTCGCCGGCGGAGATATTCACCGGGACGTTGGCGTTGACCGCGGTCTGGTTGGCACAGGCAGACGAGGCCGCCAGCTGACCAGTGAGCGCCTCCTGACCGCTTACCTGGGCCTGGCCGGCGCCACCGCAGCCCCAGGAGCAGGACGAGCCTGCGTTCTGGGTCTGGGTGTTGTTCTGCGTCGTGTTGGCGTTGTTGCCGGCGAAGCTCGCGGCCCCGTTGATGGCGCCCTGGTTGGCGCTGTTGGAGCCGCCCGAGATATCGCCGGCGGCGATGTTCACCGGGACGTTGGCGTTCACCGCCGTCTGGTTGGCGTTTGCGTTCGAGAACGCGCCCTGGAGCGTCGCCCCGCTCTGATTCGAGCCCTGGAACTGCCCCGCGCCACCGCAACCATACGAGCAGGACGAGCCTGCGTTCTGGGTCTGGGTGTTGTTCTGGGTGGTCCCGGCGTTGTTGCCGGCGCCGCTCAGTGCACCGTTCGCGGCGAACTGGTTGGCGCTATTCGATCCGCCGGAAATATTGCCGGCGGCGATGTTGACCGGGACATTGGCGTTGACCGCGGTCTGGTTGGCGTTTGCCGAGGATCCCGCCAACTGACCTGTAAACGCCTGCTGCCCGCTCAACTGGGCCTGACCTGCGCCACCGCAGCCAATCGAGCAGGACGAGCCTGCATTCTGGGTCTGGGTGTTGTTCTGGGTGGTGTCGGCATTGTTGCCGGCGCCGCTCAGCGCGCCGTTGATGGCGCCCTGGTTGGCGCTGTTGTTACCGCCGGAGACGTTGCCGCCGCCGATGTTGACCGGGACGTTGGCGTTGACCGCCGTCTGGTTGGCATTCGCCGACGAGAACGCTCCCTGGAGCGTTACCGCGCTCTGCCCGGCCGCCTGGAACTGCCCCGCGCCGCCGCAGCCGACCTTGCAGTCGGAGCCGGCGTTTTGGGTCTGGGTGTTGTTCTGGGTGGTGCTGGCGTTGTTGCCGGCGCCGCTCAGCGCGCCGTTGGCGGCGAACTGGTTGGCACTGGGATCGCCGCCCGAGGGATCGCCGCCCTGCGGCGGTCCACCCTGGGGCTGTCCGTCCTTTGGCGTCCCGCAGTTACACGGGTGGCCACCGTCCGACGGCTGACCGCCCGAGACGCTCGTCGGTGAGTTGCCGTTCACCGCGGTCTGGTCGGCGTTAGCCGATGATCCGGCCAGCTGGCCGGTCACGGACTTCTGGTCGCTTCCTTGCGCCTGCCCAGTGCCGCCGCCGCCGATCGACTTGCCGGCGTTGGCCATCTGGGTCTGGGTGTTGTTCTGGGTGGTATCGGCGTTGTTGCCCGCGCCGCTGACCGCTTTGTTGATCGCGCCCTGGTTAGCGCTGTTGTTGCCGCCCGAGGGCTTCCCGCCCGTCGGCGGACTCCACGGCGCCGGACCGCCCTTCGGCGTCCCGCAACCGCACGGGTTGCCACCGCCCGACGGATGACCGCCGGAGACGTTCACCGGCGCGTTCGTGTTGGTGGCGGTCTGGTTGGCGTTCGCGCTCGATAGAGCGCCCTGCAGGGTTGTCGCGGCCTGACCCGCGAGCTGTGCTTGACCGAGGCCACCGGCCCCGGAGCTGCCCCCACCGTTGGCCATCGCCGTCGCCGGAAGGGCGAGCGCGATGACGCTGACGGCGGCAGCAATCGATTTGCATCTCATGCTGTTTCGTTCTCCTTGGTTGAGTGGATCGCCGCCCCCGTGCTCCTGCTTCGAGCAGCGGCGATGACCTGTGCGTGCGTTCACCCAGCCGCACTAACCAGGCCGTTCCAACCTCAGGTCGAGGAGAGCCGATCGCGCTGGGGCGAGCCCCAGGCCTAAGAGCCCCGGCAACAAGGCTCGAAGAATGGATACGCCGACGATCGCGAGCAGCGCTGCCGCGGTCGCGCCGGCCGCGCCGCCCCCGGCACCGGCGGCGCTGCCCTCCGCGCCGCCCGGCGGCAGGATGGCCAAGACCGGGGGCGCCGGCTGCGACGTGGTCACCGTGCTCGTGCCGCGGGACGGAGGCTCAGCGACATGACGAGCGCGATGCGAAGCCTTCCGCGTGCCAAGGCGACGAGCCGGAGCGACCGCCGCGCCGCTCCGGCGATCGGTCACGGCGTACGCGAGCGGTAGCAGCGTCCACTGAGCTCGGGCCGCCGCGACTGGGCCGCGACGAAGGAGCGACGGCGGACCCGGGCGAAGAAGCCCCCTCTGCCCGGTCCGGTGCCCCTTCGGACGCGAGACGCGATGTGCGCTCGCCTGCCCACCGAGGGACGATCCGGACCGGGCTGGAGCGGGCGGATTCGGCCGTTTGCCCGTTGTGCGTACCGAGACCGTCGGCACGGAAACTGTCGGCGTCGGGATTGCGCTGGCCGGCTGTTGCACGGGCCGCGCCGCCACGGCCGCCGCCGCGGAATCGACCACGGATGCGGCGGCCGTAGACGGCACGGCCGGCGGGGGCGGGGCGGGCGCTGGAGTCGGAACAGGGGGAGGGGAAGGTGTGGCGGGAACAACGGGCCTGGACGGCACCTGCGCGAGTGCGGCGGCCACGGCGGCTTGCGCCGGCGCGGGAACGACCGAGCTGAGCTGGCTCAGCGCGCTAGAGCCAGGGCCGGAAGCCTCCGCGCCCGCCGGGGCGAGCGCCAGCGTGACGAGCGCCACGATGAGCGCCGGACACAACCCCCAAAACTTGGTAACCAGATGATCAGCCATGATCAGGTTCTGACGCTTAATGTGTGTCGGGAACCCTGATTCGATCCCAAAAATGCTCGGTATCCCGTGCTATCTCTGGTACTTTCATAGTGGTATCGGTCGCAAGGGGGGAAGGCGACTTCGGTGGAAAAGCTCATGTCCGGCGCGTGATGGCGCCGCAAACGAGGCGAAACGGCTCGGGTCTTCGCGATGCCGAGCGCCAAGAACTCGTGCGCTCGCATCTGCCGCTCGTGCGCGCGATGGCGCGCCGCTACGCCGGGCGCGGCGAGGAGGTCGACGACCTCGTCCAGGCCGGATCGGTCGGCCTGGTCCAGGCCTCGACCCGCTTCGACCCGAGCCGGGGAGTCGCGTTCGCGACCTTCGTCGCGCCCGCGGTCGAAGGTGAGATCCGCCGGCATCTCCGGGAGCGCTCTCCGGGATTGCGGCTGCCCCGCGGCGTCCAGCGGATGAGCGGCGAGCTCCGCCGCACGAGCGACGCCCTGGTGGCCTCCCTCGGGCGCGCGCCCGAGGTCGCCGAGGTCGCTGCCGCGCTCGACGCCGACGTGAGCGAGGTCGAACGACTGATGGCCGCCGACCGGGCCCGGAATCCAGTGCCGCTCCCCGCGGCGGGAGACGCCGAGACCCACCAGCCGGGCGAACCCGACGCCGTCGCCGAAAGCGAGTACCGCGTCCTGCTCGAGGGCGGGCTCCGCGCGCTCGATGCCAGAGAGCGGCGGATCGTCTTCCTCCGATTCCACGCCGACATGACCGAAGCTCAGATCGCCCGCGCGGTCGGCATCTCTCAGGCGCACGTCTCCCGGCTGCTCGACGGGGCGCTGACCAAGCTGCGCGAGGAGCTCGGCGAGCGTGATACCACGAAATCTCGGGCGATATCGCGCCCCAAAGCGCCCGAAATTGCGGCATCTCCACCTAAGATTCAGGAGGTGGGCGCGGACGAGAGCAGGGAGAAGAAGGCGAGTTACAGCGGGCGCTTCCTCGTGCGGATGCCGAGTGAGCTGCACGAGCAACTTGCGGCCGAGGCCGAGCGTCAACAGGTGAGCCTCAATCGGTATGTCACCCACACCCTCTCGAGCTCGGTCGGGCTGAGCGCCCCGGATCGCAAGGAACCCACGGAGCACGCGGAACCATCCAAGGGCCTCCGACCACGGATGGTCCGCATGGCCCTGGCGACGAACCTGGCGGTCGTGGTGGTCGCGGGCGTCATCGCGGTCGTGCTACTGGTACTCGCGCTCCAGCGCGGGATCTGACCCCGAGACTGCAAGCCGCCGGTCGCGGTGAAGGATCGTCGCCGGCGAGGGCGAACCCGCCCACGTGCGCAACGGAACGCTCCATGGGGTGATCGAGGCGTTCGCGGCGGAGGCCGCGATGGCGCTGTGTGCCGAGACCGCGTCCGGCGCCGAGATCCCGTTCGAGCTTGTCGACGCCGCCGCCGGCCCGCGCGGACGCGTGCCCCTCTACTGCTACCGCCCGCTCACCGGGGCGTTCATCGACGAACGGCTCCGCATGCTGTCGGGCCTTCCGACCTACGCCCCTGCGGTCCGAATGCTGTGCGGGCTCGAGGGCCTCGACGCCTACCTGCGCCAGCGCGGGGAGTCGCGCATCCCCTCCGAGCATCGCGACCTTGCCGACGCGGCGCTTCGCACGTTCCTGTCGGTCGTGTACGCCGACCGGGGCGACTTCGAATTTGATGAGGAGCGGTTCGAGCAGGCCTACGACGAACTCGAGCTGTCGCTGTATGAGGGTCGCGCAATGACCACGGTGGTGTCGCCGTTGCTGGGGATCGCACTCGACGACGACACCACCGAGGTCGCGCTCGGCGACGGGCTCGCGCTCGTCCGCGGAGACACGCTCGAGGACGCTCCCTCCGATGCCGTCTGGGGAGACGCGGATGACCCCCACGTGCTGATCGTGTTGACCGTGGCGCAGGACCGCGCGGCGCCGGCGCCCGTATCGGTGGCGCGCGTCCGCTTCCGCCGCACGCTCACGGCGCTCAGGCTGTTCGAACCCGGCGGCTTCGCGCTCGGGCCGGTCGCGTGGACGCGGATCGACGCCGGCACTTGGCGCTCGACTCCGCTCGGCGGCAGCGGCCGGCCGCGCCTGGTCACCCGGATCCCGGCCGAGCAGGAGGACGAGTTGCGGGCTTTCTGCAACCTGGTCGCGCGGCGAACGCCCCGGGGCGGCGAGATCGCCTGGTCACTGTCGCGGTTCGAGATGGGGTGTGAGCGCCTTGCGCCGTTCGAGGCCCTGACCGACTATCTGCTGGCGCTGCGGGCGCTGCTCGAGCCCGAAGGCCCATCGAGCGGACGCCTGGCCGGGCGCCTCGCCGCGATCTGCGCCAAACCAGAGGACCGCGCGATGGTGGCCGAGCGGATCGCGCACGCGATCTCGCTCGAGCGCGCGGTGATCACCGGGATCGCCCCCGCCCAGACCGGCGTCGATGCGCTCGTGCAGGAGCTCTCGGAGATGCTCCGCGCGCTGCTCAGGGACGTGCTGTGTGGCCACCTCGATGCCGACCTGTGCGCAGTGGCGGACGAGCTGCTGGCGCCGGCGTAGGGGTTTTTTGGGCCTCGCTTCGCTCGGCATCCTTGGGGCCGTTCCGCGCGGCGTCCATGCCGCGCGGGCGGGTCGCGGCTGCGCCGCCGGGCACGGACGCCCGGCGGAACGGACCCACGGACGCCGCCGCAGGCGGCCCCACACTCCCGCTAGGCTAAGGAACCAGACCGCTCCCTACTCGGTCCGGTGACGGGCCGGGATTGTCCTGCCGCCAGGCTCGACAAAATAAGTCCTGGGGCTCTAATGCAGTTAGGGGGAGCGCGATCGCAGTGGCGAGCGGGCTTTGCGCCCGCTCGTGCTGTTTGTGGGCTGTTTCGCGGTTATGCTGCGACCGTGCCGCCGGTAATCGCGCCCAACGTGCACCCGCGCTGCGTGAACACGCCGCGGATCAACGACGACGGGTTCGAGGAGCTCTGCCATCTGGTGACCGAGGAGGACCCAGACACCGCTCTTTGCGGCAAGGACGTGACTGATTACCCGTGGGACCCGCCGTGGCCCCGGTGCGAGGCCTGCCTCGCCGTCGCCCGAGGAGACATGAACTGAGCGACTACGAGCTGACCTGCGTCGTCGAGATCCCCAAGGGGAGCCGCAACAAGTACGAGTACGACCCCAAGCTCGGCGGCATCAAGCTCGACAGGTTCATCTCGGCGTCGGTCGTGTACCCGACCGACTACGGCTACGTCCCCGAGACGCTTGCCCCCGATGGGGACCCGCTCGACGTGCTGGTGTGCGTCTCCGAGCCGACCTTTCCCGGCTGCATCGTGATCGCCAAGGCGGTCGGGCTGTTCAAGATGTCCGACGAGAAGGGGCCCGACGACCACGTGGTGTGCGTGCCGTGCGGCGACCCCGGCTGGCGCGACTACGACCACGTCGACGATCTCCCGCGCCTGCTGCGCGCCGAGATCTCCCACTTCTTCGGGGTCTACAAGGACCTCGACGAGGGTCGCTACTCGGAGGTCGGCGGCTGGGGCGGCCGCGACGACGCGGTCGAGGCGATCAAGAAGGCGCGTCAGGCGTTCGAGACTCGCGGGAAGTAGCGGCTTCGCGTTCGCGCCGCTCCTTGCGCCAGCGCCACACGTGCCGGCCGATGAAGGCCAGGATCACCAGCCCGACGAGGATCGCGAAGTACAGCTCGTACTTCGTCGCCGTCCGGTAGATGGTGTCGATGTTGCTGCCCGAGAAGTAGCCGATCGAGACCCACACGGCGACCCACAGCGCGGCGCCGAGCGCGTTGAACAGCACGAACTTCTTCCAGTGCATGCCGGTGATGCCGGCGATGATCCCGTTGGCCTGGCGCAGCCCCTCGACGAAGCGGGCGATCACGATCACCTTGCCGCCGTGCCGGTTGAAGAAGTCCGCGGTCTTGTCGAGGCGCGTGGGCGTCAGCAGGATGTACTTGCCGTATCGCTCGGCCAGCGGCCGGCCCCCGAGGTGGCCGATCGCGAACCCCACGTTGTCCCCGAGGATCGCGGCCAGGAACCCGATCAGGGCCACCAGCCAGATGCTCAGCCGCCCGGTGCCGGCGTAGATCGCCGACACGATCAGCACAGTCTCCCCGGGGACCGGCACGCCGAAGTCCTCGAGGAAGATCAATCCGAGCGCGAGATAGCCGAAGCGGTCGAGCGTCGGCTCGAGGGTGTGGAGGACACCCGGGAGGTGCCCGGGGTCGGTGGCGGCTGCAAGTAACGGATCGAGCACGGTAGGTGGGACCCTACCCGCGCCGTTTGCGATGATCGCGATATGAGTGTGCTTAGGCTCACGACGCTGTCGCACGGCGCCGGCTGCGCCTGCAAGGTGCCGGCCGCACTGCTCGCGCCGATCGTCGCCGCGCTCCCGGTGTCCTCGGACCCCAATCTGCTGGTGGGCATCCAGACGAGCGACGACGCCGGCGTCTACCGCCTGCGTGACGACCTCGCGCTCGTGCAGACCGTCGACTTCTTCACCCCGATCGTCGACGATCCCTACGACTTCGGCCGGATTGCGGCCACAAATGCGCTCTCGGACGTGTACGCGATGGGCGGGCGGCCGGTGAGCGCGCTGAACCTGGTCGCGTGGTCGGTCGCGGAGCTGGGGTCCGAATTGCTCGGCGAGGTGCTGCGGGGCGGCGCCGATGTGGCGCAGGACGCCGGGGTGGCGATCGTCGGCGGCCACACGATCGACGATCCCGAGCCCAAGTACGGCATGGCGGTCACCGGGGTGGTCGACCCGGCCGAGGTGATCACGAACGCGCAGGGCCGCCCGGGCGACGCGCTCGTCCTGACCAAGCCGGTCGGCGCCGGCGCAGTCACGACGTCGCTGAAGAAGGGCCTGGCGTCGGATGAGGCGCTCGCGGCCGCGGTCGAGGTGATGACCACGCTGAACGAGGAGGGCGCGGCGGCGGCGCGCGCGGCGGGCGCCCACGCGATGACCGACGTGACCGGCTTCGGGCTACTCGGCCACCTCCACGAGCTGGCGCTCGCGAGCGGCCTGGCGGCGGAGGTCGACGCCTCGGCGGTCCCGGCGATCCCGGGCGCGCTCGAGCTGCTCGGTGACGAACGTGCGGTCGCCGGCGGGAGCGCCAACAATCGCCGGTACGCCGAGGAGTTCGCGTCGTTCGACCCGAGCGTGGACGAGGTGCGCCGTCGGCTCGTGACCGACGCGATGACCTCGGGCGGCCTGCTGGTGGCGGTGGATCCGGGGCGCGCCGGCGAGGTGCCTGGCGTCGTGGTCGGCCGCCTCGTGGACGGGGAGGCCGGCGCGATCAGCGTCCGCTAGGCGCCGGCCCGTTCGAGATCCGCGCGCGAGGCTACGCCAAGGAGGCGGCCCTCCGGGGTGGTCACGATCGCCCAGCGGAGGTCCTTCTCGGCGAGGTGCCTGGTCACGTTCTCGACGGAGTGGTGCGGGCGGAACGTCTTCGGCCCGGGCTCCGCGACGTCCCAGACCGGCGTCTCATAAGGTGGCTTGAGCGCACTTGCCGGCACGCGCCCGAGTACGGTGCCGTCGGCGCTCGTCAGCACTGCGAATGGATACGGCGAGCCTTGGATCGACTCGAGCACGGCGGTCGCGGTGTCTGCCGGGGCGCAGCGGACGACGTCGTCGCGCATGAGCCGCCCCACGGTCGGAGCGTCTGCCCTCTCGCCCTCGACCTCGAGATTGTGGGCGAGCCAGTCCACCTTCCCCGGCACATAGTCGTAGACGTCGGTGAACCCGAGGATTTCGAGCCGGCACGCGGCTCGTGGGCTTAGGTCTCAGAGCGAGTCCCAGCAGTACACGACGATCGGGCGCCCCCGGTCGAGCACGCTGACGGCCCGGGCATCGAGCTGGCGCAGCGGCAGGTTGATCGCGCCGGGAAGATGCACGGGGGCGTAGTCGTCTCCGGGCAGCACCTCGACGACCTGGGCGCCGCGAGCGATCAGCTCGAGCAGTTGGTCAAGCGAGATCGCCGTCGCCATCGTGGTGTCACGGTAGCTGAGCGATGGCGTCGGCCAGGATTGCCCGGGTCGCCTCGAGCGCCTGCGGGATCACGTGCGTGTCGGCGAGCAGCGGCATGAAGTTCGTGTCGCCGTTCCAGCGCGGGACGACGTGGAGGTGGAGGTGATCGGCGATCCCCGCCCCCGCGACCTTGCCCAGGTTGAGGCCGGTGTTGAACCCGTCGGGGTTCATCGCGTTGCGGATCGCGACGATCGACCGCTGGGCCAGGCGCATCGTGTCGAGCATCTCCTCCTCGTTCAGGTCCTCGAGCGCGGCGACGTGGCGGATCGGCGCCACCATCACGTGCCCCGGCGCGTACGGGTATGCGTTCAGGATCGTGATGCAGTGCTCGGTGCGATCGATCGGCGCGTGCGCCGGGTCGCTCTGGGCCGAGGAGGACGCGGCGGCGCAGAAGATGCACTCCCCGTCCTTGGGCCCCGTGACGTACTCGATCCGCCACGGCGCCCACAGCGGCCGCTCGGTCATGACGGGGCAGCCTACCGGCGCCGGGCATGCGAGCCTGTGCTCGTGTTCCACATCGAGCTGCGCCAGTTTCCGCATCAGACGCGGGCGTTCAATCTCACCCGCGAGGAGCTCTATGCGCGGATCGTGGGGCCGTGGATCGCGGGCGAGGCGATCGAGATGGACGACTATCGCTGGCTGCCCGACCGGGCCACGCTGACGATCTACGAGGGGCCGCTGCTCGGGCTCGGCGACATGGGGCTCGGCAGGGGATGGCAGAACGTGACCCGCAAGGGGAGGGAGGTCACGCAGGAGGTGCTGATCGAGGCGCGCGACGAAAGCTCCGAGCTTCCGACGGCCGAGGACTTCAAGGCCGAGCTCGCCGCCCGGGCCGCCGCCGGCGCGATCGCGATGTCAGGAGTCGTGGAGCTCGCGGCGGAGTGGTATCCGCAATCGAGGGTGAGCGAGCGGATCGCGCTGGCCGAGCAGGCCGTGTGGGAGCTGCTCCACTCGGTACCGGTGACGCTGTCCCGCCGCGGTCAGCCCGTGCCCGCGTACGAGTGGCAGTCGGTGCTGCTGGCGTGGGCGACGTGGACCGACAACGGCCCCGACGCGGTGTCGCTCGGACCGCTCTGACCGAGCCACGTCTAGGCGCCGCCGATTCCGGTTAACCGCTCACTCGCCGCCCGCCCCGCGGTGAATTCATGTTCACCCGGCCCCGCCGCGGTTAACGCCACACTCGCGCACGTGGGGCGGTTGAGTGTGGCGTTAACCGGACAGCCGCGGGCCGCCCGGGGCTAGGCGACGAGGTCGTCGATCAGGCGCTCGCGCTCGGCCGCCGACGCGAACAGGTAGCGGTGGATGCGCGCCAGTCCTGCGACGTCGTGCACGTCGTCGTCGAGCTGGGGGACGAGCAGGAGCCGCTGGTCGTCGAGGCGGGACGCGAGGCGCGCCAGGTTGCGGTCGTCGCGCATCGCGAGAACGTGGTAGTCGCGGAAGTTCTCGGCTACGCGCGCGGCGAGCGGGCCTGGGAGCGTCTTGGCGAGCGACCGTCTGACCTCGCGCGGCTGGCGATCGCCGAGCAGGTCGTGGTGGACGCGGTTGACGATCACGCCGGCGAACGGGAGCCCGTCGCTCGTGAGCCGCTGGCCGAACCAGATCGCCTCGTCGATCGGCTCGCTCGCGGCCCCGGTCACGAGCACGAACGCCGTCGTGTCGGCGCGAAGCAGTTGCTCGACCTGGGCGGCGCGCTTGCTGAAGTCGACCGTCATGTCGCCGAGAAGCTGGAAGAACACCGTCAGATCGGTGATGAGGTCGATCCCGGTGATCTTGCGGAGGCCACCGAGCAGCGGCATCGCGCCCCGGCCGAGCGTGCGGAAGCCCAGTCCGGTCGGCTTGAGGAACGCCTTCAGCGCGCGGCCTTCGAGGAACGAGTTGAGCCGGCCCGGGGCGTCGAGGAACTCGAGCGCGTTCCGCGACGGAGGTGTGTCGAGGACGAGCAGGTCGAACTCGTCCGACTGCACGAGCTCGTGGAGCTTGGCGATCGCGGTCAGCTCCTGCGACCCCGAGACCGCGGTCGACAGCTCGCGATAGACGCGGTTGGCCTTGATCTCCTCGGCCCGGTCCGGGTCTGGCGCGATCCGTTCGATCAGCTCGTCGAACGTCCGCTTCGGGTCGAGCATCATCGCCCACAGCTCGCCCTGGACATCCACCGGGCCGGTGGCCAGGCGATCGGGATCGACCCGGCGCGGCTCGTTCTCGAGCTGCTCGAGCCCGAGCGCGTTGGCCAGCCGGTTTGCGGGGTCGATCGTCACGACCGCGACCTTCGCGCCCCGCGCCGCCATCCCGAGCGCGACCGCGGCCGACGTCGTCGTCTTGCCGACGCCGCCCGAGCCGCAGCACACACACACTCGCTTGCCGTCGAGCATCTCGGCGACGTTCACGGCGCGGCCTCGAGGGCGCCCGCGAGCTGCTCGAGCTCGGACAGGCCGAGGTGATCGGCGAACACGTACGGAAGCTCTACCAGCCGGCCGTCGGCTCGGTCGCGGAGCCGGTCGCGCTGCTCGCGCTGCGTGGCCGCGCGGGCGTGTTCGGAAAGCGCCGCGCGGAGCGCGGAGCGGGCTAGCGGCGATCGGCTCTTTGCCAGTGCCTCTTCGAGCTGCGCGATCTCGGCGGGTTCAAAGCGAGCCGGGTAGAGCGCGTTGACGACCACGAGGTCGAGCGCGAGCTCATCCCGCTCGAGCTCGTCGGCCAGCGTCAACGTCTCGTTGATCGGCATCTCCTCGGGGGTGGCGACCGCGATCACGCCGGTGAAGTCGCGGTCGGCGATCGTATTGGCGATCGTCTGGCCCTGGTGGGCGATCGGGCCAACGCGGGCGATCTCGGCGAACGTCTTCGGCGTCCGCAGCAGCCCGACGCCGTGCCCGGTGGCGGGTGCGTCGACGATCACGAGGTCATACGGAGCGGCGCCGCGGGTCCGGCGATCGAGCTGCGCGAGCTCCCAGACCTTGCCGATGCTGAGGAGCTCGCGCATGCCGGGGGTGGCCATCGCGAATGCCTGGAACAGGCGGCTCGAGCCGAGCACCTGCCCGAACGGCCCGGCCTTGACGCGCAGGTACTCCTCCATCGCATACTGGGGATCGATCGAGATCGTGAACAGACCGGGGGCCAGCTCGAGCTCGCGGAACTGCTCGCGGGCGTCGTTTTCGCCGAACAGGCCCTGGACGCGCTCCTGGCTGGCGAGCTCGGCGACGATCGTCCGCAGCCCCTGCCGGGCAGCGAGCAGACCGAGCGCGATGGCGACCGTCGACTTGCCGACGCCGCCCTTGCCGGTCACGAACAGGAGGCGTTTGTGGAGCAGCGCGGGCACCGCACCCGAAAATAGCGGGGCGATCTCGGAGGATTCCGCCGCGCTTCTACGAATACTCCGGTCGATATGAGCCACGTGATCGCGTTCGCCAATCAGAAGGGCGGCGTCGCCAAGACCACGACGACACTCAACCTCGCGGTCGCGTTCGCCGAGGAAGGGCATCGGGTCCTGTGCGTCGACATGGATCCCCAGGGCAATCTGACGATGTCACAGGGGATCGATCCGGACACCCTAGAGAAGTCGATGTATGACGTCCTCGTCCACCACATCTCGATCCGCGAGGTGGTCCGCAAGCGCGAGGTCGACGTCGCCTGTTCGTCGATCGACCTGGCCGGCGCGGAGATCGCGATGTCCACGATGATCGGCCGCGAGCGGTCGCTGCAGAAGGCTTTGAAGCCCGTCGAGGATGACTACGACTTCGTGTTCATCGACACGCCGCCCAGCCTGGGGCTGCTGACGATCAACGCGCTCACGGCCGCGCAGAAAGTAATCGTCCCCGTGCAATGCGAATATCTGTCGATGCGCGGACTGATCCAGCTCCAGAACACGCTGGCGATGATCCGTGAGAACCTGAACCCGGACGTCGACATCGAGGGAATCCTGCCGACGCTCGTCGACACGCGTACGTTGCACGCCAAGGAGGCGATCGAGCTGCTGGAAGAGAACTTCGGGGACCGCGTTTTTGCATCACGGATCCGCAAGACCATCCGCTTTGCCGAAGCACCTGTGAAAGGGATGTCAGTCCTGAAGTACGATCCCGACGGCGTGGCCGCTCACGCATATAGGCAGCTTGCGAAGGAGGTCCTGTCCCATGCCAACCGGTAAGCGCGCGAGTATGCGCGAAGGACCCCTCGCCGCCCTGTTCCACAAGACGGCCCAGGATGTAGACGACCGGACCGGCACTCAGGAGCGCGCGCCGGCGGCGCCGGGAGCGCCCGAGTCCGCCGCGAGCGAGGATCGCGCCGGGCCGCCGGCCGAGGAGCCCGCATCTCCGGCTGTTGGTCCTGAAGCCGAGGAGGAGCCGCGGATCCCGCTGCCGCACGAGCGCCTCCGCCACGCCTTCTCCGCAGACATCCCCGAGAACCTGCTCGAGCGCGCAAGCGCTCCCGAGCCGCTCATGCCCGAGCCGGCCCAGCCCGAGCCCGCGCACGACGTCTACGCCCGGGTGACGCGGGACGAGAGCGATCCCGAGCCGAGCGCGGGCGGTCCCGTGCTGCGCGTGGTCGGCGTCGGTGGCGCCGGCGTGAACGCGATCAACCGGATGGTCGAGGCCGAGATCGAGGGCGTCGAGTTCCTGGCCATCAACACGGATTTGCAGTCGCTCCAGCAGTCCTCCGCGCACGAGACGCTCCACATCGGCGACTCGATCACGCACGGGCTGGGGTCGGGGTCCAACCCGGAGCTCGGCCGCGCCGCGGCGCGCGAGGAGTACGACCGGATCAAGGCGATGCTCCGCGGCTCGGACATGGTGTTCATCGCCGCCGGCGCCGGCGGCGGAACGGGTACCGGCGCGGCGCCGATCGTGGCTCAGATCGCCCGCGAGCTCGGTGCGCTGACGGTCGGGATCGTCACGCGTCCGTTCCAGTTCGAAGGCTCCCGCCGGCGCGACCAGGCCGAGAGCGGGATCTCCGATCTCGCCGAAGAGGTCGACACGCTGATCGTCGTGCCCAACAACCGTCTGCTGTCGGTGCTCGACCGCAACGTGTCGATGGTCGAAGCGTTCCGCGTCGCCGACGACGTCCTGCGCCAAGGCGTTCAGGGGATCTCGGATCTGGTGACGCTCCCCGGGCTGATCAACCTCGACTTCGCGGACGTGCGCACGATCATGTCGAGCGCCGGCACCGCCCTGCTCGGAATCGGGATGGGCACCGGCGAGCGGCGCGCGATCGAGGCGGCCGAGCGGGCCGTCTCCTCGCCGCTGCTCGAGACGAGCATGGAGGGCGCGCACTCGATCCTGCTGTCGATCACCGGCGGCCCGGATCTGTCGCTGTGGGAGGTCAACGAGTCGGCCAAGGCCGTGGCCGAGGCGGCGCACCCGGACGCGAACATCATCTTCGGCGCGATGGTCGACGAGAAGCTCGCGGACCACGTGTGGGTAACGGTGATCGCCACCGGGTATGGCGACGGGCGTACTCGCCGCGTCGACGTCGGCCGGGTCGACGCGCGGGAGCGTGTGCCCGACCGCGGTCGGGCGTTGCGCGAGCCGGTGGGCGAGCCCCGCGTCAGCCGCGTCCGCCAGCGCTCCGGAACGCTGGATCTGGACGTCCCGGAGTTCATACCGCGCCGCTGACCCGCGAGGGGGATCGTTCGTAGTGGCCGAGCCGCTCGGCGTGATCGCCGCCGGTCACCCGGTGTGCGCGCAGGCCGGCGCGGATGCCATGCGCAGCGGCGGCAACGCGGTCGACGGCGCGCTGGCGGCGATGCTCTCGTCGTTTGCGTGCGAGCCGCTCCTGACCAGCCTCGGCGCCGGCGGCTACATGCTCGTCGTCAAGCCCGGGGAAGAACCGGTGCTGCTCGACTTCTTCGTCGAGGCGCCGGGGCGGCAAGCGGACGCTTCCGAGCGGGCGGAGCTGGTCCCGGTCAGCGTGTCGTTCGGCGACGCCGTCCAGGTGTTCAACATCGGCCCGGCTTCGGTTGGGACGTACGGGATGGCTGCCGGCGTGTGCGAGGCGTCCTCCCGGTTCGGGCAGATCCCACTCGCAGATCTCGTCGCGCCGGCAGCTCGGCTCGCGCGCGAGGGCGTGGAGATGAACGCGGCGCAGGCGTACGTGATCGAGATCCTGGCCGGGATCGTCACCTCGACGCCGGAGTGCGCCGCGCTGTTTGCGCCGGCCGGTCGGGTGGCCCGCGCCGGCGACGTCGTGCGTCAGCCCGAGCTCGCGGACAGCTTGGAGCGGCTCGGGAGCGAGGGCGCGGCGCCGTTTTATGACGGCGACATTGCCGCGGCGATCGTGTCGTGGCTCGCCGACCGCGGCGGGAATGTCGGCGCTTCGGATTTGTCCGCGTACGCGGTCGTGTCGCGGGAGCCGATCCGCGCCGTCTATCGCGGTCGCGACGTCCTCACCAACCCGCCGCCGTCGGCGGGGGGAATCCTGATCGCCTACGCGCTCGCTCTGCTGGATGCCGATCCCGGGCCGCCCGACGTGGGCCGGATCGTGGACACGATGGAGCGGACCCAGTCCGAGCGGACGCCCGAGTTCCTCGAGGGCTTGGCCGACCCCGAGTTCGTGCAGCGATTCCTCGCGCGCCGCTCGCCCTTGGGCTCGACCACCCATGTCGCGGTGCTCGACCGGGACGGATGGGCGTGCTCGGTGACGTGCTCGAACGGGTCGTGCTCGGGCGTCGTCGTACCCGGCACCGGCCTGCACCTGAACAACATGCTCGGGGAACAGGACCTCAATCCCTTGGGCTTCCACCGCCACCCGCCGGGACGCCGATTGCCGAGCATGATGTCCCCGACCGTGGTTCTGCGCGACGGCGCGCCCGAGCTCGTGCTCGGCAGCGCGGGCTCGAACCGGATCCGCTCGGCGGTCCTCCAGACGGTCATCCGGGTGATCGACGACGGGTTGGCCGCGGGCGACGCCGTGCGGGCTCCGCGGGTCCACTTCGAGGACGGCATCGTCTACGCCGAGCCCGGGATCGACACCGCCGCGCTCGAGCGCGCCGGCCGCGCGATCGGCCGGTTCCGGGAGCTCAACCTGTTCTTCGGCGGCGCGCAGGCGGCCGCGCGCGACGAGCACGGCCGGTTCTCGGGGGGTGGGGATCCGCGGCGCGGCGGCGCGGCGGTTGTAGTTTCGGCTTGATGTTCTTGGCGATACGTGTCGCCGTGTCAACGCTTCTGGTCGCGGTGGTGCTCGCCGGATGCGGGTTCGACGTGCAGGAACCCGATCTGTTCCTCGTCACCCGGACGGGCGCCCACGGTCAGAAGCTGTCCCTGCTCGTGAATGACGGCGGCACGATCTCGTGCAACGGGGGCAAGCCGAAGAACCTGCCGGACCCCTTGCTGTTGGCGGCCCGCGACCTCGCGACCAGCCTCAACACCGACGTCAGTTCCCACCTACGGTTCCCGTCGAGCACGCGGAGCATCTATTCCTACGCGGTGAAAGTGCAGAACGGCACTTTGTATTTTCCGGATACCGCGGCCGTCTCTCGGAAGGAATTGGCCGATCTGGAGTTGTTTGTAGTACAGGCCGCCACGAATCCCTGCGGCCTAAGTCCTTGAGGAACCTCTTAGCCTTACCACGCGGTTAGGACGACCGCTACCGTCCACGCTCGTGATCAACCTCGCCACAACCACCGCCCCCCACATGACGACCTTCCAGGCGATCGTGCTTGGGGTGCTCCAGGGAATCACCGAGCTGTTCCCGGTCTCCAGCCTGGGACACACCGTGATCTATCCGAACCTGTTCGGCTGGAGCAACATCGTCTCGTGGCAGTCCCAGTCCGAGTCGCCCTGGCTCGCGTTCGTGGTGATGCTCCACGTCGGCAGCGCGATCGGCCTGCTGATCTACTTCTGGCGCACCTGGATCGACATCATCCTCGCGTTCTTCCGGACGCTGATTAAGCGGCGGGTCGAGACGTCGACCGAGCGCTTGGCATGGCTGATCATCATCGCGACGATCCCGGTCGGCATCCTCGGGCTCTTGCTCGAGCATCCGGTGCGCGTGGCGCTCGCCAAGCCGCTGTACGCCTCGATCTTCCTGGTTATCAACGGCCTGATACTGCTCGGCGCGGAGCGTTTCCGAAGACGCTCCGAGGTGCGCGCGCTCGCCGCTCGCGAAGGAATGAAGCGTGACGGCGGACGCCGGCTGGACACGCTCGAATACAAGGAAGCGGGCATCATCGGCTTCTTCCAGAGCTTCGCGCTGATCGCCGGGCTGAGCCGCGACGGCATCTGTATGGCAGCCGGCCTCGTGCGCGGGCTCGACAACGAGGACGCGGCGCGGTTCGCGTTCCTGCTCGCCACGCCCCCGATCCTGGCCGCCGGACTTTTGAAGTTCTCAGACCTCACGGGTCCGCTCGGCGCCGGCATCCGCGGGGACGCGATCGTCGCGGCAATCGCCGCCGCGATCACGGCGGTGTTCACCGTCCACTTCCTCATGCGCTACTTCAAGACGCGCACCCTCACCCCGTTCGGGATCTACTGCATCGTGTTCGGGGGGGCGATGGTGATCTACAACGCATAGGGTCTTCGCCTGATGTTTCCCTGGCATCCCTCAACGACAGGGGGGACGCCAGGGGAGACAACCAGGCTCGCCCCTCAGCTGGCCCCGAACCGCACTTTGCCGTTCGACCGGGCGCGCTCCTGCACGCGATCGACGAGCTCGAGCCGTTTGATCGCGGCGCGGAACAGACGCGTGACGAGCCGCAGGCGGGCGTTCTCTGAGCGCATGTCGAGCAGGCCCTGCTTGGCGTCGAGGCCGAAGTCGACGGTTGCCGCCATCGCATAGGCGCTCATGCCGGCCAGCTCGTCGGTGTCGGGATCGCGGTCGGTGGCGCGCTTGACGAGCTCGGCGTAGGCCTCGTGGGCGCCCCGGGCGAGGTCCGCGTCGACATCGTCGTCGCGGTCCTCGACGAACTCGATCACGCCGGCGGGATAGGGGAGATGTCCCTGGCGCTCGAGTACGCGGAAAGGCCGCGTCCCGCGCACGATCAGGTTCATCCGGCCGTCCTCCATCCGTTCGAGCACGCGATCGATCGCGCAGGCGCAGCCGACCTCGCGCAGGCCGTCGTCGGACAGCCACACGATCCCGAACTCGCGCTCGGACCCGATGCACTCGTCGATCATCGTCTTGTAGCGCTCCTCGAAGATGTGCAATGGGATGAGCTCTCCGGGGAGCGCCACCATGCCGAGAGGGAAGAGCGGGAACTCGGGCGATGGACCATCGGGCATGCGCCCTTCTCAGTCTACGGACGGCGTGCGGCGACCAGCAGGTTGTAAAAGACCGCCGGCGGCAGTACCGGCTCGAGCAGCCGCTCGTCGACGCGCTGGAGGAGCAGGTAGCCGCGGAATGCGTACTGACGCCAGAGCATCGGCACGTCGGCCGGATCGGCGGTGGCCTCGAGCCCGCGGTTGAACCATCCGAACCAGTTCGCGAGCAGTTCCTCGCCACGCACGCGGACGTCGTCGAATCCGGTGCCGCGCGCAAGACGCACGAGATCGTCGGGCGCGAACGCGTGGATGTCGACGACGTGTTCGAGCCCGTGGTCCGCGGCGCCGTTCTGAGATCCCGGCTCGGGCCGCTCCGCGGACTGGGGCCGGGCCCCGAGCGCGCGGCGCCACGCCGGCGCGAGCTTGTACGCGCCGCGCTTGGGGATCGCCGCGATCCGGTCGCCGACGCGCGAGGGTTCGCCGGCGAACACGATCCGGCCACCCGGCGTCAGCACGCGGTGGAACTCCTCGAACGCGCGCGTCAGGTCCGGGAGGTGGTGGAGGACCGCGTGCCCGAGCACGAGGTCGAAGCTCCCGTCCGCGAATGGCAGCGACTCCGCGTCGGCCCGCAGGCCCTTCACGGACAGCCCGAGCCGCTCGGCGTTCGTAGACAGCGCACGCACCATCCCCGGCGAGATGTCGGTGCAGGTGGCGTCACGCACGATCCCCGCGCGCAGCAGATTGAGGCTGAAATAGCCGGTGCCGGCGCCGACCTCGAGCGAACGGTCGAACCCGCGGTCGAGCACGGCCGAGCCGAGCACCTTGCGGAGCTTTCCGGCCACCTGGCCCTGGCCGACCTCGCCGAAGTCGATCCCCCACTTCGAGTCGTAGCCGCCGGCCGCCACGTCGTGGTAGCGCGTGTTGACATCGCGAATCTCGTCCGCGCTTCGCTGCGCGTCCGTCCGCATCGGCTCGCTCCGCAGTGCCTCCATCGCGGCGCCAGATTACCCTAGGCCCCGCGCCGGTGAGCCTTTACGTCCAGCAGAACCAGCCCCCGGGAGTACCCCCGCTCGAGTTGACCGGCGAGCGCACGCTTCCCGACGTGCCGGCCGAGAACTACTGGTATCGCCGACATCTGGCGGTGTACGAATGGATCGCGGGGCGGGTCGCTCGCGGGGTGGTGCTCGACATGGCGTGTGGCGAGGGTTACGGGTCGGACGTGCTGTCCCGCACGGCCGCCCGCGTCGTCGGGGTGGATGGCAATCCGGAGGCCCACGAACACGCCAAGCTCCGATACACCGGCCCCAACCTCACCTTTGAATGGGGCGCGGTCGAGACCTTCGGCGAGCCCGAAAGCTTCGACGCGGTCGTGTTCCTCCAGACGATCGAGCACGTGATCGACCCGCCGGCAGTGCTCGCCCATTTCCGCAGGATCCTCAAGCCTGGCGGCGTGGCATTTGTGTCGACGCCGAACGTGCTCAAGCTGGCGCCGGCGGGCCAGGCCAAGTCGGACAACCCCTGGCACCTGCGGGAGTACCGCGCCGGCGAGTTCGCCGAGTTGTGTCGTGGCGCCTTCGACAACGTCGAGGTGCTCGGCCTGTTCCATGCGCGGACGCTGCGCATGCACGAGATCGCGCTGGCGCTCGGGTGGGACGCGGTGCACGCGCGGCTCGGGATCACGGGTCGGTTCTACGACTGGTTCACGCCGGCGATCGCCACGAGTGACTTCGCGCTGCGCCCGGCGCGGCTCGAGCAGGCGCTCGACTTCCTCGCCGTCTGCTGTAGCTAGTGGACCCGTCCGCAAGTCTCGCGACTTGCTTGCGGACGGGCCCCACGGCGCTGGCCCCGTGACGGGCGGTTGGACTTCGGCGGGAGGGGTAGCCTGCCGCGTGCAACCAAATACTGGCCAATTGACATTCGGAAGGCAGGGTCCGCACATGTCGCATCTTCGGCCACGCACGGGCGCCGCGATCGCCGCCGCGCTCGAGCCCGGCGCCGAGCAGACCCTCGAGCAGGGAGTGCTCGAGGGAAGGACTTTGTTCGCAGCCACCGGAGACACCGGCTCCTCGTGCCCGGTCCTCGTCCTGGGACCGGACGCGGGAGCCGGCAACGGGGTCCCCAACCAGGGCACACCCGGGTGGGATTACGTTTCGGGCTGGGGTACGCCGGTGTTGGGTCCGCTGATGACGGACGTCGACGGCAGGACGACACCGGTTCGCTAAGGGGGGCCGGCTCGAGAAAGCGTCTTCCAGGTTCGCTTTTTCGAGCCGGCCTATTGCCAGCGGAAGGTTTTTGGGGCCTTCCGCATTCGGATCAGGCGGGCCGGGACTCCACCCACGACGGCGTTGGCGGGAACGTCTCGCGTGACGACCGCGCTCGTTCCGACCACCGCGTTGTCGCCCACCGATACCCCGCGCAGCACACACGCCCCGTACCCCATCCATACGTTATGGCCAATATTTACGTCGCGCTTGTAGATCCCCTGCTCGCGGATCGGGCGCTCCGTCTCGACCATCCCGTGATCGAAGTCGATCATCATCACCCGGTCGGCGATGATGCACTCGCGTCCGATCGAGATGTGCTGGTAGGCGGAGAACGTGCACTCCTGCCCGAGCACGGACTTGGCCCCGATGGACAGCTCGCCCTCGTGCACGCGGACCTTGCACCGGTGGCCGATCCACGACCAGCGTCCCAGCGTCACGCTCGCGTTCCGTCCGATCTGAAACTTCACCCCCGGACACACGAAGCACAGGCCGTCGGTCTTGAGCCGTCCCCGCCAGCGCAGCTTCAGCCAGACCCATCGTGCGATCAGGAGCGCATAGCCCGGCCGCAGCATGTGGTGGGCGCGGGCGAAGCGCAGGAACGTCAGCGGTCCGCCGTGCAGCGGCGGAGGCCCCGATCGGACCGCCGCCGGCACCGCGACGGGGGCCGCGCGCTCGATCGTCTCGGTCGTCGCGGACTGCACGCCCGGATCGTACCCCTGGCATGATGTCGCGCGTAGGGATGCCCGGCGCCGACGAATCGCTCGCACAACGGCTTCTCGCCGGCGACCGTCGGGCGCTGGCCCGTGCGATCTCGCTGGTCGAGAACGACGACCCCGAGGGCTGGGCGCTTGTCAAGGAGGTCTATCCGCGCACCGGACGCGCGGCCGTGTTCGGCTTCACCGGGCCGCCCGGGGCGGGGAAGTCGACGCTGCTTGCAGCGCTTACCAAGCTCGAGCGCGAGCGGGAGCGGACCGTCGCCGTCCTCTCGATCGACCCGACGTCGCCGTTCACCAAGGGCGCGCTGCTTGGCGACCGGATCCGCCTGTCCGACCACTTCCTGGACCCGGGCGTGTACATCCGCTCGATGGCCAGCCGCGGCGCGCTCGGTGGCCTCAGCGAGGCCGCGCTCCAGGCTGCGTTGCTGATGGACGCGTCCGGACGCGACGTGGTCCTGCTCGAGACGGTCGGCGTCGGCCAGGCCGAAGTCGACATCATCGACCACGCCGATACGGTCGTGCTCGTGTTAATGCCAGGGTCCGGCGATTCGATCCAGGCGCTCAAGGCGGGCGTGATGGAGATCCCGGACGTGATCGTGGTCAACAAGGCCGATCACCCACTGACCGACACGATGGTGCGCGAGATCAAGAACGTGCTGGCACTCGGACCCCAGGAGGGGTGGAAGGTCCCGATCGTCAGGACCGAGGCGGTGCGCGACCAGGGGATCGAGGAGCTGGCCGAGAAGCTCGCCGAGCACCAGGACTACATCCAGGCGGAGGGGACGCTGTCCGAGCGCCGCCGCCGGAACCTGATGAACGAGGTGCTCGCACTGGCCACGTACCGCATGCGTCGAGAGCTCGAGGCCTCGGTCCGCGACGATCCCGAGATCCAGGAACTGCTCGACCGCGTGGTGGCCCGCGAGATCGATCCCGCCACCGCGGCCACCACCGTGCTCGAGCGACGGGCCGAGGAGCTGGCCCGATGAGCACGGCGCTCGCGCCGGCGTTCCTCGTCGCCTCGCTGCTGCTGTGCGTGGCCGGGCTGGCGAAACTGCGCGTGCCCGCGGCCGCCGCGGCAGCGCTCCAACTCCACCCCTGGGTCGTGCGGGTGCTGGCCGCCGGGGAGGTCGCGCTCGGCGCCGCGTGCGTGCTGCATCCGACCCGGGGCCTGGCGCTGGCGCTGGCCGTCGTGTTCGGGCTGTTGGCGACCGTCGCCGTCATCCTCAAGCGCCGCCGCGTGGCGTGCGGTTGCTTTGGAGATGATGATTTACCGGTGTCGCAAGCCCACGTGATCGCCAGCGAGCTACTGGGGACGTTGGCGCTGGCCTCGGCGGTCGCGGGGCCGCGAGGGCTCGGCTGGGTGCTCGGACTGGCGGCACCACAGGCGGTCGTGCTGTTGGCCGGGGTCGCCGGCGCGGTGTACGCCGTCGTGCTCGTGTACACCGTGGTCCCGCGAGCGTGGGCAGCCTGGGAGCGCGCATGAGCGTGGTCGCGCGCCTCGGGGATCTCCTCGAGCGCCGTACGTCCCGGCGCGGTGCGTTGGCGCGCGCTGCGGTCGCGGGCTCGGCCTTCGCGGTCGCGCCGATCCGCTACCTGGTCCGGCCGGGCACGGCCTGGGCGGTGCTCAGTCCCGCGCAGTGCCCGCACGGCAGCAAATGCACCGACGGCTACACCGCGTTCTGCTGCGAGATCCAGCACGGGAACAACGTCTGCCCGCCCGATACGTACATCGCCGGCTGGTGGAAATGCACGAGTTACAAGGGTCACGGTCTGTGTCATGACGCGGGCGTCCGCTACTACATCGACTGCAACCGCATCCCCGGGACCGTGTTTCCGGGTGGGTGTCAGTGCGCCAACGGAGACTGCGGCAACCGCGCGGTCGACTGCAACCACTTCCGCTACGGGCAGTGCAATACCCAGATCGCCGGCACGACCGAGGTCGTCTGCCGGCTGGTGGTGTGCCAGAACCCCGCGACCGTCCCGTCGATGAACTGCAACGCCACCGAGATGGTCGACAACCGAACCTGCACGCACAACAACACTTGCCTCGAGGGGCTGGCGAAGCAGCTCCCGGGAGGAGGCGGGGCGTAGGTGGTCGCGCTGGTGTCGGTCGAGACGGTGTTGCTGGTGCTGCTCGTGGTGCTCGTCGCCGCGCTGCTGCGAAGCCACGCGGAGATCCTGCGCCGGCTCGGCCCGGAGGGCGACTCGGGCGTGCCGGCTCCCCCCGAGCGCATCCGCACCGACACGGCCGCGCCCGAGCTGGCCGGTGTCACCCCCACGGGCGATGCCGTCAAGCTGGCCTTCCGCGGGACGCCGACGTTGCTGGCGTTCCTGAGCAGCGGCTGCACGAGCTGCGGCGCGTTCTGGGAAAAGCTCGGAGACAGCCGACCCGCGCCCGAGCTGCGCACCGTGATCGTGACCCGCGGAACGGACCGCGAGCAGGTCGCCAAGCTGCGCCGGCTCGCCCCGGACGGCGTACCGGTCGTGATGTCCTCGCAGGCGTGGCGGGACTACGCCGTCCCCGGCACGCCGTACTTCGTGCTCGTCGAGGACAGCGCGATCAGGGGCGAGGGAGTCGCCACCACATGGAGCGCGCTCGCGTCTATGGTCGGCGATGCGATCGAGGACGAGCGGGGGCTCGACGATCGGCTCGCGGCAGCCGGGGTCGGGCCGAACCACCCGAGCCTGTACCCGGAGGGCCGGCGCTGAGCGCGCTGCTGGTTCTCGGTTGCGCGGCTGCGGTCACGGCCGCGGTGGCGTCCGCCTGGTCGCCCTGAGGCGAATCGATGCTCGCGAGCATCACCCCGCTCGGTGAGCGGGGCCGGCGTTCCAACTGGCGTTTGACGGTGACCGCGTTCCTGATCGGCGCCACCGCGGCGGCGGCCGGCGCCGGCGCGGCGCTCGGCGCGCTCGGCTCGGTCGTGTTGCCCTCACGCCCGGGAATCGCGGTGCTGCTCGCGGCGATCGGGGTGGCGATCGTGCTCGACGGACTGCCCGTCGCGGTACCCGGTCCTCGGCGGCAGGTCGACGAGCGATGGCTCGACCGGTACCGGGGCTGGGTGTACGGCGCCGGTTACGGCGCGCAGCTCGGGCTCGGAGTGACCACGATCGTGTCGAGCGCGGCGACGTACGTGGCGCTGCTGGCGGCCTTCCTGACGGCGAGCGCTCCCGACGGGGCGATCGTTCTCGGCAGCTTCGGGGTCGTGCGTGGTCTCACCCCGCTCGCGGCCGCCGGCGTCCGGAGTCCGCGCCGGCTGGTCGAGTTCCACCGAGCGCTGGGACGGTGGCGCGCTCCGGTCAGGTGGGGCGCGGTGGCGACGCAGACCGGGATGCTCGTTCTCGCGCTCGCCCTGTCGTGACCGTGCTCGAGGCGCACGGCCTGAGGATCGAACTGCCGCGGGGTTGGAGCGGACGCGTGTTCAAGCGTCCGGCCGGCGGCGCCACGCTCCACGCCGGGGATTTCCAGCTCCCCCTCGACGACGGCGAGTTCGGTGATGAGAGCACCGGGCTGATGCCCGCCGGCGCCTCGTTCCTGGCCCTCACCGAGTACCGACCAGGTGCCGGCCTCGAACCGGGCAAGGGCCTGTTTGCCTCTCGCCGGATCCCGACCACGCTCGACCCGACCAGCTTCAGCGCGCGGGGGTTGGCTCATCCGCGCCCGGACCAGGCAGGGACGCAGCACTTCTTCACCACCGCCGGTCGCCCGTTCTGCCTGTACGTCGTGATCTCGGGCGCGCGGGGCGAGCGCCGCCGGCAACTCGCCACGCTCGGTGTCGTGCTGCGCTCGCTGCGGATCAGTGCGTGATGTCGACCCCGGTGTAGCGCGCGGCATCGTGGCCGAGGACGATCACGCACGGAGTCAGGTTCATGCGCGAGGTGTTGATGTATCTGGCCGTTATCTGGCTCGCGAGGATCGTGCCGTCCGGAGCCGTCGTGGTCGCGGTGATCGCGACCTTGATCGTGAACGGGACCTCCTCGCCCGAGCTGTAGACCTTCCCCGCGCACTCGAGCGGCGCGTAGAAGACGCCGGTGCCGGCGTAGTTCCCGGGGGTAGTCTTGGTCAGGATCAGCGTGTCGGTGGCGGTCCGGCGCCCGCGATACACGCGGACCTGGGCGCATGTGCCGCTGACGCACAGGGGCGTGAACGTCCACGTCCGCTGAAGCGTCTCGCCGACGTGCTCGCCACGGACGTATTTGGCGGCGGTGATGCGACCGGACATCTGGTAGGTGCCGGCGAGGCGCGACTCGGTTGGAGTCGGCTGCGCGGCCGCGGCCGCGGTCGCCCTCGCGATTGCGACACCGCCCGCGGCAACCAACACAACCGCCAGTCCCGCGGCCACGCGAGCCCGCGCGCTCATGCCCCCAGCGCGCGTGCGATCACCATCTCCTGCACCTCGTCTGTGCCCTCGCCGATCGTGAGGATCTTCGCGTCGCGATAGAAGCGGCACACCGGGTACTCCTCGATGTAGCCGTAGCCGCCGTGGATCTGGACCGCCTCGTCGGCGGCGCGCACCGCCAGCCGGCCGCTCTTGAGCTTGGCCTGGGCGGCGGTCAACGAGAAGTTCGCGCCCCGGTCCTTGAGGTATGCCGACTTGTAGACGAGCAGCCGGGTGGCCTCGATCTCCGTCGCCATGTTCGCGAGCTTGCTCTGGATCGCCTGGTACTTCGAGATCGGGCGTCCGAAGGCACGACGCTCCTTGGCATAGGCCAGGGCCTGGTCGAGCGCTCCCTGGGCGAGCCCGACGCCCATCGCGGCGACGCCGATCCGCCCGATGTCGAGCACGTGCAGGAACTGGCGGAAGCCCGCGCCGCGCGGGCCGAGCAAGTTGTCCTCGGGTACGCGGCAGTCGTCGAAGCTCAGCGGGCGGGTGTCCGAGGCGTTCCAGCCCATCTTGCGGTAGGGCTCTCCCGGCTCGTACCCCGGGGTGCCGTTGGGGACGATCAGGTTCGAGATCTCGCGCTCGCTCGGCGACCGCTCCCCGCCCCGCCCGTCCTCACCGCGCCCGGTACCGGTCACCGCTGTGATCACGACCAGGCCCGAGATGTCGGTGCCGGCGTTCGTGATGAACTGCTTGGCGCCGTTGATCACCCAGTCCCCATCTTGCAGCGAGGCGCGCGTCCGCGTGTTGCCGGCGTCCGACCCGGCCTCGGGCTCGGTCAGTCCGAAAGCGCCGAGTCGCTCGCCGCTGCACAGCCGCGGCATCCACTCCCGTTTCTGGTCCTCCGAGCCGAACAGGTAGATCGGCTGCGTCCCGAGCGAGGTATGCGCGCACAGCGTGATCGCCACCGACGAGTCGACGCGCGCCAGCTCCTCGACCGCGAGGGCGTAGGCGAGCGAGTCGCTGCCGGCGCCGCCGTACTCCTCGGGGAACGGGATCCCCATCAGGTCGAGCTCGGCCAGGCGGCGGACGATGTCGTAGGGGAAGGCGTGCGTGCGGTCGAGCTCCTCGGCGACGGGCGCGATCTCCTGTTCGGCGAACTCGCGGACGGTTTGCTGCAGCAGCCGGTGATGGTCGGGTAGATCAAACTCCATGCCCGGATTCTCACAGCCCGCCGACGGTCGCGCGCCCGAGGTGCGGCTCGGCGCGCTCGCCGAGGGCGGCCTCGCGCCCGCGATCATGGCGATCGTCGAGCGCGGTGTGGCTCGCCGGCCCGACCAGGCCCGGGCGCTCGGGATCGAGGTCGAGCTGCGGATGGAGGAGGCCTATCCGCCCGTGCGGATCGTGTTCGGCCAGGACGGAGTGCTCGTCGAAGACGGGCCGGGGAAGTCGCCGGCCCTCCGGATCAGCGGCGCGCTGCCGGACCTGGTGGCGCTGCTGGTCACGCCCATGTGGGGCGGCGTGCCGAACCCGATCGACGCTCGCGGACGCGCCGCCCTCGGGATGTTCGCCTCGCGGCGGGTCCGGATTCAGGGCCGCATGGGGCTAATGCGTAGTTTTCTGGGGGTGATCCGCCTCTAGTCAGGTCTGGTCCGGCCAAACCGCGCACTCGACGGCTCGTCCGGGTCGAGTGTGGCCTTCGGTCCGCCCTGCGCACCCGAATATGCATTCGGCCCGCGTAGGGTGTCGAGTGTCGGCTTAGGCCGGGGCGCCGGCAGGCGCCGGCGACCCGCCACCGCGCGCCAGATCGACCAAGAGCCGCACCCCGTATCCGGTGGCGCCCTTGTCGGCGAAGTACGGCCGGCGCACGTCAAAGGCCGTGCCGGCGATGTCAAGATGGGCCCACGGCACGTCGCCCGCGAAGTGGTGCAGGAACTCGCCGGCGGTGAGCGCTGTCGCCTCGCGCTTGGTGGTCGAGTTCACGATCTGGCCGTAGCGGCCCTTGATCATCTCGGCGTAGTCGTCGTGCAGAGGCATGCGCCATACGAGCTCGCCCGTCCGCTGCGCCGCCGCCAGCACGTCATGAGCCCACGCATCGTCGTTGCTCATCAGCCCGGCGTACGTCGACCCGAGCGCGACCACGATCCCGCCGGTCAGGGTGGCGACGTCGACGAGCCGCTCCGCTCCCTCGCGCCTGGCGTACGCGATGCAGTCGCCGAGCACGAGGCGGCCCTCGGCGTCGGTGTTGTTGACCTCGACCGTCGTACCGTCGAGGGCGCGGACGATGTCGCCCGGCTTGACAGCGTTGCCGCTCGGCAGATTCTCGGTGGCGCCGATCAGCCCGAGCACGCGAACGGGTGCGCGCAGCTCGGCGAGTGCGCCGATCGCCTCGAGCACGGCCGCGCCGCCGCACATGTCGAACTTCATCTCGAACATCGTTCCGGCCGGCTTGAGCGAAATGCCGCCGGAATCGAACGTCACCGCCTTTCCGATCAGCGCGATCAGCGGCGCAGCGTCATCGCCGCCGCCGTCGTAGTCGAGTCGAATCAGCCGGGCCGGTTGCTCTGAGCCTTGCGCGACCGCTGCGAACGCGCCCATGCCCATCTCGCGGATCGCGTCTCCGTCGAGGACCGTCGCTCCGATTTCCAGTCGGGCGGCCAGCTCGAGCGCGTACTCCGCAAGCGCGGACGGCGGCAGGTCGTTGGACGCGGTATTCCCCAGATCGCGGGCGCGGTTCTGGGCGGCCGTCACGATCGTCGCGGTGCGGACCGGACCCGATACGTCGTGGTGGGCACTCACCACCAGTCGCTCCACGCGGCGCGAATCCTCGCTCGGCTTGTAGCGCTCGAACCGGTAGGCATGGAGCAGCGTTCCCTCGACGAGCCCCTCCACCACGTCGTCGCCGACGTGGTGCGGCACCTCCCAGCACAGCGTGCGCGCGCCGATCTCGGTCGCTCGCCGATGGACCACGCCCGCCGCGGTCCGCGCCCGCTCGGCGTCGAACCTCGTGCGGGCGCCGAGTCCGACGAGGATCGCGCGGACCCCGTCGGCATGCGTGACCGCGAGCCGCTTGAAGTCGCGCTGGGCCTCCCCGGAGTCGAGCAGGGTGCCGAGCGCGCGGCCCGACAGGTCGTGGGCTATGTCCTCGCCGTCGAACACCCCCACGACGACCGTGTCCGCGCCGGTGGCGAGTGGACTCTCAGTCGTCGCCTCGACGTTCACGGGGCGAGCATACAAGTGCGTCTAGGATTGAGGTTCCGCCCTAGTTCCCCGAGGAGAGCGAGACGAGATGCCCAAGACTGTGATCCTCTCAGCCGCCCGCACACCCATCGGCAAGCTGGGCGGCGGCCTATCCACCCTTGACGCCACCGACCTCGGCGGCACGGCGATCACCGCGGCGCTCGAGCGCGCCGACGTCGCGCCCGATCAGATCCAGCACGTGGTCATGGGGCAGGTGCTGCAGGCCGGACAGGGTCAGATTCCCTCGCGCCAGGCCCAGATCAAGGGCGGGATCCCCAGGGAGATCTCCTCGGAGACGATCAACAAGGTGTGCGCGTCGGGTATCCGCTCGGCCTGTCTGCTCGACAACGCGATCCGCGTGGGCGACCTCGACGTGGGTCTCGCCGGCGGGATGGAGTCGATGTCTAAGTCTCCATACCTGCTGAAAGAGGCGCGGTTCGGCTTCCGCATGGGCGACGGCAAGGCGATCGACGCGATGATCAACGACGGTCTCACCAATCCGTTCAGCGGCAAGCACATGGCCCAGGAGGCCAGTGAGGTCGCCGCCGAGCTAGAGCTCACGCGGCCGGACCTCGACCGCTGGGCGCTCCGCTCGCATCAGCTCGCGATCAAGGCCACCGATGAGGGTCGGCTCCCCGAGGAGATCGTGCCGGTGACGGTCAAGGGCAAGAAGGGCGACACGGTGGTCGAGATCGACGAGGCGCCGCGGCGCGATGCGAGCCTCGAGTCGCTGGCCAAGCTCCCCCCGATTTTCATGAAGGACGGCACCCACACCGCCGGCAACTCGCCGGGCGTGAACGACGGCGCCGGCGCGCTCGTCGTCGCCAGCGATGATTGGGCCAAGGCCAACGGAAAGCCGGCGCTGGCCACGATCGTCGCCCACGCTCAGGTGGCCGACGACTTCCCGTATCTGGCCCGGACTCCGGCGAACGCAGCCAAGAACGCGCTCGAGAAGGCCGGCCTGAACGTCGACGACATCGATCTGTGGGAGATCAACGAGGCGTTCGCTTCGGTGACGCTCAACTCGATGCGGATGCTCGGCATCGACGAGGACAAGGTCAACGTCAACGGTGGCGCGGTCGCGCTCGGACATCCGATCGGCGCTTCCGGCGCCCGCATCCTCGGCTCGCTCATGCTGGAGCTCAGGCGCCGCGGCGGCGGGCTCGGGTGCGCGGCGATCTGCTCCGGCGGCGGCCAGGGCGACGCGGTCATCATCGAGGTCAATGGCGGCTGACGGGTCGTCCGCGGCTTTCTTCGACCTCGACCGGACGCTGATGGAGGGCTCTTCGGCCTTCCAGTTCGGTCGCGCCGCCTACAAGGCCGGACTGCTCAGCCGGCGCCAGCTGATCGCCGACGGGTGGGCCAACCTGATGTTCCGCCTGCGGGGAGCGAGCGATGCGTCCTCGCACGAGCTGCGCCAGCGCATCTCGGAGTCGCTCGAGGGCACCCGGGTCCGGGACATGGAACGCCTCGGCGTCGACGTGCTGGCGGGGGTGCTCCCCCGGATCTATCCGCAGGTGCTCGAGATCGCCTACCGCCACCAGGACGACGGAGTACGCGTGTACATCGTCACCGCGGCCTCCCAGGAGCTCGCCTCGATGCTGGCGGGCGTGCTCGCGTTCGACGGCGCGATCGGCTCGCAGTTCTCCGAGGTCGTCGACGGGGTGTACACGGGAACGCCGAGCGAGCCGTTCGTCTACGGCCGCGCGAAGGCGACCGCGATCGAGCACCTCGCCCAGCGCGAGGGGATCGACCTCGCGACCTCCTACGCCTACTCGGACTCCGCCTCGGATCTGCCGATGCTGCGCCTCGTCGGCCATGCCGTCGCGGTGAACCCGGACTCCGACCTGGCGAAGGCGGCGCGCGCGGAGCGCTGGGAGGTGCTCCGTTTCGACCGGCTCGGCCGGCGGCTGAAGGCTGCGGTGGGGTTGGCGGGCGCCGCGATCGCAGGCGGCGCCGGCTCGGCGGCGCTGGCCGCGCACCACCGGCGCCGGCGCGGCCTGCTAGCCAAAGCTCCGCTGATCCCAGGCCGGCGGTCCTAAACTTCGGGCATGGCGACAGGAGAGCGGCTCACGGAGCAGGAACGGTGGGAACGCGAGACGTTTGCCCGCGCTGCCGAGCGCGACGCGCCGTTCTCGACGATCTCGGGTGAGCCGATCAAGCCGCTGTACACGGACGCGGATATGCCCGCTGATCCGGACGCGGCGATCGGGTTCCCGGGCGAGTACCCATACACCCGCGGCGTGTACGGCTCGATGTATCGCGGACGGTTGTGGACGATGCGCCAGTTCGCCGGGTTCGGCACCGCGCGGGAGACGAACGGGCGCTTCCGATACCTGCTCGACCACGGGCAGACGGGCCTGTCGACGGCGTTCGACATGCCGTCGCTGATGGGCCTCGACTCGGACCACCCGCGCTCGCTCGGCGAGGTCGGACGGGAGGGCGTGGCGGTCGATTCGCTCGATGACATGCAGACCCTGTTCGACGGGATCCCGCTCGACCGGGTCACCGTGTCGATGACCATCAACGCGCCGGCGGCGATCATGCTCGCCTTCTACGTCGTGGCCGCGGAGCGCCAGGGCGTGTCGCCCGAGCGGCTCGGCGGAACGATCCAGACCGACATTCTCAAGGAGTACATCGCCCAGAAGGAGTGGTGCTTCCCGGTCGACCCGGCGATGCGGCTGGTCGGCGACATGATCGAGTGGTGCTCGGTGCACATGCCGCGCTGGCATCCGATCAGCATCAGCGGCTACCACATCCGCGAGGCCGGATCGACCGCCGCCCAGGAGCTGGCATTCACGCTCAAGGACGGCCTGACGTATGTCGAGCAGGCGGTGGGCCGCGGGCTTGACGTGGACGATTTCGCGCCGCGCCTCAGCTTCTTCTTCAACGCCCACATCGACTTCTTCGAGGAGATCGCCAAGTACCGCGCGGCCCGCAGGATCTGGGCCCGCGAGCTCCGCGACACCTTCGGCGCCAAGAAGCCCGAGTCGTGGCGGATGCGCTTCCACACGCAGACCGCCGGGGTGTCGCTGACGGCCCAGCAGCCGCTGAACAACATCGTCCGCACGGCGATCGAGGCCTTGGCCGGCGTCCTGGGCGGGACGCAATCGCTGCATACGAACTCGTTCGACGAGGCGCTTGCGCTCCCGACCGAGCAGGCGGTCCGCGTCGCGCTCCGGACCCAGCAGATCATCGCCGAGGAGACCGGCGTCGCGAACTCGATCGACCCGCTCGGCGGCTCCTACCTGGTCGAGGCGCTGACCGATCGGATGGAGGAGCAGGCGTACGAATACTTCGAGAAGATCGACGGGCTCGGTGGGATGGTCGAGGCGGTCAAGCGCGGGTTTCCGCAGCGCGAGATCGCCGACGCCGCGTTCCGCTATCAGCAGGAGGTCGAGGCGGGCGAGCGCAAGGTCGTTGGCGTCAACGCCTACACCGAGGGCGACGATCTGTCCACGCCGATCCTGCGGATCGATCCCGCGCTCGAGGTCGAGCAGGTGCGCCGCATCGAGGCGATCCGCGCGCGGCGCGACTCCGATGCGGTGGCGCACACCCTCGAGAAGCTCGTCCAGGCGGCGCGCGACCCCGACGAGAACCTGATGCCGCTGCTGCTCGAGGCAGCCCGCCGCGAGGCGACCGAGGGCGAGATCGTCAAGGCGCTCCAGACGGTCTTCGGGAGCTATAGCGAAGCGCCGGTCTTCTAAGTGGCCGCCGACGGAAGTGCGGTGGCATTCGAGGCGTCCCGTACCTACGCCGGGGACCACTAGCCCTACAATCCCGGCGCCGCCAATGCCCGCAGCCAGCGAGAAAAAGATCCGCGTCGTCGTCGCCAAGCCCGGTCTCGACGGCCACGATCGCGGCGCCAAGATCATCGCGCGGGCCCTCCGGGACGCGGGCATGGAAGTGATCTACACCGGACTTCACCAGACGCCCGAGCAGATCGTCGAAACCGTGATCCAGGAGGACGCCGACGCGGTCGGCCTGTCGATCCTGTCCGGCGCGCACATGACGCTGGTGCCTCGGGTGATGGAACTGCTCAAGGAGCAGGGGGCCGACGACGTGATCGTCACGCTCGGCGGGACGATTCCGTCGGACGACGTGCAGGAACTCAAGAACCTCGGCGTGGCGGAGGTGTTCACGCCTGGCGCGTCCACTCAGGAGGCGGTTGAGTTCATTCGCGGCGCTGTGCGCGCCTGACTAACGCCCCTTCCGTGGCTGATTGACTCGTCAGTCAACCGGGTAATATGCGACCCCTCTGAACCTTTAGGAGGCTTCACTTGAAGATTTGCGTCCTCGTCAAAGAGGTCCCAGACGCGGCGGTTGAAAAACGCATCGATCCCTCGACGGGCCGTCTGGACCGTTCAGGGGAGAAGAACCTCAACCCCTATGA
Organism: uncultured Solirubrobacterales bacterium; assembly: GCA_963735965.1. GTDB lineage: Bacteria > Actinomycetota > Thermoleophilia > Solirubrobacterales > Solirubrobacteraceae > Palsa-465. The sequence continues at coordinate 672,421 of CAVTNE010000016.1, forward strand.
CACCCACGCCATCGAGGCGGCGATGCAGATCCGCGAGGGCGGAACGGTCGAGGTAGACGAGATCGTGGCCGTGACCATGGGCCCCGAATCCGCGATGCGCGCGCTCCACAAGGCGGTGTCGCTGGGCGCCGACCGCTCGCTTCACCTGAGCGACGACGCGCTCGCCGGGTCGGACGTGGCCGCGACCGGCTATGCGCTGTCGAAGGTGCTCGAGTCCGAGGCGCCGGACCTGGTGCTGCTGGGCCAGCAGTCGGACGACGGCGAGTGCTACACGATCGGCGCGGTGGTCGCCGACCACCTGAAGATGCCCTCGCTGACGCAGGTGATCAAGATGGACGTTAATGATGGCCCGCCCGCCCAGCTCCGCTGCGAGCGCCAGGCCGAGTACGGCTACGACACCGTCCAGATCTCGCTGCCGGCGGTGATCTCGGTTGGAGACGCGATCAACGAGCCGCGCTACCCGTCCCTGAAGGCGATCATGGGCGCCCGCAAGAAGCCGCTCGAGAAGGTTGCGGCCGGCGACGTCGGGATCGAAGGCTCGATGGTCGGGGCCGAGGGGTCCCGCGTCCAGTGCGGCGACTTCCACGCCCCGGAGGCCAAGCCGGCGGGCCAGATCATCGAGGACGAGGACACCAACGAGACCGTCGAGAAGATCGTCGCGTGGCTCGAGGAAAGGAAGCTGATCTAGTGGTCGCCTTCGTACAGACGCCCGGTTCCGCACGCACGAAGGAGACGACTCATGGCTGATGTCCTGACCTATGTCCTGCATTACGAGGGCGCGTTCAACAAGAACTCACTCGGAGCCGTGTCCGAAGGCGCGGCCCGCGCCAAGGAGATCGGCGGCGAGTGCCACGCGGTGGTCGTCGGCGGTGACGACCTCACCGACGAGCTGTGCCAGTCACTCGGCGCCTACGGCGCCACCAAGGTATTCCGCGCCGAGGGCGAAGAGGGCCTGGCGCAGCCGGTCGTCGACGTGATGGCGAAGGTGATCGACAAGCACGGGCACTCATACGCGCTGTTCGGCGGCGGACTACTCGGGTTCGAGATCGGTGCCGGCCTGGCCGCGCGCGAGCAGGCCGGGGTGACGATGGAGGTGGTTCAGGTCCGCGCCGAGGACGGCAAGCTCGTGGCCGAGCGCCCCATCCTCCAGGACTCGCAGATCTCGGTGTCCCGCTACCAGGGCGACCTCGGAATCATCATCGGACGCATCAACGCGTTCGAGGCGACCTCCCGGGACGGCGCCTCGGCCGAAGTGGTCGACGTCGACATCGAATACTCGCCGTGGTCCAACCAGGCCAAGATGGTCCAGCGCGGCGAGCAGCGCGGCGCGGACGTCGACATCGAGGGCGCGAACATCCTCGTCGCCGGCGGTCGCGGACTCGGCAAGGCCGAGGGCTTCAAGCTGGCCGAGGAGCTTGCCGCCGCGTTCGGCGGGAACAGCGCGGTGGCGGCGACGCGCGCCGTGGTCGACGCCGGCTGGTACCCCTACGCCGCGCAGATCGGGCAGACCGGAAAGACGGTGTCGCCGAAGCTGTACCTCGCGGCCGGAATCTCGGGCGCGATCCAGCACAAGGTCGGGATGCAGTCCTCGGAGAACATCGTCGCGATCAACAAGGACGCGAACGCGCCGATCTTCGAGTTCTCCGACTTCGGCGTTGTCGGCGACCTCAACAAGATCCTGCCCAAGCTGACCGAGGCGATCAAGGCGAAGAAGGGAAGCTGACCCGCGATGTCGTCGAGCAACGGACGCGCGCCGGCGCCGAGCGAGTTCCCACCGCCGGTCGACCCAGTCCACGAGTTCATCAAGCGCGACCTCGATTCGGAGGACGAGCGGATCGAGGTTGGCGTGGCGATCGTGGGCGGCGGGACCGCCGGCCTGGCCTGCGCCAACCGGCTGCTCCAGCTGCTCGCGGACGACCCCGAGACGATGGAGAAGCTGGGCGAGGTACCTGTGGCGGTGATCGAGAAGGCCAAGACGTGCGGCGGCCACAACCTGTCCGGCGCGGTAATGCGCCCGGGGCCGCTCCAGGAGCTGTTCCCCGAGCTGACCCGAGAGGACTGGCGCAAGGAGCGCTTCGCGTTTGGCGAAGTGACAAAGGAGTCCGTGTACATGCTCACCGGCCCCAAGACGAAGCTCCGGGTGCCGATTCCGGCCGTGCCGAACTTCAAGAACCACGGCAACGAAGTGGTGTCGGTCTCCGCGCTGGCCCGCTACCAGCAGCGGCAGGCCGAGGAGGGCGGCGCGTACATCCTCACCGAGACGAGCGCCGCCCAGCTGTTGGTCGATGATGGTCGGGTCGTGGGGATTCGCTCGGGCGACAAGGGCCGCGGCAAGGACGGCGAGCCGCTCGGCAACTTCGAGCCGGGCTCGGATGTCACCGCGCGCGTGACGGTGCTCGCCGAGGGCTGTTGGGGCCACCTCACCGGGGTGGCGATCAAGGAGTTCGGGCTGGCTGAGAACCGCGAGCCCCAGGTGTGGGAGCTCGGGGTCAAAGAGGTGTGGAAGGTCAAGAAGCCGCTCGACCGGGTGATCCACACGTTCGTGCAGCCGTGGCCGCTGAAGGTCGCATCCAAGTACGGCCAGCTCGGCGGCACCTGGATCTACCCGATGAAGGACGAGAAGACCGGTGACGACCTGGTCTCGATCGGGTTTGTCGTCGACCTCAACTACCGCGACGCCACCACCTCGGCGCACGATCTGCTCCAGGCATTCAAGACCCATCCGCTGGTCAAGGACATCCTCGACGGCGGCGAGCGGGTCGCGTGGGGCGCCAAGGCGCTCCCGGGTGGCGGCTACTGGTCGATGCCGAAGCTGTCGATGCCCGGCGCCGTGCTCGTCGGCGACGCCGGCGGGATGGTCGACACCGCGGCGCTCAAGGGCGTCCACCACTGCATCAAGTCCGGGATGCTTTCGGCCGAAGCGATCTACCGCAACCTGAAGACCGGACAGTCGCTCTCCTCATACGAGGAGGCGGTGGACCAGTCCTCGATCGGCAAGGAGCTCTATCAGGTGCGCAACACGCGCCAGGCGTTCCAGAAGGGCTTCCTCATAGGCAGCCTGCTCGCTGGGCCCTCGATCATGTCCAAGGGCAAGGTGCCCCCCGGCCGACAGGCGTGGCACCGCGACGACGCCGAGCCGATGTTCATCGGGGATACGCGCGAGCGCTATCCGAAGCCCGACGGTAAGTACATCTTCGACAAGCTGTCCTCGGTGTACGTGTCGGGCAACGCCACGCGCGACGACGCCCCCAGCCACATCCGCGTCCGCAAGAACGTCCCGCGCGAAATCGCCGAGACGTGGCAGTGGATGTGCCCGGCCGGCGTCTACGAGATCCCCGACGACGCGCCCGAGACAGGCACCGTCGACGTGGTCGTCAACTACACCAACTGCGTGCAGTGCGGGGCGATCACCGCCAAGGGCGGCCGGCTGACGCCGCCCGAGGGTGGCGACGGACCGCTCTACACCGTCACCTGATCGAACCCTCAAAGCCGCGACTTTCGCCACGGTTATCTGTTGGTATTTGCGCATGTTCTCCCTGCGCTCCCTGGGGGTCGGCGCGGTCGCCGTCTGCGCGATCGCGCTCGGCTCGACGACCGCCGCCACCGCCACGACCACGCCGCCACCGGCGACCGACCAGCTGAAGGCGTTCGTCTGCCAGAAGGCCGTCGATCCTCCCGCGCGGGCGCTCTCCGTCCAGGCCGTGATGCGGCCGGTGGCGGGGACGTCGAAGATGCAGATGAAGTTCGACCTGTTGCGCCAGACCCGGACCCATCCCCACTTCACGGTCGTGCGCGGGAAGGGCCTCGGCAGCTGGCTGACGCCTGAGGATGCGACGCTCGGGCAGCGGGCCGGCGACGTGTGGATCGTCAACCACCCGGTGGTCGATCTCGCCGCTCCGGCCACCTACAAGTTCCGGGTCACGTTCCGCTGGATCGGGGCGCAGGGCCAGACGCTGAGCACTGCTGTCCAGTCGAGCTCGGCCTGCTACCAGCCCGAGCTCCGGGCCGACCTGTACGTGAAGTCGCTGACGGCGAACCCGATCACCTCGGGACCCGGGACCGGCCAGTGGGCGTACGTCGCCACGATCGCCAACCGCGGACTGACCGGCTCCGCGCCGGTCGAGGTCGACTTCGCCGACGGTGATGCCGCACCGCTGACGGCGACGGTCGCCTCGGTCGGACCCAAGTCCACGGCCCGCCAGCGGTTCGTCGCGCCGGCGTGCGTGCCCGGGGCGACGTTGACCGTGAGGGTCGATCCCAAGCAGACCGACGACGAATACACCTACGCCAACAACCTGCTGACGATGGCGTGCCCGACACCCTCGACGAGCTAACGAAACCCTGGCGCGCGGCCGATACATCACCTCAGTTGAGACCTAAGTGGTCTCTTTCGCAAATACGACGACATTCGAGCGGCCCCCGGCGGCGCCCGGCGGCGTCCTCGCTCGCTTATGTGGCAGGGCCACACCGCGCTCGCTGTGTCCTTGCCGGGCATCCGCCGGTGACCACTCTCGGTGTCGCCATACTCACGAAAGAGACCACTCAGCGGGCCGCTAAACTCAAACGTGCAATGAAGACCGGAACGCATCCAGAATATGTAGACGCCCACGTGCGCTGCACGTGTGGCAACGAGTTCATGACCCGCTCGACCAAGCCCGAGATTCACGTCGAGATCTGCTCCGCCTGCCACCCCTTCTATACCGGTAGGCAGAAGCTGGTCGACACTGGCGGTCGGGTCGAGCGCTTCCAGCGGCGAGTGGCCAAGGGCCGCCGCGCCGCACGCGCCGGCACAGGCTCGTAACTCGGCCGATGAGCACGGGGGTCCACGAGGGGCGCTTGACCGCGTCTCGTGACGCCCCCGTGGGCGGCCAGGCCGTGCTCGAAGGCGTGATGATGCGCGGCGTCAATACGTGGGCGGTCGCCGTCCGCAAACCGGCGCCCGGGGACCGTAAGCTCGGCGACATCGGCGTCGAGACGTTTCCGCTCGAGTCCTGGAACCGGCGCCGGCGCCTCTACCGCCTGCCCGTGATCAGGGGCGTTGTTGCGCTCGTCGAGTCGCTGGCGATCGGCATGCGCGCGCTCGGGATCTCGGCTAACGCCCAGCTCCCCGACGAGGAGCAAGAGATCTCGAGCGGAGCCTGGATCGGCACGGTCGCGGTCGCGGCGGTGTTCGCGATCGGTCTGTTCTTCGTCGTTCCGGTGGGCGTGACGAGTCTGATCAAGCATCAGCTCGGTTCCTCGGTGGCGTTCTGGGCGGTCGAGGGCGTGCTACGGACCGCGATCTTCCTCGGCTACCTCCTACTGCTCTCGCGCGTCAAGGACCTGAAGCGCGTGTTCCAGTACCACGGCGCCGAGCACAAGGTGATCTCCTGCTACGAGGCGTCCGACGAGCTCACGCCCGAGCGCGCCCGGCTGTACTCCCGCTTCCACCCACGGTGCGGCACGAGCTTCCTGCTGATCGTGATGATCATGGCGATCTTCGTGTTCGCCCCCATCGGATTGCCGGCCTGGTGGATCCTCGTGATCACCCGGATCGTCGGCGTGCCGCTGATCGCCGGCCTGTCATTCGAGGTGATCAAGTGGGCGGGCCGCAACCGCCGGCGACCGTGGGTTCGCGCGGTCATGTATCCGGGCATGCAGCTCCAGCGTCTTACCACCGCCGAGCCCGACCTCGACCAGCTCGCGGTGTCGATCGCGTCCCTGAAGGCCGTCCTGGCCAAGCAGGAAGGCGCCGACATCTCGCCCGAGGATCTTGTAGGGCTCGAAGTCGTCGCGTAGCGTCCCGGGCGCATGCCCGGGGACCGTTCCATCAGCGTCGTGATCGTCGGCACGGTCGCGTCGCGGCGGCGCCTAAACTCGAAGGACGATGATTTTTGACCTGGTGTCCCAGATCGACACGCGCTTCGCCGAGCTGCAGGAGGAGCTGTCCGATCCAGCGGTGATCGGCGACCGCGACCGGTTCACGGCCGCGAGCCGCGCCTACCGTGAGCTCGAGCCGGCGGCCAAGCTCGCCACCGAGTATCGCCGCGTGGCCGACGACCTCGAGGGCGCCCGCGAGCTCCTGGCCGAGGACGGCGACGACGTCGAGCTGCGCGCGCTGCTCGAGGCCTCGCGCGAACGTCTGGCGGAGCTCGAGGACGAGATCCGCCTCGTGATGGTCGAGCGCGATCCGAACGACGACAAGAACGTGATCGTCGAGATCCGTCCGGGCGCCGGCGGCGACGAGGCCGGGCTGTGGGCCGGCGACCTGTACCGGATGCTCACGCGCTACGCCGAGCGCCTCGGGTTCCAGACCGAGTCGCTGTCGATCGGCGACGGCACGTACACGTTCGCGATCAAAGGCAACGGCGCCTACTCAATCTTCAAGTTCGAGGGCGGTACGCACCGCGTCCAGCGCGTCCCCGAGACCGAGTCCCAGGGCCGGATCCACACCTCCACCGCCACCGTCGCGGTGCTCCCCGAGGCCGAGGACGTCGAGGTCGAGATCGACCCGAACGATCTCCAGATCGACGTGTACCGGAGCTCGGGTCCGGGCGGACAGTCGGTGAACACGACCGATTCGGCGGTGCGGATCACCCACAAGCCCTCCGGGATCGTCGTGTCGATGCAGGACGAGAAGTCCCAGCTCCAGAACCGCGAGCGCGCCATGCGGGTGCTTCGCGCCCGGCTGTACGAGCGCGCACTGGCCGAGCAGCAGGCCGAGGTCGCGGCCTCGCGCGCCGCGCAGGTCGGAACCGGCGAGCGCGCCGAGAAGATCCGCACCTACAACTACGGCGAGCGCCGGGTCAAGGACCACCGGATCAACCTGCTCGTCCACAACCTCGACGCGATCCTGATGGGCGAGCTCGACGAGCTCACCGCCGCGTTGCAGGACGACGAGAAGCGCCGGCGCCTGGAAGAGAAGGCCGTTGCCTGAGACCGCCGTCGGGGCCGGCAAGTCGGTCTCGCAGGCGCTCTCGGATGCGACCGCCACGCTCTCCGCCGCCGGGTGCGAGACGCCGCGTCTCGATGCCGAGCTGCTTCTGTCGTTTGTGCTCCGAGTGGGGCGCGAGCGGTTGGTGATCGATGCATCCGCGGAGCTGGACCCGTCTGATCTCGTGCGGTTCGAGGAACTTGTGGCGCGGCGCGAGGCGCGCGAGCCGGTCGCGTACATACTCGGGCGAAAGCCCTTCCGGCGGATCTCGCTCGCGGTGGACCGCCGTGTGCTGATTCCGCGGCCCGAGACCGAGCTCCTCGTCGAGGTGGCGCTGTCGGTCCGCCGCGGCGGCCGGGTCGTCGACGTCGGAACCGGGAGCGGGGCAGTCGCGCTCGCCTTGAAGGAGGAGCGGCCGGACCTGTCGGTGGTCGGCGCGGACCTGAGCTCCGACGCGCTCGACGTGGCGCGCGCCAACGCGGAAGCGCTCGAGCTGGATGTCGAATTCCTGCAGTCCGACCTGCTCGAGGGCGTGCCGGGTCCGTTCGACGCCGTGCTCGCGAACCTCCCATACGTCGCCGAGGGCTCGGCCGTACCACCCGAGATCGAGCTCTACGAGCCGTCGCTCGCCCTGTTCGGTGGCCCCGACGGCATGGACATCATCAGGCGTCTGCTGACTATGACAGACGACGTTCCGCTGGTGGCGCTCGAGATGGGGCTCGGCGAGGCAGTGGCGGGGTTGGTGTCCGCGGCGGGATTTCCGTCTGTCGAGATCCTGCCGGATCTCGCCGGCCACGAACGCGTGGTCGTCGGCCGCCGGTGAACGACGGCGAGGCGTTCGAGCGCTGCGTCGCGGCCGGCGGCGTCGCGCTGTTCCCGTCCGACACGGTGTATGGGCTGGCGTGCGATCCCGACGATCGGTTCGCGGTGGAGCGGCTGTATCTGGTCAAGCGGCGCACGCTCGAGAAACCGTCAGCGGTCATGTTCTTTTCGTTGGAGCGAGCGTTCGCGGCGTTGCCCGAACTGGGGGAGCGCACGCGGGACGCGATGGCGCGGCTGCTGCCGGGCGCGGTGTCCGTGCTCGTGCCCAATCCGGCGGGTCGCTTCGCGCTGGCGTGCGGAAACGACGTGAGGACTCTGGGTGTGCGCGTCCCTGTCATTCCGGCGCTGGCGCAGGTACCGCGGGCGGTGCTGCAGTCGAGCGCGAACCGCGCCGGCGGCGCCGATCCGCGGTCGCTCGACGAGGTCCCGGTTCTCCTGCGGAGCGCGGTCGACCTCGTGATCGACGGCGGCGAGCTGCCCGGGACGCCTTCGACCGTGGTCGATCTGCGCCGCTACGAGATCGACGGAGAGTGGAGCGTGGTTCGGGTCGGCGCCGTGGGCGAGCATCAGCTGACCGAGGCGCTCCACTGGCAGTACCACTTCGACGCGGACTCGTACGCGGACGAGATCCGCGCGGACCTGCCGTCGTACGACGCGCTCCAGGATGAGCTCGCCGGCGCCACTGGGTCGGACGCGCGGCGGATCCTCGAGCTTGGGACCGGAACGGGGGAGACGGCCCGCCGGCTGCTGGCGCGCCACCCGGATGCGGTCTTGGTCGGCGTCGACGAGAACGACCGGATGCTCGCGGTCGCGCGTGAAGCGCTACCTGGCGACCGCGTCGACCTTCGCGCCGGCCGCATCGAGGATGCACTGCCTGACGGTCCGTTCGATGTGGTCGCGAGCGCGCTGTGCGTGCACCACCTGTCCGGGCTCGCGAAGGCCGATCTGTTTCGCCGTGTCCGCGACGTGCTCGCGCCGGGCGGGCTGTTCGTGATGGGCGACGTGGTCGTGCCGGATGACCCGTCTCTGGCCACGACCCCGCTGACGCCCGGATACGACAGCCCGAGCCCGCTGGCCGTCCAGGTGCGATGGCTCGACGAGGCCGGACTCGAGCCGCGCGTCGCGTGGGAACAGGGCGATCTGGCGGTGGTCGCGGCGCGGCGAAACTAACCCCGCAGTGGTCTCGGGACGATAACTACGGTGACCGGCTCCATTGCTAGGCTCGTAACCGAGTGAGCGCCACCGATCTTCCATCCGACTTCTTCAACCGGCCTCTTGCCGAGGTCGATCCGGAGATCGCCGACGTCCTCGCGCTGGAGCTGGAGCGCCAGCAGCGCACGCTCGAGATGATCGCGTCGGAGAACTTCGTCCCGATGGCGGTGCTCGAGGCCCAGGGATCGGTGCTCACCAACAAATACGCCGAGGGCTATCCGGGCAAGCGCTACTACGGCGGGTGCGAGCACGTCGACGTCGCCGAGAGCCTCGCGATCAAGCGGGCGGTCGATCTGTTCGGCGCCGAGCACGCCAACGTGCAGCCGCACTCGGGCGCCCAGGCGAACATCGCCGTGTATCACGCGCTGCTGAACCCCGGCGACACGGTGATGGGACTCGAGCTCTCGCACGGCGGCCACCTCACGCACGGGATGCGGATCAACGTGTCGGGTCGCCTGTACGACATCGCGCCGTACCACGTCGATCGCGAGTCCGGGCGGATCGACATGGACGAGGTCGAGCGGATCGCGCACGAGCGCCAGCCCAAGATGATCCTCGCCGGCTGGTCGGCGTATCCGCGGTTCTTGGATTTTGAGCGGTTCCGGGCGATCGCGGACGACGTCGGCGCGTACCTCGTCGTCGACATGGCGCACTTCGCGGGCCTGGTCGCGGCCGGGCTGCACCCTAGCCCCGTGCCATACGCCGACGTGGTCACCACCACGATTCACAAGACCATCGGGGGCGGGCGCGGCGGGCTGATCCTGTGCACCGAGGAGTTCGCCAAGCGGATCGACTCGGCGGTGTTCCCCGGACAGCAAGGCGGCCCGCTCGAGCACATCATCGCCGGCAAGGCGGTGGCGCTGAGGATCGCCGCGAGCGAGGCCTTCCGGGAACGGCAGGAGCGGACGGTCGAGGGTGCGAAGGCAGTTGCCGAAGAGCTGCTCGGCGCCGGCGGCGGTGTGAGCGTGCTGACCGGTGGAACCGACGTCCACCTCGTGCTGTGCGATCTGCGCGAGTCAGCGCTCGACGGCAAGCAGGCCGAGGATCGTCTTCACAGCGTCGGGATCACCGTGAACCGGAACGCGGTCCCGTTCGACCCGCGCCCGCCGGCCGTCTCGAGCGGGCTGCGGATCGGCACGCCGGCGCTGGCCACGCGCGGGCTCCAGTTCGAGGACTTCGTCGAGGTGGGTTCGATCATCGCCGAGACGCTCACCGCTCAGGACTTCTCGTCGCGCCAGTCCGAGTTCGCCGAACGGGCCGGCGCGATCGCCGAGCGCTATCCGCTGTACACGCGCCTCGGCGCGGCCGCCGTCCTATAGCGGTTTTGGGCCGCCTGCGGCGGCGTCCGTCGGATGCCGCGCGGCAGGCCCCGTCTGCGAGGCAGGGATGCCGACTGGGGCCGTCGCCGCGTCCGCCGTTCCGCCGGGCGTCCATGCCCGGCGGCGTGATCGCGACCACGGACAGGATGGGCTCCCTGGCCCCACGGACGCCGCCGAAGGCGGCCCATCATTCGAACGCGGCGACCGTCGCGAGGATCACGAACGTCGCCACCAGCGCCACCCCCTCGAACACCGTCGCCTCGCCGTCGCCGGTGATCTGCCACACGATCACCGCGGTCCCGATCAGCGCCCCGATGTACACCGGGGCGAGCGTGAACGTCAGCCGGGTGGCGGTGAGCAGCGACACGAGCACGAGCAGCGGATACAGGAAGGCGGCGATCTGGGACATCGAGTTCTTGACGATCGAGATCGCGAGCTCGGATTGGCCCTTGGCGGCGAGCACGATCCCCGCGACGTTCTCGACCGCGTTGCCGGCGATCGCCACGATCACCAGGCCGGCGAACGCCTCTGAGATGTGAAGCTTCTCAATCGTCGGGTGGAGCGCGTTGACGAACCAGTCCGAGACGAATGCCGATGCCACGCCGGCGAGGGCGAGCAGGACGAGGCTCGTGGTCAGGCTGATTCGCGCCGGTCCCGATGTCGTCTCTTCCGTCGGCTGCGTTGTCAGGTACTGGCGCAACCAGCTTGCGTATACCGCGAGGATCACGCACGCCCCGATGATCGAGATCGTCTTGGAGTGGCGGCTGGCGGTGTCGCCGGCGGAATGAGTCAGGCCGATGAGGACGATGATGAACGACGCCACAAGCAGCAGGGTCGCGGTGTCGTTCGGGAGCCTCGGGTTGAAGTGCATCACGCCGTCGGTCGCCCGGTTCGCGCCGGCGATGATCACGAGGCCGAGGACGAGCAGCGCGTTGACGAGGATCGAGCCGAGGATCGCGGTCTGGGCGATCACGGTCTCGCCGGCGCCGAGCGCGAAGATCACCACGAAGAACTCAGGAAGGTTGGCGAGCGTCGCCTGCAGGACGCCGGTGATCGCCGGCCCCAACCGGTGCCCGACCTGCTCGATCGACATCGAGACTACCCAGGCCACGCCAGCCAGCGCCAGGGTGGCGAACACGAACGCGACGATCCGGGAGACGCTCGAGACGTAGCGGGTCACGCCGGCCAGCACGATCAGCGCTACGACCACGACGAGGATTACGCGCTCGGCGCGGGTCAGCCCGCTCAGATGCTCGTCCGTGGGTCGGGTCGCCGCCGCCAGCTAACCCACCCGCTCGAACTCGCCGGTCTCGACCTCGCGCCGTACCTTCTCGTCGATCTCGTGCTCGGTGGTGTCGGGATCGGCGGTCCGCAGTTCGCGGGCACGCCGGTTCTTGAACTTCAGGATCTCGAGCACGTAGATCAGATAGATGCTGGCGGCGACCGCGATCAGCCCGATCGCCACCATCACGAGCACCCACCCGAGGTGGTAGTGCCCATTGTGGTCCGAGTACGGCACGAACCGGAGCGCCACCGCCACGCCGGCGAGCATCAGCGTCCACCCGTACAGGTAGGCGACGGTGCGCCGCTGGCTGTACCCCATCCGCGCCATCCGGTGGTGGAAGTGGTTGGCGTCCGCCGCCCACGGCTTCCGCCTGTACTTGAGCCGCTTGGCGACGACGAATCCGGTGTCGAGGAACGGCACGGCGAGGACGATCAGCGGCACCATCAGGGCGACGACGGCGCCCGTCTTCACCGAGCCGATGACCGCGACCACGCCGAGCAGGTAGCCGAGCAGGTTCGCCCCGGCGTCGCCCATGAACGACGATGCCGGCGGGAAGTTGTGGAACAGGAACCCGAGCGCTGCGCCGGCGGTGAGTGCGGCGAGCACGCCCGCTCCGTTGATGCCCAAGTCGTACGCGATGATCGCGAACGCAACCCCGTCGATCGTGCACAGCCCGGCCGCGAGGCCGTCGACGCCGTCGGACAGGTTCACGACGTTCATCAGGCCGACCAGCCAGATCACGGTGAGCACGCCGCCGGTGTTCGGCAGCTGAAGCGTGCCGGCGAACGGGATCCTGACGTCCGTCACGACCGCGCCTCCGACCGTAACCACGATCACCGCCGCCGCGATCTGGCCGAGCAGCTTCCACTGCGGCCTCAGCGGATGGGCATCGTCGATCGCGCCCACGAGCGTGATCAGACACGCGCCGACGAGGATCGCCCAGGTGTGGACGGTGCCGCTGGTGCCGGGCGCGGTGCCCGCCGTGTGGTGGAGGCTGATCGTCGACGGCAGCCAGAACGCCGAGGCGACCAGCACGCCGGCAAGGATCGCGAGGCCGCCCAGCGCGGGCGTCTCCCGCTCCGCCAAGCCGCGGTCACTCGGGGTCGCGACAGCACCGACCCGCCTCGCCAACCTGGCGGTCAGCGGGGTCAGTAGGGTGGCGACCGCCATCGCCACCACGAAGGCGAACAGTGCGTCCCAGTACCGCATGCCGTCGGGGAAGCATGGCAGGGGCGGAGGACTGGTGCGGCCCTATCTCAGGGTCTGGGCGATTCGGGCCACCAGCGCAATCGCCTCGTTCGTCAGCTGGCGGTCGGTGACGCGGAGGGTGCGCAGGCCCGCCGCCAGCATGACCTGATCGCGCTTTCGGTTGCTCTCGAAGGCGAGGCGGTGGCCGTGTCCCTGCCATCCGTCGAACTCGAGGATGAGGTTGTGGTGCGGCCAGTACACGTCGGCGACGTAGCCGTGGAGGTGGACGTTGGTGAGCGGCTTCGGGAGCTGCGCCTGGTCGATTAGTTTGAGGATTCGGCGTTCTCTTTCGGACCGGGTGAGGCGCGGGTCCTTTAGGAGCGACCGGATCACGCGGGCACCTCGCCGGCGGGGTTCGCGGGTCAGTACTGCGGCTACCGCGCGGTCGATGGTCTTGTCGCGGAAGAGGGCTTCTTGGAGGGCATGCTCGGTGTCGCGGGTGGACTCGGTGGCGGCCAGGTCGCAGATGGTTCTGGCGATTGAGGTGACCTTGATGCCGTTGATGGTCGTGACGTCTGGGCGCGGGAGGATGGCCACCCGATGGAGCCGGATGCCGGGGTGGATGCCTGGGTTGCGGCCGACGACCGTCACCTGAACGTCGGCACTTTCGATCTCGGGGAGAAGGCCGAAAAGGCAGGCGGCTGAGCGGTGGCTGGCCACGGCGTCTGGTCGGCAGGCGAGGACCGCGGCCCGAGCGCGCGCCATCGGGGTTGGTGGCGCCGGACCAAGGAGGTACACGCCTCGGTGCAGCCGCCGAATTCGCTTCACACGGGTCCGGTGCGCGATTGCTCCCCGGGTCAAACCGGCCTCGAGCAGCTGGTCATCCGTGATCACGTTGTCCTGTCGGCCGCCAATCCTCGCGATTGCCCGCTCCACGGCATCCATAACTCGTCACTGGCGCCGCTGCAGCTCGACCTTGCCGTGTTGCCCGCGATTATCGTGCGTAGCTCGGCAAGGTCCGGAAGGTTTGACGCGATTGTCGAGCTGTGCAGGTGATTTCGGGCCCATCGGCGCCCAGTATCGGGCCTAATAACCGCGGGCGGCGCGTTTTCCGCCGAGTTGGAACGGGGTTGTTGCAGGTCCGTAGCGAAATCCGGCGACCTCGTCCTGAACTCCGGCGCCGGCGACCCCCGCCCCCTTGCCGGCGACCCCCGCCGGCGACCCCCGCCGGCGACCCTCGCCCCCTCGCCGGCGACCCCCACCGGCGACCGCGCCGGCGACCCGCGCCGGCGGCGCCCGGCGGCGACCCCCTTCCTGCTATTCTGACGTTAACGTAAGAATCAGATTCGGAGGACTATGTCGGCAGTCCAGTCAAATCGCGCCCGCCGCATCGGCGTCCACGCCGGGCACGACTCCTACAAGTGGTGGGCGCTGTCGTGCACCAGCCTGGGGATGCTGCTGGCGACGATTAACTCGGGCACGCTGATCATTGCGCTGCCGGACCTGGAGCGGAGCTTGCACACCAGCCTGCTCGAGCTCGTGTGGGTGATCCTCGTGTACATGATCGCCTCGACCGTGCTCGTGCTGAGCGCCGGCAGGCTGTCTGACCAGTTCGGGCGAAAGCAGGCCTACATCGGTGGGTTCGTGCTGTTCGCGCTGGCGTCGTTGGGCGCCGGGTTCTCCGGCAGCGGCACGGAGCTGATCCTGTGGCGGATCGCCCAGGGCATCGGCGGCTCGTTCCTGTTCGCGAACGCGGCCGCGATCGTCACCGACGCCTTCCCGCGCGAACAGCTCGGGCTCGCGATGGGCACGAACACGATGGTGGCCGCGATCGGGCTAGTGATCGGCCCGGTGCTCGGTGGCGCGCTGGTGCTGATCTCGTGGCACTGGGTGTTCTGGTTCAACGTGCCGTTCGCGCTCGGCGGCAGCCTGTGGGCGTGGCTGATCCTCCACGAGGTCACCGGCCGCTCGGAGGACCGCAGCTTCGACGCTATCGGCACGATCACGTTCCTGATCGGCCTCACCGGGCTCGTGTACGGCATCTCAAAGGGCGGCCTGTCCGGCTGGAGCAACACCGGCGTGGTCGTGAGCCTGGCCGCCGCGGCGATCTTCCTTCCCGGCTTCGTCCTGATCGAGAGCCGGGTGAAATCGCCGATGCTCGACCTGTCGATCTTCAAGAACCGGCTGTTCGCGGCAGCCTCACTCGCCGCATTCACGAATGGTCTGGCGCGATTCGCGCTGATGTTCGTGTTCGTCTTCTACTTCCAGGGCGTGCAGGGCAACTCGCCGATTCTCGCCGGGCTGAAGCTCGCGCCGCTGGCGATCGGGATGCTGATCGCCTCGCCGCTGGCCGGGATCTGGGCCGACCGCCGCGGCTCGCGCGGGATGGCGGTGGCGGGAATGCTCGTCCAGGCCGCCGGACTCGCACTGATGACCACACTGCAGCGAGACACCGCTT
This sequence comes from uncultured Solirubrobacterales bacterium, assembly GCA_963735965.1. Classification (GTDB taxonomy): domain Bacteria; phylum Actinomycetota; class Thermoleophilia; order Solirubrobacterales; family Solirubrobacteraceae; genus Palsa-465. Next base: position 687,618 of record CAVTNE010000016.1, read on the forward strand.
ACCTGGCCCCTGGCGTGTACATGTTCATCGTCGGGGTCGGCTCGGGCATGTTCAACTCGCCCAACACCGCGGCGATGATGGGCACGGTTCCGCCGCACCGCCGCGGCATCGCGGCCGGTGCCCGGGTGCTCGTGCAAAACACGGGCGCGGTCATCTCGATCGCGTTCGTGCTCGCGGTCGTCACGTCCAGCGTGCCGAAGAGCGTCCTGTTCGCGGTCTTCAGCGGTCTGGCCAACCACATCACGAACGCGCAGCTCGTGCCGTTCATGTCGAACATGCACACCGCGCTGTGGTGCCTGGCCGGGATCTCGCTGCTCGGCGCCGCGATCAGCGCGGCGCGCCCCTCGCATATGAAGGCGGAGCAGGAGCTCGAGGCGCGCGCGTCCGCGACTCCGCGGCCTGAGAAGGTGGCGGCGTGAGCACGACAGCGACCAAGCCGCTCCGGATCGGAGAGGTCGCCGAGCTCACCGGAACGACTGCGCGGACGATCCGCTACTACGAGGAGATCGGCCTGCTCCCCGGCGCCGAGGACCGCGCCCAGGGCAAGCACCGCGCCTACGGCGAGGCCGACGTCGAGCGCGTGCGCGAGATAATCCGGCTCCGCGATCTGCTCGGCCTCTCGCTCGACCAGCTCGCGGTGCTGCTCGACGCCGAGACCGCGCGCGCCGCGCTCCGACGGGAGCTCGAGCACGAGGCGGATCCCGACAGGATCAGAGGCATTCTCGAGCAGGCGCTCGGGCACATCGGGACCCAACTCGAGCTCGTGCGCATGCGTCGCCAGGCGCTCGGACAGCTCGAGGAGGAGCTCGTGGCCAAGCGCCGCCGGGTCCATAAGCGACTGTCCGAGCTGCCCGAGGCGTGAGCGCGACGACGGCGCCCGCCCCCGCCGGAACCCCGACGATCGGCGTCGGCGTAGACCGGCGCGCGATGACCGGGCTGTCGCTGTGCCACATGTTCACGGACATCGCGCAGGGCTCGATTCCCGCGTTGCTGCCGTTCCTGATCGCTGAAAACCACATCAGCATCGCCGCGGCGTCTGCGCTCGTCCTGGCCGCCACGGTCTCCTCTTCGGTGATCCAGCCGCTGTTCGGTCTCGCCTCGGACCGCCTGTCGTTGCCCTGGCTGATGCCGCTCGGGCCGGCGCTCGGTGGACTCGGCGTGGCGCTCGTCGGGTTCGCGCCGAACTATGCGCTGACGTTCGCCGCCGTGCTGCTCAGCGGGCTCGGCGTGGCCGCGTTCCATCCCGAGGGATCGCGCTTTGCCAACTACGTCTCGGGCTCGCGGCGCGCCAGCGGCATGAGCCGGTTCAGCGTCGGCGGCAACATCGGCTTCGCGCTCGGCCCGGTTTTCGTGACGCCGCTACTGATCGCCTTTGGCCTCCACGGGACGGCGTTCCTCCTGATCCCGACGTGGGCGATGGCCGCGGTGATGATCCACGAGCTTCCGCGCCTGAAGACGTTCCGCCGCGACGTCGTGGGGGGCCGCGTCCAGCAGGATCAACACGACGAGGCGTGGGGACCGTTCGCGGTCCTGGCCGCGGTGATCGCGGTCCGTTCGTTCGTGTACTTCGGGATGGTCACGTTCATCCCGCTCTACTACGACCACGTCCTGCACACGAGCAAGGCGCTCGGTAGCGCGGCGCTGAGCGCGATGCTGCTGGGCGGCGCCGCCGGGACGCTCGCCGGCGGCCCGCTGGCCGACCGGTTCGGCCGGCGCAACGTGCTGATTGGCTCGATGCTCGTGATCCCGCCGCTGGTCGTCGGTTTCCTTTTGACGGGTCCCGCCCACCCGATCCTCGCGATCGCGTTCGCGGCGCTCGCCGGCGCGGCGACGATCGCGACGTTCGCCGTCACGATCGTGATGGGCCAGGAGTATCTGCCGGGACGGCTCGGCGTCTCGGCGGGGGTGACGATCGGCCTGTCGATCGGGCTCGGTGGCGTGGGCGCGCCGCTTCTCGGGCTGCTGGCGGATGCCCATGGCCTGAAGGCCGTGTTCGAGGTCGTGGCAGTTCTGCCGTTCCTGGGGCTGGCGCTGACACTCGCGCTGCCGCGGCACACGCCTCGTGAGGCGAACGCCGCCCGTGAGGCCTCGTCGCGGGCAGGATTGCGCGCCTCCGCGACGTAACCAAGAGCCGCCGGCGCGGTAACTGTCAGCGGGAGGTGTGTCGCTGCGGCGCGCCATCGGCCGGTGAGTGTTTTCTAACCCTGGTTAAGGGTAAGGCGCGATCCGCCGTTTCTACCTGTGATGAGCCTTTTGATACGAGCGATAAAGAAGCGTGTGCCTGCGTTCGCGGCGGTCGCCGCCGCGCTCGTCGGGCTTGTCAACATCGCGTCGGCGCTGACGCCGAATATCCGCTGGCGCGGTCATCTTCTGCTCTCATTCGAGCCGGTCGAGACGATCCGGCTGTTCCACGCGCTGGCGCTGCCGGCCGGCGCCGCGCTCCTGATCGTGGCCCCGTATCTGGCGAAACGCCGCCGGCGAGCACTGCAGGCCGCGGTCGTGCTGATGCTCTCGCTGGGGCTGTTCGACCTGCTCAAGGGCTTCGATTTCGAGGAGTCGATCCTCACATGGGGCGTCGCCGTCGCGTTGGGCCTCAGCGGAGAGGCCTTCACGGTCCGACACGATCCGAACACGCTGCGCTCGGCGGTCTGGCGTGTGCCGGCGGTGGCTCTGATCGGAGGCGCCACCGCCCTGGTGGCGGTCTGGACCGGGACCCACGCATCCCTCAGCACTGCCGCGACCGAGACGTTCGACCTGCTGCGCTTCCAGCCCGGCCCCGTCCACTTCCACCACCACATCCCGATCGGCGTCCACGTGCTCGAGCTCGGGACGCTGCTGATGATCGCTTACTTGATCTTCCGGCCGCTGACGGTTCCGCGCGCGCCGGCAAGCCCCGCCGCGCGCCAGGTGGCCGCCGATCTCGTGCGAGCCCACGGCGCCGACACGCTTGCGTTCTTCAAGCTCCGCTCTGACGGCAACTACATCTTCAGCGAAGACCGGCAGGCGTTTGTGGCCTACGCGATCGAGAACGGCGTCCTGCTGCTGTCGGGCGATCCGGTCGGGCCGGCGGACGCGCTGCCCGAACTGCTTCACCAGGTCCGCCAGTTCGCTGACGCGCGCGGCCTGAAGCTGGGCGCGCTCGGCGCGAGTGAGCGGCTGTGCCCGCTGTACCAGGAGCTCGGGTTGCACACGATCTACCTCGGCGACGAGGCGGTCGTCGAGCTCGACCGCTTCTCGCTCGAGGGCCGCCCGATCCGCAAGGTGCGCCAGTCGGTGACGCGTCTCAGCAAGGCTGGCTACGAGGCCGAGGCGCACGATCTCCGCGCGCTCGATCAGGACACGATCGAACGGCTGGAGGAGGTGGTCGAGATCGGACGCCAGGGCGCCCCCGAGCGCGGCTTCTCGATGGCGATGGACTCGCTCCAGGGCGAGCACGACCACGAGACGATCGTCGTGCTCGCGCGCGACGAGACCGGCGCGATCCGCGGTGTCCTGCACTTCGTTCCGTGCTACGGCCGGTCTGCGGTGTCGCTGTCGCTCATGCGCCGCGACCCGGACACGCCGAACGGACTGACCGAGTTCTTGGTCGTTCGCGCGATCGAGTTGCTGCGCGAGCGCGGGACCGACGAGCTGTCGCTCAACTTCGCGGCGTTCGCAAAGTGGATGCACAGCCCCGAGAAGCGGCTCGAGCGACTGCTCGGGAAGCTGATCACGCTCGGCAACCCGTTCTTCCAGATCGAGAGCCTGTACCGCTTCAACGCCAAGTTCTTCCCTCGATGGGAGCCCCGTTTCTTGGTGTACGAGGGGGCGTTTGGGTTGCCTCGCGCCGGGATCGCGGCGATGTGGGCAGAGGGACAGCTTCCCAAGCCCCGAATCCGCCGGGCGCCGGCGGCGCATTGAGCGCTCTAAATCCGCCGGCGCCCGCGGCGCATTGACGTTCGGATTACTGCGAACACGGTTGCCGGGGGCGACCCGGCGGCGCTAACCTCCCGCTAACGTTGTTCCCCACCGGACCCGCGAAGGTGGGGCCCTTGGTGCGCGCAGGCGAACGACTTTTGACGCGACGGCCCTGGTTGCGCGCCGCTACCCTTCCGGCCCTCTGACCAGCCACACCGGCTTCACCCGCCCCATCTCGACGACCACGAATCCCTGACTCCTCCATGTCGCTGAGCGCTCCCGCAACCTCCGATGGCCACCTCATGCCGCTGGCCTACCTCGACGTCGTTCTCCTCGTGGTGGCGGCGCCGATCATGCTGCTGATCGGCGTGCCGGCGGTTGGCTACCTAGTGGGCGCCGGCGCCTGGATAGTGCTGCGCGCCGTCGGGATCGCCATCGACCGCGTGATTCCGGCGCTGAAAGACCCAAGGAGCGAGGTCACGCTCCGACTGGCCTACTTGCTCGGGCGGCTGTTTCTGCTGGCGATCGCCGTGATCCTGGTCCGCAACGGCTCCGGCCGGGACGACGGGCTGACCGCGCTGCTCGTGATCGTGTTCGCGTTCACCGCCCAACTCGTCTTGTCGTTCCTGACTCGCCCGAGAGGCGCGCGCCGATGAGCAAGACCCAGAAGGTCCTGCTCGCGTGTTTCGGGGCGTACATCGGCATTTTCATCCTGCTGATCGCGATCTACGGGTTCAGCCAGCACAAGAACAACGAGTTCCAGATCCAGAACGAGTTCAAGCTCGTCAACTGGGTGAGCCTCGGTGTATTCAGCATCAATCGCGCTGTGCTCTACCTGTTCATCGCGACGGTGCTGACCATATTCACGATGGTGTGGATCGCGGGTCGAATGCAGGCGCGGCCGAACAAGGTCCAGACGGCAGTCGAGGTGCTCTATTCGCTCATGCGGAACAACATCACCCGCGGGAACATGCCCGACTCGATGGCCGCCAAGTGGTTCCCGTTTCTCGGCACGCTGTTCCTGTTCATCTGGTTCTGCAATCTGGTCGGCTACCTGCCGCTGCCGACGAACAGCGAAGAAAAGTTCACCCTATTCGGCGCCCACATCCCGTCGTTTGCGCTGTATGCGGCGACCGCGAACATCTCGGTGCCGTTGGTGCTGGCACTCGTCGTGTTCGTCGCTTTCATCACGGTTGGAATCAGGACACAGGGCCCGATCGGGTACCTGAAGAGCCTCGTCCCCGCGGGCGTTCACGGGCCGATGCTGCTGCTGATCTTCCCGATCGAGGTGATCTCCACCCTGATGCGGCTGCTGTCGTTGACCATCCGACTTTGGGCCAACATCTTCGCCGGACACATCATCCTCTTGTTCCTGGCGGGCGGGCTCGCGGTGATCCTCGGGCTCCAGGCGCTCGGCTGGTTCGCGCTCCCGGCCGCCATCGCGATCTACATCTTCGAGCTGGGCCTGGTGGCGACACTCCAGGCGTTCATCTTTGCGACCCTGGCCGCGATTTACATCGCCGGCGCCGCCACTCACCACTAACACGACAAGGAGACCCCCTGATGTTTCTATTGAGCCTCCCCATCGCCGCGGCCTCCGGGATCACGGCCGGCTTCGGGATTGCGGTCGGTGGCGGTCTCGGCGCGGTCGGCGCCGGTGTGGGCATCGGCATCATCTTCGGCAAGGTGATCGAGGCGGTCACCCGCCAGCCCGAAATGCGCGATGAAATCACCAGCATTCAGTGGCTGGGATTCGCGCTCACCGAAGCCGTGTTCTTCTACGGCCTAGTCGCCGGCTTGCTCTCTTACGTGCTCAAGTAGATGGCCGCCGTCTCGCATATGCCCATCGCGTCCTCGAGCGGCTCGTTCCTGATCACCCCGAATGTCGGGTTGATGATCTGGACCCTGCTCTTGTTCGGCATCTCGATGTACATCCTGTGGAAGGTTGCCTTCCCGCGGATCTCCGAGGCGCTCGACAAGCGTCAACACGCGATCGAGGAGTCGATCGATCACGCCGAGCGCGTTCGCCGCGAGGCCGACGACCTTCTCGCCGAATACCGCGAGCGGCTCCGCGAGGCCCGGACTCAGGCCGAGGAGATCCTCGACCGCGCTCGCAAGACCGGCGAGGTGACCGAGCGCAATGCGCAGGAGCAGGCCGAGAAGCGCCGCGAGCAGCTGATGGAGCAGACTCGTCGCGAGATCGATGCCGAGACCCGCCGCGCGATCCAAGAGATCCGCCGCGAGGTGGCCGACCTGACCGTGTCAGCGACCGAGAAGGTGACGCGCAAGGTGCTCGACGAGCAGGACCAGCGCCGGCTCGTCGAAGAGGCGCTCTCAGAGCTCGACTTCAGCGCGCTCGCGCCCGCGGAGGACGGTCACTAGCATGCGGCCGCACGGGGGTCACCGCTAGTGGAAGAGATCGCCCAGGTATACGCTCGGGCGCTGTTCGAGGTGGCCAAGGAACACGGCCTCCTCGATCAGGTGCGCGATGATCTGAACGAGTTCGCACAGGCGTTGCACGACAACCGCGAGCTCGCCGTGTTCCTCTTCTCCCCGTACTTCTCGACCGAGGAGAAGAAGGACGGCCTCAAGCGGGTGGTGACCGGGGCCGAGCCCGTGTTCATGAACTTCCTGGAGGCGCTGATCGAGCGTCACCGGATGCCCGCGGTCTTCCGGATCCGGGACGACTACCAGGAGATGTGGGAGGACGAGCGCCACCTGCTGGCGGTCGAGGTGACGAGCGCGATCGAGCTCGACAAGGCGACGGTCGCATCCATCGGTGACCGCATCGGAGAGCAGACCAAGCGCACGGTTGAGCTGTCGAGCAAGGTCGATCCGGACATCCTCGGCGGAATCGTGCTGCGGGTCGGCAATGTCATCCTCGACGCCTCGATCCGTAACCGACTGGAACAACTTCGCAAGCAAGTCGCGCGGGCGTAGCTACCCTCGCCCGCCAAGGAGTCATGAATGCAGATCAACCCTGACGAGATCACCTCAATCCTCAAGAGCCGGATAGAAGGGCTCGACACGACCAATGCCGAGCTCACCGAGGTGGGCACGGTCCTGTCGGTCGCCGACGGCATCTGCCGGATCCACGGGCTCGAGAACTGCATGTCGTTCGAGATGCTCGAGCTGCCGCACGACGTAACCGCGCTGGCGCTCAACCTCGAGTCCGACAACGTCGGCGCCGTGCTGTTCGGGGAGTGGGAGAAGATCGTCGAGGGCGACACCGTCAGGCGGACCAAGCGTCTGCTCGAGATCCCGGTCGGCGAGGAGCTGCTCGGGCGGATCGTCGACCCGCTCGGCAACCCGCTCGACGGCAAAGGCGCGATCAACACCACCGAGACGCGGCCGTCCGAGTTCAAGGCCCCCGGCGTCGTCCAGCGCCAGCCGGTGAAGGAGCCCATGCTTACGGGGCTCAAGGCGATCGACTCGATGATCCCGATTGGCCGTGGGCAGCGAGAGCTTATCATCGGCGACCGCCAGACGGGCAAGACCGCCATCGCGGTCGACGCGATCATCAACAACCAGGACCGCGACCTCCTGTGTATCTACGTCGCCATCGGGCAGCGGAAGTCGACGGTCGTCGGCCTCGCCAAGACGCTCGAGGACGCCGGGGCGCTCGACAACACGATCATCGTGATGGCCGCCGCCGACGAGGCGGCGCCGATCAAGTTCCTCGCCCCGTACGCGGGCTGCGCGATGGGCGAGCACTTTCTGTACAACGGCAAGGCGGCGTTGGTGGTCTACGACGACCTTTCCAAGCACGCCGTCGCCTACCGCCAGATGTCGCTCCTGTTGCGCCGTCCGCCGGGCCGCGAGGCGTACCCGGGTGACGTGTTCTATCTCCATTCGAGGCTGCTCGAGCGCGCCGTCAAGCTGAACGACGATCTCGGTGCCGGCTCGCTGACCGCGCTGCCGGTGATCGAGACCCAGGCCGGCGACGTGTCCGCGTACGTGCCGACCAACGTGATCTCGATCACCGACGGGCAGATCTACCTGGAGCCCGGCCTGTTCAACTCGGGCGTGCGGCCGGCGATCAACGTCGGCATCTCGGTCTCGCGGGTCGGGGGCAACGCCCAGATCACGCCGATGCGTCGGGTGGCCGGACGGCTCAAGCTAGAGCTCTCCCAGTACCGGGAGCTCGAGGCGTTTTCCCAGTTCGGCTCCGAGCTCGACCCGGCCACGCAGCGGACGCTTGCACGCGGCGAGCGACTCGTGAAGACGCTCAACCAGCCCGAGCGCCACCCGATGCCGGTCGAGGACCAGGTGATCCAGGTGTACGCCGCCACCAACGGGTATCTGGACCGGATCGTGGTCGAGAAGGTCGATCGGTTCCTCGCGGAGCTCACCGAGTCATTCCGGGCCAACCAGGCGGAGCTGCTGGGGAAGATCGCCGGCGGCGACTGGAGCGACGAGACCCAGCAGGCGGTTGAAGACGCGGTGGCGAAGTTCGCCGAGGACTTCGGCTTCGACCTCGACGAGGAGGGCCATCCGATCGATGAGGGCGAGGCCAGGGCGGCGTGAGCCGCTGAGCCCGGAGTCGATCGATGCCGTCCCAACGAGACGTCAAGAACCGCATCGGCGCGGTCAAGAACATCCAGAAGATCGCCAGGGCGCTCGAGCTGGTCGCCGCGGCCCGCCTGCGGCGTGCCGAGCAGCGGATCGAGGCGCTACGCCCGTACGCGGACGCGATCCGGCGGATGACGCGCCAGGCGGCCGAGGCGGCGGGCAGCGTCCCGCAGCTGCCCATCCTCCAGGAGCATGACCAGATCAACCGGGTGGGCCTGCTGCTGATCGCGGGGGATCGCGGCCTGGCCGGCGCGTTCAACTCGAACATCGTCCGTGCCGGCGTAGCGGCGGGGCGCGAACATGAGGCGGAGGGTCAGACGCCGGTGTACTTCGCCTCCGGGCGCCGCCCCACGACGTCGCTGACCTTCCGAGGGCTGGAGCCCGCCGAGAGCTTCACCGGATTCACGGATCGCCCCTCGTACGCCGACGCCCGGCGGATCGCCGACCGGCTGATGGCGGCCTACATCGACAACGAAGTCGACAAGGTCGAGATCTTCTACAACGGCTACATCTCGCCGGTGTCCCAGGAAGTGCGGCGCGAGACGCTCCTGCCGCTCCAGCAAGCCACACTGCTCGACGAGGACGAATCCGAGTCCAAGGACGAGCGCGAGTCCTCAGAGCGCTCCTCGGAGCCGCGGGCGCTTGTCGAATACGAGCCGGATCCGGAGGAGATCCTCAAGCGCCTCGTGCCCGATTACGTCGAGATCTCGATCTACCGGGCGCTGCTCGAGTCGACCGCATCCGAGCACGGCGCGCGGATGACTGCGATGCACAGTGCGTCGGACAATGCCAGCGAGTTGATTAAGACCCTCACCCTCGAAATGAACCGAGCCCGTCAGGCCGAGATCACCCAGGAGATCCTCGAGGTCGTGGCGGGAGCCGAAGGGCTGTCCGGGTAGACCTACACTGGAGAAGCTATGTCAGTAGCACAAGAACAGCGCAGCGAATCCCCACAGGGCGAGCCCGACAAGAGGAACACCGGGCGGGTCGAAGAGGTTCAGGGCGTCGTGATCGAGGCCGTGTTCCCCGACAAGCTGCCCGAGATCAACCACGCGATCCTCATTCGTCGTCCCTCGGTCGCGCGCGAGGAAGAGGCGCTCGACATCGCAGCCGAAGAGGACCCCTGGCTGGTGTGCGAGGTGCAGCAGCATCTCGGCGACGACCGAGTGCGCGCGGTGGCGATGGACACGACAGACGGCCTCGCGCGGGGCGTCGAGGTGATCGACAGCGGCGCGCCGATCACCGTGCCCGTCGGCGACATCACGCTCGGACGGATCTTCAACCTGCTCGGCGACCCGATCGACCTCGGTGAGCCCTTGCCCGACGATGTCAAGCGGTGGCCGATTCACCGAGACGCGCCGACGGTGGAGGACCTGACGCCGACGACCGAGATGTTCGAAACCGGCATCAAGGTCATCGACCTGCTGGCCCCTTATGCCAAGGGTGGCAAGGTCGGCCTGTTCGGCGGCGCCGGCGTGGGCAAGACGGTGATCATCCAGGAGCTGATCCGCAACCTGGCCGAGGAGCACGAGGGACTGTCGGCGTTCTGCGGCGTGGGCGAGCGCTCGCGCGAGGGCAACGACCTGTGGCTCGAGATGAAGGAATCGGGCGTGCTCGAGAAGACCATGCTGGTGTTCGGCCAGATGAACGAGCCGCCGGGCGCCCGCATGCGCGTCGCGCTGTCGGGCCTGACCATGGCCGAGTACTTCCGCGATGAGGAGCATCAGGACGTGCTGCTGTTCATCGACAACATCTTCCGGTTCGTCCAGGCCGGCTCCGAGGTGTCCGCGCTGCTCGGACGGATGCCGTCTCAGGTCGGCTACCAGCCGACGCTCGAGTCCGAGATGGGCGAGCTCCAGGAGCGGATCACCTCGACCAAGGAAGGCTCGGTCACGTCGATCCAGGCGATCTACGTCCCCGCCGACGACCTCACCGACCCGGCTCCGGCGTCGGTCTTCGCCCACCTCAACGCGACGACCACGCTGTCCCGCTCAATCGCGGAGAAGGGCATCTACCCGGCCGTCGACCCGCTCGACTCGACCTCGACGATCCTCAAGGCGGAGATCGTCGGCGAGGAGCACTTCGACGTCGCCAACCAGGTCAAGCAGGTGCTCCAGCGGTATCGCGAGCTCCAGGACATCATCGCGATCCTTGGTATCGACGAGCTGTCCGACGAGGACCGGCTCACGGTCAACCGGGCGCGCAAGATCGAGCGATTCCTGTCGCAGCCCTTCCACGTGGCCGAGCAGTTCACGGGCACGCCGGGCGTCTACGTGCCGATCGCGGAGTCGATCCGGGGCTTCAAGGAGATCCTCGAGGGCAAGTACGACGATCTCCCCGAGCGCGCCTTCTTCCTGAAGGGCACGATCGACGACGTCGTCCGTGATGCCGGCGGCGGCGAGGAAGGCGGCGGCGAGGAGGAGTCCAAGGAGGATTCCGGTGACGGCAAGGAAGAGCCGAAGGCCTCGGGCGGCGACGATTCCGAGGGCGGCGACGATTCCAAGCGCAGCCGCGATTCCGAGGGCGGCGACGATTCCAAGGGCAGCGGCGAGGACGCGTCCGACGGCGACGAGAGCAAGGAGTAGGCGCGGGTGGCGCACGAGAAGTTCCGCGCCGAGGTCCTCACGCCCGAGGGCGAGGTGTTCAACGACGAGGTCGAGCTGGTCTCGACCAAGACCGTGGTCGGGTCGATCGGCATCCTCGCCCACCACGAGCCGGTCCTGGCGATCCTCGATCCGACCGAGCTCCGCCTCTACAAGACCGAGTCGGAGGTTGTCCGGTTCGCCCAGGCCGAGGGCTACCTCCAGGTGGCCGAGAACACGGCGCTGATTCTTGTCGAGGAGGCGCACGCCCCAGGGGATATGGACACCGGTGCGCTGCGCGAGCGGCTACAGCAGGCCGAACGCGAGCTCGACTCGGCGGGGGACGACACTGAGAAGCGGCGGGTGGCCGAGCGCGATAAGCGCCGGCTCGAGGCGTTCCTGAGCATCGCCGAGGGCTAGAGACCACCGGCGCCCGTATCCTGTCGGAATGCTCGACGAGCTCGTTCTGGCCGAGCGCCTGATCTCCTACGAGACGTCCAGACCGGAGGAGATCGTCGCGGCAGCAGGATTCGTGAAGGGGTGGCTCGAATCCCGCGACATCGAGGTGCGACACCACGATCACAACGGGCTGCCCGTATTGGTGGCGGAGGTCGGGCCTTCCGGCGATGAGGGCCAGGAGCACCCGTGCGTGGTATTCCACGGGCACCTCGACGTCGTGCCCGGACGGCCCGAGCAGTTCGAGCCCCACATCGACGGGGACCGGCTGATCGGCCGGGGTGCGTACGACATGAAGGGCGGCCTGGCGTCGATGATGTGCGCGCTCAAGGACCTCGAGCGCCAGGGACAGGTACGTGTGAGGCTTGTATGCGTCCCCGACGAGGAGTCCGAGGAGATCGAGGATCGCTCGACCGACGCCGTGGTGGCCCACGGCCTCGGCGGCGACTTCGCGATCACAGGCGAGCCGACCAACCTCCACATCGGGGTGGAGGCCAAGGGCGTGCTGGCGATGGTGATTGAGGTCCACGGCCGGGCCGCGCACAGTTCGACGCCGTGGCTCGGCGACAACGCGGTGCTGAAGGCCGTTGACGTGTTCCGCGCGATCGAGTCGCTGCCGTTCTCGAGGGAGTCTTCGGAGGTGTTCGACCGGCCGTCGATCAACCTCGGCCGGATCGAGGGCGGCGACGCGATCAACAAGGTCCCCGACGAGTGCCGGATGTCAGTCGACATCCGCTTCCTGCCCGGGCAGGATCCCGAGTTGATCCTCGATCAGATCGCTCGGATCCCGTCGATCGACGTAACCCGGTCCTTCATCTTTCCGCCCGTCAGCGTCGCTCGTGGCAATCCGTACGTGCAGGCGCTGCGCGAGGCCGTGACGCGATCGATCCCCGACAAGGAGGTTCTGAGCGTCGGCCGCGACGGGGCATCCGACGCCGTCGCGTTCATGGCGGCGGGCATCCCGGCGGTCGAGTTCGGCCCGGACGGCGCGGGGCACCACGGCCCCGAGGAGTGGGTTTCGGTGTCCTCGATGGCGCGCTACCGGCGCTCGCTCGTCGGCTTCGTGCGTACGCTGCCGATGTGGCTCGAGCGGCCGGCGGAGCCCGCTTCGGCTTCGGCTTCGGATGGAGTCCGGGAGGCGAGCGTCGTCGAGTCGCGGTCCGGCCTGACCGCGATCGACGGGGGTCTCGGATGAGGCGGCTGATCCCGAAGTCGCGGCTAGGTTCGTTGGTGCGGTTCGCGGTCGCCGGCGTGCTCGTGATTGCTTTCGCCGCCACCGCGACGGCGGTCGCCGGCCTGCTCCAGGTCAGGCAGATCACCCACTATCTCGACGCCACACCGGCATTGCAGGCGTCGAAGGCAGTGACCGTTCCGAATCCCGGCAGCGCGCAGACGCTCCTGCTGGTGGGGTCCGACCACCGCGCCGGCGAGCCATTCAAGTATTCGAACACCGACACGATGATGCTCGTCCACATCGACCCGAACTCTTCGACTATCAACCTCCTATCGGTGCCCCGCGACCTGAAGGTCCAGATTCCCGAGGGTGGGTTTGAGGCGACCGACAAGCTCAATGCCGCCTACTCGATCGGTGGCGACAATCTGCTGGTCAAGATCCTCGAGCAGCAGATCTTTCCCGGCCTGAAGATCAACCACATCATCGATGTCAACTTCGGCGGATTCGAAGACCTTGTCAACGCCATCGGATGCGTCTACACCGACGTCGACCACCGGTACTACAACAACACGGCGTACACGGATTACTCGAGCATCGACGTCCAGCCCGGTTACCAGAAGCTATGCGGGACTGATGCGCTGGCGTTCGTTCGCTTCCGGCACACCGACAGCGACATCGTGCGCAACGCCCGCCAGCAGGACTTCATCCGGTGGGCGAAATCACAGTTCTCGCAAGACCAGATCATCCAGGACGAGGGCGCGCTGCTGAAGATCTTCGGTCAGCACGCACAGACCGACCACGATCTCCACACCACCGACGGGTTGCTCAACCTGTTCGACCTGGTCGCCTTCTCGGCCGGCCACACCATCAAGCAGATCCCATTCCCAGCCATCCTGCTCCCCTGCGCGCCGGTGGCGCCCACGGCCAGCACCGCAGTTCAGCAGACCCCGTGCTACGTCTCGGCCAATCCGGGCGCCGAGCAGAACGCGTTTCACCAGTTCATGAGCCAGACCGAGACTCAGCCCGCTCCGGCGGCCGGACCTTCGGCGGGCGCGGCCAGCACCGGCGGAAAGCGTGGCGGCGGGGGTGGCGGCAGCGCGCCTGGACTTAGTGCGAACGTCTCCGACGGCGTGGCTCAGGCGAAAGCCCTCGGTCCGCTCGGTATCCCGATTTACTATCCGAAGCTGATCGTGAGCGGCGCCCAGTACTGCTCGAATACCACGAGCGTGTGTCCGGTCGAAGGTGGCGCCGGATCCGGGTATTACCCCCGGGCGTACCTGCTCCACGACCGGCAGGGAATATCGCATTACTCATATCGCATGACGATTGCGATCAACCCGGTGCTCGGCGAGTACTACGGCGTGCAGGGCACGACCTGGGAAAACCCGCCGATATTGCAAAGTCCGACCCAGACGAAGACCGTGAACGGCAAGCAGTTGCTGCTGTACTCGAACGGGGGCAAGCTGAGTCTGGTGGCTTGGAAGACCTCGCAGGGGGTCTACTGGGTGTCGAACACCCTGACCGACAGCATCGGCAACAAGCAACTGGTCGCGATCGCCGCGTCGTTCACGCAGGCCGGCGGCAAGTAGACCGCTACCCTCCCACCGATGGTCGGAGCACGCGAACCCATCGCGGTGATCGGAACAGGCTACGTCGGACTGGTGACCGCTGCCGGGTTTGCAGAACTCGGCAGCGAGGTGTGGTGCGTCGACATCGACGCGGACAAGATCGCTCGGCTGGAGCGGGGCGAGATCCCCATCTACGAGCCCGGTCTGGCCGAGTCGATAGCTGCCAACCGCGGACTGCTGCATTTCTCGACCGAGCTCGAGCCGGCGCTGGAGCACGCGCGGCTGCTGTTCGTGGCAGTGGGCACGCCACCCACGTATTCCGGAGACGCCGACCTTTCCGCCGTGAACGCGGTGGTCGACGCGATGCCGCGCTCTGACCGTCACGCGCTCGTGATGAAATCGACCGTGCCCGTCGGGACCGGTGCCGCGATCCGGCGAACGCTGATCGAGCGGGGGAAGGACGGCTTCGCCTACGTGTCATGCCCGGAGTTCCTGAAAGAGGGCTCGGCGCTCGAGGATTTCCGCCACCCGGACCGGGTGGTCGTCGGCGACGACGGCGACTGGGCGGGCGATGCGGTGATGGAGCTCTACTCGCCGCTCGATGCGCCGCAGGTGCGGACCGACGTCGCCAGCGCCGAGATGATCAAGCTCGCGGCGAACGCCTTCCTGGCCACGAAGATCTCGTTCATCAACGAGATCGCGAACGTGTGCGAGGAGACCGGCGCGGACGTGCTCGAGGTGGCGCGGGGGATGGGTCTCGACCGGCGGATTGGGACGCATTTCCTGAAACCGGGTATTGGTTTCGGGGGGTCTTGCTTCCCGAAGGACGTCTCGGCGTTGAAACAGCTCGCCGGCAACTCGGGCTACCACTTCCAGCTGCTGACCGCGGTGATCGAGGTCAACGAGCTGCAGAAGCGGCGGGTGATCGGGAAGCTTCAGAAGCACCTGGGCTCGCTGGTGGGAAAGCGCGTCGCGCTGCTGGGCCTGGCCTTCAAGGCGAACACCGACGACATGCGCGAGGCGTCGTCGCTGGTCCTGTCGGCGCGGCTTCAGGCCGACGGCGCCAGTGTGCGGGCGTACGACCCGATCGCGGAGAAGGAGGCCCGCAAGCTGATGTTCGGCGTCCAGTTTGCGGACCATGCGCTCGAAGCGGTCACGGACGCCGACGCGTGTGTGATCGTCACCGAGTGGCCCGAGTTCGCCGAGCTCGACTGGAGCGCGGCGGCCGAACGTATGCGGGGCAACCTCATAGTCGACGGGCGCAACTTCGTCGACCCGGACGCGGTCCGGGCCGCCGGCTTCATCTATGAGGGCATCGGGCGTTGATGGCCGGCCGTCGGGGCCGCTGACTTGCAGGCGCTGATTCTCGCGGGCGGGGAAGGGACCCGCCTGCGGCCGCTGACCTCGACGATCCCGAAGCCGGTCGTCCCGCTAGTCGGCCGTCCGTTCATCTCGTACATGCTCAGGTGGCTACACGAGCACGGGGTCGAGGACGTGATCCTCGGGTGCGGATTCATGGCCGATCAGGTTCGGGCCGTGCTCGGCGACGGCTCGGGGCTTGGGATCCGGCTGCGCTATCTCGAGGAACCTCGGCCGCTCGGCACAGGCGGTGCGCTCAAGTTCGCCGAGGAACTGCTCGACGACCGCTTCTTCATGCTCAACGGCGATGTGCTGACCGACATCGACCTGACCGAGCAGCTCGCGCAGCACGAACGCACCGGCGCGCGCGCCACGCTCGCGCTCTATCCGGTCGACGATCCATCGGCGTATGGACTGGTGCGGCTGGACGCCGACGGCTCGGTCAATGACTTCGTGGAGAAGCCAGGCCCCGAGGAGCTCGACACCAACCTGATCAGCGCCGGCGCCTACATCCTCGAGCGCGACGTGCTGGAAGGAATGGCCCCTGCCGGGACGAACATCTCGATCGAGCGCGATGTCTTTCCCACGCTGATCGGCCGCGGGCTGTATGGGTACGAGGCGAGCGGGTACTGGCTCGACATCGGGACGCCGGACCGCTACCTGAAGGGGACCTACGACATTCTCGAGGGCAAGGTGAACACCGACGTCGGTCGCCAGCTTCGCGGCTCCGGACTGGTGCTCATCGACGGTGCGAAGGTCGAGGGTCGCGTGGTCGCGCCGGTCCTGGTGGGGTCCGGTTCCTCTATCGGCGCCCGGGCGCTGGTTGGCGATCGGAGCGCGCTGGGCGAGGGCGTGACCGTCGGCGAGGGCGCCCGCGTGGAATCGTCGGTGCTGCTCGATGGGGTCAGCGTCGGAGCGTCGACGACCATCAGCGGATCGATCGTTGGCACGAACGCGACGATCGGCGATCACTGCCACATCGGAGGTGGCGTCGTCGTCGGCGAGCGCGTCAGGATCGGGTCGGGAAACATGCTCGCGGCCGGCGCGCGTATCTTCCCTGGCGTGGAGCTGCCCGATGGAGCCATCCGGTTTTGAGCACGACCGTCGATCTCAGCCGCGAGTCGATCGCGTCGGTCGACTCCGCCCGGCAGATCGAGGACATCCTCGCGATGCCCGACCAATTGCGCGATGCGCTGTGGCGGGTGGAGTCGGCGAATCTCGAGCCTTTCGACGCCCCGGGCGGCCTGATCGTCGCCGGGATGGGTGGCTCGGCGATCGGCGGCTCGCTCGCCAGGGCGGCCCTCGGCGACCGCGCGTCGCGATCGATCGTGCTTGCTCGCGGCTATGCGCTCCCCGCATGGACCACGCCAGACACCGCCGTGCTGTGCGCGAGTTACTCCGGCAACACGGAGGAGACGCTCGCCGTCTACGAGGCGGCCGGCGCGCTCGGTGCCCGACGGATCGTGGCAACGACCGGTGGCAAGCTCGCAGATGCTGCGCGGGCCGAGGACGTCCCCGTGATCCCGCTCCCGGGCGGCTTCCAGCCCCGGGCGGCGGTCGCGTATTCGGTAGTGGTGGCGCTCGAGGTCGCCTGGCTGTGCGGCGCCGGCGAGCGACTGCACGCCGAGATCGATGTCGCCGCTGCCGGACTCGAGAAGATGGTGCATATGTGGGGTCCGGACGGCCCCGATGACTCGCTTGCGAAGCAGCTCGCGCGAGGTCTGCACGGGACGGTCCCCCAGATCGCCGGCTCGGGCCTGACCTCTCCGATCGCCTACCGGTGGAAGACCCAAATCAATGAGAACGTGAAGATGCCGTCCTTTTCGAACGAGCTCCCCGAGCTCGACCACAACGAGATCCAGGGATGGCAGAGCTCAAGCCAGTTCGGGCGCTTCAGCGCGGTGTTTCTGGACGACTCCGATCTGCATCCGCGCATCCGCCAGCGGATCGAGCTGACACGCGGCCTGATCGAGGCCGAGTCCGCGGGCACCTATCGGGTGGAGAGCATCGGCCAGAACCGGACCGAACGCATGATGTCGTTGGTGCTTCTCGGCGACCTGGTGTCCCTCTACCTCGCCGTGCTGCGCGACGTCGATCCTACGCCGGTCCCGATGCTCGACCGTCTCAAGAGCGCGCTCGCGCGCGGCTGACCTGTCGAAAGCGAGCTCGCGCGCGGCTGACCTGTCGAAAGCGCGCTCGCGCGCGGGTCAGCAGTACTCAGCGGCGTCGTTGGAGCGCCGCTCGCCCGAACGCCCACCGTTCGGGCTCCCTCACTGCCGTGTGAGGGGCCCGAACGGTGCCCAACCCCCAAGGTCCCTGCTGCCCCAGCCCACTACCTCAAAGCGATTCCGCGCTGCTCATACAGCCGCCGGTCGGACACTTCGAGAAGTTCTTCGAGCGTCGTGCCGTCCTGGGGGAACGACGCCATACCGATCGTCAGCTCCCACGGAACCGAAATCTCCATTCCAGCGCGAGCCTCCTCGACGCGCGCCCCGATGCGCCGGAAGACCGGCCCGGCGCTCTCGGCCGTCTGCTCGCCGAGCAGGAGGGCGAACTCGTCGCCGCCGATGCGGCCGACGACGTCGTCCGCTCGCGCCGACTCCTTCATCAGGTCGGCCACGGTCTTGATCAACTCGTCCCCCATCAGGTGGCCCTCGGTGTCGTTGACCGACTTCAGCCCGCGCACATCCACGTAGGCGAGCACGAAGGGACGCTCGTAGCGGCTGGCGCGCGCGAGCTCGCGCTCGGCGGCCTCGGTGAAACCGCGACGGTTGAGGATGCCAGTGAGTGCGTCGGTCAGGGCTGCGGCGGAGATGGCCGCAAACTCGTTCTCGCGGCGGCGGGCCCGGCGGCTGGACCGGAACGCGATGCCGGCGAAGGCAAGCATTAGAGCGAACGCGGCCCCGAGCGCGAGCCACACGGCGGTCGGGATGACGTTCACGAAGTGGTCGATGTACCTCACGGTCTGGCCGATCGGCGCTGTGATGCCGGCGCCGCCGCTCGAGGACGTGTGCTTAGCCGTGCGATGGGCCGGGGCGTGCGTCCCGGTGTTTGCGGCAGTGGCGGCGCCCGCGGTCCCGGTGCCGGTGGTGCCGGTGATGCCGGTGGGCGCTCCGCCCGTGCCGGTCCCGCCCGTGGTGGCGCCGGTGCCGGTGGCCGTGATTACGCCGGCGGCCGAGCGGCGCGAACTGCTGCTGCCGTTGGCGGCGGCGTGCTTCAGCGCGGTCGCGATGTTCGGAAGGTTGATGTGGAGGAGCCCAGGGCCCGACTGGGTCCCGGTCGGCGCCGTGGTCGGGGGCGTGGTCGGCGTCGTGGCTGTGGTAGTGGCCGTGCCCGGGCTCACCGGGTTGAGATTCGTCGACGAGGAGTCGTTGACCGGCGTGGTCGGGACCGACGTGGCAACGCTGGCGGGGGTGACGGTCGCGGGGGTCACGTTGAAGTTGCCCGCGCTCGACGCCGAGCTGGCCGCGGGAACCGCCGCCGGCGTGGCGCTGGAGCCAACGCCCGAGCCGTCGCAGCGGCCGTAGCACAGCGAGGTGGTCGTCGTGCTGGTGCTCCCGGGCTGTCGGCCGAGGCCGAGTGTCGTGCCGTTGCCGGTCGTGGACGTGGCGCTGGCCGTGGTGCCGGTCGTGGTCGTGCCGGTACCGGTCGTCGTTGTCCCGGTGGTCGTCGTCGTGGTGCCGGAGGTGGTCGTGGTCGTCCCGGTCGTGGTGGTGCCGGTAGTTGTGGTTCCGGTGGTGGTCGTCCCGGTGGTCGTGGTTGCGGTGGTGGTCGTGCCGGTGGTCGTGGTTCCGGTCGTGGTCGTGTTCGTACCGGTCGTCGTGGTGTCCGTGGTGGACGTGTCCGTGGGCGGGGCCGCGTTCTCGCTGGCGACCTCGGTCGGGACCGGTGCGTTGTTCGCCGGAGTGGTCGACGTCGAAGTTGTGGTGGTCGCCGGCGTCGTCGTAGTCGCCGCCGCGGTGGTCGCGGTCGTCGCGCTCACCGAGGACACCGGGGTCACGGCCACGTGGGCGGCGGACCTGACCGCATGGTGCTTCGGGGCGATCGCGAGGACGACCTGCTCGGGGGAGCGATGCGCCAGAGCGATTCCAGCAAGCCTGGCCTCGAGCCGCGCCTCGCGGACGTGACGGGCGTACGCGCGCGTGCCGCCGTCGGCGCCGCCAACCCCGATGACCGCGCAGCCGAAGCCAACGATGAGTGCCGCGATAGTGCAGGCTGCCTTGCTGCGCTGACTCATTGGCGTCCTCCGGGGGGACCGCTCCATGCCCGGCCTCCGGCTTCCTGGTTCGAGGTTGGTCTGCATGCTAGGTCCGACTTCACTTCTCAGGACGTATTTCGACAAATGTCCGAGAGGACTTGAGCCCTCTCGGGAAAAACTTCTGATCGCCGCGCGAAACCTTGACAACGTCGTGGTAAGGTTGAGAGTCGATGGAAGGTTTGACCATCAACGAGGCGGCGCGCACGACCGGTTGGTCGGCGCGGATGCTGCGATACGTCGAGCAAACGGGCCTGGTCTCTCCGGCCCGGTCGGCGGCGGGCTACCGTCTCTACGGGCCTGCTCAGCTCCAGCGGCTGCGCACGCTCAAGGAATTGCTTGCGCGCTTCGACGTCGGCCTCTCCGATGTCGCGTTCGCGGCGCGAATGGCCGATAGCCCGGACCTGCGCGATTCGGTTCAGGCGTGGCTCGAAGCCGAGGCGCGCCGGCCCGAGGACGTCGGCGCCGAGGACTGGCTCCGATTCGAGCAAGAGAAACACGAAAAGCTGCTGGCAGTCGCCTGAGCGCGGCTGCCCGATGAACACGACCGTGGAGGAACTATGAGCACGACCGCTGCCAAGGCGGACTTCAAGGTGGCCGATCTCGGATTGGCCGAGTTCGGGCGGAACGAGATCCGCCTGGCCGAGCATGAGATGCCTGGGTTGATGGCGGTTCGGCGTGAGTACTCCGACGCGCAGCCCCTCGCCGGCGCGCGGATCACGGGGTCGCTCCACATGACGATCCAGACCGCGGTGCTGATCGAGACCCTGGTGGCGCTCGGCGCCGAGGTCCGTTGGGCGTCGTGCAACATCTTCTCGACTCAGGATCACGCCGCCGCGGGGGTCGTGGTCGGCCCCGACGGGACACCGGACGACCCGCGTGGTGTGCCGGTCTACGCCTGGAAGGGTGAGACGCTCGACGAATACTGGTGGTGCACCCAGCAGGCGCTCACCTGGCCCGACGGGCAGTCGCCCAACATGATCCTCGACGACGGCGGCGACGCGACCCTGCTCGTCCACAAGGGCGTCGAGTACGAGCGCGCCGGGGCGGTGCCTGATCCTTCGACCGCCGACTCGGAGGAGTTCGAGATCGTACTCGGGCTGCTCCAGCGCTCGCTCGAGGAGGACCCGCAGCGGTTCACTCGCATGGCCGCCGAGATCAAGGGCGTGACCGAGGAGACCACCACCGGCGTGCACCGCCTGTACCAATTCGCCGAGCAGGGCCAGCTGCTGTTCCCGGCGATCAACGTCAACGACTCGGTGACCAAGAGCAAGTTCGACAACAAGTACGGCTGCCGGCACTCGCTGCTCGACGGGATCAATCGGGCTACCGACGTGATGATCGGCGGCAAGCTCGCCGTCGTATGCGGCTACGGCGACGTCGGCAAGGGCTGCGCGGAGTCGCTGCGCGGCCAGCGCGCCCGTGTGGTGATCACCGAGATCGACCCGATCTGCGCGCTCCAGGCCGCGATGGACGGCTACCAGGTGCTGACGCTCGACGACGTGGTCGGTACGGCCGACATCTTCATCACGGCGACGGGCAATAAGGATGTGATCACGGCCGAGCACATGGCGCGAATGAAGCATCAGGCGATCGTCGGAAACATCGGCCACTTCGACAACGAGATCGACATGGCTGGACTGTCGAGGACTCCGGGCATCAACAAGATCGGCATCAAGCCGCAGGTTGATGAGTGGGTGTTCCCGGACGGGCACTCGGTGATCGTCCTGTCCGAGGGCCGTCTGCTGAACCTCGGGAACGCCACCGGGCATCCGAGCTTCGTGATGTCGAACTCGTTCACGAACCAGGTGATCGCCCAGCTCGAGCTGTTCGGCCACAACGACAGCTACGACAAGCGGGTCTACACGCTCGCCAAGCACCTCGACGAGAAGGTCGCGCGCCTCCATCTCGGGGCGCTCGGGGTCAAGCTCACCGAGCTGTCCCCGGGTCAGGCCTCGTATCTCGGGGTGCCGGTCGACGGCCCGTACAAGCCGGACCACTACCGGTACTAACCCCGCGGTCGGGGTCGGCGGCTGGGTAGCGTAAGGCCCGCGATGGCTCGCACGCGGCTGCCGCCCCACGACATTGCCGATCTCGGTCTGGCGACGGGAGGTATCTCTCGGATCGCCTGGGCGGGCGAGCAGATGCCCGTGCTGGCGCGGATTCGCGAGCGGTTCGCCGCGGAACGGCCCCTCGACGGGATCCGGGTCGGTGCCTGCCTGCACGTCACCGCCGAAACGGCTCAACTGGTGCTGGCGCTGACCGCCGGGGGCGCACGCGTGGCGCTGTGCTCGGCCAATCCGCTGTCCACGCAGGACGATGTCGCCGCGGCGCTCGTATACGAGCACGGCGTTGAGGTGCTGGCGATCCGAGCGGAGGACGTTGACACCTACGCCCGCCACGTGCGCACGGTGCTCGACGGCAAGCCGGAAGTGACGGTCGACGACGGCGCGGATCTGTTGATGACGGCCCACGCACTCGGTGGCGAGACGCTCGCGGCGCTGATCGGCGGCACCGAGGAGACGACCACCGGTCTCGTGCGGCTCCGCCGGCTGGAGGCCGAAGGAAAGCTGTCGTGTGCGGTCGTCGCGGTGAACGAGGCGCGCACGGAAAGAGCTTTGAACGACCGCCACGGCACCGGGCAATCGGCGCTCGACGGAATCATCCGCGCCAGCAACGTGCTGCTGGCCGGCCACACGCTTGTGATCGTCGGCTACGGGTGGGCAGGTCAGGGGATCGCCGAGCGGGCCCGCGGCGCCGGCGCGGCCGTGATCGTTTGCGAGGTCGACCCCCTGCGCGCGCTCGAGGCCCGGATGGCCGGCTACCAGGTCATGCCGGCGCTCGAGGCGGCGGAGCGGGGCGACGTGTTCGTAACGGTCACGGGCTCGCGGCGGGTCCTCCGCGGCGAGCACTTCGCACGGATGAAGGACGGTGCGATCCTCGCTAACGCCGGCCATTTCGATGTCGAGCTCGACCTCGAGGAGCTGGGCGCGCTCGCCGTCGGCGTGCGCGAGGTCCGGCCGCTGATCGAGCAGTTCGAGCTCGAGGACGGGCGCCGGCTGAACCTGCTGGCGCGTGGGCGCGTCGTGAACCTGGCCGCCGGCGAGGGCCATCCGGCTTCGGTGATGGACGTCTCGTTCGCGCTTCAGGCGCTCTGCGTCGAGGAACTCGTCCGCCGGCGCGACGAGATCGCCGCGGGAGTGCAGCCCGTGCCCGAGGCGATCGATCGGGAGGTCGCCACGCTCAAGCTCGCGGCGCTCGGGGTCACGATCGACGAGCCGACGCTAGAGCAGCAGCACTACCGGGAGTCCTGGACCTGAACTCTGACAAGATCCCCTCGATGGAGGCAGCTGGCAGCTCCTCGTTGCGTGGCGGGATCGACCTGGGCGGGACGAAGATCGAGGCGATCGTGGTCGACGACGGAAACACAGTGCTGGGCTCCTCCCGGCATCCCACGCCGTCGACCGGCGGGCCGCCGGATGTGGCGCGGGAGATGATCGCCGCGATGAAGGCTGCGTGCCAGGCCGCCGGAGCCGAGCCCAGCGGGCTCGAGGGCGTCGGTGTCGGATCGCCTGGCGTGATCGACGAGGCCGCCGGGACGGTCTCGACCGCGCGCAACCTGACCGGCTGGGAGGGATCGTTCCCGCTCGGCCCGACGCTCGCCTCCGAGCTTGGAACGGCGGTCGCGATCAGCAACGACGTGCAGGTCGCGACCGACGCCGAGTTCGCGTTGGGCGCCGGCAAGCCGTACAAGTCGCTGCTCGGCGTGATGTGGGGCACCGGTGTCGGCGGTGGTCTGATCCTCGACGGCAAGCCGTGGCTCGGGCGCGGTGGCGCCGGCGAGATCGGGCACATGGTGGTCGTCATCGATGGCGCCCGCTGTCCCTGCGGGCGGCGCGGCTGCATGGAGGCCTACGCCGGAAGGGCGGCGATGGAGGCCCGGGCGCGTCGGCGCCAGGAGAAGGGCACGAACACCGACCTGTTCAAGATCATGAAGGACCGCGGCCGCACCAAGCTGACGAGCGCGGTCTGGGCCAAGGCGCTCGAACGGGAAGACAAGCTCGCAGTCGAGCTGATCGACGAGGCCGTCGAAGCGCTCGGCGCCGGCATCGCCTCCGCCCAGAACCTGCTGGACGTGCCGGCGATCATCATCGGCGGCGGCCTCGGCGTGCGTCTCGGCGAGCCTTACGTGAAGCGAATCCGCAAAGCCATGCATCCACATCTGTTCAACGACACGCACCCGCCGGACGTCCTGTCAGCGGGTCTCGGCGACCTCGGTGGCGCGCTCGGGGCGGCACTGCTGGTCGAGACGCGGCGGGGTGAGCGCCTGCCGGCGACGCAGTCGTCCCCGGCCGCCGCGCCGGCCGGCGGCTGACGCGTTCGCGTCTGCCCCGCCGCAGAGCGTTTGCGCGCTGGCGCTCCTTGCGACCGAGCTTTGCGCGCGGCGCCTTCTTGCGACCGAGCTTTGCGCGCGGCGCCTTCTTGCGACCGAGCGGTCTCTGGCGCTGCTTGCGACCGAGCGGTCTCAGGGGTGCATTTCTCGCCAGACCCGGTTTCGCCGTCTCGCCGAGTGCAGATAAGCGCCTCAGGGGCGCTTATCTGCGTGGGGCGGCGTCCGGGCGGAGGGGTTTGGCGAGAAACGCACCTGTACAACGTGACAAACCAGGGCGTCCGCCGGCTGCCGGGCGCACATAAGCATTGACAGCATGCTCATGTGCGCTCGGAGGGCGCCGGTGACGAGGTTTGCGCCGAAATACATGGGCGCCGGCGAAGGGGCGCGTGCTCGCTGCCTGAACAGATCCGAGCCCGCTCACGCGGTTGGGGTGGGCGCCGAGGTCGGGCACTGGGTTGGGGTACGGCGCTGCGGTCGCTAATGCAGTTGCGGTAGGCCGCCGCGCACCCCGCGGCACCCCCGGCGCCCCGTGGCGCCCCCGGCGCCCCCACGCCGCCGGCGCCCCCGCGCCGCCGGGGCCACCGCGTCGCCACCGCGCCGCCGGCCGCCGGCGCCACCGACGCCCCGGGGCCAACGGACGCACAGCCCGCCACCGGCCGCCACCGGCCGCCACGGTCTCGCACTCCGTTAACGCCGCCTAAACATCCCGACTATGGCGGCAGAACGCCGTATTTGACAGGATGACCGCGCTGCGCCGGGAATTGTGCAGCGGCGGGGGGAGGAGAGAGATTGCGACCATGTCTTCCGCGAGAACGGCACGAATGCCCACACGGATGCTGACGCGTTCATGATCGCGCGGGTCGCCGCGGTCGCCTCGCTGGCGATCGCGATTGTCGTGATCGTGGTGGTGCTGCTCGGCGGGGGATCGACGTACACGCTCCACGCCGACTTCCAAGACGCCGGCGGCCTCGTCACCGGCGACGACGTGCTCATGGGGCCGGCCAAGGTCGGTCAGGTCCAGTCGATCTCGCTTACGCCGAACGGCCAGGCGCAGGTCACGATGAGCCTCGACTCGAGCGCGGCGCCGCTGCACGACGGCACGGTGGCGCGGATCTACGAGAACTCGCTGTCGGGTGTGGCGACGCGGTACGTGGTGATCGAGCCCGGTGCGACGCAGGCCCCGCAGATCCCCGCCGGCGGCACGCTCACCGAGGACCACACGTACTCGTTCGTCAGCCTCGACCAGGTATTCGACTCGATCGACCCGCTGACCCGCGCCGGGCTCCGGAACGTCATCCAGGGCGAGGCCGCGAGCATCGAGGGCAAGTCCACGCAGGCGTCGAGGACGCTCAAGTACCTCGCGCCCGGGCTCGCGAGCACGAGCAACCTCACGGCCGAGCTCGACCGCAACGAGCCGGCGTTTGACGGGCTGCTCGTCGAGGGCGCGCAGACGATGCAGGCGCTGGCGTCGCGGGCGACGGAGCTGAGCGACCTGATCGTCCAGACGAACACCACGACGGGAGCGATCGCGCGCCAGAGCGTGGCCCTCCAGCAGGCCCTCCAGCTCCTCCCGAACAC
This sequence comes from uncultured Solirubrobacterales bacterium, assembly GCA_963735965.1. Taxonomy (GTDB): domain Bacteria; phylum Actinomycetota; class Thermoleophilia; order Solirubrobacterales; family Solirubrobacteraceae; genus Palsa-465. Next base: position 713,452 of record CAVTNE010000016.1, read on the forward strand.
CCTCACGAGGAGCACCAGCACGTTCGCTGGCCTGGGCAGCACGCTCGACGCGCTCGACCCGCTCGTGGCCAAATCCAAGACGGCTTCGAGGCGTCTCGAGCCGTTCGCGGCAAGCCTGAACACCTTCACGAAGATCGCGATCCCGACCGTGACCGCGCTCTCCGCGCTCATCCACAATCCGGCCGGGACCGGTGACCTGACCACGCTCCTCCGAGAGACACCGCGGCTCGCCCAGGTCGCCTCCGCGGCATTCCCGAAGCTCGTCGAGGCGATGAACGATTCGCAGAGCCAGCTCGACAACCTGCGCGCGTACACCCCCGACGTCGTCGCGGCCCTCACCAACGTCGGGCAGGCCAGCGGCTACTACGACGCCAACGGTCACTACGTCCGGGTGCAGCCGACGTTCTTCGCGTTCGGGACCGACGGCGCCAACGAGCTCGTGTCGCGACCGCCGTCCGATCGCTACCAGGGTCTGCAGACGGTCCGCTCGCGCTGCCCCGGCGGCGCCGTCCAGCCCTCGCCCGACGGGTCCTCGCCACACGCAGTAGCCGGCTGCCAGGCCGGCTCGACCCCGCCCGGCCCATGAGACGGATCGCACTCCTGATCGTCGTCCTCGCAACCGTCGTGGCCGCGGTCGCGGCGGTCGCGACCGCTTCCAGCGGAACGGGCGGCGGCACGTACCGCGTGCGCGCGATCTTCGACGACGCCTCGTTTGCGGTCCAGGGCGAGCAGGTGCGCGTTGCCGGCGCGCCGGTCGGCTCGATCGCCGGCCTGGGTGTGACCGCCGGCAAGCAGGCCGCGGTCACGCTCGAGATCGACGACGCCCGCTTCGCGCCGTTCCACGCCAACGCGACCTGTGCGATCCGGCCGCAGTCGCTGATCGGCGAGATGTACGTCGACTGCAACCCGGGGACCGCGCAAGCGCCGGCGCTGAACCGCATCGCACACGGCCCGGGCAAGGGCGACTACTACCTGCCGGTCACACGCACCAGCTCGCCGGTCGACTTCGACATCGTCCAGGACATCTACCAGGAGCCGATCGCGCAGCGGCTCGCGATCATCCTGAACGAGTTCGGCACCGGCCTGGCCGCCCGCGGATCGGACCTGAACGCGGTCATCCGTCGCGCCGACCCGGCGCTCGGCAACACCGACCAGGTGCTGAAGATCCTGGCCAGTCAGAACAAGGCGCTCGCCAAGCTCGCCACCGACTCCGCCGCCGTCCTCGGTCCGCTCGCCCAGAAGCGAAACGCGCTCGCGGACTTCATCACGCAGGCGAACACGACCGCGCAGGCGAGCGCCACTCGAGCAGCGGACATTTCGAAGTCGATCCAGCTGCTCCCCGGGTTCCTGCGCCAGCTACGGCCGTTGATGGCTGACCTCGGCACGCTCGCCGACCAGGGCACGCCGCTCGCGAGCAGCCTCGGCCAGAGCGCCGCGGCGCTCGGACGCGAGTTCCAGCAGCTGACGCCGTTCGCCAACGCCGCTCGCACCTCACTGATCAACCTCGGCAATTCCGCCCAGAAGTCCCAGGCGTCCCTGGTCGCGACCATCCCGCTGGCGAAGCGGCTAGACGAGCTCGGCACCCAGGCCGCGCCCACCGCCGCCCTGCTCGACAAGCTGACGGCGAGCCTCAACAACACCGGCGCGATTGGCCAGCTGATGGCCGTCCTGTTCAACGGGACGAACGCGGCCAACGGCTTCGACAGCCTCGGCCACTACGTCCGCGACGAGTTGCTCGTCAGCGACTGCACCGGCTACGCGATCAACCCGGTGCCAGGTTGCTCAGCAAAATTCACGAACGCCACGAGCGCCACGAGCGCCGCCGCCGACACCACGACCGCGAAAGCGGCCGCCGCGAGCAACGGGGTGCTGAAGACCACGACGCAAGACACCGGCGCGTCAATCGCCAAGGCAACCGGAGCGCCGCTCACGAGCCTCCTCAACTACCTGATCGGACCGGGCGGATGACCCCCCGCCGCCGCAACCGCAGCGGACTCGCGAACCCGATCCTGATCGGCGCGCTGACCGTGCTTGTCGTGATCGTGGCGGTGTTCCTCGCGTACAACGCCAACAGCGGCCTGCCGTTCGTCCCGAGCTACACGCTCCACGTGCAGGTGGCCGACGCCACCGAGCTGACCCACGGGGCCGAGGTCCACATCGGGGGCGCGCTCGTCGGGTTCGTCGACAGCGTGCAGCCCGAGCGAAACGCATCCGGCGAGCCGATTGCGGTCGTTGACCTGAAGCTCAACAAGAGCATCGGGCGCATCCCCGTCGACTCGACGTTCACGATCAGGCTCAAGGGCTCGATCGGCCAGAAGTACCTCGCGATCGGACTCGGCAGCTCGCAACGCACGTTCGACGATGGCGCCACCGTCCCGGTCCGCCAGACAAGCGCCGCGGTCGACCTCGACCAGGTCCTGGGGATGTTCAGCCCGCCGACCCGCAAGGGCGTCGTCGCCTCGACCGTCGGGTTCAGCGACGGTCTCGCCGGCCGCGGCGCCGGACTTAACGACGCGATCGGCGCGTTCGTCCCGCTGCTGGGTGACCTCGAGCCCGTCGCGCGCAACCTCGCGTCGAAGAACTCCGACCTGGCCGGCTTCCTGCATGGGCTCGAATCGTTCGCCGGAGCGCTCGCGCCCGTCGCGGGAACCCAGGCCGCGCTGTTCGCAAACCTCGACACCACGTTCCGCGCGCTGGCGAGCGTGGCATCGCCCTACCTCCAGGAAACGATCTCCAACACGCCGCCGGCGTTCGGTGCGGTGATCACCGATACCCCGACCATACGGCCGTTCCTCACCGACAGCGCGACGCTGTTCAGCGAGCTCCGCCCCGGATTCGCGACGCTGCCGACGAGCGCCCCGGTTCTCGCCGACGCATTCGCCGCGGGAACCAAGAACCTCCCGGGGACCGCGAATCTCGACACGCGCCTCGTGAGCCTGTCGAACACGCTCGCGGGCTACAGCGCGAACCCCGCGGTGCAGCAGGGCCTCGATCGCCTGACGCAGTTCGCCTCGAGCCTGCGTTCGCCGCTCGCGTTCCTGACCCCGGTCCAGTCGTCGTGCAACTACGTGAGCCTGTTCCTGCGGAACGTCGGCAGCCTGCTGTCCGAGAACACCACGTCGGGCACGTCGCTCCGGTTCTCGCTGGTGGCGATCGACGACGTCCTCGGCGGCGAGTCGGTCCCGTCGCAGCGCCCGTACACGACGCCGCAGACCGTCCCGACCTCCGAGCACGGACCGCTCCACGTCAACCCGTACCCGAACACCGACTCGCCCGGCCAGACACCGGAATGCGAGGCCGGGAACGAGCCCTACTCGGGGGCGGCGGCGGACATCGGCAACGTCCCGGGCAACCAGGGACTAAAGACCGAGCAGACCGGCACGAGCACGACAAACAGGACGACCACGACGAGCGGGGGGAGTAAGTGAGACGCCAGCGCCCGCGCGTGCCGAACTTCGTGGCCGGAATCGTCGCGGTGGTCGTGATCGCGGCCGCCGTCTACCTCGCGTTCGGAGGTTCGACTCCGTTCTCCGGCTCGCCGTTTGTGCTCAAGGCCGTGTTCACGTCCGAGACGGAGCTGCACATCCCCTCGCCGGTGCGGATCGCGGGCGTCGACGTCGGCCAGGTCGTGTCGGTGAAGTCGCTCGGCGCGAACACCCGAGCCGCCGTGGTGACGATGGACATCAACAGCAACGGGCTGCCGATCCACAGGGACGCCACCGCCGGGATCCTGACCCGGATCTTCCTCGAGGGCAACTTCTACGTCGATCTCCACCCGGGCACGCCGAACGCACCGGCCCTCTCATCCGGAGAGACGATCCCCGCGGCCCAGACGTCGGGACCGGTGCAGCTCGATCGCGTGCTGGCCGCACTGACCTCTGGCTCCCGCCAGAACCTCCAAACGCTCGTGCAGGGCCTCGGCGCCTCGCTCAACGGGCCGCCCACCTCCGCCGAGGACACCTCGCAGGACCCGAGCGTCCAGGGCCTCACCGGTGGGCAGGCGCTGAACAAGTCGCTGAACTACTCCGCGGGCGCGTTCAAGGCCTCGGCGATCGTGAACCAGGCCCTGCTCGGTACGCAGCCACACGACCTCAGCGGGGCGGTACAGGGCAACGAACAGATCTTCCGGGCCCTCGCCTCCCGCCAGAGCCAGCTCACGAGCCTCGTAACGACGTTCGACAAGACGATGGCGGCGTTCGCCGCGCGCCAAAACGACCTGAGCGCGACGATCGCCGCACTGCCGCCGCTGCTGCGCACGACCAACAGCGCGCTGACATCGCTCGACGCGTCGTTCGGGCCGACCAAGGCGTTCGCCAAGGAGATCCTGCCCGGGATCGAGCAGCTCGATCCGACGATCGGCCAGGCGCTGCCGTGGCTCGCGCAGGCCACGGCGCTGGTCGGAACGAACGAGCTCGGCGGCCTCGTCTCGGATCTAACGCCCGCTGTGCAGGCAACCGCCAAGTCGCTCAACTCGACGACCGCGCTCTTGAGCGCGAGCGACACGCTCGGGCGCTGCCTCGTCCACAACCTGATCCCGACGGGGAACACGCAGATCCAGGATCCGCCGCTCACCACCGGCGTATCGGTGTGGCAGGAACTGCTCGAGTCCGCGGTGGGCATCGCCGGCGCCGGTCAGGGCTTCGACGGCAACGGGCGCTACTTGCGCTCCTCGCCGGCAGGCGGCTCGGACCAGGTGCAGACGGGGGCGCTGGGGTCGCAGGGCCCGCTGTTCGGAAACGCCGTGATCGCTCCGCTCGGCACCCGCCCGGCGTACCCCGGTCACGCGCCGACGGTCAAGAGCAGCACGTCTTGCTACCAGAACGCCGCGCCAGACCTCAACCGGGTGGCTACGGGGGCGGGGCCGTGAAGCGCGCGATCACCGTCCACCGTCGGGACTTCCTGGCGATCCTCGCGCTCGTCGCGATCGCCCTCGCGGTCGCCGCGTACATCCTGTTCCACCAGCCCGCGTTCACGTTCGGACAGAGCTACTACTCGGTCCGGGCCGAGTTCGCGACCAGCGCGGCGGTCACGCCCGGGCAGGGACAGGCGGTCACGATCGCCGGCGTCCAGGTCGGCGAGGTCGGCGGCGTCTCGCTCGACAACGGGCGGGCCGTCGTGACCATGAACATCTACAAGCAGTACGCGCCGATCTACAGCAACGCGACCGTCCTGCTGCGCCCGCGCACCCCGCTGAAGGACATGTACCTCGCGCTCGACCCGGGCACCAAGCAGTCCGGGGCGGTACCGGACGGGGCAATGCTCGGCGCAGGGAGCACGACGCCGGACGTCGATCTCGACCAGATCCTGGCCTCGCTCGACGGCGACACCCGCAACTACCTGCTCCTGCTCCTCCAAGGCGGCGCCGGCGCGTTCCAGGATCCGTCCAAGTCCGTGCCCGCCCTTCGCGGCACGTTCAAGCGGTTCGCGCCGCTCGACCGCGACACCGAAGCGTTCGCCACGCTGCTCTCGCAGCGCAGTGCCAACCTCAAGCTCTCGATCCACAACCTCCAGCGCGTGGCCACCGCGCTCGGCGGCGTCGACGGACAGCTCGCGTCGCTGATCCAGTCGTCGAACACGAACTTCGCCGCGATCTCCTCGCAGGACAGCAACCTCGAGGCGGGACTCTCGCTCCTTCCCGGGACGCTCTCGCAGACCAACAAGACGCTCGGCAAGGTGCAGAAGTTCGCGGCGCAGCTTGGCCCGGCGCTCAGCAAGCTCCAGCCGTTCGCTCGCGCGCTGGCGCCGGCGCTCAAAGCCTCGCGCCCGCTGTTCCACGACACCACGCCGGTGATTCGCGATCAGCTGCGGCCGTTCTCGACCGCGGTACAGCCCCTGGCAAAGGCGCTGAAGCCCGCGGCCACGGAACTGTCCAGGGCGGTCCCGCCGCTGACGCGGTCGATCGGGGTCATCAACACGCTGTTCAACACGCTCGCCTACCAGCCGAGCGGCAACGAGCAGGGATACCTGTACTGGGGCTCGTGGCTGGCCCACATCGCGAACACGCTGACCAGCCTCCAGGAAGCCCAGGGCCCGACGGTCCGCGGGATCTTCATGGCGACGTGCCCGCAGCTCGATCTGCTCGAGACGACGATCCTGGCCGGCAGCCCCTCCGTCGGGCCGTTGCTCGATCTGCTTAACGCTCCTGACTTCACCAAGATCAACTCGTCGTCCTGCCCGCCGGCCCTCGCGAGCGATCTCAAGACCACCGGGACGGGCGGATGAACCGACAGGCCCCGAGCACATTCCGGATCCTCACGATGGTCGCGTTCGCGGCGTCGTGCCTCGGGCTGCTGCTGTTCCTGTGGATCTCGTTCGGCGGGTCGACCTCGCTCACCCCACGCGGCTATGAGATCAGCGCCGAGTTCGATCAGGCCGAGAACCTCGGCAGCCAGGCCGACGTGCGGATCTCGGGCGTCAACGTCGGCAAGGTGGTCAGCGTGGGCCTCGACCGCCACACCGGCCTGACCAAGGCGGTCATGCAGATCGATCCCCAGTTCGCACCGCGGCCCTCGAACTCGCGCGCGATCCTGCGCCAGAAGACGCTGCTCGGGGAGACGTACATCGAGCTCTCGCCCGGATCGCCGACCGGACGCAAGCTCGCCGACGGCGCGAGCCTGCCTCGCGGCCAGATCGCCCCGACCGTGCAGCTCGACCAGATCCTGTCGACGTTCGACCCGGCCACGCGACAAGCGTTCGAGACGTGGCAGCAGCAGCAGGGGATGGCCCTCACCGGGCGGGGACAGGATCTGAACGCCGCGCTGGCGGAGCTCTACCCATTCGCGACCAACGTCGACTCGGTGCTCGCCGTGCTGAACCGCGACAGCGCGGCCACGAGCACGCTGCTCCACGACGGCGGCCAGGTCCTGTCCGCCGTCGCGCGTTCGCCGTCGCAGCTGCAGCAGCTGGTCGACAACTCCAACACGACGTTCTCCGCCACCGCCGCCCAGGCGTCGGCGCTCGCCGCGACGATCAAGGCGTTCCCCGCATACCTGGCCGCGACCCGCTCGACGATCGATCGGGTCAAGCGGTTCGCCGTCACGACCAAGCCGCTCGTCGACGAGCTACGCCCGGCGGCCGTCCAGCTCAGCCCGGCGCTCAAATCGCTGGCCGTGCTCGCGCCACAGCTGAAGAGCCTGCTGGTAAACGTCGGCCCGCTGACCGACGCATCGAGCAAGGGCGTGCCCGCGCTCGAGAAGTTCCTCACCGAGAGTGTCCCGTTCCTCGCGCGGGCGAAGCCGTACCTCGGCGGCGTGATCCCGGTGGTCAACTACATCAACACCTACCGGCGTGAGATCGCGGCGTTCTTCGCGAATGGAACCGCAGCCGCGCAGGCCACTCTGCCGGCGGCCGTCAGCCACAAGCAGACTCACTACGTCCGCGTCTCGAGCCCCCTCAACCCCGAGACGCTCACGAACTATTCGACTCGCCTCGCCAGCAACCGCGGCAACCCGTACCTGGATCCGGGCGGTTATTCGAGCCTCGTAGCGCAACTTCCGGTGTTCGGAAGTTATTTGTGCACGAGCAACCCTCAGCCGACGATTGGTCCTACTATCCCGGCTTCTCTCGCCGCGGTGCTCAACTCGGTCTATTACACCGCGGACCCAAGCGGGCCCCCTTGCAAGGCCCAGCAGCCGCTGGGTGAGGCGACCACTGGACAGACACAAGCATTCCCCCAACTACAACCAATCCCATGAGCATGGCCGGCTCTGCTTGAAACACACAGATCAAAGGAGGAGTCAATTGCGACGGTTCGTCGTAGTTGCCACGGCACTCGCCGTGCTCGCGGCCGCAGCGTCGGCCTTTGCCGCCACGGGCGGTCTCAACAGCTACAGCGCCACGCTGAAGTTCTCGCCGAACAAGGCGAGCACCGCGCTCGGCTTCACTCAGAAGTACATCGCCGACGGCACCGGCGGTAACCGCACCGCGCCGCTGACGAACATCAAGACGGTCATCTACGGCATGAAGTCGGACGGGAAGGACTTCCCGACCTGTAGTGCGCAGAAGATCACCACCGCCGGCAACGACACCGTGTGCCCCAAGGGCGCACTGGTCGCGTCCGGCGCGATCACGGCCACCCTCGGGCCGGCTTCTGATCAGAGCGCCTCGGCGCCCGGGCAGCTGCCGTGCAACCCGGTCCTCGACGTCTGGAATGCCGGCCAGGGCAAGCTCGTGTTCTTCTTCGTCGACAAGGGCAGCCACACGTGCGCGGGCGGCGCGATCACCACGGGCACGGTTGGACCGTTCCCCGCCACGGTCAAGACCGTCGGCAAGAACCTGGTGATGAACACGCCGATCCCGAGCTACGTGTCATTCCCGATCAACGGGGTCGAGGGCTCGCTCACGAGCGAGACGCTCAGCTGGAAGAACCTGAGCGCGACCAAGAACGGCAAGACCGTCCACTACGGGACGTCGGTCGCCTGCAAGAGCGGCAAGCGCCCGTACAGCGTGACGTTCACCGCCGAGACCGGCCCGGGCGGTACGCCTGCGTCGAGCACGGTCAGCGGCACGCAGAAGTGCAGCTGATCTAGAGGCTGTTCCTGCCGGCGCCCTCGCACCCTGCGGGGGCGCCGGTGGCAACTGATGGGCCTCGCTTCGCTCGGCGTCCGTGGGGCCGAGCGGCCGGCGTCCATGCCCGGCCGGGCAGGCCGCGTCAGGCGATCTCGAACCGTTCCGCCCGCTGGGCGGTCCGTTCGGACTCGTTCAGCATCTGGACGAACAGCAGGACGAGCGCGATCCCCATGACGATCGACTGCTCGAGCGCCATGACCAGCCCGGCCATCATCTGGTCCTCGAGCGGCGAGAGGCCCCAGAACGAAGGCTGGTGGGCGTAGAACGGATAGAGGACCCGCGGCGCGAACGCCAGCGCCACCCCGAGGACGCCGACGAGCAGCTTGCCGCCGGCCATGTAGGCAACGGGGCCAAGGCCGGCGAGGCGGTGGCGGTTGCGGATCGGCGAGAGCACGTGCCACCAGTAGATCGATCCCGCGAGGAAGAACGTCATGTGCTCGAGCGCGTGAATCACGCCGTTGCCCTGCGCCTGGTCGTACAGCGCCGGCACGTGCCACAGCCACAGCACCCCGGCGTAGAAGATCACCGCGAACGCGGGATGCGCGAGGAAGCCGGCGCGGCGCTCGACCGCCCGGAAACGTCTCGTAACGGGGCGCAGCAGGACCTTCGTCAACCCGAGGATCAGCAGGATCGGCGCGAGGTCCAGCAGCAGCATGTGCTGGGCCATGTGCATCACCATCATCTGGTCGCCGAGCGAGTCGAGCGGAGACACCAGCGCGACCAGGATCGTCACGATTCCGCCGGCGAACAGGAGCCCGCGCCAGAGCGGGGGTGGATGGCGCTCGGAACGGCGGGCTCGGCGCCAGCCGAGGGCGTACAGCACGACCAGCACCAGCACTGAGACCAGTGCGGTCCAGTCAAACGTCCACGACGTCTGCGGGCTCACCTATGTGGATTATGCGCACCCAGACTGCGGGATGCCCGATCGACAAACGTCCGGTCGAGGACTAGGCTAAGTGGTTCATCGCACATCCATCCTTCCAAGCAAGGAGGTAGGTAGATGCGCATTGAGGTCAAGGGCCGCAACCTGCCCGTTTCCGAGGACCTGAGGGAGCACGTCACCAAGCGCTTTCGCAAGGTCGAGCGGCAGGTTTCAGAGCTCGCCGAGCTCGAGGTCGAGGTCTTTGAAGAGCGCAACCCTGCCATCGCCGACAACCAGGTGGCCGAGGTCACGCTGCACCTGAAGGGGGTGACGCTGCGCGCCAGAGATGCCTCGCCCGACATCCGAACGTCGATCAACATGTGCTCGGACGAGCTCCACGTTCAGGTCAAGCGCCACCGCGACAAGCGCCGCAAGCGGCGCGAGGCGAGGGCGGCCGCGGCCGCCAGCGCGGAGGCCGGCTCGGCCCCGCTCGACGACGAGGCGCTGCTTGGCGGGGTGACCGAAGCTGGTCCGCCAGGGGTCTCCTCAGCCGCATAACGGCATAGAGCCCACTGCTACGCTAGCCGTATGTCCATTCTGGACCGCGCTCTTCGCATGGGCGAAGGGAAGAAGTTCAAGGTCTACGAACAGCGGGTTGGACGGATAAATGCTTTCGAGCCTGAGCTGGAGCACTACACCGACGCCGAGCTGAGAGAGGCCGCCGATGAGCTGCGCGAACGCGCGCGGGGCGGCGAGAGCCTCGACGACCTCCAGTACGAATGCTTCGCGCTCGTGCGCGAGGCGGGCAGGCGCACGATGGGCATGCGCCACTTCGACGTCCAGCTGATCGGCGGCATGGTCCTTCACGACGGGGCGATCGCCGAGATGCGGACCGGCGAGGGCAAGACCCTCACCGCCACGCTGGCCGTCGTGCTCAATTCGCTCGGCGGCCGGGGCGTCCACGTCGTGACCGTGAACGACTACCTCGCCCGCCGCGACGCGATGTGGATGAAGCCGATCTACGACGCGCTCGGCGTCACCGTCGGCGTGCTCCAGAACATGCAGCCCTACGAGGACAAGCGCGCCGCCTATGCCGCCGACGTGACGTACGGGACGAACTCGGAGTTCGGCTTCGACTACCTGCGCGACAACATGGCCACGACGCTGGACGAGAAGGTCCAGCACGGCGGGCGGGCCAAGCCCGAGGCGGGCAAGTCGCCGTACCACACGTTCGGGATCGTCGACGAGGTCGACAACATCCTGATCGACGAGGCCCGGACGCCACTGATCATCTCGGGTGCGCCGGAGCAGGCCGCGGAGCTGTACGTTCAGTTCGCGCGGCTCGCCCCGAAGATGGTGCCCGGCAAGACGCCCGAGGGGATGGATCCCCGGATGAAGAAGGAGTTCGTCGCCGACTTCGATTACGAGTTCGAGGAGAAGCACAAGACGGTCTCGGTGACCGAGCAGGGGGTGGCCAAGGCCGAACGGTTCCTCGGGATCGATCACCTCTACCGCGCCGAGAACGGCCACCTGGTCAACCACCTGCAACAGGCGCTGAAGGCGGAGTCGCTGTACAAGCGGGACGTCGATTACGCGGTGATCGACGGCGAGGTCAAGATCATCGACGAGTTCACGGGGCGCATCCTCGAGGGACGCCGCTGGTCGGAGGGACTGCACCAGGCGGTCGAGGCCAAGGAGGGCGTGCGCGTCCAGGAGGAGAACCAGACGCTCGCGACGATCACCCTGCAGAACTACTTCCGGATGTACGACAAGCTCGCGGGCATGACCGGTACCGCAATCACCGAGGCGACCGAGTTCATGAAGATCTACAACCTCCCGGTCGTCGAGGTCCCGACCAACCGGCCGATGGTCCGCGCGGACAAGAACGACCAGGTCTACAAGACCAAGGAGGGCAAGCGGAGCGCGATCGCTCGCGAGATCGCCGAGCGCCACGCCACCGGCCAGCCCGTGCTCGTCGGGACGATCTCGGTCGAGGTCTCGGAGCAGCTGTCAGACGATCTGAAGCGGAGCGGCATCCAGCATTCGGTCCTGAACGCCAAGCCCGAGCACGCCGAGCGCGAGGGCGAGACAATCGCCGAGGCCGGCGCCCCCGGCGCGGTCACGATCGCGACCAACATGGCGGGCCGCGGCGTCGACATCAAGCTCGGCGGCAACGCCGAGCACCTGACGGCGCTCGAGATGGCCAAGCTCGGCCTGGAGCCGGGCGATCCTGACTACGACGAGCATTACCAGAAGGCGTTCCCCACGATCGAGGCGCGCGTCGAAGAGGCGCGCAACCAGGTGCTCGAACTCGGGGGCCTGTTCATCCTCGGCACCGAGCGTCACGAGTCGCGGCGGATCGACAACCAGCTTCGCGGCCGTTCCGGACGCCAGGGCGACCCCGGCGAGTCGCGCTTCTTCCTGTCCGCCCAGGACGACCTTGTGCGCCTGTTCGCGGGCGAGCGCATCTACAAGATCCTCGATCGCCTCGGGAGCACCGATGAGGAGGGCAACGAGGAGCCGATCGAGCACGGCATGCTCTCCAAGCAGATCGAGAAGGCCCAGCGGAAGGTCGAGGAGCAGCACTTCCTGACCCGCAAGCACACGCTCGAGTACGACGACGTCCTCAACCAGCAGCGCGAGGTCATCTACACCTACCGCGACGAGATCCTCGAGGGACGCGACATGAGCAACGCCGCGCGAACCGAGATCGGGAACATGATCGAGCGGCAGGTGGCGGATTACACGGCGGGCGACTTTGTCGAGGAGTGGGACGTCGAAGGCCTGCTCCGGCGGATGGATGAGATGTTCCCGCCCGACGCCGATGTGCTCGACGTCGATCCCCACCGGGTCGACCGCGAGGAGTTGCTCGACGCGCTCAAGGAGCAGGCGGATGACGAGTACGACCATCGCGAGGAGGAGTTCGGGCCCGAGCTCATGCGCGACATCGAGCGCTTCCTCCTCCTCCAGATCATCGACCAGCGCTGGCGCGAGCACCTGTACGACATGGACTACCTGCGCGAGGGTATCCACCTCCGCGGGTTCGCCCAGATCGAGCCGCTGGTCGCGTACAAGAACGAGGCCTTCGAGCTGTTCCGCGACCTGATGAACAGCGTCTGGGAGGACTACGCCCGCCTGATCTTCCACGTCGAGGTCACGCCGGTCGATCCCGGCAACGGCGGGCCGCCCACGCCTCCGCCGACGCGGAGCCCGAGCCGCGCCGCGAGCTCGTCGACGGGCGGCGGTGGACGCGTGACCTACTCGGGCGGCGGCGGTGCCCCGCAGGGCGCGATGGCGATCGCCGCGGCGGCCGGGGGGGCGGCGGCCGCCATGGCCGAGGAGGCCGGCGAGGAGGCGCTGATGCCGCACGTCGAGCAGCGCCGCGTCGACCCGGGCGAGCAGATCGGCCGCAACGACCCGTGCTGGTGCGGATCGGGCAAGAAGTACAAGAAGTGTCACGGGGCCTAGGGGCCTGTGGCAGACGCTGACGACCTTCGTGTCTCAGACGAGCAGCGCGACCGCGCGGCGCAGGAGATCCGCGAGCACTACGCCGCCGGCCGGCTGACCGACGACGAGCTCTCAGACCGGGTCCAGGCCGCCTACACCGCCCGCACCGAGCAGGAGCTCCGGAAGCTGCTGTCCGACCTGCCCAAGCTGCCGGCTTCGCCGACGGAGCAGAAGGCGGAGCTGGCCGCGCGGCGCAGCGCGCTGCAGCGCCGGATGCTCCAGGAGGCCGGCGGCGGGCTCGGGCTGTTCGTTGTCTGCACGGCCATCTGGCTCGTGTCCAGCGGGCGGCACGGACACGGCCAGTTCTGGCCCATTTTCGTGCTCCTGGTCGCCCTGATCCCGCTGCTGCGGAACGGCTGGCGGCTGTACGGCCCCGCGCCGGATTTCGACCAGGTTGAACGCGAGCTCGACGCCCGCCGGCGCAAGCACGAGCTTCGCAGCGGGGTGCGCGGCGACGCGTACAGCAACGCCATGCGGGACGCGAAGCGGGCGACGCGCGATGGCGCCCGCCGCGCGCGCCGGCACGGCCGTGATCTCTGAGGACGGCGCCTGGCGCTGCTACCTTGGAGGGAGGATGACCACCGCACCCTCAGAGCCCCTTTCCCAGCGCCTCGCGGCGATCCGCCAGCAGCTGAAACTGCTAGCGGATTACCTTTGACCCCGCTGAGCTGAGCGGGCGCGTCGACGCGCTCGAACAGGAGATGGGCGCGCCGGGCTTCTGGGAGGACCAGGAGCGGGCGGCACAGGTCAGCGCCGAGCACGCCCGCGCGAGCCGCAGGCTGGCGACATATCGTGAGCTCGAGCGCGACGTCGAGGACCTCGAGCCGCTCGCCGAGCTCGCCGAGGACGACCCCGAGATCGGGGCCGAGCTCGAGGAGCAGATCCGGAGCGTGACGGACCGGCTCGAGCAGCTCGAGGAGCAACGGCTGTTCTCAGGCCGCTACGACACCGGCGACGCGCTAGTGACCGTAAACGCCGGCGCCGGCGGCACCGACGCCCAGGACTGGGCCGAGATGCTGCTGCGGATGGAGATGCGCTGGGCCGAGCGACGTGGGTTCGCCGTCGAGTTGCTCGAGGCCTCGCCGGGGGAGGAGGCCGGGATCAAGTCGGCGACCTTCCTCGTCAAGGGCGAGAACGCCTACGGTCTGTTCGGCTCCGAGAAGGGCGTCCACCGGCTGGTGCGCCTGTCGCCGTTCGACGCCGCGCACCGCCGCCAGACGAGCTTCGCCGGCGTCGAGGTCTCGCCGGTGGTCGAGGGCATCGGCGATGTCGAGATCGACGACGACGACCTTCAGATCGACACCTACAGGGCCAGCGGCGCCGGCGGCCAGCACGTCAACAAGACCGACTCGGCGGTGAGGATCACCCACAAGCCGACCGGGATCGTCGTCCAGTGCCAGAACGAGCGATCGCAGTCCTCGAACAAGGCCGAGGCGATGACGATGCTCCGCTCGAAGCTGCTCGAGGTCGAGGAGCGCAAGCGCCGCGAGGAGATCGCCCGCGAGCGCGGCGAGGCCCAGGACGTCAATTTCGGCTCGCAGATCCGCTCCTATGTCCTGCACCCGTACTCGATGGTCAAGGACCACCGGACCGATCACGAGATGGGCGACACCGCCCGGGTGCTTGACGGCGACCTCGACGGGTTTGCGCGCTCGTACCTGCTGAAGTCGGCCAAGACGCCGGATTCCTAGCCGGGCCGGCGACGGCGGCTTCCTAGCGCCGCCCGGCCGCGGCCTGCCACTCCTCGCGCACCTCGTCTCCCGGTAGCCAGTCGGGCAGGTCGAGCGCCAGATGACGCGCCATCGCGATCGCGAACGGCTCGTATTGCGCGCGCAGCTCCCCGAGCCGCTCCGCGCAGGCCTCTTCGTCGGCTTCCGAGTGCAGACCGCTGCCCTCGAGCCGGCCGCGGAGCTCGGCCAGATCTCGGGACGGGAGACGATCGCGCGACCGGGGCTCGGGATCGCGCTCGACCCGCTGGGCGCTGAGCGTGTACGCGAGGTCTCCGAGCGCGTGGCTGCCGATCCGAAAGGTCAGCTCGGCCCCCTCCGTCGATCCCTTGGGGCCGAAGGCCAGCGCATACGCGGAGGCGTCCACGATCGTGGTGAGGGCCGCCAGCCAGTTCTGGTTCACGTGCTGGGAGCGGAAGTAGCCGAGGATCGGATACGACAGGTGGGTCTCCATGAGCTCGGCGGTCCACGTCTCCCACTCGACCAGGTACTCGTCGAGCTCGGCCCACCCGCCGCGTTCGCCCGACCGTTCGAGCAGCCGCCCCGGACTCGGCGGGGACCCGGCCCGCGGGTCGAGGCGAGCCACGGCCGACTCCCGGCGCGAGAACGCCTGGAACAGGGCGGGCAGGTAGCCGATCGCGATCGCCAGGACCCGAGGCCGTTGGCCGCCTCGACGATCTGGATGAGCTTGCCGAGGCCGCCGCTGGGCGTCCCCGTGGTGGCGCTCACGAACGCTCCCGCGCTGAAGTACAGGCAATCGCCGAACGATCCCGGGTGGGCCGCACCGACGTGCGTCGAGGTCGCCCAGTAGAGGCCCGTGTAACACAGGACGACGCCGATGCTGAGCAGCCCGAGGATCGCCACCAGCCCGAGCGGTCCGAAGATGCCGAGCATCGTGTCGGCCGCGTCGCGCGGGAGCAGGCTCGCGCCCGCGCGCCACGGAATCCAGAACGTGCGGAGGATCGCGCGCGCGATCGCCGGGTCCCGACGGACCCGCCGCGGGAGCAGGAACACGATGAAGAACTCGGCCAGCAGGAATGCCAGCGCTACCAGGGAGATCAGACCGACTACGAGCTGCGCTACCCCCCTTGTTCCAGGGTGGACCGGGCGGCAAACACCGACCGCCCCAGGCGATGGGCCGCGCGAGGTCCGTTCCGGGGTCGGACAGCGGCGGGAAAGCTGCTGCTCCCTGCCCGCAGGCTCCGGGAGCAGCAGCTTACCGTTAGGAGATTCCTAGAACGCGCCTGGGCCCGACGCGCCTCCCGGAGTTGTCGGACTCGCCAGCACGCACTGCCCGCTTCGCGTTCCGCCTACCGTGTTGGGCTCGGCTGCGCGAGGATAGAGGGCGCCCGTCGGGGATTTGTCCCCGCTGTCCCACACGGGCTGAGCGATGGGGGGCGAGCCAGCCGGATGGCTGTTGCCGCTGCAGGACAGGTTCTTCGCGATGTCGGTGGCCAGCACCTCGACCGCGTCGGGGTCGGCCATCGTGTTGTTGCTGATGGTCACGCTGCCGCCGACCTTGACCCGTGCCAGACCCAGCCAGCACGAGTTCAGACCGCTGATCGTGATGTTTTTTCCGACCGCGGTGTCCTCGACGTCGCTGTACACGGGCGACTTCACGGCAGCGAAGACGCCGGTCTTGGGTGGCTTGCAGCTGATACCGCCGCCGCCGCCGGTCTCCGTGAGATTGCCGTCGATCCTGCTGTTGTGGATCACCACGCCCTGCGGCGAGTTCTCGACGATGTTCCCCGAGACGACGGTACGGCTCGTCATCTTCGGGACCTTCGCGTGGTCATCGAGGCAGGGGAATCCTGTCCCGTCGGGATTTGCCTTGCAGCCCAGGAAGGCGACGCCACCCGCGCCGACGACGAGATTGCCCGTGACCGTGAGGCTCGAATGGTGCGCGGCGAATGCCGCGCCGAGCGCCGACCCCTTGGTCACCAGCAAGGTGCCGATCACGTGGGCCTTACCGGTCTTCACCGCGCACACGCCCCTGACGACGACGCCCTCACGGTAAGTGCCCTTCAACAAGCCCGGGCTCTTGAACTGCCCCGAGCAGACATACGGTCCCGCGGCCGGAGCCACTGCGGCACCTGCGCCCGCGACCGCGAGTGCGAGCCCCACGCCGACGAGCAGCGGCACCCCACGAATGCGCTTCATCTGCTGACCACCTCTCCAGTGGATTGAGTTGCCCCGACGCTCCGGCCCAGCGTCGCTGCACGACGCTATCAGCCCGGGGCCCGCGTTTACAACTCCTCCAAATGGACGATGCGTATCCTCGCGTCCAGATGTGTGCGGAGGCCGTTGCCGAGATCGTGGCCCGTGCCCTGGCCGAGGACGTCGGCGAGGGCGACGTCACGACCGCCGCGACCGTTCCCGCGCAGGCGCGGGGGCGCGCCACGGTTAGACAGAAGGCTCCCGGCGTGATCTACGGCCTGGACGTTGCGATCGAAACATTCCGGGCGCTCGATCCCGAGCTGGCCGTCGAACGGCTTGTCGAAGAGGGGGAGTGGCGCGAGCGGGGGCCAGTGCTCACCCTCGAGGGCTCGGCGCGGCCGATCCTGACCGGCGAGCGGACCGCCTTGAATTTCCTGCAGCGCCTGTCGGGTGTCGCCACGATTGCGGCCCGGTGTGTGCGCGCCATCTCCGATGTGAAACCCCGCCCACCCACGATCCTCGACACCCGCAAGACGACTCCTGGGTTGCGGACACTCGAGAAGGCTGCGGTCGCCGCCGGCGGGGCCACCAATCACCGGGCCGGCCTGTACGACGCGATCCTGATCAAGGAGAACCACGCGGCGCTCGCCGGCGGGGTGGGGGAGGCGGTTCGCCGGGCTCGCGCCTACGCCCCGGGGCTACCGCTCGAGGTCGAGTGCCGCACGCCGGCCGAGGTCGACGAGGCGCTCGCGGCCGGCGCGCCGATGTTGCTCCTCGACAACATGTCCGTGGACGAGCTGACGGCCGCTGTGCGCCAGGTCGCGGGCCGGGCGTCGCTTGAGGCGAGCGGCGGGGTGACGCTCGAGACGCTCCGGGCGATCGCGGACACCGGCGTAGACTTCATTTCAGTGGGGGCGCTGACGCACAGCGCCCCGGCGCTAGACCTGTCCCTCCTCCTCGAACCGATTCCATGAACTTGCCGATGCTCGGTGCGTCAGACGCACCTCTACTACTAGAGAACATCCCCGCCCTCCAGGACGAAGTCCGCGCGCTCGCCGAAGAGCGCGGGGCGGTGATTCTCGCCCACAACTACCAGCTGCCAGAAATTCAGGACGTCGCCGATTACGTCGGCGACTCGCTCGGGCTCTCGCAGCAGGCCGCCCGGGCCGAAGGCGAGGAGATCGTCTTCTGCGGGGTCCACTTCATGGCCGAGACCGCCTCGATCCTGTGCCCCGACAAGCGCGTGTTGATCCCCGACCTCGACGCGGGCTGCTCGCTCGCTGACTCGATCACCGCCGCGCAGTTGCGCGACTGGAAGGCCGGACATCCCGGCGCGATCGTCGTCATGTATGTGAACACCACCGCCGAGGTCAAGGCGCTCACCGACTACTGCTGCACCTCGGCCAATGCCGTCAAGGTGGTCGAGCACATCTACGCCGAGCACGGCCCCGATGCGGAGATTCTGTTCGGACCCGACATGTTCCTCGGGGCTTACGTCGAGAAGTCGCTCGGGCGCTCGATGCACGTGTGGGACGGCGAATGCCACGTCCACGCCGGGATCAGGCCGTCCGACATCAGTTCCGTGCGGGCGGCCCATCCGGGGGCGGACTTCCTGATCCACCCCGAGTGCGGCTGCTCGACGAGCGTGATGGAGTACGTCGCGGCCGGCGACATCGACGCCGACGGCGTGCACATGCTCTCGACCGGCGGGATGCTGGGGTACGCCCGCTCGCATGCGGACGGACCGCCGGCGACGGCGATCGTCGCCACCGAGACCGGGATGCTCTACCCGCTGCGTGAGGCCGCGCCGGACGTCGAGTTCATCGCGGCCAACGAGGCGGCGCACTGCCGCTTCATGAAGATGATCACGCTGCCGAAGGTGCGCGACGCGCTCCGCGACGGGGTTTTCGAGGTGAAGGTTCCTTCGGAGGTCGCCGATCGGGCGCGGCTCCCGATCGAGCGGATGGTGGCGATCAGCTAGCCCCGGTCGCGCTAGGCCGCGGCGACGGCCATGAGGTCGATGCCGTTGTCGACCGCGTCTCTCACCCGCGGGAGCGCCGCCCGCTTGCGCTCGAACTCGTCGGGCGTGTAGCAGTGGACGTCCGCCGGAGCGCCCATCTCGAGGCCGTCCCAGAGCGACCCGGCGTGGTACACGCGCTCGAGCCAGGGCATGCCCTCGAACGCGTGCGACACCAGGATCACGACGAACTCGGGGCCGCGCTCGCGCTGGGGCGGCGCGCCCTGCTCGTCGGCCACGCGGGCGCCACCGAGCATCGCGACGTCGATCGTCCAGCGGTCATCGACGCGCGACAGATACCGGTGCAACTCGCGCCGGTTGACGGCGGTGGTCACCTCCACGCCCGTGATTGTCGCGAGGCGAGCCGACGGGTGCAACGGTTTCAGTACTTCGCTAACGCCGGGACCATCTGATCGAACAGCTGAATGGCCGTCCAGTTGCCCGGTCCGTCGATCATCAGCGCGAACGCCAGGACGTGGTGGTTGCGGGCGGTGCAGTAGCCCGCCAGGTTCGTCACGTAGTTGAGCGTGCCGGTTTTGGCGATGCAGTGGCCCTGCGCAGCGGTGTGCTGGGCGATGTTCTCGACCGTGCCGTTCACTCCGACGGTCGGCAGCGACGCCGCCAGGATGCGGCCGTTCGGCGTGTTCCACACTGTCTTCAGGAGGTCGACGATCTCCTCCGGGGAGGAATGGTCAGAGCGCGACAGCCCCGAGCCGTCGACGATCTTGGGGTGGAGGCCGAGCGCGTCGATCTGCTCGGAGATGACGTCCGCGCCGGCGGCGATGCTCCCCGCGCTGCCGAACCGCACGCCGAGCTGCTTGGTCAGCATCTCGGCGAAGAAGTCGTCCGAGGGCACGTCCATGAGCTTGAGCAGCACGTTCGCGGGCGGGGACTCGACCGAGGCGAGCTGCTGGGATCCAGCTGGTGCCGGCAGGGTGCGGTTGAGCGGCCGCGCGCCGATGCCCGCGCCGTGCATCGTCAGTACGAGCTCCTTGGCGGCGAACGCCCCCGGGTTCAGCTTCTTGAATGTGGAGCCGTGGTCGTAGGCGAGCGCCGACAGCTGCCCACCGAAGTCAGGGACGTCCGGGGCGTAGCCGGTGGCCGGGCCGCCGCGCAGGCCGTCGAACAGCGCAGCGTCGCCGATCACCCAACCAGTGACGCGCTTGATCCCGTCGTGGACCAGCTGGCGCACGAGGTCGTTGCCGGTCGGGCCGTACCCGCGCTCCCAGGTGCTATTGAAGGCGCCGTCTCCGAGCGTCGGATCGCCGCCGCCGACGAGATATAAGTTCCCGTGCCACACCCCGCCGGGCCCGAGGTGGCCATCGCCCATGATGGTCGTCTCCAGGCGGGCGTTCGGGCCGAGCTCCTGCACTGTGGCCACGGTCGTGTAGAGCTTCTCCACCGAGGCCGGCGGCCGGCCGACGTAAGCCCGGAGCGCGAACAGCGGCTGCTTGGCCGTCAGGTCGTAGACCATCGCGCCGGTTTGCGGTCCGCCCTTGTTCAGCGCGCCCGCGAGCGCGGCGCGGAGGGCTTGGAGCTCCGGGGAGGGGGACAGTGCTGCGGGTCCGACGTGCATCGGCGCGGTCGCCGTCGCGGTCGTGGTGGTGGTCGCGGTGTGCGGAACCGGAGCTCCGACCGACGCGTCCGAGCTCGGCTTGGGCGCGTGGCCCCCGCCGCCACACGCCGCGATCATCGCCGCTACGGCGATGGCCCCCGCGATCCTGCGTGTCAGGCTGACTCGAGTTCCTCCACCGTGTGCGGTCCGACGCACGCCACCGACAGCTCGTCCGCGACGCGCGCGGCGACGTCTCTCACGTCGTCGAAAGTTACCTCGTCGAGCAGCGCGATCGTGCGGTCGGGGTCGACGTCCTCGCCGTAGAGGATCGTCTGCTGCGCCGCGTGACGGGCGATCGCGCCGGTGTTCTCGAACGCGATCGCGCGGGCGCCGGCGGCGTAGGCCCGGGCGCGCTCGACCTCGCCCTCGCTCGGGCCCTCGTCACGAAGCTCGGTGACGATGTCGCGCATGCGGCGATAGGCCTCGAGCATCTTGCCCGACTCCAGTCCGGCCGACAGCTGCAGGACAGGCACGTCGGAGTAGGCGTGGGCGATCGAGTGAACCGAGTAGGCGAGGCCGCGCTGCTCGCGGATCTCGTCGAACAGACGAGAGCCCATCGAGCCGCCGAGCAGCGTCGAGTAGATCGCCAGCGCCGCGCGCTCCTTGGCGTCCTTGGGCTCGATCGTGGGCCGGTATGACATGCGCAGATGCGACTGGTTCGAGTCGCGCTCCTTGACCAGGATGCGGGGATGTTGCGCGGGCGCCGGCTCGTAGGGGGCCGGCTCGGGCCGGTTCGGGAAACGCGTGAACAGCTCGTCCACGGCGCCGTTCCCCGGCAGGTCCTCGAGGTTGCCGACGAGGAACGCGCCACCGTTTTCGGGCGCCCAACGCCGGTCCCGGAAGGCGACGATCCCCTCGCGCGTGAAGGTGTCGCGGATGTGCTCGGCCGGCCCAAGGACGGGGCGCCCGAGCGGGTGATCGCCGAAGGCCGCCTCGTCGATCAGATGCTCGGCCATGACCGCGGGCTGGTCGTTGGCGCGCGCGATCTCCTGGACGACGACGCCCCGCTCGCGGTTCAGCTCGTCGCCCTCGATTCGCGGCCGGCCGACGAAATCGGTCAGCAGGTCGGCGGCTTCCAGGGCCTTATTCGACCGCGCGGTGATGTGGAACGCGACCAGGTCGTGGCTCGTGTAGGCGTTGAGGACGGCGCCGATCCGCTCGGCGGCCTCGTTGACGTCCCGGTAGGTGGGGTACTTCTCACCGCCCTTGAACACGAGATGCTCCAGAAAATGGGCCATACCGTTTTCATCTTCGCGCTCGGTTCGGGCGCCGGCGTCGAACGCGACGAGGATCGTCGTCGAGCGCGTCCCTTCAACCGTCATCCGGTACAGCGGAAGGCCGTTAGAAAGCAACGTTTTCGTGATCGAGGGCATGGGAACAGAAAATAGCTGCTCGCGCAAATGCGCCAAATACCTGCTTTTGCAAATCCGCTTGCAGGGGGCGCATCGCGCGGCGTTTCGGGATGGGCCTCGGTAGGCTGCCCGCAACGTATGGCTAGCACTGAATCAAAGCATCGAATCAATCGGCGGCGCGAGATCTCCGCGCCGGCGGTCGCCGCGGCCCGCGAGCCCCGGCCCGCCGGGCCCGTTCCGACCGCCCGCTCGGTGATCGATTTCCGCGGCGTATCCAAGCGGTACTCCGGCGGCGACACCGGGCTCGACCAGGCCACGTTCTCGATCGAGCGTGGCGAGTTCGTTTTCCTCGTCGGCTCAACCGGCTCGGGCAAGTCGACCGTGATGCGCCTGCTGATCAAGGAGCTCGAGCCCACGGGCGGCAGCATCCGCGTCGCGGGCCACGACCTCTCCGAGATCAAGCGCAAGCGGATCGCGTATTACCGCCGCAACATCGGCGTGGTCTTCCAGGACTTCAAGCTCCTCCCAAGCCGCACCGTCTACGACAACGTGGCGTACGCGCTGCAGGTCACGGGCGGGACGCGCCGCGAGATCCGCGACAAGGTGCCGGACATCCTGCGCCTCACGGGCCTGTCGACCAAGCTCCACAACTACCCCGACCAGCTGTCGGGCGGCGAGCAGCAGCGCGTGTCGATCGCGCGGGCGTTCGTCAACCATCCGCCGCTGCTACTGGCCGACGAGCCGACCGGAAACCTTGACCCCGAGACGAGCGTCGACATAATGCGGCTGCTCTACCGGATCAACCGGACCGGCACGACCGTGCTCGTGGCCACGCACGACCAGGCGATGGTGGACAAGATGCGCCGGCGGGTGCTCGAGCTCTCGCACGGGCGGATCGTCCGCGACGAGGCCACAGGTCTGTACACGCGCGATGAGACCACGCGCGAGTTCGCCCGCCGCCTGCGCGCCCCGTCGGCTCGCCCGCCCGGCCTGTCATGAAGTTCGGCTTCTTCCTCAAGGAGGCGACGAGGTCGATGCGTCGCAGCGCCGCTCCCAGCTTCGCCGCGCTCGCCACCGTTCTCGTCACGATGCTCGTCCTCGGCGTTTTCATCCCGATCGTGCAGGCCACCAACGGAGCCGCCGACAGCGTGCGGGGCAAGGTCGAGGTCGACGTCTACATGCAGACGAACGCGACCGCTGCCGCCGACCAGCGGGTCCAGCACGAGCTACTCGGGCTGCCGCACGTCAAGTCCGTCCAGTTCGTCTCCAAGCAGCAGGCCTACCAGCAGCAGGCTGCTCAGGACCAGCAGGCCTACGCATTGCTGGGGTCGAATCCGCTTCCGGACACCTTCCACGTCATCCCCGACAACCCCAGCAACGTTCTCGCCGTCCATAGCGAGATCGCGGGATCGGGCTCGAGTTCCGGGTCCGGTGGGGCTGGACTCATCGACTCGTCGATCGCGAGCGTCTCGAACAAGCAGACCGACACGCAGAAGATCCTCGAGGTCACGAACCTGGTGACGATCACCGCCGCGGTCCTGACCGTGTTGCTGGTGCTCGCGTCGATCCTCCTGATCGCGAACACGATCCGCCTATCGCTGTACTCGCGCCGGCGAGAGGTCGAGGTTATGAAGCTCGTCGGCGCCACCGACTGGTTCATCCGCGTGCCGTTCGTGATCGAGGGCGTGATCGTCGGCGCCGCCGGCGCCCTGATGGCGATCACGGTGCTCGGCGTGACCAAGGTCGTGCTGCTCGACCCCCTGGCGAGTAACTGGGGGCTGATCGCGGCGCCGCGGACGATCGGATTCACGTTCCTCGTGATAGTCCTGCTGGCGGCGGGCACGCTCGTCTCGGCGATCGGTTCCGGGCTGTCGCTGCGGCGCTTCCTTCGGGTCTGAGCTGGCTGTGGCCGCGGCGATGTCCCCGAGCTGAGCTGGGTTCGGCCTTTCTCCTCACTCGACCGGGCTCCCGGCTCGAGTGTTGAGAAGTTAGCCCTATAGAGGCTGTCGCAAAACGTTGTTCGGGTGGTCTGGCTGAGTGAGTCGTTTGGGCTGGGTGGGGTGTGGGTGGGTGCGGAGTGTGTTTCCGGGGGGGTAGCAGTGTGGTCGGGCGGGGTGTGAGCGCGTGCGGGGGTGTCCCGGTGCGCCGGGGTGTCGGTGCGTCGGCCGGGACGGTGAGTTAGGCGGTGGCTGCCGCGGCGCGGTGCTGGTAGAGCGTGAGCATGTTGCCGACGAGGTGGATGAACGCCCACTCGCTGCGGACGGCGTTCAGGCCACGGCGGCGGAAGGTGCGGATCGCGCGGTTGTGCTTGCGGTCGCCGAAGATCGGTTCGATCATGCCGGAGCGCTGGGCGTAGGCGGCGGCTCCTTGGGGGGTGCGGAGCAGGTGTTCCATCTCCTCGATGGGCGTGGCGTTGGGGGGTGGCGGCCCGGAGGTCTGGCCCAGTTCGCGGGCGGCGCGACGCCGTTTGTGATCTTTGGTTGTGGCGATCAGTCGATCAGGGCCGGGAGTCGTGGCGTTGTTCTCTGACCAGTAGCCGGCGTCGGCGAGCGCGAGTTCGACCTCGCCGCCGATCCCCGCAGCGGTGAGCGTCTGTGTGAGTGTGTTGGTCATGGGCTGATAGAGCTGGGCGTCGCCGGTGTCCTGGCTGACGTCGCAGGCGAGCACGATGTGATGCTTGTTGACGATCGCTTGGCCGTTGTAGCCCTGCACCCAACCGTTCCAGGTGCTCATGATCCGGCTGTCGGGATCGGTGATATTCGCCCGACGCCCCGCCCGCGCGTTCTTGACCGCCTCCCGGGCGGCCGCGAGCGCGATTTCTGCCCGCTGGAGCGTGGCCTTCGCTTTCTCGATCCTGCACGGTGGCGGACCCGGGATCTTTTCCCCGCGCTCAGCGGCGGCGCGCTTGCCCTCCCGCGCGGCCTGCATCGTCGCCAGCCGGTTGGATGCCGCAGCGTGATCGATCTCTGCACGTGCGACCGCAGCTGCTGGCTCTTTGGGCTTGCGGCCTCCGAGCTTGCGACCACGCTCGGCCTCAGCTGCCGCCGCTGCCGCCTGATCGGCCGCCTCACCAGCCGCGGCGGCGTCCTCGGCCTCGATCACCTCAAGCGCCGCCCGCAGCCTGGCCAACCGACCGGTCGCCAAGGAGATCTCAGCGACCGCCTCCACGCCCGGCAATCCCTCCGGGCCGGCCGCGGCGGGCCGCTCGTCCTGGCCGGTCACCGCTATCAACTTCGCGACCTCACGCCGGATCCACTCAGCATCGCGGTTGCGAGCAAGCGACGCGTCGGCCGCGATCTTCGTCCCATCCAGCGCCACGACCGAGAGATCCGCCAGCCCCGCAGCCACGCACAACCGCAACCCCGACACAAACAAACCCTCCAGCGCCTGCTCCTGACCGACCACGAACCGCGCGATCGTCGCGTGATCAGGCACCAGCCCACCACAGATCACCCGAAACGCCGCATCCGTCCGGCACGCCGCCTCGATCCGCCGCGAGGACCGCACCCCACAGCAATACGCGTACAACAACAACGCCACCAGCATCTCCGGCTCATACGGCCGACGACCCGGACCACCCCCCGGCCGTCGATGCAACCCACTCGTGTCGAGCTCAGCGACCACCTCGAGCACAAACCACGCCAGATGCCCCTCCTCCAACCAGTCACGCATACACACCGGCAACAAAAACAGCTGATCACGCGCCGGACACACATACACGCGGGTCGCGCCCGCCGACAGCCCCTCAGCCTCCCCCACCGCCTGCGAACCCGTCATCATCATCGACGACCTCCTGACGCAGGCCCCGGCTGCTGTGATCAGCCGTAAAAGCCCTGCTCAGGAGGTCATTCTGTCAACGCACCCGGACAGAGCCACACCCCAAAACCCTGACCAAAAACCCGCCCGCCACCACACACCACCAAGTTTTGCGACAGCCTCTATAGCGTGCCTTTCTACGCACTCGGCAGCCAGACCTCGTCGAGTGATGGCTTTCGTCCCCTGAATTCCGGTGCATCAGGGGAGGGGATGAAGGCGAGGCTCCCGGGCCCGGAACGACCCGCGGCGCGGTGGCGGGGAGGGCCGGCTCGGCGATCCTGACCGGACGGGTACCGGGCGGTCGCGGCGACGGCCCGCTCGGCGTCCTTGCCTCGCTAACGGGCCTGCCGCGCCACATCCGACGGACGCCGAGCGGAGCGAGGCCGATGTTCACCTCGCCCCCCGAGCGGGCGGATCCGCCCACACCACCACCCCTCGTGTGAGCGCTCACATTTCGTGGTATAACAACTTCGTCACAAGCCGCTTGCGTGGGAAGTTCTGTGGGCCGGGTGCAAGCGCACAACCGATGGGAGGATCAATGCGGACTGCTCTACGCAGCCTCAGAGGGCTGCGCACTTTCGGCTGGGCGCGCGTCCTGGTCGCCACCGTCGTAGTGTTACTTGGCACCGGCAGCATCGCGCTCGCCGCCAAGCACGGCCACAAGCCCAAGCACCACGGCAATTTGACCATCTCAAAGCAGACCTGGGGCTCGGCGCACGGCCAGGCGGTCGACCTGTACACGCTGCACAACAGCAACGGGATGATCGTCAAGATCACCAACTACGGCGGCGTCGTTCAGTCGATCTGGGTGCCCGATCGCACCGGCCGGCTAAAGAACGTCGCGCTCGGGTTCCCGACGCTCAGCGACTACGTCAACGACTTCGAGAACCAGCCGTGGCCGGCGGCGGGGGGATCGGGCGACACGTACTTCGGCGCGATCATCGGCCGGTACGCCAACCGGATCGCGAACCACTCGTTCACGCTTAACGGCACGACCTACCCGCTCGTCGGCAACAACGGCACGAACAACGTCAACACGCTGCACGGCGGGCCGGACGCGTACAACGCGCAGGTGTGGACGGCGGCGCCGCAGTCGCTCTCGAACGGGGTCGCGCTGCACCTCAGCTACACCGACCCCAACGGCAAGAACGGGTTCCCCGGGACCGTCACGACCGAGGTGACGTACACGCTCACCAACGGCAACGCGCTGGAGATCGCCTACAAGGCGACGACGGACGCCGCGACGGTCATCAACTACACCAACCACACCTACTTCAACCTGGCTGGTGAAGGCTCGGGGACGATCTACGACCAGAAGCTCGCGATCAACTCGAACACGTTCCAGCCGACCGACGACAACCAGATCCCGACCGGGTTCGCGTCGGTGGCGGGCACGCCGTTCGACTTCCGGGCGATGAAGCCGATCGGCCGGAACATCGGCGACGCGAGCGCGCCGCAGGGCAACCAACTGGTGGTCGCCCACGGATATGACCACAACTGGGTGCTCCCCGGGTCGGGCTACCGGCTGGCCGCCGTCGCCCAGGACCCGAACGACGGGATCGTGCTGTGGACGTACACCGATCAGCCCGGCGTCCAGCTCTATACCGGGAACTTCCTGGTCGGCGATCTCGTCGGCACAAGTGGCCACGCGTATCGCCAGGGCGACGCGTTCACGCTCGAGACCCAGCACTACCCGGACACGCCCCACCACATCGGCGACCAGCAGTGGCCGTCGGTGGTGCTCGACCCGGGTCAGGAGTTCACCTCCAAGACGACCTACAAGTTCACGACCGCCGGACCGGCCTTCCGGCACAACTTCTAGGCCGCCCGTCTCCTCGGTCGGCCGGGCCATGCGGGTGGCCCGGCCGGCCCGACGGCCGTCGTGCGGCGGCCGGGCACGCCCGCGTCTACTGCGTTTGGGGTCGCTTCTGTCCCGGGCGTCGTAACCTCATACCGTCATGTATTCGCGCCGTTCCCGCACCCCGAGGATCGCCCTGCTCGTTGTCGGAGCCGTGTTCGTGCTGCTGATCGGCATCGTTATCGGCGGGCATCCGGGCTGGCTGCCCTCGCCGATACGCAGCGCCTTCGTCTCGGGCAACGACGATCCGCTCGTCAACCAGGTGGTCAGCCTGCTTCAGAACGACTACTACCGGCCGCTGAACCGCAACCAGCTGGTGAACAAGGGCCTGGCCGGGATGGTGGCGAGCCTCGGCGACCCCTACTCCCACTACTACAACCCGACGGCCTACCAGGGCTTCCTGAACCAATCCAATCCGCACCTGAGCGGGATCGGCGTCGACGTCCGGGCGACCTCACGGGGGCTGCTCGTCGACGACGTGTTCCCGGGGTCTCCGGCGGCCAAGGCCGGCCTCAACCGGGGCGACGTGATCGCGGCGGTCGGGCCGACCTCGCTTGCGAGCCGCTCGGCGAGCTTCGGCTCGACTCTGATCATGGGCAAGGCCGGGACGCGCGTCACGCTGACGCTCCTGCGCGGGAGCCACAAGCAGGTGGTCAGCCTGGTTCGCCAGGAAATCGTCGTCCCGGTGACGAGCGGGACGATCATTACCAATCACGGGGTAAAGCTCGGCGCCCTCGTACTCACGCAGTTCGTCGACGGCGCCGGCGCCGAGTTGCGCGCACAGGTCGAGAAGGTGCTCCACGAGGGCGCGCGCGGGCTGATCCTCGACCTGCGCGAGAACCCCGGCGGCCTATTGAACGAGGCCGTGAACGTCGCGAGCATCTTCATCCCCGACGGCACGATTGTCTCGACCGCCGGCCGCGCCGTGCCGCGGCAGGTGTACGTGGCCCGCGGCGGCGCGATCCCGACGAGCATTCCGCTGGTGGTGCTGGTCGATCGCGGCACGGCGTCGGCCGCCGAGATCGTGACCGGCGCGCTGCACGACCGCGGGCGGGCCAAGGTCGTCGGCACGCACACGTACGGAAAGGGCGTGTTCCAGGAGATCGAGCCTCTCCCCAACGGGGGCGCGCTGGACTTCACGGTCGGGGAGTACTTCACCCCGAGCGGTCGCAACCTCGGGGGCGGCGGGGTGAAGGAGGGCGCCGGCATCGCGCCCGATATCTACGCCACACAGAAGTCGGGTGCCAAGACCGACACGGCACTCACGGTCGCCGAGCGAACCGTCGCCGCCGAGGTGCAGTGAGCACCGGCACGGATGCGGGCGGCGGCCCGCGAGTGGCGGTGCTGGCTCGGCGGGGCAAGTTCCTAGTCGCCGAGCCGTTCTTCGGCCCCGGCCCGCGGCCTGTCGTCAGCCGTGATCGCGACGTGTCGGTTGGCGACCTGATCGTGGTCCGGGCGGCCACGCGCCGGAACGGTCGAGGCGGGGGAAGGGCCACTGTCGTTCGCCGGATCGGCCGCTCCGATGTCGCGCGCGACGTGATCGAAGGGCTGATGGTCGATCGCGGACTTCGGCGCCGGTTCGACCCGGCGGTCGAGCACGAGGCGCGCGATGCGTCCGCCATGGACCCGGGCGGCGACGGCGAAGAATTGGCCGCCGGGCGGCGCGATCTTCGCTCACTGCCGACGCTCACGGTCGACCCCCCGAGCGCGCGCGACTTCGACGACGCCATCTCCGCCGCCGCAGAGGACGATGGCGCCCGGCGAGTCTGGGTCCACATCGCGGACGTCTCGGCCTACGTGCGCCCGCGCTCTCTGATCGACCGGGAGGCCTACCGACGCGGGACCAGCGTGTACGTCCCGAGCGCGGTCGAACCGATGCTGCCAGAGGCGCTGTCGAACAACGCCTGCTCGCTCGTCCCGGGGCAGAATCGCCTGGCGGTCACGGTCGAGCTCGTGCTCGACGGTGCGCAGGTTCGGAGCAGCGCGTTCTACCGCTCGGTGATCCGCTCCGATGTGCGCCTCGACTACCCGGAGGTCGACCGCATCTTCGAAGGACGGTCGCGCGCAGCCGGAAGCTGGGGTGGGGCGCTCGAGGTCGCGCGGGCGGTTGCGGCGGCGCTCGAGGAACGGCGCGCCTCGCAGGCCGCGCTGACGCTCGAGTCGACCGAGCCCGAGTTCGAGTTCGACGGGCGCGGCAACGTCGCGTCCGCGGACCCGGTCGCCCAGACCGAGTCCCACCGGATGATCGAGCACCTGATGATCGCCACGAACGAGCAGGTGGCGCGGCTGCTGACGAACCGGCGGGTGCCGACGCTGTATCGCGTGCACGAGCGCCCCGACGGCGCCGCGGCCGAGCGCCTGATCGACCAGCTCGCCTCGCTCGAAGTGCCGACGCCGCCCGTGCCGAAGGGACACCTCACGCCCCAGCAGGCCGCCGACGTAATCGGGGAGGCGTCGCAGCTGATCGACCAGTGGACGGCGGCTCGGGGTGGGCGAGGCCGCCGGGCCCTCACGAGCCTGGTGCTGCGGTCTTTGAAGCAGGCCTACTACGACCGGCGCAACCGCGGGCACGCCGGCCTTCAGCTCTCGAGCTACTGCCATTTCACCTCGCCGATCCGGCGCTACCCCGACCTGATTTGCCACCGCGCGCTGCTATCGGTGGTATCCGGAGACGAGCCCGCGCCGGACCCAGGGTGGGTGGGCGACGCCGGGCCGTGGTGCTCGGCGCGCGAGCGCGAGGCGATGGCGATCGAACGCGATGCGGATGACATCGCGCTGTGCTTCCTGCTCGAGCGGCGGCTGCGGGGCGCGGACCCAGATGACGCATTCGACGGGGAGGTCGTCGGGCTCGCCGGCGCCGGCGCCTTCGTGGCCTTCGGCGAGCGCGGCGAGTTCGAGGGGCTGCTGCCGGTGCGCCGGCTCCGCGGCGACTGGTGGGAGCTGAACGAACCAGGGACGATGCTCGTCGGCACGCGCAGCGGCCGAACGATCCGTCTCGGGGACCCGGTGCAGGTCCGCGTCGGGGGGATCGACGCGCCGCGCGGTCGGGTCGATCTGCTCCCCGTCGGGGAAGTGTCGTAGCTCATGGCCAAGGGACGGAAGCGCAAGGCGGCCGCCGGCGACGTCGCCACCAACCGCCAGGCGTCGTACCGGTACAACCTGCTCGAGCGTTTCGAGGCCGGGCTCGTGCTCACCGGCACCGAGGTCAAGTCGCTGCGCGAGTCGGGCGCCCAGCTGAAGGACTCCTACGCGGTCGTGCGCGACGGCGAGGTCTGGTTAATCGGGCTCTACATCGCGCCCTACGGGCCCGCGTCGCGGGAGAACCACGACCCCGAGCGTCCGCGCAAGCTGCTGCTGCACAGATACGAGATCGAGCGGCTGATCGGGCGGACCCGTGAACGGGGGTTGACGCTTGTGCCCACGCGGATCTACTTCGCGGGTCCGCGCTCGCGGGCGAAGATCGAGATCGCGCTGGCGCGCGGCAAGGACATCTATGACAAGCGCGAGTCGATCAGGAAGCGCGAGATGACCCGGGATGTGCAGCGCGAGCTGCGGGAGGCGCGGCAGTAGCCGTCGGTTGGTGTGCGCCGGCGTGCGCCCTGATCGCCCGCCTCGACGTGGGCGGTCTGGGGTATTGAGTCCTCAACTAAGTTCGCGGGCGGGATGACCCGGATGCGTAGCGAGGCCAAACGTCGGGTAGCCCAGGCCTATGACGATTGGTTCGAGCATTCTCCTGATCGCGATCGGGGCGATCCTTAAGTGGGCCGTCACGGCAAACGTGAAGGGATTCAACATCCAGACGGCTGGAACCGTGCTGTTCGTGGTCGGTCTCGTCGGCCTGGTGCTGTCGCTGATCTACACCTTCTGGTGGGCTCGGCGCGACACCTACAACGAGACGCAGGTGTACCGGCGTAACCCGCCGCCCGCCTGAGCCCGAAACGGGGGGCGCGCGCGGCTAACTCAGCGTGCGCGCCACCAGCGTGGCGTGCATTCCGACGACCAACAGCGCCACCAGACTTAGATACACGGCCGCGATCAGAGCGCGGTCGAGCGGCCTGACCCGGTAGTACGCCTCCTGGGCGAGACCGCCCGCGCGACGCTGCTTCCAGCGCTTGTAGGTCTCAAAGCCCGCGAACACCAGGATCAGCAGGATGACCGGATTCGGGAAGATGATCGCGAGCGGGATGATCGCGGCAAACCCGACGAACCACATCCACGGCGCCATCGCCGCCATCGCGCGGCCACCGTCGAGCGGCACGACCGGCAGCAGGTTGAACAGGTTGAGGAAGAAGCCGGTGAACGCCAGCGCGCGCCACAGGTCGTTGCCGGTGGCGTGCCAGACGAGCACGCACGCGACCGCGCCGATACTCCCTAGGATCGGTCCGGCGAGCCCGACCCGGGCCTCGGCCGTGGCGTTGTCGCCGAGCGAGCGGGCCGCGATCACCGCGCCCAGGAAAGGGATGAACATCGGCCAGCTGGCCTTGATGCCCTCGCGCCGGAGCGCGATCGCGTGCCCCATCTCGTGCACGAACAGCAGCGCGACGAAGCCGGCGGCGAACGGCCATCCCCAGATCACCGCGTAGGCGGCGAGCGACACCAGAATCGTGCCCGACGACGCGAACAGCTTCACCTTCGGAAGCAGCAGGATGATCGCCTTGAGCTTCGCGAGCACGGCAACGATCGCGGCCCCGATTGCCGACAGCCGCCGGCGGATCGGGCCTAGGCCCCGGCGCTCCTGCTCAAACGCGGGTTCGGGCTCTGGGAGCGGCTGCTCCTGAGCTCCGACCGGAGCGAACGGCCATTGCGTGTTCGTTTCCATTGCTACAGATTGTAGGAACGCCCGTGGGCCGTTCCCGCCCGATTCTTACGACGTCCTTCGCCTGATCGGCTCGGACGTACCCGCCGTCCACCCAAAGCTATACTCGGTAGAGACATATCCCCGGGGACGACAGGCTTCGACGTGGTCGATTCACGGGGGTGGTTGCGAGTCGAGGTCCCGGGAGGCCTCGTAAAACACCCGGGAACAAATAAGTGCGGATCATCACGATTCCCACGCGTTTAACTTCGTCGGCGTCTAGGCGCCCATGAGGTTGACCGGCCACCGTTAGCCTGCGGCGGCGGTTCGGGTCAACTAGCAGGCTAACCCGGTGAGGCCCGCTCCAGCCCCGCCGGGGACAACTTAGGAGCTGGCCCCCGACAACCCCGCCGGCAAGGCGAGTCGAGGGTGAGACCAGAGTGCCGGCTACGCTCGTAGACGCCACCTTTCGCGCGACTGCGGACGCGGGTTCAATTCCCGCCGTCTCCATGAATCCCCCGGAAATTAGGCGCTTTCGTCCTGATTTTCGGGGGAAATTTCTTCGCACTCCAGCCATGCCGCGTAGCGGTCCATGGCCCGCTCGAGATCCGTTCCGTCCTGGTGGCCGTAGATCCCGAGCGTCGTTGACAGGTCCGAGTGGCCGAGCGCCTGGGACGCGGCTTCAACGCCGGCGACGCGACGTAGCTCCATCGCGAAGGCATGCCGTGCCTGGTGCATGTTCAGTCCTTGGGTCACGCCGCGGCCGACGAGCCCCGCGTCCTGCGCAATCCGATACCACCAGCGATGGATCGCGGGCATTGAGATTCGGTCCTTCGGGCGGCCGTGGAAGGCCCACACGATCTGGCCCTCCGGCCCCTTGCCATCCGCGCGGCGGTCCACGGGATAGACGAGATAGTCGTCAGGCTCGGGCAGCCTGCCCATGTGAGGAAGCTCCGTGACCAGGAGCAGGCCCAGCTCGCTGAGGATCGGCCCGCGCAGCGGGATCACCCGCTCCTTTTGCCCCTTGCCAAAGACGCGGAGCGTGCGCCGCAGCGGGTCGAAGTCTCGGATCTGGACGCCCGCGAGCTCGTTTCGGCGGATCCCGAGGATCAACAGGCAGAACAGCGCTAGCCGATCCCGCGGGTGCTTGGCGGCCTCGAGCAGCTGCGGCCGGGCACCGGCGGGCAGGGGACGCGCCACCTTTCGCTCGGCCCGTGGCCGGCGGATGCGGTAGGCGGGAGATATGGCGATGTGGCCCTCCTCCTCGCACCAGGCCCAGAAGGCGCGGACGACACTCGTTATCTTCTGGCGAGTGCGGGCGCTCTGGTCGCCCCACAGGTCGATGACGGCGCGTAGGTCCTCGGTGCTGACGTCGATTAGCTCGCGGTCGGCGAGGGTGAGGCTCATCCGGGCCAGGACCGCCTCATAGTCGCGGACGGTGGTCGGCGTGGCGCCCCACTCGTTCTTGAACCAGCGCAGGTAGCGGGAGACCATCACGCCGACCGGGGTCCGCTGATAGCTCTTGTCCTTCACCGCAGCCCGCATCATTAGCGCTACCTCGCCCCAGGTCAACTTGGCGCGGCTCGGCGTCGCCTGAAGAACGCTCACCGCTCCTCCAAGTTCTCCATCCGACCAAGCGACTCCTGGGGGGTCGTCGCCGGCCTGTGGCGCTCCGGACTGTCCGCGTGCCAGACCATGCCCACGGGACCTCGGCAGAAGTACCAGCGCGCCTGCCGCCGTCGACAGTCGATCACGCGGTCGTCCCTAGTCCCGAGGGCCGAACAGGACGCGTTCCGCCCTGGCCCGGACGGCCGTGCGCTCCTCCTCGCTGAGGAGGTACCGGGCGACCAGGGTGTGGATACGGCCGCCGTCCGTGCCCGTGAATCAACGGGGAACGCGCAGTCGCGGCAGACTCCCCCGGCGCTTTGGCTCGGGCGTTCAGTCACCCTGCCTTCGACCTCGCCCTGATCGGGGGGAGGCGCGGTGCGCGGAAGCTGGCGCGACGGTGATTCGGTCATGCTTTCACCGCGACATCATTCGCCGACTCGCAGGGTCGCGCGGATGTCCTGCTTGGGCTGTTCCCGGCGAACCGCGGGCCTGGCGTCATGGGCAAGCCTCGGTCCAAGTCTCGCCGCGAGTTGCCGCCCGCTCTCGGGGACAGCCCGTTCCTAGCGGGCGCTCCAGCGGCTCGTCGCGGGGTTGCGTCGTGTCGCCCCGGTCGCGCGGCCGTGGGCTGTGACACGGCCCCATGTCCACCGATGCCGGTTCCTCCGCCATCGATCGCGGTGTTCCGAGTCTGGCCGAGTCGTTTCTGGAGTGTCGCGTGCAGCAGGTGCCTTGGCAGCAGCGCCGCGGTGAACGAGGTGGGCGACAGCAGCGCATGCAGCTGCTCGTGGCTCCAGCTTGAATTGCGTGCGGCGAGGACGACCTCGGCCAGGATCTGTTCGCACCATTCGCGCACCTGCGCATCGATCACCGCGTGGGCGCCGGGGACGCCGCGGTAGCGGGCTTGCCAGTGGGCGATCAGGTCGCTGATCGCGCGGAAGTCGGCGTTGATCGTGAGCTCATGCCGGCCGGGGTGGTAGCGGGCGGCCTGGTCCTCGAGGTCGCCTGGCGCTCGGGAGCCGTCGCGGGCCGAAATCCACGCGACATCGGGCAGCCCGACCATAGACTCCGCCAGCCCCTCGCTGTGCGAGTCGTGGGTCTGGGGCATATCGGGCGTTGGGTCCGACGTGGCCTCCGCTTGCGAGGGTGCGCGCGGTCGGTCCGGGGCTGATGCGGTGCTCGCATCCGGGGTGATGGACTGCGGGCTGGTGCGCCCGTTGCGCGTGCGGTTCGTGTTTGATCGCGCCTGGCGCTGTGTTGGTGGCCCGGTTGGGCGGTAGCGGCTGAGCTGGTAGAGCGGCAGGATGGCACTGACGCGGTTGCGGATCGCTTCTCGGCGGGGCAGAAGATCGACGGTGGCGGCGCGTTCCTGAAGTCGCAGGATCTCTTCAGGCATGGCCGCGGCGAACTCCTCGCCCCAGCGCGCCCATGGGAGCGGCTCGTGGTCCAGCAGCAGCAGTGTTCGTGCGGTGTTGGATTCGACACGACCGACCTTGACCCGGGGTTCGAGGTGGAGGATCACCCGTTCGTAGCCGAAGCGGACGCCGAAGTCCTGAAGGCGCCCGTACCCGCCGCGGGTTTGCGGCACGATGTCGTAGAGCTCCTCGCCGCACACGGCGGCGGCGTGCCCGGTCGAGGCCCAGATGCCGGCTTCGCGGCGGCGGCTTCGCTGATCCTCGTCGAGCACCGACCACCGGGCGATCGCGTCGCTCAGCCGCACGGTGCCGGCCGCAATCGCGCGCTGCTCGAGTTGGTGCTGTTCGCCCTGGATGTGCTGCAGCCGTCCTCGCTGTCCGTGGCGCTGCGGCTCGGGGACGAGCACCTCCACGTGCTCGGGGAATCTCCGGAAACGCCCGTTGAGGTAACGAGTGATCCATTGCCTGCGGGTCTCTGTAACGCTCGTCGGGGGTTGGGTGGTGTCGTCGCGCTGGTGCTGGCCGAGGAGCACGACCTGGGTGCCGTGATCCAGGTCGCGCCGCAGCCACGGCTTCTCATGCTCGTCGAGTGGTCGCCAGAAGTCGCTGTGCCCGTCCGGCCAGCGCTGAGGCTCGAGGCCCCAGCGGCCGTCGGGGTGGCGCTTGAAGCGGACCAGCCCGCCGCGGCCCCGGTGCCAGGAGCGGTACTCCAGGCCTTGCGGGTTGCGCGAACCGGCGGCGATCTTCGCGCCGACGCCGAAGTTGCCGGCGACGGATTGCTCGCGGCCGCT
The DNA here is from genome assembly GCA_963735965.1 of uncultured Solirubrobacterales bacterium. Classification (GTDB taxonomy): domain Bacteria; phylum Actinomycetota; class Thermoleophilia; order Solirubrobacterales; family Solirubrobacteraceae; genus Palsa-465. The sequence goes on from CAVTNE010000016.1 coordinate 749,537, forward strand.
CGAGGCCAGCTGGTTGATGTACCCGCGCAGCTGCTCAGGCGTCATGCCGGTACCGGTATCTGTGACCGACAGCTTGCGCACCCGGCCGCCCGAGGCGTCGAACCGCAGCCAATCGAGGTCCCACACCACGCGGCCGACAGCGCGGTCGCCGAGCGCGGCGATCGCGTCCAGACCGTTGACGGTCAGCTCGCGAAGGCCCTGCAGGTCAGTGCACTCGCTGCCAAGGCGCTCGAGCAGGAAGGTCGGATTGGCAACCGACAGCTCATGCCAGCCGTCGACCGCCGCCGGTTCCCCGTCGGCTGCGTGGTTGCGCTGCGAAAGCTGCCTGGGCACCTCGTTCGGTAGGTACCGGGTCGTCTCGGCCGATGGCCCCGACGCTGTCCGTCAATCGTCGGCGAACGCGTCTGCGTGAGCGGCACGCCATGTCCCGTAGAGGTCAATCACGGTCGAGGGCGCAGGCCAGTCTCGGGCCTGAAATCGCTTGAGCGCTTCGCCGCCACGCCTGCGGGCATGAGTGCGAGACCAGTCGGTTGATGACGGTGGCGTGCCGTACCGCTGCTGCCATTCGTGCATCGCCTCGCGCACCCAGCTGCGCATGCGGGTCGGTGCGATCGCCCCCGGATGACAGTTCTTGCAGAACTCGTACGCGTCACCCTTGCCGCCGCGCGCTGCGGTTGGAGCGCCGCATCCTCGGCACAGTCCCTGGTAGCGGCGCTTCACGGCTCGGGCCTTCTCGCCCGACGGGTCGTAGAAGTACGCCTTGCCCGTCACACGGCGTCACGCTACCTCGCTCAATTGGCGTTTCCGTCGAGGCCAGCACGCAAATCCGGACGCGGCGGCCGGCCCTCCTACCCGCGCGGAAAGGGCCCCCCGGTGCCGGAATGCCACGGTCTCGGCCAGCCGCTCACTCCTGCTGCTCCACAAGTGAATCGCTCGCTTGGTCGTGCTGGGTCAGCGTGGCCTCGGGGTTTTGAGGCGCTGGCTGAGGGTCGCGAGGTCGTGGGCGGGGATCGTCTGCTCGATCAGCGGTAAGACCTGCTGCTCTTCGAGCTGGACGTGTTCGGTGAGTTGTGTTCCGAGCTGACGCACGAGGGACAGGGAGGGTTGGCGAGCGAGGATGTCGGCGTCGCGGCGGATGCGGATGTGGCCCTCGAGCATCCAGATGATCGCAGGATGGTGGGGAGCGCCGTGTTCGGCATAGAGGAGGAGCAGGATCTTTCTCCTCCTCGATCCGAAAGTGGAGCCTTTCTTCGCCTTCCCAGTGCGACAGGAAGCCTCGCGTGGCGACGTGTTCGGTTTCCTCGGTTGCGCGGCGGAGCTTCTGGGCGAGCACCAGGGCGTGATGGCGCTCGCGGGAGAGCCGGCGAGCGCTGGGTGGCACTTCAGCGATCGACTGCGCGCGGCTCAGGGTGGGGTGGATCGATCGAGCGCTGCGGCGGCCCCAGCGGCGAACGCGCGCCAGCTGCGTTCGTGCTGGCCGTGATGCGGTGTCGTGCCGGCCAGGCGGCGCAGGAGCACGCGCAGGCGCTGCTCGGTCTGACGCTCGGCGAGGACGCGTTCCCGGGCGTCCTCGTAGCTGGAGTCGTGAGCCCATTCGACGGTTCGCCAGACGCAGATCCCAAGGCATGGCTGTGGCGCGTCGACGCCCCCGCATCGGTCACACCACCAGGTGACCGCCGGCTCGGCCGGCGTGTCAAGCTCGGCGGCGACCGCCGGGTCGTCCGGAGCGCGCCGGAGCGCGGTGCGCGCCTGCTCCTGGACCGATGCGAACGCGCCCGGCCACTCCTCGGTCGCCGCGCGGCCGTCGAGCAGCTGTTCTGCTGGGCTGGCCAGCGCGGTCGTGTTCGCGAGGATCTGCCTCTCGGCGTTGGTGAGCACGTCGAGCGCGGCGGCGCGGATGAGCACGAGCTTGCGCTCGGCGCAGCCGGTCTCGCACGTTCCGGGACGGCTCATCGCGCCGCAGCCGATGCATGTCGGCACGGTCACTCGGTCCGGCACGCGCATCAGCGACCTGCTGTCCGCTGCGGTCCGAGCGCTCGCGCGGCGAGCCCGATCAGCCTCATCGACAGCAGCGCCACGACGGTGAGCGTCAGCACGGAGGAGGGGAGCCGCAGCAACGTCATCGCGGCCGTCTTGGACAGGGCGAGCAGGATGACCGCGCTCGCCGCGCCTGTCGTTATGAGACGGTCGAGCGTGGGCTGTGGCCGGGGCATCGCGAGCGTGAAGCGGCGGATCCGCGCGAGGATCGTGAGCAGGTGCACCAGCGCGCCGGTGACGGTCAGCCCGATCCAGCCGGCGAGCAGCAGCACCGCAAGCACCTGCCGCCAGGTTCCGGTGAAGGGTCCGTTCACGCCCGCCCGCATGGTCGCGGCCAGCGCGATCGCGAGGCCCGCGAGCAGGAACGTCTGAGCGAGTGCGAGCAGCCTTGCGGGCAGCACCAGCGGGCGGGGCGCGATTCGGAGCGAGGCCACCAGGTTGGCGCACAGCAGCGCCGCCGCAGTGAGAAGCTCGGTCCAGCCGGCGGCCAGCACGGCGCGGCTGGTGAACGCGGCCCCGATCGCGAGCTCGATCACCGCAAGCAGCCACAGGATGTAGGTCGGTCCCTGCAGACGGGGGAAGCGCAGCTGGGTCTGGGTGAGCGAGGGGAAGAAGGTGTGCAGGGTGCCGATGATCGCCGTGCCCAGCCAGCCGGCGAGGTTGAGCGCGAGGTGCGCGCCGACCAGATCGCCGTGCGACCAGGACGTGCCGCGTGCCATCAGCACCCCGATCAGCGCGCCGAGACCGAGGCAGGCGGCGGACGCCTGGTACCAGCGCAGCGCCCACGGGGCGTGCTGCAGCGAGTGACGCTCCATCCAGCGAAGCGCGACGGCGAACAGGACCAGCCCGGCCGCGATCAGCCCGCCACCGGCCTCGACCAGCACCGAGACGCCCGTGGGGACGCCGACCGCGACCAGCACCGTGCCGACATTCCAAGTGGCGAGCTGGGCGGCGATCAGCTGTCGCGGCGGCGGATCGGTCGCCAGGAACGCGCACACGAAGAACTGTCCGGCGCCGAGCACCAGCTGCGAGATCCCGCCCAGCAACAGGAGGTGCAGGGCGAGCCAGTGCAGCCAGTCGGTGCCGGCGGCCGCATCGGCGATGCCGGCTAGGGCCGAGGCGGCGATGAACAGCAGGCCCGTCAGGAAGAACAGGCGCAGCAGCTCGCTCGGCCGCGGCGAGCCTGCGGCGATCGGGCGCCGCCGGCAGCGTCGCCGGCCGTTCGCGACGGGCCCTGGCGGTGCCGGGCGGACGCTCACTTCGCGGCGGCGGAATCGCCGATGCGGCGCACCTCGATCACGCAGCCGGCCCGATCCGGGTCGTGGGGCACGAACGCGGTGAGCTTGGCACCGGGTTCGAGCACGTCGAGCAACCCGCGCGTGATCCCCTTGTGGAGGGCACAGATCGCTGGCTGGTTCTCGTGCACCGCGTCGCGGTAGGGGCAGTTGCGCAGGCAGTAGGCGACGCCGTCTTCGCGCGGCTGCGCGACGGGCTGGAACCCGAGTGCGGTCAGCGAGGTCTCGAACGCGTCAGCGTCCGCGGCCGCGCCGTCGGGAGCTAGCTCGCGACCGATCTGGCGCCCGGTCTCCTCGATGCCCCGCAGTCCGCGCGGGCGCCCTTGCAGGGCTCGGGCCAGCCACCGGCCTAGATCCCGATACGCCCGCGGGTCACTCCCGCCGGGACGGGCGTCGGCGGAGATCGCCCATGCGTCCGGTGGCCGCCCGCGCCTGTCGCGGACCCGGGCGCGCTCCACGAGGCCTGCCTGTTCCATCCGTTCGAGGTGAATGCGCACGCCGTTGGGATGCAGCTCTAAGCGCTCCGCGAGCTCGACCGTCCCGGTCGGCCGTTTGAGCTCTCCGAGCAGCGCGAACAGCCGTGCCCTGGTGGGTTGGGCGAGCACGTCGTTCGGGTCGATGGCGAACGGAGCATCCATCGCGATCGGAGTTTACCCACTCGGAGTTGTAAAAAACGAGGAACGGTTCAATCCTCAAACCGTCTACGACTCGCCTTGGGCGAGGCTCGGCGCGCGGCGGAGCATCGCGGCGAACACCACCAGCCATACCGCGAGTGCGACCCATACCCACACGCGGGCGAAGTCGGTGATGGCGGCCGTGTGTCCGACTGCGCCGACGATGAAGCTGCAGGCGGCGTACATGCCGACCGGGAACACGGTCGACCAGCGGCGCACGTTGTATCGCAGCCGGGGGCGCAGCGCCTCGTAGATCACCAGCGCCGGCAACCACACCATGGTGAGGCACCACAGCACCACCGAGATGGTCTTCAGCGCGCCCAGCGCACCGGACAGGGCGCCGGTGCGTTGCGCGGCCAGGGTGATCCGCCCGGCGGTGACGGTGGAGATGGCCAGTGCGCCGCCGGTGACCCAGTGGTCGCCCATCCCAACGCTGAGCTGGCGGAATTGAAAGCGGCTGAGCACGAACGCGTAGAAGCCGATGCCGAGGCAGAAGGGCACCAGGGAGCCGTACAGAAGCCAGCCGGCGCGCTCGCCGAAGGCCAGTGAGGCCCCCAGCAGCGCCAGCGATTCGGTAGCGACGGTGAGGATGAACGAGGCGCCGATCGTCGGCACCTGCCAGTGACCGAGCACCTGGGGCACCAGGCCGAGCCATATCACCAGCGCGATGATGAGCAGAACGGCGCCTGCCCAGTCCCAGCCGAGCAGCGTCAGCCGGGTGCCGAGCACTCCGGTGCCGGCGATCGAGGTCAGCGCGGTGGGATGACGGATGTCGGCGCGGAACCGGGCGCGGTCGGTGAGAGCGCGGGCGGGCAGAAGACCCGCGAGCGCAACCCAGATCACGGCATCGAGCACCAGGAGAATGTCCGAGAGGGTGCCGCGGCGATCGAGCAGCAGCGCGATCGAGACAATCCCCGTGCCCATGACCACCGCCCCGGAGGCCGGCGGGACCGAATCGAGGATCCGGGTCCGGAGGGCTGCCGGCCGGTCCCGCCGATGCGGCATCAGCGGATGGTCTGGTAGCGGCGGCGGTAGAGGATGTAGGGACGGCCGATGTACTGCAGGGGAATGCTCCAGGCGTGCACGAGGCGGCTGAACGGGAACATCGCCCAGAATCCCCAGGCGATGATGGCGTGCAGCTGGTAGACCAGCGGCGCGCCGGTCGCGGCGGAGACGTTGGGGTGCAGGTAGAAAAGCGAGCGCCACCACTCCCCGATCGTGGGACGGTAGTTGTAGGGGTGGTCGGTGATCAGGGTGTGGGAGAAGGTCATCCAGCATCCCAGGCAGATCAGCAGCGTGAGCAGCAGGTAGGTGAGTATGTCCATGCGGGTGGTGGTGCGCCGGACTCGGTCTGAGGTGGTGCGCCGGAACACGAGGCCGAGGAAGCCGATCAGCGTCACCAGTCCAGCGATGCCGCCGGCGATCCCGGCGAACCAGCGGTAGAAGCCCTCCGTGATCCCGATCGTCGCGGTCACCGACGGTGGGATGCACAGTCCGATCACGTGTCCGCCGATGGCGGCCAGGGCGCCGTAGTGAAACATCGGGCTGGCCCAGCCCAGCACGCGGCGGTCAAGCAGCTGGGTGGAGCGGCTGGTCCACGCGAACTGGTCGGTGCGGTAGCGCCAGTAGTGACCGACCAGGAACGTGGACGCCGCCACGTAGGGGAAGATGATCCACAACAGGACGTCCCCGGTGCTCATCGCCGCGCCTCCGCGCCGGGCATCACCTCAGGTGGGGCGAACGGCTCCAGCCCGACGAGTTCTTGCGGCGGGCCCTCGGCAGCGAGTCTCATGACGCGGGCACGGTCGGCTGCCGATGGCGCTCCGAGGGTGAGGCACACGGCGTCGATCAGGTGCGCGTAGGGGCTGTGGCGCTCGTGGAGGCTGAGGCGCACGAGCTCCAGCGCGGCGTGGTGCTCTCGCAGCACTAGCTCGCCGTAGCCGGCCGGGGCAGCGGCCGCGAACTCGAGCATCACCGGCAGGTAGTCGGGCAGCTCGGTGCCCTCCAGGGGCAGGCCGGCGGAGCGGTACATGCGTTTGAGGCGCAGCAGCGCCGATCCGCGCTCGCGCTTGTCTCCCTCGCCGTAGAAGGTCAGGTACAGGCCGGAGCGCTTGTCCAGATCGAGCGTGTGCACGTAGTGCTGTGCCGCCATGAGCCGGTCGGTCTGCGTCCACCATTCACAGAAGCTCGTCAGGGCCGTGGCGGCCGGCGAGCGCGGGAGTGCCCCGATCGCGTCGACGATCTCGGTCTGCCCGGCGCGCAGCTGTTCGTCATCGGGGTATTGCAGCAGCAGCGAGCACAGCTTGTAGGTGCGTGCCGCAGTGGCCCGCCGCCGGGCCCCGAGTGCCATCAGCTTTGCGCCTCGTCGTGCGCGCGCTGGTCAGCGAGCATCTGCACGATGTCCAGCTGGACTGGGTGCTCGTCGGTGAGCATGAACGCCTCGTTCTCAGCGGCGGAATCGTTGGGGATCGCGCCGCAGTTGCCGGGGCCGCCCTCGAAGTCAAGGCCGCAGGTGCCCTGCTGCTCCATCAGCCGGCCGGCGAGTTCGGCGTGGGCCTGGGGGATGACGTAGCGGTCGTCGTACTTGGCGATCGCCAGCAGCCGGTACATGTCCTCGACGTCCTGAACGGTCATCCCGACCGCGGCGGCCATCGCGGTGTCGTGCTCGCCGAGGACCTCGCGCTTGCGCATGTGGCCGCGCATCGCGGCCAGGCGTCTGAGCACGTCGCGGATCACGTCGCCGTCACCGGCGGTCAGCAGGTTGGCGAGGTAGTCGACCGGGATCCGCATCGCGTCGATCGCGGGGAACACCTGGTCGGGGTCGGCCTCATAGCCGTCGGTCTCCAGGCTGTTGACGATCGGCGAGAGTGGCGGCACGTACCACACCATCGGGAGCGTGCGGAACTCGGGGTGCAGCGGCAGCGCCACGCGGTAGCGGTGCGCCAGCGCATAGACCGGTGAGCGGCGTGCCGCAGTGATCCAGTCCTCGGGGATCCCGTCACGCAGCGCCTGGTCGCGTACCGCCGGGTCCTCGGGGTCCAGGAACACGTCGCGCTGGGCGTCGAGCAGGTCGTGCTCGTCGGGGACCGACGCGGCCGCCTCCACGCGATCGGAGTCATACAGCACCAGTCCGAGATAGCGGATGCGCCCCACGCAGGTCTCTGAGCAGATCGTCGGCAGCCCGATCTCGATCCGTGGGTAGCACAGCGTGCACTTCTCGGCCTTGCCGGTCTTGTGATTGAAATACACCTTCTTATACGGGCAGCCCGACACGCAGAACCGCCAGCCGCGACACTTGGCCTGGTCAACCAGCACGATCCCGTCCTCCTCGCGCTTATACATCGCCCCCGACGGGCACGAGGCAACGCACGACGGGTTCAGGCAGTGCTCGCAGATCCGGGGCAGGTAGAACATGAACGCCTGCTCGTAGGTCGCCTTGACCTGCTCCTCGATCCCGGTCGTCAGCGGATCCTGGTGGATGCGCTCAGGCGCGCCGGCGAGGTTGTCGTCCCAGTTGGGGCCCCATCGGATCTCGGTCATCGGCTTGCCGGTGAGCTGGGATTGGACGCGCGCGACGGGGTCGTGCTGAGACAGCGGCGCGGTGATCAGCTTCTCGTAGTCATAGGTCCAGGGCTCGTAGTAGTCGTCGATCTGGGGCAGGTCAGGGTTGGAGAAGATGTTCAAGAGCTTCTTGATCCGCCCGCCGGCCTTCAGGCGCAGCCGTCCCTTGCGGTCAAGCTCCCAGCCGCCGTTCCACTGCTCTTGGTCCTCCCAGCGCTTGGGGTAACCCAGGCCGGGCTTGGTCTCCACATCGTTGAACCACATGTACTCCGCGCCCGGGCGGTTGGTCCACACCTGCTTGCACGTCACCGAGCACGTGTGACAGCCGATGCACTTGTCCAGGTTCATGACCATCCCGACCTGCGCACGAATCCTCACTCGAACACCACCTTGGATTCGCGCTTGCGCAGCACGGTCACCTCGTCGCGCTGGGAGCCCGTCGGCCCGTAGTAGTTAAAGCCAAAGCTCAGCTGGGCGTACGCGCCGATGAAGTGCGTCGGCTTCATCACGATCCGCGTCAGCGAGTTGTCTGTCCCCCCTCGCTTGCCCTGAAGCTCGGTCAAGGGCACGTTGAGATGACGGTCCTTGGCGTGATACATCAGGCACGTTCCCTGCGGGATGCGGTGCGACACCGTCGCGCGGCAGGCCACGACGCCGTTGCGGTTATAGGCCTCGACCCAGTCGTTGTCGTTGATGTCCAGCTCCTGCGCATCCTCGCGGCTGATCCACAGCATCCCGCCGCCGCGAAACAGCGTCAGCATGTGCAGGTTGTCCTGGTACTCGGAGTGGATCGACCACTTCGAATGCGGCGTCAGGTACTTGAGCGTCAGCTCGCGCCGCCCCGACCCGTCCTTGGCGCCCTGGTCGCCGAAGATCGCGCGGTGGTGCAGCGGCAGGCGAAACACCGGCAGGCCCTCCCCGAGCTCCAGCATCCACGCATGGTCCAGGTAGAAGTGCTGGCGGCCCGACAGCGTGTGCCAGGGCTTGTCGCGCTCGACGTTGGTGGTGAACGGCGCGTAGCGCCGGCCGTGGGACTCGATGCCCGACCACTCCGGCGAGGTGATCACCGTCCGCGGCTGCACCTGCGCGTCCTGAAATGTGATCCGGTCGCCCGCGCGGGGGCCGGCCAGGTCGGCCAGCGGCACGCCGGTCGTGCGCTCCAGCGAGCGAAACCCCTCCACGGCCAGCCGGCCGTTGCAGGTGCCCGACAGCATCAGGATCGCCTCGCAGGCATGCTCGACGCGCTCCAGTGACGGGCGCCCGTCAGCCACTCCGCCGCGCACGGCGCCGTTGGCCGCGCGCAGCTCGGCCACCTCCTCGTCTGCGACCCAGCTGGCGCCCTTGACCGCCGTGCCGAGCTTCTCCACCAGCGGTCCGAGCGCGCGCCACTGCTCGCCGACGTGCGGGTAATCCCGATCGACCACGATCAGCTTGGGCATCGTGGCGCCCGGGATCGGCTCGCACTCGCCCGCGCGCCAGTCGCGCACCTCGCCCAGCGGCTGGGCGATCTCATCCGGCGTGTCGTGCAACAGCGGCGCGACCACCACGTCACGCCGCGCGCCGAGATGACGCTCGGCGAGCTCTGAGAAGCGCTGCGCGATCCGCCCGAACGCGTCCCAGTCGCTCTTTGACTCCCACGGCGGCGGGACCGCCTGGTTGAACGTGTGCACGAACGGGTGCAGATCCGTCGAGGACAGGTCGTACTTCTCATACCACGTCGCGGCCGGCAGCACGACATCGGAGAACAGGGCGTTGGAGGTCATGCGAAAGTCGATCGTGGTCATCAGATCGAGCTTGCCCTCCGGCGCCTGCTCATGCCAGTCCACCTCCCGGGGACGCAGCTCGGGCGGGGACTCCTCGGCGCGCACGGCGTTCTCCGTGGTGCCCAGCAGGTGCTTGAGGAAGTACTCGTGGCCCTTGCCCGAAGAGCCCAGCAGGTTCGAGCGCCACACCGTCATCACCTTCGGGTGATTGTCTGGGGCGTCGGGGTCCTCGCAGGCGAAGCGCAGCCGGCCCGACTTGAGCTCCGATACCACGTGGTCGGCCGGATCGACGCCCGCGCGGTCGGCCTCGTCGACCAGGTCCAGCGTGGAGCGGTCAAAGCTCGGATAGGACGGCAGCCACCCCAGCCGCGCGCCCAGCGCGTTGACGTCGGCGATGTGACGCCCGTCCAGCAGCCCGCGCCCCAGCGGCGAGGCCAGATCGGCGGGCTGGTAGCGCTCGTAGCGCCACTGGTCGGTGGCTAGGTAGAAGAACGGCGTGCCCGACTGATGACGCGGCGGGCGGACCCAATCGAGCGCGAACGCGATCGTCTGCCAGCCCGCCAGCGGCCGGACCTTCTCCTGGCCCACGTAATGCGCCCAGCCGCCGCCGTTGACGCCCTCGCAGCCGCACAGCATCACCAGCGCCAAAAACGTCCGGTACACCTGATCGGAGTGAAACCAGTGGTTGGTCCCGGCGCCCATCGCGATCATCGACCGCCCCCGCGTCACCTCGGCGTTGCGGGCGAACTCCCGCGCCACCCGCGCCACCAACTGGCCCTCCACACCGGTGATCGGCTGCTGCCACGCCGGCGTGCACGGCCCCGGATCCTCATAGCCCGCGGGCCACTCACCGGGCAGGCCCTCCCGGGCAACCCCGTAGTGCGCCAGCGTCAGATCCAGCACCGTGCACACCAGGCGCCCGCCGACGCGCACCACCGGCACGCCCCGACGCACCGACGCTCCACCCTCGCCCTCGCCGACGTCAAAGCGCGGCAGATCGATCGCCACCCGCTCGCTCGCGTGATCGATCACTGTCAGTGCCGGCGCGATCCCTTCCAAGCGCAGGTTCCAGCGCCCCGGCTCGCCGTAACGGTGCCCGACCGATCCGTTCGGAACGGCCGGCTCGCCGGTGCGCTCGTCCAGCACCACCGGCTTCCACTCCGCGTGCTCGGGCTCGCCCCCAGCGCCGTCGAGGTCTGAGGCGCGCAGCAGCCGATCGGGGACATACCCGCCGTCGTCGCGTTCGCGCAAGGTCACCAGCAGCGGCAGGTCGGTGAACCGCCGCGCGTAATCCTGGAAGTACGGCACCTGCCGCTCGACGTAGAACTCCTTCAGGATCACGTGGCCCATCGCCATCGCCAGCGCCCCGTCCGAGCCGGGCTCCGCCGCCAGCCAGTGATCGGCGAACTTGGTGTGCTCGGCGTAATCCGGGGATACGACGACGACCTTCTGGCCGCGGTAGCGCGCCTCGGTCATGAAGTGCGCGTCCGGCGTCCTGGTCGTCGGCAGGTTCGTGCCCCAGATCAGCAGGTAGCCGGCGTTGAACCAGTCCCCGGATTCCGGCACGTCGGTCTGATCGCCGAACGCCTGCGGCGAGGCCGGAGGGAGATCCGCGTACCAGTCATAAAACGACAGGATCGTCCCGCCGATCAACGACAAAAACCGCGTCCCGGCGGCATAGGACGCCTGCGACATCGCCGGGATCGGCGAGAACCCCACCACCCGGTCAGGGCCGTAGCGCTTGATCGTGTGCACGTGCGCGGCGGCAATCATCTCCACCGCCTCATCCCACGAGGAGCGCGCGAACCCGCCCTTGCCGCGCTGGCGGCGGTACAGCCGCGCCTTCTCCGGGTCATCGACGATCTCCGCCCACGCATCCACCGGATCGCCCAGCCGCGCCCGCGCCTCGCGAAACATCGCCAACAGGCTGCCGCGCACGTACGGGTACTTCAGCCGCAGCGGCGAGTACGTATACCACGAGAACGACGCCCCGCGCGGGCAGCCGCGGGGCTCGTACTCCGGCATCTCCGCGCCCGTCGACGGATAGTCGACCGCCTGGGACTCCCACGTGATCAGCCCGTCCTTGACGTACACGTTCCACGAGCACGATCCCGTGCAGTTCACCCCGTGGGTGGAGCGCACCACCTTGTCGTGCGCCCAGCGACCGCGGTAGGAGCGCTCCCACTCGCGGTCCTTGGCCACCAGCTGGCTCCACCCCTCCGCGTTCACCGGCCCGCGACGCAGGAACCGATGCGCCTCCAGCAGCGGACTCCGTGCGCGCTGATCCGAGCTCTCGGACCGCTCCGGCGAGCTTCGCTTACTGACGCCCATGGATCTCCACGCTCCTAAGCTCGCCGTTCGGTCGTATGTGCCCGCACGGGCGGCGTGGCGCGACACGCTGCCCGTCCGGCGAGCCTTGTCCCGGCGAGCGTGGTCACTGGCTCGCTCGGTGCTCGGCAGCGCGCTGTCTGACCGTCGCCTTGTCGCTGAGCGGCATCGTCCCGGGATGGCCGTCGCCCGGCCAGGGGGTCAGCAGCAGCAACAGCCGGGCCGTTGTCAGCGCACGGACGGCGTGGCGCTCACCCGGCGCGAACTCGACCATCAGGCCCGTTCCCCCCGCCACGGTCTCTCCATCGCTGGTCGTGATCTCCACCTCCCCGCCGATCACGGTAACCCACGCCCGCTCGTGCACCTGGTGATCCTCAAGACTCTCGCCCGCCGGGATCTCGAGCACGACCGCGCGAGCCTCGTCGGTGCTGGAGAGGATCTCCGGCGAGTGGGGGCGCAGCTCGACCGCCCTCAGGTCCCAGCTCCTCACGATCGGCTCGAGGCTGGTGGCTGCTCGCTACCCATCACCGACAGCTTTTCACAGATCGCCTCGCAAAAGTAGGATCATCGCTTTCGGCGTCCATTAGTCACGCCGGCTCGAAGCCCTCGACCTCGATCAGGCATCCCGCCCGGTCCGGGTCCTTGGGAACGAAGTCCGCCAGCCGCGCCGCCGGGTCGAGCTGGTCCAGCAGGCCGCGCGTGAGGCCCCGGTGCAGCGCGCAGACGACGGGCTGGTTCTCGCGGACCGCCTCGCGATAGGGGCAGTTGCCGAGCCTGAAGAGGACTCGTCCCGTCTGTGCCGGCTGACGCTGAGGAGCGAAGCCCAAGGCGGTGAGCGCCCGGCCCATCGACTCCTCGGCCGCGCCGCCGCCGCCAGCCGGCTGGAGCTCGCGTCCGAGCTCCCGTCCGGCACGCTCCACCTCGCGCAGCCGTCCCGGGCGTGGCGGGATGCTGCGCGCCAACCAGCGCGCGAGACGAGGGTAGGCATCGCGTGGCTCGCCGGAGGGAAGCGCGTCGGGGGCGATCGACCAGCTGTCCCGCGGCCGCCCGATCTTCTGCGGCACGCGCTCGCGAGCGACCAGCCCAGCGGTGCGCAACCGCTCGAGATGAACGCGCACGCCGCTGGGATGAAGCCCCAGCTCCGCGGCGAGCTCGTTGGTCCCCGCCGGGCGGCCGAGGGCCGCCAAGTGAGCAAACAGTCGCGCGCGCGACGGCTGGGCCAGCAGGTCACCCGGACGGTTTGACCCACCAGAAGCCACGCGCGAGAGTTTCTCATAGTGGGACTCGTCAAAGTCGTGGTACTTTTCCTAGCCTGGATCGTAAAACTCCTCAGAGGACGCTCGCGCCGTGACATACGTGATCGCCGAACCGTGCATCGGGACCAAGGACAACTCCTGCGTGGAGGTCTGCCCGGTGGACTGCATCCACCCCACGCCCGACGAGCCAGGCTACGACGAGGCCGAGATGCTCTACATCGACCCCGCGGAGTGCATCGACTGCGACGCCTGCGTCGAGGCGTGCCCCGTCGACGCGATCTTCGCCGAGGACCAGGTGCCAGAGGAATGGCAACGCTACATCGCGCTGAACGCCGCCCACTACCGCAACCAGGCCGCCTGAGAATGGGCTCAGCCGCTTGGCCGTCCCCATCCTGCTCGAGGTGAGCGCTGGCCCGGCGCTGGAGCAAGGCCGAGGACCAGCTGCTCCGCCAGCTCTACGCTGACCAGCTGCCCATTGCGGACATCTCCCGCCGGCTCGAGCGATCGCCGGACGCCGTCGTCGCTCGCCGCCGAAGTCTGCACATCCCCTCGCGCCGTGCCGCAGGTTGGTCGCGCGCGGAGGATGCGCTGCTCATGGCCGGAGCCGCCGCCGGTCTGTCGGCTGCGGTGCTCGGCCAGCGCCTCCGCCGCTCAGCCGGGCAGGTTCGTGCGCGGCGCGGCGCGCTGCTGGGGCGAAAACCGGCCGGGCTCCCGTACCTCCCCGACGAGGACGAGGCGATTCGCGTGTGCCTGGGCCACGGTGGCGACCTCGTCGCGCTGGCGCACCGCCTGGGCCGCTCGCCCGATGCGCTGCGCCTGCACGCCCGGCATCTCGGCCTGCATCACCCGCAGCCGCGGCGCCGCTGGGCCGAGTGGGAGGACGCGGTGCTTCGCGACGGCTACACCAGCGCCTTGCCCTGTGCCGAGATCGCCCGCCAGCTACCGCAGCGCACCACGACAAGCGTCGCTGCACGGGCGCGCAAGCTCGGGCTGATCAGCTACGCGCGGCGCTGGAGCACAGGCGACGACCAGCGCCTGATGCGGCTGACAGCCCGCGGGACCACGCTCGAGGAGGCGGCTCAGCGCCTCGGTCGGACCCCGGAGGCGATCCGCAGGCGCGCATCGCGGCTCGCGATCGAGCCACCTGCACCGGCGTCGGCGCTCCGCCACGCTCGACGATGGACCCGGGAGGAGGACGAGCTGCTGCGCCTGCACCACGCGCTCAACCCGGGCCGCCTCGCCGAGCTGCTCGGACGCTCAGACGGCGCCGTCTGCAGACGCTTGTGCGCGATCGGACTGCGCGCCCGCGCCCAGCGCTCCCCCCACCATCCGGGCAACGGACCAGTCGCCCGGGCCGGCGCGCGCCGCGGCGCGAACCCCCGCCCAAGCGTCATCGGATCGCCTCGACGGTTCATCCAAGTCGGCACGTCCTGGGAACTCGCCGCGCCGGACGCGGGCGCCGCGCGCATCTACGGCAGCGCCGTTCGCTGATCTTCGCCTTGCGCCGATTGGGCTTCGGCTTGATCCGGGCGACGTAGCCGAGCTCGGTCGTTTAGACCGGTGGCGCTCTGGCCCACCGAAGCGCGGTCAGCGCCCGCGCTGCCGCGCCGCCCAGCTGTGCGTCTGCTCCGCGATCCACCCCTCACAGCACGGCGGGAGAGCCTCCGATGGCGAGGCGGGTCGGTCAATCGGAGCCGGGGAGCGAGCCTCAACCTTCGGTGTCGGGCGCGCCTGTCGCGCTCGCGCCAGCAGAATGTTGTTCTCCTCGTGAACGTGGCGGTGCAGATCCTGCTCGAAGGCCTTCAGCGCGTCGAGGAGCGCTCGGTGGGTGTTGCAGAGCGCGGCCTGGCGATCGTAGTCGCCGCACAGGATCCGCAGGGCACCGAGCGCGCGCCCAAGCGCCGCGTGCTCGGATTCGTGCTCCTCGAGCATAAGCTCTTCGACGGGGCTACCCGTCTGGTCGGAGGCGATGCAAGCCGGGAACAGCACGTTCTCCTCGCTGGCCAGGTGCGGCTCCAACTCGCTTCGGATCTCGCTGAAGCAACACTGAGCGTCGCGGAGCCGCGGCTCGCTGTCGCCGTGAACCCGGACCACGGTGGCAAGCAGGCGCTCGATCCTGGGGAAGGCCTCACGCAGGCCCTCGTGGTGCACCGTGACGATGTGGGCGCACAGCTCCGCCGTTGCGACCTTATGCCAGTCGCGGTTCTCGACGCTGGCGCTCTGCGGGCCACGCTCGTCGATCGCTTGGAGGGCGGCGTTGACCTCCTCGAGCTCGAGTCCGCGTTTGGCGCAGGCCGCGGCCAGGGTCTGGTGCCCGCCGCAGCAATAGTCGAGACGCAGCTGCTCGAACAGCTGCGTGCGAGCGGGGCGCTCAGCGACCAGTTCGCCAAGCGAGGAGCCTGGATCTATGAGGCTGTCGACGCGCATCGAAGCGGAGCACCTCCCGGGGTGGGCTCGGACATCGTCTCCACTGCGGCCCGGGAAGGGCCTTGTGCTCCGCTGGTCGGGTCGACAGCCCCACTCGCAGTTTTCGGCGGGCGTCGTGGACTGTCTTGTAGAGCGCGCCGGGCGTCGAATCCAGGCGGGCTGCGAGGGCGTTGGCGGAGGTTTCCTCGATCGTCAGGGCGAGCAGGACCTCGCGCTGGTGGGGCGTCAGGTCGGTCGCGATCAGGCGCCCGACCGACCGGGCCAGCTCGCGTGCCTCGACGAGTTGCTCGGGGTCCTCGCCGCCGACCCTGTCAGACGGCCACTGCTCTGAGTCCGTGGGGGCCTCGCGGGTGTGGCCGAGCCGACGGCGGATCTCGCCCGGCACCTCGACGGTGGCGAACCGTCGTGCCCAGGTGGTGAACAGCGCGTCGCCGCGGAACTGGTCGAGCTTGGCGAGGATTGTCACCAGCGCGTCGTCGGCGGCTTGCATGGCGAGGTCATCGAGATCGCGTCCTGAGGGGTGGGCGAGCCGGGCGGTGCGACGACGGACCTCGTAGCGAGCTTCCTTGAGCAGGAGCGCGTGCAGCCGGCCGACAGCGGCCTCGCGTACCGGACCTTCGCGTCGCAGATGCGACAGCCACGCGCGCGAGGCAGGATCGAGTGTCCGCACCGGGTGTGCCGCGAGCGCGGTCATGGCAGCCCAACCAGGCGGCGGCGAAGGTGCGCGAGGCGCTTATTTGCCGCCTGCCCAAGCGGGCGGTCCGCCGGGGTCGGGTGCGTGTCGGGCATCGGCACGGGCAGCGTCACGCTCGGGTCGAGTTGGCGCGCCGCCTGAGCGGCGAGCAGGTGCCACTCGTGAACGGTCTGCGGTGCCGGCTTGCCCCAAGTGCGGCCCTCCAGCCTCCACTCGCCCTCGTCGGCACCGCGCTCGAGGAACAGTCCGGAGAAGTGGTCAAGCCGAGAGACACCCGGGCTGTTGGGGTCCGGGCGCATCTTTGGATACATGTGCCTGGAGAGATCCAGTACGTGCGCGAGTACGGCCAGGTCGGCGTCGCTCATCGAGCTCGTGAACGCAACCTGGAACATCACCGCTCCTCCGCGGCCGTGAGGATTGATGGACGGGAGGGCCGCCAGGGCAGCGCCCGCGTCGCGGGCAGGGCGGGGGCGCGGCGTAGGCGTGTGGTCGCTGCGGGGGCGGCTGGGTGTTGGTGGGGCGGTTGCGCTCATCAGCGGGACTTCCTTCTTTTTCACAATTCTATTGTGAATAATCTACCACCGCTCACGCGAGAAGACAAGAGCGTTCGCGCCGCCGCGACGACCTTGCGGAGCGATGCCCCGACCATCGTGCGCTTCTGGCCGGTTCAGCGGTGGCGGCTGATCTGTCAGGCGAGGCGACGAGCGGGTGGGGTCAAGCCGAGCGCTCCGATGGCAGCGGAGATAGCGGTCGACGATGAGTAGCTCGTCGCCGTCGCGCAGCCGCGCCAGCGCCGCGTTCTCCGCCTCGGTTGCGGTGGGGTGCTCGGACAGGACTGCTCGCTCGGTCCCCACGATCCAGCCCCGCGCGGCCACGGCAACACGCGCAGGCACCAGGATCGTGCGCTCCGGAGTCGATCGGGCTCATCCACGCCTCATCCACGTCCGGATCCAGTTGGCCAGGCGAGCACCCAGCCCGATCCCGTGTTCGGACCTCAGTTCACCGGAGGATGCATCGCCGAAGGCGGTCAGCAGCCACAGCGCGATGTCTCCGTGGCTGAGCACGAAGCCAGTGGAGTCCAACCGGGCGAGCACCTCGGCGCAGAACGCGCGGCAGACGAGGCCCGTCGGCCGGCTCTGCGTCGCGTGTGTGAGCATCGCGAACGCCAGCTCGAGCGCGCCTTCCGTCAAGCCGCCCCAGTCGAACGCCGCGTCGCTGCGGTAGCCGAGATGCACCAGCGGCTCCAACTCGGACCGGTCCACGACGTACACCTCGGTCTGCGCTGGACGCCGCCCCACGTAGTAGCGCTCGGGCGCGCGCGAGCCGCTGCGGCGCGCCGGTGCCGACATCGGACGAGCCAGGACCGGGCGCGAACTCACGCGCGCCTCGATTGGAGACGCGTATTCAGGCCGGCACGACTGGGCGTTCGGCGATGTTCGGGCGCTGTCTGGTACATGTTTCCCCCGCGTCGACTCCTCTGGGACGTCTTACCTCGATGGCAAGCGGACTGGGCGAGGTAAGGATGAGGACGAAACCGACGCCGGGGAGGTATGGACTCCCGAGCCCGTCTGCTCGCCTGCCGCGAACGTCGTGCTCATCGAGCAAGGGTCGGGCTTTGGGTCGGTCGCGGCGGCCGGGGCGTAAGAACCCGCACCGAGGCGAGCGCTGGAGGGGTGGAGAGAGCTTGCGTCGGGAGCGTCCTCAGCGTCCCGACTGGAAAGGCACTGGTGGTCTGATGCGAGATCTTGAGTTCGATCTACACCACTTCATCTCGGCGCATGTCAATGACAACGGACGGGCCAGGAGGGCAGGGTGATGGCGAGCTCGCTGTCTGCCCCCCGGGCGACTCGGCCGCCGGTGGCGGGCGGCACGGCCGCCGCATCCCCCACGACACGCAGGTCGACCAGCTCGCGCAGTTCGTCTGCGGAGCGCAGTTCGAGGGCATCTCAGAGCCGGCGCGCGAGCAGCTCAAGCTGCGGGTACTGGACTCGCTGGGGTGCGCGCTGGGGGCGCTCGACGGCGAGCCGGTGCGAATCGTCGCAGCGCAGGTGCGGGAGTTTGGGGGCGCGCCACTGGCGACGCTGATCGGCGCGGGCAAGAGCGCGCCCGACCGCGCGGCGCTCTACAACGGCGCGCTGGTGCGCTACCTGGACTTCAACGACTCCTTCCTCGCCCCCGGCGAGACCTGCCATCCCTCAGACAACCTCGCGCCGGTGCTCGCCGCCGCCGAGTATGCGCACGCCGACGGTCGCACGCTCCTCACGGCGCTGGCGGTCGCCTACCAGGTGCAGAACCGTCTGTCCGAGGTCGCGCCGGTGCGCGCCAAGGGGTTTGACCACACCACGCAGGGCGCCTACGCGGTCGCCGCCGGCGTCTCCCGGGCACTCGGCCTTGACCCGCAACGGACCGCGAACGCGATCGCGATCGCCGGCACGTCGCTGAACGCGCTGCGCGTGACCCGCACCGGCGAGCTCTCGCACTGGAAGGGCCTGGCGTACCCCGCCATGGGGTTCGCGGCCACCCACGCTGCGTTTCTAGCGATGCGGGGGATCGCCGGCCCGTCCGAGGTGTTCGAGGGCAACAAGGGCTTCATCGAGGCGATCGCCGGTCCGTTCGAGATCGACTGGCGGCACGAGGACCTTGAATCGGTCAGGCGCACGATCCTCAAGCGATTCGACGCCGAGATCCACTCGCAGTCGGCGATCGAGGCGCTGCTCGAGCTGCGCGCCGCGCACGCGATCAAGTCCGCCGATGTGCAGCGGGTCGAGCTTGACACCTTCCAGGTCGCCTTCGACATCATCGGCGGGGGCGAGGAGGGCTCCAAGTATGAGATCGCGACCAAGGAGGAGGCCGACCACTCGCTGCCCTACCTGCTCGCGGTCGCGCTGCTCGACGGCCAGGTGCTGCCCGAGCAGTACCGGCCGGAGCGGATCGCCGCCCCAGACGTGCAGGAGTTGCTGCGCCGAGTCGAGGTGCGCCCGGACGACGAGCTGTCAAAGCGCTTCCCCGACGAGCACAGCGCCCGGATCAGGGTTCACATGCACGATGGGCGCGTGCTCGAGCGCGAGCAGCACGACTACGAGGGCTTCCACAGCCGTCCGATGAGCTGGGACACGGTCGCTGCCAAGTTCGAGCGGCTCGCGAGTCCTCACGTGGACGATCGGCTGCGAGCGCGGATCAAAGACGCGGTCGCCCGGCTGGACGCGATCGGGATCAACGAGCTGGCGAGCGAGCTAGCGGCGGTTTCCTCTCCGGTCGAGAGGAGGTCTGGATGACAGACGAGGCGTTGACGATCAAGGGGCTTGAGGACTGGGCCCGCGCGGGCGCCCACTGGCGCGTGGTCCACCACGGAGAGCGCCGTGCGGTCGTCGAGCTGCAGCAGTGCACCGGCGAACCGGTCGAACGCCTGGAGTCCGAGGACCCCGCGGTGATCGCCTACCTGCGGGGCGTCGAATCCGACCTCGACTTCCTTTGAAACAGGAGACCGACATGAACATGACGACCGATACGACGACTTCCACCGACGAGCTGGCGTTCTCCTTCCTGCGCGCCGGCCACCGGCCGTCCAAGCCCCGCACACGCGGTATCACCGAGATCCGTGGCCCCTACTACACGGTGATGGGGCCCCGGTACCTGAAGGACGTGCTGGAGACGATGGGGGCGCACGTCGACGCCCTGAAGTTCGCCGGCGGATCGTTCACGCTAATGCCCGAGCGAGCCCTGCGTGAGATCCTCGACACCGCGCACGAGCACGACGTGCTCGTCTCGACCGGCGGGTTCATCGAGCACGTCCTCACCCAAGGCCCCCAGGCGGTTGACCGGTACATCGACGAGGTTGCGCGCCTGGGCTTTGACATCCTCGAGATCGCATCGGGATTCATCAGCATCCCCACCGACGACATTCTGCGCCTGGTCGAGCGCGTCCAGCGCGCCGGCCTGAAGGCCAAGCCGGAGGTGGGGATCCAGTTCGGCGCCGGCGGCGCCACGACACCGCAGGAGCTCGCGCAGGAGGGCACGCGCGACGTCGGCTACGCGATCGACCTCGCCCAACGCTGCATGGACGCAGGCGAGTACATGATCATGATCGAGTCCGAGGGGATCACCGAGGAGGTGACCACCTGGCGGACGGACGTGGTTGCGAGGATCGCCCGCGAGCTCGGCCTTCAGAAGGTGATGTTCGAGGCCGCCGACCCAGAGGTGTTCGGGTGGTATGTCAAGAACTACGGCCCCGAGGTCAACCTGTTCGTCGACCACTCGCAGATCGTCCAGCTCGAGTGCCTGCGCCGCGGGATCTGGGGCACCAAGAGCCTGTGGGGCCGGGTCGTGACATTCCCGGGTGCCTGACGATGGCGCTCGACGTTCAGACCAAGCGTGTCTACGAGCCGGCCGATCCCGCCGATGGGTATCGCGTGCTGATCGACCACGTGTGGCCCCGCGGCGTCTCCAAGGACCGCGCTCGGCTGGATGAGTGGGCGCGGGAGCTGGCGCCAAGCGACGAGCTGCGCAAATGGTTTGACCACGTTCCCGAGCACTTCGACGAGTTTCGCCATCGCTACCGGCGCGAGCTCTCAGGTCATGCCGAGCTGATCGACAAGCTGCGTGACCGCGCGAGGCAGGGCCGGCTGACGATCGTGTACGCCGCGCGGGACGAGGAGCACAACAACGCCGTCGTGCTCGTCGAGCTGGTGCGTGATGGCTGAGGGATGGGCCGACCGGCTGGGTGCGGCGATCCCGGCGCCGATGAGCCTCGAGGAGCCCTACGAGGTGATCGGCATCGAGCGCCGCACGGCGACGATCGCCGAGCTGTGGCTGCGACCGCGTGGCGACGCGCTCGAGTACCTGCCCGGAGAGTACGTGCTGCTCGAAGATCGCGAGCGCACGGTTCCGCCGCGGTCGTTCTCGATCGCCAACGCCCCGCGCCCGGACGGGCTGATCTCGCTGCTGGTCACCCGCGTCCCCGATGGGGAGACCAGCAGCTGGTTTACGGGGCCCAGATAACACTGCGGGGGCCAGAGCGCCGACAAGCCTGACTTCGAGTCCGGCTGCGACACGGTCATCACCTCGCCCAGCTCGAAGTTCGCCTACTGCGAGCTGATGATGCTGGACGGCCGCACTGTGACCGCATCCTGGACGCCCTTCCCAGGATGAACTTGCCGCCGTCTAGCTCCGTCCCCCTCACGCATAGTCGAGAGCATTCTCCCGTGAGATTGCTCTCCCAGATGCGATGGTCGGCACTGGCGAGGTTGCAGCGTCGGCGTTGAACTGGGCGAGTGCCGCATCTCCGAGAGCACTCTCGTGTCAAAACGCTCTCCGAGATGCGTGAGGGGGCTCCTCTAGCTCGAGACCATTCACCTGGCGGCGGGAGGCGTCGGTGCCGCGGATGGGCTGCTACGTCTCGCTGCGCGCCTCGGCGCGGCGCTGCGCCAAGCGCGCACGCTCGGCCTCGCCGCGGAGGCTCGCCTGCCGCAGCGCGTCGGCGGTCGCGGGCAGCTCGCGCTCGAGGTCGAGTTCGACCGGTTGGCCATCCGGTCGGGGTCCCTCGCCGGCGGCGTCGGCGCCGTGCCGCGCGGCCAGGTAGGGGGAGAGGTAGCGCCCGGCGATCTTCGTTGGCGGCCACCACAGCGCGCGCCTGACGGCGGTTCCCTCGCCTCCGCCGGCGGGCTGGTGGCGCATCCAGGCCTTGCCGCGGCCGGTGAGCATCATGCCCCGGAGCACCGGCCGGTAGGGGCGGGGGTCCAGCTCGGCGCCGGCGTGGGCGGCGATCGACTCGGCGGCGGCGTCGGCCTGCTGGGAGGCGAGGCCGCCCTGCTTGACCGGGAACGCGATCGCGTCGCCGGCCGCCCAGACCGCGTCGACATCGGGGACTCTGCCGTGCAGGTCGGTGGGGATGAAGCCGCGGGCGTTGGCGGGAAGCCCCGGCAGGCGGGGGCCGACCGCCCGGGGCAGCGCGACCACGCGCTCGGCCTCGAGCGTGCGCTCGCCGGGGTGAAGGATGAGGCGGGCGGGATCCTGCGGGTCCTCGGCGACGTACACGCCGGTCTCGGCCTGCACGCCCGCCTCCTCGAGGTCGACGCGCACCGCCACGCTCGCCTGCGTGCCGAACAGCCCCAGCGGCGCGTCCTCTGGCGTGTAGATGGTCACCTGCACGTCGTCGTGGCCCATACCCCAGGCCTGCCATGCGGTCATCAGCGCCAGCTCGTAGGCGGGCAGCGCCCACGCCACGCCGGGCGGGACAACAAACGCCACGCGCTTGAGGTAGCCCTCGTCGAGGTCGCGCAGCAGGCCGCCGAACAGCTCGGCGTCGGTCTCTGGCGTCCAGGTGAGCACCCTGCGAAATGCTGGCTCGCTGCCGGCGCCGACCGCGACCAACAAGGCGTCGTAGGACAGGCGCTGCCCCGTGCTGGCGACCGCTGTGCGGCTGGCTGGATCGACCTCGACGAGCGCGCCCCGGATCAGCTCGGCCCCCACGTCCGAGGTGATGTCCGCCAGCGGGTAGCGGTCCGCGCGCCCGCGGCCGAACGGCTCAGCGACCGCCATCGGACGGTAGACAAACTCCTCCTCTGGCGAGAGCAGCGTCAGCTCGACGCGGTCACCGGCGAGGTCACGCAGCGCAAGCAGCGCTTCCAGCCCGGCCACGCCGCCCCCGGCGATCAGAACACGAAGCATCACGCGATCCTCATAGCGCGAACCGGACGCGTCGATGGCGCTCATCGGCCAACACCCCCGCCAGCCTCGCGAGTCTCGCGGCGCGGTAGCGCGCCGTTCTCAGCCTGGCTGCGGGCAGCGCCGACGAGGGGCTGGGGACAGCATCAGTGTGGTGGGCGTCGAGTGCGAGCTCGAACGCCCGCGGTCCGATGATCACTGCTCCCCACTGGTAGAGCGCGTCATAGATCGGGTGCAGGACCGAGTCGGGGGCGAAGTGCTCGGGCTCGTCGGTGAACACGGTGACGGCCTTATCGTAGAGTCGCCCGCTGCCCCAGAGCGGCTCGGTGCTCGCGATGAAATGCATCAGGATGGGAGCGGGAGCGCCATCGCCTATCGGGGTGCCGAACGCGATCCCGTCGGCCCACTCGAGGTCGCCGAGGCCGGCGTACCGATCGGCGCCACCGGACTCAGAATCCTCATCTGCGCTCACACGCAAAACGCGAACGCGCGCGGCCAGGTGTCCGGCCGCCTCGCCGAACGCCTCCGCCACCGCTGTCAGGTCCCCTGTGTAGATCACCGCGATGTTCCCGCTCACCGCAGAACGCTCCTTCCCGCAGACCCGAGCCGCTCGCACGCCGCTGCTACCCGGGTGGCCATCGCCGCCTCGGCCTCGCGGCCCCACGAGCGCGGATCGTACGCTTTCTCCTGTCCCACGCCGCCGTCGACCTTCAGCACGCCGTCGTAGTTGGCGAACATGTGGCCGGCGAGGGCCCGGGTGAACGCGTACTGGGTGTCCGAGTCGATGTTCATCTTCACAACTCCGTAGGAGACCGCCTCACGGATCTCCTCGCGTGTCGAGCCCGACCCGCCGTGGAACACGTACTGGAACCGAGTGCCGGGGTGCGCCTCAGCCAGCGCCTTCTGGTCATCGGCCAGGACACGAGGGCACGGCTTGACGTTGCCGGGCGCATACGTGCCGTGGACGTTGCCGAACGTCGCCGCCAGCAGGTAGCGGCCGAGCGCGTAGCCGCCCGCAGCCGCGCCGTCGAGCATCGCCTCGTGCTGTTCAGCCGTCGCGCCCGGCATCGCGCGACAGCCTCACCAGATCGGGTGGCACTGACTCAGACCTCCAGCTCGCCGCGCACGCTGATTTCGACGTTGCCACGGAGCGCGTTTGAGACCGGGCAGAGCTCGCTGGCGCGCTGGATCTGCTGCTCGAAGTCTGCCGCCTCGAGCCCTCTGACGCGCGCCCGGACGCTCAGCTCGCTCCTCGTCACCTTCGGAGCGCCATCCACCTCGTCGAGCGTGCACGCGGCGCTCACCACGATCCGCTCGGGCGGCGTGTGATTCTCACCGAGCACCAGCGAGAGCGCCATCGCGAAGCAGCTGGAGTGCGCGGCGGCGATCAGCTCCTCGGGACTCGTCTTGCCGTCTGGTCGCTCGGTTCGCGAGGCCCATGTGACCGGCAGCGCGCCGAGCGCGCCGCTCCCGCTCGACACCGTCCCGGTGCCGCTCGCGAGCGGTCCCTCCCAGACGATCTCTGCTTCTCGTGTCGCTATCGGCATTTCAGTCTCCTGTTCGCATTGCTCGTGGTCGCGTGATGAGTCGACAGAACTCTCCACATATCTCCCCTGCGTCGCCGTAGTCCGTTCGCCTTACCTCGAGCGCTGCCGGATACCCGATGGCGCGCTCGGCGCGTGGTCGTGGACGACCACGGCAAATTTTCCCAGTGGAAGTGTGAATAAGCTAGGATCGTCGGTGGCGCTGAACGTGCAAGTGGCATCGACGGAAGCTCGGAGGATGAACGATGGCTGTGGTTGACGGAGTGCCTGGAGACCTCGATGCGCTCGAGACGAGCGAGTGGCTGGAGGCGATCGACTCGGTCCTCGAGCACGACGGGCCGGGTCGTGCGCGTCACATCCTTACGCGCGTCGTGGAGCGCGCTCAGCGCGCCGGCACCGGGTCGATCGCGACCCTCAACACGCCGTACGTCAACACGATCCCGCTCGAGCGTGAGGCGAAGCTGCCGGGCGATCCGGCGCTCGAGCGCCGGCTTCGGTCGATCGTCCGCTGGAACGCCATGGCGATGGTGGTGCGCGCCAACAAGACCTCGTCCGAGCTCGGCGGCCACATCGCCAGCTACCAATCGCTGGCGACGCTGTACGAGGTCGGCTTCAACCACTTCTGGCACGGCCCCAGCGAGAGCCACGGCGGCGACCTCGTGTACTTCCAGGGGCACTCCTCGCCCGGCAACTATGCGCGGGCGTTCCTCGAGGGCCGTCTCACGGCGGGGCAGCTCGACGGCTTTCGCCAGGAGGTGTCAAAGCCCGGAGGCCTGAGCTCCTACCCGCACCCGTGGCTGATGCCCGACTTCTGGCAGTTCTCGACCGTCTCGCTCGGGATCGGCCCGATCACCTCGATCTACCAGGCCCAGTTCATGCGCTACCTGGAGGCCCGCGGACTCGCTCGGACAACGGGGAGGAAGGTGTGGTGCTTCGTCGGCGACGGCGAGGTCGACGAACCCGAGACGATGGGCTCGATCGGACTGGCCGGCCGCGAGCACCTGGACAACCTGATCTGGGTCGTCAACTGCAATCTCCAGCGCCTCGACGGGCCCGTGCGCGGCAACGGCAAGATCATCCAGGAGCTTGAGTCCGACTTCCGTGGCGCCGGCTGGAACGTGATCAAGGTGATCTGGGGATCGCGCTGGGACCCGCTGCTCGAGGCCGACGTGGACGGCCGGCTGGTCCGGGTGATGGAGGAGTCGGTGGACGGCGAGTACCAGACCTACAAATCGCGTGACGGCGCCTACGTCCGCGAGCACTTCTTCGGCAAGGACCCCGTCCTGCTCGAGCGCGTCGCGCACATGTCAGATGAGGAGATCTGGCTGCTCAACCGCGGAGGCCTCGATCAGCAGAAGGTCTACGCCGCCTACAACGAGGCGATCCGCCACACCAGTCAGCCGACTGTGATCCTGGCCAAGACGATCAAGGGCTACGGGATGGGGGCCTCGGGTGAGGGCCAGATGGTCACCCACCAGGCCAAGAAGATGACCGAGGATGCGCTGTTGGCCTTCCGCGACCGCTTCGAGCTTCCTTTGTCAGACGAGTTGGTGCGAGCGGCCGAGTACTACAGGCCGCCCGAGGACTCGCCGGAGATGCGCTACCTGCTCGAGCGCCGGAAGGCGCTCGGTGGCAGCCTGCCCGTGCGCCGTCGCCACGCCGAGCCGCTGCCGGTCCCGGAGCTGGACCTGTTCAAGTCACAGCTCGAAGGCACCGGCGAGCGGGAGATCTCGACGACGATGGCGTTCGTGCGCGTGCTCGCGGCGCTGTTGCGCGACAAGCAACTCGGACGCCACATCGTCCCGATCGTCCCCGACGAGTCGCGGACCTTCGGGATGGAGGGGCTGTTTCGACAGATCGGGATCTACTCCCCGGTCGGCCAGCTCTATCAGCCCCAGGACTCGGCCCAGCTGATGTTCTACAAGGAGGATCAGCACGGCCAGATCCTCGAGCAGGGGATCACCGAGGCCGGCTCGGTCTCCTCGTTCATCGCCGCCGGCACCGCGCACAGCAACTATGGCGTGCCCATGGTGCCGTTCTACATCTACTACTCGATGTTCGGCTACCAGCGGGTCGGCGACCTGGTGTGGGCGGCGGCCGACAGCCGTGCCCGAGGATTCATGCTCGGCGGCACGGCGGGACGGACGACGCTCAACGGCGAGGGGCTCCAGCACGGCGACGGCCACAGCCACGTGCTGTTCTCGGTCGTCCCCAACTGCCGCGCCTACGACCCCGCGTACGGCTACGAAGTTGCGGTGATCATCCAGGACGGGCTGCGCCGAATGTTCAAAGAGCAGGAGGACGTCTTCTACTACCTCACGCTGCTGAACGAGAACTACCCGCACCCGCCGATGCCCGACGACACGTCAGAGGGGATCTTGCGGGGCATGTACCTGCTGCGCGCGGGCTCCGGTCGGCCGGAGCAGCCGCGCGTGCAGCTGCTCGGCTCGGGGGCGATCCTGCGCGAGGTGCTGGCCGCCGCCGAGCTGCTCGAGGCGGACTTCGGCGTGGTGGCCGACGTGTGGAGCGTGACGTCGTTCACCGAGCTTCGCCGGGACGGGATCGAGGTCGAGCGCTGGAACACCCTGCACCCGCTCGAGCCCCCGCGCGAGGCGTACGTCACCCAGTGCGTGTCGCCGCGCGGCGGCGCGGTCGTGGCGTCCACCGACTACATCCGCGCCTACGCCGACCAGATCCGCCGCTGGGTCCCCGGGTCGTATCACGTCCTCGGCACCGACGGCTTTGGTCGCAGCGACTACCGCCGCGCGCTGCGCCGGTTCTTCGAGGTCGACCGCCACCGCGTGACCGTCACCGCGCTCAAGGAGCTGGCCGACCAGGGGTCGATCGAGCCCGCGATGGTCCAGAAGGCGATCGAGCGCTACCAGATCGATCCCGACGCCCCGCTTCCGACCACCGTGTGAGCCACGCCATCGGCGGCCGCTCGGCCCACCGGGAGCCGGCGGGCCACCTGGGGTAAGAGACCGGCCCCGGACAACGCTATGGGGACAGCGTCGTTCTCTGACCCGCCGCGTCGCGGACAGCCGGCCCATGCGGGCAGCCCGTGCCTCACCAGGAGGTCCAGCAACGCCCATAGACGAGAAACCTGCGCCGCCGAGCCGCCAGACGGTCAAGCTCACACGCGGCCGCCATTCCTCCCCTGGGGAGGGGGCATGCGTGATGGAGCTGGCCTCGATGCTCGCCGGCGAGCCGTTCATCGGCCACCCCCGCCCGGTATGTCCGGTGATCGGCGCGTTCCTGCGCGCCTACAACGACCGCCGGGACGACTGCTGGCGCCGGGATCTTTACGAGTACGCGACGAAGGTGGTGGGCACGCGCGCCACGATCGAGGTGGAGCGACAGCGCGCGCAGATGTGTCGCGCGTGGGTGCGGCGAATGAAGGGTCCTGGCGCGCTGTCCCAGGAGCCACTCAGTTGCTCGGATGAGCCAGGCCGTCGCCGATGGCTGCGGAGCTACTGCCACCGTCCAGAGCATGCCGGCCATCACGCGGCGCTCGCATTCGGCAGCGAGCTCGGCTGCGGCGGGCGCACGCTCGACCACGAGGTGATCGCGGTCCGCGCCGGGAAGAGCTTGACCGCCCAACCGAACGGGGCGCCACACCGGATGTCGAGAGCCTCAGCGAGGCTCGATGAGCCCGCGTCACCCACCGATCAACGAGGAGGACCAGATGTCCCAGAGCGTGTATCCAGCCGCGAGCAAGGAGCTTGCGGACCGGCGCAAGCAGGCCGAGCCCGCCACCCACGACGCCTTTCAGGCGTTCAGCCGGCAGGTATTCGCCGAGGGCGCACTGCCGGAGAAGACCAAGCAGCTGATCGCGGTCGCCGTCGCGCATGTCACCCAGTGCCCATACTGCATCCGGGGTCACGCGCGGCTGGCGCAGCGCCGGGGCGCCAGCGAGCGGGAGATCATGGAGGCGATCTGGGTCGCGGCTGAGATGCGGGCCGGGGCGGCGTACGCGCACTCGGTGATCGCACTCGACGCCCTGGCCGCCGAGAACAGCGCGAGCTGAAGCCGTGCAGCGCGGTGCGGCCACCGGTGCCCCGCAAAGGAGGCGTGACGCATCGGTATCCACCGATGGCTCGATCGCCCCGGTGGAGCGCTACAGGTTCTCGATCGCCCCGGATCCGCCGTTTCGACTCGATCTCACCGTCTGGGCGCTACGGCGCCGCGCTCACAACGCGATCGATCGCTGGGACGGGCACACCTACCGCCGGGCGCTCAAGTTCGACGGAGCCGTCGCCACGATCGAGGTCAGACAGGCAGACGGGCCGCAGAACCCGCGGTTGGAGGTGACCATCGCCGAGTCGGCGATCGGCCGCGGGACCGAACCGGCCGCCCGGGCGGCGCTGACCCTCCTGCTCGGACTCGACGTCGATGTCTCGCCGTTCGTGGCGATGGCCTCCGAGGATCCGCTGCTTCGTGGGCCGGTAGACGGTCTGCGTGGCCTCAGGCCGCCGCGCTTCCCCTCGGTGTTCGAGGCGCTCCTCAACGCGATCGCCTGCCAGCAGCTCTCGCTGGAGGTCGGCATCCATCTCCTCAAACCGGCTCACCAGCAGGTGGGGCTACCCTTCTGGCGGCGAGCCCGGCGGGCTGCGAGCCTTTCCGGCCCCCCGAGCACTCGCCGCGGCTGATCCGGGCGCGCTGAGGAGGATCGGCTTCAGCTCCACCAAGGCACGCACGATCATCGAGATCGCCAGTGCGGTCGCCGACGGGACACTCGACCTCGAGGCCCTGGCCACGCTCAACGACCGGGCCACGCTGGCGCACCTGACCAGGCTGCGCGGAATCGGCCGCTGGTCGGCCGACTACGTGATGCTGCGAGGTCTCGGCCGCCTGCACGTCTTCCCCGGCGACGACGTTGGCGCGCGCAACAAACTCGAGCAGGTGCTCGGCGCATCGAGGCGCCTCGACACGACGGCGTGCGCGACGCGCTCGCCCGCTGGCAACCCTACGCGGGGGTCCTCTACTTCCACCTCCTCCTGCACTCGCTGTCCGAGGCCGGCCTCCTCACCGCCAACGCGGCGGGGTAGGTCGCCCCGGCGCCCGCCCGAAGTGCGACGTAGGTAAGGCTCGCCCGCACGCGGACGCTAGAGCCATAGCTGTCAAACGAATCGATCGACCGTGACCAGGAGGCTGTGATGCGACTCAACTACCGAGAGGTGTCACCCGACGCGCTCAAAGCGATGCTTGGCCTGGAGGCGGTAGCCAACCGCGGCTTGGACGATCAGCGGCTGCTGGATCTCGTCAAGGTCCGCGCCTCGCAGATCAACGGCTGCGCCTACTGCCTGGCGCTTCACGCGGCTGAGGCCCGCGAGCACGGCGAGACCGACGAGCGGCTGGACATGATCGCGGTCTGGCGCGAGACCGACTGCTTTGGCCGCGCGGAGCGCGCCGCGCTGGCTTGGTGTGAGGCGCTCACGCGGCTGCCCGACACCGGTGCCCCCGACGCGCTGTTCGAGGAGTTGACGCCCCACTTCACGGCGGAGCAGATCGTCGCGCTGACGGTCGCGATCGTTGCGATCAACGGCTGGAATCGCCTCAACGTCGGCTTCCGCACCCCGGTGGCCGCCGCGAAGGAACTGGCCACGCACACGGCCGGGTGAGCGCCACGGCACGGGCCAGAGTAGTGATCGTCGGCGGCGGGTTCGCCGGCCTGTCGTGCGCGCGCAAGCTCGCCGGGCAGCCGGTCGACGTCGTGCTCGTCGACCGCCACGACTACCACCAGTTCACACCGCTCCTCTACCAGGTGGCGAGCGCGCTGCTGACCGCGCCGGACATCTCCTATCCGTTCCGCGCCGCGTTCCGTAACACTCCGAACGTCCGCTTCCGCCACGCACCGGTGACCGGGATCGACCTCGAGCGCCGCCGGGTACGCGCCCACGGCGACGAAGCGATCGCCTACGACTACCTCGTGCTCGCCACCGGCAGCCAGAACAACTACTTCGGCAACTCCGCGCTGGAGGCCCACACGCTGAGCATGAAGACGCTGCCCCGGGCGCAGCGGCTGCGCAACCACGTCCTGGCGTGCTTGGAGCACGCGGCGCAAATCACCGACGAGGCGGAGCGGCGGCGCTGGCTGACGTTTGTGGTGATCGGCGGCGGCCCGACCGGAGTCGAGTTCACCGGCGCGCTCGTCGAGCTGCTGAAGCTGGTTCTCGGCCGCGACTATCAGGAGCTGCCGCCCGCGCTGGCGCGCGTCGTCCTCCTGGAGGGAACGGACAGGCTGCTGCCGGCGTTTCCCGAGCGGCTCGGCCGCCACGCGCGCAAGGTGCTCGAACGCCGCGGCGTCGAGGTCCTCACCGGGACCCTGGTCTCACAGGTCACACCGGAAGCGGTCCTGCTCTCAACCGGCGATGAGCTACAGGCGCGGACCGCGGTGTGGTCGGCTGGCATCAACGCCACCGAGCTCGCGGGCGTCTCGGACCTTGCGAGCGGCCGCTCGCGCCGTCTGCCCACCGACGAGCGGCTGCGACTCGCCGGGCGCCGCGAGGTGTTCGCGATCGGGGACCTCGCCTCGGTACATGTCGACGGTCAGGAGCTGCCGATGCTCTCCCCGCCGGCAATGCAGGAGGGCCGCTACGTGGCGAGCGCGATCGTGGCCGACGTTCGCGGCGGCGCGGCACCGGGTCCGTTCCGCTACCGCAACCGGGGCACGATGGCGGTGATCGGCCGCAACGCCGCCGTGGCCAGCCTCTGGCGGCTGCAGCTGACCGGGCTGCTCGGATGGATGGCCTGGCTGACCGTCCACATCTACTACCTGATCGGCTTTCGCAACCGCACCGTCGTGCTCGTCAACTGGGCGTGGAACTATCTGCGCAAGGACCGCCCGATCCGCATGATCACCCGGATCGAGCCCGATCCCCTCGCCGACGAGCTGACCGCGCCTGGGATGGCGAGCAGACCCGAAGCCGAGCCCGCCGCCGCGGGCCCGGTCAGCTAGCCGTGCGGGTGGCCTTCCGCATGCCGTGAGCGGGCGCGTGGGTCAGGGCTTGAAGACCATCAGCACGAGGATCACGAGCACCACCAGCAGCGAGGCGTAATTCTCCGCCCGCGAGACGGGGTCGTCGAGGAGGGCGCGCAGCTCGTCGCTGACCGGGGCGTCGCGCTCGGCCAGGCGGCTCGCCAGCTTCCGTGCCTGCTTGGGCCGCTGGCCGCCGAGTCCGCCCAGCGCGAGTGCGACCACGTACAGGACCATCGAGGCGACGACCCAGCCCGACCCGTACCCCCAGCTCCCCAGGTGCACCAGCCACAAGCCGAACGCCGCCAGCAAGAGAGCGCCGACTGCGACCAGCAGCACCCCGATCCGAGTCATGGATAGGAGCAGGGCGATCTCCGCGGGTTGCTGGCGGCGGCGCGCCGCCTCGAATGCGGCGCCGGCGAGAACGATCCCGGCCACGAACAGCAGCGCGCCCAGCAGGTGGAAGAAGAGCGCGACGTTGTAGGTGCTGCTATCCATGGGCGGCAGCCTGGCGAACCTGGGCCACGTCCGCTTCTCGGCGGGATCGCCTGCGCGCGCTCACCACGCCCTGTGCGGTCGCGGCGAGAAACAGGAGGATGGCAACCTCGCCAAGGATCCCGCCCCACTGCCACAGGATCGTGTTGCCAGCGAGGTCCCCGCCCAGCAGGCGCAGCGCCAGCGCGGCGTGCAGCAGCGCGAGGTGGGCGTAGAAGCCGCGGCGGAACGGCAGCGGCACCCGGAGCACGGCGGGGACGATCACGGGCGCATGGGCGAACACCATCGACATCACGAACCCGAGGAACACGGCGTGCAGCGAGGCGTCGTAGGCGGGCCCGTCGCTGAGCGCGGCGTACACGGTCCACAGCACACCGGCGCACGCGAGCCACACGTACCCGGCCAGCAACGCCGCGGCCATGAACCGCGTCACCCCGCCGGTTCGCACCGTGCGCCGGGCGACGTCGTAGCGCGCCAGCCACACGGCCTGGGCGAGCAGCCCGACGCCCGCGACCCGGACGCCGGTCGGCTCGGCGAAGATCGAGATCACGAGCCCGCAGGCGAACACCGTAATCGCCGCCAGCAGCAGCCTCCGCACCAGATCTGATCGCCGCACGGCGCGGGTGAGCTCGAGCCGCTCGCCGACGATCGGCAGCACCAGGAACCCTGCCAGCAGGGGCGCGAACCGCGACACGTCGGCGCCCGTCAGCCACAGGACCGTCGCGGCGCACCAGGCCACCGCGCCCAGGCCCATCACCGCGTTGTGCGCCGAGGGCTGGAGCCGCTGCAGGACGAGATGGGCGGCCAGCAGCACCGCCCCGCCGAGCGTCACGAGCGCGGGTCCGAGGGAGTCCGGCGCGCCGGCCAGCGCGGCAAGGGCGCCGGCCCCTGCCGCCAGCGGCGCGACGTACGCCCACGGGCGGTCGAGCGCGACCGCCCGTTCGAGGCTGACCAGCGTGCCCAGGAACCCGAGCGCCATCAGCGGCCCGTGCAACTCAGCGGCGGAGGTGACGGCGCTCGGCAGCGACAGCCCGAGGCGGATCAGCCCGCCCCAGAGTCCGGCGAACAGCGCGACCACCGCCAGCGCCACCAGCGGCGCCCGGCGCCGGCGCGCGACCATCGCGGCGCTCATAGCCACCCGAGTTGCTCCTTGGCGGCGTCGCTCATCGCCGCCGGGTCCCACGGCGGCTCCCACACCAGCTCGATCCGGAGGTCGGTCACCTGTGGCAGCTGGGCCAGGCAGGCGCGGATCTGATCGTCGAGGAACCCGCCGAGCGGGCATCCCGGCGTGGTCAGCGTCATCTCGATCGCCACCAGCCCCTGTGGTTCGGTGGCGATGTGGTAGACGAGCCCGAGGTCGACGATGTTCACGCCCAGCTCGGGGTCGATCACGGTGCGCAACAGCCCGCGGACCAAGCTCGGGGTGAGCGGCTCGCTCAGCAGCCCCAGGACGCCGGGGCCCGCGGGCGATGAGGCCATGCCGTCGATCGATCTCACCAGCCTTGAGTTTTTCACAGTCACATTGTAAAAACAATCTCGTGTCTACCGACAGCCCCGTTAAGACCCCGCCGGCGCTCGAGGCGCTCACCGCCGTCCTATCCGACGCGCTGCGCGCGCTGGCTGCCGACGGCCGCGCCGAGGAGGCCAACCGCCTGGCCGGCCGGGCCTACGCGGCGCTGCGCCGCGAGCACCCCGACGAGGCCCGGCGGATCAACGCGCTGATGCACGAGCTGACGCGCATCTCCCGAACGACCAAGGAGCAGACCATGCCGACGACCGACCCGCAGCTCGACGTTCGCACCCAGCCGCCCGCTCGCCGCCACGAGCTGATCTTCGACACCTACGACAAGCTGCGCCCGGGGAGGGGTTCGTGCTGCTCCACGACCACGACCCCAGGCCGCTCTACTACCAGCTCGCCGCCGAGCACCCCGACCAGTTCAGCTGGGACTACCTGGAGGAGGGCCCGGAGGCCTGGCGCGTACGGATCGGCCGTTCCGCATGATGGCCGGCTCAGCGCTGACCGTGTGCTCGACCCCAGAGCTTGGGCCCGGCGAGCGCCGCGTCGTCAGGGACTCAGGACTCGAGCTCGTGGTCCTCAACTGTGCCGGAGTGCTCTTCGCGGTCGAGAACCGCTGCTCGCACGAGGACACGCCGCTGGCCGACGGCGAGCTCGACGAGCCCGACTGCTCGATCGAGTGCCCGCGCCACGGGTCGCGCTTTGACCTGCGCACCGGGCGGGCGCTTAACCTCCCCGCCTACGAGCCGATCGAGGTGTTCCCGGTCGAGGTCATCGACGATGTGGTCACGGTCGAGATCGGCTGAGCCAACCCGCAGGTGCCCATGAGCCAGGCCGAGAACCCCCAGCGCCTGCTCAGCGGGCGTGAGCCGACGATCGAGGACATCCACGAGCTGACCGGCCCAGCCACCCCCGCGTTCGCGCTCCAGCTCCGCGAGCGCGTACGGCGACTGATCGCCCCGCTGCCGGCCGGACATCCCGTCCGCACCGAGGGCGAACGCGCGATCAGCGATCTCGACCGGCTGGCGTTTCGCTCCGACGACCCCCGCGGCGCGATCGGCGCCGGCGAAGAGGCCTGGCGGCAGCGTCCGTAGGCGGCCACGCTCGACAGCCCCTCGGCCCCGCGGCCGGACCTGCTTCAACCGCCGGTGGCCAAGAGCTGCGGTCCCTTTTCGCCGCGGTGCGCTGCGGTCCAGGCGCTGGCGGGACGACGCAGGCATATGCGACGGGCGGGTCCGCAGCGAACGTTGGCGGCCCGCTAGACGCGCCTGCGGAACTTTTACCCACTAAGACTGTAAAAACAGCCGACGCAGGTGGTAACGTACTTTTTATAGCCTTATTGTGAAAACTGCCGCAGAGAGGCAGCCATGAGCGAGCCACGACACAATTCCCAAGCCTCCGTAGCCCTGGATGACAGCGGCGCCGGCCTCGTCATGTTCGTCATCTTCACCAGCGCCGTGCTGATCGTCACCGGCGCCGTCGTGCTAGTCGCGCTCGTCGGAGGCTGGTGGATCGTCGGTGCCGCGTTCGCCATCCACGTGCTCATGACTACCGTGGTCGTAGCGACGATCGTCTCGGTTATGAACGGCCGCGCGAGCGCCACAGAACTGGCGCGAGCGCCGGCTTGCCAGCCAGGTCCGCTCGCACTTCGACCAACCGACGATCGCGTTCTACTTCGACCGCGAAGGGCACGTGGTGGAACCCCGAGACGGCTCGAGCACCGACCACTCGACACCGAGGTTTCTACGATCGTGCCCACAGTGTCCCGAAACGAAGTCGAGGCAGGACGGCCGTGAAGCGCCATGCCGCGCTCGCTGCGCTCTCGCGCGATCATCACCACGCCCTGGTGGTCGCCCAGCGCCTGAAGCGGGCCAGCGAGACCACCGCCGCCGAGGCGCGCGACGCCTTCCTCGAGTATTGGCGTGCCGACGGGCAGCGCCACTTCCGCGAGGAGGAGGACATCCTGCTGCCCGCCTACGCGGGATTCGGCGACCCCGAAGAGCCGGTCCTCGCCCGCGTCCTGGTCGATCACATCCGCATCCGGCGGCTGGCCCATGAGGTGGCGAGCGACAGCCCCAGCCTCGACGCGCTCCATACGCTGGGCGAGCAGCTGAGCGCTCACGTGCGCCGTGAGGAGCGCGAGCTGTTCCCGCTGATCGAGCAGGCCCTCCCGGAACACGAGCTGACCCGCCTCGTCCGACTGCTCAGCTGATCGCGCACCGAACGCGTCGCGTCGCAATGCGACGACCCGCCGCTCGACGCTGGCGGGTCACCGCGGGATTAGCTGCCGGGCGCGCCCACCACCGCGAGCTTGCCCTCGATGCAGTCGAGCAGCTGGCGGTAGGACTCGCAGAACGAGCGCACTCCCTCGCGCTCGAGCTCGGCCGTGACGCCATCGAGGTCGATCCCAGCCGCCGTTGCGTCGGAGAGCGTCCGCTCAGCCGCCTGCGGGTCGGCCTCGAGCGTGGGCGCGACCTCGCCGTGGTCGGCGAACGCGCGCAGAGTGTGGTCGGGCATCGTGTTCACCACGCCCGACCCGATCAGCTCTGAGACGTAGAGCACGTCGGAATAGTCGGGGTTCTTGGTTCCGGTGCTCGCCCACAGCGGCCGCTGCACGCTCGCGCCGAGGCGCTCGAGGCGCTCCCAACCGGGCCCGGCGAACTTCGCTAGGTAGCGCTG
Organism: uncultured Solirubrobacterales bacterium; assembly: GCA_963735965.1. Lineage (GTDB taxonomy): Bacteria > Actinomycetota > Thermoleophilia > Solirubrobacterales > Solirubrobacteraceae > Palsa-465. The sequence continues at coordinate 785,445 of CAVTNE010000016.1, forward strand.
ATAGGCGACGCGCGCCGAGGCGAGCGCGACACGGCCGCGCAGCGTCGAGACCTCGGGCAGCTGGGGGTCGACCTTGCTGTCGATCCGCGACAGGAAGAACGAGGCCACCGAGCTGATGCCCTCGAGCGACTGGTCGTCCTTCGCCCGGTCGGTGAGCCCACGCAGGTAGGCGTCGATCACCTGCTCGTAGCGTTCGATCGAGAACAGGAGGGTGACGTTGACGTTCACGCCGCGGTGGGTCAGCTCCTCAATCGCGTCAATGCCCGCCGCAGTGCCCGGGACCTTGATCATCACGTTCGGTTGACCGAGCCGCTGCCACAGGTTGGTCGCCTGCGAGATCGTGGCCTCGGTGTCGTCGGCGAGGTCCGGCGTGCACTCGAACGAGATGAACCCGTCGCGGCCGCCGCTCTCACCGAAGGTCGGCCGCAGCTCACAGGCCGCCTCGCGCACGTCGTCGAGCGCCAGCGAGAAGAACAGCTCCTGGCTGTCACGCTCGCCCTCGGAGGCCAGCCGCCGGAGCTCCTCGTCGTAGAGGTCCGAGCCGGTGATCGCTTTGGCGAAGATCGTCGGGTTCGACGTCGCCCCCGTGACGCTGAAGTCGCGGATCAGCTCGGCGAACTCGCCGCTTTGCAACAGCTGGCGCGAGAGCGTGTCGAGCCAGATCGAGACCCCCGCCTCGTGCAGCCGCTTGAGATTCGGGTTCGGTGCCATTCGGTTCTCCAGTTCAGCTCGCAGGCTCGCCGACCAGTGCGGCGAGCGGGGTGTCGGGATCGCGCAGCGCGGCGAGGTCGACGGGCTGGCGGGAGCGGATCAGCGCCTGCACGTGGTCGTTGACGTCCCACACGTTGACGTTCATTCCCGCCAGCATCCGCCCGTCCTTCAGCCAGAACGCGACGAACTCCCTGCCTTGCGGGTCGCCGCGGAACACCACCTCGTCCCATTCGGTCGCGTAGCCGGAGTACTCCATGCCGACCTCGTACTGATCGGAGAAGAAGTACGGGATCCGGTCGTAGGAGACCGGCTCGCCGAGCATCGCCCGCGCCGCCGCCGGGCCCTGGTTCAGTGCGTTGGCCCAATGCTCGACGCGGATCCTCCGCCCGTAGAACGGGTGCCAGGCACTGGCGACGTCGCCGGCCGCGAACACGCCCGGGGCGGACGACGTTCGGAGCTGCTCGTCGACGACGATCCCATTATCGGTCTCGAGGGCCGCCTCGCGCGCCAGCTCGACGCGCGGCGCCACACCAATCCCGACAACCGCGAAGTCGCACTCGACCGCCCTGCCACCAGAGGTCCGAACGCGCGCGACCGCGCCGTCTCCCTCGAACGCCTCGACCCCCCGCCCCAGTAGCAGCTCGACCCCGTGCTCGGCGTGAACATCCCGGTAGAACTCACCGATTTCCCGGCCGAAGATCCGTTCGTTGGGGAGCTTCAGCGGGTCGATCATCGTCACCTCACATCCACGCTGGCGGGCCGAGGCGGCGACCTCCGAGCCAATCCAGCCGGCGCCGACCACCACCACGTGCCCGCCCGCGCTTATCCGCGCGCGCAGGGCGTCGCAGTCGGCGAGCGTCCGTAGGTAGAAGATGCCGTCCAGCTCGGCCCCCGGGACGGATATCCGGCGCGGCTCGGCACCTGTGGTCAACAGCAGCCGGTCGAACGCAAGCTCAGCGCCGTCCGCAAGCTCGATCCGCGATGAGCCCGGATCGATCTCGCTGACTGTCGTGCCCGTCAGCAGCTCGATCTCGTGCTGCTCGTAGAAGCCCTGCTCGTGAACATAGGCCTTCTCCCGCTCCGACTCGCCGCGCAGGTAGTCCTTGCTCAGCGGCGGGCGCTCGTACGGACGCTCCGGCTCGCTGCCGATCAAGACCACGCGCCCGTCGAAGCCCCGCTCGCGCAATTCTGCCGCGGCGTTCGCGCCGGCGAGGCTGGCGCCCACGATGATGAACATCTGCCTACTCATTTCGTCCCCCCTACGGTTGTCCTCAGGAGCTCCCTGCGCTTGGGGGGGTCATCGTGGACCAGCTGACGCGAAGCCGATGCGGGTCGTCACGCCAGGCTTCTGCACGTTACGCCCAAGAGAGGAGACGCTCGGCGATCGGCGCCGTCGTCTCGTAGTGCCCCCCAGCACCACGGCAGGTCACTCTCAGGCTCAGGTTTGTGATGGTCATTGACCATTAGCGCACAGGATCACCCGCGGTCTTACCCTGCCATCCGCGAAAGGACGACCTTACGACCGGGGACAGGTGGAACTCCAACTTGCTCCTCCCGCGGTCTCCTGCTCCACGCCAACAGCGCGGTTGGACGGCCGGGTGGGCACCGACGTCGCCGAGAGCTGCTCATGGCCAATCTCAGATGCGTTGGACAAGCCGGCGGATCGTCGTGGAACGGCTCGCGAGCGCGACGGAGTACGACGATTCACAGGATCCTGTGAACTTCTGTTAAGAACGCCACGACGGCCTGCAGCCGCGTGACTGCGTCTCGAGAATCCTCTTCGGCGTTGCGAGGTTCTCGTTCCCGCCTCGCTGGACGGCGCCGTGTGCGAGCGGGCCGATGAGATCGGCGACTCGACCGAGCTCAGCTTGCGCACCCCGTGCCCCGACTGACGCGCAACGCCGTGGATTCCGCTCCATTCGCTGCTCCGATGCACGAGACCAGCGGTGCCGCCGTCGCGATGCCCAACCCCGGCTTCGCCTCACGGTGTTCGCTGGGGTCCTTCAAGAGTACAGCTGCAGTCGCCGGCGAGCCTCGTTTCCGCTCCGCGATCCACTGGCGGCAGCGGCAAGCGGTGCCCAGCCGGCCAACCGCTTCTCCCTAATTTGAGGATGCCGCTGCCGGCATGCCGTATGCCCGCATCGCAGCAGCGTGTCGGGTGTCGGGCGACGCGTGTCCAACTCGTCCGTCTTCATGGTCAGCTCGCAATGGTTGGACGCGCGCAGGGGGCGGGTGCTCGGGTCGGGTCGCTCGCCGCAAGCCATTGCTGGGTGGCGACCGCGCTGACCTGCGGGTCTGCACGGATGCTGGCCGCGTCGGCGGGCGTATCGTTGGGTTAGAGACGGAGATTGCTGATGGTCACGCGCTCAGAAATCAAGTGCGCGTCGATTTCGACCGGTGCGCGGAGCGGTGGTTTCGGCGGATTGCCGGCCGACGCCGAGCGGGTGATTCTGCGCAACGGCTCGACCGTCGTGATCCGTCCGCTGGCGGCGGGCGACGAGGCTGCGATCGCTCGCTGGTTCGCTGGGCTCAGCGCGGAGACGCGCCACGCGCGCTTCTTTGGGTTCTTGGAGCAGCTTGATCGTCGGACCGAGTCTGCGCTTGCGCGTGTGGGCCACTTCAACCATGAGGCGATCGCGGCGCTCGTCGCGGACGGAACCACGGTCGGAATCGCGCGCTACCTCCGACCGGCAGGTGCGGGGCGGCGAGCTCGCGGTTGCGGTGGCCGACGACTGGCGGGGTCAGGCATCGCTCGCGTGCTGCTCGAACGGATCGCAACCAGGGCGCGTTCCGTCGGGATCGAGCCATTCACCGTGATGTGTCTTGCTACCAATAACACGGTCGTCCGCCTGTTGAGCCGGCTGGGACCGACGGCGGTCGGGCCGTCCGACGCCGGGCTGTGGTGGACGTCCGGATCGATCTGACGAGCACACGTCCCGACCGCTGCGCTTCGGGGCCGGCGGCGGCGAATGGGCGCGATTGAGCGAAGGAGCTGCCGTGTCTGACGAATTCTCGAACGTATCGGCCCTGCGGCTGCAGCCCTCGGCCTCCTATAGCTTCACGATGCGGTTGCACATGCCGCAGCAGGGCGGTGCGTTCGCCCGGATCGCTCGCGCGATCGCGGACGCCGAGGCGATGCTCGGCGCGATCGATCTCGTGCGGGTGGAGTCCCAGGAGGCCGTCCGCGATGTGACGGTCGCGTGCGTGGACTCGGCTCACGCTGAGGCGGTCGTGCGGGTGGTGCGCGAGCTGGAGGGCGTTCGTGTCGACAGCGTGTCTGACCGCACGTTCCTGATGCACAAGGGCGGCAAGATCGAGGTCAACCCGAAGGTCCCGATCAAGACCCGCGACGATCTTTCGATGGCCTACACGCCTGGGGTGGCGCGTGTGTGTGTGGCGATTCACGAGGATCCGGCCAAGGCGTGGGCGCTGACGATCAAGAGCAACACGGTCGCGATCGTCTCGGACGGCACCGCGGTGCTCGGGCTTGGCGACATCGGTCCCGAGGGGGCGATGCCGGTGATGGAGGGCAAGGCGATGCTGTTCAAGGAGTTCGCCGGCGTCGACGCGTTCCCGCTGTGTATCGACACCGAGGACGTTGATCAGATCGTGGCGTTCGTCAAGGCGGCGGCCCCGACCTTCGGCGGCATCAACTTGGAGGACATCTCAGCGCCGCGCTGCTTCGAGATTGAGCGGCGCCTGCGATCCGAGCTCGATATCCCGGTCTTTCACGACGACCAGCACGGGACGGCCATCGTTGTGCTCGCGGCGCTGCTCAACGCCCTGCGCGTCGTAGGCAAGCGAGCCGAGGCCATCAGAGTGGTGGTCGTCGGCGCGGGCGCGGCCGGCCTGGCGTGCGCGGACATCATGCTGGCCCACCGCGTGGACGACGTGGTCGTGTGCAACCGCCGCGGCGCGCTATACGCCGGCGCGGAGTACCTCGACGCGGACCGCGCGGCGCTCGCGGAGCGCACGAACAAGCGTGGGCTGCGGGGCACGGCGGACGAGGTGTTGGTCGGCGCCGACGTGCTGGTTGGCGTGTCCGGGCCCGGCGCGGTGTCAACGGCCGCGGTGCGGCGAATGGCTCCCGGCGCGATTGTGTTCGCGATGGCCAACCCGGAGCCCGAGGTCCACCCCGAGGAAGTCCGCGACGACGTCGCGATCATCGGCACCGGGCGCTCTGACTACCCCAATCAGATCAACAACGTGCTCGCGTTCCCAGGGATCTTCAAGGGCGCGCTCGAGGTGCGCGCCCGCACGATCAACGAGGACATGAAGCTCGCCGCCGCGCGCGCCATCGCACGCGTCATCCCCGAGGACGAGCTGCACGCCGACTACATCATCCCCAGCGTCTTCAACCGCCACGTCGCCGAATCGGTGGCTCAAGCGGTCGCCGACGCCGCGGTCACAAGCGGCGTGGCCCGCCGCGAACGGGGCGCTCGCCCACACGAGCCGGTGACCCCGCTCGAGGCGATGCGCTGAGCGACCCCCGCGCCGGCCGTTGAGACCGAAGCGGACCTTGTCCGCAGCGCCGTCGCTCGGTTGGCGAGGGACAACAACGAAGCATTCGAGCTAAACGCTAACGCGCTCCTCCCTTCCGGCGTAATCCGGGCGTCTCGAGAGACCAGCAGAGAGCTCACAACACTTCCGAGTTGGAACCGGAGCACGCGCGGTCCGCGGGTTGCCGACGACCACCGCTCTCCGATCTCGGAGCGGGAAGCACCGCCCGTCCGCCCGCGTCGGCCGCTGGTTCTCGTCCAAAGCGCTATGACGCGCTAGCCGGAATCGCGTTAGCACCCGTCACGCGCTGGCTGATCCTTGCGTGGGAGAGCAGCGGCGGCGTACGCGCCAGCGCGGCGGCTCCGTTACGCCTATTTGAGCCACACGGGCCTGCTGGGCGCTTCAGGCCAGAGGGGTCACGCGGCCGGCGCGGGTCGCGTGGCTGCATTTCCTCGGGCTCCGGCTTGTTTGTGGGTGTTTGGCCGGGTGTGGATTGAGCTGTCGCCGTCGCCGTCGGCTGAGTAGCGAGTGTTTCGAGCGGACCTGTGGGTGGGACTTATCGCGTGGGGAGCGGGAGGCCGCGGCCGGCTACGACTTCTTTCATCACGAGTGTCGAGGTGAGGCGTTGCACGCCGGGTAGCGCTCCGAGGCGTTCGTCGTAGATGTCTTGGTAGGCGTTGAGGTCGGTGGCGACGACGTGGAGGAGGTAGTCGGGGTTGCCGAACAGTCGCTGTGCGGACACGACGGCGGGCACGCCGGCGGCGGCTTTCTCGAAGTCAGCGATGGTTTTGCTGTCGCCTTGGTGCATCGTCACGAAGACGATCGCGCGGAACCCGAGGTCTACCATCGCGGGGTCGACGTCGGCGTGGTAGCCGCGTATGACGCGGGTGGTCTCGAGCTCGCGCAGGCGGCGCTGGCAGCGCGAGACGCTGAGGGGGATCCGGGCGGCGAGCTCGGTGACGGTGAGCCGCCCTTCATCTTGGAGAAGGGCAAGGATCTTGCGGTCGGTGGCGTCCATTGCACATATCTTTGCGCAAATCACCGCGGCCTGAGGTCAAGAGGCAACCACTTTGCCGGCGGATGCACATATCTTGCCGCTATGGATTCGACTCGCTTCGCCGCGTTCATCGTGGTCGACTTGATGTTGGTGATGACCCCGGGCGCGGACTGGGCGTACGCGATCACCGTCGGCGTGCGCGGCGGAAGGGTGCTTCCTGCGGTCGCGGGCCTGGCCGGCGGCTACTTGGTGCAGGCCTCGCTCGTCGTGGCTGGTGTCGGCGCGGTGCTGGCCGAGAGCCAGAGCGCGATGCAGTTCCTGACCTTATCTCGGCGCGGCGTACCTGGTGTGGTTGGGCGTCCGGGTCGCTCGCGCGCCGGCTGCGCTCCCGGGCGAGAACCCGGGCGCGGTGTCGGCTCTACGTGGAGCCGCGACGAGCGGGCTGAACCCGAAGGGCGTGCTGCTGTTTTTCGCCGTCCTGCCGCAGTTCGTGGCGCGAACTGCTCCCTGGCCGGTGACAGTGCAGCTCGCCGTGCTCGGCGCGGTTCACATCGTCGCCTGCGCTGTCGTCTACTGGTGTGTTGCCATGGGCGCTCGTCGGCTGTTGCGGTCGAGACCGCGAGCCGCGCGTATCGTCGCTCATGCGTCCGGGATCGCGATGGTCGCGGTCGCCGTCGCGCTTGTGATCGAGCGTACGGTGGCCAGATGACCGACCGCCGGTTATGGTCGAGATTCGGGTCGGTCCGAACGGAGGGATGAGCATGAGCTGGACGATCGAGCGGCGCCGGCGCGTTGCCGTGGTGAGGATGAACACCAACAAGGTGAACGCGCAGGGCCGTCCGTTCTTCGCGGATTTGCATGAGGCGTTCGATGTGCTCGAGCGTGACCACGCTGAGTCGCCGGTGGTGCTCACCGGTCACGACGGTCGGTTCTCGGCGGGGCTTGATCTCGACGAGCATTTCCGGTTGTTCGCCGGGGACCGTGATGCGGTGGCGTCGTGGTTTACGGACTACCGCGAGACAAATATGAGGCTGTTCACGTATCCGCGGCCGGTGGTCGCGGCGGTCAACGGGCACGCGTTCGCCGGTGGGCTGATCACCGCAGCGGTGTGTGACTACCGGGTGTGCGTTGACGACGGCGCGAGGTTCGGGCTCAACGAGGTCCCGATCGGAATCCCGATGCCGGCCGTGTACGTGCGGATGTTGGCCTACGCGTGGGGGGACCCGGTCGCGGCGCGCACGTGTCTGTTCGGTGAGATCTTCTCGCCCGAACAGGCGCACGCGCTGGGGATGGTCAACGAGCTGGCGCCGGCCGGCGAGGTTCTTGACCGGGCGGTCGCGGTCGCCGAGATGACGCCGGAGGACTGCCTTCAGACGTACGCGTTCACCAAGCGCGCGTGTCAGGCAAGCGCGCTGCGGGACATCGCCGAGCTGGCTGATCGGCTCGATCAGGAGCTGCCCGATGGGATGACCCACGAGCAGTCTCGGCTCGCGCACCGGCGCTACTGGCAGCAGCTCAAAGGCTCCCCGGCCACATGGTGAGACTCACGGTCCGGCGGATCGGCCGGACCGCGCCGACCGGCGATCGATGACGGTCGAGCCCGAGCCGCTGCCCGCGTGGGTGACGTTCCAGCCTCGGCCGTTCCCCGATGCCAACATGCTCCTCCTCCAGGGCCGGCAGCCCGCTCTCATCGACAGCGGCTTCGTCGGCCACGCGCAGCAGACCGCCGCGTGGGTCCGCCGACACACCGCGCGCGCGATGCTGGTCGTGAACACCCACTGGCATTCCGACCACGTCGGCGGTAACGCGCTGCTGCAGGCGATGGGCGCCGGGATCGCGGCCAGTGCTCCGGACGCGCAGGCGATCAACCGGCGAGACCCCGGCTGCTGCGTCGCGGAGTACCTCGACCAGCCCGTCGCCCCCTACACCGTTGATGAGCCGCTCCACGACGGGCAGGTCCTGCGGCTCGGCGACGCCGACTGGGAAGTCCTTTCCACTCCCGGTCACGCCCCCGGCCACCTCTCGCTGTGGCAGCCCGACGAGCGGATCCTGGTAGCCGGGGACGCGCTCTCGGACTACGACGTCGGCTGGGTCAACCGCGCGCTCGACGGACCCGACGCGGCCACCACCGCACTCGCCTCCCTACGGCGACTGGCCCACCTCGCCCCGCGGGTGCTGCTCCCCTCCCACGGCCTGATCCCCATCAACCCCGACGCCGCGTTCGCCAACGCACTAGCCCGCGCCCAGCGCCTCGTCGATGACCCGGCCGGACTCCTATGGCACGGCGCACGGCGGATCTTCGCCTTCGCGCTCATGATCCGCGACGGGATCCCCACCGACGAGGTCGAGCGGTACCTGCACACCCAAGCGTGGCTGACCGACGCATCCCGCCTGCTCGACACGACCCCCGAAGCACTCGCCGCCGAACTGATCGACACGATGCTCCGCAACGGCGCCATCACCCTCCGCGACAAACGACTCCACGCCTCCGCCGAGCACACCACGGTCACGGCCGAATCTCTCCAGGTGCAATTCCCTCGCGCATGGCCGCCAGCAACGCCAAACACCACCCAAGGTGCCAAACCGAAATAAGACCCTGGGATGCTGCCGAGAGGTCGCTGCTCGGCGCGGAAATGCGGCCACGAGTTCCGCGCCGGCCGCGTGACCGGCTTCGGTGCGGGGGAGGGGGGGGTCATGATCTCGGCTCTATCGCACCTGGCGACCGCGACTGCTGACGGACAAAACGGAGTGCCCGGTCGCGTTCGCCGGCATGACTGCTTTCACGTGGGAGGAGCAGCCAGCGCGTGACGGGTGCTGACTCGATGACGGCTAGCACGTCATAGCGCTTTGGACGAGGAGCAGCGCTGTTGCGTGACCGCTCCTTTCTTGTGAGCGGCAGCGCGTCCGGACTTCGTGGGTGAGCGGGCGTCGCGGACCGGTTCAGGGTCGGTTCCGTGTTGAGTGGGGTCGGCCCTCCTGCTCGCCGGCCGGGGCGGGGAGTCGCCGAATCACGCCGGCTATTGGTCCTGTCTGAGAGCCGGAGCGGCCACGCGCGGTCAAGAGGCCATTCAGCCGCAAAAAGGACCGAGGAAATTACGGATGCGCTTCTGGCCGGCGGCGCTAAGTTCGCAGATCCGCGCTGCTGCGTTCGGCGGCGCGGTCCGTAGCTGACGAGCCCTCCGGAATCGACCAGCCGGGTGCTCGGGAGAGGTTGTGAAGTGCTCGGTCGGATCAGACTCTGCTTGTCCAATGGCGGCCGTGTGGCGCCGGCGGATAGCGGGCACCGAGCCTTCCGTCAGCTGTGCAGCGACCCGCAGCGTGGCAACCCGGCACCGTGCCTGCTCGACCGAACACACCAGGAGGTGTGCGGATGAATCTGACGACGGTCCGCGTGGATATCAGCGTGCGTGGGGCGTGGGAGGTCGCGCTGTCTGACCCTGGCGAAAGGGTGACCTGCGAGACCTTGGAGGAGGCGAACCGTGTGGCATATCGATGCGCGACGGACCGACGACCAAGCGAGCTGATCGTCTGCGACGCGTATCACCGCGTAGTACGCCGCGAGCTGATCAATGGCGGCGAGGAGCGCAGGCGTGCGCCGCTGGCGGCCAGCGAGCTTGTCGCCTCACGGCCGGTGGCACGCTCGCGTGGGACGATTGGGCAAAGGCCGCGCCGGCGCTAAGCGACCCGCTCCTCGCCAGGCGCAGCTCTCGCGCTCAGTCCCGCAGCGGGCCCTACTCCGCCAGGGCTTTGCGGAAGTCGGCGCCGGCCGCGGTGCCGCTCGCGCTCCTGAGCAGCATCGACCACGCCGGCGGCAAGGGCCTTGCTGCCGCAATCTCGAGAAGCGGCCGAGTCAGGGCGGGGCCGGCGGGCGGTTGCGCCGCCCAAGGTCGAGATGTCCTACATCGGCGGGTAGGCCATTCGGCCGTGGCGTTGGCCGCCGCTACTTCTTCGCGGCCTCGAAGTAGGGGTTCGTGCCGCTGTGATGGTCGGTCACATCGATCACGCTCGTGATCTCCGGCACGGCCTGGATGATGGCCGTCTCGATCCCCTGGCTGAGCGTGACGGTGGCCATCGCGCAGCCCTGGCAGCCGCCACCCAGCCTGAGGTAGGCGGTTCCCTGCTCGACCGCCACGAGCTCGGCGCGGCCGCCGTGCGCGGCGATCGTCGGGTTCACCTGCTGGTCGAGCAGCTGGATCACGCGCTGGGCCACGTCGCCGCTCAGGTCGGCGGGCGGTGGCGCGCCGATCGCTGGGCTGGGCGTGTTGGGGTTGTCTACGCGCAGGCCGCTGGTGCCGAACGGGTCGTCCAGCCAGTCGATCGTCGCGCCGCGGACCTTGTCGAAGTCGGACTCGGGGACGACGATCGCGAGGTCGCGGTGGCGGACGATGGCGTCGTGGGGCGCCGCCGCGTCGAGCGGCTTGAGCGAGATGTTGCAGGTCCATTGGTTGGCGGAGGTGCCGGTCACCTCGATCCACATCGCCTGGCGCTCGGGCTCGGCAATCTGGAGCAGGAAGCCGGTGACCTTGTCGTAGGCGGCGTTGGTCATGTCGAGCCACCGCTCGCCGGAGGTCTGATCGTCGGCGCTCATCGGTCCGGACCTATGCTAACGGTGTGGCTCGTGTGCTCCTCCTGCTGCCGACGGCCACCTATCGGGCGGCCGACTTCCTCGCCGCCGCCGGGGCGCTCGGGGCCGAGGTCGTGGTGGCGTCCGAGCGGCGGCTCGTGTCGATCGGCGACGCCCAGTTGACGCTCGATCTGTGCCGGCCGGAGGTGGCCGCGGAAGCGATCGCGGCGGTGGCGGCGCAGGCGCCGCTCGACGCGGTGGTGGCTGTCGATGACCAGGGGGTGCGCGTGGCCGCGCTCGCGGCCGAGCGGCTGGGGCTCTCCGGCAACCCGCTGGAGGCCGCGGCGGCGACGCGCGACAAGGCCGCGATGCGGCGCGCTCTCGCCGCCGCCGGAGTGCCGCAGCCCGAGCATCGCGCGGTCGGTCCGAGCGACGACCCGGCGGCGATTGCCGCCGAGGTCGGGCTGCCCTGCGTCGTAAAGCCGCTGTCGCTGTCGGCGAGCCGCGGCGTGATCCGGGCGGACGATCCGCGGGCCGCGGCTGCGGCCGCCATGCGGGTTCGCGCGATCCTCGCCGAGGCCGGGGAGGACCCTGAGGGGCCGCTGCTGATTGAGCGCTACGTGCCGGGCGCCGAGGTGGCCGTTGAGGGTCTCCTGCGCGCCGGCTCGCTCGAGCCGCTCGCGGTCTTCGACAAGCCGGACGCGCTCGAGGGCCCGTACTTCGAGGAGACGATCTTCACCACGCCGTCGCGGCTGCCGGGCGGGATCGTCGCGGCCATGACCACCATGACCGCGGATGCCTGCGCGGCGCTCGGGCTGCGCGAGGGCCCCGTCCACGCGGAGCTGCGCGTCAGCAAGGGGCGCGTGTGGATGCTCGAGCTCGCGGCGCGCTCGATCGGCGGGTTGTGCTCGCGCTCGCTTCGCTTCGGTGTCGGTGTGAGCCTCGAGGAGGTGATCCTGCGCCACGCGCTCGGGTTGCCGCTCGGCGACCTCCGCCGCGAGGCGGCGGCGTCGGGCGTGATGATGCTTCCGATCCCGCGCGCGGGCGTGCTGCGGGAGGTGCGCGGCCAGGACGACGCGCGCGCCGTGCCCGGCATCGCCGGGCTCGAGATCTCGATCGGCCGCGACCGTCCCGTCCGTCCCCTGCCCGAGGGCGATCGCTACCTCGGGTTCCTGTTTGCCCGCGGCGAGACGCCCGCGCAGGTCGAGCACGCACTGCGAGCGGCGCACGCGCGGCTCGAGATCGACATCGTCGAGCCCGCGGCCGGTGAGCGGTCGCAGCCCGCGGCGGCGCGGGGCTAGGCTCCTGAAGCGATGCGCGTCCTGCTCGTCTCGACCTACGAGCTCGGTCACCAGCCGCTGCACGTGGCCTCACCGGCGGCTGCGCTGCGTAAGGCGGGGCACGAGGTGCGCTGCCTTGACCTGTCGGTCGAGCGCTGGGACGCCGGCGCACTCGAGTGGGCGCAGGCCGCCGGCTTCTCGGTGCCGATGCACACCGCGATGCGCCTGGCGATGCGGGCGGCGGCCGGCGTTCGCCGCGCGCGCCCAGAGCTGCCGGTCTGCTTCTACGGCCTGTACGCGCCTGTGAGCCGCGACCTCACGGTCGGCGCGCTGGCCGACCGTGTGATCGCCGGCGAGTACGAGCCGGCGCTGACGGCTTGGGTCGGCGAGCTGGCGGCTGGCGGTCCGCCCGACGCGCGAGCGGACGAGGCGCTCATTCAGCTCGGCCGGGGCGAGTTCGAGCTGCCGGCACGCGACCTGCTGCCGCCGCTCGAGCGCTACGCGCACCTCGCGCTCGGGGGCGACGAGCGGCTCGTGGGCTACGTCGAGGCGAGCCACGGCTGCGTGCACCGGTGCCGCCACTGCCCGGTGCCCACTGTCTACGACGGGCGCATCCGCATCGTCGCCGCGGACACCGTGGTGCGGGACATCGCGAGCCTCGTCGAGCTGGGCGCCCGCCACATCACCTTCGGCGACCCCGACTTCCTCAACGGCCGCCGCCACTCGCTGCGCGTCGTGCAGGCGATGCACGAGCGCTTCCCCAACCTCACCTTCGACTGCACGACGAAGGTCGAGCACATCCTGCGCGACGCCGAGCTGTGGCCGGCGCTCGCCGCGGCGGGCTGCCTGTTCGTGGTCTCCGCGTTCGAGTCGGTCAACGACGAGATCCTCGAGCGGCTCGACAAGGGCCACACGACCGAGGAAGCCGCCCGGGCGATCGCGCTGCTGCGCGAGCACGGGATCGAGGTGAGGCCCTCGTGGATGCCGTTCACCCCCTGGACGACGCCCGGCGACGTGGTCGAGATGCTCGACTTCGTGGCCGAGCACGACCTCGTCGGCAACGTCGATCCGGTCCAGTACACGATCCGCCTACTGCTCCCCGAGGGATCGCTGCTGCTCGAGCGCCCCGACATGCGCCCGCACCTCGGCGGCTACGACGCCGAGCGGCTGAGCTACAGGTGGACCCCGATCGACCCCGACAGCGACCGCCTCCAGGCCCGCCTCGCGGCGCTCGTCGAGCAGAGCGCGGCGGGCTCCGAGCCGATCCCCGAGACGTTCGCGAAGGTGCGCGCGGCGGCGCTCCAGGCGGCTGGGCGATCGCCGTCGCCCGCCGGCCGCGCCGAGCCGATCCTCGACGGCTCGACCGAGGGGAGGCCACGGCTCACCGAGCCGTGGTTCTGCTGAGCGGAGCCCACCGAGGGCCAGTTTGGCCCTCTCAACGAGGTGTAGCCACCCCGCCCGGCATAGCGATGTCACGCGCGTGAGACGCCCAGCTGGCCTGGGCCAAGCTCTATTTGATGGCGGTTCCTCAGACGTTGCACCTGATCCCGACTCCGGTGACGCCACGAGCCCAATACTGCGCCACTTCCAGGAACTGAAAAAGTGCGCCGCCGAGGGCGAGCGGCTCCGCATACGCCCGCTCCGCCACCAAAGCACTCGCCGGCGACGGCCCAATCGCCGTGCCGCACACTGCCGCTCGGGACGAGCTCCGGGCGTGCCGGCTGATGCTCGGCGCACTCCTGCTCCCCGATAGTGAAGCGGTAGTTGTGTCGTGCCGGAGAGGCGGGCTGACCATGCATCGTGGTGTCCTCCCGTTCTCGGCACATTCGGCGACCAGGGGTCTCCGAGTTTGAGCCGAGGTGTACGCGTTCGATCAGACCGAGGGCTTGATGATCGGTGACGGCTTAGGCTTTGGGGCGTGGACGCGTTCTTGGCCGTGGCGAGCAAGCGGGAGGTGCGTGGGTACTCTGATCGCCCGGTGCCGGACGCCGCGGTGCGGCGGATCCTCGAGGCGGGACTGATCGCCGGTAGCTCGCGCAACCGCCAGCCGTGGCGCTTCCTGGTCGTCGGGGATCCGGGTGTGCGCGAGCGGGTTGCCGAGGCGGTCTGCGCGCCGGGCAACGTGCGGGGCGCGGCGCTGGCGGTTGGCGGTGGCGGTGCGGGGAGGCGGACCGGTGGGGCTCGAGGAGGATGAGCGCCCAGTGATCGTGCTCACGTTCGGCTATCCGGCGGGCGCTCGCGATCCGCAGCGCCGCTCGCCGGAGGAGTGGGTCGCCGGGGCGGACCGCAAGGCGTTCGAGGAGGTGGTACGGCGCTTGTAGGAGCGCCGGTGCCGGAGACGGGCCGCTACGCACTTCAGGGTGTGCAGCTGCGCGCCGGCGTGGAGTTGTGGGCGGCGCGGACGGGCGCGAGGCTGTTGATCGAGGACGACCGAAGCTCCCCCCAGCACGCGATCGAGGTGCATGCCCGGCTCCTCGCGAGCGGGTGCGCTTTCGTGCTTGGGCCCTACGGCGGCGACTGCACGCGGGCGGTCGCACGGGCGGCCGGTGGGGCCGCGGTCTGGAATCACGGCGCCGCGGCCGACGATGTGCAGCGCCTGCCCGGCGTCGTTTCGGTGTGCTCGCCGGCGAGCCGCTACCTGGTCGCGCTCGCGCGCGCCCTGGTCGCGCTCGGGGCGGGTGCTCGGGTCGTGGTCGTAACGGCTCGGGGCGCGTTTGGGCGGCTGGCGCGCGAGGGGCTCGAACGCGAGGCTCGGTCACTCGGTGTGTCGATCGCGGCGAGCTTCTCTTTCGCCGATGGGCCGGAGCGGATCGCCGCCATTGCGGCTGACGCGGTGCTTGCCTGTGGGCCGTTTAAGCGCGAGCTGGAGCTCTTGCGCGCCCTGCGGTTGCGGGCGCCGCAGACGGTGTTGGGAGGGGTTTCGCCGGGGCTCAGCGCGTTTCCGGCCCGTCTCGGCCAGGATCCCGAAGGCATGATCGCGGTCGCCCAGTGGCACCCTGGGCGCGGCGCTGATCCACGGCTCGGCCCGCCACCGTCCGAGGTCGTGCGTGAGGCGCGGGCGCGCGGTGTGGAGCTCGACTACGTGGGGGCTCAGGCCTACGCTGCCGCGCTGATCGCCGCACGCTGCCTCGAGCTCGCTCCCGACGATCCTCGCGCCGCCGCGCGCATGCTGCGAACGACGACGTTCTACGGCGCGTTCGAGCTCGACCCGGCGACCGGCATCCAGCAGGGACACCGGCTCTGCGTCGTGCGCTGGCGCGGCGGACGCCGGGAGCTGCTGCTGGCAGACGCGGCCTGATCGACCCGGCGACGCCCACGGCTTGAGCTCGCCGCCGCGGTCGCCCTGTCACTCAGGTTGTTTGGCCCGCGTGAGCTCCACCACGTTCCCGTCCGGGTCGGCGACGTGCAGCGTCCGCTCGCCCCACGGCCGGTCGGTCGGCGGAGTGAGCACAGGGACGCCCGCGTCTTGGAGCCGCGCTTGCTCCCCGTCGACGTCATCCACGAAGAACGCGACCTCGCCCTGCGGCCACGGCGCCGGATCCGGGGCGCGTAGTGACCGATCAACCCGGGCAGCTCGCTGCGCGGGAACAGCGCGAACTTCGCACCCTCGGTCGCGAACTCCGTCTAGGCGTCAGCGCGGAAGCGCAACGGCACTCCGATGACATCGCGGTAGAAGCCGATCGCTCGGTCGAGATCGCTGACGAACAGGATCGCGTAGCCAAGACGGGTCGGCACGCGAGCCTGTTCGCACCTGCAGCCGCTTCAAACGCCCTCTCCGACGAGCTCGTCGCGGCGCCCGGTCACGGCCAGTCAAACCAAAAGCTCGTCACGGTGCCCCTTCTGAACGGCGGGCAGTCGCGGCTCACGCTCGCGACGCTCCCACGTCCCCCAGCGGGACGTGGAAGAACTCGCCCGGCATCGACTTCAGTGCTGCTCCGGACAGCCGGAGAAGTTGCGATCACCGCTCGGGCCGCTCACGCAACGCTGTCGCGAACCAGGCGTCATCGCCAGGATCGAGCTCGAGCTGGGACGTGCGGACGGACGAGCGGAGCGGGACTCTCCAGAACTACGGCTTCGGCATCGGGGAGCAGCAGCGCGTCGAGCGGCAGCCACCACGCTCCGAGCTCGTCCAGGGTAGCGGTGAGCCCCGCGCCCTTTTTGGATGCGGCTGGTTCCAGTGCGCAAGCACAAGCCGCTCTCGATCGGCCCGCGAGTGTTGCCCGTAATCTGAGGGGCTGTGGCAGACGGTTCGGGTCATCCGAGCGCCAGCGAGCTGGTGGAAGTAACACGCCGCGACTTGGCCGACGTCGAGCGCGAGATCCGCTCGCATCGTTTCTTCGCCGCGCTCGACGACGGCCGTGTGCCGCGCGAGCGCCTGGGCGAGTTCGCGGGCGAGCAGTACGCGATCCTCAGCTCCGACCGCCGCAGCTTCGCGGCGCTGGCCGCGCGCTTTCCGCAGCCGCCGCCCGGAGACCTGTTCCTGGGCTTGGCCGCGGGCGAAGGCCAGGCGCTGAGGCACCTAGTCGAATTCGCTGGCGCGCTCGGCCTCGACGAAGACGCGCTGCGCGCCCACGAGCCCGACCCGCGCGCCCAGGCCTACCCGGCGTTCGTCGCCTGGCTGGCGCTCAACGGGTCGCCCTGGCGACCTCGCGCTCGCGTTGGTTGCCAACCTGGCTGCCTGGGGCGCGAACTGCGCGCACATGGCGCAGGCGCTGCGCGACCGCTACGAGCTCGACGACCAGGCGGTCGTCTTCTTTGACTTCTTCGCCCAGCCACCGGCCGACTTCGAGCAGCGTACGCTCGCGGTCCTCGACGCCGGTCTTCGTGCAGGCGACTCGCCGCCGCGAGCGCTGCGCGCGGCACGGCTCTTACAGGCCTACGAGCTGCTCTTCTGGGACGCCCTCGCGGAGGGGATCACGTGACGGGCAGCGGCCCGCTGACCGCGCAGCTGTGGTCGAGCATCGACGCGACGTATGGGGCGATCCTTGAGCATCCGTTCATCGCCGGGCTCACCGACGGCTCGCTCGATCAGGCGGCGTTTCGCTTCTACGTGATCCAGGACGCCCATTATCTGCGCGAGTTCGCCCGCGCGCTCAGCGTCGCCGCCGCGCGAGCGCCCGAGGAGCGCGACATCGCGATGTTCAACGAGCACGCCGCCGGCGCGATCGCGGTCGAGCGCCAGCTGCATGAGAGCTTCTTCTCAGACTTTGGGGTCAGCGAGGCCGACGTAGCGACGACGCCAATGGCTCCCACCAACCTGGCCTACACCAGCTACCTGCTCGCCGTCGCCTACGCGGGGTCGTTCCCAGAGGCCTTGGCTGCCCTGCTTCCCTGCTACTGGATCTACTGGGAGGTCGGCAAGCAGCTACTCGAGCGCGGCTCGCCGGACGCGCTGTATCGGCGTTGGATCGCAACCTACGGTGGCGAGGAGTACGCCGCGATCGTGCAGGCGGTGCTAGCGCTCACCGACCGCGTCGGCGAGAA
>CAVTNE010000017.1:0-23839 GCA_963735965.1 uncultured Solirubrobacterales bacterium
CGAGATCGAGGTCGGTGAGCGCGCCGCGCTCGAGCGCACGTTGAGCTGGCGGGACATCGAGTTGTTCGCCGTGATGTCGGGCGACATAAACCCCGCACACGTCGACCAGGAGTACGCCCGCACCGACAGATTCCACGGGATCGTCGCCCACGGCATGTGGGGTGCGTCCCTGATCTCGACCCTACTCGGTACCCGGCTGCCCGGCCCCGGAACGATCTACCTCGGGCAGACGCTCCGCTTTCGCCATCCGATCACCATCGGAGACACGATCACCGTCTCGGTCACCGTCGCTTCTAAAGATCAGGCCTGGCATCGCGTCGTGCTCGATTGCCGCTGTGTCAACCAGGGCGGCGAGACCGTGATCGACGGACTGCCAAGGTGCTCGCGCCGACCGAGAAGGTTCGGCGTCCGCGTTTCGTGCTCCCCGAGGTGTCGCTGCGCGAGCGCGGCGCGGGCTCGGATTAGAGGCTTCCGCGGCGGCCACCGCGTAGTTTTCCGCACGGCCGGTGTGGGCGCCGGCGGATGAGAGACCTACCCCGATCGCCAAGACTGAAGGCTGAACCACGCCACCGTCCGGTCCTCTGGGGATCGCGGTAAGGAGGATCCATGTCTGAAGCAGTCATTGTCGACGCAATCCGCACGCCTATCGGCAAGGCGATTAGAGGGACGCTGCGGGATCTTCGCGCCGACGACCTCGCCGCGATCCCGCTCCGCGCACTCATCGAGCGCAACCCGGAAGTCGATTTCAGTGAGACCAACGACGTCATGATGGGCTGCGGCTTCCCCGACCACGAGCAGGGCTACAACATCGCCCGCAACGCGGCCTTGCTGGCGGGGATCGACCATCACGTCCCGGGAGTCACGGTCAACCGCTTCTGCGCATCTTCGCTGCAGACGATCCGCATGGCGTTCCACGCGATCAAGGCCGGCGAAGGCGACCAGTACATCGCCGCCGGCGTCGAGTGCACCTCGCGCGGCGCCGGCATGACGCTTCCGGTCATGAACCCGCGGCTCGACGGCACGAACGGCACCGGCTACAACGTCTACATCCCGATGGGGCTGACCGCCGAGAACGTGGCCGAACGCTGCAAGGTCTCGCGAGAAGCCCAGGACGAGTGGGCGGTGCTGTCTCAAGCACGCGCGGTCGCGGCGCGCGAGAGCGGCCACTTCGACTGCGAGATCGTCGGGGTGGACGTACCGGAGACCCACGACGCCGGGGGAGACGTCATCGCCGCGCACACGGTCACGAGAGACGACGGACCACGCGCGGGCACGACGATGGAGGGGCTGGCGAAGCTCAAGGCCGCCTTCAAGCCCGGTGGCACGGTGACCGCGGGCAACTCATGCCCGCTCAACGACGGAGCCGCGGCCGTTCTGGTGATGTCGGAGGAGAAGGCCCGCGAGCGCGGCCTCAAGCCGCGGGCACGGATCGTGGCCTCCGCGGTGGCTGCGGTCCGCCCCGAGATCATGGGCCTCGCGCCGATCCCGGCGGTCAAGGCGGTGCTCAAGCAGGCCGGACTGACGATCGACGACATCGACGCTGTCGAGATCAACGAGGCGTTCGCGGCGCAGGTGGTGCCGTGCCGCGACGAGCTGGGCATCGATACCGAGAAGCTCAACATGAACGGCGGCGCGATCGCGCTGGGTCATCCGTTCGGCAGCACCGGCGCGCGGATCATGACCACCCTGCTCAACAACCTCGACTCGGTGGGCGGCAGGTACGGCCTCGAGTCGATGTGCGTGGCCGGTGGGAATGGCCAGGCAATGATCGTCGAGCGGCTCTACTAGAAACGGAAAGGGACAAGACAATGGCAACCACAGGTTCTAAGACTCAGACCGCCGGGCGGGACCGCGATCTCACCGGACGGGTCGCGCTGGTCACGGAGGCACCCGGGGGATCGGCGCGGCGATCTGCCACGCGCTCGCCGCAGACGGCGCGGCCGTCGCCGCCGGCTACTCCTCGAATCAGGCGCGCGCCGACGAGCTGCGCTGAAGCGGTCGAGGCCGAGGGAGGCACGCTCTCGCTGCACCAGGGCAACATCGGCGACGCGGAGGACTGCGAGCGCGTAGTCAAGGAGGTGATCGAGCAGCACGGCCGGCTGGACATCCTCGTCAACAACGCGGGCATCACGGTCGACAAAGCGGTCTCGAAGATGTCCGCGACCGACTGGGACAAGGTGCTGAAGGTGGACCTGTCGGGCGCCTTCTACATGTCCAAGCCGGTGCTCGCGCACATGCTCGCGCGCGGCTCGGGGCGGATCATCAACATCTCGTCGGTGGCGGCCGAGATGGGCAACATCGGCCAGGCGAACTACACGGCCTCGAAGGCCGGCCTGTTCGGGCTCACGAAGACGCTCGCGCGCGAGGCGGCGCTGATGCTTCGCGTCGCCGGCAAGCTCGAGAAAGGGATCGGGGTCACGGTCAACTGCGTCACCCCGGGCCTGATCGAGACTGACATGGTCGTCACGATCCCGCCATTCATGGTGGCGGACTTCGTGGAGCGTATCCCGGCGCACCGGATGGGTCAGCCGGAGGAGATTGCACGCGTCGTGTGCTTTCTCGCCCAGGACGCCTCGGGTTACATCACCGGGCAGATCTGGGATGTCGACGGCGGACTCAACATGTGATTGGACTGGCAAATGGCTACAAACGTTTCAGAAAAAGAAGCTCGCGACGTCGTCGAGGCGGCGCGCGAGACCGAGTGGAAGCTGCCGAGCTTCGGCAAGCAGCTGTTCCTGGGCGATTTCCGCCTCGATCTCATCCACCCGCAGCCGAAGCTGGATCCGGACGCGATCGAGAAGGGCGAGCGTTTCCTCGGCGAACTGCGGGCGGTGCTGACGGAGCTGGCTGATCCGCTGGAGATCGAGCGCGACGCGAAGATCCCCGACCGAGTCGTGGACGGGCTGAAGAGCATCGGCGCGCTCGGGATGAAGGTCCCCGAGGAGTACGGTGGACTGGGCCTGTCGCAGCTGTACTACAGCAAGGCGCTGGCACTCGCCGGCAATTCTCACTCGGCGATTTGCACGCTGCTCAGCGCACACCAGTCGATCGGCGTCGCCGAGCCACTGCGCATGTTCGGGAGCGAGGAACAACGGCGTAAATGGCTGCCGTTGGTCGCCAAGGACCACATCAGCGCGTTTCTGCTGACCGAACCCGGCGTCGGCTCTGATCCGGCCCGGATGGCTTCGACCGCGACGCCGGTCAGCCCCGAGCATGCGGCGGCGCCGGTCGACGACGACATGGTCGCGACGCCCGTCGAGGGCGGCTACATGATCAACGGGCGCAAGCTGTGGGCCACGAACGGGACGGTCGCCGACATCGTCGTCGTGATGGCGAAGGTGCCGAAGAGCGACGGCCACCGGGGTGGGATCAGCGCGTTCGTGCTCCCATACAACACCGAGGGGATCACGGTCCTGCATCGCAACGCGTTCATGGGCCTGCGCGGGATCGAGAACTCGGTGACGATCCTCAAGGATGTGTTCGTTCCCGAGGAGAACCGGATCGCCCGCGAGGGCGATGGGCTCAAGATCGCGCTGACCACGCTGAACACGGGGCGGCTGGCACTGATGGCGATCGCGGTCGGGGCGTCGAAGTGGGCGACCAAGGTCGCGCGCGAATGGTCCACCGAACGGGTGCAATGGGGCCGTCCGATCGGCAAGCACGATGCGGTGGCGCAGAAGCTCGCCTTCATCGCGGGCAGCGCGTTCGGCCTCGAGGCAATGCTCGACGTCGCGGCGCGCCTGGCCGACGACAAGCGAAACGACATCCGGATCGAAGCCGCCCTGTGCAAGGTGTACGGGTCCGAGCTCTCGTGGAAGGTGATCGACGAGCTGATGCAGGTTCGCGGCGGTCGCGGCTACGAGACCGCGGAGTCGCTGAAGGCGCGCGGCGAGAAGCCGGTGCCCGTGGAGCAGGTGATGCGGGACATGCGCGTGAACCGCATCTTCGAAGGGTCGAGCGAGATCATGCACCTGCTGATCGCCCGCGAGGCGGTCGACACCCACCTCCAGGCCGCGGGCGGGCTCCTGATGGGCGACGGCGATGCGAAGGCCAAGGCGGACGCGGCGTTGAAGGCCGGGCTGTTCTACGGCAAGTGGCTGCCGCAGCTCGCCGTCGGCAAGGGCCAGAACCCTCGCGCCTACGAGGAGTTCGGGCCGCTGGCGACCTACCTGCGCTATGTCGAGCGCGCGTCGCGCAAGCTCGCGCGCGAGACCTTCTACGGCATGGCGCGCTGGCAGGCAAAGCTCGAGAACAAGCAGACGTTCCTCGGGCGGATCGTCG
This sequence comes from uncultured Solirubrobacterales bacterium, assembly GCA_963735965.1. Taxonomy (GTDB): domain Bacteria; phylum Actinomycetota; class Thermoleophilia; order Solirubrobacterales; family Solirubrobacteraceae; genus Palsa-465. The sequence continues at coordinate 4,282 of CAVTNE010000017.1, forward strand.
ACATCGGCGCGGAGCTGTTCGCGATCTCGTCGACGGTGGTCTACGCCGACAGGGTCGGACGCGAGCACCCGGAGCGCAAGGACGAGGCGATCGAGCTCGCGCAGCTGTTCTGCTCGATGGCCAAGCGCAGAGCCGACACGCTGTTCGGCGAGCTGTGGGCCAACGACGACGACGCTCGCTACCGCACCGCGCAGAAGGTGCTGGACGGCCGCTATGCGTGGCTCGAGGAAGGCATCCTCGACCCAGCCGGCGACGGTCCGATGATGCCGCCGCTCGACGACTAGGAGAGAGGAACTCAATATGGCCACGGCAATCACAGAGCCGCTCGCCCCGTCGGACGCCGAGTGGGCTGAACGGCTGGACGGCTTCGTGCAACGTGCGCACGAGGCGTCGAAGGCGTTGCGCGAGCTCGATCAGGAGGCGGTCGACCGAATCGTCTGGGCGATGACCGTCGCCGGGCTCGAGAACGCGGTCGAGCTGGCAGAGCTCGCGATGGAGGAGACCCAGTTCGGCGTGTTCGAGGACAAGGTGCTCAAGAACTACATCGCCACCGAGTTCCTGTACGACTACCTGCGGGACAAGAAGTCGGTCGGCGTGATCGACGAGGACCGCGAGCGAGCGCTCCAGTACGTTGCCGAGCCGATCGGGGTCGTGCTCGCGCTGCTGCCGATCACAAATCCAACGTCTACGACGCTGTTCAAGTCGATCGTCTGCGCCAAGACCCGGAACGCTCTGATCATGCGTCCGTCGCCGCGCGCGGTGCGATGCTGCGGCCGGGCCGGTCAGCTGCTCCAGGAGGCGGGCGAGGCGGTCGGCCTGCCTCCCAACTCGCTCCAGGTGATCCCCGACCCGTCGCTCGAGGTGTCGCAGTACCTGTTCCACCACCCGGGCGTCGACTTCATCTGGACGACCGGGGGGCCGAAGGCGGTGGCGGCCGCCAACGCCGCCGGGAAGCCGTGCCTGAGCGTCGGACCTGGCAACGCGCCCGTGTACGTACACCGCAGCGCCGATATCCGGATGGCGGTCATGGACATGCTCATCTCGAAGACGTTCGACGCCTCGGTGATCTGCCCCGCCGAGCAGACGTGCGTGATCGACGAGGAGATCTACGACCAGGTGGTCGACGAGTTCCAGCGGATGGGCGCCAGGCTGCTCAGCGACGAGCAGACGGACGCGCTGGCGGCACGGTCGTTCACCGACGAAGGCAAGGTGCAGCTCGACGTCCTCGGGCAGTCGTGCGTCAACCTCGCCGGCCTGGCGGGCTTCGAGGTGGAGGACAGCGACAAGGTGCTGCTCGCCCCGCTGCCGGCCGACCTCGACGCCCTCGCCGCGCACCCGTTCATCGCGGAGAAGCTGATGCCAGTGCTCGGGCTGGTGCGGTCGCCGTCGGTCGAGCACGGGATCCGGGCGTGCGAGCTCGTCACCGAGCACTTCGGTCTGGGCCACACCTCGGCCGTGTACGCGAACGACGATGAAGTAATCAACCGCTTCTCGTTGGCGATCCGCACGGGGCGGATCCTGGTCAACGCGCCGACCGCGGTCGGAGCATTGGGTGGCGTCTACAACTCGATGACGCCGACGTTCTCGCTCGGCTGCGGCACATGGGGAGGCTCGAACACAACCGACAACGTCAACTACCGAAACCTCTTGAACATCAAGACCGTGTCACGCCGCCAGACGCCGCCCCAGTGGTTCCGGGTGCCCTCGGACACGTACTTCAACCCCGGGTCGCTCGACGCCCTGCGCCAACTCGACGCCTCCCGCCCGATGATCGTCACGGACAGGTGGACCGTGGCCCGCGGGGTGGCCGAGGAAGTTCGCCACTACCTCACCGCGGGCGCCGTGCACGTGTACTCCGGTGTCGAGCCCGAGCCGACGGAAGCACAGATCCGCGCCGGAATCGAGCAGCTCGAGCAGGTCAACGCCGACGCGATCATCGCGATCGGCGGCGGCTCGGTTATGGACGCTGCCAAGGCCATGCGCCTGTTCCACGAGAGCCCACAGCTGAGCATCCGGGAGCTCTCGCTCCCGTTCCTCGACGCGCGCAAGCGCATCGCCGAGTTCCCGCAAATCGACCACAAGGTGCGGCTGGTCGCGATTCCGACGACGTCCGGCACGGGCTCGGAGGTCTCGCCGGCCGCGGTGATCACCGTGGGACAGCGCAAGGTCACGCTGGTCGACTACTCGCTGGTCCCCGACATGGCGATCGTCGACCCGAACCTCACGCTGACGATGCCGAAGGAGATCACGGCCGACACCGGAATCGACGCGTTGACGCACGCGCTCGAGGCGGCGGTGTCGATCTTCGCCTCGCCGTTCACCGACGCGTTCTGCGTACAGGCGGCCAACCTGATCTTCACGGCGCTACCGCGTGCCTATCACGACGGCTCGGACCTCGAGGCGCGCACCGCGATGCACAACGCCGCGACGATCGCGGGGCTGGCGTTCTCGAACGCGTTCGTCGGGCTGAACCATGCGCTGGCTCATCCGATCGGGGCGCGGTTCGGGATCGCGCACGGTCGCGCGAACGCGATCTTCCTGCCGCACGTGCTGCGCTACAACGCGTCGCTGCCGAGCAAGTTCATGCCGGCGCCCGGCTACTCCGCCTACGTCGCACCCGAGAAGTATGCGGAGATCGGGCGGATCCTCGGTTTCGGCGGCCGTACCGAGCAGGATCGGCGCGAGCGGCTGTTCGCCCACGTGGACGAGCTGCTGGCCGAGGTCGACGAGCCGCGTTCGCTCGCGGACTGCGGCGTGAAGCGCGAGGAGTTCGAGGCGGCGCTGCCCGAGCTCGCCAAGGCGGCGTTCGCGGACCCGAGCATTCGCACCAACCCGCGCATCCCGATGATCCGCGAGGTCATCGAGCTGCTCGAGGCGGGGTACTCCGGCGGAGCTTGACGCGCAGCTCGGCGCTGTCGCCGGCCACCGAGGCCTCAATGATCCAGCGTGAGTTCTCACGGCTGGCGATCGCGGGCCGCGGTGAGCCGGCGATGCGCGTCGTACATGCCGTGCGCGAGCTCAACCACGGTCGGGCAGATCCCGTCCACCTGATCGCTCTGCACACCGAGGCCGAGCGCGACGCGCTGTTCGTCCGCCACGCGGACGAGGCGGTGTGCCTCGGTCCCGGCCCGACCGGCCTGGAGCGCGCGCTGCGCGCCGCGCGCGCCGACGCGGCGTGGGGCGGGTCGGGGCCGGTGGCCGCGCCCCCGGACGTTGCGGAGCTCTGCGAGCGCCTCGGCATCGTCTTCGTCGGCGCCGACACGGCGGCGTTGCAACGCATGCACACGATCGCCGCCGAGCAGCAGCACTTCCCGGTCGCGCCGTCGAACCCGTTCAGCGGAGCGCGTTGCCTGACGGTGCCGATCGTCGCCGACGGCCATGGCGCGGTGTGGCCCCTCGGAGTCTGCGACCGACTCGTGTCAGCGGCGCGGGCAGACGCTGCTCGCCGAATCCTCGAGCCCGGCCCTTACCGCGGATCAGGAGTCGAAGATCATGAGCGCGGCGGAGCGCCTGGCGCAGGACGCCGGATACCGCGGCGTGGGGACGGTCGAATTCCTCTATGACCCCGAGGCCCGTCGCTGCTACTTCGCCGGGGTGAGCGCGTGGCTCGAGCACGCGGTAACGGAAGCGGTCACCGGGCTCGATCTGGTCAAGCTTCAGCTTCGCCTCGCCGCCGGCGGACGGCTCGAGGCCGATCCGCCGCTGCCGGTCGGGCACGCCATCGAGGCCCGGCTGCGCGCCGAGGACCCGGCGCTGGGGTTCGCGCCGACGCCGGGGCGACTCGCGCACCTACGGCTTCCGACCGGGCCCGGCGTCCGGGTCGACACCGGCGTGATCGAGGGCGACGGCATTCCTGCCGAGTTCGACCCGCTGATCTGCAAGCTGACCGCCTGGGGCAGTGATCGATCCGAGGCGCTCGCGCGCCTACACCGCGCGCTCGGCGACACCGTCGCGGTCCTCGACGGGGGAACGACGAACCAGGGCTTTCTGCTCGAGCTGCTCGATCATCCAAAGCTATCGCGCCGGTGAGGTCGACAGCGGCTGGCTCGATCGGCTGTCCGTGACCGGCGGCACGCTACCCGCGCGCCACGGCGACCTGGCGCTGCTACAGGCAGCGATCGAGCTCTCCGACCAGGACGCTGCCGATGATCGAGCTCGCTTCTACGCGTTCGCTCGCCGCGGACGGCCCCAGGCGGCGGGCGCGCTTTCTCGCACTTACGAGCTCGCCACCGCGGAGAGCCCTACCGGCTCGCCGTCTCGCAAATCGCGCCCGACCGCTACCGAGTGACTGTCGATCGACAGTCGATCGAGCTCGTCGTCCGCCGGCTCGGCCCGCACGAGCGCCGCGTCGAGCTACTCGGGCGGACCCACCGGACGCTGACCTCGAGCCAGGGCGACGACCTGCTGATCGAGGTCGACGGCGTGCCGCATCGCATCTCCCGCGACGACGGCGGGGTCATCCGGGCTCCGAGTCCCGCGCTCGTGGTCTCGATCCCGGTGTCCCCGGGGGAGATCGTCGAGGCGGGAGACGTGGTCGTGGTCGCGGAGGCGATGAAGATGGAGTCGTCGCTGACCGCGCCGTTCCGCGGACGAGTCAAGCGGGTGCTGGTCGGCGAGAACGTCCACGTCGCCGCGCAGGCGCCGCTCGTCGTGCTGGAGCCGATCGAGCAACCCGCGCCGACGACGCCGCGGCGAGCGCCTGTCGTTCGTGTCGCTGACGCCTGTCTGCGGACGCCGCGCCCGATCCCTGCCGGGAGAACCTGCGACGGATGGAGTGGCTCGTGCTCGGCTACGACATCGACGCCGCAGAAGTGCGACGGACCATCGACGACCTTCATGGCCAATGCTCTGATCTGTTGTCGTGCGACCCGGCGCTGATCCCCGGCGAGCATCGCCTACTGGGGATGTTCGCCGACCTGCGTGCGGTCTCGCGTCCCCACCACGGAGACCAGGAGCCGGGTTCGGAACCCCTCCAGAGTCCGCAGGAGCACCTGCACGCCTGGCTGCGCTCGCTTGACGCCGACGCCGAGCGGACTGCCGCCGCGGTTCATCGCCGCGCTGAAGCGGGCGCTGGTCAACTACGGGATCGACAGCCTCGAGCGGACCCCCGCTCTGGAGGAGGCCTGCTACCGGCTGTTCCTCTCCCAGCAGCGCGCCGAGATCGCACGCACGGCGATCGTGGCGATCCTCGACCGGCGACTCGAGGATGCCGATGAGCTCGTCGGGCACGTCGGCGCGGAGTTCCGAGAGGCTCTCGACCGGCTCGCAGTCGCGCTCGAGGGCCGAGACCCGGTCGTCGCCGACCTGGCCCGCGAGGTCCGCTTCCGCTACTTCGACGAGCCCGTGATCGTGGAGGCTCGAGAGCGGGTGTACGCCGAGATGGAGCGGCAGGTCGCGGCGCTGACGAGCGAGCCCGAGCGACCGGATGCAGGGGAGCTGATCACCAGAGATCGTCGACTGCCCCCGTCCACTCGCGCCGCAGCTGACCGTCGCGATGGGCTCGGCGTCACCGGCCGCTCGCCGGCTGCTCGTAGAGGCGATGGCCCGCCGCTACTACCGGACGCGCTCGCTGACTGGATTTGAGCCCGGGCAGCTGGACGGGTATGACGTGGCGCTTGCACGCTACGTCGTCGACGGGGTCCCGCGGCAGCTGGTCAGCGCGTACGTCGAGCTCGACGACGTGGCTGCGATCGCGAAGGCTTTTGCCCGTCACGCCGAGACGCGGCCCGCCGGCGAGCTCGCAGTACTGGACCTGTACGCGCAGCATCACGACACGGCGCCGTCGCGCGAGGAGACTGCGGCTCGGTTGCGCGCCGCGCTCGCGGAGATTCCAACCCCGCCGGCGGTTCACCGGATCGTCGTCGCGGTCGCAGAACCGCGCCGGGGCCGAGGGATGTCGGCGATCGACCTGTTCACGTTTCGGCCGGAGCCGGGCGGGCTGGTCGAGGACGAGGTGCTGCGCGGTCTGCACCCCATGATGGGCCATCGATTGCGTCTGCGCCGCCTGCGCGAGTTCGAGCTCGAGCGCCTGCCGTCAGACGAGGACATCTATATGTTCCGAGGGGTCGCCCGCGCCAACGCCAAGGATGAGCGGTTGTTCGCGCTCGCCGAGGTCCGAGACCTCACCGCCGTCCACGACGAACGCGGGCGCGTCGTCGCCCTGCCGGAGCTCGAACGCGTCCTGGTGTCGGTGCTGGAGGCGATCCGCGCCTTCCAGGCCCGACGGCCGCTGCACCGGCGTCTGATGTGGAACCGCGTCGTGCTGCACGCGTGGCCGGTGATCGAGCTGCATCCCGACGAGATCCGCGCGTTGATCGAGCGCCTGGCGCCCAGGGCGGCCGGGCTCGGGCTCGAGATGGTGGAGATACAAGGACGTCTTCGAGAAGAGGATGGCTCGATCCATGACCGAGTGCTGCGCTTCTTCGTGCCGACGGGACACGACGTCGCCGTGGAGGTGGAGGACCCGCCGACCGAGCCGCTGCACCCGCTCGACGAGGGAACACGTGCGTATCAGCTCGGCACGCCGCCGCGGCACCCTCCACCCCGCCGAGATCGTCAAGCTGCTCGCTCCGGGTCGGGGGTACTCGGCCGCCGGCCTGCCCAGCGGCGAATTCGTCGAGCACGAGCTGACCCAGTCCGGACGCCTCGAGCCGGTCAGCCGCCCACCGGGGACGAACCCGACCGGCATCGTCGTCGGCACGATCCGCAACTTCACCGAGCGCTACCCCGAAGGGATGCTCCGAGTGATTCTGCTCGGCGACCCGACGCGCGCGCTCGGATCGCTGGCCGAGCCCGAGTGCCGGCGGATCGTCGCGGCGATCGATCTCGCCGAGCAACTCGGCGTCCCGCTCGAGTGGTTCGCGCTGTCGGCCGGCGCGAAGATCGCGATGGACTCGGGTACCGAGACGATGGACTGGATCGCAGCCGGCCTGCGGCGGATCGTGCTGTTCACCCAGGCCGGCGGAGAGCTCAACGTGGTCGTCGCCGGCATCAACGTCGGGGCGCAGCCCTATTGCAACGCCGAGGCGACGATGCTGATGCACACGCGCGGGGCCCTGATCATGACGCCGCAAAGCACGATGGTGCTGGCCGGCAAGGAGGCGCTCGACTATTCGGGCGGGGTGTCGGCCGAGGACAACTTCGGTATCGGGGGCTACGAGCGGATCATGGGGCCAAACGGCCAGGCGCAGTATTGGGCCGGCGACCTCGCGGATGCCTGCCGGGTGCTGCTCCGCTACTACGAGCACACGTATGTCGCGCCCGGCGAGCGCTTTCCGCGGCGAGCGCACACGACAGATCCGGCCGACCGCGATGTCGGCGAGGCCCCGCACGACGCTCCCGGCTCGGCGCTGAAGCGGATCGCGGATGTCTTCTCGAACGAACTCAACGCCGATCGGAAGCAGCCGTTCGACATCCGATCGGTGATGAGCGCGGTGATCGACTCCGACCACCGGCCGCTGGAGCGCTGGGCGGCGATGCGCGATGCCGAGGTCGCGGTCGTGTGGGACGCGCATCTGGGCGGCTGGCCGCTGTCGCTGATCGGGATCGAGTCCCGGCCGCTGCCGCGACGAGGGGCGATCCCCGCCGACGGGCCCGAGCAATGGACCGCCGGGACGCTGTTCCCGCGCGCCGCCAAGAAGATCGCCCGCGCGCTCAACGCCGCGGCGGGCCGCCGGCCGGTGGTGGTGCTCGCGAACCTGGCCGGCTTCGACGGCTCGCCCGAGTCGCTGCGCGAGTGGGAGCTCGAGTTCGGAGCCGAGATCGCCCGTGCGGTTGTCAACTTCGACGGTCCGATCGTGGTCTGCGTGCTGTCGCGCTACCACGGCGGCGCGTTCGTGGTCTTCTCGCAGAAGCTGAATCCACAGCTCGAGACGCTCGCGCTCGAAGGTGCCCGGGCCTCGGTGATCGGCGGCGCTCCGGCGGCGGCAGTCGTGTTCGCCGGCGAGGTCGAGCGAGCCGCCGCGGACGACGAGCGGATCCAGGAGCTGGAAACGCGGATCGCCGGAGCCGAGGGCGTCGAGCGCCAGCGCCTACGGGCTCGGCGAGGCGCGCTGTGGGAAGAGGTGCTGGCCGAGAAGCGGCGAGCGTTTGCCGACCGGTTCGACCGGGTTCACAGCATCGAGCGCGCCGTTCGGATGGGCTCGGTAACCAGCATCATCGAACTGGCGTCGCTGCGGAGTTCGCTGATCGACGCGGTCGAGCGAGGGATCGGCCGGGCCGACCGCTCATGTGATGCGGGGGTTCAGATGGCCGCCTCGACGGCGCCATCGTCGTGGACGACCACGCCGCCGTAGCGGGCCCGGAGCAGCGCCCCGCCCGCAGCCGGTCCCAACAGCAGCGCGGCCTTGGCCAAGGCCTCGGCCTCCAGTGCCGTCGGGGCGAGCGCGGTGGCTGCGATCAGCCCCGTCCAGGCGGGAGTCGCGGTGGCGGGATCGATCAGGTGGTGGGCGAACTCACCGCCGTCGCGCTCCCACAGTCGGGCGTCGACGCCGGACGTCGCCACACCGCCGGCGCGAACGCGGAACGTGTGAGCGACTCCACCGGTCAGCGGATGGCGCACGCGCACCTCCCACGGCACTCCGCGTCCGGCCGCCACACGCAGGTCGCCGCCACAGTCTACGGCGCAGCGCCCATGGCGCTCGAGTCTGCGCGACGAGTAGGTCCGCCGCCCATCCCTTGACCGAGCCTCCGAGGTCGAGCTCGAGGCCCGGCGGCCGGCGGATCACGCCCGCGGCCTCGTCGACCTGCACCGCTCGCCATGCGGCGGCCGGGTCCGGGCGAGCCGGGCGGCGTTGCGGCGCGGCGCGGAGCCCATGCAGCAGCGACGGGGGCTGCACGTGGGCCCGGGACTCGCCGTAGCCGGCACGGCGCATCGCCCCGATCAGCGTCGGATCCACGAGACCGCCGGTGAGGGACGCCGCACGCAGCGCGGCCGCGACCGCGGCCCGCAGGAGCGGCGCCGCGGGAACGGTGCCGCGCGGATCGGCGTTGAGGCGCGAGAGGTCGCTGCCGGGGTCAAAGCGGGACAGCCGGCGCTCGATCTCGGCGAACTCCGAGGCGAGGTCGACCTCGCCATCGGCGTCGCGCACGACCCGTGCCACGGTTCCCATCGTCGGAAAGCTGTCGTCGAGCACGTTTGCCCTCGGGCTGCGCGGTCACCCGTCCGCGGTGGCCTCGGTCGAGGACGGCGAGGAGCGCGGCGCCATGTCCGCACCGTAAGCCTGCTGCAGATCCGCGATCTGGCCGGGACTCGACTGCGTGGTCAGCGGCGGCGGGGGTTGGTTCCGCGCCACTCGCCGGCGGCGGCGTACCAACTCCCCCACGCCGCCGGCCGCGGCCGCCGCGACAAGCGTCAGGCGCGCCCGAGAGATCATTCCGCCACGCTAGAGGCCGCCCGGTCCATCCGCGAGCGGGCCGGTCCGAACCGTCGGTGCGGGGAACTACTCGGGTGGAAAACTACTTACGGGCCTCGGCATCTGCCACGGTTACCGCCCTCCGCGTAAGCGCGAAGACTGTTGCTTAGTCAGCGGCTTCTACCGGAAGCCGTGGCGAGAGATCGAGCGTCTGGGAGATATGTGATGACCACGCAAGTAGCGACCGGCGGTGCCAAGAAGCCGTCGGCTCGGACCCGCAAGTGGGTGTACGACTTCACGGAGGGCTCGCGCGAGATGCGAGACCTGCTCGGCGGCAAAGGCGCGGGTGTTGCCGAGATGACCCGGATCCTGGGTCCCGACATGGTCCCGGCCGGATTCACCATCACCACCGAGGCGTGCGTGGCCTACATGCGCGGCAGCCAGGCGTGGCCCGAGGGTCTGCAGGCTCAGGTGGACGCGGCGCTCACCTCGCTCGAGAAGCGCACCGGCAAGCGCCTCGGGGACGCGGACGATCCGCTGCTCGTGTCCGTACGGTCCGGCGCGCGCGTGTCGATGCCGGGAATGATGGACACGGTCCTGAACCTCGGCCTGAACGACGAGTCGACCGCTGGACTCGGCTCGCGCACCGGGGATGAGCGATTCGCCTGGGATTGCTACCGCCGGCTGGTGCAGATGTTCGGCAACGTCGTGCGCGGGGTCCCGGGCGAGCGCTTCGAGGATGAGATCGCGCGCGTGAAGCGAGAGCGCGGAGTCACTCTCGACATCGAACTCGACGCCGACGCGCTGCGCGAATTGACCGAGTCCTTCAAGTCCTACTACGACTTCCCGAAGGATCCGCAGGAGCAGCTGACGCAGTCGATCCGCGCCGTGTTCGACTCGTGGATGGGCGAGCGGGCCGTTCAGTACCGCCGGATCAACCGTCTACCCGACGACTGGGGCACAGCGGTCAACGTGCAGCAGATGGTGTACGGCAACAAGGGCGAGGCGTCGGGCTCGGGAGTGGCCTTCAGCCGCGACGAGGTGACGGGTGCGCAGACGCCGTCGGGCGACTTCCTGCCGAACGCCCAGGGCGAGGACGTGGTCTCCGGTGTGCGGACGCCTCGCGACCTGTCCGAGCTCCGCGACTGGATGCCCGACGTGGCCGATCAGCTGACCGAGATCCTGCGAAAGCTCGAGGCCCACTACAAGGACATGCAGGACACCGAGTTCACGGTCGAGGAGGGACGTCTGTTCATGCTCCAGACGAGGGGCGCGAAGCGCCCGGCGCAGGCCGCGGTGCGCTTTGCGGTCGACGCATTCGAGGAGCGGCTGTTGACGAAGGCCGAGGCGGTCGCCACGATCGACGCCGGGGCGCTCGACGCGCTTCTGCACCCGTCGTTCGACACGACGGCGCGCTTCACCGCGATCGCCCACGGGGTCGCCGCCTCGCCGGGCGCGGCCAAGGGCACGATCGTGTTCACCGCGCCCGAGGCGGTCGCGCAGGCGGCGGAAGGGAAGGCGGTAATCCTGGTCCGGCCGTTCACCGAGGCCGACGACGTCGCGGGCTTCCACGCCGCGGTCGGGATCCTGACCTCGGAGGGAGGCAAGGCCTCGCACGCGGCGCTGGTGGCACGAGGCATGGGGCGTCCGGCGATCACGGGCGCCGCCGCACTGGATGTCGACCTCAAAATGGGAGAAGTGCGGATCGACGACCTCGTCCTCCACGCCGGCGATTTCATCGCGATCGACGGCACGAACGGCATCATCACCACCGATGACGTGCCGCTCGTCGAGGCACACATCGACGCCCGCTTCGAGACGGTCCTGCGGTGGGCCGACGAGTTGCGCCAGGTCGGCGTGCGGGCGAATGCCGACACGCCCGAGGATGCCGCCCGCGCCCACCGCTTCGGCGCCGAGGGGATCGGGCTGTGCCGCACTGAGCACATGTTCATGGCCGCCGATCGGCAGCCGAAGATGCGGGCGATGATCATGGCCGAGGATGAGGCCGGCCGGCGGACGGCGTTGAATGAGCTGCTGCCGCTCCAGCAGAGCGACTTCGAAGGACTGTTCGAAGCGATGCCGGGCTGGCCGGTGACGATTCGGCTGCTCGACCCGCCGCTGCACGAGTTCCTGCCCGACCGCTTCGAGCTGAACGAGGAGATCGTGCGCGCCCGGATCGACCGCAGCCCTCGACTCGACGGACTCGAGCGTCAGTTCGATCGCGCGCGCTCGCTGGAAGAGACCAACCCGATGCTGGGAACCCGCGGCGTGCGGCTGGGCGTGATGGAGCCCGAGGTGTACGAGATGCAGGTGCGCGCGATCGCCCGAGCCGCGCTGGCGGTGCGGGAGCGAACCGGCCGCGGGCCTCGCCTCGAGATCATGATTCCGCTCGTCGCCTACGAGCGCGAGCTCGAGCTCGTGAGAGCCCGCGTGGTGTCGGTGGCCGAGGAGGAAGGTCTGAGCTACGGCGCCGACTTCGGCGTCGGGACGATGATCGAGCTCCCGCGGGCATGTTTCATCGCCGATCGGATCGCCCATCATGCCGACTTCTTCTCGTTCGGCACGAACGATCTCACTCAGTGCGCGATCGGCTTCTCGCGGGACGACATCGAGGGTCGGATCATCCCCCGCTACGTCGAGGAGAAGATCGTCGACGGCTCGCCGTTCGCGACGATCGACGAACCGGGTGTCGGCGAGCTGGTGCGGATCGCCGTCGAGCGAGGGCGCCGTGAGCGAGCCGACCTCGAGCTCGGTGTTTGCGGCGAGCATGGCGGAGACCCACAGTCAATCCGCTTCTTCCACGCCTCGGGACTCGACTACGTCAGCTGCTCCCCGTTCCGTCTCCCGATCGCTCGCGTGGCAGCCGCTCAGGCCGCAATCGCGTCTCCGCGATGACGGGGTCGGCCTCGGATATCACGCGGTTGCCCGACCTGGCCCACGGGCAGTCGCGGACCGGGCCCGTCCGCGACCAGCGACCGGTGTACGTCGATCTGCTCCCACCCTGCAACGCGGGCTGCCCCGCGGGCGAGAACATCCAGGGGTGGATGGCGCACGTCAAGGCCGGCGAGCACGAGCAGGCGTGGCGGCTGCTGACCGCCGAGAACCCATTCCCCGCGATCCACGGACGGGTCTGCTACCACCCGTGTGAGAGCGTGTGCAACCGCGCCGAGCTCGACAGCGCGCTGTCGATTCACGCGGTGGAGCGGTTCCTCGGTGATCTCGCGCTCGACCGGGCGTGGTTATTCGATCCACCGCGGGCGCGGAGCGGGAAGCGCGTGCTGGTGATCGGCGCGGGTCCGAGCGGCCTTTCGGCCGCCTACCATCTCGCGCGGCTCGGCCACGAGGTCGAGATTCGCGATGCCGGCCCCGAGCCGGGCGGGATGATGCGCTACGGGATTCCCGCCTACCGGCTGCCCAGGGACGTGATGGGCGCGGAGGTGGATCGGATCGCCGCGCTCGGGGTCCGGTTCACCGGTAACTACTGGGTCGAGGACCTCGAGCTCGAGCGCCGCGAGGGGGCGTTCGATGCCGTGTTCGTGGCGGTCGGCGCGCACCTGTCGAAGCGGGTGGACATTCCCGCCGCCGACACCGGGCACATCGTCGACGCGATCTCATTTCTGCGCGGCGTCGCCGCGGGCTCTCACCCCGTTATCGGACGTCGTGTGGCGGTGTATGGCGGCGGCAACACGGCGATGGATGCCGCGCGCGTTGCCCGGCGGATGGGCGCAGAGGAGGCGCTGATCGTCTACCGGCGGACTCGCGCGCAGATGCCCGCGCACGAGGACGAGGCGGCCGACGCGGAGCGCGAGGGCGTGCGGATCAACTGGCTGCGGACGATCAAGGCGATGGAGGGCTCCGAGCTGGAGGTCGAGGTCATGGAGCTTGACGAGACCGGCTACCCGCAGCCGACCGGCCGTTTCGAGACCCTGGCCGCCGATACGGTGATCCTGGCCCTGGGCCAGGAGAGCGATACCGACTTCATGCGAAGCGCGCCGGGTGTGGAGTTCGACCGCGATGGGACGGTCCGCGTGTCGAGCTCGCTGATGACCGGATGTCCCGGGGTGTTCGCCGGCGGCGACATGGTGCCCTCCGAGCGGACCGTGACCGTAGGCGTCGGGCACGGCAAGCGTGCCGCGCGCGAGATCGATGCGTGGCTGCGCGGTTCGCGAAATGAGCGCTCGCCTAAGCATCCGCAGGCCGACTTCGATCTCCTGAACCTGTGGTACTTCGGCGACCACCCCCGACGCCAGCAGCCCGAGTTGGCGCCGGATGAGCGCCTCGGCGGATTCGATGAGGTGGTAGGCGGCCTCTCAGAAGAGGAGGCCGTGTTCGAGGCGAGCCGGTGTCTGTCGTGCGGGAACTGCATCGAGTGCGACGGGTGCCTGGGCGCCTGCCCCGAGGACGCGGTGATCAAGCTCGGTCCGGGGCTGCGATACCGGTTCGACTACGACCGCTGCACCGGATGCCGGGCGTGTTTCGAGCAGTGCCCGGTGCACTCGATCGAAATGGTCCCTGAGCAGGCGCCGGATCCTGCGTACGCGTTCGTCGCGCCCGACGCCACGGTGGAGGGGAGTCGCTGATGCGCGCCACCGTCGACGGCAACGAAGCGACAGCGTGGGTTGCGCACCGATGCAGCGAGGTCTGCTGCATCTTCCCGATCACCCCTTCCTCGCCGATGGCCGAGTTCGCCGACGAGTGGTCGAGCAAGGGGCGGACGAACCTGTGGGGGACGGTGCCGGCTGTGGTCGAGATGCAGAGCGAGGCCGGTGCCGCGGGAGCCCTGCACGGCGCGCTCCAGGGCGGCGCGCTCGGAACGACGTTCACGGCCTCGCAGGGCCTGCTGCTGATGATCCCGAACATGTACAAGATCGCCGGGGAGCTGACGTCGGCGGTGATGCACGTGGCCGCGCGCTCGCTGGCCGCGCAAGCGCTGTCGATCTTCGGCGATCACTCCGATGTGATGGCGGTCCGCCAGACGGGGTTCGCGCTGCTGAGCTCGGCGTCGGTGCAGGAGGCGCACGACTTCGCGCTCGTCGCCCACGCCGCGACGCTCGAGACGCGCATACCGTTCGTGCACTTCTTCGACGGCTTCCGTACCTCGCACGAGCTGCAGACGATCGAGATGCTCGACGACGAGGACGTGCGCACTTTGATCTCGGACGAGCTGGTGCGGGCCCACCGCGCCCGGGCGCTGTCGCCCGACCGGCCGTTCATCCGCGGCACCGCGCAGAACCCCGACATCTACTTCCAGGCGCGCGAGACCGTCAACCCGTTCTATGCGCGCGTGCCCGACGTGGTGCAGAGCGCGATGGACCGTCTCGCCGAGCGAACCGGTCGCCGCTACGGCCTGGTCGAGTACAGCGGGCATCCGGAGGCCGAGCGCGTGCTCGTGGTGATGGGCTCCGGCGGCGAGACCGCGCGCGAGACGGTCGCCTACCTCCAGAGCCAGGGCGAACGCGTGGGCGTCGCGCAGATCAGGCTATACCGGCCGTTCCCCGCGCGCGAGCTGGCCGCGGCGCTGCCCCAGAGCGTGCGCCGGGTCGCCGTCCTCGATCGCACCAAGGAGCCGGGCTCGTTCGGCGAGCCGCTGTTCCTGGACACGCTCGCGGCGCTGGACGAGGCCCACGGCACCGGGGAGCGCGACGTCATGCCGATCGTGATCGGCGGGCGCTACGGGCTGTCCTCCAAGGAGTTCACCCCGGGCATGGTCGCCGGCGTGCTCGAGGAGTTGGCGCGCGAGGAGCCGAGGCGGCGATTCACGATCGGGATCAACGACGACGTCTCTCACACGAGCCTCCCGTACGACGCATCGCTGGACATCGAGCCCGAGGAGACCGTCCGTGCCGTGTTCTTCGGGCTGGGTTCGGACGGCACGGTCGGCGCGAACAAGAACACGATCAAGATCCTCGGCGACGCGGCGAACCTCCACGCCCAGGGGTACTTCGTCTACGACTCCAAGAAGTCCGGCTCGCAGACGGTCTCGCACCTGCGCTTCGGGCCACGATCGATCCACGCCCCATACCTCGTGTCCGCGGCGAGCTTCGTCGGATGCCACAAGTTCGGGATGATCGAGCGCGACGAGGTGCTCGATCGCGCCGCCCACGGCGCGACGCTGTTGCTCAACTGTCCTCACGAGCCCGATCAGGTCTGGGACGCGCTGTCGCACTCCGTACAGGAGAAGCTCCTCGCCAAGGAGATCGAGCTGTACGCGATCGATGCCGGGAAGATCGCGCGGGAGGCCGGACTGGCGGGACGGACGAACACCGTGCTGCAGACGTGTTTCTTCGCGATCTCCGGCGTGATGGAGCGCGACCGCGCGATCGAGGCGATCAAGGGTTCGATTCAGAAGACGTACGGGAAGCGGGGCGAGGAGGTGGTCAGGCGCAACATCGAGGCGGTCGACCGCTCGATCGCGGCGCTCCACCGGGTTCCCGTGCCCGATCGGGTCACGTCGACGCGCGAGGAGCCGGCGCTCGTGCCGGCGGACGCGCCCGAGTTCGTCCGGACCGTGACCGCGGCGATGATGGCCGGCCACGGCGACGACCTGCCCGTGAGCGTGCTGCCGGTCGACGGCACGTACCCGAGCGGCACGACCAAGTACGAGAAGCGCAACATCTCGGACTTCGTCGCGGTCTGGGACTCGGAGCTCTGCATCCAGTGCGGCAACTGCAGCTTCGTCTGCCCGCACAGCGTGATCAGGTCCCGCTACTACGAGCCGGGTCGGCTGGAAGGCGCTCCCGACAGTTTCCGCCTCGGCGCCGCTGAACGGAGCCGGGCTACCCGACGTCAGGTACACGCTGCAGGTGTACGTCGAGGACTGCACCGGGTGCGGGCTGTGCGTCGAGGCGTGTCCGGTGTCGGCGGCCACTGAGCCGGGTCACAAGGCGATCAATCTCGACGCACTCGAGCCGCTGCTCGAGAGCGAGCGCCACAACATCGCGTTCTTCGAGCAGCTGCCGGTGAACGATCGCACGCGAGTCGACTTCGGCACCGTGCGTGGGACCCAGTTCCTGGAGCCCCTGTTCGAGTTCTCGGGCGCCTGCGCCGGTTGTGGCGAGACACCGTACGTGAAGCTGCTATCGCAGCTGTTCGGCGACCGGCTGACGGTCGCCAACGCCACCGGCTGCTCATCGATCTACGGCGGGAACCAGCCGACGACGCCGTGGACGGTCGACGCCGATGGGCACGGCCCCGCGTGGTCGAACTCGCTGTTCGAGGACAACGCCGAGTTCGGGCTGGGGCTGCGACTCGCCGCCGACCGCCACACCGAGCTGGCCCGCCGCCGACTGTCGGAGCTGCGCGATGCCGTGGGTCCCGAGCTCGTGGACGAGATCCTGTCGGCGCCGCAGGTCAGGGAGTCGGAATTGCGCGCCCAGCGCGAGCGGATCACGGCGCTCGACCGCCGGCTGGCGGAGCTCGACGGCGAGGTTGTCGATGATCTGCGCAGCGTCCTCGACCATCTGATTCGGCGCAGCGTGTGGATCGTCGGCGGCGACGGCTGGGCCTACGACATCGGCTCGGGCGGGCTCGATCACGTGCTGGCGAGCGGCAAGAACGTCAACGTTCTGGTGATGGACACCGAGGTGTACTCCAACACCGGTGGGCAGATGTCGAAGGCGACCCCGCTTGGCGCCGTCGCCAAGTTCGCCGCGGCGGGCAAGACCGTCCCGACCAAGGACCTCGCCCTGCAGGCGATCGCGTACGCCGACGTGTACGTGGCGCGCGTGGCGTTCGGCGCCGATCCCCAGCAGACACTACGCGCGTTCCGCGAGGCCGAGGCGTACGACGGCCCATCCCTGATCATCGCCTACAGCAACTGTGTCGCGCACGGATACGACATGCGCCAGGGGCTGGACCAGCAGTACGCCGCGGTGGCCAGCGGTCACTGGCCGCTGATCCGTTATGACCCGGTCGGCGCGCGGCCGATGGCAACCCGTTCCTGCTCGACTCGCCGCGGCCGCGCATCTCGCTCGGCGACTACCGCAAGGGCGAGTTGCGCTTTCGGGCCCTTGCGGCCGCCCACCCGACCGAGGCCGAGCGCCTGCTGGGCCTCGCCCAGCAGGTGGTCGACCAGCGCTGGCGGCTCTACGAAGAAATGGCGACCCGCGGCGCGAGCGAGTTCCCGTCCGACCCACGCCGAGGTGGTTGATGGATCTCTCGACGACATACATGGGTCTGGCGCTGCGCAACCCGCTCGTGGCTTCGCCCTCGCCGATGTCCTACAGCCTCGACGGCGTCCGCCGACTCGCGGATGGGGGCGTGGGCGCGATTGTCCTGTACTCGCTGTTCGAGGAGCAGTTGCGAGAGCAGACCGCGCGAGCCATCGGGCTCGTCGAGGACACGGCCGAGAGCTTCCCCGAGGCGCTCAGCTATTTTCCCGCCGTCGCCGAGGAGGACGGGAGCCCGCGCGCCTACCTGTCGCTGCTCGAACGGGCCGTCGCCTCGGTCGAGATTCCCGTGATCGCGAGTCTCAACGGCGTCACCCCCGAGGGGTGGACCGACTATGCCCGCGCCATGCAGGACGCCGGGGCGGCCGCGATCGAGCTGAACATCTACTACCTCCCGGGTGATCCTGAGATCTCGGGACGCGATGTCGAGCAGCGTCACGTCGATGTGCTCGAGCGAGTCAAATCCGCGGTCAGCGTGCCGGTGGCGGTCAAGCTCAGTCCGTACTTCAGCTCCGCCGGCGAGGTGGCGCTGCGCCTCGACAACGCCGGGGCCGACGGGCTCGTGCTGTTCAACCGCTTTCTGCAACCCGACATCGACCCCGAGCAGCTCGTGGTTCTGCCGAAAGTGAACCTCTCGAGCCCGGCCGACGCACGGCTGGCGCGCACCTGGATCGCACTGTTGCGAGGCAGGGTGACGGCCTCGCTCGCCGCCTCCTCGGGGGTCGAGGTGCCAGCCGACCTTGCCCGATACCTGCTCGCGGGCGCCGATGTGGTGATGACGACGTCCGCGTTGCTGCGGCACGGCCCGAGCTACGCAACCGACCTCCTCGACGGGCTGGGCCGTTGGATGGCGAGCAAGCGCTTTCAGACGGTGGACGACGTTCGCGGTCTGCTCGCGGTCCCGCGCGATGCCGACGCCGCCGCCTACGAGCGTTCAAGTTACGTCACCGCAATGCGCGCTGCCAATGCAGGCGCCTACAACCCCTGGTAAGGAAAGCCATGACACAGCCCAACACCCAGACCTCCGGACACGTTGTGGTCGTCGGCGGCGGCGTCGCCGGACTGGAGTCGCTGCTCGCGCTGAGAGCCCTGGCAGGCGATCGCGTTGCGCTCACCCTGGTGTCTGAACATGATTGGTTCGTCGATCGTCCGATGACGGTGGCCGAACCGTTTGAACTCGGATCCGCGGCCCGCCTTTCGTTGCCGGACGTCAGCGCCGACCTCGGCGCTGAGTACGTTCGCGGACGCGTGACCGCCGTGGACGGCACGAACCACGAGATCACATATGGGGATGGCCGAGCAGCTCGCCTTCGACACGCTCATTCTCGCTCTCGGCGCGCGGGCAAGCGCGCCGTTTTCCGACGCGATCACCTTGGGCTCGAAGGGTCTGGCGAGGCGATCCGGCAGATGCTCGATCGTCTGCGCGGCGGAGATGCGCGCAGCGTGTCCTTCGTTGCCCCGACCATGACGGGATGGCTCCTGCCTCTGTACGAGCTTGCGCTGATGACGGCGCGCGAGCTGCACCGGAGCAATGTCGATGGCGTCCGGCTGCTTCTCCTCACCCCGGAAGATCGACCGCTCTCGCTGTTCGGCGGTCAGCTGAGCCAGAGCATCGGCCGCTTGTTGGGTAGGGCCGGGGTTGACTTCATTCACGCGTCGTTCGCGAGGGCCGGCGACGGCGAGGTGACCTACGCCGCCCTTGGGCACCCGATCTCCGATTACACGGTCACGATGCCGCTCCTGAGCGGCCCGGCGGTGGCCGGGGTGCCGGCCGGCGGGCCGCATGAGTTCATCCCCGTCGACGAGTACGGTCGCGTCCGGGGACTTCCGGGCGTATACGCGGCCGGCGACGCCGTCGACTTCCCCGTCAAGCAGGGCGGGCTTGCCGCACAGCAGGCGGACAGCATCGCCGAGCACGTCGCCGCGACGTACGGCGTGGGCGTCAAACCAGGGCCGTTTCAGCCGATGCTGCGGGGAATGCTGTTCACCGGCGATGAGCCGCTGTACATGCGCTCGGGCGTGCCCGACGTCGACCCG
>CAVTNE010000018.1:0-29753 GCA_963735965.1 uncultured Solirubrobacterales bacterium
CGAGCGGCTCAGAGAACGTTACAAGCCGCAGCTGTCGCGTCTGAGCGGCTCCGAGACCGCGACCGCCGCCGGCTTGGCCGGCGCGATGGTCGCGAACAACGTGATTGCGCTCGGCTCGGTGATCGTGTTCTCGCGCCTGCTCGACGACTACGGCTCGCTCGCCGCGCTCGTGAGCTACTTCCTGATCCTGGCCGTCGCCGGCTACGCGATGCAACTGGCGACTGCTCGTGAAGCCGTCCTGGGTCATCTCGGAGTCGGCGGCGAGATGACCGCCACGATCCGCCGCTGGGCCAAGGAGCTGCTCGTCTTCACGGTGGTGGCGACCGTCGCCTCCGTTCTGCTGCGGCACCCGATCGCCGAAGCAGTCGGCGTCAAGGAGGAATGGGCGGCAGCACTAGGGATCCCGGCCGGTTGCCTCTACCTCTTCCTGTGCATCATGCGCGGGTTCCTCCAGGGCCTCGGCGACTACCGGGCAGTCGGCATCAGCCTCGTCGGCGAACAGGCGACGCGCCTGGTCATCGGCGGCGTACTCGCCGGCGTCGGCTTCGGCGTCACCGGCGCCTACATCGGAACGCCTCTGTCGTTCGTGGCAATGATGGTGTACTGCGCGGGTCCGCTGCACCGGCGACTCGGCCACCCCAAGCCCGCCGACCGCCCCGCGATTGGATTGTGGACTCATTTGCGGAGGGCGTGGGCCCCGATCGCCGCGCTGGCAATCATCGCGGTGCTCCAGAACATCGACATCATCGCCGCCAAGCACCGCTTCTCGTCCGACCTGGCTAGCTCCTACAGCGCCACCGCGGTCGCCGCGAAGGTACTGATCTGGGTGGCGATGGGCGCCGGCTTCTACCTGGTGCCGGAGGTCTCGCGCAAGCACTCAGTCGGCGAGGACGGCCGTCCGGTCCTCGCCAAGGCGCTTGGGATCGTCGCGGTCGCCGCGATCCCGTGCCTGCTGATATTCGGTTTCGCGTCCACCCCGCTGATCAGGGCCGCGTTCAAGTCCAACCGGCTGCTCGCCGTCGACTCGCTGTTCATCCTCGGGGTGGCGTTCACGTTCCTCGCGGCCACCTACCTCGCCGTGCAGTACATGCTCGCGCTCAAACGCACGTGGTTCCTGCTCCCGCTCGGGCTCGTCGCCGTCGCCGAGCCGATTCTCCTGCTTCAGGCGTCGAAGGAGCCGAAGGGGTTCGCGACCGTCGTGCTCGGGGTCCAGATCGTGGGCGCGTTGATCGCGTTCGGAATGGCGCTGCTCCCTGGCCGCGCGCGGCCGGAGCGGCGCGATCGCCCGCCCACCGAGCTCGAAGAGCCCGAGTTGGTCGGGGCCTCGGGCGTCTCGTGAGCGCGGTTAGGACCGCTAGAACAGGCCGAGCTGTGCCGCCGGCTCGCGCTCGCCCATGTCCATCTCGATCTCGTCGGTCTGATCGGCGGCGTCGTCGATCTCGGGGATCGGGTCAAGCGACTGGGGCTGCTCAGGCGGCCCGAGCGCCAGCAGGTCGGGAATCCGGTGGAAGTCGGCGCGGAGCGCATCGAGCGTAGAGGGCGTATACAGCGCCGCCGCCGGGTGGTAGAGCGGGTATAGGCGCACGGCGCGCGGCCCGATGATCCGCACCTCCTCGTGGCCGTGCAGCCGCGAGATCCCGGTGCTGTCCGCGCGCAGCAGCTTGGTCGAGAAGTTCCCGAGCGTGCAGATCACCGTCGGCTCGATCAGCTCGACCTGACGCCACAGGTAGTCCTGGCACGACTCGATCTCGTTCGGATGCGGGTCGCGGTTGTCCGGCGGGCGGCATTTGAGGATGTTGCAAATAAACACCTCTTTCCGGTCCAGCGAGATCTCTCCGAGCAGCTTGTCGAGCAGCTTCCCGGCTTGGCCGACGAACGGCAGCCCCATCCGATCCTCGTTGGCGCCCGGCGCCTCGCCGATGAACATCAGGTCGGCGTCGGCATTTCCGGCGCCGAACACGACCGTGGTGCGCGTCTGGTGCAGCGGGCAGCGGACGCACCCGCGGGCCTCCTCGTAGACGGCCCTCAACAGCTCGCGTCGCTCGGGGGCACTCCTCACTGCCGGCGATGGTAATCGTGGTTTCGGACGCGGCGACGACAGCGTGGCCCCCAATCGCGCAATTTGGGTAACTGTGCGTCGGCGCGGGGTATATTCGATGTGCCGGGGCCGGCACGCAGGTATCGCGGACGGACCCCGATCGAATTGCTTTTCACCGCCGACCGGTATCTCAAATGCGGGAACTGGAACGGGACTACGCCTCTTACACCCCTGCTTGTGCGCGCCTGGCCATTGTCGGCCGCGGTCGGGTAGGGACTGCGCTCGCGGCGCCATTCGAGCGCGCCGGTTACGAGGTATCCGGGCCGCTCGCACGCGGAGCGGACGGCGACGGGTCCGATGCCGTGCTGCTGTGCGTACCGGACGGGGAGATCAGCCCGGCCGCCGCGCACATCGCCCCTGGGCGGCTCGTCGGCCACTGCTCGGGAGCCACCGGGCTCGGCGTCCTCGAGCCGCACGAGGCGTTCTCGTTGCATCCGCTGATGACGGTTACCGCTCAAGGTGCCGATTTCGCGGGCGCCGGCGCGGCGATTGCCGGAACGACCCCACGCGCCCTGGCGCTCGCCCGCGAGCTCGCCCGGGCGCTTGGCATGCTCCCGGTCGAGATCGCCGAGGCCGACCGGCCGGCCTACCACGCTGCGGCGTCAATCGCATCCAACTTCCTGATCACGCTCGAGGCGGCGGCCGAGCGCATCGGCGCCGCCGTCGGACTCGACCGCGAACAGCTCGTCCCGCTGGTGCGGGCGACGGTCGAGAACTGGTCGCGGCTGGGCCCCGAGCGCGCTCTGACCGGACCCGTCGCTCGCGGAGACGAGGCGACTGTCGCCCGGCAGCGCGCCGCCGTCGACGAGGTCGCCCCGGAGGTGCTGCCGCTGTTCGATGAGCTCGTGACCGCAACTCGGGCGCTCGCGGCCGCACGGGATCGGGAGGTCCAGGCCGCATGAAGGTTGTCCGCACCGTTGCGGAGCTCCGCGCCGAGCTGCTCGAGCCGCGGCGCGCGGGCCGCAGGATCGGCCTTGTCCCGACGATGGGCGCCTTCCACGATGGCCACCTGTCGCTGATGCGTCGCGCCCGTCAGGACTGTGCGGTGGTGGTCGTGTCGCTGTTCGTCAACCCGACCCAGTTCAACGACCCCGCGGACCTCAACGGGTATCCGCGCGACCCCGAGCGCGACGGCGCGCTCGCGGCCGAGATCGGCGTCGACTACCTGTTCGTCCCGAGCAGCGAGGAGGTCTACCCGGCGGGGTTCGCCACGACCGTGTCGGTCCGCGGCGTCACCGACACCCTCGAGGGCGCCCACCGCGGACGCGCCCACTTCGACGGCGTCGCGACGATGGTCACCAAGCTCTTCAACATGGTCGGCCCCGACCTCGCCTACTTCGGCCAGAAGGACGCGCAGCAGGCGGTCGTTGTCCGGCGATTCGTCCGCGACCTCAACATCCCGGTCGCGATCGAGGTCTGCCCGACGGTTCGCGAGCCCGACGGGCTGGCGATGTCAAGTCGCAACGTGCACCTCTCCCCCGCCGACCGCGTCCGCGCCACCGCGCTGCACCGGGCGCTCGCCGCCGTCGGCGATGCCGTCAGTACCGGCGAGCGCAACCCCGCCGCCGCGCGCGACCTCGCGCTCGCCGAGCTTGCCCGCGCCGAGATCGAGCCCGACTACCTCGAGCTCGTCTCCGCCGACACGATGGCGCCGCTGGAACGTATCGACCGCGAAGCGCTTGCGGTCCTTGCCGCTCCCGTGGGAGGGACGCGGCTGATCGACAACGAACCGATTTATCCCTCTTCGGATGGGAGTCCTTGAATGCCCAGTGGCGACCCGTTTAGGGCGTCAACCGTCGCGTAAGGAGTGAAAGCACATGTCCGCAGCACCGCGCATCCCGATCCCTCAGAACCTCGACTCGCCACTGCCGATGACGCTGCCCCGGCTATCAGAGAAGAAGCGCCTCGGCGAGCCGATCGTGATGGTCACCGCGTACGACTATCCGTCCGCTCAGGTGGCCGAGGCGGCCGGCGTCGACGTCGTGCTGGTGGGTGACTCAGGCGCGATGACCGTGCTTGGCTATCCATCGACGGTCCCGGTGTCGACCGATGAGATGCTGATGCTCGCGGCGGCCGTGCGCCGCGGCCTGCAGACGCCGCTGCTCGTGGGCGACCTGCCGTTCGGGTCCTACGAGGCCTCCGACGAGCTCGCGATTGCCACGGCCCAGAGGTTCATCAAGGAAGCGGGCTGTGACGCGGTCAAGCTCGAGCGAGGCGGCACGAGCGTCCAGCGCGCCCGCGCGATCGTCCAGGCCGGGATCCCGGTCATGGGTCACGTCGGGCTTACCCCGCAAACCGCGACCGCCCTCGGCGGCTACCGCGCGCAGGGACGGACCGCCGAGCGCGCGCTCGGCGTCGCCCATGACGCGCTCGCGCTGCAGGAAGCGGGCTGTTTCTCGCTCGTATTCGAGGCCATCCCGGCGGCGGTCGCCGAGTCGCTGATGCCGCGGCTACAGATCCCGGTAATCGGGATCGGCGCCGGCCCGGCGACGGACGGCCAGGTGCTCGTGTTCCATGATCTGCTCGGCATCTACGACGGCCACTCCCCGAGGTTCGCGAAGCGCTACGGCGAGCTGCGAGAGCAGATGGTCGCCGGCGTCGCGGCGTACGCAGCCGACGTCCGGAGCGGATCGTTCCCCGGCCCCGAGCACGTCTACTCGATCGACGACGAGGAGCTGCGGACGTTCGAGGCCGGGCTCGACGCCGCGCCGTAGCAAATGAGGCGGCGCGGCGAGGCCGCGCACGAATAGCATGTTGAGGGATGCCGCGCCTCGGAGACCTGTTCGCCCCGCGCGACCGGGCTTACTTCGAGTTGTTTGAGGAGGCCGGCCAGAACGCAACCCGGGCCGCAGACCTGCTCGAGCGGATGCTCGTGAACTTCCCCGACACCCGCGAGCTTGCCGGGGAGATCCTCGAGTGCGAGCACGAAGGCGATCGGATCACGCACGACATCATCGACCGCCTCAATCACACGTTCGTGACCCCGATCGACCGCGAGGACATCCTCGCCCTCGCCTCGGCGCTGGACGACATCGTCGATTACATCGAGGAGGTCGCCGACTATCTCGGCCTGTACCAGATCGAGGCGCCGATGGACCAGGCGATCAGCCTCGCCCGGGTACTCAACCGCGCCTGTCACGAGATCGGCGAGGCAATCCCCCTGCTCCGGGGCTTCCGAGACCTCTCGCAGCACACGGTCGAGGTCAACCGCCTCGAGAACGAGGGCGACCGGATCACTCGCGAGGCCGTGGCTTCGCTGTTCGACGCGCCGATCGACCCGATGGTCGTGATCCGCTGGAAGGATCTGTTCGAGCGCCTCGAGGAGGCCATCGACTCGACCGAGCACGTCGCCTACATCCTCGAAGGCATCGTTATTAAGAACTCATAGGCCGCCGTGTCTCACTATTGGCACGCGCCGTGCGCTGTTGTAGCTTGCGCGCGTGGAGTCGAGGGAGCTGCCCACCGGCCCTGGCCTGGCGGTCCGCGACATCGTCGTCTCATTTGGCGGAATCACGGCGCTCGACGGCGTCTCGGTCGACGTGTCCCCGGGTGAGGTGCTCGGGGTGATCGGGCCTAACGGGGCCGGCAAGACCACGCTCTTCAACGTCATCTGCGGGTTCGTGCGTCCGAACGCGGGCACGCTCAGCTGGGGTGGGCGGCCGATGGCACGGACCTCGCCGGACCGCCTGGCCTCGCTCGGCATCGCAAGAACTCTCCAGGGAGTCGGGCTATTCGGAGGGCTGACCGTGCTCGAGAACGTGATGGTCGGCGCGCAGCGGTTTCGGAGGTCGCCGATCGTGGCGGCGATGCTCGGCCTGCCGTGGTCGGATCGCGACGAGCGCCGGCAGCGCGAGCGGGCGGTGTTGGCGCTGGCCCGGGTCGGTTGCGCCGACGTCGCCGACCGCCTGCCCGGAACGCTGCCGTATGCCGTGCAGAAACGGGTCGCGCTGGCGCGCGCGCTCGTGTCCGAGCCCGAGCTGCTGCTCCTCGACGAGCCCGCCGGCGGGCTCGACGCCCGCGAGCTGTCGGACCTCGGAGAGCTGGTCAAGTCGCTCGGCAGGTCGGTCGCGGTGATGCTCGTCGATCACCACATGGACTTCGTGGTGCCGGTGTGCGACCGCGTCACCGTGCTCGACTTCGGCCGGGTGATCGCCGACGGTGAGCCGGCGGCGGTGCAGCGCGACCCACGCGTGCTCGAGGCTTATCTCGGACGCGAGGCCGAGGACGCGAAGACGCTCTCAGGCCGGGAAGGCGAGGATGCTCAGGGTTGAGGGGCTCACCACCGACTACGGACCGGTCCGGGCAGTCGACGGCGTGTCGTTCGAAGTTCCCGAGGGCTCAGTGACCGCGGTCCTCGGCGCCAACGGCGCCGGCAAGACGTCGTTGCTGCGCACGATCACCGGGCTGGTACGGGCGAGCTCGGGCACCGTCAAGCTGGCGGGCGAGGACGTCACCCGCCTTCCGGTCGAGGAGATCGTCCGGCGCGGCATGGCCCACGTGCCCGAAGGCCGCGGCGTGATCGCCGAGCTGACCGTGGCCGAGAACCTGCGTCTCGGGGGCCTGTGGCGCGGCCGCGAAGCCGCGCCGCTGAGCGAGATCTACGAGTTGTTCCCGCGGCTCGAGGAGCGCTCGAGTCAGCCGGCATCCCGGTTGTCGGGCGGCGAGCGCC
This sequence comes from uncultured Solirubrobacterales bacterium, assembly GCA_963735965.1. Taxonomy (GTDB): domain Bacteria; phylum Actinomycetota; class Thermoleophilia; order Solirubrobacterales; family Solirubrobacteraceae; genus Palsa-465. The sequence goes on from CAVTNE010000018.1 coordinate 6,768, forward strand.
AGATGCTCTCGATCGGGCGGGCGCTGGTCGGGCGTCCGCGCGCGCTGCTCCTCGACGAGCCCTCGCTCGGACTCGCGCCGGTGCTCGTCGCGCAGATCATGGCGATGGTCAGGCGGCTCGCCGACACGCTTGGGCTGGCGGTGCTGCTGGTCGAGCAGAACGCGCGGAGCGCGCTATCGATCGCCAACCGCGGCGTCGTGCTCAACCTCGGGCGGGTCGTCGCTGAGCAGGAGCCGGACAAGCTCATCGCCGACGACCAGCTCCTCCATGCCTACCTCGGCTTCTGAGCGGCCGGCGATCCCATGACCAAGTTCATCGACCTCACGCTCAACGGGATCTCCACCGGGGCGATCTACGCCGCGGTCGCGCTGGCGCTCGTGCTGATCTGGCGCTCGACCCGGGTCGTCAACTTCGCCCAGGGCTCGATGTTGATGTTCACGACGTTCATCGCTTCCGCGGTGATCAGCTCCGGCGGCTCCTACGTGCTGGGCTTCGTCGTCGCGCTCGCCTCCGGGTTCGTCCTCGGCGGACTCGTCGAGCGAGTCATCGTTCGCCCGGTCGAGGGCGCGCCGCCGCTCAACCCAGTGATTCTCACCCTCGGCCTGTACACCCTGATCGTCGCGATCGCGGGCATGATCTGGGGCAACACTCCGCGGTCGTTCCCGGCCGCGTTCTCGCTGCGCGGCTATAAGGTCGGCGGCACCACACTGCTGTTCACCCCGAACGACACGTTCATCGTGCTGGTCGTGATCGCGGTGGCGGTGGCGCTCGCGTTCCTGTTCCGAGCGACGTCGCTGGGCTTGAGGATGCGCGGCGCGGCGTTCGCGCCCGAGGTCGCGCGCCTGCTCGGGGTGCGCGTCGGGAGGTTGCTCACGCTCGGGTGGGCGCTCGCGGCGATGGTCGGGTCGCTGGCGGGCGTGCTCGTCGCGCCGTCGGTGTTCCTCGGACCGAACAGCTTCGACCCGATCCTGATCATCGGCTTCGTCGCCGCGGTGCTCGGCGGCCTCGACAGCCCACCGGGCGCTGTCGTCGGCGGGATCGTGCTCGGCCTCGCGACGTCGTACGTCTCGGGCTACGAAGGCGCATCGCTGGTCCCGCTGGCCGCGCTCGTGATCCTCGTGATCGTGCTGATGATCCACCCGACGGGACTGTTCTCGGCGACCAAGGAGCGGCGCGTATGACCGCGAGGGCGGTCGGCGTCGTCCGAGGCAGCACGCTGTTGCGCTCGCTCGCGATCATCGTCATCGCCGGACTCGTCCTGGTCCTCGTCACCGACTCGGTGAGCGCTTACCGCAACCTCCAGATCGCCTACGGCGCCTACTACTTCTGCGTGCTCGCGGGCCTCACGGTGCTCGCCGGCGCGAGTGGCCAGATCTCGCTCGGTCAGGGGGCTTTCATGGCGGTCGGGGCGTACACGTTCTCCAAGCTCAACGCGACCCCGGTCGCCTGGTCGGTGCTCCCCTCGCTGGTCGGAGCCGTGGTCGCGGCGGTCGTGATCGGGATCCCCGTGGGCGTGGCCGCGAGCCGCCTCCGCGGGCCGTACCTGGCCGGTGCGACGCTCGCCTTCGCGGTCGGGCTACCTGCCCTGGCCGACAAATTCCAGACGTTCCTCGGCGGCGAGAACGGTCTCGTGGTCAATCCCCCGACGCCTCCCTCGTGGCTCGGCGCGAACTTCTCGCTCGAGCGCTGGGAGGCGTGGATCGCATGCGCCGGCGCGCTGGTCGTGGTGTTCGTGCTCTACAACCTGACCCACAGCGCGGTCGGGCGATCGTGGCGCGCCGTACGCGACGACGAGATCGCGGCCTCGTTGGCGGGCCTTCGCGTGGGCCGCCGGCAGGCGCTCGCGTTCACGATCAGCGCCGGATGCGCGGGACTCGGTGGCGGCCTGCTCGCCGCGGTGACGCAGCTCGCGTCCCCCGGGGCGTTTCCGCTGCAGCTGTCGCTGACCCTGCTCGCGGGCGTGGTCATCGGCGGACTCGGGTCGCTCGTCGGTGCGCTGTGGGGAGCCGCCCTCCTCGTCCTGCTCCCGAACTGGACAAGCGACCTCGCGAACTCGTTCTCGCTCTCGGGGAACGTGTCCCACAACCTGCCGATCGCGATCTACGGCCTCGTCCTGATCGGCGCGATGCTGGTGTGGCCGAGCGGGATCCAGGGCGGCGTGCGAGCGATCGCGCACGGCGTGGGACCGGCAATCAGGTCACGGCGTGGACCGCCGGGATCGGCCACGCCGTCGACAGACGCGACCGAGCCCGCCCAGGACGAGGGGGTGAAGACGTCCCAGCCGTAGCGTCAGCCGTTGCGTCAGCCGGCGGACGTGGGCTGGCGCGGCGGCGTTGGTGTGGCCGGGCGGGCGCCCGCGCCCCCGCCGGCGCGCCGACTGGTGCGGGCGCGCACACTGCCGCCACGGGGCGCGATCCCCAGCAGCGCGGCCTGAACCTCGCGCAATCGCTCGTAGTCGCCGCGAATCCCGACCGCGGTGTCGTGGTACAGAAACGCATGGCGGAGACGCACGAGCGCGTAAGCGAGCGTCGCCGGATCGATCGTCGGCTGGTAGCGACCGGCGTCGATCTCGTCCTCGATCAGGGACTGGACACACGCCACCGCCCGCGGCTCGACCACGCCGGCGCTCGAGGTCAGCATCCGCATGGCGCTGTCCCGCTCCTGCTCGAGGAGCCGCCGCACCGCCCGAGAGCGCGTCAGCGTCTGGTTGACCCGGTCGAGCACCTCGAGCACGCCGGCGGCGCCGCGGCGTCTCACCTCCGCCCGTTTGCGCGCGACGAGGAACTCGAGTTGCTGGGCGACCACCTCCCCGAGCAGCCGCTCGCGCGATCCGAACCAGCGGTAGATCGTCGCCCGGCCGAGACCGAGCCGCGCCGCGACGACCGTGATGTCGACGCGCTGGCCGTCGAGGTAGAGCTCGGTCACGACCGCGAGCACGTCGTCGGGCGAGGCGGTGGCGGGTCGCCCGCGTTTGCCCCCCTTGACCGGCCGGTCTACGCCGGGGTCAGTCGTCGATTCGGTCGTGTTCGGCGGTGTTACAGCGCCCATCACCGGCCCTTAATATTTGAAACACCTTCGGGAAAACGTATTAAATTACATTCCCCGTGTCGTAGTACGTGCGCGTTCCGATGGTTCAACCATGTGGAGGAGGAGAGGTATGAGCTTTCGCGGCACCAAATCGCTGGCGTGCGTGGGAGTGATCGCCGCGGTCGCGCTCGTCGCGGCCGGCTGCGGCTCGTCATCGAACAGCAGTAGCAGCGCGAGCACCAGCAGCAGTAGCAGTTCGAGTGGCAACGGCGGCGCCACCGCACCAGGCGTGACGGCAACGAGCATCACGTTCGGCACGCACCAGCCACTGACGGGCCCGGCGGCGCCCGGGTACAGCGAGATCGCCCCGGCCTCGCAGGCGTTCTTCAACTACGTGAACGCTCACGGCGGCGTGTACGGGCGACAGATCCACCTGATCATCAAGGACGACGCCTACAACCCGACCAACACCGTCAACGTCGTCCATCAGTTGGTTCTCCAGAGCAACGTGTTCGGCATCTACGAGGGGCTCGGCACGCCGACGCACACCAAGGTGGTGTCGTTCCTCAACGCCTCGAAGATCCCCGACATCTTCGTCGCCTCCGGATGCCCGTGCTGGGATGACGGGACGAGCCAGCCGTACACGTACGGGTGGCAGCCCAACTACACGATCGAGGGCAAGATCCTCGGCCAGTACATCAAGCAGCACTTCGCCGGCCAGAAGATCGGCGTGCTCTACCAGGACGACGACTTCGGTAAGGGCGGGCTGGCCGGGATCCAGGACGAGGTTGCCGCGTCGGACATCGTCTCCAAGCAGCCCTACGAATCCGGGACCACCACCCTGGCCCCTGAGATCACCGCGCTGAAGTCATCCGGCGCGAAGGTCCTGGTCGACTTCACCGTGCCGATCTACACGGCGATCGGGCAGCTGACGTCGTTCACGCTCGGGTGGAAGCCGCAGCTCGTGATCTCGAGCGTCGGCATCGACCCGACGACCGTCGGCGGCTTGCTCAAGACGATCTCGAAGGGCAAGGCGTCCGGTACCGCCCTGATCGAAGGAGCGATCACCGACGGTTATCTGCCGTCGAACACGGATACCACCAATCCGTGGATCCAGCTGTTCATGAAGGTCCACCAGCAGTACGACGCCACTGCGCCATTTGACGGCAACGTCGAGTACGGGATGGCGAGCGCCTACACGCTCGTGCAGGCACTTGAGGCGGCAGGCAAGAACCTCACCCGTCAGGGTCTGATCAACGCCATCAACCAGCACGGCGCCAGTTGGATGGGTCCGGGGCTCGTCCCGTTCCGTTACTCCACGAGCGACCACGGCGGCTACTCCGGCGCTGAGGTCGGGATGGTCAAGGGCGGCAAGATCGTCCTCTCGGGCGGGCCGCTCACGACCACGCCTGCTGCCGGATCGGCGATTACCCCATACTCGGGGTCTCAGCCGACTCCCCCGTCCTCAGGGATTCCGTCCGCGGGGTGAACTTGAGCCCACGTCTGCGGCCCGGCGCGCTTCCGCCCCGGGCCGCAGGCGGAGGGATATCCCGCGCGACGGCCGCGCTACGGGTGCGTGGGAGTCCGGTTACAGGTACGTGGGCGTCCGGCTACGGGTACGTGATCGTCCGAATGACTCGCGCCGGCACGCCGGCGGCCACCGAGAATGACGGGATGTCGCTCGTCACCACCGAGTTGGCGCCGATCACGCAGCGCTGACCGATCGTCACACCGGACGTCACGACCACGTTGACGCCGCACCAGACGTTGTCGCCGATCCGGGTCGGGCCTTTGGTGGTGAAGCCCTGCCAGGGCACGGGCCGATTGGGGTCGTCGAAGCGGTGCGAGGCGTCCGTGACGTAGCAACCGTTCGCGAGCATGCAGTGATCACCGATCTCGACGAGCTCGAGTGAGGCGACCATCACGCCGAGGTTCAGAAACGTGCCCGACCCGATGCGGATCCGCGCCGATCCGGGCGCAGTGATCCACACGCCGGGCTCGAACAGCGTGTGTTCGCCGATCTCGAGTCGCCCCTCGCGCAGCGCTTCGAGAACGTTGCCGTGCACGGGCCAGCGGACGAACGCCCCACGCCGCATGAACTCCCAGTGGATCCAGGCGCGGTTCCAAGGCAGCGAGTTGCGCTCGTACCAACGCCACTTCTGCCCCCACAGCTTGAGGGCAGCGGCGTCGACGGCCGGTGGCTCGGGGTCCGGCAACCGGGGCCGATCAGCCCGCGGCGGCCTTCGCGCGCCGGCGCGCCGGCGCCTGCTTCTTCGCGGGTCCCTTGGCCGTCCCGTTGGACGCCGCCGGCGCCTTGCTCGCGCCACCGTTGGACCCGGCGGGCGCCTTCTTGGCGGCGCCGTTTCCGGCGGGCGCCTTCTTGGCGGCGCCGCCGGCTGCGCGCGACGCGCGCACCGGCAACACGCCGGCCAGGTACGCGCCGGTGTAGGACTCGGGCGTCGCCGCCACCTTCTCCGGCGTACCGGTCGCGATCACGCGACCACCCTCCTCTCCACCTTCGGGTCCGAGGTCGATGATCTGATCGGCGACCTTGATCACGTCGAGGTTATGTTCGATCACGACCACGGTGTTGCCGGCGGCGACGAGGCGCTGGAGCACCTCGAGCAGCCGCTGGATGTCCGCGAAATGCAACCCCGTGGTGGGCTCGTCGAGGATGTACAGGGTCTGCCCGGTGGCCACCTTGGACAGCTCGGCGGCCAACTTCACCCGCTGGGCCTCGCCGCCGGACAGCGTGGTCGCCGGCTGACCCAGCCGCATGTACCCGAGGCCGACGTCGTTCAGCGCCTCGACCCGCCGACGGATCTTCGGAATGTGGGCGAAGAACTGGAGCGCCTCCTCGATCGGCATCTCGAGCACGTCGGCGATCGTCTTGCCCTTGAACCGCACATCGAGGGTCTCGCGGTTGTAGCGCTTGCCGTGGCACTGCTCGCACGGCACGTACACGTCGGGCAGGAAGTGCATCTCGATCTTGATCTGCCCGTCGCCGCGGCACACCTCGCACCGGCCGCCCTTGACGTTGAACGAGAACCGGCCGGGCTTGTATCCGCGCGCCCGCGCCTCCTGGGTCTTCGAGAACAGCTCCCGGATCTGGTCGAACAACCCGATATACGTGGCCGGGTTCGATCGCGGCGTGCGGCCGATCGGCGACTGGTCGACCGAGATGATCTTGTCGATCTGCTCGAGGCCGGTGATCCGCTTGTGCGCGCCCGCCCGCTGCCGGGTTCGGTGCAGCCGATTGGCGACCGCCTTGTAGAGCACCTCGTTGACCAGCGTCGACTTGCCCGACCCCGACACGCCGGTAACGCAGCACAGCACGCCGAGCGGAAAGCTTACGTCGATGTCCTGGAGGTTGTGCTCAGATGCGCCATCGATCGTGATCCGGCCGCTGGGCTTGCGCCGCCTGCGTGGCGTCTCGATGATGCGCGTCCCCGCGAGAAACTGACCGGTGAGCGAGTCGGCCACCTGCTCCACCTCGTCGGCCGTGCCTTCCGCGACCACGTGACCGCCGTGCTCTCCGGCTCCCGGGCCCATGTCGACCAGGTGATCGGCCGCCCGCATCGTGCCCTCGTCGTGCTCGACCACGAGCACGGTGTTGCCGAGGTCCCGCAGCCGTTCGAGCGTCTCGATCAGCCTGTTGTTGTCGCGCTGGTGCAGCCCGATCGACGGCTCGTCGAGGATGTAGAGCACGCCGACCAGCGACGAGCCGATCTGCGTCGCCAGCCGAATCCGCTGAGCCTCGCCACCGGACAGCGTCGCGGCGGCACGGTTCATCGACAGGTAGCCGACGCCGACGTTGTCCAGGAATCGCAGGCGCTCGGAGATCTCGCGCAACACCAGACGCGAGATCCGCTGATCGTGCTCCGAGAGCTCGAGCTGATCGACCCATTCGAGCGCCCGCCGCGCTGACAGCGCGGTGAACTCGTGGACGGCCGTGCCGCCGATCAGCACCGCCCGCGACTCCGGCCGCAGTCGCGCGCCCTTGCAGTCCGGGCACGGCCGCAGCGTCATGTACTCCTCGATCTTCTCCCGCGCGAGCTCCGACTCGGTCTCCCGGTAGCGCCGCTCGAGGTTGGGGAGGATCCCGTCGAAGGTCGCACCATACGAACGCCGGCGCCCGAACCGGTTGCGGTAGGTGACCTGCACGCGGTCGCCGTTGGTCCCATGCAAGAAGAAGTCCCGCGACTCCTGCGGCAGGTCCTCCCACGGCGCGTCGAGGTCGACCTCGTAGCGCTCGGCGATCGCCTGGATCAGCTGGTCGTAGTAATCGGACGCGCTCGCTGCCCACGGCGCGATCGCGCCCTCGCCGATCGACAACGTCGGGTCGGGTACGACCAGCTCGGGGTCGATCTCCATCTGCGACCCGAGGCCGGTGCACCGCGGACACGCCCCATGCGGCGAGTTGAAGCTGAAGATACGCGGCTCGAGCTCCACCAGGCTCGGACCGTGGACCGGGCACGCGAACTTCTCCGAGTAGGTCATGATGTTGCTCCGCGGTGCATCCGTCCCCGCGTTCTGACCCGAAGCATCGGCATGACGCCTCGCTTCTGGCGTGTCGACCAGCTCGATCTCGACGAGACCGTCCGCCAGCGACACCGCGGTCTCGACCGAGTCGGCCAGCCGCTTGCGCAGCTCGCCCTTCATCACCAGCCGGTCGACGACGATCGCGATGTCGTGCTTGAACTTCTTGTCGAGCGTGATCTCCTCGTCGAGCCGGCGCAGCTCGCCGTCGATCTTGGCCCGGGTGAACCCCTCGCCGCGGAGCTCCTCGAGCTGCTTGCCGTACTCGCCCTTGCGGCCCCGGACGATCGGCGCCAGCACCATGAAGCGAGTGCCCTCTGGCAGCTCCATGACCTGGTCGATGATCTGCTCGGCCGACTGGCCACTGATCGGCCGGCCGCAGATGTGGCAGTGGGGATGCCCGATCCGCGCCCATAGCAGGCGCAAGTAATCGTAGATCTCGGTGACCGTGCCGACCGTCGACCGTGGATTGCGCGAGGTCGTCTTCTGATCGATCGAGATCGCCGGCGACAGGCCCTCGATCGAATCGACGTCGGGCTTGTCCATCTGCCCCAGGAACTGGCGAGCGTACGCCGACAACGATTCGACGTATCGGCGCTGTCCCTCGGCATAGATCGTGTCGAACGCGAGCGACGACTTGCCCGACCCCGACAGCCCCGTGATCACGGTCAGGGCGTCCCGCGGGATCGTGACCGTTACGTCTTTGAGGTTGTGCTCCCGGGCTCCCGAGACGACGAGTTTGTCCACATAACCGAGTCTAATCGACCGAACAGACGTTCCCGTGGGTGGAGGGTCGCTGTTTGCGGAAATCGGGTCCGGATCGCTGATTCGCGGTCCGGAACGGTACCTCAGCCCTCGACGGAGCTGTACACCTCGTCCAGCAGCCCCCGCCGGTCGGTGAGCTTGAAGTTCTCAGCCAGGTACCGATCGGTCTCCTCGCGAGGAGTGCCGTTCAGCGCCATGTTGAGCGCGATCAGGCGGGCGCCGTCGTCGTCGCCACCGTTCATCTGCGCGGCCGGCGCGGGCGCGGCGGCGGCGTCGGTCAGAACCTCGCCGGCGGCCGCGCCGGTGACCTGCGCCGCGCCCTCGAAGACGGGCGGGGCGGTCGCCGGCGGCTCCTCGGGGCGCACGACGCGCTGTGCGGCCGGGGAAGGCTGCTCGGGCTCGAACTGGGGCCGCGGCACGACCGCGTTCTTGACCGCGGTCAGATTGCCCTCAAGCAGTTGGAGATCGGCGTTCAGCCGGTTCGAGCCGGTCCGGAGCGACTCGATCAGCGCGGCGAGCTCGGCCTCCATCGCGTCGATGCGCTCGAGCATCCCCGATGTCGACTCGGACACCCGACCGACGTAGTCGCGGGCCTCGGAGGTCGCGTGCTCGCGCGTGGCCTCTGCCTCGTTCGTGGCTTCGGCGCGGATCTCGCGGGCCTCATCCTCGGCCTGGCGCTGGATGTCGGCGGCGCTCGTCTCGGCCGCCTCGACGATCGACCGTACCTGCTCGCTGGCCGCCGCGGCCAGCGATTCGCTGCGGCGGCGGGCGGAGCGCTTGAGCTCGTCGATCTCGTCGGCGAGCACGTGCAGATGGTCGTCAACCGCCTCCGGGTCGTAGCCCCGCCGCCCGATGGGGAAGTCCTTTTTCTCGATGCTCTGTCGGTCCAGCGCCACTGGAACTACCTCCGTCTCGGGATGGGAGAAGCGCCCGCAGCCTACCGAACCAGGAGGCGTCTGATTCCGGGACGCCCGAGGCAGGCACAGTGGACGCTCGAGGCGGACTCGAGGGAGGCTCGGGGCGGACGCGAGGTCCGCGGGAGGGCGTCAGCCCGCCGGCGCGTACCCCTCGGCGATCGCCTGGTCGAGCTGTCGCTTGAGGTCGCGAATCTCGTCGCGGAGCTTGGCCGCGTACTCGAAACGCAGCTCCTCGGCGGCGGCGAGCATCTCCTCCTCGAGCTCGACGATCGTCTTCTCGATCTCCGCCGGCGGCATCGCCTGGGCGTCCCGCTGGCGGCGCCGGCGCGACCGCGGGACCTTCGACTCGGACATCAGGAACTCCGCGATGTCCGAGATCCCCTTGACGATCGTCTCCGGGGTGATGCCGTGGTCCTCGTTGTACTTGACCTGGATCGCGCGCCGGCGGTCGGTCTCGTCGATCGCCGCGCGCATCGCTGCGGTCTCCTTGTCGGCGTACATAACCACTTTGCCGTCGACGTTCCGGGCCGCACGGCCGATCGTCTGGATCAGGGAGGTCTCCCCGCGGAGGAAGCCCTCCTTGTCGGCGTCGAGGATGCCGACCAGCGACACCTCGGGCAGGTCGAGCCCCTCGCGGAGCAGGTTGACCCCGACGAGGACGTCGAACTCGCCTAGCCGCAGCTGACGGATGATCTGGATCCGCTCCAGCGTGTCGATCTCCGAGTGCAGGTAGCGCACGCGGAATCCCATCTCGAGCAGGTAGTCGGTCAGATCCTCGGACATCTTCTTGGTCAGGGTGGTCACGAGCGCGCGCTCGTTACGGTCGACCCGCTCGCGGATCTCGTTCATCAGGTCGTCGATCTGGTTACGGGTCTCGCGGACCTCGACGTCGGGGTCGACGATCCCGGTCGGACGGACGATCTGCTCGACGATCCGCGCCGAGGTCTTGCGCTCGTACTCACCGGGCGTCGCCGAGACGAACACCATCTGCGGGGTCACCGACAGGAACTCCTGGAAGGTCTGGGGCCGGTTGTCGATCGCGCTCGGGAGCCGGAAGCCGTAGTCGACTAGCGTCTGCTTGCGCGAGCGGTCGCCCTCTGACATGCCGCCGATCTGCGGCACCGTCTGGTGGGACTCGTCGATGAAGCACACGAAGTCATCGGGGAAGTAGTCGAGCAGGCAGTACGGCCGCTCGCCGGGCTTGCGGCCGTCGAGGATCCGCGAATAGTTCTCGATCCCCGAGCAGAACCCGAGCTCCCTCAGCATCTCCATGTCGTACTGGGTCCGTTGGCGCAGGCGATGGGACTCGAGCAGCTTGCCCTCGGCCTCGAGCTCGGTGCAGCGCTCGTTCAGCTCGCGCCCGATCTCGGCCACCGCGTCCTCGATCATGCCCTCCCGCACGTTGTAGTGCGAAGCCGGCCAGATCCCGACGTGCTCGAGATCGTCCTCGAGCACCTCGCCGGTCAGCGGATCGAAGTGCTGGAGGTGCTCGACCTCGTCGCCGAACATGACGATTCGGAAGGCGGTCTCGGCGTAGGCGGGGAAGATCTCGAGCGTCTCGCCCCGGACCCGGAAGGTCCCCCGGGCCAAGGCCGTGTCATTGCGCGTGTACTGGATCGAGACGAGCTTCCGGAGCAGCCCGTCGCGGTCGATCATCTCGCCCTTGGAGAGCGTCTGGAGGTTCTCGTCGTAGACCTCGGGCGATCCCAGGCCGTAGATGCAGGACACGCTGGCGACGATCACGACGTCGCGGCGAGCGAACAGCGCTGCGGTGGCGGAGTGGCGCAGCCGGTCGATCTCCTGGTTGATCGCCGAGTCCTTCTCGATGTACAGGTCCTTGCTCGGGACGTAGGCCTCGGGCTGGTAGTAGTCGTAGTAGGAGACGAAGTACTCGACCGAGTTGCGCGGGAAGTACGTGCGGAACTCGTTACATAGCTGCGCCGCGAGCGTCTTGTTGTGGGCGATCACGAGCGCCGGCTTCTGCACCGCCTCGATCGTCGCTGCCATCGTCATCGTTTTGCCCGTGCCGGTCGCCCCGAGCAGCGTCAAGCTCCGCTCGCCGGCGTTGATCCCGGCCGCCAGCGACTCGATCGCCGCCGGCTGATCGGCGGTCGGGCTGTACGCGGCGTCTAGCTCGAATTTGGGCATCGGACCGGTTACCTAGCGTAGCGGCGGCCCTGGTCAGGAACGGTCCGCATTATCGGCACTGAGGCAGCGTTAGGGATCCGTGAGCAGCGCAACTCGACGACTCGGGCCAGGTTGTAGACCCTGGAACCCGGATTCGGAAAAAGGAGAACTTCTTGCCAGGCTCAAGCGCGGCTCGCGAGCCCAGCACCCACCTAGTGATCGCCGTCTTCAGCGCGGGTCTCGCGTTGGCGGCGTTCCTCTCGATCGCGGCGATCGCCGCCGCCAGGCCACACGGCGCCAAGACACAGACCGTGCTCTATGTCTCGCCGACCGGCTCGGACTCGGGCGCCTGCACCCGACACGCGCCGTGCAAGACGATCGGCGCGGCCGTCGCGAAAGCAGCCAGGGGTGACACCGTCAAGGTCGAGCGCGGCACCTACGACGAGCAGGTCACGGTCACCAGCGACATCAGCCTGATCGGCGTGCACAAGCCGGTCATCGACGCCACCGGCCAGAACAACGGTGTGCTGATCAAGGGCCCAGGCGCGAACGGCGCCCTGGTGCGCGGGTTCGTGATCAAGAACGCCTCGTTCGAGGGCATCCTCGCGGTCAGCGCCGCGCGGCTCACGATCGAGCACAACGTCGTAGTCGACAACGACCAGGGGGCCAAGGCGGCCGACCCCACCGGCGAGTGCGCCCCGGCCGGCGGCGTGCCGGGCGACTGCGGCGAGGGGCTGCACCTGATGTCGGTCGTTCGCTCGGTCGTTTCCAACAACCTCGTGACCGCCAATGACGGCGGGATCCTGCTTACCGACGAGCTCGGGCCGACCGCCCACAACGTGATCTCGAAGAACCGGTCGCTCGACAACGTGTTCGACTGCGGGATCACGCTGGCCAGCCACAACACGGCCGCGTTCGTGAACGGCGCCGTCCAGCCGACCAAGGGCGGCGTGTACGGCAACACCGTCACGGACAACGTCGCCGACGGCAACGGCACCAAGGGACAGGGCGGCGGTATCTTGCTCGCCGGTCCCGGCCCGGGCACGGCCGTCTACAACAACGTCGTCAGCGACAACACCGCCGACGACAACGGACTCGCGGGCGTCACACTCCACAGCCACGCCCCCGGGGAAGACCTGAACGGGAACAAGATCGTCGATAACCGGCTCCGTAACGACGGCCTGACGCCGGACTCGAGCTTCAACGAGACCGGAACCGTCGGAATCCTGGCCGGCAGCGCCAGCCCGCTCACGGGCACGGTGATCGCCGGCAACCGGATCTCCGACATCCACTTCGGGATCTGGACGGTCAACGTCCCGAAGATCAAGCGAGCCGCCAACCGGTTCCACCACGTCGCGGTGCCGCTGCAGCAGAGCTAGCTGGCGTAAGACCCCCGGTGCCGCCCGATTTCCCGTTGCCACGGGCGGCACTGGGGCAGCGGCCTCAGCCATAGAGCTGCTGGGCGTACTTGTGGCGGTACTTGCCTTCGGCCGACAGCACCCGCCCGACGTAGGCCCGGGTCTCGGGGAACGGGATGTCGTCCACGGTCAGGGTGTGGCCCCCGGCGCGCGCGTCGGCAACCCACCGGTCGACGTTCGACTCGCCGCCGTTGTAGGCGGCCAGCGCGAGCGTGGTGCTGCCGTGGTACTCGTTCAGTAGGTAGCGCAGGTAATAACTTCCGTAGGCGATGTTGACCTGTGGCGTGGCGAGGTCGGCGACGGTGAAGTCGGTGGCGCCCGAGCGGTGCGCCAGGAACTCGGCGGTCTGGGGCATGACCTGCATCAGACCTCTCGCGCCGGCGGCTGAGCTCCGGGGATCGAACTTCGTCTCGGCGTAGATCACGGCCGCGATCAGCGCCGGGTCGAGGTGCTTCTCCGCCGCCTGCTGCCGGATGACATCGGCATTCGTGAGCGGCAGCCCGAACTCGTCTTTGACGGTCTTCTGCACGAGCGGCATCAGCAGCACCACCCCGAGCACCACGGCCCCGAGCACTACAACTGCGACCAGGCGGTTCCGGCGGCGGACGGCGGCTCGCCGGCGCGCCGCGGCAGCCCGCCGGGCGCTATCGCGACGACTGGCGACACCAACCGTGGTCGGGCTCACGAGCGCAGCATCTCAAGGACAGCCGACAACTTCCCCTCCAAGTCTTGGACCGTACCGTCATTAACGACCACATATGTCGCACGATGCGCCTTTTCGTGCTGGCTCAGCTGACGTGCAGACCGCTCAACCAGGGCTTCGTGGCCGCGGGCGCCGGCTCGCTCGGCCCGTAGGTCCTCGTCGACAATCACCGCGATCGTCGCGTCGAACACGCCGTCCATCCCCGATTCGAACAGCAGCGGCACCTCTACAACGGCCGCGACGGGTGGGTCGCCGGCGGCCGAGACGGCCGACCGCCATTCGGTCATGCGCGACCCCACGCGCGGCCACAGAAGGCCTTCGAGCCATTCGCGGTCCTCGGGCGTGGCGAACGCCCGCCGAGCCAGCTCCGCGCGGTCGACGACGCCGCCCGGAGCCACCGCCTCACCGAACCGGTCGCGGACTGCGGAGACCACGTCCGAAGACGAATACAGCTCGTGGACGACGCGGTCGGTGGACAGCACCGCGGCGCCCGCCCGGTCGAGCGCCGCCAGGGCGGTCGATTTTCCGGCGCCGATCCCGCCCGTCAGTCCGACGAACGGGACCTGACGATCAGGCGTCCGGCCCAGCTTCCGTTTGCTCGTCGGCGGCGCCCACCTCTGAGGAGGCCTCGAGCTCTGAGGAGGCCTCAAGCTCTGAGGAGGCCTCGAGCGCATCGCCGGTCGCGCCGTCGGTGTCGGCCGGCAGGGGATGGTCCTCGCCCGCGAACACGTCCTCGGACAGGCCGAGCTCGGGCACGTTGTCGAGATCGCCGGCGTCGCCGTCGGTCGGGGCGGTGATCGGCCTCACCGGCAGCACCTGCCCCTCGACCCGCTTGATCGACAGCGACAGGCGGCGGCGCTCGGAGTCGATCTCGAGGATCTTGACGCGCACCGGGTCGCCCGGCTGGATGATCTCGCGCGGGTTCTCGACGTGGTGCTGGGCGAGCTCGGAGATGTGCACGAGGCCCTCGACCCCGTCGAGGATCTCGACGAACGCCCCGAAGGTGACGACCTTCGTGACCGTGCCCTCCAGCTCGTCGCCGACGTTGTAGGTGTCGACGACCCGCTGCCATGGGTCCTCCTGGGTCTGCTTGAGGCCCAGGGAGATGCGCTGGCGCTGACGGTCGATGTCGAGCACCTTGACCGTGACCTTGTCCCCGATCGACAGGATCTCGGAGGGGTGGTTGACGTGGGACCAGGAAAGTTCGGAGATGTGGATCAGGCCGTCGATCCCATCGAGGTCGACAAAAGCACCGAAATCGACAATGTTCGAGATCGTGCCCTCCACGACCTGGCCGGGCTGGAGCCGGTCGAGAATGCGCTCCCGATCCTCCTTGCGCTGCTCCTCGAGCACGGCCCGGCGGGACAGCACGACGTTGTTGCGCGAGCGGTTGAGCTCGATCACCTTGCATTCGATCGACTCGCCCATGTACTCGTCGAGGTTCGGAACGCGACGGATGTCGACCAGCGACGCGGGCAGGAAGCCGCGGACGCCCAGGTCGATGATCAGGCCGCCCTTGACGACCTCGATCACGGCGCCTTCGACGGGCTCGCCGGACTCCGCGGCAGCCTCGATCCGGCGCCAGGCCTTCTCGAAGCGGGCGCGCTTCTTGGATAGGATCAGCCGGCCGTCCTGGTCCTCCTTGGTCAGAACGAGGGCGTCGACCTCTTCGCCGAGGGACACCTCGTCGCTCGGATCGACCGACTTGCGAATCGAGAGCTCGGTCGACGGAATAACGCCCTCGGACTTGTAGCCGATGTCGACGAGGACCTCGTCGTTGTCGATCCGGACGACGTGTCCGGAGACTACGTCGCCCTCCTGGAACGGGTGGACGGTGGCGTCGTAGTTCGGAACTATCTGGCCGTCGATTTCGAGCAGCAGGCCGTCGGAGCCTTCGACGACCTTGGCGTTCGACTGATCGGCGGCGGGGTTCAGCGTTGTAGTAGTAGACATGCTTCCAGCGGAGGATAGCCACACTGAGCAGGCAGGGCGCGGCTCGGCGGGTCTCTAACGCGTCCCTATCATCCGCTCGCGATGCCGCGAAGAGCGACCAAACGGGGCCTGGAGCGTACCCCTCTAGAGCGCGATTGCGATGTGCTGATCTGCGGCGCGAGCTTTGCGGGGCTCGCGGTGGCGCGCGAGCTGGCGGGCAGCGGGGCCGATGTGCTGGTGATCGATCGCTACGAGATCGGGGAGCGGCAGACGTCCGCGTGCGGGATTCCCACCGGGTGGCTCGAGCGGCTCGAGCTGCAGCGCGCATTGCAGCAGACGTTCGGCGAACTCGTGATTCACACGCCGTACACGACCGTCCGTTACCGGCTTCCCTGGACGTTCTCCACGTTCGACTACCGGACTGTGTGCGAGCTCCTCGCCGATCAAGGCACGTTCACGTTCGAGACGGCGAAGGTCGACGGCCGCGACGGGCGCGTCGTCCACACCGACCGCGGCGACATCCGCGCCGGGGTGGTCGTCGACGCGCTCGGATGGCGGCGGGTCCTCGGCGCGGGGTCGAACATCCAGCCCCCGGATGCGCTGTTGTCCCGGGGCCTCGAGGTCCATCCCTTCGGATCGGGCGAGGACATGGAGATCTGGATCGATCGCTCGTACGTGCCCGCCGGCTACGGCTGGAGCTTCCCGGCGAGCGGTGAGGTGCGGATCGGCGTGGGCTCGTTCGACCCCCGTTTTCACGTGCGCGAGCCGACCGTGAGACTCGCCACGGACCTGTCGGCGGACACCGTCCGCTACCAGGGCAATTGGATCCCGCACGCGCTCCGCAACGCCACCGAGGACGGGGTGTTCTTCGTCGGCGATTCGGCAGGCCACTGCCTGCCGCTGACCGCCGAGGGGATCCGGACCGCGCTGTATTTCGGGATCGCGTGCGGCCGAGAGCTGGCTGAGGTCGTCGGTGGCGCGCGGTCCGTGCCCGATGCGCTGTCGAGCTACTCGCGCTTCAGCGCCTCGCACGCGCGCGCGTTTGACTGGATGCTCCGCTGCCAGCGACTCGTTCCGCGCGTGGGGCCGCGTGTGCTCGCGGGCGCGCTGCGCGCGATGGAGTCGAAGCGCTTCCTCGACTGGTCCTTCGGCCACTACCTCGAGATCGCGCACCCACGGTTCGTCTCGGCCGGTCCGCGGCGGACGCCGCTCCAGGTCCAGGTACCGGCCTGAGTCTGCGCCTGGTCTAGGGCTGAAGCTGGGTCGGCTCCAGGGCTGGGTCCGCTCTAGGGCTGGGTCGGGGCGGGGCGGGGCTTCACCCGAACGGTGCGTCCGGAGGAGACCCAGTTGCCCCAGCTGTCGGTGGCGCGGAGCATCACCCGGTACGCGCCCCCGCCCTTGAACAGGTGTGACACGTGACGGCCGGATGCGGCCCGGCCGTCCCCGAACGTCCAGGCGAAGGACAGAAGACGTCCCTCCGGGTCGGCGCCGTGCGCGGTGAAGGCCAGCAGGCGCTCGCGACCGGGAGCCTGGGTCATCGCGAAGGACAGCGAGTCCGGCTTGGCCCGTGGCTCGCAGGCCGAGTTGGCGTTGCTCCACTCCTCCTGGAGGAAGTAGTGGTCGCCGTTGATCGTCTCGTTCCACGGCGTGACTCCCGGGTCGCGAGCCGCGTTCAGACTCGGCCCGAAACTCGTTCAGGCAAAGGTCGCCGACCTCGTTTCCGCTGCTGTCGACCCAGGCGTTGCCATCAGGGTCGGTGACCATCTCGTTGTGCTCGTGGCTGATCGTCGAGATGGTCGGGTCGGCCGTGCTCGAATTCGGGCGCGGATTGTCCGACCGGCAGTGCGGGGGGATGGCGTTGTACGGGATAACCGCGTACAGGATCCCGTTCTGGGTCACTGAGTGATAACCGCAATAGCCGGCGGCGCTGCCCCCGAGCGCGCAGCTCGATGGTCCCCCGCCGGTGCAGCTGCCGAAGCCGTCGGGCGTGATCATGAAGTAGACGTTGCCGTCCGCCGTCGGCAGGTGATCGGCCGCGGCCACGTGCTCGATCTCGGTCTCGAGCTGGTCGTCGGTCAGGCACACAGTCCAGCCCGGGCCGGTCGTCGACGGCTCGGCGCAGCCGTTCGGCGGGAGCGGGTCGGTGTCGAGCACGGCGCCGCCGTAGGTCGACTGGTACGCGGCCGGTCCGGTGGAGTCGGTGTACTGCCCGCTCAGGCCGTAGACGTTCGTTGTCTTGTGGCTGTCGGCGGCGACGTCGATCAGGAACTTCTCCATCAGCGCCTCATAGCCCGGGTCGAATGCCAGGCCCGAGCCGGCCGGGTCCCAGAAGATTGGGTGGGCGCGGTTGGAATGGAGCACCGGGCCGCCGGCGTACGGGAGATCGGCGTCCCGCATCGGGAGGCTCGAGATATGGGCGTGCGGGCTCAGGTCGGTGGGGGTCACGTTCGCGCTCGTAGGGACGTCCCCTACGACCCCGCTGATCACGTGCGCGTGCGCGGCGGCGGGCGCCACGAGCGCGAGCGCCATCGCCGCAACAACGACGAGCCCCTGGCGACTGCTCACTTCGCCGCCAGCCAGTCGGAGCCGATTCCGACGTCGACGGCGAGCGGCGGGTCCATCTCGAACGCCCCGCCCATCTGCTCGACCGCGAGCCGCCTGACCTCCTCGGCCTCCTCGGCGGGCCCTTCGAACAACAGCTCGTCGTGGATCTGGAGGATCATGCGCGAGCGTAGCCCGGCATCCTTCAGGGCCTGGTCGGAGCGGACCATCGCGACCTTCATGATGTCCGCCGCGGTCCCCTGGATCACCATGTTGACCGCGAAGCGCTCGCCTTGTTTACGAAGCTCCCAGCGGCGGGCCCGAAGCTCGGGCACCTGCCGGCGGCGGCCAAACAGCGTCGAGACGTAGCCGTGCTCAGTCCCCTCGGTGATCGTGTCCTCGATCCACCGCGCGACCGCCGGGAAGCCCGCCATGTATCGGTTGATGAACTCCTCGGCCTCTTCCTGGGGAATGTCGAGCCGGTCGGCCATCCCCCAGGCCGACAGGCCGTACACGATGCCGTAGTTGATCATTTTCGACTTGGATCTCATTCCGGGGTCGATCTGCTCCGGCGTCACCCCGAACACGCGGCAGGCCGTCGCCGTGTGAACATCTTCGCCCTTTCGGAAGATTTCCTTTAGTGCGTCCTCGCCGGCGATGTGGGCCAGGAGGCGCAGCTCCACCTGGGAATAGTCGGCGGAGACCAGCAGGTTGCCGGGCTCGGCCACGAAGCAGGCGCGGATCTCGCGACCGAGGGGGGTTCGGATTGGAATGTTCTGCAGGTTCGGGTTGTTGGAAGACAGGCGCCCGGTGGTGGCGGCCGTCTGGTTGAAGGTGGTGTGAATCCGACCGTCGTCGGCGATCAGCAGCGGCAGCGCGTCGAGGTAGGTCTGGGCGAGCTTGGTGAGCTCCCGCCACCGCTCGATCTTCGGAATGATCGGATGCTCGTGCCGGATGGCCTGGAGTACGCGGGCGTCGGTGGAGTAGCCGGTCTTGCCACGACGCTTGCGCGACAAGCCAAGCTTGCCGAACAGGACTTCCTCGAGCTGCTTGGGAGATCCCAGGGTGAATTCCTCGCCGCAGATGTCGAAGATCTCGCGCTCGAGCGAGTCGGCCTCGTCCTTCACCCGGCTCGAGATCTCGGCGAGCCGCTCGGTGTCGAGCTTCGAGCCGGCGAGCTCCATGTCGCGTAGGGTGCGAACCAGCGGGAGTTCGACGTTTTCGAACAGCTCGGTGAGGCCACGGCCGCGGATCTCGTCCCGCTGCCAGGTGGCGAGCGCGTGGACGAGGAGCGCGTCGGCGGCGGCCTCGTCGGCGATGTCGGTGCCGAAGCCGCGCTCCTCGGTGAGCTCGCGGAACGGGTAGGCGCGGCGGGCGGGCTCGAGCAGGTAGGCGCCGACCTCTGTGTCGTGGGCGAGGTTGGCTGGCACAAGGCCGAGCGACTTGGCATCGTGGGCGGTGACGGGACGGCTTCCGAGCGCTTCTACGAGTTGTTCGGGTGTCTCGGCGTCTCCCGCGAGAACGTCGACCGACCCGTCCACGTACACCCCGAAGCGAGACTGGGGATTAGGTGCGAACAGCGCATCCTCGGGGATCTGGGGAGCTCTGATTGCGACGGAGACCGGTTTGGCGGGGAGACGGGTGAGGGCCGCAAGCGCGACTTCGCCTCGAAGGCGAGCGGTGATCGCCTCCTCAGCTTGAGGGGCGGGCGCTGCGGCGTCGGCCGAGCCCAGCGCCTCCTCGAGCCGGCGGAGGGGCTCGCGCAGCTCGAACTTGCGAAAGGTGTCCCTGAGCTGCGAGCGGTCCGGGGCGGTCGACGCGAACTGCTGGAGGTCGAGCGCAACGTCGATGTCGCGCTTGGCGGTGGCGAGCAGCTTGGACATGCGTGCGGCTTCGGCGTGCTCGGTCAGGTTCTGCTTGCGCTTGGCGCCGGAGACGTCATCGATGTGGTTGAGGACGTTTTCCAGAGTTCCGAATTTTTGGAGGAGCTCGGCGGCCGTCTTGTCGCCGATACCGGGAACGCCGGGAATGTTGTCGCTGGTGTCGCCCTTCAGGCCGATGAAGTCGGGGATCAACTCGGGCGGGATGCCGTAGCGGTCGATCACGCCCTGGCGGTCGTACACGCGGGTGTCGGTGATTCCGCGGGACGTGGTCATGATCTGGACGACGCCGTCGTCGACGAGCTGGTAGGCGTCCCGGTCGCCCGTCACGACCATGGTTGGAATTGGCGGGTCGGACGTGCGCGCCTTCTCCACGATCGAGGCGATCACGTCGTCGGCCTCGAAGCCGTCGACCCGCAGGTTGCGGTACCCGAACGCGTCGACGAGCGGCTCGAGGTGGGGCCACTGCTCCTTGAGGAGGTCGGGGCGAGTGGTCCGCTGAGCCTTGTAGTCGGCATAGACCGTCTTACGTCCCGTGTCCCCCGCATCCCAGACGACGACGGTCGCCTTCGGCCCGTAGTCGGTGAGGATCTTCACGAGCATCGACGCGAACCCGAAGATCGCGTTCGTCGGCATCCCGGTTGACGTCGCAATCGACTCGGGCAGCGCGAAAAACGCCCGGTAAGCCAGGCTGTTTCCGTCGATCAGGAAAAGCTCGTCTGGTGTGAGTGTGGAGGCCACTTATGTCAGGCTATCTCGCCGCGTGGCCGCAACACCGAGCGCCCAATACAGCCTCACTCTGAGGGTCGAGATCGAGCACCGTCCGGGGATGCTGGGACGCGTGGCGTCCGCGATCGGAGAAGCTGGCGGGACGATCGGTGCAGTCGATCTGGTCCAGGTCGAGCGCGAGCACACGGTGCGCGACATCACCGTCGAGACCGGCGACGCCTCCGACTGGCCGCGGCTGACGGCCGCCGTCGATGCGGTCGCCGGGGCGCGGGTCCTCGATACCACCGACCGGACGTTCTCGCTGCACGTCGAGGGCAAGATCGAAATCCGCAACAAGAGCCCGCTGAAGACGCGCGACGACCTGTCGATGGCGTACACGCCAGGGGTGGCGCGGGTTTGCCGGGCGATCTTTGAGGACCCCGACAAGGCGTTTCAGTACACGATCAAGCGGAACACCGTCGCGGTCGTGTCGGACGGGACCGCTGTTTTGGGGTTGGGCGACATCGGCCCTCGGGCCGCGATGCCGGTGATGGAGGGCAAGGCGATGTTGTTCAAGGAGTTCGCCGGGGTGGACGCCTTCCCGCTTTGTCTGGAGACGCGCGACGTCGACGAGATCGTCGCCGTGGTGCAGGCAGTGGCGCCCGGGTTTGGGGGTATCAATCTCGAGGACATCTCCGCGCCTCGGTGCTTCGAGATCGAGGACCGGCTGAAAGCCTCGCTCGACATCCCCGTGTTCCACGACGATCAGCACGGGACGGCCGTCGTGGTGCTGGCGGCGCTGCTGAATTCCTTGCGGCTGACGGGCCGGTCGATTGGCGATCTGCGGATCGTGATCGTCGGCTTGGGGGCCGCCGGCGTCGCCGTTACGAAGATCCTGTTCGAGGCCGGGGCGCGGCACATCATCGCGGTGGACTCGCGGGGCGCAGTGTCCGTGGACCGCCCGGATTATCTGGACTGTTCGATGCCCTCGGTCAAGCGGTCACTGGCTGTGCTGACCAACTTGGAGCGGCGGTCGGGGAGCGTGCTCGACGTGCTCGAGGGGGCGAACCTGCTCATCGGATTGTCGGGGGCGCGGGTGATGCCGGCGACGGCGCTCGCGCGGATGGACCCTGACCCGATCGTGTTCGCCCTCGCCAACCCGGACCCCGAGGTCGCGCCCGAGGAGGCCCTGAAGTACGCACGCATCCTCGCCACCGGGCGCTCGGACTACCCGAACCAGATCAACAACGTGCTGTGCTTTCCCGGGGTGTTCCGCGGAGCACTCGACGTCCGCGCCCCCCGCGATAACCGAGTCGATGAAGACCGCCGCTGCCCGCGCGATCGCCGAGATCGTCGGCGACGACGAGCTGCGCGAGGACTACGTGGTCCCCTCCGTGTTCAATCGCGACGTGGCGCCGGCGGTGGCGGCGGCGGTCGCTGCCGAGGCGCGGGCATCCGGCGCCGCGGACGCCGGCGCCGAGCTCGGGTTCGGGTCGACCGAGGAGTTCGGGGCGATACCCGGGCGGTAGTCGGGTCAGTAGCCGGGTCGGTGGTCGGGCGGTGGTCGGGTCGGTGGTCGGGCGGTGGTCGGGCGGTGGTCGGGTCGGTGGTCGGGCGGTGGCGGGGTCGGTAGTCGGGCGGTGGCGGGGTCGGTAGTCGGGCGGTGGCGGTGGCGCCGGGGTCGATCGCCGCGTCGGGCACTGCCGACAGCCAGATCACGGCCGAGGGCCCATGTACAACGCCGCAAAGCTCCCCACCCGGCGGCCGCGGCGGCCACATAAGCATGGACCTAATGCTTACATGGCCCATGGGCGCCGGCGCGGGGTGGTTGCTGCGTTGTACAGGTTGTCCGGCAGGGCTGCGTTGTACAGGTTGTCCGGCAGGGCCGGCGAGCGTGCGGGCCCTATGTAAAACGCCCGAAAGCGCCGCGGCTCCGACCGGCTCACCGCACATGAGCATGTGGCAGACGCTCGTGTCCCGCTGACGAGGCGGCGGCGACTGGTTGGGGGCCTTGTGCATGTCGGCAAACACCGCGCGCTGGCAAGATTCGGCGCCGGCGGTGGCGACGTGTCGATCTCGGCGCCGCCGGTGGCGGCGTGTCGATCACGCTGCGCCGGCGGTGGCGGCGTGTCGATCACGCTGCGCCGGCGGTGGCGACGTGTCGTTGACGCTGCGCCGGCGGTGAGCTCCCGTGGGCCGGGCCCCGTCGTGCATAAGCCGCCAGACCCCTCGCCGGCTATGGACTTCGTGCGCATAAGCGCCTCCCAGGCGCTTATGCGCCCCTGGCCCCCCGGACGACCGGGCTTTGGCGAGTTGTTCACGCCGGAGGGCGAGTCCGGCGACTCGCCGGGGGGGCGAGGCGACTCGCCGGGGGGGCGAGGCGGGCGACCCGCCGGGGGGCGAGGCGGGCGACTCGCAAGGGGGCGAGG
>CAVTNE010000019.1:0-83744 GCA_963735965.1 uncultured Solirubrobacterales bacterium
CGGCGGCGATCGTGTGCATGCGTTGCAACGCCGCCATGTCGGGGCCGACGAAGACGACGCCGAGGCGCTCGCAGAGCTCCGCGACGTCGGGGGGCGCGGCCACCGGCCCCGACCCGCCCCACGCCGCGTCGGCGCGCGCGGCGCGCAGCGCGCGCTCCAGGCCGGTCGGGCCGGGACCGAGGCACACCGCCTCGTCCGCGTGGCGGACGAACAGCGCGTCGCGCTCGGTCTCGGTGTGCAGAGCGATCAGGTGGACGGGATCTGCCCGACCGTGGTTGAGCTCGCGCACGGCATGTACGACGCGCATCGCCGGCTCACCGCGGCCCGCGATCGCCAGCCGTGAGAACTCACGCTGGATCATTGAGGTCTCGGTGGTCGGCGACAGCGCCGAGCTGCCGTCAAGCTCCGCCGGAGTACCCCGCCTCGAGCAGCTGGATGACCTCGCGGATCATCGGGATGCGCGGGTTGGTGCGAATGCTCGGGTCGGCGAACGCCGCCTTGGCGAGCTCGGGCAGCGCCTCCTCGAACTCCTTGCGCTTGACGCCGCAGTCCGCGAGCGAACGCGGCTCGTCGACCTCGGCCAGCAGCTCGTCCACGTGGGCGAAGAGCCGCTCGCGCCGATCTTGCTCGGTGTGGCCGCCGAAACCGAGGATCCGCCCGATCTCCGCGTACTTCTCGGGCGCGACGTAGGCGGAGTACCCGGGCGCCGGCATGAACTTGCTCGGCAGCGACGCGTTGTAGCGGAGCACGTGTGGCAGGAAGATCGCGTTCGCGCGACCGTGGGCGATTCCGAACCGCGCCCCGATCGGGTGTGCGAGCGCATGGTTGAGCCCGACGAACGCATTGGAGAACGCCAGTCCCGCGATCGTCGCGGCGTTGTGCATCGAGGTGCGCGCCTCGAGATCCGAGCCGTCCCGATAGGCACGCGGCAGCGCCGTGAAGATCAGGTTGGCCGCCTGTACGCAGAAAGCGTCGGTGAACGGTGAGGCGAAGATCGACACCGCCGCCTCGAGCGCGTGCGTCAACGCGTCGATTCCGGTGTCGGCCGTGATCTCCTTCGGCATCGTCAGCGTCAGATTCGGGTCGACGATCGCCATGTCGGGGACCAGCGAGTAGTCGACCAGCGTGACCTTGCGCTGTCCCACGGTGATCACCGCGGCCGGCGAGACCTCCGAGCCCGTGCCGGACGTCGTCGGAATCGCGACCAGCCGCACCTTGTGGTCGATTTGCGGGAACTCCGCGATGCGCTTGCGCGCGTCGAGGAACGGGAGCGAGAGCTCCCGGATGCTCAGCTGTGGGCTCTCGTGGAACAGGCGCATGGCCTTGGCGGCGTCCATAACCGAGCCGCCGCCGATCGCGATGATCGCGTCTGCGTTGACCTGCTCGAGCTGCTCGATTCCGGCGCGGATCTGTGCTTCAGTCGGCTCGGGCTCGACACCGGAGTAAACGTGCACGGCGCCCGCGGTGAGGTAGTGGCGAACTTCCTCGGCCACCCCGCGGGCGACGGTCCACCTGTCCGTGACGATCATCGGGCGGGAGGCGTCGAGTTGGCGCAGGGCGTCGAGCGACCCGGGGTTGAAGTACGTGTCCGAGGGCACCCGGAACCACTGGGGCGGCGTCTGGCGGCGTGACACGGTCTTGATGTTCAAGAGGTTTCGGTAGTTGACGTTGTCGGTTGTGTTCGAGCCTCCCCATGTGCCGCAGCCGAGCGAGAACGTCGGCGTCATCGAGTTGTAGACGCCACCCAATGCTCCGACCGCGGTCGGAGCATTGACCAGGATCCGCCCCGTGCGGATCGCCAACGAGAAGCGGTTGATTACTTCATCGTCGTTCGCGTACACGGCTGAGGTGTGGCCCAGACCGAAGTGCTCGGTAACGAGCTCGCACGCCCGGATCCCGTGCTCGACCGAGGGCGACCGCACCAGCCCGAGCACTGGCATCAGCTTCTCCGCGATGAACGGGTGCGCGGCGAGGGCGTCGAGGTCGGCCGGCAGCGGGGCGAGCAGCACCTTGTCGCTGTCCTCCACCTCGAAGCCCGCCAGGCCGGCGAGGTTGACGCACGACTGCCCGAGGACGTCGAGCTGCACTTTGCCTTCGTCGGTGAACGACCGTGCCGCCAGCGCGTCCGTCTGCTTGTCGCTGAGCAGCCTGGCGCCCATCCGCTGGAACTCATCGACCACCTGGTCGTAGATCTCCTCGTCGATCACGCACGTCTGCTCGGCGGGGCAGATCACCGAGGCGTCGAACGTCTTCGAGATGAGCATGTCCATGACCGCCATCCGGATATCGGCGCTGCGGTGTACGTACACGGGCGCGTTGCCAGGTCCGACGCTCAGGCACGGCTTCCCGGCGGCGTTGGCGGCCGCCACCGCCTTCGGCCCCCCGGTCGTCCAGATGAAGTCGACGCCCGGGTGGTGGAACAGGTACTGCGACACCTCGAGCGACGGGTCGGGGATCACCTGGAGCGAGTTGGGAGGCAGGCCGACCGCCTCGCCCGCCTCCTGGAGCAGCTGACCGGCCCGGCCGCAGCATCGCACCGCGCGCGGCGACGGACGCATGATCAGAGCGTTCCGGGTCTTGGCGCAGACGATCGACTTGAACAGCGTCGTAGACGTTGGATTTGTGATCGGCAGCAGCGCGAGCACGACCCCGATCGGCTCGGCAACGTACTGGAGCGCTCGCTCGCGGTCCTCGTCGATCACGCCGACCGACTTCTTGTCCCGCAGGTAGTCGTACAGGAACTCAGTGGCGATGTAGTTCTTGAGCACCTTGTCCTCGAACACGCCGAACTGGGTCTCCTCCATCGCGAGCTCTGCCAGCTCGACAGCGTTCTCGAGCCCGGCGACGGTCATCGCCCAGACGATCCGGTCGACCGCCTCCTGATCGAGCTCGCGCAACGCCTTCGACGCCTCGTGCGCACGTTGCACGAAGCCGTCCAGCCGTTCAGCCCACTCGGCGTCTGACGGGGCGAGCGGCTCTCTGATTGCCGTGGCCATATTGAGTTCCTCTCTCCTAGTCGTCGAGCGGCGGCATCATCGGACCGTCGCCGGCTGGGTCGAGAATGCCTTCCTCGAGCCACGCATAGCGGCCGTCCAGCACCTTCTGCGCGGTGCGGTAGCGAGCGTCGTCGTCGTTGGCCCACAGCTCGCCGAACAGCGTGTCGGCTCTGCGCTTGGCCATCGAGCAGAACAGCTGCGCGAGCTCGATCGCCTCGTCCTTGCGCTCCGCGTGCTCGCGTCCGACCCTCTCGGCGTAGACCACCGTCGACGAGATCGCGAACAGCTCCGCTCCGATGTCGACGATCCGCCCGAGGAACGTCTGCTTGTTCTCGAGCTTCGCCTGCCAGCGCGCCATGCCGTAGAAGGTCTCGCGCGCGAGCTTGCGCGACGCGCGCTCGACATAGCGCAGGTAGGTCGCCAGCGGCCCGAACTCCTCGTAGGCGCGAGGGTTCTGGCCCTTGCCGACAGCGAGCTGCGGCAGCCACTTGCCGTAGAACAGCCCGGCCTTCAACGCAGCGTCCGCCTTGGCCTTCGCATCGCCGTCGCCCATCAGGAGCCCGCCGGCGGCCTGGAGGTGGGTGTCGACCGCCTCGCGGGCGATCAGCAGGTGCATGATCTCGCTCGACCCTTCGAAGATGCGGTTCACACGCATGTCCCGCATGACCTGCTCCACGGGCACCGGCTTCTCGCCGCGCGCCTTCAGCGACTCCGCAGTCTCGTAGCCGCGACCGCCGCGAACCTGCATCAGCTCGTCGATCACCTTCCACGAGAGCTCGGACCCGTACACCTTGCACAGGGCGGCTTCGATCCGGATGTCGTTTCGCTTGTCGTCGGCCAGGCGCGCCGCGACGTCGAGCATTGCCTCGAGGCCGAACGCGCTGCCCGCGATGAAGGCGAGCTTCTGCGCCACCGCATCGTGCTTGCCGATCGGACGGCCCCATTGCACCCGTTCGGTGGACCATTCGCGCGCGACCTTGGTCGCCCACTTCGACGCCCCGACCGCGATCGCCATCAGTGCCAGCCGCCCCGTATTCAGCGTGGTCAGCGCGATCTTGAGCCCATCGCCCTCGCGGGCGATCCGGTTCTCCTCGGGAACGAACACATCCTTGAGGATCGTCACCGAGTTCTCGATCCCGCGCAGGCCCATGAACGCGTTGCGGTGCAGGACCGTGATCCCCTCGGTGTTGTATGGGAGCACGAACGCGCTGATCCCACCCCGGTGGCCGTCGCTCTTTGGCAC
This sequence comes from uncultured Solirubrobacterales bacterium, assembly GCA_963735965.1. Classification (GTDB taxonomy): domain Bacteria; phylum Actinomycetota; class Thermoleophilia; order Solirubrobacterales; family Solirubrobacteraceae; genus Palsa-465. The sequence goes on from CAVTNE010000019.1 coordinate 4,240, forward strand.
CTTCGCCATCACGACGACGATGTCGGCGACCGTCCCGTTCGTGGCCCACAGCTTGCGCCCGTTGATCATGTAGCCGCCCTCGACGGGCGTCGCGACCATGTCGTCGTCGACCGGCGCCGCCGCATGCTCGGGGCTGACCGGCGTCGCGGTCGAAGCCATCCGGGCCGGATCAGAGCCGACGCCGGGTTCGGTCAGCAGGAAGGCGCTGATGTGGTCCTTGGCGACCAACGGCAGCCATTTGCGCCGTTGTTCCTCGCTCCCGAACATGCGCAGTGGCTCGGCGACGCCGATTGACTGGTGGGCGCTGAGCAGCGTGCAAATCGCCGAGTGAGAATTGCCGGCGAGTGCCAGCGCCTTGCTGTAATACAGCTGTGACAGGCCCAACCCACCGTACTCCTCCGGCACCTTCATCCCGAGCGCGCCGATGCTCTTCAGCCCGTCCACGACTCGGTCGGGGATCTTCGCGTCGCGCTCGATCTCCAGCGGATCCGCCAACTCCGTCAGCACCGCCCGGAGCTGGCCGAGGAAACGCTCGCCCTTCTCGATCGCGTCCGGATCCAGCTTCGGCTGCGGGTGGATGAGATCGAGGCGGAAATCGCCCAGGAACAGCTGCTTGCCGAAGCTCGGGAGCTTCCACTCGGACTCCCGCGCCGCCTCGACGACGTCGCGAGCTTCTTTTTCTGAAACGTTTGTAGCCATTTACCAGTCCAATCACATGTTGAGTCCGCCGTCGACATCCCAGATCTGCCCGGTGATGTAAGCCGAGGCGTCCTGGGCGAGAAAGCACACGACGCGTGCAATCTCCTCCGGCTGACCCATCCGGTGCGCCGGGATCCGCTCCACAAAGTCCGCCACCATGAATGGTGGGATCGTGACGACCATGTCGGTCTCGATCAGGCCCGGGGTGACGCAGTTGATTGTGAGCCCGATCCCTTTCTCGAGCTTGCCGGCGACGCGAAGCATGAGCGCCGCCTCGCGCGCGAGCGTCTTCGTGAGCCCGAACAGGCCGGCCTTCGAGGCCGTGTAATTGGCCTGGCCGATGTTGCCCATCTCGGCCGCCACCGACGAGATGTTGATGATCCGCCCCGAGCCGCGCGCCAGCATGTGCGCCATCGCCGGCTTCGACATGTAGAAGGCGCCCGACAGGTCCACCTTCAGCACCTTGTCCCAGTCGGTCGCGGACATCTTCGAGACCGCTTTGTCGACTGTGATGCCCGCGTTGTTGACGAGGATGTCGAGCCGGCCGTGCTGCTCGATCACCTCCTTGACGACGCGCTCGCAATCCTCGGAGTCGCCGATGTCGCCTTTGTGAAGCGAAAGCGTGCCTCCCTCGGCCTCGACCGCCAGACGCAGCTCGTCGGCGCGCGCCTGATTTGAGGAGTAGCCGGCGGCGACGGCCGCGCCGTCCGCGGCGAGTGCGTGGCAGATCGAGGCGCCAATTCCCCGGGTGCCTCCCGTGACCAGCGCGACCCGTCCGGTGAGATCGCGGTCCCGGCCGGCGGTCTGAGTCTTTGAATCTGTGGTTGCCATTGTCTCGTCCCTTTCCGTTTCTAGGAGAGCCGCTCGACGATCATTGCCTGGCCATTCCCACCGGCCACGCACATCGACTCGAGGCCGTACCTGCCGCCCACCGAGTCGAGGTTGTTGAGCAGGGTGGTCATGATCCGCGCGCCGGTGCTGCCGAACGGATGACCCAGCGCAATCGCGCCGCCGTTGATGTTGAGCTTCTCGGTATCGATGCCCAGCTCGTCGCGGCACGGCACGACCTGCGCCGCGAACGCCTCGTTGATTTCGACGGCGTCGATGTCGTCGATCGTCAGTCCGGCCTGCTTCAGCACCGCGCTGACCGCCGGGATCGGCGCGAGGCCCATGATCTCGGGACGGACCGCAGCCACCGCCGAGGCCACGATCCGGGCCCGCGGCTTGAGGCCGCGCTCGCGGGCCTTCTCTTCCGACATGACCAGAACGGCCGCGGCTCCGTCGTTGAGCGGGCATGAGTTGCCCGCGGTCACCGTGCCACCGGGCTTGAAGACGGCCTTGAGCTTCGCCAGCCCCTCCATCGTCGTGCCCGCGCGCGGTCCGTCATCTCTCGTGACCGTGTGCGCGGCGATGACGTCTCCCCCGGCGTCGTGGGTCTCCGGTACGTCCACCCCGACGATCTCGGAGTCGAAGTGGCCGCTCTCGCGCGCCGCGACAGCGCGTGCTTGAGACAGCACCGCCCACTCGTCCTGCGCTTCCCGCGAGACCTTGCAGCGTTCGGCCACGTTCTCAGCGGTTAGCCCCATCGGGATGTAGACGTTGTAGCCGGTGCCGTTCGTGCCGTCGAGGAGCGGGTTCATGACCGGAAGCGTCATGCCGGCGCCGCGCGAGGTGCACTCGACGCCGGCGGCGATGTACTGGTCGCCTTCGCCGGCCTTGATCGCGTGGAACGCCATGCGGATCGTCTGCAGCGAAGATGCGCAGAAGCGGTTGACGGTGACTCCCGGGACGTGATGGTCGATCCCCGCCAGCAAGGCCGCGTTGCGGGCGATGTTGTAGCCCTGCTCGTGGTCGGGGAAGCCGCAGCCCATCATGACGTCGTTGGTCTCGGCGAAATCGACTTCCGGGTTGCGCACGACGAGCGCGCGGAGCGGGATCGCGGCGAGGTCGTCAGCGCGGAGATCGCGCAGCGTCCCTCTGATCGCCTTGCCGATAGGCGTGCGGATTGCGTCAACAATGACTGCTTCAGACATGGATCCTCCTTAGCGCGATCCCACAGAGGACCGGACGGTTGCGTCGCTATCCCGACAGTCTCGGCGAGTGGAGTAGCCGGCTCATCCGCCGGCGTCCACACCGGCTGTGCGGAGAACTACGCACTCGCCGGCGGATCCTGCCGCGAGCCCCCGCCGCGCTCGCGCAGCGACACCTGCGGCAGCACGAACCGGGGCCGTCGCACCTTCTCGGTGGGCGCGAGCACCGTGGCAGCGCCGTCGATCACGGTCTCGCCGCCTTGGTTGACACAGCGGCAATCGAGCACTACGCGATGACGCGCCGGATCTTTCGAAGCGACGGTGACCGAGACGGTGACCGTGTCTCCGATGGCGATCGGATGACGAAATCGGAGCGTCTGCTCGAGGTAGATGGCTCCGGGGCCGGGCAGCCGCGTACCGAGCAGGGCGGAGATCAGCGATGCGCCCCACATGCCGTGGGCGACGATCCCGTGGAACCTGTCTGTGCGAGCGTACTCTGGGTCGACGTGGGCGGGGTTGACGTCTCCCGACATCACGGCGAACAACTCGACGTCCCGCCAGCTCAACGTGCGCTCGAGCGCGGCGCTCTCACCGACCTCGATCTCGGCAAAGGTGCGGTTCTCGATCAACGCATCGATCGTCGTGGCGGCGTCGCTCGTGGATGCCGACGCGGGGTTTTCCCCCTGGGAGACCATGGCGCCAGCGTATGCAGCCCCCGACCGTGCGCAATCCGCTGTCGTCACGGGACCGCCACGTGTGAATCCCGTGCGAAGACCGCGGGTTTACTCCGATGAGCGCGGCGGCCTGACGTGTAGGGTCGCCATCGACGCCGCACCCAGCATCGAGCCGACCGGAGGACCAATGAGTGAGATCGAGCATGTCCACGCCCGCCAGATCCTCGACAGCCGGGGCAACCCGACGGTCGAGGTCGACGTCCGGCTTGCCTCCGGGGCTTCGGGCCGCGCTGCGGTGCCGTCCGGTGCATCGACGGGAACGAGGGAAGCGCTCGAGCTGCGCGACGGCGGTAGTGCGTTCGGTGGCAAGGGCGTGGAACGCGCGATTGAGAACGTCAATGGCGAGATAGCGGCGGCTGCGGTGGGATTAGATGCCGATGACCAACGGGGACTCGACGACAGGCTCATCGAGCTAGATGGCACCGACGGCAAGACTCGGCTTGGAGCGAACGCGATTCTCGGCGTTTCGATGGCCGCCTCGCGCGCGGCCGCGGCCAACGCAGGAGAGCCGTTGTGGCGCTACCTGGGGGGCGCGGACGCGAGCCTGCTGCCTGTACCGACGATGAACGTGCTCAACGGCGGTGTGCACGCCGACAACCCCGTCGATTTCCAGGAGTTCATGATCGCGCCCGTGGGGGCCGACTCGTTTGCGCAAGCGATCCAGATGGGCGCAGAGGTGTACCACGAGCTTCAACGCACGCTGAAGAGCCGAGGGCTGAGTACGGCCGTGGGGGACGAGGGAGGCTTCGCCCCCGCACTCCCGTCGAACGAGGCGCCGCTGGAGTTGCTCGTCAGCGCGATCGGCGCGGCGGGCTATCGGCCGGGCGAGGACCTTGCGATCTGCCTTGACCCGGCGGCGAGCGAGTTCTTCAAGGAGGGACGATACGAACTGGCCGGCGAAGGACGATCACTATCGTCCGCGGAGATGGTCGATTACTGGTCGGCGATCGCCGACCGGTACCCCGTCCTGTCACTGGAGGATGGGATGGCCGAGCAAGACTGGGACGGGTGGCGTCATCTCACCGAGCGGCTCGGCAGCCGCCTTCAGCTCGTGGGCGACGACATCTTCGTCACCAATCCCGCGATCCTGCGCGAGGGCATCGAGCGCGGCGTCGCCAACTCGATCCTGATCAAGCTCAATCAGATCGGGACGCTCACCGAGACGCTGGACACGATCGCGCTCGCACACGAAGCGGGATACCGAGCCGTCATCTCGCATCGCTCCGGCGAGACCGAGGACACATTTATCGCCGACCTGGTCGTCGCGACCGGGGTCGGCCAGATAAAGACGGGTGCACCCGCTCGGTCGGAGCGCGTGGCCAAGTACAACCAGCTTTTGCGGATCGAAGAGGAGCTCGGCGATCGCGCGCGATATGCAGGACGCGAGGCCGTGGCTCTGGCCTGACCCCCGGATGTGCGGATAACCCGCAGTCGTCGTTCGGTGGGCGGCGGATCACGGACACCTGAGGTCGGCTTAGGTTTGTGGTCAGCGAAACCACGAGGAGATGAAAGCCATGCCCGAGATCGCCACTCAGACTTATCACGGCAGTTATTTGATGCCTTCGCTGGAGCATGCGACCGTCGCGGATGCGATGCATCCTGGGATCATGTCGTGCGAACCCGATGCAACGGCGACGGAGGTGGCGCAGTTGATGGCCACGCATCACGTCCATTGCGTTGCGGTCGTGGGCATCTCACACGAGAAGCCGGAGTGCTTCGTGTGGGGAATCATCTCGGATCTCGATCTGGTCGCGGCGGGGATTCGGGACGAGCGAGAGGTAACGGCGCGGGAACTCGCCACGCAGCCGGTTATCACGGTGACGGCGAACGTACCGTTGCGTGAGGCCGGTGAGGTGTTGCTGCGCAACGGCGTCAGCCATCTCGTCGTGACTGATGTCGACGCCGATCGTCCGATCGGAATTCTGTCGACGCTCGACGTCGCCGGGGTGCTCGCGTGGGGCGAGGCGTGACCCGGCGCCCGGTCTGAGCTGACCCGGCTGCCGAACCGGTGCAAGGAGAGAACGATGTACAAGAAGGTGATGTGGGCCACCGACGGCTCCGAGGCCGCCGACCGGGCGCTGGCGCATGCCAAGGCGCTCGCGGCCGAGGGAGGCGGATCGGTGACCGTCGTGTACTGCGAGGAGTTCACCCTTCCGGGCAAGGGGGGCGGCAGCTTCCCCGTCCACGCCAACGAGTCCGACATCCAGGAGAAGATCGAACGGCAGGTAGGCGAGCTGTCGAGCAACGGGTCAGCGGCGACGTTGGAGATCACCCGCAGCAAGGTCGGGGGCGCCGCGCACGCGATCGCCGAGATCGCCGCCCAGGAGCACTCGGACGTGATCGTCGTCGGCACCCGCGGGCGCACGGCCATCGCCGGCCTGCTGCTCGGAGGGGTCACGCAGCGCCTGCTGCACATCGCCCCGTGCCCAGTGCTGGCGGTTCCCCCTGAGCACAGCGCGGACGGTTGACCGCCGGGTCGCCGAGCCTTCCATATGCTCTACTTCCGCCACCCGTCCTCGCTCGAGCACGACCCGCGTCTGCTTTCGCCGGATCATCCGGACACGCCAGAGCGGATCGTTTCCCTCGAAAATGCGATGGCCCAGGTGGGCTGGCTCGGCTGCGACGTGCGCAGCGCGCCGCCGGCAACCGAGCAGGAACTCGAGCTCGTGCATACCGCGTCCCACGTCAACAGGATCCGGGACCTGTGCGCCGCCGGAGGCGGGCAGATCGACCCCGATACGTTCGTTGGCGAGGCCTCCTACAGGGCTGCGCTGCACGCCGTCGGCGGCGCGTGCGAAATGGTGAGGGCGCTGATGCGCGGCGAGGCCCGCGCCGGCTTCGCCGCGGTGCGACCGTCGGGCCATCACGCCGGCGCGGACTACGCGATGGGCTTCTGCCTGTTCAACAACGTCGCGATCGCCGCCGAGCTGGCGGTTCGCGAGCTCGGGGTCGACCGGGTCATGATCGTCGATTGGGACGTCCACCATGGCAACGGGACCGCAGACATATTCCGTCGGCGTTCCGACGTGCTGTTCGCGAGCATCCATGAGCTCGGGCTGTACCCGGGGACTGGCGAGGTGAGCGACGCGGGCTCCGCCGAGGGGCGCGGGTACACAATCAACGTGCCGGTGCCCCATGGCTCCGATGAGGAGACCTGGGTCTCGACGCTCGAACACGTGATCATCCCTTCGGCTCTCGAGTTCGTCCCCCAACTCGTGCTGATTTCCGCCGGGTTCGACGCGCATCGCGACGACCCGCTTGCGCACTGCCTGCTCGAGGCGAGTTCGTTCGCCCAGATGGCCTGTCACATTCGCGACATGGCCGGGATGCTCGAGGCGCCCGTCGGCGCCGTGCTCGAAGGCGGCTACGACCCCACGGCGCTGACCGAGTCCGTGATGGCGACGATCACGGCGCTCTCCGGAGTCGGTGTTGCCGAATCGATCGCTCCGGACCCGTTCGTAACATCGCGGGTCGGCGCCCACATCGGTCACTACTGGACGCTGTAGTCAGGCGGTTCGCGAGCCAGCAAGACGCTCCGGCCCGCTGCTTGATCCCCGAACAGCAGCTTGCGCTCCATCACGAGCGAACCCCTGCTCGGTCAACACGAATGACCGCACGCGGTCAGTGCCGGTCGTGTGCGCATTATCACGTTCAAGGATGGGGAAAACCCCCGATGCCCGAGCGCTCCCGTATCCCTATGTTCGACCGAATACCACCCACACGGATAGGAGACGCGACATGAAAGCTCTCGTCTATCACGGGCCCGGTGAGCGCGGTTGGGACTCCGTCGAGGATCCCACGATCTGGGAGCCGACCGACATCATCGTCCGCATCGACACCAGCACGATCTGCGGCACCGACCTGCACATCCTCAAAGGCGACGTGCCGGAGACGACCGCGGGAACCATCCTCGGCCATGAGGCGGTCGGCACCGTGCAGGAGATCGGAGCCGGTGTCACCACCGTGAACCCCGGCGATCGAGTGCTGATCTCGTGCGTGACTTCCTGCGGCCGCTGTCGCTTCTGCAAGGAGGGGCGGTACGGCCAGTGCCTCGGCGGCGGCGGCTGGATCTTCGGACACCTGATCAACGGCCTGCAAGCCGAGTACGCGCGCGTGCCGTTCGCGGACAACTCGGTGTACAAGGTCCCTGCCGGGCTCACCGACGAGCAGGTGCTGTTCCTCGCCGACATTCTCCCCACGGCGTACGAGGTGGGCGTGCTCAACGGCATGGTCTCGCCCGGTGACACCGTCGCGATCGTCGGCGCAGGTCCGATCGGGCTGGCGGCGATCCTGACCGCGAAGCTGTACACCCCGGGCCGGATCGTGGCGATCGACCTCGCCGACAGCCGTCTCGAGAGCGCCCGGCGATTCGGGGCGGACCTCACCATCAACAACGGCCGTGACGACCCGATCGAGAAGATCATGGAGCTCACGGACGGGCTCGGGGCCGACTGCGCCTTCGAGGCGGTCGGCGTTCCGGCCACGTTCGAGCTCGCCGCCGAGCTGATCCGCCCGGGCGGCCGGCTCGCGAACATCGGCGTCCACGGCAAGCCGGCGACGCTGCACCTGGAGAAGCTGTGGATTCGCGACGTGACCGTGACGACCGGGCTGGTCGACACGTTCAGCATCCCGCAGCTGATGAGGCTGATCGCCAGCGATCGGCTCGACCCGTCGCTGTTCGCGACACATCGGTTCGCGATCGGCGACACGATGAGCGCGTACGACACGTTCGCGGACGCGGCCAACACGGGTGCGCTCAAGGTCGTCCTCAGTGGATCCGAGCGGCCTGCTCCCAGCGAGCGCGCCGCCGAGCCCGCGCTCGCCTAGGCGCCAGAGCCTCGCCCGTCCGGGGACCAACCCGGACGGGCCAGGCCGTGCGCGCTACGACGGCGCAACGTGCGCCCGGAGAAGCTCATCGGCGATCTCGCCGGCGAACCAATCGACGGCATCCCAGTCCCGGCTGTCTCCCTCGGGCGCGTGGATCGTGCGCACGACCGCCCGTTCGGGGAAATCCAGACGGCGCATGTCCAGCCGACCAGGAAACGTGCGGTAGCCGATCGCCCCCGTCAGTCGCATCACCACCGGAACGTCGGCGGGCGTCCCAGGCGGAATTAGGTGATCGACCGGTCCGACCGGGCCGGAGCTGAACAACCACACCGGGATCATGCAGAGGGACGAGGTGTGGACCTGGGCGAAACGGCGGGCCTCGGCGAGCCACCTCCCCGTGTACACGGCGCTGCCCAGCACGACAGCGTCGTATCCGTCTAGCGTCGTCACCCGCTCGACCGGGACGGCCTCGGCCTCGAAGCCACGTGTGATGAGCCCCGTTGCGATCGCCTCGGCGATCTCGTGTGTTCCGTGGTGGCGGCTGGCTACGGCGACAAGGACTCTCATCGGAGGCCGCCCTCGTCGCTCATCGATGGGCGAGCCGATCTTCGGCGCGCCACTCGCGCCGCTTGGCTTCGTACTCGGGCGGCAGCGCACCCTGGAGCGCTTCTGCGGCGTCGAGCGCATTCAGAGCCGACGGGTAGTCACCCCAACGCGCGTCGCAGTCAGCAAGCAAGAGCGCGAGCTCGAGCGCGTCCACATACTCTTCGTCCGACACACGCGGGCCGGGTACCGGAACCCGGTCCTCGAGCATCCCCGAGCTGAGCGGCGACGGCCGCGCTGTGGCGAGGTACGGCGCCAGGTATCGACCCGCGATCTTCGCCGGTGGCCACCACAGCGCCTGACCGGCCGCCGCCGACGCATCGCGCGAGGGCCGGCGCTCGGCGGGCGCTTCGACCGCCACCGTCGCATCGCGCCCGAGCCGTTGCGGCTCCGCGCGCAGGTAGAGCGGCGCGCCGCCCGTGAGCAGGAGTCCGCGCAGGACGGGGCGGAACGGCTCGGGTGTGACGGCCGCACCGGCCAGGGCCGCGATCGCTCCCGCCACGGCGTCGGCCTGCTGAGCCGCGAGACCTCCCTGCTTCAGCGGGAACGCGGTGACGTCGCCCGCGGCGAAGACATGCTTGACGTCGGTGACCCGGCCGAACTTATCGACCGGAATGAAGCCGTGCTGGTCGTGGGGGAGGCCGGGCAGCTTGGGGCCCGCGAGTGCGGGCAGGGTGATCACCCGGTCGGCGTACACCTCCGCTCCGCCGGCGAGCAGCAACGTTCGGCCGCGCACGATCGCGGGAAGCGAGGAGGGTCGGACGATCACGCCCCGCGCCTCGAGCAGCGAGCGCACCGCTTTGGTGGCGGTGGGTCCGAACAGCTCGAGCGGCTCCTCCTCGGGAGTGACGAGCGTGACCTTGACGTCGCTCGTACCGTGTTCGTTCCTGTAAGCGGCCGTCATCAGCGCGAGCTCGTACAAGGGCAGCGGCCACATTCGCGCTGACGGGAGCGCGAGCACCACCGATCCTGCGCGGCCGGAGGTCAGGTCGTGGAGCAGGCCGCGCAGAGCCAGGACGTCGTCTCGGCCGCGGAACGTCAGCGCGCCCGGAAACGGCGCGGTGGGTACCGCTCCCGTGGCCACCACCAGCTCGTCGTACGGGATCCTTCGTCCGTCCACGGTCACCGCGATCCGACCGCGGCTTTCGACATCGGCGAGCGTGTCTTGAATGAGCTCGCCGCCGCTCTGGTCGGACACGATCTCCGCGATGCCGTAGACGCGCGCCTGCGCCCGGTCGAAGGCCTCGGCGACCGTCACGGGGCGGTACACGAACTCGGTCGTGGGGGAGACGAGCGTTACGTCGGTCAGGTGACCCGCCAGCGCTCTCAGCGCCAGCAACGTCTCGAGCGCGGCGACGCCACCGCCGGCGATGACGACGCGCAATCGGTCGTGCCTGGGCACGCTCAGCCTCACTTTCGCATCGCTCGTTGACGTGCGGCCAGCAGCGCCCGCTCGATCCGGGCGTGCATCTCCCGCGCACGGGCCAGCTCGGCTCGGCGCGCATTGCGCTTGCGCAGGTCTTCATACACGTCCCGGAGCGGCCGCGGGGCCGCGGGAGGCTCCCGATCGTCGGTTCTGGAGGGCATGGGCCGACGGTAGTCGTGCGGCGCGGACGCGTCATCGTCGCTGACCCACTCGCGCGGTAAGGAAAGCGCGCAACATGACTGCGGCGTTTCCCCGATGTGCCCGGGTCAGGCATCGTCGACGGTCCGATGCGATGTCACACGCTCGCGAGCATCTTCCCGTCACTGTGTTCGGGCCCGATCCGCTGCTCAGTGTCACGATCGAGGCGAGCGGTGGCGTTGATCAAGTGCATGTCCACGCGGCCGGCCAGGGCGTGTGGGTCGCACGGATGGCGGCCGAGCTCGGAGGCTGGCCGATCCTGTGCGGATTGCTCGGAGGCGAGACCGGCGCGGTGCTGCTCGAGTTGCTGGACGCCCTCCCCGGTGAGCGGCGGATTGTCAAAACCCGAGGATTCAGCGGCACTTATGTCGTCGATCGACGAACCGGGGATCGGCGCTTCGTAGCTAACGCGCCGCGGCCGGCCCCGCAGCGGCACGAAATCGATGACCTGGTTGCCGCCACATGCGCCGCAGCGTTTGACAGCGCAGTTCTCGTGCTATGCAATCCGTTCCCGAGCGACGGACTTCCCGACGAGGTGTACGAGACAGTGGCCGCGGACGTACGCGCGGCCGGGGTTCCGGTGATCGTCGACCTGTCGACGCCGCGACTCGACCGCGTGCTGGCGCACCGGCCCGATCTTGTGAAGCTGAACGATTGGGAGCTCGCCGAGTACGTGCGCGGTCCGGTCGACGGCCGCCGGATGCTCGACGCCGCGGAGCGGCTGCTTCAGGCGGGCGCTCGCGCCGTCGCGGTGACCCGGGCGAGCGCTCCAATCCTCGTGCTGACAGATGACGGTGAGGCGTTTGAAATCGTGCCGCCCGTGCTCCCTCGCGGCTTTCGCGAGGGCTGCGGGGACGCCATGACGGGAGCGGCCGCAGCGGGGTGGGCCCGGGGACTTCCCCTACGCGAAGCGCTGGTGCTCGGGGCGGCCGCCGGCTCGGCCAACTTCCTGCGCCACGGGCTCGGAACCGGGAGCCGCCAGATGGTCGAGCAGCTCGCCCATCGGGTCGCGGTCCGCCCGATCACGCTGTCTGCGTCCAGTCCAGCCTAATCGCGGCCCGGTGAAAAGGGAGCGACGATGTCCTGGCCGCCAACGATCGCCCAGGGCGCATCATGCGCCACCCACTGCAGGTGAGCCGCGACCGGCTCGATTGCGCTCAGGGCCTCGAGCGCCGATGCGAGCTCAACGCGGCGGCCGGTCCGCGCAGAATGGGCATCGCTTCCGAGAACGTGGATGAGCCCGGCCCGTGCGAGCCTCAGCATCGCCGGCCTCGTCGACTCCTCCATGAAGTACGCAGCCGTTGACTGGATCAGGGCGCCGGTGGAAATCAGCCGTTCCAGCCGGTCGTCGAAATCAGGAGACGGGTGACGCTCGGGATGGGCGAGGAGCGCCCGGAAGCCTCGATCATTCAGCGCGTCGACAGCTGCCTCCACGCGCTCATCGAGCGGACCGGCGGCAGGCTCGAGCAGAATCCACTTCCCTGACCCTCCCAGGGCGACGGACGCGAGCTCGGGATCGTCGAGGGCGTCGAGCATGTCCGCGGCGACCTCGCCACCCGGCAGCACGCGCGTGCCGCATCCAGCTTCCACAAGCGCAGCCCCGAGCTCGGCCCGCCGCGCAGGTAGCTCCTCGACACGCACCGCGTGGTCGGACCGGATGTGGGGGGTGGCGCAGATCGCCACGATTCCGTCGGCTTCCGCCTGTCTCGCCATCGCGAGGGCGTCACCGACGTCGCGGGCTCCGTCGTCGATGCCTGGCAGCACGTGGCAGTGAAGATCGAGTGTGCCGCGGACGCGCACGATCGCGCTCCGGGATCCCGGCTCGCGCAGCCGCCCGGGCGCTAGGACTCCGTCCGGGTGGGCACCACCAGCACTGGGCAGGGTGAGATGTGGAGCAGGCGGTCGGTCACACTGCCGACCCAGAATCCGCCGAGCGCCGTGTGACCGCGCGTTCCCGTGACGATCAGATCGGCGCCGAGCTCACGCGCAATGTCCGCGATCTCATTCGCCGGGCGGCTACTCAGCTCCGGTCTGATCACCAGAGACGCACTGAAGCCTTGCTCGAACAGCTCGGACGTCAGACGTTTCAGCTCAGCTTGAACGTCGTATTCGTCGGAACGCAGCGGCGGCCCGACGGCTCCGGCACCCTCAAAGTGTTCGATGACGTGAACGACCGTGATCGCGGAGCCGCCTTCGTGTGCCAGCTCCTTGACGAGCGGCAGCGCCTTCGCGGCACCCTCCGAGCCGTCGGTGGCCCAAATGATCGATTTGAACATGTGAACCTCGTCTCTTTCGTGACGTTCAAAGGACGACCGCCCAGTCGGGTTGCAAGCTCAGTGTGGGCTGCGGCAGGACCAGTCACATCCGCACTAGCAGCGCGCCGACTGCACGAAACTACGTATGAGCAGTGGCGAGCTCGAGGCGCAAATTTGGATACGTAGTTTCCCGCCGCCATAGCGCCGCAGAGCCCGGATGCTCGCTTCCCGGCCGTCGACCACGCTTGCGGCATGGAGAAACAGTCAAATCACAGTGTGGCGCTAACGCATGTCCGCGTCCGCGACTGCATGCATCCGGGGACGCTGAGTTGCCGCGCGGACGATTCGCTGCGAGAGGTCGCCACGATCATGGCCACTCATCGAGTCCACGCGGTGGTCATCACGGCCGCAGATGGAGACCGTCCGGTCGGCGTGGTGTCGGATCTGGATGTGGTCGCTGCGATGGCCGCCGGGGCCGATTGCTCGGCTCACGAAGCGGCCGGGACGGAGGCGCTGACGGTCTCCGCCGACGAGCTGCTCCGAAGCGCGGCGCAGCTGATGAGCGAGCATGGCGTGGCGCACCTGTTGGTCGTCGACGGCGCCGGCGGGTACCCCGTGGGCGTCGTATCGACGCTCGACGTCGCCACCGTCTATGCCGGCACCTGACGACCCCGTGTACGAGATCGATGAGCGCGATTGCCGCTTTGGCGAGATATCCGTCTGAGCGTCAGGCCGACATCGTCCTGCGGGACGGAGCGACCGTGCACGTGCGGCCCGTCCGGGCCGACGACCGACCCGCGATGCGCTCTTTCCTCGAGTCCGTCTCCCCTGATTCGATCTGGTTCCGTTTCTTCGGCACGGTCAACCTGGACTGGGCCGCGAAGTGGTCGGTCAACGTCGACTACGCGGATCGCTTTGGACTGGTGGTCGAGAGCGGAAACCCGCGTGCGATCATTGCTCACGGGGCGTACGTGCGGATCGACTACAACCGCGCCGAGGTGGCGTTCCTGGTTGCGGACGCCTGGCAGGGGCGCGGTATCTCGACCATCCTGCTCGCGCATCTCGCGGAGGTGGCCGAGCAGCACGGACTCTCGACGCTATTCGCCCAGGTGCTGCCGAACAACTACCGGATGATCCAGGTGTTCCGCGAGAGCGGATTCCCGGTCAAGATCCGATCCACACCGGACGTGCTCGAGGTCGAGCTGCCGGCGTCATTGTCTGCCGAGGGGGTTGCGCGGTTTGAGGAACGCGAACGGATCGGGGCGGTGGCCGCCGTGAAAAGCTTCCTCGAGCCCAGCTCAGTGGCCGTGATCGGCGCGTCGCGGAAGCGCAGCACGATTGGCGGCGAGCTCCTCCATAACCTGCTCGCGGCAGAGTTCAACGGTCCGGTCTATGCGGTGAACGACAAGGCTGCGGTTGTGCAGTCACTTCCGGCGTATCGGTCAGTGGGCGACATCCCCGGCGGGGTCGAACTGGCGGTCGTCGCGGTGCCCGCCGAGCAGGTGGTGGGTCTCGCGCGCGAGTGCGCTGGCGCCGGCGTTCGGAGCCTGCTCGTGATCTCGTCGGGTTTCGCTGAGGCCGGCGTCGAGGGCGCCGCCCGACAGCGCGAGCTGCTCGAGGTGTGTCGCGACGCCGGGATCCGGATCGTCGGTCCCAACTGCCTGGGTGTGCTCAATACGTCTGCGCGCGTGCGGCTGAACGCGACGTTCGCGCCGCCGCCCGCTGTGCCGGGCGGGGTTGGGTTCATGTCCCAGAGCGGCGGACTCGGGATCGCGATCATCGAGGCCGCGAGCGGCCTCGGCGTCGGACTGTCGTCGTTCGTTTCGGTCGGCAACAAGTCCGATCTTTCGGGCAACGACTTTCTGCAGTACTGGGAGGAGGACCCGGACACGAAGCTGGCGATGCTCTACCTCGAGTCGTTCGGCAACCCTCGCAAGTTCGCGCGCGTCGCTCGCCGGGTGTCGGCAACGAAGCCGATCCTTGCGGTCAAGAGCGGACGGTCCGCCGCCGGTGCCCGCGCGACCTCGTCGCACACCGGAGCGATGCTGTCGGCGTCCGACGTCACCGTCGACGCGCTGTTCGAGCAGGCGGGGGTGATCCGCACCGACACAATGCACGAGCTGTTCGACGTCGCCGCCCTATTGTCGGCACAGCCGGTCCCGCGTGGAGACCGGATGGTGATCGTCACCAACGGGGGCGGTCCTGGGATCCTGTGCGCGGATGCGTGCCAGACGGCCGGGGTGGAGATCACAGAGCTGGCGGCCGGCGTCCGAGCCCAGCTTGCCGAGTTCCTACCCGCGGGCGCGGCGCTTGGCAACCCGGTCGACATGATCGCGACCGCCTCCGCGGACGACTACCGCCGGACCCTCCAGACGCTCGCCGCCGCGGACGCGTGCGACGCGGTCATCACGATCTTCGTCCCCGCGCTCGTGACCACGGCGGCCGAAGTCGCTGCCGCGGTTCGCGAGTTTGCGCACGCCAACCCGGAGGTGACCACCGCATCCGTGTTCATGGTCAGCGGCGGGGTCCCGGCCGAGCTGTCTTCAGCGGAGGTACGCGTCCCGGGCTACGAGTTTCCCGAAGACGCTGCCCGCGCGGTCGCGCTGGCAGCCCGTCACGGTCGCTGGCGCGCGGCAGACATGGGCTCGGTGCCGACCTTCCACGACCTGAGGACGGTCGAAGCGGCGGCGCTCATCAGCAAGCAGCTCGCGAGCGACGAGGACTGGCTGTCGGCGGCGTGCGTGACGCAGCTGTTCGACTGCTACGGCCTACCGCTGATAAACACGCGCGTCGTCGGCGACGCCGAGCAGGCGGTGGCGGCGGCGGTCGAGCTCGGCGGCCCGATCGCGCTGAAGGCAAGCGCGTCCGGGCTCGTGCACAAGACCGACGCCGGTGGAGTCCGGCTCGGACTCGAGGGCGCCGAGTCGGTGCGCGCGGCCGCCGGCGACATCGAACGTGCCGTCACGCGCGCCGGGTACCGTCTCGACGGACTGGTCGTGCAGCCGATGGCGCCCACCGGCGTCGAGCTGCTTGTCGGCGTCGTCAATGACCACAGCTTCGGCCCCGTGCTCGCTTGCGGCGCGGGCGGGACAACCGCGGAGCTCGTCAGCGATGTCGCGGTCCGGATCACTCCTGTGACCGACCTCGAGGCGCGGGAGATGGTGCATTCGCTGCGCACCTTCCCGCTGCTCGACGGCTATCGCGGCGCGCCGCGCTGCGACCTGGCCGCGATCGAGGACGTTCTCCTGCGTGTCAGCGCGATGGTCGAGGTTCACCCCGAGATCGTCGAGCTCGACTGCAACCCCCTGATCGCGGGAACGGACGGCGTTGTGATCGTCGACGCCCGCGTCAGGGTGGAGAGCGCCGCGCCGCCGCGCCCAATGCCATCGCTCGAGACGTAAGGCACACCCACCACCAACTGAGAAGAGGTTTCTGATGTCCATACGAGTTGCCATCAATGGATTCGGCCGGGTAGGGCGTTGCTTCCTGCGGTCGGCCTACGAGCAGGACTCCAACATCGAGGTTGTCGCCGTCAACGACCTGGTCGAAGCCCCGACGCTGGCCCATCTGCTCCAGTACGACTCGGTGTTCGGGCGATTCCCCGGAGAGGTCGCGGCGCAGAACGGCGGCATTGCGATCGACGGGACCGAGGTCCAGGCGTTCGCGGGAACCGACCCGAGCGCGCTCCCATGGAAAGAGCTCGGCGTCGACGTCGTAATCGAGTCGACCGGGCGGTTCCGCACCCGCGCCGGCGCGGAGAAGCACCTGGCGGCTGGTGCCCGCAAGGTGATCATCTCCGCCCCCACCAAGGGCGATCAGCCGCCTGACGCGACCGTGGTGCTCGGTGTGAACTTCGACGAGGTCTACGACGAGGACGTCCACAACATCATCTCGAACGCCTCGTGCACGACCAACTGCCTGGCGCCGGTTGCCAAGGTTCTGCACGAAACGGTCGGGATCCGCCATGGCCTCATGACCACCGTCCACGCCTACACCTCAGATCAGCACCTGCTCGACGGGCCGCATAGCGACCTGCGCCGCGCTCGGGCGGCGGCGCTCAACATCATCCCGACGTCCACGGGCGCCGCCAAGGCGCTCGGGCTCGTGATCCCCGAGCTCGACGGGAAGCTGAACGGGTTCGCGGTGAGGGTACCGACCCCGACCGGATCGCTCGTCGATCTGACCGTCGAGACCGAGCGTGCCACGACCCGGGAGGAGGTCAACGCCGCCTTCGCGGCCGCCGCCGCCGAGGGCCCGCTCCTGGGGATCCTCGACTACACCGAGGACCCGATCGTTTCCTCGGACATCGTGAAGTCCACTTACTCGTCGATCTTCGACGCCGGCCTGACCTCGGTGATCGACGGCACGCAGGTGAAGGTCGTCGCTTGGTACGACAACGAATGGGGCTACTCCACCCGGCTCGTCGATCTCGCCGAAAGGGTCGGAGCATCGGTCGCCCAGCCGGTGTGAAGTTTCTCATGCTGAACGAAGTAAGAAAACTCACACGCCACACCGCAACTGTGAGCCAGTAGTTATCCGAAATGGGGCCGCGCGCGACTCCCGATGGTGAGGGTCAGCGCGGCCCATATCGTGCCCACCCATGGCTGCCATCTTCAATCTGAATCATCACGCCTCGTATGTGCACTGGCACTTCTTCCAGTTGTCGGTGTCGAACGTCGTTGTGATCGTCCTGATGACCGTCGTGTTCATCGCGGCGATCCTGGCCCCGTTCCCGTCGCATCGCGCAACTGGGAGCTCGTCGTGAGCGTCTCCGAGGAACGCTCCTGGAGCGGGGCCGTGCGCAGGCGAGCCGTCGCTGTGCTGCCCCCAGAGAAGCTGTTGCCCGATAAGCAGCCAAGCTACGTGGCGTCGTGGATCTACGTGTTCGGGGTCCTGTCGCTGAGCTCGCTGGCCGTGATCATCCTCTCGGGGACGATCCTCGCGCTGAAGGGACCTGGGTGGTGGCACTTCACCGGTATCGGTCACTTCTTCAACAGCATCCATCTGTGGTCGGTCGAGCTGTTCTTCTTCGTGATGGTCATCCACCTGTGGGGTAAGTACTGGATGGCGGCGTGGCGGGGCCGCCGCAAAGCCGTCTGGATCACCGGGGCGATCACGTTCCTGGTGGCGATTCCGTGCGCGCTGACCGGCTACGTCTCCCAGCAGAATTTCGATGCCCAGTGGATCTCCACCCAGGCCAAGGACGCCATGAACGCGGTGGGAGTCGGATCGTTCTTCAACCTCCTCAACTTCGGTCAGATGTACAGCTGGCACGTGTTGCTGCTGCCGGCGGCCGTGGTGGCAATCGTCATCGGCCATATCCTGCTCGTGCGCAAACACGGCGTCGTGCCGCCGTTCAACTTGCGGGCGACCACCTTGCCGGCCGGCCGCGACGGCGCCGGCCCGGACGGGCAGGAGTCGGCGTCATGAGCCGCCGTGAGCGCCTTGCCGAGGACGACAGCTACCGGGAGTGGAAGGGCGGCTATCGCTCCTACGACATCGTCAAGGAGGCGTGCATTGCGTTCGGCGTCGTGCTCGCGCTCGCTGTGGTGCTGACGATCCTGTTCTCCTCGCCCGACGAGAAGCCCAGCACCGTTCAGTCCTGGGCGCGCACCGACCCGGTCGACTTCGTCACGACGGCCACCACCGAGCTCGACGGCTCGAGCGGTACCGGCGGCTACGGGCCGCCGTACAACCACGCGTCCGACGGGCAGCACATCCTGTTCATCCGTCCGCAGAAGTGGTTGGGGGTCAGCCATCCGGTCAACACCGCACAGGACTTCGTGCTGGCGCCGCTACGCTCGATCACCGGCCAGCCGGGGCTACAGGCCGCAGTGACCGCCTACGAGTCCGCCTCACCCGACCAGCAGGCGAAGTGGACCACCGCATACGAGAACGGGCTGGCCAAGGCGAGTGCCACCGCCGACAACACGGCGATCTCGGTCCCGGCCGGCAACTACGGGCCGCTGCCGACGATGATGGCCGGGCTGCTCGGCTCTGCGCAGAGCGGGGGCCTGGACGGCGCACTTCTGACCAGCAAGCAGTTCTACCAGACCGACTACACGAAGCCGCTTCTGTTCATGGCCGACGGGGGCGTGCTCTCGAACCGCGCTCAGGCCGAGCATCTGCTCGGGGACCAGTGGGGCATGATGAACGAGACCGGCAGCTATCCCGGACAGGTGTGGCTGTGGCTCTACACGTTCTGGTACCAGATCAAGCCGTTCTCGACGTCGGCCAATTCCGACATCCTGGTCATGGCGGTGATGGGCGTGCTCAGCCTCGGACTCATCCTGATCCCGTTCATTCCTGGGATACGCGACGTTCCGCGCTGGATCCCCATCTATAAGCTGATCTGGCGCGACCACTACCGGTCGCTCGCCAGGTAGACGCGCGCCGTTTCGAGGCGAGGCAGTGTTCATCAACGTGCTCGTGGGAGTCGACGGGCGTCAGGGTGGGCGTGACGCGATCGCGCTCGCCCAGCAGCTCGCCGGCCCGGGGGCGCGTATAACGCTCGCCCATGTCGATCCCAACGAGACGACGAACGGCGCCGACCAACACAGCGATGCCCACGCGATGCTGAGCAGCGCGCGGGCCGGCGCCGACGTCGACGCGAAGCTGCTCGCCCTACACGACTCCTCAGTGGCCCGCGCCCTGCACAAGCTGACGGCGTCCAGAGACCACGACCTGCTCGTGGTCGGCGCCTGTCATCGGGGCGCGATCGCCCGCCGCGTCGCGCGCGACCACACGATCGAGTCGCTTAAGGACGCCGGGTGTGCCGTCGCGATCGCGCCCCGAGCCGATCTTCCCGCCCCGGTTATCTCGCGGATCGGCGTGGGCTGGGACGGCTCGCCCGAGGCCGCCCGGGCACTCCAGGCCGCAAAGACACTCGCCGCGAGAACGGGCGCGATGATCGAGCCGCTCGTGGTGCTACCTCGGCAGAGCCTCCCCTACGGCGAGCCGATCCAGCACCGCTGGTCGGACGTCGCGAAGCAGCTCACGCCGGAAGACCTGGCCAGGCTTGGCGGCATCGATGACCTCGAGGGACGGGTGAGCTACGGCGCGCCGGGAGAAGAGCTTGTGCGCTTCAGCGAGCACGTCGATCTGTTGATCGTGGGCTCGCGGAACAGCGGGCCGGTCGGTCGCCTGTTCACGGGCAGCACGTCGAACCATCTCGTGCGTCACGCCCGCCGCCCGCTGCTCGTGTACCCGCGAAGCGCCGGCGGTGACTGCTAGACGTCGACGAGCTTGTGTTCGAGCGCGTAGCGGACGAGCTCCGACCGTGATCCGAGACGCAGCTTCTGCTGGATGTGCGCGCGGTGGGTCTCGACCGTCCGCACCGACAGATATAGCTGCTCGGCTATCTCGGCGTTCGTGTGTCCGAGGGCGATCATCCGCAGCACCTCGACCTCCCGTTCGGACAGTCCGTCGGGGAGTCCGGGCGGTGGCTCGGCAGCGACGCGTGCGCCGAGACGGGGGTTGAGATACGTGTCGCCGGCCGCGGCCCGTCGAATCGCCTCGACCAGTTCCGACTCGGCTGACTCCTTGAGCACGTAGCCGAGCGCGCCCGCGCTCAATGCGTGGCGCGCATAGGCGGGCTCGTCCTGCATCGTCAGCACGACGATCTGCGTTCCGGGGCACTCGGCGCGGATCTCGGGGATCCCGTCGAGGCTCGACCCGCCTGGCATGTTCAGGTCGAGGACGAGCACGTCTGGATGATGACCGCGCACGTACCGGCGGGCGCTGTCGAGGTCAGATGCCTCGGCGACGACCTCGAATCCTTCCTCCGCGTCGAGCACCTGTCTCAGTCCTCTGCGGACGACCGCGTGGTCGTCCGCGATCACGACACGAATCGTTCCCGGCGACTGAGCGCCTCCGGACTCCGACGTGTCGGTGGACGGTCCGGTCTCGGGCACTGGCGTCATCGTAGTGCCGCCCGGTCCCGGGACTCGAGGTACGGCGCCAGGTACTTGGCGACGATCTTGGTGGGCGGGGCCGCCGTCGGCGCCTCGCTGACCTCAGAGCTCGAGCCGTGGCCCCCCGTGACGTGAGCGCTCAGATACAGCGGCCTCGGACCGCCGAGCAGCGCGCCGTGGAGCACAGGGGCGAACGGCTTCGGCTCGATCGCCGCACCGGCGAGCGCGGCGATCGCCTCCGCGGCCGTGTCAGCCTGCTGCGAGGCGATCCCACCGAACTTGATGGGGAAATCCGTCGCGTCGCCGGCGGCGTAGACGCGGTCGAGGCCGGTGACCTTGCAGTGCACATCGATCGGCACGAATCCGTTGTGTGCGTGCAGCGGGACACCGGGTAGCGACGGGCCGAACAGCTGCGGCAGCGCGACGACGCGGTCAACCATCAGCTCCCGCGACCCAGGGCTGACCGATACGCGACCGGCCGCGGGCGTCTCGCAGTGAGCGGAGGGAATGAAAAGAATGCCGTTGTCCACGAGCAGCCGCTCGACGGCCTCGCTCACCTCCAAGCCGAACACCGCCAAGGGAGCGTCCTCCGGCGTGGCCAGCGTCACCGACAGGTCGACGTTCATGTCATATGCGCGTCGGGCGGTCATCAGCGCGAGCTCGTACAGCGGCAGCGGCCACGGCATCGGCGTCGGGCTGATGAACGCCAGCTTGTGCACGTAGCCTCCCTCGACGTCCTGGATCAGGCCGTGAAGCTGCTCGTCGAGCTGGCTGTCATCCAGCGTCAAGGCGTGCTTGAACCGGGGCTTCAAGACTGCTCCAGGCGCGAGCAACAGCGCGTCGTATTCGAGCTTCTCGCCCGCTTCCGTGTGCACGCAGCGCGCGTCCGGGTCAAGCCATTTGAATGCGTCCCGAATCAGGTCGACGCCGATGTCCCGGCTGATCTCATCGAGGGGGTAGCGGCGCGCCGTGCTGTAGCCGAACGGTTCGCGAACCGTCATCGGGCGGTAGACGAACTCGGCGTCACGGGCGAGCAGGGTGGTGGCGACGCGCTCGCCCGCGAGCTCGCGCAGTGCGAGAGCCGCTTCGAGGCCGGCGACGCCGCCGCCGACGATCAGGACTCTGAATGGGGTGTTAGTGCTCGGATTCATGCGTCCAGACTACGTTCGGGCCTTCCCGACGCCAGCCGCGCAGGTCCGAACTGTTGCTTCGGAAAACTACGTAGGTTGAGACACGGCGGCCGATGTCGGAAACGAAGGTCAGCCCCGAATTCGACGTATCAATACTTGAACCCGGTGTGACCGACCATCACTCCGGCGAAGATCTCGCCGACTACCACCGGAATCGCACCACGAGCGGTGGCCGACAGGAGGGGTCCGCATAGACCGCAGATCCCGTCAGCGCCAGCGTGCCAAGGCTCATGCCCGGCCGGCTGTTGACGCTATGGCTGCGCGAGCGCTGGACCGGCGGAGAGCACGATCCGGCGGCCGGTGACCGTCCACGCGCGAATCCGCATCCAATGCGCCTTGTGCCCGGGCGTCCAGGTCTCGAGGCCCATCTGGTCTAGGCGCAGGAGCTCGCTCGGGCTCGTGATCTCTTCGGTCATGCCGACGATGATCACGCTCCAGCCAGTGCGCGAGCCGGGGTCGATCCCGTCGATCTCGAACGCCGCGTTGCCGTTGACCAGCATCGCATGGAACTTCGATCCATCGGCGGTTCGGAAGACGACGGACTGTGATCGTTCGTCGAAGACGTAGTTGACGGGACGGATGACCGGCGAGTCCATCGCGACCGCCAGGCGTCCAAAGCTGTTCGACGCGAGCAGCGCCAAGCAGTCCTCCCGCGGGAGGACGGCCATTTCGCTCGTCGGCTCCAGGGGGAGCGGCAAGCCTACTTCGGCCCCTCGCGGCCGGACGTCAATCGATTCGTCTGAAGTGTTGGAGAACATGCCGCCACGGTACGGCGCCCGGCATTCGATGACAGCCGCATAAAGCCGCGGCAGGCTGCACAGAACTACTGACCCTCATCGCATACGCGCACGGCCACCAGCGGCACTGGCCGAACTACGCGAAATGCGGGGAAGAGATGCGGATTTTCCCGCGCAGACCGTCGGGCGAGGACGGATGGTCGCGCACCTCGGGAACCCGATCATCACCGCGGCAAGCCCAAGTTATTGGGTCCAACCGTCACAGGAGGAACCATGTCACGCAAGGTATTCGACATTCTCGCCAGCAGCGCCGGCGTCATCGTCGTCGTCGTTCTGGTGATCGCAGGTGGTCTATTGACCTGGGGTCACAGCTTCGTCAAGAGCAACGTCCACGATCAGCTGGCCCAGCAGCAGATCTACTTCCCGCCCAAGGCGGCGTTCGCGCATCCCAAGGCGGGAACCGAGATCACACCTTCGATGATCCCGTCGGTGTCGCAGTACGCCGGCCAGCAGCTTCTGACCGGTCCTCAGGCGAAGGTCTGGGCAAACGACTTCATCGCCGTGCACCTCTCCGAGATGCCGTACCACGGCGTCTACACGAAGATCAGCGCCGCAGCGCTGGCCAACCCGAAGAACACGCAACTGGCGGCGCTGAAGGACACGTCCTTCACGGGGACCACCCTCCGTGGGCTGCTGCTTGAGGCGTACGCGTTCGCCACGATCGGCACGATCATACTGTGGGGCGCGATCGCATCGTTCATCGCGGCGGCCCTCATGGCGGTGCTTGTCGGGCTCGGCTTCTGGCACGCCCGTCGCGCCGAGGAAGATGAGCGGATCCTCGCCCCGAGAACCAAGGCGGTTCCAGCCTCCTGACGGACGATCCGACGACAATCGGACCCAAGGAAACGACGCCCTCGCAGGTTCAACCGGTGAGGGCGTCGCCCGTTGTGTAGTCAAATTCCAATCAGAAGGTGAACCCAATGACAGTGAGCGAGCCCTGCAAACCGCCCCTCGAAGGCGAGGACAAGCAGCTTGTGGACCTGGTGACCGCCGTGCTCGTGGATCCGAACATCCACACCGATACTCGGATGCGCCTCGACCAGCAGATCACGGAGATCATCCGATCAGCGGACGACGATGCGTACCGCCGCGCGCGCCGAGTGGCGCATGCCCGCGCACAGGCGCCTCACCCGACTCACAAGGGTCCCGAGACTTACGTCCATGACGCGCCGGAAGTGCTCAGCTCCGTGCTCGTCGATCCGAATCTGCACACGGACATGCGGATGCGCATTCACGAGGAGATCTCGGAGATTCTCCGCGAGGCGTCAGCGGACGCCGGCGGGCGGCCGTCGGGAGCGCCCCGGGGCTAGACGAGCCAGCGCCTCGAGCTCGAGCTCGAGCTGGGCGACGATGTGATCGGGATCCGGGATCATCGCGGCATCGACCATGAGGCCGACCGTCACCTCGCTGCGGTAGCTGAAGATGCTCACGCTCATGCCTATGTGTCCCGACGTCGGAGCCCAGAAGAGGACATTCCGCACCGGCGTCCCGGCCAGATACACCGGTTCGGACGGCCCCGGGACGTTGGTCACGATCGCGGTTCCCTTCCCGGTGAAGAGATCGACGATCCGGCGCTCGACCGGCTCGGGGGTCAGACCCGCGGCACTCAGAAGCGCGTAGGAGATGGGTCCGTCGCGACCGTCCTTGATCTCGGTCATTCGCTTGTGCACCTCCGTCAGCCGGCGGTAGCTTCCACTCACGCCAACGGGAAGCGGCAGGAAGATCAGGCCGAACTTGTTGCCGAGGTCTCGCGGGACCGGCTGATCGAGCGGGCGCAGATTGAACGGCACCATCGCCTGGATCTCGCGCGCGGGCGCACCGCGGTCGCGCAGGTAGCGACGCAACCCACCGCTCAGAGCGGCCATGAGAACGTCGTTGACGGTGGCGTTGTGCGAGTGCGCGATCTCCTTGACCTGTGCCAGCGACAACGGACGTCCCCAGGCCACGCGTCGGCTGATGCCGGGGTCGCCCTTGATCACGCTGGCAGCGTCGGCCGGGGTAAGCAGCAACCGGGCAGCGGTCGCGCCGTCGCGGGCGATCGCACCGGCGAGGCTCGCCGCGTGCGAGGGTGAGGTCACGAGCCCGGCGCCGTGCCGGACCGCGGCCACGCCGGCGTGTCCCGCGGCCGCGAGCATACGCTCGCTCGATCCGGCGAGGTCCGCGAGAAGCCCAGCCGACCGCCCGGGCGGCCGCTCTGCAAGCGGCGCGGCGACACCGGCATCGGGGTCGGAATCGGTCAGCGACATCATCACCCTGGCCAGCGCGATCCCATCCGCGATGCAGTGGTGCATGCGGTTGATAATCGCGGCGCCGTCGCCGAAGCCGTCGATGAGAAAGATGTGCCAGAGCGGGCGGTTGCGGTCGAGCGGCATCGTCATCAGGTCGCCCACGAGTTCCTGAAGCGCGGCGCGGTCGCCCGGGGCAGGGAGCGCAAGGTGGTGCACGTGGTGCTCGAGCGCGTAGTCAGGATCGTCTTCCCACCGCGGCGGGCGCAGCGGGAGGCGACTTTCGACCACGCGCTGGCGAAAACGCGGGTAGCGGTCGACGAGGCGGCTCTGGATGATCTGCTTGACCCGTGCCCAGTCCGGCGGCTCGTCGAACAACTCGACGGCATTTATCACCATCAGGTTCGTGGGCCGATCCATGTGAAGCCACGCGGTGTCGGCTGCTCCGAGCCGGGCGCTCATCCGCACACCGCCCGACTCAGCTGCGGACCGCTAGCGTGACCAGCAGCGCCATGCCGTAGGCGACCGTCAACGTGCCGACGATCCACAGCCCGCGATCGATGCGGCGCCCGGTCTTGGTGCTGGGGTCGAGGTCGTGAAGTACGCCTCGCACCCCGAGCATCGCGTGAATCGTGACTGCAACCAGAAAGGCCGCCTCGAGCAGGAAGATGACGGGGTTGCCGATGTAGCTGAGCACCTCGGCGTACGTCCGCAGTCCGCCCTTCTGATGGACGACGAAGTGCTGGGCGACGATGTGCATGGTTGCGAGCACCACCAGCGCCATGCCGGTCCCGGCCGTCCAGTGCCACAACCGGCTCGAGCGCCCGCGCCGGTATGCCTCGACGCGAGACTCCGCCGGCGGCTCTTGCTTTGGGACTTCGATAACGCTCATGACAGCGCTCCCAGAATGTGGAGGGCGGCGAAGATCACCGCGACGGTCCCGATCACGGTGCCCGCCCAGAACAGCGCCCTTTCCCGGGTGACGGCGATGCCGCTGCCGACGAACGCGACGCGAATGCCGTTGAGCCCGTGAAACAGGACCGCCGCGATCAACACGACCTCGAAGGCGAGAAAGCTCTTGGCGGTCACCAGGCTGAGGAAGCTGCTCCACGCCGAGGAGCCGATCAAGAGCATCGACAGCACGCCGAGGTGCAGGTAGAGGTAGAAGACGATCACCAGGCCGGTGACGCGGTGCAGCGCCAGGGCCCGTCCTCCGTGGCCGCGTCCGCGGGGATCGAGCCACCCTGTCTCGCTCGGGCCTGGGCCCTTGTGACGGATCGGGCCGGGCTGCTCGCGTTCAGCAGTGCCGGGAAGTTCATCGGTAGCGCTCATCGCTTGCTCTCCTCGCCGTCGGGACCGCCGAAAATCAGCTCGCGCCGCAGCGCCATGATCCGCTCGGCCGGGATGGCGTCTGCAGGACAGGCGCGCGTGCACTCGAGGCCGACGTGGCAGCGCCACACGCCCTCCGGCCGGCTCGCCCAGGCCAGAACGTCTTCGCGCTCGACGCCCCGCGGCTCCTCGAGCAATCGCTCCGCGGCGGCCAGCGCGGCCGGACCGACGTAGTCGCGCGAGGTTGCGGCGACCGGGCAGGCCGACAGGCACAGTCCACACTCGATGCAGTCCTCCAGGCGCACGAAGTCGACCGCCGGAGGCGCCGCGCGGTGATGGTGATGAAGTCGATGATGGTGAAGTGGAACGGGACTCGGAAGGTCGAGCGTGACCTCGTGGCCGCCCTCGAGGTGCATCTCGCCGTTCTCGCCGTTCTCGCCGTCGGCCGGGGCTCCGCTCGAGCGGATGATCGGGTGCTCGTAGGGGAAGCGCGCGAAGAAGCCGTTCATCTCGACGACCAGGTCGGTGAGGACGGGAAGGTTCGCGAGCGGCTCGACCGTAATCTCATCGCCATGGTCCTGGACCGAGCACACGCAAGAGAGCGCCTCGCGGCCGTCGACCTGAACACCGCAGGTGCCGCACGATGCGTGCAGACAGGAATGCCGGAGCGCCAGCGACGGATCGTGGTGGCGCTGAATCCACCGCAGCGCATCGAGCACCGTCGTGTGCGGCCCGACCGGGACCTTGAACTCGTCGAAGCGCTCGCCGCCGTCGCCTCGCTTGTAGCGGTAGATGCGGAAGCGCCGGATGTCGTCCTGCCCGGTCGGGGTCACGGCCGGGCCGCCGGGGGGAGGTTTCTCTTCGGTCATGGCTGTCTCCTCATGCTGCGACCGCTTCCGAGTAGTAAGCGGTGTGCGGAAGCAGGACGGTCTCTTGGGTGCGGCACGGCTCGTCGATGCCGAGCTTGCGGCAGACCACGTCGGCGCACACCTCAGCCATCCCCCGCAGCGTGGTGGCCTTGCCGCCGGTGATCGTGACGAACCCTTCGATGCCGTCCTGCGTGGCGTGATCGAAAGTCTGGAAGGTGCGGGAGAGTTCGCGTCCGGTGGCCGCGCCGGCGGAGCCGACCAGCGGTCGCGCCGCCGACCATGCGGCGCGGCGCGGCGCATGACGGAGCGCCGGAATCAGCTTCGAGCCCTCCGCATACATGCGCTCGACGTGGTCCTCGGGTACCGAAAGATCGTCGGGGTCCTCGACCACCCAGGAGGTGGTGCCGACGATCGACAGGCCGCGCTGGGGGACGACGATGTCGCCGTCGCCGGACTTGTGCATCCGGTTGATCACCATGTTGCAGTACCGGCCGCGGAGCGCGAGCAGGACGCCCGGTGAGGGCGTCATCGGAACCTGAGCGCCGGCCATCGCCGCGACTTTCCCCGACCACGGGCCCGCCGCGTTGACAACGAGATCGGCGTGGATCTCGCCCTCCTTGCCTGTGACGTGGTCGCGGACGGCGGCGCCGGTGACGACCCCGTCGTGCGCGAGTACCCCGATCACCTCCATATAAGGTCGGATGTCTGCGCCGTTGTGGCGTGCGGTGGCGAAGAAACGCAGGATCAGTCGCATCGGGTCGACGGTTGCGTCCGGGACGCGCACCGCGGCTTTCAGCGCGGGGTTCAGGTTGGGCTCCAGGCGAAGCGTCTCGGCGGCGTTCATCCGCTGCACCCGGATCCCCGCGCCCGTGCAGCCCTCGATGAGAGGCTCGAGGTAGTCGAGGTCCTCGTCGCACACGGCCACGAACAGGCCGTCGTTGCACTCGAAGGTGCCGGGCGCGATCCGCTTGAGAATCATGTTCTCGCGGATGCACTCGACCCCTGCCTCACGGTCGCCGACGGCGTAGCGCGCGCCGCTGTGGAGCAGTCCGTGGTGACGGCCGCTCGTCCCCGAGGTCACCTCGCCGCGTTCGACGAGCGTGACGCGAAGTCCGCGTAGAGCCAGATCGTGCGCAAGGCCGCCACCGGTGGCGCCTCCGCCGACGATCAGTACGTGCGCGTCATGTCGCATGGGCATTCGTTCTTCCGTCTCGGTCGATAGTGACTCAGCCTGGCGGTGCGTCCGAGCGCTGACTCTCAGCTGTGTCGTGCAAGCCGCGAACCCGCCTTTTCGATCCCCACCCCGATCGCGACGAAGAGGTTGACGATCGCGAACACGATAAGGCCAAATCCGACCGCGCAAAGAATCCCGACGGTTACCGGACCCAGGGCGATCGCGACGAGAATCGCCGGGATTGCCATTGCGAGACAAGCGACAAGCCAAAGCATCAGTTTCATCGTCAGTCACCTCCACCGACTACCTGAGGGGTCGTGTCTCGATGAACCTAAAGCGCGGTGCCGAACCCGGAATCCGTGCAATCGCGTGATCTCGCTGCACGAGACTACGGGTCCAACTCCCGCCATCCGCGGAAATCCGCAGCCACCGCACACGTTGCGCGGAGCAGAATCGGGACACGCGTCATTGTGGCGGCCTCCGACGTAGGTCAGCCTCCGTGTCGAGCATGCGACCCCTTCAGCCCGTCCAGATCGAAGTGATGTGGAAGGGCAGAACGGATGGGCGTCGCGGCACGCGCGCGGATCCGGCACGAGTTCATGGCGCCACGCCATCTGGGCCGCCAGTTCGAATTGATCGAACGGGTGCTGTCGGCGCGGCAGGCTACTGCTCGACTCGTCGCTACCCAGATCAGGTCTAACTACTGACCATCGGTCCTAGTCGTTCACGGATGCGTAACAACACCGGCCACGCATACGGTCGCGATGACGAGACTTGCAACCGCTTAGGTCCGGAGCTGCCAGCCCGCGTGGCTGCGACGCCCGAGGCAGATCCGAGGTGAAGCTGTGATCTCTCTTGCGAGGTGTTCCATTCGCCGTCCGAAGGTGTCGCTTGCCGCCTGGCTCGTTGTCGCCGTCGTACTCAGCGTGATCGGCTTTGGCGTCGCCGGCACACTGTCGCCCTCGGTAACGGTCGTGCCGGGCACCCAATCCTCGCGCGCTCAGCAGCTCGCCGGCGCGCAGTTCGGCCCGACCCAGCTGGTCCCGATCCTGCTCGAGGGACCGAAGCAGCAGCTCGACCGCCAAGGTCCGAAGCTGGTCGCGGCACTCTCGAGCCGACCGCAGACGCGCGTCTTGTCCGCGTGGGACGCGGGGACGGCGAGCGCGGCGCTTCGACCCAAGCCGACCGCCGCGATGATCGTCGTTTCCGTCGACCGGTCCGAGAAGGACGCGGTGCGCTACGACGAGCCCCAGATCGAGCGGCTGGTCGCCCGGGACATCTCAGCACCCACGCGCGCGTACGTCACTGGACAGCCGTCGATCGACCGCGCGCTCAAGGACGCGGCAATCTCGAATCTCCGCCGCACCGAGCTGATCGCGATCGGGATCCTGTTCGTGCTCCTGCTGATCGGGCTGCGCGCGCCGGTGGCGGCGCTGCTCGTGACCGCCGTGGGCGCGATCAGCACGTTGGCGGGCTTCGGCGAGGTGGCGCTGCTCGGCCACGTGATCACGCTTGATCCGGTCGGCGTCGCGCTCGGCACGATGACCGGGCTCGCGCTCGGTGTGGGGTTCGCGCTGCTGATTCTCGATCGCTTCCACCGCGAGGAGCTTCCGCCGGGGGTGCATCCGCGTGACGCCGTGACCGCCGCGACCGCCGAGCTCCGAACGACCGGCAGGGCGGTCCTGGTCGGCGGCACCGCGCTGGTGCTCGCGCTCGCGATCGCGGCCGTCATCGGACCGACCCAGCTGATGGTGTCGCTTGGAACCGGGATGCTGACCTGCGCCGCCTTCGCCACCGGCGGTGCGGTCGTGGTGATGCCGGCGGCGCTCGTGCTGCTCGGCCGACGGATCGACGCGTACAGCTTCCCCGCACCGGCGCCCCTGGCGCGCGCCTGGTCGCGCCTGCTCGACGGCGGCAACCGGGTCACCCGCCACGCGGTGTACGCAGGCTTCGCCGCGACGGCGCTGCTGGCGGCGGTCGCGGTGCCGGCGTTCGCGCTGAACTCTGGTCCTCCGGACGTCAGCCAGCTTCCGTCGAACGCGCCGGCGCGGATCGCGTTCGAGGAGGTCTCGCGCGTGACGGGGCCCGGGTGGGCAACTCCGTACAACCTGATCGTCGTCGCCAACAACCGTCCGATCACGACGCCGGCGCTGCTCGGGAGCCTGTACAGCTTCCAGCTCCAGATCGCCAAGGATCGGACGGTCGACTCGGTCACCGGGCCGGGCGCGATCAACTCCACCTCCACCCAGCTGTCGACGTTCGGCCCCCAGCTGAAGCACTCGGTCGTCGTGTCCGACCAGAGCAAGAAGAGCCTGCTACAGCTGATCCAGGGGCTCGGCCAGGCCGGGGCCGGATCCGGCGAGCTCCAAACAGGCCTCACGGACGCCTCCAACGGGGCCAACTTGCTCAAAGGGGGGTCCGGGCAGGCGCAGTCGGGGGCTTCTCAACTCCATGCCGGGCTCGAGCAGGCGAACGCAGGATCGTCCCAGCTGAAGACCGGCCTCGATCAGGCGCTCGCCGGAGCAACCGCTCTGAAGAACGGAGCCGGACAGGCCCTGACCGGCTCGACCCAGCTCGAGCAGGGCATCGGTCAGGCGCATCAGGGAGCGAGCCAGAGCGTCGTCGCTCTGAACGGCTTGACGAGCCTGACCGCGAGCGCCAGCTCGGCGATCTCGGGTGCGCAGGGCGGTGTACAGAGTGCGAGCGCCGCGCTCGGTGCCGCGAGCTCGGCGCTCGGCTCGATGACCACCGGGAAGAGCGACCCGCGTTACGGGGCCGCGGTGGCCTCGCTCCAGAGCGCGGCCGCAGCGCTCTCCGGTCTGACGACCCAGCTGAACGGTGCGGTCGCCGACGCCTCGCAGGCCAAGGCCCTGGCGAGCGGCGTCACCAAGCAGGCTCCGGCACTCGTGCGAGGACTCGCGCAACTTCAGAGTGGCGCCTCGCAGCTCGAGGCCGGGATCAAGCAGCTGCGCGACGGTAACGCCCAGCTTGCCACCGGCGTGAGCCAGCTGTCGACCGGCGGCGGTCAGCTGAAGAGCGGCCTCGGCCAGCTGACCGCGGGTGCCGGCGCGCTCCAGATCGGCCTTGGGCAGCTCACGACCGGCGCCGGCCAGCTCGCCTCGGGGCTCACGAGCGGAGTCGCTCCCGCCGGGCAGCTGGTCACCGGCCTGGGGACGATGCAGGCCGCGGTGATCAAGGCTCGCGGCCAGATCCCCTCGACCGCGCAGCTGAAGCAGCTCGAACAGCAGTCGCCGGGCATCTTCAACTCGGGGTACTTCGTGCTCGCCGCCGTAGAGGGAGCGCAGAAGGCCGACCGCAACGCCGCGACGTTCACGATCAACCTGCTTCGCGGCGGCACCGCCGGCCAGATCGTGGTTGCCTCCAAGTACAAGTCCAATGACTCCCGGACCGAGGCGCTGGGCACTCACCTGGTCGCGCTCGCACGTACGTTCGCTCGGGGCAACAACGTCCAGGTGGCGGTCGGCGGACCGGAAGGCAGCCTGGGTGATCTGACCCGGGTGGCCAAGTCTCGCATCTGGCTGGACGTCATCGTGATCGCGCTCGCGCTGACGCTCGTGCTCGCGGTCGCGCTGCGGGCCGTGCTGCTCCCGGCGGTCGCGACGGTGTTCGGGCTGCTAGTCACCGCAGCCTCGTTCGGCGCCCTGGAGCTTCTGTTCGGCGGGTCGAACCCGGTGCTGGGCGGACCGGGATACCTCGATCCGATGTCGATCATCGGGATCTTCACGGTCACTTTCGGGATCACGACGACGTTTTCGGCGGTGCTGCTGATGCGTACCCGGGAGGAGTACGTCTCGGGCGCCGAGGGCACGTCCGCGGTGTGCACCGGACTGCGCGAGACGGGCGCCGCGGCCACCGGTGCGGGCTTGGTGATGGTCGCCGCCCTGATCCCGTTCCTGACCACAGGCTTCGTGAACGTGCAGCAGTTCGGGATCGGCGTGGCTGTCGCGGTCCTCCTCGACGTGCTGATCGTGCGTCCCGTGCTGCTTCCCGCCGCCGAGATCGTGCTCGGGCCTCTCGGCTGGTGGCCGACGTCCGGCCCGACCCCGGCAGGGCCGGCGCCGGTCTCCGCCGTCAGGCGCCACCCGCCCCGCCTCCACCTCCGCCACCGCCGGCCGCGCACCGCCCATGAATAGGAGCACCGCCATGAGTCCGTCCACCGCCACCCAGATGACCTCGACCCTCCCGCAGGACGTCACTCCCGTGTCTGCGGGCTCGCGGTCGCACACCCTCGGCGAGATGATCCTCGACGCGGCCGCCCGGTTCGAGGGCGTCGCCCTCCAGTACCAACGTGACGGTCAGACGGTCACGGTCTCCTACCCGGAGCTCGGTGCGATCAGCACCGAGATCGCGCAGGGTCTGATCGGCCTGGGCATCGAGCCCGGGGACCGCGTCGCGATCCTCGGCAACACCTCCGCGGAGTGGACGCTCGCCGACTGCGGATCGCTGTGCGCCGGCGCAGTGGTCACGCCGATCTATCACACGAACTCTCCCGAGGAATGTGCGTACGTGCTCGACCACTCGCAGGCGCGCCTGGTGTTCTGCGAGGACGCGGCGCAGCTGGCGAAGGTCGAGCAGGTCCGGGATCGCTGCCCGATGCTCGCGCACGTCGTGACCTTCAAGCCGGCCACCGGCGCGATCACGCTCGACGAGCTCCGACATAGGGGCGGGGGCGCCCCGCCTGAGCGGGTGTACGAGCGGGTCGCGTCGACCCAGTCCGGCGACATCGCCACGCTCGTCTACACCTCCGGCACGACCGGGCCGCCCAAGGGCTGCATGCTGAGCCACGAGAACTTCATCGCCACCGTACGCATGTACGAGCAGCAGCTCGGGCTCAACCGGACGCACTCGATGTATCAGTTCCTCCCGCTCGCGCACGTGCTTGCACGCGTTGCCCAGAACGTGGTTCTCAGCGTCGGGGCACGCCTGATCTACTGGGGCGGCGACACCTCGAAGATCGTCGATGAGCTGCTCGACGGGCGTCCCACTCATGTGCCCGCCGTGCCGCGGATCTACGAGAAGATGCAGGGCGCCGTCACCGGCGAGATCTCGCGAAAGCCGGCTCTGCAGCGCGGGCTGTTCGAATGGGCCTTGCGGTGCGGCGGACGGGCCCGGCGAGCCCTGCGTGAGCGCCGGCAACCCGACCTGCTAACCGATGTCCAGTACCGGCTCGCGGACCGGCTGGTGCTCGCGAAGGTGCGGCGGCTGTTCGGTCCGGAGCTTCAGGTCGCGCTGGTCGGCGCCGCGCCGATCTCGCCCGAGCTGCTCGAGTTCTTCGACGCGTGCGGGGTGCTCGTGCTCGAGGGCTACGGGCTGACCGAGACCTGCGCTGCCACGGCGCTCAACACCATCGACGCGCTGTGCTTCGGCACGGTCGGGAAGCCGCTTCCGGGCGCGCAGGTGGCGATCGCGGACGACGGGGAGATCCTGATCCGCGGTCCGCACGTGTTCAAGGGCTACTACCGCGATCCCCATGCCACCGAGGAGGTGCTGACCGCCGACGGTTGGCTTCGCTCGGGTGATCTCGGCGCGCTCAGCCCCGATGGATTCCTCTCGATCACCGGCCGCAAGAAGGATCTGATCATCACCTCGAGCGGGAAGAACATCACCCCGGTCAACATCGAGAGCGAGCTGCGCGAGAGCCGGTACGTCACGGAGGCGGTCGTCTACGGGGACAGACGCCCATACCTCGTCGCGATGCTGACCCTCGACCGCGACGAATCGGTGAGGCTGGCCGAGCGGCTCGGGCTCGCCGCCGACCCGGTCACGATCGCTGCCGATCCCCGAGTGCACGCCGAGCTCCAGAAGGAGGTCGACCGGGTCAACCGGAAGTTCGCGCGGATCGAGCAGGTCAAGCGATTCGCGATCCTCGGCCACGATCTCACCCAGACCGATGGCGAGCTCACACCGACCATGAAGGTCAAGCGGGCGATCGTCTACGACAAGTACGGCGACGTATTCGCCGAGCTCTACGAACAACGACAACCCTCAGACAAGGAGTAAGGCAGCCATGAGTAAATGGATCACACTCGCCGCGGCGGCGGCTTTGTCACTCGTATTCGCGGGCGTCGCGCTCGCGGACTTCACCCAGACGAGCAACGTCGCCCTTACGGCCACGCACGCCGGGAAGTCGACCGGGATCAAGGCCGACATCCACTCGACCACCTCGCCGGGGCAGGCGCCGGAGGCCGCAAAGCTTCTCGTGATCACGTTTCCTGCTGGGACGAGGTTCAACCTCGGCAGCGTCAAGCCCTGCAAGCTGTCCGACGGTCAGCTCACTACCGGCAAGTCGTGCCCGTCGGGGAGCCAGATCGGCACCGGCTCGGCCACCGCCAGCGCGTACCCGCTCCCGCAGCCGATCCTCGCCGGCGTGAAGGCGTACGCGGCCGGGCCGAAAAAGATGGTCCTCGTGGTCAAGGCGACCTCGCCCATCCCGCAGACGCTCGTCATCCGTGAGACCACGTCCGGGGCCAAGCTCACGATCCCCGTGCCCACGCCGACGGTGGCGGGCTTCCAGGTCGTGCTCGTGTCCCTGAAGCTGAACGTGCCCGCGCGCGGTAGCGGCAAGACCGCGCTGATAACCGCGGGCAAGTGCACATCCCACAGCTTCATCGCCAAGTCGCATTTCCTCTACAGCGACGGCACCACCGCGGATCTGCAGAGCTCCTCGCCCTGCAGCTGAGACCGCCGAGCGTCTCCGTGCTTTCCCGAACCCGATCAGCAGGTTTCTCACGACGCCGCCGGTCGGGTGCGGCGATAGCTTCGCGTCCATGACGTCGCACCTGCACCTTGCCGCGTCGGCCGGCGACCTGGACGGAGAGCGGCTTCCGATCACGGTCGTGCTTGCGGACGACCACGCGATGTTCAGGCGGACCCTGCGCCGCCTACTCGACGTCACGGAGAGCGTGAGCGTCGTCGACGAAGCATCGGATCTATCGTCCGCGATCGAGCACGTTCAATAGCTGTCGTCCACGCGTGCTTGTGCTCGACCTCGACATGCCGAACGGCTCGACGGCCGACGCGGTCCGGCGGGTGAGGACGCAGATGCCTTGGACCGAGATCGTCGTGTTGACGACGGAGGAGAGCGCCCTGGTCGCGCAGCAGCTGCTCGCCGCCGGGGCGGTTGCCTTCGTGTTCAAGGACCGGGCCGAGATCGAGCTTCTGGAAGCGATCCACCGGGCCGCGCACGGTGAAGAGTTCGTCAGCCCGCGCGTCGCCGCCGGATTGGAGGTGCTGCGACGGACCGTCGATGGTGGGGTCCTGAGCCCGCGCGAGGTCGAGATCCTTCGACTGATCGCCCTGGGCTATACGAGCGCCGAAATCGCGGCCCAGCTCCATCTCTCGCGTCGCACGGTTGAGACCCACCGCGCTCGCATCTTCGAGAAGCTCGAGCTGAGAACCCGCGCCGAGCTCGTGCGCTACGCGCTGGATCGTCACCTGATCGGTGTATGACCCAGCGGAGCATGGCCGCGGAACGGACCGCCGGTTCGCCGGGCGCCTCATGCGTCGATGCGGTTCGGTTCGAGCGCGTGACCGTTGACCGGGGCGGGCGGGCCGTCCTGCACGACGTCGACGCGTCGTTCTCCGCCGGCCGGGTCACGGGTCTGTTCGGCCCCAGCGGCAGCGGCAAGTCGACGCTGATCCGGGCGATCGCGGGCGTCCAGTCGAACGTCCGCGGGACCGTCACCGTGCTGAGCGAGCGCCCAGGGAGCATGGCTGTACGCCGCGCGCTCGGGTACATGACCCAGTCTCCGTCGGTGTACGAGGACCTAACGGTCGCGGAGAACGTGCGCTACTTCGCCGCGATTCGCGGCAGCGAGATTGGCGACGTCCTCGAGCGCGTGCAGCTCTCCTCTCACGCCAACCAGCTCGTACGCAGCCTCTCGGGCGGACAGCGGGCGCGGGTCTCGCTCGCCGTGGCACTGGTCGGGCGCCCGCGGCTACTGCTGCTCGACGAACCCACAGTCGGGCTCGATCCGCTGCTCCGGCGCGACCTCTGGCACCTGTTCGGCGAGCTCGCCGGCGAGGGAGCTGCGCTTCTCGTCTCGAGTCACGTGCTCGACGAGGCGCGTCACTGCGATGAGGTGATCCTGCTGCGCGAGGGAAGGATCATCGCCCAGCTGACCCCGGCCGAGCTGTCCGCCCAGACCGGGACCGATGACCTCGACGAGGCGTTCATTCGACTGATCGAGCGTCGATGAGCGCCGGGCGAACGCTCGCGACGGCACGGCGCGTACTGCTCCAGCTCCGCCACGACCCGCGGACGATCGCGCTGATGCTGCTCGTACCGTGCCTGCTCGAGACGCTGCTGCGCCTGATCTACTCCCACCATCGCGCGACCTTCGATCAGGCCGGCGCGCCGTTGCTGGCGTTCTTCCCGTTGACCACGGTGTTTCTGGTGACCTCGATCGCTCTGCTCCGCGAGCGGGTTACCGGCACCTTCGAACGGCTGCTCACCAGCCCGCTCGGGAGGCTCGAGCTGCTCGGCGGATACGCGCTGTCGTTCGGCCTGTTCGCTACGGCCCAGGCGATCATCGCGTGCGCGCTGACGCTTGGTCCGCTCGGCTTGCGGGTGCAGGGCCCAGTGACGCTGCTGGTTGTGCTCGCGGTGTGCGTGGCGCTGCTCGGCACCGGGCTCGGTCTGCTAGCCAGCGCATTCGCGCGCTCGGAGTTCCAGGTCGTCCAGTTCTTCCCGCTGATCATCCTGCCTCAGCTTCTGCTGTGCGGCCTGATCGTCGCGCGCAACCGGATGCCGTCCGGGCTGCACGCGATCTCGGACGCGCTGCCGCTGTCCTACGCCGTCGATGGCATGCACCATCTCTCGCGCCAGGTCGGCGCCGGTGGCGCCGTGACCGCGGACATCGCGATCGTTCTCGCCTTCGCCGCGGGCGCGCTGGTGCTCGGCGCGGCGACGCTCCGCAGGCAGACCGACTGAGGAGTGGCCGCCGAGTGCCGCGGCGCCACGGCCCGGGCGGCGGTCAATCCGCGGCCCTCCCCTCGCGGCGTGCAGGTTATTCCGGATGCCGAGCGACGCTGTGAGGCGTAGCTTCTGGTCCAGCGTCTGCCACAGACATGGGGAACGATGACGTGACGCATCTGGGAAGTACACAGACGGTCGAAGCGGCTGGCGGCGTGCGCGGCGACCGCGCTCGCGAGTCGCTTGCCGTGAGCGTGCGTGGGCTTCGGAAGGCATACGGTCCGGTTGAGGCGGTGCGCGGGGTCGATCTCGATATTCCGGTCGGCCAGATCTTCGCGCTGCTCGGTCCGAACGGTGCCGGGAAGACGACGACGGTCGAGATCCTCGAGGGCTACCGGTCGCGGGATGGAGGTGACGTGGAGGTTCTTGGCTGCGATCCGGCGTCGGAGCGCTCTCGCCTGAGGCCGCGGATCGGGATCGTGTTCCAGTCGACGGGCGTCGAGCCGTATCTGACCGTTCGCGAGACGGTGACGATGTACGCGAGCCTGTATCCACGCCGCCGAGCGGTCGACGAGGTGATCGAGGTCGTCGGCCTCGGCGAGAAGCGGGACGAGCGCGTCGTGCGTCTCTCCGGCGGGCAACAGCGGCGGTTGGAGATGGCGATCGCGCTGGTTGGCGACCCGGACCTGCTGTTCCTCGATGAGCCTACGACGGGCTTTGACCCTGCCGCCAGGCGCGAGGCATGGGAGGTGGTCAGAAGCCTGGCCGGGCTTGGCAAAACGGTCGTGCTGACTACCCACTACATGGACGAGGCGCAATATCTCGCGGATCAGGTCGTGGTGATCTCTGCGGGCCAGGTCGTGGCGGAAGGGCCGCCGTCGACGCTCGGCCTACGCGACACCAAGGGCGTTCGCATCCGCTACCGACCGCCAAATGGTGCCGAGCCGCCGGCGACGCTCGGCGGTGTGGCGAAAGTCGGTGAGTTCGTGGAAGTGAGCGCCGACGATCCCGTCGTCGCGCTGCACGACCTCACCGGCTGGGCGATCGAACGCGGGTTGCCGCTCGAGGGGCTTGAGGTGATCAGGCCCTCGCTCGAGGACGTCTATCTGGCGCTGACGAGCCAGGCGGAGGGGGGCGGCGAGCGATGAGCGCGACGGCGCTGACGGTGAGTCAGGCGCGCTATGTGAACAAGGCGTTCTGGCGGAACCCGACGCGCGCGTTCTTCACGTTCGCGTTCCCGTTGATGTTCCTCGTCATCTTCACTGCGTTGCTGGGGAACGGCACCGTTCACATCGGCTCGGTCGAGGTGAAGGAGTCGACCTACTACGTCGCGTCGATGGCCGCTTTCGGTGTGATCACGGCTTGCTTTAACAACACCGCGATCAGTACGACGTTCAGTCGCGATGGCGGGATCCTGAAGCGCATCGACGGAACTCCCTTGCCACACGCGGTCTTCTTCGCCAGCCGGATTGTGCACGCGATGCTGGTCGCGCTCTTGCTGGTCGTGATCACGACCGCGTTCGGTCACGTCGCCTACGGCGCGCACGTGCCCTCGGGCGCCACGCTGCTTCGCTTCCTCGTCATGCTTCTCGTCGGGTCTGCTGCGTTCTGCGCGCTCGGTTTCGCAATCACGGCGGTGATCCCGAACGCCGACGCGGCCGCGCCGATCGTCAACATCGCGATCCTCCCGCTGCTGTTCCTCTCCGGGATCTTCATACCCTTTGGCAACAGCACCCCCGTGTGGATCCAGTGGGTGGCGCGGGTCTTCCCTGTCCGTCACTTCGCCGTCGGCCTGCAAGCCGGTTACCTCGGGACGCCGTTCCACTGGAGCGATGTCGCCGTCGTCGCCGTCTGGGGGATCGCCGGGCTGCTGCTCTCGATTCGCTTCTTCACCTGGGAGCCACGCCGGTAGGTGTCCGGGGGCGGCTAGCTGCCCCGCGGCCGCGAGGCACGGGCCTCGAGCGCTGCTTGGGGGCGAACCGGCCGATCAGGTGAAGATGATGTGGCCGCCTACGGCCAGGGCGTAGAGCTCGCCGACCGTAATGATGTCCCGCACCTGCGGGACGAAATCTTCGATCGTCATCCGTGCGACCGCGTACGTCGTACGTAATGGGTCCGGCAAGTGCTCCGGGCTTATTACGGATGCTCGAAAAGGTCATAGAAATGAGCATCCAGGGTCGGTGGCAGTTGAATCGATTACTGGAGCGCGGTTGTCCCGGCGCGGTGGGTCGGTCCCATCTTGGGTGCCGGTGCTCGGGGCGGCAGGCGTCGTCGCGGTCGCGTGGACGGCGTGGACCGGGGTGCACAGCCCGGTGCTCGTGAATCCGGGTGCGGTCGGACTGTGGCGGGCAGCGATCGTCGCGGCGTATTGGGCGGTTGGGACCTACACGTGGTGGCGCCGGCCCGAGAGCCGGCTCGGTCCGGTCGTTACGGGAGTCGGATTGGTGTACGCCGCCACGTCGCTTGCGGGACGACGCTGCTGCTCGCCAAGGCGCGATCCTCGGCTCGGCTGCGCCGCCGCGCGATCGCCCCGCTGGCTGCGTGCTCATCGCGAGTGTGGTCGTTTTCCTGATCACCCAGTTCCTCGATCCCGCCTCGCTCGGTTTGCACGTGACGCTGAGGATCACGGGCGGCTTCCTGGTGATCGCGATTCCGTTCGCGATCCTGGCCGGCCAGGTCCGCGGTCGCGTCTTCGCCGCCATCGGGCTCGGTCAGGTCGCGGTCCGAGCGGGCGGAAAGCCGCTCGCGCCCGCCGCCGTGCAGGCGTTGCTCGGCGACGCGCTCGGCGACTCGTCGTTGAAGCTCGCCCTGTGGTCGGCCGAGCGCCACGCCTTTGTCGACGTGGATGGTGCAGCGGTGCGGGTGCCCGACGAAAACTCCGAGTGCGGCGTCACCTGGGTCACGCGCAACGACGAGATCGTCGCGGCGCTGGTCCACGACCGCGTCCTCGATGCCGACTCGACAGTGCTCGAGGGGCTGGCCGCGACGTCGCTGATGCTGCTCGACAATGCCCGGCTCGTCGGGGAGCTGCACGCGTCCCGCTCACGGATCATCGATGCCGGCGAGCGCGAGCGAAGGCGTCTCGAGCGGGATCTCCACGACGGCGCGCAGCAGCGTCTGGTGGCGCTTCAGATACGACTCGCGGCCGCGCGAGAGCTCGCCGACGACCAGGAGCTGATCAGGCGACTGGACGCCACGCAGCGGGACGCGGAGGCCGCGCTCGAGGAGATACGCGCACTCGCGCACGGCATCTATCCGGCCGAGTTGCACGACCTCGGCCTGGCCTACGCGCTGCGGTCGCTCGCGCTCCGGTCACCGGTGCCGATCCAGGTCGCGGACGATGGTGTCGGGCGCTCAACGGACGCGATCGAGGCGGCGATCTACTTCTGCGTCGGCGAGGCGATCCAGAATGCAGGCAAGCACGCCGGAGCAGGCGCCACCGTGAACGTCACGCTGACGCGCAGACGCGACGCGATCGAGTTCACGGTCAGCGACGATGGCGTCGGCCTCCCGCCCAACGTCGACCGCAAAGGGAGCGGCCTCACCGGGATGCGCGATCGAATCGAAGCCGCCGGCGGCAGGCTCGAGATCGTCTCGCCGCAGCGCGGCGGCACACAGGTGCACGGAACGGTTCCCCTTCCCGGCGACCAACTCCACATCAGCGGGGCGCGACGGACTCATCCCGAACGGTTGCTTCCGCCCGGCGGTGACCACTTGAATCGCCACCGCGGGCCACCCACGAAGGGACGCGCACGCTGAAAAGGAGGTCGAGATCGAAGGGCTTCTCCCAAACTCAGTAGTTGTCCCGCCGCCCGTGAGGGAAGGTCGCGATGCGCGTTCACATGCGTTTCGTCACCCTAGGCAGTGACTCGAGTAAAAACCGCCTTGGGAGCTCGCGATGGACGCAATCGTCGTCTACGAATCCGTTTTCGGAAACACGCGCGCGATCGCCGAGGCGGTCGCTGAGGGGTTGGGGTCAGCGTCCGTGCTGCCCGTTCATGAAGCCGCCAAGCGACCCGGCTCGGTTGATTTGCTGGTCGTCGGCGGGCCGACCCATATGCACGGCCTGTCCACAGCTCGCAGCCGGTACATCGCCGCCGAAGGCGTCCACGAGGACGGCGCCGGCCACGTCGAACCTGGTGCCACCGAGGAGCCCGGGCTGCGCTCGTGGCTGCGCGACCTACCCGCGAGCGCGGCCCAACACGTCGCCGCGTTCGACACGCGGCTCGACAAGTCGCCCTGGGTAACCGGTGTCGCCGCTCGCGGCATCGCCCGACGGCTCCGACGCCGGGGTCTCGACGTGGTCGGCACCGCGAGCTTCGTCGTCGAGGATACCGACGGTCCACTCGAGGAGGGCGAGCTCGAGCGGGCGCGCGCCTGGGGGAGGGAGCTGGCGCTTTCGCTCACGGCAACCGATGGGCATCTGGTAGAGGCGTCGCAATGACGCTGGTCTGGTTCATCGTCTGGCTGATCGCGAACACGGTCGGGGGACACGAGCCGCTGCTCCTCGATCCGGTCAACGGGTGGACGGCCACCCTGATTCTCGCGATCGGGCTCGATCTGAGTGCAGTCCACGCCCGAGCCGGGCAGCAGAGCCGGAGGCGGTCCTAGGGGCCGTGCGATGAGCTCCCCGCCTTCCGATCTGGCCCGGGGGGGACGTTGATGAGTGCCTTCGCCGTCCGAAAGCCAGGCTCGCCGGCGGGCACACGTATCCTGATCGAGCTTGCCGGGGTCGAGAAGGTCTACCGAAACGGCAAGCTCGAGTACGCCGCTCTGCGCGGGATCGACCTGTCGATACCCGCCGGCGAGATGGTCGCGATCGTCGGTCCTTCCGGGAGCGGCAAGTCGACGATCATCAACATGATCACGGGGATCGATCGCCCGACCGCGGGCACGGTAACCGTGAGCGGTGAGCGAATCGACGCGCTCGACGAGGAGCAGCTCGCCTCCTGGCGAGGGGAGAACGTCGGGATCGTGTTCCAGTTCTTCCAGCTTCTCCCGACATTGACCGCGCTCGAGAATGCCGTCCTCCCGCTGGATTTCGCGCGCCGCGGTTCCAAGCGAGAGCGGTTCGAACGGGCGGCGCACCACCTGGAGCTGGTCGGTCTTGGTGGCAAGCTGGACCACCTTCCCGCCGAGCTCTCGGGCGGTGAGCAGCAGCGCGTCGCGATCGCGCGTGCGCTGGCATGTGATCCCGCCCTGATCGTCGGCGACGAACCGACCGGCAATCTCGACACGCACACCGCGGCGGATATGTTCGAGCTGCTGGCGCGGCTCAACGCCGAAGGTAAGACCGTGCTGTACGTCACCCATGATCTGGCGCTCGCGGAGCGCGCCCACCGCGTGGTGACGATCCGTGACGGTCTCGTCGCCGGAGGCTGACAATGACTCTTTCGGCAGTGGGGCGTAAGTCGGTCAGCGACTTGACGCGCCGCCGCGCGCGGGCTTTCTTTGCGGTGGCGGCGCTGGCGATCGCGGTCGCGAGCCTCGGGCTGTTCGCACTACCGACACTGATGGACAGGGCGATGAACGGCGAGATCGCTGCCAACAAGCTCGCCGATGTGACGATCACGGTCAAGCCGCTGCCGCTCACCGTGGCGCAGGTGCGGGCGCTGGGAGCGCTGCCGAACGTCACCGCGGTCGATCCCAGGGTCACCTTTTCGACGTTGGGTCGGAGCGGCTGGCGGACCGTTCTGATCGGCAAGGTCTCGTTCGCGCATCAGACGGTTGACGCGGTCACGGTCACGGCCGGCTCGCCGCCAGGGCCCGGCTCGGTCCTTTCAGATGTGCAGAACGCGGCGTACGGTCGCGGCGTCGGCGGCGCCGGCGGGACGGTGCACCTGCTCGCCGGCAACGGGAGTTCGGTGGCGCTGCCGATCAGTGGCGAGGCACGGAATCTGAACGGCGCCCAGAACGTCGCGCAGAACAGCGTCGTGGTGCTGTACGCCACCGCTCAGACGGTCGCCGCGCTCAGCGGCACGACCGGCTACACACAGTTTGCGTTCCGTCTGCGCGACGCCTCCACGGCTGCCGCCCGCCAGACCGTGACCACGATTCGGCAGTACCTGCGGACGGTCCCGGACTTCACCGGTTTCAGCGACTTGCCTGAGATCCGATCCTCTGGAGACTGGCCCGGCAAGAGCACCTTCAGCAACATCACCGGGGTCCTGTACGTGGTCACGCTGCTCGCCCTGGTCGGCGCGCTGGTGCTGCTGTCTAGCACGATCAGCACGCTCGTCAGTGAGCAGACGTCGGAGATCGCGACGATGAAGGCGATCGGGGCGCGTGGGCGTCAGATCCGCCGCGTGTATATGCGCACGGCAGCGCTGCTCGGCGGGCTCGGCGCGGTCGCCGGCGCGGTGCTCGGGATCCTACTATCGTGGGCGCTCACGTCGTATTTCGCGTCCTCGCTTTATGCGATCAGCGCCCCGTTCAGCGTGGACGTGCCGGTGGTCTTCGCGAGCGCCGCGCTCGGTGTGATCGGGCCGATGCTGGCCGCGCTGCCAGCTGTCCGTCGCGCCGCGCGGCTGCCGTTGGCGGAAACGCTGCAGGCCAGCGGGAGCGCGAGCGGACCCCAGGGTGGGCTCGACCGACTGCTGCGCCGGGCGTGCTGCTTGCCCCGAACGCTGCAGATCGGCCTGCGTGGCGTCACGCGTCACCGGCGGCGCACGATCACGACCGTTCTCCAGGTGGGGCTCGCCGTTGCGACACTGCTTGCGTTCCTGTCGCTCGCGGCCAGCGTCGGAAACACGGTCAATGAGTCCTGGAACTCCTACCACTTCAACATCGAGGCGGACTCCGTGTTAGGTCAGCCGCTCCCGCCACGCGCGGAGACTTTGATCGGGTCGGTCCGCGGGGTCGCACGCGTCGAACCGCAACTGCGCAACAGCGTCAACGTTGGCGGCCAGGACGGCTACGTCTGGGCACTCCCAGACCGGCCGATGTACAGCTTCCACCTCGTCTCCGGCCGCCTCCTGACCCCCGCTGATCAGCGCGCGCGGGCCCGCGTTGTCGTGATCGAACAGAGCATCGCCCGCGCCGGCAACACCAACCTCGGGCAGCGCATCACCGTGCGCACCGCGATTGGCCAGGTGCCGTTCACGGTCGTCGGGATCGTCTCAGACCAACAGGAGAACGGGACCGTCATGTTCGCCCCCCTCACGACCATGGAGGCGGTGCTGCACACCCCCGGCGCCGTCAACGCGTACTGGATCCAGACCACCTCTGGCAACCACTACCTGATTGATCAGACGAACGCCCGGCTCGAAGACGCCTTCGCCGCCCACGGGCTTCAGATCAAAACCCAGAAGGAGTACGTTGGGGCGGCGAACGACCGGGCCGGCTACCGCGGCGTCACCACAGCGATTACCGTGCTCGGCCTCCTGATCGTCGCTATCAGCATGGTCGCGCTGATCAACACGCTCACGATGGTCGTGCTCGAGCGCACGCGCGAGATCGGCATCCTGCGCTGCATCGGCGCCCACGGCCGCGACGTCAGG
The DNA here is from genome assembly GCA_963735965.1 of uncultured Solirubrobacterales bacterium. GTDB lineage: Bacteria > Actinomycetota > Thermoleophilia > Solirubrobacterales > Solirubrobacteraceae > Palsa-465. The sequence goes on from CAVTNE010000019.1 coordinate 48,943, forward strand.
CGGATCTTCGCGACCGAAGGGTTCACCGTTGCGCTCGTCGGCTGGCTGATCGGGATCCCGCTCGGATTCGGCCTCGCTCACGCCGTCGTTACGCTCGCCGAGCACGTGTTCAACCAACACGTGCTGTTCACCTTCCCCGCGCTGAACATCCCGATCGCTCTGATCGCCACCGTCGCGCTCGCACTGGTAGTGATGCTGATTCCACTCCACCGAGCGGTGGCGTTCAAGCCCGGGGAAGCACTGCGCTACACCTAACCGAGGTCCGCACGCGTCTCACGGCGCCTCGGGCTGCTGATACGGGGTCCAATCCACCGGCACGGAATGGGCGTGAGCGCGCTCGCCCGGCGGCGTGCGGGTGACGGCAGCGGCTCCGAGTGCGGCGGCGAGCAAGCAGGCCAGCACACCTAGCGCGAGCCCACGCCGGTGGACGACTACTCAGGGTCACGCGGGTGACTCCACTCTCGCGCGCGTCGCGGCCCACAGCCGAGCTGTGCGGTGAATCCGTACAGCTCGGCCGACCCGCGTCGCATCCGCTGGAGCGGCGTCGGTGCTCTGTTCAGTGCGCGGTCGCAACCGGCGGCCGGCTTGCCGGCCGGCTGGTCGCAGTGCGTGCTCGACCGGCGGCGGGCGGCTTCGCCGTCGCCGCCGCGGTCAGGTCGCGCTGAAGTCGCTCGACATCGCGCAGTACCGCTCGGCGCATCTTGAGCAGGTCGCGACGCGCGTCACGCAAGAGCTTGCTCACGTCACGCTGCAGGTCGCGCACGCCCGTGCCGAGGCTTCCACCGATCGCGGCAAGATCTTTCTGGGCCGCCTCGAGCGACGCGTTGATGTGGTCGAGCCTGCGTGCATCTTCCTGAGCACGCGCAGCCGCGGTGACACGGGGTTGGGTTGCGGGTTTCTTGGTAGCTGGCATCACGTCCTCCTTTACTCGACGGACTGGCCACATTCACACCTACACAACCACCGTACGCCAGGAGGCGACGTACGTCATCCGTACCGCGCCGCAGCACGATCAGTAGAACTCCTGACCGTTGCTGGTGAGGAGTCACTCCCGCGTTTCGAGTACCTCGCGCAGAGTCTGGGGAAGGACTCGCAGCACGCTTCGACCCTCGCCCTCGGAGATGTGACGCCGGAGTACTCGGGAGGCTGCGGCGGCCGCAAACGACGCCTCGGTCTCTCCGGCGAGCCTTGCCTCGCCGGCGATCCTCGCCAGGAAGCTGTCGACGTCGCGGCTGCGCGTAGGAGCGCTGCTCGGATCCCACCCTTCGTAGAAGACGCCGCGTACGAAGATCGGCAGCTGCGCGGCGAGCTGTGCGGCCTCGTCGACCGAGAGGTGGTCGCGTAGCGCATGCAGGAATGCGCGCAGTACGCGGTAAGCCTCGTGCACGTCCTCCGTGCCGAGCTCTTCGGCGAGATCGTTGATCCAGATGTGTGCCTTTTCGACGCTTCGGTCGAGGATTTCAAGGCGTGTCGTGTACATCACGATGACCTCCAGGTCTATCGACGCGGGAAACTCATCGTGCTCAGCCGACGTGCGTCACACATCCGTAGTCGCCCCTACTTCCCGTCCGTCGTGATCCGCTGGTCGCAGCGGCTGCGCATCCTGCCGAGCGCATCCCGTCAGTAGTTAATCGCTCTGCTCGGTGACATCGGGCGGATAGCGCCGGACATCGTCGTGCCTAACGTAGAAACCGACCATGCTCGACCTTGCTTGCAAACATCGGCGCAGCAAGCAACGCAAGCTCGCGGTGGCCGCGCTCGTCGCCGGCGTGCTATCGACCGGATTGGCAGGGTGCGGTGGCTCGACGTCGAGTTCAACCAGTTCTGCGACTACGCACTCGTCGTCGACGACGAGCGCGGCACCCACGACGACGTCTTCGACCCACAGCCAGAGTGCGGCGTCGGTCGCGACCGGCCCGGTCCGGGGCGCCCTCCACGCCGAGAATCATGCCCCCACGGTCAAGCAGAACTGGCGCTACTCCGTAGTGGCCAGCGACGCGGCGGGTCGCCCGCTGAGCGGAGCAGTCGACATCGAGTTCGTGTTCGCCGGACAGGTGGTCGGGCGGGACACGCCACCGACCCATCCGGTCGCTCACGGTCACTGGCAGGATACGATCCAGTTCCCCGCCGACGCGGTCGGCATGCCGCTGACCTTTCAGGCCGTGGTTCACACGCGGCTCGGCTCGATCACGCTCGATTGGCCGATCACGGTCAAGCGATGAGTAGGCCGGCCGGAGTGCTCACCGCCGGCCGGAGAGCTCGTCGGCGACCACTCCCAGCACCCGAGCGCGGCGCCGACGTCGTCGTGGCGGACGTGGTCAAGTCGTTCGGCCCGATCAGTGCGTTGCGCGGGGTGTCACTGGCGGTCGCGGCCTCCGAATTCGTGACCGTCACCGGACCATCGGGCTCAGGCAAGAGCACGCTGCTGAACCTGATCGGCAGCCTCGACCGTCCGGACTCCGGTGCCATCACGGTTGCCGGGATGCCGGTGCCCGAGCCCCGGCACGCGGTGGAGTTCCGCCGGCGCCTCGTCGGCTTCGTCTTCCAGGACAACCTTCTGCTCCCGTATCTGAGCGCGCAGGGCAATATCGAAGCGGCATTGCTCGGGGCCGGCGTCGGTCGCAGGGAGCGGCGGCGGCGGAGCGCCGTGCTGCTCGCCGAGGTCGGGCTTGCCGACCGTGCCCGCCACCTCCCCTCAGAGCTCTCCGGCGGCCAACGCCAGGCGGTCGCCTTGGCGCGCGCGTTGGCCAACGATCCTCGTCTGCTGCTCGCGGACGAGCCGACCGGCGCACTCGATTCGGACAGCGCGGCCCGGGCGCTCGACGTGCTCGCCTCGATGCGCGACGCTCACGGCATGACGGTGCTCGTCGTCAGCCATGACGACGCGGTGGCGAAACGAGCCGACCGCGTGGTGCGTCTGGTCGACGGACAGGTCGTCTAGATCAAGTCTGCGCGAGGCTGCTGGCCGACCATGCTCGGCTCGCGCGCCAGATCGGATAGATCGCGCCGAGCACGCCGATCGTCACTCCGATCAGGCAGGCGCGCCCGAGCACCCAGGCTGTGAGCTCAGGCGTGATGAAGCTCTGAAGCCCGAGCGCAGCCGGAAGCAGCCTGCTTCCGACGAGTCCGAGCAGTAGCCCGGCGGCCGTCCCCAGCAGGCTGACGGCAACAGCCTCGCCCAGCACGAGGGCCGCGAGCTGACTGCCACTCCAGCCGACGGTCGAGAGCAGCGCCAGCTCGCGCCGGCGTTCAAGGACCGCGGCGAGCATCGTGTTGGCGACGGTCAAAGCGCCGATGATCAATCCCAGAACGACGATCAACAGCACCGCCTTGCTGACCAGCTCGCTGTTGACGCCGGAACGGATCGCCTCGCTGGGATCCGAGATCGCCGAGAGGCCCGGGAACGCTTGCTCGAGCTTGCGCTTGCCCGTGGCCGGAGTGACCCGTGGGTCGAGGCGGATCGCGATCGTGGTCGTCTCTTGGGGTGTGCGCCCAGCCAGTGCCTGCGCGTCGGCAAGTGTGGTGATCACGCCCTGATCCTGAAATGCGATGCCGGCGTGGTACACCCCGGCGATCAGGAATGCGCGCTGACCGAGCTCGATCGACCCGCCCGGCGCGAGGTGCAGCTGGTTGGCCAACAGATCGCCAAGGACCGCATGCCGTGGGGCCGGACCGTGACCCGCCGTGTACACCAGCCTGCGGGCGACGAACCCATTCGGATCGATCCCGAACACGATCGCCGAGGGAGCCCGAGGGACGGCGCTCACGACCAACTGGATCGGAGTGGCGTCGACGATCTCGGGCTGGGCCCGGAGCTGTGGCAACAGTGAAAGCGGCAGCACCGACGAGGTCGGATCGCCCGCATCGCGCTGGAACAGGCCCAGGTCGGCACGCCCCAGGTGGACGAGCTGACCCGCGGTCCGATTCAGCCCCGCCGATAGGGCGAGAAGCGCCACGATCGCGGCCACGCCGATTGCAATGCCCGCAGCCGTGAGCGTGGTGCGGGCCTTCCGGCGGCGAAGGTTGGCGACGATTAACGCGAGCATGACGTGATTTCGAGCACGACTCAGATCACCCCGAGATGGAATGGCACCGGTGTCAGCGACAACTGAATCAAGCCCGAGATCGATTGGCATCGCGATGGACCGCGAGACCGCAATCGTGGTTTCTCCGGGTACGCTTGCGGCGGCCTACGCTCGCACTGGTCGTGTTGCCATCGCGGCCCTCGGCTCCACCAACTCAAGACGACCCCTCCAACGGCACCGTTGACGGCGACCGGACCTCGGCCTCACCCGATCGGCGCGGTCGCACGCCGGCCGCGAGCCCGCCCTAGGGAGGGGCCGTGCATAGTTGTCTGGGCTCTGTCGATAGTGGTGCGAGCGGAGGCCCGAGCAGCAGATCGATTTGGGTGGTCTTGGCCGATGGTCTGGGCTGGCATCCGTCGGGATCGAGCCGGGTCGCTACGGCCGGTCAGCTAGCCCAGCGTCCTGAACCGCGCCCCACAGCACCTCGACCAGCTCCTCGTCCTCGACCTGGTCAGGCGGGTTCAGCCCGACGTTCATCCCGCCGCGGTCGCCAAGCCGCTGCAGGAGCTCGTCGCTGGCAGTCGACCAGAGCTGGTCGCGCAACGCGTTTGCGAGCTGGCGCGCGTCGTCTCGGTCCACCGGGCGAACATACCACCCGCGATTCCCCCTGATCGAGACGCCCCGGCGCTGGGCGCATACTCGGCGCGGGCTGCTCGCGAAGGCCGGCCACGTCGCCTACGCGGCGATCGACGCTTCCGAGTCGGGGACGACGAGCGCGGACGTCTCGACTCCGTGATGCGCGGCGTATGCGAATGGATGATGGAAAACGTCGAGCGGTCGCTCCCCGTCGTGGACCTCCAGGTGGAAAGCGTCGCCGGTCTTGGCGCTGACCGCCGTCACCCACAGCGTTCCATCGTGCTCGCACCACAGCAGCCGAACCTGGATGCCGTCGGTGATGCGGCTGTCGAGCTCACGTATCGATGTCAGGACTTCGGCGGTCATCACTTTCTCCTCGGTAGTTCGGCTCTGCGTGAGTCTTCCATCGCGCTCGGCCCCCTCCATCGGCGATACGCACCCCTCAGACGGTGGGCTTACCTGGATCGCTCACTGCGGCTTTCCCGCAGCCGCGCAGATTCGGGGCGGAAGGTGACGGGCTTCGACGCGCATCGCCGATCGCGCCCTCAGCTGTCCATCGGCGGGACGGCCTGCTCCCACTCGGCGGATATGTCCGAGGTCTCGCCGGTGATGTCGCGCGACTGTCCCGCTCCGGCCGGCACAGCTCGGTCGGTCGCCGGCCGTGGCTCGACCCGGCGGGGTGCGGCGCCCACGGCGAGCAGACGCTCTATCCGATCGAGCTCGGTCTGGGCGTCTCTGAGACGCCATGCCTTGATGATCAACGCGACGGCAAGAACTCCCGTCAGCCATGGACCTGCTTTACGCCACATTGGTGTACTCCTCTCGGACTCGACCGAGTCTGAGTCTGCAGACGCACCGCGTCCCGAGCATCCGCTCAGGTCCCCACGGGGCGGCAACAAACTACGGATTGCGGACCGTGCGGCACGAAGTACGTTGTGGACCGGGAGATGTCCTTGGCCTTGAACACTTTCACCCGCAGGTTCTCCGACCGTCAGGCGGCGGGACGCGAGCTGGCCGGACACCTGCGCTGGCTAGCCTCCGAGCACCCGGTCGTGTTCGGGTTGGCGCGCGGGGGTGTGCCGGTCGCGTACGAGGTCGCGCAGGCGCTCGCCGCTCCGCTCGACGTGCTCGTGGCCTGCAAGATCGGCGCCCCGGGCAACCCGGAGCTCGGCGTCGGCGCGGTCGCGGAGGGCGATGTCCAAGTGCTGGACCCGGCGGCCGTTCGCCGCGTGCTCATGAGCGTCGAGGACCTGGACGACGCGATCGCACGCGCACGCGCCGAGGTTGAAGCGCGCGTCGACCGCTACCGCGGCGGACGTCCGCCGCTTCAGGCGCGCGGGCGTACGGCGATCGTCGTCGACGACGGCCTCGCCACTGGCGGGACGGCTCGCGCCGCGCTCCGCGCGGTCCGCGCACAGAGTCCGCGCCGACTGGTGCTGGCGGTGCCGGTGGGGGCGCCCGAGACCGTGCACGCGCTCCGTCGGGAGGCGGACCTGGTGGTGTGCGTATTCCAGCCCGAAAGGATGTGGGCGGTCGGCCTGTGGTACGAGCACTTTGAGCAGACGGCCGACGCCGACGTCGCCAAGCTGCTGGCCGGCGATCCCCGCCGGCGCGATCGCCCGAGGCGCCGGAGGTGCGCGTGCCTCCCGATCGGCTACGTCGGCACGAGCGTCGAGCCGGCTGCCGCACGTCCCCGCGCCAGCGCTGCTAATCGTCAGCGAGTGCGCATCGTCGAGTCACGGTGACTATGCCACAAGTCACGTGACCATGACAGTAACCATCACTCCCATGCCAAGAGCGTGAGTGCCGTAGGATTCGCGGCTCCTTCGCCGCTGGCCAGTTTGGCGGTCGTTCCCTAGCGGAATACACTCACGCTCTTACACTTATGATTGTACTGCGCCGCATACGGGCCGGTCCGTAATTGTCAGCGAACAGTGTCAGTACTATCCACGGATGTTCGCGACGGCAGACGCCTGGGTCTGGGCGGCGATCTGGGCCGCGAGCTCCAGATGCGGAAGGCCGCCGACCGAGAACACCGGCAGCTTCTGTCCTCGAACCAGCGTCGCCAGGCCGTCGATCGCGCTGACGCCGGTCTGAATCGGCTCGCTCGGAGCGGCGCGGCTGGCGGGGTTGATCGGGGCGCCGGCGACCCGTCGTCGTTCGCCGCCGAGCACCGGTGGACCGCCATCGATCGGGTCAGCGACGGCCGTTTGCTCGGCTTTGGCCGCATCCGATCGCGCCGCGCCGAGCAGCGTCTGTCGCTCGTGTTCCATCTGGTCGAGGTCCGGGAACAGGAACGAGACCTCGCCGGCCAATTCGTCACCCCCGGACGGAACGGACAGCACCCCCGCGGCCGGGCCGGGCGGAGGCTGCATCCGCCGCAGCCTGTCGAGCAGAATCGTCAGTGCGGGCACGGCAGGCGCGCGTCGGGAGGGTTCGCCGGCGGGCCGGCGATATCAACTCGGGGGTCGGGGGACAGCCAGAACCGCGCACGCTGCATCGTGCATGATCGCTTCGCCGGTGCTGCCGAGTAGCACCCGCGCCGCGGGACCCCAATGGCGCGAGCCGATCACGAGGAGATCGAGGTCTTGCGAGAGCTCCAGTAAGACATCCGCCGGCCGGCCACGTGCCACTCCGACGTCGAGTTGCGCTCCGAGCCGCTCACCGGCTTCGACCGCCCGTGTGTGGGTCTCGTCCATCTCCGTGCGGATGGTTTCATCCCACTCGACCTCGACGACGCCGCTGAGCGCAGAGCGGGCGAACACGGGTACCCGATCGTCGACGACCGCCTGCACGTGCAGATTGGCAGCGGCACCGGCGGCGATCGATACGGCGAGCGCGAGCGCGGATTCTGACTCGGGGCTGCCGTCGTAGCCGACCCCGATGTGGCGCAGGCCTCGGTTGGATTTGGTGTGCAGGCCGCGAGGCGCTACCGCAAGCGCGCATTCGAAATGACACAGCAGCTGCCGGGTGCGCTTGCCGATCTGCACGAGTCCCTCAGGACCGCGGCGACTCGAGCCGACCACCAGGAGGTCGCCGTGGTGGCGTTGGACGACGTGGTGGAGTGCGCGGGAAACCGAATGGTCGGTGGCGGTGAGAGTCCTCGCTCCCGGAGCCACGGAGTCGCGTGCCTCCCGCAGCTCGAGCTCGGACTGTCGGCGCAGGCTCCGGTAGCTGAGCGCAGGCGGAGTCGGCAGCAGCGCCGCCGAGTGAACGGCGACGAGCATCAGCTCAGCGCCCGTCGCCTCCGCCAGCGAGTGCCCGAGCGCGGCGGCGTCTCGTCCCTCGGGGAAGCCGTCGATGCCTGCGGCGATGCGCGTGATCAGCGGCCGGCCGGAACCGGAAAGTTGTTGACTTTTCGGGACTGACGTGGACATACCAACCTCCTCTGATACTCAAAGGCTGAGTCCACTCTCGCAGGGACACGGGCTGTGGCCATCCGGGACCGGCCGCTGTCTGCGCTGCGGAAAACACGGATACGCCCGGTCCGGCGTTTAACGGTCGCTCTGGCGGTGCGCCGCGCGCTCGGAGGCGACTGCCGGTGAGGGCACGACGATCACTGGCCGGTCCGCGTGCTGGAGCACGCCATGCGAGACGCTTCCCAGCAGGACCGACTTGAGGCCGGTCAGGACTCGGGTGCCCATCACGATGGCGCTCGCTCCCACGTCGTCGGCCTGGGCGAGGATCGGGGCAGCGTTTGAGCGCTCGCGAGCACAGCTGCGCGCCTGTGACTTCAGGCCGGCGCGCCGCGCGCGTTCGGCACCGTCCTTGGCACGCTGACGCGCCTGATCCTGAGAGCACCGATCGACCGTGTCGAAGTCGACGTCGCCCATCCCCGCGCCGGCGCCGGTGCGGGCCACGACGTCGCTCAGCCGCTCCCACACGGTGAGGATCGTAGGGACGTGGAAACCCGTAGGAAGTACGTACGTGGATTGCATGTCCGTCACGATTCGCTTCACCGGGTTACAGCATACGGTCGGACCATGATACGTAGTAGCGCAATTCTTACTCGAGCGTCTCCATGTTCGACAACATCTTGATCGGGGTGGACGGACGTGCTGGAGGCCGCGACGCCATCGCCCTCGCCGCACGACTCGCCGCATCGGGCGCAAGCTTTACCCTCGCCCACGTGGAGCGTTCCCGGTGGGGCCATCACGGGAAGGAGGAGCGCGGGTTCGAACGTTCGGCGTTGATGCTGGCCGCAGAGCGGACACACGCCGGGATCCCGGCCGCCATCGTGTGCGTCGGGGGCAGGGCGCCGGCACGAGGACTGCACGACCTCGCCAGGGAGCGCGCGGCGGATCTGATCGTGGTCGGTTCCTCGAGGCACGGATCGCTCGGACGGGTACTGCTCGGTGATGACGCCTGTGAGTCCCTCGATGGAGCACCCTGTGCAGTCGCAATCGCTCCGCACGGCTACGCGGAGACCTTCGGGCCGCTGGCTGAGGTCGGCGTCGGCTGCGACGGCTCATCGGAGAGCAAGCGCGCGCTCGCCACTGCTCGCTAACTGCGACGCGCTTCAGTCCACTGCCACTGACCGCCTGCGTAGGCGGTTTCTACGGACCCAAACGGCCGGGTAGTCCGGATGCCGTCGCCCCGGCCCCCGCCTACGCTAGATCTGTGGTGGTAACTACAAAATCTGAGGCCCGCCGTCATCGGGCGACGCCATCCTCGGCGGAACGGTTCGCGCGCCGTCCACGAGGCGTGTGGTCACATCCCGCTAACGAGGTAGCGCTCGACTCCCGTAAAGAACCGCCGTACAAGTGGCAGGCACGCGGCGCGACGTACGATCACCTTCGTCCAGCGTCGCGGTAACGCACGAACCGACCTCTCCCGAGAGTTTCACCGAACGGATTCGGGAGGAGTAGCCATGAGTATCACAACGAGATCTGGGCGGCGACAATATCGTGACGGTTCGCGTCGGCACGGCGCAATCCGTGGTCGTTCACGCGCACCGGGACATGCTCGATCGAGTTACAACCCGGGTGGTTGCCGGCAGCCTGGTAGTCGCGAATTCCGCGACGGCCTCGTACGCGTCAGCGGAACCGCGGCGCGTCGAGGTGAACGTCGGGGGGTCCGGCGACGCCGAAACTCGGCGGCAACGGGCGCGATCGCTCCCAGCCAACAATCCGTGCGTACCGCGACCAATCAGCGGAAAATCGCGGATTCCAACTGACGGCCTCGCGCGATGATTGCCTTATGGCTGCGCGCGAAGACACAGCATCTGCTCACTACCAGGAGACTCGCGCGCGATTCGCGATTCGAAATCGACTGAGCGCAATGGCCGCCGAGGAACGGGAGATGGAGCGCGCCATGAGGGCGTTCGAAGAAGACGCCGACCAAGCCAAGCGGTACATCGAGGCTGAGTGGCGCCGGGAGCACTGGGGACGCGAGCCGGAGCATCCGCCGGCGTGGGGAACCCACTGACACGACGGATGTGCGGCATTCCCGGGCCGCGTTGTGGCTTCGCGCGGATGCCGGCGTCGACAGTACCCGCGACGATGCGAACTATGACCATGACCGCAGTTGCTCGCTCACTTGATGGTGATCTCCGCCAGGAGGTCGACGTCAACGGTCGTCATGTGATCGTCACCGACGAGCCTCACCACCTTGGAGGAACCGATGCGGGGCCGGCGCCCCACGAACTGCTGCCCGCGATGCTGGCGTCGTGTGCTTCGACGATGATCACGCTGTACGCGCGTGCACGGGATTGGGAGCTGTCTGAGGTCCGCGTCGAGGTTGAGTACGACCCGGAGTCGGCTCCGCGCCAAGTCGTCCTTCGCATCTGTCTGCCGGACGGACTGACCGCTGACCAGGTAAGGCGCCTCCGCGGAGTCGCGGCCTCATGCCCCGCGAAGCGGGCGCTGGAGGCCGGATTCACATTCGACGAGCGGATGATCGTTGGCAGAACGAGCTGGCGGCCTAGCGGCTCGAAGGCCTAGGCGCGGAGGTCCCGATGTTCTATGCCGACCATCCCGACTCCCGTCAGCACAACGGTGAGGCTGCCTAGGACGACGATGCCGGGGATGTCGACGCCGTGGGCGAGAGGATCGTGGCCCGCGTAGTAGTAGAACGGGGAGAGGTACTTCAGCCAGTCAAGTCCACTGACCAGCGGTGCGAAGCTGTTGATCAGCCAGCCGAGGATCGCCACGGCCGCGGCGCCCCCGCTCGCGAGTGACCGGCGGCCGGTGCCGGCGCCGAGTGCGATCGCGAGCGCTCCGGTCGCGAACCCGAAGAACGCGAGCTGTACCGCGAGCGCCGTCATGTGCGCGAGGGTGATTCCACCGCCGCCGAGGGCCACGCCGACGATCAGGCCGATCCAGGTCCCGAGCGCGACGATCAACACGATGGCCGCGATCGCTGCTGCCTTGGCGGCGACCAGTCGCGGGCGTCGTATCGGGTGGGCGAGCACGAGCCCCAGGATCCGGTCCTCCTCCTCGCCCGCAGTCGTGGCCGCGGCCCCCATGATCGCCAGTGCCCCGATCACCAACGGTCCGTAGATGGAGGCAATCTCGCTGCGAAACCAGCCGGTGATGGTGCCGTAGTCCGCGCCGCCCAAGAGATTGGAGACGCTCTTGGGAACGTTGAGTGTTCCGATCGTATGTCCGACCGACGGGAACAGGGCACCGACGGCGGCCATCACGGCGATCAGGCCGGCGGCCGCCGAGACCGCGGCGGCTACGCGCAGACGGAGCGTGATTTTGGCGACCGGGAAGCTCACGCGGCGCTCTCCGATCGGTAGTAGTGCAGGAAGATGTCCTCGAGGTCCTCCTCGCGGGGGCGGACCGCGAGCACCTCGTGGGCCGCGGCGGCCTTGACGACGGCATCCGCGGAGCCCTCGAAGCCCACGGTCAACGTCGCTCCGTCGGCGTGCACTTCGGTGACACCGCGAAGTGCGCGAAACTCGCCCGGATCGACCGGCTCGGCGAACTCGATCTCGAGGCGCTGGACGGCCACTTTGCGAAGGTTCTCGAGCGAGTCGACGACCACGAGCCGGCCCTCGCGAAGGATCGCGAGCCGCTGGGTGACGCGCTCCACCTCAGACAGCGTGTGTGAGGACAGGAACACCGTGCGCCCCTGAGTGCTGACCTCGCCAAGCAGCGCGTGGAAGCTCTGCTGCACCAGCGGATCCAGACCCGCGATCGGTTCATCGAGGATCATTAGCTCGGGTTCGTGCATGAACGCCTGGACTAAGCCGAGCTTCTGTCGATTGCCGGTCGACAGCTGGTGTATGGGGCGATCGATGTCCGCGCCGAAGCGCTCTACGAGCGCGTCACGGCTGCGCGCGTCGACTCCGCCTCGGAGCTCCCCGAGGTAGTCGAGCATCGCCCTTCCCGTCAGCTTCGGATACATCGCGAGATCGCCCGGCAGGAAGCCGATCCGACGGCGGATCTCGAGGCTGTCGGTGACCGTGTCGAGCCCGAGCACTCGCGCCGAGCCCGAAGTCGGCTTGATCAGATCGAGCAGGAGCCGCATCGTGGTCGATTTGCCCGCCCCATTGGGGCCCAGGAAGCCGAACACCTCGCCACGGGAGACCTCGAGATCCAACCCGAACAGTCCGCGGCCCGAACCGTAGTCCTTCGTAAGCCCGCTCGTCGCGATCACGGACGGCGCAGTCATCGCAGACGTCCCAGGATCCGGTCGCGACGAGACCGAGGCATCGTGCCTGGGAGATTACGTTGAGCCGAACGGATGCCACATCGCCCCGGGCTGGCCCCGGGATCGGCGGCGGTCGTGCGTACGTCCTCCTCACCGCGCGTCGTCAGTTGCGGGATACTGCATCGCGCGCTCGGCGCGGGTTACGTGAGTACTGAGACGGTCGGCCGGCGACATGCCGTAGTCGACCACTCACGACCGCGAGCGGGCCGGAGGGCAAGGTTGCGGTCCTCAACGTTGTCGCATCCACGGGGAAAGGACCGAGAAGTGAAACGAATCATCAGCCCGCGCCGCCTGACGGCGATGACCGCCTCGATCTGCGCGCTGGCCGGAGTCGGTGCGGGAGCGGCCAGCGCCGAGGCCTCGACTAATGCGGTGACGAAGACGTTCTCGTTCATCGCGAAGCCGAACTCGTCGACGAGGACCGTGGTCAACATCGACTCGCTGCTGATCAACGCCCGGTGCGATTCGAGCGGGCGCCCGGTCGTCTTCGCGTTCACGTCGGCCGGCAGCACAGACCTCTTCGGCCGGGTCTTCGACGGCTACGGCCGCCTCCACGTCTTCAAGAACACCTCGTTCACCAACAAGACCAAGGGCATCCAGCTCTCGCCCCTGTCAGGCGATTTCGACGCCACCGGCAGCGTGCTGTTCGAGACGTCGACCGGCAAGGTCGTGACGTTCAACATCGCGCTCGACAACAGCACGACGCTGGTCAACCAGAACGTCTGCACGGTCTTCGGGTCGCTGATCGCGAGCTGAGGAAGCGCGTTGGCGCCGCCTCCTCACCGGATCTTCGACTGGCTCGAACGGCATCTCGGCTGACGGCAACCGGGTACGAGCACCCCCGCGCGTCGTCGTTCCTGGTGCGCGTGGCTTCGTCGGTATAAACGGGGGTAGTCCCTTCCGTCATGAGTTCGTTGAAAGGAGGACCGGTTGTGCCGATGATCATCAACGGCCGCGAGGCGCCCGTTCCCACCGACGCTCGGGTGTCGCTGCTCGACTTCGTGCGCGAACACCTGGAGCTCTACGGCACGAAGAAGGGCTGCAACCAGGGAGCTTGCGGTGCCTGCACCGTGCTCGTCGACGGCGAGCGGGTCCTCTCTTGCCTGGCGCTCGCCGTCCAGTATGAGGGGCGTGAGGTGACTACGATCGAGGGCCTGGGCTCCGGCGGCGCGCTGCACCCGCTACAGCAGGCGTTCATCGATCGCGACGGATTTCAATGCGGCTACTGCACCCCGGGCCAGATCTGCTCGGCGGTTGGGATGGTCGAGGAGCTTCGCCGCGGCGTACCCAGCTACGTCACCGGCGACCCTGCGGCACCGGACATCGAGTTCAGCCACGATGAGCTACGGGAGCGCATGAGCGGCAACCTGTGCCGCTGCGGCGCGTACAACGGAATCATCGACGCGATCACCGACGTGTATGCGGAGCAGGGCGCGTGATCGAGCTCAGCTACTCGCGCGCGTCAGACGCGGACGACGCGGTTCGCCGCGCGGCAGGTGGACAAGGCCGCTACCTGGGCGGCGGCACGAACCTCGTCGACCTGCTCCGCGAGACGGTGGAGACGCCGTCCGCCCTGGTCGACGTCACCGGTCTCTCGGACGAGATCGCCTCGACCGCCGATGGCGGCCTGATGATCGGCGCGGCGGCGCGCAACACCGCGGTGGCCGAGCACGAGGCGGTCAGGTCCCGCTACCCCATGCTCGCCCGCGCGATCGTGTCCGGCGCCTCGGCGCAGATCCGCAACATGGCGACGATCGGCGGCAATCTGCTGCAACGCACCCGCTGCGCGTATTTCTACGACACCGACGGCTCGCGTTGCAACAAGCGGTCCCCGGGCGACGGGTGCGACGCGATCGAGGGTTTCAACCGCATGCACGCCGTCCTGGGTACGTCACCCGCGTGCGTGGCCACTCACCCGTCGGACATGTGCGTCGCGCTCGCTGCTCTCGACACCGTCGTCCATCTTTGGAGCGCGTCGGGCCAGCGCACGGTCGACCTCTGCGAACTCCACAGGCTGCCCGAGGATCGTCCCGATATCGAGACGGTGCTCGAGCCCGGCGAGCTGATCACTGCCGTCGAGCTGCCTGCGCCCAACCCGGCCGAGCGCTCCACCTACCGCAAGGTGCGTGATCGTTCCAGCTACGCGTTCGCGCTCGTCTCGGTCGCCGCTGCGCTCGAGCTCGACGGCGACACCATCGTCGGTGCGCGCCTCGCGCTGGGCGGGGTGGCTACCAAGCCGTGGAGGGCGCGGCGCGCCGAGGAGGCGCTCCCCGGTCAGCCGGCGACCGAGGCCACCTTTCTTAGCGCAGCCGACGCGGAGCTCGCCGATGCGCGCCCGCTGGCCGGCAACGCGTTCAAGGTCGAGCTTGCCCGACGCACGCTCGCCGCCGTCCTGCGAGAGCTGACCGAGGGAGCCCGCTCATGAGCACCGGAGAAGCCCGACCGGCAATCCCGCCGGTCCCCGTCGGATGGACTCCGGCGACCGGTCCCGACCCGCTCGCGCGCGCCAAGCACGGGCTGATGGGCGCGCAGGTGTCACGCCTGGACGGGCCGCTCAAGGTCCAAGGCGCGGCGCGCTTCGCCGCCGAGTACGTGATGGACGGCATGGTCTACGCGGCGCTCCGTTACAGCACGGTCGCGCGCGGACGCATCACCACGCTCGACACCGCCGCCGCCGAAGCCGCCCACGGCGTCGTCCTTGTCATGACCTACCGCAACGCGCCGCGCATGCAGCCTCCGCCGGTGTTCCTTACCGGCCCCAAAGCGGCCGGGGGCGCCGACTTGCCCGTGATGCAGGACGAGAGCATCCATTGGAACGGTGAGCCGGTCGCCCTCGTCTTGGCCGAGACACAGGAGCAGGCCGACTACGCCGCGTCGTTGATCGACGTCGCGTACGAGTCGTCGCCGCCGCGTGGTTTTGAGGAGGCCAGAGAGCATCCACGGACGCCCGACAGTCTCGTGGGGCAGCCGGTCGAGGTGCTGGTGGGCGATGCCGAGGCCGCCCTGATCGACGCGCCCCACTCCGTCGATCTCACCTACCGGACGCCGCGCCACAATCACAACGCGATCGAGCCGCATGCGGTCACGCTTGGCTGGGACGGCGACGAGCTCATCGTTCACGACGCCAGCCAGGGCGTGAAGGGGCACGCCTGGACGTTCGCGCAGGTCTTCGGCATCGACGAGGAGCAGGTGCACGTCACCTCCCCTTATGTCGGTGGCGGCTTCGGCGGCAAGACGCTGTGGTCGCACCATCTGCTCGCGGCGGCCGCGTCGAAGCTCGCCGGACGTCCCGTGCGGATCACGCTGTCGCGAGAGGGCGTCTACCGGCTGGTCGGCGGTCGCACAAACACCGAGCAGCGAGTGGCCATCGGCGCCGATGACGACGGCCGGTTCAAGGCGCTGATCCACACCGGGATCTCGGCCATGACCCCGTACAACGCGCTTGCCGAGCAGTTCACATTCCCGGCGCGGCACATGTACGCGACCGAGACGCTGAAGACCGACCAACAGGTCGTCGACATGGACATGCTCGCCAACTCGTTCATGCGCGCGCCCGGCGAGTCGGTCGGCACCTTCGCCCTGGAGTCGGCGATCGACGAGCTCGCGATCGAGCTTGGTCTGGACCCGATCGAGCTGCGGATCCGCAACGAGCCCGAGAAGGATCCGAGCACGGGCCTCCCGTACTCCTCGAGGCATATCGTCGACGCCTGGCGCGCCGGCGCCGACCGCTTCGGCTGGGAGCCGCGGGCGCGGCCCGGGGGCCGCCGGGAGGGAGAGTGGCTGATCGGCACCGGCTGCGCGATGGGGACGTATCCCTACCACCGCTTCCCCGGCGGCGTGGCGCGGATCACGCTCGACAAGACGGGCCATGCGACGATCGCGATGCCGGCCAGCGACATGGGGATGGGGACCTCAACCACCCAGACGATCGTCACCGCCGACCGCCTCGGTCTACCGCTCGAGCGGGTGACCGTCGCCTACGGCAACTCTTCGTTCCCCGGCAACCTGCTGGCCGGAGGCTCGTCGCAGACGGCGTCGATCGCCGGCGCGGTGATCGCGGCTCAGCGGGCGCTCGTCGAGCAGCTGCTCGCGCTCGCCGGTGGCGACTCGCCCCTGGCCGGGTTGACGGCGGACGAGGTCGGGGGACGCGACGAGGGGCTATGCGAGCTCGCCGACCCGAGCCGTTGGGAGAGCTACGCGCAGATCCTCGGGCGGGCGGGCCGTGACGAGGTGACCCTCGAGGCCTCCGCCTCTGACCCGGAGGAGATGCAGACTTACTCGATGCACTCCTGCGGCGCGATCTTCTGTCAGGTCCGAGTCAACGCAACCACCGGTGAGACCCGCGTCGACCGGGTGCTCGGCTCCTATGACTGCGGCCGCATCATCAACGCGAAGACCGCCGCCAGCCAGTTCCGCGGCGGGATCATCATGGGTCTCGGCCTGGCGCTGATGGAGGACACCAACTTCGACGAGCGCACGGCCCGGATCATGAACCCGAGCCTCTCCGAATACCACGTCCCCGTCCATCTGGACGTGCCTGAGATCGAGCTGATCTGGAACGACATCCCCGACCCGCACGCCCCCGCGGGCGCGCGTGGAATCGGCGAGATCGGGATCACCGGCGTCGCCGCAGCGGTCGCCAACGCGGTCTACGACGCGACCGGTCGTCGCGTGCGTGACCTCCCGATCACCTTGGACAAGCTGCTCTGAACGCGCCTACCTCTGGAAGAATCCGAGGATGCAGAGTTCCCGCGAATGGGCTGCGCCGGGCGGGTATCTGGTGTCCACGGATCCGGTGCGCCTCGACGTCGACCGCATCCACCGCTTCCTCTCGACCGCCTACTGGTCGACGGGCATCCCACGGGACATCGTTCAACGCTCGATCGCCAACTCGCTGCCGTTTGGGCTGTACGCCCCCTCCGGTCAGCAGGCCGGGTTTGCGGGAGTGGTGACTGACCGCGCGACCTACCGGCGTCCGCGGTTCACGGACGCGGTCGCTGCATCAGCTCGTACGCGCCGCGCAGGTGTGCATCGACGAGGCGCACCGCGCGCTCGGCGTCTCGCCGCTCGATCGCTTCGGCGATCTCGCGATGCTCGGCGATGAACTGCCCGCCGCGACCGGGGTCGCGCGCGACCAGCGTCGCCGTGATCCGTTGGTGGCGGTCGCGCAGTTCGTCGTATTGACGAACCAGGATCGCGTTGCGATTTGCGGCGACGATCGCGTGATGAAACTCGCGATCGGCCACAGTGAAGCCCGCGCCACCGTCTTGGAGCGTGCGCTCCTGTCGTGCGATCGCCTCAAGCAGCACCGCCGCCAGCGCCGGCCCCTGCGCGGCGACGCGCCGGACGCAGTGGGTCTCGATCAGAAGGCGCGCCTCCAGCACGTCGTCGGCCTCGGAGATCGAGACCGGTCGCACGACCGCGCCGCGCCGCGGATATAGGGCGAGTAGCTCCTCGGCCTCGAGCTGTACGAACGCTTGGCTGACAGGAGTCCGGGAGATGCCGAGCTCGCGAGCCAGCTGATTCTCGCTGAGGAGCATCCCACCCGGATAGCGACCGTCGAGCAGCCGCTCCTTCACGTACCGATACGCCCGCGCTCCCGCCGATCCCGCCGATCCCGCCGGAACCTTAGGCCGCGACTGAAGGTCTGCGCTCATCGGTCGATACACTTGAGAGGCAGCTGGGATGCAAGATGCGTTCAAGTCTAGCTTGTTCGGGGGCATACGGCTCCGAACGTCCAACGAGCACAAGGAGAAAGCATGACTATCCGACTCGCAGCTTCCGTCGGTCGAGTCCTTCGTCGCGGCGTCGCGACTGAGGCTCAGCACGATGTCCATTGCCACTTCGACTCGGTTGGCCGGCCGTACGTGTGTGACTACGCGCGATGCGACTCGCCTGGCGTGATGGTCGACGAGATCGTCAGGCCTTAAGGTGCGTTAGTTCGTCGCCACGGCTGGCCGCGGCTCGTTCACAACGGGCGGTCGCACCGCGAGGAAGGGGCGGCACGCGCCATCCTCCGCCGGCTCACTCCGTCTCGTCAGTCTGTGCCGGGGCGGAACACAAGTAACAGTACGCGCAGCGCAAGAATCCCGGCGAACACGAGGAGGCACTAGCCGATGAACGCGTACAGCGTGACTCGGTGGGTCACGGTCGGGCCGCCGTGGAGACCGAGCATCAGCACGGCCATCACGCCGAGGGTGGCGGCCAGGAATGTGAGGATGAACTGGTGTGCGAGCGCGGTTACGTAGCGCCGGTCGCCCGCGTCGGCCAGCAAGCGGACGTTGATGCCGAGTCGACCGTGCTCCAGGGAGCCGCTGATGCGGTCCAGGCGACGCGGCAGGCGGCGCAGCATCGGCACGAGTGAGATCAGTTCGTCGTTGGCGCTCTTGCGCAGCGCCTCGGGGCTCAGCTGCTCGGCGAGCTGCTCGGTCGTGAACCGGCGGGCTTCCGCGAGGATGTCGAAGCCGGGCGCCAGCTCGGTCAGCGTGCCCTCGATCGTCGCCAGCGCGCGGAACGCGCCCGCGATCTCCGGCGGTACCGATAGCTCGTGCTCCGCCAGGATCCGGAACAGGCCGGTGAACATGCGCGCGTCGGGGGTGATCCCGGGCCCGACATGCCGGGCCATGAATTGGCCCAGTGCCCGCTCGAGCGCGGGGTCGTCGAGCTCCTCGGGGCGCTCAACGATCTCCAGCAGCGCGTCGTGTAGCGCCGCGGGATCACCCCGGTCCACCGCTAACAGCAGTCGCCGAAGCGCCGCTCTGAGTCCGGCATCGACCCGTCCGACGGAGCCGAAGTCGAGCAAGCCGAGCTGGCCGTCGGCCAGCAGGAGCACGTTGCCCGGATGTGGGTCTGCGTGGAAGACGCCCTCGATCATCACCTCGCGCAGCAGCGTGTCCGACAGGGCGCGGGCCAACACTTGGCGGTCGCCGATCTCCTCGCTGGGCATGATCGTTCCCAGCGCCCGGCCGTCGAGGCGCTCCATCACGAGCACGTTCGCCGTACACAGGGACTCATGCGGCTTTGGGATACGGACCGACCCGTTCGCTCCGTCCGCGGCTGCCGCCGCCCTCACGGCGGTCATGTTCTGCGCCTCGATCCGCAGGTCGAGCTCCTCTCTGAGCGCCTCCGCGAACCCATTCGAGAGGGTCACCGCGCCGACTCCCCGGCCCCACCGCGTCGAGCGTTGCAAGCGCATCGCGAGGCGGTCGACGATGTCCAGATCCCACGCCACGACCGTGTCGATGCCGGGCCGGCGAACCTTCACCACCACCCGCTCCCCTGATTCGAGCGTCGCCGCGTGCACCTGCGCGATCGAGGCGGCCGCCAGCGGGATCCGGTCAAAGCTCGCAAACACGTCATCGACCTCCGCCCCTAGGTCGAGACCCAACACCGGTTCGACCTGCGGCCACGGAATCTGCGCGGCGTCATCCTGCAGCCCGCTCAGCTCGTCGATAAACTCGACCGGCAGCAAGTCTCGCCGTGTCGCGAGTACCTGTCCGAGCTTGATGAACGTAACGCCGCCGTCCTCAAGCGCGAGCCGCAGCGAACCAGCGAGCGCGGCGCGCCCGTCACGAGTGTGAAGCTCGGAGCCCCGAGCCCCCCGAAGGTACGGAAGCATCCCGCGTCGCACCAGGATCCGACCGATCTGCGAGTAGCGGCGGACCCGCCGCGCCCGCTTCCGCGATGCTCGGACCAGGTACAGCGGCCCCGGCATCGCGCCGCTGGGCACCAGCGCCTCGAAGATCACCAGCACCAGCATCCCGATCAGCAGCGCGATCGCCACCCCGAGGATCACAAACCACACCGCCGGAAAAAAGGACCAGCTGCCGTTGTGCTTGGCGATCGAGCTACCGATCGCCGTGATGATTGGCGAGGCGCACGCCAACGCGATCAGCCCACCGATCCACGCACGCAACGGCGAGAGACGCAGACCCAGCAAGCGGCGCACCGCGAACGCATACACGGGTACCGTCAAGACCACAGCGAGGATGACGAACAGGACCGTCAGGCCGCTCACCCCGGCTTCGCCGAGCTGGTCCTCTGTGCGGCGGCGCCTCGATTTCGCCGGGGCGACCCGCCGTCCTGGTCTGGCCGCCCCGGGGACTCCGTTGCGCTCGTATCCACGAGCACCCCCAACAGTTCGCCGACGGTCGGCTCTCGACCGATGGGCGCCGGAAGCGGCAGATGGTTCTGGATGCGGTAGCGGTTCCGACGGCCGTCCTTTTCCTTGACCACGTAGCCAGCTTCGGTGAGGTCGTTGACGATCCCGAACGCCCGGCGCTCGGTGACGCCGAGCGCGTCGGCGATCTCTCGCAGGCGGACACCCGGATCGCGCGCGATGCAGACCAGCACGCGGGCGTGGTTCGTCAAAAAGCTCCACTCACCCATCAGACAAATATAGAAGAAGCGATTCTAGAAATCAGTTGCTAATTTGTTGAGGCCGGAGTAGTGTCGGCGGGGGCATCCAAGCCCGGGTGTGGAGGAAGTCAACGGCCTTCTCCGGCCTGAGACCGACAGAGAGGGGCAGCCATGACCGCGACGTCCGACATGACCGGCGTGGGCGTGACACCTGTGGCGGACCGCCACGAGGCGGCGTCTCGGACGGCGAGAGATTGGCAGCGCTATGCCTGGGCGGCGGGCATCATTTACGTCATCGCACTCGTCGCGGAATCCGTGGTCGCGATCGGGGTCGGACTGACCCAGAACGACTCAGCCGGGAAGATGGCGACCGCGCTGTACGACCACCGCACGCGGCTAGTGGTGATCGCCTGCCTGTCGGTCGTCTACGCCGCCAGTTTTCTGATCTACCTCTGGAGCCTTTACATCGAGCTGCGCGGCGCGCCCGACCGGCCCCAGATCCTCGCCCCCTTGGTGTTGGCCGGCGGAGTGCTCTTCGTGGCCCTCCACGCCGTCAGCGACATCGGCATCACCGGCCTGGTCGGCGCCAAGCTCGCGGCCTACGGCGCACATCACGACCACAGCGTCTCCTACTCGCTGTACCTCACGACGTATGCATTTGACAGCGTCGCCGACGTGTTCGGCAGCCTCTTCGCTCTGGCAACAGGGTTGATCGTGTTGAAGAGCGGCGTCCTGCCACGCTGGCTCGGGCGGATTTCGATCGTCGCCGGACTCATGTTCTTCCTTCAAGCCTTCGGCCTCGGCGGCGTCATCGCCTCTTTCGGGCTAGTCCTCGACATCATCGGCTTCGTGCTGTTCCTGATCTTCGTCCTCGCGAGCAGCATCATCTTCCTAAGGCGACAAACCGCGGTCTCCGACACCGCGGCGGCTGCGATCAGCTAGGTCCTGAGTAGGACCCAAACTGGTAGGCCAGGCACTCTGTGCTGCGGTGCAACCGGTGTGCCACAGACCTCGCCGCGAGGTGCGTCGCCCCGGGAGGTGCGTCGCCGCCGGCCTCGCTGTGCTCGGTCAAGATCGCGCGCGAACCCGAGTCGCCGCGGGCTCCGTCAACCAGCGTCGCAGGCAATTGCCGGCAACGCCAGGTAAACAAAGAAACCCATGCAAACGACCTGATGCCGAAGGTGGTGTCTGGGTTCACGACATATGTCCCGTCTTCGGCCCGCCGAGCATCCAACAGTCGCCCCTCGGCCTCGGCATTGAGGTGTGGCGCCAGATCCGCACCCGCGTCAGCTGATGTTCGCCTGAACGGGATCCTGTCAATGACCGAAGGCGAGAGCCCACGTAGTTCCGCCCATCAACGATAGGCGGCAACGGTTGACGCTGTTGACCGATCAGCCCTCCGTTGAGGTCGGACAGGATCGCAAGATCGGCCGGGATTCTCATTCACGCAATTGAGGACTAGACGCAATCGTCGGCGGGACTAGAGTTGTCGGCGTCGCAGCGCCTCGCTCGACGGTCGCGATCGATAACCCGTGAGGAGCACCATGCCATTCGTCAAGGTTGGGACCGAGAACAGTGCCGACATCGAGATCCACTACAACGACCACGGCTCCGGCAACCCGATCGTCCTGATCCACGGGTACCCGCTCGACGGGAACTCGTGGGAGCGGCAGGAGCGGGTGCTCCTCGACGGTGGCTACCGCTGCATCAGCTATGACCGCCGCGGCTTCGGCCGATCCAGCCAACCCACGACGGGCTATGACTACGACACGTTCGCGGCCGATCTCAAGGCGCTGCTGGACCACCTGGCGCTCGATCAGGACGTGGTGCTTGCCGGCTTTTCGATGGGCACGGGTGAGGTGACCCGTTATCTGGGGACCTACGGCTCTGCCGGCGTCAGCAAGGCAGCCATGTTTGGCGTGATTCCGCCGTTTCTGCTGCAGACCGAAGACAACCCGAAGGGCGTTCCGGGCGACGTCTTCGATGGGATCAAGCAGACGGTCGTCGCGGATCGGTACGCGTGGTTCGACGCGTTTTTCGCGAACTTCTACAACACCGATGTGCTCGCGCCCGAGCGCATCGGGGAGGCGGCGCTGCGGGCAAGCTTCCAGGTCGCAGCCGGCGCCTCACCTTACGCGTCCTATGCGTGTGTCGACACGTGGCTGACCGACTTTCGCAGCGACCTCCCCAAGATCGACGTGCCGACGTTAGTGGTCCACGGTACCGCCGACCGGATCCTGCCTTTCGAGGCGACCGCCGCCCGGCTGCGAGACGAAAAGCTGATCGCGGACCTCACCGTCGTCGAGGTCAAGGACGGCCCACACAACATCGGCTGGACCTATCCGGAGGAAACCAACTCCGCGCTGATGGAGTTCCTCAGCGGTTGAGCAAGGCCGACCAGGCGCACCAGATCGCTCGCGGGCAACGGCCCGACGCACCGTGCGCGGCATTGCTCAGCCCTCGTACCTGCGGGTCCCGTTGAAAGGGACGAGCGCTCCGCGGGAACGCGCTTAGCCGGGTCCCTCTCGGCCGCCGGTCGCTGCACACGACCGCCTTCGCGCGATGGCGATCACGCGCTCGCCGTCGATCACGTGGCCGCGCGCGGAGCGAAGCAGCCACGACGCGGATGCCGGTGCTGCTGCCGCGGGCTGCCGCCGTCGGACCATGCCGAGCCACGCGAACGCCGTGGGGCGGCACATGCCTGCGCCAGCACGAAGGCAGGGCTCGCCGCGCGCGATCCAAGAGACACCGTATTCGCTACGAGCGAGATCCAGCATGTCGTCCGCTGGCCGGTCTCCGACGGCGTTCGGCCTGGAGTGCCGCGTTTTCAAGAGAGCAGGGCTCGCAGTGGCGGGCGGACCGAGTCCGGAGCGTGGGAGAGCCTCCGCTCAGGATGTGTGGCGAGTCCGGCCTTTTGACTCAAGGCCACCGCCACTCCGGTGCAGCACCGAGGCATAGCGCGGGCGGCAGTGCGTTCGCTGAGGCGACAGAGGCTTCTGAGCCGCCGTGCAAATTTCTCGGTGGGCACCAGTAAGAGACGCAGCGGGACCCCCACTAATCCCCCAACAAGCCCGAGCAAGTCCAGAGAGAAAACGCAGTGAGCGGCAGAAAACGAGACCAAAAGGAAAGGCGTGAGCCGCTGTCCCGCCCCGAAGCGCCTGCTCACGATCACGCGATGCGAGGCGCCGGTGTCTTGCCGGGCATGGTGGCATCGTGGCGACACGGCTCACCTCGCCGAGTCCCAGCGGTTTCGCGCCGCGGTCTCAGACCACAAGGTCAAGCATCCCTACGACATCCTGCTCGGAGACCGGGAATACACGGCCTTCGTCGGACGATTCACCGCGACGTTCACGGGCCCGCTCGAATTTTCCGATCGGACGGTCATCGAACCGATCGGCAACGCGTTCGAGGTCGTCTTTTCAACCATCGCTCGTCCAGAGTCCCCTAGGCGAAAGGAAGCCTTATGTCCAAGCCGACAGTCATTCTCATTCACGGTGCTTTCGGAGACGGGTCGAGCTGGCGCTCTGTGTTCGAGCATCTCGACAGCGACGAGTACAACGTTTTCGCTGCGGCGATTCCCCTTCGCGGGGTCGCGAGCGATGTGTCATATCTCGGAGCGGTCATCGACCAGCTCGAGGGGCCGGTCGTGCTCGTGGGCCATTCATACAGCGGTTGCGTAATCACGGTCGCCGGCGCGTCGGACAAGGTCGCCGGGCTGGTGTATGTGGCCGGATTCGTGCCCGACGAGGGCGAGTCGATCTCCGATCTGCAGGCGCGCTATCCGTCGCTCGCGATGGGCGACTTCCTCGAGCCACGGCCGTTGCCCGATGGGGGTGTCGAGGTGTCGGTCGACCCACAGCGCTTCCATGACATCTTCTGCGCCGACGTGCCCGACGCCGATGGGGAGTTCATGGCGCACGCACAGCGTCCGCTCCTGGCCACGGCTTTCGAGGAGCCGGCCGCCGCCGCTGCCTGGCGCGTAAAGCCGTCCTGGGGTGTGTTCGGCACGGGAGATCAGCCACTCGCGCCCCAGCTCCACCGTTTCTCGTTCGAGCGCGCCGGCTCGAAGGTGACCGAGGTCGAAGGCGCCTCCCACTTCGTGATGCTGTCAAAGCCAGACGTCGTCGCAGGCGTCATTCGGGAGGCTGTTCAGGCATGCTCGGCGAACCTGGTCGCGTGATGTCGCCCGTATCGCGTGGGTTTCGCGGCCGCCGCAGCGAACACGTCGAGGCGGGGCGAGTGCCGCCGGGCCAGTACATCACCCCCGATTTCCCGGTGCTGTCAGCCGGGCCGACGCCCCACACGCCTGTGCAAGCGTGGAGCTTCACGCTCGGCGGCGCCGTCGATGAGCCGGTGTCCTGGACGTGGGAGGAGTTCATCGCGCTGCCGGCGGAGACGGTCACGGTCGACATCCACTGCGTGACCAAGTGGTCGAAACTCGGCACGACCTGGACGGGTGTTTCCGTCGACACGCTCCTCGACGCAGTCCAGACCGAGGCCGAATACCTGACCGCGTGGTCAGACGGCGACTACACGACGAACCTCCCGCTCGACGACGTACGGGACGGCAAAGCGTGGGTGGCGTACGAGTACGACGGCGAGCCGCTCGAGCCCGAGCATGGCGGGCCGGCACGGCTGCTCGTCCCCCATCTCTACTTCTGGAAGAGCGCGAAGTGGGTGCGCGGGTTGACCCTCACACCAGACGACGAGCCGGGGTTCTGGGAGACCAACGGCTACCACAACTACGGCGACCCATGGCTCGAGCAGCGATATCAGGGCGATTGACCTGGCAGCTGGGCCGCGTCGTCGAACTCGTCGACGAGACGCCCCGGTGCAAGAGTCTCGTGCTCGAGCTGCCTGACTGGCGAGGTCACCGCGCCGGCCAACACGTCGACGTCAGGCTGACCGCCGAGGACGGGTACCAGGTCGAGCGCAGTTACTCGATCGCCTCGGCACCCGAGGACATGCAGCTCGTGTTGACCGTCGAGCGGCTCGAGGACGGCGAGGTCTCACCGTACTTGACCGACCAGCTCAGACCCGGCGATGAGCTCGAGCTGCGCGGCCCGATCGGCGGCTACTTCGTGTGGGAGTCCTCACAGGGTGGGCCACTGCTGATGATCGCCGGCGGTTCCGGCGTGGTTCCCTTCCGGGCGATGCTTCGCGACTGGGCCGCGGGCGCGCGGGAGGTCCCGGCGCGGCTGCTGTACTCCTCGCGCACGCTGGAGGACGTTATCTACCGCAAGGAGTTCGAGCGCGTGGCCGAGGAGGGCGCCGATGTGCAGCTGACCCTCACCCGCCAGTGGCCCGCCGACTGGCACGGTCACCGCGGGCGCGTCGACCGCGACCTCCTCGCCGAGGTCGCCTGGCCGCCGCACCAGCGGCCGCTCATCTACATATGCGGGCCGACCGCGTTCGTCGAGGCCGTGGCTGAGGCACTCGTTGATGCCGAACACGAGCCCGGCCGGATCAAGACCGAGCGGTTCGGACCCGCGGGAACCTGAGACGAGGAGGAGCGCATCATGGAGGCACTCGACGGGAACGCGATCGCGGGCACGCTGTTCGAACACTTCGGCACCGAGATGACAACCATGTTTGGAACTTGCGCCCACTGCGGGACACGCGCCCAGGTCGCCGAGCTCGTCGTGTACATGCGCGCTCCCGGGACTGTGGTTCGCTGCCGCCACTGCGGAAACGTGGTCATTGTCCTCGTCCCGATCCGAGGCGAGCTGCGCGTCGACTCGAGCGCGTTCCGGATGGAGCAGACGCCCGGCGAATCCTGAAGTCCGATCGCCGAGCTCGCGGGCCTTGTTCGCCGAAGACGCGTCATGGATAGCACGATCAGTACCAATCCGAGCCGAGACCCGCTGTTGCGTCTGCCGCGGTACTTGGAGCCCCTCCTCTCGGAGTCCTCTTAAGCGCAGAGGGGAGGGAAGGCGGCTCGCCCGGCTAGCACAGCTTGATTGCCTCGGTCTCTCGCTTGAGCTGCACGAACGCGGCGATGCCCAGGACGGCGGGAACCCATAGTTCGATCGCGCGGTAGAGCAGCACCGCTGCGGTCGCGGTGAGGGCGGGCGACCCGTAGAGGACGAGCGCTCCGACGAGTCCCAGCTCGGTCCCGCCGATCCCGCCAGGAACCGGAAGCCAGTTCCCGAGCTGGCCGATCAGATAGGCCATCCAGATGGGCGCCAGCTCCGGCGAGGCTCCCACCGCCCGAAAACTCGCCCAGAAAGCGAGCATGTCGAAGACGAGGAACCCCACAAGGTCGGAGTCGCCGAGGAGGGCGCCGGCGTGCTTCGGTGGCGGTAGCTGGCCATGGCAACCGGTATCCACCGCGGTTGTTATCAGGGACGAGGCACCGTGGTGGAGTCATCGGCGGACGTGCTGGTCTGGCGTACGCTCGTGCCGATGAATGCCACGGGTGCGCACAGCGCGCATCCCGCCGCTCGGGCGGCGAGAGCCCGAGGCACGTCCCGCGACAGCCGAAAGGAAACACCGTGTCGATGCGAACGACTCCGGTGTTCGAGGTGGCCGCACGCGAGCCCGCGGAGGCAAACATCTAAGCCCCGGTAGCGGCATCCTCCGCGAGTACGAGCTCGCGCTTGAGCAGACGTGCAGTCGCCTTAACCGGGTAGATCTTCAGGCCGCTTCTCGGCGAGTTTCCCTTCGAGCGCTCCGGTGGCCTGGCCGACTTCGATCATGTAGCCGTCGGGGTCTCGCATGTAGCAGCGGATCTCAGCACCGCGGTCGATCGGCGGCGTGACGAACTCGGCCCCCTTTGCGCCCACCGCTCATAGCACGCCTGGATGTCGGCGACGCGCAGGTTCATGAAGCTCGAGACCGTGTTCCCGCGCTCGTGGTTCACGACCGAGATGTCGGGCTTGTCGGGGGTGGGGGGACCGCCCGGGTTCATCAGCACCCATGAGTTGGCGAGCTTGACGATGCACGGGTTTTCCTCCAGCACCACCTGGCCGCCGAGGACCTCGGAGTAGAACGCGCGGGACCGAGCAATGCTTCGTACCGTGATGAACTGGGTGACGAGGAAACCCTCGCGCGGGGCCGGCAGGTTCGCGAAGTCGATGAATGGCGTGTGCTCGCTCACGGTTCCGCGCTCCTTATGCGTTGCTGAACCCTGACGCTGCTCGGAGCCTACGCGGACCGAGGAACCCGTTCCCTCTGGCCACATTGCTCGTGAGCTGCTCCTCTTGTCCCACATGTCCACGCGGCCACCGCCGGGTAACGGCCAGTCAACGGACCCCGTCGCATCAGCGCATTCCTCCCGTTCCGCGACGATCGCTTCTCGTTCAGGCGACCATGGCGGGCGGCCTGGCTGGCGGGGCCGAGAGGCCCTGCTTGACGTTGCGGGTGATGTCGTCGGCGAGGATCTCGGTGAGGTCGGCCTCGATGCCGTCCAGCGCCAGCGCCGCGACGTCGGCCGGGTTGGTCTTGGGCGCATCGACGTGGGCCGCCATGTCCGTGTCCATGTAGGCAAGATGCAGCGCGGCGACGCGGATACCGCGGGGCGCGAGCTCCTGGCGCGCGACGTCCGTCATCGCCCACGCGGCGGCCTTCGAGGCGCTATAGGCACCGCCCGCGGGGACGTGCAGCCACGATATGACCGATAGGACGTCGAGGATCGCCCCGCCGCCGTTTGACGCCAGGATCGGCGCGAACGTGCGCGTGACGCAGAGCGGGCCGTAGAAGTTCGTCTTCATCTCCAGCTCGATCTGGGCCAGGTCGCCGTCCATCAGACTCGTGCCTGTCGATATGCCGGCGTTGTTGATGATCAGCGTCGCGTCGCCGGCAATCGCGGCCGCCCGGGCAACGGAGTTCGGGTCGGCGATATCGAGGCCGAGCGGCGTGACGCCCGCAATCTGAACGCTCTCGGGGTTGCGCGCGGTGGCGTAAACCTCCTTGGCGCCGCGCTCGAGCAGTTGCGCGGCGAACTCACGGCCGAGCCCGCGGTTGGAGCCGGTGACCACTGCCACTGAATCATGCAAATTCCTGAGCTTGAAGTCCCTTCTTGATCGGGTTCGATTCTCAGCTGGATCAGTGGCGATTCGGCTGCGGCTCTTACTGCCGCTCACCAAGAAATTTGGCGACGGACTCCACAGCCTCCTACCTGGTGGATGCGCTTCCCGACGCGACGGGGTGTAGTAAGAACCGTCAGCGCGCGACTCTCATCTCGCCGAACGGGTAAATCACGACGAGCCCGATCGACGGAGGTGAGTCAAATGAGAGTGAACGCAAGAGCAGCTCATTACAAGAGTGGCCGACGGTGGCCCGCCCTGTGATCGCCTACGCGGAGTGGCGCGTGCGCTGTCCATCGTGTCGGTCATGTCGTCGTTCCGATCGGTGAAGGCAGGCTTGGATCGGTGAAGGCAGGTTTGCGGTCATGGACCGAGGGAGTCCAAGCCAGACGAACCGCCTACTTACCGGATTGACGTTCGCGGGTTAAGTGAGCAGCGCACGCTGTTTCTTACCGCGTGCCACCGATCGGTAGTACCGCCGGTTAGTCCGACGCGAGGTCGGCGAAGCGGTGGGCAGATCCAGCGCCGGAAGGTGATTGGGCTGTAAGAACGGGACGACGCATACCACTAACCCTTCGCACCGGACCTCATCCCTATCCCGAGAAGGGAGTTACAAACATGTTGTATCGATTGAACATGCACCTGCGCTGGCGGGTGCTGATCGTCCTGGTCGCGGCGGTGGCCGCCGCGATCGCGCTCGTGGGGCAGGCGTCGGCGGCGAATCACAGCCGTCGGCACCAGACCCGCAACCACCACAGCGGCGTTCGCCACCGGCGTTCGAGCAACGACGGCAACACCGGATCGGCCACCGGGCTGGGGCAGCTGAGCGGGTTACTGCCGGCTAGCCATCTGACCGAGGAAAGCGCCATTCAGGTGAACCTCAGCAACGAGACCGTTCGGCTTCCGATCTACCCTGGAGACGCGCCGGTCGCGAATCATCCGGGCCAGACCGAGAAGGTGTGGTATCTCCTGCTCGACGCCTCGGATCAGGGTCTCGCCCACGACCTGGGCGTCAACTACGCGCCGAAGCTGGCGAACATCGGGATCGGCTGCCCGGCGTGCGTCCAGACGGTCACCGAGGACAACCCTTCGCCCCAGGCCAATCCCTTCGGACCGGCCGTGATCCACTTCCAGGGCGCGCCGGACTTCAGCCCGACGCGGATCGCGGTGCCGGGTCCGACCGGGTTCCCGCTCAAGTCGTTCCAGCCCGGGGCGGTGGCGGGTCCGGGGTACAGCCCGTTCATCCGGATCGCAGGCTCGGACGTGGTCTACAACGCGCCGATCATCGCCACCGGCGATGGTCCGTACGACGTCGACCATCACACCAACACCGGGGACCGAGTGCTGAGGATCCACATCGGAGGCCCGTCGGCGCCCGGCCAGTTCTCGGAGTCGTGGGCCGACGTGCTGTTCGTAAAGGGCTTTGACGCCGGAGAGCCGATCGTCTATCTCAGCACGGACGCCGGCCAGCCGCTGACGGCCGTGCTGGAGCGCTCGACGTACGTTCCCGCGCTCAACGACGCGTCCTACAACGGCGGCGACGACTTCCTCGGCTCGGCGCGAGAGCGCCTGTTCGGCTTCCTCAACGGCCAGACCGGCGCGAACAACCCGAACGCCCAGGGATTCCAGCACCTGGCTCTGGACGGGTATGTCGGCGATGACGCGTCGCTCGGCAACACGGCGATGATCGACGCGCTGCGCCACGGAGGGGATCTGCTCAACGTGTTCGGGGACTTCCCGACGCTCACGGACCCCCGGCACTCCGACGCCTACAGCCCGCTGTGGGACGCGCAGCTCGGCCTGTGGACGCCCAAGGCCGATGAAGGAAGGACTGAACACCCGTCAGATCGACGAGAACCAGGTGTTCAATCTGGCCGCCACCCGGCCCGACCTGCTGACCGGCGGCGACCCGGCCACCCTGCAGCCAGTCCCGTACGGCTCGGTCGGCGTCGACATCAATTGCGCGGTCATCGGCTGGTCGGGCAGCAAGCCGCCGACGGCGAACCTCGCGCCGCCCGTTCCGGGCTCGCAGTTCCCGCCGCGCTGACTCGGCAAACCGGTGGGGCGACCGCGGGTCGCCCCACCGGTTCCGGAGTCCGCGTTCACGGCACGCACACTTTCAAAGCGTCGCCGCCGGCGTGTGAGCCGGGCAAGGAGGCGCCGGGCTGGCCTCAGGCCTGGGTCGATTTGAAAGGTAGCTTGACCTGGACAGCTGTCCCGAGGCCCGGAGGGCTGTCGATGTGAATCGTGCCGCCGACCGCCTCGACTCGGTCGACCAGTCCGGTGAGCCCAGAACCGCTCGACGCCACTGCGCCACCCCGTCCGTCGTCGCTGACGCTCAGCTCGAGCCAGCCCTCGCGTCGCCGGGCGCTGACCTCCGCCCGCGATGCCTGCGCGTGCTTGGCGGTATTGGTCAGTGCCTCCGCGGCGACGTAGTAGGCGGCCACCTCGACGGCCTCCTCAAACCGTTCGGTGCCGAGGTCGAGCCGCAGGTCGACCGGAATCGCCGACCGCAGCGCCAGGGAGCTCAGTGCCGGGGTCAGTCCGTCCTCCGACAGCACCGCAGGGTGAATGCCCCGTGACAATTCGCGCAGGTCGTCGAGGACGTCGTTCAGCCCCGTTCCGAGCCGGGAGAGCCTACCCCGGAGATCATCCAGCTCAGGCGGCAGCGTCGCCTCCGCCGTGCGCAGTTCGAGCCCAAGCGAAACGAGCCGCTGCTGGGCACCGTCGTGCAGGTCGCGTTCGAACCGCCGCCGAGCCTCGTCTCCCGCCCGCACGATCCGCGCGCGCGACTCCGCCAGATCGGAGCTGCTTTTGTCATTGGCTATCGCGATGCCCGCATGGCGGCTGAACTCTGCGAGGCGTGCCTCGGTATCGAGCGGAAGCGGCTCGGGGTTGCGGGAGAGCACGGCGATCATCCCCCAGACCGCGCCCTCGACGACAATCGGGCTGGCCACCGCTGCGCGGATCCCGAGCCCGCGGACAGTCGCGGCGATCATCCCTGCCGCAGCCTCGTAGCCTTCCTTGCGCCGGGCCCATCCTGTGCGGTGCACCTCGCCGGCTAGGTTCTCCCCCTCGAGTGGGAACTGCTCGCCCAACGGGATAGTGATCGCTCCGTCGCTCCAGCCCGCAACGACGGTCGCGCTCGAGCCAGCCTCGTAGCGGACGATCGCCGATCCATCGACTTCGAAGAGCACCCCGACCTCCTCGGCCAGCGTCGTGAAGAGGTCATCGGGAGTGTGCTCGCTGGCCACGAGGGTCGCGACGCGGCGCAGCGCGGCTTGCTCTCTCGCGAGCCCTCGAGCGCGAGCTTCCGACGCCGCGAGCTCAGCGCGGCTCTCCGCGTTCGCGATCGCCGTCGCCAGCAGCTCGGTGAACTTCTCGAGGCGCTCCTCCGCGTTGGAGGGGAGGTGCTTGTGCGGATCCACGACTGTGACGACACCCCACCGATTGCCCTCGACCACGATCGGCGCGGCAACGCTAGAGAGAAGGTTCAGCCTCCGAAGCATGTCGTCGGCCGGGCCGAACGGGTTTTCGTAGCCACCCCGCTCCTTCCTCGCGGGTCGACCGGTGCGGTAGACCTCGGTAGCCGCCAGGAAGTCCGGGAAAGGCCAGCGCGATCCGACGGTCAAGGCCGGAATGCCCTGGGTCAGCCCGACGACGACCATGTCGGATCCGTCGCGTTCGAACCGGGCGATCCCCGACTCGGCGCCGAAGAGCCGCCCGATCTCGTTGGTGACGGCCGAGAACAGTTCGTCCGGGCTGACTCCGCGTGCGACCAGAGTCGCGACCCGCCGCAGCGCGGCCTGCTCTTCTGCGATCCGCGCCAGCGCGGCGCGCGACTCGATATTCGCGATCGCTGTCGCTACGAGCTCGGTGAAGTCCGTGACCCGCGGCTCTGTGTCCTCCGGAAGGGGCTCGCGCCGCGGCGACGCAATCACCATTGCTCCCCATAGGCGCTCCTCGACCAGGATTGGGCTCGCGATTGCGGAGCGCATGCCGGACAACCGAAGGACGGCACGTGGCTCCGTCCGGTTACGCGCACTGCCCTGAACGCGGGCCGGGCGGCCGCTCTGACGGACGGCTGCGATCACGTCCTCGGTGTCGAGCGGCCAGCGCGATCCGACAGGGAACGGGTGCTCTCCGCCCTCATGGAAGCCGCCCAGAACGACCGGCCCGTCCGGTTCGAAGCGGACCAGTGTCACCAGCGGGACGTCAAAGATCCGGGCGCCCTGCTCGGCGAGAACCGCAAACAGG
The DNA here is from genome assembly GCA_963735965.1 of uncultured Solirubrobacterales bacterium. Taxonomy (GTDB): domain Bacteria; phylum Actinomycetota; class Thermoleophilia; order Solirubrobacterales; family Solirubrobacteraceae; genus Palsa-465. Next base: position 81,905 of record CAVTNE010000019.1, read on the forward strand.
CGGTCAGGCGGCGATTCACGCGCGACGAGGGTTGCGACCTGGCGGAGCGCGGCCTGCTCGCTGGCGAGCTCGCGAGCGCGCTGTTCTGCGCGCTCGAGGGCGCCGACAGCCGCAGACCTGGCGCCACCGGGGCGGGGTCGGCGGACGAGATACGCCTCGCCCTGACCCAGCGCCTCCGCCACGGCAACCGACCCGTCCTGGAGGACGAGCTCGCCACCGCCCTCCGGAACCTCAATCGGGGTACGGTGCTTCGGTTCCTCGCCGTCGAGCGTATAGCCCTCCCGATCTACGAGCAGATCGGTGCTTCTGGTCATCAGATCGGAGTAGCGACGCCTCAGCCGGGCGTCTCGGTCGCGCCGGTTGTCCAAGAGGCACCGCTCCATCGTCGTCGCGGCGGCGCTCACCAGCTCCAGACTCCGGGGATGGGCGATCTTCCAGAGGCTCGAGAGATCGACGAGTCCCACTATTTGGCCGGACACCGGGTCGTGCACCGGCGCGCCGGAGCAGAACCACTGGTGGTGGCTCTCGTTGAAGTGCTCGAAAGCGAACACCTGAAGCGGGTGATCCGCGGCGAGCGCCGTCCCGATACCGTTCGTGCCATCGACCGCCTCGCTGAGGAGTGCGCCCTCCACGAAATTCATCTCGGCCGCGCGCGCCTTCAGCGAATCGGCCCCGTCGATGCGCAAGAGGAGCCCGGAGGCATCGCTCACCACGACCAGGCTCTGCGACTCCTCGGCTACTTGCCCGAGTTGCGCCGCGAGCACGGGTCCGAGCGAGCCAAGCGGATGCTCGAGCCAGCGCTCATGGATCGCCGACGGGTCCGCCTCGATCGGAACCATCAATTCGGTTGGATCAAGACCCGTCCCAAGCGAACGCCGCCACGACTCGAGGATCGTCGGGCGCAATCCTGCCATCGCGTCCGGTGGAAGCTCCGTGCCGAGCGCGCCCTCGGCGAGCAGTCGCTCCCAGCTCCGTTGCAGCTGTCGAGCGCGGCTCAGCGGATCCGTCTCAAACCCGACAGCCAGCCACGGCGACGGCATGGCTCGATCACAGTCCTCTCAACCAGCCCGACCGTACGGTGCGCGCCGTTCTCATTGTCCCGGCGATAGCGCAGTCGTCGGCGACAGCGGGCATGAGCGCAGTTGGCCGCCGGGACGGGATGCTCGAGTTCCGGCACGCGGTCCCACGGGCCTTTGTGCCCCCGGATTGCGGTGATCTGTGCCTTTACCTGGTTGGACAAGCTTCCGCATGTGAGCGATCCAACCGGAAACGCATACACATCGGCAGCGGCGGCGTGGCGGTCTTGGCGAACCGCCGGCAGCGCAGCGCCCGCCCGGGCGGTCTACGTACTGAGGCTCGACCGCGTCGGAAAGGGACGGACTCGCTGTGGTGGTGGTCATGTTTGCCTATCCCCCCTCACCGGGCAACGGCGTCGATGCCCCTCGAGGATCTTCGGGAGAGCTTGGTCACGACGCATTTGGAGGATGTGCGTCCTCTAGCTTAGATGATCGCTATCATCTATGTCAAATGAGGCAGTCACGAGAAGAGAAGGCAAGGACCCACCAGCGGATCGTCGAGCTCGCGTCAGCGCGGATCCGTGAGGAAGGCCTCGATGGCCCCGGTGTCGCCGAGACCATGCGGGCGGCTGGCCTCACCCATGGCGGCTTCTACAAGCACTTCGGGTCACGAGACGATCTGATCGCCGCAGCCGCGGAGCATGCTTTCGCGTATGCCGACCAAACGCTCGACCAATACGCCCATGACCCGCACGATCCGTTTGCTGCCTGGGTCGATTGGTATGTCTCCGAGGAGCACCGCGACGACCCGGGCGCCGGGCGCT